>NZ_JAASAH010000001.1 GCF_012726235.1 Streptomyces sp. HNM0574
ACGCCCGGTTACATTCCGAACCCGGAAGCTAAGCCTTTCAGCGCCGATGGTACTGCATGCGGGAGCGTGTGGGAGAGTAGGACGCCGCCGAACTCCTTTTAGAGAAAGAGGACTGTGGTCCGGGATTTAATCCCTGGACCACAGTCCTTTTTTGTTGCGTCATCTGTTGTTCACATCACCTGGACAGCATCACAGGCATGGGGACGACACAGTTCATCGCTGCCGGAGTGGGTGCCGGAGACGACGTCGTACTGCCGGCGTTCGGAGGAGAGGCGGCCGCGGTGGCCGTCCGTGAGCTCGGGGCCCGGCCTGTCTTCGCGGACATCGATCCGTGGACCTACTGCATCGATCCGGCCTCGGTCGAGGATGTGCTGACGGAGCGGACCGTCGCCGTCGTCGCGCTCCATCTCTTCGGGCATCCGGCCGACTTGGACGGGCTGCGGGCCGTCGGCGGACGTCACGGGGCGGCTGTGGTGGAGGCCGAGCCGCTGCCGCAGTGCGCGACCGTGGACGCCGTACGCCGTCGGCAGCACGCCGCGTACCTGGACCGCCGGCTGACGGGTGTGGTGAAGCCCGAGGTGGCCGAGGGGACGCAGCACGGGTTCTCCGCGTACGTGGTGCGGGTGCCGGGGAACGGGAGACCGGACCGGGACGCGTTCAAGAGAGCCCTGCGGGCGCGCGGAGTTGAGTGCTACGTCCCCGTGAAGGCGCCTGTGCACCGGCTGCCGGGTTTCTCGGCCGGGACGCGGCTCCCGGTGGCGGAGAGGGCCGCCGACGAGACGCTGGCGCTTCCCGTGGACGCCTCGATGTCGAAGCGGGATCTGCACCGTGTGGTGTCCGCCTGCAACGCCCTGGGCGGCCTGCTGATGGAACCCGCCTGCTGACGTTGCCGGTTGGGCTTCTGCGGCTCGGTTCCGGGCCGCGGAAGGGCGCGTTGACGAGGGGCGGCGGAGGCCCGTCCGGGGTGGTCATCGGGGCTCCGAAAATGATGTAGAGTTTACGTCGTGCACAGCGCACGCCCCAATAGCTCAGTCGGCAGAGCGTCTCCATGGTAAGGAGAAGGTCAGCGGTTCGATTCCGCTTTGGGGCTCAGAGCAAGGAAGTTGAGAAGGCCCCCACCATTCGGTGGGGGCCTTCTTGTGTTTCCGGGGTCCGTGCACGGGCGGGAAAGCGACGAGGGGCGTGTGGCAGCGGGTGGGGATTGTCCCGTGCTGCCACACGCCCCCGGTCACTCCGGTACGCGCATCGCGAGGATCGCCATGTCGTCGGAGGGGGCGTCGCTGGCGAAGCGTTCGACGGCGCGCATGATGCGCGCGGCGACGGCGCCCGCGGTGAGGCCCGTGCAGGTGGTGAGGACGCCGGCGAGGCCGTCGTCGCCCAGCATGCGGGTGCCCTCGCGGCGTTCCGTGACGCCGTCGGTGACGCAGAGCAGGACGTCCCCGGGGTCGAGGACGACGTCCTGTTCGTAGAGTTCGAGGTCGTCGATCACGCCGAGCAGGGGCTGGGGTTCGGCCGCCGGCTCGACGCTGCCGTCCTGGCGGAGGCGGAGCGGCAGCGGGTGGCCGGCGCAGACGACCTTGAGGGCCGCGCTCCCGTCGTCCTGCGGGCGCATCTCGCCGTAGAGCAGCGTGAGGAAGCGGCTGCGGGTGCCCTCGTCGAGGATGGCGCTGTTGAGGCGTTCGAGGACGGCGGGGCCGCCGAGGCCCTCGCGGGCGAGCAGGCGCAGCGCGTGCCGGGCCAGGCCGGTGACGGCGGCGGCCTCGGGGCCCGTGCCGCAGACGTCGCCGATGGCGAACCCGTAGGTGCCCTCGCTGATTTCGAAGAGGTCGTAGAAGTCGCCGCCGACCTCGTTGCCTTCGCCCGCGGCGCGGTAGATGACCTCGACCTCGACTCCGCCCCGTACGTCGGGGAGTTCGGGCGGGAGGAGGCTGCGCTGGAGGGACTGGCTGATGGCGGTGCGCTCCGAGTAGAGGCGCGCGTTGTCCAGGGCGAGTGCGGCCCGTCGGGAGAGGTCCTCGGCGAGTTCGAGGATCTCCTGGCGGAAGCGTTCGTCGGTGGGCTTGCCGAGCGTCAGCATGCCGATGACGCGGTTGCGGGCGACGAGCGGCAGGACGACGGTCTCGCCGCCGACGGCGGCCGCGGTGGCCAGTGCGCCGCCGGGGGCGAGGTGGTGGTCCTCCTCGCCGAGGACGACGCTGCGCAGGGAGGTGCGCAGGGCGGCGGAGTGCGCCGCGTCGGAGGGCGCGGTCCACACGCGGGCGCCCGGGGTGGGGACCGGTTCGGGCGGATCGACCTTGGAGAGCAGGGCCTTGAGGTTGTCGATGCGTTCCTCGTCCTCGTGCAGGACGTAGGAGAGCTTCGGGTCGGAGCCCTGGTCGGCGACGGTGTAGACGGCGCACCAGGAGGAGAGCGTCGGGACCGTCATCTGGGCCATGAGGGCGAGGGTCTGGTCGCGGTCGAGCGTGCCGGCGAGCAGGTCGGACGCCTCGACGAGGAAGGAGAGCGAGCCGCGGCGCAGCCGTTCCAGCTCGGTGAGGCGGGCCCGTTCGACGGCGAGGGCGATGCGGTCGGCGGCGAACTGGAGCCGGAGGGCTTCCTCGTTGGTGTAGCGCCCCGGGGTCTCGGTGGCGACGCCGACGGAGCCGGTGAGGCGGCCCTCGACCTTGAGCGGGACGGTGACGACGGAGCGCATGCCGGTGCCCGCGAGGAGCGGGACGGCGCCGGGGACGACGGTGAGGTCCTCGTGCACGGAGGGCATCCGCGCGGATCCGTACCGCCCGCTGCCGGCCTCGACGGGGACGCGGGCGAAGCGCTGCCGCGCGGAGGGCAGGCCGGTGGAGGCGCGGACCTCCAGCTCGGTCTCGTCGTCGGTGGCGAGGAGGAGGTACGCGGCGTCGCCGTCGAGCATGTCGCGGGCGCGTTCGACGGTGCGCTGGAGCAGGCCGTCGAGGTCGTCCGGGGTGGGGGAGCCGATGAAGACCTCGAACGGGTCCGTGGCCGGGTGCTCGCTCCCGTCCGTGCGCCGTCCCGCGCTGTCGGGCGCCGGGGTGCGGGTGGGCGACTGGAGGACGGCGCGCTCGTGGTCGCGCACCAGCAGGCAGACCGTGGACGGTTCGCCGTCGCCGTCGCGTACCCGCAGGTGGGAGCCGTAGACGGGGAGGGTGCGGCCGTCGACGCCGCGCATGCCGTAGGAGCCCTCCCAGCGGGAGAGCTGGAGTGCCTCGGCGATGCCGGTGCTGGTGCCCGGGGTGTGCGGCCAGGCGGCGAGGTCGGTCAGCGGCTTGCCGACGACCTGTTCCGCGGGGTAGCCGAAGAGTTCCTGTGCGTCGTCGTTCCAGGCGGAGATGGTGCCGCCGCGGTCGACCTGGATCACGGCGACGTGCACCCGGGTGTCCGCGACGGGCAGGGCCGCGTCGGGGAGGGCCGGGCCGGCGGCGCGGGTGCCGACGGGGCGGTCGGGGAGGTCGAGGCGGAACCAGACGTGTTTGTCGGCGGCCGTGTAGTCGACGCCCCAGCGTGAGGCGAGCGCCGCGCACAGCAACAGGCCGCGGCCGCCCTCGCGGTCGGGGCTGCCCATGGCCGCCGAGGGGTCCTGGACGGGGAGTTCGCGCTCGGGGTAGCGGTCGATGACCTCGATGCGGACGCCGTCGGTGTCGCGCAGGCACAGCACTTCGGCGGAGGTGCCCGCGTGCACCACGGCGTTGGTGACCAGTTCGCTGGTGAGGACGACGGCGTCGTCGATGATGTCGGCGAGGCCCCAGCCCTGCAGGGTGTCGCGGACGAAGGCGCGGGCCGTCGCGACGGAACGGCCGACCGGTTCGAAGGTGGCCGCAGCCCTCGCGGTGATCACTGGTCTCCCCATGGGTGTCCGATCGCTGCCCGTGCGCACAGCGGTGTCCGCCGCCGACGTGTGGCCCCCGTCCACGGGAGGCTCCCCTCGCCCGGTGCCCTCCTCTTGCGTCACCGCAGCGCCCCTCCGTTGCCCTTCGTGCTCACGCGGCCGCCCTGGTTCTTCCTTTCCGGTGGCCGGAACGGATGGACAGCCGGATGCCAGGTTACTTACGTTCGCAGTGTGCGCGGGTGCCGGATGCCGGTGAAATCTGTCGGGGGCCGGGCCGAGAGCGGGTGTGCGATGCTGCCGAACTGTTATCGCCTGGTTCGGGCAGGGTGAAACACTGGGAAGGCTCGAAGCAAAAGCCCGGGTGGACGGTCGATCCTGGAGGGACACGGTGGAGTCTGGCGCGGCGGCGCGTAGCACCAACACGCGCGCGAAGGGCGGACGATCCCGGAAGAACGGGACGATCGAAGTGGACGCGGCCGCGGTCAACAGACTGCTGACGGCGCTCGTCTCGATGCGGGACGGCAACTTCCGGAAGCGGCTGACCGTCACGGGCGACGGGCCGATGGCGGAGATCGCCGCGGTCTTCAACGAGGTCGCGGACCAGAATCTGCACCTCACCGGCGAGCTGGCGCGGGTGCGGCGGGTGGTCGGCCGGGAGGGAAAACTCACAGAGCGGCTGGATCCCGGCACCTGTGAGGGCTCCTGGGCGACGGCGATCGAGGCGTCCAACGCGCTGGTCGACGATCTCGTCCGGCCGGTCTCGGAGGTCGGCCGGGTGCTGTCGGCGGTCGCGGACGGTGACCTGGAGCAGCGGATGGATCTGCGCTCCCGGGGGACGGACGGCGCGGGGCATCCGCTGCGCGGCGAGTTCCTGAAGGTCGGCCGTACGGTCAACGGGCTGGTCGATCAACTGTCGACGTTCACCGACGAGGTGACCCGGGTCGCCAGCGAGGTCGGCACCGAGGGCAAGCTCGGCGGGCAGGCCCGGGTGCGTGGGATGTCCGGTTCCTGGAAGGACCTCACGGACTCCGTCAACACGATGGCCTCCCGGCTGACGGCGCAGGTGCGGGACATCGCGCTGGTGACGACGGCGGTGGCGAAGGGTGATCTGTCGCGCAAGGTCACCGTCCACGTGTCCGGCGAGATGCTTGAGCTGAAGAACACCGTGAACACGATGGTGGACCAGCTCTCCTCGTTCCAGTCCGAGGTGACCCGGGTCGCGCGCGAGGTCGGTACCGAGGGTGAACTCGGCGGCCAGGCGCGGGTGCAGGGCGTGGCCGGGGTGTGGAAGGACCTCACCGACTCGGTGAACCTGATGGCCGGCAACCTCACTTCGCAGGTGCGGGAGATCGCCCAGGTCACCACGGCGGTCGCGAACGGCGACCTGTCGCAGAAGATCACGGTGAACGCGCGCGGCGAGGTGGCGCAGCTCGCCGAGACGATCAACACGATGACGGAGACGCTGCGTACGTTCGCCGACGAGGTCACCCGTGCGGCCAACGAGGTCGGTACCGAGGGTGTGCTCGGCGGGCAGGCGCAGGTGCCGGGCGCGGCCGGGATCTGGAAGGACCTCACCGACTCGGTGAACGGCGCGTTCCGGAACCTGACGGCGCAGGTGCGGGACATCGCGCAGGTGACGACGGCGGTGGCCAACGGTGATCTCTCGCAGAAGGTCACCGTCGATGTCTCGGGCGAGATGCTCGAGTTGAAGAACACCGTGAACACCATGGTGGATCAGCTCTCGTCCTTCGGTGCCGAAGTCACCCGCGTCGCACGGGAGATCGGCGTCGAGGGCGAACTGGGCGGCCAGGCGCAGGTGCCGGGTGCGGCGGGGACGTGGAAGGACCTCACGGACTCGGTGAACACCGCGTTCCGGAACCTCACGGGCCAGGTGCGCAACATCGCCCAGGTGACGACGGCGGTGGCCAACGGCGACCTGTCGCAGAAGGTCACCGTCGATGTGTCCGGCGAGATGCTCGAGTTGAAGAACACCGTGAACACGATGGTGGACCAGCTCTCCTCCTTCGCCGAGCAGGTCACGCGGATGGCGCGGGACGTGGGCACGGAGGGCCGGCTGGGCGGTCAGGCCCGGGTGGACGGCGTCTCGGGCACCTGGAAGGACCTCACCGACTCGGTGAACTTCATGGCGGGCAACCTGACGTCGCAGGTCCGCCAGATCGCGCAGGTGACGACGGCCGTCGCGCGGGGTGACCTCTCGCAGAAGATCGAGGTCGACGCGCGCGGGGAGATCCTGGAGCTGAAGAACACCATCAACACGATGGTCGACCAGCTGTCCGCGTTCGCCGACCAGGTGACGCGGGTGGCCCGTGAGGTGGGCACCGAGGGCAGGCTCGGCGGCCAGGCCCAGGTGCCCGGAGTCGCGGGCGTGTGGCGGGACTTGACGGATTCGGTGAACGGCATGGCCGGGAACCTGACGGCGCAGGTCCGCAACATCTCGCAGGTCGCGACGGCGGTGGCGCGCGGTGACCTGTCGCAGAAGATCGACGTGGACGCGCGCGGGGAGATCCTGGAGCTCAAGACCACGATCAACACGATGGTCGACCAGCTCTCGTCGTTCGCCGAGGAGGTCACCCGGGTCGCCCGCGAGGTGGGTACGGAGGGCATCCTCGGCGGTCAGGCCGAGGTCAAGGGTGTCTCCGGCACCTGGAAGGACCTCACCCAGTCCGTGAACTTCATGGCGAACAACCTGACGTCGCAGGTCCGCAACATCGCCGAGGTCACGACCGCGGTCGCGCAGGGCGACCTGTCGAAGAAGATCACCGTCGACGCCAAGGGCGAGGTGCTCGCGCTCGTCACCACGGTGAACACCATGGTGGAGACGCTGTCCTCGTTCGCCGAGCAGGTCACCCGCGTGGCCCGGGAGGTGGGCACCGAGGGGCAGTTGGGCGGCCAGGCCCGGGTGCGGAACGTCTCCGGCATCTGGAAGGACCTGACCGACAACGTCAACCTGATGGCCAACAACCTGACGTCGCAGGTGCGTCAGATCGCGCAGGTCACGACCGCGGTCGCCGGCGGTGACCTCACCAAGAAGGTGACGGTCGAGGCGAGCGGCGAGGTCGCGCAGCTCGCCGACACGGTCAACACGATGGTGACGACGCTCTCGTCCTTCGCCGACCAGGTGACGAGGGTGGCCCGCGAGGTGGGCACCGACGGCATGCTGGGCGGCCAGGCCCGGGTGGCGGGCGTCGCCGGTACGTGGAAGGACCTCACCGAGTCGGTGAACTCGATGGCGTCCAACCTGACGGGCCAGGTGCGGAACATCGCGATGGTCACCACGGCCATCGCCAAGGGCGACCTGACCAAGAAGATCGACATCGAGGCCAACGGCGAGATCCTCGAGCTGAAGACGACGATCAACACGATGGTCGACCAGCTGTCCTCCTTCGCCGAGCAGGTGACCCGGGTGGCCCGGGAGGTGGGCACCGAGGGCCAGTTGGGCGGCCAGGCGCGCGTCCAGGGCGTCGCCGGCGTGTGGAAGGACCTCACCGAATCGGTGAACGAGATGGCGGGCAACCTCACCCGTCAGGTCCGCGCGATCGCCGAGGTCGCCACCGCGGTGACCCGCGGCGACCACAACGTCCGCATCGACGTCGAGGCGGCCGGGGAGATCCTCCAGCTCCAGGGCTACATCAACTCGATGATCACCAACCTGCGCGAGACCACGCTCGCCAACCAGGAGCAGGACTGGCTCAAGGGCAACCTGGCCCGCATCTCCGGCCTCATGCAGGGCCGCCGTGACCTGGAGGACGTCGCCCGCCTGATCATGAGCGAGCTGACGCCCGTCGTCTCCGCGCAGCACGGCGCCTTCTTCCTCGCCGTCTCGCAGGACGAGGACATGGAGGACATCCGCGTCGGCGCCGACGACGAGCGCGGCGAGTCCTACGAGCTGCGGCTGCAGGGCAGTTACGGGTACGCGCACGGCGCGATGCCCGCGACGTTCAAGCCGGGCGAGTCGCTGATCGGCACGGCCGCGGCGGAGAAGCGCACCATCCTGGTGGAGAACGCGCCGCCCGGTTACCTCAAGATCTCCTCCGGCCTGGGGGAGGCCCCGCCGTCGCACGTGATCGTGCTGCCGGTCATCTTCGAGGGGACGGTGCTCGGGGTCGTCGAGCTCGCCTCGTTCCAGCCGTTCACGCAGATCCAGAAGGACTTCCTCAGCCAGATCGCCGAGATGATCGCGACGAGCGTCAACACGATCAGCGTCAACACCAAGACGGAGATCCTGCTGAAGCAGTCGCAGGAGCTCACCGAGCAGCTGAAGGAGCGCTCGGCCGAGCTGGAGAACCGGCAGAAGGCACTCCAGGAGTCCAACGAGCAGCTGGAGGAGAAGGCCGAGCAGCTCGCGCAGACCAACAGCGACATCGAGATCAAGAACCGCGAGATCGAGGAGGCGCGGCAGGTCCTGGAGGAGCGCGCCGAGCAACTGTCGGTGTCGATGCGCTACAAGTCCGAGTTCCTGGCGAACATGTCGCACGAGCTGCGTACGCCGCTGAACTCGCTGCTCATCCTCGCCAAGCTGCTCGCGGACAACGCGGAGGGCAATCTCTCCCCGAAGCAGGTGGAGTTCTCCGAGACGATCCACGGCGCCGGTTCCGACCTGCTCCAGCTGATCAACGACATCCTCGACCTGTCCAAGGTCGAGGCGGGCAAGATGGACGTCAGCCCGACCCGGATCGCGCTGGTCCAGCTCGTCGACTACGTGGAGGCCACGTTCCGGCCGCTGACGGCGGAGAAGGGGCTCGACTTCTCGGTCCGCGTCTCGCCCGAACTGCCCGCCACGCTGCACACCGACGAGCAGCGGCTGCTGCAGGTGCTGCGCAACCTGCTGTCGAACGCGGTGAAGTTCACCGACGGCGGCGCCGTCGAGCTGGTCATCCGCTCGGCCCGGACGGACGTTCCCGACTCGATCCGCGAGCAGATGCTGGAGCACGGTTCGCTGCGGGACGCGGACGCGGAGCTCATCGCGTTCTCCGTGACGGACACCGGCATCGGCATCGCGGCCAGCAAGATGCGCGTCATCTTCGAGGCGTTCAAGCAGGCCGACGGCACGACCAGCCGCAAGTACGGCGGCACCGGCCTGGGCCTGTCCATCAGCCGGGAGATCGCGCGGCTGCTGGGCGGCGAGATCTACGCGGCCAGCGAGCCGGGCCGCGGCTCGACGTTCACGCTGTACCTGCCGCTGCACCCGACCGAACTCCCGCCGCAGGGCTACCCGCAGCTCGGCTCCGGCACCACGCTGGCCGTCTCGGCGGCCGCGGCGACCGGGGCAGCGGCGGCGGAGCCCGTCGAACCCCTGGAGCGGGGCGAGGAGTCCGCTGAGGAGGCGTGGGACGACGCTGCCTCCGCGGCCCCCGGCGACTCCGGCGCGGCCGCGCAGACGGGCGCACAGCCGTCCGGCGCGGCCGACGGCGCGGCGTGGGGGCCCAACGGGCAGGCGACGGAGGCCGGTTCGGCCGCCGCGGCCAGGACCGCACCGGCGCCCGCACCGGCTCCGGCCGAGGACGGCGCCGGCGGGGTGGCCGACGTGGCCGCGAGCGAGGCGGAGCGGGCGGCGGCCTCGCTGGCGCGCCGCCGCAGGCAGCGCTCGGCGAACGGCCCCGAGCGGCACTCGCTGCCGCCCGAGGCGCGCCCCGGTCAGCAGATCCTGCGCAACGGCCGGGAGAACGGCCGGCCGCAGCAGCCGGCGCCCGAGGTCCGGCAGGAGGACGACTCGTGGCTGCACAGCGGCCAGGACCTGGTGGAGCCGGGCCCCGGCGGCGACTTCAGCGGCGAGAAGGTGCTCATCGTCGACGACGACATCCGGAACGTCTTCGCGCTCACCAGCGTCCTGGAACAGCACGGGCTGCAGGTGCTGTACGCGGAGAACGGCCGGGAGGGCATCGAGGTCCTGGAGCAGAACGACAACGTCGCGGTCGTCCTGATGGACATCATGATGCCGGAGATGGACGGCTACGCGACGACGGCCGCGATCCGGAAGATGCCGCAGTTCGCCGGGCTGCCGATCGTCGCGCTGACGGCGAAGGCCATGAAGGGCGACCGGGAGAAGAGCATCGAGGCCGGTGCGTCCGACTATGTCACCAAGCCGGTGGACACCGACCACCTGCTGTCCGTCATGCGGCAGTGGATGCACGGGGAGTGATGTGACACGGTGCAGGTCGGTCACGTGAGCGGTGCCGTGGCGTCCCAAGAGGGCGTCCGGCGCTGACTCTCGGTGGCCGAAGCGGCAGGAAAACACGGTAAAGCGGGAACCTTATGGTCTCCTGGTGCGTTTCTGCTACGGACACAGTGACATCACCGTGACAGGGTGTGGTGGACCGCGACGGGCGGCTACCATGACCCGCACAAGGACGGGCGGCGATGCATAAGGATCCGCCCCAGGGGCGGCGTCCGAGGGGCTGCCGGGGCGAGGAGGACGGGCCATGGTTCAGAAGGCCAAGATCCTCCTGGTCGATGACCGGCCGGAGAATCTGCTGGCGCTGGAGGCCATTCTCTCCGCGCTCGATCAGACGCTGGTGCGGGCATCGTCAGGGGAGGAAGCGCTCAAGGCGCTGCTGACGGACGATTTCGCGGTCATTCTGCTGGACGTGCAGATGCCGGGGATGGACGGTTTCGAGACAGCGGCCCACATCAAGCGGCGGGAGCGCACCCGGGACATCCCGATCATCTTCCTCACGGCCATCAACCACGGCCCGCACCACACCTTCCGGGGGTACGCGGCGGGCGCGGTCGACTACATCTCCAAGCCGTTCGACCCGTGGGTGCTGCGCGCCAAGGTCTCGGTCTTCGTCGAGCTGTACATGAAGAACGTCCAGCTGCGGGAGCAGGCTTCGCTGCTGCGCGTCCAGCTGGAGGGCAACGGCGGCCCGGCCGGCGGCCAGCAGCCCGAGCCCCCGGCGGACGAGGAGGAGGGTGAGCCCCCGGGCCTGCTCGCCGAACTCTCCGCGAGACTCGCGGCCGTGGAGGAGCAGGCCGAGGCGCTGTCCAAACAGCTGGGCGACAGCGCCGACTCGGCCGCGGTCGCCACGGCGGCGCACCTGGAGCGCAAACTCACCGGCCTCCGCAGGGCACTTGACGCCCTGGAGCCCGGCACCGGCGGAAGCGCCTCCACCCAGGTCCCCTCCCAGACCTGACGCGCGCCGCGAGCCCCCGGCGGGAGTGAACCGGAGGGCGGGGCGCGGGAGTTGAGAGACGGTCACGGGGCCCCGGAGGGGTCGCCGTTGCACAGGTGTGCCATGGGCGTCCGTGCCTCCGCAGGCCGGCGACGGTAACCTCACCACCATGGCCTCACGTACGTCCGGATCCGGTAAGGCAGCCGGGAAAGCGCCCGCGAAGAAGGCTGCCGCGAAAAAGGCGCCGGCGAAGAAGGCCCCGTCGGGGAAAGCGCCGGCCAAGAAGACGGCGGCGAAGAAGACCACGGCGAAGAAGTCCGCGGCCAAGGCCCCCGCCAAGGCCAGGGCGAAGCCCGCACCGTCCCCCACCGGCGGCATCTACCGCATGGTGCGCGCCTGCTGGCTCGGGCTGGCGCACGGCGTGGGCGCGGTGTTCCGCGGCATAGGGCGCAGCACCAAGGGACTCGACCCCGCGCACCGCAAGGACGGCCTCGCGCTGCTGCTGCTCGGCGTCGCCCTCGTCGTCGCCGCCGGCACCTGGTCCAATCTGCAGGGACCGGTCGGCGATCTGGTGCAGATGCTGGTCACCGGCGCCTTCGGACGGCTGGACCTGCTGGTGCCGGTGCTGTTCGGCGCCATCGCCGTACGCCTCATCCGGCACCCGGAGAAGCCGGACGCCAACGGCCGCATAGTGATCGGCCTCTCCGCGCTCGTCGTCGGCGTGCTCGGACTGGTGCACATCGGCTGCGGGGCGCCGGGGCGCGGTGAGGGCACGGCCGCCATGCGGGACGCGGGCGGCCTCATCGGCTGGGCCGCCTCCCAGCCGCTCCTGTTCACCGTCGGCGACGTGCTGGCGGTGCCGCTGCTGGCGCTGGTCACCGTCTTCGGCCTGCTCGTCGTCACCGCCACCCCGGTGAACGCCATCCCCCGGCGGCTGCGCGAGCTCGGGGTGCGCCTCGGCGTCGTCGACGGGCACGAGGGCCACGAGGACGCCGACGCGTACGAGGACGAGGACGACGCGCGGCCCGTGCGGCACAGCATGCGCAAGGACCACCTCGACCCGGCGCTCGCCGAGAAGGAGGCGCTGGACAGCCGCCGCAAGGCCAGGGGCAAGGGCCGCGCCGGACGCACGGCCGCCGCCGAGAGCGCCGACTCGGGCCCGGAGACGGCCGGTTCGCCGGACGCCGTGGACGTCGCCGCCGCCGCGGCCGCCTCGCTCGACGGCGCCGTGCTGCACGGCGTCCAGCCCTCACCGCTCGTCGCCGACCTGACGACGGGCGTCACCGCGGAGCGCCGCAAGGCCGCCCGAGCGGGCCAGGTGCCCGGTGCGCGCGGCGAGGAGCCGGGCGCGGACGACGGCGTCGACCGGACGGAGCGCACGCCCGTCCCCGACCTGACCAAGGCGCCCCAGCCGCCGGACCCCGCCTCGCTGCCGCCGCGGGCCGAACAGCTCCAGCTGGCGGGCGACATCACCTACGCGCTGCCCTCGCTCGACCTGCTGGAGCGGGGCGGCCCCGGACGGACCCGCAGCGCGGTGAACGACCAGGTGGTCGAGTCGCTGACCACGGTGTTCAGCGAGTTCAAGGTGGACGCGACGGTCACGGGCTTCACCCGCGGGCCCACGGTGACCCGGTACGAGATCGCGCTCGGCCCCGGCGTGAAGGTCGAGAAGATCACGGCGCTGGCGAAGAACATCGCGTACGCGGTGGCCAGTCCGGACGTGCGGATCATCAACCCGATCCCCGGCAAGTCCGCCGTCGGCATCGAAATCCCCAACAGCGACCGGGAGATGGTCAACCTCGGCGACGTCCTGCGGTCCGCCGAGGCGGCGGGCGAGGAGCACCCGCTGATCGTGGGCCTCGGCAAGGACGTCGAGGGCGGCTACGTCGACGCGAACCTCGCGAAGATGCCGCACATCCTCGTCGCCGGCGCCACCGGCTCCGGAAAGTCCTCCTGCATCAACTGCCTGATCACCTCGGTGATGATGCGGGCCACCCCGGAGGACGTGCGGATGGTCCTCGTCGACCCCAAGCGCGTCGAACTCACGGCGTACGAGGGCATCCCGCACCTGATCACGCCGATCATCACCAACCCGAAGAAGGCCGCCGAGGCGCTCCAGTGGGTCGTGCGCGAGATGGACCTGCGCTACGACGACCTGGCCGCCTTCGGGTACCGGCACATCGACGACTTCAACGCGGCCGTCCGCAACGGCAGCGTCACCCCGCCCGAGGGCAGCGAACGCGAACTCGCCCCGTACCCCTACCTGCTGGTGATCGTGGACGAGCTGGCCGACCTGATGATGGTCGCCCCGCGGGACGTCGAGGACGCCATCGTCCGCATCACGCAGCTCGCCCGTGCCGCCGGCATCCACCTGGTGCTGGCCACGCAGCGCCCGTCCGTCGACGTCGTCACCGGTCTGATCAAGGCCAATGTGCCCTCCCGGCTCGGCTTCTCGACCTCCTCGCTGGCCGACAGCCGCGTCATCCTCGACCAGCCCGGCGCGGAGAAGCTCATCGGCAAGGGTGACGCGCTGTTCCTGCCGATGGGCGCCAGCAAGTCGACGCGGATGCAGGGCGCCTTCGTCACCGAGGACGAGATCCAGGGCGTCGTGCGGCACTGCAAGGAACAGATGGCACCGGTCTTCCGCGAGGACGTGACCGCGGGCCAGGGGCAGAAGAAGGAGATAGACGAGGAGATCGGCGACGACCTGGACCTCCTCTGCCAGGCCGCCGAGCTGGTGGTCTCCACCCAGTTCGGCTCCACCTCGATGCTCCAGCGGAAGCTGCGCGTGGGCTTCGCCAAGGCCGGACGGCTGATGGACCTGATGGAGTCGCGCGGAGTGGTGGGCCCCAGCGAGGGCTCCAAGGCACGGGACGTCCTGATCAAGCCCGATGAATTGGACGGTGTACTGGCGGTCATCCGTGGAGAGCCTCATCCTTGAGGGTGACCCGTGGAACCGTTTCGGTTGCCGGTACGTCAACTCGACGAAGCCGACGACGGGATGTGTCACTGTCAGGCTGTACGGCAATCCTGATGGCGGACCCCTCCGTCGCTCCGCTTGCCCCACCCTTTTGCACCGCCCCTAGACTGAACCTCCAGCAGGTGGCTACACGCTCGAAAGGCGCTCCCGTGTCCATCGGCAATTCACCGGAAGAGGAAGAGGACCGGCCTTCGGTCGGTCGAGCCCTTCAACAGGCCCGTGCTGAGGCGCGGCTGACCGTCGATGAGGTCAGTGCGTCCACGCGGGTGCGCGCGCCCATCGTGCAGGCCATCGAACAGGACGATTTCTCGCGTTGTGGCGGCGACGTGTACGCCCGGGGTCACCTCCGCACGCTGGCGCGCGCGGTCGGTCTCGACGCGGACGAGCTCGTCGCCAGGTTCGACGAGGAACACGGTGGCCGTCCCGCACCCACACCTCCCTCGAACCTGTTCGAGGCCGAGAAGATCCGATCCGAGCCCCGGCGTCCCAACTGGACCGCCGCGATGGTCGCGGCCATCGTCGCGGTGGTCGGTTTCGTCGGGTTCACGCTGGTGGGCGGTGGTGGCGGGGACAGCGAGTCCGGCAAGCCCGTCGCCCGGTCCACCCCGACGACGAAGCCCGAACCGTCCTCCTCCGCGCCCGCCGAGCGGGAGGACCCCAAGCCGTCCGAGAGCGCGATCGCGGCGGCACCGGCCGACAAGGTCACCGTCCGGATGATCGCGGAGAAGAGCAGCAGCTGGATCTCGGCCGAGGACCACAACGGCCGGCTGATCCACGAGGGCGTGCTCGAAAAGGGCCAGACCAAGACCTTCACCGACGACGAGCGGATCAACCTCGTGCTCGGCAACGCCGGCGGCGTGAAGCTCTACGTCAACGGCAAGGAGGTCAAGGAGACCGGCGAGGTCGGCCAGGTGCAGCGGGTCAGCTACACCAAGGGCGACCCGGAGGTCGGCTGAACCGCGAGGCCGCGGCCACGCCCCGGTTCCCCCGGCCCTCGCGGGCCGGAAGGGGCCGGGGCGTCGTCCGTGACGGGGCCCTCCGAGGCCCGGGCCAACCCTGGCGGCGGGCGGCGGCAGTGCGACGAAGTACGCTGAGCGCATGCCCGAACCCCGCACCGTCGCTCTCGTCACCCTTGGCTGCGCTCGAAACGAGGTCGACTCCGAGGAGCTCGCAGGCCGCCTCGCCGCGGACGGCTGGCAGCTTGTGGAGGAGGCCGCAGAGGCCGACGTCGCCGTCGTCAACACCTGCGGTTTCGTCGAAGCCGCCAAGAAGGACTCCGTCGACGCCCTTCTGGAGGCGAACGACCTGAAGGCCCAGGCCCGCGAGGGCGACGGCCGCACCCAGGCCGTCGTCGCCGTCGGCTGCATGGCCGAGCGGTACGGCAAGGAGCTCGCCGAAGCCCTGCCGGAGGCCGACGGGGTGCTCGGGTTCGACGACTACGCGGACATCTCGGGCAGACTCCAGACGATCCTCGGCGGGGGCGTCCACGCCCCGCACACCCCGCGCGACCGGCGCAAGCTGCTGCCGATCAGCCCCGCCGAACGCCAGGACGCGGGCGACGGCGTCGCGCTCCCCGGACACGGCACCGAGCCAGGACTCGACGAGGCACCCGCCGACCTGCCCGACGGCCTGGCCCCCGCCTCCGGGCCGCGGGCCCCGCTGCGGCGCCGCATGGGCAACAGCCCCGTCGCCTCCGTGAAGCTCGCCTCCGGCTGCGACCGCCGGTGCTCCTTCTGCGCCATCCCGTCCTTCCGCGGCTCCTTCATCTCCCGCCGCCCCTCCGACGTCCTGAACGAGACGCGGTGGCTGGCCGAGCAGGGCGTGAAGGAGATCATGCTGGTCTCCGAGAACAACACCTCCTACGGCAAGGACCTCGGGGACATCCGGCTGCTGGAGTCGCTGCTGCCCGAGCTCGCCGAGGTCGACGGCATCGAGCGGGTCCGCGTCAGCTACCTGCAGCCCGCCGAACTCCGCCCCGGACTGGTCGACGTGCTGACCGGGACGGAGGGCGTCGCCCCGTACTTCGACCTGTCCTTCCAGCACTCGGCGCCCGGCGTGCTGCGCGCGATGCGGCGCTTCGGCGACACCGACCGGTTCCTGGAGCTGCTGGAGATGATCCGGACGCGGGCCCCGCAGGCCGGCGTCCGCTCCAACTTCATCGTCGGCTTCCCCGGCGAGACCGAGGAGGACGTCGCCGAGCTGGAGCGCTTCCTGACCTCCGCGCGGCTCGACGCCATCGGCGTCTTCGGGTACTCCGACGAGGAGGGCACCGAGGCCGCCGGGTACGAGGAGAAGAACGACCCCGAGGTGGTCGCCGCGCGGCTGGAGCGGGTCTCCCGGCTGGCCGAGGAACTGACGGCGCAGCGCGCCGAGGAGCGCGTCGGCGACACCCTGCGGGTGCTCGTCGAGGCGGCGGGCGAGGACGAGGGCACCTTCGTGGGCCGGGGCGAGCACCAGGCGCCGGAGACGGACGGCCAGGTGCTGCTCACCGGCCTGGCCGAGGACGCGGGCGCGGAGGGACGCGGAAGCCCCGTCGGACGTATGGTCGAGGCAAAGGTCGTGGCGGCCGAGGGCGTGGATCTCGTCGCCGAGGTGCTCGGCACCGTGGCGGTGGCCGGATCCGGAACGGACGGCGCCCCCGCGGCGGTCAGTGAGGAGGCGGGCCAATGAGCGGAGTGCCGGCCTCCGCAGCCGGCAGCAGCCCGATGGCCAAGCCGAGAGCCACCGCCGCACCGGTGCGGCAGGTCAGCCTCTGGAACATCGCCAACATCCTGACGATGGTGCGGCTGCTGCTGGTCCCCGCGTTCGTGGCGCTGATGCTGTGGGGCGGCGGGCACGACCCGGCCTGGCGTTCCTTCGCGTGGGCGGCGTTCACCGTCGCCATGATCACGGACCTGTTCGACGGCGAACTCGCCCGCAGGTACAACCTCGTCACGGACTTCGGGAAGATCGCCGACCCGATCGCGGACAAGGCCATCATGGGCGCCGCGCTCCTCTGCCTGTCCTCGCTCGGCGACCTCACCTGGTGGGTCACCGGCACCATCCTCTTCCGCGAGCTCGGCATCACGCTGATGCGCTTCTGGGTGATCCGGCACGGGGTGATCCCCGCCAGCCGGGGCGGCAAGCTCAAGACGCTCGCCCAGGGCGTCGGCGTCGGCATGTACGTCCTGGTCCTGACCGGGCCGCTCGCGACGCTCCGCTGGTGGGTGATGGCCGCCGCCGTCGTCCTCACGGTCGTGACCGGGCTCGACTACGTGCGGCAGGCCGTGACGCTGCGGCGTGCGGGACGCGCCCGTGAGCGGGCGGAGCGGGCCGGGCAGCCGTGAGCGGCGACGGCCCGGAAGGCACCGACCCGGCCCTGGTGGCCGCGCAGCTGCTCGGGCTCCTCTCGCACGCGGGACAGACCCTGGCGGCGGCCGAGTCGCTGACCGGGGGACTGGTCGCCGCGGAGATCACCTCCGTGCCGGGCGCCTCCCGGGTCTTCCGCGGCGGTATCACCGCGTACGCGACGGACGTGAAACGGGACGTCCTCGGCGTCGACGGAGCGCTGCTGGACGAACGCGGCGCCGTCGACCCGGACGTGGCACGGCAGATGGCCCGGGGCGTGCGGGCCGCGCTGGGCACCGACTGGGGCGTCGCCACGACCGGCGTCGCGGGCCCGGAGCCGCAGGACGGGCAGCCCGTCGGCACGGTCTTCGTCGCCGTCGCCGGCCCGGACGGCACTGCGGCGGCACAGCGGCTGCGGCTGGACGGGGACCGCGCCGCGGTCCGTGCGGGAAGCGTCACCGGGGTGCTGGAGGCGCTCCTCGGCGAACTGCCCGGGAACGCGGCCGCACAGGATACGGAACAAGCAGGGGGATTTTGATGTTTGCAGCCCTGAGTGAACACGACATCGCTCCCCGCACGGCCGCCGTGGAAGGCGGTACGGTGGAGCCTGAAGGATTCAGGCCCGGCGGGCCGTTGAGGCTGGTCGGGATCAGGCTGTGGAAGACGCCGCGCGTTGAGAGGGAGGAGCACCGATGATTCTGCTCCGTCGCCTGCTGGGTGACGTGCTGCGTCGGCAGCGCCAACGCCAGGGCCGTACCCTGCGCGAAGTCTCTTCGTCCGCCCGGGTCTCGCTCGGCTACCTCTCCGAGGTGGAGCGCGGCCAGAAGGAAGCCTCGTCCGAACTGCTGTCCTCGATCTGTGAGGCGCTGGACGTGCGGATGTCCGAGCTGATGCGTGAGGTCAGCGACGAACTGGCGCTCGCGGAGCTCGCCGAGTCCGCCGCCAGCGACACCGTTCCCGCCCCGATGCGTTCGATGCTCAACAGCATGTCCGTGACGTCGGTGACCGGCGTCCCGGAGGAACGCGTCACCATCAAGGCACCCGCGGAGGCCGTGGACGTCGTCGCGGCCTGAACGACAGAGCGCTGAGCAAGGCCCCGCCGGAAGGATCCGGCGGGGCCTTCGCCGTGCCCGGCAGAGTGCGTCCGGGCCGGTTCGGGCATGCCGCCGGTCGCCGCTGTGTGGTCGCAGGCTCGCTGTGCGTGGGTGACGATGAAAACCGCCGGATGCCCGGGCGGGCACCGGTGTGCGGGGGCCTCGACGGATGACGAGTGCGGTCGGCCTGGGGGTGCCGGGCGCGTGAGAGGTGAGGTCATGTCCACGAGCCCGGTTCCCACGGCACGCTGCGCGGTGGCGGGTCTCTGCGGGGCCGCCTGGGTGTGCGCGATATGGCGGCTCACCGACGGCGAGGGCGGGCCCGCCGAGGTGGCGTTCGCCGCGAGCGGCTGGGGCCTCGGCCTGCTCCCCGTGCACGTCAGCCTCCGCGGCGGACGAGGGGAGCGCGGGGCCGGGGACGGGCGGGTGCGGGAGGCGCGGGCGCCGGGCGCCGGGGGCGAGGACGCGCGCCGCCCGGGTAGGGGTCCGGTGCGGGGGACGGCACGGTCCCGGGCCCGGGCGATACGGGCCGCGGTCGCTCGGGGGCGGGACCGCTCGGGGGACGTCAGTCGGCCGGGGGCTGCGGGCCGGACTGGCAGCGGGGGCAGTAGTAGATCGTGCGGGGCCGGTCGGGCGGACCGTAGCCGCCCGTGAGGACGGGCGTACCGCACCGGTGACAGGGGTGGTGCTCGCGGCCGTACACCCACAGGGCGCGGTCGCGGTGGCGGCTGTCGGGGGCGTGCGTGGTGCGGCGGGACGGCCGGTCCTTGTTGGCCTCCAGGAGGTTCTTCGCGGCCGCCAGCAGCTTGCCCGGCAGCGCGTCCGGGAGCTCCACCATCGGCGTCCAGGGGGAGACGCGGGCGAGGAAGCACAGCTCGGAGACGTAGACGTTGCCGATGCCCGCGACGGAACGCTGGTCGAGCAGGGCCTCGGCGAGCAGCCGGCCCGGGTCGGCGACGAGCCGACGCTCGGCCTCGGCCGGGTCCCAGTCCGGGCCGAGGAGATCGGGGCCGAGATGCCCGACGGC
Source organism: Streptomyces sp. HNM0574 (assembly GCF_012726235.1). Classification (GTDB taxonomy): domain Bacteria; phylum Actinomycetota; class Actinomycetes; order Streptomycetales; family Streptomycetaceae; genus Streptomyces. The sequence goes on from NZ_JAASAH010000001.1 coordinate 19,400, forward strand.
CGTGGACTCCTCGCTGGTGCGCAGCAGTTCGAGCAGCGGGATGCGGTAGCCGGTGGCCGTGTACCGCTCGCCGGTCAGCCGGGCCCGGATCTGGTGCGCGGGCCCGCCCCGGGGCGGGGTGCCCGTCGGGGCGACGTGCCAGACGCCCTCCATGCCGAGGTGCGAGTGCAGCGTGAGGCCGTCCTCGAAGCGGGCGAGCAGATGCTTGCCGCGCGGGACGACCTCCTCCACCTGCCGTCCGGAGAGATCGACGGTGGCGAGCTTCGGGGTGCGGAAGTCGCTGCGCACGAGCCTGCTCCCGGCGAGCGCTTCGTGCAGCTGCCGGGCCGTCCGCCAGACGGTGTCTCCTTCGGGCATGGACCCATCCTCGCAGCGGCCGGTGAGCGCGGCGCGTGCTCGCCGTACGTCCGGTGGGTGGTGCCCCCGGGAGGGCGGGGCGTCAGGCGGCGCGGAGGCGGAGGCCGCGGGGTGTGGCGTGGAAACCGGCGGACTCCAGCAGCGGGCCCAGCGGTGAGGACAGCGCCGCCTGGCCGTTGACCCGCTCGACCGTCACCGTGCCCAGGGCGCCCTCGCGGGCCGCCGTCGCCAGCGCCTCGGCGGCCGCCCGCAGCGCGGGGGTGTCGAACGGGGCGCGGGACGGCTCCTCCGCCGGGGCGTCCTCCTGCCCCTCGGGCCAGGCCAGGAGGGTCTTGCCGCCGCGCTCCATGTACAGCGCGAGCTCCCCGTCGACGAGGACGACGAGGGAACCGGCCTTGCGGCCCGGCTTGTGCGTCGCACCGGGCGGCGGTTCGGGCCAGGGGAGCGCCGCGCCGTACGCGTTCGCCGGGTCGGCGGCGGCGAGGGCGAGCGCGCGCAGCGGACGCTCCCGCTCCCGCGCCGTGTTGACCGCGCGCAGCCGGTCCACCGCGCCGTCCATCGCGAACTGGGCGGCGCCCAGGCCCTCCACCGCATAGCCGCGGCGGGCCTGGCCGCTCTCCTCGAACGCGGCCAGCACGCGGTACGCCGCGGAGAAGCCGCCCTCCACGCCCTCGGCCGCGACGGCTCCCCGCGTCACCACGCCGTGCCGGTCGAGCAGGGAACGCGCCAGGGCGTGCGCCCGGTGCGTCGGGTCGGGCTCCGGCGCGGGCAGCAGCGACCAGCGGCCCGCGACCGTGGGCGGGCCCTGCCGGGAGGCCGTCGGCCGGTTCGTGCCACTGCGGGCGGCGGCGGCCGTCAGCGAGCCGTACCGGCCCCGGGGCACCTGGCGTCGGGCGCGGTGGGCCGTGGAGCCCGCCGTGCGGCCCGAGCCGAGGAGGGAGCGGAGCGGGGCCAGGGTGTCGTTCGTCAGCCGCCCGGACCAGGCGAGATCCCAGAGCGCCTCGGCCAGCTCCGGGTCGGTGGCCGCGGGGTGCGTCGTCGCCCTGACCCGGTCGGCGATCTGCCGGAAGAACAGGCCGAAGCCGGGGGCCAGGACGTCGAGCACCGAGCTGTGCAGCGGGGTGAGCTCCACCGGCAGGGGCGGCGGGAGCAACAGCGGCGCGGTGTCCGCGAGATGGAGCGAGACCCAGCCGTCCTTGCCCGGCAGGGCGCCCGTGCCCGCCCACACCACCTCACCGGAGGCGGTCAGCTCGTCCAGCATCGCCGGGGTGTAGCCCACGACCCGGCCCGGCAGCACCAGCTTCTCCAGCGCGGACGCCGGGACGGGCGCGCCCTGCAACTGCTCGACCGTGCGCACCAGTCCGTCGATGCCGCGCAGGCTGCGGGTGCCCAGGTGCTGCCACTGCGGCAGGAACGCGGCCAGCGCCGGCGGCGGCACCGGCTCCAGCTCCTGCCGCAGCGCCGCCAGGGAACGCCGCCGCAGCCTGCGCAGCACCGCCGGATCGCACCACTCCTGGCCGATGCCCGACGGGTGGAACTCCCCCTGCACCAGACGCCCGGCCGCGCCCATCCGCTGCAGCGCGCCCTCCGCGACGGCCGTGCCCAGACCGAAGCGGGCGGCCGCCTCCTCGGAGGTGAACGGGCCGTGCGTGCGCGCGTACCGGGCGAGGAGATCGCCCAGCGGATCGGGCACCGGCTCGGTGAACGCCTCCGGGACGCCGACCGGCAGGGCCGCGCCCAGCGCGTCCCGCAGCCGGCCCGCGTCCTCGACCGCGACCCAGTGTTCCTCACCTGCGATCCGGACGCGGATGGCCCGGCGCCGGGCGCCGAGCTCCTCCGCCCAGGACGGGTCGGCGCCGCGCTCGGCCAGCTCCGCCGCCGTCAGCGGGCCCAGCAGGCGCAGCACGTCGGCGACGCCCTCCGCGTCCTTGACGCGGCGGTCCTCCGTACGCCACTGGAGCTCGCGCTCCAGCTCCGTCAGCACCTCCGCGTCCAGCAGCTCCCGCAGCTCGGCGCGGCCCAGCAGCTCCGACAGCAGGCGCGAGTCGAGGGACAGGGCGGCGGCGCGGCGCTCGGCGAGCGGGGAATCGCCCTCGTAGAGGTACTGGGCGACATAGCCGAACAGCAGGGAGCGGGCGAAGGGCGACGGCTCGGGCGTGGTCACCTCGACCACGCGGACGCGGCGGGACTCGACGTCGCCCATCAGCTCCGCCAGGCCCGGCACGTCGAAGACGTCCTGGAGGCACTCGCGGACCGCCTCCAGCACGATGGGGAAGGAGCCGAACTCGCTCGCCACCTGCAGCAGTTGGGCCGCGCGCTGCCGCTGCTGCCACAGCGGGGTGCGCTTGCCCGGGTTGCGGCGGGGCAGCAGCAGGGCGCGGGCCGCGCACTCGCGGAACCGGGCCGCGAACAGCGCCGAACCGCCCACCTGGTCCGTCACCAGCTGATCGACCTCGTCGCTGCCGAACAGCACGTCGGCGACGCCGACCGGCGCGGCCTCATGGTCCGTGCCGGAGGCGGACGGGGCGGCGCCGGCCTCCGCGTCGAGCAGATCGAGGCCCATCAGGTCGGTGTCCGGGAGGCGGAGGACGATGCCGTCGTCCGCGTGCATCACCTGCGCGTCCATGCCGTACCGCTCCGTCAGCCGGGCGCCCAGGGCCAGCGCCCATGGCGCGTGCACCTGCGCGCCGAACGGCGAGTGCACCACCACCCGCCAGTCGCCCAGCTCGTCCCGGAACCGTTCGACCACCACCGTCCGGTCGTCCGGCACGTGGCCGCAGGCCGTGCGCTGCTCGCGCAGATAGGCCAGCAGATTGCCGACGGCGAGCTCGTCCAGCCCCGCCGAGGTGAGCCGCTCGCGGGCGTCCGGCTCGGACAGCGAGCCGATCTCGCGGAGGAACGCGCCCAGCGCGCGGCCCAGTTCGAGCGGACGGCCCAGCTGGTCGCCCTTCCAGAACGGCAGCCGGCCCGGCACCCCCGGCGCGGGCGAGACCAGGACCCGGTCCCGGGTGATGTCCTCGATCCGCCACGAGGTGGTGCCGAGCGTGAAGACGTCCCCCACCCGGGACTCGTACACCATCTCCTCGTCCAGCTCGCCCACCCGGCGGCCGCCGCCCTTGCCCTCGGCGCCCGCCAGGAACACCCCGAACAGGCCGCGGTCCGGAATCGTGCCGCCCGAGGTGACGGCCAGCCGCTGCGCACCGGGCCGCCCGCTGACCGTGTGCGCGACGCGGTCCCACACCAGACGGGGCCGCAGCTCGGCGAACGCGTCCGACGGATAGCGGCCCGCGAGCATGTCCAGCACCGAGTGGTACGCCGACTCGGGCAGCGCCGCGAACGGGGCGGCGCGGCGGACCACGGCCAGCAGCTCGTCCACGTCCCAGGTGTCCAGCGCCGTCATGGCGACCAGCTGCTGCGCCAGGACGTCCAGCGGGTTCGACGGCACCCGCAGCGCCTCGATGCGGCCCTCGCGCATCCGCTCCGTCACCACCGCCGACTGGACCAGATCGCCCCGGTACTTGGGGAAGACGACGCCCGCCGACACCGCGCCCACCTGATGGCCCGCGCGGCCCACCCGCTGCAGCCCGGACGCCACCGACGGCGGCGACTCGACCTGCACCACCAGATCCACCGCGCCCATGTCGATGCCCAGTTCGAGACTGGACGTGGCCACCACCGCGGGCAGCCGGCCCGACTTGAGATCGTCCTCGATCTGCCCGCGCTGCTCCTTGGACACCGAACCGTGGTGCGCCCGCGCCAGCAGCGGCGGCGCCCCCTTGGCCGCGCCCGCCTCCGCCATCAGCTCGGCCGGTGAATGGTGCTCGGGAAGCGGCTCCCCGGTGGCCCGCTCGTACGCGATCTCGTTCAGCCGGTTGCACAACCGCTCCGCCAGCCGACGGGAGTTGGCGAACACGATCGTCGAGCGGTGCGCCTGCACCAGATCGGCGATCCGCTCCTCGACCGACGGCCAGATGGAGGGCGTGCCGCCGTCCCCCGGGCCGTCCGCGCCGGCGTCCCGCGCGGGCGAGGCGCTCAACTCGCCCATGTCCTCCACGGGGACGACGACGGACAGGTCGAACTCCTTGCCCGAGGGCGGCTGCACGACCGTCGCCCGGCGCCCCGGCGACAGGAACCGCGCCACCTCGTCCACCGGGCGGACCGTCGCCGACAGGCCGATGCGGCGGGCCGGGCGCTCCAGCAGCTGGTCCAACCGCTCCAGGGACAGGGCGAGATGGGCGCCGCGCTTGGTGCCCGCCACCGCGTGCACCTCGTCGAGGATGACCGTCTCGACCCCCGTCAGCGCGTCCCGCGAGGCCGAGGTCAGCATCAGGAACAGCGACTCGGGGGTGGTGATCAGGATGTCCGGCGGGCGGCGGGACAGCGCCCGCCGCTCGTTCGCCGGGGTGTCCCCGGAACGGATACCGACCCTGATGTCCGGCTCGGGCAGACCCAGCCGGACGGACTCCTGCCGGATGCCCGTCAGCGGGCTGCGCAGATTCCGCTCGACGTCCACCGCGAGGGCCTTCAGCGGCGACACGTACAGCACCCGGCAGCGCTTGACCGGGTCGGCCGGCGGAGGAGCGGACGCCAGCCCGTCCAGCGCGGACAGGAAGGCGGCCAGCGTCTTGCCCGAGCCCGTCGGCGCGACGACCAGCGCGTCCGACTCCTCGGCGAGCGCCGCCCACGCCCCCGCCTGCGCGGACGTGGGCGCGGAGAAGGCACCCGTGAACCAGGCACGGGTGGCGGGGGAGAAGCCGCTCAGCGCGGGGGAGCCGCCGTCCGCGCCGGGAGCCTCCGGTGATGTCTGGCCCATGCGCTCCATCGTGCACCCGGCCACTGACAACGCCCTGCGGGCCCCGCACGATGGGGGCAGGGAACGCGGGGGTGACGGAGCGGAGGGGCCATGGGACGTGCGGCGGACGCGGGCGGTGCGCCGGGGGAACGCGCCCGGCACTGGCGGCACCCCGAGCTGCCCGGCGTCGACCTGCTGCGGGCCCGGTACGTGCACAAGACGTTCGTGCGGCACACCCACCGCACCTTCGTCATCGCCGCCGTCACCGAAGGCGTCGAGACCTTCGACCACGGCGGGTACGGCGGCGGCGTGCACAGCGCCGGCCCCGGCGGCCTCGCCCTGATCAACCCGGACACCCCGCACACCGGACGCGCCGGAACCCCCGGCGGCTGGCGCTACGACGTGCTCTACCCCGAGCCGGAACTCGTCGCCGAGGTCGCCGCCGAGACCACCGCCGTCCGCGGCACCGCAGGCTTCGCCGCCCCCGTCGTCCACGACCCGGAGACCGCCCGGCTGGTCACGGGGGTGCACCTCGCGGCCGAGCGGGGCCAGTCGCTCGCCGCGGACAGCCTGCTGCGGCTGGCCGTCGCCCGGCTGCTGCACCGGCACGGCGGGCCGCTCCCGGAGCGCACCGTCGCCTCGGCGGGCGCGCGCCGGGCCGCCCGCGCCCGCGCGATCCTCCAGGAGCGGATGACCAGGCCGCCCACCCTGGAACGGCTCGCCGCCGAGGTCGGCTGCGCCCCCTTCGCGCTGCTCCGCGCCTACCGCGAGACGTACGGGATGCCGCCGCACGCCTGGCTCACCGACGCCCGCGTCCACCGGGCACGCGAACTGCTGGAGAGGGGACTGCCGCCCGCCGAGGTCGCCGCCGCGGTCGGCCTCGCCGACCAGCCGCACCTGAACCGGCACTTCAGCCGCATCGTCGGCGTACCACCGGGCGCCTACCAGCGGGAGCGCACCGGACGCCGGACGTGACGCCGCCGCGCAAGAACGTTCAAGACCGCGCGGGCCCGCCGCTCTAGCGTGCGGTGCGTGACCACACCCACCGGAGCCGACAACACCGCGGCCGGCCCGAACGGCGCCACGCCCCGCGACCAGCGGGCGGTGATCCGCGACGCGCTCGGCGTCGGCGTCGCCGTCGGCCTCTCCGGCTTCGCCTTCGGCGCGACGGCCGCCGGCGCGGGCCTCGGCGTGCTCCAGGCGTGCGCGCTCAGCCTGCTCGTCTTCACCGGCGCCTCGCAGTTCGCCTTCGTCGCCGCACTGGGCGCGGGCGGAAGCCCGCTCGCCGCCGTGGCCGGAGCCCTCGTCCTCGGCGCGAGGAACGCCTTCTACGGGCTGCGGCTGTCCACCCTGCTGCGCCTCCCGCCCGCCGTGCGGCCGGCGGCCGCGCACTGGGTCATCGACGAGACCTCCGTCGTCGCCCTCGCCCAGGGCGACACCCGCTCCGCCCGGCTCGGCTTCACCGTGACCGGCGCCTCGCTCTTCACCCTGTGGAACCTCACCACCCTGCTCGGGGCGCTCGGCGCGGAAGCCCTCGGCGACACCGACGCCTGGGGACTCGACGCCGCCGCACCCGCCGCGTTCCTCGCCCTCCTCGCGCCCATGCTGCGCACCGCACGGGAACGCGCCACCGCACTGCTCGGCGCGGCCCTCGGCCTCGGCCTGCTGCCGCTCCTCCCGTCCGGCGTCCCCGTCCTGGCCGCCGCCCTCGCGGCGCCGCTGGTCCTGTGCGCGGGCACCTTCCGGCGGGGGAGACGGGACGGTGCCGCGGCACAGGACAGGACGGACGGCGACGGAAGGGGAGCGGAGAAGTGAGTGTCTGGATCGCCATCCTCGCGACAGCGGCGGGCTGTTACCTGGTGAAGCTGCTCGGGCTGTCGGTGCCCGCCGGGGTGCTCGAACGTCCCCTGGTGAAGAAACTCGCCGCACTGCTGCCGGTCGCGCTGCTCGCCGCGCTCACGGCGCAGCAGACCCTCGCCGAGGGCACCGTCCCCGTCCTGGACGCCAGGGCCGCGGGGCTGGGCGCCGCGGCCCTGGCGCTGCTGCTGCGGGCCCCGTTCCTGCTGGTCATCGGCGCGGCCGTGGCCGTCACCGCCGGGGCGCGGGCGCTGGGCGGCTGACCGCCTCCCCGTCCGCCGGCGCGGAAGCGGAGACGCCCAGGCGGGCGGCGTCACGTTCCGGACGGAGGAAGAAGGTGACCGCCACGGCGGCCGCCGCGACGAGGCACGCCTTGAGGAGATAGGCGTCCCGGTAGCCGTCCGTGACGGAGGCGTGGGCGTCCACCACGGCGCCCATCGTCAGCGGCGCCACCACACCGGCCAGCGCGAAGACACCCGTCAACGCGCCCAGACAGACGCCGCGTTGGGCCGCCGGGGCGATCCGGGAGACGGCCGTCGACGCCACCGTGAGGACGATGTCGACCAGGGCCATCGGGCCGAGCAGCAGCACCACCTTGAACCACAGCACGTCGGTCAGTGCGAAGGCGGCCGTGGCGACGGCGGCGACGCCGAGCAGCAGCCCGTTGTTCGCCCCCTCCGACAGCGGCGAGCGGCTCGCCGGGCCTCCCGCGGCCGCCCGCCGTACCGAGCGCTGCACCAGCAGCCCGTGCCCCACCATCGTCAGCCCCTTGGCGAGCGCGCCGCACATCAGCAGCAGGCTCGCGCTGCGCAGACTCAGCCCGGCCGCCTGCTGGAAGTAGTCCGCGGACCAGGTCAGCCCGGCGGACAGCGTCCAGTACGCGGCGAACGCGCCGAAGGCCGCCGCCAGCCACGTCCCCGACAGCAGAATCCGCCGGTACGGCACCGTCTCCCCGGCACCCGCGCCGGCCCGGCCCCGGGACGCCGCGCGGCCGACGGGCGGCGCGTACGGGCCCTCGCCGCCGTACCGGTGCCAGACGGCGGCCCACAGCAGCCCGACGACGCCGACCGTCCCGAACGCGGCCCGCCAGCCCCAGTGGTCGATGACCAGGCCCAGCGTGGGCGCCGCGACCGCCACCCCGGCGGCCGCGCCGAACAGCAGCACCGACGTGGGCAGGGTCCGCTCCCGGTGCGCGAACCAGCCGTGCAGATGGTGCAGCGCCACCGGCGCCGCCGGGCCCTCCGCCGCGCCCAGCAGGACGCGGGTGACCAGCAGCGTCCCGAAACCGGCGACGCTCAGCAGCATCGGCAGCTGCGCCACCGACCACAGCAGTGCCATGCCCAGCAGCAGCACCGGGGTGCGCACCCTGCGGGTCAGCGCCGAACCGGCCAGCGCCGCGAGGCTGAACAGGGCGAAGAAGGCCGAGGAGACGGTGCCGAACTCCTCGCGGGACAGCCCGAGATCGGCCATCACATGGGTCGCCGAAAGCCCCAGCACCGTCTTGTCCGCGAAGTTCACCAGCATGAACCCGAGCAGCATCCATGTGGTGCCCCAGCGCGTCACCGCTGCTCCCCGGCCGGCCACTCGGCCCCGCCCACCGCGCCGTCCTCCGCCGTGCTCCCGGCCGTGCCCTCCGCCGTGCTCTCCGCCGTGACGAGGCCGACGCCGATCGCCCCGGCCGCCCGCCGCGCCCCCGCCGCCGTACGCGTCAACTCCGTTGCCACGTCCGTGCCTTCCGCCACCGCCGCCGACTCGGCGGCGGCCCAGTGGAAGATGCCCCGCGCCATCGTCGACGTCTCCGCCGCCGCCCGCCGCGCGAACACCTCGGCCCGCACCCGCGCCACCTCCGGATCGTCCGGCGCCGCCAGGGCCGCCGTCTCCGCCAGATGGCACGCCAGCCGCGGCCGCTCACCCCGCAGCAGCACCGAGGCCCGCTCCGCGAGCCGGCGCGCCCCACCCGCCGCGTCCGCGAACTCCCGCGCCAGCTCCCCCTCCGGCGCCGGCTTCAGATGCGCCGGGTTCTGGTCGTACCAGCCGCCCCACAGCCGCCACAGGTTCCGCACCACGAACTCCGGCTCGTCGTAGGCGGGATGGAGATACGGCTTCGCGAGCAGCCCGTCGGGGACCCGCACCCGCCGGAGCACCTCGTCCAGCCGCAGCCCCTCGTTCATCAGGCTCCGGGTCTGCTCGCACAGCGACTCCAGCAGCGCGGCACTGTCCCCGAGCGCCTCGCTCACCCGGTCCGCGCCCCTGACCGGAATGCCGTGCCCGGGCAGCAGCACCTCCGCGCCGAGCCGCTGCATCGCGCGCAGCGCACGCGCCCACTCCTCGGGATAGCGCTGCACCTTCTGCGGATTGCCCGCGTTCGGCGTGTTCCAGATGAACAGATCCCCGGTGCACAGCGTGCGCAGTTCGGGCACCCACACATAGGTCGCGTCGTCCGTCTCGCCCCGCGCGTGCACCAGCTCGAAAGTGAGCGCACCCTGCCGCACCGTGAGCCGCTCCCGGTACGTCCGGTCCGGATAGCGGTAGCGAGTCGGCCAGTTCAGGGCCGGGACGCCGAACTGGCGCCGGTTGATCCACGCGTTGTAGCCCGCCGTCTCCTCGTAACGCCGGAACCGGTCCACCACAGCGGAGTGCCCGATCACCTCCGGACGCGGCACACCCCGCGCCTCCGCCTCCTCGTCGAACGGGCCCGTCCCGAGCACATGGTCGACATGCCCGTGGGTGAACACCACCGTCCGCACCGGATCACCCGAGAACGACCGCACCGCCGTGTGCAGCGCACGGGCCGTCCGGACGTCACCCGTGTCCACCAGGACGAGCCCCTCGCCCGTGTCGAAGACCGCCACATTGGCGAACGCCGGGAAGAACCCGGTCCGTTCACCGATCCGGATCAGCTCCTCCCCGGTGAACGCGCCGGTGAGATGCGCCGTCAGCGACTCCTCACCCCGCCACACGCGCTCGGTGTAGTCCTCGTATCCGGAAGAATTCCGACGGGCGCTGTGCCCGTTCCGGTCAGCGGTCATGACAGGGCTCCTCGTGAGGCAGGGGGCGGTACGACGTCCATGCGGCCGGAAACCGCGGTGACCTGCGGCGCCGCGCCACCGAGTCTCGGACGGGCCGCCGCCCCGCGACATCCGCCGGTGTCACACCCGCCCGGGCTGCGTACTGTGACGGGTCACAAGCACCGCACCCGACCTGCAGGGGGCCTCGTGCAACTCACCGACAGCGCCCGCGAACTGGCACTCCGCTGCGAACCGCAGATCAACGCACTCGCCCGCCGCATGGCCCGCGAGACCTTCGAGACCCTCCCCGGATACGCCTCCATACCCGGCGACATGAAGGACCTGGAGATCGCCGCCACCGCCCGCCACGGCATGCGGCTGTTCATGCGCCACGTACGGGACCCCGACGACCGCCACGGCGGCAGCGCCCTCTTCCGCGAACGCGCCGCACAACGCGCCGAGGAAGGCGTCCCCCTGCACCTGCTGCTGCGCACGCACTCACGCGGAGTGCACGTCCTGTGGCAGGCCCTCCGCGAAGCGGCCCGCCCCGGCGAGGAGACCGCCCTCGCCGAACTCACCGAACTCCTCTTCCGCGCCCACGAGAAGACCGTCAGCGCCGTCGCCGAGACCTACCTCGACGAACAGGCCGCCCTCGACGCCGAACGACGCGAACACCGCCGCTCCCTCACCCGCGCACTCCTCGACGGCACCCTCACCACCGACGGCACCGCCACCGAACAGCTCGCCGAACTCGGCCTCGCACCCGAAGCCCCCTGCCTCGTCCTCGCCCTCACCGGCACCGCCCCCGCACCACCCGCCACCGGCCGGCACCCGTCCCCGCCCGTCGGCGAACGACGCGCACTCCGACGCCTCCAGACCGCACTCGACCACGCCTTCGGCGTCGAGGTCGCCGCCCTGCACGCGCGCACCGGACACGGCCGCACCACCGGCCACCCCGTCGGCCACGCCGTGGTGCCCCAGCCGGCACCCGGCCCCGATGGAAGAGGCCAACCCGCCCTCCCCGACGGCCTGTTGGAACGCCTCCGCCGCGCCGGCGGCGACCAGGGACTCCGCGTCGCCGCCGTCCCCTGCGAGCGCCCCCACGACGTGGCACAGGCCGCCGGCACCGCCCGCGAAATCCTCCGCGTCGCCCGCGCCGCCGGACACCCGCCAGGCCTGCACACCCTGGAAGACGTCCTCCTGGAATTCCACCTCTCCCGCCCCGGCGCCAGCGGAAGCGCCATCGCACAGCTCCTCGACCCCCTGGACGACCGCCCCGAACTCCTCGAAACCCTCCGCGTCCACCTGGAACAGCGCAGAGAACGCCGCGGCACCGCACGCCACCTCGGCGTGCACCCCAACACCGTCGACAACCGCCTCGCCAGAGCAGCCGAACTCACCGGACTCGACCTCACCGCACCACGCGGCGCCACCCTCGCCCTCGCCGCCCTGCTGCTCCGCGCCACCCCCGCCGAACACTGACCGCCTACAACCGCCTGCCGAACGCACGCAGCGTCAACAGCGCCTCCACCGTCACCCCCGGACGGCTCTCCAACGCCGTACCGGGCGCCCACTCACGCCAGTTCACCGGCCAGCCCCCGTCCTCCCGCTGCCGCGCCTCCAACGCGTCCAGCCCACGCTCCATCTCGTCCTCCGTGAACCAGCGACGAGCCAGCGAACCCGGAGTCCGCGCGAAATCCGTCACGTAGTGGAACTCACCCGGCGCATACCCCTCCGCCACCGCGAACTCCGCCTCCCGCTCCGGGTCCGTCACCGCCAGCCCCTGCGCCCGCACCAACGACCCCAGCCGGTCCGCCGCCGCCTCCGCACGCCCCCGGTCCGCCGCACTGTCCAGGAACGCCAGCGCAGCGTGCACCTCGTACGGATGCGTACGCTCCAAGGACTCGATCGCCGACCAGCAGAAATCCGTCGCCCGGAACAGCCACGCGTGCCACACGTCGTTCCGCTGCAACGCACCCACCACCGGCCCCGTCGCCAGCAGATCACTCGGCGGATCGTCCACCACCGGAATCCACGGCGCCGCCGGATAGCCACGCAACGACGGATGGACCGCCGGCAGCGCACCGTCCGCGGTGGACACATCCGTCAGATAACGGCAGATCTGCTCCACCCGCCGCCCACCGCACCGCCCGATCACATCCAGCACCCGCAACGCGGCCGCCGTGTGCAGCGGTTGACTCACCGGCCCCCGCAGATCCGGCTCCAGCGCGTGACCGTAACCACCGTCCGGATTCCGGTACGCGGTGAGAGCCATCTCCACCGCGTCCGGAGAGCCGTCGAGAAAATGGAACTCGAACCGGCGCTGCTCCAGCACCCGTGCGGTGAGCCAGACGAACCGCTCGGCGCGGGACAGAACCGTCGTACCAGGAAGAGCCATGGCCCGACCGTAGGACGCCGGGGAAGCCCCGGTCACCGCCTGCGGCACCGAGGCACTCGTGAGAGCGGGATACTGGTGGCATGCGGTTGACGGAATTCTGGGACCGGATGGCGGGCCACTTCGGCGACTCGTACGCCGACTCGTTCGCACGCGACCACGTGATGTCCGGCCTCGGCGGCCGGACCGTCCACGAGGCGCTCGACGCGGGCTGGGAGGCCAAGACGGTCTGGCGGGCCGTGTGCACCGCCATGGACGTTCCGCCCGACAAGAGGTGAGTCGCACACCCCCGGGTGCGGCCCTTGGGCCAGACTTGCCCGGGTGGGAGCGGCAGAGAACGACGCCCGCGACGACGGGCAGGAGCAGCACCGGGTGCCCAGAGGGCGAGCCGCGTCCGACCCGAGCGGCAACCACGGTGCCGACCGAGCGGACAACAGGGCGGGACGGACCGGCGTGACGGACAACGGGGGCAGGGCGGGAACGCACGGACCGGACGGACCCCCGGCGGACACCGGACCGGCCACCACCGGAGCCACCCGCGTCCCGCGCGAGGAAGCGGAACCACCCGTCACACCACCGCCCCGCAGCGGCGGCACACCACCGGGACGCCCCGGCCGGCACCTCAGGCGCAGCGGCGACCGCGGCATGCCCCCCTGGCTGCCGCGCGCCATGGTCCTCGCCCTCGCCCTCATCGGCTGCTACCAGCTCGCCGACTGGGCCTTCCACCAGCTCATCGGGCTGCTGCTGAACATCGTCATCGCCTTCTTCCTGGCCCTCGCCATGGAACCGGCCGTCGACTGGCTCGCCCGCGGCCGCATGCGGCGCGGCGTCGCCACGGCGATCGTCTTCCTCACCGTCCTCCTCGCCGCCGCCGGCTTCTTCACGGCACTCGGCTCGGTCTTCGCCGACCAGATCACCCGGATCATCGAGGACTTCCCCTCCTACGTCGACGACCTCGTGGTGTGGATCAACGACACCTTCCACACCAACCTCAACACCGGCAAGCTCCAGCAGGACGTCCTCCACTCCGACTGGGTACGCAACTACCTCCAGGAGAACGCGCAGAACGTGTGGGGCATCTCCGCCACCGTCCTCGGCGGCGTCTTCCAGCTCCTCACCGTCTCGCTGTTCACCTTCTACTTCACCGCCGAAGGACCCCGCCTGCGCCGCACCCTGTGCTCCGTACTGCCGCCCGTCCGGCAGGGCGAGGTGCTGCGCGCCTGGGAGATCGCCGTCGCCAAGACCGGCGGCTACATCTACTCGCGGGCCCTGATGGCACTCGTCTCCGGCCTGGCCCACTACCTGTTCCTGCAACTGCTCGGCGTGCCCTACGCGCCGGCCCTGGCCGTGTGGGTGGGCGTCGTCTCCCAGTTCGTGCCCACCGTCGGCACCTACCTCGCGGGGGCGCTGGCGATACTGATCGCCTTCACCGCCGACCCGTGGAAGGCGGTGTGGGTCCTCGTCTTCGTGGTCGTCTACCAGCAGTTCGAGAACTACGTGCTCCAGCCGCGGATCACCGCCAGGACCGTCGACATCCACCCCGCCGTCGCCTTCGGCTCGGTGATCGCCGGCACGGCCCTGATGGGCGTGGTCGGCGCACTCATCGCCATCCCCGCCACGGCCACCCTCCAGGGCTTCCTCGGCGCCTACGTCACGCGCTACGACGTCACCGACCCGCGCGCCCGGGACGACGACCAGGAACGCCGCGGCCGCTCCTGAGCTGTACGAGCGTTTTCCCGCACCAGCACAAGCCCATGGCCTGCGGCTTTTCCGGTTGTCCACAGGTCGGCGACGTGGCTTGACTCAAAAATCGAACATCGATTCTTATGGGTGTTCTCCGGCAGGCTCGCCCCGCCGGGCCACCCGGCCCGGCCGAGGCCGGAACCCAGGCCGGAGCCGATTGTCAGTGGCAGCCGCTAACGTCGTTTGACGTGAAGCGATCGACTCAAGCAAACCGGGTGGCACCGATGGCAGAAACCGACCGAGAAAAAGCGCTGGAGACAGCGCTGGCGCAGATCGAGCGGCAGTTCGGCAAGGGCGCCGTGATGCGCATGGGCGAACGGCCCGACGTACCCGTCGAGGTCATCCCCACCGGGTCCACCGCACTCGACGTGGCACTCGGCGTCGGCGGTCTGCCACGAGGCCGCGTGGTCGAGGTCTACGGACCGGAATCCTCCGGTAAGACGACCCTGACCCTGCACGCCGTGGCCAACGCACAGAAGGCCGGCGGCACCGTCGCCTTCGTCGACGCCGAACACGCGCTGGACCCCGAATACGCCAAGAAGCTCGGCGTCGACACCGACGCCCTGATCCTCTCCCAGCCGGACAACGGCGAGCAGGCCCTCGAGATCACCGACATGCTGATCCGCTCCGGTGCGCTCGACCTGATCGTCGTCGACTCCGTCGCCGCGCTCGTCCCCCGCGCGGAGATCGAGGGCGAGATGGGTGACTCGCACGTCGGTCTGCAGGCCCGGCTCATGAGCCAGGCACTGCGGAAGATCACCGGCGCGCTCAGCCACTCCAAGACCACCGCCATCTTCATCAACCAGCTCCGCGAGAAGGTCGGCGTGATGTTCGGCTCGCCCGAGACCACCACCGGTGGCCGCGCGCTGAAGTTCTACGCCTCGGTGCGGCTCGACATCCGCCGCATCGAGACCCTCAAGGACGGCACCGAGGCGGTCGGCAACCGCACCCGCGTCAAGGTCGTCAAGAACAAGGTCGCCCCGCCCTTCAAGCAGGCCGAGTTCGACATCCTCTACGGCCAGGGCATCAGCCGCGAGGGCGGCCTGATCGACATGGGCGTCGAGCACGGATTCATCCGCAAGTCCGGCGCCTGGTACACGTACGAGGGCGACCAGCTCGGCCAGGGCAAGGAGAACTCCCGCAACTTCCTGCGGGACAACCCCGACCTGGCCAACGAGATCGAGAAGAAGGTCAAGGAGAAGCTCGGCATCGGCGTCCAGTCCGACGCGTCGGGCGAGGCAAGCACCGAAACCGCCGAGGCGGACAGTGCGGCCGGAACCGCCAAGGCCGTACCGGCCCCGGCGTCGAAGGCCAAGGGAAGCAAGTCCTCCACCGCCAAGAGCTGACGCATGACACGGCGCACGCCATGGCCGGAGGACCAGGACAGCGGTGATCCCGCCCCGTCGAGGGCCGGGGAGGGATCACCGCACGCGCCGGGCGCTTCGCTGTCGCGGGGGGACGGCGAAACACCCGACGACACCGCGTACGCCCTCGACGGGACCGGCCGGAGCGCGGGCACCGGCCGGGGCCCGCGTGGCGGCTCCCGTCGCGGAGACCGGGGGCGGCGCAACGGCCCCGGCCCGTCCGACTCACCGGAACAGTCGCAGGACCCGGCGGAACGGGCCCGCGCCATCTGCCTGCGACTGCTCACGGGCACCCCACGCACCCGGCAGCAACTCGCAGACGCCCTGCACAAGCAGGAAATACCGGAAGACATCGCGGAGGAGGTGCTGTCCCGCTTCGAAGAAGTGGGCCTCATCGACGACGCGGCATTCGCCGACGCCTGGGTCGAGTCGCGACACCACCGTCGCGGCCTCGCCCGCCGCGCACTCGCCCGCGAACTGCGCACCAAGGGCGTCGAGTCGGCCGTCATCGACGAAGCCGTCGGCCAACTCGACCCCGAACAGGAAGCCGAGACCGCCCGCGACCTCGTCGACCGCAAACTCCGCTCCACACGCGGCCTCGACCGGGACAAACGCATCCGACGACTCGCCGGCATGCTCGCACGCAAGGGCTACGCGGAAGGACTCGCCCTGCGCGTCGTACGCCAGGCCCTCGAAGAAGAAGGAGACGACGCGGAGGAACTCGACCACTACCTCCCGGACGACTGACGGGGTGTTCCGGCCCGCCCTGTTCCGTTAGGTGTGACGTGCGTGGGGAGACATACGGGGGCGTGAATCTTGGGGGCGGGGGGGGGAGGGGGAGGCCCCCCCGAAGCTAAGCAGCCCCCCCACCCATCCCCCCCCGGACGTCACCCCCGCCCGCCCCCACCCCCCACCGGCGTGTGCCCCGCGCCTCGGGCGACTTCGGCGCAGGCGCGGAGTTCGTCGGTGCGTACGCCGGGGAGGGCGGCGACGAGGTGGCCGTCGGCGCGGATGACCAGGAGGGTGTGGGCGGCGGCCCCGGGGTAGCTCTCGGCGACGAGGAGTTCGGCGCGGAGCGGCAACCCGTCCACGGTGGCGGCGAGTTGGGGCATCATCCCGGCGGAGAGCCAGTGGCGGCTGTCCCAGACGCCGGTGCCGGGGGCGACGAGGACGACCAGGAGTTCCCCGCCGGTGCCGTGGAACCGCTGGTGCAGCGAGCACTGTTCGCCGTGCAGGGTGGTGACGGGTACGTCGTGGACGACCGCGCCGGGTTCGGTGTCGACGGGGACGGATTCCACGGTGCCGCGTGGCGGCAGGAGCGGCGAGCGCGGGTAGTCGGCGGGGGCGCCGAGGGCGCCGAGGCCGAGGTGGGTGTCGGTGAGGAGCCCGAGTCGGGCCCGGGCTCCGCCGCTGGGCAGGAGGGCGCGCAGGCCGCCGCCGTTGCGGCGTACGACGGGGAGGGCCTGGTCGACGGCGCGGAGGCGGGCGACGACGGCGCCGCGCCGTTCCGCGGTGTAGCTGTCGAGCAGCGCTTCGGTGGGGTCCTGGCCGGTGGGTCCGCCTTCGCCGATGACGTGCGGGCGGTTGCGGTTTCCGGCGCCGGAGTGCCAGGCGAGGGCGAGTTTCCAGGAGAGGTTGCGGACGTCGCGGAGGCCTTCGTCGACGGACTGGACGCCCAGTGCGCCGAGGAGGTGCGCGGCGTCGCCGGCGAGGAAGGCGCGGCCCACGCGCCAGCGCTGCGCGAGGCGTTGGTGGCAGGTGTGGACTCCGGTGTCGAGGAGTTCGTACGGCGGGTGGGGGGTGGCGTTGTCGGGGCGGCGTCCCCGTCCGCGGGGCTGGAACCGGCCGAATCCGCGTACCGTTCCCGCGGCTTCGGGTTCCGGTTCGGTGGCGGGTTCCGGCCCGGTGATCGCCGCGGGTGTCCCCGGCCCTCCGACTCCGCCCGGGGTTCCTGACTTCAGGAGCCCGCCGGGCCGCTCGAAGCCTTCGAGTTCGCCGAGGCCCCGCCCGTGGCGGCCGGGGCGTCGGGTGCCGTCCGGGCCTTCGGGCCGGCCGAGTATGTCGGAGCCGGGGTCGCCCGGCCTGAGTTCGTACGCCCCCTGCCCTCCGTACGTCTCGTGCCAGTCGGTGAGGGTGGTGCGGATGCGGTCGAGGAGCTGGTCGGGGGTGACGAGGTCGCCGCGGGGCGGCAGCAGCCAGTCGAGGCGCCAGACGCCGTCGGGCAGGGGGCGGGCGGTGACCTCGCCGGTCTCGTCGCCGAGGTCGCGGTGCAGCAACGCCTGTCCGGGCCAGGGGAGTTGGGTGCGGAGGGCGGCGACGGCGTGCCGTTCGACGGCGGTGCGTCCGGTGAAGCGGACGCCGAGGAGTTTGCGGACGGTGGAGCGTGCGCCGTCGCAGCCCACGAGGTAGCTGCCGCGTCGCCAGGCGCCGCCCTTGCGGGCGCCGGAGGGTCCGGCGGTGGCGTCGGCGAGGTGGCCGCGGGTGTGGGCCGTGACGCCGTGGGCGTCCTGTTCGACGAGGTCGACGTGGCTGCCGGTGACGATTTCCGCGAGGGGCTCCTCGTCGACGGCGGTGCGCAACGTGCGTTCCAGGACGTGCTGTTCGACGTGGACGGGGGAGGTGTCCGTGTCGAGTGCGATGTGCCGCACGGTCTGGTTGCGGCGCTGGGCGCGCCAGCCCGTCCAGCGTGTCCCGGGCAGGGGTGGGAGGGCGGCGGCGGTGTCGGCGCGGAGGACGCAGGTGCGGGCGGCGCGTGGGGTGGTTTCGCCGTCGGTGGCGTCGAGGACGAGGGTGGGGACCTCGTACCGGGCGAGGGAGAGGGAGAGGGCGAGGCCGACGGGGCCGGCGCCGACGATGATCACCGGGTCCACGGGTGTCCGCTCTCGCTGTCCGTGGCGGGCCGGCGGGCCTCACGGTCCTTGTGGGGCAGGGGAGTTGCGAGGGGTGGACAGGGGGAAGGGGCCCGGTGCGTGATCACAGGTGGTATGCAACCCATTGCCTGTTCGGGCGTCAAGTGAGGGGGTGGCGGCCCGGATCGGCCGCCACCCCCTCTCACCTGCTGCCGGGGGCCCGGGGGTTACTTCTCGGTGGCGTCCGCGGTGGCCGGTGCGGCGGTGATGCCGGTCTTGGCGCGCCGTCCGCGCTTCTCGATCCAGGTGGCGAGGGAGGACAGTGCGAGGCAGAGCGCGATGTAGATGGCGCCGATGACGATGGTGGTCTGCACGTACGGGTAGGTGCCCTCGACCATGGTGTTGGACGAGATCAGCCGTGCGGTCTGCAGGAGTTCGGGGTAGAGGATCATGAAGCCGAGCGAGGTGTCCTTGAGGGTCACCACGAGCTGGCTGATGATCGACGGCAGCATGGAGCGGACGGCCTGTGGGATCAGGACGGTGACCATGACCTGGGTCTTGGTGAGTCCGATCGCGTAGGCGGCCTCGCGCTGTCCGACGGGTACGGCTTGGATACCGGCGCGGAGGACCTCGGCCTGGACGCAGCCGTTGTAGACGGCGAGTCCGATGACGAGGGCCCACATGGGGGTCATCTGGCCGAGGACGCCGACCCACAGGGCGAAGATGGTGATGAGCAGCGGGATGGACCGGAAGAGGTCGATGAACCCGGTGCACAGCCAGCTGACGGCCTTGTGCTCGGAGAGCCGTCCGACGCAGAGGACGACGGCGAAGACGAGGGAGAGCACTCCGGCGAGGGCGAACACCTTGAGGGTGGCGAGGAGTCCGTCGCGGATGTTCTCGCGGATGCCGGCGTAGTTGAAGATGTCCCACAGTGCGCCGTTGAACTCGCCCTCGGCGGCGAGCCGCATGACGATCACGGCGAGGAGACCGAGGACGGCGGCGGTGCCGAGGATCGAGAAGACGATGTTGCGGGCCTTGGCGCGGGGGCCCGGTGCGTCGTAGAGAACGCTCGCGCTCATCGGGCGACCTCCAGACGGCGCTCCAGCAGCCGGAAGAGGCCGCTGATCGAGTAGGTGATGACGAGGTAGGCCAGCGTGATCCAGACGAAGATCAGGCCGATCGCGTAGCCGTCGTTGCTGAGGATCTTGGACACGTTGAACAGTTCGACGTTGTTGAAGGCGCCGGCGATGGCGGTGTTCTTGGTCAGCGCGATCATGATGCTGCTCAGCGGGGCGACGACGGTCCTGGTCGCCTGGGGCAGGACGACGATGCGCATCGACTGGAGGAAGGTCATGCCGATGCTGCGGGCCGCTTCGGCCTGGCCGAGGGGCACGGTGCTGATGCCGGAGCGGACGGCTTCGGCGACGAAGGCGGAGGTGTAGAAGCCGCAGGCGGCGACGCCCAGCAGGAAGGAATTGATGCCGGGGAAAAGGATTTTGGGCACGATGAAGAACGCCACGAGGAAGAGCAGCGTGAGCGGGGTGTTGCGCAGCAGCGTCACCCAGAGCGTGCCGAAGAGGCGCAGCGGGGGGACAGGCGAGACCCGGAACCCGGCGATGACCACACCGAGTACCAGGGCCACCACGGCACTGACGGCGGTCAGTGACACGGTGCCTATGAATCCTTCGCGGAACAGCGCCAGGTTGTCGAGCAGTACGTTCATCAGGAGTCTCGTCTCCGCGGGGGCGGGAGGGCGCCACCGCAGGGGTTTCCGCGGCACGGGTGGACGCCCCCGTACGGGCAGCGGGGTGTTGCCCGCCCGGGCGCGTGTGTCCGCGCCCGGGCGGGGAGGTCGGTCTGCGGGCGGGGCCCGGGCCGGTCAGCGCTCCAGCTTCGGCGGGGTCTGGTAGTCGGAGCCGGACTTGCCGAGCGTCGCCTCGTACGCCTTGCGGTAGTCCTGGTTGTCCTGGTGGTTCTCCAGGGCGTCGGTGACGGCCTCGCGGAGTGCCTTGTCGCCCTTCTTGAGGCCGATGCCGTAGGGCTCGTCGCTGAAGGTCTCGGTGAGGACCTTCAGCTTCTTGGGGTTGTCGGCGGCGTAGCCCTTGAGGATGGCGTCGTCGGTGGTGACGGCGTCGACCTGTTCGTCGAGGAGCTGCTTGACGCAGTCCGAGTACTTGGCGAGTTCGGTGACCTTGGCGCCGTACTTGGGCTTCTTGATGTTCTGCAGCGGGGTGGAGCCGACGATGGAGCAGACCTTCTTGCCCCGTACGGTGTCCGGGCCCTTGATCTTCTTCTCGTCCTCGCGGACGAGGAGGGCGGCACCGGCGTGGTAGTACGGCCCGGCGAAGTCGACCTGCTTCTTCCGCTCGTCGTTGATCGTGTAGGTGCCGATCATGAGGTCGACGTCGCCCTTGGCGACGGCGGTCTCGCGGGCGCCGGAGTCGACGGTCTCGAACTTGACCTGCTTCGCGGAGAAGCCGAGGTCGGCGGCGACCATCTTGGCGATCTCGATGTCGAACCCGGAGTACTCCTTGGTCGACTGGTCCTGGAAGCCGAGGTAGGGCTGGTCGGCCTTGGCGCCGATGATCAGCTTGCCGCGCTTCTTGGCCTTGGCGATGACGGGCGAGTCGATCTTCACGTCCTTGGCCACGTCGTACGTGGGGAGCTTGGACTTGTCGGTCTCGCCGCCGGGCTTGTCGCCCGCGGTGCCGGACTTGCCGCCGCAGGCGGTGGCGGAGAGGGCGACGGCGAGAACCACGGCCGCGCTCGCGGTGGTCTTGCGGAGCTTCATAGTGCACATCCCTTGCTCGTGAGTCTTCGGCGCCGCCCGTCGCGTGGGCGCTTCGGCCGGGTGGGGCTGTCCGGGCGCGGCCTGGGGCCGCGCGGGGCAGCCGTCAGTGCTGCAGGATTTTCGCGAGGAAGTCCTTCGCCCGGTCGCTGCGCGGGTTGTTGAAGAACTCCTCGGGCGTGGCCTGTTCGACGACGCGTCCGTCGGCCATGAAGACGACGCGGTTCGCGGCGGAGCGGGCGAAGCCCATCTCGTGGGTGACGACGACCATCGTCATGCCCTCTTCGGCCAGTTGTTTCATGACCTCGAGGACCTCGTTGATCATCTCGGGGTCGAGCGCGGAGGTGGGCTCGTCGAAGAGCATCACCTTCGGGTCCATGGCCAGTGCGCGGGCGATGGCGACGCGCTGCTGCTGGCCGCCGGAGAGCTGCGCCGGGTACTTGTCGGCCTGGGTGCCGACGCCGACCCGGTCGAGCAGGGCGCGTGCCTTGGTCTCGGCCGCCTGCTTGTCCGTCCTGCGGACCTTGGTCTGGCCCAGTGTCACGTTTTCGAGCACGGTCTTGTGCGCGAAGAGGTTGAACGACTGGAAGACCATGCCGACGTCGGCGCGCAGCCGGGCGAGCTGCTTGCCCTCCTGGGGCAGCGGCTTGCCGTCGATGGTGATGCTGCCGGAGTCGACCGTCTCCAGGCGGTTGATGGTGCGGCACAGCGTGGACTTGCCGGACCCGGAGGGGCCGATGACGACGACGACCTCACCGCGCTTGATGGTCAGGTCGATGTCCTGGAGGACATGCAGCGCACCGAAGTGCTTGTTGACGTTGTCCAGTACGACCAGATCGTCCGTCGACGGCTCGGGACCGCCGGGGTTCTTGGTCACCGATACTTCGCTCATCGGCGTGTAGCTCCGTCCTCGTCGGTTGCGAGGACCTTAGTGAGCGGCTGCTACCAGCGTCATTACATCTGAGCTGAAATTGAGCATAACGATCCGGCCGCGAACGGCCACACCGGGTCAAGACGGCGCAGATGGCGGTTCGGCGGGTGTCCGGCGGGGCGGTTGTTGTCCTCGGGTGACCGGTGGGGCACGCGCTGTTCCCTGTCGTGACCGTATGCGTGACGGGGGCGTACCGGCTGCGTAACGAACCCTTTCGCGGGCGGAGGGGGTCTTGACTCCCCTGTGCGGATGCGCGTGGATGCAGTGCCGGTGAACGGCGGGTGTCGGAAGGGCGCGTGGGCGCGGGTACGTACAGGAGCAGAGGGAGGAGAGGGTCCGATGAGGCTGTTGCTCGTCGAGGACGACGACCGCGTCGCCGGGGCGCTCTCCGCCGTCCTGTCCCGGCACGGTTTCGACGTGGTGCACGCGCGCACCGGCGAGGACGCGCTGCGGCATCTGCTGCCGGGCGGGGACGGCCCGCCGTTCGGTGTGGTGCTGCTGGATCTGGGGCTGCCGGACCGGGACGGGTTCGAGGTGTGCGGCCGGATCCGGAAGGTGAGCACCACTCCGGTCATCATGGTGACGGCGCGGGCCGATGTGCGGTCCCGGATTCACGGGCTGAATCTCGGCGCTGACGACTACGTGGTGAAGCCGTACGACACGGGTGAGCTGCTGGCGCGCATCCATGCGGTGAGCCGCCGGGTGCCGGCCGACGAGCCGGGGGACGGTGCGGCGGTTCCGGCGCAGGGTGACGGGGCCGCCCCGGTGGGCACGTTGCGGCTCGGTGCGGTGACGGTGGAGCTGGAGACGCGGCGGGTCGCGGTGGACGGCGCTGCCGTGCCGCTGACCCGTAAGGAGTTCGACCTGCTGGCGCTGCTGGCGCAGCGTCCCGGTGTGGTGTTCCGCCGGGAGCAGATCATCAGCGAGGTGTGGCGCACCAGTTGGGAGGGGACGGGGCGCACGCTGGAGGTCCATGTGGCCTCGTTGCGTTCCAAGCTGCGGCTGCCCGCGCTGATCGAGACCGTGCGGGGTGTGGGGTACCGGCTCGTCGAGCCCGCCGCGGGGGCGCCTGCGCGCCGTCGCCGCGGGTCCGGCGCGTAGCGGCCGCGGGCCGGGCCTGTCGTGCGCAGTCGTCTTCTTCCGCTGCTGATCCTGCTGATGGCGGGGGTGCTGCTGGCGTTGGGGTTCCCGCTGGCGGCGAGCCAGGCGGCGGCGGAGCAGCAGCGCGTCGTCATCGACCGGATCGACGACACGGCGCGTTTCGCGGCGCTGGCGCAGTTCGTCACGGAGCCGAGCGAGACGCGGGAGCGGGTGGAGATCCTGCGGGACGAACTGGGCCGTTATCACGAGCTGTACGGCATCCGGGCCGGTGTCTTCGACCGGGACGGCGACGCGATGGGCAAGGCTCCGGAGGACTGGGCGGTGCCCCGGGACGGGGAGGGCGCGCGGGCTTTCGCCGAGGCGCTGGCGGGGCGGCGCAGTCACGATCCGCCGCAGGTGTGGCCGTGGCAGCGGGGGCGTATCGCGGTGGCCTCGCCGGTGATCCGGGACGGGGACGTGGTGGCGGTGGTGCTGACGGACTCGCCCACGGGGCAGTTGCGTTCCCGGATCGTGGAGCGGTGGGTTCCGCTGATCGCGGGTGAGGCGTTCGCGATGCTGCTGGCGGTGGGTGCGGCGCTGCGGCTGACGGGCTGGGTGCTGCGGCCGGTGCGGACGCTGGACCGGGCGGCGCACGAGATCGCGACGGGGCGGCTGAAGTCGCGGGTGGCGGCCTCGGGCGGGCCGCCCGAACTGCGGCGGCTGGCGCGTTCGTTCAACGAGATGGCGGACAACGTGGAGGAGGTGCTGGAGCAGCAGCGTGCTTTCGTCGCGGACGCCTCGCACCAGTTGCGCAATCCGCTGTCCGCGCTGCTGTTGCGGATGGAGCTGCTGGCGCTGGAACTGCCGGAGGACAGTGCGGAGATGGCGTCGGTGCGGGCGGAGGGGAAGCGGCTGGCGCGGGTGCTGGACGATCTGCTCGATCTGGCGCTGGCGGAGCACACGGCGGCGGATCTGCGGCTGACGGACGTCGCGGCTCTGGTGCGGGAGCGCATCGCGGCGTGGGGTCCCGCCGCGGAGTGCAAGGGGGTGGCGCTGTCGGCTGCCGGGCAGGCGGCGGCGACGGGGTGGACGGATCCGGTGGCGTTGTCGAGCGCGTTGGACGCGGTGGTCGACAACGCGGTGAAGTTCACCCCTGAGGGCGAGTCGGTCACGGTCACGGTCACCTCTGAGGGGGAGTGGGTGACGGTGGAGACGGCCGACGGGGGTCCGGGTCTGACGGAGGACGAGCTGGAGCGGGTGGGGGACCGGTTCTGGCGCAGCGGGCGGCATCAGAACGTCTCGGGTTCGGGTCTGGGCCTGTCCATCACGCGTGCGCTGCTGGCGGCCTGCGGTTCGGGCATCGCGTACCGCGCGAACGAGCCGAACGGGCTGGTCGTCACCCTCACCGTTCCGCGCAACGAACCTCACTCGTAAGGGAATTGACGGACAGTCCGGTTCCGGCGCCGGGGCGCCCCGCGCTGCACTAGGGTGCCGCGCATGACTTCGCCGGAGAGGGGGACTCTGCCCTTGACCCAGCCCCAGGCCCAGGCCCAGCCGGAGCCTCAGGCCCAGCCCCAGGACGTGCGCCCGGAACCCGCGGTGGTGACGGCCGCCGTCCGGCCTGCGCGGCGCCGGAGACGGCCGACGAGAGGGGAGCTGCTGCTCGGTCTGCCGCTGGCCGCGCTGGCGGCCGGTGTGCTGCTGGCCGTGCCGGCGGCGGCGCTGGCCGGTGGTGGCGCGGGCGCGGCGGTGGCCGTCGTCGGGGTGTACGCGGTGGCGGCGGTGGCGGCCCTCCGGGCGCCGCTGGTGCGGGAGTTGGCGGCGCCGCGGCTGGCCGTGGACGACGAGGGGGTGTGGCTGCAGCGGGGGAGCAGGCGGCGGCAGGGCCTGCGGTGGGCGGAGATCGCCGCCGTGCGGGTGGTCGGCGCGGTGCCGGGGGCGTCCGGGCGCGGGAAGCCGCCGCATGTGGTGCGGACGGGGCAGGCGCGGGAGCCGTTCGCCGACGTGTATCCGGTGGAGCGGATCTCCGACGACCCGGAGACGCCGCTGGGCTGCCGTGTGGTGACGGCGCAGCCGGCGACTCCGGGCCTGCACGGCCGGCGGTACGTGGTCGAACTCGCGGGCCCCGGCGAGGAGGTCGCGGCTCTGGACCGTGCGGTCCGGCATTTCGCGCCGGAGAAACGGCTCACGGTCTGACGGTCCGGTGCCTCACGGCCGCGCGAAGCGCAGGGTGAGGATCTCGAAGGGGCGCAGGGTGAGGGGCACGGCCCCGACCGGGCCCGTGGCGGGCAGCCGGTGGCGCGGTCCGGGGCCGCCGGCGGTGCCGTCCATCGGGCGTTCCAGCAGGTCGGTCTCGGTCACCGAGGCGGCGGCGAAGCCGGGGGACAGTACGGCGTGCGCCCGCCCGCCGCTCGCCTCGTACAGCCGGGCGACGACGTCGCCGCTGCGGTCCTCGGCGAGCTTCACAGCCTCTACGACGACGGCGTCGTTGTCGCAGGTCAGCAGGGGTGCGACGGGCCCGGCGCCGCTGCGCCCGCGGGCGGGCAGGTTGATGCGGTGGCCCTCGCGCACGGCGTCGCCGATGCCGGCACCGGGGGCGAGGGCGTAGCGCAGCCGGTGGGTGCCCTGGTCGGTCTCGGGGTCCGGGTAGCGGGGCGCGCGCAGCAGGGAGAGGCGCACGGTGGTGGTCTGTCCGCCGTCCTCGCGGATGGTGCGGGTGACGTCGTGCCCGTAGGTGGAGTCGTTGACGAGGGCGACGCCCCATCCCGGTTCCCCGACGTGCAGCCAGCGGTGTGCGCAGATCTCGAACTTGGCCGCTTCCCAGGTGGTGTTGGTGTGGGTGGGCCGGAAGACGTGGCCGAACTGGGTCTCGGCGGCGGACCGTTCGGCCTTCACGTCCAGCGGGAAGGCGGCCTTGAGGAAGGTTTCCTGCTCGTGCCAGTCGATCTCGGTGTCGATGTCGAGCCGCGCGGAACCGGCGGTGAGGCTCAGCCGCTCCACTGCTCGGGAGTCGCCGAAGCCGCGGACGACGCGGACGGTGGCGGTGCCGGGGGTGCCGGTGTCGAGGGTGAGTTCCTCGGCCTGGGTGAGGTCGGTGACGGTGTTGCGGTAGAAGGCGTCGACGTCCCAGGCGTCCCAGTGGTTGGGCAGGTCCGGGTGGATCTGGAGCAGGTTGGCGGCCCGGCCGGGGGCGAGGGCTTCGCGTCCGGCGCGCAGGTCGTAGGCGGAGACGACGAGTCCGCGTGCGTCGACGGTGACCCGCAGCAGCCCGTTGTCCAGCACGTAGCCGCCGTCGTGCGGCTCCGCGGCGACGTCCCCTCGTGCCCCGTCCGGGACGGCGTCCGCGCCGCCGGCCGGGATGCCGTCCCGGTGGTGCGGTGCGCTGTTGAACTCCAGCGGCACCTGCCCCTCTCCGGCGAGGGCCTGCTGTGCCGCGTCGACGATCTCCCGCAGTTCGGCGGTGACGCGCGCGTAGGTCTCGCGGGCCTCGCGGTGGACCCAGGCGATGGAGGAGCCGGGCAGGATGTCGTGGAACTGGTGCAGCAGCACCGTCTTCCACAGCCGGTCCAACTGCTCGTACGGGTACGGGAAGCCGTTCCGCACGGCGGCGGTGGCGGCCCACAACTCGGCCTCCCGCAGCAGGGATTCGCTGTGCCGGTTGCCCTGCTTCGTCTTCGCCTGGGACGTGTAGGTGCCCCGGTGCAGCTCCAGGTAGAGCTCGCCGGCCCATACGGGCGCCCGCTGCCCGTACTCCTCGTGCGCCTTGCGGAAGAAGTGCTCCGGCGCCTCCACCGTCACGCGCGGGGAGCCCTCCAGATCGCGGGTCCTGGCCGCCCGCGCGAGCATCTCGCGGGTCGGGCCCCCGCCGCCGTCGCCGAAGCCGAAGGGCGCCAGGGAGTGCGAGGCGGCGCCCTTCTCCCGGAAGTTCCGTGCCGCGTGGGCGAGTTCGCGTCCGCCCAGGTCGGAGTTGTAGGTGTCCACCGGCGGGAAGTGGGTGAAGACGCGGGTCCCGTCGATGCCCTCCCACCAGAAGGTGTGGTGCGGGAAGGCGTTCGTCCCGCTCCAGGAGATCTTCTGGGTGAGGAACCAGTCGGCCCCCGCCAGCCGCACGATCTGCGGCATGGCGGCCGTGTAACCGAACGAGTCGGGCAGCCACACCTCGCGGGTCTCGATGCCGAACTCGTCGAGGAAGAACCGCTTTCCGTGCACGAACTGCCGCACCATGGCCTCCCCGCCGACCATGTTGGTGTCCGACTCCACCCACATGCCGCCCACCGGCACGAACCGGCCCTCCGCGACCTTCTCCTTCACCCGCGCGTACACCTCGGGCCGGTGCTCCTTCAGCCAGGCGAACTGCTGCGCCTGCGACATGGCGAACACACAGTCCGGATCGCGGTCCATCAGCGCCACCACGTTGGACGCCGTACGCGCCACCTTCCGCACCGTCTCGCGCAGCGGCCACAGCCACGCCGAGTCGATGTGCGCGTGCCCGACGGCGCTCACCCGGTGCGCCGAGGGGCGCGCGGGCGCGGCCAGCACCTCGCCGAGCGCGCCCCGCGCCCGCGCGGCGCTGCCCGCCACGTCGGCCAGGTCCACGGCGTCCAGCGCGCGTTCGACGGCGCGCAGCAGCTCCCAGCGGCGCGCGTCCTCCAGCGGGAGCGCGCGCATCAGGGAGCCGGTCACCTCCAGGTCCTGCACGAGCTCCCACACCTCCGCCTCGAACAGCGCGAGGTCCATCCGGCGCAGCCGGTACAGCGGCCGGTCGTGCGCGGTGAGCGGATCGCCCTGACGGGTGGGCGTCTGCGGGGTGTTGAGGATCGGGTTGGAGGCCGCCTCGACGTACAGCAGCACCTCCTCGCCGCCCCGCGCCCGGTCCGTCACCCGCGTCCAGTCGTTGCGCGGGTGCAGCCCCTTCACGGCGGTGCCGTCCGGGAGGTGGACGAGGCCCTCGCACTGGAAGCCCGGCATGTTCCGCTCGAAGCCGAGGTCCAGCAGCGCCTCCACGGCGCGGCCGCCCCACTCCGGCGGCACCCGCCCGGAGACCCGGAACCAGGTGGTGCCCCAGGCGGGCCCCCAGGCGTCCCCGACGGCGGCGGGCCCGTACGGGGCGGCGATCGCGTCGGCGGCGGGCGGGGGTTCGCCCCCGGCGTCCCACCGTTCGACGGTGAGCGGCACCGGGTCGCTGTGCACGGCGGGACGGAGGCGCTCCTCCAGCACCCGGCGCAGACGGTCCTCGACAACGCTGCGGTCATCGTGCATGACGGACGGCTCCGTTCTGTGGGGCGGACGGCACTCACGGCGGCGGACCCGGCGCGCGGAGACGGTGACCACGACGGACCCGGTGACAGGGTCTTCCCCGGCACGGCGCCCCCGAGACCCGCGCGGCGGCACGGCCGGGAGCGCGGGGGCGCACGCTACGGCTTGACGGAGCGGTAGTAGCGGGCCGCGCCCTCGTGCAGGTCCAGCGGGTCCGTGTAGATGGCCGTGCGCAGGTCGACCTTCTGCGCCGCGTGGACCTGGCGGCCGATGTGGTTGCGGCTGTCGATGACGGAGCGGGTGATGCCCTCGGTCAGCGCCGCGCCCGTCCGGTCGGAGGTGACCAGCAGGTTGGCCACGGCGAGCGTCTTGACCGGCTCGCCCTGCTGCGCGTCGGGATAGGCGTCCGGCGGCATGACGGCGGAGCGGTAGTAGCGCGTCTCCTCCTGCTTGGCGTGCAGCGCGGGCAGCAGGTCGCCGAGCTGGACGAGACGGACGGGGGAGCGCGCGGCGAGCCGTCCCACGGCGCCGGTGGGCAGCCCGCCCGACCAGAAGAACGCGTCCAGTTCGCCGTCCTCCAGCAGTCCCGGCATGCGGTCGATGCCCTCGGGCACGGCCTCGACGTCCTTGTCGATGTCGAGTCCGGCCGCCTTCAGCAGCCGCCCCGCTATCAGGTTCACCCCGGACCGCTCCTGCCCCACCCCGACCCGCAGCCCGCGCAGATCCTTCGCGCTGCGGACGTCGGACCCGGCGGGCACGATCAGCTGGATGTAGTCGTCGTACAGCCGCGCGCAGGCCCGCAGCCCCCCGGCGCCGGGCCCGGCCTCCTCGCGGTACAGGGCGACGGCGTCGGCGGCGGCGACGGTGAAGTCCGCCTTTCCCTTCGCGACGCGGTGCACGTTCTGCACCGAGCCCTGGCTCTCCTGGAGCCGCAGGTCGACCTCGGGGAGGTCGCGCTCCAGCCGTTCCTTCAGCAGCGTCCCGTACCGCGCGTACACCCCGGTCGGGACGCCGGTCGCCAGGGTGACCCGCCCCTTCGGCTCCGGCGGGCCGCCGGGCAGTGTCCACCACAGCAGCAGCCCGGTCGCGGCGGCCGCGGCCCCGGCGGCCCGCAGCGCACGCCGCCGCACCGTGCGGCGGGGGAGAGGGAGCTTCGGCATGCGGGGATACTGCCAGCCTGCGGCTTCCGAGGGGAGGGGCGGGGGACGGCGGGGACCGCGTACCCTGGTCGACCGAGATGACTGTGAAGACATATGAGCTGCGGACGTTCGGCTGTCAGATGAATGTCCACGACAGCGAGCGGATGGCGGGCCTGCTGGAGGACGCCGGGTACGTACGGGCCCCCAAGGATGCCGACGCGGCGGACGTCGTCGTCTTCAACACCTGCGCGGTGCGGGAGAACGCCGACAACAGGCTGTACGGGAATCTCGGACAGCTCGCCCCCAAGAAGGCGTCCCGGCCCGGTATGCAGATCGCCGTCGGCGGCTGCCTGGCGCAGAAGGACCGCGACACCATCGTGCGCAAGGCGCCCTGGGTGGACGTGGTCTTCGGCACGCACAACGTCGGCAAGCTGCCGGTGCTGCTGGAGCGTGCGCGCGTCCAGGAGGAGGCGCAGGTCGAGATCGCCGAGTCCCTGGAGGCGTTCCCCTCGACGCTGCCGACGCGGCGCGAGAGCGCGTACGCGGCCTGGGTCTCCATCTCCGTCGGCTGCAACAACACGTGCACCTTCTGCATCGTTCCGCAGCTGCGCGGCAAGGAGAAGGACCGCCGGCCCGGCGACATCCTCGCCGAGGTCGAGGCGCTCGTCGCCGAGGGCGTCACCGAGGTCACCCTCCTCGGCCAGAACGTCAACGCCTACGGTTCCGACATCGGTGACCGGGAGGCGTTCAGCAAGCTGCTGCGCGCCTGCGGGAAGATCGAGGGCCTGGAGCGCGTCCGCTTCACCTCGCCGCACCCGCGCGACTTCACCGACGACGTGATCGCCGCCATGGCGGAGACGCCGAACGTCATGCCGCAGCTGCACATGCCGCTCCAGTCCGGCTCGTCGCGGGTGCTGAAGTCGATGCGCCGCTCGTACCGGCAGGAGCGCTTCCTCTCGATCATCGAGAAGGTGCGCGCCGCCATGCCGGACGCGGCGGTCTCCACGGACATCATCGTGGGCTTCCCCGGCGAGACGGAGGAGGACTTCCAGGAGACCCTGCACGTCGTGCGGGAGGCCAGGTTCGCGCAGGCATTCACCTTCCAGTACAGCAAGCGCCCCGGGACCCCGGCCGCCGAGATGGACGGCCAGATCCCGAAGCAGGTCGTGCAGGAGCGCTACGAGCGGCTGGTCGCCCTCCAGGAGGAGATCTCCTGGGAGGAGAACAAGAAGCAGGTCGGCCGCACGGTGGAGGTCCTGGTCGCCGAGGGCGAGGGCCGCAAGGACGACAGCACCCGGCGGCTGTCCGGCCGCGCCCCCGACAACCGGCTGGTGCACTTCACGCGCCCCGAGGAGCCGGTCCGCCCCGGCGACATGGTGTCCGTCGAGGTCACCTACGCGGCGCCGCACCACCTGCTGGCCGAGGGCACCCCGGGCCCGGTGCGCCGCACCCGCGCGGGCGACGCCTGGGAGATGCGCAACGCGCAGCCGCAGGAGGAGACGCCCCAGGGCGTCATGCTGGGCCTGCCCACGGTCGGTGCCCCCGCGCCGCTGCCCGCGGACACCGGCGGCTGCAGCGCCTGCTGACTCTCCGTCATCTCGAGGTGGACGCCCGGTGCGGGAGCGCCGGGCGTTCGCCGTGCCGCGGCGTCAACCTGGAAGTCGGCTGATTCCCCCGGTTACGCACGTGCCCGGTATGGGATGCGCGGCCCGGTCCGCTTAAGCTGCGCGGCATGCTTGTCGCCGCTGCCGTGTGCCCCTGTCCGCCCCTGCTCGTACCCGAGGTGGCCGGCGGGGCCGCCTCCGAGATGAACGACGCCCGTGAAGCCTGCTACGACGCGCTCGGTGTGCTCGCCGCGGCCCGTCCCGACCGGCTCGTCGTGGTCGGTCCGGCGGACCAGGCCGGACGTGGCACCCACCCGGAGGGCGCCCGCGGTTCGTTCCGCGGTTTCGGCGTCGGTCTGGACGTCACGCTCGGCTCGGGCGAACCGGCCCAGCGGGAGCTGCCGCCCTCGCTGGCGGTCGGCGCCTGGCTGCTGGAGCGCACCAAGTGGCGCGCCGCCCCCGTCGAGGGACTCGGCGTCGGCGAACCGCTCTCGCGCGAGCGCTGCACCGCCGCGGGCGCCCAACTGGCCCGCGACACCGACCGGTTGGCGCTGCTCGTGATGGGCGACGGCAGCAACTGCCGCACCCTGAAGGCCCCGGGCTACTTCGACGACCGCGCGATCGCCTTCGACACGGAGGCGGGCCGCGCCCTGGGCAGCGCCGACACGGGTGCGCTGCTCGCCCTCGACGAGGAACTGGCCTACGAGCTGAACGTCTCGGGCCGCTCCAGCTGGCACGTGCTCGCGGGCGCCGCCGAGGGCGCGGGCCTGGACGGGCGGCTGCTGTACGAGGACGCCCCGTACGGCGTCGGTTACCTCGTCGCCAGCTGGACCTGACCTTCGCGGCACCCCGCTTCGGGGTTCGCGGATGCGACGGCCGGTGAACGGCTGCGGGCGTACGCCCCGGGAGGGAGCGTACGCCCGCACGCGTTTGACGCCGTCCGCGGCTTCGGCCGCCGCGGTGGCCGTGGGGGTCAGGCGCCGCCGGGGCCCTTGCCGCCGCCGTTGCCGGAGCCGCCCTGACCGCCTTCGCGGCCGAGACGCTCGGTGGCGTCCTTGGCCTTCTGGGTGCCGGAGCGGATCTGGTTGCTGTACTTGCCCTTGGTCTTCGAGTCGGCCACCTGCGCGGCCTTGTCGATTCCCTTCGTGACCTTGTCCCCGTGCTGCCCCAGCATGCCCTTGACCTTGTCCATGAAGCTCATGGTGGCCACCTTCCTCCCAGTACGTCGGCGACGACTACGTGCGTGAACTGTCACCCGTCCCGCTGTCGGCTGCCTCGTCGGCGGACTGTTGCTTCGGAATACCGACGCCGTCGGGGCTGACGACATTATCGTCCCCGCCGTCCGCCTCGGCAGTGGCTCCCGCCTTCTCCGTACCGTCGGACGGTGCGGGGATCGTGGCCGTACCGGCGCTTTC
Source organism: Streptomyces sp. HNM0574 (assembly GCF_012726235.1). GTDB lineage: Bacteria > Actinomycetota > Actinomycetes > Streptomycetales > Streptomycetaceae > Streptomyces. The sequence goes on from NZ_JAASAH010000001.1 coordinate 51,978, forward strand.
GGACGTCCCGGCGGCGGGTTCCGCTTCCGTCCCGTCCGGCGGGGCGGAAGCGGCGGTGCCGGAGGCGGGCTCCGCGTCGCTGCCGGTGGCGTCCCCTCCGGTCTTGTCCCCGTGCGCCTCGACCGCGCCGTCGGCGGTCTCCGCCGCCGCGCCGCTTCCGGGCTTCGGCGTCCTGTCCGAGGAGCGGCCGAGAAGTCGTGCGAACACACCCATGTGCTGGTCTCCAGACCTGAATCGTGCGGGCGGGACTCCGCCCTCGCCGGAGCGCCAGGGTGCAGTCCGGTTCCGCCGGTCCGGTCGGCCGGCTGTCGGAATCCCGCCCGGGCAACGACGCCCGTGCGCCGCCTGTCACGTCGCTCGTTCGAAGGGCGAGGACGGTGTTTGCGAGACTTACCGGGTGAACGCCGCATCGTCTCCCCCCTCCAGCCTCCCGCCCGTCGTCGCCGTCGTCGGCCCCACGGCCGCGGGCAAGTCCGATCTGGGAGTCGCGCTGGCGCGACATCTGGGGGGTGAGGTCGTCAACGCGGACTCGATGCAGCTCTACAAGGGCATGGACATCGGCACCGCGAAGCTGACCCACGAGGAGCGGCAGGGCGTCCCGCACCACCTGCTGGACGTCTGGGAGGTCACCGAGGCGGCGAGCGTCGCCGAGTACCAGCGGCTGGCCAGGGCCGAGATCGACCGGCTCCGCGCCGCGGGCCGCACCCCCGTCCTGGTGGGCGGCTCGGGGCTGTACGTGCGGGGGGCGATCGACGCGATGGAGTTCCCCGGCACCGACCCCGCCGTCCGGGCCCGGCTGGAGGCCGAGCTGGCGGAGCGGGGCTCCGGGGTGCTGCACCAGCGGCTGGCCGAGGCCGACCCGGGCGCCGCGCACGCCATCCTGCCGAGCAACGGGCGCCGGATCGTGCGCGCCCTGGAGGTCATCGAGATCACCGGCCGCCCGTTCACGGCGAACCTGCCGGGGCACGAGGCCGTCTACGACACGGTGCAGCTCGGGGTGGACGTGGCCCGCCCCGAGCTGGACGAGCGGATCGCGCTGCGGGTGGACCGTATGTGGGACGGCGGGCTCGTCGAGGAGGTGCGCGCGCTGGAGGCGGCGGGCCTGCGGGACGGGCTGACGGCCTCGCGGGCGCTCGGCTACCAGCAGGTGCTCGCACAGCTCGCGGGCGAGTGCACCGACCAGGAGGCGCGCGCCGAGACCGTACGCGCCACCAAGCGCTTCGCGCGCCGTCAGGATTCCTGGTTCCGCCGCGATCCGCGGGTGCACTGGCTCAGCGGCGCGGCCGCCGACCGGGGGGAACTCACCGGCAGGGCGCTGGCGTTGCTCGAAGAAGCGGTCACAGCCTGATCACGTCATGGCATCGGGACGCTTCGGGGGCCGGTGGGGCCCTCCGGGGCGTGCCATCATCGACCATCGTCGAGCCGTGAAGCCGGATTGGGGAGGGCGGGTGGCGATGGAGGCCGGCCCTCGTGACAACGAAGAGACCACCGTGGACGACGTACGCGACGGACCGCGGGTGCGCGGTGCGCACGGCGTCCCCGGCGAAGCCCCGGTCCGAGGCGTCGGCGGGAGCGCTTCCGCGCGGGCCGGCGGGCACCACGACGACGAGGGCGACGGCACCGTCGAGGAGACCCCCGAGGAGCCGCAGGAGCTGCGCCCGCAGCGGAAGCTCCGGCTGTGGCAGCTCGCGCCCATCGTGATCCTGGCCGCGCTCGGTTCGCTGATGTTCGCCTTCCCGCTGGCCTTCGAGCCGAGCGGCGGCTCCGGCGCGGTGGCCTCCATGCTCGGCCTGCTGATCTGCGGCTGCGCCGCCGGCTGGGGCGTGATGGCGGCCCGCAGGGTCGGCCACACCTGGCCCGGGCTGCCCGCGCGGGGCTCGGGCGACCGGGCCGACTGGCGGGTGGCCGCGCTGTACGCGCTGGTCGTGGGCACGCTGGTGGCCCTGGCGATCTGGCGCGTCGCCCGGCTGAGGTAGGCCGTGACACGCCCCCTTACGATGGAAAACGTGACCACTGCGCAGCCCGTGCCGTTCCTCAAGGGCCACGGCACCGAGAACGACTTCGTGATCATCCCCGACGCGGACGGTGACCTCACCCTGTCCGCCGCGACCGTCGCGCGCCTGTGCGACCGGCGTGCGGGCATCGGCGGCGACGGCCTGCTGCGCGTCGTGCGGACCGCCGCGGAGCCCGGGGCCCGCGCGATGGCGGACGAGGCCGAGTGGTTCATGGACTACCGCAACGGCGACGGCTCCGTCGCCGAGATGTGCGGCAACGGCGTCCGCGTCTTCGCCCACTACCTGGTGCGCGCCGGGCTGGCCAAGCCCGGTGACATCCCGGTGGCCACCCGCGCCGGCGTGCGCCGGGTGCGCCTGGACGAGGAGACCGGCGACATCACGGTGGCCATGGGCGCCGCGCGGCTGCCCGGCGGTGACGTCACGGTGCGCGTGGGCGAGCGGAACTGGCCCGCGCTGCACGTGAACATGGGCAACCCGCACGCGGTGGCCTTCGTCTCCGGGCTCGACGAGGCGGGCAGCCTGTACGAGCCGCCCGTCGTCGAGCCGGCGTCCGCCTACCCGGACGGGACGAACGTCGAGTTCGTCGTCGACCGCGGCCCGCGCCACGTCGCGCTGCGGGTGCACGAGCGCGGCTCGGGCGAGACCCGGTCCTGCGGCACCGGCGCCTGCGCCGTGATGGTCGCCGCGGCCCGCCGGGACGGCGCCGTCGCCGCGGAGACGGGCGAGCCCGTCACGTACACCGTCGATCTGCCCGGTGGCACCCTGGTCATCACGGAACTGCCGGACGGCGGGATCGAGATGACGGGTCCCGCGCGGATCGTCGCCGAAGGTGTCATCGACCCCGACTGGCTCGGCCGGGACGAGCCGCACGCCGGGGCCGGGGACCGCGCCGAACATCGCACGAACGGGTGATCCGGTTCAGGGTGTGCGAGACCCGGTCAGCGGTGCGTGATGGGGTCTGTAGCATCACATTCCCGGTTTCCGGGGGTGTCCATGAGCGGGAGGTGCCCATGAGCGAGCGGGTGAGCGGGCCGGCCGGCCCGACGCGCACCGGACACCGGCGCGTACACCGGGGGGCGCGCAGGTGAGTGCGGCCAGGAATCTCCGCAAGCTCAGCCGGGTGGCCCTGCTGGGGCATCCCTCGCGCCGGGGCGGGCTGCCGCACGCGATGGAGCACGTCGCCAAGGTGCACCGCGCCCACCATCCCCGCGCCAACCTGGGCCCGCTGCGCCGCGCGTATCTGCTCGCCGAGTCCTCGCACCGGGGCCAGATGCGCAAGAGCGGGGAGCCGTACATCACGCACCCGCTGGCCGTGACCCTGCTGCTGGCCCAACTGGGCGCCGAGACCACGACGTTGACGGCCTCGCTGCTGCACGACACCGTCGAGGACACCGAGGTGACGCTCACGCAGGTGCGGGAGGAGTTCGGCGAGGAGGTCAGCTATCTCGTCGACGGCGTCACCAAGCTGGAGAAGGTCGACTACGGCGCGGCGGCCGAGCCGGAGACCTTCCGCAAGATGCTCGTGGCCGCGGGCAACGACGTGCGCGTCATGTCGATCAAACTCGCCGACCGGCTGCACAACATGCGCACCCTCGGCGTCATGCGCCCCGAGAAGCAGGAGCGCATCGCGAAGGTCACCCGGGACGTCCTGATCCCCCTCGCCGAGCGGCTGGGCGTCCAGGCGCTCAAGAGCGAGCTGGAGGATCTCGTCTTCGCGATCCTGATGCCCGAGGAGCACGCCAGGACCCGGGCGATGATCCAGGAGCACGCGCGCGAGGCCGACCCGCTGACGGAGATCGCCTCCGACGTGCGCCGGGTGCTGCGGGAGACGGGCATCACCGCCCAGGTCCTCATCCGCCCCCGGCACACCGTCTCGGTGCACCGGCTGCACCTCAAACGCGGGGAGCTGGACGCCTGCGACTTCGGGCGGCTGCTGATCCTCGTCGAGGACGACGCGGACTGCTACGCGGTGCTGGGCGAGCTGCACACCTGCTTCTCGCCGGTGATCTCCGAGTTCAAGGACTTCATCGCCGTCCCGAAGTTCAACCTGTACCAGTCGCTGCACACCGCCTTCGCCGACGAGCGGGGCCGGGTGGCCGAAGTCCTGGTCCGTACGCGGCGGATGCACCGGGTCGCGGAGGCCGGGGTGATCGCCCTCGGCAACCCGTACGCCCCGGCGCAGTCCGACGCCGAGGGCGAGGGAAACGCTTCGGCAGCGGGCGCGCGGGGGCGCGGGGAGCGGCCCGACCCGACGCGTCCCGGCTGGCTCTCGCGCCTCCTGGAGTGGCAGAGCCACGCCACCGACACGGACACCTTCTGGAGCGAGCTCCGCGACGAACTGGCTCAGGACCGCGAGATCACCGTCTACTGCGCGTCCCCCGGCACGGCCACCGCGCCCGGCGGCGGCGCCCTGCCGCTGCCCGCCGGTGCCAGCTGCGTCGACGCGGCCTACGCCCGCTACGGCGAGGCGGGGCACCGCTGCATCGGCGCCCGCGTCAACGGCCGGCTGGCCGCGCTCGGGACGGTGCTGCGGGACGGGGACGCGGTGCAGCTGTTCCTGGAGCCCGCCGTCACGAGCCCGTCGGGCCCTTCGCCGGAGTGGCTGGACCACGCCCGCACCCCCGCGGCCCGCATCGCGATCCGGCACTGGATGGAGAGCCACCCCGAGCAGAACGCCGACGGGCAGGGCGAGTTGACCGGCGCCGGGCCGCGCGCCGGGCGGCGCACCGGCGAGGACCCGGCGGCCGGAAACGGCGCACTGTCCGGGACGGAGAGCGCCGCACCGGAGAGCGCCCGGCCCGAGGCGACGCCCGTCGTCACCGACGAGCCGGAGGCCGTGGTGCGGCTCGCGCGCTGCTGCACGCCCGTACCGCCGGACGCCGTCACCGGCTTCGCGGTGCGTGGCGGGACGGTCACGGTGCACCGGGAGAACTGCTCTGCGGTGGGCAGCATGCGCGAGTCCGGCCGCCGCGTGGTGGGCGTGCGCTGGGAGCAGCGGGAGGCGGGCTGCCGGGTCACGCTCCGTGCCGAGGCCTTCGGCCGGCAGCACCTGCTGGCCGACCTGACCGAGATCATCGCGGCGCAGGGCGCGGCCGTCGTCTCCGCGGACGTGGAGCCGCCCCGTGAGCAGCGCGTACGGCACACCTACACGCTCCAGCTCCCCGACGCCGCCGGGCTGCCCGCGCTGATGCGCGCCATGCGCCGGGTGCCCGGGGTCTTCGACGTCTCCCGCAGCGTGCGGCGGCTGCCCGCCGGCTGACTCGGCCGGTACGGCGGCCCGCCGCAGTAATCCGGGTGACCGGTGCCGCGTTCCCGTGCCACCATCTCGGGGCACAGGGCCGGTGCGGACGGTGTGCCGGGGCGGGAATCAAACCGGCCGCGGAATCGTTCGCGGAGTACGGGCCCGAGCGGCCCCAGCGGTCCCCTGCCGGGGCCCGTCCGGAATTCTTCTTCTACGCAAAGGATCCAATGACCTCCTCCTCTCCTTCGGGTTCCCTCCCCCGGAACGGCCGGCGCCTTACCGAGTCGAGCCGCCGAGCTGACGCCCTGATGGAAGAGGACGTCGCTTGGGGTGACGAAGCGGACGGCGGCCGTGACGGCGAGCAGTACGACCGTTCGGAACGCGCGGCCCTGCGCCGCGTCGTCGGTCTCTCCACCGAGCTGGAGGACGTCACCGAGGTCGAGTACCGGCAGCTGCGCCTGGAGCGCGTGGTGCTGGTCGGCGTCTGGACGTCCGGTACGGCGGAGGACGCGGAGAACTCCCTCGCGGAGCTCGCGGCCCTCGCCGAGACGGCCGGTGCGCAGGTGCTCGACGGCGTCGTGCAGCGGCGCGACAAGCCGGATCCGGCCACCTACATCGGCTCCGGCAAGGCCGACGAGCTGCGGGACATCGTCCTGGACACCGGCGCCGACACCGTCGTGTGCGACGGTGAGCTCAGCCCGGGCCAGCTCATCCACCTCGAGGACGTCGTCAAGGTCAAGGTCGTCGACCGCACCGCGCTGATCCTCGACATCTTCGCGCAGCACGCCAAGTCCCGTGAGGGCAAGGCCCAGGTGGCGCTGGCACAGATGCAGTACATGCTGCCGCGGCTGCGTGGCTGGGGTCAGTCCCTGTCGCGTCAGATGGGTGGCGGTGGCTCCGGTTCGGCGGGCGGCGGCATGGCCACCCGTGGTCCCGGTGAGACGAAGATCGAGACGGACCGGCGCCGTATCCGCGAGAAGATGGCGAAGATGCGCCGGGAGATCGCGGAGATGAAGACCGGCCGCGAGATCAAGCGCCAGGAGCGCCGCCGGCACAAGGTGCCCTCGGTCGCCATCGCCGGATACACCAACGCGGGCAAGTCCTCGCTGCTCAACCGCCTCACGGGCGCGGGCGTGCTGGTGGAGAACGCGCTGTTCGCCACCCTCGACCCGACGGTCCGCAAGGCCGAGACGCCCAGCGGGCGGCTGTACACCCTGGCCGACACCGTCGGCTTCGTCCGGCACCTGCCGCACCACCTCGTCGAGGCGTTCCGCTCCACCATGGAGGAGGTCGCCGACGCCGATCTCGTCGTGCACGTGGTGGACGGCTCGCACCCCGCGCCGGAGGAGCAGCTGGCCTCGGTGCGCGAGGTGATCCGGGACGTGGGCGCGGCCGACGTCCCCGAGATCGTCGTGGTGAACAAGGCGGACGCGGCCGATCCGCTGGTGCTCCAGCGGCTGCTGCGCGCGGAGAAGCACGCGCTGGTCACCTCGGCCCGTACCGGCGAGGGCATCGAGGAGCTGCGGCAGCTCATCGACGACGAACTGCCCCGCCCCTCGGTCGAGTTGACGGTGCTGCTGCCGTACACCGAGGGCGGCCTGGTCTCCCGGGTGTACGCGGACGGCGAGGTCCTCTCCGAGGAGCACACCGCCGAGGGCACCCGCCTGAAGGTCCGGGTGCACGAGGAACTCGCCGCGGAGCTCCGCGGGTACGAGCCGGCGGACGCGCGCGGCTGACCGCACCGGAATCGAGACAGGGCCCGTTCCTCGCGCCGAGGAGCGGGCCCTGTGGGTGTGCGCCGGTCAGCGCCGGGAGGTGAACTTCCTGCTGACGGCGTCGAGTACGGTCTCGGCCGTGGGGCCGAGCCGCGGGCCCGCGAGCCAGGTGGCGGGCTCCGGGCCGATGGAGTTGACCGACACCAGCTCGGGCCTGCCGTCGCTGCCGCGGGCCAGCCAGCCGCCGCCGGAGGAGCCGCCGGTCATGGTGCAGCCGACGCGGTACATCCCGGGCTGCGACGCGTCCATCGTCAGCTCGCCCGGCCTGCCGGTGCAGCTGTACATCCGCGCCCCGTCGTACGGCGCGGCCTGCGGGTAGCCGTAGGTGGTGACGCCGGCGAGGCCGTCGGGGCGCGGGGCGCGGAAGTTGACGCGTACGGCGTTGCCGACGGTCTCCTCCAGGGACCTGCCCGAGCCGTTCTCCGGCCGCACGTGCAGCACGGCGAAGTCCTGCTGGGCGCCCCCGCCGCCGGACTTGGCGCCCTTGGCGATCCAGTGGTCGGTGGTCTGCACCCAGTCGCTCCACCACTGTCCGTACGGGGCGACGTCCTGCGGTGCCGCGTCGCGGATGCGGGCGGGGGAGAGGCCGGTGTTGTTGTAGGCGGGCACGAACATGATGTTGCGCAGCCAGCCGCCGGAGGCGCCGGAGTGCACGCAATGTCCCGCGGTGGCCACGAGGTTGGACCTGCCGGGGCGGCGCGGGTCCCGCACGACGGTGCCGGAGCAGACCATCGGGCCGTCCGGGGTGTCCATGAAGATCTTGCCCGCCGGGGCCGCGGTCCGGGTGTACGGGGTGCGCACGCCCTCGGCCCGCACCGCGCGCGGTGCCGGGTCCGTGCCGCCGTCCCCGTACGCCGTGGCCACGTCGGCCGGGACCTTCTTCCGGTTGTCCTCGGCCTCCTTCATCCGGCCGGGCTTCCAGTGGTCCTTGAGGTACGGGTTGACGAAGTCCCCGGCCTCGCGGAGCCAGTCGTCCCGGCTCCAGTTCTTCCACTCCCCGTTCCGCCACCCCTCCAGGTCCTTGAGGGACGTGGGCAGATCCTCGGGCAGCCTGTCGGGCAGGCCGGGCCCGTCCGCCGACGGACTGCCGCCGGGGCCACGGGAGTCGGCCGCCCCCGGGCTCGCCCGGTCCTCCGTGCCCTGGCAGGCGGTCGCGGTCAGGGTCAGTGCCGCGACCGCGGCGGCCGCCGCGGTCACCCGGCGGCCTCGGGATACGGATGTCATGCGAAGTGCCCCCTGTGGCGGGCCGTGACGCGCGGACGCGCCCGGCACGGCGGTGCGTGCCGGGCGCGTCGGGGCCGGTCACGGCCCGCTGTTCGTCCGTTGTGCGCGGGGCCGCGCGGGATGCGCGGCCCCGTCGCCTCACTTCTTGCTGACGGTCTCGAAGACGCCCTTGGCCTCGTCACCGAGGCGCGGGCCCGCGAGCCAGCCGCCCGTGACGGGGCCGACCGAGGTCACCGACAGCAGCTCGTCCCCGCCCGGGCCGAACCAGCCGCCGCCGGAGGAGCCGCCCGTCATGGTGCAGCCGACGCGGTACATGGTGGGCTGCTGCGGGTCGAGCGTGACGCGTCCCGGCTTGCCCGTGCACTGGTACATCTTCGCGCCGTCGAACGGCGGGGCCGCCGGGTAGCCGGTGGGCGTGAGGGTCGAAATGCCCTTCACCCGCGGGGTGTTGAAGTTGATGTCGGCGGCCTTGCCGACGGTCTCCTCCAGGGACTTGCCCGAGCCGTTCTCCGGCTTCACCTTCATCATGGCGAAGTCCTGCGGCGCCCCGTTGCCCCCGGACTGGGAGCCGTTCTTGATCCAGTGGTCCGTGGTCTGCGCGTACTGCGCCCACCACACGCCGTGCGGAGCGACGTCCTGCTGCTGCGCGTCGGCGAGCCGGGAGTCGGGCAGGCCGTCCGGGTTGTAGTGCGGGACGAACACGACGTTGCGGAACCAGCCGCCGGAGGAGCCGGCGTGCACGCAATGGCCCGCGGTGGCAACGAGGTTGGACCTGCCGGGGTTGGCCGGGTCCTTCACGACGGTGCCGGAGCAGACCATGGAGCCCTTCGGGGTGTCCATGAACACCTTGCCGACGGGGGCCGCGTTCCGCGTGTACGGCGTGCGGACCTGCTCGGCCCTGACCTTGGGCGGGGTCGGGTCGGTCACGCCCTCGTCCTCGCCGGTGCCGTTGTCGCCGCCGCTTTCACCGGCGTCGATGTCCGAGTCGTCGACCTCGCGGTCGTTCTCGTCGGCGTCCTTCATCCGGTCGGGGTCCCACAGGTCGTCGATGATCGGGTTGATGAAGTCCCCGGCCTCGCGGAGCCAGTCGTCCTTGCTCCAGTTCTTCCATTCCCCGTTCCGCCACCCCTCCAGGTCCTTGAGGGAGGTGGGCAGGTCCTTGGGCAGCTTGTCCGGCAGCCCGAGCTCCTCCTTCAGGTCCTTGCCGGGCTCCTGGGCGCTCGTCTCCGAAGCGCTGGGCTTGTCGTCAGCGGGACCCTCCGCCTCCGGACCGCAGGCGGTCGCCGTCACCGCGAGGACGGCTGCGACGGCGGCCGTGGCCAGCGCTGGGCGGCGGCGCCGCGCGGGTCTGGCAGTGGCTGACATGGATGAACTCCCCCTGAACTGGTTCGTCGAGCACGCGTTCTTGTCATGCACCTCGCCGGAGTGAGGCGGACCCCACTATGCCCGGTGAGGGGAGGGACACCCGCACCAGGGTCGACGGTTCCGGCCGTTTTCCCTTCGCCCCCGACGGGCCCGTGATCCCGCGGGCCCGGCTTCGTTGGTACGGACGGGGGACAGGGGCGCGCCGGCAGAGCGGGCCGAGGGACACCACCAGAGGGAGACATCCGTGAACGCGCGCTCCGCAGCCGAGGGCACCACCAAGAGCCCGGTCCGCAGCCGGCTCGCCCGGCTCATCGACCAAGGCGTGCCGCGGCAGTCACGGCGCGACGCGCCGGAACCGGCCCGGGGGACCGCGGCGGCCGGCGAGCGCCGGACGGACACCACCGAGGACGGGAACGAGGGGACGCCGCCGGCGGCCGGGAGCACCGACTGGCCGGATGACGACGGTGCGCACCCGGCGCCCGGAACCGCCTCAACCACGCCTGCCGGCGGGGACGTTGACCGCGACCCCCTGGAGCACCCGGACACCGCGGCCGCCGCCGACGCGGCCACCACCGAGAACCTGCTGCGCTGCTGGATCCGCGAGAACGACGGCCCGCGCCCCGAGAACGGACGGCTCCGCCTCCCCCTCGACGCCGCGGGCACGGCCCTGCTCGTCCCCGTACGCCACTGGTCGGACACCGGCTGGCACCGCTTCGGCCCGCCCCGGCTGGAGAACGCCCCCGAGGGCGCGGCCCCGGCCGACGCCGTGCTCGTCGCCACGCTCATCGGGCGCGAGGCGGCACACCGCGCGGGCGCCGCCGAGCACGGCGGGGGAGCGGGCCTCGCCGAGACCGCGGCACTGGCCGGACGGGTGGCCGACTCCGTGCAGCGCACCGCCTCCTTCCTCACCGCACGCCGCGCCGAGCCCGGACGCCGTCCGGAGTGCGGCCCGTTCCTGGACGCCGAGCAGTCCCTCCTGCTGGGCCACCCGCTGCACCCCACGGCGAAGAGCCGCGAGGGCCTGTCGGAGGCCGAAGCCCGGGTGTACTCCCCGGAGTTGCGGTCCTCCTTCGCGCTGCACTGGATGGCGGTCTCCCGCACCGTCCTCGCGCAGGACTCCGCCTGGACGGAGCAGGGGCGCGTCCGCACGGCCGAGACGCTGGCCCGCCGCTTCGCGGGCCCGGAGGTCACCGCCCGGCTGCCCGAGGACACCGTGCCGCTGCCGCTGCACCCCTGGCAGGCCCGCGAACTGCGCCAGCGCCCCGGCACCGCCCGGCTCCTGGAGCTCGGGCTGCTGCGCGACCTGGGCGAGGGCGGCGACCCCTGGCACCCCACCTCGTCCGTACGCACGGTGCTCCAGTCCGGGGCCACGCCCTCCGCGATGCTCAAGCTGTCGCTCGGGGTGCGCATCACCAACTCCCGCCGGGAGAACCTCCGCAAGGAGCTGCTGCGCGGCCTGGAGGTGCACCGCCTGCTCCGCAGCGGCCTCGCCACCCAGTGGCGGAGCGTCCACCCGGGCTTCGACATCGTCCGGGACGCCGCCTGGATCGGCGCGGACGACGACCGCGACGGCACTCCCGTCCCCGGCCTCGACACCGTCATCCGGCACAACCCCTTCGGCCCGGGCGACGACGCCGTCTGCGTCGCCGGGCTGACCTCGCCGCGCCCCTGGCCCGGCACCGGGGAGGGCGTGCTGCGCTCCCGGCTGGCGGACGTCGTGACGCGGCTGTCCGCGCGGACGCGGCGCCCCGTCACCGAGGTGTCGGCCGAGTGGTTCCTGCGCTACCTGGACGCCGTGGTCCGGCCCGTGCTCTGGCTGGACGCGCACGCGGGCATCGCGCTGGAGGCGCACCAGCAGAACACCGTCGTCCTGCTCGACGCGGAGGGCTGGCCCGAGGGCGGCCGGTACCGCGACAACCAGGGCTACTACTTCCGCACCTCGCACCGCGCGGAACTGGAGCGCAGGCTGCCGGGCGCCCGACTGGGCGTCGCCAGCGACTCGTTCGTCGAGGACGCGGTGGTCGACGAACGCTTCGCCTACTACCTGGGCATCAACAACGTGCTCGGCCTGATCGGCGCCTTCGGCTCCCAGGGCCTCGCGGACGAGCGGCTGCTGCTGGCCGCGTTCCGCGACTTCCTGCGGAAGTCCGCCAAGTGCCCGGACGGAGGCCCGGTTTCACCGCTGCCGTCCCTGCTGCTGGACACCCCGACGCTGAACTGCAAGGCGAACCTGCTCACCAGGCTGCACGGGCTCGACGAACTGGTCGGCCCCGTCGACACCCAGTCCGTGTACGTCGACGTCACCAACCCGCTCGTCTGCTGACCGCTGCCCGTACGGGCACCCGGCCCACCGTCGTCGCATCCTGGAGGCGATTCCTTGCAGCGCCCGCAAGAGCAGCAGACCGGCCCGTACGGAGCAGGCGGCGGCGTGCTCCCGGGCGCGCGGCCCTCCGGGCGCGCGACGGCCCCGCCCGTGCCGCCGGTCGGCCGGGTCGCCGACTGGCCGGCCCGGCCCACGCCCGTCGGCACGCTGCGGCTGGTGCCCGTCGAGGAGGAGCGCGACGCCGCGCTCGTCGCGGGCTGGATGAACGACCCGGCCGTGGCCGCCTTCTGGGAGCTGGCCGGGCCGGTGGAGACCACGGCGGCGCATCTCCGCGCCCAGCTGCGCGGCGACGGGCGCAGCGTCCCCTGCCTCGGCGTCCTCGACGGCACCCCGATGAGCTACTGGGAGATCTACCGCGCCGACCTCGACCCCCTCGCCCGGCACTGCGCGGTGCGCCCGCACGACACCGGCGTGCACGTCCTGCTGGGCTCGGCCGCCGACCGGGGGCGGGGCGTGGGGAAGGCGCTGCTGCGCGCCGTCGCCGACCTGGTGCTCGACCGGCGCGCCGAGTGCGCCCGCGTGCTGGCCGAGCCGGACGTACGGAACACGGCCTCCGTCGCGGCTTTTCTGAGCGCCGGGTTCCGCTTCGCCTCCGAGGTCCAACTGCCCGAGAAGCTGGCCGCGTTGATGGTTCGCGACCGCGAACTGAGGACAACACTCTGAGAGCCCGCATGGCACCACGTCCGCGTCACTGCCTCCGAATAGGAGCTCATACCGTGCACCAGACCCCTGCCGCAGGCCCGCCCGGTACCCCGGGCCCCTCCGCGCCCTTCGGCCCGGCCGAGCCCGTCCCGCCCGCCGCACCCGTCCCACTGTCCGTCCCCGAGGGACTCGACGGGACGGCCTGGCGGACCGCGGCGCACCGGCTGCTCGCCAAAATGGTGGCCGAGTTCGCCTACGAGGAACTGCTCACGCCCGAACCGGACGACGACACAGCCGAGGGGACGGACGAGGCGGGGGCCTTCCGTCCCTACCGGCTGCCGGTGAGCGACGACCTGACGCTCCGCTTCCGCGCCCGGCGCACCGCCTACGGCCACTGGCACCTCCAGCCCGGCTCCCTCACCCCGGCCGACGCCGACCCCTTCGCCTTCCTCACCCGCGCCCACCGCACCCTCCTGGGCCTCAGCGGCGACACCACGGGCCACCTGATCCGCGAACTCACCGCCACGCTCACCGCCGATGTCCGGCTCGCCGCGGGGGAGTTGACCGCCGAGCGGCTCGCCGAGCTCGACTACGCCGCGCTGGAGGGCCACCAGACCGGCCACCCGTGGCTCGTCGCCAACAAGGGCCGGCTCAACTTCTCCGCCTCGGACGCCGCCCGCTTCAGCCCCGAGGCCCGCACCCCGCAGCGGCTCCCCTGGATCGCCGTCCACCGCGAACTGGCCCACTACCGGGGCGTCCCCGCGCTCTCCGACCCCGCGCGGCTCTACGCGTCCGAGCTCGGCGCCGGAGTGGTGAGCCGCTTCGAGGACACCCTCCGCGCGCGCGGGCTGCGCCCCGCCGACTACCTGTTCCTCCCCGTCCACCCCTGGCAGTGGGACGAGACGATCGTCCCGCTCTTCGCCCCCGAACTCGCCTCCGAGCGGATCGTCCCGCTCGGCGAGGACGGCGACACACGTCTGCCGCAGCAGTCCATCCGCACCTTCCTCAACACCAGCCGCCCGGAGCGGCACACGGTCAAGCTGCCGCTGTCCGTCCTCAACACCCTCGTCTGGCGCGGCCTGCCCACGGAGCGGACGCTGGCCGCGCCCGCCGTCACCTCCTGGGTGCACCGGCTGCGCGATACGGACCCTTACCTGCGGGACGAGTGCCGGGTCGTGCTGCTCGGCGAGGTCGCCTCCGTCGCGGTGCCCCACCCCGTCTACGACGCGCTGCCCGAGGTGCCGTACCAGTACCGCGAACTGCTGGGCTGCATCTGGCGCGAACCGCTCGGCCCGCGGCTCGACGCGGGGGAGCGCGCGCGCACCCTGGCGGCGCTCATCCACACCGACGCGCGGGGCCGCTGCTTCACGGCCGAACTGGTGCGCCGGTCCGGACTGGAGCCCCGGGTGTGGCTGCGCCGGCTCTTCGCCGCGCTGCTGCCGCCGCTGCTCCACTTCCTCTACCGCTACGGCACCGTCTTCTCCCCGCACGGCGAGAACGCCATCGTCGTCTTCGACGAGCGGGACGTCCCCGTACGGCTGGCGGTGAAGGACTTCGTGGACGACGTGAACATCACCTCGGGCCCGCTGCCCGAGCTCGCGGACATGCCGCGGGACGTGCGCGAGGTGCTGCTGACCGAGCCGCCCGAGTTCCTCACCCAGTTCATCCACTCCGGGCTCTTCGTCGGCGTCTTCCGCTACCTCGCCCCCCGCTGCGAGGACCAACTCGGCGTCCCCGAGGACGAGTTCTGGTCACTCGTACGGGCCGAGACCGAGCGCTACCACGCCCGCTTCCCCGAGCTGAAGAACCGCTTCGAGACCTTCGACCTGCTCACCCCGCGCATCGAGCGGCTCTGCCTCAACCGGAACCGGCTCCACCTGGACGGCTACCGCGACCGCGCCGAGCGGCCGCACGCCGCGGTGCACGGCACCGTGCCCAATCCGCTGCACGGGGTCTGACCGGTGCCCGACCGGCGGCGCGGCCCGTTGTCAGAGGCCGGGCGTAGGGTGTCTGACCTATGAGCAAGCCCGCCGTCTCCGATCTCCTCCATGCCGCCGTCGCCGCCGTCGGGGGCACGGAACGCCCTGGTCAGCTGGCCATGGCCGAAGCCGTCGCCGACGCCGTCGACGACGGCAGCCACCTGCTCGTCCAGGCGGGCACCGGCACCGGAAAGTCCCTCGGCTATCTGGTCCCGGCGCTGGCGCACGGCGAGCGCGTCGTCGTCGCCACGGCGACGCTCGCGCTGCAGCGCCAGCTCGTCGAGCGGGACCTGCCGCGCACGGTCGAGGCGCTGCGCCCGCTGCTCCGCCGCCGCCCCGAGTTCGCCATGCTCAAGGGCCGGTCGAACTACCTGTGCCTGCACCGCCTGCACGAGGGCGTGCCGCAGGAAGAGGAGGACGGTCTCTTCGACCCGTTCGAGGCGGCGGAGGCGGCCGGGCGCGCCTCCACGGGCCCCACCTCCCGCCTCGGCCAGGACCTGCTGCGGCTGCGCGACTGGTCGGACGAGACGGAGACGGGCGACCGGGACGACCTCAAGCCGGGAGTCTCGGACCGCGCCTGGTCGCAGGTCTCCGTCTCGGCCCGCGAGTGCCTCGGCGCGAGCAAGTGCGCGTACGGCGCGGACTGCTTCGCCGAGGCGGCCCGCGAGCGCGCCAAGCTCGCCGAGGTCATCGTCACCAACCACGCGCTGCTCGCCATCGACGCCATCGAGGGCGCCCCGGTGCTGCCCGGGCACGAGGTCCTGATCGTCGACGAGGCGCACGAACTGGTCTCGCGGGTGACGGGCGTCGCCACCGGCGAGCTGACCCCGGGCGGCGTCAACCGCGCGGTGCGGCGCTGCGCCAAGCTGGTCGACGAGAGGGCCGCCGACCAGCTGCAGGCCGCCTCCGAGAACTTCGAGCGGCTGATGGAGCTGGCCCTCCCGGGCCGCCTGGAGACCGTCCCGGACGATCTGGGCCAGGCGCTGGCCGCGCTGCGGGACGCGGCGCGCACCTGCATCAGCGCCCTGGGCAACACCCGCGACAAGTCCGTCCAGGACGAGGACGCGGTACGCAAACAGGCCCTCGCCTCCATCGAGAACGTCCACGACGTCGCCGAACGCGTCGTCGAGGGCTCGGAGTTCGACGTCGTCTGGTACGAGCGGAACGACCGGTACGGCGCCTCGCTGCGGGTGGCGCCGCTGTCCGTCTCCGGCCTGCTGCGCGAGAAGCTCTTCGAGGACCGCTCGGTGATCCTCACCTCCGCGACGCTCAAGCTCGGCGGCGATTTCAACGGCGTCGGCGCCTCGCTCGGGCTCGGGCCCGAGGGCGCGCAGGAGCAGACGTCCGGCGGCGCCGCTCCGGAGCCCGGCGCGGCCGCGGCCGTCGAGAGCCCGCCCTGGCGCGGCCTCGACGTCGGCTCGCCCTTCGACTACCGCAAGCAGGGCATCCTCTACGTGGCCAAGCACCTCGCCCAGCCGGGCCGCGAGGGCTCGCGCACGGACATGCTGGACGAACTGGAGGAGCTGATCGGCGCCGCCGGCGGGCGCACCCTCGGCCTGTTCTCGTCGATGCGCGCGGCCCGCGCCGCAGCCGAGGAGCTGCGGGGCCGGCTGGACGTGCCGATCCTGCTCCAGGGCGAGGAGACCCTCGGCGAGCTGATCCGCCGCTTCGCGGACGACGCGGAGACCTGCCTGTTCGGCACGCTGTCGCTGTGGCAGGGCGTCGATGTGCCGGGCGTGAACTGCCAGTTGGTGGTCATGGACCGGGTGCCGTTCCCGCGCCCCGACGACCCGCTGATGAGCGCGCGCCAGAAGGCGGTGGAGGAGCGCGGCGGCAACGGCTTCATGGCCGTCGCGGCGACGCACGCGGCGCTGCTGATGGCCCAGGGCGCCGGTCGCCTGGTCCGCGCCTCGGGCGACCGTGGCGTGGTGGCGGTGCTCGACCCCCGGCTGGAGCGGGCGCGGTACGGCGGCTTCCTGCGCGCCTCGATGCCCGACTTCTGGTACACGACGGACCGGAACCAGGTGCGGCGCTCGCTGGCCGCCATCGACAAGGCGGCGAAGGAGAACCCGGGGCGGAAGTAGACCCCGGAAAAAGGCGGAGCCGCCGGTTCCGGCGCAGGGGAACCGGCGGCCCGTACGGGACCGCGGGGGCGGGGTCAGACCCTCCGCAGTACCGCGACGACCTTGCCGAGGATCGTCGCGTCGTCACCAGGGATCGGCTGGTACGAGGAGTTGTGCGGCAGCAGCCACACATGGCCGTCCTCGCGCTTGAATCGCTTGACGGTGGCTTCGCCCTCCAGCATCGCGGCGACGATGTCGCCGTTCTCCGCGACGGGCTGACGGCGCACGGTGACCCAGTCGCCGTCGCAGATGGCCGCGTCGACCATCGAGTCACCGATGACCTTGAGCACGAAGAGGTCGCCGTCTCCCACGAGTTGGCGCGGGAGGGGGAAGACGTCCTCGACGGACTCCTCGGCCAGGATCGGCCCGCCGGCCGCGATCCGGCCCACCAGCGGCACGTACGAGGCGGAGGGCTTGCCCGCGGTGTCGGTGGTGGTCTGGGTGGTCGGTGTGTCCGAGCCGCGGACCTCGTAGGCACGGGGACGGTGCGGGTCGCGCCGGAGGAAGCCCTTCCGCTCCAGGGCCATCAGCTGGTGCGCCACGGACGAGGTGCTGGAGAGCCCGACGGCCTGGCCGATCTCCCGCATGGACGGCGGGTAGCCCCGGCGCTGCACGGAGTCCCGGATCACCTCGATGACGCGGCGCTGCCGGTCGGTGAGCCCGGAGCTGTCCGCGCGGATTCCGGGTGGACGTCCGGGCAGCGAACGTTTCGGTTGCTGGTCGTCGCGCCCCTCCGGGGACATGGCGTCATGCATGGGCTGGATCTGTTCGAGCGACTGCGCGGGACGGTTCTGGGAGGTGATGGTGGCGCTGTCTGCGGTGGTGGTCACGTCGGCCCCTCTCGAGCGGTTCTCCCTAGTAGGACAACGGTAGTTGCTTTCGAAAGGTTGCGCCAAACACACGTTCGAGTGAAAATTTACAGTTCACCTGACTTGATCAAGCTTCACGGTGTAAGTAGTGCGCACTCTCCGTAGGGCCCGCCGTCCGGCTCCCGGAGTCCCGAATCCGCGCGGCGCACAGGCGCGTGCGCCCGTCACCGGTGCCCGGCCGCGCGGCCCGCGCGCTCCCGTCACGGACGTCCGCCGCGGTTTCCCGCGGTACGGCGCGGCCCTGCCGGGGCGGTGACCGCGGTGGCCACCCCAATTGTTCGAAGAGGGCCTTCTCCGCGTAGTCTTCCTGGCTGTCGTCTTCCGCGACACGCATGGGCCCAGCTGACGCCCCGACACCAGATCTAGTGGTTTGATGGGCGCACGCCACCCACAAGTTGTGGTCCCCGGTGTCCTCTTCGCGGTGGCGTCACCTATGCTGGAAGCAGCTTCGTCAGGGGTCCGGAAGGGCCGCGCGCGGAGCTGTACAAGTGCTGCACGCCTGCGGGTTCCGAAGGTTCGAGGAGGATGGGGAGAGCGATGCACTGTCCCTTCTGCCGGCACCCCGACAGCCGCGTCGTCGACAGCCGTACGACGGACGACGGTGCCGCGATCCGTCGTCGGCGGCAGTGCCCGGACTGCTCCCGCCGTTTCACCACGGTGGAGAATGCCTCACTCACTGTGATCAAGCGGAGCGGAGTCACCGAGCCGTTCAGCAGAGACAAGGTGATCGCGGGGGTCCGGAAGGCGTGCCAGGGGCGGCCCGTCACGGAGGACGCGCTGGCCCAGCTCGGGCAGTGCGTCGAGGAGGCCGTGCGTGCCACCGGGAGCGCCGAGCTCTCCACGCACGACGTCGGCCTCGCCATACTCGGCCCCCTGCAGGACCTGGACCTCGTGGCCTACCTGCGATTCGCCTCCGTCTACCGGGCGTTCGACTCGCTCGAGGACTTCGAGGCCGCTGTCGCCGAGCTGCGGGAGGCGCAGCACGCGGCCGAGGACGACGACGGACGCGGAGGCGACGCCGCGCCCGTCACGGAGCCCGCGTCGGACCCCGGTCCGGACGTTCCCGCTCCGGCCGGCGCGACCGACTGAGCCGGCCCGCGCCCGCGCGGCGCACGACGTGAGACCTGGCCGGAGTACGCACGGCCCTCCGGTCATCAGACAGACACCGTGACCCGGGAAGAACCGGGGCACATCGGGGCGTTATGCCCGTACAGGGAGGCGGAATGACAGAGACGACGAGCGGCTCGGCGCGCGGCTCCCGCGCGAAGGGCAGCAAGGCGAACAAGGGACTGCGCATCGAGCGCGTCCACACGACTCCCGGAGTCCACCCGTACGACGAGGTGGCCTGGGAGCGCCGGGACGTCGTCATGACCAACTGGCGCGACGGCTCGGTCAACTTCGAGCAGCGTGGCGTCGAGTTCCCCGAGTTCTGGTCGGTGAACGCGGTCAACATCGTCACCAGCAAGTACTTCCGCGGCGCTGTGGGCACGCCCCAGCGGGAGACCAGCCTCCGGCAGCTGATCGACCGCGTCGTGCAGACCTACCGCAAGGCGGGCGAGGAGAACGGTTACTTCGCCTCCCCGGCGGACGCCGAGATCTTCGAGCACGAGCTGGCCTACGCCGTGCTCCACCAGATCTTCAGCTTCAACTCCCCGGTCTGGTTCAACGTCGGCACGCAGCAGCCGCAGCAGGTCTCCGCGTGCTTCATCCTCTCCGTCGACGACTCCATGGACTCGATCCTGGACTGGTACAAGGAAGAGGGGATGATCTTCAAGGGCGGTTCCGGGGCCGGTCTCAACCTCTCCCGTATCCGTTCCTCCAAGGAGCTGCTCTCCTCCGGCGGCAACGCCTCCGGTCCGGTCTCCTTCATGCGCGGTGCCGACGCCTCCGCCGGAACGATCAAGTCCGGTGGCGCCACCCGCCGCGCGGCCAAGATGGTCGTGCTCGACGTCGACCACCCGGACGTCGAGGCCTTCATCGAGACCAAGGTGAAGGAGGAGGAGAAGATCCGCGCGCTGCGCGACGCGGGCTTCGACATGGACCTGGGCGGGGACGACATCACCTCCGTCCAGTACCAGAACGCCAACAACTCGGTGCGCGTGAACGACGAGTTCATGAAGGCCGTCGAGTCCGGCTCCAAGTTCGGCCTGCGCAGCCGGATGAACGGTGAGGTCCTGGAGGAGGTGGACGCCCGGCACATCTTCCGCAAGATGGCCGAGGCCGCCCACGTCTGCGCCGACCCCGGCATCCAGTACGACGACATCATCAACCACTGGCACACCTCGCCGGAGTCGGGCCGGATCACCGCGTCCAACCCGTGCAGCGAGTACATGCACCTGGACAACTCGTCCTGCAACCTCGCCTCGCTGAACCTCATGAAGTTCCTGCGGGACGACGACGAGGGCAACCAGTCCTTCGACGCCGAGCGCTTCGCGAAGGTCGTCGAGCTGGTCATCACGGCGATGGACATCTCCATCTGCTTCGCCGACTTCCCCACCGAGAAGATCGGCGAGACCACCCGCGCCTTCCGCCAGCTGGGCATCGGCTACGCCAACCTCGGCGCCCTGCTGATGGCCACGGGCCACGCGTACGACTCGGACGGCGGCCGCGCGCTCGCCGGTGCCATCACCTCGCTGATGACCGGCACCTCCTACAAGCGCTCCGCCGAACTCGCCTCCGTCGTCGGCACCTACGACGGCTACGCGCGCAACGCCGAGGCGCACAACCGCGTCATGCAGCAGCACTCCGACGCGAACGCCTCCGCCAAGCGCATGGACGACCTGGACAACCCCGTCTGGGCCGCGGCGACCGAGGCCTGGCAGGACGTGCTGCGGCTCGGCAAGAAGAACGGCTTCCGCAACGCCCAGGCGTCCGTGCTGGCCCCGACCGGCACCATCGGCCTGATGATGGACTGCGACACCACCGGTGTGGAGCCCGACCTCGCCCTGGTCAAGTTCAAGAAGCTGGTCGGCGGCGGCTCCATGCAGATCGTCAACAACACGGTGCCCAAGGCGCTCAAGCGCCTCGGCTACCAGCAGGAGCAGGTCGAGGCGATCGTCGAGTACATCGCCGAGCACGGCAACGTCGTGGACGCCCCGGGCCTGCGCCCCGAGCACTACGAGGTCTTCGACTGCGCGATGGGCGAGCGTTCCATCTCGCCGATGGGCCACGTGCGGATGATGGCGGCGGCCCAGCCGTTCCTCTCCGGCGCGATCTCCAAGACCGTGAACATGCCCGCGAGCAGCACGGTCGAGGACGTCGAGGAGATCTACCTCGAGGGCTGGCGGCTCGGCACCAAGGCGCTCGCCGTCTACGTCGAGAACTCCAAGGTGGGCCAGCCGCTGTCGGCCAAGTCCAAGGACAAGCCGGCCGAGGAGGCTCCCGAGCCGGAGAAGGTCGTCGAGTACCGCCCGGTCCGCCGCCGCCTGCCGAAGGGTCGTCCCGGCATCACCACCTCCTTCACGGTCGGTGGCGCCGAGGGCTACATGACCGCCAACTCCTACCCGGACGACGGTCTGGGCGAGGTGTTCCTGAAGATGTCCAAGCAGGGCTCGACCCTCGCGGGCATGATGGACGCCTTCTCGATCGCCGTCTCGGTCGGCCTCCAGTACGGCGTGCCGCTGGAGACCTACGTCTCGAAGTTCACCAACATGCGCTTCGAGCCGGCGGGCATGACGGACGACCCGGACGTGCGGATGGCGCAGTCGATCGTCGACTACATCTTCCGCCGCCTCGCCCTGGACTTCCTGCCGTTCGAGACCCGTTCGGCACTGGGCATCCACTCCGCGGCCGAGCGCCAGCGTCACCTGGAGACCGGCTCGTACGAGGCGCCGGACGACGACGTCGACGTCGAGGGCCTGGCCCAGTCGGCGCCGAAGTCGGAGACCGTCGGCGAGGCGAAGGAGAAGGCCAAGGAGAAGGCGAAGGCCGAAGCGACCACCGAGCCGCAGAACGCCGCCCCCGCTCCGGCCCAGGCGCACAACTCCACGGAGCTGATGGAGATGCAGCTCGGGCTGAACGCGGACGCCCCGCTGTGCTTCTCCTGCGGCACCAAGATGCGCCGCGCGGGCAGCTGCTACCTCTGCGAGGGCTGCGGCTCCACCAGCGGCTGCAGCTGAGGCACGCAGTACCGCGCCGTTCCTGAGCGCCGCCGCTGAGCGCGGCGCGGGAGCGGGCAGCACCTGAGAGAGGGTGCCGGCCATCACGGTCGGCACCCTCTTTCGCGTACCGGCTGCCGCCCGCCGCCGATCCCCGCGCCGGGTCACCGGCCCGTGCGGGGCCTTCCGCCGTAGGGTGCCGTGACAGCTGGCCTGTGGCGGATCAGTTCTGCGGGAGGAGAGGCGTCATGACATCCGAGAGCGGCGCGGCGGCCGGGCGGCGTCCGGTCCTCGTCACCGGCGCGACCGGGACCCTGGGCCGGGAGGTCGTGCGGCGTCTGGTGGACGCCGGGCGTCCGGTACGGGCTCTCAGCCGGCACCCGCGTCCGTCGGGTGCCCCGGAGTGCGGCTGGGTGACCGGCGATCTGAGCACCGGCGAGGGGCTGGACGAGGCGCTGGACGGGGTCGGCACGGTCGTCCACTGCGCGACGACGCTGGGGCGCAAGGACGCGGACACCACACGGGAGTTGACCGTCGCGGCCCGCAGGAACGGCGCCCCGCACCTGGTGTTCGTCTCCATCGTCGGCGTCGACCGGGTGCCGCTGCCGTACTACCGCACCAAGCTCGTCGCGGAACGGATCGTGGAGAAGTCGGGGCTGCCGTGGACGGTGCTGCGGGCCACCCAGTTCCACGAGCTGCTGGCCCGGATGACCACCGGGCAGCGGAGGTTCCCCGTCGTCCTCACGCTGCGCGGCGTGCGCTTCCAGCCCGTGGACGCGGGGGAGGTCGCGCAGCGTCTGGTGGAGCTGGCGCTCGGCGAACCGGCGGGCCGCGTCGCGGACATGGGCGGCCCCGAGGTCTGGGACGCGGAGGAGCTCACGGGCCGGACCCTGCGCGCGTACGGGCTGCGGCGCCGGATCGTGCCGCTCCGGCTGCCCGGCAAGATCTTCCGGGGCTTCCGCGAGGGCGGCAACCTGGCACGGGACCACGCGGTCGGGACGGTGACGTACGACGACTTCCTCGCCGCCGCGGGGGACCGGAGGGCCCGCGGGGCCTGAGGGGTCCGGGTGCCGGGTGGTGGAGGTGTGGTGGCGGAACGGTCTGCCGTGTGACGGAAGCGTTCGCGGTGTGTGCCGCTGTGAACAGGCCGTGCCGCGGGGAGGGTTGGGCACGGTAAGCGAGCGGCGGGTCACGCTGTGGGCCGTACCATGGCGCGGTGCTGGTGAAGTGGATGCGTTGCACCGTGGTCGACCGCAGAGGTTTCGAGCGGGGGCAGCGGAAGTGGGCCGGACTGCTCGGCGAACCCGGATTCCGGGGACAGGGCGGCGGATGGAGCCGTGCCCGCCCGGGCGTGGTGCACCTCTTCGCCTTCTGGGAGAGCCGTACTTTCTACGACTCCTTCATGGCCCGCTCGCACGACCGGCTGAGCGCCTCCCAGTCGGGCACCTTCCAGGACGCGCGGGTGCGCCTCTTCGACTACCGCTTCGACGTGAAGACCGGCTTCCGGCCCGTCTTCACCGACGCCGACCTGCTGCGCGTGGCCCACTGCCGGGTCCGTGAGGACCGGATCGAGCACTACACGCTGATGCAGGAGAAGGTGTGGAACCCGGCCATGGCCGGGTCGCCCGGGATGCTCCGGGGCGTGTTCACGCAGGCCAGGACCGAGGACGAGTTCATGGTGCTGTCCATGTGGAACTCGACGGCCGAGCACGGCAAGTACCGGACGGAACGCGTCGAGCGGCTTGCCCTCCGCGCCCAGATGGGAGCCGACGTGACCGCCATCGCGGGAGACGTCATCGACCTGGAGCCGTCCTGGACGGTGTGAGCCCCGGCCCGGGGTGACCCTCCGCGCGCGGCCGCCGGGCCGGGCGAACCTACAGTGGGGGCATGGCACGTCCCCGTCGCATCGTCCTCGTCCGGCACGGAGAGTCGGAGGGCAACCAGGACGAGACCATCTACGAGCGGAAGCCCGACCACGCCCTGGCGCTGACCGAACGCGGCGTCCGCCAGGCCGCGGAGGCGGGGGAGCGGCTGCGGAAGCTCTTCGGCCGGGAGCGCGTCTCCGTCTACGTCTCCCCGTACCGGCGCACGCACGAGACCCTGGGCGGGCTCGGCCTGCACCCGGAGCTCACGCGGGTGCGCGAGGAGCCCCGGCTGCGCGAGCAGGACTGGGGCAACTGGCAGGACCGGGACGACGTCCACCTCCAGAAGGTCTACCGCGACGCCTACGGGCACTTCTTCTACCGCTTCGCGCAGGGCGAGTCCGGCGCGGACGTGTACGACCGGGTGGGCGCGTTCCTGGAGAGCCTGTGGCGCAGCTTCGAGGAGGAGGACCACCCGCCGAACGTTCTGCTCGTCACGCACGGGCTGACCATGCGGCTGTTCTGCATGCGGTGGCTGCACTGGTCCGTGGCCGAGTTCGAGTCGCTCTCCAACCCGGGGAACGGTGAGACGCGGGTGCTGGAACTCGGCCCCGACGGCCGGTACCACCTCGACCGCCCCTTCGCGCAGTGGTGCACCCCGCGCCCCTACGGTCCCTGCGGTTAGCGGCGGACCGGGGCCGCTCGCCGGGAGGCGTCGCCGGGCGGGGCGAGCGGCTACAGTCGGGAGATCATGAGCGCTGATCCCCTCGATCTCCCCCGCGGTGAGCGGGTCGCCCGTGCCCTCGCCAGCCTGCGCGGTCTGGCGGTGGGTGACGCACTCGGCTCGCAGTTCTTCGTCCCCGGCAACTACACCCGGCTCCACCGTCGTGACGTGCCGCCCGCGCCCTGGCAGTGGACCGACGACACGGAGATGGCCTGCTCGGTGGTCGCCGTCCTCGCCGAGCACGGCGGGATCGACCAGGACGCGCTCGCCGCCTCCTTCGCCGCCCACCACGACGTCGACCGCGGCTACGGGCCCGCCGTGAACCGGATGCTCCGGCAGATCCGGCAGGAGGACGGGGACTGGCACGAGCTCGCCGCAGCGCTCTTCGACGGCCGCGGTTCCTGGGGCAACGGGGCCGCGATGCGCGTCGCGCCGCTCGGCGCCTGGTTCGCGGGTGACCCGCGGCGCGCGGCCGAGCACGCGGAGCTGTCCGCGTACGTCACCCACCAGCACCGGGAGGCCGTCGCCGGGACGATCGCGGTCGCCTGCGCGGCCTCGCTCGTGGCCTCGGGCGCTTCAGGGGCCGGGGCGGGCTCCGGCTCGGGCGGCGGCGGGCGGTCGCGGGCCGAGCGGCTGGCGGACGGCGCGGAGTTGCTCGGCGGGGTGCTGGAGCTCGTGCCCAGGAGCGCCGTCCAGGCGGGCGTGCGCCGGGCCCGCGACATGCTCGACTACGACGACACCGGTACCGTCGCCGCCGTCCTCGGCTGCGGCCGCCGCACCAGCGCCCACGACACCGTCCCGTTCACGCTGTGGGCCGCGGCACGCAACCTCGGGGCGTACGAGGACGCGCTGTGGGACAGCGCACAGGCGGGCGGCGACGTCGACACCACCTGCGCGATCGTCGGCGGCATCGTCGCCGCCGGGGGCACGGGCGGGGCGCCGAAGGGGAGTTGGGCCGAAGCGACGGAGCCGCTCCCGGAGTGGCTCGGGCGCGCGGCGGGGCTGCCGGAGGGCTGAGCCGGGGGCGGTGGCCCGTGGGTGGCGCCCCGGTGTCCGGTAACCGCTCCGACCAGCGCGTATGCCCGTCCGTCGGTAGGGCGACCCCGCCCCCTCGGCGTAACCGGGGGCCGCTACCCTTACAGATGTCATGCCCTACGAGCCTCCCACTCACCGCGTCGAGCGTTCGCTCCGAGCCACTACCGGAGTCAAGGTCGTGGCCGGTGTGGACGAAGTCGGCCGTGGTGCATGGGCCGGTCCCGTGACCGTGTGCGCGGCGATCACCGGTCTGCGCCGGCCTCCCGAGGGCCTCACCGACTCCAAGCTGCTCGGCGTCGCCCGTCGTACCGAGCTCGCCGAGCTGCTGAGCGACTGGGTCACCGCCCACGCCCTCGGCCACTCCTCCCCGGAGGAGATCGACGAGCTGGGCATGACCGCCGCGCTGCGGCTTGCGGCGGTGCGAGCCCTGGAAGCCCTGCCGGTGCGGCCGGAGATGGTGATCCTCGACGGCAAGCACAACTACCTCGGCCCCCCGTGGCGGGTGCGCACGGTCATCAAGGGTGACCAGTCGTGCGTGTCCGTGGCGGCGGCCTCGGTCATCGCGAAGGTGCGCCGTGACGCGCTGATGACCGAACTGGGCGCCGACCACGTCGAGTTCGCCTTCGAGGACAACGCGGGCTACCCCTCTCCCGTGCACAGGGCGGCCCTGCAGGAGCGAGGCCCCACACCGCACCACAGGCTGTCCTGGGCCTACATGGACGGACTGCCCCGCTGGCGGCATCTGAAGCGCACGCGCGCCGAGGACGCGGACGAAACGGCGGAGCAGATCGGCCTCTTCTGACCCGGTGGGCGGGCGGTTCCGGTTCCGTGAACCCGGTGCTGCCGTCCGTGCCGCCGTTTGATAGACATCACCTCATGCCTCTCACCCCCGAGGAGCCACAGATTTACGAGAGTGTCCCGGGTCCCCGCAGTGCAGCGGGATCCACCCGAACTCCGCAGGCGTCCCGCCCCGCACCACCCATCCCCGGCCCCCGGTCCTCGTCCCGCCCCGCGCCGCCGCGCGCGGACAGCAAGGGCCCGACGCCCGGACGTCCGGCCAACCAGCGCAACGGCGGCGTCCCGCAGCAGAGCAAGGCGGCACAGCCCACGGCTCCCACCGCGGAGATCGAGCTCGTCCCCGCGGCCGACGGCACGGCGGTCGAGTCGGCCGACGACAGCGTCGACAAGCTTCTCGACGCGGGCCGCGCCCCCGGCGAGGTGCTGGTGCTCACGACGGGCGAGCAGCACCCGTGGGCCCAGCACGAACTCTCCTTCGGTGAGGACGCCTACTGGGCCCAACTGACCGACGGCGAGGACGTGTTCTGCGCCGCCGCCTCCGACGTGACGCGCATGCCCCGTCGCCCCGTCGTCGTCCTCGCCGTCAACGGCGGCACGGACGCCGAGGTGGCCGAGGCGCTGCCCGCGGCCATGGCGAAGGCCGGCACCAAGCTGATCGTCTGCGGCGACCCGAAGCGCCTGAGCGCCCTGCTCTGACCCGTCGGCAGGCTCCGGGCGCCCCGCGCGTCCCGGACGCTTGCCGGCCGGGCGCCCACCTTTCCGGCTCAGCCGGTCGCTGCCCGGCGCGGCGGGGCCGGCCGCTCGTCGGGCTCGGTGACGGACTGCCGTTCCGTGCCGCGGAGTTCGCGGCCCGACGCTTCGGCCGCGGTTCCCCCGTGGCGTGCCCTGGGCACCTGCCCGACGGCGGGAGCCCGCACCGCGTGTGCGCCGTGACGTCCGGCCGGGCTCGGTTCCGTCGTACCCGACCCGTTCTCCGCATGGGGCGCGAGGCGGGGCCGGCGGCCGCCGCGTTGCTCCCCGAGCACCTGCCACCCGTCCGGCGTGAGGACGATATAGGCGCCGCAACGCAGCCCGTGGAGGGTGCAGGCGTCGCGGAGACCCCACATCCACGCACCGTCCGTCTCCGTCCAACGCGGTTCGCCCGCGCGGCAGTAGAGCAGGACGGCCGTGCGTATCGGCGTACGGCGGCGCAGGTCGTGCGGGACGATACGGCGCAGGTGGACCAGGAGTCCGTTCCGCAGCGCCCAGCCGTCCGGCGCGGTCGGGCGCTCGGTGAACGAGGCGCTGGCGACGAGCCGTTCGTCCGGCCCGAAGACGGCGACGACCGCGGTGGCGTCGACGGGGCGATGACGCTCGTGAAGATCCGTCACCACGGTGCGCGGATTGTGAAGGAGGGGGATTCCGGTGTCCGCCCACTCGGAGGGTTCGAGTACGCGGCCGGGCTGGGCAGCGGTGTGCTGGGCGGAGGAGTCCGAGGGCGGCGGAGCAAAGCCGAAGGTCACTTTCCTCCCTTCGTCTGTTGATCCCCTACGATTCTCGCCGCCCCGATCCGGCACGGCAATGATGAATTCCGGAATGTGAGCACCATGTGACCGTTTTGCGGTCATGCCCCGGCGGCATGCCCCGTTTCCGGGCGCACGCCGGCGTCTCCCGTCGTATACCCGCCGACGCTTCTGAACGCTCTTACCTCCTCCGGTCGTTGTGCACCGCCCCGGGTGCGCCGCGCCTCAGCCCTGGACGGCCAGCACCAGCGGAAGCACCTGTTCCGCACCGGCCTGGCGCAGCAGACGCGCCGCCACGGCCAGGGTCCAGCCCGTCTCGGTGAAGTCGTCCACCAGCAGCACCGGTCCGCCCGACGCCGCCAGTGCTTCGCTCAACTGCGGTGGCAGCAGCAGCGATCCGTGCAGGGCGCGCAGCCGCTGCGCGCTGTTGCTGCGGTGCTGCGTGGCGAGCGGGGCGTCCTCCGCGTACGCCACCGTCCCCAGGAACGGCATCCGGCCGACGGCCGCGATCCCCTCGCCCAGCGAACGCACCAGATCGGGCCGTGTCCGCGAGGCGACCGTGACGACGCCCACCGGACGTGGGACGGCGCCCGAGGCCCAGCCCTGCGGACTCTTCGCCCAGTCCGCCAGCACCGTCACGACGGCGTCCCGCACGTCGTCGGGAACGGGGCCGTCCGGGGCCTGCGGCGACAGCAGGGGACGGAGCCGGTTGCCCCAGCCGATGTCCGACAGCCGCCCCAACGCACGCCCCGCGGCGGCCTGTTGACCCGCGGGGATACGCCCCTTGAGGTCCAGCCCGACGGCGGCCAGCCCGGTGGGCCACATCTTGCGCGGCTCCACCTCGACGCCGGGCCTGCCCAGTTCGCCGCGCGCCGCCTCCAGGGCCGAGTCCGACACCTCGGTGCCGAACCGTGGCCCCGAGCAGTTGTCGCAGCGCCCGCAGGGGGCCGCGGTCTCGTCGTCCAGCTGCAGCCGCAGATACTCCATGCGGCACTGCTCCGTCGTCGCGTACGTCCGCATCGCCTGCTGCTCGGCCTCCCGCTGCCGGGCCACCCAGGCGTACCGCTCGGTGTCGTACGTCCAGGGCATCCCGGTGTGCGTCCAGCCGCCGCGAACCCGGCGCACCGCGCCGTCGACGTCGAGCACCTTCAGCATCATCTCCAGCCGGGAGCGGCGCAGTTCGACCTGCGGTTCGAGCGCGGGCAGGGAGACGGGGCCGCCGGCCGAGGCCAGGACGTCCAGCGTGCGGCGGACCTGTTCCTCACCGGGGAAGGCGAGGGAGGCGAAGTACTTCCAGATCGCCTCGTCCTCCGGGCCGGGCAGGAGCAGCACCTCGGCGTGCTCCACACCGCGGCCCGCGCGTCCGACCTGCTGGTAGTAGGCGATGGGGGAGGAGGGGGAACCGAGATGGACGACGAAGCCGAGGTCGGGCTTGTCGAAGCCCATGCCCAGCGCCGAGGTGGCCACGAGGGCCTTCACGCGGTTCGCCAGCAGGTCGGCCTCGGCCGCCTCCCTGTCGGCGTTCTCCGTCCGGCCGGTGTACGAGGCGACCGTGTGTCCGCACTGCCGGAGGAACGCCGTGACCTCCTCGGCCGCGGCGACGGTGAGCGTGTAGATGATGCCGGAGCCCGGGAGCTTGTCCAGGTGCTCGGCGAGCCAGGCCATCCGGTGCGCGGCGTCGGGCAGCCGCAGCACGCCGAGGCTGAGGCTCTCCCGGTCGAGTCCGCCGCGCAGCACCAGCGGCGCCGGGGCGCCCTCGCCGGGGGTCTCGGACGGGCCGGCGTCCTGCCCGGAGTGGGCGCCCGTGCCGAGCTGTTCGGCGATGTCGGCGGTGACGCGGGCGTTGGCGGTCGCCGTCGTGGCCAGCACCGGGACGCCGGGGGGCAGTTCGGCGAGCATGGTGCGCAGGCGGCGGTAGTCGGGCCGGAAGTCGTGTCCCCAGTCGGAGATGCAGTGCGCCTCGTCGACCACGAGCAGGCCCGTGGCGGCGGTGAGCTTCGGCAGCACCTGGTCCCGGAAGTCGGGGTTGTTGAGCCGCTCCGGGCTGACGAGCAGCACGTCCACCTGCCCGTCGGCGATCTCTGCCTGGATGGTGTCCCACTCCTCCGGGTTGGCGGAGTTGATCGTGCGGGCGTGGACCCCGGCCCGGGCCGCGGCCTCGACCTGGTTGCGCATGAGGGCGAGCAGCGGGGAGACGATGACGGTCGGGCCGCTGCCCCGCTCCCGAAGGAGAGCGGTGGCCACGAAGTACACCGCGGACTTGCCCCAGCCGGTGCGCTGCACCACCAGGGCCCTGCGCCGCTCGGCGACCAGGGCCTCGATGGCGGTCCACTGGTCGTCACGGAGCCGCGCCTCGCCACCCGGGGCGGCCCCCACGAGACGGGCGAGTACGGAATCGGCTGCGCGGCGCAGAGCTGTGTCGGTCATGCCCCCATGCAACCCGATACCGCCGACAACCCGCGAACTCCGCCTGTGGATAACGACAGGTCCGTATGACAAATCACGTGCCCTGTGGATAACTCGCGACGCCGAATTGTGCTCCTGACGCAAGGTCCTCCCCATGAAACACAACGGGGACAACGGGCCTGCCGGAGAAGGCGGCCCCATCGACAGCGACAACGCAGGCGAGCCGGGCGGCCCCCGCGGGGGCCCGGGGAAGCGGGGTGACGGCGAGGCGCCCCCGCCCGCCGAGCTGAAGCACGGGCGTCAGCAGCCCGGAGAAAAGGGGCAGCAGATCGTGCTCCGGGGGCCGCGCCAGCTGGCCGACGCCCTCCCGTACCTGCTCGGCTACCGGCCGGACGACTCCCTCGTCGTCGTGGCCCTCCAGGGCGAGCGGGGGCAGTGCGGTGCGCGGATCCGCATCGGGATTCCGGCCTCCCCCGAGGAGTGGCCGGCCCTGGCGACGCAGATCGCGATCTGTCTGAAGCGCTTCGGGGACGGGCGCGGGCCCGAGGGCGCGATCGTCTACCTCTGCCGGGACCCGGCCTCCGGCGAGAGCGCCGGTTCCGTGATGCAGCGCCTGCGCCCACTGGCCCAGCGGCTGCGCACGGCGTGCGGGCAGCGGGAGATTCCGGTCTACGAGGCGCTCTGCCTCTCCGGGGGCCGCGTCTGGTCGTACTGCTGCCCGGATCCCCTGGGCTGCCCGGACGAGGGGCAGCCCTTCGCGACGGCGGGCACTTCCGTGCTGGCGGCGGCCTCGGCGTACGCGGGTTTCCAAGTGCGCGGCTCGCAGCGGGAGATGGAGCGGAGGCTTACGGCGCTCGGCCAGCCTCTCGCCGACCTCCAGGAGGGCGCGCTCGACTCCGTCGGAGCCGCACTCGTGCCCCGGATGCTGCTCCCCGGCGGGGACGCCGCCGTCCGGCGGGAGACGTTGCGGCTCGCGGGCGCGCTGATGGCCAGGTTCCGCCAGGCGGTGCCGCGTCCGGGGTGCGGCCCGGCGGAAGCCGACGCGCACGACGACGCCCTGCTGGGGTTCAGCGAGGCGGCGACGGTGATCCTCGGCCTCCAGGACCGCGAGACCCGCGACCGGGCGGCGGAGTGGATGGAGGGCAAGGACGTCGGCCCGGCGCTGCGGCTCTGGCGTGCGCTCGCCCGCCGCTGCGTCGCCTCGTACGCGCAGCACGCCGCCGCCCCGCTCACCCTCGCCGGCTGGGTCGCGTGGTCGGGCGGGGACGAGCCGACGGCCCGCGTGGCCCTGGTCCGCGCGCTGCGCACCGACCCGGAGTACGTCTTCGCGCAGCTGCTCCACCGCGCCTGCAACGAGGCCCTCGACCCGGAACTCCTGCGCCGCTGCCTGCGCAAGGACCGTGCCGACCGGGGCACGGGAGGCACCGGAACGCCCGGCGCCGACCGGGCGTGACCAGGACAGCTATGCAGACGTTCACATCAACGGCAGGCGCATGCCCACGACATGCGCCACGCCCTGCCGGTACTCGCCGAGGAGACGGAGGAAGCCGTATGGCACCGACGACACCACCCGTTCCCGCCGCACAACCCGCGTCCGGCCCGCCCCCGCCCTCCCCGTCCACGTCCACCGTGACCGTGCTGCCCGGGATCATCCCGCCCCGGGGGCGCTCCGCGATCTTGGCTCACAAGCCACCACCACAGGGGGACCCGCACCACTGGGCGGGAGCGGCCGGGTCCATCACGGAGCTGGACGCCCTGCCGGTCGAGCCGCTGCCGCCCGAACTGCTGGACCTCACACGGGCCACGGACACGGCGCCGTCCGGCTCCACCGCAGCGGCCGCCCCCGCCGGACGCTCCTCCCGGAACGCCCCGCCCCTGGCGGGCACGGGCACCGGGCCGGCCCCGGTGCACCACTCGTTGATCGCCGTCGCCGCTCCGTCCCTCGCCATCTCCGCGGAGGACGGACGGCTCCCCGGCACCGGTCTCGACGGCTTCTACGACGCGGGCCGCCGCGTCCTGGCGCGGTGCGAGCTCCACCTCGCGGGCCAGGAACCGACGCCGCTCCAGGGGCGGATGACGGGCGCGGGGGAGTCCCGCTTCGTCGCCGCGCTGGCCGGGCCCCGCGAGACCGGCCCGGACCCCGTCCTGACCGTGGAGCGGCTGCGCTCTGCCGAGGGCACCGAGCGCATCACCGTACGCAACTCCTCGTTACGCCTCGTCCGGCTGCCGCTGGAACTGCGGCTCGGCACCGATCTCGCCGAGCTCGGCGAGATCGCCGCCGGCCGGGCGGGCCCGCCGCTGCCCGCCACGGTGCACGGCAGCGGGCTGGCCTGGACCTCGGACGGCCTCCGGGCCACGGTCACGGCCGAGCCCGCCCCGGACGTCAGCCTCGCCGCGGGCGGACTCCTGCGCTGGGTCTGGGAGTTGGAGCCGGGCGCCGGCCGCACGGTCCAGCTCCGGATCAGCCTCTCGCGGTCGGGGCCCGGCGCCCGGAAGACCGGCAGGACACGTCCACCGCAGCCCTGGTTCGCGGCCGCCGCGGAGGCGGACGACCCCCGGATCGGCGCGCTCTTCCGTACGAGCCTCGACGACCTCGCGGGCCTGCTGCTCCGTGACGAGACCAGGCCGTCGAGGACGTACCTGGCCGCGGGCGTCCCGTGGCGGTGCGCTTTCTCCCCGGCCGAATCCCTGCGCGCCGCCCGCATGCTGCTGCCCCTCGGCACCCGGCTCGCCGCGGGCACCCTGCACACGCTCGCCCGCGGACAGGCCACGCACGGCCCGGACGTCGGCCGGCTCCCCGGCCCGCTGCGGCACGCCGGACCGCACAGCGGCCCCAGCTGCACAGGCCTCGAAGCGACATTGCTGTTCCCCGTCGTCCTCGCCGAGGCGTACCGGTGGGGCCTGCCGCTGCGCGACGTCGAGCAGCTGCTGCCCGCGGCGGAGGCCTGCCTGCGCTGGCTGCTGCGCGCCGGGTACGAGTGCGGGTACGTCCCGGACCCGGTTCCGGAGGGCCCGTACCGGTGCGAGACCCAGGCCCAGGCCCACCGCGCGGCACTGCTCGGGGCCGACCTCCTGGACTCCCTCAACCGGAGCGGAGCCGACGAACTGCGCTCCTGGGCAGCGGAGTCGAGGCGGATGTTCCGCCAGGAATTCTGGTGGGACGAGGGTGGCAGGCCCGTCGGGCTGTGGGACGAGGACGGCAGGCCCTCCACACACCTCGGGTCCGTCGTCGCCGAACTGCTCGACGGGGGGCTGGTCGGGGCGGGCCTCCAGGCCGAATGCTTGCTCGACCACGTGCAGACGGCGCAGCTCGCCCGCCTCCTGGCCGGCCCCACGATGGACTCGGGCTGGGGCCTCCGCACGCTGGCCTCCGCCGAGCCCGGGTACAACCCGTTCGGCTACCGCAGCGGCGTCGTCCGCGTCCAGGACACCGCGACCGCCGTGGCCGGGCTCCTCGACGCGGGTTTCGAGCGCGAGGCCAGGTCCCTCCTGCACGGGGTGATCGACGCGGCGGAGACCTTCGGCAACCGCCTCCCCGAGATGTACGCGGCCGAGCAGCGCACCGAGGGCAGCGCCCCGCTGCCGCATCCCACGGCCTGCCGCCCGTCCGCCCTGGCCGCCGCGGGCGTGGTGCGGATGCTGACGGCGGTGGCCGGCATCCGTCCCGACGTTCCCGCGCAGACGGTCCGTGTCCGCCCCGCGGCCTCGGCCCCTCTCGGCGCCGTGCAGTTCACGGGACTGAGCGTCGCCGAGGCGCCGTTCGCGGTGCGGATCAACCGGCTCGGGGCGGGGATGGTCGAACAGGCGGCGGACGGGCTCCGCCTCGGCGGCTGACGCTCTGCGCCGGCGCGCGGAGCGGTGAGCGAGGTCCCTCCGGAGCGGCCGAAGAGCGTGGGAGAACGGCCTGTTTATCGTCAGGGAGACGACTATGATCATTGCATGCCCTACGATCCGTCGGCCTTCCCGCCATTCGCTGTCACCGTCGACCTGGTCGTGCTCACCGTGCGCAAACACGCCCTGTGCACCCTGGCCGTACGCCGGGGCGAGCCGCCCTTCCAGGGGAGGTGGGCGCTGCCCGGAGGCTTCGTCCGGGACGGCGAGGACCTCGGCTCGGCGGCGGCCCGCGAGCTCGTCGAGGAGACGGGCTTGCGGGCCCACGGCTCGGAGGGCGCCGACCCGGGGGCGCACCTGGAGCAGTTGGCCACGTACGGCGATCCGGGGCGTGACCCGCGGATGCGCGTCGTCAGCGTCGCGCACCTCGCGCTCGCACCCGATCTCCCCGCCCCCACGCCGGGAGGTGACGCCCACTCGGCGAGCTGGGCCCCGGTGGAGACGTTCCTCGGCACGCAGGATTCCGGTGGCCGCGAGGAGGACCAGCCCGCGCCGCTGGCCTTCGACCACGGGCAGATCCTCGCCGACGGTGTGGAACGCGCCCGCTCCAAGATCGAGTACTCCTCCCTGGCCACCGCCTTCTGCCCGCCCGAGTTCACGGTCGGCGAGCTGCGCCGGGTGTACGAGGCGGTCTGGGGAGTCGTCCTCGACCCTCGCAACTTCCACCGCAAGGTCACCGGAACCCCCGGCTTCCTCGTACCGACCGGAGGGACGACGACGCGTCAAGGCGGCCGCCCCGCACAGCTGTTCCGGGCCGGAGGGGCGACTCTGCTCAATCCGCCGATGCTCCGGCCCGAGGTCTGAGGCACCCTCCGAGGGCTTGAGTCTGGCTCCTAGCCCGGGGCGCGTTGCCGCGCAAGTCGGACATATCGCGTTATGTTGCTCGGGTGCGTCCTCCACCCGTCCTGCGGGAGCAGTGATGATCCAGGCCATCGGCCTCACCAGCGCGCCCCGCCGCCGACAGCGTCCGGCCGTCGACGACCTCACTTTCGAGGCACGTTCCGGCCGTGTGACCGTGCTGCTCGGCCCCGAAGGCGCAGGCAAGACCAGTGCGTTGCGGCTCCTGCTGCAACTCTGCCCGGGGCGGGGCGTGGCACTGTTCAACGGCCGCCCCGTGTACCGCGTTCCGCACCCGGCCAGGGAGATCGGCGTCCTGCTCGGGGACGTCCCGGGTCACCCCGCCCGCACCGCCCGCGGGCATCTGCGCATGCTCACCGCGGTCGTGGGCGTACCGGCCGAGCGGGCCGACGAGGTGCTCGACGTCGTCGGCCTGAGCGGGCTCGCCGACCAGAAGTTGGGCACCTTCTCGCTCGGCATGGACCGACGGCTCGGCATGGCGACCGCACTCCTCGGCGACCCGCACACCCTCGTCCTCGACGAGCCCACCCACGGCCTCTCCCCGCGCGAAACCGCCTGGCTGCACGGGCTGCTGAGGGGCTACGCCGAGCAGGGCGGCGCGGTGCTCGTCACCTCCCGCGACCCGCGCGAGGCGGCCCGCGTCGGGGACCGCGTGGTGTCCGTCGAGGAGGGACGGCTCGTCGCGGACCAGTCCCGCGCCGACTTCGCGCGGACCCGTCTCCGGCCGCGCGTCGCCGTACGGACCCCGCACGCCGACCGTTTCGCGCTCCTCCTCTCGCAGGAGGCCCGGGCCGCCGACCGGACGGTCGGGCAGCAGGGCCCGCCGATGGAGGTCGTGCACGAGCGGGGCAGCCGGATCTCGGTGTACGGCAGCAGCTGCGCCGAAGTGGGCGACGTGGCGCACCGGAACGGCATCCTCGTCCACCAACTCGCCGACGAGATCGGCGATGCGGGCGATTCCTCGGTCCCGGCACCGCTCAACCGTGCCGACGGCCGGCGCACCGCGGTCGTCGCGGCCAGCCGGACCACCGAGGAGAACGACCCCGTCACGGTCGGGACGAAGACCACGACCGTGGCACGGGTGGCCTCGCCCGCACGCGTCGCGGTCGGTTCCGGCGCGACAACCTCCCGCCTCGACACCGCCGCCCCCTCGGTCAACTCGCCCTCGACACACGGCAGCTCGGACTCCGTCACACCCACCGAGGCATCGAGCGCGGTCTCCGTCGACGTCGCCGCCATCCCGGACACCTCCGACGCCGAGGACTCCTCCAGCACCGAGGACACCTCCGCCGCCGCGAAGACCGACGCCCCCGAAGCGGACGCACCGACCTCGGGTGACGCCACCTGCGATGCCGCCTGCACTACTGAGAGCACGGACGAGAAGCCCGTTCCCGACGGGGCCGGCGAAGAACAGGCCGAGCCCGGCGAGAGCGCGACCGAGACCCCCGGGGCCGGCGAGCCCGTGAAGGCCGGCAGCGAGACGTCCGCGGTCGAGGGCTCGCCGCTGCCCCCGCGGCTGCACGCCGTGCCGCGGCCGGGGCCCGCGGCGCCGCTGCTGTACGAACTGCGGCGGCTGGCCGGGGTGCGGACGACCTGGCTCACGTCGGCCGCCGCCGTGTTGGTGGCCCTCGTCGGCGGCATCGTCCTCGCGCGCACCGGTGCCGGGCTGGGTGCCGGCGCCACGGGTGCGGCGGGGGACGCGGCGCTGTCTCCCGTGCTGCGGCTGCTCACCGGGTGGCCGGGCGGGGCCGCCTTCGTGGTTCCGCCTGCCGCTGTGGCCGCCGGGTTCCTGGGGGCGCTGGCGTTCGGGCACGAGTTCCGGTACCCGGCGCTGGCCCCCGCACAGGCACCCGTGCCGCGCAGGCTGGGCCTGCTCCTGGCCAAGCTCCTGGTCTCCGCCGGGCTCGCGGTGGCACTCTGCCTCGCCACCGCCGTCGTCAACGGGGCAGCGCTGACCGTGCTCTTCGGCAGCGACGTGCTGAAGGAGGGAGCGCAGGGTGCCGCCGCCGGGCTGCCGCTCCAGGCCGTCGCCGTCGCGCTGTTCACGGTGGGCTGTTCCTGGGCGGGGCTGCTGGCCGCGGGCGTCTTCCGGTCAACGGCCGTGGGAACGGCGGCAGTCGTGGCCATTCCGCTGCTGGTCACACCGGCCGTGCGCGGGCTGCTCAGCGGCCCGGCGGGCCGTTCCCTGGAGGGGCTGCCGGACCGGCTGGCCGCGCTGCTGTTCGCACCGTGGCCCTCGCAGGGCGAGGGCTGGGTCGCGGTGGCCGTGCGCCTCGCCTCTCAACCGGCGGGCCGGGCCCTGGCGTTGTCGCTCACAGTTCTTCTCTGCGTATACGTGTTCACCTCGCTGCGAAGCCGGGCTCGCTGAGCCCGGTCACGGGAAGCGCGCGGTGCCGAGGGGCACCGCGCGCTTCGTCGTGCCGGGGCCGCGTCGGGGAGCCCGGACGGGAGGCGGGGCGAAGTCGCAGGTCAACTGGGTATGCGGGGAAGGGGAGTCGGGCGCTTGGGGTGGCGGGCGGGGCGCTGTGCGGGGACGGCGATTTCGATCCGATAAGGCGTCAATTGCGCGAGAAGCCCCGATCACCCTTTCGTGTGCTTTTCACCAAAGCCCTCAAGGCGGCAACAAGCGCCGCCGACAAAGGATGCGTGACTACCCTTGCGCACACCATGATGACCGCGGCTCGCCCCGCCGACTCCGGCCTCGGCCAGGGCGAGTACGACCGCTACGCGTACGCCGAGTCCACCGGCTCGGCCCGAACGACAAGCAACGTCCCCGCCTGGGAGGGCTCCGAGGCTGACATGAACCGTGTGGGCAGGCGCGCCGCCGGAAACCGGGGCCGTGGTCTGCACGGTCAACTCGTCCAGCAGCTCGGCCAGATGATCGTCTCGGGCGATCTCGGCGCCGACCGTCCGCTCGTCCCCGAGGAGATCGGGCAGCGCTTCGAGGTCTCGCGGACCGTCGTCCGTGAGTCGCTGCGCGTCCTCGAGGCGAAGGGCCTCGTCAGCGCCCGGCCGAACGTCGGCACCCGGGTCCGTCCCGTCAGCGACTGGAACCTGCTCGACCCCGACATCATCGAGTGGCGGGCCTTCGGCCCGCAGCGGGAGGACCAGCGCCGCGAACTCCGCGAACTGCGGGGCACCATCGAGCCGCTGGCCGCCCGGCTCGCCGCCGGCCAGAGCGGGGACGAGGTCCACCAGCGTCTCGCCGACATGGCCGAGATCATGACGCACGCCCTCGCGCAGGGCGACACCCTCACGTTCGCGCGCGCGGACGCCGAGTTCCACGGCCTCATCCTGCAGATCGCGGGCAACCGCATGCTCGAGCACCTCTCGGGCATCGTCTCCTCCGCGCTCCAGGTCTCCGGCGGCCCGGCCGTCTGCTGCGAGCGTCCGGGCGAGAAGACCGTGGGCCACCACCAGCGCATCGTCGAGGCGCTGCGCGCGGGGGAGGGCGGCACCGCCGAGGCGGCGATGCGCCAGCTGCTGGGCGGCACGGAGCGCGCCGCCGCACCGACGGGTGCCTCCGCGGCACCGGCCGGAGCCGCCGCGCAGGCGAGCGCCCAGCCCGTCCCGGCCGCGCAGGCGGGGGCGCCGGCGCAGCCCGCAGCTCAGGGTGAGCGTCCCGGGGGCAACGGCGGCGAGCCCGTCGTCCCCGCTCCGCGCGAGCACTGATCCGGTTGTCGGCGGCGCGAGTCGCTGTCGTGTGAACCGTTCCTGCGTGAACCGTTCCTGCGGTGTCGGGCCAGGGCGGAGGCGCGTGCCTCCGCCGGCCGGGACCCGTGCGAACTGTTTACGCAGGAACGGTTCACGTCCGTGTGGCTCCGTGCGGCCGGGTATTTCCGGCCGCGTCCGGGCCGGTCGCGAAGCCGCGGCCGGCCTCAATGTCCGTAAGAAGCAAGGAAGCTGAGCGTGTCCGGCGGGTTCGCCTGACCGATTCGTCCGTCTCAGTCCGCATGCATCCGCATACAGGATGTGACTCGGGCCACGAAGATTGGGCGTAACGCTTCCCGTCACAGTGCGATGACTCAAGAGGTGACAGCGGCGGAGGGAATACGTAAGCCGGGTGTGGCGCTCACACGAGGTCCGGTATTTCTCCACTGCTCAGCCCGCGCCGTCGGTCGATCACGCCGACGGTCCGCCGTTTCCATCGTTCCGAGAGGTTGTTCGTGTCGGCCAGCACATCCCGTACGCTCCCTGCGGAGATCGTCGAGTCCGAGTCTGTGGTGGCGCTCATTGAGCGGGGAAAGGCTGAAGGGCAGATCGCCGGCGATGACGTGCGTCGGGCCTTTGAGGCTGACCAGATTCCGCCAACCCAGTGGAAGAACGTTCTGCGCAGCCTCAACCAGATCCTCGACGAGGAGGGTGTGACGCTGATGGTGAGTGCCGCAGAGGCCCCCAAGCGCACCCGCAAGAGCGTCGCAGCGAAGACCCCGGCCAAGCGCACCGCTACGAAGTCGGTCGCCAAGAGCACAGCGGCCAAGAGCGCCACGGCCAAGAGCGCCGCGACGAAGAAGAGCGCTTCCGCGGCCCAGCCCGCGGCGACGGCCGCCCCGGCCGTCTCTGCCGAGAGCCCGGTCGAGGCAGCCGCCCCGTCCGCGCCCGCGAAGAAGGCCGCCGCCAAGAAGACGGCCGCGAAGAAGACGACGACGGCCAAGAAGGCCGCCGCCGCCCCGAAGAAGACCGCGACGAAGAAGTCCGTCGTCGACGAGATCCTCGAGGCCGAGGACGAGATCGTCGAGGAGGTCGCGCCGAAGCGTTCGAACAAGCCGGGCGCCGACGACGGCCCGACGGCCGAGGTCAAGAACGAGAACGAGGGTTTCGTCCTCTCCGACGACGACGAGGACGACGCCCCCGCGCAGCAGGTCGCCGCCGCGGGCGCCACGGCCGACCCGGTCAAGGACTACCTCAAGCAGATCGGCAAGGTCCCGCTGCTCAACGCCGAGCAGGAGGTCGAGCTCGCCAAGCGCATCGAGGCCGGCCTGTTCGCCGAGGACAAGCTGGCCACCGAGGAGAAGCTCGCGCCGAAGCTGAAACGCGAGCTGGAGATCATCGCCCAGGACGGGCGCCGGGCCAAGAACCACCTGCTGGAGGCCAACCTCCGTCTCGTGGTCTCGCTGGCCAAGCGCTACACCGGGCGCGGCATGCTCTTCCTGGACCTGATCCAGGAGGGCAACCTCGGTCTGATCCGCGCGGTCGAGAAGTTCGACTACACCAAGGGCTACAAGTTCTCGACGTACGCGACGTGGTGGATCCGTCAGGCCATCACCCGCGCCATGGCCGACCAGGCCCGGACCATCCGGATCCCGGTCCACATGGTCGAGGTCATCAACAAGCTCGCGCGCGTCCAGCGCCAGATGCTCCAGGACCTGGGCCGTGAGCCCACTCCGGAGGAGCTGGCCAAGGAGCTCGACATGACCCCGGAGAAGGTCGTCGAGGTCCAGAAGTACGGCCGCGAGCCGATCTCCCTGCACACCCCGCTGGGTGAGGACGGCGACAGCGAGTTCGGTGACCTCATCGAGGACTCCGAGGCGGTCGTCCCCGCCGACGCCGTGAGCTTCACGCTGCTCCAGGAGCAGCTGCACTCGGTGCTCGACACCCTGAGCGAGCGCGAGGCGGGCGTCGTCTCGATGCGCTTCGGTCTGACCGACGGGCAGCCGAAGACGCTCGACGAGATCGGCAAGGTCTACGGGGTCACGCGTGAGCGGATCCGGCAGATCGAGTCGAAGACGATGTCGAAGCTGCGGCACCCGTCCCGGTCCCAGGTCCTGCGCGACTACCTGGACTGACGCGACGGTCAGGAACGATGGCAGGCGAAGGCCGCCGGTCCCCGCAAGGGGCCGGCGGCCTTCGTCGTGTGCGGGCAGCGGGTATTACGGCGTACGTGCCCCGGTGGTATTCGGCCACCTGAAGGCACCTTCCCGTCCTGCTTCCGGATGCGGTTGCGGTCGGTTCGGATCACTGTGGGTGGTCACGGAACCCCGTACGGTCAGGAGGCCGAATGCGTTCCCCTCGTGCTTTGCAGGTCCTGACACCTGTGGTCATCGGTGTGCTCGGCGGAGCGCTGCTCACGCCGCAGGCCTTCGCGGCCGGCGGCGAAGATCCGCCACGTGACTGGACGGCCGCGTCCGATGCCTCCGGCGCGCAGGACGCCCGTGACGGGCTGGTGGTGGGCGGCCGCTCGGTCAGCGTCGCGGACAACCCGTGGACCGTCGCGCTGGCCAGCCGTGACCGGTTCGGGGAGAAGCGTTCCGGCCAGTTCTGCGGCGGTGCGGTCGTCGGCACCCGTACGGTCGTCACCGCGGCGCACTGCCTGGGCAAGCAGGTGCTCGGCGGGGAGGTGGAGAACGTGCCCGACCTGCGGGTGATCGCCGGGCGGGACGATCTGAACACCGACGCGGGGCGGGAGTTGAAGATCGAGA
Organism: Streptomyces sp. HNM0574; assembly: GCF_012726235.1. GTDB lineage: Bacteria > Actinomycetota > Actinomycetes > Streptomycetales > Streptomycetaceae > Streptomyces. Next base: position 93,186 of record NZ_JAASAH010000001.1, read on the forward strand.
AGTCCTGGGTGAACCCGGAGTACAACAGCGGCTCGAACGGCGGGGACGTCGCGGTGCTCACGCTGGCGGAGTCGCTGCCGGAGTCCTCGGTCATCCCGATGGCGGAGGAGGGCGACCCGGGCTACGAGCCGGGCGCCAGGGCCCGGGTGCTCGGCTGGGGTGACACCACGGGCAAGGGCACGTACTCGACGGGGCTGCGCGCGGCCGGGCTGCGGATGGTCTCGGACGAGGAGTGCGCACGCGCCTATCCGGGTGGTCAGGACGGGCGGTTCGAGAAGGCGACCATGGTGTGCGCCGGGGTCCCGGAGGGCGGCAAGGACGCCTGCCAGGGCGACAGCGGCGGGCCGCTCGTCGCCGGGGGACGGCTGGTGGGGCTGGTCTCCTGGGGCACCGGCTGCGGTGAGCAGGGGTATCCGGGGGTGTACACCCGGGTGTCGGCCGTGGCGGACCTGGCCAGGCAGCACGGCGGCGGCTGAGGCGTCGGAGCGCGCGAAGGGGCGGCCACCCGGTGGGTACCGGGTGGCCGCCCCTTCATGTCCGGCTCAGAGCCGGTCCGAGCTCGTCGGATGGGGCGCTGTCGGAGCGCTCCGCGCCGTCAGCGTTCCTCGTCGGTCACGGACGCCGGAGTCGCGGTGAGCTTCTCCGTCTCGTCCTGTATCTCCGCGGCGATCTTCTTGAGCTCCGGCTCGAACTTACGCCCGTGGTGGGCGCAGAAGAGCAGCTCTCCGCCGCTGAGCAGAACGACGCGCAGGTAGGCCTGGGCGTTGCACCGGTCGCACCGGTCGGCGGCCGTCAGCGGGGTCGCGGGGGTCAGAACAGTAGTCAACGTCGCCTCTTCTCTAGCTCGACGAGCTGTCGTACCAGGGTCAACACACAACCAGGCCGAAAACGTTCCCGCTCTCAGCGATTCCTCGAAAAAAATTCTGGCGAGGCGGTCGCACGTTGCCGGGTGGCGGCGAATGAGCCGTATTGCTGGTCTCTTGCTTCACGTTGTTCGTGGCTGTTGTTCGGTTGTTGTGCCGCGTCCGGGGTGTGCCCTCCGGAGGCCCTCGCAGGTCCCGGCGGGTTGTCCCTTCGTGTCTGAGGACGTGCCCGGAGCCTAAATGGTTCATGCCTCGAAGGGAACGTGATGTTTCCGGCAGCCCCCAGATGTTATCGAACGGGTAATCGACTCTGGGCTAGCATGAACCGTCTCCTGGGTGGCGTGACACGGGCTCTCCCGGGCCTCGGTACCCTCTGATCCGGCACTCCAGCCACCATCGAGCAGAATTCAGCGAGGAGCGAACCCGCGTGACCGCCGAGACGTCCGTGCCGTCGACCGCACTGCTGACCGGAGCCGACCGGGACGGCGGTTCCAATTACACCGCGCGGCACCTCCTCGTCCTGGAGGGGCTCGAGGCGGTGCGCAAGCGGCCCGGCATGTACATCGGCTCCACCGACAGCCGCGGCCTGATGCACTGCCTGTGGGAGATCATCGACAACTCGGTGGACGAGGCCCTCGGCGGCCACTGCGACCGCATCGAGGTCGTGCTGCACGACGACGGCTCCGTCGAGGTCCGCGACAACGGGCGCGGCATCCCCGTCGACGTCGAGCCGAAGACCGGGCTCTCGGGCATCGAGGTCGTGATGACCAAGCTGCACGCGGGCGGCAAGTTCGGCGGCGGCTCGTACGCGGCCTCCGGTGGTCTGCACGGCGTCGGCGCCTCCGTCGTCAACGCGCTCTCCTCGCGGCTCGACGTCGAGGTCGACCGGGGCAGCCGGACGCACTCGATCAGCTTCCGGCGCGGGGTGCCGGGGATCTTCACCGAGCAGGGGCCCGAGGCGCCGTTCGACCCCTCGGCCGGGGTGCTCAAGGGCAAGAAGATCCCGAAGACCCGCACCGGCACCCGCGTGCGGTACTGGGCCGACCGGCAGATCTTCCTCAAGGACGCCAAGCTCTCGCTGGAGACGCTGCACGCCCGCGCCCGCCAGACCGCGTTCCTCGTCCCGGGGCTGACGCTGGTGGTGCGGGACGAGCGGGGCGCCGGCGGTGAGGGGGGCGAGCCGGTCGAGGAGGTCTTCCACTACGACGGCGGGATCAGCGAGTTCTGCGAGTACCTGGCGCAGGACAAGGGCGTGTGCGACGTGCTGCGGCTGCAGGGCAGCGGCAGCTTCAAGGAGACGGTGCCCGTCCTCGACGACCGGGGCCACATGATCCCGACCGAGGTGAAGCGCGACCTGGGCGTGGACATCGCGCTGCGCTGGGGCACCGGCTACGACTCCACCGTGAAGTCCTTCGTCAACATCATCGCGACGCCGAAAGGCGGAACGCACGTCTCCGGCTTCGAGCGCTCCGTGGCCAAGACGGTCAACGAGGCGTTGCGCTCGGCCAAGCTGCTGCGGGTCGCCGAGGACGACGTCGTCAAGGACGACGCGATGGAGGGGCTCACCGCGGTCGTGACCGTACGGCTGGCCGAGCCGCAGTTCGAGGGGCAGACCAAGGAGGTGCTGGGCACCTCGGCGGCGTCCCGGGTGGTCTCGCAGGTCGTCGCCACCGAGCTGAAGAAGTTCCTGACGTCGACGAAGCGGGACGCCAAGCAGCAGGCCCGTGCGGTGCTGGAGAAGGTCGTCGCCGCGTCCCGTACGCGGATCGCGGCGCGGCAGCACAAGGAGGCGCAGCGGCGCAAGACCGCGCTGGAGTCCTCCTCGCTGCCGGCGAAGCTCGCGGACTGCCGCAGCGACGACGTGGAGCGCAGCGAGCTGTTCATCGTCGAGGGGGACTCGGCGCTGGGTACGGCGAAGCTGGCGCGGAAGTCCGAGTTCCAGGCGCTGCTGCCGATCCGGGGCAAGATCCTCAACGTCCAGAAGTCGTCGGTCTCGGACATGCTCAAGAACGCCGAGTGCGGCTCCATCATCCAGGTCATAGGAGCCGGTTCGGGGCGGACCTTCGACATCGACCAGGCGCGCTACGGGAAGGTCATCTTCCTGGCCGACGCCGATGTGGACGGCGCCCACATCCGCATCCTGCTGCTGACCCTCTTCCAGCGCTACATGCGCCCCATGATCGAGGAGGGCCGGGTCTTCTCGGCGGTGCCGCCGCTGCACCGGATCGAGCTGACCAACCCGAAGAAGGGGCAGGAGAAGTACATCTACACGTACTCGGACAACGAGCTGCGGCAGACGCTGCTGGAGCTGGAGCGGACGAAGACCCGTTACAAGGAGTCCATCCAGCGCTACAAGGGTCTGGGCGAGATGGACGCCGACCAGCTCGCGGAGACCACGATGGACCCGCGGCACCGCACCCTGCGCCGGATCAACATCAGCGATCTGGAGGCGGCGGAGCAGGCGTTCTCGCTGCTGATGGGCAGCGAGGTGGCGCCGCGCCGGGAGTTCATCAGCTCGTCCGCGGCGACGCTGGACCGCTCCCGCATCGACATCTGATCCCGCGCCGTCCCCGCCCCGGTGTTCCCGGGGCGGGGACGCGGGACCACCTGAAATGGTGAACCGGCCGGAATGCCCCGGCCGTGATCTTGCGCTTCTGTCCATCCTGAGGCATGCGCATCGACGACCCCTGGCGTGACGTCCACACCTGTGGTGTGGGCGGAGCCGAACCACCCCCGCCCGCCGCCCGCCCCGCCCCCGTACCGGGCCCACGGGAGCCGTCGGCGGAGCGGACGTCCGCGCGGGAGGCGGACGACGCGCAGGCCGCGGTCTATCTCGCCGTGCACCGCAGCCCGGCCTTCCGCGAAGTACGCGACCGCTACCGGCGGTTCGTGCTGCCCGCGACGCTCGCCTTCCTGCTCTGGTACTTCGGCTACGTCGTCGCCGCGACCGCGCTGCCCGGGGTGATGGCACGGCCGGTCGCCGGGGTGCTGAACGTCGGGATGCTGGCCGGGCTCGGGCAGTTCGCCAGCACCTTCCTGCTGACCTGGGCGTACGCGCGGCACGCGCGGCTGCGCCGGGACCGGCTCGCGCTCGAACTGCGCTGGGAGACGCAGGAGATGACGCGGGGCGCGGGCCAGGTGCGCGAGCGGCGGGAGGCGCTGCGGTGACGGGGAATCATCAGACGCTGACGCTGCTGCTGTTCAGCGCGGTCGTCGCGGTCACGCTCGGCATCACCAGCTGGGCGGCGCGACGGCGGGCGGGGTCGCCGGAGGAGTTCTACGCGGGCGGGCGGCTGTTCACCCCGATGGAGAACGGTTTCGCCATCGCGGGCGACTACATGTCGGCCGCGTCGTTCCTGGGCATCTCCGGCATCATCGCGCTGTACGGCTACGACGGCATGCTCTACTCCGTCGGCTTCCTCGTCGCCTGGCTGGTCGTGCTGATGCTGGTGGCCGAACTCGTGCGCAACTGCGGCCGGTTCACGCTGGCCGACGTCGTCGCCGCGCGGATGCGGGAGCGGCCCGTCCGGATCGCGACGGGGGTCTCCTCGGTGACGGTCTCGGTGCTGTACCTCGTCGCGCAGATGGTCGGGGCCGGGGCGCTGGTGGCGCTGCTGCTGGGCGGGTCGAGCGGCGCGGCCACCTCGTGGACGGTGGTCGGGGTCGGCGCGCTCATGATCTTCTACGTGTCCTGCGGCGGCATGCGGGCCACGACCTGGATCCAGATCGTCAAGGCCGTCCTGCTGATGGGCGGGGCGCTGCTGCTCACCGTGCTCGTCCTGGTCCGCTTCGGCGGCGATCTCGGGGCGCTGCTGGCCACGGCGGCCGAACACAGCGGCCACGGGCGGGACTTCCTCGCGCCGGGGCTCCAGTACGGCGGCGACTGGACGCACCGGCTGGACTTCATCAGCCTCGGCGTCGCGCTCGTGCTGGGCACGGCCGGGCTGCCGCACATCCTGTCCCGCTTCTACACCGTCCCGACGGCACGGGCCGCGCGCCGGTCCGTCGTGTGGTCGGTGGGGCTGATCGGCAGCTTCTACCTGATGACGATCGTGCTGGGCTTCGGCGCCGCCGCCGTGGTCGGCACGGCCGCGGTGCGCGGTTCGGACCCGGCGGGGAACACGGCGCTGCCGCTGCTCTCGGTCGAACTGGGCGGCGGCGCCGGGTCGACGGGCGGCTCGGTGCTGTTCGCGCTGGTCGCCGCCGTCGCCTTCGCCACCATCCTGGCCGTCGTCGCGGGCATCACGCTCGCCTCGTCCGCCTCCGTCGCGCACGACCTGTACGGCTCGCTGCGGCGCCGGAGGCCCACGGGCGCCGACGCGGGGCGCGAGGTGGGCGTCGCGCGGCTGGCGTCCGTCGTGATCGGGGCCGTCGCGGTGGCGCTCGGGCTGCTGGCGCAGGACCTGAACGTGGCGTTCCTGGTGGGGCTGGCCTTCGCCGTCGCCGCCTCGGCCAACCTGCCGGTGCTGCTGTACACGCTGTTCTGGCGGCGGTTCACCACGCGGGGCGCGGTCTGGTCGGTCTACGGCGGGCTGGCGCCCGCGGTGCTGCTCGTGGTGCTCTCGCCCGTCGTCTCGGGCGCGCCCGGGGCGTTCTTCCCCGGCGTGGACTTCGCGCTCTTCCCGCTGGAGAACCCGGGACTGGTCTCCGTCCCGCTGGGCTTCCTCGCGGGCTGGGTGGGCACCGTCACCTCGCGCCCCGGACAGGACCCCTCGGGCCCCGCGCGGCACGCGGAGACGGAGGTGCGGGCGCTCACCGGGGCCGGCGCGGTCTGACGGGGCGCGGCTCAGTCCGCCTCCGGCGGGCGGAGGGCCTGCGGGAGGTGGACGGTGAACCGGGCGCCGCCGGTGGGCGCCCGGTCGACGCGGGCGGTGCCGCCGTGCCGTTCGGCGAGGCGGCGGACGAGGGCCAGGCCGAGGCCGCGCCGGCGGTGGGCCGGGGGCTCCTTGGTCGACCAGCCCTCGGAGAAGACGAGTTCGCGGCGGTCCGGCGGAATCCCGGGCCCGCTGTCGCTGACCCGCAGCAGCAGGCCCGTCCCTTCGCGCGCGGGCCCGGTGCCCGCCGGCCGGGAGGGCTCAACTCCGGGCTCCGGGGCGTGCGTCGGAATCTCGCCCGAGCTCTCGGGAGCGGACGCGTCGGGGGTCGTGCGGAGTTCGACGGTGACCCACGGGTCGGCCGAACCGGAGGCCGCGTCCAGGGCGTTGTCGACGAGGTTGCCCACCACGGTGGCCACCTCGCGCGGGTCGACCAGCCGGTTGGGGAGCGGCGGGGCCGGGGCGAAGCGGAGGGCGACGCCGCGTTCCGCGGCCACCGTCGCCTTGCCCACCAGCAGCGCCGCCAGCAGCGGGTCGCGCACCCGCTCGGTGACCTCCTCCGCGGTGGTGCGGCGGGCGCCGACGGCCTCGCTGAGGTAGTGCACCGCCTCGTCGTGCAGGCCGAGTTCGAGCAGCCCGAGCAGGATGTGCATGCGGTTGGCGTGGTCGTGGTCCTGGGCGCGGAGGGCGTCGATCAGGCCGCGTGAGCCGTCGAGTTCGCGGCCGAGTTCCTCCAGCTCGGTGCGGTCGCGGAGGGTGACCACGGCGCCGCCGTCGCCGGTCGGCATCCGGTTGGCGACGAGCACCCGGCCCTCGCGCACCGTGAGCAGGTCACCGCCGGTGACGTGGCCGGCGAGCACGTCGGCGGTGCGGCCCGGGCCGAGCACGTCCCCGAGCGGGCGTCCCGCGTCCTCGGGGCGCAGTCCGAGGAGCCGCTGGGCCTCGTCGTTGACCAGCCGGAGCCGGCCGCGGCTGTCGAGCGCGACGACGCCCTCGCGGATGCCGTGCAGCATCGCCTCGCGCTCGTCGAGCAGCGCGGAGATGTCGGAGAAGGCCAGGTCGTGGGTCTGCTTCTGGAGGCGCCGGGAGATCAGCAGCGCCGCCAGCACCCCGAGCCCGAGGGCGCCGCCCGCGTACGCCAGCAGCTCCGGTACCTCGCCGATCAGCCGGTCGCGGACCCCGCCGTAGGCGATGCCGACGGAGACCGCGCCGACGACGCGCCCCTCCTCGTCCCGCAGCGGCACCTTGCCGCGCGCCGAGCGGCCGAGGGTGCCGTCGTCGATGTGCCGCACCTCGTGCCCGGCGAGGGCCCGGGTGGGGTCGGTGGAGACGTGCCGGCCGACGCGGTCCGGCTCCGGGTGCGACCAGCGGATGCCGCGGCGGTCCATCACCACGACGTAGCCCGCGCCGGTGGCCTTACGGACGCGTTCCGCGTCCCGCTCCACGGGGCCGTCGGGGGTCGGGCCCGCCGGGTCCCTGAGCTTGTCGGCGAGGCCGGGCCGGGTGGCGGTGGTCTGGGCGATGGCCAGGGCGCGGTCCATGGCCTGGTTGTCGAGCTCGTCGCTGAGCGGGGCGAGGAAGAAGCCGGTGGCGACGGCCGTCACGCCGGTCACGATCGCCAGCTGCATGAGCAGGACCTGTGAGAACACCTTCCGCGGCCAGCGCGGCCGCAGCCGCCCGCGGAGCGTCCGCCGGCCGGAGTGCTTCCCGGGCGACGGCGACGGGGCGGGCGGCGGTGCGGGGGGAGCGGGCACGGGGGTCCTCGGCGGTGCGGTGGCGGCGTCCGTCGGACGGTAGCGCCTGGACGGCTCCCGCGCTGTGACGCCGCCGACGCCCCTCGCCCGGGGCCGGGCCCGTCAGGACCGGCGGGCCGTGATCGGCCCCGTCCGGTCACCGGTCAACCGGCCGTCCCCGTCACGGAGTCGATGTGCAGCGGGGCCGGGACGCCCGGGGCCGCGCCGCAGCTCGCGACGGAGGTGGCGCTCTCGGGGGTCGGGGCCGCGCTGATCCGGACCCGCCAGTTCCGGCCGTCGGTGTGCGCGACGCGGACGTCCCAGGCGTGGGCCTCGCCGTCGTCTCCGGGGAGCACCGGATCGGTGCCGGTGACCGTCAGTGCCCCGGCGCGGGTCTCGCCGGTGCGGGCCCGGACGGCGAGGTCGGCGGCCTGGCCCGGGCGGTCCCAGACGGACCGGCCGCGGCAGCCGTCCGTCACGATCCGGCCGCCGGCCGCCGCGTCGAGGATCTCCTTGACGCCGGGCGCGGTGGCCCGCCCGTACGCGTAGCCGTAGGGCAGGACGAGCAGGGTCGGGGAGAAGCGGTGGCCGCCGATGTGGGTGACCTCCCAGATGTCGCCGCTGCCGGAGGCGGCGAGTTCGGCGGCGAGCGGGCGGCCGGTGAGGGCGCAGCAGCGGTCGCGCTTGCCGTTGGTGCACACCAGGGCGAGCGGCTCCCCCTCGTACGGCTCCCAGTCCGCGCCCTCGTGGTCGCCGGAGCCGAGCCGGGCGAAGTCCAGGCCGAGCAGGGGCGCGGGGGAGCCGGCCAGGACGGTGCGGCGCACCCAGGAGCGGCCGGGGGCGGTGTGCGCGAGGAAGGCGGTGCGGCGCGGGGCGCCGGGGACGTCGGCGTGCCGGCCGGGGCGGCGGATCAGCGCGACGCGGACCCCGTGCGGGGCTGCGGCCTCCTCCAGGGCCCGGCCGAGCGCGGGGTCGAGGCGGCTCTGGGTGAGGGCCTTGGCGCCCCACGGGCCGGGCTGTTCGAGGAGGAGCCAGGTGCGGGCGGTGGCGGCCGTCCCCATGAGGGGTTCGGCGAGCGCCCGGGAAGCGGTCGCGCACGTATTCACGCGGCGACCATAACCTCTGGCGTACGCCGTCACCTGCACACATGCCGGGTGCCGCGGGCCGGGGCGGGCTCGGTCCCGCGCGCGGGGCTCCGCTACGATCGGCAGCTTCGCAGGGCTCGCGGCGGCGGCCCGCGCGGGGCGGCGGGAGCGGTCCGGCACGGGGTGCGCGGCCGCGGCGGTCAGGTACGGAAGGCAGCCAGGTGACCAGCACACGCAGGATTCCGGTCGTCGTTCTCGCGGGCTTCCTCGGGGCGGGCAAGACGACCCTGCTCAACCATCTGCTGCGGCACAGCGCGGGCACCCGGATCGGCGCCGTCGTCAACGACTTCGGCAGCATCGAGATCGACGCGATGACCGTCGCCGGGCAGGTCGACTCGATGGTCTCGCTCGGTGACGGCTGCCTCTGCTGCGCCGTGGACACCGACGACCTGGACGGCGTGCTGGAGCGGCTCGCGCACCCCTCGGCCGGGATGGACGTGATCGTCGTCGAGGCCAGCGGGCTGGCCGAGCCGGAGACGCTGATCCGCATGATCCTCGCCAGCGCCAGCCCGCACATCGTCTACGGCGGGCTCGCCGAGGTCGTCGACGCCGCGGAGATCGACGGCACCCGCGAGCGGCACCCGGAGCTCGACCGGCACCTGCGCGCCGCCGACCTGGTGGTCCTCAACAAGGCGGACCGGGTGGACACTTCCGGGCAGCAGCGGCTGCTGGCGGCCCTGGAGGAGCTCAGCCCGGGCACCCCGGTGGTACCCGCGGCGTACGGCCGGGTCGACCCGGGGCTGTTCTTCGACCCGTCGATGCGCCCGCGTCCGGACGTCGAACAGCTCTCGTTCGACGCGCTCTTGCGGGAGGAGGACGCCGACGACCACGCGGGCCATCTGCACGCGGCCTACGAAAGCGTCGAGTTCGTCTCGGAGCGGCCGCTGGACCCGCGCCGGTTCCTGGAGTTCCTCGACAGCCGCCCGGCCGGGCTGTACCGGATGAAGGGCTGGGCCGACTTCGGTCCGGCCGACCCGGAGCACCGCTACGCCCTGCACGCGGTCGGCGGCTTCCTCCGGTTCACGCCGCAGGACCGGGCGTCGGGCCCCGGCACCCAGCTGGTGATGATCGGCTCCGGCGTCGACGGCGACGCGCTCCGCTCCGGCCTGGCGGCCTGCGTCGCCGAGCCGGACGCGCCGGTGGACCCGCGGGCCATGTGGGGCGTGCTGCGCTACGTGGACCGCCCGGCGGAACAGCAGCCGGAGGAGGAGCCCGAGGAGCAGGAACTCCCGCCGCTCGACGAGGAGTTCACCGGCCCGGCCGGGTCGTACGCCGGGTACTGAGCCCGCACAGCACGACGGCCGGGTACGCGGTGCGTACCCGGCCGTCGTCGCTGCCTGCCGTGTCAGCCCGTCACGCGGGCCCGGCGACGGAGGCCACGCGCTTCTTCAGCGGAACCCCGGAGCCGTCCCGGCGCGGGTCGGTCTCGGGGAGTTCGGCCGCGGCGCCCGTGGACGTCGCCGCCTTGGCCGGAGCCGGCCCGGCCCAGGCGAAGGTGAGACAGTCCTCGCCCTTGAGGAAGCGCTGGCAGCGCACGCCGCCCGTGGCGCGGCCCTTGCGCGGGTACTGGTCGAACGGCGTGAGCTTCGCCGTGCACAGGGCGTCGTCCAGGGTGCCGTGCGAACCGGATTGCGTGAAGACCACGGCCTCCGCCGACGGGTCGACCGCCGTGAAGGAGAGGACCTTCGCCTCGCCCTGGAGCTTGATCCCGGCCACACCGCCGGCCGCGCGGCCCTGCGGCCGCACCTGCGAGGCCTGGTAGCGCAGGAGCTGCGCCTCGTCGGTGATGAAGACCAAGTCCTCCTCGCCGGTGCGGAGTTCGACGGCGCCGACGATCCGGTCGTCGTCCTTGAGGGTGATGACCTCCAGCTCGTCCTTCTGCGCCGGGTAGTCGGGTACGACGCGCTTGACGACGCCCTGTTCGGTGCCGAGGGCGAGGCCGGGGGAGGACTCGTCGAGCGTGGTCAGGCAGACCAGCCGCTCGCCGGACTCCAGCGTCAGGAACTCCGAAATCGGCGCCCCGCCCGCGAGGTTGGGCGCCGCCGGGCTCTCCGGCAGCTGCGGGAGATCCACCACGGGCAGCCGCAGCAGCCGCCCGGCCGAGGTGACGGCGCCGACCTCGCCGCGTGCCGTCGCGGGGACGGCGGAGACGATCACGTCGTGCTTGACGCGCTTGCCGTCGCCGCCGACCGGGGCCTCGCCGGTGGCCGTGCGGGCGAGCATGCCCGTGGAGGACAGCAGCACCCGGCACGGGTCGTCGGGCATCTCCAGCGGCACGGCGGCGACCGTCGTGCCGGCGGACTCCAGCAGTTCGGTGCGGCGCGGGGTGGCGAACTTCTTGGAGATCGCCGCGAGTTCGGCGGAGACGAGCTTGCGCAGCTCGGCGTCCGATTCGAGGATCTCGGTCAGCTTCTCGATGTCCGCGGTGAGTTCGTCGCGCTCGCTCTCCAGCTCGATGCGGTCGAACTTGGTGAGGCGGCGCAGCGGGGTGTCCAGGATGTACTGGGTCTGGACGTCGCTGAGGTCGAAGCGGGAGATCAGCGACTGCTTGGCCTCGGCCGCGTTCTCGCTGGAGCGGATGATCCGGATGACCTCGTCGATGTCGACCAGCGCGACCAGCAGGCCCTCGACCAGGTGCAGCCGGTCGCGCCGCTTGGTGCGGCGGAACTCGCTGCGGCGGCGGACCACCGTGAAGCGGTGGTCGACGTAGACCTCCAGCAGCTCCTTCAGGCCCAGCGTCAGCGGCTGGCCGTCCACCAGCGCGACGTTGTTGATGCCGAAGGACTCCTCCATCGGCGTCAGTTTGTACAGCTGCTCCAGCACGGCCTCGGGGTTGAAGCCGTTCTTCAGCTCGATGACGAGACGCAGCCCGTGCTCGCGGTCGGTGAGGTCCTTGACGTCCGCGATGCCCTGCAGCTTCTTCGCGTTGACCAGGTCCTTGACCTTGGAGATGACCTTCTCCGGGCCGACGGTGAAGGGCAGTTCGGTGACGATGATGCCCTTGCGGCGCGGGGTGACCTGCTCGATCGCCGTCGTCGCGCGCATCTTGAAGGTGCCGCGGCCCTTCGCGTACGCGTCCCGGACGCCCTCCAGGCCGACGATCCGGCCGCCGGTCGGGAGGTCGGGTCCTGGCACGAAACGCATCAGCGTCTCCAGGTCGGCGCCCGGGTGCTTGACCAGGTGGCGGGCGGCGGCGACGACCTCGCCGAGGTTGTGCGGCGGCATGTTCGTCGCCATGCCGACCGCGATCCCGGAGGCGCCGTTGACCAGGAGGTTGGGGTACGCGGCGGGGAGCGCGGCGGGCTCCTCCTCGCTGCCGTCGTAGTTCGGCCCGAAGTCGACGGTGTCCTCGTCGATGGACTCGACCATCAGCCCGGCGGCCGGCGCGGCCTTGCACTCGGTGTACCGCATGGCGGCGGGCGGGTCGTCGTTGCCGAGCGAGCCGAAGTTGCCGTGGCCGTCGACCAGGGGCAGCCGCATTGTGAAGGACTGCGCCATCCGCACCAGCGCGTCGTAGATCGCCGTGTCGCCGTGCGGGTGGAGCTTGCCCATCACCTCACCCACGACGCGGGCGCACTTCACGTAGTTCCGCTCGGGGCGCAGCCCCATCTCGTGCATCTGGTACAGGATGCGGCGCTGCACGGGCTTCATTCCGTCGCGGGCGTCGGGGAGCGCGCGGGAGTAGATGACCGAGTAGGCGTACTCCAGGAACGAGCCCTGCATCTCGTCGACGACGTCGATGTCGAGGATGCGCTCCTCGAAGTCGTCGTCCGGCGGCGGGGTCTTCGTACTGCGGCGGGCCATCGCGGGTGCGGCTCCTTCGTGCGTACGGCCGGGGCGGGCGGGCCGCGGGGCGGCGCCCGGCCCGGGCGGTCGGTCGGCGGGTCGTGCGGACGGTGCGGGGCGCGGTGGACGCCGGTGCCCCGGAACTGCCGCCGACCATTGTGGACCGCCGCACCGACAGTGCTCCCGGCGACCCGGCCGTGACCGGCGGCGCCGGGGCCGGGGGCGGCCGGGAACGTGCGCGCGCGGGGCGCACCGGCGTGCGGCGGGGCGTGAACCGACGCACGGCGACGGTTCACGCACGTACGGTACGGGAACTTCGCATGTTGTCACCGCGGTTGCATACAGTGACAGGATCCGACGCGACGTACGGCACCGCACGTGGCCGGCCCGTGGCGGCACCCGCTCCGGCCGGTCCACGGGCTTCCCGCCCGGCACCAACCGCACCGCTGCCGCCCTTGACGACCACCCCGTCGACGCGCCCCGCCTTCGACGGCCGACGCCGACCGACGACCAACGCCCTTGACGACCAACGCCATTGAAGAACAACGCGATCGAAGGGACTCGAAGCCCATGGGTCACACGGCCATGACTCCGACGCCTCCGCCATCCCCCTCCGAACAGGGAACCGCTTCGGCGGAGGCGCCCGCCGGCACCGGCGGGCTCACCGCGACGGAGCACCGGCTGGCCAACGGCCTGCGCGTGGTGCTCTCCCGGGACCACCTCACGCCGGTCGCAGCCGTCTGCCTCTGGTACGACGTCGGCTCCCGGCACGAGGTCGAGGGCCGCACGGGCCTGGCCCACCTCTTCGAGCACCTGATGTTCCAGGGCTCGGCCCAGGTGAAGGGCAACGGCCACTTCGAGCTGGTGCAGGGCGCCGGCGGTTCGCTCAACGGCACGACGAGCTTCGAGCGCACCAACTATTTCGAGACGATGCCGGCGCACGAACTGGAGCTCGCGCTCTGGCTGGAGGCGGACCGCATGGGTTCGCTGCTCTCCGCGCTGGACGACGAGTCGATGGAGAACCAGCGCGACGTCGTGAAGAACGAGCGCCGCCAGCGGTACGACAACGTGCCCTACGGCACCGCGTTCGAGAAGCTGACGGCGATGGCCTACCCGGAGGGCCACCCGTACCACCACACGCCGATCGGTTCGATGGCCGACCTGGACGCGGCCTCGCTGAGGGACGCGCGCGAGTTCTTCCGTACGTACTACGCGCCGAACAACGCGGTGCTCTCGATCGTCGGCGACATCGACCCCGAGCAGACCCTGGCCTGGGTGGAGAAGTACTTCGGCTCGATCCCCGGGCACAGTGGCAAGCGCCCGCCGCGGGACGGCACGCTGCCCGAGGTGATCGGCGAGGAGAAGCGCGAACTCGTCGAGGAGGACGTCCCCTCCCGCGCGATGATGGCCGCCTACCGGCTGCCGCACGACGGCACCCGCGAGGCCGACGCGGCCGACGTCGCGCTGACCGCGCTGGGCGGCGGCGAGTCCTCGCGGCTGCACAACCGCCTGGTCCGCCGGGACCGGCTGGCGGTCGGCGCCGGCTTCGGCATGCTGCGGCTGGCCGGTGCGCCCTCGCTGGGCTGGCTGGACGTCAAGGCGTCCGGCGGGGTCGAGGTCGCCGACATCGAGGCGGCCGTCGACGACGAGCTGCGCCGCTTCGCCGAGGAGGGCCCGACCCCCGAGGAGATGGAGCGGGCGCAGGCCCAGCTGGAGCGCGAGTGGCTGGACCGGCTCGCCACGGTGGGCGGCCGCGCGGACGAACTCTGCCGGTACGCCGTGCTGTTCGGCGACCCGCAGCTTGCGCTCACCGCCGTCGGCCGGGTGCTGGACGTCACCGCCGAGGAGGTGCGCGCGGTCGCGGCGGCCCGGCTCCGCCGGGACAACCGCGCGGTCCTGGTGTACGAGCCGACGGCCGAGCCGGCGGCACCGGAGGGGCCCGAGCCCGTGCTGGGCGAGGGCGCGGAAGTGGCAGCAGACAACGAGAACGAGGAGTCCGGCCAGTGAGCGAGACCGCCACCCCGGAAGGCAGCACGGCGGCCGGCCCGCAGGAGGCGCGCCCGTCCATGGACTTCCACCCGCAGCCGCACGGCGGCACCCCCAAGCCGTGGGCCTTCCCCGCGCCCGAGCGCGGCACCCTGCCCAACGGCCTGACGCTGCTGCGCTGTCACCGTCCCGGGCAGCAGGTCGTCGCCGTCGAGGTCAGCCTGCTGGCCCCGCTGGACGCCGAGCCCGAGGGCCTCGACGGCGTCGCGACGATCATGGCGCGGGCGCTGTCGGAGGGCACGGACAAGCACGACGCCGAGGAGTTCGCGGCCGAGCTGGAGCGCTGCGGTGCCACGCTCGACGCGTACGCGGACCACCCGGGCGTCCGGGTCGCGCTGGAGGTTCCGGCCTCCCGGCTGACGAAGGCGCTCGGCCTGCTCGCCGACGCGCTGCGCGCCCCGGCCTTCCCCGAGGGCGAGATCGAGCGGCTGGTGAACAACCGCCTCGACGAGATCCCGCACGAGCTGGCCAACCCGGCCCGGCGCGCGGCCAAGGAGCTCTCCAAGGAGCTGTTCCCGGCCGGGGCGCGGATGTCCCGCCCGCGGCAGGGCACCGAGGAGACGGTCGCGCGGATCGACGCCGGGGCGGTGCGCGCCTTCTACCAGGCGCACGTCCGTCCCGGCACGGCGACGGCCGTGGTCGTCGGCGACTTCGACGGCATCGACCTGGACGCGGCGCTGGCCGACACCCTCGGCGCCTGGACGGGTTCGACGGCCGAGCCGCAGCGGCCGACGCCGATCACGTCCGACGACACCGGACGCGTCGTCATCGTCGACCGTCCCGGCTCCGTGCAGACGCAGCTGCTGATCGGCCGCACCGGCGCCGACCGGCACGAGCGGGTCTGGCCCGCGCAGGTGCTGGGCACCTACTGCCTCGGCGGCACCCTCACCTCCCGGCTGGACCGCGTGCTGCGCGAGGAGAAGGGCTACACCTACGGCGTGCGCGCCTTCGGCCAGGTGCTGCGCTCGGCGCCGGACGGTTCGGGCGCCGCGCTGCTGGCGATCTCCGGCTCGGTGGCCACCGACGTCACGGGTCCGGCGCTCGCCGACCTGTGGCAGGTGCTGCGGACGCTGGCGGCCGAGGGGCTCACGGACGACGAGCGGGACGTCGCGGTGCGGAACCTCGTGGGGGTCGCGCCGCTGAAGTACGAGACGGCGGCGGCCGTCGCCGGGACCCTCGCGGATCAGGTGGAACAGCACCTTCCGGACGATTTCCAGGGCGAGTTGTACGCGCGGCTGGCGGAGACCGGCACGGTCGAGGCGACGGCGGCCGCCGTCAACGCCTTCCCGGCCGACCGGCTCGTCGCCGTCCTGGTCGGTGACGCCTCCCAGATCGCGGGCCCGGTAAGGGAGTTGGGGATCGGCGAGGTCAAGGTCGTCACCGGCAGCTGAGCCGTTCCGGCGCCGCCCGGGGACACGGGCGGACGAAACCGGACGTCTCGCCGGGCCTGAGCCCGGAGGGAAGCCCGGGGAGGTGGAGCTACCTCCCCGGGCTTCCGTTATGTCCGGCTCCGGCGGGCCGGGTCCGCCCGCGGTCCCAACGGGCCCGCATGAGCGCGAGTTGACCATATTTCGGGCCGCATGTCCGATTCGCCGGTGTGGCGAAGGTGACAGAATCCCCGATCTGTTTGGCGCGGCGGAGATGTCCCCTTTAGCGTCGCATCCGCTGTTCGCCAGAAGTGGCCGCGACCGCGCGGGCACCGAACAGCCATCGCCGAGTCCCCGACGGCACGTGCGGAGCACCACCCGGTGCGACGGACGTCAGGGGAGCCGGGGACCCAACCGTCCTCCGCGCGCACGTGGCGCGGATCAGGGACCCCGGGGTGAATCGGGCGGCCTCCTCGCGAGGCGGCCCGTAGGAGACCTTCCTGCTCCGAACCCGTCAGCTAACCCGGTAGGCGAGAGGGAAGGAAAGGAGTCACGCCAGCTCATGGCGTTCATCCGTGCCACCGGTAAGCACCGGCGTCCCACGCGTGTCCACCGCGGCAGCGCCAACGCCGCGGGAATAGCCGGGCTCGCCGCCGTCGGCGTCGTCGGCTCGCTCGCCAGCCCCGCTCTCGCCGCGACCGGTGAGAAGGCCGATGTCCACGAGACCGGTCTGACGCAGGCCATCGACATGGGCGGCTCGCTCGCGCAGCACGTCTCCGACCAGGCCGGCGAGCAGCAGGCCGCCGCCGAGCAGGCCAAGGCCGAGGCCGCGGCCAAGAAGAAGGCCGCCGAGGCCAAGGCCGAGGCGAAGAAGCGCGCCGAGGAGGCCCGGAAGAAGGCCGCCGAGAAGGCGAAGAAGGAGCGCGAGGCGAAGGAGCGCGCCGAGCGCGCCGCCGAGGCCAAGCGCGCCAAGCTGAACGCCTTCGTCTCCCCGATCGCGGGCAGCTACGTCTCCACCGGCTACCAGGCGTCCAGCGGACTGTGGTCCTCCGGCAGCCACACCGGCATCGACTTCCACGCGGGCATCGGCACCTCGGTCCGGTCCGTCGCCGCGGGCGAGGTCGTCGAGGCGGGCAACGGCGGCGCGTACGGCAACAACGTCGTCATCAAGCACAACGACGGCACGTACACCCAGTACGGCCACCTGTCGTCGATCGAGGTGTCCGTCGGCCAGTCCGTCACCTCGGGCCAGGAGATCGCGCTCTCCGGCAACACCGGCAACACCACGGGCCCGCACCTGCACTTCGAGGCCCGCACCGGCGCCGACTACGGCTCCGACATCGACCCGGTCTCGTACCTGCGCCAGCACGGCGTCAACGTCTGACACCGGGTCCGCACCCGCACGTCCACGCAGCAGACCCCCGGCCGGAATTCTCCGGACCGGGGGTCTGCTGCGTGCGTCGCCCGAGGCGGGACCGTCTCAGACGGTCTCCGGGAGCTCCTCCAGCCCCTCGGCGACCAGCTTCGCCAGGCGGTCGAGGGCGGCGCCCGCCTCGTCCGCGTTCTCGGCCTCGGATGCCAGCACGATCTCCTCGCCGCCCTCGGCGCCGAGCCCCAGCACGCCCAGCATGGAGGCGGCGTTGACGGGGTTGCCGTCGCCCTTGCGGACGGTGACGGGGACGCCGGCCGCTGCGGCGGCCCGGCAGAAGATCGAGGCGGGGCGGGCGTGCAGCCCCTCGGCCCAGCCGATGGTGACGCGGCGCTCAACCATGGTGTTGCCCTTCGAGTCGTTCCAAGTCAGTCATGACGGTTGTCTAGACCAGTTTGGCATGCGGGTCCCCGTGGTCTCCAGGGACCGGCGGACACCCACACCCTGCACCGGAGCGGACGCGCCGGGCGAGCGCCGTTCGCATTCCGGACCGCCCGCCGGGGCATCCCCGCGCGACCGGCGCGAGGCGGCGCCGACGGCCTTACGCTGGGCGCATGCGGACCCCGGAGGAGCGTGCCTATCCCACCCACTGGGAAGCCGACGTCGTCCTGCGCGACGGAGGCACGGCGCGGATCAGGCCGATCGCCGAGGACGACGCCGAGCGGCTCGTCAGCTTCTACGAACAGGTCTCGGACGAGTCGAAGTACTACCGCTTCTTCGCGCCCTACCCCCGCCTCTCCGACCGCGACGTCCGCCGCTTCACGCAGCACGACTACGTCGACCGCGTCGGCCTCGCGGCCACCGTCGGCGGCGAGTTCATCGCCACCGTCCGCTACGACCGGATCGACGCCACGGGCCGCCCCGCGCACTCCCCGCCCGGCGCCGCCGAGCGGCTGGGCCGGCACCACGGGCAGGGCGCGGCGGCCGGGCTCGACGACGTCGCCGGGGTCGCGGACGAGGCCGAGGTCGCCTTCCTCGTCCGCGACGACCACCAGGGCCGCGGCGTCGCCTCGGCGCTCCTGGAGCACATCGCCGCCGTCGCCAGGGAACGCGGCATCCGCCGCTTCACCGCCGAGGTGCTCCCCGCCAACAGCAAGATGATCAAGGTCTTCACGGACGCGGGCTACTCCCAGAAGCGCAGCTTCGAGGACGGCTCGGTGCACCTCACCTTCGACCTCGAACCCACCGAGCGCTCCCTCGCCGTCATGCGCGCCCGCGAACAGCGCGCCGAGGGCCGCTCCGTACGGCGGCTGCTCGCCCCCGGCTCGATCGCCGTCGTCGGCGCGGGCCGGGAACCGGGCGGGACCGGCCGCACCGTCCTGGAGAACCTCGGCGCCGGCGGCTTCACCGGGCGCCGCTACGCCGTCAACTCCGCGCTGGGCGAGGGCGGTTCCGAGATCGCGGGCGTGCCCGCGCACCGCTCCGTGCGCGAGGTGCCCGAGCCCGTCGACATCGCCGTCGTCGCGGTGCCCGCCGCGCAGGTCACCGGCGTCGTGCGGGAGTGCGGCGAGCGCGGGGTGCAGGGGCTGGTCGTCCTCTCCGCCGGGTTCGGGCGGGACGAGCAGCGCGAACTCGTCCGGCTGGCCCGCTCCTACGGGATGCGGCTGCTCGGCCCCGACGCCTTCGGGATCATGAACACCGCCCCGGACGTACGCCTCAACGCCACCCCGTCACCGGCCATGCCGCCCGCGGGACGGATCGGGCTGTTCACCCAGTCCGGCGCCATCGGCATCGCCCTCCTCGACGGGCTGCACGCACGTGGTGCCGGTCTGTCCACCTTCGTCTCGGCGGGCAACCGCGCCGACGTCTCCGGCAACGACGTCCTCCAGTTCTGGGACGAGGACCCGGAGACCGACGTCGCCCTGCTCTACCTCGAATCCATCGGCAACCCGCGCAAGTTCACCCGGCTCGCGAAGCGGACGGCGGCCCGCAAGCCCGTCGTCGTGGTCAAGGGCTCCCGGCACAGCGGCAGCGCCCCGCCGCCGGGGCACGCGGCGCCCGCCTCGCGCACCCCCGTCGCCACCGTGACCTCGCTGCTGCGGCAGGCGGGCGTCGTCATGGTCGACACCGTCACCGAGATGCTCGATGCCGCGGCCCTGCTCGCCGCGCAGCCGCTGCCCGCCGGACGCCGCACCGCCGTCCTCGGCAACGCCGTCTCGCTCGGCTTCCTCACCTACGACGCCTGCCTCTCGGACGGGCTCCGCCCCCGCCCCGTCACCGACCTCACCACCGAGGCAGGGCCCGAGGACTTCCGGCGGGCCGTCTCCGCGGCGCTGGCCGACCCCGGCACGGACGCCGTCGTCGTCACCGTCATCCCCTGGGTGGGCACCACCCCCGTCGAGGAACTGGCCGACGCGCTGCGCTCCGCGAGCGAGGGCGCGGAGAAGCCCGTCACCGTCGTCCACCTCGCGATGGAGGGGCTGGAGACGGCGCTGGCAGCACGCGGCGTCCCCGCGTACCCGGCGCCGGAGCGCGCCGTACGCGCCCTCTCCCGCGCCGCGCGCTACGGCAGCTGGCGGCGGGAGGCGCGGAACCCGGGCCGCGTCCCGGAGTTCGACGTGGACGAGCGGGCCGCCGCCGCCCTGCTGGCCCGCGCCACCGAGGCCGGCGCGGACGGCTACGCCGGGGACGCTCCCGGCACCCCCGCCGCACAGCCCGCGCACGCCGACGACGACCGCACCGCCGACGACCGCCCCGAGGTCCCCGACCACCCCGAGCCCGAGCACCCCGAACCCGGCCACCCCGGCGTCGAGGGCGTCCCGCCCGGCGCCCCCGCCGGCTCGGCCGTGCCGCCCGCCGGCGCGCGCGAGGCGCGGCCGACCACGCTGTCCTCCGAGGTCAGCGGCCGGTACCGGAGCTTCCCGCTGAACGCGGCCGACACCGCCTCGCTGCTGGCCGGCTACGGCATCGACGTCCAGCCCGTCAGCCCCGCGCCCACCGCCGACGCCGCAGCCGAGGCGGCCCGCGGCTTCGGCTACCCGGTGGCGCTCAAGACCACGGCCCCGCACCTGCGGCACCGGGCCGACCTCGGCGGCGTACGCCTGGACATCGCCGGGGAGAACGAGCTGCGCCGCGCCTTCGCCGAGCTCACCGCGGCTCTCGGTGCGCCGCGCGAGCTGCGGCCCGTCGTGCAGCCGATGGCGCCGCGCGGCGTGGACACCGTGGTGCGCGCCGCCTTCGACCCGGCCATCGGCGCCGTCCTCTCCTTCGGCCTCGCGGGACCGCCCTCGGAGCTGCTGGGCGACACCGGGCACCGGCTCGTGCCCGTCACCGACCGGGAGGCCGCCGAGCTGATCCGGACGATCAGGACCGCGCCCATCCTCTTCGGCTGGCGCGGCGCCCAGCCCGTCGACACCGCCGCGCTGGAGAACCTGCTGCTGCGGGTCTCCCGGCTGCTCGACGACCACGTCGAGATCGTCGCCGTCGACCTCGAACCCGTCGTGGTGGCCCCGCGCGGGCTCGCCGTCCTCGGGGCCACCGTCCGGGTCGCCGAGCCGCCGCCGCTGACCGAACCGGGGGCGCGGCGGCTGCCCGCGTACTGAGCGCGGGCGGGGTGCGGACGGGCGGCCATCAGGTGCGCCCGGTCCCCGTAGGATGGAGTCCATGGCGAAGACCGGCACGACGACGCAGGGACTGCGTGAGGCGATCGAGCGCAGTGGCTATTACCCGGCCCTCGTGGCTGAGGCTGTCGAGGCGGCCGTGGGCGGCGAGCCCGTGGTCTCGTACCTCGTCCACCAGGAGACGACCTTCGACTCCAACGAAGTGCGGCGCCACGTCACGGTCCTCGTCCTCACCGGCACCCGCTTCATCGTCAGCCACACCGACGAGCAGCCCGCCGACGGCACCTCGCCCTCGCCGTACGCGACGACGTCCAGCGAGTCCGTGAAGCTCGGCACCATCTCCTCGGTGGTGCTCTCCCGCGTGGTCGCCAACCCCGAGTCGTACACCCCCGGCACCCTGCCCCGCGAGGTCGTGCTGACCATCGGCTGGGGCGCCGTCTCCCGCCTCGACATGGAGCCCGCCACCTGCGGCGACCCCAACTGCGAGGCCGACCACGGCTACACGGGCTCGGCCACCGCCGACGACCTCTCGCTCCGCGTCAGCGAGGCGGCCGACGGCCCGGACACCGTCCGCCAGACACTCACCTTCGCGCAGGCCCTGTCCGAGGCCACCGCGAAGACCCCGGCGGGACCGGCCCGGTGAGCGCTCACCTCGCGCAGTACGCGGGCGAGCCCGCCCCGCTGGAGCCGGGCACCGCGCCCGTACCCCGCTACGGCCAGGGCTCCCTCGCCGACCTGCTGCCCGCGATCACCGCGGGCCAGGGCGTCCCCGGCATGGACACCGGCTTCGCGCTCGAACCGGCCGACCGCGCCTGCGTGTTCCTCGTCGACGGGATGGGCTGGGAGGCGCTGCGCGCGCACCCGCAGGAGGCGCCGTTCCTGAACTCGCTGCTGGCGACCTCGTCCAACGGCACGGGCCTGCCCATCACCTCCGGCTTCCCCTCCACCACGGCGACCTCGCTCGCCTCCGTCGGCACCGGCCTCACCCCCGGCGTGCACGGCCTGCCCGGGTACACCGCGCTCGACCCGCACACCGGGCAGCTGATGAACCAGCTGCGCTGGCGCCCCTGGACCGACCCGCACGCCTGGCAGCCGTACCCCACCGTCTTCCAGCGCGCCGACGCCGCGGGCATCGCCACCTGCCAGGTCTCCGCACCGCACTTCGAGCAGACCCCGCTGACGAAGATCGCCCTCTCCGGCGGCACCTTCCACGGCAGGCTCTCCGCCGAGGAACGGATGGACCTCGCCGCCGAACGCCTCTCCGCCGGCGACCGCTCCCTCGTCTACACCTACTACGCCGAACTCGACGGCAACGGCCACCGGTACGGCATGGACTCCGACGCCTGGCGCGGCCAGCTGATGTACGTCGACCGGCTCGCGCAGCGCCTCGCCGAGCAGCTGCCGCCCCGCTCGGCGCTCTACATCACCGCCGACCACGGCATGGTCGACGTCCCCGACACCCCCGAGGCCCGCTTCGACGTCGACGAGGACTGGGAGCTGAGCGCCGGGCTCGCGCAGCTCGGCGGCGAGGGCCGGATGCGGCACGTGTACGCGGTGCCGGGCGCCGCGAGCGACCTGTACACGGTCTGGCGCGAGGTGCTGGCCGACCAGGCGTGGGTGGCCACCCGCGAAGAGGCCCTGGCCCTGGGCTGGTTCGGGCCGACGGTCGACGACCGGGTACGCGCCCGGCTGGGCGACGTCGTCGCCGCGATGACGGGGAACTCCGCGGTCATCGCCACCGAGCGGGAGCCCAACGAGTCCGCGCTGATCGGCATGCACGGTTCCGCGACCTCGGCGGAGCAGCTCGTTCCGCTGCTTGAGGTCCGTACCTGAGCGCACGTCCCCGCCCCGCGCACCCGGGGTACGCACGTCCTGCGCCCGCCCGTCCGCACGGGGTGGGCACGCTGTCACGAAAGGCCGAAGTCCCCATGTCAGAGCTGGTGTTCTTCTCGGGAACCATGGACTGCGGCAAGAGCACCCTCGCGCTCCAGATCGAGCACAACCGTTCGGCCCGCGGCCTCTCGGGCGTGATCTTCACGCGCAACGACCGCGCGGGGGAGGGGCGGCTCTCCTCGCGGCTGGGGCTGGTCACGGAGGCGGTGGAGACGGAGGACGGCTTCGACTTCCACCTGCACGTGGTCAAGCACCTCACGGCCGGCGGCCGCACCGACTACGTCATCGTCGACGAGGCCCAGTTCCTGGAGCCGGAGCAGGTCGACCAACTCGCCCGGATCGTCGACGACTTGGGCATGGACGTCTTCGCCTTCGGCATCACCACCGACTTCCGCACCAAGCTCTTCCCCGGCTCGCAGCGGCTGATGGAGCTCGCCGACCGGATCGAGGTCCTCCAGGTCGAGGCGCTGTGCTGGTGCGGCGCCCGTGCCACGCACAACGCGCGCACCGTCGGCGGCCGGATGATCGTCGAGGGCGCCCAGGTCGTCGTCGGCGACGTCGGCCGTCCCGCGGCCGAGGTGGGCTACGAGGTGCTGTGCCGCCGTCACCACCGCAGGCGGCTGACGGCCGCGAGCGCCGGCGCGGGCGCGCTGTCGCCCGACGTCCTCCCCGTCGACGCGGCGCAGCCCCCGGCCGAGCGGCCCCAAGTCCCCGGCGCGCGCGCCGAGTTCCCCGGCGCCTGAGCCGGGCCCCGGCCGGTCCGGGGGTCAGTCCGCGCCGGACCCGCCCGAGTGGATCACGCAGAACTCGGCGCCCTCCCGGTCCGCGAGGGTCGCCAGCCGGCCGTAGGGCGAGTCGCGTGGCGGCTCCACGACCCGGCCTCCGATGCGCTGCGCGGTACGCGCCGCCGCGTCGGTGTCCGCCACGGAGAAGTACGTCTTCCAGTGCGGGCCCTTGTCGCGCGGCAGTTCCTCGCCGACCCCGTGCACCCCCGCCACGGGCTCGCCGCCGACGTGCAGCGTCAGATAGTCGAACTCCCCGGAGACGACCGCCTCCGCATGGTGACCGAAGACCGACCCGTAGAACTTCCCGGCGAACGAGGTCTCCACCGTGACCAGCTCGTACCAGACGGGAGTGCCGGGCGCGCCGGCGGCCGACGGCTTCAGGCCGATGTGCGCGCCGCCCTGCCACACGCCGAACGCGGCCCCCACCGGGTCCGAGACGATCGCGATCCGCCCCTCCTCCTCGGCGTCGAGCGGACCGACGGCGACGGTGCCGCCGCACTCGTGGATCCGGGCGGCCGTCGCGTCCGCGTCGTCGCTCGCGAGGTACGGCAGCCAGGCGGCGCGGTGGTGCACTCCCGGCTTCATCTGCCCCAGCCCGGCGACCTCGTGCCCCTCGGCCAGGGCCCGCACGTACGGGCCCATCTGCTGCGGTCCGGGGCGGAACTCCCAGCCGAACAGCTCGCGGTAGAAATCCTGGCAGTCGGCCAGGCCGTGCACCAGAAGACTTGCCCAGCAGGGCTTGCCGGGGGTGTGGCGGGCCGGCCGGTGCCGGGTGGCTGCTGCCTCGGTCATTGTCGCTTCTCTCCTCGGACCATCATCGATGCGGTCGTGCGGCGGGACGGCTGCGGGCCGTGCGGTACGGCCCTGTGCGGTACGGGTACCCCGCGGAGCGCGGGCCGTGCGGTGCGCGCTCCCGTGCGGTGCGTGCCGGTTCAGATGCTCGCACCCGTGACGCCGCGCCGCCGCCCGGCAGCGCCGCGCCGGGGCGCTTCCGCCGGGTGGTGCGCGCGTACGGCCCGGCGCGTGCGCCGCGTCCCACGCCGCGCGGCGTCACCGGGCGCACGCGCGTACCCGCGGACGCCCGGCCACGAGAATCTGGCCGAGAACGTACCCGAAGCGTGATCCCGCCGCTGCCGTCTGTCCGAACTCAGCCGCCGCCGTCCGGACGGAACCGTCCGGGCGTGCCGGGCTGCGCGAGGATGGGCGGTATGACAGCCATCATCTCCGCATCCGGACTCGCGGGCGACCTGGCGGCGGGCCGGGCGCCCGTACTCCTCGACGTCCGCTGGCAGTTGGGCGGCCCGCCCGGCTACCCCGCGTACCAGGCCGGTCACCTTCCCGGCGCCGTCTACGTCGACCTCGACACCGATCTGGCCGGACCGGCGGGGGAGGGGAAGGGACGCCATCCGCTGCCCGGGGCCGCCGAGTTCGGCGCGGCGATGCGCCGGGCCGGCGTCCGGGCCGACCGCCCGGTGGTCACCTACGACGGCGGACAGGGCTGGGCCGCGGCCCGCGCCTGGTGGCTGCTGCGCTGGGCCGGACACCCGGACGTACGCGTCCTCGACGGCGGCCTCGCCGCCTGGGACGGACCGCTGACCACGGACGAGCCCGCGCCGGAACCGGGCGACTTCCAGCCGTCGCCCGGCACGCTCCGCACCCTCGACGCCGAGGAGGCCGCGACCCTCGCCCGGCGCGGGGTGCTGCTGGACGCGCGGGCCGCCGAGCGGTACCGGGGCGAGGTGGAGCCGGTCGACCCCGTCGGCGGTCACGTCCCCGGCGCCCTCTCGGCCCCCACCTCGGACAACACCGGCGAGTCCGGAACCCTGCGCCCCCGCGCGGAACTGCGCGAGCGCTTCGCGGCCCTGGGTGCGACGCCCGGCGCCGAGGTCGGGGTCTACTGCGGCTCCGGCGTCTCGGCCGCGCACCAGCTGCTCGCGCTGACCGAGGCGGGCGTCGAGGCCGCGCTCTACCCCGGCTCGTGGAGCGAGTGGACGTCCGACTCCGCACGCCCCGTCGCCACCGGCCCCGAACCGGGCTGAGCCACAACGGGACCGGCCCCGGCCGCCGTCAGGCAGCCGGGGCCGGTCCGTGCAGAAACGTTTACGGCAGGTGTTCGGCGCCGGTGTTCCGCCCGGGGAAGGGGCGGCGGGTCATTCCTTCTTGCGGCGCGTACCGAAGACGATCTCGTCCCAGCTCGGCACCGCGGCCCGGCGGCCGGGCCGGACGCCGTCCGCCTCCGCCTGCCGGTCGGTGGTGCCCTTGAGCCGGTCCCGGTGCGCGGTGACCGAGCGCGGCATCAGCACGTCCGCGTACGCCGACCCCGCGCTCGCCGCGGGGGCGGGCGGCTCGACCGGCTCCTCCTCGGCCTCCGCCTCGCGGTCGTCCTCGTCCGTCACGGAGGGACCCGCGACGGAGGGACCGACGACGGGGGCGACCGGCGGCGGCTGCTGATCCGGCACGACCATGTCGCCCCGGAAGTTCGGCACCGCCTCCAACAGGCTGGTCAGGGACTCCGGTTCGTCGTCCGCGGCGAACGCGGCCGCCGCCGTGTCCTCCTCGGGCGTGCCCTCGGGGCCGTCCCCGTCCTCGCGCCGGACGGGGTACGGCGCCGGCCCGACGGGTGAGACCGAGGCGGGCTCCAGCTCGGGGCGCGGGTCGCGGCCGCCCCAGCCGTCGCGGCCGTCCCGGTGGTCGCGGCCCGTCCGCTCGCCGGACTCGCCGCGCTCCTCGCGCTGCGGGAGCCGCGCGATGCGCGGGATGAACGGGAAGCTCGGCTCGGGCGACTCGTCGGTCTCGCCGATCAGTTCGCGCGCCTCGTCGTCGACGGCCTGCACCAGACGGCGCGGCGGGTCGTACGTCCAGGTCGCGGCGTGCGGCTGTCCGGCGACGCGGTAGGCGAGCAGGACCTCCCAGGTGCCGTCGTCCCGGCGCCAGGAGTCCCAGTGGGTGGAGTCCTTGTCGGCGCCGCGCAGCAACAGCCGCTCGCCGACGGCCTCTCCGAGCTGCGGGCCGGCGTTCTCGCCGGGGCGGCGCACGGGTGTCTTCCGGGCGCGCTCGGCCATGAACGCGCGCTCCGCGAGCACGGGGCCCTCGAAGCGGCGTACGCGGTCGACGGAGATCCCCGCGAGCTGGGCGACCTCCTCCGCCGAGGCACCGGCCCGTATCCGCGCCTGGATGTCGCGAGGGCGGAGGTGGCTCTCCACCTCGATCTCGATCTGGCCGAGCCGTGCACGGTCGTTGCGCACGGCGGCGCGCAGGCGCTCGTCGATCGGAAGCGTGTATTCCGTGCTGTCGGCAGCCTTGAGCACCAGCCGTGTGCCGTCGTTGCTGACGGCCACGACACGCAGTTCGGGCATGGGAACCTCCCGGGTGGTGCCTGCCGACGTCACGTGCGTCGCTGCTCCCGCTAGACGAGTGTGGCGTGCCCGGGTGCAGCCTGCCACAACCTTGCCGAGTTGCTCGGCGCCCCGGTTCGCTGGATTCGCTTGCCGGAACCGCCAGTTGGCACGGTTACCACTTCGCAACGCATAGTGACCGTCCAGGTCACCTGTGCTGCCTGCGCCGGGCCATAGCCGAGGCCAGGGCTCGTCACACTACTCCATTAGGGCCAGCGGAGTAGAGCGGCACGCCGTCGAAGTTGCTCCGGGGCGCGGGAGTTGGTCCCGACTGCTGCCCTTCCGTCCGTCCCTGCCCAGGGTGAAGCGGCACGAAACGGGTGGCAAGGTTCACAGAACCCCCTGAACCGGAACCATCCGCTTCGCGCATTGGGTCCCTTTCAGTGCACAGTGGATGAAGTGTGCGAACGAGGGCGGGTAATGGGAGAGAAGGACAAGCCGGACAAGACCGGGGAATCGGACGGTTCCTCGTCCAAGCGAATAGACGTGAGCTTCGCGCAGGTTGCGGGGAGCGCCGTCGCGGCGGTGATCGCCGCGCTGCTCGCCGGACGCATGGGCGTCTACGGCACGTTCATCGGCGCGGGTGTGGTCAGCGTGGTCGCCACCACGGGCGGCCCGCTCTTCCAGCATTTCTTCAGCCGTACCGGGGAGCAGATCAAGGACAAGACCGTCCAGGCGCAGCCCCGTGTGCGGAAGGTCACCCTGCGGGAGCGGACCACGGGCAAGCGGGGCGGCAAGGTCGTCACGACCGTCGAGGCCCGGCCCGAGGCCACCGCCCCGGTCCCCGCGCCGGTCCCCGGTGACGACGCGACGCGGCTGCTGCCGCGTGCCGTGCCGGGCGCGCGCGGTGCCGAGCAGGACGACCGCACACGGCAGTTGAGGCCCGGTGCGATCTCGCAGGGCGACACGGAGCGTACGCAGCTGCTCGCGTCCAGTGACGTCACGCAGCTGCTGCGCACCGCCGAAGACCCGGACCGCACCCGGAAGTTGACCGCGGCCGGAACCGGAAACGGAACCGGAGCGCAGGACGGTACCGGTGCGGGTGACCCCTCCGGCGACGGCGAGGCTGACGTCGTCCTCCCCGCGGAGGACGAGGAGTTCACCGAGGGGACCACGCACGGGACCCGGTGGCGCGGCTGGCGGCGGACGCTGATCCCGACGGTGATCGTCTTCGCCGTGGCCATCGGCGGCATCACGCTGTACGAGGTGATCACCCAGAACAACGTCTCCGGCGGCAAGGGCACCTCGATCAGCAACCTGTTCCACTCCGGCTCCTCGCAGGGCGCGGACGAGGACGGCGAGCGGAGCACGGACCCGGCGCCGCGGCCCGAGCAGTCCGGGCCCACCGGCGAGCCCACCCCGGAGACCGGCACCGACGGCGGCGGCGCCACCCAGGACCCGGGCACCGGCACCCAGCAGCCGGGCACCGGCACCGGCACCGGTGACGACGGCGGCACCGGCGACGGCTCGTCCCCGCAGCCCGGCACCGGCGGCACCCCCGCGCCGGGCACGGGCGGCGAGCAGGGCACCGGCGGCGAGGACGGAAGCGGAACCGAAACCGGAACCGGCGGGGACACGGAGACCGGCGACCCGTCCGAGACCGGCGGCGAAACCGAGGGCGCCGACGGGCAGTTCGACGACCAGAAGCAGCCCGCCCCGAGCGAGAGCTGAACCCACCACGCGCACACCGGCGGGGCCCGGCCTGAACGATCAGGCCGGGCCCCGCCCGTACGCGCTCACTCGCCCAGGACGCGGCGCAGGTAGTCGTTGCCGAAGACGCGGTGCGGGTCGAGCCGGTCGCGCAGGGCCGTGAACTCGGCGAAGCGCGGGTAGACCTCCCGGAGGTACCCGGCGTCCCGCGAGTGCACCTTGCCCCAGTGCGGGCGTCCGCCGTGCGCCGTCATGATCGACTCGGCGGCGGTGAAGTACGGCTCGTGCGGGGTGCCCCGGTACATGTGCACGGCGATGTACGCGGTGTCCCGGCCGCTCGCGGTGGACAGCGGGATGTCGTCGGCCGGGGCCGTGCGCACCTCGACGGGGAAGCTCACCCGGAAGTCCGACCGCTCCACCAGGGCCTTCAGCTCGCGCAGCGCGTCCATCGCGGCCTCGCGCGGCACGGCGTACTCCATCTCGATGAAGCGCACCCGCCGCGGGCTGGTGAAGACCCGGTACGGGATGTCGGTGTAGGTCCGGGCCGAGAGCGCGCGGCTGGAGATCTTCGCGACCGGCGGGACGGAGCCGGGGAGCGCCCGGCCCAGCGAACACACCGCCTGGAACAGGCCGTTGGAGAGCAGCTCGTCGTCGATCCAGCCGCGTACCGCGGGCAGCGGGCGCGCGGGGCCGGCGCTGCGGTTGTTGCGCTTGGTGCTGCATCCCTCGGTGTGCGGGAACCAGTAGAACTCGAAGTGCTCGTTCTCGGCGACGAGTTGATCGAACTCCTCGGTCACCCGCGCGAACGGCATCGGCTCCTCCCGCGCGGTGAGCAGGAAGGACGGCTCCACCGCGAAGGTCACCTCGCTGATCACCCCGAGCGCCCCGAGGCCGAGCCTGGCCGCGGTGAAGACCTCCGGGTGCTCGGTGGCGGAGCAGCGCAGCACCGAGCCGTCGGCGAGCACCAGCTCCAGCGCCACGATCTGCGCGGCGAGCGAGGCCGAGTCCCGGCCGGTGCCGTGGGTGCCGGTGCTGACGGCGCCGGAGACGGTCTGCTCCATGATGTCGCCCATGTTCGTCAGCGACAGGCCCTCGGCGGCGAGGGCCTCGTTGAGGTGGTGCAGCGGGGTGCCGGCGGCGACCCGTACGGTTCCGGCCGCGCGGTCGATCTCCCGGACGCCGCCGAGCAGTTCGGGCCGGATCAGGACGCCGTCCGTCGCGGCGGCCGCGGTGAAGGAGTGGCCGGTGCCGACGGCCTTGACCCGGAGCCCGTCCTCGGCGGCCCGGCGCACCGCCTCGGCCAGCGCCTCGGTGCAGGAGGGGGAGACGCTGCGGGACGGGGTGACGGTGACGTTGCCCGTCCAGTTGCGCCAGGTCCGCTCAGCCGCCGGGCTCCGCCGCGGCGCGGGCGTCCGGTGCGCCGGATTCCGGGGCGTGCCCCTGTTCCGGGAGCCGTGCTTCGGGTCGTGCTGGGGCTGGTGCGATTGTGCCGGTTGCGTCGTCATGTACGACCGTCCCCTCTCGCCGTGGCGCCGGCCGAGGGCTCAGCCGGCGGTAGCCCAGGAACGCCACCGCGGCCGCCAGCGCTCCGGCCACCGCCGGGACCAGGTACGCGCGGTCCGGGCCGTACGCGTCCACGGCCCAGCCCGCGGCCGAGGAACCGAGCGCCACCCCGACGGCGAGCCCGGTGCTGGTCCAGGTCATGCCCTCGGTCAGCTTGGCGCGCGGAACGAGCCGCTCGACGAGGCCCATGGTGGTGGCCATCGTCGGCGCGATCGTCATGCCCGCGAGGAAGAGCGCCACGGCCAGGGACGGCAGGTTCCCGACCAGTTGGAGAGGGATCATACTCACGGCCATCAGGCCCACCCCGGCCAGCCAGCGGGGCGCCGCGTGCGAGCGGAACCGCACCAACCCGTAGACGGCGCCCGCCAGTACGGAGCCCAGCGCGTACACCGCGAGGATCAGCGAGGCGGCGCTCTTCGCACCCGCGTCCTCGGCGTACGCGACGGTGACGACGTCGATCGAGCCGAAGATCGCACCCGTGAACGCGAACGCGGCCACCAGCACCTGGAGTCCCGGGGTGCGCAGCGCGGAGCCGCCGCCGTGCTGCTCGCGCGGGCGGGGCACCGGCTCCGTCGCCCGCTGGGTGCTCAGCCACAGCACGCCGACGGCGAGGAAGGCGGCGGCCAGCAGCGGCCCCGCCTCGGGGAGCACCGCGGTGGACAGGCCGATGGCGAGGATCGGGCCGAAGACGAAGCAGGACTCGTCGACGACGCCCTCGAAGGCGAAGGCCGTGTGCAGCCGGTCCGGGCGGTGCTCGTAGATCTCGGCCCAGCGGGCCCGCACCATCGAGCCGACGCTCGGCGTGCAGCCCGCGCCGGCCGCGAAGAGGAACAGCAGCCAGTCCGCCGCGCCCGAGCGCGCGGCCAGCACCAGCCCCGCGACGGAGGCGACCGAGACCAGCATCGTCGGGCGCAGCACCCGCGCCTGCCCGTGCCGGTCGACGAGCCGGGAGATCTGCGGGCTGAGCGCCGCCGTGGCCAGCGCGACCGTCGCCGCGAGGGCACCGGCGAGCCCGTAGCGGCCGCTGAGCTGGGAGATCATCGTGACGATCCCGACCCCCGTCATGGACAGGGGGAGACGTCCGAAGAAGCCGGCCGCGGAGAAGGCGGCACTGCCGGGCGACGCGAAGATCGCGCGGTAGGAGCCGGAGGAACGGGAGGAACTGGACAAGGGGGCGACGCTCTTGCTGCTCGGGTGCCGGTCGGGACGGAGGGGGCACCGGCGGGCGCGTAAGGGACGTCGGTGCCCATACAGCTTACGGGTGGGAGGCGGCGGCCCGGACCGCCCGCGGGTAAGGCAGGATCGGAGATATGTCCGATGCGCTCGATGTCACCGAAGCCACCGCCGACGAGGCGGCCCGCCCCTACGACGCCCTTCTCCTGCTGTCCTTCGGCGGGCCCGAGGGGCCCGAGGACGTGGTCCCGTTCCTGGAGAACGTGACCCGCGGCCGGGGCATCCCGCGCGAGCGGCTGGAGGAGGTCGGGCAGCACTACTTCCTCTTCGGCGGCGTCAGCCCGATCAACGCCCAGTGCCGCGAGCTGCTCCAGGCGCTGCGCAAGGACTTCGCCGAGTCCGGCCTGAACCTGCCGGTGTACTGGGGCAACCGCAACTGGGCGCCGTATCTCACCGACACCCTGCGGGAGATGGTGCGCGACGGGCACCGGCGCATCCTCACCCTGGCCACCAGCGCGTACGCCTCCTACTCGGGCTGCCGCCAGTACCGCGAGAACCTCGCCGAGTCGCTGGCCGCGCTGGAGGCCGAGGGCCTGCCGGTGCCCCGGGTGGACAAGCTGCGGCACTACTTCAACCACCCGGGCTTCGTGGAACCGGTCACCGAGGGCGTCCTCGCCGCCCTGGACACGCTCCCCGAGGACGTACGCGACGGCGCCCACCTGGCGTTCACCACGCACTCCATCCCCACCGCCGCCGCCGACACCTCCGGCCCGGCGGAGCAGCACGGCGACGGCGGCGCGTACGTCGCCCAGCACCTGGACGTCGCCCGGCTGATCGCGGACGCGGTGCGCGAGCGCACCGGCGTCGAGCGGCCCTGGCGGCTCGTCTACCAGTCCCGCAGCGGCTCGCCCAGCACGCCCTGGCTGGAGCCGGACATCTGCGACCACCTGGAGGAGGTGCACGGCGCCGGCGTCCCGGCCGCCGTGATGATCCCGGTCGGCTTCGTCTCCGACCACATGGAGGTCCTGTACGACCTCGACACCGAGGCCCGGGACAAGGCGGCCGAACTGGGCCTGCCCGTCGCCCGTTCCGCGACGGTCGGCTCCGACCCGCGCTTCGCCGCCGCCGTGCGCGACCTCGTGCGCGAGCGTGCCGCCACCGAGCGCGGGCAGGCGCCCGAGCGCTGCGCGCTGGGCGCCCTCGGCGCTGGGCACGACCTGTGCCCGGTCGGCTGCTGCCCGGCCCGGGCCCCGAAGCCCGCCGCCGCGGGCGCGGACAGCCCCTGGGCCTGAGCCGGGCCCGACCCGACGAGTACGCGACACCGAGCCACGAGCAAGGAGCACCGTGAGCGACCAGCTCGACCAGCTGAAGGCCGAACTCCTCGAACACGCGCTGGAGGCAGCCCGCCGCGCCGGCGAGCTCCTCCGGGACGGCCGCCCCGCCGACCTGGGGGTGGCGGCGACCAAGTCCAGCGCGGTCGACGTCGTGACGGAGATGGACCTGGCCTCCGAGAAACTGATCACCGGCTACCTCGCCGAACACCGGCCCGACGACGGCCTGCTGGGCGAGGAGGGCGCGGCCACCACCGGCAGCAGCGGCGTCCGCTGGGTCGTCGACCCGCTGGACGGCACCGTCAACTACCTCTACGGGCTGCCCGGTTGGGCGGTCTCGGTGGCCGCCGAGTACGAGGGCGAGACCGTGGTGGGCGTGGTGGAGGCGCCCACCCGGAGCGAGACCTTCCGCGGCGTCCTCGGGCACGGGGCCTTCCGCAACGCCCAGCCGCTGCACTGCCGCCCGGCGCCCCCGCTGGCGGAGGCGCTGATCGGCACCGGCTTCAACTACGTGCACGAGCGGCGCCTCGCCCAGGCCGAGGTCGCCCGCCAACTCATCCCGCAGGTACGGGACATCCGCCGCTCGGGCTCGGCCGCGATCGACCTGTGCGACGTGGCCGCGGGCCGCCTGGACGGCTTCTACGAGCGCGGGCTGCACCTGTGGGACCTCGCCGCCGGTGACCTCATCGCCCGCGAGGCGGGCGCGCGCACCGGCGGCCGCCCGGGCTGCGGCCCGGACGGCGATCTGACCGTCGCCGCCTCGCCCGGCGTCTTCGAGCACCTCCAGCCGCTGCTGGACCGGCTCGGCGCCTGGCACGACTGAGCGGCGCGGGCACACGGACGGGCCCCGGGGAGCGGAACTCCCCGGGGCCCGTTCGTGATCGTGGCCGTGCGGTGCCCGGCCCGGTGGATCAGGCCGAGGCGCTGGTGCCGACCTCGACGCCGTGCTCGGCGGCGAGGCGGTGCAGGTCCTCCAGCTCGGACTGCTCGACTTCGACGAGGAAGTCGTCGCCCGACTCACGAGCGCGGTGCAGGTCGGACTCGGTGTTCCGTATGCGCTGCAGGATGCCTGCGGTGAACGCGTCCATGTGCGCCCCCTCGTCATGGGTCGGTGGCACGGGGGTGTGCCGAGGGTCAGGGTCAGGTCTGTGCGGCGGACCCCGATCACTGTGCGGCCCCCGCTCTGGACGGTCGGCAGCGCGTGGGGGCCGTTTCCGTGACGTCCGGTGACCCGGCGTCCGGCCCTCCGTGGCATGCCGCCTACGGGGTGTGATCGTGGATGTGCTTCTCGTCCTCCCCAGGCGCACTCCCGCGAAAACCTCAACTCCCGGGGAGAAACGGTGAACAGGCCCCGGCGCGCACCCCGCCGCCGGGACGCCCGCGGAGGCCCGGACCGGGCTCTTACAGCCGGTTTACCGGAGTTCGGGGCACGATGGTGGCAGTGCGGAGTGCCCTGATGTCACGCATGTCACGCGGGACACGGTGGCGGACCGCAGAACCCGGAACCGCAGCAGGAACAGCAGGAAGGACAGCGCCGTGCGCGTACTCGTCGTCGAGGACGAGCAGTTGCTCGCCGATGCCGTGGCGACCGGACTCCGCCGGGAGGCCATGGCCGTCGATGTGGTCTACGACGGAGCCGCGGCGCAGGAGCGCATCGACATCAACGACTACGACGTCGTCGTGCTCGACCGCGACCTGCCGCACGTGCACGGCGACGACGTCTGCCGCCGGATCGTCGAGCTGGGCCTGCCCACCAGGGTGCTGATGCTGACCGCCTCCGGCGACATCAGCGACCGGGTCGAGGGCCTGGAGATCGGCGCCGACGACTACCTCCCCAAGCCCTTCGCCTTCTCCGAGCTGATCGCCCGCGTCCGGGCCCTGGGGCGGCGTACGACGACGGCGCTGCCGCCGGTGCTGGAGCGCGCCGGCATCCGGCTGGACCCGAACCGGCGCGAGGTCTCGCGCGAGGGCCGGGAGATCCAGCTGGCGCCCAAGGAGTTCGCCGTGCTGGAGGTGCTGATGCGCGCCGAGGGCACCGTCGTCTCCGCCGAGCAGCTGCTGGAGAAGGCGTGGGACGAGAACACCGACCCCTTCACCAACGTCGTCCGCGTCACGGTCATGACGCTGCGCCGCAAGCTCGGCGAGCCCGCCGTGATCCTCACCGTGCCGGGCGCGGGATACCGGATCTGAGTGATGTCCGCCTCGACCGGCCCCGAATCCTCCGGGGCGAGCGCCGTCCCGCCCAAGCCGACCTGGGACCCGCGCGAGCCCTCCCGCCCGTACCCGTGGCTGCGCCCGACCATCCGGATACGGCTCACCCTGTTGTACGGCGGCATGTTCCTGATCGCCGGCATCGTGCTGCTGACGATCATCTATCTGCTGGCGGCCCAGGCGCTCCAGGAGAACACCGCGCTGCCGTTCCGCATCCTCGACGCCAACGCCCAGCTGACCTCGGACCGTTGTCCGGGGCTGACGGGCACGCTGCCGAGCGAGGTGTTCATGCAGCGCCTCTCGGAGTGCACCGACGCGCAGCGCGCCCTCGCCCTCGACCAGCTGCTGCGGCGCTCGCTGATCGCGCTGCTGGGCCTCGCCGTCGCCGCGTTCGCCTTCGGCTACGTGATGGCGGGCCGGGTGCTGGCCCCGCTGGGCAGGATCACCCGCACCGCACGCCAGGTGGCCGGCTCCGACCTGCACAAGCGGATCGAGCTGGAGGGCCCGGACGACGAGCTCAAGGAGCTCGCCGACACCTTCGACGAGATGCTCGACCGCCTCGACCGCGCCTTCACCGCGCAGCAGCGCTTCGTGGCCAACGCCTCGCACGAGCTGCGCACCCCGCTGGCGATCAACCGGACCCTGCTGGAGGTCCAGCTCTCGGACCCGGACGCGTCGCCGGAGCTCCAGCAGCTCGGCAAGACCCTGCTGGCGACGAACGAGCGCAGCGAGGAGCTGGTCGAGGGCCTGCTGCTGCTCGCGCGCAGCGAGAACGAGATCGTCGACCGCAAGCCCGTCGACCTCTCCGAGGTCGCGAACCAGGCGGTCGAGCAGGTACGCGGTGAGGCCGGGAACAAGGGCCTGGAGTTGCGCGGAGTGCGCCAGCCCGCGTATGCACAGGGCAACGGCGTCCTGCTGGAGCGGGTCGCGCTGAATCTGCTGCAGAACGCCGTGCGGTACAACCTGCGGGAGGGCGGCTGGGTCTCGGTCACCACGGAACCGCTTCCCGGGCAGGCGGTGCTGGTGGTGGAGAACACCGGCCCCGCCGTCCCGGCGTACGAGATCGACAACCTCTTCGAGCCGTTCCGGCGGCTCGGCGGGGACCGTACGGGCAGCGACAAGGGGGTCGGGCTCGGGCTGTCGATCGTGCGCTCCGTGGCACGGGCGCACGGCGGCACGGTGAGCGCGGAGCCGCGGGAGGACGGCGGTCTCGTGATCCGGGTCGCGCTGCCCGTCTGAGAACGTCCGGTGGGCGTTTCCGGACCCGGTGCACAACCGGATTCGGGCCCTCCGTTTGTTCGCCATATGCGGAATCCGTACCGTTTCACCAGGTCGGCGCGGGGCCTTGACAGGGCCCTGTGATCGATCACACAGGCGGTTTTCCCGGGCGGCTTGCGGAGGTGGCGCATACCGGGAAGAAAACCCGGAAAATCCAGGTTTCCGCAGGTGGGGATCGTGGGCAGTACCCGGGGTGCACGCGCTGAGCGTGCCCCTGGGACCGTTTATGGTCCTCCTCGGCACCGGCCGTGATCACCTCTTCAGGGGTGCGGTTGGGTGTCGATTGAGTAACAGACCTTGATGTGAGGCAAAATCTCCGCCTCGGGTCGGGCACAAGTCCGGCCTCTCACGCGTTACGTGCGCTGGAGACACCGCAGACACCCAGAGGGGGAGAGCGACATGGCAACGGACTACGACACCCCACGCAAGACCGATGACGACGTCAACGAGGACAGCCTCGAGGAACTGAAGGCCCGGCGGAACGACAAGTCCGCGTCCAATGTGGACGTCGACGAGTTCGAGCAGGCCGAGGGCCTCGAACTGCCCGGAGCGGACCTCTCCAACGAGGAGCTGTCCGTCCGCGTACTGCCGCGCCAGGCCGACGAGTTCACGTGCATGAGCTGCTTCCTCGTGCACCACCGCTCGCAGCTGGCCGCGGAGAAGAACGGTCAGCCGATCTGCCGCGACTGCGCGGCCTGACCGGGATCCAGCGGGACCCGGGAGGCCGGCCGTGACGGACGACGACGCACGACGTGACGGAGAGCGGGGCGAGCCTGACCAGCCGTCCCCGCTCCTGCCGGCGAAGCGGCGTTTTCCGGCGGCGAAGCGGCTCACCGAGCTCCCGCGACTGCCGGGACGACGCAGGGCGCCCGCGGGGGACGCCTCGGCGTCCCCGGAACGGCCCAGGGCCGTGGTCCCGGAGCCGGGCAAGGGGGGCGAGGCCGCGACCGCCGAGGCGGCGGACAGCGGAGCCGGGGAGGTGCCGCGCGGCAAGGTGCGGGCCTTCCTCGGAGTGGTCACCGACCGCATCATCGACACCGCGCCGCGTGTGCCCGTGCGTGATCTGCGCACCCTGCGCGCGCAGTTCCCGGGGCTCGGCCCCGACGAGATCGCCGACCGGCTCATCGCCGGCGCGATGAACAGCTCGGCCACCGTCGGCGCCGGTGTCGGCGCAGCGGCGATGATGCCCGTACCGCCCGCCATGCCGGCCGAACTGGCCGCCGAGATCGTCGGCGTCGCCTCGGTCGAGCTGAAGCTCGTCGCCGAGCTGCACGAGGTGTACGGGCACCGGCCGCCCGGCAACGCGACCCAGCGGGGCACCGCCTACCTGGGCGCCTGGACCTCGGAGCGGGGCATCGACGTCGTCCGCCCCGTGACGCTGAACGCCGTCGGCGGCCAGCTCAAGCGGGAGGTCAGGCAGCAGCTGCTGAAGCGCACCGCACGCACGCTGCCGAACCTCGCGCCGTTCATGATCGGGGCCGTCGTCGGCGCCGTGATGAACCGGCGGGACACCAAGAAGGTCGCCGAGAAGATCCGCGACGACCTGCGCTCCCGCGCCGTCGCCTGGGACGCGCTCCCGGAGACGGCCCACGAGCCCCTGGACCCGGCGCCGGCCCCGAGCCGCCGCAAGGGCCTGCCCCGGGGCCGCGACCGGGCCTGACACCGCGGGCCCGCACGGGCCCGGGTGCCCCAACTCCCGCCGTCAGCCGCCCTGCTGGGCGCTCCCGTCCTTCGCGCGCTCGTCCTCGACCTCTGTGTTCTTCGCGCGCTCGTGGCCGAGCGCAGCGAGTAGCCGCTCCGGGGTGCGCGTCGAGAGGTAGACGTACGGGGTGGGGTCGGCCGGGTCCGTGATCTCGATCCGGACGGCGGTCTTCACGTAGGCCCGCAGCAGCATGTGCGCGCGCGGGTCCGCCTTGTGCGTGCGCCAGGCGCGGGTCTCCTCCTCGTCCAGCGCGTGGGCCTCGCCCAGCGCGGACAGCGGGATGCGCGCGTCGCCCGCGACCAGCGAGCCGGCCACGACCCGGATGCGGGCCGAGCCGTAGGAGCTGACCAGCACCGCCGAGGCCGCGGCGCCCACGACCAGTCCCGCCAGCATCGGCAGGGTGCCGAAGGGCAGCAGCGTCAGCGCGGTGACGACGCCGACCATGAACGCGACGAGCCACCACGAACGCGGCGCGGTGAGGCGCTCGTCGTAGGGCTGGGCGTGGTGCTGGAGAGGAGATGCCATGGTTCCCAGACTGCCACGCCGCCTGGGACGACCCCGCCACAGGTGGGACCCCTGACAGGACTCGGCGGTAGGGTCTGCTCACGTGAGTGCTGACCGACCATCCCACGCCCCAGGCGACCCGGCACCGGCCCCGGCCGCGGAGAACCGGCTGACGCCGCCCCCGGACGCCGTGCCGCCCGTGCGCCACCCCGAAGCCCCGGCCCCCGGCGAGCTGCTCGGCGCCCACTACGACCGCTGCTTCGGCTGCGGCACCGGGCAGCCGCACGGGCTGCACCTGGAGGCGCGCGCGGGCGAAGGCGTCAACATCACCGCCGAGTTCACGGTGAAACCGGCCCATCAGGGCGCGCCCGGACTCGCGCACGGCGGGGTGCTGGCCACCGCGCTGGACGAGACGCTGGGCTCCCTGAACTGGCTGATGCACGTCATCGCCGTCACCGGCCGGCTGGAGACGGACTTCGTCCAGCCCGTCCCGGTGGACACGGTGCTGCACCTCGACGCCCGCGTGACGGCCGTGCACGGGCGGAAGATCTACTGCTCGGCCACCGGCCGCATCGGCGGCCCCGAGGGGCCCGTCGCGGTCCGCGCCGACGCCCTCTTCATCGAGGTCAAGGTCGAGCACTTCATCGACAACGGCCGCGACGAGGAGATTCAGGAAGCGATGGCCGACCCCGACCAGGTGCGCCGTGCCCGTGCGTTCGAGGTGAACCCGTGAGCCGCCCGCCCGTCGACGTCCTGCTGCGCCGCCTCGACCCCGAGGTGCCGGTGCCCGCCTTCGCACATCCGGGCGACGCGGGCTGCGATCTCGTGACGACCGAGAGTGCCGAACTGGCCCCGGGCGAACGGACGGTGCTGCCCACCGGTGTCTCGATCGCGCTGCCCGACGGCTACGCGGCCTTCGTGCACCCGCGTTCGGGCCTCGCCGCCCGTTGCGGCATCTCTTTGGTGAATGCACCCGGAACGGTCGATGCCGGGTACCGTGGGGAGATCAAGGTGATCGTGGCCAACCTCGATCCGCGCGAGTCGGTGCGGTTCGAGCGGCTCGACCGCATTGCCCAACTCGTCGTCCAGCAGGTGGAGAAGGTGCGCTTCCACGAAGTGGAGGAGTTGCCGGGCTCGGCGCGGGCCGCGGGGGGATTCGGCTCCACAGGCGGCCACGCTTCGGCCGCGCAGCTAAACGAAGACATCCGGTCGGGGCCGGCCGGCATTCCGACCTGAGAGGACAGTGACGTGTTCGGACGTCGTCGCAAGAAGAGCGAAGAGCCCGAGACGGCCGCGGGCGAGGTCGGGACGGAGCAGGCAGCGGCCGGCGGCGAGGACAGCGCCGTCGACGAGGCGAGCCGCCAGAAGCTGCCCCCGGCCCCGCGCCCCGACGGCCCCTGGGACCTCACCGAGGTGGGCGACCCGTCCGCCGGCCGCGTCAACCTCGGCGGCATGTACGTCCCCGGTGTCGAGGGCATGGAACTGCGCGTCGAGGTCGCGGGGGACGCGATCGTCGCGGCCACGCTCGTGCTCCAAGACAGCGCCGTCCAGCTCCAGGCGTTCGCGGCGCCGAAGCGCGAGGGCCTCTGGGACGAGGTGCGCGAGGAGATCGCCTCCGGCATCACCCAGCAGGGCGGCGTGATCGACGAGATCGAGGGCCCGCTGGGCTGGGAGCTGCGCGCGCAGGTGCCGGTGCAGCTGCCGGACGGAACGAACGGTGTGCAGGTCGTCCGTTTCGTCGGCGTCGACGGCCCGCGCTGGTTCCTCCGCGGCGTCATCTCCGGCCAGGGCGCGGTCCAGCCGGAGACGGCCGGGCTGCTGGAGCAGATCTTCCAGGACACGGTCATCGTGCGCGGTGACGCCCCGATGGCGCCCCGTGACCCGATCGTCCTCAAGCTGCCCGACGACGCGCAGATGGTGCCGGACGGCGTCCAGCAGGAGACGGTCGAGGAGGGCTCCCGGTTCGCGGGCGGCCTCGACAAGCTCCAGCGCGGCCCGGAGATCTCCGAGGTCCGCTGACACCCCGGACGGTGCCCGCCGCCAACGGGCCGCTCCCGTAACGGCGTTGGCCGCCGCCGCACGTCCACCGAAGCCGCCCGGCACACCCGTCGCGTACGGGAGTGCCGGGCGGCTTCGCTGTGCGCTCCGGCGGGGTGTGACGGATCTCGCGGCGGGGCCGCACGCGCGTGCGCGGGCCCGTGGCGCCGCGGCGGGGGCACGGGCGGTGGCCTGATCCATACGCATCCCTGACGCCCGGGTGCCGCCGAGCGGGCCGAGGCGGCCCCGACAGCGGTGACAATGAAGCCATGGCGTCAACAGGTACGACACGGCGCGGCAGGCTGCGGATCTACCTCGGTGCGGCGCCCGGGGTCGGCAAGACGTACGCGATGCTGTCCGAGGCGCACCGTCGGCTCGAACGCGGCACCGATGTCGTCGTCGGCTTCGTCGAGCACCACGACCGGCCCCGCACCGAGGTGCTGCTGCACGGGCTGGAGGCGGTGCCGCGCCGCGAACTCACGCACCGTGGCGGCACGTTCACCGAGATGGACACCGCCGCCGTGGTCGAGCGGGCACCGGCCGTCGCCGTCGTCGACGAGATGGCGCACACCAACGTGCCCGGCGCGGGGCACGAGAAGCGCTGGCAGGACATCGAGGAGCTGCTGGCCGCCGGGATCGACGTGCTCTCCACGGTCAACATCCAGCACCTGGAGTCGCTGGGCGACGTCGTGGAGTCGATCACCGGCGTCCGCCAGCGGGAGACCGTGCCCGACGAAGTCGTGCGCAGGGCCGACCAGATCGAGCTGGTCGACATGGACCCGCAGGCGCTGCGGCGGCGCATGGCGCACGGCAACGTCTACGCGCCCGACAAGGTCGACGCCGCGCTCTCCAACTACTTCCGCCCCGGCAACCTCAGCGCGCTGCGCGAGCTGGCCCTGCTGTGGACCGCGGACCGGGTCGACGAGTACCTCCAGCGGTACCGCTCCGAGCACCGGATACGTTCGACCTGGCAGGCCCGCGAGCGGATCGTCGTCGGCCTCACCGGCGGGCCCGAGGGGCGCACCCTGATCCGCCGCGCCTCCCGGATGGCCGCGAAGGGCTCGGGCAGCGAGATCCTCGCCGTGCACATCGTCGGCGCCGACGGGCTCACCCCCGCCTCTCCGGACTCGCCCAAGGAGCTCGCCGTCCAGCGCGCCCTGGTCGAGGACCTGGGCGGGACGTACCACCACGTCGTCGGCGAGGACGCGGCCGAGGGGCTGCTGGACTTCGCGCGCGGCGTCAACGCCACGCAGATCGTGCTCGGTTCGTCCCGGCGCAAGGCGTGGCAGTACCTCTTCGGACCCGGCACCGGCGCCAGCGTCGCCCGCGACTCCGGGCCCGATCTCGACGTGCACATCGTCACCCACGACCAGGTCGGCCGCGGGCGCGGCCTGCCCGGGGCGCACGTCTCGCCCGTCGGCCGCTCCCGGCAGGTGGCGGGCTGGCTGACGGCGCTGGCCGGGCCCTGCCTGCTGACGATGGGGCTGCGGGTGATCGACCCGCACATCGGCTTCGCCAACGACGTGCTGCTCTTCCTCGTCGTCACCGTCGCCGCCGGACTGATCGGCGGGCTGCTGCCCGCGCTGGGCGCCGCCGCCGTCGGCTCGGCGCTGCTGAACTACTTCTTCACCGCGCCGCCGCACACCTGGACCATCAGCAACGCGCGGAACATCCTCTCCCTCGTCGTCTTCTTCGGCGTCGCCGTGGCGGTGGCCTCCGTCGTCGACCTCGCGGCCCGCCGTACGCACCAGGCGGCGCGGCTGCGCGCCGAGTCCGAGATCCTCTCGACGCTGGCCGGGAGCGTGCTGCGCGGCGAGGACTCGCTCGACGAACTGCTGGAGCGGGTGCGCGAGACCTTCGGCATGGAGTCGGCCGAGCTGATGGAGCGGGAGGACGAGCGGGGCTCGTGGACCTGCGCCGCCGGCGTCGGCCAGCACAGCGGGGGACCGCTGACCCGGCCCGAGGACGGCGACGTCGACGTACCCGTCGGCGACCACATGATGCTGGTGCTGCGCGGCCGGGTGCTGCCCGCCGAGGACCGCCGCGTCCTGGCCGCCTTCGCCGCGCAGGCCGCCGGGGTCCTGGACCGGCAGCGGCTGCTGGGCGAGGCCGAGAGCGCCCGCGAACTCGCCGAGGGCAACCGCATCCGCACCGCGCTGCTGGCCGCCGTCTCGCACGACCTGCGCACTCCGCTCGCCGCGATCAAGGCGTCGGTGACCTCGCTGCGTTCGGACGACGTGGCCTGGTCCGAGGACGACGAGGCCGACCTGCTGGAGGCCATCGAGGAGGGCGCCGACCGGCTGGAGCACCTGGTGGGCAACCTGCTGGACATGTCCCGGCTCCAGACCGGCACCCTCGCCCCGCTGATCCGCGGCACCAGCCTGGAGGAGGTCGTGCCCAAGGCGCTGCGCGGGGTGCCGGACGGCAGCGTACGGCTGGCGCTGGCCGAGGCGCTGCCGCTGGTCGCGGTCGACCCGGGGCTGCTGGAGCGCACGGTCGCCAACGTCGTGGAGAACGCCGTCAAGTACAGCCCGGCGGACCGGAAGGTCCTGGTCCGGGCGAGCGCGCTGGGCGACCGCGTCGAACTGCGCGTCACCGACCGGGGCCCCGGCGTCCCGGACACCGCCAAGGAGCGGATCTTCGAACCGTTCCAGCGGCAGGGGGACGCGCCCGGGGCCTCCGGCGTCGGCCTCGGCCTGGCCGTCGCCCGCGGCTTCGCCGAGGCGATGGACGGCGCGCTGGAGGCCGAGGACACCCCGGGCGGGGGCATGACGATGGTGCTGACGCTGCGCGCGGCCCACGGCAGGGGCCGCCCCGCGAAGAGCGCCCGCGCGGCCACCGCGGGGGCGCTGCCCCGCGTCACCTGACCCGCCCGCCCCCGCACAGCCGCCCCGTCCGGGGCGGCCGCACCACCCGGGGCGGGGCGGCCGGCCGCCGTCCCGCCCGTCGCAGAACTGGAGAGGAACGCTCATGCACCGGGTGCTCGTGGTCGACGACGAGCCGCAGCTCGTCCGCGCCCTCGTGATCAACCTGAAGGCGCGGAAGTACGAGGTGGACTCGGCGCCCGACGGCGCCACGGCGCTGCGGCTGGCCGCCGAGCGCCACCCCGACGTCGTGATCCTCGACCTCGGCCTGCCCGACATCGACGGCCTCGACGTCATCCGCGGCATCCGCGGCTGGACCCGTACGCCGATCCTCGTGCTCTCGGCCCGGCAGACCTCCGACGAGAAGGTCGAGGCGCTCGACGCGGGCGCCGACGACTACGTCACCAAGCCCTTCGGCATGGACGAGCTGCTGGCGCGGCTGCGCGCCGCGGTGCGCCGGGCCGAGCCCGCGGCCTCGCCCGGCGGCGAGGAAGGCACCGTGGAGACCGGGGACTTCGCCGTCGACCTGGCCGCCAAGAAGGTGCACAAGGACGGCCGGGACGTGCGGCTGACCCCGACCGAGTGGCACCTGCTGGAGGTCCTGGTCCGGAACACGGGCCGCCTGGTCAGCCAGAAGCAGCTGCTGAAGGAGGTCTGGGGCCCGTCGTACGGCACCGAGACCAACTACCTGCGGGTCTACATGGCGCAGCTGCGGCGGAAGCTGGAGCGTGACCCGTCGCATCCGGTGCACTTCGTCACCGAACCCGGCATGGGCTACCGCTTCGAGCGCTGAGGGGGAGCCGGGGCCGGTGCGCAAGGGCCCGTTCCCGGGCGGTGAACCGGGGCCGCTCCCACCGGTACGCTGGCTGCATGACAGGTGTCGCCCGAGAGAAGGCCCGCCCGGCGGGAGGCGGACGTTTCAAGCGGTTCCTGGAGCGCCTCTCCTCCTCGGAGGAGGACCTGCGCTCGGAGGAGCTCCGCCAGGAATCCGACAGCACCGGCTGCACCCGGATATGCGACTGTACGGACCGGCAGGTGGCGCGCGTGACCGGTACGCTGCGCACGGTGACTCTGCGGCCACGCGGCGGAGTTCCCACCGTGGAGGCCGAACTCTTCGACGGATCGGCCTCGCTGGACGTCGTCTGGCTCGGCCGCCGTGCGATCGCGGGCATCGAGCCGGGACGCAAGATCATCGCCTGGGGCAGGGTCGCGACGAGTCACGGCCGCCCCGTGCTGTTCAACCCCAAGTACGAGCTGCGACCCCTCGGACAGGAGTAGCGGGTGACCCCCCTCGACAAGCCGACCGCCGGAAGCCACGCCGCCGGGCCGGAGACCGAACGTGCCGAGCCCGGCCCGGACGTGCACGACGCCGACGGCCCGGCGGCGACCAGGGAGGTCACCGAGGCGGCCCTCTTCGAGGCGTTCGGCGGGCTCCGCGGCCTGGTGGAGACCACCGTC
The DNA here is from genome assembly GCF_012726235.1 of Streptomyces sp. HNM0574. GTDB lineage: Bacteria > Actinomycetota > Actinomycetes > Streptomycetales > Streptomycetaceae > Streptomyces. The sequence goes on from NZ_JAASAH010000001.1 coordinate 137,773, forward strand.
CCCGGCCTCGTCTTCATCGGCATCTACACCGTCAACGCCGACATCAAGACGGCGGCGCTGGCGGCGCTCGGCCTGTCCGCGCTGATGGGTGTGCTGCGGCTGGCGCGCAAGGACACCGTCAAGCACGCCTTCAGCGGCGTCTTCGGCGTCGGCTTCGGCGTCGTCTTCGCGATGATGACGGGCAACGCCAAGGACTTCTACCTGCCCGGCATGCTCTACACGCTGGGCCTGTCGCTGACGTACCTGATCACCGCGGCGACGGGCGTACCGCTGCTCGGTCTCGTCCTCGGCCCGGTGTTCAAGGAGAACCTCTCCTGGCGCACCCGCAACCCGGGCCGCAAGAAGGCGTACACGAAGGCGAGTTACGCCTGGGGCCTGATCCTGCTCACCAAATGCGCGATCCTCTTCCCGCTCTACTTCTGGGGCGACACCCAGCAGTTCGGCTGGGTCACGGTGGCCCTGAAGATCCCCCCGTTCCTCCTCGCCGTCTATCTCACCTGGATCTTCCTCGCGAAGGCTCCGGCACCGATCAACGTGATCGCGGAGATGGAGGAGGAAGAGGAGCGCCGCAAGGCGGAGAAGCCCTAGGCAGGCAAGCGCAGCACCACGACGAAGGGGCACCCCGTACTTCTCGGGGTGCCCCTTCGTCGTGCTCGGTCGCGCGGTTCCCCGCGCCCCTTGGCGGGGCGCTACGCGCCGCGGACCGAGAGGAGGTCCTCCAGCTGCTCCTCGCGGGAGGGCGCCGCGACGAACAGCAGCTCGTCGCCCGCCTCCAGCGCGTCGTCCTGCGTCGGCGTGAGCACCCGCGTGCCGCGGATGATCGTCACCAGCGAGGTGTCCTCGGGCCAGGTGACGTCCCCGACGCGGGTGCCGGCCAGCGCCGCCTCCGGCGGGAGCGTCAGCTCGACGAGGTTCGCGTCGCCCTGCGAGAAGCGCATCAGCCGCACCAGATCGCCGACGCTGACGGCCTCCTCGACGAGCGCCGACATCAGGCGCGGCGTCGAGACGGCGACGTCGACGCCCCACGACTCGTTGAACAGCCATTCGTTCTTGGGGTTGTTGACGCGCGCGACGACCCGCGGCACCCCGTACTCCGTCTTCGCCAGCAGGGAGACGACCAGGTTCACCTTGTCGTCGCCCGTCGCGGCGATCACGACGTGGCAGCGCTCCAGCGCGGCCTCGTCCAGCGACGTGATCTCGCAGGCGTCCGCCAGCAGCCACTCGGCCTGCGGCACCCGCTCCACGGAGATCGCCGTCGGCGCCTTGTCGATGAGCAGGACCTCGTGCCCGTTCTCCAGCAGCTCGCCCGCGATCGAACGGCCCACGGCCCCCGCACCGGCAATGGCAACTCTCATCGCTCGCGCTCCTCGTTAGGACCCTTCGCGAAGACGGCCTCGACCTCGCCGACCTGATCGCAGCGCATCATCACATGCACGAGGTCGCCCTCCTGCAGCACCGTCGCGGACGTGGGCAGCATCGACTCGCCCAGCCGCGTCAGGAACGCGACGCGCACCCCGGCCTCCTCCTGGAGCTTGCTCACCCGGTGCCCGACCCAGCCCGGCGACGGGTGCACCTCGGCCAGCTGCACGCCGCCCGTCGGGTCCCGCCACAGCGGCTCGGCGCCGGAGGGCAGCAGTCGGCGCAGCATCTGGTCAGCCGTCCAGCGCACCGTGGCCACCGTCGGAATGCCCAGCCGCTGGTACACCTCCGCCCGGCGCGGGTCGTAGATCCGCGCGGCCACGTGCTCGACGCCGAACAGTTCGCGCGCGACCCGCGCCGCGATGATGTTCGAGTTGTCGCCACTGCTCACGGCCGCGAAGGCCCCGGCGTCCTCGATCCCGGCTTCCTTCAGGGTGTCCTGGTCGAAGCCGACGCCCGTCACTCTGCGTCCGCCGAAGGCGGAACCCAGGCGACGGAATGCCGTCGGGTCCTGGTCGACCACCGCGACCGTATGACCCTGTTGTTCCAGCGTCTGCGCGAGCTCGGCACCCACTCTGCCGCAGCCCATGATCACTACATGCACGCCCGTCCCTCTCGTCCCGTACAGCGGGCCGTCCCAGGATCGCACGGCTGACCGCATACGATCCTCCCCGTGTCCAGGATGACCGACGTTCCGAAACGACTTCTCCTCGGGAGGGCGCTGCGCAGCGACCGACTCGGGGAGACCCTGCTGCCGAAGCGGGTCGCACTCCCCGTGTTCGCCTCCGACCCGCTGTCGTCGGTGGCGTACGCGCCGGGAGAGGTTCTGCTCGTCCTGTCACTGGCCGGGGTGTCGGCGTACAACTTCAGCCCCTGGATCGCCGTGGCCGTCGTTGTGCTGATGTTCACAGTCGTCGCGTCCTACCGGCAGAACGTCCACGCCTACCCCTCGGGCGGCGGCGACTACGAGGTCGCCACCACCAACCTCGGCCGCCGGGCCGGGCTCACCGTGGCCAGCGCGCTCCTCGTCGACTACGTGCTGACCGTCGCCGTCTCCATCTCCTCGGGCGTGGAGAACCTGGGCTCCGCCGTTCCGTTCGTCGTGCACCACAAGACGCTGTTCGCGGTGCTGTTCATCGTGCTGCTGACGGTGATGAACCTGCGCGGGGTGCGGGAGTCCGGCAAGCTCTTCGCCGTCCCCACCTACTGCTTCGTCGCCGGGGTGTTCGGGCTGATCGCCTGGGGCGTCATACGCGGGGTGGTCCTCGGGGACGAGATGCGCGCCCCCACCGCCGACTTCGAGATCCACACCGAACACGCGGGCGGGCTCAGCGGGTTCGCGCTCGCCTTCCTGCTGCTGCGGGCCTTCTCCTCCGGCTGCGCGGCGCTCACCGGCGTCGAGGCGATCAGCAACGGCGTGCCCGGTTTCCGCAAGCCCAAGTCGAAGAACGCGGCGACGACGCTGGCCATGATGGGCCTGATCGCCGTGGTGATGTTCTGCGGCGTGATCGCCCTGGCGCTGGCCACGGGCGTCAAGATGTCGGAGAAGCCGGCCACCGAACTGTTCATCAACGGCGCGCCCGCCGGGGCCGATTACCACCAGAACCCCGTGATCACGCAGGTCGCCGCCGCGGTCTTCGGGGACGGCTCGGTGCCCTTCGTCTTCCTCGCCGTCGCCACCGCGCTGGTGCTCTTCCTCGCCGCGAACACCGCGTACAACGGCTTCCCGCTGCTGGGTTCGATCCTGGCGCAGGACCGCTACCTGCCCCGCCAGCTGCACACCCGCGGCGACCGGCTCGCCTTCTCCAACGGCATCGTGCTGCTCGCCGCGGCCGCCGCCATACTCGTGGTCGTCTACGAGGCGGACTCCACGAGGCTGATCCAGCTCTACATCGTGGGCGTCTTCGTCTCGTTCACGCTCAGCCAGACCGGCATGGTCCGGCACTGGAACCGGCACCTGCGCACGGAAGCGGACCCGGCCAGGCGCCGGCACATGGTCCGCTCCCGCGCCATCAACACCTTCGGCGCCTTCTTCACCGGCGTCGTGCTCGTGGTGGTGCTGGTCACGAAGTTCTCCCACGGCGCCTGGGTGTCCCTCGTGGGCATGGCGCTCTTCTACGCGGTGATGACCGCGATCCGCCGGCACTACGACGGCGTCTCCGAGGAACTGAGCGAGCCCGAGCCGGGCGAGAAGACCGTCCGGCCCTCCCGCGTGCACTCCATCGTCCTCGTCTCCAAGATCCACAAGCCGACGCTGCGGGCCCTCTCGTACGCCCGCCTGATGCGCTCCGACAGCCTGGAGGCCGTCACCATCAGCGTCGACGCGGAGGAGACCGCGCAGCTGCGCAAGGAGTGGGACGAGCGCGGCCTCGACGTCCCGCTCAAGATCCTCGACTCGCCCTACCGCGAGATCACCCGACCCGTCATCGACTACGTCAAGCGGCTGCGCAAGGAGCACCCGCGGGACGTCGTCAGCGTCTACATCCCCGAGTACGTCGTCGGCCGCTGGTACGAGCAACTGCTGCACAACCAGAGCGCGCTGCGGCTCAAGGGCCGGCTGCTCTACACCCCCGGCGTCATGGTCACCTCCGTCCCCTGGCAGCTGGAGTCCTCCGAGGCCGCGCGCAAGCGCGCCAAGCGCGGCGCCGACTGGAACGCCCCCGGCTCGGCCCGCCGCGGCCCCGCCACCCTGCACGGAGCCGTCCGCTCGGCCGCGGGGCTCACGTCGCACAACGGGAACGCGAACGGGGACGGGCCGGGGAAGGGGAAGCCGGGGAAACCGTCCGGGCGCGGGCGGGACGACGGGCGTTCGGGCGGAGGGGCCGAGCGGCACTAGACTGGACGGCTGCGCCCCAGGCGCAGCGCGGTGTCGGCCCGCCGGGACTCACAGCCAGCTCCTCGTCAGCTCACTGTCGGCCTCCCCGTACGGCCCGCACCGTCCGTCCACCCCGCTCGCGCGGCTCCTCCGCGCGGGCCGCCGCCCGCACCGTCCGTACCGCCGCCCCCGCGCACTCTGGAGCCGTCCCGCCATGCCCGATGCCCCCTCTCCCGAAGCCCTCGCCCCCTCGCTCGTCGGGGAGGAGTACGAGGTCGAGGTCGGCCCCGTCGCGCACGGCGGACACTGCGTCGCCAGGACCGAGGCCGGGCGCGTGCTGTTCGTCCGGCACACGCTGCCCGGCGAGCGCGTCGTCGCCCGCGTCACCGAGGGCCGCGAGGACTCCCGCTTCCTGCGGGCCGACGCCGTCGAGATCCTGGAGGCCTCCAAGGACCGGATCGAGGCGCCCTGCCCGTTCTCCGGCCCCGGCAAGTGCGGCGGCTGCGACTGGCAGCACGCCAAGCCCGGAGCCCAGCGCCGCCTCAAGGCCGACGTGCTCGCCGAACAGCTGCAGCGGCTGGCCGGGATGACCCCCGAGGACGTCTCCTGGGACGGCACCCTGGAGCCGGCCCCCGGCGACAAGCTCCCCGCGGGCGAGGTGCCCGCCTGGCGCACCCGCGTGCAGTACGCCGTCGACGACGAGGGCCGGGCGGGCCTGCGCAAGCACCGCTCGCACGAGGTGCAGCCCGTCGACCACTGCATGATCGCGGCGCCCGGTGTCACCGAGCTCGGCATCGAGCGGCGCACCTGGGAGGGCATCGTCACCGTCGAGGCCACCGCGGCGACCGGCTCCCAGGACCGCCAGGTCGTCCTCACCCCGCGGCCCGGCGCGCGGCTGCCGATCGTCGAACTCGACCGCCCCGTCTCGGTGTTGCGCGTCGGCGAGAAGGACAAGGCCCTGCACCGCGTGCACGGGCGCGACTTCGTCCGCGAGCGTGCCGACGAGCGCACCTGGCGGGTCGGCGCGGGCGGCTTCTGGCAGGTGCACCCGAAGGCCGCCGAACTCCTCGTCGACGCCGTGATGCGCGGACTCACCCCGCGCAAGGGCGAGATGGCCCTCGACCTGTACTGCGGCGTCGGCCTCTTCGCCGGAGCCCTCGCCGACCGGGTCGGCGAGACGGGAGCCGTGCTCGGCATCGAGTCGGCCAAGCGCGCCGTCGAGGACGCGCAGCGCAACCTGGAGGACTTCGACCGCGTCCGCATCGAACGCGGCAAGGTCGAGACCGTCCTGCCGCGCACCGGCATCACCGAGGCCGACATCGTCGTCCTCGACCCGCCCCGCGCGGGCGCCGGCAAGCGCACCGTCGAACACATCGCCTCCCTCGGCCCGCGCCGCATCGCCTACGTCGCCTGCGACCCGGCCGCCCTCGCCCGCGACCTCAAGTACTTCAAGGACGCCGGCTACGCCCCCCGCTTCCTCCGCGCCTTCGACCTCTTCCCGATGACCCACCACATGGAGTGCGTGGCGGTGCTGGAACCGGTGCAGAAGGCGGGCTGAGCTGCGAGGCGGGTGCGGGTGCGGGAGCGGAGTGCGGGTGCCCCGGGCCCGCCCTCGCCGTTGTCGGAGCTGCACGTGGTGATGAGTGGTGTGGTGTGTGCTGTCACCTGTGCGCGGTGCTGAGCTTCGTTGTGACGGGGGAGTCGAACCCCCACGCTGCTCTCCGCGTGCCAGGAGTGGGCCGGATGAAACCGCCGGCCCGCGGTGGTGCACGCCTCCGATGCGGCTACCTGCTCCGCATTCCGCTCCCGCCCGTTCAGTCCAGCAGGTCGACCTCCCAGTTGCTGCGCTGGATCAGGACGTCCAGCAGGCGGATGTCCCGGGCCAGTTCGTCCGCGCGGGCGCGGACGTCCCGTACATCCAGTGCGGACAGGGTGAGCAGTTCGGAACGCATCTGCCGGCCGTAGCCGCGCTGCTCGCGGCCGGCCGCGGCGTCCGCCGCCGCGGTGAGCAGCGCGTGCCACTGCCGCAGTGCGTCACGGCGGGCCAGGGCGTCGCTGATCGTGCCCTGGGCGCCGATGTGCGTCGTCGCGTTCGTCCGGTGGATGCGGCGGATCAGTTGCTCCAGCCGGTCCAGCACCTCGCCGGACTCGGCGAGCAGCTGTGCCGCGTCCTCGGCGGGCTCCTCGCCCTCCTGGTACCGGGCGTTGCTCACGATGCGGCTGCGCAGCTGCTCCACGCGCCGTGCCGCGTCGGCCCGTTCGGCCAGTGCCTCTCCGAGCTTCATCCCGCACCCCCTCTCGCGCGATCCATGGCCCGAGTATGCGCGGCCGCGAGAAGGGCCCGCACGCGGTTTTCCACAGGAGCGGCAGTTCGTCGTACGAACTCGCGCGCAGGGCTCTGAGCAGGGCGTTCGCGGGAGGCTCAGTGCTCGAAGCGGTGCATGAGCTCTTCGCGGATGCCGGGGCGGGAGGCGAAGACCAGCAGCAGGCCCGCCTCGCGCAGCAGGCGCTGCGGCGCGCTGTCCGCGAGGACGGCCGAGCTGCCGCCGTGCACCACGCAGGCCGTCGCCGCGCGGACCGCGAACTCGGCGGCGCGCGCCCGGGCGACCTCCAGGTCCTTCATCGCGTCGAGGTCGGCGCGGCAGGAGTCGAGTTCGGCCGCCCAGGCCGGATCGTCGTCGAGCAGCCGTACGCAGCGGCGGGCCACGCCCAGCGCCAGGGCGCCGTTGAGCCGGTGCAGGAACGGCTCGCCCTCGGCGTGCTCGGCCCGCGTGGAGACCGTCACCAGCCGGTCCGCGGGGACGGGATGGCCGGTGAACTCCACCGTGACAGTGTTCGTCGCGTCCGCCGCCAGCATGCGGTGCGGCTGGACCCGCAGCGTCGCCGACTCCTCGGCGTCCACCAGGAACCAGACGATGTTGTCCTCCGCGTCCCGCGCGGCCGTGCCCAGGACGTGCACCATTCCCCAGCCGGAGACCCACGGCGCGGTGCCCTCCAGGCGGTACCCGGCGGAGGTCTCCCGGACCGTCAGCCGCGGCGGCCCCGGCATGGCGCCGGTGAAGGCGGCACCGCTCCGGATGCGCCCGTCGGCCAGCCCGCGCAGCCAGCGCCTGCGCAGCTCCGGGCTGCCCTTCGCGGCCACCGTGCCGCTGATGCCCAGGTGCTGACCCAGCGTCAGCGTCGTGCTCAGGCAGCCGGCCGCCAGCACCTCGGCGAGCTGCGGCGCCGTGCCGGCATCGACCCCGAGACCGCCCGCCTCGGGCGGCAGCATGCTGCCGTAGAAGCCGTGCCGGGCCAGAACGTCCAGATTCCGGCCCAGGTCGCGGCGCCCGGTGTCCACCGCCGCGGCATTCGCGTACAGCACGTCCTCGGCCAGCCGCCCGGCCAGTTCCACGACATCCTCAGTCATGCCCGCCAGCGTAGGGCGTGGCACCGACAACGGAGGGGGAAACCGGCCGCGAGGCGCGCCCGCGCTCGCCCGTCCGGCCCGCGCCCGGCCGTCGTCGACGACCTGCCGGGGCGCGTCGTCGCGAGAGGGAGCGCGCGGGAGGCGGTGTGCCGCTCGCCGGCAGATGACGCGTCAAGTGGTCCCGCCCGAAGCCGAGTTACCCGTCCGCCCCACCCCCGGCCGAAGCCGGAAGCGGGGCGGGCGTGGTTCACCGGCACTCGGTGAGGTGTTTGTCGAAGGTGTGGGTTTTGGCCTGGTGGGTGAGTTTTCGGGTGACGGTGTCGGTGCGGAGGATGCCGACGGCCAGTTCGGTGCCGTCCTGGATGTTCTTCGTGTTCGCGCAGGAGGCGACGACGGTCCATTCCTCGTCCGTGCCCGCGTCGTCCGCGATCCGGTAGCTGGGCTCGGTGCCCTGGACCGGTGTGGACAGGTCGTAGGAGACCATGGACGCGTTGTCGGGGAGCTTGCGTTCCGCCTGGGCGACGGACTGGCCGACGAGGGATTCCACGCTCACCGCCGGTTCCTCCTGCTGCCCGCAGCCGCCCAGGCCGAGGGCGGTGACGGCGACGAGGGCGAGGGCCGGGGCCGTGCGGCCGCGCATCACTTGACCTTGCAACTCACGCTCGCCGGCGAGGGGTTGAAGGCGTGCTTCCAGCCGCTGGTGCCGGCCTTGTAGGGGAGGCCGTTCGCCGTCATGTGCTTTTCGATCTTGTAGCGGTACTTCGTACCGATCGGGTAGGCGACGAGCGAGTGCCCCTTCTTCACCTTGGAGGTGCAGGACACCGCGACGGACTGGGTCTTCGCCTTGCTGATGCCGAGGTTCCCCGCGACCGCGCCCCTGCTCAGGCCGAATCCCGCGTCGATCGTGCGGGTGGCGGAGGCGGTCTTGTTGATCGTGCACGTCATGCCCTTGGACTGGGCGGTGCAGCGCGCGATCTCGTTCTTGGTGTTCGTCTGCTTCGTCTTCTTGGTCTTCTTGACGACCTTGCTGTAGTACCCGACGGCCCCTCGCGGGGCGATCTCCTCGGGTGCGGTGCTCTCGTCCGGCTCGGAAGTCCCCTCGCCGGTCCGGGAGTCGACGCCGGCGGCGGGTGCGCTCGGCTGCGCCTGGGCAGTGGTGGGTGCCAGGGCGACGGGCAGGAAGGCCAGGGCCACCGCGGCCGCGCGTGCAGTCGTTCTCCGGTTCATTTTTCCCCCTTGTGGGCGGGCGGCGGTGGTCGTGGTGCGTGGGTGCCGCCCGCCTGCGTGATCTTAAGGATCACCAGGGCGGTTGTCGTATTTGCTCTCCGGTGGGCGATGTGCGTGTCACCCGGGGTTACGCGGGCGCTCCCGGGCGGGGGCTCAGCCGAGTTCGAGGGTGGTGACGGCCCAGGCGCGGCCGGTCGGGGTCGCGGGCGGCGGGCCCGCGTACATGCGGGTGGTGCGGAAGCCCGGGGTGAGGCCGCGGGCGGTGGCGAGGGCCGCGGCCGCGCCGTTCGGGTCGGGGATGTCGAGCGCGACCTCGTCGTCCGGGCCGAGGTGTGCGAGCAGGGCGTCGAGCAGGGACTCGGCGTCCTCGGGTGTCTCCGCGAACAGCGGGCCGAGCCGGAAGCCGAGGGTGGAGGGCCGGAGCGAGCCGTAGCCGGTGATGCGGCTCCCGCGCTCCCGGACGTGGGTGACGCGTCCCGGGCCGGTCAGCCAGCGGCGGAGGAAGGCGCCGCGTTCGGCCGGGAAGTAGCCCTGGTCGTAGGCGGTGAGCGCGTCGAGGTGGTCGGGGGAGAGGGGGGCCGTGCCCGGAAGGGCCGATTCCGTGAGGGTCGTGGCGGGGCGGTGCGGGCGGCCGGTGTAGCGGGCGTTGCCGTAGAGCGGTTCGAAGCCGGAGGCGCGGTAGTTGCCGACCTGGGCCGGTACGGCGTCGAGCCCGACGGTGCGCCCGCCCGCGTGCGCGAGGGCCGCCTGCCAGGTCGCGTAGCCGAAACCCTTGCCGCGCAGGGCCGGTTCGGTGATGTAGTGCCCGAGGAAGGCGTACCTCGGGGAGTAGTTGACGACGGAGACGGCGGAGACGGTACGGCCGTCGAGCCGGCCGAGGAGGAAGCCCCCGGGGTCGGTGGGGAGGAAGGCGTCGGCGTCGCCCCGGCCGACGTTCCACCCCTCCGCGTCGGCCCACTCCGTCACCTGCCCCCAGTCCGCGGTGGCCTGGGCGGGGGAGACGGTGAAGCCGGTCATGGGCCTTCCCTTCTGGACGCGGGCCCTGCCGGGCGCGCTCTGCTGGACGCGGGCGCAGCGTAGTGGGCGCGGGGTGCCGGGGCGGGGCGCACGGGTCGTTTCCGGCCGTTCTGCGCCGCGGGTCAGGCCGGTGCGTGCTCGTGGTCGCAGGTTTCGTCGGGGGAGTGGGTGTCCCAGGCGGGGAACGGGTCGTGCGCCGGGGCGGGTTCGCCGTCGGTGAGGAGGCAGGCGGTGAGGGCCGTCCGGAGCGCCTCGGCGCGCAGGTACGTGCCGATGAGGACGAGCTCCTGGCCCTGCCCGGGTTCGCGGGCCCCCGCGGGCTCGAAGCGGGCGACGGAGCCGGCCTGGGACCAGAGGCCCGTGACGTGCGGGCGGCCGGCGAGGTGGAAGAAGCCCTTGGAGCGCAGGACGTGGCCGAACTCGCCGCTGTCCAGCCGCCGGCTGACGAAGTCCCACAGGCGGCCGGGGTGGAAGGGGCGCGAGGCGCGGAAGACGGTCGAGGAGATGCCGTACTCCTCGGTCTCGGGGACGTGGTCGCCGTTGAGTTCCATGACCCAGCCCGGTGCCTGCTGGGCGCGTTCGAGGTCGAAGAGGCCGGTGCCGAGGACGGCGCTGACGTCGACGCGGCCGAGGACCGCGGGGACGAGGCGGGCCGCGGGGTTGAGCCGGGAGAGCGTGGCGCGGAGGCGGTCGGCGGTCGCCGCGTCCACCAGGTCGAGCTTGTTGAGGACGAGGACGTCGGCGAACTCGATCTGGTCGATCAGCAGGTCGCTGACGGTGCGTTCGTCGTCCTCGTACTGGTCGAGGCCGCGTTCCGCGAGGCCGTCGCCGTCGGCGAGTTCGGGCAGGAAGTTCACGGCGTCGACGACGGTGACCATGGTGTCGAGGCGGGCGAGGTCGCCGAGCGTCGCGCCGTCCTCGCGGGGGAAGGCGAAGGTGGCGGCGACGGGCATGGGTTCGGAGATGCCGCTGGACTCGATCAGGAGATGGTCGAAGCGGTCCTCGCGGGCGAGCCGGTCGACCTCCTCCAGCAGGTCGTCCCGCAGGGTGCAGCAGATGCAGCCGTTGGTCATCTCGACCAGGCGCTCCTCGGTGCGGGAGAGCGCGGCCCGGCCGCCGCGTACGAGCTCCGCGTCGATGTTGATCTCGCTCATGTCGTTGACGACGACGGCGACGCGGAGCCCCTCGCGGTTGGCCAGGACGTGGTTGAGCAGCGTGGTCTTGCCCGCGCCGAGGAAGCCGGAGAGGACGGTCACGGGGAGCGGCGGTGCCGGTGGCGTCGCCGGGGAGGGCTGGGGGTGCTGCGGCTTCTCGGGCACCTTCGGGGTTCTCACTTTCCGGGCGTGCGGGGTGGTTTGGCTCAATCGGTACATCTGGGGCATCTGTGCACCACCCGGGCCCGGGGTGGACGGCCGTGGCGCTACATGAAAACGGTTCTCAAGAACAGTCGGGAAGCTTGTCCGCTTTTGGTCGGCCATGGACTCTTGGCGGCTTTGGGGTCATTGGTGAAGCTGGCGCAAAATGCCGCGCGGGGCGGGGTGTTGAGGGCCCGGCGGTTGCACCGGAATCCCGTGATACGCGTCACGAATTCGCCTGCGGCGGGGTGCGGCGGTGCGTCGCCATTTCCCTTGCGCGGCGGGGGAGTTGGAATGCGTCCGGGGAATGGATCTTCCGGCTTTCCGTGGCCTTGTGTGCCGGTCGGTGTGCGGAGCGGAATTCCCGGGCTTGTTCGCCGTCGCGCCTCTCGCTTACGGTCGCCGCAATCCGGATGGAACGCCGAATCCTGCCGCCGTCCGGTTATCGCACCCACACGACCACCACGTCCGGCAGGAGCGGGGGACCCGATTACCGCCGGTCCGGAATTCCGGAACGGCTAGGGGTGAAGCCGCGTCAGCGCGGCCGGGCATCTCCAGCCCGAACCCGACAGCTCACCTCGCAGGCGACGGAGAGGAACCCACATCATGGCCGCACGCGGCAAGCACCGTCGTCCCAAGTCCACCCTTCTGACCCGCGGCCTCATGGTCCTCGGCACCGGCGGCGCGGCCCTCGCGCTCCCGGCCGTGGGCGCGGTCTCCGCGCACGCGGCGCCGGCCGAGAAGCCCGCCGTGGCCGAGAAGTCCGCCGCGCCGTCCGCCGCCGACGCGAAGGCGGCCGCCGAGAAGACCGCCGCCAAGAAGGAGAAGTCCGGGACCTATTCCGTGGTCGCGGGCGACACCCTCGCCAAGATCGCGGATGAGAATTCCGTGAAGGGCGGCTGGGAGAAGCTGTACGACCAGAACCGTGACGCCGTCGGCGAGGACCCGGGCCTCATCCTGCCCGGTCTCAAGCTGACGATCGACGGTGAGGAGAAGGCGTCCGCCGAGACGAAGTCGGCCGGCAAGGGCGCCGCCGAGGCGAAGCCCGCCGCGTACTCCGACAACCTCGACGGCTGGATTCGCGAGTCGCTCGACATCATGCAGAAGAACGGAATTCCCGGAACCTACGAGGGAATTCACCGCAACGTCATGCGTGAGTCCGGCGGCGACCCCCAGGCCGTCAACAACTGGGACGTGAACGCGCAGAAGGGCACCCCCTCCAAGGGCCTGCTCCAGGTGATCGCGCCGACCTTCGACAGCTACCACGTCGAGGGCACCTCGACCGACAGCCTCGACCCGGTCGCCAACATCGTCGCCGCCTGCAACTACGCCGCCGACCAGTACGGCTCCATCGACAACGTCAACGGCCCCTACTGACCGGCGGACCGGCGACCCGTACGCCCGCCCCCGCACCCCCGCCCGCTCCCTGCCCCGCCCGTCCCCTCGGCACGGCAGGAAGCGCGCAGGGCGGTGCGGGGGCGGGCGTACCGCTGCCACCACCACCCCGCCTTGAGGGCCGGGTGTTCGCCCCGGACGCGACTCTCCGGGAGGCGCAGCGCCGGAGAACCCGCTCCGGGCGACCCGCGGCGCCACGGAGCGTGAGGCGAAAGCCCGGTGCAGGGACTGCCGTTGGCGGCCCGTGCACGGCCGTCAGCCCGTCGCCCGGTGCCAGATCGGGGCGAGGCGGCCGATGCCCTCGTGGATCTCGTCGGGGGCGTACGTCGTGAAGGAGAGGCGGAGGGTGGCGTGGTCCGGGGGGCCCGCGTGGAAGGGGGCGCCGGGGACGAAGGCCACGTTCCGGTTGAGGGCCTCGTGGAGGAGCTGGGCGGTGTCCACCTCGCCGGGCAGGCGTAGCCAGACGAACATGCCGCCGTCCGGATCGCTCCAGCGGCTGCCCTCCGGCGCGTGCTCGGCCAGCGCCGCGAGCATCGCGTCCCGCCGCGGCCGGTACGTGTCGCACAGCCGGCGCAGGACGGCGTCGAGGTCGGTCTCGGCGAGGTAGGCGGCGACGGCGGCCTGGTCGACGGCCGAGGTGTGCAGGTCGGTGGCCTGCTTGGCGACGACGAGGGCGCGCCGCAGCGCCTCCGGAGCGCGGAGCCAGCCGAGCCGCAGCCCCGGCGCCCCGGTCTTGGAGAAGCTGCCGAGGTGGACGGACCGGTCCTCGGCGCCGGGGAACGCGCAGACCGGGGGCAACGCCCCGCCCCGGTACCGGAGTTCGCCGTACGGGTCGTCCTCGACGATCCGGAAGCCGTGCCGCGCGGCGAGCTCGGCGACGGCCGCGCGCCGGGAGCGGGCGAGGGTGCGCCCGGTGGGGTTGGCGAAGTTCGGCACGAGGTAGACGGCCGCGGGCCGCTCGCGGAGGACGGCTTCCCGCAGCGCGTCGGGGTCCATCCCGTCCTCGTCGCCGCGGACGGGGACGACGCGGGCGCCCGCGAGCCGGAAGCGCTGGAGCGCGGCCAGGTACGTCGGTTCCTCGACCAGGACGGTGGCGCCCGGCTCCAGCAGCGCCGTGGTGACCAGTGCCAGACCCTGCTGCGAACCCGTGGTCACGATCAGGTCGTCGGGGCCGGACGGCAGGCCCCGTCCGGTGAGTTTCGCGGCGAGCGCCGTCCGCAGCCGCGGGTCGCCCTCCGTCGCCGCGTACTGGAGGGACCTGCGGGCCTCCTCGCCCGAGAGCACCCGGTCGAAGGCGCGGCGCAGGCCCTCGGTGTCGAAGAGTTCGGGGGCCGGGAGCCCGCCCGCGAAGGAGATGACCTCCGGGCGGGAGACGAGCGCCAGCAGGTCGCGCACGGGTGAACTGCCCACGCCCGCAAGGGAGTCGGCGAGCGGGGGCGGGGCGCAGGGGGCGGACGGGAGTGACGGCACGGTGAGGCTCCGGAACCAGGCGGGGACGGGGGAGACGCGGGCGGTCCGGCACGGGTGGGCGGGGCCGCGCACCGCGGTCGCGGAAGGCGCGTCGGGGCCCCGGGTTCGGGAGCTGGACCCCACCGTACGCAGCGGCTCCGCCGCGTGCCAGTGCTTCGGGTGCAGACGGCAACGGTCCTGCGGCACGTCCCGGGGCGGCCGAAGTGCCGGGTGCGACCGGGGTGTTGCGGGTGCGTGAAGTCCGGGGCGTTTCCCTCGCCCCGGCCGCCCGGCCCGTGCTTGCCTCGGGGCATGGACCTGCTCGTGAGCCGTCCGCACATCGACCTGGCCCGGGCCGGCAGTGCGGCGTGTACCACCGCGGCGCGCTGACGCCGCCCGCCCGGCACCCCGGGTCCTGACCCGCAGCCGGCGGCCCTTCGGGGCATGAGCCCGGCGCGCCCCGACTTCCCCTGCCTGCCCGGCACGTGGTGTGCCCCGGCAGGCACCACCCCCGCACCGTGAGGAGCATTCCCCGTGTCCGAGAGCACCGCAGGCAGCGCCACCCCCGCCTGGTCGTTCGAGACGAAGCAGATCCACGCGGGCGCCGAGCCCGACTCCACCACGGGTGCGCGCGCCACCCCCGTCTACCAGACGACGTCGTACGTGTTCCGGGACACGCAGCACGCCGCCGGGCTGTTCTCGCTCGCCGAGCCCGGCAACATCTACACCCGCATCCAGAACCCCACCCAGGACGTGTTCGAGCAGCGGATCGCCGCGCTGGAAGGGGGAGTTGCCGCCGTCGCGCTCGCCTCGGGCCAGGCCGCCGAGACGCTCGCGCTGCTCACGCTCGCGGGCGCGGGCGACCACATCGTCGCCGGTGCGTCGCTGTACGGCGGCACGTACAACCTGTTCCGGCACACGCTGCCGCGCTTCGGCATCGAGGTGACCTTCGTCGAGGACGTGGACGACCCCGAGGCGTGGCGGGCCGCCGCCGGGCCGCGCACCAAGGCGTTCTTCGCCGAGACGCTCGGCAACCCGCGCGGCAACGTCCTCGACGTACGGGCCGTGGCCGACGCCGCGCACGACGTGGGCGTGCCCCTCGTCGTCGACAACACCGTGCCCACCCCGTACCTGCTGCGGCCGCTGGAGCACGGTGCCGACGTCGTCGTGCACTCGGCGACGAAGTTCCTCGGCGGGCACGGCACCGCGATCGGCGGCGTCGTGGTGGACGGCGGCACCTTCGACTTCGGCGCGCACGCCGAGCGGTTCCCCGGCTTCCACGAGCCCGACGCCAGTTACCACGGGCTGCGCTACTGGCCGGACCTGGGCCCTTCGGCGTACGCCGTCAAGCTGCGGGTCCAGCTGCTGCGCGACCTCGGGCCCGCGATCTCGCCGCACAACGCGTTCCTGCTGCTCCAGGGCGTCGAGACGCTCTCGCTGCGCATCGCGCGGCACTCGGCGAACGCGCTGGAGCTGGCCGAATGGCTCCAGCGGCGCGACGAGGTGCTGGCGGTGCACTACCCGGGCCTGCGCGACAGCGCCTGGTACGAGGCGGGCCGGCGGTACCTGCCGGACGGTGCCGGCGCCGTGGTCTCCTTCGAGCTGCGGGACGGGGTCGAGGCGGGGAAGCGCTTCGTCGACGCCCTCGGCCTCTTCAGCCACCTCGCCAACATCGGCGACGTCCGCAGCCTCGTCATCCACCCGGCCTCCACCACGCACAGCCAGCTCGACGAGGAACAGCTCGCCGCGACCGGCGCGGCGCCCGGGCTGGTGCGCCTCTCGGTCGGGCTGGAGAGCCCCGAGGACCTGAAGGCCGACCTGGAGGCCGGTTTCCGCGCCGCGAAGGCGGCGGCCGACGGTACGGAGGCGGCGGTCTGACCGTGCGGGACGCTCCCGGGACGGCCCTCCCGCCGGGCGGCAGCGGCGCCTGGCGGGAGGGCGATCCGCCGGGCCGCCGCCGCTGGCACGAGCTAGCCGCGCCGCTGCCGCTGGAGGCGGGCGGCTCGCTGCCCGGCGTACGCCTGGCGTACGAGACCTGGGGCACGCTCGCGCCCGACGCCACGAACGCCGTGCTCGTCGAACACGCCCTCACCGGCGACAGCCACGCGGCCGGACCCGCCGGTCCCGGTCATCCCACGGCCGGCTGGTGGGACCGCCTCATCGGCCCGGGGCGCGCGGTGGACACCGACCGGTTCTTCGTCGTCGCGCCCAACGTGCTGGGCGGCTGCCAGGGTTCGACCGGTCCCGCCTCGCTCCGGCCGGGGCGGGGGCGGCGCTGGGGCGGCGACTTCCCGTTCCTCACCCAGCGGGACCAGGTGGCCGCCGAGGCCGGGCTCGCGGAGGCGCTCGGCATCGACCGGTGGGCGCTCGTCGTCGGCGGCTCGATGGGCGGCATGCGCGCCCTGGAGTGGGCCGCGGGCCGCCCCGGGCGCACCGGGGCGCTGCTGGTGCTGGCGGCGCCCGCGGTCACCGAGGCCGAGCAGATCGCCTGGGCCGCCGTCCAGTTGGCGGCGATCCGCGCCGACCCGTACTGGCGCGGCGGGAGTTACCACGACGCGCCGGACGGGCGGGGACCGCACACGGGGCTCGGCATCGCCCGCCGCCTCGCGCACACCACGTACCGCAGCGGCCCGGAGCTCCAGCACCGCTTCGGCAACGCGCCGCAGGGGGAGCCGGGCGGGCGGTACGCCGTCGAGTCCTACCTGGACCACCACGCGGGCAAGCTCGTGCGGCGGTTCGACGCGGCCAGCTACGTGGTGCTCACCGAGGCCATGAACGCGCACGACGTCGGACGCGGCCGGGGCGGCACCGCCGCCGCGCTGCGCCGGATCACGGCCCGCACCCTCGTCGCGGGCGTCGACTCCGACCGGCTCTACCCGCTCCACCAGCAGGCCGCCCTCGCCGCCGGCATCCCCGGCGCCGACCGGCACCGGGTCATCGAGTCCCCGTCCGGCCACGACGGCTTCCTCGTGGAGACGGAGCAAGTCGGCGCGCTGGTACGGGAGTTGACATGACGGAGGAGCGGGGGATCCCGGAGCCCCGGCCCCTCCGTCAGGTCCGCGCCAGGGACGGCTCCCCGTCACGGGCCCGGGGCGCCCTGTTCGCGGCGCTGTTCCCGGCCGGGGCGAGCGGACCGGCCTGCTCGTCCGTGGGCAGCAGGCCGATCAGTGCCGTCGAGCCGCCCATCAGGCCCATGGTGAACGTGAGGGTCCGCTTCCGGCCGATGACCACTCGACGGTCGTCCCGAGCAGGCCGGAGAGCAGCACCGTGCGCAGCCGACGGGCCTCCGGCGCGCCGGAGGCGGCTTCGCACGGGCTCACCGGCCCGCGAACGGGACGGTGCCCGCCTCCGGGGTGCGGGCCGCCGCGGCGGGGTGGTGCCACAGGCCGCGCCGCTCCAGCAGCGGCAGCACGCCCTCGCCGAACCAGTACGCCTCCTCCAGGTGCGGCACCCCGGACAGCACGAACTCCTCGATGCCCAGCCGGTGGTACTCCTCGATCAGGTCCGCCACCTCGGAGTGGCTGCCCACCAGCGCCGTTCCGGCGCCGCCCCGGACGAGGCCGATGCCGGCCCACAGGTTCGGGTACACCTCCAGCCGCTTGCTGCTGCCGCTGCCGTGCAGCTCCCGCATCCGCCGCTGGCCCTCGGACTCGCTGGTGGCCAGCCCCTCCTGGACCTCCCGCACCCGCCGCGGGTCCATGCCCTCCAGCAGCCGCGCGGCCTCCGCCCACGCGGCCTCGGAGGTGTCCCTGCTGAGGGTGTGCAGCCGGATGCCGAACCTGACCTCGCGCCCCTGCGCCTCGGCCAGCGCCCGCACCCACTCGATCTTCTGCTTCACCTGCTGCGGGGGTTCGCCCCAGGTCAGGTACACGTCGGTGTGCGCGGCGGCGACGTCACCGGCGGCGGCCGAGGAGCCGCCGAAGTAGACGCGCGGGGCCGGTTCGGGGAGCCGGCTGAGCGCGGCCCGTTCCACGCGCAGGTGGGTGCCGTCGTGGTCGACGGTCTCGCCGGCCCACAGCCGCCGCACGATGCCGAGGAACTCGCCGGTGCGCGCGTACCGCTGGTCCTTGTCGAGGAAGTCGCCGTAGGCGCGCTGCTCGGCCGACTCGCCGCCGGTGACGATGTTCAGCAACAGCCGCCCGCCGGACTGCCGTTGGTACGTCGTCGCCATCTGCGCCGCCAGCGTCGGGCTGATCTGGCCGGGGCGGAACGCGACGAGGAACTTCAGCCGCTCGGTGACCTGCGTGAGCATCGCCGTCGTCACCCACGCGTCCTCGCACCAGGCGCCGGTCGGCGTCAACGCGGCCTCGAAGCCGAGCTGTTCGGCGCTGCGGGCGATCTGGCCGAGGTAGGCGACGGACGCGGGACGGTCCCCGCCCGCGGTGCCGGGCTCGGAGCCGTGCCCGCCGCCGACGACATGACGGCTGTCGCCGGTCGTGGGCAGGAACCAGTGGAACGTCAGAGCGGACATGCGAACTCCAGAGGAGGTGGCCGCGCGTGGGCGACGCACGCGCGGGAGGGGTGAGGGCACGCGGGCACGCGGGTACGCCCCGCCGACGCGGGTCAACGGGCGTACGGGGAGCCGTGGTTGAGGAAGCGGTGCGCGGCGCGGTCAGCCGTACGGAGTCCGCGCGGGGGCGGAGGTCACGGCGGGGGACCGGCGGGATGCGCGCGGGTCAGGCGCGACAGGTGGCGCTGGACTGGCGACAGAGATCGACGTGGCGTCGTTCCACGAGTCGGTCGGCAGCAGCGGTCATGTGTCGCATTCTCGACGAGCGTTGCGCGCGGATCAAGACCGTCACGGAGACGTTCCGGCAGGTGAGACGCCGGGCGTACGGCAGGCGAGACGCGAGGCGGGGCGCGCGCCCCCGCGCGCCGGGCTCACACGATCGGAGGAGGGCGCCACGGAGGGAACGGTTCAGCAGCGCGGCCGCTGCGTAGCGTCCTGCGCATGGACGACGCGCAGGCGGTGGAGAGCTCCGTGGTGACCGAACTCCGCCTGTCCGCCTTCCGTTCGCTGCGCTCCACCACCGTCCCCGTCGCCCCGGTGACCCTGCTGTCGGGCCCCAGCGGAAGCGGCAAGTCGACCGTGCTGGAGGCGTACGAGGCGCTGGCCAGACTGGGCTGCGGCGAGGGCCTGGGCGAGATCTTCTCCGGCGCGCGCGGCGGCGCGGCGGCGTACGTGCCGCGGCGGGCGCGCGCGGACCGGAACGGGCGCCGCGGCTTCCGGCTCGGCTGTTCCGTGGACGGCCCCGAGGGCCTGGTCCACTGCGACCTCTCCGTCCAGGTGGAACCCGAACTGCGCATCGCCGGCGAGCGGTTGCGGGACGGCGACGGACGCCTGCTGCTCGCCACGGGCCAGCGCGACCCGCGCCAGCGCATCGTGCAGGCCGAGTGGCGCACCTCCGCCTCCGGGTGCGTGGTCCGCGGCCAGCTCCCGGACGACCGGCTCGCCACGGCCATGCTGCCGCTGCGCGTCGCGGGCCGGACGCGGGAGCAGCGCCGGGTGCTGGCCTCGGCCGAGCAGGTGGTGGTCGCGCTGCGCTCGGTCTTCGCCTGCGACCCGCGGCCCGCGACGATGCGGGACCCGGTGGCCGCGGGCGACGGGCTGCTGCGCGGCGGCTGCGACAACGTCGCCGCCGTGCTCCGCCGCGCCCGCCGCGAGCGCCCCGACCGGCACGCGCGGCTGATCGAGACGCTGCGGGCCGGGCTGGCGGGACCGGTCGCGGAGCTGTCGGCGGACGTGGCCGTCGAGGCCGACGACCGGGGGCTGGTCCGGGCGGTCCTGGACCGGGGCCGCGGGCGCGGCCGCACCCCGCTGGAGTGGCTGGGCGACGGCGAACTCCGGTACACCGCACTGGCGTTGGTGCTGATCGCGGGCCGCGGCGTGCTGGAGCCGGCCCCGGACGAGGAGTCGCAGGAGGAGGAGCGGCCCCTCACGGTGCTGACCGACGGCCTGGACCGCGGGCTCGATCTCCGGCAGACCGGTCAGCTGCTCACGCTGGCCGGGCGGGCGGGCGCGCACGGGAGCGTACGGCTGATGGCGGCGGTCTCCCAGCCGGCGGCCGGTCTCGCACCGCGCGGCGGGCCGGTCACGCGGGCGGAAGCGAAGGTTCCGAGGCCCCGGACGGGCGCCGTGGACGGGGCGGGGGAGCCGTGCGGGGCTCCCGGTGTGTGCCTGGTAGACCTGGGGGCGTGAGTGACACCTCTGACAACGGCTCCCGCCTCCCGGGCGCCCCCTCCGCGACCCCCTCGGCTCCCACCGCGGCCTCCGGACCGTCCGGCCCCCCGGACCCGTCCGGCCGCCCCTCGGTGGGTGAACTCCAGCGCAGGCTGGCCGACTTCGCGGTGGCACGCGACTGGGGCCGGTACCACACGCCGAAGAACCTGTCGGCGGCGCTGAGCGTCGAGGCGGGCGAACTCGTGGAGATCTTCCAGTGGCTGACGCCCGAGCAGTCGGCCCGCGTGATGGACGACCCGGAGACGGCGCACGCCGTCGAGGACGAGGTCGCCGATGTCCTCGCGTATCTCCTCCAGTTCTGCGAGGTCCTGGGCGTCGACGCGCTCTCCGCGCTGGAAGCGAAGATCGAGAGGAACGAGAAGCGTTTCCCGGTCCGCAAAAACGGTCACTCTATGGAGTGATGGAAGTGCCCACACAGGGCAGGTTATCCACAGATATCCCAAACCCCCTGGCGAGAACGCCCGTTGACGGTCACGCTGGGTAGCGACCAGTGAGGGGGATGGCAGATGGAAGCAGTACGACTCATCGAAGCCACCCGACGAGCTCTGGAGCAGTGCACGACGGTGCCCGGCATCGTCGCCGAGGCCTGGCAGGCGCAGGCGATCGCCGAATCGGTCGGCGGCCGCCTCGCGACGGCCGGCCCCCTCGTCGTCCGGGCCGAGGCCCGCGGACTGGGCGAGTCGGGCAGCCGCGCGCGGGGCGCCCTGCACCACGCGGGCCTGCGTCCCGGCGGCCTGCGGGCCGACCGGCTCACGCTCGTGGAGGAACCGCGGTGCGCCCTGACGGCGCTCGGCGGGCTGCTCGGCGAGGTGGGCGCCGCGCTGGTCAGAGTCGCGGTGTCGGCGGAGGAGGAGGGTCTCTACTGGCAGTGCATCGAGGCGATCGACGTCGTCGACGAATCGGGGGACCGCGTGGCGGGCATGCTGCGCAGCCTCGCCCTGCGCGAGCGCGACGGAGTTCCGTGAGGCGGCGCCGCGTGCGGTGACGCGCCCTGGCGGGCGGGCTTCGGGCCGGGGTGGACCGGCCCAAGGCCCCGGCGCCCGGCACCGGCGTCCGTGCAAGATGGATCCATGGATCTGCGTATCTTCACCGAGCCCCAGCAGGGGGCCGATTACCCGACGCTGCTCAACGTCGCCCTGGCCGCGGAGGACCTGGGCTTCGACGCCTTCTACCGCTCCGACCACTATCTCGTCATGGGCGATTCCGACGGCCTGCCGGGCCCGACGGACGCCTGGATCACGCTGGCCGGCCTCGCCAGGGAGACCAGCCGCATCCGGCTCGGCACCCTGATGACCGCTGCCACCTTCCGGCTGCCGGGTCCGCTCGCCATCCAGGTCGCCCAGGTCGACGCGATGTCCGGCGGCCGGGTCGAACTGGGCCTGGGCACGGGCTGGTTCGAGGCCGAGCACCGCGCGTACGGCATTCCGTTCCCCAAGGAGAAGTTCGGGAGGCTGGAGGAACAGCTGGAGATCATCACGGGCCTGTGGGGCACCCCGGTCGGCAAGACCTTCTCCTACGAGGGCACCCACTACCAGCTGGAGAACTCGCCCGCGCTGCCGAAGCCCGCCCAGCGGCGGGTGCCGGTGCTGGTCGGCGGGCACGGCAAGAGCCGGACGCCGCGCGTAGCGGCCCGCTTCGCCGACGAGTTCAACATCCCCTTCGCCTCGCCCGAGGACACCAGGGCGCAGTTCGCGCGGGTACGGGCCGCCGCCGAGGAACACGGCCGCCGCGCCGACGACTTGATCTACTCCAACGCCCTCGTCGTCTGCGTCGGCCGGGACGACGCGGAGGTCGCGCGCCGGGCCGCCGCCATCGGCCGGGACCCGCAGGAGCTGCGGGAGAACGGCCTGGCCGGCACCCCGGCCGAGGTCGTCGAGAAGATCGGGAGGTACGCCGAGGCGGGAGCGTCCCGCTTCTACCTCCAGGTGCTGGACCTGAAGGACCTGGACCACCTGGAGCTGATCGCGTCCCAGGTGCAGGCGCAGCTGCCGTGAGTGCCGCGCCTCCGCTCGCCGCCGCGCTCGCCGAGGGGCCCGTCGTCCTGGACGGCGGGCTGTCGAACCAGCTGGAGGCGCAGGGCTGCGACCTGTCCGACCCGCTGTGGTCGGCGCGGCTGCTCGCCGACGCGCCCGAGCGGATCCGCGCCGCGCACACCGCGTACGTGGCGGCCGGTGCCCGGGTGCTGATCACCGGCAGCTACCAGGCGTCCTTCGAGGGCTTCGCCCGCAGGGGCGTGGGCCGGGCGGAGGCGGCGGCGCTGTTCCGCCGCAGCGTCGAACTGGCCCGCGCCGCGGGCGAGTCCGGTGCCGCGGGTGGTGAACCCGTCCGGGTCGCGGCCTCGGTCGGCCCGTACGGCGCGGTGCTCGCGGACGGCAGCGAGTACCGCGGCCGGTACGGGCTGAGCGTGCGCGAGCTGGAGCGGTTCCACCGGCCGCGGGTGGAGGCGCTGGCCGAGGCCGGCCCGGACGTCCTCGCGCTGGAGACGGTGCCGGACGCCGACGAGGTAGAGGCGCTGCTGCGCGCGGCCGGGGGGTGCGGGGTGCCGGTGTGGCTGAGCTGCACGGTCGCCGCCGGGCGTACCCGGGCCGGGCAGCCGCTCGCCGCGGCCTTCGCGCCCGCCGCGGGGAACGCACAGGTGATCGCCGTCGGCGTCAACTGCTGCGCGGCACACGAGGTGGGGGACGCGGTCGAGGAGGCCGTCGCCGTCACGGGCCGGCCCGCGGTGGCCTATCCGAACAGCGGCGAGGGCTGGGACGCGGCGGCCCGCGGCTGGCGGGGCGCCCCCACCTTCGCGCCGGAGCGCTCGCCGGCCGCCGTCCGGGACTGGGCGGACCGGGGCGCGCGGCTGATCGGCGGCTGCTGCCGGGTGGGCCCGGAGCAGATCCGCGGCGTCGCCCGCGCACTGCGCGCCTGACCCCGGAGGTGCCGCCCCGCGGAAAGGCGGGATTCGCCACGCGGCGGCCCTCCGGCTCGGCCAGGATGGGGCCATGGCCTTCCACGTCGACTCCGAGACCGGGCGGCTGCGCCGCGTGATCCTGCACCGGCCGGATCTGGAGCTCAAGCGGCTGACCCCGACGAACAAGGACGACCTGCTCTTCGACGACGTGCTCTGGGTCCGCCGCGCCCGCCAGGAGCACGACGCCCTCGCCGACTGCCTGCGCGACCGCGGCGTCGCCGTCCACCTCTTCGGCGACCTGCTCGCCGAGACGCTGGAGATCCCGACCGCCCGCACCCTCGTTCTGGACCGCGTCTTCGACGAGAACGAGTACGGGCCGCTCGCGACCGCGCACCTGCGGGCCGCCTTCGACGCGATGCCGACGGCCGAGCTGTGCGAGGCGCTCGTCGGCGGCATGACGAAGCGGGAGTTCCTCCAGGCGCACAGCGAGCCCTCCTCCGTCCGCTTCCATGTGATGGACCTCGACGACTTCCTGCTCGCCCCGCTCCCCAACCACCTGTTCACCCGCGACACTTCGGCCTGGATCTACGACGGGGTGTCCATCAACGCGATGCGCTGGCCCGCGCGGCAGCGCGAGACGGTGCACTTCGAGGCGATCTACCACCACCACCCGTTGTTCGCCGGGCCCGATTCGGGCCGCTTCCACGTCTGGTCGGAGGGGCAGGGCGCGTACCCGTCGACGATCGAGGGCGGGGACGTGCTCGTGATCGGCGAGGGCGCGGTGCTCATCGGGATGAGCGAGCGGACGGCGCCGCAGGCGGTGGAGATGCTGGCCCGCGGCCTGTTCGCGGCGGGCTCGGCCCGCACGATCGTGGCGCTGGACATGCCCAAGCGCCGCGCGTTCATGCACCTGGACACCGTGATGACGATGGTCGAGCGGGACGCGTTCACGCAGTACGAGGGTCTGGGCATGGTCCGCTCGTACACCATCGAGCCGGGCACCTGCGCCTACGACCTGCGGGTCACCGACCACCCGCCGGAGCACATGCACCGGGCGATCGCGGCGGCGCTGGGCCTGGACCGCATCCGCATCATGACGCCGACGCAGGACGTGCACTCCGCCGAGCGCGAGCAGTGGGACGACGGCTGCAACGTGCTGGCCGTGGAGCCCGGGGTGGTCGTCGCGTACGAGCGGAACGTCACGACGAACACCTATCTGCGCAAGCAGGGCATCGAGGTGCTGGAGATCCCGGGCAGCGAGCTGGGCCGGGGGAGGGGCGGCCCGCGCTGCATGAGCTGCCCGGTCGAGCGCGACCCCGTGTGAGCCCGGCGGGGGCCGCCGGGCACGGGTGGATGAATAGGGATACGGTGAGTCGTATAGAATTCCGGTTTCCTTTCGTTCATCCGTACGCCAGCGATCTAGGAGCGCTTCATGGCGAAAAACCTCGCGGGCCGCCACTTCCTCAAGGAGGCGGACTTCTCGGCCGAGGAGTTCCGGTACCTGGTCGGCCTGGCCGCCGAGCTGAAGGCCGCCAGGAAGGCGGGCACCGAGGAGCAGCGGCTGCGCGGCCGCAACATCGCGCTCATCTTCGAGAAGACCTCCACCCGCACCCGCTGCTCCTTCGAGGTCGCCGCCGCCGACCAGGGCGCCAGGACCACGTACCTGGACCCGAGCGGCTCCCAGATCGGGCACAAGGAGTCGGTCAAGGACACCGCCCGGGTGCTCGGCCGGATGTACGACGGCATCCAGTACCGGGGCAGCGGCCAGGACGTCGTCGAGGAGCTGGCCGCGCACGCCGGCGTCCCGGTCTTCAACGGCCTCACCGACGAGTGGCACCCCACCCAGATGCTGGCCGACGTGCTCACCATGACCGAGCACTCCGCGAAGCCCCTCACGGACATCGCCTTCGCCTACCTCGGCGACGCCCGCAACAACATGGGCAACTCCTACCTCGTCACCGGCGCCCTCCTCGGCATGGACGTCCGGATCGCCGCCCCCCGGAGCCTGTGGCCCGAGGACGCCGTCGTCGCGCGGGCCCGCGCCCTGGCCGAGACCTCCGGCGCCCGCGTCACGCTCACCGAGGAGGTGGCCGAGGGGGTGCGCGGCGCGGACTTCGTCGCCACCGACGTCTGGGTCTCGATGGGCGAGCCCAAGGAGGTCTGGGACGAGCGGATCGCGCTGCTCGGCCCGTACGCGGTGACCATGGACGTGCTGCGCGCCACCGGGAACGAGCAGGTCAAGTTCCTGCACTGCCTGCCCGCCTACCACGACCTGGGCACCGCCGTCGGCCGCGAGCTGTACGAGCGGCACGGGCTGGAGTCGCTGGAGGTGACGGACGAGGTCTTCGAGTCGCCGGAGCACTCCGTCGTCTTCGACGAGGCCGAGAACCGGATGCACACCATCAAGGCGGTCCTCGTCGCGACGCTGGGCACGGCCGCCTGACCGGGGCCGCGCGCCGGTGTGCGCATACTCATACGCATATATGCGAGAGCATGCATACACCGCGGTTACGATGGATGCAGCTCCGAAGGGTCCGGGCACTCGCGGCCCGGACCCTTTTCGACGCAGTCCCCTCGGAAACCCCGACGTCCCCTCGGAGCCACCCCCGCCACCGACCCCGTGGCGGGGCTGCACCATCAGAAAGACCGCACCATGCCCCGCACCGGACTCCGCATCAAGTCCCCCGATCTGCTCGTCGCCGAGTCCGGGGCCGACCTCGAAGGACACGGCCTCAAGCGCACCATCGGCCTCTTCCAGCTCGTCTGCTTCGGCGTCGGCGCCATCGTCGGCACCGGCATCTTCGTCGGCCTCTCCGACACCGTCGCCGAGGCCGGGCCCGGCGTGATCGTCTCCTTCGTCCTCGCCGCGATCACCTGCATCTTCACGGCCTTCTCCTTCGCCGAACTCGGCGGCGCCATCCCCGTCTCCGGCAGCTCCTACAGCTACGCCTACGCCGCGCTGGGCGAGCGCACCGCCTTCCTCGTCGGCTGGTGCCTGCTGCTGGAGTACGGCGTCTCCGTCTCCGCCGTCGCCATCGGCTGGGGCCAGTACCTCAACGAGCTGCTGCACAACACCGTCGGCTGGGAGATCCCGGCCGCGCTCGCCGACGCCCCGGGCCACGGCGGCATCGTCAACGTGCCCGCCGTCGTCGTGATGGTGCTCGCCTCCGTGCTGCTCGTGCGCGGCATCCGGGAGAGCGCGCGGGCCACCGCCGTCATGGCCATCATCAAGATCGGCATCCTGCTGCTGTTCTGCGCGATCGCCTTCACCGCCTTCTCCTCGGGCAACCTCTCCCCGTTCGCGCCCGAGGGCATCGGCGGCATCGGCGCCGGGGCTTCGCTCGCCTTCTTCTCCTTCATCGGCTTCGACGCCATCTCCACCGCGGGCGAGGAGGTCAAGGACCCGCGGCGGAACGTGCCGCTGGCCATCCTGGTGACCATCGGCGTCGTCGCGCTGCTGTACTGCCTGGTGTCGGTCGCCGCGCTCGGTGCCATGCCCTGGCAGGACGTCGGCGGCCAGCCGGCCGCTCTCTCGCTGATCGTCAACCACACCACCGGCTCGACGCTCGGCAGCACCGTCATCGCCATCGGCGCCGTCGTCGCCATCGCCTCCGTGGTGCTGGCCGTGCTGTACGGGCAGACCCGCATCCTGATGTCGATGTCCCGGGACGGGCTCGTCCCCAAGGTCTTCGAGCGGGTCTCCCCGAAGACCTCCACGCCGGTGGCCAACACCTGGATCGTCTGCGCGGTCTTCGCCGTCCCGGCCGCCGTCGTCCCGCTCGACGTCGTCCTCGACATGACGGTGATCGGCGCGCTGTCCGTGATGGCCGTGGTCAACGTCTGCGTGATCGCGCTGCGCCGCAGCCGCCCCGAGCTGGCCCGCCGGTTCCGGGTGCCGCTCTACCCGGTCGCGCCGCTGCTGGGCGTCGCCTTCTGCCTGTACCTGATGTACGGGCTGCCGCTGCTGACCTGGATCCAGTTCGCCGGCTTCCTCGTCGTCGGCCTCGCCGTCTACTCCTTCTACAGCCGCAAGCGCTCCCGTCTCGCCGGGGCCGAGGCCGCCCCGGAACCGAAGCCGACGGCGGGGGTCTGACCCGCCCGGATCAGCCCGCGTCCGGACGGCGCGCATTCCACACGACGGCGTCGAACCGCACCCGCGGTTCGACGCCGCTGTGCGGCAGCCGCGTCACGGTCAGCCGTGCGACGCGGCCCTCGCCCGTGCGCACGCACACGTCCCGGCCCTCCGCGAGGTCGAGGCGCCGGACGGCACCGTCGGCCAGTGCCTGCGCGCAGTCGCGGTGGCCCGGGGTGCGGCTCCCCTTCCAGGGGGCGACCTCCGTGCCGTAGTGCGTGGCGAGGGTGAAGCGGTCGTAGAGCGACGAGATGTGGACGTCGTCCCGGTCCGGGCTGCCGGTGGCCACGGGTGCCCGGGCGTCGAGGTCCTTGTCGCCCGGGCCGTCGAGGCCCGCCAGCACCAGCTCGCCGCGCCAGCGTTCGCCGCCCTCGGCCGAGTGCTCCGGGGCGGACGTCTCCTCCGGCCGCTGGGCCGTCGGGCCGCCGGAGGGTGCGGAGGCGTCGCCCTGCGACAGGGTGGCCAGGGCCGCGATGAGGGCCGCGACGACCGTGGCCAGGGCGCTGATCCACGCGGCGCGGTGGTGCGCGAACCGGTGGTTCCCTTCGGGCTCCTCCGGCTCGGGCAACTCCGGTGCGCCCGCGGCGCCTTCGGCATTCCCGCCGGCCGCCGGGGGACCACCGGCCAGGTAGTAGTGGTGGCTGATGAACTGGTCCCGGCCCGCCTGGTGCACCTGGCCCCGGCCGTCGGCCCTGCCGGTCCACTCCTCGTGCCGCGCACCCGGTCCCGGATCCCTGCCCCGGCCCCCGGCGCCCGGTTCCTCGTCCCGCACCGCATCCCCCGCTCCCGGTCCGCACGTCCCACGACGGCGAGCGGACCTTCGCCAACGCGCCGGTGCCCCGACCGGCCGGAACCACAGGCTACGTGGCCGCGCCACCGCACGTCCGTCGCTCTATCGCGTACCCGTGACGGCAGTCACAAAGCAGTGATACGTTCGCGGGGCGTCACGACAGCAAGCCCGCACAGCCGAGCCGAGTGAGGGGCGCGCATGACAGCGTTCAAGGGGGCCGAGGAGTCCGGGGGGTTCACCGGGTCGGCCCGTCGTACGGACAGGTGGGAACACCTCGGGGTCACGCGCGAGGACGGGGTCGTCACCGTCACCCTCGCCCGCCCCGAGAAGCTCAACGCCCTGACCTTCGAGGCGTACGCCGACCTCCGCGACCTGCTCGCCGAGCTCTCCAGGGAGCGGACGGCGCGCGCCCTGGTCCTCGCGGGCGAGGGGCGCGGATTCTGCTCCGGCGGTGACGTCGAGGAGATCATCGGCGCCACCCTGGAGCTGGACACCTCCCGGATCCTCGACTTCAACCGCATGACCGGCCAGGTCGTCCGGGCGATCCGCGAGGCGCCGTTCCCCGTGGTCGCCGCCGTGCACGGGGCCGCCGCGGGCGCGGGCGCCGTGCTCGCCCTCGCCGCCGACTTCCGGGTCGCCGACCCCACCGCCCGCTTCTCCTTCCTGTTCACCCGGGTCGGGCTCTCCGGCGGCGACATGGGCGCGGCCTACCTGCTGCCCCGCGTCGTCGGCCTCGGGCACGCCACCCGCATCCTGATGCTCGGCGAACCCGTCCGCTCGGCCGAAGCGGAACGCATCGGCCTGATCAGCCAGTTGACGGAGGACGGCGGCGCGCACCAGGCGGCCGCGGACCTCGCCCGCCGCCTCGCCCAGGGCCCCGCGCTGGCGTACGCGCAGACCAAGGCCCTGCTCACCGCCGAACTCGACCTGCCGCTCTCGGCCGCCGTCGAGATGGACGCGGCCACCCAGGCGCTGCTCATGCACAGCGCGGACTACGCCGAGTTCCACGCCGCGTTCACCACCAAGCGGAACCCGGACTGGCGCGGCAGGTGAACCCCCGCCCGGGGCCCATTCCCCGGGCGGGAGCACGTACGTCCCCACCGCACGGCACGTCCGCGGGGCCCGCGGGGCCCAGGGTCCAGCCGAGGAGGCGCAGTCCGTGATGCGAGAGACAGACAGCAGCGAACCGGCGGGCGGCCTGCGCGTCGCCGTCATCGGCGGCGGACCCGGCGGGCTGTACGCCGCGGCCCTGCTCAAGCGGCTCGACCCGGCCCGCCGGGTCACCGTCCACGAACGGAACGCGCCCGAGGAGACCTTCGGCTTCGGCGTCGTCCTCTCCGACGAGACGCTCGGCGGCATCGAGAGCGCCGACCCCGAGGTCTACGCCGCGCTCCGCAAGGAGTTCGTGCGCTGGGACGACATCGACGTGGTGCACCGCGGCCGCACCCTGACCTCCGGCGGGCACGGCTTCGCCGCGCTCAGCCGCCGCAAGCTCCTCGCCGTCCTGCACGAGCGCTGCCGCGACCTCGGCGTCGACCTGCGGTTCCGTAGCGAGGCGCCGCCGGCCGCCGAACTCGCCCGCACCCACGACCTGGTGATCGCCGCCGACGGTGTGCACAGCCGCACCCGCGAGGCGCACGCCGAGGCCTTCGGCCCCCACGTCACCACGCACCGCTGCCGCTACATCTGGCTCTCCGCCGACGTCGCCTTCGACGCCTTCCGCTTCGAGATCGCCGAAACCCCGTACGGCGTCGCCCAGTTGCACGCCTACCCCTACGAGCATCCCGAACGGGGCGGCCCCGGGCGAGGGGCGAGCACCGCGATCGTCGAGATGCGCGAGGAGGTGTGGCGCGCGGCCGGGCTGGACGGCATGGCGGTGGAGGACGCCGTCGAGCGCTGCGCCGGCTGGTTCCCCGGCACCCTCGCCGCCACCGGCGCGCACCTGCGCGCCGCCGACTCCCGCTGGACCACCTTCCGCACCGTCACGTGCGACCGCTGGTCGCACGGCAACACCGTGCTCGTCGGGGACGCCGCGCACACCGCGCACTTCTCGATCGGCTCCGGCACCAAACTCGCCGTCGAGGACTCCCTCGCCCTCGCCGCCTGCCTGTCCGAACAGCCCGGCCTGCCCGCCGCGTTGGCCGCCTACGAGGACGAGCGGAAGCCCGTCGTCCGCTCCACCCAGCGGGCGGCCCGCGCGAGCCTCGAATGGTTCGAGGACCTGGCGACGTACGTGCACCAGCCCCCGCGGCGGTTCGCCTTCAACCTGCTCACCCGCAGCCGCCGGGTCACCCACGGCAACCTGCGGCTGCGCGACCCGGAGTTCGTCGCCGGCGTCGAACGCGAGGCGGGCGCGGACGAGGGCACGCCGCCGATGTTCACCCCGTACCGGCTCGGCGGGCTGCGGCTGCGCAACCGCGTCGTCGTCTCCGCGATGGACATGTACTCCGCGCGGGACGGCGTCCCCGGCGACTTCCACCTCGTCCACCTCGGCGCCCGCGCCCTGGGCGGCGCCGCGCTGACCATGACCGAGATGGTGTGCGTCTCGCCCGAGGGGCGCATCACCCCGGGCTGCGCCGGGCTGTGGACGGCGGAGCAGGAGGCCGGGTGGCGCCGCGTCACCGAGTTCGTCCACACGGCCTCGCCCGGCGCGGCCGTCGGCGTGCAGCTCGGGCACTCGGGGCGCAAGGGCTCCACGCGGCGCATGTGGGAGGGCATCGACCAGCCGCTGCCCGAGGGCAACTGGCCACTCGTCGCGCCCTCGCCGCTGCCCTACCGCGCGGGCGTCAACCAGGTGCCCGCGGCGCTGGACGCGGCCGGACTCGCCGCCGTGCGCGAGGACTTCGTCCGCGCCGCGCGCCGCGCCGCGGACGCCGGCTTCGACCTCCTCGAACTGCACTGCGCCCACGGCTACCTGCTCTCCAGCTTCCTCTCCCCGCTGACCAACCACCGCACCGACGCCTACGGCGGCAGCCCCGAGGCCCGGCTGCGCTACCCGCTGGAAGTCTTCGACGCCGTCCGCGAGGTCTGGCCCGACGGCCGGCCGATGACGGTCCGCATCTCGGCCACCGACTGGGCCGAGGGCGGCCTCACCGGGGAGGAATCGCTCGGCATCGCCGCCGCCTTCGCCCGCCACGGGGCCGACGCGATCGACGTCTCCACCGGCCAGGTCGTCCCCGAGGAACAGCCCGACTTCGGCCGCTCGTACCAGACGCCCTACGCCGACCGCATCCGCAACACCCTCGGCGTCCCCGTCGTCGCCGTCGGCGCCATCTCCTCCTGGGACGACGTCAATTCGCTGATCCTCGCCGGCCGCGCCGACCTCTGCGCCCTCGCCCGCCCCCACCTCTACGACCCCCACTGGACCCTCCACGCCGCCGCCGACCAGAACTACACCGGCCCCGCGGCCCCCTGGCCCGCCCCCTACCGCGCCGGCAGCCGCCGCCCACCCACGGGCCGCACGGACGGGCCGCGGCCGCGGTTGTCGTTGTAGGGGGGGCGGGAATGCCGGTATGGCGGTCACGGTGGCGAGTATGGTGGGGAGTATGGCTACCAAGAAGGTGACGGTCACCATCCCCGAGGAACTGCTCGAAGAGGTCAAGGCCGAGGCGGCGGACCAAGGCATTTCGGCCTATGTCACCGAGGCGATCCGGACCAAGCGTGACCAGGACCGTCTGACGGAGTTGGTGGACTGGCTGGAGGACGAGTACGGGCCGGTCACGGACGACCGACTGGCGGCCGCCCGTGCCGAGTTGGACGAAATCGACGCCGAACACGACCGGCGTCGAAAGGCAGGGGGGAAGGCCGCGTGACCCCGAAGCGCCATCCGGAGCAGACGCGACGACGACGCGTCTACGTGCTGGACTGCGAGGCTCTGTCACTGGCGGTTCAGGGGCGTCCCGAGTGGGTGGACCGGCTGAAGCTGGCTGCGATGGGAGAGGCCGAGATCGTCACCTCTCCCATGACCCTCGTCGAAGCCTTCGACGGGCGGATCACCCAGCGGCGCTGGGACTGGGTGCTGTCGCGGATCCGGGTGGCGACGGTCGGCACGGAGGAAGCGAGGGAAGCACGGAGGCTGCTGGCCTCGGCCGGGCTGCACGGCCACAAGTACGCGATCGACGCGGTGCTGGCCGTGGTCGCGTTGCGGCAGCGGGGGCAGGTCACGGTCTTCTCGTCGGACGTGGACGACCTGGAGAAGCTGCTGCCGGAATCGGTGGTCGTGCGGAAGGTGTGACCGGGGGCAGGCAAGGCCGCTCAGCGCGGTCCGGGGAACTGCGCGACCAGTGGGCCCGCGCCCGCACTTGCCGGTGTACGGGAGGGGGCACCCCGAGATGCGGCGCACCCCGTGCCGTGGCCGGCACGCGCACGGGGCGCAAAGGGGCGCGGGGAACTGCGCGACCAGCCACGGCGAGAGGCGCGCCCGGCGAGGGGCGGCACCGCGCCCCTGGGGTCACCGCGGCCCGGGCTCGTCCCACCACCGGTCGTCCGGGCCGCGGCGGTTGCCGATGATGGCGGCGACCGGGGGGATGACCATGGCGACGACGCACATGCCGATCGCGACGGGGACCGACCAGAGCCGGACCAGTGCCCAGGCGCCGATGAACAGGGCCAGGCAGACGGTCATCAGGACGGCGTAGCGCTTGCGGCGGCGCAGGTAGGCACGGCGGGCGGGGTCCTCGCCGCCCGCCCCGTCGGGCCCTGCCGCCGGATCACGGGTGCGCATGTCTCCAGCGTACGGCCGGGCGGCGGGCCGGGTCAGCCCCGCGTCAGCTCTCCCGGCGGAGGGCGGACACGTACTCCAGGCCCTCCGCGCGCAGCCGGTCGTGCAGCCCGGCGAAGACCCGGGCGGCGCGCTCGCCGGGCCAGTCGGCGGGCAGCAGCTCGCGGGGCAGGCCCGGGTCGGCGTACGGGAGGCGGCGCCAGTCGTCGAGCGCGGCCAGGTAGTCCCGGTAGGCGGCCTCGGGGCGCGGGCGGCGGCGCCGGGACCAGGTGCGGAGCACCGGCTCGTGCGCGTCGAGGAAGGCGCGGTGCAGGGCGGCGAGCGCGTCCAGGTCCCACCAGCGGGCGACGGCCTCGGCGGTCGGGGTGAAGCCCTGGTGCGTGCCCAGGAACAGGTCGACGTACGGCGCGAGCCGGAGCCGCTCCAGGGTGTGCCGGGTCTCCTCCTCCAGGTGGGACGGGGCGATCCAGATGCCGGGGGCCGCGTTGCCGAAGCCGAGCCGGGCGAGGCGGGAGCGCAGCACGTGGCGGCGTTCGCGCTCGCTCTCGGGGACGGAGAAGACGGCCAGCAGCCAGCGCCCGTCCGGTTCGGGGCGCTGGTAGATGCGCCGGTCGCCGTCGTCGAGCAGCTGCCGCGCGGCGGGGGAGGGGGCGTACCCGGCCGCCTTGCTGCCGGGCCGGTCGGCGGTGAGCAGCTCGCGCCGCTTGAGCCGGGAGACGGCCGACCGCACCGAGGGCGGGTCGACGCCGAGCGCGCCCATCAGCCGGATCAGGGTCGCGACGGGCACCGTGCCGCCGCCGGGGAACTCGCGGCCGTAGGCGCCGTACAGGGTCAGGATCAGCGGCCCGGGGGCCCGCGCGGAGGCGGCAACTGCGGGCGTGCCGCCGGGAGTCGGCGACTGCGGTGGCGGGCCGTCGGGCCGGTCGGGCTGAGTCACGCGGTCACTCTAGGCCGGTGCCCCGCCGCCCAGGGCGGCCCCCCGGCCCCGTTCCGGTCCGGTCCGCCGCACCCGCTCCGGACGGGGTTCCGGTTCCGGCGTCCGGCCGGTCCTCCGTGCGGAGGCGGAAGCGCTGGAGCTTGCCGGTGGGGGTGCGCGGCAGGGCCTCGGCGAAGACGACGCGGCGCGGGCACTTGTACGGGGCCAGCTCGCCCTTGGTGAACTCCCGCAGCGCGGCGGCGGTTTCGCCGTCCCGCGCGGCACCCTCGCGCAGCACGACGTGCGCGACCGCCACCTGCCCCCGCTTCTCGTCCGGCATCCCGACCACGGCGGCCTCCACCACGTCCGGGTGCCGCAGCAGCGCCTCCTCGACCTCGGGGCCCGCGATGTTGTACCCGGCCGAGACGATCATGTCGTCGGCGCGGGCGACGTACCGGAAGTAGCCGTCCGGTTCGCGGACGTAGGTGTCACCGGTGATGTTCCAGCCGTCCCGTACGTACTCGCGCTGGCGCTCGTCCGCGAGGTAGCGGCAGCCGACGGGGCCGCGCACCGCGAGCAGCCCCGGCTCCCCGTCGGGCACCTCGGCCACGGGGCCGGGCCCGTCCCGCACCACGCGTGCCTCGAAGCCGGGGACGGCTCGGCCGGTGGTGCCGGGGCGCTGGGTCTCCTCGGGCGCGGAGAGGAAGATGTGCAGCATCTCCGTCGCGCCGATGCCGTTGATCAGCCGCAGCCCGGTGCGCTCGTGCCAGGCGTGCCAGGTGGCGGCCGGCAGGTTCTCGCCGGCCGAGACGCAGCGGCGCAGCGAGCCGATCGCGTACGGCCGCTCCCGGCCCTGGCCCTCGGGTTTGTCGAGGGCGGCGAGCATGCCCCGGTAGGCGGTCGGCGCGGTGAACAGCACCGAGACGCGGTGCGCTTCGACGGCCTCCAGCATCTGGTGCGCGCCGCTCCACTGGTCCAGCAGCGCGGAGGCGCCGGCGCGCAGCGGGAAGAGGACGAGCCCGCCGAGGCCGAAGGTGAAGCCGAGCGGCGGGCTGCCCGCGAACACGTCCTCGGGCAGCGGGCGCAGCACCTGCGCGGAGAAGGTGTCGGCGACGGCGAGCACGTCGCGGTGGAAGTGGACGCACCCCTTCGGCCTGCCCGTCGTCCCCGAGGTGAAGGCGATCAGCGCGACGTCATCGGCGGCCGTCGGCACGGCCCGGAACGGCCGCCCGCGGTGCCGCCCGGCCAGCCGCAACAGCTCGGGGCCCGCCTCCGGTTCCGGTTCCGCTTCCGGCCCCGCGTCCCGTTCCGCTTCCGGGCGCGGGCCGTCCCCGCCCACCGTGAACGGGGTGATCCGCAGGCCGGGGAGGTCGCGCGCCGCCTCGGTCAGCCCGTCCAGCGAGCGGCTGTCGCACAGTGCGTGGCTCACCCGCGCGATCGCGCCGATGGTGCGCAGCTCGTGCGCGCTCTGCGCGGCCAGCACCGTCACGGCCACCGCGCCGGCCTTCATCACCGCGAGCCAGCAGGCCGCCAGATACGGGCTGGTGGGCCCGCGCAGCAGCACCCGGTTGCCGGGGACGACGCCGAGGTCCTCGGTCAGCGCGTGCGCGATCCCGTCCACCCGTTCCCGCAGCCCGGCGTACGACCAGATCTCGCCGCTGCCGCCGCGCACCGCGGGCCGTGCCGGACCGTCGGGCCCGAAGCGGGCGACGGTGTGGTCGAGGAGCTCCGCACCGCAGTTGAGGCGCTCGGGGTAGTGCAGCCCGGGACGGTCGAAGACCAGGCGGGGCCACTGTTCGCGCGGCGGCAGATGGTCGCGGGCGAAGGTGTCGACGTGCGCGGACGGGATCGTGTGCATGGCGGATGCGCCCCCTCGCGGGTCCCGGCTCGGCGGTCGCGGCAGGCCCGGCGGGTGAGGCCGGTGCTGCCGGTTCCGGGGAGCGGGAAGGTGATGGATCCTTGCGTGCCGATGTGCCGTTGAGCGTAACGTGATGGTGACGACAGTCAACGGTCCGCGATACAGGAGGCGTTTCGATGCCCGCTTTCGCACTGGAAGCCGAACAGCTGGAGTGGTGCGAGGACCTGCGGAAACTCACGGCCGCACGGCTGCGCCCCCTGGCCGGACGGGCCGCCCCCGGCACCCTCAACCGCGAACTCGTCGCGGAACTCGGCGAACTGGGCCTCGTCGCCCGCGTCGCCCCGCCCGACGGCGCCCCCGTCCGGGCCCTCGACCTGTGCCTGCTGCGGGAGACCCTGGCCCGCGAGTGCACCGAGGCCGAGACGGCGCTCGCGCTCCAGGGCCTCGGCGCCGGACCGCTCGCCCTCGACGGCACGGCGGAGCAGCGGGCGCGCTGGCTGGGCGAGATCGCCGCGGGCCGCGCCGTCGCCGCCTTCGCGCTGAGCGAGCCGGGCGCGGGCAGCGACGCGGCGGCCCTCGCGCTCGCCGCCGCTCCGGACGGCACGGGCGAGGGCTGGCAGCTGTCCGGCACCAAGACCTGGATCTCCAACGCCCCGCACGCCGACGTCCACAGCGTCTTCGCCCGTACCGGCGACGCGGCGGAGGGCGCGCGGGGCATCACCGCCTTCCTCGTCCCCGCGGACCGGCCCGGGCTCACGGGCGAGCCGCTGGACATGCTCTCGCCGCACCCCATCGGCACCCTCAGCTTCGACCGGGTACCCGTCACCCGGGCCGATGTCCTCGGCGAGGTGGGGCGCGGCTTCGGCGTCGCCATGCGCACCCTCAACCTGTTCCGGCCCAGCGTCGGCGCGTTCGCCGTCGGCATGGCCCAGGCCGCCCTCGACGCCGCGCTCGAACACGCCGGACGGCGCCGGGCCTTCGGCGCCCCGCTCCGCGAACTCCAGTCCGTGGCCCACCAGTTGGCCGAGACCGCCACCCGCGTCGAGTCCGCGCGGCTGCTGGTCTACGCCGCGGCCGCCGCGTACGACCGCGGCGACCCCGGCATCGCGCGGTACGCCGCGATGGCCAAGCTGCACGCCACCGAGACCGCGCAGCAGGCCGTCGACACGGCCGTCCAGATCCACGGCGCCGCCGCGCTCCAGCGCGGCCACCTGCTCGAACACCTCTACCGCGAGGTGCGCGCCCCGCGCATCTACGAAGGCGCGAGCGAGGTCCAGCGCTCGATCATCGCGAAGGAGCTCTACCGGTGACCCCCACCCCCGGCACCCCCGTCCCGCACCTGGCACGCACCAACCCCGGCGCGCTCTCCCCGCCCACCGGCTTCTCGCACGCCGTGACCGCCACCGGATCGCGGCTGGTCTTCCTCGCCGGGCAGACCGCGCTCGACGGGGACGGGCACGTCCGGCACCCCGGCGACCTGCCGGCCCAGTTCCGGCTCGCCCTCGGCAACCTCCT
This sequence comes from Streptomyces sp. HNM0574, assembly GCF_012726235.1. Classification (GTDB taxonomy): domain Bacteria; phylum Actinomycetota; class Actinomycetes; order Streptomycetales; family Streptomycetaceae; genus Streptomyces. The sequence goes on from NZ_JAASAH010000001.1 coordinate 174,927, forward strand.
CGCCGCGCTGGACGCCTCCGGCGGCACCCCGGCCGACCTCGCCCGCGTCACCGTCTACACCACCGACGTCCCCGCCTACCGCGCCGTGGCCCGCGAACTGGGCGCCGTCTGGCGGGAGCTGGCGGGCCGCGACTACCCGGCGATGGCCGTGATCGGCGCCGTCCGCCTCTGGGACGAGCAGGCCCTCGTCGAACTCGACGGCATCGCGGCCCTGCCCTGAGCGGCACCCCGTGCCCGGCCCCCGGCGCACCGTGCCGGGGGCCGGGCCCCGCTGCCGCGCGATGAGTTCCGTCCGGGGCTACGGTCCGTACCAGGGACAGGGCTGTGCGGCGCCCGGCCGCACCCCGGACCGGCGCTCGCGGAGGTACGGCCATGAAACTCACGCTGACGCTCTTCCTCACCCTGGACGGCGTCTTCCAGGGCCCGGGCGGCCCCGACGAGGACCGCAGCGGCGGCTTCACGCTGGGCGGCTGGGTGGTGCCGTACCTGGACGAGGACTTCAACGCCGCGGTGACGGCCTGGTTCGCCCGGGCCGACGCCTTCCTGCTGGGCCGCCGGACGTACGAGATCTTCGCCGGGTACTGGCCCAAGGTCACCGACCCGGACGACCCCGTCGCAGGACCGCTCAACGCGCTGCCGAAGTACGTCGCCTCCAGCACGCTGACCTCGGCCGACTGGGAGCACGCGGTACTGCTGGAGGGGGACTCCGTCGAGGCGGTGCGGCAACTGAAGCAGGCCCCGGGCCGCGAGCTCCAGATCCACGGCAGCGGCACCCTCGCCCGCACCCTCCTCGCCCACCAACTCATCGACGAGTACCGCCTGTTGACCTTCCCCGTCGTCCTCGGCCACGGCAAACACCTCTTCACCGAGGGCACCCCGCCCACCGCCCTCAAGCCGGCCGACAGCAGCACCACCTCGACGGGCGTCCGCATCACCACGTACCACCCGGCGGGGGCACCGGAGTTCGGGACGGTGGGGGAGTAGGGCCCCGAACGGCCGCGGTGGCGCGCCCGTCCCCGGCCGGGACGGACGCGCCACCGCGCGCGAAGGGGCCGTCAGCGGAGCAGGCCCCCGCCCAGGAGGTTGTCCGTCACCTCGCCCGCGAAGCGCAGGCCCGCGCGCTCCTTGGGCGTGAGCCGGTCGTGGTCGCCGGAGGGGGCGGCGGTGGCGGTGCCGGTGCCGAGGCAGACGGCGGCGAGCAGGACGGCGAGCGGGACGGTGAGCCGACGGAACATGGGCAATCCTTCGTGGTGAGCGGTCCGTTGAACGCCGTCAGCCTGGCCCACCCGCGGGCTCCCGCCCCGCCGTACGACACGGCCGCTGCTGCGAAAGGCCCAGCACCTTCGCCCGCACAGCACGACGCTCCCGGCTCCGCCGCGGACAGGCGGGGCCGGGAGCGTGCCGGGACCGGGAGCGTGCGGGCCCCTCAGATGTCCCGGAAGGTCTCGATCTGGGCGCCGACCTCGTTGAGGCGTTCGGCGAGGTCCTCGTAGCCGCGGTTGATGACGTAGACGTTGCGCAGCACCGAGGTGCCCTCGGCGGCCATCATCGCGAGGAGGACGACGACGGCGGGGCGGAGCGCGGGCGGGCACATCATCTCGGAGGCGCGCCACCGCGTCGGCCCCTCGACCAGCACCCGGTGCGGGTCGAGCAACTGGAGCCTGCCGCCGAGGCGGTTGAGGTCGGTGAGGTAGATGGCGCGGTTGTCGTAGACCCAGTCGTGGATGAGGGTCTGGCCCTGCGCGGACGCGGCGATGGCCGCGAAGAAGGGCACGTTGTCGATGTTGAGGCCGGGGAACGGCATCGGGTGGATCTTGTCGATCGGCGCCTCCAGCTTGGAGGGCCGGACGGTGAGGTCGAGCAGCCGGGTGCGGCCGTTGTCCGCGCGGTACTCGGTGCCGCGTTCGACGTCGAGCCCCATCTCCTCCAGCACCGCGAGCTCGATCTCCAGGAACTCCACCGGCACGCGCCGCACGGTGAGTTCGGACTCGGTCACGACGGCGGCGGCGACCAGGCTCATCGCCTCGACCGGGTCCTCGGAGGGCGAGTAGTCGACGTCGACGTCGATGTGCGGGACGCCGTGCACGGTCAGCGTCGTCGTGCCCACGCCCTCGACCCGTACGCCGAGCTGCTCCAGGTAGAAGCACAGGTCCTGGACCATGTAGTTGGAGGAGGCGTTGCGGATGACAGTGACGCCGTCGTGCCGGGCCGCGGCGAGCAGCGCGTTCTCCGTGACGGTGTCCCCGCGTTCGGTCAGCACGATGGGCCGGGACGGGGAGACCTCGCGGTCGACCTCGGCGTGGTAGATGCCCTCGGTGGCGGTGACGTCCAGACCGAAGTGGCGCAGGGCGCTCATGTGCGGCTCGACGGTGCGGGTGCCGAGGTCGCAGCCGCCCGCGTACGGGATGCGGAAGCGGTCGACGCGGTGCAGCAGCGGGCCGAGGAACATGATGATGCTGCGGGTGCGGCGCGCGGCCTCCTCGTCGATGCCCGCCAGGTCGAGTTCGGCCGGGGGCACGATCTCCAGGTCCGCGCCGTCGTTGATCCAGCGGGTGCGGACGCCGACGGAGGAGAGGACCTCCAGGATGCGGTAGACCTCCTCGATCCGCGCGACCCGACGGAGCACCGTGCGGCCGGAGTTGAGGAGCGAGGCGCACAGCAGCGCGACGCAGGCGTTCTTGCTCGTCTTCACGTCGATGCTGCCGGAGAGCCGGCGTCCGCCGACGACGCGCAGATGCATCGGGCCCGAGTACCCGAGGGAGACGATCTCGCTGTCGAGCGCCTCCGAGATCCGGGCGATCATCTCAAGGCTGATGTTCTGATTACCGCGCTCGATGCGGTTCACGGCGCTCTGGCTGGTGCCGAGCGCTTCCGCGAGTTGCGCCTGGGTCCAGCCACGGTGCTGGCGGGCGTCACGGATCAGCTGCCCGATGCGGGCGAGGTAGTCGTCGGTCATGGAGATGACCGTATCTCAGTTGTGAGATAGCGGCGCGAGGGGGTGCGGCGGGGCGTGTCGTGCCCGGTGCGCGCGTCCACGCGCGGGGCCTGTGAGGCCCGTGTTGCGGGGGTACGCGGCGGGGGCGGCCCCGTGTGTACGGTTCCGCCCCCGGTCACCCGTTCGCCGTATTCGTTCGCCTTGCTCAGCTTTCGGTGGGCTTCCAGGCGGCGGCGATCTCCTCGGCCGCGCGCTCGCCGGAGGCGATGGCGCCGTCGATGTACCCGTTCCAGACGGAGGCGCTCTCGGTGCCGGCCCAGTGGACGCGGCCGGCCGGTGCGCGCCAGCCGTCCTCGCCGTACGCGTGCCAGGTGCCGGGGGTGGGGACGGCCGCGTAGCCGCCGCCGGCCCAGGTGTCGGACGGCCAGATCTTCTCGGTGTAGTCGCGGGGCTCGCCGGCGTCCGGGCCGAACAGCTCCGTCAGCGTGCCCAGCACCTCGCGCCTGCGCGCATCCGCGTCCAGCCGCTGCCAGTGCCGCAGCCGGTCGCCGTAGACGAAGGCGACGAGGGTGCCGGAGGCGGCGTCCTCGGGGGAGTTGTCGAAGACGACGCCGACGGGGTGCTCCCCGTACAGCGTGGCCTGGCCCGAGAGTCCGGCCTCGCGCCAGAAGGGGCGGTCGTAGCAGGCGTGCACCTTGGCGACGTCGCCCATCGGGCTGCGGTGCAGCCAACGGCGTCGCGCGAGGGGCAGTTGGGGGCTGAAGGCGATGCCCGTCGTCGCCTGGGGCGGGGTGGCGACCACGACGCGCTCGGCGCGCACGCTCCCCCGCGCGGTGTGTACGCGCACGCCGTCCGGGAGCTGTTCGACGCGGAGGACGGGGGTGTTCAGGTGCAGGCGGTCGCCCAGGTGCGCTGCGGCGGCGAGCGCGGGGGCCTGCGCGCCGTCGGCGAAGCGGCGTTCCTGGGCGCAGCCCTCGGTCTCCATCAGCTCGTCGAAGCTGCCCGCGGCGGCGATGTAGAAGAGCAGGTGGAAGAGGGAGAGGTCGCGCGGTTCGCAGGACCACACGCCCTGGACGGCGAGGGCGAGGCGGCGCCGCGCCGCGGGTGAGGCGACGGTGCGCTCGCACCAGGAGTGCACGGTCTCGCTGTCCCACTCCTCGGCGCGGGGCGTCCCGGCGGGGGCGTCGAGCCGGATGTGCGCGGCGAGTTCGTCGAGGCGTTCGGCGGCGGCGAGGTACTCCGCCATGCCGGGGCCTTCGTCCGGGCCGGCCCCGTCGTAGGGGCTGCGGGTGCCGTCGTGCCAGAGCTCCAGGTGCTTGCCGGTGTTCCAGGTGGGGAAGGTGGCGCAGCCGAAGCGCTCGGCCCAGGCGAGCAGCCGGTGCTGGGTCGGGCCCGCCCACTGGCCGCCGTGGTCGATGACGGCGGTGCCGCGCCGCTCGGTGAGGACGCGCCCGCCGACGCGTGCGGAGGCTTCGAGCAGCACGGCGGGGATGCCGCGTTCGGTGAGGTTCAGCGCGGCGGACAGCCCGGCGTACCCGGCGCCGATGACGACGGCCGGTGCCTGTGCGGGGAGCTCAGCCTGAGGGGACATACCGGCTTCCTTCTCTTCTCTGACTGGTCAGTCAATTTACGCGCCTACCCCAACTCCCGCTCCATGAACGCCTCTGAGGTCTTCATCACCCAGGCGTTGACAGTTGGTGGGCCCGTCAGAACACTCACTTGACTAGTCAGCCAATCAACAAAGCAAGGAGTGGTCCCCGTGGACGCCAAGGAGTTCGACGCGGAACTGGAGCGCAGACTGCGGCTCCTGGAGGACCCCGGCAGCGGCGAGGGCGTCCTCGACCCCCTGCCCGCGCGCGATCTGTGGCTGACGGTCCTGGGGCTGATCGCCGTGAGCGCCGTCATGTTGTGGTGGGGGTATCCGGGGTGAGCGCCACCGAAGCCGGCCGCGGCGCGGACGCCGCGCGGGCCGCGGACACCGAGGGCGCCGAGGCGGTGCCGTCCGACGCGAAACTGAACGAACTTCCCGTACTGCGCAAGGAACGCATATGGGGCTTCTGGGAGTTCTCCTCCGTCAACGTCGGCCTGGCGATCGCCACCTGGGCGTTCCTCCAGGGCGGCGCCGTCGCGTACTACGTCGGCGCGAAGGCGGCCATCGCGAGCATCGTGATCGGTTACGGGATCAGCGTGTTCCTGGTGGCCCTCGCGCCGAGCCTGCCGTCCGGACGGTACGGGGTGGAGCAATTCACCGCGCTGCGCAGCGTGTTCGGTGGCAAGGGCGCCCGGATCGTGATGATCGTCATGTCCGCGCTGCTCGCCGCCGCCTGGTCCGCGGTGCTGGCGATCATGTGCGGGCACGCGATCGCGAACGTCTCCAACCAGCTCTTCGGCACGCACCTCGGGCACGGCGGGATCGCCGTCAGCCTGATCGCGCTCGCGGCCGTCGTCGTCTCCTGGCTGGTGCTGGCCCGCGGCCCGGTCTCGATCGCCTGGGTGAACCGCTTCGTGGCGCCCGGGCTCGTCGTCGTCACACTCGGCATGCTGGCGCTGGTCTTCACGAAGGCGAGCTGGTCCGAGCTGGTCGCGGCGCCGCCGCTCGGCGGCGCCGGGGGTGATCCGCACCTGAACTTCATGCTCGCCGTCGAGCTCAACATCGCGGGCGGGTTCGCCTGGTGGCCGAACGTGGGCAACCTCGCCCGGCTCTCGCGCAGCAGCCGGGCCGCGTACTGGCCCAACGTCGTCGGACTCTTCCTCGCCTCCGTACTCGCCGCCGTCGTCGGGGTGTTCGCCGCGCTCGTGCTCTCCTCCGAGGACCCGACGCTGTGGATGGTGCCGCTCGGCGGGGCCGTGCTCGGCGTGGTCGCGCTGGCGTTCGTCGGCTTCGCGAACGTCACCAGCGTCGTGGCGCAGGGGTACTCGTCGATGGTCGCGCTCAAGGGCGGCGGCGGGCGGCTGCTGCGCCGCGTCTCCTGGCCGGTGCTCGCCGCCGTCGTGCTCGCGCCCGCCGCGGTCGTGGTCTTCTTCCCGGAGGCGGTGTACGACAATTACGGCCGGTTCGTCTCCTGGGGCGCCGTGCTCGTCGCGCCGCTCTGCGGGGTGCAGATCACCGACTTCTTCCTGCTGCGCCGGGGCGAGCTGCGCTTGCGGGATCTGTACCTGCCGGACGACGTATCGCGATACGCTTTCTGGCGCGGCTACAACCCGGTCGCGTTCCTGGCGGTGGCCGCCGGGGCCGTGACCTACGCGCTGCTGCTCAACCCCGTCAGCTACGAACCGGAGCCAGTCTTCGCATATGTGACGGCATCCCTGCCGTCGTTCGCTGTCGCGGCTGTGCTGCACTATGTGCTGTCGCTCGTGGTCGTGCGACGGCTCGGCCGGGGTGGCTACGCCGCGCGGACGCGGCGCTGAAGACCGCCGCCGCCGTCCGGTGCAAAGTGCGCTTCGGGGATGTGGCGCGCTCGGGGTGCACCGGCCGGCGGCGGCTCCCCCGCCTCTCCACCCGCCCCGCTCCCCTCCCGGTTCGCGCTCGTGAAGTGCCTTTCCCGGCAGGGGAGTTGGGCGTGGCGAGCGTCACTCCGATGTTGACTGGTCGGCAAGTCAGGATTGATAGGCTGCCGTTGATCTTTACCGGACCGAGGGGGTCGCGACCATGCCCAGGCCGAGCGTCGAGGCGGAACGCCGGGCTCAGATCCTCGATTCCGCGTGCCGGGTGATCGCCCGTACCGGAGTCGCGGCGCTGCGCGTCGCCGACGTCGCCAAGGGTGCCGGGATGTCGCCGGGGATCATCCACTACTACTTCGACAACAAGCGCGACCTGACCCGCGCCGCCTTCGAGCAGAACTTCCGGCGCTCGCTGGAGCGCCGCGCCGTCGTCTTCGAGGCCGACCGGGAGCCGGGCCAGAAGCTGCGCGACCTGGTCGAGGTCTACCTGCCGCACGGCGAGGAGACCACCGACGCCTGGCACGTGTGGACCCAGCTGTGGGCCACCGCGCTGCACGACACCGAGCTGCGCGACCTCAGCGACCGCGCGTACGGCGAGTGGCGGCGCAGCATCGCCAGCATCATCCGGGACGGCCAGGCCGCGGGGCAGGTCGCCGAGGGCGACCCGGTGGATCTGGCCAATCTGCTGATAGGAGTGCTGGACGGGCTCGCCGTGCAGGTGCTCGTCGGCTCCCACGTGATGTCGCCGTCCCGGGTACGGGGCATGTGCGGCACCTTCCTCGACCGGCTGCTGCTCGGCCCGGCCGCCTGACGGCCCTCTCCGCCGCCTGCCCTCTCTTGGCCGGAACCCGCTCCGACCTGCGCTGATGCCGTGTGCGCCGGTCCGCTCCGCGGTGTCCGGCGGCGGGCGCGCGTGCGGGGTTTCGGGGGTGGGGTGAAGGTGGTGCGGGGTACCCGTGCGGCACGCCCCGCGCCGGGGGTCCGTGGAATCCGCCGGGGCAGGGCATGACCGCCCGGCGGTCGTGTACTAGTGTTATCTCGACATCGAGATAACTGGCAAAGGCGCACACCGACCGCTCAAGTAAGGCTTACCTAACCAAGCCTTGCCCACCATAGCGGATCGCTAGTCATGCACTGAAGGAGACTGTCGTGTCGGCGAACAGCTTCGACGCCCGCAGCACGCTGCAGGTGGGCGACGAGTCGTACGAGATCTTCAAGCTGGACAAGGTCGAGGGCTCCGCCCGACTGCCGTACAGCCTGAAGGTGCTGCTGGAGAACCTGCTCCGCACCGAGGACGGCGCGAACATCACCGCCGACCACATCCGTGCGCTGGGGAACTGGGACCAGAACGCCCAGCCCAGCCACGAGATCCAGTTCACCCCCGCCCGCGTGATCATGCAGGACTTCACCGGCGTCCCCTGCGTCGTGGACCTCGCCACGATGCGTGAGGCCGTGAAGGAACTCGGCGGCGACGCCGACAAGATCAACCCGCTGGCCCCCGCCGAGCTGGTCATCGACCACTCGGTCATCGCCGACAAGTTCGGCACCCCGAACGCCTTCGCGCAGAACGTGGAGCTGGAGTACGGGCGCAACAAGGAGCGTTACCAGTTCCTGCGCTGGGGCCAGACCGCGTTCGACGAGTTCAAGGTCGTCCCGCCCGGCACCGGCATCGTCCACCAGGTCAACATCGAGCACCTGGCCCGCACCGTCATGGTCCGCAACGGCCAGGCGTACCCCGACACCCTCGTCGGCACCGACTCGCACACCACCATGGTCAACGGCCTCGGTGTGCTGGGCTGGGGCGTCGGTGGCATCGAGGCCGAGGCCGCGATGCTCGGCCAGCCGGTCTCGATGCTCATCCCGCGCGTCGTCGGCTTCAAGCTGACCGGTCAGCTGCCCACCGGCACCACCGCGACCGACCTCGTGCTCACGATCACCGAGATGCTGCGCAAGCACGGCGTCGTCGGCAAGTTCGTCGAGTTCTACGGTGACGGCGTCGGCTCCGTGCCGCTCGCCAACCGCGCCACGATCGGCAACATGTCGCCGGAGTTCGGCTCCACCGCGGCGATCTTCCCGATCGACGACGAGACCATCAACTACCTGAAGCTCACCGGCCGCGACGAGCAGCAGCTCGCGCTGGTCGAGGCGTACGCCAAGGAGCAGGGTCTCTGGCACGACGCCGCGCACGAGCCGGTCTACTCCGAGTACCTGGAGCTGGACCTCTCCACCGTCGTGCCGTCCATCGCCGGACCGAAGCGTCCGCAGGACCGCATCGCGCTCGCCGACGCCAAGGCCCAGTTCGGCCAGGACGTGAAGAACTACGTCGCCGCCGAGACCGACCTGGACGAGGCGGGCAAGGAGTCCTTCCCGGCCTCCGACGCCCCCGCCGTCTCCAACGGCGTGCCCAGCAAGCCGACTCAGGTCACCGGCCCCGACGGCAAGACCTACGAGATCGACCACGGTGCCGTCGCCGTCGCGGCGATCACCTCCTGCACCAACACCTCGAACCCGTACGTCATGGTCGGCGCCGCGCTCGTCGCCAAGAAGGCGGTCGAGAAGGGCCTTTCGCGCAAGCCGTGGGTCAAGACGACGCTGGCCCCGGGCTCGCAGGTCGTCATGGACTACTACGACCGCGCCGGTCTGACCCCGTACCTCGACAAGCTCGGGTTCAACCTCGTCGGCTACGGCTGCACCACCTGCATCGGCAACTCCGGCCCGCTGCCGGAGGAGATCTCCCAGGCCGTCAACGAGAACGACCTGGCCGTCACCTCGGTGCTCTCCGGCAACCGGAACTTCGAGGGCCGGATCAACCCCGACGTCAAGATGAACTACCTGGCGTCCCCGCCGCTGGTCGTGGCCTACGCGATCGCCGGCTCCATGAAGGTCGACATCACCACCGAGGCGCTCGGCGTCGACCAGGACGGCAACCCCGTCTACCTCGAGGACATCTGGCCCTCCGAGCAGGAGGTCGAGGAGGTCGTCGCGGGCGCGATCGGCCAGGAGATGTTCACCAAGAGCTACTCCGACGTCTTCGCCGGTGACGCCCAGTGGCAGGCGCTCCCCGTCCCGACGGGCAACACCTTCGAGTGGGACCAGGAGTCCACCTACGTCCGCAAGCCCCCGTACTTCGAGGGCATGGGCATGGAGCCCACCGCGGTCGAGGACATCTCCGGCGCCCGCGTGCTGGCCAAGCTGGGCGACTCGGTCACCACCGACCACATCTCCCCGGCCGGTGCGATCAAGGCCGACACCCCCGCGGGCAAGTACCTCACCGAACACGGCGTCGAGCGCCGTGACTTCAACAGCTACGGCTCGCGCCGCGGCAACCACGAGGTCATGATCCGCGGCACGTTCGCCAACATCCGCCTGCGGAACCAGATCGCGCCGGGCACCGAGGGCGGCTTCACGCGTGACTTCACGCAGGAGGGCGGCCCGGTCTCCTTCATCTACGACGCCTCGCAGAACTACCAGGCGCAGGGCACCCCGCTGGTCATCCTCGCGGGCAAGGAGTACGGCTCCGGCTCGTCCCGCGACTGGGCGGCCAAGGGCACCGCGCTGCTCGGTGTGAAGGCCGTCATCGCCGAGTCCTACGAGCGCATCCACCGCTCGAACCTCATCGGCATGGGCGTCCTGCCGCTCCAGTTCCCCGAGGGCGGCTCCACCGAGACGCTCGGCCTGAGCGGCGAGGAGTCCTTCTCCATCTCGGGTATCTCCGCGCTCAACGAGGGCGGCATCCCGGAGACGGTCAAGGTGACGACGGACAGCGGTGTCGAGTTCGACGCCAAGGTCCGCATCGACACCCCCGGCGAGGCGGACTACTACCGCAACGGCGGCATCCTGCAGTACGTCCTCCGTTCGCTGATCAACAGCTGAGGTCCGTGACGGCCGGCTGACGGCTCGTCGCGCCGCGGCCGAAGGGCCGCACCCCGCTTCGTGCGGGGTGCGGCCCTTCCGCGTTCCCGGGCTCAGCCCAGGAGTTCGACCTCCGCCAGGCGCGCGCCGCCGCCCCGCGGGACGAGCCGGTAGGTGTCGTACCGGGCCGGCTCCGGCAGCGAGAAGACGCGGGTCTGGCGGTCCCAGCGGAAGCGCTCGTCCCGGCGCCGGTCGACGGGCGTCCACGGCCCGTCGCCGCTGCGGCCCTCCAGCACCCAGCGCCGGGGCGCGTCCCCGGCCCGGTCCGAGGTCAGGGTGTACGCGCGGACCCGGGACCCGTCCTCGACGGTGAACCCGCCGCCCGGTACGGCCCCGGCCGTCGCCGAGGTGTTGTCGAGCAGCGGGCCCTTGCCCGGCGCGGTCACGTCCCGGGGCGGGTCGGGGACCTCGACGTCGCGGGAGAGCGAACTCGGCCCGTCCTGCTTCCCGCTGCCCCACTTCGAGGGCTCGGAGCCCATGTCGAACTCCAGGGTGGCGCCCCGCGCGAGCAGCCGGTGCGGCAGCCGCGTCGACGTCCACTCCTTCCCGTTGACCTTCAGCCCCTGCACGTACGGCGTCCGCGCGCTGTTCCCCGGCGCCTTGACGACCAGCTCGCGGCCGCCGCCGAGCCGGACCCTGGCCTCGGTGAACAGCGGTGATCCGACGGTGTATTCGGGCGCGCCCATCACCAGCGGGTAGAAGCCGAGCGCGGAGAACAGGTGCCAGGCGGACATCTCGCCGTTGTCCTCGTCCCCGGGGTAGCCCTGGCCGATCTCGCTGCCGAGGTAGAGCCGGGAGAGGACCTCGCGGACCTTCGCCTGCGTCTTCCACGGCTGTCCCGCCGCGTTGTACAGGTACGCGATGTGGTGCGCGGGCTGGTTGCTGTGCCCGTACATGCCCATCCGCACGTCGCGGGCCTCCGTCATCTCGTGGATGACGTCCCCGTAGGAGCCCGCGTACTTCTTCTCCGCGGTCTCCGGGGTCGCGAAGTAGCGGTCCAGTTTCCTCGCGAGGCCGGCGCGGCCGCCGTGCAGCGCGGCCAGTCCGCGGGTGTCCTGCGGCGCGGTGAAGGCGAAGTTCCAGCCGTTGGTCTCGGTGTAGTCGTGGCCCCAGACGCGCGGGTCGTAGGCGTCGGGGGCCAGCCGCCAGGAACCGTCCGGCTTCCGGCCCTGGAAGAAGCCGGTCCGTTTGTCGAAGTGGCGGACGTAGTTCTGCGCACGGCCCCGGAAGTACGCCGCCTCCTCCGCGTACCGCCGCTTCCCGGTCTTCCGGTGCAGCGCGGAGGCCATGCGGGCGATGCCCGAGTCGTTGAGGTAGCCCTCCAGCGCCCAGGACATGCCCTCGGGGGTGTCCGTGCTCGTGTAGCCGAGGAACGGCGAGGTCGCCATGCCCTTGCGGCCGACGCCGGGGTCCGGCGGGGCGACCGTCGCGTTCTTCAGCGCCGCCTCGTACGCGGTCTCCGCGTCCAGGCGCACGCCCTTGGCGTACGCGTCGGCGAAGGCGACGTCCGAGCTGGTGCCGGTCATCAGGTCCGCGTAACCGGGCGAGGACCAGCGGGAGATCCACCCGCCGTCGCGGTACTGCTGCACGAAACCGTCGGCCATCCGCGCCGCCCGCTCGGGGGTGAGCAGGGAGTAGGCGGGCCAGGTCGTGCGATAGGTGTCCCAGAAGCCGTTGTTGACGTTGACCTCGCCGTCGACGATCTTCGAACCGGTCTCGGTCGGGGTGTCGGGACGCTCGGCCTTCGAGAACGGGCTGGCGTAGCGGGTGCGTGAACCCACCCGCTCGTGGCCGGAGTTGGGGTAGAGGTAGAGCCGGTAGAGGTTCGAGTACAGCGTCGTGAGCTGGTCCTCGGAGGCGCCCTTCACCTCGACGCGGCCGAGGATGCGGTCCCACTGCCGCCGCGCCCGCTCCCGCACCCGGTCGAAGGCGTCGGCGGCCTTGAGCGCGCCCTTCTTCCCGCCGGAGCCGCTTCCGGCGACCTCCGGGATCTCCTGCCGCAGGTTGTCCTTCGCCTGCTCGACGCTGATCAGCGAGGTGGCGATGCGCATGCTGACGGTGCGGTCGGCGCCCGGAGCGAAGCGCAGGTAGCCCGTGACGTTCCCGTCCTCGCCGCTGCCGCCGCCCCGGAGCGGGCCGCCGTCGGTCACGGGCGCGTCGAAGGCGGCGTACACGAACATCCGGGTGGCGCCGGTCGACAGCCCGCTCTTGACGTCGGAGTAGCCGGTGACGACGCCGCGTTCGGTGTCGAGGCTCAGCCCGCCGCGGTCGTCGACGTTGTCGAAGATCAGGCTCGCGTCGTCGCCGGGGAAGGTGAAGCGCATCATCGCGGCGTGGTCGGCCGGCGCGATCTCGGTGCGCAGGCCGTTCTCGAAGGTCACGCCGTAGTGGTGCGGTTTCGCCGTCTCCCGCTCGTGCCGGAAGGGCAGTGCCCGCTTCTTCCGCGAGGCGTCCGGGGTGCCCCGCGCCGTCGACGGCATGACCTGGAAGGTCTGCCGGTCGCCCATCCACGGGCTCGGCTCGTGGCTCGCGCCGAACGCCTGGAGGGTGGGCCGGTTCTCCGCGTCGTTCCCGCGCGCGTACTCGTACAGCCAGTCCGTGGAGCCCGCGTCGGTCACCGGGGTCCAGAAGTTGAAGCCGCCCGGGACAGCCGTCGCGGGGAAGGTGTTGCCGCGCGAGAAGTCGCCGCTGGAGTGGGTGCCCCGGGTGGTCACCACGTGGTCGGACGGGCGGGCCCGCGGCTCCGGCTCGGGCCGGGGCGCGAGCGTCACGTCGTCCACCCAGCCGCTGAACCGGCCGCCGCCGCGCGGGTTGTCGTACGCGAGGAGGACCCGGTCGACGGTCTTGCCCGCGGCGACGCGGCCGATCCGGGCCTCCCGGTGGTTCCACTGGTTGACGTGCAGCGTCTTCGCGCGGCCCTGCCCGCGCGGCGACATGCGCGTGCCGTGCTGGTCCCGGGCGCGCAGGTCGCTCAGGTAGGTGCCGTCGGTGAAGGCGAGGTCGAGGGAGGCGTGGGTGGCCGCGTAGCGGCGGTCGCCCTCCGGCATCTCGGGGAACAGGCGGTAGGAGAGGACGGTGTCCCGGGTGACGCGGGTGTCGACGTCGAAGACCCGGTTGTAGGACCAGCCGCGGCCGGTGCCCGCGTGCGTCCCGGCGTAGCGCAGCGCCCGGAGGCCGGTGAAGCCGGCGTGCGGCTTGGCCGTCGGGGACTCGGCGGGGCCGCCGCCGGTGCGGGTGGACATGCCGCGGGGCGTGCGGCCGTCGTCGTCGTGGGTGACGCCGCCGGTGCGCGGGGTGCCGTCCGGGGCGGTCTCGACGGAGTCGGCCCAGTCGGGGGCCGGTTCGCCGGGTTCGAAGGAGGAGTGGAAGCGGGTGTGGCCGTCCGCGGCGTCCGGGTGCGGGACGGCGGTGGCCGCGCCCTGGGCCGTCACGACGAGCAGGACGGCGGACAGCAGGGTCGCCGTCCGGGCGGGGCGGGACGGTGCCGGGCGCGCGGGGTGTCGCATCGGGGACCTCGCAACGAGTCTGACATCGTTGTCAACTGCGTGGTGCGAGTGTCAAGTAAGCGGTGCGGAACGGGTGTTGTCAAGGACGCCGAAAGGGCCGGAACTCCGGTGGGGGAGCGGCCGTCGCCGGGGTGGCCTGGGGCGGACCCGCGCGGTTCCGTCCAAGCGTGGCGCGCGGATGTCCAACACCCGCCGCGAAATCGACGGGGGTGAGGTCTCAACTCGGGAAAGATGGACGGCGGGCTTGCTTTCGATCTTGCCCTGCCGACGAAAAGTGGACTATACCTGTCGGCACCTTGCGCGGCCCCACACGGCCGCCGCGGTAGCGAGACCAGCAAGACCCCAGCTTCAACTGACCCGCGGTGCCGGGCCCTTCGCCCGTGGGCGAGCTGACGGGAGGCCGGCGCACCGCCTGAGTCCTGGAGAAGGCGAGGACTTGAGCATGGGATCCACCAGCGTCAACCGTCGCGATCTGATCAAGCGGGCCGCGGCCGCGGGCCTTGTCACCGTTCCCGCGGTATCCGCGCTGACCTCCTGCGCCAGCGGGAGCGGCGACAGCGACCAGGTCGACAAGGGCAAGAAGACCAAGGACAACCCTCTCGGGGTGAACGGCAAGGCCCCGCTGGAGCTGTACATCTTCGACGGCGGATTCGGCGTCAAGTACGCGCAGGACGCGCGGAAGGTCTACGAGAAGAAGTTCCCCGAGGCCAAGGTGGAACTCAAGTCGACGCAGAAGATCCAGTCGGTGCTCCAGCCGCGCTTCAACGGCGGTACGCCGCCCGACCTCATCGACAACAACGGTGCCGAGCAGATGGACATGGGCACCCTCGTCGGCAAGGACCAACTCACCGATCTCACCCCGCTGATGGACGCCCCGTCCTACGACGACCCGGGCAAGAAGGTGCGCGAGACGCTGCGCCCCGGAGTCGTGGAGATGGGCCAGTTCGACGGAAAGCCCGTCTGGGTCCTGTACTACGCCTACACGGTGTACGGCGTGTGGTATTCGCAGACCGCGCTGGAAAAGCTGGACGTGACGTACCCGGAGACCTGGGACGACATGATGAAGGTGTGCGCGAAGGCGAAGAAGGAGGGAATCGCCGGGTGGACCTACCCCGGCAAGTACCCCTATTACTGGCCCTTCAGCCTCTACCCCTTCATCGCCAAGATCGGCGGTCCCGAGACGCTGGACGCCATCGACAACCTGGAGCCCAACGCCTGGAAGCACCCGGCCGTGAAGGCCGCCTTCGAGGCGTACTACGAGCTGGTCCGGAAGGACTACATCCTCAAGGGGAGCCCGGGGCTCACGCACATCGAGTCGCAGACGGCCTGGAACCAGGGCAAGGCGCTTTTCGTGCCGAACGGTTCGTGGGTCGAGAACGAGTCGAAGAACACGACGCCGAAGGATTTCCGGATGCGGGTGTCCGGGCCGACCGGCCTGGACAGCTCGGACAAGATGCCGTTCGGCACGCTCTGGGCCTCGGGCGGTGAACCGTTCATCGTGCCGAAGAACGCCAAGAACCCCGACGGCGGGATGGAACAGCTCCGCGTCATGCTCGGTGAGAAGTCCTCGAAGAACTTCATCCGGCAGGTCTCCTCCCTCACCTCCCTCGACGGCGGGACGGACGGACTCGACCTGCCGCCCGGGCTCAACTCCGCGGTCGAGGCGCTGGACAAGGCGGGCAAGAACATCGTCAACCCCCGTATGCAGGACTGGTACGTGGCACTCCAGAAGGAGAAGATCGGCGTCGGCGGCCTGGGCGAGATGATGGCGGGCCGGGCGACCCCGGCGGAGACCATCAAGAAGATCCAGAAGTACGCGGACGACGCGGCCAAGGACGACTCGATCAAGCACTACAAGCACCGGTGAGCCGGCCGGGGAGCGAGGGGCGCCCCGGAGCGTCCCCGTGACGGCGACGGCACCTGCGGGAAGATCGGGGACACGGTAATGCAGCACGGCAAGTACCGCTTCATCGCGGGATTCCTGGCCGTACCTCTGGGCGTCTATCTGCTCTTTGTCGTATGGCCCTTCATCCAGTCGATCTATTATTCCTTCACCGACTGGACGGGACTCAGTCCGCAGTTCTCGATGGTGGGTTTTGACAACTACACCAAGATGTTCGGGGACGAGACGTTCTGGAAGGCGCTCCAGCACAGCCTCACCTTCATGCTGCTGCTGCCGCTGGTGACGCTGGGCATCGCGCTGTTCCTGGCGTACATGATCAATGTGGGCGGGCGACGGCGTAAGAACGCGGTGGTGGGCGGCGTCCGGGGGGCCGGGCTCTACAAGGTGCTCTACTTCTTCCCGCAGGTGCTGTCGATCGCCATCGTCGCGCTGCTCTTCCAGTTCGCGTACAACCCCCGCAGCGGGGCGCTGAGTTCGGGGCTGGAGGCGCTCGGGCTCGAATCCCTGAAGCGGAACTGGCTCGGTGATCCGCAGACGGCGCTGTGGTGCATCATGGCCGTTCTGGTCTGGAGCACGGTGGGTTTCTTCGTGGTCCTCTTCTCCGCCGGAATGACCTCCATCCCGAAGGATTTCTACGAGGCGGCCGTGCTGGACGGCGCGAACCGCGTGACCACCTTTTTCCGGATCACCCTGCCGCTGCTGTGGGACACCGTGCAGTCGGGCTGGATCTACATGGGTGTGATGGTGCTGGGCGCCGAGGGATTCGCCGTCGTCCAGATCATGACGGTGGGCCCGGGCGGGCCGAACGATTCCACGCAGGTGCTGCCGCTGTACGTGTACCAGAAGGCATTCCGTGACGGCCAGGCCGCGTACGCGACGACCGTCGGCGTCGCGCTTCTCCTCGTCACCCTGGCCTTCGCCGCCATCGTATTGAAGCTCGGACGCCGCGAGCGGCTGGAGTACTGATGAAGACCACGGACATCACGCGGCCCGAGGACACCTCGGGGGAGCCGGGCCCGGAACCGGTGCGGAAAGCGCCGGAAGCGGAGGACGTACGGAAACCCGAGGGCCGGGTGCTCAACGTCTTCTCCCACGGCATGCTCGTGCTCTGGGCGTTCATGGTCACGCTGCCGCTGCTGTGGGCGGTGATGACCTCGTTCAAGACCGACCGCGACATCTTCACCTCGCCCTGGTCGCTGCCGGACGCGCTGCATTTCGAGAACTGGGCCCGTGCCTGGTCCGAGGCGCACATGAGCGAGTATTTCCTCAACACCGTTCTGGTGGTGGGGTGTTCGCTCACCGGCACGCTCGTGCTCGGCTCGATGGTGGCGTACGTGCTGGCCCGCTTCGAATTCCCGGGGAACCGGGCGCTGTACTTCCTGTTCATCGGCGGCATGAGCTTTCCGGTGATGCTGGCCCTCGTCCCGCTGTTCTACGTCCTGAACAACATGGGGATGCTGAACACCTTCCACGGGCTCGTCCTCGTCTACATCGCCTATTCGCTGCCGTTCACGGTGTTCTTCCTGACGGCCTTCTTCCGGACGCTGCCGACCTCGGTCGCGGAGGCCGCCTTCATCGACGGGGCCTCGCACACCCGGACGTTCTTCCAGGTGATGCTCCCGATGGCCAAGCCGGGGCTGATCAGTGTGGGCATCTTCAACTTCCTCGGGCAGTGGAACCAGTACATGCTGCCGACGGTGCTCAACACCGAGAGCGACAACAAGGTGCTGGCGCAGGGGCTGGTGGAACTCGCCGTGAGCCAGGGCTACAAGGGCGACTGGTCCGGGCTCTTCGCCGGCCTGGTGATGGCGATGCTCCCGGTGCTCGCCGCGTACATCCTCTTCCAGCGTCAGGTGGTCTCCGGGCTGACGGCGGGGGCGCTCAAGTAGCACGGCCCGTGACGGCACACGTCGTACCGGCGGTACGAGGGTGGTACGGCGCCCGTACGGCAGGGGCAGGACGGGGCGGTTCCGCGTGAAGGCGGGACCGCCCCGCGTCGTGCCCGCTCACGCTCCGTAGAATGACTCCACATATGAGCGCACCCCCCGCTCAGTCTGCGTTCAAGGTCTTGACGGGGAACTGCGAGCGGGGCTGTGCTTAGAGTTCATATATTGGAGACATGGCCGCGTTCCGACGACGTGACGCGGCAGCACGGGAGGGCCGTCGCGCCGCCCGTCGAGGCAGGAGTGGATCGCAAGTGGAGACTCCGGGGTCGCAGTCCTCGCTGCACCGGGCGAACCTGGAGCGGGTCGTACGGGCCGTACGCATGGCGGGCTCGCTCACGCAGGCGGAGATCGCCCGCACCACAGGGCTGTCGGCGGCCACCGTCTCCAACATCGTCCGGGAGCTGAAGGACGGCGGCACCGTCGAGGTCACCCCGACCTCCGCCGGGGGCCGCCGGGCCAGGGCCGTCTCGCTCAGCGACGACGCGGGCACCGTCGTCGGCGTCGACTTCGGGCACTCGCACCTGCGCGTCGCCGTCGGCAACCTCGCGCACCAGGTGCTCGCCGAGGAGGCCGAGCCGATCGACGTCGACGCCTCGGCCGGAGAGGGCTTCGACCGGGCGGAACAGCTGGTCAAGCGGCTGATCGCGGAGACGGGCGTCAGCCCGGACAAGGTCGTCGGCGTCGGCCTCGGCGTCCCGGGGCCGATCGACGCGGCCACCGGCGTGCTCGGCTCCTCGTCGATCCTCCCGGGCTGGGCCGGCACCAACCCGCGCGAGGAGCTGGCCTCCCGGCTCAGCGTCCCCGTGCACGTCGACAACGACGCCAACCTCGGCGCGCTCGGCGAGCAGGTGTGGGGCAACGGCCGCGGCGCCGCCGACCTCGCGTACATCAAGGTCGCCAGCGGCGTCGGCGCCGGACTGGTGATCAACGGCCAGATCTACCGGGGTCCCGGGGGCACGGCCGGGGAGATCGGGCACATCACGCTCGACGAGTCGGGGCCCGTCTGCCGCTGCGGCAACCGCGGTTGCCTGGAGACGTTCACCGCGGCCCGGTACGTCCTGCCGCTGCTGCACTCCACCCACGGCACCGACCTGACGATGGCCCGCGTCGTCCGGCTCGCCTCGGAGGGCGACCCGGGCTGCCGCCGCGTCATCGTGGACGTCGGCCGGCACGTCGGCAGCGGCGTCGCGAACCTGTGCAATCTGCTCAACCCCTCCCGGGTCGTGCTCGGCGGCGACCTCGCCGAGGCGGGCGACCTCGTCCTCGACCCGATCCGCGACTCGGTCGCCCGGTACGCGATCCCCAGCGCGGCACGGCAGTTGACGGTCGCGCCGGGGACACTCGGCGGGCGGGCCGAGGTGCTGGGGGCGCTGGCGCTGGTCCTCAGCGAGATGGACGAGACGCGGGGGCTGGGGCGGTAGTCGCTCGCGCGGCGGCTCGCCGACGGGTGCCGTGCCGCGCCAACTCGGCTCACCGTATTCAGAGTTGAAACAGATGGCATCGTTGCCGTCTCGTTAATGATTTACTTCTTGACGGTCGAATGCCCTGCGAGTTGACTTCCAGCCACCTCGGCCGCGACGACGCGGCCCCGTCAGGGAGGTTGGGACCGCATGAACGCGTATCCGCGTCGCGTCGTCTTCTCGGCGACCGCCATATGCCTGGCTGTTTCGCTCTCCGCCTGCGGAAAGGCGGGCGGCGGTGACGGCGCCGAAGACGGCGCGGGAGGGGACGGCAAGTCCATCGGCCTGCTGCTTCCGGAGAACAAGACCACCCGTTACGAAACCTTCGACCGCCCGCTCATCGAGAAGAAGATCAAATCCCTCTGCTCGGACTGCGAAGTGCGGTACAACAACGCCACGCAGGACACCGAGACGCAGAAGAAGCAGTTCGACGCGCTGATCACCCAGGGCGTCAAGGTGATCATTCTGGACGCGGTGAACGCCGAGGCCACGAAATCCTGGGTCGACCGCGCGGCCAGGAAGGGCGTCAAGGTCGTCGCCTACGACCGGCTGGCCGAGGGGGACATCTCCGCGTACGTCTCCTACGACAACGAGGAGATCGGCCGCCTCCAAGGGCAGGGCCTCGTACGGGCGTTGGGCGAGAAGGCCGGGGACAGCCGGATCGTCATGATCAACGGTTCGCCGACCGACCCGAACGCCGCGCTCTACAAGAAGGGCGCCCACTCGGTCCTCGACAAGAAGACCGGCGAGATCGTCTACGAGCAGGACATCCCCGACTGGTCGCCGGACGAGGCCAACAAGAAGATGGGCGCGGCGATCACCAAGGTCGGCAAGGACGGGTTCGACGGGGTCTACGCGGCGAACGACGGCATGGCCGGCGGCGTCGCCACGGCGATGAAGAAGTCCGGCGTCCAGGACGTCCCGCTGGGCGGCCAGGACGCCGAACTCGCGGGCCTGCAGCGGATCGTGAAGGGTGATCAGGACTTCACGGTCTACAAGGCGATCAAGCCGGAGGCCGAGACGGCGGCGGCGATCGCGGTCAAGCTGCTCAAGGGCGGCGACATCGGGAAGCTGGCCCCGGAGCGGACCGACAGCAAGAGCGCCCGCGATATCCCGGCGAAGCTGTACGACGCGGAGATCGTGACCCGGGACAACATCAAGGACACGGTCGTCAAGGACAAGGTCTACACGCCCCGCCAGATCTGCGACGGCAAGCAGCTCGCCAAGGCCTGCGCGGACGCGGGCCTGCTGTAGCCGCCCCGTCCCTGTCCAAGTCCCGTACCCCGCAAGCCCGTTCCGCAGTACGCCCGTGCCCGGCGGGGGCAGCAGCGCGCCCCCGCAGATCGGAGTTGGCCCCGTGCCGAACGAACCCGCACCCGAAGAATCCCCGCCGCCCGCGCCGTCCCCGTCCTACGCGCAGGTGCCGCCCGCGCGGCCCGGCGGGGACGACGGGCCCGTGCTGGCGCTGCGCGGGGTGTCCAAGCGGTTCGGCGCCGTGCAGGCGCTGACCGATGTCGACCTGGAGATCCGGGCCGGTGAGGTCGTCGCGCTCGTCGGCGACAACGGCGCCGGGAAGTCCACGCTGGTCAAGACTGTCGCCGGGGTGCACGGCGTCGACGGGGGCCGCGTCGAGTGGCGCGGCCGGCCCGTCACGATCGGCCGGCCGCACGACGCGCAGCACCTCGGAATCGCCACCGTGTACCAGGACCTGGCGCTCTGCGACAACCTCGACGTCGTCGCCAACCTCTTCCTCGGCAGCGAACTGCGGGGCCGGGGCGGGGTGCTGGACGAGATCGCGATGGAGAAGCGGGCCAAGGAGCTGCTGGACACCCTGTCCATCCGGATTCCGAGCGTCCGGATTCCCGTCGCGGCGCTCTCCGGCGGGCAGCGGCAGGTCGTCGCGATCGCCCGCGCGCTGATCGGCGACCCGTCCGTGGTGATCCTGGACGAGCCGACGGCGGCGCTCGGCGTGGAGCAGACGGCGCAGGTGCTCGACCTCGTCGAGCGGCTCCGCGAACGGGGCCTCGGCGTGCTGCTGATCAGCCACAACATGGCCGACGTGCAGGCCGTCGCCGACCGGGTCGCGGTGCTGCGGCTCGGCCGGAACAACGGCGTCTTCCCCGTGGCGGGCACCTCGCACGAGACGGTCGTCGCCGCGATCACCGGCGCCTCCGACAACGCGGTCACCCGCCGCCGCGCCCGCACGGCGACGCCGGAGCAAGCGACCGAACCCGCACCGGAGGGGGAGCAGTGAGCGACAGCCTGACCAGGAGCACGGACGGCGAGCGAGCCCGGGAGGAGGCGGGCGCCCCCGATCCGCGGCTGCTGGTGCGCGAGGCGGGGCTCGCCGGGTACTGGGGCGCGCTGCGGCGCCGGGTGCGCGGGGGCGAGCTGGGCTCGCTGCCGGTCGTCGTTGGCCTGATCGTCATCGCCGTGGTCTTCCAGTCCCTGAACCCGAGCTTCCTCTCGGCGGGGAGCCTGAGCGACATCGGGGTCTACATCGCGGGCACCGGGATCATGGCGACCGGCATCGTCTTCGTCCTCCTTCTGGGCGAGATCGACCTGTCCGTGGGGTCCGTCGCCGGGGTGGGTGCCGCCGTCTGGGCGGTGCTGAGCGTGACGCATGGGGTCGCCGACTGGCTCGCGGTGCTGCTCGCGATCGGCGCCGGGCTGGTGATCGGCGCGCTGCACGGGTTCTTCTTCGCCAGGGTCGGCGTCCCCGCCTTCGTCGTGACACTGGCCGGATTTCTCGGCTGGAGCGGGCTGCAGATCTGGCTCATGGGCGAGGAAGGCAGCATCACCACCCCCGAGGGCAGCATCGTCGAGCACCTGACCGGCTTCTACTTCTCGGACATCTCCGCCGCCTACGGGCTCGCCCTCGCCGCCGTCCTGGTGTACGGCGGGACGCGGCTGGCGGACGCGCGGCGGCGCTCGGCCGCGGGGCTGCCCGCGCCGCCGCCGGCCGAGACGCTGCTGCGTACGGCGCTGATGGCGCTGCTCGCCTTCGCCGCGGCGTACGTGCTCAATCAGTCCCGCGGGCTGCCGCTGGCGCTGGTGCTGTTCCTGGCGGTGCTGGTCGTCGCGGATTTCGTGGTGCGGCGTACGACGTACGGGCGGCGGATCTTCGCCGTCGGCGGGAACGCGGAGGCGGCGCGGCGGGCCGGGGTGAACGTGGAGGCGGTGCGGATCTCGGTGTTCGCCGTCGCGGGGATGCTGGCGGCCTTCGGCGGGCTGTTCATCGCGAGCCTCTCGGGCGGCGCGACGAAGAGCCTGGGCGCGGGGAACACCCTGATGAACGTGATCGCGGCGGCGGTCATCGGCGGTACCAGCCTGTTCGGCGGCAGGGGCAGGATCTGGTCGGCGCTGCTGGGCATCCTGGTGATCCAGTCGATTCAGCAGGGGCTGAATCTGCTCGGTATGGCCAGCGAGATCCAGTTCATGATCACGGGTGCGGTGCTGCTGGCGGCCGTCGTGATCGACTCCGTCTCCCGGCGTACCCAGAAGACCGCGGGCCGCACGTAGCGCCCCGCGCCCGGCCCCGCGCACGCCCCTCGGGGGCGCCCGGGCGTGCGCGGGGGAGTGCGGCGGAGCGCGGAACCTCGGATTGCATCGGCTACCGGGCAACCGCGGGGCCCCGGGCGCGCGTCTGGTGGCTCGTACGGAAGATCGGGACGTGGGTACGGGGGCCCGTGTGCCCGCTCCGGAGGGACGGCCGATCGCGTGACGGGGATCGCACGGCCGGATGCCCCGCCATCCAGGCGGAACATTAGACTCGACGGATCGGCACACAAGCTCTCGATCGCTCGCCAGTGACAGCGACAGCAAGGAGGCACGGGTGGCGTTGCTGACCCGCATCACGGGACCACGTGATCTCGACCCGCTCAGTCCGGAGCAGCTCGAAGAGCTTGCGGCAGAAATTCGGACATTCCTCGTCGAATCGGTCTCGAAGACCGGTGGTCACCTGGGGCCCAACCTCGGCGTGGTGGAGTTGACGATCGCCCTGCACCGGGCCTTCGACTCCCCCCGGGACAAGGTGCTCTGGGACACCGGGCACCAGTCCTACGTGCACAAGCTGCTCACGGGCCGTCAGGACTTCTCGGCGCTGCGCGCCAGGGGCGGCATGTCCGGCTACCCCTCGCGCGCCGAGTCCGAGCACGACGTCATCGAGAACAGCCACGCCTCCACCGTCCTCGGCTGGGCCGACGGCATCGCGAAGGCGAACGAGCTGCGCGAGACGGGCGACCACGTCGTCGCCGTCATCGGTGACGGCGCCCTCACCGGCGGCATGGCCTGGGAGGCGCTGAACAACATCGCCGCCGCCCAGGACCGCCCGCTGGTCATCGTCGTCAACGACAACGAGCGCTCGTACGCGCCGACCATCGGCGGCCTCGCCGACCACCTGGCGACGCTGCGCACCACCGACGGGTACGAGCGCTTCCTCGCCCGCGGCAAGGAGGTCCTCAACCGGACCCCGGTCGTCGGCCGGCCGCTGTACGAGACGCTGCACGGCGCCAAGAAGGGCCTGAAGGACTTCATCGCCCCGCAGGGCATGTTCGAGGACCTCGGCCTGAAGTACGTCGGCCCGATCGACGGCCACGACGTCACCGCCGTCGAGTCCGCGCTCCAGCGCGCCAAGCGCTTCGGCGGCCCCGTCCTGGTGCACTGCCTCACCGAGAAGGGCCGCGGCTACCAGCCGGCCCGCCAGGACGAGGCGGACCAGATGCACGCCGTCGGCGTCATCCACCCGGACACCGGCCTGCCGGTCAAGTCCTCGGGCGCCGACTGGACTTCGGTCTTCAGCGACGAGATGGTCAAGCTCGGCCGCGAGCGCGAGGACGTCGTCGCGATCACCGCGGCGATGATGCGTCCGGTCGGACTGCACGAGTTCGCGCAGGAGTTCCCCGACCGCGTCTACGACGTCGGCATCGCCGAGCAGCACGCGGCGGTCTCCGCCGCCGGTCTCGCCACCGGCGGGCTGCACCCGGTCTTCGCGGTCTACGCGACCTTCCTCAACCGCGCCTTCGACCAGCTGCTGATGGACGTGGCGCTGCACGAGTGCGGGGTCACCTTCGTGCTCGACCGGGCCGGGGTCACCGGCTCGGACGGCGCCTCGCACAACGGCATGTGGGACATGTCGATCCTCCAGTGCGTCCCGGGGCTCCGGCTCGCCGCGCCGCGCGACGCCGACCAGGTGCGCGCCCAGCTGCGCGAGGCCGTCGACGTCGAGAACGCGCCGACCGTCGTCCGGTACTCGAAGGGCGCCGTCGGCCCCGCCGTCCCCTCCGTCGGCCGCGTCGGCGGCATGGACCTGCTGCGCAAGGCCGGGACGCAGCGGCCCGACGTGCTGCTGGTCTCGGTCGGCGCGCTGGCGCCGATGTGCCTGGAGATCGCCGACCTGCTGAAGAAGCAGGGCATCTCGACGACGGTCGTCGACCCGCGCTGGGTCAAGCCCGTCGACGAGGAGCTGCCGCCGCTGGCCGACCAGCACCGCGTCGTCGTCACCGTCGAGGACAACTGCCGCGCCGGCGGCGTCGGTTCGGCCGTCGCGCAGGCGCTGCGGGACGCGGGCGTGGACGTGCCGCTGCGCGACTTCGGCATCCCGGACCGCTTCCTCGACCACGGCTCCCGCAAGGAGGTCATGGCCGAGGTCGGTCTGACGGCCCCGGACATCGCCCGCCAGGTCACGGGCCTCGTCTCCCGCCTCGACGGCGCGGACGACCCGGAGCGCACCCCGGAGGCCGCGCGCGACTGACCGGTCCGCCGCGAGAACCCGACGCCGGTGCGGCGGGAGGAACCCCCTCCCGCCGCACCGGCGTTTCGCGTTCCCGTGCCCCGCGGCCGGCCCCGTCGTCCGCCGCTGCGCCCATCGGGTGAAGACGCCGCCGCCCTGCACCGGACGTACGCCCGGCCCGCGCCACGGTGCGGATCATGGGGCCTCTTGCCGGTCGAGCGCGTCGCGGAGGATGCCGATGAACAGCACGGACCCACCCCCACCACCCAGCGGACTCTTCCGCACCAAGACCGTCGAGCAGTCCATCCAGGACACCGAGGAACCCGACCACGCGCTGAAGAAGTCGCTCAGCGCCTTCGACCTCATCGTCTACGGCGTCGGCGTCGTCATCGGCACCGGGATCTTCGTCGTCACCGGCACGGTCGCGAAGGAGTACGCGGGCCCGGCGGTGGCGGTGTCCTTCGCCGTGGCCGCGCTCGTCTGCGGCCTCGCGGCGCTCTGCTACGCCGAGTTCGCCTCCACCGTCCCGGTCGCCGGCTCCGCCTACACCTTCGCCTACGCCTCGCTCGGCGAACTGCCCGCCTGGATCATCGGCTGGGACCTGGTGCTGGAACTGGCCCTCGGCGCCGCGACCGTCGCGGGCGGCTGGTCCCAGTACATGACCGCGCTGCTCGGCAACATCGGCGTCTCCGTCCCGGAGCAACTCACCCACTCCGGCGACGACTTCGGCTTCGACCTGCTCGCCGCGCTGCTGGTGATGGTGCTCACGGCGGTGCTCATCGTCGGCATGAAACTCTCGGCGCGGGTGACGTCCGTCGTGGTCTCGGTCAAGGTGACGGTGGTGCTGCTGGTCATCGTCGCGGGCGCGTTCTACGTCACCGGCGACAACTACACGCCGTTCGTGCCGCCCGCCGAGCCGGTGGACGCGGGCACCTCGGGGCTGATGTCGCCGCTGGCCGAGCTGCTGTTCGGCTTCACGCCCTCGCAGTTCGGCGTGATGGGCATCTTCTCCGCGGCCGCCGTCGTCTTCTTCGCCTTCATCGGCTTCGACGTCGTCGCCACCGCGGCGGAGGAGACCAAGGTGCCCCAACGCGACCTGCCGCGCGGCATCTTCGGCTCGCTCGCCATCTGCACCCTGCTGTACGTCGCGGTCTCGCTCGTCGTCACGGGCATGGAGAAGTACTCCGAGCTGGAGGGCGACGCGCCGCTCGCGAACGCGTTCAAGAGCGTGGGCGCACCCTTCTTCTCCGGGGTGATCTCCTTCGGCGCGGCCGTCGGCCTCACCTCCGTCGTGATGATCCTGCTGCTCGGCCAGACCCGGGTGTTCTTCGCCATGAGCCGGGACGGCCTGCTGCCGCGCACCTTCTCCCGCACCCACCCCACCTTCGGCACGCCGTACCGCTCGACCCTGCTGCTCGGCACCCTCGTCGCCCTCATCAGCGGCTTCTTCACCGTCACCGAACTCACCGAAATGGTGAACATCGGCACCCTGTTCGCGTTCGTCGTCGTCGCCCTCGGCATCGTCCTGCTCCGCAGGTCCCGGCCGAACCTGCCCCGCGCCTTCCGCACCCCCTGGGTCCCGCTGCTGCCGCTGCTGTCGGTGCTGGCCTCGTTCTGGCTGATGCTCAACCTCAGCGTGGAGACGTGGATGCGGTTCGCGATCTGGATGGCGCTCGGCGTGATGATCTACGCGCTGTACGGCCGGAACCACAGCCGGGTCCGCCGCGCCGCCGAGTGACCGACCCTCGTCGGGAGCGGCCCCCCCGTGCCGGATAACTTGGGGCCATGCCGCAGCCGCGTCCCTCCTCCGAGTCGCTGCGTCCGCGCGCGGGAGCGGGACTGCCCGCGCAGCGCGCCCGGACGGGCACCCGGAACCGGGACGAACGCTGGCCCGGCGGGGACGGACCGTTCTGGCCCCGGCTGCTGCCCCTCCTCGCGCTGCTGACCGTCCTCACCCGGCTGCCCTCCCTCGCCCGCCCGGTGTGGAACCCGGACGAGGGCTTCCTCGCCACCCAGGCCCGCCGGCTCGCACACGGCGGCTCCCTCTACGACACCGTCGTCGACCGCAAACCGCCGCTCCTTCCGCTGCTGTACGAGCTGGCGTTCGCGCTGTTCGGGGACGGCTCGCTGTGGCCGCTGAAGGCCCTGGCCGCCGGCGCCGTCCTCGCCGGCGCGGTGCTCGCCGCCTCGCTGGCCCGCCGCCGGTGGGGCGAGCGCGCGGGCCGGATCGCGGGCGTGCTGTACGTGACGGCCTCGGTCGGCCTCAACCCGGAGGACACCCAGGCGGCGACCTTCGAGGTGTTCATGCTGCCCTGGACGGTCGCCGCCGTCTGGTGCGCCGACCGCGGGAGATGGACCCGCGCGGGGCTCTGCGTGGCGGCCGCCGCGCTCTCGAAGCAGACCGGCGGCGCGGCGCTGGTCCCGGTGCTCGCGCTGCTCTGGCAGCACCGGGCCCTGCCGCGCGCCTGGGCGAGGACCCTCGCCGGTGCGGCACTTCCCGTGCTCGCCGCCGCCCTCGCCTACGGCGTCGGCGACTTCCTCTACTGGACGGCGACCGGCTCGGGCGACTACCTCTCGGCCGAGGGCTCCGGGCTGCGCGCGCTCGGACGCGCCCTCGCGAGCGCGGGGGTGCTCACGCTCGCCTGCGCGCCCGCGCTGTACGCCCTCGTGCACGCCGTCCTGGTCCGCCGCGAGCGGCTGCCGGGCACCGCCGACGTCTGGCTGTGGCTGGCGAGTTCGGCCGGCGCCGCGACCGTCGGCTTCCAGTTCTACGGGCACTACTTCCTCCAGCTCGTCCCGCCCCTGGCGCTGCTCGGCGCCGCGGCCCTGGACACCCTGCGGCCCCGCGCCGTCACCACGGCGCTCGCCCTCACCGGCGCCCTCGCCACCGCCTTCACCGCCTGGGGCCTGGCCGCGCCCCGCGACGAACTCGACCACCAGCAGCGCCTCGCCGCCGTCGTCCGCGCCCGCACCGCGCCGGACGACACCGTCCTGCTGTGGGGCATGCACCCGGAGGGCTACTGGTTCTCCGGGCGCACTCCCGCCTCGCGCTACCTCACCGCCGGCTTCCTCACCAACTTCAGCGGCGGGCGCGGCGGTTCACGCGTCGGCGAGGAGCACGCCATGCCGGGCGCCTGGCAGCACCTGCGCGGCGAACTGCGCCGCAACCCGCCCACCCTGATCGTCGACGACTCCCGAGGCGCCCCCTACGGCCCCGCACACCTGCCCACCCTCCGCACCCACCTGAAGCACCACTACGCCCCGGAGACCACGGTCGACGGCGCGGTGCTGTACCGGTACACGGGGTCGGCCACCGGGCGCTGACGCCGCGCTGACGCCGCGCGGTGACGGAGCGCGGGGCTCCGGGGGAGCATGGGGGCATGCAGAGCGATCTCTTCAAGGACGCGTACCTGGCGCAGCCGGCCACGGCACCGGGGATGTCCCTCCAGAACGGCAAGTCGATCAAGTACGCGGTGAACGGCGAGTGTTACGCGCGGCAGGGCGCCATGGTGGCCTACCGGGGGGACCTCCGGTTCGAGCGGCAGGGCCAGGGCGTCGGCGGCTACCTCAAGCGCAAGGTCACCGGCGAGGGACTGCCGCTGATGGCGGTGCGCGGCCAGGGCGAGGCGTGGTTCGCGCACGAGGCGGCGAGCTGCTTCACCGTCGACCTGGCGCCCGGCGACGCGCTCAGCCTCAACGGCCGCCACGTCCTGGTCTTCGACGCCTCGCTGTCCTACGAGGTCTCCATGGTCAAGGGCGCCGGGATGACCGGCGGCGGCCTGTTCAACAGCGTCTTCACCGGCCACGGCAGGCTCGGGCTGACCTGTGAGGGCGAGCCGATCGTGATCCCCGTGAGCCCGCAGGCCCCGGTCTACGTGGACACCGACGCCGTCGTCGGCTGGAGTGCCCAGCTGCGGACCTCGCTGCACCGTTCGCAGAGCGTCGGCTCGATGCTGCGCGGCGGCTCGGGTGAGGCGGTCCAACTCTGCCTGGAGGGCGAGGGCTTCGTCATCGTCCGCCCCAGCGAGCAGCAGCCGCAGACGGGCTCGGCCTCCTGACGGACCCGCCCCGGGAAACACCGCGGGCGCCCGCCCGCACCGAAGTGGTGCGGACGGGCGCCCGGTACCGTCCGGCGGCCTGACCGTCCCGCCGAGGACGGGCCTTACGCGGGGACGCTGGCGACGCCCTGCTCCAGGAAGCGGCGGCCAACCGCGCGCTCGCTGACGCCCTCGCGGTCCAGGTACGGGGTGATCCCGCCCAGGTGGAAGGGCCAGCCGGCGCCGGTGATCAGGCACAGGTCGATGTCCTGCGCCTCGGCGACGACGCCCTCGTCCAGCATCAGGCCGATCTCCTGCGCGACCGCGTCCAGCACCCGGTCCTTGACCTGCTCCGCGGTCAGCGGGCGCTCGCCCTGCTTCAGCAGCGCGGCGACCTCGGGGTCGAGCGTCGGGACGCCCGAGTCGTGGACGTAGAACCCGCGCTTGCCGGCCTTGACGACGGCGGCGAGGTTCTCCGAGACCTTGAAGCGCTCGGGGAACGCGCCGTGCAGCGTCTCGGAGACGTGCAGGCCGATGGCCGGGCCGACCAGCTCCAGCAGCACCAGCGGCGACATCGGCAGACCGAGCGGCTCGACGCCCTTCTCCGCGACGTCGACGGGGGTGCCCTCGTCGATCACGTTCTGCACCTCGCCCATGAAGCGGGTCAGGATGCGGTTCACGACGAACGCCGGGGCGTCCTTGCACAGGACGGCGGTCTTCTTCAGCTTCTTCGCGACGCCGAAGGCCGTGGCCAGCGAGGCGTCGTCGGTCTGCTCGCCGCGGACGATCTCCAGCAGCGGCAGGATCGCGACGGGGTTGAAGAAGTGGAAGCCGACGACCCGCTCCGGGTGCTTCAGCTTCGACGCCATCTCGGAGACGGACAGCGAGGAGGTGTTGGTGGCGAGGATCGCGTGCTCCGGCACGACGGCCTCGACCTCGGCGAACACCTGCTGCTTGACGCCCATCTCCTCGAAGACGGCCTCGATCACGAAGTCCGCGTCCCCGAAGCCCTCGGCCTTGTCGAGGGAGCCGGTGACCAGGGCCTTGAGGCGGTTCGCCTTGTCCTGGTTGACGCGGCCCTTGAGGAGCAGCTTGTCGATCTCCTCGTGGACGTAGCCGACGCCCTTGTCGATCCGGGCCTGGTCGATGTCGGTCAGCACGACCGGCACCTCCAGCCGCCGGGCGAAGAGCAGCGCCAGCTGCGAGGCCATCAGACCGGCGCCGACGACACCGACCTTGGTGACCGGGCGGGCCAGCGACTTGTCCGGCGCACCGGCGGGACGCTTGGCGCGCTTCTGCACCAGGTTGAACGCGTAGAGCCCGCTGCGCAGTTCGTCGCCCATGATCAGGTCGGCCAGGGCCTTGTCCTCGCCCTCGAAGCCCTGACGCAGGTCGCCGGACTTGGCCTTGGCGATGATGTCCAGCGCCCGGTAGGCGGCGGGAGCGGCGCCGTGCACCTTGCTGTCCGCGATCGCCCGGCCGCGCTCGACGGCCTGGTCCCAGGCCTCGTCGCGGTCGACCTCGGCGCGGACGACCTCGGTCTCACCGGCGAGGACGGAGGCCGCCCACAGCAGGGACTGCTGGAGGAAGTCGGCACCGTCGAACAGCGCGTCGGCGATGCCCAGTTCGTGCACCTGGGGGCCCTTGAGCTGCTTGTTCTGGTTGAGCGAGTTCTCGATGATGACCTTCACGGCGCGGTCGGCGCCGATCAGGTTCGGCAGCAGCGCGCAGCCGCCCCAGCCGGGGACGAGGCCGAGGAAGACCTCGGGCAGCGAGAAGGCCGGGACCGCCTTGGAGACGGTGCGGTAGGTGCAGTGCAGACCGACCTCGACGCCACCGCCCATCGCGGCACCGTTGTAGAAGGCGAAGGTGGGGACACCCAGGTCCGCGAGGCGGCGGAAGACGGCGTGCCCGCCCTGGCCGATGGCCAGCGCGTCCTCGTGCCGCTTCAGCGCCTCGACGCCCTTGAGGTCGGCGCCGACGGCGAAGATGAACGGCTTGCCGGTGATGCCGGCGCCGGTGATCTCGCCGGCCTTCGCCTCCTTCTCGACCTGGTCGATGGCGATGTTCAGGTTCGCCAGCGAACCGGGCCCGAAGGTGGTCGGCTTGGTGTGGTCGAAGCCGTTGTCCAGGGTGATCAGCGCGAAACGCCCGGCGCCCTTGGGCAGGTCGATGTGGCGTACGTGCGCCTCGGTCACGACCTCGTCGGGGAACAGCTGGGCCGCGCCCTTCAGCAGCTCTGTGGTGCTCGTCACTTGCCTGCCCCTTCGAAGTGCGGGTTCTCCCAGATAACGGTTCCGCCCATGCCGAAGCCGACACACATGGTGGTCAGCCCGTAGCGGACGTGCGGCTGCTCCTCGAACTGCCGCGCCAGCTGCGTCATCAGACGCACGCCGGAGGAGGCCAGCGGGTGGCCGTAGGCGATGGCGCCGCCGTACTGGTTGACCCGCGGGTCGTCGTCGGCGATGCCGTAGTGGTCGAGCAGGGCCAGCACCTGGACGGCGAAGGCCTCGTTGACCTCGAACAGGCCGATGTCGTCGATGGACAGGCCCGCCTTGGCGAGCGCCTTCTCCGTCGACGGGACGGGGCCGATGCCCATGACCTCGGGCTCGACGCCGGCGAACGCGTAGGACACCAGGCGCATCTTGACCGGCAGGCCGAGCTCCTGGGCCACGTCCTCGGCGGCGATCAGGGAGGCCGTCGCACCGTCGTTGAGGCCGGCCGCGTTGCCCGGGGTGACCCGGCCGTGCGCGCGGAACGGGGTCTTCAGCCCGGCGAGGCTCTCCAGCGTGGTGCCGGGACGCATCGGCTCGTCGGTGGTGGCCAGGCCCCAACCGGTCTCGCCGCCCTCGGCGTTGGTCCGGCGCACGGACACCGGCACCAGGTCGGACTGGATCTTGCCGTCGGCGTACGCCTTGGCGGCCTTCTCCTGGCTGCGTACCGCGTACTCGTCCGCGCGCTGCTTGGTCAGGTGCGGGAAGCGGTCGTGCAGGTTCTCCGCCGTCATGCCCATGAACATGGCGGACTGGTCGACCAGCTTCTCCGAGACGAAGCGCGGGTTCGGGTCGACGCCCTCGCCCATGGGGTGACGGCCCATGTGCTCGACACCGCCCGCGAGGACGACGTCGTACGCGCCGAAGGAGACCGACCCGGCGGTGCTGGTCACCGCGGTCATGGCACCGGCGCACATGCGGTCGATGGAGTAGCCCGGCACAGTCTGCGGCAGCCCGGCGAGGATGCCGGCGGTGCGGCCGATGGTCAGGCCCTGGTCGCCGATCTGCGTGGTCGCCGCGATCGCCACCTCGTCGATGCGCTCCGGCGGCAGGTCCGGATTGCGACGGAGCAGCTCGCGGATGCAGTTGACGACGAGGTCGTCGGCGCGGGTCTCGTGATAGATGCCCTTGGGGCCCGCCTTGCCGAACGGGGTACGGACGCCGTCGACGAAGACGACATCCCTAGCGGTACGAGGCACGTTGGCTCTCCTCCAGGTGCGGTGCAGGTACGCCGGACGGCGCGCTTCCCACCGCCATGCTACCCGCGGGTAACTGCGGTGCAAGGGCCGCCCGCACCAAGGGGTACAGGTCACACCGCGCACGCCCCCGCGCACACGACGGCGGGGGTGCGGCAGACCCGTGACCGGTCTCCCGCACCCCCGCCGGGTGCCCCTCGCGCCGCCGCGCCTACTCGGCCGGCGCCGCCTTGCTCAGCGCCTCCGTGAGCAGCGGCGCCGTCTGCTCGATCTGCCACTGCCGGGCGCCCAGCGCCCGCAGCGCCTCCTCCACGTGCCCGGGCGTCGACTCCGCCGGCGGCTGCCAGCACAGCCTGCGCACCGTGTCCGGCGTCAGCAGGTTCTCCTGCGGCAGGTTCAGCTCCTCGGCCCGGCCCGTCACCGCGGCCCGCGCCGCGGTCAGCCGCGCCGCCGCCGCCGGGTCCTTGTCCGCCCAGGAACGCGGCGGGGGCGGCCCGTTCAGCTGCTGGCCCTGCTGCGGCAGCGCCGAGTCGGGCAGTGCCTTCGCGCGGTCGACCGCGGCCTGCCACTGCTCCAGCTGCTTGCGGCCCATCCGGTGCCCGTACCCGGGCAGCGCGGAGAGCGCCTGCGCGTTCGCCGGGACCTTCAGCGCGGCCTCGATGATCGCCGCGTCCGTCAGCACCTTCCCCGGCGAGACGTCCCGCCGCTGCGCGATCCGGTCCCGCGCCGTCCACAGCTCCCGTACGACCGCCATCTGACGCCGCCGCCGCACCTTGTGCATGCCGGAGGTGCGGCGCCAGGGGTCCTTGCGCGGCGGGGGCGGCGGCGCGTCCGCGATGGCGGCGAACTCCTGGCGGGCCCAGTCGAGTTTGCCCTGCCCGTCCAGCTCCTCCTCCAGCGCGTCCCGCAGGTCGACGAGCAGCTCGACGTCCAGCGCCGCGTACCGCAGCCACGGCTCCGGCAGCGGCCGGGTCGACCAGTCGACGGCCGAGTGCCCCTTCTCCAGCGCGAATCCGAGCACCTTCTCGACCATCGGGCCCAGGCCGACGCGGGCGAACCCGGCCAGCCGTCCGGCGAGTTCGGTGTCGAACAGCCGCCGCGGCACCATGCCTATCTCCCGCAGGCACGGCAGGTCCTGCGTCGCGGCGTGCAACACCCACTCGGTACCGGCGAGCGCGTCGCCGAGCCCGGAGAGGTCGGGGCAGCCGACGGGGTCGACCAGGGCGCTGCCCGCGCCCTCGCGGCGCAGCTGGATCAGGTAGGCGCGCTGCCCGTAGCGGTAGCCGGAGGCGCGTTCCGCGTCGACGGCGACCGGGCCCCGGCCTGCGGCGAATGCGGCGGTGACCTCCGCGAGTCCGTCGGCGTCCGCGGTCACCTCGGGGATGCCCTCACGGGGCTCCAGGAGAGGGACCGGCGCCGGACCGGAGTCCTCGGAGGGAGCCTGAGCTGCGTTTGCGGGTGCGGTCTCTTGGGCGTCGGTCACCGGTCAAGGGTATCTGTGTGTCCTGCATGCGGAATGCCCGCCGACGGAACGTTCCGTCGGCGGGCATCTGAGCAGGGGTTGAACTCGGTCAGTGAATGATCCCGGTGCGCAGTGCGACGGCGACCATCCCGGCACGGTCACCGGTGCCGAGTTTGCGGGCGATACGGGCGAGGTGGCTCTTGACGGTGAGCGCGGACAGCCCCATGGAAACGCCGATCGCCTTGTTCGACTGGCCCTCCGCCACCAGCCGCAGCACCTCGACCTCACGGCCGGACAGCTCGCGCTGGCCGCCGGGGTGGCCGGGGCCGCCGGGCCCGCCGCCGGGACGGCGCTGCATGCGCG
This sequence comes from Streptomyces sp. HNM0574, assembly GCF_012726235.1. Lineage (GTDB taxonomy): Bacteria > Actinomycetota > Actinomycetes > Streptomycetales > Streptomycetaceae > Streptomyces. The sequence goes on from NZ_JAASAH010000001.1 coordinate 209,092, forward strand.
CGGCCGCGGCGCCGATGGGCGCGGCACCTCTGCGGGTGGGCATGGCACCGAGGTTGTTGCGGGTGCCGGTGACGACGTATCCCTTGACGCCGCCCGCGAGGGCGTTGCGCACGGCGCCGATGTCGTCGGCCGCGGAGAGGGCGAGGCCGTTGGGCCAGCCCGCGGCACGGGTCTCGGACAGCAGGCTGAGGCCGGAGCCGTCGGGGAGATGGACGTCGGCCACGCAGATGTCGCGTGGGTTGCCGACTCGGGGACGGGCCTCCGCGATCGACGACGCCTCGATCACATCGCGCACCCCGAGAGCCCACAGATGGCGGGTCACGGTGGAGCGGACTCGGGGGTCGGCAACGACGACCATGGCCGTCGGCTTGTTCGGGCGGTAGGCGACCAGGCTTGTGGGGTGCTCGAGGAGAACAGACACCAGGCCTCCTGAGGGGGTGGCTGAAACGGGGCCGACCGGACTCCGGAAAATTCGGGGCGAGTCGGGGCGATCCGTATGGAAGGGTCACAGGTTCCTTCGGCAGCTCCTCCGCCGGGCTTTAGGGAGTGATCACGAATCGGTGACCCGGCCGTCCGGAACCGGAAACGCGTGCGACCTGCCGTGCGGAGCACGACAGGTCGCGGGTGGGAGGGGTGTGCGCGGGGCGCCGGGCGACGGCGCGGGAACGGCACGGATTTCGGCCGGATTCCGACGGTGCGCGGAGCGGGAGCGGCGCGGGGGAGAGGTGCGGCCGCGTGCCGGGGCCGGTGCGGTCAGAGACTCCGCGGGCCGCGCCGCTGCGGCAGCTGCACGACGGCCGTCCGGTGAGCGGGTGCGCCGGGTTCCCCGGGCTCGCCGCGTTCCGGCGGGAACCCGGCGCACTGGCAGAGCAGTTCGCACCAGGCGGCCAGGTGCCCGGCCACGTCCGGCACCTCACCGCCGTCGCCCGTGACGGGGGTCCAGCTGGCGCGGAGTTCCAGCTCCGAGCGGGGCGTGCGCTCGGCGAGGCCGCCGAAGAAGTACGAGCCGGAGCGGGTGACGGTGCCGCTCGGCTCGCGGTAGGCGAGCCCCTGCGACTCCAGGGCGCCGGTCAGCCAGGACCACGTCACCTCGGGCAGCAGCGGATCGGTGGCCAGCTCCTGTTCGAGGTCGGCGCGGGAGAGGGTGACGACGCGGAACGTGCCCTGCCACGACTCCTGTCCGTCCGGATCGTGGAGCAGGACGAAGCGGCCGTCGGCCAGCTCCTCCGCGTCCTCCGGGTCCTCCGCGCCCCGCTCGTGCGGGGCGGTCACCGATGCCTCCAGCGCGTACGCGAAGGGCGCGAGCCGTTTGGGCGCGGGCATCGCGCCGAGGGCCACCTCCGGGCGGGTCCGTGCGTTCTTCAGGGCTTCGACGGCCTGCCGGAACGGGAGCGGTACGGCGTCCCCGCCCGCTCCCTCCGCGCCGTCGTCGCCTTCCGTCTTCTGTGGTCGTGCCGCTGCCATGGCGGAAGATTAGGCCGAAGCGGGGGTGCGCGGCGGGAGGGACACTCGTCCTCGGCCGCCGCGGACGCGGTCGCGGGCGCGCACCGATCGAAACCGGCCGACCGCCCGGACCCCGGCCGGGGAAGGGGGCGGAACGGGGCCCGGACGGGGCGTGGGAGACTTCTGGCGTGAGCGCCAACGACCGCCCGACGGGCCAGCCGACGACCCCGCAGGAATCCGCCTTCCTCAAGGCGTGCCGCCGTGAACCCGTGCCGCACACACCGGTGTGGTTCATGCGTCAGGCCGGCCGCTCACTGCCCGAGTACCGGAAGCTGCGCGAGGGCATCGGCATGCTCGACTCGTGCATGCGCCCCGACCTCGTCACCGAGATCACCCTCCAGCCCGTCCGCCGGCACGGCGTCGACGCGGCGATCTACTTCAGCGACATCGTCGTCCCGCTCAAGGCCATCGGTGTCGACCTCGACATCAAGCCGGGCGTCGGCCCGGTCGTCGAGAAGCCGGTGCGGACGCGCGGTGACCTGGAGCGGCTGCGTCCGCTGGAGCCCGAGGACGTCGCTTACGTCACCGAGGCCGTGCGGAACCTGACGGGTGAGCTCGGCGGCACGCCGCTGATCGGCTTCGCGGGCGCCCCGTTCACGCTCGCCAGCTACCTCGTGGAGGGCGGCCCGTCCAAGAACCACGAGCACACCAAGGCGCTGATGTACGGCGACCCGCAGCTGTGGGCCGACCTGTGCGACCGGCTCGCCGTGATCACCTCCACCTTCCTGAAGGTGCAGATCGAGGCGGGCGCCTCGGCCGTGCAGCTCTTCGACTCCTGGGCGGGGGCGCTCTCCCCGGAGGACTACCGCCGTGCGGTGATGCCCGCCTCGGCGAAGGTCTTCGAGTCCGTCGCGGGCTACGGCGTCCCGCGCATCCACTTCGGCGTCGGCACGGGCGAACTGCTCGGCGCCATGGGCGAGGCCGGGGCCGACGTGGTCGGCGCGGACTGGCGCGTCCCCATGGACGAGGCCGCGCGCCGCGTCGGCCCGGGCAAGGCCGTGCAGGGGAACCTCGACCCGGCGGTGCTGTTCGCGCCGCGCGAGGCGGTCGAGACCCAGGCGCAGCGGGTGCTGGACGCGGCCGCAGGCCTGGAGGGCCACATCTTCAACCTCGGCCACGGCGTCCTCCCGGACACCGACCCGGAGGCGCTCACCCACCTCGTCCGGTACGTCCACGAGCGGACCGCGCGCGGCTGAACCGCCGCCCGCGCGGGGTCAGTCGGCGTCCTCGCGTACCGCCGCCGTCGCCTTCCTGGCCGCGACCAGGACCGGGTCCCAGACGGGGGAGAACGGCGGCGCGTACCCGAGGTCCAGGGCCGTCATCGCCTCGACGGTCATGCCCGCGGTGAGCGCGACGGCGGCGATGTCGACGCGTTTGCCCGCGCCCTCGCGGCCGACGATCTGGGTGCCCAGCAGCCTGCCGGTGCGGCGCTCGGCGAGCATCTTCACGCGCATCGTCGCGGCCTTCGGGTAGTAGCCGGCGCGGCTGGTGGAGTCGGCCGTCACCGTGACGAACCGCAGCCCCAGATCGGCGGCCTGACGCTCCAGCAGGCCCGTCCTGGCGATCTCCAGGTCGCACACCTTGCTCACGGCGGTGCCGACGACGCCGGGGAAGGTGGCGTAGTCGCCGCCGATGTTCGCGCCGATGATCTGCCCGTGCTTGTTGGCGTGCGTGCCGAGCGCGATGTGCCGGGTGCGTCCTGAGACGAGGTCGAGGACCTCGACGCAGTCGCCGCCGGCCCAGATGTGCTCGTGCCCGCGCACCCGCATCGCCAGGTCCGTCAGCAGCCCCCCGGACTCGCCCAGCGGCAGCCCCGCCTCCCGCGCGAGCCCGGTCTCGGGGCGGACGCCGAGGCCGAGGACGACGACGTCCGCCGGGTACGTGGCCGACTCCGTGCGCACGGCGTCGGCGCGGCCGTCCGGTCCGGTGCGGATGCCGGTGACGGCCGCGCCGGTGACGACCTCGATGCCCATGCCGTCCATCGCCTCGTGCACCAGCGTGCCCATGTCGGGGTCGAGCGTGGTCATCGGCTGGGCCGCGCGGTCCAGGACGGTGACCTGGAAACCGCGCTTGACCAGGGCCTCCGCCATCTCCACGCCGATGTAGCCGGCGCCGACGACCACCGCGCGGCGGGCCCGCGGGCCGAGCCCTTCGAGGGTGTCCAGCAGGGCCTGGCCGTCGTCCAGGGACTGCACGCCGTGCACGCCCGGAGCGTCGATGCCCGGCAGGCCGGGGCGCAGGGGCCGGGCGCCGGTGGCGATGACCAGGTCGTCGAAGTCCGTCCACTGCCCGGCCGCTTCGGCTCCGCCGGACGCGGGCCCGGTGCGTACGCGGCGGCGTTCCGGGTCGATCGCGGTCACCTCGGTGTGCAGCCGCAGGTCGATGCCGCGCGCGCGGTGCTCCTCGGGGCTGCGCGCGATGAGCGCGTCCCGCGAGCCGACGTCCCCGCCGATCCAGTACGGGATGCCGCAGGCCGAGTACGAGGTGAAGCCGCCCCGTTCGAAGGCGGTGATCTCCAGCTCGTCCGGGCCCAGCAGCCTGCGTGCCCGGGACGCCGCCGCCATCCCCGCCGCGTCCCCTCCGATGACCACGAGCCGTCGTGCTGCCGCCATGCCGTCCGCTCCCGTCGTCCGGTGTGTCCCGTCGCGGCCCCACGCTATGCGGCCGCCGGGCTCCGGTGGGCCGATGAGAGGGTGGACGTATGCATGTGATCGTGATCGGCGGTGGCATTTCCGGGCTCGCCGCGGCCCAGCGGCTCCTCACCGGCGGCGCGGAGGTGACGCTGCTGGAGGGGTCCTCGCGGCTCGGCGGCAAGCTCCTCGCGGGGGACGTCGCGGGCAGCGCCGCCGTCGACCTCGGCGCCGAGTCGATGCTGGCCCGCCGCCCCGAGGGCGTGGACCTCGCGCGGGCCGCCGGGCTCGGCGACGCCTTGCAGCCGCCGACGACGGCGAGCGCGTCGATCTGGTCCCGCGGCGAGCTGTGTCCCATGCCGAAGGGCCACGTCATGGGCGTCCCCGGGGACCCGGCCGCGCTCGGCTCGCTGCTCTCGCCCGAGGGTGTCGAGCGGATCGGGCAGGACGAGGAACTGCCGCGCACCGAGGTGGGCGAGGACGTCACCGTCGGCGGGTACGTCGCCGGCCGGCTCGGCCGCGAGGTCGTCGACCGGCTCGTCGAGCCCCTGCTGGGCGGGGTGTACGCGGGCGACGCGTACCGGATCTCGATGCGGTCCGCCGTGCCGCAGCTGTTCGAAGCGGCCGCCGGGGAGCGGTCGTTGCTGGCCGGGGTGCGCGGCATCCAGGAGCGCGCGGCCCGCAACGCGGCGACGGGCCCGGTGTTCATGGGCATCGAGGGCGGCATCGGACGGCTGCCGCTCGCGGTCGCCGACGCCTGCCGCGCGGCCGGGGCCGACATCCGCACCGGCGTGACGGCGCGTTCGCTCACCCGCGCCGGGGACGCGGCGGGCGGCCCCGTGCGGTGGCGGGTGGCCACCCAGTCGGGCAGCGTGCTGTCCGCCGACGCCGTCGTCGTGGCGCTGCCCGCGCCGCAGGCCGCGCGGCTGCTGGCGGACGAGGTGCCCGCCGCTGCCGAGGAGCTGTCCGCGATCGAGTACGCGTCGATGGCGCTGATCACGATGGCCTTCCGGCGCGCGGACCTGGAGTCGGTGCCGGTCGGCAGCGGCTTCCTGGTGCCGCCGGTGGACGGGCGGACGATCAAGGCGGCCACCTTCTCCAGCAACAAGTGGGGCTGGGTCGACGCGCAGAACCCGGAGCTGTTCGTCCTGCGCACCTCGGTCGGCCGGTACGGCGAGGAGCGTCAACTGGAGCGCGAGGACGGCGAGTTGACCGAGGTCTCGCTGCGCGACCTGCATGCGGCGATCGGGCTCACGGCCCGCCCCGTGGACAGCGTCGTCACCCGCTGGAACGGCGGCCTGCCGCAGTACCCGCTGGGGCACACGGCGCGGGTCGGGCGCATCCGCGCGGCCGTGGCCGGGGTGCCGGGTCTTGAGCTGTGCGGCGCCGCGTACGAGGGCGTCGGCATCCCCGCGTGTGCGGGCGGCGGCCGGCTGGCGGCCGAGGCCACCCTCGCGTCGGCCGGTCCGGGCGGCGAGTGAGAATAGAGCCATGACTGACGCACCGGAGAAGACGCCCAACGCGGGCAAGAAGGCCAAGGACCTCAACGAGGTCATCCGCTACACCCTCTGGTCGGTCTTCCGGCTGCGCGACGTGCTGCCCGAGGACCGTGCCGGTTACGCGGACGAGGTGGAGGACCTCTTCGCCGAGCTCGCCGGGAAGGACGTCACGGTGCGCGGCACCTACGACGTCTCGGGCCTGCGCGCCGACGCGGACCTGATGATCTGGTGGCACGCGGAGAGCTCGGACGCGCTCCAGGAGGCGTACAACCGCTTCCGCCGCACCCGGCTCGGGCGCGCGCTGGAGCCGGTGTGGTCGAACATGGCGCTGCACCGCCCCGCCGAGTTCAACAAGTCGCACATCCCGGCGTTCCTGGCCGACGAGGAGCCGCGCCAGTACGTCAGCGTCTACCCCTTCGTGCGCAGCTACGAGTGGTACCTGCTGGCCGACGAGGACCGCCGCCGGATGCTCGCCGACCACGGCAAGATGGCCCGCGGGTTCCCCGACGTCCGCGCCAACACCGTGCCGTCCTTCTCGCTGGGCGACTACGAGTGGATTCTCGCCTTCGAGGCGGACGAGCTGTACCGCATCGTCGACCTGATGCGGCACCTGCGCGGCTCCGAGGCGCGGATGCACGTGCGCGAGGAGGTGCCGTTCTACACGGGCCGCCGCAAGCCCGTCGCGGAACTGGTCGCCGGTCTCGCCTGAGGCCCGCGGGAAAATAGATAAGGCCCCGGCCATTTGACGGCCGGGGCCTTTCTCTGCGTATATTGGGCGTTTCCATGATTACGCGGAAGCAAATGTAATCATGACGCTGAAATGCATTCTACGCGGCAGGGAGCTGAATTGTCAACCGAGGGCAGCCAGGGCGGCCGGGGCGATGAGGAATTGCAGGAGGAACAGCAATTCGTCTCTCTCCTCTACGGGCGCCTCGACACCTTGCGAGCCCGCGCGGCCGAGGCCGTCCGGGAGTCTCTGGCCCAGGTCGGAAACGGTATGCAGGCACGCATCGAACGGGACGTGACGGTCGCGGAACGCGGCCGCCACGTCGCCGCTCTCGACGCCGTGGAATCCGGCCTCTGCTTCGGCAGGCTCGATTTCTCCGACGGCGTCACCCGGCACATCGGACGCATCGGAATCCACGACGACGACGAAGAACGCACCCCGATGCTGATCGACTGGCGCGCCCCCGTGGCCCGGCCTTTCTACCTCGCCACGGGCCACACCCCGATGGGACTGCACCGCCGCCGTCACCTCACCACCCACGGCCGCCGCGTCACCGCCCTGCACGACGAGACCCTCGCCCTGGACCACTTCGCCCGCGGCGGCCACGAGGACCCCAGCGGCGACGCCGTCCTGCTCTCCGCGCTCAACTCCGCCCGCACCGGCCGGATGTCCGACATCGTGCGCACCATCCAGGCCGAGCAGGACGAGATCATCCGCGCCCCGCACCAGGGCGTCCTCGTCGTCGAGGGCGGGCCCGGCACCGGCAAGACGGCCGTCGCCCTGCACCGGGCCGCGTACCTGCTGTACGCGCACCGCGAGCGGCTCTCCCGCAGCGCCGTGCTGATCGTCGGCCCGAACCCGGCCTTCCTCGGCTACATCGGCGAGGTGCTGCCCTCGCTCGGCGAGACCGGCGTGTGGCCCGCGACCGTCGGCGAACTGTTCCCCGGCGTCGTCGCCACCGGCACGGACAGCCCCCGCGCCGCCGCCGTCAAGGGCGACGCCGCGATGGCGGACGTCCTCGCCGCCGCGCTCCGCGACCGGCAGGAACTCCCGGACCCCGAGCTGGAGATCGAGCACGAGGACCACGGGACGCTGGTGCTGCACCGGGACGTCGCCGAGGACGCCCGCACCCGCGCCCGCGACTCCCTGCTGCCGCACAACCTGGCCAGGCCGCACTTCGCGTTCCGGGTCATCGACGCGCTCACCCGGCAGCTCGCCGACCGGATCGGCGCCGACCCGTTCGGCGGCCCCAACCTGCTCGACCCCTCCGACATCGCCCAGCTCGGCCGCGAGATCGCCCAGAGCCCGGCCGTGCAGCAGGCCGTCGAGTCGCTCTGGCCGACGCTCACCCCGCAGCGTTTCCTCGCCGACTACCTGGCCGACCCCACCCACCTCCCGGCCGCCGACGCGGACGCCGTACGCCGCGGCCCCGGCACCTGGACCGGCGAGAAGTGGACCCCGGCACCCTGGACCCCGGCCGACGTCCCGCTGCTGGACGAGGCCGCCGAACTCCTCGGCGAGGACGACTCCGCGGCCCGCGCCGCCGCCGAACGGGAGCGGCGGGAGCGCGTGGAGTACGCGCAAGGCGTGCTGGAGGTCGCCTACGCCTCGCGGACGTACGAGTTCGAGGACAAGGACGACGAGGACTCCGAGGTGCTCGGCGCGCAGGACGTCATCGACGCCGAGCGGATGGCCGAGCGGCACGAGGAGGACGACCACCGCAGCGCCGCCGAACGCGCGGCCGCCGACCGCGGTTGGGCCTTCGGGCACATCATCGTCGACGAGGCGCAGGAGCTGTCGGCGATGGCCTGGCGGCTGCTGATGCGGCGCAGCCCGAACCGTTCCATGACCCTCGTCGGCGACCCCGCGCAGACGGCGGACGCGGCCGGCCTCGGCACCTGGGACGCGATCCTCTCGCCGTACGTCGGCGACCGCTGGGAGTACACCCGCCTCGGCGTCAACTACCGCACGCCGGTGGAGGTGATGGACGCGGCGGCCGCCGTACCGCGCGCCCGGAACCCGGAGTTCACGCCGCCGCGCTCGGTGCGCTCCACGGGCGTGCGCCCCTGGGCGCGGCGGACGGACCAGGTGCTGCTGGCCTCCGCCGTCGCCGAGGCCGTCAAGGAGGAGACGCCGGAGGACGGCCGCCTCGCGGTGATCGCGCCCGCCGCGCTGCACGCGGGACTCACCGAGGCGCTCCCCGAGGCGTCCTGGGGTCCGGTGCCGGACCTGACCCGCGCCGTCGTCCTCCTCGACCCGCGGCAGGCCAAGGGGCTGGAGTTCGACGCGGTACTCGTCGTGGAACCGCAGGAGTACGGGACGAGCGACCTGTACGTCGCCCTCACGCGGGCCACGCAGCGCCTCGGCCTGCTGCACACCGCCGCGCTCCCCGAGGGCCTGGCCGAACTGCTCGACCACCGCTGACGGCCGGGGCCCCGCCGCCCCGCGCTCAGGAGCCGGACGGGGCCCCGGGGCCGGCCGGTTCGGGCCGGGGTGCGGGGCGGGCGGGGCAGGTGGCGGTGGGGCCCGGTGTGGTGCCGTCGAGGAGGTAGCGCTCCAGGTGGCGGTCGGCGCACCGGTTGCCGCCCGCCACCCCGTGGTCGCCCGCGCCCCGCTCGGTCACCAGGGACGAGCCGGGCAGCCGCCGCCAGGTGGCGACCGCGCCCTCGTGCGGGGTGGCGGCGTCCCGGCTCGCGGACAGCAGCAGCACCGGCGGCAGCACTCCGGGCGGGGCGCCGACGTCGACGGGGTGGCCCGGGTCGACGTCCCAGTGCGCGCAGGGGAGGTTCATCCAGGCGTTCTCCCAGGTGTGGAAGGGCGCGGTGCGGGCCAGCCGAGTGTTGTCCTCGTCCCAGCTGCGCCAGTCGCGCGGCCAGGGGGCGTCGGCGCACTGCACGGCGTTGTAGGCGGCGTTGCTGTTCTCCTCGTCCCGGGCGCTGTGCGGATCGGGGGCCAGCAGCTGCCGGAGCCCGGTGGGGTCGCCCCCGCGGAAGTCCGCGAGCGCGGCGGCGTGCCGGGCCCAGGTGGAGTCGTCGTAGCCCACGTCCAGATAGCCGGCCAGGAGTTCCTTCGCGCCGACGCCCCGGCCCAGGCGCCCCCGGTCGGCGGCGTCGCGGGCCTGGTCGAAGACCCGCTGGACCTGCCGCGGGGTGGAGCCCAGCCGGTAGGTGGCGCGGTGCTTCGCCGTCCACCGCTTCCAGTCCTTCCAGCGGCGCTCGAAGGCCGTGTTCTGCCGCAGGTTGGACTCGTACCAGATGCTCTCTTCACTCGGGTCGACGACGCTGTCCAGGACGAGACGGCGGACGTGCCCGGGGAACAGCGTCGCGTAGACGGAGCCCAGGTACGAGCCGTAGGAGGCGCCGTAGAAGTTCAGCCGGCGCTGGCCCAGGGCGGCGCGGAGGACGTCCAGATCACGCGCGTTGTCCGCGGTGGTGAAGTGGCTGAGCCGCTCGCCGTACTTGCGGGCGCAGCCCCGCGCGTACGCGGCGGCCCGCTGGTTCTGCTTCCGCTTGAACTCCGGGCCGGGGTCGCGCAGTGAGCGGTGCGGACCCCGCTGGAAGGCGGCCGGGTCCTGGCAGGACAGGGGAGCGGAGCGGCCGACGCCGCGCGGTGCGTAACCGACGAAGTCGTAGGCGGAGTTGAGCCGCTTCCACACCTTGCCGGTGACCACGGGGAACATCGGGAAGGTCATGCCGTTGCCGCCCGGGCCGCCCGGGTTGTGCAGCAGTGGCCCCTGACGCTCCGCGCGCGGTCCGGTGGCCTGTTTCCGGCTCACCGTGAGACGGATCTTCTCGCCGCGCGGCGCGGTGTAGTCGAGCGGAACGGTCACCGTGCCGCAGCGGACGGTGGGCGGGAGCCCCTCGGAGTCCGGGCACGTCCGCCAGTCGATCCCGGCGGCCGCCGCGTCCCGGGCCGCCTCCGCGACGCCGCGCGCGGCCAGCGCCCGCTCGACGGCGCCGGAGGCGGGCAGCGGGTCGGGCAGTCTGCCGCCGGCCGCCTGCGCGGGGGAGGGGGCGACGCCGGTGACGGTCGTCGCCGTCAGCGCCACGGCGCCGAGTGTTCCGTACAACGCGGCTGTGCGCACCGGGTGCCCCTGTTCGTCGACGTACCGCACACCGGTGCGCACACCGTGCGATCCGGCGGACTCTCCATGACGCACGGGATGTTCGGGGCGGGGCCCGGTGAAGTAAAGGACGGGCGGCGGGTGTCGGAGGGGTGCCCCCGAAGCGGTGACGGAACCCCGGGCCCGGGCCCGCGGCGGCACGCCCGTTCGACAGCCGGGCCCGCTCAGTGGCGCAGGGCCAGGCGGCGGCGCAGCCGGTGCAGGGGGCGCAGCGGGCCGCGGGGGAGCGGCGCGGGGCCGGAGCGCTCCAGCCACCAGGCGCGCAACCGGCCGCGCGCGGCCCGCTGTTCGGCGCCGGTGCCCGACTCGGGCGGCAGGCCGGCCTCGAGCAGGTGCGCGGCGAAGGCCAGCGCGTCGTGCCGGTACCCGTCGGTCAGCGGCCTGCCCCGCGCGTACCCGGCGAAGGCCGCACGGTAGGCCGATTCCCCGAGGATGCGCGGAAGTTCGGGCGCGACCTTCACGACGACGTCCGCGCGCTTGGCGCGCAGCGCCCGGCTCTGCACGGCCAGCCGCTCCCCGTCGAAGCCCACCGGCACCTCCCCGCCCGCCACCAGGGCCGCCAGCAGCCCGAACTGCGCCGCGCCCAGCCGCTGCCGCGCCCCGTCCGCGACGCCGTCCCGCGCACCGTCCGGGGCGCGGGACGCGGGAGCGGGCGCGGGGACGGCGGCCCGAGGGGGAGACGCGGCGGCCGGCCGGCCCGGGGTGGTGACGGGGCCGGTGACGGTCCGGATCGCGGCGAGTTCGTCGGCCAGTTCGGCCACCGGCGGGAAGTGCTCGTCCCGCTCCAGCAGCGTGCCGGGCGGCGTGGTGCGGGCGCACAGCGCGGCCAGCACGTCGAGGACGGGACGGCTGACGGGGTGCGCGTGCGTGTCGTGCCACACGCCGTCCCGCTCCAGCCCGCCCGCCACGTGGACGTACGCCAGTGCCTCCAGCGGCAGTTCGTCCAGGGCGCGCGCCGGGTCCTCGCCCCGGTTGACGTGATTGGTGTGCAGGTTCGCGACGTCGATCAGCAGCCGTACGCCGGTGCGTTCGACCAGGGCCGAGAGGAACTCGCCCTCGGTCATCTCCTCGTCCGGCCAGTTGACCAGGGCCGCGATGTTCTCCAGCGCGAGCGGGACGGGCAGCGCGGCCTGGGCGATGCGGACGTTCTCGCACAGCACGTCCAGCGCGTCCCGGGTACGCGGCACCGGCAGCAGGTGCCCGGCCTCCAGCCGGCCCGTTTCCGTGCCACTCTCCGGGCGCCCGCGGACGAACGCGATGTGCTCGGTGACCATCGGCGCGCCCAGTGCCTCCGCGCGTTCGGCGAGCGCCGTCAGCCGTGCGGGATCGGGCCGTTCGGCTCCGCCGAGGCCGAGGGAGACGCCGTGCGGGATGACGGTCACGCCGCGGCCGCGGAGCCGCAGCAGACTGTCCGGGAGGTGGCAGGGGCAGATGTTCTCGGCGACGACCTCGACCCAGTCGACCCCCGGCAGCGCCTCGACCCCCTCCGCGATCTCCGGCCGCCACCCGATCCCCGAACCGAGCCGCACCCGGCCCCCGTCCGGCCCCGTGCCCTGCCGCCCCGCCCGCGCGCCTGCGCCCTCCATCTGGTCCTCCCCGTCCCTGTACGGCCCCGTGCCCCTCTCCTGCCACCGAGCGGGAGGACGAATCACCGGACGGGACGGTTCTGAGGAGGACTTGAGCTTTGCCCGCCGGCGACGTGCCGGGAGCGGTAAGACACGACGGAGGGGACGGTGCGGAATCCGCGCCGTCCCCTCCGTGCGTCAGCGCGTACCCCCGTACGCGCCCCGGCTCACCCGAAGTCGTCCTTGTTCCACTTCTTCTCCGCCTCGCGGGCGGCCTGGACCTCGGGGCTGGGCGGTGCGGGGCTGAGGGAGGAGAGGAAGTCCTGGAAGTCCTCGATGACTTCCCCCAGCTGGCTCCGCTTCGCCGTCAGCGCGACCTCGATCTCGACGCGCTCACCGGACTGCTGCTCGTCGTCGAGCACCAGGATGAACTGGCTCTGCGCGAGCTCCATCGGCTGCCCGTTGACGGTGGCCTGGACGTACAGGTTCTGCACGATGCCAGGGGCGCTGATGAGACCGGGCGCCGGGGAGGTGCCCACCTCGGCGCGCTTGACGATCTCCACGGCGCCGACGGTCTCCCGCAGCCGCTGCACCGCCCCCTCGGCCAGGCTCTCCAGGTTCTCCGCGCCCTCCAGGGCGCGGCCGGTGACGGTGATGTTCGGCATGAAGCCCTGGCCGTGGGAGGCCATGTGCAGTGCGACGAAGGCGGCGTTCGGGGCGCCGACCTCGTCCGGGGGTGCCGGCTGCCAGCCCTGCGGGATCTGGACGTCGAGCGGCACCGGAATAGTGCCCGGCATGGTGGATCAACTCCTTGCGGTACGGATTCCGACGGTACGGGAAAACGAAGGTGGCGGGGGCGGCGGGGCCGCCCCCGCGGCGGTCAGTCGAACCAGCCGCCGACCGTGTCCTTCGCACTCCCGGCCCAGTCCCCGACCGTGTCCACGGCATCGCCGGCCGCGTCGGTGACCTTGCCCGGGTCGATCTCGATCTGGCCGCCGAGCTTCGCGCCGACGCCGAGGCCGATGCCGGCCTCGCCGCCGATGGTGAAGGTGCCGTCGTCCTTGAACCCGGCGTCGAACTTGGCCTCGGCGCCGACACCGGCCCATGCCTCGGCCGTACCACCGACGCCGACACCGGCCACCGAGGCGGAACCCTCGGCCGTGGCCTTGGCGCCGGCGAAGGCCCCGGCTTCACCGTGCACACCGTCCGCGCCGATGGAGCCCTTGGCCTCGGCCTCGGCTCCTGCGTACGCCTCGGCCTTGCCGCCGGCCTCGAAGTACCCGGCCTCGTACTTACCCTCGGCCGTCGCCTGGGCCAGGTACGCCTTTCCGGACGCCGACGCGGTGGCATTGCCGTCCTGGAGGCCGACGCCTGCCTGGCCCTCGACGCCGAGCAGGTTCACGCCCGCCTTGCCGGAAACCTCACCGCCGGCGAACTTGCCGCGCCCCTGGGCCTCGGCGCCCCAGACCTTGGCGTCGCCCTTGACTCCGGGCCCCTGCACGGCGACGCCGGGGCCCTTGCCGGAAGTCTCATCGCGGAGCGTCTGCCGCTGCTCCTCGGTCATGTTCTTGTAGTCGCCCCAGGCCTTGGGGGACGTCAGCGGGTTCATCCGGTCGGTGAACTCGCGGTTGGCGAGCTCCATGCTCGTCTTGCCCTCGTTGCTCTGGGCCGCCTCCGCCGAGAAGAACAGCCAGTCCGGGGCGTCGTCGCCCTTGCCGCCCTGGGCTTCGAACTTCTTGGCCGCGCTGCCGCCCGCGGTTTCGAGCTGGGTGCGCGCGGAGTTGAGCTTCGTCTCCGCCGCTGCCTCGTTCCCGTCCTCGTGCAGCCGGATCGCGTCTTCTGCCTCGGACTGGGCCCAGGTGAGCGTGTCGGCGTAGTCGCGCAGCGCCTTGGCGGCCTCGGACAGCGAGTCCGAACCGCGGTGCCAGCGCGATTTCTGGGGCGAGAAGTCGTTCCAGAAGCCGTCGCTCGCCTTGCCTTCCCAGCTGGGGATGCGGACGGAGCCCAAGTCGTCCCCGATGCCGTCGAGGGTCTTGGACTTGTCTTCGAGTTTTCCGGCCCGGTCGTTGAGCGTCTCCGGGTTGCCCGGAATCAGCTGCCGCGGATCGCGGGTGCCGCCGAGTTGTGCCGCCATGGATCCCCCGTCAGTACACCGGGCCGGGTCCGGTGACCGCAGGCCCGGTGAAGTGGTTCTGTGACTGCTGTTCGGAACGCTCGTAGTTGTCCGCGTTGTCGTTGAGCTTGTCCGCGGCGGACTCCCCGTCGTCCTTGAGTGTCGTGGTGACGGCCACGTTCCAGGTGGCCATCAGTTCCGAGAAGGCCTTGGAGGCGTCGCCGTGCCCGAACGCGTCACCCGCGTCAGCGAGTTCGTCGAGCTTCAGCTTGTCGCCCTTGCCCACCGAATCCTTGATCTTCTTGGAAGCCGACCGCAGCTCGGAGGGTTCGACGTCGAACTTGCTCATCCGCTTCCACCCCCTCTATGTCCGTGTGAGTTCGAACACTCGCCCACACCCTGGTTGTTGAGAACCCATCAAGGTTCCCTCGAAGGAGGGGTGTTCAACACCATGAAGGGGTCATCGTCATGATCTCTACCGGGAAGATTCACAGATTGACCGGATAGTGGGTTGCACGGCGGAGCCGGGTACGGCAAGAAAGCGCGGGGACGCCGCAGTTGCGACGTCCCCGCGCGAGGAGCAGCTTCCGAACAGAGGGCGTATGTGCTACGGCGTCTGCCGGGGATGGGCGAGCGAGTCCACTCCCAAGTGGCCCGCAGCATCGAGGAGATACTCCAGCGGAGCGTCGAAGGACTCGCTGTTCAGGGCGGTCCGCTCGCGCCAGGTGATCAACTGGCCGTCGTGCAGACGGAGTGGCATCTCGGTGGCGCGGGGGTCGGACGTCAAGAAGTTCGCCAGGCCGCCGATCAGGACGGCTCGGGCGCGCTCCTCATCCTGGGAGACGATGTGAAAGTCCTGGTCGAGCTGCGGGACCCCCACCTCCATGGCGCGCCCACGCGAGACGCTGTCGAACCGGCCATCGCGGTAGATGCGCAGATCCGGCACCTCGATGCCCAGGTCCAGGGCCCAGAACGCGTGGATGGTGACGGTCGTGGTGTCCGTGCTGTCCGGGTCGATGTCCGTCGTGCTGTAACGGTACTCGAACGCGCGGAAGCGGAGTCCGCGATGGGTGCCGTCCACGACGTGCTCACCCGCGAGGCCGCGGGCCGTGACCGGGAGCGGAGCGGCCCCCTGGTATGCCTCGACGACTCCCGGGGCCACGCCCTCGTAGCTCCATCCGCGGCTCTCGGCGAGTGACCGCAGCTGCGCGTAGTGCTCCTGGGCCTCGCGCTTCTTCCTGGCCTTTCGCCGGAAGATCCACACGACGAGCGCGACGACGGCGACCCACCACAGTGGGATCAGGACGTTCTGGATTCCACTCATGCGTCAGCTTCTCTCCGCGGCCCCTGCTACCTGGCCTGGGCCGGGATCTTCTGGACGGCGTCGGCGAGGAAGTCGAGCGGCTCGTCGAGGTTCTCCGTCGAGAGCTTCTGTTCCGAGCGCCAGGTGATCAGGTGGCCGTGACGCACCTCGAGCGGCAGCTCACCGGCGCGCGGGTCGGAGACCAGGAACTGGCCGAGACCGCCGAGCACCAGCGACCTGGCGCGCTCCTCGTCCTCCGCGACGATGTGGAAGTCCTCGTCGACCTGGGGGATGCCGGTGGTGAGCGGGCTCCCGACCGTGAGCTTGCTGTGCCAGCGGCGGTGCTCGACGCGGAAGTCGGGGACGGACCCGTTCAGCTTCAGTGCCCACACCGGGGTGTAGTGGATGTGCCGCTGCATGTGGTCGTCGACCCCGGACCCGATGGCCAGGGTGCTCTGGTGCTCGAAGGCGCGGAAGGCGAACCCGCGGTGCGTCCCGGTGACGACGTTCCCGCCCGGTACGCCCTTCGCGACGGGCAGCGGCCCGGCGCCTGAGAACTGGTCGATGAGCCCGGGCACACCGGCCTCATAGGTCCATCCACGGCTCTCCGCCAGGGACTTCAGTTCGGCGCGCTCGTCCGCGTTGTTCTGGGCACGCCGAGCGGAGCGCTTCCGGGTCCAGACGATGAGAGCTGCGATCGCGACGAACCACAGCACGTACAACAAGGCTTCCATGGGACCAGCATGCCTTCCCGCGCCCTGCCGGGCCCAGTCCCCTCCCGCTTCGGCGCAACCTGCACCTGGGCATCACACGTCACCCACATCTGCGCCATGCGCCGGAAAGCCCGGTCGTGAAATGCGCGGTGCGGGCGGTGTGTCCGGGGTGGGACGCGCGTGGCCCCGCCGTGCCGCAGACGAGCTACGAGCGGGGCCCTGCGCAGGTCCGCACGCTTACTGGTCGGCCTTGATGTCGTACTTGATCTGGTTGCCGTCGACGGCGGTGACCTTGACGGTCACGCCGAGGCTGCTGCCGTCGCTCGCGGTGAGCTTGCAGCGCATCGAGGTGCCGACCTTGCCGACGAGGTCCTCGGGGCAGGTGACGTCCGGCTTCGGCTGGCCCGTCTGGGCGGCGAGCTTCTCGGCCACCGTGTTCGCCACCTCGTCCTTGGCCATCTTCGCCTCCGACGAGCAGCCCACCAGCAGCGCGCCGGCGGCGGCTGCGGCGAGGCCCCAGGCGGCGAAGGAAGAGCGGGACTTGGGCATGGTGGGCTCCGTTCCGAGCGGGAGGACCGCGTGGGTCACAAGGGTCGACAAAAGACAGTCATCGGACTGCTTATCAGCCCGGAAGGCCCGTTCGGCAGATCTTCACAGCCTCCCGCGACGGCCCGCAAACGATCTTCACGGATTTCCCTTCACCTCGTGAAGTGGCCCACTCACGCCCCTCGTTCAGCGCGGAGCGTGGCCGGCCTCCCGCGCGAGCGGGCAGAAGCGGGTGCCGCCCTCGGCCACGACGGTGTTGCCCGGGGCGATCTCGGTGAAGCCCGCGTCCCGGACCACGGGGAGGCCGCTCGACGTGAGCTCCGTCCAGGCCGCGGTGCCGGGTGCCGTGCGGACGGCGAGCGGGAAGCCGGCCTCGCGCCACTCCGTCCGGCTGTCCTCGTCCAGCCGCCACCAGGCGAGCTGGGCGGCGTGCCCGGCCTGTGCCATGGTCTTCCCGGCCGACATGTCCAGGTCCGGGTTCAGCCACAGGACGGGCAGGCCCTCGGCGGGCGGGGCCGGCGGCTCCGGGTCGTCCAGGTCGGTGCCCGAGACCTGGAGCTTCGCCAGGTCCTTCGGCCAGCCGTCGAGCGGGACGGGCGGGAACGCGCGCACCTCGGCCGTGCCGCCCGCGACGGTGATCCCCGGCAGCGCCTGCGCACGCCGCCACTCGGCGCCCCGTGCCCGGCGCACCACCTTGCGGATGCCCCCGCCGTGCACGTCCTCCCAGCGCCCGACCGCCTCCGCCCACGCCCCCGGCGTCTCCTCCGCGTCCGGGCCGTCCGCCGCCTCCGGGGCGGGCGGGGTGCCGGTGGTGCGCCGGTCGGCGAGCAGGGTCAGGACGGCGCGGGCCGCGGTCTCCAGCGCGTCGGTGCGGGTGGGCGGCGCGGTGCGCTCCAGCCGTACGACGAGCGGGAGGACGTGGGCGGGGACGGGGGCGGTGGAGTCGTTCACCCGTTCAGTCTGCCAGCCCCCGCTCCGGCGGCCTGGGCTACCGTGCGGGCCATGAGACTGCACCGCGTCGGCCGCCGTTACGGCATGGCCGGGCCCTGGGTGCTGAGGGGCGTCGACGCCGAGCTCCCCGCCGGGGCGCTGCTGCGCGTGGAGGGCGCGAACGGCAGCGGCAAGTCGACGCTGCTCCGCCTGCTCGCCGGAGTGGACGCGCCCAGCACCGGCCGGATCACCGGACGCCCGCGCAGCGCCTACGTCCCCGAGCGGTTCCCCGCCGGGCTGCCCCTCACCGCCGCCTCCTACCTGACGCACCTGGGCCGGGTGCGCGGGCTGCGGCGCGGCGAGGCGGTACGGGAGGCGGGGGAGCTGCTGGAACGGTTCGACGCGGCGGCGTACCTCCGCACGCCGCTGTCCGCGCTGTCGAAGGGCGGCAGCCAGAAGGTCGCCGTCGCCCAGGCGCTGCTGGGCCGCCCCGGACTGATCGTGCTCGACGAGGCGTGGACGGGCCTCGACCCCGCGTCCCGCGCCGTCCTGGACGACGTCGTGGCCGAACGCGTCGCCCGGGGCGCCACGGTCGTCTTCGTGGACCACGACCCGCGCCGCCTCGCGGGCGCCGCGCACGCCACCTACCGCCTCACCGACGGTCAACTCGCCCCCGTCGCACGGGAGTCACCGGCGCCGCCCCTCCCGGAGAGCGCCGTCACCCGGATCGTCGCCGTGGGGCCGCCCGGCGCGGCGCTCGACACGGCCGGGCTGCCCGGCCGTCCGGCGGTGGAACGCGAGCCCGGCGGGGCGCTGCGGCTGACTGTCCCGCCCGAGCGGTCGGACGCCCTGCTGCACGCCCTCCTGACCGGCGAACCGCCCTGGCACATCCGCTCCGTGGCACAGGAAGCCCCCGCCCGGGAGCGGCCGCAGCCGGAGAACGGCCCTCCACCCGCACCCGGGCGCGAGCCGCGGCTCGCGCAACTGGTGCGCTACCAGCTCGCGTTGCTCCTGCGCTCCCAGCGCTGGCTGCCGCCCCTCCTGCTGTACGCGGCGCTCCTCGCCGTCGGGGTGCAGCCGGGGCAGCCGCTGCTCGACGGGTTCGGGTACGCGGCCGCGATGCTGCTCCCGGTGGCGGCCTGGACGGCGCGGGTCTGCGTCACGGGCGAACCGGAGGCCGCGCGGCACTGCGCGGCAGCGGCGGCGGGCCCGCGCCGGGCCCATCTCGGCGCGCTGCTGGCCGCGTTGGCGGCGTCCCTGGTGCTCGGCCTCGCGGGGACGCTGTACGCGGCGCTCTCGGGCGAGCCGCACAGCACGGGCGGCGCGGTCGCCGTCCCGCCGCTCGCCTCGGCCGGCGCCGGTCTGTCGGCGACGGTCACCTGCGCGCTGACCGGTACGGCGGTGGGCGCGCTCTGCGCGCGTCCGCTGGTGCGCGGGACGGGCCGCGCGGTGCCGGCCCTGCTGGCCGGGGTGCTGCTGGCGCTGGTGAACCCGGCCTCCCCGGCGAACGCGGCGGTGCGGGCCCTGACCGCCGGTTCCCGCGAGGGCACCGTCCCGGCACCGTGGCTGCCCCTCGCCCTGTCCGCCCTCCTCGCGGCCGCGGCCTGTGCCGTGACGGCATGGCTCGCCCCGCGCCGGGACCCCACGTCCGCCGGCTAGCGCGCGCACGGAAACGGCGGGCACCCGGCGAGGAGGGTCGCCGGGTGCCCGCCGTGCCGGGTACGCGGGTGGGTCAGTGGCGCCAGGGCCCGGTGACGGCGAACGTGGTGCCCGGGTCGTAGCAGTTGACGTACATGGTGCGGTTGTCCGGGGAGAAGGTCACTCCGGCGAACTCGCCCCATTCGGGCTTCTCCGGCGTCCCGATGTTCTGCCTGCCGCGCGCCATCGGGTAGACGGAGCCGCCGCGGGTCAGCCCGAAGACGTGCTGTGCGCCCTCCCCGTCCTCGCACACCATCAGGCCGCCGCTCGGGGCGAGGCAGATGTTGTCGGGCTCCTCGCCGGGGAGGTTCAGATCGGTGTCCGGGCCGAAGACGACGACGAGGGTGAGCACCGAGCGCTGCGGGTCGTAGCGCCAGATCTGGCCGAAGTGGTCGGCCTTGGAGCCCTCCGCGCTCTTGGCGTAACTGGAGACGAAGTAGACGCACCGTCCGCCCCAGTAGCAGCCCTCCAGTTTCTGCGCGTGGGTGATGCCGCCCTTGCCGAAGTCCTGGAAGCGGATGGGGGTTTCGGCCGCGAGCGGGTCCGGGACGTCGACCCACTCGATGCCGTGGAAGCTCTTTCCGGTCTCCTGGACGACCGACAGGTCGGGCACCTCGGGCACCCGCATGGCCTGGAGCGTGCCGCCCGCGTGGAGGGAGCCGTAGCCGCCGCGCGGCACCTCGGGCAGGAAGCGGTAGAAGAGCCCGAACGGCTTCTCGAAGGCGTCCTCCGTCTCGTAGACGACGCCGGTGCGCGGGTCGAAGGCGACGGCCTCGTGCTGGAAGCGGCCCATCGCCTTCAGCGGTTCGGTGGACGTCGGCCTGTCCTCGTCGTACCCGACCTCGAAGACGAAGCCGTGGTCCTTGGTGTAGCCCTCCTCGCCGGCCTTGAACTCGGTCTCCTCGCAGGTCAGCCAGGTGCCCCAAGGGCTGGGCCCGCCCGCGCAGTTGGTGGAGGTGCCGGCGATGCCGACGCGTTCGCCGAGCACCTTGTCGGCGGCGCCCCCGCCGCTCCGGCCGAGCTCCAGCAGGGTGCAGCCGCCCATGGCCTCGGGGTCGTACGTCAGGCCCCTCGCGCGCGGGACGGCGTGCTCGGCGTCCATCCGGTTCTCGTGGTTGCGCACGAGCCAGACGGAGCCCGCGGAGTCGCCGGTGGGGCCGAACGCGGCCATCCCGTCCGGATGGCTGGGGACGGCGCCCTCGCCGGAGCGGAGCTGCTCGCCCTCGCGGGAGAGGACCGTGTAGCGGAATCCCTCGGGGAGGTCGAGCAGACCGTCCGGGTCGGGGACGAGGGGGCCGTAGCCGGAGCGGCCGCCGGTGCCCTGCGCCGAGGCCGTGCCGGAGAAGACTTCGGAGAGGGCGCCGGAGAAGGCGATCCCCGCCCCCAAGGCGCCGGATCTTGCCAGAACTTGACGTCGCGTCGTGGCCATACGGCAACTCCCTGTTGGCTGACAGGTGGTGAGTGAGCCGTGTTTACCACGCACCGGCCACGGGAGCACTACTGGCGACACACCCTCTACGCGCGTCGTGGCGCCCCGTCCGTCCGGGACGGGTGCGCCGGGTGTGCCGCGGGGGACGGCCCCGGCCGGGGGCCGCCGGGGTCAGAGGGACTTGGCGTCGCGGGCGAGCGCGGTGAGGCGGGAGATCGCGCGGAAGTACTTCTTCCGGTACCCGCCGTTGAGCATCTCCTCGCTGAACAGCCGGTCGAAAGAGGCGCCCGAGGCCAGCACCGGCACCTCGCGGTCGTACAGCCGGTCGGCGAGCACCACCAGCCGCAGCGCCGTCGACTGGTCCGGAACGGGCTCGACCCCGGTGAGGCAGACCGCCTCCACGCCGTCCACCAGCGCGCCGTAGCGGCTGGGGTGGATGCGGTAGAGGTGGTCGAGGAGGTTGGGGAAGTCGTCGAGCGAGGCGTGCGGCCTGCTGTAGGCGGCACGCGTGACCTCGTCGTCCGTCCGCGGGGCCGGTGCCTCGGGCAGACCGCGGTGCCGGTAGTCCTCGCCGTCGATCCGGAGCGGGCGGAAGTGCGCGGACAGGCCCTGGATCTCGCGGAGGAAGTCGGCGGCGGCGAAGCGCCCCTCACCGAGCTTGCCGGGCAGGGTGTTGGAGGTGGCGGCGAGCGCCACGCCCTCCTCGACGAGCCGGGAGAGCAGCGAGGAGACGAGGACGGTGTCGCCCGGGTCGTCGAGCTCGAACTCGTCGATGCACAGCAGCCGGTGGCCGCTGAGGGTGCGCACCGTCTGCTGGAAGCCGAGGGCGCCGACGAGGTTGGTCAGCTCGACGAAGGTGCCGAACGCCTTCCGCTCGGGCGGGGCCGGGGTGGCGTGCCAGAGGGAGGCCAGCAGGTGCGTCTTGCCGACGCCGTACCCGCCGTCGAGGTAGACCCCGCGCGGCCCGGAGGGCGCTGCGGTCTTGGGCGTACGGCGGAACCACCGCTTCATCCCGCCGCCCGAGCCCCCGTCGGACGTTCCGCCGAGCTGTTCGGCGAACCCGCCGAGCACCCGTACGGCCTCGGCCTGGCTCGGCTGGCCCGGGTCGGGCACGTAGGTCGAGAACCGGACTCCGTCGAAGCGTGGCGGCGGGACCATCTCGGCGACGAGCTGGTCGGCGGGGACCTCCGGCTCGCGGTCGCACAGCGACAGCGGCGTGGTCTCGGCGTCTTCGGGTATCCGGGCGGTGGTGATCGACACGCTTGCCATCGTAAAGGCCGGGCGGTGACCGGTGTGCCGGTCGTGTGCCGTGCCACACTGCCGCCCATGCGACGTCTGTTCCCATCCACCACTTCTGTCACCAAGGCACCCGCGTCCGGCGGGACCGTCACCGAATCCCCGCAGGGCCAGTGGAGCCTTGAGTCCCTCATGGACGCCTACGCGTACCCCGAGGCCCCGACCGGTCCCGGCGGCTCCTGGCTGCGCGCCAACATGGTCGCCTCGCTCGACGGCGCCGCGCACCACGAGGGGCGCTCGCAGCCGCTGTCCTGCGAGGCCGACATGCGGATCTTCGGGGTGCTGCGGGGCCTCGCCGACGCCGTCGTCGTCGGGGCGCAGACCGTACGGCAGGAGGGCTACCGGCCCGCGCGGCGCCGGGAGGCGTTCGAGGAGCGGCGGGCCGCCGCCGGTCAGGGGCCCGCTCCGGCCATCGCCGTGGTGAGCGCCGGCCTCGAACTCGACTTCGGCCTCCCGCTGTTCACCGAACCGCTCGTCCCCACCCTCCTGGTGACGGGCGCCGCGGCGCCGCAGCAGGGTCTGGCGGAGGCGCGCAGGCGCGGGGTGGAGGTGGTCTTCGCCGGTGACGGTGCCGCCGTCGACCCGGGCCGGGTCGCGGGCGCGCTGGCCGAGCGCGGGCTGCGGCGGCTGCTGACGGAGGGCGGGCCGCGGATGCTGGGCCAGTTCACGGAGGCGGACGCGCTGGACGAGCTGTGCCTGACGATCTCGCCGCGGATCACGGCGGGGGACGCGCCCCGGATCGTGAACGGGTGGGGACACACGGTCCCCGCGGACTTCTCCCTCGAAGGCCTGCTCGAAGAAAACGGCTTTCTCTTCACTCGTTACAGCCGCGTACGGCAATAAGCGGAATGACACGTTCCGCTTAGACTGAGTTGGGCAGACTGAGAGGCGCAAGCTCCCCGTGAGAGCGGGGCAGGATGGTTTCTGTCGGGGCCCCTGGCGGCCCCGCGTGGAAGAAGGGCACCCGTCCGTGTTCACGACTGTGCTGATGATCGAGAAGCCGCTGGTGTCCGCAGACGTCGAGCTCGTCACCACCCTCCACGGCGACGAGCCCGTCTCCTTCGTGGTGCTCATGCAGCCGCGCGGCGACCAGGACCGGCTGCTGCGCGCACTGGACGACATCGCGCTCGGCGAACTGGAGGACGCCGTCACCGAGGGCGACGAACCGGAGGACGAGGAGGCGCTCCCGCCCGCCCAGCGCGCGCTGGAGCACTCGCTGAAGGCCCTGCGGAACGCGGGCAGCGAGGCGATCGGGCAGGTGACCGAGAAGCACCCGCTGGACGTGCTCCAGACCGTCGTCGCGCAGACCCGCGCCGACGAGGTCATCGTGCTGACCGCGCCGCACCTGGTGGAGGAGTTCTTCCACCGGGACTGGGCCTCCAGGGCCCGGCACAAGGTCGGCGTCCCGGTGCTCAAGCTCTTCGCCCACACCGACGACGGCCCCGCCGCCGACGGCGACACCGGCAAGGACGGCACCCGCGACGGCGCCGGCTGACCCGGGGCTCCGTCACGGACCGCAGCGGTCCGTGGTCCGGACGGACCGGCCGTCCCGTGCCCGGGTCAGGGGCGGCCGGGGCCCGTGCACCGCATAGGCTGGAGCGGCGCGATCCACGCTGTGGCGCGTGTACCGCAGAGAGTCCGAGCCCTGGAGATACCCGCATGGCAGCCGACCCGTCCGTCCCGAGCGCCCCGCAGGCCATGGCACGACCGCACTTCATCGGCATCGGCGGTGCCGGGATGTCGGGCATCGCGAAGATCCTGGCCCAGCGTGGTGCGCAGGTCGCGGGCAGTGACGCCAAGGAGTCGGCGACCACGCGGGCCCTGCGCGAGCTCGGGGCCACCGTCCACATCGGGCACGCCGCCGGACATCTGGCCGCCGACGCCACCTCCGTCGTCGTCTCCAGCGCCATCCGTGAGGACAACCCGGAGCTCGCCGAGGCCACGGCCCGCGGCATCCCCGTCATCCACCGCTCCGACGCGCTCGCCGCGCTGATGGAGGGGCTGCGCCCGCTCGCCGTCGCGGGCACCCACGGCAAGACGACCACCACCTCGATGCTCGCGGTCGCCCTCCGCTCCCTCGGGCTCGACCCGTCCTACGCCATCGGCGGCGACCTGGACGAGCCCGGCTCGAACGCGCACCAGGGCCGCGGCGAGATCTTCGTCGCGGAGGCGGACGAGAGCGACCGCAGCTTCCACAAGTACGCGCCCGAGGTCGCGATCATCCTCAACGTGGAGCTCGACCACCACGCCAACTACGCGTCCATGGACGAGATCTACGAGTCCTTCGAGACGTTCACCGAGCGGGTGCGCCCGGGCGGCACCCTCGTCGTCGCGGCCGACCACGAGGGCGCGCGCGAGCTGACCCGGCGGGTGGCCGGTCGCGCGGACCTGCGGGTGGTCACCTACGGCGAGGCCGAGGACGCCGACGTCCGCATCCTCGACGTCGTCCCGCACGGGCTCACCAGCGAGACCACCGTCCGCTTCGAGGGCCGCGAGATCACCTTCGCGGTGTCCGTCCCGGGCCGGCACTACGCGCACAACGCCGTCGCCGCGCTCGCCGCCGGTGCCGCGCTCGGCATCCCCGCCGAGGAGCTGGCCAAGGCGCTCGGCACCTACACCGGCGTCAAGCGCCGCCTCCAGCTCAAGGGCGAGGCGGCCGGCGTGCAGGTCATCGACAGCTACGCGCACCACCCGACGGAGATGACCGCCGACCTGGAGGCCATCCGCGCGGGCGCGGGCGAGGGGCGCGTGCTGGTGCTCTTCCAGCCGCACCTCTACAGCCGCACCCAGGAGCTGGCCACCGAGATGGGGCAGGCGCTCGCGCTCGCGGACGCCTCCGCCGTGCTCGGCATCTACCCGGCCCGCGAGGACCCGATCCCGGGCGTCACCAGCGAACTGATCACCGACGCGGCCCGCGCGGCCGGCGCCGACGTGCGCCCCGTCGCGTCCATGGCCGAGGCGCCGGACGTGCTGGCGGGAATGGCGAGGCCGGGGGATCTCGTTCTCACCATGGGTGCGGGGGACGTGACGGACCTGGGGCCGGAGATCCTCGGCCGGCTGGAGAAGTGACAGCCGCCCGGGAGTTTGGAGCGAGCATGGCGTACGAGATCGACAAGCCGGACGAGCAGTGGCGGGCCGAGCTGACGCCCGAGGAGTACCACGTGCTCCGTGAGGCGGGCACCGAGCCGCCGTTCGTCGGCGAGTACACCGACACCACCACGACGGGCGTCTACGACTGCCGGGCCTGCGGTGCCGAACTCTTCCGTTCCACCACGAAGTTCGCCTCGCACTGCGGCTGGCCGAGCTTCTACGACCCGGCGCGCACGGACGCGGTGGAGCTGATCCGGGACGAGTCGCTCGGCATGGTCCGCACCGAGGTGCGCTGTGCGCGCTGCGGCTCGCACCTGGGGCACGTCTTCGAGGGCGAGGGCTACCCGACCCCGACGGACCAGCGGTACTGCATCAACAGCATCGCCGTCCGGCTCGTCCCCGGCGACGAGTAACGGCACTGGCGAGAAGCCCGGCCGCCCCCCCTCGGCGAGGGGGGCGCGGCCGGGCTCTTTTTGTGCGCGCGGGCGCGTGCGAGGGGCCGCACGCGCGGGCGGACGGGGGCAACCGGGCGGCACACGGGGCGAGTCGGTGCGTACGCGCGGGCGGCGCGTGTCACCGGGACGACACCGGGAGCTCATGTGCGCCACAGGAATAAGTGGCCGGGGCACAGCAGTTCGTTTGTACGCTGCACGAAGTACCCCCGCGATCGTTCTGTCCTGCCCCGCCTCCGTGCCCCGCCGTGGCCACGGGCGGGGCACCACCACGTACGGAGGCCCTCCTTCATGTCCCAGGTCCAGTCAGCCCGCCGGTTTCCGGCACCCGAGGAGCAACTCGCCGGCTCCGGGCCGGGAAGCGCGCCGGCCGGGGCGGTGGGCGAGGACGGGGGCGCGGCCGGGCGCTGGATCGTTCCCGTGCTCGCCTTCGCGGGCATCTCCGTCGCCGTCATGCAGACCCTGCTGGTGCCCGTCGTCGCCCAACTGCCCGCGCTGCTCGGCACCGCGACCTCCAACGCCGCCTGGGTGATCACCGCGACGCTGCTCTCCGGCGCGGTGGCGACGCCCATCATGGGGCGGCTCGGCGACCTCTACGGCAAGCGGCGCATGACCCTGGTCAGCCTCGGGCTGATGGTGGCCGGCTCGCTCGTCTGCGGCGTCACCTCGTCCCTCGTCCCGATGGTGGCCGGGCGGGTGCTCCAGGGCTTCGGCATGGGCGCCATCCCGCTCGGCATCAGCATCATGCGGGACGAACTGCGGCCGGAGCGGCTCGGTTCGGCGATGGCGTTCATGAGCTCCTCGCTCGGCGTCGGCGGCGCCCTCGGCATGCCGCTGGCCGCGTACGTCGCCCAGCACACCGACTGGCACGCGCTGTTCTTCGGCGCGGCCGGACTGGGCGCCCTCGCGATGGCCCTGGTGCTGTGGCAGGTGCCGGAATCGGCCCACCGGGCGCACGGGCGCTTCGACGTCCTCGGGGCACTCGGCCTCTCGGCCGGGCTCGTCGCGCTGCTGCTGCCCGTCTCCAAGGGCGGCGACTGGGGCTGGGGCAGCCCGCTCACCCTCGGGCTCCTCGCCCTCGCCGTCGTCCTCTTCCTGCTGTGGGGCGTCTTCGAACTCCGCACCACCGACCCGCTGGTGGACCTGCGCACCACCGCGCGGCGCCAGGTGCTGCTGACCAACCTCGCCTCCATCACGGTCGGTCTGGCCTTCTACGCGGCCACGCTCGTCCTGCCGCAGCTGCTCCAGCTGCCGCCGTCCACCGGGTACGGGCTCGGGCAGAGCATGCTCGTCGCCGGACTGTGCGTCGCCCCGATGGGGCTGGCGATGATGATGGTGTCCTCGCTGTCGGCGCGAATATCCGCCGCGCGGGGCCCGAAGGTCTCGCTGATGACCGGGCTGGTGCTGCTCGCCGTCGCCTATCTCGCCGGGACGCTGCTGATGGACGCCGCCTGGCAGGTGGTGATCACGGCCGTGCTGATCGGCGTCGGCATCGGCATCGCCTACTCCGCGATGCCCGCGCTGATCATCGGCGCCGTGCCGCAGTCCGAGTCCGGGGCCGCCAACGGGCTGAACACGCTGATGCGTTCGATCGGGACGTCGACGTCGAGCGCCGTCATCGGCGTCGTCCTCGCCCGGATGACCATTCCCCTCGGGGACACCCGGGTCCCCGACATCTCCGGCTTCCGCACGGCCTTCCTGATCGCCGCCGGAGCGGCCCTCCTGGGCCTCCTCATCGCGGCGTTCCTTCCCGGCCGGAGCGCGGGACGGCGGGAGGACGCGCCGGAGGAGGCGCCGTCCGTCCCGGAGCCCGTGGCGCGCACGGCCGTTCCGGACCGTGAGGTGCGGGACGGCGTCCTGCACGGAACGGTGTGCGACGAGGCGGGCGAGCCGCTGCCGCACGCGGTGCTCACCCTGCTCGACCACGCCGGACGGCAGCTGTCCCGCGCGGCCGCCGACGCGGACGGCACCTGGACGCTGTGGGCCGCCTCGCACGGAAGCCGCGTCCTCGTCGCCGCCGCCCCCGGCCACCTGCCCGAGGCCGCCACCGTGACGGTCGCGGGCGGCGGGCCGGTGCGGCGTGACCTGGTCCTCCGGCCCGGGGTCGCGGTGCGCGGCGCGGTCCGGACGCCCGCCGGGCGCCCGCTGGGGGACGTCCGGGTCTCGCTCGCGGACCGCAGCGGCACCGTCGTGGGGACGCACACCACCGGAGCCGACGGGGCGTACGTCTTCACCGGGCTCGCGGAGGGCGCCTACACGATCGTGGCCCACGGTTACGGGGCGGCCGCGGTGCCGGTGAGCGTCGACGGCGGCGCCGTGCACACGGGCCACGACATCCACCTCGGGCACGAGAGCGAGGAAGCCGGCCGGGTGTGCTGACCGGTGCGCCGTCGTGCCCGAAGCGGCCGGTTCGGGGACGCGGTCAGCCGAGCACCGCGGCGGACCGTGGGGGAAGGACGAGGGCGCCGTCGGTGTGGACGGGGCTCGCGCCGCTGTCCGGGTCGCGCCAGGCGGCCAGGAGGCCGGCCTCCGCCGCGGGGGACGGGACGTGTGCGGGCTCGCCGGAGAGGTTGACGGCGATGTGCAGCGGGCCGTTCCGCAGCAGGAACCAGCCCTCCTCGGCGCTGTACCGGGTGGCCGCCTCGCCCAGCGGGGCGCGCGCCACCGAGGGGTGGCGGTGGCGGAGTGCGATCAGGGTGCGGTGCCACTCCAGCAGCGCGTCGTGCGGGGGCCGCGCCGGTTCGCTCCAGTCGAGGCAGGAGCGGTCGCGGGTGGCCGGGTCCTGCGGGTCGGGCACGTCCCGTGCCGTCCACCCGTGCGCGGCGAACTCGCGTCTCCGGCCGGTCCGTACGGCTTCGGCCAGGTCCGGGTCGGTGTGGTCGGTGAAGAACTGCCAGGGCGTACCGGCGCCCCATTCCTCGCCCATGAACAGCATGGGGGTGCCGGGGGAGAGCAGGACGAGCGCGGCGGCGCAGGCGAGCAGTCCGGGCGGCAGGCCGGCCGAGAGGCGGTCGCCCCGGGCGCGGTTGCCGATCTGGTCGTGGGTCTGTGCGTAGGCCAGGAAGCGGTGTGCCGGGGTGGTGCCGGTTTCGGCGGCGGCGCCGTGCCGGCGGCCGCGGAAGGACGAGTACGTGCCGTCGTGGAAGAACGCGCCGGTGAGGGTCTTGGCCAGGGCCGCCATCGGGTCCCGCGCGAAGTCCGCGTAGTAGCCCTGGGACTCGCCGGTCAGCGCGGTGTGCAGGGCGTGGTGGAAGTCGTCGTTCCACTGGGCGTGGACGCCGTGCCCGTGCGCCGTCCTGGGCGCGGTGGTGCGCGGGTCGTTGAGGTCGGACTCGGCGACGAGGAAGAGCGGGCGGCCGGTGCGGTGCGCCAACTCGTCCACCGCGCGGGAGAGTTCGGCGAGGAAGTGGTCGGCCCGGGTGTCCGCCAGCGCGTGCACCGCGTCCAGCCGCAGCCCGTCCAGCCGGTAGTCGCGCAGGAACGCCAGCGCGCTGCCCGCCAGATACGCGCGGACCTCGTCCGACCCCGGCCCGTCCAGGTTGACCGCCGCGCCCCAGGGCGTGCGGTACCGCTCGGTGAAGTACGGGCCGAACGCGGGGAGATGGTTGCCCGAGGGGCCGAGGTGGTTGTGCACCACGTCCAGCACGACGCCCAGGCCGTGCCCGTGCGCGGCGTCCACGAACCGCTTCAGCCCGGCCGGTCCGCCGTACGGCTCGTGCACGGCCCACGGCGCCACCCCGTCGTAGCCCCAGCCGTGCGTGCCGGGGAACGGGCAGACGGGCAGCAGTTCGACGTGGGTCACCCCGAGCCGGGCCAGGTGCGGCAGCCGCGCGGCCGCCGCGTCGAAGGTGCCCTCGCGGGTGAACGTGCCGATGTGCAGCTCGTACAGCACCGCGCCGGGCAGCGGGCGGCCGCGCCACGCGTTCCGCCAGCCGTGCGCGCCGTGGTCGACGACGGCGCTGAGCCCGTCGGGGCCGTCGGGCTGGCGGCGGGAGCGCGGATCGGGCAGCACGGGCCCGCCGTCCAGCGCGAACCCGTACCGCGTGCCCGGCCCCGCGGGCGCCTGCCCGGCCCACCATCCGTCCCGCGCCGGGTCGCGCTCCAGTACGCGCTCATGGCCTCCCGCGTGGAGCACGACACGACGCGCCTGGGGCGCCCACACCTCGAACCGCATCCGCCCATCGTCGGCCGCCGCCGGCCCCCGCGCCATGACACCGGAGGGGGACGTGTCGCGGCGGCCGGCTCAGTGCTGGTGCAGGCCCCGTCCCGCGAGGGTCAGGTACGCCTCGCCGACCGCCTCCGACAGGGTGGGATGGGCGTGGATGTGCTGGGCCACGTCGGCCGGTTCCGCGTCCCAGCCGACGACCAGCTGACTCTCGGCGATCATCTCGGAGACGTGCGGGCCGACCAGATGGACGCCCAGGACCCGCCCGTCACCGCCCCGTTCGGCGACGACCTTCACCATGCCGCCCTGCCCGTGCACCATTCCCTTCGCCGTCGCGGTCAGCGGCAGCGTGTTGACGGCGACCTCGCGGCCCCCCTCGCGCGCATGCTCCTCGGTGAGGCCCACGGACGCCGTCTGCGGGCTGGAGTAGGTCACACGCGGGACGGCGGCGTAGTCCACGGGCCGGGACGGGAGTCCGGCGAGCGTCTCGGCCACCAACAGGCCCTCGGCGAAGGAGGCGTGGGCCAGCCCGAGGGACGGCGGCGGCAGCAGGTCGCCGACCACGTGCACGCCGGCGGCGGCCGTCTCCAGGCGGGACCAGTCGGCGGGCGGCAGGTGCCCGCGGCCGTCGGTGGCGAGGCCGGCGGCGGCCAGGCCGAGCCCGTCCGTCACGGGGGCGCGGCCGACGGCGACGAGGAGCCGTTCGGCCTCCAGCGCCGTGTCACCGCCGCGTGCCGTGTGCACCCGCGCGGTGACGCCGCCGGGGTGCCGGGTGGCGTCCGTCAGCCGCGCCGAGGTCAGCACCCGCACCCCGCGCTTCTTCAGCCCCCGCGTCAGATGGCGGCTCACGTCCGCGTCCTCCAGCGGCAGCAGCCGGTCCGCGGCTTCGACGAGGGTGACCTCGGCGCCCAGGGAGCGGTGGAAGGAGGCGTACTCGACGCCGATCGCGCCGCCGCCCAGCACCACCACGCTCGCCGGGAGCCCGGGCGCGAACAGCGCGTCGTCGCTGGTGACGACCCGGTGCCCGTCCGGCTCCAGGCCGGGCAGGACGCGGGGCGCCGAGCCGGTGGCCAGAACGACGCCGCGGCGTGCCGTGAAGGTGCCGCCCGGCTCGCCCGTGACGCGGACGGTGCGGGGGCCGGTCAGCTCCGCCGTGCCGCGCAGGACGCGCACGCCCGCGCGCTCCAAGTGGCCCTCCACACCACGGTGGTTGCGGGTGACGATGTCGTCGCGGGTGGCGGTGAGGGCGCCCCAGTCGACGCTGTCGAGGGACGCCTTCACGCCCCAGCGCTCGCGTGCCTCGGCGATCCCGTCGACGAGCTCGGCCGCGTGCAGCATCGCCTTGCTCGGTACGCAGCCGCGGTGCAGGCACGTGCCGCCGACCAGATCGCGTTCGGCGAGGGTGACGGTGAGCCCGAGTGCGGCGGCGCGCAGTGCGGTGCTGTAGCCGCCCGTGCCTCCGCCGATGACGATCACATCTGCGCTGTCTTCGCTCATGTCCCCAGCTTCCGCCGGGACTTCACGATGAGTCCAAGGCAATGTTTCGATGGGACGGATGAAGGGCGCTCATGCCCGGTCACCGTTCCGGGCACGGCTCACGGGGGAGAAGCATGACGCTGCGGCAGATGGAATACCTCGTGACCGTCACCGAACAGCAGTCCTTCACCCGGGCCGCCGAGACGCTCAACGTCACCCAGTCCGCGCTGTCCCACCAGATCAAGGCGCTGGAGGGGGAGTTGGGCGGTCCGCTGCTGGAGCGCCTGCCGCGCGGCGTACGGCTCACCGCGATGGGACGCGCCTTCCTGCCCGGCGCCGAACTGGCCGTGCGCAGCGCCCGCCAGGCGCGTCGGGCCGCGCGCGCCGCCACCGGGGCACGCGGTGGCGAACTCCAGATCGCCACCCTGCACGGACTGGCCATCGGCGTCCTGCCACCTGTACTGGCCCGCATGCGGCGGCTCTGCCCCGAAGTGCGGCTCGTACTGCACGAGTTCGCCACCGACGAGCAGCTGACCGAACAGATGGAGCGCGGCGTGGCCGACGTCGCCGTGGGCTACCGCACGGACGGGTGGAGCGGCCCGCTGTGGACGGTGGGGGAGGAGCGGATCGTGCTGGTGGTCCCGCGCGGTGACCCGCTGCACGGCAGGGCCTCTGCCCGGCTGGAGGAGCTCGCGGAACACGACTGGGTGCGCTGCGGAATGGAGCCGTGGGTGGAGGGCGAGCGGTTCCTCGACCTGGTCTGCGGCAGGGCCGGTTTCCGGCCGCGCACCGCCGTGTGGACGGAGCACTCCACCACGGCCGCGCGCGCCGCCGCCGAGGGCGCCGGAGTGGCGATGCTGGCCGCGCATCTGGTGCCCTCGCTCGTCCCCGCGGACCAGCTCCTCGCGGTCGACCCGCCGTGGCAGCGTCCCATCAGGGCGTTCTGCCGTACGGAGCCCGCCGGTGCCGCGGATGTCCTGCTTCGGACACTGAACGGGGCCCTGCCTGGACAGCGACTTTCCGCGTCCTGAAAATACTGCTCATGACATCGCTTGAGTCCGGCCCGAATCCGCCGCGGGTCTCCGACGCGGAACGGGAGCGTGCTCTGGAGGTGCTACGGGAGGGCGCCGTTCAAGGGCGCATATCCCAGGACACGTTCGTCCGGCGCACGGACGCCGTCCTGCACGCGCAGTGGCAGGACGATCTGGAGGCCGTGCTGCGCGATCTGCCCGGGCGCAGGCCGCGCGGCGGCCGGCTCACCGGTTTCGTCGGCCGGCTGGCCGCCTTCCCCCGGACGCTGCGCCGCGCCTGGCAGGCCGAGCGGCTGCCGGAACTGCTGCTGCCGCTCCAGCCCCAGCCGCTGTCCATCGGCCGCGCACCGGGGTCGATGCTGCGGCTCACCCACTTCACGGTCTCGCGGACGCACGCCCAGCTCCGCACCACCTCGCGCGGCGACTGGAGCCTGCGCGACCTGGGGTCGAGCAACGGGACGTGGGTCAACGGGAGCCGGCTCACCGGCTCGGTCTCCGTCCGGCCCGGTGACCAAGTACGTTTCGGCCAGGTCGCGTTCCGGCTCGCGCTGCCGCGGCAGCGCGGAGGACAGCCGCCCGGCGCGCTGTCCCCCGCGCACGGCCCCGGCCCGTACACCGGCGGCGCGACCCCGCCCCTCCGGCACCCGCACCGCCCCGACCCCCCTCCCGGGGCGCCGCCGCAGCCGCCGGGGCCACCGGCCGAGCCCCCGCCCCGCGCCTGACGCGGGCCGCTCTCAGGCGCGGACGAGCAGTGCCACCGGCGCGTCCTCGGTCAGCAGTCCGGACAGCGGGCAGCGGCCGCCCTCGACGGTCCGGCGGGAGAGCAGGTCGTGCCAACTGCCCTCCGGCAGCCGCAGTTCCGTCCGGCCCCAGCCGCCCGCCTCGCGCAGCCGCAGACCCAGCCGGGTCACCGCGGTGATCGCGCGGCCGCCCCGGACGAAGGCCACGCAGTGCCCGGCCGCCTCGCCCTCCGCGGTCAGCGGCTCGTACGTGGCGTGCTCCGTGAACCACTCGGGGTGGGCGCGGCGCAGCCCGAGCGCCGTCCGGGTCAGCCCCAGCTTCTCGCTGTCCAGTCCGGGACGTGCCGGTGCGCCGAAGGCGACGGGGCGCCGGTTGTCCGGGTCGACCAGCGCCGCGTACAGCCGCTCGGTCCCCTGGTAGACGTCCGGTACGCCGGGCACGGTCAGGTGCAGCAGGGTCTGGCCGAGCACGTTCGCCCGGACGTGGGGCGCCAGTTGGCGGGCGGCGCCGGCGAGAGCCCGCGCCGTGGGGTCGTCCTGCCCCGGGGCGGCGCGGCGGGCGACGGTCTCCGCGTAGTGGGCGACGGCCTCCTCGTACGCCATGTCGGGTTCGGTCCAGGTGGTGCGCAGGCCCGCCTCCCGCACGGACTTGAGCAGTGCGTCCTTCCAGCGCGCGGGGTCCGGGGGGCCGGGTTCGTCCACGGCGTGCAGGGCGAAGGCCGTCTGGAGGGCGGCCCATTCGGTGTGCCGGTCCGGTGGATCGTCCACTGAGCCACCGTCCGCCGCCCGTACCCCGGCGACGATCCCGGCCCAGCGCTCCGGGCACTCGCTGAGCACCATGAGCGCGGCCCGGACGTCCGCGCTGCGCTTGGTGTCGTGGGTGGAGAGCACCGTTCCCGTGGCCGGGTGGTCGCGGGCGACGTGGAGACAGTGCGCGTGGAACTCCGCCGGGGAGACGGCGGGTTCGCCCGGCGAGCCGCCGACCTCGCAGGCCGACAGCAGCGGCGCCCAGCGGTAGAACGCCCGGTCCTCGACGGCCTTGGCGCGCAGCGCCGAGGACACCTGCCCGAAGCGCCGCGCGAAGTCGTCCCGGTGCGGCCCCTCGCCGAAGCGGCCCAGCGCCAGCCCGAGCACGACGTCCACCGCGGCGGCCTCGTCCGGCGCCCCGCAGTCCGCCCGCGCGCCCTCCGCCGCCGACTCCAGCAGCGCCCGGTCCGCTTCGTCCACCGGCGCACCGGGCACGACGTACGGGCGGTACACGGGGAGCCGCACGAGGACGCGGTGCAGCGCGGTGTGCAGTGCCGCGTACGTGTGGTCGCGCAGGGCGAGTTCGGGAGCCGCGGCGCAGCAGGCGGCCGCCGCGCGGGCCAGCCGGGCGGTCTCGGCGGCCAGGTCGTGCGCGGCGACCTGCGCGGCGGCGTGCCGCTCGGTCGGCTCCCACTCGCCGCCGCTGAGCGGCTCGGCCCGGGTGGCGTGCTGGTAGACGGCCGTCAGTCCGGCGTGGCCGACCGGGTCGGTGAACAGGCCGTCGACGCGGTGCAGCGTGTCGTAGCCGGTGGTTCCGGCGACGGGCCAGCCGGCCGGGAGCGTCTCGTGCCGTCCGAGGATCTTCTCCAGGACGGTCCACCGTCCGTCGGTCGCCTTGTGCAGGCGCCGTACGTAGCCGCCCGGGTCCGCGAGCCCGTCCGGATGGTCGATCCGGAGCCCGTCGAGCACGCCCTCGTGCAGCAGGTGGAGCACCTTTCCGTGCACCGCGTCGAAGACGTCCGGCTCCTCCACCCGTACGCCGATCAGCTCGTGAACAGTGAAGAAGCGGCGGTAGTTGACCTCTGTCCTGGCCAGTCGCCACCAGGCGAGCCGGTAGTGCTGTGCCGCCAGCAGTTCGGGCAGCGGCAGGCCCCCGGTGCCGGGGCGCAGGGGGAACGTCCGGTCGCCGTAGTGCAGCGTTCCGTCCCCGGTGCGCAGCCGGGGCAGTTCCTCGTGCACCGGCCCGGCGAGGACGGGGAGCAGCAGCCTGCCGTCCTGTGCCGCCCAGTCGACGTCGAACCAGTGCGCGTACCGCGACTGGGGCCCCTCGCGCAGCACTTCCCACAGCTGGTGGTTGAGCCGGGTGTCGGCGGGGACGGCCATGTGGTTCGGGACGATGTCGAGGACGAGCCCGAGACCGCGCGCGTGCGCGGCGGCGGCCAGCGCCCGCAGCCCGTCCTCCCCGCCGAGTTCCGCGCGGACGGAGGAGTGGTCGGTGACGTCGTACCCGTGCGGTGAGCCGGGGACGGAGGTGAGGACGGGGGAGAGATGCAGATGGGAGACGCCGAGGGCGGCGATGTGGGGCAGCGCCTCCTCGGCGGCGGCGAACGGGAAGTCGGGCCGCAGCTGGAGCCGGTAGGTCGACCGCGGCGTGCGGGGGCGTGGGGGGACGGGTGGCGGCGTGGGCGTCATGCGGGCTGTGTACCCGCGTCCGGCCGCCGTGCCCGTCGCGTTCGGCCGCTCAGGTCCAAGTGCCCGCCGTCCCGGTGAGCGGGCGGCCCGAAGTTGACGGGGCGCCGGAGCCGGCCGTGACGTCCCGCCCGGGGAAGCGGCCCGGCGAGAGCGCCGGCGGAGCCGGGCGCCGCCTCACAGCGGCCGGCGGAGGACGACCAGGCTGCGGTCGGCGAGGGTGATCCGGTCGCCCGCGCCGACCTTGCACGGCTCGACGGCGGACGGCGGGCCCTCCTGGGCGGTGTCGAGGACGACGTGCCACTGCGTGCCGTGGTCGACGGGCGCGACGAAGTCCAGGGGCGCGTGGTGGGCGTTGAACAGCAGCAGGAACGAGTCGTCGGTGATCCGCTCGCCGTGCGGCCCCGGTTCGGAGATGGCGCTGCCGTTCAGGAAGACCGTCAGCGACTTGGCGTGCGCGGCCTGCCAGTCCTGCTGGGTCATGACCTCGCCCTCGTGGGTGAACCAGCCGATGTCCGACAGCTCGTCGCGGGTGCCCTCCACCGGACGCCCGTGGAAGAAGCGCCGCCGCCGGAACACCGGGTGGTCCCGCCGCAGCCACACCATCTCCCGGACGAACGCGCACATCTGCTCGTCCGCGCGGGCGTCGGTACCGGCGCCGGTTTCCGGCCAGTGCACCCAGGTGAGTTCGCTGTCCTGGCAGTACGCGTTGTTGTTGCCGTGCTGGGTGCGCGCGAACTCGTCGCCGTGGCTGAGCATCGGGACGCCCTGCGACAGCATCAGCGTGGCGACGAAGTTCCGCATCTGACGCCGCCGCAGCCGCAGCACCGCAGGATCGTCCGTCGCGCCCTCGGCGCCGCAGTTCCAGGACCGGTTGTGGTTCTCCCCGTCCCGGTTGCCCTCGCCGTTGGCCTCGTTGTGCTTCTGGTCGTAGGAGACGAGGTCGTGCAGGGTGAACCCGTCGTGGCAGGTGACGAAGTTGACGGACGCCAGCGGGCGGCGGCCGTCGTCCTGGTAGAGGTCCGAGGAGCCCGTCAGCCGGGAGGCGAACTCGGCCAGGGTGCGCGGTTCGCCCCGCCACATGTCGCGGACGGTGTCGCGGTAGCGGCCGTTCCACTCCGTCCACAGCGGCGGGAAGTTGCCCACCTGGTAGCCGCCCTCGCCCACGTCCCAGGGCTCGGCGATCAGCTTCACCTGGCTCACCACCGGGTCCTGCTGCACCAGGTCGAAGAAGGACGACAGCCGGTCCACCTCGTGGAACTGGCGCGCCAGTGTGGCCGCGAGGTCGAAGCGGAAGCCGTCCACGTGCATCTCGGTGACCCAGTAGCGCAGCGAGTCCATGATCAGCTGAAGCACGTGCGGGCTGCGCATCAGCAGTGAATTACCGGTGCCGGTCGTGTCCATGTAGTAGCGCGGATCGTCCGTCAGCCGGTAGTACGAGGAGTTGTCGAGACCCCGGAAGGAGAGCGTGGGACCCAGGTGGTTGCCTTCTGCCGTGTGGTTGTAGACCACGTCGAGGATGACCTCGATGCCCGCCTTGTGCAGCGCCCGCACGGCCTGCTTGAACTCCAGCACCTGCTGCCCGCGGTCGCCCCAGGACGCGTAGGCGTTGTGCGGCGCGAAGTAGCCGATGGTGTTGTAGCCCCAGTAGTTCGACAGTCCCGCGTCGGCCAGCCGGTTGTCCGTGACGGACTGGTGCACCGGCATCAACTCCAGTGCGGTGACGCCCAGTTCGGTCAGATGCTCGATGACCGCCGGGTGGGCCAGCGCCGCGTACGTGCCCCGCAGCTCCTCCGGAAGCTGCGGGTGCAGCATGGTGAGGCCCTTCACGTGCGCCTCGTACAGCACCGTCCGGTGGTACTCGGTGCGCGGCAGCCGGTCGTCGCCCCAGTCGAAGTAGGGGTTGACCACGACCGAAGCCATGGTGTGCGGCGCGGAGTCGAGGTCGTTGCGCCGCTCCGGGGAGCCGAAGTGGTAGCCGTAGACGGCCTCGTTCCAGTCGATGCTGCCGCTCATCGCCTTCGCGTACGGGTCCAGCAGCAGCTTCGCGCTGTTGCAGCGCTTCCCCTCCTGCGGCGCGTACGGGCCGTGCACCCGGAACCCGTACCGCTGTCCCGGCATGACGCCCGGCAGGTACGCGTGCCGCACGAAACCGTCCGACTCGCGCAGTTCCACGGCGGCTTCCGAACCGTCGTCCTGGAGCAGGCACAGCTCGATGCGGTCGGCGGCTTCGGAGAACACGGCGAAGTTCGTGCCGGCGCCGTCGTAGGTGGCGCCCAGGGGGTACGCCCGTCCCGGCCAGACCTGCATGCGGTCGTCTCTTCCTGTCGCGGTCACCTCGGATGTGCTGCCCCGGTGCATCCTTGCGCAGCGGCCGTGAAGCGGCCGGACCCCGGGGCCAACTTCCCCCGTACGGACGTACGAGAGCGGGAAGTTGATAGGGGTTCCGGGTGCGCGCGAACCGGCGCCGCAGTAGTCTTCCTTGATCGAACACAGGGGTCCGGAAGGCGGTGCACAGGTGGGCGCGGGAGGGCTTGAACTCCCCCCAGGTGAGAGCGGTGACGACGAGGGCGCCGAGGTACCGTCGGGGACGGTGTCCCTGGCGCGCCCCATGGAGATCGGCGCGGATCTCGACTGGGGCGCGGACGCCTGGGCGGAGGTGCGCACCAGGGCACAGCGTGCGGGACGCGCCTATATCTGGCTCAATCTGGTCGAACAGCGGCTCCGCGCCGTCGTCTCCGCCGTACTCCGCCCCATATACGAGCCCGTGCACGGCGACGAGTGGGTCATCGCCGCCGCCGGACCCACCGGGCAGGAATGGGTGCAGCGCGCCGTCGCCGTACGCGAGGTGAGCAGGCGCAAGGGCTATCTCCTCGACCCCGCCGACGACACCGTCCTCTCCTTCCTGACGCTGCCGCAGCTGCGCGAGCTGATGGTGCAGCACTGGCCCTGTTTCGAGCCGTACTTCGAGGACCGGCGGGAGCTCGAACTCGCCCTGGACGAACTGGAGGTGGCGCGCAGCGCCGTCGCCAGGAACCGCGCGCTGTCCGAGACGGTGCTCGCCCAGGCGGAGCGGATGTGCGCCCGGCTGCTGGAGCTGCTCGGCGCCTCGGGGGAGGGCCGGCGCTCCGCGCACCGGCTGCCCGTCGACGCGGTCGAGGAGCTGGTCGGCGACCGGTTCGCGGACGTCGTCGGCGTCCACGCGGACCGGGTGCGGCTCCAGCGGAGGCTGCCGGCCGAGGACCTCTTCGGCGGCGCCCGCCGGCTCGACGCGATCGGCATAGGGCTCAACCTGCTGGTGCAGAACTACTCGGGCCGCAGGCTGCTCAGGCTCGCCGAGTCGGGCTGCCGCGTCCGGCTGCTGTTCCTCAACCCGGCGAGCAGCGCGATGCGCAGGCGCGAGCGCGAACTGGGCATCAAAAAGGGCGAGTTGAGCCGCACCGTCGAGACGAACATCCTGCACATGCGGCGGGTGCGGGCCAGGCTGCGCGATCCGGGCGCGTTCGAGATACAGGTCTTCGACGAGACGCCGCGCTTCACCGCGTACATGGTCGACGGGGACGGCCCGGACGGGCTCGCCGTCGTCCAGTCCTATCTGCGCCGGGTGCGCGGGATGGAGGCGCCGGTGCTCGTGCTGCGGGGCGGCGGACGCGATCTCGTCCAGCGGCGCGAGGACCGCGACAAGCCGCAGGACGAGGGCGTGCACGGCCTCTTCGGCACGTACCGCGAGGAGTTCGAGGCCGCCTGGACGGACTCCCGCCCGGTGTCCTGACCTCGTACGGGGGTGACGGATGTGTCCCCGTGCGCTGTGCGACCTTGCGGTGCGCCCCCGCGCTCCGCGCCGCCGGTGGTGTCCCCGCGCGGTTCCGGCCGGAATTCGACCCCCCGAGGTGTCCGTCCCGCCCCGAACGGCCCCGTCCGCAACGGCCGTCGCTCTTCTAAGCTGCCTCGTATGACGACATATGTGGCACTGCTGCGTGGCATCAATGTCGGCGGCAGCAAGAAGGTTCCGATGGCCGAGCTGAGACAGCTGCTCACGGGGCTCGGCTGGACGGGCGTGCGCACGTACCTCCAGAGCGGCAACGCGGTCTTCATCACGGACGACGGCGACCCCGGCCCGTTACTGGAACGCACGCTCGCCGCGCACTTCGGCTTCGAGGTCAGGTGCCTGGTGCTCACCGCCGCGGAGCTGCGCGCCGTGGCCGCGGCCTGCCCGATCCCCGCCGACGAGCTGGATCCGGCCAAGGTGCTCGTCATGTTCCTCGAACAGGCCCCGGAACCGGGCGCGTTGGACGGAGTGGACCGGGAGGCCCACGCGCCGGAGGAGTTCCGTCTCGTCGACCGGGCGGTCTACTGCCACTTCCCCGACGGAATGGGACGCAGCAAGCTCCCCGACGCGCTCGCCGCCGCGCTGCCCGGGACGCTGATGACCGGCCGCAACTGGCGCACCGTCCGACGGCTGATCGAGCTCACCAGCTGACCGCGCGTGGCGCCGCCGGGCGTCCGTCCGTTCCGGAGCGTCCTCCGGGTGCGTGGGACGGCACCGGCCGGGGCGGTGCCGTCCCACGCGCCGTTCATCGCACGGGGGTGAAGTCGCGGGAGCCGAGGTACTCGGGGCGACGGGCGGGTGCGGCGAAGGGCTCCACCGTCGTGTTGTGCACGCTGTTGAAGACGATGAAGGCGTTGCACCGGGGGAAGGGCGTGATGTTGTCGCTGCTGCCGTGCATGCAGTTGGAGTCGAACATGACGGCAGAGCCAGCGGCGCCCGTGCAGAGCCGGATGCCCTGCTCCCCGGCGAAGCGGGCCACCGCCGCGTCGGAGGGCAGTCCCGCGCCCTGGTTCTGGAGCGAGGTCTTGTAGTTGTCCTCGGGGGTCGCGCCCGCGCAGCCCAGGAAGGTCTTGTGCGAGCCCGGCATGATCATGAGGCTGCCGTTGGTGTCCTCGTTGTCCGTCAGCGCGAGGGAGAGGGACAGCGTCCGGGGCGCGGGGAGCCCGTCCTCGGCGTGCCAGGTCTCGAAGTCGGAGTGCCAGTACCAGCCGGAGGCGCCGAACCCGGGCTTCATGTTGACCCGGAACTGGTGGAGGTAGACCTCGGAGCCCAGCACCTGCCGTGCGCGGTCCACCACGCGCGGGTCCCGCACCAGGTCGTCGAAGACGGCGCTGACCTTGTGCGGCTCGAAGATGCTCTTCACGGCGTCCGACTCCGGTTCGACGACGGCGCGGCCGTCGGCCCGCAGCCCCGGATCGGCGGCGAGCCGGGCCAACTCCCGGCGGCAGTCCGTCACTTCCGCGGGTGTGAGCAGCGCGTCGACGCAGAGGAAGCCCTCGCGCTCGTAGCGGGCCAGGTCCGCGGCGCCGACGGGGCCCGGAGCGCCGGGTTCCGACCACACCACCGGGTCGGTGCGGGGCATCACCACCTCGGACGATCCGCGCGTCGGATAGCGGTCGGTGAGGTGCTCGTTGACGGAGGTCACGGAATCACTCCTCGACACGGGGCCGGAAATTCGGTGCTGCGAGTATCCACCAGAGAAGCGGGCCGGCACCCGCATCACCGCGCGGGACGGGGCCGGACCGGCCACTGATCCGCCGGGGAATTCGTGTCCGGTGCGCGGGACGGAATCGTGAACGCGTTGACGCCGTACGGCATTTGCTGGCATGCTCGTCCGTGTGAATCAGTCTGCGAATCTTGTTGTGCGACTGCATGTCGATCTGCGACAGCACGCCAGCGCCATCTGTGCCGCCGGCCACTGAGTCGTGCCCGCGCGCCGTCACCGGCTGATTTCTCACCGCTCCTGACTCCACCCGCAGCATTCCGGCCGTTCAGCGGCTGACGAGCGGGCGTGGGCACCGGCTTTCCCCTCCGGGTGCCGCCGTTCTCCCGATGAACGCGGCACCCCGGTTTCCCCTGCCGTTTCCCGTCAATTCCCGGATTTCTCCGCGCCGTTCCCGTCCGCATTTCCGACGCTCCGTCCAGTGACGTGCCGAGCGTTCTCCGCGGCTGCCCGGGCGCGATTCCGCATACCCACGGAGCATTCCCGTGCGCAGCACTTCCCGACGAGATTTCCTCGTCCTGCTCGGCGCCGCGGCCGGTACGGCCGGCTGCGGCTCCGCCCTGGGCGGCGGCCCCAGGCCCACCTCCACCCTCCGGTACCAGGGCTGGGCCGGAGTCGTCACACCGGCCGAACTCGCCGAGGACCTGGGCTACCTGGGCGGCGTCACCCTCCAGTGGGTCGGCAACACCACCAGCGGCCCCCAGGACATCCAGTCGGCCGCCACCGGGGAGGTCGACTTCGGCGGGGCCTTCAACGGGGCCGTCGTGCGGATGGCCGCGGCCAAGGCCCCCGTGAAGGCCGTCATCAGCTACTACGGCACCGACGAGGAGCGCTACACCGGCTTCTACGTACGGGAGGACTCCGCCGTACGGGAGCCGCGCGACCTGATCGGCAAGAAGGTCGCCATGAACACCCTGGGCGGCCACTCCCAGGCGATGCTGGACACCTATCTGCGCAGACACGGTCTGGAACCGTCGCAGATCGATCAGGTCCAGCAGGTCGCGGTGCCGCCGGTGAACATCGAACAGTCCCTCAGGAAGGGGCAGATCGATGTCGCCGCACTCAGCGACATCACCCGGGACAAGCTGCTGGAGCGCGGCGGCGTCCGCGAACTCTTCAACGATCACGACATGCTGGGCAGCTTCAGCGCCGGCACCTACGTCATGGCCGACCGCTTCCTGGAGCTCAACCCGGAGACCTCCCGCACCTTCGTCACCGGCGTGGCACGGGCCCTGGAATGGGCGCGCGCGAGACCCCGCGAGGAGGTGATCGACCGGATGGTGCGCGTGGTCCGGCGCCGCAAGCGGAACGAGGACGCCGACCCGCTGCGCTACTTCCTCTCCTACGGCGTCGCCGGCACCGGCGGCCGTATCGCGGAGAAAGAGCTCACCGTCTGGGCCGACTGGCTCGCGGAACGCGGCGACATCAACCGTGACCGGTTCTCCGTCCGGGACATCTACACCAACGCCTACAACCGCTACCGGGCAGGGAGCCGAGCCGCATGACAGCGACGACAGAGGCGAGAGAGCGCACCGGAATCCGGCTGGAGGGCGTCGGCAAGACCTTTCCACCGCCCTCCGCGGCGTCCGGAGCACCGGGCCTGCGGCGGCTGCTGAGGCGCGGACGGGCGGGGCACGGCGGCGCGGAGGGGCGGAAACCGTCGCGGGTGACGGCGCTCACGGACATCGATCTGGACATCCCGGCGGGCGAGTTCACCGTCGTCGTCGGGCCGAGCGGCTGCGGGAAGTCCACCCTGCTCGACCTCCTCGGCGGGCTCAGCACCCCCACCTCGGGCCGCATCCTGCTCGACGGCCGGCCGGTCACCGGGCCCGGACTCGACCGGGGCATCGTCTTCCAGCAGTACGCGCTGCTGCCGTGGCGCACCGCCCTGGGCAACGTCGAGTTCGGCCTGGAGGCCACCGGCGTCCCGCGTGCGGAACGTACCGAACGTGCCATGGACGTGCTGGAGCTGGTCGGACTGTCCGGCTTCGAGGACCGGCACCCGCACGAGCTGTCCGGCGGTATGCGGCAGCGGGTCGCCATCGCCCGGAGCCTCGCCTACGACCCCGAAGTGCTGCTCATGGACGAGCCGTTCGCGGCGCTGGACGCGCAGACCCGCGAGTCGCTCCAGGAGGAGCTGCTGCGCATCTGGGAGCGCACCGGAAAGACCGTCGTCTTCATCACGCACGGCATCGACGAGGCGGTGCTCCTCGGTCAGCGCGTCGCCGTCCTCACCTCCCGCCCGGGGCGCCTCAAGGACGTCGTCACCGTCGGCCTGGGCAGCCGGACGGACGGCGGGGACGTGCGCTCCAGCGCGGAGTTCGCACGTCAGCGGCACCGGGTGTGGGAGCTGCTGCACGACGAGATCGCCACCGCGCACCGCCAGGAGAGGGAGCCGGAAACCCGATGACCGCCACCACCCGGAGCCGAACCGACGCTCCCCGCACCGCCGTTGACCCTCCTCGTCC
The DNA here is from genome assembly GCF_012726235.1 of Streptomyces sp. HNM0574. Taxonomy (GTDB): domain Bacteria; phylum Actinomycetota; class Actinomycetes; order Streptomycetales; family Streptomycetaceae; genus Streptomyces. The sequence continues at coordinate 252,577 of NZ_JAASAH010000001.1, forward strand.
CCCGCGCGCCGCCACCGCTCCTCTCCCCGGAGCGGAACGGCCCACCCTTCCTGCCACCCCGCTGTTCGCCGGTCTGTCCGGCGTGCTGCGGGCCGGGCTCACGCGGTCCGCCGCGGTGCTCGTGCTGCTCGCCGTGTGGGAGCTGGCACCGAGGCTCGCGCTGGTGGACCGTACGTTCCTGCCGCCGGTGTCCGAGGTGGCCGTCGCCTGGTGGGAACTCCTCCTCGACGGGCAGCTGCTGGAGGACACCGGCGCCAGCCTCGGCCGGTCGCTCACCGGTTTCGTGCTCGCCGTGCTCCTCGCCGTCCCGCTCGGGCTGCTGATCGGCTGGTACCGGCGCGCGGCCGACCTGCTCTCGCCCGTGCTGGAGATCTTCCGGAACACGGCGGCGCTGGCGCTGCTCCCGGTGTTCGTGCTGCTGCTCGGCATCGGTGAGACGTCGAAGGTGTCCATCGTGCTCTTCGCCTGCACCTGGCCCGTCCTGCTGAACACCATCAGTGCCGTGCGGAGCGTCGATCCGACGCTGCTCAGGCTGGCGGCCTCCATGGACCTGCCGCCGCTGCGGCTGTTCCAGAAGGTGATCCTGCCGGCCTCGGTGCCCACGGTCTTCACGGGCATCCGGCTGGCGGGCTCCTCGGCCGTCCTGGTGCTCGTCGCGGCCGAAATGGTGGGCTCCAAGGCCGGGTTGGGCTTCCTGATCAACAACTCGCAGTTCAACTTCGCCATCCCGCAGATGTACGCCGGGATCGTCACCATCTCCGCCGTCGGACTCGCCTTCAACCAGCTCCTCGTGGCCCTGGAACGCCGGTTCACCGCCGGCCGCCCCGAGGCACGGGGCTGACGCCCCACTGTCCGTACCTCCCGCACCTCCCGAGAGGAACACGTCATGACCAGTACCGCCTTCGACGTCCGCCGTGTCGGTGGCCGGATCGGTGCCGAGATCCTCGGCGTCGACCTGTCCGCCGAACTGGACACCGCCCTCGTCGCCGAACTGAACACCGCCCTGCTGGAGCACAAGGCGCTCTTCTTCCGCGGCCGGCACCTCCGGGACGAGGACCAGCTGCGGTTCGCCTCCCTCTTCGGCGAACTGACAGCGGCCCACCCCACCGTCCCCTCCGTGGAGGGACAGCCGCAGATCCTGCCCGTGGACGGCGGCGAGGGCATCCGGGCCAACCGCTGGCACACCGACGTCACCTTCGTGCGGACCCCGCCCAAGGCGAGCACCCTGCGCGGCCTCGTCGTCCCGCCGTACGGGGGCGACACGCTCATCGCCAACACGGCGGCCGCCTACGCCGACCTGCCCGAGCCGCTGCGGGAGTTCGCGGACCGGCTGTGGGCCGTCCACACCAATACGCACGACTACGCGGAGCCGAAGACGGAGGCCGCCGCCGAGCACCGCAGGGTGTTCACCTCCAGGAAGTGGGAGACCGCCCACCCGGTGGTCCGCGTGCACCCGGAGAGCGGTGAACGGGGCCTGTTCATCGGCGGGTTCGCGCAGCGGATCGTGGGGCTGGGCGCCGAGGAGTCCCGGGACGTGCTGCGCATCCTCCAGGCGTACGTCACCCGCCCCGAGAACATCGTGCGGTGGAGCTGGGAGCCCGGCGACCTGGTGCTCTTCGACAACCGCAGCACCCAGCACTACGCGCCCGACGACTACGGCGACCTGCCGCGCCGCCTGCACCGGGTGACCGTCGCCGGTGACGTGCCCGTCGGCGTCGACGGCGGGCGCAGCCGCATCGTGGAGGGCGACGCGGCGTCCCACTACACGCCCGCGCCCGCCGCCGCCTGAGCCGGGCCGGCCCGTGCACCACGGGCGCGGCGGCCCCCACACGCACCACCGCCGCGCCCGTTCCCGCCCCGCATCCCACGTCCCACAACCCCGAGGAGAGTCCCCCATGTCCGCACTTCCCGCAGCCGACGGCCGCCACCTCAGCGTCGTCCCCGGCGTCCGCTCCGCCCAGGCCCCCGCGCAGGGACGGCCGGACGGTGACGCCGCGCCGTCCTCGCCCGCGCCGCTGGTCGGCTATGTCGTCCTGGTGCCGGAGGGCACCGATCCCGCCGAACTCCTCGCCACCCAGGGCCTGCGCGCCGAGGTCCGCCCGCTGCTCCAGCCCGGCGAGGGCCCCGCCGCCCCGGCAGGGCGTCCCGCCGCCGTGACCACCGACGCCGGTCCGGTACCCGATCCGGCCGGGCCGCCGGGCGGCCTGCGGGTCGACCCCGTGCGGCACACCGCCGAGGTGGACGGTGCGCAACTGGACCTGACCTACCTGGAGTTCGAGCTGCTGGCCCACTTCGTCGCCCACCCGCAGCGCGTGCACACGCGGGACCATCTCGTCGCCACGCTCTGGGGCTACAGCCACATCGGCGACGGGCGCACCGTGGACGTCCACATCGCCCGGCTGCGGCGCAAGCTGGGGCCCGGACACCGCGACAGCATCGTCACCGTCCGCCGCGTCGGCTACAAGTACGTGCCGAGGACGGCCGAGTGAGCCCCGGGGACTGTCCCCGCCCCGCCTGTCCGCCCGACGTCCCCACGGCACACGGCTCGGCCCGTCACCGAAGACTCCGGTGACGGGCCGAGCCGTTTCGCTGCCGCCGGTCGGTCAGACCTGGTACCGCTGGGCGGCCGGGCGCCCGGTGACGTGCTCGGCGATCCAGCGCGAGGTCTCCGTCAGGCCGTCCCGGAGGGACATCTCCGGCCGCCAGCCGGAGAGTTCACGCGCGAGCCCGTTGTCCGAGAGCAGCCGCTCCACCTCGCTGCCGGCGGGCCGCAGCCTGGAGGTGTCGGTGACGATCCGCGCGGCGCTCCCGGTGATCTCGGTCAGGAGGGCGGCCAGGTCGCCGATGGAGATCTCCTCACCGGTGCCGAGGTTGACGGTACGGCCCACCGCGGCGGGGGCCTCGGCCAGCGCGAGGAACCCGGCCGCGGTGTCCGTGACGTAGGTGAAGTCCCGGGTGGGGGACGTCGAGCCGAGCCGTATCTCCTCGGCGCCCGCGTGCAGTTGGCGCAGGATCGCGGGGATGACGGCGCGTGCGGACTGGCGCGGACCGTAGGTGTTGAACGGGCGCACGACCGTCACCGGCAGCTCGAAGGCGTGCCAGTACGACAGCGCCATCATGTCCGCGCCGATCTTGGAGGCCGAGTACGGCGACTGCGGCTGGAGCGGGTGCGACTCGGAGATGGGCGCGGTGCGCGCGGTGCCGTACACCTCGCTGGTGGAGGTGTGCACCAGCCGGCCGACGGCGTGCCGCCGGCAGGCGGCGGCCACATGGTGCGTCCCGACCACGTTCGTCGCCACGTACGACTCGGGGGCGCGGTAGCTGTACGGGATGCCGATCAGCGCCGCCAGATGGAACACCGTGTCGCAGCCCGCGACGGCCTCGTCTACCACGCCCGCGTCCCGCACGTCGCCCGTGACGGCCTCCACCGTGCCGCTCTCCAGATGGTGGGCCAGAAAGCCGCGTTCCGCGTACGGCTTGTAGTGCGACAGGGCGCGGACGCGTGCACCGCGCCCGACGAGCAGGTCGACGAGTGCGCTGCCGATGAAGCCCTCGGCTCCGGTGACGAGAACCTTCCGGTTCTTCCAGTGGCCGTTCATGCGTGACTCCTTGTGCTGTCGGGGGTGGGGGCGGTCCGGGAGCACCGGGGCCGCGTGGGCGTTCCGGTGCGTCCCGTGGCCAGGTCGACGGCCCAGGCGGCGACGGACTCCGCGGCGCGCGCGTGGTCGTCGCGGCGGGCGAGGCGCGCCATCGTGCGCAGCCGCGCCGGGTCCGCGAGGAGCGGGCCGAGCGCCGCCTCCAGACCCGCCGCGTCCGTCTCCCCGTCCGGGAGGAGCAGCGCGGCGCCGGACGCGGCGAGCGCACCGGCGTTGCGGGTCTGGTGGTCGCCGGGCGCGTGCGGGTAGGGCACGAGGACGGAGGGCAGGCCGAGGTGCGTCAGCTCCGCGACAGTCGAGGCGCCGGCCCGGCACACGGCCACGTCGGCGGCCGCGTACGCCAGGTCCATGCGGTCCAGGTACGGCACGGCGGTGGCGGTCTTCTCGCCGCCGTTGCGGGCGAGTTCGGCGACGACGTCCGGGTGCCGCTCCGGGCCGGTCTTGATCAGCAGCCGGACGTCCTCGCGGCCCCGCCACCGCGCGGCCAGGCCGACGGCGGCGTCCGTGAGGCGGGTGGCGCCCAGGCTGCCGCCGTTCACCAGCACCAGCCGGCAGTCGCCCGGCAGCCCGAACCGGGCGCGGGCCCGGGCGCGCAGCTCCGCACGGTCCAGCCGCGCCACCGACTCCACCAGCGGCATGCCGACGACCCTGCGGTCCCGGCCGCCGGGGAGCTCGTGGCCCGCCTCGTCGAAGGCGAGCGCCACATGGTCGGTCAGCCGGGCGGCGAAGCGGTTGGCGCGGCCCGGCACGGCGTTCGACTCGTGCACCAGGCAGGGCACGCGCCCCATCCGGGCCCCCAGCACGGCGGGCGCGGACGGATAGCCGCCCATCCCGATCACCACCTGTGCGCCGGTGCGGCGGAGGACGCCGCGGGCCTGCGCACCGGCGCGCAGCAGGTCGGCGGGGAGCCCGAAGCGCCGTACCCCGAGCGACCGGTCGAAGGGGATCATGTCGACCGTGTGCAGCGGGAATCCGGCGCCGGGCACGAGTTCGGTCTCCAGTCCGCGCTCGGTCCCGATGAACGCCACGCGGCAGTCCGGCACCGCGCGGCGCAGTGCCTCGGCCACGGCGATGCCGGGATAGATGTGTCCTCCGGTGCCGCCCGCGCCGATGACGACGGACAGTGCCGGAGCTTTCCGGGGCGAGGGCCCGGGTGCGGACAGGGCGCGCGGCGTGTGCGCGGCGGGGCCCCGGCATCCGGTGTTCGCGGTGTGTGCAGCCATGCCACAGGACGGTGACCGTGCAGCCTGAGAGGAACCTGAGACCCCGGAGGGGGTCGTCTAAGGTGCAGATCCTCCGCCCACCCGCCCGTCCGCGGGCGCCGCCCCGGCGGCCCGGAAGAAAGCCGGCGCATGACTCACAGTCCGCACCCGAACCCGCCAGCCCAGCCCTCCCCGTTCTCGCCTCCGCCCGGCGAGGGGCACAAGGTGCTCGTCGTCGACGACGACCCCGAGGTCGCGGAGGCCATCGGAGCGGCCCTGGAGACCGAGGGCTACCGCGTGCACCTGGCGTACGACGGCGCGGAGGCCCTCCAGACGGTGGGCAACTGGGGCCCGGACGCGGTCCTCCTCGACCTGCTGATGCCCCGGCTGGACGGACTCGCCGTCTGCCGCAGGCTGCGCGCCCTCGGCGACCGCATCCCGATCCTCGTGGTGACCGCGCGGGACCGGGCCGGCGACCGGGTGGACGGCCTCGACGCCGGGGCCGACGACTACCTGAGCAAGCCCTTCGACGTGGCCGAACTCCTGGCCCGGCTGCGGGCCCTGGTCCGCCGCGCCTACCCGGAACCCCCGGCCGAACTCACCGTCGGCGACCTGTCCCTGCGCGCCGAGACGCGCAGCGGGCGGCGTGCGGGACGGCAGATGGACTTCACGCGCACCGAGTACGCCGTCCTCGATCTGCTCATGCGGAACGCCGGGAACGTCGTCCCGAGGGACGTGATCATGGATCACGTGTGGGGCTGGGACTTCGGCCCGGCCGCCAACTCCCTGGAGGTGTACATCGGTTACCTGCGCCGCAAGCTGGAGGCCGGGGGAGAGCCGCGGCTGATCCACACGGTGCGGGGCGTGGGCTACCGGCTGGACGCCGTGGAGCGGGCGTGAGCGGGGAGCGCGGGCGGCGGGTGGCGCTGCGGACCCGCCTCGCGGTGGTGACGTCCGCCGCCGTGGCGCTCGTCGTCGTTCTCACCAGCCTCGCCGCGTTCCTCGCCGTGCGGCACGAACTGGGGCGGCAGCTGGACCGCAACCTCGCCTCGGAGGCGGCCCGGGTGCGGGCGCAGGCGAAGGATCCGGAGGCGTGGTGGCCGTCCGGCTCCTGCCGGTACGCGGGCGGGCCGGCGTGCATCCAGGCCGTCGACGCCGACGGGGACGTGGTCACCGAGGGCGACGAAACCCTCCCCGTGGACGAGGGCGCCCGGCAGGTCGCGAGCGGCCGGCGCGGCGCGTACTACCGGGACATCACCCTGTTCGGCCGCCCCGTACGGCTGCTGACCGCGCCGATCCCGCACGACCGCGCGGTGCAGATCGGGCTGCGCTCCGATCCGGCGGACCGGGCGCTGCTCCGGGTGGGCGCGGTGCTCCTCGTCGTCAGCGTGGGCGGTGTGCTGCTGGCCGGGCTGCTGGGCTGGGCCATCGCGCGGCACGGGCTGCGGCCGGTGGGGCGGCTGACGGCGACCGCCGAGCGGATCGCCGCGACGCGGGACGCGAGCACGCCCATCGAGGTCACCGGCGCCGACGAACTCGCCCGGCTGGCGGCCTCGTTCAACACCATGCTGGCCGAACTGGACGCCTCGGTGACCGCGCAGCGGCGGCTCGTCGCGGACGCCTCGCACGAGCTGCGCACCCCGCTGACGAGCCTGCGCACCAACATCGCCGTCCTCGCCCGCGCCGACCGGATCAGCGAGGCGCAACGCGACCGCGCGCTGGACGCGCTGGACCGCGAACTGACGGAGATGACCGGCCTGGTGCGCGATCTGGTCGACCTGGCACGGGGCGAAGAACCGGCCGCGCTGCTGGAGGACGTCCCCCTGGTGCCGCTCACCGCCCACTGCGTACGGACGGCCGAACGGCACTGGCCGGACGTCACCTTCCACCTGCACACACCCGCGGACGGAAGTGGTTCAGCCACTGGGCCGGTGAGTGGCTCAGCCAGTGGGCCGGTGGAGGCCGCCGTCGTCAGCGGGTTGCCGGCCCGGCTGGAGCGGCTGATCGGCAACCTGCTCGACAACGCGGCCAAGTTCAGCCCGGACGGCGGCGCCGTCGAGGTCGCCGTGTCCGAGGAGCCGGGCGACTGGATCGAGCTGACGGTCCGGGACCACGGTCCCGGCATCGCGGACGAGGACCTGCCGCACCTGTTCGACCGCTTCTACCGGTCCCGTTCGGCGCGCGCCCTGCCCGGCTCCGGCCTCGGCCTCGCGATGGCCCGGCAGATCGCCCTCTCGCACGGCGCCACCCTCACCGCGGCCAACCACCCCGCGGGCGGCGCCCACTTCACCCTCCGTATCCCGTCCGCCGTCTGAGCCGCCCCGGCGCCGCCCGCGCCGTCTCAGGTTCTTCTCAGCCTCGGTCTCCAGCGTGGGGCACCTCACCGCCCCACTCGCTCCGGAGGTGCCGATGCGCGCACGCGAACCAGGTCACGGGACACGGGACGGGCGCGGACGCAGCAGGCACGCGCGTCCGCGCCGCAGGCCCCGCCGCCGTACGCTGCGGACCGCCGGAGCCGTGGCACTGGCCCTCATGGTGCTCGCGGGCGGACTGGCGTACTGGAAGCTCGGTGCGGGGCTGCGCACCGTCGACGTCAACGGGCTGCTGGGCGACCGCCCTTCGCACCGGGACGGCGACGGCTCGGTGAACATCCTGCTCATGGGCAGCGACACCCGCGGCGACGGCAACGGCGCGTACGCGGGAGGCGCGGACGACGGCGCCCGCTCCGACACCACCGTCCTGCTGCACGTCGCGGCCGGCCGGAAGCGGGCCACCGCGGTCAGCATCCCCCGCGACACGGTGGTGGACCGCCCGCGCTGCCGGACGGCGGAGGGGAGGACGGTGCCCGGATCGGCCCACGAACCGTTCAACTACGCCTTCGCGTACGGGGGTCCGGCCTGCACCGTGGCCACGGTGGAGCACGTCACGGGCCTGCCCGTGGACCATTTCGCGGTGCTCGAATTCCGGGGGATGGCGGCGCTGACCGACGCCGTGGGCGGCGTCGAGGTGGACGTGCCCGACGGGATAGCGCCCGGTTACGGGGTCGATCTGGAGCCGGGGAAGCGCCGGCTGGACGGCAGGCAGGCGGTGGCCTTCCTGCGCCTGCGGCACGTCGGAAAGGACCAGAGCGACCTCCGGCGGATCGAGCGGCAGCAGGAGTTCTTCTCCGGCTTCGCCCGCGCGGCCCGGAGCAGCGCCGTACTGACCCGGCCGGACCGGCTGACGGAGCTGATGGACGCCACCGGCAGGGCCGTGGTGACCGACGAGGAGCTGGGCAGCCCCTCGGCCCTGGTCGCGCTGGCCTGGAAACTGCGCGGGCTCGACCCCGACCGCATCCGGTACCTCACACCGGAGCTGGAGCCGGACCCGGACAACCCCCGCGCCTGGGTCCGGTTCGCGGACAGCGCGTCCGGTCTGTGGCGCTCCCTCCGATGACCGGACGTCAACCGACGGTTGACGTCACGAGGGGGTCAACCTACGGTTGACGCATGGATGACTCGACGCGGAATCCGACCCGACTCACGCATCCCGTACGGCTCGACGACCTGATCGCGGCCATCAGGGCGTCCCACGACACCACCCTCGACCAGCTCTCCGGGGCGGTCGTCGCGGCCGACCACCTCGGTGAGGTCGCCGACCACCTCATCGGCCACTTCGTCGACCAGGCCCGCAGGTCCGGCGCCTCCTGGACGGAGATCGGGCGCAGCCTGGGCGTCACCAAACAGGCGGCGCAGAAGCGCTTCGTCCCCAAGGACGAGCCGTCCGGACCGGACCCCTCGCAGGGCTTCGGCCGCTTCACCGACCGGGCGCGGAACGTCGTCGTCGCGGCGCAGAACGAGGCCGGCGCGGCGGGCGGCCGGGAGATCTCCCCGGAGCACCTGCTCCTCGGGCTGCTCTCCGAACCCGGGTCCCTGGCGTTCCGGGCGCTCACCGCCCGAAGCCTCACCCCGGACGCCGTCCGGGAAGCCGCCACCGAGCGGCTCCCCGCACCCTCGGGCGAGCCCGTCCCCGAGCTGATCCCGTTCGACGCGGGGGCGAAGAAGGCGCTGGAGCTCACCTTCCGCGAGGCGCTGCGGCTGGGCCACCAGTACGTCGGCACCGAGCACATCCTGCTCGCCCTCCTCGAACTGGAGGACGGGCAGGGCACGTTGTCCGGTCTCGGCCTCGGCAAGAGCGCCGTGGAGCACACCGTCGGCGAACTGCTCACCGCCCTCGCCGCCGAACGCGCCAAGCGTCCCACCGAACCGGGGCACTGACCCCGGGCGCGCGCCCCGGCTCAGGCGCTGAGCGCCCCCGCGGCGGCCGGCTGCCGCAGCGGTGTCGTCGCAAGGGTCTGCGTGTAGCGCAGCGCGAGCAGAGCGGCGAGTTGGGGGCAGTCGCCGAGCACGGGGGCCAGGACGTCGGCGCCCGCCTCCCGCGCACCCGCGGCGATGCGGTCGGGCAGGAAACCGGGCGCGATGACGTACGGAGCGACCACCACACGGCCGACGCCGTCCGCGCGCAGTGCGCGTACCGCGTCGGCCGTGCGGGGAAGGGAAGCGGAGGCGAAAGCAGGTCGCACGGTGCACCAATCAGCTGTGCGCCGCCACTCCCGCGCGGTTTCAGCGATGACTGCGATCGCCTCCGGGTCTGAGGATCCCGCCGAGGCCAGCACGACGCCGGTGGACGGCTCCGTGCCCGGCCGCACCCCGGCCTCGCGCAGGCGCCGCTCCAGCGCCGAGACGAGCAGCGGATGCGGCCCGAGGACGGGGGCCTGACGGATGGTGAGACCGGGCAGCGCGTCCGTCACCTCACGCAGCACGGACGGGATGTCCGACTTGGCGTGGAAGGCGCGCGTCAACAGCAGCGGGAGCGCGACGACTTCGCGTACGCCCTCGCGGTACAGCCGGCGCAGCACGCGCGGCACGGTCTCGGTGTGGAAGTCCAGATGGCCGACCTCGACCCGGAGCCCGCGGTGCATCGCCCGCACCCGCGCGCAGAGCGCGGCGACGGTCGCGGCGTGCCGGGGGTCGCGGCTGCCGTGGGCGATGACCACGAGTGCGGGCCGGGTCGTGTCGTACATGGTGAGCGGTTTCCGTTCTCCTGCGGCTGCGGCTGCGGCTGCGGCTGCGGTTCGGTCGGATGCGGCGGTGGTCAGGGGGCGTTGCCCAGCAGTCCCCGGTTGCGCAGGACGCGGCGTTCGACCGGCGCGAAGAGGAGCAGCTCGATACCGATGCCGACGAGCAGGATCAACAGGATCGCGCCGAGTACGAGTGGCATGTCCTGGAACGCCCGCCCGGTCTCCAGCAACTGGCCCAGCCCCGCGCCCAGTTCGGGCGAGGTCGCGATCAGCTCGGCCGCCATGAGCGAGCGCCACGAGAACGCCCACCCCTGCTTGAGCCCCGAGATGTACCCCGGCAGCGCGGCGGGGAGCAGCACGTGCCGGACGCCGCGGAGACCGGTGGCGCCGATGACCTTGCCGGCGCGCAGATGCAGCGGCTGGATCCGGTCGACGCCCGACACCAGACCGTTCGCGATGGACGGCACGGCGCCGAGCAGCACCACGGCGTAGATGGTGGCGTCCGTCAGCCCGAACCAGATGATCGCCGCCGGGACCCAGGCCACCGACGGCAGCGACTGGAGCCCGGACAGGATCGGACCGATCGCCGCCCGTACCGGCCTGACCCGGGCCACCAGCAGGCCCAGCGGCGTCCCCAGGGCGACCGCGACCAGGAAGCCCAGCGCGCCGCGCGAGATGCTCTGCCAGATGATCTGCAGGATCGTGCCCTTGTACCACTCCTCGGCGAGGGCGTCCCACACCATGAGCGGACTCGGCAGCTGGTGCGGCTCCTTGAGATGCAGCGCGAAGGCCAGCTGCCACAGGCCCAGTACGAGCACGACCGCGAGGAGCGGGGGCAGCACCTTGGAGCGCAGGATCTCGCTCACCGGGACGCGTGCCGCGGTGTGCGACTCCAGGGCGTCGAGCCCCGCCTCCAGCCCGGCGAGATCACCGGCCGCTTCCTGCCCGCCGTCCGCTGGGGCCGCGGCGCCGTCGGACGCGCGGTCCGTCCTGGTTCCGGGCTCGGTGTCAGTGCTGGCCATGGCGGCGGATCTCCCCCCTGAGCTGTTCGGTGATCTCTACGGACAGGCCGGCGACGTCCGCGTCCTCGATGCGCCGCGGCTGCGGGAAGCCGACCTGCCACTCGCGGGCCACGCGCCCGGGGCGGGAGGAGAGCAGCACGACGCGTTCGGCGAGACGCACCGCCTCCCTGACGTTGTGGGTGACGAAGAGGACGGAGACGTTCGTCTCGGCCCAGATGCGGGTGAGTTCCTCGTGCAGCACGTCCCGCGTGATGGCGTCCAGCGCGGCGAACGGCTCGTCCATCAGCAGCAGCCGGCTGTCCTGCGCGAGCGCGCGGGCGAGGGCGACGCGCTGGCGCATGCCGCCGGACAGCTGGTGCACGCGCTTGCCGTGCGCGCCCTTCAGCCGCACCAGCTCCAGCAGGCGCTCGGCCTCCTCCCGGCGGTCGCCCTTGGCCACCCCGCGCATCTTGAGGGCCAGTTCGACGTTCTTGCCCGCGGTGAGCCACGGGAACAGCGCGTGCTCCTGGAACATCAGCGCGGGCCTGCCGCCGGGGACGTCGATGGTGCCGGAGGTCGGCTTGTCGAGCCCCGCGACCTGGTTCAGCAGGGTCGACTTGCCGCAGCCCGAGGCGCCCAGCAGCGTCACGAACTCGCCCGGCGCGACGTCCAGACTGATGTCGTCCAGCACCAGCTGCTCGGCGCCGGGGCGGCCGAAGGATTTGGAGACACGGTCCAGACGGACCGCGTACGGGGCGTCGGCGCGCGCCCCCTCGGTTCCGGGAGCGGCGGACGCGCGGCTCCCGGCGGCTGCCGTGGCAGTGGTGTGGTGCTCCGGGGCCTGGGGCTCGCTGCTGAGCGTGGTGCTGGGCATCGCTGTCACCTCCGGTGCGGTGTGCGGCTACGGGTGAAGTGCGGTACGGGCGGGCGGAGTCGGCGGTGGGGCGTGCCGCCCGGCGTGCGGCGGGGGAGTCGGGCTCCCGGGGGAGCGGGGTGCGGAAGCTGTGGTCAGGGGCCCTTCTGGAGGCCCGCGTCGTCCACGGGCGGCCTGCCGTCGTCCCGCAGCACCGCGTTGAGCGGCCGCAGGTCGTAGATCCCGTCGATCCGGTCGGAGTCCGCGAGGCCGGTGGCCTCCGCGTGCTCGGCCTGCCGCTTGAGCGTCGAGGCCAGCGGGTCGTCGGTGATCTCGATGTTCCGGAACGCGCGGTCCAGGACGGGGCGCGGCAGGGGCTTGCCCGCGTCCCGCTCCAGCGCGGTGTTGAGCCGCTCCTTCGCCTCCGAAGGGTGCGCGCGGATCCACGCGTTGGTGCGCACGGAACCGCGGAGCACCGCCTCGACGGCGTCGGGGTGCTCCTTCAGGAAGTCCTGCCGCACCACCAGATGCGTGGTGACGAACCGGCCCTCGTCCCAGAGCTCCTTCTCGTCCAGCAGCACCTTGCCGCCCTTCGCGACGAGTGCCGAGGCGGTCGGCTCCGGGACCCAGGCCCCGTCCACCCCGCCCTGCTGGAAGGTCGTCGGGATCTCCTTGTTGTCCTGGCGGAGGACGGAGACGTCGCCCTCGCCGGTCCGCGCGTCGACCTTCAGGCCCCGCTCGGCGAGGTGGTGGAGCAGCGCCACGTCCTGGGTGTTGCCGAGCTGCGGGGTGGCGATCCGCTTGCCCTTCAGGTCGTCCGCCGACTTCACCCGGTCCGGGTCGACGACGAGCGAGGCGCCGCCGGAGGTGGCACCGGAGACGATCCGCAGGTTCTTCCCGCGCGCCTGGAGATAGCCGTTGACCGTCGGCGAGGGACCGACCCACGCCATGTCCACGGCCTTGGCGTTGAGCGCCTCCACCGCGGAGGGGCCGGCGTTGAACACCTGCGTGGTGACCCGGGTGCCGCCCAGCTCCTCGGGGATCGCACCGCCGGTACGCAGCCCCACCAGGGGCGTCGCGTGTGTGACGTTCGCGAAGTAGCCCAGCCGCACCTGGTCGAGACCGTCCGTCTTCGGCCCCTTGCCCGGCGCGGGCCCGCCGCTGTCGGGGACCGGCTTCGAGCCGTAGCCGCAGCCGGTGAGCAGCAGCGGAACGGTGACCAGGGCGACGGCCGCCACGAGGGCGCGCACGGGACGTGCGAGCCGCGGAGGGCGGCGGGACGGTCGGGATCGGCCTGGTGCGGTCACGGGGCGGGTCCTCTCAGCGGGGCGGGCGGTACGGCGGCGGGCGCGAGGGATGACGGGCGACGCCGGTGCGGGCGGCGGCCGTTGACGGCACCGGCGACGCCTGAGACGTCACCGGCACCGCCGTCGCCCTCGGCGGCACGGTCAGCGGCAGCATCGGCCGACCCCGCCCTGGCCGCTGCCGCGCATCCCGCTGCCGATCCGGCCGCCGGTCTGGTCGAACGTGGAGAAGACCTCCGTGGAGAGCAGCCTCCTCCCGGAGTTCCGCGCCCCCGGCACGCAACCCCGACCGCTCGCCGCCGCCCGCATGCTCAGAAGTCCCAGCCGTCGTCGTCCGCGCCGCCGGCCTCGTCCGCCGCTTCGCGGGCGCCCTGCGCGGCGTCGGCGAAGGCGCGGCCCGCCATGCCGGCGGTGAGCGTGGTGCCGTCGGAGGGGTCGATCAGGAGGAAGGAACCGGTGCGCCGCGAGTCGGTGTAGTGGTCCACGGGCAGCGGTTCGGCCGTGCGCACCACCACCCGGCCGATGTCGTTGGCCTCCAGCGCACCCGGCTCCGGGTGCTGGGAGAGGTCGTCGAGGGTGAGCCGGGAGGGGATCTCCTTGACGATCGCCTTGACCGTCCGGGTGGTGTGCTTCAGCAGCACCCGCGCCCCCGGCCGCAGCGGGCTGTCGGAGAGGTGGCACACGGTCGCGGTCAGGTCCTGGGTGGGACGCACGGCCGCGTCCACCGGGACGATCATGTCGCCCCGGGAGATGTCGAGTTCGTCCTCCAGCAGGACGGTCACCGACTGCGGCGCCCACGCCTCGTCGACCGACTGACCCAGTGCGTCGATTCCGGCGATGACGGAGGTGCGGCCCGAGGGCAGCACGGTGACCTCCTGGCCGACCCGGAGCACGCCCGAGGCGACCTGGCCCGCGTAGCCGCGGTAGTCCGGGTGCTCGGCTGTCTGCGGGCGGATCACGTACTGGACGGGGAAGCGCGCGGGGTCCTCGCCCGGGTCGTCGGTGACGGCGACGGTCTCCAGGTGCTCCAGCACCGTCGGCCCGCCGTACCAGTCCATGTGCGCCGAGGGCGTCACCACGTTGTCGCCGACCAGCGCCGAGATGGGGACGGCGGTCACCTCGGGGACGCCGAGCGAGGCGGCGTACTCGGTGAACTCCCGCGCGATACGGGCGAACACGGCCTCCTCGTAGTCCACCAGGTCCATCTTGTTGACGGCCAGGACGACGTGCGGCACCCGCAGCAGCGCGGCCACGGCGGCGTGCCGCCGGGTCTGCTCCACCACGCCGTTGCGGGCGTCCACCAGGACGACGGCCAGCTCGGCGGTGGAGGCTCCGGTGACCATGTTCCGGGTGTACTGCACGTGGCCCGGGGTGTCGGCCAGGATGAACCGCCGCTTGGGCGTGGCGAAGTAGCGGTAGGCGACATCGATGGTGATGCCCTGCTCCCGCTCGGCGCGCAGCCCGTCGGTGAGCAGCGCCAGGTCCGGCGCGTCCTGACCGCGGCCGAGGGAGGCGCGTTCGACGGCCTCCAACTGGTCGGAGAGGACGGACTTGGAGTCGTGCAGCAGCCGGCCGACGAGGGTCGACTTGCCGTCGTCGACGCTGCCCGCCGTGGCGAAGCGCAGCAGGGAGGTGGCGGCCAGGGCGTCCGCCACCGCGGGGGTGGTCTCGGATGCGGTCATGATCAGAAGTACCCCTCGCGCTTGCGGTCTTCCATGGCGGCCTCGGAGAGCTTGTCGTCGGCCCGGGTGGCACCCCGTTCGGTCAGCCGGGACGCGGCGATCTCCGTGATGACCTTCTCGATGGTGTCGGCGTCCGAATCCACGGCGCCGGTGCAGGACATGTCGCCGACCGTGCGGTAGCGCACCTGCCGCGTCTCGACCGACTCCGCACCCGCCGGACCGCCCCACTCGCCCGGAGCGAGCCACATGCCGTTCCGGGAGAACACCTCACGCCGGTGCGCGTAGTAGATCTCGGGGAGGTCGATCTTCTCGCGGGCGATGTACTGCCACACGTCCAGCTCGGTCCAGTTGGAGAGCGGGAAGACGCGGACGTGCTCGCCGGGGGAGTGGCGGCCGTTGTACAGCTGCCACAGCTCGGGCCGCTGCCGGCGCGGGTCCCAGCCGCCGAACTCGTCCCGCAGCGAGAACACCCGCTCCTTGGCGCGGGCCTTCTCCTCGTCCCGCCGGCCGCCGCCGAAGACGGCGTCGTACCGTCCGGTGCCGATCGCGTCGAGCAGCGGCACCGTCTGGAGCGGGTTGCGGGTGCCGTCCGGGCGCTCCTTCAGCTCGCCCCGGTCGATGAAGTCCTGGACGGAGGCGACATGGAGGCGCAGTCCGTGCTCCGCCACCACCCGGTCCCGGTACTCGATGACCTCGGGAAAGTTGTGGCCCGTGTCCACGTGCAGCAGCCCGAACGGCACCGGCGCCGGCTGGAACGCCTTCAGCGCCAGGTGCAGCATCACGATGGAGTCCTTGCCGCCGGAGAAAAGGATCACCGGCCGCTCGAACTCGCCCGCCACCTCACGGAAGATGTGCACACCCTCCGACTCCAGCGCGTCCAGGTGCGACAGCGCGTAGGGATCGCCGGTGTCCTGCGGCGCGGTGGTCACGCTCGCGTCGCTCATGCCAGTCCCCTCTCGGTGAGCAGCGCGTACAGCGCCGCCGCGGATTCCTCGACGCTCTGCCGGTGGGTCTCGATCCGCAGGTCGGGGACCCGGGGCGGCTCGTACGGGTCGTCGACGCCGGTCAGTCCGGCGATCTCACCCGCCGCCTGCCGCGCGTACAGGCCCTTCACGTCCCGCTCGGAGCACACGTCGACCGGGGTGGCCACGTGCACCTCCAGATAGCCGGTTCCCTCGGCCTGGTGCCGCTTGCGCACCGCCTCGCGACTGTCCTCGTACGGGGCGATCACCGGGACGAGCACCTTCACGCCCTGGGACGCCAGCAGTTCGGCGACGAAGCCGATGCGCTGCACGTTGGTGTCGCGGTCCTCGCGGGAGAAGCCCAGGCCCGCGGAGAGGAAGGTGCGGATCTCGTCGCCGTCCAGCACCTCCGTCCGGTGGCCCTCGGCGGCCAGCCGCTCGGCCAGCGCCGTCGCGATCGTCGTCTTGCCCGCGCTGGGCAGACCCGTCAGCCACACCGTGGCCCCCGTGTCCGCGCGGACCGACGTCTCGGTCATCTCCTGCTCCCTGCTCACTGTCTCTTCGCTCATCTGCTCTCCCGGTCCTCTGTCCAGGCACCGACTGGGGCACCGCGCCTCACCGCGCGGGACGCACCGGTCAGAGGTGGAGTCCGCACTCGCGCTTGCCGGTCCCCGCCCAGCGGCCGGCGCGGGCGTCCTCTCCGTCCCGTACCCGGCGGGTGCACGGGGCGCATCCGACGGAGGCGTAGCCGTCGGAGAGCAACGGATTGGTGAGGACGCCGTTTTCGGCCACGTACGCGTCCACGTCGTCCTGCGTCCAGCGGGCGATCGGGGACACCTTGACCTTCTGCCGCTTCTCGTCCCAGCCGACGACCGGGGTGTTCGCCCGGGTCGGGGACTCGTCGCGGCGCAGGCCGGTGGCCCAGGCCGTGTAGCCCTCCAGGCCCTCCCGCAGCGGCTGCACCTTCCGCAGCGCGCAGCAGAGGTCCGGATCGCGGTCGTGCAGCTTCGGCCCGTACTGGGCGTCCTGTTCGGCCACGGTCTGCCGCGGCGTCAGCGTGATCACCTCGACGTCCATGACGGCGGCGACGGCGTCCCGCGTCCCGATGGTCTCCGGGAAGTGGTAACCGGTGTCGAGGAAGACGACCGGAACCCCGGGGAAGGCCCGCGAGGCGAGGTGCGCCACGACCGCGTCCTCCATGGACGAGGTGACGCAGAAGCCCTTGCCGAAGGTGCCGGCCGCCCAGCGCAGGATGTCCGGCGCCGGGGCCTCCTCCAGTTCGCGGCCCGCTTCCTCGGCGAGCTGCCGCAACTCCTGTGCCGTGTACTCCCGCACGGTCGTCATGACGCGCGTCCCCCTTCCGGTGCATCCGGGACCCGCTGTGCGAGCCCCTTGCTGAGCAGGCCGAGGAAGGACAGCGCGAACGCGCGGTTGCACGCGGCGCACTCCCACGCGGCACCCTTCCCGCGCGCGTCCGCCTCGGACGGGCGCAGGTCCTCGTCGCCGCAGTACGGGCAGTGGAACGGGGCGGCACGCTCGCTCATTTGAGGGCACCTTCCTCGGCGCGGGCCGCCCACTGCGCGAAGCGTTCGCCGTCCTCGCGCTGTGCGTCGAAATTACGCAGCACCCGCTCGATGTAGTCGGGCAGTTCGTCGGCGGTGACCTTGAGTCCGCGGACCTTCCGGCCGAACCCGGGCTCCAGCCCGAGGGAGCCGCCCAGGTGCACCTGGTAGCCCTCCACCTGCTCACCGTCGGAGTTGGTGACCAGCTGGCCCTTGAGGCCGATGTCCGCGACCTGGATGCGGGCGCAGGAGTTGGGGCAGCCGTTGAGGTTGATCGTCACCGGCTGGTCGAACTCCGGGAGCCTGCGCTCCAGTTCGTCGATGAGGGACGCGCCGCGGCCCTTGGTCTCGACGATGGCGAGCTTGCAGAACTCCAGTCCGGTGCAGGCCATGGTGCCGCGCCGGAAGACGGAGGGCCGCGCCGAGAGGTCCAGCGCCTCCAGCCCGTCGATCAGCGACTCGACCTGGTCCTCCGCCACGTCGAGCACGATCATCTTCTGCTCGGCGGTGGTGCGGACGCGGCCGGAACCGTGCGCCTCGGCCAGGTCGGCGATCTTCGTCAGCTTGGAGCCGTCGACCCGTCCGACCCGGGCGGCGAACCCGACGTAGAACCGGCCGTCCTGCTGCCGGTGCACGCCGATGTGGTCGCGCCACTGCTGGACGGGCTTCTCGGGCGCGGGGCCGTCGGCGAGCTTGCGCAGCAGGTACTCGTCCTCCAGCACCTGACGGAACTTCTCGGGGCCCCAGTCGGCGACGAGGAACTTGATCCGGGCGCGGGTGCGCAGGCGCCGGTAGCCGTAGTCGCGGAAGATCGACACGATGCCCTCGTGCACGTCCGCGACGTCCTCCAGCGGCACCCAGGCGCCCAGCCGGACACCGATCTTGGGGTTGGTGGAGAGGCCGCCGCCGACCCAGACGTCGAACCCGGGCCCGTGGTCGGGGTGTTGGACGCCGACGAAGGCGACGTCGTTGATCTCGTGCGCCACGTCGAGCAGCGGCGAGCCGGAGATCGCGGTCTTGAACTTGCGGGGCAGGTTCGAGTACGCGGGGTTGCCGACGACGCGGCGGTGCACCTCCTCGACGGCGGGCGTGCCGTCGATGATCTCGTCGGCCGCGATGCCGGCGACGGGCGAGCCGAGGATGACGCGCGGGGTGTCGCCGCACGCCTCCGTGGTGGACAGGCCGACGCCCTCCAGGCGGCGCCAGATCTCCGGCATGTCCTCGACGCGGATCCAGTGGTACTGGATGTTCTGCCGGTCGGTGATGTCGGCGGTGCCGCGGGCGAACTCCTGCGAGATGTCGCCGATGACGCGCAGCTGCTGGGTGGTCAGCTGGCCGCCGTCGATCCGGACGCGCAGCATGAAGTGCTCGTCGTCCAGCTCCTCCGGCTCCAGCACGGCGGTCTTGCCGCCGGAGATCCCGGGCTTGCGCTGGGTGTAGAGGCCCCACCAGCGCATCCGGCCGCGCAGGTCGGCCGGGTCGATCGAGTCGAAGCCGCGGTGCGCGTAGATCGTCTCAATGCGTGTCCGCACATTGAGACCGTCGTCGTCCTTCTTCGTCTGCTCGTTGCCGTTCAGGGGCGTCATGTGCCCGGCAGCCCACTGGCCCTCGCCGCGGTGGCGTCCGGCCTTCCGGCGGGTCGGTGCGGAAGCGGGTTGCTTGGGGGTATCGGCCATGGCGGTGTGGTCCTTCGGGCAGGCGGGGGCAGTCATCGGGCAGGCGAGCAGGCAGGACCTGCCTCGGCCGGTGCGGGACACGGAAAGCGGCACACGTGTCCCCCGGCGAGGGAACTGCGGGAAATCAGGAGGCAGGAGCGCTCGCCTGCGACAGTGCGGGCGGCTCGGAAAACGGCGGTGCTGGGACTGTCAGCCCGCCAGACAGATGGCGCTGGACATGCGGCCCAGGTCGACGTGGCGTCGACTCACCAAGGCAATTCCGGCGCGAGACATGACGGAAGCGTTGCACGGGCGTGAGACGGCAGTCCACCATTATCCAGAATGCGAAACAGAAAATCTCACATACAGAGATCCTGTGGCTTCGGTCACATCTGCCGCACGCCCCCTTGTGCCCTCACCGGAAGCGCGCAACGGGCCCTGAAGTGCGGGGTGTTCGGCGCTCCTCCCGGCCGCCGGACGGCCCCGGACGGGAACGCGCGCGGGCCCGCCGGGGCGCCGTGCGGCGGCCTCCGGCGGGCCCGGAAAGAGGCGTCAGGCGTGGGCGCCGGGCCAGGGGCCCGGGGTCCGGAGCAGCGGCTCCTCGCCGGTCTCCGTCGCGAAGAGGCGGAAGCCGCGCCGCTGGTAGTTGCCCATCGCGTGCTCCCCGTCCTTGCTGCAGGTGTGCACCCACACCCGGCGGGTCGGGGTGCGGCCCTGGACGCGCTCGCCCATGTCCCAGGCGCGGGCCGTCCCTTGGGACAGCAGATGGCCGCCGAGCCCGCGGCCCCGGAAGGCGGGGAGCAGCCCGAAGTAGCTGATCTCCACCGTCCCGGCCCGCTGGGTCTGCGAGCCGTCCAGTTCGATGAAACCGGCCGGGGTCCCGTGCACGTGGGCGACCCAGGTCTCCACGCCGGGACGGCCGAGGAACTCGGCCCACTGCGCGTACGTCCACGGCAGCCGGTCGGTCCAGGTGACGTCGCCGCCGGCGGCCGTGTAGAGGAAGCGGCTGAACTCGGGGCTGGGCACCCCGGCGCGTTCGATCCGTATTCCGGACGCGTCGTCCGGCATGCGGGCCGGGACGAGGTCGTCCGGGGACGTCTGCTCCAGCGACCAGGTCGTCACCGTCAGCGTCGCCGCGCCCGCCGCGTTCTCCGTGCTGTCGATCCCGTTCATGCCGTTCATCATGACGCCCCGTTCCGGCGCACCCGGAGGCCCCGTACCCGGTTCAGCGCCGCGGCCGTCTCGAAGCGGCGCGGGACGGCGAAGTCCTCGTCCCGGACGGCCAGGAGGGGATCGGCGCCGTCCGCCGCGAGCGCGGCGTCCAGCAGGTCCAGGGCCTCGGCCAGGGTGCGTTCGCCGTCCAGGAAACCGCGCCGCACCATCAGCTCCAGCGCGAGCCCGATGCCCGACACCTGCCGGGCGTCCGCGATCTGCTCCACCGAGCGCAGGTCCACGTCGTGCTCGCCGAAGGAGAGCACGTCCTCGCCCCGCGCCCGGATCTTCGACCGCCCGCGCACCCCGGAGTCCAGGGAGGCCGGATCGGGCCGCCGGTGGACGACCGCGGGGAACGCCTCCGCCTCCGCGCGGCGGCCCGTCGGCACGGCGGCCACCTCGCGGGCGCGCTCCGTCGCGTCCGACGGGCGGTACGCGTCGAGCATCAGCACCTTGTCGGCGACCTCCAGATAGTCGCCGGAACCGCCCATGACCAGGACGGTGGAGACCCCGTGGTCGCGGTGCAGCGAGCGCACCGAGTCGACCAGCGGCGTGAGGGGCTCGCGGTCCTTCGCCACCAGGGCCTGCATCCGCGCGTCCCGGATCATCAGGTTGGTCGCCGCGGTGTCCTCGTCGATGAGCAGCACCCGCGCACCGGACTCCACCGCCTCGCACAGCGACGCGGCCTGCGAGGTGGAGCCCGAGGCGTTGTCGGTGGAGAAGTCGGTGGTGTCCGCGCCGGTCGGCAGATGGTCGACGAAGGCGTGCACGTCGACCCGCTCCACCGTGCGCCCGTCCTCGGCGCGCAGCTTGACCGTGTCGGGACGGGACACCACCAGCTCCCGCCCGTCGCCCGGCACGTGGTCCCAGATCCCGGTCTCCAGCGCGCGCAGCAGCGTCGACTTCCCGTGGAAGCCGCCGCCGACGATCAGGCTGACGCCCTCGGCGAGCCCCATGCCGGACACCGGGCCCGCGTGCGGCAGTTCGATCGTCACCCGCAGTTCCTCGGGCGAGGAGAACGGCACCACACCGGAACCCGTGGCGGGCCGGTCGTCCACCCCGCTGCGGCGCGGAAGGACGGCACCGTCCGCGACGAACGCGATCAGCCCGCGCTCCGGGAGCGCGGCGCGCAGCGCGTCGGAGTCCTCCACCGTGTCGACGAACCGCCGCACCGCCTCCGGGTCCAGCGAGGAATGGAGCAGCGCGCGCTCCGCGACGTCCGGGACGAGGCGGCACAGCAGCCGGTGCGCAGCGCGCCCGTCGATGCGCCGGCCCTGGCCGGGGAGCGCCGCGCCGAAGCGCAGCGTGACGCTGCCGTCCTCGGCGTCCACCCGGCACGAACTGCGGTCCAGCACCTCCTGGCCGCCGCCGTCGATCTGGAGGGCGCGTTCCCCGCGCGCGGCGGCGACGGCCCGCCGCGCGAGGTGGCTCGCCAGGGCGCGACGGCGCACGCGGGTGTTCCACAGGTCGCGCGGGAAACCGGCCACGTCACCGGGCACGTGCACCGCGAGACGGGCGGGCGGCGCGTACGGGTCGGACTGCCCGCGCACCAGCTCCAGGGTGGCGCCGGTCGACTCGGCGCCGGGCAGCCGCCAGGTACCGACGAGCCCCTTGTAGCGGCCGTACTGTCCGCCGTCGAGTGCGCGCAGTTCGTCGTCCAGCCCGGAGCGGATGCCCCGGGGGCGCGGAGCGGGACCGTCCGGCCGCCCCCTGCCCCGCTCCCGGGGGCCGCCCTGCCGGGGGCCGCGACTGCTGTGGGGACGAGGTCCGCCGCCGGAGCGTGGCACGTGCGTTGCACCTTCCTGTGGCCGTGCGCGGCCCGCCGGGCGGGCCGTCCGTCTTCCGCCCGGCGCGCTGGGGACGCCGGGCGTTCTCATCCTCCCCGCAGCGCCTCCGCACGGCCAAACGCGGGCCCGGGGGCTCAGTGCGTGACGGCGTGCTCCGTGAACCGGCCGCAGTCGCGGAACCCGAGCCCCCGGTACAGCGGTTCGCCCTCGCCGGACGCCTGGAGCACGGCGAGGGCGAACCCCTCCGCGCGGGCGGTGGCGAGGGCGGCGCGGGTGAGCGTGCTGCCGTGGCCGCGTCGCCGGTGGCCGGCCAGCGTGCAGATGTTGTACAGCCCCGCGACCCCCGCGTGCAGGAAGACCTCGGCGCAGGCGACGGGGAGGCCGTCCGCGTACCCGACGAGATAGCGGGCCGCGCAGTCCCCGGCGAGGGCGTACGGGGCGGCCCGGGCGAAGAAGTCGTGCACCGTCTCGGAGGGCGGGTCCCAGTTCGCCGCCAGGACGGTGGCGAAGTCGGCCAGTTCCCTGGCCTCCGTCACCACGCGTACGTCCAGCGGCGTGCTCCCGCCCGGGGACGGGGCGTCCCCGAGGGCGGCCCACATGCCCGTCTCCTCCTCGGCGGCGGGGAGGCCGAGTGCCGTGAGGCGTCCGGCGAGTCCGGGCGGTGCGGAGGCGGGGCCGACCCACCAGGAGAACGGCCGCCCGGTGGCGGCCAGTCGGCGGGCCACCTCGGCGATCCGCGCGTCGGCGCCGTCCTCCGGGAAGCCGGCCGCGGCGACGATGTTGAAGGTGTCGTCCGGGAGGCCGCTGTCCGCGACCAGCAGGTCGGGGCTCTCGGTGACGGTCATGCCCGGGATGCGGCGGTGCAGATGGCAGGCGTGCTCGGCGAGATTCCGCTCGGCGGCCGCGCGTACCTCTTCCGCGGCGCCGTGACCGTGGGTGTCCGTGAGGGGGGAGTCGCTCATGGGCCGACTCCACCACGCCGCGGCGCCGGGGGCACGCGCATTTCCCACCGCTCAGTCCGGCGGCCCGAGTTCGCCGGAACCGCGGGGGACGAGGCGGGTTGCGACGGTCGTCGTACGGGCGGCCGAGCCGTCGCCGTCCAGGCGGGAGAGCAGGTGTCCGGCCGCGGCCGAGCCCATCGCGGCGGGGTCGGGGGCGACGACGGTGAGGCCGGGTTCGACCACCCCGGCGAGCGGCAGGTCGTCGAAGCCGACGAGCGCGACGTCCCGGCGGCCCGCCGCGGCCAGCGCGGGCAGTGCCCCGAGCGAGGCGAGGTTGTTCGCCGTGAACAGCGCGGTGGGCGGGTCGGACAGCGCGAGCAGCCGGTGCACGGCCGTGGCGGCGGCCTCGGCGCCGTGCGCGTCGGCGACGAGCCTGCGGTCGTACGGCAGGCCCGCCTCCGCCAGGGCGGCGCGGTAGCCGCGGAGCCGCTCCTTGCGGGTGTAGAGCGCGGCGGGCCGGTCGCCGAGGAAGGCGATACGGCGGTGCCCGCGCGCGGCCAGGTGCGCCGTACCGGCCCGCGCGCCCTCGGAGTTGGCGCTCACCACGGTGTCGGCGGTGAGGCCGGAGGCGGGGCGGTCGAGGAAGACCAGCGGCAGCCCGCTCGTCCGCTCGCGGCGCAGGTAACGGTGGTCGCCGCCGTGCGCCGGGACGACGACGAGCCCGGAAACCCGCCGGGCGAGGAAGGAGTTGACGAGCGTCCGCTCCTTCTCCGGGCCGGCGTCGGAGGAGGCCAGCAGCAGCGTCAGGCCGCGGTCGCGGACCGCCGTCCCGATGCCGGAGGCGACGGTGCCGAAGAAGGGGTTGGCGATCTCCGGGACGATCAGGCCCACGGTCGCGTCCCGGCCGCCGGTGCGCATGGTGCGCGCCAACAGGTCGGGACGGAAGCCCAGTTCGGCGACGGCGGCGAGCACCCGCTCACGGGTCGCGGGGGAGACCGGACCGTCCTCGTTGAGCACCCGGGACACGGTCTTGGCGCTGGTGCCCACCCGCTCGGCCACATCGGCCAGCGTCGGCCTCCGCGACCGCGAACCGCCCACCGTCCCCGCTCACTTCCCGCGGCGCAGCGAGTGGCGCAGTACGTCGCCGATCTCGCGCTCGGTGAGGTTCTCCGCACCGAGCAGCGCTTTCGCGCACAGTCCGTCCGAGGTGGCGACCAGGCTCTCGACGGCGAGCGGGTCGTCGGTGTAGCCGCGCGCCACGTCCGCGACGGTGTCCTTCCAGCGCGTGGCGATGGGGCGCAGGGCCGGGCGGCGGGAGGCGAGCAGCGTCAGTTCGCGTTCGGCCAGCGCGCGGTGGCGTTCGGGGCCGCCCGCCGCGGCGATCAGCTGGGCCAGCGCCTCGATGCCGTCCCGGCCGGAGCCGAGCAGTCCGCGGAGTTCGACGATGTAGGCGTCCAGTGCCTCGGTCAGTGCCGCGACGAGCAGGTCGTCCAGGGTGGCGTAGTAGTAACAGACGGAACTGGCGGGCACTTCCGCTTCACGCGCCACCGAGCGGTGGGTGACTCCGGCGACGCCCTCGCGTTCGACGATGCGCAGGGTCGCGGTGATGATCAGCTCTCGCTTGCGTTCGCCGCGTGCCCTGCGGCCGTCGGTCATGGCCTTGGCGGGCTGGTTCACTGCGTGTCCCCATCCGTTGACCGCCGACTCCGTGCTCCGGTGCTGGGCACCGTACCAGCAGAGTCTTCGGCCCCCACGGGCGCGGGCGGGCGGCCGGAACTCAGGGGTGGCCGAGCTGGAGTGCCACCACTCCGAGCACGGCGAGGCCCACGCCGGCGTACTGGGTCCTGGTCATGCGGTCGCCGAGGAACACCGCGCCGATCAGGGCGACGGCGGAGACTCCGGCCGCCGCCCAGATCGCGTAGGCGACCCCGATGGACAGGCCCTCGCGCAGCGCGAGGGAGAGCAGGTAGTAGGCCCCGACGACGCCGACGACGGTGACCGCCGTGGGCAGGGCGCGGGTGAAGCCGTGCGAGAAGCGGGTGGCGAGGGTGCCGAGGACCTCGGCGGCGACGGCGCAGGCGAGCAGGGCGTAGGCGAGCGGCATGGGGGGCGCCTCCGGTGAGCGGGCCAACAGGGCTGTGCGGTGCGGTACTTGGCGGGCCGGCGTGGGGCCGGGTCGCGCCGGACAGAGTACTTGAACTGTCGTTCACAAAAATCTAGTGTCGTGGTCCCGCGCGGTCCAGTGGCCCGGAGAATCCGGTGCCCCGCCGGGAAGAGGGGCGGGTGGAGACATGGCCTGGTGGTTCCTGTGCGCCGCGGTGGCCTCGGAGGTGGTGGGCGCCACGGCGACCCGGGCCTCGGACGGGTTCACCGAACCGGTGCCCACGGCCGTCGCGATCACGGGCGTGGTGGGCGCGTACTACTTCCTCTCCCTCGCGCTGAAGCGGGGGATGGGCCTCGGGAAGGCGTACGGGGTGTGGGCCGCGCTGGGCGTCGCCACCGTCGCCCTCATCGGCGCCGCGCTGCTGGGCGAACCGCTGTCGCCGCTGCAGATCGCCGGGCTGCTGCTCGTCGTCGCCGGGGTCCTCGCCCTGGAGTGGGGAGGCGAGCGGGAGGGCGGTTCCGGGGCGTGAGGGTAGGGGTGTCAGCGTTGACATCCCGTCCCGACCGGTGGTGGACTCCCGCGACCGTTCCCTCCGGAGCCGGGCCAACTCACCGCGGCCCGCCGCCCGTTGGACGGAGGGAGAGCACGCGCCCACGTCCCCGCGCCCCCGCGCGCGGCCGCACCCCGGAAAGGCCGCCGATGACCGCCAACCGCCCCGCCCCGTCCGCCGCTTCGCCCTCCGGACGCCCGGCCCCCGCGCCGGTCGCCGTGCTTGGCGAGTGCGTCGCCGACGCCTTCGTCACCGGTTCCGGCACGGACCCCGGCAGGCCCTCGCTGGGCCTGGAGGTGCTGCCGGGCGGCAGCCCCGCCAACACGGCCGTCGCGCTCGCCCGGCTGGGGACGCCCACCCGCTTCCTGGGCCGGCTGTCCGACGACGTCTTCGGCCGGCTCTTCCGCGACCACCTCACCCGGTCCGGCGTCGACCTGGGCGGCACCGTCGCCGCCCCCGAGGCGGGCACCCTCGCGGTCGCCGAGCTCGACGAAACCGGCCGCGCCGCCTACGCGTTCCACGCCGAGGGCACCGCGGACTGGCAGTGGACGGCGAGCGAACTGGCGACCGCCGCCGCGCCGCCCGTGTCCTGCCTGCACACCGGCTCCCTCGCGCTCGCCAAGGCGCCCGGCGGGCCCGCCGTCGAGGAACTGCTGGCCGAGGTGCGGGAGAGGGCCACCGTCTCGGTCGACCCCAACGTCCGTCCGCTGCTCGTCGACCCGGCCGAGGTCAGGGCGCGGATGCCGCACTGGTGCGCCGCCGCCGACATCCTGCGGCTGTCCGACGACGACCTCGCGCTGCTGCACCCCGGTGCCGGCCCGGAGCGCGCCGCCGACCTCTTCCACGCGGACGGCGCCCGGCTCGTCCTCGTCACGCTCGGCGCCGGCGGCGTCTTCGCGTCCCTGGACGGCAAGCGGCTGCGCGTCGCGGCACCCGCCGTCGACGTCGTCGACTCCGTCGGCGCGGGGGACTCCTTCACCGCCGGGTTCCTGCACGCCCTGCACGGCGCCGGGCTCCTGGGCGGCCGGCTGGAGCACCTGGACACCGAACAGCTCGAAACCGCCCTCCATTTCGGCACCCGCGTCGCCGCGGCGGTCTGCACGGTCCGCGGCGCCAACCCGCCGTGGGCGGACGACCTCTGAGCGTCCCGGCCCCGTGCGCGCGCCCGAGGGGACACGCGGGCGCACGCGCCGATGAATCGCGCCCCTCGCCCCGGTCCGCATAGTGGGTCCGCGCGGCACCGTCCGCGGGACGCCGCAGGAGCCGACCGTCAAGGGGCCACCATGAGAGATCTGATCGTCACGGAGAACATCACGCTCGACGGCGTCATCGACGCGGAGGGCGGCTGGTTCGGCCCGGCCGGCGAGGGCACGGCGGACGGGGCCGACCAGTCGGACGTGGAGGCCGAACTGCGCCGCCAGCGGCAGACCGCCGACGCCTTCCTCACCGGCCGCGCCACCTTCGAGGCCATGCGGGGCTACTGGCCGCGCCGTACCGACGACACGACGGGCATCAGCGAGTACTTGGACAACGTCTCCAAGTACGTCGTCTCGCGCACGCTCCAGGACCCGGAATGGCAGCACACCACCGTCCTGCGCGGCCCGCTGGAGGACGAGATCCGGGGGCTCAAGTCGGCCGCCGGGAAGGACATCGTCACCACGGGCAGCATCCGGCTGGTGCACGGACTGATCGAGGCGGGGCTCGTCGACGAGTACCGGCTCTTCGTCCACCCGGTCCATCTGGGGCGCGGACGCCGCCTGTTCACCGACGTCGGGGAGACCAGGAAGCTGCACCTCGCGGAGGCCCGCCCCTTCACCTCCGGAATCGTCCTCCTCCGCTACCGGACCCGGTGACGCCCCGGGTTCACACAGCCGGCCGGGCGCGCTCCGTGACGCTCTCCAGGTCGAGACCGTGCGGGAGGGTGCCGAAGGCGGCGCCCCAGTCGCCGCCCAGACGGGAGGCGCAGAACGCGTCGGCCACCGCGGACGGCGCGTGCTGCACGAGCAGCGCCCCCTGGAGGACCAGCGCGAAACGTTCGACGAGCCGCCGCGCGCGGGTCTCGATGCCCTCCAGATCGGCGAGTTCCGCCAGCAGGTCCCGGATCGCGCCGTCCAGCCTGTGGTCGGCGCCGCGCGCCCGCCCGATCTCGGTGAGGAACGCGTTCAGCGCCTCGGGGGAGCGTTGCAGCGCGCGCAGGACGTCGAGCGACTGGACGTTCCCCGAGCCCTCCCAGAGGGAGTTGAGCGGCGACTCGCGCAACAGCCGCGGCATGCCCGACTCCTCGACGTAGCCGTTGCCGCCGAGACACTCCAGCGCCTCCGCGACGAGCGGCGTACAGCGCTTCGTCACCCAGTACTTGGCCGCCGGCAGCGCCAGCCGCAGCAGCTGCCGCTCGTGCTCGCCGCCCGCCTGCGCCGCGTCGTGCGCGGCCGCCAGCCGCAGGTCCAGCACCGTGGCGGCCTCGGACTCCACGGCCAGGTCGGCCAGGACGTTCCGCATCAGCGGCTGGTCGACGAGCTGCTTCCCGAACGCGCTGCGGTGCGCCGCGTGGTGCGTGGCCTGGGCGACGGACTGACGCATCAGCGCGGCCGACCCCGTGACGCAGTCGAGCCGGGTGGCGGCCACCATCTCGATGATGGTGGCGACGCCGCGGCCCTCCTCGCCCACGCGCTGCGCCCAGGTGGAACCGTCGAACTCGACCTCGGCGGAGGCGTTCGAGCGGTTGCCGAGCTTGTCCTTGAGCCGCTGGATGCGGAAGGTGTTCCGGCCGCCGTCGGGCAGGACTCGCGGCAGCAGGAAGCAGGTCAGCCCGCCGGGCGCCTGGGCCAGCACCAGGAAGACGTCCGACATGGGCGCCGAGCAGAACCACTTGTGCCCCGTCAGCGCGTACTCCCCCTCGCCCGCCAGCGGCACGGCCGAGGTGGTGTTGGCGCGGACGTCGCTGCCGCCCTGCTTCTCCGTCATCCCCATGCCCGCCAGCGCCCCGGCCTTCGCGGTGGCCGGACGGTCCAGGCCCGGCTCGTAGCTGTGCGAGCTCAGCAGCGGCTCCCAGACGGCGGCCAGTTCCGGCTCCCTGCGCAGCGCGGGGACGGCCGCGTGCGACATGGACAGCGGGCAGCCGTGCCCGGCCTCCACCTGCGACCAGACGTGGAACGCGGCGGTGCGGCGCAGCTGTCCGTCCGGGCGGGTCCACGGGTCGGTCAGCCCGGAGCGCACCCCGTGCTCCATCAGGCGGTGCCACGCGGGGTGGAAGCCGACCTCGTCGACCCGGTGCCCGTACCGGTCGTGGGTGCGCAGCACCGGCGGCACCTCGTTCGCCCGCGCGCCCCATTCCTGCGCCTCGGCCGAACCCGCCACCCGCCCGAGCGCGCTCAGCTCCGCGCGGACCTCCTCGGCCCGCTCGGGGGCCACGTGCCGGGCCACTCCCTCGGACAGTGCGGCGTCAGCGGCGAAGACGTCGTAGTCGGCCAGGGGCGGAGCCTGGTTGGTCACGGTGTGAGTCGAGGCTGACATGCCGGATACGTTAAGGACGTGCGAGCAGCAGAGGAAACCCCAGGAGGCCCTGGCGGGGCGTTCCGCAGGGCACGGGTCGTCTACCGCAACGTGTCGAAGCGGAAAGTGGCGTGGTTGCTGCTCAAGGACATCGTCAACTCCTGTATGGAGTACCGGGTCCTGGGCCTCGCGGCCGAGGCGGCGTTCTTCACCCTGATCTCCATCCCGCCCCTGCTGCTGGGACTCATCGGCATGCTCGGCTACCTGGACGCGTGGCTGAGCACGGACACCATCGACTCGATCCGGACCAACTTCCTCGACGCCTCCGCCACCGTCCTCTCCGAGAAGGGCGTCGACCAGCTGGCCCGCCCGCTCATCGACGACGTGATCAGCGGCGGCAGACCGGACGTCATCTCGATCGGCTTCGCCCTGTCCCTGTGGTCGGGCTCGCGCGCGGTGAACGTCTTCATCGACACCATCACCGTGATGTACGGGCTGGACGGCCACCGGGGCATCGTCAAGACCCGGCTGCTGGCCTTCCTGCTCTACCTGGTCGCGCTGCTCGTCGGGGCCGTGGCGCTCCCGCTGATGGTGGCGGGCCCGGACGCGGTGCTCCGTCTCGTGCCGCAGGCGCAGTGGGTGGTGACGGTCTTCTACTGGCCCGCCGTCCTGCTGCTGTCCGTGGCGTTCCTGACGACGCTCTACCACGTCTCCGTCCCCGTGCGTTCGCCCTGGCGGGAGGACATCCCCGGGGCACTGGTCGCACTGGTGATGTGGGTGCTGGGCAGTGCGCTGCTGCGGCTCTACATCACCAGCGCCGTGGAGGGGCCGACGTTCTACGGTTCGCTGGCCGCGCCCGTCGCCGTGCTGCTGTGGATCGGCGTCTCCGCGTTCGCCGTGCTGGTGGGCGCCGCGGTGAACGCGGCGATCGACCGGGTGTGGCCCTCGGTCGCGACGGCCGCCGCCCGCCGGATCTCCGAGCGGGCCCGCGAGGACGCGGCGGCCGAGGTCGTCGCCGCGGCGGCCCGCAGGGCCATGCGCGAGGCCGAGAGCGAGGGCGCCGCCTCCCCGGGCGACTCCGGCGACGCCCCGGCCGAGTTCCCCGAGCGCTGGACGCGGTTCCTTCCGCCCGCCGACGTACGGGCCCGCCTCCGCACCCGCAACCGCCCGTCGGGCGCGGTGGGCCGCGCCCCGGAACGCACCGGGGACGCGCGGCCCGAGCGTGACGGGGACGCGTAACAGCGGGGCCGGGAGCCGGTGTTGGGGTCCGGAAAACCGGTGTGCCCCGGCCCGTCCCCGGCCCCTACACTGACCCGCATGATGAGCGTTTTCTCCTGAGCAGGGCCGCGACAGCGTCCGGCCGCCTCTGCGCGCGGCCCGGCCAGGCTGTCGCACCGCCGATCAACGAGCACGGGCCGCCACCGCCCCGAGCCGTCACCGCGCCGCTTCCGCGCCGTGCGGCCGGGCCGTCGTGCCCGCCACCCCTGCCGAAACCTCTCAGGAGACCTGTCATGCCCTACCCGCACCCCCGCTCCGGCCGCCCGCAGGCGGACGCCGCCCCCGCCCTCGCCCGCCGCGTCGAGCGGCTCCGTGACATCGCCCGCGCCGAACCCCGGCTGGAGGGCGTACTGCTCTACGGCTCCTGGACGCTCGGCGAGGCGGACGCCTACTCGGACATCGAGGCGTACGTCTTCGTCCGCGACGAGGCGGCGGACGGCTTCGACGGCCGCGCCTTCCTCGCGCAACTGGCGCCGCTGGAGCTCGCGTACACCAACATGTTCGGCATCCTCGCCGTCGTCTTCGACGACCTGATGCGCGGAGAGTTCCACTTCGAGCCCGCGAGCGAGGGCATCCCGAGGATGGACTCCTGGCAGGGCATGGTCCACCTGCCCGAGCCGGAGGCGGCGGTACTGCTGGACCGCGACGGCCGGCTGACCGAGGCGGCCTCCCGCCTGGCCCGCCCGCTCGCGCC
Source organism: Streptomyces sp. HNM0574 (assembly GCF_012726235.1). Taxonomy (GTDB): domain Bacteria; phylum Actinomycetota; class Actinomycetes; order Streptomycetales; family Streptomycetaceae; genus Streptomyces. Next base: position 283,571 of record NZ_JAASAH010000001.1, read on the forward strand.
CGAACCGCGCGCCACCGCGCAGCGGCTCGCCGACGAACTGGCCAACTGGACGCTGATGCTCGCCCACGTCCTCGGCCGCGGCGAGACGGCACGGGCGCACGCGCTGCTCCAGACCATGGTCGCCCCGCAGCAGCTCCAGCTCTGCCGCCTGCTGCGTTCCTCGACGGAGCACTGGCTCACGCCCAGCCGGGCACTGGAGGCCGACCTCCCGGAGCGCGACCGCCGCCGCCACGCGGCGACGACGGGCCCGGCGGAGCCGCGCGCGGTCCGCACCGCGGCGGTGCGCAGCTGGGAATGGAGCCGCGAACTGATCGCGGAGGCGGCCGGACGCTGGGGCACGCGCGTCCCCGGCACGCTGCACGACCGCATCGCGGCCCTCCTCGCCTCCGGCCGCGACGGGGACTGACCCGACGCCGGGGCCCGCGCGGGCGCGCTCACGCGGGCCCCGGGAACGACCGTGCCCCGCGCCGGAGCCGATGGGGCTCCCGCACGGGGCACGGGCGGTGGAAGGTCCGGCTCAGGAGCCGGACGGGGAGGCCGCCTTCGCCTCCGCCGAACCGCTCCCCGCGTCGGGGTCCTTCGCCAGGCCGGACAGGGCGCCGGAACCGGGGCCCGAGCCGGTGAGCCGTGGACGCAGCCACAGGAAGTACACGGCGGACAGCAGGGCGAGCCAGACGGCGCCGACGACGAGCGCGACGCGGGTGCTCTCGTAGATGCCGAGGACGACGAAGACGCCCACCATGAAGGCGATCGTGATGATCTGCCCGTACGGCCAGAACGGTGCCGGGTATTTGAGCGCGGCGGCTTCCTCGGACGAGAGGTTGCGGCGGGCCTTGAAGTGCGTCAGCAGAATCATCAGCCACACCCATACCGTCGCGAATGTCGCGATGGAGGAGATGATCAGGAAGACCCGCTCGGGCATGAGGTAGTTGAGGACGACGCCGAGGAGCAGGGCGGTCATCATGATGACCACGGTCATCCACGGGACGCCGTTCCCGGAAAGGCGCCGCATGATCTTCGGGGCCTCGCCGCGCTGGGCCATCCCGTACATCATCCGGCCGGCCGCGAAGATGTCGCTGTTGATCGCGGAGAGCGCGGCCACGATGACGACGACATTGAGCACCGCGGCGGCGGACTTCAGGCCGACGGAGGCGAAGATCTCGACGAACGGGCTGCCGGAGGAGTCGATGTTCCGCCAGGGGTCGAGCGACATGATGACGGCCAGGGTCAGCACGTAGAACAGCACGATGCGCAGCGGGATGGAGTTGATCGCGCTGGGGATCGTCTTCTCCGGGTTCTGCGCCTCACCTGCGGTGACGCCGATGATCTCGGTGCCGCCGAAGGCGAACATCACCACCGCGAAGGACATGATGAACCCGTGCGCCCCGTGCGGGAAGAAGCCCCCGTGCTCCCACAGGTTCGAGATGCCGGCGCTGTTTCCCTCGCTGCCGATACCGAAGACGAGGATGGCCACGCCCGCCAGGATCATCGCCACGATGGCGACGATTTTGGCCAGTGAGAGCCAGAATTCCAGCTCGCCGAAGACCTTGACACTGAACAGGTTGAATACACCGATGATGACGACGGCGGCCAGCAACCATATCCAGCGCGGGACGTCGGGGAACCAGAACCCCATGTAGACGCCGAGCGCGGTGACGTCCGCGAGACAGACGATGATCATCTCGAACGCGAATGTCCAGCCTGTGGTGAATCCGGCGAGAGGTCCGAGGTATTTGCTCGCATACTCACCGAACGACCCGGCGGAGGGTGAGCTCACAGCGAGTTCGCCCAGAGACCGCAGCACGAGGAAGACGGCCGCTCCGCCCAGCAGGTAGGCCAGCAGGACGCCCGGTCCGGCGGCCTGGATGGATTCGGAGGAACCGTAGAAGAGGCCGGTGCCGATCGCGGAACCCAGCGCGATAAAGCGGATGTGCCGGGATCGCAGACCCCTGCTCAAACTCGTTGTGTCCGTTGTCAACGATTGCCTCCTCGGGCGGTATGTCCCGGGCGTGTGACGAGCCGATTGTCCTTGGGGGGTTCGCCGCCGTCACTACCGCCGCGACTCATGGAAGGCGACCTGTATATTCCTGTATATACAGCAGTGTCAAGAGGTGATCCGATGACTGAACACGGCCCGTCATCCAGCGCTTCCCCGGCGGTTGGACGAGCTCTGGACATTCTCCTCTACCTCGCCGGACGCCCTGGCCCGGTCCAGGCTTCGGCGCTCGCCCGGGACCTGGAGATCCCCCGCTCGTCCGCGTACCACATACTCTCCGTGCTGACCGGGAGAGGATTCGTCACGTACCTCCCCGCGGAACAGGCGTACGGCCTCGGCCTGACCTCCTTCGAGGTCGGCTCCGCCTACCTGCGGCACGAGCCGCTGGAGCGGCTCGCCCGGCCGATCCTGCGCCGGCTCGCCGCACGGCTCGGGCAGACGGTACACCTCGGCATCCTCGTCGGGGCAGAGACCGTCTACCTGCTCAAGGAGCGGCCCTCCGCCGGCCGGGCCGGGGACGTCGACATCGCCCTGGTCACCGACATCGGCGTACGGCTCCCCGCGCAGCTCACCGCCAACGGGCGCGCGATCCTCGCGCACGCCTCCGAGGCCCAGCTCCGGGCGCTCTTCCCCCGCCCCGCCGACCTCACCGTGCGTACCGGCCGGGGGCCGCGCAGCCAGTCCGAGCTGCTGGCGGCCCTGGCGCGGGAGCGCGAGCAGGGCTGGTCGGAGGAGGTCGAGCTGGTGACGGAGGGCTTCCGCTCGATGGGAGTGGCGGCCTTCGACCACAACGAGCGGCCGGTCGCGGCGATCAGCAGCACCTGGCAGCGGCACCACTGCCGGCACGACGCCGACCACGTGCGGGAGGTCCTCCAGCGCGGAGCCGACCGGCTCACCGCCGCCGTCTCCGGACGGGCACCCTCCCGCTGACCGCCGACGGGCCGGCCCGTCGCGGACGTCAGTGGGTGTCGAAGGCGCCCTCGAGGCGGTAGCGGGAGCCCGGGTGCAACAGGCGGGCGATGCTGACCAGTTGGTCGCGGGACCAGGTGCGGCGCTGGATCAGCAGGCAGGGCTCGGCGCTCGGGACGCCGAGGATTCCGCTCTCCTCCGGCGAGGCCAGGACGGCCTCCACGATGTGCTCGCCCCTGCCGAGCGGCGCCACCTTCGACAGGAAGGTGAACGGTGTCCGGAGCGTGAAGTCCTGCTCCAGGTAGCCGGGGGCGAAGTCCGGGTTGACGTACCGGTCCTCCAGCTGGATGGCCAGGTCGTCCTCGTAGTGCACCACTCGGGAGTGGAACACCCTGCCGTCCTCGCCCAGGCCGAGCTGCGCGCCGAGCTGGGGCTCCGCGTGCTCCTCCCGGAGCGCGAGCACCCTCGCGCCGTAGCGGTGGCCGCGGCGGACGATCTCGTCCGCGATGTTGTGCACGGCGACCAGCGCGGAACTGCCCTTGTCGGGGGCGACGAAGCTGCCCACGCCCATGACCCTGCGGATGACGCCCTCGGCGGCCAGCTCACGCAGCGCGCGGTTCACCGTCATCCGGGAGAGGCCCAGTGCCGCGACGAACTGGCTCTCCGAGGGCAGCGCTTCGTCCTGCTGCCAGCGTCCGTTCGCGATCTCCTCGGAGACCAGGTCCTTCACCCGCTGGTAGGCCGGAGTGGACCCCGACGCGTGGCGCGCGTAGAGCTCGGCGAGACCTGCCGCCTCCACGACCACGGTGCTCATCCTCTCGTCCCTCTCCGACGGCCTGCGTACGGGCGCGTGGCCACCGGACCGCCCCGCCCCCCGGGGTTGCGCTCCCGCCCGGTAGCGGGGTCGCCCGGGGAAGTCTAGAGGAGCCGCCCGGATCCGCACTGTTCGTGCCGGTGGTCACCGTCCGGATCAGGACGTCGGCGCCGTCCCGCGCGGCCGGCGGCGCACGGTTTCCGTCCGGTCCGGTGGGCCGGTTCCGCGAGGGGGTTTCTCGGATCCGAGAAACCCCGCACCGGCCACTGGCTACGGGCCCGCCGGTCCCGTGTCATGGCCGGGTACCCAGCACGACGCGTCTCACCAGGAGTGCACATGACCAGCGTTCCCCCGCAGACCCCCGGCGTCCGCGCGCCCCGCGGCACGGCACTGAACTGCTCCGGCTGGCAGCAGGAGGGTGCCCTCCGGATGCTCATGAACAACCTCGACCCCGAGGTCGCCGAGCACCCCGAGGAACTGGTCGTCTACGGAGGCACCGGCAAGGCCGCGCGCAACCAGGCCGCCTACGAGGCCATCGTGCGCACCCTGAAGACGCTCGGCGACGACGAGACGCTGCTCGTGCAGTCCGGCAAGCCGGTCGGCGTGATGCGGACGAACGAGTGGGCGCCCCGCGTCCTGCTCGCCAACTCCAACCTGGTCGGCGACTGGGCGAACTGGGAGCAGTTCCGCTCGCTGGAGGCGCAGGGCCTGACCATGTACGGCCAGATGACGGCCGGTTCGTGGATCTACATCGGCAGCCAGGGCATCCTCCAGGGCACCTACGAGACCTTCGGCGCGGTCGCCCGCAAGAAGTTCGACGGCACACTGGCCGGAACCATCACGCTCACCGCCGGACTCGGCGGCATGGGCGGCGCCCAGCCGCTCGCCGTGACCATGAACGACGGTGTGGCCCTCTGCGTCGACGTCGACCCGAGCCGCATCGAGCGCCGGATCGGCACCCGCTACCTGGACGTCAAGGCCGACAGCCTCGACCACGCGCTCGAACTGGCCGTCCAGGCCCGCGACGAGCGCCGCGGTCTGTCGATCGGCGTCGTGGGCAACGCGGCGGAGATCTTCCCCGAGCTGCTGGAGCGGGACGCGCCGATCGACATCGTGACCGACCAGACCTCGGCCCACGATCCGCTGGCGTACCTGCCGGTCGGTGTCTCGGTCGAGGACTGGCACAAGGAGCGCGAGGCGGACCCGGCCGGCTTCACCGAGCGCTCGCGCCAGGCGATGCGCCGGCACGTCGAGGCCATGGTCGGCTTCCTGGACAAGGGCGCCGAGGTCTTCGACTACGGCAACTCCATCCGTGACGAGGCCCGCAAGGCCGGCTACGACCGGGCGTTCGACTTCCCCGGCTTCGTCCCCGCGCACATCCGCCCGCTCTTCGAGGAGGGCCTCGGCCCGTTCCGCTGGGCCGCGCTCTCCGGCGACCCGAAGGACATCGAGGCCACCGACAAGGCGATCAAGGAGCTGTTCCCCGAGAACAAGCACCTGCACCGCTGGCTCGACATGGCCGGTGAGCGGGTGGCGTTCGAGGGCCTGCCCGCCCGGATCTGCTGGCTCGGTTACGGCGAACGCCACCGTGCGGGCCTGAAGTTCAACGAGATGGTGGCCTCCGGCGAGCTGTCCGCCCCCGTGGCGATCGGCCGGGACCACCTGGACTCCGGTTCCGTGGCCTCCCCGTACCGCGAGACGGAGGCCATGCTCGACGGCTCCGACGCGATCGCCGACTGGCCGCTGCTGAACGCGCTGGTCAACACCGCCTCCGGCGCCTCCTGGGTCTCCATCCACCACGGCGGCGGCGTCGGCATGGGCCGTTCCATCCACGCGGGCCAGGTCTGCGTGGCCGACGGCACGGAGCTCGCGGCGCGCAAGCTGGAGCGGGTGCTGACCAACGACCCGGCCATGGGCGTCATCCGGCACGTGGACGCCGGGTACGAGCACGCCGCCGACGTCGCGGACGAGCGCGGTGTGCGCGTCCCCATGTCCGAGGGCGGCGCACAGTGAGTTCCGCGCAGGCGGAGAGCACGTCCGCCGACGTGCTGAGCGAACCGTGGACGGGCCGGGACGACGGTCCCGGCGCGGACAACCTGCGCTGGCACCACGTCGTCACCGTGGACGGCGACCCGACGGCGCCCGCCGACGTGGCCTTCGTCGGCTTCCGCAGTGACGAGGGCGTCCGCCGCAACAAGGGCCGGCAGGGCGCGGCGAACGGGCCGCAGGCGCTCCGTCGCGCCCTCGCGCCCCTCGCCCTCCCCGCGCCGCTGACGGCCGTGGACGCGGGGGACGTGGTCGTCGGTGACGGCGACCTGGAGTCGGGCCAGCACCGGCTCGGGGCCCTGGTGGCACAGCAGTTGGACAGCGGCCGGCCCGTGACGGTGCTCGGCGGCGGCCACGAGGTGGCGTACGGCAGCTACTCCGGGATGGTGCGCTCCGGGCTGCTGCGGGACGGCGCACGGCTCGGAGTCCTCAACCTGGACGCCCACTTCGACCTGCGGGACGACATCCGGCCCAGCTCCGGCACCCCCTTCCTGCAGATGGCGCAGAGCGAGGAGCGCTACGGGCGCGAGCTCAACTACCGCGTGCTGGGCGTCAGTCAGCCGAGCAACACGCAGCGGCTGTTCCATACCGCGGACAAGCTCGGCGTGCGGTACCTGCCCGACATCGAATGCGGCCCGCTGCACCTGGCCGGTGTCACGGCGTTCGTGGACGAGTTCCTCGACAGCTGTGACGTCGTCCATCTCAGCGTGGACCTGGACGTGTTGCCCGCCGGGACCGCACCCGGGGTCAGCGCGCCCGCGGCGCACGGGGTCCAGATGGACGTCGTCGAGTACGTCTGTGCCCGGATCGCGGCCAGCGGGAAGCTGAAGCTGTGCGACATCGCGGAGCTCAACCCGGATCTGGACGTCGACAACAGGACCGCCCGCGCCGGCGCCCGCCTCGTCCACCGGATGGCGACCGGCGGTTGAGCGGTTGAACCGCCGCGCGGCAGCGCGCGGTGAGGGACGGCCCGCCTCAGCGGCCAAGTGGCTCGGCCACTTGGCCGCTGAGTCATGAGCGGGGCCAGCGGTCCGAGCGGTCCGGTGGCCGAGTGGCTCAGCCACTGAGCCGGGAGGCGGGCCGCACCGGCTGAGTGGTCAACCGGCCGATTGGCTCAGCCACTTACGGGCCGGCCGCCCACCGGGCACGCAAAGGACCGGCCGCCCCGGGGCAGCCGGTCCTTTGCGTGTTGCGTCGTGGCGTCAGGCCAGCGGGCCGGTGACCGACTCGGCGGCGGCGACGGCGCGGCCGGAGACGACGTACTGCACGGCCGACTCGATCTCCGGCGCGAGGAAGCGGTCCGTGCCGGGGCCCTCGACGGTCTCCCGCAGCCCGTCGCGCACGGCCGCCGTGGCCGGCGCGGGCGTCAGCGGAGCCCGCAGGTCCAGCGCCCGGGCCGCGGTGTACAGCTCCACCGCGATGACGCGGGAGAGCCCGTCCATCGCGCGGCGCAGCTTGCGGGCCGCGGACCAGCCCATGGAGACGTGGTCCTCCTGCATGGCGCTGGACGGGATGGAGTCCACGGAGGCGGGGGCCGCCAGCCGCTTCAGCTCCGAGACGATCGCGGCCTGCGTGTACTGGGCGATCATGTGCCCGGAGTCGACGCCCGGGTCGTCCGCGAGGAAGGCGTTGAGGCCGTGGTTGCGGGCCGGGTCGAGGAACCGGTCCGTGCGCCGCTCGGAGGCGGAGGCGATGTCCGCGACCGAGATGGCGAGGAAGTCCAGCACGCAGGCGACGGGCGCACCGTGGAAGTTGCCGTTGCTCTCCACCCGGCCGTCGAGCGTGACGACGGGGTTGTCGACGGCGGCGGCGAGCTCGCGCCCGGCGACCGTCTCGGCGTGCGCGAGGGTGTCGCGTACGGCGCCGTGGACCTGCGGCGAGCAGCGCAGCGAGTAGGCGTCCTGGACCCGGGTGCACTCGGGGCCGCGGTGGCTGGCCACGATGTCCGAATCGGTGAGCAGGGTGCGCAGGTTGGCGGCGCTGTCGGCCTGGCCGGGGTGCGGGCGGAGCGCCTGGAGGTCGGCGGCGAAGACGCGGTCCGTGCCGAGCTGGCCCTCGACGCTCATGGCAGCCGCGATATCGGCGGCGCGCAGCAGCCCGCGCAGGTCGTGCGCGGCGAGGACGAGCATGCCGAGCATGCCGTCGGTGCCGTTGATGAGGGCCAGGCCCTCCTTCTCCTCCAGCACGACGGGGGTGATGCCCGCGGCGGCCAGCGCCTCGGACGCGGGCATCTTCTCGCCCTGCGCGTCCCGGACCGTGCCCTCGCCCATGGCGGCCAGCGCACAGTGCGCGAGCGGGGCCAGGTCGCCGGAGCAGCCCAGGGAGCCGTACTCGTGCACCACGGGGGTGATGCCGGCGTTCAGCAGCGCGGCGTAGACCTCGGCCGTCTCGCTGCGGACGCCGGTGCGGCCGGTGGCCAGGGTGGAGAGGCGGAGCAGCATCAGCGCGCGGACGACCTCGCGCTCCACCTCGTCGCCGGAGCCGGCGGCGTGCGAGCGGACGAGGCTGCGCTGGAGCTGTGCGCGGAGTGCGGTGGGAATGTGCCGGGTGGCGAGCGCCCCGAAACCGGTGGAGACGCCGTAGTGGGGCACGGTGTCGTCCGCCAGGCCGCGGATCACCTCGCGGCTGCGGGCGATCTCCTTGAGGGCCTCGGGAGTGAGCGCGACCCGGGCGTCGTGGCGGGCTACGGAAACAACGTCGTCGGCGGATACGGGGCCGACACCAACATCAACAGTCATGTGTCCATGAAGCCTCCTGACCAGGGGATACCGCGAGTACCTTCGCTCAGTACGTGTCTGGGATCCCAGACGAACGCGGGATTACGATCGGGGCATGGCGACCGTTCCCGCAGCAGCACAGGTCCTCGCGGTCCTCCGGCACCTCGCGGCCCAGGCCGAGCCCGTGCCCGCCGCCTCGATCAGCCGCGACGTCGGTCTGCCCCGCTCGACGACGTACCACCTGCTGGACACGCTCGCCCGTGAGGGATTCGTGGTGCACCTGCCCGAGGCCAGGCGCTGGGCGCTCGGGGTGAGCGCCTTCGAGCTCGCCTCCGGCTATGCCCGGCAGGCGCCGCTCCAGCGCCTGTCCCGCGTCCCGCTGGCCACGCTGGTGGACCGTACGGGCTACAACGCCAATCTGGCCGTGCCGCACGGACGGGAGGTCATCTACGTCATCGAGGAGCGGGCTCCGGGCCGGGCGCCGCTGGTCAGCGAGGTGGGGGTGCGGCTTCCGGCGCAGCTGACGGCGAGCGGCCGCGCGGTGCTGGCGCTGCTGCCGCCCGCGCAGGTGCGGGCGCTGTTCCCGGACCGGTCGGCCTTCGTGCTGCGCCACGACGTCGGCCCGTCCTCGCTCACCGCGCTGCGCACGCTCCTGACGGAGGTCAGGCAGCGCGGCTACGCGACGGAGGAGGGTGAGGTCACCCCGGGACTGTCGTCCGTGGCGGCGGCGGTGCTCGACCACCACGGGCATCCGGTGGCCGGAGTGTGCGTCACCTTCCCCGGCGAGGCGGTGGGCGAGGTCGAACGCGCGGAGATCGCGCGGCACGTCACCGAGACGGCGCGGGTGCTGACCCGGCGGGTGGGCGGGTTCACGGGGCCGTGAACATCTCCCGCAGCCGGTACTTGAGCACCTTGCGCAGGGTCTCGTTGCGCGGGAGGGCGTCGAGGAGCTCCAGTTGTTCGGGCAGCTTGTGCGGGGACAGCCCCAGTCCGCGCAGGTGCGCCGTGACCTCGTCCAGCGTCAACGGCGCGGTGTCCGGCGGCTGTTCGACGACGGCGCAGACGCGTTCGCCGCGCGCCGGGTCGGGGAGCCCCACGACGGCCACGTCCCCGACGCCGGGGTGCCGGTGCAGGAGGTCCTCTATCTCCTTGGCCGAGATGTTCTCCCCCTTGCGGATGATGACGTCCTTCAGCCGCCCGGTGAGGACGAGGTGTCCTTCGTCGGTGAGGTGTCCGAGGTCGCCGGTGCGGAGGAAGCCGTCCGGGTCGAACGCCTCGGCGGTCTGCGCGGGGTCGAGGTAGCCCTGGCAGACGGCCTCGCCGCGGAGCAGTATCTGGCCGTCGGTTCCCGGGGGTTGGGGTGTGCCGTCCTCGCCGGCTATCCGGATCTCCATTCCGGCGGGCGGGCGTCCCTCCGTGGTGGCGAGGTTCCGCTCGGTGTCGTCGGGGGAGTTCATGGTGATCATCGGCACCTCGGTCATGCCGTAGCCGTGGGTGAGCGCGCAGCCGAGTTCGCGGACGACGGCGTGGTACAGCTCGGGCGGCTTGGGCGCCCCGCCGCCCGCGAGCACGCGCAGCGCGGGGAGCAGCGGTTCCCCTGGCGTCTCGCGCTGTGCGGTGAGGAACATCTGGTAGAAGGCGGTCGAGCCGCCCGCGATGGTCACGCCGTGGCACCGGTAGCCGTCCAGCGAACCGGGCAGGGCGAAGCGCTCGAAGAGGACGGCGGGGAAGCCGCGCAGGAGCAGCATGACGAGATAGTCGGGCCCCGCGATGTGCGCGAAGGGGAAGGCCATGGAGCCCACGTCGTCCGCGCCGGGCCGGAGGGCGTCGGCGAGGCAGGCGCCGCCCGCGATCAGGCTCCGGTCGGTGTGCAGCACGCCCTTGGCCGCCGAGGTCGTGCCGGAGGTCCAGTAGATCCAGCGGGGCCGTGTGCCGTCGGCGGGTGGTGGCGGCAGTTGGGCGGGGTCGGCCTCGGGCAGCCGGTCGTACGCCTCGAACACGACGGGCGGGACGGGGAGTTCGGCGGCCAGGCGGGTGGCCATGGCGGTGTGGTCGAATCCGCGCCACCGGCCGGGCACCGCGAAGAACTCGGCCTCCGCCTCGCGCAGTGCGAAGGCGACCTCGCGGTCCCGGTAGAAGGGGATGACCGGGGACTGCACGGCCCCCAGGCGCGCGAGCGCCACGGACAGCAGCACGGTTTCGAGCCGGGTGGGCAGCTGCCAGGCCACCCGGCTCCCGGGCCGGACGCCGGCCTCGTGCAGTCCGGCGGCGACGCGCTCGGCGCGGTCGCGCAGGGCTCGGAAGGTGAGGCTCCGTTCGGGGCCGTCCGCGCCGTCGTCGGCCTGGACGAGCGCGAGGGCGCCGGGCGTCGACTCCGCGCGCCGGGCGACGAGTTCCCACAGCGTCGGCGCGTCCCGGAGCGGGGCGCCGTCTCGTGCTGGTGCGGTCCGTGTGCGGTCTCCCATCACGACTCCTCAGCTCGGCGGGTGCGCGGTGCTGCCGCACGAGGGCCGGGTGAACGTACCACGCAGAACTGACGGAGCGTCAGGTGTCGTACGGGGCCGGTGCGCGGAAAACCGGTGGCGCGGAGGTGCGGAGCCGTCGTACGGTCTGGGCCGTCCCGTCAGTGGCCGAGTGAACGGAGGTGAGGACCGATGACTGCCGTCGCGCTGAGCGCTGCTCGCACCCAGGAGTTCATCCATCCCGCTTCCGTGGTCTCCGGCTGAGCGCTGTCCGCACGCGCCGGAGAGCCACCCCCTGACGAAGGGCTCTCCCTTGCCTTCCCACAGCAACGCACCACTGTCCCCGCACCCGCTCCTCCCGTACGGCTGGGACGAGACGTACGCCGAGCGCTTCCGGCCGCTCGCCGAGCAGGGCTGCCTGCCGGGCCGGATCGTCCGCGTCGACCGCGGGCGGGTCGACGCCGTCGTTCCGGACGGCGACGGCGTCCGCACCGTCCTCGCGGGGACGGCCCAGGTGGCCACCGGCGGCCCCCTGCGGGTCCCGTGCACCGGCGACTGGGCCGCCGTCGATCTCACAGGCGGACGGACGCACGAGGGCCTCGACGGCATCGTCCGCTGCCTGCTGGAGCGGCGGACCGCCTTCGTGCGCTCCACCTCGTCCAAGCGTTCCGAGGCTCAAGTCCTCGCCGCCAACGTCGACTTCGCGCTGATCGCCGTCGCCCTGGGCGGCGAGTTCGACCTCGGCCGCGTCGAACGGTTCCTCTCCCTCGCCTGGTCGAGCGGCGCGCAGCCCGTCGTCGTGCTGACCAAGGCGGACCTCGTGCCGGACCCGGTGACGCTCGCGCAGCTCACCGCGGACGCGGAGGCGTCGGCCCCCGGTGCGCCGGTGGCCGCCGTCAGTGCCGGCACCGGGGCCGGCGTCCCGGAGCTGGCCTCGGTCGTCGCGGGCGGCACCTCGGTGCTGCTCGGGCAGTCGGGCGCCGGGAAGTCCACCCTGGCCAACGCGCTCACCGGCACCGGCAGCCAGTACGTGGCCGCCGTCCGGGACCGCGACGGCAAGGGGCGGCACACCACGACCACCCGTGACCTGCTGCCCCTGCCCACCGGCGGCGTCCTCATCGACACCCCGGGCCTGCGCGGCGTCGGACTGTGGGACGCGGAGGACGGCCTCGGCCGGACGTTCGCCGAGATCGAGGAACTGGCGGAGCGGTGCCGCTTCCACGACTGCGGGCACACCGCCGAACCGGACTGTGCCGTGACGGCCGCCGTCGAGGACGGCACCCTGCCGCACCGCAGGCTGGAGAGCTACCGCAAGCTGCTCCGCGAGAACGCCCGCATCGCCGCCCGCTCCGACGCGCGGCTCCGCGCCGAACGCAAACAGCAGGCCAAACGCCAGCAGGCCCTCGGCCGCCACCTGGCAGAACGCAAACGCGGGCAGTACCGCCGATAGCGGACCCGCCGCCGTGCCGGACGCCCCTCGGGGCCCGGCACGGCGGCCGCGCGGAGGGTCGGTTGCTACCGTCCCGTCCGACCCGGAGCACCTCGGCTCCGGGCTGCACCGCATGCTGCCGCGCGAGCACCGCGGCGACTTCCAGGACTTCCCGGCCTGGCGGCAGGGCGTGTACGAGGCACTCTCCGCGCTCCTCACCGCACGGGAGGAACGCGGCCCCGTGCTCGTCCCGATGACCGTCGTCGACGGACGCTGCTTCGACGAGACCGTCGGCCGGCTCCGCGCCGACGGGCACGACGTGCGGCACTTCACCTTGCTCGCGCACCCGTCCACCGTGCGCGGGCGGCTGCGCGGCAGGCTGGACGGCTGGGCGCTCCCCTGGGGGCGGGGTGAGACATGGGCGGAACAGCAGGTCGACCGCTGCCTGGACGCGCTGCGCGCCCCCGAGTTCGGGGAGCACGTCTGGACGGACCGGGTGGCCGTCCCCGAGGTCGCCGAGGCCGTCGCGGAGTCGGCCGGACTGTCCCTCGCCCCGGCCACCCGCAGCGCCGTGAAGCGGCGCCTGGACCGCGCCCGGGTCTCGCTCGCGCACTTCCGCCTGGACTGAGCCTCCTCCCGGCGCGCACGCCGCGCTCGCCCCCCCCGCACCGTCATGTCCGATTCCCGCGAGTACGGCGGGGTTGGCGGGCGCACACTGGGGAGCGTGATGACGGACGAGAGCAGGTACGAGGCGGTGCGCGGCAGGGACGCGCGCTTCGACGGGGTGTTCTTCCTCGGAGTGCGCACCACCGGCATCTTCTGCCGCCCCAGCTGCCCGGCGGTGACCCCCAAACGGGAGAACGTGCGCTTCTACCCGTCGGCCGCCGCCGCCCAGGGCGCCGGTTTCCGCGCCTGCCGCCGCTGCCGCCCGGACGCCGTCCCCGGCTCGGCCGAGTGGAACGTACGGGCCGACCTCGTGGGCCGGGCGATGCGGATGATCGCGGACGGCGTCGTCGACCGGGACGGCGTCGCCGGGCTCGCCGAACGGCTCGGCTACAGCAGCCGCCAGGTGCAGCGGCAGCTCACCGCGGAACTCGGCGCCGGGCCCGTCGCCCTCGCACGGGCGCAGCGTGCGCACACCGCGCGGATTCTGCTGCAGACGACCGCACTGCCCGTCACGGAGATCGCGTTCGCCTCCGGCTTCGCGTCCGTGCGGCAGTTCAACGACACCGTCCGCGAGATCTACGCCCGCACCCCGAGCGCCCTGCGCACCTCCGCAGCGCACAGCGGCCGCACCCTTCCGGCCACCGGGGACGGCGCGGCCGGCGTCCCGCTGCGCCTCGCCTGCCGCGGCCCGTACGCGGCCGGCCAGGTCTTCGGCTTCCTGGAGCGGCGTGCCGTGCCCGGCGTGGAGGAGGTCACCGGCGCCCCCGGTGCCCGCCTCTACCGCCGCACGCTCCAACTGCCGTACGGCACAGGCGTGGTGGACGTGCACGAACCGCCCGCCGTCCGCGCGGACGCCCCGCACGACGGCTCCCGCACGGCGGGCACCTGGCTGGAGGCCCGGCTGCACCTGACCGACCTGCGCGACCTGACGACCGCCGTCCAGCGGCTCCGGCGCCTGTTCGACCTGGACGCCGACCCGTACGCCGTCGCCACCAGCCTCGGCGGCGACCCGGCGCTCGGGCCGCTCGTGGCGGACCGTCCAGGACTGCGGTCGCCCGGGACGACCGACCCGCACGAACTCGCCGTCCGCGCCGTCCTCGGCCAGCAGGTCAGCGTCGGCGCGGCCCGCACGCTCGCCGGGCGGCTCGTCGCCGCGTACGGCAAGCCGCTGTCCGCGTCGGACGGTGGCCTCACCCACCTGTTCCCCGGCCCGGGGGCGCTCGCGGAGGCCGCGCTGACCGAGCTCGGCATGCCGGAGACCCGCCGCCGCACCCTGCGCACGGTCTCGGCCGCGCTCGCGGACGGCACTCTCGCCCTCGGCCCGGGCGCCGACCGGGACGAGGCCGAACGGCACCTCCTCGCCCTCCCCGGCGTCGGCCCCTGGACGGCCGGCTACATCCGGATGCGGGCCCTGGGCGACCCGGACGTCTTCCTCCCCGGCGACGCGGGCGTACGGCACGGGCTCGCCCGAGCCGGCATCGCGGCGGACCGGTCCGCCGCCTGGCGCCCGTGGCGCTCGTACGCGCTGCACCACCTCTGGCACCGGACCACCCTTCCCGCCGACCGCACCACATGACCACCCACCGGCACGAAACCGGCCCACAGCACGGGGCGCACGACGGCGCCCCACGAGACGGAGCACACGATGACCACCCCGGCAGCAGCGAACCGCACCACCATCTCGCGCCCCGAGCCGCTCGTCTGGGCCGTCCACGACAGCCCGCTGGGCGCGCTCGTCCTCACCGGGGACGGCACCGCGCTGGCCTCGCTCACCGTCCCGGGACAGCGCGAAGGGCAGCCGCCGCTCCCCGAGGCCACGCGCGACGACAGTGCGTACGCGGAGGCACGCTCCCAGCTGGACGCCTACTTCGCGGGTGAACTGACCCGGTTCCGGCTGGAGTTCACCATCCGGGGCACCCCGTTCCGCGAGCGGGTGTGGCAGGCGCTCGACTCCATTCCGTACGGCGCCACGACCACCTACGGTGAACTCGCGGCCGGGATCGGGGCCTCGCGGGCCGCGGTGCGGGCCGTCGGCGGGGCGGTCGGGGCCAACCCGCTGCTGATCGTGCGCCCCTGCCACCGCGTCATCGGCGCGGACGGTTCCCTCACCGGCTACGCGGGCGGGCTCGACAGCAAGCGCCGGCTGCTCACCCTGGAGGGCGTGCTCTGACTCGACGGGGGCGTGCCGGGCAGCGGGTTCAACCCCAGATCAGCAGCCCGGCCCAGGCGCCGGTGACGAGCAGGCATGCGGTCAGGCCGATGAGCAGCTTCCAGCCGATCGCCCGCATGACCGTCCGGACGGAGGCCCGCGCCGCCCGGCGGCTGCCCAGCCGCCGCCGCTCCCACCCGTACAGCCCGCCGAGGAACCCGGGGACGACGCCCACGACGGGGACGAGGAAGAAGCCCGCGATCCCGGTGCCCCCGGCGAACAGCAGCGCCCGGCGGCGGACGTCGGTGCTGTGCCGCACCCGGACGGGAATCAGCATCTGCACCGCCTGGTTCACCAGCAGCAGCGCCGTCGCGCCGACGAGCAGCCACCAGGCGGTCGCGCCCTGTTCTGTCATCGCCCACCAGAAGACGGCCGCCCACACGACGAGGGGGCCGGGAACGCCGGGCAGCACCGCCCCGAACAGCCCCAGCAGCATCACGGCCCCCACCAGGAGCAGCTGCCACGGGCCCATGGCCCCCGATATCCCCATGGCCCAAGCCTGACCGAAACCGTTCCGTGCCGCCCGTCGCCGTAGTCACTGTGTGTGAACGTCTGCGCGGACCGTCCCACCGTTTCCGCCGGTGGGACGGGCGGGACAATGACGTCATGAGTTCACCGGGGGAAGAGCAGACACCGCAGGTCACGGACGAGGACGGCTGGTGGGGCCAGCTGTACGACGGGGCCGGCACGGACACCGGCCGTACCCGACGCGCGGACACCCTGGACGACCGTTTCCGGTCAGCCACATCCGTCACCCGCGGGGCCGCCGTCCCGCAGTCGGTGCCCGAACCGCCGCCCGCCACCGAGCGCGCACAGCTGCCCGAGGCCGACCCGGAGCGCCTCGCTGACCTGGTGCCCGACACCGTGCTGGACGGCGCGACCTACGGCGCCGTCACCCTGCGCGCCGCCTCGGTACGCGGCGAGGAGCACCGGACGGCCGGCCGGCCGCGCGGCGACGCCCTGCTCACCGCCCGGTTCGGCGACCGGCCCGACACCGGGCTGCTGCTCTTCACCGTGGCCACGGGGGACGCGGGGACCCCGTTCGGGCACCGGGCCGCCCGGGAGGTGTGCCGGACGCTCGGCGCCGCGGTCGGACGCAGTCACGCCCGGCTCGCCGAGGACATCCGCGGGGAGCGGCGCGGCGCCCTGCTGTCCGGGCTCCAGCGGCTCACCGACCGGGTGTACGGCAGGCTGCGCGCGCAGGCGGAGGCCTTCGGCGTCGCGCCGGAGCGGTACTCGGCCGGGCTGCGCTGCCTGCTGGTGCCCGCCGACCCGCGCTGCCGCACCCGGATCTGTTTCGGCGTCGGCGAGGGCGGCCTCTTCCGTCTCTGCGACGGCACCTGGGACGACATCGACCCCGCTCGGGCCGGTGACGCACCGTTCCGGTTCCGCGCCGTCGAGGCACTGCCGGGGGACGTCCTGGTGCTCTGCTCGCCCGGCTTCGCGGCCCCGCTGCGCGACGGAATGGAGAGCGGTCCGGCACCGGGCGTCACCGGCGCCGGGTACGGCGGCTTCGCGCGGGAGCGGGCCGAGGAGTGGAGCGAGGCGGCCAGTCCGCCCGGGCTCGCCCCGTTCCTCACGCAGGTCGGGGCGCGGCCGGAACAGTGGCCCGGCGACCGGACGGTGGCGGCCGTCTGGGAGCGCTGACGAGCCCGGACGGAGCGCTGCCGGGCGTCCCGTGCGGAGACGGGGCGCCCGGCAGCGGGTGGTGCGTCCGGGTGGGCGGGTCAGCTCATCCGAACTGCCTCTCGATCTCGGCGAGTTTCTCCTCCAGCGAGTCCAGCCTCGGGTTGGCCGAGTTGCTGCTCACGGAGTCGTGCCCGCCCCTGCCGTCGGCACCCTCGCCCGTCCCGGCCGGGCCGGGGTCCGGTACGGCGCCGGGCGCCGCCTTCCGGGTGTCGACGGGGCGCCGGTCCGCGGCCTCGGCGGGGGCGGCCTCGTCGTCGGCGGCCCGCAGCGCGGGCCGTGACCGCAACGGGAGCTGCCCCGCCGGCGCCGCCGCCTCGGAACCCAGGGCGGTGCCGCCCTGGGCGCCCGCGCCGGCCATTTCGACCTGACGCGTGCCGCGTCCCCAAGTCCAGCTGCGGTGCTGCCTGTTGAGCGCCCGGACCCGTGCCCGGTCGAGCTTGCCCTGCTCCTTCCGACGGAGACGTTCCTGCTCCTCCCGGCGCCGCTCGTCCCGTACCTCGTCCACCGCCTCGTCGAGCGACCGCACGCCCTCGAGCAGCATCAGCGACCAGGCGCGGAACGTCTCGCGGGGCGCCCGGATCCACCGGACCACGCGGATCTGCGGCAACGGCCGGGGAACCAGGCCCTGTTCGCGGAGTGCCGCCCGGCGGGTCTGCTTCAGCGCACGGTCGAACAGGATGGCCGCGGAGATCGACATGCCCGCGAAGAACTGCGGGGCGCCCGCGTGGTCCAGGCCGCGCGGAGCGTGCACCCAGTTGAACCAGGCGGCGGCCCCCGCGAAGGTCCACACGAGCAGCCGGGACCCCAGCGACGCGTCCCCGTGACTGGCCTCCCGCACGGCGATCATCGCGGAGAACATCGCCGCGCCGTCCAGCCCGAACGGGACCAGGTACTCCCAGCCGCCGGACAGTTGGAGGTTCTGGCGGCCGAAGCCGACCAGGCCGTGGAAGGAGAGAGCCGCGGCGACCGCCGCACAGCAGAACAGCAGGAGATAGGAAGCGGTCGCGTAGACCGTCTCCTTCCGGCGTTTCCGCTGTTCCATCCGCTCCCAGGAGTCCGGCTGCGAGCCGTCCTCGCCGTGCTGGGCGGACTTGCGCGCCTGCGTCATCAAGACGACCGCTGCCAGAGCGCCGACGAGCAGCACGGCGCTCGCCACCACCCAGCTCAGCGATATGTCCGTCAGTCTCATCGGAGTGCCCCTTGCTGCGCGGCGCGGGGAGGCCGAAGTCCCCGCCGGCGCGCCGTGCTCGCGTTGTCTGGCTTCGCTGTCGACGGGCATCCTGACGCAGAGCGGAAGCGCCGCAAGGGGGTTTCGGCGCAAGAGAACGCCAAAGAGAACGGGGAGGCGGTCCGGTACCCACGGACAGGGTGATCCGGCTCGAACTGCCTAGCTAGTGGCCGCCATTCGCTCGACGCGTTCCGCGTCGCAGGTCCTCGGACAGGTCACACAGGTGTCCTCGGGCCGGATGGTGTAGAAGAAGCAGCAGCTGGCGCGGTCCCGGGTGGTGAGCGACTCGCCCCGGGGGCCCGGGAGTTGACGGAAGCCGGCGCCGCGCGCGTACGGGGCCGTGCCGCCTGGCAGGAGTTCGCCCGCCTCGCGCATCGCGCGCTCCTCCTGACCGAACAGGTGCCCCAGGTACCAGAGTCCCTCGGTGATCTCGTCCGTCGCCATGCCCCACAGGGCGCGGGTTCCGCGCCGGATGCGGGGGCGGAAACCTTCCAGCACCGGTTCCAGGTGGTCGGCGACGGCGGCGCGCACCTCGGCGCGGAGCGCCTCCTCGTCCGGGACGACCCGGGCGTTCGGGTGCCCGGCCTCGGGGTCGTCCGGCAGGCAGGCGAACTCGCCGGTGCGGACGGTGATCTGGCCGAGCGTGCGCTGGAACGCGACGGCGTCCACGCCCACCCGCGGCACCCGCCGGGACAGGAACCAGGGGATGGTCACCAGCAGACAGGCGGGCCAGGCGTACCGGTGCAGTCCGAAGCTGGCGATGACGTCGGGGCGGCCCTGCTTGCCGTAGTCGCGGCTGATCTGCGCCTCGTCCCAGGAGAGGAACGCGTCCAGGGCCTCGCCGCCCTCCGCGAGCGCGGCGGCGGTGACCCAGCCCTCCCCGTCGGGCAGCGCCTCGTCCGGGCCGGCCTCGTGGACGCGCAGGTACGGGAAGACCTCGTTCAGCCGCGCGTAGGCAGCGGCGAACGGCGAGCGGGCGTCCGCCGCGGAGGCGGTGAGGCCGGACATCGGCGAGACGACCATGAGGACCACCGGATTCGACGATCGATAGCAGGTAAGCCTTACCTTACCCCTCGGAGATCGACGTTTGATCTGCAGCCCCACCCGCTATCGTGCTCACGGACACCTGGAGGGGACAGATGGAACAGACCCGACCGGACGCCGCCCCGCGGACCGGACGGGACGCGCAGCGGCCCCGCGTCCCCGCCCAGTCCCGGACGACCGCTTCCGCGCCTGCCTCGGCGCCTCCCGGGCCGCCGCGCCCGCCGGAGGCGGCCCGTGCGGACGGCGACCCCTCCGCGCGTGGGGAGCACGTGCACGGCGAACCGGGTGTGCCACGCGTCACGTCCAGGGCGCAGGCCCCGGCCGGGGTTCTGGCGGCGCCGCCCGCGGTGTCCCCCTCCGCCGCGCGGCCCGAACGGCACTCCGTGCGCGCGCAGATCCTGGAGGCGCTGCGCGAGGCGCTGCTGTCCGGCGAACTCGCGCAGGGGGAGGTCTATTCGGCCCCCGCGATAGCCGACTGCTACGGCGTCTCCCCGACCCCGGTGCGGGAGGCCATGCAGCAGCTGGTGAGCGAGGGCGCCGTCGAGACGGTGCCCAACCGGGGTTTCCGCGTCGCCGAGCACAGTCCGCGCGAGAGCGCCGAACTGGGTGAGGTGCGGGAGCTGTTGGAGATCCCGGCGGTGCTGCGGCTGGCCCGTACGCTGCCCGCCGGGCGCTGGGACGAGCTGCGCCCGCTCGCCGAGGACACCCTCACGGCCGCCGCCAGGGGCGACCGCGCCGCCTACGCCGACGCGGACCGTGCCTTCCACGCCGCGCTGCTGGAGCTGACGGGCAACGCCCAGCTCGTCGCCGTCGCCGACGACGTCCTCCGCCGGGCCCAGCGCGGGCCCGGGCAGACGGCGCGCGGCACGGCGGAACTGCTCGGCGAGGCGTCCGAGCACGTGGCGCTGCTGGACGCGCTCCAGGCGCAGGACACGGCGACGGCGGAGCGCGTCATGCGCGACCACATGGCACCGCACACGGGGCCGCCCCGCGCATAGCGCGTCAGGCGGGGGAGAGGTGGTCGCCCAGCCAGGCGGGGATGCCGCCCAGGAGCTGGAAGAGGCGCCGTGCCTCGTCGCGCAGGCGGGACGCCTCCGGGTCCGGCTGGGCGTCGGCCAGCGCGGCGAGTGCGGGGGCCATGCCGACGAGGAAGCCCAGTTCCTCGCGGATGCGGAGCGATTCGGTGAACCCGTGGCGGGCTTCGGCCAGTTCGCCGTCGCGCAGCGCCAGTCCGGCGAGGTGCCGCCAGGTGAAGGAGCACAGCAGTCTGTTGCCGTGCGCGGCGGCGCCCGCGTGCGCGCGGCGGTACGCGGCCCGCGCGGACTGCGGGTGGTCGCTCAGGTGCTCGGCCAGCAGGCCGCGCCGGAAGTCGAGGACGGCGCGGCCGCGCGCCCCGGGGGCGAGCAGAGCGGCGGCGCGGCCCAGCGCGGCGCGTGCCTCGTCGGCGCGGTCGCGTACGCCCAGGACGGTGGAGGCGTAGGCGAGTTGGCCGCGTTCGCAGGCGGCCATGCCGCGGTCCTCGTCGTCCTGCGCGGCGGCCTCCGCCTGGCGCAGCGCGTCCTCGGCGCCGGCCCAGCCCTCGGTGGTGAACATGCACCGTTCGACGAGCAGTGCCGCCCGCTGGACGGCCGCGGTCGGGTGGTCGGGTGTGTGGGGCTCCAGGAGTGCGGCGGCGTCCTCCCAGCAGCCGCGGGAGCGGAGCCGCCATATGGCCCGGGACAGAGGGCTGTTGTCGTCGTCGTGTGGATCCAGCCGTACCGAACGTGACATGGCGGTGTCCGCCACAGTGCCCTCCCCAAGCGCGCCGTCGAGCCGGATGTGAGCGCATCTCAGCACGGAGAGAGGTGCTGGGCCAAGAGGTGGGTGTGAATCAGTTCACAAAGTTTTACCGGATGGCTCTCGCTGCCAAGTGTTGTCACCGGTGCGACCGTTGCGGACTGCGGGAGCCCTTCGTCGCGCCCCCGCGGTCCGCCGTTCCGGCGCGTCAGGGCAGGCCGGGGCCGGTGCAGTGCACGTCGCGCGCGGGGCGCCGGCCCTCGGTCAGGTACGCGGAGACGGTGCCGTCCACACAGTCGTTGCCCCGGCTGGCGAACACGCCGTGCGAGTAGTCCTCGTGGAGCGTCACCAGGCGGGAGCCGGGCAGCAGCGCGCGCATCCGCCGTGCGCCGTCGACCGGGGTGACGGGGTCGTGCTCGGAGGCGACGAGCAGGACGGGCGGCACGCCGGCGCCGCCCTCGCTGCCCAACGGGGTGCGGTGCGGCGGGTGGTGCGGCCAGTGGGCACAGGTGGCCGCCTCCAGTCCGGTCAGTACGGGCAGGGGGTCGCGGGCCCGGAGTGAGCGGAGGTCGCGCACCGTCCCGTCCGGGGTGGGGCCCGGGTCGTCGGCGCACTTCACCGCGCGGTTGGCGGCCTGGAAGGTGCGCGACGCGGGGCTGTCGAAGGCGTCCTCGGGGGATTCCGGTCCCAGTCCGGACACGCTGCCCTCGCGCAGGTGGTCGCGCATCCCCTCGCCCAGCCGCTGCCAGCGCTCCGTCCGGCCCAGCGCGTCGTAGACGGCCCGGTCGAACTCGGCGGCCCCGAAGCCCCGCACGGGGTTCCGCTTCAACTCCGCGCGCACCCGCGCGTACGAGGCGCGGACGCGGGACGGCGTGCCGCCCAGCCGGTAGTGGCCGTCGCGTGCGGCGAGCCAGTCGAAGAGGGTCGCGCGCTGGCGGAGCATGGCGCGGGCCTGCCGGACGTCGAAGTCGTGCCAGTCCCACGGCCCGACGACGCTGTCGAGCACCATCCGGTCGATCCGCCGGGGGAAGGCGGCGGCGTACGCGGCCCCCAGGTAGGTGCCGTAGCTGACGCCGAGATAGCTGATCCGCCGCTCGCCGAGGGCGGCGCGTACGGCGTCCATGTCGTGTGCCGTCTCCGTCGTCGACAGGTGCGGCAGGGCGGGGCCCAGGCCCTCGGCGCAGTCCTCGGCCATCCGGCGCTGGGCGTCCGACCAGGCGCGTTCCCCGGCGGGTGTGCGGGGCAGCGGGTCGGGCCCCGGGGCGTCGAACAGGCCGCCCATGGCGCCGCAGTCGGCGGGGGCGCTGCGGCCGGTGCCGCGCGGGTCGAAGCCGATCACGTCGTAGGCCCGCCGCACGTCCTCGGGCAGCTTCTCGCGCTTGGTCACCGCGTACGGCAGTCCCGAGCCGCCGGGTCCGCCGGGGTTGACGAGCAGGACGCCCCGGCGCTGCTCCCGTGTCCCGGTGGCGGGGACCCGGGAGACGGCTATGCGGAGCCGCGGTCCGTCCGGGCGGGCGGAGTCCAGCGGGACGCGGACGGTGCCGCACTCCACGCGCGACCCGTCCTCCGGCTCGGGGACGGAATCGGGGCACTGCCCGAAGTGGAGCGGAGGGATGGAGGGGGAGCGGACTCCGTGGCCGGAATCCGTCGTGGGGGCGGGGGCCGCGCCGGTGAGCGTCCCGGCGGTGGCAAGGAGCGCGCACAGGGCGGCGGTTGGGCGGTGCGGGGGTCGAAGGCGCACGGGTCTCGCAATCGGAGGTGTGACGTAGCCGGGCATGACAATGAAAATGATTATCGATAGCGTATGTTCTCAGTCAACACGGGCCGCGGGGCCGGAGCCGCTCCCGCATGCCCGGACCGTGCTGCCGGCGCCGGCCGGAGCGCCCGGCGAGAGCGCAGCGCATCGCAGCGAATCGTGGCGAAGGAGAACTGTGGGACATCTGCTGATGGTCGAGAGCTGGGTCGGGGCGATGAGCCGGCTGCTGCCGCGCGCGATCCGGGAGAGCGGACACCAATTCACGTTCCTGACCCGCGACGTGCACCACTACCTGCGCTCGGCGCCCGAGGGCACCGCGCACCCGCTGCTCGGCGCGCGGCACATCGTCACCGCCGACACCAACGACACCCCCACGCTGCTGCCCCATGTGGCCCGGCTGCACGAGGTGTTCGGCTTCGACGGGGTGCTCACCTCCTGCGACTACTACCTCCCCGCCGTCGCCCGCCTCGCCGGTCACCTCGGGCTGCCCGGGGCCTCGGCCGAGGCGGTCGGACGTGCCTGCCGCAAGGACGCCACCCGCAGGACCCTGCGCGCGGCCGGCGTGCCCGGGCCCCGGTTCGCCGTGTGCGAGGACTGGGCGGCGGCCACCGTCGCCGCGCGCGAGATCGGCTACCCGCTGGTGCTCAAACCCGTCGACCTGTGCGCCGGTATGTACGTCCGCCGGGTCGACGACGAGGAGCAGCTGGCCGCCGCGCACCACGCGCTCGCCGCGTTCCCCGTGAACGCGCGCGGGCAGCTCCGCTCGCCCGCCGTGCTGCTCGAAGAGCTGCTGGACGGGCCCGAGGTGAGCGTCGAGACCGTCTCGTACGGGGGCACGCACCATGTGGTCGGCGTGACGGACAAGAGCGTCGGCGGGGCCCCCGCATTCGTCGAGACGGGGCACATGTTCCCCGCCGGGCTCGGCCGGGAGGCGGCGCGGGGCGCCGTGGAGACGGCCGTCGCCGCGCTGGACGCGCTCGGGCTCGACCAGGTCGTCGCGCACACCGAGATCAAGCTCACCGCCGCCGGGCCGCGCGTCGTCGAGGTCAACCCCCGCCCCGCGGGCAACCGGATCACCGAACTCGTGCGGCACGTCACCGGGATCGACCTCGCCGCCGCCTGCGTCGACCTCGCCCTGGGCGGCACGCCCGACCTGGAGCGCCGCTCCACCGGGCTGGACAGTGCCGCGATCGGCTTCCTCGTACCGCAGGACGAGGGCGTGCTGGAGGGCTTCGAGGGGACGGAGAAGCTGACGGAGGCCGCCGGGCTGCTGGAGCTCCAACTGGCCGATCCCGGGGCGCGGGTGCGGAACACCGGGAGCAACAACGGCTATCTCGGGCACGTGATGGCGGGCGCCTCCGGACCGGACAGCGCGCGGGACCGCGTGGCCGAACTGCTCGCCCCCGTGCGCCCGAAGGTGGCCGCCCGATGACCGGCACCGTCACCGGGGCGCCCGCCGCGGCCGGACCGGGCCACGCGTCCGGGTACGCGGAGCTCGTACGGGCCGTGGAGCACGGCGAGTTCGGGCCCGCGCCCGGTACGCAGCGCGTCACCACCGCGTTCACCACACGGCAGGCCGTGCGGCACGAGGGGCGCGGCACCGGGTACCGGAACGAGGTGCTCAGCCTGCGCCTCGGCGCCGCCGTCGGCTCCTGCGCCGCCGAGCCCGGGGAACTGCCCGCGCACGCCGTCGACGACTGTGTGAACACCGACGTCGCGCGGCTGCTGCGGCACCCGCTGCGCACCGTCCGCGTCGCCGCGCTGGACGCCTACCTGATGCACGTCCTGCCGCACACCCCGGGGAACGGGGCGCAGCCCTGTCCGCTGCCCGCCGGCACCTCGCTCTCCCGCTCCCGGGCGCGCGCCCGCGCCGTGGTGGACCTCGTCGCCGGGCAGACGGACAGCGGTGGCCGAGTCCTCGTCGTCGGGGTGGTCAACTCGCTGCTGGAGTGCCTGCGTTCGTACGGGCTGGCGTACGTTCCCTGCGACTTCAAGGGCGGCACCACCGAATGGGGCGACCTGGTACGGACCG
The DNA here is from genome assembly GCF_012726235.1 of Streptomyces sp. HNM0574. GTDB lineage: Bacteria > Actinomycetota > Actinomycetes > Streptomycetales > Streptomycetaceae > Streptomyces. Next base: position 308,344 of record NZ_JAASAH010000001.1, read on the forward strand.
ACTCGCTCAGCGAGCTGGAGGGCTGCGACGCCGTCCTCGCCTCCGGGATGACGCTCGGGAACGGCACTTTCGAGCCACTGCGCGAGCACGCGCTGCGGCACGGCAAGCCGCTGGTGATGTTCGCGCAGACCGGCAGCGCCGTGCTCCCCAGGATGATGGGCGCGGGCGTCACCGGGGTGTGCGCCGAGCCGTACCCGTTCTTCTGGCTCGACGGCGGCCCCGGCGTCCTCCACCGCTACGGGGGCGCGGCGTGACCACTGCCCTCACCGCCGGCGCCCCCGCCCCGTCCGGGCCGTCCGCCGGGAGACCGGCCGTCGCCGACCCCGGGCTGCTCTCGCTCGTCGGACGTACGCCGCTGGCCCGCATCAGCAGCGATCTGCCCGTGCCGCAGCCCGGGTTCTGGGCGAAGCTGGAGGGGCTCGGCGCGGGCGGGATGAAGGCCCGCGCCGCCGTCTCCATGCTGCTCGGCGCCAGGGAACGCGGCGAACTGCGCCCGGGCGCCACTGTCGTGGAGTCCACCTCCGGCACGCTCGGCATCGGCCTGGCCTTCGCCGGCCAGGCGCTCGGCCACCCCGTCGTCCTCGTCTGCGACACCGAACTGGAGCCGTCCATGCGGCGGTTGCTGCGCGCCTACGGGGCCGAGCTGGAGCTCGTCGACCGGCCCGCCGCGCACGGCGGCTGGCAGGCGGCGCGGCTCGCCCGGCTGCGGCAGGTGCGCGAGCGGCACCCCGGCGCCTACTGGCCGGACCAGTACAACAACCCGGACAACGCCGCCGGTTACGCCTCCCTCGCCGCGGAACTCGCCGCCGGACTCGACCGGCTGGACGTCCTGGTGTGCAGCGTCGGCACCGGCGGGCACAGCGCGGGCATCAGCGCACCGCTGCGCCGCCACTGGCCGCACCTGCGGCTGATCGGGGTGGACGCCACCGGCTCGACCATCTTCGGACAGCCCGCCAGGCCCCGGCTGATGCGCGGCCTCGGCAGCAGCATCCACCCGCGGAACGTCGCCTACGAGGCCTTCGACGAGGTGCACTGGGTGGGGCCCGCCGAGGCCACCGACGCCTGCCGGAGGCTGGCCCGCGGCAGCTTCGTCAGCGGCGGCTGGAGCACCGGCGCCACCGCGCTCGTCGCCGCCTGGGCGGCACGGCTCGACCCCGGCGCCGTCGTCGCGGCCGTCTTCCCGGACGGCCTGCACCGCTACCTCGGCACCGTCTACGACGACGACTTCACCACGGCGCACGGCATCGACCCCGCCACCGCGGCGAGCCGCCCCGTGGAGATCCCGCACCCGCACGCGGCGGAGGCCACCGGCTGGACGCGCTGCACCTCCGTCGTCGACCCCCGCACCGTCGCCCCGGCCGCGGAGCCGGGGAATCCGGGCCACTGTCCCGGACCGTCCGCGCACCCGGACGCCGCGCCGTCCACCGTCCCGTCTCCCGTCGACTCCCCCGAGGAGGGCACCCCGTGACCGCCGCCCCCAGGGCGACCGGGCGCACCGCAGCGCACGGCGCGGCACCGCCGCGCCGGCCGCTGAAGGTCGTGCTCAAGTCCGCCGTCCGCACCACGCCCCTGCAACTGGCTGAGCCACTGCGCATATCCCGTTCCACCATGTCCTCCCGCGACGCCGTCCGGCTCACCGTCGAACAGGGCGGGCTGCGCGGTCACGGTGAGGCCGTCTCCAGCCGGTACCTGCGGCTGGACACCGACACGCTCGCCCGGATGCTCACCGCCGCCGGCGCCGAACTGGCCCGCCATCCCGACGCGGAGAGCGCCCTCGCGGCACTCCGCGAGGGACAGCCCGTCCTCGGCGGGCGGAACCCCGAGGCGCCGCCCGCGGTGACCGCCGCCGTGGAGTCCGCGCTGCTGGACCTCACCGGCAAGCGCGCGGGCGCCCCCGTGCACCGGCTGCTCGGCGCCGTCACCGCGCCCGCCGTGGCCACGGCCCGCACCATCGGCATCACCACGCCCGAACGCGCCGCCGTCCAGGCGCACTGCCTCGCGGAGAGCGGCTTCCGGGTGCTCAAGATCAAGGCGGGCGCGGCCGACCCGGAGGACGACCTCGCCCGTGTCCGCGCCGTACGCGAACACGCCCCGCACGCCCGGCTGTTGCTCGACCCGAACGGCGCGTGGAGCGCGTCCCGGGCCGCCTCGCTGCTGCCCCGGTACGCCGAACTCGGCGTCGAGGCCGTCGAACAGCCCCTCCCGCCGGGCGATCCGGAGGCCCTCGCGCGCCTCGCCGAGCACGCCCCCGTCCCGGTCGTCGCGGACGAGGACGCGGCGACCCTGGAGGACGTGCGGCGCCTCGCGGGCCGCGTCCAGGGCGTCAACGTCAAGCTCGCCGAGTGCGGCGGCGTGCACGCCGCGCTCCGCATCGCCGAACTGGTCGCCGGCACCGGCACCGAGCTGATGCTCGGCTGCTTCACCGCCAGCAGCCTCGGCATCGCCCCCGCCGTCCACCTCGCCGACCGCGCCCGCTGGGCCGACCTGGACGGGCACCTGCTGCTGGCCGACGACCCGTGGTCCGGCATCGGCGGCGAGGACGGCACCGTCCGCGCCTCGGAGCGCGCGGGACTCGGCGTGCGCCCCGTCGGGCCGGAGACCGTGCCCGGGCAGCCGGGGCGGAGAGGGGGCGGCAGTGCAGACCTGGCATGAGATACGCCGGTTCCCGTTCGCCGTCCGGCTGCTGCTCGTCAACCAGCTCGGCGTCAACATCGGCTTCTACCTGCTGATCCCCTACCTGGCGACGCACCTGGGCGAGGACCTGGGCATGTCCGCCGCCGTCGTCGGCATCGTCCTCGGCGTCCGGAACCTCAGCCAGCAGGGCCTGTTCATCCTCGGCGGCTCCGCGGCCGACCGGCTCGGCGCGCGGCGCGTCATCATCGCCGGATGCGCGCTGCGGACCGTCGGCTTCGCCTCCTTCGCGCTGGGCGACGGGCTGCCGGTGCTGCTCGCCGCCTCCGTGCTCAGCGGGCTCGCCGGGGCACTGTTCAACCCGGCGGTGCGGGCGTATCTCACGCAGGAGGCGGGGGAGCGGAAGGCGGAAGCCTTCGCGCTGTTCAACATCTTCGCCACCACGGGCGCGCTCGTCGGGCCGCTGCTGGGCAGCGCCCTGCTGTTCGTGGACTTCCGGGCCAGTGCGCTGACCGCGGCGGGCATCTTCGCCGTGCTCACCGTCGTCCAGGCGGTCGTCCTGCCGGCGCGTACGGTGCCGCCCTCGCCGAACAGCGTGATGGCGGACTGGCGCGAAGTCGTCGGCAACCGCCGCTTCCTGGCCTTCGCGCTCGCCATGGTCGGCATGTTCACCATGGAGAACCAGCTGTACCTGCTGCTGCCGGACGCCGCGCGGACCGCGACGGGCTGGGCCGGAGCCGCCGGCTTCGTCTTCCTGACCGGCACCCTCGCCAACCTCGGCCTCCAGATGCGCATCACCCGCGGCCTCAAGGCGCGCGGCAGCAGAGGCCGGTGGATCAGCACCGGACTCGCCCTGATGGGGCTCGCGTTCGTACCCCCGCTCGTGGTGGTGCTCGGCGGGGGCGCGGACGAGGGGGCGGGCGCCGGTGCGGCCGCGCTCGCGCTGCTGCCGGTACTGGCCGGTGCGCTGCTGCTGTACGCGGGACACATGGTGGCCCAGCCGTTCGTCATGGAGCTCATACCGGGCTTCGGACGCAAGGAGCTGACGGGGACCTACTTCGGGGTCTTCTACGTCGTCTCCGGGATCGCCGCGGCGCTGGGCAACACCCTCGTCGGCTGGGCGATGGACGCGGGCGCCGCGCACGGCGCCGCCTGGCTGCCCTGGGCCGGCTGCCTGTGCGCGGGCCTGCTCTCCGCCGCGTCCGTCGCCTGGCTCCGCCGCCGGGACGCGCTGCCACGCGCGGGCACGGACAGCGGCTCAACTCGCCCTGCCTGCAAGGACGATGCCGGCCCCCACGGTGCGAAGGCGCACAGCGGCGAGGGGAGCGGACGGTGACCGGACACGACAGCGGACAGAACCTGCTCACCGACCATCCGGCGCTCTACGAGGCCCGGTTCCCCGCACCCGAACGGCTCGCCGCACGCTGGGCCGAGGACTGCCTGCGCCGGCACGGCGCCGGCCCGGACCTGCTGGACCTGGGCTGCGGCACCGGCCGGGACGCCGCGTACCTGCACGGCGCGGGACGTGAGGTGACCGGCGCCGACCTGTCGGAAGCGATGCTCGCCCACGCGCGCGAGCACCATCCCGGCCCCCGGTACGTCCGCGCCGACCTGCGCGGCTTCGACCTGGGCGCGGGGGCCTTCGACTCCGTGGTGTGCATGGACAGTTCGCTGCTCTACTGCCACACCAACGAGGAACTGGACGGCCTGTTCCGCTCCTGCGCGCGGGCGCTCCGCCCCGGCGGGCTGCTCGTCGCGGAGATGCGCAACGGCGCCTACTTCCTCGGGCGGACCGACCTGCTCGACGCGCCGCGGACCGACCGGTTCACCTGGCAGGGCACCGCGTACCGCTCGGTGACGACCCTCCGCGTCGACCGCACGGCGCAGCTGCTGCGCCGCAGGCGGGTGTGGACCGCCGACGACGGATCGCCGCGCCGTGAACAGCGGTCCGCCTGGCGGCTGTTGTTCCCGCAGGAACTGCGCCACCACCTCGTCGCCCACGGGTTCGACGTCCTGGAGCTGCACGACGGCCCCGGACCGCGCACCGGCACCCCGTGGCGCGAGGGCGACGCACCCGGCACCGCGGCCGACGCGGACCGCCTCCACCTCGTCGCCCGCCGCACCGCCTGAGTCCCGCCCAAGGGGCCGACGAGCCCTCACCCACCACCATTTCGCACAGCGAGGAGATGCATGATGCGTCAGCGTCCGTCGTCCGGACAGAGCGCCGAAAACCCCGGGACCGGGGACGGCGGCACGCCCGCCCCGTACCCCGGGCTGCGGCGCCGCGGCTTCCTCGCCGCGACCGGAGGTGCCGCCGCGCTCGGCGCCCTCGCCCTCTCCGGCTGCGGCGGGGGAGGGGCCGGCGGCGGCGCGGGCGGCGCGGGCGAACCGCGCCGCGGCGGCAGGCTGCGGGCCTCCTTCGCGGGGGACGGAGCCAACGAGACGCTGGACCCGCACCTGGCCAACCTGTTCGGCGACGCGGCGCGCTCCAAGGCGCTCTTCGACAAACTCGCCGACTACGACGCCGACTTGGTGGCCAGGCCCCGGCTCGCCGCACGCTGGGAGCCGAACAAGGCACTGGACCGCTGGACGGTCACCCTGCGCGACGCCACCTTCCACAACGGGGACCCGGTCACCGCCCAGGACGTGCTCTACAGCTACCGCCGCATCTCCGACCCGGAGAAGGCGTTCCGCTCGAAGGCCGACCTGGAACCCGTCGACCTGGACGCGAGCCGCGCCGTCGGCAGGCGCACCGTCGAGTTCCGGCTGAAGCGGCCCACGGCCGGATTCCCCAACGTGATGGCCGCGTTCGGTGCGTACATCGTGCCCGAGGACGCGGACAGCTTCGAGAAGCCCGTCGGCTCCGGCCCGTTCCGCTTCGTCTCCACAAGCCCCGGCAGGTCGACGCTGCTCAGGCGGTTCGACGACTACTGGGACGGCGCCCCGCACCTGGACGAGCTGGAGTTCGTCACCGCGAACGAGGAATCGGCCCGGATCAACGCGCTGCTGGGCGGCCAGGTCGAGTACGCGCACGAGCTGACGCCGACCACCGCGCGGGCGCACGAGAACAGCGGCCAGGTCCGGATCGTGCGGCTGAAGAACAGCGACATGCAGGCGTTCGCGATGAAGACCGACCGGCCGCCGTTCGACGACAAGCGGGTCCGTGAGGCGTTCTTCCTCATCGCCGACCGGGAGGAACTCGTCAAGGGTGCACTGTCCGGCGCGGGAGAGGCCGGCAACGACCTCTTCGGCAAGGGGTACCAGTACTACGCGTCCGGAATCCCGCAGCGCGAACAGGACCTGGAGCGGGCCCGCGCGCTGCTGAAGGAGGCGGGCGCCGGGAACCTGAAGGTCACCCTCGACACCTCCGACGTCGCCGCCGGCTTCACCGAGGCGGCGGGCATCTTCCGCGACCAGGCGAAGAAGGCCGGCGTCACCGTCGAACTGCGCACCAGGAACCCCGACAGCTACTGGAGCGACATCCTCGACTCCGGCACCCTGTGCAGCTACCGCTCCGGCGCCATGCCCATCGACGTGCACCTCAGCCAGCGGCTGCTCACCGGCTCCACCACCAACGCGACCCACTGGGAGCACAAGGACTTCGACGAGCTGTACCGCAGGGCCCAGTCCACCGCCGACGAGGACGAACGCACCGCACTGTACGAGCGGATGCAGCGCCGCCTGCACGCGGAGGGCGGATTCCTGGTGTGGGGCTTCGCCGACTGGATCGTCGGAACGGCCGGGAACGTCGGGGGAGTCGAGAACGAGGCACCGGCCAACACCCTGGACTGGGCACGCTTCGACAAGGTGTGGCTGGCGTGAGTGCCGCCACCGGACTGCGCTCCTGGCTCGCCCGGCGGCTGCTGCTCGGCGCGGGCCAGATCGTGGCCGTCGTCCTGCTCGTGTTCGCGCTCACCGAGGCGCTCCCCGGCGACGCGGCCGTCGCGCTCGCCGGGGACCAGCCCGACCCGGCCCGGATCGCCGCCATCCGGGAGTCGATGCACCTGGACCGTCCCGCGTACGAGCGCCTGGCGGACTGGGCGCTGGGCCTGCCGCACGGCGACTTCGGGCAGTCGCTCGCCACCGGCAGGCCGGTCAGCGCCTATCTGGCGGCGAGCTTCGGCCCCACGCTGACGCTGGCCTGCCTCACCGTCGCGCTGCTCGTGCCCGTCGGCGTCGGACTGGGCGTCCTGGCGGCCCGCCGCGAGGGCGGGCGCCTGGACCGGCTGATCAGCGGGGTCACCCTCGGCGTGTACGCGGTACCGGAGTTCGCGCTGGGCGTGCTGCTGGTGGTGCTCTTCGCGCTGCGCCTGGACTGGCTGCCGCCGACCGCCGTCGGCTTCGACGGCGCGCTGCTCGCCCACCCCGCGGTGCTGGTCCTGCCGGTGCTGGTGCTGCTGGCCCGCCCGGTGTGCTCCATCAGCCGGCTGGTGCGCGCCGGGATGATCGAGGCGCTCGGCTCGCCCTACGTCGCCCAGGCGCGGCGCTACGGGCTCTCCGAGGCGCGCGTCCGCTGCACGCACGCCCTGCCCAACGCGCTCGCGCCCGCCACCCAGCAACTCGCCCGGACCGTGGACTGGTTGCTCGGGGGAGTGGTCGTCGTGGAGGCACTGTTCGTCATCCCGGGGCTCGGCACGGTGATGCTGGACGCGGTGTCCGCGCGGGACGTTCCCGTCGTGCAGGGGCTGGCCGTCCTCTTCGGGACGGTCACGGTCGTCCTCAACATCGCGGCCGACCTCGTCGCCCACCGGCTCGCACCCCGCGCGGGGGCGGTCGCATGAGCGGGGCAGCACAGCCCGGGACCCGGGCCCGGTTCGTGACGGGGGCGCTGCTCCTCGCGCTGCCGTTCGTGCTCGCCCTGCTCGGGCCGCTCCTCGCGGGTGAACCGGCGGCGCGCGGCGCCTCGTTCACCCTCGGCGGCCCGTCGGACGGCTGGGCCGCGCAGTGGTTCGGCACCGACTTCGTCGGCCGGGACGTGTGGCGGCAGGTGCTGCTGGGCGGCAGGTCCGTCGTCCTCGTCGCCCTCGCGGCCACCGTCCTCGCCTACGCCGTCGCCCTGCCCGTCGGCTTCGCCGCGGCCCTCACCCGCAGGACCTGGCCGGAGGAGCTGCTGATGCGGCCGCTGGACGTGCTGCTCGCGGTGCCGTCCCTGCTGGCCGTGCTGCTCGTCGCGACGGTCTTCGCGCCGGGGCCCGTCGGACTCGCCGTCCTGGTGGCCGTCGTCAACGTGCCCGACGCGGCCCGGATCGTACGGTCCACCGCCGCGGAGATCGCGGCCAGACCGGCGGTCGAGGCACTGCGGATGCAGGGCGAGAGCCGCCGGCGCATCGCCATGGGGTACGTGGGCCGCTCGGCGCTGCGCACCCTCGCGGCCGACGCCGGGGTGCGCATGACGGGCGTGCTCTATCTCGTCGCCACGGCCGCCTTCCTGGGCGTGGGCGTCGCACCGGACGCGGCGGACTGGGCGGTGATGGTCGACCGCAACCGCACCGGCCTGTTCGTCCAGCCCTGGGCCGTCGTCGTACCGGCGCTGCTGATCGTCCTCCTGTCCATGGGGACGAACCTCCTCTTCGACGCCGCACTCCAGCGCGGGAGCCGGCACACCACACGCACGGAACAGCACACGAAGCAGCGCACCGGACCGCCCGCGGAACCGGGCGGGAGGAAAGGGAACCGCTCATGAGCAGCACCCCGCACGAGGAACCCGGAGCCCCGCACGGCGGTGCGGAGCCGGTCGCGGCCGAGATCCGGGGGCTGAGCGTCGAGACCGAGGAGGGGCACCTCCTCGTCGACGACGTGTCCCTGCGGCTGCGCCCCGGCACCGTGACGGCGCTGATCGGCGCCTCCGGCAGCGGCAAGACCACCACCGGCCTGTCCCTGCTCGGCGAGTACCCGGCCGGCGCCCGCGTCACGGGCGAGGTACGGGCGGACGCCGGCGGCGTCGGCTACGTGCCGCAGCACCCGGGCGCCGCGCTCAACCCGGCGCGCCGCGCGGGGGCGCTGCTCCACGACATCGCCGCGCGGCAGGTGCGCGCCCTCAGACTGCCGCGCCGGGAGCGCCGCGCCGAGGCCGGGGAACGGGTGCTGCGCGCGCTGGAGGCGGCACAACTGGCCGACGGGGAACGGCTGTTGGGCCGCTATCCGCACCAGTTGTCCGGCGGTCAGCAGCAGCGGGTGGTGCTCGCGCAGGCCCTGCTGCGGGGCACGCGCACCGTCGTCGCCGACGAGCCGACGACGGGGCAGGACGCGCTGACCAAGCAGCGCGTCGTCGCCGAACTCGCGCGGCTCGCCCGCCGGGGCATCGCCGTCCTGCTGCTCAGCCACGATCTGGACGTGGTCCGTGAGCTGGCCGACGAGGTGGTGGTCCTGCGCGAGGGCCGCGTCGTCGAACGGGGCCCGGCCGCCCGGGTACGCACCGCGCCCCGGCACCCCTGGACCCGCGAACTGTTCGCCTGCGCGGGCACGGACGCCTACAGCGCCCGCGCCGCCGCTCCCGGGAGCGGGCCGGACGCCCCCGCGCCCGCGCTCCGGGCGCACATCCGCGAGGCCCGGTACCGGGACCGCGAGCGGGGCACCGTCCACGCGCTGCGGGACGCGCGGCTGACCGTCTCGGCGGGGGAGTGCCTCGCCGTGGTGGGGCGCTCCGGGAGCGGCAAGACGACGCTCGGCCGCTGCCTCGCGGGGCTGCACCGGGACTGGGACGGCGAGGCCGTACCGGCCGGCGGCGTGCCGCTGCCGCACAGCGTGCGCGCCCGCGACGCCGGGCAACTCGCCGCCGTGCAGTACGTGTTCCAGGACGCGGCCGCCTCCTTCGACGAGCACCGGCCGGTGCTGTGGCAGGTCGCCAGGACCGCCGTCCGGCTGCGCGGCGCGGCGCCCGCGACGGCGCTGGAGGAGGCGCGCGCCGGGCTCGCCCGCGTCGGGCTGGACGCGGAGCTCGCGGAGCGGCGGCCCGGGCGGCTCTCCGGCGGCGAGCTGCAACGGGCCGCGCTCGCCCGCGCGTTGCTGGCCCGCCCCGGCGTACTGGTCTGCGACGAGATCACCTCGGGCCTCGACATGCTCACCCGCCGCGCCGTCCTGGACGTGCTCACCGGCCTGCTGGACGCTCCCGGCGGGCCGGCGCTCGTCCTCATCACGCACGACCTGCCCACGGCGGCGCTCGCGCACCACGTCGCCGTCCTCGACGGGGGCGTGATCGTCGAACAGGGCCCGGCGGCACAGGTGTTGGAGACGCCGGCCCACCCCTTCACGGCGTCACTCGTGGAGGCGGCGCGGAAGGGCACGACGGAGGCGATGTCCACGCCCCGGTGAGCGAATCCCCACGGTCAGCGGCTCGTGCGCCCCCGTCCGGCGATCCGCGCGCCCTGTACGCCCCCCGGCATGGTCGGCCACGCTGGGGGGAGGACACAGGGTGTGGGAGGGGGCGGCGGCATGGACGGCGACGGCAAGGACCGTATACCCGGTGAGGGCCGCGCAACGGTCGTGGCGATGATCGTGCTCACCGCCCTCACCGTCCTCTTCGCCGCCGCCGCGGCCTGGCACCTTCTGACCTGAGGCGGGGGCGTCAGTCGCGCGGCCCCGGCACCGCGCTTTCGGTTCCCCGCCGCGCCGCTCAGCTCATCCGCAGTGCCAGGAAGAAGTCGAGTTTGTCCTCCAGGCGGGAGAGGTCGCGGCCGGTGAGCTGTTCGATGCGGCCGATGCGGTAGCGGAGGGTGTTGACGTGCAGGTGGAGGCGTGAGGCGCAGCGGGTCCAGGAGCCGTCGGCGGCGAGGAACGCGTCGAGGGTGGGGACGAGTTCGGCGCGGTGGCGGCGGTCGTAGTCGTGCAGCGGGGCGAGCAGCCGTGCGGTGAAGGCGCGGCGTACGTCGTCGGGGACGAAGGGCAGCAGCAGGACGTGCGAGGCGAGTTCCTCGTGTCCGGCGGCGCAGACCCGGCCGGGGCGTGCGGCGGCGACCCGGCGCGCGTGCCGGGCCTCCTCCAGGGCGCCGCGGAGCCCCTCGGCCGAGTGCACGGCGGCGCTGACGCCGAGCGTGAGCCGCCCGTCCTCGCCGAGGCCCTGCTCCATCGGCTCGCGGACGGTGGACAGCAGCGCGTCGGCCTCCAGCCCGGCCGGTGTCTCCGCCCCGTCCCGGTCGTCGGCGGGGACGGAGGGGAAGGGGACGAGGGCGACGGCCTCGTCGCCGGTGTGCGCGACGGCGATCCGGTCGGAGTCGTCCGTGCCCGTGACGTCGGGGGCCGAGGTGCGGGCGTCGAGCAGGGTCTCCTCCAGCAGCGACTGGGCGACGGGGCCGCCCTCGATCTCGCTGTCCGACCAGTCGACGCGGGCGACGACCACCTGCCACTGCGGCGCCGTGCCCAGTCCGGGCAGCAGCACGGGAGCGGCGACGCGGAGCCGGGCCGCGATCTCCGGGGGCTGGGCGCCGGCCTGGAGGAGCTCCAGGACCTCCTGGGCGAGCCGGCGGCGCACGGTGCGGGCCGCGTCCCGCCGGTCGCGTTCGACGGCGATGAGCTGGGTGACGCCCTGGAGCAGGTCGAGCCGCTCCTCGGGCCAGTCGCCCGCGTCGGCCTCGACGGCGAGCATCCAGTCGGACAGCACCGTCTCGCGCAGGTCGTGGCGGCCGCCGGCGCGGATGGGGAAGAGCGAGTAGGTGGCGTCGCCGAGCGTCACGCGGTGCGGTCCGGGGCGGCCGGTGCGGGCCGCGGCGAGGTGTTCGCCCGCGAGCCGGGCCGCGGTGGCGGGCGCCAGCGTGGCGGCCGGGTCCTCGCCGGGGCCGCCCGTGCCGCCGGGCAGGCCGCCCGCCCCGGCGACGGGGCGGCCGGTGGGGGAGAGGACCCAGGCGCGCAGGTCCAGGTCGGAGCCGAGCAGGTCGAGGACGACGTCGGGGCCGCCGCCCGAGGGGCCGGACGACATCAGCCGCCGGTGCCGGTCGACGACGGCGGCGAGGTCGCCCGCGCGTTCGGTGGAGACCTGGCGTACGACGTGCTCGGTGATGGTGGCGAAGGCGACGTCCTCGCTCACCGAGAAGACCGGGAGCCGGTGCTTGGCGCAGGCGATCACCAGGTCCTCGGGCACCGGGCCCATCTCGGCCTCGCCCGCCGCGAGGCCCGCGACGCCGGCGGCGGCGAGGATGCGGACGAAGTCCTCGGACTCCTCCGGCGAGCGGCGCCAGGCCAGACCGGTGAGGACCAGTTCGCCGCCGGAGAGGTACCGGCTGGGGTCGCGGAGGTCGGTGGTCATGACGCCCCGGACGGTGCGGTCGAGCTCGTCGCCGCCGCCGAGGAGTCGCATCCCGAGCGAATCCGTCTCCAGGAGTGCTCGCAGCCGCATGTCGTCTCGCCCGCCGTTCTTCGTACTCGTGGGCCACGCGTGGCCTGAGGGTGGTTGTGGTTTCCGGCCTCGCCGGCCGGTGGGGATGGGGTGGTGACTGGGTGGTGTCGGTCGTGTCCGTGTGTGTCCGTGCGTTTCGTGATGCGTGGCGTGTCACCGACCGGGGGTGACCGGTCGCTGTCTGCGGTCGTTCTCCGCGTACGCAGCGGGGTTGTGTGCCGCGGAGCGGAAGGGGGAAGGCCCTGCGGGCGCGCAGGTCGGAAGCCGCGAGGTCTCCACCGTCCGTCTTTCGTTCGAATCTACAAGACCATGCCGCCGACCAGCCAAACGCTTCATGGTTTCGGTGACTGCACCGCGACGCCCCGGCATCGGTGTACTGAGGCAGCACAGCCCCTCGTACTACCCACGCAACGTCGTCACGTCCCCTGTGGGCCTCTCTCCCAACGTCCCTGCGAACGGCGTGACTTGAGCGACTCAGGCGAATCGAGAAGACACCATGGAGTTCCTGCGCCCCGCCAGCTGGGAGGAGGCGCTCGCCGCGAAGGCCGAGCACCCCACGGCTGTTCCCATCGCGGGCGGCACCGACGTCATGGTCGAGATCAACTTCGACCACCGGCGTCCCGAGTACCTGCTGGACCTCAACCGCGTGGCCGAGCTGCGCGAGTGGGAGACCGGTGAGCAGACGGTACGCCTCGGTGCCTCTGTCCCCTACACGAAGATCATCGAGAATCTCCGTGCCGAACTGCCCGGACTCGCCCTCGCCGGTCACACCGTCGGATCGCCGCAGATCCGGAACCGCGGCAGCGTCGGCGGGAACCTCGGCGCCGCCTCGCCCGCCGGTGACTCGCACCCCGCGCTGCTCTCCGCCGGAAGCGAGGTGGAGGCGGTGTCGGTGCGCGGCACCCGCATGATCCCCGTGGAGGAGTTCTACACCGGCGTGAAGCGGAACGCGCTCGCCGACGACGAGCTGATCCGCGCCGTGCACATCCGCAAGGCGGACGGGCCGCAGCAGTTCTCCAAGATCGGTACCCGGAACGCCATGGTCATCGCCGTGTGCGCCTTCGGCATCGCGCTGCACCCGTCCAGCCGCACCGTGCGCGCGGGCGTCGGCTCGGCCGGGCCGACCCCGTTCCGCCCCACCGCCGCCGAGGAGTTCCTCAACGCGGCGCTGGAGGAGGGCGGTTTCTGGGACAACGGCAGGACGATCACCCCGTCCGTCGCCAAGCAGTTCGCCGAGCTGTGCTCCGGCGCGGCCAGCCCGATCGACGACGTACGCGGCAGCGCCAAGTACCGCCGGCACGCCGTCGGGGTGATGGCCCGCCGCACGCTCGGCTGGGCCTGGGAGAGCTACCGGGGACGGCCCGGCGGCGCGAGCGGACACGTCAACGGGGGCAGCACCGAAGGGGGCGCACAGTGCGCGTGAACTTCACCGTCAACGGACGGCAGCACGAGGCCGACGACGTGTGGGAGGGCGAGTCCCTCCTCTACGTCCTCCGCGAACGGATGGGCCTTCCCGGCTCCAAGAACGCCTGCGAGCAGGGCGAGTGCGGCTCCTGCACGGTCCGGCTCGACGGCGACCCGGTGTGCGCCTGCCTGGTCGCGGCCGGACAGGTCGAGGGCCGCGAGGTCGTCACCGTCGAGGGCCTGGCCGACTTCGCCAAGCAGCGTGCCGCGCACGGCGGCTGCGCGAGCGGCGCCTGCGGTGCGGGCGACGGCGGCGTGACGGCCGAGGAGGCGGCCCGCGCCGGCACCTCGGCGGCCGACGAGCAGCGCTGGCAGGCGAAGCCGGAACCCGGCAGCGAGCCCGAACTCGCCCCGATCCAGCAGGCGTTCATCGACGCCGGTGCCGTCCAGTGCGGCTTCTGCACCCCCGGTCTGCTGGTCGCCGCCGACGAGCTGATCGAACGCACCCCGCAGCCCTCCGACGCCGACATCCGCGAGGCCCTCTCGGGCAACCTCTGCCGCTGCACCGGCTACGAGAAGATCCTTGACGCCGTACGGCTCGCCGCGGCCCGTGCGGACAGCGTCCAGCCCGGAGAGGTGGTCTGACCATGGCCGGAGCGACCCGCGTTCCCACCGACATCACGCAGGGCAGCAGCACCAAGGGCGGCATCGGCGAGTCGACGCTGCGGCCCGACGGCACCCTCAAGGTCACCGGCGAGTTCGCCTACTCGTCCGACCTGTGGCACGAGGACATGCTCTGGGGGTTCACCCTCCGCAGCCCGCACGCGCACGCCGAGATCCGCTCGATCGACGTCTCCGAGGCCGTGAAGACGCCCGGCGTGTACAGCGTCATGACGTACGACGACCTTCCCGCGGTGACCCACTACGGGCTGGAGATCCACGACCAGCCCGTCCTCGCCAAGGACCGGGTGCGGTACCACGGCGAGGCCGTCGCCATCGTCGCCGCCGACCACCCCGAGACCGCGCGCCGCGCCGCCGCGAAGATCGTGGTCGACTACGCCGAACTCCCGCCGGTGCACGACGAGGAGACCGCCATCGGCCCCGGTGCGACGGTGCTGCACCCGGACCGGGACGACCACCACGCGCCGCACTCCCCGCACCCCAACATCGTGCACCGCCAGCCGGTCGTGCGCGGTGACGTGGCGGCGGCCAGGGAGCGGGCCGACGTCGTCGTCCGGCACGACTACGAAGTGGGCATGCAGGACCAGGCGTTCCTCGGCCCGGAGTCCGGCCTCGCGGTGCCGGCCGAGGACGGCGGCATCGACCTCTACATCGCCACCCAGTGGCTGCACGTCGACCGCGACCAGCTCGCCCCTGTCCTCGGCCTCCCCGCCGACAAGGTGCGACTGACCCTCTCGGGCGTCGGAGGCGCCTTCGGCGCCCGGGAGGATCTCTCCATGCAGGCGCACGCGTGCCTGCTGGCGATGGCGACGGGCAAGCCCGTCAAGATCGTCTACAACCGGTTCGAGTCCTTCTTCGGCCACGTCCACCGCCACCCCGCCAAGCTCACCTACGAGCACGGGGCGACGAAGGACGGACAGATCCTGTACATGACGTACCGCATCCTCCTCGACGGCGGCGCGTACGCCTCCTCGTCCCCGGCCGTCGTGGGCAACGCGGCCTCCCTGGCGGCGGGCCCGTACGTCATCGACAACGTCGAGGGCGAGGCGCTCGCGCTCTACACCAACAACCCGCCCTGCGGCGCGATGCGCGGCTTCGGCGCCGTGCAGGCCTGCTTCGCGTACGAGTCGCAGATGGACAAGCTCGCCGAGGCCCTGGACATGGACCCGGTCGAGCTGCGGCGGAAGAACGCCATGACGCAGGGCACGATCATGCCGACCGGCCAGGAGGTCGACTCCCCGGCACCCGTCGCCGAACTCCTGCGCCGCATCAAGGCGATGCCGCTCCCGCCGGAGAAGCAGTGGGAGTCCACAGCCCCCGCCGGCGGAGACCCGGGCACCACCGGCATCGACGTCGACGTGCGGGCCCTGCCCGGCGGACTGTCCAACACCACGCACGGCGAGGGCGTCGTGCGCGGGGTGGGCTACGCGGTCGGCATCAAGAACGTCGGCTTCTCCGAGGGCTTCGACGACTACTCCACGGCGCGGGTACGCCTGGAGGTCGTCAACGGCCGCCCGGTCGCCATGGTGCACACGGCCATGGCGGAGGTCGGGCAGGGCGGCGTCACCGTCCACGCGCAGATCGCCCGCACCGAACTCGGCGTCACCGACGTCACCATCCACCCGGCCGACACCCAGGTCGGCTCCGCGGGTTCCACCTCCGCCTCCCGCCAGACGTACATGACGGGCGGCGCGGTCAAGAACACCTGCGAGGCGGTACGGGAGAAGGTCCTGGAGCGGGGGCGCGCCAAGTTCGGCACGTACCACCCGGCCTGGGCCTCGGCCGAACTCCTGCTGGAGGGCGGCAAGGTCGTCACCGACGGCGGCGAGGTCGTCGGCGATCTGGTGGAGGTGCTCGGGGACGAACCGGTCGATCTGGAGCTGGAGTTCCGGCACCGGCCCACCGAGGCGTTCGACCTGAAGACCGGGCAGGGTTTCGGCCACGTCCAGTACTCCTTCGCCGCGCACCGCGCCGTCGTCGAGGTCGACACCGACCTCGGGCTGGTCAAGGTCATCGAACTGGCCTGCGCGCAGGACGTCGGCAAGTCCCTCAACCCGCTGTCCGTCGTGGGCCAGATCCAGGGCGGATCGACGCAGGGGCTGGGGCTCGCCGTCATGGAGGAGATCGTCGTGGACCCGAACTCCCGGGTCCGCAACCCGTCCTTCACGGACTACCTGATCCCCACCATCCTGGACACCCCGACGATCCCCGTCGACGTCCTCGAACTCGCCGACGAGCACGCCCCGTACGGGCTGCGCGGCATCGGCGAGGCGCCGACCCTCTCCTCCACGCCCGCCGTGGTCTCCGCCATCCGGCAGGCGACCGGGCTGGCCCTCGACCGCGTGCCCGTCCGCCCCGAGCACCTCACGGGCACGTAAGCCGCACCGCAGGCCGGGGACGGGCCGCGACCCGGACCGCCCCCGGCCGACGGCCGGCACCGCACAACAGCACACGGCACCACCGCAGTTGAGCCGCACGGCACCACCGCACCACGGGCCGCACCACCACCCGGGCACAACAGCACACGGGCAAGCACCACTCAGTACGGGCAAGCACCACCAGTACGGGCAAGCACCCTCCACCCGGGCATCCGTCCGCGGGGCACCCCACGCCCCACGGCGGAACCGGCCGCACCCCCGGCGGCCGGCCCGCCCGACGACGGCGTACCCTCCTGCGCGGACCGCGCGGGCACGCGCCGCCGGCGCACCGGAAGCACACGGAGGCGACGACGTCCCGGTGGCACGGGACCGGCACACCGCGGCACGGGCACGCGCCGCACACCGGGGCCCGGAGCACCGCGACCCCCGCACGCCGTCCGGAGCCGCACCCGCGGCTCCCGGCGCCTTCTCCCCTTCCGGGCAGGTGTCACCGCACCATCCGGAAAGGAGAGCGATTCCGTACCACCGCACCATCGCGCGGCACCGCTTCCCCACGCGTCACCGTGCCGCGCGGCGGGACCGCTCCCGCGGTACCGCACCGGTCACCGACCCCCGACAGGCCCCCGGTTCACCCCGGGCCCACGCTTCCTCGGGTCAGCGACCCCCCACAGAGGGCGCCCACCCCGCGCCGGGCGACACGCATCGCGGCCTCGCCCGCGCGGGCGACGCCATCGGGCACCCTCTCGTTCGTCTCGGGCCGTCCCCCGGGCCGTGCATCCCGAATCCCCGCCACCCGGCGGGGTGCCCCTATGAACCTTGGGAGAGCGCACACCATGTCCGATTCGAAGGTAGCGCCGGAGACCTCGGCGGAGGAGGCGGGATCAGGATCCCGCGTCCCCGCCGGACGCTCCTGGCTCGACCGGTACTTCCACATCTCCGACCGGGGCTCCACCCTCGGCCGCGAGGTACGGGGCGGCATCACCACGTTCATGGCGATGGCGTACATCGTCCTGCTCAACCCCGTGATCCTCTCCGTCCCCGACGCGGAGAAGGCCACCCTGGACGGCGGGCAGGTCACCACCGCGACGGCCTTCGCCGCGGCCGCCACGACCCTGGTGATGGGCTTCATCGGCAACGTGCCCCTGGCGCTGGCCGCCGGCCTCAGCGTCTCGGCCGTCATGGCGTTCCAGGTCGCCCCGGAGATGACCTGGGCCAACGCGATGGGCATGTGTGTCATCTACGGCGGCATCATCATCCTGCTCGTCGTCACGGGCCTGCGGCGGCTCATCATGGAAGCGATCCCGCTGGCCATGAAGCACGCCATCACCATGGGCATCGGCCTGTTCGTCTGCCTCATCGGCCTCGTCCAGGCCGGCTTCGTGACCAGCATGGGCGGCCCCGGCGGCGTCGCGGGCGAGAAGCCCATCCAGCTCGGCACCGCCGACATGCTCACCGGCTGGCCCGTGCTCTGCTTCTCCGTGACGGTGCTGCTGATCTTCATGCTCCAGGTGCGCAAGGTGCCCGGCGCGATCCTGCTCGGCATCGTCGGCGGCACCGTCCTCGCGGCCGTCGTGCACCAGGTCTTCGGCCTCGACAAGAAGGACTGGGGCGGCCGCAACGCGCCCGAGCTGACCGGTTCCGTCGTCAGCACCCCCGACTTCGGGCTGCTGGGCAACATCTCCTTCGACGGGATCGCCGACGTCGGCGCCGTCACCGTCGGCGTCATCGTCTTCACCCTCGTCCTGGCGGGCTTCTTCGACGCCATGGGCACCATCATCGGCATCGGCCAGCAGGCCGACCTCGCCGACAAGGAAGGGCGGATGCCGGGCCTCAACAAGGCCCTCGCCATCGACGGCGCGGGCGGCGTCATCGGTGGTGTGGCGGGCGCCTCCGGCCAGACGGTGTTCGTCGAGTCGACCGCGGGCGTCGGCGACGGCGCGCGCACCGGCTTCGCCAGCGTCGTCACCGGACTCGGCTTCACCCTCTGCCTGTTCTTCACGCCGCTGGCCCAGGTCATCCCCACCCAGGTCGCGGCCGCCGCGCTGGTCGTCATCGGCTCGATGATGATGACCAACGCCAAGCACATCGACTGGAACGACCCGGGTACGGCCATCCCGGTCTTCCTGACGACGGTCATCATGCCGTTCGCGTACTCGATCACCGCGGGCATCGCCGCCGGCTGCATCAGCTACGTCGTCCTCAAGGCCGTCCAGGGCAAGTGGCGCGAGCCGGGCTGGCTGATGTGGGGCCTCTCGCTCGTGTTCCTCGTCTACTTCGCACTCAGCCCGATAGAAGGGTGGCTGGGCGTCAAGTAACCGGCACCGCACCGCCGGACCGCCGCCCGCCCTTCTTACGACGCCACCATCCCGTGAGGAGAAACCGATGCTGGACATCGCCGACGCACTGCACCAGTGGTGCGAGGAGGGGCGCGACTTCGCCGTCGCCACCGTCGTGGCCGTCAGCGGCAGCGCGCCCCGCCAGCCGGGTGCCGCGCTCGCCGTCGACGCCGACGGCGAGGCCGTCGGCAGCGTGTCCGGCGGATGTGTCGAGGGCGCGGTCTACGAGCTGTGCCGCGAGTCCCTCCGGGCGGCCACGGCCGACCCGGAGGGACGCGGCGACGGCAGCGTCGTCGAACGCTTCGGCTACAGCGACGAGGACGCCTTCGCCGTGGGCCTCACCTGCGGCGGCGTCCTCGACGTGATGGTCACCCCGGTCCCGGCCGCCGGTGCCCGCCGCGCCGCCTTCGCCCTCGCGCTCGCCGTCGCGGCGCGGGGCGAGGCGGCGGCCGTGGCCCGTGTCGTCGAGGGCCCGGCCGAACTCACCGGCGCGGCCCTCGCGTTGTCGGTACGCGCCGACGGCAGCATCACCGGAGGCCTCGGCGGGCCGTCCGCGCTGGACGCGACCGCCGCCGTCGAGGCCCGTGCCCTGCTCGACGCCGGACGCACCGGCACCGTCGAGATCGGCGCCGACGGCAGCCGCTGCGGGCAGCCCGTCACCCTCCTCGTCGAGGCCAGCGTCCCGCCGCCGCGGATGCTCGTCTTCGGCGCCATAGATTTCGCGAGCGCCCTGGTGCGCGCCGGGTCCTTCCTCGGCTACCGGGTCACCGTCTGCGACGCGCGCCCCGTCTTCGCCACCCGCGCCCGCTTCCCCGAGGCCGACGAGGTGGTGTGCGACTGGCCGCACCGGTACCTGGACACCCAGGACGGCGCGCTGGACGCCCGCACCGTCCTCTGCGTCCTCACCCACGACGCCAAGTTCGACGTGCCGCTGCTCCAGCGCGCGCTGCGGCTGCCCGTCGCCTACATCGGCGCCATGGGCTCCCGCCGCACCCACGAGGACCGCCTCGCCCGGCTGCGCGACATCGGCGTCGGCGAGCTCGAACTGGCCCGGCTGCACTCGCCGATCGGGCTCGACCTGGGCGCCCGCACCCCCGAGGAGACGGCCCTGTCCATCGCCGCCGAGATCATCGCCTCCCGGCGCGGCGGCACCGGCCTCCCGCTCACCGGCGCCCACACCCCCATCCACCACGACGCCTCGCCCCCGGCGGGCCGCATCGGGTCCGTGGCCTGAGCGCGGCGCCGACTCCCGCCGTCAGCCGGGCAGTTCGTAGTCGAAGGTGTACGGGACGGACGGCTCGCCGTGCCGCGCGGTGAAGCCGCCCGTGCCCCGCAGCCCCGTCAGCTCCCCGGTGCCGGACCCGGGCACCACGGTGAACGTGCCGTGCACGGTGCCGTCCTCGCCGAAGCCGCCCCGCTCCTCGACGGTGAACGCGCCCTCCCGGCCGTCCAGTCGGCCCGCGAACAGCTGGAGGCCGGTGAACGTGCCGGTCTTCTCCGTCACGTAGACGATCGTGTACTCGCAGGTGGTGTCCGCGGCCTCGACGCCGCCCGCGAAGGAGTTGGTGACCGAGGCGCGGGCCAGCCGGGGGCCCGCGCCCTGCCCGCCCGCCGGGCTCTCCCGCCAGTCCGCGTAGGTGAAGTGGCCTGCCGTGTGCGTGCTCATGAACGTTCCCTCCCAAGAGGCGCGGGACCGCTTCCCGCGCTGCCCGCACAGCCTGTCGCCGGTACCTGACACCTTCTGTCAGGTACGGCGCGAGAATGGCACCATGCGTGCCGACCGGCTTCTGTCCCTGCTGATGCTGCTCCAGAACCGCGGGCGGATGACCGCGCCCGAACTGGCCGCGGAACTGGAGGTGTCGGTCCGCACCGTCTACCGCGACATCGAGGCCCTCGGGGCCTCCGGCGTCCCCGTCCTCGCCGAGCGCGGACCGGCGGGCGGCTACGCGCTGATGGACGGCTACCGCACCCGGCTCACCGGGCTGAGCGAGGCGGAGGCCGCGTCCCTGTTCCTCGTCGGTGCCCCCGGCCCCGCGCGCGACCTGGGCCTCGGCATGGTGCTGGCCACCGCGCGCCGCAAACTGGAGGCGGCCCTGCCCGGGGGTTCGGGCGAGCACGCGCGGCGGGTCCGGGAACGCTTCCATCTGGACGCGCCCGGCTGGTTCCGGGACGCCGACGAGGTGCCGCAACTGGAGACCGTCGCCGGAGCCGTCTGGGACCAGCGTGTGCTGCGCGTGCACTACCGCAGCTGGAGCGCGGAGACGCACCGGGAGATCCACCCGCTCGGCATCGTCCTGAAGGGCGGCATCTGGTACCTGGTGGCCCGCACCGCGGCCCCCGACGGCGACGCGCGCACCTACCGGGTCTCCCGCTTCCTCGCCGCCGAGCACACCGGCGAACGCTTCGCGCGCCCACCGGAGTTCGACCTCACCGCCTACTGGGAGGCGGCCTCCCGCCGCCTCACCTCGGCCCTCCACCAGCACACCGCCCACCTGCGCGTCTCCCCACGCGGCCGGCGCCTCCTCCCCGTCCGCTTCGGCACCCCCGCCACCCGCGCCCTCAACGAGGCCGGCCCCCCGGACGACGACGGCTGGCGCCACGTCCACCTCCCCGTCGAGTCCCTCCCCGTCGCCGTCTCCGACCTCCTGTGGCTGGGCCCGGAGGCGGAAACCCTCGGCCCTCCGGACCTCCGCGAGGCCGTCACCGAGGCGGTACGGGTGCTGGCGGGGTGGTACGGGGTGCCGGGAGCCGGGGCCGACTGAGGCAGGCGTGGCCCGCGTCAGGCCGGAAGCCGCAGCCCCCGCCCCGCCGCACCCGGGCGTGCCGTGCCGTGAGCCGGGCCGAGGAGGGCCAGGCCGAGGGGGGTGAGGGTGTGGCGGACGGCGTTGCGGTGGCGGGTGCTGGTGATGAGGCCGGCGGCGCGGAGCACGGCGGCGTGCTCGCTGGCGGAGGAGACCGACACCCCGGCGCGGAGGGCGAGTTCGCTGGTGGTGCACTCGCCGCCGAGGGACTGGAGGACGGCGGCGCGGGTGTGCCCGAGCAGGCGTGCCAGGTGCGGCCCGCCCGCGTCGACGGTGGTGCCGGGGAGCGCGGCCGGGTGGGGGCCGCCGGGCGGTGCGGTGGCCGGGACGCGTTCGGCCGGGTAGACGAGGGTGGGCGGCAGCGCCGGGTCGGCCAGGGCGACGGGTGTGCGGCGGCAGAAGTACGAGGGCACCAACAGCAGTCCGCGCCCGGCGAGTTCGACGTCCCGGTCGACGGGATAGTCGGCCTCCAGTACGGAACCGTCCCACCGCATGAGCGGCGTGAAGGTGCGCAGCATGGCCTCCGTCCCGCCGTACCACTGGGTGCGGGCCCGCCAGGCGCGGTCGGCCTCGGTGCGGGCGCGGACGCGCGGCCAGGACGGGCCGAGTGCGGTGCGCCGGTAGTCGCGCAGGGCGGCCTCCAGCGCTCGCAGCGCGGTCGCCGATCCCTCGGCCAGGGAACGCGTCCACGGGGAGAGGGGGCCGTTCTCGGCCAGCCGGCCGATCTGGGCGCGGAGTTCGGTGCGCGGGGTCGACAGCAGTGCGTCGAGTCCGGCCTCCAGTCCGTTCGATCCCTCGGGCGGGGTGAGGAAGTCGGGGGAGTAGCCGCGTACGGGGGCCAGTGGCAGCAGTGCACGCAGCGGGGTGCGGGCCGAGCGCAGGACCTGTCCGCGCCAGGTGGCGAGGGTGGGGTCGGGCTCCCGTTCCTGGAGTTCCTGCAGGCTGAGGAGCGTTTCCCAGAGCGGGTCGGGGCCGTCGGCGACGTGGGTGCGGGCGATGTCGACTGCGGTGAAGTGCAGGCGCAGCATGGTCTGTTCTCCCCCGATGTGCGGTGCGCCGTGCGGCGCGGCGGCGCCTTGCGGGCCGCCCGAGCACGGCCGTGCGCCCCCCGAAAGAGGGGCGGCCGTCGAAACTGCTGTGACCTTGCTGTGTGTGCTGCTTCCCTGGCAAGGGAGAACGGGGACTTGGGACAGCGGGACGCCCGGACGGCCGCCGACTGCCGTGACGTGCCGCGGTGGGACGCCGGGACGGGCGGTGGGACGCCGCCACGGGACGGGCGGCGCGCCGGGAACGGGAGCCGGAACGGGCGTACCGCGCACGGGGGATGACGATTCGGGGGACGCCATGTCGTCGACGGGACAGAGGCAGGGCCCGCCGGGCCCCGGGGAACTGGCCGAGCTGCTGGAGGACTTGAAGCGGCGCAGCGGCCGCAGCTACGCGGCACTCGCGCACCGCACCGGACTCAGCGGCTCCACACTGCACCGGTACTGCCGGGGGACGACGGTGCCGCCGTCGTTCGGCGCGATCGAACGGATCGCCCGTGTGAGCGGCGCGACGCGGCAGGAACTCGACCAGCTCTTCCGCGCCTGGTCCCGCACCGCCGCAGGCGAGCGGGGGACGGAAGGGACGGCTCCGGAGCCGGAGCCCGTCCCCGTCCCGGAAGCACGCCCCGGGCCCGGGGCGCCGTGCCCGCCCGCTCCCCTCCGTCCCGTCCCCCGGCAGGACGGCGTGCGGGCCTTACGTCCGTACGCCTGGCTGCGGTTGGCGGCGCTGATGGCCGTGCTCGCGCTGACCACGGTGTCCAGCGGCATGTGGGCCCAGCGGCCGGGCGGGACGGAGACCGGGCGGGAGACGGCGGACGGCCGCGTGACGGGCAGTGGAGCGACGGGCGGCGCGGGGGAGCGGCAGCGTCCCGAGGGGCCGTACTGGGGGAGCGCGCCGCGGCCGGTGGAGTCGGCGTTCTTCGGGATGTCGCTGAGCGACGACCAGGGGCGGATGCCGTCGTTCCGGGTGGGCTCCGTCCGGCTGTGGGAGAGCGGGACGCGCTGGAGTCTGCTGGAGCCGGAGCGGGGCGTGTACCGGTGGGCGACGCTGGACCGGCTGGTACGGGCTGCCGAACGGCGGGGCCTGCCCGTGCTGTTCACCATCGGCGGCACCCCACCGTGGGCGGCGCCGGACGGCGCGGGCTCCGCGTACCGGGACGCCGGCGCTTCCCCGCCGGACGACCTGCGGGACTGGGACCGCTTCGTGACCCGGCTCGTCACCCGCTACCGCGGACGGATCGAGGCGTACGAACTGTGGGACTACCCGAGCCACCGGCTGCACTACGCGGGCGGTCTCGGCACGCTCGCCGAGATGGTGGAGCGGGCCGCCGGGATCATCCGGGACGGTGACCCGCTGGCGCGCGTGGTGTGCCCCTCCTTCGGCGCGCTGTGGACGGAGCAAGGCCGGGAGCGGCTGCGGGAGTTCGTGCGGACCGGCGCGTACGACCACTGCGACGTGGCCGCGCTGAAGATGCCGCCGCGCCGTCCCGACGGCAGGCCGGAGGACGTCATCGAGCTGACGCGGGTGGTGAACCGGCTGTTCTTCGAGGAGGAGCAGAGCGAGCTGGAGCTGTGGAACACCGGCCCCGACCGGAGCGTCGCGCTCGCCCCGCCGCTCGGCGCGGCCCGCGCCCGCGGCTACGCGCCCCGCTACTACCTCGCGGGCCTGTACGCGAGCGACGACAACCTGACCCGCGGCTACTTCTACGCCTGGGGCAGCGCCGACGTGCCCCTCGTCGTCCAGCTCGCGGGCGGGCCGCCGACGGAGGCGGGCCTGCGGATGGGGCGGCTGGCGGAGTGGCTGGACGGTGCCGGCATCACCGCCTGCGGCCAGGGCATGTCCTTCGGCCTGCCGAAGGGCGTGTACTCGTGCACCTTCGTACGGGACGGCAGCACGTTCGCCGTCCGCTGGTCGGCGCGCGGCCCGGCGGCCACGACGGCCGACGCCGGCGTCCACCGGGTGCGGTCGCTGGACGGCACGGCGCGGACGGTCCGCCCCGGCGAGCGCGTCGTCGTCGACGGTGACCCGGTTGCCTTCGACTACCGCAGGGGCGCGACCGGCGTACGCGGCTGACCGCCGTCAGCTCCCCGCCCGTCCCGGCTCCGGCGCTTTCGTCCCGCAGACGGGTGCCGTGTCGGTGACGTGCTGGGCGGTGGCGCGAGCGCGGCGTCCCGTGGTGAGGAACCCGAGGGCGAGGACGGCCAGTCCGCAGCCGGTGATGATCCACCAGCCGGTGCCGGACCGGCCCGCGGCGAGCGCCGCGCCGATGACGGCGACGCCGAGCGCGGAGCCGACCTGGCGGCTGGTCGAGGCGATGCCGGCGGCGACCCCGGCGCGGGCGCGGGGCATGCCGGAGACGGCCGAGTTGGTGATGGGCGCGTTGACGAGCCCGAAGCCGGCGCCGAACAGGACGTACGAGGTGAACAGCAGCGCGTCCGAACTCTCGGCGTGGAACCCGGCGAAGAGCACGCCACCGGCCGTCATGCCCACCCCGGCGAGCACCAGCGGCAGCCGGGCGCCGCGCGCGGCGACGAGCAGCCCGGACAGCGGCGCGCACACGCCCGTCAGGACGGCCATGGGCAGCAGGTGCAGCCCGGCCTCGAAGGCGGACATGCCGCGCGCGTTCTGGAGATGAAGAGTGTTGAGGAAGAGGAACCCGGCGAGCGCGGCGAAGGCCACCACGGCGGTGACGGTCGCGCCGCTGAACGGGACGCTGCGGAAGAAGCGCAGCTCGATGAGGGGTTCGCGGCGCCGCCGCTCGTAGCGGACCAGGACGGCGAGGGACCCGGCCGTGAGCGCGAAGCAGCCGAGGATCGCGGGGGAGGTCCAGCCGGAACCGCCGCCCTCGATGATGCCGAAGGTGAGCGAGCCGAGGGCGAGGACGACCAGCAACTGCCCGACGGGGTCGGCCCGTCGGGCCGCCGGTGCCCGGGACTCGGGCACGAAGAGGGTGGTGAGCAGCAGCGCGGCCAGCCCGACCGGCAGGTTGATCCAGAAGATCCCGCGCCATCCCACGGAGGCCACGAGCGCGCCGCCGAGCAGCGGGCCCGCGGCCATGGATATGCCGACGACGCCGCCCCACACGCCGATGGCGCGGGCCCGTTCGCGGGGTTCGGTGAAGGTGTTGGTGATGATCGACATCGCCACCGGGTTGAGCATCGAGCCGCCGACGGCCTGCACCGTGCGGAAGGCGACGAGCCAGCCGAGCCCGGGCGCCAGCGCGCACAGCAGCGAACCGGCCGTGAACAGCGCCAGCCCGGCCCGGAACACCCGCCGCCGCCCGATCCGGTCGGCCGTGGACCCGGCGAGCATCAGGAACGAGGCGAGGACGAGGGTGTACGCGTCGATCACCCACTGGAGGCCGGACACCGAGGCGTCCAACTCCCGCTGGAGCGCGGGCAGGGCGACGTTCAGCGCGGTGCTGTCGAGGCTGACGAGCAGCAGGCTCATGCAGCAGATCGCCAGGACGGCCGTCCGCCGGCGGCGGGAGAGGCTCCCCCCTTCCGGGGGCGGGGAGAACGGGGCTGGTGTGGACATGCCCTCCAGCATCCTCCTGCCGGGGCCGGGTGCGGCCCCGGGGTGTCAGCCTTCCTCGCCGCGCAGCGCGGCGGCCCAGCCGCTCTGGACCATGGTCTGGAAGTACCAGGAGCCGTCCTGCTTCACGAGGACGTCGGCGTAGCGCATCCGCGTCGTGCGGCCGCCGGCGGTCATGGCGGAGTCGGTGTGGACGACGGCGAGGGAGCGGCCGAGGAAGTGCGGGGTGCGCTCCGAGGTGAAGCGCACCTCCTCGTCTCCCGAGGCGCCCATGACCCGGGACATGGTGCTCAGGTACCGCTCCCGGTCCCACTGCGCCGCGCAGCCGGAGCCGGGGGCTCCGTCCTCGTCGGTGACCAGGTTGAGCGGGAAGAGCGCCATCGCGGCCATGGCCTCGACGTCGCCCCGCTCGGCGTGCGCGTCGTACCGCGCGAACCAGTCCTCCAGTTCGGCGCGTTCCCGCGCGTACGGGTCGGTCTCGTCGGTGTGCTGCACGGTGGCCTCCCGGGGGTGGGTTTCGGGGGCCCGAAGGTACTGCGGCGGAGGCGGGTGGTCAAACTTGAATAGTTTGCGTCGAGGGCCGGGCGGAGGTGTGTCCGGGGCCGGTCAGTCGTCCAGGGCGACGGTGAGGTCGAGTTCCACCCGCTGGCCGGGGAAGCCCAGCTGGGCGACGCCGAGCAGGGTGCTGGCCGAGGTGAACGCGGGGGCCAGCGGCGAGTCGAGCAGCCGGTCCCAGACGGACACCAGCACCTCCCGCTCCGCGCTCGCCACATAGATCACCGAGCGCACCACCTGCTCGGGAGCGGCCCCCACCGCCGCCAGCGCCGCGAGCGCGTTCGCCGCGACCTGGCCGGCCTGCGCCTGGGGATCGTCCGGTGCGACCATCCCGCCGGCGTGGTCCAGCGGGCACTGCCCGGCGAGATAGGCCGTGCGCCCGGCCTCGACGACGGTGACGTGGTGGTAGCCCGGCGTCGCGTGCAGCTCGTCGGGGTTGACCCGGGTGATCGCGCGGCGCGGGGTGCTCGGACGGTGCGGCGCGCCGTCGGTTCCGGTGTTCGGCATGGGAGCCAGCCTCGCAGTCAACTCGCGCCCGCTCCACGGGTTTTCGCCGTCCCGGACCACCCGGCCGTCACCTCCCGCGCCGCGCCGTACCGGTGCCCGGGGGTGGTGCGCGGGCGATCACCGGAGCCAGGATGTCCCCAGCGCGGCTGCGCCGCCCCTCGCGCAGCCGAGGAACCGCCCCGGAGGAGAAGAGATGACGGCCGCCCCGCCCCCCGACGCCTCGGCTTTCAGACAGGCCCGCGACACCCTGCTGCGGCACCGCACCGACTACACCGCCGCCCGCGAGGAGTTCGTCTGGCCCCGGCCCGAGCACTTCAACTGGGCACTGGACTGGTTCGACACCCTCGCCGAGGGCAACACCCGTACCGCACTGCACATCGTCGAGGAGGACGGCTCCGAGGGCAGGTTCAGCTTCGCCGAGATGCGGGACCGCTCCGCGCGGGTGGCCAACTGGCTCCGGGAGCGGGGAGTCGGCGCGGGCGACCGCGTCGTCGTCATGCTGGGCAACCAGGTCGAGCTGTGGGAGACCCTGCTCGCCTGCATGAAGCTGCGGGCCGTCGTCATCCCGGCCACCCCGCTGCTCGGCGCCGCCGACCTCGCCGACCGGATCGAGCGCGGCCGGGCCCGGCACGTGGTCGTCCGGTCCGCCGACACCGGCAAGTTCGCCGACGTGCCGGGCGACTACACCCGGATCGCCGTCGGCCCCTGGACGGAGGGCTGGGAACCGTACGCCGACTCCGCCGCCGCACCGGCCGAGTTCACGCCCGACGGGCCCACCCGCGCCGAGGACACGCTGCTGCTCTACTTCACCTCGGGCACGACGGCGCGGCCCAAGCTCGTCGAGCACACCCATGTCTCCTACCCCGTGGGCCACTTGGCGACGATGTACTGGATCGGGCTGCGCCCCGGCGACGTGCACCTGAACATCTCGTCCCCGGGCTGGGCCAAGCACGCCTGGTCGAACCTGTTCGCGCCGTGGAACGCCGAGGCGACCATCTTCATCCACAACTACACGCGGTTCGACGCCCCGCGGCTGATGGACGAGATGGACCGCGCCGGCGTCACCAGCTTCTGCGCGCCGCCGACGGTGTGGCGGATGCTGATCCAGGCCGACCTGACCCGGCTGCGGAAGGTGCCCCGCGAGGTCGTCGCCGCGGGGGAGCCGCTCAACCCGGAGGTCATCGAGCACGTGCGCCGCGTCTGGGGCGTCACCATCCGGGACGGATTCGGGCAGACGGAGACGGCCGTGCAGGTCGCCAACTCGCCCGGGCAGCACCTGAAGACGGGCTCCATGGGCCGCCCGATGCCCGGCTTCGAGGTCACCCTCGTCGACCCCGTCACCGGCGAGCAGGGGGTGGACGAGGGCGAGATCTGCCTCGACCTGGCGCACCGCCCCGTCGGCCTGATGACCGGCTACCACGGCGACCCCGAGCGCACCGCCGAGGTGATGGCCGACGGCGTCTACCGCACCGGCGACATCGGCTCCCGGGACGAGGACGGGTACCTCACCTACGTCGGCCGCTCCGACGACGTCTTCAAGGCGTCCGACTACAAGATCTCGCCGTTCGAGCTGGAGAGCGCCCTGCTGGAGCACGAGGCGGTGGCCGAGGCCGCCGTGGTGCCCTCGCCGGACCCGGTGCGGCTGGCCGTGCCGAAGGCGTACGTGGTGTGCGCCGAGGGCTGGCACCCGGGGGAGGAGACGGCGCGGGCGCTGTTCGAGCACTCGCGGGCCGCGCTGGCGCCGTACAAGCGGGTCCGGGTGATCGAGTTCGCGGAGCTGCCGAAGACCGTCTCGGGCAAGATCCGCCGCGTCGAGCTGCGCGACCACGCGGCGCGCACACCCGGCGACGAGTACCGCGAGAACCGCTGACGCGCCCCGCCCCCGCCGGAGGCCCCTCCGGCGGGGGCGCGCGGCCTCCAGCGGGCGCCGCCGTGACGGAGCGCTTACCGTCGCCGTGGAGGACGGCCACGAGGAGGACGCCGTGACCCAGGGCATGAGGACGGTCATCTACCCCGTGCGGGACCTGGAGCGGGCCAAGGAGCGCTTCACCGCCCTGCTGGGGGTGACGCCGTACATGGACACCCCGCACTACGTCGGCTTCAGCATCGGGGGCCAGGACATCGGTCTCGACCCCAACGGCCACGAGCACGGCATGACGGGGCCGGTCGGCTACTGGCACGTCGACGACGTCGGCTCCGCGCTCCGGGCCCTGGTGGACGCCGGATCGGAGGAGGTCCATCCGGTACGGGACGTGGGCGGCGGCAAGCTGGTCGCCTCGGTCACCGATCCGGACGGGAACGTGCTCGGGCTGATCCAGTCCGGCTGAGCGGCGCGGGGCGCGACCCCGGTCAGGCCGTGGTGCGGATGAGGTCGTCGGCCGGGTCGTTCACCGGCTGCGGGGTGCCCGTCAGGTCGAGGACGAAGAGCGCGACGGACAGCTCGTCCGCGCGGACCCGGCCCTCCCTGCTGTACCCCGCGAGGGAGAAACACACCGCCAGCGCCGACTCGTTGAGGCCGTTCAGCCAGAGGGTCTCTATCTCCCGCAGCGCCGTGGGGGACGTCGTCGGGTCGACGTGCGCGACGATGCCGGGTCCGCGCAGGTCCACGCCGGAGGCGGGGCGTTTGTCGGCGACGCGGATCTCGGTGAAGCCGAGCCAGCGCAGGTACTGCGCGGCGGCGGTCTTGGCGTCCTGCCCGGTGCGGATCGTCACGGGCCGGAAGGCGGGGCGCTCGCGCGGGGCGGCGCTCCGGGTGCCGGGGGCGGCGGGGGCGCCGGGGGCCGGCCCCGGGGGTGCGGCGCGCAGCGGGCCCAGCTCCCCGCGCCCGCGCGCCCGGGCGACGGGGATGCGCAGTAACGTGCCGCAGTCACAGCCCAGTTCGGGCTGCGGCCACTCGGCCGCCGTGCCGCAGGACCCGCACCGCGCCTCCACCCAGGACCCCTCCCAGGTGCGGTGCAGCACGCGTACGGGCGCGGCCTCGCGCAGCAGCGGGAGGGTGACGGGGGCGCCGCAGGCGCAGGGATAGACCGGGGGTGCGAAGGAGTGCTCGCGGCGGCACACGGGGCAGCGCACGGGCACGCTCTCTGCCATCTCTTCTCGCTCCAGGGCCGCGGGGACGTAGGGCACGGGGGACGCGGCGGCGGGACGGCGGCGCGCGTCTTCCCACATCGTCCCTGACGGGAAGGGGATTCCGAAGGGAAATGGATCAGAAACGGGTGGGACGAGGGGAGTTCACCCGAGACGTGTGCCTCGTGCGCCGGAGGTGCGTGCGCGGTGTGGAGGCCCTCGCGCGGAGTTCACAGAAGGGGGCGTCCGGCGAGGGGTGGCGCGTGCGGGCGTGCGGGCGTGAGAAAGGGCGTGGATCCCGGGACCGTCCGGGATCCACGCCCTCCATGGCACCCCTCACCAAGGGGTAGTCGCTGTCCACCACCCTGGCTTCGGCGGGGCCTTGTGCCCCCGCCGCCGTTGATCACCCCTCATCACGGATCAACGGTGGCGGGGACGCGCGCCGGGCCGACCTCCCAATCGGCCCGACGCGCGGTTCGTGGCCGCCGCGCCGGGCGGCGGGCCGGTGCGTCAGCTGTCGCGCAGCTCCCGCACGGCCTCCTCGACGCGCTTGCCGTACTCCGTGTCGGCGGCGTGGAAGTGCGCGAGGTTCTTCTCGATGACGTCGTCCCGGGTGACCTGCGAGAGGCCGCCCGCGATGTTCGCCACCAGACGCTTCTGCTCCTCCTTGGACATGAGCCGGTACAGCTCGCCCGCCTGGAAGAAGTCGTCGTCCTTGGTGTGCTGCGGCGCCTCGTGGGTGCCGGTGTGGCCGGTGAGCGGGCGCGGCGCCGACAGCGGCTGGCCGGACTCGGTGGGCCCGTCGTACGAGTTGGGCTCGTAGTTCTTGGCGTGCCGGTCGTAGGCGTTGGTGGCCATCAGACCGTCGCGGCCGTAGTTGTTGGCACTGCCACCAGCAACAGCCTTGGGGGCGTTGACCGCGAGCTGGGTGTGGTTGACGCCCAGGCGGTAGCGGTGCGCGTCCGCGTAGGCGAACAGGCGGCCCTGGAGCATCTTGTCCGGGGACGGGCCGATGCCGGGGACGAAGTTGTTCGGCGAGAACGCGGACTGCTCGACCTCGGCGAAGACGTTGTCCGGGTTGCGGTCCAGCACCAGGCGGCCCACGCGCTGCAGCGGGTAGTCCTTGTGCGGCCACACCTTCGTGAGGTCGAAGGGGTTGAAGCGGTAGTCGGCCGCCTCGGCCGCCGGCATGACCTGCACGTACAGCGTCCAGGACGGGAACATGCCGCGCTCGATGGACTGCAGCAGGTCGGTCTGGTGGCTGTTCGGGTCGGTGCCGGAGAGCTCGGCGCCCTGGTCGGCGTCGAGGCAGCGGATGCCCTGGTTCGTCTTGAAGTGGTACTTGACGAAGAAGGCTTCGCCTTCGGCGTTGGTCCACTGGTACGTGTGCGAGCCGTAGCCGTTCATGTGGCGGTACGAGGCGGGGATGCCGCGGTCGCCCATGAGCCAGGTGACCTGGTGGGTGGCCTCGGGGGCGTGCGCCCAGAAGTCCCAGACGTTGTCCGGCTCCTGCTTGCCGGTGAACGGGTCACGCTTCTGCGAGTGGATGAAGTCCGGGAATTTCAGCGGGTCCTTGATGAAGAACACCGGGGTGTTGTTGCCGACGAGGTCGTAATTGCCCTCCTCGGTGTAGAACTTCAGCGCGAAACCGCGGGGGTCGCGGGCGGCGTCCGGGCCACCGAGGTTGTCCGCGACGGTGGAGAAGCGGATGAAGGTCTCGGTGCGGCGGCCGACCTCGCCGAGGAAGTGCGCGCTGGTCCAGCCGGAGACGTCGTCGGTCACCTCGAAGTAACCGTAGGCACCGGAGCCGCGGGCGTGCACGACGCGCTCCGGGATGCGCTCACGGTTGAACCGCGCGAGCTTCTCCAGCAGGTGCTGGTCCTGCAGCAGGAGGGGGCCGCCGACGCCGGCGGTGGCAGCGTTCTGGTTGTCAGCGACGGGGGCGCCCGACTC
Source organism: Streptomyces sp. HNM0574 (assembly GCF_012726235.1). Taxonomy (GTDB): domain Bacteria; phylum Actinomycetota; class Actinomycetes; order Streptomycetales; family Streptomycetaceae; genus Streptomyces. Next base: position 340,562 of record NZ_JAASAH010000001.1, read on the forward strand.
GGTGGTGAGAGTCGCTGCCTTCTGCGTGGGCTTCGACATGGTGACCTTTCGTGCGAGGCATGCGAGGGAAGTTGACTTCCGCATGTTGGAGCGTAGGGACGCCCCCTGAGGGCGTCAACAGTTTGTTGAAGATTCGGGCCCGAAGCTTTGGAGAGCGGGCCGGACGGGCTGATATCAGCCCGTCCGGCGCCTGAGGACGGGCGCGAGCGGCACAGGGGCGCGCGGGCGCTCCCGCGGTCAACGGGGAAGGGCGGGGCCGGGGTTCAGCCCTTCAGCGTGCTGATGGCCGTCGGCGCGTGCCACGGCTCCGTGGCGACCTCCTCGAACTCCTTCACCGCGCTGATGTCCGCCGTCGGGCTCATCGCGATGTTGGTGATGCGCTCCAGGATCGCCTCGACGACGACCGGCACCCGGTGCTCCTGCGCCAGCTTCTGCGCTTCCGCGAAGGCCGTGCCCAGCTCGCTCGGGTCGGTGACCCGGATCGCCTTGCAGCCCAGGCCCTCGGCCACCTTGACGTGGTCGACACCGTAGACGCCCAGCTCGGGGCTGTTCTGGTTCTCAAACTCCAGGTTGACCTGGAAGTTGATGTCCAGACCGATCTGCGCCTGCCGGATCAGCCCCAGGTAGGCGTTGTTGACCAGGACGTGGACGTACGGGATGCGGTGCTGCGCGCCGACCGCCAGCTCCTCGATCATGAACTGGAAGTCGTAGTCGCCGGAGAGCGCGACCACGGGGTTCTCCGGGTCGGCCTTGGCGACGCCCAGCGCGGCCGGGATCGTCCAGCCCAGCGGGCCCGCCTGGCCGCAGTTGATCCAGTGCCGCGGCTTGTAGACGTGCAGCATCTGCGCGCCGGCGATCTGCGAGAGACCGATGGTGGTGACGTAGCGGGTCTCCGGGCCGAAGGCCTTGTTCATCTCCTCGTAGACCCGCTGCGGCTTCATCGGGATGTCGTCGAAGTGCGTACGGCGCTGCAGCGTGGCCTTGCGCTCCTGGTGCGAGGCGACCCACTCGGAGCGGTCCGGCAGCTTGCCCGCGGCCTTGAGCTCCTTGGCGACCTCGACGAACAGCTCCAGCGCGGACTTGGCGTCCGAGGCTATGCCGTAGTCCGGCGGGAAGATCTTGCCGAGCTGGGTCGGCTCGATGTCGACGTGCACGAACTTCCGGCCCTCGCGGTACACGTCCAGCTGGTAGCCGGTGTGCCGGTTGGCCCAGCGGTTGCCGATGCCGAGGACGCAGTCCGACTCCAGGAACGTGGCGTTCCCGTAGCGGTGACCGGTCTGCTGGCCGACCATGCCGGCGTTCAGCGCGTGGTCGTCCGGAATGGTGCCCCAGCCCATCAGGGTGGGCACGACCGGGGTGTTGGTGACCTCGGCGAACTCGACGAGCAGGTCGGAGGCGTCGGCGTTGATGATGCCGCCGCCCGCGATGATCAGCGGGCGCTCGGCGTCCAGCAGGTACCCGATGGCCTTCTCGATCTGGGCGCGGGTCGCCGCGGGCTTGTACACCGGCAGCGGCTCGTACGTCTCCGGGTCGAAGTCGATCTCCGTGGTCTGCACGTCGATCGGCAGGTCGATCAGGACCGGGCCCGGGCGGCCCGAGCGCATCAGGTGGAACGCCTCCTGGAAGACGCCCGGGACCTGCGCGGCCTCCAGGACCGTGGTGGCCTTCTTGGCGACCGGCTTGGCGATCGACGCGATGTCGACGGCCTGGAAGTCCTCCTTGGCCAGCAGGTGGCTGGGGGCCTGGCCGGTGATGCACAGGATCGGGATCGAGTCGCCGATGGCCGAGTACAGGCCGGTGATCATGTCGGTGCCGGCCGGGCCCGAAGTGCCGATCGCGACACCGATGTTGCCGGGGCCCGTGCGGGTGTAGCCCTCGGCCATGTGCGTGGCGCCCTCGACGTGGCGGGCCAGCGTGTGGTCGATGCCGCCGACGGTCTTGAGCGCCTTGTAGAAGGGGTTGATCGCAGCGCCGGGCACGCCGAACGCCGCGTCCACACCTTCGCGCTTGAGAATCTCAACTGCCGCTTGGACAGCGGTCATTCGAGGCATGTGAGGCTCCTGAACCGACCCTCGGTGACGAGTGGTCGTGAATAGCAGGCGGTGGAGAGGCAGGAGATCCGGAAGCGGTCCGGGAGGACGGAGCCCGGGGTGTCCGGTACGTGGTGCTGTGGACGAACGGTGACGGGGGGAGCCGTCACGGAGAGCGGGGGTGGGTATCCGGGCGGCGGCGCCTTGGGCGCGACAGGACAGTTGTCAGCGCCGCCGCCCGGACGTGTGGGACCGGCCCTCGTGGGGCCGGGATCAGCAGGTCCCCCGTGGGGCCGGTGCCGGCCACCCGCGGGGACGGTGTCGGCCGTACTCCGCGGGGGACCTGCTGCTCGGGGCCGGGCCGTCCCCCGGAACCGGCCCGGCGTGGTGGGCCCGTCCGGCCGGCCGTCGGATCAGGGGCCGACGGCCGGCCGGACGCGGGGCCCTTGGCCCCCTCGGGCCGGTCAGCCCTCCAGCGACTCGCCGGAGAGGCGACGCACCCCGCGCACCAGCGCGGAGTGGTCGAGGCCGCCGTCGCCCTGCTGGCGCAGCGCGGCGACGAGCTGGGCGACGAGGGCGCCGGCCGGTACGGCGGCGCCGACGTTGCGGGCGGCGTCGGTGACGATGCCCATGTCCTTGTGGTGCAGGTCGATCTTGAAGCCGGGCTGGAAGTTGCCCGCCAGGATGCTGTCCTTCTTGCGGGACAGCACCGTCGAGCCGGCCAGACCGCCGTTGAGGACGTCGAGCGCGGCCTCCAGGTCGACACCGGACTTCTGCAGGAAGACCACGGCCTCGGCGACGGCCTCGATGTTGACCGCGACGATCAGCTGGTTCGCGGCCTTCACGGTCTGGCCGGAGCCGTGCGGACCGCACAGCACGATGGTCTTGCCGAGCGCCTCGAAGATGGGCTTGGCGGCGTCGAAGGTCTCCTGCTCACCGCCGACCATGATGGACAGCACGGCCTCGATGGCACCGGCCTCGCCGCCGGAGACCGGGGCGTCGAGCACCTTGACGCCCCTGGCCTTGGCGGCCTCCGCGACGTCCACGGAGGTCTGCGGGGTGATGGAGGACATGTCGATGACGGTGCTGCCGGAGGGGATGTTCTCCAGCACGCCGCCCTCGGCGAGGACGACCTGCTCCACCTGCGGGGAGGCCGGGACCATCGTGATGACGACGTCGGCGCCGGCGGCGGCCTCGGCGATCGAGGCGGCGCCCTTGCCGCCCTCCTTGACGAGCTCGTCGATCTTCGACTGCTCCAGGTTGAAGCCGGTGACGTCGTATCCGGCCTTGACCAGGTTGCGCGCCATCGGGGCGCCCATGATGCCCAGACCGATGAAGCCGATCTTCGTGTTGCCAGGGGTGAACGTCATGCGCGTACTGCCTTTCGGGTCTTTCGCTCGCGGGGAGCCGGGAGGATCGGGTCGGGCCTTCGGGGCCGGATGTCGGGTCCGGCCCGCGGGTCAGGCCGAGCGCAGGGGGGCGGGGAGCCAGCCGAAGGAGCTCGCGCTGGGCTGGTCGCCCGGCTTGTACTCCAGGCCGATCCAGCCCTCGTAGCCCGCCTTCTTCAGCCGGCCGAGGAGGTCGCCGAAGTCGAGCTCGCCGGTGCCGGGGGCGCCGCGGCCGGGGTTGTCGGCGATCTGTACGTGACCGGTCTTCGCCGTGTGCTCGTCGATGATCCGGTGCAGGTCCTCGCCGTTCATGGCCAGGTGGTACAGGTCCATCAGGAACGTGGCGTTGCCCAGGCCGGTGGCCTCGTTGACCTTGTCCACGATCTCGATCGCCTTGGGCGCGCTGACGATCGGGCACTTCGGCGACTCGGCCGCGTTCAGGGCCTCGATCAGCAGCGTGGCGCCGATGCGGTCGGCGGCGCGGGCCGCCAGCTTCAGGTTCTCCAGGGCGAGTTCGTCCTGCTCGGCCTCCGGGACGCCCTCGACGCGGTTGCCGTAGAGCGCGTTCAGCGCCTTGCAGCCCAGGGACTGGGCGAAGTCGGCCGCCACGTCGATGTTGCGGCGGAACTTCTCGGACTCCTCACCGGGGACCGACAGCGCGCCCCGGTCGGGTCCGGGCAGCTGGCCCGCGTAGAAGTTCAGCCCGGTGAGCTGCGTGCCCGCATCCTGCAACGCGGAGCGCAGCGCGTCCAGTTCGGACTGCTCGGGCACGGGCGCGTCGACCCAGGGCCACCACAGCTCGACGGCGGTGAATCCGGCGGCGCGTGCGGCGGCCGGGCGCTCCAGGAGGGGCAGTTCGGTGAAGAGGATCGACAGGTTGACGGTGAAGCGGTGGTCGGTGCTGCCGATTTCAGCGAGGGGCGCCACGGATCGTGCTCCCTTCCGAGGGTGAGTGACGAACGAGCTGAGCGGGGCTGTGGGCCACGGGATCAGCTATTCCGGATTACGGAAGTAAGTTTCTACGTAATGGAAGAGTGCTATCCGATCCCGTGGCTGTCAAGAGGAGTTCTGAGGTTCCTTCGCGGCTTCGTGCGATCCGCACCCGCGGACGGCGCCCGCTCCACCGATCGCACGAAAACCGCCCCGGGCCCGCCGCCGGCCCCGGCGGGAAGCCCGCGGCCGCAGAGCGGGGCCGGTTCCCGGCGGGGATCGCTACGGTGGGCGCATGATGCGATTGCGAGTCGAGTTCACGACCGAACCGTTCGACCTGGAGGAAGCGCCACGGCACGCCGTCGTGGCCCGGGAGGTCGTGCAGTCGGCCGAGCTGGACGCGGTGGACGTCGGCCCGTTCGGCAACACCGCCGAGGGCGAGGCGGACGGCGTCCTCACGGCCGTGGACGCCCTGCTGCGCAAGTCGCTCGCGGCGGGGGCCACCCGGGTCTCCCTCCAGGTGAACGTCCTCGGGGAGGGTGGGGAGGCATGACGGATCCGACGGGACACCCTTTCGCGGCGGCGGTGAAGCCGCTCGTGGACGCGATGGGCGGGGAGATGGTGGGCCCCGAGGAGGCACAGGGTGACGACGTGGTGCTGGCCTGGGAGGGCGAGGACGTCCTGGCGGTGCGGCTGCCGCACCTCTCCGACTCCCTCGACCACATCCTCTCCGAGCTCCAGCGGCGGCACGGGATGCCACTGTCCGAACTCGACCGCAGAACAAAGCAGTCGGTGGTCCGCATCCTGGAGACGCGGGGCGCGTTCTCCGTCCGGCACGGGGTCGAGACGGTGGCCGGCGCCCTCGGCGTCAGCCGCTTCACGGTGTACAACTACCTGAACAGGGAAAACGCGAGAGCGGGTAAGAACGACGAGAACTGCGGGGAACCCAGCGGGGCTTGACCACCCTTCGCTGTCGCGCGAACACGCACTGTCCATGAAGCTGCCGTCCGGACTCCGGGCGGCAGCTTTTCTGTCAGAAGACTTCAACAAACTGTTGACGCAATGTTCTTCGCGCACTTAGCTATTCCCAGCCCGAACAGCACCACGGCTTCGGAGGCCCCGTGACCACGCGTCTCGCACCAGGTCTGGCCTGGTTCAACTCCGCCGTGGAGAGCGACGCATCAGCCGCGCTCCACGACATCTGTGCCGCCCGGGCGTGGGGGGACGCGCTGCTCGCCAAGCGCCCCTACGCCGACGCATCCGCCCTGTTCACCGCGAGCGACGCCGCCATGGCGGAACTCAGTGCCCAGGGGCTCGCGGAAGCGATGTCGGGCCACCCGCCCATCGGCCGCCCCAAGCCCGGCGACCCCACCTCCTCCCGCGAACAGCGGGGGATGTCGGGAGCGTCCGAGGAACTGAAGGCGGAGATGCTCGAACTCAACCTGGCCTACCAGGACAAGTTCGGGCACGTGTTCCTGATCTGCGCCACCGGCCTGTCCGGCGAGCAGATGCGGGACGCCGTCCGCAACCGGATGGACAACTCCCCGGAACAGGAACGCGAGATCGTCCGCAATGAGCTGGTGAAGATCAACCGCATCCGACTGCAGGGCCTGGTCAAGACAGCGCCCGCACAGAAGGAGACCGAGCAGGCATGAGCAGCACACACGAAGCTCCCGGCGCCGTCGACCAGACCTCCGTGTCCACCCACATCCTGGACACGAGCGTCGGACGGCCCGCCGCGGGAGTGGCCGTAGCGCTGAGCGTGCGTGCCGGACGCGACGCCGCATGGACGGCGCACGGCGCGTCGAAGACCGACGCCGACGGGCGCTGCAAGGACCTCCCGGCCCTGCCGGAGGGCACCTCGCACGTACGGATCGACTTCGAGGTCGACTCGTACTTCGCGAGCAAGGAAGAGGAAAACCAGCAAGCCGAGGTACGGCAGGACGCCCCCCGCACAAGGGACAGCGCCCCTGGAGACAGGGACCGTGGCAGCAACTCCCCGTTCTTCCCCGAAGTGAGCGTCACCTTCGCGGTCGAGCCGGGCGAGCACTACCACGTACCGCTGCTGCTCAACCCGTTCGGCTACTCCGTGTACCGAGGGAGCTGACACCGATATGCCCACGTTTCTCGGCCAGAATCAGTACGGCAAGGCGGAGAACCGCGTCGTCAAGATCGTGCGGGACGGCGATACCCACCACATCAAGGACCTGAACGTCTCCGTGGCGCTCAGCGGCGACCTGGACGACGTCCACTACTCCGGGTCCAACGCCCACGTCCTGCCGACCGACACCACGAAGAACACCGTGTTCGCCTTCGCCAAGGAACACGGCATCGAGTCCGCCGAGCAGTTCGCCATCCACCTCGCCCGGCACTTCGTCGACAGCTGCGAGCCGATCCACCGGGCCCGCATCCGCGTCGAGGAGTACAGCTGGGAGCGGATAGCCAGCTCCGACGCCAACTCCCGCTTCATAGGCGCCGACGAGGTCAGCCACTCCTTCGTCCGCAAGGGCCAGGAGACCCGCACCGCGCAGGTCACCTACGACGGCGAGAACTTCGAGGTCCTCAGCGGTCTCAAGGGCCTCACCGTCATGAACTCCACCAACTCGGAGTTCTGGGGCTACATCAAGGACAAGTACACGACGCTGCAGGAGGACTACGACCGCATCCTGGCCACCGAGGTCGCCTCCGTCTGGCGGCACGGCTGGGACTGCGACGAGAAGCGCATGCCCAACTGGGAGAAGTCCTACGAGCAGACCAAGAAGCACATGCTCCAGGCCTTCGCCGAGACGTACTCGCTCTCGCTCCAGCAGACCCTGTTCCAGATGGGCGCGCGGATCATCAACAGCCGCGCCGAGGTGGACGAGATCCGCTTCTCCATGCCGAACAAGCACCACTTCCGCGTGGACCTCTCGCCCTTCGACATGAAGAACGAGGCCGCCGACGGCGCCGTGTACTACGCCGCCGACCGCCCCTACGGGCTCATCGAGGCCACGGTGCTGCGTGACGGCGCCGACGCCCGCATCCCGGTCGACATGACCAACCTGTGACGCGCGGCGGGCGCCGCCCGCAAGGTCCCGCACGCCGCTCACGGCGGCGCCCGCCCCGTCCACCACCACTTCCACCGGCCCGATCCCAGCCGGCGCCCCCATCCGAGAGGTTGGAGATGGCACACCCAGCACGTCCCGACGCCGACGGCGTTCCGGCGGGCCAGAGCCCCGAAGGCAGCGGCGTCCACCCCGTGGACGAGAAGCTTCCCGCCGCGAAGATGATCCCCGCGGCCCTCCAGCACATCGCCGCCATGTACGCCGGTGTCGTCGCGCCGCCGCTCATCATCGGCCAGGCCTGCGGGCTCGACGCTCAGGGCATGACGCTGCTGATCGCCGCCAGCCTCTTCATCGCCGGTATGGCGACCCTGCTCCAGACCCTCGGCATCGGCCGCCTCGCGGGCAACCGGCTGCCGTTCGTCAACGCCGCCTCCTCCGCCGGCATCGCCCCCATGCTCGCCATCGCCGACCAGGCGCCCGAGGGCCGCGGACTGCCCACCATCCTCGGCGCCGTCCTGGTGGCCGGAGTCTTCTGCCTGATCGTCGGCCCCTTCTTCGGCCGGCTGCTGCGGTTCTTCCCGCCCCTGGTGACGGGCGTCGTCATCACCCTCATCGGCGTCTCGCTGATGCCCGTGCCCGTGAAGTGGGCACAGGGCGGCGACGACGCGGCCGCCGACTTCGGCTCCATGCCGAACCTCGCGCTCGCCGCGTTCACCCTCGTCGTCATCCTGCTCGTGCAGCGCTTCGGGCGCGGCTTCCTCCGCCAAGTGGCCCTGCTCGTCGGCCTGTTCGCGGGAACCCTGGCCGCCATCCCGTTCGGCAAGGCCGACCTCGGGGCCATCCGGGACGCGCCCATCGCCGCGCTGCCGCAGCCGTTCCACTTCGGCGCGCCCGAGTTCCAGCCTGCCGCGATCCTCTCGCTGTGCATCGTGATGCTGGTGCTGATGACCGAGTCCTCCGCCGGAATGCTCGCGCTCGGCACGATCTGCGAACGCGACTGCGACAAGCACACCATCACCCGCGGCCTGCGCACCGACGGCATCGCCTCCGTCGTCGGCTCCCTCTTCGGCTCCTTCGCGACCAGCGCCTTCGCGCAGAACGTCGGCGTCGTCACCCTGACCAAGGTGCGCAGCCGGTTCGTCGTCGCCGTCGCCGGTGCCACCCTCGTCGTGCTGGGGCTCTTCCCCGTCCTCGGCGCCGTCGTCAACCTGGTGCCCATGCCGGTGCTGGGCGGCGCGGGTATCGTCCTGTTCGGCTCCATCTCCGTGAGCGGTATCCGTACGCTCTCCGAGGCCGGGCTCGACGACAGCTCCAACATCATCCTCGTCGCCGTGTCCCTGGGCGCGGGCATCATCCCGCTCGCCGCGCCCACCTTCTACGAGGACTTCCCCAGCTGGGCCCAGACCGTCCTGGGATCCGGCATCAGCGCGGGCGCGCTCGTCGCCGTCACGCTGAACCTCTTCTTCCACCATCTCGGCACCCGGAGCGGAAAGGGCGCGGTTCTGTCAGCCGCCCCGGCCGGTTCCGGCACTCAAATCTCCTAGGGCCCTGCCGTGCCCACCCCCGAGTGACACGAGGAAACACCATGGCAGACCACACACCGTCCGCAGCACAGCGCATCGTCATCGAGAACTGCGCCGTCGCCACCGTGGACGGACAGGACACGGAGTACGCCACAGGGCATGTGGTCGTCGCGGGCAACCGCATCGAATCCGTCGGACCGGGACCCGCCCCCCAGGGTCTCGAAGGAGTCGTGCGCCGCGTCGACGGCACCGGGCACCTGGTCACGCCCGGACTGGTCAACACCCACCACCACTTCTACCAGTGGCTCACGCGCGGACTCGCGCAGGAGGCCAACCTCTTCGAGTGGCTGGTGGCCCTCTACCCGATCTGGTCGCGGATCGACGAGGACATGGTCTACACGGCGGCCCGCGGCTCCCTCGGCATGATGGTGCGCGGCGGTGTCACCACCGCCATGGACCACCACTACGTGTTCCCCCGCGGCGCCGGCGACCTCCTCGGCGCCGAGATCCGCGCCGCGCAGGAGATGGGCGTCCGGTTCAACCCCACCCGCGGCTCCATGGACCGCGGTTCCTCCGACGGCGGGCTGCCGCCGGACTTCGCGGTGGAGACCACCGAGGGCGCGCTCGCCGCGACCGAGGAGGCCGTCGACACGTACCACGACGCCTCCTTCGACTCGATGCTCCGCGTCGGCGTCGCCCCCTGCTCCCCGTTCTCCGTCAGCACCGACCTGCTGAAGGAGGCCGCGGTCCTCGCCCGCCGCAAGGGCGTACGGCTGCACACGCACGGTTCGGAGACGGCGGAGGAAGAACAGTTCTGCAAGGAGCTGTTCGGCATGGGGCCCACCGACTACCTGGAGTCGACGGGCTGGCTCGGCGACGACGTGTGGATGGCGCACTGCGTCCACATGACCGACTCCGACATCGCCGCCTTCGCCCGCACCGGCACCGGCGTCGCCCACTGCCCCTCGTCCAACGCCCGTCTCGGCGCGGGCATCGCCCGCGTGCCCGACATGCTCAACTCCGGGGTCCCCGTCGGGCTCGGCGTCGACGGCACGGCGTCGAACGAGACCGGCGAGCTCCACACGGAGCTCCGCAACACCCTCCTCGTCAACCGTCTCGGACCGCACGCCCATAAGGCGCTCAGCGTCCGCAAGGCGCTGCGTCTGGGCACCTACGGGGGCGCCCAAGTACTGGGCAGGCAGCAGGAGATCGGCTCGCTGGAGCCGGGGAAGCTCGCCGACCTGGTGCTCTGGAAGCTCGACGGCATGGCCCACTCCTCGATCGAGGACCCGGTCGCCGCTCTTGTCCTCGGAGCCCCGGCACCCGTGACGCTGTCGCTGGTCAACGGGCGACCGGTCGTCGAGGACAACCGCCTCACCACGGTGGACGAGGACGACATCGCGCGCACCGCGCGGGCCGAGGCACAGCGGCTCGCCCGGATCGCCCAGGACGCGGGCTGATCCCCGCGTCCCCACTGAACTCCGGGGTGCATCACATCCGTCCGGCGGCCGGCAGCCGCCGGACGGCCCCGGAACCCCGGCCGGGAGGGACGGCTCCCGGCCGGGTCTGAGCAGCTGGTGCGCCCCCGGCGCGTGCCGCACCGCGAGAGCGGGACGGAGCGCGCCGGGGCGAAGATGCTCAGACGCTGCCCCGGAGATGTGGCCCAAACACTTCACATCTCCGGGGCAGTTGGTGAACCCGAGCCAGGGCGCGACAGGCCGACGGCGGTACTCCGGGACGACCTCCACGGCCGTACGTCGCACACAACCGCATATCGAGCACGACCTTGCACATGCACAGCCTCCGGGAAGCGCGTACCGGTCATCCGGGCCGGTACTGGAAAACGACAGGAGGAACCGCTCGTGGCCAATCAGCCCCGGTTCACCAAGCAAGGCACGACCCCAGAGGCGGACGACGGAGCGGGTGAGAAGCACCCGGTCGACCAGTCGCTCCCGCCGCTCAAACTCTTCACCACGGGACTCCAGCACGTCGCCGCCATGTACGCCGGCGTCGTCGCACCGCCCCTCGTCATCGGTGCGGCCGTGGGCCTCTCCGTGACCGAACTGACGTTCCTCACCGGCGCGAACCTCTTCATGGCGGGCATCGCGACGCTCCTCCAGACGCTCGGCATCTGGAAGATCGGCGCGAAGCTGCCGTTCGTCAACGGCGTCACCTTCGCCTCCGTCGCCCCCATGCTGGCGATCAACAAGTCGGAGGGCGCCGAGAACGCGCTGCCCGTCATCTTCGGCGCGACGATGGTCGCCGCGGCGCTCGGCTTCGTCATCGCCCCGTACTTCAGCAAACTCGTACGGTTCTTCCCGCCGGTCGTCACCGGCACCGTCATCACCCTCATCGGCATCTCGCTGATGCCGGTCACCTTCAACTGGGCCCAGGGAGGCGACGAACAGGCCGCCGACTACGGCTCGCCCAAGAACATCGCCATGGCGGGCGTCACGCTCGTCATCGTGCTGCTGCTGCGCCGCTTCACCACCGGGTTCATGAAGCAGGTCGCGGTGCTCGCCGGCCTCGTCATCGGCACGCTGATCGCGATACCCGTCGGCATCACCGACTTCAGCGCCCTCGGCCAGGCCGACGTCATCGGCTTCCCCACGCCGTTCCACTTCGGCGCACCGCAGTTCGCCATCGCGGCGATCATCTCCATGTGTGTGGTCATGCTCGTCTCGATGACCGAGTCCACGGCCGACATGCTCGCCCTCGGCGAGATCGTCGACAAGCCGTCCGGTGAGAAGACCATCGCGGCCGGACTGCGCGCCGACACCCTCGGCTCGTTCGTCAGCCCCTTCTTCAACGGCTTCCTGTGCAGCGCCTTCGCGCAGAACATCGGGCTCGTCGCCATGACGAAGATCCGCAGCCGGTTCGTCGTCGCCGCGGGCGGCGGCATCCTGATCCTGATGGGTCTGTGTCCGCTGGCCGCCGCGCTCATCGCGACCGTGCCGCAGCCGGTGCTGGGCGGCGCGGGCGTCGTGCTGTTCGGCTCCGTCGCGGCGAGCGGTATCCAGACGCTGGTGAAGGCCGGCATCGAGAAGGACAACAACGTCCTGATCATCGCGGTCTCGCTGGCCGTCGGCGTCATCCCGATCACCGCGCCGGAGTTCTACCACTCGTTCCCGGAGAGCGCGAAGATCATCCTGGACTCGGGCATCTCCACCGGCTGTGTCACGGCCATCGTGCTCAACCTCCTCTTCAACCACATCGGAGGCAGCAAGGAGGCCGACGACGTCACCTCACCCATGGAGCCGGGCGGCGAAATCCCGCACCAGCGTTCCCACCCCGACGACGAGCCGGGACCCGGCGAGGCGGGCCCCCACCCCACCCCGTCCCCCGAGGGCTCGAAGGCGTAGCGGGCGGCAGCCTTCGACCCACCCCGGGAAACCCTCGGGGTTCGGGAACTCCCGGAGCTCCGGGACCTGTTGCACACCGTCCGGCGGGCCCCCACCCCGCCGGACGCGACACGGCCTCGCCGGGTGCGCCGCACAGCGCACCCGGCGAGGCCGTCGCCGCGTTCAGGGGCGCCGGTGCCGCCTGGCGGAAGCTCCGCGGGCGGTGCGAAGCTGCCCCGATGAGTGCCGGGACCGCGTACCACGGGGACATGGGCGAGCACTTCGCCGCCGCGTCGGCGAAGAGCCTCTACCACGCGCACACCGACCGCCCCGCCCTGCGGGAACTCGCGGGCGACGTGACCGGCGCACGGGTGCTGGAACTCGGCTGCGGAGCAGGGCACTTCGCGGCCGAACTGCTGGAGCGCGGCGCCGGACAGGTCGTCGGCCTCGACGGGAGCGAGAGCCTGCTCCGCGCCGCCCGGGCACAGCTCGGCGCCCGCGCCGTACTGCACCGGCACGACCTGGAGGACCCGCTCACCCTCCTGGAGGACCGGTCCTTCGACCTGGGCGTCATGGCCCTGGCCTACAACCACCTCGACGCGCGGGAGCAGTTGCTCGCCGAACTGCGGCGCGTGCTGCGCCCCGGCGCGGCGCTGCTCGTCTCCACGACCCACCCCACCGCCGACTGGACCTACTTCGGCGGCTCCTACTTCACCGAGGAACGCGTGAAGCTGCCCTTCGGCGACGCGTTCGCGCTGGACTACTGGCGGATGCCGCTGGAGACCTTCCTCGGCGAGTTCCTCGGGGCCGGATTCGTCCTGGAGAAGCTCGTGGAACCACGCGCGCGGGAGGAGGGCAGGCCCGTCGACCCGGTCCGCCACGACAAGACGCACCGGCAGCCGGTCTTCCTCGCCGCCCGCTTCCGGGCTCCCGGCGGGACGTCATGAGCAGACCGCGCCCCTGTGCGGTCCGCAGACCGCGCGCGGGAAGAACTTCGCGTTGTAGCGGACCATCGAGAGGTGCACCTCCATCAACTGGCGGGTGTTGTGGGCGCTTTCCAGCTGGAGCGCGGCCGTGTGGAGGCTCACCTCGCCCCACTGGTCCGTGCCCGGGCCCAGCTCCCGCAGGCCGGTGGCACAGGTCGTGGCCGTCTTGCGCAGCTGCGGGGCGAGCCGCTGCCACGAGAGCTGGGCGCGCGGGTCGGGCGTACGGAAGTAGGCGTCGGTGTCCCGGGCCAGGTGACGGAGGCCGGCGCACACGGGCCGGAGCCCGCGCAGCCGCTCCAGCCTCTCCGGGCCCCGGCCCGAGGCGTTCAGAACCTCGTTGAACCTGGCCCGCTCACGCGACAGCCGGTCCATCAGCTCCTGACCGCCGAGCTCCAGCCACGCGTCCATCTGCTTCTTGCGGACGCGCGCCGTCACCCGGCTCTCCGGCGCCCGGTCCGGCGAGACCTGGTAGCTCATCGCCTGAAGCGCCGCGGCATCCGGCAGCCGCGCCGCCTTCCGCTCCTGATGCACCGTCTCGCCCCCGGCCACCAGCAGCGCGACCAGGACCAGGAGGACGGTGCCCGTGCGCCGGGCGGCGGTGTGGCGGGGGGCTGCCGGTGTCGGTATCGCGGGCCGTCGTCGGCTTCGTATCCGGAGGGACGTGCGCAGGCGGGACGCGGCCGAGAGCAGGGCCGAGATGAGCACGGCGGCGAAGCCCCCGAGCAGGAGCGTGGACTGCACCACGATGTGCAGATCGCCCCACCGGACAACCTCACCCGGGCGCCAACCACAGGATTCCGCAAAGCTGTTGGGCACCGGAGCGCAACCGTCCAGGGACAACGTCACGTACAGCGTCGCCAGCCCCAGCAACACAGTGGTCTCGGCAGCGACAAACGCAGCCAGCAGCCGGTACCCACGACTCAGCACCCCCGCCACGACAGCAGCAAGCACCGCAACCCCCAGCAGCCACCCCCACACCCACGCCAGCACAAGCAGCCCCTGCGAACTCCCCCGCGCCACGGGCGCCGCCTGCCCCGACACGGACGCCAGGTACGCCTGCACCCCCAGCACGGCCAGGGACGCTGCCGCACCGCCCAACAGGGCCGGGATGACGACGGGGCGACGGCGGGGGACGGCGTGCCGGCCGGTGGGCTGTGAACCCGCGTCGGCAGGCTCCAGGTCGGGACTTTCGTCGCCGGAACCCGGTCCTGTAGCGCTGGGCTTTGTGCCGGCGCCGGTACTGGAGGGCTCCGGGTCGGGAAGCTCTGGGCTGGGGCCGGCGGGTTCCGGGCACTTGGCATCGGCACCGGCGGGGGCGGGGTTCGGGTCTGCCGGTTCTGCACCTGCGTCAGCGGACATGGCATCGGTACCGGTGTTCGTGGGCCTCGGGCCGGCGGGCCCCGCTTGTGTGTCGGCAGGTTGCGGGGTGGCGCTGCCGGGTTTGGCACCGGCGCCCGTGTCGCCGGACTCCGCACCGACGCGTGTGTTGGCAGGTTGCGGGCCGGCATCCGTGGGCTTGGGACGGACGCCGGCGTCGGCCCCCGGATCTGTAGCGCTGGGCTCGGTACCGGCACCGGTACTGGCGCCGAGGATCTCCGGGCTGGGGCTGATGGGTTGGGTGTTGGCGCCGGTGTGGCTGGGCTCCGCATCGGTCCCGGTGTCGGAGAGCTCCGGGCTGATGGGTGGTGAACCGGAACCGGCGGGCTCCGTGCTGGGACCTACGTCGCCGGACCGGGGGCTTGTATCGCCGGGTTCGGTGACGGCCTCGGAACCCGCGAACTCCGGGTGGGGGAGCACCGGGCTGGGGTCGAGGCGTTTGGGGCTGGCGTCGGTGTGGCTGGGCTCCGGGCCGGTACCTACGGGCTTGGCATCGGCACCGGTGGATACGGCCTTCGGGTCGGCGGGTCCCGTGTTTGTATCGGTGAGTTCGGCATCGGCACCGGTATGGGCGGGCCTCGGGCCGGTATCGCCGGGCTTCGTACAGGAATCGGAGTCACCCGAACTCGGCTCTGCACCATCGGAGTTGGTGGGGTCTCCGGCGCCGGCGAGTTCCGGGCCGGGGAGTCCCGGTCTGATGCCGACGGGTTCGGTACTGGCGTCGGTGCGGCCGGGCCCCGTACCGGAACCGGTGCCAGCGGGCTCTGGGGTGGGGCGTGTTGCTCCTGTGCGGCTGGGCCCGACGCTGGCAGGGGTGTCGGAGGGCCCCGGGTTGGCGCCCGCGGGGCTGGTACCTGCACTGCCGGGAACCGGGCTGACATCGCCAGGCATCGTGTCGGCACCGGCACCGCCGGGACCCGGGTCTCCACCACCGGACTTGGCCCCGTACCCGGCGCCGGCCGGCACCGCCCCGTCGACCCCCACCCCGGCCTCCCCGCCGAGCCAGCGGGGCGTCCCGTGGGACGGGCGGGAGAGGCAGGCGAGGAGGGAGGCGAGGTACAGGGCGACGATGGCCGAGGTGCCGAGGGGTGGTTCGGCGAGGCTGAGGAGGACGGGGGCCGCGAGGGCGACGGCTGCTCGCAGGCCCTCGTGTTGTCCGGCCGGGCCCGGATACGCGCGGTCCACCCAGGTGCGGAGGTCCTGTGGGTCGAACCACCAGCCGAGGGTGAGTGTCGCGCCGCTGCCCTGCCACCAGGTCAGCCACGAGGCCAGGGTCAGACAGGAGGCCAGGAGGACCAGGAACACCACCGGCCGCAGCGACCGGCCACGCCACTTCGCTACCCACAGCCGGGCGCACTGCGCCGTCCACCAGGCGAAGACGGCGCCGGCCGGCAGGAGCAGCAGCAGGACCAGCGGCCGTGCGGGCAGCCACTGGTTCAAGGCGCCCTGGCCGGCGACGAGCGCGCCCAGGGTCATCCCGGCGCCGAGCCACAGCCCGGCCCGTACGGCGGAGGGCATGCGGTGCCCGGTCAGGAGGGAGTGCACGGCGGCCCGCCAGAGCGGCACCCCGGAGACGGCGACCACGAGTGCCGCAGCGGCCAGCGTCGAGAGCTGCGCCATCCACACGGTGGGGGAGCGCACGTACTGCTGGAACGCGGTGATCAGGTGGTAGTTGAGGAGGGTGGCGGCCGCTCCGGTGAGGAATATCGGGAACGCGGAAATCCGGAACAGCAGCCACGGATCGGCGAGCGCCGCCCGCCGGACGTCCCAGCGGGGGTGGGTGCGGAACAGCTGGGCGAAGGAGACGAGCGCCCGCCGTACCCGGCCGGACTCCGCCGGCGGTTCCGCGACCCGACTGCGGTGCAGGTCGGCGCCCCAGTGGGCCGCGGTCCGGTCGGCGTAGATCTCCCGGCTGCGCAGCACGTCGGCCCGCGACAGGTGGACCAGCATGCCGAGGACGAGCACCAGCACCAATCCGCGGGCGGCGAGCACCAGTTGGGAACTGCCCAGCTCCTGCGCCGCGCCGCCGACGACCATGGCCACGGACCACAGCAGGTAGAGCGGCAGGGTGAGGGCGAGGAAGACCCGCCAGAGCGTGACGGTGGCGTAGGTGAGGGTGAGGTCTCTGTTGCGGACGTGGGCGAACTCGTGGAGGACGACGGCGCGGAAGCCGTCCGGGTCGGTGCTGCGGCGGGCCAGCAGGCCGCCGTGCAGACACATTGTCGGGCGCCCGTCGCGGCCGAACACGAGCGCGCCGGTGGAGAGGGCCCCCGGGTCGACCACCACCCGGGGCAGCCGCAACAGCCCAGCCACCGCGGCCAGTTGCTCCAGCGTACGCCGGACCTCGCCGTCGTGGTCGACGTTCCGCAGCGGCACCACGCGCCGCCGCCGTCCCTTCCACGCGGGGAGGCAGAAGAAGAGCAGCGTGGCCGAGGCGAACAGCGCGAGCGGCCAGACGAGCAGGGCCCACCAGGGCGGCGGCGGGGCGTGCCGGTCCACGCAGCCGTCGAAGGCCACCCACTGCTGCACGCGCGCCTGGAGGATGTCGCTGTCCGTGGCCTGCGCCGGGTCGACGCCGGCGGCGAGCATGCAGTCGAGCAGGGAGTAGTTGGTGAAGGTGATGACGACCCGTAGCGACAGCAGGCTCGAGGTGAGCAGGATCTGGACCACCAGCAGGACGAAGCGCATGGTGGTCCCGGCGCTCACCGCGCGCTCGCCGCCCTGCGGCACCGGGCGTCCCGGAGCCGTCGTGGCCACGGCTCAGACGTCCAGGGCCGCGGCGCCGCCCTCGGCGTCGCCTCCGTCGTCCCGTGGCTCCAGCGCGAGCCGGGCGATCACGGAGTCGGCGACGGACGCCGCCCGTTCGGCGTCCAGCCCCTTCTGCTGGGCGCTCTCCCGCACCCGGCGGTGCACCTCGGCGAGCTGCTCCCGGGTCAGCGCGGGCACGAGCACGGGCGGCGAGGGACGCCTGCGCAGCCGGTCGAACAGGGCCCGGACGCGGGCGAGCCCGGTCTGCACGGCGAGGTCCGTGAACTGCCGCGCCGCCTGGTCCAGTACGAGCCAGACCACGGGTGTCACGAGCACCGCGATCTCCCCCAGCCCGAAACCCAGCGGGTCACGCCGCGGCTTCCGGCGCCCGAGCCGGCGCACCACGGTGGCGTCGTCGTAGACGGACAGGGCGTCCACGAGGGGGAGTTCCTCGGCTGCCGTGTCCGTGACGACGGCGCGGACCACGTCCCGCACGGAGCGCGCGGCCGTGCTGCTGGTGCTGACTGCTGCTTCAGAGTCCATGACGCCCCCCGGCGACTCGAATGGGAACAGCGATGTGCCGGTCACCGGCTGCCACGGGTGGGACGCGCGCTTCGTCCGCGTCCGCTCCGTGCGCCCCAACTCCGGCCGCACAGCGGCATTATGCCCGCGCTTCGCCGTAGCGGCGGCCCCCTCGGCCGAACCTGTGGACAACTCGCCCGGCCCACGACAGGCCGTCCCCCGCAGGGGTGCCGGACCACCGCGCGCGACCGGGGAGCCGCTGCTAACATACATACATGCCTGTACGTAAAGAGAGAGCGGGCGACGGCGAGACCCCGGGCGCGCACCGGTCCACGCAGGCCGAACGCCGGGCGCGCACGCGCAACGCGCTGCTCGAATCGGCGGCGCGCGGCCTGTCCCGCTACGGCTACGGCAACCTCGTGCTGGAACAGGTGGCCAGGGAGGCCGGGTACACGCGCGGCGCGCTCTACCACCTGTTCAAGGGGAAGCAGGAGCTGACCCTGGCCGCGTCCGAGTGGGTCATGGAGACCTGGAACGAGGAGGTCGGCCGCCCCGTCGAGCAGGAGACCGACCCCGCCACCGCCCTGCTCACCCTCGCCCGCGCACACACCGTCTTCTGCCGCCGCGACATCGCCCGCATCGCGATCGCGCTGCGCGTCGAGTTCTCCGGGCAGGACCATCCGATCGGGCGCGAGGTGGAGAAGGGGTACGAGCTGCTCGTCGGCCGGTGCGCACGCCTCGTCGAGGCCGGACGCCGGGCCGGCTCCCTCCCGGACGGCCCCCCTGCACGGGACGTCGCGCTCGCCTTCGTCGGCGCCCTCGAAGGCACCTCGATCACCCTGGCGGGCCGGACCCCCCACGACGAATCCCTGGTGGCCGCGGCCGTCGCCGGGACCCTCGGCCTCACCCCGTAACCGCCGCCCCTCCAAGGAGAAGGAGGCACAACGATGAGTACGGCGACGCGACTTGATCCCGCCGCGCACACCACCCGCCCCTGGCGTATCCATGCGATCGCCTCCGATTTCCGCGTCTACGACGTGTGGGCACTGCCGACGCCCGGTGGCCCCGGCGACTTCCCGCGCCTGGTGCGGCAGACCGTCGCGGGCGACACCTCCGGCAACCCGTCCCGCGTCGCCCGCACGCTCTTCGCGGTCCGCTGGAAGCTCGGCGCGCTGCTGCACTGGGACGACCCGGACTCCGGCGTCGGCTCCCGCGTCCCGACCCTCCGCGACCGCCTGCCGCAGGACCTGCGCGACGGCGAACGCGGCCCGGAGTTCGACCGACTCCCTTTCTCTTCCGTCTACTTGCTGGACGACGAGTGGGCGGCGGAGATGGCCAACCGGACGGTGCACGCCGTGATGCACCTCGGCTGGGTCCGCGACGAACACGGCGGCCACCGCGGGCAGATGGCCGTGCTGGTCAAGCCCAACGGGCTGTTCGGCAGGGCCTACATGGCCGCGATCGCCCCGTTCCGGCACCGGATCGTGTACCCGCCGCTGATGCGCGGCATCGAGGAGGAATGGCGCCGCACGACGCCACTGACGAGCGGCGACGAGACCACCGACGGGAGGACCGCATGAAGGTCGGCATCGTGGCCAGCCACTACCCGCACCCCGAGCACCGCGAGGAGTTCATCGCCCGCGTGCACGAAGTCGCCGCCGCGTTCCGGCAGACACCCGGGTGCCTCTCGGCCGAGTGCTGGTACTCCGCCGAGACGGACGCCGTCGTCTCGACCGTGCAGTGGCAATCCGAGCAGTCCCGCGACGCCTCGGCCATCGGGACACCGATTACGAAACTCGCGAACGCCCCCCGGTGAGATCCTCCAACTGGCCGCGCGCTAGGCGGCGTCCGGCTTCTGACTCCGTGACGCCCCGGCGGCGGCTGTACGTGAACAGCGGTGTGTGCTGCCGGCCCCTCACAAGTGGCGTGCGTCCGGCACGTCCGCCCCGTACCTCTCAACCTCGGCTGCACTGCGGCGCTATGCATACGTGTCGTCATAGCGACCGCCCCGGCGCAGGCTGTGGCCGATTGACGGCGGACAGGGCGTCCTCCTAGGACTCCTCGGGCAGTGCACCGGGGTTTCGGGGCTGCTGTGCCGAACTGTGAGGGGCTGGGGCCGCGACACCCGTGTGCGGTCGAAAGCCCGGTGCGCGGTAACGTGTTGAAAGGCTGTACCAAGCATGGGTAACTCCGGGGAGGGTGTATGGGCGGCTACTTCAAGGTCGAGGTAGACAATCTTGGACGTCTACTGAAGGACCTGCACGACAGTCAGGACAACATGCGCAAGGCGCTGGGCGCGATGAAGGAGACCGGGCCGAAGTCGACGGGATCCGAATCTCTTGATAATGCCTGCGATGAGTTCCATGACAGTTGGGATGGTGCCATCAAGAAAATCGCAGATGGTACTGAGGCGATCGAGGGAAAATTGAAGCAGGTAAAGCAGAACTACGAGTCGCTGGAAGATGCACTCCGAGACGCCTTCGCGAAGAATAGCAAGTAAATTGTTGCACAGTTTACGCTCGCTCAAGCCGTCCTTCGCTCTCCGATCTCCACAGGTGACTCCATGACCACGCGGGACTTCCCTGCACTAGGCTTCAATCCGGCGCCCGGTGATCTGGGCTCCGTTGATTCCCTCACTGGCAAGCTCGACTCAGCCAGGCGCTCTCTGGACTCGGCTCACCTTGTCCTGTCCCGCATTGGCAAGGGTGGTGGCGAGTGGCAGGGGGATGCGGCCAATGCATTCGCGGAAAAAGTCGGTGATCTACCGAAATACGTGCGCGACAGTCGTGACGCCATGCAGGACGCCGTTTCTCAGCTCCGCTCATGGCACACCGCGCTCTCCTCGTATCAGGAAAAGGGGCGCCAGTACGAGGCGCAGGCTGCTGCGGCCAAGCAGACGGTGACGACCAGGGAGGCTGAGAAGGAGCGCGCGGTCAAGGCCTATAACGAGGCCTCTGCCAACCCGGACTTGCGCTTGGCCGGCACCTATTACAGCGATCAGGCCGCCCTGGATGCAGCGCAGAGAAGGATCGACGCGGCGAGCGGAAGATTGAACAGGGCAGATGCTGCTCTCGACTCCGCTGGAAGCCGTCTGGATTCCGCCACCCAGGAGTTGGAGGCGATCGTAAAGAAGGCTGAGGAGCTTCTCGGGAATCATCAGGACGGCGCCCGGGGTATTGCCGACCGTATCCGGCGAGCCACTGAGAACGCGCCGGACCCGGGCTTCTGGGAAGGTCTCGGGGATTTCTTCACCAGTGTCGGTCACAGCATCCAGGAGTGGTGCACCAAGAATGCCGACCTGCTCAAGGAGATCGGCGACTGGCTGTCGATTGCCTCCAGCGTCCTGGGGGTCGCGTCGCTGCTGACTCTGTGGTGCCCGCCGCTCTCGGGTGCCTTGGCTCTCGCCAGTGCGGGTGCTTCTCTCGGCGCGCTCGCCACGCATGGAGCGGCGAAGCTCGGTGGTGCGGACGTGGGCGTGATGGACCTCGTGGGCGACGGGATTGGGGTGGTTCCATTGGGGAAGTTCGGCTCCGTCGCCATGAAGGGGGCCAAGGTCCCAATGAAGTTGGCGCAGGTGGAAGGCCGCACTGTCGCCTCAGTTGACAAGGTCAACAAGATCCGAGCTCTGCGAGATGCCGGCTTCAACGGGCGTGCTCTGGAGGGCAAGTCACTCTTTGGGATGGGTAACGAGTACGTAGGCGGCAGCAAGGCCTTCACGGCCTCTGGGTTCGGAAATCGTATGGGGCTGGCATGGAACAGTCACGTCCAGGATATTGCAGGGGCAAGCATCAAGGAGGCCGGGCTCAGTAAGGGCCTTACCAAGGCCCTCGATAGCAGCCTCACCCCCGATGCGGTCAAGGACTCCCTGCGCGGGGCCATGAGGGCCGATGGTTCTATCGACCCGCTGTCTTGGTGGTCCAAGGGGCCGCAGGTGGCCCAGCAGGCGCCGGGAATTGCTATCGACGCCCACACTCAGCTTACGGATTCAGGTGCGCCGGCTGCGGGGAGGCTTTGATGCGTAATGTCTTGGTCATGCTGGATACGCCGGAAGGTTTCCACGAACTGCCGCTGCATCTCCCTGCGGACGTTCTCGAAGCGGCGTTGTGGGAGCTGGCGGAGGAGATCTGGCCAGGCGGCACAGAGTTCCAACGCGTGACCACTGCCGTTGCCTACTCCGACCTCACCAGCGCTCTGACTGCCGACAACGTCCTTCACGCGTCTGTAGGTCTCTATGAGACGGAGGACGGCGCCGCGAGCACTGCTCATCTCCTGGTGCGTGCGGAGGCCGTTGACCTGGAGGCCCCGGAGGTAGTCGCCGCGGCGTTCCAAGAGGTGCTCTCTTTCGAGGAGCACCGCAGCGTGGCGCGCGTGGACCTGCCCTGCGGTCCGGCCGTGCTCTCTCTGCATGCGACTGAGACGGAGGGTGAAGCTGCTCTCCTGGCAGTGGAGTTCGCGCACATCGAACTCTACGTGCCGTCACCTATCCGGGGCTGGCTTTTGGTGCTTGCCCTTACGACACCGTGCTTCACCGACTTGCCCAGGTACACGAGTATCCTGCGGCAGATCGGAGAGACCCTGGTGGTCCGCCCGGCTGAACAGGAGGGCGACTCAGCAGAGACATCGGTGGTCAGCGATATGCGCGCGACGTTCGGCTAGAGAGGAACGGCGACTCCGCGAGGCGGCGGGCAGCGCCGAGGGCCAGCGTTCCTGTTACTCCGCCGTCCACGAGAGCGCCAGGACCGACATGACGAAACCGGATATTCATGACACTCACCTTCACCCGTAACCCTGACGACAGGGGCTACGAACTGCGCCCCCGAGGCGCGGACCCGGTTCATGTGCACCGCGGTGCTCCGAACGGCCACGCGCTGCCCGAGGGGTGCAAGCCCCGCTTCACCCTCGCAGCCGACCCAGGCGGTGCCTCGCCACTTGCCGTGGTCGTCCGGCAGGAAGGCGGACGTCTGGCAGTGCTCGATCCACACCACGAACGCTTGGCCACACTGCAACTGCCGCCGCGGAAGAAGCGGTGGCGGCCCGCGTACGAGATCCATCTGCCCGACGGGACAGTACTGCGTGGCCGCCGGGGGACTGTGCCGTCTCTGCTGCTGTGTCTGCTACTGCTGCCGTTCGCTCTGCTGTGGCTGGTTGCCCTGGCACTCTCCGACTCCCCGGCCGCTTCCGCCACGGCCCCGCTGCGAACGGCCTGGAAGCGGCCGGGAGATGTCTTCGGCAGACCGTCTCTCACCGAGTCGGCACGAGGCCGGTTCCGGGTCCGGGGTGACAGTCTCGACCGTCGAGTGGCATACGCGCAGGCGGTGGCGAAGTACTGGGAGCGGTGACCCGCCGGCCGCGTAGCAGCGGATTGTCTCACCTGCCGTGATCAAGCACCTCCGGCACCACGCACAGCTCGTTGCCCTCCGGGTCGGTCAGGGTGGTCCAGGTGTACGGGCCGTGCCTGCCGTGGTGGAGGAGGGCGGCGCCGTTGGTGGTCAGGCGCTCCACCAGGTGCGTGGCCTCGTTCGGGGTGGTGCGGATGTCCAGGTGGAGTCGGTTCTTGGTCGTTTTGGGCTCCGGGACGAGCTGGAAGAGGACGCGTGGAGCGCGGGCCGGGCCCTCCGGGTGGCGGATGGCGGTGCCGGCCTTCCAGGCCAGGACCCCGTTGTGCGTGGTGATCTCGGCCTCGTCCACCCGGCCCTCGGCGACGTCCCTGCGGATGGCCGCCTCGTCGTTCTCCACTTCCCAACCGAGCGCCTCGGCCCACCAGTCGGCGAGCGCGTGCGGATCGGCGGAGTCGACGGTGACCTCGAAGGTGAACGCGGTGGGTGCCATGCGGGGACTCTACTGAGGCGGCGGACACCCCGGCCCCGGAACGCGCCGCTGCGCGGCGTTGAGGACGACCGGAATCGACCTGTCTCCGGTGGTGGTCGCGCAAGTCGCCGAAGGTTGGGGGCGCTTGGGGACACACTTCGTCTGTGCCGAGGTGCTGGAACACCTGGCCGACGACACCGAGATCTACGACGCCGTGTACTCGGTCCTTCGGTGCAGCGTGGTTCACGGATCCGGCGGCGGCTGCTCCCCCAGGTCGCCGAGTGGCTGCGTCCCGGTGGCGTGTTCGCTTTCTCGCAGCCTCCAGCGATTCCGGGCGCCTACGGCGTACAGGGCATGCACAAGGGCGGATTCGCTGCCCAGGCGATGTGTACGTACCGCTACGACCAACCCCCCCCGAGACGTGGCTCGGTCCCTGGAGGCCAACGGCTTCAGGCACAGGGAGTGTGTGAGCGGGGGCCGCCGGCTGTGCGGTGTGGGTGTTTCGTGGCTGGTCGCGCAGTTCCCCGCGCCCCTTTTCGGGGCGCGTTCGTCCTCGGCGTCAGCGTGTGGTGGTGTGAGCGAGGAACGCCGACCAGGCGGCGGGGGAGAGGTCGAGCTGCGGCCCGGCCGCCACCTTCGAGTCGCGCACGTGCACGGTGCCGGGGCAGGAGGCGACCTCGACGCACTCGTCGCCGTCAGCGCCGCTGTAGCTCGACTTGCGCCAGGCGAGGGCGACTTCGACGCAGCTGTCGTTGTCTCCGGTGCTGCGGCTGCTCTTGAACCAGGTCAGTTCGCCGGTGCTCATAGCGCTCCTCGGATCTGCTTGAGCAGGCTCCGGGACTCCACGGGGGTGAGAGCCTGCGCTCGCATCCTGGCATACCTGCGCTGAAGCACGCTGAGGTCGTCTGCGTCGGTGATCAGCTGCCCACGGCGTTGTCCTTCCGAATAGGCCATGCACCGGTGTTCCTGCGTTTCCAGTAACTGGATCGGCCCTTCCAGCGCCGCATGGCTGGGCTGCATGAGAGGCATGATCTGGACCTCGACGTTGCGGAGCTCGGTCAGGGCGAGAATGTGTCCGATCAAGCCGCCGGTGACTTCCTTGCCTCCGGTGTGACGCAGGAACAGGGCCTCTTCCAGGATGAAGCTGAAGTCGCTGTTCGCGTTCCGGTGCAGTAGCTGCTGGCGTTCCATGCGGCTCGTGGTCTTGGCTTCGATGTCTTCGTCGCACAAGGACGGCACGCGGTTCCGGTAGACCGCACGTGCGTACTCGGTGGACTGCAAGAGGCCCGGCACCAATCGACACTCGTAGATCTGCAGCGTAAGTGCCTCCTGCTCCAGATCCGCCCACATCTGGAACCAGCTCGCCAGCCCCGGGTTCCGCGACAGGTGGGTGGCGGCCCTGGTGATGATGCCGGAGGCGCCGAGGGCGTGGTCGGCGCGTTGGGGGAAGTGGGGTGGTGGGAAGCGGCGGCCCAACTCGATGGAGGCGATGGTGTGTTTGGAGCAGCAGACCTTGGGGGCCAGCTCCTCCCGTGTCATTCCCGCCAGTTCACGGAAGCCCTTGACCACCTCGCCGAAGCCTTTGAGGCTGTCGGAGGGTTCGGGTTCGCTGCTGCTGCCGGGGCTCTGGTGGTCGGCCATGTTCCGGGTGCCTCTCGCTGGGTGTGGGCCACCTCACGTGGTCACGCGGCATCGTCACGCTGCGTCAGTCGTACTGTCCACCCCCGGGCCGCGTACGGAGCCCCGCGTACGCGCGTCCGAGCTGGCGTGTCCCGTCGCCCGGTGGGAAATCTGGGCGCATGCACGCACACTCGCGTTCCCAACTCCCGGTGACCGTACGTACGTTCAGGCAGCGGTTCAGCTCCACCCCGCGTGGGGCGCGGCTGGCGCGGCGGCTGGCTGTGCAGCAGCTGGACGCGTGGGGGTATCCGTACGGTGGTTCCGTGTCCGAAACCGTCGCGTTGATCGTCGCGGAACTGGTCACCAACGCGGTCACCCATGGCTGCGTTCCCGGCCGGGACTTCGCCCTCACGCTCGATCTTCGCGGGGGCGGGCTGCTCGCCGTCGAGGTGACGGACACCCGGTACGAGCGGCTGCCGCAGCCTCCCGCCGTGCCGCCGGACGAGGCGCCCGCCGAGTCCGGGCGGGGGCTGCTGATCGTCGGCGCGCTCGCCGACCGGTGGTGTGTGGGGCCGCGTACGGACGGGGGTCCGGGAAAGGTGGTGCGGGCCGAACTGGACCTGGTGTGACCGCTGTTGCGGACGTGGCGTGAACTGCGGGACCGGTTGTCGCTGAACCGTTGCGAACCGGCCGTCGAGCAGGAAGTTTATGGCGTGACCATTTCACAATGATGTTACGGATCTTCCTGTTCCCCCCTTGCAGGGACTGGCTACACTCACGCTCCATGCGCAACGTCACCCCCCACAGACGACGCCGCGAACAAGAGAACGACCCCGTATTCCTTGACACTTCAGGGAGGCGCAGACGACTCCTGCGCTGCGTGTCCGTAGCAGCGGGCGGGATATGCCTCGGCTATCTCGTGCTCGTCGCCGTGGTGCTCAGCGGGCTGCCGCAGCCCGCGCAGGCACCGTCCTCCCGAACCGTCGAGCCCCTGCCGGGCAGTTCCGCGCGTCCGCACGACGACGAGATACCCGTGAGCGTCCACCTGCCCGCGCCGGATCCCACGCCACCGGCCGGTCACCCCTCCCACGTGCCCGGCGGACACAGGTCCCCTGCCCCCGGCGGGCACCAGTCCGATGTCCCCGGCGGGCACGGACCGTCCGCTCCGGGCAGTCGCCCGCCCGAGCGTGTCCCCGAGAGTCCGCAGCGCGCCCCTGAGAGAGCCTCGCCGCCCGGAGCCGTTCCGCAGGGCGACGGCGGATGAGTCCCCGGCACGCGCTACGCCGCCCCCCACGCCGGCACTGGCTCCTGCTGCTGCTCCTGCTGCCCGTCGTCAGTGCCTCTCTGCTGTTCGAGGGCTGGACGACCCACGAGGTCGACGGCGCCCGGACGAAACGCGCGTGCACCACCTCCATACCGGCCGCCGCCGACACCGGAGCCCCGGTGCTCCGGGTCACGGGGAACTCGGCCGAGACCACGCGCATGCCCGCCCGTACCGCGGCGCTCACCTTCGACGGCGGGCCCGACCCGGTGTGGACGCCGCGCATCCTCAAGCTGCTGCGGGAGCATCACGCGCACGCCACCTTCTTCCTGTACGGGAACGAGGCGGCAC
Organism: Streptomyces sp. HNM0574; assembly: GCF_012726235.1. Lineage (GTDB taxonomy): Bacteria > Actinomycetota > Actinomycetes > Streptomycetales > Streptomycetaceae > Streptomyces. The sequence goes on from NZ_JAASAH010000001.1 coordinate 367,491, forward strand.
GCCATCCGGAGCTGGTGCGCAAGATCCGGGACGCGGGGCACGAGATCGGCTCGTACACCTACACCGGGGGCTCGCTCGGTTCGGCCTCCGCCCCGCGTACCCGGCTCGAACTCTCGCTCACCCAGACCGCGTTGGCCGGTGCGGCGAACCTGAACACGGGGCTGCTGCGGCTGCCGCACACCACCACGGCCGACACGCTGTGCGGCGCCGAGTGGGAGGCCGCGCGGACGGCGACGGACGAGGGGTACGTGGTGGTCGCGGCGGACAAGAAGTCCCGCAGACCCTCCGAGGGCGTCATCCGCCAGTACAGCCACACCGACCTCGGGCTGCGTGAGGCGGGCGGGCTGCTGCGCAACCGGAACGTCGACCGGTTCACCACCGTCAGCGAGGGCCTGGCCTGGAACCCGCCCGCTGTGCCCGTCTCCTGGGGCGAGCGGGTGCAGGGCGAGGGCCTGATCTGGATGCAGGCCCTCGGGCACGCCTTCGCCCGGCTGATGGCCTGGGGCCTGGGCATCGCGGGCGCGCTCGGCATCCTGCGGCTGGTGCTGCTCGCCTTCCTCGCCCGCGTCCACGTGCGCAGACTGAGCCGCTACCGGCCGGGAGCGCCGTGGCTGCGCCAGGTCACCGACCCGGTGACAGTGCTGGTGCCCGCGCACAACGAGGAGGCGGGCATCGAGGCGACGGTGCGTTCGCTGCTCGCGTCGACCTTCCCGTACCTCCAGGTCGTCGTGATCGACGACGGGTCCTCCGACCGCACGGCCGAGATCGCGCAGAGCATCGAGGACCCGAGGGTGACGGTCGTGCGGCAGCACAACACCGGCAAGCCGGGGGCGCTCAACACGGGGCTGCGGCACGCCCGTTACGACCTCGTCGTGATGGTCGACGCGGACACGGTGTTCGAGCCGGACGCGCTGTTCCGGCTGGTCCAGCCGCTCGCGCATCCGGCCGTCGGCGCGGTCAGCGGGAACACGAAGGTCGGCAACCGGCGCCGTCTGCTGGGGCGCTGGCAGCACCTGGAGTACGTGCTCGGCTTCAACCTCGACCGGCGGATGTTCGAGGTGCTGGAGTGCATGCCGACGGTGCCGGGCGCCATCGGCGCCTTCCGGCGGGACGCCCTGCTCGGCATCGGCGGCGTCAGCGACGACACCCTCGCCGAGGACACCGACCTGACGATGTCGCTGTGGCGGGCGGGCTGGCGGGTGGTCTACGAGGAGACCGCCGTCGCCTGGACCGAAGTGCCCAGCTCGCTGGGCCAGTTGTGGCAGCAGCGGTACCGCTGGTGCTACGGCACCCTCCAGTCCATGTGGAAGCACCGGCACGCGGTGGTGGAGATGGGCTCCTCGGGGCGCTTCGGCCGTCGCGGGCTCACCTATCTGGCGCTGTTCCAGGTCGCGCTGCCGCTGGTCGCGCCGGTCGTCGACGTGTTCGCGCTGTACGGCGTGTGCTTCGGCGACTCGGGGCAGGCCGTCGCCGTCTGGCTCGGCTTCCTCGCCGTCCAGCTGGCGACGGCCGGGTACGCGCTGCGGCTCGACGGGGAGCGGCTGCGGGACCTGTGGTCGCTGCCGCTCCAGCTGTTCGTGTACCGGCAGTTGCTGTACCTCGTCGTCATCCAGTCCGTGGTCACGGCGCTGCTGGGCACCCGCCTGGGCTGGCACCGCATGCGCCGCGCGGGCACGGCGGGCCAGCACCAGATGCTGGAGAGCGGCGAGGAACCGGGCGCCCCGCAGCCCCTGGTGGGCGAACCGCTCCGGGGCACCTCCTCCAGCGGCGCTCCCCTCCCGCAGGCAGAACCACGCCACCATCCGGGACCGGGTCACCATCCGGGACCGGGCCACTACCCGGGCCAGGGGCACCACCCGGTGGGTGACCCGTCGAGAGCTGAGGTGTTCCGATGACCGAGGAGGAGTGGCAGGCGCACCTGCGCGGCCGCCCCGTCGCGGGCGAGCCCGTGCATCTCGGGGGGCCCGATCCGTACGGGCAGGGGGAGGCGTACGAGTACGGCCACCCGCCCGGCGAAGCCCCGCCCCCGCCCGGGAACTCCCCGGCGCCCGCGTACGGTTCGGGCTTCACGGAGCCCTCGGGACGGGTGGTGCGGGCGCGCGGTGCGGGCGTCGAACCGTGGGACGTGCCGCCGCCGCCCGGGCCGCGCGTCCCGTACGGGGGGTACGGGGACGACTCCCCGTACGATCCGCGGCGGCGTGCGCCCCGGCGCCGGGTCAGGAAGCGGCGGCCGGTGCGGCGTTTTCTGCTCGCCCTGCTGCTGGTGCTGTTCGCCACGCCCGTCACCACGTACGCCTGGGCCGACACCCGGCTCAACCGGGACGTCGACCTCGCGGCCTCCGGCATCGGGCAGCGGGAGACGGGCGGCAAGGGCACCAACTACCTGATCGTGGGCTCCGACAGCCGGGACGGGCTCTCCGAGCAGGAGCGCGAGGACCTGCACGCGGGAGGCGGCGGCGGACGCCGCACCGACTCGATGATCCTGCTGCACACGGGGGCGCACGGCACCACGATGGTGAGCCTGCCGCGTGACTCCTGGGTCACCGTCCCGGCGTTCACCAGCCCGCGCACCGGGAAGCACCATCCGCCGACGAAGAACAAGCTCAACGCGACCTTCGCGATGGGCGGTCCGAAGATGCTGGTCCGCACCGTCGAGCACAACACCGGGGTGCGGATCGACCATTACGCGGAGATCGGCTTCGGCGGGTTCGTCGGCCTGGTGGACGCGGTCGGCGGCGTACGGATGTGCCTGGACCGTGCGATCAGGGACGAGAAGTCCGGTGCCGACCTGCGCAAGGGCTGCCAGACCCTGGACGGGGCCGACGCGCTGGCCTTCGTCCGGCAGCGGCACCAGGAGGCCGGGGGCGACCTGGGGCGGACGCGGAACCAGCAGAAGTTCCTCGCCGCGCTGGCCCGGCAGGCGGCGGAACCGGGCACGGTGCTCGACCCGTCGACGGTGTACCCCGTGCTGCGCGCCGGACTGGACACCCTGATCGTCGACGAGGACACCGGGCTGCGCGAGCTCACCCGGCTCTTCCAGGCCGTGCGGGATGTGACGAACGGGCAGGGCAAGCAGCTCAACGTCCCCACGGGGCGCGGCATTTCCACCCCCGCCGGCAGCGCCCTGACCTGGAACAAGCCCCGTGCCGACCGGCTGTTCACCCAGCTCCGCGACGACCTCCCGGTCACGGAACGCTGAGCGCCCTCCGCGGACCTGTCTCGCCCGGCAGTTGGTGAAGTTCCCGGGAAACTGATCTAGAAGTATCCGTGCGTGCCACACTCGGCACAGAAAGTTACGACGGAGGCTCCCGTCGTGCCGGACCTAGAGTAGAAAGTCCTATATGACCGACTACGGAATCGTCCCAGGGGAGAAGTACCGGCTCACCGAAGTGGCGCGGGGCCGCGGCACGCACCACGAGGTGTACGCCGGTTGGGACTACGCACTCCTCACCAGCGAGGACGGCTACGCGGGCGAAGAGGTCGTCATCCACCAGCGCGGCGACGGCTTCGCGTTCCAGAACATCGAGTGCAACTGGGGCGGATACCAGTGGTGGGCGATGTCGACCACCGGCATCTACCTCGCTGACGAGGGCAAGGCCACGACCTGGTATCTCGAAGGGCCCGAGGACGGGTTCTACATCCGCAACAGCGGCAAGAACTACCTGACCTACCCGTGCGACGGGAAGAAGTGGTTGCAGGCGTTGGGTTCCGTCATGCCCAACTTCCGCGAGTTCTGCAAGTGGAAGGTGGTCCGCTCGTCCTAGCGGCTCCCGCCCTGCGGGGCACGGGGTGAGTCAGTGGGGTGCCGCGAGGCTCCTGCCGAGACGCCCGGCCGGGGTTTCCCGGCCGGGCGTCCTGCGTGGGCGGCTGTTGCCGGGAGCGGCCCGAGGAGAAGGGCGGGCATGGCGGCGGCAACGGGCCGCGTACGTGCGGCGTCCGGTGGGCGCGGCCGGCGCGAGCAGCCCGCGGGGCAGCAGGGCGGGTGCCGGGGCGGCTCGTCGCAGGGCTGTCACAGACCGTCGTCGCGGCCCTCCGGGCTTGCCGGGTGCCGGGCCTGTCGCGTTCGCTGGGGTCGTCATGGCCGCGACCGTAGGGGCTGGCGCGAGACGGACGTCCCTCCACGGAGCCGCCCCGCCCCCTACCCGGGCAGGGGGCGGGGCGGTGGAACTGGACGGGACGGAGGGGGAGTTCGTGGGTGACGCCGAGGAGACGCGGCGCGCGTCCGGGAGCGGGCGGCGGCGCAGGGTGCGGGCGGCCGTCGTGGCCGCGGGCGCCGCGGTGGTGCTGGTGCCGGCGGCCTGGTGGGGGCTGGGTGGGGACGAGGCCGGGCTCGCGGCGGCGACCGGGCCGGCGGGGACGGTGCCGCGGGCCGACTTCGACGGGGACGGGCGCGAGGACCTGGTCGTGACGAGCGAGTTCGGCGACGCGGTGGGGGTGGCGTACGGCGCGGGCCCGGAGGGCGGCGAGGCGCGGCGGCAGGCCGTCGGCCAGGAGGTCACGGGGACGCCGGAGAAGAAGGGCGACGGGGTCTCCTTCGCGGGGCACACGCTCGCCCGCGATCTGGACGGCGACGGGTACACCGACCTGGTGGCCGACGTCGACACCTACGGCGCGGACAAGGGCGGCGACGGGGCGCGGAGCGGGCTGCTCGTCGTCTGGGGCTCGGCCGAGGGGCTGCGGGACGGCACGGGCACGTATCTGCGGGGCGTGCCACGGGAGTTCAGCGTCGACCAGCCGGGCGACCACACCCTCGTCGCGGGCGATTTCGACGGGGACCGGCACCAGGACCTGGTCGTCGGGGCCGGCTCGGCGAAGGGTCTGCTGCGGGGCCCGTTCACCCGCGAGGGCGCGCCCGCCGGGACGGCCGCCGTGCCGAAGACGGAGCACCGGCCCGAGGGCATGGTCTCCGAGGGCGCGGTCTCGGACGCGTACGCGGCGGACCTGAACGCGGACGGGGCCGACGACCTGGTCACCGTCCACGAGTTCGAGGACGACGCGATGGGCGGCGGGAAGTTCTCGGCCCTCACGCCCGGCGGACCGGACGGGTTCGGCACCCCGGACGCCACCGCGCTGCCCGGCATCGACCACGCCACCACCGGCGACGTCGACGGCGACGGCAGCACCGACATCGTCCTCCGCCGGCACCCGGAGGACTCCGCTCCGGACAGCGCGGTGGAGGGCCCCGTCGAGGTGTTCCACGGCGGCAAGGACGGCCCGGGCAAGGGCGGTTCCCGGCACACGGTGCTCGACCAGGACACCGCGGGCGTGCCGGGGCGGACGCGGGACGGCGACGACTTCGGCGCGTCCCTGGCCGCCGGCGACGTGGACGGCGACGGCGCGGCGGACGTCGCTGTCGGCGCCCCCGGACGGGACGAAGGCGCCGGCGCCGTGATCCTCCTGCGGGGCGGCCGGGACGGACTCACCGGCGAGCGTGCGGAGTTGACGTCCTCTCCGGCACGGAGCGCCGAGGGCTTCGGCGCGGCCCTGCGGTTCCTGGACACCGACGACGACGGCCACGCCGACCTGGCCGCGGGCGCACCCGGCGAGGACGGCGCACGGGGCGCGGCCCACCTGCTCCGCGGCGCCCGCGCGGGCCTCACCCGCGCGGGCGCGGCGCACCTCACCCCGGACACCTTCGGCATCCCGGCCCCGGCACCCGCCCGGATCGGCCTCGGCGCGCACTTCGCCCGCTGAGCCCGGGCCGCACGCGCCGCCGCCCGCCCGCCGGGCTGAACTGGCGGGCGGGCGGCGGGTGTTGCGGGTCCCCGGGAGTGGCTCAGCCGAGCAGCTCGTAGGCGGGGAGGGTGAGGAAGTCCTCGTACTTCTCGTCGAGGGCGACCCGGAGCAGCAGGTCGTGGGCCTGCTGCCACTTGCCCGCCTCGAAGGTCTCCGAGCCGAGCTCGGCGCGCAGCGCGTCGAGGTCCTCGGCGGCGACCTTGCGGACCAGCTCGGGGGTGACCTTCTCGCCGGTGTCGAGGACGACGCCCGCGTTGATCCACTGCCAGATCTGGGAGCGGGAGATCTCGGCGGTGGCCGCGTCCTCCATCAGGCCGAAGATGCCGACGGCGCCCAGGCCGCGCAGCCACGCCTCGATGTAACGGGTGCCGACCTGAACGGCGTTGACGAGACCGTCGTGGGTCGGCTTCGCCTCGATGGTGTCGACCGCGATGAGGTCGGCGGCCTTGACGTCCACGTCCTCGCGGAGCTTGTCCTTCTGGTTGGGGCGCTCGCCGAGGACCGCGTCGAAGGACTCCATGGCGACGGGCACCAGGTCGGGGTGGGCCACCCAGGAGCCGTCGAAGCCGTCGCCGGCCTCGCGGTCCTTGTCGCCGCGGACCTTGTCGAAGGCGATCCGGTTGGCCTCGGCGTCCTTGCGGGACGGGATGAACGCGGCCATGCCGCCGATCGCGTGCGCGCCGCGCTTGTGGCAGGTGCGCACCAGGAGCTCGGTGTACGCGCGCATGAACGGTGCGGTCATGGTGACGGCGTTGCGGTCCGGGAGGACGAACTTCTCCCCGGCGTCACGGAAGTTCTTGACGATGGAGAAGAGGTAGTCCCAGCGGCCCGCGTTCAGACCGGCGGCGTGGTCCCGCAGCTCGTAGAGGATCTCGTCCATCTCGTACGCGGCCGTGATCGTCTCGATGAGGACGGTGGCGCGGACGGTGCCCTGCGGGATGCCGCAGTAGTCCTGGGCGAAGACGAAGATCTCGTTCCACAGCCGCGCTTCCAGGTGCGACTCGGTCTTCGGCAGGTAGAAGTACGGGCCCTTGCCGAGGTCGATGAGGCGCTGCGCGTTGCGGAAGAAGTACAGGCCGAAGTCGACCAGGGCGCCGGGGACGGGGGTGCCGTCGACCTGGAGGTGCCGCTCGTCCAGGTGCCAGCCGCGGGGGCGGACGACGACGGTGGCCAGCTCCTCGGCGGGCTTGAGCGCGTAGGTCTTGCCGCGGTGGTCGGTGAAGTCGATCCGGCGCTCGTAGGCGTCGGTCAGGTTGAGCTGGCCGCCGATGACGTTCTCCCAGGTGGGAGCGGAGGCGTCCTCGAAGTCCGCGAGCCACACCCGGGCGCCGGAGTTGAGCGCGTTGATGGTCATCTTGCGGTCGGTGGGGCCGGTGATCTCGACGCGGCGGTCGTTGAGGGCCTCGGGTGCGGGGGCCACCTTCCAGTCGCCCTCGCGGACGGAGGCGGTCTCCGGGAGGAAGTCCAGGGTCGCGGTGCGCGCGATCTCGGCGCGGCGTTCGGCGCGCTTGGCCAGCAGCTCGTCACGTCGCGGGGTGAAGCGGCGGTGCAGCGCGGCGACGAACTCCAGGGCGGCGTCCGTCAGCACCTCCTCCTGGCGCTCCACGGGGGCGGCGTCGACGACGGCCAGCGGAGACGGCGCTGGTGCGGACATGGTGGGTCACTCCTTCGGCGAACGGTGCCGCGGGCCGCGGGGCGGGGAGCCGTCGGGGCGGTTCCTCCGGGTCCGGTGACGGGCCCGGGGAACCACCGGACCGCGGGCTGCGCGGCACGGGGTGCCACGCGCCCGTCGGGGCTCCGCAGCGCGGTCTTCGGCGCCGCATGGGTTCCGGCATAGGTGATGGGCGCTTCTGAACAGTGGAGACTAGTTTCCTCATAGTGGAACTTCAATAGTGTGTTGACGTCGAGACACCTCTCACCCGGTTTCGCGGACGCGAGATGGCTCACAGTGCCACCGTGGAACCGGTCCGTTACCGGCACATCGCCACGGACGCCCGTCGCACACGGCGAGGGCCCGCAGCCCCGTCGTGACACGGCATCCGGGGCGGTCCGCACCCCGCGCGCGGGGCGATCACCAGGCCGGACGGGGTCCGTGCGGGGCGAATGGTTGTGCGGGCCAGCCAGTGGACGTTCATCTGCGGCACTTAGGCTCCGTGGCATGATCGAAGACTGGGCCACCGGGCTCATGGAGTCCCTCGGGGCGGTCGGCGCGGGAATCGCCATCGCGCTGGAGAACCTGTTTCCGCCCCTCCCGAGCGAAGTGATTCTCCCGCTCGCCGGGTTCACCGCACACAAGGGCGGGATGAGCCTCGCCGCCGCGATCGTGTGCACCACCATCGGATCCGTCGTGGGCGCGCTCGCGCTCTACGGGGTCGGCGCGTGGCTGGGCCGGGAGCGGACCATCGCCCTGGCCTGGCGGATTCCGCTGCTGAAGGTCTCCGACATCGAGAAGACCGAGGCGTGGTTCACCAAGCACGGCACCAAGGCCGTCTTCTTCGGCCGGATGGTGCCGATCTTCCGGAGCCTCATCTCCGTGCCCGCCGGTGTGGAGCGGATGCGCGTCGGCGTCTTCCTGCTGCTCACCACGCTCGGCAGCCTGATCTGGAACACCCTGTTCATCCTCGCCGGGTACGGGCTCGGCGCCCAGTGGCACCGCATCACCGAGTACGTCGGCGTCTACTCCAAGGTCGTCCTGGTCGTCGTCGCGCTCGGCGCGATCGCCTTCATCGCGGCGCGGGTCCGCAAGGCGCGGGCCGCCCGGAGGGCCGGCGACGGGGCCGGTGACGGCTCCGGTGAGGGGCGTACGGGGCGGGGGCGGCACCGTAAGTAGGTGACGCCGCTTGTGCGTTGAGGGGTGCGGGTGGCGCGGTGGTTTTCGCGCAGTTCCCCGCGCCCCTTTTGCGTGTGTGCCCCGGGCTGTGTGGTGCGTCGTGGTTGTTCGCGCGGTTCCCCGCGCCCCTTTCGGCCTCAGGGGCTCAGGGGGAGAGGCGGTTCAGGTCTTCCGGGGTGTCGATGTCGTGGGGGTCGGCGAGGTCGGCGCATTCGACGAGGGTGAGTTCGGGGGCGTGCGCGCGGAGGTAGTCCCGTGCGCCCCGGTCGCCCGTCGCGCTCTCGGCGATGCCCCGCCAGTGCGCGGCGCCGAACAGGACGGGGTGGCCGCGGCGGCCCGAATAGGCCGCCGCCACAAGGGAGTCGGGGCCCGCCGCGGCAGCCGCGCGGACCCGGGCGACCGTCTCGGCGCCGATGCCCGGCTGGTCCACCAGTGAAATCAGGACGGCTTCCGTGCCGGGCGGCAGGGCCCGCAGTCCGACGCGGAGCGAGGAGCCCATGCCCTCCGCCCAGCCGGGGTTGTCCAGCAGTACGGCGCCGGGGATGCGGACGCGGGCGCGCACCGCGTCGGCGGCCGCGCCCAGCACCACGTACAGCGGGTCGCAGCCGCCCTCGCGCAGCGCGGCCGCCGCGTGCTCGGCCAGCGGCCTGCCGTGGTGCGGGAGCAGGGCCTTCGGCCGGCCGCCCAGCCGCCGCCCGCCACCCGCCGCGAGCAGCAGCCCCGCCACCCGGGGCCCCGACGGCCCGCCCCCGGCCCGGGAGCCCGCCGACTGCCCTGCCGCCGTGCGCTGTTGGTCCTGGTGTGTCATACGCCCTGCCTATCCCACCCCGCGCTCGCTGTCCCGCGCCGCCCCGCCGTTCGTCGTGGTCCGGGTACGTAGGGCGCTTACCGCCGTTTCACGTCCGGTGTCGGACAGTGGGGTATCCGCGCGGGAATCTGCGGCCTGAATTTCGCACTGCGTGTGGCGGGATGAGCGGAGGGTGGCGTTTACTGTGCGGATCGACCGCGTCTGACCAACGCGGAAGGTGTCATCTGTGTGGGGGAGAGACTGTGGGGCGGAGCGAAGCTGTGGGGAGTCAGCCGGTGCTGGGCGGTGCCGCGGATCCACGCGTGGCCGGTCTGTGCGCGAGCGTGGGGCGCCTGAGGGACGAACTGGACGCCTACCCGGCCGAGTTGCGGGACAGGCGCATCGCGGAGGAGGCGCTGGACGCGCTCGCCGCGATGGCGACGGCCGGCGTCCCCGACGTGCAGGAGCTGCGCTTCGCGCTGCTCCAAGTGGCCGGTGCCGTCGGCTCGGTGAGCGCGCTCAGCGACTCCGTGGCGGCCGTGCGGCACGCCGTCGAGCTGTTCGGCGACCCCGCGCCCACGGTGCCGGAGCCCAGGCCGCCGGAGGCGGGCGAGCACCGGCGCCGCACCGAAACCGCCGACGAATCCCGCTGACCCCGCGGGCGGCACCCCGTACGTGAGCTCGCCGGATGCCCCGGGCGCGATGTGCGCCGGGCACCCGGCGGGGTGCGTCAGGCGGGCGGGGGCTGGGTGTTGGCCAGTGCCTCGGAGAGCTCGGCGGCGACCTCGTGCAGCAGCGGGACGAACTTGTCCGTCGCCGCGTCGGTGACGCGTCCGGCCGGTCCGGAGATCGAAATGGCCGCGGGGGTGGGGGAGTCGGGGACGGCGACGGCGATGCAGCGCACGCCGATCTCCTGCTCGTTGTCGTCCACCGCGTAGCCGTCCTTCTGCACCGCCTCCAGCGCGTCGAGGAAGCCCTCGGGCGTGGTGAGGGTCTTCTCGGTGGCGGCCGGCATGCCGGTGCGGGCGAGCAGGGAGCGGATCTCCTCGGCGGGGGTGTCCGCGAGCAGGACCTTGCCGACGCCCGTCGAGTGCGGCAGCACGCGCCGCCCGACCTCGGTGAACATCCGCATGGAGTGCCGCGAGGGCACCTGCGCGACGTAGACGACCTCGTCGCCGTCCATGAGCGCCATGTTGGCGGTCTCGCCGGTCTCCTCGACGAGGCGCGCGAGGTACGGCCGGGCCCAGGTGCCGAGCAGCCGGGAGGCGCTCTCGCCGAGGCGGATCAGGCGCGGGCCGAGGGCGTACCGCCGGTTCGGCTGCTGCCGTACGTAGCCGCAGGCGACGAGGGTGCGCATGAGGCGGTGGATGGTGGGCAGCGGGAGGCCGCTGCTGCTGGACAGTTCGCTCAGTCCGACCTCGCCCCCCGCGTCTGCCATCCGCTCGAGCAGGTCGAAGGCGCGCTCGAGGGACTGGACTCCGCCTGTGGCGGCGGGAGCTGCGGTGGCGCTGGGTTTGCGCTCGTCGGACGGCGGCACGTCGCGGTTCCTTTCCTGGCGGGTCTGCCGAATGCTACCGGCCGGTGCCGTCGGTCACACAGGTCGCGTCCACGCGTTCCTGCCGGTCGCGGGCGGTTTGTCCGGATGTCGCGGGCGGTGCGGAGCAGCGGGGACGCGGTGCAACGGTCGGTTGCCACGTTCTGCTTCTCGGAACGAGTCTTTCATTTCGTGGAAACGTCCAAACCGGTCCGCACGTGATCGGCTCCGGTCCGAGCCGGGCGTGCGGAGGGTGCGGCCCGCTCGCCCGGGCGCGACACGGGTTCCGGGAGCCGCTGCGGGCGCCGCTCGGCCCGAGGGTGCGGGAGAAGCGCAGGTCACGACCGTGCGGTGGGGAGGGTGTCCGGGGGCTGCGCCGGGGGCAGGGGGGTCTTGACTGTTGGGGAGTCGAAATGAAGACTCCATATACAGAAAGTTGCTTTTCGCTTCCCGGAACCGTGGGGTGGTGGAGCTGCTCTCGCGGTCCCCGCATGCGCAGCCGCCGCCTCCGTACTTCCGGTGCTTCCATTGTGCCCGGACCCGGTGCGCCCCGAGCCGCCCGGCCGGTACGACAGCAGAAGAGGAGGGGCGTACGGTGCCCGACGTAACTCTCGTACTGCGCTCGACGCGCGTGATCACGCCCGACGGTGAGCGGCCCGCGTCCGTGGCCGTCGCCGACGGACGGATCGCCGAGGTACTGCCGCACGACGCGGAGGTGCCGGAGGGGGCGCGACTGGAGGACGTCGGGGACGACGTGCTGCTCCCCGGTCTCGTCGACACCCACGTGCACGTGAACGACCCGGGCCGCACCGAGTGGGAGGGCTTCTGGACGGCCACCCGCGCCGCGGCCGCCGGCGGCATCACCACCCTCCTCGACATGCCGCTCAACTCGCTGCCCCCGACGACCACCGTCGAGAACCTGCGCGTCAAGCAGGACGTGGCACGCGACAAGGCGCACATGGACACCGGGTTCTGGGGCGGCGCGATCCCCGGCAACGTCAAGGACCTGCGGCCGCTGCACGAGGCCGGGGTGTTCGGCTTCAAGTGCTTCCTCTCGCCCTCCGGCGTCGACGAGTTCCCCGAACTCGACCCGGAGCAGCTGGAGTCGGCGATCGCCGAGATCGCCTCCTTCGACGGTCTGCTGATCGTGCACGCCGAGGACCCGGACCACCTGCACGCGGCCCCGCAGCAGGGCGGTCCCGAGTACAAGAACTTCCTCGCCTCCCGCCCCCGCGCCGCCGAGAACGACGCCATCGCCCGGCTCATCGACCTCGCCCGCCGCTACGAGGCCCGGGTGCACGTGCTGCACCTCTCCTCCTCCGACGCGCTGCCGATGATCGCCAAGGCGCGGGCCGAGGGCGTCCGCATCACCGTCGAGACCTGCCCGCACTTCCTGACCCTCACGGCCGAGGAAGTCCCGGACGGCGCCACCGAGTTCAAGTGCTGCCCGCCGATCCGCGAGCGGGAGAACCAGGACGCGCTCTGGCAGGGCCTGGCCGACGGCACCCTCGACTGCATCGTCTCGGACCACTCGCCGTGCACCGCGGACCTCAAGTCCGACGACTTCGGCACCGCTTGGGGCGGCATCTCCTCCCTCCAGCTCGGGCTCCCCGCCATCTGGACCTCGGCCCGCGAGCGCGGGCACAGCCTGGAGGACGTCGTGCGCTGGATGTCCTCTGCGCCCGCCGGACTCGCCGGGCTGGACGACCGCAAGGGCGCCATCGAGGCGGGCCGGGACGCCGACTTCACCGTCCTCGCTCCCGAGGAGACGTTCACCGTGGACGCGGCCGAGCTGTACCACCGCAACCAGGTGACCGCCTACGCGGGCAAGACCCTCCACGGCGTCGTGCGCTCCACCTGGCTGCGCGGCGAGCCCGTCACCGACCACGGCCGCATCACCCAGAAGACCGGCCGGCTCATCGAAAGGAACTCCGCATGACAGCGGCGAATTCGCAGGCCGCAGGTTCCGCCACCTTCACCGGCGACGCGAGCCCGTACGGGGGCGGCGACCCCTACGCGGACTACCGCACCCCGGGGCCCGAGGGCTTCCCCTTCTCGCACCTCGCCGACCTCGCCGACCGGCGGCTCGGGGCGGGCGTCATCGCCGCCAACGACGAATTCTTCGCCGAGCGGGAGAACCTTCTCAAGCCCGGCCGCGCCGAGTTCGACCCGGAGCACTTCGGGCACAAGGGCAAGGTCATGGACGGCTGGGAGACCCGCCGTCGCCGGGGCGTCTCCGCCGAGACCCCGCACCCGGTCGAGGAGGACCACGACTGGGCGCTCGTCCGCCTCGGCGCGCCCGGTGTGATCCGCGGAGTCGTCGTCGACACCGCCCACTTCCGCGGCAACTACCCGCAGTCCGTCTCCGTCGAGGCCACGTCCGTCGCGGGCTCGCCCTCGCCGGAGGAGCTGCTCGGTGACGACGTCAAGTGGACGACGATCGTGCCGAAGACGGCCATCGGCGGGCACGCGGCCAACGGCTTCGAGGTCACCGCCGAGCAGCGGTTCACGCACCTCCGCGTCAACCAGCACCCCGACGGCGGCATCGCCCGCCTGCGGGTGTTCGGCGAGGTCGTGCCGGACCCGGAGTGGCTGTCCTCGCTGGGCACCTTCGACCTGGTCGCGCTGGAGAACGGCGGCGCCGTCGAGGACGCCTCCGACCGCTTCTACTCCCCGGCCACCAACACCATCCAGCCCGGCCGTTCGCGGAAGATGGACGACGGCTGGGAGACCCGCCGCCGCCGCGACAAGGGCAACGACTGGATCCGGTACTCGCTCACCGGGCAGTCCGTGATCCGCGCCGTCGAGATCGACACCGGCTACCTCAAGGGCAACTCGGCCGGCTGGGCCTCCCTTTCGGGCCGCGACGGCGAGAGCGGCGAGTGGGTCGAGCTGCTGCCCCGCACCCGCATGCAGCCCGACACGGTGCACCGCTTCCTGCTGGAGGACGCGCCCGCCGTCACGCAGGTCCGGATCGACATCTACCCGGACGGCGGCATCGCCCGTCTCCGGCTGCACGGCTCCCTGACCGAGGACGGCGCCCGCCGCCTCGCCGCCCGTCACCAGGAGCTCGGCGGCTGACTCCCGCCGCGACCGGTCCGCGTACGCCGCCCCGCCTGCACGGGGCGGCGTACGCCTTTTTCCGCGCGCCCCCTCAGGCGCCTCCCCGCCCGTCGTCGGACATGTGAACGGACGGAAAAATCAAGGCACTTGGCGTTGACATGACGTCTACGCGCGTCACCATATGAGGCATGAGAATCCCCCCACGGATCGCGCGCGTCAGCGCCCTCGGTGCACTCTCCGCCGCTCTTCTCGTCGGCGGACCCGCTCTGGCCGGTGCAAGCACGGCCTCCGAACCCGCCCGGGCCCCCGCGGCCGTCTCCGCCGTCGACCGGCCGGGCGCGGCCGAGGTCGGTGACATCTGCGAGACCAAGCTCCCGGCCGAGGCCCACGACACCCTGGACCTCATCGAAAAGGGCGGCCCCTACCCCTACCCGCAGGACGGCACGGTCTTCCAGAACCGCGAGGGCATCCTCCCGGACCAGAACGAGGGTTACTACCACGAGTACACGGTGGAGACCCCGGGCTCCGACGACCGCGGCGCGCGCCGCATCGTCACCGGAGACAAGGAGCAGGAGGACTACTACACCGCCGACCACTACGAGTCCTTCGACCTCGTCGACTACAGCTGCTGAACGCCGGCCCCGCAGCCGGGCGCCCCGGACCCGAACGCGGTCCGGGGCGCTTTCGCGTGCGGGTGCGCCGGGCTCCCTTCTCCGTGCCCGCCGTCGAGTGGACACCCCGGCCCCGGCCGGGGTTAGGCTTCGCCTTTCCCGTCGTGTCGGGGTTTTCCGCCCTCCGCGGCGCCCCGGACGGGTGGGGAGAAGTGACCCCCCGGGGGTGGCAACGGCCCTCTGAGCGGGTAACGTTCCCCACAGAGAGTGATGCGCTGGTGGAAGATGTGGGGAGAAACCGGTGACAAACGGACCGGAGGCCGTCACGTGCGGTGAGGCGATGCTGCTCATGCTCGCCGAACCGGGAATTCCGCTGGACCGCGCCGTGGCCTTCCGCCGTTCCGTCGCGGGCGCGGAGTCCAACGTCGCACAGGGCCTGGCCAGGCTCGGCCACTGGGCGCGCTGGATCGGCCGGGTCGGCGACGACGCGTCGGGCGAGGCGGTGCTGGCCCAGCTGCGGGCCGACGGAGTGGACGTCTCGCACGCCGAGATGGACCCGGCGGCCCCCACCGGGCTGCTGCTGCGGGACAGCCACCCCGCGCGCCCCGTCGACGTGCAGTACCACCGCACCGGATCGGCCGCTTCCTTCCTCGGCCCCGAACAGGTCGGCGAGGACGCGCTCGCGGGCGCCCGCGTGGTGCACGTCTCCGGGATCACGCCGATGCTCTCGCCCTCCGCCGCGCACGCCACCCGGGCCCTGTTCGAGCGGGCGCGGGCCGCCGGCGCCGCGATCTCCTTCGACCCGAACGTGCGCCGCAAGCTCGGCACCGACCACGAGTGGATGCGGGTCGTCAACCCGCTGCTGCGCGAGGCCGATCTCGTCCTCGCCGGCGAGGACGAGCTGGAACTCCTGCTCGGCGGCGGCGCGGAGGAGGCCGCCAAGGCCCTGCTCAGCCTCGGCCGCGCCCGCACCGTCGTGGTCAAGCGCCGGGACCTGACGTCGGTCGCGATCAGCAAGGACGGGCAGTGGACCCAGCCGCCCTTCGACGTGCCGGTCACCGACCCGGTCGGCGCGGGCGACGCGTTCGCGGCGGGCTGGCTCTCCGCCTGGCTGCGCGGCCTCGGGCCGGAACGGGCCCTGGCCGAGGCCGCGTGCGTGGCCGCGCTCGTGGTCCAGGCCCCCTCCGACACCGACGGCCTGCCGACCGCGGCCGGCCGGGACCGCGCGCTGGCCGCCTTCCGGGGCGGCTCCGGCCCCGGCCGGGTCCACCGCTGACGCGGGCCGCCGTCCGCCCCGCATCCCCGACCGAAGCGCCCGACGCCCGAACTCCCCCGCCACCAGCGGAACTCCGTCGCCACCGGCCGCGCCGCCCGGCAGCACCACCCGGGCGAGCGGCCCGCACCGCCCGCACGGCACGGGCCCGCACTCCAGCGGCGCCCGGGCCCGTACCGCACAGGAACGACAACAGGCCGAGGACGAGAGAGGCGGCGAACTGCCGTGTACCGCTGGGAGATCACCCGCACCGCGCTCGCACAGCGCGTCGTCGCCGTGGTCCACGGCGAGAGCTACGAGGACGTCACGGCCACCGCCGACACGCTGCTCGGCGCCGGCCTGACCAGCCTCGAGATCTCGCTGACCGCGCCGCACGCGCTGGAGGCGGTCAGCACGCTGCGCCGGGAGACGGGTGACGACATGGTCATCGGCGCGGGCGGAGTGCTCGACGCCGCCACGGCACGGACGGCCGTCGAGGCGGGTGCCCGCTTCCTGGTCTCGCCCGCGCTGGACGCCGAGGTGTTACGAACAGGACACCGGTACGGCACCCCTGTCTTCGCCGGCGTCAATACCCCGACCGAGATGGTCCGCGCCCTCGAACTGGGCGCCGACGCGCTGAAGTTGTTCCCCGTCACGGGCCGCGACCCGCGCTGGCTGCGCGAGGTGCTGGACGCCCTGCCGCAGGCGCCGGTGCTGCCGAGCGGCGGCGTCACGCTGGAGACGGCGCCCGAGTGGATCGGCGCCGGAGCCGTGGCCTGCGCCCTGAACGCCGAACTGGCCGGGCGGGACCGCGAGTCCGTGGCCAAGCGCGTGACGGAACTGCTGCAACGGCTGGAGGACGCCGCCGGGGTGCCCCGGCCCCGCCGGGCCCGCCGCGGCTGACGACCCCGGCCCGCGCACGCGTCTTGAACTCGCCCCTCGCGCGGGCGAGTTCTTCCCGGTGCGGCCGGGGCGCCCTAGCCTGTGCCGCATGAGCGACGTGGAAGCGCCGGACGCGGACGCAGCGGAGATCACCGACCTCGCGGCATTCGGCGAGAGCTTCACCCGCGACCCGTACCCGGTCTACGCACAGCTGCGCGAGCGCGGACCCGTCCACCGGGTGCGGCTGCCGGAGGGCACCGAGGCGTGGCTCGTCGTCGGGCACGAGGCGGCCCGCGCGACGCTCGCCGACAGCCGGCTGACCAAGTCCTGGGACCACGCCGCGCCCGAGGTGGGCCCCTCGCCCTTCTTCGTCGGGCACCACATGCTCAACACCGATCCGCCGGGGCACGCGCGGCTGCGCGGGCTGGTGGCCCGCGAGTTCACCCCGCGCCGGGTGGCGGGCCTCGCCCCGCGCGTGGAGGAGCTGACGAACGAGCTGCTGGACACCATGCTCGCGAGCCCCGGCGGCGCGGCCGATCTGGTGGAGTCCTTCTCGCTGCCGCTGCCCCTCGGCGTGATCTGCGAACTCATCGGCGTGCCCTTCCTGGACCGGGACGCCTTCCACGGCTGGACGCTGGCCCTCGTCGGCGTCGCGCCGAAGGAGGAGAAGGACGCGGCGCGCGCCGCCGTCGGCGAGTACCTCCAGTCGCTGGTGGAGCACCGGCGCCGGAAGCCGGGCGACGACCTGCTCAGCGGACTGGTGCACGGCGGCCCGGTGAGCGCCGAGGACGCCGACGGGAGCGCCCCGCTCTCGGACGACGAACTCGTCGCCATGCTCTGGCTGCTGCTCGTCGCGGGGCACGAGACGACCGTCAACCTGATCTCCAACGCGGTCCTCGGCCTGCTCACGCACCCCGCGCAACTGGCCGCGCTGAAGGCCGACTTCTCCCTCACCGACAACCTCGTCGAGGAGGCCCTCCGCTACGACGGGCCGGTGGAGACCTCCACGTACCGCTTCACCCGCGAGGCCGTCGAGATCGCCGGGACCGTCATCCCCGGCGGGGGGCAACTGGTGCTGCCGGTGATCGCCGACGGCGACCGCGACCCGGCGAAGTTCCCCGAGCCCGACCGCTTCGACATCCGCCGCAGGACCCGCGGCCACCTCGCCTTCGGGCACGGCATCCACTTCTGCCTCGGCGCCCCGCTGGCCCGGCTGGAGGGGCGTACGGCGCTGCGCACCCTCTTCGAACGCGCCCCGCGGCTGCGGCTCGACGCGCACCCGGCGGCGCTCACCTGGCGGCAGGGGATGGTCATCCGCGGACCGCACCGGCTGCCGGTGCGCTTCGGCTGACGGCCCCTCGGGCCGGGGCCCCGGCGCCCCGGCGGGTGCCCGGCGCGCGGGCGGCTCCTTAGGGTAGGGCGAATGAAGATCAGCGAGTGCCGCGAAGAAGACCTCGCCCTGCTGGAGCAGCACATGCCGACGCTGGGCGCGCCCTCGCGGCACGCCCTGCGGTTCGCGCGGCACGCCGAGGGCACCGGCACCTACCTGGTGGCCTGGTACGAGGGCGTGCCCGTCGGCAGCTGCGAGGTGCGCTGGGACGGCTGCGCGGCCCCCGAGATACAGGCGGCCCACCCCGGATACCCGGAGGTGAACGGGCTCGGCGTGTGGCCGGGGACGCTGCGTTCGCAGGGGATCGGCACGGCGCTGATCCGGGCGGCGGAGGAGCGCGCGAGCGGGCGCGGGGCGGCCGGGATCGGGCTGGGCGTGGAGAAGAACAACCCGCGCGCCGAGGCCCTGTACAAGCGCCTCGGCTACCGCCCGGCCACCCCCTACCTGGACTGCTGGAGCTACCAGGACGGCGTGGGCGTCACCCACCGGGTGGCCGACGCCTGCACCTTCCTGGTCAAGGAACTGCCCTGAGCCGGCACGGACTTGGGGCTCACCTCGCGGGCACCTCGCCGAGCGCCACCGGGCGGCCGCCGCGGCGGGAGAGCGCGCACGCCTCGGCGATCCGGAACGCGGTCAGCGCCTCCCGCCCGTCGCACGGGTTGGGGATCTCGCCGCGCACCGCCCGCAGGAACGCGCCGAGTTCGGCCTCGTACGCGGGCAGGAAGCGGTCCACGAAGCCGGGCCACGGGTCCTTCGGTGCCCCCGTGGCCGCGGGTTCGACGGAGGTGAGCGGGGTGCGCGGGCCGAGCCCGACGGCCACCTGGTCCCGCTCGCCCGCGAGTTCCATCCGGACGTCGTAGCCCGCGCCGTTGAGCCGGGTCGCGGTGGCGGTGGCGAGGGTGCCGTCGTCGAGGGTGAGCAGCGCGGCCGCGGTGCCGACGTCGCCGGCCTCGCGGAACATGGCCGGGCCCGCGTCCGAGCCCGCCGCGTACACCGAGACCACCTCGCCTCCGGTGACCCAGCGCAGCACGTCGAAGTCGTGCACGAGGCAGTCGCGGTAGAGCCCGCCGGAGTGCGGGAGGTAGCCGGCGGGCGGCGGCGCCGGGTCGGAGGTGCACGCCCGCACGGTGTGCAGCCGCCCGAGCCGGCCGGAGCGCACGGCCTCGCGCGCGGCCGCGTAGCCCGCGTCGAAGCGGCGCATGAAGCCGACCTGGAGCAGGGTGCCGGCGGCCTCGACGGCGCGGAGCGCCTCGGCGGTGCCGGGCAGGTCGGTGGCGACGGGCTTCTCGCAGAAGACGGGGAGGCCCAGGGCGGCGGCGGTGCGCACGAGTTCCGCGTGCGAGGCGGTGGCCGAGGTGACGACGACGGCGTCGAGCCCGAGGCCGAACAGCTCGTCGGGGGAGGGGACATGGTCCACGCCGAGGGTGGCGGCGACGTCCGCGGCGCGCGTGGTGTCCGCGTCGGTGACGACGAGGCGGCTCACGTCGGGGAGCGCGGTGAGGGTACGGGCATGGAGGGTGCCGATCCGGCCGGTGCCGATGAGTCCGATGCGCATGGGGACCACGCTCGCCCCGGGCCCACACGGTGTCAATGTTTTGTCAGGACAACCGAACGTATGGCTTCCGGTGGGCCGTACGGGGGACTACCCTCGCCGCGTGGCAAAGAACGATCCCGCCGGTCTCCAGCTCAGCGTCGACCGCACCAGCCCGGTCCCGCTGTACTTCCAGCTGTCCCAGCAGCTGGAGGCCGCCATCGAACGGGGCGGGCTCGCGCCGGGCAGCCTGCTCGGCAACGAGATCGACCTCGCCGGACGGCTCGGCCTCTCCCGCCCCACCGTGCGCCAGGCCATCCAGTCCCTCGTCGACAAGGGCCTGCTGGTCCGCCGCCGTGGCATCGGCACCCAGGTCGTGCACAGCCGGGTGCGCCGCCCGCTGGAGCTGAGCAGCCTCTACGACGACCTGGAGGCGGCCGGCCAGCGCCCCGCCACCCGGCTGCTGGCGCACCGCACGGAGGAGGCCGCGGGCGAGGCCGCCGCCGCGCTCGGAGTGCCGGAGGCCACCCCCGTGCTCCGCGTCGAGCGGCTCCGGCTCACCCACGGCGAGCCCATGGCGTACCTGCGCAACCACCTGCCGCCGGAGCGCGTCGCGCCCTCGCCCGAGGAGCTGGAGACCACCGGCCTTTACCGGCTGATGCGCGGCGCCGGGATCACGCTGCACAGCGCCCGCCAGTCGGTCGGCGCCCGCGCGGCGACGGCCGAGGAGGCGGAGCTGCTCGGCGAGGAGGAGGGCGCGCCGCTGCTGACGATGGAGCGGACGACGTACGACGACACGGGACGCGCCGTGGAGTACGCCGCGCACCTGTACCGCGCCTCCCGGTACTCCTTCGACTTCCAGCTCCTCGTGCGCTCGTGAACGGCCGGCCCGCGGCACGGGGAGCCGGGACCCCATGAAGGCTTCGGGGCGTAGTGACGGATACTTGTGCGAGGTCCGCGAAACCCGCACCGATCACCACCGGGCACAGTGCCCCGGCGGCCGTGCGGGACGGTACGGCGGTGCGGCCGCCGCGAGGATCATCGGCCATACCCCCCACCGAGAGGGCGACAACCGCGTGTCCACGCCGGAGACGTTCCGAAGAGGCCGTACGCGCAGGCGTGCGGGAGCAGCTGTCAGGGCGGCGTTCGCCGTCGTGGCCGCCGTGACGGCCACCGCCGTGCTCGCTGGATGCAGCAGCACCGGGGGCAAGCGCGCCGAGGAGGAGCGCGCCGCCGCCACCTCGGGCAAGGCGAACGTGACCACCCCGCGCTGGAAGATCGCGATGGTCTCGCACTCCGGTGACGGCGACACCTACTGGGACATCGTCCAGAACGGCGCCAAGCAGGCGGCGGCCAAGGACAACGTCGAGTTCCTCTACTCGCACGACAAGGAGGCCGGCCGGCAGGCCCAGCTCGTCGACGCCGCCGTGGACAAGCGCGTCGACGGACTGATCGTCACCCTCGCCAAGCCGGCCGCGATGAAGAGCGCCGTCGAGCGGGCGGTGAAGGCGGGCATCCCGGTCGTCACCATCAACTCGGGGCAGGACGTCTCCAAGGCGTACGGCGCGCTCGCGCACATCGGCCAGGACGAGGTCATGGCCGGTGAGGCGGTGGGCGAGGAGCTCAACGAGCGCGGCCGGAAGAAGGCCGTCTGCGTGCTGCACGAGCAGGGCAACGTCGGCCACGAGGAACGCTGCCGCGGCGTGAAGAAGACCTTCGACGGCAAGGTCCAGAACCTCTACGTCGACGGCACCAACATGCCCAACGTGCAGTCCTCTCTTGAGGCCAAGCTCCAGTCCGACAGCTCCGTCGACACCGTCGTCACCCTCGGCGCGCCCTTCGCGGCCACCGCCGTCAAGGCCGTCGAGTCCGCCAGGGGCGCAGACAGCGAGGCGGAGGTCGACACCTTCGACCTCAACGCGCAGGTCGCCACGGGCCTGGAGGACGGCTCGGTCGGCTTCGCCGTCGACCAGCAGCCCTACCTCCAGGGGTACCAGGCCGTCGACCTGCTCTGGCTGTACCGCTACAACGGCGACATGCTCGGCGGCGGGAAGCCCGTCCTCACCGGACCGCAGATCCTGACCAAGAAGGACGCGCCCCGGCTGAAGGAGTTCACGAAGCGGGGCACCCGATGAGCGGCGGAGCGAGCGAGGCCGTCGGCAGCGAGGCGGTCCCCGACGAACGGCTCGCGCACCGCTCGCTGGTGCGCCGCATGGTCAGCCGCCCCGAACTGGGCGCGGTCGTCGGCGCGGTGGCCGTCTTCCTGTTCTTCGCGTTCGCCGCCGACAGCTTCCTGCGCGCCTCCAGCCTCTCCACGGTGCTCTACGCCTCGTCGACGATCGGCATCATGGCGGTGCCGGTGGCGCTGCTGATGATCGGCGGCGAGTTCGACCTGTCGACCGGCGTGATGGTCACCACCTCGGCGCTGGTCTCGTCGATGTTCAGCTACCAGATGACGGCCAACGTGTGGGTGGGTGTCGGCGTCTCGCTGCTGGTCACCCTGGCGATCGGGCTGTTCAACGGGTACCTGCTGGTGCGCACGAAACTGCCGAGCTTCATCATCACGCTCGGCACCTTCCTGATGCTGACGGGCCTCAACCTGGGCGTCACCAAACTCGTCAGCGGCACCGTCTCCACCAAGAGCATCAGCGACATGGAGGGCTTCTCCTCCGCCAAGGCGCTGTTCGCCTCGCGGCTGACGGTCGGCGGCGTCGACGTCCAGGTCACGGTGATCTGGTGGCTGGCCCTGGTGGCTCTGGCCACCTGGATCCTGCTGCGGACGAAGGCGGGCAACTGGATCTTCGCCGTCGGCGGCGGCGAGGACACCGCGCGCGCCGTGGGCGTCCCCGTCTCCCGCACCAAGATCCTGCTGTACCTGGGCGTCGCCCTCGGCGCCTGGATCTCGGGCCAGCACCTGCTGTTCAACTACGACGTGGTGCAGTCCGGCGAGGGCGTCGGCAACGAGCTGATCTACATCGCCGCGGCCGTCATCGGCGGCTGCCTGCTGACCGGCGGCTACGGCTCCGCCGCGGGCGCGGCCGTCGGCGCGCTGATCTTCGGCATGACCAGCAAGGGCATCGTGTACGCGCAGTGGGACCCGGAGTGGTTCAAGTTCTTCCTGGGAGCGATGCTCCTGGTCGCCACGCTGCTCAACGCGTGGATCAGGAAGCGGGCGGAGGCGAAACGGTGAGCGAGCTCGTCGAGCTGACCGGCGTCAGCAAGTTCTACGGCAACATCCGCGCCCTGGAGGACGTCTCCCTCCAGGTCGGCGCGGGCGAGATCACCTGCGTCCTGGGCGACAACGGCGCGGGCAAGTCCACCCTCATCAAGATCATCGCGGGGCTGCACCGGCACGACGCGGGCACCTTCCGCATCGAGGGCGAGGAGGTCGCCCTCGACTCCCCGCGCGACGCCCTCGACCGCGGCATCGCCACCGTCTACCAGGACCTGGCCGTCGTCCCGCTGATGCCGGTCTGGCGGAACTTCTTCCTCGGCTCCGAACCCACCAAGGGCCGGGGCCCCTTCTCCCGCCTCGACGTCGACGCCATGCGCCGCACCACGCACAGCGCCCTGCTGCGCATGGGCATCGACCTCCGCGACGTCGACCAGCCCATCGGCACCCTCTCCGGCGGCGAACGGCAGTGCGTCGCCATCGCCCGCGCCGTGCACTTCGGCGCCAAGGTCCTCGTCCTCGACGAGCCGACCGCGGCGCTCGGCGTGAAGCAGTCCGGGGTCGTGCTCAAGTACGTCGCGGCCGCGCGGGACGCCGGGCTCGGCGTGGTCCTCATCACGCACAACCCGCACCACGCGTACCTGGTCGGCGACCGGTTCGTGCTGCTCAAGCGCGGCACGATGGCCGCCAGCCACGTCAAGGAGGGCCTGGAGCTGGAGGAGCTCACCCGCCAGATGGCCGGGGGCAGCGAGCTGGAGCAGCTGAGCCACGAGCTCGGCAGGACCGGCCCCGGCGCGGACTCCGGGAGCCCGGAAGCGGAGGGACCGGGCGGATCGTGACGTGTCCGTCACACACGCACCGGAGCACACGGGTAAGGCACAATCGGCGGCGCGGGCCCGGCGCCGCGCCCGCACCGGACCAGCCAGCCACGCAGAGACGAGACGAGAC
The DNA here is from genome assembly GCF_012726235.1 of Streptomyces sp. HNM0574. Lineage (GTDB taxonomy): Bacteria > Actinomycetota > Actinomycetes > Streptomycetales > Streptomycetaceae > Streptomyces. The sequence goes on from NZ_JAASAH010000001.1 coordinate 391,227, forward strand.
GTTGCGCGCATCCATCCGCGGCCACCGCACCTGCCACGCGCCCGCGCCGGCGTCCGGTGAGGAGGCTGCGCAGTGAGCATGCACCGAGACCGAAGCGGTGACCGCGTCTACCGCCGCAGCGCGCCCAACGCGAGCGTGCTGCGCACGGTCAGCACCCGGGAGCGGCGCTCGCCGCAGGCCGCGCCCCGCGTCCCGACCGTCGGCATCGACATCGGCGGCACCAAGGTCATGGCGGGTGTCGTCGACGCCGACGGGCACATCCTGGAGAAGGTCAGGGCCGAGACCCCGGACAAGTCCAAGAGCCCCAAGGTCGTCGAGGACACCATCGCCGAGCTCGTCCTCGACCTCTCCGACCGGCACGACGTGCACGCCGTCGGCATCGGCGCCGCCGGCTGGGTCGACGCCGACCGCTCCCGGGTGCTGTTCGCGCCGCACCTCGCCTGGCGCGACGAGCCGCTGAAGGACGCGCTGACCTCGCGGCTCGCCGTCCCCGTCATGGTCGACAACGACGCCAACACGGCCGCCTGGGGCGAGTGGCGCTTCGGCGCGGGCCGCGGCGAGGACCACCTCGTCATGATCACCCTCGGTACGGGCATCGGCGGCGCGATCCTGGAGGAGGGCCGGGTCAAACGCGGCAAGTTCGGCGTCGCGGGCGAGTTCGGGCACATGCAGGTCGTCCCCGGCGGTCACCGCTGCCCGTGCGGCAACCGCGGCTGCTGGGAGCAGTACAGCTCGGGCAACGCGCTGGTCCGCGAGGCCCGCGAACTGGCCGTCGCCGAGTCGCCCGTGGCATACGGGATCATCGAACGGGTCGGCGGGAAGCCCGCGGAGATCACCGGCCCGCTGATCACGGAGCTGGCCCGCGAGGGCGACGCGATGTGCACCGAGCTGCTCCAGGACATCGGCCACTGGCTGGGCGTCGGCATCGCCAACCTGGCCGCCGCGCTCGACCCGTCCTGCTTCGTCATCGGCGGCGGCGTCAGCGCCGCCGACGACCTGCTGATCAACCCGGCGCGGGACGCGTTCCGGCGCCAGCTCACCGGCCGCGGGTACCGCCCCGAGGCCCGCATCGCCAAGGCCCAACTGGGCCCGGAGGCGGGCATGGTGGGCGCCGCCGACCTGGCGCGGCTCGTCGCCCGGCGCTTCCGCCGGGCCAACCGCCGCAGGCTGGAGCGGTACGAACGGTACGAACGGGCAGCGGACAACCTGCGCAGGGCGGTGGGCCAGTGACCACGTCGACCACGACCACTCCGTCCCCGGGGGCCCCGGGCCCCGGCACCGGCGACGGAGCCGTCCCTTCCGGTACGCCGGAGCGCCCGCCGCGCAAGCCGCGGCACCGGGTGCTGACCCTGCTCGTCGTCGTCCTGCTGATCGCCATCCCCGCCGGGTATCTGGTGATCTCCGCGTTCCAGAGCCGGGACAGCGGCGAGGACAAGGAGCGCGGCGCGGCGGCCACGAGCCTCTCGTACGGCTGGCCGAGCAAGGTGCAGCAGCGGATCTACGACGTGCCGGTGCCCCCGCGTTCCTCCCGGATCGCCTTCTACGAGGACAACTCGTGGAAGAAGAGTGTGCTCTTCGTGCAGTTCCGTACGTCGCCCGAGCGGCTGGACGACTTCCTCGGTGACATCGGCAGCGGCACTTCCGAACTGACGGACGGCCGTGTCACCATCAGCGGCGAACAGGCGGCGGAAGTCGGCTGGGACCTGGGGGAGAGCGATCACCGCTACGCGGGCACCACGCTCGAACAGCCGGGCGCACAGCCCGACTTGGCGGTCACCGTGGACCGCACGCACGAATCCCGCCCGCAGGTCTACGTCGTGTCCACCGCCACGTTCTGACCCCCACGAAGTCTCCCGGCGGCGGTGCGGACGCCGGAGAGAGCTGACCCGCGTGTCAGTACCCCCATCAACTCTCGGTAGCGTGAGCGTGTGAGCGAGACGAAGACCTCCCAGCTGTTGCAGCACCGGATCGACGGTCCCGACGGAGCACCCCTGCTCGTCCTGGGCCCCGAACTGGGCACCACATGGCACATGTGGGACCGCCAGATACCCGAACTGACGCGTCACTGGCGGGTCCTGCGGTTCGACCTCCCCGGACACGGAGGGTCCCCGGCCCACCCGGCCGACTCGGCCCAGGCCCTCGCGGAGCGCCTCCTCGCCACCCTCGACTCCCTCGGCGTCGAACGCTTCGGCTACGCGGGCTGCTCCATCGGCGGCGCCATCGGCATCCAGCTCGCGCTCATCGCCCGCGAACGCGTCTCCTCGCTCGCGCTCATCTCCTCCTCGCCCCGGCACGGCACGCCGGACGCCTGGCGGCAGCGCGGCGTGGTCGTCCGCACCAACGGCCTCGACCCGCTGGCCCGTTCCACCCCGGAGAAGTGGTTCACGTCCGGCTTCGCCACGGCGCAGCCCGCGATCGTCGAGTGGGCCGTGCAGATGGTCCGCACCACCGACCCCGGCTGCTTCATCGCCGCCTGCGAGGCCCTCGCCGCCTTCGACGTACGCGAGGACCTCGGCCGCATCGGCGTCCCCGCGCTCGTCGTCTCCGGCGCCGAGGACGAGGCGACGCCGCCCGCCGACGCGCGCGCCCTGGTCGCCGGGATACCGGACGCGCGGCTCGCGATCGTGCCCGGCGCCTCGCACCTCACGCCCGTCGAACAGCCGGGCGCCGTCACCGAGTTGCTGATCCGGCACTTCACCACCACCTGGCAGGAGTCCCCCGCGGGCCCGCCCGCGCCCGCGCCGATCGTCACGCAGATGCCGCCGCGCGCCTCGGCCGTCGCCGAGCTGGAGTCGGCGGAGATCGCGGGCGTGCGGATGCGCACCGACCAGTACGACGGCGGGCTGAAGATCCGGCGCGAGGTGCTCGGTGACGCGCACGTCGACCGCGCGCTGGAGGAGGCCGACGAGTTCACGCAGGACTTCCAGAACTTCATCACCCGCTACGCGTGGGGCGAGGTCTGGGGCCGCACCGGCATCGACCGCCGCACCCGCTCGGTGATCACCCTCACCGCGCTCGTCGCGCGCGGGCACATGGGCGAACTCGCCTTCCACATCCGCGCGGCGCTGCGGAACGGGCTCACGCCGACGGAGATAAAGGAGATCCTGCTGCACACCGGGGTCTACTGCGGTGTCCCCGCGGCGAACGCGGCCTTCGCCGTCGCCCAGGACATCATCCGCGAGGAGACCACACCGGAGGAGTGAGCCTTCGCGGGGTGCTCCGTGCGTCACCGGATCACCCCGCCGTCATGGCCCGGTCGCGCAGTTCCCCGCGCCCCTGCGGGGCGCGACGCGCCACAATGGCGGCCATGGATCTGATCAAGAAGGGCCACTCCTGTGTGCGGCTGGAGAAGGACGGCCGGGCGCTCGTGGTGGACCCCGGCAACTTCACCGAGGCGGACGCAGCCGTCGGCGCCGACGCGATTCTCGTCACGCACGAGCATCCCGACCACTTCGACGAGGGGCGGCTGCGCTCCGCGATGGAGGCCAACCCGGCCGCGCGGATCTGGACGCTGCCCAGCGTCGCCGAACGGATCTCCACCGCCTTCCCCGGCCGGGTGACCACGGTCCGGGAGGGCGACGCGTTCGAGGCCGCGGGCTTCGACGTCCAGGTGCAGGGGCAGCTGCACGCGGTCATCCACCCGGACATCCCGCAGATCGGCAACGTCGGCTACGTCATCGGCGACGGCGCGCACACCGTCTTCCACCCCGGCGACGCGCTGACCGTCCCCGACACCGGCGGCGAGACCCTCGGTACCCTGCTGCTTCCGGTGCACGCGCCGTGGAACAAGATCTCCGAGGTCATCGACTACGTGCGCGAGGTCGCGCCGCGGCAGGCGCTCGACATCCACGACGGCCTGCTCCAGGACCGCGCGCGGCCGATCTACGACCGGCAGATCGGCGATCTCGGGGGCGTCGCCCACGGGCGTCTGGCCGCGGGCGAGCGTGTCGGTCTCGCGCGGTAGATTTCGGCTATGCGTATCGCCACCTGGAACGTCAATTCCGTGACCGCGCGGCTGCCGAGGCTGCTGGCCTGGCTGGAGTCCTCCGGCACGGACGTGCTGTGCCTGCAGGAGCTGAAGTGCTCCGGCGAGGCGTTCCCCACCGAGGCCCTGCGCGAGCTCGGGTACGAGGCCGCGGTCAACGGCAACGGCCGGTGGAACGGCGTCGCGGTGGTCTCCCGCGTCGGCCTGTCGGACGTCGTCGCCGGGCTGCCGGAGCAGCCGGAGTACGACGGCTCGGTGGAGGCCCGCGCCGTCGCCGCGACCTGCGGCGGCGTCCGCGTGTGGTCGGTGTACGTGCCGAACGGCCGCGAGGTGGACCACCCGCACTACGCCTACAAGCTCGACTGGCTGGCCGCGCTCCGCGCCACCGCCGAGAAGGACGCCCCGGGCGAGCAGCCGTTCGCCGTCCTCGGGGACTTCAACATCGCCCCGACCGACGACGACGTGTGGGACATCGCCCGCTTCGACGGCGCCACCCACGTCACCGGGCCCGAGCGGCAGGCGCTGGAGTCGCTGCGCGGCGCCGGCCTGGCCGACGTGGTGCCGCGTCCGCTCAAGTACGACCACCCGTTCACGTACTGGGACTACCGGGAGCTGGGCTTCCCGAAGAACAAGGGCATGCGGATCGATCTGGTCTACGGGAACGCGGCGTTCTCCGCCGCGGTGAAGGACGCGTACGTGGACCGGGAGGAGCGGAAGGGGAAGGGGGCCTCGGACCACGCGCCGGTGGTGGTGGATCTGGAGCGGTAGGTCTTTGACCGCTTCGGGGTACGGGGGTGCCCCGGTCCGTGCGTCGCCGGCTGCGGGTGTGTGGGGGGTTGTTCGCGCAGTTCCCCGCGCCCCTTGTGGGGGCGCGGGGTGTGCTGTCAGGGGCGGAGTGCCGGCAGGTCGACGGATTCGCCGAGGGCGCGGAGGCCCGCGTCGCCGGGGTGCAGGTGGTCGCCGCTGTCGTAGGCGGGGAGCATCCGCTGGGGGCGCTGCGGGTCGCGGATGACGGCGTCGAAGTCGAGCACGTCGTCGAAGACGCCGGAGCCGCCGTCGTTCTCGCGGATGAACCGGTTCACCACCGTCCGGCGCTCCTCCACCACGGGCGTGCAGTCCTTGTAGCCCTCGCAGGGCGTGAGGGTCGCCGCGACCACCCGCAGGCCCCGCTCCCGCGCCCGCTCCGCGATCGCGCGCATGCCCGCGACGACCTGCTCGGGCGGGGTGTCCCAGCGCACGTCGTTGATTCCCTCGAAGAGCACCACCGTGCGCACGTTCGTCTGCGCGAACACGTCCCGCTCCAGCCGGTGCTGGGCGCTGACGCCCGCGGTGTCGGTGCTGACGCCGTCGCCCGGGTAGCGGTCGGTGACGATGCGGTTGGCCGAGATGCCGTGGTTGAGGACGCCGAACTGCGGGACGGTCGCGCCCCCGTCGTCCTCCAGGCGCCGCGCGAGCACGTCCGGCCAGCGCCGGTTGGTGCCCTCCGTCGAGCGCACCCCGTCCGTGATCGAGTCGCCGAGCGCGACCACCGAGCCGGGGCCGCCCCGCACGTCGACGCCGGTGAGGAACGGCCACATCGACAGGGACCGGGTGAAGGAGCCGCCGCCGGTCTCGCCGGTGCGGTCGCCGACGCCGCTCTCCGTCAGGTACGAGCGCTGGATCGCCTCGCTGTGCACCGGCGCCGCGGGCACCGGACCCGGCAGGTGGAGGCTGACGAGCAGGTCGGTGTTCTCCGGCACGTCGAAGTCGACCGGATCGCTCACCGCCCGCTCCCCGGCGGCCATCACGGTGCCCTTCCCGCCGTCGAACCGCAGCGGCACCGGCGGCCCCGCCGCGGCCGCGCCCTCCCCGCGCACCGCGACCGAGGCGGAGCCGATCCGTACCGGGGTGGACGCGAAGGTGTTCTCCAGGCGGATGCGCGCGCCCTGGCCGCCCCGCGAGGTGTGGACGACCAGCCGCAGCGTCTGGTCCTCCCACAGCCCGGTGCCGGTGTAGCCGCCGGTGCTGGCCGACCAGCTGCCGCTCCAGCCGTCCTGGAGCGGCCGGACGGCGGCGGCGAAGACGTGCAGATCCGCGTCGGGGCCCGGGTCGCGCGGCAGCTCGACGGAGCCGATCGGCTGCCCCTCGCGCACCGGCACCGTCACGGCGTACAGCTTGGCCTTCTCCTGCACGGTGCCGCCGCCGGTGGCGATGTGCGGCAGCGCGACCGCCTTGGTGGCGAGCGAGCCGCCGCGCCAGTCCTCGGCGGAGAGGGTGTAGCCGCTGGTGGAACCGTCCGTGTAGTGCACCGTGCCGCGGCCGGAGACGGCCGGGCCCGGGCCGCCGGGTGAGGTGGCGGCGACGAGGAAGGACACGGCGTCGCCCCGTCCCTCCAGCCGGACCCGCTGGCCGTCGGCGACGACGTTGTCCGCGCCGTCGGGGCCCGGCTCGGGCCAGGTCAGCGGCGCCGCGTCGAGGTCGAGACCGGCGCCGGGGCGCCAGCCCGCCGCGTTCAGGTCGGCTTCCGGCAGGGCGTTGCCCGCGCCGTCGAAGTCGGCAGGGTGTCCGGGGCGTTCGGGCCCCGCGACGGCCCGGTTGTCGAAGAGCTGCTCCAGCGGCAGCGGCTCGGCGGCGTCGGCTGCGGTGCCGACCGCGACGGCGGGGGTGGCCATCGCGGTCATCACGACCGTGAGGGGAATGCTCCAGATACGTCTGTGCACGGCTGTCCGTCCTCTCGTGCGGCTCCAACACACGGCTGTACGGCTCTGATTCGACCGGGACGCGGTGAAGGCGGAGAGGCCGTGGAGCAGCGCCCAGGTTTCCGTGGGGGCAAGCGGACACTGCATGTCCACAGCGTGCCTGTGGTGCCGCGGCCCTGGGGGATGCCACTCTGATCCGTATGAACATCCCCTTCCTGGACAACTGGCGCAAGAGGCATGACGCGACGCACGGCATCTCGTCGCCGGACGCGGTGGCCAGTGACCCGGAAGGCGCGGCACAGCTCTTCTCCGAATGCGAGCTGCTGCGCGCCCAGGCGGAGAGCTCCGGCGTCGAACTCGACGACTCCGCCGACTCGTTGGCCGCACTCGACCAGCTGCTCCCGCGCTGGCGGGACGACCCGGAGGTCGCCGAATGGCTCGGCACGGACGCGGGCCTCTACCTCGGCACCGTCCTCGTCCGGACCGTGCCCGGCGCGCACTGGCGGCTGTCGGACGAGGGGCAGCCCGTGGTGCGGCTGCCGTCGGAAACGGACGTCGAGGTGCTGGCCGAGGGCACCTCCTGGGCCGAGACCGGCACCCCGGAGCTGTCCCAGCTGTACGCGGAGGCCGCGGAGGGCTAGTCCGCGGGCGCCGGTCCGGGCGGCGTGGTCACGCCTTCCAGGGGAGCGCTGCGTGTCCTCCCGTAAGTCGCCTGTTTGCGGCGATAGTTTCCAGCTTCTATGGAAACGCCGCCTATGGACAAGCCGCCCAATGACCCCTCAGCCGTCGGCTCCTCGGCCCAGGGGTCGTCGACGGAGCCGCTCATCGAACTGCGCGGCGTCAACAAGCACTACGGCAAACTGCACGTGCTGCGGGACATCGATCTGACCGTCGGACGCGGTGAAGTCGTCGTCGTCATCGGCCCGTCGGGCTCCGGCAAGTCGACGCTGTGCCGGACCATCAACCGGCTGGAGACGATCGAGTCCGGCACCATCGTCGTCGCCGGGCAGCCGCTGCCCGAGGAGGGGAAGGCGCTCGCCAGGCTGCGGTCCGAAGTGGGCATGGTCTTCCAGTCGTTCAACCTCTTCGCGCACAAGACCGTGCTCGCGAACGTGATGCTCGCGCCGCTCAAGGTCCGCCGGAAGCGCAAGGACGAGGCCGAGCGCCGCGCCCGCGAACTCCTCGAACGCGTCGGCCTCGCCTCGCAGGCCGAGAAGTACCCGGCGCAGCTCTCCGGCGGCCAGCAGCAGCGCGTCGCCATCGCCCGCGCGCTGGCGATGGACCCGCAGGCGCTGCTGTTCGACGAGCCGACCTCGGCCCTCGACCCCGAGATGATCAGCGAGGTGCTGGAGGTCATGCAGCAGCTCGCCCGTGAGGGCATGACGATGGTCGTCGTCACCCACGAGATGGGCTTCGCCCGGTCCGCCGCGAACCGTGTGGTGTTCATGGCCGACGGCCAGGTCGTCGAGGACCGCGTCCCGGAGGAGTTCTTCACCGCGCCGTCGAGCGCGCGGGCCAAGGACTTCCTGTCCAAGATCCTCAAGCACTGAGAGGGCGAACCGTGCGAACCCGCCGTACAGTTGCGCGCCCCGCCCGCCACGCAGCCCTTCTGCTGTGCGTGCTGGCGCTGCTCGCCGCGGGCTGCGGCAGGGCGGGCAGTCCGCCCGTCCGCGGCCCGCAGCCGAAGGAGGAACCCCGCTACGTCGTCGACCGGGACTTCCGGCTGCCCGGGTCGCCGACCTGGGAGCGCGCGAAGAAGCGCGGCCACCTCGTCATCGGCTCCAAGGAGGACCAGCCGGGCCTGGGCGAGATGGACCCGGCCACCGGCGAGTACTCCGGATTCGACGTCGAGATCGCGAAGATGCTCGCCGCCTCGCTCGGCTTCGACCCCGAACGGGACGTCACGTTCAAGGCGATCGCCTCCGCCAACCGCGAGACGGCGCTGCAGAACGGCCAGATCGACTACTACGTCGGCACCTACACCATCAACGACGGCCGCAAGAAGCTCGTCGGCTTCGCCGGCCCGTACTACATCGCGGGCCAGAAGCTGCTGGTGCGCGCCGACGAGAAGCGGCTCAAGGGGCCCGGCTCGATGGCGGGCCGGAAGATCTGCTCGGCCGTCGGCTCCACTCCTCTGCAGCGCATCCAGGCCGACTACCCCAAGGCCGTCTCCGTCGCCTACGACAGCTACGCGATCTGCGTCGACAACCTGCTCAACAAGCAGGTGGACGCCGTCACCACCGACGACACCATCCTGCTCGGCTACGCCTCGAAGCTGCCCGACGAACTGAAGGTCGTCGGCAAGGCGTTCTCCGAGGAGCCGTACGGCATCGGCGTGCCCAGGAGCGACCGGAAGCTCGCCGAGGCGCTCGACACCGCCCTGACCGCGCGGGAGCGGAACGGCGACTGGAAGAAGGCGTACGACGCGACCCTCGCGCTCTCCGGAGAGCCCGCGCCGAAGCCGCCGCGCGTCGACCCTTCGCTGACTCGATAAGGAGGGCAGCCGGCACATGAACGTACTCACCGAGAACTTCTCGCTCTACGGGGAGGGCTTCCTCGGCACGATCAGGCTGACGGTCTACGCCTCGGTCCTCGCCCTCGTCGTGGGCGTCGTCATGGCGGGCTTCCGCGTCGCCCCCGTGCGTGCGCTGCGCGCCATCGGCACCGGCTGGGTGACCGTGCTCCGCAACACCCCGCTCACCCTGCTGTTCTTCGCGATGCTGCTGGGCCTGCCGCGCTTCGGAGTGGCGCTCTCCTTCGAGGTGTTCGCCGTGCTCGCGCTCGGCTGCTACACCTCCGCCTTCATCTGCGAGGCGGTGCGCTCCGGCATCAACACGGTGCCGCTCGGGCAGGGCGAGGCGTCCCGCAGTCTCGGCATGACCTTCGGGCAGACCCTCGGCACGGTGATCCTGCCGCAGGCGTTCCGCACCGTCATCCCGCCCATCGGCTCGACGCTGATCGCGCTCGCCAAGAACTCGGCGATCGCCGGCTCGTTCAGCGTCGTCGAGCTGCTCAGCACCTACAAGACACTCAACGAGAACGGCTACAGCGTGATCTGGAGCTTCATCTGGATCGCGCTCGGCTACCTGATCCTGACCCTCGCCATCAGCGCGCTGTTCCATCTCATGGAGAAGCGCTGGGGAGTCGCCCGATGACCGCGCACACGACCTCCTCGGCCCTGTACGACCTGCCGGGCCCCAAGGCCCGCGCCCGGCACCTGCTGTACGGCGTGGTCGCCACCGTGGTGCTGGCCGCGCTCGTCGGCTGGGTGATGTATCTCCTTGTCGACACGGGCCAGTTCGAGGCCGCCAAGTGGCGTCCCTTCACCTACGCCGGCATCCAGGAGCTGCTGCTCGCCGGGCTCGGCAACACCCTCAAGGCCTTCGTCTTCGCCGCCGTGCTCTCGCTCGCGCTCGGCGCGCTGCTCGCCTCCGGGCGGCTGTCCGAGCACGCGCCGGTGCGCTGGGTCTCCACGCTGCTGGTGGAGTTCTTCCGGGCCATGCCCGTGCTGGTGATGATCTTCTTCATCTTCGTCGCGCTCCAGGTGCAGCCGCTACCCGCGCTCGTCGCGGGGCTGACGCTGTACAACGGCTCGGTGCTCGCCGAGGTCTTCCGCTCCGGCGTGCACTCCGTCGAACGCGGACAGCGGGAGGCCGCGTACGGGCTGGGGCTGCGCAAGACGCAGGTGATGACGCACGTCCTGGTGCCGCAGGCGGTGCGGGCCATGATGCCCGCGATCATCAGCCAGCTCGTCGTCGCGCTGAAGGACACCTCGCTCGGATACCTGATCACCTACGAGGAGTTCCTGCACGCGGGCAAGCTCATCGCGATCAACCTGGACTACGCGATGCCGTTCATCCCGGTCGTCATCGTCATCTCCGCGATCTACATCGGGATGTGCATGCTGCTGTCCTGGTTCGCGCAGTGGGTGGCCAGGCGGGAGCGCGGCAACGTCAAGAACAAGGCCGTCGACATCGCACCGGCCGAGGCCGGCTCCACCATGCCGGGCGCCCGCGGCTGACGCTCCCGGACCGGCACCGGCCCTCCACCCGCACCGCGGGCGGAGGGCCGGTTTCCGTTTCCGCCGGGTCAGGGCGCGCGGTGGCTGCCGCCCTTGCGGGCGCCGCCGTTGGGCGCGGGGGCGGCGGCGGGCGGCGGGCTCGTGGCCGCGCGGGTCACGTCGGAGACCAGCTCGACCACGTCCGGGCCGTACGCCTGCGAGTTGACGACCTTCAGCAGCAGGCAGAACGAGCCGCTGCCGTACTTCCTGGCCAGCCGCGCGTGGTTCCTGGCCAGATAGCGGGAGGCGGCCTGGTGGGTGACCGGACGCTGCCCGCAGAAGAGGAACACCGGGCGGGTGTTGCCGTTCTGCCCCGCGGTGAGCCGGGCCAGCAGGACGTGTTCGACGCTGCCGTTCGCCATCCGGTACCGCTCGCCGCCGATCGCGAACGCGCCCCGGTCCGGGCCGGGTTCGGCGTCCGGGCCCGCGTTGATCCGTACGCCGGGCAGCAGCGAGGTCAGGTGGGCGGCCATCCGGCGGTTCGCGCCGGGGCCGCCGACGCAGAACTCCGTCCGTTCGCCGAAGCCCTGCTGCGCCGCGTCGTGCGGGACGAGTTCGGCGTGCGCGCCGCACTCCTTCACGTGCGCGGACAGCTCCAGCAGGGCCAGGGCGTCCCCGCGCGTCACGGGCCACTCGGCCGCGCCGGTCTCGCGGCCGACGACGAACAGGCACTCCGAGTTGTCCGGCAGCCCGAAGAACCTCTGGGTGCGCCGCCGTCCGCGCCGCCACACGGCGCCGCGCACCGCCCAGCCCGCGGCGAGCGCCGCCGCGGCCACGATCAGGACGAGCACGGTCTCGCGGAGGGTGTCATTCATGGGGCGGCAGCGTACAGCTGATGGAGAATCCGTGTTCGAGCGGGAGGTGAGGTGTCCGCGACATCCCGCCCCCGACGTGTACTGACGTGTCCGCAACATCCGGTCTAGGCTGCGCTGACCTACACGCACAGGAGGTCACGGATGCGGCGCGTACGACGACGCGGTGCCCGTTTCACCGCCCGCTCCCGGGCGTTGACGGCGCTGACCGCGCTCGCGGTGGCAGGCACACTCACGGCGGGGGCCGCCCCGCCGGGCGACCGGGCCCCGGCGAAGCCCCCCGAGAAGACCCCGGTGGCCACCGGTTCGGGCGGGGCCGTCTCCAGCGTCGACCCGGACGCCTCGGCCGCGGGCATCGAGGTGCTGAAGCAGGGCGGCAACGCCGTCGACGCGGCCGTCGCCACCGCGGCGGCCCTCGGCGTCACCGAGCCGTACTCGGCGGGCATCGGGGGCGGCGGCTTCCTCGTCTCGTACGACGCGGCCAGCGGCAAGGTGCGCACCCTCGACGGCCGGGAGACCGCGCCGGCCGGCGCCGACGAGAACCTGTTCCGTGAGGACGGCGAGCCCGTCCCCTTCGACGAGGCCGTCACCTCGGGGCTGTCCACCGGTACGCCCGGCACGCCCGCGACCTGGCAGCGGGCGCTGGCCTCCTGGGGCAGCAAGCCGCTGCGCGAGGTGCTCCGGCCCGCCGAGCGGATCGCGGACGAGGGCTTCACCGTCGACGAGACGTTCCGGAAGCAGACGGCCGAGAACGCCGACCGCTTCCGCGACTTCCCCGCCAGCGCCGAACTGTTCCTCCCCGGCGGCAAGCCGCCCCGTACCGGAACCACCCTGCGGAACCCCGATCTGGCCCGTACCTACCGCGAGTTGGGCCGGGACGGGGTCGGGGCGATGTACCGGGGCGGCATCGGCGAGGACGTGGTGCGGACCGTCCGCAAGCCGCCCGTCGACCCGGACGCCGAGCGGAAGGTGCGCCCCGGCGACCTGACCCGCGCGGACCTGCGCGGCTACGAGGCGCTGGAGCGCGAGCCCACCCGCAGCGAGTACCGGGGGCTCGACATCTACGGCATGGCGCCCTCGTCCTCCGGCGGCACCAGCGTCGCCGAGGGGCTGAACATCCTGGAGAACAGCGACGTCGGCGAGCTCGGCGAACGCGACTACCTGCACCGCTACATCGAGGCCAGCAGGCTCGCCTTCGCCGACCGCGGCCGCTGGGTCGGCGACCCGGCGCAGGAGGACGTGCCCACCGAGGGCCTGCTCTCGCAGCGCTTCGCCGACTCGCGGGCCTGCCTCGTCGACGACGACAAGGCCCTCACCAGCCCCGTCGCGCCCGGCGACCCGAACGACCCGCAGCCCTGCGAGCCGGGTGACGCGCCCGCGCCGACCACCTACGAGGGCCGGCACACCACGCACCTGACGACCTCGGACAAGTGGGGCAACATCGTCGCCTACACGCTCACCATCGAGCAGACCGGTGGCAGCGGCATCACCGTTCCCGGGCGCGGCTTCCTGCTCAACAACGAGCTGACGGACTTCTCCTTCGAGCCCGCCGTCGAGGGCGTCCACGACCCCAACCTGCCCGGACCGTCCAAGCGTCCGCGCTCCTCGATCTCCCCGACGCTCGTCCTGGACGACGGCCGGCCGCTGCTGGCGCTGGGCTCGCCCGGCGGCGCCACGATCATCACCACCGTCCTGCAGACCCTCACCAACCACCTGGACCGGGGCATGCCGCTCGTCGACGCGATCGCCGCGCCCCGCGCCAGCCAGCGCAACGCCGAGGAGACCGAGGCCGAACCGGCCCTCTACGACAGCCCGTTGCGCAAGCGACTGGAGGCGATGGGGCACCGGTTCAAGGAGACCGAGGAGATCGGCGCCGCCACCGGCATCCAGCTCCTGCCGGACGGGCGCTGGCTCGCCGCGGCCGAGAGGGAGCGGCGCGGCGGCGGCTCCGCGATGGTCGTCCAGCCGGACGACTGAGCCCGGTCACGACCGAGCCCGGTCACGACTGAGCGGTGCCCCGCGGTGCACGGCCGCGGGGCACCGCCGGTTCACGACCGGCCGGGCAGGGCTTCGTACGCGGCGGCGGCGAGGGCGAGGTCCTCCCAGGACATGCCGGTGCTCTTGAAGAAGCGTGGCCCCGTGGCCGGCAACGTCGCTTCGCCGCGCGCCAGTTCGGCCAGCCCCGTCAGCTCCTCCTCGGTCAGGACACCGGCCGCGAGGGGGAGCAGGACGTCGCCCGCCTCGCGCAGCGCCGAGGCGCGGGACTCGACGACGACCGAGGCGCGGCGCACCAGCGCGTCGTCCGTCTCCCGGGCCTCCGGCGAGTGCGAGCCGACGGCCAGCACCGTCGCGTGCCCGGCCACCCGCTCGCCCGCGAACAGCGGCACCGCCGAACTCGTGCAGCAGGCCACCAGATCGGCGCCCGCCACCGCCTCGTCGGCCGCCGCCCCGGGCGCCGCCACGGACACCGTGAGCCCCGGTCCGGTGCGCGCGGCCGCGAACTCGCGGGCGCGCCGCTGGTCCCGGCCGACGACGGTGACGCGGCGCAGCGGGCGTACCGCGCGCAGCGCCGAGAGGTGGCTGTGCGCCTGCGGCCCCGTGCCGAACAGCACCAGTTCCGCCGCCTCCTGGGGCGCGAGCAGCTCGGCGGCGGCCGCCGAGACGGCCGCGGTGCGGACCGAGGTGAGCGCCACCCCGTCGAGCAGGGCCAGCGGGGCGAGGGTCTCCGCGTCCAGCAGCAGGTAGCCGCCCTGGATGCGGGGCAGGCCCCGGGCCGGGTTGTCCGGCGCCACCGAGGCCAGCTTGACCCCGGCGTACCGGGCCGACTGCGAGGGCATCAGCAGCAGTTCGCCGTGCGCGACCGGTACCCGCGCACGTGCCGGATCGGTCTCCGGGTCCAGGCCCTCCCGCAACGCGCGCAGGACGGCGTCCACCGCGCGTTCCATCGGAAGGGCGGCCTCGATCTCCTCGGCGCCGACGGTCATGGGCATGGCTGTGCTGGACATGCTGCTCGCTCCCCGGGATGGACTGCGGCAGCGACCCTACGGCACCCGGACCTGCGGGTTTCGGGCCCCCGGGGCGGTGGGGGCCGGAGGGCGCGGTGTGTCCGTCGGGGCCGGTGTCAGTGGGCGGGGCTAGGGTCCTTCCCGTCGGTCACGAGGAAGGGGACGGTCATGGGCACGGAGCACGAGAGCGGCGGGGCGGGGCCGGGGGAGCGGGCCGATCTGCTGGAGATCGTGGCGGATCAGCGGACCAACTTCCGGTACACGGTGGACGGGCTGACCGACGAGCAGGCCCGCGCCCGCACGACGGTCAGCGAACTGACCCTGGGCGGCCTGGTCAAGCACCTGGCCGGTACACAGCGGATGTGGCTGGAGACGATCGCGGGGACGGCCCCCGCGCAGGTCGCCTTCGCCGACCTCGACCCGGACGCGTACCGGATGACGGAGCGGGAGACCCTCGCCGGGCTGCTCGCCGAATTCGACGCCGCGGCGGCCGAGTTCGACCGCGTGGTGCGCGAGGAACCCGACCCCGACCGGATGCTGACGCTGCCGAGGTACCCGTGGTCGCCGCCGGAGCCCGAGCGGTGGACGGTCCGGCACGTCCTCCTGCACGTCTTCCGCGAGATCGCGCACCACAGCGGCCACGCCGACATCATCCGCGAGTCCCTCGACGGTGCCAGCACCACCCACCGCATGGCCGAGGGGACGCCGGCGGAGGGGATGTTCGAGGAAGGGGAGGGTTAGGGCGCGTCACAGCTCCCGTTCGTAGCAGTGGGAGGCGGAATGGCCGGTGTAGGCACCGAAGTTGGGGATGCGGTGGTAGCCGGAGCGGGTGTAGAAGCGGACGGCGGCGTGCTGGAGCGGGCCCGTCTCCAGGCGGAGCCGGGTCCAGCCACGCGCGCGTGACCAGGACTCCAGAGCGTCGAGGAGCCGCGCGGCCGCGCCCGTGCCGCGGGCGGCGGGGACGACGTACATGCGCTTGATCTCCCCTGTGTCCGTGCCGAGTTCACGGAGCCCCGCGCAGCCCAGCGGGCTGCCGTCGTCCGCGCGGGCGAGGAAGAAGGCGGTGATGTCGGCGGCCGACGGGGGCACCCCGGGCTCGCTGTCCGGGGTGCCGTAGAGCCCGGCGATCTCCGCGCGCTGGTACGCGCGGAGCGCGGCGGCTTCCTCGTCGTCCCACTCCACCTGTGCGGTCTGCATGCGGGAATGGTGTCTGTGCGCTGTTTCCCGGGGGTTACGGCGCCGGGTCGGTCAGTCGCGTACCGGGATGGTGAGGCGGGACGGGTCGGTGGCCGGGGAGGTGAAGGTGAGCCGGGCGCCGTCGGGGTTGTGGTCGATGTAGAGCGGGTCGACGCCGTCGACGACCAGGGCCGTCCGGTGGCCTTCCGGTACGTCGTAGGCGGTGGCGCCGAGTTCGACGTCGACGGGGAAGGGCTCGCCCGGCTTCCGGTCGTGGAAGGTGAACGGCGCGCTGCTGATCAGCTTGGCGTGCCCGAGCGGCCCGACGTCGTACAGGTAGGCGATGCCCGTGCCGCTGCTCTCGTGCGGGGTGACGGTGGTGTGCAGCCGGGGCGCGCCGCGCACCTTCCTGGCCCGCTCGTACGGCGCGGACTCCCAGACGGCGGCGCGGGACCTGGGCAGCAGCGGGAGGGAGGCGGTCGGGGGGAGGCGGAAGAACTGGTCGAGGAGCTGGGAGAGGAAGATGGTGCCGCCGTTGGCGCCGGAGTCCTTGTCGGCTGCGATGGTCCGCGGCTCGCCGTCGAGGGGGAGTTCCTCCCGCGAGGAGGCGAGGGAGTCCCAGTCGGCGTAGCCCTCGTAGCCGCCGCTGCTGCGGGACTTGAGCTGGACGGGGGCCTCCTCGTCGATGCCGTTGCGCTCGCCCTTGAGGTAGCGGTCGAGCCAGCTCCGGGCGTGCGACCAGGTGTCGTTGGGGAGGCCGAGCAGTCCGCTCATCTCGGGGGTGGCGTGGTCGCCGGGGCGGAACTCCAGCCGCTTGGGCCCTTCGAGCTTCTCGAAGAGGTCGGCGTACTGGTTGGGCGGGAAGATCGAGTCGCCCCAGGCGTTGCCGAGCATGACGGCCGCGCCGTTGTCGTTGATCCGGTCGACGTAGGTGCTGGGGGAGCGCTTCTTCCCCCAGGCGATCATCTCGTCCTCCTTGTCGAGGTTCGAGTGCATGAAGTCGTCCAGGATCTGTCGGAGTTCGGCGCTGGGGCGGCCGGTCAGCGCGCCCGCGCCGCCGAGCATCGCGGCCGCCTGCTTGTGCTGGGTGCGGCCGCCGTAGATCGACTCGATGAGGTCGCCCCAGCCGCTGAGCGCGACGACGGCCTTGATCCGCTCGTCGTGCGCGGCGGCGAGCAGGCCGATGCCCGCTCCGTAACTGACGCCCGCCATACCGACCTTGTCCGGGTCGGCCGAGGTGTGGGCGAGGGTCCAGTCGATGACCTTGGAGGCGTCGCGGACGTCCTCGGGCCCCGCGGTCTCGATCTCGCCGCCCGACTGCCAGAAGCCGCGCGAGTTGTAACTGACCACCACATAGCCCGAGTCGGCGAGCTTCTTGGCCTGCGCGAGGTATTCGACCTGCGGCATCGCCCAGCTGGTCGGCAGGACGACGGCGGGGTGCCGCTCGCCCGGCTTCGCGTCGGCGGGGGAGACCACGTTGGCCTTGAGTGCGGTCCCGCCGTCCCCGGCGATGTCGACGAACCGCACGCGCCCGTCGTCGGACTGGCCCTGGCCGGCGGCCGCGGCCGGTGCGCTGCGGGGCGCGGCCTCGGCGTGCGGGGCGCCGGCCAGGGCCGCGGTGGTGAGGAGGCCGGCCGCCGCCGCGCCCGCCACGGCGCCGCGGGCGCGCGGGGAGCGGAGGGAGGGCGCGGCGAAGGTGCGGGGTGTGGGGGAGGGCATCAACTGCTCCAGTCGGTCGGCCGGTTCGACGGGTGGGCACCGGGTCGAGGCGCCGGGGGCGGCACATGCGAACTGACCGGAGAGTAAGCAGCAATCCGTACCCGAGGTAACCCGTCGGTAGGTTACGTCCGGGTAAAGGCATCCTCGCACCCGGGTCCGGGGTCCGCGGAAGGCTGTGCCCAGCGGGGAAACGAGATCGCGCCCGCGACGTAACGTCGATGGTCTTGCCACACTGGGTGACGGGAATTACGGTCACAAGCTCACGTGATCTACGCGTGTCGAACTGGCTGACGCCCCGGCAAAGGAGCAGTTCATGGCCCAAGTTGTGCGTGCCGCGCTGGTGCAGGCGACCTGGACGGGCGACACCGAGTCGATGATCGCCAAGCATGAGGAGCACGCCCGCGAGGCGGCCCGCCAGGGTGCGCGGATCATCGGCTTCCAAGAGGTGTTCAACGCCCCGTACTTCTGCCAGGTGCAGGACCCCGAGCACTACAAGTGGGCCGAGCGCGTGCCCGACGGGCCCACCGTCCAGCGGATGCGGGAGCTCGCGCGGGAGACCGGAATGGTCGTCGTCGTCCCGGTCTTCGAGGTCGAGAGCTCCGGCTTCTACTACAACACCGCCGCCGTGATCGACGCCGACGGCACCGTCCTCGGCTCCTACCGCAAGCACCACATCCCCCAGGTGCGGGGATTCTGGGAGAAGTTCTACTTCCGGCCCGGCAACCTCGGCTGGCCCGTCTTCGACACCGCAGTCGGCCGCGTCGGCGTGTACATCTGCTACGACCGGCACTTCCCCGAGGGCTGGCGGGCGCTCGGCCTCGCCGGCGCCCAGCTCGTCTACAACCCCTCCGCCACCTCCCGCGGCCTGTCCTCCTACCTGTGGCAGCTGGAACAGCCCGCGGCCGCCGTCGCCAACGAGTACTTCGTCGCCGCGATCAACCGCGTCGGCAGCGAGGAATACGGCGACAACGACTTCTACGGGACGAGCTACTTCGTCGACCCGCGCGGCCGGTTCGTCGGGGACGTCGCCGGGGACAAGGAGGACGAACTCGTCGTCCGTGACCTCGACTTCGGCCTCATCGACGAGGTCCGCCACCAGTGGGCGTTCTACCGCGACCGCCGGCCCGACGCCTACGAAGGACTGGTGCGTCCCTGATGCCCGGCACCCACCCGGACGACCGTCCGGCCGAACGCGGCGAGGAAGCCCGCGCGGGCGTCCAGCCGCCGCTGCCCGGCGCCGCCGGAGGCCCGACGGGCAGCCTCGAACTGCACGCCAGGCACCGCGCCGTGCTGCCCGAGTGGCTCGCCCTCTACTACCGCGAGCCGATCGACCTCTCGCACGGCGAGGGCCGGCACGTGTGGGACAGCACCGGCAAGCGCTACCTCGACTTCTTCGGCGGCATCCTCACCACCCTCACCGCGCACGCGCTGCCCGAGGTCACCAAGGCCGTCCAGGAACAGGCCGGACGCATCCTGCACACCTCCACCCTCTACCTCAACCGCCCCATGGTGGAGCTCGCCGAACGCGTCGCCGCCCTCTCCCGCATCCCCGACGCGCGGGTCTTCTTCACCACCTCGGGCACCGAGGCCAACGACACCGCGCTGCTGCTGGCCACCGCGTACCGCCGCTCGAACCAGATCCTCGCGCTGCGCAACAGCTACCACGGGCGCTCCTTCTCCGCCGTCGGCATCACCGGCAACCGCGCCTGGTCCCCGACGAGTCTCTCGCCGCTCCAGACGCTGTACGTGCACGGCGGCGTCCGGCACCGCGGCCCCTTCGCCGGTCTGGACGACGCCGTCTTCACCACGGCCTGCGTCGACGACCTGCGCGACATGCTCGGCCAGACCCGTGCCGACGTCGCGGCGCTGATCGCCGAACCGGTGCAGGGCGTCGGCGGGTTCACCTCGCCGCCGGACGGGCTGCTCGCCGCGTACCGCGAAGTCCTCGCCGAACAGGGCATCCTGTGGATCAGCGACGAGGTGCAGACCGGCTGGGGGCGCACCGGGGACCACTTCTGGGGCTGGCAGGCGCACGACGGCAACGGGCCGCCGGACATCGTCACCTTCGCCAAGGGCATCGGCAACGGCATGTCCGTCGGCGGCGTCATCGCCCGCGCCGAGATCATGAACTGCCTGGACGCGAACTCCATCTCGACCTTCGGCGGCAGCCCCGTCACCATGGCCGCCGCCAACGCCAACCTCGCCCACCTCCTCGAACACGACCTGCAGAGCAACGCCAGGCGGGTCGGCGGGCTGCTGCTCCAGCGGCTGCACGCCGTCACCGCGGGGCTCGGCATCGTCCGCGAGGTGCGCGGCCGGGGGCTGATGCTCGGCATCGAGTTCCACGAGCCGGCCTCGCCCGCCGCGCCGCACCCCGCCGACCTCGTCCTGGAGGCCGCGCGCGAGCGGGGGCTGCTGATCGGCAAGGGCGGCGGGTACGGCGCCGGCGGCGTGCTGCGCATCGCCCCGCCGCTGTCGCTGACCGTCGCCGAGGCCGAGGAGGGCGCCGAGATCCTCGAACAGGCCCTGCGGCAGGCCCAGTCGCAGCTCGACGGAGGGGAGTCCGGAGCATGACGCACCAGCCGAGCCGCACCGCGATCCGGAACGGCCTCGTCGTCACCGCGTCCGACGAACTGCACGCCGACGTGCTCATCGAGGATGGCCGGATCGCCGCCGTCGCCGCCACCGGCAGCACCGTCGCCGAGGGCTGGAGCGCCGGGCGCACGCTGGACGCCACCGGAAAGTACGTGCTGCCGGGCGGAGTCGACGCCCACACGCACATGGACTTCCCCTTCGGCGGCACCTTCTCGTCCGACGACTTCGAGACCGGAACCCGCGCCGCCGCCTGGGGCGGCACCACCACGATCGTCGACTTCGCCGTCCAGACGAAGGGCCGCGCGCTGCGCGAGGGCCTCGACCGCTGGCACGCCAAGGCCGACGCGCGGTGCGCCGTCGACTACGCGTTCCACATGATCCTCTCCGACGTGAACGAGGGCACCCTCAAGGAGATGGACCTGCTGGTGGAGGAGGGCATCTCCTCCTTCAAGCTGTTCATGGCCTACCCGGGCGTCTTCTACAGCGACGACGGGCAGATCCTGCGCGCCCTCCAGCGCGGCGCCTCCAACGGTGGCCTGATCATGACCCACGCGGAGAACGGCATCGCCATCGACGTCCTCGTCGAACAGGCCCTCGCCGCCGGGCGGACCGACCCCCGCCACCACGGCGAGGTGCGCCGGGCGCTGCTGGAGGCGGAGGCCACCCACCGCGCGATCCAGCTCGCCCGCGTCGCCGAGGCGCCGCTGTACGTGGTGCACGTCTCCGCCGAGGAGGCCGTCGCCGAACTCGCCGCGGCCCGCGACAAGGACCTGCCCGTCTTCGGCGAGACCTGCCCGCAGTACCTGTTCCTGTCCACCGACAACCTCGCCGAGCCGGACTTCGGCGGCGCCAAGTACGTCTGCTCCACCCCGCTGCGCCCCCGCGAGCACCAGGCGGCGCTCTGGCGCGCGCTGCGCACCGACGACCTCCAGGTCGTCTCCACCGACCACTGCCCCTTCTGCTTCACCGGCCAGAAGGAGCTGGGCCGCGGCGACTTCTCCAAGATCCCCAACGGTATGCCCGGCGTCGAGCACCGCATGGACCTGCTCCACCAGGCCGTCGTGGAGGGCCACTTGACCCGCCGCCGGTGGATCGAACTGGCCTGCGCCACCCCGGCCCGGATGTTCGGCCTCTACCCGAAGAAGGGCACCCTCCAGCCGGGTTCGGACGCCGACGTCGTGCTCTACGACCCGCACGCCGAGCAGACCCTCTCCGCCGAGACGCACCACATGAACGTCGACTACTCGGCGTACGAGGGGAAGCGGATCACCGGACGCGTCGAGACCGTCCTCTCCCGCGGCGAGACCGTCATCGACCGGCGGACGTTCACCGGCCGTGCCGGGCACGGCCAGTACACGCCGCGCGGCCTCTGCCAGCTGCTGCGCTGAATCCCTCCGGACCAGGAGCCACCCCTCGTCTCCCACAAGGAGCCGCACGTCATGGACTTCGGACTCGTCCTGCAGACCGACCCGCCCGCCTCCCGCACCGTCGACCTGATGCGCCGGGCCGAGGAGCAGGGCTTCCGCTACGGCTGGACCTTCGACTCGGCCGTCCTGTGGCAGGAGCCGTACGTCGTGCACAGCCGCATCCTCGACCACACCGAACGGCTGACCGTCGGCCCGATGGTGACCAACCCCAGCACCCGCGCCTGGGAGGTCACCGCCTCCACCTTCGCCACGCTCAACGAGATGTACGGCAACCGCACCGTCTGCGGCATTGGCCGCGGCGACTCGGCCATGCGCGTCGCCGGACGCAAGCCCAACACCCTGGCCACGCTGAGCGAGGCCGTCTCCGTCATCCGCGAACTGGCCGAGGGCCGCGAGGCCGTCGTCGACGGAACGCCGGTACGGCTGCCGTGGGTCGAGGAGACCAGCAGGCTGCCGGTCTGGGTGGCCGCGTACGGGCCGAAGGCCCTGGCCCTCGCGGGCCGCGAGGCCGACGGCTTCATCCTCCAGCTCGCCGACCCGTACCTGACGGAGTGGATGGTCAAGGCGGTACGCGAGGCCGCCGCCGAGGCCGGACGCGACCCCGACGCGGTCACCATCTGCGTCGGCGCGCCCGCCTACGTCACCGCCGACGACAGCCCCGAGGCGCTCGCGCACGCGCGCGAGCAGTGCCGCTGGTTCGGCGGCATGGTCGGCAACCACGTCGCCGACCTCGTCGCCCGCTACGGCGAGGGCACCGACGCCGTCCCCGCCGCGCTCACCTCGTACATCAAGGCCCGCCAGGGTTACGACTACGCGCACCACGGCCGCGCCGGGAACCCCGACACCGCGTTCGTCCCCGACGAGATCGTCGACCGCTTCTGCCTGCTGGGCACCGCGGAACGCCACCGCGAACGCCTGCGCGAACTCCGCGAGTTGGGCGTCGACCAGTTCGCCCTCTACGCGATGCACGACGCGGTCGAACCGACGATGGAGAGCTATGGGGCGGAGATCATTCCCGCGCTTGACGCCTGAACTGCTCCTCCTGTTCACGCCTGATCCGCGCCTCCTCGGGCCTGAGCCGCTCCTGCCGCCGTCTGACCCGCTCCTGGAGGGCGGCGGACGGCTCCGGCAGGCCGGGCGGAGGCTCGGGGACGTGGATCAGTGCCAGGGCATGGAGCCGGGCCAGCTCCGCCTCCTCGTGGCGGCCGAGCCGTTGCAGGACGATGGACAGGTTCTGCCGCGAGTTCATCTCGCTCCGGTCGTCCCCGGCCTCCCGGAAGAGTTCGGCCGAGCGGCCGAAGGCGGCGGCGGACGGCGCGTGTTGGCCGGTGTCGAACAGCACGGTGCCGAGGCGGGCGAGGGCGAGCCCCTCGCCGTGCCCGTCGCCGGTCTCCCGGTAGCGGGCGGCGGACCGCTCCTGCGTCTCGACCGCCTCGGCGGGGCGGCCGGCCAGCCGCAGCGCCTCTCCGAGGTTGCACAGGTTGACCGCCTCGCCGTGCCGGTCACCGTCCTCACGGTGCATGCCGGCGGCACGGCGCAGCGCGGTGACCGCCTCCCCGTGGCGGCCGGAATGCAGATGGCAGAGGCCGAGTGCGCCATGGGCGAGGGCCTCGCCGTGCGGCTCGCCCAACTCCTGGAACAGCTCGGCGGAGCGGGCGTGGGCCTCGAACGCTTCGTCGTACCGGTGGAGTCGGCGCAGCGCCGCCCCGAGATTGTCCAGGGCCCGGGCCAGCCCGTGCGGGTGGCCCGTGGCGCGGCAGAGCTCCAGTTGCCGGTCGAATGCCTCCAACGCCTCCTTGTGGCGCCGCAGTTCGAGCAGGGTGTTGCCGAGTCCGCTCAGGGAGATGGCCTCGCCGTTCCGGTCACCGCTCTCCCGGGCGGCCGCGACGGCCCGTTCCTGGCACTCGACGGCCTCCTCGAAGCGCCGTACGGCCCGGAACGCACCTCCGAGGTTGCCGAGCGTGGATGCCTCATGGAACCGGTCGCCCGCCCGGCGGAAGTACGCGGCGGCGCGGGTGTGGGCCTCGATGGCCTCCTCGTACCGCCGCAGGTTCCGGAGCGCGCTCCCGAGGTTGTCCAGGGCGCGGGCCTCGGCGTCCGGGTGGCCGAGATCCGCGAAGACCTCCGCGGCCCGCTGGTGTGCGGAGACGGCCTCCTCGAAGCGGCGCAGGCCATGGAGGGCCAGCCCCTCGTTGTTCAACGCCGAGGCGGCGTCGGCGAGTCGGCGGGCGTCGAGGGAGCTGCGCCGCGCGGTCCGGCAGAGGCCGAGCCACTCCTCGTGTCCGCGGGTGAGGCTGAGGTAGGTGCCCAGCAGGTGGTGCATCCGGGAGGCCGTCTGCGCGGGGCAGTGGAAGGCGGCGGCGAGCAGGTTGGCGCGTTCGGTGTCCAGCCACCGCAGCGCCTCCTCGCGGGAGGCGAACCGGGGGTGCCGGAAGGGCGGGGTCAGGTGGGCGTCCGCCGCCTCGGCCGTGTCCAGGTAGTGGGCCAGCAGGCGGTTCAGGGCCGGGGTGCGCCCGTCCTCCTGCGCGTGGCGGCGGCCCAGGTCGTCGGCGTACAGGCGTACCAGGTCGTGCAGCCGCCAGCGGCCGTACACCGGGCCCGGTTCCAGCAGGTGGGCCCGCTCCAGCGCGCGGAGCAGCTCGTCGGCCCGGTCCTCGTCGGTGCCGGTCAGGTGCGCGGCGGCCGCGGTGGACAGGTCGGGACCGGGGTTGAGCGGCAGCAGGCGGAACAACCACGCCTGTTCCGCAGGGAGTTGGGCGTAGGAGAGATCGAAGGCGGTGCGGAGGGCCAGCGTGCCGCTCTCCAGCCGCCGCAGCCGCTCGCGCGCGTCCCGGAAGGCGCCGGTCAGCGAGGACAGCGGACGCGTGGGCGACTCGGCGAGCAGGGCGCCCGCGATGCGCAGGGCCAGCGGCAGGCCACCGCAGAGGGCGGCGAGTTCGGCCGCCTGCTCCGGCTCGGCGTCGACGCGGGTGTCCTCCGCTCCCCGCGTCCCGTGCAGGGTCCGCCGCAGCAGATCGACGGCGGCGGGCTCGTCCAGCACCGTCAGATCGACCAGGCGGGCACCGAGTTCGGCGAGGGTGTGCCGGGAGGTGAGGACGACCGGGACGCGGGGATCACCGGGGAGCAGCGGCCCAGCCTGCCCGGCGCCGTCCGTGTCGTCGAGGACGACGAGCAGGCGGCGGCCCTGGTCGGCGTAGGCGGACAGCACCGAACGGTAGAGCCGCGCGCGGTCGTCCAGCGTGGCCGGGACGTGTTCGCCGGGGATGCCCAGCGCGCGCAGCATGGAGGCCAGGGCCCCTTCGGGGGACACCCGGCGGACGGGGTCGTACCCGGCGAGCCGGGTGAACAGGACCCCGCCGGGGAACCAGCCCGCGCGGGCCCGTGCCCCGTGCGCCGCCTGGAGCGCGAGTTCGGTCTTGCCGACGCCGCCCAGCCCCGTCACGACCGTCACCGCGTCCGCCGCAGTTGCCCGAGGGGGCGCCAACCGATGCGTGAGCTCCATGAGTTCGGCCTCGCGGCCGGTGAACGCGGGGGAGCGGGGCGGCAGTCCGGACAGTGCCGGGGTGATCTCCGGCGGCAGCGTCAGCGTGATGTCCCGGCCCTGCACGACGACGTTGAAAAACACCCCGCCGTGGATCTCGTTGCCCGTCTCCCCCGGCACCGGGCCCCCTCCCGTCCGCGCCCACCTCACCGGGTCCAACCCTAGTGCCGCGTAAGCCCGTTCGCCGGAACGTACCCTCACTCCATGGCGATCGCGTACGCGGACGACGGGGCCGCGCTCTGGTACGAGGTGCGGGGCGGTGGGGAACCGCTGGTGCTGCTCAGCGGGCAGGCGAACGATCACCACTGGTGGGACGGCGTGCGGGCGGACTTCGAGGAGCGGTTCACCACCCTCGTGCTCGACCAGCGGGGCACGGGGCGCAGCGACAGCACCGGCTCCGACGGTTGCAGCACGCGGAGCTTCGCCGACGACGTGCGGGCGGTGCTCGATCACGCCGGGTTCGCGCGCGCCCATGTGTACGGGACGTCCATGGGCGGCCGGGTCGCGCAGTGGCTGGCTGCCGACCGGCCTGAGCGCGTCGGCCGCCTCGTGCTCGGCTGCACCTCGCCCGGCGGGCCGCATGCCGTCGAATGCGGGCCCGAGGTCCGCCGGGCGCTCACACAGAGCGACCCCGAGGCGGCCCGCCGGGCCCTGCTGGAGCTGATGTACACCCCGAGCACCCTGGCCGGCGGCGCGGGCCCGTTCCACACGCTGGGTGACCCGACGATGTCCGCTTCGGCCCGCCGCGCCCACCTGCGCGCCAGCGCCGGGCACGACGCGTGGGACGCGCTGCCGCGGATCACGGCGCCGACGCTGATCGTGCACGGCACCGACGACGTCCTCAACCCCGCGGCCAACGCGGAGCTGCTGGCCCGCCGTATCCCGGACGCGCGGCTGCGGCTCGTCCCCGGCGCCCGGCACGCGTACTTCGAGGAGTTCGCCGCCACGGCCACCCCCCTCGTCCTCGGCTTCCTCGCGGAGACCGGTCCGGCGGCCGGGTGACGCGGGCCCGTGCCATCATCGGCAAGCGAGGAGGGCACCGGCCGAGTGGAGGGAACGCACGGTGACCGAACGCAAGCCGCCCGGCATCAGCTTCGAGTCCTGGGCCGACCGGCAGATCCGCGAGGCCGGGGAACGTGGCGCCTTCGACAACCTCCCCGGCGCGGGCAAGCCCCTCCCCGGCGAGGGCCGGCCGTACGACGAACAGTGGTGGATCCGGCAGAAGATGCGGGACGAGGACCTCTCCTGCCTGCCGCCGTCGCTCGCCCTGCGCAAGGACGTGCAGGACGCGCGCGAGGCGGCGCTCGACGCGCGCACCGAGTCCGAGGCGCGGCGGATCGTGTCCGAGATCAACGTGCGCATCCGCGAGGCCATCCGCCACCCGCCCGAGGGCCCGCCCTTCCGCACCGCCCCGCTCGACCCCGACCGCATCCTCACCGAGCGCCGCGCACGGCGGGGGCAGCGGGACTGACCCCCCACTTCCGGGGCGGGACCTGTCGACGGAGGTGACGGGGAGGGGCGGGTGGGGGTGGGGAGGAAAGCGCCAGTCCCGTGAGTCCGGACCGGCGGACGGCGCGCCCGGCATACGGGGTCGCGGCCGCAGGGAACCGGCCACCCCGGCGCGCACGGACCATGCCCCGTCCGGAGGCGCGCATCTGCGCGGAGTGGAAGTCCGGGCCGGGCATGGGAGTACGGGGGCACGCCGGCGGCCCGCTTCCCGCCCGGGGCGGGACGGGAACATCTGGCCGAGATGCGCCTTTGGCGCGGCGGGCTTCTGCCCGAGCCTTGGTGAAGCCGTGCCCATCCGGAACACCCGGAACGCCGGGGCTCTTCGGGCACATCCGACGCACCGGGGCAGGGCGCCGCTCTGCGCCACGACCACTGGGGGGCAGGCAGTGCCGGACAGAGCGGAATCGAGCGAAGTGGTCCGGCCCGTGGCGGAGTTGCTGGGGGAGCACCCCGGCTACGGCTTCGCGGGCCAGGGAGTCAGCACGGCGATCGGCAACTACACGCGGCACACCGCCGATCTGACGTTCCCCGAGCCCCTGCTCGGGCTCCTGGACTGGCGGCGTACCTACAACTCCCGGAATCCGGCGGACAGTCCGTTGGGCCGGGGATGGACCTCGTCCTTCGACGCCCGGCTCAGCGAGCGTCCGGAGGGCGCCGTCGCGTTCCACGACACCGACGGCCGCACGCTGGTCTTCACCCGGGGCCCCGATGGCGGGTTCCGGCGGCCGCAGGACCTCACGGCCGATCTCGTCGAGGCCGAGGACGGCTCCCGGAGCCTGCGCTACAACTCCGGCCTTGAACTGCACTTCGGCCCGGGCGGAAGGCTGCTCTCCTGCGCGGACGAGAGCCGCCGGGCCGCGCTCGACTACGACGAGGAGGGCCGGCTGCTGCGCGTCACGCACTCGCTCGACCGCGCTCTGAGCCTCTCCTACGACGCCGCGGGCCGCCTGGCCGCCGTGCGGGCCGACGACGGCCGCGCCGTGTCCTACGGCTACACGGACGACGGCCTGCTGGCCACCGTCACCGCGCCGGACGGAGCCGTCACCCGCTTCCGGAGCACCGAGGGCGGCCTGCTCGCCGAGGTCGCCGACGCCGACGACGTCACCCTCGTCTCCCACACCTACGACGAACTGGGCCGGGTGGTACGGCAGGTGCACCCGTCCGGCGGCACGACCGAGTTCGACTACGACGACCCGCCGGGAACCACCGTTGTCATCGGCCGCCCGTCCGGCGCCCTCGCCACGTTCAGGGCCGACGGGGACGGCAGGCTCGTCTCCACCACCGACCAGGAGGGCCACACCGCCACCTTCGGCTACGACGCGCGCGGCCGTCTCACCCACGCGGCCACCCCGGGGGGCACCCCGCTCCGGCAGAGCTGGGACGAGAGGGACAACCTGCTCAGCAGCGACCTGGCGGGGTTCACCACCCAGTACCGGTACGACGCCCTCGACCGCACCGTCACCGACACCGACCCCGGCGGCGAGGCCACCCACTACGCGTACTCGGGCAGCAGCCGCATTCCGACGGCCGTCACCGAACCCGGTGGCGCGCGCACAGAACGCACCGTCGAGAGCGGCCTGGTCACCGCCGAGGCCGACGCCGACGGGCGGACCACGCGCTACCGCTACGACCGGCACGGCAGCCTCGTCGAGCAGTCCGACCCCGGCGAGCTGGTCACCAGGTACGACTACGACCCGGCCGGCAACCAGACCCGGGCGACGGCCCCCGATGGAGCCGCCTCCGCGTGGACGTACGACTCCGCGAACCAGGTCACCGGGCACACGGACCCGCTCGGCGCCCGCACCGCCTACCAGTACTCGCCCGCGGGGCGGCTGCTGCGGCAGACGGACCCGGCGGGCGGCACCAGTACGTTCACCTACGACGAGCACGGCAACCGGACGGCGGCCACGGACCCGATGGGGCACGCCACGACCTTCGGGTACGACGAGGAGGGCAACCTCACCGAGGTCACCGACCCAGAGGGCGGCGTCACGCGCTACGAGCACGACGCGTTCGGCAGGGTCACCAGGTCGACGGGCCCCGAGGGAGCCGTCACCGAGTACGGCTACGACGGCGACGGACGGCTCGTCGAGGAACGCGGCCCCTCGGGCACGGCGCGCGCCGAGTACGACGCACGCGGCCTGCCCGTCACGGTCACCGGCGCCGCAGGCGGGCGCACGCGGAACGAGTACGACGCCTCCGGCCGGCTCACCGCCGTCACGGGGCCCGAGGGAGGCACGTGGCGGATCGCGTACGACAAGGCGGGGATGCCGGACGCCGTCACCGACCCCGACGGCGCCCGTACCAGGAATGAGTGGAGCCGCGCCGGGCACCTGGAGGCGGCCGGCGACGGCGACGGCAACCTGCTGCGCCTGACCCGTGACCGGCGCGGCCACGTCCGGGAGGTCGTCGACCCGGAGGGCGGGATCACCCGCTACGCCTACGACCCGCAGGGCCGCCGCATCTCCGTCACCACTCCGGCGGGGCTGCTCACCCGGGTCCGGTTCGACAAGGCGGGCAACCAGGTCGCCACCATCGACGCCCGCGGCTGGGTCACCAGCCGCACCTTCGACGAACACGGGCAGGAGACCTCGGAGACCAGCCCCAGCGGCATCACCACCCGCTACCGCTACGACGCCAACGGCAACCTCACCGCTGTGGTCAACG
Source organism: Streptomyces sp. HNM0574 (assembly GCF_012726235.1). Taxonomy (GTDB): domain Bacteria; phylum Actinomycetota; class Actinomycetes; order Streptomycetales; family Streptomycetaceae; genus Streptomyces. The sequence goes on from NZ_JAASAH010000001.1 coordinate 420,401, forward strand.
GCGAGGGAAACGAGACCCATTACGGCTACGACCGCGCCGGACGGCTCGTCTCCGTCACCGACGCCAACGGCAACCGCACCCAGTACGGCTACGACAAGGCGGGGCGGCTCATCTTGGAGACCGACCCGCTGGGCCGGGTCACCCGGCGCCGCTACGACACGTCGGACAACCTCGTCGCACTCGTCGACCCGGACGGGCGGGAGCAGCACTTCCGCTACGACCCCGAGGGCCGCTGCACCGAACGCCGCGCGGACGACGGCACCTGCGTCACGTTCACCTACGACAAGGCCGGACGCTGCACCGGCATGACCGACGGGAACGGGACCACCCGGTACGACCACGACAGGGCCGGCCGCGTCACCCGCGTCACGGGGCCCGACGGCGCCATCTTCACCGCCGACCACGACCGCACCGGACGCCGCACCCGGCTCGGCTATCCGGACGGACTCCAGCTGCACTACAGCTACAACCTCAACGGCCGTCTCGTCGGCCTGCGCGACGAGCGCGCCGGGGAGGCCGCCTACGGCCTCGACCCGGACGGCAGGCTGCTCACGGAGCGGCTGCCGGACCGCCACGCCCGGCGCTACGACTACCGGCAGGGGCTGCTCAGCCGGTTCGAGACGGTCCAGGACGGCCGGCCCGTCCGGCGCACCGTCCTCACCCACGACCCCGACGGCAAGATCCTCTCGCAGCGCGACGACGGACACCTCCGCACCTTCCGCTACGACCGGCTCGGCCAGCTCGTGGGCGTACGCGGGTGGGAGCAGCGGCCCTGGCCGTGGGCGGAGCGGCCCTGCGGTCTGGGCAGCGACGCCGGGGACCACCACGGGCCGGGCCACCACGGGGACCCGCACGAGGGCCCGGACGACTGGGCGCACCAGGCACGCGAAGAGGGCGGTTTCTGGCACGAACTCCCCGACGAGCGGCGGTACTTCCGCTATGACGCCGTCGGCAACCGGGTGTTGCTCCGTCATGGTGACCAGATCACCCACTACCGCTACGACGACGCGGACCAGCTCATCCACTCCGAAGCGCACGGCCAGCGCACCCACTACCGGTACGACGGCGCGGGGCGGCTCACCGAGGCCAGTTCCGGCGAGCACCGCCGCACCCTCACGTACGACGGGTTCTCCCGCCCGGTGCGGATGGAGCGCACCGGTGTGTACCCGGCCGAGCGGATCGAGGCCACGTACGACGGTGACGGGCTGCCGACCCTCCTGGTCCTCGCCAACGTGGACGAGCGGCATGCGACGGAGCGCACCGCCTCCGTCCGCTACCGCTGGAGCTGGGACAGCGTCCCGCAGATCCTCACCCAGCGCGCCGACCCGGTGCTGTCCGACACGGAACGCGGCCATCCCGGCCCGCATGACGCCGACTTCAGTTACGGCTACGGACGGACCTTCGGCCACTGGAAGGAGGACACGGCGACCTTCCGGCGGGACGTCCACGGTTCTCCGCTGCGTACCCACGACACCCGCTGGTGGGTCGCGGCAACGGGGTACGACACCTTCGGCCGCCCCGTGCGCGACCACGGCCCGGAAGGCCACGGCAGGCACGGCGGAGGTGGACCCGAGCGCCACCGTGAGCACGCCGGGCACGGCGAAGACCACGATCAGCGGGAGCGCGACGACCACCACCACGCCCGGCATCTGCCGCCGCCCGAGCTGCCGCGCTTCGGCTACCGGGGCGAACTGGCCACCGGCGGCGACCTGTTCCTGCGCGCCCGCTGGTACGACACGCGCACGGGCCGCTTCGGCACCCGCGACCCGATCACCGTGCAGGAGGTCGGCCCGGACAACGCCGATCACCCCTACGCGTACGCCGACAACGACCCGGTCAACAACACCGACCCGCTGGGGCTGCTCGTCGCCGGGCCCGCCGCCGGCTCCGCGGCTCCGCGGCAGGCGGGCGGTCCGCGGGCGCAGGCGCAGCACCGCGTCCAGGGTGCGGTGATGCGGGCCGCGGGTCCCGGCGGGGACAAGACCACGCTGCACAACCTGGCCCGCGACGTCGCCAGGAAGCAGCTCGCCACGCAGCTGCGCAAGCGCTACGGCAGCAGGGTGAGCAAGCACCTCCACCCGGTACCGGGCGGCAAGGAGTTCGAGCTCACCGGGGCCTCCAAGAACGGGACCGGAAACCGTGGCTGGGTCGACATCCTCTACCAGCACGAGGACAAGCGGGCCTTCATCTGGGAGGTGAAGTCGGGGAAGACCTCCGTGGCCAAGGGCAAGCGCGAGGCCAAGGACCAGGTCAAGCACTACATCAAGCGGTACGAGAAACAGGAGAAGGAGTCCGCGGCCCCCGGCGAACCGATGACCCGCACCCGCCAGGTCCCCTACGTCCCCCGGGACGGCAAGGACTACCACTACGTGTACTCACCGGACTTCAACCAGGACGGAGCCATCGTCTACGTCAAGAAGCGTCCGCAGAAGCCGCGGGAGAAGCCCCCGCAGCCGGAGCCGCTGCCCCGTCCGCTGCGTCAGCCGCACACGGAGGACAGGCCCAGGCCGCAGCCCAGCCGGCCCGACCCGGCGCCTCAGCCGCCCGGTGTCGACTGGGGTGATGTGGCCATCGGCGTCGGCGCGGTGGCTGCCGTGGTCGTCGTCGGCGCCCTGACGGCCGGGGTCGGCGGGGCCATCCTGGGCGGGGTCCTCGGCGGCGGCGCGCTGGCACTGGGCTGACCCGGCCCCGTACCGGACACTGGACCGATGCCGACCCGTCACCTCACCCTGGAGCTCAACTCCCCGTACCGGCCGGGCGACCTCGCCCGGCCGGTCACGGCGTGGCTGACCGAGGCGCAAGCCGCGTTGCTCCCCGACCACACGGAGGAGCCGGCGGACGGGCCCGCGCCCCGAGGCCCCCGCGAGGACGACCCGGATGCGCCCTGGGGCCCGCCGCACGGCCTGTACGCCCAACTGTTGGTGAAGCGCGGACCGCACAGCTCCTTCCGGAGCAGCCGTTTTTCGGCCCGGCGCCGGCAGCGCCTCCTGGCCGGGCTGCACGAGGACCCGCCGCACCACATCGTCCTCCAGCTGCACCGGCTCGACGCGCGGGGCCTGCCGGAGGACCCCGAGTTGTGCGCCGAGCTCGAATGCCAGTGGCTCCCCGGAGACCCGGAAGTGCCTGGGGAACCGCGCTGGCTCCGCTGTTCCGCGACCCTCCCTGTGGGCCGCCCGCCGTGGCCCGACGCCGCCGGAGTTGCCGCGCGCTGGTGCGACTCCCTCGCCACCTGGGCCACTCGGCTCGACGCGGCGTACGGGCACCTCACCGACGACGCCTCCACCGAATACGGCACCGCTCTGGAACGCGTGCTGCATCGCTGGCCCGAGGACACCGTCCCGCGGTGCGATCGGACTCTGCGTGGCTACTCCTGGGTGACTCTCTGCTCGCCGGGCATCGCCGCCCGCACCGGCGGAGTCCGCGCCCTCCGCTCCTCCGGCGCCTTCGCCGAGGTGCGCGAACTCCCTGCTGGGCAGGTCGTGTTGAGGGCCACGCCCGGTCTGGACGAGTACACCGGAGAGGCGCCGGCGCTGGTCCTGCGCGCCCTCGCCCCCGTGCTGCCGCCCGGCCGCACCGAGCGCGCGTACCTCTCCCCCTGGATGCGCCTCGTCCCGGAGGGGGACTCTGCCGACTTCCGCTGACGGTGCGCCGGGCCCGCCCGGCTCCCCCTACGGCACCCGCCCCGTCCACTCCCCGTCGCTGAAGCGGGTGTGGGCGAGGTGGTCGGCGCGGGGGAGGCCGGTATGGTGGCGCAGCGGGTCGACGCGCTTCTTGGCGCCGACGGTGCCTTCTGCCGTGGAGATTGAGTAGCTTCAGGCCTGACCCTTGCGGCCCATGTTTAGGGCCTTACGGTACATCTCGGGCACTCGATAGCGCTCGGCCTTGTACCGGGGGCCGGCTACCTCCTCGAGCAGACCCACGTCGCGGGCGAGCCTGACCAGGTCAGGGGACGCATCTCCAAGATGTTCGGCGGCAAAGGGTGTTGAGCCGATAGCCCGCAATTTTTCCAGCAACGGGTCCAGTTCGGGGAATTCGTCCCGCTGGAGGGCATCCAGTGCCGAGTCGCTAACCTCGTCCAGGGACTCTACCAGCGCTCGCGGGCGGATGATGGATCGGGAATAAGGGTTCCCTGCCTCGAAGCCCCGCTCCAGCCCAACCGCTGCCGTCATCATTTGGGTGAGCGTTCTAGGGGTGTGATCACCGTTGGCGTCAGCGAGTCGGGACCATACCCAGTTGTCGGTGTACGCCGTGCGGCCGCCGGACACACGCTCGCTGGCCAGGATGACCCAAGCGTTGCGGACAAATTCCTCTGGCCAGTATTCGACGTGAGTGTCCTCCAGTCGGAAATCAGGCTTGTTCAGGCGACTGGTAACCAGCTGCTGGAATGGGTAGGAGCGCCACGCCTGCTTAATGGCGATGCGCAAGTAGTCCATCTTGTTTGACCAGCTCAGGCGTGCTGATCGGGCGCTGAGGTGGGACTTGTTGGGAACCCTCACCTCTCGCCAAATATCCTCACGCAGCAGCACCTTGAACTTCAGTCGGCGTAGTTGTGGCCCTACTGCACCCACGGCCGTAAGTAGCCCTGCCACCCCGTCGTTACGGCGCCTGCGGTCGTTGTCGCTGTTGCCGAAGCCAGTGTCCAGGGCATCGAACAGCAATACATGGTCCGAATCGAGGCTGCGGTCGATCTTTTGAAGCCACTCTTCGGCGAGCAAAGGTGCTTGCGGATGTGACAGAAGACGTGTCACATCCCTCAGCAGGTCTGTCCTGAGGTATTCATCGCCCGCCCCCGGGCGGGCGATGGGCTCTTGTGGCCAGCCTGGTTGTGGGACATCGGGAAGGTGTTGGTGAATAGCAAGGCCGACCAGTACGGGCCATGCCTGGCGCCACTCCAGCCCTCGCTTTTGGAGCTCTTGCTCCAGACTCATGTACACATTCGCGTCCGGCGTCCAGCTCCGGTGGGTGTCGAGGCCCGATGGGCTTGTGACGACGACGGCTGCTGACGCCTCGGCAAGCCGGCGAAATACGGCTGTTTTGCCTGTTCCCTTGCGGCCGATGACGACGTTGGTGTCCAACGCGAGTGCCCGGTCCACGTCGGCCGTGCTCAGGAAGGTACCGCGTAGCTCCTCGAGTTCTTGGTTCTCGGCGGTTTCGCCAGCGAACTGAAGTGAGGCCAGTACTTGTGCTTTACCTGGTTCAGGAGCCTCGCTTCCGCGCTCTCCCAGAGCGTCACGGGGCTCAACGAGCCCCGTGACCCAATCAGCTACCACGCTGAAGTCATCTCCGCCCTGAGCCCGCATCACAGAGTCCGAGACGGCTAGCGTTTCCTGGTAGCCGATAACTTGAACGATCTCGTCCAGCGCCTCGACCGCCGAATCACCATCAACGTTCCGTGCAACGGAGAGCCAATCCCGGATCCATGTCTGGGCGCGGTCCGAGTAAACCTCGCGCACCTCTGGAGAGGCGGGCACCGGTGAGACGATGAAGCGAACCTCGGGGGTGCAGAGCTCCTTCTCCGTCGACCGCCGGGACTTTGCAGCAAGAAGAGCACGTGTGAGGGCCTGTGTGCCTGCCTTGGCCTGAGGGTGCGGGTAAAAGGCGATGACGTTGATGTCGGATACGTCAAACAGGAGAGGTGCAGCAAGCGGGCTTATGCCCGTTCGTGAGTCGATGAGCACCACGTCAGGTCGCTCGTCGAGGCTGGAAACCGCTTCGATGAGCAGGCGCAATGGATTTACTTCGTCCTCGCCGTACCAGGCAGAGGGGTCAAGATGAGACAGCAGTCGGGCATATTCTGCGCCAGGGCGTCCCGCAGGGAGCAGGAACAGTCCGGCTTCTTCGGTGACGCGGAGGATGTGCTCGTCGAGAGAGCCGATGCTGCCGCTCATCTCACTGGACGCTAGGAGTTGCACCACTCCCATGCCGTCGGTGACACGGTCCTCGATGTCGAACAGCGAGGCAAGCCCGGGGGCTTCGAGGTCCATGTCAATGCAGAGTACATTGAGCCCCTGCCCCGCAATGATCTTTGCGGCGTGGGCGAGAGCGGTCGACCGCCCGACACCGCCACGCAGTGAATAGAACGTGGCGACCACTGGTGACGGGAGAGTTCCGTAGTCCTCAGATGGAAAACGTACGGTGATTTCGTCCGCTCTGCCATTTGCCAATGCTTCGGGCCACAGCGGTAGTTCGGCAGGATCGGGTGGTGTGCCAAGTTCTTCCTGCTCCACGAAGCTTGCTTCGTCGGGGGTGAGCAGCTCGTACCAGACGATGTCTGCCGCTGGGGCCAGAGTCTGTACACGCTCTCGGCGGGCGCGTGGGGTCAGGCCGATGAACTCTCCTGAAATCACCGCAACCCTGAGCCCGGCAAAGGGGTCTTGAGTCACCCGCACCTGTTCGCCGAGTGCATGCCGGAGCGCCTGCTCTGTGCCCCTGATGTCATCAGACCGTGTCACGGCGCGTTCCTCCTGTGCGCTTTTGTACGACGTCGCAACTGCTTGGTGCACCAGGTCACGAAGCGAGTGGCCGCTTTGATCTCGTCCTCGATCTTGACATCTTCCGGGAGCGCGGGCTGGTAACGGAGCCCAACATCACGATCCGTGAGGAAGTTCTGCACCTCAGGCGGCAGCACGCGCGGGCTGAACCCCGCGTGTGTCAGGATCGCCAGCACGTTGTGCTCTCGGGGTACTGTTCGTCCCTTTGCGGCGCACAGCGCCTTGGCGAAGCACTCTGCGGTAAACCCCAGGTAGTAGAGGCAGGCGACTTCCCGGTCGGCCCGGCGCAACTCCACTGCGTCCGTTCGGCGTTCCAGCGCCACGTCCTCCCAGTCCTGAGGCGTGTGCGGATCCTTGTACAAGCGTCCCCCCTACAGTGCTGTCCGCCGTCACTGTAGATGGACGTCTCCTGCGTCCGCACAAGGTTCCCGCGGCTTTGCCATGTCCCTCCCTGAACCCGGCCCTGATGCAGGGTGGCGCGAGGTGTGAGCGAGGAACTACCGGGACTGCAGCCGGTGGTTGCGATGTCAGGCGCGGGCAGCGGAGGCCGAGCCGTTCTGGATGGAACGGTTCTGTCGCGCCTGGGTCCCCGATTTCATTGCGATAGTGCAAGGGGCGGTTGGCTTGCTCAGGGGACGCGGGCGGTCCACGCGTTCGCGGTGAACCGCTCCTCTGCCAACCGCCGCGCGCGGGCCAGTTCCTCGTCCGTGACGTGGCCGGGGTGGAGGCCGTAGCGGGTGCGGAAGGAGGTGATCATGCGCTGGATGACCTCGTCGCGGGGGAGGCCGGTCTGGCGGCGCAGGGGGTCGACGCGCTTCTTGGCGCTGGTGGTGCCCTTGTCGGAGAGCTTCTCCTTGCCGATGCGGAGGACGTCGAGCATCTTGTCGGCGTCGATGTCGTAGGCCATCGTCACGTGGTGCAGCACGGCGCCCGTCCCGCCGGCGGGGGCTGTCATCCGCTTCTGCGCGGCGCCCGCGATCTTGCCCGCGCTGGAGGCGATGTCGTTGAGCGGCTGGTACCACGCCTTGACGCCCATGTCGCCGAGCGCGCCCAGCACCCAGTCGTCGAGGTACGCGTAGCTGTCGGCGAAGGAGAGCCCGTGCACCAGGGCGTCCGGCACGCTCAGCGAGTAGGTGATGGTGTTGCCCGGTTCGACGAACATCGCGCCGCCGCCGCTGATCCGGCGGACGACGTCGATGCCGTGCCGGGCCGCGCCCTCGGGGGAGACCTCGTTGCGCAGCGACTGGAAGCTGCCGATGATCACGGCGGGCGAGGCCCACTCCCACACCCGCAGCGTCGGCGGCCGCCGCCCGGCCGCGACCTCCTCGGTGAGCACCTGGTCGAGCGCCATGTGCAGGGCGGGCGGCTGGGGCGGCTCGTGGATCAGCTGCCAGTCGTAGTCCGTCCAGTCGGTGGCCTCGGCGACGGCGCGGCGTACGGCGATGCCGACGGCCTCGGCGGTGAAGCCGAACATCACCGTGTGCTCGGGCAGGGTGGCCTCGATCCGGGCCGCGAGCTGGGCGGCGTCGGCGTCGGCCGGGGCGCCCTCCAGGGCCTGGTCGATGGCGGCGAGCGCCTCGTCGGGTTCGAGGAAGAAGTCACCGGCGACCCGGACGTTCCGCAGCACCCCGCCCTCGCTGTCGCAGTCCACGACGACGAGCTTGCCGCCCGGGGCCTTGTACTCGCCGTGCATCGGCGCCACCCGCTCTCCTGAAAGGGCCCGCCTGCTGCTGGTTCCGGCCGCCGCCCCGGGCCTCGGGCCCGGCCGGACACCAGGCTAACGCCCGCGGATGTCCCGGTTCGTCATGGGTTGCGGCGCGCGGTCGCCGCCCGGCCCGGGGCTGACTAGCCTGGACAGAGGGGGCTTGTGACTCCATATCTCGTGGAATGGGGAAGTGGCCGTCATGGCTGGCCGAAGCCGCAGCGAAGTCGAGGCCGAGATCAAGGAGACCCTGGGCCTCGTACCGCATTTCCTCGCCGGAATCCCTGACGAACTGCTCGACTACGAATGGCAGATCTTCCAGCGGATCGAGCTCGGCGAGACGCTCATCCCGAACAAGTACAAGGAACTGATGGGGGTGGCACTGCACTCCGAGACGAAGTGCCGCTACTGCCTGCTGTTCCACACCGAGGCGGCCCGCTTGTTCGGCGCCACGGAGGAGGAGATCCAGGAGGCCGTGCACTACGCGAAGAACAGCCTGGGCTGGAGCGCGTACATCAACGGCATGCGCGAGGACTACGACGACTTCGCGCAGGAGGTCGCCCAGATCAAGAGCTATGTGGAGGCGAAGGGCTGACCATGCGGCTGGAATGGGCCCGGCCGGGAGTCCTGCGCGCGACCTCGCGCGCCCATGAGCTCGCGGCGCTCGTCGCCGCGGCCCGGCTCGTGGCCGAGTCCCCGCCGCCGGAGATCTCCGGCGCGGCGCGCGAGGACCTCCGGCGGATCATCGACGACTACGACACCCAGGTCCGGCGGCTGCACGGCGAAGTGCCGCCGCCGGAGGGGGAGTCGGGGTGAGCCCGGCCGTCAGAGGATGACGTGGGGCAGGAAGCGGGCGTACTCGTCCGTGACCGGGCCGGCGGACTCGCGGATGCCGAGCCCGGCCGACTCGTCCCCGACCACCCAGGCGCCCAGCACGACGCGGTTGCCGTCGAAGTCCGGGAGCGGCGCCAGCTGTTGGTAGCAGCAGGGGTCCGTACGGGCCGCCGGCGGCTCCTCGGAATCGGCCGTCGGCCGGTGCAGCGTGACGCCCTCGCCCTCGCGGCCGAGCAGCGGCTTCGCGGCCCAGCCGGTGGTACGGGCCAGCTCGCGCGGGCCGTCGAGGTACGCGGCGAGCAGGTTGGGGTGCCCCGGGTACAGCTCCCAGAGGATCGCCAGCAGCGCCTTGTTGGAGAGCAGCATCTTCCACGTGGGCTCGATCCACATGGTGGAGCCGGTGCCGCCGCCGTTGTCGAGGGTGGCCAGGACGCGCGGGCCGAACTCGTCGGTCGCCAGCCACTCCCACGGGTACAGCTTGAAGCAGGCGCGTATCCAGCCGAACCGCTGGTCGACGAAGCGGCCGGAGACGCGGTCCCAGCCGATGTCCTCGACGGCGAGCGCCGCCGTCTCCAGCCCGGCCTGCTCGGCGGTCTCCTTCAGGTACGCGACCGTCATCAGGTCCTCGCCGAGCTCGTCGCCGACGGAGTGCGCGAAGTGCACGGGCGCGCCGGGCGGGAGCAGTGCGGCCTGCGACTTCCAGGCGTCGACGAGCCGTTCGTGCAGCGAGTTCCACTGGTCGGCGCCGGGGAAGCGCTCCTCCATCCAGAACCACTGGGGGGAGGCGGCCTCCACCAGCGAGGTGGGGGTGTCGGCGTTGTACTCCAGCAGCTTGGCCGGGCCGGTGCCGTCGTAGTGCAGGTCGAACCGGTTGTAGACGGTGGGCTGTTCGGCCCGGCGGTGCCAGGAGTCGGCGACGGCATCCGCCAGCCGCGGGTCGGTGATCCCGAGGTCGGCGAAGCGGTCGTGCTCGACGATGTACGCCGCCGCCGCGAGGCACATGGCGTGCAGTTCCTCGACGGTCTCCTCCAGCGCCTCCACCTCGGGCAGGCTGAAGGAGTAGTAGGCGCTCTCGTCCCAGTAGGGGCGCAGCGAGTCGTCGGGGTAGCGGGTGAGCGGGTAGATGCAGCCCTGCTCCTCGACGGTCTGCTGCCAGCCGGGCCGCGGGGTGATGGTGTGACGCTTCATGGGTGCCGTGCTTCGTGGTGAGTGGGGTGCGGACGCCGGTGCTCTCCGTCGTCAGCCGCCGGACGAGCCGGAGCGGCCCGAGCAGCCGAAGCCGCCCCGGTCCACCGCCTGGGACTTGGAGAACGTGCCGCTGTCCGCGTGCCCGCCGCCCTTCGACGAGTCGTAGTACCACTGCGGGTCGCTGCCGCCCAGGCTGCTCTTGCCCTTGCTCACGCCGCTCCGGGAGCCGCCGCCACCGGCTGCGCCCCCGCCGCTGCTCGAACTGCTCTTGCAGCGCGAGGAGTCGACGACCTTGTACCCGTTCGCGTAGTCGTAGCTGTTCCGGTCGACGCACCGCTTGTCCGGCTCGGAGCTGCACGCCGACAGGGCGGCGGCGAGGACGCCCATGCCGCCGAGGATGACGGTGCTGGAGCGCAGCTTGCGCCGGGAGCGCGGCGCGGGCGCCGTCCGCTCGTCGGTGGGCTCCGCCGCGCTGTGCGTCGTGGGCTGCTGCTGTGTCCGAGGCATGGCTGTCTCGACTCCCCCGTATGGATGACCAGTTGACCGCGCGCAAGCATAAGGGAGGCGTCTGTCAGCCGATCGCCCCGGCGGCCGGGAGCGCGGGGCGGGCGCGGAACCGTCGCGGAATCCGCGCGGAACCCACGGGGGATCTGCGCGGGATCATGGTCACGGGGGTGGAAGCGGGCCCCGGTCCCGCCCCGGAATCGTCTGGGATAGTGCATCGCGCAGTGCACTACAGTGTCCCGTGTTCGTGCCGGACCGCAGCACCGCAGGGAGAACCGTGACCACCGAGACCCGCAGCAGCCAGGACGTCCACAGCTGGCTGGAGGCCGTGACCGTCGATCCGGCCGTGGCCGAGCTGCGCCCCGACTACCGGGCCCTGCTGATCACCGCCGAGGGCCTGCGGCCCGGCCCCTCCGACGAGTTCAGCGAGCGGATGCTGACCGCAGCCGAGGAGCGCGTACGGGAGAGCGGCGTCGCCGAGGACCCGGGCAGCCACCCGCACATCGCCGCCTGGCACGAGGCCTTCCGCTCCTTCGGCGCGAAGCCGAAGCGCATCCGCCCCAGCGCCGACGCGCTGCTGCGCCGGGTGCCCGAGGGCCTGCCCCGGGTGGACCGGATCACGGACATCTACAACGCGGTCTCCGTCACCCACGCCGTCCCCATCGGCGGCGAGAACCTCGACACCTACCAGGGCCCCGCGCGGCTCGCACGGGCCGACGGCACCGAGGAGTTCGAGATCATGACGGCGGGCGAGCCCACCGTCGAGCACCCGAAGGCGGGCGAGGTCGTCTGGCGCGACGACGCGGGCGTGACCTGCCGCCGCTGGAACTGGCGCCAGTGCGTCCGCACCCGCCTCACCCTGGAGACCACCCGCGCCTTCTTCCTGCTCGACGCGCTCGGCCCGATGGACGACGCCGCGCTCACCGCCGCCGGTGACGAACTCACCGCCGCACTCGCCGAGTCCAGCCCCGGCCTCGTCACCACCACCCGCCTGCTCCGGGCCGTCCCCGAGCAGTCCTGAGCGTCAGCCGCCCCCGGCCAGCCGGTCGAGCAGCGGCGGCAGGGCCTCGCCGATGGGCTCGCGGACGACCTCGTCGGCGAGCCCGTCGTACGGGGTCGGCTCGGCGTTGACGATCACCAGCCGCGCCCCGTGCTCGGCGGCCAGCCCGGCCAGGGAGGCGGCCGGCTGCACCTGGAGGCTGGTCCCGACGGCGACGAACACGTCGCTGGCCCGCGCCACCGCCATCGCCTCGCCCAGCACCCGCGGGTCCAGGGCCTGCCCGAACATCACCGTCGCCGACTTCAGGATGCCGCCGCACTCCCGGCACGGCGGATCCTCCTCACCCGCGGCGACCCGCTCCAGCGCCTCCGTCATGGTGCTCCGCGCCGCGCACCGGGTGCACACCACCGTCCGTGAACTGCCGTGCAGCTCCAGCACCTTGCGCTCGGGGACCCCGGCGAGCTGGTGCAGCCCGTCGACGTTCTGCGTCACCACGCGCAGCGGGGCGCCCGAGCGGGCCAGCCGGGCCACGGCCTCGTGCGCCGCGTTCGGCCGGGCCGCCCAGACGGGGCTGTCCCGGCGCATCCGCCACGAGCGGCGGCGGATCTCCGGATCGGCCATGTAGTACCCGTACGTCACGAGCTTCTCGGCCTCCGGGTCGCGCGTCCACACGCCCCGCGGGCCCCGGTAGTCGGGGATGCCGGAGTCGGTGGAGATCCCGGCGCCGGTGAGCACGGCCAGCAGCGGCCTGCCGGGGCCGCCGTCCGTGCCGCCGTCGGTGTCCATACCGGCAGGGTAGCGAGCGCGCCGGGGACCAACGACCGCCCGCGCGCCGCCCGATGGCCTTGTGGGCGGGTCCGGCAGGACGTACGTTCGCGCCGTGTTCAGCACCCGGCCCACGCTCCAGGGCACCTTCGGCATGGTCTCCTCCACCCACTGGCTCGCCTCGCAGACCGCCATGGCGGTGCTGGAGGACGGCGGCAACGCGTACGACGCCGCCGTCGCCGCGGGCTTCGTGCTGCACGTCGTCGAGCCGCACCTGAACGGCCCGGCCGGCGAGGTGCCGGCGCTGCTCGCACCGGCGGGCGGCCCGGTGCGGGTGCTGTGCGGGCAGGGCGTGGCCCCGGCGGGCGCCGACGTCGCGCACTACACCGCGCTCGGCCTGGACCTCGTACCCGGCACGGGACCGCTGGCCGCCGCCGTGCCCGGCGCCTTCGACGCCTGGATGCTGCTGCTGCGGGACTACGGCACCCGCCCCCTGGCCACCGTCCTCGACCACGCGATCGGCTACGCGGAACGCGGCCACCCGGTGGTGGAGGGCGTCGGCCGGACCGTCGAGACCGTCCGCGAACTCCTCACCACCGAGTGGACCGACTCGGCCGCGCTCTACCTCCCCGACGGCCGCCCCCCGGCCCCCGGCACCCTGCTCCGCAACCCCGCGCTGGCGGCCACCTGGCGGCGGCTGCTCGCCGAGGCCGAGGCCGCCGGGCCGGGACGGGAGCGGCAGATCGAGGCGGCCCGGCGGATCTGGCGCGAGGGCTTCGTCGCCGAGGCGCTGCTGCGCGCCGTGGCCCGCCCCACGCTCGACACCTCGGGCACCCGCCACACCGGCACCCTCACCGGCGACGACCTCGCCCGCTGGGAGGCCACCTACGAGGAACCGGCGAGCCACACCTGGGGCGAGTGGACCGTCTGCAAGGCGGGCCCGTGGTCCCAGGGTCCGGTCCTGCTCCAGCAGCTCGCACTCCTCGGCGACGGCCCCGAGGACCTCGCGGCCCCCGAGTTCGTCACCCGCGCCGACAGCACCGAGCCCGGCACGGGCGGCGGCTACGCCGACGGCGGCTGCCTGTCCCCGGACGGCGCCGCGTACGTCCACCGCCTGGTCGAGGGCACCAAGCTCGCCATGGCCGACCGCGAAGCCTGGTACGGCGACGCGGACGGCGCGGAACAGGTCCCCCTCGACGCGCTGCTCTCGCCCCGCTACTCCGCACAGCGCCGCGCCCTGATCGGCGAGACCGCCTCCCGCGACCTGCGCCCCGGCCGCCCCGTGCCCGACGGTCCGGCCCCGCGCCTGCCCCGGCACGTCACCGGCGAGCCCGGTGACGGGCAGGGCGCGGACGACCTGCGCGGACGGGCACCCGGCGCGGGCGAGCCCACCGTCGAGGCCGAGCGGCCGGTCGTCGAGGCGGGGGAGCCGGCCGTGGGCGCGGACGGGGCGACCCGCGGCGACACCTGCCACCTCGACGTCGTCGACCGCTGGGGCAACATGATCAGCGCGACGCCGAGCGGCGGCTGGCTGCACTCCAACCCCGTCGTCCCCGAACTCGGCTTCCCGCTCGGCACTCGCCTCCAGATGACCTGGCTGGAGCCGGGCCTCCCGAACACCCTCACCCCGGGCCGCCGCCCGCGCACCACCCTCACCCCGTCCCTCGCGCTGCGCGGCGGCGAGCCCGTCCTCGCGTTCGGGACGCCCGGCGGCGACCAGCAGGACCAGTGGCAGCTGCACTTCTTCCTCGCCGCCGTCCTCCGCCCCGCCGTACGCGGCGGCCTCGACCTCCAGGGCGCCGTCGACGCCCCGAACTGGCACACCGACGCCTTCCCCGGCTCCTTCTACCCGCGGGCCACGCGCCCCGCCTCCGTCACCCTGGAGTCCCGCGCGGGGGAGGCGACGGCGGCGGGGCTGCGGCGCCGGGGGCACGAGGTGACCGTCGGCCCGCCCTGGTCCGAGGGCCGGCTCTGCGCCGTCACCCGCGACCCGGAGACGGGCGTGCTCGCCGCCGCCGCGAACCCGCGCGGTATGCAGGGCTACGCCGTCGGCCGCTGACCTGCGCTCTTCCCGGACCGGCCGGGGGAGGGGCTGCCTCGGCCCGCTGGACCGCGTTCACCGGACGTCCACCGGGAGGGCGGTGGACGTTCCCCGGCGGCGTGCTTCCATGGAGGCATGATCGACGATGAGCTGGTGACCGCGGTCGAGAAGGCCGTACGCGACGCAGTGGCCGAGGAGGTCATGCCGCGTTGGCGGCAGCTGAGCGCCGAGGAGGTCGACCAGAAGAGCGGCCCGCACGACCTCGTCACGGTGGCCGACCAGCGTGCCGAGCAGCACCTCACCCGCGCCCTGGAGCGGCTGCTGCCCGGCTCCGTGGTCGTCGGCGAGGAGGCCGTGCACGCCAAGCCCGCCACCTACGAGGCCCTGCGCGGCGACGCACCGGTGTGGATCGTCGACCCCGTCGACGGCACCCGGCAGTTCGTCCGCGGCGAGGAGGGCTTCTGCACCCTCGTCGCCCTCGCCCGGCACGGCGAGACCCTGGCCTCGTGGACGTACGCGCCCGTCACCGACCGGATGGCCGTCGCCCGGCACCGGGGCGGCGCGCTGCTCAACGGCGAGGCGCTGCGCGCCGGTTCGCCCGCGCCCGAGGACGCGCTCCGCGTCGCCACCTCCCACCCCGACTTCACCACCGACGAGCAGAAGCGCGCGCTCCTCGGCGTGCACGGCACCGGCGTCGACGCGCGCCCCTGCGGCTCCGCCGGACTGGAGTACCTGGCCGTCGCCCAGGGCGAGTTGGACGCCGTCGCCTTCAGCTGGGAGGCCGCCTGGGACCACGCGGCCGGACTGCTGCTGGTGCACGAGGCGGGCGGCGCGAGCGCCACCGTCGCCGGCGAACCGTTCCGGCTCGCGGGCGGGAACGCGCTGCCCTTCACCGCCGCCCGCGACGCCGCCACCGCCCGGCGTATGGTGGGGCTGCTGCGCGGCGAGGACTGACCGGCCCCCGCGGGACCCGGGCCGGGGACCGACGCCCCCGCGCGGCCGACCACAGGGGTGAGGGGAGAGCGGAAGTGCCACCGATCCGTGACGCCGTCGTCGTCGGAGCCGGACCCAACGGCCTGACGGCGGCCGTCGAACTGGCCCGCAGGGGCATGTCCGTCGAGCTGTTCGAGGCGCACGCGTCCGTCGGCGGCGGGGCGAGCACCGAGGAGCTCACCCTCCCCGGCTTCCGGCACGACACCTGCTCGGCCGTGCACCCCACCGGCGCCGGCTCCCCGGCCTTCCGCGACATGCCGCTCGCCGAGCACGGCCTGGAGTGGCTGCACCCGCCGCTGCCCCTGGCCAACCCCTTCCCCGACGGCAGTTCGGCCGTCCTCGCGCACTCCGTCGCCGAGACCGCCGCCTCGCTCGGGCCGCGCGACGCCGGGACGTACCGGCGGCTCGTCGCCCCGTTCCTCGACCGCTGGGACGAACTCGCCGCCGACTTCCTCGGCTTCGGCTCGGCCCTCAACGGCCGCCTCCCGCAGTCCCCGCTGCTGCTCGCCCGCTTCGGCCTCCAGGGGCTGCGCCCCGTCTCGTGGCTCAACCACCGCTTCCGCGACGAGCAGGCCCGCGCCCTCTTCGGCGGCCTGGCCGGACACGTCATCGCCCCGCTCGGCAGCCTCGCCACGGCCGCGCCCGCGCTGGTGTTCGCGCTCGCGGCGCACGCGTACGGCTGGCCCGTGCCGCGCGGCGGCTCGCAGGCCATCTCGGACGCCCTCGCCGGGTACTTCCGCGCGCTGGGCGGCACCGTCCACACCGGCACCGAGGTCAAGCGGCTCGACGAACTGCCCCCGGCGCGGGCCTACATCTTCGACACCTCGCCCACCGCGCTCGCCCGCATCGCCGGCCTGGGCGACGCGTACGCGCGGTACCGGTACGGCGGCAGCGTGTTCAAGATCGACTACGCGCTGGACGGGCCCGTCCCCTGGACCTCCGAGGACGCCCGCCGCGCGGGCACCGTGCACGTCGGCCCGACCGCCGGCGCGATGGACCGCGCGCTGCGCGACGCCTCCGTCGAAGGCCGGGCGCCCGAGCGGCCGTTCCTCATCACCGCCCAGCCGAGCCTCGTCGACTCCACCCGCGCGCCCGAGGGCAAGCACGTCTTCTGGGCGTACGGGCACGTCCCCAACGGCTGGGAGGGCGACCTCACCGACGCCGTCGAACGCCAACTGGAGCGTTTCGCGCCCGGGTTCCGCGACCGCGTCCTCGCCCGCGCGACGGCCGGGCCGCCGCAACTGGCCGCGCGGAACGCCAACTACGTCGGCGGGGACATCGCCTGCGGCAGCGCCGCCGGGCTCCAGCTGATGATCCGGCCCAAGCTGGCCCGCGTCCCCTACGCCACCGCGCACCCCGCCGTCTACCTCTGCTCCTCCGCGACCCCGCCCGGCCCCGGCGTCCACGGCATGGCCGGCCACCACGCGGCCCGCGCCGCCTGGCGCCGGCTCCGGTCGCGGTAGGGGTTTCGCGGGCCGGCCCCGCGCGGGGTGCTCCATGCCGTCACCGGGCCACCCCGTACGTCGTGGCCGTTCGCGCCGTTCCCCGCGCCCCCAAGAGCGCGCAGTTCCCCGCGCCCCTTGTCGGGCTCGCCTCGCTTCTCGGGCCCGCCCCGCTTGGGAGGTCTGCGCCTAGGCGCAGGGCTGGCAAGCGCAGCGCCCCGGCCCCGGCGCGGGGTGCGCAACTGCCGTCACCGGACCACCCCGTACGCCGTGGCCGTTCGCGCAGTTCCCCGCGCCCCCAAGAGGCGCCGTTCCCCGCGCCCCCAAGAGGGGCGCTACTCGTCCGGGGTCTGGCGGCGGGAGTCGGCGGCGCGGCGGAGGCGGGGGTGGCGGCGTTCCTGGCGTTCCTCCGTGATCGCGTCGCCGACCATGGCCCGTACCGCGTCCCGCATACCGTGCAGCGGATGGTGCCGGGGCGGGCCCGCGCCGGGGTCCTCGCGCAGCTCCCGCAGCAGCGACCAGCACAGCCCGAGCATCACGACGACGAACGGCAGCGCCACGAGGATCGTCCCGGACTTGAGCGACTCCAGTCCGCCCGCGAGCAGCAGCACCGCCGCGACCGCCGCCATCAGCACACCCCAGGTGACCACCAGCCAGGTACGCGGGTGCAGCGCGCCGTGGCTGGTGAGCGAACCCATCACCAGGGAGGCCGAGTCGGCGCTGGTGATGAAGTACATCATCACCAGCAGCATGGCGACGACGGAGGTGAGCGCGCCCAGCGGCAGCGCGTCCAGCATGGAGAACAGGGAGCGTTCGGCGTCGTCGGCGTTGGCCGCGAGGTTCGCGTCACCGGTGGAGTCGAGCCGGATCGCGGTGCCGCCCATCACGCAGAACCAGACGGTGGAGGCGCCGCTGGGGATCAGCAGCACCCCGATGAGGAACTCACGGATGGTGCGCCCGTGCGAGATGCGCGCGAGGAACGTGCCGACGAACGGCGCCCAGGACAGCCACCACGCCCAGTAGAAGATCGTCCAGGCGCCCAGCCAGTCGCTGCTGCCGAACGCGCCCGTCCGCGAGGAGGTGACCAGCAGCTCCTGGAGGTACGGACCGACCGTCGCCGGGATCGAGTTGAGCGAGAAGACGGTCGGGCCGACGACGAAGACGAACAGCATCAGCAGCGCGGCCAGCACGATGTTGATGCTGCTGAGCCACTTCACGCCCTTGTGCAGCCCGGAGAAGGCGGACAGCACGAACGCGGCGCCCAGCACGACGATCACCATCAGGTCGACGGACTGCGTGTGGTCGAGTCCCGTCGTCAGCTCCAGCCCCTCCGCGACCTGGAGCGCGCCCAGCCCGAGGCTCGTCGCGGTGCCGAAGACCGTGGCGAAGACGGCGAGGAGGTCGACGGCCTTGCCCTGCCAGCCGTCCGCGCGGCGGCTGCCGAGGAGCGGGATGAACACGGAACTGATGCGGTTGCCGCGGCCCTTGCGGAACGTCGCGTAGGCCAGGGCGAGTCCGGCGACGCCGTAGATGGCCCAGGGGTGGAGCGTCCAGTGGAAGAGCGAGTACTCCAGGCCGATCTGGGCCGACTGGTCGCTGCGCGGCGCGATGTCGCCGAACGGGGGCGGATCCGCGTAGTGCTGGAGCGGTTCGCCGACGCCGTAGAACATCAGGCCGATGCCCATCCCGGCGCTGAACATCATCGCGATCCAGGACAGGTTGGTGAACTCCGGTTCGTCCTCGTCCTGTCCGAGTCGGATGCGTCCGAAGCGGCTCATGGCGATGACGACGCACAGCACCAGGAAGATGTTCGCCGCGATCATGAACAGCCAGCTGAAGTTGCCCAGAACCCAGTTGAGGCTGTTCGTGGTGAACGAGGCGAAGGAGTCCTGGCCGATCGCCGCCCAGAGCACCACGGCGAGGACGGCCGCGGCGCCGATGGAGACGACGATCCGGTCGGGCGGCGGGTCGGTCGGCGGTCCCGGAACGGCTCCGCTCTCCTCGGGAGGGGAGGGGGGTGCCTGTGCGTCACTGCTCATGCCGCCCCACTATGGTGCGGTTTCGCCGCGTTCCGGGTGGGGCCACGCCGACCACCGGCGGACACGGAGAGCCCCGAACCGTGAGTGCAGCGTGAGCAGATGACGCCCCGGCCCGGCGGAGGCGGAACGCGGGCGCCGTCCGGCATCCGGTGAGCGGGGGCCCGCGTGATCACCGGCGGCCCCAACTATGGGAGGGTTTCCGGCGTTTTCGCTTCGCACAACGTCACGCGTACGGGCCGTGCGGGACAGCGGCCCATGGTCCCCGGGCACACCGGCGGATAGGGTCGCACCGGCGCGACTGCCTGTTCGACATAAGAGAGATCCAGGGGCAGAACCATGACAACGACGGCGCGCGTGCTGATCGCCGCGGACAAGTTCAAGGGATCGCTGACGGCCGTCGAGGTCGCCGAGCGGGTCACGGCCGGTATCCGGCGGGTCCGTCCGGAGGCGGAGGTCGAGTTCCTTCCCGTCGCCGACGGCGGTGACGGGACGGTGGCCGCCGCCGTCGCGGGCGGCTTCGAGCGCCACGAGGTGGAGGCCACGGGCCCGCTCGGCGCGCCCGTCACGGCCGCCTTCGCGCTGGACGGCGAGACCGCCGTGGTCGAGATGGCGGAGGCCTCCGGCCTCGGCCTCATGCCGCCCGGCGTCTTCGCGCCGCTGACCGCCACCACGTACGGCACCGGCGAGGTCATCCGCGCCGCGCTCGACGCGGGCGCGCGGCGGGTCGTCTTCGGCGTCGGCGGCTCGGCCACCACCGACGGCGGCGCCGGCATGCTGGAGGCGCTCGGCGCCCGCTTCCTCGACGAGGACGGCGACCCGGTGCCGCACGGCGGCGGGCCGCTGCGCGAGATGACCACGGCCGACCTCTCGGGGCTCGACCCGCGGCTGGCGGACGTCGAGTTCGTCCTCGCCAGCGACGTCGACAACCCGCTCACCGGGCCCAAGGGTGCGGCGGCCGTGTACGGGCCGCAGAAGGGCGCCAGCGAGGGCGACGTCGCCGTGCTGGACGCGGCGCTCGACCACTTCACGCAGGTCCTCGCCGAGACGGAGTCCGTGGGGCAGCGGGCCGTCGAGCTCGCCGAGTCGCCGGGCGCGGGTGCGGCGGGCGGTATCGGCTTCGGTGCGCTGATCGGGCTGAACGCCTCGTTCCGGCCCGGCATCGAGGTGCTGCTGGAGGTTCTCGGCTTCGCCCCGGCGCTGGAGCGCGCCGGGCTGGTCATCACCGGCGAGGGGTCCCTCGACACCCAGACCCTGCACGGCAAGGCGCCGGCCGGGGTCGCGGCGGCGGCCCGCGAGGCGGGCAAGCCGGTCGTCGCGGTGTGCGGGCGGCTGGCCATCGACACGGCGGCGCTGAACGGCGCGGGCATCGAGCGGGCCTACCCGCTCACCGACATCGAGCCCGACCCGGCCCGCTGCATCGCCAACGCGGGCCCCCTCCTGGAGAAGACCGCCGAACGCCTGGCCGCGGAACAGCTGTAGCGCCCTGCGGGGGCGCGGGGAACTGCGCTTGCCACGTTGTACGGGGTGGCCCGGTGACGGCGGTTGTGCACCCCGCGCCGGGGCTGAGGCGCTGCGCTTGCCAGCCCTGCGCCTACGCGCAGTTCTCCCAAGCAGGGCGGGCCCGAGAAGCGAGGCGAGCCCGATCAGGGGCGCGGGGAACTGCGCAAAGAGCCCGGGCCCCGAAGCACCCGCGCCCCGAGAATCCAGCGCACTCCGACAAGAAACGGGTGGGGCCCCGGACCATCGGTCCGGGGCCCCACCCGTTTCGCTTCGTACCGGCTCAGCCCTGCGCAGCAGCCCGCGCCTCGCGCCGGTTGTCGCGGAAGGTGTTCACGCGACGTGCCGTCGCGAACAGCGGAATCACCGCGCCGAGGACGACCTGCAGCGCACAGCCGGTCTGGAGCAGCAGCTCACCGCCGGGCGCGTCGAAGGCCCAGGCGGCCAGCAGCCCCATGCTCGCGACGATCCAGCTGAGCATCGCGACGGCCAGCCTGCCCTGCGGCTTCGGGTACTCGACCCGGCTGACCATCAGCCACGCGACGCCCACGATGGCGAGCAGCGTCGGCACGAAGGGCAGCTCCAGCAGCACGATGGAGACGACCGTGAGCGCCCCGAAGGGGCTGGGCATGCCCTGGAAGATGCCGTCCCGCAGGGTCACGCAGGAGAATCTCGCAAGCCGCAGCACCACCGCCAGCAGCACCACGATCGCGGCCACCACCGAGACGCGCTGGTTCGCGTCGTTGGCGACCATCCCCCAGACGGCCACGAAGTAGGCCGGCGCCAGCCCGAAGCTGATCAGGTCGGAGAGATTGTCCAGTTCCGCACCCATGGCGGAGGAGCGGAGTTTACGGGCCACCAGGCCGTCGAAGAGGTCGAAGACCGAGGCGAGGAGCATGAGAACGACGGCGGTCGCGGCGCTGTGCCGCGCCATGCCGCCGTCCTCGCTGCCGGTGAGGTGCGGGATGAGCACGCCGGTGGTGGTGAAGTACACGGCCATGAAGCCGCAGGTGGCGTTGCCCAGGGTGAGGGTGTCCGCTATCGACAGGCGCGTCGACAGGGGCATTTCGTCCTCGTCGTCGTCCTCTGCCTCGGGTACCCAGGCGGCCTGGGTATCGGGATCAATCACGGTCAATTCGAGTCACCCCCGCGGTCGTGGCCTGGCCGACCTCGACGGCGGCCTCAACTCCCTCCGGAAGGTAGATGTCCACCCGGGAGCCGAAGCGGATCAGCCCGACCCGTTCGCCCTGCTCGACCTTGGTCTGCTCGGGCACGTAGGGCACGATGCGGCGGGCCACCGCACCGGCGATCTGCACCATCTCGATGTCCCCGAGCTCCGAGTCGAAGTGCCAGACGACCCGCTCGTTGTTCTCGCTCTCCTTGTTGAACGCCGGCACGAAGCCGCCGGGGATGTGCTCCACGGACGTCACCGTGCCCGCCACGGGCGCGCGGTTGACGTGGACGTTCAACGGGCTCATGAAGATCGCGACGCGGGTGCGTCCGTCCTTCCACGGCATGATGCTCTGCACGACACCGTCGGCCGGGGAGATCACGCGGCCCTGAGCGATCTCGCGCTCGGGGTCGCGGAAGAACCACAGCATGCCCGCGGCGAGCGCGGTGGCGGGCACGGCGACCGCGGCGGCCTTGCCGGAGCGGCGTGCCCTGAGGAGGCTGACGGCTGCGGTAGCGACGGTCGGCAGAAGCCACGGCGACGCTCCGCGCGCGAGGCGCACCCCCCGTGCCGGGGGAACGCCTGGTGCAGAGGATGGGCTGTGGGGCATGGATACCTTCGTAGCGGAGAGGGTGCCGCACGGTGCTGGGGACGGGCGGCTTTTTCCGGGATGCTATCGGTTAGTGGTGGCAACTGGGCAAGCCAGAGCGCCAGTCAAGGACCGAAGCCCCGGATCGGGGTGTGATCCTGACCTCCAGGAAAACACCCCGAATCGGGACATTTGGAGAAGGGGTCGCTCAGCCCTGGAAGCGGTACTCCTCCAGCAGGCGGCGGCCCACGATCATCTTCTGGATCTCGGCCGTCCCCTCGCCGATCAGCAGCATCGGCGCTTCGCGGTACAGCCGTTCGATCTCGTACTCCTTGGAGAAACCGTACCCGCCGTGGATGCGGAAAGCGTCCTCCACGACCTCCTTGCAGTACTCGGAGGCGAGATATTTGGCCATTCCGGCTTCCAGGTCGTTGCGCTGCCCGGAGTCCTTCTTCCGTGCGGCACCGACCATCAGGGCGTGCGCGGCCTCCACCTTGGTCGCCATCTCGGCCAACTTGAACTGGATGGCCTGGTGCTTGGCGATGGGCTTGCCGAAAGTCTGCCGCTGCTGCGCGTAGTCGATGCCCAACTCGAAGGCACGCTGCGCGACTCCGCAGCCACGCGCGGCGACGTTCACGCGGCCGACCTCGACGCCGTCCATCATCTGGTAGAAACCGCGCCCGGTTTCGCCGCCCAGCACACGGTCGGCCGGAATCCGCAGGCCGTCCATGACGAGCTCGGTGGTGTCGACGCCCTTGTAGCCCATCTTGTCGATCTTCCCGGGGATCGTGAGGCCCTTCCTGACCTCCCCGAAACCGGGCTCCTTCTCGACCAGGAACGTGGTCATCGACTTGTGCGGCGCGGTGCCCTCGGGATGCCCCTCGTCCGTCCGGCACAGCACCGCGACCAGCGTCGAGGAACCGCCGTTCGTCAGCCACATCTTCTGGCCGTCCAGGACGTACTCCTCGCCGTCCCGGACGCCCTTGGACGTGATCGCCGACACGTCCGAGCCGAGGCCCGGCTCCGACATCGAGAAGGCGCCGCGCACCTCGCCCGTCGCCATCCGCGGCAGGAAGTGGTCCTTCTGCTCCTGCGTGCCGTGCTGCTTGAGCATGTACGCCACGATGAAGTGCGTGTTGATGATGCCCGAGACGCTCATCCAGCCGCGGGCGATCTCCTCCACACACAGCGCGTAGGTGAGCAACGACTCACCGAGGCCGCCGTACTCCTCCGGGATCATCAGCCCGAAGACGCCCAGCTCCTTCAGGCCCTCGACGATCTCCGTGGGGTACTCGTCCTTGTGCTCCAGGTCGGTGGCGACCGGGAGGATCTCCTTGTCGACGAAGTCGCGGACCGTGGCGAGGATCTCCCGCTGGATGTCCGTCAGCCCGTCCGTCTGCGCGAGGCGTCCCATGTCACTTCCCGCCCTTCCGCGGGGGCTCGACGAGCTCGGGACGTCCCGGCTGCTCCCCGCCGCGCTCCTTGACGTACGTCTGTGTCGGCACCATCACCTTGCGGCGGAAGACGCAGACGAGCGTGCCGTCCTGCTTGTAGCCCTTGGTCTCGACGTGCACCACGCCGCGGTCGCTCTTCGACTTCGACGGGGTCTTGTCCAGGACGGTCGTCTCGCCGTACAGGGTGTCCCCGTGGAAGGTCGGCGCGACGTGCTTGAGCGACTCGATCTCCAGGTTGGCTATCGCCTTGCCCGACACGTCCGGCACGGACATGCCCAGCAGCAGCGAGTAGATGTAGTTGCCGACGACGACGTTCCTGCCGAAGTCGGTGGTCTGCTCCGCGTAGTTGCTGTCCATGTGGAGCGGGTGGTGGTTCATGGTCAGCAGACAGAACAGGTGGTCGTCGTACTCGGTGACGGTCTTCCCCGGCCAGTGCCGGTACACGTCGCCGACCGTGAACTCCTCGTAGGTGCGGCCGAACTGCATGGTGCGACTCCGTAGGGTGCGAAGCGCGCGGGCACTCCCGCGCGGCGGGCTCAGGACTGCGGGGGCTCGAAGACGGAGGTGCGCTTCATGCCGGCCGCGCGCCCCTTGCCGGAGACGACCAGCGCCATCTTGCGGCTCGCCTCGTCGATCATCTCGTCGCCGAGCATCGCCGAACCCTTCTTGCCGCCCTCCTCCGAGGTGAAGTACTCGTAGGCGTCGAGGATCAGCTCGGCGTGGTCGTAGTCCTCCTGGGACGGCGAGAAGATCTCGTTCGAGGCCTCGACCTGTCCGGGGTGCAGCACCCACTTGCCGTCGAAGCCGAGCGCCGCGGCGCGCTGCGCGACCTCGCGGTAGCCGTCGACGTTCTTGATCTGCAGGTACGGGCCGTCGATCGCCTGGAGGTCGTGCGTACGGGCCGCCATCAGGATGCGCATCAGGATGTAGTGGTACGCGTCCGCCGGGTAGCCGGGCGGCTGCTCGCCGACGACCAGGGACTTCATGTTGATGGACGCCATGAAGTCGGCCGGGCCGAAGATGATCGTCTCCAGCCGCGGCGAGGCACCGGCGATCGCGTCGACGTTGACCAGGCCCTTGGCGTTCTCGATCTGCGCCTCGATGCCGATCCGGCCCGGCTCGAAGCCCATCGTCGTCTCGATCTGGGTCAGCAGCAGGTCCAGGGCCTGCACCTGCTGCGCGTCCTGCACCTTCGGCAGCATGATGCAGTCCAGGTTCTGGCCCGCGCCCTCGACGACGGTGATCACGTCGCGGTAAGTCCAGTGCGTCGTCCAGTCGTTGACCCGGACCACGCGCGTCTTGCCCGTCCAGTCGCCCTCGTTGAGGAACTTGACGATGGTGTGCCGCGCGTCCGGCTTCGCCAGCGGGGCGCAGGCGTCCTCCAGGTCCAGGAAGACCTGGTCGGCGGGGAGGCCCTGGGCCTTCTCCAGGAAGCGCGGGTTGCTGCCCGGCACGGCCAGGCAGGAACGGCGCGGGCGAAGGCGGTTGACGTGCTGCTCGGTCATGCGGGGACCTCCAGGGGATCGAGCGTGTTCGCGGTGCGGATCTCGTCGACGATACGGCCGATGATCTCCGTGATGCCGAAGTCCTTCGGCGTGAAGACCGCGGCGACACCCGCGGCGCGCAGCGCCCGGGCGTCCGCGGACGGGATGATGCCGCCGACGATGACGGGCACGTCGTCCGCGCCCGCCCGCCGCAGCCTCTCCAGGACGTCCGGCACCAGCTCGGCGTGCGAGCCGGAGAGGATGGACAGGCCCACGCAGTGGACGTCCTCGGCGAGGGCCGCCGAGGAGATCTCCTCAGGGGTGAGCCGGATGCCCTGGTAGACCACCTCGAAGCCCGCGTCGCGGGCCCGGACGGCGATCTGTTCGGCGCCGTTGCTGTGCCCGTCGAGCCCGGGCTTGCCCACCAGCAGCCGCAGCTTGCCGACGCCCAGCTCCTTCGCCGTGTGGTCGACCTTGCGGCGCACCTCGGCGAGCGTCGAGCCCGCCTCTGCCGGCACCGCGACAGGCGCGCCGCTCACGCCGGTCGGCGCCCGGAACTCGCCGAACACCTCGCGCAGCGCGCCCGCCCACTCGCCGGTGGTGACGCCGGCGCGGGCGCACTCCAGCGTGGCCGCCATCAGGTTCTCCTCGGAGGCCGCCGCCTCCTTCAGCCGGTCCAGCGCCTGGGCCGCGCTCGGGAAGAGGGCCGGATCGCCCTCGCCCTGCCGCCAGAACGGCTCGTCCCGGCTGCGCCGCCACCCGCCGACGGCCTCGGTGACGCGCGCTTCGTTCGCCGGGTCGACGGTCTGGATCGCGGTGTCCAGGTCGGCGGTGAGCGGGTTCGGCTCGGTCGACTCGAAGCAGTTGACGCCGATGATGCGGTCCTCGCCCGACTCGATCCGCGCCCGCCGCTCCGCGTGCGAGGCGACCAGCTGCGACTTCAGGTAGCCGGACTCGACGGCCGCCATCGCGCCGCCCATCTCCTCGATCCGGCCGATCTCCGCGAAGGCCGCGTCGACCAGCTCGGTGACCTTCTCCTCGACCACGTGCGAGCCGTCGAACAGGTCGCCGTACTCCAGCAGGTCGCTCTCGTGCGCCAGCACCTGCTGGATGCGCAGCGACCACTGCTGGTCCCAGGGGCGCGGCAGGCCCAGGGCCTCGTTCCAGGCCGGGAGTTGGACGGCGCGGGCGCGCGCGTCCTTGGACAGCGTGACGGCGAGCATCTCCAGCACGATGCGCTGCACGTTGTTCTCCGGCTGCGCCTCGGTCAGGCCGAGCGAGTTGACCTGGACCCCGTAGCGGAAGCGGCGCTGCTTCGGGTTCTCGATCCCGTACCGCTCCCGCGTGATCCGGTCCCAGATGCGGGTGAAGGCCCGCATCTTGCACATCTCCTCGACGAAGCGGACGCCCGCGTTCACGAAGAACGAGATCCGCGCGACGACGTCGCCCATCCGCTCCGGCGGCACCTGCCCCGAGTCACGGACGGCGTCCAGCACGGAGATCGCGGTGCTCATGGCGTACGCGATCTCCTGCACCGGCGTGGCCCCGGCCTCCTGCAGGTGGTAGCTGCAGATGTTGATCGGGTTCCACTTGGGGATGTGCGCGACGGTGTACGCGATCATGTCCGTCGTGAGCCGGAGCGAGGGACCCGGCGGGAACACGTGCGTCCCGCGCGAGAGGTACTCCTTGACGATGTCGTTCTGCGTGGTCCCGGCCAGCTGCGTGATGTCCGCGCCCTGCTCCTCCGCGACCACCTGGTACAGCGCCAGCATCCACATGGCGGTGGCGTTGATGGTCATGGAGGTGTTCATCTGCTCCAGCGGGATGTCCTCGAACAGCCGCCGCATGTCCCCGAGATGGGAGACCGGCACCCCGACCCGGCCGACCTCGCCGCGGGCGAGGACGTGGTCCGGGTCGTAGCCGGTCTGCGTCGGCAGGTCGAAGGCCACGGACAGCCCCGTCTGCCCCTTGGCGAGATTCCGCCGGTACAGCTCGTTGGATGCCTCGGCGGTGCTGTGGCCCGCGTACGTCCGCATCAGCCACGGACGGTCCCTGTTCCGCTCCGTCATCAGGCGTCTCTCACACGTTCCGGCTGGGCTGGCTGGTCCGCTCGCCTTCGGCTTCACGGAACAGGTTGATGGAGTCGAGGTGCCGGGCGCGCTTCTCGTGGTCGCGGACGCCCATGCCCTCCTCGGGGGCGAGGGCGAGGACGCCGACCTTGCCCTGGTGCAGGTTGCGGTGGACGTCGTGGGCCGCCTGCCCGGTCTCCTCCAGGCGGTAGGTCTTCGACAGGGTGGGGTGGATCTTGCCCTTGTCGATGAGGCGGTTGGCCTCCCACGCCTCGCGGTAGTTGGCGAAGTGCGAGCCCACGATCCGCTTCAGCGACATCCACAGGTAGCGGTTGTCGTACTGGTGCTGGTAGCCGGAGGTGGAGGCGCAGGTGACGATGGTGCCGCCCTTGCGGGTGACGTAGACGCTCGCGCCGAAGGTCTCGCGGCCGGGGTGCTCGAAGACGATGTCGACGTCCTCGCCGCCGGTGAGTTCGCGGATGCGCTTGCCGAAGCGCTTCCACTCCCGCGGGTCCTGGTTGTGCTCGTCCTTCCAGAAGCGGTAGCCCTCGGCCTTGCGGTCGATGATCGCCTCGGCGCCCATCTTCCGGCAGATCTCCGCCTTGTCCTCGCTGGAGACGACGCAGATCGGGTTGGCGCCGCCGGCCAGCGCGAACTGCGTGGCGTAGGAGCCGAGTCCGCCGCTGGCGCCCCAGATGAGGACGTTGTCGCCCTGCTTCATGCCCGCGCCGTTGCCGGAGACGAGCTGCCGGTAGGCGGTGGAGTTGACCAGCCCGGGCGCCGCCGACTCCTCCCAGCTGAGGTGCTTGGGCTTGGGCATCAGCTGGTTGGACTTCACCAGCGCGATCTCGGCGAGCCCGCCGAAGTTGGTCTCGAAGCCCCAGATGCGCTGCTCGGGGTCGAGCATCGTGTCGTTGTGCCCGTCGGCGCTCTCCAGCTCGACCGAGAGGCAGTGCGCGACGACCTCGTCGCCCGGCTTCCAGGAGTTGACGCCCGGGCCGGTGCGCAGCACGACGCCGGAGAGGTCGGAGCCGATGACGTGGTACGGCAGGTCGTGCCGGGCGGTGAGCGGCGAGAGCTTCCCGTAGCGCTCCAGGAAGCTGAAGGTGGAGACCGGCTCGAAGAGCGAGGTCCACACCGAGTTGTAGTTGACCGAGGAGGCCATCACGGCCACCAGGGCTTCGCCCGGGCCGAGTTCGGGGACCGGCACCTCGTCCAGGTGCAGCGACTTGCGCGGGTCCTTGTCGCGCGAGTCGAGCCCGTCGAACATGCCGGCCTCGTCCTTGTGGACGGTCACCGCGCGGTACGACTCCGGGAGGGGAAGGTTCGCGAAGTCGTCTGCGGTCACGGCGGGGGAGCCGTTGTCGTGTGCTGTGGACGCGAGAACCGCGTCGAGGATCTGGTTCACGGATTGCCTCCGGCGAAGCGCGATGAGGGAAGACGCTTGAGGGTGTCGTCGGTGCTGAGGCAGTGCCGTCGGTCCGGCGGACTGTGCGGTACGGCAGCGCTGGTGAGCGCGGGAGGTGCCTGTGACGCAGGCGTCCGGTCGCACACGGAGATCGCTCCGCGGGGACAGCGCCCGGACTGACGTCAACGTATGACACCCTGTGCCAGTCGACAAGGCACTGCGTGCCAAAAACTTGTCTCAGTTGTGAGCGTCACATCTCAGATGAGCGATGATCGATCGTGTGGTCCCGCGAACCGGGCGGAATCCCCGCATACGGAAACACCTCCGCCCGGCGGCAACTCGGTTGCCGCCGGGCGGAGTTCGTCAGGAGCGGGCCGTCAGCCGTCGCGGTGGATGGCCTGCTCGATGGTGCGCATGATCTCGTCCAGCGGCGCGTCCGTACGGGCCACCGTGACCAGCACCTCGCCCTCCCGCGAGGCCGAGGCGGCGGACCGCTCGCCGGCCGGACGGTTCGCGCCGAAGCCCGTGCCGAAGGTGCGTCGCACGATCGCGAACGCCTGGTCCAGCTGGGCCTCCACGTCGCCCACGCCGCCGCCGCGCAGCCAGCGCCGCAGCACGTGGTTGTGCGCGGTGACCACGGCCGAGGCGGCGACCTCGGCCAGCAGCGGCTCGTCGAAGTCGCTCCCGGCCTCGCGGTGCGCCGCCTCGTCGAAGTGCCCCAGCAGATAGCGCGTGAACAGCCGCTCGTACCGGGCGACCGAGGCGATCTCCCGCTCCCGCAGCGCGGGGACCTCACGCGTCAGCTTGTACCGCTCGACGCTGCCCTGCGGTGACGATGCGTACATCTTCATCACCTCTTTGATCCCCCGGCAGACGGTGTCCAGCGGGTTCTCGTGCGCGGGGGCCGCGTCCAGCACGGCCTGGGCGCGCACCAGGGTGTCGTCGTGGTCGGGGAAGATCGCCTCTTCCTTGGAGCGGTAGTGCCGGAAGAACGTCCGCCGCGCGACCCCGGCCGTCGCCGCGATCTCGTCGACCGTCGTCGCCTCGTAGCCCTTCGTGGCGAAGAGCTCCATGGCGGCGGCGGCCAACTCCCTGCGCATCCGGAGACGCTGGGAGGACGCGGCTGACGTGCGGGAAGGCTTTACGGGCTCGGACATGTGGTGAACGTTACACGCCGTGACGGACTCGGGGGGCGGGCAGTCCTCGGAAGGCTCCAGCAGCCCGCCCCACCGGGCGTGGGACGTCACCGCCTCGCGTACTCGCGGAAGCCCCGCCCCGTCTTCCGGCCCAGGCAGCCCGCCGCGACGAGGTGCTCCAGCAGCGGCGCCGGGCTCAGCCCCGGATCGCGGAACTCGCGGTGCAGCACCTGCTCGATCGCCAGCGAGACGTCCAGCCCGACCACGTCCAGCAGCTCGAACGGGCCCATCGGGTAGCCGCCGCCGAGCCGCATCGCCGCGTCGATCTCGTCCAGCGTCGCGTAGTGCTGCTCGACCATCTTCACCGCGTTGTTCAGGTACGGGAACAGCAGCGCGTTCACGATGAACCCGGCGCGGTCGCCGCAGTCCACCGGGTGCTTGCGGATGCGCGCGCACACCGCGCGGGTGGTCGCGTGCACGTCGTCCGCGGTGAGGACGGTGCGCACGACCTCGACCAGCTTCATCGCGGGCGCCGGGTTGAAGAAGTGCATCCCGATCACGTCAGCAGGGCGCGAGGTGGCCCGCGCGCAGGCCACCACCGGCAGCGAGGACGTGGTCGTCGCCAGCACCGCGCCGTCCTTGCAGACCTTGTCCAGCGCGGCGAACAGCTCCCGCTTGACCTCCAGGTCCTCCGCGACGGCCTCCACCGCGAGGTCCACCCCGGACAGCGCGTCCAGCGAACCGGCCGGCGTGACCCGGGCCAGCGCCGCCTCCCGGTCCTCCTCGCTCATCCGGCCCTTGGCCACCGAGCGCGCGAAGGACGTGGCGATCCGCTCCTTCGCCGTCCGCGCCTTCTCCTCGCTGCGCGCGGCCAGCACCGTCGGGTACCCGGCCTTCGCGAACACCTCGGCGATCCCGCTCGCCATCGTGCCGGACCCGGCGACGCCGACGGACTCCACCGTCCTGGCCGCCCCCGCGGCCGCGGCCGGGTCGGGCGTCTCCGCGTCCGGGACGACGACGCCGCTGCCCGGGGCTTCGTAGGTGTAGAAGCCGCGGCCGGCCTTCTGTCCCGTCAGGCCCGCGTCGCTCAGCTGCCGGAGGATCGGCGCGGGGGCGTGCAGCCGGTCCTGGCTGTCGGCGTACATGGCCTCCAGGACGGTGCGGGCCGTGTCGATGCCGATCAGGTCCAGCAGCGCGAGCGGGCCCATCGGCAGGCCGGCGCCGAAGCGCATCGCCGCGTCGATGTCCTCGCGGCCCGCGTAGCGCGACTCGTACATCGCCGCGGCCTGGTTCAGGTAGCCGAACAGGAGCCCGTCGGCGACGAATCCGGGCCGGTCGCCGACCGAGACCGGCTCCTTGCCCAGCTCGCGGGCGAGTGCGGTCACCGCGTCCACGGCCTGCGGCGAGGTGAGCACCGAGGAGACCACCTCGACCAGCCGCATGGCGGGCGCGGGGTGGAAGAAGTGCAGGCCGAGGACGCGCTCGGGGCGGTCCGAGTCGGCCGCGAGCCGGGTCACCGACAGCGCGTTGGTGCCGGTGGCGAGGATGGTGTCCGGGGCGACGAGGGTGTCGAGCTCGGCGAAGACCCGGCACTTGGTGTCGTAGTCCTCGTCCACGACCTCGATGACGAGGTCGGCCTCGGCGGCCGCCCGCAGGTCGGGGAAGGTGCGGAAGCGGGCCAGCGCGTCGCCGCGCTCGGCCTCCGTCATCCGGCCGCGCTCCACGGCGCGTGCGGTGGACGACTCGAACGCGGCCCGCGCGGTGCGGGCCGCGGCGTCGCTGATGTCGATGCCGATGACCTCGCGGCCGGAGCGGGCGAGCACGTCGGCGATGCCCGTACCCATCGTGCCGAGGCCGACGACGGCGATGGTCTGCAGAGTCTTCAGAGGCGGACGGTCCATCAGGGGACTCCTGGGAGTGACGACTGACGATGAGGGTGGAGCCGGGCCGCGCGTCGCGGGAGGGGCCCGAACGCTCGGGCGCGGCGGGGGAGTCGGCCACGGGGCGCGGCGCTTCGTTGCGCGCGCGGGCGCCGTGGGGGAGAACTCCGCGAAAAGCGGGGGAAACCGGCCGGCCCTGTCCCGGGGCCCTGCCGTGCGAAACGAACCGAACCGACTGCACTCACGGCGGCTGCGTCACCAGGCCGCCTGAGCGGGGGTGCCGCTCTGATGAGCACGTTAACCCGTCGGTAGCACTCGCCTCAAGACCTGCGCGGGATCGGGTGCGTCCAATCCGCCCCAGCGACCCGCCTGTTGGTGTCGCTGAGTCACCACGCACACACGGACCGAATGCGACGCGCGTGGCATTCCCCGCCCGTCACCTGTGCGGATTACCCGTGGGTAATCGAAAGGCGAGGGGTATGGCATTTCCAAGGCTGGTGGCACGGACCACGTGCGGGAAGGTGGCGGAAGTGGCCGACGCATTCCGATCGTTGATCGATCGCACCCGGGCCGAGGCGGATCCACCGGAGTACGAACGCCTGGTCGCCCTCGCGCGGGAGAGCACCCCGGCGGCGCGCGACCAGCTCGCGGCCGTCCTCATGCAGCCCGAACGCCCCCTGTGGGCCCGGGAGATAGCCGCCTTCGCGCTCGGCAACGCGGGCGACCGGCGGGCCTTCGAGACGCTCATCTTCATGCTCAACTACCGCGACCCCGTCCGCTGCGCCACCGCGGCCCAGGCGCTCGCCCGTCTGCGCGACCCGCGCACGGCACGCGCCGCGGCCGCCATCGCCACCAACGAACTCCGCACCGCCTACGCGCTGCACGCCGTACGGCTGCTCACCGCGCTCCGCGCACCCGAGTCCGTCCCCACCCTCGTCACCGTGCTCCAGCGGCTGCTGATGGGACCCGTCCACTACTGGCCCATCGCCGAGGCGTGCGTCGAGGGCCTGGGCGCGCTGGAGGACCGCCGCGCCGTGCCCGTACTGATCGCCGCCGCCGAGCACCACCGGCTCTCCCCGGCCGCCAAGGCGGCCCTCGCCCGCATCCCCGCCACCGGCGCCCGGGCCCGCCGCGCCCGCCGCCAGCCCGCCGGCCGCCAGGCCCCGGCCCCCGCACCCCGCCACGGCCACGGGCACGCGCCCTAGCGCACCGTCCGGTCCGCGTGGAACGGGCCTCTGGCGTACCGGAGTCGGGCCTCCGCCCGGTACGCCAGAGGCCCGTTCCGCTTCCCGCCGCCTTCCTGCTCGCCCCCGCCGCCTCCCTGGTGCCGGGGGCTGTTCTGGTGTCCGGGCGGCGGTTCCGGTGGTGCCGGGCCGGGGCGTCGTGGCCGGGGCTTCGGTCCCGGCCGTCCTCGCCGGTCGGGAGGTTTCCGGGTGACGAGGCGGGTGGACGCGGAGTGCCGCAGGTACTCATCGAGACGTACGGGCGTCTCCTCGGCCCGCCGGGAGTACGGGTACGCCCGTGGCATCAGTCCCGTATAGGCGAACCGCCAGGCGTGCACGCGCAATTCGGCCACTTCCGGCACCCCGGACACGGTCAACTCCCGTATGCGCGGGCCGTCATGGTGACTGGCGGTGACGCTCCGGGCGCCCGGCTGCGGGGCGATGCCCGGCAGCACGATGGGGACATGACCCCCGCGGCGGACGGTGCGCGGCGGGCGGCCCGGGCTCCAGGCCTCGAAGACGGGGCCACGGGGCCCGCGCGCTCCTCAGCCGGCCGGGCCGTGCCCCTCCGGCTTCCGTGCGGTGAGCTGGAACAGGCGCGCCGTACGGCGGTACGGGTCGCGGGCGGAGGCGGCCAACTCCAGGCGTTCCAGCCGCGAGTAGAAGGCCGGATCGTGTTTGAGGGCGTCGTCGGCGATCCAGTCGCAGAAGGCGCGGATGCCGAAATGGCGCACGGCCTCGCAGCCGAGGGTGCGCAGCATCCCGCCGACGTCCTCGGCGGTGTGCAGCCGCATGGACGTCCCGGGGGCGAACAGCTCCGTGCGGGCCGTGTCCTGGTCGAGCGCCGCGAGGGCCGCCTCCGGGTCCAGGTCCCGCAGGGCGCTCTTCAGCGGTGCCGAGTGCCGGTTCAACGCCATCACGGAGAACAGGCCGCCCGGCCGCAGCGGCACCAGCGCGGTGCGCAGGACGCCGCGCGGGTCGGGGGTGTACGGGATGAGGTTGTGGCAGAGCACGACGTCGAAGGCGCCGTGTGCCACGGCCTCGGGGAGATCCGCGGCGCACGGCGTGATCTCGGCCTCGACGGTCGTGACCCGCTCCGACAGGCCGCTGTCGGCGGCCCGTTCGCGGGCACCGGCGAGCATCGCGGGCGCGTGGTCGACGACCGTGACGTGGTGCCCCCGGGCCGCCAGCCGGAGCGCGTCGCCCCCGTCGCCGCCCGCCAGATCGAGCACCCGCGCGGGGCCGTCGGCCAGTGCGGGGGCGAGGTTGGCCTCGGCCACGGTGTAGCGCAGCCGGCCCCAAGGCGCCTCCTGCCAGGCGCGCCAGGCGCTCCCGTCCGTGGCCGTCACGTCCGCGGGAGCAGCGCGTAGGCCTCCACCTCGAGGACGAGGTCCGGGTGGATGAGGCCGGAGACCTGGACGGCGCTGCTCGCGGGCGGCGCGGCGGTGTCGATGTACGCGTCGCGGGCCACCCGGACGGCGGGGAGGTGGGCGATGTCGGTGGTGAAGAGGGTCAGCTTCACCACGTCGGACCAGCCGGCGCCGGCCGCGGAGAGGCAGCGGTCCAGGTTCGCGAAGACCTGGCGGGCCTGCGCCTCGGGGTCGCCCGCGCCGACGACGGCACCGTCCGCGTCGAGGGATATCTGACCGGACAGGGCGACGAAACGGCCTTCCCCGAGGACGACATGGCTGTAGCCGTTGCCCTGCGGAAGGCCGGAGGGGCTGGTGAGGTGGGTGAGTTCGGGCATGCGGTGATGATCACCGCCGGCGGGCCCGCGCGCCAGGGGTTTTCCGGCCCCAACTGCCTGTCCTGCCAGGCACGTTGGGTTCCGGTCGGCCGGGTCAGAGCAGGGTGAGCTGGGTGGCCCGGGGTTCCGGTTCCGCGTCCGGTGGCGGGGTGTCGTACGGGCGGGGGAGGGCGCGCGCGGCGCCGGGGGCGCTCGGGCCGATGCCGTACTCGGCGGCCAGCTCGTGCACCTGGCGCGTGATCCGGCGCTGGTACCACTTGGGGGCGTACGCACCGTCCGCGTACAACGCCTCGTAGGGGCGCACGAGTTGCGGATGGTGGGTGCGGAGCCACTGCATGTACCACTCGCGCGCCCCCGGCCGCAGATGGAGCGCGAGCGGGGTGACCGAGGTGGCGCCCGCGGCGGCGATCGCCCGGACGGTGGTGCGCAGCCGCTCCGGCGAGTCGCCGAGGAACGGGATCACCGGGGCCATCAGGACCCCGCAGGGGATGCCGTGTTCGCTGAGCGTGCGGACGACGTCGAGCCGGCGCTGCGGCGCGGGCGTTCCCGGCTCGACGGTGCGCCACAGCTCCTCGTCCGTGAAGCCGACGGAGACGGACACCCCGACGTCGGCCACGGCCGCTGCGGAGCGCAGCAGTTCCAGGTCCCGGAGGATCAGCGTGCCCTTGGTGAGCACGGAGAAGGGGTTGGCGTGGTCCCGCAGGGCGGTGAGGATGCCGGGCATCAGGCGGTAGCGGCCCTCGGCGCGCTGGTAGCAGTCGACGTTGGTGCCCATGGCGATGTGGTCGCCGCGCCAGCGGCGGGCGCCGAGTTCGCGGCGCAGCAGTTCGGGCGCGTTGACCTTGACCACGATCCGGGAGTCGAAGTCCTCGCCCGCGTCGAGGTCGAGATAACGGTGCGTGTTGCGGGCGAAGCAGTACACGCAGGCGTGCGAGCAGCCGCGGTACGGGTTCACGGTCCATTCGAACGGCATGCGCGAGGCGCCGGGGACGCGGTTCACGATCGAGCGGGCGCGGATCTCGTGGAAGGTGATCCCCCGGAACTCGGGGGTGTCGAAGGTCCGCGTCACGGCGTTCGCGCCGAAGAGGGCGGGGGCGTCCGCGCTTCCGTCGCCGCCCAAGCTGTCCCAGCGCATCGAGCCCTCCTCGGCCTTTCCGTCCGCTGTTCGGTTCTGCTGTCGTACGTGAATAGAACACCTGTTCCCCTCGGCTCTGTCAACCCGGATTTTGGCGGGCGCGCGGAGGGTGATTGGCTATGGCCGGGTCCTTGGTGGCCACCGGGCGACCCGTTCAGGTGCCTACAGCAGGAGGAGCAATGGCTCAGGTCGAGTCGGTCACCCAGCGTGAGATCACGGCCAAGCCGGACGACGTGTTCGACGCGCTCGCCGACTACAGCGACACCCGGGCCAAGCTGCTGCCCGGCCAGTTCAGCGAGTACGAGGTGCGCGAGGGCGGCGACGGGGAGGGGACCGTCGTGCACTGGAAACTCCAGGCCACGAGCAAGCGCGTCCGTGACTGCCTCATGGACGTCTCCGAGCCCACCGACGGCGAACTCGTGGAGAAGGACCGCAACTCCACGATGGTCACGACGTGGAAGGTCACCCCGGGCAGCGCCGACGGCACGGCGCGCGTGACCGTCACCACCGTCTGGAACGGCGCGGGCGGCATCGGCGGCTTCTTCGAGAAGACCTTCGCGCCGAAGGGCCTCGCCCGCATCTACGACGAGCTCCTCGCCAAGCTCGCCGCCGAGATGGAGAAGTGACCCGCCGCCCGGGTTCTGCCGGGCAGGCGTGAACCAGGGCCCGGCGCCCGGGAGTTCGCGGCCGCGTGCCCGCGGCCGGAGCCCCGGATTCCGGGGCCGGGCCGCTCACCGGAACGAGTGGTTCTCGCGGCGGGCGGGGCGTGCACCGTCAGCCCCGCCCGCCGCGTCACTCGTCGGTGAAAGCCCCTGGTGGAGGGCGAAAGGGCGCCCGGGGCAACGGAGTTGGCGGGCCGCCGGCGCCGCCCCGGAACGCCCGCCTCCGACTTGATCGGCCCCTCGCCCGGTGCGAGAAATGCTCACCCGAGACGGCGCCGCGGCGAAATGGGGTGAGCGATGGCCGGCACGGCACTGGGCGACCGGGACGCTCCCCTCGCCACCGTCGAACTGCCCCCGGTGACGGGCGCCCCCGTCGAACTCGGGCCCCGGCGCCTCCGGTTGGTCTTCCACGGGCTGATGCTCGTGCTGCTGCTGGCCGCGCTCGAGCAGACCATCGTCGCCACCGCGCTCCCGAAGATCGTCGGCGAGCTGCA
The DNA here is from genome assembly GCF_012726235.1 of Streptomyces sp. HNM0574. Taxonomy (GTDB): domain Bacteria; phylum Actinomycetota; class Actinomycetes; order Streptomycetales; family Streptomycetaceae; genus Streptomyces. The sequence continues at coordinate 457,349 of NZ_JAASAH010000001.1, forward strand.
CGGCCTGGACCGCATGTCCTGGGCCGTCACCGCGTACCTGCTCGCCGCCACCATCGGCCTGCCCGTCTACGGGAAGCTCGGCGACCTCTTCGGCCGGAAGGGCGTCTTCCTCTTCGCCATCGTCGTCTTCACCGCGGGCTCCGGACTCGCGGGCTGGGCCCGCACGATGGACGAGCTGATCGCCTTCCGCGCCATCCAGGGCATCGGCGCGGGCGGGCTCATGACCGGCGTGCAGGCGATCATCGCGGACATCGTGCCGCCCCGGCAGCGCGCCCGCTACATGGGCGTCATCAGCGGCGCCTTCGGGCTGGCCTCCGTCGCGGGGCCGCTGCTCGGGGGCTGGTTCACCGACACCCTCTCGTGGCGCTGGTGCTTCTGGTTCAACGTGCCCTTCGGCCTCGTCACCCTCCTCGTCATCGGCCTCGTGCTGAGGCTCCCCCGGCCGGACCGCGCCCGCGTCCGGCTCGACGTCCCCGGCGCCCTGCTGCTCGCCGTCTTCTCCACCTGCCTTGTCCTGCTGACCAGTTGGGGCGGCACCCGCTACGCCTGGGGCGACAGGGTGATCCTCGGGCTCGCCGCCGGCGCCGTGCTGAGCGCGCTGCTCTTCCTCCTCGTCGAGCGGTACGCCGCCGAACCGGTTCTGCCGCTGCGCCTGTTCCGCGACTCCGTGTTCAACGTGACGGGGCTCGTCGGCGCCGCCATCGGCATCGCCCTGTTCGGCGCGGCCAGTTATCTGCCCAGCTTCCTGCAGATGGTCGACGGCGTCAGCGCCACCACCTCGGGCCTGCTGATGCTGCCGATGATGGGCGGCATCGTCCTCGCCTCGATCGTCTCCGGGCACCTCATCGCCCGCACCGGCCGCTACCGGAGCCACCCCGTCCTCGGCTGCGCGCTGGCCGCCGTCGGCATGTGGCTGCTGTCCGGGCTGGGCGAGGACACCGGGCGCGTGGAGTACAGCCTGTGGATGGGCGTGCTCGGGCTGGGGCTCGGGTGCGTGCTGCCGGTGCTCGTCCTCGCCGTGCAGAACTCCGTGCCCCCGGCCGACCTCGGCGTCGCGACCAGCGCCAACACCTACTTCCGGCAGGTGGGCGGCAGCGTCGGAGCCGCCGTGTTCGGCACCCTGTTCGCCCACCGGCTGGCCGGCGCCCTCGCCGACGAACTGCCCCGGCACGCCTCGGGCGACGGGCCGCTGCCCGACCCGGAGTCGATCACCCCGCAGCTGGTGCACGCACTGCCCGCGCAGCTCCGCGAGGGCTACGTCCGGGCGTACGCGGAGGCGATGCCGGGGATCTTCCTGTACCTCGTCCCGGTGCTCGTCCTCGGGCTCCTGTTCGCGCTCTTCCTCAAGGAGAAAAGCCTGGTGTCCGCCAACCCGCCCGTCCCCGGAGCCCGTCACCCGGAGGAGCCCGCAGACCGCCGGACGGCCGCCGACTCCCTCGCCCACGTGCAGGCGTACCGCGAGGCCGCGGGCGCGGCGGCCCCGCCACCGGCCGCCGCCTCGGCCCCCGTCACGGTCACCGTCGGCCAGGAGCCCGGGACCGAAGCCGGGCCCGACCCGGCGGACGAGTGGATTCCGGTACGCGGCAGCGTGCGGCACCACGACGGGACGGGCGTCCCCGGAGCCGCGCTCACCCTCATCGACACCGGCGGGCGCCAGACCGGCCGCGGCACCACCGGCGAGAACGGGCGGTACGCGCTGAGCACCCCGGGCGCCGGCTCGTACGTCCTCATCGCGGCGGCGGGCGGGCACCAGCCGCAGGCCGTGGGCGTCACCGTCGCCGACCGCCCCGTCGAACTGGACGTGCTGCTCGGCGGCGCCGGACGCCTCGCGGGCACCGTCCGCGGCGCCGACGGACAGCCCGTACGGGACGCCTCGGTCACCCTCACCGACGTGCGCGGCGAGGTCGTCGCCTCGGCCCGGAGCGGGCCCGAAGGGGCCTACAGCATCGACGAGTTGGTCTCCGGCGAGTACACCCTCGCCGCGAGCGCCTCCGCGTACCGGCCCGCCGCGCTGCCCGTCTCGGTGCAGCCCTCGCGCGCGACCCGGCAGGACATCGAACTGGCGGGCGGCGCCCTGCTGCGCGGCACCGTACGCGCAGGCGGCGGACGGCCCGTCGAGGACGCCAGGGTCACCCTGCTCGACGTGACGGGAAACGTCGTGGCCACCGTGACCACCGGCCCCGACGGCGTCTTCCGCTTCGCCGACCTGCCCTCCGGCGAGTACACCGTGATCGCCGCCGGATACCCGCCCGTGGCCACGGTCCTGCGGGTCGCGGGCGGCGGCCGCACCGAACGCGACGTCCAACTGGGCCACGCGGACTGACGGTTGGGCCCGGCCCCGGGCCCCGTTCCGGCGCGGGAGGAGGCGACCGGCGCGGGACACGGGGCCGGGCGCCGGGAACGGGAGCCGGGCGCCGTGCGCGGCACCGGCCGGGCGAGCCGCCGGATCGATCCGTCGTGCGACGTCCCTTGTGCGCACGGCCCGAGGGGCCTTCACTGCGGGAGGAAGACGCCGCCGTCCCGGCGTTCACCTCGGGCATGGAGCCACATATGGAGGCAAGCACGCACTACGCCGACGCCTGGGAGGGCTTCTGGCGTGCCGCACCCGAAGGGGAGGGCGAGGTCCTGTGGGACACCGCCCCGCAGTTCGCCGCGGCCCGCCATCTGCCGCTGCTGACCGCACACTCCGGCGGCGCCGCCGCGCTCGTGGACGTCGGCTGCGGAAACGGCACCCAGACCCGGTACTTCGCGGCGCGCTACCGCCGCGTCGTCGGCATCGACGTCTCCCGCGCGGCGATCGCCCGCGCCCTCGCCGGGCCCGCCACGGCCGCCGACTTCCGCCGCGTGGACGCCGCCGACCCGGTCCCGGTCAAGGGCCTGCACGCCGAGACCGGCGACGCCGACGTCTACCTGCGCGGGGTGCTGCACCAGTGCGGCCCGGGGGACCGCGCTCGCGTCGCGTCCGGCGCCGCCACCCTCGCCGGCACCCGCGGCCGGGTGCTGGCCGTCGAACCCGCCGCCTCAGCCAGGGACGTGCTGGCCGCGCTGATGAGCCGCCCCGGCGGACCGCCGCCGTCCCTCGCCGCCGTCGTCGGACACGGCATCGCCCCCGCGGAGATGCCCGACGAATCGGTGCCCGCGCTCTTCGCCGCGCTGGGCCTGAGCATCCTCGCCGCGGGCAGCGCCCCCTTGCAGCTGACCCTGCGGGACGCCGGGGGCTCGCCGGTCGAACTCCCCGCGAACTGGCTGGTCGCGGGCCGGATGAGTGACTTCTGAGAACGAGATCTCCGGAGTTATCCACAGGGGTGTCGCGGCGTTTGCCGACCGCGTAACGTTCCGCGCATGAAGATCCTCATCAGCGCCGACATGGAAGGCGCCACCGGTGTCACCTGGCCCGCTGACGTCCTCCCCGGCACCCCGCAGTGGGAGCGTTGCCGCTCCCTGTTCACCTCCGACGTGAACGCAGCGGTGCAGGGCTTCTTCGACGGCGGAGCCGATGAGGTCCTCATCAACGAGGCGCACTGGACGATGCGCAACCTGCTCCTCGAAGAGCTCGACGAGCGCGCCGAGATGCTCACCGGAAAGCACAAGTCCCTCTCCATGGTGGAGGGCGTGCAGCACGGCGACGTCGACGGCATCGCCTTCGTCGGCTACCACACGGGCGCGGGCGCCGAGGGCGTGCTCGCCCACACCTACCTGGCCAACTCCCTCACCGGCGTCTGGGCCGACGGCGTCCGCGCGAGCGAGGGCCTGCTGAACGCCCTGGTGGTGGCCGAGTTCGGCGTCCCCGTCGTCCTCGTCACGGGCGACGACCGCACCGTCGAGGACGCCGGGGGATACGCCCCCGCGGCCCAGGGCGTCGCCGTCAAGGACTACGTCTCCCGGTACGCGGCCGTCTGCCGCACCCCGGCCCGTACGGCGGCGGACATCCGCGCCGCGGCCGCCAAGGCCGCGCCGCTCGCCGTGCGGACCACACCCGCACCGCCCCAACCGCACACCATTGAGCTGGAGTTCGACGCCGAACACCTGGCCGGCGCGGCTACCGTCGTGCCCGGCGTGGAACGGGTGGGGGAGCGCCGCGTGGCCTACACCTCGCGGGACATGTACGAGGGAATCCGCTGCTTCAAGGCGGTCACGACCGTCGTCTCGGCGGCGGTGGAGGAGCAATATGGCTGAGACGGGCACGCCCGGCACCCCGGGCGACAGAAACCGGCACCAGGAGCACACGGGCCCGGCCGCGCACATCGACCAGCAGGCGCTGGACGAGGTCGTCACGTTCACCTCGGACCTGATCCGGATGGACACCACGAACCACGGCGGCGGCCGGGGCAACGAACGGCAGGCCGCCGAGTACGTCGCGGACCGGCTCGCCGACGCGGGCCTGGAGCCGACCCTCCTGGAGAAGGCCCCCGGCCGCACCAACGTCGTCTGCCGCATCCCCGGCAGCGACCCCACGGCCGACGCGCTGCTCGTGCACGGCCACCTCGACGTCGTCCCCGCCGACCCCGCCGAGTGGTCCGTGCACCCCTTCTCGGGCGAGATCCGGGACGGCGTGGTCTGGGGCCGGGGCGCCATCGACATGAAGAACATGGACGCCATGGTGCTGGCGACGGCCCGCGCCTGGGCCCGCGCCGGAGTCCGCCCCCGGCAGGACGTGGTGCTGGCCTTCACCGCCGACGAGGAGGACAGCGCCGAGTTCGGCGCCGGATACCTCGCCGACCAGCACGCCGAACTCTTCGAGGGCTGCACCGAAGGCATCAGCGAATCCGGCGCGTTCACCTTCCACACCGGCGACGGGATGCGGCTGTACCCCGTCGCGGCGGGCGAGCGCGGCACGGCCTGGCTGCGCCTGACGGCCGACGGCCGCGCCGGACACGGCTCCAAGGTCAACCACGACAACGCGGTCACCCGGCTCGCCGCCGCAGTCAACCGCATCGGCGAGCACCGCTGGCCGCAGCGGCTCACCCCGACGGTCCGCGCGGCGCTCGCCGAACTCGCCGCCCTGCGCGGCCTGGAGCCCCCAGAGTTCGACGCACCCGGCTTCGACGTCGACACCCTGCTCGCCCGGCTCGGCCGCGAGTCCCAGCTCGTCGAACCGACCGTACGCAACAGCGCCAACCCCACCGTCCTGGACGCCGGTTACAAGCTGAACGTCATCCCCGGCAGCGCCACCGGCTACGTCGACGGCCGCATCCTCCCCGGCGGCGAGGACGAGTTCCACGCCACCCTCGACGCACTGACCGGACCCGAGGTCGACTGGGCCTTCCACCACCGCGAGGTGCCGCTGGAGGCCCCCGTCGACGGCCCCGCGTACGCGGCCATGCGGGAGGCCCTGCTGCACTTCGACCCCGAGGCGCACGTCGTGCCGTACTGCATGTCCGGCGGCACCGACGCCAAGCAGTTCTCCCGGCTCGGCATCGCCGGGTACGGCTTCTCGCCGCTCCGGCTGCCCGAAGGCTTCGACTACCAGGCGCTCTTCCACGGCGTGGACGAGCGCGTCCCGGTGGACGCCCTGCACTTCGGCGTCCACGTCCTCGACCGCACCCTGCTCGCCCTCCGGGGCACCCGGGAGGCCTGACCGCACATGGCGACCGCTACCGCTCCCCACGGCACCTGGCCGTCCCCGATCGACGCCCCGCTCGTCGCGGCCCACGACGGCCGGCCCGAGTATCTCGGGGCGGTCGGCGGGGAGTTGTGGTGGACGGAACCACGCCCCGAGGAGGGCGGCCGCCGCGCCCTGATGCGCCTCTCCCCGGACGGCGGCCCCGCCGCCCCGGCCGTCGAGCGCACGGTGCTGCCCGCCCCGTGGAACGTACGCAACCGCGTCATCGAGTACGGCGGACTGCCCTGGGCCGGGGCGGCCCGCCCGGACGGCAGCCCCGTCGTCGCCTTCACCCACTTCGACGACCAGCGCCTGTACGCCTACGAACCGGACAACGGCTCCCCGGAGCCGCCGAGGCCGCTGACGCCGGTCTCGGAGGTGACCGACGGCGGACTGCGCTGGTGCGACCCCGTGCTGCTCCTCGACCGGGGCGAAGTGTGGTGCGTACTGGAGGAGTTGACCGGGCCCAGGCCCACGGACGTGCGCCGGATGCTCGCCGCCGTCCCGCTGGACGGCTCGGCGGCCGAGGACCGCTCCCGCATCCGCGTCCTGACCGGTGAAGGGCCGGACGCCAACCGCTTCGTGACCGGCCCCCGGGTCTCCCCGGACGGACGGCACGCCGTCTGGATCGCCTGGGACCACCCGGCGATGCCCTGGGACGGCACGGAACTCAAGGTCGCCCGCGTCACCGCGCAGGGCACGTTCGAGGACGTCCGCGCCGTCGCCGGCGGGCCGGAGGAATCCATTCCGCAGGTCGAATGGGCGCCCGACGGGCGGCTGTTGTTCGTCTCCGACACCACCGGCTGGTGGAACCTCCACCGGCTCGACCCCACCGCACCCGACGGGGCCCGCACCGAACTCTGCCCGCGTGAGGAGGAGTTCGCGGCCGGCGTGTGGCGCATCGGCGGCAAATGGTTCGAGCCGCTGCCGAACGGCCTCGTCGCCGTCCTGCACGGCCGCGGCTCCATGGTCCTGGGCATACTCGACCCGGAGACCGGCGACCTCGTCGACGCACCCGGCGCCTGGAGCGAATGGGGCCCCGCCCTGGCCGCTGCCGACACCCGGATCTTCGGCGTCGCCGCCGGCCCCCGCACCGCGTACGAGATCGTCGAGCTCGACACCGGCACCGGCCACAGCCGCGTCGTGGCCTGCGGCCACACCGACGACGTCGACCCCGCGTACTACCCCGAGCCCCTCGTCCGGACCTTTACAGGACCGGGCGGCCGCGACATCCACGCCCACCTCTACCCGCCCCACCACCCCGGGTTCACCGCGCCCGCAGGCGACCTCCCGCCCTACGTCATCTGGGCACACGGCGGCCCCACCTCCCGCTCGCCGCTCGTACTCGACCTGGAGATCGCCTACTTCACCTCCCGCGGCATCGGCGTCGCCGAGGTCAACTACGGCGGCTCGACGGGCTACGGGCGGGAGTACCGCAACCGGCTCCGCGAACAGTGGGGCGTCGTCGACGTCGAGGACTGCGCCGCCGTCGCCCGTGCCCTCGCCGAGGAAGGCTCCGCCGACCCGGCACGCCTCGCCATCCGGGGCGGCAGCGCCGGCGGCTGGACGACCGCCGCCTCCCTGACGTCCCCCGCCACCGAGGGCCTCTACGCCTGCGGCACCATCAGCTACCCCATCCTCGACCTGGAGGGCTGGGCCACCGGCGAGACGCACGACTTCGAGTCGCAGTACCTGGAGTCGCTCGTCGGCCCCCTCGAACAGCACCGCGAGCGGTACCGCGAACGCTCACCCATGCACCACGCCGACCGCGTCACCGTGCCCTTCCTGCTCCTTCAGGGCCTGGACGACGTGATCTGCCCGCCCGTGCAGTGCGAACGCTTCCTCCAGCAGACGGCCGACACCGTGCCGCACGCCTACCTCGCTTTCGAGGGCGAAGGCCACGGGTTCCGCCGCGCCGACACCATCATCCGCGCCGTCGAGGCCGAACTCTCGCTGTACTCCCAGGTGTTCGGCCTCGGGCGGGAGGATGTGGGGCGGGTGGAGCTTTAGCTGGTTCCGGGCCTTCCGGCCGGACCGTGCGATTCAGGTGCCCCCGGTGGCCCGCGCTGTCCGTGTGGCGCGGGTCGCCCGGGTGGTCATGCGGCGGGTGGCCTCGGCCAGTTCGGCGGGGGACTCGACCGTGTAGGGGACGGCGACGGCCGCGACGATGCCCGCGAGCCAGTCCCAGTCGTCGGGGTCCGTCCGGTAGCGGCAGCGGTCCGTGCCGACGGCTTCCAGCGTGCCCGCCTCGGCCGTCAGCCGCCGGGTGACGACGGACAGCGGGGCGTCGAAGAGCACCGAACCGTCCGCGCCCGGTGCGCCGGTGAACGGGCCCTCGGGGACCGGCCGTGGTGTGAACGTCGTTCCCGGGACGCCGACTTCGCGCATCGCCCCGACGCGGAAGCTGCGCCAGTCCTCCCGGTCCAGGTCCCAGCAGAGCAGGTACCAGCGGTGCCGGAGCAGGACGAGACGGTACGGCTCGACCCGGCGCCCGCTCTCCCGGCCGTCCCGCGCCGTGTAGCGGAAGCGGACGTGCGCGTGGGTGTGCGTCGCGGGGGCGAGGTGCCGGAGCGCGGCGAGCGTGCGGTCGTCCGGCGCCCCGGCCGGGGGCTCCGGCGGCTCCGTGGACGCGGCCACGGACTCCACGCGGTGGCGCACCCGGGACGGCACCACCTGCTCGATCTTGCCCAGCGCCGAGGCCGCCGCGGCCGCCTCGGCACCGCCGTACGCCGCGGCCGCGTGCCGCAGGCCGACGACGGTGGCGACGGCCTCGTCGTCCGTCAGCAGCAGCGGCGGCATGCCGTGCCCGCCGAGCAGGCGATAGCTGCCGCCGGTGCCGGGGGCGGAGCCGACCGCGTAACCGAAGCCCCGCAGCCGCTCCACGTCGCGGCGCAGCGTACGGGCGGACACCCCGAGCCGCCGGGCCAGTTCGGGCCCGCTTTGGGCACGGCCCGACTGGAGCAGCGACAGCAGCTCCAGCATTCGCCCGCTGGGGTCTCCCATGCCGGCTCACCTCCCTCGTTCCTGCGGTGCCGCCGGTTCGGGCTCCCGTCGATGGTGCGGCTCGTTGCGGACAGGTTCTGGCCTCAAGTGTCCCTACGGTGGCAGCACGTCCGCATCTCGCCCGCGCTCCGTGGAAGGACCTTCCGCCATGACCATTGCCGTGACCACTCCGACCGGCCACGTCGGATCGCGCGTCGTCCGGCTGCTGTTGCAGGCCGGTGTCCGCCCGCGCGTGCTCGTCCGCGACCCGGCCCGGCTGGACGCGGACACCCGGGCACGCGTCGACGTACGGCGCGGCGACCTCACCGACGGCACCTACGTGCGGGAGGCGACGGCGGGGGCACGCACCGTGTTCTGGGTCGACCCGACGCCGCACACCCACCCTGAGCCGATCGACACCTCGGAGCGGACCGGAGCGCACATCGCGGCCGCCGCCCGCTCCGGCGACGTCGCCCGCGTCGTCCTGCTCAGCAGCATCGGCGCGGAGCGGCGGCACGGCGCGGGGCACGTCGACGGGCTGGCGCGGATTGAGGAACAGCTCGACGCGAGCGGCGCCGACGTCCTCCACCTGCGCTGCGGCTACTTCTTCAGCAACCTCCTCCTCGACCTCGACGGCCTCGCCCGCGGCGTCCTCACCACCCCCTTCGACCCCGGGATGCCGATGGCGTGGGTCGACCCGCGCGACATCGGGGACGTCGTCGCGGCGCGACTGCTGAACGACGACTGGCACGGACGGACCGTGCAGGCGGTGCACGGCCCCGAGGACCTCACGTTCGCGGGCGTCGCCGGCATCCTCACCGAGGCGCTCGGCCGCACGATCCGGCTGGAGACCGTCAGCGAGGACGCGCTCCGGGCCCAACTCCGGGACGCCGGGCTGCCGTCGGGGGCGGTAGAGGGCATCGTGGGCATGTCGGCCGGGATGCGGGGACTCGTTCCGGAACAGCCCCGCGACCTGCTCACCACCACCCCCACCTCACTCGGCGCCTGGGCCTACGAAACCCTCCGCCCGCTCCTGGCCGTTCGCGCGTGACAGCCCGGGACGTGCCGGTCAGCGGAAGCCCCGGAGACCGTCGTCCAGCTCGCCGTCATCGCCGTCCCGGTGCGCCGCGAGGGCCTGTTGGAGGGCGAAGGTGCCGTGGATGGCCGCGATCCGCTCCGGGAGGCGGCCGTACGGGTCCGGCACCCCGAGCGACGCGACCACCCGGCGCAGAAACGCCGGCCCGTGACTCGCACGCATCGCGGCCAGGTCCTCGGCCGGGTCGCCGAGGGCGACCTCGTCCCAGTCGAGCACGCCGCTGAGCACGGGCAGGCCGTCGCCGTCCCGGGTCCACAGGACGTTCTCGGCACCCAGATCACCGTGGACCACCGCACCCGCGACGTGCGGCAGCCCGGCGAGGGGCGCGAGCCGCTGCTCCGCACGCCGCCGCCCGCGTTCGGACATCAACGGAAACAGCTCCGCGCGCACCTCTTCGGCGAATCGCCGCCACCGGTCCGGCGCCGGGCGCGGCAGCCCCGCCCGCGCGGGCTCGCCCCGCCCGGCGGCCGCCAACTCGTCCAGCAGCCGGGCGTACTGGGACGCGACCGGGCTGTCGTCGTCCGCTTCGAGGGCGGTGCGGAGCTCGTCCGGTATCAGTGGGGAACCGGGGACGCGGCTGAGCACGAGGTACGGCGGAACGTGCCCCGCGACGGAGACGTCCAGCGGCTCCGGGGTGCGGACGCCGAGCCCCAGGGCGGCGACGGCGCGCAGAGCGGCCGCCCGCCGGGGCAGCCGGGCCGCGGCGGCGCCGGTCCGGGCGAGGCAGACCACACGCTCGGCACCGATCAGCACGAGGTGGAACTGCCCCTGTTCGACGGTGAGTTCATCGACCTGATCCCGGGACAGCAGCTTCCGAAGGAGGAGGTGGTGCCGGTCGAGGAGGGCGGCGGGTTCGTCATCGGCCCGTGTTCCGGTTCCGGGCCGTGATGCGGGCGTGGGCACAGGGCGGGGGCTGTGATCGTTTACGACTCTCTCCTTGGCTCAACTGCTTGCTCTGGCACGGGTTCTGACTCCGGCTCCGAATCCCGCTCTGCGTTCTCCACCCGGACGTCGAGGTGCGGGCCGCCCGGGTGGCCGGCGTCGTCGAAGAGGTCGGCGAGGTGGTAGCGGAGGACCGTTCTCGCCGTTTCGGGGCTGTGCAGGCCGACCAGGACGCCGGTGCCCAGGCCGTGGCTGACGGCGAGGAGTCGGGCGGCCTCCGCCTCGGCGTCCACCTTCGGGGCGAGGGTGCCGTCGTCCTGGGCCTGTTGGAGTATGTCGCGGAGCTGGCCCTCCAGCCGGGCGGGGCCCTCGACCAGGGGCTGGTCCGCGAGTTCGGGGTCCGTCCTGGCGAGCGTCGCGTACGAGGTCCACACCTGGTGGAAGGTGCGGCTGGGCTCGTCCGAAGGGAGGGCCTCGGCGGTGAACGCCTCCACGAAGGCGGGTGCCGTGACCGGCTGGGGGAGGCCCTCCAGGCGCTCGGCCCAGCGCTGATGGCTCTGTTCCTCCAGGCGCTGGAGAGCGGCGCGCGTCAACTCGGCCTTGGAATCGAAGTAGTACTGCACGACGCGGAGGGAGACGTCCGCCTCGGCGGCGACGGAACGCATCGTCACCGCATGCGGCCCCTCCCGCGCGGCGACGCGCACCAACGCGTCGATGATGTGCGCCCGCCGTTCGGCGTGATCCACCCGCTTGGGCACGCGATGTCCTCCTGTCTTTCTGCGGCCGGACGAGCCGTCCGGCACTGAAGTCCCCTGAAAGTCCTGCCGGTTGTCCTGACGATTCCCGGCTGTGTCGTCGACGGTTTTTATGATACACCTGTATCTGCAAGAGAGGATACAGGTGTATCCGCAAAAATTCGCGGGTCGCCGGACGGGACGAGGGGCGGAGGGGGCGCGATGGTGCGACGGGGGAAGTTGCCGGGTCAGGGCGCCGGGGTGCTGGCGCTGGCGTGTGCCGCGCAGTTCATGGTGGTGCTCGACGTGTCCGTGGTGAACGTGGCGCTGCCGTCCATCCGCGCCGCGCTCGGCTTCGACCCGGCGGGGCTCCAGTGGGTCGTCGGGGCGTACGCGCTCGTCTTCGCCGGGTTCCTGCTGCCCGGCGGCAGACTGGCCGATCTCCTCGGCCACAGGCGGACGTTCCTGCTGGGGCTGGCCCTCTTCACGGGCGCGAGCCTGGTCGGCGGACTCGCGGCCTCGCCCGGAACGCTGACGGCGATGCGGGCCCTCCAAGGGCTGGGGGCCGCGGTGCTGGCTCCCGCCACATTGACGATCCTGACGGCCGCCCACCCCGAAGGCCCCTCGCGCACCCGCGCGTTGGCGGTCTGGACGGCCGTCAGCTCGGCCGGCGGGGCGGCGGGAAACCTGATCGGCGGCGTCCTCACGGACACCTTGTCCTGGCGCTGGATCCTGCTGATCAACGTCCCCGTCGGCGCGCTCGCCCTGCTCGCCGCCATACGCCTGCTCCCCACGGGCGCGGGGGACGGTCCAGGCCCGGCGAGGGGAGCGTCGGGCGGAAGCGGGAGTACGGTCCGCCGGCTCGACGTGCTCGGCGCGGTGCTCGCCACGGTGGGCGTCGGGGGCCTGGTGCACGGCCTGAGCCGGGCGGGGGCGGACGGCTGGTCATCGCCCGCGGCCGTGACGGGGGTGGCCGTCGGGCTGGTCTCGCTCGCCGCCTTCGCCGCCGTCGAGGCGCGGTGGGCCCGTGCGCCCCTGGTGCCCGCGCGACTCGTCCGACTCCGGGCCGTCCTGGCCGGGAACGCCGTGATGCTGCTGGCGGGAGCCTGCTTCATCCCCATGTGGTACTTCCTCTCGCTCCACATGCAAGAGGCCCTGGGATACGGGGCGTTGGCGACGGGCGTCGGGTTCCTCCCGCACACCCTGGTGGGCATCGTGGCCGCCCGCTGCGCTCCCGCCGTCATGCGGCGTACCGGGGCACGCACGTTGATCGTCCTGAGCGCGCTGCTGGCTGCCGTGGGCTTCCTGTGGCAGAGCGCCGCCGGGGCGGCCGACGGCTACCTCGTGGGGATGCTCGGCCCCGGCATCGTCATGTCCGCCGGGATGGGGCTGCTCGTCACCCCGGTCACGGTCCTCGCGACCTCCGGCGTCGCGGCCGACGACGCGGGCGCGGCCTCCGGACTCATGAACGCGGCGCGCCAGATGGGCGGCGCGATCGGCCTGGCGGCCCTGGTCACCCTGCCCGGCACGGCATCGCGGGAGCCCGGCGGGCCCACGGACGCGATACCCGCGTACGGGCCGGTGTTCACCGCGATCGCGCTCCTGTGCGCGCTCGTCGCCGCCCTGGCGGCGGTGGCGCTGCCGCGCTCCCACGACGGTGCGGCAGTGCAGCCGGAAGGCGGACGGGGCTCATGCGAGGGCGTCGAGGAGGTGAGCGGGCGGAACCAGGGCCTCTCTTGACGGGGCCGAGGGCACTCGCCCGACGTGACGTACGCACGCCGGGCGAGCGCCCTCGAACGGCGGCCCTGCGCCCATCGGTTGGCGGGCAGGCTGCCGTCGGGCGGTCATCAGCTGAGGCCGGCCGTCAGTTGACCGTGACCTTCAGCGAAGGGAGGACATCTGCACGGAGGTGCTTCCAGCCGACCGTGGCCTTCAGCCGAAGGTGGCCTGCATGTCCGCGTGGACGCGTTCCGCGGCGCGCAGTTCCTCCTCCGTCGGGGGCTCCGGCGGAGGGGTGAAGGAGATCCCGGCCGCGAACACGGTGGCCAGCTCCAGGAACTCGTCGTCGTGCGTCAGGTCCTCCGTCGCCAGGGAGACCGACACGGCCTCCGCCACGTGCGGGAACGCCAGCTGGAAGGTGACGGTCCGCAGCCGTGACACCGAGTCCTCAGCCACCCCGAACGCGGCCCCGGGAACCGTCACTTCGTGACCGGAGACCGTCACGGCGGCGAGCCCCGCCGGGAGCTCCACGATGCCCTGGTGCGTCCCCGTCTCCAGGGCGTCCTCGTCGCGCAGCACGCTCAGCGGATACATGTGCGGGTCACCCGGCGGACGCTCGACCACGGCGATCTGGCAGACACCGGAGACGAGTTCGTCCCCCTCGGTGCGCAGCAGAAAGGAGCTGAAGTGCACGACCCCCTCGTCCGCGAGCCTCGCCAGCGTCACCTCGAAACTGAGCGCGGCGGCGACCAGTTGCTCCCGCGTCGCACCCGTATAGACCCCGCCGAGGTCCGCGACAACCTCCTCCAGCCGCTCCTCCGGAAGCCGCGCGAAGTCGACGGGATGGAACCCGTCGGGGATCCGGTACCAGAGCGGGATCGGGTCCCCGGGCGGTTCGGAATCCTGCGGGGCGTCCTGCTCCGGTGCGGCAGGGGCCTGCTCTCGCTGCTCGTTCTGCGCCGGCGGGGTGTCCTGTGTCTGCCGGTTGTCCTGTGTCTCCGGGCCGCTCTGCTGCTGCGTGGCGTTCTGGCCCGCGGGCCGGTGCTGTTCGGTGAGGTCGCGCATCACAGGGCCTTCGCGAGGGCGGAGATCTTCTGGACCGGGCCGGCCGCCATACCGCCCGCGACCACGCCGTTGTTGATGACGGTGCCGGCCGTCGCGGCATTGGCCGTGGAGTCGCTGGAGTCCCACAGCGACATCGCCGTCGGCGCCGCGAGCCCTCCGGTGACGGTGGCCTGGGTGACGTCGGACGCCATCGCCGCAGCCGAGTCCGAGGCGCCCAGCGCGCGGCTCGCTCGTTCGACCGTCCCTGTGAAGATGGGGTTCGACGGGTCGGCGGCCTTGGAGTACTCCTTGAAGTGCACCGCCCCGTTCTTCGCCGCCTGGACGGCGCGGGAGGCGCCCGTCGCGCCCTCGGCGCCCCGTGCGGCTTGGACGATGGCGCGGGAGTTCTTCAAACCGGTGGCCATCCGGGCCGCGTTCGCGCCGCGGCTGGTCGCGATGGCGGCCTTGGCGCCGCGTACGGCCGGGCCCACGCCGGGGACCGCGCCCAGCACGTCGCCGCCGAGGGTGGCCCATTCGCTGAGGTTGCTCGATGTCGGCGGCCACATGTCCTTGCCGCTCTTCGCGTACTGGTACGCGTGCTGGCCCGCCGCCGCCAGGCTCAGACCGATGGCCACGGGGGCGAGGACGGGCACGAAGATGGCCGCGATTCCGGCGACGGTGGCGGCGACGGTCAGCAGGTCGCCGCCGTGCTTGTCCCACCAGTCGGAGATCTTCGACCAGACGCCGCTGTCGGGGGCGTGGTCCTCGGCGTGCTTGCGGATCTGGTCCGCGTGGTCCTGGGCGGTGTCGCCGTGGTCGCGTTCCAGCTTCTTCGCCGCGTCGATGAGCTCCTCGAGCTCCGACTGCGCGCTGTCCAGCCGCTTCCACGCGGACTCGACCTCACTGTTGGCGGCGTCCAACCGGCGCTGTGCGCTGTCGAGTTCGGCGCCCTTGCTGAAGGTCTGCCCGGCGAGGTTCAGATCCGGGTTGCTGCGGGCCTTCCCGTACGCCTTCTCGGCTTCCTCGGCCCGCTTCCTGGCCTTCTTCGCGTCTGCCTCGTAGTTGCCGGCCTTCGTCTTCATGCTCTCGAGGGAGTCGCTCCAGGACTGGATCTCCTTGCTCGCCCCGCGCAGTGAATCCTTCGCATCGGCAAGGTACTTGGGGAGGTCGGATATCTTGTCCGTGAACGCGTCCCTGGCCTTGCCCTTCCAGTGCGAACTCTCCTTCGTCAGGGAATCCAGCAGGTCGTGGGTGTCCTTCAGGACATCCGCCGTTCCCTTGAGGTGGTTCGCGAGATTCGTGGCCAGTCGCGGATGGCCGGGGGTGGGGTTCCAGCCGAGCCCGCTCCAGTCGTCCGCCACTATCTTCCCCCTGTGCTCGACGTGAGACTCTTGTGAATCTCGGATTCGGTCTTCTCGTAGTTCTTCAGAATCGCGTCGATTCCCTCTTCGAGGATCTCGATGCGCTTCTTCGTCTCGCTGAGCCCGTGCTCCCAGTCGTCCTCGAAGTCCTCGCAGGCCGCGTCGAGCGAACGCTTCCCGAGGTTCTTGGGACCGGTGTCCTTCATCCGCCGCAAGGACTCCTCCATCCGGTCCTTGCTGCTGGTGAGTTTGCTCTTGAGCTTGCGCAGCTCGGCGAGGTCGACTTCGAAGTCGGCCATGATTCCCCCTATTCCGTCGGTGCTGAGTGTGGTCCGATCACCGCTTCTTGGGTTTCCCGAACAGCAGGCGGAACCCCCAGACGAGTGCGAGCACATTGAGCACGTGCGTGACGGCGAGCGTGACGCCGTCGCCGTAGTCGATCCACTCGAGCATGTTCCCGTTGACCCAGTTGGTGACATGCGCCAGCCCGGCGCCGATGCCCACCATGAGGAGGAGAATGCCTCCCGCTTTCCGGCCTTCGCTCCGCCTGGCCCCGGTGCTCGCGTCGCCCGCAGAGATTGTGCCCTTCGGATCTCCGGTGTCGACGGGTCCTTCGGGCATCTGCTCGGGATGGAACAGCCAGTTCCCCTTGGCTCCCGCGGTCTGCCGGAAGAAACCGGCTTCGGCGGCGATCTCCTCCGCCGCCGCACCTGAGAGGCCAGGGTATGTGGACGGGTTGAGCCGGACGTATCCACGGGTGTGGACGTGGCCGGTTCTCAGGTCGTGCAGCAGGTTCTCTTTCTGCTGCTCCAGGGGGACTTTCCGGTTTTTCAGGCTCTCGAGGAACGGGGCGACGACGCCGACGGCAATGCCCACGAGGAAGATGCCGCCGACGACCACCCAGACCCAGGTCGGTTGTGGGTCGCTCGTGGGCGGGGCGGCGAGTGTGGGCAGAGTGGTGTCCATATGTCGCAAGGTGTACTCCCGAAGTCAGCGACAACAGCGGTGAGATGAACGGGCAGCGGGGAGCCCGGGGCCCGGCTGCCGGGCGGGCGGGCGTGGTTACGCGGACCGGAACCGGAGGGAAGCGTGCGGCTCCCGGGGTTCGGTGTGCGGTGTGGTGCGGTGTGTGCTGCGCATGTGTGTATCCCCCGTGGCACCCGTTCGGGACGGATTCGTACGCGTCCCGGCTGACCATATGTCACGTTACCTGCCCATGATCGGCGGTGCGTGCTCGGGGCAACTTTCGTGGAGATGGCGGGGGATGGGCGGCTTGGCGGGTTCCGCGCCCCGGGCGTTGTCAGTGGTCGTGGCTAGGGTGATGAGTGATGGCGAGGGGCCGCTGACGAGCCGTGGCGCGGGGCCGATGACGTGGGGGCCCGTGGAATCGGGGAGAGGGGTACGGCATGGGTGCTGAGGTGCCGGCGTTGCCGCCGGGGGAGCCGGAGTTGTCGGTTGCGGGGGCCTGGGAGCTGATGGGCGGGCATCTCGACTACTACCGGGGGGCGGTGCTGCGGAAGCTGGAGGGGCTGTCGGAGGCCGAGTTGCGGGGCAGCCGGGTGCCGTCGGGGTGGTCGCCGCTGACGCTGGTGCGGCACCTGACGTACATGGAACGCCGGTGGCTGGTCTGGGGGTTCGAGGGCGAGCAGGTGAGCGATCCGTGGGGTGACCAGGACGCGTCGGGGGAGTGGTACGTCCCCGAGGGGGTGGGCGTCGAGGAGGTGCTGGCGGCGTTCCGGGAGCAGGCGGAGCGGTCGCGGCGGATCGTGGCGGCGGTCCTGGACCCGTCCCTGGCCCGGGCGCGGCTCGGTGGCCGCTTCGGCTCGGAGGGGGAGGCGCCGGCGCTGTCCTGGATCCTCTTCCATGTGCTGCAGGAGTACGCCCGTCACGTCGGCCAGTTGGACGTCTCCCGCGAACTCGCCGACGGAGCCACGGGGGAGTAGCCGCGAGGATCCGTCCCGGTCATCGGCGCTCGTGGGCGCCGGTCACAGGCCTGCCACGTCCGCGAGGACGCGGGCCTGGCGCAGCAACTCGACGCTGCGGGTGCGGTTTTCGTCCTCGTCGACGGACCACAGGGCGTACTCGACGTGCCGGGCGACGCACCAGGCGCGGACGCGGTCCACGTCCGTGCCCAGTGCGTCGGCGACGAGTGCGGTGCGGCGGGTGAGGACGGTGTGCGCGGCGTCGCCGTACGCGAACGGGTCGTCGACCTGTTCGATGAGGGGCCAGGGGTCGAAGGCGGGGTCGCCCGTCATGGGTTTGGTGTCGATCGCCAGCCAGGGGCTGCGGCGGGCCGCGAGGACGTTGCCCGGGTTGAAGTCGCCGTGGACGAGCACCGATCGGGGTGCGGAGAGGGGGAGTTCGCGCAGGAGTCCGGCGGCGAGGGTGAACAGGCCGGTGTCGAGGGCGTCGGGCCAGCCGGGGCGGGCGGCACGTTCCTCGGCCACGTCCGCCCAGTCGGCGGTGATGGTGCGGACGGTGTCCATCGCCGTGAAGTCACCGTGTACGGACCACAGTTGACGGAGTACGGCGCAGGCCGCCGTCAATCGGTGCTCGGGGGGAAGGTGGGTGGCGCGTCCGAGCTCGGTGCCCGGGTCGCAGCGCTCCAGCAGCAGGGCGTACCGGTCGGCGTCGTGGGCGTACACGCGGACGGCGCCGTGTCCGGCGCGCAGGCGCAGCGCCTCGGCCTCGTGCCGGGCCTCGGGGTGCGGCCAGGTCACCTTGAACACGGCCGGGGTGCCGTCGGGCAGGACGGCGGGCGCCACCCACGAGCAGCTGCCGCCGTGGAAGGGCGGGCCGAGCCGCAGCCGCCACATCCCGCGCAACTCGTCGACCAGCGCGGGAAGCCCGGCCAGCCACCGGCGCCCGCTCGCGTGCTTCCGCATGGAGGCCACGACGGGGAGCGTGGGCGGGAAGCGGCTGTGGTCGGTGAGGGCAGCGAGAGCTTCGGGGGAGACGTCCGAGCCGGCGACGCCCTCCGCGCCGTCCGGCTCGTCGGCTTCGGCGGCGGTGTGCGAGACCAGTGTCATGGGTTTCCCTCGGGCTGCGTCGTCGGTGCGGCGGTGTTTTGTACACGGGGACGGCGCGCGGTGCCCAGGCATTTGCGGCAGCCGCCGTTGGACCGTCGGTACCCCCGGACCGTGGTGCTGTGGTGCCTCCCCGAACCGTGGCCCCGAACCGCAGGCAGTGCTGCCCCCGAGCAGTGGGAACCCCCGAGCCGCAGTCACCTTCGGACGCTGCTGAACCCCCTGAGCCGTGGGCACTGCGAACCGCAGGACACCCCTAGACCGTCGACACCCCCGATCGTCGGCACCCCGGACAGTGGTGCGCCCCGGGTCGGTGGCCCCGGGCTGCAAGGCACCCCGAGCTGTCGGCGCCGGGACCGTGGCGCGCCCCCGGACTGTGGCCCGAACGGCAGGGCGCCCCGCGCCATGCTGCTCTCCCGGGCTGTGGGCACCTCAAACTTGCAGACACCCCCGATCGTCGACACCCCGGACAGTGGTGCGCCCCGGGTCGGTGGCCCCGGGCTGCAAGGCACCCCGAGCTGTCGGCGCCGGGACCGTGGCGCGCCCCCGGACTGTGGCCCGAACGGCAGGGCGCCCCGCGCCATGTTGCTCTCCCGGGCTGTGTGCACCCCGAACTTGCAGAGCCCCCCGAGCGTCGGCACCCTCAGCGCCCCCGGCCCGTGACGCAGCCCCGGGCGCCTGGCCCCGAGCCGCAGAGCACCCCGAGCCGCAGAGCACCCCGAGCCGCAGAGCACCCCGGACCACGCTGACCCCTGAGCCGCTCACACCCTGAACCGCAGGACACCCCCAGGCAGCCCGCCCCCGCCGGACCGTGGACCCCAACCCCAGCCCCCCCAGCTCCGAGCCCCCACCCCCCTGCCATCATTCCGCCATGGACGTCTCCTCCGCTCTTACTTCGTTTGCCCTGGTTGCCGCTGTGTTGACGATCACGCCGGGGCTGGATACGGCGCTGGTGCTGCGGTCTGCCGTGACGCGGGGGAGGCGGCACGCGATGGTGACGTCGCTGGGGATCATCAGTGGTGCGTTCGTCTGGGGTGTCGCGGCCTCGGTGGGGATTTCGGCGCTGCTGACGGCGTCCCATCTGGCGTACACGGTGCTGAAGGTGGTGGGTGCCGCGTACATGCTGTGGCTGGGGTTCAGCATGATCCGTAAGACGCTGCGCCGTCGTGGCCGTCCGGAGGAGGCGGTGGTCATGGCGGAGGCCGCTCCGGCTGGTGGGGAGGAGCGGGCGTTGCGGGTCTGGTCGCGGGGGATGCTGACGAATCTGCTGAACCCGAAGGTCGGGGTGTTCTACGTCGCGATGCTGCCGCAGTTCATCCCGGTGGGGGCGCCGCATCTGCCGATGGGGCTGGGGCTGGCGCTGATCCACGCGCTGGAGGCGATGCTCTGGTTCACGCTGCTGACGTTCGGGACGGGGCTGGCGAAGGGCTGGTTCCAGCGCGGTGCGGTGCGGCGGGGCATGGACCGGGTGACGGGTGTGGTGCTCGTCGGGTTCGGCCTCAATCTGGTGCTCGGCGGCAAGTGACGGACCGGCCGGAACGACGAGGGGCACCCCGGATCTCCGGGGTGCCCCTCGTCGTCGTCCGGGTGGTTCACAGGGTGCCGCGGCGCCATTCGCGGGTCAGGAGGTAGCCGAGGTAGAGGCCGCCGATGCCCATCGTGTAGATGCCGACGGGGAGTTCCTCGAAGAGCGGGAGCTGCTGCGAGGCGAGGTCGGCCAGTGCCATGAGCAGCATTCCGACGAGTGCGGAGAGCGTCAGGTGCGGGCCGGTACCGCGGGTGACGCGCTTGGCGATCTGCGGTGCCGTCAGCGAGACGAACGCGATCGGCCCGGCGACGCTGACGGCCGCTGCCGACAGGATCACCGAGAGCGTCACGGCGAGGGTCTTGGTGCTGCCGGGCCGTGCCCCGAGCCCTGCCGCGAGGTCGTCGCCCATCTCGCAGATGCTCAGGCGCCGGGAGATGGCGGCGACGAGCGGCACGAGCGCCGCGACGATGATCCAGATCGTGGCGGCCTGGCTCCAGTCGCGGGTGGCGAGGCTGCCGTGGATGTAGGCGGTGAGGGCCGAGGCCTTGTCCCGTTCCACGGCGTACACGACGTACTGGGTGATCGCGGTGGCCAGTGCGGCCACGCCGATGCCGGCCACGACGAGCCGTCCGCGGTTGCGGAAGCCGGAGCCCGTCGAGACGTACACCAGCGCCATCGCGCCCGTGGCGCCGAGGACGGCGCCGAGCGGCACGGGCACGATGCCGGGCAGCATCAGCGCGGCGATGGCGGCGCCCGCTCCGGCGCCGGCGGCGAGTCCGATGATGTCGGGGCTGCCGAGCGGGTTCCGGGTGACGGACTGGAACAGCGCGCCGGAGAGGCCGAGTGCGGCGCCGACTCCGAGGCCGACGACGAGCCGCGGCCCGCGCAGGCGTTCCAGTACGAAGCTCTCCTTGACGCCGATGTCCCCGGAGAGGAGGTCGGGCACCCCGGAGAGTGGGATGCCGAGCCGTCCGAGCGCGAAGGTGGCGACGGAGGTGGCGAGGATCAGCAGGACCAGCACCAGTGCGGCGATCACGGCCACCCGCCGCGCGGGCAGGGCCACATGCCGCCCGAGTGTGAGGTGTCCGCGTGCAGAGCCGTCCTGTTCGGGCGTCCGTTCCGCTTCGAGGAGTGTCCCGGTGGCGCCCGGTTCGTGGTGGTCCGTGGTGGTCTCGGGCTGCCGCGTCATGCCGCCCCCTTCATCCTGCGTACGGCGTACAGCAGCGCGGGTGCGCCGATGAACGCGGTGACGACGCCGACCATGAGTTCCTGCGGGCGCAGCACCACGCGCCCCACCACGTCGGCGAGGAGCAGCAGGGCCGGGCCCGCGATGGTGGAGAAGGCGATCTGCATCCGGAAGTCGACCCCGACGAGGGCCCGCACGATGTGCGGGACGGCGAGGCCGACGAAGGCGATGGGCCCGGCGGCCGCCGTGGCCGCCGCGCTGAGCAGGGTCGCCGCGATGAGTCCGGCGCCGCGGACGAGTGCCGGGTTCGAACCCAGGGCGGTGGCGGCGTCGTTGCCGAGGGCGAGGGCGTTGAGGCTGGGTCCGAGGAGGAGCGCCACGACGAAGCCGACGGCGGCGAAGGGCATCACGGACCACAGGACGTCGAAGTCCCGCCCGGCGAGGGAGCCGACGACCCAGTACCGGTAGCTGTCGAAGACCTGCGGCTTGCTGAGCGTCACGGCCTGGATGAAGGCGGTGAGGACGGCGGTGAGCACGGCTCCGGCGAGGACGAGGCGCACCAGGCTGGTGCTCGATCCGGCCGAGCCGATGGCGTGCACGAGGACTCCGGCGAGCAGGGCTCCGGGCAGTGCCCACCACATGGTGGCGGTGCTGCCGGTGGCGCCGAGGAACGCGGTGGCCGCGACGATGCTGGCGGAGGCGCCGGCGTTGATGCCGAGCAGGCCGGGCTCGGCCAGCGGGTTGCGGGTCACGCCCTGCATGAGCGAGCCCGCGACGGCGAGGCAGACCCCGGCGAGGACCCCGAGCGCGGTGCGGGGGTAGCGGCTTTCGATGACGGTCGTGGTGTTCGCGTCGGCGGTGCCGGACAGTACGTGGACGACGTCGCTGAACGAGGTGTCGCTGCTGCCGTACATCAGGCTCGCCGCGATGGCGAGGGCCAGCACGACGAGCCCGGCGAACAGCACGAGCGCCCGACGGGCGGCACGCGCACCAAGGGGGGTGCGGGTGCCGCCCGTCGGGGCGTCTGGCGAGGTGACGGTGGTCATGAAGAGGTTCCGGCGTCCCTCACTTGTCGGCCTTGTCAGCCTTCTCGGCCTTCTCGATCGCCTTGTCGATCATCGGCTCGTAGCGGTCGATGACCCACGGCACGGTGAGCGGGTTGATCAGCGAGGAGGCGGTGACGAACGGCTTGTCCTCGCTGGAGACGACCGCGCCGTTCTTGATGGCGGGGATCTTCGCGTACAGCGGCTGCTTCTCGATCTCCTTGCGGTTCTTCTCGTCGCTGTAGAACGTGAAGATCAGGTCGCTGTCCTTGAGCTTGTGACCGTTCTCCAGGCCGATGAGCGCCGAGGCGGTGCCCTTCGTCTCCTTGAAGTCGTTCACGACCGGGTCGGTCTTGAGGCCCAGCGAGGAGACCATCTTGACCCGCTGCTCCTCGGGCTTGAAGACGCCGAGGGTGCCGGGGCCGTTGTTGTAGATGTACGAGTACGTGACGTCCTGGTACTCGGGGTGCTTCTTGCGCTCGTCGGCGAACTGCTTCTGGATGTCGGCCTTGAGCTCGTCGGCCTTCTTCTCCTTGCCGAGCGCCTTGCCGATCAGGTCCATCTGGTCGTCCCAGTCCGTGGTCCACGGCAGGTCCGGGTAGGCGACCGTGGGCGCGATGTCGGAGAGGACGTCGTACTGCTTCTGCGTGATGCCGGACCAGGGGGCGAGGATCACGTCGGGCTCCAGCTCGACGATCTTCTCGACGTCGATGTCCTCGCCGCCCTTGAACTGGGTGGGGAGCTTGTCGCCCTTCTTCTTCACGGCCTCGTGGACCCAGGGCAGGTAGCCGGTCTTGTCGCTGCCCCAGGGGTAGCTCTCCATGCCGACGGGGGTGTTGCCCAGGGCTATGGAGGTCTCGGCCGAGCCCTGGCCCAGCGTGACGACGCGCTCCGGCTTCTTCTCGATCTCCGCCGTGCCGAGCGCGCTCTTGATCTTCACGGGGAACCCGGCGCCGCTTTTCCCGGACGTGGAGGTGTCCTTGTCGTCCGACGAGCCGCAGCCGCTCACGGTGAGGCTGAGGGCGAGTACCGCGGCCGAGGCGGCGACCGTCTGACGGCGCGCACGGCGGGTGAACCAGGTGGGCATGGACGTTCCTCATCGTCGCGTGGGGCGTACCGTCCCCCACGTCGTGAACAGGGCACCGGGCCGCTGACGTGCTGCACGAGGGCAGCGGTGAGCACGGTCCGGCCGGAAAAACTTAGGTAACCCTAAGCTAAGGGCGTGCGGCTTTCAACCGGACCCCCGCCCCCGCTCCGCACCGGTGCACGCCCGCCCCGCGCGGTCGGCTACGTTCGTGCCATGGCCACTCACCGCAACTGTCCCCGTGCCTCCGGGAGTTCGGCCGCCGCACCGGTCACGCCCGTCCGCGCGGGAGGTGGCGCGTGAGCGTCGAGCGGCGGGTGCTGCGGGTCTCCGCGCACGCGGCCGCGGCCCGCCGGGAGGCCGGCTCCCTCTCCGCCGGGGAGCGCGAACGCGCCGCCGCCTTCCGGCGGGAGGCGGACCGCGACCGGTACCTCGTCGCGCACACCGCGCTGCGCGGGGAGCTGGCCGCGCGCCTCGGCGGCAGCCCGCGCGCCGTGCCGCTCACCCGCGCGCCCTGCCCGGGCTGCGGCGGTCCGCACGGGCGGCCCTCCGTCGCCGGCGACCTGCTGCACTTCTCCCTCTCGCACGCGGGCGACCTGGTGCTGCTCGCCTTCGCGGACGCCCCGGTCGGCGCCGACGTGGAGGCGCTGCCCGCGCCCGGTGTCGTCGCCGACGTCGGCGCCTCCCTGCACCCGCGCGAGCGCGCGGAGTTGGCCGCGCTGCCCGAGCGGGAGCGCCCCGCCGCCTTCACCCGCTGCTGGACCCGGAAGGAAGCGTTCCTGAAGGGCCTGGGCACCGGCCTCGCCACCGACCCGGCCGCCGACTACGTCAGCACCCTGGAACGCCCCGCCCCCCTCCCGGGCTGGCACCTCGCCGACGTCCCCGTGCCCCCGGGCTACGCGGCCGCCACCGCCCTCGCGCGCCCGGCGGGCTGAACGCGCGGTCGGGGAAGGGGGCGCGGAAAGTGCAACTCCCCGGCGGAAGAGTCCCTGTCCAAGCCGGCCGCCGCCGTGTTCCATGACGCGCGGGGGCCCGGGAGGCCGGGGCCGCACCCCCTCGGAGGAGAGCGAGGCGCTCGTGGCGACGACCGTACGACGCAGCACACTGACCCTTCCCGCCGCGCCGGCCGGACCGGCGAACCCGCTGCCCACGCTGCTGCCGCTGGACGAGGCGCACACCCTCGACGAGCGGCAACGGGCCGCGCTGCCCGCCGACATGGCCCGCCAGATCGGCTACGCGCCGCTCCGCTCCCCGCTGCCCACACCGCTCCTCGACGGCTACGGGCGCACCCGCACGCCCACCACGCTGGACACCCTCGTGCTGGAGAACGACCGGCTGCGGGCGACCGTGCTGCCCGCGCTCGGCGGCCGCGTCCACTCGCTGTTCCACAAGCCCACCGGGCGCGAACTGCTCTACACCAACCCGGTGTTCCAGCCCGCCAACTTCGCGCTCAACGGCGCCTGGTTCTCCGGCGGCATCGAGTGGAACATCGGCGCCACCGGACACACCCCGCTGTCCTGCGCCCCGCTGCACGCGGCCCGTCTGCCCGCGCCGGACGGTGGCGAGATGCTGCGGCTGTGGGAGTGGGAACGGCTGCGCGACACCCCGTTCCAGGTGGACCTGTGGCTGCCGGACGGCGCGGACTTCCTGTACGTCGGCGTCCGGGTCCGCAACCCGCACGACCGTCCCGTCCCCGTCTACTGGTGGTCGAACATCGCCGTCCCGGAAGACGAGCACACCCGCGTCCTCGTCCCCGCCGACGAGACCTGGAACTTCTCCTACGAGCGGAAACTGCGCCGCATCCCCGTGCCCGAATGGGACGGCGCCGACCGCATGTACCCGCTGCGCAGCGAGTACCCCGGCGACTACTTCTACGAGCTGCCCGACGGCACCCGGCGCTGGATCGCCTCCCTCGACGGGCAGGGCCGCGGCCTGGTGCAGACGTCGACCGACCTGCTGCGCGGCCGCAAACTGTTCGTCTGGGGCCACGGGCCCGGCGGCCGCCGCTGGCAGAGCTGGCTGACCGAACCCGGCACCCCGGGCTACGCGGAGATCCAGGCGGGCCTCGCCCGCACCCAGCTGGAGCACGTACGGCTGGAGGCGGGCGAGGAGTTCGCCTGGCTGGAGGCGTACGGGCCGCTGGAGACCGAGGCGGGCACCACGCACGGGACGGACTGGCGCGCGGCGCGCACGCACGCGGCCGGGCGACTGGAGGAGGCGCTGCCGCGCGCCGCCGTCGACGCGGCCTACGCGGGCTGGCGCCCGCTGGCCGACGCCGCACCGGAGGGGGAGCCGCTGGCCGCCGGTTCGGGCTGGGGCGCGCTGGAGGTGGCGCGCGGCGGGTACGTGCTGCCGGGCACGCCGTTCCCCGAGGAGTCCCTCGGGGACGAGCAACAGCCCTGGCTGGAGCTGCTGATGACCGGACGCTTCCCCGAGGGGGGCGGCGCGCCGGGGCCCTCGCTGGTGTCGGACGCCTGGCGGGACCAGCTGGAGTGCGCCCCCGACGGTCCGCTGACGCACTACCACCTGGGCGTCGCGCAGTGGCACGCGGGCGACCGGGCCCAGGCGGTGCGCAGTTGGGAACGGTCGGCCGCCGCCGCGCCCGAGCCGTGGACCCTGCGCGCGCTCGCCGTCGCGGACCTCGCCGAGGCCGGCACCGGCGTGCGACGGGACCGGGCGGCGGACCGGCTGCTGACGGCCGCGGAGACGGCGGCCGAGCGCGAACCGTCCTGCGCGGACGGGCAGTTGCTGGTGGCGCTGGTCCGTGAGGCGGTGCCGGCGCTGCTCGCGGCCGGGCGGGTGTCCGAGGCGCGCCGGGTGCTGGAGCGGCTGCCGGCGGCGCAGCGGGCGCGGGGGCGGTTCCGGCTGCTGCACGCGCGGGTTCTGCTGGCGGAGGGGGAACGGGGGGCGGCGCGGGCCGTGTTCGACGCGGGGGTCGAGGTGGACGATCTGCGGGAGGGGGACGAGGTGTTGACCGAGACGTGGTCCGCGGTGTGTGCCGGGGAGCCGTTGCCGGCTCGGTACGACTTCCGGATGCGGCCGGCGTCCGGCGCGTAGCGTTGGGGGCTTGTTGCGTCGGGGGGTGCGGGGCTGTGTGGGCGGGTGCGGGTACGTCGTGGTGGTTCGCGCAGTTCCCCGCGCCCCTTTTTGCGCAGTTCCCCGCGCCCCTGATCGGGCCGGCCCCGCTTCTCGGGGTGACCCCGCTTGGGAGAACTGCGCCTAGGCGCAGGGCTGGCAAGCGCAGCGGGGTCACCCCCGCGCGGGGTGCTCCATGCCGTCACCGGGCCACCCCGTACGCCGTGGCCGTTCGCGCAGTTCCCCGCGCCCCTGGTGGGGCGCACCTCCCCGCACCCCGGAAAGGGCGAACGGGCATCTCCCGGGCGCCCGTTGCCCCCCAAGCGGGCGTCGAAGACGGGCGGCGCACGAGGGTCCCGAGAGGAAAGTCCTGGTGAGGCAGCGCATGGCGGGACGCCCTGGGCGGGCGGAAGCGGGCGGGATCGGGGGAGGGTGGGGCCTGGCTGGGGTGCGGCGGGGCCGGTAGAACTCTGGGCACGGGCCCGAACGGGCGGGCCCGTGCCCGTACGGAGAGAGGGAGCGTGCCGATGGGTGCGGAGGAGCGGCAGCGCGTCATCGTCGGGGCGGCACGGCGCTCCGGCGCCGTGGACGTCGCCGAACTCGCCGCCGAGCTGGGCGTCGCGAAGGAGACCGTCCGCCGCGACCTGCGCGTCCTGGAGTCGCACGGCCTGCTGCGCCGCACCCACGGCGGTGCGTACCCGGTGGAGAGCGCGGGCTTCGAGACGACGCTCGCCTTCCGGACGACGATGCACGTGCCCGAGAAGCGGCGGATCGCCGCCGCCGCGGCGGACATGCTCGGCGAGGCCGAGACGGTCTTCATCGACGAGGGCTTCACCCCGCAGCTCATCGCCGAGGCGCTGCCGCGCGGCAGGCCGCTCACGGTCGTCACCGCGTCCCTGGCGGCGGCCGGGGCGCTGGCCTCGGCGGAGGAGATCACGGTGCTGCTGCTCGGCGGCCGGCTGCGCGGCTCGACGCTGGCCACCGTCGACCACTGGACGACGAAGATGCTCTCCGGATTCGTCATCGACCTGGCGTACCTGGGGGCGAACGGCATCTCCCGCGACCACGGGCTCACCACGCCCGACCCGGCCGTGAGCGAGGTCAAGGCGCAGGCCGTACGGGCCTCCAGGCGGCGGGTGTTCGCGGGGCTGCACACGAAGTTCGGCGCGGTCAGCTTCTGCCGGTTCGCCGAGGTCAGCGACTTCGAGGCGATCGTGACCAGCACCGGTCTGTCCGCCTCGGAGGCGCACCGCTACTCGCTGCGCGGCCCGCAGGTCGTCCGCGTCTGAACCCCGGCGCGGACGCGGCCCGTCCGCCACGCCGCGCCCCCGCGCGCCCCGGCATGCCCGATACGCACCGCTTGTCCCTACCCGACCTGGAGAGTTCATGGGCAGTCACCATCGGCCCCGCGCGTACCGGAGGGTGCGCACGGCCGTCGGCGTCCTCGCGGCGAGCGCGCTGCTGGCCTCGTGCGCGGGCGCCGGGGGCACCGGCGCGGACGACGACACCCTCAACGTCCTCATGGTCAACAACCCGCAGATGCAGGAGCTGCGGAAGCTCACCGCCGAGCACTTCACCGCGGAGACCGGCGTCAAGGTCAACTTCACGGTGCTGCCGGAGAACGACGTACGGGACAAGCTCAGCCAGGACTTCGCCAACCAGGCCGGACAGTACGACGTCGCCACGCTCAGCAACTACGAGACGCCGATCTACGCCAGGAACGGCTGGCTCCGCTCGCTCACCCCGTACGCGGAGGCCGACGAGGACTTCGACCAGGAGGACGTCCTGCCCTCCGTCCGCCAGTCCCTCAGCGGCCCGGACGGGGAGGTCTACGCGCAGCCCTTCTACGGGGAGTCCTCGTTCCTGATGTACCGCAAGGACGTGTTCGCGGAGAAGGGCCTGCGGATGCCCGCGCACCCCACCTGGCACCAGGTCGCGCGGCTCGCCGAGCGGGCCGACGGCGCCGAGCCCGGCATGCGCGGCATTTGCCTGCGCGGCCTCCCCGGCTGGGGCGAACTCGCGGCGCCGCTCACGTCGATGGTGAACACCTTCGGCGGCACCTGGTTCGACCACGACTGGAAGGCCCGGCTGGACGGCCCCGGTTCCGGGTTCCGCGAGGCCACCGAGTTCTACGTGAAGCTGGTCCGCGCGCACGGGCAGGCCGGAGCGGCCCAGTCCGGGTACGCGGAGTGCCTGAACAACATGACCCAGGGCAAGAGCGCCATGTGGTACGACGCCACCGCGGGCGCCGGATCGCTGGAGGCCGCGGACTCCCCGGTCAGGGGGAAGATCGGCTACGTGCCCGCTCCGGTGGAGAAGACCCGCTCGTCCGGCTGGCTCTACACCTGGGCCTGGGGGTTGCAGAAGTCCTCCGAAAAGCCGGACAAGGCATGGGAGTTCATCTCCTGGGCGTCCGGCAAGGAGTACGAGCGGCTGGTCGGCGAGGAGTCCGGCTGGGCCGACGTGCCCGCGGGCAAACGCGCCTCCACCTACCGCATCCCCGAGTACCGGCGGGCCGCCGGCGCGTTCAGCGAGGTCACCCGCGAGGCGATCGTCCGCGCCGACCCGCGTGACCCGGGCGTCCAGCGGCGGCCCGCGCCCGGCGTCCAGTTCGTCGGCATCCCCGAGTTCCCCGACCTCGGCACCAAGGTCACCCAGGAGATCAGCTCCGCCATCGCGGGCCGCCGGTCCACCGACGAGGCGCTGCGCAACGCGCAGCGGCTGGCCGAGGTCGTCGCCCGCGACTACGAGGGGCGGGAGGCCCAGTGACCACCACAGCGACGCGTACCCTTCCGGCAACCGCCGGCCCGCGCCCCCGCAGGGGCGGGCCACCGGACCGGCTGCGCGCCTGGGCCGCGCGCGGGCCCCTGCTGCCCGCGCTGGTCTTCCTGATCCTGGTGACCCAACTCCCGTTCGTGGCCACGCTGGTGATCTCCCTCTTCGAGTGGAACGCCTTCTATCCGGACGAGCGCACCTTCGGCGGACTCGCCAACTACCAGCAGGTGCTGACCGAACCGGCGCTCCGCGACGCGGTGCTCACCACGATCCTGCTGACCGTCACCGTGGTCCTGGTCAGCCTGCTGCTCGGGCTCGGCCTGGCGCTGCTGCTGGACCGGAGCTTCCGCGGCCGCGGCCTCGTCCGCACCCTGCTCATCGCCCCGTTCCTGGTGGTGCCGGTCGCGGCGGCGCTGCTGTGGAAGCACGTGCTGTACAACCCCGAGTACGGGCTCTTCAACGGGCTGCTCACCTGGCTGTCCGGCGGCACCCCGGGGGACGCGCCGCAGCCGGACTGGGTGGCCGAGATGCCGCTCGGCGCGGTCGAGGCGTCCCTGGTGTGGCAGTGGACGCCGTTCATGATGCTGATCCTGCTGGCCGGGCTCCAGTCCCGCCCGGCGGACGCGATCGAGGCCGCCCGCATCGACGGCGCCGGCCCCTGGCAGATCTTCCGCTACCTCACGCTGCCGCACCTGCGCCGCTACCTGGAACTCGGGGCGCTGCTCGGCTCGGTGCACATCGTGCAGAACTTCGACGCGGTGTTCACCCTGACCTCGGGCGGCCTCGGCACCGCCAACCTGCCGTACACCATCTACCAGACCTTCTACCAGGGGCACGAGTACGGACGGGCCTCGGCCGCCGGTGTGCTGGTGGTCATCGGCTCCCTGATCATCGCCACGTTCGCGCTGCGCGTGGTCTCGTCCCTGTTCAGCGAGGAGTCCCGCGGATGACCGCCCCCGCACTCGCGCGTCCCCGGCGCCCCCGTACCGCGCACACCCTGCTCGGGCTGCTCGCCTGGCTGTGCGCGCTGGTCTTCTTCCTCCCGCTCGCCTGGATGGCGCTGACCTCGCTGCACTCCGAACCGGACGCCGCCACCAACCCGCCGTCCCTCACCGCGCCGCTCACCCTCGACGGCTACCGCGAGTTCTTCGGCACCGGGGGCGGCGCGAGCCCGTGGCCGCCGCTGGCCAACTCGCTGACGGCGTCGGTCTGTTCGACCCTGCTCGTCCTCCTCCTCGCGCTGCCCGCCGCGTACGCGCTGTCGCTGCGGCCGGTGCGGAAGTGGCGGGACGTGCTGTTCTTCTTCCTCTCCACCAAGATGCTGCCGGTGGTCGCCGGGCTGCTGCCGGTCTACCTCTTCGCGCAGCGGGTGGGGCTGCTGGACAACGTGTGGCTGCTCGTCGTCCTCTACACCTCGATGAACCTGCCGATCGCGGTGTGGATGATGCAGTCCTTCCTGGCCGAGGTGCCCGTCGCGCTGATCGAGGCGGCCAAGGTGGACGGGGCGCGGCTGCCCGCGGTCCTGCTGCGGGTCGTCGCGCCGGTCGCCGCGCCCGGCATCGCCGCGACGTCCCTGATCTGCTTCATCTTCAGCTGGAACGAGCTGCTGTTCGCCCGGGTGCTCACCGGTGTGGTCGCCGAGACCGCGCCGGTCTTCCTCACCGGCTTCATCACCAGCCAGGGCCTGTTCCTGGCCAAGGTGTGCGCCGCGTCCCTCGTGATCTCCCTGCCGGTGCTCGCCGCGGGGTTCGCCGCCCAGGACAAGCTGGTCCAGGGCCTGTCGCTAGGAGCTGTCAAATGAAGGCCGCACTCGTCGAATCCGTCGGCAAGGTGTCCCTGACGACCGTGCCCGACCCCGCGCCCGGGCCCCGCGACGTGGTCGTCGAGGTGGCGGCCTGCGGGCTGTGCGGCACCGATCTGCACATCGCGCAGGGCGAGTTCGCGCCCACGCTGCCGGTGGTACCCGGGCACGAGTTCGCCGGGAAGGTCGTCGCGCTGGGCCGTGAGGCCGTCGAGGATTCCGGGCTCCGCGAGGGCGACCGGGTCGCCGTCGACCCCTCGCTCTACTGCTACGAGTGCCGCTACTGCCGCACCGGGCACAACAACCTCTGCGACCGCTGGGCCGCGATCGGTGTGACCCGCGCGGGCGGCGCCGCCGAGTACGCCGTCGCGCCCGCGGCGAACTGCGTACCGCTGCCCGAGCACGTGCGCACCCAGGACGCGGCGCTCATCGAGCCGCTGTCCTGCGCCGTGCGCGGCTACGACGTGCTCAGGTCGCAGCTCGGCTCGCACGTGCTGATCTACGGCTCCGGCACGATGGGCCTGATGATGCTGGAGCTGGCCAAGCGCACCGGCGCCGCCTCCGTCGACGTCCTCGACCTCAACCCCGAACGCCTCGCCACCGCCCGGCAGTTGGGCTGCTCGGCCGCCGCCGCGCACGCGGACGAGCTGGACCGCCCGCAGGGCTGGGACCTCGTCGTCGACGCGACCGGCAACGCCGCCGCCATCCAGGACGGCCTGGGCCGCGTCGCCAAGGCCGGGACCTTCCTCCAGTTCGGGGTCTCCGACTACGCGACGACCGCGACCATCGAGCCGTACCGGATCTACAACCAGGAGATCACCATCACCGGTTCGATGGCCGTCCTGCACAGCTACGAACGCGCCGCCGAACTCTTCGCCGCGGGCGTCCTCGACCCGGCCGTCCTCATCTCCGACCGGCTCCCGCTCGACGACTACCCGCGCGCCCTCGACCGGTTCGCGCAGGGCCGGGGCCGGAAGATCGTCGTGGTGCCGTGAGGGTCCCCGGCGCGGGCGTCGTCAGCCGCCGTCCGGGCCGCTCCAGTCGAAGGTGATGTGCTTGCTGGAGCGTCCCTCGCGGCTCCAGGAGAAGCCGAAGGCGCTCGCGTGGTCACGGGTGGCCCGGCCCCAGGTCGCCACCTGTCCGGGACCCGTCTCCGAACCCGGCAGGTTCACCGTCCTGACCCGGGCGCCCTCGGGCGTGGTCGGCCCGGTCAGCGCCTCTGCACGCGCCTCGACCCGGCCGGGGACGACGGCGCTCCAGCCGCTCATGTCCTCGGCCACCTCGATCGTGACCGGCGCGAACTCCATACCGGTCGTCTCCCCGTTCATCATCGCGACCATCTCGGCCGGCCAACTGCCCGCCTGCCCACCGAAGATCATCTGCAGGGCCTCGCGCTGCGCGTCGTCGGCACGCTCGTCCACGAAGACCGCGACCCGGGTGTCCGAGTGCTCGGCCCAGATGTTGCCGGTGAACGCGCCCAGCATCACGACGTTGAGCCCGTCCAGCCGGACGTCGCCGTAGCTGCCCGCGCGGACGTGCCAGGCGAGCACCCCCTCGCAGTCCCCGTACGTGGGCGGCTGCGCGAAGGAACAGGGGCAGGGGATCGCGCACTTGCACGTGTCGAACCAGTCGCCCTCGACGTGCCAGCGGGGAACGGCGGGCGCGCCCGCCCGCTCGGTCGTCTCCACCATCTCGGACACCTCCGTACCTCTCCGCGGCCGGGCGGGTGTCGCACGGTGCGGCGGCGGGGCCCCGGCGCGCGGCGCAGCGTCGTCGCGCGCGAGGGGCCGGGAGGCATCGCCGAGAAGCGCTCGGTCGTCCTCGGGCTCTCCTTACATGGTGCATCCGGCCCGGTCCCGCCGCACCGCGCGGGCTCGTGCCCGGTGTGCTGTGCTGGGAGAGCCGCGCCCGAACGCCGGTGAATCCCCGGGAGGAACACCGTGTGCAGCGCCCGGAGCACCCGCGAACCGCCGCTCCGCAGCGGGAACCTGCTCCCGGTCCGGGCCCTGGTCCCGGCCTGGACGCTGCTGCTGCTGATCGCCCTGCTCGCCTGGCTGCTGACGCTCGGGCAGATGCGCGGCATGGGCGTCGAGCCGGGCACGATGGGGCTGGGCCCCGGCCTGTTCCTGCTGCTGTGGCTCGCCATGACGGCCGCGATGATGCTGCCGTCCATGGCCCCGGTGACGATCACCTGGGCGCGGGGCATCGGCCGCCGCTCCTCGGGCGGCGTCCGGGCGGCCAGGATGGCCGGGTTCACCGCGGGCTACCTGCTGGTGTGGACGGCCTTCGGGCTGCTCGCCTACGCCGGGCTGGCGTGGACGGGGGAGCTGGTCGCGGACCGTCCCGGCGCCGGACGCTGGATCGCGGCGGCCGCGTTCGCGGTGGCGGGCGCGCAGCAGCTCGGCCCGCTGAAGAACGTCTGCCTGCGCCACTGCCGCAGCCCCATGGGCCAGTTGGCCCGCTACGCGCGCTACCGCCCCCTGCTGCGTGACCTGCGGGTGGGCGCGAGTCACGGGCTGTACTGCCTCGGCTGCTGCTGGGGGCTGATGCTCGTGCTGATCCCGCTGGGCGTGATGAACGTCCCGGCGATGGCCGGAGTCGCCGCGGTGATCTTCGTGGAGAAACTCTGGCGGCTGGGGCAGGTGTTCTCCACCGTCGTCGGCCTCGTCCTGCTGGTGTGCGCGGTGCTGGCGCCGCTGCCGCCGTTCCAGGACTGGCTGCTGCCGGGCCTCCAGAACGCGCCGATGCCGATGCCGGGCCACTGACGGCGCCCGCGCCACCCGTGTGGTCGACGCGGGCGGAATCTTCCCGGCGCGTGCCCCGTTGTGCGGCGCATGAAGGCAATCGCACAGCAGGAATACGGCGGTCCGGACGCGCTCCAGCTCAGGGAGCTCCCGGACCCGAAGACCGCACCCGGCGAGGTCCGCATCCGGGTCCGCGCCGCCGGGATCAACCCCGTCGACTGGAAGCTCGGCGCCGGATATCTGGACGCGGTCATGGAGACCCACTTCCCCCTCGTCCCCGGCTGGGACGTGGCCGGGGTCGTCGAGTCGACGGGCTTCGACGTCAGCGAGTTCGCCGTCGGCGACGAGGTCATCGGCTACGTCCGCAAGGACCAGGCCCAGCACGGCGCCTACGCCGAACTGGTCTCCGCGAGCGTCCGGATGCTCGCCCGCAAGCCCGCCGCGCTCGGCTGGGAGGAGGCCGCAGGGCTGCCGCTGGCCGGGCTCACCGCGTACCAGTCGCTGCAGCGCGTCGGGGTGGGCGAGGGCGACACCGTCCTCATCCACGCGGCGGCCGGCGGTGTCGGCTCGCTCGGCGTCCAGATCGCGGTGGCGCTCGGCGCCCGCGTCATCGGCACCGCGGGCGAACGCAACCACGACTTCCTGCGCGGCCTCGGCGCCGAGCCCGTCGTGTAGGGGGACGGGCTCGCCGACCGGGTCCGCGCGCTGGTCCCCGAGGGCGTGGACGCGGCGCTCGACTTCCACGGTGAGGGCGAGGCCGAGCTCTCCCTCGGCCTGCTGAAGGACCGCGGCCGCCTGGTGTCCATCGCCGACCCGGCAGCGGCCGGACTCGGCGGCCACTACCTGTGGGTCCGCCCCGACGCGGCCGACCTCACGGCCCTGGCCGGGCTCGCGGACGCGGGCAAGCTCTCCGTCACCGTCGAACGGGCGCTCCCGCTCGCCGAGGCGGCCGAGGCGTGGCGGCTGAACCAGTCGGGCCGCACCCGCGGCAAGATCGTGCTCACCGTGGACTGACCGCACCGGGCCGTCCGGGGCCAACCGCCCCCGGGCGGCCCGGAGTTGCTCCCTCAGGCCGGGGCGTCGCGGCGGTCGACGTACTCGAAGACCGAGCCGTCCGGATGGCGGGCCACGAGATTGCGGCCGATCGGTGTCGGCGAGGGGCCCGCGAGCACCGCCGCGCCGACGGCCTGGAGATCGGCCACCGCCTCGTCGACGTTCTCCACGGCCAGCGTCGCCGCCACCTTCCGCAGCACCTCCATGTGCCCCTCGGGCCCGCTCAGCAGGAAGAACGGGCCGACGGCCGCGACCTGCACCGGCCCCTGCGCGAAGCGCACCGCCTCGGCCCCCGTCAGCTTCTCGTACACCGGCACGGCGGCGTCCAGGTCGTCGACACAGACGCGCAGCGAAGTCCCCAGAATGTCCATGCGGGGGAGCCTAGTTGGGCTCGTAGCCGCACGTCAGGCCCGGCAGAGGATCTCTCCGTGCGGGGCGAGGAACCAGGCGTCCGGGTGCGCCCCCCAGGTGCGCCATGCCGCCGCGATCCGCTCCAGGTCCGCCGCCGTCGCGTGCCCGGAGGCGACGGCCCGGTCCGCGTACGCCGAGGCGACCGTGCGCTCCGCCCACAGGCCGCTCCACCACTCCCGCTCCTCGGGCGAGGTGTAGAGCCAGGAGCTGGTGCTCAGGGTGACGTCGGTGAAGCCCGCCTGCCGTGCCCAGGCGTGCAGCCGCCGTCCGGCGTCCGGTTCGCCGCCGTTGGCGCGGGCGACGCGGCGGTAGAGGCCGAGCCAGTCGTCCAGTCCCGGCACGGTGGGGTACCAGATCATGCGTGTCCGGTGCAGTTGCAGGCTGCACCGCCGGGTGGGGGTGACCAGCGCGGCGAAGAGTATGTCTTCAGGGCGTGCGCCGATGTTGTGAAGTCCTGCCTGGCGTTTTCGACGGGCAGCGGTTCGGCCCGGCTGCCCCACCGCTCCCGTACCCGCAGGTGTCCGCGGGGTCGGGCTGTGGTCGTGGTCGTGAGGCTCCCACCTCGTGGTTGCACGAGGTGTATAGGGAAAGGACGAGGCGGCGGCACCGGGCCGGGTACCGCCGCCCCGGGGAACTCGTCTATTCGGTCTGGCTGTTCGGGTGCTTGGGCAGGCACAACATCAGGGCCCACATCAGAGCGAGGAGGCTGCCGACCCACCACAGCACGGTGACGAACGCGTCGCGGTTGAGTGCGGCGTCAGGTGAGCCGTTGGTGGTGGCGAAGAACACCAGGGCGGTCAGCGCGGTGCCCAGCGCGATGCCCAGGTGCATGACGGTGTTGAACAGGCCCGATGCCGATCCGGCGTCCTCGTGCGGGACCCTGGCCAGCGACATGTCGGCGAGCGGTCCGCCGACCATGCCGAGGCCGAAACCGATCAGTACCACCGGAGCGGTCATCGCCAGCAGAGTCAGGCCAGGAACTGCGTCGATCTGGAGCCCGTAGGCGGCCATCGCAGCGATCGTGATGAGGGCTCCGGCCTGCGGCAGGCGGCGGGCGAAGCGCCCGCCGCTCTTTGCTACGACCGTCGCACCGCCCAGCTCTCCAACGGAGAGCAGCACGAAGGCCAGAGCCGCGTGGAAGGGGCTCATGCCTAGTCCGCGCTGGAGGTAGAGCGTCCAGGTCATGAAGAACAGCCCGCACAGCAGGCCGTGCATCAGTTGCGCGGCCATGCCGCCGGAGAACTGCCGGCTCCGGAAGAGGGAAAGGGCTACGAGCGGCGCGTTGCCCTGCTTGTGCTTCTGGTGGCGCAGGAAGACACCGAGGACGAGGAGGCCCGCGGCGAGCAGGGCGAAGCACCAAAGCGGCCAGTGATGAAGATGCCCCTCGGAGAGCGGGAAGACGATAAGGACGATGGCCAGTGCGGACAGCACCATGCCGGTCAGGTCAGGGCGGTCGGCCTTCCGCGCGGTCGACTCGGGGATGAACTTGCGTCCCAGGAGGATCACGGCGAGGCCGACGGGCACGTTGACCAGGAAGATCGGCCGCCAGGACAGCCCGAACAGATCCGCCTCGGTCAGCAGACCGCCCATCACCGGGCCGAGAACATTGGCCAGCGACATGACGGCCCCGTACAGGCCGAAGACTTTGCTGCGATTCTGGCCCTCGAAGGTGACATGGAGTGTGGCCAAGATCTGCGGGATCATCACGGCCGCTCCCAGGCCCTGGAGCCCGCGGGCGCCGATCAGCATGCCCGGTCCGGCAGCAAGGCCGCACAGCAGCGAGGCCGTGGTGAACACGACGGTGCCGATCAGGAGGAGCCTGCGCCGGCCGTAGAGGTCGCCGAGGCGTCCGCTGGTGATCAGCCCGAGGGCGATGGGCAGTGAGTAGCCGGTGGTCAGCCACTGCACCGTGTCCGGTCCAGCGCCGGTCGACTCCTGGATCGCGGGCAGAGCGGTCAGGACGACCGACTGGTCGATCATGTCCATCAGCTCGGCGCCCAGCAGCACCAGCAAGGCGATCCAGGCCGCCAGGCCCATCTTCGACAGGCCAGGTGCTGGGTGGGTTGGGGTCTGGGTGGTGTGCTGCGGCTCGTTGTCGAGCGCGGAGGAAGACAAGACGGGAACTCCTGATCCAAAGGGGAGGGGAGCCCTGCCGGCAGCCGCACCGGGACCGGAAAACACGAAATCCCGGGGCAGACGGCAGAGCTGCACCCGGGCGAGAAAACTGCGAGGGAGGGTGACGCAACTCAGGCCAGCGCGACGTCCGCCCCCGGACACGTGCGACACAACAGCACGCGGGGAACGCGGACGACTACATGGCCTGGTTAATAGGTCGCCACCTCAAGAGCGATACAGAAGAATCAGGGAGTCCGGTCGCTGCCACCGGTACCTCGGCGCAGGAACCCATCGACGATACGACGTCCTAGGCTTCCGCTGCAAAACAGCATCCGAGGCATGACGGCTCCAGAGGGGCTTCCCCGAGCGCCGCGGACGATGTCGAGCGCCCCCTGCTCGCGCTGCCGGGCCAGACTCGGCTCGCGCTCCGGCGCGGGCGCCAGCACCTACCACACAGGTGCCCTCCCACTTCACGTACTGAGGGTCGCGGTCTCGGGGGAGGACCGGCTTGAGGTGGCCGTGGAAGAGGAGGGTTCGGCCCTGGTTCCGGCGGAGCCGGCTGAACCACGCCGCGCTCTTGTCGTGCCGGGCGAGGCGGTTGGCGGCGAGGGCGGGGAGGGTGCCGCGGACGCGGCCGGGTGTGCAAGTGGTCAGGGGTCGGCTGGGTGGGCGCCAGGAGTCGGCGAGGGCCCAGTGGGCGATGGCGTCGCCGCTGCGGTCGGGCGGGTTGTAGGGGTAGGTGACGCGGCCTGCGACCTCCGTGAGGAACCGGGCCTGCTCGGCTTCGGTGCCTCCGGCCAGCCGTCGCCAGTAGGGCGAGGCGATCAGCGGGGCGAGGGGCCCGCAGAACCACCCGGCAGCACCTCTAACGCCGACCACGCTCGCCAACCCCACCCTCACCGCAAGGTACGACTTCAACCCGCAAGATCCTCCGCAGAGTGTCGCTTCAATCCGCAGCCTTCGAAGTCACAGGACACATGCCGCCGTAGTCGCCGTCCCGGACGGCGACGGTGCCGCCCGGCGCGCACACCCGCCGCATCTCGCGCAGCGCGGCCACCGGATCGCCCACGTGCTGGAGCGTCTGGTGGGCGTGGACGACGGTGAAGCTGTCGTCGGGGTACGCGAGCGCGTGCACGTCCGCGGTGGCGAACTCCGTGTTGCGCAGGCCGCGTTCGGCGGCGAGGGCGCGCGCCTGCGCCAGGACGCGGTCGCCGGGGCGGAGCGAACCGAGCAGGTACCCGGCCGAGTTGGCTGCGGTGCGCCAGGTGTGCGAGCGCAGCACCG
This sequence comes from Streptomyces sp. HNM0574, assembly GCF_012726235.1. GTDB lineage: Bacteria > Actinomycetota > Actinomycetes > Streptomycetales > Streptomycetaceae > Streptomyces. The sequence continues at coordinate 495,894 of NZ_JAASAH010000001.1, forward strand.
AGGGGTGGTGCCCGTGCGTGTAGACGGCGGTCTCCTGCGCGGAGCTGCTTCCTGTGTCTTCCGGCATGCCGGGAGCGTACGCCCGGCGTCCGCATACTGAGCAAATATGTCTCGGGATGCGGACTCGCCGTTCTGTGCGGCCGGTTGGTCAGTCCGCGCGCGGCCGGTAGACGGCCAGCGCCTCGTGCACCTTGTCCAGCAGCAGGCTCTCCGGAGCCTCCGCCACCTCGCCGTCGTACGCCAGGTGCGTCCCCGGCGGTATCCCGTCGATCACCAGGCGGCGCAGCGACCGGGTGCTGTGCAGCGGCGACCGGTCGACGGCGCTGGTCACCGCCGCGACCAGCAGCCGGGCCCGGGCCCACCGCCCCGCCCTGACCACCCGGACGTCCAGCCGCCCGTCCGCCAGATCGTTCCGCCGCACCGGCGCGAGCCCCACCCGGTAGCTGCAGTTCCCCGCGAACAGCAGCCACAGCGGACGGCTGCTCCCGCCCAGCCCGGCCTCCACCGGGCCACTGGTGCGCAGCACGTGCAGCGCGGCGAGCACCCCGGCGGGCCAGGCCCCGATCCGGTGCGCCCACCGCTCACGGACCCGCACCAGATCGGGGTAGGCGCCCAGGCTGAAGGTGTTGAGGAAGTAGCCGGTCCGGGCCCCGTCCGCCCCGGAGCGCGGCGTGAAACGCCCCAGGTCGACGCCGACGGCGTGCCCCGCCTCCACCGCGCGGCACATGTCCCCGACGGCCTCGATGCCGAGGTCGAGCGCGAAGTGGTTGTGCGTACCGCCCGGCGCGACCGCCATCGGCACACCCGTGCGGGCCGCCACGGCCGCCGCCGCGTTCAGCGTGCCGTCGCCGCCGTACACGCCGAGCGCGCCGCCCCGTTCGGCGGCCCGCCGGGCGGCCGATTCCAACGCCCCGGTGAGCCCGCCCGCGCGCGGATCGCAGGTGACCACCTCGGCCTTCGGCAGCAGCTCGCGCAGCAGCCGCAGCGGACCCGGCTCGGTCACCTCGCTCGCCCCGCCGGCCGCCGTCGCCGGGGACTCGATGCGCGAGCCCGAGGAGACGTTCGCGACGAGGACCAGCCCCTCGCCCTCGGGCAGCGCGGGCGCGTGCGCCAACGGGCGGGCCGGGGAGGGGAGTTGGTCGCGCGTCGGCACCAGCCCGCGCACCGCCAGCGCGGCCCCGGCGCCGAGCGCAGCGCCGGCCAGCACGTCGCTCGGGTAGTGCACGCCCGTGTACACCCGGGAGAACGCCACGGAGGCGGCCAGCGGCGCCACCACCGCGCCCCAGCGCGGCGACTCCAGCGCGACGCCCGTCGCGAAGGCCGCCGCCGAGGCCGCGTGCCCGGAGGGGAACGAGGTGGTCACCGGCTGCCGCCGCAGCTGCCGGATGAGGGGCACGTCGTCCAGCACCGGGCGCGGCCTGCGCACCGACCGCTTCCCGAGGGTGTTCACCGCGGCCGAGGCCACCGCCAGCGAGGCCAGGCCCCGTACGGCGGCCCGGCGCCCGCGCGGGGTGCGGGCCGCCGCCATCGCGGCGCCGACGACGGTCCACAGCCGGGCCTTGTCCGCGCTGCGGCTGAGCGCCGGCAGCACCCGTTCCGCGCCGGGCCAGTGCCGCTCCGCGACCAGCCCGAAGACCGCCGCGTCCAGCCCGGCCGGACCCGCGGCCGGCTCCACGGGCCGCGGCCCGCCGCCCCACCGCCGCACCGCGCCGCCGAGCACCCGCCCGACCCGCTCCCTCGCGCTCCTGCCGCCTTCGCTGTTCAGGGCCTGCTCCTCTCGGTTCCGCCGGGTGCCCGGCGTACGGAAAACCGTGTGCGGACGGGGCCGCGCTTCGGCAGGCTGCCCCCATGACCGCTGCACCGAACGGCCTCACCCCCGGCACGGAGATCACCGTCACGCTGCTCAAGGCGCCGCGCCCCGACGTGCGTTACCCGGCAACCGTCGTCCGGGACGACGGCACGCACGCCGTGGTCACCGCCCCCTGGGCCGGACCGCCCGTCTCGGACTTCGGCGCGTTCCGCTTCGAACGCGGCGACGTGTTCACCGAACACTACTGGCGGGACCGATGGTTCTCGGTCAAGGAGGTGCACGCCCCCGACGGCACCCTCAAGGGCTGGTACTGCGACATGACCCGCCCCGCACGCGAGACCCCCGACGGCCTCGCCGTCGCCGACCTGGACCTCGACCTGTGGGTCTCCGCCGACCGCGCGCTCGTACTGCGCCTGGACGAGGACGAGTTCGCCGCGAGCGGCCTGGCCGAGACCGACCCCGCCGCCGCCTCCGCCGCCCGCGCGGCCCTCGACGAACTGGAGGCCCTGGCCCGCACCGAGGGCCTGGAGGGGCTGCTCGCCCGCTGACCCGGAGCCGGTCCGGCGCCGGTGTCATCGCAGGACAGCGGCATGCCCTTCTGCGAAGGTGGGCCCCATGCAGCCAGACCGGTCGGAACCGCCGCACGCGCCGGACGCCCTCGACGACGGCGCCCCGGACGCCCCCCGCGCCGCCGCCGTGCGCGCCGCCTGCGGGTACTGGCACCGGCGCGGCATGCGCACCGCCGACGAGCAGGTCGTCCTCGCCTCCGGCGCACCGCTGCTGCTCCTCGCGCTGCTCGCGGCGACCGGCGAGGACGGTGCCGCCGGGGGCGGGGGAGTGCTGCTGCCCCGGCCCGGCGCGGCCTGGCACGGCGCGCAGGCCCGGCTGCTCGGGCGGACCCTGCGGACGGTGCCCGTCCCCGCCGAAAGCGGCGGCGTGCCCGACCCGTTCGCGCTGCTGGAGACCCTCCGCCGGGCGCGGGCCGAGGGCGAGACGCCGCGGGTGCTGGTGCTGTCCGTCGCCGACGAGCCCACCGGTACGGCCGTACCGCCCGAGCTGCTGCACGAGGTGTGCGAGGTGGCGGTCGACGAGGGCCTGCTGATCGTCAGCGACGAGAGCCTGCGCGACACCTCCTTCGACCCGCACGACACCGTCGTCGTCAGCCCCGCCGAGATGCTGTGGGGCGGTCCGCACCCGGACGCGGTCGTCGTCCTGAGCGGCCTCGGCGCCGCGCTGCTGCCCGCCGGGCTGTACGCGGGCATGGCCCGCTTCCCCGCCACCCCGCACGGGCGCGAACTCGCCGCCGCCGTACGGGAGGTGCTCGACACCCTGCACACCGAACTCTCCGACCCCGTCGCCCGCGCCGCGGCCGAGGCGCTCGCGGAGCCGCCGGGCGCGCGGGAGCGGCGCGCGGCCGGGGCACGGGCGCGGGGACAGCTCGCGCGGGCGCTGCACCGCGCGTTCACCGAGGCCGACGCGGTCTGCCGGCTGCCGCACCTGGGCCGGTACGTGTACGCGGACCTGGAGGCGTCCCGGCCGCTCCTCGCGGCGCGGGGCATCGCCGACGCGGCGGCGCTGGAGGCCGAACTGGTGCGCCGCCTGGGCCCGTACGCGCTCGGCGGCCACCGCCTCGGCGACGATCCCCGCGAACTCCGCGTCTCCCTCTCCACCGACGTCCTCACCCCCCGGGCCGCGGTTCCGTCCGACCCCCTCCAGGACCCCACCGTGACCCGAGCGCTCGAATCGGTCCGCGGAACCCTGACCGCCCTCACGTCCCCGCCTGCCCCATAGGGGACGCGGGATCGCCCCGTCAGGGGCGCGGGGAACGGCGCGAACGGCCACGACGGCGGGGTGGCCCGGCGACGGCATGGAGCACCCCGCGCCGGGGCTGAGGCGCTGCGCTTGCCAGCCCTGCGCCTAAGGCGCAGTTCTCCCAAGCGGGGCGGGCCCGCGACAAGGGGCGCGGGGAACGGCGCAAAAAAGGGGCGCGGGGAACTGCGCGAATCACCACGACGTACCGGCACCGGGCCACACAGCCCCGTACCCCGAGAAGCGAAGGCGCCCCCGCCCTCAGCGGAACCGGCGCCAAACCGCCGGCCCCGCCCCGACCAGCAGCGTCAGGCCGACCGCCGCCGCCACGCCCTCCCACGGCTGCGGGAACAGGGAGCCGCCGAGGATGCCGATCAGCGCGTACGTCACGGCCCAGGCCAGGCACGCGGGCGCGTTCCCGCGGGCGAAGTCCCGCATCCGCACCCGCGCCAGCAGACAGGCCAGCATCACCGGGATGCGCCCGGCGGGCAGCAGCCGCGACAGCACCAGCACCGTGATGCCGTGATCCCGCAGCCGTACCCGCGCCTGCGCCAGCCGTTCCGGCGCCGCACGCTCCCGCAGCCGCTCCAGCCAGCGCGAACCGTTCCGCGAGCGCACGCCCCGCTGCCCGAGCCAGTACAGCGCCATGTCACCGGTGAAGGCCCCGAGCGCCGCCACCCCCAGCACCCCGGCCAGCGGCACGGCGGGCCCGGTCTGGTGCAGCGCGACCACGGCCGCGCCGCTGACCAGCGCGCCCGTCGGCACCACCGGCACCAGCGCGCCGAGCACCACGAGCAGGAACAGCGAGGGGTAGGTGACGGCCTGCTGGGCCGACTCGGGCGGCACCGCGCCGCCGCCCGCCTCCAGCGCGGCCCCGACCGCGCGGCTCAGCCCGTCCACCGCCACCGGACCGGCGCTCACCCGCGCCCCTCCAGCCGCACGCTCTCGCCGTGGTCCAGCCGGTGCACGGCGACCCCGGGCGCGGCCTTCGCGGCGAGCCGGACGAACTCGTCGCCGGGCGCGTGGAATTCGTGCGGCCGCACCGCGTCCATCCCGATCGGCCAGTACGTCCCGTAGTGCACCGGCACCGCGCTGCGCGGCCCGAGCCGGGCCAGGGCCTGTGCGGCGCCCGCCGCGTCCAGGTGCCCGTCGCCGAGGTACGGGCCCCAGCCGCCGACCGGCAGCAGCGCCACGTCGACGGGGCCGACGGCCGCGGCGAGCCCGGGGAAGAGGCCGGTGTCCCCGGCGAAGTAGGTGCGGGCCGTGCCCTCGACGACGTAGCCGAGCGCCGCCGTCCGGTGCGGGCCGACCGGCAGCCGTCGCCCGTCGTGCGCGGCGGGCACCGCGCGTACCCGTACCGAGGCGCCGTCCGGTCCTGCGACGGTCAGCTCCTCGCCGGGCGCGATCTCGGTGACGTCCAGCAGCCGGCCGAGCCGCCGCAGCGCCGGCACCGCGCGCGGGGCGCCGCCGGGGACGACGACGCGGGTGCCGGGGGCGAGCCGGGACAGCGAGCCGGTGTGCAGATGGTCGGCGTGCAGATGGGAGACGAGCACCACGTCCGCCACCGTGGCCGAGGCGGGCGGCAGCGCGCCACGGCGGCGGCGCAGATGGGCTGTCCTGCGCACCAGCAGCGGATCGGTCAGCACCGTCACGCCCGCGTCCCGCAGGGTTGTGGTGGCGTGCCCCCACCACGTCACCTCCACCGTCACGGGGTCCTCCTGCGTCGTGTGCCTGCCCGGACTGCCGAGCCTACGAGCCGGCGGCGGCCGCCGGGCGTGCGCCGGCCGGTGGAACCGCGCCCCCGGTCGCATGAAAAAGTGGACAATGACCGTTGTTGTCCGGGGTGTCAGGGCCCCGGTGACGGACGCGAGGAGGCGGTGGGTGCGACTGCGGTTTCGGCCTCCGGCGTGGCGGAACCTCGGCGCTGCCGCGCTGCGGGTCGTCGCCGTCTGGACGACGGCCACGCTCACCATGCTGCTCCTCGCCGGCCTCCTGCCCGACTTCCGGCTCCAGTCCGAGGACGGCGACAGCGCCACCCGGATCGGCGCCACGGCCGCCGTCGGCGCGGGCGCCTTCGCGCTGCTCAGCGCCGTGGTCTGGCCGGTGCTGGTGCGGGCGCTGCTGCTGGTCCCCGCGTTCGTCCCCGGCCTGCTGGTGTTCTTCCTCAACGGCTCGCTGCTGTGGATCGCCTTCACCCTCGCCCCGTACGGGCGGGGCTCGCTGCGCCCGGAGAACGCCGTCCTCGTCGCGGCCGCCATGTCCGCGGTCTCCTCGGCGACCAGCACCTTCCTCGCCGTACGGGACGACAGCGCCTACCGCCGCCGCCTCGCCCGCCTCGCGGGCCGCGACCGCCGCCGCGCGGGCGGGGACGAGGTCCCGCAGACCCCCGGCATCGTCTTCCTCCAGCTCGACGGGCTCGGGCACGAGGTGCTGCGCGAGGCGGTCACCGACCAGGACGGCACGGGCCCGCTGATGCCCGCCGTCGCGGCGCTCCGGCGCGAGAGCCACCGGCTGGCCCGCTGGCGCACCGACTGGTCCAGCCAGACCGGCGCCAGCCAGCTCGGCATCCTGCACGGCAGCAACGCGGACGTGCCCGCCTTCCGCTGGTACGAGAAGGACACCGGCGAGGTCGTCGTCAGCAACCGGCCCTCCAGTGCCGGTGAACTCCAGCGCCGCGCCACCGCCCGCGCGGCCCGCGCCGGGCGCCGCGGGCTGCTCGCCGACGGCGGCGCCAGCCGGGGCAACCTCTTCACCGGCGGCGCCTCGCAGGTCGCGCTGGTCCTGTCGGTCGCCGCGCGGCGGGGCCGGGACACCCGCTCCCGCGCCGGGTACTTCGCGTACTTCTCCGATCCGGCCAACGCCACCCGCACCGCCGTCTCCTTCGTCGCCGAGGTGGTCCGGGAGACCGTCCAGTCGCTGCGGGCCCGCTTCCGCGGCGACCGCCCGCGGGTGTCCAGGGCGGGGCTCTACCCCTTCGTGCGGGCCTTCGCCACGGTCGTCGAGCGGGACGTGGTCGTCGCCGCCGTCCTCGGCGACCTGCTCACCGGCCGCCCCGCCGTCTACGCCGACCTGGTGTCCTACGACGAGGTCGCGCACCACTCCGGGCCGCGCGGACGCGACACCCGCCAGGTGCTGCGCCGCCTGGACCGCGCGGTCGCGCTGATCGCCGACGTCGCCGAACGCGCCCCGCGCCCGTACCACCTGGTGCTGCTCTCCGACCACGGGCAGAGCCGGGGCGAGACCTTCCAGCGGGCGTACGGGCTGAGCCTGGAGGAGCTGGTCCGCGCGGGCTGCGGCCTGCCCGTGCCGCGCAGGGCCGGGCGCACCCGCAGCGGTTCCGAGGCGCGCACCGCGGCCCGCGCCGCGCTGCACCGGCCGGAGAACGGCGACGCGGAGGTCCCGCGACGGCCGTCGCGCGGCGCCGGTCCTGTGGTGCTCGGCTCGGGAAACCTGGGCCTGATCTCCTTCCCCGACGTGCCGGGCCGGATGACCCGCGAACAGCTCGACGCCCGCCACCCCGCGCTGCTCCCCGCGCTCGCCGGGCATCCCGGGGTGGGCTTCCTGCTGGTCGAGAGCGAACGGCACGGGCCCGTCGTGCTCGGCCCGGCGGGCGGCGAACACCGGCTGCGTACGGGCGAGACCATCGGGGAGGACCCGCTGGCGCCGTTCGGTCCGGGAGCCGCCGAGGCGGTGCTCCGCACCTCCGGGTTCGCCAACGTTCCCGACATCATGGTCAATTCGCGCTGCGATCCGGAGACCGGTGAGGTGCACGCCTTCGAGGAGCAGGTCGGCTCGCACGGCGGCCTCGGCGGCGAGCAGTCCGACGCGTTCCTGCTGTGGCCGCGGGTGTTCTCGCCGCCCGGCGGGCCGATCGTGGGCGCCGAGCGGCTGCACCTGGTCCTGCGCCGCTGGCTGGAGGAGTCGGCCGAGGGCTGGTTCACCCCGCCCGAGCCGGACGCCGAGCCGTTCCCCGCCTCCCGCGAACCGGCCCGGCGCGCCCGCTGACCCACCGCGTGTTCGTTATGCGTACGCGTCCGCGCGTGCGGTGCGCGCGGGGCGTCGGACGAAACGCTGTCGCGAGGGGCTCCGGGCGGATCTTTTTCACGGCCGAGGGTGCCCCCGCGAAGAAAGAACGGCGATTTTGCGGAGCCTGACCGGTATCCGAACATAGGCGCTGTTCCCGGGGCCGAGCCCCACGTGACCTGCGCGGTCGCGTCACCGCCACCGGGAACCCGCGGCGCTCCCGCACCCCTCCCCGCTCCCGGCGGACGTCCCACCGTGGCCGCTCCACGGTGGTCCGCCCGGCCGTCGCACGGCGGACGCCACTCGGTGGCAGCCGCCGTCCCCGCGTCATGAAAGGCCCGACGCCGATGTCCAGTTCCGCTCCTCCCGCACCCCCCGAGGCCACGCCCCTGGGCGACGGCCCCGCCGGGGACGCCACCGCGCCCGAGGGCGCGCGGGCCGCCGGCGGCGAAGGCTCACCGGCCCGGCGCCGCTTCGGCCTTCCCGTCGCGACGACGCTGGTCATGGGCAACATCATCGGCGGCGGCATCTTCATGCTCCCCGCCTCGGTCGCGCCGTACGGGACGATCAGCCTGGTCGCGTTCGTGGTGCTCAGCCTCGGCGCGGTCTGCCTGGCCCTGGTGTTCGGCCGGCTCGCGCGGCACAACCCCCGCACCGGCGGCCCCTACGTCTACGCCCGCGAGGCGTTCGGCGACTTCGCCGGGTTCCTCAGCGCCTGGACGTACTGGATCACCTCCTGGGTCAGCAACGCGGCGCTCGCCGTGGCCGCCGTCGGCTACCTCGGGGTGCTGCTGCCGTTCCACTCGACGACGCAGCAGATCCTCGCGGCGCTCGCGCTGATCTGGCTGACGGCGCTCTCCAACCTCGCCGGCACCCGCTTCATGGGCGCCGTGCAGGTGGTGGCCACGGTGCTGAAGTTCCTGCCGCTGGCCCTCGTCGCGGTCGGCGGTCTGTTCTTCTTCGACGCGGACAACCTGGGCCCCTTCCACGCGGGCGGCGAGAGCCCGCTCGGCAGCCTCTCGGCCGCGGCCGCGATCCTGCTCTTCAGCTACCTCGGCGTCGAGTCCGCCTCGATGAGCGCGGGCGAGGTCCGCGACCCGCGGCGGAACGTCGGACGGGCCAGCGTCCTGGGCACGCTCGGCGCCGCCGCGGTCTATCTGCTCGGCACGGTCTCGGTGTTCGGGCTCGTCTCGCACGACAAGCTCGTCGACTCCACCGCCCCGTTCTCCGACGCCGTCAACGCGATGTTCGGCGGCTCCTGGGGCGGCACCGCCATCGCCCTCGCCGCCGTGGTCTCCATGGCCGGTGCGCTGAACGGCTGGACGCTGCTGAGCGCCCAGGCCCCGTACGCGGCGGCGCAGGACGGCCTCTTCCCGAAGATCTTCGCGCGCAAGCGGCGCGGGGTGCCGACGGTCGGCGTGCTGGTCGCCGCGGTGCTCGCCTCGCTGCTGACGATCGCCAACTTCACCGGCGGCGCGAGCGGCGCGTTCAACAGCCTGGTCCTGGTCACGACGTTCACCGCGACCGTCCCGTACCTGCTGGCCACCGCCGCGCAGCTGTACTTCCTGGCCTCGGGCCGCCGCGACAAGGTCAGCGCGGGCCGGCTGGCCAGGGACGGCGTGCTGGCCGTCGCCGCCTTCGGCTTCTCCCTCTGGCTCGTCGCCGGCGCCGGCTACGAGGCGGTCTACCAGGGCGTCCTGTTCCTCTTCGCCGGCGTCCTCGTCTACGTCGGCATAGCCGCCCGCCGCGACCGCGCCGCAAGGGGCGCGGGGAACGGCGCCCTATAAGGGGCGCGGGGAACTGCGCGCTCAGCCCGCGGCGCCCGGGTGGCCCGGTGACGGCGTAACGCACCCCGTGCCGTGGCGGGCCTGCGCTTGCCGGCCCTGCGCCTGAGGCGCAGACCTCCCAAGCGGGGTGAGCCCGCGATCAGGGGGCGCGGGGAACTGCGCGAACAGCCACGACGGCGGCGGCAGGCGGCGACGTACCGACAGCCCGCAGCCCCGCATCCGGCGAAAGCCGCCCGCACCCCGCGCAGGGACCCTCAGTAGTCCAGCGGCGACCCGTGCAGGCCGGGCCCCGGCCCGTGCAGGCGGCGCAGATGCACCTGGCGGGAGAGCCGGATCGCGGGCCGGACCAGCAGCTCGACGCTGCCGAAGACGAAGCACCAGGTCCCGGCCGTCATCCAGGCGTCGGAGAAGAACATGATGCTGCCCGCGAGGAACCACAGGGCGATCAGGATGTCGTTGACGATGCTCGCGGCCTCGTAACGCTCCCGGACGGTGAGCTCCTCGCGGCCGATGTGCAGGGTCAGCGGTGACGTGCCCCGCGGACGTGCGGAGTCCGGTTCCGGCATGTGCGGTCTCGCTCCTCTCCGGCTCCCGGCGCCTGCCGCCCGGGTGGGAGGCCGCGCGCGGCGCCGACGTGCTCACCGCTCATCCTGCCGACCCGCCCGCCCCACGGCACGCGTACGGGCACCCCGCGCGGCGTGCGCGGGGTGCCCGTGGGGCGGACGTCCGTCAGACGTTGACGCCGAAGTCCTGGGCGATTCCGGCCAGTCCGGAGGCGTAGCCCTGGCCGACCGCGCGGAACTTCCACTCGCCGCCGTGCCGGTACAGCTCGCCGAAGACCATCGCGGTCTCGGTGGAGGCGTCCTCGGTGAGGTCGTAGCGGGCCAGCTCGCGGCCGTCGGCCTGGTTGACCACGCGGATGAAGGCGTTGCGGACCTGGCCGAAGCTCTGGCCGCGCTGCTCGGCGTCGTGGATGGAGACCGGGAAGACGATCTTCTCGACCTCGCCGGGCACCTTCGCGAGGTCCACGTCGACGGACTCGTCGTCGCCCTCGCCCTCACCGGTGAGGTTGTCGCCGGTGTGCTGGACCGAGCCGTCCGGGCTGGTCAGGTTGTTGTAGAACACGAAGTGCTGGTCGGAGACGACCTTGCCGCCCTGGCCGCAGAGCAGGGCCGAGGCGTCCAGGTCGTAGTCGGCGCCCGTGGTGGTACGGACGTCCCAGCCGAGGCCGACCGTGACGGCCGTGAGGCCGGGGGCCTCCTTCGACAGCGAGACGTTTCCGCCCTTGGCCAGCGAGACTCCCATTGCTTCCCTCCCGGTGGATCGAGTGTGCCCGGACCAGCGAATCTACAGCACTGTAGAAGAACCCCGGAGGCGGGGGCGTGACGGACCCTCCGGGCGCACCGGACGCACCGGACGCAACCGCCCCGTACGCCCTAGGCTGGACAGCCCCGACAGGAAGCGAGGACCGTCATGCCGCCCGAGCCACTGACCGACCAGGAGCTTCAGGACGCGCTCGCCGGACTGCCCGGATGGACGCTGGAGGGCGACCGCATCGCCCGCACCTACTCCTTCGGCGGACATCTTCCCGCCGCCGCCATGGTCATCCATGTGGCCGCGATCCAGGAGGAGTTGGGCCACCACAGCGACCTGGAGCTGGGCTACAACAAGCTGACCGTCTCGGTGAACACCCACAGCATCGGCGGCCGGGTCACCGCCCTCGACACCGGCCTCGCCCGCCGCATCGAGGACATCGCCCCCGGCCACGGCGCCCGCTGAGCGCCCCGCCCCGACGGGCTGGCGGCACGCGGCCCGTACCCGCACGGACCGCGTGCCCCTCCCTCACCCCCGGCGCCGCCCGGCGAACACGATGAACTCCGCCCAGGCGCCGGGCCCGATGTCGAGCACCGGGCTACCGGCCACCTTCGAGTCGCGCACGTGCAGGACGCCGGGACAGGCGGCGACCTCGACGCACTCGCCGCCTTCACCACTGCTGTGACTGCTCTTGCGCCAGGTCATGGCGACCTCGACGCATTCGCCGCCCTGGCCTGTGCTGTAGCTGCTCGTGAACCACCGCAACCCGGCAGCCCGCGTTGTCACCCCGCCTTCGTTCACAGATCCCCCGGCCGCCGTGCGGCGTACGCGACGAACTCGGCCCAGGCGCCGGGTGCTACGTCCAGCACGGGGCCGCCGGTCACCTTCGAGTCGCGTACGTGCAGGACGCCGGGGCAGGCGGCGATCTCGACGCACTCGCCGCCGTTGCCTGCGCTGTGACTGCTCTTGCGCCAGGCCATGGCGACCTCGACGCATTCGCCGCCGTTGCCTGCGCTGTGGCTGCTCTTGAACCACTTCATGGCCTGCGTATCGATGTTGTCTATGCGGTTCATCTCTCTCCCAGCAACTTCTCTACGAAGTCCAGCGACTCCGTCGGGGTCAGCGCCTGTGCCCGCAGGATGCCGTACTGCTCCTCCAGTTCGCGAACGTGTCTCCGCTCGCTGTAGAGGCGGCTGTTTCCTTGCGTCTCCGCGTAAGCGATCCTCTGTCCCCGGATTGTCTCGATCAAGGTGAACGGTCCTGCCATAGCGGCGTGTTCAGTCCGCTCGGTCGGCATGACCTGAATCTCCACGTTCCTGCGGTGGCCGCAGAGGAGTACCTGTTCAAGTTGGCCACGCCAGACTCCGTGCCCGCCGATCGGGCGCCGCATGACGACCTCCTCGACCACGAAACTGATGGTCGGCATGGGAGAGCGCTCGAATATCTGCTGCCGGGCCACGCGGGCGGCAACGCGCTGCTCGATCACGGTGTTGCTCAACAACGGGCGCCACATGCCGAACACGGCCTGCGCGTACTCCGGCGTCTGCAACAGCCCCGGCACCGCCTGGTTCGCGTACACATGCAGCTCGACAGCCTCCGCTTCCAGCTTCGCCGCATCTTGGAAGAACGCCGGATACCGTGCCCGTCCCACCTCGTCCTTCGCGGCGCTCAACGCCCCGCCCGCGTCCAGGACTTCATCCGACTGGTCGATGAATCTCGGCAGCGGGATGCGTTTGCCCTGTTCGAAGGCGGCGATGCTGGCGGACGAGTAGCCCACCAGGGCGCCGAACTCCGCCCGTCCCAGGCCCGCGCGCAGACGCAAGGCCTTCAGCTGTCTGCCGAAGACGACGAGGAAGCCCCCGCCGACCTCCGGTTCCGGCGCCGCTCCGGCGTCCGTCTCCTCGTCCCCGTACCGCTCCGGTTCGTCCATCCGGTCACCTCCGCCCCTGCTCAACCCGCGGGACGCGCACGCTGGTCACGGGCCGCCTCGCGTACAGCCGCGGCCGCCTCGCGTACAGCTGCCGCCGGTGGGCCCGTCGGTTCTGGCCGACGGTACGCGGGAGGACTGACAGTCGACCCATGAACCCGAGAACCCGTACACCTCAGCCACCCGCGCAACAGCCGGGCCCCGCCCGCCTGTTCGCCATGCGGTTCACCTCCACCCCGCGCGGCGCGCGCCTGGCCCGGCGTCTGGTCGCGCATCGGCTGGACTCCTGGGGCCACCCGTACGCCTCGGCCGTCCACGAGACGGTCACCGCGGTCACCGCCGAGCTGGCGGCGAACGCGGTGCGGCACGGCCACGTGCCGGGCCGCGACTTCCACCTCGCGCTCACGGAGTCGGCGGAGGAGGTGCCCGTCCTGCGCGTCGAGGTCACCGACACCCGCGGCGACCGCTGGCCCCGGCCGGGCCCCGCTCCCGGGGGCGAGGGCGGACGCGGTCTGCTCCTCGTCGCCGCCCTCGCCCGCGACGGGGGCACCGTGCCGCGCACGGCGGGCCCGGGCAAGACGGTGTGGGCGGAGGTGGTGACGTAGGCGTCAAAGTGCCCTGCCCGGAGGGGTGTTCAGGCCCGGAAGTACGCGCGGGCCGCGGGCCGGAACATCAGCCACACGGCGGTGAGCACGGCGGCGACGTGCAGGGTGCGGCTCGCGCCGAACAGCAGGCCGTCGGTCCCGGAGAGTGCGGCGGCGGGGGCGGCGCCCGTGAGGACGGCGCGCAGCGGCTCGGCGACCATCGACGCGGTGCCGAGGACGCCGAGGCCGAGGGCCAGCGCGAGGCGGGCCCAGTTCCGTCCGGCCCGCATCCGCCCGGCGACCCACAGCGCGACGGCGAAGACCAGCACGCGGACGGCGACCCCGGGAGCGTCGGCGCTTCCCCGTACCACGGCGAGCGCCGTCTCGAACACCCCCGCCGCCACCGCCGTCACCCACAGGACGAACGCGCGGCGCACCGGCGGGGGAGTGCTCGTTCGCGGCTGCGGCACGGTGCTCATCTCCTCGTCGGCGCGGGTGAGTTGCTCGCCCCGATGCTTCCGCGCGCGCCCACGCGCCGCAGCCCGGCCAGCCGGTGGACCCGGGGTGGGGCAGTCCTCACCCCGGGCCGCGTACGACGAACGCCGCCGCCCCGGGACGGGGCGACGGCGTCCGCGTGAACGGGTGGCTCAGCCGAGCCAGTTCATGGTGTCCGGGTCCGGGCCCAGGCGGGTGTCCGTGTTGAGCGCGGCCACGGCCTCCATGTCGGCGTCGTCGAGCGCGAAGTCGAACACGTCGATGTTCTCCTTGATCCGCGACGGGGTCACGGACTTGGGGATCACGACGTTGCCGGTCTGGAGGTGCCAGCGCAGCACGATCTGCGCGGCGGACTTGCCGTGCTTCTCGGCCAGCGCGGCCAGCTTCGGGTCCTGGAGCAGATCCTTGCCCTGGCCCAGCGGCGACCAGGCCTCGGTCGCGATGCCGTGCTCGGCGTGCAGCGCCCGCAGTTCGGCCTGCTGGAGGTTCGGGTGCAGTTCGATCTGGTTGAGCGCCGGGATGACCTCGGCGTGCTCCAGCAGGCGGCGCAGGTGCGCGGGCTGGAAGTTGGAGACGCCGATGGCCTTGGCGCGGCCGTCCGCGTAGATCTTCTCGAACGCCTTCCAGGTGTCGAGGTACTTGTCGATCTCCGGCAGCGGCCAGTGGATCAGGTACAGGTCGACGTGGTCGAGGCCCAGGCGCTCCAGGGAGGCGTCGAAGGCGCGGAGCGTCGAGTCGTAGCCCTGCTCGCTGTTCCACAGCTTGGTGGTGACGAACAGGTCGTCACGGGCGAGGCCGGACTCGGCGAGGGCGCGTCCGGTGCCCTTCTCGTTCTCGTACACGGCGGCCGTGTCGATGCTGCGGTAGCCGGCCGCGAGCGCGGCGGACACGGCGCTCGTCGCCTCGTCGTCCGGAACCTGCCAGACGCCGAAGCCGAGCTGCGGCATGACGGTGCCGTTGTTGAGGGTGATGGTGGGAACGTTGCTCACGAGGGGATGGTCCTCACGTACATGTCGATTCCGGATGTCCTCACGGTCAACGATGACAACCCGGGCGTGATTCCCGGCCGCGCCCGCCGGTTCGGCTCGTTTACCAAGGTTTTGCGAGGTGGGAGGGGGTTTCCCGGAGGAGTCCGGTCCGGCTCAGTTGTGGTACAGGGCCTCGATCTCGACCGCGTACGCGTTCTCGATCGCCTTCCGCTTCAGCTTCAGCGAGGGCGTGAGCAGGCCCTGTTCCTCGGTGAACTGGGCGGCGAGGATGCGGAAGGTGCGGATCGATTCCGCCTGCGAGACCTGGGTGTTGGCGGCCACCACGGAGCGGCGGATCTCGGTCTCCAGATCGGCGTCCCGCACCAGTTCGGCGGGCTGGAGCGCGGGCTTGTCCCGCATCGTCAGCCAGTGCGAGACGGCGTCCGTGTCGAGGGTGACCAGCGCCGCGACGTACGGCCTGTCGTTGCCGACGACGATGCACTGCGCGACCAGCGGGTGC
This sequence comes from Streptomyces sp. HNM0574, assembly GCF_012726235.1. GTDB lineage: Bacteria > Actinomycetota > Actinomycetes > Streptomycetales > Streptomycetaceae > Streptomyces. The sequence goes on from NZ_JAASAH010000001.1 coordinate 511,131, forward strand.
GCCCGCACGCGCTCCTCCAGCATGGCGGGGGAGACGCTCTTCCCGCCGGAGGTCACCAGGATCTCCTTCTTCCGCCCGGTGATGGTGAGGTAGCCGTCCTCGTCGAGCGAGCCGAGGTCGCCGGTGGCGAGCCAGCCCCCGCGCAGCGACTCGTGCGTCGCCTTGGAGTTGTTGAGGTACCCGGCGAAGATCTGGCCGCCGTGCAGCAGGATCTCGCCGTCGTCGGCGATCGCCACCGTCGTGCCGGGCACGGGCTGGCCGACGGTGCCGAAGCGGGTCTGCTCGGGCGGGTTGGCGACGGCGGCCGCGGTGGACTCCGTCAGCCCGTAGCCCTCGAAGATGCGCATGCCCGCGCCCTCGAAGAACAGCCCGAGCCGGCGCTCCATCGCGCTGCCGCCGGACATCGCGTGCCGGCAGCGGCCGCCCATCGCGTCCCGCATCTTGGCGTAGACGAGCTTGTCGAAGACCTGGTGCTGCACGCGCAGCGAGGCGCTGGGGCCCGGGCCCTTGCCGAACGCCTTGCGCTCGACGGCCTCGGCGTACCGCACCGCCACGTCCACGGCCTTCTCGAACGGGCCGAGCTTGCCCGCGAGTTCGGCCTTGCGGCGGGAGGCCTGGAAGATCTTCTCGAACAGGTGCGGAACGGCCTGGATGAACGTCGGCCGGAACGCCGCCAGATCGGGCAGCAGCGCGGAGGCCGTCATCACCGGCTGATGGCCGATCTTGACCTTGCCGCGGACGGCGGCGACCTCCACCATGCGCCCGAAGACGTGCGCGAGCGGCAGGAACAGCAGCAGCGACGCCTGCTCGCCGGGCTTCGAGCGGAACACCGGGTCGTAGCGGGCGACGATGTTGTCGGCCTCGGCCATGAAGTTCGCGTGCGTGATGACGCAGCCCTTGGGGCGGCCCGTGGTGCCCGAGGTGTAGATGACGGTGGCGACCGAGTCCGGGGTGAGCGCGAGCCGGTGCCGGTGCACCACGTCGTCCGCGATGTGCCCGCCCGAGGCGGTCAGTTTGGCGACGGCGCCGTCGTTGAGCTGCCACAGCCGCTTGAGGCGGGGGAGGCGGTCGATGACGGAGCCGATGGTCATCGAGTGGTCCTCGTGCTCGACGACGGCGGCCGAGACCTCCGCGTCGTGCATCATCCAGAAGACCTGCTCGGCGGAGGAGGTGGGATAGACCGGCACGACCTGGGCCCCGATCGACCACAGCGCGAAGTCGAAGAGCGTCCACTCGTACCGCGTACGGGACATGATCGCGACGCGGTCGCCGAACCGGATGCCCTCGGCGAGCAGGCCCTTGGCCAGCGCGAGAACCTGGTCGCGGAACTCCAGGGCCGACACGTCCCGCCACTGGCCGCGTTCGTCCTTGATCGCGAGCGCGGCGCGCTGCGGGTCCTCGGCGGCGTGGTCGTAGACGGCGTCAGCAAGCCCTCCTACCTGGGGCGCCGTCGCCATGGCCGGGACGGTGAACTCGCGCAATGGGACTGCTCCTCGACGTGCAGGAAACACGCTGTCTGACACAGCGCGAGTGACCGTATCCGATACGGAACGGAATCGGGAGAGTCGTCTGAGCAGCTCAGACGGTCAATTCCGGTCACTTCGGAAGTGCGGGGCCAGGTCGTTGCAGATCACTCCGGGTTTCTGCACGGAACCTTCGCGAGCGTAACCTCCGGCACCGTAGGTTCCCGTCGGTATCCGGCCACGTTCCGGGGCCGGAGCGGGTCCCCGCCATGTGCCGGTTGTGTGGTGACGCCCCGGCCCCGCCCGCGCCTGCCCCGCGCCCGCGAACCGTCCGGGACGCGGACCGGGGCGGCGCCGGACGCGGGGCCGTGAGGAGAATGGGACCGGCACCGGCGGGCAGGCGGATCATGGCCGCCCGGACCGCCCGGGACCGTCCGGACCGCGCACGTACCGAGGGAGATCATGCGCCGCGTTGCACGACTGGTCGATCCGTACATAGCCCTGCTGCTCGGCACGGTCCTGCTCGCGGTGCTGCTGCCCGCGAGCGGCGGCACCGCGGACGGCTTCGCCTGGGCCACCAGGATCGCGGTCGGGCTGCTCTTCTTCCTCTACGGGGCGCGGCTGTCCACCCGGGAGGCCGTCGACGGGCTGCGGCACTGGAAGCTCCATCTCGCCGTCGTCCTGTGCACGTTCGCGCTCTTCCCGCTGCTCGGCCTCGCCTCGTACGGGCTCGTCCCGCACGTCCTCACCCCCGAGCTCCAGTCCGGGCTGCTGTTCCTCTGCCTCGTCCCGTCCACCGTCCAGTCCTCGATCGCGTTCACCTCCCTCGCGCGCGGCAACGTCCCCGCCGCCATCTGCGCCGGCACCTACTCCAGCCTGATCGGCATGATCGCCACGCCGCTGCTCGTCGCCTGGCTGATCGGCGGGCACGCCGCGCTCAGCGCCGACGGGCTCATCGGCATCGGCTGCCAGCTGCTCGCCCCGTTCCTCGCCGGGCAGCTGCTGCGCCGCTGGATCGGCGGCTTCCTCACCCGGCACAAGCGGGTGCTCGGTTACGTCGACCGCGGCTCCGTCCTCCTCGTCGTCTACACGGCCTTCAGCCAGGGCATGGCGACGGGCGTGTGGGGGCAGGTCACGCCGCTGCGGCTGCTCGCGCTCGTCGGGGTCGAGGCGGTGCTGCTCGCGGTGATGCTGACCGGCACCTGGTACGGCTCGCGCCGGCTGGGCTTCGTCCGCGAGGACCGGATCGCCGTCACCTTCGCCGGGTCGAAGAAGTCCCTCGCGGCCGGACTGCCCATGGCCAGCGTGCTGTTCGGGGCCCAGGCGAGCCTGGCCGTGCTGCCGCTGATGCTCTTCCACCAGATGCAGCTGATGGTCTGCGCCTACCTCGCCCGCCGCTGGGGGCGCACCGAAGCGGAGACGTCGGCCGGCACCGGTGCACGGGCGCCGGTCCCCGGTTCCGTCAGGTGACGGCCTCGCCGGAGACCGTGAGGCGCTGCGCCCCCGCGTAGACGTTCATGGAGCGGCCGCGGAGGAAGCCCACCAGGGTCAGGCCCGACTCCGCCGCGAGGTCCACCGCCAGCGAGGAGGGCGCCGAGACCGCGGCCAGGACCGGAATGCCCGCCATCACCGCCTTCTGCGCCAGCTCGAACGAGGCGCGCCCGGACACCACCAGCACCGCGTCCCGCAGCGGCAGCCGGCCGTCCCGCAGCGCCTGCCCGACGAGCTTGTCCACCGCGTTGTGCCGCCCGACGTCCTCCTTCACGTCCAGCAGCTCCCCCTCGGCGGTGAACAGCGCCGCCGCGTGCAGCCCGCCCGTCCGCTCGAACACCCGCTGCGCGGCGCGCAGCCGGTCCGGGAGGACGGCCAGCGTGGCCGGGTCGAGCCGGGGCAGCGGCGAGGGCTCCTCGGGCAGTGGCCAGCGGGTGGTGGTGCGTACCGCGTCCAGGCTGGCCTTTCCGCACAGGCCGCAGGAGGAGGTGGTGTAGACGTTCCGCTCCAGCCCGGCCTCCGGCAGCGGGACGCCGGGGGCGAGGCGGACGTCGACGATGTTGTACGTGTTCGCGCCGCCGTCCTCGGCGCCCGCGCAGTACACGATGCGGGACAGCTCCTCCGCGTCCCCCAGCACGCCCTCGCTGACCAGGAACCCGGCCGCGAGCGCGAAGTCGTCGCCCGGGGTCCGCATCGTCACGGCGAGCTGCCGTCCGTCGACGCGGATCTCCATCGGCTCCTCGGCGACGAGGGTGTCCGGGCGCGTGCTCACCGCACCGTCCCGAATGCGCAGTACGCGGCGCCGCTCCGTGACCCGTCCCATGGCCCGTCCTCCCGAGTCCTGCGTCCTGAAGAGCCGCCCATTCTCCCGCACCGGGCGCGATCCCGGCCCGCGCGCCCCCGCCTCCGCGTACGCTGCCGACAGAACCGGACGAACCCGCGCCCGAAGCGACCGGAGGCGAAGTGACCGCAGCCGAACGGCCCGTGGCCGTCTTTGACCTGGACGGCACGCTGTCCGACGCGCGGCACCGGCTGCCGTATCTGGAGACCCGGCCGCGGAACTGGAAGGCGTTCTTCCGCGCGGCCCCCGACGACCCCCCGCTGCCCACGGGCGTCCGCCTCGCGCTGCGCTGGGCGGAGACCAGCGACCTGGTGTACGTCACCGGCCGCCCCGAGAGCTGCCGCCGCGACACCGAGCGCTGGCTGGCCGGAGCGGGCCTCCCCGAGGGCGAGGTGCGGATGCGCCCCGCGCGGGACTTCCGCCCCGCCCAAGTCACCAAGCTGGAGCTGCTGCGCGCCCTGGCCGCCGAACGCACCGTCGCGGTGGCCGTCGACGACGACGAGCGGGTGTGCGCGGCCTACGAGCAGGCCGGGTTCGAGGTCGTCCGCGCGGACTGGATGCCCGGCGCGGAAACCCTCGACACGGCGCAGGAGACGGAGGGCCGCACATGACGGCCGGGACCGCACCGGTCATGGGCCCCGAGGGGCCGATACGGCCGGCCGTGGACGGGGCCGGGCCGCGCCCGCTGCGCGCCGTGCTCTTCGACTTCTCCGGCACGCTCTTCCAGGTCGCCTCGTACGCGGACCGGATCAGGGCCGCGTCCCAAGTTCCCGTCCCCGACGAGGAGTTGGAGGCGCTGCTCGACGGCCTGGAGGCCGGGCTCGACGACCCGGACGTCGCCGCCGCGCAGCACGCGCGCGACGTCTCCGCCGAGGCGCACCGGCACGCGTTCCTCACCTGGTACGCCTCGGTCCCCGCGCTCGCCCCGTTCGCCGGGGCGCTCTACGAGCAGCTGCGCACCCCCGCGCACTGGCTCCCGTACGCGGACGCGCGCCCTGTGCTGGAGGAACTCGCGGCGCGGGGCGTGCCGATGGGCGTGGTCAGCGACGTCGGCTGGGACCTGCGGCCCACGTTCGCCGCGCACGGCCTCGACGGGTTCTTCACCGCCTGGGTGCACTCCTGCGACCACGCCACCGAGAAGCCGGACCCGTACCTGTTCCGGCACGCCTGCGGCCTCCTCGGCGTCGGCCCCGAGGAGACGCTGATGGTCGGCGACAACCCGGCGAAGGACGGCGGCGCCGTCGGCGCGGGCCTGCGGGCCTACGTGCTTCCCGTCGCGGCCGGGGGCACGGCTCCCGGTTCGCGCCGCGGCCTCGACGCCGTCCCGCGCCTGCTCGGCTGAACCGGCGCGGCCGTCAGGGCAGTTCGCCGTAGGTGTGGGCGAGGTGGCGGGTGAGCTCGGCCGCCGCGGTCAGCGTGCGGCCGTACGCGGCGGCCGCGACCTCGGCCGTGACGGTCCTGGTGTGCCAGCCGAGCGCGGCGAGCCTGCGGTCGGACGGCGCGCGGAGGTCGCCGTGCACCATCGCGCCGAGCTCGGCGCCGAGGATGCCGCCGCTGTGCCGCATCAGCTCGCTGCGGGTCAACTCCGCGACGCGGCCGACCTGTTCGACCGCGATCCGGCTGCCCGGCGCCGACAGCGCGCCGATCCGCGCGAACAGCCGCTCCTCCGCCTCCCCGGGCAGACAGGGCAGCAGCCCCTCGGCGACCCACACCGTGGGCCGGTCCCGCTCGAAACCGGCCGCCTCCAGCGCGTCGGCCCAGTCCTCGCGCAGGCCGGCCCGTACGGGACGGTGCGTGCAGCCGGGCCGCGCGCCGCGCTCCGCGAGGGTGCGCAGCTTGAAGTCGAGCACGGCGGGACGGTCCAGCTCGAAGCAGACGGTGCCCGAGGGCCACCGCAGCCGGAACGGCCGCGCGTCCAGCCCCGGGGCGAGCAGCACCACCTGGGTGATCCCGTGCCCGACCGCCTCCCGCAGATGGTCGTCGAAGGCGCGGGTGCGCACCCCCACGTACTCGGTGACCATCGCCCACAGCGCCTCCGTCGCCATCTCCGGCGTCAGCTCGGCGAGCGAGACCGGCATCGGTACGGGCGGCCTGGCGGCGGTGACGAAGTGCGCCGCGTACGGGTCGGAGACGAGCGGGTCGGCGCGGGTGGCTTCCATCGCGCGGCCCGCCGCCACGGCCAGAGCCGTCATGCCCACCCCGGAGACGATGTCCCCGCGCTCGCCGCCGCCCACCTGGTTCGCGTCACTCACGTGCACCTCCGTACCGGCATCCGCTGGGTGGCACGCCCCTCGGGCCTGCCGCACGCGGATGCTATCCGCGAGGAGTCAAGGGGAGGTCAAAGCACGTGCAAGGGCGGGGAGTTGAGGCTTCTCCTGCCCGTGCGGACGCTCAGTCGCGCAGGGCGTCCAGGCCGTGCAGGACGACGGACAGGCCGCGGGTGAACTCCTCGTCGGCGGCGACGTCGCGGGCGTCCCCGGCGGTCGCGGACAGCAGCGGGTACTGCTCCGGGGGCAGTCCGGCGAGGGCGGCGGTGTCCCGGGCCGGCCGAGGTGCTCCCGCCGGCTCATGAACGGGCCGCCGGCGCGGGGGAGTGACCGCCGGGTCAGCCCCGGGGTGCTCCCCTCGGCAGGAGCGCGACGACCTCCCAGCCGCCCTCGGGCATCGGGCCCGCCCGCAGCGTCCCGCCGACCGCCGCGGCCCGCTCCGCCATCCCCACCAGGCCGAACCCGCCCGCCGGATGCTCCTCCCCGCCCCGGTCGCCCGGGGAGCGCCCGTCGTCCGTGATGCGCAGCTCCACCTCCGTGCGCCGCGCCCGCAGCCGGACGCGCACGCTCGTCGCCCCGTGCGCGTGCTTGCGGACGTTCGTCAGCGACTCCCGTACGAGCCGGTACACGCTGGCGGCCGTGTCCGGCGGCAGCTCCGCCTCCAGCCCCGGGTCGACGTCCAGCACCACCGGCGGCCCGGTACGCGAGAAGCCCGCGGCCAGCTCGCTCACCTCGGAGAGCCCGGCCACCGGCGCCGTCGCCGGACCCTCCGCGTCCCGCCCCTCGCCGCCGTCCCGCATCAGGGACACCAGGCGGCGCATCGCAGCCAGCGCCTCGTCCGCCTCGGCCTCCACCCGCTCCAGGGTGCGCCGCGCGACCTCCGGGTCCGGCGAGGCGAACCGCGCCGCCCGCGTCTGCACCACGATCCCCGTGACGTGATGGGCCACCACGTCGTGCAGCTCCCGCGCCAACTCCCGGCGCTCGAAGGCCCGTACGGCCGCCACGTCCCGCACCCGCTGGTCCGCCTGGACCCGCAGCAGCAGCGAGTACACCGTCACCACTCCGGCCAGCACGGAGAACAGCAGCGTCACATGGCCCGGGTTCACGTCCCGCGCGGGTGCCGCCACGCAGCCGAGCGCCAGCGGCGGTGCGAGCAGCATGGCCCGCCGCCGCGGCTCGTGCCGCAGCACCGACGTCAGCAGCACCAGCAGCGCGACGGCCTCGCCCATGCCCCAGGCGACGAGCGGACGCTGCCCGATCATCAGCGCGAGCGAGGCCGTCCACGACACCACCGCGGCGGCCCCGGCCCGCACCCGCAGCGGCACCCGCGCCTGCGGCACCGCGCACACGCAGACCAGGACCCCGGAGACCCACACCGCCGCGTGCGGAAAGGTCGGCTGCCGGGCCAGCACCACCCCCTCGAAGCTCACCAGGAACAGCAGCACCCCCGCCAGCGCCACCTTGCCCGCCGTCACCCACCGCGGATGCGCCGCGGCCCACCGCGCCACCGGGCTCACGCGGCGCTCACGCCCGCACCAGCCCGGTCTCCCAGGCCCAGGCGGCGATCTCGACCCGGTTCCGCGCCTCCAACTTGCCCTGCACGTTCGCCAGATGGGCTTTCACCGTGGACAGCGCGAGGAACAGCTCGGCGGCGATCTCCGCGTTCGTCCGCCCCCTGGCCACCAGCCGGACGATCTCCTGCTCACGCTCGGTGAGCGGCTTGTCCGGTGCCCTGCTCCCGGACGGGTCCCCGGCGCCGGCCGCCATGTCCCGCAGCAGCCGCACGGTGATCGCGGGCGAGATCAGCGAGTCCCCGGCGGCCGCCGCCTGGACGGCCTCGACCAGCAGCTCCGGACTCGCGTCCTTCAGCAGAAAGCCGCTGGCCCCGTGGTGCAGCGCGGTGTGCACGTACGCGTCGTGATCGAAGGTCGTGACGATCACGATCCGGGGGCGGTACGGCTCGTCCGCGGTGCTCCCGGGCCCGGACGCGGCGTCCGGCCCGCACAGGCGCCGGGTGACCTCCAGCCCGTCCAGCCCCGGCATCCGGATGTCCAGCAGCAGCACGTCGGGCCGCAGCCGGGCGACGGCCTCCAGCGCGGCCTCCCCGTCGACGACGTCCGCGAGCACGTCGATGCCGGGCCGGCTCTCCAGGATCATCCGGAACCCGATCCGGACCATCTCCTGGTCGTCCGCGATGACCACACTGATCGCCATACGCTCCCTCGGGTGATTCCGACCGGAATGTCAGCGTATCTCCGCGGCAACCACCCCCACGGCACCGTCGCCCCACCGCCGGCCCGACGAGGAATCGAGAAAAGATCCGCACGAGCAACCGTGCCAATTCACCGTGAACCCGACATCAAGGCGGTAATCGCAGGTGAAGACCACTCCGAAACCTTGCTATTGTTTTCCACGTCGCCGCGGCCGAGAGGCCACGAACGACAGACACCTTGTCCGGGTGGCGGAATGGCAGACGCGCTAGCTTGAGGTGCTAGTGCCCTTTATCGGGCGTGGGGGTTCAAGTCCCCCCTCGGACACGTGCTGGTAGCCCACGGCTATCGCGAGAGTGCTGGTCGAGATGGATCTCGGCCAGCACTTTTTGTTGTGCGGGCTCGCAGTTCGGCTTCTGCTTGGTTCCGGCGGGCCTTGGTCTCGGCGATCCACTGGGTGACCAGTGTGGGATCGGCTCCTGCTTCGAGCGCGGCTCGGTGGGTGGCCAGCTGGCGTCGCACTCGGCGATGAGGGCACGGGCGGCTGTCTCGGAGGCCTCGGTGGGGGAGTGGTCCGGTTCCTCGGCGGCGGCTGATGCCATCTGATCGATGGTTTCGTCGATCCGGTGCGGCAGAAACACCTTGGCCAGCCAGTCGTCCAGGGGCTTGAGCAGCCACACTTCGCGTACGTAGACGTTGCGGGGGTGCTGGACGCGGTTGGCGAGCGCGTATTGGTCGGGGAAGCGGCAGCGGTAGTAGGCCTCGTCGTGCGCCCAGTTGCCCTGCATCTTGCGTCCGCACGGTCCGCATTCGACGGCCCCGCGCAGGGCGTAGACGTTGCGGGTGCGCCGCACGCCGTGGGCCGGGCTGCTGCGGGAGCGGGACTGGAAGATGTCCTGGGCGCGGGCGAAGGTCTCGTCGTCGACGAGAGGCGTGTGGACGATCTCCTTGGAGACGATCCACTTGTGCTGGCTGTTCCAGCGCAGTTTCGTGGTGTAGCCAAGCGACACGTCATGGATGTCCAGCAGGGACTCGTGTTTGTGCTGACGGTTCCAGACCTGTCGGCCGGTGTAGCGGGGGTTGCCGAGGATCGCGTGTACGGCAGTCTTGGCCCAGGCCCGGGTGGCGCGCAGCAACCGCACTCCCGCATCCGGCTCCCCACGACAACCCCCGCCCGCGCCCAGCACGGCCAACTCCGCGGCCACGGCGGTCAGTACTTCCTGTTCCAGCTTGGCGTGCTCGACCTCCGCGAGTCGCGGCAGCCGCGCCAGCGCCCGCCGCAGCGCCGGCACGATCAGCCCCACCGCGACGGTGTCCCACGGCTCGCCCTGCCGCGCATGCCGCACCACCGCCTCGTCCCACGTCCGGACGCGCACCCGCGCATCCGCAGCCGGATGTGGGAGCCGCGCCTGCACCTGATCCACCGGCAGGCGATCCACAGAGAGCCGAGGCGCGAAGAGCTCAGCCGGCAGCGTCAACGGCCGCGGCCCGGCAGCCAGCGCGAGGAAGGCAGCATCCGCCTCCTCCAACGGACACACGCCGGGGGCGGAGGAATTGGACGTCGAGGTCGACGAGATAGGACACATGAGCAGCTCCCCGAAGAGCGATGTACAAGGGCGCCACTCATCCCGCCAACCACCCCTGCCACCACCCCGCCACGCCCCCGCACTGCCTCAGCCACAGGTTCGCCCCAGCCCTGCCACCACCGCGCAACGCCGCGGCGAATCCCCCGACGACCAGCACCTTCGTGCACGAGGTCACCGGCGGAAATTCGCGCAGTTTTCTTCCGGCGTGCCGAGGCGCGATCAGGCCCAACGCGTCGCCGAGCCATGGCAAATCCGGTTACGACCTGTAGAAACGCGTCTCACACGGCAACAGCGGCTGGAGCGCTCTCAGGGCGGAGGGCGCGGGCCTGTCCAGCCTTCTGTGCGACTGACGTTGTTACTTGCGGGCCGCCATCCGCGTACAACGGCATGGCGCCCCGCGTCGATCGGTGCCTTCGCACACGGACGCTCACCCGAGAAATCCGCACAATTCTCCTCCGGGTGAGACAGCGGTCCAAGCCCCCGAGCCCTGTCGCTAATGCATGGCAGATCCGGCTATGACCTGCACGTATGCATGCCGGGACAGGCACAGCGGCCGGAGCGCAATCGTCGACGGCTCGACCGGGCTGCTCGTGAAGACTGTGACGCCCGGGACGTCAGTCGTCGTCGAGCTCCAGCGCGCCGCTCCCTAACGCTTCCCGCGCAGCCGCCGCCATCTTGTGAGCCGCCTCCGCCACTCGCTGCGCCTGGGCCTCACCGCCCGCACGCGCTGGGTGCAGGACCCCCAAGGCTCGCCCGCACCTCGCGCTCGTCCCCATCTAGTGGAACCCACTTCGTCCGGGACGCCGCAGGGCGCTGACGGCGACCGGTCGGCGCCGGACGGCCGCACTGCTCACTCCGGCCGCTCCAGATCGGTGTCCGCCGCCTCGATGACCCGCCCGAACAGCCAGTGCAGCCGCAGTGCACGCACCGCACCGAGGCAGATGGCGAACTCGGCAAGCCAGTGCACCCCTCCTCGATCGGAATCCGTGGTGTCGAGGATCATGGCAAGGAGGCACAGGCCAGATACGGCGAGCGTCGCCCCGAGTACACTCCGCCAGTTCCGGCGGAACTGCGGCCCCTGGACGGGATGCGTGCGCAGCAGCCGCATCCGCGGTCCTGCCGCGGCGACGTAGTGGGAGACGGCAGCCGTGACGAAACTGCCGACGAGCGCCGCAACGGTTGCGATCGCCGTGTAGATGGTGATGCGCTGCTCGCGATCGGGCCAGACCAGTACGTCTCCCCGCCCGATCGTCAGCACCACTGCCAGATGGCCTCCGACAAGGGCCAGAGTGCAGCACCAGTCGAGCCATGGACGTCCCACCCAATGGAACCACCTATCCCACCCCATCGATCCCCGCCCACTGCTCCGCCGTGCCCTGCATCACCGAAGTTCGCTGGTCAGCAACCCTAGCCACCACCGCTGACAACCGGGGCTGACGGAGGGTCCCTGTCTGGCTGGTCACCGGCAGGCGTCACGCAGGGCCTGTTCATGTGTGCGTGCCGCACCGAACACGGTCCGGACCGCGAAGGCGAGGTCCACCGAACGGCCGTCCGTGAGAGTCACCGGCACCTCGACCTGGGCGGTGATGCGATGAGACAGGAAGTCCAGTGGTTCGTAGGCCAGCGACTGCCGGTGTGGATCACGGACGGCGACCTGGCCGGTGACCGACCGGACCACTCCCGACTCGTCCACCCATTCGTCGAGATCGGGCATGAACTGCAAGACGTCGTTGCGGAGCCGAGTGGCGGCGCGATTGCGGCGCAGGCGGCTGAGCGGGTTACCGCGACGGGGCACCTTGAGGCTGAGCGTGATCGAGGTGTCCGGGTGGCGGCGCCCCAGGTTCCACAGGCTGCGGCCCACCTCTGCGTTGGCGCGCAGGCCGGACAGGGTGTCCGCGGGCGCGCCCTCCAGGGTCACGGTGAACTCGGAGACCGCCTCGATGCGGTCGAGAGTCTCGCGCGCCCCTGGGTGGATCACCGGCTTCAGGGCCACTGGGTTGCAGGGCAGGCCCACTCCGTTCAGCCATTTGGTGAGTGCGGAGATTCGCGGCGCCGACATACCGCCGTACAGGGCGCCGACGAGGTTGCCGTAGGGCAGGAAGCAAAGCGTGGTCACATGGGCGACATCGGTGCCGTCCGGGAGCTCCAAAGCACCGATGGTGCCCCGCTCCCGATTCAGCTGGTGGGGAACCTCGCCGGTGGTCTTGGCGATCAGGAGATGATCAGCCGCCGTGTCTGGGTCGACGAAACCGACCAGCTTGTCCTCGCCGCTGACCACGGTCCGTTCGCAGGGGGCGCGGGCCGCTACCCCGTCCAGGAACTCGCGCCAGGGCTGGGGCTCCATCCGAGACTCCTCGGGGCCCGCCCGGACGATCTCGAAGAAGAACACGGTGCGCTTGCGCGTCGACCTGGTCATGCCACACCCCCGGGGACCCCGTACGTCCACAAGATCCTACGACGATCGCCGGTGGCGTCCTCCGGCCCCCCGAATCTGGCTTGATCGCTACACCTTATGTCCCGTGTGTATCGCCTGTGTCGTTCCTGCTCTCCCACCTCACTCATGCTGTGCCCCCAGAGTCACTTCCGACTCCGCGCAGCCATCGTGCGGACTTTGGACAAGCCCTGCGATGCCGCCTCTCACCTGGCAGTATGTCCAGGCTGGGAGGGACTGCGATTTCGAGCTCCCGCAATTTGCCCCATACCATCGCGGGGGAATCGGAAACACGCCGAGACACCGGTGGACCGGCAGCCATGAGCGGGCATGGCCGGCAGCGGGGGAATGGAAAGGTGCGGTGAGCGTCAGTGGCGGCAGCAGGTGGCGGTCCGGTGGTCCCCAGACCTGGTCCACCTCAGGTGAAGCGCTGGTACCAGACACGGCCGTCCCCCTTCCCCTGGGAGCAGGACGCATTGGACCACCTGCACCGCCGGATGCCGGACACTGCCCCGCACTACGCCTGGGCGACCTTCTCCTTCACCGCGATGAGCGGCCGGATCAACGAGTGTGACCTGTTCGTCGCGACCCCCCGCGGCCTCTACCTGGTCGAGCTGAAGGGCCACCCCGGCCGGGTTGTCAACAGCAGCGACACATGGAGCTTCCGCGCTCCGGACGGCCGGATCCGCACCATCCGCAACCCGCTGCACCTCACCGATTTGAAGTCCAAGGAGCTCAAGTCCCGCCTCCAAGAAGCGGCCCGCTCCCTCTACCCGCGCCTGCGCATCCCGCGGATCGAACCGGCCGTCTTCCTTACCGACCCGCTCCTGAACAGCGAGCTGGACACCGTGCAGCGCACCCGTGTATTCGGACGGGACGGCGCCGATACTGGGCTGCCCGGTATCTGGGACGATTTCCTCGGGCTGCCGCCGGACCGAGAGGAGCGGCGGATCCGCGAGGACTTCGCCCGGCACCTGCCGGAGCTCATGAAGAAGATTGGAGTGCGGGCCTCCACCGCCCACCTCGACTTCGGTGACGGCTGGACACTCGCCTCCCGCCCACTGGACGCCGGCCCCACCTGGGAGGACAGGTTCGCCTCGCGCAACGAGCCGATCCACGAAGAGGGCCGGGTCCGCGTCTACCTCGTCGAGCGCATGGCCGACGAGCAGAAGCGGCGCTCCACCGCCCGCGCCGCGGAGCGCGAGTACCAAGTCCTCCAGGGCATCAACCACCGCGGCATCTCCCAGGCTGTCGCTCTGCGCCAGCACCAGGGCGGCCCGGCGATCCTCTTCCGGCACCGGGAGAGCGATCTGCGCCTCGACAACTACCTTGCGCTGCACGGCCCGAAGCTCTCCGAGACGGTCCGCCGCAGCCTGGTCCGCCAGCTCGCCGATGCCGTCCGGTACGCCCACCGCCGCTCCCTCTACCACCGTGCCCTGGCAGCCCGTTCGGTGTACGTCAGCGCTCGAGGGAACGGCTCCGCCCCGGTCCTGCGGATCATCGACTGGCAGGCCTCGGCCCGCGACTTCGATACCACCTCGCTGCGCTCGCTCGGCGAAGCCTCCTTCACCGGCGAGCACCTGGAGGACTCCGCCCAGTGCTACCTGGCCCCGGAGACCGACTCCGACTACCCCGACCCGGTGGACCTGGACGTCTTCGGCCTCGGCGCGGTCTCCCATCACATCCTCACCGGGACCCCGCCGGCCTCATCACGTACGGCCCTCAAGGAACGCCTCGCGGCCGACGGCGGCTTGCACATGTACGGGGTCAGCGACTCCGTGGACCCAGGCCTCGACGAGCTGGTGTACGCCGCCACCCGCTCCCTCACTGACGACCGGCTCGCCTCGGCCGACGCCTTCATCGACCTCCTCGACCAGGCGGAGCAGGCCAGCGCCGCCCAGGCCCTCTCGGTGGAGGCCGACCCGCTGGAGGCCACCCCAGGCCAGTCCGTCGACGGTGACTGGACGGTCGAGCGGGTGCTCGGTGCGGGTGCCACCGCCCGCGCCCTCTACGTCACCCGGGCGGTCGAGGACGAGCACGGCCGCACCGTCCGCCAGGAGCGCGTCCTCAAGGTCGCCCTGGACCAGGAGAAGAACGAGCGTCTCGCGGCCGAGGCGGCAGCCCTGAAGCAGGTCAGCAGCGGCCGCATCGTCAAGCTGTACGACGGCCCGCGCAGCCTGGCTGGACGTAGCGTCCTGGCCCTGGAGTACGCGGGCCAGGAGACACTCGGCCAGCGGCTGCGAGCGAAGGGGCGCCTCGGCTACGAGCACCTGGCCTCCTTCGGCGATGACCTGTTCACCGCCCTCGACGACCTGGCCGCCCGCGGCATGCGCCATCGCGACCTCAAGCCCGACAACCTCGGCATCACGCTGCGCGAGGACGGCGGCTCGCAGCTCATGCTGTTCGACTTCTCCCTCGCCGGCGCTTCCGACCGGGACATCAAGGCCGGTACCCGCGGCTACCTCGATCCCTTCCTGGGATCGGGAGGACGCCGGGTGTACGACGACTACGCCGAGCGGTACGCGGCCGGTGTAGTCCTGCACGAGATGGCTTCCGCTGTCCGCCCGGAGTGGGGCAGCGGCGGCGACGACCCGCAGACCGCCCTCACCGACGCAACGCCGGTGATCGCTGTCGACGCATTCGACCAGGCGCTGGCGCCGGGCCTGGAAGCCTTCTTCGAGAGGGCCCTGCACCGTGAGACGAAGCAACGTTTCGAGACTCTGCGGCAGATGCGCGACAGCTGGCGGGCCGTCTTCAGCGACGCGGAGGGCGGACGCCCGCACCCCACCGGGGAGGCCGCTGCCCTGGTCGGTCTCGGCGTGCTGCCCGAAGGCTTGACCGAGGACGACATCCGCGACCTGCAGGCCGACCGGGCCGGTCTCGGCACCGACCTCAAGACGGCAGGCCTGACCGTGCGCGCGGCGGCAGTGGCCGAGGAGTTCGGCGCCGCGACGGTGGAGGAGTTGCTCGACCTTCCACTCAACCGGTTCCGCGGCAAGCGCGGCATCGGCGCGGTGGTGAAGAAGGAGCTCAGCCGCCGGCACCGGCAGTGGACGGCGGCGTTGCGGCCGAAGAAGGGGCGGGGCTCGGCGGCGGTCTCGCCGACGCCGCCCCGGTCCGGCGCCTCGGCGGAGGAGGCGGCTGCGTCCGAACTGCTCGCCGGGGAGCAGGTCCGGCAGAACGTCGAGCGGCTCGCAGCGCTGCTCAATCCGGTGCCGGGGGGTCGCAAGGACAACAGGCGGCCGCAGGTTGTGGCGGCCTGGCTCGGGCTCGACGGGAAGGCGGAGGCGGGAGCCTGGCCGACCAACCGCGAGGTCGCGAAGACCGTGCGGGTCTCCGAGTACACCGTCTCCAAGCACCTCAAAGACGCCGTCGGCGAGTGGGTCGGGGCGGGCTGGATGTCCCTGCTCCGCGACGAGCTGGTCGAGGCCGTACGGGAGGCAGGACGCGTCATGACCGCCCGCGAACTGGCCCGCGTCCTGGTTGCCGCCCACGGCTCGGAGAGCGGGTCGGCGGACGACTCCGAGCGGGCGGCAACGGCGATGGTGCGCGCGGCTGTTGCCGCAGAGGCGGTCCTCACGGGCCGTGATGAGCAGCATGAGCCCCGGCTTGCTTTGCTGCGGCGGAGCGGACGGATCGTGATCGCTCTGGAGTCCCTGGACGGGGCGGACGCCCCGACCTCGGACGAACTGGCCGCCTATGCCATGGCGCTCGGTGAGGCAGGTGACACGATCGCCTCCGCGGAGCCGCTCCCGGCCTCGGACGGTGCGCTCCGTGACCTGCGGGCGGTCGACACCCCCGAAGGAATGCCCCCGCTGTCGGATGCGCGCCTGGTCAGCCTGGCAGCCGCCACGTCGGAAGGCGCGGCAGCCTCGCCGCGCCTGGAGCTCTACCCCCGAAGCCTGGAGCTGTGGCGGGCGCTGCAGATCTCGCAGGCTGCGGCAGGCGTACGCCGGGAGACCGGAATCAGCCTGGAGGGGCTGCTCGCGCGTCTGCGTTCCCGCTTCCCCGAGATGGCTCTCGACCGGCCCACCCATGTGGAGGTCGAGGACGCGCTTGCCAAGGCCGGCTTCCCACTCACGTACGAGCTGACCGAGAAGCGCTTCAAGCCGCCGGCCCCGGCAGGCGGGCCAGGTCTGGGCAGCAGCTGGCTGAGCTCCTCAAGCACTGGGACGCTCCCCACAGCCCAGGCCGGCCCGTCGAGCGTGGTCGGAGACGGCCGCGCTCCGGAGCAGCTGCTGCGGGCGAAGCTGAACGCGGCGGTCCGCGCAGGCGGCTTCCTCGCCCTCAACGTGCACCACAAGCGCCTTCGGGGAGCGGCGGACGCGGTGGCGGAGGCCTTCCCTGTACAGCCGGTGAACCTGGCACGGGTCTTCCTCGCCGAGTTCAAGTCGCTCGCCGCCGAGCAGGGCACCGACTGGACGAAGGTCCTCGGCGCCGACACCCGTTACACGCGCTCCGGCGCGCTGCCTGGCGGCCTTCGGTCGTACGTGGCCCGAGTATGGCCGAGGGTGGGCGAGCGGCTGGCCGAGGCGGGCAGCAGCGAACCCGGCACGGTCTTGTTCGTCCACACGGCCGGTCTCCTGGCCCACTACTACGAGGCGGGCGGCCACGACATCCTCGTCGGCCTCCAGCGCGAGGCCCGCCGCCCCGGCGGGAGCCCGCACGGCCTCTGGCTCCTCACCCCGGCCCAGAGCCAGAACGGCTACCCGGAACTGGACGGCCGTACGGTCGAGATCACCGGCGGCGATGCCGAACGGGCCGTCCTGACCCGTGACTTCCTCAACCACCTGACGACGCATCGAGAGGTACTTGCACAGTGAGCGCGCGGACCAAGGGCAAGGACGATTCGCTCCTCAAGGACCTCCGGAAGCAGGTCGCTGACCTGGAGGACGATCTGCGGGCGCGTAGCGAGTCGGAGCCCGAGTACCGGGAGAAGCTCCAGGCCGAGTACCGGCAGGCCCGGGAGGCCGAGCGGACTGCCGCGACGTATGGCGCGTGGCGCGACGAGCGGGTCACGCAGATCGCGGCCGCGTGGGTGCTCGGCTGCGTCTTCGTCCGGTTCTGCGAGGACAACGGCCTTGTCGAGCGGAACTGGCTCGCGGGTGTCGGCGAGCGCCTGAAGGACGCGGAGGACCACGACCAGGCGTTCTTCGCGAAGAACCCGGAGTTGAACGACCGTGACTGGATCATCGCGGCTTTCGACCACCTTGCGGAGACGAACCGTACGGTGGCGGGCCTGTTCGACCGGGCCCACAACCCGCTCTGGGAGATCGAGCCTTCGTACGAGGCGGCGACGGCGCTGCTGAAGTTCTGGCGCCGGGTCGCGGCGGACGGCGAGATCGTCCACCGCTTCGATGACCCGGAGCTGGACACGCGATTCCTGGGAGACCTGTACCAGGACCTGAGCGAGCACGCCCGCAAGACGTATGCGCTGCTCCAAACTCCGGTCTTCGTGGAGGAGTTCATCCTCGACCTGACCTTGGAACCGGCGGTGAAGGAGTTCGGCCTGACCCCGGTCGTCGAGATCCACGACGGGCACGGTGGCGTACGCGAACTCCCGCCGGGCCTGCGGACGATCGACCCGGCGTGCGGCTCGGGGCACTTCCTGCTCGGCATCTTCGAGCGGATGCTCGCGAAGTGGCGGGAGGCGGAACCCGGCACGGACGACATGGTGTTGATCCGGCGAGCGCTGGGGGCGGTGCACGGCTGCGACAAGAACCCGTTCGCGGTGGCGATCGCGCGGTTCCGGCTGCTGATTGCTGTGTTGAAGGCGGCGGATGCGCGGCGTCTGGACGCGCTGGGTGAGTTGCCGATTAACGTGGCGGTGGGCGACTCGCTGCTGCACGGGCGGGGTGCGGAGACGGTCACCGAGTCGTTGTTCACGGAGGAGACGTTTTTCTACCGGACCGAGGACGCGGGTGCGTACGCAGAATCGGTGGACCTGCTCGGTAAGAGTTCCTATCACGTGGTGGTGGGCAACCCGCCGTACATCACGGTCAAGGACTCCCAGGAGAACAAGAACTACAAGGAGGCATACGACGCTTGCTACCGGCAGTACGCGCTGTCGGTACCGTTCGCGCAGCGCATCTTCGAGCTCGCGATCCGGGCGGGCGGCGGGCAGCGGGACGGCGGTTTCACCGGGCAGATCACCGCGAACTCCTTCATGAAGCGGGAGTTCGGCAAGAAACTGATCGAGGAATTCTTCCCGAAGGTCGACCTGACGGACGTCATCGACACCTCCGGGGCGTACATCCCGGGGCACGGGACGCCGACGGTCATCCTGGCGGGGCGGAATAGGAACCAGCTGGCGGCGGACCGGGTGCGGGCGGTGCTCGGTGTGCGAGGGGAGCCGGGGCAGCCCGAATTGCCTAGCGACGGATTGGTGTGGCAGGCAATTGTGGATCAGCACCGGGCGCCTGGCAGCGAGTCCGAATGGATCTCGGTTGAAGACGCAGAGAGAAATCGCTTTCTGCAGCACCCTTGGGCCTTGGGTGGCGGGGGTGCAGCGCCCCTGCAGGCGAAGATTGAGAGTGGCACCCGCCACATCTCGGAGCTGGCCGACGACATCGGATCAGGTGCTGTAACGCGGGAGGACAGCGCATACCGAGTAGGTGCCGGGGCGTTGCGTAGGCATGGCATTTCCGAGGAGTTTCAGCGGACCCTCCTCGAATCAGAGAACTTGCGCGACTACGGGTACGACGAACCCGTGATTGGCCTGTGGCCTTACGGTGATACGACCCTTGAAGCCCGAGCGACACAGGCGATCGAGCGGTTTCTATGGCCAGCGCGAGTGATCCTGCGTGGGCGTATCGCGTACGGAAAGAATCAATTGGAGCGTGGGCTGCAGTGGTTCGAGTACTCGATGTTCTTCCCAGGCAAGTACGCGACGCCTCTATCGCTCACATTCGGTTTTTTCGGAACGCACAATCACTTCACACTTGATCGCGGAGGGAATATCTTCAACCGCTCCGCACCGGTCATTAAGCTCTCGAAACAGGCCGGTGAAAACCAGCACCTGGAGCTCCTTGGAGTCTTGAATTCGTCCACTGCGTGCTTCTGGCTCAAGCAAGTGAGCCACGATAAAGGAATTCGAGGCGAGGCTGGCGGCTTTACAAGCGACGACTGGGAGCGGTTCTATGAGTTTTCGGTAACGAAGCTCAAAAAGTTTCCGGTCCCTGACGCGTTGCCATTGGCTCTCGGTCGAGAGCTCGACGCCATAGGGCGGAATCTGGCCATTCGCGAGCCCTCCGCGATCACTTCAGCAGAGGCGCCGACCCGCGCTCGACTCGATGCGGCGCGTGTCGCGCATGCTGGCCTCCGCGCTCGAATGATCGCCCTCCAAGAGGAGCTTGATTGGACCGTGTACGGGGCGTACGGGCTGCTGTCACCCGCCGAGGTATCCCGCACTACCCTGTCCGGCGACCTCGCCGACGTGCCTGGCATCGCCCTCGGCCAGCGCGCCTTCGAGATCGTGCTCGCGCGCAAGGTGCGGGACGGCGAGGCCGAGACCGTCTGGTTCACGCGGCACGGCTCGACGCCGATCACCGAGATTCCCGATGAGTGGCCCGACGCCTATAAGGCCGTCGTGCAGGCCCGGATCGATATGATCGAGTCCGACAAGGACATCCGCCTGATCGAGCGCCCCGAGTGCAAGCGCCGCTGGTCCACCGACCCCTGGGAGAAGCGCGAGAAGGCGGCCCTGCGGACCTGGCTGCTCGACCGGTGCGAGGACCGTTCCCTCTGGTTCCACATCCGGGACGGGTTCGAGCAGCCCCGTACCCTCACCACTGCCCAGCTCGCCGACGAGCTGGAGAAGCGGCCGGACGCCGAAGCCGTACGGAATACGGCCGCGTTGTACGCCGCCCACCTCGGCAAGCCGAACCTGTCTCTGGCCGCCGTCCTCGCGGACGTGACCGACGCGGAGCACGTCCCGTACTTGGCCGCGTACCGGTACAAGGAGTCCGGTCTGCGCAAGCGCACCGACTGGGAGAAGGTCTGGGACCTTCAACGCAAGGAGGACGAGGACGGGACGCGCCTCGACATTCCCGTCCCCCCGAAGTACGCCTCCGCGGACTTCACTAAACAGAGCTACTGGTCCAACCGTGGCAAGCTCGACGTCCCCAAGGAGCGCTTCGTCTCCTACCCGGACGCCAGCCCCGACGCCGACACCTCCCTCCTCCTCGGCTGGGCCGGCTGGGACCACCGTGACCAGGCCACTGCGCTGCTCGACCTCGTACAGAACCGCCGCCGTCAGCACGCCTGGCCCGAGGAGCGGCTGCTTCCTCTCCTCGCCGGGATCGCCGAGCTGATGCCCTGGCTGCGGCAGTGGTTCGGCGAGGTGGACGAGGAGTGGGGCGAGCAGTCCGCCGCCGAGGAGCTGCAGAGTTTCCTCGACGGTGAGTTGGACGAGCTCGGAATCGCCCGTACCGCGCTGCCCGCCTGGCGGCCGCAGAAGAAGAGCAAGGCGCGCAAGGCCACAACGGCCGCCAAGAAGAAGATGACGAAGACGGCGATGCAGACGGAAGAAGGCGCGCACAGCCATGAGTAACCGCACCAGCCACGGCGATCTCTACCTGCGCGACGTGCTCAACCTGCCCGAGTCCGTCCTCGCCGGGTCGTTCAAAGTCGATCTGTCCGAGGGCATCGATCAGGTCGAAGAATCCGTGGATCAGTACGTCGTCACGCCCAACATCGACAAGGCGCTGCGTCGCGCACTCAGCGTCGTACGGGAGTCGGTGCGTACGGGCAAGCCCAACGCGTCTTACCTGCACGGGTCGTTCGGTTCCGGCAAGAGCCACTTCATGACCGTGCTGCACGCGATCCTCTCCAACTCCCCGGCCGCACGCGGCAAGCCGACCCTTCAACCGATCATCGCCGACCACGATTCCTGGCTGCGGGACCGTAAGTTCCTCAAGGTGCCCTTCCACCTCGTGGGCGCGACCGACCTGGACTCGGCGATCCTCGGCGGCTACGTCCGCTACATCCGCGAAGTGGAGCCGACCGCCTCCGTGCCGCCGGTATACCGGGCCGACGCGATGCTCGAAGACGCCCGCCGGCAGCGGGAGTTCTTCCAGGACGACGCCCAGTTCGTGCGCTGGCTTGGAGATCCCGCTCTGCCGCAGGAGGAGGCCGCCACCGCCGCCAGCACCCCCGAAGACGACGACCTGGACGACCTCGAGGACCTCGACGCCAAGGAGGCGCCCAAGGTCTGGACCCCTGCTCTGCTCGACGAGGCTTTCGACGCCGCCCCCGGCGACAAGGCCCGCGACTGGCTGGCCTCGGCACTCCTCTCCGGCCCGTACTCCTCGTACACGCAGGGCGCGCTCGGTGCGAAGGATGCGTTCCTGCCGCTGGAGAACGGCCTGGACATCATCAGCCGGCACGCCAAGTCCCTCGGCTATGACGGGCTCATCCTGTTCATCGACGAGGTGATCCTCTGGCTGCAGGCGCACCTCAAGGACCGGACGTTCGTCAATAACGAGGTCAACAAACTGGTCAAGCTGATCGAGTCGGGCACCGGCGGCCGTCCGCTGCCGATCGTCTCCTTCATCTCCCGGCAGCGCGACCTGTCCGAACTCATCGGTGCCAACACCGTCGGACTGGACGCCAAGAATCTAGAGGGCCAGCTCAAGTACCTCGCGGGCCGGATCGACCCGATCGACCTGGAGGACCGCAACCTCCCGGAGATCGTGAAGGAGCGCGTCCTCAAGCCGAAGGACGACGCTGCGCGCGCCGCGCTCGACGCGGCCTTCGCCGGCATCGAGACGTCCAACCAGTCGGTGCGCGACGTCCTGCTCGACCCGCAGGGCGCCACCCACGCCGACTGGGCGGACTTCAAGGCCCTTTACCCGGTCTCCCCTGTGCTCTTGAACGTCCTGGTCGCGCTCTCCGGAGCCCTTCAGCGCGAGCGCACCGGGCTCAAGCTGCTCCAGCAGCTGCTCTACAAGCGGCGCGACGACCTGAAGGTCGGCCAGCTGATCCCGCTCGGCGACCTGTGGGACGTACTCGCCGAGGACTTGAAGGGCGCCTTCACCGAGCGACTGACCCATGAGGCGGAGGCCGCCGACCGCTTCCACGGCAAGGTCCGGGAGTTCCTCCTGGAGAAGTACGGTTCTGCCGACGACCCGAAGTTCATCGCCGACGAGCGCTTCGTGAAGACCTTGCTGCTCGCCTACCTCGCCCCCGAGGTGCCCGCCCTGGCCCGGCTCACCGGCCCCCGCCTGTCCGCGCTCAACCACGGCTCGGTGCGCTCCCGCACCGGGCAGGAGGACCGGATCGTCGTCACCCGGCTGCGGGACCTGCAAGCCCACTTCCCTGGCGAGCTGCGCACCGAGGGGACCGCTGACCCGGTGTTCACGCTGCACCTCTCCGACCTTGACGTCGAGCCGATCCTGGACAGCGTCGGCGAGAAGGACACCGTCCCTGCCCGCAAGCGCTGGGTGCACGAGTGGCTGTGGCGGGAGCTGGGGGTCGTCGACGACGGAGGCTTCGTCGCCACGCGGGAGATCGTCTGGCACGGCACCAAGCGCACGGCCGAGTTCGTCTTCGAGAACGTACGGGACCGGCAGCTGCTGCCGTCCGCCCAGTTCGAGCCGTCCTCGGCGGACCGGATCCGCTTCGTCGTCGACTACCCCTTCGACGAGGAGGGCTCACCGAGCGCGGACGAGAACCGGGTCCGCGAGCTCCAGCAGGAGAAGCCGCAGGCGGCGACCATCGTCTGGATCCCCTCCTTCCTGGCCACCCAGCGGATCAACCAGCTCGGCCGACTCCTGAAGATCGACTACCTGCTCGACCGGGACCACCTCAAGGACTTTGCCACCCACCTCTCCTCCGACGACCAGATCCGGGTCAGGCACCAGCTCGAGGCCCAGCGCGAGACGCTCACCGCGAACCTCGGCACCGTCCTGCACCAGGCGTACGGCATCAACAAGGGCAGCGACACCGACCTGGGGTCCGAAGTCACCGACGGTCGCCATGTGCACGCGCTGTACGCCGGGCACATCCCGGAGCTACACCGCGGCGGGGTCTTCGAGTACAACCTGCTGAAGCTCGCCGACGGTCTGCTCGACGCGATATACCCCAAGCACCCCAACTTCGACCGCGCAGAGAACCGCAAGCCGGTCACCCCCGCGCAGTTCAAGAAGGCGTACGGCTGGATCGTCAAGGCCATGGACGACGGCTCCCGTCGGGTAGTGGTCGACAGCTCCGACCTGGCGCTCGTCGCGAAGATCGTGCACCCGCTGGAGCTCGGCGAGGTGCACGACGGCCCCCTGAATGTCTCCACCGACTGGCGCCGTGCCATCGAGCAACAGGCGGGCAAGCACCAGGCTAAGGGCGACTTCAAGGCCGAGGACATCCGCCAGTGGATCGCCGAACTCGGCTGGACCGGCCTGGACCGGATCGTGTCCAACCTGGTGATAGCTACCTACGCGCTGATCGCGGACCGTTCCTGGCTCTACAACGGCGAGCCGAGGCCGGCCCCGCCCCTCGACCAGATCGGCCCGGGTTGGACCCTGAGAGCCCAGGAACTTCCCGGCGCCGAGGAGTTCGCCGCCGCGCACACCCGGGCCGCCGCCGTCTTCGGCACCAGTGTGCCCACCGTGCTCTTCGCCCGTAACGTCAATGCGCTCGCAGAGCACGTACGGGAGAAGGCGGAGGCCCGCGAGGACGCCGTGGACGAACTGCGCCGCGCCCTGGAGGGCTACCGCACCTCCCTCGGGATCACTGGCACGGAGCCGACGGCGCGTGAGCGCGCGGTGCGCGACGCCGCCGACCTGCTCGCCCGCATCCGGCAGACACCGGAGCCGACCCCGCTCGCCCGGGACCTCGCGGCGGCCTCCTACGCCACCACCGACGTCGTCCTCGCCAAGACTGTCTCGTCGGCGCAGCAGGTCCTGGCCGCGCTCGACGGAACCGATTGGGAACTCGTCGACAGCCTGAGCGCCTACACCGGGCGCGGGGACACCCTCGCTGACCGTTCAAGGCACCTCTTGGCCGAGATCGCCGAGGCGGCGGCCAAGGACGAGTTCGACACCGCACTCGCCCCGGTACTGACCGGCACCCGCAGCAGGGCAGTCGCACTGATCAACGAGGCGGCACGGCTCAGCACCGTGGCGCAGCCCACACCGCCGCCCGCTCCCGTCGCCCCCCGCCCCGCCGACGCCGAGGACGTCAGCCTGACGACTCACGCAGAGCCGGCGGTCCCCTCCACGCGACCAGACGCCCCACAGTGGGGTGCCCCGACGGAGCCCGTCGCCCGCCGCGCTCGGAAGGTGCTCGCGGCCGGCGACAGCAGCGTCCTGGAGGAGACGCTCGGCGACGCGCTGTCCGGAGTCCAGGACGAAATCCGCACTTATGCGGCTGCACACCCCGGAGTGGAGATCGAGATCAACTGGACGGTCGTGAACCCGGAGACCGCCGGCGACGCGGGCGGCGAGAGCTGATGGGGGTCACTGTGCCGGAACTCGACCAGCGGGTCGTCGCCGGACTGCTCACCGCCCACATCCCACTAGCCAAGGGGCGTCGACTCGTTCTGGTACAGGGCAAGTACGCGGCGGGCAGCCCCGAGGAGTTCACCCTCTCCGTCGGGGAGGGCGAGCGACGGTCGGTCCGGGTCGTGCACAGCACCTCGGTGCTCGGCATCACCGACGCCTGGCAGGCCCATCTCGCGGACAGTGGTACGGACTCCAGTACGGGCAGTCGTACGGGCACGGGCAATCGGCGAGACGTCCTCGTGGTGACGACCGACGTCCCCGACGACCGGCTCGGGCTCGACCTGGTCGGCGAGATGATGCGCTCGCACGTCATCAAGGTGGACGAGGCCGACATCGTCAAGCAGCTCTTCGGTGCCGCCGACCTGGACCCACGGATGCGCCGCGACCCCTGGCTGTGGCTGCCCGCCGCACTGATCGCGGCCGAACCGGCCGCCGGGGGCTGGCCGCAGCACGGGGCCGTGCTCACCCTGGACGCTGCGATGCGCGCCCTGGTCGGCTGCCGCCTCGGCCTTATCGAGGTCTTCGAGGGCGGCGGCTCGGTCGACATGGACGCACTGCTCGCCTGGTCCCGCACTCCCGGCGGACCTGAACAGTTCGCCGCGCTTGAGGAGACCGAACGGTCCGGTATCGCCGGCTGGCTGGAGCAGAGCGCTGGCGACGCTGCCCCGCTGCTTCTTCGCCTTGCACTGAACGGACGCGGCGCCGAAGCCACCGCGCTCGGTGTGCTCGCCTCCGCAGTCGCCGGGGACAACGCCTCCCCTGATGCGGCCATGGCCCTGGGCACTCTCTTCGGCGCCGCAGGCGCCAAGGTCACCGAATTGCGCGCCTACGCCCGCGCGGTGGAAGGCACCCTCACCCGCTGGATCGACGAAGCCGCCGGCCGCGGCGATTCGGCCGACAAGGCCCGGCAGCGGGTACTTGAGGTGCTTCGCCAGGCCGACGAGCTCGCCACCGCCGCTCATCTGACCGACGCCCTGGCCGACAACCCCTTCCTGCCTTCCAGCTTCCAGTCGCGGCTCAGGCTCCTCGCCGAGGCACTGCCTGCCGGCCCGGAAGCCGCCCAGACCGCATGGGAGCACGTGCGGGACCACCGGACAGCCGCACTGTTCGCCCCGCACCGGGTCGAACTCGCACAGATGGCAGTCCGGCTCACCCGCTGGCTGGACGAGCCGGAACCGCAGGTGACCGACGTCGACCAGGCCGTACGTGCGCAAGCGGCCGACTGGGGCCTGGTCGACCGGGCCCTCACCCAGCTGCGATCCGGCGACGCCGAGGCTGCCCCGGCGCTAGCCCGCGCCTACCAGGACCTGCACGACGCCGCACAGCGACGGCGCCGCACCCTCGACGAGACCTTCGCCTCGAAGCTCGCCGCATGGGCCGCCCATGCCACGGCCGGACACTCCGAAGGCGCACTTCTCATCGAGGACGTCCTCGAACAGATTGTGGCCCCGCTCGCGATGAAGAAGGACAGGCCCCGCCCACTCCTGATCGTCCTTGACGCTATGAGCAGCGCGGTCGCCGCCCAGCTCGGCGAGGAACTGACCAGCGCCGCCCGCTGGAGCGAACTGGCGGCCGGCGGACAGCGGGCTGCTGCAGTCGCGATGATCCCCTCGGTAACGGTGATCAGCCGGGCCACCCTGCTCTCCGGACGCCCGACCTCAGGCGGGCAGAGCGTGGAACAGGAAGGCTTCACCACCTTCTGGCGCGACCGGCACCGACTCGACTCCTCGCTCTTCCACAAGGCGGATATCCCCGGCCCACCCGGCCATCTGCTCCACCCGCGCTTGGTCGCCGCCCTCGCCTCGGACGACGTGGTCGCGGTGGTCCTCAACGCCATCGACGACAGCCTTGACCACGGACAGCAAGGCTCTGTCTCCGCCTGGTCCGCGGCTGACATCACCTACCTCCCGGAACTCCTCAACGCGGCCCGCGGGCAGGGCCGCCCGGTGGTCCTGGTCTCCGACCACGGCCACGTGCTGGACCAGGCCGATCCCGGTGAGGGGCCGGTGCCCGCCGAAGGCGTGGAGTCCGCACGTTGGCGCACCGGCACGGTCCCCGGAGAGGGGGAGGTCCAGCTCGCCGGCCCCCGCATCCTGGAGAACGGCGGCCGGGTCACCGTCCCCTGGGACGAGCGGATCCGGTACACCCCGCGCAAGGCTGGCTACCATGGCGGAGCGACTCTCGCAGAGATGACCGTGCCGGTCCTCGTCCTCGCCCCCTCGGCCGCGTTCGCACCAGCCGGGTGGAGCGAGGTGTCGGCGGAGTCCGTACAGCCTCAGTGGTGGAAGCCGCGCGAGGGCACTCCCGGTGCCCCCGCTCCGGTCGAACCGGCCCGGAATCCAGTGCCTCCCAAGCAGAAGCCGCGGCCGCAGGAGGGCGTGCCGTTCACCGACGACGCGGTCAAGACACCTGCAGGGAAGAGCACACCCCCCTCCCCCGAGCCGGTCGGTCTCGGTCCGCAGGTGGTCGCCACCAAGATCTACGAGGACCAAGGCAAATACGTCCGCAAGGCACCAGATCGCAAGGTGGTGGCTGCTGTCATCGACGCGCTCGACGCGGCGGGCGGCACCTTGTCTCTCGCCGCCGTCACAGCAGCCGTCACCGCCTCCGGCGGACGGACCCACACCCGCCCTGAGGGCCTGGTTACCATGCTCACCCGGCTGCTCAACATCGAGGGATACGAGGTCATCGGACTGGTCGACTCCCGCACCCGGGTCCGCCTGGATCGCGACATGCTGCGCGAACAGTTCGAACTCACTGGCCAGGCAGGCTCTGCAGGGGAGAACAGCTGATGACCACCACACGCGTGAGCGCGGCCCGTCGCCGGGAGGTCCTGGACGCACTGCGGCGCGGCACCGTACCGCAGACCGGGCTCGACCTCTTCGCGGTTGGCCTGAACCGTTTCACTCCCGCCCTGGACGAGCGGATCACAGGTACCGCGAGCGGCAGCGGCGCCTTCCACGCGATCCGCGGTGAGTACGGCTCCGGCAAGACCTTCTTTGCCCGCTGGCTCGCTGAACGTGCCAAACGGGCCGGGCTCGCCACCGCCGAGATCCAGATCTCCGAGACCGAGACCCCGCTGCACAAACTGGAGACGGTCTACCGCCGCCTCACCGAACGCCTCACCACCGCCACCGAACCGGCCAGCGCCCTGCGGGCTGTCGTGGACGGCTGGTTCTTTACTCTGGAAGAGGAGGTGGACGAGGCCCACCCCGAACTCGCCGAAGACTCCGAGGCGTTGGAAGGTGCTGTAGAGAACCTCTTGGAGGAACGGCTGCGCTCGGTCGCCCGTACCACGCCCGCCTTCTCCGCCGCCCTACGCGGCTACCGCAAGGCCGTTGTCGCCGGGGACACCGCCACCGCCGAGGCCGTCATCGCCTGGCTCGGCGGCCAGAAGTCGGTCGCCGCCTCCGCCCGGCGCACCGCAGGCGTGCGCGGCGACCTCGACCACTTCGCCGCCCTCGGCTTCCTCCAGGGCCTGCTCACCGTGCTCAGAGACTGCGGCCACCCCGGACTCCTCGTAGTTCTCGACGAGATCGAAACCCTTCAGCGGGTACGGGGAGACGTACGCGAAAAGGGGCTCAACGCCCTGCGCCAGCTCCTCGACGAGATCGACTCCGGACGCTTCCCCGGCCTCTTCCTCGTGATGACCGGCACCCCCGCCTTCTACGACGGCCAGCAGGGAGTGCAGCGCCTCCCCCCGCTCGCACAACGCCTGGCCACGGACTTCTCCACCGACCCGCGCTTCGACTCCCCCCGCGCGGTCCAACTCCGGCTGACCGGCTTCGACCTACAGCGGCTCGGCGAACTCGGCCGCGCTGTACGGGACTTGTACGCGGGCTCGGCCCGTAACCCGGAACGCATCGCCGCACTCGTCGACGACGCGTACGTCAGCGAACTGGCCACCGCGATGACCGGCCGGCTCGGCGGCCGCGCCGGCATCGCGCCCAGGCTCTTCCTGCGGAAACTGGTCGCGGACGTACTCGACCGGGTCGACGAGTTCGAGGACTTCGACCCGCGCACCCATTACGCGCTGACCGTCAGCACGGCAGAATTGACCGACATCGAGCGCAACGCGGCGGCGGACAGCGCCGACGAGATCGAACTGGATCTATCGTGACGGGCGCACCCGAGCCGCTCGACCGGCTCCACCCCGGCCTGGTCCACCACATCGTCAACACTCTCGGCTGGACGAGCCTGCGGCCGCTGCAGGAGGAGTCCATCGTCCCGCTGCTCGACGGCTCGGACGCGATCCTGCTCGCGCCCACCGCCGGCGGCAAGACCGAGGCGGCCTCCTTCCCGCTGCTCTCCCGGATGGACCGGGAACGCTGGACGGGCACCTCGATCCTTTACGTGTGCCCGCTGAAGGCGCTGCTCAACAACCTTCTGTCGCGCTTGGAAACCTACAGCTCCTGGCTGGGCCGGACAGCAGCCCTGTGGCACGGTGACGTGTCACAGCCGAAGCGCAGGCGGATCCTGGCCGCCCGGCCAGACATCCTGCTGACCACCCCCGAATCCCTCGAAGCGATGCTGGTCAGCGCCAACGTCGACCATCAGGCCTTCTTCGCCGGGCTGCGCACCATCGTCGTGGACGAGGTGCACGCCTTCGCCGGGGACGATCGGGGCTGGCACCTGCTCGCCGTCCTCGAACGCCTGGAGCGCGTGGTGGGACGACCGGTGCAGCGGGTCGGTCTCTCGGCCACCGTGGGCAACCCGGAGGAACTGCTCGGCTGGCTGCAGGGGGCGGGCCGGGGCAGGCGGACCGCCACGGTCGTCGCCCCACATCTGCGCGAGGAGCAGCCCGTTCTCCCGCCGCCCGGCGACATCCAGCTCGACTACGTGGGCTCGGTGGAGAACGCGGCCAAGGTGATCGCGGCGTTGCACCGGGGGGAGAAGCGCCTCGTTTTCTGCGAGTCACGGCGACAGGTGGAAAAGCTCGGCGAGTCCCTGCGGGCCAAGGGCGTCAGGACCTTCCTCTCCCACGCCTCACTCTCCGTGGACGAGCGGCGACGGGCTGAGGAGGCTTTCGCGGAGGCCCGCGACTGCGTGATCGTCTCCACTTCCACCCTCGAACTCGGCATCGACGTCGGCGACCTCGACCGGGTTATCCAGATCGACGCACCCGGCACAGTGGCCTCGTTTCTGCAACGCCTCGGCCGTACCGGCCGGCGCGCCGGTTCCACCCGCAACTGCCTCTTCCTCGCCCTCGACGAGGACGGCCTGCTCGCCTCCGCCGCCCTGCTCCTCCTGTGGTCGCGTGGCTGGGTCGAGCCGGTTGTCGCCCCGCCCGAGCCACGTCACATCGCCGCTCAGCAAATCCTTGCGCTCTGTCTGCAGGAGCACCGGGTCGGCGACCGGCTCTGGCCCGAGTGGTGGGGTGGCCTCGCACCCTTCGGGCCCGCCGCGGAGCCGATCGTGCGGCACCTGGTGGAGGACGGATTCCTCGACCAGGACGGCGGGATGCTGTTCATCGGCCCCGAGGCCGAACAGCGCTTCGGATTCCGCCACTTCATGGATCTCACGGCGGTGTTCACGGCCGCCCCCGAGTTCACCGTGCTGGCCGGCCGCACCGAGATCGGCACCACCGACCCGGCGCTGCTCACGGAGGAGGTAGCGGGCCCACGGCGGCTGCTGCTCGCCGGCCGCAGCTGGGAGGTGACCTACATCGACTGGGGGCGTCGCCGCTGCTTCGTCGAACCCGTCGAGGGCGGCGGCCGCGCCCGCTGGGGAGGTATGGGCGGAGGACGGGCCACCTCGTACGAGCTCACGCGCGGGGCCCGCGAGGTCCTGCTCGGCGCGACACCTCCGGTCACCCTCACCCGTCGTGCGGAGGCGGCACTCGCCGAAGCCCGGGAGAGCGGCGCGGAGCTGGTGCATCCGGAGCGGACGGTGATTCTGCGGGGCGGCAAGGACACTGGAGTGCGCTGGTGGACCTGGGCCGGCCAGCGAGCCAATGCGACGCTGGCCGCAACGCTCAGCACGGTGGCCGACCCTGTCCAGCGGCCCACCGCCACGCATCTCCGGCTGCGCGAGGACCTCACCCCCGATGCCTGGAAGCAGGCCGTCGCAGATGTCACGGATCGGATGTGTCTGCCCTCGGTCGATCCTCAGGCCTTGAACGGACTGAAGTTCAGCGCCGCGCTACCCGCCCGGCTGGCGGAGGCCACTCTGGCCGCTCGCCTCGCGGACCTGGACGGCGCGGAGGCAAGCCTGGCGCAAGCCGTCCGATTCACCGGTTAAGGGTGCTACGCCCTGTGACCTCGCGGAGCAACTGCGTGAGTTCCTCAGCCAGACTCGGCCCGTGCCGTCACGCCGCCCATGCGTACCGTGGAGAGCGTGCCGAGCAGGAGTGCAGAGCCGTCAGGGTGCGCAAGAGATACGCCGATGCGTCGTCGAAGAGTGACCTGTCACGCGCCTGGCGACAACCGCGGCCGTGCCGGGGCTGGCTCGGGAAAGAGGCTGACGACCTGATCGGGCAGAAAAGGCCCACCACCTACGACCGGGCGGTGAGGTTCTCTCAGCGAAGTGATCGACGCGATGGAGTGTGGACGGCTCAACACGTTCGCGACCAGGGGCTGTTGACCTCGGCGGTAGCCAGGCGTGAAGCCCCCTGGTAGGAACAGGCCTGCCAAGATCATGTCCGCTGAACCAGGCGCCACGTTGGTCGCCTATGGTGCCACTCTCGACATCTCGCTCCACAGGGTGGAGTACGTCGCCCGTCGCCTGGCCGCCCACCGCCACCGGATCGGCGCCCCGGAAGCACTCCCGGGAACAAACCCGCCTGGTCTTCGAGTTGAGGGCACCGACCCCGGAGAGCATCGATCTCACCGTGCACAGCACCAGCGGCCACGCATACACGGAGCGCCTCGACCGTACGTAGAGCGCACGGCTCCCCACATGCTCCGGCTCACCCCAGCGTGATCACCGTGGTCAGCGGGGTGATGCGTGGGGGATTGGGCCAAGTCCCCCCTCGGACACCAGCAGAGACCCCAGTTGGTCTGGGGCCTTTCTGTTTTCTGGGGCCGTGGCGTGATCAGCTGCGTGGCCAACAGCCGGGCGAGTCCCCAAGGGGGTCCAGACGTGGCGGGCCGATACGGCTAGGGCAGGACGTCGTCCCTGGCCGCTGCCCGGCCCCTTGCGGGCCGGGTCACCTCGAGTCGGCGCTATGAACACCGAATGTCAGTGCCGGCACCTACGGTGCGCTCATGAACGACAGCCCTCAGAAGCCGACTCCGGGGCTGGGCTTAGCCCGCTCCGGGGCCATGCACGAGGCAGCCCCACCCGAGGGGGCGGAGGCCGATGGGTCAACGAGGGGCGTCGCCCTGTATCACGACATGCGGGTCGAAGAGGATTTCGCCAAGTGCGCCACTCGCCTCTTCTCGATCCTCAAGCACGCTGCCGCCACGAATCCCGGTGGCCCGCGCCACCTCTTCCTCGACATCCAAGGACACCGCAACGCCGCTGGGGGCTTCGACGCCGATGCTTTGGAGATCATCCAGGAGTTCCTGCTGGACTTCCTCGGCCCCTACCTCACGGAGATCAGCACGCCGCTCTACCGCGTGAGGAATCCCAAGCCGCAGCGTGAGGACGTACCTGACGTCCTGAAGATCCGAGACCCGGATCGTGAACACGCCTACGACCATCGCGAGTTGCGCGTGCGCCAACGGGAAAGTCGCCCCGACGGACGCCGCTCCAGGCCTCCGGCCCAGGCCATCGCCGACTATCTCGGCCTTGAAGAGCCGATCTGTCTCATCTGCTGGCAGGCGCCGGTGGAGAGGGCCCATGTGGTTCCGGAGTCGCTCGGCGGGTCCAACGACGTGCGCAACTTTGCCCTCCTCTGCCCGCGCCACCACCGTGAGGCCCCTGACGTCGCGGACGCCGAGGCGTTCTGGTCCTGGGTCGACTACGCCTGCGAACGCGACGGCCATATGAAGTGGCAAGGCGTGGACCCCCAGACGCTGGCCAGGGCGGAACGTGTCGGGCTCCGCATCGACACGTCCGGACCGGTGCGCAAGAGCCTTCACCATTTCGGTCGGGTCCGGGACGAACTCGTGCGTCACTACGGCTGGTGCCCCGAGGACTTCGCCGGTGGCGACCAATGGGGCGCGCTGATGGAGGAGTTCCACACGGTGATGGACGCCGCGACCAGCACCCACTTCAATGTCGCCAAGAAGGCATCCACCGAGGCATGGGCGTTCGAAGTGGCTCGCAGACGCCTGCGGGACGGCGTGACGGAGCCCGGGGTGGGCGAGGACGTGCCGCCCGCGTCGAGTCATCCCTCGGTGGAACTGGCCGAGCGGACACTGCGGGACGCCTCCGAGGGCGACTCTGGGAAGAACCTTGTCGCTGCCGCGCGCCGAGCCGATATCGCCACCGAAGCGGCGGCGCTCGTGCGCGACATCATCGCTTCCGCGGGGGTTTCCCGTGCCGAGGAGGTGCTGCGGGGCATCAACGAAGAGGTCGTGGACCGTACCGCGCAGTTCGAGCGACTGGCTGACGAGCTGATGGAGCACGCGGTCTGCCGGCACTGCGGCCACGCAGTTGCCCGAATCGGGAACGCTCACTGGCGCCATAGTGCCGCGGCGCCCATGTCTCGTGGTTGCCGGGCTGCCAGCTTCGACCGAGACGGAGCTTGGGACGATTCCCTCGACCGAGCGTGGAAGGCGACCCCACCGAAGTCCTATCGATGAGGTGCCCGCGGACGTCGGCAGGGCTGCGACGGCATGATGCCGAGACCGTTGGGCAACTGGCCTCCTCCCGCACGGGACATGCTCGGGGAGCTCATCGAGATGAGGTCGGCACGTGCCCTCTCGGGCACCCCCTGTGCCCCCGGGACAGCGCGTTCCGGCCTTGCTCGGGGTGGGGGTTTCCGTTGTGGTGGGCGGTTGTGGTGCTCGACTACGGGGAGGTGGCCGGTGGTTCATCAGCGTGTGCCGGAGCAGGGGCCGGGGCGGAAGAGTGCGGCGGGCTCCCGGGGGGCGGCCAAGCCGGGTGGGCTGGCGGGGTTGCAGCGTGCGGTGGGGAACGCGGCCGTCGTGCAGTTGCTGCGGCGGGCCGGGCATGCGGAGGGCGGCGAGCACGACGCTCCGGAGCGGGCGGAGGGGGCGGCGGTGCGGGATGTGCTCGCCGGGCCCGGGCGGCCGCTCGACGGTGCGCGGCGGGCCGAGATGGAGGGGCGGCTCGGGGCGGACTTCTCCGACGTCCGTATCCACGACGACAGCGCGGCGCGGTCCTCCGCGGCGGGGATCGGGGCCCGCGCGTACACCTCCGGCAGCCATGTCGTCCTCGGCGACGGCGGTGGGGACAAGCACACCCTCGCGCACGAGCTGACGCATGTGATCCAGCAGCGGCAGGGGCCGGTCACGGGCAGCGACGACGGTTCGGGGCTGAAGGTCTCCGACCCCGCGGACCGCTTCGAGCGCGAGGCGGAGGCCAACGCAGCCCGGGCCATGGCGGGTCCGGCCCCGGACCGCGCCGGTCCGGTGGGGCACCACGGCGGAGGGCCGACGCGTCCCGGGCCGGTGACCGTGGCACGTCTGACCTCGGCCGCGGAGTTCAAGGAGCAGAGTCGACGGCCGGGCAAGACCTCCCAGTTGCGCAGTCGCGGCAAGGAACTCAAGGCGCTGGACAACCTGTTGGACAAGTATCCGGGAATCCCGGACATGGGTGCCCCGATGGCCGAGCACGCGCGGTGCGCCGCCGCCCTGGAGCAGATCCGGGCCGCCGCCGACGCGGCCCTCGCCAAGGACCTGAAGCCGGAGCAGACCCTGGCCGTGCGCGCGCTCCGCGAGGAGGCGGTCACGGAGCACATGGTCTACGCGGGGCTCAGCGGGGTGCCGGACGCGACGGGGGTGGCGGAACTGGTCCGGCTCACCGACCTGTACGACCACGTCCTGCCGCACGCCCAGTCCGCCGTGGTCGGTTCTGACCTGTCCCGGCTCCTCAACCACGTGACCGGCGAACTCACCCGGCGCCTGGGCAATCTGCTGGACACCGTGCGGGCGGGGGGACCCGGCGCCGAGGAAGCCGACGCCGTCCTCAAGGGCGCGCACCGCCGGGAGATGGAAGCGCTGGTGAGGATGGCCCAGGACCCCACCCTGCCGAGGCTGACCAGGGACATCCTCACCGAGGTGACGAGCCTGCGGGAGATGGTCACGCTGAGCCAGGGCACACCGGGGACCACGAAGGCGGGGCCCGGCGACTACCGGATGAAGAACGAGCTGGGCCCGCCGGAGGGCAGGGTCGAGCGCCTGGGTGCCCTCGCCCATGAACTGACGCACGTCGCCGCCGGTGAGAGCTACCGCAACACGTCCATCCTGCTGCTGTGCCGGCAGGGGCTCGGCAAGCAGGAGATGCTGCACCTCGCGAAGGAGCGCGCCGGCCAGGTCCGGCATCTGAAGTCACTCGTCACCGACGACATGGTCACCGGCCGGCAGCACATGCTGCTCGACAACAAGCTCGACTACATGGTCAGGCCCACGCGTCTGGCCGGGTACGTCATGAGCTTCAAGGAGCAGCTGAAGGCCGAGATCGGCGAGGAGCGGCACACGGAGCTCATGGAGATCGCCCACGAGGAGATGGCGGACAGCGCCACTCTGGTGGAGTTCGACACCGTCCTGACCCAGCTTCTGGTGTTCCTGCACTCCTGGAACGTGCCGGAGAGCCACCCCTTCTACCAGGAGGTGCAGCGTCTCGCCCGGGTCCAGCGGAACAGCCGCCTCTCGGCGATGACGGGGTAGCGCCCCGGCTTCGGCCGCCGGGCTTCCGTCAGCGGGCCAGGCCCTCCAGTACCGCTCCCGGGGCCGGTGTCCCGTGGGGTGGGGTGTGGAGGTGGCGGTAGTGGTAGGCGGCCGAGGCCATGGTGGTGTGGTGGTGCCAGCCGGGGAAGGAGCGGCCCTGGAAGTCGAGGAGGCCGAAGTCCTGTTCCAGGGTCCGCACCGTGGCGGAGGTGAGGGCGGAGCGGCCGATGTGGTCGAGGACCTCGTCCAGGCGGTGCGCGGGGAGGTTGGTGAGCCAGTGGCCGCCGGTGGCGTGCTCGGTGACGAGCAGGTAGGTACGCGGCGCCCGGCGCGCGCCGGGGAGCCGTACCGGGGTGGACAGGGCGCCGCGGGGGCCCAGGGTCACCGTCCGGGGCTCGCCCGCGGGGGACGTCAACCGGTGGGCGGCGAGGGGCTGTTGGGGGGCGTCGGGGCGGGTCGGTGAGGCGTGGGTGACGGGCTGGCCGGGGTGGACGGCCAGGACGAAGGGCAGGCCGCGCTCGCTGAGCCGGTCCGCGACGGGGCGGGCGTCGGCGCTCAGGGGGCGGGTCACCACGAGCGGGACGGGGTGGGAGATCCGCAGCCGGGCGAGCCAGTCCACCATCTCCAGCAGGTGCGCGGGCGCGGACCGGTAGTGCGCGGAGTCGGGTATGCGGGCCCGTTCCCGCTGTTCCTCGCCGAACCACTTCTCGTCCATGACCAGCCGCCAGGCGACGGGGACGCATGCGGTGCCGGAGACCACGAACAGGCCGATGCCGACCTGGCAGTTGAGAGTGCGTCCGGCGTCGGGAACGTAACGCCGGTGCACTCCGACGGTGTGTTCCCCGCGTTTCTCCACCACCACCATGCTGCTCGTCCACGCCTCGACGGGGCGGTTTTCCGCCGCGAGGAGGGCGAGTCCGGCGCAGGCTGGCAGCCAGTCCCAGGGGCTGGAGGAGATGAACTGCTGGAGCGACTGGGAGGTGTTGGGCGAGGCGGGGCAGAGGGTTTGTGCCATCTGCCGGACGGTTTTCCGTCCCGGCGCGGACAGCAGTCCTCTGAGATAGGTCTCCGCCGTGCGCTGCTGGTCGGCGCGTGGCAGATATCCGAATATCCGGCGCACGAAGGCGGAAACGGGGGTGTGCCTCGCCTCGTGCGGTCGGGTGGGTGCGGTGGCGCCAGGTGCGGCCATGACTGCGTCCCCCTCGGGGATGTGCGTGCCCATGCCGCCAGAACATAGTGAGGATCTTCCGGATTTCCGGGTGGCGAAGCGGCAGGAGACGATTACTTCCGCAAGTCATCGTCGCCGGTTCGCCGAACTTAACCGTACGTCCAAATCCGCGCAACAATTCCGGCGCCGGAGCGGGGCGGTCCGGTAAAGGCAAATGCGTGGCAAAGAATGCGAGGGGGCCGCGAGTTGTTGAAGTCGGCGTTGGGGGTGAGGTGCGGAACGGCGCATGATCGGGGCGTCGCCCGCACGAATCCGGGGCTTCCGGGCTCTAGTCCAGGAGGCGTTCGGCCACGGCGCGGGCGCGTCGGGCCGCGCCGCCGCCGCGTTCGCGCATCGCGGTGACCGAGGCGCCGTCCAGGAGCAGGATGAACTGCTCGGCCAGTTCGCGGTGCCGGGGGTGGCCGGCCTCCTTCAGGAGGCGGTCGAAGAAGTCCGTCACCTTGCCCTTGTGCGCGTTTGCGAGGCGGAAGATCTCGCCGTGCGGATCGGCGGCCTCCGCCATGGCGTTGATGAAGGCGCAGCCGCGGAAGCCCCCGGACTCGGCGGATTCCGCCAGGGCGTCGAAGACGGCGAGCGGCCCGCCGCCGTGGGAGGCCACCGCCTCCTCCAGCCAGTCGTGCCACTGCGCGTCGCGGCGCTCCAGGACGGCGTGCACCAGCTCGTCCTTGCTGGCGAAGTGCCGGTAGAAGGAGGCGCGTCCGGCTCCGGTGGCCTCCAGCAGGCGTTCCACGCCGACGGCCTGGATGCCCTCCTTGTAGAAGAGCTCCTCGGCGCCCTGGAGGAGTCGCTCACGCGCTTGTGTCGCCATGCGGCCAGTGTAAGGGGCCTTGACGCGATTCGGGCCCGATCGGTACCGTTTTGAAAACGGTACCGATCGGTACCGCACCTCCGGAGGAGGGGAACCGGTGAGTCGCTTCGCACACCTGGCCTACACCGACAGCGTGCGCCGCGTGCAGGAGGAACAGGGCAGCACCCGGGCCGCCGGCCGCGCGCTCTCCGGGCCCGCCGGACCCGACCTGATGGGGCCGGCGGAGAAGGAGTTCATCGAGGACCGGGACGGGTTCTACCTGGGCAGCGTGAGCGAGGACGGCTGGCCGTACATCCAGCACCGTGGCGGCCCGCCCGGCTTCGTGCACGTGCTGGACGAGCGGACGCTGGCCTTCGCCGACGTCCGCGGGAACCGGCAGTACATCACCACCGGGAATGTGCGGGCGCGAAGCCGCGTCGCGCTCTTCTTCATGGACTACACGCGCCCCGCGCGGCTGAAGCTCTTCGGCCTGGCGGCGACCCGGTCGGCCGAGGAGTACCCCCGGCTCGCCGAACGGCTCGGCACGGTACGCACGGCGGGGCGTGTGGAGCGGCTGCTGGAGATCCGGGTGGAGGGCATCGCCTGGAACTGCCCGCAGCACATCACCCGCCGCTACTCGGCGGAGGAGACCGAGCAGGCCGTCCGCCTGATGAGCACCCGCCTCGTCGAACTGGAGCGGGAGAACAGGCGCCTGCGCTCCCTCCTGCCCGACTGACCCGCGTCCCTTCAGCCGTCCGCACCCCGGCAATGCCGGCCCCGGGAATTCTCCTCGCCGAGCGACAAGGAATAGGCGGCGCAGAGTTATTGAGGTCGGGGTTGGTGGCCGGCCGCGGCCGCGTGCATGCTCGGGACCGAGCGGGAGCCGGAGCGGTCGATGCCCCTCGTACGTTCCGGCCCGGTTCACGGGGGAGTGCGTTTTCCCCTGCCATTTCCCGGACCGGCGCGCCACGTACGCGGAAATCCGCGTCGGCGCGGATGAGTTGGAGGCAGCCACGCATGGTCAGTGACGTGATCGAGCAGGACGAGCGGTTTCTCGGAATCCTGGACCGTCTGACCACGAAGTCGGTCGACGACTATTACAACCCGTACAAGCTCTTCGAATGGCCGGACAGTCTTCCGGAGCGGATGTGGTGGATGAGTCCGGAACTCACCACCACGTACGGCACGGAGGTCGCGGAGCGGCTGAGCCAGGAGCAGCTGTACGCCCTTTCCCGTTACGAGAGCATCAACTTCTACAGCCTGAACGTGCACGGCATCCGGGAGTTGCTCATCGAGGTGACCCGGCGCATCCACACGTCCGGGTTCGAGACGCCGTCGGAGTTCTTCCACCACTTCATCGGTGAGGAGAACGAACACATGTGGTTCTTCGCGGAGTTCTGCCTCCGGTACGGCGGGAAGATCTACCGCCAGCCGGGCGGCGCGGCCGCGGAGATCCCCCGGTCCGGCGTGGAGAGCCTGCTGGTCTTCGCCCGCATCCTGATCTTCGAGGAGCTGGTGGACCACTTCAACGCGCGGATGGCGGCGGACGAGCGGCTGGACGGGACGATCCGCGCACTCAACCGGATCCACCACCAGGACGAGTCCCGGCACATCGCGTTCGGCCGCGAGCTGGTGACGGCGCTGTTCAGGAAGGTCCGGGAGAGCTCGGGCGAGCAGGAGCTGAAGGAGATCGCCGACTACATCCGGCGCTACATGACCTTCAGTTTCGAGTCGCTGTACAACCCGCAGGTGTACCGGGACGCGGGGCTGGCGGACCCGATCGGGCTGCGCCGGGAACTGCTGGACTCGCCGCAGCGGGCCGAGGCCGAGCGGAACGTCTTCCGGAAGACGAGCAGGTTCCTGGAGAAGACGGGGATCATCCGATGACGGCCACCACGGCGAGCGCGGCGGACCGGGACGTGTCCGTCTCCGGCGGGCTGGTGATCCTCGGCCCCGAACACACCGAACTGCTGCGTGAGTTGGACGCAGTCTTCACCTCTTGGGGAAGGGGCGCCGGGGCGCGGGAGATCCTGCCGCCGCCGGTGTACCCCGTCCGGGACCTGGAGAAGTTCGACGTCTACACCAACTTCCCGCACCTGACCCTCGCGGCGGCCCCGCTGGAGCTTGCGGACGGCCCCGGCAAGCCGGTGGACGGCGTCTTCGACCCGTCCGACCTGCGGGGCGCGCAGCTGGGCCTGCCGCACGCCACCTGCTACGGCGCGTACCTCTTCCACGAGAACACCGAGGTGGCCGAGGACACCCTGGTCACCCTGGTCAACCGGTGCTTCAGGAACGAGGAGCACTACACCGGGCTGCGCCGGATGCTCAGCTTCCAGATGCGGGAGATCGTCGCGCTGGGCGGTTTCGAGCACACCCAGCGGGTGATCGAGGAGTTCACCGCGCGCATCACCGCGTTCGCCGGGGCGCTCGGGCTGCCGCTGCGCCAGGAGGCCGCGTCCGACCCGTTCTTCGAGAACGACGGCGGCCGCGCGCTGATGCAGCGGCTCAGCCCCGTGAAGTACGAGTTCCTCGCCGGTGAGCTGTCCGTCGCCTCCGTCAACACGCACCGGAACTTCTTCGGCGAGCGCTGCAACATCACGCTCCCGGACCGCACCCACGCGCACACCGGCTGCGTGGCCTTCGGGCTGGAGCGCTGGGTCGCGGTGCTGCTGGAGCGGCACGCGGGGGACGCGGCGGCGGCGCTGGCGACCGTGCGGGACGCCGCCCGCCGGGCCGGCTGAGGTGTTCGGCGGACGGGTCGGCGTCGACGTGGTGCCGTTCAGCCGGGTCCGCCGGCTGCTCGCCCCCGAGGCGCGGCCCGCGCTGCTGCGCATGCTCTCCGGCGCGGAGGCGGGACGGTACTGCGCGGAGCGCCCGGACGTCCCCGGCATCGCCGGCCGACTGGCCGCCAAGGAGGCGGTGTTCAAACTCTTCCAGGCCACGGAGGTACCTCTCCCGTGGCGGTCCATCGAGGTGCTGAACGGCGCCGGCGGCTGGCCCGAGGTACGGCTCGGCGGGCGCGCCGCGGCCCTGGCCGAGCGGGCCGGGGTCGGGCACGTCGAGGTCAGCATCGCGCACGACGACCCCTGTGCCGTCGCGGTCGCGCTCGGCGCGGGGCCCGCGCGCACACCCAGGAAGCAACTCACCATCCAGGAACGGAAGTTCCGGCAAGGAGGAAGCATGTCTTCGGGCGGAATCGACGACGTCAGGAAGTGGATTCTCGGGCGGAACCCGGACCGGGACTCCCTCTCCGCGGACGAGAACCTCATCGAGAGCCGCCTCGTCGACTCGCTCTCGTTCGTCGAACTGGTCTACGCGATCGAGGGGGCCGGCGGCATCGAGATCGACCTCGACGCCATCGACCTCCAGGACTTCCGGACCCTCGCGGCGATCGAGAAGGCCTTCTTCACGGCGGCGTGACCCGCGTACGCCCCACACCCACCACCGCAGAGAGGTCGGCACCATGGAAGCTGTCTCCTACACGGCCCAGTGGACCGCCGCGGCCCGCGCCGCGGAGTCCGAGCGCGGGGACGACGCGCTGTTCGACGACCCGTACGCCAGGGAACTCGCCGCGCCCCGCGGGTTCGAGCTGCTGGAGAAGTACGGGGGCGGCGGGCTGCGGGAGTTCATCGGCATCCGCACCCGCTATCTGGACGACGCCGTCACGGACGCGCTGGACGGCACCGGCGTCCGGCAGGTGGTCCTCGTCGCCGCCGGGATGGACACCCGCGCCTTCCGCCTGGGCTGGCCACCCGGCGTGACGGTGTACGAGGTGGACCACGAGGCGCTGGTGCGCGAGAAGCGCGCCCGGCTGGAGCGGCTGGGCGCCACGGCGCGGACGGAGCGCCGGGAGGTCGGCGCCGACCTGGCGGGGGAGTGGCTGCCGCGGCTGGAGGAGGCCGGGTTCGACAGGTCCCGTCCGGTGCTCTGGGTCGCCGAGGGCCTGTTCTTCTTCCTCACCCGTGAGCAGGCCACCGGGCTGCTGCGGCTGCTGCGTTCGGCCTCGGCCCCCGGCAGCGCGCTGGCCACCGACTTCGCCAGCGAGGCGCTGCTGCGCAGCCCCTTCTCCCGCCGCTTCCTGGAGCATCTGCGGGCCGACGGCACGCCGTGGCGCTTCGGCACCGACGAGCCGGAGGAGTTCCTGGCCGGTTCCGGCTGGAAGGCCGTGGAGGTCAAGGAGCCGGGCGAGCCGGGCGCGGGCCGGGGCCGCTGGCCGTACGAGGTGCAGCCGAGGGAGCGCCGCGGGGTGGCCCGCAGCTGGCTGGTCCGCGCCGAAAGCGCGGGCTGACGGAGCGGGGCGGCGCTTCGGCTCCGCCCCGCCAACTCCCTTCCGTCCAGCGGCACTTGACCCTATTCGGAACCGATCAGTACCATCCAGGCCGGTGCTATTCGGTACCGACCAGTACCGTCCTGGCGGTGAACCCCGGCCGGGACCGGTCCGAACCGACAGGGATCTTCAGATGAGCGAGAACGACACCGCCTCCCCGGGGCGCGGCTGGCGCGCGCGTACCGCAGTCCTGACGCTGGGCACGTTCGCCGTGGGCACCGACGGATTCGTCATCGTCGGACTGCTCCCCGAGATGAGGAGAACCCTCGACGTCAGCATGGCCCAGGCAGGCCAGCTGGTCAGCGTGTTCACCCTCGCCTACGCGATCCTCTCGCCGGTGCTGGCCACCGTCACCGGCAAGTGGCCCCGGCGCAGGGTCCTGGTGACCGCGCTCCTGCTGCTCGGCGCCGGCAACGCGGTCACCGCGCTGGCCCAGGACTACGGGGCGGTCCTCGCCTCCCGGGTGCTCGCGGGCTCCGGCGCGGCGCTGTTCGCCGCGAACGCC
The DNA here is from genome assembly GCF_012726235.1 of Streptomyces sp. HNM0574. Taxonomy (GTDB): domain Bacteria; phylum Actinomycetota; class Actinomycetes; order Streptomycetales; family Streptomycetaceae; genus Streptomyces. Next base: position 553,503 of record NZ_JAASAH010000001.1, read on the forward strand.
GTGGCGACCGCGGCCCAGCTCGCCGGGGACAAGCGACGCGGCAGCGCCATCGCCATGGTGACCGCCGGTTCGACCCTGGCGCTGGTGCTGGGCGCCCCGCTGGGCACGTTCATCGGGAACGCCTGGGGCTGGCAGGCGGCCATCTGGTTCGTCACCGGCGTCGCCGGCGCCGTCGCCCTGGCCATCGCGCTGTTCCTGCCGGACATCCGGTCCCGGCAGAGCGTCACGCTGCGGGAGCGCCTGGTGCCGCTGACCGACCGGCGGGTACTGAAGATCCTGGTCGTCACGGTGCTCGCGTTCATCGCCATCTTCCTGCCCTTCACCTACATGGGCGCGGTCTTCGAGCCCGCGACCGGCGGCGACCAGGCCCGACTCGCCCTGCTCCTGCTGGTGTTCGGCGTCGCCGCCACCGGCGGCAACCTGCTCTCCGGCGCGCTCGCCGACCGGCGCGACCCGCGGCACGTCGTCATCGCCGCCACCCTGGGTGTCGCCGTGGTGGTCCTGCTGATGCTCACCGTCCGCGAGGCCTTCGTCCCGGTGGCCGTCCTGCACGCGCTCAGCGGCGTGGTGTCCTTCTCCGTCATCGGGCCGCAGCAGCACCGCGTCATCGGCTACGCCCCCGAGGGCGGAGCGCCCCTCGTCACCTCACTCAACACCTCCTCCGCGTACCTGGGTCAGTTCCTGTCCAGCGTGATCGGCGCGGCGATCCTCGCCACCGCCGGCTCCGCCGCCTGGCTGCTGCCCGTCTCCGCCGTCTTCGCCCTGACCGCGGCCGCCCTCACCCGGTGGACCGGACGGCCGGCCCCGGCGGCGGACGGCGAACCCGTCACGGACGGCGGCCGGCCGGCGGCGCGGGCCACCTGACCCGGAACGCCGGGGGACCACACCTGTAAGGGGAATCGCATGATCAGCACCGCGGCGCTGAGCGTCGACGTCGACGGCCTGCCCGTCGGCTACTACCGGGAGGGCCACGGCCGGGAGATCGTCCTCCTGCACGGCGCCAGCGGCCACCCGGAGACGAGCTTCCCGCACCTGCTCGACGAGGTCATGAAGAGCCGGACCGCGATCGTGCCCGGCTACTCCGGAAGCAGTCTCACGCCGCTCCCCGAGGGGGAGTTGACCGTCGACCTGCTGGCCGAGCAGGTGCTGGGCGTGCTGCGGGCCGCCGCGCACGGCCCGGTGGACGTGGTCGGCTTCTCCACCGGCGCCGTCGTCGGCGCGGTGGCCGCGGCCAAGGAGCCCGGACTCGTCCGCCGTCTCGTCCTCAGCGGGGGCTTCGCCCACTACGGGCACCCGTGGCAGCGGCTGTTCACGCGCACCTGGCGGCGCCTCGCGGACCTGGACGCCAACACCTTCGCCGAGTTCACCCTGCTGCACGCGCTCTCCGACGGCCACCTGGACACCCTCGCGCCCCGGGACCGCCTGATGCTCCGTTCCGGACTGATGCCCTCGCCGGGCATGGTGGCCCTGGTCGAACTCGTCAGCCGGCTGGACATCGGCGCACACCTGCCGAAGATCACGACACCCACCCTCGTCCTCGGCAACACCCGGGACCAGCTGGTACCCCTCCGGTACGCGCGCGAGTTCCACGAGGCGATCCCGGGCAGCGCGTACGCCGAGATCGACTCGGGCCACCTGGCGGCACTGGAGCGGCCGGAGGAACTGGTGGCGCACATCGAGGACTTCCTCGGGTGAGGGCCGGCCCCGCCCAACCCGGAGGTGGCATAACGGAGTTGGGGCGCGTCACTCGGGGGCGAGCCCGTCTGTCAGGCGGTCGAGGAAGCGGGTGAAGGTGGCTTCAGGGGCGGCGAGGGCCTCGGCGAGTTCCGGGTGCCGGCCGTCCGCGGCGACGGCGGCGAGGTAGCGGGCCTCGGCCGCGGCGCGGCCGGGGGGCCGCGAGGCCGCGGACCGTGCGGTCTCGTGGGTGACGTGTCCGGCCACGGACGCGCGCGTGGGGGCCGGGAGCGCGTCCGGTGGACAGGGCGGCCGGCAGCCCAGGGAGGCTCCGGCCCGGCACGCGTCCCGGCAGGTGCGGACGGACGGCCGGCAACCGTCCCGGATCACCGTGCCGTTGAGTTCGGCGGCGCACCGGTTCGCCGCCGGCCACCGCCTCCGCTGCCCGCGCAGCCCCGGAAACGGGCAGCCCGCCCTGGACGCGACCGCCTTCACGCCCACGCACATCACCGTCCGCGCGGACTCGGCGCTGAGCCTGCCGGTGCGCGGCGGCACCGTCAGTCCGTAGCCGGGCCGGGTGCGGGGTTGTTCCTGATGAGGGTGATCAGGCCGGGGTAGCGGGCTTCGAGGTCGGCCGTGCGCAGTTGGGCCATGCGGCTGTTGCCGCGGTCGACCTGGCGGATCAGGCCGGCCTCGCGGAGGATCCGGAAGTGGTGGCTGCGGGTCGACTTGGAGACGGGCAGGCCGAAGGACGTGCAGTGCCGTTCGGTGCCCTCCGGCTCGCGGGCCATGTACTTGGGTAGGCAGAGCCGTAAGTCTTGGATACCCCCCAGGGGTATGCTACGTTCCCCGCGTCAGGTACCCGGAGGGGGTATCGTGTGAAGGAGGGTGTGGTGATGTCAACCGTCAACCCCAGGCGTTGGTGGGCGCTGCTTGTGCTCGCTGTCGCCCAGTTCATGGTGATCATGGACGTGTCGATCGTGGGTGTCGCGCTGCCGGAGATGCAGCGTGAACTCGGGTTCGCCGCCAGCGAGTTGCAGTGGGTCATCAACGCGTACGTCGTCGCCTTCGGCGGGCTGCTGCTGCTCGGTGGGCGGCTGTCCGATCTGCTGGGCGCCAGGCGGGTGTTCATCACCGGCTGGGTGGTCCTGATGGCCGGTTCCGTCGTCGCCGCGCTCGCCGGTTCGGCGGGGACCGAGGTCGTCGGCCGGGCGGTCCAGGGCGTGGGCGGTGCGCTGATCGCGCCCGCGGCGATGACGCTGCTGATGGTGCTCTTCAGCCACGACCCGAAGGAGCTCGGCAAGGCCATGGCCTTCTACGGCGCCGCGGCCCCGGCCGGCGGCACGGCGGGCGTGTTCCTCGGCGGCGTGTTCACCGAGTGGATGAGCTGGCCGTGGATCTTCTGGATCTACCTGCCGATCGGCCTCGTCACCCTGCTCGCGGTGAACCTGCTCCCGGACGTCGGCAGACGCCGCGGCGCGGTGGACGTGCTCGGGGCGGCGGCCGTCACCCTCGGTCTGGCGCTCGCGGTGTTCACCGTCGTGCGGACCGAGTCGGACGGCTGGGCGTCCGCCTCGACGGTGCTCGGACTGGCCGGTGCCGCCGTCCTGCTGGCCGGGTTCCTGGTGCTGCAGAAGACGGTCCGCTCGCCGCTGATGCCGCTCAGCATCTGGCGCACGCCGCGGCTGGCGTCGGCGAACGTGGCGATGGCGCTGCTCGGCGGGGCGTGGATCCCGATGTGGTACTTCCTCAACCTGTACCTCCAGCAGGTCCTCGGTTACGGCGCGTTCGCCGCGGGTGCCGCGCTGCTGCCGATGACGACGCTGCTGATGGTCTTCATGATCGGTATCACCGGGCGGCTGATGGGCCGCTTCGGGATGAAGCCGCTGCTCTCCGGCGGTCTGCTGGTGCTGGCGCTCGGGCTGGTGTGGCTGGCCGCGGTGGAGCCGACGGGGACCTTCCTCGTCGACGTGCTGCCCGCCTCGCTGGTCGCCGCGCTGGGCATGTCCCTGGCGTACATCCCGGGTCTGATGGCCGCCATGTCCGGTGCGCCGCAGGAGCAGGCCGGGCTCGCCTCCGGCATCGTCAACACCACGTACCAGGTGGGTTCGGCGCTCGGCCTGGCCGCGCTCACGGCCATCGCGACCGCCGCCGGCGCCGACCGGCTCGGCGACCTGCCGGCGCTCACCGAGGGCTTCAGCGCCGCGTTCATCGGCGCCGCGGTGGTCGCCGCCGCCGGCTCCCTGCTCACCGCGATGCTGATGCGCGGCGGACGGGACGCGGGTGATTCGGCGGACGCCGGCGCGCCCGCCGCCGAGTCCGCACCTGAGCCGGACGCCGGTGCGCGGCCCGGCGAGGGGGTGCGCGTCTGACCGGTGGGTGCCCGGCGGCGGGCCGTCTTCCACCCGTGCCGCCCGCCGTCCGGAGTTCCCACGGAGCCGCCCGACGCCTGCTCACGGCGTCGGGCGGCTGTCCGTTTGGGGCGCCGGTCCCGGTGCTCCCCGCCTCCAATCAAGCCCAGCAGCACCGCACTTGAGACGTACGTAAGCCCCCCCATCCACCCCAAGGAGGACCCCATGCACCCCATGACCCGCGCAGTCCACGCCCCGGCCGGCCCGGAGGAGGAGAGGTGCGACGCCCCGGGAGGGCGGCCGTTGAGTGTGCCGGTGTACCAGTCGTCGGCCTTCGCCTTCGGGTCGGCCGAGGCGCTGGCGGAGGCGATGGCGGGACCCGAGGGGGACTGCGCGTACAGCCGGCGGGGGAATCCGACGGTGCGGACGCTGGAGCGGCAGGTGGCGGAACTGGAGGGCGGGCGGGCCGCGTTGGCCGCCGCCTCGGGAATGGGGGCGATCAGCGCGGTGCTGCTCGCGCTGCTGCGGCCCGGGGACCACGTCGTGGCGCAGCGCTGCCTCTACGGCGGGACGCACGCCCAACTGGCCGATCTCGCGGAGCGGTTCGGGGTGGAGGTCGAGCGGGTGGAGGGCGGTGACGTGGCGGCCGTGCGGGCCGCGCTGCGGCCGGGGCGTACCCGGTTGCTGCTGCTGGAGACGATCGCCAACCCCACCTGCGAGGTGCCGGACCTGCCGGTGCTGCTGGCGGCCGCGCGGGCGGCGGGCGCGGTGTCGGTGGTCGACAACTCGCTGGCCTCGCCCATGCTCTGCCGCCCGATCGAGCACGGCGCCGACGTCGTCGTGCACTCCACCACCAAGTACCTCGGCGGGCACTCGGACGTCCTGGGCGGCGCCGCCGTGTTCGCCGACGAGGAGCTGTACGCCACCGTGTGGGGGCGGGCCGTCGAACTGGGCGCCGCGGCCGACCCGTTCGCGGCCTGGCTGACGCTGCGCGGCATCCAGACGCTGCCGTTGCGCATGCGCCAGCACTGCGCCAACGCGGAGCTGACAGCCGGCCGGCTGGCGGCGCATCCGCGGGTGCGCGGGGTGTTCTGGCCCGGGCTGCCCGGGCACCCCTCGGGCGCGGTGGCGGCGCGGGTGCTGGACGGCGGGGGCGGGATGCTCGCGTTCGAGCCGGCCGGCGGGCGGGACGCGGGGCGGGAGTTCGTGGAGCGGGTCCGGGTGGCGCGGCTGGCGCTGTCCATCGGGGGCGTGGAGACGCTGGTGACGCACCCGGCGAGCACCTCGCACCGGGAGCTCGACGACGCGGAGCTGGCGGCGGCCGGCATCAGCGCCGGGCTGGTCCGGATGGCGGTCGGCATCGAGCACCCCGAGGACCTGTGGAAGGACATCGAGCAGGCGCTGGAGGGCTTCTGACGGCCCGTCCGGAGCGGCGCCCGGCGCCCCGTCGCCACCCGCCGCCATCAAACCGTAAATTTGGTTTGACAAAAAAAGCGGCTCAGTAATAACTTGGTCCGTGTCAGAGAAATCTGGTCACAGCGAACGGGGAGCCACTGTGCGCTACTTCGACGATTTCCGGACCGGTGACGTGCACGAACTGGGCACGGTGACGGTGACCGAGGAAGACGTGCTGGACTTCGGGCGCCGCTTCGATCCGCAGCCCTTCCACACCGATCGGGAGCGGGCGGCGCAGAGCCCGTTCCAGGGACTGGTGGCCAGCGGCTGGCACACCGCCTCGCTCTTCATGCGCCGCTACGTCGACGGGCTGCTGGCCTACAGCGCCTGCGAAGGATCGCCCGGCGTCGACGAGTTGAGGTTCCACCGGCCCGTGCATCCGGGCGAGGTGCTCACCGCCAGGTTCGAGGTGCTCGGCAAGCGGCCCTCGCTCGGGAACCGCGACACCGGCATCGTGCAGCCCCGCTGCCAGCTGGTGGCCGAGGACGGCACCGTCGTGTTCAGCATGATCCTGCACAGCATCTTCCGGCGCCGCCCCGCCGGGTCCCCCGCGCTCGCGCAGGCGGCCCCGGCGCAGGACCCGGTCCCGTGCGCGGGCGGCCGCTGAGCGGGCGCCCCGCGCCCGAGCCCCGTACGGCAGAGGGCGGTTTCCCCACGTCCCAAGCCCGCGCGCACCCCTGCGCGCAGGCGTCCCGTACCCGTATCCGATCAGCACGACAACGAGGGAGGTCCATTCGTGGAGGCGGTATCCCGCACCGCACAGTGGACGGCCGCGGCCCGGGCCCTGGAGTCCGAGCGCGCCGACGCGCTGTTCAACGACCCGTACGCCAGGACCGTCGCGGCGGACACCGGATTCACGCTCCTGGAGCGTTACGCAGGGGCCGGCACCGTGCCGTTCCTGGCCATCCGTACCAAGTATCTGGACGACGCCGTCGTGCGGACCGTCGCCGAACGCGGCATCCGCCAGGTGGTGTTCCTCGCCGCCGGCATGGACACCCGGTTCCACCGGCTGCCGTGGCCGGACGGCGTCACGGTCTACGAACTCGACCGCCCCGCCCTCCTGGAGGCGAAGGAAGAGCTGCTCGAAGGCACCCCGCAGCCCGCGGGGCGCGAACGGCGCGGCGTGGCCGTCGACCTGACCGAGGAGTGGACGGGCCGGCTGAAGGAGGCCGGCTGGAAATCCGAGGAACCCGTGCTCTGGGTGGTGGAGGGGCTGCTGTTCTTCCTGCCCGAGGAGGCCGTGCGCGGCCTGCTCTCCACCCTGTCCGGGCACAGCGCCCCCGGCTCCGTCCTCGTCGGTGACGTGATCAGCCGGGCCGCGCTCCGCAACCCGCTGTCCAAGGACTTCCTCTCCGCGCTCCGCGAGGACGGCAACCCCTGGCTGTTCGGCACCGAGGACCCGGAGCAGCTGCTGGCCGACTGCGGCTGGGAGCCGCGCGAGATACGCCAGCCCGGTGAGGACGGCGCCGACTTCGGGCGCTGGCCCTACCGGGTCGCGGACCGCGAGGTGCCGGGCGTGCCCCGCTCCTTCCTCTTCACCTGCGACCTCCCGTCCGACGGGGTGAGCGCGCCGTGACGGCCGCACCCGGCCCGGCGGCCGTCCCCCGCGCGAACACCACGGCCGCGACCCCCGAGGAGTTCCACCAGCGGGTCATCGGGGACGCGGCGGCGGCCGTCCGCGGGCTCACCGTCGCCATCGGCGAGCGGCTCGGCCTGTACCGCGCCCTCGCCGAGCACGGCCCCGTCACCCCGGCCGGCCTCGCCGAACACGCCTGCATCGACCGGCGGTACGCGGAGGAGTGGCTGCACGCCCAGCTCAGCGCCGGGTACGTGGAGCACTGCCGCGGCACCGACCGGTACGCCCTGCCCGCCCAGCACGCCGCCGTCCTGGCCGACCCCAAGGCGCCGACGTTCACCGCCGGGTTCTTCACCGCGCTGCGCGCCCTGTACGCCACCGAGGACGCGCTCGTCGAGGCGTACCGCAGCGGCGAGGGCGTCGGCTGGGCCGAGCACGACCCGTGCCTGGACACCGGGATGGGCAGCTTCTTCCAGCCGACGTACGAGCACAAGCTGGTGCCCGAGTGGCTGCCCGCGCTGGAGGGCGTGACGGACAAGCTGGCCGCCGGCGGCAAGGTCGCCGACGTCGGCTGCGGCGTCGGGCACACCACGCTGCTGATGGCCCGCGCCTTCCCGCAGGCCACCGTGCACGGCTTCGACTACTCGGCCGAGGCCATCGGCCTCGCCAGGCAGCTGGCCGAGGAGGAGGGCCTGAGCGACCGCGTCACCTTCGAGGTGGCCACCGCGGACGACTACCCGGGCCAGGACTACGACCTGGTGACCCTCTTCAACTGCCTGCACGACATGGGCGATCCGGGCGCCACCGCCCGGCACGTGCACAAGTCGCTGCACCCGCGCGGCACCTGGATGCTCGTGGAGTCCAACGCCTGCCCCGAGGACGTCTGCTGCGACTGCGCGCCCGCGGGGAAGATGTTCATGAGCCTCTCGGCCGTCATGTGCCTGCCCGTCGCCGTGGCCCAGGACGGGCCGCACGCGCTCGGCAACCACTCCGGCGAGGAGGCGTTCCGCTCCATCGCCGCCGACGCCGGCTTCACCCACTGGCGCCGCGCCGTCGAGTCCACCGCGCAGATCGTCTACGAGGCCCGTCCCTGAGGCCCGGCCGCGCCGCCCGTGCCCGAGCGGCCGCGGCGGCGCGGTACGTCACCGACCACCCCAGCGCACCCAGGAGGAACCGTCATGGCCGTCGCGGCACTGCCCGTCACGGACCGCTTCCACGAGGTACTGGAACGGCTCAGCAGCAAGTCGATCGAGGACTACTACAACCCCTACCTGCGGTTCGAGTGGCCCGAGAGGCTGGACGAGAACCGGATGTGGATGAGCCCCGAACTGCTCACCCCGTACGGCACCCCGCACTTCGACGAGCTGGGGGAGGAGACCCTCATCCGGCTCTCCAAGTGGGAGAGCATCAACTTCTACAGCCTCAACGTGCACGGCATCAGGGAACTCCTGATGGAGGTCGTCGCCCGCATCCACATGCCCGGCTTCGAGGTGCCCTCGGACTTCTTCCACCACTTCATCGGTGAGGAGAACGAACACATGTGGTTCTTCGCCGAGTTCTGCCGCCGCTACGGCGACAAGATCTACTCGACGACGGCCATGCGCGCCGACTCGGTGTGGGAGCCGGAGGTGGAGAACTTCCTGGTCTTCGCCCGCATCCTGTTCTTCGAGGAACTGGTCGACCACTACAACAGCCGGATGGCGCGCGACGATTCGCTGTGCGACACCATCCGGAAGGTCAACCGCATCCACCACGAGGACGAGTCCCGGCACATCGCCTTCGGCCGCGAACTGGTCTCCCTGCTGTTCACGCGGATGTGCGAGACCGTGGACGAGGAGCGCCGCGCCGAGGTGGAGGCGTACCTCAAGCGGTACGTGGTCTACAGCGTCAACTCGCTCTACAACCCCCATGTCTACCGGGACGCCGGCGTGGCCGACCCGCTGGCGCTGCGCAACGCGCTCCTGGCCGACGAGCGGCGGCGGCCCGTCGAGCGCACCGTCATCCGCAAGCCGCTGTCCTTCTTCCGCAAGACCGGCATCTTCACGGACGACGTCCTGCCGGCCGTCTGACCCCCGCCCATCACGACTGCGAGGTGGCTTCATGCCCACGTCCATCAGTCAGCCCCTGACGCAGCCAGGCCCGGACCGCACCCGGCCGGACCTGCCCTCGCTGGGCCCCGAGGACACCGCCCTGCTGCGGCTGCTCGACGACACCTTCGAGGGCTGGGGGGTGGCCGCGGGGGCACGCGTCATGACGATGCCGCCGCTGCTGCCCGCCGCCGACCTGGCCCGGCTCGACTACTACGAGAACTTCCCGCACCAGGCGGTGGTCGCCACACCGCTGGACCTCACCGGCGAGGGGCCGGAGTTCTGCGACGAGACGGGCTGCTTCCCGTCCGGCGGGCTCCAGCCCGCCTCGCTGGGCCTGCCCAGCGCCTCCTGTTACGCGGTCTACCTGGACCACGAGGGCAGCAGCGTGCCCGACGACACCCTCGTCACCGTCGTCAGCTGGTGCTTCCGCAAGGAGCAGCGGTACGAGGGGCTGCGCCGGCAACTCGGCTTCCGCATGCGGGAGATCGTGGCCCTCGGCAGCCGGGAGCACGCGGAGGAGCACCTGTGCGCCTTCGCGGAGCGGATCGAGTCCTTCGCCGAGGCGCTCGACCTGCCGCTGCGCAAGGAGGCGGCCACCGACCCGTTCTTCGACAAGGGCGGCTCCAAGGCGGTGCTCCAGCGCCTGGTCCCGGTCAAGCACGAGTTCCTCTACGAGGACCTGGCGATCGCCTCGGTCAACACCCACCGCAACTTCTTCGGTGACCGCTGCTCGATCTCCCGGCCCGAGGGCGGCCCCGTGTTCACCAGCTGCGTGGCCTTCGGCCTGGAGCGCTGGCTGTCCGCGCTGACCCGGCGGCACGGCAGCTGGGAGGCGGCGGCGGACGCCGTGGTACGGGCCAGGTCGGCGCTCTGACATGCCGACCCGACCCGTCGCCAGGTCGCCGGGCGGGCCGGGCTGGGCGAATCTCGGCATGGACATCGTGTCGGTCACGCGCGTCCAGCGCCTGCTCGCCGAGCACGGCGAGTCCTTCTTCGGGCGGATGCTCCGGGACGGCGAACTCGACGACTGCTCCACGAGCACCGGGCTGGATCTCCTCGGCCTGTGCGGGCGCATCGCCGCCAAGGAGGCGGCGTTCAAGACGCTCCGGGTCCGCAACCGGCTGCTGCCCTGGCGGGACATCGTCGTCCGCCGCGCCGACGGCGGCTGGCCGCTGGTGGAACTGCGGGGCCGCGCCGCCGAGATGGCGGCCGAGTCCGGCATCCAGGAGATCACCGTCAGCATCAGCCACGACGTGGACTACGCGGTCGCCGTGGCCGCGCCCGTCGTCGGCGAGCCGCCCGCCCACGCCACCGCCCCGGCGTACGCCACCGCAACGGCGCACCATCACACCGAAACCGAACGAGCACAGTGAGGAGTACCCATGTCCGAGGGTCTTGAGCAGGTCAAGCAGTGGATTCTCAAGCGGCACCCCGAGCGTACGGACATCGCTCCGGACGCCGATCTCATCGAGAACCGTCTCATCGACTCGCTGTCCTTCGTGGAGTTCGTCTTCCTGCTGGAGCAGCTGAGCGGCCGGACGATCGACATGGACAGCCTGGAGGTCGACGAGATCCGCACGCTCGCCGCGATCGAGGAGCAGTTCTTCACCGCCGAGGTGCACTGACCCTCCGGCCCCGGCCGTCCCTCCCGTGGCGGACGGCCGGGGCCGGAGTCCGTGACGGAAAGGGGAGCGAGACCATGGGCCGACGCCCGCTGGCCGTGAGCGGAACCCTCGCCACCAGCCATCTGACGGAGTTCCGGGGCCACGTGGGCGGGCGCACGCCGGCCGCCCCGCCGCTCCCCGCCGAGGAGCCGGAGGTGCGCTGGGACGGCGCGGCCGGGAACCTCGCCTACGGCCTCGGCCTGCTCGGCCTGGGCCCGGCGCTGGCCGGCGCGGCCGGCGCCGACTTCGAGCCGTACCGGCGGCACCTGAAGAGCCACGGCGTGGACACCGGCGCGGTCCGGATCAGCGCGACCCTGCCCACCGCCCGCTTCACCGGGACGAGGGGCCGGTGCCGGAGCCGGATCACCGGCTTCCACCCGGGCGCCGCCGCCGAGTCCCGGCACGTCGACCTCGGCAGCGTGCTCGCCCGCACCGGCAGGCTCGCGCTGATGGCCGTCACCGCCGACGAGCCCGCCGCGATGCTCCGGCACACGGCCGACTGCCGCCGCCTCGGCGTGCCCTTCGCCGCCGCGCCGGGCCGCCAACTCGCCCTGCTCGACGGGGCGGAGGCGCGCCGGCTGGTGGACGGCGCGCGCTGGCTGTTCACCGACGAGCGGGAGAGCGCGCTGCTGCGGGAGCTGACCGGCTGGACGGCGGAGGAGCTGCTCCGGCGGGTCGGCTGCTGGGTCACCACGCGCGGCCGGGACGGGGCGCGGCTGCGCCTCGGCCGCCGCGGCGGCGTGCCGGGCTCCGGCGTGCCCGCCTCCCCGCTGTCCGGCTGCCGGGTGCCCGGCTCGGCCGTGGACGTCCCCGCCGTGCCGGTCCCCGGGGTCGTCGATCCGGCCGGTGCCGGGGACGCGTTCCGGGCCGGGTTCCTGGCCGGTGCGGCCTGGGGCGTGGGGCCGGAGCGGGCGGCGCAGCTGGGCTGCGCGGTGGCGGCGGCCGCGCTGGACTACGCCGGCACCCAGGAGTACCGGCTCTACCGCGAGCCGCTGCTGATCCGCGTGCGCGAGGCGTACGGGACCGCAGCGGCGGCCCAACTGCTGCCGTTCCTCGGCGCGTTGACGTGACACCCGAAGACCATCACCGACACCGAGAGGGCGATCAGCCCATGAGCGAACGGGATCCGCGGCTGCCGGGCCGGCTGCTGCTGTCCGAACGGGACACCCTGCTGCCGCTGCTGCGGCGGCTTCCCGAGCCGGCGTTCGCGCTGCGGACGGCCTGCCCCGGATGGTGCGTCCGGGAGGTGCTGGCCCACTGCGGGGCCGCGCTGGTGCGCATCGTGGAGGGCCGTACGGAGGGCGCGTTCGGCCCGGAGGCGAACGCCGGGGACGTGGCCGAGCGCGCCCGCTGGCCCCTCGGCCGCGTACTGGACGAGCTGGAGCGCGGCCTCGGCGAGGCCGGCGAGGTCATCGCCGCCGCGGACGGACGGCTGGACGTGATCGGCCTGGGGGAGTGGGTGCACGCGGGCGACGTACGGGACGCGCTGGGCGAGCCCGGCGCCTACCAGGGCCCCGGCACCGGCGAGGCGCTGTCCTTGCTGCAGACCGTCAGCCGCGAGCGCGGGACACCCCGGGTGCACGTCCGACTGCCGGACGCGCCGGGCGAGTTGCGCTTCGGCAACCCCGTGCCGGGCCGTCCGCCCGCGCGGCTGGAGAGCGACGCGCCGACCCTCGTGAGGCTCTACACGGGCCGCCCCCTCGTCGGCACCCGCTACCGCCTGCACGGCGCCGAGGAACGCGAACTCGTGGTCTACGGCTGACCGGGCCCCGCACCGTCACCGCCCCGCCGCACGGTCCGTGCGACGGGGCGGTGGTCCTTGGCCGGTCCGGGGTGCGCGGTGGCGGGCTCACGCCGTCCGGACGACCTGGAACGCCTCGGCGAGCCGTCCCGGGGGCAGTCCGGCGGCGGTGGCGTGTTCGGTGAGCCACTCGCGCAACAGCCCGGCGAGGTCGTCGAAGTGGGCCGTCTGCGAGGTGTGCAGGCGGAGCGCCTCGACCTTCCGGTCGAAGAAGGGGGTGACGTCCATGTACTGGTTGGGCCGCGGGCCGGTCATCAGCCAGGTCTCGTCCACCGTCCAGGGCGCCAGCCCCTCGTCCTTGAGGAGTGTCGGATGCGCGAACGGGTTGCGGGCCTCCGGGTAGACCGCCCGCAGCGCCGCCTCGCCGACCGAGCGGTGGTCGGGGTGGGTGTCGGCGATGCGGGCCCAGTTGATCTCGGGGCTGGGGATGATCGCGCGGTCGGGGCGGACCTCCCGGATCACGCGGCACAGGTCGCGGCGGAGCGCCGGTTCGGGCTCGACGAGGCTGTCGGGGTAGCCGAGGAAGCGCACGTCGTGCACGCCGCTGAGCTTCGCCGAGTGGACCTGCTCGGCGCGCCGCAGGTCGGCCATGGCCTGCCGGGGCAGCTGCTCGTCGTACCCGCCGGCGCCGCCGTCGGTGACGATGCAGTACGTCGCCCTGGTGCCCTGCTCGATCCAGTGCAGCACCGTGCCGCTGACGCAGAACTCGATGTCGTCCGGGTGGGCCGCGACCACCAGCAGGCGGTCCGGCGCGCCCCGGTCGACGGGTCGGGGTGTGGTCTCGTCCATGGCGTCAGCCTGTTGCCGCGGGTGTCCGGCGGCAAGGGGAGGCTCCTGGCGCACTCGCGACATGGCACTTACGTGCCAGTCAAAGAATTGGTACATTCAAAAAGAAAGCGCCGTGGCAGGTACGTTCGGCAGCCCCGGGCAGTCGCTGGGAGAGGACCCGCCGTGTGCAGGATCTTCGGTTCATTCGCCACCGCTACGAACGGCCCGGAGCTCGCGGCCGTCTCGGCCCGCCAGCGGCACGGCGGCCCCGACGCGCACGGCCTGCGCACCGGCCCCGACTGGGCCCTGGGCTGCGACCGGCTGGCCGTCACCGACCCGCACGGCGGGCGCCAGCCGTACCGACTCCCCACTGTCCCGGGCGTGCTGGCCGTGCTCAACGGCGAGCTGTACAACCACCACACGCTGCGGCGGCACCTGGCCGCACGCGGACACGTCTTCCCCGACCACTGCGACGGCACCCTCCTGCCCGCGCTCTACGCCGAGTACGGGCCCGGCTTCGCCGACCGCCTGGAGGGCATGTTCGCGCTCGCGCTGATCGACCTGCGGGCCCGGCCACGGCTCGTCCTCGCCACCGACGACCTGGGCATGAAGCCGCTCTACCACCACACGGGCCCGCGCGGCGCCGTCCGCTTCGCCTCCGAACTCCCCGCGCTGCTCGCCTTCGAGGACGTCCCCGCCGACCCGCGCCCCGAGGCGCTCGACGAGTACCTCACCGCCCGCACCTGCCTGGGCGAGCGGACCGCGCTGCGCGGCGTCTCCGCGCTCGCCCCCGGCGCCACCGCCGTCGCCGAGGGCGACGGCGGACTCCGCGTCCACCGGCGCGCCCCGTACGCCGCCCGCACCGCGCCCGCGCCGCGCGAGCTGCGCACCCCGGGCGGCGGGCTGCGGCGCACCCTGCGCCGGGAGGTGCGCCGACTCCTGCGCGCGGACCGGCCGGTGTGCGTCGTCACCAGCGGCGGCCTCGACTCCGGCCTCGTCACGGCGCTCGCCGCCGAGGCGGCCGCCGACGGCCCGCCCGTGCACAGCTACCACCTCACCTACCGGGGCCGCTGGCCGCACTCCGAGCACGGCTACGCCCGCGCCGTCGCCCGGCACAGCGGCACCGTCCACCACCAAGTCGAGGCCGACCCACGGCAGTTCGCCGAGCTGCTGCCCCGCACCGTGCGGCACCTCGGGCAGCCCAACGCCGACCCGATCACCCTCAGCAGCCTCGTGCTGTACGAGGCCATCGCGCGGGACGGCTTCGCCGTGGCCCTCACCGGGGACGGCGCCGACGAGTTCTTCGGCGGCTACGACCGCGTACGGGCCGCCCTCGCCGCACCGCCGGGGACCGACTGGGCCGGGGCCTACACCGAGGCACTCGCCGCCGTGCCCCGGCCGCTGCGCGAGCGCCTCTACACCCCCGAGTTCCGCGCGCTGCTCGCGGCACGCGAGAGCACGGCCGGCCGGATCGCGGACGGCCTGCGCGCCGCGGCAGCCCGGCAGGCGGGGGACGCGGGGGAGCGGCGGGCCCGGCTGGACGCGCTCACCCGCTTCGAGACCGCGCGGCGGCTGCCCGCCTACCACCTGCGCCGCACCGACCACCTCAGCATGGCCGCCGGGGTCGAGGCGCGGCTGCCGTTCTGCCAGCCCGCCGTCACCGCCTGGTCGGCCGCCCTGCCCGCCGCGCACCGCGAGGGCAAACGCGTCCTCTACGCGGCCGGGCGCGGGCTGCTGCCCACGAGCGTGCTGCGCCGCCCCAAGCAGCCGTTCACCCTCCCCGTCGCGGCGATGCTGGGCCCCGGCCAGCCCCTGCTCACCCTCGCCCGCGACCTGCTCACCCCCGCCCGGTTACGCGCCGACGGCCGCCTCGACCCGGCCCGCGTCACCGCCCTCCTGGACCGCCAGACGCGCACCCCCTCGCCCGCCGCCGCGACAGCCGTATGGGCCCTGCTCGTGCACGAACTGTGGCGCGAACAGCAGCCCGCCGCCGCGCCGTTCACGTGGCGCGCGACGGGCGGCGGCCACCGGGAGAAGGCGGCGGCGTGACGCTCGTGACCGCGCACACCGTGCGGGTGCACGGCGCCCCCTGCCCCACGCTCGTCCTCGCGGCCGACCGGCCGGGCGCCTTCCCGTCCCAACAGGCCGAACTCACCGGGCTGTTGGAACGGGTCAGGCGACGGCTGGCCGCGGACGGTGTCCTGAAGTTCGCGCTCGTCACGCCCTCCGCCGACGCCGCGCACGACCTCGACTACACCTTCGCGCAGTACCTGCCCGGCGCCCCGGGCCGCTTCGATCTCCGGGCCGGCTGCGGGCACTCCCTGCTGGCCTCGGTCGCCGCACTGGGCCACCGCGGGCCCGTGCGGGTGCGGATGCTCAACACGGGGGAGCGCGCCGTCTGTTCGGCCGACCCGGCCGGACGGCTCGGGGCGCGGTTCGTGCACGACCCGCCGCTGCCCGTACGCCGCCTGCTGACCACCGGGCGCCCGGTGGACCTGCTCCGCGCCGACGGCCGCCCGTACCCCGTCTCCCTGGTCACGCTCGGCAACCCGTACGTCTTCCTCGACGCGGCCCGGCTCCAACTAGCCTGCCCCGAGGCGCTGTTCGGCGCGGGAGCGCCGCTGCTGCGGCGGCTGGAGCGGCTGCGCCGCGCCGCCGCCCGGCTGCTCGGGCTGCACCCGTGCGGCGCGCTGCCCAAGGTCGCCGTCGTCGGCGCCTTCGGCCCGGGACGGCTCGCCGTCCGGGCCGTGACCGTGCCGGGCTGGCACCCCGGCATCGCGCTCACCGGCGCCGCCTGCCTGGCCGCCGCCTGCGCCGTCGAGGGCACCGTGCCGCACGCGCTGGCCACTTCGGCCGGCGCCGCCCCGGACGCGCTGTGCCTCGACACCCCGGGCGGTACCGTACGCGCCACCGCCGCGACGGGTACCGCGCCGGGCGGCGGGCAGATGCTGTACGGGGCCGGGGTCGAGCACAAGCGGGCCACCGTCCTGGCGCGGCACCCGGAGCTCGGGCCCGCGCTGTGGCGCACGTACGCCACTGCGTGAACGCGCCGCGCCGATCCGTCGATCGGGCCCTTCCGCTCTGCCACGATGGAACCCACACCCCGTCCGGGAATGCCTCCGAGGAACCGGACTTGACCGGAGAACCGGACGCGCGGAAAAAGCGCTCCGCCGGAAACCCGATCCGCTGGAAACCCAATCCACTGTCCCGGCCGCGCGCCGGGAAACGGGGAAACAGGTCGAGGATGAAATTCGAGAACCTTCGCGTCGTCGTCACCGGCGCCTCACGTCATTTCGGCCGAGGACTCGCCGTGGGATTCGCCCACCTCGGGGCCGAGGTCTACGTCTCCGCACGCACCCTGGCCGCCGCCGAACAGACCCGCGCCGACGTCGTCGGCGCGGCACGCGACCGCATCCACGCCTTCGGCTGCGACCTCAGCAGGGCGGACGAGATCCGGGAGTTCGCGCACCAGGTCTCGGCCCGCACCGACCGCGTCGACCTGCTGGTCAACAACGGCGCGCGCTGGCTGGACGGGACGGCGCTGGACGACGCCTCCGACGAGCAGATCATGGAGACGATCGAGTCCACCGCCGGCGGCACCGTGCTCATGGTCAAGCACTTCCTGCCCCTGCTGCGGGCCAGCAGCAGGCCGGACATCGTCAACATGGTCTCCGTCTGCGGAACCGCGGGCGAGGACAACTCCCGGGCGCACGAGGCTTTTTACGCGGCGAAGAGCGCACAGGCCGGATTCGCCGACATCCTCTCCCGCCGTCTCGGCCCGTCCGGCGTCCGCGTCTTCTCGCTCTATCCGCCCGACTTCTCGACCTCGGACCCGAAGTTCTCCGAGTGGGAGGGAACTCCCCGTGACCCCGACGAGAAACTCACCACCCAGGCCCTTTTCGAATGCATCGTCTACGCGGTCGAGCAGCCGCGGGACTTCTTCATCCGCTCCTTCCACTTCGAACCGCGCTGACCCGGGCCCGCCCGGCAGACGCACCCGCCAGCCCAGCCCCACCGCCGACCGCGTGAAGGAGGTCCGATCATGACCGGACCCGTCTGGATCACCGCGACCCCGCCCGCGACGGACGGCGAGCTGCACATCGGCCACCTCGCCGGACCGTACGTCGCCGCCGACATGCTCAGCCGCTACCTGCGCGCGGACGGCACCCCCGTGCGCTTCACCACCGGCACCAGCGACCACGACAGCTCCGTCGAGGTCAGGTCGCTGCGGGTCGGCCGCAAGCCCGACGAGGTCGCGGCCGGCTACCGCGAGGCCATCGCCGCCGACTGGCTCAGCTCCGGCGTCGAGTTCGACGAGATCGTGCACCCCGGCGCCTCCACGGCCTTCGTCGGCTGGCTGCGCGAGCTGTACGCGCGGATGGCGGCCGAGGGCCTCCTTGTCCCCCGCACCCGGCTGCTGCCGCACTGCGCCTCCTGCGAGCGCTGGCTGCACGGCGCGCACGTCACCGGCAACTGCCCGCACTGCGACGCGCCCGGCTCCGGCGGCATGTGCCACGAGTGCGCCCGCCCCAACGACTGCGGCGACCTGCTCGACGCGCGGTGCGCCCGGTGCGGCGGCGAGGCACGCGCCCGCCGCTGCCGCCGCCTCTACCTGCCCCTGGAGCCCTTCAGGGAGCGGCTGGCCGAGTTCTGGGACGACGGCGCGGGAATGCCCCCGCGACTCGTCGCGCTCTGCCGCCGGCTGGCCGAGGACGGGCTGCCCGAACTCGCCGTCAGCCACCCCGGCGAGTGGGGCGTCCCGGTGCCGGTCGAGGGCTTCCCCGAACAGCGCGTCGACGCCTGCTTCGAGGCCGCCGCGCTGCACCTGTACGGCTACGCCTTCGACCGCCGCGCCGAGCCCGGGCACACCGTGCACTTCTGCGGCTTCGGCCACGCCTTCTGCCACGCGGTGTTACTGCCGGTGCTGATGTTCACCCGAGGGCTCAAGCTCCCGCAGGACTTCGTCGTCAACGAGCCGTACGTCCTGGACGCCCGGGACGCCGAGGGCGAACCCCCGGTGTGGGCACTGGACCTGCTCGCCGAGCACGGCTCCGACACCCTCCGCCGGCACGTGCTCAGGGAACGTCCCACCGCCCGCCGCACGGCCTTCAGCCACGAGGAACTGCGCCGCACCCGCGCCGAGCTGGACGCGACCTGGAACCGCTGGCTGAGCCGCCTGTTCGCCGCCGTCCGCGAGGAGTGCGGCGGCGTCGTCCCGGACGCCGAACCGGGCGGGGCCGGCTGGCCGACGCTGCTGCGGCGCCTGGAGCGCGCGGCCGAGGACCTGCGCGAGGCGTACGGCCCGCTCGCCCTCGACCCGCGCCGCGCCGTCGCCGTCCTGGACGAAGCGGTGCGCTGCGCCGCCGACTTCGCCGACGTCAACGCGCACCTCCACGACCGGGACCGCGGCCGCGCGCCGACCACCGGCGGGGACGAGCGGCCTCGCGCGCTCGCCGCGCAGCTGGCCGTCGCCGCCGCGCTCACCGCCTGGGCCCGGCCCGTCATGCCGGAGGGCGCCGACCGGCTCGCCGCCGCGCTCGGGGTCACCCCCGGCGGGCCGGTGACGGCGGCCGCGCTGTGCGCGCCGCGCCCGGGGAGCCGCCTGGCGCCGCCCTCGGGACCCGTCTTCGGGTTCTGACCCGGGCCCCTCCCGGGCCGCACCACCCGCACCACCGAACCGCACCACCCCTCCCGGGCCGCCCGGCCGGGGAGCCCGCATCGCCCGCCGCGTGCCTGGGCGTCGGTACGCGGCGGCAGGTCACGTGGCCGAACCCAGGGAGTCCACGTGACCTCAGGCCGAGCCGCGAACCGTCCGCTGCGCGTCGCCATGCTCAGCGTGCACACCTCTCCGCTGCACCAGCCCGGGACGGGCGACGCCGGCGGGATGAACGTCTACATGCTCCAGCTGGCCCGCCGCCTCGCCGAACAGGGCGCCGACGTCGACCTGTTCACCCGCTGCGGCGCCGCCGCCGAGCCCCTGGACGTCGACCTCGCCCCCGGCGTCCGGGTGCGGCACCTCGTCGCGGGCCCGCGCGCCCCGCTCGCCAAGGAGCAACTCCCGCACCGGCTCCCGGAGTTCTCGCTCGCGCTGCTGCGCGCGGCGGAGTCCGGGGCCGGTGCCGGGGCGCGCCCGTACGACGTCGTCCACTCGCACTACTGGCTGTCCGGGCAGGCGGGGCGGATCGCCGCGGCCCACTGGCGGATACCGCTGGTGCACACCATGCACACCCTGGCCCGGGTGAAGAACGCCGCGCTCGCCGAAGGCGACACCCCCGAACCGGAATCCCGCGTCCAGGGCGAGCACCGCGTCGTCGGCGCCGCCGACCGCCTGATCGCCAACACCCCGGCGGAGGCCGAGGCGCTCCGCTCCCTCTACGGCGCCGCCGCCCCGCGCACCCGCGTCGTACGCCCCGGCGTCGACCTGCGCACCTTCAGGGCCGGGGACGGACGGGACGCGGCCCGCGCCCGGCTCGGCATCCCCCGGCACGCCTTCGTCCCGCTGTTCGCCGGCCGCATCCAGCCGCTCAAGGGCCCCGACGTGCTGCTCCGCGCCGTGGTCGAACTCCTCGGCCTGGCCCCGGACCTGCGCCGCAGGCTGCTGGTGCCGGTCATCGGCGGACTGAGCGGAACCGGCACCGCGCAGCCGGAGCGCTGGCACAAGATGTGCGCCCGGCTGGGCATCGCCGACGTCGTCCGCTTCCAGGACCCGGTGCCGCAGCACGTGCTGGCCGACTGGTACCGCGCCGCCGACGTCGTGGTGGTCCCCTCGCGCAGCGAGTCCTTCGGGCTGGTGGCGCTGGAGGCCCAGGCCTGCGGAACTCCCGTACTGGCGGCGGCCGTCGGCGGTCTGCCCACCGCGGTGCGGGACGGCGTCTCGGGGATGCTCGTCGAGGGCCACGACCCGCGGGACTACGCGCGGGGGCTGCTGCGGCTGGCCCGGCGCCCGGAGCTGACCCGGCGGATGGGACGCGCCGCCGAGGGCCACGCGGCCGGGCTGAGCTGGGAGCGCGCGGCGGCGGAGACGCTGGAGGTGTACCGCTCGGCCGCGGGGAGCTGACCGGTGGGAGGGCACTGCCGCACGAAGGTGGGGCAGGGGCGGCGGCACGCCCCTGCCCCGGGCGGCGCCCCCCTCCTGGAGGGCCGGGGGTGCCGCCGGTCAAGCCTAGCAGTTTATTTGACGGGATAAAAAGAATGCCTGGGTCAAGATGTGGCCGGGTGAACGGGCGGGAAAAGAACGCGCATTCTGTTTTCCGCTCTCTCCGCAGGACCCGCGAAAAGATCTTCGCGGCGTCATTGTGTCGCGTCCTTGCCATGGCGTGAGCACGAACCGGCGCAGACCTGTCGAGCACCCTTCCGAGCCGACATGATTCAAGTGTCACCCCGGAAGCCCGGCGGCACGGGCGGGGGAGACACCGTCATCAATGGCATTCCCATCCTGGAGGATTCATGACCCCCGCACTCCGCACCGCGAACCTTCGCCCCGTTCTCGGCCGGCTGCTCACCGCGACGATTCTCTGTGCGGCCGTCGCCGCCCCCTCCGCGGTGATCGCGCTCGACGAGGCCACCACCTCGCAGCGGTCCGCGAATGCGCCGGGCAGCGAATGGCCGGCCGTCGCCGGACTCGTCTGAGCCGCGGGAAATCCGCCCCGGGCGGCAACGGAAAAGGGGCCGGGGCCCGTTCCACTGGGAACGGGCCCCGGCCCCTTTTTTTCGGCCATCAGGACCGGCGGCCTCCCGGATTACCGGCAGTCCGGGCACTCGCCTTTGAAGGTGATCTCCACGGAGTCCAGATTCCAGCCCCTGAGCCGCTTGTCCGGGAGTTCCTGGCGCGGCACCGAAATATTCGCCACCCGGCCGCAGTTGACGCACAGCGCGTGCTGGTGCGGCTTCCCCGCGATTTCGAAAACGGCGGGCCAGCCGGGGCGGTCGAACTTGGTGACCAGGCCGGTGTCGAGGAAGTGCCGGACCATGTCGTAGACGGCCTGGCTGGTCAGCGTGCCCAGCCGGGCGCGGGCCGCGCCGGTGATCGCCTCGACGTCCAGGTGCTCGCCCGAGGAGAGGACCTTCAGCACCTCCAGCCGCGGCCCGGTGACGCGGAGGCCGACGTCGCGGAGCCGCTGAATCATCGCCTCGTCTGTCTGCGCCGTTTCGCGTGCCATCGCTCCGCCACCTTGGAGGGACCAAAAGTTTTGTCCACATCGTACAACTGGTCCCCCGGTCAGGGCCGGGGCGCCCGCGACGGGCTCAGTCCAGCCAGCCGAGCCGGGTGGCGCGCACCCCGGCCTCGAACCGGCTGGAGGCGCCGAGTTCGGTCATCAGCTCGGAGAGCACCCGGCTCACCGTACGGAGCGAGACGCCGAGGCTGCGGGCGATCTTCTCGTCCTTCATGCCGGAGGCCAGCATCCGCAGCGCGGCCCGCTGCTGCTCCGTGAGGCCGTCGCCGCCCTGCTCGGGGGAGCCCTGCTCGCCGTAGGCGGTGGCGGTGTGCCAGCAGTACTCGAACAGGGCCAGGTACGAGCGGACGAGGGCGGGGCCGCGGGCGAGGATGGCGCCGGCCGAGGTGTCCTCCGGGTCGACCGGGAGCAGCGCGAACTGCTGGTCGGCCAGGACCATGTCCATCGGGACCACGGGCGACAGACGGACCTCGACGCCGAGTTCGGCCTTGCGGCGAAAGTACTCGGCCTGTTCGGGCACGGAGGCGAACCGGCGGCTGTAGACGGCGCGGACCCGGACGCCGTTCTCCAGCTGGCGCCGGTCCCGGTCCAGGGCACGCTCCGGGATCTCGCGGCGCAGCGAACCCGGGTGCAGGGAGGCGAGGTCGTGCTGGATGACGTCGGCGATGTCCTCCAGGACCTGCTGTATGCGCCGGTAGTCGGTGAGGACCTCGACCTCGACCTTCGCCTGGTCGAGGGTGCCGGCGCGGAGGAAGCGGGCCGCCAGGTGCTCCAGCCGCTCGTACGCCTGGTCGGCCTCGGTCAGATGCTCGCGTAGCCTTCGCTGCTCACGTTCGAGCAGCCGGAGTAACGCGATCTCCGGGTCGATCACGGCGACGGCGTCCGTCTCCTCCTCGGAGCCGCTTCCGTCGTCCAGGGCGAGCCGGCTGTCGTGGGCCGTGCCCGTCGGGACGATGAGGCCCAGGGCCACCAACTCGGCTCGGCAGTCCGCGGTTTCCTCCGGGGTGAGCCCCAGGTCGGCGACCGATTCGGCGAAGCTGGAGGCCCCGCGACCGCGTAGTGCCTGATAGAGAGTCAGCGTCACGTCGGTCGCACCCGAACGCCCCCCGGACCTGATTCCCGCCACGGTGCAGCAGACTCCCCTCGTCGCCTGGTGTGCCCTCGGAGACTATGTCACACGAAGCGGTATTTGGACTCGGCCCGGAATTGCCTGGTGACGCGGGTCACATCGGGCGTGACGAGGCGTCACGGGGGCACGGGCGGGGGAGAAATCACCGGTTGTCGGGCGCCGTTGGGCAGGCCCGCGGGGCCGCAGTCAGGCGCCGGGCGCGCAGACCAGCAGGACGCCGCGCGTGCGGTGGTCGATCCGGTGCCGGCTGACCGAGGCGACGCGCAGCCCGGCGGCGCGGACGTCCTCCTCCAGCCGTGCCGGGTCGACGATCCACTTCTCCGTCGTCAGCCGTACCCGGTGGGTGTGGCCGGGCGCTGAGCGCTCGCAGTCGTAGGTGACCGTCTCCCGCATCCGCGAGGTGCAGAACTCCTGGCGGGAGCGCACGCGTTCGGTGACGCCGTCGAAGCGGGGGACGTGGAACGCGCGGCCGCGGCGCGGGTGGTCGTGCAGCCCGGGCAGTTCGTGCGCCGTGTAGTCGAGCGCGAGCGCGCCGCCGTCCCCGAGGTGGGTGGCGACCTCGCGGAAGACGTGGGCGCGCGCCTCGGGCGGGATCGCGGTGACCATGGAGCCGGCCAGCACCGCGAGCCGGTAGCTGCCGGTGAGCCGCAGCTCGGTGAGGTCGGCGTGGGTCGTCGTCACCAGCCGGTGCACCCGCGGCCCGAACCGGGCCGCCCAGGCGCGCAGTTGGACGAGGCTGGGCCGGTCCCGGTCCACCGCCTCCACGCGGAAGCCGTGCCGGGCGAAGGGGACGGTCAGCCGTCCGGCGCCCGAGCCCAGGTCGAGGACCGGCCCGCCGGTCGCGCGGGCCAGGCCCAGGTACGCGACGATGTCGGCGCTGAACGGGCCCAGCAGGGCGCCCTGGAGCCACACGTCCTCGGGGGACAGCGGGGCCACGGACTCCAGCCCGGGGAGCCAGCCGGGGGAGAGGGGGAACTCCGGAGGCTCGGTCAACCCGCCGTGTTCCGCGGACTGTTGGCGGGCCTCCCCGAGTTCCGGGACGGCCGTCCCGTACGCCGGTCTGGGCGAGAGTTCGAGCAGGGCCGGCCTGCCGGCGCTGGTCTGTGCGTCCATCGCTCCTCCAGGAAGGTCGGTCGGCCGGTCCCCTGCCGGTGCGGAAGGACCCGTGCCGCCGGGGCCGTCCGCATGCCAGCCATCGTGGCCCGGCGGAACGCGCCGGAGCCAGCGAACGCGGCTGCGTGTCCACGCGATGGCGTGGATCTGCCAGGGGAGGGGACGGGGCCGGCGGCTCAGAGGGTCCGCAGACAGCGCAGGGTGTCGTCCCGGCCCGGCGCGGGCTCCTGGAGCCGGAAGCCGTGGTGCCGGAGGAAGGGCAGCAGGGGGTCGTCCGGGGAGTGCAGCGAGATCGCCTGCTGCCGGGCCTCGTGCTGCTTCTGCTGGTCGGTGGCGGCCGACAGCAGCGCGCTGCCGATCTTCCCCCGGCGGTGCGAGGGCGCGGTGCACAGGGAGTAGACCTCGCCCGAACCGGAGGACGGCACACCGCCCGCGACGGCGCCGACCACCGTGCCGTCCGCCGTGGTGGCCACCAGCCAGCCGAGCCAGCCGGGTGTTCCACCGGGAATACCTATTTCCGCGCGAATACGCGGCAGAGAGCACTGGTCTCCGATGAGGCGCAACAGGACGGCTTCTTCCAGCAGGCCCGTGTAGCTGGCTCTGATTGCTTCCGCCAATACCCGGGACACTGCGGTGGCCTCGGCCGGGACTGCTCGCCGCACGTCCACGGGCGTCATAGCCTGCTACCTCCTTGCGACAGCCATCTCCCCGCCTATCCCCGACTCTAGCGGTGCCGACGGCCCGAAAACAGGGGAACGGAAGGGCAGTTATGAGCCGAAGTGGATTTGACCGGGTGAACGGGAAAAGGAAGTGCGGAGCCGCGATGTGCGCCGCACTCGTCTACTGAATTCCTTAGTAAATTAGTAGCCCCGGGAAGCTTCCCCGCGACCCCGCTGTTCCTGCCGGCTATAGGGAACAGCACGCCAGCAGAAGCGGGACCGCTGGTGCCGCCCAGACAAAGAGCCAGAACAGCCCCCGGACCACAGGGTGTTGCGGCCCGCGAGGTCCGACGAGACGGCGGATGCGCAGCGCCGCCGAGGGTCCCCCGGCGGCGAGCGTCTCACGCGGGGCTCTGCCCGCGGCCATGACATAGAGCGCGGCGGCCAGCGCCTCGGGGGAACAGCGCCGCAACGTCCGGTCGTCGGCGGCCAGTTCCATCAGGAACGGCACCTGCGCCCGCATGTGGCGGGCCAGCGGCAGCGGCCCGAGAACGGCCCCGAACGCCTCGGCGGCCGCCACCGGAAGATGGTGACGGCCTTTGATGTGCGCCCACTCGTGCGCGAGCACCGCGGACAGTTGTGGACGGGTCAGGGTGCGCAACGCCCCCGAGGTGACGACGACTTGGGGCGAGCGCCCCGGCAGGCAGTAGGCGACGGGGGAGTCGTGGTCCAGCACCGTCGCCGGAATCCCGCGGACCCGGCGGCCCACCAGGTGCAGGGTGGAGGCGTGCCGGTGCCGCCTGCGCCGGGAGCTGCGGATGCTGCGCGTGACCGCCGTGGCCAGCGGCGCCACCAGAGCGGCCATCACGACGAGGACGAGTCCCGCGTCGGCGCTGTCGCCCGTCCACGGGCGGCAGGCCGCCAGCAGGCTCAGCAGGAAGTGCCCGGTGGGGCTGGGCAGCAGCAGCTGGGACAGCATCGCGCCGGCGGCCCCGGTGAAGAGGACCCCCAGCGCGGCCCAGGCGGTGGCGGCCAGCCGGGGCGCGTGCTGCGTCCACGCGGAGCGGGCCAGCAGCGCGGGCGCGAGCCCGCCGCTGACCAGCGCGGTGACCAGGGGAGGCAGCAGGTGATGGTTCACCGGGCGGCACCGGAGGGCCCCGGCCGGTCACGGGAGCGCAGGGCGGCGTCCAGGGCCGCCACGTCCTCGCTGGACATGTCCTCGACGAAGCGGAGCAGCGCCGCCGGACGGTCGCTGCTGCTGCCCAGCGCGTCCTGCATCAGCGCCGCCGTGTACCACTCGCGGGAGCGCACCGGCTCGTACACCCAGGCGCGGTTGACCTTCTCGCGGCGTACCCAGCCCTTGCGGTGGAGGATGTCGGCCACGGTCATCACCGTGGTGTAGGCCACGGTGCGGGTGCGGTTGATGTCGTCCACGACGGCGCGCACCGTACCCCGCTCCCAGTCCCACAGCCGGTCCATGATCTCGCCCTCCAGCTCGCCCAGCCGCCGCACACTCGCCTCCTGCTTTGTTCGCCGGTCGGGGAACGCCCCATATAGTACGACCGCTTCTCCGGCCCCGCCCGTCCCTCCGGGCGGCGCCGCGCCCCGACTGCCGTTCCGCCGGGGCGACTTGGGGGCGGCCCGGGGCGCCGGGGCCGCGTCCGCTCTCAGGCCCGTACGAGCCGGGCGATGGCCGCGGACGCCTCGCTCACCTTCGCCTCGGCGCGCGACCCGCCGGCCTCCAGCGCGTCGCTGACGCAGCAGTTCAGGTGCTCGTCCAGCAGCTCCAGGGCACAGGACTGCAGCGCGGAGGTGGTGGCGGACACCTGGGTCAGCACGTCGATGCAGTAGGTGTCCTGCTCGACCATGCGCTGAAGTCCCCTCACCTGCCCCTCGATGCGGCGCAGACGGCGGACGATCGAGTCCTTGTGCGGTGCGTAGCCGGCCACGGTGACCTCTTCTTGTCGTGGGTCGTCACAAAGAGTCGCGCTGTTCGGTCGGGGCTGGGGGCGGCCGGCACCCGCGGTGCTCCGGCCGCCCCCTCGGGCTGTGCGGGGGCCGGGTCAGTCCGCGGCCCGGAAGGTGCGCAGCCGCATGCTGTTGGCCACGACGGAGACCGAGGAGAAGGCCATCGCCGCTCCCGCGATCATCGGGTTGAGCAGGCCGGCGGCCGCCAGCGGCAGGGCCATGACGTTGTACCCGAAGGCCCACGCGAGGTTGGACTTGATCGTGGACAGGGTCTTGCGGGACAGCCGGATGGCGTCCGCCGCGGCCCTCAAGTCACCCCGGACCAGGGTCAGATCGCCCGCCTCGATGGCGGCGTCCGTGCCGGTGCCCATGGCCAGGCCCAGCTCGGCCTGGGCGAGCGCGGCCGCGTCGTTGACGCCGTCGCCGACCATCGCCACCGACTTGCCCTCGCCCTGGAGGCGCTTGACCACGTCGACCTTGTCCTGCGGCATGACCTCGGCGATGACCTCGTCGATGCCGACCTCGGCCGCGACCGCCTCGGCGACGGCGCGGTTGTCCCCGGTGAGCAGGATCGGGGTCAGGCCGAGGGCGCGCAGCCGCCGGATGGCGTCGGCGCTGGTCGGCTTGATCGCGTCGGCCACCTCCAGCACGGCGCGCGCCGCGCCGTCCCAGGCCACCGCGATCGCGGTCCGGCCGGCCGCCTCGGCCTCGGACTTGGCGCGGGACAGGTCGGCCGGGAGCTCGATGGCCCACTCCTGGAGCAGCTTCTCCCGTCCGACGAGCACGGCGTGCCCCTCGACGACGCCCTGGACGCCGAGACCGGCGACGTTGGCGAAGTCCTCGGGCGTGGGCAGCGTTCCGGTCTTCTCGGCCGCGCCGGTGGCGACGGCCTGCGCGATCGGGTGCTCGGAGGAGTGCTCCAACGCACCGGCGAGCCGCAGCACTTCGGTCTCGTCCTGGCCGGCCGCGGTGTGCACGGTCAGCAGGGTCATCTTGCCGGTGGTCACGGTGCCGGTCTTGTCCAGCACGATCGTGTCGGCCTTGCGGGTGTTCTCCAGGACCTCGGGGCCCTTGATCAGGATGCCGAGCTGGGCGCCGCGTCCGGTGCCGACCATCAGCGCGGTCGGCGTGGCCAGGCCCAGGGCGCAGGGGCAGGCGATGATCAGCACGGCGACGGCCGCGGTGAAGGCCGCCGTCAGCTCGGCGCCGTTGCCCAGCCAGAAGCCGAGCGTGCCCAGCGCGAGGGCGATGACGACGGGGACGAAGACCGCGGAGATCCGGTCGGCCAGCCGCTGCGCGGCCGCCTTGCCGTCCTGCGCGTCCTCCACCAGCTTGGCCATCCGGGCCAGTTGGGTGTCGGAGCCGACCCGGGTGGCCTCGACCAGCAGCCGGCCGCCCGCGTTGAGCGTGGCGCCGGTGACCGCGTCACCCGCGGCGACCTCGACCGGGACCGACTCGCCGGTGAGCATCGAGGCGTCCACGGCGGAGCTGCCCTCGACGACGACGCCGTCCGTGGCGATCTTCTCGCCGGGGCGGACCAGGAAGTGGTCGCCGACGGCCAGGTCCTCGGTACGGATCAGCTGCTCGCGGCCGTCCCGCAGGACGGTGACCTCCTTGGCGCCCAGCTCCAGCAGGGCCTTGAGCGCCGCGCCGGCCTTCCGCTTGGAGCGCGCCTCGAAGTACCGGCCGGCCAGCAGGAAGGTGGTGACGCCCGCCGCCGCCTCCAGGTAGATGTTGGCGGCCCCGTCGGTGCGGGCGATGGAGAGTTCGAAGGGGTGCGTCATCCCCGGTTCGCCGGCGGTGCCGAAGAACAGCGCCCACAGCGACCACAGCAGCGCGGCCGTGGTGCCCACCGAGATCAGGGTGTCCATGGTGGCGGCGCCGTGCCGGGCGTTGGTCCACGCCGCCTTGTGGAACGGCAGCGCGCCCCAGACGACGACGGGTGCCGCGAGCGTGAGCGAGAGCCACTGCCAGTACTCGATCTGCAGCGCGGGCGCCATCGCCATGGCGATGACCGGCACGGACAGCAGCGTGGAGACGATGAGCCGCTGCCGCAGGGGCTTCAGCTCGTCGGCCTCGGGCGCCGCGGCCGGCTCGCCGCCGGATGCCGGGGCGTCGTCCTGGCGCTTGGGTGCGGGCGGGGTGGCGGAGTAGCCGGTGGCCTCCACGGTGGCGATGAGGTCGGTGACCTCCAGATCGCCCGCGTAGGAGACCTTGGCCTTCTCCGTCGCGTAGTTGACGGTGGCCTCGACCCCGTCCATGCGGTTGAGCTTCTTCTCGATCCGGGCGGCGCACGAGGCGCAAGTCATACCGCCGATGGCGAGTTCGACCTCGGCTGTGCCGGGTGTCGTCGTGGTCATCACTGCTCCTCGGGCTGAGAGCGATTCCGGAGCCCGGGCCCGCCCGGTGTGCGTCCGGGCGGGCCCACGGGCGTGGGTGGGGCGGGGGTCAGGCGCGGCCGGTGAGCTCGTAGCCGGCCTCGTCGACGACCTTGGCGATCAGGCCGTCGTCCGGCTCGCCGCCGGTGGTGACGGTGACCCGGCCGCCGGCGACGTCGACGTCGACGCTGATCACGGAGTCCAGGGCGCCGATCTCCTTGGTGAGCGTCGACTTGCAGTGACCGCAGGTCATGCCGGAGACGGCGTAGACGGTCTCCTGGGCGTCCGCGACGGCGGTCGTGGTCTCGGTCGCGCTGGTCTGGCAGCTGCCGTCGGTGGTGCAGCAGTCCGACATGGGTTCCCTCCGGGGATCGGTACACTCGCGGATACCCAGCGGGGGTATCCATCCGTCGGACTCATGTATACCCCCACCCCCTATCGAGTGCAAGCCGTGGAGCGCTTTGCTCATCTACCCCCCGGGGGTATATTGACGTGGCCGTCCCGATGCGGGACGCGACGCGACGGCGGAAGAAGACCCGACTAGGGAGTGCCATGAACACCGGAATGAAGATCACGGCTTTCGCGGCCGCGCTGGCCGCCGCCTTCGGCGCCGCCTACGGCGTGGGCGGCGCCGTCGGCCCCATCGCCGCCGACGCCGAACCCGCGGCGCACGCGGAGCACGGCGGCGGCAAGGCGAAGAGCGGGAGCGAGGGCGGCTCCGGGGGCGGCGCGCACGCGTCCCCGGGCGGGCTTCAGGTCTCCGAGGGCGGCTACACCCTCGACGTGAAGACCCCGCGCCTGGAGGCCGGCAAGGACGAGAGTCTGCGCTTCGCCGTGCTGGACGAGAAGGGCGAGCCCGTCACCGAGTACACCCGCGAGCACGGCAAGGACCTGCACCTCATCGTCGCCTCGCGCGGCCTGACCGAGTACCGGCACCTGCACCCGGAGCTGGCCGCCGACGGCACCTGGAGCACCGACGTCGAGCTGCCCGAGGCGGGCGACTACCGCGTCTTCACCGACTTCATCCCCAAGGAGCCGGACGCCGAGGGCGTCACCCTGGGTGCCGACCTCGCGGTGGGCGGCGACTACGACCCGCCCGAGCTGCCGGAGAAGTCGAAGACCGCGACCGTCGACGGGTACGAGGTCACCCTCGACGGCGACCTGACCGCCGGCCGGGGCACCGAACTGGGCTTCACCGTCGAGAAGGACGGCAAGCCCGTCAAGGACCTCGACCCGTACCTCGGCGCCTACGGGCACCTCGTCGCCCTGCGCGCCGGTGACCTGGGCTACCTCCACGTCCACCCGAACGGCGAGCCCGGCGACGGCAAGACGAAGCCCGGCCCCGAGGTCTCCTTCGAGGCCACCGCGCCCACCGCCGGTGACTACCGGCTGTTCCTCGACTTCAAGCACGAGGGCAAGGTGCGGACCGTCTCCTTCACCGCACCCGTCGCGCCCGCGGGCGACGCCGGGGAGAAGGGGCAGGAGCACGGCGGGGGAGCGGAGGAGTCCGGCGGTCACGCGCACTGAGCGCCCCGCCCCGCCACAACAACGCGCTGCGCCCCGGCCGGAACTCCGGCCGGGGCGCAGCGCGTTGGTCTCCGTCCTCGGTCAGCGCGCCGTGACGGCGCGCGGGGAGCAGGCGCAGCCGGTGAGGGCCGCGCCGCCGCTCCGGGCCGGTATCGCGCCGCCGTTCCGGCGCAGGTGCTCCGCTCCGGCCTGGAGCAGCGCGGCGGCCGTGAGGCGGACGACGGGATGGTTCAGCACACGCGTGACGACCTCGACGCTCGGCGCCATGACGTCTCCGTTCGACAGGTGACAGGGCCCCGCCCAATATACGGGCGGGGGGTATCCAGGAAAAGTCGCGCCCGGGTGCCCGCTCACCGGTACGGGGCGAGCAACGCCGTGAGGCCCGCGGCGAGTTGGGGCGGGCCGCCGGTGCCGGCGAGGGCCGGGGCGGTTTCGCGGAGGCGGGGGAAGTCCGCGGCGGGGAGGCGGTGGAGGCCGAGGCGGAAGGCCGGTTCGGGCTCGTCGGGGTCGTCGTCCATGGCGCGGAGTTCGACGAGGAGGTAGCCGAGCAGCCAGGCGGTGAAGGCGCGGTGCACGGCCACCGCGCGTTCGCCGGTGACGCCCGCCTCGTGCAGCCGGGCCAGGATGCGTTCGTCGCCGTTCAGGACGGCGGCCGGGCGGCGGGCGAGCGGGGTGGACAGCAGGCGGGTGGCCAGCAGCGGCACCACGTGCGGGTGGCGCATGGCCACTTGGTACGTGGCCTCCGCGATCCGCTGCAACTCCCGTTCCCAGGCGGGTAGTTCGTCCGTGCCGCCCGCCGGTTCCCCCTCGCTCAGCAGCTGGTCGAGTTCGCGGCTGAAGGCTTCGACCATGCCGTCGAGCAGGGCCTCCTTGCCGGGGGCGTAGCGGTACAGCGTCATGGCCTCGACGCCGAGTTCGGCGCCCAGTCTGCGCATGCTCAGCCCGCCGAGCCCGTCCCGGTCGACGAGCGCGAGGGCGGTGTCGAGGACGCGCTCCCGGGTGAGGCGTCCGTACCGGCCGCGGTCGCTGGCCCGGCGGCGCGGGGCGTCCCCGGCCGGTTCTTCCTCGGTCATGGCGGCCTCCGTCTCGGTTTCCAGGGTGCCTCTTGACGTCGCCGCACCAGAGGCGCAAAGTCAGACATATACGGCGTAAATGGACGCTTTCAGTGTACGGCGGACACGCACCCGAGGCGGTGGAGCCATGACACACAGTGAGCCGGACACGGCGGACCGCCTCCTCGTGGAGCGGCACCTCTCCCGGATCTCGGACGGCAACGTCGTGCGGATCGTGGACGGCGGACCCGTCTTCGGCCACCCGTACCGGACCGGCACGGTCCGCGAGTCCACCTTCGTGCCCGTGCTGCCCGGGAAGTACCGGGCCGCGCTGTGGACCATCGCCGTGGGATGGACGCTCTCCTTCGTCTGGTTCTGGGCCTGGTGGCTCCAGCCCGAGCACCGCGCCGGCTGGGCCGGGCTCGTCGTCAACAGCCTGCTGCTGCTCTACCTCACCGCCATCCCCTGCTACTTCTTCGTCACCGCGCTCCGGCTCCGCCGCGTCGACCCCACGCTGCCGGTGCCCGACGTCCCCGTCGCCTTCGTCGTCACCCGCGCCCCCTCCGAACCGTGGCCCACCGTGCGCCGCACCCTGGAGGCGATGCTCGCGCAGCGGTACCCGTACGCGTACGACGTCTGGCTCTGCGACGAGGACCCGACGGACGAGATCACGCGCTGGTGCCGGGAGCACCGGGTCGGGCTCTCCTGCCGCCGCGGCGTCGACCGGTACCACCGCGCCGGCTGGCCCCGCCGCACCCGCTGCAAGGAGGGCAACCTCGCCTACTTCTACGACCACTGGGGCTACCGGCACTACACCGTCGTCGCCCAGCTCGACTGCGACCACGTGCCCGAACCCGGCTATCTCGCCGAGATGGTCCGGCCGTTCGGCGACCCGGCCATCGGCTACGTCGCCGCACCCAGCGTCTGCGACGCCAACGACGGCGGCTCCTGGGCCGCACGGGGACGGCTGCACCGCGAGGCCGTCTGGCAGGGCGCCGTCCAGCTGGGCCACAGCGCCGGACTCGCACCCATGTGCATCGGCTCGCACTACGCCGTCCGCACCCGCGCGCTGCGCGAGATCGGCGGCCTGGGCCCCGAACTCGCCGAGGACTTCTCCACCACCTACCTGCTCAACTCGGCAGGCTGGCACGGCGCGTTCGCCATCGACGCCGAGGCGCACGGCGACGGCCCGCTCACCTTCGCCGACATGGCCACCCAGGAGTACCAGTGGTCGCGCAGCCTCACCACCATGCTGCTCGGCCTGCTGCCCCGGCACCTGCGCCGGCTCCCGCCGCTGCTCCGGCTCCGCTTCGGCTACGCGCTCGCCTACTACCCGCTGTTCGGCCTGATGATCGTCTCCGGGCTGACGCTGCCGCCGATCGCCGTGCTCACCGGCCTGCCCTGGATGAACGTCAACTACTTCGACTTCCTGCTGCACTTCTGGGCCATGCCGGTGTGGCTGCTGCTCACCCTCTACCTGCTGCGCGGGCGCGGCCTGCTGCGCCCGCGGAACGCGCCCGTCCTCAGCTGGGAGACCTGGCTGTTCGCGCTCGCCCGCTGGCCGTTCGTGGTCTGGGGACTGCTCGGGGCGCTGCTGCTGCGGCTGCGGAACCGCACCGTCACCTTCAAGGTCACCCCCAAGGACGTGCGCGGGCCGCAGCCCCTGCTGGCCCGGCTCGTCCTCCCGTTCGCCGGGCTCGGCTGCTCCCTCTCCGCCGTCGCGCTCGTCGGCGAACTCACCTCGCCCGCCGCCGGATACGTCTTCCTGTGCCTGCTCGCGGCCACCGCCTACAGCGCCGTCGCGCTCGCCGTGCCGCTGCTGCACATCCGGGAGGCGGCCCGCGCCGCGCACGTCCCCTTCTCCGCCGCCGTGGCGACCGCGCGGCTGCCGCTGGCCATCGGCCTGGTCACCGCGCTGCCCGCCGCCACGGCCCTGCTCTTCTACCCGCCCTACGCCGCCGCCGTCCTGGGGTGGTGAACAGGGCGCCCCTCCGCCGGCGCCCGCCCGCCCGCACAGAAAGGAGCCGGGCCATGACCGCACCGTCCACCGTCCTCGTCACCGGCGGCGCCGGCTTCATCGGCAGTCACACCTGCGTCGAACTGCTGGACCACGGCTACGAGGTGATCGTCGTCGACGACTACTCCAACAGCACCCCGCAGGTCTTCGCCCAAGTGGAAAGGATCACCGACCGGTTCGTCGGTGCCGTGTACGAACTCGACATCCGGGACCGGGCCTCCCTCTCGGCCGTCTTCGACCGCCACTCCGTGGACGCTGTCGTGCACTTTGCCGCGCACAAGGCCGTGGGGGAGTCGTCCAGATCGCCCGTCGAGTACTACGACGCCAACGTCGGCGGCACGACCTCGCTGCTGCGGGTCATGCGCCACCACGGAGTACGCCAGCTGGTGTTCTCCTCCTCCTGTTCCGTCTACGGGGACGCCGCCCGGGTGCCGCTGGACGAGGCGGCCCCGGCGCGCCCCACCAACCCGTACGCCGCCTCGAAGTGGATCTGCGAGCAGATCCTGGCCGACGTGTGCGCCCGGGTGCCCGGCTTCGCCGTGCTCTGCCTGCGGTACTTCAACCCCGTCGGCGCCCACCCCAGCGGCCAGCTCGGCGAGTCCCCGCTCGGCACGCCGGAGAACCTGATGCCGTACCTGGCGCAGGTCGCCGTCGGACGCAAGCCCGACCTCCGCGTGTTCGGCGACGACTACGACACCCCCGACGGCACCGCGATCCGGGACTACCTGCACGTCATGGACACCGCCGAGGCACACCGGCTGGCCCTGGACCACCTCGCCGACGGACCCGGCATGCGGATCTTCAACCTCGGTACCGGGCAGGGGCATTCGGTCCTCGACGTCACCGCCGCGTTCGGCGTGGCCTGCGGCACGCCCATCCCGTACCGCGTCGTCGGACGGCGGCCCGGCGACGTCGCCGAACTCGTCGCCGACGCGGGCGCGGTGGCCAGGGCCTGGGGCTGGCGCCCCACCCGCGGCCTGGACGACATGTGCCGCGACCTGTGGCGGTTCCAGCGGCTCCACCCCCTCGGCTACCAACTGCCCGCCCGGCGCCACCGGTTCCTGCCGGGCCGCGCGTGAAGGAGTGACCTGTTGTGCGTATGACAGTCATCGGTACCGGATATGTCGGCACCGTGCACGCCGCGTGCATGGCCGGACTGGGACACGAGGTGCTCGGCGTCGACATCGACCCCGACCGCGTCGCCGCGCTCTCGGCCGGCCGCGCCCCGCTCCGCGAGACCGGGCTCGACGCCCTCCTCGCCCGCACCGTCGCCGACGGGAAGCTGCGGTTCACCACCTCGCTCGCCGAGGCCGCCGCGTTCGCGCGCCTCCACTTCGTCTGCGTCGGCACCCCGCAGCTCTCCGGCGGGCAGGCCGCCGACCTGCGCCACGTCGACGCCGTCTTCGACGGGCTGGCGCGCAGTCTGCGGCCCGGGAGCCTGGTGGTGGGCAAGTCCACCGTGCCCGTCGGCACCGCCGACCGGCTCGCCCGCCGGCTCGCCGACGCCGCCCCCGAGGCCGGCTGCGAGGTCGCCTGGAACCCGGAGTTCCTCCGCGAGGGCTCGGCCGTCGCCGACACCCTGCACCCCGAACGGCTCGTCGTCGGCGTCCGCTCCCGGTACGCCGACGCGGTGCTGCGCGAGGTGTACGCGCCGATGCTGCGCGACGGGGTGCCGTTCTTCAGCACCGACCCGGCCACCGCCGAACTGGTCAAGGTGGCCTCGAACGCCTTCCTCGCCACCAAGATCTCCTTCATCAACGCCATGGCCGAGGTCTGCGACACCGCGGGCGCGGACGCCGCCACCCTGGCCCGCGCCGTCGGCGCCGACCCGCGGATCGGCGCCGCCTTCCTGGAGCCGGGGCTCGGCTTCGGAGGGAGCTGCTTCCCCAAGGACATCCGCGCCTTCGCGGCCCGGGCCGAGGAGATCGGCGCCGGGGCGGCCGTGGCCTTCCTGCACGAGGTCGACCGGATCAACACACGCCAGCGGCAGCGCACCCTCGAACTGGCCCGCGAGCTGCTCGGCGGCTCCTTCGCCGGCCGCCGGATCGCCGTCCTCGGCGCCGCGTTCAAACCGGGCAGCGACGACGTACGGGACTCGCCCGCGCTGGCCGTCGCGGACGCCGCCCACCGGCACGGCGCCCTGGTGCGGGTGCACGACCCGGAGGCGCTGGACAACGCGCGGGCCGTCAGCCCGGCCCTCGGGTACGCGGTGGACGTGACCAAGGCCTGCGAGGGCGCCGACCTCGTCCTGCACCTCACGCCCTGGCCCGAGTACCGCACGCTCGACCCGGCGGAGCTCGCGGACGTCGTCCGCGTCCCGCTGCTCCTGGACGCCCGCAACAGCCTGGACGCCCCCGCCTGGCGCCGCACCGGCTGGACCGTGCGCCCCCTCAGCGGGCCCCGCACCACCGGCGGCGCCGCCGTCGACGAGCCGCCGGCGCACCGGAGCCCGGCGGCCCCCGCACTCACCGCGCCGTCCGGGAGGACGTCATGAGAACCGTCGTGACCGGAGGCGGAGGCTTCCTCGGCTCCCACCTGTGCGAGGCGCTGCTGCGCCGCGGCGACGAGGTGTGGTGCCTGGACGACTTCTCCACCGGCGACCCCCGCAACGTCGAGCACCTGCGCCGCACCCCGGGCTTCCGGCTCCTGCGGGCCGACGTCAGCCGCACCTGCGACCTGCCCGTCCGCGTCGACGCCGTCGCCCACCTGGCCAGCCCCGCCTCCCCGCCCGACTACCACGGGATGCCGCTGCGGACGCTGCACGCGGGCAGCCTCGGCACCGAGAACGCGCTGCGGCTCGCACTCCGCGACGGCGCCCGCTTCGTCCTCGCCTCCACCAGCGAGGTCTACGGCGACCCGGCCGTCCACCCGCAGCGCGAGGACTACTGGGGCAACGTCAACCCCGTCGGCCCGCGCAGCGTCTACGACGAGGCCAAGCGGTACGCGGAGGCGCTCTCGGCGGCCTACCGCAGGACGCACGGCGCCGACGTCGGCATCGTGCGGATCTTCAACACCTACGGGCCGCGGATGCGCCCGGCGGACGGCCGCGTCGTGTCGACCTTCGTCTGCCGGGCCCTGGCCGGGGAGCCGCTGACGCTGTACGGCGACGGCAGCCAGACCCGCAGCTTCTGCTACGTCGACGACCTGGTGCGCGGCCTCGTCGCGATGCTCGACTCCGGCAGCCCCGGGCCCGTCAACCTGGGCAACCCCGCCGAGTACACCGTCGCCGACCTGGCCCGGCTGGTGCTGGCCCTCAGCCGCTCCCCGTCGCCCGTCGTGCACGGCCCGCTGCCGGTGGACGACCCGTGCCGCCGCCGGCCCGTGATCACCAGGGCGCACGACGAGCTGGGCTGGGCTCCCCGGGTCACGCTGGAGGAGGGCCTGCGCCGCACCCTCGCCTGGTTCGCGCCCGCGCCCCGCGCGCAGGCCGCAGCGGCCGTGCCCCGCGCGCCCGTGGAGACCTGAGCGATGAACGGAGCGGCCCGGATGGACGGATCGGCCCGGACGCCGTGGCCGCGGTGGCTCCGGCGCGGCGCGCCCGCCGCCCTCGCCGCCGCGGCCCTGCTCGCCGGAGGCACCGCGTGCATGGACACCCCGCACTACTCGCCCTCGCGCACCTACTACGTGAGCCCGCACGGGGACGACGACAACGAGGGCACCTCGGCCGGTGACGCCTGGCGCACCCTCGACCGTGCGGAGCGCACCGGCCTGGAGCCCGGGGACCGGCTCCTGCTCAAGGGCGGGGAACGGTTCTCGGGCACCGTCACGCTCAAGGCGGACGAGGCGGGCGACGCGGACCGGCCCGTCGTCGTCGGCTCCTACGGCGAGGGCCGCGCCCGGATCGACGCCGAGGACGGGCCCGGGGTCTCGGTGCACAACACCGCCGGGGTGCAGATCCGCGACCTGGAGCTGAACGGTGCCGGGTCCTCCTACACCGACGACGGCGGCGTGAACGCGTACCACGACCGGGGCGGCGGCGACCGGCTGTCCGGCATCGGGATCTCCCGCGTCGACGTGTCCGGTTTCAAGGTGGGCATCTCGGTCGGCGGGGAGAAGGCCGGCACCGGCTTCGCCGACGTGTCCGTCACCGACTCCCGGCTGCACGACAACAAGGACTCCGGACTGCTCACCTACGGGCCCGAGTTCGACGCCGGTGACCCGCAGTACGCGCACGAGGACGTCACCGTCGAACGCGTCGAGACCTACGCCAACCGCGGTGACCCGGAGCAGAACGACACCCACAGCGGCAACGGCATCATCCTCGGCGGGGTGCGCGAGGCCGCCGTCCGGGACAGCAGCGCCCACGACAACGGCGGCCGCTCGGCCGCCGGGGCGCCCGCCGGGCCGGTCGGGATCTGGGCGTACGACGCGAGCGAGGTGGTGCTGGAGCACAACAGGTCGTACCGCAACCACACCGGGTCCTCGGTGGACGGCGCCGGGTTCGGCCTCGATTCGAGCGTGTCCGACTCGACCGTCCAGTACAACCTGGCGTTCGGCAACGACGGCCCCGGCTACTACGCGTACACGAACACGGCGAACGGCGCGCACAAGGACAACACCATCCGCTACAACGTGAGTTCGGACGACGGGCGCAAGCTGGCCCGCAACGGCGGCCTGTCCGTGCACGGCAAGGACATCCGCGATCTCGCCGTCTACCAGAACACGGTGATCATGCCGGAGTCCCCGAACGGCACCGCCCCCGCCGTCCGGCTCCAGGACGGCGAGCGGGGCGTCAGCTTCCGCAACAACCTGTTCGTCACCGAGAACGCGCCGACGGTCAACGCCGAACGGGGGCTGGACCGCGGACACGTCGTCTTCCAGGGCAACAACTACCGCGTGGCGGGCGGCGACTCGGAGCCCTCCTTCGACTGGGGCGGCACGTCCTACTCCGGGCTCGGCTCCTGGCGCTCCGGAACCGGCCAGGAACGGGACGGCGACCGGTCCACCGGCGGCACCACGGGCCCCTGCCTCGCGGGCGGCGACCTCCCCGTGATCGACTCCACCGGCGACGCGCCCTCCGTCGTCCCCGACTGCGACGCCCTCGCGGGCAAGGGCCTCGACCTGAGCGACCGCTTCGGCATCTCGCCCGGGGACGAGGACTACTTCGGGAACCACGTCGGCACACCCCCGCCCGTCGGCGCCGCCGTCCCCGAGCCCGAGGACTGAGAGCGCACAACCACCCCGCACGCGCCGGGAGTTCGGGACCGCGCGGCGGCAGCGGCAGCGGGGCCGCCCGGCCGACATGCGGGCCGCCGGCGGCCGTGCCTACGATCGAAGTCGGCATGGCCCGCGCGGCACGTGGCCGGCGGCGACGGTGTCCGCACCGAGGAGGCGGTCGCCCTTGCACCGCGCACAACGGCTCACGGCACCCGGCGCGCCCCGGCTCATGGCCGCCTACCTGGCGCTGTCCGCCGCCGTCACCTGCCTGTACATGACGCTCCCCGCACTGCGCGCCCCGCTGTGGGCGCTGCTCGGACTGGGCGGCGCCGCCGCCGTCGTGACCGGCGTCCGGCTGCACCGGCCCGCGCACCGCTGGCCCTGGTGGGCGCTGGCCGGGGGACTGCTCACCTTCGCCGCGGGCGACACGTACTACAACGTGCTGGAGACGTACTTCGCCGCGTCGAACCCGTTCCCCTCCCTCTCGGACGCGCTGTACCTCTCGACGTATCTCCTGTTCGCCGCCGGCCTGTTCGGGCTCTCCCGCTACCGGTGGGTCGGCCGGGACCTGCCCGGGCTGCTCGACGCGCTGATCTTCACGGGGGCGCTCGCGCTGCCCGTGTGGGTGCTCCTCGTCCAGCCGCTCACCCAGGTCGCGGGGCTCAGCTGGGAGCAGCGCGCGGTCAGCATCGCCTACCCGCTCGGCGACGTCCTCGTCCTGGCGCTGCTGGTCCGCCTCGTCACCCCCGGCACCGCCGCCACCGGACGCATCCCGGCCGTACGCCTGCTCGCCGTCGGCACCCTGACCCTGCTCGGCTTCGACATCGCCTACGGGATGCTCCAGCTCACCGGGGACTGGCAGGCGGGCACGCTGCTCGACTCCGGCTGGGTGGTGTTCTACGTCGCCTGGGGCCTGGCCGCGCTGCACCCGTCGATGACCCGGCTCACGGCCCGCGCGCCCCGCCAGGCGCCGCTGCTCGCGCCGGCCCGGCGGCTGCCGCTGCTCGCGCTCGCCACCCTGATCGCGCCCGGCATCCTGCTCGTCGAGGCGGCGCGCGGCAGCCCGCGGGACGCGGCGGTGATCGCGGTGTTCTCGGGGGCGCTGTTCCTGCTGGTCATCCTGCGGCTCACCGGCATGGTCATGGCCCACCGCCAGGCCGTGGCCCGGGAGCTGGCGCTGCGCACGGCCGCCACCTCGCTGGTGGCCGCGGCACGCCCGGAGCAGATCACCCGCTGCTGCGAGACGGCGGTCGACACGCTGTTCGGCCGCCGCGTCCCGCACCGCACCGTCCTGGTCCCGGCGGAGCGCGCCGAGGCCCTCCACACCGCGACCGCCCCGCCGGACGAGCCCCCGTCCTCCCCCGGCGCCTCGGAGACCGGTGCCTCGGAGACCGCCGCGCACGGCACCGCGCCGCCGCCCCGTACCCGGCTGCTGCCCCGCACCGCGCTCGACCCGGAGCTGACCGGCCCGCTCGACGGGCTGCCCACCGTGCTGGTGTGCCCGATGGTGCGCCCCGACCGGCCCGACCGGCCCGCCGGGCTGCTGCTCGTCGCCGGGCCCGAGCGGCACCTCGCCGAGACGCGGCACTCGCTGGAGATCCTCGCCTCGCACGCGGGCCTGGCCGCCGAACGCATCGCCCTCCGGCAGGAGATCATCCGGCAGGAGAGCGAGGCGTACTTCCGGACGCTGGTCCGCAACGCCTCGGACGTGATCCTGATCGTGGACGACGACGACACCGTCCGGTACGTGACACCGTCGGCGCGGGCCGTGTTCGGCGAGGCCGCCGTCGCCGGGGAGCCGCTGCCCGGGCTGGTCGACGCCCGGGACCGGGAACGGGTCGGGCAGACCCTGGCGTCGATGCGCGGCGGCGAACGCCCGGACGCCCAGGACCACTGGTGGGTGCCGCGGGAGGGCGGGGCCATCGAGGTCGCGGTGCGGTGCAGCGACCTGCGGCACGACCCCACCGTGCGCGGCGTCGTCGTCACCCTGCGGGACGTGACCGAACAGCGGCGCCTGGAACAGGAACTGACCCAGCGCGCCTTCCACGACCCGCTGACCGGACTGCCCAACCGCACGCTGCTGATGGAGCGCATCGAACGCGCCCTGCTGCGCGGCCGCCGCGAGGGCACCACGGCCTGCGTGCTCTTCCTCGACCTGGACGACTTCAAGCTGGTCAACGACACCATGGGGCACTGGGTCGGGGACCAGCTGCTCACCGCCGTCGGCGAGCGGCTGTCCGGCGCGCTGCGCGCCACGGACACCGCGGCCCGGCTGGGCGGCGACGAGTTCGCCGTCCTGATGGAGGGCGCCCGGGAGCCCGCCGACGCGGAACTCCTCGCCGCCGAGCTGGTGCACGCGCTGGGCCGCCCGTTCCGGCTGCCCGGCGGCTCGGTCGACGTCTCGGCCAGCGTCGGCGTCGCGACGGTGCGGGACAGCACGGGCGTCGAGGAGCTGCTCAGCCACGCCGATCTGGCGCTGTACGCGGCCAAGTCGGCGGGCAAGCGCCAGTGGTGCCGCTTCCGGCCGCGGCTGCGGGTGCGGATGCTGGAGCGGCACGACCTCCAGGCGGGCCTGAGCCGGGCCCTCACCGAGGACGAACTGACGCTGCGCTACCAGCCGGTGGTCGACATGGCGGACGGCGACGAGGTGGTGGGCTTCGAGGCACTGGCGCGCTGGCGGCACCCCCGGCGCGGCCTGGTGCCGCCCCAGCAGTTCATCGGCCTCGCCGAGGAGACCGGCCAGATCACGCCGCTCGGCATCTGGGTGCTGCGGCACGCGGCGGCCGACGGCGCCGAACTCCAGCGGTCCGGACCGGCCGGCCCCGACGGCGGCCCGTCCCCGCCCCGCGTCCCGTACGTCAGCGTGAACGTCTCGGCGCCGCAGTTCCGGGACGCGGGGTTCCTGGACGAGGTGCGCGGGGTCCTCGCGCACGCGGGGCTCGCGCCCGGGTCGCTGCAACTGGAGCTGACCGAGTCGGTGCTGATGCGCAGCGACACCGATCTGCTGACCGTGATGCGGGAGCTGAAGAGCCTCGGGGTGCGGATCGCCGTGGACGACTTCGGCACGGGCTTCTCCTCGCTCCGCTACCTGCGCGAACTCCCGGTCGACGTGGTGAAGATCGACAAGGGGTTCATCGACGACGTGCACAGCGGCGACCACCAGGCGGCCCTGGTCGAGGGCATCGTGAACCTCGCCGACCGGCTGGGCCTCCAGGTCATCGCCGAGGGCGTCGAGAGCGTCGAACAGCGGGACCTGCTGCGGGACATGGGCTGCCGCTTCGGCCAGGGCTACCTCTTCGCCCGCCCGATGACCGCCGACCAGGGCACCCGCCTCCTGCGCGGCGCCGACGGCCACCACCCCACCCGCGCGCGCCCCGCCCCCGCCCCACGCGCCGCCCCGCCCCCCGGCCACCCCGCCCCGTCCCCGCAGGCGCCGCCCGTCACCCCGCCCGCCGGGCCGTCCTGGGCCGGGGCGCGGGCCGCCGACCTGGAGCGGCTGCGGCGGACCAGCCCGATGACGGACGCGGTGCTGGACGAGGTCGACGGCCGGCACATCCGCAGCGGCGACCACTGGCTGGTCGACTTCGCCTCCTGCAACTACCTGGGCTTCGACCACGACCCGGAGATCATGGACGCCATCCCGCCCGCCGTGCGCCGCTGGGGCACCCACCCCAGCTGGTCCAGGCTGCTGGGCAGCCCGCGCCTGTACCCGGACATCGAGGAGCGGCTGGCGGCGCTGCTGCGCGCCCCGGACACCCTGCTGCTGCCGACGGCCACCCTCATCCACACCTCCGTCATCCCTGTACTCGCGGGCGCGGGCGACGTGTTCGTCGAGGCCACGGCGCACCGCACGGTGTACGACGGCTGCGTGGTGGCCCGCGGCAGGGGCGCCACCCTGCACCGGTTCCACGCCGAGGCGCCCGGCGACCTCGGCGCGATGCTCGCCGAGCTGCCGCCCGGCGCCCCGCGCCTGGTCTGCGTGGACGGCGTGAACAGCATGAGCGGCAACGTCACCGACCTCCCCGCGCTGGCCCGCGTGTGCCGCGCCGCTGGCGCGACGCTGTACGTCGACGACACGCACGGCTTCGGCGTGATCGGGGAGCGCGGCCCCGACGAGCCCTGCCCGTACGGCAGTTACGGCAACGGGATCGTCCGGCACACCGGCGAGAGCTACGACCAGATCGTGCTCGTCGGCGGGTTCTCCAAGGCGTACTCCTCGCTGCTCGCCTTCCTCGCGCTGCCCACGGGGCTGAAGAACCGGCTGAAGACGGCGGCCGCGCCGTACCTGTACTCGGGACCGTCCCCGACGGCCTCGCTGGCCACCGCGCTGGCCGGGCTGGAGGTCAACGAGCGGCGCGGCGACGCCGTCCGCG
The DNA here is from genome assembly GCF_012726235.1 of Streptomyces sp. HNM0574. Classification (GTDB taxonomy): domain Bacteria; phylum Actinomycetota; class Actinomycetes; order Streptomycetales; family Streptomycetaceae; genus Streptomyces. Next base: position 596,429 of record NZ_JAASAH010000001.1, read on the forward strand.
CCGAGCTGCACCGCAAGACGGCCCGCGTCCTGGACCACACCCGGCAGCTGGGGCTGCGCACCCTGAACCGGGACGGACTGCCCATCGTGGAGATCCCGTTGGGCCGGGCCGAGGACCTGGACGCGGTCGCCGCCTTCCTGTGGGACCGCGGCATCTACGTCACGCTCGCCGCCTACCCGCTGGTGCCGCGCGACCGGGTCGGCTTCCGCGTCCAGCTCACCGCGCTCAACACCGACGCGGACATCGACCGCCTCAACACCGCCGTCACCGCCCTGTGCGACCGCTTCCCGATGCCCCGGGGGAGCCGAGGCGCATGACGCACCGCGAGGACCGGAGGGCGGGACGCGCGGACGGCCGCGTGACGCGCAACGACGACGTGGACTGGGACGGCTGGCCCGTCGAGGAGTACCTGGCCGAGAACTACCGCGAGGTGCACCCCTGCGACGCCGCGGTGATCGCCCACCACTCCGCCGTCTGCCGCCGGATCGGGCCGGGACGCGTGGGCCGCGCCGTCGAGTTCGGCGCCGGACCCAACCTGTACCCGCTGGTGCTCGCCTCGGCCGCGGCCCGGCGGGTGGACGCCGTCGAGGCGGGCGCGGCCAACGTCGCCTATCTGCGGCGGCAGCTCGCGCACGGGCCCGAGGACAGCTGGCGGCCCTTCCACGCCCTGTGCCGGGAGCTGAACCCGGCGGTGCCGCCCTCGCTGGAGGAAGCCCTGGCCCGGGTACGGGTGGTGCACGCGGACGTACGGCGGGTGCCGCCCGGAACGTACGGGCTGGCCTCGATGAACTTCGTCGCGGAGGGCGTCACCGAGGACTTCGGCGAGTTCGCCGCCCTGTGCCGGGGCTTCGTCCGCTCCGTCGTCCCCGGCGGCCGGCTGGTCGCCGCGTTCATGGAGAACATGCCCACCTACCGGGTGGGCCGCGCCACCGTCTGGCCCGGCTGCCCCGTGCGACCGGCGCTGCTCGTCGAGGTGTTCGGCCCGCACACGCGGCATCTCGCCGTCACCCGGATCGCCGCCGACCCCACACTGCCCGACTACGGGCACACCGGCATGGTGTGCCTCAGCGCGGTCCGGGCCGGCGGCCCGGGGTGACCGGCGCCGGGCCCGCCTCCGCGCTGCGCAGCGCGAACGCCGTCTCCACCAGGGCGATGTGGCTCGCCGCGCGGGGCGCGTTCCCCAGGTGCCGCCGCCGCTCCGGGTCCCACTGCCCGGCCAGCAGCCCGACGTCGTTCCGGACGCCGAGGACCCGCTCGAACCGCTCCCGCGCCTCCTCGGGCGAGCCGGTCGCCGCCGCCGCGTCCGCCGACCACAGCGAGCACGGGACGAACACGCCCGCCCCGGGCGCCCCGTCCGACCCGTCGCCCGTGTACCGGCGGGTGAAGCCGTCGTGGTCCAGGGCGTGCAGGGCGCGGACGGTGCCGCGGACGCGGGGGTCGCCGGCGGGCAGGAAGCCGAGCGCGGGGAGCAGCAGGGCGGAGGCGTCCACGTCCCGCGAGCCGTAGCTCCGCACGAAGGTGCCCTGCTGCGGGTCCCAGCCCTCCCGGCACACCTGGCGGTGCACGGCGTCCCGCAGCGCCCGCCACTGTGCCGACGAGCCGTTCCGGCCGAGGAGTTCGCCCAGCCGCAGCGCGCGGTCGGCGGCGACCCAGACCATCACCTTGGAGTGCGTGTACTGCCGCTCGGGGCCGCGCGTGCCCCACGGGCCCCGGTCCGCCTCCCGCCAGTGGGTGCGCAGCCGGTCCATCAGCGCGTTGGTCAGGGTCCACAGGTGGGCCGGGAGGGGAATCCCGGCGCGCAGCGACAGGTAGAGGGTGTCGAGGATCTCGCCGTAGACCTCCAGACCGCAGCGGCCCTCGGCGGGGCTGCCGAAGCGGACCGGGCGGGAGTCCTCGTAGCCGGGCAGCCAGGGCGCCTCGGTCTCCCGCATCCGCCGCTCCCCGCTGACGCCGTACACCGACTGGAGCCGCGCGGGGTCGCCCGCGATGGCCCGGAGCAGCCAGTCCAGCCAGGCGGTGGCCTCCTCGCGGTAGCCGCTGCGGAGCAGGCAGGACAGCGTCTGGGCGGAGTCCCGCAGCCAGCAGTGCCGGTGGTCCCGGTTGCGGCCGCCGCCGGGGTCCTCGGGCAGCGAGGTGGTGGGCGCGGCGACGATGCCGCCGGTCGGCGCGTAGGTGAGCGCCTTCAGCGTCACCAGGGAGCGCACGACCGCGTCCCGCCAGGGGCCCTCGTAGCGGCAACGGGCCGACCAGTGCCGCCAGAAGCCGTCGGTCTCCTTCAGCGCCGTCGCGGCGGGCACGGCCAGCGGCGCGGGCGGGGTGCCGAGGTGCGAGGGCGACCAGGCGGCCCGGAGCGCGACCCGCCGCCCGGCCGGGACGGTGAAGCTGAGCACGCACTGTTCCCCGCCCGGGAACGCGTGCGGGAATTCCGCCGGGACGGCGCTCTCCGGGAATTCCGCGCGGAGCCAGATTGCGTCGGGCCCGGCGACGGCGACGGCGCAGTCGTCCACTCTCCGTATCCAGGGAACGATCCGTCCCTGGTGGAATCTGGGCGCCAGTTCGCTGCGCAGCGACACCGTCCCGGAAAGGCCCTCGACGATCCGTACGAGGCAGGGGAAACGGGTGCGCGGCGGCATGAAGTCGGTGACGCGGACGGTGCCTTCGGGGGTTTCCCAGACGGTGTCGAGGACCAGGGTGTCGCCCCGGTAGGAGCGGTGGTGGCACCGTCCGGCGCCGGCGGGGGCGATTCTCCAGAAGCCGTTGCGTGCGGTGCCGAGCAGCGCGGCGAAACAGGCGGGGGAATCGAAGCGCGGCAGACACAGCCAGTCGACGGATCCGTCCTTGCCGACGAGAGCCGCGGTTTCCATGTCGCCGATGAGTGCGTAGTCCTCGATTTTGGCGTTCATGATCGAAGAAACGCTGTGGTGCGCAATGCCGCTGATTCCATGGTAAAGCGCCCCGGCGGGCCGGGCACGGGGAAAGGGAGGCCCGGAATTCCCGGCCGCGCGGCCGGGGTTGGGGCCGGGCCCGTCAGGGGGTGAGGCGGGCGCGGATGGTGGCGGCGGCGTCGACGGCGGCCTCGCCGAGCGCGGCGAAGCGGCTCTCGGGGACGCGGTCGCGCGGGCCCCAGACGCTCACCACGGCGACGGGCTGCCCGGTGCCGTCGAGCACGGGCGCGGCCACCCCGTAGAGCTGGGGCTCCAGTTCGCCGCGGCTGACGCTGTAGCCGCGCGCGCGGACCTCGGCCAGTTCGGCGTGCAGGGCGCCGCGGTCGGTGCGGGTGGTCGCGGTGTACTCGTCCAGCGGGCCGGACAGCAGCGCCTCGACCTGCTCCGGGGTCTGCCAGGCCAGCAGGGCCTTCCCGGCCGAGGTGGCGTGGATGGGGACCTGGCGGCCCAGCCAGCGCGCGGTGAGCACGGCGGGCGGGACGACCTCGTCGACGTAGGTGAGCCCGAGCCGCTGCGCGACGGCGAGGTTGGCGGTCTCGCCGGTGTCGTGGCACAGGCCCTGGAGCACGTCGTGCGCGCGGCGTACGAGGGTCTCGGTGCCCGCCGTCGAGGCCATGCGGCTGATCGCGGAGCCGATGGTGTAGCGGTTCGCGACGGGGTCGCGGGTGACGAGTCCGTGGTGTTCGAGGGTGGCCAGGAGCCGCCAGGCGGTGGCCCGGTTCAGGCCGCAGGAGGTGGCGAGTTCGGCGACGGGGCGGCCGTCGGGCGCGCTCTCGGACACGGCGTTGAGCAGGGCGATCGCCCGCTCCAGCGCCTGCACCCTGCCGCCTCCCGTGGTGCCGGCGCGTGTGTCGTCCGGCACCTGTGCCGCGTCCATCCGTGCTGCCTCCTGCCGTGCTCGTGCGCTGCCCGCAGCGTAGTCGGCCCGCGCCGGGCCGCCGACCGCGCCCTTGACGCGTCACGAGCCACCCTCGTACGGTCACGGCTCGCATGGTGAACGGCCGTCGCACATTATGCGATGGGCCGGATGCCGGGAACCGCACGCACCCGAACCAGGTGGGGCACATGGCTGAGCACAGGACACGGGTGGTCACCCCGTACGAGGGGACCGGCCACCGGACGTGGGACGAGACGGCGCCGGTACCGGCGCCGCTGGAACTGCACAGCACTCCGGTACGCCCGGAGTGGACGGACTACAACGGGCACCTGAGCGAGTCCTGCTACCTGCGCGTCTTCGGCGACAACTCCGACGCCTTCTTCCGCTACCTCGGCATCGGCGAGGAGTACCGGGCCGCCGGCGGTTCGCTCTACACCGCCGAGACCCACCTGATCAACCGCCGCGAGGCCGCCGAGGGCGAACCCCTGCGGCTGACCCTCCAGTTGCTCGACGTCGACGCCAAACGCGTCCACCTCTTCCACACCATGCGGCACGCCGCCGACGGCACCCTGCTCGCCACCGCAGAACAGCTCCTGCTGCACGTCGACACCGCGGCGGGCCGGGCGGCACCGCTGCCCGGCCCCCTCCGGGCCCGCCTGGAGACCGTCCTGGCCGCGCACGCCGTGCTGCCCCCGCCCGAGGAGGCGGGCCGCCGCATGGGCATCCCCCGCAACCCCGCACCCCGGAACCGCTGAGGAGACCCGCATGGACTTCGCACCGACCGACGAACAGCGGATGATCGCCGACACCGTCGCCCGCTTCGTCACCACCGAACTCGACCCGCACGCCGACGAGGTCGAACGCCTCGACGAGGTGCCGCCCGAACTCGCCGCCGCCATCCGGAAGAAGGCCCTCGACGCGGGCCTGTACGCGGCCAACATGCCCGAGGAGATCGGCGGCGGCGGACTCGACGCCGTCAGCATGACCCTCGTCGAACGCGAACTGGGCAAGACCTCCTTCGCGTTGCAGATGCTCGTCGCCCGCCCCAGCAACATCCTCCAGGCCTGCGAGGGCGAACAGCGCACCCGCTACCTGCTGCCCACCGTCCGCGGCGAACGGCACGACTGCCTCGCCATGACCGAGCCCGGCGCCGGCTCCGACATCCGCTCGATGCGGACCCGCGCCGTGCGGGACGGCGAGGACTACGTCCTCGACGGCACCAAACACTTCATCTCGCACGCCGACATGGCCGACTTCGCCGTCGTCTTCGCCGCCACCGGCACCGAGGACACCGCACGCGGCCCCCAGAACCTCATCACCGCCTTCCTCGTCGACCTCGACGCACCCGGCGTCACCGTCCGCCGCGGCTCGGGCTGCGTCTCCCACCGCGGCTACCACCAGTGCGAGATCGCCTTCACCGGCTGCCGCCTGCCCGCCCGCGCCCGGCTCGGCGAGGAAGGGCGCGGCTTCGAGCTGATGGGGGAGTGGCTGGGCGCCAGCAGGCTCCAGGTCGCGGCCACCAGCGTCGGCCGGGCCCGCCGCGTCCTCGACCTCACCCTCCAATGGGCCGCCGAGCGGCGGCAGTTCGGGCAGCCCGTCGGCCGCTTCCAGGGCGTCGCCTTCCCCCTCGCCGACCTGGCCACCGAACTGGAGGCCGCCGAACTCCTCACCCTCCGCGCCGCCTGGAAACAGGACCGGGGCACCATGACCGACCGGGACGCGGCCATGGCCAAGCTGTACGCCTCCGAGGCCCTCGGCCGCATCACCGACCAGGCACTCCAGACCTTCGGCGGCATGGGCCTGATGGAGGAGCTCCCGATCGAGCGCTACTGGCGCGACGCCCGCGTCGAACGCATCTGGGACGGCACCAGCGAGATCCAGCGGCACATCATCTCCCGCTCCCTGCTGCGCCCCCTGGGGTCCTGATGGGCGGCCGCCTGGCACGCCTCCTCGCCCCCCGCCACATCGCCCTGTACGGCGGGGACGCGGCGGCCGAGGCCGTACGCCGCTGCCGCGACCTCGGCTACGACGGGCAACTCTGGCCCGTCAACCCCCGCCGCGAGACCCTCGCCGGACTGCCCTGCCACCCCGGCACCGAAGCCCTGCCCGAACCGCCGGACGCCGCGTTCCTCGCCGTCCCCGCCGAGGCCAGCGTCGGCATCGTGCGGCAGCTGGCCGCGCGGGGCGCCGGCGGCGCCGTCTGCCACGCCGCCGGCTTCGCCGAGGAAGGGCCCTCCGGCGCCGACCGCGAGGCACGGCTGCGCGCGGCCGCCGACGGCATGCCCGTCATCGGTCCCAACTGCATCGGCGTCCTCAACTACCTGGACGGCACGGCACTCTGGGCCGACCAGCACGGCGGCACCCGCACCGAACGGGGCGTCGCCGTCGTCACACAGAGCGGCAACATCGGCCAGAACATCACCATGCAGCGCCGCTCCCTCCCGCTGGCCTGCGTGGTCACCGCGGGGAACGGCGCGGTGACCGGCGTCCCCGAGATCGTCGAAGCGCTGCTGGACGACCCGCGCGTCACCGCGATCGGCCTCCACCTGGAGGGCATCGCCGACGCGGCCGGCTTCGCCCGCGCCGCCCGCGCCGCACTCCGCCGCGGGGTGCCCGTCGTCGTCCTCAAGACCGGCACCTCAGAGCTCGGGGCGCGGGCCAACCTCAGCCACACCAGCTCCCTCGCCGGCTCCGACGTGCTGTGCGACGCGCTGTTCCGGGACACCGGCGCGGCACGGGTGCACGACGTGGCCACCTTCGTCGAGACGCTCAAACTGCTGCACGTCCACGGGCCCCTCGAACCGGCCGGCGGCAGGCGGGCCCGGATCGTCTCCGCGAGCTGCTCCGGCGGCGAGGCGGCACTCGTCGCCGACACCGCCGAACGGCACGGCGTCGACCTGCCGCCGCTGCCCGAGGAGACGGCGCGCCGGCTGCGCGGGGTGCTGGGCGAACGGGTCCACCTGCACAACCCGCTCGACTACCAGACCGCCATCTGGGGCGACTTCGCCGCACAGCGCGCCTGCTTCGAGGCCCTGCTGTCCGCCCCCGGGCACGACATGCACCTCCTCCTGCTCGACCTGCCCCGCACCGACCGCTGCGCCGACGACGCCTGGACGACGACCCTCCGCGCCTTCGCCGCGGCCGGGGAGTCCACCGGCGCACCCGCCTGCGTCGTCAGCTCCCTGCCCGAGGGCGTCCCCGAGGACGCCGCCGGCCTGCTGCTCGCCGCGGGCATCGCCCCCATGCAGGGCATCGCCGACTGCCTCCGCGCCGTCGCCGCCGCCCACGCCACGGGCCGGGCCCGCGCCCGGCTCGACGGCACCCCCGCCCCGGGCCCGTCACCCCGGGCGACGGGCCCGGGCCCCGCCGCCGGAACGCTCGACGAGGCCGCCGGGAAACGGGAGTTGGCGGCCGCCGGGGTGCCCGTCCCGGAGGGGCGCGTCGTCGGGCCGGGAACGGAGCGGGAGAACGGGGAAGCCGCCGCGCGGGCCGCGCGGGAGCTCGGGTTCCCCGTCGTCGTCAAGGCACTGTCGGCCGGGCTCGCGCACAAGAGCGACGCCGGGGGAGTGCGCCTCGGACTGGACGACGAGGGGGCCGTCCGGGAGGCGGTGGCGGCGATGTCCGGGCTCGCCGGCCGGTTCCTGGTCGAGCGCATGGTGCCCGGCGCCGTCGCCGAACTCCTCGTCGGCGCCCACCGGGACCCCGTCTTCGGGACCGCGCTCACCCTCGGCGCCGGCGGCGTCCTCGTCGAACTGGTCCGGGACACGGCGACGTTGCTGCTGCCCACGGGGCGGGAGCAGATCGCCGAGGCGCTGGAGTCGCTGCGCCTGTGGCCCGTGCTGCGCGGCTTCCGCGGCCGCCCGCCGGGCGACGTGGACGCCGTCGTCGACACCGTCCGGGCCGTCGCCGGCTACCTGGACACCCACCCGGAGGTGGCCGAACTCGACGTCAACCCGCTCCTCGTCCTCCCCGAGGGGCAGGGCGCCGTCGCGGCCGACGTCCTCCTCCGCGTGCACCCCGCACCCCCGCCACGACAAGGAGGCACCACCCCATGAACGCACCGGCACACAGCGGCACTCGCCCGCCCGCGGAGGCCGTCCGGCGGGAGGTGCGGGACGGCGTCCTCGTCCTCACCCTGGACCGGCCGAAGGCCAACGCCGTCGACTCCGCCACCAGCCACGCCCTCTACGAGGCGCTCCGCGCCTTCCGGGACGACGAGACGCTGCGCGTCGCCGTGCTCACCGGCGCCGGTGACCGGTTCTTCTCCGCCGGCTGGGACCTGCGGGCCGCGGCCGCCGGCGAGGCCATCGACGCCGACCACGGCCCCGGCGGCTTCGCCGGACTGACCGAGTTCTTCGCCCTCGACAAGCCCGTCGTCGCGGCCGTGAACGGGCTCGCCTTCGGCGGCGGCTTCGAACTCGCCCTCGCAGCCGACCTGATCGTGGCCGACGCGCACGCCGAGTTCGCGCTGCCCGAGGTCGGCATCGGCATGATCCCCGACTCCGGCGGCGTCCTGCGCCTCCCGCACCGCCTGCCCCGCGCCGTGGCCACCGAACTGCTGCTCACCGGGCGGCGGATGGGCGCGGCCGAGGCCGCCCGGTGGGGGCTGGTCAACCGGGTCGCCGAGCCGGGGCCCGGCACGCCGGCGCTGGACGCGGCCGTCGCGCTCGGGCGGGAGATCGCCGCCGGGGCGCCGCTGGCGGTCGCCGCCGTCAAGGAAGTCCTGCGCGAGACCGGACAGTTGGGCGTCGCCGAGGGGTACGCGCGGCTCCGCTCCGGCGAGCTGCCCCGCTACACCGCGATGCTGACGTCCGCCGACGCGGCGGAGGGCCCCCGCGCCTTCGCCGAGAAACGCACCCCGCGCTGGACCGGCAGCTGAGCCGCCGGCCCGCTGCGCGCGGTGCCGAGGCCCCGCCGCGCACGCGCCGTGGGCCCGCCGTCACCCGCTGCCGCGCGCGGGGCCCGCCGTACCGGACGGCCGGGGCCCGCCGCGGAGTCCTCGCAGGTCGGGACAACTACCGCGGGGGAACGAATGGGAGCACAATGATGACGCAGGGATATGCGGACATGTCCTACCAAGGAGGCGAAAACGCATGTCCGAGGTTTCTCACCACAGAGGAGATCTCGCCGGACACCCTGACGTGTCCGAGATGCGAGTCCGTCACGAACGCATTCTCGGTGGGCGGGAAGTGTCGCTCATCGAAGCACCGGTGTTCCTCGTCGGCCTGTACTGCGCCGTCTCCCCCTGGGTCGTGCACTTCACCGGAAGCCAGCCGCCGCTGGTGGCGCACAACCTGGTCGTCGGCGCCGCCCTCGCCCTCCTGGCGCTGGGCTTCACGATCGCCCCCGAGCGCATGGGCGGTCTCAGCTGGGCCATGAGCGCCGTGGGCGTGTGGATGGTGCTGTCGGCGTGGATCGTCGGCACCAGCCCCGACGCCGGTGTGCTCTGGAACAACATCGTCATCGGCGGTGTCGCCTTCTGCCTGGGCATCGCCTGCGCCGTGGCAGCACGACGCGGCAGTCGCCCGGCCGCCGGCGGCACCACCGACTGAACCGGCAGGGCACCAACCCCACTCGACGGGAAGGGGCGGACAGCACACCGTGGTCCCCCGGCCCTCCCGCATGACGGAGGACCGGGGGACCACGTGCGCGCGTCAGCGCCGGCTGCGGACGAGCAGGTACAGGAAGTACGGCGTACCGAGCACCGCCGTCATCAGCCCCGCGCCGAGCTGGGCCGGCGCGATCACCGTCCGGCCCACCAGGTCCGCCGCGCACACCAGGCACGCCCCGAGCAGCACCGCCACCGGCACCACCCGGGCGTGCTGCCGCCCCACCAGGGCACGGGCCGCGTGCGGCGCGACCAGCCCCACGAAACCGATCGTCCCCGCGGCCGCCACGGCCGCCGCGCTCAGCAGCACACTCAGCGCCAGCAGACCCAGCCGGCCCCGCGCCAGACGCAGCCCGAGCAGCCGGGGCGTGTCCTCGTCCAGCGACACCAGATCCAGCTCGGTGCGCCGCGCGAACGCGACGAGCACCCCCACCGCGAGGACCAGCGCCAGCGGCACCGCGTCCGGCAGCGTGCGCCCGTAGGTGGAACCCGAGAGCCAGGTCAGCGCCTTCGTCGCGTTGAACGGGTCGGTGAGCAGGATCAGCAGACTGATCAGCGCCGCCGCGCCGCTGGCCACCCCGAAGCCGACCAGCACCAGCCGGTTCTGCCGGAACCCGCCCCGCGCCGCCAGCCCGAACACCAGCAGCGCACTCAGCGCGGCCCCCGCGAACGCCGCGCCCGCCAGGCTCCACGAACCGGCCAGCGGCACCGTCGTCACCAGGAACACGGCACCCAGCGCCGCACCGCTGGAGACGCCCAGAATGCCCGGCTCCGCCAGCGGGTTGCGCGTCACGGCCTGCACCAGCGTCCCCGCCAGCGCCAGCGCAGCCCCCGCGAGGAGCGCCGCCAGCACCCGCGGCACCCGGGTGTCCAGGACGAAGCCGACGCTCCGACCCGCCCTGCCCTGCGCCCAGTTGGCCACATCGCCCAGCAGCAGCTTGGCGTCCCCGAGCAGCAGCGCGGCCACCGTCACCCCGGCCAGCACCACCACCAGCACAGCCAGCGTCCACAGGAACGCGGCCCGGCTCCGGATGCGCAGCCGGTCGACGGGCGCAGGACCCGCGGTGTCCCGTACCCGGACGGCCATCACCACCAGGAACACCGCCCCGACGAGGCTGGTGACCACACCCGTCGGCACCGCCACCGCCACATCGGCCGGGACCAGCGCACGCAGCAGCACGTCCGAACCGAGCACCAGCGCCGCACCGGTGAGCCCCGCCAGCGGCAGACCGCGCCGGGCCCGGCCCAGGGCGCGGAACCGCCGGGCCAGGCCCCGCGCCAGCGCGGGCGCGCACAGCCCCACGAAACCGACCGGTCCGGCCACCGTGACCGCGGCCGCCGACAGCAGCGCCGCGAGCACGACCGCCGTGACCCGCGTCGCCGCGACCGGTACGCCGAGGCCGCGCGCCGCGTCGTCGCCGAGCGCCAGCGCGTCGATCCGCCGTGCCAGGAGCAGCAGCCCGAGCAGGCAGACCGCGCCGAGCGGCGCCATCCACGCCACCGACGCGAACCCGTTCTGCGCGATGCTGCCCTGGTTCCAGGCGTACACGCCCTCCGTCTCGTGCGGGAACAGCAGCAGCAGCCCCTGCGTGACGGCGGTGAGCCCGAGCGCGAGCGCGCTCCCCGCCAGCACCAGCCGGACCGTCCCCGCCCCGGGCCCGGACAGCCCGAGTACGACGGCCGCCGCCGCGAGCCCGCCCACGAACGCCACACCCGAGGCGGCGAACAGCGGAAGCGTCAGCCCCGTGGCGGCGACCACGCCCAGCGCCAGGTACGAACCCGCGTTCACGGCAAGGGTGTCGGGCGAGGCGAGAACGTTCCGGCTGACCGCCTGCAACGCCGCGCCCGCCGTACCGAGCGCGGCACCGACGAACAGCCCGGCCGCCATCCGCGGCAGCCGGGAGGCGACGACGACGGACGCGTCGCCCGGAGCGGCCCCGCCGGTGAGCGCCTTCCAGACCTCCGGCGCGCCGACGGCGGCCGTGCCCTGGGTGAGGTCGACGACGGCGAGGACGGCGACCAGCAGGGCCACCGCGGCCGTCACCGCGGCCGCGCCCGCGCGGGACGTGACCGACGGCGGACGGGCGGCGGCCGGAGTCGCGGTGGCGGTCATGGAGTTACTTCGTCCCGGCCAGTTCGGCGACGACCGCGTCGACGTACTGGATCATCGACTCGGGGCCGCCGAACATCCAGATGCCGTCGGGCAGCCGGTGCACATTGCCCTTCTTCACGAACGGCAGCGAGGTCCACACCTTGTCCTCGGCCAGCGGGCCGGTGAACGGGGTGGCGCTCTTCTGCTCGTCGTTGCCGATGTAGGCGAAGTGGACGTCCTCGTCGAGCCCGGTGAGGCCCTCGACGTCGGTGGAGCCGAGGCCGTAGACCTTGTCGCCCTTGACGTGCCAGGCGTTGCGCAGGCCCAGCTTCTCGTTGACGCCGCCGATCAGGGAGCCCTCGGTGAACGGCCGGATCGTGACCTTCCCGGAGGCGGAGTAGCCGTCCGCGAAGGCGTACTCGGTGCCGTCGCGGTCCGCCTCGGCGAGCGCCTTGCGGCCGTCGGCCAGCTTCGACTCGAAGCGCTTGGTCAGCTTCTCGGCCCGGTCGGTGGTGCCGGTGGCCTCGGCGACGAGGTCCAGGTTCTTCGTCATCCGCCCGACCGGGTCGGCCGCGTCGGCGGTCTTCAGCGTCAGCACCGGGGCCACCTTGCGCAGTTGCTTCACGGCGGAGGGGGAGAGGTCGGTGGTGGCGACGACCAGATCGGGCTTCAGCGAGGCGACGGTCTCCACGCTCGGCTCGCCGCGGGTGCCGATGTCCTCGGGCTCGTTCTTCAGCGGCGCCGCGGTGTCCCAGGTCTTGTAGCCCTTGACGTCGGCGACCCCGGCGGGCTCGACGCCCAGCGAGACGAGGTTCTCCACGACGTTCCACTCGGTGCCGACGACCTTCTCGGCGGGGGCGTCGAGCTTCACCTTCTTGCCGGTGGCGTCGGTGAGGGTGACGGGCCCGCCGGCCGCCTTCTTCCCCTCGTCGGCGGCGGGTTCGGTCGTTCCGCAGGAGGTCAGGGTGAGGGCCGCTGCGGTCGCGGCGGCGAGGGATATCAGCAGACGTCTCATGGGGTGGTACTGAGCCTTTCGCTTCGGCTGTGGTGACGGCCCACCGCGCGGGTGCGCGGCCGGCCGGTGTGGGGGTCGGTGTCGACCTCGACGCGGATGCCGTACGCCGCGGTCAGCCGCTCGGCGGTGAGGACGTCCTCGGGGAGGCCGTCGGCGACGATCCGCCCGTCGTGGAGCAGGGCGATCCGGTCGGCGACGGCGGCCGCCTGGTCGAGGTCGTGCAGGACGGCGCCGACGGCGATGCCGTGGTCGTCCGCCAAGTCACGGATCAGGTCGAGGAGTTCGACCTGGTAGCGCAGGTCGAGATAGGTGGTCGGCTCGTCCAGGAGCAGTACGCCGGTCTCCTGTGCGAGGCATCCGGCGAGCCAGACCCGCTGCAGCTGCCCGCCGGAGAGGTGCTCGACGCCGCGTCCGGCGAGCCCGGTGACGCCCGTCAGCGCCAGCGCGCGGTCCACCGCTTCCCGGGCGCGCGGATCGGCCCGGCCCCAGCGGCCCCGGTACGGGTAGCGGCCGAACTCGACGACGTCCCGCACGGTGAGCCCGCCGGGCACGGCCCGGCCCTGGGTCAGCAGGGCGACCCGGCGGGAGAACTCCCGCGCGCTCAGCGCGAGTCCGTCGGTGTCCTCGTCGACGAGCAGGGTGGCGGCCCTGGGGCGCTGGAGCCGTGCCAGCGTGCGCAGCAGCGTCGACTTGCCGCTGCCGTTCGGGCCGACCAGGACGGTCACCTCGCGGGGGCGGAGCGTCAACGCCGCGCCGTGCACGACGTCGACACCGTCGTAGGCGACGGTGACGCCCGTGGCCCGCAGTTCATGGCCGCGGGGGCGGCCGGGCGGGGGAGTCTCTTCACCGGGATTCACGCGGAGAAGGTTAGCCTAACCTTACTCACCCCTTCCGGTGGGGGTCCGCCCGCGCACAGCGAGAGGGGCGCCCCGTACGGGACGCCCCTCTCGGAACTCGTATGCGGTTGTGCCCCGACAGGGGCGCGGGGAACTGCGCGACAAGCCACGGAGCACGCGCGGCCGACGACGCACGGACAGGGGTACCGGCGAACCGGAGACCCCCGCGCCGCTACTTGGAGACGGCCCGCACCGGCTCCTCCGTGTCCTTGGCGAGCCCGCCGGGCTCCCCGTTCTCCCGCGGAGCCGGCAGCACCGCGTACAGCACGGCGGCGATGACGATCGTCGCCGCCCAGCCCAGCCCGTGCTTGCCCGGCCAGGTGTCGGCCAGCGGCCCGGTGAACCACTCCACCTTCGTCAGGCACAGGCCGACGGCCAGGGCCACCGCCCACGCGGTCATCGCCTGCCAGCAGAAGCCGCCCTTGTACCAGTAGCGGCTGCGCGGGGAGGTGTCCATCAGCGCCTCGGTGTCGTACCGGACGGGGCGGCGGTAGCGGCGCAGCATGTCGATGCCGTACACGCCGATCCACGCGGAGAAGGAGACCGCGAGCAGCGTCAGGAAGGTGATGAACTGGCTGATGAAGCTGGTCGCCACCAGCATCATGAACAGTCCGCCGACGAGGCTGATGACGGCGTTGACGCTCACCGCCAGCGGCCGCGGCAGCTTCACGCCCATGGTCTGCGCGGTGAACCCGGCCGAGTACATGGACAGGCTGTTGATCAGCAGCATCCCGACGACGGCCGTGATCAGGTACGGCACGGCCAGCCACGCGGGCAGCACGTCACCGAGGAAGGCGACCGGGTCGCTCGCCTTGGCGAGGTCCGGCGTACGGGAGGCCATCACGGCGCCCATCAGCACCATCGGAGCCATGACCAGACCGGCACCGGAGACGGTCGCGCCGACGATCTTCCGGCCCTGGATCGCGTGCGGGAAGTAGCGCACGAAGTCGGGGCCCGAGGGCACCCAGCTGATGCCGCCCGCCGCGATCGTGCCGACACCGGCGATCATCATGGCCGTCGAACCGGCGGGCTGCGAGAAGATCTCGCCCCAGTCCATCGACACCACCAGGTACGCCAGCACCATCACGCTGAAGACACCGAAGACGTACGTGGCCCACTTGTTGCAGACGTTCAGCACCTTGCGGCCCATGCCGCTCACGAAGAACGTGACCGCGACGAAGAGCAGCAGCGTCACACCGCTGAGGACCTTGCCCGCCTCGATGCCGAAGAGCAGACGCATCACCGTCAGCAGCGCGTACGCACCGGTGACGGCGTTGATCGTCTCCCAGCCGAAGCGGGCGACCCACAGGATCATGCCGGGGAAGTAGTTGCCCCGGACGCCGAACGTCGCGCGGGACAGCAGCAGGCCGGGGGCGCCGCCCCACTTGCCCGTCACCGACAGCACGCCGCACATGCCGAAGGACACGGCGGCGGCGATCACCGCGACGACGACGACCTGCCAGAAGTTCAGCGAGTTGAAGACCACGAGCGAGGCGCCCATGGTCAGCAGCAGCACGCTGATGTTCGCGGCGACATAGGTGGGGAACAGCTCACGCACCCGGCCGTGCCGCTCGGCATCGGGAACCGGCTCGATACCCCGCGTCTCGACCGCGCTGGACGCCGCGGCGTCCTCACGTGATGCGTCGGTACCTGATGCCGCGGCGGGCGGCGTTGCGGGAGGCGAAGTTTCGGCCAATGTGATCTCCGTCCACGGGGGCGACGGTGCCCTGCGGCATGACTGGGGAATCCGGCGGCGCGCGGCACCGCGTCGGCGGAGACTCTACGCGCGTTGCGAATCTCACGGCAGACTGCGGTCCATATTTGTGTGATAGACCACGGCAGCCGCGTACGCAGGCGCTTTCAAGGGGTGACGACCCCGGGAGACGGGTGTACGTGCCCGCGATCGCGCACTCCGCCCAGTGTGCCCGAACCTGGCCGGAACCCTCCGGGACGCGGCGGCCGCCGGCAGTGGGGGAGGGGCGGCGCGGGCCCGTCCGGAACCCGGCGCGTACCCGGGTGCGAACGCAAACGGCCACTGCCGGTGCGGACGGCAGCGGCAGTGGCGTTGGGTGGTGGGGTGGACGGTGCACCGTCCACCCCACCGTCACCCCGGGAACCGGCTCCGGGCCCGGGTCGCGGGGTGAGTTCCTGGTGCGGAGCGGATCAGCTCGCGCGCGGGGGCCAGTTGGCGAAGGCCTTGGCCCGCGGCGGCGCGTACGTGCGGACCTTGGACGTGGTCAGCCCGAGCCGCACCAGGGACTCGGCGACCGTCACCGCGGCCGTCACCCCGTCGATCACCGGTACGCCGGTGCGCTCGCGGACGCGTTCGGTCAGCCCGGACATGCCGCCGCAGCCGAGGCAGATGACCTCGGCGCGGTCGTCCTCCACGGCCCGCGCCGACTGCTCGGCGATCGCCTCGACCGCCTCCTTCGGGTCCCGCTCCAGGTCGAGCACCGCCAGGCCGCTGGCCCGCACGGAGGCGCAGCGGGCGCTCAGGCCCGCGGTGTGCAGCCGGTCCTCGATCAGCGGGACCGTCCGGTCCAGGCTCGTGACCACGGAGTACGTGCGCCCGAGGAACTGGGCCGTGCTGGCGGCGGCCTCGGTGATGTCGACGACGGGGACGTCGAGGAGTTCCTGCAGCCCCTCGCGGCCGTGCTCGCCGTAGCCGGCCTGGATGACCGCGTCGAACGGCTCCGGGTACGCCTTCACGGTCTCCATCACGGCGATGGCCGCGAGGTAGCTCTCGTAGTTCCCCTCCACGGACTCGGCGCCGAACGCCGGTGTCAGCGGGACGATTTCGGTGCCCGGCGACGCCGCACTCGCCGCCTGCTCACCGATGGCCTCGGTGATCGACGCGGTGGTGTTGACGTTGACGACCAGAATGCGCATGACTCAACTTTCTGTGGTGTTCCCGTAGTTGCCGGGACTGCCGGTTCTCCGGGGGTTTCGCGGTGCTGCTGCCGGTGCCGCTTTTCCGTCGGTCATTCGGCGGCGACGGCGATGGATTCGCCGTCGACGTCCCGTACCTGCTTCTTCCGGTCGCCGATCACCGCGTACAGCACGGCGCCGAGGATCGCGCCGATGAACCAGGAGAATCCGGCGACGACGCTGAAAGTGGGGACCAGGGCGATGACGACGGCCGTCGCGGCGGCGGGGGCGAATGCCCACACGGCCCTCGGGTTGTATCCGCTGCGGTAGTGGTAATCGCCGTCCGGGTCCTCGGTGTAGAGGTCGGGGACATTGACCCTGGCCTTCCGCAGCAGCCAGTAGTCGGCCATGATCACGCCGAAGAGCGGGCCGAGCAGGGCACCGAGCCCGCCGAGGAAGTAGTTCACCACGACCGGGCTGTTGTAGAGATTCCAGGGAAGAATGACGAGCCCGATCACGGCGCTCACGATCCCGGCCCGGCGGAAATTCAGCTTCTGCGGGAAGAGGTTCACCAGGGTGTAGATCGGCGCCACGAAGTTGGCGAGCAGATTCACCGCGACGGTCAGCGCGATCAGCGCCAGCGAGGCCAGGGCCAGCAGGAACATGTTCGGGATCGTCTGCACGATGTCCGTCGGGCTGGTGATGACCTTCCCGTTGAGCTTGAACTGCGCGCCGCTGAGGACGACCACGATGCCCGCGAAGAAGAGCATGTTGACGGGGATGCCGATCACGTTTCCGCGCACGATCGACGCGCGGCTCTTCGCGGAGCGGGTGAAGTCGCAGAAGTTCAGCACGAACGTTCCGTAGATCACGACCCAGAGCGCGGCGCCCTGAAGGACCTGGAGCCACATCGCGCCGCCGGTGAGCGGGTCGTTGGTGGAGAAGGAGATGGAGCCGTCGGCGCGGAGGAACATCCACACGGCCAGCGCCGTCATCGTGATGAGCGTGGTGGGCGCGGCGACGGCCATGTACTTGCGGATGACCTGCATCCCGTAGCTGACGATGAGCACCTGCACGCCCCACAGGGCGAGGAAGGTGATCCAGCCGAGCGTCGAGAGCCCCAGCACGGAATTGCCGTCGAGGGATTTCGCGCCGGGTGCCATCGCGATGATCAGCGTGCTCAGTACGGAGGACGCGAGATAGGTCTGAATGCCGAACCAGGCGATCGCGACCAGACCACGCACCATCGCCGGTATCTGCGCGCCCTTGGTGCCGAAGGCTATCCGGCTCATCACGGGAAACGGAACGCCCGTTTTGTGCCCCATGTAGCCGGAGAGCGTCAGCAGCAGAAACAGCAGGACGGACGCCAGGAGAAAGGCGACGAGGATTCCCCATACGCTCAGCCCGAGCGCGAAGAGCCCGATCGCGAAAGCGTAGTTGCCGAGGCTGTGAACGTCATTGGCCCAGAGGGTGAAGACGTTGTACGCACCCCATCTGCGGCCCTCTTTGCGGGTCGGGGCGAGGTCGTAACTGTACAGCCGCGAACTGGCGCCGTCGGGGGTGCTGCTGGGGGTTTCCACGGGCGTAGGGTCGTGCACGGCAGTCATAAACTCGCCCCATGTTTCCGCTGTGTGACACGCAGTTTCCTTACTGCGGAAGATGAGGTTACGACCGCCGGTCAGCGTGGTCAATGGGTTGAATTTCAGCGGCTGTTGTGTCTCGCAGAGCACCCGCCTCACGGTCCGCACACACCTGGGGCCCCTCCCGTCGCAGGAGGGGCCCCAGGTGTCGCGCGCCGCCCCGAAGGGCGGCCGTCGGCCCAGGTCAGCGCCGTGGGCCGGGGTGATGCACACGCCCCGGCGTCAGCTCCCCGACAGGCGCAGCGGAAGCGAGGCCAGGCGCCAGAAACCGGGCACCGGCTCGCGCCGGAGCTCCCCGGGCGGTACGCCCGGCGACAGGTCCGGGTGCCGCGCGAACAGCTTGGCCAGCGCGACCTCCCCCTCCTGCCGGGCCAGGGTGGCGCCCAGACAGTAATGCATCCCGTGCCCGAAGCCCACGTGGTCCTCGGCCCTGCCCTGCGGCTGCCGCGTCACGTCCAGCCGGTCCGGCTCCGCGTAGTGCCGCGGGTCGAAGTTCGCGCCGACCAGCATCGGTTGCACCGCTTCACCTTTGCTGATGCGTACGCCGCCCAGCTCGACGTCCTCCGTCGCGTACCGCAGCTGCGTCGCGTGCACCGGGCCGCACCAGCGCATCAGCTCGTGCACCGCACGCGGCCACAGGCCCGGATCGTCCCGCAACAGCCGCAGTTGGGCGGGATGTGCCAGCAGCGCCTCCGCACCGTTGGCGATGAGGTTCGCCGTCGTCTCGTGACCGGCCAGGACGAGGGTGAGCACCAGCGTCACCATCTCGTTGTCGCTGAGCCTGCCGCCCTCGTCGTGCGCCTGGACGAGCGCGCTGACCAGGTCGTCCGCCGGCGAGGAGCGCCGCTCGGCGATCAGCTCGTGGATGTGCTCCACCATCGCCGGAACCGCCGTCCCGATCCGGTCCGGACGCATCGAGACCAGATCGCCGCTCCACTCCCGCCACCGCGGCCGCACCGCCTCGGGAATGCCCACCAGTTCACAGATCACGGTGACCGGCAGCGGGTACGCGTACCGCTCCACCAGATCCACCACACCGTCCTCGGCCTGCTCCGGCAGCCCGTCGAGCAGCTCGTCCGCGATCTGCTCGACGCGCGGCCGCAGGTCCAGCATCCGGCGGGCGGTGAACGCCCTGGACACCAGCCTGCGCAGCCGGGTGTGGTCCGGCGGGTCGGTGTCGAGGATCGAACCCAGCATGTACGGCCGCATGTGCTCCGGGAAGCCGAGCGTGTCCAGCAGCCGCGCGCGGGGATCGTCCCCGCCGTAACCCGGCACGGACGTCACGCTGTTCACGAACCGCTGGTCGCGCAGGACGCTGCGGACCTCCTCGAAACGCGTCACCAGCCACACCGGGGTGTCGTCCAGATACCGCCCGCGCAGCACGGGGCCCCGCTCCCGCAGCGCCCCGTACCCCGCGAACGGGTCGGCCAGCAGCTCCGGCTCCATGACGTTCGGTTCCCCGGGGTGCTTGCCGACGTGCTCGCTCAGCGCGGCGGGCGGTGCGTAGTCCCGGCCGGTGGTCTGTTCTGTCATGGGTGCTCTCCTTCTGGTCCCTGGTGGACGGTGCTGCCGCGGGGGAGCGGAGAGGGCGGAGCGCGTCAGGCGCGTACCTGGCGGCGCAGTTCGGCGAGGCACAGCTCCTCGACATGCCCGAACAGTGCGACGACCTCCCGGGCCGCCTCGGCCATGCGCTCCGGCCGCGGCTCGGCCGAGGTCTCCAGGGCCGCGCGGAGCGTCTGTTCGAGCAGGCCGGCGCGGGTCTGCGGGTCGAACGGGGCGTCCTTCCCGAGCAGGCCCTCCGACGTGATGAAGCCCGTCGTGGTGGCCGTGCACAGGTAGCACTGGCGGGCGACGTCCCCTTCGTCGCGCACCAGGCCGTGCCCCCGCAGCAGCGTGAAGTACCGCTCCAGGGCCCGCTGTCCCTCGCCCATCAGCGCGGCCAGCTCCCGGTGCGCGACGTCGTTGAGCTTGCCCAGGACGTCGGCGTCGACCAGGTGCAGCGCGCGCAGCACCGGGTCCTCGACGATGTCGAGGTACGCGCCGCGCATCATCCGGCTGGGCAGCGCCTCCCGCGGGTCCCGCCGGACACGCGTCAACTGCCGCCGCTGCCCCTCCAGTTTGCGGCGCAGCACCACGGCCAGCAGGAGCGCGTCCTTGGTGCGCCAGTGCAGATAGACGGTGCCCTTGCCGACCTTCGCGCGGCGCGCCACCTCGTCGATCGTGACGCGCCGGTACCCCCAGGCGAGCAGCAGCTCGCCCGCGGCGTCCAGAATCCGCTCCCCGCGCTCGTCCTGACCCCCCACGGGCCACCCCCTCCCCGCCCCCGTCGTGACCAGATTTCGAATCCGGTCACACAGTCAAACGTAGCCGTACGCCGGCCCGGGGCGAAGACGATTTCCGGCCGAACCGGTCAACAGGTCCCGGGAACCGCGGAGTTGACCCCCTCACATCCGCAAACGCGCGGGAGGGGACGGCCGTCCGCCGCCCCCTCCCCGCCGGTCACGACAGCACGATCAGCAGGTCGCCGCCCTCCACCTGGGCGATGGGGGAGATCGCGACGCGGCTGACCGTGCCCGCCACCGGGGCCGTGATCGCCGCCTCCATCTTCATCGCCTCGATCGTGCCGATGCTGTCGCCCGCCTCGACCTCCTGGCCCTCGTCCACCGCGAGCGTCACCACACCGGCGAACGGCGCGGGCAGATGCCCCGGATCGTTCCGGTCGGCCTTCTCCGCCGCCGGGACGTCGTCCGCCACGGCACGGTCCCGCACCTGCACCGGCCGGAGCTGGCCGTTGAGCAGACACATCACCGTCCGCATGCCCCGCTCGTCCGCCTCCGAGATCGCCTCCAGACCGATGAGCAACTGCACGCCCGGCGCGATCGTCACGTTGTGCTCCTCGCCGTGGTGCAGCCCGTAGAAGAACAGGTCACTGGGCAGCGGCGAGACGTCACCGTGCCGCTCGCGGTGCGCCCGGAACTCCTTCGTCGGACCCGGGAACAGCAACTCGTTGAGCACCGCACGGCGTTCGTCCGACGCCCCCGCCAGCCGCTTGCCCTCCTCCTCCGACAGCTCCGCCGCCACCGGAGGCTCCTCCCGTCCCGCCAGCGCACGGCTGCGCAGCGGCTCCGGCCAGCCGCCCGGCGGGTCACCCAGCTCACCGCGGAGGAAACCGATCACCGAACCGGGGATGTCGTACCGCCCCGGATCGGCCGCGAACTCCGCCGTCGACACCCCGGCCCCGACCAGCGCCAGCGCCAGATCACCCACCACCTTCGAACTCGGCGTGACCTTCACCAGCCGGCCCAGCAGCCGGTCCGCCGCCGCGTAGTGCGCCTCGATCTCCTCGAACCGGTCACCCAGCCCCAGCGCGATCGCCTGCTGCCGCAGATTCGACAACTGACCGCCCGGAATCTCGTGTTCGTACACCCGGCCCGTCGGCGCGGGCAGCGCCGACTCGAACGGCGCGTACACCCGCCGCACCGCCTCCCAGTACGGCTCCAGCGCACACACCGCGTCCAGATCCAGACCCGTGTCCCGCTCCGTGTGCGCGGCCGCCGCGACGATCGCGGACAGCGCCGGCTGGCTCGTCGTCCCCGCCAGCGCCGCCGACGCCCCGTCCACCGCGTCCGCGCCCGCCTCCCACGCGGCCAGATACGAGGCCAGCTGACCGCCGGGAGTGTCATGCGTGTGCAGATGCACCGGCAGATCGAAATTCCTCCGCAACGCCGTGACCAGCTTCTTCGCCGCCGGGGCACGCAGCAGCCCCGCCATGTCCTTGATCGCCAGCACATGCGCCCCGGCCTCGGCGATCTCCTCCGCGAGCCGCAGATAGTAATCCAGCGTGTACAGCTTCTCCCGAGGGTCGGACAGATCCCCGGTGTAGCTCATCGCGACCTCGGCCACCGCCGTCCCCGTCTCCCGGACGGCGTCGATCGCCGGACGCATCTGGTCCGTGTTGTTCAACGCGTCGAAGATCCGGAAAATGTCGACACCCGTGTCCGCGGCCTCCTGCACAAAAGCCCGCGTCACCTGCTCCGGATACGGGGTGTACCCCACCGTGTTCCGGCCCCGCAGCAGCATCTGCAGACAGATGTTCGGAATCGCCTCCCGCAGCGCCGCCAGCCGCTCCCACGGATCCTCGTGCAGGAAACGCAAGGCCACGTCGTACGTCGCCCCGCCCCACGCCTCCACCGACAGCAACTGCGGCGTCGTCCGCGCCACATGCCCCGCGACCTCCAGCAGATCCTTCGTCCGCATCCGCGTCGCCAGCAGCGACTGGTGCGCGTCACGGAACGTCGTCTCCGTGACGGCCAGTTGCGGCTGCTCCCGCAGCGCCGACGCGAACCCCTCCGGACCGAGCCGCAACAGCCGCTGCCGCGAACCGTCCGGCACCGCACCGGCCCCCGGCACCTCCACGCCCTTCGCGTCCGGGCCCGCACCCTCCGCCGGCCCGCCGTCGAGCCGGGGCAGCTTCTCGTGCGGAGCCAGCAGCGTGGGCCGCTCACCGTGCGGCTTGTTGACCGTCACATCCGCCAGATACTCCAGAATGCGCGTACCCCGGTCCGCCGAACCCCGCTTCGTCAGCAGCTCGGGACGCTCCTCGATGAACGACGTCGTGACCCGCCCCGCCCGGAAATCCGGCGTGTCCAGCACCGCCTGCAGAAACGGGATGTTCGTCGCCACCCCGCGGATCCGGAACTCCGTCACCGCACGCCGCGCCCGCGCCACCGCCGTCGCGAAATCCGCACCCCGGCAGGTCAGTTTCACCAGCATCGAGTCGAAATGCGCACTCACCTCGGCACCCAGATTCGTGCCACCGTCCAGCCGCACACCCGCCCCGCCCGGCGAACGGTACGCCGTGATCCGGCCCGTGTCCGGACGGAAACCATTGGCCGGATCCTCCGTCGTGATCCGGCACTGCAAGGCCGCACCCCGCAGCCGCACCTTCTCCTGCGACAACCCCAGATCCGCCAGCGACGCCCCGCCCGCGATCCGCAACTGCGCCTGCACCAGATCCACATCGGTGACCTCCTCCGTCACCGTGTGCTCCACCTGGATCCGCGGATTCATCTCGATGAACACGTGGTTCCCGCGCTCGTCCACGAGGAACTCCACCGTCCCCGCGCACGCGTAACCGATCTGCCGCGCGAACGCCACCGCGTCCGCACAGATCCGCTCCCGCAGCCCCGGATCCAGACCCGGCGCCGGAGCCAGCTCGATGACCTTCTGATGCCGGCGCTGCAGACTGCAGTCCCGCTCGAACAGATGGATCACCTCACCGTGCCGGTCCGCCAGCACCTGCACCTCGATATGGCGCGGATTCACCACGGCCTGCTCCAGGAACACCGTCGGATCACCGAACGCCGACTCCGCCTCACGGGCCGCCGCCTCGATCGACTCCCGCAACAGCCCCCGCTCCGCGACCCGCCGCATCCCGCGCCCGCCACCACCCGCGACCGCCTTCACGAACAGCGGGAACACCATCGACTCGGCAGCCGCCAGCAACTCCTCCACATCCGAGGACGGGGCACTGGACGCCAGCACCGGAAGCCCCGCCTCACGCGCCGCCGCCACCGCCCGCGCCTTGTCACCCGTCAGCTCCAGCACCCGCGCGTCCGGCCCCACGAACGTGATGCCCCGCTCCGCGCAGGCCGCCGCCAGATCCGGGTTCTCCGACAGGAATCCGTACCCCGGATAGATCGCGTCGGCCCCGGAACGCACCGCCGCGTCCACCACATCCGCCACCGACAGATACGCCCGCACCGGATGCCCCGGCTCACCGATCTGGTACGCCTCGTCCGCCTTCAGCCGGTGCGGCGACTTGCGGTCCTCGTACGGATAGACGGCGACGGTGTGCGCCCCCAGCTCGTAGGAAGCGCGGAACGCGCGGATCGCGATCTCGCCACGATTGGCGACCAAAACCTTAGAGAACATGCGGACTGCCTTCTCCTGCCGGGCCACAGGGGCCGCCTTCGTAGGACAACGGAAGTACCTCTCGTGCTCCCGCGGCCGGACACCCCGCGAAGGCGCCCGGCCGCGTGGCCACCATCGTGGGCGACAACCACCCCTCCCACCAGCCGCACCACGGCGAGACGCCGGACACATTCGCCCCGCCCCACCCCGGACGGAAGCCCCGATTCCGCCAGGAAGGCCGCGGGGAAGCGACCGACCGTCCCCGCTCGGACCAGATCAGCCGTCACCGCCGCATGACCGGACGGCCACACCCCCGCGACAGGCCCGCCACCGGCCCGGCCCACCGAACGGACCCGGCCCAGCCCCGACCCGCCGCCCGCCACCCCCACATGCACGTCATCCACCCGCGCATCCAGCGGAAAAGCACGCGCCACATGCGGCGCACCCACGTCGCCCACAGTGCCCCCGGAGCGGCGAACTCCCAGGCACCCAGCAGCACTTGCCCCTCCACCGCAGGCGCGGTCCGGTAACCGCCGAGCAGCCGCAACTCGTCCGAACCGGGGCACCGCGTTGTCATCCCCCGTCAGCACCGGCGGATACACGGTCCCGCCCCGACGCTCCGCCACGAACCCGGCCAGCCGCGCCACCCGCCCGCACCGCACGGCCGAACCCGCCGGCTCCGCATCCGGATGACAGGTGAAGAACGGCACCGCATGACCCGGCGCATCCAGCCGCGCATACAACGCCCCACCCCGCCCCTCGGGGAAACCCAGCACCTCGTGCTCGACGACGGGCCACCGGCTCAGCACCGCATTGCCCACGTCGTACGGGGCACCACCCAACCGGTCACGCCAGTGCGCCGAACTGCCCGCCGGCCCCAGCACATGGTGCATCCCCAACTCGGCACCCAGCCACGACGCAAGATCATCACCCGGTACCTCGACCGAGCCCCACACCTCCTGCAACCCCACCACATCCGGCCCCAACCGACGCCGCCCCGCCGCCCCCTGGCCACCGAACAGCACGACCTCACGCGCCCCGCTTGATGCTGCGGTCTCATGGCGGTTGTGTGGCGTGCATGGACTGTTGAAGGGTTCGTGCGTACGTTCGGCGGGCTGTCGGCCGGGCGGGGAGCCGCCCCGGTGGCCGGAGTTCACGGATCCGGAGGTCAGGTCCCATGCCGCGTTCCCGCCCGAGACGCACCGCCAGGCCCCTCGTCGGCGCAGCCGCCCTCACCCTCGGGCTCACGCTCGCCCTCACCGCGGCACCCGCCGAGGCCAGAGACGTGCCGAAGGCCCCCGGGCACCGGCTCGTCGACGACTACACCGGCGCACCCGCCCCGTCCCGCCCGCTCACCGGCGAGGCACCGCCCCAGAACCCGTACCTCGCCGACAACGGGCGCAACGGCATGCACGGCGACGCCGCCGCCAGCGACACCCACCCCTGGCCAGGACCGCTCGGAAAGGCACCGGACGTCCGCAGCGAGGCGATGGCCGGCGTCGGCGGCGAATGCGCGACCCTCACCTTCGACCGAGACGGACGGATCGTCACCGTCTGCGGCACCTTCCGCGGCTTCCTCGTCAAACTCCTCGACCCGGAAACCCTCGACACCCTCGCCCAACACCGCCTCCCCCAACGGCCGTCCACCGTCGAAGCCATCAGCCGCCTCGACTTCTCCAAGATCTTCAAGGACACCTCCGGCGGCGCCTACGCCTACCTCGACAACCAGGACCGGCTGGTCCTCGCCGACTCCCGGCAGCACATCGTCCGCCTCGCACACGAGCAGACCCCCGACGGCAGCTGGCGCTTCCGCACCGACGCCGACTGGGACCTCACGGCACACGTCCCGCACGACTGCGTCACCTGGACAAACCTCTACCCCAGCGGCGACTGCGACCCCGTCACCTCCGTCGCCCCCGACTGGCAGGGCCGCATCTGGTGGGTGACCCGGCAGGGACGCGTCGGCACCGTCGACCCCCGCACCGGAACCGTCCGCAGCATCCGCCTCGACGGCGAAGAGATCCAGAACTCCTTCGCCACCGGCCCCGACGGCATCTCCCTCGTCTCCGACCACGCGCTCTACGCCTTCCGCGCCGACGACGACGGCACACCCCGGGCACGCTGGCGGCAACCGTACGACCGGGGCACCGGCTCCAAACCCGGTTCGGTGAACCAGGGGTCCGGCACCACCCCCACCCTCCTCGGCCCCGCCGACGACGGATACGTCGCCATCACCGACAACGCCGACGACCGCATGCACGTCCAGGTCCACCGGCGCGACAACGGGAAACCCGTCTGCCGCACACCCGTCTTCGGCCCCGGCGCCTCCACCACCGACAACTCCCTCATCGGCTGGGGCGACAGCCTCGTCGTCGAGAACAACTACGGGTACGAGAACCCCTCCTCCCTCCTCCTCGGCAAGACCGTCCCCGGCGGAGTGACCCGCATCGACGTCCGCCCCGACGGCAGCGGCTGCGACACCGTCTGGCAGAGCGACGAGAAGGCACCCTCCAGCGTCGCCAAACTCTCCACCGGCAACGGGCTGTTGTACTTCTACACAAAGGAACCCAGCCGCAAGGGCATCGACGCCTGGTACCTCACCGCCGTCGACTTCCGCACCGGCCAGACCCGCTGGAAACAACTCACCGGTACCGGCCCCTTCTACGACAACAACTGGGCACCGATCACCATCGGCCCCGACGGCACCGCCTACGCCGGCGTCTTCAACGGCCTCGTCGCCGTCCGCGACACCTCCCGACGTGATGCCGCATGACGGGCCCGTGACGTCAAGTCCACGCCCTGCGACGGCTGTTCACGAGGACACTCACGACGGCCCGGGAGACCGCGACCCACCGTCCCGCCCGTCCACGGCAGGCAGACCCGCCGCGCGGGCGACGACATCCGCCGTCCGCCGGCCCTGATCCACCACGGCCGGGTCTGCGGAAGGGCGGCAGCGGTCGGTGGACGGGTCGTACTCGGTGCCGACGACCCCCGCGTGATCCGCGTCCACCTCCTCCAACGGGACCGAACCCCCGGCCCGGGCGACAGCGGCCGCGAAATCCCGGCTGTGCGCGGGCACCACGACCGGATCGCGACTGCCGTGCACCAGGAACACCGGGACACCAGGCACGGCAACAGCCTCCAGCGGAACCACACCCGTCGTCCGCGCCGGTATGTCGTACCGGCCCGCGACCCCCACGACAGCCGCAGGACGCGGAAGCCCCTCCTCCCCGGGGTACGCCAGCCCGACCGCCGCCGGCGCACCCGCCGACCACCCGGCCACCACCAGCCGCTCCGGATCACCCCCGTACGCGGACGCCTCCCCGTACGCGAAACGCAGAGACTCCAGCAGACCGGCACACCCACGGTCCGCCGCGTCCGACCGCCAGCCCGGCACGAACACCAGCACACCGCGACGCGCCAACTCCTCGGCCAGCGGCCGCATCACCTCCCGGTCGTCCGGGCTGACCCCGTGCCACAGCAGCACCACGGGCCGCACCCCGGAACGCTCACCACCGGACGGACGGTGCACCTCCACGGCACCGCCGCCGCGGGCGGTGCGAATGACGGAATCGGGCACGACACTCCTCACTCCTCGTGAGACTTCTTGGCTCACCGCGCGGCCCACGCCGAACGGCACGTGATCCTTCCAGACCCCCGGAAACGGGATGCAGCCAAGGCGCCGCCCGCGCGACGCTGGACACATGGACCCCGCACGCGACGTCGAGATCTCCAAATACCTCGCCCGCCACCTGCGGCACCAGCCCGAGCGCATCGGCCTGCACCTCGACGCCCAAGGCTGGGCGGACATCGACACACTGCTGCGGGCCGCCGCCCGACACGGATTCCGCATGACCCGGCCCGAACTGGAACAGGTCGTGGCCTCCAACGACAAACAGCGCTACGTCATCGACCCCGGACACGACCGCATCCGCGCCACCCAGGGCCACTCCGTACCCGTCGACCTCGGCCTGCCCGCAGCCACCCCGCCCGAGTGGCTGTACCACGGCACCGCACCACGCGCCGTCGCCGCCATCCGGGCCGAAGGGCTGCGCCCCATGAACCGGCACGCCGTCCACCTCTCACCGGACCGGGCCACCGCCACCCGGGTCGGCGCCCGGCGCGGCAGACCCGTCGTCCTCAGCGTCGCGGCCGGCGCCATGCACCGCGACGGCCACACCTTCCACGTCACCGACAACACCGTCTGGCTGACTGCCGCCGTCCCGCCGCAGTACCTCTCCTTTCCAGGGTGATCAAAGGGCCGCCTTCACCGTCACGAACGCGGCCGGGCCGCGGCCTCCAAAGCGGCCGGGTCACCGGACATCAAGGCCGGAACATGGGCGGTGATGTGCTCCAGAGGCCAGTCCCACCAGGCGAGTTCGAGAAGACGGGCGATGTCCTCGGCGCTGTGGCGGTAACGGAGAACGCGGGCCGGGTTGCCGCCGACGACCGCGTAGTCCGGGACGTCACCCACGACGACCGAACCCGACGCGATCACCGCACCGTTCCCGATACGGACACCGGGCATCACCAACGAGCGGTACCCGAACCAGACATCGTTCTCCACCAGAGTGTCGCCCCGGTTCGGCAGATCGGCCAGCTGATCGAAATGCTCCGCCCAGGAACCACCCATCATCGGGAAAGGAAACGTGGACGGGCCGTCCATACGGTGATTGGCGCCGTTCATCAGGAACCGCACCCCGTCGGCCAGCGCGCAGAACTTCCCGATGACCAGCCGCTCCGGGCCGTAGTGGTACAGCACATTGCGCGTCTCGAAAGACGTCGGATCGTCGGGGGAGTCGTAGTACGAGAACTCGCCCACCTCGATCAACGGCGAGGTGACAAGAGGCTTGAGCAGCACGACACGCGGCTGTCCGGCCATCGGGTGCAGCACGGACGGGTCCGGGAGACGACCGGAGGCGTCAGGTGTGGTGGCCATCGCGGGCCCTCCTCGGAAGCGGCTGATCGGACGCGTCCATCCTGCCGCAGCGGGAACCCCCGCCGGCGGTTGTCCACAGGCCCTGGCCCAACACCCCTCTTGCAGGTGAGGAGTTGAGCGACCGGCGCGGAGTTGTCCACAGGCGCCGGCAAAGTCCTCGCCGATGTGCCTACTCTTCTCCCGCTCGACCGAAAGACGCCCGAGTCCCGCGTCACCAGCCGGGATTCACGAACGGCGCGACCCGGACCTCCAGCCACGCCAGACTCACCCAGGCCAACACCGCCACCGAGACGGCAGCCGCCACCGCCGACGCCCCACCGCGCACCCACCGCCCGGCCCGGCCCCGCAGAACCCGACCCGTCAGCCCCCAGACCACCATGGCGACAACAGGGAACCCGAACAGCATGAGAGGCAACTCCACATACAACAGGCTCCAGTCCCGTTCCCCCTCGAAAGCCCCCAGCACACCCGGCCTGGCCCCGTCCTGCCACACGACGAGCCCGACCGCCATGGCGATCACCGCCATCAGGCAACCGGCACAACCCTCGCCGATCCCCGTCTCTTCACGTTCTCCCATACCCCCTACGGACGCATCCCCGGCCGAGTGCGTTGCCCACCGCTCCGGCAGGAACCTCAGCACCAGAGCGCGGTGGGGGCCTCGCGACGGACCACGGGAGCGATCTCCTCGGCGACCAGCGCAACCCCCAGGCCTCAAAGCACCTTCGACAAAAACCCCCGAGTCCTCGCATGCCGAGGAGCCCCCAACACCTCGCCCGGCGGCCCCTGTTCGATGACTTGGCCTTGGTCCATGAAGACCACGTTGTCGGCGATCCGGCGAGCGAAGCCGATCTCGTGAGTGACGACGATCATGGTGGTGCCGGTGCGGGCCACGTCGGCGATGACGTCGAGGACTTCGCCGACGAGTTCCGGGTCGAGGGCCGAGGTGGGTTCGTCGAAGAGGAGGACGCGTGGTTCGAGGGCCAGGGCGCGGGCGATGGCGACACGTTGTTGCTGCCCGCCGGAGAGGGTGCGCGGGTAGGCGTGTTCCTTGTCGGCCAGGCCGACTCGTGCGAGCAGTCGCCGGGCGCGTTCGGCCGCTTCGGCGCGGGGGAGGCGCAGGGCGGAGACGGGGGCTTCGGTGAGGTTGTCGAGGACGGTCAGGTGGGGGAAGAGGTGGAAGTCCTGGAAGACGAAGCCGATCCGGGTGCGTTGCCGCCGTACGTCGCGTTCGCGCAGCTCGTAGAGGGTGTCGCCGCGGCGGCGGTAGCCGATGAGTTCGCCGTCGACGGTGACGGAGCCGCGGCCGGGTTTTTCCAGGTGGTTGACGCAGCGCAGCAGTGTGGATTTGCCGGAGCCGGAGGGGCCGATGACGACGGTGACTTCTCCGGCCCGTACGCGCAGGTCGACGCCGAGCAGCACTTCGTGCGTGCCGAAGCTCTTGTGGACGTCGCGGACCTCGACCATGACGGGTGCGGGTTCGCTCATCGGGCGGGTTTCCTTTCCGGCGGGCTGATGCGGGATTCCGTCAGTGCCGACTTCTGGGTGCCCCATTTCTTCAGGATGCGGTCGTAGGTGCCGTCCTCGATGAGCCGGTTGACGGCGGCGCGGAGCGGTTCGCGCAGCGGGGAGCCCTTCTTGAGGGCGAAGCCGACGTCCAGCCGCTGGAACTCGTTCAGGAACCGGACGCCGGCGGCCTCCTGCGAGGCCTGGTACCGCAGCCCGTTGATGGTCGACATGACGACATCGATCCGGCCTTGCTGGAGGCTGGTGAGCAGGGCCCCGTTGTCCGAGTAGACCTTGACGTCGTACGGTTCGCGGCCCGTTTTCGCGCATCGTGGTCCGGCGTCGCGCAGGGTCGTTTCGAAGGTGGTGCCGGCGCCGACGCCGATGTTCCGGCCGCACAGCTGCACCAGGTCGGTCACCTTTTTCGGCTGCTTGTCGTCCCCGCGTACGGCGAAGCCCTGGCCGTCGTTGACGTAGGTGACGAAGTCGATGGTGCGGAGCCGTTCCTCCGTCACGCCGAAGTTGCCTGTGCCGAGGTCGAACTTGCCGCTTTCCAGGGCGGGCAGGATCGCTTCGAATCCGGCTTCCTGGCGTTCCAGCCGGACGCCGAGCACTTTGGCGACGGCGTCGGCGACGTCGATGTCGACGCCGGCCGGCCGGTTGGTGCCGGTGGACGGGTGGAAGGCGCCGGGCGGTGTGCCGATCGAGCTGGCCAGCCGCAGGCTGCCCTTCTTCCGTACCGATTCGGGCAGCAGTTTCGCGGCCTCGGGGTCCTTGCGTACGTCGGCGACCACGTTCTCGGACGGTGCGGCGGGCCCCGCGGCTCCGGCGGGCGCGCCCGGTCCCGCAGCGCCCGCCCCGGCGGTCCCGCCCTGGCAGGCGGCGACGGCGGCCAGCGGCAGCAGCACGCCCATCGCCGTCACAGCCCGCCGCACCCGGGCCCGAGCGGTCTTGGGCAAAACCCCCTTCACCGCGCCACCTCCGCGAGCGTCCGCTCCAGCGTCTCCGGCCCGCGCGGCGCTCCTTGGCGTTCGCGGCGGGCGACTTCGGCGCGGACGAGGGGGATCACCTGTCGGCCGAAGTCGGCGGCGTCGTCGAGGAGTTCGTAGCCGCGGGCGGAGAGGATGTCGACGCCGAGGTCGTAGTAGTCGAGGAGGGCGCGGGCGACGGTTTCGGGGGTGCCGACGAGGGCGGTGGAGTTGCCGGCGCCGCCGGTGGCGGCGGCCGTCGGGGTCCACAGGGCGCGGTCGTGGCGTTCGCCCTGTTCGGCGACGGCGAGGAGCCGTTGGGAGCCGGCGTTCTCGGGGGCGGTGGCGGGGTGCCTGCGGGAGACGGGTGTTCCGGCGTCGCGGCGTGCGCGGATCGCGGCGACGGTGCGGTGGGCCTTCTCCCAGGCGAGTTCCTCGGTCGGCGCGATGATCGGCCGGAACGCGACCTGGACGCGGGGGAGTTCGGTGCGTCCCGCCGCCCGCGCCGCGGCGTGCACCTGGCGGATCTGTTCGGCGGTGCGGTCCAGTGGTTCGCCCCTGAGGGCGTACACGTCGGCCTCGGCTCCGCCGGCGGCGTAGGCGGCGGGGGAGGAGCCGCCGAAGGAGACGCCGGGGCGGGGCTGCTGGGCGGGGAAGACGTCGCTGACGAAGTCGTGGAAGCGGTAGTGCGCGCCTTCGTGGTCGAAGGGTTCGTGCCGGGTCCACACCTTCTTGACGATCTCGATGTACTCGCGGGTGCGTGCGTACCGTTCGTCCTTGCCGAGGGTGTCGCCCTCGCGGCCTTGTTCGTGGTCGTTGCCGCCGGTGATGAAGTGGACGGTGAGCCGTCCGTCGCTGAGCTGGTCGAGGGTGGCGAACGTGCGTGCCGCGTAGGTCGGGTAGGCGACGTTGGGCCGGTGGGCGAGCAGGATCTGCAGGGTGTCGAGCCGGGCCGCGAGGTAGGCGGCGGCGGGGGTGGGGACGGCGGAGCCGGAGCCGTAGGCGAGCAGTACCCGGTCCCAGCCGTTCTCCTCGTGGGTGCGGGCGAGCCGCAGGGTGTAGTCCTTGTCGAAGGCGGGTCCGGAACGGGAGCGGGTTTCCGTTCCGTCGTGGGTGGCGGCGATACCGAGGAACTCCACGGGCATGAGCGGGCCTTTCGTGGCGGGCGGTACGGGGTGGGGGCGGCGGGGGTACGTCCGGGAAGGGGGGCGCCCGGGTCGAACGGGACGCCCCGGTACGGGCGTTCGGCGACAGGCGGGGCGCAGGCGGCGGAGGGCGGACGGCTCGACGCCCCGTGACAGAAGGCGGGCGCGGTGGTGCGGCAGCGTGCGCGCGGGCCACGTGCGGGGTGGCTCGGCCGCCACGGCGGGCCGTGGGAGGGAGGGCCGGTCAGGCGGCCCGCTGCCGGGTCACCTGGGACAGGAGCAGGACCACACGCGACCGAGGTCGATGTGGTCGCGGGTGACCAGCGGCAGTTCTGCGGACATGCGGACCATTCAGCACGGTCCGCGCCGGGGGCGTCAACCGCCTTGTGTGCTGGGCGAGTTGGCTGCCACACGCTGTTCACACCACCGCAGCACCCGGACCCTACGGTCGGTACCGGGTACACCGGCCGGCCCGTGCGAGGGCCGGCCGTACTGGCCGTGTTGAGGGACGCGGCGCGCGTGATGACACGCCCCGTGCCCGGACCGTCGAGGTCCGGGCACGGGCCCGGTCCGGGCGGCGGCCCCGGGCCGCTGACCGTCCCGTCCGAAGCCCTTGGAGCTCTCATGGCCGTTGCCGACCGCACCGCCCTGCCCCGTTCCGCGCCCGCCTCCGACCCGGAGCGTGCCCCTGATGAGCCCACGCCCCCTGTCCGTACCGTCCCCCGGCGCAGGCCCGGGCGCTGGCTGGCGGCCGGGGGCGCGTTGCTGGTGCTCGCGCTCGTGCTGCACTCGGTCGTGCGGAACCCGCGTTTCCAATGGGGCGTTGTCGCCCAGTACTTCGGTACCCCGGCGGTGCTGCACGGGCTGTGGCTGACGCTGTGGCTGACGGCGGCCGTGATGGTGCTCGGTTTCCTCCTGGGCACCCTGCTCGCCGTGATGCGCCTGTCGGGCAACCCGGTGCTGCGCGCCCTGGCCTGGGGTTATGTGTGGATCTTCCGGTCGACGCCGCTGCTGGTGCAGCTGCTGTTCTGGTTCAACATCGGCGCGCTCTATCCGACGCTGAGCCTGGGCGTGCCCTTCGGCCCCGAGTTCGCCACGTTCCGTACGGTCAACCTGCTCGGCGCCGCCGTCACCGCGCTGATCGGGCTCACGCTGCACGAGGCGGCGTACGCGGCGGAGGTCGTGCGGGGCGGCATCCTGTCCGTGGACCGGGGGCAGACGGAGGCGGCGCAGGCGCTGGGCCTGTCCCGGGCCCGGGTGCTGCGCCGGATCGTGGTGCCGCAGGCCATGCGCGCGATCGTGCCGACGGCGGGCAACATGCTGATCGGCACGCTGAAGGGCACCAGCATCGTCAGCGTCCTCGCCGTCCAGGACCTGCTGTACTCGGTGCAGTTGGTCTACAACCGCACGTACCAGGTGATTCCGCTGCTGCTGGTCGCCACGCTCTGGTACGTGGCGGTGACGACGGTGCTGACGGTCGGCCAGTTCTACGTGGAGCGGTACTACGCGCGCGGCGCCGAACGCACCCTCCCGCCGACCCCGCTCCAGCGCCTGCGCTCCCGCCTCACCGCCGCCGCCCCGCCGGAACGGACCGCGCCCGCACCCGCCCCCGGGGAGAAGGCATGAATCCCGCCACCCTGGCCGTGGTCGGCGCGGGCCCGCTGGCGGCGGGCCTGGTGGAGCGGATCGCGGCGAGCGCGCCCGAACTGTGGCCCGCCGGGCGGCCGTTGCGGCTGCGTCTGGTCGATCCGCATCCGCCGGGCGCGGGCCGGGTCTGGCGGCACGACCAGTCGCCGCTGCTGCGGATGAACTCGATGGCGGAGGACGTGACCGTCTTCACGGACGCGTCCTCCACCGTCGAGGGGCCGGTGCGTCCGGGCCCGTCGCTGGCCGAATGGGCGGCCGCGCCACGGGACTTCCCGCCGTACCGGCCGCCCCGTGATCCGGCGGTGGCGGAGGAGCTGCGGACGCTCGCGCCGACCGGTTTCGCGACCCGACGGGCCCAGGGGGCCTATCTGGAGTGGGCGTTCCGGCGGGCCGTGGCGGCGCTGCCGCCGCACGTCACCGTGACGGTGCACCGCACCACCGCGACCGCGCTGACCGGCCCGGCCGACGGTCCGCAGCGGGTGCATCTGGCGGACGGTTCGGCGCCGTTGGAGGCGGACGCGGTCGTTCTGGCGCAGGGGCATCTGGCCTCGGTTCCGGAGCCGGGCCGGCAGCGGCTGGCGGCGTTCGCGCGGCGGCACCGGCTGCGGTACGTGCCGCCGGAGTTCTCCGCCGAGTCGGATCTGTCGGTGCTCCGGCCGGGAGAGCCGGTGCTGCTGCGCGGTTTCGGGCTGGCCTCGGCCGATCTGACGGTGCTGCTGACGCAGGGCCGCGGCGGCCGTTTCACCCGCTCCGGGGAGGAGCTGGTGTATGTGCCGTCGGGCCGTGAACCGGTGCTGCACATCGGTTCACGCCGCGGTGTGCCGTACCACGCGAAGCCGGGCTACCGGCTGCGGGGCGAACGCCCGCCGCTGCCCCGCTACTTCGGCCCGCGCGAGACCGGCGCCCTGGCCGCGCGGGTGGCGCGTACCGGTGTCCGGCTGGATCTGCGGCGGGACGTGTGGCCGCTGATGGCGAAGGAGATCGGCTACGGCTACTACCACGAGCTGTTCCACGCCCACCCGGAGCGCACCGCCCTGTCCTGGCCGGATTTCCTCGCCGCCTACGACGGGCTCGGTGTGCACGGTCCGTCCCTGGCGGCGCTGGTCGCGACCGCCGTCCCCGACCCGGCGGACCGGCTGGACCTGGCGCATCTCGACCGTCCCCTCGCGGGCCGCACCTTCTCCGGGCCGGGGGCGTTCCGCGCGCATCTGCACCGCTACATCGCGGCCGATCTGGCCCGCCGGGCCGATCCGGGGCACAGTGCGGATCTCGGCGCGTTCCTCGCGCTGCTGTCGGTGCACGGGCAGCTGCCGGGGCTGGTGGAGCGCGGGGTGCTGACGGCGGAGTCCGTCGCCCGGCAGGTCGACGGCTGGTGGCAGGGTTTCTTCAACCATGTCGCCTCGGGCCCGCCCGGCTTCCGCCTCCGGGAGCTGCTGGCCCTGTCCCGTGCGGGGGTCGTGCACTTCCTGGGTGCGGGCATGGAGGTGACGCCCGACCCGGAGGCGGGGGTGTTCCTGGGCTCCTCGGCGTCGGTGCCGGGGCACACGGTCGCCGCGACGGCTCTTGTCGAGGCGTACCAGCCGCGCCCCACGGTGCGGTACACGGCCGACCCGCTGCTCGCGGCCCTGCACCGCGACGGCCGCCTCAGCGAGGAACTCCTCACCGACCCGGGCCCGGGCCGGGCCGGTGCCGGAACTCCCGCCTACCGCACGGGCCTGGTCCGTACGGCGCCGGAGGACCAGCGGCTGCTGGACCCCCGCACCGGCGGCCCGCACCCGCGCCGCGTCGCCCTGGGTGCCCCGACCACCGGCCGGGCCCTGGCGGCCTTCGCCCGCCCCCGCACGGACGCCCCGGCGTTCCGCCGCACCGACGCCGTGGCCCGCCAACTCCTGCGCACCCTGCGTACGTTGACGGAGCCGGCCGACGCCCCGCGGGCCGGTCTCAGGCCGCGGCCGTCACCGAGGCCAAGCGGGGTATGAGCGGCGCGTTGTGGCGGATGAGGGTCTCGTACATGCGGTGTTCGCCGGGGAAGTCCATGGGGATGATGCCGAGTCCCTTCCAGCCGCGCGCGAGACCGTCCGAGAGGAGTTCCTTGACGCGCGGGTTGAGGGTGTCGGCGTTCGAGCGGGGCGGCAGCAGCGCGGCGGTGCTGACGAAGTTGGTGAAGAGCTTGCCGGGCTGTTCGACGGCCCGCCGGAACTGTGCCTCGATCAGCCCGAACTTGCGGTGCGGGGGCACCTGGTAGTCGTCCTGGACGTCGAACAGGGCGTCGTCGCCGAACCGGACGCCGGGCAGCCCCGGGTCGTCGGCGAGGAGGACGACGCGGCCGCGGGCGGTGCCCAGGGACGGCAGCCGGTCGCCGATCAGCAGCAGCCTGCGCCAGCGCGGTTGCGCGAGGTAGTCGTCGAAGATGCGGCGGAACTCCTCGGGGGGTTCCGCCGAGAACTCCTGCTTCAGCCGCATCAGCACCGTCTCGGTGGGGTGGGCGCGCAGGAAGTCGCGGCAGGAGGTGAGTACGTCGGTGAAGTTCAGGTGCTGGTAGAAGGGGCCGTGGTGGATGGAGAACGCGTTGTCGAAGGCGCGGCACCGGATGTCCAGGAAGCGGGCGCCGGCGCGGAGTTGTTCGTCGATGGTGGTGTTCTGGCACTCGGCCCACGGTCCCCCGTGCCGGGCGCCGGAGTCGTGCGTTCCGGGGAGGGTGAGCTGCGGGAAGGTGGTCCGTCCCGGGACGACGGACAGCCAGTTCTCCGTCCCCGGTGCGGCCTGCCGCGCCCGCCGTCCGGTGCCTGTGGCCCACGCGGCTCCCGCCGGTGCCGTGGCCGCCGCGCCCGCGGCGGCCACGCCCGCCGCCCCCCTGAGAAACGTCCGCCGTTCGATGGTCATGACGACTGATCGAATCACACGCGTGCGGTGCCGGGGGCGTCAACTTGCGAGAATCGTCGGCCGGTTGCTGGTCAGCGGCGTGCGGACGCGGGGCGCTCCGGGTGCCGGGTGTCTGCCGGGCCCGCCGGTGTTCGATATACGGTGCTGGACGCCGCCTCGCCGGTGTCCGTGGACGACGGGGCGCCGGGGCGGCGTCAGACATCCCCCGAGGCCGGAGGTTCCCGCCTTGCACACCGTACGCAAAGACCGCGCCGCCCGTACCCCGCGGGCCGCGCGCGGCGCCCTGCTGCTGTCCGCGCTGGGCCTGGCCGCCGGGCTCCCGCTGAGCGCGGCGGCGCCCGCGGCCGCCGCGGCGCAGGAGGCGCCGCGCGCCGAGGAGACGGCGCGCGCCGAGGAGGCGCCGCGCGCCGAGGAGACGGCGCGCGCCGGGCACTGCCCGCAACTCTCCACGGAGCTGGACTGGTTCGGCGACAACCGCGAGCGGCTTCAGCGGGTCATCGACGAGCGCGGCAGCTGCGCGCACCCCGGGCTCGGCACCGACCGCGGCCGGGCCCACGACGAGGGCCGCCCGGTGGCGGTGTTCGACTGGGACAACACCGTCACCAAGAACGACATCACCGACGTCACGCTCGGCTGGGCCCTGCGGCACGACAAGATCCTGCGCCCCGAGCGCTGGACGGATCTCAGCGCCTGGCTGACCCCGGCCGCCGACCGGGCACTGACCCGGGCCTGCGGCACCGACGTCCCGGCCGGCGCCCCGCTGCCCACCTCGACCGACACCGCCTGCGCCGACGAGATCTTCGAGATCCGCTCCGAGGCGCGGACGATGGCCGGCGAGGAGGCCTTCGAGGGCGAGTGGAACCACCGCAGGACGGTGCCCGAGTACGCCTGGGTCCCGCAGCTGTTCACCGGCCGCACCCCGGCCGAGGTGAAGACGTACACGGCGGCGGCCCGCGCCGAGGCGCTGGCCGCGCCCGTCGGCAGCGAGCGGAAGGTCGGCACGCACACCGTCCCGGCGTACGTGCGCTACTACCCGCAGCAGCGCGACCTGATCCGGACGCTCCAGCGGGCCGGTTTCGACGTCAACATCGTCTCGGCCGGTTCCGAGCCGGTCACCGAGGTCTGGTCGGCGGGCGTGGGCATCCGCGAGTCGCGCACGTACGCGATCCGCAGCGTCCTCGACGAGGGCCGGATCACGCCCGTGAACGAGGGCTGCGGCGGCGTGCCCGCGAGCCGCGGCGGGGTCATCCCGTACGTGGACGGCAAGCGCTGCGTCGTCAACCAGGAGATCTTCGGCATCGAGGGTGCCGAGGCGTGGGAGAAGCAGGACGCCGACGAGCGCATCGTCATCGGCGGCGGCGACGCCAACACCGACGTGACCTTCGTCGGTGACGCCACCGGCGCCCACCTGGTGCTGAACCGGAATCAGGACGAGGTCATGTGCCGGGCGTACGACAACGCCGACGGCCGGTGGATCGTCAACCCCATGTTCATCGAGCCGAACCCGCGCAAGGACGGCCCGTACCCGTGCTCCACGACCGGTTTCGTCCGCGAGGACGGCAGCCTGGGACCGGTGCTGCGCGAGGACGGCTCGGTGATCCCGGACCAGCGGGACACCGCTTTCTGACCGGGAGAAGGTGACGGGGCGAGGGGTTTCCCGCCGGGTGCGCGGGCAAGGTGTCCCTCCGGTACCGGACGTGTGAACGGGGAGGCGGACGTGGCGGAGCGGAGCGCAACGGGCGGCGGCGGAACGGATGTTGGGCCCGGTGACGGCCCGCCGCCGTTCCCCTGGCTGTGGCTGCTGCCCGGCGTCGGGGTGCTGGCCGCGCTGGCGGGCTGGGGCATCGCCGTCTACCCGGAGCTGCCCGCCCGGGTGCCGCAGCACTTCGGCCCCGACGGGGTCGACGCGTACGCCGCGAAGTCCCTCGGCTCCGTCTTCCTCCCGGTGTTCGTGCAGGCGGGCGTCCTGCTGGTGCTGGCCGGGACGGCGGTGCTGATGCTGCGCATCCGCCCGGCCTCCGAGCTCCGCCCCGGCGAATCGCCCGGCGGCCTCTCGTCCCTGGTCAGCAACCGTCCCGCCACGCGCGCGGGCGCGGCCCGCACCGCGCGGGCCACGCTCGCCCTCGCCGGATGGCTCGGCCTGACGATGGCCGCCGCCTGCGCCGTGATGTGGCAGACGGGGCCGTGGCAGGACCCGCCCGGCTGGTACCTGGCCGTGGTCCTCGCCCCGGTCCTGCTCGGTACGGCCCACCTGCTGCGCGTCTCCCTGAAGGAGCGGGGGAGCCGGAATGGGCGTTGACCGGAATCCGGGACGGCGCCCCGGGGAGCCGTCCCGGGCGGTGTTCCGCTGCCGCGGCTGCGGCGCGCCCGTCACCGTCCCGGTCCGCGAAGTGCCGCTGCCCGCAGGGGAGTCGGCGCCCGTGCCGTGGGCCATGACGGACCCGGAGCAGCAGACCCCCGAGGGCTGCCCGCCCCGCGTGGCGCCGGGCGGCTACGCCTGGGAGACCCCGGAGGCGCCCGGCACCCGGGCGCCCCGCCCGCGACGTGCTGCTCGCCCCGGCGGACGTGCGCGGACTGCGGCTGACCGCCGACCGGCGGCGCCGGAACGGCTGTTGCGGCCTGGACGGCTGCGACGGCCCCAACCTGCTCTGCGCGGGCTGCGGCGCCGAGATCGCCACCCGGCGCTCCGACTGCTGGACCCCGCAGCAGGTCACCCTGCACGCCACCGCGGTCACCCGCACCCGGGTCCTCGAACGGGACGGGGACCAGGGCCCGGGCTGACGTCTCAGGTGTCGAAGTCGACCGTCAGCTCCTCCGACACCGGGTAGGACTGGCAGGTCAGGACGTAGCCGGCGGAGACCTCCGCGTCCTCCAGCGCGAAGTTGCGCCGCATGTCCGCCTCGCCGTCCGTCACCAGCGCCCGGCAGGTGCCGCACACCCCGCCCTTGCACGCGAACGGCATGTCGGGGCGCGTCAGTTGGGCACCGTCCAGGATGCTGCGGTCGCGCGGCAGTCGGGCCTCGCTGGAGCGGCCGTCGAGGGTGATCGTGACCCGGCTGACCGGCCCCTCGGGCCCGGCCTCCTCGTGCCGCGCGGTGGGCGGGGCCGGCTCGTCCTCGGCGTGGAACAGCTCCTGGTGGACGCGGTCCCGGGGCACCGCCAGGCCCTCCAGGACCTTCCGCGCGTCGGCCACCATGCCCTGCGGCCCGCACAACCACCAGTGGTCCGCCTCGGACACGTCGACGAGGGAGCCGACGAGTTCCCCGAGCCGTTCCGCGTCGAGGCGGCCGGTGAGGATCTCGGCCTGGCGCGGCTCGCGGGAGAGGACGTGCGCCAGCTGGAAGCGCGTCGGGTACCGGTCCTTCAGGTCGGCCAGCTCCTCGGCGAACATCACGCTCTCCGTACGGCGGTTGCCGTAGAAGAGCGTCACCTGGGAGCGGTCGTCGGCGGCGAGGACGGAGGCGGCGATCGACAGCATCGGCGTGATCCCCGAACCGGCGGCGATCAGCACATGGTGCCCGGGGCTGGTCACGTCCGGGGTGAAGAACCCGGTCGGCGGCAGCACCTCCAGGACGTCCCCGGGCCGCACCTCCCGCACCAGCCAGGTGGAGAACAGCCCGCCGGGGACGGTGCGTACACCGATGCGCGGGGGCCCGCCGGCGGGGGAGCAGATCGAGTACGAGCGCCGCTCGTCGCGTCCCTCCGTCTCCCGCCGGAGCGTCAGCGACTGTCCGGGCAGGAAGGCGAACTCCCCGGCCAGCGCCTCGGGGACGTCGAAGGTGACCGCCACCGCGTCCTCGCACAGCCGCTCCACGGCGGCGACCCGCAGCGGATGGAACACCGGCCTCCGCCGCGTCCGCGCGGCGGGGGAGGGGGAGGGAGGCGCCGGGTTCCCGGCGGCAGAGGGAGCGGTCATCTCTCAGATCTCCTTGAAGTGCTCGAACGGCTCCCGGCAGGCGCGGCAGCGCCACAGCGCCTTGCAGGACGTGCCGGAGAAGCGGGACGTCTCCTCGGTGTCCGCGGCCCCGCAGTGCGGGCAGCGCACCCCGGCCGGTCCGGTGCCGTGGCGGGTGGGGGAGAGGACCAGCGGGACGGGCCCGGCCTGCCGCCCCGGCGCCGCGCCGGGCGGCGAGATGCCGTACTCGGCGAGCTTGCGCCGCCCTTCCGCGGTGATCCAGTCCGTCGTCCAGGGCGGGTCGAGCACGGTGCGGACCCGGGCGCCGGGGACGCCGGCGTCCCGCAGCCGCGCCGCGACCTCGGCCCGCATCTCGGCCATCGCGGGGCAGCCGGAGTAGGTCGGGGTGAGCAGGACACTCACCCCGCCGTCCGCGTCCCGCTCGACGCCGCGCAGCACGCCCAGGTCGGCGAGGGTCAGCACGGGCAGCTCCGGGTCCCGGACCTCGGCCGCGGCCTCCCGCGCCCGCGCGAGCACCGCACCGTCCGCCGTCATCGTCACCACACTCCGTCCGGATGGGCCCGGGCCACGCTCTGCAACTCCTCCAGCAGCGGCGCCAGATGGGAGGTGCGCACGCCGTCCCGCCCGGAACCCGGGACGGGTTCGGCGTCCGGCAGCGCGAGTCCTCCGGCGGCGGCGACCTGCTGAAGCGCCTCCCGTGTCTCCGCCTCGACGCCGGCTGCACTTCCGTCGTCCGGGCACAGCGCGGCCACCGTCCGGTCCGTGAACAGCTCGGGCAGCCAGGGCAGGACGTCCGCGAACGCCTGCCGCGTCCGCCGCGCCGACTCCTCGGTGCCGTCGGCCAGGCGCACCACCCAGTCCGCCGCGTACTGCCGGTGGTACGTCAGCTCCTTGACGCCCTTCGCCGCGACGGCCGCCAGCACCGGGTCGGCCGCCCGCGCCAGCCGGGTGCACAGCGCCAGCCGCCAGCAGGACAGCGCCAGCAGCCGGACGAGCGCGAACGCGAAGTCCCCGCGCGGCAGTTCGGCCAGCCGCACGTTCCGGAA
Source organism: Streptomyces sp. HNM0574 (assembly GCF_012726235.1). Taxonomy (GTDB): domain Bacteria; phylum Actinomycetota; class Actinomycetes; order Streptomycetales; family Streptomycetaceae; genus Streptomyces. The sequence goes on from NZ_JAASAH010000001.1 coordinate 638,330, forward strand.
CTCCCCGGCGTCACGGAAGTACGCGTACGCGTCCTCGTCCCGGCCCGTGCCGTCGACCTGGCCGGCCCGCGCGTACAGCATCCTGGCCTGGCCGAGCAGGTCGAGGCCGATGTTGGCCAGCGCGACCTCCTCCTCCAGCTCCGGGGCGCGGGTGCACCACTGCGCGAGCCGCTGCGCGGTGACCAGCGCGTCGTCCGCCAGGGCCAGACAGCAGGCGGCCAGCGCGGCCCGGTCCACGCCCTCGGGCAGGGTGGTGTCGACGCCGTGCAGGGGGTCGGAGAAGCCGGTGCCGAAGGCCCACTGGGCGTCGTCGCTCCCGCCCTCGGTGAGGGAGAGGTACACGTGGTCGTCACCGGCGGGGGTGGCCTCGCTCATGCCGCTGCTCCTAGATGTGCGGGACGTCTTCGGGGATGTCGTAGAAGGTCGGGTGCCGGTAGACCTTGTCGGCGCTGGGGGCGAAGAACGGGTCCTTCTCGTCCGGCGCGGAGGCGGCGATCCGGTCCGAGCGGACGGCCCAGATGCTCACGCCCTCGTTGCGCCGGGTGTACAGGTCCCGGGCGTGGGTGAGCGCCATCCGGTCGTCGGCGGCGCGGAGCGAGCCGACGTGCACATGGTTCAGCCCGCGCTTGCCGCGCACGAAGATCTCGTACAGCGGCCACTCGGCGCGTACGCCCTCCGGCGCGGTCTCCGTGCCCCGGGGCGGGTCGGTCGCGGTCATGCCGTCGCTCCTTCGCTCTCGTGCCGTCGCTTCGCCGCGTGCGCGGCGGCGGCCTCGCGGACCCAGGCGCCGTCCTCGTGCGCCGCGCGGCGCCGGCTCACCCGCTCCTCGTTGCACGGCCCGTCGCCCTTGATGACGCGCATGAGTTCGGACCAGTCCGGGGTGCCGAAGTCGTGGGCGCCGCGCTCCTCGTTCCACCGCAGCTGAGGGTCGGGCAGGGTCACGCCCAGCCGCTCCGCCTGCGGGACGGTCATGTCGACGAAGCGCTGCCGCAGTTCGTCGTTGGTGTGCCGCTTGATCTTCCAGGCCAGCGAGGCGGCCGAGTTGGGCGACTGGTCGTCGGGCGGGCCGAACATCATCAGCGAGGGCCACCACCAGCGGTCGACGGCGTCCTGCACCATGGCCCGCTGCTCCTCGGTGCCGCGCATCATCGTCAGCAGCAGTTCGTACCCCTGGCGCTGGTGGAAGGACTCCTCCTTGCACACCCGCACCATGGCCCGCGCGTACGGACCGTACGAACTCCGGCACAGCGGGACCTGGTTGCAGATCGCCGCGCCGTCCACGAACCAGCCGATGACGCCGACGTCGGCGAAGGTCGGCGTGGGGTAGTTGAAGATGGACGAGTACTTCTGGCGGCCGGTGATGAGCCGCCGCACCAGGTCGTCCCGGTCGCCGCCGAGCGTCTCGGCGGCCGAGTACAGGTACAGCCCGTGCCCCGCCTCGTCCTGCACCTTCGCGAAGAGGATCGCCTTGCGGCGCAGCGAGGGGGCGCGGGTGATCCAGTCGCCTTCCGGCTGCATGCCGATGATCTCCGAGTGCGCGTGCTGCGCGATCTGCCGGACGAGGGTCTTGCGGTAGCCCTCGGGCATCCAGTCGCGCGGCTCGATCCGCATCTCGCGCCGGATCGTCTCGTCGAAGTGCTCCCGCAGGGCGTCCTCGCCCGGGGACGGGGCGTCCGCCGTCCCCGCCGTGCTCTCTGCCGTGGTCATCGAAAACCAGCTTCCCAACCGACCATTCGTTCGGTATTCAGTCTGACGGATCGCCCCGCGCCGGGCAATACCCGGCGACGGGGCGGGCCCCGGCGGCGGGCCGGTACGCACCGGCCCGCCGCCCGGAGCGCTCACGTCCAGGTGTGGAACCCCTGCCCGCTCTTGCGGCCCAGCTCCCCGCGCGCGACCTTCTCGCGCAGCAGCCGCGGCGGCGCGAAGCGCTCGCCCAGCGTCGCGTGCAGGTGCTCGGCGATCGCGAGCCGTACGTCCAGGCCGACGAGGTCCGTGAGCCGCAGCGGGCCCATCGGATGCCGGTACCCGAGGCTCATCGCGTCGTCGATGGCCTCCGGGCCCGCGACGCCCTCCTCCACCATGCGGATCGCCTCCAGCCCGAGGGCCACCCCGAGCCTGCTGCTGGCGAACCCGGGGGAGTCCCGGACCACGACGTCCTTCTTGCCCAGCGCCCTGGTCCAGCCCAGCACGGCCTCCCGGGTCGCGTCCGAGGTGCCGGGCGCGAGCACGATCTCGACCAGGGCCGAGGCCGGTACGGGGTTGAAGAAGTGCATGCCGACGAACCGGCCGGGCGAGCCGAGCGCCGAGGCGATCTCGGTGACCGGCAGCGAGCTGGTGTTGGTCGCCAGCACCGTCTCCGCGCCCACCGCCCGCTCCGCCGCCGCCAGCACCCGCGCCTTCAGCCCGGCGTCCTCGGGCACCGCCTCGACGACGAGGCAGGCGTCCCGCGGCAGCGCGTCCGGGGAGCCCGCGGCCGAGATCCGGCCCAGCACCTCGTCCGCCGCGCCCGCCAGCTTCCCGCGCTCCTCGGCCCGCCGGAGGCTCGCGCCGATCCGGTCCAGCGCGGCCCGCGCCTCCTCCTCGCCGCTCTCGACGACGAGGACCTCGGAACCGGCCGCGGCGAAGGACTGCGCGATGCCCGCGCCCATCCGCCCGCCGCCGAGCACCCCGACCCGCGCGGGCGGCACCGGCGCCGGGCCGTCCGCGGGCTGCTCAGGCATCGGCCGGCTCCTCGGCGGGCGCCGGGCGGCGGGACTGGAGCGTGTTGAACCGGCCGGTGACGAACGCCGGGTCGGAGAGGGTGGCGCTCGCGGCCGGGTTGGCGGCGCTGCCGTGGAAGTCGCTGAACGCGGCGGTCTGGTTGACGAAGATCTGCCCCGTCAAGTTCGCCGACAGGTGCACGCCCGCGTCCAGCGCCGCCTCCTCCGCTGCGGCCAGCACGTCCTCGCTGGTGGAGTGCACGGCGGCGGTCAGCGCCCCGTGCTCGCCCACCGTCTCCCGCAGCACCGCCAGGCTGTGCTCGGTCGAGTCGGTGCCGATCACGAACGAGACCGGACCGAACCACTCCCGCGCATAGGTCTCCCGGTCCTCCGCCTCCAGCCGCGCCACCAGCGGCGTCCGGACGTCCGCGTCCGGGTAGTCCGGGTGCTCGACCTTCGCCGACGGGTGGACCGTACGCCCGACCCCGGCGGCCGCCTCCAGCCGCTGCCGTACGCCGTCGCTCGCGAGGGCGCCGAGGGTGCCGGCGGCGCGGGCCGGATCGCCGAGCAGCTTGTCGAGCGCGGCGCCGAGGTCGGCGGCGAACTCGTCGGGGGACTTGGTGCCCTGGTCGGTGGCCAGGCCCTGGCGGGAGACCAGCAGGTTCTGCGGGGTGGTGCACATCTGGCCGCTGTAGAGGGACAGCGAGAAGGCGAGGTTGCCGAGCATGCCCTTGTAGTCGTCCGTGGAGTCCAGGACGACGGTGTTCAGCCCGGCCTTCTCGGTGTGCACCACGGCCTGACGGGCGTGCTCCTCCAGCCAGTTGCCGAACTCCGTCGAGCCGGTGAAGTCGACGATCCGCACCTCGGGCCGCAGCGCCAGGTCGGCCGCCGTCCGCTCGTGCGGCTCCTCGGCGGCGAGCAGCACCACGTTCGGGTCGAAGCCCGCCTCGGCCAGCACCTCACGCGCGATCCGCACCGTCACCGCCAGCGGCAGCACCGCCGAGGGGTGCGGCTTGACGATCACCGGGTTGCCGGTGACCAGGCTCGCGAACAGCCCCGGGTAGCCGTTCCAGGTGGGGAAGGTGTTGCAGGTGATCAGCAGGGCCACGCCGCGGCCCACCGGCGTGAACTTCTTGTCCATCACCTGGGCCCCGCCCTTGCGCTGCGGCTTCGTCCAACGCGCCGCCCGCGGGTGGTACTTCTGCTCGGCCCAGCCGTACGCGACGGCCTCAAGACCGCGGTCCTGCGCGTGCGGGCCGCCCGCCTGGAAGGCCATCACGAACGCCTGCCCGGTGGTGTGGTGCACCGCGTGCGCCATCTCGAAGCTCGCGGCGTTGATCCGCGCGAGGATCTCCGCCGCGACCCCGGCCCGCTCGTCCGGATCGGCGGCCCGCCAGGCACGTCCGGCCTCCCGCGCCGCCGCGACCGCCTCCTCGGGGGCCACCCGCGGATAGCCGACGCCCAGCTCCTGGCCGTACGGCGAGATCTCGCCGGGGCGCACGGTGCCGCTCTCCGGGTGGCCGGGCAGCGCGAAGGGCTTGCCCAGCAGCGCCTGGAACGCGGCCTCGCCCTGCTTCGGCGCCTCCTCGCCGTAGACCGAGGTACTGGGCGACTCCTTGTGCGGGGTCCAGTAGTCCCGGTCGGCGGTGGCGGCGCGGGCGCGCTCCAGCAGGTCACGGTGACGGGCGAAGAAGTCGGTGCGGCCGGTGCGTTCTGCGGCGTTCTGCGGCATGGGGTCCACCTCTTGACATGCAGGTCAGCGGCTGGATTACTTGACGGCGTCGTCAACGTAACCGAATGTTCGGTCGGGTACAAGGGTGGACCGGAGCACCTGCCGGTTCTGGCCGAGACGCATCCCCCGCGCATCGCGTCGCGACGTACCCCGTCATTCCCGCCACGTAGAGGAGACGAGATGAGCCGCCACCCTGCTGTCGCCGAGGCACCGGCGCAGCGGTTCGGTGACCCCCTGCCGGACCGACTCCTGGACGAGGGCGAGCGGCTGCGCCCCGAGGAACTGCGCGCGCTCCAACTCACCCGTCTCCAGGCCACGTTGCGGCACGCCTACGACAACGTCCCGCTCTACCGGCGGAAGTTCGACGAGGCCGGGGTGCGCCCCGAGGACTGCCGGAGCCTGGCGGACCTCGCGCACTTCCCGTACACGACCAAGGCGGACCTGCGCGAGGGCTACCCGTTCGGCATGTTCGCCGTGCCGATGGAGGACGTCCGCCGGCTGCACGCCTCCAGCGGCACCACCGGCAACCCCACCGTCGTCGGCTACACCGACGGGGACCTTGCGGTCTGGTCCGACGTCGTCGCCCGCTCGCTCCGCGCGGCCGGCGCGCGGCCCGGGCACAAGGTCCATGTCAGCTACGGGTACGGCCTGTTCACCGGCGGACTCGGCGCGCACTACGGCGCGGAGCGCGCGGGCTGCACGGTCATCCCCGCCTCCGGGGGCATGACCGCGCGCCAGGTGCGGATCATCCAGGACTTCGAGCCCGAGATCATCATGGTCACCCCGTCGTACATGCTCACCCTGCTCGACGAGTTCGAGCGCCAGGGCGTCGACCCGCGCCGCTCCTCGCTGCGCGCCGGGGTCTTCGGCGCCGAGCCGTGGACGGAGGAGATGCGCCGCGAGATCGAGGAGCGGGCCGGGCTGCACGCCGTCGACATCTACGGACTGTCCGAGGTGATGGGACCCGGCGTCGCGCAGGAGTGCGTCGAGACCAAGGACGGGCTGCACATCTGGGAGGACCACTTCTACCCGGAGACGGTCGACCCGCTCGGCGAGGGGCCCGTCGCCGAGGGCGAGGAGGGCGAACTCGTCTTCACCTCGCTCACCAAGCAGGCCATGCCCGTCATCCGCTACCGCACCCGCGACCTGACGGCCCTGCTGCCCGGGACCGCCCGCCCCGCCTTCCGCCGCATGCGGCGGCTCACCGGGCGCAGCGACGACATGATCATCCTGCGCGGGGTGAACGTCTTCCCCGGCCAGATCGAGGAGGTCGTCCTCCGCCAGCCCGCCGTCGCCCCGCACTTCCAGCTCCGGCTCACCCGGCGCGGACGGATGGACCACCTGGCCGTCGTCGTCGAGTGCCGCCCGGACGCGGACGCGGCGGCGCGCGAGGTGGCGGCCGCGGCGATCACCGCCGGGATCAAGGACGGCGTCGGCGTCACGGCCACGGTGGAGATCGTCGGCCCGGGGACGCTGGAACGCTCGCAGGGCAAGCTGCGCCGGATCAAGGACCTGCGCGCGTGAGCGGCCCGGTGGCGGCGGCTCCGGTGAAACCCCAGCTCCGGGCCTGTGTCACAGTGTCGTCATGAGCACCACACCACCGGTGAGGAACGGGCGGCGGGGCAAGCCGGGCCGTCCCGGGTACGACCGCGACTCCCTGCTGGAGGTCGCGGTGGCCGCGTTCATCGAGCGCGGCTACGACAGCACCGGCATGGAGGAGCTCTCCCGGCGGCTCGGGATCAGCAAGTCGAGCATCTACCACCACGTCTCCGGCAAGGAGGAGCTGCTCGACCTCGCGCTGAACCGCGCCCTCGACGCGCTCTTCGCCATCCTCGACGAGGAACCCGTCCCGGAACGCGAGCGGGAGAGCACCACGGCGCTGGCCCGCCTGGAGCACACCGTGCGCCGCAGCGTCGAGGTCCTCGCGGCCGAACTCCCTTACGTGACGCTGCTGTTGCGGGTGCACGGCAACTCGGACGCGGAGAAGCGGGCGCTCGCGCGGCGGCGGGACTTCGACCACCGGGTCGCCGCGCTCGTCCGGCAGGCCGAGGAGGAGGGCGCGGTCCGGCACGACATCGACCCCTGGCTCACCAGCCGCCTCCTCTTCGGCACGGTCAACTCCCTCATCGAGTGGTACGACCCCGCCAAGGGCGTCCCCGTGGAACACCTCTCCCAAAGCCTCACCACCATCCTCTTCGACGGCCTCCGCGCCCGCGCCCGCTAGGGGGCGCGGGGAACGGCGCAAAAAGGGGCGCGGGGAACTGCGCGAACCACCGCGACGCACCCGCACCCGCCCACACCGCCCCGCACCCCGCGACGCAACAAGCCCCCGGCGCTACGCGCCGGCAGGCGCCAGCTCGCGCGCGATCCCGTCCAGCAGCATCGTGAGCCCGTGCTCGAAGTCCGCCCCGCCGAGCCGGAGTCCGGGATGCGTCCCGCCGAGCGCCGCCGCCAGCGCGGGCCGGTGCCCCAGCTCCCCGGGCCCGGCGGTGAACCCGCCACTCGCGGCCGTCATCGCCGCACCCAGCGCGTACGACTCCACGAGCAGCACGGCCCGCGCCGCGCAAGCCGTCTCCCAGCCCCCGTCGAGCAGGTTCTGGAGCAGGGTGTCCAGCGCGGAGAGCGAGTTCTCGCTGCGCAGTGGCCTGCGCATCACCAACGGCATCGCGTTCGGGTGCTGTTGGAAGGTGCGGGAGTAGCGCCGCGCCAGATCGGTCAGCTCCTGCCGCCAGGGCGCCGGTCCGCCGGCGTCGGCGCTGATCCGGCGGCTGACCTCGTCGGCCACGGCGTCCAGCACGTCCTCCAGGTCGCGGAAGTGCTTGTACAGGGAGGGGCTCGTGACGCCGAGCCGCTGCGCGAGGCGGCGCATCGTCACCGCGCCGAGGCCCTCCTCGTCCAGCAGCCGCAGCGCCTCGCTCACCGCCGCGCTGCGCGAGATCCGGGGCTGACGGGGCATCGGCGGGGCGCTCCTGGGGGAGAGGGGGACGGTCAACAGGCGGGCGGGGCGCACCGATTGTACGGCGGGGCCCGCTGGTCACCGAGCGTGCAGGCGGCGTGACGAGCTGCGGAATCTTCGTCCCGCCTCTTCCCCTCAGGGGGACACGGGGCGTACTTTCCCCGAAAGCTAATCAGGTTAACTAACGTAGTTGGCCGTGCCGCTCCCGTCTGTGCTCCGACGCCCGGCCGCCGCGCCCGCGTCGCCCTACCCCCGGAGGAACCGTGGGCACCGAACCCGCACCACCCGCGCACCCGGCCCCGGCGCGCACCGGCCGCACCGCACCGCCCGCCGAACCCCGGGGCGGCGACGGTCTGCGGGACGGAGCCGTCGGCCCGGCCGGCGCCCTCGGCGTCACCGTCTCCAACATGGCGCCCGTCAACGGCGCGTTCCTCACCGCGCCCGTCGTCGTCGGGGCCATGGGGACGCAGGCGCCCTGGGCCTTTCTCCTGGCCACCCTCGGCCTGCTCGCCGCCGCGCTCACCGTCGCCGACTTCGCCCGCCGCATCGTCTCGCCCGGCAGCTACGTGGCGTACACGTACCACGCTTTCCGCACCGTCTCCGAGCGCACCGGCGTCGCCCTCGCCGCCGCCATGTTCTACGCCGGACTGCTCGCCGGACCGCTGACCATCGGCGCCGTCGCCGTCTTCGCCGGCGGCTGGACCTCGGCCGCGCTCGGCCTCGGCGGCCTGTGGTGGATGGCCGTCTCGCTCGCCGCGCTGGCCTTCTCCGGCGCCGTCGTGCTGCGCGGCATCGTCGCCTCCAGCCTGGTGTCCATCCTGCTCGCCGCCGTGCAGGTCGCGGTCCTGCTCGGCTTCTCCGCGCTGCTGCTGTTCCGCGCCGGTCCGGACGCCGCCGCGCCGCTGCACGCCGACGGCGGGTACCCCGGCGGCCTCGCCGGACTCAGCGGGCTGACGTTCCCGCTCGCCGTCGCCGGCATGGTCGGCTGGGACAACTCCGCCAGCATGGCCTCCGAGATCCGCCGCCCCCGCCGCGTCGTGCCCCGCACCGTCGTCGCCTCCGTGCTCCTCGTCGGCCTGCTGTACACCCTCTCCACCTGGGCCGGACTCGCCGGTTACGCGCGCTGGCAGGGCGCCGGCGACGGCGCCGACCGCTTCGGCGACCCCGCCAACCCGGCCCCCTTCCTCGAACTCGCCCAGCACTACCTGCCGCAGGCCCACGCCCTGCTCGCCGCCGTCGGCGCCGTCAGCTCCGTGGCCTGCCTCGTCGCCGCGCTCACCGCGATGTCCCGCATCACCTTCACCGCGGCCCGCGCCGGGATGCTGCCCCGCGGCCTCGGCAGGGCCTCGCGGCGGCAGGGCGTGCCCGTCGGCTCCGTGTTGCTGTGGGTGGCCCTGATCGGTGTCTGCATCGTCGCGCCCACCCTGCTGACCGGCGCCGGACCCACCGAGGCCTCCGCCTGGGAAGCCGGCATGGGCACCGTGCCGCTACTGCTCACCCTGCTCGTCACCCTCGTCGGCCTGCCGCTCTACCTGCACCGCACCGAGCCCTCCGGCCTGCGCCCCGTACGGCACCACCTCGTCCCCCTCGTCGGCACCGCCGTCATCGGCTGGGGCGTCTGGGGCAACGTGCAGCCCGACCAGCCCTCGCCCGGCGACACCTACTGGATCTGCACCGCACTCGTCGTCGCCGCCTCGGCCGCCGCCTCCCTCTGGTTCGCCCGCCGCCCGGGACTCGACCTCACGGCGCTCGGCGTCGGGGCGGGCGACGATGCCGGAGCGGACGGAGACGGAACCCGGCCCTCCGGAACCGCCGCCGCACCGACGACCTGACCGGCCCACCGGCCCCGAGACCCGGCCCGCCCCGGCGGGCCACCGCACACCGCACGCAAGGAGCAGCAGCACCGTGACCCCCCGCATCTCCGCCGGCCTCGCCGTCGTCGGCGCCACCGTGCACACCATGGACCCCGCCCGCCCCACCGCCTCCGCCGTCGCCGTACGCGACGGCCGCGTCCTCGCCGTCGGGGACGACGCCGAGATCCGCGAGGTCTGCGACGGCGCGACCTGCGTCGTCGACGGCACCGGCCTCACCGTCACCCCCGGCCTGACCGACGGCCACCTGCACCCCGTCTCCGGCACCCTGATGACCAGCGGCATCGACCTCTCCGGCTGCCGTGGCACCGAGGACCTCCGCGCCCTGCTCGCCGAGGCCCGCGGGGGAGCGGCGGACGGCGAGTGGATCCACGGCTTCGGCCTCGACCCCAACATCCTCGGCGGGCAGCGCCCGCACCGCCGCGTCATCGACGACGTCCTCGACGGCGCCCCCGCGCTCCTCACCCTCTTCGACGGGCACGCGGCCCTCGCCTCCGGCCGCGCTCTCCAACTCGCGGGCGTCACCGGCCCCGTGGAGCTCCCCGGCAACGCCGACGTCGTCTGCGACGCCGACGGCACCCCCACCGGCGAACTCCTGGAGAGCCCGGCCACCGACCTCGTCGAACGCGCCGCGCCCGCCATGGAGACCCGCGAACTCGCCGCCAGGATCGCCCGGTTGACCCGCCGCATGAACGCCGCCGGACTCACCGGCGGCCACGGCATGGACCTGGAGGACGGCAGCCTCCCCGCCCTCCGCCTCCTCGACGAGCAGGCCGCCGACGGGGGAGACGCGCTCACCCTCCGCCTCCGCCTCCACCCCTGGTGCCAGCCCGGCGTCGACCGGGCGGGCATCCGCGAACTCGTCCGGCTCCAGGGCACCTCGGGGCACCTGTGGGAGGTCGCGGGCGTCAAGCTCTTCATGGACGGCACCATCGACAACGGCACCGCCTGGCTGCACCACGCCGACTGCCACGGCGAGTCCACCAAGCCCTTCTGGCTCCCGCCCGAGACGTACGCCGCCGCGGTCGGCGCACTCGCCGCCGCCGGCGTCCCCACCGCCACGCACGCCATCGGCGACGCCGCCGTCGCCTACGCCCTCGACTGCCTCGCCCCGCACACCGACCCCGCCAGCGAGGGCCCCCGCCACCGGATCGAGCACATCGAGACCGCGCCCGACGCACTCGTCGCCCGCCTCGCCGCCTCCGGCGTCGTCCCCTCCATGCAGCCCAGCCACGTCCAGTACACCCACGCCGACCACAGCGACAACTGGTCCACCCGCCTCGGCACCGAACGCGCCGACCGGGCCTGGCGCTGCGCCGACCTGTTGCGCGCCGGCGCCCCCCTCGTCCTCGGCTCGGACTGGCCCATCGCGCACTACGACCCGCGCGAGGTCCTCGCCGCGGCCCAGCTCCGCCGCATCCCGTCCCAGCCCGACCGCGAACCGGTCCGCCCCCGGCAGGCCCTCACCGCGCACGAGGCGCTCGCCGCGATGACCGTCGCCCCGGCCCTCGCCGCCGGCGAGCAGCACCACGCCGGCCGCGTCCGCGAGGGATACCGCGCCGACCTCACCGCCTTCGCCGCGGACCCCCTCACCACGGCCCCCCAGGACCTCCCGGACGTCCCCGTCCACCTCACCGTCGTCGACGGGCGGGTGGTCCACGAGCAGGACGCGTAGGGCGGCCCGGGCCCGCGTCCCTTCCGGGCGCGGGCCACCAACTTCCCCCGCGTCAGGCCCGGTTCACAGTTCCGGGTCGTCCCACTGGTCCAGCAGGGCGTCGTCGGAGAGCCCGGCGCCCGGGGCCGGAGCCTCGCCGTGCAGGGCCTGTTCGGTCCAGATGATCTTGCCGCGTGAGGTGTAGCGCGTGCCCCAGCGGCGGGCGAACTGGGCGACGAGGAACAGGCCGCGGCCGCCCTCGTCCATGGTGGCCGCGCGCCGCAGGTGCGGGGAGGTGTTGCTGCCGTCGGACACCTCGCAGATCAGCGCGTTGGTGTCGTACAGCAGCCGCAGCCTGATGGGCTCGGTGCCGTAGCGGATGGCGTTGGTGACCAGCTCGCTGAGGATCAGCTCGGTGGTCAGCCCCGTCTCGCCCAGGCCCCACTGCTCCAGCCGCTCGGCGCAGGCGGCGCGCAGCGGGGCGACGGCGGCCGGGTCGTCCGGCACGTCCCACTCGGCGACCCGGTCCGGGTCCAGCACCCGGGTACGGGCGACGAGCAGCGCGACGTCGTCGTCCGGACGGGGCGGCAGCAGCGCCTCCAGCAGGGCCCGGCAGGTCTGTTCGGGGCCGAGCCCCGGGTGCCGGCGCAGCACCTCGGCCAGCATGCCGACGCCGGTGTCGACGTCACGCTCCCGGTTCTCCACCAGCCCGTTGGTGTACAGCACGATCCGGGTGTCCTCGGTGAGCCGCAGCTCGGCCGTCTCGAACGGCAGGCCACCCACCCCGAGCGGCGGCGACAGCGGCACCTCGGGGAAGCTCACCCGCCCGTCCGGGTGCGCGAGGACCGGGCCCGGGTGCCCGGCGCGGGCCACGGTGCACACCCCGGACGCCGGGTCGTAGACCGCGTACAGGCAGGTGGCGCCCGTGAGCGGCGGACTGTCCCCCTCGCCGTCGGACTCCCCGCCGCCTTCGTCCTCGTCGACGTGGGCCACCAACTCGTCCAGATGCGCGAGGAGTTCGTCCGGCGGGAGGTCCAGCGCGGAGAAGTTGTAGACGGCGGTGCGCAGCCGTCCCATGGTGGCCGTCGCGTGCAGCCCGTGCCCGACGACGTCCCCGACGACCAGCGCCACCCGGGCCCCCGGCAGCGGGATCACGTCGAACCAGTCGCCGCCCACGCCCGCCTGCGACGGCTGGTACCGGTGCGCCACCTCCAGCGCCGACTGCTCCGGCAGCGCCCGCGGCAGCAGGCTGCGCTGGAGCGTCACCGCGGTGGCGTGCTCGCGGGTGTAGCGGCGCGCGTTGTCCGTGCACACGGCGGCCCGGGCGATGAGCTCCTCGGCGAAGGACACGTCGTCCTCGCTGTACGCGGGGGAGTCCCCGGCCCGCCACATCCTGGCCAGCCCCAGCACCACCCCGCGCGCCCGCAGCGGTGCCACGATCAGCGAGTGCACCCCGGCGGCGAGGACCGCCTCCGTCGGCTCGGGGCTCTGCGCGAGCCACTCCGCCGAGGACGCCAGATCCGCCTCCAGCACGGCCCGCCCGGCGGCCACCCCCTCGGCGACCCGGCCCGTCGGGCTGTACTCCATCAGCTCCCCCTCGGGCCGGAACGGGGTCTCCTCCCGCACGCCCAGCAGCGCCACCCGCCGCAGTGTCGTGCCGAATCCCGGCGGCTCCTCGCCGCGCAGCACCGGGTCCATCAGCTCCACCGAGCAGTAGTCCGCGAACCGCGGCACCGCCACCTCGGTCAGCTCCCGCGCCGTACGCTCCACGTCCAGCGTCGTCCCGATCCGCACCCCCGCCTCGTACAGCAGCTCCAGCCGCTCCCGCGCCACCTCGGCCAGGCCCGTCAGCGCCCGCAGCTCGGTGGTGTCCCGCAGCGTGATCACGCTGCCGTCAACCCCGCCGTACGGCGCCGTCCGCCGGACGTTGACCACCAGCAGCCGGCCCCCGGTGCCGCACACCTTGTCGGTGACGGCCCGGTGCCCGGTCAGCAGCGCCGTCAGCGAGGTGTCCAGCCCCAGCCCGTCGACCCGCCGGCCCTCCGCCTCCTTCGGCAGGTCCAGCAGCCGCCTGGCCTCGTCGTTGACCAGCAGCAGCCGCCCGTCCTCGCCGACGATCAGCACGCCCTCGCGCACCGCGTGCAGCACCGCGTCGTGGTGCTCGTACATCCGCGTCATCTCGGCCGGGCCCAGGCCGTGCGTCTGGCGGCGCAGCCGGCGCGAGACGACCCAGGCGCCCAGCGCGGCCAGCACCAGCGTCCCGACCGTGGACCACACCAGCATCGGCAGCTGCCGCTCCACGGTGGTGTTGACCCGGTCGACCGTCATCCCCGCCGAGACCACCGCCGCGAGCGAACCGTCCGGCCTGGTGATCGGCGCCGAGGTGTCGACGGCCTCGCCCTGGGGCGACTTCAGCGTCTCCGAGAACGACTCGCCGCGGCGGGCGGCCCGCAGCGTCTCGTCCAGGGAACCGACGACGTGCTTCCCGATCCGATCCGGGTCGGGGTGCGTGTAGCGGATGCCGTCGGTGTTGAACACGACGACGTAGTCGACCCCGGCCCGCTTGCGCACCTCCTCCGCGACCGGCTGGAGCCGCGTCTCCGGATGCGCGCTGTCCAGTGCGCGCAGGGTGCTCGGCGCCTGCGCGAAGGTCTCGGCCACGGCACGTGCCCGGTGCTCGGCCTCCCGCCTGCTGTCGTGCCGCGCCTGGAGCACCAGCACCGACACCGCCGCCGCCACCAGCAGCACCACGAGCCCGACCTGGAGCACCAGCACCTGCCCGGCCACACTCCCCAGCCCCGCCCGAGAGGAGCCGGGACCGGGGCGTACGTTCTGGCGGTCACCGCGCGCACCCGCGGACCGGTGTTTCCGGAATCTGCGTACAAGACGCGAAAGACCCGCCATTCCTTCTTTCTAGCACCGCTCCGCGCTTCACCCGAGGCGAGCCGGTACGGACAGGTAACGGCCGGGTACGAACGGTACGCGCGACGGCGGGGGCACCTGGGAAGAAGGACCGGGACTGTGCTGCGCAACTCCTGCTCTCCCGCGGCGTATCTGACTAGTCTTCTCCCCTGAGAATCCGGTACGGGCCTGGGGGGCGTGTGAACACTGAGGGTGCGGACGGCGAGTGGACCGGCGGCGGTGCCTCCGAGGAGGAAGCGGACGCCCAGGTGTGGCCGGGCGAGGAGCACGGCTCCGGTTCCGGCCCCGAGCCCCTGGGCCCCGAGGTGACCGTCGCGAGCCCGGACGTGACCGCCGCACCCGATGTGGTGATCGCCGACCGGTACGTCCTGCGACGGCCCCTCGGCAGCGGCGGCATGGGTGTCGTGTGGGAGGCCCTCGACACCCGTCTGGAACGGCAGGTCGCGGTGAAGGGCCTGCTGTTCCGCGGCGTCGTCGACCCGGAGACCCAGTCGCAGTGGGTGACCCGCGCGCGGCGCGAGGCGCAGGCCATCGCCCGTATCGGCCACCAGAACGTGGTGTCCGTGCACGACGTGATCGAGGCCGACAGCCAGGTCTGGATCGTCATGGAACTGCTCGACGCCCGCTCCCTCGCCGAGCTGCTGCGCGAACAGCCCCTCGCCGTGCCGCACGCCGCCCGCATCGGCCTCCAGGTGCTCCGCGGCCTGCGCGCCGCGCACGAGGCGGGCGTCCTGCACCGCGACGTGAAACCGGCCAACGTCCTCTTCCGCCCCAACGGCCGCGCGTTACTGATGGACTTCGGCATCGCCACCTTCGAGGGCGCGGCCCAGGTGACCCGCTCCCGCGAACTCATCGGCACTCCGATGTACACGGCCCCCGAACTGGTGGGCGTCGCCCTCGGCGAGCCGGGCCGCGCGACACCGGCGTCCGACCTGTGGTCATTGGGCGTCACCCTGTACGAGATGGTCGAGGGCCGGAAACCCTTCTCCGGGACGACGCTGTGGGAGATCTACGTCGCCGTCCGCGAGAAACCGGTCCGCCCCATGCGGTACGCCGGGCCGCTCCGCCCCGTCATCGAGGCGCTGCTGCGGAAGGACCCGGGACGCCGGCCGACGGCGGCGGAGACCGAGGACCTGCTGGAGGCCGTCCTCACCGAGGAGCCCGTCCCCGGCGCCCGGCGGCCGCGCGAGCGGCGGATGCCCGGCTGGCGGGTCCCGGCGGCGGCCGCGGCCGCCCTGGCGGTGCTGGCCGGCGGCTACGTCGCCTGGCCCGACGACCCGGGCCCAAAGCCCCCGGACACGTCCCCCGGCGGCCCCGATTCCGACCGCCTGTCCTTCAAGGAGGACCGGCACCCCAAGCTCATCATCGGCGTCAAGAAGGACCAGCCGGGCCTGAGCGTCCAGACCGCCGAGGCCGAGGACGGAAAGAGCGCGGAATTCGAGGGCTTCGAGATCGATCTCGCCCACGCGATCGCCAAAGAACTCGGCTACGACCGCGAGGACGTCGTCTTCCGCCCGGTGGCCAGCAAGAACCGCAGCTCCGAACTGCGCACCGGCCGGGTGCACCTGGTCCTGGCCACGTACAGCATCGACAAGAAACGCCGCGCGAAAGAAGCCGCGAACGGTACGCCCATCACCATGGTCGGCCCGTACTACCTGGCCGGCCGGGGCCTGATGGTGCGCACCAAGCACAAGGACAGATTCGCCGACTCCAGCGACCTCGTCGAGGACAAGGCCGAGGTCTGCACCGCCCAGGACTCGACCTATCCGGGCTATCTCAAGTCCGAGGGATACCGCGTCAAGGCCGTCGACTCGTACCAGGTCTGCCTGGAGGAGATGGAGAACGAGAACCCGGGCAACGAGGTGTACGCGGTCAGCACCGACGACATCATCCTCCAGGGATACCGGCAGAAGAAGGAGTACCGGGGCGAATTCACCATGCTGGAGAACCTCAACGGATTCGAGCAGTGGGGCGTGGGAATGAGCCCCGTCCCGCCCGACTCGAAAAGCCGCCTCGACCTGGAGGTCCGCGACGCGCTCCGGGAAATCATCGAGGGAAAGACCTGGGAGAAGCTCTACCAGGAACACCTCTCCGACCTGGTGGGCAAGAACGCCCCCGCTCTCTCGCCCGACGTACGCATCTTCAAGGACTGACCCGTCGCCGGCACAAAAGAAACCGCGCGGTGCGTCAGGGGGAAACCCTGACCCGCACCGCGCGGTTCCGGAAAGTGTCGGGAGGGGGACTTGAACCCCCACGCCCTGTAAAGGGCACTAGCACCTCAAGCTAGCGCGTCTGCCATTCCGCCACCCCGACAAAGGTGGCCGCCCCGGCCCCTCGGGCCGTCGCGACGCAGACAACTTTAGCACTGGTTCGGGGGCGCTCGGTCCCACCTCCGGCCGCCCCCGTCCCGTCCTGGCTCACCGGCCACTTGGGGCCCCGGGGGTCAGGCGCGAGGATGGGAGTCCACCGCGATACGAGGAGGCAGTGTGAGCCAGTCGAGCCCGACGCCGGGCGGTCATGGTGCGAAGGCCGGTGCC
Organism: Streptomyces sp. HNM0574; assembly: GCF_012726235.1. GTDB lineage: Bacteria > Actinomycetota > Actinomycetes > Streptomycetales > Streptomycetaceae > Streptomyces. The sequence continues at coordinate 654,701 of NZ_JAASAH010000001.1, forward strand.
GCGCAGAACGCCGTGAACGCGGAGAGCGAGGTCGTCGGCCTCTGCCGCGATCTCATCCGGATGGACACCAGCAACTACGGCGGCAACGAGGGCCCCGGCGAGCGGCAGGCCGCCGAGTACATCGCCGAGAAGCTCGCCGAGGTCGGCCTGGAGCCGCAGATCTTCGAGTCGGCCAAGGGCCGCGCCTCGACCGTCGCGCGGATCGCCGGCGAGGACCCGTCCCGCCCGGCGCTGCTCATCCACGGGCACACCGACGTCGTCCCGGCCAACGCCGAGGACTGGACGCACCACCCGTTCTCCGGCGAGATCGCCGACGGCTGCGTCTGGGGCCGCGGCGCCGTCGACATGAAGGACATGGACGCGATGACGCTCGCCGTCGTCCGCGACCGGCTCCGCAGCGGACGCCGGCCCCCGCGCGACGTGGTGCTCGCCTTCCTCGCCGACGAGGAGGCGGGTGGTGTCTACGGCGCGCGGCACCTCGTCGACAACCACCCCGATCTGTTCGAGGGCGTGACCGAGGCGATCGGCGAGGTCGGCGGCTTCTCCTTCACCGTCAACGAGAACCTGCGGCTCTACCTCGTCGAGACGGCGCAGAAGGGCATGCACTGGATGCGGCTCACCGTGGACGGCACCGCCGGGCACGGCTCGATGACGAACAACGACAACGCGATCACCGAACTCTGCGAGGCCGTCGGCCGCCTGGGCCGGTACAAGGCCCCGGTGCGGGTGACCAAGACCGTCCGCTCCTTCCTCGACGAGCTGTCCGACGCCCTCGGCACCGAGCTCGACCCGGAGAACATGGACGAGACGCTGGCGAAGCTCGGTGGCATCGCGAAGATCATCGGGGCCACGCTGCAGAACACCGCGGCGCCGACGCAGCTGGGCGCCGGGTACAAGGTCAACGTCATCCCCGGCCAGGCCACCGCGCACGTCGACGGCCGGTTCCTGCCCGGGTACGAGGACGAGTTCCTCGCCGACCTGGACCGCGTCCTGGGCCCGCGCGTACGCCGCGAGGACGTGCACGCCGACAAGGCGCTGGAGACGAGCTTCGACGGCGCGCTCGTCGAGGCGATGCAGAGCTCGCTCAAGGCCGAGGACCCCATCGCGCGGGCCGTGCCGTACATGCTCTCCGGCGGGACCGACGCCAAGTCCTTCGACGACCTCGGCATCCGCTGCTTCGGCTTCGCCCCGCTGAAGCTGCCCCCGGAGCTGGACTTCGCCGGGATGTTCCACGGCGTCGACGAGCGGGTCCCGGTGGACGGGCTCACCTTCGGCACCCGCGTCCTCGACCGGTTCCTCGACCAGTGCTGAGCGCGGTGTCCTCCTGAGCGACGGCTGCCGGGCTTTCGGTCACATGAACCGGTGTGACCGGAACGAGTGAATGCTCGCACCGGCTCGTAGCCTGATTACCCCTTCCTCGTTACAGATGGTGCGGTCCGCGGCTGGGACCGTTATTGCCAACTAGGAGGAACAATGCTCAAGAAGGTCGTCGCCACCGCGGCTGCCACCGGTGGTCTGGTGCTCGCTGGCGCGGGCATGGCCGTCGCCGACTCCGGCGCCCAGGGCGCCGCGCTCAACTCCCCGGGTGTCATCTCCGGCAACACCATCCAGGTGCCGGTCCACGTCCCGGTCAACGCCTGCGGGAACACGATCAACGTTGTCGGCCTGCTGAACCCGGCCTTCGGCAACACCTGCGTCAACAGCTGACGTTGCTCCTCACACGGTGAGGAGTGAAACCGGACGGTCCCGGAGCACATCGCGTGCTCCGGGACCGTTGGGTCTTTCAGCGGGCGGGGGTCCCGGGGGTGCCGGACCAGCCTCGCCCTCGTATACCGAGCAGAAGGCAAGGCAGGGGATCTAACCATGCGACAGGTCGCCAGGAAGGGCCTGATCACCGTGGCCGCGGCGGGTGGGGTGCTGGCCGCGATGTCCGGCGGGAGCGCGTACGCGGACTCCGGGGCCCAGGGGGCCTCCCAGGGGTCACCGGGGGTGCTGTCGGGCAACACCGTCGAAGTGCCCGTGGACGTGCCGGTCAACGCCTGTGGCAACTCCGCCAACGTGGTCGGCGCGCTCAACCCGGCCATGGGCAACAACTGCGCCCAGGGCGGCGGGGAGGAGCAGGACGAGGACGGCGGGTCGGGGGAGCGGCAGGGCGGCGGGGACGCCGCGGCGCAGGGCGCCGCGAAGGGCTCGCCCGGGGTCGGCTCGGGCAACCAGGTCCAGGTGCCCGTCGACGTCCCCGTCAACGCGTGCGGCAACACGCTCACCGGAATCGGTGGCCTCAACCCCGCGATGGGCAACGGCTGCAACGCGCAGGGCGACAGCAGCGGCCAGGACTCCGGCGACAAGGGCGGCTCGGGCCAGGACGGTTCCACCGCCCCGGACCGGGGCGGGCAGCAGGGCGACGGCATGAAGCCCGAGGGCCAGCGCGAGCCCATGAACCACTCGGACGTCCGCGGCTCCTCCAGCCCGGAGCGGCAGGCCCCGTCCTCCTCGGACCGCGGGCACACCACGCAGCTCTCCGCCGGGTCGGAAGGGCCTCAACTGGCCGAGACCGGCAGCGGGATGCAGATGGGCACGGTCGGCGCGCTGGGCGGCGGCCTGCTCGTCGGCGGGTACGTCCTCTACCGCCGGGCGCGCGTGCTCCAGCGCTGACCGGACGCGGCGGCAGCGGTACAGGGCGGTGGGCCCGCACGGCGAAGGGCCCACCGCCCTTCGGCTGCCCGGCCACCGGCGCGGGGGCTCACCACGTGGCGCGCGGCTGGCGGATGATCCGCCGCCGCAGCCGCACCCGGCGGCTGCCGTCGGGGTAGAGCCGCGTACGGGCCAGCTCCCAGTGCCCGTACTCGGCGTGCTCGGTCAGCAGCTGGGTCGCCGCCTTGCGGGACACCCCGCGGGGGACATGCACATCGCGAAACTCGTATTCCGGCATCCTGCCCATTGTGCTGGGCCGGGGGCCGGTCTGGACACCCACCGGTGAGGACGGGGGTCCGGGCCGCCGGGGTATCGATGTGTCGACACCGCGAAAAGTTCGGACAGCGGCGGCCGGAAACCGACGGTGACCCGGTGCGGGACGGACCGCCGGTGGCCGGATCGCGAACATTCGGGCGCGGGCATCCCGTCTGCGGTGCGGGCAGGGCCCCTGTGCGGATAGCGTCTGGAGTATGTCTGATGCTGAGCAGCCCACGGCTGCCGACGTACGCGCCGCCGCCGACGCGGTCAAGGACGCCCTGGACCGTCACCTGGAGGCGATCGAACGCCGGGCGGCCGGGGCGGAGGACGCGGACGGCACCTCCGGGGACGCCGCGTCCGACGCCGACGTCTTCGCCGCGTTCGACGAGCTGGCCGCCGCCGGGGAGGTGTTCGACGAGCTGCTCTACGACGTCTACGACGAGGTCACCCCGTTCGAGATCCCCGGCGGGGAGTCGCTGCCCGCGTACACCGGGCCCGAGGTACCCAGCGCGCTCAGCGTCTTCGTCCGCCGCGACTACACCGTCAGCGAGCCGCACCGGCTGCTCGCCCAGGCCGAGCGGGTCATCGAGCTCGACCCCGAATCGGTGGACGAGGAAGAGGAGGAGGACGAGGAGAACTCGCCGGCGCGCAGCGTGCACGCCGCGCTCGGAGTCCTCTTCGGCGAGTACGAGGCGGACGAGATCGCCACCCGGCACCAGGAGTTCGGGCTGGAGGAGGGCGACTCGACGCTGTGGGTCACGGCCGGGGACGAGCCGGGTGATCCGGGGGAGTGGCTCTCGTCGCCCTTCGAGAACGTCGATCCGGAGCGGGTGATCTGCCGCTTCGACGTCAGCTCCGTCTTTGACGAGGGGGAGCTGGAGGAGGAGTAGGGCCGGCGCCCTTCTCGGGCCCGCCTCCGCCACGGCGGGGTGCCCGGCGTTGTTGCCGGGCCGCCCCGCCGTCGTGGTTTTTCGCGCAGTTCCCCGCGCCCCTTGTCCGGGCTCGCCCCGGGTCTTCGGGTGCGGGTGCTGCGTGGCTCGGGTCTGTGCGCAGTTCCCCGCGCCCCTTCGTGTGCGCTCGCCCCGGTTTTCCGGGGCGAGCGCGGTCGTACGTGAGGGCGGGGTCAGGCTTCCGAGGTGGGGGTCGTGCGGGCCGCGGACTGGGTGAGGAGGGTGCTCAGGCGGGTGGTGGGGGCCGGGTCCGTGGACGAGGCGACGGCTCGGGGGAGGGCGTCGCCGGCGCCCTGCACCACCGAGAGGTGCTGCTCGCCGCGGCTGAACGCGGTGTAGACCCACTCCCGTGTGAGCCCGCCCGTCGCGTCCCCCGGCAGGACGACCACGGCCGCCGGCCAGCGGGTGCCGACGGCCTGATGAGCCGTCACCGCCCAGCCGTGCCGCACGGTTTCCGCGACGCGCTCCGGCGGGACGACCACGCCGCCCGCGCAGTCCAGCCGCAGGCCCGCGTCGTCCGCCGAGACGACGCTGCCCAGCGCCGTACGCCCGGGGACGGGGGAGTAGGCCACGCGGTCGCCCGGGTCGAAGCCGCCGAAGCGGCCGGGGCCCGGGTTGAGCCGTTCCTTGAGGGCGGTGTTCAGGGCCCGGGTGCCGACCGCGCCGCCGTGCCCCGGGGTGATCACCTGCGTCCGCTCCGGGGGGACGCCGATCGCGCGGGGCACGGAGTCGGCGACCAGCTGGACCGTGCGCAGGACGGCCTCCGCCGGATCCCGCACCGGGACGATCACGACCTCCTTGCCGGGCGCCTCGACCTCGTTCAGCTCGCCGATGCCGATGCCGGAGACCAGCTCGCCGACGGGCCCCGGGTCCGGGGTGCGCGAGACGACCACCGGGCAGGAGCGCGCCGCGCGCAGATCCGCGAACACCCGCCCCGCGCCCGCGGGGCCGAGCAGTTGGGGATCGCCGCTGAGTACCAGGCGGGCGCCGTCCGGCAGCGACTCGACCAGCGCGGCCGCCGTCTCGGCGTCCAGCTGCGGGGCGTCGCACACCACCAGCAGATCCAGCTCCCAGGCGCCGTCGGCGTCCCGCGCCGGGCCGTCCGCGCCGGAGAGCAGCGAGGACACGGTCGTCACCCCGGAATCCCGGCTCTCGTCCTCGGTGCCCGCGGCGAGCGCGGCCAGCTGCCGCGCGCCGTACGGGCTGTGCGCCGCGCCCCAGGCCCGCAGGCCGAGACCGCGGGCCGCGGCGAGCAGTGCGGCCGGTTCCGCGCGGGCCGCCTCGCCGCCCGTGTGCGCCACCAGACCGTGCCCGGCGCAGGCGCGGATCAGCTCGGCGGCGGAGGGCGACCCCGCGGCAGCGGCGGCCGACTCCCAGTCCCCGTCCGGGACTTCACGCACCGCACCGGACGGGTCCTCCTCCGAGCCGGCGTCGCCCGTCCCGAGCGTGGCCGTCAGGCGGGCCAGTCCGTCGGCGAGGCTCTCCTCCGCGAGGGCCCAGCGGTCCAGGCCCATCAGCAGGCGGACGGGGCGCTCCTCGGCCTCGCCCTCCGCCCCGTCCGACTCGGCGGAGACGGCACCCGCGTCGAGGGTGTCGAGGGCGTCCTCGAAGACCAGGACGGCGCCCGCGTCGACCGCGGCCCGCACCGCCTCCTCCGGCTCCGGGACGGCGTACCGGGCAAGGCCCTTGGCGAGCGCGTCCGGTTCGAGCGCGGTGTGCCCGGCGAGCGCGGCGCGCTCCAGCAGCCGCAGCACCAGCGCCTGGGCCCGCCGTTCGTCACCGGGGCCGCACTCGGGCCCGAGCAGCGCGCGGGCGAAGCCGTCCGCCTGCTCGGGCCGGACGGACGGGACGGCCAGCAGCTGCCAGGGGTCGGCCCGCAGCAGCTCCTCGGCCTGCTCGCCCAGAGCCTCCACGGCCTGCGGAGCGAGCGATTCCGGGGCGCCGCCCTCGGCCAGCACGGCGCGCACGCCCTCGGGCACCGGCACCGCACGCCCGTCCTGCGGGGCCGGGCGCGGTGGCGCGGTGGGGCGCTGCGCGCCGCGGTTCTCCTGCGCGGGGGTGCGCGCGGGCGCCTGGGCGGGCTCGGTGAAGAATTCCGCGGCCGACCGCTCGCCGCTCTCCACCGCTCGTACCGCCGCGAGGAGTTCGGCTGCCTTGTCGTCCTTCACAGCTCGCTCCAGTCCTGGTCGGGGTAGTGGTGCACCGGCGCCGACACGTCGTCCAGCGCGCGGCGGATCTCGAGGGGAAGACTAAGCCCCTCCACTGACAACGCCTCGCTGAGCTGCTGCGACGTCCGTGCTCCGAGGACCGGCGCGGTGACGCCGGGACGGTCGCGCACCCAGGCGAGCGCGACGTGCAGCGGCGGGACGGCGAGCCCGTCGGCCGCGGTGGTCACCGCGTCCACGATCCGCGCGGCGGCGGCGGTCAGGTACGGCGCGACGAAGGCGCTCAGCACCCCGGAGGCGCCGCGCGACCCGGGCGGCGCCGACTGCCGGTACTTGCCCGTGAGGACGCCCCGGCCGAGCGGGGAGGCGGGCAGCACGCCGAGCCCGAGGTCGACGGCGGCGGGCAGAACCTCGCGCTCGATGCCGCGCTGCAGCAGCGAGTACTCCATCTGCGTCGCGGCCAGCGGCGTACGGGCGCCCGGCGAGGCGAGCTGCCAGGTGGCGGCCTTGGCGAGCTGCCAGCCGGAGAAGCCGCAGACCCCGGCGTACCGGGCGCGGCCGCTGGCGACGGCGACGTCGAGGGCGTGCAGCGTCTCGTCGAGCGGGGTGGCCGGGTCGTAGGCGTGCACCTGCCACAGGTCGACGTGGTCGGTGCCGAGGCGGCGCAGCGAGGTGTCGAGGGCGCTCAGCAGGTGGCCGCGCGAGGTGTCGAAGCGGCGTTCCAGCCCGGGCACGCTGCCGGCCTTCGTCGCGAGCACCACGTCCTCGCGCGGGACCCGGTCCCGCAGCAGTCTGCCGAGCAGGTGCTCGGCGCCGCCGTCGGCGTAGACGTCGGCGGTGTCGACGAGCGTGCCGCCCGCGTCGAGGAAGTGCTTGAGCTGGTCGGCGGCTTCGCGTTCCCCGGTGTCGCGGGCCCAGGTGAGGGTGCCGAGACCGAGGCGGGAGACGCGCAGCCCCGTGCGGCCGAGATGCCTTGGCTCCATGGGCGTTGAGCGTACTTGCGGGGCGCGCTAGAGTCCCGGGGACAGGGACGTTACTGATCAGTAAGGGGGCCGTATGCGGCTCGGCATCAACCTCGGTTACTGGGGCGCCGGAATGGACGCGGACAACCTCGCGGTGGCGCAGGAGGCCGACCGCCTCGGGTACTCCGTCTGCTGGGCCGCCGAGGCGTACGGGTCCGACGGCCCGACCGTCCTCTCCTGGGTGGCCGCGCAGACCGAGAACATCGACGTCGGCTCCGCGATCTTCCAGATCCCCGCCCGCACGCCCGCGATGACGGCCATGACCGCCGCCACCCTCGACTCCCTCTCCGGTGGCCGCTTCCGGCTCGGGCTCGGCGTCTCCGGCCCGCAGGTCTCCGAGGGCTGGTACGGCGTCAAGTTCGACAAGCCGCTCGGCCGCACCCGCGAGTACGTCGAGATCGTCCGCAAGGCCATGTCCCGGCAGCGGCTCACGCACGAGGGCGAGCACTGGACGCTGCCGCTGCCCGACGGCCCCGGCAAGCCGATCAAGCTCACCGTGCACCCCGTCCGCGAGGAAGTGCCGCTGTACATCGCGGCGATCGGGCCGAAGAACCTCCAGCAGACCGGCGAGATCGCCGACGGCGCGCTGCTGATCTTCTACTCGCCCGAGCACGCCGAGGAGACCACGCTCCAGCACCTGCGCGCCGGCCGCGAGAAGGCGGGCAAGACCCTCGACGGCTTCGACGTCTGCCCGACCGTCCCGCTCTCCGTCGGCGACGACGTCACCGCGCTGGCCGACCAGTTCCGCCCGTACACCGCGCTGTACGTCGGCGGCATGGGCAGCAGGAAGCAGAACTTCTACAACAAGCTCGCCCAGCGCATGGGGTACGAGAAGGCCGCGGCCGAGATCCAGGACAAGTACCTGGCCGGTGACAAGGAGGGCGCGGCCGCCGCCGTGCCGCACGAGCTGATCGACTCCACCACCCTGCTCGGCCCCGTCGAGCGGATCGCGGACCGTATGCAGGCCTACGCCGACGCCGGGGTCACCACCCTGACCCTCGCCCCCGCCGGCTTCGCGCTGGAGGACCGGCTGGCCTCGCTGCGCGCGGGCACCGAGGCGCTGGAGCGGGCGGGCCTCGCTTCCTGACCCGGTGGCGGGTCCGGACACACCGACGGCCGTGGTGGGGGCTCGGGGTCTTCCCCGCCACGGCCGTACCGGGAACAACGCTCCGCGCCCCGGCGGGTTACGCCCCCGGCGCCGGGCGCCCGCCGGGCCGCTCCTTCGTTCGGCGCACGGCCTCCCGTGCTGCTGTTGCCCGGCCGGGGAGGCCGCCGTTGACTCGATGGAGCGCGGATGTCCTCCACGAAAGGCGGCAGCGATGCTCTCGGCCAAGAGTCTCTTCCAGGAGATCTTCGACAACGACGCCTCCTTCCGGCTCTTCTGCTCCATCGCCGCCAGCGGCGAGGCACAGGGCGGCTGGGAGAACGGCCGGATCGCCGCCCTGCTCCCCGAGAGCAAGCGGCACCTCGCCGCCAAGGTCGTCCGCCACGGCGCCGACGAGGACAAGCACGGGCGGATCTTCCAGGGCCTGCTGAAGAAGCGCGGCATGGAGACCGCCGAGGTGCCCGAGGACACCGACTACACGATGCTCCTGGAGGGCCTCGGCATCGGCCTCGCGCACGAGAAGCTCCGCGGCGACGAACCGCTCACCGAGTACGACGTGCTCACCTACCTCGTGCACAGCCGCGTCACCGAGCAGCGGGCCTCCGAGGAAATGGTCCTGCTGCGCAAGCACTTCGGCGACGACCCCGGGATCGGCCGGGCCGTACGGATCATCTCGCAGGACGAGGACAACCATCTCGCCTACTGCCACGAGGAGTTGCTCCGGCTGGCCCGCGAGGGCCACGGCCGGGAGATCCACCGGCTGCTGCGGGAGAGCGCCCTCGCGGAGATCCGGGTCTACCGCGACGTCAGCCTCGGCGTGATGAGCCGGATGGGACAACTGCTGGGCTGGTCACGGCCGAAGGCCGCGGCGCTCGCCGCCGGCATCCACGCCCGGTACGTGTACGAGCGGCTGGGCGGCTGGCGCCGCATGGTCAGCCTGACCATGCCGGAGCGCCGGGACGCCCTCGGCACCGACGCCGCGTCCGGCGCGGGCGCGGCGCGGGCGGAGCCGCACGCGGCGTGAACCGGGACCGGGGCGCGGGCCGCGTCCCGGCCGTCCCTCTCAGAGCCAGCCGCGGCGCTTGAAGGTGCGGAACAGCGCGAAGCAGGCGCCCGCGATGAGCAGCAGCACCGCCGGGTACGTCCAGGCCCAGTGCAGCTCCGGCATGTGGTCGAAGTTCATGCCGTAGATCCCGGCGATCGCCGTCGGGATCGCGAACATCGCCGCCCAGGCGGAGATCTTGCGCATGTCGTCGTTCTGCCGCACGCCCATCTGCGCGAGGTACGCGGAGAGGATGTCGGACAGCAGCCGGTCCAGGCCCTCGACCTGCTCGTTCACCCGCGTCAGATGGTCGCTCACATCGCGGAAGAACGGCCGCGAGGTCTCCGGGACGAAGGGCACGCCCGCGCCCGTCAGCCGGGCCATCGGGTCGGTCAGCGGGCCGGTCGCCCGGCGGAAGCCGAGCAGCTGCCGCTTGAAGTCGTAGATCCGGCTCGCGGTCCGGCTGCCCGCGGGGGCGTGCGGCGCGAAGACGTCGCCCTCCAGCTCCTCCAGGTCCACGTGCAGATCCGTGGCGACCTCCATGTACGTGTCGACCACCGCGTCGCTGACCGCGTACATCACCGCGGCCGGGCCGTGCCGCAGCACCTCGGGGTCGTGTTCGAGGCGGTCGCGCACCGAGCCCAGCGGGTTCATCCCGCCGTGCCGGACGGTGACCACGAAGGAGTCGCCGACGAACAGCATCAGCTCGCCCGTGGAGACGGTGTCCGTGGCGTCGTCGTACGCCGCCGGCTTCAGGACCAGGAACAGCGAGTCCTCGTACAGCTCCAGCTTGGGCCGCTGGTGGGCGCGGAGCGCGTCCTCGACGGCCAGCGGGTGCAGCCCGAACGCCTCGGTGACGCGGGCGAATTCGGCCTCCGTCGGCTCGTACAGCCCGATCCACAGGAAGGCGTCGCCGGCCCCGCGTGCCTCCGACAGCGCGGCGGCGTAGTCGGAGGGGCGTTCGGTCCGCCGGCCGTCCCGGTAAATGGCGCAGTCCACGATCACGCCACGCATTCTTCCGCGATCCGCGTCTCGCACAACCGCGCAGCCGCCCGTCCCCCGTCTCGCCTACGCTGGCTGGCATGCCGACCCTGATCCTCGTGCGGCACGGCCGCTCCACCGCCAACACCGCCGGAGTCCTCGCGGGCCGCGCCCCCGGCGTGAGCCTCGACGCGTACGGCCGCGAGCAGGCCGCGGCGCTGCCCGGCCGGCTGCGCGACCTGCCGCTGGCGGCGGCCGTCAGCAGCCCGCTGGAGCGCTGCCGGGAGACCCTGGCCCCGCTCGTCGCCGCCCGCGCCGGACTGGAGCTGCACACCGAGGAGCGGGTCACGGAGTGCGACTACGGCGACTGGACGGGCCGCAAGCTCGGCGAGCTCTCCGACGAGCCGCTGATGACGACCGTCCAGCAGCACCCCTCGGCCGCCGCCTTCCCCGGCGGCGAGTCGATGCGCGCGATGCAGCACCGCGCCGTCGAGGCCGTACGGGAGTGGAACGCGCGGATCGCCGCCGAGCACGGCGAGGACGCGTACTACGTGCTCTGCTCGCACGGCGACATCATCAAGTCGCTCGTCGCCGACGCGCTCGGCATGCACCTCGACCTGTTCCAGCGCATCACCGCCGGCCCCTGCTCCGTCACCGCGATCCGCTACACCCCGCTCCGCCCGTTCCTGCTGCGGCTCGGCGAGACCGGCGAACTCGGATCCCTGGCACCGCAGGAGGACGCGGCCGCCGGAGCCCCCGGAGATGCCGCGGGCGGGGACGCGCAGGGGCGGGCGGCGGTGGGGGGCGGCGTGTAGGCACGATGATCGGCACGCGCAGTAGGGTGCCTTTGACCGAAACGACGTCGACTGATCACGGAGACAGGACGTGTCCCGTCAGGTGTTCCTCTACGACCCGCCGGAGCGGTTCGTCGCCGGTACGGTCGGGCTGCCCGGACGGCGCTCCTTCTACCTCCAGGCGTCCGACAAGAGCCGGACCACGAGCGTCGCCCTGGAGAAGGCACAGGTCGAGGCGCTCGCGGAACGCATCGACGAGCTCCTCGACGAGGTCGTCCGCCGCACCGGCGGCAACGCCCCGGTGCCCGCCGTGACCCCGTCGGAGGTGGACGACACCGAGCCGCTGGAGAGTCCCGTCGAGGAGGAGTTCCGGGTCGGCACCATGGCGCTGGCCTGGGACGGCGAGAGCGACCGGCTCGTCGTCGAGGCGCAGGCCCTCGTCGAGCTGGAGGCCGAGTCCGACGAGGACCTCGCGGAGGCCGAGGAGCGGCTGCTGCAGGACGACGAGAACGGCCCGCCGATGCTCCGCGTCCGGATGAGCGGCACCATGGCCCGCGCCTTCGCCAAGCGGGCGCTGGAGGTGGTCAGCGCGGGCCGGCCGCCGTGCCCCCTGTGCAGCCTCCCGCTCGACCCCGAGGGCCACGTCTGCCCCCGGCAGAACGGCTACCGGCGCGGCGAGGAATGACCGGGACGACCGGCTCCGGCACGGCACCGGAGCAGACGGACCGGACGGACGAGGGCCCCGCGGGCCCCGCGTCCGAGGAGACGCACATACATCTGACCCGCGCCACGCTCACCGTGCGCGGCCGCATCCCGGACGCGTCCAACGCGGTCCTGCTGTGCGACGCCGTGCACGAGGGCCGGACGCTGCCCTGCGTCTACAAGCCCGTCGCCGGTGAACGGCCGCTGTGGGACTTCCCCGACGGGACGCTCGCCCGGCGCGAGACCGCCGCGTACGAGATCTCCCGCGCCGGCGGCTGGGACCTGGTCCCGGCGACGGTGCTGCGGGACGGCCCGTACGGCGAGGGCATGGTCCAGGCGTGGGTCGGCGAGACCCCGCGCGCGGCCTCGGCGGAGGACGCGGCGGACGGCGGCCCGGAGCCGGAGGAGGAGGCCGGGGCCGAGCAGTTGCTGGCGCTCGTCGAGGGCGAGGAGCCGGGGGAGGGCTGGAAGCCGGTCGGCTTCGCCGAGGTCGGCGGCGGCCGGACGGCGCTGCTGGTGCACCGGGACGACCCGAGGCTGCGTGGCCTCGCCGTGCTCGACGCGGTCATCAACAACGGCGACCGCAAGGGCGGCCATCTGCTCACGCCCGGGGACGGGCGGCTGTACGGCATCGACCACGGGGTCACCTTCCACGTCGACGACAAGCTGCGCACCCTGCTGTGGGGCTGGGCCGGCGAGGAACTCACCGCCGAGGCGGGCGAGATGCTGCGCCGGCTGGCCGCCGCGCTGGCCGAGGGGGAGCCGCTCGCGGAGCGGCTGGGCGAGCTGATCACCCGGGACGAGCTGGAGGCGCTGCGCAAGCGGACCGAGTCGCTCCGCACCACCGGGCGGCACCCGCTGCCCAGCGGCGACTGGCCCGCCATCCCCTGGCCGCCGGTCTGAGCGCGGTGGTGTCCGGGAGCGTCCCGCTTCGTGCCGGAAGGGCGGGAATGCGTGGAAAGGGGCGTTCCGAGTCGGCGTGAAGTCGACTGGACCGCCCCCGGCGGACGTGATCCACGCCCCTTCCCGCGGGCTTCCCCGGACTTCTTTCGGCGCACCGCGGCGGTCGCACCGCACGGGCCTGCACTGACGCGATGACCTGGATTTATTCCCGTAATCCGGTGCATCACGCGCGGATATTGCACGCCCGTCCGGGTTAGGCTCAGGGCATGCATGCCTGGCCCGCTTCCGAGGTCCCCGCCCTGCCCGGTCAGGGCCGCGACCTGAGGATTCACGACACCGCGACCGGGGGCACGGTGACCCTCGACCCCGGTCCCGTCGCCCGTCTCTACGTCTGCGGAATCACCCCGTACGACGCGACCCACCTGGGACACGCGGCGACGTACAACGCGTTCGACCTCGTGCAGCGCGTGTGGCTCGACACCAAGCGGCAGGTTCAGTACATACAGAACGTCACCGATATCGACGACCCGCTCCTGGAGCGGGCCGTCGAGAACGGTGACGACTGGGCCGAGCTCGCCGAGCGCGAGACGGCACTCTTCCGCGAGGACATGACGGCCCTGCGGATGCTGCCGCCCGAACACTTCGTCGGCGCCGTGGAGTTCATCCCCCGCATCGTCCCCATGGTCGAGCGGCTGCGGGACATGGGCGCCGCCTACGAGCTCGAAGGCGACGTCTACTTCTCCGTCGAGGCCGACAGCCACTTCGGCGAGGTCTCCGGGCTGGACGCCGAGACGATGCGCCTGCTCTCCGCCGAACGCGGCGGCGACCCGGAACGCCCCGGCAAGAAGAACCCCCTCGACCCGATGCTGTGGCGCGCGGCCCGCGAGGGTGAACCGCAGTGGGACGGCGCCTCCCTCGGCCCCGGCCGTCCCGGCTGGCACATCGAGTGCGTCGCCATCGCCCTGGAATACCTCGGCATGACCTTCGACGTGCAGGGCGGCGGCTCCGATCTCGCCTTCCCGCACCACGAGATGGGCGCCTCGCACGCCCAGGCGCTCACCGGCGAGCACCCCTTCGCCAAGACGTACGTGCACGCCGGGATGGTCGGGCTGGACGGCGAGAAGATGTCCAAGTCCAAGGGCAACCTCGTCTTCGTCTCGCAGCTGCGCCGCGACGACGTCGACCCGGCCGCCATCCGCCTCGCCCTGCTCGCGCACCACTACCGCGCGGACTGGGAGTACACCGACGCGGTGCTCGACGAGGCCAAGTCCCGGCTGGCGCGCTGGCGTTCGGCCGTCTCGCGGCCGGACGGCACGGCGGCCGAGGCGGTCGTCGAGGAGATCCGCGAGGCGCTCGCGAACGATCTGGACGCGCCGTCGGCGCTGGCCGCGGTGGACCGCTGGGCGGCGGAGCAGGAGCGCGGCGAGGGCACGGACCCGGGCGCCCCCGGCCTGATCTCCCGCGCGGTCGACGCGCTGCTGGGCGTCGCGCTGTAACCCTGCGGGGCGTTCTTCGCTCGCGGGGTGCGATGTTGCGCCTGTGCGGTGCGTCGCAGGGGTGCGGGTGCCGCGTGGCCCGGGCGTTCGCGCAGTTCCCCGCGCCCCTTGCCGCGGGTCCACCCCGGCGCGGGGTGCGCAACTGTCGTCACCGGGCCGCCCCGTACGCCGTGGCCGTTCGCGCAGTTCCCCGCGCCCCCAAGAGCGCGCAGTTCCCCGCGCCCCTTTCGGGGCCAACAGAAGGGCGCCGACCGGGAGTTCCCGGGCGGCGCCCTTCTGTGCGGTGGGGGAGACGGGGTCAGGTCTCGTCGGAGTCGTCCGAGTCGTCGGACGGCTCCGACGACTCGGAGCCCCGGCCTCCGCTCGCTCCCGCGTCACCGCTGTCGTTCTTCTCACTCCGGTCCTCGGACGCCTTGTCCTCGGCGGTGTCCTTGGGGCTGTCCTTCGGCCCGGCCCCCGGCTTCGCCGGACGGCCGCGGCCGGGTCCCGTTCCGCTGCCCGCGTCCCGCAGCGAGGGGACGGAGTCGGAGGTTCCGGCCGTGGGGCCGGTGCCGGGGCCGCCGTCGCGGCGCTGGAGGTACCGCTCGAACTCCTTCGCGATGGCCTCGCCCGAGGCCTCCGGCAGCTCGGCGGTGTCCCGCGCCTCCTCCAACGACTGGACGTACTCGGCGACTTCGCTGTCCTCGGCGGCGAGCTGGTCCACCCCGAGCTGCCAGGCCCGCGCGTCCTCGGCGAGTTCGCCCAGCGGGATGCGCATGCCCAGCAGGTCCTCCAGGCGGTTCAGCAGCGCCAGCGTCGCCTTCGGGTTGGGCGGCTGCGAGACGTAGTGCGGCACGGCCGCCCACAGGCTCACCGCGGGCACCCCCGCGTGCGTGCACGCCTCCTGGAGGATGCCGACGATGCCGGTGGGGCCCTCGTACCGGGACTCCTCGAGGTTCATGGTGCGCGCGAGGTCCGGGTCGGAGGTCATGCCCGTCACCGGCACGGGACGGGTGTGCGGGGTGTCGCCGAGCAGCGCGCCCATCACCACGACCATCTCCACGCCCAGTTCGTGCGCGAAGCCGAGCAGTTCGTTGCAGAACGACCGCCAGCGCATGCTCGGTTCGATCCCGCGGACGAGGACCAGGTCACGGGGCTTGCCCTTGCCGCCGGCGTCGTCGACCCGGACGACCGAGAGCCGCGTCGTCGGCCACGTCACCTTGCGGACGCCGCCGTCCAGCCACACGTGCGGGCGGTTGACCTGGAAGTCGTAGTAGTCCTCGGCGTCCAGCGCCGCGAACACCTCGCCCTTCCACTCGGCCTCCAGGTGCCCGACCGCGGCGGAGGCGGCGTCACCGGCGTCGTTCCAGCCCTCGAACGCGGCCACCATGACCGGGTCGACCAGCTCGGGCACCCCCTCGAGCTCGATCACCCAGCGCCTCCTTCCGGCCGGGGGAGCGGCTGGCTCCGCGCCGGCTGACGTATCTCTTCCGTGCGGGGCCCAGCCTACGGCGTGAGTGGGGTGGTGCCGCAGCCCTCGCGCACGCCCGGATACCCGCCGCACGTCTCTGGACTCCGTGCCGCGGCGGCGCTATACATCGGCCGCACGAACAGAGATCCGATGTATCGCCCCACGCGCGGTCCGCCGCGCGACGCGGCACGAGCCCCGGGAGGCAGCACCATGAGCTCAGCACCGCACGGCCCCGCCCCGGAGCGCGGGGCCGAACTCGCGGGCACCGGCGCCCTGGTGACCGGCGGGGCCTCCGGCATCGGCGCCGCCGTCGCCGCGCTGTTCCTGGCCAGGGGCGCCCGCGTCGCCGTCCTCGACCGCGCCCCGGAAGGCGCCCCCGAGGGCACGCTCGCGCTCACCGCGGACCTCACCGACGACGCGGCCGTACGCCGGGCCGTCGACCGCGCCGCGGCGGAACTCGGCGGACTGCACACCGTCGTCGCCAACGCGGGCATCGAGACCACCGGCACCGTCGAGGAGACCGACGACGCGGCCTGGTTCCGCATGCTGGACGTGAACCTGCTCGGCGTCGTCCGCACCGACCGCGCCGCCCTGCCCCACCTGCGGCGCGCGGCGGCCGAGCGCCCCGGGTGCGCCTCCGTCGTCCACACCTGCTCCGTCGCCGCCACCGCCGGGCTGCCCCGGCGGGCCGCGTACAGCGCGGGCAAGGGCGCCGTGCTGTCGCTGACCCGGGCGATGGCCGCCGACCACGTGCGCGAGGGGATCAGGGTGAACTGCGTGACGCCCGGCGTCGTCGACACCCCGTGGATCGGGCGGCTGCTGGAGTCGGCCGAGGACCCGGCCGCCGAACGGGCCGCGCTGGAGGCCAGGCAGCCGCGCGGCAGGCTCGTCACGCCGGAGGAGGTCGCGGGCGCCGTGGCCTATCTGGCGGGCCCGGCCGCGTCCGCGGTGACGGGCGTCGCGCTGCCCGTCGACAGCGGAATGCAGACGCTGCGGCCACGCGCCGCACGCTGAACGGCCCGGCGGGGGAGGGGAGTTCTAGCCCTCCCGCTCCGCGCGCAGCCACTGCTCGACGCTCGTGACGTGCGCCGTGGCCCAGGCCCTGGCCGCCTCCGCGTCGCCCGCGCGCAGGGCCGCCAGGATCTGCCGGTGCTCGTGCAGCGCGCGGGGGACGGCGTCCTCCCGGACGACGCCCTGCCACACGCGGGTCCTGGTCGCCGGTGCGGCGAGGCCGTCGAGGAGGGCGCAGAGCACCGGGTTGCCGGCGGCGGCGGCGATCCGCCGGTGGAACTCCAGGTCGGCGGCGACGAGTTGGTCCACCGTCGAGCCGGGGCCGAGCTCCGCGAGCAGGGCCTCCAGCGCGTCGAGTGCGGTGTCGCCGATCCGGGCGGCCGCCGTGGCGGTGGCCGCGGGCTCCAGCACGCGGCGGACGGCGAGGAACTCCAGCACCGACTCGTCCCGGTGGACGTCGACGGCGAAGCGCATGCCCTCCAGCAGCAGCCGCGGTTCGAGGCTGGTGACGTAGGTGCCGTCGCCCTGGCGCACGTCCAGGATGCGGATGAGGGAGAGGGCGCGGACGGCCTCGCGCAGCGAGTTGCGGGACAGGCCGAGCGCGGTGGCCAGTTCGCTCTCCTTGGGGAGCCGGTCCCCGGGGCGGAGCGCGCCGGAGACGATCATCGCCTTGATCTTCTCGATGGCCTCGTCGGTGACTGCCACGCCGCCTCCCCGTGCCGTGCCCCCGTCGGCGCCCCCGCGTCGGATACCTCCGATGTGTGCCCGCCATTATGGCCCCGGGGCGCTCCCGGTGGGGGGTCGGGAGCGTCCCGGGGACGGGCGGGGAGGCGCGGCCGGAGAGCAGTGGCCGCGCCGCCCCTGGGCGCGAGGGTGGTCAGCCCTCGCGCGCGGCGAGGAGCTTCGCGATCCGCTCGCGGACTCCCTCGTCGTCCAGACCGCGGACGGTCAGCGTCGTACGGCGGCGGGCCACGTCGTCGACGGTCTCCGCCCACTCGTGGTCACGCGCGTAGACGACCTGCGCCCAGATCTCCGGGCCGTCGGGGTGGATCCGCTCGCCGAGCGACGGGTCCTCGTTGACCAGGCGGGCGATGTCGAAGGACAGCGAGCCGTAGTGCGTGGCCAGCTGGCGCGCGGTGAGCGGGTCCATCCGCACGCCGGGCTCCCGGTCGACCAGCAGCCGGTGCGCGACCGCGTTCGGGTTGGAGATGCCGGGCAGCGGGGTGCGGCGCACCAGCGAACCCATCGGCTCCATGTCCTCGGCGAGCGTCCCGCCGGGCAGGTTCGCCAGCTTGTTCATCACCGTGCGGCCGATGTGCCGGTACGTCGTCCACTTGCCGCCCGCGACGGACAGCATCCCGCCGCGGCCCTCGGAGACCACCGTCTCCCGCTTCGCGGACTCGACGCCGCCGGGGCCGCCGGGCAGCACCCGCAGACCGGCGAAGGCGTAGCTCATCAGGTCCCGCGAGAGGTGCTCGTCGCGCACCGAGAAGGCGGCCTCGTCCAGGATCTGCTGGATGTCGGCCTCGGTGGCGTGCACGTCCGCCGGGTCGCCCTCGTACGCCTCGTCGGTGGTGCCCAGCAGGAGCTGGTCCTCCCACGGCAGCGCGAAGGTGATGCGGTACTTGTCGATCGGCGTCGCCAGGGCGGCGCGCCACGGCGTCTTCCGCTTCATGACGATGTGGGCGCCCTTGGACAGCCGGATGCTCGGGTCGGAGCCGGAGTCCTCCATCTTCCGCAGGTGGTCGACCCACGGGCCGGTGGCGTTCAGCACCAGGCGGGCGTCGACGCCGAACTCGGTGCCGTCCTGGCGGTCGCGCAGCTCCGCGCCCGTGACGCGTCCGCGCGTGAAGCGCAGCCCCGTCACCTCGGCGTGGTTGAGCACGACGGCACCGGACTCGACGGCCGCGCGGACGGTCATGACGGCCATCCGCGAGTCGTTCATCTGGTGGTCGCCGTAGACCGCGACGGCCTTGAGGTTGTCCGTGCGCAGACCCGGGTTGTCGGCGGCGGCCTTGGCCGGGGAGATGACCCGGCCGACGCCGTCGCCGAACGCGGACAGGGCGCTGTACGCGAAGACGCCGGCGCCCAGCTTGGCCGCGCCGTGCGGGCCGCCCTTGTAGACGGGCAGGTAGAACTTCAGGGGGTTGACCAGGTGCGGGGCCACGTCCTTGGCCAGCACCCGACGCTCGTGGTGGTTCTCCGCGACGAGCTTGACGGCACCGGTCTGGAGGTAACGCAGACCGCCGTGCACCAGCTTGGACGACGCGGAGGAGGTGGCACCGGCGAAGTCGCCGGCGTCCACCATCGCCACCCGCAGCCCCGACTGCGCCGCATGCCAGGCCACGGAGGTGCCCAGGATGCCGCCGCCGACGACCAGGAGATCGTAGGTCGCGTTCGCGAGCCGCTCCCGGGTCTCGGCACGGCTGGGGTTGTTGCCGGCAGCCGGGTGCGTCCCGAGGGTGGGGACGCTCTGCAGGGTGTTCATCGCTCTCAGCTCTCCTCTTCGATCCAGCCCATGGTCCGCTCGACGGCCTTGAGCCAGTTCTTGTACTCGTGGTCGCGGGCGTCCGCGTCCATCCGGGGCGTCCACTCGGCCGCCCGCTTCCAGTTGGCCCGCAGTTCGTCGGTGCCGCTCCAGAAACCGACGGCGAGCCCGGCCGCGTACGCGGCGCCGAGGCAGGTGGTCTCGGCGACCATGGGGCGCACCACAGGCGCGTCCGTGAAGTCCGAGATCGTCTGCATCAGCAGGTTGTTGGAGGTCATGCCGCCGTCGACCTTGAGGGCGGTCATCTCGACGCCGGAGTCCTTCTGCATGGCGTCGACGATTTCGCGGGTCTGCCAGGCCGTGGCCTCCAGCACGGCCCTGGCCAGGTGCGCCTTGGTGACGTACCGGGTGAGACCGGCGATGACACCGCGCGCGTCCGCGCGCCAGTAGGGCGCGAACAGACCGGAGAAGGCGGGCACGAAGTACGCGCCGCCGTTGTCCTCGACGGAGCTGGCGAGCGTCTCGATCTCGGCCGCCGAGTTGATCAGGCCCATCTGGTCCCGCATCCACTGCACCAGCGAACCGGTGACGGCGATGGAGCCCTCCAGCGCGTACACCGGGTCCTGGTCGCCGATGCGGTAACCGACCGTCGTCAGCAGGCCGTTGTACGAGTTGACCGCCTCGGTGCCGGTGTTCATCAGCAGGAACGTGCCGGTGCCGTAGGTGGACTTGGCCTCGCCGGTGTCGAAGCAGGTCTGCCCGAACAGCGCGGCCTGCTGGTCGCCCAGGGCCGAGGCGACGGGGACGCCCGCGAGCGCGCCGGTGGCCTCGCCGTACACCTCGGCGGAGGAACGGATCTCCGGGAGCATGGACATCGGGATGTCCAGCGACTCGCAGATCTTCTCGTCCCAGGACAGCGAGCGCAGGTTCATCAGCATCGTGCGCGAGGCGTTGGTGACGTCGGTGACGTGCCGTCCGCCGTCGGGGCCGCCGGTGAGGTTCCAGATGACCCAGGAGTCCATCGTCCCGAACAGCAGCTCGCCGCGCTCCGCGCGCTCGCGCAGGCCGTCGACGTTGTCCAGCAGCCAGCGGATCTTGGGGCCCGAGAAGTACGAGGCGAGCGGGAGGCCCGTCTCGCGGCGGAACCGGTCCTGGCCGACGTTGCGGCCCAGTTCGCGGCAGAGGCCGTCGGTCCTGGTGTCCTGCCACACCACCGCGTTGTGCACCGGGGCGCCGGTGGCCTTGTCCCAGATCAGCGTGGTCTCACGCTGGTTGGTGATGCCCAGCGCCTTGACGTCGTCCTTGGTGACGCCGGCCTTGGCCATGGCACCGGCGACGACGCGCTGCACGTTCGTCCAGATCTCGGCGGCGTCGTGCTCGACCCAGCCCGGCTTCGGGAAGATCTGCTCGTGTTCCTTCTGGTCGACCGAGACGATGCGGCCGTCCTTGTCGAACACGATGCAGCGGCTGGACGTGGTGCCCTGGTCGATCGCTGCGATGAACGGGCCCTGTCCGTGGGAGGTCGTGCCCTGCCCGTCGCCGGTGCTGTGGGTGTCGGTCATGTGGTGCTCCAAGAAGTTTTCGGTGAGGGACCCGGCCGGTGTGGGCCGTACCCCGAAGTCTGCGGAATCAGGCGAAGGCGACCGTGTAGACGCCACCGGCCAGTGCCCCGCCGATCAGCGGGCCGACCACCGGAATCCAGGCGTACGACCAGTCGGAGCCGCCCTTGTTCGGCAGCGGCAGCAGCGCGTGCACGATGCGCGGCCCCAGGTCGCGGACCGGGTTGATCGCGTATCCCGTCGGACCGCCCAGCGACAGACCGATGCCGACGACGACGAGCGCGGTCAGCAGCGCCCCGATGCCCGAGACGCCGACCCCCTTGGTGAGGCCCTGCGTGAGGATCGCGATGACCAGCACGAACGTCGCGATGACCTCGGTGGTGAGGTTCTGTGCCGCGTTCCGGATCTCCGGTGACGTGAAGAAGACGCCGTGCACCGGGCCGGGGTTGTCCTTCGCCCGCGCTTCCATTTCGGGGGAGGTGAGCTCGGCACGGAACTGGCCCTGGTACGCGAGCCAGACGAGGACCGAGCCGATCATGGCCCCGAGCAGCTGGCAGCCCCAGTAGAGCGGAACGTCCGCCCACTCGGTGGTGCCCTCGATGGCGAGGCCGACGGTGACCGCCGGGTTGAGGTGCGCGCCGGATATCTGGGCCGCGTACGCGCCGGTGAGGACGGCGAATCCCCAGCCGAACGCGATGGCGACCCAGCCGGCCTCGAACGCCTTGGAGCGCTTGAACGTCACGGCGGCGCAGACACCGCCGCCGAGCAGCACGAGGATGGCTGTCCCCAGGGTTTCGCCGATGAAAATGTCGGAGCTGGACACCCGCGACTCCTTTGTCCTTTGTCCAGATGAAGGGCGGACCGGGTCCCGTCCGGTGTTCGACAATGTCGACCGCCGGACGGCAGTTTTTCTCCCTGTGGAGATCTCGTCAAGGGGCTGTGAGCCGGTACTCCGGGCAGTGACCGGACAGTCACGCAGACGGTGCCTTTGCCCGGCTTTCGTCCCGGTGCGGCCGGGGGTGCGGACCCGGCTCGACGGGCCCGCGGACGCCCCGGATTCCCGGGGCCGAGGACGCCGTCGAGGGCCCCGCTAGAAGCGCGTCGCGCCCAGGTCGCGGGAGACCGCGCGGGCGCAGTCCCGTACGGCCGCCACCAGTTCGGGGCGCAGCGTCTCGCCCTCGCACAATCGCTCCACGGCGCCCGTCACGCCCACGGCGCCGACCGGCATCCGCCGCCGGTCGTGGATCGGCGCGGCCACCGAGGCCACGCCCTCCCACGTCTCCTCCACGTCCGCTCCCCAGCCGCGCGCCCGTGTGAGGTCGAGCACGCCCTCGAAGTCCTCGGAGCTGGTGAGGGTGCGCTGGGTGAACGCCTCCCGCTCGGTGTCCATCGCCTCGCTGTGGGCCACCGGGTCGTAGGAGCACAGCACCTTGCCCAGCGCGGTGCTGTGCAGCGGCTGCATCGCGCCGACCTCCAGCACCTGCCGGCTGTCGTCGGGGCGGAAGACGTGGTGCACGATCAGCACGCCCTGCTGGTGCAGCACGCCCAGGTAGACGCTCTCCCCGCGGGAGCGCGCCAGGTCGTCCGCCCACACCAGGGCCCGTGCGCGCAGCTCGTGCACGTCCAGATAGCTGGTGCCCAGGCGCAGCAGCTCGGCGCCCAGCTGGTACTTGCCCGTCGCCTGGTCCTGCTCGACGAAGCCCTCCTGCTGGAGGGTGCGGAGCAGGCCGTGCGCCGTACCCTTGGGGAGCTCCAGAGCCGAGGCGATGTCGGAGAGGCCGAGCCGTCGCTCACCGCCCGCCAGCAGCCGCAGCACGGCGGCCGCGCGCTCCAGTGACTGGATGGTCCGGGCCATTCAGGCGCCTCCCTGGCCTTGCTCTTCACCGGGGCGGTACGCCGCGGCGCACGCGGTGAAGTGGTGGAACGTTATGGAACCCGCAGAACTTACAGAACGTGCGGGACCTTTACGGTCGCGGTTCGACAATGTCGAACGTTATCTCGTGATGCCGACGCGACGGTAGCCGGGAGGCCGCTCCGGGCGTCCGGCAGGCGGAATGTCCACCCGCACTCTTGTGCCCGCCAGATACCCTGATCGGGTGCGCTGTCCCACTGGACCGCTGGACAGCACATAGCCGACAGTCGTCGCACCCTTAGGGAGCTACCTTCATGGCCTCGCCGAGCAGTACGTCCTCAGCCAAGTTTCCCCGTGCCGACGCCCTCAGGGCGGCCCTCGCCGAGCGCGTGGTCGTCGCCGACGGCGCCATGGGCACGATGATTCAGGCGCAGGACCCGAGCCTCGACGACTTTGAGCAGCTTGAGGGCTGCAACGAGATTCTCAACCTCACGCGTCCGGACATCATCCGCAACGTCCACGCCGAGTTCTTCGACGCCGGCGTGGACTGCGTCGAGACCAACACCTTCGGCGCCAACTTCGCGGCGCTGAACGAGTACGACATCACCCACCGCAACTACGAACTCTCCGAGTCCGGCGTCGCCATCGCCCGCGGCGTCGCCGACGAGTACCAGGCCAAGGACGGCCGCCAGCGCTGGGTGCTCGGCTCCATGGGCCCGGGCACGAAGCTGCCCACCCTGGGCCACGCCCCGTACACGACGCTGCGGGACGCGTACCAGATCAACGCCGAGGGGATGATCGCGGGCGGCGCCGACGCGCTGCTCGTCGAGACCACCCAGGACCTGCTGCAGACCAAGGCGGCGCTGATCGGCGCCCGTCGCGCGCAGGAGGCGATCGGCTCCAACCTGCCGCTGATCTGCTCCGTCACGGTCGAGACCACCGGCACCATGCTGCTGGGCTCCGAGATCGGCGCGGCCCTCACCGCGCTGGAGCCGCTCGGCATCGACATGATCGGCCTCAACTGCGCCACCGGCCCGGCCGAGATGAGCGAGCACCTGCGCTACCTCGCGCAGCACTCGCGCATCCCGATCTCCTGCATGCCCAACGCCGGTCTGCCCGTCCTCGGCAAGGACGGCGCGCACTACCCCCTCACCCCGGCCGAACTCGCCGACGCGCACGAGACGTTCGTCCGCGACTACGGCCTCTCCCTCGTCGGCGGCTGCTGCGGCACCACGCCCGAGCACCTGCGCCAGCTGGTCGAGCGGGTGCGCGGCACCCAGCCGTCCGAGCGCACCCCGCAGCCCGAGCCCGGCGCCGCCTCGCTGTACCAGACGGTGCCGTTCCGGCAGGACAACTCGCACATGGCGATCGGCGAGCGGACGAACGCCAACGGCTCCAAGAAGTTCCGCGAGGCCATGCTGGAAGGCCGCTGGGACGACTGCGTCGAGATGGCCCGCGACCAGATCCGCGAGGGCGCGCACATGCTCGACCTGTGCGTGGACTACGTGGGCCGGGACGGCGTCGCCGACATGAAGGAGCTGGCGAGCCGGTTCGCCACCGCGGCGACGCTGCCGATCGTGCTGGACTCCACCGAGGTCGACGTCATCCAGGCGGGCCTGGAGTGCCTGGGCGGCCGTGCCGTCATCAACTCCGTGAACTACGAGGACGGTGCGGGCCCCGAGTCCCGCTTCGCGCGCGTCGCCACGCTCGCGGGCGAGCACGGCGCCGCCCTGATGGCGCTGACCATCGACGAGGAGGGCCAGGCCCGTACGGCCGAGAACAAGGTCGAAATCGCCGAGCGGATCATCGACGACCTGACGTCGAACTACGGCATCCGCGAGTCGGACATCCTCATCGACACCCTGACCTTCACCATCTGCACCGGTCAGGAGGAGTCCCGCAAGGACGGCGTCAACACCATCGAGGCCATCCGGGAGTTGAAGAAGCGGCGCCCGAACGTCCAGACGACGCTCGGCCTGTCGAACATCTCCTTCGGTCTCAACCCGGCCGCCCGCGTCGTGCTCAACTCCGTCTTCCTCGACGAGTGCGTCAAGGCCGGCCTCGACTCGGCGATCGTGCACGCCAGCAAGATCCTGCCGATCGCGCGCCTGGAGGAGGAGCAGGTCCAGACGGCACTGGACCTCATCTACGACCGGCGCACCGACGACTACGACCCGCTGCAGAAGCTGCTGACCCTCTTCGAGGGCGTCGACATGAAGTCGATGAAGGCGGGCAAGGCCGAGGAACTCGCCGCGCTGCCGCTGGAGGAGCGTCTCCAGCGCCGGATCATCGACGGCGAGAAGAACGGCCTGGAGGCCGACCTCGACGCGGCGATGGAGGAGCGTCCCGCGCTCGACATCGTCAACGACACGCTGCTGGAGGGCATGAAGGTCGTCGGTGAGCTCTTCGGCTCCGGCCAGATGCAGCTGCCGTTCGTGCTCCAGTCCGCCGAGGTCATGAAGACCGCGGTGGCCTACCTGGAGCCGCACATGGAGAAGAACGAGGACGAGGACGGCAAGGGCACCATCGTCCTGGCCACCGTGCGCGGCGACGTGCACGACATCGGCAAGAACCTCGTCGACATCATCCTCTCCAACAACGGCTACAACGTGGTCAACCTGGGCATCAAGCAGCCCGTCTCCGCGATCCTGGAGGCCGCCGAGGAGCACAAGGCGGACATCATCGGGATGTCCGGGCTCCTGGTGAAGTCCACCGTGATCATGAAGGAGAACCTGGAGGAGCTGAACGCCCGCAAGATGGCCGGGGACTTCCCCGTCATCCTCGGCGGCGCGGCCCTCACCCGGGCCTACGTCGAGCAGGATCTGCACGAGATCTACGAGGGCGAAGTCCGGTACGCCAAGGACGCGTTCGAGGGCCTGCGCCTGATGGACGCGCTGATGGGCGTCAAGCGCGGCGTCCCCGGCGTCGAGCTGCCGCCGCTGAAGCAGCGCAGGGTGCCCAAGCGGGACATCGAGATCGAGGAGCCGGAGGTCAACGACGGCTCGGTCCGCTCGGACGTCGCCGTCGACAACCCGGTGCCCGAACCGCCGTTCTGGGGCAGCCGCGTCGTCAAGGGCATCGGCCTCAAGGACTACGCCTCCTGGATCGACGAGGGCGCGCTCTTCAAGGGCCAGTGGGGCCTGAAGGAGTCCCGCAAGGGCGACGGCCCCAGCTACGACGAGCTGGTGGAGAACGAGGGGCGGCCGCGGCTGCGCGGCTGGCTCGACGAGCTCCAGGCCAAGAACCTCCTGGAGTCCGCGGTCATCTACGGCTACTACCGGTGCGTCTCGAAGGGCGACGACCTCATCCTGCTGGGTGAGGACGGCAGCGAGCTGACCCGCTTCACCTTCCCCCGGCAGCGGCGCGGCCGTCGGCTGTGCCTGGCGGACTTCTTCCGTCCGGAGGACAGCGGGGAGACCGACGTCGTAGGCCTCCAGGTGGTCACCATCGGCTCCAAGGTGGACGTGGCCGCGGCCGAGCTGTTCGCGAACAACAACTACCGCGACTACATGGAGCTGCACGGCGTCTCGGTGCAGCTGGCCGAGGCACTGGCGGAGTACTGGCACGCGCGCGTCCGCGGCGAACTGGGCGTCGGGGGCGAGGACCCGGACGACATCGCCGACATGTTCGCGCTCAAGTACCGGGGCGCCCGCTTCTCCCTCGGCTACGGCGCCTGCCCCAACCTGGAGGACCGGGCGAAGATCGCCCGCCTGCTGGAGCCGGAGCGGATCGGCGTCGAACTCTCGGAGGAGTTCCAGCTCCACCCCGAGCAGTCCACCGACGCCATCGTCATCCACCACCCGGAGGCGAAGTACTTCAACGCCCGCTGACGCGGGTACGGACCGACGGCGGCCCCGGTGAAGGCCGGGCCGTCGTCCGGTCCTGACCTCCGTCCCGACCGCGCCGTCGTACACTGACCGGTCCGGTGAAGAGCCGGCCGTCCCCCTCCCGCGGGAGTTCCCGCGGGGGAGGGGCGGCCGGTTCTCTTCTTCTCCTGGAGGTGTACGCGGATGACCAGTTCCATCCAGACGCTCGGCACACTGACCGCCGAGGGCCCGTCACTGCAGGCCGTACTGCTCGACATGGACGGGACCCTCGTGGACACGGAGGGCTTCTGGTGGGACGCGGAGGTCGAGGCGTTCGCCGCGCTGGGTCACGTACTGCGCGACGAGTGGCGGCAGATCGTCGTCGGCGGGCCGATGTCCCGGAGCGCCGGGTTCCTGATCGAGGCCACGGGGGCGGACATCGCGCTGGAGGAGTTGTCCGCGCTGCTGAACGAGAAGTTCATCGAACGGCTGCGCAGGGGCGTCCCGTTGATGCCGGGCGCGGGGCGGCTGCTCGCCGAACTCTCCGCGCGGGGCGTGCCGGCCGCGCTCGTCTCCGCCTCGCACCGCGCCGTCGTCGACCAGATGCTCACCTCGATCGGCGCCGAGCACTTCCGGCTGACCGTCGCCGGTGACGAGCTGGAGCGGACGAAGCCGCACCCGGACCCGTACCTCCTGGCCGCGTCCAGGCTCGGCGTCGACCCGGCGCGCTGCGCCGTGCTGGAGGACACCGTGACGGGCGTGGCGAGCGCCGAGGCGGCGGGCTGCCGGGTCGTGGCGGTGCCCTCGGTGGCGCCGATCGACGCGGCGCCGGGGCGCACGGTCGTGGAGTCCCTGGAACAGGTCGACCTGGGTTTTCTGCGCTCCGCGGTGGCCGTCACGGGCTGATCCGGGACGCGGTCGGTCAACGGGCCGGGTAATGCGGGGATTCCCGGCCCCGAATGCCCGGTGGAGAAAAAGCGAGGGAAGACCCTCAGCAATTGACCGTGCATTCTCCGTTACCTGAACATTCCTCAAGGCGGAGGGATTCACGGCCAGTTGAGGCCCTGCTCGAAAGGTGAGCTTTCTCACGCATCCGGACCTCGACGGATGCCGAAAGCTGTGGTGGGAGGGGGTTTCCGGCGCGTGGGACCGTCACCTTGTGTCCGCATTGATGCGTGGAAGAACGGGTACGTACGCGTGTCCGGATGCCGGACGCCGGTCCACGACAATCGGTATGGGGCGGCTTGTTGCCACCTCCGTGTTCCGGATTGCGGTCCCCGAAGTACTAACGTCTGCATCCCGGCCATTTCCTACCGCAATCACCCGCGGAAGTACCCCCGGAACTCCGCGCAGAACCCCGCAGCAACCCCCGGCCGGACGAGGGAGACAACCGACGATGAACCGCAAGACTCTGGTGCTGCCCGCGCTCGCCGGGCTGCTCGTCCCCACGCTCGCCGCCTGCGGCTCGGGCTCCGGCGCCGAGGACGGAGAAGGCAGCACCATCGCGGTCGGCACCACCGACCACTTCGCGGTCACCAAGGACACTCCCGCCCCCTTCGACCCGGCGGCCTCCTACGACGTCAGCGCCTGGAACGTCATGCGCAACACCTTCCAGACGCTGCTGCGCATGCCCCGCTCCGGCACCGAGCCGGTGCCCGACGCCGCCGAGCGCTGCGGGTTCACCGACCAGCAGAACGAGCAGTACCGCTGCACCATCCGGGACGGACTGCAGTTCTCCAACGGGCACCGACTCGACGCCAAGGACGTGGAGTTCTCCGTCAAGCGCGTCCTCGGCATCAACTTCGACAACGGCCCGGCGACCCTGCTGAGCGACGTCGACAAGGTCGAGGCCACCAGCGACACCGAGGTCGTCTTCCACCTCAAGAAGCCGGACGCCACCTTCCCGTACAAGCTCGCCACCCCGGCCGCCTCCATCGTCGACAGCGAGACCTACCCGATCGACGACTTCGTCAAGGGCTTCAAGGTCACCGGCTCCGGCCCGTACACGCTCGGCGACTTCGACGGCGACGACAAGAAGGCCGTCTTCACCCGCAACCCGGACTACAAGGGCGGGCTGAAGGTACGGAACCAGAAGATCGAGATGCGCTTCTACCCGAGCTCGGGCGACATGGAGAAGGCGCTCACCTCCGGCGACATCGACCTGATGAACCGCACCATCTCGCCCGGCCAGATCTCCAAGCTGGAGAACAACCGGGAGGACGACATCGAGCTCGTCGAGCAGCCCGGCCAGGAGATCCGCTACCTGGTCTTCAACACCGAGGACGGCACCGCCGGACGCAAGGCCGTACGCCAGGCCATGGCGCAGCTCATCGACCGCCAGGAGCTCGTCCGCGACGCCTACGCGCGCACCTCGGAGCCGCTGTACTCCCTCGTCCCCGGCGGCCTCACCGGCCACCGCAACTCGTTCTTCAACGAGTACGGCGAGCCCGACGCCAAGGCGGCCCGCGACATCCTCCGCAAGGCCGGCATCAACACCCCGGTCAAGCTGACGATGCACTACACCACCGACCACTACGGCGAGGCCACCGCCAAGGAGTTCGCGACGCTGAAGAAGCAGCTCAACTCCAGCGGGCTGTTCGACGTCGAGGTCAAGGGCGTGCCCTGGGACAAGTACCGTCCCGCGGCCCAGGAGGGCGAGTACCAGGTCTACAGCTACGGCTGGTTCCCGGACTTCCCCGACCCGGACAACTACATCGCCCCGTTCTTCGAGAAGAACAACTTCCTCAACAGCTCGTACACCAACACCGAGATCCGCCACAAGCTGATCCCGCAGACCCGCCGCGAGGCCGAACGCACCTCCACCACCGGCCAGTTCGGGCGCGTGCAGGACATCGTCGCCGAGGAGGTGCCGGTGCTCCCGCTGTGGCAGGGCAAGCAGTACGTCGCCGCCGGCGACGACATCACCGGCGTCGAGTGGGTCCTCAACTCCTCCTCGGGCCTCCAGCTCTGGGAACTGGCCCGGGGCGCGAAGGGCTGACCCGCCGCGCGGTTCCCCGCGTCCCTCCGGGCGCGGGGAACCCGCGGGGCGCTACTGCGAGGCGCCCGGGTGCACCAGTCCGCTCTCGTAGGCGTACACCGCGGCCTGCACGCGGTCCCGCAGGCCCAGCTTCGTCAGCACATGGCCGACGTGCGTCTTGACCGTCGTCTCGCTGACGAACAGATCCGCGGCGATCTCCGCGTTCGACAGGCCGCGCGCCACCAGCTTCAGCACCTCGACCTCGCGCTCCGTGAGCTGGTGCAGCGTGTTCGGCGCCGGCTCCTCGCCCGAGGGCAGCTTCCCCGCGTACTTGTCCAGCAGCCGCCGGGTGATGCTCGGGGCCAGCATCGCCTCGCCCTCGGCCACCACCCGGATCGCCTGCACCAGTTCCCCGGCGGGCGCGTCCTTCAGCAGGAAGCCGCTCGCCCCGGCCCGCAGCGCCTCGACCACGTACTCGTCGAGGTCGAAGGTCGTCAGGACGAGGACCTTCGCCGGGCCGTCCTTCGCGGGGCCGGTGATCCGGCGGGTCGCCTCGACGCCGTCCATGCGCGGCATCCGGATGTCCATCAGCACCACGTCGGGCTGGAGGGCCCGCACCTGGTCCAGGGCCTGGAGGCCGTCCCCCGCCTCACCGACGACGGCGATGTCCGACTCCGCCTCCAGGATCATGCGGAAGCCGGTGCGCAACAGCGGCTGGTCGTCGACCAGCAGAACGCGGACAGCCACGTAAATTCCCTCCAGGGACGGCAGACAGCAGGTGCGCCCTCATTCTCGCCCAGCCGCCACCCCGGCGCGGCCCCGCCCCGGCGACGCCGGACCGTGCCTCACCCGGAGCGCGGCGCCCCCGTCATTCGGAGCGCGGCGCCCCCGTCATTCGGAGCGGGGCTCCGGCAGGCGCGGCTGGATCATCAGCGGGTACGGCGGGGGAGTGCCGCCGAACTCGGGGCAGTGCGCCTGGTGATCGCACCAGTCGCACAGCTTGCTCGGCTTCGGACGCCAGTCGCCCGTCTCCGTCGCCCGCGAGATCGCGTCCCACAGCGCCAGCAGCTTCCGCTCCACGCCCCGCAGATCGCTCTCGTCCGGGTCGTACGTCAGGACGTCGCCGCTGCCGAGGAAGACCAGCTGGAGCCGCCGGGGCACCACCCCGCGCAGCCGCCACAGCACCAGCGCGTAGAACTTCATCTGGAACAGCGGGCCGTCCCGGAACTCCGGACGCGGCGCCTTGCCCGTCTTGTAGTCGACGATCCGGACCTCGCCCGTCGGCGCGATGTCGACGCGGTCGATCACCCCGCGCAGCCGCAGCCCCGAATCGAGCTTCGCCTCCACGAACAGCTCGCGCTCGGCGGGCTCCAGACGCGCCGGATCCTCCAACGTGAACCAGCGCTCGACCAGTTGCTCCGCCTCGGAGAGCCAGCGGGCCAGCTCCGCGCCGTCCTCGGTGTCGTCCGCGAACAGCTCGGCCAGCTCGGGCCGTTTGGCCAGCAGCCGCTCCCACTCGCCGGGCACCAGCGAGCGCGCGAGCGGCGCGTCCCGCTGCTCGGCGGGGGCGTCGAACAGCCGCTCCAGCACCGCGTGCACGACCGTGCCGCGGGTGGCGGCGGAGGACGGGCGCTCCGGCAGCTTGTCGATCACCCGGAACCGGTACAGCAGCGGGCACTGCATGAAGTCGCCCGCGCGGGACGGCGACAGCGAGCTGGGCGGCGATGCGGCACGGGTTCTCATGGGGTACGACCCTACGGGCCGCCACTGACAAGTGGCGCATACCATCGACTGCATACAGCCCCGTCCTGCATGATCATGGGCAACCGCGCAGCGCGGGGTGCGAGGCAGCAGCAGAGGGGAACCCGTGGAGGACACGGACAACGGCGGCAACCAGCGCACGGACGGAGCAGCTCCGTCCGGCGCCCGCGGCGACGGCGTCCGCGAGGACGGCGAGCGCCGCCGGGGACACGAGCGCCCCGAGGCCGCCGAGGCCACCGGCGCGCACGAGCCCGACGGCACCGACGACACCGCCCCGTCCGGCCCCCGCGACGCGACGCCGGACGAGGAGACCCCGTCCGCCGAGGCCGAGCCGAAGCCGGACGGGGGGAACGCGGGCGACGACGCCGCCGACGAGGCACCCGAGCCCACCAAGCCCCCCGAGCTCACCAAGCCCACGGAGCCCGGGAACACCCCCGCCGAAGCCCCCGAGCCCACCGGCGCCCCGGACGAGCACCCGCCCCCCAAGCCCGCGCCCACCCCCGCCGAGGACCGGCGGACCCGCCCAGCGGGCGGCGGCATCCTCATGGGCCGCCCCTTCGGCGTGCCCGTGTACGTCGCGCCGAGCTGGTTCCTCGTCGCGGCGCTGATCACCTGGGTCTTCGGCGGCCAGCTCGACCGCGTGCTGCCGCACCTCGGCTTCACCCGGTACCTGATCGCGCTCTTCTTCGCCGTCGCCTTCTACGCCTCCGTCCTCATCCACGAACTGGCGCACACCGTCGCCGCGCTCCGCTTCCGGCTCCCGGTCCGGCGGATCCAGCTGCAGTTCTTCGGCGGCGTCTCCGAGATCGAGAAGGAGAGCGAGACGCCGGGACGCGAGTTCGTCCTCGCCTTCGTCGGCCCGCTGCTCTCCCTCGTCCTCGCCGGGATCTTCTACGCGGGCATGCAGGCCGTCGAGCCCGGCACCGTCCCGGGCGTGCTGCTCGCGGGCCTGATGGTCTCCAACCTGATCGTCGCCGTCTTCAACCTGCTGCCCGGACTCCCGCTCGACGGCGGGCGGATGCTGCGCGCCCTGGTCTGGAAGCTCAGCGGCCGGCCGATGACCGGCACCGTCTTCGCCGCCTGGACGGGCCGCGCGCTGGCCCTCGTCGTCCTGGTCGGGCTCCCGCTGACCACGCACGCCACCGGCCTCACCGAGGACGGCCTCAGCGGCGTCGACACCCTCACCGACGCGCTGCTCGCCGCGATCCTCGCCGCGATCATCTGGACCGGCGCGGGGAACAGCCTGCGCATGGCGCGGCTGCGGGAGCACCTGCCCGAGCTGCGCGCCCGCGCCCTCACCCGCCGCGCCGTGCCGGTACGCACGGACACCCCGCTCTCCGAGGCGCTGCGCCGGGCCAACGACGCGGGCGCCCGCGCCCTCGTCGTCGTCGACGGCCTGGGCGAACCGCTGTCGCTGGTCCGCGAGGCCGCGATCGTCGGCGTCCCC
Organism: Streptomyces sp. HNM0574; assembly: GCF_012726235.1. Lineage (GTDB taxonomy): Bacteria > Actinomycetota > Actinomycetes > Streptomycetales > Streptomycetaceae > Streptomyces. The sequence goes on from NZ_JAASAH010000001.1 coordinate 687,164, forward strand.
GAACACCGCCGCCCCTGGGTCGCGGTGAGCACGCTCGCGCAGGACCTGAAGGACGGGATGCGGGTCCCCGCCGAGCTCGCCGGCGAGGAGCTGCTGGACCATCTGCGGGCCACTCCGGCCACCGAGTACCTGGTCGTCGAGGACACCGGCGCGATCTACGGAGTACTGGCCACCGGGGACGTCGAGCGGGCCTTCGTCGCGGCCATGGGAAAGAGCCCCGGTCACAACCGTTAGTCTGTGCGTATGTCCGAACCGACCGGTGCCGCCCGCCGTCGCGGGCCCTTCAAGGTCGGGGACCAGGTCCAGCTCACCGATCCCAAGGGACGCCACTACACGATCACGCTCGAAGCCGGGAAGAGCTTCCACACCCACAAGGGTGCCTTCCCGCACGACGAACTGATCGGCGCCCCTGAGGGCAGTGTCGTCCGTACGACCGGAAACGTCGCCTACCTGGCGCTGCGCCCCCTGCTCCCCGACTACGTCCTGTCCATGCCCCGCGGAGCCGCGGTCGTCTACCCCAAGGACGCCGGCCAAGTGCTCGCCATGGCCGACATCTTCCCCGGCGCGCGCGTCGTCGAGGCGGGTGTCGGATCCGGCTCGCTGAGCACCTTCCTGCTGCGCGCCATCGGTGACGACGGCATGCTGCACAGCTACGAACGCCGCAGCGACTTCGCCGAGATCGCCGAGCAGAACGTCCAGCGGTACTTCGGCGGTCCCCACCCCGCGTGGACCCTCACCGTCGGAGACCTCCAGGACAACCTGAGCGACACCGAGGTCGACCGCGTCATCCTCGACATGCTCGCCCCCTGGGAGTGCCTCGACGCCGTCTCCAAGGCGCTGGTCCCCGGCGGCATCGTCTGCTGCTACGTCGCGACCACCACGCAGATGGCGCGCATGGTCGAGACGATCCGCGAGCACGGCACCTTCAACGAGCCGCAGGCCTGGGAGACCATGGTCCGCAACTGGCACGTCGAGGGCCTCGCCGTACGCCCCGACCACCGCATGATCGGCCACACCGGCTTCCTGCTGACCGCACGCCGTCTCGCCGACGGCGTGGAGCCCCCGCTCCGCCGCCGCCGTCCCTCCAAGGGCGCGTACGGCGAGGACTACACGGGCCCGGGCAGCACCTCGGGCGCCAAGAAGTAACCGCCGGCCAGGACCGGAACCCTCGAGCGGCCCCGCGGGCGAGTCACCAACTCGCCCGCGGGGCCGCTGTGTTGGGTACGGAAGGCCGGTGAGCGAAGGCACCCCCGCCGTTCCGCGGACGTGTGACGTATGGCACGATGCTCGGAATCCCCCGCAGCATATTTCTCACAGGAGTCACCAGGCGTGACGGAACTGCCACACACCCGTACCCGCACCGTGCACTGGGTCGCCACCGCCACGGCTCTCGCCGCCGTCGTCGGGGCCACCGCCTTCGTCCAGCCCGCCGCCGAACCGGCGCATTCCACCAGCCTCACCACCGCCTCCGTGGGCTCCGCGCCCAACGCCACGGAGGCGAACTACCCGCTCGACTGCGGGAAGCCGGGGGCTCCGGTCGACGTCGTCGACCAGGCCGCCACCGACTTCGACCATGACGGCCGCAGCGAGACCGTCGCCGTCGCCCGCTGCGACTCGGAGACCGGCAGCCCGCCGCACGGCATCTTCGTGCTCGCCCCGACCGACGACCCGGGCAAGGCCCCGAAGGTCGTCACCACGCTCGTCCCGGCCGACGAGCGGATGCAGGTGAAGGACTTCCGCGTCAGCGAGGGGACCGTCTCCGCGACGCTGCTCGGCTACTCCTCGTCCGAGGTCCCGCGCTGCTGCCCGGACCGGCAGCGTGACGTGAAGTGGGAGTGGAAGAACGGTCAGTTCGAGCTGATCCCCGCTCCTGTCGCGGGGAGTGCGCAGAGCATCTGACGCGCTACACAGCGTCATACGGCGGCCGTTGGGAAAAACGCCGCCCTCCGTGGGCGCCGGGGGAGACCCCGGCGCCCACGGTCGTCACTCGGCGTCGGGACCGTAGACCTCTACGCGGTCGGAAGCCCGGCGCACGTGAATGCAGTCGCCCGGGCACTCCTTGGCCGAATCCACCACGTCGTTCAGCAGCGGAAGCGGAACCGGGGTCGTCGCGCCCTCGGTCTGCAGGAGTTCGTCATCGGCACTCTTGACGTACGCCAGCCCGTCGATGTCCAGCTCGAAGACCTCGGGTGCGTACTGCGCGCAGATGCCGTCGCCCGTGCACAGGTCCTGGTCGATCCAGACCTCGAGAGCCTCATCGCCGGTGCTGCCGGTGCTCATCCTTGTGCCTGCCGTTCCTGCGCTCGATATCGGAATAGTGCCACCCACGAAGGGTGTTGACCTTCCTGACCATACAACCGGCGGCTTTCCGATGTTGATGGGTGGGTATTCCCCAGGCGTGAGGGAGTGCGCAAGGGTGAAGATCGGACACACCCCGACACGTCTTTGTGATCTAGGGGTTTCAACCCGCACCGGCCCAGGTAGGGTCAGGAAGCGTCCAGCTCCCCCTGGAGGAGGTGAGGACCGTGGCAGCCCACGACGACGACATCAACCGCGGCACCCGGGCCGGTCGAGGTTCCGATGACCCGTCCGCTCAGGTCGCGTATCTAGAGCAGGAAATCGCCGTCCTGCGCCGCAAGCTCGCTGACTCTCCGCGCCATACTCGGATTCTTGAGGAGCGGATCGTCGAGCTGCAGACCAACCTGGCCGGCGTGACCGCTCAGAACGAGCGGCTCTCCAACACGCTCCGTGAGGCGCGCGATCAGATCGTGGCCCTCAAGGAGGAGGTCGACCGGCTGGCACAGCCACCGGCGGGTTTCGGTGTCTTTCTGCAGGCGAACGAGGACGGTACGGCCGACATCTTCACCGGCGGACGCAAACTGCGGGTGAACGTCAGTCCAAGCGTCGAACTCGAAGAGCTCAGGCGCGGCCAGGAGCTCATGCTCAACGAAGCGCTCAACGTGGTCGAGGCCATGGAGTTCGAGCGCGCCGGCGACATCGTCACGCTCAAGGAGATCCTCGAGGACGGCGAGCGCGCCCTCGTCGTCGGGCACACCGACGAGGAGCGGGTCGTACGGCTCGCGGAGCCGCTGCTCGACACCACCATCCGCGCGGGCGACGCGCTCCTGCTGGAGCCGCGCTCCGGCTATGTCTACGAGGTGGTGCCCAAGAGCGAGGTCGAGGAACTCGTCCTCGAAGAGGTCCCGGACATCGACTACACCAAGATCGGTGGACTCGGCGGCCAGATCGAGCTCATCCGGGACGCGGTCGAACTCCCTTATCTCTACCCCGACCTGTTCAAGGAGCACGAACTGCGCCCGCCCAAGGGCGTTCTGCTCTACGGCCCGCCCGGCTGCGGCAAGACGCTGATCGCGAAGGCCGTCGCCAACTCGCTGGCCAAGAAGGTCGCCGAGGTGACGGGCAAGCCCCAGGGGAAGAGCTACTTCCTCAACATCAAGGGCCCGGAGCTCCTCAACAAGTACGTCGGCGAGACGGAGCGGCACATCCGCCTCGTCTTCCAGCGCGCCCGGGAGAAGGCGAGCGAAGGCACCCCCGTCATCGTCTTCTTCGACGAGATGGACTCGCTCTTCCGCACCCGCGGCAGCGGCGTCAGCTCGGACGTGGAGAACACCATCGTTCCGCAGCTGCTCTCCGAGATCGACGGTGTCGAGGGCCTGGAGAACGTCATCGTCATCGGTGCCTCGAACCGCGAGGACATGATCGACCCGGCGATCCTCCGCCCCGGCCGTCTCGACGTGAAGATCAAGATCGAGCGTCCGGACGCCGAGGCCGCGAAGGACATCTTCTCGAAGTACCTGACGCCCAACCTCCCGCTGCACGTGGACGATCTGAGCGAGCACGGCGACAGCAGGGACGCCGCGGTGGACGCGATGATCCAGTCCGTCGTGGAGCAGATGTACGCGGAGTCGGAGGAGAACCGCTTCCTCGAGGTCACCTACGCCAACGGTGACAAGGAAGTGCTCTACTTCAAGGACTTCAACTCCGGTGCCATGATCGAGAACATCGTGGGCCGGGCCAAGAAGATGGCGATCAAGGCCTTCCTCGACCAGAACCAGCGGGGCCTGCGCGTCTCCCACCTTCTCGCCGCCTGCGTCGACGAGTTCAAGGAGAACGAGGACCTGCCCAACACCACCAACCCCGACGACTGGGCCCGCATCTCCGGCAAGAAGGGCGAGCGGATCGTCTACATCCGCACCCTCGTCACCGGGAAGCAGGGCGCGGACACCGGCCGGTCCATCGACACGGTGGCCAACACCGGCCAGTACCTGTAGAGCAGTCACCGTCCGGCTGCGGAGCCGGCGGATCCGCCGCGAGCGGGCCGCCGGGATCCGCAGCCGGACTGTTTAGCAGTCCGAGTGACGTCCGAGAGCAGTCCGAGGACGAGTCCGAGAAGTCCGCCGAGTGATCTCCACACGTCCGCTCGCGCGATTTAGGCTCTGTACCGGGAAGCTCCCCACCTCCGCGGCCCCGGCCGCGGGCGGCGGGGAACGCAGCGGAAGCGGGCCGGTCGTGCGGCGGGACTTGAGCGGTGACCCGGCCGCGGGCCGCCGCCGGGCAAGGAGGGCCGCATGACCGTACGGCGAGTAATGGGCATCGAGACCGAGTACGGGATCTCCGTGCCGGGACATCCGGGCGCCAACGCCATGCTCACCTCGTCCCAGGTCGTCAACGCGTACGCGGCGGCGATGCACCGGGCGCGCCGCGCCCGCTGGGACTTCGAGGAGGAGAACCCGCTGCGGGACGCCCGCGGCTTCGACCTCGCGCGCGAGGCCGCCGACGCCAGCCAGCTCACGGACGAGGACATCGGCCTGGCCAACGTCATCCTCACCAACGGCGCCCGGCTCTACGTCGACCACGCGCACCCCGAGTACAGCGCCCCCGAGGTCACCAACCCGATGGACGCGGTGCTGTGGGACAAGGCGGGCGAGCGGATCATGGCGGAGGCCGCGGAGCGGGCCGCCGAGGTTCCCGGTACCCAGCCGATCCACCTCTACAAGAACAACACCGACAACAAGGGCGCCTCGTACGGGACGCACGAGAACTACCTGATGAAGCGGGAGACCGCCTTCTCGGACATCGTGCGGCACCTGACGCCGTTCTTCGTCTCCCGGCAGGTCGTCTGCGGCGCCGGCCGGGTCGGGCTCGGGCAGGACGGCAGCGAGCACGGCTTCCAGCTGAGCCAGCGGGCCGATTACTTCGAGGTCGAGGTGGGCCTGGAGACGACGCTCAAGCGCCCGATCATCAACACCCGCGACGAGCCGCACGCCGACGCGGAGAAGTACCGGCGCCTGCACGTCATCATCGGTGACGCGAACCTCTCCGAAGTGTCCACCTATCTCAAGCTGGGCACCACCGCGCTGGTCCTGTCGATGATCGAGGACGGCTTCATCGCCGTCGATCTCGCCGTCGACCAGCCCGTACGCACCCTCCACCAGGTCTCGCACGACCCGGGGCTCGGCCGGCTGATCACGCTGCGCAGCGGGCGGACACTCACCGCTGTCCAGTTGCAGATGGAGTACTGCGAGCTGGCCAGGAAGTACGTCGAGGAGCGCTGGGGCGCGGACGCGGACGCCCAGACCCAGGACGTCCTCACCCGCTGGGAAGACGTCCTCACGCGCCTGGAGACCGACCCGATGAGCCTCTCCGGGGAGCTGGACTGGGTCGCCAAGCGGGAGCTGATGGAGGGCTACCGGCGCCGGGACGGCCTCGAATGGGACGCGCCGCGGCTGCACTTGGTCGACCTCCAGTACGCGGACGTACGCCGCGACAAGGGGCTCTACAACCGGCTGGCCGAGCGCGGGAAGATCCAGCGGCTGCTGTCCGAGGAGGACGTCCGCCGGGCCGTGGGCAAGCCGCCGGAGGACACCAGGGCGTACTTCCGCGGCCGCTGCCTGGAGCAGTACGCGGACGACGTCGCCGCCGCGAGCTGGGACTCGGTGATCTTCGACCTGCCGGGCCGCGACTCCCTCCAGCGCGTGCCCACCCTGGAGCCGCTGCGGGGCACCAGGGACCACGTCAAGGCGCTGCTGGACCGCTGTCGCACGGCCGAGGAACTGGTGCGGGTGCTTTCCGGCCACTGAGGGGCAGCGCGCGCACCGGGCGGTACCGATCCGGGGCCGGATCGGGGGCTATCGCGTCCCCCGCGGGGGAATCATCGCTATGGCTTCCGGACGTTGAAGCAGGTGCAGGGAAGTACCGGAAAGTACGGAGCCGAAGTCGGTCCCTGCTTGTAGGGTCTGATCTTGCACGTCTCGCGTACACCGAACCGAGCGGGGTGAGGGAAATGGCGACCAAGGACACCGGCGGCGGTCAGCAGAAGGCGACGCGCCAGACCGAGGAGACCGAGGAACAGGTCGAAGAAACCCAGTCGTCCGAGGACCTCAAGGAACGCCAGGAGGCTCTCTCGGACGACGTGGATTCCGTGCTCGACGAAATCGATGACGTACTCGAGTCCAACGCAGAGGACTTCGTCCGCTCCTTCGTGCAGAAGGGCGGGGAGTAATTCCGCCACCGTCCCTCCCGGCCGCGGGGCCGGAACGGACGGACGTGAGCCGCGAGGCTGACCGAGGAATTCGCCGGGCGGCCTGCCCGCGGGCAGTACCGCTCGCGCGCAGGCCGTCCGGCGTACGGGGCGGGGCCCGGGGTCCCGCTCCGTACGGAAGATCCGAAGCATGTGGATCACGCCAGTCCGAAGGGTAGGGTCCGTGGCGTAATGTGCTTCAGCCGCACCGCGGCCCAGGGGCAGTTCAAGGACCGGCCCGGCCAGTCGATACGGGCCAATTGCCTACGTGGAAGGAAACGTGTGGAAGCCAACACTCGTAGCAACGGGCGTCTGCCAGCTGCCTTCCTGACGCCTGGTTCATCCTCGTTCATGGACTTCCTGTCCGAGCACGCTCCCGAAGTGCTCCCCGGTAACCGGCCGTTGCCGCGCGTGGAGGGCGCCGTGGAAGCACCGCACGGGACGACGATCGTCGCCGCCGCCTTCCCCGGCGGTGTGCTGCTGGCCGGCGACCGGCGGGCGACGATGGGCAACGTCATCGCCCAGCGGGACATCGAGAAGGTCTTCCCCGCCGACGAGTACTCGGCGGTGGGCATCGCGGGCACGGCCGGGCTCGCGGTCGAGATGGTGAAGCTCTTCCAGCTGGAGCTGGAGCACTTCGAGAAGGTCGAGGGCTCGCAGCTCTCCCTGGAGGGCAAGGCCAACCGCCTCTCCACGATGATCCGCAGCAACCTCGGCATGGCCATGCAGGGGCTGGCGGTCGTCCCGCTGTTCGCGGGGTACGACGTCAACCGCGGCAAGGGCCGGATCTTCAGCTACGACGTGACGGGCGGGCGTTCCGAGGAGCCGGGCTTCGCGGCCGTCGGCTCGGGTTCGGTCTTCGCGCGCGGCTCCCTGAAGAAGCTCTACCGCGAGGACCTGACGGAGCAGCAGGCCGCGACGGCCGTCGTGCAGGCGCTGTACGACGCGGCGGACGACGACTCGGCCACCGGCGGCCCCGACCTGACGCGGCGGATCTACCCGATCGTCACCGTCATCACGGACGAGGGCTTCCGGCGGCTGCCCGACGACGAGGTCGCCGGGATCGCGCGCACGGTGCACGAGGGCCGGCTGGAGCTGCCCAACGGGCCGCAGGCCCCGGTCTCCTAGCCACATGCTCATGGGGCCCGTACGCCCTGACGGACAGACAGGAAGGGACGGATAGCCGGTGTCGACGCCGTTCTATGTCTCACCACAGCAGGCCATGGCGGACCGCGCCGAGTACGCCCGCAAGGGCATCGCGCGCGGGCGCAGCGTGGTCGTGTTGCAGTACGCCGACGGCATCGTGTTCGTCGCGGAGAATCCCTCGCGCGCGCTGCACAAGGTCAGTGAGATCTACGACCGGATCGCCTTCGCGGCGGTCGGCAAGTACAACGAGTTCGAGAATCTGCGGATCGGCGGCGTCCGTTACGCGGATCTGCGGGGCTACACCTACGACCGGGAGGACGTCACCGCACGCGGCCTCGCGAACGTGTACGCGCAGACGCTTGGCACGATCTTCTCCAGCAACGGCGAGAAGCCGTACGAGGTCGAGCTGATCGTCGCCGAGGTCGGTCCGGAGCCGGAGGACGACCAGATCTACCGGCTGCCGCACGACGGTTCGATCGTGGACGAGCACGGCTCGGTCGCGGTCGGCGGCAACGCCGAGCAGATCAGCACGTATCTGGACCAGCGGCACCGCGACGACATGTCGCTGAGTGAGGCGCTGAAGCTCGCCGTCGCCTCCCTCTCGCGGGACAACAACGGCGGCGAGCGGAGCCTGACGGGCGACCAGTTGGAGGTCGCCGTGCTGGACCGGAAGCGGCCGCAGCAGCGGAAGTTCAAGCGGGTGCTGGGCACCCAGCTCTCGCGGCTGCTGGACGAGGCGCCCGCGGGCGCGTCCGGTTCCGACGCGGCCGACTCCGGTGCGCAGGAGCCGGGTTCGGGCGCGGAGGACGCGGACGGTTCGGGCGAGAGCGGTGCATCGAAGCCGGACTGAGCCGGCACGTGTGAGGTGCCCCGGCGGGTCAACTCCCGCCGGGGCACGCGTGTTTGGGCGCGCCGTCAGGCGGGCGCCGGGCCGGTGGAGCCGCGCGGGACGAGGGTGACGGGCAGCGCCGCGCCGCCGGGGGCGGGGCCGTGTGCGGGGGAGAGGCCGGCGAGCAGGGCCCGCATGCCGGCGGCGCCGAACTCCTCGGCGGGCAGCCGGACGGTGGTGAGTTCGGGTTCGAGCGCGGTGGCCAGCGTCAGGTCGTCGAAGCCGGTGACGGACACGTCCTCGGGGACGCGCAGGCCGAGCCGTCGCGCCGCCTTGCAGGCGCCGGCGGCGACCAGGTCGTCGTCGCAGACCAGCGCCGTGGGCCGGGGCCCCGGCGCGGTGAGGGCGCGCGTCGCGGCGGCGCACGCCTCCGGGACGGCGAGCGCGGTGCGCTCGGTGCGCAGCAGCGCGGCGCCCGTGCCCGTGAGCGCCCCGGACAGCGCGCGGGCGCGCTCGCGGAACGTCCAGGAGTCGACGGCCGCGGCGAGGTGGGCGAGGCGGCGGTGGCCGAGCCCGGTGAGGTGGGCGACGGTCTGCCGCATGCCGTCGGCGATGTCCAGGTTGACGGTGGCCGCCGCGTCCGGCGCCGCGGGGTCGCTGTCGAGCATCACCAGCGGCAGCCCGGCCTCGCGGAGCGCGGCCAGGGCCTCGGGCGCCATCGAGGAGGCGATGACGCCGTCGAGCGCCGTGCGGGACGAGCCGAAGGGGTCGGGCGCGGGGCCCGTGCCCTCGGGCGACGGGTAGAGGACCACGCCGAAGTCGTGCTCGGCGGCGACGGCGGCCGCGCCGGTGTGCACCCGCGCGAAGAAGTCGCTGCCGAGGACGGGGACGACGAGCAGCGCCGTCCTGGTGCGCCCCAGCCGGAGGCTGCGGGCCGCGAGGTTGGGGCGGTAGCCGAGGGCCTGCGCCGCCGCGGTGACGGCCTCGGCGGTGCGGGCCGAGACGCGGCCCTCGCCCTTGCCGCCGAGCACGAGCGAGACGGTCGCCTGCGAGACGCCCGCCCGCCGGGCCACGTCCCGGCCGGTGACGCGCCGTCCGTCGTCCTGCCGCGGGCTCGCCATGCTCCGGTGTCCTCTCCTGGGGTGCGGCCCGTCCCGGGTGCCGCGGCGGCCTGAACCGTGCGCGCGGGGCTGTGGAACGGGGTGCCGACATGGTACGTATGACCCGCGCGTTATACGTATGACCCCGGTGCGGGGCGGCGAGAGGGGCGGCACGGCATGGCGACGGGATACGGACGACTGCTGCGCGCGAAACACGCGCTCCGGCTGCTCGCGGGGACGCTCGTGGGGCGGCTGCCGAACGCGACGGCGCCGCTGGCGATCGTCCTCTTCACCCGCGCCGAGGGCGGGAGTTACTCGCTCGCCGGCATCCTCTCCGCCGTCTACGGGCTGGCCACGGCGGTCGGCCAGCCCGCGCTGGGCCGGCTCGTCGACCTGTTCGGCCAGCCGCGGGTGATGCTGCCCGCCGCGGTGGTCTCGGCCGTCGGCATGGCGCTGTTCGCGGCCGCGGGCCCCGACCCGGTACCGGTCGCCGCGGCGGCCGTCCTGGTGGCCGGGCTCTTCACGCCGCCGCTGGAGGGCGGGCTGCGCGCGCTGTGGCCGAGCGTCCTGGGCGACGGGTCCGGCGACGAGGAGCGCGGCCAGGGCTCCGGCGCGCACGCCGTGCAGGCCGCGTACGCGCTGGACGCGGTCGCCCAGGAGGTCATGTTCGCCGTCGGCCCGATGCTGGTGACGCTGCTGGTCGCCGGGTGGAGCGAGGCCGCCGCGCTGCTGGTGATCAACGTGCTCGGGGTGCTCGGGGCGCTCTCCGTCGTCGTCTCGCCGCCCTCGCGGGCCTGGCGCTCCGCGCCCCGCGAGGCGCACTGGCTGGGGGCGCTGCGCTCGGGCGGGCTGCTCGTCCTGCTCGGCGCGTTCTTCTTCGTCGGCCTCGCGCTCGGCTCGATCGCCGTCGCCGCCGTCGGGTACGCGGAGGAGCACGGCGGCGGCTTCGTCTCCAGCTACCTGCTGTCCGCGCTGGGCCTCGGCGCGCTCGTCGGCGGCGTCGGCTACGGGGCGCGGCACTGGGCCGGAGTGCCGGAGCGGCGGCTGCGCATCCTGGTCGGCGCGCTGGCCGCCGGGTACCTGCCGCTGGCGTGGACGCCCGGCGTGCCCGCGATGACCCTGCTGGCCGGGGTGTCGGGGGTGTTCCTCGCGCCCGCGCTGGCCTGCGCCTTCGTCGTGGTGGACCGGCACGCGCCCTCGGGGACGGTCACCGAGGCGTTCTCCTGGCTGGTGACCACCTTCGGCGTGGGCGCGGCCGCCGGCACCGCCGTGGTCGGGCCCGTCCTGGAGCGGGGCGGGCCTGCGGCAGCCTTCGGCGTCGCGGGCGCCGGAGGGGTGGCGGCGCTGCTCGTACTGCTGCTCACGGGGCGGGTGTTGTCGTCCGCGCGGACGGGCGCCGGGCCGGTGCGGGCCCGGGCGTACGCGGGCGAAAATGATCGGAACGGGCTCGTCGAACCCGGTTTCAGATCGGGCCGTCAGGCGTAATGTTCAGTCATGGACCGCCGAATCTTCGGGCTGGAGAACGAGTACGGCGTCACCTGCACGTTCCGGGGTCAGCGACGGCTGTCTCCCGACGAGGTGGCGCGGTACCTCTTCCGTCGTGTCGTGTCATGGGGCCGGAGCAGCAATGTGTTCCTGCGCAACGGCGCCCGCCTCTACCTGGACGTGGGGTCGCACCCGGAGTACGCGACTCCCGAATGCGACAACGTGACGGAACTCGTCACGCACGACAAGTCGGGGGAGCGGATTCTCGAAGGCCTCCTCGTCGATGCCGAACGCCGTCTGCACGAAGAAGGAATCGCGGGCGACGTCTACCTCTTCAAGAACAACACCGACTCGGCGGGCAACTCCTACGGCTGTCACGAGAATTATCTGGTGGCACGGCACGGGGAGTTCTCGCGGCTGGCCGACGTCCTCATTCCCTTCCTGGTCACCCGGCAGCTGATGTGCGGCGCGGGAAAGGTCCTGCAGACCCCCCGCGGCGCCGTGTACTGCGTCAGCCAGCGGGCCGAGCACATCTGGGAGGGCGTCTCCTCCGCGACGACCCGCTCCCGCCCCATCATCAACACCCGCGACGAGCCGCACGCCGACGCCGAGCGCTACCGGCGCCTGCACGTCATCGTCGGCGACTCCAACATGTCCGAGACGACGATGCTGCTGAAGGTCGGCGCCACCGACCTGGTGCTGCGCATGATCGAGGCGGGCACCGTCATGCGGGACCTGACGCTGGAGAACCCGATCCGGGCGATCCGCGAGGTCAGCCACGACATCACCGGCCAGCGGAAGGTGCGGCTGGCCAGCGGACGTGAGGCGTCCGCGCTCGAGGTGCAGGAGGAGTACTACGAGAAGGCCGTGGACTTCTGCGAGCGCAGGGGGCTGCGGACGGGCCGGATCGAGCAGGTGCTGGAGCTGTGGGGGCGCACGCTGGACGCGGTGCGCACCCAGCAGCTGGAGAAGGTCGACACCGAGATCGACTGGGTCATGAAGCACCAGCTCATCGAGCGGTACCGGGCGAAGAACAACATGAGCATGTCCCATCCGCGGGTCGCGCAGATAGACCTCGCCTACCACGACATCCACCGCCGTCGTGGGCTGTACTACCTGCTGGAGCGCAGCGGCCAGGCCAAGCGGATCTGCAACGACCTGAAGATCTTCGAGGGCAAGTCCGTGCCGCCGCAGACGACGCGGGCGCGGCTGCGCGGGGACTTCATCCGCCGCGCCCAGGAGCAGCGCCGGGACTTCACCGTCGACTGGGTGCACCTGAAGCTCAACGACCAGGCGCAGCGCACGGTGTTGTGCAAGGACCCGTTCCGGTCGGTGGACGAGCGGGTGGAGAAGCTCATCGCCGGTATGTGAACCGCGCCCGCACACCGCCGACTGCCGCCCCCGTGCGGCGCCGTCCCTCCGGACGGTGCCGCACGGGGGCGGTGTGGTGTGCGGAGAGGGTGAGGACGTCGTGTCGTCGGGGTGCTGGGGTGACAGGGAGGGGTCGTAGGGTTGGGCCCGACCGCCCGGACATCCCTACACCGCGAGTTGGACTCATGCTGCGAACTCCCCGGGGGAAGACCCCCCGTTTCCGGAAGCCCACCGTGCGCCGCGCCGCTGCGGCGGCGGTGGCCGTGCCTCTTCTGATCACCTCCGTGGCGGCCTGCGGCGGCGACGACTCGTCCGACGCGCAGGGCGGCGCCGCCCCGGCCGTCAGCGGCGACTTCGGGAAGACGCCCAAGGTGGAGAAGGGCGAGGGGGACCCGCCGAAGGACCTCCAGGAGAAGGTGCTGAAGGAGGGCAAGGGCCAGAAGGTCGAGAAGGGCGACACGATCAACGTCGACTACCTCGGCCAGCTGTGGAACGGCAAGGAGTTCGACAGCAGCTTCAAGCGCGGCCAGCCCGCGACGTTCCAGATCGGCACCGGCAACGTCATCAAGGGCTGGGACGAGGCGCTGGTCGGCAAGAAGCTCGGCAGCCGCGTCGAGATCGTCGTCCCGCCGGACAAGGGCTACGGCAAGCAGGGCCAGCCGCCGCAGATCCCGGGCAACTCCACGCTGGTCTTCGTCGTCGACCTGAAGAAGGTCATGCCGAGCAAGATCGACGGCAAGCCCTCGGACGAGCCGCAGAACCCGGAGCTTCCCGAGGTCAGCACCAAGATCGACGAGAAGAAGGCGCCCGAGGTCAAGATGCCGAAGGGCGAGGAGAAGGGCCCGGACGAGCTGGTCCGGCAGACGGTCATCGAGGGCGACGGCAAGAAGGTCGACGCGAAGAGCACCGTTCTCGCCAACTTCACCGCCAAGCGCTGGAAGCCGGGCGAGCAGGGCCGTCAGCTGGACGACACCTGGAAGATGGGCGGCCCGCAGGAGATCCCCGTCTCCCAGATCCCGGGCTGGAAGGAAGGTCTGGACGGGGTGAAGGAGGGCAGCCGCGTGGTGTTCTCCGTCCCGAAGGACGACTTCCCCAAGGAGCAGCAGAAGCAGTTCGGTTCGGGCGTCGTCTTCACCGTCGACGTCATCAACGTCAGCTGACGCCCCAGCGCGCAGGTCACGGCTGTGCGTACGGGGGTCACCGGGCGTGGCAGACTGGCGCAGTTGTCCGAAAGATTCGTTCGTAGGAGCCAATTCGTGAGCATCGACAAGCCCGAGGTCGACTTCCCCGAGGGCGCGCCGCCGGCGGACCTGGAGATCGTGGATCTCTGGGAGGGTGACGGTCCGGAGGCCAAGGCCGGGGACAACGTCTCCGTGCACTATGTCGGCGTCTCCTTCTCCACCGGAGAAGAGTTCGACGCGAGCTGGAACCGGGGCAAGCCGCTGCAGTTCCAGCTCGGTTCCGGCCAGGTCATCCCCGGCTGGGACCGCGGCGTCCAGGGCATGAAGGTCGGCGGCCGCCGTCGGCTGACCATCCCGGCTCACCTCGCCTACGGCGAGCGCGGCGCGGGCGGCGGCCGGATCGCACCGAACGAGACGCTGATCTTCGTCTGCGACCTGGTCTCCGTCTGAGCGGACCGCAGCACCCGTGCCGGCCCGTCCGGTACGACGGCTCCGCCACGAGCCACCCCGAGGGCCCCGCCACCGTGCGGGGCCCTCGTCCGTTCCCGCTCCACCGCGCTGCGCGGATCTCCCCCTCCGCCGCCGTACCCTCGCTTTTGCGGGGGACGCGGCGGGCGGTACGGTCAACTGCCCGGCACGGGTGCGAGCGGCGCCGCGCGGGCGCGCCCACGCGTGCGCGCGGGGACGGGCGCGGGGCCCGGCGTGCGGGCGACGGACGGTGAGCGAGCGGCAGCGGAGAGGGCACGAGGATTCCATGGCGATTGCCAAGGCCGAGCGGCTGATGAATCTGGCGCTGTGCCTGCTGAGCGCGCGACGCCCGCTCACCAAGCGTGAGCTGCGCGGCTCCATCGAGGCGTACATCGAGGCCGGCAACGACGACTCCTTCAACCGCAAGTTCGAGCGTGACAAGGACGATCTGCGCGAACTCGGTCTGGTCATCGACACGGTGGAGAGCGTCGAGGGCGAGATCGGCTACGTCGCCCGGCACGACAGCAACCGGCTGCCTCCCGTGACGCTGGACGCCGCCGAGGCCACCGCGCTCGGCCTCGCCGCGCGGGTGTGGCAGCAGGCCAGGCTCGCGGGCGCGGCCAGCGGCGCACTCCAGAAGCTGCGCGCCGCCGGCGGGCTGCCGCAGCAGGGGACGGACGAGGCCCAGGGCCCCGGCCCCGAGGAGGGCCACAGCACGATCGAGCCGTACATCCCGGCCCGTGAGGCGGCGTTCGAGCCGCTGATGCTCGCCTGCCGCGACCGCCGCCCGGTGGTCTTCGACTACCGCAAGTCCAACGCGGCGCAGGCGCAGCGGCGCCAGGTCGAGCCGTGGACGCTGGAGTGCTGGCGCGGCCACTGGTATCTGGCCGGCTTCGACCGGGACCGCGCGGCCGAGCGGGTCTTCCGCCTCTCCCGCATCACCGGCACCGTACGGGCCCGCCAGGGCGGGTTCACCGCGCCGGTTCCGGATCAGGTGACGGTGCGTGAGACGGTCGAGCGCTGGGCGGGCGAGAGCGCCTCGCGTACGGCCCGCATCCGGCTGCGTTCCGGTTCCGGTTACCCGCTGCGGGCGCGCGCGGCCGAGGTGCGCGAACTCGGCGACGGCTGGGACGAGCTGGAGATCCCGTACGGGCACGGACTGGACGCCTGGCTCGTGGAGTTCGGGCCCGACGTGGTGGTGCTGGAACCGGCCGAACTGCGTGCCGATGTCATCGACCGGCTGCGTGCCGTGGCCAAGGGCTGAGGGGGACGAGGACGCCATGGCGACGAACGCCATTGACCAGACCCGCAGGATGCTGTCGCTGGTGACGTACCTGCGCGACCGTCCCGGCGCGCGCGTCGAGGAGGTGGCCCGCGCCTTCGGGATCACCGAGGACGAGCTGATCTCCGACCTGGACGTGCTGCCCATGTGCGGCACCAGCTTCCGCGGCGGGGACCTGCTGGAGATCGACACCGACGGCGAGCGCATCTGGTGGCGGAACGCCGACGCGCTCGGCAGCGACAGCGCGCAGCCGCTGCGGCTGGCGGCCGACGAGGCGACGGCGCTGCTCGTCGCGGCGCGCGCGGTGGCCACCCTCCCCGGGCTGCGGGAGAGCGACCGGGACGCGCTGCGCAGCGCGACGGCGAAGCTGGAGGAGGCCGCGGGGGAGATGGCGGGCGCCAGCTCCCGGCTGTCGGTGACCTTCGAGTCGGAGGGCGGCGTCTTCGCCGCCGTCGACCGGGCGCTCGCGGAGCGGCGGAGGCTGTGGATCAGGTACTACTCGCCCGCGCGTGACGCGCTGTCGGACCGCGAGATCGACCCCGTCCGGCTGTTCGCCGTCGGCCACACCTACGTCGAGGCGTGGTGCCGGAGGTCGGAGGCGCGCCGCACGTTCCGGCTGGACCGGGTGGCCGCGATCGAGCTGCTCGACGAGCCGGCCGATCCGCCGCCGGTCGAACTGCGGGACCTGAGCGAGGAACTGGTGCAGCCGGCGGCCGAGGACCCCGAGGTGGTGGTCGAGGTCGGTCCCGGCGGCCGGTGGGTCGCCGAGTACTACCCGCACGACACCGCGGAGGAACTCCCGGAGGGCGGGCTGCGGATCACGCTGCGCACCCCCGACCCGGCCTCGCTGCGCCGGCTGGCGCTGCGGCTCGGCGGCGACGGCCGGATCATCGCCCCGGCCGAACTCGCCGACAGCGCACGGGAAGCGGCCCGCCGGGCGCTCGCGGCGTACGGGGAGTGAACGGGACGTCTCACGCGTCCGGCGTGACCCCGTTTCGGCCCGTGGGGGGTTGACGGCCTAGGCTCGGCGCATGTTCTGGCCCATGTTCTTTGTCACGCTCGGCTTCTGCTCGATCGCCGTGCTCGGGGTGCTCGCCGTGCGGGTGGGTCTGGAAGTGCGCCGCTTCACGCGGGCCGTGGGGGACAGTTCGGAGCGGATCACGCGCGCGGCCGAGGACCTGGAACGCGCCGCGGCACCGCTCGCGGGCACCGCCTCGCGCACCGCGCAGGGAACGGGAGTACGGCCCGGCACGTTTTCCACAGGGCCGTGACGCCCTCTCCTTGGCCGCGGTCCCGAGCGGTAAGCTGCTGAGGCGGCCGGCGCGGGAGAGGGAGCGCAATCCGGCGTACGCACGGCCATTGCCGCGCGTTTACCCGCCAGGGTTACGATCGTTCTCGGCAAATTCCGCGTGACATCCATGGCCGTGTGCTACAGACGGTCCGAATTCATACGGCAGGCAAAGAAAGACGCCGCCCCGGCGAGAAGGTAGTGGCACATGATCGGCAACCTGAAGCCCCTCGAGATCGTACTGATCGTCCTGGTCATCCTGCTGCTGTTCGGCGCCAAGAAGCTTCCTGACATGGCCCGTTCGCTCGGCAAGTCCGCCCGCATCCTCAAGAGCGAGGCGAAGCAGATGAAGAAGGAGGGCGGCAGCGGCGACGAGGCGCAGGCCGGCGACTCCTCCACCGCGCAGCAGTCCGCTCCGAAGACCATCTCCGCCGCCCCCGGTGATGTGGACAGCTCCCGTCCCGTCGGCGAGCAGGCGCAGGCTTCCACGCAGGCCCAGACGCAGAAGAACTGACGGAACCGCGAAGGACGTCATCCGGCTCGCGGGCGCATCGTGCCAGGCGTCCACCGGCCGGACGGGCGCGCCGCTGATTCACCGACAATTCCGACACATCTGACAAACGAGGACCTGGGTTGCTCAAGTCGGCTCTTAGGCAGGGCAAGCGGGACAAGGATCCCGAAGGGCGGATGCCTCTCGCGGAGCATCTGCGGGAGCTGCGCAACCGTCTGATGAAGGCGGTCCTCGCGATCCTCGTCGTCACCGTCGTGGCGATGATCTACTACAAGCCGATCGCCGAGTTCCTCATGCACCCGGTGCGCGAGGCGGTGGGCTGTACCAAGGGCTTCGGTGAGGCCGCCAAGGACGGCGAGACCTGCGCCGAGATCACCATCAACGGCATGATCGAGCCCTTCACGATCATGCTCAAGGTGTCCCTCACGGCGGGCGTCGTCGCCGCGTCCCCGATCTGGCTGCACCAGCTGTGGGCCTTCCTGGCCCCGGGCCTCCACCGGCACGAGAAGAAGTACGCGCGCTCCTTCGTCGCCGCGGGCTTCCCGCTGTTCCTCGGCGGTGCCTACCTCGCCTACGTCACGCTGCCGACCGCGGCGCAGGCGATGCTGTCCTTCACGCCGGACGGCACGGGCAACCTCATTCCGCTGGACAAGTTCTTCGACATCATCACCCGCCTCGTCCTCGCCTTCGGCCTCGCCTTCGAACTGCCGCTGCTGCTGGTCCTGTTGAACCTCGGCGGGGTGCTGAGCGCGCGGCGGATGCTGAGCTGGTGGCGCGGGATGGTGCTGGGCATCACGGTCTTCGCCGCCGTCGCCACGCCGAGCGGCGACCCGCTGACGATGCTCGTCCTGGCCGCGCCGATCGTCGCCCTGTTCTTCAGCGCCGTCGGGATCTCCTTCTTCAACGACCGCCGCCGCAAGCGCGAGGACCCGAACGACGGCCTGGACGACGACGAGGCCGCCCCGCTGGACCTCACGCCCGAGGCGATCGGCCGCGGCGAGTCCGTCCCGGCCCCGCGCCGCCTCACCGAGGACGGCGAGGGCGACTCCCGGAACGGCGACGGCCGGCGCGGCGACCCCGACGGGTACGGCGACGCGACCTGATCCGGGGCGGAACGGAAACGGCGGTGCCCGCCACCTTCGGGTGGCGGGCACCGCCGTTCCGGCTTCCCCGTGGGGTCAGCGCGTCAGCACTTCTTCAGGCCCTGGAGCGCCCCCGTGCCCCGGTAGTAGAGGCTCTTCTTCGGCTTGATGGTCTTGCAGCTGCTGTCCGGCCACCAGCGTTCCGCGATGCGGATCTTGACGGTCTTCTTGCAGCCGTTGTGCAGGTTCACGGCGTTCTTGTTGAGGTACCAGGTGGCCGTGAGGCACTTGCCGTAGCCTCCCGCCGCGGACGCGGGTGCCGCGGTGACCATGGGCAGTCCGGCGACGGTCACCGCGAGTGCGGCGGTGACCGTGGCGGCCTTGAGCTTCTTCATCGCTCCCCCTTCGGACAGTGGTCGTCCTGTCCTGTGTGGCAGATTCGGATACTGCGGGCATTGCCGTCTTTACGGCGGCAAAAGCGAAGATGATCTTAGAGGGCGCCCGGAACGCTGTAAAAGCGGAGTGAAGGCTTCCGATCGTCGCGGAGGCGAAGACAGTGCGAGTGCGCGGCCCCGGGGGCGTACGGAGCGGTGCGGACGCTCACCGGCCGTGAAACGGACGTGAGCTCTGTCGGTGGTGGCCGGTAGGCTCGTAGCCACGATGACCGAGGATCTGTCCCCAGCAGAGCGCTACGCAGCTGCCCGGAAACGCGCCGCCGAGCAGGCCACCGCTCTCGCCTCCTTCCGTGACCTGTACGACTTCGATCTCGACGAGTTCCAGATCGAGGCCTGTCAATCCCTCGAAGCCGGAAAGGGAGTGCTGGTCGCGGCGCCGACCGGTTCCGGCAAGACGATCGTCGGCGAGTTCGCCGTCCACCTGGCCCTGGAGCAGGGCCGCAAATGCTTCTACACGACGCCGATCAAGGCGCTGTCCAACCAGAAGTACAACGACCTCGTGAAGCGCTACGGCGTGGAGAAGGTCGGGCTGCTGACGGGTGACAACAGCGTCAACGGCGACGCACCCGTCATCGTGATGACCACCGAGGTCCTGCGGAACATGCTGTACGCGGGCTCGCAGGCCCTGCTCGGCCTCGGGTACGTGGTCATGGACGAGGTGCACTACCTCTCGGACCGCTTCCGCGGCGCCGTCTGGGAAGAGGTGATCATCCACCTTCCCGAGTCGGTCGCGCTGGTGTCCCTGTCGGCCACGGTGTCCAACGCCGAGGAGTTCGGCGACTGGCTGGACACCGTCCGCGGGGACACCGAGGTGATCGTCTCCGAGCACCGGCCCGTGCCGCTGTGGCAGCACGTGCTGGCCGGGCGCCGTATGTACGACCTCTTCGAGGAGAAGTCCGGCGGGAAGTCCGAGGCCAAGGCCGACGCGAAGGACGGCAGCCGGAGCGTCAAGCGCGAGGTCAACCCGGACCTGGTGCGGATGGCCCGGATGGAGAACAGCCGGGTCGGCCCGCGCGAGCGCGGCCGCGGCAGGCCCAAGCGGGAGGCCGACCGGGAGCGGGAGCGCCGCGCGCGCAACCGCGTGTGGACGCCGAGCCGCCCCGAGGTGGTGGACCGGCTGGATTCGGCGGGCCTGCTGCCCTGCATCAGCTTCATCTTCAGCCGGGCCGGGTGCCAGGCCGCCGTCCAGCAGTGCCTGTACTCCGGTCTGCGGCTGAACGACCAGGCGGAACGGGACCGGGTCAGGGAGATCGTCGAGGAGCGCACGGCCGACATCCCCGACCAGGATCTGCACGTCCTGGGCTACTTCGAGTGGCTGGAAGGGCTGGAGCGGGGCATCGCCGCGCACCACGCGGGCATGCTGCCGACCTTCAAGGAGGTCGTGGAGGAGCTGTTCGTCCAGGGCCTGGTGAAGGTCGTCTTCGCGACGGAGACCCTGGCGCTGGGCATCAACATGCCCGCGCGTTCCGTGGTGCTGGAGAAGCTCGTCAAGTGGAACGGCGAGCAGCACGCGGACATCACCCCGGGCGAGTTCACGCAGCTGACGGGCCGGGCCGGGCGGCGCGGCATCGACATCGAGGGCCACGCCGTCGTGCTCTGGCAGCGCGGCATGGACCCGGGCGCGCTGGCGGGGCTGGCGGGTACGCGGACGTATCCGCTGCGTTCCTCGTTCAAGCCGTCGTACAACATGGCGGTCAACCTGGTGGGCCAGTTCGGGCGGCACCGGTCGCGTGAGCTGCTGGAGACCTCGTTCGCGCAGTTCCAGGCGGACCGCTCGGTGGTCGGCATCTCGCGGCAGGTGCAGAAGAACGAGGAGGGCCTGGAGGGCTACCGGGCCTCCATGACCTGCCACTTGGGCGACTTCGAGGAGTACTCCAGGCTGCGGCGCGAGCTGAAGGACCGGGAGACGGAGCTGGCCAAGCAGGGCGCGGCGCAGCGGCGGGCCGAGGCGGCGGACGCGCTGGAGAAGCTCAAGCCGGGCGACGTGATCCACGTGCCGACGGGCAAGTTCGCCGGCCTCGCGCTGGTGCTGGACCCGGGAACCCGGGGCCGTGGCGCCCCGCCGCGCGGCGGCCCGCGCGGCCGCGGCGGCGACCGCGGCTGGGACCAGTACGAGGAGGGTCCGCGCCCGCTGGTGCTCACGGCGCAGCGGCAGGTGAAGCGGCTCGGGCCGATCGACTTCCCGGTTCCGGTGGAGCCGGTGGAGCGGATGCGGGTGCCCAAGTCGTTCAACGCCCGCAGCCCCCAGTCCCGTCGGGACCTGGCCTCCGCGCTGCGCACCAAGGCGGGCCACCACACCCCGCCCCGGCACCAGAAGCGCCGCTCCGCGGCGGCGGACGACCAGGAGATCGCGCGGCTGCGCGCCGAGATCCGGCAGCACCCCTGCCACGGCTGCGACGAGCGGGAGGACCACGCGCGCTGGGCCGAGCGCTATCAGCGGCTGCGCCGGGACACCCGCCAGCTGGAGCGCCGGATCGAGGGCCGGACGAACACCATCGCCCGCACCTTCGACCGGGTGTACGCGCTGCTCTCGGCCCTCGGCTACCTCCGCGGTGACGAGGTGACGGAGGACGGCCGCAGGCTCGCGCGGCTCTACGGCGAGCTGGATCTGCTGGCCAGCGAGTGCCTGCGGGACGGCGTGTGGGAGGAGCTCGGCCCGTCCGAACTCGCCGCCTGCGCCTCGGCGTTGGTGTACGAGGCCCGCTCCTCGGAGGAGCCGGTCGCGCCGAAGCTGCCGGGTGGCAGGGCCGCCCGGGCGCTGGACGAGATGGTGAACATCTGGGGCCGCCTGGACGCGCTGGAGGAGGAGCACCGCGTGCACCAGAGCGAGGGCGTCGGCCAGCGGGAGCCGGATCTCGGCTTCGCGTGGACGGCGTTCTGCTGGGCCGAGGGCCAGGGCCTGGACGCGGTGCTGCGGGACGCGGACATGCCGGCCGGTGACTTCGTGCGCTGGGTCAAGCAGTGCGTGGACGTCCTGGGCCAGATCGCGGCGGCGGCCCCCGAGGGCGGCACCGTCGCCCGGAACGCGCGCCGCGCGGTCAACTCGATGGTGCGCGGCGTCGTCGCGTACTCCAGCGTCGGCTGAGTCAGCCCGTCGCGGCCCCCGGTTCCCCGCGGAACCGGGGGCCGCGGTGCGTTCCGGGTGTTGACCGGACGGTCGGGTGCGGGCATGTTCAGCGGGGCGTCAACCGCCGTGCGGGGAACGGTTGTTCCCGTGCGGCAGGGTCGTCGGTCCGAGTCGTCCGCCCGGGGGAGGCCGGTGTGTCGCGTGCCGTGGGACGTGTGGGTGTCCGTCGCCGGGTGGCCCTCGGGCTCGCCGGGTGTCTGCTCGTGGCGCTGGTGCCGGGTGCGGCGGCTCAGGCGCCGTCCGGGGCCGGGGCGCTGCGGATGAACCAGGTGCAGGCCATGGCCACGCACAACAGCTACCACCGTGAAGTGTCCTTCGCCGAGCAGCGGTTGATGGCCCGGCACGACCCGGGTTTCGGCACGCTGCTCTACTCGCACGCCGCGCTCCCGGTGCAGCTGGAGCGGCAGCGGGTGCGCGGCATCGAGCTGGACGTCTTCCCCGACCCGGAGGGCGGGCTGTACGCGGACCCGCTGATCCGCCGCGCCGCCGGGCTGCCGCCCCCGGCCGGCCCGGAGTGGCGGAAGCCGGGCTTCAAGGTGCTGCACTGGGCCGACTTCGACTACCGCACCCACTGCGTGACCCTGCGCGGCTGTCTGCGGCAGGTACGTGACTGGTCGCAGCGGAGCCCGGGCCACGCGCCCGTCCCCGTCCTGCTCGAACTGAAGCGGACCGATCCGGAGTGGGAGCGCCGCGGCGGCGCCGTCAGCCCGCCCTGGGACACGGCGATGCTCGACGCGCTGGACGCCGAACTCCGCGAGGTCTTCCCCGAGTCGGCGACGGTCACCCCGGACGACGTGCGCCGCGCGGGGGAGACGCTGGAGGAGTCGGTGCTCCGGCACGGGTGGCCCCGGCTGGCGGAGGCCAGGGGGTCGGTGATGTTCCTGATGGACAACGACGACGCGTCGCTCCAGGACGCCTACCGCGCCGGAGGCCGGGAGAGCCTACAGGGCCGGATGCTGTTCACGGACGCGGAACCAGGCCGTCCGGACGCGGCGTTCATGAAGGTCAACGACCCGACGGGCGCGGGCCGGGAACGTATCCGGAAGCTCGTCGAGCGGGGCTACTACGTCCGCACCCGCTCCGACGAGCCGCTGACCCAGGCGCGCGGCGGCGGGACGGGAAGGCTGCGGGACGCGCTGGCCTCCGGTGCGCAGATGGTGAGCACCGACTTCCCCGTCCCCGGCCTCGCCGCGCGGTACGGCTCCGACTACGTGGCCGAACTCCCGCCCGGCGAGGGGACGGTGCGCTGCAACCCCGTCACGGCCCCGCCCCGCGCCTGCCCGCGCGGGCACCCGCCGGAGCGCTGAGGCCGGGACGGGCCGCCGGTGATCAGGCCGCGCGGCGCTCCTGCTCGGCCTCGACCTGGGCGTTCCACTCCTGCTTGGACGCCTGCCAGCCGTCCTCGTCGTGGCCCATCCGCCAGTACCCGGAGATGGACAACTGCTCGCGGGGGATGCCCCGTTCGAGCCGGAGGTGGCGGCGCAGCTCCTTCACGAAACCGGCCTCGCCGTGCACGAACGCCTGCACCCGGCCCTCGGGGAAGCCGAGTTCCCGCACGGCCTCGACGAGCAGCTCGCCGGGCTTGGCCTCGCCGCGGTGCAGCCAGACGACGCGGGTGCCCTCGGGCGCGGGCAGCGGCTGCTGCTCCTCGGGCCCGGCGATCTCGATCAGCGCGTCCACCTTCGCGCCGGGCGGCATGCCCTCCAGCGCGGCGGCGATCGCGGGCAGCGCGGACTCGTCACCGGCGAGGAGGTGCCAGTCGGCCCCGGCCTCGGGGGCGTACGCGCCGCCGGGCCCGAGCAGGAAGATCTCGTCGCCCGGCCGGGCCTTCAGGGCCCACGGCCCGGCGAGGCCGGTGTCGCCGTGGACGACGAAGTCGACGGTCAGCTCGCGGGTGGCCGCGTCCCAGTGCCGCACGGTGTAGGTGCGCATCGCGGGCCACTGGTCACGCGGGAACTCGGCGCGGATCACCGCCATGTCGAAGGGCTCGGGGTAGGTCACCCCGGGCACGGGGAAGAGGAGCTTCACGTAACGGTCGGTGTACTCGCCGTCGGGGAACTCCGCCAGGCCCTCGCCGCCGAGCACGACCCGTCGCATGTGCGGGGTCAGTTGCTCGGTGCGCGTGACCTGAGCGCGGTGGAGCTGGGGCTGCTTGCGGGCCGGGCGGTCTGCCACGAGGGCCTCCCTGGGACGCGTTACGGGGAATCACTGGTTAGGTTTGCCTAACCTATCATTCGGGTAAACCTCCGCGCCGGGCGCGATCCGGCCGCCCGGACGCCCGCCCGGCGCGTTTCCCCCGCTCAGGGCCCCTTTCCGTACGCTCCCGATTTTCCGGCCCGGTCAGCTCTCCGCGCGCTCGGCCAGGACCGTCAGCAGCCGCTCCAGCGATCCGCCCAGGCCCCACCGCTCACCGAGCCGGGCCACCGCCTCCGGGTCGCGCGGACCGGCGGGCAGCGCGTCGTCGAAGGCGGGGAGCTGTACGTCGGAGGCGACGCGGACGACCTCGGGGGCGACGGCCAGGTACGCACGGGCCTCGTGCAGCCGCTTGCGCTGGGCCGGGGTGATCTTCGAGACGGGGTCGTCGGCGGCGGCGAGGATGCCCGGCAGGTCGCCGTGCGCGGCCAGCAGCTTCGCCGCGGTCTTCTCGCCGATGCCGGGCACACCGGGCAGGCCGTCGCTCGGGTCGCCGCGCAGCAGCGCGAGATCCGCGTAACCGGAGCCGTCCACCCCGTACTTCTCGCGCAGCGCCCCGGCGTCGTAGGTGTGCAGGGTGCCGACGCCCTTGACCGGGTACAGCACGCGCACCCCCCGGGCGTCGTCGACGAGCTGGAGCAGGTCGCGGTCGCCGGTGACGATGTCGACGGGGCCCCCGGCGCGGGCCGTGAGGGTGCCGATGATGTCGTCGGCCTCGTAGCCGTCCGCGCCGACGCGGGCGATGCCGACGGCGTCGAGCACCTCGTCGATCACCGGGATCTGCGGGGAGAGGGTGTCGGGGACCTCCTCCGCGTCGGCCCCCTCCGGCCGCTCCTCGGCCACCCGGTGCGCCTTGTACGTGGGGATCAGCTCGACGCGCCACTGCGGGCGCCAGTCGAAGTCCATGCAGGCGACGAGCGCCGACGGCTGGTGCTCGCGGACGAGCCGGGCGATGAAGTCGAGGAGCCCGCGCACGGCGTTGACGGGGGTGCCGTCGGGGGCGCGGACGGAGTCGGGGACGCCGTAGTAGGCGCGGAAGTAGAGGGAGGCGGTGTCGAGGAGCATCAGGCGGGGCTGCGGTGTCACGGTCATCACGCCCCGATCATGCCGCACCGGGCGCCGCCGTTCCGCGCCGCCGCCGGGACCGTGCCGGGCCCGCGGAAAACCGGGTGACGGCCGCCCGGCGCCCTTCCTAGGCTGGGGAGCACCACGGGGAGAGCGCCCCCGAGGGGGAAGACGGGGGAGCAACGGGGGACGCGGGGGCGTGAGTTGGGCGTACGGTGCGGGTATGGGCTCTGGGCAGACAGGCCGTACCCGTACCGTGCGGCGCGCCGTGACCTCCGTCGTCTCGCTGGTGCCGTCGCTGACGGAGGCGATCGCGGCCACCGAACCCGGTCTTCTCACCGGCGCGACGGACTGGTGCACGCACCCGCCGGAGCTGCCGGTCACCCGGGTCGGCGGCACCAAGAACCCGGACGTGGAGCGGATCCTGCGGCTCGCGCCCGATCTCGTCGTCGCCAACGAGGAGGAGAACCGGGAGCCCGACCTGGCCGCGCTGCGCGCCGCCGGCACCGAGGTCCTGGTGACCGAAGTCCGCACCCTGGAGCAGTCGTTCGGCGAACTGGACCGGATGCTGACCCGCGGCTGCGGCCTGCCCCGCCCGGCCTGGCTCACCGACGCCGAGGACGCCTGGCGGGACGTACGGCACCGCTTCGACGCGGACGCCGTCGTGCCCGTGTGGCGCAGGCCCTGGATGGTGCTCGGGCGGGACACCTTCGCCGGCTCGGTGCTCGCGCACCTCGGGGTGCGCAACGTGTACGCGGAGCACCCCGAGCGCTATCCGCGCCTCCCGCTCGACGAGCTCAACGGGCCCGCGGCCTCCCGCCGTCCCGGGCTCGTCGTGCTGCCCGACGAGCCGTACCGCTTCACCGCCGACGACGGCCCCGAGAGCTTCCCCGCGCTGCCCGCCGCGCTGGTCAGCGGCCGGCACCTCACCTGGTACGGGCCCTCGCTCACCGAGGCGCCGCGGGAGCTGGCCTCGGCGCTGCGAGCAGCTCTCCGCTGAGCAGCCCGCGCCCGGTGCGGAACAGGGCCACGGCCCAGGCGGTGACCAGCAGCGCGTAGAGCGCCGCGGCCAGCCAGTTCAGCGCGTGCAGCCCGGTGTGCCGGGCCAGGGCCGCCGCCCCGGTGACGCAGGTGCCGACGGGGAAGGTGAACGCCCACCAGGTCATCGTGAACCGCATCCCGTGCCGCAGGGCGCGGAGCACCATCGCCGCCGAGAGCAGCAGCCACATCAGCGCGAAGCCCATCACCGGCACCCCGTACAGCACCGAGGCGGCGGTGAACCCGCCGGGTGCCGCGTCCGCGAGGTTGCCGACGGCGGTGGTGGACTGCCCGAGCGGGCCGAGGACGAGCACCAGCGTCGGCGTCGCGGGGACGGCCGGGGCGCCGTGGTGGACGAGGCCGCTGAAGACGGCGGGCAGGATCAGCAGTGTCGCGAACAGGCTCATGCCGAACAGCGCGAAGCAGCCCAGCAGCATCGCCGACCTGCCCTGCCCGGCGGGCAGTTGCTCCGCGAGCGGCGGCCCGAGCGCGGCCGAGACCATCGGCGCGACGACGGGGAGCAGCCACACGGGCGAGGCCTTCCCCGGCGTGATCTCGTGCCGTACGACCATCAGGTACGGGACGCCCACGGCGGTGACGACGCCCAGCGCGGTGCCGGCCGACCACAGCACGAGGTCGACGGTCGCGCCGCCGGGTATGCCGGTCGCCAGGGCGCCGCCGCCGACCGCGAGCAGCGCCATCGGCAGACAGCCGTAGAACGGGGCGACGGCCGGGTCCCGCAGGTGCGCGCGGGCCTGCTCGGTGTGCCGCAGCCAGTGCCAGGACCTGGCGGTGAGCAGCGCGGCGAGCATGAGCGCGGAGACGGTCCAGACGACGGTCAGCGCGGGGCGCAGCCAGCCCGGGTGCCAGGGCAGCGCGGCACCGGCCCCGGCGATGATCGCGGTGCCCATCACGGCCGCGTACCAGTTCGGGGCGAGGTGGCGGAGCCGGGCGGTGCCCGGGCCGGGCGGGGGGAGCGGCCGCACCGGGGAGTGCGCGAGTGTCGTCATGGCCCTCACGCTCGCAGCGGGGACGCCGCCTCACCAGGGCCCGCCGATCTATGAGGGCATAAGCTGGACTGATGACCGAAGCACCCGAATCCGTGCCCGGGCCCGGTGCGGCCGCGCGGCTGGCGCACCGGGTGCCCGACCTCGGGGCGCTCCAGCTGCTGCTGGCCGTGGCCCGGCTCGGCAGCCTCGGCCGCGCGGCACGGGAGACGGGCGTGACCCAGCCGGCGGCCAGCAGCCGCATCCGCGCCATGGAACGGCAGCTCGGCCTGGCCCTGCTGGAGCGCTCGCCGCGCGGCTCCCGGCTGACGGAGGCCGGGGCCCTGGTCACGGACTGGGCGCGGCGGGTGGTGGAGGCGGCCGAGGCGTTCGACTCGGGCGTCCAGGCGCTGTGCGGACGGCGGGACGCGCGGCTGCGCGTCGCCGCCAGCATGACCATCGCCGAGTACCTGCTGCCGGGCTGGCTGATCGCGCTGCGCGCCGAACGCCCCGGCACCGCCGTCTCCCTGCTCGCCGGGAACTCCCTCGCCGTCGCCGCGCACCTGCGCGCCGAGGAGGCCGACCTGGGCTTCGTCGAGGGCGTCGGCAAGCCCGAGGGCCTGGACGGCACCGTCATCGCCCGCGACCGGCTGCTCGTCGTCGCCGCGCCCGGGCACCCCTGGGCACGGCGACGCGAGCCACTGACGCCGCGGGAGCTCGCCGGGGCGCCGCTGATCCTGCGCGAGTCCGGCTCCGGTACGCGTCAGGTGCTGGACACCGCGCTCGCGCGGCACGGCGGCCCGGCGGCGCCGCTGCTCGAACTCGCCTCCACCACCGCGGTGAAGGCGGCCGTGGTCAGCGGCGCGGGACCCTCGGTGCTCAGCGAACTGGCCGTGGGGGAGGAGCTGTCGGCCGGGCGGCTGGTCGAGGTGCCGGTCGCGGGCGTCCGGCTGCGGCGCGAGCTGCGGGCCGTGTGGCCGCGCGGCACCCGCCCGGCCGGGCCCGCACGGGAGCTGCTGGCCCTCACCCGGCGGGTTCCCGCGCGGCAGCAGCGCGGTTGAGCGCGGTCAGCAGCCGCAGGTCGTCGCCCGCCTCCGGGTGCCACTGGACGGCGAGGACGAAACCGTCGGCGGACGGCAGCTCCAGCGCCTCCACGGTGCCGTCCTCCGCGTGCGCGCCCGGGACCAGCCCCGCGCCGAGCCGGGCGGTGGCCTGGTGGTGGTACGTCGGCACGGTCAGTTCTCCCGGCAGCACCTCGGCCAGCAGCGTGCCGGGCACCTGCCGTACGGGGTGCGCGCCGAAGACGCCGGGCGGGCCCTGGTGGCCCGCCAGGTGCTGGGCGAGGCTGCCGCCGAGGGCCACGTTGAGCAGCTGCATGCCCCGGCAGATGCCGAGCAGCGGCAGCCGCCGCTCCAACGCGGCCTCGATCAGGGCGAGTTCCCAGGCGTCCCGCTCGGGCGCGGGCGGCCCGCACTCGGGCGCGCGCGGCTCGCCGTACCGCGCCGGGTCGACGTCCGGGCCGCCGGAGACGACGAGCGCGTCCAGCCGGGCGACGGCGCGGGCCGCCAGCGCGGGCGCGTCCGGCGGGAGCAGCGCGGCGAGGCCGCCCGCGCGCTGGACGAGCCGGTGGTACCCGGCGGGCAGCACGGCGGCGGGCTGCCGCCACACGCCCCAGCGGACGTCGGCCTCCAGATAGGTGCTGACGCCGACGAGCGGCACGGGGCCGGACGGCTGCGCGGACATGCGGGGCCTCCAACGGGCGGTCGCAGAGGGACGGTTCGGGGTCACGGGGAGAACGGGCCGGGGGCGGCGGGCGTCACGGCCGGTCGGGCGCGGGGACGTCCGCTTCCGGGGCCCCGGGGCCGGGGAGGCCGCCCTCGCGGTCGAGTTCGGCCTCGGCGGCGGCGAGCGCGGCGAACTCCTCCTCGGGCGCCGCGGCCACCAGCCGGTGCCTGCTGTAGAGGGCGAAGTAGCCCACGGCCACCGCGTACAGCACGAGCGCGATCCCGGCCGCCTTCGGGTCCACGAGGAAGGTCGCGACGACGGCCGCGCAGGCCAGGACGAACGCGACGGACGAGGTGAGGACGCCGCCCGGCGTCCGGTACGGCCGGTGCAGCCACGGCTCCCGCCGCCGCAGCACGATGTGCGAGAGCGACATCAGCACGTAGGAGACCGCGGCGCCGAACACCGCGATGTTCAGCATCCGGGCGCCGTCCCCGGTGACCGCGGCGAGCGTGAAGCCGATGCCGCCCGGGACGATCAGCCCCAGGTAGGGCGCCTTGCGGCGGCTGGTGAGCGACAGGAAGCGGGGCAGGTAGCCCGCGCGGGAGAGCGCGAACAGCTGCCGTGAACCGGCGTAGATGAGGGAGAAGAAGGAGGCCACGAGCCCGGCCAGCCCGGCGTAGTTGACCACGCGGCTCAGCGTCGTCGACTGTCCTCCGGCGGCGGCCTCCAGCGCGGCGACGAGCGGGTTGTCGGCGTCCTTGATCGCGTCGGACCCGGCGGCCCCGGCGGCGGGCACCAGCGTCAGCAGGGCCAGCAGCACCAGGACGCCGATCGCGCAGGCCATCGCCTTCGGCAGGCTCCGCGCCGGGTCCTTCGTCTCCTCGGCCGCCAGCGGCACGCCCTCGACGCCGAGGAAGAACCACATGCCGAACGGGAAGGCCGCCCAGATCCCCAGCAGTCCCAGCGGCAGCCACGAACTCGCCCCGAGCGCCCGCTCGTCGACGGCGACGTCGTGCAGCGAGCCCGGGTCGAAGTCGGCCAGCGCGCCGACGCAGAAGACGAGCAGCGCGGCGACGGCGACACCCGTCACGACGAAGCTGAACCGCAGCGCCTCGCCCACGCCCCACAGGTGGATGCCGATGAACAGCGCGAAGCAGGCCAGCGAGACGGGCCAGCCCTGCTCCAGGCCGAACAGGCCGAGGGACTCCACGTATCCGCCGATGAAGACGGAGATCGCGGCGGGCGCGAGGACGTACTCGATGAGGATGGCCGTCCCTGTGAGGAAGCCGCCCCAGGTGCCGAGCGCCCGGCGCGCGAAGCCGTAGCCGCCGCCGGCCGTGGGGAGGACGGAGGAGAGTTCGGCGAGGGAGAAGACCAGGCAGGTGTACATCGTGCCCATCAGCACGGTGGCGATGGCGAGTCCGCCGAAACCGCCCTCCGCGAGACCGAAGTTCCAGCCCGCGTAGTCGCCCGAGACGACGTACGCGACGCCGAGTCCGGTCAGCAGCAGCCAGCCCGCGCTGCCGCGCCGCAGGGTCCGCCGCTGGAGATAGCGCTCCGCGCTCTCCCCGCCGTTCCCGGGACGCGGGTCCGGCCCGCCGTGGGTTCCGTCTGGCATGGGCCACTCCTGTCTGCCGCACGGGCCGCCGCGAGGGCGCGGACATTGGTGTGGCCCCATACCTTTGTGCCACGGCGTGCCGGGCGCAACCCCCTGTGCGCGAGCGCGGGTTGATCCGGAGGCCGCGCGCCCCTCACGCGCCGGAGCCGGTGCCCCCGACGAGGAAGCCGCGCAGCAGCGCCGCCGTGCCCGCGCAGTGCTCCTGGCTGACGGCGCGCGCCAGTTCGGGGTCGCCCGAGAGCACCGCGTCCACCAGGGCCGCGTGCTGGTGCTGCGCGTGTTCGAGGTTGCGGACGAGCAGCGGGATGCGGTCCAGCAGCCCGTTGACCTTGGCGCGCACGGCCGCGTACTGCGCCGTCAGCGAGGGCGAGCCCGCGAGTTCGACCAGGGTGAGGTGGAAGAGCGTGTCCTGTCTGCGGTAGTCCTCGGGCGCCGCGTCCCGCGTCGCGTCCAGCGCCGCGCGGACGCGCTCCGCGTCGTCCCCGGTCAGCGGGCGCGCGGCGCACACCCCGGCGGCGCCGGTCTCCAGCACCTCACGGAGGATCAGCATGTCCTCGACGGCGTGCTCGTCGGGCCCGTCCGGCGGTGCCGGGCTGCCGCCCGGGGGAGCGGCCCTGACGAAGGTGCCGCCGTACCGGCCCCGGCGGCTGACCACGAGGCCCTCCTCGGCCAGCACCCGCAGCACCTCGCGCAGGGTCACCCGGCTGATGCCCAGCCGCTCGGCCAACTCCCGCTCCGCCGGCAGCCGTTCGCCGCCGCCGACCAGGCCGAGCCGGATGACCTGGAGTATCTGCTCCAGCGCCTCCTCGAACCCGTTCCCGGCCCGGACGGGGCGCAGCACCGTCTCCAGCCGGACCGCCGCGTCCCCGTCCGTCATCCCGTCCTCCTGTCCGCCCGCTGCGCGCGACCTCTTCCGTATCAATGGTCTTCGCCACTACCTTATGGCTTCCCGCGGACCGACACGGAGGCAGCCTGTGCTAGACGCCACGCCCCACCGCTCGCCCCTCACCCCACCGCCGCCGTCCGGGAGTTCACCCCCGCTGGCCGTCGCGGAACTGCGCGCGCTCGTCGACGCGGGCGAGATCGACACCGTCGTCCTCGCCTTCACCGACATGCAGGGCCGCCTCCAGGGCAAGCGGTTCGCCGCCCGCTTCTTCCTCGACGACGTGCTGGAGCGCGGCACCGAGGGCTGCAACTACCTGCTGGCCGTGGACGTCGAGCTGAACACCGTCGAGCGCTACGAGATGGCCTCCTGGGAGCGCGGCTACGGCGACTTCGCCATGCGCGGCGACCCCGCCACCCTCCGCCGCGTCCCCTGGCAGCCCGGCACCGCCATGATGACCGCCGACCTCACCTGGCACGACGGCACCCCCGTCGGCCCCTCGCCCCGGCAGATCCTCCGCCGCCAGCTCGACCGCCTCGCCGCCCGCGGCTGGAGCGCCCACGTGGGCACCGAGCTGGAGTTCATGGTCTTCCAGGACACCTACGAGACGGCCTGGGACCGCGCGTACCGCGGCCTGACACCCGCCAACCAGTACAACAACGACTACTCCGTCCTCGGCACGGCCCGCGTCGAGCCGCTGCTGCGCCGCATCCGCAACGAGATGGGCGGGGCCGGGATGACCGTCGAGTCCGCGAAGGGCGAGTGCAACCTCGGCCAGCACGAGATCGCCTTCCGCTACGCCGACGCGCTCACCACCTGCGACCAGACCTCCGTCTACAAGACCGGGGCCAAGGAGATCGCCGCGCAGGAGGGCAAGGCGCTCACCTTCATGGCCAAGTACGACGAGCGGGAGGGCAATTCCTGCCACATCCACCTCTCCCTGCGGGACGCCGAGGGCCGCCCCGTCCTCGCCGACGAGCACGGCCCGTACGGCATGTCCGCCACCATGCGGCACTTCCTCGCCGGACAGCTCGCCGCACTGCGGGAGTTCACCCTGCTCTACGCGCCCAACATCAACTCCTACAAGCGCTTCCGCCCCGGCTCCTTCGCGCCCACCGCCGTCGCCTGGGGCCCCGACAACCGCAGCTGCGCGCTCCGCGTCGTCGGCCACGGGCACGCCCACCGGCTGGAGAACCGGGTGCCCGGCGGCGACGTCAACCCCTACCTCGCCGTCGCCGGGATGATCGCCGCCGGGCTCGACGGCGTGGACCGCGGCCTCGAACTCCCCGAGGAGTGCACCGGAAACGCCTACGAGGGCGACGCCGAGCACGTCCCCGCCACCCTCCGCGAGGCCGCCGACCTCTGGGAGAAGAGCACCCTGGCGCGCGAGGCCTTCGGCGACGACGTCGCCGCCCACTACGCCACGATGGCGCGGGTGGAGCAGGAGGCGTACGACACCGCCGTGACCGACTGGGAGCGTTACCGCTCCTTCGAGCGCATGTGAGGAACCGCCCGTGGAACTGCACGTCGTCAACCCGGCCACCGAGGAACGCGTCGCGACCGTCCCCGCGGCCGGCCCCGAGGAGACCGACGCCGCCGTCGTACGCGCCCGGCGCGCCCAGCGCGGCTGGGCGGCCCTCGCCCCCGCCGACCGGGCCAGGCTGCTGCGGCGGTTCGCCGTCGCCGTCGACGAACACCGCGAGGAACTCGCCCAGTTGGAGGTGCGCGAGGCCGGGCACCCGGTCGCCAACGCCAGAGGGGAGGCGGCCAACGTCCGTGACCTGCTCGACTACGCGGCCGGCGGCGTCGAGCGGCTGACCGGACGGCAGATCCCCGTCGCGGGCGGCATCGACCTCACGTACCACGACCCCCTCGGCGTCGTCGGCGTCATCGCGCCCTGGAACTTCCCCATGCCCGTCACCGCCTGGGGCAGCGCGCCCGCGCTCGCCGCGGGCAACGCCGTCGTCGTCAAGCCCGCCGAGGCCACCCCGCTCACCGCGCTGCGCCTCGCCGAACTCGCCCTGGAGGCCGGGCTCCCCGAGCACCTCTTCCAGGTGCTGCCCGGCGAGGGGCCCGTCGCGGGCACGGCCCTCGTCGAACACCCCGGCGTCGACAAGGTCGTCTTCACCGGCTCCACCGCCGTCGGCAAGGAGGTCATGGCCCGCTGCGCGGCCTCCGTGAAGCCGGTGACGCTCGAACTCGGCGGCAAGAGCCCCAACATCGTCTTCTCCGACGCCGACCTGCCCCTCGCCGCCGCGGCCGCGCCCGCCTCCTTCCTCGACAACACGGGCCAGGACTGCTGCGCCCGCAGCCGCATCCTCGTCCAGGCCCACGCCTACGAGCAGTTCATGGAACTCCTCGAACCGGCCGTGAAGACCTTCCGCGCCGGCGACCCCACCGACCCCGCGACCGAGATGGGCCCGCTCATCTCCGCCGCGCACCGGGACCGGGTACGGGACTTCGTCCCCGAGGACGCCCCCGCCCTCATCCGCGGCACCGTCCCCGAGGGCAAGGGCTACTGGTACCCGGCGACCGTGCTGGAGGGGAAGCCCGGCGAACGCACCGCGGAGGAGGAGATCTTCGGCCCCGTCGCCGTGGTCATCCCGTTCGAGGACGAGGACGACGCCGTACGCCTGGCCAACGGCACCGCCTACGGCCTCGCCGGATCGGTCTGGACCCGGGACGTCAACCGCGCCCTGCGGGTCTCGCGCGCCGTCGAGGCCGGGAACCTGTCCGTCAACTCCCACAGCGCCGTGCGCTACACGACCCCCTTCGGCGGCTTCCGCCAGTCCGGCCTCGGCCGCGAACTCGGCCCCGACGCGCTGTCCGCCTTCACCGAGACCAAGAACGTCTTCATCAGCACGGAGGAGCACCCATGACCGACGGGACCACCGCAGCGCCGCACTCCGACGGGCCGCTCTGCCGCCGCCTCGCCGGCCGCACCGCCGTCGTCACCGGGGCCGGCAGCGGCATCGGCCTCGCCACGGCCCGCAGGCTCGCGTCCGAGGGCGCGAACGTCGTCTGCGCCGACGTCGACACCGTACGCGGCAAGGCCGCCGCCGAGGAGACCGGCGGGACGTACGCGGAGACCGACGTCACCGACAAGGAACAGGTCGAGGCGCTGTTCCGGACGGCGAAGGAGCGGTACGGCTCGGTCGACGTCGCCTTCAACAACGCGGGCATCTCGCCGCCCGACGACGACTCGATCCTCACCACCGGGCTCGACGCCTGGAAGCGGGTGCAGGAGGTCAACCTCACCTCCGTGTACCTCTGCTGCCAGGCCGCGCTGCCCTACATGCGGGAGCAGGGCCGGGGCAGCATCATCAACACCGCCTCCTTCGTCGCCGTGATGGGCGCCGCCACCTCGCAGATCAGCTACACCGCGTCCAAGGGCGGGGTGCTGGCCATGTCCCGCGAACTGGGCGTGCAGTTCGCCCGCGAGGGCATCCGGGTCAACGCGTTGTGCCCCGGCCCGGTCAACACCCCGCTGCTCCAGGAGCTGTTCGCGAAGGACCCGGAGCGGGCGCAGCGCCGCCTGGTGCACGTGCCCGTCGGACGCTTCGCCGAGGCGACCGAGATCGCGGCGGCGGTCGCCTTCCTCGCCAGCGACGACTCGACGTTCGTCAACGCGACCGAGTTCCTCGTCGATGGGGGTATCGCGGGGGCGTACGTGACGCCGGTGTGAGGGGCTTCTCGGGGCGACCCCCGCTTCTCGGGCCCGCCCCGCTTGGGAGAACTGCGCCGAGGCGCAGGGCTGGCAAGCGCAGCCGCCCAGCCCCGGCGCGGGGTGCTCAACTGCCGTCGCCGGGCCGCCCCGTACGCCGTGGCCGTTCGCGCAGTTCCCCGCGCCCCCAAGAGGCGCAGTTCCCCGCGCCCCCAAGAGGCGCAGTTCCCCGCGCCCCTTTCGGGGCCGTCCCTCACAGGAAGGTGTGTCCCTCGCCGCGGTAGGTGGGGAGGGTGCCCGTGACCCGGTCGCCCTCCACCACGTGCAGTTCGGCGAACCGCTCGCACAGCTCGCCGGACTTGGCGTGCCGGAACCACACCTTGTCCCCGAGCAGCAGATCGTCCGCGGCGGGGCCCAGCAGCGGGGTCTGCACCTCGCCGGGCCCCTCCTGCGGGTCGTAGGCGAGGCCCCGGGGCAGGTACGGCTGCGGCAGCCGGTCCCGGCCCGCGACGCCCGAGGCCGGGTAGCCCCCGCCGAGCACGGTGACGGACCCGATCCCGGGACGCCGCACCACCGGCATCGCGAACAGCGCGGCCGGCCGGGCCGTGAACGAGGTGTAGTGGTCGAACAGCCGCGGCACGAACAGGCCCGAGCCCGCGGCCACTTCCGTCACCGCCGCCTCGGCCGCCGTGTGCTGCACGCTGCCCGTACCGCCGCCGTTGACGAACTCCAGGCCGGGGGCGACGGCCCGCACCGCGCGGACCGCGTCGGCCCGCCGCACCGCCAGCTCCCGCCGCGCCGCCGCCTGCATCAGCCGCACCGCGCGCGAGCGCACCGGGCTGCCCGGCACCGCGTCGCCGACGCCCGCCACGTGCCCCTCGTAGCCCATCAGCCCGACCAGCCGGAAGCCGGGCCGCCGGGTCACCGAGCGGGCCAGTTCGGCGAGTTGGGCGGGGGAGTGCAGCGGGGAGCGGCGGGCGCCGACCCGTACCCGGCCGCCCAGCAGCCGCAGCGAGGTGTCCAGCTCCAGACAGACCCGGATCTCCTCGCGGCCGCCGTCCCGGGCCGCGTCGATCAGCGCCAGCTGCGCCGGGTCGTCGACCATCACCGTGACCGCGCGGGCCAGCTTCGGGTCGGCGGCCAGCTCGGCGTACCCGGCCCGGTCGGGGGAGGGGTAGGCGAGCAGCACGTCCTCCACACCCGCGCGCGCGAGCCACAGCGACTCGTCGAGGGTGAAGCTCATGACGCCGCTGAACCCGTCCTTGGCCAGCACCCGCTCCAACAGGCCCCGGCAGCGCAGCGACTTGCTCGCCACCCGGACCGGCTTGCCGCGGGCCCGGCGGCGGAGCAGCTCGGCGTTCGCGTCGAACGCCTCCAGGTCGACGATCGCGAGCGGCGCGTCCAGATGCGCGGTGGCTCGGTCGTAACGGGCGCGAACGGATGCCTCGGCGGCGGTGCCGGATGTCGTATCGAACACCCGGGCAGCTTGCCAGAGCCGCGCCCCCGGGCACAGCCCCGTTCACGCCCCGCCCGCCTCCGGCACCCGGTCCCCCCGCAGTTCGCGGGCGTGCGCCCGGCCGGCCGCCCGCCCCTCGCCGGGGCTTTCCGCCGGACCGGAGGCGGTTCCGGCCGGGTTGCCGGACATACCTGTTCGCCCCGTAGAGTGACGGCGCACGCTGCACCGTGCTGACCTGCGGCGTGTTGTCCGATACGAACCGGCATGCCCCGAAAGGCATTCGTGTGGGGTGGCACTGCGCGCGGGGAGGGTGCAGATGAGCGCTGACGCCGACCGCACCCGCGTACCGTCGCCGCCGTCCGCCCCGCCGCGCCCCACCTCCCCGCCCCGCCCGGCCGCGGCTCCGCACGCGCACGTCCCCCCGAAACCCCAGTCGCCGCCGCCGTCCCCCGGCGCGGCCGGGCAGACGGAAGCGGAACCCGCCGGGACCGAGCCGATCCAGGAAGACGAGTCCACCGCACAGATGCCGCAGCCCACGGACGCGGACCGGCACCGGCCGCCGCGGCGGCCCGAGTCCCCCTCCCTCCCGGCACAGCAGGCGACGGCGCCCACCCAGCCCCCGCCGCCCACCGGGAAGCCGCTCACCTCCACCGCTCGCCCCGCTCCCCGCCCCGCGCCGCCCCGCCGGGAACTCCCCGCCGAGGTCCCCGGCGCCTTCGGCCCCCCGCCGCCGCCCCGGGACACCCCCGAGGCCCCCGAGCCCAACCGCCCCGCGAAACCCGCTAGTTCGGCCACCCCGGGCACCGGCGCCCCGTACGCGCACGGCGCGTACGGCCCGGCCCCCGCGTACCCGCCCGGCACCTACGACACGACCGGGCCCGCGCGCATCGGCCGCCCCCAGGCCGCGTACGGCAACGCCCGGCACGAGACGCCCGGTGACGGGACGTCCGGTCACGGCGCCCCCGGCTACGGCGGCGAAGGCGCGCACCAGGGCGGCACGTTCGGCGGCGGAGCCTTCGCCGGGACCTTCGGCCAGGGCCCGCACGGCACCGACACCTTCGGGACGCCGCCGAAACCCGCGCGCCCGCGCCCCCGGACGCGCAAGCTCGCCGCCGCCGTCTGCCTCGTGCTCGGCATAGGCCTGCTCGGCGGGGCCCTCGCGGGCGCGGTGCTCAGCGGCGACTCCGGCGAGAAGACGGCCGCCGAGGCCGAGTTCGACCGCACCCGCGAGCTGTGGCACAGCACCCCCGTCGACGAGCTGTTCCCCAAGACCCTCAAGGGCGCGGCGGCCGGGCCCGGCGGGGCCGACCGCCGCTGGTTCCGCGTCGCCGTCGCCCCCGACAGCGGCTGTGCGAACGCCTTCGACCCGATGCTCACCAAGGCCCTCTCCCCGGCCGGCTGCCAGCGGCTGCTGCGCGCCACCTACGTGGACGAGACGACGAGCAGCGTCACCACCGTCGGCATGCTCTTCACCCGCACCGACAAGTCCGGGATGTCGGCGCTGCGCGAGCGGTTCGCGAAGGAGAGCCTCACCGAGCGCACCGATCTGATGCCGCGCGCCCAGCCCGCGCGCGGCACCGTCGCCGCCGACTTCGGCGACGCGCAGCGCGCCAGCTGGACCCTCCGCGTCCTCGCCGACGAGCCCGTCGTCGTCTACGCCGTCACCGGCTTCGCCGACGGCCGCGTCGTCAGCGACCCGCAGGCCGCCGCCGAGGCCACCGAGCAGGGCGAGACCTCGGCCGCGGCGCAGGCCGGGCTCGGCCACGACGCGCAGGGCATCGCGGACCGCGTCGAGCACCGGATGCGCAAGGCGGCGGCCGCCGCACGGGCGGAGGACGAGTGAACCTCCCCGCCCGACGCGCCAACTCCCGCGCCCCGCACCCGAATCCGGCCCCCCACCCCACCCCAGGCACCGTGACCCCACACCCCGTACCCTCGCAGCGCCCGTCCCGCCGCGCCCGCGCGCGTGCCCGTTCCGCCGTGACGGCCCTGCTCGCCGCGGGGCTGGTGCTGCTGCCCGCCGCCGGGACGGCGGCCGCGGCCGAGGGCTCGGGCGTCCAGGAGCGGCAGTGGGGCCTGAAGGAGATCCACGCCCCCGACGCCTGGAAGACCACCAAGGGCAAGGGCATCACCGTCGCCGTCCTCGACACCGGGGTGGACACCGAGCACCCGGACCTGAAGGACAACACCCTGCCCGACAAGGACTTCGTCCGGATGGGCGCGGAGAAGGGCGACCGCCCCTGGGCCCGGCACGGCACCTCCATGGCCGGGATCATCGCGGGCCACGGGCACGGCAAGGGCGGCAGGCTCGGCGTCCTCGGCGTCGCGCCCGAGGCGAAGATCCTCCCCGTGCGCGTGCTGCTGGAGGACACCGACCCCGAGCGCAGGACCGCCCGCCACCAGCGCTCCGGAGCCCTCGCCGAGGGCATCCGGTACGCCGCCGACCAGGGCGCCGACGTGATCAACATGTCGCTGGGCGACGACAGCCGCTCCGCCCATCCCGACCCCCGCGAGGACGCCGCCGTCCGCTACGCGCTCCGCAAGGGCGCGGTCGTCGTCGCCTCGGCCGGCAACGGCGGTGAGAAGGGCGACCACGTCTCCTACCCGGCCGCGTACCCCGGCGTCATCGCCGTCGCCGCCGTCGACCGGAACGGCAGCCGCGCCCCCTTCTCCACCCGCCGCTGGTACGCCACCGTCGCCGCACCGGGCAAGGACGTGCTGATAGCGGACCCGGACCGCACCTACTACGAGGGCTGGGGCACCAGCGCCGCCTCCGCCTTCGTCTCCGGCTCGGTCGCGCTCGTCCGGGCCGCGCACCCGGACCTCAGCCCCGCGCAGGTCAAGGAGCTGATCGCGGACACCGCGCAGAACACCCCGGCGGGCGGCCGCAGCGACGCCCTCGGGACGGGCCTGGTCGACCCGGCCGCCGCCATCGAAATGGGCTCCAACGTCACCCCGCGCAAGCAGCAGCCCGGCCAACTCCCGTACGCGCACGAGTACTTCGGCTCCGGCCCGGACGACGGCATCAGCCCGGGCTGGACCGCGTTCCTGGCCGCCGTCGCGGGCGCGCTGCTGATCGCCGCCGCCGTGGCCCTGCGCCGCGGCGCGGGCCCCGGCGCCCCGGACGTCCCCGGGCCCCCGCCCGCCCGCTGACCCGCCCCGGCCCGGTCCCCGCGACCGGGCCGGATAGGGTCGACGCGTGGCGCTCAAGAACATCCCCGACTCCGGCTACTCCACCGACGACGGCTCCGCCGACCCGGCCCTCGCCGAGGCGCTCGCCGCCTGGCACGCGTCCCCGGACGCACCGGACGCCGGCCGCCGCGTCCTCGCGGCGCTGACCGGCACCCGGCTACTCGTCCCCGTCGTCGCCGTCCTGGGGGAGAGCGAGACGGGCGAGGACGGGCTGCGCCGCGAGAAGAGCAGCGACATGGCCGTCCCCACGCTCACCGCGCCCGGCGGCCGCCGCGCCCTCCCCGCCTTCACCTCGACCGAAGCGCTGGCCCGCTGGCGCGCGGACGCCCGCCCCGTCGCCGTGCCCGTGCACCAGGCGCTCCAGGCCCTGGCCCACGAGGGCGCCGACACCCTCGTCCTCGACCTCGCCGGCCCCGTCACGTACCAGGTCACCGGCGCCGCGCTCTACGCCCTCGCCGACGGCCGCACCGGCACGGCCCCCCTCGCACAACCCGCCGTCGCCGAGGCCCTCCGCACCGTCCTGGCCGCCGAACCCGAGGTGCTCGGCGCCCACCTCGTCCCCGGCGACGGCGACAGCGACGGCACCCTCGCCCTCTCCCTCGCGCCCGCCGAGGGCAGCGCCGAGGAGGCGGCCCGCGCCGCCGCGCAGCGGATCGCCGGCGCGCTCGCCGCCGACGAGACGCTCCGCACCCACCTCGTACGCGGCCTGAACCTCGCCCTGCTCCCGCCCGGCACGGCGCTCCCCGACGGGGCCCTCTACCGCCGCTGAGGCCGCCGGCCCGCCGCGCGCCCGACATGCGCCGCGGACGGGAGCGGCGGACACTCGGGGAGAAGATCGTCACCCCGACGTGACAGGAGGCGGCATGTCGAGCATGTCGACGTCTGACTTCTCACGGTCCGTCGAAGCGGCGGAGCGGGAAGCCCAGCCCTACGCGGCGGAATTCCTCGGGACGCTGTTTCTCGTCTTCTTCGGTGCCGGCGCGGTGGTCCTGGCCGGCGAGTACATCGGCACCCTCGGCATCGCGCTCGCCTTCGGGTTCGTCCTGCTGGCCCTCGCCTACGCGATCGGCCCGCTCTCCGGCTGCCATGTGAACCCGGCCGTGACGCTCGGGATGCTGCTGGCCCGGCGCATGGACCTGCGCGAGGCGTGCATCTACTGGATCTGCCAGGTGATCGGCGGCATCGTCGGCGCGGCCCTGCTGTTCCTCGTCGCCAAGCAGATCCCGGGGCTCCAGACCAGCGAGTCCTTCGGCAGCAACGGCTTCGGCGACCGCTCGGCCGTACAGATCAACGCCTGGGGCGCCCTGATCGCCGAGATCATCCTGACCGCGCTGCTCGTGTACGTGGTGCTCTCGGTGACCCACAAGGTCGCCCTGGTGGGCTTCGACGGACTGCCGATCGGCATGGCCCTCGGCGTCGTCCACCTCGTCGGCATCCCGCTGACGGGCACCTCCGTCAACCCGGCCCGCAGCATCGGCCCGGCCCTCTTCGCGGGCGGCGCCGCGATCACCCAGCTGTGGATGTTCATCGTCGCCCCGCTGCTGGGCGGCGCCCTCGCCGCGGTCCTGCACCGCCTCACCCACCCGCAGACCGGCTACGGCAACCTCGCGGCGAACGCCGAGCCCACCGAGTCCCACGACGACTGACCGCCCCCGCATGCCGCCGCACACGACGGTGCCCGCCGGAGCGTCTCCGGCGGGCACCGTCACGTGCAGGGGGAGGGGTCAGCCCAGGACCGGGCCGGTGTACTTCTCGCCGGGGCCCTGGCCCGGCTCGTCCGGCACGGTCGACGCCTCGCGGAAGGCCAGCTGCAGGGACTTGAGCCCGTCCCGCAGCGGCGCCGCGTGGTACGAACCGATCTCCGTGGCCCCGGCGGTGACCAGCCCGGCCAGCGCGGTGATCAGCTTGCGGGCCTCGTCCAGGTCCTTGTGCTCGGCGCCCTCCTCGGCCAGGCCGAGGTTGACGGCGGCGGAGCTCATCAGGTGCACCGCTACGGTGGTGATCACCTCGACCGCGGGAACGTCCGCGATGTCACGGGTGAGGCTGTCGAAATCGGGGTTCTGCTCGGCGGGCCCGGCGGGCCCGGAGGAGGCGGCGTCGCTCATGCGCCCCAGACTATGTCCCCGGCGGAGCCCGGGCCCCGCGCCCTCGCGTGTGGGGGCTGTCCCGCAGCCCTGCTATGCTGGGACATCGACCGGCCGAGGACAGCCAACCACACGAGAGCCACACCAGCACTCGCCGTGGAGCAGCTGACCTCAGGCCCACAAGTGGAGGCTCCGACTTCCCACCTGACGGCCCTCAGGGCTGCGGGTCACTGGTCAGGCTGCGCCCCGCGGTTCACCGCGGCGGTGCTCCCGTACCGAGGAGCCCCGCCTGTGTCCCGTCCGGGGCGTTTTTTGCGTCACGGCGCGGTGGTCACCACTTATCTAAGACTCATGCGCGGCCGTTCGCCAGACTGCCGCGCGGTGTACCCGAGGAGGCCCCATCAGCGCCGAGCCCCGCATCAACGACCGGATTCGCGTCCCCGAGGTGCGACTCGTCGGTCCCAGTGGCGAGCAGGTCGGCATCGTGCCGCTTGCCAAGGCCCTGGAGCTCGCACAGGAGTACGACCTCGACCTCGTCGAGGTGGCGGCCAATGCCCGCCCGCCCGTGTGCAAGCTCATGGACTACGGGAAGTTCAAGTACGAGTCGGCCATGAAGGCCCGTGAGGCGCGCAAGAACCAGGCGCACACGGTCATCAAGGAGATGAAGCTCCGGCCGAAGATCGATCCGCACGACTACGACACCAAGAAGGGTCACGTCGTCCGGTTCCTCAAGCAGGGTGACAAGGTCAAGATCACGATCATGTTCCGTGGTCGCGAGCAGTCGCGCCCCGAGCTGGGATTCCGGCTGCTGCAGCGGCTCGCTGACGATGTGGCCGACCTGGGCTTCGTGGAGTCCAACCCGAAGCAGGACGGCCGGAACATGATCATGGTTCTCGGTCCGCACAAGAAGAAGACCGAGGCGATGGCCGAGGCCCGCGAGGCGCAGGCCGCCCGCAAGGCCGGACGGCAGAGTGACTCCGCCGCCGCCGAGGAGTCCGCTGAGGAGCCCGCGGAGGCGTGATCCTCTG
Source organism: Streptomyces sp. HNM0574 (assembly GCF_012726235.1). Taxonomy (GTDB): domain Bacteria; phylum Actinomycetota; class Actinomycetes; order Streptomycetales; family Streptomycetaceae; genus Streptomyces. Next base: position 729,962 of record NZ_JAASAH010000001.1, read on the forward strand.
GGGCGCCTGCCTCGGACAGTCCATACCGAACCAATGACGCTTCCCCATGCCCGGCCCGGCCCGGACCGGTGTCAAGGGGAAGCGCCACGACGAGGAGAGAACGGCGACATGCCGAAGAACAAGACGCACAGCGGTGCCAAGAAGCGCTTCAAGGTCACCGGCTCGGGCAAGGTGATGCGCCAGCGTGCCGGTCGCCGCCACCTTCTCGAGCACAAGCCGTCCACGCTGACGCGCCGCCTTGAGGGCAAGATCGAGATGGCCCCGGCCGACGCCAAGAAGATCAAGAAGCTTCTCGGCAAGTAAGACCCGCTAGACCGGGACCCCACCGTTCCGGGCCGGACACCGCACACGTCCGGCCCCGCCAACAAGGAGAATTCACGTGGCACGCGTCAAGCGGGCAGTCAACGCTCAGAAGAAGCGCCGGGCGATCCTCGACCAGGCCAGCGGCTACCGCGGCCAGCGTTCGCGCCTGTACCGCAAGGCGAAGGAGCAGGTCACCCACTCCTACGTCTACAACTACAACGACCGCAAGAAGCGCAAGGGCGACTTCCGTCAGCTGTGGATCCAGCGGATCAACGCCGCTGCCCGCGCCAACGGCATCACCTACAACCGCTTCATCCAGGGTCTGAAGGCCGCCAACATCGAGGTGGACCGCAAGATGCTGGCCGACCTCGCGGTCAACGACATCAACGCGTTCGCGCAGCTCGTCGAGGTGGCCCAGAAGGCCCTGCCGAGCGACGTCAACGCCCCGAAGGCCGCCTGACGTCAGGCCCTTCGAAAGCGCGTCGAGCGTCTGGCGGACCCGTGGGCACTGCCCGCGGGTCCGTTGCTTTGTGTGCGTGCCGGTCGCGAGCCCGGAGCGTACGGCCCCCTCGGACAACGAACGAAGTGAGCAGCCTCCCATGGGCACCCCCGAACTGATCTCCCCGCGCTCCGCCCGCGTCGGCGCGGCCCGCCGGCTGGTACGCCGCAACTTCCGCGGCAAGGAACGCCGGTTCCTCGCCGAGGGGCCGCAGGCCGTCCGTGAGGCCGTGGCGCACAGCGACGGCGACGTGCCCACGCTGGTCGAGCTGTTCGCGACCCCGGAGGCCGCGGCCCGGCACGAGGAGATCGTGTCCCGGGCGCGGGAGACGGGGGCGCTCGTCCACCTCGCCTCCGAGGCGACGATGGGGGACATCTCGCAGACGGTCAGCCCGCAGGGCCTGATCGGCGTCTGCCGGTTCCTGGACCGTCCCTTCGAGGAGATCGTCCGCGCCCGGCCCCGGCTCGTCGCGGTGCTCGCGCACGTCCGCGACCCCGGGAACGCGGGCACCGTTCTGCGCTGCGCCGACGCCGCGGGCGCCGAGGCGGTCGTACTGACCGACGCCTCCGTCGACCTGTACAACCCCAAGGCGGTCCGCGCGTCCGTCGGTTCGCTCTTCCACCTGCCGGTCGCCGTGGGCGTCCCCGTCGAGCAGGTGGTGCGCGAGCTCGGCGGCGCCGGGGTGCGGCTGCTCGCGGCGGACGGCGCGGGCGAGAGCGACCTGGACGAGGAGCTCGACGCGGGCGGCATGGCCGGGCCCACCGCCTGGGTCTTCGGCAACGAGGCGTGGGGCCTGCCCGAGGAGACCAGGGCGCTGGCCGACGCGGCGGTCCGGGTGCCGGTGTACGGCAAGGCCGAGAGCCTCAACCTCGCCACCGCGGCCGCCGTGTGCCTCTACGCCTCGGCCCGAGCACAGCGAGCGGCCGGAGGGTGCCGCTCCGTCACCTCGGCCTAGTAGGGTGTCCTGCCCGGGGGCGGAGCCCGAAAAGGGTCAGGGGGGATGGAAGTGAGACGTTCGGGTACCGGCACACGCGAGGCGACGACCGGCACCCGTCCTTCCGGTGCCCGGACACCGGCGCACCCCGCCGACCCCCCGGAGCACCCGCAGTGCCCCGAGCCCGGTACGGACCTGATGCCCGAGCTGTCGGGGCAGCGCGAGGCGCTCGGCCTGCACCCCGACGACCTGCCCGACGGGCTGGTCGTCGCCGACCGCACCGGCCGCGTGATCTGCTTCAACGCCGAGGCCGAGCGGATCACCGGCACCGCGCAGGCGGAGGCGCTGGGCCGTCCCGTCCAGGTGGTGCTGCCGCTGGAGGATCTCGACGGCTGCCGCTGGTGGCGGATGACGGACCCGTACGGCGGGCTCGTCACGCGCCGCGGCCAGCCCGAGCGGAATCTGCTGCTGCCCGGCGGCCGGGAGGTGCTGGTCTCCGCGCGGTACGTGCGCACCTGCCCGAAGGGCCCGGTGCACCGGCTGGTGGTGACGCTGCGCGGCACCGAGGCGCGGCGCCGGAACGAGCGCTCGCACGCCGAGCTGATCGCCACCGTCGCGCACGAGCTGCGCTCCCCGCTGACCAGCGTCAAGGGGTTCACGGCGACCCTGCTGGCGAAGTGGGAACGGTTCACCGACGACCAGAAGCGGCTGATGCTGGAGACCGTCGACGCGGACGCGAACCGCGTCACCCGGCTCATCGCCGAGCTGCTCGACATCTCCCGGATCGACGCCGGACGGCTCGAACTGCGCCGCCAGCTCGTCGACATGGCCGCCGCCGTGCGCCGGCACGTCGAGGCGCACACGGCGGCCGGCCAGCCGCCCAGCCGCTTCCGGCTGCGGATCACCCAGGAGCTGCCGCAGCTGTGGGCCGACCCGGACAAGGTCGACCAGGTGCTGGGCAACCTGCTGGAAAACGCGGTGCGGCACGGCGGCGGAACCGTCACCATCGACGTCGCACCCGCACGGACGCGCACCGGGGACGAAGGGACGGCGGTGACCGTGAGCGACGAGGGCCCGGGCATCCCCGAGGAGTCGATGAGCCGCGTCTTCACCCGCTTCTGGCAGGGCAGCAAGCGCGGCGGCACCGGGCTCGGCCTCTACATCGTCAAGGGCATCGTCGAGGTGCACGGCGGGACGATCACGGTGGGCCGCTCGGCGGCCGGCGGCGCCGAGTTCCGATTTATCCTGCCTGTGAGTGCGCCGGCCTTCATGGCCTGACGGCACCCACAGGCTTCCGCACGGCGGGCGGCCCGGGCCGCTGCGCCGCCCGCGGCCCACGTCCGCGTCATCGGGATCATCCACGCCCCTTTAGACTCGACCTTCGGCACCTTTGGCACCAACGTCGTGGGACACAGCGCACGCCCGGCCCCGTCCGCGGCTTCCGGCCGCCGGGACCGGGGCGGGGCGCAGCGGAGCAAGGGGGCACCTCCCAGCGAAAGCTGGGGGACAATCGGAAGTACGGGAAGAGATGTCGGCACCGAATAAGTCGTACGACCCTGTCGAGGTCGAGGCACTGAAACCAGAAGAGATCGACCGCGCGAAGAGCGAGGCGCTGGACGCCGTCGCCGCCGCGGACTCTCTCGAAGCCCTGCGCGAGGTGAAGGCCGCCCACGCGGGCGACCGGTCGCCGCTGGCCCTGGCCAACCGCGAGATCGGCGCCCTGCCCCCGCACGCGAAGGCCGAGGCGGGCAAGCGCGTCGGCCAGGCGCGCGGCGCGGTCAACAAGGCGCTGGCCGCCCGGCAGGAGCAGCTGGAGCACGAGCGGGACGAGCGGGTGCTCGTCGAGGAGGCAGTGGACGTCACCCTGCCCTACGACCGCGTGACGCCCGGCGCCCGCCACCCGCTGACGACGCTGTCCGAGCGCATCGAGGACATCTTCGTCGCCATGGGGTACGAGGTCGCCGAGGGCCCCGAGGCCGAGACCGAGTGGTTCAACTTCGACGCGCTCAACCTCGGCCCCGACCACCCGGCCCGCTCCATGCAGGACACCTTCTTCGTGGAGGCCGGGAAGCAGGCCGCGGGCGAGGACTCCGGCGTCGTCCTCCGGACGCACACCTCGCCGGTGCAGATCCGCAGCATGCTCGACCGCGAGCCGCCGCTGTACGTGATCTGCCCGGGCCGGGTGTTCCGCTCCGACGAGCTGGACGCCACCCACACCCCCGTCTTCAACCAGGTCGAACTCCTCGCCGTGGACGAGGGGCTGACCATGGCCGACCTCAAGGGCACGCTCGACCACATGGTCGCCGAGCTGTTCGGCGAGGGCGTCCACACCCGGCTGCGGCCGAACTACTTCCCGTTCACCGAGCCGTCCGCCGAGATGGACATGGTCTGCTACAAGTGCCGCGGCGCCTCGGTCGGCGACCCGGACAACCCCTGCCGTACCTGCTCCAGCGAGGGCTGGATCGAGCTCGGCGGCTGCGGCATGGTCAACCCCCGGGTCCTGACGGCCTGCGGCGTCGACCCGCAGAAGTACAGCGGGTTCGCCTTCGGGTTCGGAATCGAGCGGATGCTGATGTTCCGCCACAACGTCGAGGACATGCGAGACATGGTCGAAGGTGACGTGCGCTTCACCCGGCCGTTCGGGATGGAGATCTGATGCGGGCCCCGCTTTCGTGGCTGCGCGAGTACGTCGACCTGCCGGCATCGGAGACCGGCCGGGACGTCGCGGCGAAACTGATCGAGGCCGGGCTGGAGGTCGAGACCGTCGACCAGCTCGGCGCGGGCCTCACCGGCCCGCTCGTGGTCGGCCAGGTCCTCGCCATCGAGGAGCTGACCGAGTTCAAGAAGCCGATCCGCTACTGCCAGGTGGACGTCGGCACGGCCAACGGCACCGGTGAGCCGCAGAACATCGTCTGCGGCGCCAGCAACTTCGCCGTCGGCGACAAGGTCGCCGTGGTCCTGCCCGGCGCCGTGCTGCCCGGCGACTTCCGGATCGCCGCGCGGAAGACCTACGGCAAGGTCTCCGAGGGCATGATCTGCTCCACGTCCGAGCTCGGCATGGGCGAGGACGGCGGCGGCATCCTGGTGCTGCCCCCCGAGTACGAGCCCGGCACCGACGCGATCGAGCTGCTCCAGCTCGTCGACGAGGTCCTGGACATCGCCGTCACCCCGGACCGCGGCTACTGCCTGTCCATGCGCGGCCTCGCCCGCGAGACGGCCACCGCGTACGGACTCCAGCTGCGCGACCCCGCGCTGCTGGACGTGCCCACGGCCAACTCCTTCGGCTACCCGGTGCGGGTCGCCGACCCGCGTGCGTGCAGCCGCTTCACCGGCCGCACCGTCACCGGCGTCCGGCCGGACGCGCGCTCGCCGCTCTGGCTGACGCGGCGCCTGCAGAAGGCCGGGATGCGCCCCGTCTCGCTGCCCGTCGACATCACCAACTACGTGATGCTGGAGCTCGGGCAGCCGCTGCACGCGTACGACAGCAGCCGCGTCGAGGGCCCCGTGGTGGTCCGCCGTGCCGAGGCCGGCGAGAAGCTCACCACCCTCGACGGCACCGTCCGTGAGCTGGACCCCGAGGACCTGCTCATCACGGACGACCGCGGTCCCATCGGCCTGGCCGGTGTGATGGGCGGCGCCAACACCGAGATCGCCGACGCCACGGCCCACCCGGAGACGGGCGAGGCCCAGGGCACCCGGGACATCTTCGTCGAGTCGGCGAACTTCGACGCCGTGTCCGTCGCCCGCACCGCGCGCCGGCACCGGCTGACGTCCGAGGCCTCCAAGCGCTTCGAGCGCGGCGTCGACCCCGAGGCCGCCTCGGCCGCGGCGCAGCGCACCGTCGACCTGCTGGTCCTGCTGGCCGGCGGCACGGCCGAGGCCGGGGTCACCGAGGTCGTCGCCCCGTCCGGGCCGCGCACCATCCTCATCCCGGCGGACCACCCGGACCGGGTCGCGGGCGTCGACTTCGGCCGCGAGACGGTCGTGCACCGGCTGCTCCAGGTCGGCTGCGACGTCTACGGCCAGGACGAGCTGACCGTCACGGTCCCGTCCTGGCGCCCGGACCTCACCGACCCGAACGACCTCGCCGAGGAGGTCATCCGGCTGGAGGGGTACGAGAACCTCCCCTCGACGCTGCCCAAGCCCCCCGCGGGACGCGGGCTCAACCGCCGTCAGCGGCTGCACCGCCGCGTCGGCCGCGCCCTGGCCGGGGCCGGTTACGTCGAGGCGCGCAGCTACCCGTTCGTCGGGGACGCCGCGTTCGACGAGCTGGGCCTGGAGGCGGACGACCCGCGCCGCCGCACCGTCCGGCTGGCCAACCCGCTCTCCGACGAGGAGCCCGGGCTGACCACCACGCTGCTGCCCGGCCTGCTCGGCGCGCTGCGCCGCAACGACGGCCGCGGCAGTCACGATCTGGCGCTGTTCGAGACGGGCATGGTCTTCCTCCCCTCGGGCGAGGAGCGGCCCGCCGAGCGGCTGCCCGTCGACCACCGTCCGGACGCGGCGGAGATCGCCGCGCAGCAGGCCGCGCTGCCCCGGCAGCCCCGGCACGCCGCCGTCGTCCTCGCGGGCGGCCGCGAGCAGGCCGGCTGGTGGGGCAAGGGCCGCCCGGCCGACTGGGCGGACGCCGTCGAGGCCGCGCGGAGCATCGCGCGCGAGGCCGGTGCCGAACTCGTCGTGGAGAACACGCAGTTCGCGCCCTGGCACCCGGGCCGCTGTGCGGCGCTGTCGGTGCTGGTGGACGGCGAGAAGACCCTCGTGGGGCACGCCGGTGAGCTGCACCCGCGCGTCGTGAAGGCGATGGGCCTGCCGGAGCGGACCTGCGCGATGGAGCTGGACCTGGACGCCGTCGAGGCGGCCGGCAGCGAGCTCGTCCCCGCGCCGCACGTGTCCACCTTCCCGGTCGCCACGCAGGACGTCGCGCTCGTCGTGGACACCTCGGTGCCCGCGGCGGACGTGGAGTCCGCGCTGCGCGAGGGTGCGGGCGAACTCCTGGAGTCGCTGCGGCTGTTCGACGTCTTCACGGGTGAACAGCTCGGCGAGGGCCGCAAGTCGCTGGCCTACGCGCTGCGTTTCCGCGCCTCGGACCGCACGCTCAAGGCGGACGAGGCGTCCGCGGCCCGCGACGCCGCGGTGGCCGCCGCCGTCGAGCGCACGGGCGCGGCGCTCCGCGGAGCCTGACGGGCAGAAGCCCAACCGACGAGGGACGCACGGCAGTTGCCGTGCGTCCCTCGCGTGTGTCCGGCCCCGGGTCGTACTGCTGCGCGACCGGGCCCCGGGTCACGCCGTCGCCGCTCACTCGATCGGGTGAGCGGAGGGCGGTCTCCGGGCTGCCCGGGCGCGGGGTCGTTCACCATCGACGTGATCGCGGCCCGTCGCACCACGGAGCCGGAGCGCGTGGCCCGGCGGCGGTGCCAGGGCGCGGAGAGGGGGCGGCCGCATGCGGGAGAGCCGGACGGGCGGCGGGGCCACGGACTGCACGGCCGGGCGGATGCTGCTCCTCGCGGCGCCGGGTCTGCTCGTCCTCGGTGTCCTGCTGTGGGAGTGGCGCGTCCCCGACGAGGGCGCGCATCTCGCGCCGCTGCTCGCGGCGGCCCCCGCCGTCGGCGCCGCGGCGACCGGCCGGAGCAGCGCCCTCCTGGCGAGCGGCGCCTGCGCCCTCCTCGCGCTCGGCCCGCTCGGGCTGACCGGCCCGTACGAGGACGTGGCGGCGCGGGCCGGGGTCTGCCTCGCGATCCTGTCCGTGCTGGCCGCGGCGCAGCTCGGCATCGTCCGGCGCAAGCGGCTCACCCGGGAGCTGTCGCGGGCCCGCGAGGTGGCCACCGTCACCCAGGAGGCCCTGCTGCGCCCGCTGCCCCCGCGGCTGGAGGGCTACAGCCTCGCGGCGGGCCATCTCTCCGCGGTGGACGGCGCGTTGGTGGGCGGCGACCTGTACGACGTGGTGTCCACCCCGTACGGCGTGCGCGTGATCATGGGGGATGTGCGGGGGCACGGGCTGGAGGCGGTGGGGACGGTCGCGGCCGTGCTGGGCAGCTTCCGGGAGGCGGCGTACGACGAGCCGCGGCTGGGCGGGCTGCTGCGCCGGCTGGAGCGCGGTCTGGTGCGCCAACAGGCGGACACCGGCGAGGAGTTCGTCACCGTCCTGCTGCTGGAGCTGGGGCCGGACGGGCTGGTCACGGCGCACAGCTGCGGGCACCCGTGGCCGTACCGGCTGTCCGGGCAGGAGCGCGGGTACGCGCGCGTCGAGCCCGTCGGGGAGGCGGAACCGCTGCCTCCGCTGGGGCTGTTCCCGCTGCCGCCCCGGCTGCCCGAGCCGCTGCGGCTCTGCCCCGAGCCGGGCGAGGTCCTCTTCCTCTACACCGACGGTGCCGAGGACGCGCGGAACACGGACGGCGACTGCTTCGCGCTGCGCGAGACCCTCGGCGTCCTGCTGGCCCGCCGCCCCGCCCCCGCGCCCGCCGAACTCGTCGACGGGGCGCGCTCCGCGCTGCTGCGGCACACCGGCGGCGCCGTCGGCGACGACGTGGCGCTGCTCGCGCTGCGCGACGAGCGCGCGCGGGTACCGGCCCAGGCGGCCGCCGGCGCGGAGGCGGACGCACGCGGGCCCCGGCCGGGTGACGACCGGGGCCCGTCGCGGAAGTCCGTGAGCGCCGAGGCCCGTTGAGCAACGGGCCCGGCGGCGGGGCGGGAGGCTCAGTAGGCGTAGAAGCCCGCGCCCGCCTTCCGGCCGATCCGGCCGGCGTCGACCATCCGCTGCAGCAGCGGGGGAGCGGCGTACAGCGGCTCCTTGAACTCGGCGTACATCGAGTCGGCGACCGAGGCGACGGTGTCGAGGCCGATGAGGTCGGCCAGCTTCAGCGGGCCCATGGGGTGGGCGCAGCCCATCTCCATGCCGTTGTCGATGTCCTCGCGGCTGGCGATGCCCGACTCGAACATCCGGATCGCGGAGAGCAGGTACGGGATCAGCAGCGCGTTGACCACGAAGCCGGAACGGTCCTGGGCGCGGATCGTGTGCTTGCCCAGGATCTGGCCGACGGCCGCCTCGGCGCGCTTGATCGTCTCCTCGCCGGTGGTGAGCGCCGGGATGAGCTCGACGAGGTTCTGCACCGGGGCCGGGTTGAAGAAGTGGATGCCGATGACCTGGTCCGGACGGGAGGTCGCGACGGCCAGCTTGACCAGCGGGATGGAGGAGGTGTTCGAGGCGAGGATCGCGTCCGGCCGGGTCACCACCTGGTCGAGCACCTGGAAGATCTCCGTCTTCACCTGCTCGTTCTCGATGACCGCCTCGATGACGAGGTCACGGTCGGCGAAGTCGCCCAGGTCGGTGGTGAACGACAGCCGGTCCAGCGTCGCGTCCCGCTCCTCCTCGGTGAGCTTGCCGCGCTCGGCGGCCTTGCCCAGGGAGTTCACCAGCCGGGTACGGCCCAGCTCCAGAGCTTCGCCCGTGGTCTCGGCGACCATGACGTCGAGCCCCGCCCGCGCGCACACCTCGGCGATTCCCGCGCCCATCTGGCCGCAGCCCACGACTCCGACGCGCTCTACGTCGGCCTTGGAGTCCGTCACATCGTGCCTTTCGCTGATCTTCCGGTCACCGGCGGCACGGGCAGTCAGCCTGGCCGTACCGCTTCGGCGCCCGACGTTACCTGTGCGGGTGCGCCCCGTGCGGGCCGGGTGGGACAGCGCTCGTTCCGGGGGTCTGATCATTTCGGTGTCAATACGCCGAAACGGCGCGCGGGCCCGGCAGGCTGAGGCCCGCGGGGCATCTTGTGCGGCTGCGGCGCCCGCCCCGACGATCGGCGGAGCGCTCCGCACATTCCCGGCGCCCCACCGCACCACGGCCCACGGGACCACAGGCTCGCGGTGAGCCGCGGTCGGCCCACCGCAGACGGGAGGCAGAGGCGAGATGCGGCGCACCACACACGGCGGCACCCGGCAGGACGGCCCCGGCGACGAGGACGAGGGCGGCACCCGGCACGACACCGGCGGGCTGAGCCGCCGGGGCTTCGCCGTCGCGGCGGCCGGTGCCCTGGCCGGATCGCTGGCGGCGGGGGACACGGCGGCGGCCGCGCGGACCGCGCCCGTGCGCGCGGCGGGCCCAGGCCCGGTGCTCGGGCGCTGGCCGGGCGGGGACGCGCACGAGATGCGCGGCATGTGGCTGGCCACGGTCGACAACCGGGACTGGCCCAGCGAGGCGGGGCTGAGCCCGGACGCGCAGCGGCGGGAGCTGACCGCGTCCCTGGACGCGGCGGCCGACCGGCGCCTCAACACCGTCTTCTTCCAGGCCCGTCCGACGGCGGACGCGCTCTGGCCGTCCCCGCACGAGCCGTGGTCGGAGTGGCTCACGGGCGAGCAGGGCCGGGACCCGGGCTGGGACCCGCTGGACTTCGTCGTCCGTGAGGCCAGGCGCCGGAAGCTGGAGGTGGAGGCGTGGTTCAACCCGTACCGGATCGCGCTGCACGACGACCCGGGGCGGCTCGTGGCCGGGCATCCGGCGCGTGAGCATCCGGAGTGGGCGGTGCGCTACGGCGGGCAGCTCTACTACAACCCGGGGCTGCCCGAGGTCCGCCGGTTCGTGCAGGACGCGATGCTGCACGCCGTCGAGCGTTACGACGTCGCGGGGGTCCACTGGGACGACTACTTCTACCCGTACCCGGTGCTCGGCGAGGTCTTCGACGACGGCGCCGCGTACCGCGAACACCGGGGAGACTTCCCGGACTTGGCGTCCTGGCGACGGCACAACATCGACACCCTGGTCCGCGAGATGTCGGCCCGGGTGCACCGCGCGAAGCCGTGGGTGCGCTTCGGCGTCAGCCCGTTCGGGGTGTGGCGGAACGAGGAGACCGACCCGGCGGGCTCGGCCACCCGCGCGGGGGTGCAGACGTACGACGACCTCTACGCGGACAGCCGCAAGTGGGTCCGCGAGGGCTGGCTGGACTACGTCACCCCGCAGCTGTACTGGCACCTGGGCTTCCCCGCCGCCGACTACGCCGAGCTGACCCGCTGGTGGTCGCGGACGGTGCGCGGTACGCGGGCCCGGCTGCACATCGGCGAGGGGCTGTACAAGGCGGGGGACCGGGCGCAGCCCGCGCCCTGGCAGGACCCGGCCGAGCTCTCCCGGCACCTCACCCACTGCCGGGACCTGCGCGAGGTGCGCGGGCACGTCTTCTTCTCCGCGAAGGAGGTCGCCGAGGACCGCGCCGGGGCGATGGCCCGCGTCGTCCGGGACCACTACGAGCGGCGTTCCGCACCGGCCGGGCGGTAGCCGGACGGACGACGAGGCGGCCCCGCGGTGTGCGGGGCCGCCTCGTCGGTGCTGGGGGTGCCGGCCGGGCTGAGGGTCAGCCCTGGTGCGGCTCGTTGGTGTCCTTGTCCCTGACCACGGAGTCGGGGCCGGGGGACATGACGGTCTCGTGGCCGTCCTCGAAGCGGACCCGGTACGGCGGTTCGCCGTTCGCGCCCAGGACCTCGACGATTTCCGCGTTCCTGTCGTGCTCGCCCACGACGCGTCCGTGCGTCTGGAGACGGTCGCCCGCGCTAGCTCGCATGGGACTGCCCTCCTGTGCGGTGCCGTGCCTTCTCTCAAGCCTACGGCGCCACCCCGCCCGCGGGCCTGCCGCGCGTTCAGGCCCGGGAGCGCTGGACGACGACGATGCAGACCAGGACGGCGACGGCCGCCACCGGCGCCGCGGGCGCGAGCTGCTCGCCGAGCAGCAGCACCGACCACACGAGCGTCAGCAGCGGCTGCGCCAGCTGCGTCTGGCTGGCCCGCGCGACGCCCGCGATGCCCATCCCGCGGTACCAGCACAGCAGTCCGGCGAGCTGGCTCCCGGCCGCGACCCACAGCAGCCCGGCGACGGAGTGCGGGGTGAGCTCGGCGCCGCCCTCCAGCCAGAGGGCGAGCGCGGCACCGGGCACGGCCAGCGGCAGGCAGCCGAGCAGGGCCCAGCCGATGATCTGGATACCGGGGAGTTCGCGGGCCAGCCGCCCGCCCTCCGCGTACCCGGCGGCGCAGACCAGCAGCGCGACGAGCAGGTAGAGGTCACCGGTGGTGGGGACGCCGCCGCTCTGCACGAGCGTGAACCCGATGACGACCACGGCACCGGCCACCGCCGCTGCCCAGAACAGCCGGGACGGCCGGGCGCCGGTGCGCAGGCAGGAGTAGACGGCGGTGGTCAGCGGCAGCAGGCCGACGACGACCGCCGAGTGGGAGGTGGTGGACGTCTGGAGCGCGAGCGTCGTCAGCAGCGGGAAGCCGAGGACGACGCCGGTCGCGGCGACGGCGATGCCGCCCCAGTGCCGCCGCTCCGGTACCGGGACGCGGAGGATCAGCATCGCCACGCCCGCGATCGCGGCGGCGATGACCGTGCGGAGCGCCGTCGAGCTCCACGGGCCGAAGCCCTCCAGGGCCCACACGGTGCCGGGGAAGGTGAGGGAGAAGCAGCAGACGCCGACGGCGGCGAGCAGCAGCCCGCGCCGGACGCTCGGGGCGGCGCCGGGCGTCCCGTCCGTGCGGCCCGGCGGTCCCTCCGAGGTTCCGGGAACTGCTATTCGTTCCGGCGCGATAGCGCTATCCTGAGTTGTCATGCATCACAGTAGCAGTGTGGCCGGTCTGGTGAGCTCCCTGCGGAAGGACCTGGACCGCTACTCGCCGGGGGAGAAGCTTCCGTCGAGCCGGGCGCTGGTGGAGGCGCACCGCGTCAGCCCCGTCACCGTCTCCCGCGCCCTCGCCGCGCTCGCCGCCGAGGGCCTCGTCGTCACCCGCCCCGGCTCCGGCGCCTTCCGGGCCGAGCCGCGCGGCGGCGGGCCCGCCGCCGGGGACACCTCCTGGCAGGAGATCACCCTCAGCGCCGACCCCTCCGGCGACCCGGTCCCGCGCAGCGTGGACGCCGGGGGCGTCTTCGCCACGCTCCAGGCGCCGCCGCCCGGCGTCATCGAGCTCAACGGCGGCTATCTGCCGCCCGGGCTCCAGCCCGAGCGGGCCCTGTCCGCCGCGCTCGCCCGCGCCGGGCGCCGCCCGGGCGCCTGGGGACGGCCGCCGCTCGAAGGGGTCGAGGAGCTGCGCAGCTGGTTCGCGCGGGACATCGGCGGCGCCTCGGGCGCGGTCTCCCCGTCCGAGATCCTGATCACCGCGGGCGGTCAGAGCGCCCTCACGGCCGCGCTGCGCGGGCTGGCCCCGCCGGGGGCCGCGGTGCTCGTCGAGTCGCCGACCTACCCCGGCGTCCTGGCCGCGGCGCGCGCCTCGGGGCTGCGGCCGGTGCCCGTACCCGTCGACACCGAGGGGGTGCGCACCGAGCTCCTCGCGCAGGCGTTCCGGGCCAGCGGGGCGCGGGTGTTCGTCTGCCAGCCGCTGTTCCAGAACCCGACGGGTGCGGTGCTCGCCGCCTCCCGCCGGGCCGAGGTGCTGCGGGCCGCGCGCGAGGCCGGTGCCTTCGTGGTGGAGGACGACTTCGCCCGGCACCTCGGGCACGAGGACGCGGGTCCGCTGCCGCCGACGCTGCGCGCCGAGGACCCCGACGGCGTGGTCGTGCACCTGCGCTCGCTCACGAAGATCACCTCGCCGAGCCTGCGGGTCGGCGCCCTCGCGGCGCGCGGGCCCGCGCTGGAGCGGCTGCGTGCGATCCAGGTCGTCGACAGCTTCTTCGTGCCCAGGCCGCTCCAGGAGGCCGCGCTCGAACTCGTCGGCGCTCCCGCCTGGCAGCGCCATCTGCGCACGGTGGCCGGGCAGTTGCGGCAGCGCCGCGAGGTGACGCTCGCCGCCCTCGCCTCCCGGCTGGACACGCTGCCCCTCCCGCACGCCCCGCGCGGCGGCTACCACCTGTGGCTGCGGCTGCCCGAGGGCACCGACGAGGGCGTGCTCACCGCGGCCGCCCTGCGCGCGGGGGTCGCCGTCGCGCCGGGACGCCCGTACTTCGCCGCCGAGTCGGCGGCCCCGCACCTGCGGCTCACCTTCGCGCCGGCCGCCGCCGAGTCCGACATCACCGAGGGCGTCCGGCGGCTGGGCCTCGCCTGCGAGGACGTCCTCGGCCGGGCGGGCGACGGGAGTTCCTGACCCGGCGTACGAACTCCCTTGGTCCCGCCGGGAGTTCACAGGAACTTCTGACGGACTGTCGAACAACAGCGCGTCTTCACCATACGCTCACCGAATGCGCCTCCGACTCACGCTGCTCGCCTCCGCACGCAGCTCCTCGGTGCTCGACACCCGCTTCGGGGACGACCGGCCGCTCGACCACGAGGGCCGGTCCGCCGTCCTGCGCAGGGCGCCCGCGTTCACCGCCCTCGCCGCCGCCGAGCTGCGCTACTGCTCCCCGTCGGCCCGCTGCCGGGAGACCGGCGAGCTGCTCGGGCTGGCCCCGCTCGCCCAACCGGCCCTGCGGGACTGCGACATGGGACGGTGGCGCGGCCGGACCCTCCCCGAGGTCACCCGGCACGACCCCCGCGCCGTCGACGCCTGGCTCACCGAGCCGCGCGCGGCGCCGCACGGCGGCGAGTCGCTGCTCGCCTTCATCCGGCGCGTCGGCGCCTGGCTCGACACCCGCCCGCCGGACGGCGGCTGGGCCGTCGCCGTCACCGAGCCGGCGGTCCTGCGGGCCGCGCTCTGCTACGTGCTCAAGGCGCCGCCGCACGCCTACTGGCACGTCGACCCGCAGCCGCTCGCCGCCGTCACCCTGCACGGCGCGGCCGGGACCTGGAGCCTCGCCCTCGCGGGCTGATCCCGAACGGGAGGCCGGAGTAGGGAAGTTGGCCCCGCCGTCACCGCCCCCGGATGAGATGCTGCCTCGCACGTCCGTGCGCTCCGCGCCGGACACGGGATGCGAGTCGGGGGAGGTGCCGGAGCGATGTGGGCGGACGCCGCTGTGCTGACGGGGGTGCTGCTCGGGTTCGCCGCGCTGGTCGTCGCGGTGGTCTGCGGGGCGGTGGCGGTGCGGTCCTGGTTACGGGCGCGGGCGCTCCAACGGTGCGCCGTCGTCCCCGTGGGTGAGCTGCGGGCGGAATCCGTGCAGCCCTGCCAGATCGCGGGCCGGGCGTGGCCGTACGGGGACGGGGAGTTGACGTCCCCGCTCACCGGCCTGGACGCCGTCTGGTACCGGCAGCGGGTCACCCGCCGGTACGAGCAGACCTACCGCGACAGCGACGGCAACCGGAAGCGCCGCACCCGGTACGAGACCCTCGCGGAGGAGTCCAGCACGGCCCCCTTCCGGGCCGGGGACGCCACCGGGAGCGTGCTCGTCCGCCCGGGGGAGCACCGGGTCACGGGCGCGGAGAAGGTCCTCGACCGCTTCGAGCCGCACCCCGCCGAGGAGCCCTCGGCCCCGCGCCCGGGGGCCCGCCGCGAGCGGACGCTCGGCCACCGGCGGGAGGAGTGGATCGTCCGCCCCGGCGCGCCGCTCTTCGTCCACGGCGTCTGCGCCGAGGGCGAAGTCACCGGCGGGGACGGCCTGTTGGAGATCGGCGCCCCGGCGGGCGGCGGCACCTTCGTGCTGTCGGTACGCCCGAAGGACCAGCTGCTGCGCGCCGGCCGCCGCAGGGCCTACGGCTTCGCCCTCACCGCCGCCACCGCGGCCCTCGCGGGCGCGGCGCTGCTGACCGGGCTCACCTGAGGCGCCGCTCCAGCCGTTCGTCCAGGTGCACGGTGACGGTGTCGCCCTCCTCCTTGCCGATGGCCTTCCGCACGTCGGCCTTCACGGGCAGCTTGTGCGTGCCGTCGCCCAGGGCCATGAAGGAGCCGTGGAACGGGTGGCCGTCGATGGCGCCCCGGATCCGTACCAGCCCCCGGGTGCGGAAGAACGCCGCGGACTCGGGCCAGACCAGATACGTCCACCCTCCTCGCGCCGGGCTCTTCCGCAGCGTCGCGGTGAACTCCGCGTCCAGTGCCTCGCTGTGCGTCTGCGCGGACATGGCGGCCTCCTCCACGGATGACTGACTGCATACGTGGTGACCGCCCGGGGCGCCGGAACTCAGCGGGGCCGCGTCAGGAGGCCGGGGTCAGCAGTCCGGTGAGCATCCGGCGCAGCATGCCGGTGAACGGGTCCGGCTCCCCCGGGTGCTCCGGCGGCCGGTCGCTCAGGGCCGCGTGGGCGTGCGGGTGCCGGCCGTCGGCCGCCGCGGAGGTGAGCCAGGCGGCCTGCGCGGCGGCGCGCGCGGTCGGGGTGCGTCGGCTGTGCGCTTCGGTGCGCGCGAACTGGGTGACGAGGGTGCTGACCAGGGCGACGATCTCGGTCTTGGTCCGGCCCGGCAGCGGGACGCGGGCCATCGCGCCGAGCGCGTGGTCGAGGTAGTCGAGCCCGCGCGGCCCGATCCGCAGCCGCTCCGGCGGGACGTCGGCCAGCCAGGGGTGGCGCAGGTGGACCTCCTTGGCGCGGCGGGCCAGCGCGGTCAGGTCCTCCACCGGGTCCCCGGTGAGCGGGACGCGGAGGTCGATCTCGCCGGTCACCGCGTCCGTCATCAGGTCGACGAGGTCGTCCCGGCCGGAGACGTACCGGTAGACGGAGGCGGGCCCGGTGCCGAGCTCGCCCGCGACCCGGCGCATGGAGACGGCCGCGAGCCCGTGGGCGTCGGCGATCCGGACGGCGGCGGCGGTGAGTTCGGCCCGGCTGTACCCGGGCGCCGGGCCGCGCGCGCCGCGTTCGGGGCGCCCCCAGACGGTCGGCGCTTCCCCCTGCTCCTCGTCCATGCGGTGCGGCCCCTGCCTTCCGTTTCCGTTCGAGGAGGCCTATCGTAAAAGCCGAAACCGAGAACAGCGATCGCGGTTTTCTCGGTGAGGTGCGGAAGGGGTCTGTGATGGAGCAGTCGTCGCCGTGGGGTCCCCTCGGCCGGGCGCGGAGCGGCGTGGTGCGGCTGGCGTACGACCGGCTGCTCCAAGGTGCCGACGGGGAGCCGCTGTTGCTCGTCACGGGGCTGGGCGCGAGCCGCCGCTGGTTCCCCGACGGGCTGTGCCGGGAGCTCGCCGCGCACGGTTTCGCCGTCGCGCGGTACGACCAGCGCGACGGCGGCGAGTCGACGCACCTGCCGTCCGTCTCCCGCCGCTCCCCGCTCTCGGCGCTGCTCCGCGGGCGCGGCGAGGCGTACACCGCCGAGGACGTGGCCGACGACGCGATCGCCGTGCTGGACGCGCTCGGCTGGGAGTCGGCGCACCTGTTCGGGGTGTCGCTGGGCGGCGCGGTCGCCCAGCGCGTCGCGCTCCGGCACCCGGGCCGGGTCCGCAGCCTGACCTCGATGGCCGCGGTCCCCGGCGACGTCGCGGGGCTGCGCAGCCTCCGCTTCCTGCGCCCGGCGACGCTGGCCCGCTTCGCGCGGCTCCGCTTCCCGGACACCCCGGAGGGCGACGTCGAGGCGGGCGTCGCCGTCGCCCGCCTGCTGGCCTCGCCGGCCCGGCCGTTCGACGAGGCGGCGGCCCGGCGGACGGCGGCCCTCAACGCCGACGGCGGCCTCCGGAACGGGCAGACGCAGAGCCGCCAGATCGGCGCCCAGTGGCACGGCCCGGGCATGGAGCGCATCGCCGTCCCCACGCTCGTCCTGCACGGCGAGGACGATCCGCTGGTCCGGCCGTCCGCGGCCCGCGCCCTCGCGGCCCGTGTCCCCGGCGCCCGGCTGGCCCTCCTCCCGCGTACCGGCCACGAGCTGCCGGAGGAGGCGTGGCACCGCATCGCGGCCGAACTGCGCCGCACCGCCGACACGTCGGCGGCCTGACCGGCGACGCGGGGCCCGTCAGCTCCGCGGCCGGTGCCGGGTCCTCGTCCAGCCGGGGGCCGATGCGGGAGCGCGCCGAGCAACCGCTCGCGCACGGTGCCGAGTTGGCCGGCGGCAACGGTCCGGACGAGCGGGTCGCCCGCCGGTACCCGGTTCGCGGCCGGCACGGCGCATGGGGTTTGACACGTGTCCGACAGCGGCGGAGCCTGAGGCACACGTGTCCACTGGCGAGGGAGCCGGCATGGTCAGGGTGAAGATGCTCAGGGTGCTCGTCCCGACGATGGGGTATGCCTGCGTGGCGATCGGCCTCGTCCACGTCCTGCTGGGCAACCTGGCGATTCCGGGGGAGAGTTCGGCGGGTCCGACCGTCGACAGCCTGGGCCGGTTCCTCGGTGCGGCCTTCGCCGGTTACGGCCTCGCCTGGCTCTGGGCGGCCCGGCAGAAGCCGGTCCCGGCGAGCGCGGTGCGCTGGCTGGCCGGGGTGTTCGCGCTCGGGGCGCTGGGCCGCCTGCTCTCGCTCGCCGTGCACGGCTGGCCGCACGGGTTCCAGATCGCGCTGACGGTGCTTGAGGTGGTGCTGTCCCCGCTGCTCTTCTGGCTGGCCGACGCCGACGAGAAGGCCGACGCGGCCTGACGACCCGTCAGTGCGTCCCGAGGACGCAGAACTCGTGCCCCTCCGGGTCGGCCAGGCAGACCCACGGGACGTCACCCTGCCCCAGGTCGACGGGGGTGGCGCCGAGGTCCCGCAGCCGGGACACCTCCGCCGCCTGGTCGTCGCCGGGGTGCGGCAGCAGATCGAGGTGGAGCCGGTCGGGGGTGTTCCCCGCGGCGGGGGTGCGGAGGAATTCGAGGTACGGGCCGGTGCCCCGTGCCGAGCGCAGCACCGCGAGTCCGTCCGTCACCTCGTGCGCGGTCCAGCCCATCGCCTCGCCCCAGAACCGGGCCATGGCCCGCGGGTCCGCGCAGTCGACGACGATCGCCGCGAGCGGCCCGGTGTCCCGGTAGACCTCCCGCGGCTCCAGCACGCAGAACTCGTTGCCCTCCGGATCGGCCAGCACCGTCCACGGCACCTCGCCCTGACCCACGTCCACGCGCCGCGCGCCGTGCTCGGTCAGCCGCGCGACCAGCTCCGCCTGGTGCGCCGCCGAGGTGGTGGCGAGGTCCAGATGCGTCCGGTTCTTCGCCGCCGGTTTGGCCTCCGGCACGGGCACGACGTCGACGCAGATCTCCACCGGGTCCGGCCAGACGGGCCCACCGGCGGGCCCCACGTACGTGGTCACGCCCGGGCTGTACGCCGTCCACCCGAGCGCCTCCGCCCAGAACCGCCCGACGGCCGGGGGATCGAGGGCCTTGATGTTCACCTGGACGGGGCGCAGCGGCATGCGGTGATCCTAGGGGCGACGTCACGCAGGGGCGCCGAGCGGCGGGTGCTCCAGCACGCGGGGCTTGTACTCGACCAGTTGGATGCTGCCGTCGAAGGTGCGGTGCTCGGTCATTTCGAGAGCGACGTCCGGATAGCCGTCGTAGATGCGCTCTGCGCCCGTGGCTCCGGTGATCACCGGGAACATCACGACCCGGAAGCGGTCCACGAGTCCGGCTCGCAGCAGGGACCGGCACAGGGCGAGGCTGCCGATCGTACTGAGGAGCCCCGGGCCGCCCGGCTTCATGGCGCGGACCGCCTCGACGGCGTCCTCGCGGACGAGCGTGGAGTTGGCCCACGTCAGCGGCTCCTGGAGCGAGGAGGAGAACACCACCTTGGACGCTTGCGTGAGCCCGTCGACAGACGCTTCTTCCTCGGGTCTGAGCTCGTCCTGGGCGGTCGGGACCTCGCCCGCGGCGAAGCCCGACATCAGGCGGTAGGCGTTCGCTCCCATCAGGTAGGTGGCCTCGGGCTGTTCGCCCAGCCAGGCGAGGTACTCCGGGCCTTCGAGGCCCCAGAATCCGGGCCATCCCTCACCCGACGCGCAGCCGTCGAGGGAGGTGATGAAGTCGACGAGAAGTTCCGGCATGGCGGTGCCCCTTCCTCGGGTGTCACCAGCTTGGACCGGCCGCGCGCCACATACTCATCGGCTTCGGAGCGCCCGGTCACCGGAGTCCCGGCCGTCACCCGTTCGTGATTGCATAAAACTGTGGTGCTGCGTATAGTCATGCCATCGACTTTGGAGGGTCCGATGGCAGTGCGAGCAGCAGTGGCGGGAGCGAGCGGCTACGCGGGGGGTGAACTGCTGCGTCTGCTGGCCGGGCACCCGGGGGTGGAGATCGGCGCGCTCACGGCGAACTCCAACGCCGGGCAGCGCCTGGGGGCACTCCAGCCGCAGCTGCTCCCGCTCGCCGACCGGGTGCTGGAGCCGACCACCACCGAGGTGCTGGCCGGGCACGACGTCGTCTTCCTCGCCCTCCCGCACGGTCAGTCGGCCGCGGTCGCCGAGGAGCTGGGGGACGGCGTCCTCGTCGTCGACTGCGGCGCCGACTTCCGGCTCACCGACGAGGCCGCCTGGGAGAAGTTCTACGACACCCCCTACGCGGGCTCCTGGCCGTACGGCCTGCCCGAACTGCCCGGCGCCCGCGAGGCGTTGCGCGGTGCGCGGCGGATCGCCGTCCCCGGCTGCTACCCCACGTCCGTCGCGCTCGCGCTGACGCCCGCGTACGCGGCGGGGCTGGCCGAGCCGGAGGCCGTGATCGTGGCCGCCACCGGGACCTCCGGCGCGGGCAAGGCACTCAAGCCGCACCTGCTGGGCAGCGAGGTCATGGGCTCGATGAGCCCGTACGGCGTCGGCGGCGTCCACCGGCACACCCCGGAGATGGCGCAGACCCTCTCGGCCGCCGCCGGTGAGCCCGTCACCGTCTCCTTCACGCCGACCCTGGCGCCCATGTCCCGCGGCATCCTCGCCACGTGCAGCGCGAAGGCCGCGCCCGGCGTCACCGCCGAGGGGCTGCGCGCCGCGTACGCGAAGGCGTACGGGGACGAGCCGTTCGTCTCGCTGCTGCCCGAGGGGCAGTGGCCCGCAACGGCCTCAGTGCAGGGCGCGAACGCGGCGCACGTCCAGGTCGCGCACGACGCGGCGGCGGGCCGGATCGTCGTCGTCGCCGCCATCGACAACCTGACCAAGGGCACCGCCGGCGGCGCGGTGCAGAGCATGAACATCGCCCTGGGGCTCCCGGAGGAGCAGGGCCTTTCCGCGATCGGAGTCGCACCATGAGCGTGACAGCCGCGAAGGGTTTCACCGCGGCCGGAGTCGCCGCCGGGATCAAGGACAGCGGCGGCCTCGACCTGGCGCTCGTCGTCAACCAGGGGCCGGGCACCGCGGCGGCCGGGGTCTTCACCGCGAACCGCGTCAAGGCCGCGCCGGTGGTCTGGTCCGAGCAGGTGCTCAAGGGCGGCAGCGTCGGCGCCGTCGTCCTCAACTCCGGTGGCGCCAACGCCTGTACGGGCCCGCTCGGCTTCCAGGACACGCACGCCACGGCGGAGCGGACGGCCGGGGCGCTCGGGCTGAGCGCGGCCGAGGTCGCCGTCGCGTCCACCGGGCTGATCGGCGAGCGGCTGCCGATGGACAAGCTGCTGCCGGGCGTCGACCGCGCCGCCGGTGAACTCTCCGCGCACGGCGGCGAGAAGGCGGCCCTCGCCATCAAGACCACCGACACGGTGCACAAGACCTCCGTCGTGGAGAGCCCGGCGGGCTGGACGGTCGGCGGCATGGCCAAGGGCGCCGGCATGCTCGCGCCCGGCCTGGCCACGATGCTCGTCGTCCTGACCACGGACGCCGAAGCCGACGCGGACACGCTGGACACCGTCCTGCGCTCCGCGACCCGCACCACCTTCGACCGGGTCGACTCCGACGGCTGCATGTCCACCAACGACACGGTGCTGCTCCTCTCCTCGGGTGCGTCCCAAGTGGAGCCGGACGAGGCCGAGTTCGCCGAGGCCGTACGGGCCGTCTGCGACGACCTGGGGCAGCAGCTCATCCGGGACGCGGAGGGCGCCTCGAAGGACATCCGGATCGAGGTCGTCGGCGCGGCCAGCGAGGACGACGCCGTCCTGGTCGGCCGCAGCATCGCCAGGAACAACCTGCTCAAGTGCGCGGTGCACGGCGAAGACCCGAACTGGGGCCGGGTGCTGTCCGCGATCGGCACCACCTCGGCCGCCTTCGAGCCGGATCAGCTGAACGTCGCCATCAACGGCGTCTGGGTCTGCAAAAACGGCTCCGTCGGCGAGGACCGCTCCGGCGTCGACATGCGCTTCCGCGAGGTACGGATCACCGCCGACCTCGCCGCGGGTTCCGAGTCGGCGGTCATCTGGACGAACGACCTCACCGCCGACTACGTCCACGAGAACAGCGCGTACAGCTCATGAGCGCCGCCGACGCACGGGCCGGAGCGGCACCGCGGAAGAACACCGCGCTGCCCAAGGCCCAGACGCTCATCGAGGCCCTGCCCTGGCTGACCCGGCACCACGGAAAGACCGTCGTCATCAAGTTCGGCGGCAACGCCATGGTCGACGAGCAGCTGAAGGCCGCCTTCGCGCAGGACGTCGTCTTCCTCCGGCACGCCGGGCTGCGGCCCGTCGTGGTGCACGGCGGCGGCCCGCAGATCAGCAGCCAACTGGAGCGGCTGGGGCTGGAGTCGGAGTTCAAGGCGGGCCTGCGGGTCACCACGCCCGAGACCATGGACGTCGTACGGATGGTGCTCGCCGGGCAGGTGCAGCGCGAGCTGGTCAACCTGCTCAACCAGCACGGCCCGCTCGCCGTCGGCATGACCGGCGAGGACGCGCACATCATGACCGCCACCAAGCACTTCGCCGAGATCGCGGGCGAGCGCGTGGACCTGGGCCGGGTCGGCGACATCGCGTCCATCGACACCGGCGCGATAGAGGCCCTGCTGGACGACGGCCGCATCCCCGTCGTCTCCTCCATCGCCCGCAGCGCCGACGACGACCACATCTACAACGTCAACGCGGACACGGCCGCCGCGGCCCTCGCGGCCGGACTCGGCGCCGAGACGCTGATGGTGCTCACCGACGTCGAGGGCCTGTACGCGGACTGGCCGCACAGCGACGAGGTCATCAGCCGGCTCACCACCTCCGAACTGGAGCGGCTGCTGCCCTCGCTGGCCAGCGGGATGGTCCCGAAGATGCGGGGCTGCCTGCACGCGGTGCGCAACGGTGTGCGCACCGCGCGGGTGCTCGACGGCCGGGTGCAGCACTCGATCCTGCTGGAGATCTTCACCGACGAGGGCATCGGAACGATGGTCGTCCCCGACGGGGCCGAGGAGAAGGAGACATCCGCATCATGACCGGCACGAGCGGCACTGCGAGCGACGAACCGTCCGGCACCGCCAACGCCGAGCTGACCCGGCGCTGGCAGGACGCGCTGATGGACAACTACGGCACCCCGCGCGTCCCCCTCACCCACGGCGAGGGCGCCACCTTCTGGGACGCGCAGGGCAAGGCGTACACCGACTTCCTCGGCGGCATCGCCGTCAACGCGCTCGGCACCGCGCACCCCGCCGTGGTCCGGGCCGTCTCCGAACAGATCGCGACGCTGGGCCACGTGTCCAACCTCTTCGTCGCGGAGCAGCCCGTCGCGCTCGCCGAGCGGCTGCTCGGGCTCGCCGGCCGGCCGGGGCGGGTGCTGTTCACCAACTCCGGGGCCGAGGCCACCGAGGCAGCGTTCAAGCTCGGACGGCTCACCGGCCGCCGGCACATGGTCGCCACGCAGGGCGGCTTCCACGGCCGCACCATGGGCGCGCTCGCGCTGACCGGCCAGCCCGCGAAGCAGGAGCCGTTCCTGCCGCTGCCCGGCGACGTCACGCACGTCCCGTTCGGCGACGCGGACGCGCTGCGCGCGGCCGTCACCGAGGAGACCGCGCTGGTCATCGTCGAGCCGGTGCAGGGCGAGAAGGGCGTCGTCGTCCCGCCCGAGGGGTACCTCGCGGCGGCCCGCGAGATCACCCGGGCCACCGGCACACTCCTCGTCGTCGACGAGGTGCAGACCGGCATCGGCCGCACCGGCGACTGGTTCGCCTGCCAGGCGCAGGGCGTCGAGCCCGACGTCATCACCCTGGCCAAGGGCCTGGGCGGCGGGCTGCCGCTGGGCGCGGTGCTCGCCTTCGGCGAGGCGGCGCAGCTGTTCGGGGCTGGATCGCACGGCACCACCTTCGGCGGCAACCCCGTCGCCTGCGCCGCCGGACTGGCCGTCCTCGACACCATCCAGGACGAGGGGCTCCTCGCGGACGTCAAGCGGACCGGGGCCCGGCTGCGGGACGGCGTGCTCGGCCTTCAGCACCCCCTGGTCGGACAGATGCGCGGGGTCGGGCTGCTGCTCGGTATCGTTCTCACCGAATCCGTCGCACCGCAGGTGCAGCAGGCGGCCCAGGAAGCGGGGTTCCTGGTCAACGCGGTGGCACCGGACGTCGTCCGGCTCGCCCCGCCGCTGATCATCAGCGAGGAGGAGGCGGACGCGCTCGTCGCGGCCCTGCCCGGCGTCCTGGACGCCGCGGCCGAGGCCGCGCGCACGGAAGCGTGACCACCGGCCGCACATGACGAACAGCCGAAGACGCCCGAGGGCGAACCGAGAGAGGGTACGGGGACGATGAGCGAGGACCAGGGACAGCGACCGGGTCCGGGGCAGGTGCCGGGCGGCGACCAGCCGGGCCAGGCGGTGCCGCAGACGCGCACCGCCCGGCACCGGCGCATCGTCGACATCCTCAACCGGGACCCGGTGCGCTCCCAGAGCCAGCTCGCCAAGCTCCTGGCCGACGACGGGCTCAGCGTCACCCAGGCCACGCTCTCGCGCGACCTCGACGAGCTCGGCGCCGTGAAGATCCGCAACACCGGTGGTGAGCTGATCTACGCGGTGCCGGGCGAGGGCGGCGACCGGACGCCGAAGGCGCCGCTCGGCGAGTCCGCCAGCGAGGCGCGGATGGCGCGGCTCGCGGGTGAACTCCTCATCTCGGCCGAGGCGTCGGCGAACCTGGTGGTGCTGCGGACGCCGCCGGGGGCGGCGCAGTTCCTGGCCTCGGCCATCGACCAGGCGGGCGTGCACGAGATCATCGGCACGATTGCGGGGGACGACACGCTGCTGCTCATCAGCCGCGCGCCCGACGGGGGGCAGGCCCTCGCCGACCACTTGCTCACGCTGGCCCAGCGGGCGCGGTAGGGGGTCTTGCCGTCACGGGCCGGCCCCGGCGCGGGGGTGCTTGCTGCCGTCGCCGGTCCGCCCCGCCGTCGTGGCTGGGGTTTGCGCAGTTCCCCGCGCCCCTTTCGCGGGGTCACCCCGCTTGGGAGGTTTGCGCCTAGGCGTAGGGCTGGCAAGCGCGGCGCGGTCACCCCGGCGCGGGGGTGCTTGCTGCCGTCGCCGGTCCGCCCCGCCGTCGTGGCTGGGGTTTGCGCAGTTCCCCGCGCCCCTTTTTCGCGGGCCCGCCCCGCTTGGGAGAACTGCGCCGTAGGCGTAGGGCTGGCAAGCGCAGCGCGGTCACCCACGCGCGGGGTGCTCAACTGCCGTCACCGGGCCACCCCGTACGCCGTGGCCGTTCGCGCAGTTCCCCGCGCCCCCAAGAGGCGCAGTTCCCCGCGTCCCCAAGAGGCGCCGTTCCCCGCGTCCCCAAGAGGCGCCGTTCCCCGCGCCCCTCACGGGGCGTGGCGGTCGCGGTGGGCGAGCCAGGCCGCGGCGAGGGCGCCGGAGATGTTGTGCCAGACGGAGAAGACCGCGGCCGGCAGCGCGGCGAGCGGGCTGAAGTGGGCGGCGGCAAGCGTCGCCGCGAGCCCGGAGTTCTGGAGTCCGACCTCGAACGTCAGCGCCCGGCTGGCCGGTTCGCCGAGCCGCGCCAGCCGTCCGGCCGTGTAGCCCAGCGCCAGGCCGAGCCCGTTGTGCAGGACGACGGCGAGGAAGACGAGGGCGGCCGCGCTCTTGATGGCCGCCGCGCTGCCCGCGACGACGATCGCCACGATGGCCCCGATCGCCACCACCGACAGCCACGGCAGCGCACCGAGCACCCGCCCGATGAACCGCCCGGCGGTGAGCCGCAGGACGAGTCCGGCCAGGACGGGCAGCAGCACCGTCTTGAGGATGTCCCCGACCATCGAGCCCGCGTCCACGGGCAGGAACTGGCCCGCGAGGAGCAGCGTCAGCGCGGGGGTGACGAAGGGCGAGACGACCGTCGACAGGCTGGTGACGGACACCGAGAGCGCGACGTCGCCGCGTGCCAGATAGGTGACCACGTTCGAGGCGGTGCCGCCGGGCGCGCAGCCGACGAGGATCAGTCCGGCCGCCAACTGCGGTGACAGCCCGAGCAGTTGGGCGATCAGCCAGCCCAGGCCCGGCATGATCAGGTACTGCGCGGCGAGGCCCAGCGCGACGGCGCCGGGGCGCTGGAGCACGCCCTTGAAGTCGGGCGGGGTCATCGTCAGGCCCATGCAGAACATGACCACGCCGAGCAGGTACGGCACGGCCTCGGACCAGCCGGTGAAGGTGCCGGGCGTGAGCAGCCCCGCGGCTCCGGCCAGCAGGACGAGGACGGGGAAGACGGTCACGGCGCGGCGCGCGCCCCGCGTCTCGGCGGAGGCGGTCCCGGCGTTCCCGCCCTCGGGCCCCTGGGGTTCGGTCTGTTCGGTTTCGGATCGCACCGCGCGATCGAACGCCCGTCTGTCCGGCCGGCGCAAGACCGTCTCACGATCCGGCACGCGGCCCCGGCCGGGAGATCGTCCCGTCCGCCTGCGCGCCCGCGCGCGGGCGCGCACCCTGGGGGGCATGGCGGAGAAGAAGCTGCGGGTGCGGGTGAAGCGGGTGTACGAGACGGCGGAGCCGGCGGACGACGGGGTGCGGGTGCTCGTCGACCGGCTCTGGCCGCGCGGTCTGGCCAAGGAGGACGCGCGGCTGGACGCCTGGGACAAGGAGGTGGCGCCCTCGCCCGAACTGCGCAAGTGGTACGGCCACGACCCGGACCGCTACCGGGAGTTCGCCGAGCGTTACCGCGCCGAGCTGTCGGGGGAGGACGGCCGGGAGGCGCTGCGCGGGCTGCGGGAGCACGCGGAGAAGGGCCGTCCGCTGACGCTGCTGACGGCCACCAAGGACCTGGAGCACGCCCACACGACGGTGCTGGCGGAGGAGCTGCGGGGCCTGGGGTGAGCCCTGGCCCCCGTCCTGACCTGGGGCTTTGACGAAACATACGGTGCAGTGCATACTTATACCCATCAGCGTTTGCACCGTAAGGAGAATCCCGTGACCGAGCGCGTCGTACTCGCCTACTCCGGCGGCCTGGACACCTCCGTCTGTATCGGCTGGATCGCCGAGGAGACCGGTGCCGAGGTCGTCGCCGTCGCCGTCGATGTCGGCCAGGGCGGCGAGGACCTGGACGTCATCCGCCAGCGCGCGCTCGACTGCGGTGCCGTCGAGGCCGAGGTCGCGGACGCCAAGGACGAGTTCGCCGAGGAGTACTGCCTCCCGGCCGTCAAGGCCAACGCGCTCTACATGGACCGGTACCCGCTGGTCTCCGCGCTCTCCCGGCCCACGATCGTCAAGCACCTCGTGGCCGCCGCCCGCAAGCACGACGCGGGCACCGTCGCGCACGGCTGCACCGGCAAGGGCAACGACCAGGTGCGGTTCGAGGCGGGCATCTCCTCCCTCGCCCCCGACCTGAAGTGCATCGCGCCCGTCCGGGACTACGCCATGACCCGGGACAAGGCCATCGCCTTCTGCGAGGAGAAGGGCCTGCCCATCGCGACGACCAAGAAGTCGCCGTACAGCATCGACCAGAACGTCTTCGGCCGCGCCGTCGAGACGGGCTTCCTGGAGGACATCTGGAACGCCCCGATCGAGGACGTCTACGAGTACACCCAGAACCCGGCCACGCCGCGGGAGGCGGACGAGGTCGTCCTCACCTTCGAGAAGGGCGTGCCGGTCGCGATCGACGGCAAGAAGGTCACCGTCCTCCAGGCGATCCAGGAGCTCAACGAGCGCGCCGGCGCCCAGGGCATCGGCCGGATCGACATGGTCGAGGACCGGCTCGTGGGCATCAAGTCCCGCGAGGTGTACGAGTCGCCGGGCGGCATCGCGCTCATCGAGGCGCACCGCGAGCTGGAGGCGGTCACCGTCGAGCGTGAACTCGCCCGCTACAAGCGGCAGGTCGAGCAGCGGTGGACCGAACTCGTCTACGACGGCCTGTGGTTCTCCCCGCTCAAGCGCGCCCTGGACGGCTTCATCGAGGAGGCCAACCAGCCCGTCTCCGGCGACATCCGGATGACCATGCACGGCGGCCGCGCCGTCGTCACCGGCCGCAAGTCGGACCAGTCGCTCTACGACTTCAACCTCGCGACGTACGACACCGGCGACACGTTCGACCAGTCGATGTCCAAGGGCTTCATCGAGATCTTCGGGATGTCCAGCAAGATCGCGGCGAAGCGCGACCAGGCGTAACCGCCGGACGCTACCGTCTTCCCACCGCGCCGCCCCGGCCACAGCGCCGGGGCGGCGCGCGCACACCCGACGCACCACGCACAGGAGCGAACGCACGTGAGCAGCGACAACAAGGACGTCCGCCTCTGGGGCGGACGGTTCGCGGACGGGCCGGCCGAGGCCCTGGAGAAGCTCTCCGCCTCCGTCCACTTCGACTGGCGGCTGGCCCCGTACGACATCGCCGGCTCGCGCGCGCACGCCCGCGTCCTGCACCAGGCCGGGCTGCTCACCGAGGACGAGCTGACCCGCATGCTCGCCGGGCTCGACCAGCTCGAGAGGGACGTCGCCGACGGCTCGTTCACCGGGACCGTCGCCGACGAGGACGTGCACACCGCCCTCGAACGCGGCCTGCTGGAGCGCCTCGGCGCCGACCTCGGCGGCAAGCTGCGGGCCGGACGCTCGCGCAACGACCAGGTGGCCACCCTCTTCCGGATGTACCTGCGCGACCGGGCCCGCGTCCTCGGCGGCCTGCTCGCCGACCTCCAGGAGGCGCTGACCGGCCTCGCCGAGGCCCACCCGGACGTCGCCATGCCGGGCCGCACCCACCTCCAGCACGCCCAGCCCGTGCTGTTCGCGCACCACGTCCTCGCGCACGCGCAGGCGCTCTCGCGGGACGCGGAGCGGCTGCGGCAGTGGGACGAGCGGACGGCGGTCAGCCCGTACGGCTCGGGTGCGCTCGCCGGGTCCTCGCTCGGCCTGGACCCCGAGGCCGTCGCGGCCGACCTCGGCTTCGAGGGAGGCAGCGCCGCCAACTCCATCGACGGGACGGCCTCGCGGGACTTCGTCGCCGAGTTCGCGTTCATCACGGCGATGGTCGGCGTCGACCTGTCGAAGATCGCCGAAGAGGTGATCATCTGGAACACGAAGGAGTTCTCCTTCGTCACGCTCCACGACGCCTTCTCCACCGGCAGCTCGATCATGCCGCAGAAGAAGAACCCGGACATCGCCGAGCTGGCGCGCGGCAAGTCCGGGCGGCTCATCGGCAATCTGACGGGCCTGCTCGCGACGCTGAAGGCGCTGCCGCTCGCGTACAACCGCGACCTGCAGGAGGACAAGGAGCCCGTCTTCGACTCCTGCGACCAGCTGGAGCTGCTGCTCCCCGCGTTCACCGGCATGATGGCCACGCTCACCGTCAACGGGGAGCGGATGGCCGAACTGGCGCCCGCCGGCTTCTCGTTGGCCACGGACATCGCCGAGTGGCTGGTGAAGCAGGGCGTGCCGTTCCGCGTCGCGCACGAGGTCGCGGGCGCCTGCGTCCAGGTGTGCGAGCGCGAGGGCATCGAGCTGGACGAGCTGACGGACGAGCAGTTCGCCGAGATCTCCCCGCACCTCACCCCGGAGGTCCGCACCGTGCTCAACGTGCCCGGCGCGCTGGCCTCGCGCAGCGGCAAGGGCGGCACCGCGCCGGCGGCGGTGGCCGAGCAGCTGCGGGGCCTGAAGGCCGATCTGGCGCTCCAGCGGGAGTGGGCCGGCGCGCGCGGCTGACCTGGCACGTTTCGGAGGAAGGTCCGGTTCCGCCTCGGCGGGACCGGACTTTTCGCTGAGCATGCCAACGGGCTTTCTGGGCAGGGTCTGTGCCGCACATCCCCGAAGTGCGCATCCCCGAGCATGGAGAGAACGCGAAAAATGAAAAAGGCACTGACAGGTGTGGCGGCCCTCGCGCTGGCCACCACGGCGGCCGTCGGGCTGACCGGGTCCACCGCGGCGGTGGCGGACAAGCGTCCCGAACCGGTCGTCCAGGACGAGTTCGACGCGCTCGGCCCGGCCATGCACGAGCTGGAACGGGACGGCCGCACCGTCCACTTCAGCGACACCGGTACGCAGGAGGGGCGGCCCGTGGTGTTCATGGGCGGCACCGGCACCACGGCCCGGGCCTCCGGGATGACCGAGTTCCTGCGCACCACCAGGGAGAACCTGGACCTGCGGATCATCTCCGTCGAGCGCAACGGTTTCGGCGACACCGAGTACGACCCCGAGCTCGGTTTCGACGACTACAGCCAGGACGTGGAGGCCGTCCTCGACCGCCTCGGCATCGAGCGGGCCCCCGTCGTCGCCATCTCCGGCGGCGGCCCCTACGCGGCGCACTTCGCCGAGCGCGCGCCCGAGCGGATCTCCTCGCTCCACCTGGCCGCCGCCGCGCCGCCGTACGGGGCGACCTCGCCGTTCTGCGCCCTGGGTGAGGACGCGCAGCGCAAGCAGGTCGCCGAGCAGATCCGGGACCCGCGCGCGTGGTGGGGCTTCGAGAAGGACAGCCCCGTGCACGGCATACCCGGCTTCACCGACAACGCCGAGGAGGACGGCGGCCGTTCGTACTACCTGCGCGGACAGAAGGGCGACCCCTCGGCGCAGGTGCACGAGCAGCGGCTGTACTGCGAGCGTCCCGGGCCCGGCCTCTCGGGCCTGAAGGCACCGGCGTACCTCTACACCGGCATGAAGGACAAGACCGTCCCGCCGGCGGTGCAGGCGGAGTGGAAGAAGGCGCTGCCCGGCGAGCCGACCGTGCGGAAGTACGCGGACAGCGGGCACGACGTGCAGTACCGGCACTGGGACCAGATCCTGCTCGACCTCGCCGGGTACGCGGACCGCACCGTCGTCTGCGCGGACGGCCGGACGCAGGTGCCCCCGGCCGCGCGTGCGGCGAAGCTGCTGAAGAACGGTGCCACGACCGGCAGTTGCGCCTGGCGCGACTGACCGGCCGACACCCGGAACGGGCCGGGCACCCACGGATGGCCGTGGGTGCCCGGCCCTTCGCGTGCCCGCACCGCCGGTGAAACGTCGAGGTTTCCCGTGAGACAAAGATGTCTCATGTGGCGTACGCTCGTCTCATGAGCGTCGACAGTGAGCGGGTGCTGACCCGGGTCGCGGATCTGCTGACCCGCAGGCCCACCGCGTCCATGGACGAGATCGCCCGGGCCGCGGGCATGAGCCGGGCCACCCTGCACCGCCAGTTCGCCGGGCGGGACGCGCTGATCCGCGCCCTGGAGGAGCTGGGGCTGCGGCAGCTGACGGACGTGCTCGACGCGGCCCGCGTCGAGGAGGGGCCGGCGGACGACGCCGTCCGCCGGGTCGTCGCGGAGGCCGAGCCCGTCGCCGGGTTCCTCGCCTTCCTGCTCACCGAGAACCAGCTCTTCGAGTCCGGCGCGGTCAACGAGGGCTGGCAGCGGATCGACGAGCGCTTCGAGGCGCTGTTCCGGCGCGGCCAGCAGCAGGGCGTCTTCCGTATCGACCTCACCGCCGCCTGGCTCACCGAGGCGCTCTACGCGCTGATCACGGCGGGCGCCTGGGCCGTCCAGGACGGCCGGGTCGCCGCCCGCGACTCCGGCCGGATGACCGCCGAGCTCCTGCTCGGCGGCGCCCTGCGCGGAAGCGCACGCGACGGCGCCACCTAGCGGCCGGAGCGCCCCGGGCACACGAGAAACCCACGGAACGAGCGCGGCCCGCACGGCCGCAGAGCGAGGAACGATGAACGGCGAGAATCCCGTCCCGGAGCAGGGCCGCGTCCCCCGGGAAGCGGGAGCAGGAGCGGGGCCGGGAGCGGCGCGTTCCCGGTGGCTGGCGCTGTCCGTGCTGGTCCTGGCCGTGCTGCTGGTCGGCGTCGACGCCACGGTGCTCGGCCTGGCCACCCCCTTCCTCAGCGAGGACCTCAACCCCTCCAGCACCGAGCTGCTGTGGATCGGCGACGTCTACTCCTTCGTCATCGCCGGACTGCTGGTCTCCATGGGCAGCCTCGGCGACCGGATCGGACGCAAGCGGCTGCTGCTCGCCGGTTCCGTCGCCTTCGGCGTCGTCTCCGCGCTGACGGCGTACGCGCACAGCGCTGAACTCATGATCCTGTGGCGGGCGTTGCTCGGCGTCGCCGGTGCCACCCTGATGCCCTCGACGCTCGCGCTGATCCGCAACATCTTCCCCGACCCGCGCGAGCGCAGCATCGCCGTCGGCATCTGGGGCGCGATGGCCTCCGCCGGCGCCGCGCTCGGGCCCGTTCTCGGCGGCTTCCTGCTGGAGCACTTCTGGTGGGGCAGCGTCTTCCTGATCAACCTGCCGGTGATGGCCGTGCTGGTGCTCGTCGGCGCCAAGCTGCTGCCCGAGTCCCGCAACCCGGCACCGGGACCGTGGGACCTGCCGAGCGTCGGCCTCTCCATGGCCGGGATCGTCGCCGTGGTGTACGCGGTCAAGGAGGCGGCCGCGTACGGCTTCCGCTGGGACATCCTCGCCGCGGCCGTGCTGGGGCTGCTCGCCGGCACCGTCTTCGTCCGGCGCCAACTGCGGCTCGCCGCACCGCTCCTGGACATGCGGCTGTTCAAGCACCGCGGGTTCTCCGGCGCCGTCCTCGCCGACCTGCTCACCATCCTCGGCCTGTCCGGACTGGTCTTCTTCCTCTCGCAGTTCCTGCAGATGGTGCAGATGCGCTCGCCGCTGGAGGCCGGGCTCGCCGAACTCCCCGCGGCGCTGGGCGCGGTGGCCACCGGACTCGCCGCCGGGTACATCGCCCGTCGCACCTCGGTGCGCGCCTCCGTCGCGGGCGGGCTCGCCGCCGTCGGACTCGCGCTCGGCGCCTGCGCGACGCTGCGGGCCGACACCGGCTACTGGATGCTGGGCCCGGTACTGCTCGTCGTCGGCTTCGGCGCGGGCCTGGCCTTCACCGTCACCGCCGACGTCATCCTCTCCAGCGTCCCCAAGGAACAGGCGGGCGCGGCCTCGGCGGTCTCCGAGACGGCCTACGAGCTGGGCGCGGCGCTCGGCATCGCCCTGCTCGGCTCCATCGTCACGGGCATCTACCGCGGCTTCCCCGTGCCGGACGGGGTGACGGCCGCGCAGTCGGCGGCGGCCCACGACTCCCTGGGCGGGGCCGTCCGCACGGCCGCCTCGCTGCCGGCGGACGTGGGGGACCGGCTGCTGGCCGCGGCGCAGCACGCGTTCACCGGCGGGCTGCGGGTGGCTGCGGCGGTGGGGGCGGTGATTCTGCTGAGTGCGGCGGTGCTGGCGTGGAAGCTGTTGCGGGGGCAGCGGCTGGAGGATGCGGCGGAGGCTTCTCCGGTCGGCGTGTAGGTCCCGGCGTGCGGCGCCGTTGTGGCTCGGGGGTTTGCGCCGTTCCCCGCGCCCCTTTTTGCGCAGTTCCCCGCGCCCCTTTTCCCGGGCTCGCCCCGCTTGGGAGAACTGCGCCGTAGGCGTAGGGCTGGCAAGCGCAGCGCCTCAGCCCCGGCGCGGGGTGCTCCATGCCGTCACCGGGTCACCCCGCCGCCGTGGCCGTTCGCGCCGTTCCCCGCGCCCCCTAGAGGGCGCTCAGCTCGGTGACCGGGGTGCTGGACTTGGGGAGGAGGGCGTTGCCGAGGAGGCGGTCCGCGCCGGGGACGTTCATCGCGCGGAACCCCCAGCGCCGCAGCACCAGTTTCGTGCGCGAGCGGGGCAGGAACCACTCGCCGACCCGGTCCCGCGCATGCTCCTGCACCGCGCCCACCACCGGCCGCCAGCGCCGCTCGTACTCGGCGAGTGCGGCGCGTACCGAGTCCGCCGCGGCCAGCCGGCCGGCGAGCAGGTACGCGCCGGCCACCCCGAGCGAGGCGCCCTGCCCGGCGATCAGCGAGACCGCGTGCGCCGCGTCCCCGACCAGCACCGTGTTCCCGGCGGACCAGCGCGGGGCGACGATCTGCGCGACCTCGTCGTAGTACACCCGCTCGCCGGGCGGGCAGAGTTCGAGCGCGCGCCGGGTGGGCCCGCCCGCGTCCCGGTACTCGCGGCGCAGCGCCTCGCGCGGGTCGGCGGGGAGCGCGGTGTCCCCGGAGCGGTGGACGGTGAAGACGGCGACGCGGTCCCCGTCCAGCCCGTAGAAGCCCATCTGCCGGTGGGTGGTGTCGGTGAGCGTGAAGCGGCCGCGCATCCGCCGGAACAGCTCCGCGTCCTCGAAGACGAAGGCACCGGTGTGCATGCCCAGCCGGCGGAGGAAGTCCCGCTCGGGGCCGAGGACGAGGGAGCGGACGCGGGAGTGGATGCCGTCCGCGCCGACCAGCACGTCCGGGCGGTGCCGGGTGCCGTCGGAGAGGGTGACCTCCCCGTCGGCGACCGCGTCGACGGTCGTGCCGTACCGCAGCTCGACCGGGCCGCGCCGCCGCGTGACGTGCTCGCGCAGCAGCCGCTCCAGGTCGGGGCGCATGATGCTGACGAGCCCGCCGCGCGCGGCCCGTTCGAAGCGGGCGTAGTCGACGGCGGCGCGGGTGCGGCCCCGCTCGTCGACGTAGCGGAACTCGCTGGTGCGGTGGCCGAGCCGGCGCAGTTCCGGTTCCAGGCCCATGTCCGTCAGGGCCTCGAAGCCGGGCCCGAAGAAGTCGATCATGTAGCCCTGTTCGCGCGGCCCGGGGGCCGCGTCGACGACCAGGACCTCCCAGCCGTGGTGCCGCAGACGGGCCGCGAGTGCCAGTCCGGCGATTCCCGCGCCGCAGATCAGCGCGCTCCTCGGGGTGCTCATCGGTGCTCTCCTTCCGGTCCGGTCCGCCCCTCGACGAGGGAGCGGACGAGGGGGACGAGCGGGGCGCAGGCGAGTTCGGAGTTCAGCCCCCGGTGCAGGACGAAGCCGTCGAGGACGGTCATCAGCGCGGTGGCCGCCGCCTCCGGCGTGGGGTGTCCGGCGCGGGCGAGGGAGTCGGTGAGGCGGCCGTGGAAGGCGGCGACCAACTCGGCCAGCGCGCCGCGCAGTTCCTCGTCCCGGGTGGCGGTCAGGTACGCCTCGGCGACGAGCAGGGAGGCCGGGTCGCGGCCCGAGTACCGGTCCAGGTGCCGCAGCAGCGCCTCGGCGCCGTCGGCCGGGGTGGCCGCGGCCGCGAACAGGGCCGCGGCCTCGTCCAGCATCGGGCGCATGGTGCCCAGCGCGGCCTGGCGCAGCAGCGCCGGGAGCGAGGCGAAGTGGTAGTGCACGAGCCCGGGCCGCACCTCCGCGCGCTGCGCGAGGACGCGGGTGCTCACCCCGTTCCACCCGAGCTCGCCGATGAGGACGCGGGCCGAGGCCAGCAGCCGCTCCCGCACCGCCCCGCCCCGCTCGGCCGCCGGTCGCTGCGCCATGGAACCTCCGTACGCCGTTTGGTCACTCGCCTTGGACGACTGCCCAAACATAGCGCGCCCCGCCCGGCTCTGTCTCCCGGGAGCACGGAAAAGCCCGGGCGGGACGGTTCATCCGAACCGTCCCGCCCGGGCGACAAGGGGCGCGGGGAACTGCGCGATCAGCCACGACGCACCCGCGGACAGGTGCGCACGGGCACGCGAACGGCGCGCCCCCGAAGGGGAGTTACGCGGCCCGCGCCTTGGTGGCGTACATGTCGACGTACTCCTGACCGGAGAGCCGCATGACCTCGCTCATGACCTCGTCCGTCACCGCGCGCAGTACGTAGCGGTCGCGGTCCATGCCCTCGTACCGCGAGAAGTCCAGCGGCTCACCGAAGTGCACGGAGACGCGGCGGCCGCCGCCGACGCGGGGGAGTCCCTTGCCGCCCGGCTGGATCTCGTCCGTGCCGATCATCGCGAACGGCACCACGGGCGCGCCGGTCATCAGCGCCAGGCGGGCGATGCCCGTGCGGCCGCGGTACAGGCGGCCGTCGGGGGAGCGGGTGCCCTCCGGGTAGATGCCGAACATGTGGCCCTCCTCCAGGACCCGGCGCCCGGTCATCAGGGCGGCGACGCCGCCGCGCCCGCCGTCCCGGTCGACGGGGATCATGCCGGAGCCGGTGAAGAACCAGGCCATGAGGCGGCCCTTGAGGCCCTTGCCGGTGACGTACTCGTCCTTGCCGATGAAGAACACCTGCCTCTCGCCCGTCACCAGCGGCAGGATCATCGAGTCGATGAACGTCAGGTGGTTGCCCGCCAGGATCACGGGCCCCGAGCCGGGGATGTTCTCGGCCCCTTCGACGCGTGGGCGGAACAGCAGACGCAGGAGCGGGCCCAGTGTTGCCTTGATCAGCACGAAGCGGGACAACGGTTCCTCCGGTCGGTGATGTCGGGGCGCGTGCGCCTCGCCGGCCGCCGTGCGGCTCCGCCGGGTGGCGGTGCCGTGGCCGCCCTGCGGTGTCGGCGCGTGCTCGCGCAGGTGGGGACGATACTCGCCGTTGCCGCCCGACGGCACACCGGGTTCATTGAGCCGATACAGAAAGTTGACACCGGTTACGGCCCTTGTGCCGGGTTTGCCGCCGCCCTGTCCCGGGCCGACGCCCGTACGCCCCGACCGGCCGCTGTTTCCCGCGTGTTCGGTCACGTGTCGTATTCCCGTCGCCCGTCTCCGCATACGATCACCCTGAGTCACGCCGGGGGCAGACCCGGTGCCGCCTACCAAGGAGAGCCCATGGGACGTCAGCAGCAGCCGGGGCGCAGAACCCTGCTCGGAGCGGCAGTGCTGGGCGCAGCGGGCGCCGCCACGCTCGGCGCGGCCGGTCCCGCGTCGGCCGCCTCGCCGGCCGCCGCCGGGAAGCGCCGCCGCGGCGGCGACGAGCTGCCCTTCCCCGCCGTCGTCGCGCACCGCGGCGCCAGCGGATACCGCCCCGAGCACACCCTGGGCGCCTACCAGCTCGCCCTCGACATGGGCGCGGACGTCATCGAGCAGGACCTCGTCCCGACCAAGGACGGGCACCTGGTGTGCCGTCACGAGAACGACATCACCGGGACCACCGACGTCGCCGACCATCCCGAGTTCGCGGACCGCAGGACGACGAAGACCGTCGACGGCGTGCAGCTCACCGGCTGGTTCACCGAGGACTTCACCCTCACCGAACTGCGCACCCTGCGCGCCACCGAGCGCATCCCCGAGGAGCGCGCCCGGAACACGCTCTACGACGGCCGCTGGCAGGTGCCGACCTTCGAGGAGGTCCTCGACTGGGCCGAGGAGCAGGGCCGCGAGCGCGGCCGCCCGGTCTGGCTGCACATCGAGACCAAACACCCCACCTACTTCCGCGGGCTCGGCCTGGCCACCGAGAAGCCGCTCGCGAAGCTGCTGCGCCGGTACGGGCGGCACCGCGAGGACGCGCCGAACTTCGTCCAGTCCTTCGAGCCCACCAGCATCCGCACGCTCTCGAAGCTGGTCGACTGCCCCGGCGTCGTCCTGCTGGACGCGCCCGACACCCGCCCCTGGGACTTCGTCGAGTCCGGCGACCCGCGCAAGGTCGCCGACCTGATCGAGCCCGAGGGCCTGGCCTGGATCGCCGGCTTCGCCGCCGGTATCGGCCCGGGCCTGGACTCGGTGATCCCGCGCAAGAAGGACGACAGCCTCGACAAGCCGTCCACCCTGGTCCGGGACGCGCACCGGGCCGGCCTGCTGGTGCACCCGTACACCGTGCGGAACGAGAACACCTTCCTGCCGCGCGACTTCCGTCGCGGCTCCGACCCGGCCGCCTACGGCGACGCCTTCGGCGCCTTCAAGGCGTACCTGGAGACCGGCATCGACGGGATCTTCTCCGACAACCCGGACACCGCCCTCCTCGCGGCGGCCGACTTCCGGAAGTAACGGAGCAGCCCCCCCCCGGTGGGAGGCCGCCCGTCCGCGGGGGGCGGGCGGCCCCGCAAACCCGGGCAGGGCAGGCGAGTTGGGAATGTCACGGGGCCGTGCGCGGCCGCTCCGTTCCCGATGTCGCAAATGCCCGCGCGGATCGCTCACGGCAGAGGTTGCGGGGGTGCGCGCCGGGGGAATGGTGCGATAGCAATCGGGCGTTCAGGGCAGACACGTCCGTGACGCGACACCCCGGCCGGCCTTCGTGCCGGCCCGCGCGCGGACGGGACAGACATGGAGAGGCATACGCACATGGGCATGAGCGTGACCATCTCTGCGGCGGACGACAGCGACGCCGAGCAGATCCTCAAACTGCAGTACCTCTGCTTCCAGCGGGAGGCCGAGGTGTACGGCGACTACGCGATCGCGCCGCTCACCCAGACCCTCGACGCGCTGCGCGGCGAACTCGACTCCGGATACGTGCTGGTGGCCCGGCTCGGCACCGAGGTCGTCGGTTCGGTACGGGCCGTCGTCGAGGCCGACGGGACGGCGCGGATCAGCAGGCTGTGCGTCCACCCGCGGATGCAGCGGCACGGGCTCGGCAGGCGGCTGCTGTCCGGCATCGAGGCGAGCATCGCCGCCGAACAGGCCGCCACCCGCTACCACTTGGTGACCGGCGACCGCAGCGACGGCAACCTGCGGCTCTACCGGCAGTGCGGCTACACGCCCGTGGGCACCGAGAAGGACCGCAAGGTCACCCTCGTCGCGATGGCCAAGGAGGCCCGGGCGCAGGGCGGTCCGGCCACCGAGCAGTACGCCACCAGCGCCTGACGGCCCGCGCACGCGAGGCGGCCCGTGCCGGGATCAGCTCCCGGCGCGGGCCGTCGCGCTCTTCCCCGAACGCCGCAGCCACAGCAGGCCCGTGACGGGCAGGATGACCGGGATGAACAGGTACCCCATCCCGTAGTTGGACCAGACGGTCGTGTCCGGGAAGTCGGCCGGGTCGAGCAACGCCCAGGTCCCGACGGCGAGTACGCCCACCAGCTCCACGCAGCAGCACACGAACGCGGCCCGGCGCGCCCGCTCCCCGCCGCGCACCAGCGAGACGGTGATGAACGCGTAGACCACGGCGGCCAGCGCCGAGAGCAGGTACGGCAGCGGCGCCTCGTGGAACCGGGTGCTCAGCTGCACCGCCGAACGCGAGGCGGCGCCCACGGTGAAGATCCCGTACAGGGTCAGCAGCAGCTTGCCGGGGCCGGAGCCGATGCCGGTGCGGGCGCCGGACGCCCGCGCGTCGCGCCGCCGTGCCAGCCGGTCGGCGAACCGCCGCCCGGCGGGAGCCTCGCGCTGTTCCGTCTCAGGCACCGCTGCCGCCTCCCCAGATGTCGTGCAGCCGCACCTGGAGCACGGCCAGCACCACGGCGCCCGCGACCACCGTCAGCGAGCCCCACTTCGTCCGTTCCGTCAGCGAGATCAGCCCGACCACGGGCACGCAGGCCGCGACGCCGAGCAGATACGAGACGAAGATCACCGCACCGTCGGCGGGGTCCTCGCCGCGGGCCAGCATCACGATGCCCACCACCAGCTGCACCAGCGCGAGCAGCGAGACCACCGCCATGCCGATGAAGTGCCAGTCCTTCGTGGGCTGGTCGCGGTACGCGGCCCAGCCGCACCACGCGGCCAGTGCGAGCGCGGCCACGGCGAGCGTGACCGTCAGGGGGGTGAGCATGCGCACGATTCTAGGAGGCGGGCCGCCCCCTCCGGCGCGGGGGCCGGGAAGGGCGGAATCCGGGGCAACCGGGACGCCGGGGGAGCGGCCGGACGGCACCGGCGGGCGCGATCCGGCCCCGATGGCCGAGAAGTACCCTGGAGCACCATGAAGATCACCGCTGATGCCCTGCTGTTCGACAACGACGGCACGCTCATCTCCTCCCTGGACTCCGTGATCCGCTGCTGGACCCGCTGGGCCGAGGAGTACGGCATCAGCGAGGAGGAGTTCGCCCGGGTCGAGCTGCACGGACGTCCCGCCGCCGAGATCCTCGCCGACCTGCTGCCGCCCGAGCGCATCCCCGAGGCGCTCGCCCGCGTCGAGCAGCTGGAGGTCGAGGACGTCACCGAGGGCGGCGTACGCCTGCTCCCCGGCACCGCCGAGCTGATACGCGCCCTGCCCGAGGGCGGCTGGGCCGTCGTCACCTCGGCCACCCGCGTCCTGGGCGAGGCCAGGCTGCGCCAGGTGGGCATCGAGGCCCCGCTGGTCATCGCGGCCGACGACATCGTCCAGGGCAAGCCGCACCCCGAGCCGTACCTGCTGGCCGCCGCCAAGCTGGGCGTCGACCCGTCCCGCTGCGTCGTCTTCGAGGACGCGCCCGCAGGGCTGGAGGCCGGCCGTGCCGCGGGCATGCGGACCGTGGCATTGGCCACAACGCACACCGCCGACGAGCTGCGCGCCGACGTCGTCGTCGACGACCTCTCCGCCGTATCCGCGCAGGTCACTTCCGCCGGAGTGGAGATCACCGCCGGGGCGTGAGGACCAGTGGCCGAGCGGCGCGGCGTCCAGCATGCGGACAGCGGAGTTCACTCCCTGGGGGCCGGCGCCGCTGTCTGGTTTACTGACCCTCATGGACACGACGAGCGACCGCATCCTTGCGACCGAGGCGAAATCCGCCACCGGTGCTCGTTGCCGCATGCGCATGCGCGACATGCGAATGTGTGCCCGCTGAGGGCCCCCGCTTGAGCCGGCGGCTCGCGCCCCGAAGTGAGCCCGGATGCCAGAGCTCGCACCGCAGAGCCCCGCGCCCCCGGCGCGGACTGCCCGCCGCGGCCCCGCGGTACCGCACCGCACCGCGGACGGTTCCCCGCATCCGCCCGCCGGACGATCCCCCCAAGCCGCTCCGCAAGGAATGCCCGGTGCCCGGGCGGGCCCACCCGCGCGCGCCCGGAAGTCCCACCAGTCCCAGACAGTGACGGAAATCCTGTGATTACCACTACGGACCTGACCAAGGTCTATCGCACCCGAGACCGCGAGATCACCGCGCTCGACGGCGTGAATCTGCACGTCCGCGAGGGCGAGGTGTTCGGCGTCGTCGGTCAGAGCGGCGCCGGGAAGTCCTCCCTGATCCGCTGCGTGAACCTGCTGGAGCGCCCCACCTCCGGCACGGTCACCGTCGACGGCCAGGACCTGACCGCGCTCGCCGGGCGCGGCCGGCGGGCCGGCGCCGAACTGCGGCAGGCCCGCAGCCGGATCGGCATGGTCTTCCAGCACTTCAACCTGCTCTCCTCGCGCACCGTCCAGGGCAACGTGGAGCTCCCGCTGGAGATCCTCGGACTCAGCGGCAAGGAGCGCTCCCGCAAGGCGCTGGAACTGCTCGACCTCGTCGGCCTCGCCGACAAGGCGAAGGTGCACCCCGGCCAGCTCTCCGGCGGCCAGAAGCAGCGCGTCGGCATCGCCCGCGCGCTCGCCGGCGACCCCAAGGTCCTGCTCTCCGACGAGGCCACCTCGGCGCTCGACCCGGAGACCACTCGCTCCGTCCTCCAGCTCCTGCGCGACCTCAACCGCCAGCTCGGCCTGACGGTGCTGCTCATCACGCACGAGATGGACGTCGTCAAGGCCGTCTGCGACTCGGCCGCGCTGATGCGGGACGGCGGCGTCGTCGAGTCCGGAACCGTCTCCGAGCTGCTGGCGACGCCCGGCTCCGAGCTGGCCCGCGAGCTGTTCCCCGTCGGCGGGGAGGTGGCCGACGACAGCCGCACCGTCGTCGACGTCACCTTCCACGGCGAGACCGCGACCGAGCCGGTGATCTCCCAGCTCTCGCGCACCTACAACGTCG
Organism: Streptomyces sp. HNM0574; assembly: GCF_012726235.1. Taxonomy (GTDB): domain Bacteria; phylum Actinomycetota; class Actinomycetes; order Streptomycetales; family Streptomycetaceae; genus Streptomyces. The sequence goes on from NZ_JAASAH010000001.1 coordinate 771,120, forward strand.
ACATCTCGATCCTCGGCGCCGCGATGGACACCGTCGGCGGCAAGCAGGTCGGCCGGATGCGGATCGAACTGCCCGGCCGGTACGACGACAACGTCGTGCCCATCGGCTTCCTGCGCGAGCAGGGCCTCACCGTCGACGTCGTGGGCCGGTCCGAGGACCGCGGCTCGCGTCCCGCCGAACTCGTGAAGGAGGTCGCCAAGTGACCTGGGACGAGATACAGCCACTGCTGTCGCAGGGCCTCATCGACACCGTCTACATGGTCGGCTGGTCGACCCTGATCGCCGTCCTCGGCGGGCTGCCGCTCGGCGTCCTGCTGGTGCTGACCGACCGCGGCGGGCTGCTCCAGAACACCGCCGTCAACAAGGTCGTCGGCGCCGTCGTGAACGTCGGCCGCTCGCTGCCCTTCATCATCCTGCTGATCGCGCTGATCCCGCTCACGCGGGTCCTCGTCGGCACCTTCATCGGCCCCACCGCCGCGATCGTGCCGCTCGCCATCGGCGCCATCCCGTTCTTCGCGCGCCTGGTCGAGGCCGCGATCCGGGAGGTCGACGGCGGACTCGTCGAGGCCGTGCAGTCCATGGGCGGCGGTACGCCGACCATCGTCTTCAAGGCGCTGCTGCCGCAGTCGCTGCCCTCCCTCATCGCCGGCCTGACCACCACCGTCATCGTGCTGATCGGCTACTCGGCGATGGCCGGCGCGGTCGCGGGCGGCGGACTCGGCGCCGTCGCGCTGCAGTACGGCTACCAGCGCTTCGAGACCGGCGTCATGCTCACCACCGTCGCCGCCCTGATCGTGATCGTCACGCTCGTCCAGCTCCTCGGCGACGGTGTCGTCCGGCTGCTGGCCCGGCGCGAACGGTCCGCCGCCTGAGGCCCACGGCCCGCGGCACCCCGCCGCCGGACCCGCTCGTCCGGCAGCACCCCCCACGCCAGAACTCCTTGTTCACAGGCTGCATCACTCCAGAAAGAGGCACTCTTCGTGCGTAACGCCATCAAGCTCACCACCGTCGCCGCCGCGACCGCCGCGCTCGCCCTGGGCCTGTCCGCCTGCGGCACCGCCTCCGACCCGGGCAACGCGGACGGCGCCACCGCCGACCCCAAGGAACCGCTGACCGTCGCGGCGAGCCCCACGCCGCACGCCGACATCCTCAACTTCGTCAAGAAGAACCTGGCGGCGAAGGAGGGGCTGAAGCTCCAGGTCAAGGAGTTCTCCGACTACGTACTCCCGAACACCGCCACCGAGAGCGGCGAGGTCGACGCGAACTTCTTCCAGCACAAGCCCTACCTCGACGACTTCAACAAGAAGAAGGGCACCAGCATCAAGCCCGTCGTCAACGTCGAGCTGGAGCCGCTGGCCCTCTACTCGAAGAAGGCGAAGAGCCTCGACGACATCAAGAGCGGCCAGACGATCGCGGTGCCCAACGACGCCACCAACGAGGGCCGCGCCCTGCACCTCCTCGACGAGCACAAGGTCATCGAGCTCAAGAAGGGCACCGGCCAGGACGCCACCCTCGGCGACATCGCGGACAAGAAGGGCCTCAACTTCAAGGAGCTGGAGGCCGCTTCCGTGCCCCGCTCCCTCAGCGACGTCGACGCCGCCGTCATCAACGGCAACTACGCGATCGACGCCGACCTGAAGCCCAAGGAGGACGCCCTCGTCGCGGAGAAGGCGGAGGGCAACCCCTACGCCAACTTCCTCGCGGTCAAGGACGGCAACCAGGACGACCCGCGGATCAAGAAGCTCGCCAAGCTGCTGAACTCGGACGAGGTCAAGAAGTACATCGAGGACACCTACCAGGGCGGCATCGAGCCGGTCTTCGGTCCCGTCAAGTCCTGACCCCGCCAAGTCCCGCACGGGCGCCCGCCCTTGCGGCGTGACGCGTCCTCCGGCGCCGGGCCCCGCACACCCAGGGGCCCGGCGCTGTGCGTCCCGGGTGCCATGCGGCATGCTGTTGCCAGCCGCAAACCCCTCCGGACGCGCCCCGGGCCCGGGCCCCGCACCGCCCACGGGCCGGGCCCCCGGACCCCCGAACCGGTATGGAGCGCCGCATGACACCGACCTTTCCGGACGTCTCGATCAGTACGGACCGGCTCGTGCTGCGCCCGTTCGAGGAGGCCGACGTCCCGGCGCTGACCGACATGATGGCCGACGACCTGGTCGCGGCCTGGACGGACGTCCACACGCCCTACCGCGAGGTGGACGCCCGCGACTTCGTGCGGCGCGCCGCCCCGGCCGTGCGGACCCGCGGCGAGGGCATGGTCTTCGCCGTCACCGAGTTCCTCACCCAGCGGCTCGTCGGCCTCGTCCGGCTCGCGCACCCAGACTGGCGCCTGCTGGCCGCCGAGATCCGGTACGTCACGGCGCCCTGGGCGCGCGGCGAGGGGTACGCCTCGGAGTCCGCGCTCGCCGTCGCCCAGTGGCTCTTCCGCGACCAGCGGTTCGAGCGGCTGGAGCTGCGCACCGCGGCCGACAACACCGCGGCCCAGCAGGTCGCCCAGAAGCTCGGCTGCATCAGCGAGGGCGTGCTGCGCAACGCGTGGATAGCGCGCACCCGCACCGAGGACGGCGGCTGGGCCGACATCCGCACCGACCTGATCGTCTGGAGCCTGCTGCCGGAGGACCTGGACGACGCCGGCGAGGAGCGCGAGGAGCCCGGCGGCTTCGCGGCCTACGGCGGCTACGCCGCGTACCCGGACTGGCTGCACTCGCCCCGCTGAGACCGCGCGCACCGGCGCCCGGGGGCGCGGACCCGGGCGGGCGGAGGGCGCGCGAGGAGGGGGTACTCTCGGTGGACCCCTGCCCCCGACCCGCGACGAGCCCAGGAGAGACCCACCGATGGCCGACCGCGTCACCGTGATCGGATGGGACGGCTCCCCGCTGACCGGTGCGGCGCGCGCGGCGCTCGGCGCCGCCACCCTCGTCGCCGGTGCGGGACACCACCTCGCGCTGCCGGAGATCCCGCCCGGCGCCGAACGGGTCCGGCTCGGCAGCCTCTCGCTGGCGGCCCGCCGCATCGTGCGGCACCGCGGCACGGCCGTCGTCCTGGCCGACGGCGACCCCGGCTTCTTCGGCGTCGTCCGCACGCTCCGCGCCCCCGAGTTCGGCCTGGAGGTCGAGGTCGTCCCCGCCGTCTCGGCCGCGGCCGCCGCCTTCGCGCGCGCCGGGATGCCCTGGGACGACGCACAGGTCGTCGTCGCCAATTCCCGTACGCTGCGCCGCGCCGTCAACGTCTGCCGGGCGCACGGCAAGGTCGCCGTCCTCACCTCGCCGGGCGCGGGCCCGGCCGAACTGGCCCTGCTGCTCGGGCCGGTGCACCGCACGTTCGTCATCTGCGAGGCCCTGGGCACGGACCAGGAGCAGGTCACCGTGCTCACCTCGGACAAGGTCGCCGACCACACCTGGCGTGATCCCAACGTCGTCCTCGTCGTCGGCGGCGGACCCTCCGCCTCCGGCGGGGTGCCGCCCGAGGGCCAGGGCTCGGGCGGTCCCGGCGGCGGCCAGGGCAGCGGCTGGATCGCCGGACGCGACCCCAACTACCCGCCGGCCACGCGCGGCTGGGCCCTGCCCGCCGCCGCGTACGAGCCCCGGCTGCCGGGCGCTCCCGCGCGGGCGAGCGAGTCCGTGCAGCTGCGCGCCGCGCAGCTGGCCCGGCTCGGCCCGCGCGTCGGCGACCTGGTCTGGGACATCGGCACCGGCGGGGGCGCGCTGGCGGTGGAGGCGGCGCGCTTCGGCGCCGCGGTCATCGCCGTCGACCGGGACGCGGACGCCTGCGAGCGCGCCGCCGCGGCCGGGCGCCGGTTCGGCGTCCAGCTCGACCTGGTGCACGGCACGGCGCCGCAGGTCCTGGAGGACCTGCCCGAGCCGGACGTCGTACGCGTCGGCGGCGGAGGCGTGGCCACCGTCGAGGCCGTGGCGGCGCGCAGGCCCGGCCGGATCGTCACCCACGCGGCGACGCGCGACGAGGCGGAAGCCGTCGGCAGGGCGCTCGCGGAGGGCGGATACGCCGTCGAGTGCGCCCTGTTGCAGTCGGTGGAGCTGGACACCGTGGCCTGGGTGGAAAGTGAACGAGCCGTTGTGTTCCTGCTCTCGGGCGTCCGGATCTGAATCCGGAGTGATCCGCCGCGTGAGGAACCGCGACGGACCCGGACGTCTCGCCCCTTCCCGGCCTCCCCATGGACGGGGGACGGCTCCGTGCCGGGTAGGCTGAGCGATCGTTGTGCCGCCGAACGAGGTTGACGGTTCGTCCGTCAATGTCCGATTGGCGTAGGCGGAGGCACGTGCCGCACCGTGCGCATGCTCGTTCTTCATCTACGGGGGCGCGGCGGTCCTCCGCCGGGTTGGAAGAAGCACTATGGATGGGCGAGGGGTACGCATGACCGACACCGGCCAGATCCCGGGTCAGGGACAGCCGGAGAACGCAGGCGCACAGCCGGGGGGTCAGCCGGTCGACCCGGCCTCCGGCACGTACACCTTCGCGGACCCCGGAGACACCGTCACCGAAACCGCACCCGAGGACGACGAACTGCTCATGCCGAGCGCGCAGGGCGGCTGGGGCGACGGCCCGACGACGGTGCCCCCGCAGCCGCAGCCCGCGCAGCAGACGGCCGAGGCCTCGGACCGCACCCAGCAGCTCACCGTCCCGCAGGCCCCGGCCCAGCAGCTCCCGGCCGAGCAGGCGGGGCAGCCGCTGCCGCCCGCCGCCGAGGGCGCCGAAGTGGCGCCCGGCGCGCACGAGTCGGACGGCCGCGACACCGGCTCCCTGGACCACGGGGCGGTGCGCACGCCGTCCCGCGAGACGACCCCCGCGCACGGCACCCCCACCGGCGACGCGGACCAGCCCCCGCGCCGCCCCCTGCACCTCGGCCCGCCCGAGCCCGAGCAGTCCGGCATGGTGCGCCCCCTCTCCGACCGCAGCCAGAACGTTCCGACGGGCCCCGCCGCCGCCCAGGCCACCGCAACACCTCCGGCCACGGCGCCGGTTCCGCAGGCGGAGCAGGAGCGCCAGGAGGGCCAGGAGCAGGGCGGGCAGGAACTTCCCGTTCAGGAGCAGGCGGTTCAGGAGCAGGCGGTTCAGGAGTCCGGTCAGGAGCAGCCGGTTCCGGAGCAGGCCGGGCAGGAGTCCGGTCAGGAGCAGTCCGGGGCGGAAGAGTCCGGGGCTGTGCAAGACGGTGTTCAGCAGGACGGTGCGGAAGGCTCCGGTGCTGAGCAGTCCGGCGCGGAAACCCCCGGCGTTGAGCAGCCCGGCGCCGAGCAGGCCGAGGCGGCGCCGGAGGGCGCGGCCGGGCAGCCCGGTGCGGGCGAGGCGGCGGACGACGCGCAACTCGGCGCTCTGCCGCCGGAGTCCGGTGAGCAGCCGCAGGAGCAGGCGGCCGGTGAGCAGCCGGAGGCCGCCCTCGCAGAAACGGTCGGGCAGGACGCGGCCGACGGCGCGCTGCCCGCGGCGGCGCAGGAGCCCGCGGCGGCCGCGGACCAGGAGGCCCCGGCGACGCGGATAAGCGAGGACGGCCCGGCCGCTGACGCCGCGCCGTCCCCCGACGGCACGCCCGCGGACGCCGGAGTGACGCCGGACAGCGGGCACCAGGAGCCCGCCCAGGAGCAGAACCCCCAGGCCGAGGCCCCGGAGCAGGACGCCACGGCCCCGGAGCCGGCCGGTGACGAGCCGGCGGCCGCCAACTCCCAGGAGACGCCCGCCACTCCGGCCCCCGAGCCCGCACAGGCCGAAGCCGAAACGGCATCGCAGGCCGCCCCCGAGCAGGCCGCCCCCGAGCAGCCCGCCCCCGAGACGGCCGCGTCCGACGCCCAGGGTGAGCCCGCGACGGAAGGCCGGCCGGAACCGGCCGAGGCCACCGCGCCCCCGGAGCAGACGGCACTGTCCGAGACCGACCAGCCCGCGGAGCAGGCCGCACCCTCCGAGGAGGCCGGCCAGCCCGCGGACGCCGAACAGCCCCAGCAGCCCGAGCAGTCGGACACGGCCACTCAGCCCGAGCCGACGACCGACGAGTCGGCCCCGGAGGCGGCCCCGCAACCGGAAGCCACCCCGGCGGACGCGACGGCCCAGCCGGAGCAGCAGCCCGAACAGCCGGAGCAGCCGGAAGAGCCGGCCCCGACGGCTCAGCCCGAGCAGCCCACGGCCGCCGAGCAGCCCGAGGCCGCTGATCAGTCCGAGGCGGCTGAGCAGTCCGAGTCCCCCGAGCAGCCGGAGCCCGCCAAGGAGTCCGAGGCCCCGGAGCAGTCCGAGCAGTCCACGGCCGTCGAGCAGCCGGAGGCCGTCGAGCAGCCGGAGACCTCCGAGGAGCCCGAGGCCGCCCAGCAGCCCACGGCCGCTGAGCAGCCCGAGGTCACCCCCGAGCAGCCCGAAGCCGCCGAACACCCCACGGATTCCCCGGAGTCGGACCCGGCGTCCCCCGAGAACACCCCGGACGCGGAGAACACCCCGGACCCCGCGGAGTCCCCCGAGCCCGAGGCCGCCGAGACCCCCGAGCCCCAAGGCCCCCCCGCCCCCGGTTTCGCGGAGGCGGACCGGGAGGCCGTGCACCGGCTGATGCGGGAGCGGCGGGACATCCGGAACGGTTTCCGTGCCGACCCGATCCCGGACGAGGTGCTGCTGCGGGTGCTGGAGGCGGCGCACACCGCGCCGAGCGTCGGCCACTCGCAGCCCTGGGACTTCGTCGTCATCCGGTCCGAGGAGACCCGCGAGGCGATGCACGAACTGGCCCAGCGCCAGCGCGAGGAGTACGCGGCCTCGCTGCCGAAGAGCCGGGCGAAGCAGTTCAAGGAACTCAAGGTCGAGGCGATCCGGGACACCCCGGTGAACATCGTCGTCACCGCCGACCCCACCCGGGGCGGGCGGCACACGCTGGGCAGGCACACGCAGCCGCAGATGGCGCCGTACTCCTCGGCGCTGGCGGTGGAGAACCTGTGGCTGGCGGCCCGGGCCGAGGGCCTCGGCGTCGGCTGGGTCAGCTTCTTCGACGAGCGGGAGATGGTGCGGGCGCTCGATCTGCCCGAGCACCTGGAGGTCGTGGCGTACCTGTGCGTCGGGTACGTCGACGAGTTCCCGCCCGAGCCGGAGCTGATGCAGGCGGGCTGGGCGAAGCGGCGTCCGCTCTCCTGGGTCGTCCACGAGGAGGCGTACGGGCGGCGCGTGCTGCCCGGGGCCGAGCTGCACGACCTGCTGGCCGAGACGGTCGACGCGATCCGTCCGCTGGACGCCAAGGCGCTGGGGGAGGCGTGGGAGCGGCAGAAGCGGATGACGAAGCCCTCGGGCGCGCTCGGCATGCTGGAGATCATCTCCGCGCAGCTGTGCGGACTGTCCCGCAAGTGCCCGCCGCCGCTGCCGGAGCCCGCCGCCGTCGCGGTGTTCGCCGGTGACCACGGGGTGCACGCGCAGGGCGTCACGCCGTGGCCGCAGGAGGTGACCGGCCAGATGGTCGCCAACTTCCTCGGCGGCGGCGCCGTCTGCAACGCCTTCGCGAACCAGGTCGGCGCCGAGGTCTGCGTCGTCGACGTCGGCGTGGCCGCCGAACTGCCCGCCACGCCGGGCCTGTTGCCGCGCAAGGTGCGTCCGGGCACGGCCGACATGTCGACCGGCCCCGCGATGAGCCGCGAGGAGGCGCAGCGCGCCGTCGAGGTCGGCATCGAGACGGCGCGCGACCTGGTCACGGCGGGCAACAAGGCGCTGCTCACCGGCGAGATGGGCATCGCGAACACCACCGCGTCGGCCGCGCTGATCTCCGCCTGCACCGGGGTGGACCCGGCCGAGGTCACCGGCCGCGGCACCGGCATCAACGACGAGACGCACACCCGCAAGGTCGAGGTCGTACGCCGCGCGCTGGAGCACCACCAGCCGGACCCGGCCGACCCGATCGGCCTGCTCGCGGCCGTCGGCGGCCTGGAGCACGCGGCCCTGGTCGGGCTCATCCTGGGCGGCGCCTCGCTGCGCACCCCGGTGATCCTCGACGGGGTCAGCGCCGGCGCCGCCGCGCTCGTCGCCCGCGAGCTCGCACCGGAGGCGCTCGCCGCCTGCATCGCGGGCCACCGCAGCGCCGAACCGGGCCACATGGCCGCGCTGAACAAGCTCGGCCTCCGCCCGCTCGTCGACCTCGACCTGCGCCTGGGCGAGGGCACCGGCGCGCTGCTCGCGCTGCCGATGGTGCAGAGCGCGGCGCGCGCCATGCACGAGGTCGCCACCTTCGACGCGGCGGGCGTCACCGAGAAGGGCTGACGCCGCACGGGGTGCGGCCGGGACATCCGGCCGCACCCCGGCCCGTACCGCCCCCCGTGCCCGTGATCCGGTGAACCGTACGGATACGCGTCGCGCCCGCGTGATCCCGGGAACAGCACCGTGCGCTGCGGCGCTCTAGGCTGTTGCCCCGAACCGCACGCCCCGCGGCCGCGGTCGACCGCACGCACCAGCACCGCACCTGCCACACCGTCCACGCATCGCCGCTCCACCGCCGCAGCGGCCCCGCGCACTCCAAGGAGCCGCACCGTCATGCCCGAATCCCTGACCGAGCACCCCGCGTACCCCGTCGGACTCCGGCTCGCCGGACGCCGGGTGGTCGTCGTCGGCGGCGGCACCGTGGCCCAGCGCAGGCTGCCCGCGCTGCTCGCGGCGGGCGCGGACGTCACGCTCGTCGCCCCCGAGGCCACCCCGTCCGTCGAGGCCATGGCCGACGGCGGCGAGATCGCCTGGGAGCGCCGCGCGTACCGGGACGGCGACTTGGCCGAGGCGTGGTACGCGCTGGTCGCCACCGACGACCCGGCGACCAACACCGCCGTCTCCGCCGAGGCCGAGGCCCGCCGCGTGTGGTGCGTACGCAGCGACGACGCGCAGGCGGCGACGGCCTGGACGCCGGCCACCGGGCGCAACGAGGGCCTCACCGTCGCCGTCCTCACCGGCAACGACCCGCGCCGTTCCGCCGCCGTGCGCGACCGCATCGTCGAGGAACTGCGCGAGGGCACGCTCGCCGCGCCCCGCCACCGCTCCGCGGGCAGCGCGGGCCCCGGCGGGGTCGCCCTGGTCGGCGGCGGACCCGGCGATCCGGATCTGATCACGGTGCGCGGCCGCCGCCTCCTCGCCGAGGCCGACGTCGTCGTCGCCGACCGGCTCGGCCCGCGCGACCTGCTCGACGAACTCCCGCCGCACGTCGAGGTGATAGACGCGGCGAAGATCCCCTACGGCCGGGCCATGGCGCAGCAGGCCATCAACGACGCGCTGATCGAGCACGCCCGCGCGGGCAAGTCCGTGGTGCGGCTCAAGGGCGGTGACCCGTACGTCTTCGGGCGCGGCATGGAGGAGGCCCAGGAGCTGGCGGAGCAGGGGATTCCGGTCACCGTGGTGCCGGGCATCTCCAGCGCGGTGAGCGTGCCCAGCGCCGTCGGCATCCCCGTGACGCACCGCGGGGTCGCGCACGAGTTCACCGTCGTCAGCGGACACGTGGCGCCCGACGACCCGCGCTCCCTGGTCGACTGGGAGGCACTGGCCCGGCTGCGCGGCACGCTCGTGCTGCTCATGGCCGTCGAGAACATCCCCGCCATCGCCGACACCCTCGTCCGCCACGGACGCCCGGCCGACACCCCCGTCGCCGTCGTGCAGGAGGGGACCATGGCCACCGAGCGCCGCATCGACGCGACGCTCGCCACCGTCGGCGAACGCAAGCGTGCCGAGGACATCCGCCCGCCCGCCGTCATCGTCATCGGCGACGTGGTCGGCGTCGGCTTCCCCGCCACGGCGGCGCCGGGCAAGCCCGGCGACTGAGCCCGTACGCATTGGCACTTCACGCGCGAGAAGGCACTATCACCCCGTGGCTGAACTCATCACCGTCGACGACCCGGACGACCCCCGGCTGAGCGACTACACCGGACTGACCGACGTCGAGCTGCGCCGCCGTCGCGAACCCGCCGAGGGCCTCTTCATCGCCGAGGGCGAGAAGGTCATCCGCCGTGCCCGGCACGCCGGTTACGAGATGCGCTCGATGCTGCTCTCCTCGAAGTGGGTCGACGTCATGCGCGACGTCATCGACGAGGTGCCGGCCCCGGTCTACGCCGTCACCCCCGAACTCGCCGAACGCGTCACCGGCTACCACGTGCACCGCGGCGCCCTCGCCTCCATGCAGCGCAAGCCGCTGCCCGGACCCGCCGAACTCCTCGGCGGGGCACGCCGGGTGGCGGTCATGGAGACGGTCAACGACCACACCAACATCGGCGCGATCTTCCGCAGCGCGGCCGCGCTCGGCATGGACGCGGTCCTGCTCTCCCCGGACTGCGCCGACCCGCTCTACCGCCGGTCGGTCAAGGTCTCGATGGGCGCGGTCTTCTCCGTCCCCTACGCGCGGCTGGAGGGCTGGCCGCACAGCCTGGAGACGGTACGCGAGGCCGGCTTCGGCCTGCTCGCGCTCACCCCGGACGAGAAGGCGGCACCCATCGACGCCCCCGGCCACCGGGAGCGGGAGCGCGTCGCGCTGATGCTCGGCGCCGAGGGCCGCGGACTCTCGACGCGGGCCCTGCGGGCCGCGGACGAGTGGGTCCGCATCCCGATGTCGCACGGCGTCGACTCGCTCAACGTGGGCGCGGCCGCCGCCGTCGCCTTCTACGCGATCACTCGCTGAACGGGCGCACGCGGCGCCGACGGCCCGAACCCGGGCCGGGCGCCGCCCCGTTGGTCACCGGCCCGGCCCGTCGACAACCGGGCGCTCCCCGTCCGCCGGCGCCGGGTGCTCGGCCGTCACCTGCGCGTCCCGTACCGGAGCGTGCGGCGGGCCGCCGAGTCCGCGCGAGGGGCCCTGGCAGCCCTGCGCCGCGGCGATGCCCAGCGCGACGAGCAGCGTGACCGTCACGAACACCACCAGCCGCTGCCGCAGCAGCCGCCGGTTCGGCCCCGGCCGCCCGGGACGCCGCACGGGCGCACCGCGCCCGCGCTGCCCGCCACCGGTGCGCGGCGCCGGACGGCTGCCCGAGGCGGTACGCCCCAGGCCGCGGCCGCCGCCCGTCGACGGGCCCGTGCGCGGCGTCGAGGCGCGGGGCGAGCTCGGGGCGCCGCCGGCGGCCTCCCGCTCCCGTCCGTCCGTCTGCTGGCGCGCGTACTCCTCGGACCGGCGGCCGCGTACCCGGCCCGCGCCCGGCCGCGCGCCGCGCGCGCCCTCGCCGCCGGAGGTCCGCGGTCCGGCGGCGCGTGCCGAGCCCTGCGGCCCGGCCAGCGAGGCGCCGCCCGCGCCCTCGGCCACCCCGCGCGCCTCCCGCGCGGCGATCTCCTTCAGCCGCAGCGACAGCTGGAGCGTGCTCGGCCGCTCCTCGGGCGCCTTCACCAGACAGGCGTGGATCAGCGGGGCCAGCGCCGCGTGCACCTCGTGCAGCTGCGGTTCCTCGTGCACGACCCGGTAGAGCATCACCTCGGAACTGCCCTGCCCGAAGGGCGAGTCGGCGGTCGCCGCGTACGCCAGCGTCGCGCCCAGCGCGAAGACGTCCGTCGCCGGGGTGACGCTCGCGCCGCGCACCTGCTCGGGTGCGAGGAAGCCGGGGGAGCCGACGGCGGTGCCGACGTGCGTGAGGGTGCTCGCGCCGGTGGCCCAGGCGATGCCGAAGTCGATGATGCGCGGGCCCTTGGGCGAGAGCAGGATGTTCGACGGCTTCAGGTCGCGGTGCACCACGCCCGCCTCGTGCACGGCCACCAGCCCCTCGGCCAACGCGGCCCCGATGGAGGCCACCTGGCTCGCGGGCAGCGGCCCGTTCTCGTTCACCTTGTCGTGCAGCGAGGGGCCCGGCACGTACTGGGTGGCGAACCACGGCCGGTCCGCGTCCAGATCGGCGGCCACGAGCCGGGCCGTGCAGCCGCCGCGGATCCGCCGCGCGGCCGACACCTCACGGGCGAAGCGCGAGCGGAACTCCTGGTCCTCGGCGAGGTCCGGGCGGATCACCTTCAGCGCGACCCGCTGGCCGCGCCGGTCCGAGCCCAGGTACACCACGCCCATGCCGCCCGCGCCGAGCCGCCGGTGGAGTCTGAACGAGCCGACGACTCGCGGGTCCTCGCGTCGGAGCCGCATCATCGCCATCTCGTTCCCCTACCTCCGGTGGGGAGGCCCCGCCCTCGCGGCCCTCGCGCTCGCGAGGCGGCCTCGTCCGCTGCCCGGTCCGTCTGACGAGCACAGCTTACGGACTGCTTCCGTGTAGCGACGATAGGCCGCGCACGCGCCACTCGACGGGATGTCAGTGACAGGCGTGACGCGGGAGAACGCCGCCGCGCGCCTCACCTCGCACGCCGATCACGTCACGCTTGTCCCCAATGCCCGGTCACAGCAGGCGTGTTGGCCCTCGCGCACGCCCCCGCGGGCACCACCGAAGCGCCCCCGGAGGCGCCCCCTTCCGGCCCGCCGAGGCCACAACAGCCGGGCGCCGAGGGGGAGATGCGCCCCGCCGGACGGGCACGGTACGTGAGTGAAGTCACCCGTTCCGCATCCACCGGTGACTCGTTGCGAGGGCGCTGGGACGACTGTGGCCCCCCTGGCCGAAAGTCGTACACGGCCCCCGGCCGCCCGCCGGAAGTCGGACGCGGGCCCCTGCGCCGGAAGTCGGAGGCAGGCGGCTTCCCGGAGTCCCGCGCGCGGCCGGGAGCGGGCCCGTACGGTGGGTCCGGGCGTACGGACCGGGGGATACCCCGACCTTCCGGCGCCCCGGCCTCCACCCTGGGGAGTAGTCGGAGGGCACGGGAGTCATCCTCCGGGAGGCCCCGAAATCAGTACGCGGGCATGAGGGCGTCCCCGCCCGCGCGCGCCTAGTGTGGTGGCAAGCGGTGGGCGCAGCACTCGTCCCCCGAGGTCAGACGCCCGCCGCCCCAAGGACACGACAGGGAGCGGGCTATGGCGGACACCGCACGGCGCACGGCATCCAGGGTGCAGGAACGACTGGCGGCGCTCGCCGCCGTCGGCACCCGGCCGGGCAACGGCCACCGCCACCCGCTGGTGGCAGCCGCCATGGTGCTGCCCCTGGCCGTCGTGCTCGCCGTCGTCTTCGGAGCGGTGGACATGATGGCCAATCAGGCGTCGTCCGTGGCTGGACTGCTGGAGCGCTGAGCGGCGCTCCGGAGCCCGGGAGAGCGGCCCGGGCTGGGGACATCCGGTCATCAACCCCGTGGGGACGGGGGTGCGGCGGACGGCATGGAGGCCCGGGCGGCTGGGGAGCTGCCCGGGCCTCCCGCATGTCCGACCCCCGCACGGCAACCCGCCGCCCCCGCCCACCGATTGAGCCGCCGGCCCCTCCCGTGACCCCCGTCACGCCCCCCTCGCGCACCACTGCCCCCGCACCGCTGTCGGCGCCGCCGCGTACGATCGCTGCCGGTCGGGGGGAAGCACGAGCCGCGGGGCCCGGAGTCGCGCGCGTACGAGGGGGAACGGTGGAGCCGACGCTCACGGAGCAGCTGGCGGCGCTGGCGCGTGCCGCCACGCGCCCCGTCGTACTCGCCGACCGCCCCGACGGCACGGTCGTCCGCGTCGGAGAGGCGGTCGCCAAGGCCCACGCCCCCGGCACCGCCCCGGACGCACTGCGCCTCCGGCTCGCCGTGGCCGCCTCCCCGCTCCTCGCCGGCACCCTGCTGCCGCCCCTCACCCCCGACGACGGGCCCGTCCCGCTCGCCGACGGCAGGCCCGCCAGCGTGTGGCCCCTCGGCAGCGCCGTCGACCCCGACAACCCCGACTCCGCCCCCTGGGAGGCGGCCGGCGAACTCCTCGGCGAGCTCCACTCGGTCCCCCTGACGGCGCTCGCCCGCCAACTCGGCGCCCCCGTACCGCCGATGAGGGGCCCGGTGAAGGCGGCCACCGCCGTGGCGCGGATGCGCGCGGCCCTGCGCCACGGCCGCCCGTCCCCGGCGCACCTGGCCGCGGCCGAGGCCGCCGAGCGCGCCTGGTCCGGCCTCCCGCCCCGCTGCCGGGACGAGCACCCGGACGCACCCGGGGGAGCGGAGCACGGCCCGCACGGCTACCCGTACACGGAGCGCCCGGTCCCCGCCGCGCTCTGTCACGGCGACTTCCACCTCGGCCAGCTCGTCCGTTGGCCCGCGCCGGACGGCCCGTGGCGCCTGATCGACATCGACGACCTCGGCACCGGCGACCCGGCCTGGGACCTGGCCCGCCCCGCCGCCTGGTTCGCGGCCGGCCTGCTGGCGCCCGAGGCGTGGAGCCGCTTCCTGGGCGCGTACCAGCGCACCCGCGGCACCGAGGGCGAGGACCCCTGGCCCGGACTCGACGCCCCCGCCCGGGCGTTGACGGTGCAGACGGTCGCGCTGGCCGTGACGAAGGCGCACACGGCCGGACGTCCCTTCGACGAGGCGGAGGAGGCGTGCGCCGATTCCTGCGCCCGTATCGCCGCGCTCACCCCGGAGCCCGCCCGGGAGTTGGCCCGTAGTCTGGAGAGCTGTGAGGCCGCCGGAGGCGATCCGGCGCCACGACGAGTGACACGGCCGGCCAACCGGCCGGTGGGAAGAGGGAACTGACAATGCGTTGTCCCAAGTGCGGTGCGCCGATGCAGACGTTCAACCGCAGCGGAGTGCAGATAGAACAGTGCGGCGGTTGCCGGGGGATCTTCCTCGACTACGGCGAGCTGGAGGCCCTGACCAACCTCGAGTCCCAGTGGCAGCAGCAGGCCCCGCCGCCCCCGCCCGCACCGCACGCCCCCGGCCCGGCGGCCCCGCCGCAGGCGTACCCCGCGGGCCCGGCCTGGGGCGCCGCACACCACGGCCACCACGGCCAGCCGCACTACGGGCACCACGGCCACCACGGTCACAAGGGCAAGCGCGGCTTCGGCCACATGCTCTTCTCCTCCTGACCGGGCCTGACGGGGGCCTGACCGGCCGGGCCCCCGTCCCCGTCCGCACCGCGTAAGCCGCCGCGTACGGGGACGGGCCGCCGCTCACGCGCGACGGCCCCCGGGAACGCCGAAGGCCCCGGCCGCTGTGATCAGCGGCCGGGGCCTCGTTGCTGTGGACGATACTGGGATTGAACCAGTGACCTCTTCCGTGTCAGGGAAGCGCTCTCCCGCTGAGCTAATCGTCCTCATGTCCGCCGTGACGGACCGGACACCCTGGGGTGTCCGTCGTGCGCGATACTGGGATTGAACCAGTGACCTCTTCCGTGTCAGGGAAGCGCTCTCCCGCTGAGCTAATCGCGCGGGTCTCCGGCCGGAGCCGGGGTTCGGGTCCTCGCGGACCCAGTGGACGATACTGGGATTGAACCAGTGACCTCTTCCGTGTCAGGGAAGCGCTCTCCCGCTGAGCTAATCGTCCTTGGAGGTGGAGACGGGATTTGAACCCGTGTACACGGCTTTGCAGGCCGTTGCCTCGCCTCTCGGCCACTCCACCTTGCGCGGGGATTCGGGAACCCCCACTCAGAGCGGACGACGAGACTCGAACTCGCGACATCCACCTTGGCAAGGTGGTGCTCTACCAACTGAGCTACGTCCGCAGGTGTTGTCCTCCGGGGCGGCTGTGCGTCCCGGCGACGTGTTGAACTCTAGCGGATTCTGGTGCCAGCTCAAATTCCGTATCCGGACGAGCGGCCGGTCAGCGCGGTTGCCCCGCCGTTCACCCGTCCTGTGCGCGCCTGTTCACGGGCCCCGGGCCGGGCCGGTCCGCCGCCTCCTAGACTCGCTTCCGTGTACGAGCCGTCCCCACTTGCCCGCTTCGGCGGCCTCCTTGCCACCGACCTCCGCGAGGTCACCGACGATCCCTCCGCGCTGGAGAAGGGCGGCTGGTGGGCGGTGGTCGCCGACTTCGAAGGCGGCCTGACCTGCGCCCGCTTCGGCGACGTACGCGAGAGCGCACGCGCCGGCGAGGAGGCGGGAGGCGGCGCCTGGCGCGGCCCCGCCCGCGCGGACTGGACCAGTTCCATGGACCGCGCCGCCTACACCGCGGGCGTGCGCCGCATACGCGAGCACATCGCGGACGGCGAGGTGTACCAGGCGAACCTCTGCCGCGTGCTGAGCGCGCCGCTGCCCGACCCGCGCCCCGAGTCCTCCGACGTCGACTCCCTCTCCGCGCTCCTGGAGAGCGGCAACCCCGCCCCGTACGCGGGCACCGTCCGGCTCCCGGCGCACGGCGTCGAAGTCGCCACCGCCTCACCGGAGCTGTACCTGCGCCGGGACGGCCGCACCGTCGGCTCCGGCCCGATCAAGGGCACCGGCCGGACGGAGGCGGACCTGCTGGAGAAGGACCACGCCGAGAACGTGATGATCGTGGACCTCGTCCGCAACGACCTCGGCCGCGTCTGCGCCACCGGCAGCGTCACCGTCCCCGCACTCTGCGCGGTCGAACGGCACCCGGGCCTGGTCCATCTCGTCTCCACCGTGCGCGGGGAACTGGCGCGCGGTGCGGGCTGGGCCGATCTGCTGCGCGAGACCTTCCCGCCCGGTTCGGTCACCGGCGCGCCCAAGTCCAGTGCCCTGCGCATCATCCGCGAGCTGGAGCCGTCCCCGCGCGGCCCGTACTGCGGCGGCGTCGGCTGGATCGACGCGGACCGCGGCACCGGCGAGCTGGCCGTCGGCATCCGCACGTTCTGGATCGAGCGGGACGCCCCCGGCGGCCCCGTCCTCCGCTTCGGCGCCGGCGCGGGGATCACCTGGGGGTCCGATCCCGAACGGGAGTGGGACGAGACAGAACTCAAGGCGTCCCGCCTGCTCGCGGTAGCGTCGGGCACGTACGCCGGACACGGCGCGGACCGGACGGAACCCGGGACACAACAGTGGGACGAGACGGAGGTGGGCCCGTGAAGATCTGGCTCGACGGTGAACTGCGGGACGCGGACAGCGCCCGGATCTCGGCGCTGGACCACGGACTGACCGTCGGCGACGGGGTGTTCGAGACGGTCCAGACCGGCGACGGCCGCCCGTTCGCGCTCAACCGCCACCTCGACAGGCTCGCCCGCTCCGCACGCGGCCTCGGCCTCCCCGAGCCCGACCGGGACGAGGTGCGCCGCGCCTGCGCCGCCGTCACCGAGGCGCTGCCCGTGCCGCTGGGCAGGCTCCGCATCACCTTCACCGGCGGCCTGGCGCCGCTCGGTTCGGGCCGCGGCGACGCCCCGCCCACCCTGCTCGTCGCACACGACGAGGTGCACCGCCGCCCGGACACCACCGCCGTGATCACCGTCCCGTGGACGCGGAACGAACGCGGCGCCCTCACCGGCCTCAAGACCACCTCGTACGCCGAGAACGTCGTCGCCCTCGCCCGCGCGCACGAACAGGGCGCCACCGAGGCGCTGTTCGCCAACACCCGCGGCGAACTGTGCGAGGGCACCGGCTCCAACGTCTTCGTCGTCCTCGACGGCACCCTGTACACCCCGCCGCTCTCCTCCGGCTGCCTCGCGGGCATCACCCGCGCCCTCACCGTCGAGTGGACCGGCGCCCAGGAGGCCGTGCTCCCCTGGGACGTGCTGGAGCGCGCCGAGGAGATCTTCCTGACCTCCACGCTCCGCGACGTCCAGGCCGTGCGGCACGTCGACGGCCGCCAACTCCCCGCCGCCCCGGGCCCGGTGACGGCCAAGGCCATGCGCGTCTTCGCCGAGCGCGCCGCCGCCGACCCGGAGCCGTGAGCCGGGGCGCACGCGGGCGCCCCGCAGCGAGCGCGCGTACCGGGCGCGCGGGCGGACACTCCGCGCACGCGTGACGTACGGCCGCGCAGCCGGTAGAAATCAGTCGATGACGACCACGCTGCGACCCACAGGGCCCGAGGAACGCGAGGACGACGGCGCCCGCTCGCGCGCCTACGACATCTGCGTCAACAGCCGCCCCGTCGGCCTCGTCCGGCTCACCACCGACCCCGAGTACGGGCCGACGGTCGGCCGCATCGGGCAGCTCGTCGTCGAGGAGCGCGAGCGGAAACGCGGCCGCGGGTCCGTCGCCGCGCTCGCCGCCGAGGAGGTGCTGCGCGACTGGGGCTGCCGGCGCGCCGAGTGGGCCGTCCCGGCCCGCGCCGCCGCCGGGCTCCGCCTCGCCACGGCACTCGGCTACCGGGAACGCAGCCGGCACATGCTGCACGAACTGCCGCCCCTCGACGAGCTCCCGGAGCTCCCCGCGAGCAGCACACCGCGCGCCATGGACGAGGCGGAGTTCACCGCCTGGCGGGAGTACGAGCGGGCCCAGTACGCCCGCGCGCTGGGGGAGCGCGGCGTCCCGGCCGACCAGGCCGAGGGGCGGGCCGAGGCCTCCGAACGCACCCGCTTCTCACGCGGGCTCGCCACCCCCGGCGTCGTCGTCCGCGTCCTCGCCCACGAGGGGACGGACGTCGGCCGGACCTGGCTCGACCTGCGCCGCAGCCCGCGCGAGGACACCGACGCCTGGATCTTCAGCATCGAGGTCGACGAGCCGTACCGGGGCCGGGGCCACGGCCGGACGCTGATGCTCCTCGCCGAGCGCGAGGCGGCGGCAGCGGGCGCCGAGATCCTCGGACTCAACGTCCACGCCGACAACGAGCCCGCCCAGCGCCTCTACACGTCCCTCGGCTTCCGCACCGTGGAACACCACCTGTACAAGCCCCTGCTCTGAGCCCGCCGGTCAGCTTCCTTCGCCGCCCAGCTGCGCGTCAGTTTCCCTCGCCGCCCAGCTGTGCGTCGACGAGTTCCTCGATCCGCTCCCGCAGCCCCTCCTGGCTCTTGCTGCCGTCCAGCAGCTCGCCCGCGACGAGGTAGGTCGGCGTGCCGGTGACCCCGAGTGCCTTGCCCTCGGCCTCGTCGGCGTCGACCATCAGCAGGTGCCGGCCGTCGATCAGCGAGGTCTCGAACTCGCCCGCGTCCAGGCCGAGTTCACGCGCCACCTCCAGCAGCAGCTTCTCGCCGCCCCTGGCGAGCTCGTCGACGCGTTCGAGGACGGCGGCCACGTAGGTGTCGCCCTTCCCCTGCATGTACGCCTCCTCCGCCGCCTGCGCCGCGGTGTAGGCATGCTTGTGCTTGGCCAGCGGGAAGTGCCGCATCCGGATGTCCAGCCGGTCCCCGTACCGCTCGCGGAGCGCCCGCAGATCGGCGAGCGCGTCCCGGCAGTCGGGACACTGCAGCTCGCACCAGTAGTCGAGGACGGGGCGGACGGGGCGGGAGGAACCGGAGGGGCCGGCAGGGGAGGACTCGTTCATGCCGCCCAGTGTCGCAGCGCGCGGCCCGTGCCCCGAAGCCGTACCCCGGGCCGTCGCGGAGGCCGTGGCCGATCCGTACCGGAACGGTGCACGATGGAGGCATGCTCACCACCACTGTCTGCGCCGCCCTCTCGGCAGCCGGTCTCGCCGTCGCCTTCCTGACGGCCTACCGCCGCCGCTTCACCGCTGCCACGCGCATCGCGGCGTTCGCCCTGGTGCCCGTCGGCCTGGCGATGTCCGGACTGATCGGGCTCGTGGGCCGGGTCGGACAAGCCGTGGGCTCCTGGGCCGCCGACCTCGTGCTCAAGCCCACCGTCTGGGCGGGCTTCGGGGTGCTGGCCCTCGCCGTCGTGCTGTACGTCGTCGCCCGCTTCGCCTCCCGCCGCGGCGCCTCCCGCGCCGACACCTCCGGGAAGGCCGCCACGCCGCAGGGCGTCACGGGCGCCTCCGCCGGAGCCCTGGCCACCCGGAAGGAGAGCACCCCCGCGGCCAAGCCCGGCAGCTCCGCCGGCTCCGGCGACGGGGACGACTTCTCCGACATCGAGGCGATCCTGAAGAAGCACGGCATCTGACGCTTCCACCGCGCACCGGGGCAGACGCGTCCATACCACAGCGGCCGCCCCGGGCGCCCGAATCCGACCAACTCCCCGCCGGAACGAGCGTCTTGGCGGACGGCCCCTCCCGCGGCTGGGTCATGATCGCCGCGAGATGGACATGCCGAACACCACCGTCGAACCCGCGGCACCCACCGCTCTCGACGGCCAGCCCGCCGCGCCCAGTGAGCCCCCCGCCTCCGTACCGCCCCCGCCCCCACAGGCCCCGCCCGAGCCGCGCGGCTGCCTCTACGCCCTGTCGCAACCGCCGCTGATGCTCTTCCTCTCGGTCATCGCCGTACTGCTCGCGGTGACCGGCGCCTACGACCTGTTCGTGCTCTGACCGGACGGCCCGTCAGCGGGCCGGGGCACCGTCCCCGGAGGACTCCCGCTGCCGTGCCCGGTACGCCGCGACGTGCAGCCGGTTCCCGCAGGTACGGCTGTCGCAGTAGCGCCGCGAACGGTTCCGCGAGAGGTCGACGAACGCCCGCCCGCAGTCCGGCGCCGCGCACCGCCGCAGCCGGTCGCGCTCGCCGGAGACGATGACGAAGGCCATCGCCATCCCGCCGTCCGCGGCCAGCTGCTGGGCCAGCGAGGCGCCGGGCGCGAAGTGGTGCACGTGCCAGTCGTAGCCGTCGTGGTCGGTCAGCTGCGGCGTCGTCCCGGCCTCGGCGACCAGCGAGTTGATCAGCCCGGCGGCGGTCCGGGTGTCCGGCGCCGCGAACGCCTCGGCCAGACGCTCGCGCACCGCGCGCACCTCCCGCAGGTCGTCCTCGCCGAGCCTGCCGGAGTGGCTGATGCGGTTCCGCTCGACGTAGGCGCGCAGCTCCTCGACGGAGGTGAGCGTGTCGGGCGCCTCGCCGTCGGGCGCGGTGTTCAGCAGGTCGACCACGTCGTCGAGCGCCCACCGGGTGTCGTGATTGAGCTGCACGGGGTCGCTCCTCGGCATCGCGTCCGGGTCCGGTGCGCCCAGAGCCTAGCGCCTGCCCCGCGCCGCGGGCCCCGCCCGTCACCCGGCGCGAGCGGCCCCGCGCGCACGGTCGCGCCCGGGGCCGCACACGACGAAGCCGCCGCCGCGCTGTGCAGGCGCGGCGGCGGCTTCGGCACGGCTACGGCTTCGCCGTGGTGCCGTTTCCGGTCGCCGGTCCACGGTCGTCGCCCCGAGTCGGACGACCGGTGACCGGCGGATCTCAGCTCTCGGCGAGGATGTGGGACAGCTCCGCGTCGAGATCGAAGTGACGGTGTTCGGTGCCGGGCGGCACGGCCGCGTCGGTCCGTTTGAGGAAGGACTCCAGGGCCCGCGCAGGGGCCTCGAGCAGGGCTTCGCCCTCCGGGGAGCTGAGGGCGATACAGGCGACTCCTTGACCGTGACTGCGGGACGGCCAGACCCGCACGTCTCCGGTGCCGGTGGGGCGGTGGAGACCCTCGGCCAGGAGATCGCGGGCGAATACCCACTCGACGGTCTCCTCGGCACCGGTGTGGAAGGTGGCGTGTACGGCGTAGGGATCGGCCGTGTCGTACCGCAGTCCCGCGGGTACAGGCAGTGACGACTCGCTGGAGACAACGAGGCGCAGGTGCAGCTCGCAGCTGACCGTGGTGTTCATAAGCGCCAGGGCCTTTCGCTCAGTGTGCGCTCGGGGATTCGCACGTCGGCGAAATCGACATGCCACATACCCGTCGGTTGTAAACCCCTCTGACGGATTTGTCGGCGATAGGGCCCTTCATGTGGGCGAGCGGTAATTCACCACGTACGGCCATTCCGGTGAGCGGCCCGGGTTCGGGTACCTTTGCGGCATGAGCGCGGAGAGTGCGGAGCGTACGGAGAGGCACGCGGAGAGTGCCGGGGCGACCGCGGACAGTGCGGTGCCGGAGGCCGGTTCGACGGCGACGGGGGGTACGGAGAAGCCGCTGGGGTCGAGGGCCCCGCACTTCATCAAGCGGTCCAGGCCGCTGCACATCAGCTGGCAGGTCGTGATCTTCGTGATCGGGCTGGCGATCGTCGTCGGCGGCGTGATCATGCTGCCGCTCCCCGGGCCCGGCTGGCTGGTGATCTTCGCCGGCATCGGTGTCTGGGGCACCGAGTTCCCCTGGGCACAGCGGGTCCTGCGGTGGACCAAGCAGAAGCTCCAGGAGTGGACGCACTGGGTCAAGCGCCGCCGCGAGGAGCGGCTGCGCCGCAAGCAGGAGCGCAAGGCGGGGGCCGAGGAACGGCCGCGGTCATGAGCACCCGCTGACATGGGGTAATGTTGTCCGCGCAGCGGGCGATTAGCTCAGCGGGAGAGCGCTTCGTTCACACCGAAGAGGTCACTGGTTCGAACCCAGTATCGCCCACGCGCCGGACCGGGGTCCGAGACATGAAGTCTCGGACCCCGGTCCTTATTCATGCCCTTCTCCGGTCACCCGGGAGCGGAATTCGACGCGTCCGAC
Source organism: Streptomyces sp. HNM0574 (assembly GCF_012726235.1). Classification (GTDB taxonomy): domain Bacteria; phylum Actinomycetota; class Actinomycetes; order Streptomycetales; family Streptomycetaceae; genus Streptomyces. The sequence goes on from NZ_JAASAH010000001.1 coordinate 793,243, forward strand.
GGAACGCCGTGCACGGTGTATCGGCGGATATGCGCCGGGAGTTCGCGGGGTGCCGAATGCGGGTGCCGGAATTCCGTCCCGGTGCTTGTCGTGAAGAACTCGTGCGAGAAATAGAGTTCACGGCGCGTCAGTTCCGGCGCGGGCGGAATATGTGGCAACACCCGAGCCCGCGGGGGCGGCTGCCGGGGCGTCAGCTCATCCGGCCGATCCGCGCGCGCAGCCGCCGCACCTCCCGCAGCCGCTTCTCGTACGTCGCGCCCACCGCGAGCAGCAGGGCGCCGGCCACGGCCAGCGGCAGCCAGCGGGGGAGGACGCCCGCCATCCGGGCCAGGTACGGGGCCAGTTCGTGGAGCGCCACGGCGGCCAGCGTCGCGCCGCCCAGCAACAGCGGTGCCTGGAGCGCGAGACGGGCGCCCCACAGCGTCACCGCGAGCGCGGCCGCGCCCAGCAGCAGTGGCCTGAGCCAGCCCGGGTCGCCCCACACGGCGACGGTGCCGGGCAGCGCGGTGGCCGCGAGGCCCGGCGCGTACGCGGTCCAGGAGGAGGCGCGTTCCGCGCCGCGGCGGCGCAGGTGGCCCAGGGGAAGCGCGAGCAGCGTGACGGGCAGGGTGTACGCCTCGGGCACCGTCACCTCGGAGGCGTACAGCCGGGCCCATGCCGCGCACAGCAGCAGGACGGCCGAGACGACGGCGGCGACGGGGCGGCGGTCGGCGCGGAGCGCCAGCGCGCCCGCGGCCAGTCCGCACAGCGCCAGTGCCAGGGACAGCCAGGCCGCGCTGCCCGACGCCGCGAGCAGACCGGTGGCGGCCACGCAGGCCGCCGCGCCCTCCAGCGGCCGGCACAGCTCCGGCCGCCGGCGGGCCGCCGAGGCGGCGCCCAGTACGGCGAAGGCCACCGCCAGCAGGGCGAACGCGGCGTGCCGGGGCGGGAGTTCGGCCGTCATGGCGAGGGCCCAGCCGAGTCCGGCGGCCGCCGCGACGGCCGCGCAGGCGGGGACGGCCGGGAGCCGCCCCGGGGTGCCCGAGCGCACCGCGGCCAGGGCGGCGCCCGCGAACGCGAGGGTCAGGACGGCCAGGACGAGCAGCGTCGCCGTCCGCCCGGCCAGGGCCAGGCCCAGCGGAGCCGGGGTGAGGGCGAGGGCGGCGGCCGGGCAGGCGGCGGCCGCCGGGCCGCGCCAGGAGGCGGCCGCGGCCCGGCCGTTGGGGCGGCCGAGGACGGCGTAGCCGGCCAGCGGGGCCACGGCGAGCGCGAGCAGCCAGGCCACGGCGACGGCGTACCCGAGGTCCAGGGCGGCGGGGAGGAGGGCGGCCGTCACCGCGGCCGCCACCGGGGCGGTGCCGCGCGCGGGCGCCCGCCAGGGGTGGGTGCGGGGGAGGAGGCGCCAGGCCGCCGCGGCCGTGGCGGCGACGAGCGCGGCCACCGCCGCCACGGAACCGCCGCCCAGCCAGGGCACCCCGGGCGTCAGCGCGTCCCGTACCCGCTCCGGTGCCCCCGTCCAGATCCCCGCCGACCAGGACAGCGGCCCGTACAGGGCCTGGAGGGTGGCGGGCGTCGTCCAGAGGACGGCCGCGCCGCCGACGGCGAGCGCCGCGAGGCGCAGCCCGCGGGCGAGCGGTGCCAGGGCGCGGAGCCGGCCGCGCCGCGTCCGGCGAGCGACGGCGGCGGTCAACAGGGCCGCGGCGCACAGCAGATGGGCCGCGGGCCACCACTGCGGCGAGGGCGTCACCGTCCGCAGCACCCCGCCCGTCGCGGCGAGCAGGGCCAGTCCGCCGGCGCACGACAGGACCGTGCGCGGCCCGTCGCCCGGCAGCCGGTACGCGGCGTACAGCGCGGTCGCCGCGCAGGCCAGCAGCAGTGCGGCGGGGCCGGCGGCCGCGCCGGGGGACGCGGCGGTGAGCGACAGCCACAACGCGGGCGGCAGCGCGGCGAGCCCGGCCGCCGTGGCCGTACCGGCGGCGGTCGCGCGCAGCGCGCGGGCCGCGCCGGAGCGCCGGGCCGTGCAGCGCGGCCACGGTGTCGCCGGCCGCCGTCACGAGCAGCGCCCAGGCGAGGCCCTGCGCCCCGGCGCCGGCCGCCACCGCGCCCAGCAGCGGCGCCGGTTGGGCCACCGCGAGGGCCGTGGGCACCGGCAGCCGCAGCCCGGGCAGGCAGACCCCGTACCCGGCCCACGCGGCGGCGACGAGGACGCAGCAGGCGGCGGCGTACGCCCAGCCGTCCGCGCCCGGCAGTGCGACCCGGTGCAGCGCGTACCCGTCGAGCAGCAGCAGGAGCAGGCCGAGCGCGGCGACGCACTCGCCGGTGGCCCGCAGCCCGCGCCGCAGCAGCGGCAGCGGGGCGGCCAGCGCGGCCAGGGTCAGCGCGGCGAGCACGGCGGCGCGGCCCGCGATGCCGAGGCTGCCCCAGCTGAGCAGCGTGAACGCGGTCGCCGCGACGGCGAGCAGCACACCGCCGAGCGCCAGCAGGACGTTCCGCGCCGCGGGCGGCGAGGTCTCGGCGGGCGGGGCCGGGACGGGGGCCGCCGGGGGAGCGGCGGCGCGGAGCCCGGCGAGCAGCCGCTCGCGTTCGGCGGCCAGTTCGCGGGTGTGCGCCGCCAGCCGGTTCAGCTCCGCGTTGACCTCGGTCAGGCGGCGGGGGAGCGGGCCGTCCAGCGGGAGCGCGCAGGCGCCGCACCGCGCGGGGCCGGGGTCCGGGGCCCGGAGGCCGCTGCCGCAGGCGGGGCAGACGGGCGGGGTGTCCGCCGTCCCCCACCGGGGATGTTGCTCGGTCATACGCGGAGTGTGCGGTGCCGCGTCGCGCGGGCCATGCGCGGGGATACTCAGAGCGGGTACTCAGACGCGGTACCCGGCCGGCGTGAGTACCGGACGCTCATCCGGCGGCGGCGGGATGGGGGCGAGAGCGTGCGGGTCAGGGACTGGAACCACTACCGCTTCCGCAGCAGCTGGCGGCTCGCCGCCCCGGTGGCGGAGGTCTACGCGGTGCTGGAGCGGGCCGAGGAGTACCCGTCCTGGTGGCCGCAGGTCCGGCAGGTGCGCGGACTGGACGCCGCCTCGGGGAACGCGCGCTTCCGCTCCGTCCTCCCCTACGACCTGACCGTCACGGCGCGGGTGCAGCGGCGGGACCGGGAGGCGGGCGTGCTGGGCATCGTCATGACCGGGGACCTGGAGGGGTGGGCGCGCTGGACGCTCCGCGACGACGGGACGGGCGGCGGTACGACGGCGCTCTTCGAGCAGGAGGTCGAGGTGCGGAAGCCGTCGCTGCGGCGGGTGGCGCTCCCCGGCCGGCCGCTGTTCCTCGCCAACCACGCGCTGATGATGCGCTCGGGGCTCAGGGGGCTGCGCAGGCTGCTGGAACAGGGGCCCGGTGACAAGCATTTTGATGATGGGTGAGCGGCACTGTATGGTTCTGGCGTGCCGCGGCGCGGGGACGGGAGTTCCGCTCCGAAACCCCCATGCGGCAGCACCACAAGGGCGATTAGCTCAGCGGGAGAGCGCTTCGTTCACACCGAAGAGGTCACTGGTTCGAACCCAGTATCGCCCACCAGCCAGTTGAGGCCGGTCCGTCAGCACGACGGACCGGCCTTCTGCGTATCCGGCCCCTCCGCGTCCCGGCCGGACAACCGTTTCGCGGTCAGGGGGCCCGGCTCGATACCATTCGAGCTGCGCTCGGCGTTCGCCGACGCGTCCCAGTGAAGAGTCAGGAGAGACCGGTGTCAGATGTCCGTGTAGCCATTCGACGCGATTCCGAGCGGGAAGAGCGCGTGGTGACGACGGGCACTACGGCCGCCGCTCTCTTCGACGGCGAGCGCTCCGTCGTCGCCGCCCGCGTCGCGGGTGAGCTGAAGGACCTCGCGTACGAGCTCACCGAGGGCGACGAGGTCGAGCCCGTCGAGATCACCAGCGACGACGGCCTCGCCATCCTGCGGCACTCCACCGCGCACGTCATGGCCCAGGCCGTGCAGGAGCTCTTCCCCGACGCCAAGCTCGGCATCGGCCCGCCCGTGAAGGACGGCTTCTACTACGACTTCGACGTCGAGGAGCCCTTCACCCCGGACGATCTCAAGCGCATCGAGAAGAAGATGCAGCAGATCCAGAAGCAGGGCCAGCGCTTCTCCCGCCGGCTCACCGACGACGAGGCGGCCCGCGAGGAGCTCGCCGACGAGCCGTACAAGCTGGAGCTCATCGGCCTCAAGGGCTCGGCCGCCGACGCCGCCGAGGGCGCGGACGCCGAGGTCGGCGCGGGCGAGCTGACGATCTACGACAACCTGGACCCGAAGTCCGGCGAGCTGTGCTGGAAGGACCTCTGCCGCGGCCCGCACCTGCCGACCACCCGGAACATCCCGGCGTTCAAGCTGATGCGTTCCGCCGCCGCCTACTGGCGGGGCAGCGAGAAGAACAAGCAGCTCCAGCGGATCTACGGCACCGCCTGGCCGTCGAAGGACGAGCTGAAGGCGTACCTGGAGTTCCTCGCCGAGGCCGAGAAGCGTGACCACCGCCGTCTGGGCTCCGAGCTGGACCTCTTCTCCGTCCCCGAGCAGATCGGCTCGGGCCTCGCGGTCTTCCACCCCAAGGGCGGCGTGGTGCGCCGGGTGATGGAGGACTACTCGCGCCGCCGGCACGAGGAGGAGGGGTACGAGTTCGTCTACACCCCGCACGCCACCAAGGGGAAGCTGTTCGAGACCTCGGGCCACCTGGACTGGTACGCCGACGGCATGTACCCGCCCATGCAGCTCGACGAGGACGTCGACTACTACCTCAAGCCCATGAACTGCCCGATGCACAACCTGATCTTCGACGCGCGCGGGCGGTCGTACCGTGAACTGCCGCTGCGGCTCTTCGAGTTCGGCACGGTGTACCGGTACGAGAAGTCCGGCGTGGTGCACGGCCTCACCCGGGCCCGGGGCTTCACCCAGGACGACGCGCACATCTACTGCACCAAGGAGCAGATGGCGGAGGAGCTGGACACCACGCTCACCTTCGTCCTGAACCTGCTGCGCGACTACGGCCTGGAGGACTTCTACCTGGAGCTGTCCACCAAGGACCCGGAGAAGTTCGTCGGCTCCGACGAGGTGTGGGAGGAGGCCACCGAGACGCTGCGGCAGGTCGCCGAGAAGCAGGGCCTCCCGCTGGTCCCGGACCCGGGCGGCGCCGCCTTCTACGGCCCGAAGATCTCCGTCCAGGCGCGCGACGCCATCGGCCGGACCTGGCAGATGTCCACCGTCCAGCTCGACTTCAACCTGCCGGAGCGCTTCGACCTGGAGTACACCGCCGCCGACGGCAGCCGGCAGCGTCCGGTGATGATCCACCGGGCCCTCTTCGGCTCCATCGAGCGCTTCTTCGCGGTGCTGCTGGAGCACTACGCCGGCGCGTTCCCCGCGTGGCTGGCCCCGGTGCAGGCCGTCGGCATCCCGATCGGTGACGACCACGTGCCGTACCTGGCGGAGTTCGCCAAGGAGGCGAAGTCCCAGGGGCTGCGCTTCGAAGTCGACTCCTCCTCGGACCGGATGCAGAAGAAGATCAGGAACGCGCAGAAGAGCAAGGTGCCGTTCATGGTCATCGCCGGTGACGACGACGTCGCCAATGGCGCGGTCAGCTTCCGGTACCGCGACGGTTCGCAGAAGAACGGCATCCCGAAGGCCGAGGCGATCGCCGAGATCCGCGAGGCCGTGGAGCGCCGCGTCCAGGTGTGAGCCGCGAAGGCGTGTGCGGAGGGCGGTTCCGGTTCCGGGACCGCCCTCCGGCGTCTTCGGGGTCTCGTCGTCGCCGTGCGCGGCGGGAGAATATGCTGGCACGCATGACGAGCGAGCCGGAGCAGCAGATCGGAGTGGGGACGCAGGACGCGTTCCAGCGCCTGTGGACACCGCACCGCATGGCGTACATCCAGGGCGAGAACAAGCCGAGCGGGCCCGGGGCCGAGGACGGCTGCCCCTTCTGCACCATCCCGTCCAAATCCGATGCGGACGGGCTCGTCATCGCCCGCGGTGAGCACGTGTACGCGGTGCTCAACCTGTACCCGTACAACGGCGGCCACCTCATGGTGGTGCCCTTCCGGCACCTGGCCGACTACACCGAGCTGAACGCCGAGGAGACCGCCGAACTGGGCGAGTTCACCAAGCGCGCGATGACGACGCTGCGCACGGCGTCCGGTGCGCACGGCTTCAACATCGGCATGAACCAGGGCTCCGTCGCGGGCGCGGGCATCGCCGCGCACCTGCACCAGCACGTGGTGCCGCGCTGGGGCGGGGACACCAACTTCATGCCCGTCGTGGGCCACACCCGCGTCCTGCCGCAGCTCCTCGCCGACACCCGCGCGATGCTCGCGGAGGCCTGGCCGGCCTGAGCAGGGGGCACCCCGCGCCCCGAAAGGGGCGCGGGGAACTGCGCGATCAACCACTGCGGGCCGCAGTCGGCCACGCACCTGCCGGGGCAGCACGGAACCCGCGAAGCAAGCGCAGCGCCTACGCGTCGTACGCGTCCGCCTTCCGCGGTTCCGCGCCCTGGACGAGGCCGCTGAGGACGCCGGAGCGGTTGCCGAACGACTCGGTGTCGCAGTTGTTCTCCTCCAGCAGCCGCATGGTGGCGGAGTGCACCACCCGCAGCACGGGAGTCGCGGCGCGGAGCGCGTCGTCCGCCATGAAGCGGTGCCGCCACGGCTTGTCCGCCCAGGCGTGCCGCAGGCCGAACGGCTCGGGCAGGACGAGCTTGCCGCCGAGGAAGTCCAGCACCGGCGGGAACCAGGTGAGCGGGGCGCGGGCCGCGAGCCGTACGACCTCCTTCGCCTCCACCAGCGGCAGGTTGATCTTCTTCGTCTCCCAGAACTTCACGCTCTTGGAGACTTCCTTCGTCTTCGGCGAGGGCTTCGTCGTGAACAGCGGGTGGACGGGGCCGAGCGCGTGGCCGGTGACCTCGATCCGCAGGGTGTGGTGCAGCACCGTCACCGTGATCAGCAGGGTGATCACCAACTGGCCGTCCCACAGCACGAACTGGACGCCGAGGTAGTGGCGGTTGCCGCTGCCGAACTGCTGCTCGTTGCAGATCCGCTGGATCTCGAAGTCCTTGATCCGGTACCCCTCGACCTCCTGGCCCTCGGGCCGGGAGACCTCCTTGGCGCCCTCGCCGACCGGGGAGACGATCCAGTGCCCGATGGAGGGGGAGGGGAAGCCGCCGGTGTGGATCGGCGTGCGCTCCAGCATCCGCAGCTGGTCGTGGATGGCGCGGGCGACGTCCCAGCTGCGGAAGGGGTTGATGTCGGCCTCGGGGTTCTTCGGCACCAGCTCCTCGGCCAGCTGCCAGCTGCCCCAGCGGGTGCCCATGCCGAGTATCCCCTTGGGGCCGGCGTAGTAGACGAGGTTGCTGGCCTGCTCGGCGGTGAGCTTGGCCAGGCCGAGCCGGATGCGTTCGGCACCGGCGTCGCCCGGGTCCTGCGGGACGGCCTCGGGGATCTTCGCGCCGGAGCCCGAGCCGCCGAGCAGGCTGCCCCAGTGTCCGCGCAGGTCCTTCGCGGCCTTCTCGCAGATCTGCTTCGCCCACAGCCAGCCGAGGACGGGGGCGACGAGCATCGCGCGCAGGTAGATGCCGAGCACACCGTCCAGCGGCAGCTTGATCATCAGCATCACGGCCAGACCGCCGAGGACGACCATCGCCGCCGCGCCGAGGCTCCCGGCCCGCTTGTTCTGCGCGCCCGCGATGGAGCGGCGCAGCTGGAAGACGAGCAGCCACAGCAGGGTGCCGGGCAGGAAGACGAGGCCGAAGGTGGCCATGACGAGGGTGAGCCGGGTGTCCCTGACCTTGCGGATCCGGTTGGCCGCGAGGCAGTGCTCGACCACCGACTGCGGTTCGATGCCGAAGGACTGGATGAGCGCCTTGCGCGCCCCGCCCAGCATCCGGACCTGGACGGCCCGGGAGAACGCCTCGCCGAGGTTCGGCTCGAACAGCGAGAGCTTCGGCTTCTTCACCTCCGCCGCCTCGTTGGCCTGGAGCACGTCGGCCACGGGGCTGTCGCGGTAGGCGGCCGAGGCCAGGGCCTGCGTCGCCGCCGTCCGTCCGCTGCCCGAGCCCTGCAGCGGGACCTGGGCGCCGGGGCTGAAGTCGCTCCCGATCGCGGCCGCTTTGGAGAGATCGTCGAAACCGGCCACTGAGCCCCCACTTCACCGAGCTGTTCCCGTAACGCGTGCGCACCGGCCACGGCCAACTTGCCCAACTGCCGTGGCCGGTACACCTTTTCACGTCGGGCGTCCGCGCACACGCACGCCCGGCGCGGTGCACGCCTGGCGCCCAGAGTAGCCCCGATCAGGACCTCTTCTCCTCCTCTTCCAGGATCCTGGCGGCCACTTGAGGGGGCATCGGCTCGTGTCCGGCGTACGAACGGGCGAACCGGCCGGTGCCGTGCGAGAGGGAGCGGAGGTCCACCGCGTACCGGTCGATCTCGATCTCGGGGACGCGGGCCCGGATCAACGTACGGGCGCCCGGGGTCTGTTCGGTTCCGGAGACCCGGCCGCGGCGGCCGGACAGATCGCTCATCACCGGTCCGACGAACTCCTCCTCGACCAGTACCCGCAGGTCGGCCATCGGCTCCAGCAGGTGCATCCCGGCCCCGGCCGCCGCCTCGCGCAGCGCGAGCGCCCCCGCGGTCTGGAAGGCGGCGTCCGAGGAGTCCACGGAGTGCGCCTTGCCGTCGTGCAGGGTGACCCGGACGTCGACGAGCGGGCGGGAGCCGCCGCCCGCGGTCACGCCCCTGGCGGCCTGCGCCCGTACGCCCTTCTCCACGGACGGGATGAACTGGCGGGGCACGGCGCCGCCGACGACCTTGTCGACGAACTCGATGCCGGAGCCGGCCGGCAGCGGCTCCACCGTGATCTCGCAGATCGCGAACTGGCCGTGCCCGCCCGACTGTTTGACGTGCCGCCCGCGCCCGGAGGCCGGCTCGGCGAAGGTCTCGCGCAGGGCCACCTCGTGCGGCACCCGGTCGACCTGGACGCCGTAGCGCGTCCGCAGCCGCTCCAGCGCCACGTCGGTGTGTGCCTCGCCGAGGCACCAGAGCACCAGCTGGTGGGTGTCCTGGTTCTGCTCCAGGCGCATCGCCGGGTCCTCGCCGACGAGCCGGGACAGCGCCTGCGAGAGCTTGTCCTCGTCGGCCTTGCTGTGCGCCCTGATGGCGACCGGCAGCAGCGGGTCGGGCATCTGCCAGGGCTCCATCAGCAGCGGCTGGTCCTTGGCCGAGAGGGTGTCCCCCGTACCGGCGTGGCCCAGCTTGGCGACGCAGGCGAGGTCTCCGGCGACGGCGCGGGACAGCGGGCGCTGCTGCTTGCCGAAGGGCAGCGTCAGCGCCCCGATCCGCTCGTCGGCCTCGTGCGGTGCGCCGTCGGGGTCCGCCTGCCCGTCCGTACGGCCGCCGTCGCCGTTGCCGCCGTCGTGCCCGTTCGCGTGCGCCGGGTGCAGGCGGTCCTCGGCGCCGTGCCCGCTGACGTGCACCGTCTCGTCCGGCCTGAGGGTGCCGGAGAAGACCCGGACCAGGGACATCCGGCCGACGTACGGGTCCGAGGTGGTCTTGATCACCTCGGCGGCCAGCGGGCCGTCCGGGTCGCACACCAGCGGCGGGCGGGAGGCGCCCTGCGGGGTGCGGACGTCCGGCGGCTCGTGCTCCTGCGGGGTGGGGAAGCCGCCGGTGATCAGATCCAGCAGCTCGACGGTGCCCAGGCCGCGGCCGGTGCCGTCGGGGGGCGGAGCGGCGGCCAGCACGGGGTGGAAGACGCCGCGGGCGACGGCCTTCTCCAGGTCCTCGATCAGGGTGGCCACCTCGCACTGCTCGCCGCCGAGGTAGCGCTCCATGAGGGTCTCGTCCTCGCTCTCCGCGATGATCCCCTCGATGAGCCGGTTCCTGGACTCCTCCAGCTGCGGCTGGGTCTCGGCGGCCGGGTCGTGCTCGGTGCGCTCGCCGCCGGTGTAGTCGAAGACGCGGCGGGTGAGCAGGCCGGTCAGGCCGGTGACGGGGGCGTGCCCGTCGGGCCCGGGGGTGCCGCGCCGTGGCAGGTAGAGCGGGATGACGGCGTCCGGGTCGTCGCCGCCGAAGGTCTCGCGGCAGGAGGCGACCAGCGCGTCGAAGTCGGCGCGCGCGGCGTCCAGATGCGTCACGACGATCGCGCGGGGCATGCCCACGGCGGCGCACTCGTCCCAGACGGCGCGGGCCTGGGCGTCCACGCCGTCGGCGGCCGAGACGACGAAGAGGGCCGCGTCCGCCGCGCGCAGACCGGCCCTCAGCTCCCCGACGAAGTCGGCGTACCCGGGGGTGTCCAGCAGGTTGACGCGGATGCCGTTCCACTCGACGGGGACCAGGGAGAGCTGGACGGACCGGTGCTGCCGGTGCTCGATCTCGTCGTAGTCGGACAGGGAGCCGCCGTCCTCGACCCGGCCCGTCCGGTTGACCGCGCCGGACGTCAGCGCCAGCGCGTCCACCAGGGTCGTCTTGCCGGAGCCGGTGTGGCCGACCAGCACCACGTTCCGCAGCGCGGAGGGGTGGCCGGCCGCGCTCGCCCTGCCGGCGGCTCCGGGGTGTGCGTTCGCTTTGTCGCCCATGTGTCCCGCCTTCCGGTCGACACCTGCTGGGACGGGGGCGCGGAAACCCGCGGTCCTCCGAGCCTTCCACCGCTACCGGGACGCGTCCATACGTCGGACGGGCCCCGCGCGTCCGCCGGGCGCACGCCGCCGGGCCGGGCGCCGGGGTGCCGGGTGGGGCCGAACGCGTGACCGGCCGGGGCCTCCGGTGCCTCAGCTCTCGTCGGCCGCCGTGCGCGGGGGCCAGGCGGACGGGTCGAGGACGCCGAGGGTGTAGGCGCGGGCGACGAGCGCGGTCCGGCCGCGTACGCCCCAGCGGTCGGCGAGGCGGGCCAGGTGGTAGTTGACGCCGTCCACGCCGAGGCCGACCGCGCCCGCGATCGCCGAGGTGGTCTCGCCCGCCGCGGCCAGCGCCAGGATGCGGGTCTCGACGGGCCCCGCGGTGCCGGGCCCCGCCTGCGGCGCCGGGCCCGTCGCGGCAGGCCGCCGGACGAGGAGCTGGACCAGGAGCGTGGGCTCGTCCAGCGGCGAGTCGCTGACCGGCTCGACGGTCAGCTCCCCGTGACGCTCCTCCCCGCCGGTGTGCCAGCGCACCGCGAGCGGGTAGCGGGAGCGGCGGCCCAGGCGGAGGGCCTCGGTGAGCCGCTCCAGCTGGCCGGTGCCGCGCGGGCGGAACAGCTCCAGCGCGTTCCGGCCGAGGAGCCTGCCGGGGGAGGTGCCCCACTCGTGGCCCATGGCCGGGTTGGCGATCAGCATCGTGCCGTCCCTGCGGCAGACCACCAGGGGGTTCTGGACGCGGTCGAAGAGCAGCAGGAAGCGGTTCCGCCAGGCCACCGCGTCGGGTGCCCGGTGGGGACCGGCGCGCCAGGTGGTCAGCGCGGCGGACGCGAGGAGGCGCGTGTCCGGCTGCCCCGCACCGGGTTCCTCCGTCGTCCCGCTCACGGCGTCCGCTCCCTCCTCCGTCGCGTTAGCACCGGACGCGCTGCCGGCGCAAGGGGTCCGCGTACCTCAGGACTACACAATCACGTAGTCCGGCGGCCCGGTCCGGCGGGTGCGGCGGGCGAGGCTGTGGGGACGGGCCCGCTCGCCGGCCCGTACGCGAGTCGTGAAATCCCCTACCGTGGAAGGCACTTCAGCCATGAGCCAGGTTCCCCAGCCCGCGACGCGGGACGGCGGCGCGGCCCCGGCGGACGGCATCCCCGTCGTCGACATCTCCGCCACCGGCCTCACCAGCACCCCGGTCCAGAGCGCCATGGAGCTGGCCCGGACCCACGGGCCGGTGTTCCGCCGCCGGCTGCACGGGCGGGACATGCTGTTCGTCAGCGACCCCGGCCTCGTCGCCGAGATCGCCGACGAGACGCGGTACCGCAAGACCATCGGCCAGGCGCTGGAGAACGTGCGCGAGTTCGCCGCCGACGGGCTCTTCACCGCGTACAACGAGGAGCCCAACTGGGCCCGCGCGCACGACATCCTGATGCCCGCCTTCGCGCTCGGCTCGATGCGCACCTACCACCCGGTGATGCTGAAGGTCTGCCGCCGCGTGCTGGAGTCCTGGGACGCCAAGGCCGCCCCGGAGGCCGGGGAGCGCGGCGTCGTCGAGGTGTCCGAGGACATGACGCGGATGACCCTCGACACCATCGGACTCGCGGGCTTCGGCTTCGACTTCGACTCCTTCTCCCGCGAGGAGCCGCACCCCTTCGTCGACGCGATGGTGCGCTGCCTGGTGTGGAGCATGCGGAAGCTCGGCCGCAAACCGGGCGAGGACCACGAGGCCGAGGACGCGGACTTCCGCGCCGACGCCGGCTACCTCGCCTCCGTCGTCGACGACGTCATCACCGCGCGCCAGGAGTCCGGCGACACCTCCACCGACGACCTGCTCGGCCTGATGCTCGGCGCCACCCACCCCGGGGACGGCAGCCGCCTGGATGCGCAGAACATCCGCAACCAGGTCATCACTTTCCTCATCGCGGGGCACGAAACCACCTCCAGCGCCCTCTCGTTCGCGCTGTACTACCTGCTCAAGAACCCCACCGTGCTCGCCCTCGCACAGCGCGAGGCCGACGAACTGTGGGGCGACGGCCCGGAGTACCCCGAGCCGGCCTTCGAGGACGTCGGCAGGCTCCGCTACACCCGCCAGGTGCTCAGCGAGGCGCTGCGGCTGTGGCCCACCGCGCCCAACTTCGGCCGCGAGCCCCGCGAGGACGTCCTGCTCGGCGGCCGCTACCCGCTGCGCGCGGGCGAGGCCGTCGTCGTGCAGTCGACGATGCTGCACCGCTCCCACGTGTGGGGCGACAACCCCGAGTGCTTCGACCCCGCACGCTTCACCCCCGAGGCCGAGGCGGACCGCCCCGTGCACGCGTACAAGCCGTTCGGCACCGGTGAACGCGCCTGCATCGGGCGGCAGTTCGCGCTGCACGAGGCGACCATGCTGCTCGCGATGATCGTCCACCGGTACCGGCTCGTCGACCACACCGACTACCGGCTGCGCATCAAGGAGACCCTCACCCTCAAGCCCGAGGACTTCACCCTCACCCTCGCCCCGCGCACCCCCGCCGACCGCGCCGCGCTCCGCGCCGCCTACGGCCCCGCCCGCGACACCGACGCCGGCGCCGCCCCCGCGAGCGACCCCGCGCTGCCCGCCCGCGTCCGCGCCGGCACCGGACTGCTCCTGCTGCACGGCTCCAACTACGGCACCTGCCGCGAGTTCGCCGCCGACCTCGCCGACCTCGCCGGCGAACTCGGCTGCGCCACCGAGACCGCGCCGCTCGACGCCTACGGCCCCGGCGGCGCCCCGCTGCCCACCGACCGGCCCGTCGTCCTCGTCGCCGCCTCGTACAACGGTCGCCCCACCGACGACGCGGCCCGCTTCCACGCCTGGCTGGAGTCGGCGGAGGACGGCGCGGCCGAGGGCGTCACCTTCGCGGTGCTCGGCGTCGGCGACCGCGCCTGGGCCGCCACCTACCAGCGCGTCCCCACTTTCCTCGACGACCGGCTCGCCGCGCTCGGCGGCACCCGGCTGCTGCCCCGCGCCGAGGCCGACGCCTCCGGCGATCTCGGCGGCGCCGTACGGGAGTTCACCGCCCGGCTGCGCGGCGCCCTGCTGGAGCGGCACGGCGACCCGGACAGCGCCGGCGCCGCCCCCGCCACCGGCGACGACGGGCCGTCCTACGAGGTCACCGAGGTCACCGGCGCCCCGCTGGACGCGCTCGCCGCCCGGCACGGGCTGGCCCCCGTCACCGTCACCGAGGCCCGCGACCTCACCGCGCCCTCGCACCCCCGGCGCAAGCGCCTGCTGCGCGTCGCCCTGCCGGACGACGGGAGCTACCGCACCGCCGACCACCTGGCCGTCCTCCCCGCCAACGGCGCGGACGCCGTCGAACGCGCCGCCCGCCTCCTCGGCGCCGACCCGGACACCGTGCTCGACATCCGCTCCCGCCGCCCCGGCCGCGGCCGGCTCCCCGTCGACCGGCCGCTGACCGTACGGGAACTCCTCACCCGGCACCTCGAACTCCAGGAGAGGCCCACCGCCGCGCAGACCGCGCTGCTCGCCGAGGCCGACCCCTGCCCGCCGGAGGCGTCCGCGCTGGCCGCGCTCGCCGCCGACGAGGAGGCACGCGCGGCCGACCACCGCACCGTCCTCGACCTGATCGAGGACCACCCGGCGCTGACCGGAGCGCTCGGCTGGCAGCAGATCCTCGACCTGCTGCCGCCGCTGCGCACCCGGCACTACTCGATCTCCTCCTCGCCCCGCCACGACGCCCGCACCGCCGACCTGATGGTCTCCGTCCTGGAGGCGCCCTCCCGCGCCGGGCGCGGCACCTACCGGGGCACCGGCTCGGGCCACCTCGCCGCGCTGCGCCCCGGGGACACCTTCCTCGCCCGCGTCCAGCCCTGCCGCGACGCGTTCCGCATCCCGCACACCGCGGACACCCCCGTCGTCATGATCGCCGCCGGCACCGGCCTCGCCCCGTTCCGCGGAGCCGTCGACGACCGGCGCGGCCTGCTGCTTCAGGGCCGCCAACTCGCCCCCGCGCTGCTCTACTTCGGCTGCGACCACCCGGAGGACGACTTCCTGCACGCCGACGAGCTCCGCGCCGCGGAGCGGGCCGGCGCCGTCTCCCTGCGCCCCGTGCACAGCGAGGCCCCCGCCGGCGACCTGCGCTTCGTGCAGCACCGCATCGCCGCCGAGGGCGCGGAACTGTGGCGGCTGCTGGAGTCCGGAGCCCGGGTGTACGTGTGCGGCGACGGCTCGCGCATGGCACCCGGCGTACGCGCCGCCTTCCGCGAGCTGTACGTGACATACGGCACGAACGCGACGGGAACCGGGGCCGGTTCCGAGGCCGCCGAGGCCGAGGAATGGCTGCGCCAACTCACCGCCGAGGGCCGGTACGTCGAGGACGTCTACGCGGCGGGCTGACCCCCGCCGCGCCGGGCCGCGGCGCCCCGTCCCGCCCGTCGCGCGCGGGCGGGACGGGGCGCAACCCGGCACCTCGCGGACGCGTCTTTTTCCCCGGACGGGTGGGGCGCGGCGCAACCCGGCGCCACTGCGATCCGTTCGCGGTGGCCCGCCGCCGCGTGACTACGATGGGCCCGCCGGTGGTCCGACCGCCACCGGTTCGCTTTCGACCACCACAGGACGGCCATGCTGAACAAGTACGCGCGTGCGTTCTTCACGCGTGTCCTCACACCGTTCGCCGCGTTGCTGCTGCGCCTGGGAGTGAGCCCCGACACGGTCACGCTGATCGGCACCGGCGGCGTGGTCGCGGGAGCCCTGGTCTTCTTCCCCTTCGGCGAGTTCTTCTGGGGCACCGTCGTCATCACGCTGTTCGTCTTCTCGGACCTCGTCGACGGCAACATGGCCCGGCAGCTGGGACGTTCGAGCCGCTGGGGAGCCTTCCTCGACTCCACGCTGGACCGCGTCGCCGACGCGGCCGTCTTCGGCGGCATCGCGCTCTGGTACGCGGGCGGCGGGGACAGCGTCCTGATGTGCGCGGTCACCATCTTCTGCCTCGCCAGCGGCCAGGTCGTCTCCTACACCAAGGCGCGCGGCGAGAGCATCGGCCTGCCGGTGAACGTCAACGGGCTGATCGAGCGCGCCGAACGCCTCGTCATCACCCTCGTCCTGGCCGGGCTGGCGGGCTTCGAGACCACCTTCGGGGTGCCCTGGATCGGCGTGCTGCTGCCCGTCGCGCTGTGGGTCGTCGCGCTCGGCAGCCTGGTCACCCTGATCCAGCGCGTCGTCACCGTGCGCCGCGAAGCCGCCGAAGCGGAGGCCGCATGAGTACGGCAGAACCGGCACCGGCCCGGGCCACCGCGGCGGAACGGCTGACGGACGCGCTGTACGGGCTCGGCTGGAGCGCGGTGAAGAAGCTCCCCGAGAGCACCGCCGAGCGGCTCGGCCGCCGCATCGCCGACACCGCCTGGAAGCGGCGCGGCAAGGGCGTCCTGCGGCTGGAGTCCAACCTCGCGCGGGTCGTCCCCGACGCCGGCCCGGAACGCCTCGCCGAGCTCTCCCGCGCGGGCATGCGCTCGTACCTGCGCTACTGGATGGAGTCCTTCCGGCTCCCGTCCTGGACCCCCGAGCAGATCGCCGCGCACGTCCACGTCGACGGCGTCGAGGGCCCCGGCGGCCTGCGCGAGGCGCTGGACGACGACCGCGGGGTGATCCTCGCCCTCCCGCACCTGGCCAACTGGGACCTGGCGGGCGTCTGGCTCACCACCCGGATGAACACCCCCTTCACCACCGTCGCCGAGCGGCTGCGGCCGGAGAGCCTCTACGACCGGTTCGTCGCCTACCGCGAGAGCCTCGGCATGAGCGTCCTGCCGCACACCGGCGGTTCCGCCTTCGGCACCCTGGCCCGGCGGCTGCGCGAGGGCGGCACCGTCTGCCTCGTCGCCGACCGCGACCTCTCGGCCTCCGGGGTGGAGGTGGACTTCTTCGGCGACACCGCGCGGATGCCCGCAGGCCCCGCCGTCCTCGCCCAGCAGACCGGCGCCCGGCTGATGCCGGTGACGCTCCGGTACGGGCCCTCGCCGAAGATACGGATAAGGGTCCACGACACCGTCGAGGTGCCCGCCGAGGGCACCCGCGCGGAGAAGACGGCCGCCATGACGCAGCGCGTCGCCGACGTCTTCGCCGCCGGCATCGGCGAACACCCCGAGGACTGGCACATGCTCCAGCGGCTGTGGCTCTCCGACCTCGAACCCCGTGCGGAGGGCTCCGCCCCCGGGGAGGGAAGCGCGTGAGAATCGGCATCGTCTGCCCCTACTCCTGGGACGTCCCCGGCGGCGTCCAGTTCCACATCAGGGACCTGGCCGAGCACCTGATCCGGCTCGGGCACCACGTCTCGGTGCTCGCGCCGGCCGACGAGGACACCCCGCTGCCGCCGTACGTCGTCTCGGCGGGCCGCGCCGTGCCCGTCCCGTACAACGGCTCGGTCGCGCGGCTGAACTTCGGCTTCCTCTCGGCGACCCGGGTCCGCCGCTGGGTGCAGGGCGGCGACTTCGACGTGCTGCACATCCACGAACCCGCCTCGCCCTCCCTCGCGTTGCTCACCTGCTGGGCGGCGCAGGGGCCGATCGTCGCCACCTTCCACACCTCCAACCCGAGGTCGCGGGCGATGATCGCGGCGTACCCGATCCTGCAGCCGGCGCTGGAGAAGATCAGCGCGCGGATCGCGGTCAGCGAGTACGCGCGGCGCACCCTCGTCGAGCACCTGGGCGGCGACGCGGTCGTCATCCCGAACGGCGTCGACGTCGGCTTCTTCGCCGCCGCCGAGCCCAAGCCCGCCTGGCAGGGCACCCCCGAGGCGCCGACGATCGGCTTCATCGGCCGGATCGACGAGCCGCGCAAGGGACTTCCCGTCCTGATGAAGGCCCTGCCGCGGATCCTGGAGGAGCAGCCGGGCACCCGGCTGCTCGTCGCGGGCCGGGGCGACGAGGAGGAGGCCGTCGCGGGGCTGCCGGAGGAGATGCGCGAGCGCGTCGAGTTCCTCGGCATGGTCAGCGACGAGGACAAGGCCAGGCTGCTGCGCAGCGTCGACCTGTACGTGGCGCCCAACACCGGCGGCGAGTCCTTCGGGATCATCCTGGTCGAGGCCATGTCCTCGGGCGCCCCCGTGCTCGCCAGCGACCTCGACGCGTTCGCGCAGGTGCTGGACGGGGGAGCGGCGGGCGAACTGTTCGCCAACGAGGACGCGGACGCGCTCGCCGAGGCGGCCCTGCGGCTCGTCGGCGACCCGGCGCGGCTGGCCGAACTGCGGGAGCGCGGCAGCCGGCACGTGCGCCGCTTCGACTGGTCCACCGTCGGCGCCGACATCCTCGCCGTCTACGAGACCGTCACCGACGGTGCCGCCTCCGTCGCCCCCGACGAACGCATCGGTCTCCGCGCCCGGTTGGGACTCGCGGCCCGCGACTCCTGAGCGGCGGCTCCCGCCGCAGCACGTCCCGGACCGCCCGGCCGCCCCTTTGAACCGCCCGCCGGGCGGCGGCCGTTGACGGCCCCGCACCCGGCCCACCTGGAGCGATCGCCCCCATGCCCACCATGACCACCCTCGTCCTCGTCGCCGCGGCCGTCGCGCTGACCGGCGTCTACCTCAGCTGGACGGCCGGCCGCCTCGACCGGCTGCACGCCCGCATCGACGCGGCCAGGGCGGCGCTCGACGCGCAGCTGCTGCGCCGCGCCTCGGTCGCCCAGGAGCTCGCCACCGCGGGCATCCTCGACCCGGCCGCCTCGATGGTGCTCTACCAGGCCGCGCACGACGCCCGCCTCGCCAAGGAGGAGCAGCGCGAGGTCGCCGAGAGCGAACTGAGCCAGGCGCTCCGCGCCGTCTTCGCCGACACCGCGCAGACCGACGCGGTCCGTGCCGCGCCCGGCGGCGAGGACAGCGCCGTCGAACTGGCCGCCGCCGTACGCCGGGTGCCGATGGCCCGCCGCTTCCACAACGACGCGGTACGCGCCGCGCGCGCCCTGCGGCGGCACCGTACGGTCCGCTGGTTCCGGCTCGCGGGCTACGCCCCGTTCCCGCTCGCCTTCGAGATGGACGACGAGCCGCCGGCGGCCCTCGCCGACCGCGCCAACGGCGCCCCGCAGTAGCCGACCGGCCCCGGCTCCGGGCCGTCCGCCCAGGGCCGACGGGGCGCAGTGGCCCGGACACGGGGCGGATACGGCGCCCCGTACGGCGAAGTGGCCCCGGGCGTTCAGGCCACCTGTTGCGGATTGGCCCTTTCTCCGGGCGGGCCCGTCGGGCGACCGTCTGCGTGGGGTTCACGGTCCGCGTGGCCCCGGTCGCACCGTAGAACCCGCCGAATGAGGTCGAACCGTGTCCACTGAGTCGTCCGCTTCCACCACCCCCGCCCAGGCCGAGACCGGCACGGCGCGCGTCAAGCGCGGCATGGCCGAGCAGCTCAAGGGCGGCGTGATCATGGATGTCGTCACCCCGGAAGAGGCGAAGATCGCCGAGGACGCCGGCGCCGTGGCGGTCATGGCCCTGGAGCGGGTCCCCGCCGACATCCGCAAGGACGGCGGCGTCGCCCGCATGTCCGACCCGGACATGATCGACGGCATCATCAACGCCGTGTCGATCCCGGTGATGGCCAAGTCCCGGATCGGCCACCTCGTCGAGGCCCAGATCCTCCAGGCCCTCGGCGTCGACTACATCGACGAGTCCGAGGTCCTCACCCCGGCCGACGAGGTCAACCACAGCGACAAGTTCGCCTTCACCACGCCCTTCGTCTGCGGCGCCACCAACCTGGGCGAGGCCCTGCGCCGCATCGCCGAGGGCGCGGCCATGATCCGTTCCAAGGGCGAGGCGGGCACCGGCAACGTCGTCGAGGCCGTCCGGCACATGCGCCAGATCAAGAACGAGATCGGCAAGCTCACCGTCCTCGACAACAACGAGCTGTACGCCGCGGCGAAGGAGCACCGCGCCCCGTACGAGCTGGTCAAGGAGGTCGCGACGCTCGGCAAGCTGCCCGTCGTGCTGTTCTCCGCCGGCGGCGTCGCGACCCCGGCCGACGCGGCGCTGATGCGCCAGCTCGGCGCCGAGGGCGTCTTCGTCGGCTCCGGCATCTTCAAGTCCGGCGACCCGGCCAAGCGCGCCGCCGCCATCGTGAAGGCCACCACCTTCTACGACGACCCGAAGGTCGTCGCCGACGTCTCGCGCGGCCTGGGCGAGGCCATGGTCGGCATCAACTGCGACACCCTCCCCGAGGGCGAGCGCTACGCCAACCGCGGCTGGTGACCACCCGCGCCCGGGCCGGAGGCCCGCCCTCCGGCCCGGGCGTCCCGCACCCCGCACGACGCTGTACGTCGCAGCACGACGGAGAAGGACAACCGTGCCCACCCCACCCATCGGCGTCCTCGCCCTCCAGGGCGACACCCGTGAACACCTCGCCGCACTCGACAGCGCGGGCGCGCACGCCGTGCCCGTACGCCGGGCCGAGGAACTGGAGGCCGTGGCCGGCCTCGTCATCCCCGGCGGCGAGTCGACGACGATCGCTAAACTCGCCGTCACCTTCGGGCTCATGGAGCCGCTGCGCGCCCGGATCCGCGCGGGCATGCCCGCCTACGGCTCCTGCGCCGGGATGATCATGCTCGCCGACAAGATCCTCGACCCCCGCTCGGGCCAGGAGACCATCGGCGGCATCGACATGATCGTCCGCCGGAACGCCTTCGGGCGGCAGAACGAGTCCTTCGAGGCGGCTGTCACCATGGAGGGTGTGGAAGGCGGAGCCGGCCGCCCCGTGCACGGCGTCTTCATCCGCGCCCCGTGGGTGGAGTCGACCGGCGCCGGGGTCGAGACCCTGGCCGAGCACGACGGGCACCCCGTCGCCGTCCGGCAGGGACCGCTGCTGGCGACGTCCTTCCACCCGGAGCTCACCGGGGACCACCGGGTGCACGCGCTGTTCGCCGGTATGGTGCACGAGTCCCGCGAGCGGGACGCGTCCGGCGCCGTCTGACGGCGGGAGCGGACGGGGGCCGTCCGGGTCGCCGGGTTCGCCCCGTACCGTCCCGGGGCCGGGAAGCGGGGTCCGTCGCGCGCGGTGGCTGACGGTAAGATCTCCGCGTTGGTTATGTCGAAGACGTCGAATGGAGCGAGGCTGTGTCCGGCCACTCTAAGTGGGCAACCACCAAGCACAAGAAGGCCGTGATCGATGCCAAGCGCGGCAAGCTCTTCGCAAAGCTGATCAAGAACGTCGAGGTCGCGGCCCGTACCGGGGGCGCCGACCCGGATGGCAACCCCACCCTGTTCGACGCCATTCAGAAGGCGAAGAAGAGTTCGGTCCCGAACAAGAACATCGAGAGCGCCGTCAAGCGCGGCGCCGGTCTCGAAGCCGGCGGTGCCGACTACGAGACCATCATGTACGAGGGTTACGGGCCGAACGGCGTCGCGGTGCTCATCGAGTGCCTGACCGACAACCGCAACCGCGCCGCGTCCGACGTGCGCGTCGCCATGACCCGCAACGGCGGCTCCATGGCCGACCCCGGCTCGGTGTCGTACCTCTTCAACCGCAAGGGCGTCGTGATCGTCCCCAAGGGCGACGAGAGCCTCACCGAGGACGACATCCTGGGTGCCGTCCTGGACGCCGGTGCCGAGGAAGTCAACGACCTGGGCGAGAACTTCGAGGTCATCAGCGAGGCCACCGACCTGGTCGCGGTCCGCAGCGCCCTCGTGGACGCCGGGATCGACTACGAGTCGGCGGACAACAACTTCCTCCCCAGCGTGCAGGTCCCGCTGGACGAGGACGGCGCGCGCAAGATCTTCAAGCTGATCGACGCGCTGGAGGACAGCGACGACGTGCAGAACGTCTTCGCCAACTTCGACGTCTCCGACGAGATCATGGCGAAGGTCGACGCCTGACGCGGCTTCGCGGACCGCAGCGCGGACGGGCCGACGGGAAACACCGTCGGCCCGTCCGCGCTTCCGTGCCCGCCACTGTCGGTGGTGCCCGATAGCCTGCGGGAACGGTCGGACGGCGCGGACCGGCGGCCGGCCGGGGCCGGCGGGAACAGCCCGTCCGGCAGGCACAGTTGAGACGTCACCGACGTCACCGACAGATGGGGAGGGCCGCCGCGTGCGCGTACTCGGGGTCGATCCGGGGCTGACCCGCTGCGGCGTGGGCGTCGTCGAGGGCGTCGCCGGGCGGCCGCTGACGATGGCCGGGGTCGGCGTCGTACGGACGCCCGCCGAGGCGGACATCGCCGAGCGGCTCGTCCTCGTCGAGCGCGGCATGGAGGAGTGGCTGGACGCGCACCGGCCCGAAGCCGTCGCCGTGGAGCGGGTGTTCAGCCAGCACAACGTCAGCACCGTGATGGGCACCGCCCAGGCCAGCGCCGTCGCCATGCTGTGCGCGGCGCGCCGCGGACTGCCCGTGGCGCTGCACACCCCCAGCGAGGTCAAGGCCGCCGTCACCGGCTCGGGCCGCGCCGACAAGGCCCAGGTCGGCACCATGGTCACGCGCCTGCTGCGGCTGGACGCGCCGCCCCGCCCGGCGGACGCGGCCGACGCGCTCGCGCTCGCCATCTGCCACATCTGGCGCGCCCCCGCACAGACCCGGCTGAACCGCCTCCAGCAGGCACACGCGGAGCACGCGGCGGCCGCCCGCGCGGCCCGCGCCGCCGCCTCCGCACGCGCCGCCGGAACCGGCCGCAGGACGAACCGACCGGCGGGAGGCGCCCGTTCGGCACCGACCACCCGCCGCGCACCGAAGGACAGCAGCTCATGATCGCCTTTGTCGCAGGGACCGTCGCGGCTCTCGCCCCGGACACCGCCGTCGTCGAGGTCGGCGGCGTCGGCATGGCCGTGCAGTGCACGCCCGGCACCCTCGCCGGGCTCCGCGTCGGCCAGGAGGCCAGGCTCGCCACCTCCCTCGTCGTCCGCGAGGACTCCCTCACCCTGTACGGCTTCGCCGACGACGACGAACGCCAGGTCTTCGAACTCCTCCAGACCGCCAGCGGGGTGGGCCCCCGCCTCGCCCAGGCCATGCTCGCCGTGCACGCCCCGGACGCGCTCAGGACGGCCGTCTCCGCCGGGGACGAGAAGGCCCTCACCGCCGTCCCCGGCATCGGCAAGAAGGGCGCCCAGAAACTGCTGCTGGAGCTGAAGGACCGCCTCGGCGAACCGTCCGGCACCGGCACCCACGCCGCGCGGCAGGGCGCCGGCACCCCCGCCGCCGCGGGCTGGCGCGAGCAGCTGCACGCCGCGCTCATCGGCCTCGGGTACGCCACCCGCGAGGCGGACGAGGCGGTCACGGCCGTCGCACCGCAGGCCGAGGCCGCCCTGGCCGAGGGCGCCCGGCCGCCCGTGCCGCAGCTCCTGCGCGCGGCCCTCCAGACGCTGAACAAGGCGCGGTGACACCGGAGATGGCGGCGACGGCCGCGAGGGCAGCGGGCACCGCGCCCGGGTACGACGTGAACGAAGCCGGGAGGCGCACCACATGAGCCGGGACGACATCCACCACGAGGACGGCCCGTACGGCGAGGCCGGCGAGCGGCTCGTCGGCGCCGAGGCCGACGGGGAGGACAGCGCCGTCGAGGCGGCCCTGCGGCCCAAGGAACTCGGCGAGTTCATCGGCCAGCCCAAGGTCCGCGAACAGCTCGACCTCGTCCTGAAGGCCGCCCGCCAGCGCGGCGGCACGGCGGACCACGTCCTGCTCTCCGGCGCCCCCGGACTGGGCAAGACCACCCTCTCGATGATCATCGCGGCCGAGATGGGCGCCCCGATCCGGATCACCTCGGGCCCCGCCATCCAGCACGCCGGCGACCTCGCCTCGATCCTCTCCTCCCTCCAGGAGGGCGAGGTCCTCTTCCTCGACGAGATACACCGCATGTCCCGGCCCGCCGAGGAGATGCTCTACATGGCCATGGAGGACTTCCGCGTCGACGTGATCGTCGGCAAGGGCCCCGGCGCCACCGCGATCCCGCTGGAACTCCCGCCGTTCACCCTGGTCGGCGCCACCACCAGGGCCGGACTGCTGCCCCCGCCGCTGCGCGACCGCTTCGGCTTCACCGCGCACATGGAGTTCTACGAGCCGGGCGAGCTGGAGGCCGTCGTGCACCGCTCGGCCCGGCTGCTCGACGTCGAGACGGACGCCGAGGGCGCCGCCGAGATCGCCGGACGCTCCCGCGGCACCCCCCGGATCGCGAACCGGCTGCTCCGCCGCGTACGGGACTACGCGCAGGTCAGGGGCGACGGCGCGATCAGCCGCGAGGTCGCCTCCCGGGCCCTGGACGTCTACGAGGTCGACGCCCGCGGCCTCGACCGCCTCGACCGCGGCGTCCTCGACGCGCTGCTGCGGCTCTTCTCCGGCGGCCCCGTCGGCCTCTCGACGCTGGCCGTCGCGGTGGGGGAGGAGCGGGAGACGGTCGAGGAGGTCGCCGAACCGTTCCTGGTCCGCGAGGGCCTGCTGGCCCGCACTCCGCGTGGCCGGGTCGCCACCCCCGCCGCCTGGGCACACCTCGGCCTCGCCCCGCCGCGCTCCACGGCACCGGGTGCGCCCGGAGCCGCCGGGCAGGCCGGGCTCTTCGGAGACTGACCGCCGCCGCGTGACCACGCATGTGACGGACGTGTGAGCGACCGCGTGACGTATCCGACGGACGCGAGACGCCCACGGGGGAACCCCGGCGCCATGCTCGACGTTGTTCCATCGGCGAGGACTGACTTAGACTCCGCCGACGCCGTCCGTCCTGGGCGGCTTGTCCACCCCCGAATACCAGGCCGCCTCAGACGTGGCCGTGTGAAGGAATATCTTCCGCCGTGGATCCTATTGCTCTGCTCCCGTTCATCGTGCTCATCGGGGCCATGTTCCTGATGACCCGCTCCGCCAAGAAGAAGCAGCGTCAGGCCATGCAGATGCGTGACCAGATGCAGCCCGGCACCGGCGTGCGGACCATCGGAGGCATGTACGCCACCGTCAAGGAGATCCGTGACGACGTCGTACTCCTTGAGGTTGCTCCTGGTGTGCACGCGCTCTACGGCAAGAACGCGATCGGCGCCGTCCTCGAGGCCGACGAGTTCGACCGCATCGTGAACGGCCTCCCCGCCGGCGACGGCACCGTCGTCCCGGACGACGCCTCCTCCCTGACCTCCGAGGACGGCGAGGGCTCCGGCCGCATCGACCTCGGCAAGTCCGACGAGGCGGACACCGCCCGCGCCGAGGACGAGACCTCCGCCACCAAGGGCGAGGCCGCCAAGAGCGACTCCGCCGAGGACGAGGCCGCCGCCGAGGACGACGCGCAGCACAAGGACACCAAGCGCGAAGGTGACAGCGACTCCAAGTAAGGTCGGCGCCGCCGGGCCACCACAGACCGGGTCCGGCGGCGGAGCATGTCCGCACACCACTTCGCGCGCCGCGCGGTGTCCCGGCTCAACTCGACGGCCGGCACCGGCGGTTGGACAGGGAGAGACAGATAGGTGGCAGCACCGAAGAAAGGCCGCAGGACCCCGGCCGGGCAGGGGAAGCCATGGCGTTCGCTGACGCTGATCCTGCTGGCCATGGTGGGGCTGACAGTGGGCATGTTCGCCTCCGGCCAGACCACTCCGCGACTGGGCATCGACCTCGCGGGCGGTACCAGCATCACGCTGGAGGCCAAGAACCAGCCGGGCCGCCCTGACGCGATCAACCCGACGAACATGCAGACCGCCGTCGGCATCATCGAGCGGCGCGTCAACGGTCTGGGTGTCTCCGAGGCCGAGGTCCAGACCCAGGGCGACCGGCACATCATCGCCAACATCCCCCGGGGCACCAACGAGAAGCAGGCACGGGAACAGGTCGGTACGACGGCCGAACTCGGCTTCCGCCCCGTGCTGTCGATGGCGCAGACCACCAAGCAGCAGCCGCAGCAGCCCGAGCCGGAGTCCTCGGCGGGCGAGACCGGCGGCGAGAAGCAGCCCGAGAAGGACACCCCGCCGCAGGGCCGCGCCGTCACCGACGGCCTCAAGACCACGGCGGACAAGACCCCTTCGCCCCAGGCGACGGACGGCGACGAGGGCGCGCAGAGCGAAGCCCCCACCGCCCCGCCCCAGCAGCAGATGCCCCAGCCGCCCGGCGTGCCCAAGAAGCTCGCGGGTGAGCTGGAGAAGCTCGACTGCACCACCAAGAAGGCACGCGCCGACGCCAGTTCGGCCGCCGCTGCCGCCCAGCCCGACGAGCCGGTCGTCGCGTGTGACCAGAAGGAGAAGGTCAAGTACGCGCTCGGCCCGATCGCCGTCAAGGGCAAGAACGTCAAGGACGCCCAGGCATCCCTCGACCAGCAGAGCGGTCAGGGCTGGATCGTCAACATGTCCTTCGACGACAAGGGCAGCAAGCAGTTCGCCTCCGTCACCGGCGACCTGTCCAAGAACCAGCCCCCGCAGAACCAGTTCGCGATCACGCTGGACGGTGAGGTCGCCTCCGCGCCCTCCGTCAACGGCCCGATCGGCGGCGGCAACGCGATGATCTCCGGCAGCTTCACCCAGCAGTCGGCCGAGGACCTGGCCAACATCCTGTCCTTCGGCGCGCTCCCGCTGACCTTCGAGGAATCGGACGTCACGACCGTCACCGCCGCGCTCGGCAGCGACCAGCTCTCGGCCGGTCTCATCGCCGGCGCCATCGGTCTCGCGCTCGTCGTGATCTACCTGATCGTGTACTACCGCGGCCTGTCGGTCATCGCGCTGCTCAGCCTGCTGGTCTCCGGCGTCCTGACGTACACGATCATGACCTTGCTCGGACCGGCCATCGGCTTCGCGCTCAACCTGCCGGCCGTCTGCGGTGCGATCGTCGCGATCGGTATCACCGCCGACTCGTTCATCGTCTACTTCGAACGGGTCAGGGACGAGATCCGCGAGGGCAGAACGCTCCGGCCCGCCGTCGAGCGCGGCTGGCCCCGGGCCCGACGCACCATCCTGGTCTCGGACTTCGTGTCGTTCCTCTCCGCCGCGGTGCTGTTCGTCGTCACCGTCGGCAAGGTGCAGGGCTTCGCGTTCACGCTCGGGCTCACCACGCTGCTCGACGTCGTCGTGGTGTTCTTCTTCACCAAGCCGCTGATGACGCTGTTCTCCCGGACCCGCTTCTTCGCGAGCGGTCACCCCTGGTCGGGGCTCGACCCGCGGCGGCTCGGCGCCAAGCCCCCGCTGCGCAGGGGCCGTCGTCCCTCCGTCGTCAGCACCGACCCGAAGGAGGCCTGAGATGTCGCGACTTGGCGATCTCGGCGCCCGGCTGTACCGCGGTGACATCGGCTACGACTTCATCGGCAAGCGGAAGTTCTGGTACGCCGTCTCGATCCTGATCACGATCACGGCGTTCGTGGGCCTCGCGGTCCGCGGCCTCGTGATGGGCATCGAGTTCGAGGGCGGCGCCGTCCTGACGACGCCGAAGACCAGCGCCAGCGTCCAGCACACCAGCGAGGTGGCGGAGGAGGCCTCCGGGCACACCGCCATCGTCCAGAAGCTGGGCAGCGGCGGCATGCGCATCCAGATCTCCGGCGTCGACACCGAGAAGTCGACCCAGGTCAAGGAGCAGCTCGCCGAGGAGCTGAAGGTCGACCCGAACCAGGTCGACACCCAGCTCGTCGGCCCCAGTTGGGGCGAGCAGATCGCGAACAAGGCCTGGCTCGGCCTCGCGATCTTCATGGTCCTCGTGGTGATCTACCTGGCCATCGCCTTCGAGTGGCGGATGGCTCTGGCCGCGCTGATCGCGCTCATCCACGACCTCACCATCACCGTCGGGGTGTACGCCCTGGTCGGCTTCGAGGTCACCCCGGGCACGGTCATCGGTCTGCTGACGATCCTCGGCTACTCGCTGTACGACACGGTCGTCGTCTTCGACGGCCTGCGCGAGAGCACGACGAACGTCACCAAGCAGACCCGCTTCACCTACAGCGAGATCGCGAACCGGAGCATCAACGCGACCCTGGTGCGGTCCATCAACACCACGGTCGTGGCGCTGCTCCCGGTCGCCGGCCTGCTGTTCATCGGCGGCGGCCTGCTCGGCGGCGGCATGCTGAACGACATCGCCCTCTCGCTGTTCGTCGGCCTCGCCGCCGGCGCGTACTCCTCGATCTTCATCGCGACCCCGCTGGTCGCGGACTTCAAGGAGCGCGAGCCGCGGATGAAGTCCCTCGCCCGGCGCGTGCACGCCAAGCGCGCCAAGGCCGAGGAGCGCGACCACCAGGGCGACGACGGGGACGGCGACGACGGGGACGCCTCCCCGTCCGACGGCCCGCTGCCCTCCGGCGCCTCGCTCACCGTGGGGGAAGCGCCCGCGGGCACGACCCCGGCGGCGGCCGGCGCCCCCGGGGCCCCGGGCCAGCGCAGCCAGCCCTCCCCGCGGGGCAAGGGCCGCGGCCGCCCCTCAGGAAAGCGCAGGTGAACGACGTGAGCAGCATCAGTGACACCCGGGAGTCCGCGGGCGTCCCCGATTCCGTCCGGCAGCTGCTGACGGACCGCATCCGGGACGTCGCGGACTACCCGAAGCCGGGCGTGATGTTCAAGGACATCACCCCGCTGCTGGCGGACGCCGAGGCGTTCGCGGTGCTCACGGACGCCCTGGCGGAGATCGCGCGGGAGCGCGGCGCCACGAAGATCGTGGGCCTGGAGGCCCGCGGCTTCATCCTCGCGGCCCCCGCGGCGGTACGGGCCGGCGTCGGCTTCGTACCCGTACGCAAGGCGGGCAAGCTGCCCGGCGCGACCCTCGCCCAGTCCTACGAGCTGGAGTACGGCAGCGCCGAGATCGAGGTGCACGCCGAGGACCTCGCCGAGGGGGACCGGGTGCTCGTCATCGACGACGTGCTCGCCACCGGCGGTACGGCCGAGGCGTCGCTCCAGCTCATCCGGCGGGCGGGAGCCCAGGTCGCGGGCGTCGCCATACTGATGGAGCTCGGCTTCCTCGACGGGCGCGGGCGGATGGCCCCCGCGCTGGCGGGCGCCCCGCTCGACTGCCTGGTCACCGTCTGACCCGAGCCACGGCGGCACAGCACGGCGGCATCCGCGAGGGCCCTGTACCTTGCGGAGCCGACGGCCGTACTGTGCCGCCGTCGTGCTGTGCGGGGATTCCCGCCGCCCGGCGCCCCGCCCCGACGCCCCTCCGCACCGCCGGGGAGCGCGCCGGGCAGGTGTTCGCCGCCGCCGTCGCAGGGCAGCGGCGGGCAGGGCGCCGATACCATGGCAGTCCGGCCCCCGAGCCGGACTGAGGTCCAACGAGGAGTGCTCTTGCCAGACGAGGCTCAGCCGCTCACCGCCGCACAGCGGGAAGCCGAGGCCCGTGGCGCAGCCGCCACGGGCGGGGGCAAGACGTCCGCGCAGGGCGGCACGAACGACGGCGACCCCGCAGCGGGCCGGCCCGCGCAGGGCGCCGCCAACCCGGCGGCCGAGGCGGCGCCGCCCGCGGTCCGGGGCCCCGGCCCCACGAACGGCAGCACGCCCGCCGGCACCGAACCGGCCCGGGCCGAGGACGGCTCCCGCGAGCGCGTCGCCCCGGCCCGCGCGGTCTCCGGCGTCTCCGGGCGCTCCGGCTCGTCCAACCGCGTACGGGCCCGGCTCGCGCGCCTCGGCGTGCAGCGCTCCAGCCCGTTCAACCCCGTGCTGGAGCCGCTGCTGCGGATAGTGCGGAGCAACGACCCCAAGATGGAGTCGGCGACGCTCCGCCAGATCGAGCGCGCCTACCAGGTCGCCGAACGCTGGCACCGCGGCCAGAAGCGCAAGAGCGGCGACCCGTACATCACGCACCCGCTCGCCGTGACGACGATCCTCGCCGAGCTCGGCATGGACCCGGCGACGCTGATGGCGGGCCTGCTGCACGACACCGTCGAGGACACCGAGTACGGACTCGACACCCTGCGCCGGGACTTCGGCGACCAGGTCGCCCTGCTCGTCGACGGCGTCACCAAGCTGGACAAGGTGAAGTTCGGCGAGGCCGCGCAGGCCGAGACCGTCCGCAAGATGGTCGTCGCGATGGCCAAGGACCCGCGGGTGCTGGTCATCAAGCTCGCCGACCGGCTGCACAACATGCGCACGATGCGCTACCTCAAGCGGGAGAAGCAGGAGCAGAAGGCCAGGGAGACCCTGGAGATCTTCGCCCCGCTCGCGCACCGCCTGGGCATGAACACCATCAAGTGGGAGCTGGAGGACCTCGCCTTCGCGATCCTCTACCCCAAGATGTACGACGAGATCGTCCGCCTCGTCGCCGAGCGCGCGCCCAAGCGGGACGAGTACCTGGCCGTCGTCACCGACGAGGTGCAGGCCGACCTGCGCGCCGCCCGGATCAAGGCCACCGTCACCGGGCGGCCGAAGCACTACTACAGCGTCTACCAGAAGATGATCGTCCGCGGCCGGGACTTCGCGGAGATCTACGACCTGGTCGGCATCCGCGTCCTGGTGGACACCGTCCGCGACTGCTACGCGGCACTGGGCACCGTCCACGCCCGCTGGAACCCGGTTCCGGGGCGGTTCAAGGACTACATCGCGATGCCCAAGTTCAACATGTACCAGTCGCTGCACACGACGGTGATCGGCCCCGGCGGCAAGCCCGTCGAGCTCCAGATCCGCACCTTCGACATGCACCGCCGCGCCGAATACGGCATCGCCGCGCACTGGAAGTACAAGCAGCAGGCCGTGGCCGGGACTTCGAAGGTCCGCACGGATGTGCCCAAGGGTGGCGGGAAAGACGACACCGTCAACGACATGTCCTGGCTGCGGCAGTTGCTCGACTGGCAGAAGGAGACGGAGGACCCGGGCGAGTTCCTGGAGTCGCTCCGCTTCGACCTCTCGCGCAACGAGGTCTTCGTCTTCACGCCGAAGGGCGACGTCATAGCGCTCCCGGCCGGAGCCACCCCCGTCGACTTCGCGTACGCCGTGCACACCGAGGTCGGGCACCGCACCATCGGCGCCCGCGTCAACGGCCGTCTGGTGCCGCTCGAATCGACCCTCGACAACGGCGACACCGTCGAGGTCTTCACCTCCAAGGCACCCGGCGCCGGCCCCTCGCGGGACTGGCTCGGCTTCGTCAAGTCCCCCCGCGCGCGCAACAAGATCCGCGCCTGGTTCACGCGCGAGCGCCGGGACGAGGCCATCGAGCAGGGCAAGGACGAGATCGCCCGCGCGATGCGCAAGCAGAACCTGCCGATCCAGCGCATCCTCACCGGCGACTCCCTCGTCACCCTCGCGCACGAGATGCGCTACCCGGACATCTCCGCGCTGTACGCCGCCATCGGCGAGGGCCACGTCTCCGCGCAGAACGTCGTGCAGAAGCTCGTCCAGTCCCTCGGCGGCGAGGACGCGGCCAACGAGGACCTGGCCGAGACCGCCTCGCCCATGCCGGTGCGCTCCAAGCGCCGCTCGCCCGCCGATCCCGGAGTGGTCGTCAAGGGCGTCGACGACGTGTGGGTCAAGCTGGCCCGCTGCTGCACACCGGTGCCGGGAGACCCGATCATCGGCTTCGTCACCCGCGGCAGCGGCGTCTCCGTGCACCGTGCCGACTGCGTCAACGTCGACTCCCTCTCCAAGGAGCCGGAGCGGATGCTGGAGGTCGAGTGGGCGCCGACGCAGTCCTCGGTCTTCCTCGTCGCCATCCAGGTCGAGGCGCTGGACCGCTCCCGGCTGCTGTCCGACGTCACCCGCGTGCTGTCCGACCAGCACGTCAACATCCTCTCGGCGGCCGTCCAGACCTCCCGGGACCGGGTGGCGACCTCCCGCTTCACCTTCGAGATGGGCGACCCGAAGCACCTCGGCCACGTCCTGAAGGCAGTACGCGGCGTCGAGGGCGTCTACGACGTCTACCGCGTCACCTCGTCCAAGGGACAGCACGGGCAGCACGGGCAGGGCTGAACGGGGGGCGGGTCCGCGGTGAACGCCCCACCGCCGCCCCGGAGTTCGACGGGCCGACCGCACCGGAAACGGAAGAGGCCCCGCCGGTCCCAGGACCGGCGGGGCCTCGTGTGTGCCCGGGGGCGGTTCAGCCGCCGAACTCCTCCAGGCCCTTCATGGCCTGGTCCAGGAGCTGCTGGCGGCCCTCCAGTTCCTTCTCCAGCTTCTCCGCCTTCGCCGTGTTGCCCGCGGCGCGGGCCTGCTCGATCTGGCGGCGCAGCTTGTCGGCGGCCTCCTGCAACTGGCCGGTGAGACCCTCGGCGCGGGCCCGCGCCTCCGGGTTGGTGCGGCGCCACTCGGCCTCCTCGGCCTCCTGGATCGCCCGCTCCACCGCGTGCATACGGCCCTCGATCTTCGGCTTCGCCTCACGCGGCACGTGACCGATCGCGTCCCAGCGCTCGTTGAGCGAACGGAACGCGCTGCGGGCCGACTTGAGATCCGTGACCGGGAGCAGCTTCTCCGCCTCGACGGCCAGCTCCTCCTTCAGCGTCAGGTTCTCCCGCTGCTCCGCGTCCCGCTCGGCGAACACCTCGGACCTGGCCTGGAAGAAGACGTCCTGGGCGCCGCGGAAGCGCTGCCACAGGTCGTCCTCGTGCTCCCGCTGCGCGCGCCCGGCGGCCTTCCACTCCTGCATCAGGTCCCGGTACTTGGCGGCCGTGGGGCCCCAGTCCCGCGAGCTGGACAGCGCCTGCGCCTCCTGGACCAGCTTCTCCTTGCGCTTGCGCGCCTCCTCGCGCTGGGCGTCCAGGTGCGCGAAGTGCTGCTTGCGACGCTTGGAGAAGGCGGACCTGGCGTGCGAGAAGCGGTGCCAGAGCTCGTCGTCCGTCTTGCGGTCCAGCCGGGGGAGGCCCTTCCAACGGTCCACCAGCGCCCGCAGTTTGTCACCGGCCGCCCGCCACTGTTCGCTCTGCGCGAGCTCTTCGGCCTCGGCGACCAGCGCCTCCTTGGCGGCCTTGGCCTCCTCGTTGGCCTGTGCCTTCTTGGCCTTGCGCTCCTCGCGGCGCTCCTCGACCGTCTTCGCCAGGGCGTCGAGCCTCACGCGCAGCGCGTCCAGGTCGCCGACCGCGTGGTGGGCGTCCACCTGCTCCCGCAGATGCGCGATCGCGGCCTGCGCGTCCTTCGCGGACAGGTCGGTGGTCCTCACCCTGCGCTCGAGGAGGCCGATCTCCACGACCAGGCCGTCGTACTTGCGCGTGAAGTAGGCGAGGGCCTCCTCGGGAGAGCCAGCCTGCCAGGATCCGACGACCTTCTCGCCCTCGGCCGTCCGCACGTACACGGTCCCCGTCTCGTCGACGCGGCCCCACGGGTCGCTGCTCACAGCGCCTCCTCCACATGATGCCGATCAGGGCTTCCGCCCCCGGCATCGTCCACATTTCTCGTCAAGGCCAACATAGGCGACCGGCCCCCGCGCTGTCCGCATCCGGCCGAGGCTGTCTGCAACCGCCGGGCGCGGACGGTGCCGCGGCCGCGGAGCGCGGGGCTCCGGTCGCGTTCTTCCGGTTCCGGTCAGGTCTTCCGTACCGTCGCGCGGTCGATGACGACGTGCGCGTTCGGCGCGGAGTTCTGCGTCTGCGGGTCCGGTGCCGAACCCGCGGCGGCGATCTTCTCCAGGACGTCCATACCGCCGGTGATCTTCCCGAACGGCGTGTAGTCCGGCGGCAGTTGGCTGTCCTCGAAGACCAGGAAGAACTGGCTGCCGCCCGAGTCCCGGCCCCGGCCCGAGGCCGCGTCGTACTGGTTGGCCATGGCCACGGTGCCCGCCGGGTACACCCCGTCCCGCACCTCGGCGTCCTTGAGGTTCTCGTCGGGGACGGTGTACCCGGGGCCGCCCTGGCCGGTGCCCGTCGGGTCGCCGCACTGCAGCACGTGAATACCCTCGTCGACCAGGCGGTGACAGCGCGTGTGGTCGAAAAAACCCTCGCCCGCGAGGAAGTTGAAGGAGTTCACCGTGCGCGGCGCCTTCTCCGCGTCCATGGCGACCGTGATGTCACCGCAGTTGGTGCCCAGCGACATGGTGTACGAGGCGGACGCGTCGATCTTCATCGCGGGCTGCGTCTCCCACTGTTCGTCCCCGGGCTTCCCATCCGCCGGCTTCCCGCAGGGGTCCTCGCCGCTCTTCCCGCCCCCGCCCCCGCCCTCGCCGGACGCGGACGACGCGCCCCCCTTCGCGTCCGCCGCTCCGTCCCCGGCGGACCCGCCCTCCCCGCCCGTCACCGCGTACGCCACCGCAGCGACCAGGGCGACGGCCAGGACCGCGCCGCCCGCCGCCAGCCGGATACGCCGCTTCCGCCGGGCCTCGGCCCGGCGCTGCTCCTGGCGCAGCTGCTTCTGGCGGGCGAGCTGTTTCCTGCGCTGCTCCTTGCTGACCACGGTCGTCTCCTTCGGCGCTGGACGGTGGCGGGCGGCGGGCGCCCCTCTGGTCGGGAGGGACGGCACCGGCGGACGCCGCGGGAGCGGGCGCCGCCGGGGTACGGACACGGGTTCGCGGCGCCGTGTCGGCCGCCGGTAGGCTGAGGGTTCTCATCGATCATCGGCGCCGTCGTTCCGCCACGTGAGCGTCACCACGTGCACCGCTCGCGGGGAACGACAGCCGGGTGACCGACAGCCGTGAATTCACTGCCGGACGACTGAAGGACGATCGTGCTCGTTGCCGGGTTCCCCGCCGGGGCCTGGGGGACCAATTGCTATCTGGTCGCCCCCGCCGCCGGTGAGGAGTGCATCATCATCGACCCGGGCCACCAGGCCGCCGAAGGGGTCGAGGAAGCCCTCGCCAAGCACCGGCTGAAGCCGGTCGCCGTCATGCTCACGCATGGCCACATCGACCATGTCGCCTCCGTGGTGCCGGTCTGCGGGGCGCACGACGTCCCCGCCTGGATCCACCCCGAGGACCGCTACATGATGAGCGACCCGGAGAAGGCGCTCGGCCGCACCATCGGCTCCCAGCTGATGGGCGAGCTGACCGTCGGCGAGCCGGACGACGTCGCCGAGCTGACCGACGGCGCCACCCTGAACCTGGCCGGTCTGGAGCTGACCGTCGCGCACGCCCCGGGCCATACCAAGGGGTCGGTGACCTTCCGGATGCCCGAACAGGCCGACGTACCGCCGGTCTTCTTCTCGGGCGACCTGCTGTTCGCCGGCTCCATCGGACGTACCGACCTGCCCGGCGGCGACCACGCCGAGATCCTCCGCTCGCTGGCCCGCGTGTGCCTGCCGCAGGAGGACGAGACCGTGGTGCTGTCCGGCCACGGCCCCCAGACCACCATCGGCCGCGAGCGCGCCGCCAACCCGTTCCTGCGGGACGTGGCGGCCGGCGGCCCCGGGAGCGGTGGGATCGACATCGCTCCGCGACGAGGAATGTGACGAGAGACCGTTGAGCACCTTCAAGGCCCCCAAGGGCACCTACGACCTGATCCCGCCCGTCTCCGCGAACTTCCTCGCGGTCCGCGAGGCCCTCTCCGCGCCGCTGCGCCGTGCCGGGTACGGGTACATCGAGACGCCCGGCTTCGAGAGCGTCGAGCTCTTCGCGCGCGGCGTCGGCGAGTCCACGGACATCGTGACGAAGGAGATGTACACCCTCACCACGAAGGGCGGCGACGAACTCGCCCTGCGCCCCGAGGGAACGGCCTCCGTGCTCCGTGCCGCGCTGGAGTCCAGCCTGCACAAGGGCGGCAACCTCCCGGTCAAGCTCTGGTACTCGGGCTCGTACTACCGCTACGAGCGCCCGCAGAAGGGCCGTTACCGGCACTTCTCGCAGGTCGGCGCCGAGGCGATCGGCGCGGAGGACCCCTCCCTCGACGCCGAGCTGATCATCCTGGCCCACGACGCCTACCGCTCGCTGGGCCTGCGGAACTTCCGCATCCTGCTCAACTCCCTGGGCGACAAGGAGTGCAGGCCGGTCTACCGCGCCGCGCTCCAGGAGTTCCTGCGCGGCCTCGACCTCGACGAGGAGACCCGCCGCCGGATCGACGTCAACCCGCTGCGCGTCCTCGACGACAAGCGCGAGGCCGTCCAGCGGCAGCTCACCGGGGCGCCGATGATGCGCGACCACCTGTGCGAGGCCTGCAAGGAGTACCACGAGCAGGTCCGCGAGCTGCTGACGGCGGCGGGCGTCGGGTACGAGGACGACCCCAAGCTGGTGCGCGGCCTCGACTACTACACCCGCACCACCTTCGAGTTCGTGCACGACGGCCTCGGCTCGCAGTCGGCCGTCGGCGGCGGCGGGCGCTACGACGGCCTCTCCGAGATGATCGGCGGCCCCGCACTGCCCTCGGTGGGCTGGGCGCTGGGCGTGGACCGCACCGCGCTGGCGCTGGAGGCCGAGGGCGTCGAGCTCGAACTGCCCTCCGCCACCGAGGTGTTCGCGGTGCCGATCGGTGAGGAGGCACGCCGCGCGCTGTTCGGCGCGGTGACGCAGCTGCGCCGGGAGGGCGTCGCGGCCGACTTCGCGTACGGCGGCAAGGGCATGAAGAACGCCATGAAGTCCGCCAATCGTTCGGGCGCCCGCTTCGCGCTCCTCGTCGGCGAACGCGACCTCGCCGAGGGAGTCGCCCAGCTCAAGGACCTGACCACGGGCGAGCAGACCGCCCTGCCACTCGATCGTGTGGTGGCCGAAGTCCGGGCGAAACTGGCCTGACGGACAGCCACTTGGTGCACAATGAGCGGCACCTTTCGCGCGGGTACGGGACGGAAACCGCCCGTACCCGCGCGGGCACACGCAGGCACGGCACGCTCAGGCAGACGGCATCGGGCACCCACGAGGACGGCACTTCGCTATGACGACGACGGCACCACGGAATCACGTTCGCTCAGGAGCGGGCAGTCACGCGGACTCCGGCGGTGCCTTCGGCGCGAGCCGGGCCTTCGCCTGGATGCTGGTGATCACCGGCGCCGCCGGGCTGCTCGCGGCCTGGGTGATCACGCTCGACAAGTTCAAGCTCGCCGAGGACCCGGACTTCAAGGCCGGATGCAGCCTCAACCCGATCGTCTCCTGCAACAACATCATGGAGAGCGACCAGGCCGCGGCCTTCGGTGCGCCGAACCCGATGATCGGCCTCGTCGCGTACGGCATCGTCATCTGCGTCGGCGTGAGCCTGCTCTCCGGCGCGCGCTTCCCCCGCTGGTACTGGCTGGCCTTCCACGCGGGCACGCTCTTCGGCGTCGGCTTCTGCACCTGGCTCATGTACCAGTCGCTGTACAACATCGGCTCGCTGTGCCTGTGGTGCTGCCTCGCCTGGGCGGCCACCATCGTCATGTTCTGGTACGTGACGGCGTTCAACGTTCGCGAGGGGCTGCTCCCGGCGCCGGGAGCGGTCCGGGGCTTCTTCGAGGAGTTCCCCTGGGTGGTGCCGGTCGCGCACATCGGCATCATCGGCATGCTGATCCTCACCCGCTGGTGGACGTTCTGGACCAGCTGACCGCCCGCGCGGGGCGACCCGCGCGGACCCGGCTGTCAGTGGGGTGACTTAGGGTTTCCGGCGTGGAGCCCGATCTTTTCACCGCAGCAGCAGAGGAGCGTCAGGCGAAGGACCCCTCGGCCAGCCCGCTGGCCGTGCGGATGCGCCCGCGCAACCTCGACGACGTCGTGGGGCAGCAGCATCTGCTGCGCCCCGGCTCCCCCCTGCGCCGCCTCGTCGGCGAGGGCGGCAGCGGCCCGGCGGGGCCCTCGTCGGTGATGCTGTGGGGCCCGCCCGGCATCGGCAAGACGACCCTCGCGTACGTCGTCAGCCAGGCCACGGACAAGCGCTTCGTGGAGCTGTCGGCGATCACCGCGGGGGTCAAGGAGGTCCGCTCCGTCATCGACGGGGCCCGCCGCTCCTCCGGCGCGTACGGCAAGGACACCGTCCTCTTCCTCGACGAGATCCACCGCTTCAGCAAGGCCCAGCAGGACTCGTTGCTGCCCGCCGTGGAGAACCGCTGGGTCACCCTCATCGCGGCCACCACGGAGAACCCGTACTTCTCGGTGATCTCCCCGCTGCTCTCCCGCTCCCTGCTGCTCACCCTGGAGCCGCTCACCGACGACGACCTGCGCGGCCTGCTGCACCGCGCGGTCGAGGACGAGCGCGGCCTCGGCGGCGCCGTCACCCTCCCCGAGGACGCGGAGGCGCACCTGCTGCGGATCGCGGGCGGGGACGCGCGCCGCGCGCTGACGGCGCTGGAGGCGGGCGCGGGCGCCGCGCTGGCCAAGGGCGAGCCGGCGATCAGCCTGGCCTCGCTGGAGGAGGCCGTGGACCGCGCCGCGGTGAAGTACGACCGGGACGGCGACCAGCACTACGACGTGGCGAGCGCGCTGATCAAGTCCATCCGCGGTTCGGACGTCGACGCGGCGCTGCACTACCTGGCACGGATGATCGAGGCGGGGGAGGACCCGCGGTTCATCGCCAGACGCCTGATGATCTCCGCGAGCGAGGACATCGGCCTGGCGGACCCGACGGCGCTCCAGACGGCCGTCGCGGCGGCGCAGGCGGTCGCGATGATCGGCTTCCCCGAGGCCCGGATCACGCTCGGCCAGGCCACCGTCGCCCTCGCTCTCGCGCCCAAGTCGAACGCGGCGTACAAGGCCATCGACGCGGCCCTCGCCGACGTCCGCGCGGGTCTCGCGGGCCCGGTGCCGCCGCATCTGCGCGACAGCCACTACCAGGGCTCGGCCAAGCTCGGCCACGGCCAGGGCTACCAGTACCCGCACGACCTCCCGGGCGGCATCGCGGCCCAGCAGTACGCGCCGGACGCGATCCACGGCAAGCGGTACTACGAGCCGACGCGGTACGGCGCGGAGGCGCGGTACGCGGACGTCGCGGACCGTGTCCGCTCCCGGCTGAACGGCGAGAACGGCTCCGGCGACTGAGCCCGGAGAGCAACGCAGCGACGGGGCACGGCTGAGAAAAGGGGAGAGGGCCGGGAAGGCCGCTGCCCACCGCCTTCCCGGCCCCGTCTGCCGCCCCCTCCGGGGCCCGGTGCCGGCGCGTCCCCCTCGGCTGCCCGGCTCCGGTGGCTTTCCTCGGTGCTCCCCGCCGTCAGCGCTCCCCGTCCTCGCCGCCGTCCCGCAGCGCCCCGTACGCGGAGCCGGCCCGT
Source organism: Streptomyces sp. HNM0574 (assembly GCF_012726235.1). Taxonomy (GTDB): domain Bacteria; phylum Actinomycetota; class Actinomycetes; order Streptomycetales; family Streptomycetaceae; genus Streptomyces. The sequence goes on from NZ_JAASAH010000001.1 coordinate 831,698, forward strand.
CCGCCGCGCTCCAGGGTCTCCTCGGCGGCGGCCTCGAAGAGGCGGTGCATGGCGCGGCGCAGCTGCGCGATGTCGGCGACCGGCTCGGGGAACTCGAAGCGCGCGTCGAAGCAGCGGTCCCGCGAGCCCCGTTCGACGAACCGGACCCGCATCCCGTACCGGTCCAGGGCCAGCGGCAGGGCGCGGGTGCCCGCCGGGCACACCGGCTCCCGGGTGCCCAGCAGCGAGCCGAGGCTCTGCACCTGCTCCTCGTGCGCGGCGGCCAGGTGCTGGAGCAGCTCGGCCTCGTGCGGCATCAGCGGGTCGGCCGCGGCGGCGGCGAACTGCTCGGGCTCGACGTGCTCCTCGCCCCAGAGGTCGTCGACGTACGCCTCGCCGACCTCCAGCCGCACCAGCATCCAGGCGATGTCGGACTCCTCCGCGGCGCCCCCGGGGTACTGCTCGGCGATCAGCTGGGCGCAGACGGCGCGCTCCTCGTCGCGTACCGCGGTGAGCCAGCCGGCGACCCAGGCGCGGCCGCGGATCCGGTGCGGTGCGGAGACCGGTGCCACGTCCGTGAGTTCCATCACGGCGGTCACGTCGTCATCCTGCGCATAAGCCGCGACCTGGGCGGTTGGAGCCGCGGCGGGGAGAAGCAATACGATGTCCCCGTCCGGCGTGACGGCACGCGCTGCTGGTTCTCCGTTACCCAGTGGTCCCGCTTCGGGGGCACCGGTTCCCGGAACGGTCAGCGCGGCAGATACGCTGGACTCCACGAGGGTTCGTACACGCTCGGCAGCCGACGGCTGTCGTGCGTCTTCCACGGGACGCGGCTGACTCCGTCCGGTTTCGGTACCGGGCAGGGGGATCCCAGGTCGAAACATGCGTTCTCCTCCAACGACTAAGGTAAGCCTTACCTAACCTACACGGAGGTCCGTTCAACGTGAACCAGTCGCGTCCCAAGGTCAAGAAGTCGCGTGCACTCGGCATTGCGCTGACCCCGAAGGCCGTCAAGTACTTCGAGCAGCGTCCCTACCCGCCGGGTGAGCACGGCCGGGGCCGCAAGCAGAACAGTGACTACAAGGTCCGTCTGCTGGAGAAGCAGCGCCTGCGTGCGCAGTACGACATCAGCGAGCGCCAGATGCTGCGTGCCTACGAGCGCGCCCGCAAGGTCGACGCCAAGACCGGTGACGCCCTGGTCATCGAGCTCGAGCGCCGCCTGGACGCCCTCGTCCTGCGGTCCGGCCTGGCCCGCACGATCTACCAGGCCCGCCAGATGGTCGTCCACGGCCACATCTCGGTGAACAACACCAAGGTCGACAAGCCGTCCTTCCGCGTGACCCCGGGCGACGTCGTCATGGTCCGCGAGCGCAGCCGCTCCAAGCACCCCTTCCAGGTGGCCCGCGAGGGTGGCTACGACACCGAGGGCGAGACCCCGCGCTACCTGGAGGTCAACCTCCAGGCGCTGGCGTTCCGCCTCGACCGTGACCCGAACCGCAAGGAGATCCCGGTCGTCTGCGACGAGCAGCTCGTCGTCGAGTACTACGCTCGCTGAGCCTCGACCGCTCCACGCCGCACGGCGTTCCGGCCCGCCTGTCTCCCCCTCGGCCCTGAGTTCCGCTCAGGCCGGCGGGGGCGGCACGGCGGGCCGTCGTGCGTCGTCGGCGCGCAGCACGCCCGCCGTGCTCCACGGGCGGGGCGTGCCCGCTCTGTTCTCCTGCCGCCTGGTGGCGGCCGGATGCCGGAGCAGTTCGCGTTCCGTGACGCCCCGGGGGCCCAGCTCCCGGCCGCGGCGGAAGGCCGCGCGCGCGGCCTCCTCGCCCAGCGCCTCGCGCACCCGGTCCCGGCAGGCGATGCCGGCCTCCTCCAGCGAGCGCGGCCCCGGACGGAGCGCGCCCAGCGTCCGCAGGCCCTCGCCCGCGGCGCCGAGCAGCTCACCCGCGCGCTCGGGCTCGTCCGGCACGGTCAGCGCCGCCAGGTGCTGGAGCGCCAGCGCGGTGCCGAAGACGTCGTGAAAGGCGCGCTTCGCGGCGAGGCACTCCAACGTCAACTCGTGCGCCCGCTCCGGGGATCCGAGCCGGGCGTGCGCCTGCGCCAGCGCGTACAGCGCGTAGCTGCGGGCCCACTGCTCGTCGCTGTCGGCCGCGATGTCCCGGGCCTCGTCGGCGAGGGTCAGCGCGGTCTCCGGCTCGTCGTCGGCCAGGTGCGCCACGGCCAGCTGCACGAGCGCGAGGATCACCAGGGTGTTGAGTTCGCCGAGCGCGCGGAAGCGGTCCAGCACCTCGCTCAGCAGGGCCTTCGCGCGGGACGCCTCGCCGCGGGCCAGGGCCAGCAGGCCCAGCATCTGCCGCGCGTACACGGCCGCGGTCTCGTCGTCGTTGGCCTCGGCCAGCTCCAGGCACTCGTGCAGCACGCCCAGCGCGGCGACCAGATCGCCCCGCAGCAGCGACGCCAGCCCCGAGACCCACAGCGCCTTCGCGCGTGCCTCCGGCTGGTCGCCGGACCAGGCCAGGGCCCGGTCCAGCCACGCCTGCCCCTCGGCCAGCCGGCCGCAGCCGAGCCAGTAGAACCAGAGCGTCGCGGCCAGGTACTGGCCGGTGTGCGCCTCCTCCGGGTACTCCAGGCAGTACTCCAGCGCCAGCCGCAGATTGGGCAGTTCCTGGTCGACGTGGGCGGCGATCTCGTCCTGCCGCGGGCTGAACCAGTCCAGTTCGCACCAGGTGGCCAGGCCGAGATACCAGTCGCGGTGCCGGCGGCGCAGCCACTCGGCCTCGCCGAGCTCCTCCAGCCACAGCGCCCCGTACTCCCGGAGCGTCTCCAGCAGGTGGTAGCGGGCCTGCCGGGTGGGGGCCGCGGCCTCCGGGCGGTCCGACGGGTCCCCGGCGTCCGCCACGTCGGGCCCGGTCCGGACCACCACGGACTGGGCGACCAGGGAGGCGAGCGCGGGCAGCACCCGGTCGACGGGCAGGTCGCCGCCCGCGCAGAGGTACTCGGCCGCCTCCAGGTCGAAGTCGCCCGCGAAGACGGACAGCCGGGCCCACAGCAACCGCTCCTGGGCGGTGCACAGTTCGTGGCTCCAGCCGATCGCGGTGCGCAGCGTCCGGTGCCGGGGGAGTGCGCTGCGGTCGCCGCCGGCGAGCAGCCCGAAGCGGTCGTCGAGGCGCTGCCCGATCTGCTCGACGGAGAGCGCGCGCAGCTGCTCGGCCGCGAGCTCCAGCGCGAGCGGGATGCCGTCGAGGCGGGCGCACAGGTCGGTGACGGCGGTGAGCGTCCGGCCGCGCGCCGCGAAGCCGGGGAGGATGCCGCGGGCCCGCTCGGTGAACAGCTCCACGGCTTCCTCGCGCCCCAACGGCCCCAGCGGGAACAGGCGTTCACCCGCGATGTGCAGCGGCCGCCGGCTCGCGACGAGCATCCGCAGGCCCGGCGCGTGCCGCAGCAGCCCGGCCGCGAGTTCGGCGCACTCCTCGGCCAGGTGCTCGGCGTCGTCGAGGAACAGCAGCGCCTCCCGGCCGGCGAAGTGCTCCCGCAGCACCGACCGGGGCGGGCCGCCCGCGCTGTCCTGGAGGCCGAGCGCCTCGATCACGGTGTGGGCCGGCGTCCCGCCGTCCCGCAGCGCGGCCAGGCCGACGTACCAGACGCCGTCGGAGAAGCGATCCTGCACGCGTTCGGCGGCGCGCAGCGCGAGCCGTGTCTTGCCCGTGCCGCCGGCGCCCGTCACCGTCGTCAGCCGGGCCCGCGTCAACTGCTCGGACAGCGCGGCGACTTCCGTCTCGCGGCCCACGAACCCGCTGAGCGCGCCGGGGAGGTTGCCCCGCGTGCGCGGCCGCGCGGGCGAGGGCTCCGGGGAGTGCTCGGGGCGCTGGAAGGGTCGCATAAAACACGGAGCGTACGCGGAGGTGAGCGCACCGTACAAACGCCGTGATGCGGCGGCACGCACCCCGTGACGCCGCCAACCGGCCCGTGGCGCGGGGCCGTTCCCCGGGTGTGCGCGCCGCGCGGCCGCCTCCGCGTGCGCGGCCCGGAATGGGGTACGGACGCGGGGCCGCGGCGCGATAAGGTCGGTACCTGCCGCCGCACCGGGCACCGCCTCGCGACCGAGCAGCTGCCACACGGCGGCGGCCGACCCCCAAGACGACCGAGGGAAGCGGTGCAGCGTGTCCGGTGGAGAAGTGGCCGGTCTCCTGGTGGCCGTCTTCTGGGCGATCCTGGTGTCGTTCCTCGCCGTGGTGCTGGTGAGGCTCGCACAGACGCTCAAGGCGGCGACCAAGCTCGTGACGGGCGTGACGGAACAGGCCGTCCCCCTGCTGGGAGAGGCGTCCGCGACCGTGCGCTCCGCGCAGAGCCAGCTGGAGCGCGTCGACGCCATCGCGTCCGACGTCCAGGAGGTCACCTCCAACGCCTCGGCGCTCTCGTCCACCGTCTCCACCACCTTCGGCGGCCCGCTCGTCAAGGTCGCGGCCTTCGGCTACGGCGTACGGCGGGCCCTCGGGCGGCAGAAGACCGACACTCCCGCGCCCCGCAAGGTGGTCGTGTCCGGCACGCTGCCCCGTGCCCGGCGCGCCGGCCGCAAGCGCGGAAAGGGCTGATCCACGCACATGTTCCGCCGTGCCTTCTGGTTCACCACCGGCGCCGCAGCCGGTGTGTGGGCCACGAACAAGGTCCACCGCAAGCTCCGCAGCCTCGCGCCCGACGCGCTCGCGGTCCGCGCCGCCGACAAGGCCGTCGAAGGCGGCCACCGGCTGCGGGAGTTCGCGCTCGACGTCCGCGCGGGAATGTCCCAGCGCGAGACCGAGCTTAGGGACGTCCTGGGCCTCACCGCGCCCGTGGACCCTCCGCACCAAGACCTCCTGCCCCCGCGGGCCCAGCGGCCCGAACTGGGGACGACCTACTCATACGACCGGAAAGAGGACCACTGATGGAGTCGGCTGAAATCCGCCGCCGCTGGCTGCGCTTCTTCGAGGAGCGGGGGCACACCGTCGTGCCGTCGGCGTCGCTGATCGCGGACGACCCGACGCTGCTGCTGGTCCCCGCGGGCATGGTCCCCTTCAAGCCCTACTTCCTGGGCGAGGTCAAGCCGCCGTACCAGCGGGCGACCAGCGTGCAGAAGTGCGTCCGTACGCCGGACATCGAGGAGGTCGGCAAGACCACCCGGCACGGCACCTTCTTCCAGATGTGCGGCAACTTCTCCTTCGGCGACTACTTCAAGGAAGGCGCCGCGAAGTTCGCCTGGGAGCTGCTCACCACCCCCGTCGACGGCGGCGGTTACGGCCTCGACCCCGAGCGCCTGTGGATCACCGTCTACGAGGACGACGACGAGGCCGAGCGCATCTGGCGCGACGTCGTCGGCGTCCCGGCCGCGCGCATCCAGCGCCTCGGCAAGGACGAGAACTACTGGGACATGGGCGTGCCCGGCCCCTGCGGCCCCTGCTCCGAGATCAACTACGACCGCGGCCCCGAGTTCGGCGAGGAGGGCGGCCCCGCGGTCAACGACGAGCGCTACGTGGAGATCTGGAACCTGGTCTTCATGCAGTACGAGCGCGGCCCGGGCCAGGGCAAGGACTACCCGATCCTCGGCGACCTGCCCAGCCAGAACATCGACACCGGCCTCGGCCTGGAACGCCTCGCGATGATCCTGCAGGGCGTGCAGAACATGTACGAGATCGACACCTCGCGCATGATCATCGACAAGGCCGGGGACCTCACCGGCGTCCGCTACGGCACCGCCGAGTCCTCCGACGTCTCCCTCCGCGTCGTCGCCGACCACATCCGCACCGCCATCATGCTCATCGGCGACGGCGTCACCCCGGGCAACGAGGGCCGCGGCTACGTCCTGCGCCGCATCATGCGCCGGGCCATCCGGAACATGCGGATCCTCGGCTCCGAGGGCCCGACGGTCGCCGAGCTGACGGACACCGTCATCAAGGCCATGAGCCCGCAGTACCCGGAGCTGGAGACCGAGCGCAAGCGCATCGAGACCGTCGCGCTCGCCGAGGAGGCCGCCTTCCTCAAGACCCTCAAGGCCGGCACCAACATCCTCGACACCGCCGTCACCGAGACCCGCGCCGCCGGCGGCAGCGTGCTCTCCGGCGAGAAGGCGTTCCTGCTCCACGACACCTGGGGCTTCCCCGTCGACCTCACCCTGGAGATGGCCGCCGAACAGGGCCTCTCCGTGGACGAGGACGGCTTCCGCCGTCTGATGAAGGAGCAGCGGGAGCGCGCCAAGGCCGACGCGCGGGCCAAGAAGCAGGGCCACGCCGACCTTTCCGCGTACCGCGAGATCGCCGACCGCAGCGGCGCCACCGAGTTCACCGGGTACAAGTCCACCGAGGGCGAGACCTCCGTCGTCGGCCTGCTCGTCGACGGCGTCTCCTCGCCCGCCGCCCGCGAGGGCGACGAGGTCGAACTCGTCCTCGACCGCACCCCGTTCTACGCCGAGGGCGGCGGCCAGCTCGCCGACACCGGCCGGGTGCGGCTCGGCAGCGGCGCCGTCGTCGAGGTGCGGGACGTGCAGCAGCCGGTGCCCGGCGTGACGGTGCACAAGGGCGTCGTCCAGGTCGGCGAGGTCACCGTGGGCGCCCCGGCGTACGCGGAGATCGACGTCACGCGGCGCCGGTCCATCGCCCGCGCGCACAGCGCCACCCACCTCACCCACCAGGCGCTGCGGGACGCGCTCGGCCCGACCGCCGCCCAGGCCGGTTCGGAGAACTCCCCGGGCCGCTTCCGCTTCGACTTCGGCTCGCCCAACGCTGTTCCCGGCACGGTGCTGCTGGACGTGGAGCAGCGGATCAACGAGGTCCTCTCCCGTGAACTCGACGTCCAGGCCGAGTACATGGGCATCGAGGAGGCCAAGAAGCAGGGCGCGCTGGCCGAGTTCGGCGAGAAGTACGGCGACACCGTGCGTGTGGTGACCATCGGCGACTTCTCCAAGGAGCTCTGCGGCGGCACGCACGTGCACAACACCGCGCAGCTCGGCCTGGTGAAGCTGCTGGGCGAGTCCTCCATCGGCTCCGGCGTCCGCCGCGTCGAGGCGCTGGTCGGCGTCGACGCCTACCAGTTCCTGGCCCGCGAGCACACGGTCGTCTCGCAGCTCACCGAGCTGGTCAAGGGCCGTCCCGAGGAGCTGCCGGAGAAGGTGTCCGGGATGCTCACCAAGCTCAAGGACGCGGAGAAGGAGATCGAGCGCTTCCGCGCCGAGAAGGTCCTCCAGGCCGCCGCCGGGCTGGCCGAGGGCGCCAAGGACGTGCACGGCGTCGCGCTCGTCGCCGCGAAGGTCCCGGACGGCACCGCCGCCGACGACCTGCGCACCCTGGTGCTCGACGTCCGCGAGCGGCTCCAGGCGCTGCACGGCGCCGCCGGCCGCCCGACCGTCGTCGCCCTGTTCACGGTGACCAACGGCCGCCCGCTGACGGTCATCGCGACCAACGACGCCGCCCGCGACCTCGGCCTCAAGGCCGGCGACCTGGTGCGGACGGCCGCGAAGACGCTGGGCGGCGGTGGCGGCGGCAAGCCGGACGTCGCCCAGGGCGGCGGCCAGAACGCGGACGCCGTGCCGGAGGCCGTCGCCGCCGTCGAGCGTCTCGTGGCGGAGGCCCGCTGATGCGCCGCGGCCGTCGCCTCGCCGTCGACGTCGGGGACGCCCGGATCGGGGTCGCCAGCAGCGACCCCGACGGGGTCCTGGCCACCCCGGTCGAGACCGTGCCGGGGCGGGACGTCCCGGCGGCGCAGCGGCGGCTGGCCGCGCTGGTGGCCGAGTACGAACCGCTGGAGGTCGTCGTCGGGCTCCCTCGCTCCCTCAAGGGGGGCGAGGGCCCGGCCGCGGCCAAGGTGCGCGCGTTCGCCGAGGAGTTGGCGAGGAACATCACACCTGTGCCGGTCCGGCTCGTCGACGAACGGATGAGCACGGTGACCGCGGCGCAGGGCATGCGGGCCTCGGGAGTCAGCTCCAAGAAGGGCCGTTCGCGTATCGACCAGGCCGCCGCCGTCGTGATCCTGCAGAGTGCGCTGGAGACCGAGCGGACCTCGGGCGAGGCTCCGGGGCATTGCGTCGAAGTGGTTGTCTGATCGCGATACGGTAACGTCTCGCGCGACACGGCAGCCGTCCGAGCACGAGTCGCCGTACGCGTGACCCGGTGAAGGGCGCGTACGCTCGCGCCACTTGGGCAACCGGCTGCCGCATGCCGGCACAAGGGGATCGATGACTGAGTATGGCCGGGGGTACGGCTCCCAACCGTGGCACCCAGAGGACCCCCTCTACGGGGATCAGGGCGGCTGGCAGGACCCGTACGGCGGCGGACAGCATCAGGCCCCGCAGCAGCAGAACTACGCGGAAGCGCCGCAGTACGACGCCTACGGCTACGGCCAGGAGCAGGCCACCGGGCAGCAGTTCCCGCACTACGCGCAGCAGCCCCATCAGCCGCAGCAGGGGTACGACCCGTCCTACGCCGATCACTCCTACGGTGGCCCGTCCTACGGCGATCCCTCGTACGGGGAACCGTCGTTCGGGGGGCAGCACCAGGGCCAGTACGACACGGGCCAGGGCGCGTACGCCGGCGGCTGGGACCCCGCGCAGGGGGACGGCCAGGGGTACGACCCGGCCTACGGCATGGGCGCCACCGACCCGTACGGCATCCCGCCCGTCGGGCCGGAGCACCCGGAGCACCACGAGCCGGACCCGCAGGGGTACCCGTACCCGGAGCGGCAGCATCCGCAGGGCGGCCCGGGGCCCGACCCCGAGACCGGCTGGGACCCGGGCCCGGACCGCGGTGAGCACGCCTTCTTCGCGGGGGGCGACGAGGACGGCGACGACGGGGACGACGTCCCCGAGGGCAAGGGGAAGGGCCGCGGTGGCCGGACCCGTCGCGGTGGCGGCACCAAGCGCCGCAGCGGCTGCGCCGTCTTCGCCATGACGGCCGTCGTCATCGGCGGCGTGGGCGCCGTCGGGTACTTCGGGTACGACTTCTACCAGTCGCGATTCGCCGCGCCGCCGGACTACGCGGGCAAGGGCAGCGGCGAGGTCACCGTCGAGATCCCGGACAACTCGACGATCTCCGACATGGGGAACGCCCTGAAAAGTGGGGGAGTGGTGAAGAGCCACGACGCCTTCGTGGCCGCCGCGACCGAAGGGGGCGGCGACCGCATTCAGAGCGGCACCTACACGATGCGGAAACAGATGGCCGCGTCCGAGGCCGTGAAGCTGATGCTCGACCCCGCCAGCCAGAATGTCCTGATCGTGCCCGAGGGCGCCCGCAACGCCCAGGTCTATTCGATGATCGACGACAAGATCGGGCTGAAGGACGGCACCACCGCGAAGGTCGCCGAGGAGAAGTCCGGAAGCCTCGGACTTCCTTCCTGGAGCGGCGGTTCACACGTCAAGGACCCGCTGGAGGGCTTCCTCTACCCGTCCCGCTACACCGTCGGCGAGGATGCCACGCCGGAGGACGTGCTGAAGCAGATGGTGACGCGTGCGGAGAAGCGTTACGAGAGCATCGGCATAGCGGACAAGGCGAAGAGCGTGGGCCTGGATTCGCCGTTCGAGGTCCTCTCGGTGGCGAGCCTCGTCCAGGCGGAGGGCCGCACGCACGACGATTTCCGGAAGATGTCCGAGGTGGTCTACAACCGCCTCGAACCCGGGAACACCGAGACCAACGGCATGCTCGAATTCGACTCGACGTACAACTACGTCAAGAATCAGAGCGAGATCGATCTCACCGTCAGCGAGCTGCGGAACTACAACAACCGCTACAACACCTATTTCTACAAGGGGCTGCCGCCCGGGCCGATCGGAAACCCCGGCGACGACGCGCTGAAGGCCGCGGTGAACCCGGACGACGGCGGCTGGTTCTACTTCATCTCCCTCGACAACAAGACCTCGCAGTTCACGAAGACGTACAAGGAACACGAGAAGCTCGTCGAGAAGTTCCGGAAGATCCGCCAGGGCAAGTGACGCCTTTTCTCCCGGTGCCGGAACATCCGGCACCGGGAATTGGCGTGGGCGAGGTGTGTCCGGGATGTGATGGTTTGACAGTCCCGAGCCGCGCTGTGTTCCATGGGGCGGATATATGTGGCGGCCGCCTTTCCTGCCGGAGACAACGGCCCGCCGGAAACGCCCGGGCCGGGAAATGCCCGGCGCGTGGCGTCAGGGCGACGCACGCCGCGGAAGACGGCGCGCGGAACCCGCGGAGAGTGGAGGGTGCATGGCTGACCAGGAAGCGGCGCGGCACAGGGCGGCGGTGCTCGGCTCACCCATCGCGCACTCGCTCTCACCCGTCCTGCACCGCGCCGCCTACGCCAAACTCGGCCTCACGGACTGGAGTTACGGCGCGCACGAGGTCGACGAGTCCCGCATCGGCGCCTTCCTCGACAGCCTGGGCCCGCGCGGCGGCGAGCGCGCCGAGGGCGGCTGGCGCGGCCTCAGCCTGACCATGCCGCTCAAGCGCGCCGTCATCCCGCACCTGGACGGGATCACCGAGACCGCCGCCTCCGTCGAGGCCGTCAACACCGTCGTGTTCACCGAGGACGGCCGCCGCACCGGCGACAACACCGACATCCCCGGCATGGTCGCCGCCCTCCGCGAACGCGGCGCCGGCACCGTGGAGAGCGCCGCCGTCCTCGGCGCCGGCGCCACCGCCTCCTCCGCGCTCGCCGCCCTCGCCCGCGTGTGCACCGGCGACATCACGGCGTACGTGCGCAGCGCGGCCCGCGCCCACGAGATGAAGGGCTGGGGCGAACGGCTCGGCGTCCGCGTCCGCGTCGCCGACTGGGCCGAGGCCGACGAGGCGTTCCGCGCGCAGCTCGTCGTCGCCACCACCCCGGCCGGCGCCACCGACGGGCTCGCGGACGCCGTGCCGGACCACCCCGGCACCCTCTTCGACGTGCTCTACGACCCGTGGCCGACCCCGCTCGCCGCCGCCTGGGCCGCGCGCGGCGGCACCGTCGTCGGCGGGCTCGACCTGCTGGTGCACCAGGCGGTGCTCCAGGTCGAGCAGATGACGGGCGTCACCGCCGCCCCGCTCGCCGCGATGCGCGAGGCCGGCGAGGCGGCCCTCGCCGCCCGCTGACGCGTCCCCCCGGTCCGCTCCCTGGACGGGGCCGGGGGAGCCGGCGGCCTCGTGGGAAGATCGGGGGCAGACCGTTCGCACCGCGAATTCGCACCCACGAATCAGGACACGAGGAGCACCGTTGAGCAGGTTGCGCTGGCTGACGGCCGGGGAGTCGCACGGCCCCGCACTGGTGGCGACGCTGGAGGGGCTGCCCTCCGGAGTCCCGGTCACCACGGACATGGTGGCGGACGCACTGGCACGGCGGCGCCTGGGCTACGGGCGCGGTGCCCGCATGAAGTTCGAGCGTGACGAGGTCACCTTCCTCGGCGGCGTGCGGCACGGTCTGACCCTCGGCTCCCCGGTGGCCGTCATGGTGGGCAACACCGAGTGGCCGAAGTGGGAGAAGGTCATGGCGGCCGACCCGGTCGACCCGGCCGAGATCGAGGGCATGGCCCGCAACGCCCCGCTGACCCGCCCCCGCCCCGGCCACGCCGACCTGGCCGGCATGCAGAAGTACGGCTTCGACGAGGCCCGCCCGATCCTGGAGCGCGCCTCCGCGCGCGAGACCGCGGCCCGCGTGGCCCTCGGCACCGTCGCCCGCTCGTACCTGAAGGAGACGGCGGGCATCGAGATCGTCTCGCACGTCGTCGAACTCGGCGCCGCCAAGGCCCCGTACGGCGTCGTCCCCGAGCCCGGCGACGTGGCCCGGCTGGACGAGGACCCGGTGCGCTGCCTGGACGCCGACGCCTCCAAGGCGATGGTCGCCGAGATCGACAAGGCGCACGAGGACGGCGACACCCTCGGCGGCGTCGTCGAGGTCGTGGCCTACGGCGTGCCCGTCGGGCTCGGCTCGCACGTGCACGGCGACCGCCGCCTGGACTCCCGCCTGGCCGGTGCCCTCATGGGCATCCAGGCCATCAAGGGCGTCGAGCTGGGCGACGGCTTCGACCTCGCGCGGGTGCCCGGCTCGCAGGCGCACGACGAGATCGTGCGCGGCGCGGACGGCATCACCCGCTCCAGCGGCCGCTCCGGCGGCACCGAGGGCGGCCTCTCCACCGGCGAACCGCTGCGCGTCCGCGCCGCGATGAAGCCCATCGCCACCGTGCCCCGCGCCCTGGCCACCGTCGACGTCGCCACCGGCGAGGAGGCCCGGGCGCACCACCAGCGCTCGGACGTGTGCGCCGTCCCGGCCGCCGGGATCGTCGCCGAGGCCATGGTCGGACTGGTCCTCGCGGACGCCGTCGCGGAGAAGTTCGGCGGCGACAGCGTCACCGAGACCCGGCGCAACGTCCGCGGCTTCCTCGACGGCCTGGAGATCAAGTGACCGGCGGGGCAGGCGAGTCGGGCCCCTCCGTCGTCCTCGTCGGCCCCATGGGCTCCGGCAAGACGACGGTCGGTGACATCCTCGCCGCCCGCCTCGGAACCACCTGCCGGGACACCGACGCCGACATCGTCGCCGCACAGGGGAAGCCCATCTCGGAGATCTTCCTCGACGACGGCGAACCCGCCTTCCGCGACCTGGAACGCGCGGCCGTCCGCACCGCACTCACCGAACACACCGGCGTCCTCGCCCTCGGCGGCGGCGCCGTCCTCGCGGAGGAGACCCGCGAACTCCTCGCCGGACAGCCCGTCGTCTTCCTGGAGATGGGCGTCGCCGAGGCCGTCAAGCGGGTCGGGCTCGACGCCCCGCGCCCGCTGCTGCTGGTCAACCCGCGCCAGCAGTGGCGCAAGCTGATGGACGAGCGCCGCCCGCTGTACGAGCAGGTCGCCCGCGCCGTCGTCAGCACCGAAGGCCGTACCCCCGACGAGGTCGCCGACGAGATCCTCGAAGCCTTGGAGCTGAAGCAGTCATGACCACCGAGACCCCCACCCGCATCACCGTCGGCGGCACCGAGGGCACCGCGCCGTACGACGTCCTCGTCGGACGGCAGCTGCTGGGCGAACTGCCCGGCCTGATCGGCGAGTCCGCCAAGCGCGTCGCCGTCCTGCACCCCGAGGCGCTCGCCGAGACCGGCGACGCGCTCCGCCAGGACCTGGCCGACCAGGGCTACGAGGCGATCGCCATCCAGCTGCCCAACGCCGAGGAGTCCAAGACCGCCGAGGTCGCCGCGTACTGCTGGAAGGCGCTCGGCCAGTCCGGCTTCACCCGCAGCGACGTCGTCGTCGGCGTCGGCGGCGGCGCCACCACCGACGTCGCCGGCTTCGTCGCCGCGACCTGGCTGCGCGGGGTGCGCTGGATCGCCGTGCCGACGACCGTGCTCGGCATGGTCGACGCGGCCGTCGGCGGCAAGACCGGCATCAACACCGCCGAGGGCAAGAACCTCGTCGGCGCCTTCCACCCGCCCGCCGGCGTGCTCTGCGACCTGGCCGCGCTCGACTCCCTCGGCGTGCACGACTACGTCGGCGGCCTCGCCGAGGTGATCAAGGCAGGCTTCATCCGGGACCCGGCCATCCTCGAACTCGTCGAGAGCGACCCGGAGGCGGCCCGTACGCCCGCCGGCCCGCACACCGCCGAGCTGATCGAGCGTTCCATCCGGGTCAAGGCGGCGGTCGTCACCTCCGACCTGAAGGAATCGGGCCAGCGCGAGATCCTCAACTACGGGCACACCCTCGCGCACGCCATCGAGAAGAACGAGCGCTACAACTGGCGGCACGGCGCCGCCGTCTCCGTCGGCATGGTCTTCGCCGCCGAACTCGGCCGGATCGCCGGACGGTTGGACGACGCCACCGCCGACCGGCACCGCCGCATCCTGGAGTCCGTCGGGCTGCCCGTCACCTACCGCGGCGACCAGTGGCCGAAGCTGGTCGAGACGATGAAGGTCGACAAGAAGTCTCGCGGCGACCTGCTGCGCTTCATCGTCCTCGACGGCCTCGGCAAGCCCGTCGTCCTGGAGGGCCCGGACCCGGCGATGCTGCTCGCCGCGCACGCGGAGATCGCCGCGTGAGCCCGCAGCGCGTCCTGGTGCTCAACGGCCCGAACCTCGGCCGCCTCGGCTCCCGCGAGCCCGACGTGTACGGCTCCACCTCGTACGCGGGCCTCGTCGAGGAGTGCACCGCACGCGGCGCGGAGCTCGGGATGGACGTCGAGGTCCGGGAGACCAACGACGAGGCGGAGATGATCCGTTGGCTGCACGAGGCGGCCGACGGCGCCCTCCCCGTCGTCATCAACCCCGGTGCGTTCACCCACTACTCGTACGCGATGCGGGACGCGGCGGCCCAGCGCAGGGCCCCGCTCGTGGAGGTGCACATCTCCAACCCGCACGCCCGCGAGGAGTTCCGGCACACCTCGGTCGTCTCCGCCGTCGCCAGCGGCACCATCGCGGGCTTCGGCATCGGCTCCTACACGCTCGCGCTGCGCGCCCTCGCCGCCGAACTCACGGGCTGAGCAAGGGCGTCGGGCACGGACGCCGGCCGCCCGGTCACCCCCGGGCGGCCGGGCGCTGTACCGTCCACTACTGTCACACCATCACGGCGCTGCGGGGGCAGTGCCCGCACACGCGAGACGGAGTTGGGGACCGGATGCAGCAGGGCCGCCCGAGCGAGTACGGGGCACAGCAGCCCGTTCCGCTTCCGGAACCCTTCCCCGCCTACGGCCAGGGCCCGGGCTGGAACGGCCCGGGACACCACCGCCCCCCGGCCCCCGGCGGCCCCCCGCCCCCACCGGGCCCGCCCCCCGCGGCCCCGGCCCCGCACGTCCCCCCGGCACCGGCACCCCCGGCCCCCGCACCCGGCGGCCCCGCACCGGCACCCGCGGCACCCGTGCCCGCGCCCGCGCCGTCCGGTCACCCGGGCCACCCCGCGCACCCCAGCGGCCCCCCGCAGGGCCCGGGCACCAGTGAGACCACCGGCCACATCCAGCTGCCCCGGGGCGCGCCCGTCGAGATACCCGCGCCCGGCACCGACCCGGAGCAGCTCGACGCCACCCGCGCCGCCGTCGCCGTCCTGCTGATCGGCCCGGCCGGCGCGGGCAAGACCACCGTCGCGCGCCACTGGGCGGGCCGCCGCGCCGTCCCCACCGCGCACATCAGCCTCGACGACGTCCGCGAGTGGGTACGCTCCGGCTTCGCCGACCCGCAGACGGGCTGGAACGAGCACTCCGAGGCGCAGTACCGGCTGGCCCGCCGCACCTGCGGCTTCGCCGCGCGGAACTTCCTCGCCAACAACATCTCCTGCGTCCTCGACGACGCCGTCTTCCCCGACCGCCCCGTCATCGGCCTCGGCGGCTGGAAGCGGCACGTCGGCCCGGGGCTCATCCCCGTCGTGCTGCTGCCCGGGCTGGAGGTCGTCCTGGAGCGGAACGCCGAGCGCAGCGGCAACCGCAGGCTCAGCGACGAGGAGGTCGCCACCATCCACGGCCGCATGGCCGGCTGGTACGGCTCCGGGCTGCCGATCATCGACAACACCCGGCAGGACGTCGCCACCACGGCCCGCATGCTCGACGACGTCGTGGCCCGCAGCCTCGCCAGCCCGCCCAGCTGGTGAACCGCCCCCGCGCCGCCCGGGAACGGGGCGGCGCGGCAGGCCCCCGGAAGGCCGCCGTCCCCCGCACGGACCCGCTCACCCGGCTGCCCGCGTGCGCGCTCCGTACGCTCGGCACATGTCCGAGGTGCATGTGGTCCGCCGGTCTCAACTGCGCGAGCGCTGCGCCGCGAGCGCGGCCCCGGGCGGCCAGGCCGACGCGGTGCTCGTCTCACGGCCCGCCAACATCCGCTATCTGACCGGCCGCAGCCCCCGCGGCGCCGCCCTGCTGCTCGGCGCGGACGGGCAGGACACCCTGATCGGCCCGGCCGAACCCGACCGCCCCTGCGACGACGGCAGCCACCCGTCCGACGACCTGCGCACCTGCGAGCTCTCCGCGCCCGACGGCGACACCGCCGTCGCCGCCGCCGACCTCGCGGTACGCACCGGCGCCCGCAGCCTCGGCGTCGAGGAGTACCACCTCACCGTCGCCCGGCACCGCGCCCTGGCCTCCGTCGCCCCCGGGCTGCGGCTGACCGACCTGGCGTGCGCCGTCGAACAGCAGCGGGTGGTCAAGGACGAGGAGGAGATCGCCGCCCTGCGGGTCGCGGCGGAGATCACCGACCAGGCGCTCGGCGAGCTCCTGGAGTCGATCCTCGTCGGCCGCACCGAGCGGCACCTCGCGCTCGAACTGGAGCGCCGCCTCATCGACCACGGCGCCGAGGGCCCCGCCTTCCCCACCTCCGTCGCCACCGGACGCCACTCGGGGCTGGCCCGGCACAAGCCCACGGACCGGCGCGTGGAGGAGGGCGACTTCCTCACCGTGCGACTGGGCGCCCGGTACCGCGGCTACCGTTGCCAGATCGGCCGTACGTTCGTCATCGGCACCGCGCCGGAGGACTGGCAGGTCGACCTGTACGACCTCGTCTTCGCCGCCCAGCGGGCCGGCCGCGAGGCCCTCACCCCGGGCGTGGCCTGCAGCGGAGTGGACCGCAGCGCCCGCCGCGTACTGGCCTCCGCCGGGTACGGGGAGGAGGCCGGACCGGTCACCGGGCACGGCGTCGGACTGGAAATCGGTGAGGACCCTCAGCTGTCACCTGCGGCCATGGGTAAACTGGACGATCGTGTGCCGGTCACCGTCCAACCGGGGGTTCATGTCCCGGGCCGAGGCGGCGTCCGGATCGACGACACACTCGTCGTCCGTCCTCAGGCGGACGGCGGACCCGAGCTACTCACCATCACGACCAAAGAGCTGCTCGCCCTGTAGCCCGACGGGCCTGCGGGGCGCTTCAGTGCTTTGGTCCCGCAGCAGCAGTCTCAGGAGATTCCGCGACCGTGGCATCCACGAACGACCTCAAGAACGGCATGGTGCTCAAGCTCGACGGCGACCAGCTCTGGTCCGTCGTCGAGTTTCAGCACGTCAAGCCCGGCAAGGGTCCCGCCTTTGTCCGTACGAAGCTGAAGAACGTCCTCTCCGGCAAGATCGTCGACAAGACGTTCAACGCGGGCACCAAGGTCGAGACGGCCACTGTGGACCGCCGGGGTATGCAGTTCAGCTACAAGGACGGCGACTACTTCGTCTTCATGGACATGGACACGTACGACCAGATCCATGTCTCCCCCGAGGTCGCCGGCGACGCCGCCAACTACCTGCTCGAGGGCTTCGAGGCGACGGTGGCCATGTACCAGGGCAACCCGCTCTCGGTCGAGCTCCCGGCCGCCGTCGAGCTGGTCATCGCAGAGACCGAGCCCGGCGTGCAGGGCGACCGCTCCACCGGCGGCTCCAAGCCGGCCACCCTGGAGACCGGCTACCAGGTCGCCGTCCCGCTCTTCATCACCACGGGTGAGAAGATCAAGGTCGACACCCGCTCCGGCGAATACCTCGGCCGGGTGAACAGCTAACCGTGGCATCCCGCAGCAAGGCCCGTAAGCGCGCCTTCCAGATCATCTTCGAGGCCGACCAGCGCGGACGCCTGGTCACCGAGGTCCTCGCGGACTGGATCCGGCACGCGCGGACCGACGACCGGCAGCCGCCGGTCAGTGAGTACACGATGCAGCTCGTCGAGGGGTACGCGGAGTCCGCCGACCGTATCGACGAACTGATCAGCACCTACTCCGTGGGCTGGACCCTCGACCGCATGCCGGTCGTCGACCGGTGCATCCTGCGGCTCGGCGCGTACGAACTGATCTGGTCGGACGACATCCCCGACGCGGTGGTGATCGACGAGGCGGTGCAGCTCGCCAAGGAGTTCTCCACCGACGAGTCGCCCTCCTTCATCAACGGCCTGCTGGCCAAGCTGAAGGAGCGCAAGCCCAGCCTCGGGCTCTGAGCCGGAGCCGGCCTCTTCCGGCGAGGGCCGCGCAGCACCGTCGCGCGGGCCTCGCTCCGGCCGGTCCGGCCCCGGGCCGATCCGGCCCGCTGCCGGGCGCAGACACACCAACGCCGCCGGGGCGAGCTCCTGGTCCACCGAGATCCCTCTCGGAAGGACCGGGTGCCCGCCCCGGCGGCGTGGTGTTCTCGGTGCGCGGACCTCCGCGCCGGCGTACCGCCTCCGCCGCTCAGGGCCGGAGGCCGTACGTCACGGCGCCGGTCACACGTCCTCGTGCGCGACGGCGCGGCGCGCGTCGGCGTCGAGCACGCCCCAGCTGATCAGCTGCTCGGTCAGGACGGACGGCGACTGGTCGTAGATCACGGCCAGGGTGCGCAGGTCGTCCTGGCGGATCGACAGCACCTTGCCGTTGTAGTCACCGCGCTGGGACTGGATCGTCGCCGCGTACCGCTGGAGCGGGCCCGCCTTCTCGGCCGGGACGTGCGCCAGCCGCTCGAGGTCGAGCACCAGCTTCGGCGGCGGCTCGGCGGCACCGCCCGGCGTCGTGCCCGGCAGCAGCTCCTGCACCGGGACGCCGTAGAAGTCCGCCAGCTCGGCGAGGCGCTGCACGGTCACAGCACGGTCGCCGCGCTCGTACGAGCCGACCACGACCGCCTTCCAGCGGCCCTGGGACTTCTCCTCCACACCGTGAAGGGAGAGGCCCTGCTGTGTGCGGATGGCCCGGAGCTTCGCTCCGAGCTGCTTGGCGTATTCGCTGGACATGAGGCTCCCCGGACGCTGTTTCGCTTCGGCGGCTGCGCCGCTGTTTGGTAACTCACTGTGAGGTTACGCAGCGTAATATGCTCCGTCAAGCCGAGAGCCCCGCACCCCCCTCCGACCAGCGACGACCCAGCTCACGGGCTGATCGCAAGTCGGGAAACAGGCCCCGTTCGGCCCCTTCCGCACCCCCGCGCGCGAGCCCTGCGGAAGCCCTGGGCAACCCCCGGAAGAGTGACGTCCGGGCCCGGTGGTAGCGTGGTCGGCCGACACATCAGGCGTCCTTTAAGTCCCGTCCCGTGAGACGGGGAAGGAGGTCCGTACCCCATGGATTCCATGGACCACGGCAAGAGCTCTGCTCCGGCCCGCCCCGTTCTGGAGGCGCCGGACATCGCGCGGGTGCTCACCCGCATCGCCCACGAGATCGTCGAACGCGCCAAGGGCGCCGACGACGTGGTGCTCCTCGGCATCCCCACCCGCGGCGTGCACCTCGCCCAGCGGCTCGCCGTCAAACTCGGCGAGATCACCGGCCGCGAGATCCCCGTCGGCTCGCTCGACATCACCATGTACCGCGACGACCTGCGCCTCGGCCCGGTCCGCGCGCTGGCCCGCACCGAGATCCCCGGTGAGGGCGTCGACGGACGGCTCGTCGTCCTCGTCGACGACGTGCTCTTCTCCGGCCGCACCATCCGCGCCGCGCTCGACGCCCTCGGCGACATCGGCCGCCCCCGCGCCGTGCAGCTCGCGGTCCTCGTCGACCGCGGCCACCGCGAACTCCCCATCCGCGCCGACTACGTCGGCAAGAACCTCCCCACCTCGCTGCGCGAGACGGTCAAGGTCCGGCTCACCGAGGAGGACGGCCGCGACGGCGTGCTGCTCGGTGAGCAGGACGCCCCCGCCGACCCGGCCGCCGAACCCTCCCAGCGGTAGCACCCGCCGACAGGCGACAGCAGCACAGCGAACCGGCCGGCAACATCACGCACGCCCGGCCCCGCCGCGGCCCCGCATGCCCGCACGCCCCTGCCCGGCCGCGCACCCGGCCGGCCCGAGCGTGCCCGCGAACGCCGCGCCGGCCCGCGAACCCCCAGCTCAAGCCCCCTCCGACGCCTCACCACGGAAGGCAACAGATGAAGCGCCATCTCATCTCGGCCGCCGACCTCACCCGTGACGACGCCGTCCTGATCCTCGACACCGCCGAGGAGATGGCACGCGTCGCGGACCGGCCGATCAAGAAGCTGCCGACGCTGCGCGGCCGCACCGTCGTCAACCTCTTCTTCGAGGACTCCACCCGCACCCGGATCTCCTTCGAGGCCGCGGCCAAGCGCCTGTCCGCCGACGTCATCAACTTCTCCGCGAAGGGCTCCTCCGTCTCCAAGGGCGAGTCCCTCAAGGACACGGCGCTCACCCTGGAGGCCATGGGCGCCGACGCCGTCGTCATCCGCCACCCCTTCTCCGGCGCCCCGCACCGGCTGGCCACCTCGGGATGGATCGGCGGCTCCGTGGTCAACGCGGGCGACGGCACCCACGAGCACCCCACGCAGGCGCTGCTCGACGCGTTCACCATGCGCCGCCGTCTCGGGGGAGGCGAGGGCCGGGACCTGTCGGGCCGTCACATCACCGTCGTCGGGGACGTCCTGCACAGCCGCGTCGCCCGCTCCAACGTGCACCTGCTGAGCACCCTCGGCGCCGAGGTCACCCTCGTCGCGCCGCCCACCCTGGTGCCCGTCGGCGTCGACACCTGGCCCTGCGAGGTGAGCTACGACCTCGACGCCGTACTCGCCAAGTCCGACGCCGTGATGATGCTCCGAGTCCAGCGCGAACGCATGAACGCCGCCTACTTCCCGACCGAGCGCGAGTACTCCCGCCGCTACGGCCTGAACGGCGAACGCATGGCCCGGATGCCCGAGCACGCGCTCGTCATGCACCCCGGACCGATGAACCGCGGCATGGAGATCACCGCCGAGGTCGCCGACTCGCCGCGCTGCACCGCCGTCGAGCAGGTCACCAACGGTGTCAGCATCCGGATGGCCGTGATGTACCTGCTGCTCGGCGGCTCCGAGCCCGCCGTCTCCACCGCCGCACCCGCACCCGCCGCCCGCAACGAGGAGAGCAACTGACCATGAGCGACACCGCGAAGACCCTGATCCGCGGGGCGCGGATCCTCGGCGGCGAGCCCACCGACGTCCTGATCGAGGGCGAGACCGTCACCGCCACCGGCGAGGGCCTGAGCGCCGAGGGCGCCGAGACCGTCGAGGCCGGCGGCCGCATCCTGCTGCCCGGCCTCGTCGACCTGCACACCCACCTGCGCGAGCCCGGCCGCGAGGACTCCGAGACGGTGCTGACCGGCACCAAGGCCGCGGCCAAGGGCGGCTTCACCGCCGTCCACGCCATGGCCAACACCTTCCCCGTCGCCGACACCGCCGGCGTCGTCGAGCAGGTCTGGCGCCTGGGCAAGGAATCCGGCTACTGCGACGTCCAGCCCGTCGGCGCCGTCACCGTCGGCCTCAACGGCAAGCAGCTCGCCGAGCTCGGTGCCATGCACGACTCCGCCGCCTCCGTCCGCGTCTTCTCCGACGACGGCAAGTGCGTCGACGACGCCGTGATGATGCGCCGCGCCCTGGAGTACGTGAAGGCCTTCGACGGCGTCGTCGCCCAGCACGCGCAGGAGCCCCGGCTGACCGAGGGCGCCGAGATGAACGAGGGCGTCGTCTCCGCCGAACTCGGCCTCGGCGGCTGGCCCGCCGTCGCCGAGGAGTCGATCATCGCCCGGGACGTGCTGCTCGCCGCCCACGTCGGCTCCCGCGTGCACATCTGCCACCTGAGCACCGCCGGCTCCGTCGAGATCGTCCGCTGGGCCAAGTCCAAGGGCTGGAACGTCACCGCCGAGGTCACCCCGCACCACCTGCTGCTGACCGACGAACTGGTCCGCTCCTACGACCCCGTCTACAAGGTCAACCCGCCGCTGCGCACCGAGGCCGACGTGATGGCGCTGCGCGAGGCCCTCGCCGACGGCACCATCGACTGCGTCGCCACCGACCACGCCCCGCACCCGCACGAGGACAAGGACTGCGAGTGGGGCGCGGCCGCCATGGGCATGGTCGGCCTGGAGACGGCGCTCTCCGTCGTCCAGCACACCATGGTCGACACCGGCCTCCTGACCTGGGAACAGGTCGCCGACCGGATGTCCCACCGCCCCTCCGCCATCGGCCGCCTGGAGGGCCAGGGCCGCCCGGTCGCCGCTGGCGAGCCTGCCAACCTCGTCCTCCTGGACCCCGACTACCGTGGGTCCGTGGACCCCGCGGGCTTCGCCTCCCGCAGCCGCAACACCCCGTACCAGGGCCGTGAGCTGCCGGGACGCGTGACCCACACCTGGCTGCGGGGCCGTGCGACGGTCGTGGACGGGAATCTCACGTGAACCCTCAGAACCTCATGACGTACCTGGCCGCTGCCGAGCCGCGGTCCCAGGAGGTCACCGACTGGGCAGCCCGCATCGGCTGGACCGTCGGGCTGCTGATCTTCATCGCCCTCCTGTACTGGCTGATGCGCCAGGGCTGGAAGTGGCGCGGCACCCTCCAGGGCGGACTGCCCGAGCTGCCCGCGGCGCCCGAGGACCGGGGCGAACCCCGGCTCACCCTCAGCGGCCGCTACCACGGCTCCACCACCGCGGGGCAGTGGCTCGACCGGATCGTCGCGCACGGCCTGGGCGTCCGCAGCCGCGCCGAACTGACCCTCACCCGCGAGGGCATCGCCGTGGAACGCCCCGGCGCGCAGGACTTCTTCATCCCCGCCGACCGGATCACCGACGCCCGGCTCGACAAGGGCATCGCGGGCAAGGTCCTGACCGAGGGCGGCCTGCTCGTCATCACCTGGCGGCACGGCGAGGGAGAGCTCGACTCCGGCTTCCGCTCCGACCGCGCCGCCGAACACCCGCAGTGGGTCACGGCCGTGCGGGACCTCGCGGAGAGCACCGGCGCACCGGACGCCGCGGACGCGGACACCGCGCACGAGAAGAACACCGAAACGGAAGGCGCACGATGACCACCTCCACCAGGGGAATCGCCCAGCAGAAGGCGTCTCCCGCCGTACTGGTCCTGGAGGACGGCCGCAGTTTCCGCGGCCGTGCCTACGGGGCCGTGGGGGAGACGTTCGGTGAGGCGGTGTTCTCCACCGGCATGACCGGCTACCAGGAGACGCTGACCGACCCCTCCTACCACCGCCAGGTGGTCGTGATGACCGCCCCGCACATCGGCAACACCGGAGTCAACGACGAAGACCCCGAGTCCCGCCGCATCTGGGTCTCCGGCTACGTCGTCCGCGACCCCGCCCGCGTCCCGTCCAACTGGCGCTCCGTGCGCTCCCTGGACGAGGAGCTCGCCGCGCAGGGCGTCGTCGGCATCAGCGGCATCGACACCCGCGCGCTCACCCGCCACCTGCGCGAGCGCGGTGCCATGCGGGTCGGCATCTTCTCCGGCGAGGCCGTCGCGGACGAGGCGACGCTGCTGGCCAAGGTGAAGAACTCGCCCGAGATGAAGGGCGCCGACCTGTGCGGCGAGGTGGCGACCGACGAGGCGTACGTCGTCCCCGCCGTCGGGGAGAAGCGCTTCACCGTCGCCGCCGTCGACCTCGGCATCAAGGGCATGACCCCGCAGCGGATGGCCGAGCGCGGCATCGAGGTGCACGTCCTGCCGCCGTCCTCCACCGTCGAGGACCTCTACGCCGTCAACCCCGACGGCGTGTTCTTCTCCAACGGCCCCGGGGACCCGGCCACCGCCGAGCACCCCGTCGCCCTGATGCAGGCCGTACTGGAGCGGAAGACTCCGCTCTTCGGTATCTGCTTCGGCAACCAGATCCTCGGCCGCGCCCTCGGCTTCGGCACCTTCAAGCTGAAGTACGGGCACCGGGGCATCAACCAGCCGGTCCAGGACCGCACCACCGGCAAGGTCGAAGTGACCGCGCACAACCACGGGTTCGCCGTGGACGCGCCGCTCGACCGCGTGAGCGAGACCCCGTACGGCCGCGCCGAGGTCTCCCACGTGTGCCTGAACGACGACGTGGTCGAAGGCCTCCAGCTGCTCGACCAGCCCGCCTTCAGCGTCCAGTACCACCCCGAAGCGGCAGCGGGTCCGCACGACGCCGCCTACCTTTTCGACCGCTTCGTATCCCTGATGGAGGGCCAGCGTGCCTAAGCGCACCGACATCCAGTCCGTCCTGGTCATCGGTTCCGGACCGATTGTGATCGGCCAGGCTGCCGAGTTCGACTATTCCGGTACCCAGGCTTGCCGGGTCCTCAAGTCCGAGGGCCTGCGCGTGATTCTGGTGAATTCCAACCCGGCCACGATCATGACCGACCCGGAGATCGCCGACGCCACCTACGTCGAGCCGATCACCCCGGAATTCGTCGAGAAGATCATCGCCAAGGAGCGTCCCGACGCCCTGCTGCCCACCCTCGGCGGGCAGACGGCACTCAACGCCGCGATCTCCCTCCACGACGCGGGCACCCTCGCGAAGTACGGCGTCGAACTCATCGGCGCCAATGTCGAGGCGATCAACAAGGGCGAGGACCGCGACCAGTTCAAGGACGTCGTCGAAGAAGTCCGCAAGAAGACCGGACACGGCGAATCCGCGCGTTCCTACATCTGCCACTCGATGGACGATGTGCTCAACGGGGTCGAGGAGCTGGGCGGTTACCCGGTGGTGGTGCGTCCCTCGTTCACGATGGGCGGTGCCGGTT
>NZ_JAASAH010000010.1 GCF_012726235.1 Streptomyces sp. HNM0574
GCCGCCGCGGCCGAGAGCGTGACCGCTCCGGCCGCCGCCACCGAGACCGCCGCCACCGAGACCGCCGCCGGCGAGCCCGCCGCCGGTGCCGAGTCCGGCGAGGGCGCGGCGCAGGCCGCGCGTCCGGCCAGGACCCGTCGCCGGGCGACGCGGGCGAGCGGTGCCGTGAGCACCGAGGCGGCCGCCCCGGAGACGGAGCAGCCCGCAGAGGCCGAGAGCGCGGACGAGCCCAAGGGCAAGGGCCGCAGCGGCGGCAAGGCGAAGGCCGCGAAGGGCGCCCGGAAGGGCAAGTCCGCCGCCGGTGAGGAGCCGGAGGCGGCCGCCGCCGAGCAGCCGCGGGACGAGAAGCCCGAGGCCGGGGACGGCAAGGGCGAGGAAGCGGAGGCGGGCGGACGTACCCGTCGCCGCGCGACGCGTAAGACGGCCGCCGCCAAGAGCGGCGAGGGGGAGAAGCGTGCCCCGGCGGCCGAGGCCGCCGCCGTGTCCGCGGACACCGAGGAGTCCGGCGCCGCCCCGGCACCGCGCAAGCGGCGTTCGGTGCCGCCGATGGCGATGTTCCAGGCGCCGGTGTTCACCGAGCCCGCGTTCCAGACGCCGCAGAGCGCCGCCGCCGCTGCCGCCGCCGAGAGCGCCCGCACCGACGAGACCGAGGACGCCGAGGAGGCGGAGGCCGAGCAGGCCCAGGCCCCGGCCGAGGAGCCGGGCCGTCGCCGTCGCCGCCGTCGCGCGGACGGTGCCGAGCCGGAGGCCGGGCGCGGCCGCCGCCGCGAGGGCCGTGAGCAGGAGCAGCCGAAGGCCGAGGCCGAGGAAGCGGAAGCCGAGGAGGCGGAGACCGAGGAGGAGTCCGCCGCCGGTGCCGAGGCGGGCGAGGAGCAGGAGCGGCCGGCGCGCCGTCGTCGCCGGGGCGGCCGTCGTCGCCGTCGCGGTGAGGCAGCGGAGAACGCGTCGGACGAGTCCGAGCGGGAGTCCGGCGAGGCGCAGGGCGCCGGTGCCGAGTCCGCCGGTTCGGGCGAGGCCCGCGAGGAGTCCGCCTCCGAGGAGAGCGGCCGTGAGGGCGAGGGCGAGCAGGAGAGCGAGGGCCCGTCCTCGTCCAGCAGCTCGCGCCGTCGTCGCCGTCGTCGCCGCCGCAGCGGGGACTCCGGTGAGGGCGAGGGCGCGGCGCCCGCCGAGGGCGACGACCCGGAGCGCACCGTCGTCAAGGTCCGCGAGCCGCGGAAGAAGAAGGACGAGCCGGTCGACGAGGTCCAGGCGATCAAGGGCTCGACCCGGCTTGAGGCGAAGAAGCAGCGCCGCCGTGAGGGGCGTGAGCAGGGGCGTCGCCGGGTGCCGATCATCACCGAGGCCGAGTTCCTGGCCCGCCGTGAGTCGGTCAAGCGGGAGATGATCGTCCGGCAGAGCGGCGAGCGGACGCAGATCGGCATCCTCGAGGACGACGTGCTGGTGGAGCACTTCGTCAACAAGGAGCAGTCGACGAGCTACGTCGGCAACGTCTACCTCGGCAAGGTGCAGAACGTCCTGCCGTCGATGGAGGCCGCCTTCGTCGACATCGGCAAGGGCCGCAACGCCGTGCTGTACGCGGGCGAGGTCAACTTCGAGGCGCTCGGCATGGGCAACGGCCCGCGCCGCATCGAGTCCGCGCTGAAGTCCGGCCAGTCCGTGCTCGTCCAGGTCACCAAGGACCCGATCGGGCACAAGGGCGCGCGTCTGACCAGCCAGGTCTCGCTGCCCGGCCGCTACCTGGTGTACGTGCCCGAGGGCTCGATGACGGGTATCAGCCGGAAGCTGCCGGACACCGAGCGTTCGCGGCTGAAGCAGATCCTGAAGAAGGTCGTCCCGGAGAACGCGGGCGTCATCGTCCGTACGGCGGCCGAGGGCGCCAGCGAGGACGAGCTGCGCCGGGACGTCGAGCGGCTGCAGGCGCAGTGGGAGGACATCCAGCGCAAGTCGCAGCAGAAGGCCAGCGGCCCGACGCTGCTCTACGGCGAGCCGGACATGACCGTCCGCGTCGTGCGCGACATCTTCAACGAGGACTTCTCCAAGGTCATCGTCAGCGGCGACAAGGCGTGGGAGACGATCCACGGGTACGTCTCGCACGTCGCGCCCGACCTGTCCGACCGGCTCCAGAAGTGGACCTCGGACGTCGACGTCTTCGCGACGTACCGGATCGACGAGCAGCTGATGAAGGCGCTGGACCGCAAGGTGTGGCTGCCGAGCGGCGGTTCGCTGGTGATCGACCGGACCGAGGCGATGGTCGTCGTCGACGTCAACACCGGCAAGTTCACCGGCCAGGGCGGCAATCTCGAGGAGACCGTCACCAGGAACAACCTGGAGGCGGCCGAGGAGATCGTCCGCCAGCTGCGGCTGCGGGACCTCGGCGGCATCATCGTCATCGACTTCATCGACATGGTGCTGGAGTCCAACCGGGACCTGGTGCTGCGGCGCCTGCTGGAGTGCCTGGGCCGGGACCGTACGAAGCACCAGGTGGCCGAGGTGACCTCGCTGGGTCTGGTGCAGATGACGCGGAAGCGCGTCGGCCAGGGCCTGCTGGAGTCCTTCTCCGAGTCCTGCGTGCACTGCAACGGCCGCGGCGTGATCGTGCACATGGAGCAGCCCTCCTCGGCGGGCGGCGGCGGTGCCGCCGGCGGCAAGAAGGGCAAGAAGAAGGGCAAGGGCGGCGGCGACCGGCCCTCCGGCCAGGAGGCCGAGGCGCAGGAGCAGCCCGCGGTTTCCGAGGAGAAGCCTGAGAAGGGCGAGAAGCGCGGCAGGCAGCGGGACGCCGCGGCCGCCGAGGAGGAGCCGAAGGCGCTTCCCGAGCCGGACTTCGTCCCGGACGAGGAGCTGTACAGCAGCGCCGCCGAGGCGGAGGCCGCGGCCTCGCGCGGCGGTGGCCGCTCGCGCCGTCGCGGCGCGCGCAAGGCGAGCGCGCCCGCGGGTTCGCCGCAGCCGGTGGCCGAGCCGGGAAAGGACGGCGGCCCCGTGCCGGCCGTTCCCTCGGAGAGCGGCTCCGTGAGTGGTGGCGCGGCCGCGGCTGAGGAGCCGGCGGCCGGGGCCCCGGCCGCGCAGGCCGGTACGGCGGAGCCGGAGGCGGCGCGTCCGGCCCGGTCGCGGCGCCGCGCCTCGCGCAAGGCGAGCGCGCCGGCGGGGTCGCCGTCCGCTGCGGAGCCGGCCACGGAGCCGGAGCCGGCTTCGGCTTCGGCTTCGGCTTCGGACGAGGGTGCGCAGGCGCCTGCCGCCGAGCCGGTGCAGGCCGCCGCTCCGGCGGTGGCCGAGGCTCCGGCCGAGCAGCCCGCGCCCCGTGCGCGGCGCCGGGCCAGCCGGAAGGTGAGCGCGCCCGCGGGTTCGCCGACGGAGTCCGAGGCCGCGGGGTCGATCGTGGTCCCGGCCGCGCCCGCCGTCTCTCCCGAGCCGGTGGCCGAGGCCGCTCCCGTCGTCGAGGCCGAGGTCCCGGCGGAGGCCGCCGCTCCGGCGCGGTCCCGTCGCCGGGTGACGCGGAAGGTGTCGGCTCCGGCCGGTTCGCCCGCGTCCTCGGAGGAGGGCGCCGTCACGGTCGTCCCGGCCGAGGAGCCGGGCGAGGCGACGGCCGAGGAGGCCGCGCCCGCCAAGAAGGCCGCGAAGAAGGCCCCGGCGAAGAAGGCGGCGGCCAAGAAGGCGCCCGCCAAGAAGGCCGCGGCGAAGTCCACGGCGGCGAAGAAGAGCACGGCGAAGAAGGCCGCGGCCAAGAAGACCGCCGAGGCCGAGGCCCCGGCGGAGCAGGCCGAGGCGTCCGAGCCGGCCCCGGCGAAGAAGGCTCCGGCCAAGAAGTCGGCCGCCAAGAAGACGGCGGCGAAGAAGGCCCCGGCGAAGAAGACGGCTGCCAAGAAGACCGCCGCGAAGAAGACCGCGGCGGCCGAGGAGCAGGCGCCTTCGGTCTCGGCACCCGCCGAGGACTGACCGCCGGTCCGTGCGCGGAGCCAGGAAGCCCCCGTCCGTCACCCGGGCGGGGGCTTCCCCGTGCCCCGCACAGCTGCTCCGGGGCGTCTACCACCCGGTTTGACCTGCGAGTCGGCGCCCCGTAGCCTTGACCGTCGGCATATCGGACAGGTATGCCGCGCTCCTGAGCAACTCCCTCCCGAGGCTCGTCCGAGGCCCGGGAGAGGCCGCTCAATCCTTCCGGATCAGCCCGTGGGCGAGGAACGGTTCTCCGTGTCCTGGCTGCGGCGGGCGGCTGGCGTCAGGAGTCCCGAAGCGAGCGAGAGAGAGCTAGCGTGTACGCGATCGTGCGCACCGGCGGCCGCCAGCAGAAGGTTTCTGTGGGCGACGTCATCGAGGTTGACCGGATTTCCGAGAGCAAGGTCGGCGACAACGTCGAGCTCTCGACCCTGCTCGTGGTCGACGGCGACGCCGTCACCAGCGACCCGTGGGTTCTGGACGGTGTGAAGGTCTCCGCCGAGGTGGTGGACCACCACAAGGGCGACAAGATCCGTATCCAGAAGTACAAGAACAAGACTGGTTACAAGAAGCGGATCGGTCACCGTCAGCTGCACACCGCGCTGAAGATCACCGGCATCCCCGCCCCGGCCAAGAAGTAAGGACTGAGGAGACATGGCACACAAGAAGGGCGCATCGTCCACTCGGAACGGTCGCGATTCCAACCCGCAGTATCTCGGCGTGAAGCGCTTCGGCGGTCAGCGCGTCAACGCAGGTGAGATCCTGGTCCGCCAGCGTGGCACGCACTTCCACCCGGGCAAGGGCGTCGGCCGTGGCGGCGACGACACGCTGTTCGCGCTCGACCAGGGTGCCGTGCAGTTCGGCACCTTCCGCGGCCGCAAGGTCGTGAACATCGTCCCGGCCGCTGAGTAATCAGCTTCTCTTCAGCCGGGTTCGACACAGAGCCTGATCCGAGGGCGGACCGCCTCCCCTTCCTGCGTACGGACACCGTGCGCCCGGGGAGCGAGGTCCGCCCTCGGTGCTGTGAGCGGCCGGAACCTGGGCCGTTCGCCCACCATGGAGTGCACGGCGGGTACGCCGCGGGCCGCACGGCCCAGGCAGTCATCCGACGTACCGCCGGGCACCCACAGACATTCCTGATCACAGACTGCGTACGCCGGGAGGCTCCCTCATGACCACCTTCGTGGACCGCGTCGAGCTGCATGTCGCCGCGGGTAACGGTGGCCACGGCTGCGCGTCCGTGCACCGCGAGAAGTTCAAGCCGCTCGGCGGCCCGGACGGGGGCAACGGCGGCCGCGGCGGTGACGTCGTCCTCGTCGTCGACCCGGACGTGACGACGCTCCTCGACTACCACCACAGCCCGCACCGCAAGGCCACCAACGGCAAGCCGGGCGAGGGCGGGCACCGCTCGGGCGCCGACGGCCGGACGCTGGTCCTGCCCGTGCCCGACGGCACCGTCGTCCTCGACAAGCAGGGCAACGTGCTCGCCGACATGGTCGGCAAGGGCACCACCTTCGTCGCCGCGCCGGGCGGCCGCGGCGGCCTGGGGAACGCGGCGCTGGCCTCGGCCCGCCGCAAGGCCCCCGGGTTCGCGCTGCTCGGTGAGCCGGGCGAGACGCAGGACGTCGTGCTGGAGCTCAAGACGGTCGCGGACGTCGCGCTCGTCGGCTACCCCTCGGCCGGCAAGTCCTCGCTGATCTCGGTGCTCTCGGCGGCCAAGCCGAAGATCGCCGACTACCCGTTCACGACCCTGGTGCCCAACCTCGGTGTCGTCACGGCCGGTTCGACCGTCTTCACCATGGCCGACGTGCCCGGGCTGATCCCCGGCGCGAGCGAGGGCCGCGGGCTCGGCCTGGAGTTCCTCCGGCACGTCGAGCGCTGCTCCGTCCTCGTCCACGTGCTGGACTGCGCGACGCTGGAGAACGACCGCGACCCGGTCAGCGACCTGGACATCATCGAGGAGGAGCTGGCCCAGTACGGCGGCCTGGACGACCGTCCGCGCCTCGTCGTGCTCAACAAGGTCGACATCCCGGACGGCAAGGACCTCGCCGACATGATCCGGCCCGACCTGGAGGCCCGCGGCTTCCCGGTGCTGGAGGTCTCGGCCGTCTCGCGGCAGGGCCTCAAGGAGCTGAGCTACGCCCTCGGGAAGATCATCGAGGAGGCACGCGCGGCGGAGCCGGAGCAGGAGGCGACCCGCGTCGTCATCCGCCCGAAGGCCGTCGACGACGCCGGGTTCACGGTGACGAAGGAGGACGAGGCGTTCTTCCGCGTCCGGGGCGAGAAGCCCGAACGCTGGGTCCGCCAGACCGACTTCAACAACGAGGAGGCCGTCGGCTACCTCGCGGACCGGCTCAACCGCCTCGGCGTCGAGGCCGAGCTGCACAAGGCGGGCGCCCGCGCGGGCGACGGCGTGGCCATCGGCCCCGAGGAGAACGCCGTCGTCTTCGACTGGGAGCCGCTGGTGGTCGCGGGCGCCGAGATGCTCGGCCGCCGCGGCGAGGACCACCGGCTCGACGCCGCCCCGCGTCCGGCCGCGCAGCGCCGCCGCGACCGGCAGGCGGAGCGCGACGAAGCGCTCGGCGAGTACGAGGACTTCGACCCCTACGAGGGCTGAGCCGGCGGGGCTCGCCCCCGGTCGCACGGCACGCAGAGGGCCCCGGAGCGGAAATCCGCTCCGGGGCCCTCGTCATGCGTCCGCGTGCGTCAGACGTTCACGCTGTCGGCGCCCTCCGACTCGCCGCCGTCGGCCGGGGGCTCGGCGCCGTGCGGGTCCAACTCCCGTTCCTCGGCGGCCTCTTCGGCCTCCGTCTGGGCGTGCGACTCGCGCTGGCCGGGGATGTCGGCCGCGCGCTGCGCGACCCGCTCGGCCCGGGCCTCCGCCTCGCCGCACAGGTCGAGCGCCGCCTGGTTGAAGCGGGCCAGGGACGGCGGGTCCGAGGGCCCGAGCAGGTGCACCTTCAGCTCCTGGCGGGCGTCGGCCAGGGCGTCCTTCTCCGGCGAGCGGACGGACTCCAGCAGGGCCGGGATCTCCGTCGCCTCGGGCGAGAGGATCGTCGCGGCCCGCACCGTCGGGAAACCGGTGCGGAAGTCGTCCTCGGACAGGCCGCTGGTGTTGGCCACCGCGTACGGCTTCTCGCTCGACAGGTAGTCGGAGACGACCGAGGAGACGTCGGAGATCAGCAGGTCGGCCTGGTTGAAGCAGGAGTAGATCGCCGGGCGGGGGCCGGTGATGATCTGGTGCTCCCACTCGGGCAGCGAGTTCCAGAACGCCTCCTGCCAGGCGGCGGTGGCGGCCTCGACGCGGGCCGCGCGGTCGCCGTCGGGCTGCGCCTGGAGCATCATCCGCTCGCCCTCGTCGGCGCCCTTGCGGAACTTGGTGCTGGTCAGCGCCTGGAGCTCCTCCGTGGCACGGGCCAGCGCCTCGGCGGCCCCGGGGCCGGGACGCTCACCGGCGCGCTGCGCGTTCGCCTCGGCGATCATGGCCTGGATGCGCTGGTTCGCGGCGCCCGCGCGCGGGTCGACGGAGCCGGTCATCGGGTGCGGCTTGTAGTGCAGCCGGACGGAGGGGTCGGCGAGCAGCGCACGGACGATGTTCTCGCCCGCGAGGATCACCGAGGTGTTGCCCGGGTCGTTCGTCCAGCCCTCCCACGTCGGCGCGTACAGCACCGTGGTGTACCGGCCCTGCGGCGGGCCCGCGTAGGGCTCGATCGGGGACAGCTGCGGGCGGCCGACCTCGACGACGTCCTTGTCGTCCACGCCGATGTCGGCGAGCTGGTAGCGCTCGCGCGCGGCCGGGCCGGCGACCCAGATCTCGTCGTACGCCTTGGCGTAGGGGTTGCAGGAGGAGAGCTTGTCGCTCTCGCCGTGGTTGATGAAGGCGTGCTTGATCGTGGGGATGCGCAGCACCTGGGAGGTCTTGCCGGAGTTGGCCGGGTGCAGCAGCATCTTGAGCGTGGAGTGCTCCAGGTGCATCAGGTGGGCGACCTTCGGGATACAGACGATCGGGATGTCCGTCGCGTCGATCTTCTGCACCATGAAGCGCTCGCGGAGCACGATGACGGGGTTGCCGTCGAGCTTGGCGAGCGTGGAGAGCCACATGTTGGCCTGGTAGGCGGAGCTGGTGCCGCCGGAGAAGTACATGCCGACGGTCGGCCGGTACTCGGCCAGCCAGTCGTCCAGCCACTGCAGGACGCGCTGCTCGTTCGCGTGCCGCTTCTTGGGCAGGAGCCAGGTGCCCAGGTGCACGGCGCTGCCGAGGGACAGCAGGAAGCTGACGCTGACGCCGACCAGGCCCCAGACGGACGAGGACAGCATGGCGCTCAGCATCAGACCGACCGTGCCGGGGATGGAGAAGCGCAGCAGGCGGCGGCTGGGCTGGCGGGCCAGCAGCTTCGGGGGAGCGGTGGACAGCCCCAGGCCCGAGGCGTCGATGTTGCGGGTGACGATCGGCAGCGTGCGGCTGCGGCGCACCAGCTGGGCGACGGACTGGCACAGGAAGTGCGCGGCGTACGCGGCCAGCAGGAGCAGGGTGAGCGGGCGCTCGATGTCCGGGGGGACGTCCGGCAGACGCACCAGCCCGATGACGATCAGCATGTCGCGCAGCAGCTGGCGCGTGGTGACGTCGAAGCGGACCTTGCCCAGGAGGGCCAGCAGGCGGGGCTGTTTGTGCGTGAGATAGAGGTCGAGCGCGATCCCCGCCAGGGAGGCGGTGACGAAGACGGGCACGTTCGGTAGCAGCGCACCCGCGAGCTGCGCGGCGTAGAACACCAGCAGCGCGAGAAGCGCCGCCAGCTGGACGGCGCGTCGGGATGAGAGACCGGCAGAGGGCACGGGCTGGGCTCCTGGCAGGAGGTCGAGTGGCAGCCGGAGAGACCTCCGGGCTGCATGCGGACTGGGGAAACGGCCGCTGAGGGGGCCGCAGTCGACCACTGACCGTATGACGGTCCCGGCCCCGGGCACAATCTTCGGCGTCACCACCACGTCGGAAGAGGGGCGAAGTGTGGTATTCCCCGCTGTCCGCCGACCGGAACCGGTGCGCGCCCCGGACCTGCGCTGACGTAGATTGCTTGCGGAAGACCGGGCGGCCGCCGGGCGGTCGGCCGGGCAGGTGGGGCGAGCGCAAAGGACTGTGCGGACGTGACAGGGGCAACAGGACGAACCGGGGCGACGGGCTCTCCGGAGCCGGATCGCGCACCCCGGAACGAGGTGCACACGGACGGCGCGGGCTGTGACGGACAGTCACCCGCACCGCGCACCGGCGACGCCCCCCGGCCGCGCCCCCCGCACCACGCGCCGGCCGGTGACCGGCTGCGCGCCGACGTCACCCAGGCCCGGCGGATCGTCGTCAAGGTCGGCTCCTCCTCCCTCACCACGGCGGCCGGCGGGCTGGACGCGGACCGGGTGGACGCCCTCGTCGACGCCCTGGCCAAGCACACCGGCGAGGGCGGCAAGGAGATCGTGCTGGTCTCCTCCGGCGCCATCGCCGCAGGTCTCGCCCCGCTCGGCCTCGCCAAGCGGCCCCGCGACCTGGCCCGCCAGCAGGCCGCGGCCAGCGTCGGCCAGGGCCTGCTCGTCGCCCGCTACACCGCGTCCTTCGCGCGCTACGGCCACCGCGTCGGGCAGGTGCTGCTCACCTCCGACGACACCAGCCGCCGCGCGCACTACCGGAACGCGTACCGGACGCTGGAGCAGCTGCTGTCGATGGGCGCGGTGCCGATCGTCAACGAGAACGACACCGTCGCCACCGACGAGATCCGCTTCGGCGACAACGACCGCCTCGCCGCCCTCGTCGCCCACCTCGTACGGGCCGACCTGCTCGTCCTGCTCTCCGACGTGGACGGCCTCTACGACGGCAACCCGGCCACCCCCGGCACCTCCCGCATCGAGGAGGTGCGCGGCCCGAAGGAGCTGGACGGGATCGAGATCGGCAGCGCGGGCAGCGCGGGCGTCGGCACCGGCGGCATGGTCACCAAGGTCGAGGCCGCGCGGATCGCCGCGGGCGCCGGCGTGCCCGTCGTCCTCACCTCGGCGATACACGCCGCCGACGCGCTGGCCGGACGCTCCACCGGCACCCTCTTCCACCGCACCGGCCGCCGCTCGGCGGGCCGCCTGCTGTGGCTCGCGCACGCCTCCACGCCGGTCGGCGCGCTCACCCTCGACGACGGCGCCGTCGCGGCCGTCGTCGACCGCCGCACCTCGCTGCTGCCCGCCGGGGTGGTCGAGGTGGAGGGCGACTTCTCCGCGGGCGAGCCGGTGGAGCTGCGGGACGCGCGGGGCCGCCCCGTCGCGCGGGGCCTGGTGAACTTCGACGCCAAGGAGATCCCCAAGCTGCTCGGCCGCTCCACCCACGACCTCGCCCGCGATCTCGGCCCGGCCTACGAACGGGAGGTCGTGCACCGCGACGACCTGGTACTCCTGGACTCGTGACGCGGCCGCGCGCGGCACAACTCCCGCCGGGTGGACCTGTGTTCGCCTGACAGGCGTGCTCCGGCCGCGCCGCTGTGCGGCAACGGGGGCCGTCATACGCGTAAGAGATCGGACAAAGTCCAGTCTTTCCGCGGACAGCTTGGGGAAAGTGCCCACGCGGCGGGCCGCGGACTGGTCAACTTTGCTGCGGGGCCGCGGGCGTACGCCGCCCGCGCCCCCAGGCGCAGCATCCGCCCGGCAACCAGCACGACTTCGCACCACACCAGGAGGCCGTCTGTGAGACGACTGGCCAGCGTCGGCACGGAAGAGCGGGCCGAGCCGGAGAAGGACGTGTGCACGGCATCCCGTCTGTGGCACATCACCCTCAGCGTCGCGGGCGCCGCTGCGCCGCTCAAGGAGGTCCGCCGCGGACTGGAGCAGCTCGCGCACGACCACCCCTTCCTCCTCACCAGCCGCTACGCGAACGACCACGCGGAGATCCGGTACTGGGAGGAGGCGCGGGACCTGCACGACGCCGCCGCCGTCGCCCTCCGCCTGTGGGGCGAGCACCGCGCCTCCGCGAAGCTCCCGCCGTGGGAGATCGTCGGCCTGGAGGTCGTCGGCCGGGAGACGTACCACCAGCGCATCGCCGAGGGGTACGGGCCGCCGCCCGCCAGCCCGATGGGCGTCCACCCCTTCTGACGCCGGGGCCACCGCACCCGCACCGGCGGCCCCGTCCCGGAGCCCGGACGGCCCGGCGGCGGTTCACCGTGCGCGACTAAGCTTCCCGGCATGAGCCGAGCACCGCAGACCTCGACGCAACCGACCGTCACCGAGACCGCCCGCCGGGCCAAGGAGGCGGCCGCCGTCCTGGCCCCGCTGCCCCGCACCGCCCGGGACGCCGCGCTGCTCGCCATCGCCGAGGCGCTCGTCTCCCGCACGGACGAGATCGTCGCCGCGAACGCCGAGGACATCGCGAAGGCCCGCGCCGCCGGCACCCCGGACTCGATCGTCGACCGGCTGACGCTCACCCCCGAGCGGGTCGCCGCCATCGCCTCCGACGTCCGCGACGTCGTGGCGCTGCCCGACCCGGTCGGCGAGGTGCTGCGCGGGTCCACGCTGCCGAACGGCCTGGAGCTGCGCCAGGTCCGCGTCCCGCTCGGCGTCGTCGGCATCATCTACGAGGCCCGGCCGAACGTCACCGTCGACGCCGCGGCGCTCTGCCTCAAGTCGGGGAACGCGGTGCTGCTGCGCGGCTCCTCCTCCGCCTACGCCTCCAACACCGCGCTCGTCGCCGTGCTGCGGGACGCCGTCGCCGGTGCCGGGCTGCCCGCCGACGCCGTGCAGCTCGTCCCCGGCGAGAGCCGGGACAGCGTGAAGGAGCTGATGCGGGCCCGCGGCCTCGTCGACGTCCTCATCCCGCGCGGCGGCGCCTCGCTGATCAGGACGGTGGTCGAGGAGTCCACCGTCCCGGTGATCGAGACCGGCGTCGGCAACTGCCACGTGTACGTGGACGCCGCGGCCGACGTCGAGACGGCCGTGAACATCCTCGTCGACGCCAAGGCGAGCAGGCCCAGCGTGTGCAACTCGGCCGAGACGGTGCTGGTGCACGAGGCCGTCGCCGACGCGTTCATCCCGCGCGCCCTGGCGGCGCTCGGCGCGGCCGGGGTCACCGTGCACGGCGACGCGGCCTGGCAGCGGCACGCGGGCGCCGAGGGCGCCGCCGTCGTCCCGGCGACGGAGGAGGACTGGGGCACCGAGTACCTCAGCTACGACATCGCCGCCGCCGTCGTCCCCTCGCTGGACGCGGCCGTGTCCCACATCCGCACCTGGACCTCGGGGCACACCGAGGCGATCGTCAGCGCCGACGCCTCCGCGACGCGGCGTTTCACCTCCCTCGTCGACTCGACGGCCGTGATGGTCAACGCTTCCACCCGCTTCACCGACGGCGGGCAGTTCGGCTTCGGCGCCGAGATCGGCATCTCCACCCAGAAACTGCACGCCCGCGGCCCGATGGGCCTGCCGGAACTGACGTCCACCAAGTACGTCGTCACCGGTGACGGTCACACCCGCGGCTGAATCCCCGCAGTCCCTGCCCAAACCGGAAGCCCCCCACTAGGCTGGGCCACGTGCCGGACGACGTGGGGGGCCAGCCGTTCCCGGACGGCGAGGAGCCCGAGTACAGCCATCACACGGGCGCGGACGACGCGTTCGCCTCCGTGGTGTTCGACGAGGACTTCGTCCGTGCCGCCGTGGTGCACGAACCGACGGCGGCCGAACGGACGGCGGCCGCGGCGCAGTCCCGCGCCGAGGCGGAACGCCGTCGGCCCGACGAGGGCCACGGCCGTCGCGAACACCCGGATTCCGACGATGAGTTCGACGAGGACGACCCCGAGGACGTCCTGCATGCCGACGGCCTGCACGAGGACGACGGCTTCTTCGACGGGCCGGAGCTCCGCGACGGCGAGGACGACGGCGAGTTCTGGGAGTACCGCGACTACCGCCGCAGGTACCCCGGCCTGGACGGCGGCGGCGATCCGCGCGGATACCCGCACGGCTACGGCACCTTCGGCCCCTCGGGCCCGTTCGGCCCGCCGGACATGCTGGGCCCCACCGGGGACCCGGCCTTCGGCCGCCCCTTCCCGCCCGCGCGTCCCGGACCGCCGTCGGCCGGCGCCGGGCTCCCGTACGCGGCCGGGCACCCCAGCGGCCACGGCCGCTACGGCGGCCACGGCAACGAGCTGTACGGGCGCGACGGCCTGGCGGACGCCGGGGACGCCGAGCACGGCGCCGACCACCGGTACGGGCAGCGCCGCCGGGGCCACCGGCCGTCCGCCCCGCGCCGGGGCAGGCGGTTCGGGGCGCGCGAGGGCGCGGCGCCGCCGCGTGGTGCTTCCGTGCGCTGGCAGCGGCCGGTCGCCTGGGTGCTCGCCGTCGTGATGGGCATCGGGATGGTCGCGCTCGCGCTCGGCGCCGTCTACCGGGGCGGCGCGGGCCAGCGCCAGGACCCGGCCCCGCCGCCGTCGACGGCCGACACCGACGCCTCGCAGGGCACGGGCGCGGAGGGGGACCTCCCGGCGGGCCCGCCCTCCGGCGAGCTGGTCTCCCCGGTCGTCACCGAGGCCCCCTATCCGACGGCCCCGTCCGAGGGGGACGAGGCGGTGGCGCACGTGCCCGGCGCCCCGGCCGCACCGGCCGGAAGCGGCCGCGGCTGAAGCGTCCGCAGAGGCGGTGACGGCGCTGTGGTGCGCGTGTGTCCCGAGAGATACGCACTTGTCACGCACCGGGGCGTTCACCTCCGGGCGGGCGGTCCTACTCTGTTCCTATGGCTGGTCGAGGAGATCCTCCCGAGGGAGCGCCCGGTGCGCCCGGGGGCGACGACGACTTCCCCGGCGAGTACCGTCCGACGGTCTTCGACGAGGCGTTCGTCGAGGCCGCGCGCATCCAGGAGTACAGCGCGCAGGAGCGGATCGAGGACGAGGGGCACACGGCCGTCCGGCCGCGCGGCGCGCAGCACGACGGCCCGTACGGCGCCGAGCGCGGTGACGCCTTCTTCGGCGATCCCGGCCCGGCGGCGGCCGGCTTCGACGCGTCCGGCACGGCCACCGGGCCGTACCCGGGCCACGGCGGGACGAAGGGCGGGCTGACCGCCTCCAAGCAGGGCATCGTGCTGGTGCTGCTGATCGCGCTCGCCTTCGGCACCGCGATCTACATGGGCATCCGCAACCCGTACCAGGGCCCGCCGAAGGCGCCCGTCCAGCCGCTGCGGATCACGCTGCTGCCGCTCGCCCCGCGCGACGCCGTACCCGGAGGGCAGCCGGGGGAGCTGTACGCGCACAGCCCGGCCGCGCAGTTCCGCACCGGCGCGGAGGGCGTGACCCTGCCGCCCGCACGGCGCACCGCGCACTTCTCCACCAGCCAGGTCCTCTCGGCGCTGACGCTGGCGAAGGAGTACGTCGTCGGGAGCTCCGTCGACCCGAACGTGCTCAAGGGCGGCGCCGTCCGGCCGGTCCGGGTGCTCGTCGACCCGGAGCAGCAGGAGCAGTTCGACCGGAGCATGGAGGCCCCGCGGGAGAACGGCAGGCAGGCGGCCACCGGCTGGATGATCCGCTTCGACCCGCGCCAGGTGACGCTGGCGGACCCGCGGGTGCGGGTCAACGGCACCCTCAGCGTGCGCGAGGTGGCGGGCAACGCCCTGGAGGTCACCGCGGACCACGTGTTCGTCTACGCGGTACGCCCGGCCGGTTCCCACAAGGACGGCGAGAAGGCCGAGGACGGCAAGCGGGGGGACTCCTCGCTGTTCACCGTCCGGCGCGAGGTGCGCTTCCGCCTGGACCACGAGGACCTGCGGCACCAGCAACTCGGCCTGGAACAGGTCGCGATGCGGGCCGGCCCGCTGCCCTGTTCGGCGAACGCCTCCGACGTGCTCAGGCCGCTGCTCGCCGGGGAGCGGGCCAAGGACGACGGGCAGGCGGGGACCGACCCCTACGCGCGGGGCCAGTCCTCCGCCTCGATGTGCGGGGTGCTCGCTACGAGCGCCCAGCCGGACCTGGGCCGGCCTCCCCGGTAGACCCGCCGTCGCCCTCGCCGCCGCCGTTGCGGCCGGAACCCGAGCGGCCGGTGAAGGTGTCGCGCAGCCGGCCGCCGAGGTCGCCCGCGCCGCCCGCGATGTCGCGGACCAGGCCGACCAGCGGGTCCTTGCTGTTCTTCATGGACTCCGTGTAGTGCCCTGCCGATTCGCGGAAGGAGTCGCCGACGGAGGTCTCCTTGTCGTCCTCCCGCTTCTCGTAGTGGCCGTCCATGATGCGCTGGTAGGTGCGGCTCTCGGCCCACTTCTTCAGCTCGGCGGCGCGGACCGTCGTGAACGGGTGGCTGCGCGGCAGCACGTTCATGATCTTGAGCACGGAGTCCCGGAGGTCGCCGCCCGCCTCGTACTCCTCGGCCTGCGCCAGGAACGCGTCGACGTTCATCTCGTGCAGGTGGTTGCCGCCGGCGAGCTTCATCAGCCCGCGCATGGAGGCGCGCAGATCCTGGCCGACGAGCAGCCCGGCGCGGTCGGCGGAGAGTTCGGACTTGCGGAACCACTCGCGCAGCGCCGTCACGATCGCCATCACCGCGACGTTCCCGAGCGGGATCCAGGCCACCTTCTGCGCGAAGTTGGTGAGGAACAGCAGGATCGTGCGGTACACCGCGTGCCCGGACAGCGCGTGACCGACCTCGTGGCCGATGACCGCGCGCATCTCCTCCTCGTCGAGCAGCTCGACCAGCCCGGTGGTGACCACGATGATCGGCTCGTCCAGCCCGATGCACATCGCGTTCGGCTGCGGGTCCTGGTTGACGTACATCGGCGGGACCTTTTCCAGGTCCAGGATGTAGCAGGCGTCCCGCAGCATCGCATGGAGGTGCGTGAACTGCTGGTCGCTCACCCGCACTGAATCGGACAGGAACAGCAGCCGCAGGCTGCGCTCGGGCAGCAGCCCGCTCAGTGCCTTGAAAACGGTGTCGAACCCGCTGAGCTTCCGCAGCGCCACCAGCGCCGAACGGTCCGCCGGGTGTTCGTACGTCCGGGAGGAGATCCCCGGGAAACGGCGCCTGTCGCGGCCGGGCAGCCGGTCCTCGCCGTCCGTGCCGCCTGTGCTGTCGGTCATGCTCTCCCCCTCGTCGCCCTTCGGCCTCGTCATTCCAGCCTAGACGTTCGCGGTGCGGGCCCGGCGGCCTCGGCCGGGCCCCGGGAGCGGTCTCGCACTGGGGACGGAGCAGACCGGCGCGGCGGTTCCCGGACTCTCCCCGCCCGGACGCCTGTTCGGCGCCGCGTCCCGGCGTCCGGGCACCGGGAAGGCTGAGTCGGCGTGAGCGCGCGCACGGCCCACGCTTACGATGTGCCTGCACACTTCGCGTCCCACCGCGCGCGTACGGCCCGTCCCGCCGCGTCCGGTGAGCGGGGTGCGCAGCACAGCCAACTGCCCGACCCACACGTGGATAGGTCTGCCGACGATGACTCTGCCCAGCACCGCACACAGCGCACTCGTCACCCTCGCTTCCGGTGCCGAGGGCGGTCACGAGGAGTCCGCGAACTACACGCCGTACATCACGGGCATCGGCGCGCTGGCCGCCCTCATGCTGCTGCTCTGGATCACGACCCGCTTCAACCGCGACCGCTGACCCCGCCGGGACCCCCGCCGTCCGTACGCGGTGCGGCGGCGCCCCGGCGTCCCGTCCTTCCCGCCGTCGCGCACCGCGTGATGGGTGAGAGGCACAGAGGATAGGCTCCGCACGCATGGGAGAGCAGATAGTGCCCGGCTCCGGCAAGCGGCGCCTCGGCGTGATGGGTGGGACCTTCGACCCCATCCACCACGGTCACCTCGTCGCCGCCAGTGAGGTGGCCGCGCGGTTCCACCTCGACGAGGTGGTGTTCGTGCCGACCGGGCAGCCGTGGCAGAAGTCCCACAAACGGGTCTCGCCCGCCGAGGACCGCTATTTGATGACGGTCATCGCGACCGCCTCCAACCCCCAGTTCTCGGTCAGCCGCATCGACATCGACCGCGGCGGCAAGACCTACACCATCGACACCCTCCGGGACCTGCGCGCGAGCGATCCGGAGGCCGATCTCTTCTTCATCACCGGCGCCGACGCGCTGAGCCAGATCCTCGGCTGGCGGGACGCCGAGGAACTGTTCTCCCTCGCCCACTTCATCGGCGTCACCCGCCCCGGCCACGCACTGGCCGACCCGGGCCTGCCCGACGGCGGCGTCTCCCTGGTGGAGGTCCCGGCCCTGGCCATCTCCTCGACGGACTGCCGGTCCCGCGTGGAGCGCGGCGACCCGGTCTGGTACCTCGTACCGGACGGCGTCGTCCGGTACATCAACAAGCGCCAGCTGTACCGCGGCGAGCCGGACGAGCAGCTGTACCGGGGCGAGCGCGCGCGGCGGGACCGGGGAGACCAGGAAGCGGGGCCGTCGGTGTGACGGGACAGTACGGATACGACCCCTACGGGCAGCAGCCGCGGCTGCTCGGCTACGACGAGTACGGCCGGCCGGTGTACGAACAGCCGCCCGCGCAGGGCGGCCAGGGCCACGATCCGTACCCGGCACAGGGCGGCGCGGCGCCCGAACAGCCCGCCCCGCAGGGCCAGTACGGCGGCTACGGCGGCCAGGACCCGTACGGCACGCACCCGCTCCAGGACCCGTACGGCGGCCACGATCCGTACGGGGCGCAGGGCGGGTACCCGGTCCAGGACCCGTACGGCCCGCAGGAGTCCGGCACGTCGGCCCCGCAGCACGCCCAGCACGCCCAGCAGACGCAGCAGGTCCAGCAGGAGTGGATTCCCCGCCAGGCGCAGCCCTCCGAGCAGGAGCGGTACCCGCGGCCGGCGGACGGCGCGCAGGAGGCTCCCCCGGAGCGGGGGCGTCCGGACGGCGCAGATGAAGTGGACTACGACGCCGAGCAGTTCGCCTTCGTCGAGGAGTCCGCCGACTCCTCCGAGGACGTCATCGACTGGCTGAAGTTCACCGAGAGCCGCACCGAGCGCCGCGAGGAGGCCAAGCGCCGCGGCCGGAACCGGATCACCGCGCTCGTCGTCGTCCTCGTGCTCGCGGCACTGGGCGGCACCGGCTGGGCCTGGTACGCGGGCAAGCTCCCCGGCGTCGGCGGCAAGAGCGGAGGCAGCACCTCGGCCGCCGGCCAGCAGCGCGACGTCATCGTCGTCCACCTGCGCTCCACCGAGGACGGCAGCAGCTCCACCGCGCTGCTCGTCGACAACGCGGGCGCGGGCCGCGGCACCACCGTCCTGCTGCCCAACTCCCTTGCCCTCACCGGCGAGGACGGCAGCGCGACCACGCTCGCCAGGTCCGTCGAGGACGAGGGCGCCTCGCCCACCCGCGAGGGCCTGGGCAGCCTCCTCGGCGCCGACATCAAGGGCACCTGGCGGCTGGACACCCCGTACCTGGAGAACCTCGTCGAACTGGTCGGCACCGTCACCGTCGACGCGGACGTCACCGTCCCCGGGGAGAAGAAGGGCGACAAGCCGCAGGTGCGCCGCGGCCCCGCGCGTGAGCTGGACGGCCGCGCCGCCGTCGCCTACGCGACCTACCGCGCCCCGGGCGAGACCCAGGCCCCTCAGCTCAAGCGCTTCGGCGACGTCATGCAGCAGACCCTGCGGAAGCTGTCCAGCGACCCGGACGCGGCGACCCGCACCGTGCAGTCGCTCGGCCAGGTGCCCGACCCGTCCCTGTCCGAGTCCGAGCTGGGCGCCACCCTGGCGAAGCTCGCCGAGCAGGCCAAGAACGGCTCGTACGACACCCGCACCCTGCCCGTCCTCGCCAACGGCACCCTCAGCCGCGGCACCAGCGAGGGCCTGGTCAAGGACGTGCTCGGCGGCACGGTCAAGAACTCCGACCCCGGCTCGGCGCCGCGGGTGAAGGTCAGCAACGCCAGCGGGCAGCGCGGCGCCGACGACACCGCCTCGGCCGCGCTCGTCAACGGCGGCTACACCGTCGTCGACGCGGCACCCGCGGGAGCGGCACGGTCACGCTCGGTCGTGACGTACGGCGACGCGAAGCAGAAGGCGAAGGCGGCCGAGGTCGCCACCACCCTCGGTCTTCCCGCGAGCGCCGTACGCGAGGGCGAGAGCGCCGCGAACGCCGACGTGACGGTCGTCCTGGGCAGCGACTACAAGGGGTGAGGCGCGGCGGTCGGGCGTGAGATCCTGGATCCGATACGCACACCTGACCGCTGTGTCCCCTGACCCGAAAGCTTGGCTTGTGACCGCTACGGACCGTTCCCTCGAGCTCATCACCACCGCGGCCCAGGCGGCCGCCGACAAGCTCGCGCACGACATCGTCGCCTACGACGTCAGCGACGTCCTCACCATCACCGACGCCTTCCTGCTGGCCTCCGCGCCCAGTGACCGCCAGGTCAAGGGCATCGTCGACGAGATCGAGGAGCGCCTGCTGAAGGAGCGCGGCGCCAAGCCGGTGCGCCGCGAGGGCGAGCGCGACGGCCGCTGGGTGCTGCTGGACTACGTCGACGTCGTCGTGCACGTCCAGCACAGCGAGGAGCGGGTGTTCTACGCCCTGGAGCGGCTGTGGAAGGACTGCCCGGAGATCGACCTCCCCGAGGACGCCAAGGCCACGGCGGGCAAGGCGGCCGAGCACGCCGAGCAGACCGGCCTGGCCGGACCGGGCGAGAGCGGTGGTGCCCGGTGACGGGAGGCCCCGCCGACCCCGCACAGTCCCCGGCCCCCGCGAGCACGGGAGCCGCCCGCACCGACCGCCGGATCGTCCTGTGGCGGCACGGCCAGACGTCCTGGAACCTGGAGCGCCGCTTCCAGGGCTCCACGGACATCGAGCTGACCGAGACCGGCGTCGGCCAGGCCCGCCGCGCGGCCCGGCTGCTCGCCGCGCTGCGCCCGGACGCGATCATCGCCTCCGACCTCAAGCGCACGGCCACCACCGCCGCCGAACTCTCCGCGCTCACCGGCCTGGAGGCCGTCCCGTACGAGGCGCTGCGCGAGACGTACGCCGGCGCCTGGCAGGGGCTCACGCACGACGAGATCGTGGAGCGCTACGGCGAGCAGTACAGCGCCTGGAAGCGCGGCGAGCCGGTACGGCGCGGCGGCGGCGAGCTGGAGACGGAGGTCGCCGACCGCGCGGCGCCCGTCGTCGAGGCGAACGTGGAGAAGCTGCCGCGCGGTGGCACCCTCGTCGTCGTCAGCCACGGCGGCACGATCCGCACCACCATCGGGCGGCTGCTGGGGCTGGATCCGGCCACCTGGGAGTCCCTC
The DNA here is from genome assembly GCF_012726235.1 of Streptomyces sp. HNM0574. GTDB lineage: Bacteria > Actinomycetota > Actinomycetes > Streptomycetales > Streptomycetaceae > Streptomyces. The sequence goes on from NZ_JAASAH010000010.1 coordinate 20,116, forward strand.
GGCGGGCTGTCCAACTGCTGCTGGTCCGTGCTGGGCGAAGGCGCCAGGGGCTGGCGCCTGTTGGAGCACAACGCGGGCACCCTCCCCGAGCCCGTCCTCGGCGACGACGACTGACGCGGGAAGGACCGGCACCGGGCCCCGGGGAGCGGAGTCCGGGGCCGGATTTCCCATCCGGCCTGGTCACCGGTTAGAGTTCTACTCGTTCACGGCGCGGGAAGCGCAGCGAACGGCGGGGCTATAGCTCAGTTGGTAGAGCGCTTGCATGGCATGCAAGAGGTCAGGAGTTCGATTCTCCTTAGCTCCACATCCCGGACCCGCCCCCTCGACGAGGGGGCGGGTCTTTTCGTGTATCCGCAGCCCCCGCGGGTACACGCACATCCGCGCAGGTGGAACGGGGGTCCGCAGGGGCGTGCGCGCGGTCGGCGGGGGCGGCGGGTCCGCTCCCGGATCACTGACCGGGACTCCTGGGAGAGGGAAGAACGTGGCAGAATCGTGGTGGCCGGAAGGGGGACGGTCCGAGGGGAGGGCGTGTGCGATGCCGACCAGGGTCCTCGGCGAGGACGAGCAGCCGACCGGGCGGAGCGCACCACGGCGCCGGAACCGGCCCGTTTCCCCGAGGGCGTTGCAGTGCCCGGCCTGCGGATCATCGAACGTCGCTCAAATGCTCGGCGACAATGGAGGCGTTTCCTACGTGTGCACGGCTTGCGGCCACAGCTGGAGCTGATGACTGATGGGTGCCCACAGCCGGAAGTGCGACTGGTGCGGTTGCGGTACGCCTGTCGTGCGTGACATGGAGCCCGTCAACTCCGCCTACCAGTACTGGTGCGAGGACTGCGCCAGGGCGCTGGTGATAAAAGGCGATCCCATCGAGACGTACCGCGAACTCGACGGCGAACCGATCTACGGGCGGCTGCTCGACGAGCACTGCACCCTCAAGCGCTTCTACTCCTTCGTCACGGCCTGACGGCGCCCGATCCGCCCCCGGGGCCGGACAGTTGCCCGTTCCGCCGCGTACGGCCCGCCCAACACCGCGCCCGCGCCCTCCGGTTCGTACGGTGCGGGTCTGCGCAGGGCGCGCGCGGAGCGCAGCGCGGCCAGGGCGAGGAAGCCGAGCGCGGCCAGCGGATAGCCGGCCGAGAGCGCCATCTGGCCCGCGCCCTGGCCCAGTTCGGGCGGCACGGCCGCATCCGGGTCGTGCGGCACCCACCACAGGGCGTACGAGCAGAACACGAGCGCCGTCCCGCCGCAGACCAGCCACGACCCCGCCCGCCGCGTCCGCAGCGCCTCGGCGCCGAGCAGCACCACCAGCGGCACGCACCACACCCAGTGGTGCGACCAGGAGACGGGGCTGACGAGCAGCGCCGTCACGGCGCACGCGAGCGCCGCCCACGCGGGCGCGTATGGCAGCCTGCGCGACCCGGCGAGCGCCGCCGCCACCGCCGTGGCCAGCCCGAACGCGGCGACCGCGAGGGCGAGCAGGAGCCACGGCAGTCCGGGGTCCGAGGTGTGCAGCAGCCGGGCGAGGACGCCGCGCAGCGACTGGTTGTCCGTGATCACGGCGTCGCCGACCCGGTCCGAACGGAAGACCGCGTCCGTCCAGAACGTCCGCGTATCGCGCGGCAGCAGGACGGCCGCGAACAGTGCCGTACCGAGGAACGTGCCCGTGGCGAGGGCCGCTTGGCGCACCTGCGCGTTCCACAGGTCCGCGGCCCGGCCGCCGCGCCGCAGCCGCAGCAGGCCCCGCGCCAGCCCGTACGCCAGCAGGAAGACGGCGAAGAGCGCGGGCGTGAGCTTGATGCCGGCGGCGAGGCCGGTGCCGGCGCCCGCCCAGCGGTGCCCGGGGCGCCGCGTCAGGTCCCACAGGACGAGCACCGCGAGCAGCAGGTTGATCTGCCCGTACCGCAGCGTCGTCCACACCGGCTCGCACCAGACGGCGAGCGCGGCCAGGGCCAGGGCGACGGCGGGGCGCGGGGCGCGGAGCGGGCGGCCGGTGAGCCGCAGGGCGAGGTGGACGAGGACGGCGAGCAGCGCGAGGTTCGTGAGCGTGGCCACCGTGCGCATGCCCGGCACGTCGATCAGCGTCAGCGGCAGGAACAGCAGCGCGGCGAAGGGCGGGTAGGTGGTGGGCAGCGATGCCTCGGTGGCCCGCATCGCGTACAGGTCCTCGCCGTCGCGCACGGCCTCGCCCTCCGCGCGGTAGACCATGAGGTCGATCATCGAGACCCCGGCCGCACGCTGCGCCGCCCAGAACGCGGCGAACGACAGCAGACAGCAGGCGGCGGCGAGGAGCGTGGGGCGGCGCAGCAGATACGTCTTGACGGTCGTGAACGGCCGTTCGTCGGCGGCCTGCTGCAGCGTGCTCACGGCGTGCGGCTCCAGTGTCGGTGTCGACAGGCACAGGCCGCCGACAGTACCCGGCGCCGGCCCCGGTCAGGCAGTGGCCACGGGAGGCGCGGAAGGGCGTCGGAGGCCGTGGAAGAGGGGGCCGGGGAACGGATTTGGCAGAACGGGGGATGGTCCGTGTAATGTTGGCGATGCCGCCGCGGGGAAAACCCCGGCGGACCAGAACACGGGGCTATAGCTCAGTTGGTAGAGCGCTTGCATGGCATGCAAGAGGTCAGGAGTTCGATTCTCCTTAGCTCCACAGTGAGAAAAGCGGGCCGTCCGGAAGGGCGGCCCGCTTCTTCGTTGTAACCCACCTCCCGTCCGCTCCCCGGAACCCCCAAAGGGGCCCCCGGGGGCTTGCGGTACCCTGAGCCCATGCGTGCCGTACGCCTTCTGCTTAGCGAGCCGCGCTGACAAGAACCGGCCACGCGGCGGTGTCCGACCGGACAGCCCGCCGCCCCGCCCGGAATCAGCGCGGCGTCCCCTCCTGTGCGAGGGGCTTTTTCATTTGTGCTGAGCAGAGACGACCGATGGAGCTTTGAGGACGATGAGCGAGACCACGACCGCCGCCGAGACCGCGGCCCCCCATCGCTACACGGCGGCGCTGGCCGCCGACATCGAGGCACGCTGGCAGGATTTCTGGCAGAAGCACGGCGTCTACGAGGCGCCGAACCCCGGGGACGGCGAACTGGGCGGCGACCCGGAGGAGGCCGCCAAGCCCAAGAAGTTCCTGATGGACATGTTCCCGTACCCCTCCGGTGCGGGTCTGCACGTCGGCCACCCGCTGGGCTACATCGCCACCGACGTCTTCGCCCGCTTCCACCGCATGCAGGGCTACAACGTCCTGCACACCCTGGGCTTCGACGCCTTCGGCCTGCCCGCCGAGCAGTACGCCGTGCAGACGGGCACCCACCCGCGCACCTCCACCGAGTCCAACATCACGCAGATGAAGGCCCAGCTGCGCAGGCTGGGCCTGGGCCACGACGAGCGCCGCTCCTTCGCGACGATCGACCCGGACTACTACAAGTGGACCCAGTGGATCTTCCTGCAGATCTTCAACTCCTGGTACGACGACGAGGCGCGCCGCGCCCGTCCGATCGGTGAGCTGGTCGAGCAGTTCGCCGCCGGCACCCGCGAGACGCCCGAGGGCTTCGGCCCCTGGGCCGGACTGAGCGAGGCCGAGCGGGCCGAGGTGCTGGGGGAGTACCGCCTGGCGTACGCCTCGGACGCGCCGGTCAACTGGAGCCCCGGCCTGGGCACCGTGCTGGCCAACGAGGAGGTCACCGCGGACGGCCGCTCCGAGCGCGGCAACTTCCCCGTCTTCAAGGCCGAACTGCGCCAGTGGAACATGCGGATCACGGCGTACGCCGACCGTCTGCTGGAGGACCTGGACGCGGTCGACTGGCCCGAGGCCATCAAGCTGCAGCAGCGCAACTGGATCGGCCGCAGCGAGGGCGCCCGCATCCGCTTCCCGCTGGGCGAGCGGAAGGTGGAGGTCTTCACCACCCGCCAGGACACCCTGTTCGGCGCCACGTACATGGTGCTGGCGCCCGAACACCCGCTGGTCGACGAGGTCGTGCCCGCCGCCTGGCCGGAGGGCACCCACGAGGTGTGGACGGGCGGGTACGGCACCCCGTCCGAGGCGGTCACCGCGTACCGCGCGCAGGCCGCGGGGAAGTCGGACGTCGAGCGTCAGGCCGAGGCCAAGGACAAGACCGGCGTGTTCACCGGCGCGTACGCGACGAACCCCGTCAGCGGGGACGCGGTGCCGGTCTTCATCGCCGACTACGTGCTGATGGGCTACGGCACCGGCGCGATCATGGCCGTCCCGGCGCACGACCACCGGGACTTCGCCTTCGCGCGCGCCTTCGAGCTGCCGATGCGCTGCGTCGTCGACCCGGCCACCGCCCCCGGCGGCGCCCCCGAGGGCATCTCCGGCACCGACCCGGGTCAGTGGGACGACGCCTTCGTCTCCTACGAGGCGACGATCACCAACTCCTCGGACGACACCATCTCGCTCGACGGCCTGGACGTCACCGCGGCCAAGGCGCGGATGACGGACTGGCTGGCCGAGCGCGGCATCGGCGAGGGCACCGTCAACTACCGGCTGCGCGACTGGCTGTTCAGCCGCCAGCGCTACTGGGGCGAGCCCTTCCCGATCGTGTACGACGAGGACGGCGTCGCGCACCCGCTGCCCGAGTCGATGCTGCCGCTGGAGCTGCCCGAGGTCGAGGACTACTCGCCCCGCACCTTCGACCCGGACGACGCCGACTCCCGCCCCGAGACGCCGCTGTCGCGGAACGAGGAGTGGGTCAACGTCACGCTGGACCTGGGTGACGGCAAGGGCCCGCGCCGCTTCCGCCGCGAGACCAACACCATGCCCAACTGGGCGGGTTCGTGCTGGTACGAGCTGCGCTACCTGGACCCGCACAACAGCGAGCGGCTGGTCGACCCGGAGGCCGAGCAGTACTGGATGGGCCCGCGCGAGGACCAGCGCTGCGGCGGCGTCGACCTGTACGTCGGCGGCGCCGAGCACGCCGTCCTGCACCTGCTGTACGCGCGCTTCTGGTCGAAGGTCCTCCACGACCTGGGGCACATCAGCTCCTGCGAGCCGTTCCACAAGCTGTACAACCAGGGCATGATCCAGGCGTTCGTCTACCGCGACGCCCGCGGCATCGCCGTCCCGGCAGCCGAGGTGGAGGAGCGCGACGGCGCCTACTACTACAACGGCGAGAAGGTCACGCGGCTGCTCGGCAAGATGGGCAAGTCGCTGCGGAACGCCGTCACCCCGGACGAGATCTGCGCCGAGTACGGCGCCGACACCCTCCGCCTGTACGAGATGGCGATGGGCCCGCTGGACGTCTCCCGCCCCTGGGACACCCGCGCCGTCGTCGGCCAGTACCGGCTGCTGCAGCGGCTGTGGCGGAACGTCGTGGACGAGGCCACCGGTGAGATCACCGTCGTCGAGGCGGAGGCCGGCGAGGAGACGCTGCGTGCGCTGCACAAGGCGATCGACGGCGTCACCCAGGACATGGCCGCGATGCGCTTCAACACCGCCATCGCGAAGATCACCGAGCTGAACAACCACCTCACCAAGCTGGACGAGGTGCCCCGCCCGGTGGCCGAGCAGCTGCTGCTGCTGATCGCGCCGCTGGCCCCGCACACCGCCGAGGAGCTGTGGCACCGGCTGGGCCACGAGGAGAGCCTGGTGCACCACGCGTTCCCGGTCGCCGACCCGGCGTACCTGGTGGACGAGACGGTGACCTGCGTCGTCCAGGTCAAGGGCAAGGTGAAGGCCCGGCTGGAGGTGTCGCCCTCGGTGACCGACGCCGACCTGGAGGCCGCGGCGCTGGCCGAGCCCGGCGTCGTCAAGGCGCTGAACGGCGCCGAGGTCCGCAAGGTCATCGTGCGGGCCCCGAAGCTGGTCAACATCGTTCCCGCGTAACGGAGCGTTCCGGAAGCGGCCCCGCCGCCGTCAACCCTCGGGTGACGGGGCGGGGCCGCTTCGTTCCGGGGTGTTTCGGGGTGCGGTGGGGGACGGGTCGGGGACGTCTCCGGGACGCTGTGGAACCACCTGCCGTGCCACGCCGTTTACTGTGGACGAAGAGGAACTGTCGGACCGTCCTAGGAGTGCGCCCGTGGAAGAGGCCATCATCGGCGTACTGGCCCTGTTCTTCGTGCTGTTCGTGAGCGTGGGCGCCTTCGTCACGGTCAAGACGGTGCGCGCGGTGAAGCGCGGCGTGGAGCGCACGGGCACGGAGGTGCGCCAGACCGTCGAGGAGACCAGTCTCCGCGCGCGCGGATTCCAGGCCGGCCCGGTCGGCGAGCTGGCGCGGACGCGGCTGGAGCTGCGCACCTCCATCGACAGCACCCGGCGTGCGCTGGAGGCCGGCGCCTCGACCGACCCCTCGCTCCAGGAATCCCTCGGCCTCCTGGACCGGCTGCACGAGCACGCCCGCGAGCTCGACGGCGAACTGCGGCAGCTGATGGAACGCGAGCCGGACAAGGCACGCGTCGCGCAGCAGCTGCCGGAGGCGCGCGAGCGGGTGGCGCGGATCAAGGAATCCGCCGACTCGCTCCGCTTCGCCGCACAGGACCGGGCCCGCCGGAACAGCGCGGACAGCCTGGACGCGCTGCGGGACCAGATCGAGATCGAGTCCGGCGCGCTGCGCCACTGGGAACGGGAGGGCACGGCGGCTCCCGGCGGGCAGGACCAGCACGGCGCTTCGGGCGGCTCCGGTGACGCCGGCGGACCGGCCGCGCTGGAGAAGGGACGCACGGGCGAGCAGGCGTCGTGGATGCCCGGCGGGCAGCGGCACGACCTGCACAAGGAGCGCCCGCAGAACGCGCCTTGAGCCCGCGGGCCCTCTCCGCCGGGCGGTCCGATGAGTACGGCGCGGGACGGCGGTAGCCTCCTGAGCATGCGCACCACGTCGTCCGGTTCCACGTCCCAGCAGGTCGCGATCGTCACGGACTCCACGGCCTACCTCCCCCAGGCGGAGCTGGAGCGGCACAGAATCCGGGCCGTCCCGCTGACCGTGGTGCTCGGCGACGAGGCACTGGAGGAGGGCACGGAGATCTCCGCCCGCTCCCTCGCCGAGGCGCTGCGCGAGCGGCGCGCCGTCACGACCTCCCGGCCCAGCCCCGAGGTCTTCGCCGAGACCTACCGGGCGGCGGCCGAAGCCGGCGCGGACGGCATCGTCTCCCTGCACCTCTCCTCGGAGTTCTCCGGCACCTACGACGCGGCCCTGCTCGCCGCGCGGGACGCGCCCGTGCCCGTACGGGTCGTCGACACCGGAGTGGTGGCGATGGCGCTGGGCTTCTGCGCCCTGGCCGCCGCCGGTGCCGTCGAGGCGGGCGGCTCCCTGGACGACGCCGTCTCCGCCGCCGAGAAACGGGCCGAGGGCACGGCCGCCTACTTCTACGTCGACACCCTCGACTACCTGCGCCGCGGCGGCCGGATCGGGGCCGCCCAGGCACTGCTCGGCTCGGCACTCGCCGTGAAACCCCTGCTGGAACTCTCCGAGGGCTCCATCGGCTTCCGGGAGAAGGTCCGCACCGCCTCCCGCGCCATCGCCCGCCTGGAGGAGATCGCGGTGGAACGCGCGGGCGACGGCCCCGTCGACCTCGCCGTCCACCACCTCGCCGCCCCCGAACGCGCCGAGCAACTGGCCACCCGGCTACGCGACCGCGTCCCCGCCCTGGGTGAACTGCACGTCAGCGAGGTCGGCGCGGTGATCGGTGCGCACACGGGGCCGGGGTTGTTGGGGGTTGTGGTCTCTTCGGGGTGAGGTGCGTGGGTGTGTGCTCACTCGCGCAGGTGGCCAGGTTTTCCACAACTCTCCGGTTTTCCACGGATATTGAGCAAGATCCCTGAGCGCGGGCGGGGAGCTCTAGCGTCGCGGGCATGAGTAGCCGATCCCTTCGTGTCAGGCCCGGTGTGGCTTCCGGGCGCCGGGTTTCCGCGTCGCGGCCCAAGGGCCGGGTGTCCGGGGTGCGGTCGCGGCGTCGTGGGGCTGCGCCGGCCTTCGGGCGTGAGTCCGGTGCGGGGGCGGGGCGGGCGCGTGTGCGGGGGCGGTCGCGGGGTGGTTCGCCGTTCCGGTTCGGGGGGCGGGCTCGGGCGCCGGTGGGTTCGTCGCACGGGGTGGGGGACGCGCGGTCGGCTTCCGGCTTGGTTTCCGGGGGAGTGGTCGAGGGGGTGGTGGTTCCGGGGCTTGCGGAGCGGGCCGCGGGGCTGTTCCGGCCGGTGGGTGCGGACGGACGGTTCGGGGCCGCTGGGCCTGCGTCGGGTTCGGGGGACGGGGCTGGGGCTGTTTCGGGTGAGGGGTCCGGCCGCTTGCCAACTCGTGTTGTTCGTTCGGGGGTTGGGTCCGGCTCGGCGCTGGTTCCCGGGGCGGGCGGGGTGTCCGGTGCCGGTGGTGCGGTCCGGGATCTGCGTGATGGGGCTGAGCGGGGCGGGGTGATGCGGCGCGAGGAGGCTCTCGCCGTTGCCCGGGCTGCTGTTCGGCGGAGCCGTGCGCGGCGGGTTCGGCCTTGGGCGCGGGAGCTCGGGTCTGCTTCTGCGGGGTCCGGGGCCGGGCCGGCCGTCGGGGACGAGCCGGTGGCGTCTGGGGGTGAGGCGGGGAGAGGGCCCGTCGGCCGGACTGTGGCGGAGGCGTTTCCGGAGGGACGTGCTGAACGGTGGGGGCCGGGGGCTGAGGGGCGGAGTGTGCCCGACGGGGAGGGGTCCGCGTGGCCGACGTCCGTTGCTTCGGGGCCGGTCGAGGGCGAGGAGGCGGACGGCCGCCGGGCCCGTGGCGGTGCGAGGGGTTCGCGGTGGCGGGCTGCGTTGTGCGAGCGGTTGCCGCTGTGGGTTCAGGTGCGTTGCGGGATGGAGCTGCGTACGGTGCTGGCGCTGTCCGTCGTGCTTCTGGTCGCTCTCGGGCTGGCGGTGCAGCACTTCTGGTCCGGCCGTCCGCAGCCGGTACGCGCTCCCGTGCCCGATGCGGCGGACGCGCGGCCGGGCTCGGGCGGGCGGTCGTCCGGTGGGCCTGTTGCTCCCTCCCGTGCGGGGCCGCCGGATGCGGGCGGCGGGAAGCGGCTCGTGGTGGACGTCGCGGGGAAGGTGCGCAAGCCCGGTGTGTACCGGCTGCCCTCGGGGGCGCGGGTCGCGGACGCGTTGAAGAAGGCCGGGGGCGTCCGTCCCGGTACCGACCTCCAAGGGCTCAACCGGGCACGCCTGTTGACGGACGGTGAGCAGATCCTGGCGGGAGTCCCGGCAGCCCCGGGCCCCGGGGCCACGTCCACGGGCGGATCTCCGCCAGCAGGGGCGGGTGGGACGGCAGGCCCGGGCGGTGGGGCTCCGGTGAGCCTCAGTACGGCCACGGCCGAGCAGTTGGAGACGCTGCCGGGTGTGGGGCCCGCACTGGCGCGGGCGATCACCGAGTTCCGGGACAAGAACGGCGGGTTCAGCTCGGTCGATCAGCTGCGCGACGTGAACGGGATCGGCGAGCGCCGGTTCGCCGACCTTCAGCCGGTGGTCCGCCCGTGAACAACCGACGGGACGGGATGAGGCAGAGGCGCGTCAGGAACCGGGCAGAGGTGGGAAGCCCCGAGAGGGGAGGGGCGGCGAGGAGTCAGGAATTGGCCCGAACCCAGGGAGGGTTGAGCCCCCGGGAGCCGTCGCGAAACCCCGGGACAAGAACACCCGGCCCGAGCGAGACCGCATCAACGGACGCGCAAGCAAGCCCCCGCCCGAACCGCCCCCGAAAGCAGCGACGCCCGTGGGGCCGTACCGGTGCGGGCAGCGGGCCGGGACGGCCGTCCGATCTGCGGCTGGTGGCCGTGGCGTTGAGCGCGTGGGGCGCGGCGGCGCTGGGACTGTGCGTGTCGGGGTGGGTGGCGGTCGCGGGTTCCGTGAGCTGTGGGTTGGCCGCTGCGGTGCTGGTCGTCCTCGTACGAGGGGCCGGCCACGGGTGGCGGTCGGGACGGCGGCCGTTGGCCGTCACCGCTGCGGCGGCGCTGTTGGCGGGGTCCTTCGCCGGTGGGGCGGCGGGGCTGCACGCGGCGGATGTGCGCCGTGGCCCGGTCCCGGAGCTGGCCGCGCGGGGCGCTTCGGTGACGGTCGAGCTGACGGTGACCGGAGATCCGTTCCGTACGCGTGGCGCCGTGCACGGGTCCCAACAGACGCCCGGGGCCGTCATGTTCCGCGCGGAGGCGACGCGCGTGACCGGACCGGGAGAAGGCGGGGGCCGCGTCACGCACCGTGTGCGGACCCCGGTACTGGTCGTCCGGCAGGAGACGGGGGACTCCGCGGCGTGGCGGGGGCTGCTGCCGTCCACGCGGCTGCGCGTCCGCGCCGAGCCGGCCCCGCCCGCAGGCGGGGGACCCGTACGGGACATCGCCGCGCTCCTCCGCGTACGCGGCGAGGGCGCCCCGCACCTGGTGCGGGAACCGTCCGCCGCGCAGCGGACCGCGGGGAAACTCCGCGCGGGGCTGCGGGACGCGTCCGACGGGCTGGGCCGGGACGAACGCGGCCTGCTCCCCGGGCTCGTCGTCGGCGACACCTCCCGCGTCCCCGCCGACCTCGAAGCGGCCTTCCGGGCCACCGACATGACGCACCTGCTCGCCGTCAGCGGCTCCAACCTGATGATTCTGCTGGTGCTGCTGATCGGCCCGCCCGGCAGGGCACAGCTCGTCGAACGGCGCGGCCTCGCGCCCAGGCTGGGGCTCTCGCTGCGGACCACGGCCGTGCTGGCCGCGCTGCTCACGCTGGGCTTCGTGCTGGTCTGCCGCCCGGACGCGAGCGTGCTGCGGGCCGCCGCCTGCGGCCTGGTCACGGTCCTCGCCATCGCCACCGGGAGACGGCGTTCCCTGCTGCCCGCGCTGGCGGCGGCCGTCCTCGCCCTCGTCCTGTACGACCCGTGGCTCGCCGCCGACTTCGGGTTCCTGCTGTCCGTGCTCGCCACCGGATCGCTGCTGACGCTCGCTCCCCGCTGGAGCCGTACGCTGCGGCGCCGCGGCGTGCCCGGGCGGCTCGCCGAACTGCTGGCGGCGGCCGCCGCGGCGCAGGCGGTGTGCGCGCCGGTGGTCGCGGTCCTCGCGGCACACGTGAGCCTGGTCGCCGTCCCGTGCAACCTGCTCGCCGAACTCGTGGTCGCCCCGGCGACGGTGCTCGGCTTCGCCGCGCTCGCCGTCGCGCCGCTGGCCGCCGCGCCCGCCGAGTGGCTTGCCCGGCTGGCGAGTTGGCCGGTCAGCGGCGTCGCGGGCATCGCCCGCACGGGCGCGGCCCTCCCCGGATCGGAGGTCGCCTGGCCGGGGAGCTGGACGGGGGCACTGCTGCTCGCCCTGCTCACCGCGCTCACGCTGTACCTGGCCGTACGGGTGCGCCTGCTGTGCCACCCGTGGTGGTGCGCGCTGTGCGCCTCGCTGCTGCTCGTGGCACTGGCGCGGCCCGTGCCACTGGTACGCCCGCTGACGGGGTGGCCGCCTGCCGGGTGGCGGGCCGTCGTCTGCGACGTGGGCCAGGGGGACGCGACGGTGCTGGCCACCGGGCGCAAGGGCGAGGCGGTCGTCGTCGACGCGGGACCGGAACCGGAGGCCGTGGACGGGTGCCTGCGGAGACTGGGCGTCACCGCCGTGCCGGTGCTGGTGCTCACCCACTTCCACGCGGACCATGTGACGGGCCTGCCAGGGGTGTTGAAGGGCCGTACGGTCGCGGAGGTACGGACGACGACGCTCGACGAACCGCCGGGGCAGGCGGAGTTCGTCCGCCGGACCGCACGGGCCGCCGGCGTACCGGTGGCCGAAGCGGTCGCGGGGGAGCGGCAGCGCAGCGGCGGACTGTCCTGGGAGGTGCTGTGGCCCCCGGCCCCGGACGGCGCACCGGTCCCGCCGTCCGGGGCGAACGACGCGAGCGTGACCCTCCTGGTCCGCAGCTCGGGACTGAGCCTGTTCCTGCCCGGCGACCTCGAACCGGAGTCGCAGCGCCGCCTGTTGACGGCGTACCCGGAGCTGCCGCGGGTGGACGTACTGAAGGTCGCACACCACGGCTCGGCGTACCAGTACCCGCGCCTGCTCCGGCAGTTGCGGCCCCGGGTCGCGCTGATCTCGTCCGGCGCCGGCAACCCGTACGGCCACCCGGCCCCGCGCACGGTCACGGCGTTCCGCGACGCGGGCGCCGCCGTCGCACGGACGGACCGGCAGGGCGCGCTCGCCGTCGTACCGGGACGCGGCGCGGCGCGCCCCTCCGGCCCGGGAGAACCGGACGACGCCCCGGCCGCCGTCGTGGCGGAACGCGGGACGTCGTCGGGGGCGAGACGGCCGGCCCGGAGGGTCGGGCCGGGAGTGCGGCTCAGGGGGAGATTTCCTCCAGCGGGCGGTTCGCGGTCTCCACGGCGAAGAGTGCGGCCACCACCGAGCCGGCCAGGGCGACCCCGCTCAGCATCGCGAAGACCCACGGGATGCTGCCGCTCGCGTAGACCATGCCGACGAACAGGGGGCCGAGGATGATGCCGAGCCGGTTCAGGGCACCGCCGATGCTGCTGCCCAGCGCCCGGCTCCGGGTGGGGTACAGCTCGGGTGTGTACAGGTACAGGCAGATGTTGGCGCCGAAGTTGAACATGGCGGCCAGCGAGCTCCACACCAGTACCTGCACGGGGGTGTTGGCGCCGAGGAGGGCCAGCGTCACCAGCATCGCGGCGGCGCCGCCGAGGAAGACGGACACGGTGGCGCGGCGCCCGAGCCGGTCCACCGTCAGCGCGACGATCACGCAGCCGACGAGTCCGGCACTGGAGGTGACGGTCGAGTACAGCAGGGCGTCGGAGAGGGACAGCTTGTAGTGGTTCTCGTAGATGGTCGGCAGCCAGGAGGTGATGCCGTAGTTCACGAAATAGCCGGTGAACCACAGGGCGCAGACCATCAGCGTGCGCCGCCGGTAGCGGCCGGTGAACAGGGCGCGCAGCCCGGTGGCGGCCAGTTCGGCCTCCGTGGCCGGCGAGGACGCCTTGGGTGGTGCCGACTCGTCGCGGGCCTGCTCGGGAACGTGCGGGGTGGCCGGTGCCGCAGGGGGTGGCACCGGGGGAAGGGGGCGGCCGGTGCTGCGCTCGACCTTGGCCTCGATGTCGGCCATGACGGCGGCGGCTTCCGTCTCCCGGCCGTGTTCGGCGAGCCAGCGGGGTGACTCGGGGACGGTGCGCTGCACGAGGTAGCACAGCAGGCCGGGCACGGCGGCGATGACGAACATCCAGCGCCAGCCCAGCGCGGGCACGACCCAGGCCGCGACGACGGCCCCGACGGTGAGGCCGGCGGGGAAGACGAGCTCGTAGAGGAGGACGAAGCGCCCGCGTTTGAAGCTGCGGGTGATCTCGCTGATGAACGTGGCGGCGACGGGCACTTCACCGCCGATCGCCAGGCCCTGCACGAAACGCAGCGCCATGAACGGTGTGACGGTTTCGCAGGCGGCGAGGGCGAGGCTGGAGAGTCCGGAAATGCCCACGCACAGCGCGATGACCTTGACCCGGCCGATCCGGTCGGCGAGCCGCCCGGAGAGGAGGGCGCCCACGAGCATGCCGAGGGAGCCGATGGTGAGGACTGTCGTGGTGTCCGTGTCGGACAGGTGCCATTCCTGGCGCAGTTCGGGCAGCGCGTAGGCGATCAGGAGCTGGTCGAAGGCTTCGAAGAAGGTCACGACGCCGACGACGAGACGCACGGTGACATGCCAGCGGGAGACCGGCAGCCGCTCGAATCTGGCGGCGATATCGGCCCGGGCGGCATGGCCCGGGGAGGTGTCGACAGTCATCCAGGTGTCCTCCGGCTCCACGCCGGGCGGGCGCGGGGCGGGTTCGGGGCAGGTCGGGGGTGGGTGGAGTGGGGCGGGTGGGGAGGGGGGAGGGCCCCCGGGGGGGAAGGGGGGAGAGGGAAAAACGCAGAAAGCGCAACGCTCGGAGCGAGGCGGTAGGTACGGCGAAGCCGATTTCGTGCTGAAGGGGGTGCTGCGGAACGTGCGGGTTTGCTGAACGTGGCCGCCCCGGGCGGTTGGCGTCCCGGGGTGCCGCGGCGCGCGGGGCGGGCAGGGGAGGGCGTGGAGCGGACCGTGGGGGAGGTGGCTCCGGAGTGTGCGTAAGGGCCAAGTGTCTTAGCGCTTAAGTTCTATCGACTGCGGGGTGGTCCCCGTCAAGAGGTGGAGCGCAGGAACTCCACGCGGGGGTGCCGCGCGGGAAGTACGTGCGAACCGGACGACGGGCCCGCGCCCGAGGCCGCCCCGGGCCCGCGAGGTCCCGGATCCGGAGCCCCCGTCCCGCCGGGGAATCCCCGCAACCCCCGTGCCCCCGCGCGGCTTTCACCCCCGATCACTTCCCTCGCCCAGGGGTCTTGCGGAGAAAAACTTAAGCCCTTAGATTTTTGCCACTTGCTCAAGCCGGCAACCGGACGGAGGTCCTCGGATGCTTCAACTCCCCCTCGACGAGGCGCTGATCGCGGGTGAGTGGCGGCGCGGGGCGGGCCCGGCGGCCGACACCGTCGACCCGGCGACGGGCCATACGCTGACCACCGTTCACGCCGTCACGGCCGACGAGGTCGACGAGGCCGCCGAACGCGCCTCCCGCGCCGCCGCCGACCCGGCCTGGCGCGAACTGCCCGCCCACCGGCGGGCCCGGCTGCTCCACCGCGTCGCCGAACTGATCGAGACGGAAGCCGAGAACCTGTCGGCCCTCCAGACCGCCGACACCGGCAAGTGCCGCACCGAGACGCTCGCCCTCGTGCACAGCGCCGCGGGCACCTTCCGGTACACCGCCGCCGCGCTGGAGACGGCGGAGGAGACGGTCACCCCGTCGCGGGGCGCGTACGTGACGATGAGCGTGTACGAGCCCGTCGGCGTCGTCGGGGCCATCACGCCCTGGAACTCGCCGATCGCCAGCGACGCGCAGAAGATCGCGCCGGCCCTCGCCGCGGGCAACGCCGTCCTGCTCAAGCCCGCCGAGTGGACACCGCTGGTCGCGCTCGCGCTCGGCCGGCTGGTGAGCCGGGCCCTCGCGGAGGCGGGGCTCCCGGCGGGGCTGCTCTCGGTGCTGCCCGGCGCGGGCTCCGTCGTCGGGGACGCGATCGTGCGGCATCCGCGGGTCGGCAAGGTCACGTTCACCGGCGGCACCGCCACCGGGCGGACCATCGGCCGGGCCGCGGCGGAGAAGATCATGCCGGTCTCGCTGGAGCTGGGCGGCAAGTCGCCGACCGTCGTCTTCGAGGACGCCGACGTCGAACAGGCCCTGGCCGGCGTGCTGTTCGGGATCTTCTCCTCCAGCGGCCAGTCCTGCATCGCGGGCTCGCGCCTGTTCGTCGCGCGCTCCCGGTACGAGGAGTTCCTCGGCGAACTCGTCGCCCGTACCCGCAAGCTGCGGATCGGCCCCGGGACGGACCCGCACACGCAGGTCGCGCCGCTGGTCCACCACCGCCACCGGGACGCGGTCGCCGCCTACGTGGACCTCGCCAGGAGCGAGGGCGCGCGGGTGCGGTGCGGCGGCGCGGCGCCGGAGGGCGAGGAGTACCGGGACGGCGCGTACTACCTGCCGACCGTCCTGGACGGGCTGCCCGGTTCGGCCCGCGTCTGCCGCGAGGAGATCTTCGGCCCCGTCCTCGTCGCGCTGCCCTTCGACGACGAGGACGATCTCGTCGCCCAGGCCAACGACAGCGTGTACGGGCTCGCCTGCGGGATCTGGACCCGGGACCACCGCAGGGCCTGGCGGTTCGCCCGCCGCGTCGAGGCGGGCACCGTCTGGATCAACACCTACAAGCAGTTCAGCATCGCCACGCCCTTCGGCGGGATGAAGGACAGCGGCCTCGGCCGGGAGAAGGGGCGCGACGCGATCCGCGGCTACCAGCGCCAGAAGTCCCTCTACTGGGGCACCGACGACAGCCCCCTGCCCTGGGCCGGCTGACCCGCCCGCCGGACCGTACGCACGAGATCGCCGGGGAACCCCGGCCACCCCATCCGCCCACGCAGCGAGGAAGCTGGAGCATCCGATGCCGACGAACGCCGTCGCCCCGCACCACCAGGCGGGCCCCGTGGCCCGGCTGCGCGCCCTGCGGTCCGTCGAACTCCGTACCCCCGAACTCACCCGCGCGGCCGACTTCTACGCCGAGGTCTGGGGCCTCGAAGTCGTCGAACGGGACACGCACGGCAGCTGGTTGCGCGGTACGGGCGAGGAGCACCACGTGCTGTCCCTGAGCCGGGCCGAGCGGAACGGGCTCGGCCGGATCAGCTTCGCCGTCGGCACCCCGGCGGAGATCGACCAGGCGGCCGGGGCGCTGCTCGCGCGGGGCATCGAGCCCGTCGCGGGGCCGGGCCCGCTGGACCAGGTCGGCGGCGGGTACGGGCTCCGCTTCACCGACCCCGAGGGCCGGCTGATCGAGCTGAGCGCCCAGGTGGAGGCGGTGCCGCCGCGCGGCCGGGACGCGGCCGTGCCCGTGGGCGTCACGCACGCCGTCCTCAACACCACCGACATCGACGCGCTGGTGGCCTTCTACTGCGAGGTGCTGGGCCTGCGGGTCTCCGACTGGTCCGAGCACCAGATGGCCTTCCTGCGCTGCAACGCCGACCACCACTGCATCGCCTTCAACCAGGCGGAGTGGGCCTCGCTGAACCACGTCGCGTACGAGATGACCTCCGTGGACCACTTCATGCGGGGGCTCGGCAGGCTCCGGCACCACGGCGTCGTCCCGCAGTGGGGGCCCGGCAGGCACGGGCCCGGCAACAACACCTTCTCGTACTTCACCGACCCGGCGGGGCTGGTGTGCGAGTACACCTCCGAGGTCGCGCAGATCGTCGAGGACCAGTGGATCGCCCGCGTGTGGCGCCGTGTTCCCGAGCTGTCCGACCTGTGGGGGACGGCGGGCCCGCCCTCGCAGACCATCCGCTGCCACATGGCGGGCGAACCGGACCCGGGCCCGCTGGCAGCCGGAGCCCCGGACGCATCCCCGCAGGAAGCCGTGCAGGCGACGAAACCGCAGCCCGAGGAGGCAGCACGATGACCGCCCGGACCATGACAGAACCCGTCACCGCGGAGACCGTTGCCGGTACGCGGGAGCGCGCACCCCGGCGGGTCGGGCTGATCGGCTGGGGCGCCATCGGGCGCGTCGTCGGGCTGGCCGTGGCCGAAGGGCGGGTGCCCGGGGCCGAGTTGGCCTGCGTGGTCGAGAACCGCGACCTGGGCACCGGCACCCCGGCGCCGCAGCTCGCCCTGGAGGACGCGCTGGAGCGCTGCGATCTGCTGGTGGAGGCCGCGGGTCAGGGCGTGGTGCGCGAGTGGGGTGAGCGGATTCTCCGCTCCGGCACCGATCTGCTGATCGCCTCGACCGGTGCCCTCACCGACGACGCGCTCGCCCGCACCCTCCGCGAGACCGGCCCGGGCCGGGTCTACTTCACGGGCGGCGCGGTCGGCGGCCTCGACCTGTTGCAGGCCGTGACGGCGCTGGGCCCGCTCACCGAGGTCCGCCTGACCACCACCAAGCTGCCCTCGACCCTCGAACAGCCCTGGATGGACGAGGAGTTGCTGCACCGGATGCGTACGGCGACCGGGCCTGTGGAGGTGATGAGCGGCACCGCGCGGGACGTCCCCGTCCGGTTCCCGAGGTCGACGAACGTGGCGGCGTCCGTCGCGCTGGCGGTGGGTGACCCGGATCTGGTGCGGGTCAGCGTCGTCGCCGACCCGGACGCCACGCACACCCGGCACGCCGTCGAGGCGTCCGGCGCGCACGGCGCGTACCGCTTCGAGGTGCGGCACCTGCCGGACGCGGCGAACCCGGCGACGAGCCAGGTCGTCCCGTACGCGGTGCTCCGCAGCCTCGGCGCCCTCGCGGGGCGGACGGGGCAGATCCTGTGACGGCCGCCCCGTTCGACCTCGGCAAGCTGCACGTCGAACAGGCCGGTGACGAGGGCCCGTTGCTGCTCTGTCTGCACGGCATCGGCTCGTCCTCGGCGGCGTTCGCGCCGCAGTTCGCCGAGCTGTCCGCGCGGGTGCGCCTGCTCGCCTGGGACGCGCCGGGATACGGCCGGTCCGCCGACCCGGAGGCCCCGCTGGACCTGGACGGCTACGCGGACACCGCGGCCGCGCTGATCCGGGCGCACGGCGGCCGGGCGCACGTGCTCGGGGTGTCCTGGGGCGGCGTGATCGCGCTCCGGCTCGCCGCCCGGCACCCGGATCTGGTCGACGGCCTGGTCGTCGCCGACAGCAGCCGCGGCTCGGGCACGGACGCGGCGAAGGCGGCCGCGATGCGGGAACGCGCGGACGAGCTGGCCGCGTCGGGGCCGCGCGCGTTCGCGGAACGCCGCGGTCCGCGGCTGGTGTCCCCGGAGGCGCCGCCGGAGCTGGTCCGGCGGGTCACCGACACCATGGCGGACTCGGTACGGCTGCCCGGGTACGGGTACGCGGCCGCCTCGATGGCGGACACCGACCTCGGACCCGAACTGCCGTCCGTCACCGCGCCGACGCTCGTGCTCTGTGGTGACCGGGACACCGTGACGGGCGTCGAGGCGAGCCAGTCGCTCGCGGGCCCGCTCCACAAGTCCGTGTTCGTGATCGTCAACGGCGCCGGTCACCTCGCGAACCAGGAGCGGCCCGCGGCCTTCAACGCGTGGGTGCTGTCCCACCTGCGCATCACGGCCCGCATCCCGGAGTAGCGGGCCGCACACCCCAGCAACCCCCCGATCCCCAACTCCCGGGCCCCGTCCCGGAGAAGGAGCGTTTGGCATGCCTCTCACCACCACCGAGTACGACAACGGCGGCGACCTCGCCTCGTACACCGACTCGCTGATCGCGACGAGGGACTCCCGCAAGCCCGACTGGGACACGCTCGCCTTCCAGGCCAAGGCCGGTGACCAGTACCGCCGCGCGCAGATCCGCTACGTCGGCTCCGGCGCGACGGGCAACCACGAGGGCGACAGCCGGGTCCTGCCCTCGGGCGGCTTCACCTTCTCCAACATGCTGCTGCCGCCCGGCGCCGAGGGCCCCGAGCACACCCACCACGACGTCGAGGAGGCGTTCTTCGTCCTGGAGGGCGAGGTCCGCGTCGGCATCCACCGGGGTGACGGGGAGGCCGAGTACCGGACGCTGGGCTACCGCGACATGATCGTGGTCCCGGCCGGTGTGGCCCGCAGCCTGAAGAACGAGGGCGACACGGACGCCCTGTTCTGCGTCGTCATCGGCACGCAGAAGCCGCAGGTCCCCACCTACCCCGAGCACTCGCCGATGCACGGCGTGACCCGCGACTGATGGCGCCCCGCGGCAGCACGGCAGCCGGGACGCGCACCGTCGTCGTCACCGGCGCCGGCCGTGGCCTCGGACTGGCCACGGCCCGCCGGGCCGGGGAGGACGGCTACCGCGTGGTCGTGGCCGAACTGGACGCCGAGCGCGGGGAGAAGGCCGCGGCCGGGCTGCGCGCCGAGGGCCTCGACGCGCACGCGGTACGCGCCGACGTCGCCGACCCCGGTTCCGTGACCGCCATGGCCCGTGAGGTGGCCGCGCTCGGCCCGCTGCACGGGCTGGTCAACAACGCGGGGCTGGCGGACGCGGTGGGCGGCAAGGAGTTCCACGAGATCGACGTCGCGGAGTGGGACCGCATCATGGCGGTCAACGCGCGCGGGCCGTGGCTCGTGGCGCGGGCCCTGCTGCCGCAGCTCATCGCCTCCGGCGGCGGGCGCGTCGTCAACCTCGCCTCGGACGCGGCGCTCTACGGTTCCCCGCGGCTGGCCCACTACATCGCCTCGAAGGGCGCCGTCATCGCGCTGACCAGGGCGATGGCCCGGGAGACCGGCGACCACGGGGTGACGGTCAACGCGGTGGCGCCCGGCATCACCGAGGGCGAGTCCACCGAGCGCGTCCCGGCCGAACGGCACGAGCTGTACCGGCTGAACCGGGCCATCTCCCGCCCCCAGCGGCCCGACGACCTGACGGGGATCATCGCCTACCTGCTGAGCGAGGAGTCCCGCTACGTCACGGGCCAAGTGATCGCCGTCAACGGCGGGTTCACGATGCACTGACCGTCCGCCCGCCCACCGCACACCCCCGTATCCCGCACGTGTCTCACTCAGGAGTTCCCATGGACCTCGGCCTGGCCGACCGCACCGTACTCGTCACCGGCGGCAGCTCGGGCGTCGGCCTGGCCACGGTCCGGCTGCTCCTCGACGAGGGCGCCAAGGTCGCCACCTGCGGCCGCGACGCCGACCGGCTCGCGGCCGCCGCGAAGCGGCTCGGCGCCGGCGAGGACCGGCTGCTGACGGGGGTGTGCGATGTGCGGGACGCGGCGGCGGTGGGTGCGTTCGTGCGGCGGGCCGGCGAGCGTTTCGGGCGGCTGGACGGGCTGGTCAACAACGCGGGCCAGTCCCGGATGAAGCGCTACCCCGAGACGGTGCCCGAGGACTGGCGCGACGAGCTGGAGCTGAAGTTCGCCGGGGTCCTCAACCCGCTCGGCGCCGCACTTCCCCTGCTCCGCGCGGCGGCCACCCCCGAAGAATCCGCTTCCGTCGTCAACGTCAACGCGGTGCTGGCCAAGCAGCCCGAGCCGCGGCTGATCACCACCAGCGCCGCCCGCGCCGGCATCCTCAACCTCTCCAAGTCCCTCGCCGACGAGCTGGCCCCCGACGGCATCCGCGTCAACTCCGTCTGCCTCGGCCTGGTCGACACGGGCCAGTGGGAGCGCCGGTACACGCGGTACGCCGAGGAGTCCGACGCGCCCCGCGGCTACCCCGAGTGGCAGGCGGAGCTCGCCGCCGACCGGGGCATCGCGCTCGGCAGGCTGGGCCGCCCCGAGGAGGTCGCCTACGCCGTGACGACGCTGCTCTCGCCCCGCGCCTCCTACATCACCGGCACCAGCGTCGACGTCTGCGGCGGAGTCGGCCGCGGCATCGCCTGATCCGCGCGCGACTCCCGCTCTTCCCCGATCCGTTCTTCCGCCCGAACCGGAGCTCACCTCATGACCCAGCCCCCGACAGGCGCCCCGCCCAACGGCGGTGACCTCCTCGTCGCCGTTCTCCGTGAACTCGGCGTCGACGTCGTCTTCGGCATCGTCAGCGTCCACAACCTGCCGCTGGTCGAGGCCGTCGACCGCGACCTGCGTTTCGTGCCCGTGCGGCACGAGGCGAGCGCCGTCAACGCGGCGGACGCCTACGGGCGCGCCCGGGGCGGCATCGGCTGCGCTCTGACCAGCACCGGCACCGGTGCGGGCAACGCGGCGGGCTCGCTGATCGAGTCGCTCGCCGCGGGCAGTTCGGTGCTGCACGTCACCGGCCAGATCGACAGCGAACACCTGGGCCGGGGGCGCGGTTTCATCCACGAGACGAAGGACCAGCTCGGCATGCTGCGCGCCGTCTCCTCCTACGCGGAGACCGTCACCAGCGCCGGCGACGCCGGCCGGCTGCTGCGCGAGGCGGCGCGGCACGCGCTGACCGACCCGGGCGGCCCCGCCAGCGTCGAGTGGCCCGTCGACCTCCAGTACGCGGCCCAGCGGCCGGCCGGGGAGCCGCTGCCGGAGCAGCCGGCCCTCCCGCACCCCGCGAGCGCCGAACTCGACGCCGCCGCCGCGCTCCTGGCCTCCGCGCGCCGCCCGCTGATCTGGGCGGGCGGCGGCGCCAACCGGGCGCGCGGCGAGCTGGCCGCGCTGCTGGAGCGCACCGGCGCCGGGCTGCTGACCAGCAACTCGGGCCGCGGCGGCGTCCCCGAGGACCACCCCGGCGTGGTCGGCAACTTCGCCACCAGCCCGGGCGGCCGCGCGCTGCTGGCCGAGGCGGACGTCCTGCTGTCGGTCGGCACCCACTTCCGCTCGAACGAGACGGCCGACTACGAACTGGCCCTCCCCGCCGCGCACATCCAGACCGACATCGACGCCGCCGCGCTCGGCCGCGTCTACCCCGCCGCGCACACCCTGCACGGCCACGCCCCCGCCGTCCTCGGTGAACTCCTCACCCGCCTGGAGAGCGGGGGAGCGGGAGCGGCCACCTGCGAGCCGGGCTGGACGGAGCGCGTCACCGCCGTACGGGCCGAAGTGCGGGAGCGGCTGCGGGAGTCCGTCGGCCCGCAGGCCGCGGTGTGCGACGCGATCCGGGCCGCGCTGCCGCGCCGGGCCGTCGTCGCCCGGGACGTCACCATCCCGTCGAGCAGCTGGGGCAACCGGCTGCTGGAGCTGTACGACCCGCGGGACAACGTCTTCCCGCGCGGCGGCGGCATCGGCCAGGGGCTCGGCATGGGCATCGGCGCCGCGCTGGGCCGTCCCGAGGAGCCGGTCGTCGTGCTCGCCGGGGACGGCGGGCTCGCCGTGCACCTCGGCGAACTCCTCACCCTCGCCCAGGAGCGGCCCCGCCTCACCCTCGTCGTCTTCAACGACGGCGGCTACGGCGTCCTCCGCAACACCCAGGACGCGCACTTCGCGCGCCGTTCCGGAGTCGACCTGGCCACCCCGGACTTCGCGCTGCTGGCCCGCGCCTGCGGACTGGACTACGCGCGGGTCGCCGCCGAGGAGGAGGCCGGGCCCGCGCTGGCCCGGGCCTGCGCCGCGGACGGGCCGACGCTGGTCGAGGTCGACCTGGCCGCGCTCGGCCCGATGAAGAACCCGTTCACCCCGCCCGTCAAGCTGCCCGCCCAGTGAGGAGGACGCGATGACCGACCACCGCACCACCAGCCCGCGCGTGCCCGCGCCGGAGAGTGACGGCACGGAGGCCGAGGCCCGCCTCGACCTGCTCGTCCACCGGATGACCTGGGAGGCCGAGGGCGTCCTCTCCGTCGACCTGGTGCACCCGGAGGGCAAGCCGCTGCCCGCCTGGGAGCCGGGCGCCCACCTCGATCTGCACGTCGGCGGCCACGTACGGCAGTACTCGCTGTGCGGCGACCCGGCCGACAGCGGCCGCTACCGCGTCGGCGTCCTCAACGAGCCCGCCTCGCGCGGCGGTTCCCGGTACGTGCACACCGCGCTGCGGCCCGGCGCACGGGTCACCGTGCAGGGCCCGCGCAACGCGTTCCGGCTGGTCGAGGCCGAGGGCTATGTGTTCGTCGCGGGCGGCATCGGCATCACCCCGCTGCTGCCGATGGCCCGCGAGGCCGCCCGCCGGGGCATGCCCTGGCGGCTGGTGCACGGCGGCCGGCACCGCGCCGCGATGGCCTTCGGCACCGAACTCGCCGAACTCACCGGGCTCACCGGCCTGTCGGGCGCCGCCTCCGGCGAGGTGGTGCTGCACCCGCAGGACCGCCTCGGGCACATCGACCTGGACGACGCGCTGTCGGGGCTGGACGCCGGCACCCACGTCTACTGCTGCGGCCCCGAGCCGCTGCTCGCCGCCGTGGAGGAGCGCTGCGCCGAGCTCGGCCTCGGCGAGCGGCTGCACGTCGAACGGTTCGCCGCGCCCGTGGTCGAACGCGCCGGTGACGACACGGCGTTCGAGGTCGAGTGCCGCCGCTCGGGCAGCACCGTCCTGGTGGACGCCGGCACCAGCGTCATCGACGCGCTGGACGGCGCCGGCATCCAGGTGCCCAGCTCCTGCCGGGACGGGATCTGCGGCACCTGCGAGACCCGCGTCCTCGAAGGCACGCCGGAGCACCGGGACTTCGTGCTCAGCGAGGCCGAACACGCGCAGAACGCCACGATGATGGTCTGCGTCTCGCGCTGTTCCTCGAAGCGTCTCGTCCTCGACCTGTGAGCACGCCCCCTCGGGCCCG
Source organism: Streptomyces sp. HNM0574 (assembly GCF_012726235.1). GTDB lineage: Bacteria > Actinomycetota > Actinomycetes > Streptomycetales > Streptomycetaceae > Streptomyces. The sequence goes on from NZ_JAASAH010000010.1 coordinate 43,674, forward strand.
CAACCACCGCTGATCCACCTGGAGCCGCCATGACGCAGCAGCAGCCGTACCTCGAGGTGCACCAGTCCCGCACCCACGAGCCGACGGCGTACGAGTACAAGCTCGCCGCCACCCTGGAGGAGGTGTTCACCCAGGAGGGGCACGACCTGGCCGCCGTCGTGGCCGGGCTCAACTCCCGCCAGGTGCACGCCCCCGACGGGCAGCCCTGGACCGAAGAGTCGTTCCGCGACGAGATGCACCGCCTGGGAGCGTGAGACCAGTGACCACCACCACGACGACCACCGTCGCCGAGCACGCGGCGCACCTCTACGCCACCGGCCTGCGCAACCAGTGGCACCCCGTCGTCCCCTCGCACTTCGTCGCCCCCGGCGGCATGCGCAAGGTGATGGCGCTCGGCGAGCAGTGGCTGCTGTTCCGCCGCGCCGACGGCACCCTGCACATGCTCGCCGACCGCTGCCCGCACCGCGGCGCGCCCCTGTCGCTGGGCAAGCACCTGGGCGACCGGATCGCCTGCTGGTACCACGGGGTCGAGGTCGACGGTGGCGGAACCGTCACCTCCGTCCCGGGCCTGCCGGGCTGCAACCTGGAGGGCAAGCGGCTCGTCAGCAGCCTCCCCGTGCGCGAGGTCTCTGGCGCGATCCTCGCCTATTTCGGCGACGAACAGCACCCGGAGCCCTGCGAGTTGACGCTCCCCGAGCCGCTCACCGACCCGGACGTGGACGCGTTCCTGTGCTACGCGGAGTGGCAGGCGCCCTGGCGGTACGGCATGGAGAACCTGCTGGACCCCATGCACGGCGCCTTCCTGCACCACGAGTCGCACACCATGTACGACGGGGACACCACCGCCAAGTTCCGCATCCGGGAGACGGAGCGCGGCTACTTCTTCGAGAAGACCGACCAGCGCGGGGTGAACTTCGACTGGGTCGAGCTGTGCCGCACCGGCGTGGACTGGGTCGACCTGTCCATCCCGTACCCGCCGTCGGCCGGGCCCGGCGGTCCGTTCGGCATCGTCGGGATGGTCTGCCCCGTCGACGCGGAGCGCAGCGGCGTCTTCTTCTGGCGCTACCGCCGGGTGCAGGGCTGGGAGCGGGACAGCTGGCGCTTCCTCTACCGGACGCTGATCGAGAAACGGCACTGGGCAGTGCTGGAGCAGGACCGCGTGATGCTGGAGGGCATGCCCCGCGACGCCGACCAGGCGGAGAACCTGTACCAGCACGACCTGGGCGTCGTCCGGCTGCGGCGGCTCTACCGGGCCGAGGCGGAACGCCAGGCCGCGGCCCTGCACGCCTGACGCCCGCACGGGGGAGGGAGCGGCGGCGCGGATCAGTCCGCGCCGCCGGCCCCGCTCTCCGCTTCGGCGTCCTCCTTGGCGTCCTCCTGCTCGGCCGCCTCCACCGAGCGTTCCAGCTTGGCCAGCAGCCGGGCCAGCTGGCGGCACTCGGCGGGGCTGAGCCCGCTCAGCATCCGCCGCTCGTTCTCCAGGTGTTCGGCGAAGAGCTCGTCGATCCGCTGGAGCCCTTCCTCGCTCAGCCGGGAGTGCACCACCCGCCGGTCCTCCGGCCCGCGCTCGCGCACGATCAGGCCGTCCTTCTCCAGCCGGTCGATGCGGAGCGTCACCCCGGCCGAGGAGATCAGCCCGGAGTCCGCCAGCTCACCCGCCGTCCGCCGGTACGGGGCGCCGGCCCGGCGCAGCGCGGTCAGCACGTCGAACCCGGCCATCGAGATGCCGTAGCTCTCCAGCGGCCGGGATATCTGCGACTGGTAGCGCAGGAACGTCCGGTGCAGCCGCGCGAAGACCTCCAGCGGGGAGGTGTCCAGCTCCGGGCGTTCCCTCCGCCAGTCCTCGACGATGGACGTGACGGCATCGCGGCGCGCTGCCGGGGTGCGCTTCTGGGGCATGACGGCGTTCCTCCCTGCGAACGGTGCGCCGCACACGGCGGCCCCCGCCGTTCGTACGTCGACGGTCACGGAAATCTTAGTCCTGAAGCGATACCGCCCGGTTCCGCGGCGGTACGGCCCCCGCCCGCTCAACAGCCGTGCGGGGCAGGCGCGTCGGCGGCCGCCGCGTCCGGTTCAGGAGCGTTCCAGCCAGCCCTCGTGCTCGGCGGCGAGGGAGTCCAGCGCCGCCGCCGTGGCCTCGTCGCCGGGCAGCGCCGGGTCCTCCAGCACCACCAGCCACTGCGCGTCCTCGGCGTCGTCCTCACCGGCCAGCGCCTCGCGCACCAGCTGCGGTTCCCGCGCCAGGGCGTAGGTCTCGGCCAGCTCCTCGGCGACCTCCTCGGCGGCCTCGCGGTCGGGGAGTACCAGGACAAGGGGGCCGGGCGTCTGGCCGGCCGCGGTCGGATGGTTCGTCTCGCTCACCCCGCCATTGTCTCCGTGCGGGACTGTCGGCGGCACATGGGATGCTGGTGAGCGATGGCCGGTACGCGTAAGAAGACATCCGAGAATTCCGCGGGCGACCCGCTGGCGCCCTTCACCCTCGCCGTGGGGCAGGAGGAGCTGCTGCTGGAGCGGGCCGTGCAGGAGGTCGTGGCCGCGGCCCGCGCGGCCGACCCGGAGACGGACGTCCGCGATCTCGCCTCCAGTGATCTCCAGCCGGGCACCCTCGCGGAGTTGACCAGCCCCTCGCTCTTCGCGGAGCGCAAGGTCGTCGTCGTGCGGAACGCGCAGGATCTCTCGGCGGACAGCGTCAAGGACGTCAAGGCGTACTTCGCCGACCCGGCCGAGGAGATCACCCTCGTCCTGCTGCACGCCGGCGGCGCCAAGGGCAAGGGCCTGCTGGACGCGGCCCGCAAGTCCGGCGCCCGCGAGGTCGACTGCCCGAAGATGACCAAGCCGGCGGACCGTCTCGCCTTCGTGCGCGGCGAGTTCCGCACCCTGGGCCGCAAGGCGACGCCGGAGGCGTGCCAGGCCCTGGTGGACGCGATCGGCAGCGATCTGCGCGAGCTGGCCTCCGCCTGCAAGCAGTTGACGGCCGACATCGAGGGCACGGTCGACGAGTCCGTCGTCGCCCGCTACTACACGGGCCGCGCCGAGGCGTCCAGCTTCACGGTCGCGGACTGCGCGGTCGAGGGCCGCGCGGCCGAGGCGCTGGAGACGCTCCGCTGGGCGCTGGCCACCGGCGTCGCGCCGGTCCTCGTCACGAGCGCGCTCTCGCAGGGTGTCCGCGCGATCGGCAAGCTCGCCTCCGCGCCGGGCGGCATGCGCCCCGGCGACCTCGCGCGGGAACTCGGCATGCCGCCCTGGAAGATCGACCGGGTGCGGCGCCAGATGCGCGGCTGGTCGGCGGACGGCGTCGCGGCCGCGCTCCGCGCCGTCGCCGAGGCCGACGCCGCCGTCAAGGGCGGCGGGGACGATCCGGAGTACGCGCTGGAGCAGGCCGTCATCACCATCTCCCGCGCGGCCCGCTCCCGCACCGCGTACTGACCCTCAAAACGGCAGCGGCCCCGTCACACCTGGGGAAGTGTGTGACGGGGCCGCTGGTGGTCCATGACCGCGAGGCGGTCACTCGCGCCGCACCCGCGTGGCGAACGCAGGCCGCGTGCGGCGCATCAACGCGTACAACGCGTGGTGTCACTCGGCCGGTACGTCAGCGGAGAGAGAGGGCCCGCTGCGGGTGTACCGGCTGTGAAGCGGAGCGTCAGCCCTGGACGGAGGCGACCTTCTGCGCGAGGGCAGCCTTCTTGTTGGCCGCGTTGTTCTTGTGCAGAACACCCTTGCTGACGGCCTTGTCCAGCTTCTGGGCGGCGACGCGCTGGGCCTCGACGGCCTTGGCGGCGTCACCGGCGGCCACGGCCTCGCGGGCGCGACGGATCGCGGTCTTGAGGTCGGACTTGACCGCCTTGTTGCGCTGGCGCGCCTTCTCGTTGGTCTTGATCCGCTTCATCTGGGACTTGATGTTCGCCACGAAAGAGCCTTTACGGTTCGATGATTTTCCGTTCCGTGCCCGAGCCGCTCCGTACGGCCGCTGCGGGAGGGGGACCCGGTGAAGGGGGCCGCGCTCCGGCGGGCGCAGGTGCATCAGGCACAGTGAGCCAGCCTACCAGCGGGGCTCGACGCCCTCCCAATCGCGTCCCGGCGGCCCCTCCCGATCCGGTCCTGGCCCGGGCTCATGGGACCATGGGGTACCAGATCGACCGAGAGCTTCCATCCGACAGACCCGACAGGACCCTGCGTGCCCGCGACCCCCTCGAACGTGCCGGAGCCGAGCCGTACCGACCCGGCGCTGATCCGTAACTTCTGCATCATCGCGCACATCGACCACGGCAAGTCGACGCTCGCCGACCGGATGCTTCAGCTGACCGGCATCGTCGAGGACCGGCAGATGCGCGCCCAGTACCTCGACCGCATGGACATCGAGCGGGAGAGGGGCATCACGATCAAGTCCCAGGCCGTGCGCATGCCCTGGGCACCGGCCGAGGACCGGAAGTCCCCGCACGTCCTCAACATGATCGACACCCCGGGCCACGTCGACTTCACCTACGAGGTCTCCCGGTCCCTCGCGGCCTGCGAGGGCTGCATCCTGCTGGTCGACGCGGCGCAGGGCATCGAGGCGCAGACGCTCGCCAACCTGTACCTGGCGATGGAGCACGACCTCCAGATCATCCCGGTGCTGAACAAGATCGACCTGCCCGCCGCGCAGCCCGAGAAGTTCGCCGCCGAGCTCGCGCACCTCATCGGCTGCGAGCCGGAGGACGTGCTGAAGGTCTCGGCCAAGACCGGCGAGGGCGTGGACACGCTGCTGGACGAGGTCGTGCGGCAGGTCCCGTCGCCGGTCGGCGTCCAGGAAGCGCCGGCGCGCGCGATGATCTTCGACTCGGTGTACGACGCGTACCGCGGCGTCGTCACGTACGTGAAGGTCGTGGACGGCAAGCTCAACAAGCGTGAGCGGATCCGGATGATGTCCACCGGCGCCACCCACGAGCTGCTGGAGATCGGCACCAACTCGCCGGAGATGACGGCGGCCGACGGGCTCGCCGTCGGCGAGGTCGGCTATCTGATCACCGGTGTGAAGGACGTCCGCCAGTCCAAGGTCGGCGACACCGTCACCGCGCTGTCCAAGGGCGCCGAGGAGCCGCTGGCCGGGTACAAGGACCCGAAGCCGATGGTGTTCTCCGGCCTGTACCCGATGGACGGCTCCGACTACCCGGAGCTGCGCGACGCCCTCGACAAGCTGCTGCTCAACGACGCGGCGCTGACGTACGAGCCGGAGACCTCGGCCGCGCTGGGCTTCGGTTTCCGCGTCGGCTTCCTCGGCCTGCTGCACCTGGAGGTGATCCGGGAGCGGCTGGAGCGGGAGTTCGGGCTCGACCTGATCGCCACGGCGCCGAACGTGATCTACCGCGTCGTGATGGAGGACGGCAGCGAGCACGTCGTCACCAACCCGAGCGAGTTCCCCGAGGGCAAGGTCGACATCGTCCACGAGCCGGTGGTGCGCGCGACGCTGATCGCGCCCAGCGAGTACGTCGGCGCGATCATGGAGCTGTGCCAGTCCCGGCGCGGCAGCATGCAGGGCATGGACTACCTGTCCGAGGACCGTGTGGAGCTGCGGTACACGCTGCCGCTCGCGGAGATCGTCTTCGACTTCTTCGACGCGCTGAAGTCCAAGACCCGCGGCTACGCCTCGCTCGACTACGAGCCCACCGGCGAGCAGGCGTCCGACCTCGTCCGGGTCGACATCCTGCTCCGGGGCGACAAGGTCGACGCGTTCTCCGCCATCGTGCACAAGGAGAAGGCGTACGCGTACGGCACGCGGATGGCGAACAAGCTGCGCGAGCTCATCCCGCGGCAGCAGTTCGAGGTGCCGATCCAGGCCGCCGTCGGTGCCCGGGTCATCGCCCGGGAGACGGTCCGCGCCATCCGCAAGGACGTCCTCGCCAAGTGCTACGGCGGTGACATCTCCCGTAAGCGGAAGCTGCTGGAGAAGCAGAAGGAAGGCAAGAAGCGGATGAAGGCCGTCGGCTCGGTCGAGGTCCCGCAGGAGGCGTTCATCGCGGTCCTGTCGACGGACGACGGCGGCGGCGACTCCGCGAAGAAGAAGTAGCGCACCCGAATCCGGTGCCGGGAGGCGGCCGGGACGGCTGGAAACAGCCGTTCCCCGGCCGCCTCTTCGCTGTTCGCGGGGCGGCGGCCGGGGAACGGCGCCGGTGAGCGGCGGCGTGTGACGAACCCGGGGCGAACGCCTCCCGGGCGCTGCAACCCCCTTACGTAGCCGCGCCCCGGCCCTTAGGCTGATCGCTGCTCGATGGTTACTCGTGAGTCAACAAGCAATGTGCGGGCCCCGGAGGATGTCGTGAGCGACACACAGTCCCTGATCGAGAATCGGCCGCCCTCCGTGGCGACGCTCTTCCTGGAGCGGGTCGAGGCGACTCCCCGTGCGGAGGCCTACCGCTACCCCGTTCCGCCCGCCTCCGGCGAAGGCCCGGACGAATGGCGGTCCTACACCTGGAGCGAGGCCGCCACCCGCGTCTTCGGCATCGCCGCCGGGCTGATGGACCTCGGCGTCCGCCCCGAGGAGCGGGTCGCGATCGCCTCCGGCACCCGCGTCGAGTGGATCCTCGCCGACACCGGCATCCTCTGCGCCGGCGCCGCCACCACGACCGTCTACCCCAGCACCAACACCGAGGAGACGACGTTCATCCTCGCCGACTCCGAGAGCCGGGTGCTGATCGCCGAGGACGCCGAACAGCTCGCCAAGGTGCGCGAGCGGCGGGCCGAACTGCCGCAGCTGGCACACGTGGTGGTGATGGACGAGGCCGCCGCCGCCCCGGCCGAGGGCGACCCCGAGGGCTGGGTGCTCGGCCTCGCCGAGCTGGAGCGGCGCGGCGCCGCGTACCTGGAGAAGCACCCGGACAGCGTCCGCGGGACGGTGGCCGCGCTGCGCTCCGACCAGCTGGCCACGCTGATCTACACCTCGGGCACCACGGGCCGCCCCAAGGGCGTGCGGCTGCCGCACGACGCCTGGTCCTACATGGCCCGCGCCATCGCCCAGACCGGGCTGGTGACCAGCGAGGACGTGCAGTACCTGTGGCTGCCGCTGGCGCACGTCTTCGGCAAGGTGCTCACCGCGGGACAGATCGAGGTCGGGCACGTCACCGCCGTCGACGGCCGCGTCGACAAGATCATCGAGAACCTGCCGGTGGTGCAGCCGACCTACATGGCCGCCGTCCCGCGGATCTTCGAGAAGGTCTACAACGGCGTCGCCGCCAAGGCGAAGGCGGGCGGCAGCGCCAAGTACAAGATCTTCCAGTGGGCGGCCGGGGTGGCCCGCGAGTACGCCAAGGTCACCCAGGACAACTTCCGGCGCACCGGCAACGCGGCCGCGCCCGCCGGGCTCAAGGCCAAGCACGCCGTCGCCGACCGGCTCGTCTACGCCAAGCTGCGCGAGGCGTTCGGCGGCAGGCTCCGCGCCTGCGTCTCCGGCTCGGCGGCGCTCGCGCCCGAGATCGGCTACTTCTTCGCGGGCGCCGGCATCCACGTCCTGGAGGGCTACGGGCTGACCGAGTCCTCCGCGGCCAGCTTCGTCAACCCCGGCGAGGCGTACCGCACCGGCACCGTCGGCAAGCCGCTGCCCGGCACCGAGGTGCGCATCGCGGAGGACGGCGAGATCCTGCTGCGCGGCCCCGGCATCATGCAGGGCTACCACGGCCTGCCGGACAAGACGGCCGAAGTCCTGGAGGACGACGGCTGGTTCCACACCGGCGACATCGGCGAGCTCTCCGACGACGGCTACCTGCGCATCACCGACCGCAAGAAGGACCTGATCAAGACCTCCGGCGGCAAGTACATCGCCCCCGCCGAGGTCGAGGGCCAGTTCAAGGCGCTCTGCCCGTACGTCTCCAACATCCTGGTGCACGGCGCCGACCGGAACTACTGCACCGCGCTGATCGCCCTCGACGAGCCCGCCCTCATGGGCTGGGCCGAGGAGCAGGAGACGCTCAAGGGCAGGCCGTACGAGGAGGTCGTCGCCTCCGAGGAGACCCGGAAGCTGATCGACGGGTACGTCGAGGAGCTCAACTCCGGGCTCCAGCGCTGGCAGACGGTGAAGAAGTTCCGGGTGCTGCCCCGCGACCTCGACATCGAGCACGGCGAGCTGACGCCGAGCCTCAAGCTCAAGCGCCCCGTCGTGGAGCGCGAGTTCGGCCACCTCATCGAGGAGATGTACGCGGGGTCCCGCGAGGCCTGAGCCCGCGGGCCGCCCGTCGGCCGCCTCAGTCCACCAGGTCGCGGACGACGGCGTCGGCGAGCAGCCGCCCGCGCAGCGTCAGCACGGCCCGGCCCGCCTCGTACGGGCCGGGCTCCAACAGCCCGTCCGCCAGGGCGCGTTCGGCCGCCCGCGCCCCCTCGGGCGCGAGCAGGCCGAGCGGGCAGCCCTCGGCGAGCCGGAGTTCGAGCAGGATGCGCTCGACCCGACGGTCCTCGCCGGCGAGCACCTCCCGGCCCGCGCCGGGGGAGCGGCCCTCGGCCAGCGCCTGCGCGTAGGCGGCGGGATGCTTGACGTTCCACCAGCGGACCCCGCCGACGTGGCTGTGCGCGCCGGGCCCGGCACCCCACCAGTCGGCGCCCTTCCAGTACAGCTCGTTGTGCCGGCAGCGGGCCGAATCCACGCCCGCCGTGGCCCAGTTGGACACCTCGTACCAGGACATCCCGGCGGCCGTGAGCAGCTCGTCGGCGATCAGGTAGCGGTCGGCGTGCGCGTCGTCGTCGGTCATCGGGATCTCGCCGCGGGTGATCCGGCGGGCCAGCGCGGTGCCCTCCTCGACGATCAGCGCGTACGCCGAGATGTGGTCGGGGCGTGCGCCGAGGGCCGCCTCCAGGGTGGCCCGCCAGTCGTCGTCGGACTCGCCCGGGGTGCCGTAGATCAGGTCGAGGTTGACGTGCTCGAAACCGGCGGCGCGCGCCTGCGCCACGCACGCCTCCGGGCGGCCCGGGGTGTGCGAGCGCTCCAGCACCCGCAGGACGTGCTGCCGGGCGCTCTGCATGCCGAACGAGATCCGGTTGAACCCGGCCTCGCGCAGTTCGGCGAGGTACGCCGGGTCCACGGACTCCGGGTTCGCCTCGGTGGTGATCTCCGCGTCCTCGGCCAGTCCGAACTCCTCGCGGATCACGGACAGCATGTGCCCCAGGTCCGCCGCGGGCAGCAGGGTCGGGGTGCCGCCGCCGACGAACACCGTCTCCACCCGGCGCCCGTCCCCGTCCAGCACCTTCCGCGCCAGCCGCACCTCCTCGGCCAGGGTGCGCGCGTAGTTCTCCCGCGAGGCCAGCGCCCCGCCGCGGCCGCGCAGCTCGCTCGCCGTGTAGGTGTTGAAGTCGCAGTAGCCGCAGCGTGACGCGCAGTAGGGAACGTGCAGATAGAACCCCAGCGGACGACCGTCCCGCTCACGCAGCGCATGCGCGGGCAGAGCACCGTCGTCGGGCACGGGTTCACCATCGGGGAGGGCGGAGGGCATACCCCCATTGTCCGGCACGCTGCCGCACCCTCCGGCCGCACCCCTGTGCGCCCCTTCGGCGGGGGTGCGGGGTGACTACGCTGGGTGGCCGGAGTCGATGGAGGGGGTGACCATGACGGCCGTCGACGATCGGACCGTGACGGTCTTCGGGCAGCTTGCGGTGCCAGAGGGGTTCAGGGCCGAACTCCTGCGCGGGGAAATCCGGATCACGGCGGAGGCCGACCGGGTCCACAACGGGATCGCCAGGTCCGTGTCGGACCGGATCCCGTCCCGCTGGGACCGGCTCCAGGCCCAGGACATCGCCGTCCCGGGGGAGGCCAGCGAGCCCCAGCCCGACCTCGTGGTGCTCGAACCGGAGGCGTTTCAGGGGCGTGGGCGGCTCATTCCGTCGCCGGCGCTGTCCCTCGTCGTCGAGGTTGTGTCCAAGAGCAGCGTCCATCGTGACCGTCTGGTCAAGCGGTCGGTCTACGCGGCGGGGCAGATTCCCGCATACCTGATCGTGGATCCGCTGGCCGCCGTCTGCGTGCTGCTGACCGAACCCTCTGGCGCGGGGGAGCGGGCCGACTACCGAGTCGAGCGCACCAGCGCCTTCGGGCTGCCGGTGCCGCTGGAGTCGCTCGGGATCACGCTGGACACCACCGACTTCCCGACGCTGACCTGACCTCCGTATCACTCCCCCGGAGCCGTCACGAAGTCGATGAGTTCCTCGACGCGGCCCAGGAGCTGGGGCTGGAGGTCCTTGTAGGAGTGGACGGCGGCGAGGATGCGCTGCCAGGCGGCGCCGGTGTTCTCCTCCCAGCCGAGGGCCCGGCAGACGCCCGTCTTCCAGTCCTGGCCGCGCGGTACGGAGGGCCAGGCGTCGATGCCGAGCGAGGAGGGCTTGACCGCCTCCCAGACGTCGACGTAGGGGTGCCCGACGACCAGCACGTCCCCCTCGTGCGCCGCGCCGACCTCGGCCGCGATCCGGGACTCCTTCGAGCCGGGGACGAGGTGGTCGACGAGGACGCCGAGCCGCGCGTCCGGCGCCGGGCCGAACTCCCGCACCACGGCCGGGAGATCGTCGACCCCGCCCAGGTACTCCACGACGACGCCCTCGATGCGCAGGTCGTCGCCCCACACCTTCTCGACCAGCTCCGCGTCGTGCCGCCCCTCCACGTACAGCCGCCCCGCGCGGGCGACCCGCGCCCGCGCCCCGGGGACGGCGACCGAGCCGGACGCCGTCAGCCGCTGCCCGCTCCCCGCGGCGCCTGCCCCGGCACCCGCGCCGGGCGCCGGGGCCGCGGGGCGGACGAGGGTGACGACGCGGCCCTCCAGCAGGAAGCCGCGCGGCTCCATGGGGAACACCCGGTGCTTGCCGAAGCGGTCCTCCAGGGTGACCGTCGGCCCGATCGTGGTCTTCTCGCAGCGGATCACGGCACCGCAGAAACCGGTGGTGACCTCCTCCACGACCAGATCCGGGTCGGCGGGGACCTCGGGGACGGCCGTGGGCTTCTTCCAGGGCGGCGTGAGATCGCTGTCGTATCGGCGGCTGCGCATGCGCCCATTCTTCACGGCGCACCCGCGCGGGCCCGTACCGGACCGCTCAGGACAGGGTGAACCGGCGGGCCAGCGTGTCGCGTTGGGCCCGCAGGAAGTCCGCGTCGACGACCGCGCCGTGCCCCGGCACGTAGAGCGCGTCCTCGCCGCCGAGCGCCAGCAGCCGGTCCAGCGCGTCGGGCCAGCGGGCGGTGTGCGCGTCGGGGCCGGCCTGCGGTTCGCCGGACTCCTCGACCAGGTCGCCGCAGAAGACCACGTCGGGCGCCGGCCCCGCCGGGTCCTCCGCGCCGCCCGGCACCAGGACGGCCAGGTCGTGCCCGGTGTGGCCGGGGCCCACGTTCGCCAGGGTGGCCCGCCGTCCGCCGCCGAGCGAGAGCGTGATCTCGCCGGAGACGGGGTGCCGCGGCCGGACGAGCACGTCGACGGCCTCGGCGGCGGCGTCCGGCGCGACGCCGTGCGTCACCGCGTCGGCGCGCAGCGTGTCCCGGGAGTGCTCCAGCACCTCGGCCGCGCCGACGGCACCGTAGACCTGCACCCCGGAGAAGGCGGCCGTGCCCAGGACGTGGTCGAAGTGCGGGTGGGTGAGGGCCACGTGCGTCACCGCCCGGCCGAACAGTTCGCGCAGCTCGGAGCGGATGCCCGCGCCCTCGGCGAGGGTGGAGCCGGTGTCGATCAGCAACACGCCCTCGGTGCCGCCGACGGCGCCGACCGTCGCGTCCCACTGCGGCAGCCTGCGGCGGACGACTCCGGGAGCGAGCCGCTCCCACCGGTGGGACGGGCCGGGACCCGCGTGATGTGCCTGCATGTCTCGACGCTAACGGGCCCCGTCCCGCCGCGCGCGTGCCCGCCCGCTGCGGTGCCGGACGGGCACCGCCCTTGCCTCGGTGGTGGTCACCGGCCGTACACTGGCACAAGCGATTTGGCACTCACTCGGTGAGAGTGCCAGGGAGAACCAGCCCCGGCGGTCCTCACGGACGGCGGTGAACAGACGGACAGGAGGTGCGCCCGTGCTCAACGAACGACGCCTCGAAGTGCTGCGCGCCATCGTCCAGGACTACGTGGGCACCGAGGAGCCGGTGGGCTCCAAGGCGCTGACCGAGCGGCACAACCTCAAGGTGTCGCCGGCCACGGTCCGTAACGACATGGCGGCGCTGGAGGAGGACGGGTTCATCGCCCAGCCGCACACCAGCGCGGGCCGCATCCCGACTGACAAGGGGTACCGCCTCTTCGTCGACAAGCTCGCCGGAGTGAAGCCGCTGTCCTCGCCGGAGCGCCGCGCGATCAGCAACTTCCTGGAGGGCGCGGTCGATCTGGACGACGTGGTCGGCCGTACGGTCCGGCTGCTGGCGCAGCTGACCCGGCAGGTCGCCGTCGTCCAGTACCCGTCGCTGACGCGGTCGACGGTGCGGCACGTGGAGCTGCTGTCGATGGCGCCGGCCCGGCTGATGCTGGTGCTGATCACGGACACCGGACGCGTCGAGCAGCGGCTGATCGACCTGCCCACGACGATGGGCGAGGCCACCCTGGCCGACCTGCGGGCGCGGCTGAACAGCCGGGTCGTGGGCCAGCGTTTCACCGAGGTCCCCTCACTGGTGCAGGACCTGCCCGAGTCCTTCGAGTCCGACGACCGCGGCTCCGTCTCGGCGGTGCTGGCGACGCTCCTGGAGACCCTGGTCGAGGAGACCGAGGAGCGGCTGATGATCGGCGGCACGGCCAATCTGACCCGCTTCGGACACGACTTCCCGCTGACCATCCGCCCGGTGCTGGAGGCGCTGGAGGAGCAGGTCGTCCTGCTGCGGCTGCTCGGCGAGGCGACGGATTCGGGCATGACGGTACGGATCGGGCATGAGAATGCCCACGAGGGGCTGAGTTCCACATCGGTCGTGTCGGTCGGCTACGGTTCAGGCGACGAGGCAGTCGCCAAACTCGGTGTGGTCGGACCGACCCGCATGGATTACCCCGGAACGATGGGAGCTGTACGCGCAGTGGCACGGTACGTCGGACAGATCCTCGCGGAGTCGTAAGTGGCGACGGATTACTACTCGGTCCTCGGCGTGCAGCGCGACGCCTCGCAGGACGAGATCAAGAAGGCCTTCCGCAGGCTGGCGCGCGAACTGCACCCGGACGTCAATCCGGATCCGAAGACCCAGGAGCGGTTCAAGGAGATCAACACCGCTTACGAGGTGCTCTCGGACCCGCAGAAGAAGCAGGTCTACGACCTCGGCGGCGACCCCAACTCGGGTGCCGCGGGCGGCGGGGCCGGCGGCTTCGGCGGCGCGGGCGGCTTCGGCAACTTCTCCGACATCATGGACGCCTTCTTCGGCACCGCCTCGCAGCGCGGACCGCGCTCGCGTACGCGCCGGGGCCAGGACGCCATGATCCGACTGGAGATCGACCTCGAGGAAGCCGCCTTCGGCACCACGAAGGAGATCCAGGTCGACACCGCCATCGTGTGCAACACCTGCACCGGTGAGGGCGCGGCCCCCGGCACCTCGGCCCAGACCTGTGACATGTGCCGCGGCCGCGGTGAGGTCTCCCAGGTGACGCGGTCCTTCCTGGGTCAGGTCATGACCTCCCGCCCCTGCCCGCAGTGCCAGGGCTTCGGCACGGTCGTCCCGACCCCGTGCCCGGAGTGCGCGGGCGACGGCCGCATCCGCTCCCGCCGCACCCTGACGGTGAAGATCCCGGCCGGTGTCGACAACGGCACCCGCATCCAGCTCTCCGGCGAGGGCGAGGTCGGCCCCGGCGGCGGCCCCGCGGGCGATCTGTACGTCGAGATCCACGAGAAGGCGCACTCGACCTTCCAGCGCCGCGGCGACGACCTGCACTGCACGGTCACCATCCCGATGACGGCGGCGGCGCTCGGCACCAAGGTGCCGCTGGAGACGCTGGACGGCACCGAGGAGGTCGACATCCGGCCCGGTACCCAGTCCGGCCAGTCGATCCCGCTGCACGACCGCGGTGTCACGCATCTGCGCGGCGGCGGCCGCGGCCAGCTGATCGTGCACGTCGAGGTGCTCACGCCCTCGAAGCTGGAGCCCGAGCAGGAGGAACTGCTCCGCAAGCTCGCGCAGTTGCGCGGCGAGGAGCGGCCCACCGGCCAGTTCCAGCCCGGTCAGCAGGGCCTGTTCTCCCGGCTGAAGGACGCCTTCAACGGCCGCTGAGCGGCCGCCTTCCACGGTCGTCACGCCCGCAACGGCCCGCCTCGCGGCGGCTGTTGCGGGCGTCGTCGTGTGCGGGCCGCGGGGGCGCCGCCGGCCGCCGTGTGCGCGTCCCGTACAGGTCCGGGAACGGTCCGGTGGGATGTGGCCGAGGGGCCCGGGGCCGTGCGGCCCGCTGTCAGTGAACCGTGACAGGATGTGGTCATGTCCTCCCCGTCTCCCGCGTCTACCCCGTATTCCGGGCTCTCCGCGCTCGCCGAGCACCCCGTCGTCCAGGCCCCCATGGCGGGCGGGGCCTCCTGTCCCGAGCTGGCCGCCGTCGTGAGCGAGTCGGGCGGCCTCGGTTTCCTCGCCGCCGGGTACAAAACGCCGGAGGCCATGTACGAGGAGATCAAGGCCGTGCGGCGGCTGACGGACCGGCCGTTCGGCGTGAACCTCTTCATGCCGCAGGCCCCCACCGCCGACCCCTCCGCCGTCGAGGTCTATCGCGAGCAGCTCGCCGGCGAGGCCGCCTGGTACGAGACGGAGCTGGGGGACACCGAGGGCTCGCTGGACGACGCGTACGAGGCGAAGCTCGCCATCCTGTACGACGACCCGGTCCCGGCCGTCTCCTTCACCTTCGGCCTGCCGGAGCCCGGGGTGCTGGACCGCTTCCGCGAGCTGGGCACGTACACGGTCGTGACGGTCACCTCGGTCGCCGAGGCGGAGTCGGCGCAGTTCGTCGGCGCGGACGCGGTCTGTGTGCAGGGCGTCGAGGCCGGCGGACACCAGGGCACGCACCGCAACGACCCGAACACCGAGGGCCCGGGCAGCGGCATCGGTCTGCTGTCGCTGGTCACCCAGGTCAAGGAGGCCGTGCAGCTGCCGATCATCGCGGCGGGCGGGCTGATGCGCGGCGGGCAGATCGCGGCGGTGCTGGCCGCGGGCGCCGACGCGGCCCAGCTGGGCACCGCGTTCCTGGTCTGCCCCGAGTCCAAGGCGAACGCGCTGCACAAGCGCGCGATGACCGACCCGCTCTACACCCGCACGGAGTTGACCCGGGCCTTCTCCGGGCGTCCCGCGCGCGGCCTGGTCAACCGCTTCCTCCGCGAGCACGGCCCGTACGCCCCGGTCGCGTACCCGCAGGTGCACTACCTGACGAGCGGGCTGCGCAAGGCCGCGGCGAAGGCCGGCGACCCGCAGGCGATGGCGCTGTGGGCGGGCCAGGGCCACCGGCTGGCCAGGGAGCTGCCCGCCGGGCAGCTGATGGAGGTGCTGGTGGCCGAGCTGGCCGTGGCGCGCAAGACGATGTCGGCCGGGGGCCCGCTGTGACGGCGCCGGTCTTCCTCGTCGGTACGGATCAACTGGCCCTGGGCGCCGTGCTGGTGGACGGCCCCGAGGGGCGGCACGCGGTCTCGGTGCGGCGGCTGCGCGCGGGCGAGGAGGTCGTCCTCACCGACGGCGCGGGCGCGGGCGCGCGGGGCACCGTCGCGGCGGTCTCCGGGAAGGACCGGATGGAGGTCGAGGTCTCCGAGCTGCTGAGCGAGCCGGAGGCCCGCCCGCGCATCACGGTCGTCCAGGCGCTGCCGAAGGGGGACCGGGGCGAGCTGGCCGTCGAGACGATGACGGAGACGGGCGTCGACGCGATCGTGCCGTGGCAGGCGTCCCGCTGTGTGACGCAGTGGAAGGGCGAGCGGGCGCTCAAGTCCCTTGCCAAATGGCGCGCGACGGCGCGGGAGGCGGGCAAGCAGGCGCGTCGGCTGCGCTTCCCCGAGGTCGCGGAACCGGCCTCCACCAAGGACGTGGCCGAGCTGCTGTCCGGCGCCCGCCTCGCCGCCGTGCTGCACGAGGAGGGCAGCGAGCCGCTGGCCACCGCCGAACTCCCGGCCGAGGGCGGGATCGTGCTCGTCGTCGGCCCCGAGGGCGGGGTCGCGCCGCAGGAGCTGGACGCCTTCGCCGAGGCCGGGGCACGCCCGTACCGGCTGGGCCCGAGCGTGCTGCGGACGTCCACGGCGGGCACCGCGGCCGCGGCCCTGCTGCTGGGGCGCACGGGCCGCTGGAACTGACGGGCCGCGGCCCTGGCGCGCGGGCCCGGTGCGGCAACGGCCCGTCGGAGAGCGGCGGGTAGCATCCCCTGCATGGCTGGAGAACCGCAGGCCGACTGCCTGTTCTGCAAGATCGTCGCGGGTGAGGTCCCGGCGACGGTCGTCCGGGAGACGGAGACGACGGTCGCGTTCCGCGACATCAACCCCCAGGCGCCCACCCACGTCCTGGTGATCCCGAAGGCGCACCACCGGGACGCGGCGTCGCTGGCCGCCGCCGACCCGCAGCTGATGGCCGACATACTGCGCGAGGCGGGCCACGTCGCGGACGACGAGAAGCTCGACCCGGCGGACGGCAACCCCGGTACGGGCTACCGCGTCGTCTTCAACACCGGCGCCGGTGTGGGCCAGACCGTCTTCCATGTGCACGCGCACGTGCTCGGCGGCCGCGGCCTCAACTGGCCTCCCGGCTGAGCGGGTTGAGCCTGTGTCCGTACGCGAACTGGCCGTCCTCGGCACCGCGAGCCAGGTCCCGACCCGGCGCCGCAACCACAACGGCTACGTGCTGCTCTGGGACGGCCAGGGGCTGCTCTTCGACCCCGGCGAGGGGACGCAGCGGCAGATGATGCGTGCGGGTATCGCCGCGCACGACCTGACGCGGATCTGCGTCACGCACTTCCACGGCGACCACTCGCTCGGGCTCGCGGGCGTCGTCCAGCGGATCAACCTGGACCGGGTGCCGCATCCGGTCCGCGCGCACTACCCGGCGAGCGGTCAGCGCTTCTTCGACCGGCTGCGCTATTCGACGGCCTACCGGGAGACGGCCGACATCCGGGAGGAACCGGTCGCCGCCCCCGGCGTGCTGGCCTCCCCGGGGCAGCCGGAGGCGCCGCCGTTCACGCTCTCCGCCGAGCGGCTCTCGCACCCCGTCGAGGCGTTCGGCTACCGGCTGGCCGAGCCCGACGCGCGCCGGATGCTGCCCGGGGAGCTGGCCGCGCGCGGCATCACAGGGCCCGACATCTCCCGCATCCAGCGCGAGGGCGAACTGCGGGGCGTGCGGCTGGAGGAGGTCAGCGAGCCGCGTCGGGGGCAGCGGTTCGCGTTCGTGATGGACACCCGGCTGTGCGACGGGGTGTACGCGCTGGCCGAGGGCTGCGACATGCTCGTCATCGAGTCGACGTTCACCGACGAGGACGAGCCGCTGGCCCGCGAGTACGGGCACCTGACGGCCGGTCAGGCCGGGCGGGTGGCGGCCGAGTCGGGGGTGCGGAGCCTGGTGCTGACGCACTTCTCGCAGCGTTACTCCGACATGGCCGTCTTCGCCGCGCAGGCGCGCGAGGCCGGGTTCGAGGGCGAACTGACCGTCGCGGAGGACCTGATGCGCGTCCCGGTGCCCAAGCGCCGCTGACGCCGGGGGAGTTACGGTCGTCCCCATGGGTCCCGCGCTCACCTCCGTACCCGGCCGGAACGAGGCGCGGATCGGCGGCCGCCGGTTCGTCTGGCACGACTCGGGCGGCGCGGGGGTGCCGCTGCTCGCGCTGCACGGCACGTTCGGCCGCGGCGCCGTCTTCGACGGGCTCGCGCGCCGGCTCGCCGGCCGCGTCCGCTTCCTCGCCCCGGACCAGCGCGGCCACGGCGAGAGCGCACCGGCCGGGGACTTCGGGCGGGACGCCTTCGTGGCGGACGCCGCCGCGCTGCTCCGGCACCTGGCGGGCGGGGCGGCGCTGCCGGTGCTGGGCCACTCGCTGGGCGGCATCACGGCCTACCAGCTGGCCGCCCGGCACCCGGAGCTGGTCGCGGCGCTGGTGGTGGAGGACGTCGGCCCCGTCATGCGCCGCCCGGAGATCGCGCACCCGGTGCTCGACGTCCGCGGCTGGCCCCGTACCGCCGCCTCGCGGGAGGCGCTCGCCGGGGCGCTGGCGGAGCGGGGTGTGCCGGACGCCGGGTACTTCCTGCTGAGCGCGGTCCGGGACGAGGCCACCGGCGGGGTGCGGCTGCTGTTCGACTGGGACGAGATGACGGCGGTGCAGGCGGGCGGCGTCGGTGACTGGTGGGCGGACTGGCTCGGCTCGCGCTGCCCGGCGCTGGTGCTGCGCGGCGGGCGGAGCACGCTGCTGCCCGCGCCGCTGGCCCGGGAGATGGCCGGACGCAGGCCGGGCACCCGGCTCGTGGAGTTCCCGGGGGCCGGGCACTGGCTGCACGACGACGACCCGGACGGCGTCGCCCGCGCCGTCGCCGGGTTCCTGGGCCGAGCCGTCCGCACGCCTCGGGACCCCGCGCGGCCTGCGGATACGGTGGACGCGGAGCGAGAGGAGGAGAGGGAGTGACCGAGCGTACACAAGCCGCCGGCGCCCCGCGCACCAGACGGGTCTCCCCGAAGGGGGACGGCGCGTCCCTGACCCCGCGTACGAGGAACCCGCGGGGCCAGGGGGAGCGGCTGCGCGAGGAGCTGTTGCAGGCCACGGAGCGGCTGCTGGAGCAGGTCGGCAGCGAGGACGCGCTCTCCCTCCGCGCGGTCGCCCGCGAGGTCGGGATCGCCGCGCCCAGCATCTACCGGCACTTCTCCGACAAGACCGAGCTGGTGTGGGCCACGCTCGCGCTGAGTTACGAGCGGCTGTCCGCCGCGATGGAGGAGGCCGGCGCCGCGGCGCCGCCGGAGGAGCCCGTGGAGCGGCTGCGGGCGCAGCTGCGGACGTACTGCCGTTACGCGGCGCAGAACCCGGCGAAGTACCGCCTGCTGTTCGACACCCGGCAGACCCCCGTCGACTCCGAGCGGCTGCACGACCACCCGGCGGGGATGCTGCTGCGCGGCTGGCACCGGGCGCTGGAGCGCTGCGAGGACGCGGGCTGGCGGGTGCGCGGGACGCGCGCCGAGGCGCCGTACGTGCTGTGGGCCGGGGTGCACGGGCGGGTGTCGCTGTGGCAGGTCATGCCGCGGCAGAAGGACACCGGGCGGCTGGACGGCTACGTCGACGAGCTGCTGGGCCTGCTGCTGGAGCGCTGAGCGCCCGGCCGGGACGGGTGTGGCCCGGCCCGATGTGTCCGCACACCGTGCGCTGTTCCCTTTCCGGGGGCGGGAGTTCACCCGCCCCCGCTTACGTGTGCCCTACAGATACAGTCGTAAGCTAACGCCTGTAAGTTCAACCTCGCCTCGCAAGGAGCGGCATGAACGCCCTCGCCCCCGCGCCCCTGCCCGTGGAGCCTCCGGCCGGCTGTCCCTTCGAACCGCCCGCCGGGCTCGACGCCCTCCGCGCCGAACAGCCCGTCTCGCGGATCTCGCTGCCCGACGGCGGCCGGGCCTGGCTCGTCACCCGGTACGCGGACGCCCGCGCCGTCCTCGGCGACCAGCGCTTCAGCTCCGACACCACCCGTCCCGGATACCCGCTCAGCGGCATGACCGGCGGAGCGCCCGTCTCCGGAGCGGCGCGCGGCTTCATCCGCATGGACCCGCCGGAGCACACCCGGCTGCGCCGGATGGTCACCCGCGAGTTCATGGTCAAGAAGGTCGAGGCGCTGCGCCCCACGCTCCAGCGCTTCACCGACGAACTGGTCGACGCCATGGAGCGCACCGCGCCCGCCGACCGCCCCGTCGACCTCGTCGAGGCCCTCGCGCTGCCGCTGCCCTCGCTCGCCATCAGCCTGCTGCTCGGCGTCCCCTACGAGGACCACGAGCTGTTCCAGCGGCTCACCGGCAAGCTGCTCTCCCGCGAGGTCCCGGACGAGGAGCGCGCCACGGCCCGCGGTGAACTCGTCGCGTACCTCAGTGCGTTGGTGAAGTCCAAGGAGGCCGAGCGCGGCGACGACATCCTCAGCCGGCTGCTCACCGACCAGTACGACGAGGGCGGGCTCAGCCACGAGGAGGTCGTCTCCTTCGCCGCGCTGCTGCTCATCGCGGGGCACGAGACGACCGCCAACATGATCGGCCTCAGCGCCCTCAGCCTCATGCTCGACCGGGAGACCGCGGACCGGCTGCGCGAGGATCCCTCGCTGATCCGGGGCGCCGTCGAGGAACTGCTGCGCTTCCACAGCATCATCCGCAACGGCCCGCGCCGCGCCGCCACCGAGGACGTCGAGGTGGGCGGGCAGCTGATCCGCGCGGGCGAGGGCGTCGTCGTCGCCGTGCCCGCGGCCAACCGGGACGGGGAGACCTTCGCCGACCCGGACCGGCTCGACGTCTGCCGCCCCAACGCGCAGCACCACGTCGCGTTCGGCTACGGCATACACCAGTGCCTGGGCCAGGCGCTGGCCCGCGCCGAACTCCAGGTCGTCATCGGGACGTTGCTGCGACGACTTCCCGGACTCCGGCCCGCGGTCCCGCTGGAGGAAGTACCGTTCCGCACCGACATGGCGATCTACGGCTGCCACGAACTGCCTGTCACCTGGTGACAACCCTTCACGTCCAAGCATCAACCACCTGATTCCGTAAGGAAGTTCACCGTGCAGATCACCCTTGACGCCGACAAGTGCTGCGCCGCCGGTCAGTGCGTGCTCGTCGCCCCCGAGGTCTTCGACCAGCGGGAGGAGGACGGCGTCGTGGAACTGCTCGACGCCGCCCCGCCGGCCGAGCAGCACGACGCCGTCCGCGAAGCCGCCGCCCTCTGCCCCGCCGCGGTCATCGAGGTGCGCGAATGACGGCTGCGCCTCCCGGCACGGGCCGGATCGCCGTCGTCGGCGCCTCGGCCGCCGGGCTCGCCGCCGTCGAGACCCTGCGCCGCACCGGCTGGGACGGCGCGCTCACCCTCGTCGGCGACGAGCGGCACCTCCCGTACGACCGGCCGCCGCTGTCCAAGCAGGTGCTCTCCGGCGCCTGGGAGCCGGAGCGGACGGCGCTGCGCTCCGCCGAACAGCTCGGGACGCTCGACCTCGACCTGCGCCTCGGCGTCCGGGCCGAACGCCTGACCCGCGCCGCGGACGGTGCGGGCTGGCGCCTCGCGCTGGACGACGGGACGGTCCTCGACTGCGCCGGCGTCGTCGCCGCCACGGGCGTGCGCGCCAGGACGCTCCCCGGCGACGGGGAAGCGGACGTCGAGGGCGTGCACCTGCTGCGGACCCTCGACGACGCGCTCGGCCTGCGGGCCCGGCTGGCCGGCCCCGGGCACCGCCTGGTGGTCGTCGGCACCGGCGTCCTCGGCACCGAAGCGGCGGCCGTGGCAAGGGAGTCGGGCCACGAGGTGGCCCTCGTCGGGCCCGACGCGCACCCGATGGCGCGGACCCTCGGCGAGGACACCGGACGGCTGCTGGCCGAGGAGCACCGGCGGCGGGGCGTGGCCCTGCACACCGGCAGTCGCGTCGCCGCCGTCCTGGCCGAGCGGGGCCGGGCCACCGGCGTGCGGCTGGACGACGGCACGACGCTGCCGGCCGAAACCGTGCTCGTCGCCGTCGGCTCCGAACCCGCCACCGGCTGGCTCGACGGCGAGGACGGCCTCGACCTCGCCGACGGCATCGGCTGCGACGCGTACTGCGCCGCCGCGCCCGGCCTGTACGCGGCGGGCGACGTGGCGCGCTGGCACCACCCCGTGCACGGGCGCGCGCTGCGCGTCGAGCACCGGATGAACGCCACCGAGCAGGGCATGGCCGCGGCCCGCAACCTGCTGGCCGAGCTGGACGGCGAACGCTTCGGCGCCCGGCGGGAGTTCGCACCCGTGCCGTACTTCTGGTCCGACCAGTACGCGCTCAAGATCCAGGCGTACGGGGAGCTGGCCGGGGACGGGGCCGAGCTGCTCCGGCTCGGCGAGGACCCGCTCCGGGCGGTCGCGCTGCACGGGCGGGACGGGCTCGCCACGGGCGTCGTCGGCGTCGGGCTTCCGCCGCGGGTGACGCGGGCCCTGCGGGGCGTGGTGGCGGCGCCGTTGCCGTGGGACGAGGCGCGGGGGCGCGTCCGCGAGGTCGTCGGCTAGGGGCGCGTCGCGGGGTGCGGGGTGCACCGTGGTTGTTCGCGCCGTTCCCCGCGCCCCTTTGCGGGGCGCGGGGAACGCCGTCAGGCGGTCAGTTCGGTGAAGCGGGTCATGCCGATGTTGCCGCCGGAGATGATGACGCCGACGCGGTCGGGGAGCGGGTCGATGTGGCCGGCGAGGAGGGCGGCCAGCGCGGTCGCGCCGCTCGGCTCGATCACGATCTTCAGCCGCTCGAAGGCCAGCCGCATCGCCGCGAGGATCTCGGTGTCGCTCACCAGCGAAATCCCCTCCGCGAGCCGCTGGTTGACCGGGAACGTCAGCGCACCGGGGGTCAGCGCGCCCTGCCCGTCCGCGATGGTCTTCGGCACCCCGTCGAGCGAGACGCGGTGCCCGGCGGCCAGCGAACGGGCGGTGTCGTCGCCGAGTTCGGGCTCGACGCCGATCACCCGGATGTCCGGGTGCAGGCCCTTCGCCGCCGTCGCCGTCCCCGCGAGCAGCCCGCCGCCGCCCACCGGGGCCAGCACCGCGCCCAGTTCGCCCGTCTCCTCCAGCAGCTCCAGCGCC
This sequence comes from Streptomyces sp. HNM0574, assembly GCF_012726235.1. GTDB lineage: Bacteria > Actinomycetota > Actinomycetes > Streptomycetales > Streptomycetaceae > Streptomyces. The sequence continues at coordinate 66,299 of NZ_JAASAH010000010.1, forward strand.
ACCGTGCCCTGGCCCGCCATGACGTGCGGGTCGTCGTACGGCGGGATCACCGTGAGGCCCTGTTCCCCGGCGATCCGCTCGCCGATGGCGACCCGGTCCTCGGCGTACCGGTCGTAGGTGATGACCTCGGCGCCGTAGCCCCGCGTCGCGTCGAGCTTCGTCTGCGGGGCGTCCTCGGGCATCACGATGACGGCCTTGCTGCCCAGCTCGCGGGCGGCCAGGGCGACGGCCTGCGCGTGGTTCCCCGAGGAGTACGTGGCGACCCCGCGCGCCCGCTCCCGCGGCGAGAGCCGGGAAATGGCGTGGTACGCGCCCCGGAACTTGAAGGCGCCGACCCGCTGGAAGTTCTCGCACTTCAGGAACGTCTCGGCCCCCACCAGCCGGTCCAGCGTGCGGGACTGGAGAACCGGGGTGCGGTGGGCGACGCCCTTCAGGCGGGCGGCGGCGTCGCGGACGTCGTCCAGCGTGACCGGAGGCGTGGGGCTGCTCATGGGCCGGGGTGCTCCTTCATCTCTTCCGACGTGCGGTGCCCGGCACGGCCCGGCGGGCCGTGCCGGAAGGTGCGGCACCCAGTACACCCGACGTCAGGGCAGGTAGTACATCGGATTCGGCAGCTTGTACGTCCGCTCGGCGTGGCCGCCGCGCAGGTCGCTGTGCTGGTCGCCGAAGCTGCCGACGATGTCGTAGCCGCCGGACTCGATGTGCGCCCGCGTGCCGGACTTGTACTCGACGGTCGTGCAGTCCGTGCCGCACTCCAGGTACGGCGGCGGGTTCTTCTCGTCCTTGAGGAAGAAGTGCCCCCGGTCGGTGGGCACTTCGTAGCCCGCGTTCTTCAGGTTCCGCACGCTCCAGTCGCGCTGGTGCTCCTTGCGGCCGGTGAGGAAGAAGACCTCGACGCCCTTGTCGTGCGCCCAGTTGACCAGTTCCGGCATCCCGAAGACGGCGGGCATGTCGGTGGTGCGCAGGTACTCGTCCTGGGCCTCGTCGGAGAAGGCGTAGTCGACGCGGCGCTCGAAGTTGTAGGTGAGCAGCGTGGTGTCGTCGACGTCGAGCACGATCGCGGGACGGTCGTCCCGCTTCTCGCCGCGCGCGGCGAGCTCGCCCGCCAGCTCGGTACGCGCCCGGTCGGCGATGCCGCGCACCTGCTTCGCGTAGTTGCTCCGGGGCGAGGCGTGGTGCTCGCCGTCGCCGGTCTCGACGTCCCCGTAGTACGCCTCGATGCGGTCCTTGACGGTGTCGAGGTTCGGTATCTCGCGGTCGGTGGCCGGTACGGCGTTCCCGGCCGTCGCCTGGCCGGCCCCGAAGAGCCCGCCGCCCGCGAGGACGGCCGCGACACCGACCGCGGCGATCCGGCCGCGGCGGGGCAGTGCGGACAGCGGGCGGCGGGACGTACGAGGGGACATGCGCGCTCCTGTGCGGGGAAGACGGTCTGTTCCGAACGTGTGGCGCGGGGCGCCGCCGAGGAACGTAGCAGGGGTCACGAGCGGGGTCTACGCGCGGAGATGTACTTTCCTGCAAAAGGTCATCTTTCGCGGTAGGTCGGTCGACTGACGGCCCGTCGGGCGGCAGAGTGGTCGCAGCGAAAGCGCTGGTCGCCGAAGCGCCGCCGGGTTCCGGACGTGCCGGACCGGAACCCGCGGCGCCGGGCAGCACGCCGGACCCACGGCCCGTGCCCGGGCGGGGTGACGCACGGCCCGCGATCGCAGCAGGTACAGCCGGAAGACGGAGGACCGTAAATGGCACAGCAGGTACGGGGCGTCATCGCGCCGGGCAAGGACGAACCGGTACGGGTCGAGACGATCGTCGTCCCCGACCCGGGGCCGGGCGAGGCCGTGGTGAAGATCCAGGCGTGCGGGGTGTGCCACACCGACCTGCACTACAAGCAGGGCGGGATCAACGACGAGTTCCCCTTCCTCCTCGGCCACGAGGCCGCGGGCGTCGTGGAGTCCGTGGGCGAGGACGTGGACGAGGTCGCGCCCGGCGACTTCGTCGTCCTCAACTGGCGTGCGGTGTGCGGTCAGTGCCGCGCCTGCCGCCGCGGCCGCCCGCAGTACTGCTTCGACACGCACAACGCCCGGCAGCCCATGACGCTCACCGACGGCACCGCGCTCTCGCCGGCGCTGGGCATCGGCGCCTTCGCGGAGAAGACGCTGGTCGCCGCCGGGCAGTGCACCAAGGTCGATCCGGAGGCCGACCCGGCCGTCGCCGGGCTCCTCGGCTGCGGCGTGATGGCGGGCATCGGCGCCGCGATCAACACCGGTGAGGTCGGCCGCGGCGACACCGTCGCCGTCATCGGCTGCGGCGGCGTCGGCGACGCGGCGATCGCCGGGGCCAGGCTGGCCGGCGCGGCGCGGGTCATCGCCGTCGACATCGACGAGCGGAAGCTGGAGACCGCCGCCTCCATCGGCGCCACCCACACCGTCAACTCCCGCGCCACCGACGCCGTCGCGGCGATCCGGGAGCTGACCGGGGGCTTCGGCGCGGACGTCGTCATCGAGGCGGTCGGCCGCCCCGAGACCTACGAACAGGCCTTCTACGCACGGGACTTGGCCGGCACGGTCGTCCTCGTCGGCGTACCCACCCCCGACATGCGGCTCGAACTGCCGCTGCTGGACGTCTTCGGCCGCGGCGGAGCGCTCAAGTCCTCCTGGTACGGCGACTGTCTGCCCTCGCGGGACTTCCCCATGCTGATCGACCTCTACCGCCAGGGACGCCTGGACCTGGGCGCCTTCGTCACCGAGCGGATCGGTCTCGGGGACGTCGAGAAGGCGTTCGCGCGCATGCACGAGGGCGACGTGCTCCGCTCGGTGGTGATGCTCTGATGGCCGTCCGCATCGACCAGCTCGTCACCTCCGGCACCTTCTCCCTCGACGGGGGCACCTGGGAGGTCGACAACAACGTCTGGATCGTCGGCAACGACGACGAGGCGATCGTCATCGACGCGGCGCACGACGCCGAGCTCATCTACCGCGCCCTGGACGGCCGCACCCTGCGCGCCATCCTGTGCACGCACGGGCACGACGACCACATCGACGCCGCACCCGCGCTCGCCGACCGCACCGGGGCCCCCGTCCTGCTGCACGACGACGACCTGCCGCTGTGGAAGCTGACCCACCCGGACCGCTCCCCGGACGCCTCGCTGGAGGACGACCAGGTCATCGACATCGCGGGCACCGAACTCTCGGTGCTGCACACCCCGGGCCACGCGCCCGGCGCCGTCAGCGTCTACGCGCCCGGGCTCGGCACCGTCTTCACCGGGGACACGCTCTTCCAGGGCGGCCCCGGGGCCACCGGACGGTCCTTCTCGGACTTCCCGACCATCGTCCGCTCCATCCGCGAACGGCTGCTCACCCTCCCGCCCGAGACGGTCGTCCGCACCGGGCACGGCGACTCCACGACGATCGGGGACGAGGCCCCGCACGTCCAGGAGTGGCTGGACCGCGGGCACTGACAGCCGGGCGCGGCAGGAAACCGGGGCGGTCCGTCGGGTACGGGCCGCCCCGCCGCGTGCCGGGGCGCCGTGCTGTGCTGGGGTGGGCGGGGGCGTGCCCGCGTCCGCCCCGTTCCGTCCGCCGCCGAGAGGAACCCCGCGTGTCCCTGCGCCACCACGAGATCGCCGAAGCCCGGAGCCGTCTGCTCAACCCGCTCACCGAGGACAAGCTGCGGACCCTCGGCGAGGCCGTCCGTCCCCGCGAGGGACAGCGGCACCTCGATCTGGCCTGCGGGAAGGGCGAGTTGGGCGCCCGCTGGGCACAGGAGTACGGGACGAGCGGCGTCGGCGTCGACATCAGCAAGGTGTTCCTGGACGCGGCCGCGGCGCGCGCCGCCGAGCTGGGCGTCGCCGGCCGGCTCGCCTTCGAGCGCGGCGACGCGGGGGAGTACCGGGCCACCGGCCCGGACGCCGCCGGCTTCGACCTGGTCACCTGCCTCGGCGCCACCTGGATCGGCGGCGGCCTGAGCGGCACCCTCGACCTGATGCGCCGCTCCCTCCGCCCAGGCGGGACAGTCGTCGTCGGCGAGGTCTACTGGAAGGCCGAGCCGTCCGACGAGGCGTGCGAGACCCTCGGCCTGGAGCGCGACGACTACGCGGACCTGATCGGCACCGACGCGCGGTTCGAGGCCGCCGGCTTCGAACTGATCGAGATGGTCCTCGCCGACGGCGACAGCTGGGACCGGTACGTCGCCTCCCAGTGGCGCACCATCAGCGACTGGCTGCTCGCCAACCCGGACTCGCCCGACGCCGCCGACATGCGCACCTTCCTCCGCCAGTCCCGCTCCTCCCACCTCGCGCACGGGCGCGACGTCCTCGGCTGGGGCGCCTTCGTCCTCCGTCCCACCCGCTGAGCCGCCGCCCGGCACCGGCCCGGCTCCCGGCCGGTGCTGGCCCGCCGGTGGCCGGACGGGGTACACCTGTCCTCAGGTGTGGCGGCCAGGTGTGTGGCGGCCAGGCGTGGCACGGAACGGGAGCGCACGGTGAGCACGGGCAACGGCAGGACACCCCGGGACGGGAACCCCACGGACGGCGGCTCCCCGGAGTGCGGCGGGGCGCCGCACGCCGGGTTCGACCCGCTCGCCGCCGTGCGCGGCCCCGGCGACCCGGCCTGCGACGTCTACCTGACCGGAACGGTCTTCCTCGACATCATCTTCACCGGCCTCGACTCGGCCCCCGTACGCGGCACCGAGTCCTGGGCGCGCGGCATGGGCTCCAGCCCCGGCGGCGTCGCCAACATGGCCGCCGCGCTCTCCCGGCTCGGGCTGCGCACCTCGCTCGCCGCCGCCTTCGGCGACGACATGTACGGCGACTTCTGCCGCGAGGCGCTCGGCCGCGGCGAGGGCATCGACCTCGCCGCCTCGCACACCGTCCCCGGCTGGCACTCGCCCGTCACCGTCTCCATGGCGTACGAGGGCGAGCGCACCATGGTCTCGCACGGGCACGCGGCCCCGCCCAGGGAGGCCGCCACCGCCTATGACCCGCAGGCCCCCGGCTGCCCGCCGCCGGCCCGTGCCTGCGTCGCCTCGCTCGTCCCCGGCGACACCCAGGAGTGGGTGGCCACCGCGGCCCGCCGGGGCAGCCGCGTCTTCGCCGACGTCGGCTGGGACGACACCGGCCGCTGGGACCTGGCCGAGCTGCCCGACCTCGCGCACTGCGAGGCCTTCCTGCCCAACGCGGAGGAGGCGATGCGCTACACCGGCACCGACTGCCCCCGCGCCGCCGCCCACGCGCTCACCCGGCACGTCCCCGTCGCCGTCGTCACCCTCGGCCCGGGCGGCAGTTACGCCGTGGACGGGCGCACCGGCGAGAGCGCCGAGGTCCCCGCCGTCCCGGTCGAGGCGCTGGACACCACGGGCGCCGGGGACGTCTTCGTCGCGGGCTACGTCACCGGCGCCCTCGCGGGCTGGCCGCTCGCGGACCGGCTGGCCTTCGCGGGGCTCACGGCCTCGCTCTCGGTGCAGGAGTTCGGCGGCTCCCAGTCGGCTCCGGGCTGGGCGGAGATCGCGGGCTGGTGGTACGGCACCGGGGAGGGCGGCGGCGGCCTCCCGCCCGGGGAGCGGGCCCGGTACGCCTTCCTCGACGCGCTCCTGCGGGGCTGCACCCGCCCCGCGCCGCTCCGCCGGGCCGTCCCCACCATCGGCTTCCGCCACTCCTGACCCGCGCTCCCCGGTGCGCCCGGGCGCGGGCGGGCATACGGGGAGCGGGAATTGCGTTCTGCTGTGTCACAGGCGCGTCGTAGGCTGGATGGCCCAGGCGCCGAACGCGACGCGGCTCCTCGAGTGAGAGAGGGATGAGCAGGGCCTTCAGGCCGCCCATGACGCAGACAACGACGAACCAGGCGGAATCGCCGCAGGCGACAGCCCGCTTCACTGTCCCCGCCAAGCACCCGATGGTGACGGTGCTGGGTTCCGGAGACTCTCTCCTGCGCGTGATCGAGAGGGCCTTCCCCGGCGCCGACATCCACGTCCGGGGGAACGAGATCAGCGCGACGGGCGAGGCCGGGGAAGTGGCCCTCATCCAGCGCCTGTTCGACGAGATGATGCTCGTCCTCCGCACCGGCCAGCCCATGTCGGAGGACGCGGTGGAGCGGTCCATCGCGATGCTGCGGGAGCAGGAGAGCGGCTCGGGTGCCGTGCAGGAGACCCCGGCCGAGGTGCTCACCCAGAACATCCTGTCCAACCGCGGCCGGACGATCCGCCCCAAGACGCTCAACCAGAAGCGCTATGTCGACGCCATCGACAAGCACACCGTCGTCTTCGGCATCGGCCCCGCCGGTACGGGCAAGACGTACCTGGCGATGGCGAAGGCCGTGCAGGCCCTCCAGGCGAAGCAGGTCAACCGCATCATCCTGACCCGCCCCGCGGTCGAGGCGGGGGAGCGGCTGGGCTTCCTGCCCGGCACCCTCTACGAGAAGATCGACCCGTATCTGCGCCCGCTCTACGACGCGCTGCACGACATGCTCGACCCCGACTCGATCCCGCGCCTGATGGCCGCGGGCACGATCGAGGTGGCGCCGCTGGCGTACATGCGGGGCCGCACGCTCAATGACGCGTTCATCATTCTCGACGAGGCGCAGAACACCAGCCCCGAGCAGATGAAGATGTTCCTCACCCGGCTCGGCTTCGACTCGAAGATCGTCGTCACCGGTGACGTGACGCAGATCGACCTGCCGGGCGGCACCAAGAGCGGCCTGCGTCAGGTGCGGGAGATCCTGCAGGGCGTCGAGGACGTCCACTTCTCGGAGCTGACCAGCACCGACGTCGTCCGGCACAAGCTCGTCGGCCGTATCGTCGACGCCTACGACCGGTACGACGACAGCCACGGCACGTCCAACGGCGCCGCACCGGCCGGTTCCGGGTCCGACGGCCACAAGAGAACCGGCAGCGGTGCCGGTCCCAGCAACGGAAAGCGCTGAAGACAAGAACATCATGGCGATCGACGTCAACAACGAATCCGGCCGCGAGGTCGACGAGCAGGCGATCCTCGACATCGCCCGTTACGCGCTGACGCGGATGCGCATCCACCCGCTCTCCGAGCTCTCGGTGATCGTCGTCGACAGCGACGCCATGGAGCAGCTGCACATCCAGTGGATGGACCTGCCGGGCCCCACGGACGTCATGTCCTTCCCGATGGACGAGCTCCGCCCGCCCGAGCGGGACGAGGACGAGCCGCCCGAGGGCCTGCTCGGCGACATCGTGCTGTGCCCCGAGGTCGCCGAGCGGCAGGGCGCCGACGCACCGACCCAGCACTCCATGGACGAGGAGCTCCAGCTGCTCACCGTGCACGGCGTGCTGCACCTGCTCGGGTACGACCACGAGGAGCCGGGCGAGAAGGCCGAGATGTTCGGCCTCCAGTCGGCGATCGTCGACGGCTGGCGTGCGGAGCACGGCCTGGAGGGTCCGTCACCGGCCCCCACGACGACCTCGTGAACGTCCAGCTGATCGCTTCCGCGGTCCTGCTGGTCGTGGTGGCCTGGCTCGCCGCCTCCGCGGAGGCGGGCCTGGCCCGTACGACGAGCTACCGCGCGGAGGAGGCGGTGCGCCAGGGGCGGCGCGGGGCCGAGCGGCTGGCGGTCGTCGCCGCCGACCCGACCCGCTATCTGAACCTGGCGCTGCTGGTCCGGGTCGCCTGCGAGGTGGCCGCGGGCGCGATCGTCACGTACGCGTTCCTGGGTGTCTTCGCCGAGACGTGGGAGGCGCTGACGGTCGCCATCGCGGTGATGGTGCTGGTCAGCTATGTGGCCATCGGCGTCTCGCCGCGCACCATCGGCCGCCAGCACGCGCTGAACACGGCCACGGCCGCGAGTTATGTGCTGGTGCCGCTGGCCCGCATCCTCGGCCCCGTTCCGCAGCTGCTGATCCTGCTGGGCAACGCGCTCACGCCCGGCAAGGGCTTCCGCAAGGGCCCGTTCGCGAGCGAGGCCGAGCTGCGCGCCATGGTCGACCTCGCCGAGCAGGAGTCGCTGATCGAGGCGGAGGAGCGGAAGATGGTGCACTCCGTCTTCCAGCTCGGCGACACCCTGGTGCGCGAGGTGATGGTCCCGCGTACGGATCTGATCACCATCGAGCGGTTCAAGACGATCCGCCAGGCACTGACGCTGGCCCTGCGCTCCGGCTTCTCCCGCATCCCGGTGGTGGGCGAGAGCGAGGACGACGTCGTCGGCGTCGTCTACCTCAAGGACCTGGCCCGCAAGGTGCACATCAGCCGGGACGCCGAGAGCGAGCTGGTGTCCACCGCGATGCGCCCCGCCGCCTTCGTCCCGGACACCAAGAACGCGGGCGACCTGCTGCGCGAGATGCAGCAGGACCGCATCCACGTGGCGGTCGTCGTCGACGAGTACGGCGGCACGGCCGGCGTCGTCACGATCGAGGACATCCTGGAGGAGATCGTCGGCGAGATCACCGACGAGTACGACCGCGAGCTGCCGCCCGTCGAGGAGCTGGGCGACGGCTGCTACCGCGTCACCGCCCGCCTCGACATCGGCGATCTGGGCGAGCTGTACGACCTGGTCGGCCTGGACGACGAGGACGTGGAGACGGTCGGCGGGCTGCTCGCGAAGTCCCTCGGCCGGGTGCCGATCGCGGGCGCGCGGGCCACGGTCGACGTCACCGAGGACCGCTCCGACCCGACGCTGACCGCGCTCCGGCTCACCGCCGAGGCCCCGGCGGGCCGGCGGAACCGGATCGTCACCGTCCTCGTCGAGCCGGTGCGCGCCTCCCCCGAGGACGAGCCGGACGGCGAGCGGCGGGAGCCCGGCGAGGAGGGGCCGGAGTCCCGCGCCTGAGTTCTCCGGCGCGGCGGCCCGGGCGTCCGGCCCGGGCCGCCGGTGTCATCCTGTGGGCATGACACCGGACGAGCTGCGCGCGAGCTGCCTCGAACTCAACGGCGCGTACGAGGACTTCCCGTTCACCCCCGAGATGTCCGTCTTCAAGGTCGGGGGGAAGATCTTCGCGATCAGCGCGCTGGACGGGGAGCCGCTGCGGGTGAGCCTCAAGTGCGAGCCCGAGCTGGCGGCGCAGCTGCGCGAGGCGCACCCGGCCGTCGTCCCCGGCTACCACCTCAACAAGCGGCACTGGAACACCGTCACCCTCGACGGCTCCCTCGACGACCGGACGCTCCGCGACATGATCGAGGACTCCTACGACCTCGTCGTCGCCGGCCTGCCCCGGACCGAACGGCTCCGCCTCGACCGCGCCTGAGGGCCCCGGTGACGCACCGCATATGCTCGCTGGCATGACTGACCAGGCCCCGGAGTCCGTTGACCCCGAAGACCGCAAGATCCTGACGCTGGCCCGCAGCGCCCGCGCCCGCAACTCCGTGCCGGAGGGCGCGGCCGTGCGGGACGAGACGGGGCGCACCTACGTCGCGGGCACCGTCGCGCTGGAGTCGCTCCGGCTGAGCGCGCTCCAGACCGCCGTCGCCATGGCCGTCGCCTCCGGAGCCGAGTCGCTGGAGGCCGCCGCCGTCGTCAGCGAGGCCGCGGAACTGCCCGCCGGTGACCTGGCGGCCGTGCGCGACCTGGGCGGCGCGGGCACCCCCGTACTGCTCGCGGGCCCCGACGGCACCCTCCGCAGCACGCTCGACGCGGGCTGACCCGCGTACCCGCCCGCGCGGGGCCCCGGGACGCTGGTCCGGGGCCCCGCGCGGATCAGGGACAATGGTGGCCATGAACGCACCTTCACCCGCCCCCGAAGCCGCTGCCGACGAGAGGCCGCACCGCTCCGGTTTCGCCTGCTTCGTCGGCCGCCCGAACGCGGGCAAGTCGACCCTGACCAACGCGCTCGTGGGCACGAAGGTCGCGATCACGTCCAACCGCCCGCAGACCACCCGGCACACGGTGCGCGGCATCGTGCACCGCGAGGAGGCGCAGCTCGTCCTCGTCGACACCCCGGGCCTGCACAAGCCGCGCACGCTGCTCGGCGAGCGGCTGAACGACGTGGTCCGCACGACGTGGGCCGAGGTCGACGTGGTGGGCTTCTGCCTCCCGGCCGACCAGAAGATCGGCCCCGGTGACCGGTTCATCGCGGGTGAGCTGGCGCAGCTGAAGAAGCGGACGCCGAAGGTCGCCGTCGTCACCAAGTCCGACCTCGTCGACTCGCAGGCGCTGGCGGCGCAGCTGCTGGCGATCGACCAGCTCGGCAGGGAACTCGGCATCGAGTGGGCCGAGATCATCCCCGTCTCCGCGACCCACGGTGACCAGGTGGGGCTGCTGGCCGACCTGCTCGTCCCGCTGCTCCCCGAGGGCCCGCAGCTGTACCCGGACGGCGACCTCACGGATGAGCCGGAGCAGGTCATGGTCGGCGAGCTGATCCGGGAGGCCGCGCTGGAGGGCGTCCGGGACGAACTGCCGCACTCCATCGCGGTGGTGGTGGAGGAGATGCTGCCGCGCGAGGGCAGGCCGGTGGACAAGCCGCTGCTGGACATCCACGCCAACATCTTCCTGGAGCGCCCCAGCCAGAAGGGCATCGTGATCGGCCCGAAGGGCAAGCGCCTGAAGGAGGTCGGCTCGACCTCGCGCAAGCACATCGAGGCGCTGCTGGGCACCCCGGTCTACCTGGACCTGCACGTCAAGGTCGCCAAGGACTGGCAGCGCGACCCGAAGCAGCTGCGCCGCCTCGGTTTCTGAGCGTCACGCCGCGGCTCCGCCGGGTGAACGGGCCTACGCCGAGCCCTCCTTGAGCACGCGGCTGATCAGCGTGGACTGGGCCTCGGTGAGCCGGGGGTCGGCGCAGTAGCCGGGGGCGCCGTCGGCCTCGATCTCGTAGGAGAAGCCGTCGGGCACGCCCACGGGGCGTTCCTCGTGGGACTGCGCGAGCGCGTCCCGTACCAGCGTGGTGAGTTCGTCGGCGTCGGGCCGGCCGGAGGTGTCGAGGACGGCGCGGCGGGTGAGGCCGCCGAAGCCGCCGGTGCGGGTCACGGTGATACGCATGGGCTCATCCTGAAGGTGCGGCGGGTGCGGAGTGAAGGGCCCGGCGCCCCGGCTCGTCACCCACGCGGGGCACCGGGCTCCTCACCAGTGTCGGGTCACCGCCCGTGCGCCGCCTCCGCTGGCGTGACCCCCACCTGGGACCAGCACTTGGTGACGGCCTCGTGCTCGTCGCTGTCCGCCCCGTAGCGGTCGGCGGCGCGGGCGAGGGTGACGCCGGCGAAGGCCGCGAAGTCGGCGTCCTTGGTGAGTGCTTCGGAGGTCAGCGCGTCGTACCAGATCTGTCCGGCGCGCTCCCAGGCGTGGCCGCCGAGGGCGGTGGCCAGGCGGTAGAAGGCGTGGTTGGGGATGCCCGAGTTGATGTGCACGCCGCCGTTGTCGGAGCCGGTCTCGACGTAGTCCTCCATGGTGGCGGGCTGCGGGTCCTTGCCGAGCTGGTCGTCGTCGTAGGCGGTGCCGGGGGCCTTCATCGAGCGCAGGGCCTCGCCCTGGACGCGGTCGGTGAGCAGGCTGTCACCGATCAGCCAGTCGGCCTGGTCGGCGGTCTGGCCGAGCCCGTACTGCTTGATGAGCGAGCCGAAGACGTCGGAGACGGACTCGTTGAGCGCGCCGGGCTGGCCGAAGTAGTCGAGGTTGGCGGTGTGCTGGGTGACGCCGTGGGTCAGTTCGTGGCCGATGACGTCCACGGGGAGCGTGAAGTCGCGGAAGATCTCGCCGTCCCCGTCGCCGAAGACCATCTGGTCGCCGTCCCAGAAGGCGTTGCCGTACTTCTCGCCGTAGTGCACCGTCGCGACGAGCGGCATGCCCGCGTTGTCGATGGACCAGCGCGAGTAGACGTCGAGGTACAGCTTGAAGGTGGCGCCGAGGCCGGCGTAGGCGCGGTTGACGCTGCCGTCGTCGACGGGCTCCTCGCCCTCCTCGCGGACCTTCGTGCCGGGCAGCGTCTCGGTGTTCTCCGCGTCGTGGATGGCGCGTTGCGGCTTCTTGTCCGCCGCGTCGCCGGCCGCGGCGCGTGCCGGGCCGAGCGGCATGCGGACGGTGGTGATCCGGCGGCGGGTGCGCTCGCGGGCGTCGCGTTCGAGGGTGCGGCGGGCGGGCTCGTACAGCAGCGGGTCCTCGGACCGGGCGATCCGGTCGAGGATGTGGGGCGGAACGATGGTGCAGAAGACCGGGTGGTGAGCGCGGTGTGAGTCCATGTCCCGCAATGTGGCACTGGGTAGGCACCTTGTCACTCCCCGCTGTGGGAATTTGGCTCGAAGGGGGCGGGGGCAGGAACGGTTGATCTCACAGTCTCGCGGGCGTGCCGGATCCTCCGTGATCCCGCATAGTGATACGGGACTTGGCAGTCGGGGGTGCTCGGTTAAGGTGTAGGCATCATGCGTTTCGGGCTGCTTCTTCTTAGCTGCCGCGGCGAGGGTCTGTAGTCGTTCGGCCGACCCCCTCCCCGCGGAGTCCGGTGTTGCCACCGTCGGCCCTCGAAGCCCACCAGCGGAGCCCCTCCGCACACAGGAGCCCACGCATCATGACTTCCTCCGACTCCATGATCGGACGCCCCACCCCCGTCACCGCCGACACCGTCCGGCAGCAGCCCTCGGGGATGCCGGTCCACAAGTACGGCCGGTACGAGGCCGTGGACATCCCCGACCGCACCTGGCCCGAGCAGCGCATCACCAAGGCGCCCCGCTGGCTGTCCACGGACCTGCGGGACGGCAACCAGGCCCTGATCGACCCGATGTCGCCCGCGCGCAAGCGGGAGATGTTCGATCTGCTGGTGAAGATGGGCTACAAGGAGATCGAGGTCGGCTTCCCCTCCTCGGGGCAGACGGACTTCGACTTCGTGCGTTCCATCATCGAAGAGGACGCGATCCCCGAGGACGTCACCATCTCGGTGCTGACGCAGGGCCGCGAGGAACTGATCGAGCGCACCGTCGAGTCGCTGAAGGGCGCCCGCCGCGCCACCGTCCACCTCTACAACGCCACCGCCCCCGTCTTCCGCGAGGTCGTCTTCCGCGGCAGCCGCGAGCAGGTCAAGCAGATCGCCGTCGACGGCACCCGCCTGGTGATGGAGTACGCGGAGAAGCTGCTCGACGAGCGCACGGCGTTCGGGTACCAGTACAGCCCCGAGATCTTCACCGACACCGAGCTGGACTTCGCGCTGGAGGTCTGCGAGGCCGTCATGGACGTCTGGCAGCCGGAGGCCGGGCGCGAGATCATCCTCAACCTGCCCGCCACCGTGGAGCGTTCGACGCCGTCCACGCACGCGGACCGCTTCGAGTGGATGCACCGCAGGCTGTCCCGCCGCGAGCACGTCTGCCTGTCCGTTCACCCGCACAATGACCGTGGCACGGCCGTCGCCGCCGCCGAACTGGCCGTCATGGCGGGCGCGGACCGCGTCGAGGGCTGCCTGTTCGGCCAGGGCGAGCGCACCGGCAACGTCGACCTGGTGACGCTGGGCATGAACCTCTTCTCCCAGGGCGTCGACCCGATGATCGACTTCTCGCAGATCGACGAGGTGCGCCGCACCTACGAGTACTGCAACCAGATGGAGGTCCACCCGCGCCACCCGTACGCGGGCGACCTGGTCTACACCGCCTTCTCCGGCTCCCACCAGGACGCCATCAAGAAGGGCTTCGAGGCGATGGAGGTCCGCGCCGAGGAGCAGGGCCGGAGCGTCGACGAGCTGGAGTGGGCCGTCCCGTACCTGCCCATCGACCCCAAGGACGTCGGCCGCTCCTACGAGGCCGTCATCCGCGTCAACTCGCAGTCGGGCAAGGGCGGGATCGCCTACGTCCTCAAGGGCGAGCACAGCCTGGACCTGCCGCGCCGGATGCAGGTCGAGTTCTCCAGGATCATCCAGGAGCGCTCGGACAGCCAGGGCGGCGAGGTCACCCCCGCCGACATCTGGGAGGTCTTCCAGGACGAGTACCTGCCCACGCCGGAGAAGAGCTGGGGCCGCATCGCGCTGCGCACGGCCCAGACCTCCACCACCAGCGCGGGCCAGGACGCCCTGACCGTCGAGGCCGTCGTCGACGGGCAGGACGCCGTGCTCCAGGGCGTCGGCAACGGCCCGCTGGCCGCCTTCTTCGACGCGCTGCACGCCGTCGACGTGGACGTACGGCTGCTGGACTACGTCGAGCACACGATGAGCGAGGGCGCCGGATCGCAGGCCGCCGCGTACATCGAGTGCGCCATCGACGGCAAGGTGCTGTGGGGCGTCGGCATCGACGCGAACATCGTCCGCGCCTCGATCAAGGCCGTCATCTCCGCGGTGAACCGCGCCCGGCGCTGAGCCGCGCGCCCGGCCGCCGGCGCGGGTGACCGCGTCCGAGAGGCCCAACCGGCCCCCGTCCGCCGTGCCTTCGGGCGCGCGGGCGGGGGCCGGCCGCATGTGGACGGAACGGTGGGGCGATGTGGCGGGCCGGTGCGGTGCGGAACCGGCCGAATCCCGGCAGAGGTGCTGACGTGGCGTCACGGCTGTGGTTAACATCACGTTCACCCGGCAGCGTTGCCGGATCGTGACGGAGGTGCGGCGTGAGGCGTTCCCACGGCTCCCGGCGGGGAGACCGGCGAGGTCAGAGCCCCGATGCGCGCGTGGCAGGCACGCGCACCAGTTGGCGCACCACGGGGGACGGCGAGTTCTTCTGCCCGGCCTGCGGCGGTGACCGCAACTACCGCCGCCGCGAAGGACAGCGCCGGTACGTGCTGCTCGGGCTGCCCCTGATGTCCCGCGGCCGCACCGGCCCGGTCCTCGAATGCGCCGCCTGCCGCGGCCACTTCGCGACGGACGCGCAGCACCACCCCACCAGCAGGCGCCTGTCGGCCATGCTCCGCGACGGGGTGCACGCCGTCGCCCTCGCCGTCCTCGCCATCGACGGCGCCGCCTCCGCCGCCACCCGCCAGGCCGCCGTGGACGCCGTGCGCGGCGCGGGCTTCCCCGGCTGCTCCGAGGAGCAACTCCTCGCCCTGCTGGCCGCGTTCGGCGGCTGCGACGGGTTCGACGGCGCGGGCGGCGGCGAGCCGGCCGCCGCGGTCGGCATCGAGCTGCACGAGGCGCTGGCCCCGCTCGCCCCGCACCTCGCCCGCCAGGGCCGCGAGGGCCTGCTCCTCGCCGGTGCCCGGATCGCCCTGGCCGACGGGCCCTACCAGGAGGCCGAACGGGACGTCCTGGGCGCGGCGGGCGTCGCCCTGAACCTCCCCGCCGCCGACGTCGGCCGCCTCCTCACCGAGGCGGCCCGCACCCCGTCCTGAACGGGCCCGAGTACGGGTCTCAGGCCCCCGCGTAGACCCGGGAGGCGAACTCGGCGATCTGCGCGTCACCGAGGTTCCTGGCCAGATCGGCCTCCGTGATCATCCCGATCAGCCGGTGCCCGCCCCTGGTGTCGATCACCGGGAGCCGCTTGATCCGGTGCTCCTCCATGGTCCGCAGCACCTCACCGGCGTCCGCCTCGGCGTCCACCCAGTACACCTTCCGCTCCAGCGTCCCCGCCTGCACGCTCGCCGGATCGATCCCCTCCGCACAGCACAGCACCACGATGTCGCGGTCGGTCACCATCCCCACCAGACGGTTGTTGTCCCCGCACACCGGAAGCGCCCCCACCCCCAGATCCCGCATCAACCTCGCCGCCTCCCGCAACGAAGAATGCGCCCCGACACACCGCGCCTGAGCAGACATGATGTCCCTGGCTCGCATGGCTCCTCCGATCCTCGCGACGTCCCCTTCGAGCACACCACGGGGGTGGGGGGCTCGCAGGTGGGGAGGGGGCCGGACGCAGGTCTACGTGGTGCTCCGGCCCGCTGTGCGGCGGCGGCCCAGTCGGACGTGGGTTGTCATGACGCCGGCAGGGGCGGCGAAGGCGCCTGCCGCGGCCAGCCAGCCTGCGGTTCCCTCGGCGTAGCCGGCCGGGGAGCCCGCGCCGGTTGCCAGGAGCAGCGCGCACACCCCGGCTGTCGCGAAGCCGAGCAGTGCGGGGCGGTGGTCCGTCCAGCGCCAGGACACGTACGGTCCCACCGCGCGCAGGCCGTGCGGCGAGGCGAAGGGGTCGGACGCCTCCTCGCCGTCCGTCAGCGCGGAGGCCGGGGCCGTGCCCCGCAGGTAGCGCTTGCCGTCGAGCAGGAGGAAGGCCGTGACGTCGCGGTCCGGGGCCTCGTCGTCCGCCTGGCGCGGCCAGTACAGGTGGCCGGTCCGTCCGTCGAGCGTCACGGACAGGGCGTGCGCGTCGAGGCCCCGGTCCATGGTCAGTTCGACGAGGCCGCCCTCCGGCGCGATGAGCCGGAGCGTTCCCGGAGTTGCGTTCTCCCCGGGAGCCCCGAGAACGCGTACGCGCCTGCGCAGCACGCCGCGCGGCGCCGTCCTGAGGCTCTCGCTGATACCGGTCGGCCCCGTCAGCGCGATGGCGCCGGTGACGGTGACGACGGAGACCACCGCGGCCGTGACCACCAGGGCCAGCTGGCCCGGCGCCGCCGACTCGCCCACGAACGACCGGAGTTCGCCTTCGCCAGTGCCGAACCTGGCCCCGCCGTCGGGCGCTTGCCCGTCGTACAGGGCCCAGACCGTGCCGCCCTTCCGCAGCGGGTCGTTCGCCCGGACCGTGACCCGGTACGTCGCGCGCGTCCCGTCGTCCGGCAGTGCGGCGGTGATCTCGGAGAGGTGGTACGTGCTGCCCTTGGAGCCGTGCTTCTCCTCGACGCCGTGGACCTGACGGACGGTGGCCCGCGCCACCGTCGGGTCGCCCTCCTGCACCGACTCCATCCAGGGGCTGCTGTTCCACGCCGCCTGCATCAGCAGCCACAGCGGCACCAGCGGCACCGCCATGGCGCCGCAGGCCCACGCGGTCGACCGGGCCGGCCACCATCCCCGCGTCCGGCCCGCGTCGGCCGGCGGGACGACGTGCCGACGGCGCCCCGCCGCGGCCCGCCACACCCAGACGCCCGCGGCCACGGCCGCCAGTCCGAGTGGAACGAGCAGGTCCCAGCGGGGGTACGGGGCCAGCGGCCGGGCCACCAGCCGTACCGTCAGCCAGCACACGGCCGCCCAGCCGACGACGGCGGCACCGACGAAGCCCGCGTCCCGGTGTCTCAACTCCGTTGCCCTCCAGTGTCTTTCAGCGCGCGACGCGTTCCGGGTCGGCCGGATCGAAACCGTCCGTCTCCTCCCGCAGCGCGTGCAGGGCACGGGTGCGGTTGCGCGCCGTGAGCCACTGGCCGGTGGCCGGGGCGGCGAAAAGCAGCACCAGCAGGGGAGTCAGCAGCCAGTCGGCGCCGCCGGACCCCAGGCCGGTGGCGAGGAGCACCGCGCAGCCGAAGCCCAGCACGGCGCCCGCCACGCCCGGCCTGTGCAGCCCGGGCCGGTGGACGGTGTACGGGCCGACGGCCCGGAAGCGGTCGATGTCCTCCGGCACGTGCTCGTGCCGGACCACTCCTTCCCGGTCGCCGCCGAGCCCGGAGGCCGGGACCGTGCCGTAGAGGTAGCGCCCGTCGTCGAGCAGCAGGACGGCCGGGACCCCGAGTTCGGACGGGCCGTCCGCCTCGCCGGTCGGCCAGTACAGCCGTCCCGGTGCCGCGCCGAGGTCGGAGGCGAGGGCGTCGGGCGGCAGGCAGCGTTCGACGAAGAAGGAGACCCGGTTGCCGCCCTGGCTGGTCAGTACCAGCGCGGGCCGGACGTCCGATCTCCGGTAGCCCGAGCGGGTCTTGGGCGCCCGGATCCAGTAGCGCCCCGCGCTCACCGAGCCGACCCGCAGCGGCACCGACGCGCACCCGCCGGAGGCGCACCAGCCGGTGAGGCGCTTGCGCGGGGAGGGCTGCCGGAACTCGTGCACCCCGAGCCCGGCGAACAGCAGGAGCGGGAACAGCACCGTCCAGAGGACGTTCAGCGGGAGCGGACCGCCCGTCAACGCGTCGACCTCGGACCGGCTGCCCAGAATGACGCCCAGGGACGGGTCGTCCGGGGCGTGCAGGGCCCAGGTGGTGTCGCCGGGGGCGGGAGGCCGGGCCGTGACCAGGTCGCCGGTTGCCGAGGCAGGTTGCTCACCTTCGGGCAGCGCCACGGTGGCTTTGGAGTAATACCGCGTGAGCTGCTTCGAGTCGACCCGCTCGACGTCCTCGACGCTCAGGATCTGCACCCGTGACGTCTCGAACCCCTCGGAGAGGATGGCCTGTTGCTGCTCCGAGGCGCTGGTCACCGACAGGGTGAGCACGAGCGCGGCCGTACCGGCCAGCCCTGGCCCGAGGTAGGCCACGGCCTGCCGCCGCGCAGGCCACCAGCCCCGCCGAGGACGCCCCGCGCCCACGCCGCCCCCGCGCACCCGCACCCACCAGGCCACCGCACCGGCCCCCGCCAGCGCGAGAAGCCCCAGAAAGTCCCAGCGCGGATAGGCCCCGACACTCCGGAGGACCCCCACACACGCCAGCAACAGCAACGCCACCCAGGCCACCAGCCAGAGGGGGGTACGGGTGCGGTCCGGTTTGATCACGCCTGCGCGTCCGTGTACGACTCGGCCACGGCCGGTCCCCCCTGGGTGCTGATGGGCAAGATGCTCCGAAGATTTTACGAATCCTTGACGGCCGGGGTGGAGGGAGGGGTGGGGTTGTCGGTTTCTGTCGGGGTCGGGGGTGGGTTTCTCTTGACAGTTGTGGAGGGGGTTGCTGGGCTCCGGCGCATGACGCCCTCCATTCCGGTGAGTCCCCAACTCCCCCTGTTCCCCCATGAGTTCAGCTGGGGTGTGGCCACCTCCGCCTACCAGGTGGAGGGGGCGGCGGAGGTGGACGGGCGGGGGCCGGCGGGGTGGGACGTGTTCGCGGGGGAGCCGGGGCGGGTGCGGGACGGGAGTACGGGGGCGGGGTCGGGCGGGCACTACCGGCGGGTGGGGGAGGACGTCGGGCTGATGCGGGAACTGGGCGTCGGCGCCTACCGGTTCTCCGTCGCGTGGCCGCGCGTGGTGCCCGAGGGGGAGGGGCGGGTCAACCCGGCGGGCCTGGACTTCTACGACCGGCTCGTGGACCGGCTGGTGGCGGCCGGGATCGACCCCGTCGTCACGCTCTACCACTGGGACACCCCGCTGCCGCTGGAGGAGCGCGGCGGCTGGCTGGTGCGGGAGACGGCGCTGCGGTTCGCCGAGTACGCGGACGCCGTGGCCGCGCGGCTGGCCGACCGGGTGGCCCACTGGATACCGCTCAACGAGCCCGCCGAGGTGACCCTCCTCGGGTACGGGCTGGGCCAGCACGCCCCGGGCAGACGGCTGTTGTTCGACGCACTGCCCGCCGCGCACCACCAGCTGCTCGCCCACGGGCTCGCCGTCGGCGTGCTGCGGGCCAGGGGCGCGCGGTCGGTGGGGACGGCCAACTCGCACGGTCCGGTGCACCCGTTGTCGGAGCGGGAGGAGGACGTGGCGGCGGCCGGACTGTACGACACGCTCACCAACCGGCTGTTCGCCGACCCCGTGCTCCTCGGCCGCTACCCGGACGGTTTCGGTGAGCTGATGCCGGGCCCGGTGCACGAGGATCTGGCGCAAGTGGCTCAGCCACTGGACCGGTACGGGGTGAACTACTACCAGCCCACCCTGGTCGGCGCGCCCCGTGCCGAGGAGACGACGACCGGCGGCGTCACCCTCCCCGCCGAACTCCCCTTCTCCGTCCACGAGATGCCCGGCGTCCCCCGCACCGGCTTCGGCTGGCCCGTCGTCCCCGAGGGGCTGCCCGAGACCCTGCGCGTGCTCGGGGAGCGGTACGGCGAGGCGCTGCCGCCGCTGCTCGTCACGGAGAACGGCTGCGCCTACCCGGAGGAGCACGAGGACCACCGGCGCATCGCGTACCTGGAGAGCCATCTGCGCGCGCTGCACGGGGCGGTCACCCGGGACGGCGCGGACGTGCGCGGCTACTTCGTCTGGTCACTGCTGGACAACTTCGAGTGGGCGGAGGGCCGCACCCAGCGCTTCGGCCTCGTCCACGTCGACTGGGAGACCCAGCGCCGCACCCCCAAGGCCTCGTACCACTGGCTGCGCGAGGTGCTGCGGGCGCAGGCCGCCGCCCGCCCGTCCGGCCGGCCCCGCGGGTGACCTCGCCGGGCGGACCGCACGCGGACGCGCTCGCCGAACCGGAGGCCCGCGTACCGGGCCACTGGACGGCGTCGCTCTCGCTGGCCGCGTCGGCCGTGTGGGTCGGCTGGTACGGGCCGCTCCAGGTGCTGCTCGCCCTCCAGGCGGCCCAACTGGCGCCCGCCGGAATGGCGAAGGAGTCCGTCCTCGCGTGGGTGACGGGCGCGGGCGCCGCTGTCTCTCTCGTCGCCAACCCGCTGTGCGGCGCGCTCTCCGACCGCACCGTCTCCCGCTTCGGCCGCCGCCGGCCGTGGGCGCTGGCCGGTGCGGTGGGTGGCGCGGCCGGTCTGGTGGTGCTCTCGGGGGCGGACGATCTCGCCACCATGACGGCGGGCTGGTGCCTGGTGCAGCTCGCGCTGAACGCGACGTTCGCCGCCGTCGTCGCCGCCGTACCCGACCGGGTGCCGGTGCGGCAGCGCGCCGCGGTCGGCGGCTGGCTCGGCGTCGCGCAGACCCTCGGCGTGCTGCTGGGCACCGGCCTCGCCACGCTCGCCGGCGGCGTCACGGGCGGCTATCTGGCGTGCGCGGTCTTCACCGTGACCGCCGTCCTCCCGTACGCCCTGTGCGCGCGGGACGCCCCGCTGCGGCAGCGGCCGGCGGGCGGCGTGCGCGCCTTCGTCCGGGGCTTCCGGCTCGACCCGCGCCGCCACCCGGACTTCGGCTGGGCCTGGCTCACGCGGTTCCTGGTCAACCTCGGCAACTCCCTCGCCCTGCTCTACCTGTTGTTCTATCTCCGGGACGCGCTCGGCGCCGCCGACCCCGAGCGGGGCGTGCTCGTCCTCACCGCGGTCAACGGCGCGCTGCTGCTGGCGACGGTGGTGGCCGGGGGCGTGCTCTCGGACCGGACGGGGGCGCGGAAACCGTTCGTGCGGTGGGCCGGTGTGCTGATGGCGGCGGCGACGGCGCTGCTGGCCGTCTGGCAGACCTGGCCCGGTGCCGTGGTCGCGGCGGCGCTGCTGGGCGTCGGCTTCGGCGTCTTCACCTCCGTCGACTTCGCGCTGATGGCCGACGTCCTGCCCGCGGCCGCCGACCGGGGGAAGGATCTCGGCCTGGTCAACATCGCCAACTCCCTGCCCCAGGTGGCCGCCCCGGCCCTCGCGGCCCCCCTCGTCACCCACGTCGGCGGCTACCCGGCGCTCTATCTCACCGCCGCCGCGATCGTCCTCCTCGGCTCCCTGCTGGTGCAGCGGATCAGGGGAGTGGACTGAGGTCGGAGGTGGGTCTCCCCGCGGGCGCGGGCAGTATCGGAGAGACGGGTGGGCGAGCGTGCTGTGTGCGGCCCAACTGGCTTCATGTGCATGCCAGTTCGACGGTATGGTGCGAGAGCGGAGCGTGCCGGGAGACATGGCGCGACGGTTGTCGGCTCACGGGGGAGGAGCGACCGTGTCCAGTGCTGGAGCGGGCGGGTACGAGGTGCAGAAGGGCGGCATGGCCGAGGAGGCGGGCCGCCTCGACCGGGCAGGCGACGACGTCGGCCGCATCCGGAAGGCCGTGGAGGACGAGGCGTGCTACACGCCGGAGACGCTCGGCGGCCCGGACTCGGGCCCCGCGTACGAACGCTTCTCGGCGGCCTGGCAGGCCGAGGCCAGGACCCTGGAGGCGGCGCTGCACGAACTCGCCGACAAGGTCCGCGTCTCCAGCCGCAACTACGCGGGTGCCGACGACGACGCGCGCGCGGGCCTGCGCGCCGCCTCCGGTGACGGTCTGACCACCATGCCCGCGCCGGGCCCGGGCCCCGGCTCCGGGATCACCACGGGGCCCGCCCCGGGCGAGCGTCCCGCCGCCCTCGGCGACACCCCGCCGGTCGGCACCCGGCCGACCCCGGGCACGCCGCCGCCCGGCCTCGCCGACTTCGACTGACGCGTCCGCCCGCCGCCCCCGACTCGGCGGCGGAGCCCGCGTGTTCGCCTTCACCACTGATCACCGACGGGGGTCCACTCATGGCCGCAGGGGAATCCACGACCGACCGCAGGCAGCAGATCGACCGGCACACCGAATCCCTCGCCGTCGCCGACAACAAGAACGACGTGATCGAGGCGATCAACAATCTCCTCGGCGTCGCGCCGCCCGAGGGCTCGCCCGACGTCCTGGACGGCATCGCCAAGCGTTACAAGGAACAGGCGGACGAGGCAGGGGACGTGCACACCCGCGTCGGGAACGTCGCCACGAAGGGGCTGCCGAGCGTCTGGGTGGGCAGCACCGGCGCGAAGGCGGCCGAGGTGGTGAACGCGGCCAAGCGCGCGGCCGAGCAGATGGAGGAGGCGTTCCGCAAGGCGTCCGGCGCGCTGTACGACCTGTCCGACGCGCTGACCGAGGCCAAGTCGCGGGACAGCGAGGGCCGGACGCAGCTGCGCAAGGCTCTCAGCATGCTCGGCGGCGACGACGGCTTCTTCGACGACATGGTCGAGAAGGACGCCGAGGAGGCCGAGCGCAAACGCGCTCAGGAGACCGCGGGCACCGGCGCCAACTACCTCTACAGCGCGGCCTCGACGGCCGACGAGGCCGCGCGGGCGGCGGCCCGCGAGCTGAACAAGTACGCGTCCGAGGCGCGCGCCGGGCAGATGAAGACGGACGAGATCTCCGCCGCCGACCGGCTCGTCCTCGCCGACGTCGGGGTGCACGGCGGCCCCAGGGAACAGAACGAGCTGCTCAGCGCCAACGACCTGGAGCGCTCGGGGCGTTACCTGGAGCGGATGAACGAACGCGACCAGGCCCGCTACGAGCGGATGCTCGCCGACGCCGAGTCACCGCAGGAACGGGCCTATCTGGTGAAGGCGCTGGCCGCCGGGCACGACGTGAACGAGGTCGCCGAGTTCCGTCAGAAGATCCACGGCAAGGACCCGGAGTGGCTCCAGCAGCACCTCACCCCGATCGTGACCGCCGGGGACAGCAAGAACAACGAGGGGCTCAACGACGACGGCTCCAACGTCAACACCGACGACCAGGAGTTCGGCGACAAGGCGTGGTCGCAGGACGGCGACACCTGCGTGCCGTCCACCGTGGTGGCCGCCCGCGCGCACGTCGACCCGGTGTACGCGCTGGAGCTGACGGGCGGGCCCTCCGGCCAGGAGAACGACCCCGACGCCTTCCGCGAGCGCCTCACCGACGAGCAGATGCGGATGCACGAGGCGGGCGACGGCGACTACACGTCACCGTGGTCCGACACCCCCGACGGCATGGACAACGACGGCAAGACCACGATCGCCAACGACGAGGTCAGCCCGCACACCGGCAGCAAGTACGACTTCCAGGAGACCGGCACCCCGGACGCCCGCCGGGACGTCCTGCCGGAGATCGAGAGGTCCGTCGCCGAGGGCAAGCCGGTGCCGATCGGCGTGGAGGGCCAGGAGGAGGGGGACCGCGTGGGGCACTCCATGATGGTGGTCGGCCAGGAGGGCGACAAGCTCCAGATCTTCAACCCCTGGGGCACCACGACCTGGGTCAGCGAGGACGACTTCGTCAACGGCGAGATGGGCAAGGCGTCCCGCGGCAGCCTCTCCGACGCCTACGCCGTCCACGTACCCGCCGACTGACCGCCCCCGACCGAGAAGTGAGCAGCAGCATGCGCCAAGTCCCCGCCCGGCTCGTCCTCCCCGCCGTGCTGGCGGCCGCGCTCAGCGGCTGCGGGCTCTCGGGCCCCGAGGAGTACGCACTCGGCGAGAAGGCCGTGACGGTGGACGAGGGCGAGGAGTTCACGCTGTCCGTCCCCGTCGACATCGCGATGGGGGAGCACTGGTCCACGACCTCGCCGGAGCCGGACGCCTCCGTCGTCCGCGGCACCGGCGACGAGGAGGACGCCGAGGACAGCGGGGAGGCGGACGGCGCCGGCAAGGGCACCCACCGCTTCACCTTCAAGGCCGTCGGCACCGGCACCACGAAGATCCGCCTCATCCAGTGCCCCCACCGGGCCTGCGCCGGCGGCGGTACCGCGGGCGGGCCCGTCACCGCCTCGCCCGTCCCCAGCGGCAGTCCCTCGCCACCGGCGGACGAGCGCGCCACCGTCCACACCTACACCGTGACCGTGAGGCAGCCATGAGCACCGCACCGCACCCGCGGCGGCCCACCCGCACCGACGACGAGCTCGCCGGCTCCGACATCCCGGCCATGCTGCGCTACGGCCTCTCCTTCGCCGGGCCGCACCGCACCGCGCTCTTCGGGGACGGCGCCGTCGGCGCCTCCGTGCTCCTCGACCGCGAGGGCGTCCGGCCGCGCGCCGTCGCCTTCCTCGCGCAGGTGGTCCGCCGCGGCGGCGTCCGGTACGCCGCCGGGCTGGCCGAGCCGGTGCCGGGCGAGGCGGCGGCGGAGCGGGTGCGTTCCTGGCTGGAGGCCGCGGCCCCGCTCGGCCGCGGCATCGAGGGCGACGAGACGGTGGCCCGCTGGCTGGAGGCCGTCGCGGAGATCCTCGGCCTCCGCCACAGCCACCGGGAGCGCGGCTGAGATACTGGGCCCATGGCCCTCTATCGCGACGACGGCATCGTGCTGCGCACCCAGAAGCTGGGGGAGGCCGACCGGATCATCACCGTCCTCACCCGCGGGCACGGCCGGGTGCGGGCCGTCGCGCGGGGGGTGCGGCGCACCAAGTCCAAGTTCGGCGCCCGGCTGGAACCGTTCAGCCATGTCGACGTGCAGTTCTTCGCGCGCGGCAGCGAACTCGTCGGCCGCGGGCTGCCGCTGTGCACCCAGACGGAGACCATCGCCCCGTACGGCCGCCGCATCATCACCGACTACAGCCGGTACACGGCCGGTACGGCGATGCTGGAGACCGCCGAGCGGTTCACCGACCACGAGGGCGAGCCGAACGTCCAGCAGTACCTGCTGCTCGTCGGCGGGCTGCGCACCCTCGCCTCGGGCGAGCACGCGCCCGGCCTGGTGCTCGACGCCTTCCTGCTGCGCTCCCTCGCCATCGGCGGGTACGCGCCCAGCTTCTCGGACTGCGCCAAGTGCGGGCTGCCGGGCCCCAACCGGTTCTTCTCCGTCGGCTCGGGCGGCGTCGTCTGCGGTGACTGCCGGGTACCGGGCAGCGTCGTTCCGTCACCGGAGGCGCTGCGGCTGCTGGGCGCCCTGCTCACCGGCGACTGGGCGACGGCCGACGCGGCGGAGGACCGGCACGCGCGCGAGGGCACCGGGCTCGTCTCGGCCTATCTGCACTGGCACTTGGAGCGCGGCCTGCGCTCGCTCCGCTACGTCGAGCAGGCCGAACGGGACGCCCGCGCCCGCGAGGCGGAGGCGCGGCGGGAGGCGGCCGGCGGCGGCGCCGCGGCGCCGGGCGGCCGGTAGTCGCCCCTCGGGGGATTCCTCGGGAAAGCGCCCCCGTGCGCGTCCGCTACGCTCGCCGTACCGACCCCGCCCCCGTCCCTGATGGAGCTGAACCCATGGCACGTCGCGGAATGCTGTCCCGGCAGCGTCGCGAGTACGTCACGCCCGAACCGCACCCCTCCGGTGCCCGCCCGCCGAAGATCCCGGGTGAGCTGATCCCGGGCCATGTGGCGGTCGTCATGGACGGCAACGGCCGCTGGGCGAAGGAGCGCGGCCTGGCCCGTACGGAGGGGCACAAGGTCGGCGAGGGCGTCGTCATGGACGTTCTCAAGGGCTGCCTGGAGATGGGCGTCAAGAACCTCTCGCTGTACGCCTTCTCCACCGAGAACTGGAAGCGCTCCCCCGAGGAGGTCCGCTTCCTGATGAACTTCAACCGGGACGTCATCCGCCGCCGCCGCGACGAGATGGACGAACTGGGCATCCGCATCCGCTGGGTCGGGCGGATGCCGAAGCTGTGGAAGTCCGTCGTCCAGGAGCTCCAGGTCGCCCAGGAGCAGACGAAGGACAACGACGCGATGACGCTGTACTTCTGCGTCAACTACGGCGGCAGGGCCGAGATCGCGGACGCCGCGCAGGCCGTCGCGGAGGACGTGAAGGCCGGCCGGCTGGACCCGTCGAAGGTCAGCGAGAAGACCTTCGCCAAGTACCTGTACTACCCGGACATGCCGGACGTCGACCTGTTCCTGCGCCCCTCCGGCGAGCAGCGCACCTCCAACTACCTGGTGTGGCAGAGCGCTTACGCGGAGATGGTGTACCAGGACGTGCTGTGGCCGGACTTCGACCGGCGCAACCTGTGGGAGGCGTGCCTGGAGTACGCCCAGCGCGACCGCCGCTTCGGCGGCGCCCAGGACACCCCGGCGGTCCAGCAGGCCCCGGCGGCCGAGGACGTTCCCCCGCAGGGCTGACACACCCCGTACGAAACGAGGCCGGGCCCCGTCCGTGTGGACGGGACCCGGCCTCGACTCCGCGCTGCCGCGGTGCGGTTCAGGACTTCTTCTCGCGCGCCTGCGCGCACTCCCCGCACGTGCCGAAGATCTCGATGGTGTGGCCGACGTCGACGAAGCCGTGCTCCGCCGCGATCGACTCCGCCCACTTCTCCACCGCCGGGCCCTCGACCTCCACGGCCTTGCCGCAGTGACGGCACACCAGGTGGTGGTGATGGTCGTCGCTGTGGCAGCGGCGGTAGACGGCCTCGCCCTCGTCGGTGCGCAGCACGTCGACCTCGCCCGCGTCGGCGAGGGACTGCAGGGTGCGGTAGACGGTGGTCAGACCCACCGAGTCCCCGCGGTGCTTGAGCATGTCGTGCAGCTCTTGCGCGCTCCGGAACTCCTCGACCTCGGCCAGCGCCGCCGATACGGCGGCGCGCTGTCGGGTCGACCGGCCGCGGACAGGGGGGCCTGCGGTCGTCACACCGTCTCCTTCGCTCGTCGTACTCCCTCGGCGCTGCTCGCTGGACGACATGGAACCGTGCTCCTGCCGCTCGCTCGCCGGGACCTGCCCGGACATTGTGCCAGGCGCACGCCGGGAGCGGTTATTACACCCGGGCGCCTTCGCGTTCTCCCGCCTCCAGGGTGCCCCCTGCGCCGTCCTGAGCGACAGCCCTGGCCCGGCGCCGTGCCAGCGGGGCCGCCAGCGCGGTCACGAGGACGAACAGCCCGATGGCCAGCA
Organism: Streptomyces sp. HNM0574; assembly: GCF_012726235.1. Taxonomy (GTDB): domain Bacteria; phylum Actinomycetota; class Actinomycetes; order Streptomycetales; family Streptomycetaceae; genus Streptomyces. The sequence continues at coordinate 93,291 of NZ_JAASAH010000010.1, forward strand.
CGACGATGCTCGCGCCGGGCGGCACGTCCGCGTAGAACGAGGTGGTGGTGCCGGAGAGGGTGACGAGCACGCCGAAGCCGACGGCCAGCCCCAGCGTCGTCGCGAACCCGCGGGTGACCTGCTGCGCGGCGGCCACCGGGATCACCATCAGCGCGCTGACCAGCAGCAGGCCGACCACGCGCATGGCCACCGTCACGGTCACCGCGGCGGTGACGGCCAGCAGCAGGTTCAGCAGCCGCACGGGCAGGCCCGTCACCCGCGCGAAGGCCTCGTCCTGGCAGACGGCGAACAGCTGCCGCCGCAGGCCCAGCGAGACCGCGAGCACGAACGCGGACAGGCAGACGATGGCGATCACGTCGGAGTCGGAGACGGTGGTGATCGAGCCGAAGAGGTACGTGGTGAGGTTCGCGCTGGAGCCGTTCGGCGACAGGTTGATCAGCATCACGCCGCCCGCCATGCCGCCGTAGAACAGCATCGCCAGCGCGAGGTCGCCGCGTGCCTTGCCGTACCAGCGGATGAGCTCCATCGCGACGGCGCCCGCGGCCGAGACCAGCACCGCCGTCCACACCGGGTTGGCGTTCAGCAGGAAGCCGAGCGCGACGCCGGTCAGCGCCACGTGCCCGATGCCGTCGCCCATGATCGCCTGGCGGCGCTGGACGAGGTAGATGCCGACGGCCGGAGCGGCGATGCCCACCAGCAGCGCGGCCAGCAGGGCGCGCTGCATGAACGCGTAGTCGAGCATGTCGAGGATGTCGGTCATGACAGCAGTCCGGTCTCGATCTTCGAGGCGGGCTCCGCCTCGGGGGTGTCGTGCGGGTGGCAGGCCAGGTCGTGCAGCCGCTCGGGGTGGTCGACGCGTTCGACGAGGCCGTCGTGGAGCACGACGGCGCGGTCGATCAGCGGGGCCAGCGGCCCCAGTTCGTGCAGCACGAGCAGCACGGAGCTGCCGCGCGCGACCTGCTCCCGCAGCGCCTCGGCGAGGACGTCCTGGCTGGCGAGGTCGACCCCGGCGAGCGGCTCGTCGAGGATCAGCAGGTCGGGCTCACCGGCGAGGGCGCGGGCGATCAGCACCCGCTGGTGCTGGCCGCCGGAGAGCGCGTTGACGGAGTCCTTCGCGCGGTCGGCCAGGCCGACCACCTCCAGGGCCCGGCTCACCGCCGCCTTGTCCTCCCGGCCGAGCGGACGCAGCCGCGTACGGGCCAGCCGCCCGGAGGAGACGATCTCGCGGACCGTCGCCGGGACGCCGCCGGCCGCGGTGGAGCGCTGCGGCACGTAGCCGACGCGCTTCCAGTCCCGGAAGCGCGCCAGCGGGGTGCCGAAGATCTCCAGCTCGCCGCCCGTCAGCGGCACCTGCCCGATGACGCTGCGGATGGTCGTCGACTTGCCCGAGCCGTTGGCCCCGAGCAGCGCGACGACCTCGCCGCGGCCGACGGTCAGGTCGATTCCGCGCAGCACGGGGCGCGCGCCCAGCGTCGCGGTGGCGCCGCGGAGCGATATCGCGGGTGCCGCGGCGGCCTTCTCGGCTGTGGCGGTCTCCGGTGAGGGCATGGGACGGGCCTTCCTCGTGGGGAGAGAAGAGGGGGACGGGCGCGGGAGAGCGGGGGACGCGGCGTCAGCGGGCGCCGAGCGCGTCCTGCAGGGCCTGGAGGTTCTTCTCCATCTCGGAGAAGTAGTCCTGCTTCGCCGGGTCCTTGACGCTCTCCAGCGGGCTGAGGACGCCGGTCTTGAGCCGCAGGTCCTTCGCGAGGGTCGACGCCGTCTTGTCACTCGCATTGTCCTCGAAGAAGACCGTGTCGACCTGGTCGGACTTCGCGACCTTGTGCAGCGCCTTCATCCGGGCCGGGCTCGGCTCGGCCTCGGGGTCGAGGCCGGAGATGGCCTCCTCGTGCAGGCCGTAGCGCTCGGCGAGGTAGCCGAAGGCGGCGTGCGTGGTGATGAAGGTGTCGGTCTTCTTCTTCGCCAGCCCGTCCTCGAACTTCTTGTCCAGGCCCTCCAGGCGCTCGACGAGCTTCTCGGTGTTCTTCTCGTAGTCGGCCTTGTGCTTCGGGTCGGCCTTCGCCAGCTCCTTGCCGACGCCCTCGGCGACCTGCGCGTACCGCACGGGGTCGAGCCAGAGGTGCGGGTCCTCACCGGCGTGGTCGTGGCCCTCGTGGCCGTGCCCCGCGTGCTCCTCGCCCTCGTGGCCCTCCTCGCCGTGCACGTCGGTGCCGTGCTTCTCCAGCGAGGTGTACGAGGTGGCCTCGGCGACGTTCTTCACCTCGGACTGCTTGACCGCCTGGTCGACGGCGGGCTGGAGCCCCTTGAGGTAGACGGCGAGGTCGGCCTCGCTCAGCTCGCCGGTCTGCTGCGGGGAGAGCTCCAGGTCGTGCGGCTCCACGCCGGGCTTGGTGAGCCCCTGCACGTCGACGTGCTCGCCGCCGATCTCCTCGGCGAGGAACTCCATCGGGTAGAACGACGCGACGACCTTGACCTTGCCGTCGTCCCCGCCGCCCGCGTCCCCGCCGCAGGCCGTGAGCGCGACCGCGCCCAGACCGAGGGCGCCGAGGGCGGCGGTCGAGCGTATGAGTCGTCGAGACCTGAGGGGAGAGCGTCGCAGAGCGTTCATGACAGTCATTTTCAGACTAGATGGAAACGATTGTCAAATGGTCACCTGCGTGCGGTCCACCGGTGGTCCGTGGCCGACGAGCACGGGGTCGGCGCCCGGGATGTCCGGAGGTGTCGACTCCTTCCCCGCGTCTCCCGGCCATCTCCTCGTCATACGGGCCCCATCACGCCAACCGATTTGATATGGCCCCCTCTGTCGCCGGTAATCTGAGGTATTCCGTCGTCGTTGATGAAGAGAGCACCGTGGCCGCCGACAAGATCGACAGCATCGTCAGCCTGAGCAAGCGCCGAGGCTTTGTTTACCCGTGCAGCGAGATCTACGGAGGCCAGCGGGCCGCGTGGGACTACGGGCCGCTCGGCGTTGAGCTCAAGGAGAACATCAAGCGTCAGTGGTGGCGCTCCATGGTCACCTCGCGCGACGACGTGGTCGGGATCGACTCGTCGGTGATCCTGGCCCCCCAGGTCTGGGAGGCCTCGGGACACGTCGCCACGTTCACCGACCCGCTCACCGAGTGCACCTCCTGCCACAAGCGCTTCCGCGCGGACCACCTGGAGGAGGCGTACGAGGCGAAGCACGGCCGGCTGCCCGCCAACGGCCTGGCCGACATCAACTGCCCGCACTGCGGCAACAAGGGCGGCTTCACCGAGCCCAAGCAGTTCTCCGGCCTGCTCTCCACGCACCTGGGCCCGACCCAGGACGCGGGCTCGGTCGCGTACCTGCGCCCCGAGACCGCCCAGGGCATCTTCACCAACTTCGCCCAGGTGCAGCAGACTTCGCGGAAGAAGCCTCCCTTCGGCATCGCGCAGATGGGCAAGTCCTTCCGGAACGAGATCACTCCGGGCAACTTCATCTTCCGGACCCGTGAGTTCGAGCAGATGGAGATGGAGTTCTTCGTCAAGCCGGGCGAGGACGAGCAGTGGCACCAGTACTGGATGGAGCAGCGCTGGTCCTGGTACCGCGACCTGGGCATCCGCGAGGAGAACATCCGCTGGTACGATCACCCGGCGGAGAAGCTCTCGCACTACTCGAAGCGCACCGCCGACATCGAGTACCGCTTCAACTTCGGCGGCACCGAGTTCTCCGAGCTCGAAGGCGTGGCCAACCGCACCGACTTCGACCTCACCGCGCACAGCAAGGCCTCCGGTCAGGACCTCTCCTACTTCGACCAGGAGGCCGGCGAGCGCTGGGTGCCGTACGTCATCGAGCCCGCGGCCGGTGTCAACCGCGCCATGCTGGCCTTCATGCTCGACGCGTACGTCGAGGACGAGGCGCCCAACGCCAAGGGCAAGATGGAGAAGCGCACGGTGATGCGCCTCGACCCGCGCCTGTCGCCGATCAAGGTCGCCGTCCTCCCGCTCTCGCGCAACGAGCGCCTCTCCCCGAAGGCCCGCGGCCTCTCGGAGACGCTGCGCAAGCACTGGAACATCGACTTCGACGACGCGGGCGCCATCGGCCGCCGCTACCGCCGCCAGGACGAGATCGGCACCCCGTTCTGCGTCACCGTCGACTTCGACACCCTCGACGACAACGCCGTGACGGTCCGCGAGCGCGACACCATGAAGCAGGAGCGCGTCTCCCTCGACCAGATCGAGGGCTACCTCGCGTCGCGCCTGATCGGGTGCTGACCGGGCGCGACTGACGCCTGCGGCCGAGGAGTTCGCACAAGCGAGGCCCCCGGGACGGATCTCCGTCCCGGGGGCCTCGTCGTGTTCCGCGGGTCGCCCCGGGTCACGCCGGATCGAGGAAGATGTCCTGTTCCAGGGGCCCGGTGGCGCCGGTGGGGCGGTACGGGCTGAGGTCGGTGACGCCCTCGGTGGCGAGGACCTCGTCGTCGATGAAGTGGTTGCCGGTGCACTCGCGGGAGGGGCGGGTGAGGATCGCGTGGGCGGCGTCGGCGACGATCTCCGGCGTGCGGGCGCGGTCGGCGCCGCCGACCACGTTGCGTACGGCGGCGGTGTCGATGAGGGTGCGCGGCCAGAGGGAGTTGGCGGCGATGCCGTCCCCGGCGAGCTCCTCGGCGAGGCCGACGGTGCACAGGCTCATGCCGTACTTGGCGAGGGTGTAGCCGATGTGCTTGCCGATCCAGTGCGGGGCGAGGTTGAGCGGCGGCGAGAGCGTGAGGATGTGCGGGTTGGTGCCGGAGCGCAGGTGGGGGAGCGCGGTCTTGCTGAGCAGGAAGGTGCCGCGGGTGTTGATGTCCTGCATCAAGTCGTAGCGCTTCATGTCGAGTTGCTCGGTGCCGGAGAGGTCGATCGCGCTCGCGTTGTTCACCACGACGTCGATGCCGCCGAAGCGTTCGACGGCCTGGTCGACGGCGGAGCGTACGTCCTTCTCCTCGCGGACGTCGCCCACCACGGGCAGGGCCTTGCCGCCGGCCGCCTCGATCTGTTCGGCGGCGGTGTGGACGGTGCCGTCGAGCTTCGGGTGCGGGGTGCCGGTCTTGGCGAGGAGGACGACGTTCGCTCCGTCCCTGGCGGCGCGGAGCGCGATCGCCAGTCCGATGCCGCGGCTCCCTCCCGACATCACGATCGTGCGGTTCGCGAGCACTCCGGCCATCGGTCGACCTCCCAGGTGGGCGGCCCGCGCGGAGGTACGCGCAGTACCGCAAATGATTTGTGGTGCGAACGATATGCTGCACGTACGGATGCGATCGCGCAATGCCCCGCCGCCGGCGGCTGCTGTACGCTGCTGCGACCGTACGCAGCGCTAATGATGGGCAGGGCGAACAGTGTCGGATGTGCCGTTGGTCCCGGGGACGGTGGGCGAGCACGCGAGCTGCCTGCTGCTCAAGCTCGGACAGGTCGTCTTCCGGCTGTCGGAGGCCGAACTCGTCGACGAGGGGCTGCGCGTACGGCACTACAGCATCCTCCAGGCGCTCGCCGACAACGGCGCCATGTCGCAGCTCGCGCTCGGCGCCTTCCTCCGCATCGACCCGGCCACCATGGTCAGCAGCCTGGACGACCTGGAGCGCGCGGGCCTCGCGGCCCGGGAGCGCGATCCGCAGGACCGCCGCCGCTACGTCGTCGATGCGACGGCGGCCGGCCGCGAGGCGCTGAGCAGGGTCAACGGGACGCTCGACGAGCTCGACGGCCGCGCCCTCGCGGACCTCACGCCGGCCGAGCGGAAGACCCTCCACCGGCTCCTGACGAAGCTGTCCGCCGGGCCCACGCTCCCCGCCCTCTTCGACGGCGCCCGCAGCTGACCTGCGGTTTCGCGGACGGTGAGAGCTTGTCCACAGGGGAGTCGGGGGCGCGCGGCGATGGGGGACAATGGGGAGTCGCCCCTTCCCGTACGACTTGTGAGGACGCCTCGCTCATGACGCGACTGCTCCCCGGCGGTCCGCTGCCCATCGGACCCCACGCCGTGACGCCGCCCGTGGTCCTGGCACCGATGGCGGGGATCACCAACGCCCCGTTCCGGACCCTGTGCCGGGAGTTCTCCGGCGGCAAGGGGCTGTTCGTCAGCGAGATGATCACCACGCGCGCCCTGGTCGAGCGCAACGAGAAGACCATGCAGCTCGTGCACTTCGACGAGACGGAGCGCCCGCGCTCGATCCAGCTGTACGGCGTCGACCCGGTCACCGTCGGCAAGGCCGTCCGCATGATCGTCGACGAGGATCTCGCCGACCACATCGACCTCAACTTCGGCTGCCCCGTGCCCAAGGTGACGCGCAAGGGCGGCGGTTCGGCCCTGCCGTACAAGCGGCCGCTGCTGCGCGCGATCCTGCACGAGGCCGTGGGCAACGCGGGCGGACTGCCCGTCACGATCAAGATGCGCAAGGGCATCGACGACGACCACCAGACCTTCCTGGACGCCGGCCGGATCGCGGTCGACGAGGGGGTCACGGCCGTCGCGCTGCACGGGCGCACCGCGGCGCAGCACTACAGCGGCACGGCCGACTGGGACTCCATCGCGCGGCTGAAGGAGGCCGTCCCGGAGATCCCGGTGCTGGGCAACGGCGACATCTGGTCCGCCGACGACGCGGTGCGGATGGTCCGCGAGACCGGCTGCGACGGCGTCGTCGTCGGGCGCGGCTGCCTGGGCCGCCCGTGGCTGTTCGCCGATCTGGTGGCGGCGTTCGAGGGCTCCGAGGAGCGGGCCAGGCCGACGCTGCGCGAGGTCGCCCGCACGATGGTGCGGCACGCGACGCTGCTCGGGGAGTGGCTGGGCGACGAGGCGCGGGGCGTCATCGACTTCCGCAAGCATGTGGCCTGGTACACCAAGGGCTTCTCGGTCGGCTCCGAGATGCGCAAGCGGCTGGCCGTCTCGTCCTCGCTGGCGGAGCTGTCGGAGCTGCTGGACGGGCTCGACCTGGACCAGCCCTGGCCCGAGGGCGCCGACGGCCCGCGCGGCCGCACCTCCGGGCGCGACCGCGTCGTCCTGCCGGACGGCTGGCTGGACGACCCGTACGACTTCGCGGGCGTCGGCGCCGACGCGGAGCTGGACACCTCGGGCGGCTGAGCGGGCGGCCGGCTCATATCTCCTCGTCCGCCGTGCCCGTTCTGGCCGGGGCGGTCTCGGGGAGCAGCCAGGTGCACACGGCGGTGGCGAGGCCCGCGAGCGCCATGTAACCCGCCAGGTACCAGGGCCGGTCGCCGCCCGCGTTCACCAGCAGGGTCGCCACGAACGGCGCGGTGCCCGCGAAGATCACGCCGTTGATCTCGCGGACGAACACCAGCCCGCTGTACCGCACTTCGGTCGGCAGCGACTCGGCGTAGAAGGAACCCGTCACCGCGAACACCGAGTTGAGCATGAAGGCGAAGCCGACGGTGATCGCCAGATAGATGATCCACGGCTGGCGCGTGTCGATGAGCAGGAAGAACGGGTACGCGAACAGCGCGATCGCCACCCCGCCGCCGATCATCACCGGCCGGCGCCCGATCCGGTCGGACAGCGCGCCCGCGAGCGGGATCGTCAGGATCGAGACACCGGACGCGAGGGTGATGCCCAGCACCGAGGTGTTGGCGGGCATGTCCAGCTGGTTGGTGAGATAGCTCGGCAGATAGCCCTGGATCGAGTACGAGGCGATGGCCGTCGCGCAGCCGGTGCCGATGAGCAGGCAGATCGTCCTCGGGCGGCTCCTGATCGCCGTCCACACCGGCATCCTCTCCCGCTTCCCGCCGGCCCGGGTGGCCTCGAACTGCTCGGTCTCCGGGGCCGCGCGCCGGATCAGCAGCGCCGCGACCACGACGAGGAAGCTGGCCAGGAACGGGATGCGCCAGCCCCAGCCGAGGAAGTCCTCCTCGGGCAGCGAGGAGACGGCGGCGACGGCGCCGGAGGCGATGACGACGCCGATGAACTCGCCCGCGCCGGGCAGCGCCGCGTAGAACCCGCGTCTGCGTGGCTCCGCCGCCTCGCTGGACATCACGTACGCGCCGCCGAGTTCGGCGCCGACGCCGAACCCCTGGAGCAGCCGGCAGCACACCAGCAGCACGGGCGCCCAGATGCCTATCTGCCCGTAGGTCGGCAGGAAGCCGATCAGCAGCGTGCCGACGCCCATCAGGACCACGGTCAGGATCAGGACGGGGCGGCGGCCGATCCTGTCGCCGAGGTGGGCGAGCAGCAGGCCGCCGATGGGGCGGACGGCGAAGCCGAGGCCGAAGGTGGCGAACGAGGCGAGGGTTCCGGCCAGTTGGGAGACGTCCGGGAAGAACACCTTGTGGAAGACGATCGCGGCCGAGGCGCCGAAGAGGAAGAAGTCGTACCACTCCAGGACCGAGCCGACGACGCTCGCCGCGGCGGTACGCCGCTGCCTGCTGCGTCTGCTCATCGGCGGGGCGGGCGCGGGGTGCTGCGATTCCGGATGTGCGGGCGGACCGGGGGACGGGGGCGTGCTCGCCGCTGGGCTCATCGGGCTCCTCGTGGGGCGGACCGGGCGGGAGGGCGTAGCGATGGCGTGTTGCAACATGCGCACGCGTGTTGCGCATGTGCTACCGTTCTTTCAGCCGGAGCATCCGGATGTCAACGGTTCGGACGACACCGGTTTCCACCGCCGCGAGGAGGGCGACGTGCCGCCTGAAGTGATCTGTCTCGGCGAGACGATGGCGCTCATGGCGCCCGAGTCCGGCGGCCCGCTGGCCCGGGCCGAGCTGCTGCGGCTGCGGGTCGCCGGCGCCGAGTCGACGGTCGCGCAGTATCTGAGCGACCTCGGGCACCGCACCGCCTGGGCGAGCAGGCTGGGCCGGGATCCGTTCGGCGCCCGCGTCGCCGCCGCGCTCGCCGGCAGCGGCGTCGACACCACCCTCGTCGGCTACGACGAACAGGCCCCCACCGGCTGCTACTTCAAGGACCCCGCACCCGAGGGCTCCCGGGTGCACTACTACCGGCGCGGCTCGGCCGCTTCCCGGATGTCCGCCGCCGACGCGCGCGCCCTGCCCCTGGACGGCGTGCGCCTGCTGCACCTCACCGGCATCACCCCGGCCCTGTCCGCCAGTTGCGCCGAGCTGGTCGACACCCTCCTCACCCGCGCCGCCGAGGCCGGCGTGCCCGTCTCCTTCGACGTCAACCACCGCGCGGCGCTGTGGGAACCGGGCCGCGCCGCGCCGGTGCTCCGCGAACTCGCCGCGCGCGCCGACACGGTGCTCGTCGGCCGGGACGAGGCCGAGGAGCTGTGGGGCACGACGACGGCCGAGGCGGTGCGCGAACACCTCGGCCCGCGCGGCACCCTCGTCGTCAAGGACGGGGCGGTCGGCGCCACGGAGTTCCCCGTGCCCGCCTCCGCGTCGGAGCCCGTCTTCGTGCCCGCGCCCGCCGTGGACGTCGTCGAACCCGTCGGCGCGGGGGACGCGTTCGCCGCCGGGTATCTCTCGGGGGCGCTGCGCGGCCTGCCCTCCCGCGAACGGCTGCTCCTCGGGCACCGGCTGGCGGCCCGTACGCTGCGGAGCCTGGACGACTACGTCCCGGTCCCCGCCGCGGAGCGGGGCCCGCCGCCGCACCGCGACGAACCTCCGACGGGAGAACACTGACCATGTCCCAGACCGTGCGCCGGGCTGTCGAGATCCTCGAACACCTCAGCCAGGCCCCGCGCAGCCAGATGGAGCTCGGGGAACACCTCGGGGTGCACCGCTCCACCGCGCTGCGCCTGCTGGAACCGCTGGTCGAGGGCGGCCTGGCCCGGCGGCTGCCGGACGGCAAGTACGCGCTCGGCCACCGGCTGGCCGGGATGGCCCAGCTGGCCCGCGAGCAGTTCGGGCTGCGCGAGGTCGCGAGCCCGCATCTGCGCGCGCTCGGCGAGAGCTGCGGGCACACCGTGCACCTGGCGGTGCTGGAGGACGACTCCATCGTGTACGCGGACAAGGTCGAGCCGGTCGGCACCGTCCGGCTGTACTCGCAGATCGGCCGCCCCGTCACCCTGCACACGGCGGGCGTGGCCAAGGCGATCCTGTCCCACCTCGACCGCGACCGGGCCCGCGGCCTGCTCGGCCACTGCGACTTCGTCGCGCACACCGGACACACCCACACCTCGCTCACCGAGTACGAAAGGGTCCTCGACGAGGCCCTGGAGCGCGGATGGGCCCGGGACGACGGCGAGTTCGAGGACTACGTCAACTGCGTCGCCGCGCCCGTGCGGGACGCGACGGGCGAGGTCGTCGCCGCCGTCTCGGTCACCGCGCTCAAGGTCAAGGCCGATCTGGACGCGCTGCGCACCGGCGTCCTCGACGACCTGCTGGCCACCACCTCGACGATCTCGAAGGAGCTGGGATGGCGCCCCTGACACCCCCCGCCGGACACCCCGGAAGCCAGGACGAGGGGCCCGAACACCCCACGTTCGACGCGCTGTTCGCCGGTTCGCCGATGATGGCGATCTTCCGCGGCATGGAGGTGGAGCACAGCGTCCGGCTGGCCGGGCGGGCCTGGGATCTCGGGCTCGGCTGTGTCGAGGTCCCGTTGCAGGACGCGCGCTCGCGCCGCTCCCTGGAGGCCGTCGTGGCGGCCGGCGCGGAGCGCGGCCGGGCCGTCGGCGCCGGAACGATCACCTCCGTCGAGCTGGTGGCGCAGGCCGCCGAGGCCGGGGCCGCGTTCACCGTCGCGCCGGGGCTCGACGCGGAGGTCGCGCGCGCCTCCCTCGCCGCGGGGATGCCCCACCTCCCCGGCGTGGCCACCGCGACCGAGGTGCAGCACGCCCGCGCGCTGGGCCTGACCTGGCTCAAGGCGTTCCCCGCCACCGTCCTCGGCACCGGCTGGTTCCGGGCCATGAAGGGCCCGTTCCCCGGGGTCCCGTTCGTCGCCACCGGCGGCATCGACGCGGCGAACGCCGACGCCTACCTCGACGCGGGCGCCCGCGTCGTCGCCGTCGGCTCCGCGCTGGAGGACCCGGCCCAGGTCGACCGCCTCGCCGAAGTCCTCGCCGCCCGCGCCGCCGCCCCGCACCCCGCACCGCGGAACGGACCCGCCGCCTGAACGACCGCGCACCGCCCCCGCCCGCCGGACCGACCGAAGGAGCAATCTTGCAGATCACCTCGATGACCACGTACTTCGTCGCGCCGCGCTGGCTGTTCCTCAAGGTCGAGACCGACGAGGGCATCACCGGCTGGGGCGAGCCCGTCGTCGAGGGCCGGGCGCACACGGTCGCCGCCGCCGTCGACGAACTCGCCGACCACCTCGTCGGCCAGGACCCGCTGCGCATCGAGGACCACTGGCAGGTCATGACCAAGGGCGGCTTCTACCGCGGCGGCCCCGTCCTCTCCAGCGCCGTCTCCGGCATCGACCAGGCGCTGTGGGACATCAAGGGCAAACTGCACGGCGTCCCGGTGCACGACCTGCTGGGCGGCGCCGTACGGGACCGGATGCGGATGTACGCCTGGATCGCCGGCGACGAGCCCAGCGAGGCCCGCGAACACGCCACCGCACGCCTCGAACAGGGCTACACCGCCGTCAAGATGAACGTCGGCGGACGGATGCGGCTGCTCGAATCGCGCCGCGAGGTCCAGGCCGTGGTCGACCGGGTCGCCGCCGTGCGCGAGGTCATCGGCCCGGAACGGGACGTCGCCGTCGACTTCCACGGCCGCGTCTCCCCGGCGCTCGCCCGCGAGCTCTGCCGCGAACTCGAGCCGCTGCACCCCCTGTTCGTCGAGGAGCCCGTCCTCCCGGAGCTCTCCCACCGCCTCGGTGACATCTGCTCGGGAACGACGGTCCCCATCGCCACCGGCGAACGGCTCTACTCCCGCTGGGATTTCCGGCCCGTCCTCGAATCCGGCATCGCCGTCGCGCAGCCCGACCTCTCGCACGCGGGCGGCATCTCCGAGACCCGCCGCATCGCCGCGGCCGCCGAGACGTACGGCGTCGGCCTCGCGCCGCACTGCCCGCTCGGCCCGATCGCGCTCGCCGCCTGTCTCCAGGTCGACCTGGCCAGCCCGAACGCCTTCATCCAGGAGACCAGCCTCGGCATCCACTACAACGTCGGCTCCGACCTGGAGGATTACCTCCTCGACGCCTCCGTCTTCGACTTCCGGGACGGCCACATGGCCCGGCTCACCGGCCCCGGCCTCGGCATCGAGATCGACGAGAAGGCCGTCGCGGCCGCCGCCGAGAAGGGCCACCGCTGGCGCTCCCCGGTCTGGCGCCACGAGGACGGTTCGCACGCGGAGTGGTGAACCGCGCCCCGGCCGGGGCGCGGGCAGCCACGCGCGGGACGCGCCCTAGCGGAGCGTCACCGGCATGGACTCCATGCCGTACACGATGGACAGCTTGCGGAAGGAGAGTTCGCTCTGCGGCACGGCCAGCCGGATGTCCGGGAAGCGCCGCAGCAACGACGGGTAGGCCGCGCGCAGTTCCATCCGGGCCAGCTCGGCGCCGACGCACCGGTGGATGCCGTGCCCGAACGCCATGTGCGGCAGCTTCCCGCGCTCCGGGTCGAACGCGTCGAGCGCCTTGCCCAGGCCCTCGTCCCGGTCGGCGCGCAGCAGCGAGCACAGCACGATGTCGCCGCTGGCTATCCGCCGCCCGCCGATCTCGACGTCCCGGCGCGCGAAACGGGGGAAGGCCATCTGCACCACGGACAGATGCCGCAGCAGCTCCTCCACCAGGGCGTCCACGTCCCCGGCGTCCCCGTCGCGCATCCGCTCGTGCGCCGTCCCGTTCTGCAGCAGCATCAGGGAGCCGAGCGCGAGCATGCTGGCGCTGGTCTCCAGGCCGCCGGTGAGCACGCCGTCGGCGAGGCCGAGGAGTTCGTGGTCGCTGACCTCGTCGCCGTGCGTCCGCACGATCATGCCGAGCAGCCCGTCCCCGGGGTCGCGGCGCTGCTCGGCGACGATGCCCTCCAGGTAGGACAGCGAGTCCGAGACGGTGCCGAGCCCGGCCTCCACCCCGGCGAGCAGGTCGAAGCGGTCGGTGCTGAGCCGCTGGAACTCGTGCCGGTCCTCGGTCGGGACGCCGAGCAGCTCGCAGATGGTGAGCGAGGGTATCGGCCAGGCGAAGGCGGAGACGAGGTCGATGTGCGCGGTGGGATCGGCGTCGGCCGCCGCCTCCATCGCGTCGAGCTGCTCGTCGATGATCTCCTGGATGCGGGGCTGGAGCCTGCGCAGCCGCCGCACGGTGAACTCCGGGGTGAGGATGCGCCGCAGCCGGGTGTGCTCGGGCGGGTCGCTGAAGCCGAGGCCGCCGGGGTTGTGCTTGCGCAGCGCGGCGGGCGTGCCGGAGAAGGAGGTGAAGTCGTTGCTGAATGCGTCGACGGTGCCGAGGACTTGGCGTACCTCGTCGTAGCCGGTGACGATCCAGGCGTCGAGGCCGAGCGGGAGCGAGACCTTGCGCAGGCCGGGTCCCTCGCGGTCGTCCTCGCCGAGCGGTTCGGGGTCGAGGCCGTCACGCCGGAAGTGGGTGAGGAGCTCCTCGGGCAGCAGCGCGAGCGTCGAGGCGTCGATCCCGCCCTGGCCACCCTGCTTCATCCGGCGCGCGAGATAGGCGCCACCGATCCATGACGTGAGACGGCTGCGGAGCGTACGCATCAACGGACTCCCCGCTTCCGCTCCGGCGCGGCGATGTTCTCGCACGGGGTACGGTCGGGCACGGGCTGGACGATCAACTGCCGTCTCCTCGCTGGTGGTTTGGTCCCCCTGCCTACCACGGGCGGTGGGCGGAACACTTGTTTACCAGGAGAGGCCGGGGCTCCTCATCCACCCCTGGACGCCCCTCTCCCCTAGGGGACCCGCGCGGCCCCGCGCCAACGGCCCGGTCACGCGGGTACACGGGCCACGGCCCCGCCCCGCACCCCGATCGACCGTGACGTGATCGTTGTTCTGCCGTTTCCCGCACGGCGCGAGGACGACAGGGCCCGTCCGCGCGGAATCGGCCGGATCGCGCCGGAAGTACGGGTACGGCGGACCGGTGGCCGCCGGGGCCGAAAACGTGCGCCCGGGGGTACGCGCATGATCCCGTACGCCCCTCGCGCCCCGGCACAACTCGCCCTGGCGCCGGTACACTTGGGCGTCGCACGTACCGTGCGCCTGACCGGCAGCGGGGAATCGCGAGCAGCACGAAGGCGCGCGGACAGCCCGCGGGAAACGCCGCGGGAACGCCAGTGGCCACGTCCGTGGGCACGTCCGCGAGAAGGGGGAGATTCGTCCGTGAGCGGATTCACCAAGGGGCTCGAAAAGGTCCAGGTCACCCTCAAGTGGGACCCCAGTCCCTCCGGTGAGCCGGACAACGACCTCGACATCGTCGCCGCCACCTACACCGCCGACGACCCGTACGGCAGCCCCGACTACCTTGTCCACTTCGACAACCGGGCGCCCGACGGCACCATCACCCTCGACCGGGACAGCCGCAACGGCCAGGGCTTCGGCGCCGACGAGGCCATGACCCTGGAGCTGTACCGCCTGGCCGACACCTACGCCCGCGTGGTCGTGGGCGTCGCCATACAGCAGGACGAGGGCCGACGGACGTTCGGCCAGGTGACGGGCAGCAGCGTGAAGGTGCTGGACGGCATCACCGAGCTGGCCGAGAACGACTTCGCCGGCGTGGGGGAGTCGACGGCGGCGGTCGTCGCCGAGTTCGTGCGGGGCGAGGGCGGCGTGTGGGAGTTCCAGCCCGCGCTCCGCGGATACGACGTCGCACCCGCCGAGTTCACCGAAACCATGGGCAGGGCCCGCGGCTGACCCGCGCCCGCACCTCTGACGCCTCTCCGGGGCCCGGTCTCACCGGGCCCCGGTTTCGTGTGCCCGCCTCCCGCACCCGTGATCGCGAACAGGGCGCCCCCGGACGGCGGTTCCGGCTCACATGAGCGGCCGACGCCGGGAGCCCGGTGCGTATCAGCCACGGCACCCGGTGCCTCTGCCGAAATCGCGCACTCTGAGTGAGATCGCAAATCCTCAACGTCACGCAACTGTCCGCATGTTGGGATTCTCCGGATTCTGAGCGCGTGATTCTCGCCACCCTGATCAGAGGTGTGCTCAGATGAGCGCTCAAATGTGAACTCCGGGCAGCGAACGAGCAACGCGCAACTTTACCGAGCCTAGATTCACTTTCCGAAGGCACCGGGTGTCAGGTGTCCGAGTTCTTAGCGAACTCCCGGCACTGTTGCGGATCTTGGGTTCGCCTTCTGAATGCGGGCCGCATGGATGGCGGCGGGAGCCGTCACTTTCGATCACGTGGCGGACGGGTGGTTGCAGCCTCATGGCGTGCTGCTGCACCTCCCTGCGGCCCTTCGATCTGGGTATGTTCTCCGCCGTCAGGGCAGCCGTCCACGAGGAGCCGAGTCCCATGCCGGTTCGTGCAGAGAACGCAGTGAACGCAGAACAGCAGAAGTTCGTCTACGACTTCACGGAAGGCAACAAGGAGCTCAAGGATCTCCTGGGAGGCAAGGGCGCGAACCTTGCCGAGATGACCAACCTCGGTCTCCCGGTTCCTCCCGGTTTCACCATCACCACCGAGGCGTGCAAGACCTACCTCGACTCCGGTTCGGAGCCGGCCGAGCTGCGCGACGAGGTCAGCGCTCATCTCGCCGCGCTGGAGCGGAAGATGGGGAAGAAGCTCGGCCAGGCCGACGACCCGCTTCTGGTGTCCGTCCGTTCCGGGGCGAAGTTCTCGATGCCGGGCATGATGGACACCGTCCTCAACATCGGCCTCTCCGACGAGTCCGTGCACGGGCTCGCGGCCATCTCCGGTGACGAGCGCTTCGCCTGGGACTCCTACCGCCGCCTGGTCCAGATGTTCGGCAAGACCGTGCTGGGCATCGAGGGCGAGCCCTTCGAGGAGGCCATAGAGGAGACGAAGAAGACCAAGGGCGTCACCACCGACGTCGAGCTGGACGCGGCCGATCTGCGTTCCCTGGTCGAGGAGTTCAAGGCCCTGGTGCTCAAGGAGACCGGGCGGGAGTTCCCGCAGGACGCGCGCGAGCAGATGGACCTCGCCGTCCGCGCGGTCTTCGAATCGTGGAACGGCGACCGCGCCAAGCTGTACCGCCGCCAGGAGCGCATCCCGCACGACCTGGGCACCGCGGTCAACATCTGCTCCATGGTCTTCGGTAACCTCGGCCCCGACTCCGGCACCGGCGTGGCCTTCACCCGTGACCCGGCCAGCGGCCAGCAGGGCGTGTACGGCGACTACTTGCAGAACGCGCAGGGCGAGGACGTCGTCGCCGGCATCCGCAACACCGTGCCGCTCGCCGAGCTCGAGTCGCTGGACAAGAAGTCCTACGACGAGCTGATGCGGATCATGGAAACTCTTGAGACGCACTACAAGGACCTGTGCGACATCGAGTTCACCATCGAGCGCGGCAAGCTGTGGATGCTGCAGACTCGCGTCGGCAAGCGCACCGCCGCCGCTGCCTTCCGGATCGCCACGCAGCTGGTCGACCAGGGGCTGATCGACGAGGCCGAGGCCCTTCAGCGGGTCAACGGCAACCAGCTCGCGCAGCTGATGTTCCCCCGCTTCGACAGCAACGGCGGCGGCGCGGGCGTCACGCAGATCGGCTGGGGCATCGCCGCCTCGCCGGGCGCCGCCGTCGGCAAGGCCGTCTTCGACTCGTACACCGCGATCAAGTGGTCGCGTTCCGGCGAGCAGGTCATCCTCATCCGCCGGGAGACCAACCCGGACGACCTGGACGGCATGCTCGCCGCCGAGGGCATCCTCACCTCGCGCGGCGGCAAGACCTCGCACGCCGCCGTCGTCGCCCGCGGCATGGGCAAGACCTGTGTGTGCGGTGCCGAGGAGCTGGAGGTCGACACCAAGCGCCGCCGGATGACCACCTCCGAGGGCACGGTCGTCGAGGAGGGCGACGTCGTCTCCATCGACGGCTCCAGCGGCAAGGTCTACGCGGGCGAGGTGCCCGTCGTGCCGTCCCCCGTCGTCGAGTACTTCGAGGGCCGGGTGAGCCCCGAGGCCGGGGAGACCGACGAGCTGGTCCAGGCCGTGCACCGGATCATGTCCTACGCGGACGGCGTGCGCCGCCTGCGCGTACGGGCCAACGCCGACAACGCCGAGGACGCCGCGCGCGCCCGCCGGTTCGGGGCGCAGGGCATCGGCCTCTGCCGTACCGAGCACATGTTCCTGGGTGAGCGCAGGGAACTCGTCGAGCGGCTGATCCTGGCCGACACCGCCGAGGAGCGGCAGCAGGCGCTGTCCGCGCTGCTGCCCCTGCAGCAGGGCGACTTCGTCGAGCTGTTCGAGTCGATGGACGGGCTGCCGGTCACGGTGCGCCTGCTCGACCCGCCGCTGCACGAGTTCCTGCCGGACATCACCGAGCTGTCCGTCCGCGTCGCGCTCGCCGAGTCCCGCAAGGACGGCAACGAGAACGACCTGCGGCTGCTCCAGGCCGTGCACCGGCTGCACGAGCAGAACCCGATGCTCGGCCTCCGCGGCGTACGTCTCGGACTCGTCATCCCGGGCCTGTTCACCATGCAGGTGCGGGCCATCGCCGAGGCCGCTGCCCAGCGCAAGGCGGCCGGCGGCGACCCGCGTGCCGAGATCATGATTCCGCTGGTCGGCACGGTGCAGGAGCTGGAGATCGTCCGCGAGGAGGCCGAGGGCGTCATCGCGGAGGTCGAGAAGCAGCACGGGGTGGAGCTGAAGCTCGCGCTCGGCACCATGATCGAGCTGCCCCGCGCGGCGCTGACGGCCGGACAGATCGCCGAGTCCGCCGACTTCTTCTCCTTCGGCACCAACGACCTCACCCAGACGGTGTGGGGCTTCTCCCGGGACGACGTGGAGGCCAGCTTCTTCACGGCCTACCTGGAGAAGGGCATCTTCGGTGTCTCCCCGTTCGAGACGATCGACAAGGACGGCGTCGGCTCGCTCGTCCGGAACGCCGTCGAGGCCGGCCGGGCCACCCGGCCCGACCTGAAGCTCGGCGTCTGCGGCGAGCACGGCGGTGACCCGGACTCGGTGCACTTCTTCCACGAGGCGGGCCTGGACTACGTCTCCTGCTCGCCGTTCCGGATTCCCGTCGCCCGGCTGGAGTCGGGCCGCGCGGCGGCGAAGCCGCAGGGCTGAGTCCCCGGTCCGGCCGTCCTCCCCGGCCGGGCCGCACACCTCCGGGGCCGTGCCGCCGCACCCCTACCCTCACGGCGGCGGCGCTGTCCGGGATCCCGGAAAGGGGGCGGTGCCTGTGCGGAGGCGCCGCCCCCTTCACACGCCCACGCCCCCGCGCGTACGGACGGCCCGCTCCGCCTACCGGCGGGCCCGCGCGGGGGCGTGGGAACGGCCGATGCCCGGCACCCCTTCGAGGGGGTGCCGGGCATCGGCGTGGGCGGGGGTCCTCGTCAGAGGGCGACGCCGTTCTGCTTCAGGTACTGGACCGGGTCGATGTCCGAGCCGTAGTCGGGGCCGGTGCGGATCTCGAAGTGCAGGTGCGGGCCGGTGCTGTTGCCGGTGGAGCCGGACAGGCCGATGCGGTCGCCGGCGTCGACCTTCTGGCCCACCTGGACGGAGGACGAGGTCAGGTGGCCGTACTGGCTGAACTTGCCGTCGTCGTGCCGGATGACGACCTGGTTGCCGTACGCGCCGCCGTCGCCGGCGTTGACGACGGTGCCGGAGGTCACGGCCTTGACCGGGGTGCCGGAGGAGGCGGAGAAGTCGACACCGGTGTGGCTGCCGCTGGACCAGCTGCCGCCGGAGGCGCCGTACGGGGTGCTCGTGCCGGAGTCGACCGGGGCGACGAAGCCGGAGGCGTTGCTCTCCTGCCGCGGCGCGGCCTTCTTCGCGGGCTTCTCGGTCTTCGCGGTCTTCTCCGCGCCGCCCTGCGGCGCGACGCCGGACTCGGCCTTCGCGGACAGCGAGAGCTTCTGGCCCGGGATGATGACGTCCGGGTTGCCGCCGACGGTGTCGCGGTTGGTCTCGTACAGCTTCTTCCAGCCGCCGTCGACGTGCTCCGCGTCGGCGATCTTGGCCAGGGTGTCCCCGCGCACGACCTTGTACGTGGTGGTGCCGCCCTGCTGCTTCGGCGCGGGCTTCTGCTCGGGCTCCGCCTTCTTCGGCGCCGGGGCCTGCTCCTGCTGGGCGCCGGAGTCCGCCTGGCCGTCGGGGTTGACGTCGGGCGAGCCGCTGTTCTGCGTCAGACCGGCCTTGGGGCCGCAGTTCGGCCACGCGGTCGGGCCCTGGCTGGCCAGGACCTTCTCGGCGACGGCGATCTGCTGGTCCTTCGTGGCCTGGTCGGCGCTCGGCGCGTACTGGGTGCCGCCGTGGCCGGCCCAGGTGCTCTGGGTGAACTGGAGGCCACCGGAGAATCCGTTGCCGGTGTTGATGGACCAGTCGCCGCCGGACTCGCACTGGGCGACCTTGTCCCAGGTGTCGACGGAGGCCGCCTGGGCGCTGCCCGCGCCCATCAGCGGCAGGGCGATGCCCGCGCCGCCGACGGTCAGGACGAGGGAGGCGCGCGAAATGCGGCGTGCGGTGCGGTTGTTGGCGTGACGGCGCTGCTGCCCGAGTCGGGACATAAAGCTGTCTTCCTCTCCTACGCCTGCGAGGTGAGCTGTCGGATTCGGGCTGGAGATGCCCGGCCATTCCTGGCGGCGCGAATTGCGCCGCGTCCGGGATGGCTTCACCCCAAGCCGCTTCCTGCGTGTGACGCAGGGCACGGCACGTACCTGGTTCCCCCACTCCTGCCGTACGGGATTCGTGTTTTCCGCTGGCCGGGCGGCAGGACTCGGCGTCCCGGCAGTGGACCTCCGCGGGGCGCCGCGGTGGCGAGTGCACACTAATCAGAAGGAAATCCGGAGGACAAAGAAAAGGTGGGTATGACCGATTGGCAGAGATCACACCGGGACATGCGGGTAACGGAATGAATACTCAAACAAGGCCGCTGAACAGGCAATCTGATATGGCGTCATCCGGGCCGCTCATTTCTCTGTGACGCCGCTCACGGAATTCCTGTGTCGTGACTCACGCGATTCGGGAAGATCGAATTCCCGTTCATTGATCCACTGCGCTGATCCACTTTTCCCTAAGTGGTCGCCGTGAGCGCGAGTTGGAGCATCGTCAGACACCCGTGCCCGTCGTGAGCCTGTCAACTGGTCGCCGTGCGGCGCCTGGTGAGGGCGTCAGCAATTCATGCGAAAACGGGCATGTCAGGCGTCCCCGGTCGCGGTCACCGGGTGGTAGCGGCGCTCCGGCCGGCCCGTGGTGCCGTACCGCAGGGTGACCCGGGCGCTGCCCCGGCTGACGAAGTACTCCAGGTAACGCCGGGCGCTCACCCGGGAGATGCCGCTGCGCTCCGCGCACTCGGAGGCCGAGAGCCCCTCGCCGTCCTCGCTGCGCTCCAGGGTGCCCCGCACCAGCGCGGCCGTCTGCGGCGTGAGCCCTTTGGGGAGGGCCGCGCTCTCGGGGGCGGTGGTGGGCTGCGCGGCGGTCCCGGGTTCGCGGGTGCCGCCGAAGAGACGGTCGACGTCGTCCTGGTCCGGCGCCGTCAGGGAGTCCAGCTCGCGCCGCTCCTCCGCGTACCGTCGCAGCCGGTCCTGGAGCAGCTGCCCCTCGAAGGGCTTGATGATGTACTGCACCGCGCCGCCGCGCTGCGCGCCCCGCACCGTCTCGGTGTCCCGTGCGGCCGTGACGACGAGGACGTCGGGCCCGCCGCCCTCCGCCGTGGCGCCGCCGCGCAGTTCGCGCAGCACCTCGATGCCCGGAATGTCCGGCAGGTAGATGTCCAGCAGGACGAGGTCGGGCGCCAGCTCCCGTACCGCGGCCAGCGCCTCGGTGCCGTTGTGCGCGACGCCCGCGACGGTGAAGCCGGGGACGCGTTCCACCAGCGTGCTGTGCAGACGGGCGACCATGAAGTCGTCGTCGACGACGAGAACACGGATCACGTCTGCCTCTGCCTTCCTCTGGGTGTCCGGCGGTAACGGGGCGGGGGAACGGGTGAACCCACTATGACCCACGTCTCCCGGGGGCCGGACCCCGGGGCGCCCCCGGGGTGTCAGCCGGGAGCCCGTGGCGGACACGGCCGCCCGGGGGCGCCGGGGGAGGGTCAGAGCTCCTTGAAGGTGATGCCGGTCAGATGCTCGGACGCGCCCCACAGCCGTTCGGCCGCCACGTCGTTCCGGGTCCACGGCGCGCGCCAGGACGGCCCGGGGCCGCCGCGGACGCCGAGGATGCGCGGCCCGGAGAAGGAGTCGCTGCGCGCCCCGGCCGCCGTCGCCGCGTACAGCACGGGGGCCGCGCCGAGTTCGGGGGAGGAGCCGACCAGCGCGTTGCCCAGCCGCATGAACCGCTCGCTGCCGCGGCGGCCCTCCAGGCGGGGCCCCTTGGTCTGGAGCTCGGTCGAGGAGTAGCCGGGGTGTGCCGCGGTGGCCCGCAGGTCGAGGCCCTTGGCGTCGGCGCGGCGGGCGAGTTCGCGGACGAAGAGCAGGTTGGCCGTCTTCGAGGCGCCGTACGCCTGCCAGCGGCCGTAGCTCCGTTCGCTGTTGAGGTCGTTCATGTCGATGTTCGACAGGGCGTGCGCCAGGCTCGACACCGTCACCACGCGCGCGCCCGGGGTGGCCAGCAGCCGCTCCAGCAGCAGACCGGTAAGGGCGAAATGCCCGAGATGGTTCACCCCGAACTGCATCTCGAAGCCGTCCACCGTCCGCGCGTACGGGACGGCCATCAGGCCCGCGTTGTTGACCAGCAGGTCCAGTCGCTCGGACGGCAGCGCCTCGGCGAAGGCCCGGACCGAGGCCAGGTCCGCGAGGTCCAGCTGCCGGAACTCGGCCTGCGCCTCGGGCACTTCACGCAGCAGCCGCTCCCGCGCTTCGGTGCCGCGCCGCGTGCTGCGGCAGGCGAGCACCACCCGCGCGCCGCGCCGCGCCAGCTCCCGCGCCGTGACGTATCCGAGTCCACTGTTCGCCCCCGTCACCACGGCGGTACGCCCGCTCTGGTCGGGAATGTTCCGCGCCGTCCAGCCCATGCGGCACAGGGTATGCGCGGCGGGGCGCGGGCGCGAGGGAGTGCGCGCCCGCCGCCGTGGCCCTCACCGTCGCGGGGACGCGCGTGCGTGGGCCGCGAGGTGGGTGAGGAGGGACGCGGTGACGGGCTCCGGGTGCTCGGCGTTCGCGAGGTGCGCGGCGCCCGGGACCTCCACCAGTGCGGCGCCCGGCACCCGGTCGGCGATCTCGCGGGCGTGCGCGGGCGGCGTCGCCGGGTCCTCGCGGCCGGCGACGGCGAGTACGGGAACGGCCAGGTACGGCAGGCGTTCCCGCAGGTCGAAGGCGGCGAGCGCGTCGCAGCAGGCCGCGTAGCCCGCGTCGTCGGCGGCCCGCAGGTCCGCGAGGAGCTCGGCGGCGGCGGCCGAGCGTGAGAAGTCCTGCCCGTACCAGACGCCGGGACGGCTGCTCACCATCGACTCCGTCCCCTCCTCCCGCACCTTCCTGGCGCGGCCCCGCCAGGTGTCCGGGTCGCCGAAGCGTGCGGAGGAGCAGACGACGGCGAGCGCCGTGAGCCGCTCCGGGTGACGGTCCGCCAGCTCCAGCCCCACGGCGCCGCCCAGCGAGACGCCCGCGTACGCGAACCGGTCCCAGCCCTGCGCGTCGGCCAGCCGGAGCACCAGGCCGGCGAGGGTGCCGACCTCGGCGGTGCCGTCCTGCGGGAGCAGGTGCGCGGGGGAGCCGCCGTGCCCGGGCAGATCCCAGCGCAGGACGCGGTGCTCCCGGGTGAGGGCCGCCAGCTGGGGCTCCCACAGGCGGAGCGAGGTGCCGAGCGAGGGCCCGAGGACGAGCGGGACACCGTCGGCCGGACCGTCCAGCCGGTGCTGGAGCAGCGGCGCGGGACCGGCGGCGGAAGCGGCAGGGGGCATGGCGGGTCTCTCCGGGACGGGGTGAACGGGGGTGCGGCGCCGGGGAGTTCAGTCCTCCGGCGGCGGGGTGAAGGGAAGGCGGCGGAGCGCGCGGTCGGTGAGCGCGGGGGCTGCGCCGGTGTATCCGGCCGGGTCGGCGAGCTCCCGCAGCCGCTCCTTGGACAGCAGCTCCCGCAGCCGCGGCTCCTCTTCCTCCAGCGCCTCGTCGAGGGTGATGCCCTCCTCGGCCGCCGTCCGGCACGCCGCCGACAGCAGCTCCCCGGCGCGGGCCCGGCCGAGCAGCGGCCCGAGCGCCGCGGCGATCCGCTCGCTGACGATCAGCCCCTCGGTGAGCCCGAGGTGCTCGTGCATCCGGTACGGGAAGACCCGCAGCCCCTCGGCGAGACCGGCCGCCGCCTCCGTCGCGCCGCCGGTGAGCCGGAGCAGCTCGCGCAGCGGCTGCCACTCCGCGTGCCAGGCGCCGCCGGGGCGCTCGTCCTCCGCGCAGAGCGAGCCGAGCAGGGTGGCGGCGAGCGCGGGTGCCTGGCGCGCCGCGGACGCGACGAGGGCCGCCCGTACCGGGTTGTTCTTGTGCGGCATCGCGGACGAGCCGCCGCCGCTGCCCTCCGCCACCTCGCCGATCTCGCTGCGGGAGAGGACGAGCACGTCGCCGGCGAACTTGCCGAGCGCCCCGCAGGCGAAGGCCAGCGCCGAGGCGAGGTCGGCGACGGGGGTGCGCAGGGTGTGCCAGGGCAGCGCCGGTTCGGCGAGCCCGAGCTCGCGCGCGTAGCGCGGGACGAGCCGCAGCCCGGGGTGCTCGCTCTCGGTGCCCCCGCCGGAGTCCGCCGCGCCGTCGGCCTCGGCGTGGGCCCCGAAGGCGGCCAAGGTGCCCGCCGCGCCGCCGAGTTGGGCCGGCAGCCCGGCGCGGACGGCGGCCAGCCGGTCGTACGCGTCGAGGACGAGGCTGCGCCAGCCCGCGGCCTTGAGGCCGAAGGTGGTGGGCACGGCGTGCTGGGTCAGGGTGCGGCCCGGCAGCGGGGTGTCCCGGTGCCCGGCCGCCGTCGCGGCCAGTTCCCGCGCGGTGCGGGCCAGTTGGGGCAGCAGCCCGTCGAGGGTGCGGGCCGCGACGAGCATCTGCGCGCTGTCGAGGATGTCCTGGCTGGTGGCGCCCCGGTGCACGTACGGCGCGGCGTCCGGCCCGACGGCCTCGGTCAGGTCGGCGACGAGCGGGATGACGGGGTTGCCGCCGGAGCGGCCGCGCAGCGCGAGGCTCCGCGGGTCGAACCGTTCGGTGCGGGCCGCGGCGCCGACCGCGCGCGCCGCCTCGTCCGGCGCGAGGCCGAGCCCGGCCTGGGCGCGGGTCAGCGCGGCCTCGGCGTCCAGCATGGCCTGGAGGAACGCGGTGTCCCCGGTGTCCGCCTCGGCCCGGCTTCCGGCGCGGACGGGGGCCAGCAGGCCGGCGTCGGTGATGCCGGAGCCGTCCCTGTCCTCCTGGCCGGTGTCAGTGGAAGTCAAGGAAGACCGTCTCCTTCTCGCCCTGTATCCGGATGTCGAAGCGGAACGTGCCGGTGCGGGGCTCGGCCGCCGCCACCAGCGTGCCGCGCCGTTCCTCGTCCAGCGAGGCGAGCAGCGGGTCCCGGGTCTGCGCCTCGGCCTGTGCGCTGCCCTGTCCCGGCAGGTCGGGGAGGTACACCCGGGTGAAGAGGTGGTGCAGCAGGCCGCGCGCGAACAGGCAGAGGGAGAGGTACGGGGCGTGCCCGCCGCGCGCCCCCGGCACCAGGGTGCGGAACGCCCAGTGGCCGTCGGCGCCGGTGGCGACGCGGCCGAAACCGGTGAACTCGACGCCGTCGCGGCCGGGATGGCGGCCGGTCGCCGGGTCCCGGCGCAGCGAGCCGGGCGCTCCGGGGATCTCGCCCTCCGGGCCCGCCTGCCACAGTTCGAGCAGCGCGTCGGGCACGGGCTCGCCCGCGCCGTCGTACACGTACCCGTGCACGGTGACGGTGTCCGGGTGGCAGGGCGGGGCGGGCTCGCCGCCGCCGGGGAAGGGGAGCGCGTAGCCGTAGAACGGGCCGACGGTGTGCGACGGGGTCGGCGGCAGCGACGTCATCGGCCCTCCTCGGTCCAGGTGGCGGACGGGCCGTCGAGCACGATGTCCCAGCGGTAGCCGAGGGAGAACTCGGGCACCGTGAGGCCGTGGTCCCAGGCGGCGACGAGCCGCTCCCGCGCGGCGGCCTCCGGCACGGACTGGAGGATCGGGTCGTACGCCAGGAGCGGGTCGCCGGGGAAGTACATCTGCGTGACGAGGCGTTGGGCGAACGCCGTGCCGAACAGCGAGAAGTGCAGGTGCGCCGGCCGCCAGGCGTTCTCGTGGTTGCGCCAGGGGTAGGCGCCCGGTTTGACGGTGGTGAAGCGGTAGCCGCCGTCGTCGCCGGTCAGGGCGCGTCCGAGGCCGGTGAAGTTCGGGTCCAGCGGCGCCGGGTGCCGGTCGCGCCGGTGCGCGTAGCGCCCGGAGGCGTTGGCCTGCCACAGCTCGATCAGCTGGCCGCGCACGGGCCGCCCCCGGGAGTCGAGGACGCGGCCCGAGACGGTGATGCGTTCGCCGAGCGGCTCGCCCCGGTGCTGCCGGGTGAGGTCGCTGTCGAGCTCGGTCACGTCGGCCGGGCCGAAGACCGGGGTGTGCAGCTCGACCAGGTCGGGGTCGTCGCCCCGTACGACGACGGGTGCCCGGTGCGGGTGGCGCAGGGCGCTGCTGCGGTAGGGCGGGTAGTCGCGGGGAGGGTGGGGGGACGGGGGCGCGTCCGCGCGGGCCGCGGCGATCTCGCGGTCGAGGTCCTGCTGGGTGAGGGGCATGTCTCCACTCCTGTCACTGCCCGGCGGTGGCCCGTGACGGGTCGCCGGCCGCACGGACGGGTGCGGCGGTGTGCCGCCTGACGTCCTCGGCGGTGACGCCGGGCGCGGTCTCGACGAGGACGAGCCCGTCCGCGGTGACGTCCAGGACGCCGAGGTCGGTGATGACGCGGTCGACGCAGCCCTTGCCGGTGAGTGGCAGGCCGCACTCCTCGACGATCTTCGGGGTGCCGTCCCTGGCGGTGTGCCGCATCAGGACGAGGACCCGCCGCGCGCCGTGCACCAGGTCCATCGCGCCGCCGATTCCCTTGATCATCCGGCCGGGCACGGCCCAGTTGGCGAGGTCGCCGCGGGCCGAGACCTGCATGGCGCCGAGCACGGCGGCGTCGATGTGCCCGCCGCGGATCATCCCGAAGGAGAGCGCGGAGTCGAAGAAGGAGGCGCCGGGCAGGACGGTGACCGTCTCCTTGCCCGCGTTCACCAGATCCGGGTCGACCTCGTCCTCGGTCGGGTACGGGCCCACGCCGAGGATTCCGTTCTCCGACTCCAGTACGACGTGCACGTCCTCCGGCAGGTGGCCGGGGATGAGGGTCGGCAGTCCGATGCCGAGGTTCACGTAGCCGCCGTCGGGGAGTTCGGCCGCCGCGCGGGCCGCCATCTGCTGCTCGTTCCAGGTCATCGGGTCCGCACCGTCCGCTGCTCGATCCGCTTGTCCGCCGCCTGCTCCGGGGTGAGCGCCAGCACCCGCTGGACGAAGATCCCCGGCAGGTGCACGGAGTCCGGGTCGAGCGCGCCCGGCTCGACGAGTTCCTCGACCTCGGCGATGGTCACCCGGCCCGCCATCGCGGCCAGCGGGTTGAAGTTGCGGGCGGACTTGGCGAAGACGAGGTTGCCGTGCCGGTCGCCGCGCGCGGCGCGGACCAGCGCGTAGTCGGTGGTGAGGGCCCGCTCCAGCACGTACTCCCGCCCGTCGAACTCCCGCACCTCCTTGGGCGGGGAGGCCACCGCGACGCTGCCGTCCCCGGCGTACCGCCAGGGCAGTCCGCCGTCGGCGACCTGGGTGCCGACGCCCGCCGGGGTGTAGAAGGCGGGGATGCCGCAGCCGCCGGCGCGGAGGCGCTCGGCGAGGGTGCCCTGCGGTATGAGTTCGAGTTCCAGCTCGCCGCCGAGGTACTGCCGCGCGAACTCCTTGTTCCCGCCGACGTAGCTGCCGGTCACCCGGCTGATCCGGCCGGCCGAGAGCAGCAGCGCGAGCCCCGAGTCCAGTGCGCCGCAGTTGTTGGAGACCACCGAGAGCCCCGTGGGTCCCGCGTCGTGCACGGCCTGGATGAGGACGTCCGGGACCCCGCTCAGGCCGAAGCCGCCCACCGCGAACGATGCCCCGTCCGGAACGTCCGCCACCGCCTCCCCGGCCGTGGCCACCACCTTGTCCATCCGCCCGCCCTCTTCCCTGCAACATGCTCAGTGCACTGACGATCCGCCGAGGTGCCGGGTACGCTGCCAGCCGCCGCCGAGCGTCGTCAATACCCCTCACCAGTGCGGGAGTTCACGGGGTCCGGCTCGACAGAGGCGCGGCGGGCGGTGAGAATCCCGTCAGTACACGTACGGAAACGGCGCGGCACACGAGGAGGCCCGGGTGGTACCGGCGGTCGACCTGAACACGCACCCCGGGCATCTGGCCCGGCGGCTCCAGCAGGCGCACACGCTGCTGTGGGGCGCGATGGTCTCGGAGGAGACCACGTCCCCGCAGTTCGCGGTGCTCAACGCGCTCGCCGAGAAGCCCGACATAGACCAGCGCACCCTGAGCGAGCACGTCCACCTCGACCGCTCCACCATCGCCGACCTGGTCGCCCGGCTCGGCCGGCGCGGCCTGGTCCGCCGGGTCCGCGACCCGGAGGACGGCCGCCGGAACGTCCTCAAACTGACGGACGAGGGCGCGGCCCTGCACCGGAAACTCGCCGCCCGCACCGTCCGCATGAACCGCGTCTTCCTCACCCCCCTCGACGAGGCCGAACAGGAGACGCTCCTCCGCCTCCTCGCCCGCGTCGCCGAGGCGGCGGAGGAGCTGCGGGGCTAGCCGTCCTCCGGCCCGTGCCCCGGCGTGGTCCGGCAGGTGTAGGCCGGGACGGTGACCTCCGGGTCGTCGAGGCAGTGGCCCGTGGTCAGGGCGAAGCGCTGTTTCAGCAGGGGGGAGGAGACGAAGGGGGTGCCGTCGGCGGTGCCGAGGAGGCCGCGGGAGAGGACGTAGGCACCGGTGAACGGGTCACGGTTGCCGACCGCGTACGGGTGGCCCGCGCGGTCGGTGAAGACCGCGGCCTGCGTGCCGTCGGGCAGCAGCACGGCCACCCCGCGTCCCGGGACCAGGGCCGAGCGGGGGCACACCCCGAACCAGCCGTCCGCCAGGCGTACTTCGACCACGGCGGTGTCCCGTCCTGTGGTGGTGGGTTCGGGGGCGAGGGTCATCGTGCGGTGCTCCCTTCCAGAGCGGGGGCCGTGCCGGTGCGGACGGGGATGTCGGGGCCGGAGAGGAGCGTCAGGTCGGGGCGGATCTGCTCCCGTTCGGCGACGAAGCGCACCGACGGGTCCGGGGTGCCGGGGGCGTTGACGAAGGAAACGAAGCGGCTCAGCTTCGCGGGGTCCGCGAGCGTTTCGGCCCACTCGTCGCGGTAGTGCGTCACATGCGCGGCCATCAGCGCCTCCAATTCGTCGCCGATGCCGAGTGAGTCGTGCACGACGACGTCCCGTACGTGCTCCAGTCCGCCGTCGATGCGTTCCAGCCAGGCGGAGGTGCGCTCCAGACGGTCGGCGGTGCGGATGTAGAACATCAGGAACCTGTCGGTCAGTTGGATCAGCCGCTCGTCGTCCAGGTCCTGCGCGAGCAGGTCCGCGTGGCGCGGGGTGGCGCCGCCGTTGCCGCCGACGTACAGGTTCCAGCCGGTGGAGGTGGCGATGACGCCGAAGTCCTTGCCCATCGCCTCCGCGCACTCCCTGGCGCAGCCGGAGACCGCCGACTTGAGCTTGTGCGGCGAGCGGAGCCCCCGGTACCGCAGCTCCAGCCGGATGGCCATGCGGACGCTGTCCTGCACGCCGTAGCGGCACCAGGTCTGCCCCACGCAGGACTTCACCGTGCGCAGCGCCTTCCCGTACGCGTGCCCCGACTCGAAGCCCGCCTCGACCAGCCGCCCCCAGATCTCCGGGAGCTGGTCGACGCGCGCGCCGAACAGGTCGATCCGCTGGCCGCCCGTCACCTTCGTGTAGAGGCCGAAGTCGCGGGCCACCTCACCGATGGTGATGAGTTTCTGCGGCGTGATCTCGCCCCCGGGGATGCGGGGGACGACCGAATAGGAGCCGTTGCGCTGGATGTTGGCGAGGAAGTGGTCGTTGGTGTCCTGGAGCGCGGCCTGCTCTCCGGCCAGGACGTGCCCCTCCGCGCCGATGGACGGGGCGAGCGAGGCGAGGATGGAGGCGACGACCGGCTTGCACACCTCGCAGCCGTCCTCGCCCCGCGCCGCCTCCCGCCCGTGCCCGTCGACCAGGGCGGTGAAGGAGGTGACGCGCAGGGCGCGCACGATCTCGTACAGCTCGGCGCGGGTGTGCGAGAAGCAGCCGCACAGCCCCTTGTCGACGGTGACGCCGCCGGCCTCCAGCTCGGCGTCCACCAGCTGTCCCAGCAGCTTCACGCAACTGCCGCAGCCCGTACCGGCCTTGGTGCACCGCTTCACCGCGGGCACGTCCGCGCAGCCGTGCTCCCCGAGCGCGGCGCGCACCGCGCCCGCGTCCACGCCGTGGCAGTTGCACACCACCGCCTCGTCCGGCAGCGCGGCCGGGCCCAGCGCCGCGGGGGCGCCCGCGCCCGCGGGCAGCACCAGCGACTCGGGCGGCGCGGGCGGCACCGAACCGGTCAGCGGCCGCAGCATCCCGTACGCCTCCGCGTCCCCCACCAGGACACCGCCGAGCAGGGTCCCGTCCGGGCCCACGACGAGCTTCTTGTAGACGCCGGCGCGGGAGTCGGAGTAGACGACGTCGAGCGCGCCCTCGGCGGTGCCGTGCGCGTCGCCGAAGGAGGCGACGTCGACGCCGAGCAGCTTGAGCTTCGTGGAGGTGTCGGCGCCGGTGAACGTCCGCCGCCCGCCGGTGACCTGGGCGCCGGGCGTCTGCTCCGCGATCGCGCGGGCCGCCGTCTCGGCCATCTCGTAGCCCGGCGCGACCAGCCCGTACACGGTGCCGTCCGCCGCCCTGGCGCACTCGCCGATCGCGTACACCCGCGGGTCGTCCGTGCGGCAGTACGCGTCGACGGCGACGCCGCCGCGCTCGCCGGTGGCCAGCCCGCACGCGCGGGCCAGCTGGTCGCGCGCGCGGACACCGGCGGAGAAGACCACCATGTCGGTGGCGAGTTCCTCGCCGTCGGACAGCAGCATCCCGGTCACCGCGCCGTCCGGGCCGGTGCGGATCTCCTTGCCCGCCGCGCCGGTGTGCACCGTCAGCTCCCGCCCCTCCAGCGTGCGCCGGAGCGCGGCGCCGCCGCCCTCGTCCACCTGGAGTGCCATCAGCCGCGGGTTGAACTCCACGACGTGCGTGGCCAGTCCGAGCCCCTGAAGGGCTCCGGCGGCCTCCAGCCCGAGCAGCCCGCCGCCCACCACGACGCCGGTACGGGCGCCGCGCGCGTAGTCCTCGATGGCGAGCACGTCCTCGATCGTGCGGTAGACGAAACAGCCCGTGCTGTCGCTGCCGGGGACGGGCGGTACGAAGGGGTAGGAGCCGGTGGCGAGGACGAGGGTGTCGTAGCGGTGCACGGCGCCGGAGCGCGCGGTGACGGTGCGCGCCGCACGGTCGACGTCGACGGCCGGGTCACCGAGGTGCAGTTCGATGCCGTGCCGCGCCAGGAACCCCTCCTCGGCCAGCGCCAGCCCCTCCGGGGTGGTACCGGAGAAGTACGAGGTCAACTGCACGCGGTCGTACGCGGGCCGGGGCTCCTCGCACAGCACGACCACCCGCGCCCGCTCGGTGACGCCCTGCGCTGCGAGCGCCTCCAGGAAGCGCTGGCCCACCATTCCGTGCCCGACGAGCAGCACCGTGGGCGTGCCGTCGCCGTCCGCGCGGTGCGGGTGCCGCGAAGTCGCCTCCGTGGTCGGGGAGTCGGCCGTTTTCGTGGTCGTGCTCGGCATGTCAGGAGCCTCCGTCGTCGGTCAGCAGGTGGAGCAGTGGGGTGTCGGGCAGCGGCTCGTCCGCCTCCCAGGCCGTGGCGAGCGCGCCGACCCCGCCGAGGTCGCCGAGGAGCACCCCGCCGACGAGCCGGTCGCCGCGCACCACGGCCTGCCGGTGCACGCCCCGGGTCGCGTCGGTGAACCGGATGACGTCGTCCTCGGGCAGCGGGGTGGTCACCCCGAACGAGGCGATGTCGAGCGGGTCCTGGACGTCCGAACCGTCCGGTGCGCCGGGGTGCGGCGGGGGTGCCAGCGTCAGCCGGGTCAGTGCCCTGGTGCCCGGGTAGCCGGGCGGGCGTGCGGAGTCCCCGTGGCGCGCCGACAGCACGCGGGCGAGGGCGTCGGCCTGTTCCAGCGCGGGCCCGGCGAGTCCGTACACCGTCCCGGCGTGCTCCGCGCAGTCGCCGACGGCGTGGATGCGCGGGTCGCTGGTGCGCAGCTCATCGTCGACGACGACGCCGCGCGCGACCGTGAGCCCCGCCTCGGCGGCGAGCCCGGTCCGGGGGCGCACGCCGCAGGCGAGCACCACCAGACCGGCGTCCAGGACGTAGCCGTCCGCGAGTTCGACGGCGCGCACCGCGCCGGCCGGAGTGGTGCGCAGTCCCCGCACCCGGCACTCCGTGTGCACCTCGACGCCGAGGCCCTCCAGATGGTGCCGCAGCAACACCGAGGCGCCGTCGTCGAGTTGGCCCTCCATCAGCCGTTCGCCCTGGTGCGCCAGCACGGTCCGCACACCCCGCGCGGCGAGCGCCCGCGCCGCCGACACGCCCAGCAGCCCGCCGCCGATCACCACGGCGCCGTTGCCGCCGGTACCGCCGTCGCGCCCCGCGGCTTCCCCGTCCCGGACGGCGGCGTCCAGCGCCAGGCAGTCGTCCAGCGTGCGGAACGGGTGCACCCCGCCGGGCAGTTGCCCCCCGCCGGTGGGGAACAGGCCGCGCAGCGGCGGCAGTACGGGGTTCGCGCCCGTCGCCAGGACGAGCCGGTCGTACGCGAGTACGCCGCCGTCGTCGCACTCCACCTCACGCCGTGCGCGGTCGATCCGCACGGCGCGGACGCCGGGCAGCCGGCGGACGGCGGGCGGGTGCGGCAGGGAGATCACGTCGGGCGGGTACCGTCCGGCGAGCACCTCGGCCAGCAGCACCCTGGTGTACGGCGCGTGCGGTTCCTCGCCGACGAGGGTGACGTCGTGGACGCCGGGGCCCGCCGCCGCGAGCCGTTGGACGAGCCGGGCGCCCGCCATGCCGCCGCCGATCACCACCACGCGCTCTGCCGAGTTCATGACGGCAGCCTGCCGAGCCGCTGTTACCCGGCCGCATCACGTCCGTTTCCCCCGCGGAACGCCGCGCTCAACCGCCCCCGCGCGCCCCTGTGAGGCCTCCGCACGCGGGCGCACCCGGGGCGGTGAGCGGTTCAGCCCGCGCTGTCGGCGCGTCCCGGCCAGTCCGCTCCCGTCACGGTGGTGAGGACGACGACGGAGTCCTCCAGCGCCGTCATCCCGTGCCGTTCGCGCGGTACGGCGTGCACCTGCCCGGCGGTCAGCTCCTCCTCGCCGCCGTCCTTCACCGTCACCCGCACCCGTCCCTGGAGCACGTGCAGACCGGCGGCCGGGGGCGCGTTGTGCTCGTCGAGCGACTCGCCCTCGACGAGCGCGATCACGCTCTGCCGCAGCGGCCCGTCGTGCAGGAACAGATGCGAACTCCGGCCGTGCGGATCCGTCCGAGCCTGCGCCATGTGGCGTTCCGCGAGTGCGGTCAGATCGTCCATTCCTCCATCGTCAATGGCGCGGTGCGCACCGCAAGCCGGGCCGCCGGGCACCCGTTCCCGGACCACCGCGCGGCACAGCGCGACCGCACGGGGTGACGGGCGGCCGGGTGTTCACCGGGGAGTGGCAGCCTGGGCCCCATGTACGTGGAGCGGGCTTCGCGGGTGCCGGGGGCGGTCGCGTGGACGGGCACCGGGGCGCCGGACGGGACGACGCGCGTCCTGCCCGACGGCTGCATGGACCTGCTGCTGTGGAACGGCCGCCTGGTGATCGCCGGACCGGACTCGCGCCCGCACGTCTTCGCCGGCACCCCGGGCGACCGCGTCACCGGGCTCCGCTTCGCGCCCGGCACGGCGCCGCCGCTGCTCGGGGTACCGGC
Source organism: Streptomyces sp. HNM0574 (assembly GCF_012726235.1). Taxonomy (GTDB): domain Bacteria; phylum Actinomycetota; class Actinomycetes; order Streptomycetales; family Streptomycetaceae; genus Streptomyces. Next base: position 126,264 of record NZ_JAASAH010000010.1, read on the forward strand.
GCACGAACTGCGCGACCGCCGGGTTCCGCTCTCCGACCTGTGGCCGGCCGCCGAGGTCCGACCCCTGGAGGAGCGCGCGGCGGCGGCGCGCGACCCGGCGCGCGTGCTGGAGGAGGCGGCCGCCCGCCGCGCCGGCCCGAGGGAAGAGGACCCGGTACGCGCCGAGGTGGTGCGGCTGCTGCGCGGCGGCAGCGGCGTCACCCGGGCCGCACGCGCGGTGGGACTCAGCGAACGCCAGCTGCGCCGCCGCAGCCTCGATGCCTTCGGCTACGGGCCGAAGACGCTGGCCAGGGTGCTGCGCATGCAGCGGGCCGTGACCCTGGCCGGACAGGGCGTGGCCCTGGCGGAGGTGGCCGCCCGCACCGGCTACGCCGACCAGGCCCATCTCGCCCGGGACGTCCGGGCGTTGACGGGTGTCCCGGCGAGCTCCTTCAGTCCGCCGGCTCCTCGGCGGGGACGTCCATAGCGGCCTGCGCGAGCGGTGCGAACAGGTCGACGGTGTTGCCGTCCGGGTCCAGCACCACCGCGTAGCGCTGCCCCCACCCCGCGTCCCACGGGGCCTTGTGGCCGACGTAGCCGTCGCCGGTCAGCGCGCGGTAGAGGGAGTCCACCTCCGCCGGGTCCGCGCAGAGGAAGGCCAGGCTGATCCGCCCGCTGCCCGGTGCGCCCGGTGACCACTCGGGCTGGAAGGAGCGCACCGTCTCGTCCGTGTCCCAGGCGAGGCGCAGCCCGCCGGGCAGCGTGGCCTCGACGTGCGGGTGGCCGTCGGCGTCGGCGGGGACGTCGAGACCGAGGCGCCGGTAGAAGGCCAGGGACGCCGCCATGTCGGACGTGACGATGCCGATGAGGTCGAAGCGTGGAGTCATATCCGTACGGTAGGGCCGGGCCGTGCCGGAGGTCTTGAACGAATCGGCCACCCGCCCCGCCCGGCCCCGATCCGCGCCCGGCTACGGTGAGTTCATGACCGACATCCTGACCGTGCTGACGACCGTCGACAGCGAGGAGCGGGCGCGTGCGCTGGCGGCGGGTGCCGTGGAGCGCCGCGTCGCCGCCTGCGCCCAGATCAGTACCCCGGTGACCTCGGTCTACCGGTGGGAGGGCGCAGTGCAGACCGATCCGGAGTGGCAGGTGCTGTTCAAGACGGCCGCCGCGCGCTACGACGACCTGGAGGCGTACCTCCGGCAGGCGCACGACTACGACGTGCCGGAGATCATCGCGACGCCTGTGGTGCGGGGGAACGCCGACTACCTCGCCTGGGTCGCCGAGGAGACCGGCGCGGCCGGCTGAGCACCGCCCCCCGGTTTCAGGACCCGCCCTCGATCGCGCTCGGGTCCATCCAGATCAGCTCCCAGACGTGGCCGTCCGGGTCCTGGAAGCTGCGCCCGTACATGAAGCCCTCGTCGGTCGGCTCGCCCGCCGGCTCCCCGCCGGCGGCGAAGGCCGCCTCGGCGAGCCGGTCGACGTCCTCCCTGCTGTCGGCGGAGAGGCCGATCAGGACCTCGGTGGTGCTGGACGCGTCGGCGATCCTCTTCTTGGTGAACGTCTGGAAGAACGGTTCGACGAGGAGCATCGCGTAGATGGTGTCGCTGATCACCAGGCAGGCCGCGTTCTCGTCGGAGAACTGTTCGTTGAAGGAGTAGCCGAGGGCTCCGAAGAACTTCTTCGACCGGTCCAGGTCCTTGACCGGAAGGTTCACGAAAATGCTCGTCCCGGACATGATCCGTCCCTCTCTTCCCGGCTTCCCGTCCGTACCGCGCCGCTCGCGGTGCGGTGGCCGCCGCTGAAGAGAGAGACGGCGCGGCGGGCCTGAATTCATCGGTCCGCCGCGTCGACGGGTTCGACGCGGGCCGCGCAGACCTTGAACTCCGGCATCCGCGAGTCCGGGTCGAGCGCGGCGTGGGTGAGCGTGTTCGCGCGTCCCTCTCCCGGCCAGTGGAACGGCATGAAGACGGTGTCGGCGCGGATGGAGCGGGTGATCCGCGCGGGCGCCACCGCGCGCCCCCGCCGCGTGACGACGGCCACCGGCTCCCCCTCCGCCGCACCCAGCCGCTCCGCGAGCCGCGGATGCAGCTCGACGTACGGGCCGGGGGCGGCCGCCGACAGCGCCGCGACCCGACGGGTCTGCGCCCCGGACTGGTACTGCGCGAGGACGCGTCCGGTGGTCAGCCGCAGCGGATAGGCGGCGTCCGGTTCCTCGGCGGCGGGGCGGTGCGTGACGGGGACGAAGCGGGCCCGCCCGTCCGGGGTGGCGAAGCGGTCCAGGAACAGCCGGGGTGTGCCGGGGTGCTCCGCGCCGTCCGGGCCGGGCGCGGGGCAGGGCCAGTGCAGCCCCTCCTCGTCGTGCTCCGTCGCGGCGATCCGCCGGTAGCTGAGGCCCGCGTAGTCCGCCGGCCCGCCCGAGGTCGCGCGGCGCAGCTCCTCGAAGACCTCCTCCGGGTCGGCGGGGAAACCCTTCTCCCAACCGAGGCGCGCGGCAAGGGAGTTGAGCACCGCGAGATCGGACCGTACGCCCGGCGGCGGGTCGAGCGCCTTCCGCCGGAGCAGCACCCGGCCCTCCAGCCCCGTCGTCGTCCCCGTCTCCTCCGCCCACTGGGTGACGGGGAGGACGACGTCCGCGAGCCGGGCCGTCTCGGAGAGCACCACGTCGCAGACGGCGAGGAAGTCCACCGAGCGCATCCGCTCGGTGACGCGCCCCGCGTCCGGTGCGGACACCACCGGGTTGGAGCCCATCAGCAGCAGCGCGTGCACGTCCTCGCCGAGCGCGTCCAGCAGCTCGAAGGCGCTGCGCCCCGGGCCCGGCAGGCTGTCCGGGGGCACGCCCCAGACGCCGGCCACGTGGGCGCGCGCCGCCGGGTCGTCCAGCCTGCGGTAGCCGGGGAGCTGGTCGGCCTTCTGGCCCATCTCGCGCCCGCCCTGCCCGTTGCCCTGCCCGGTGAGGCAGCCGTACCCGGAGAACGGGCGCCCCGGACGGCCGGTGGCCAGCGCGAGGTTGATCCAGGCGCTGACCGTGTCCGTCCCCTTGGCGTGCTGCTCCGGGCCGCGCGCGGTGAGCACCATCGCACTCTCCGGCGCGCAGAACAGGCGCACCGCCCGGCGCAGTTCGGGCACGGGCACGCCGGTGATCCGCTCCACGAGCTCCGGCCAGTGCGCCATCGCCGCCCCGCGCGCCCCCGCCCAGCCCGTGGTGCGCGCGTCCACGAAGTCCTGGTCGACCCGGCCCTCCGCGACGACGAGGTGCAACAGGCCCAGCGCGAGGGCGAGATCGGTGCCGGGACGGGGCGCCAGATGGAGGTCGGCCAGCTCGGCCGTCCGCGTGCGCCGGGGGTCGACCACGACGAGCGTGCCGCCGTTCTCCCGCAGCCGCGTGAGATGGCGTACCGCCGGCGGCATGGTCTCCGCCGGGTTGGCGCCGACGAGCAGCACGCAGCCCGTGCGGGAGACGTCGGCCAGCGGGAACGGCAGGCCCCGGTCGAGACCGAACGCGCGGACGTTGGCGGCGGCGGCCGAGGACATGCAGAAGCGGCCGTTGTAGTCGATCTGCGAGGTGCCCAGCACCAGCCGCGCGAACTTGCCCAGCGCGTACGCCTTCTCGTTCGTCAGCCCGCCCCCGCCGAACACCCCGACGGCGTCGGCCCCGTGCTCCTCGCGGGCCCGCCGCAGCCCCTCCGCGGTGCGCGCCAGCGCCGACTCCCAGTCGGCGGGCACCAGTTCACCGGTGGCCGGATCGCGGACGAGGGGGGTGGTGAGCCGCGCGCCGGGCGCCAGGAGCTCGGCCGCGCTGCTCCCCTTCCCGCACAGTGCGCCCCGGTTGACGGGGAAGGCGGGGCGTTCCGCGACGGTCACCCCCGTGCCGTCGGGCACGAGCCGCATTCCGCACTGGAGCGCGCAGTACGGACAGTGCGTGTCCGTCCCCGGCGCTTCCGCTTCCCCGGGCCCGTCCCGGCGGCTGGTTCCGTCGTCCATGGCGACAGGCTCGGCCCGGCGTGTTTCCCCCGGCCGCCGCCCGGGTTACGGCCCCGGCACGGGGTGCTCAGCGCGCCCCGCGCCGGGCCGTGAGCCCCGGGGCCCCGGCGCCGTCAACGTCCGTGCACCTGCGGCTCGTTGCCCGGGGGCAGGGTGCCGCCGGTCAGCTCCCGCAGGGTCTTGCCCGCGGTCCAGCCGCCGTCCACGGCGATCTCGGAGCCCGTCATGTACGAGGCCGCGTCCGACAGCAGGAAGGCGACCGCGGCGGCGATCTCCTCCGGCTCCCCGGCGCGGCCCATCGCGGTGCCCGGGTAGTTGCCCTCGCCCCGCTCCAGCCCGGTGACCGCCGTCATCGGCGTGTAGACCATGCCGGGGTGCACGCTGTTGACCCGGATCCGGGACTCCGAAAGCTCCATCGCGCCGATCTTCGTCAGCCCCCGCACGCCCCACTTCGAGGCACCGTACGGGCCGGTCAGCGGCAGCGCGGTGAGCCCGGCGGCGGAGGAGATGTTGACGATCGAGCCGCCGCCCGCGGCGCGCAGCAGCGGGATCGCCTTCTGCATACCGATGAAGACACCGGTCAGGTTGATGTCGAGGACCTTGCGGAAGTGGGCCACCGACTCGTGCTCCAGCAGCGAGGCGGCCGACACCCCCGCGTTGTTCACCACTCCCGTCAACTGCCCGAACTCCGCGACGGCGTGCTCCAGCACCGTCTGCCAGTCGTCCTCGCTGGTGACGTCGTGGTGGTGGAACCGCGCGGCGGAGCCCAGCGCCTCGGCGGTCTCCCGGCCCTCGTGCTCCAGGACGTCGGTGACGACGACGCTGCCGCCGCCCGCCACCACCTCCCGCGCGGCGGCGGCGCCCAGCCCGCGCGCGCCTCCCGTGACGACGACGACTTTGCCCTGCAGGTCGGCAGCCATGCTGTCTCTCCTCGTTCAACCGCTGCCGCGATCACGCGGCGCTTGCGCGCACCCGGGTCACCGCGGTGCGCCGTCCCCGATGCATATGACTAATCGGCATACGCATCAGAGCACCGCGCCCGCACGCCGTCAACGACCGCTCTGTGAGCCGCGGGTAATCCGCCGTCACGCCTGCGCAACGGCGGGGCAACGCCGTACGCGCAGACTCGCTCCACGGCGGTGCCGCCCCTTCCGCGGCCCCCGCACACCGGTCTTCTACCGCACGGCGCAGCCCATGTCTCTGATCACCGCACAGTCCCGCTCCCGGCTCACCCGGCCCGCGCTCGTGTGCGTCGCGCACGGCTCGCGCGACCCGGCGGCCGAGCGCGCGGCACGGGCCCTGCTGGCCCGGGTACGGCGGCTGCGGCCCGGGCTGCGCACCGCGCTCGGCCACGTCGAACTCACCGCGCCCTCCCTCCCCGAGGCGCTCGCCGCGCTCCCCGCGGGGACGCCCGCCGTGGTCGTGCCGCTGCTCTTCACCCGCGGCCACCACGTCAAGCACGACCTCCCGCACGCCGTCGCCCGGGCGGCCCCGCACACCCGCGCCACCCTGGCCGCCCCGCTCGGCCCGCACCCCCTGCTCGCCGAGGCCCTGGCCGACCGCCTGGCCCGGGCCCTCCCCGGCGGCCTCGCCGGAGGGCACCCGGCCGCCGCGCTCCGCGCCGCCGGCTGCACCGCCGTCGTCCTCGCCGCCGCCGGCTCCCGCGACCCGGACGCGACGGCCGGCACCCGACGGATCGCCCGCGACCTGTCGGCGCGGCTGGACGGGCTGCTGGTGGTCCCGGCGTACGCCTCGGCCGCGCGCCCCACCGTCGACGAGGCGGTGCGCGGTCTCCGGGCGCGCGGGCACCGGAGCATCGCCACCGCCTCCTGCTTCGCCGCGCCTGGCCGCTTCGCGACCCAGGCCGCCCACGCGGCCCCGGGCCCGGTGGCCCCGCCCCTCGGCCCGCACCCGTCCCTCGCCCGCCTCGTCCTGCACCGCTACGACGAGGCGGTACGCGGCGCGGGGACGGAACGCCGGACGGTCCCCGTGGCGCCCGGCGCGTGACGTCCGGCGGCCGGGAAGCGCCCCTCGCCGGCCCCGAGCGTGGGCCAAGGCCGCCGCGCGCGGTTACGGTCGGCACATGCACGGCATGGACGAGACCGACGTCTCCGGCGGAGCCTCCGGCCCCTGCTACGCGCCCGCCGACATCGAACGCTGGGCGCCGGAGCCGGACAAACGCCCCGGGCGCACCGCCTTCCAGCGCGACCGCGCCCGCGTCCTGCACTCCGCCGCGCTGCGCCGCCTCGCGGGCAAGACGCAGGTCGTCGCGCCCGGATCGAGCGCGCAGGCGTGGGACGCCAGCCCCCGCACCCGGCTCACCCACTCCCTGGAGTGCGCCCAGGTCGGGCGCGAACTGGGCGCCTCCCTCGGCTGCGACCCGGACCTCGTCGAGGTCGCCTGCCTGGCGCACGACCTGGGCCACCCGCCGTTCGGCCACAACGGCGAGGACGCGCTGCGCGAGATCGCCGCGCCCTGCGGCGGCTTCGAGGGCAACGCCCAGTCGCTCCGGCTGCTCTCCCGTCTCGAACCCAAGCGCTTCGCCGACCCGTTCACCACCGGAGCCGGCCACACCTCCCGCACCACAACAGCCCGCAGCGCCCACGAGGCCGAGCACACCGCGCCCGACGCCGGCCCCCCGGTCTCGGTCGGCCTCAACCTCACCCGCGCCGCACTCGACGCGGCCACCAAGTACCCCTGGACGCGCGGCGGTCACCCCACCGACCCGTCCTCGGCCAAGTTCGGCGTGTACGAGGACGACCTGCCGGTCTTCGCCTGGTTCCGGCGCGGCGCGCCCGGCCACCGCACCTGCTTCGAGGCCCAGGTCATGGACTGGGCCGACGACGTCGCCTACTCCGTGCACGACGTCGAGGACGGCCTGCACGCCGGCCACCTCGACCCCAACCTGCTGCTCGCCGAACCGGAACGGCGCGATGTGTTCGCCGTCGCCGCGGCCCGCTACGCGCCGGGCGCCGAGGACGGCGAACTGGCCGCCGCGCTCGACCGGTTGCTCGCCCAGGAGTGGTGGCCGCACGGCTACGACGGCTCGGCCCTCGCGCAGGCCCGGCTCAAGGACGCCACCAGCCAGCTGATCGGCCGCTTCTGCCTCGCCGCCGAGGGCGCGACCCGCGCCGCGTACGGCTCGGGCCGGCTCACGCGCTACGCCGCCGAGCTCATCGTGCCGCACGGCGTACGCCTGGAGTGCGCCGTCCTCAAGGCCGTCGCCGACCTGTACGTGATGCAGCGGCCCGACCTGGAGCGGCTCCGCGCCGAACAGCGCGTCGTCCTCGCCGAGCTGGCCGAGGCGCTGACGGCCCGCGCCCCCGACGGCCTCGACCCGCAGTTCCGCGCCCTGTACGCCGAGGCGGGTGACGACGCGGCCCGGCTGCGCGTGATCGTCGATCAGATCGCGTCACTCACCGACACCTCGGCGCGCACGCTGCACGGGCGATTGACGGGCGTACGGTGACACACCCGGCTCCCGCCGCCGCACCGGTCCGGGGCTCGCCGACGGTCCCCCCTTCCCGTGCCCCGGGCGATGCGGGACGCTCGCTCCTGGACGTTTTCTGCCGGGGGGACAGCGAGGAGGCAACAAGTGGTCGACGCACACCGGACGTTCGTCATCGTCGGCGGAGGACTGGCCGGGGCGAAAGCCGCCGAGACCCTGCGGGAAGAGGGTTTCACCGGCCGCGTCATCCTCATCGGGGACGAACGTGACCACCCCTACGAGCGCCCCCCGCTCTCCAAGGGGTACCTGACCGGCGACGACGAACGCGACAGCGTCTTCGTGCACGAACCCGCCTGGTACGCGGGCGCGGACGTCGAACTCCACCTCGGCCAGCCCGCCGTCCACCTCGACCGGGCCGCCAAGTGCGTCGTCCTCGGCGACGGCACCCGCGTCCACTACGACCGGCTGCTGCTGGCCACCGGCGCCGAGCCCCGCCGCCTCGACATCCCCGGCACCGGCCTCGCCGGGGTGCACCACCTGCGCCGGCTCGCGCACGCCGACCGGCTGCGCGGACGGCTGGCCGCCCTCGGCCAGGAGAACGGCCACCTCGTCATCGCGGGCGCCGGCTGGATCGGCCTGGAGGTCGCCGCGGCCGCGCGCGGGTACGGTGCCGAGGTCACCGTCGTCGAGCCCTCGGCCACCCCGCTGCACGCCGTCCTCGGGCCCGAGCTCGGCGGGCTCTTCGCCGACCTGCACCGCGAGCACGGCGTCCGCTTCCACTTCGGCGCCCGGCTGACCGGGATCACCGGCCAGGACGGCATCGTCCAGGCCGTCCGCACCGACGACGGCGAGGAGCACCCGGCGCACGACGTCCTGGCCGCCATCGGCGCCGCGCCCCGCACCGCGCTCGCCGAGGCCGCCGGGCTCGCGCTGGCCGAGGGCCGCGGCGGCGGCATCGCCGTCGACGCCGCGCTGCGCACCTCCGACCCGGACATCTACGCCGCCGGTGACGTGGCCGCCGTGCGCTACCCCTTCGCCGGTGAGCTGCCGTCGGGCGAGGCCCCGCGGTTCACGGGCGACGGCCTGCCCGAGGGGCGGCTGCGCGTGGAGCACTGGGCGAACGCGCTGAACAGCGGCCCCGCGGCGGCCCGCGCCATGCTCGGCGACGAGGTGCGCTACGACCGGGTGCCCTACTTCTTCTCGGACCAGTACGACGTCGGCATGGAGTTCTCCGGGTACGCGCCGCCCGGCGTCTACGACCAGGTCGTGTGCCGGGGCGACGTGAGCAAGCGGGAGTTCGTCGCGTTCTGGCTGCGGGACAACAAGGTGCTGGCCGGCATGAACGTCAACGTCTGGGACGTCACGGAGGCCGTGCAGCGGCTGATCACCTCCGGCGTCACCGTCGACCCGCACGGCCTCGCCGACCCGGCCGTCCCGCTGGAGCGGCTGGCCGAAGGCGACTCCCGGGGCTGATTGACCGCCGCCGGATGGGGCACCCGGGGTGAACGGTCCGGCGCTGCCGTGCCCACGATGGGCACGGCAGCCCAGGCGGCCGGTCCCATCCGGGCAACAGCGGCGGAAGGCAGTGAGCAGCATGGCGAAGCAGACCGTGGCCGAACAGTTCGTCGACACCCTCGTCCGCTCCGGGGTGCGACGGCTGTACGGGGTCGTCGGGGACAGCCTCAACCCGGTCGTGGACGCCATCCGCCGCACCTCGGCGATCGACTGGATCCAGGTGCGCCACGAGGAGACGGCGGCCTTCGCGGCCGGGGCCGAGGCCCAGGTCACCGGGCGTCTGGCGGCCTGCGCCGGATCGTGCGGCCCCGGCAACCTGCACCTGATCAACGGCCTGTTCGACGCGCACCGTTCGATGGCCCCGGTGCTCGCGCTGGCCTCGCACATCCCCAGCAGCGAGATCGGCACCGGCTTCTTCCAGGAGACCCACCCCGACCGGCTGTTTCGCGAGTGCAGCTACTACAGCGAGCTCATCTCCACCCGGAACCAGCTCCCGCGCGTCCTCCAGACCGCCATCCAGCACGCCGTCGGACGCCAGGGCGTCAGCGTCGTCACCCTCCCCGGCGACATCGCGGCCGAGGAGGCGCCCGAGCGCCCCGAGGAGCACGCGATCGTCACCGGCCGCCCCACCGCGCGCCCCGGCGACGAGGACATCGACGCGCTGGCCCGCCTGATCGACGAGGCGGGCACCGTCACCCTCTTCTGCGGCAGCGGGACGGCGGGGGCGCACGAGGAGGTGATGCAGCTCGCGGAGCGGGTGAAGTCCCCGGTCGGGCACGCGCTGCGGGGCAAGGAGTGGATCCAGTACGACAACCCCTTCGACGTCGGCATGAGCGGACTCCTCGGCTACGGCGCCGCGTACGAGGCCACCCACGAGTGCGATCTGCTGCTCCTGCTCGGCACGGACTTCCCGTACAACGCGTTCCTGCCGAAGAACGTGAAGATCGCCCAGGTCGACGTCCGTCCCGAGCACCTGGGCCGCCGCACCACCCTCGACCTGGCCGTCTGGGGCGACGTGCGGGAGACGCTGCGCTGCCTCGTCCCGAGGGTGCGGGAGAAGAACAACCGGAAGTTCCTCGACCGGATGCTGAAGAAGCACGCGGACGCGCTGGAGGGCGTCGTCGGCGCGTACACCCGCAAGGTCGAGAAGCACACCCCGATCCACCCCGAGTACGTCGCCTCCCTGCTCGACGAGGAGGCGGACGAGGACGCCGTCTTCTCCGTCGACACCGGCATGTGCAACGTCTGGGCCGCCCGCTACCTCACGCCCAACGGCCGCCGCCGCGTCATCGGCTCCTTCACCCACGGCTCGATGGCCAACGCGCTGCCGCAGGCCATCGGCGCGCAGTTCACCGACCCGGGGCGGCAGGTCGTCTCCATGTCGGGGGACGGCGGGTTCTCGATGCTGATGGGCGACTTCCTCACCCTCGTCCAGTACGACCTGCCGGTGAAGGTCGTCCTGTTCAACAACTCCTCGCTCGGCATGGTCGAGCTGGAGATGATGGTCGACGGCATGCCCTCGTACGGCACCGGCTACCCGGAGCAGGACTACGCCGCCATCGCCCGCGCCGCCGGGGCGCACGGCGTCCGCGTCGAGAAGCCGAAGCAGCTGCGCGGGGCGCTGCGCGAGGTGCTCCGGCACAAGGGGCCCGCGCTGCTCGACGTCGTCACCGACCCGAACGCGCTCTCCCTCCCGCCGAAGATCACCCGCGAGCAGGTGAGCGGCTTCGCGCTGTCCGCGGGCCGGACGGTGCTGGAGGGCGGCGTCGGACGGATGGTGCAGATGGCACGCTCCAACCTGCGCAACATCCCCCGCCCGTGATCACCGGCCCGGGCGCCCGGTGACCCGGGGGAGGGGCCGGGGGCGCTCACGGGTGCGCCGTACACTTCCTACGTGGCTGGAAGGATCAACGACGAGGACGTGAAGGCGGTCAGGGACGCGGTCCCGATCGACGCCGTCGTCTCCGAATACCTCCAGCTGCGCAACGCGGGCGGCGGCCAGCTCAAGGGCCTCTGCCCCTTCCACGACGAGAAGTCCCCCTCCTTCCACGTCAGTCCGAGCAAGGGCCTCTACCACTGCTTCGGCTGCCAGGAGGGCGGGGACACCCTCGACTTCATCCGCAAGGTCGACCACCTCTCCTTCTCCGAGGCCGTCGAGCGGCTCGCCGCGCAGGCCGGCATCACGCTCCGGTACGAGGAGGGCGGGTACGGCCGCGCCAGCCAGCAGGGCGAGCGGACGCGTCTCGTCGAGGCGCACAAGATCGCCCAGAAGTTCTACGCCGAGCAGCTCGACAGCCCCGAGGCCGAGCCCGGCCGCCGGTTCCTCGCCGAGCGCGGCTTCGAGCAGAGCGCCGCGCAGCACTTCGGCATGGGCTACTCCCCGGCGGGCTGGGACCACCTGGTGCGCTTCCTGCGGGGCAAGGGCTTCACCGACAAGGAAATGATCACCTCGGGCCTGGCCCAGGAGGCCAGGAACGGCCGCCCCATCGACCGCTTCCGCGGCCGCCTGATGTGGCCCATCCGCGACATCACCGGCGAGGTCGTCGGCTTCGGCGCCCGCAAGCTCCGCGAGGACGACAACGGCCCGAAGTACCTCAACACCCCCGAGACGCCCATCTACCACAAGTCCCAGGTGCTGTACGGGATCGATCTCGCGAAGAAGGACATCGCCAAGGCCAACCGCGCGGTCGTCGTCGAGGGCTACACCGACGTGATGGCCTGCCACCTGGCCGGTGTCACCACCGCCATCGCGACCTCCGGCACCTCCTTCGGCGAGGGGCACATCAAGATCCTCCGGCGCCTGCTGATGGACAACGCGCAGTCCGAGGTGGTCTTCACCTTCGACGGCGACGAGGCGGGCAAGAAGGCCGCGCTGCGCGCCTTCGAGGACGACCAGAAGTTCGCCGCGCGCACCTCCATCGCCATCACCCCCGGCGGCATGGACCCCTGCGACCTGCGGCTCGCGCAGGGCGACGACGCCGTCGCGCGGCTCGTCGACAGCCGCGCGCCGCTGTTCGAGTTCGCGATCCAGTCCATCGTCGGGCAGTACAACCTGGACACGGCCGAGGGCCGCTCCGCCGCGCTGGAACAGGCCGCGCCCGTCGTCGCCCGGATCAAGGACGCCTCGATCCAGCACGAGTACGCGGTCCGGCTGGCCGGTCTGCTCGGCATCCTCGACACCCAGTTCGTCGTCAAACGCGTTGCCCAGCTGGCCCGTTGGGCGCGCGAGCGCGGTACGCGCCCCGGCGCGGGCCAGTCCGCGCCCGCGCGCGAGCAGCGCCCCGGCGGCCCTGCGGCCGCCGCCCCCGGCCGCACCCAGGGCGCCGCGCCCGCACCGTACGGGCCCCCGCTGAACCTGCGCAGCCCCGCGCACCGCGTGGAGCGGGAGCTGCTGAAGCTCGCGCTCCAGCGCCCCGAACTGGTCGCCCCCGCCTTCGACGCGTACGGCGCCGACGAGTTCACGGCACCGCCGTACGCGCTGGTCCGCGAGACCATCGAGGCGGCCGGCGGGGTCACCGCCGCCGAGGGCGACGGCGGCTATCTGACGCGGGTCCGCGAGGCGGCCCCGGACGACACGGTCCGCACCCTCGTCACCGAACTCGCCGTCGAGCCCCTGCGGATGGCCCGCGGCCGGGCGCCGGACGAGACGTACGCGGGGAACCAGCTCGTCGCCGTCCGGCTGGCCGCCGTGAAGGCCCGGCTCACGGACATGGAGGGCTCGGCCAGGCGGCTGGAGGCCCAGCGGGACTACGAGAGCTCGGCCACCGTCCGCCGCCAGATCTGGACGCTTGAGCAGTACGGCCGTGCCCTGCGCGAACGCGGCGCCGACGCGCTCTGAGGCGTCCGCGCCCTCCGCGTCGGCGCGTAGCGGTGCGTGAGCGCCGGGTCACGCTCCCGCGCAAAAACTGGGCGCACGACTCTCGTGGTGGGCGTGTGCCGTACTCCACACTGGTGGGCGGTGCCCGAGTCCTCGTCAGCGGGGCGGCGTCGGCCGGCGACGGCCGCATTCCCCCGTGGTTCCCCGCACACACGGCCGGACGGCACGCGGCAGGGCCGCGTCCCGCCCCCGTCTCGCGCGTCGTCGCCCACGAACCGGCAGCGATCACCCTGGAGGTCGCCCCCGTGCAGACCCGGACCCTGACCAGCGCGGCGCCCGAGGCGCCTGCCCCGGCCGCCGCCGTGGACACGGCACCGCTCCCCGCCGCCCCCGCCCCGGCCGAGGAAACCCGCGGCCTCGTACGGGACTTCGTCCCCGTACAGCCCGGCCCCCCGGAGGCCGAACGCACCACCACCGGCCCGGCGACGGACGGCGCGGGGGAGGGGGCGCACGCGCGCCCCCGGGAGGACGCCCCCGAGGCCGCCCCGCACGAGAAGCCGCCGCGCCCCGAGCCCGCCGGCACCGGCGCCTCCGCCGACCTGTTCCGGCAGTACCTGCGCGAGATCGGCCGGATACCGCTGCTCTCGGCCGCCGAGGAGGTGGAGCTGGCCCGCCGCGTCGAGGCGGGACTCTTCGCCGAGGAGAAGCTGCGGCGCGAACCCGGCACGGACAGCGCGCTCGCCCACGACCTCGACCGGCTCACCGTCCAGGGCCGGATGGCCAAGCGCCGCCTCATCGAGGCCAACCTGCGGCTGGTCGTCTCCGTGGCCAAGCGCTACATCGGCCGCGGCCTGACCATGCTCGACCTGGTGCAGGAGGGCAACCTCGGACTCATCCGCGCCGTCGAGAAGTTCGACTACGCGCGCGGCTACAAGTTCTCGACGTACGCGACCTGGTGGATCCGGCAGGCCATGTCCCGGGCGCTGGCCGACCAGGCCCGCACCATCCGGGTCCCGGTGCACGTCGTCGAGCTGATCAACCGCGTCGTCCGGGTCCAGCGCCGGCTGCTCCAGGAGCGCGGGCACGAGCCCAGCGCCGAGGAGGTCGCCGAGCGTCTCGACCTGACCGAGGCCCGGGTCACCGAGGTCCTCCGCCTCGCCCAGGAACCGGTCTCGCTCCAGACCCCCGTCGGCGAGGAGGACGACGTCGACTTCGGCGACCTCATCGAGGACGGCGACGCGCCCTCACCCGTCGAGTCCGCGTCCTTCCTGCTGCTGCGCGAACACCTGGACGCCGTGCTCTCCACCCTCGGCGAGCGCGAACGCAAGGTCGTCCAGCTGCGGTACGGGCTCGTCGACGGCCGCGCCCGCACCCTGGAGGAGATCGGCAGGCTGTTCGGCGTCACGCGGGAGCGAATACGCCAGATCGAGTCCAAGACCCTCGACAAGCTCCGCGACCACGCCTTCGCCGACCAGCTCCGCGGCTACCTCGACTGACCCGCTCCGCGAGGACTACCCGAGGGCGCCCGGGTGGGTCTCCTCGCGGACGGTCACGAACTGCTGCCGCACGGCCTGGCCGACCGCCGACTCCTCGCCCGCGTCGAAGAGTTGGCACGCGGCGGCGGGCCACTGCGGCGGCATGCCGCCGCCCGCCAGCGCCCAGGCCGCCTGCCGGGCCGCGCCCAGCGCCGTGTAGTCGGCCGGCTGCGGCACCACGACCTGCGCCCCGAACAGCCCGGGCGCCGCCGCCTGCACGGCGGGCAGCCCCGCCGCCTGACCGAGCAGGAACACCCGCCGCACCTGCACGCCCCGGACGCGCAGCACGTCCAGCGCGTCCGCCAGCCCGCACAGCATGCCCTCCACCGCGGCCCGCGCCAGGTGCTCGGGCTTCATGCTCTCGCGGCGCATCCCGTGCAGGGATCCGGCGGTGTGCGGCAGCGCCGGCACCTGCTCGCCCTCCAGGTACGGCAGCAGCACCATCCCGTGCGCGCCGGGGGAGGAGTGCAGCGCCAGCTCGGACAGCCCGTCGAGGTCCGTACCGAGCAGCTCGGCCGTGCCCCGCAGCACGCGGGTCGCGTTCAGCGTCCGCACGGCGGGCAGGTACATGCCGGTGGCGTCGGCGTACGAGGTGAGCGATCCGGCCTGGTCGGCGAGGGGTTCGTGGTGCACGGCGAAGACGGAGCCGGAGGCGCCGAGGGAGATCACGGCGTCCCCGATGCCGACGCCGAGACCGAAGGCGGCGGCCATCGTCTCGCCCGTACCGGCCGAGATCAGCAGGCCCTCGGGCGTCCGCCCCGCCGGTTCGGCCGGGCCGAGCACGTCCGGGAGGCCGACGCCGTGGCCGAGGGCCAGCTCGACGAGGTCGGGGCGGTAGGACTCGGTGAGCGGCGACCAGAAGCCGGTGCCGGAGGCGTCGCCCCGGTCGGTCGTGCGCCGCTCGGGGCGGCCCAGCAACTGCCAGACCAGCCAGTCGTGCGGCTGCATGACCTCGGTGATCCGGGCCGCCTGCTCCGGCTCGTTACGGGCCAGCCAGCGCAGCTTCGACACCGGGTGCGCGCCCTGCGGCACGGCGCCCACCGCCTGTGCCCACGCCTCGCGCCCGCCCAGCGCGTCCACCAGGCCTGCGGCGGCGGGCTGCACCCGCCGGTCGTTGCCCAGCAGCGCGGGGCGCACCGGCGTACCCGTCCCGTCGAGCGCGATCAGGCCCTGCTGCTGCGCGGACACTCCGATCGCGCGGACGTCCGAGAGCGTGCCGCCGCCCGCCGCCTTGCCGAGCGAGGCCAGCCAGGACTGCGGGTCGTCGCGCTCGCCGGGGTGTTCCGCGTGCCCCTGTTTGATGACCGCGCCCGTCTCCTCGTCGCAGACGACGATGCGCGTGTACTCGGCTGAACTGTCCAGACCGGCGACTATCCCCATGGCCGGAATGATGCCTTACGCGCGGTCGGTGCCGAAGGGGAGGTAGGCCCTCACCCGTCCGGAACACGGGGGCGTCCGGCGGCGCCGGCCGACGGGCGTGCGCCCTCTGCCCGAATCCCGCGCCGCGGCCTAGCGTGGAACCCGTGCCTCTCTCCGAGCAAGTGCCGAACCCGCTGCGGCAGTGCACCCCGGACGAGCTCCGCTCCCGCACCAGCGCCAAGTGGCGCGGCTACCCGCCCGACGTGCTGCCCCTCTGGGTGGCCGAGATGGACGTCCACCTCGCCGCACCCGTCGCCGAGGCCCTGCACACCGCGATCGGCCGCGGCGACACCGGCTACGCGACCGGCACCGGCTACGCGGAGGCGCTGGCGCCGTTCGCGCGGGAGCGCTGGGGCTGGCGGGTGCGCCCCGCGCACACGGCCGTGGTGGCGGACATCATGCGCGGCGCCGTCGAACTGCTGGACCTCGTCACGGAACCCGGCGACACGGTGGTCGTCAACTCGCCCGCCTACACGCCCTTTTACCGTTTCGTCTCCCGCGCGGGACGCCACGTCACCGAGGCCCCGCTCACCCCGGACCACCGCATCGACCCCGAAGCCCTCGCCCGCGCCTTCCGCGCCGCCGAGCGCGGCAGGACGCCCACCGGGCGTACCGCCTACCTGCTGTGCAGCCCGCACAACCCGACCGGCACCGTGCACACCCGGGACGAGCTGACGGCGGTCGCCGGCCTCGCCCGGACGTACGGCGTCCGCGTCGTCTCCGACGAGATCCACGCGCCGCTCGCGCTGCCCGGCACCCCGCACACGCCCTACCTCTCGCTCCCGGGGACGGAGGACGCCTTCGCGCTGCTGTCCGCGTCCAAGGCGTGGAACCTGGCCGGGCTCAAGGCGGCCCTCGCGGTGGCGGGCAGCGCGGCCGCCGCCGACCTGGAGCGGCTGCCGCCCGAGGTCAGTCACGGGCCCAGCCACCTCGGGGTCCTCTCGCACGCCGCCGCCTTCCGGCACGGCGGCCCCTGGCTGGACGCGCTGCTCGCCGGTCTCGACGAGAACCGCGCCCTGCTCGCCGAGCTGCTCGCCCGGCACCTGCCGCCGGTACGCCACGGCCCCCACGAGGGCACCTACCTCGCCTGGCTCGACTGCCGCGGACTCGGGCTCGGCGACGACCCGGCGGCCGCGTTCCTGGAGCGCGGCCGCGTCGCCCTCGTCCCCGGTGCGGGCTTCGGCAGCGGAGGGGCCGGGCACGTGCGGCTGAACCTGGCGACGTCACCCGAGGTGCTGGAGGAGGCCGTCCGCAGAATGGCGTCCGCCGTGGGGTGAGCCGGGCTGGGTCGGCGTGAGGGGACCGGCCGGCCGCCGGTCCCCTCGCCCCCCCGTTGTGCCGTGCGGTGCCTCAGCCCCGCTTGCTGGAGAGGCCCTGGTAGGTCGTCGGGTCACCGGCGGGACGCAGGGTGCCGATGCCCGAGGTGGCCTGGGCGACGGTGTCCGTCCCGACCGACCAGACCTCCTGCTTGTCGGTGGCCTTCAGGACCCGCTTGCCGTGCACCGCGTCGTCGTCGTAGCTGTGCACGCCGACGGTCAGGTCGTAGGGCTGGCCCTTGTCGTGGAATCCGGCCCAGACCCACACGTAGCCGTAGTTCTCGTTGCACTCCTTGGAGTAGAACTGCTTGACCGAGGCCAGCGTCTCGCCGTTCCGCTGGATCAGGCCGCGGCTGCCGACCTCACGGGCGTCCGCGCAGACACCGGCCGCCTTCGCGGTCCTGCTGAGCGGGTTGCCCTCCGGGGACGGCCTGGTGTCGGCCGCCTTTCCGGACGAGGCGGGAGCGGCGGCCGCCGTGGCGGCGCCGGCCGGGACGAGCAGAGCGGCGGTGGCGGCCGCCACCAGGACCTTCCTGTACCGAGTCGTACGCATAAGATTTCCCCCTTCATATGCACTTCTCTGTACTTTTCCGTGTGAACCGCGCCATCGGAGGCATGTGCCCCATGCGACGCACACCCGGTGAGACCCGCCTCCCCGTCCGAGGGTTGTACGTCCCTCCCGCACGATTTTCCCAATGCGCCGTCAGAACTCCTTCACCTGCGGCGACTTGACGTTCCGTACGCGCAAGTCACCTGTGTGCGGGCCGAGTTCGAGGGTGGCGGGCGCACCCCGACGCGGGGGCGGGAGGGGCGGTCTCCCGGGAGTGAGCGGGGAGTTGCGGAGAGTCACCAGAGGGTCCGGTGATCTGTGCCACTTCCGCCCGGGGTGCCAGACGTGCTACTTTTACTGGAGTTGCAGTTTTGGCATCAGTGAAGTTTTGCTGCCCACGAACGATGTGTGCGCCTGAAGGCATCTGTCTTCAGGCGTTTTTGTTTTTCCGGTCTCTCCGGGTGGGGTCATAGCGGCGACAACGGAATCCGTGAAGTGCGGATACCGGTGAACAGCCCCAGTCAAAAAGGGAGACAAATCATGGCTACTGGCACCGTGAAGTGGTTCAACTCGGAAAAGGGCTTCGGCTTCATCGAGCAGGAGGGTGGCGGCGCCGACGTCTTCGCCCACTACTCGAACATCAACGCCCAGGGCTTCCGTGAGCTCCAGGAAGGCCAGAAGGTCGAGTTCGACGTCACGCAGGGCCAGAAGGGCCCGCAGGCGGAGAACATCTCCATCATCGGCTGACCGCGGACGCGGCACCCGGTCGGGGTCCGTCCCTCGCTCCCGTGCGAGGGACGGGCCCCGACCTGTGCGTACAGAGAGTGACGGTCCGGGCCGTTCCGCACGGGCCCGCAACCCTCTCCCCCCGTCCCCGCGCAATTCCGCGCGCGGACCCGTCGGCTCGTCTGCGAATTTCACCGGCCGTCAGGCCACGGAATCTTCCCCGGCACGCGCCGCACCGCCCGAGGAGGCATCCCGTATGAACCGCGACGACCGATCCGCCGGCAGGCGCAGGGCCCGCGCCCCGCAGCAGCGCGGCCGCTCCCAGGGCTCCGCGCCCCGCAAGGCGCCGCCGCCCAAGGCCGACTTCGCACTGCCCGTCGGCACCACCCCGGGCCTGCCGCCCGTCGAGACCTTCGCCGGACTGGACCTGCCCGAGCAGATCCAGGAACGGCTCACCGGCCTCGGCGTCACCGAGCCCTTCCCCATCCAGGCCGCCACCCTGCCCAACGCGCTCGCGGGCCGGGACGTCCTGGGCCGCGGCCGCACCGGCTCCGGCAAGACCCTCGCCTTCGGCCTCTCCCTGCTCGCCCGCACGGCCGGCCGCCGCGCGGAGCCCGGGCGGCCGCTGGCCCTCGTCCTGGTGCCCACCCGCGAGCTGGCGCAGCAGGTCACCGACGCGCTCACGCCGTACGCGCGCGCCGTGCGGCTGCGGATCACCACCGTGGTCGGCGGCGTCTCCATCGGGAAGCAGTCGCGGGCCCTGCGGGACGGCGCCGAGGTCGTCATCGCCACCCCGGGCCGGCTGCGGGACCTGATCGAGCGGGACGACTGCCGGCTGGACCAGATCGCGGTCACCGTCCTCGACGAGGCCGACCAGATGGCCGACATGGGCTTCATGCCGCAGGTCACGGCGCTGCTCCAGCAGGTGCCGGCGGACGGACAGCGGATGCTCTTCTCGGCCACCCTCGACCGGAACGTCGACCGGCTGGTGCGCCGCTTCCTCACCGACCCCGTCGTGCACTCCGTCGACCCGTCGGCCGGTGCGGTCTCGACGATGGAGCACCACGTCCTGCACGTCACGGACGAGGACAAGAAGACCGTCACCACGCGGATCGCGGCGCGCAGCGGCCGGGTCATCATGTTCCTCGACACCAAGCGCTCGGTGGACCGGCTGACGCGCAGCCTGCTGGCGAACGGGGTGCGCGCGGGCGCGCTGCACGGCGGCAAGTCGCAGAACCAGCGCAACCGGACCCTGGCGCAGTTCAAGAACGACCAGGTCACCGTCCTCGTCGCCACCAACGTGGCGGCGCGCGGCATCCACATCGACAGCCTCGACCTCGTCGTCAACGTGGACCCGCCCGGCGACCACAAGGACTACCTGCACCGCGGCGGCCGCACCGCGCGCGCCGGTGCCTCCGGCACGGTCGTCACCCTGGTCACCGCGGCCCAGCGCCGCGACATGACCCGGCTGATGGCGGACGCCGAGATCGCGCCGCAGATCACCGCCGTACGCCCCGAGGACGCGGAGCTCAGCCGCATCACGGGCGCCCGCGAGCCCTCCGGCGTCCCGGTGACGATCACCGAACCGGAAGCCGAGAAGAGCCCCGAGCGGGCGAAGGGGGCCTCCCGCAAGGGCGGTTCCGGCGCGGGCCGCGGTCCGCGCAAGGGCGGCTCGGGCTCCGGCGGTCCGTCCGCCGGTGACGGTTCCGGCGAGGGCGCCAAGCGGGGCGGACGCGGCGGCCGGGGACGTGGCCGCAGGCCGGGCGCCGCGGCGCGGGCCGCCGTGGCGAAGCCCGGCGCCTCGCGGGCGAACCAGCGCCAGGGGCAGGGCCAGAGCCAGGGGCAGCGACAGGGCCAGGCGTCCGGCGGCCAGGGCTCGGGGCAGGGCCAGCGGCGGGTGCGCCGGGCGGGCTGAGTCCGCGCCCGGTCCGTACGGGGCGAAGGTCCCGTCCCGTGCGGGCCCGTCTGCCCTGGCGGGGTGGTCCGAACCGGACCAGCCTGGGAGCCGAGGAGGTTTCCCCATGGCGGACACCAGCAACAGCGTCCAGCCCCCGGTGGTCGTCGGCGCCGACGGCTCGCAGTCGGGGCTCGAGGCGGTCGAGGCCGCGGCACGGGTGGCGCACAGCCGCCGCTGCCGCCTGCACGTCGTGCACGCGTTCACCTGGCCCCTGATGCACGTCCCGCTGGGGCCCTCGGCGGTCGGTCCCTCCGAGGGCGGGCTGCAGAACCTCGCCGAGCAGACGGTCTCCGAGGCCGTCGCCCGGGCGCGGGAGACCGAGCCGGACGTGCTCGTCACGGACGAGATCGTCACCGGCGAACCGCTGACCGTGCTGGCCGGACAGTCCGAGCACGCCGAACTCGTGGTCGTCGGCAGCCGCGGCCTGGGCGGCTTCACCGGCCTGCTCCTCGGCTCCGTCGCCGTCCACCTCTCGGCGCACGGCCACTGCCCGGTGCTCGTCGTCCGGGGCAGACAGGAGCCGACGGGCCCCGTGCTGCTGGGCGTCGACGGCTCGCCCGACGGTTCGGCGGCCGTGGGCTTCGCCTTCGCCGAGGCGTCCCACCGCGGTGTGGACCTCGTCGCGCTGCACACCTGGAACGACTGGACCGGACCCGTCTCCTCCGGGCCGGGCGACATGATGCCCCTGGTGTACGACACCGACATGCTCAGGGACGAGGAGGAGCGCGTCCTCGCCCAGGCCGTCGCGGGCTGGCACGAGCTGTATCCGGACGTCACGGTGCACCGCCGCCTCGAACGCTCCTTCACCAGGACCGCGTTGATCGACGGCAGCGAGGAGGCCCAGCTCGTGGTCCTCGGCGCGCGCGGGCGGGGCGGCTTCACCGGCCTGCTGCTCGGCTCCGTCAGCCAGGCGCTGCTGCACCACGCCCACTGCCCCGTCGCCGTCGTCCGCGGCTCCCTCTCGAAGGTCCCGGCGACGGCGGGCGGCGGACGCTAGGCCCGTACGCGAACGGCCGGGACGGTGCGCGTTTTCGGCGCACCGTCCCGGCCGTGCCTTCGCGGGTCACATGCGGCGTATCCAGGCGGCCGCGCCGTGGCCGATGGCCAGGTAGACGCCCGCGGGGAGCGCGTAGTTGAACAGGACGCGGATGCTCTCGGTCTCCATCACGAAGATGTCCTGCGACCATCCGGCGAGCCAGTCGGCCACGCCCTGGACGAAGGAGACGAAGACGTTCGCCTGGTTCGCGTCCAGCAGGTACAGCAGGATCCACAGCCCGAGGAAGCCGGCGGCGATGTCGGCGACGGTGTGCACGACCAGCGCGGTGCGGTCCTGGCCCCGGCCGTCGCCGCGCCGCGAGGGCCGGTCGTAGGGCGCGGGGGGCTCGTACGGCGCGGGCTGGTCGTAGCCGTAGCCGGGGGGCTGGTGGTCGTAAGCGGAGGGGCCGGGCCTGGGCGGCTCGTAGGGGTTACTCACGGGGGTCTCAATCCGGCGCGTGCGCGCCTCGGTGACGGGGGACGGTCACGCCGCGGCGGAAACAGGGCGCATCCACCCCTGTGGGGACATCCGGTGCGGCCGGCGGGCGCTTCAGGGGCACGCCCGCTGCCCTCTCAGCGCCCCGGCGCGCGGGCGCGTTACGGGGCCTGCGGCCGGGCACAGGCCGCCGCACACCGGTGTGCACGCGCCCGCACAGCCCCTTCCGTAACCGCTCGTCTCCCGTTCACCCGCCCGCCATGGCGGAACCCCGGGAGCGGCGCGGGGAGTTGGCGCGCGGTCACAGATGGGTGGCGACGGGCGCGGGCCGGTCGCCGCTCCCCGTCGCCCGGGGGACGGCCTGGATGGCGAGGGTGGTCACCAGCGCGGCTGCCAGCAGCCCGAACGACGCCCACATGGCACCCGCGTACACACCGGTGCCGGAGGCGCCCCCGTCACCGGCCGCCGTGATCAGCGCCGAGGGCAGGGCACTGCCGAGCGAGGCCCCGATGCCGAAGCACGCCCCGTTCAGCCCGGGCAGCGCGCCCTTCTGGTCCTGCGGCGCGGAGACGACGGCGAGCCCGTTCAGCGCGGTGATGCTCAGCCCGTTGTAGGTGACCCCCAGCACGGACAGCGCGGCGCACAGCACCCAGGGCGAGGTCATGAACGGCACGGCGACCGCGATCGCGAGCAGCGAGCCGACGGAGCCGAGGACCACGCTGCGCCGCCACCCCAGCCGCGGCCCGAGATGCCCCGCCAGGGGCGCACCGATCACGCCGAGCGCCTGCGCGGGCATGGAGTACATCAGCGCGGAGTGCGTGGCGGAGAGCCCGTAGCCGGTGTCCGGGTCCTGGGTGAGCAGCGGGACGGTCAGCATGATCGCGCCGAAGGCGCCGCCGAGCGTCAGCGTCGTCGTCAGCAGCAGCGGCCAGGCGCGGCGGGAGGCGAGCAGGGTGGTGTCGACCAGCGGGTCGCGCGTACGGCGTGCGGCCGCGCCGAAGACGGCGAGCGCGGCGAGTCCGGCGAGGGCGCAGCCGAGCGTCGGCAGCGAGGTCCAGCCCCAACTCTGGCCCTGCGCGAGGCAGATCATGAGTCCGGTCAGTCCCAGCCCGAGCAGCGCCGCCCCCCGCCAGTCCATGCTGCCGCCGGCGGACGGCGGCACGGACGGCACGTACCTGACGATCGCCAGCGTGCCCCCGGCCGCGACCAGCAGGGAGGCGACGAAGATGCCGCGGAAGCCCACGGTGTCCGCCAGCTGCCCGCCCAGGACGGTGTCCACGCCCGCGAACCCGCCGTTCACCGCGGTGATGATCCCGGCGGCCCGGCCGAACCTGGCGGGCGTGAGCACGTCGTCCAGCGCGAGGAAGGACAGCGTGAACATCGCGGCGCCGGCGCCCTGGAGGATCCGCCCGGCGATGAAGAAGCCGATGTCGGGGGCGCAGGCGCAGGCGAGGTCGCCGACGATCACCAGCGCCGAGCAGAGCAGCATGACGGGCTTCCGGCCCCGGAAGTCGCTGAGCCGCGCGAGGGTGACCTGGCCGATCGCGGCGAACAGGAAGAACAGCGTCTGCGAGAGCCCCACGAGCCCGCTGGTGGTGTCCAGCCGCCGGACGACGTCGGGCAGCGCCGGAGAGAGCATGGTGGCGTTGAGCTGGTAGCCGAGTACGGCCAGGACCAGGGCGACGAGCATGCCGGGGCGGCTGCCGGACTCCCGGGGCGGACGGCCGACGCACGTCGACATGGTGGCTCCTAGGGGTGGGACGGGACGGCGGGGGCGCACCGGCACGCCGTCCCGCCCGGGCGACAGGGCGGCGGGAGGGGACGTACGGGACGGCGGCGGCATGGTGGCCGGGCGGCGCGGGTGGCGCGAGGCGTCGGCGGGGGACCGCGCGGGCGGGGACGGCGGGACAGCCCGATCGGGGCAGTGCGGTCCGCACGGTCGGCAGGCACGAGAGGACGCAGCCACTCGCGGACGAGGAGAAACGACACTCACACGTCACCCCGAGTTGTCTGACAGGGCGACGTTGAGGGTCTGGTCTATCCTCGCCGGATGCGCCTGTCAAGATCTCGCCCCGGAAGCCCAGTTGCCGTCACCATTCGCGACGGAGTGACGCACGCCACCCAGGGAACCGGTTTCACGGTCGGGGTGGATTGGCCCTAGGCTCTGTCCATGTACTTGTCAGACAACGCCCCTCGCGGTGCAGCCCTCAACAGTGACCTGATCCGCCGCGCCCCCAAGGTGCTGCTCCACGACCACCTCGACGGCGGCCTCCGCCCGGCGACCATCGTGGAACTGGCCCGCGAGGCGGGCTACGAGAACCTCCCGACCACCGACCCCGAGCGCCTCGGCACCTGGTTCCGGGACGCGGCCGACTCCGGCTCCCTGGAGCGGTACCTGGAGACCTTCGCGCACACCTGCGCCGTGATGCAGACCCGCGAAGCGCTGTTCCGCGTCGCCGCCGAGTGTGCCGAGGACCTCGCGGCCGACGGCGTCGTCTACGCCGAGGTGCGCTACGCGCCCGAGCAGCACCTGGAGCGCGGCCTCACGCTGGACCAGGTCGTCGAGGCGGTCAACGACGGCTTCCGCGAGGGCGAGCGCCGCGCGGAGGCGGCCGGCTCCGCCATCCGCGTCCGCACCCTGCTCGCCGCCATGCGGCACGCCACCCGCTCCCGTGAGATCGCCGAACTCGCCGTCACCCACCGGCAGTCGGGCGTCGTCGGCTTCGACATCGCCGGGGCCGAGGCCGGGAACCCGCCCGAGCGGCACCTCGACGCCTTCCACCACATCACCAGCCGCAGCAGCCACATCACCATTCACGCCGGCGAGGCGTTCGGCCTGCCCTCCATCAAGCAGGCCGTACGCAGCTGCGGAGCCCGCCGCCTCGGCCACGGCGTACGACTGGTGGACGACATCGACGTCGCCGCCGACGGCACCGTCACCCTCGGCGAGATCGCCAACTACGTACGCGACACCCGCATCGCCCTGGAGGTGTGCCCCACCTCCAACCTCCAGACGGGCGCCGCCACTTCGTACCGCGAGCACCCCATCGACCTGCTGCGCCGGCTGAAGTTCCGGGTCTGCGTCAACACCGACAACCGGCTGGTGAGCGGGACGACGATGACGCGCGAGTTCCAGCACCTGGTGGACACCTTCGGCTACGGCCTCGACGAGATGGAGCTGCTGACGCTGAACGCGATGAAGTCCGCCTTCATCCCGTTCACCGAGCGCTCGGCCCTGATCCACGAGGTCATCCGCCCGGGGTACGCGCGGCTGCGCACCGGCGCCGTCGACCGGGTGCCGCAGGGCGCCCTGGGCGCCACCGCGTAACGGCGGCGCGCCGCGCAGGGGAGCGGAGCGGGCCGCCCGGGCCCCGCTCACGCTGCCCGCGCCGCCGCTCCCGGCGTCCACCAGTGCGAAACTGAGGCCGCTCCCGAGGCCCTTCGCGGCCGACGGGGCGCGCAGGGAGCGACGGAACACACCTCGGGGAGACGGAATGGCCGGCAGACAGATCCAGCGGCGCCCGGTCGTCACGCTGTACGAGCGGATCGTCGACGCGATCAGGGAGGGCACCTACCCGCCCGGCTCGCAGCTGCCCACCGAACCCCGCCTCGCCACCGAACTCGGCGTCAGCAGGCCGGCCCTCCGCGAGGCGCTGATCCTCCTCCAGGAGGACGGCGTGATCACCGTACGGCGCGGGGTGGGCCGCACCGTCAGCCAGCACCTGCCGCCCCGCGGATTCGAGTACCTCAAGCCCGTCGAGCAACTGCTCTCGGAGGGCCAACCTGCCCGGACCAGCGCCCTGTTGCGGACGGTCGAGGAGCCCACCGACTTCTCCACCCAGCACCTCCTGCTGCCCGCGCGCAGCGAGGTCCGCTTCTGGGAGAGCCGCGTCGACTCCGGCGGGGTGCCCTGCTGCCTGACCCAGGAGTGGTCGGCCCCGGACGAGGTCCTCGCCGAACACGTCCCCGAGGCCGCCGGACTCCTCGACGGCCCCGACAGCAGCGGCTCCACCATGCTGGCCCTGCTGCTGCGCGCGGGCCGCGGACTACCGCTGAGCGGCGCCAGCACCGTCGTGGCCACCATGCTCGGCCGCCAGCGGGGCGAGCAGTTCGGACGCTCGGGCGACACCCCCGCGGTCCTCGTCACCCAGGTCGTCCGCCTGGAGCGGACGCCGCTGCTCGCCGCCAAGTACATGCTCCCCAGCGGCGCCCCGGCCCTGCCCGTCTGGCAGGCCCGCTGACCGCACCCCAACGGCCGCCGCCCGCCCGCCCGTTCACGGCCCGGGCGGCAGCACCCGCGCGACGAACCCGGCCAGCCGCGCCCGCAGCTCCTCGCGCGGCACCTCCTCGTGATCGGCCAGGTGCCCGACGAGGTCGGCCCGGACGGCGGCGAGCAGGGCGTGCGCCGTGAAGTCACTCCCGTCCGGCCCGTCCACCCGCTCCAGCACACCCCGCAGCAGCCCGTGCCACCGCTCGTAGTGCTCGGCCCGGTACGGACTCCCGCCCCCGCCCCCCTCCAGCGCCTGCGCGAGGCGGCGGTTGTCGAGCTTGAAGCACAGGAGGGCGTCGAGCAGCGCGGCCACCCGCTCCCGCGGCGGGGCGTCGGGCCCCAGCGGCGGCGGCCCGCTCTCGACGGCCTCCCGGACGGGGTCGAGCCGCGCCGCGTACAGCGCGCGGAGCAGCCCCGCGCGATCCCCGAAGGCCCGGAACAGCGTGCCCTTCCCGACCCCGGCCGCCGCCGCGACCTCCGCCATCGTGACGTCCTCGGGCCGCCCGCTCCGGGCGAACAGGGCGTCGGCGGCCGCGAGTACGGCCTCCCGGTTGCGTACGGCGTCCTTACGGGACGTGCGTTCGGGCACGCTGCCCTCCCTTTGCGAAACGGACCGCCGGTCCGCTACGTTCAAAGCGGACCGACGGTCCGCATTCTACGAGACGGAGGATCACCGTGTCCGAACCGGCTTCTACCCCCGCGCAGCTCTTCCGCCACAGCCTGCGCCTGCTGCTCGCCAAGGACATCCCCGGCTGGGTCGCCCTGTGGGACGACCACGGCGTGATGGAGTTCCCCTTCGCCCCCGAGGGGCGCCCCCGCCGCCTGGAGGGCAGGGATGCCGTCGCCGCCTACATGCGCCCCTACCCCGACCACATCGACCTGCACGACTTCCGCGACGTACGCATCCACGAGACCACCGACCCGGGAACCGTCGTCGCCGAGATGCGCGGCGTGGGGCAACTGGTGGAATCCGGCGCCCCCTTCGAGACCCGGTACATCGCCGTCGTCACCTTCCGGCACGGCCGCATCACCACCTACCGCGACTACTGGAGCCCCCTCACTCCCGGCGCCGAGTTCACCGGGAGCGCGCGATGACGTCCCCCGTCCTGGTCATCGGCGCCACCGGCACCACCGGCAGCCGCACCACCGCACGGCTCACCGCCGCCGGCCACCGCGTACGCGCCGCCACCCGCCGCACCACGCACGTCCCCGGCGCCGAGCCCGTCCGCTTCGACTGGACCGATCCCGCCACCCACGCCGCCGCCCTCGACGGCGCCGACCGTGTCTACCTCGTCCCGCCCGTCGGCGATCCCGACCCGGCGGCGGTCATGCTGCCCTTCCTCGACCGGGCCAGGGCCGCCGGAGTGCGCCGCGCGGTCCTGCTGAGCTCCTCCGCCATCCCGTCCGGCGGCCCGGCGGTGGGAAAGGTGCACGAGGCGCTGCCCGGCCTCTTCCCCCAGTGGGCGGTGCTGCGCCCCTCCTGGTTCATGCAGAACTTCACCGGCACCCACCCGCACGCCGTGAGCATCCGCGAGGAAGGCGTCATCCGCACCGCCACCGGAACCGGCCGGATCGGCTTCGTCGACGCCGAGGACATCGCAGCCGTCGCCGCACACGCCCTGACCGATGAACGGGCCCCCAACACCGACCTGCTCCTCACCGGCCCCCAGGCCCTCAGCCACGACGACATCGCCGCCATCACCACGGACGTCACCGGCCACCCCGTGGCCCACCGTCACCTCACCCGCACCCAGCTCCGCGACCACCTCACGGCAGCGCTCCCGCCCGAGTTCGCCACCATGCTGGCCGACATGGACCACGCCATCGCCCACGGCGCCGAGAACCGCCTCACCGACACGGTCCACCGCATCACCGGCCGGCCCCCGAACACGTACCGCACCGCCCTGAAGAGAGAACAGCGGCCCACCACCCGGACATGACCCACCGTCACGCACCCCGCCCATGACCCGTTCGGGGTGCCAAGGCGCGAGCCCCCTTGCCTTTCGCGGACACAACGAAGGCCCTCACGCTCCCGTGAGGGCCTTCGCGGTAATTCACCCAGCTCAGAACGTTTCTGCACGCTCCGGCAGTGGTGGGGCGGGTGGGACTCGAACCCACGGCCGACGGATTATGAGTCCGTTGCTCTAACCGGCTGAGCTACCGCCCCGGGACGGCGCGCGTACATCTGTGCGCGTCGCTTCTGCCGCAGCATAGCTGCTCATACGATCTCCCGCCCCTGCCGGGGGGAGCCGTACGCAGGGGAGGACTCCGATCTTGGGGCGGTTGGTTCCCGAGATCCCCAACATCCTTGCCCGGGCACCGAATCGGCGTGATCGGGATCACATGCACGGGTGGCGGACGCCGACGGGACCAGGTGGACCAACAAGAAGAAGGACCCCCGGAGGGGCCCTTCTTCGTTTGCTCCCGCGACTGGACTCGAACCAGTAACCTGCCGGTTAACAGCCGGCTGCTCTGCCGATTGAGCTACACGGGATTGTTCCGCTCGGACACGCCCACTTGGTGTCGGGGGCGTTCCCTCGCTGTGAGCAATACATTAGCGCATGCCAGGGCCTACGCCGAAATCGGTGACCGCGGGGCCCCGGGTACGGTCCTCGGACCGCCCCCACCAGGGAACCGAGAGAAGGGTGTTGCCATGCGTTACCGGCTCACGTTCGCCGCTGGACTGGCCGTCGGATACGTGCTCGGTACGCGCGCCGGTCGCGAGCGTTACGAGCGTCTGCGGGAGGCGGGCAGGCGAATGGCCGAGAATCCCGCGGTGCGGAACGCGACCGAAGTCGCCGCGCAGAGTGGCCGGGAAGCGGCCTCCAAGGCGGCCGGTGTCGTCACCGACAAGCTCGGCAGCCGGCTGCCCGACTCCGTCGGCGACAAGGTGCGGGCCCTGCGCGACCAGCGGACGCCGCTGGACGACGACTGGGGCAGGAGCAACACGTAGCGCGCCGATTCCCCGGCGGGCCCTTCCGTCCGGTGCCGCGTTGACCGCGGTGCCCGGGTGGGAGGGCCCGTTTTTTGTGCGGGGAGGCGCGGGTCAGGTGGGGAGGGGGCGGGCGCGGGAGGCGTTGAGGAGGGGGCCGAGGAGGTCGCCGTGCCGTTCCAGGCGTGCGGGCAGGTCGGTGGCGAGGAAGACCAGGTCGTCGGGGGTTCCGGCGGCGTCCAGCTCGTCCCAGGTGACCGGGGTGGAGACGGTGGGCTGCTGCTGGGCGCGGAGGGTGTAGGGGGCGGCCGTGGTCTTGGCGGCCGCGTTCTGGGAGTGGTCGACGAAGACCTTTCCGGGGCGGAGGGCTCTCGTCATCCTGCTGAGTGCGAGGTCCGGCATCGCGGCCTCGGCCTCCTGGGCGATCCGCTTCGCGTAGGCGGAGACGGCCGAGGAGTCGGTGAGCTCCACGGGGGCGAGCAGGTGCAGGCCCTTGGAGCCGGAGGTCTTGGCGAGGACGGTCAGGTCGTCCCCTTCCAGGCGTTCGCGGAGCCAGTGGGCCACGGTCCGGCATTCGAGGATTCCGGCGCCGGGGCCCGGGTCGAGGTCGAGGACGAGGCGGTCGGCCATGGCCTCGTGGTCGATCTGCCACTGCGGGGTGTGGAGTTCCAGTGCGGCGAGGTTCGCGGCCCAGACGAGGGTGGCCAGGTCCTGGATGAGGACCTGGTTCATGGGGGTGCTGCTGATGCGGGTGGTCTCGCGGACCGTCACCCAGGAGGGGGTGCCGGGCGGGACGTGTTTCGCGAAGAAGGAGGGGGCGTCGACGCCGTCCGGGTAGCGGAGGAAGGAGAGCGGGCGTCCGAAGAGGTGCGGCAGGACCGCGCCGGCGACCGAGGCGTAGTAGTGCAGGGCTTCGCCCTTGGTGAAGCCGGTGGCCGGATAGAGCACCTTGTCGAGATTGCTCAGGGCCAGACGGCGGCCCTCGATCTCCGCGTACGGCATACCCTGAGAGTCCCACAGAAGGGACAAAGGATGCGTTCTATCTGGAAAGGGTCCATTTCCTTCGGTCTGGTCTCCATCCCGATCAAGGTCGTCTCCGCCACGGAGAGCCACAGCGTCTCCTTTCACCAGGTGCACACCACGGACGGCGGGCGGATCCGCTACCGCAAGGTGTGCGAGCTGGAGGAGAAGGAGGTGCCGAAGGAGGAGATCGGCAAGGGGTTCCAGACCGGGGACGGGACCACGGTGCAGCTGACGGACGACGACCTGGCCTCGTTGCCGCTGCCCACGGCGAAGACGGTCGAGATCCTCGGGTTCGTGCCGGCCGGGGACATCGACCCCATCCAGCTCGACCGCTCGTACTTCCTGGAGGGCGACGGGCAGGCGGCGGACAAGCCGTACGCGCTGCTGCGGCGGGCGCTGGAGCGCTCGGGGAAGGTGGCCGTCGCCAAGCTGGCGATGCGGGGGCGGGAGAGTCTCGGAATGCTGCGGGTCTACGGGGACGTGCTCGCGCTGCACACCATGCTGTGGCCCGACGAGATCCGGTCGGCGGGCGGGCTCGCTCCCGCCGAGAGCGTCACCGTCCGGGACGCCGAACTCGATCTGGCGGACACCCTGATGGAGACCCTGGGCGAGCTGGACTGGGACGAGCTGCACGACGAGTACCGCGCCGCCGTGGAGCAGCTGGTCCGGGCGAAGGCCGAGGGGGCGGAGCTGCCCGAGGAGCCGGCCGCCGAGGCGGGGAGGAGCGGCCGGGTCGTCGATCTGATGTCGGTGCTGGAGAACAGCGTGCAGGCCGCGAAGGAGTCCCGCGGGGAGGGCGGGGAGGCGACGGTGCACGAGCTCTCCGAGCGGCGTGCGGCGAAGCGGCCCGCTTCCGGGGGCACGGCGAAGAAGACGGCGGCGAAGAAGAGCGCGTCCGGCGGGAAGAAGGGTGCCGCGGCGAAGAAGAGCGGGGCGAAGGCGGCGGAGACGGGCGGGGCGAAGTCCGGCGGGGCGAAGGCGGCGAAGAAGGCGGCGAAGAAGGCCGCGGCGAAGTCGTCCGGGGCGGCGAAGAAGAGCACCGCCAAGAAGAGCGCACGTCCCCGCAGGTCCGCCTGAGTGCGGGGCCGTACTGCCGGGCGGTTCAGGGGGCCTGCGGGGAGTGCCTCCCGTGGTGGGTCCGGGTGCCGGCCTCGGCGGGGACGCGGTGGCGGGGGAGGAAGAGCACCGAGTTCACGTAGCGGCGGTGGGGGGCCAGGGAGCGGCGGAGCAGGCCGTGTTCGGCGACGTGCGCGGTGCACTTCTGGTGGTGGGCCAGGTCGAACCTGTCGAGCGGGAGCCACTGTTGGGCGGGGCGGACCCAGCCTCCGTAGTCGAGGGTGGACAGCAGGTCGAGGACCGGGGTCATCGGCTGGATGCGCAGTTCGAGTTCGATGAAGAGCGCGGGACGTGATCTGCGGATGGTCTGCTCCGCGCCCTGGAGGACGGCCAGTTCGCTGCCGTCCACGTCGATCTTGAGCATCGTGACGTCGCTGAGGGCGAGTTCGTCCAGGGCGAGGCACGGGACGTCGAGCGGGGTGGCGTGGATCTCGCGGCGGCGGACGAGGGAGGAGACGCCGCGGTCGCCGCGTCCGTCCCGGGGGAGCCAGAGGGTGGCGGTGCCCGTGCGGTCGGTGGCGGCGGCCTGGAGCACCTCGACGTTGGCCGGGGTGGTGTCCCGGAGGCGCTGTGCCAGATGGGGCACGGGCTCGACGGTGACGACGCGGGTGGCGCGGTGCGCGAGCCGGCGCGTCCACGGTCCGTACCAGCCGCCGACGTCGACGGCCGTGCCGCCCGGTGGGCAGAAGTCGGCGAGGTGGCGCAGCTCCGGTTCGAAGCGCGGGTAGAGGAGGTCCGTCGCCGTGGTGAGCAGGCGGGGCGGCAGATGGGGGGCGAGGCGTGCGGCGAGGGTCATGACGGGTGGCCCTCCGGTGCGTCGACGCGTTTGAGGAGCTGGGCGTGCTCCTCGTCGTCCACCTGTTCGCCAGAGGAGGGGAGCAGCTGGGGGATGCCTTCGACGACGGGGTAGCGGCGGCGCAACCTCGGGTTGTAGAGGGCCTGTTCGGGCTGGAGGAGGACGAGCGGGCCCTTGTCCAGGGGGCAGGCCAGGATGGCGAGCAGGGGATCGTCAGCGGAGAGGGGCATGGGGGGTGCCTTTCGGGGTGGGGGAGGGGCGGTGGTTCGGTGGCTCATCCACTGGTGGCGGGCGCACCGTGGCGGACAGCGGCCGTCCGGCGGGCGGGAGCGGGGCGCGGGGCCGCTGGTCCGGCGTCTCGCGGGGTGCGGTGTCGTGCCGGGGCAGGGCGAGGAGGACGGTGACGGCGAGGAGGGCGCCGCCCAGGCGCAGGGCGAGGCGCAGGGGTTCGCCGGGGAGCGGTTCGGCGAAGACGAGGGTGCCGCTGGTGACGGCGTAGAGGAAGTTCACGGTGGTGCACACGGGCACGATGAGCGAGGCGCGGCAGCGTTGCAGCGCCGTCTGGGAGAGGACGAGCCCGGCCGGTCCCGTGAACAGCAGGAGGTAGGGGTACGGGGAGGACAGCACGGCGGTGAGGGTGCCGGGGACGTCGGACGGGTCGAGCAGGCCCGCGACGCCCTTGATGGCGAGCGAACTCACCCCGTACAGACAGCCGATGGCGACGCCGTAGGGGACGCCCGCGGTGGGGCGGCGGTGGCGGCGCCGGGAGCGGCGATCGGCGGCCAGATGGAGGCCGACCGCGAAGCCGAGTGAGGGGACGCAGACGCTCAACAGGCCGGTCAGCGGGGCGATTTGGCTGATCCGCTCGGGGGTGCCGCGCAGCGAGAGGACGATCATCACCAGGGAGGCCAGGATGGCGGCCATCGCCAGGCGTTCCCGTCCGCCGGGGCGTTCGCCGAGGAACCGGGACGACAGCAGGAGCAGCATCACCAGCCCGGTCACGAACAGGCCCTGCGCGGCGACCAGCGGCAGCGTGCGGTAGACGGCCAGCTGCGCGGCGAAGCCCAGGAGCAGCGCGGTGGCGCCGGCCAGCCAGAGGGGGCTGCGGACGAGATGGAGCACGACGCGGGTGGGGCGCGCTGCCGAGAGCGCGGGGAGCGCGGACAGCGCCCGCTTCTCGATGACGAAGCCGGCGCTGAAGAGGAGGTTGGCGAGCAGCGCCGCCGTCACACCCCACAGCATCAGCGGTTCCCCGCTCCGACGGCTCCGGACGTCCCCGCGGTCCGGCCGGACGGTTTGCGGGCGTGGACGAGCAGGATGGAGGACAGGGAAGGCACGCGGCAGGCGAGCCGGTCCAGCGGCCGGAACGGGCGCGGCACGTCGTGGTACGGGGCGCCCGCGAGCCGTACGTCGGTGAAGCCGGTGGCGGGCAGCAGGGAGCGGAGCGCGGCCGCCGTGTAGAGCCGCAGGTGGCCCACCACCTGGGAGCCCGGACGCCCGTGGATGCCGCGCAGCGACACCTCGGAGAAGACCGGCTGGGTGCCGCAGAGCAGCAGGGCGCGGTTGTACCAGGCGGCCAGGTTGGGGGTGGACAGCAGGAGGTGGCCGCCGGGGCGGAGCACGCGGCGCAGCTCGTCCAGCGCCGCGTCCGGGTCCACCAGGTGCTCGATGACCTCGCTGAGGACGACGGCGTCGGCGGAGCCGTCGGCGAACGGCAGCCCGGGCGCGGTGAGTTCGCCCCGTACCGCGGTGAGGTGGCCGCGGGCGCGGCGCAGCGCGTCCTGGGACCAGTCGATGCCGACGAGCCGGTGCCGCGGGCCCAGGGTCTCCGCCATGACCGCCGCCGCCGTGCCGTCCCCGCAGCCGATGTCGAGGACGGTGCGGGGCGCGGGCGGGTGGTGGCCGGGGCTCTGGTGCGGGGAGGCGGACGGTGCCGGGTCGCGGTGCAGCGCGGAGGCGAGCAGGGCCGCCTGGCGGCGGGCCCGGTCGGGGCCCGAGGCCACCGGGGTGGCGGGGTCCTCGTACAGGCGGCGGAGGCTGTCGTGCGGTTCCGGGCCGCCCGCGCGCGGAGGGGTGTTCCGGCTGGTGGGGCGCGCCGTCATGGGTGCTCCTCCTGCTCCTCGGCGGTCGGCTGCTCGTACGAGGTGGCGGCGAGGGACGCGGCGAAGAGCGAACCGAGCCGCGCTCCCGCCTCGTCGTCCAGCCGGGAGCGGGACCAGCGCAGGGCGAGGTGCAGCCGGCCCGCCGTGGAGACGGTGGTGACCGACAGTCCGCGTGGTGAGCGGGCGGGGGCGGAGAACCAGACGGCACGGGCGCGGCCCGCGTCGCCGAAGTCCAGCGGGTAGGGCACCCGGCCGATGTTGGACAGCAGCGTGGTCGAGGCCCAGGGCCCGGCGGCGGCGCGCAGGCCGCGCACGTAGGCGGCGCGCACGCCGACGGGCAGCACGGGCGCGGTCAGCAGGGCGCCGCTGAAGCCGAGTTGGGGACGGTCGGCGGACTTCAGCGCCCTGGTGCGTTCCGCCGTCGCCCGCAGCAGCGTGCCGACGGCCTCCGGGTCGGGCCGCTCGTGCGCGGTCAGCGCCTCGTGGAGCTCCCGTTCCGCGGGGCCGAAGGTGACCTCCACGAGCCGCGTCCCGTTCCCGATGGGCATGTCGGCGGTACGGGGACGGTCGTCGACGGGCATGGTGACCCGGACCGGGCGCGGGGCACGCCCGTGGCTCCGGTTCCAGCGCGCGCACATCAGCCAAGTGGCCACCAGCAGCTGGTCGTTGACGGTGTACGGGCCCGGTGCGCCCGCCGTTCTGGGCGGCCGGGCCGGTAGGGGCAGGTCGGCGATGAGCATCCCGTTCCCGGCCCGTCCCGGGTGCCGGGTGTCGGGGGCGACGCGGGCCGGCCGCCGCCGGAGCGGTGTGCCGGCGGGCGGTGGTCCGGCCGCCCCCGTGGCGCGTACCGGTGCGGGCGCCGGGGAGTTGTCGGCGCCGCCGTACAGTTCGGCCGCCGTGGCGAGGACGCGCAGGCAGGAAGGGCCGTCCAGCGCGGTGTGGTTGATGGTGGTGAACAGCACCCAGCCGGTGCCGTGCGGGACGACCTCCACGCGGACGGGCGGTGAGGTGTCGAGCGGCGGGCAGAGCGCGAGGGCCCTGCGGCGCGCGTCCTCCAGCGTGCCCTCCGGCCAGGAGAGGGGGACGGCGTCGGGGGCGCCGGTGCCGTGCCAGAGGTACCGCCGGTGCCACCAGCGGGTGGGCAACTGGCGGACCAGGATGCGGGGATGGCGGCGCAGCGCCTCGCCGAGCGCCTGCCGCAGCCGGGCCGGGTCGGGACGGGCCGGCAGGTGGATCTCGATGTGTACGGTTTCCGGCTCGTCGGGGGCGAGGCAGTGCCGCGTGATCTCGTCCACCGTGGGGAACGGGATGCGCCGCGGCACGGCCTCGTCCGGGAGTTCGCTGTGCGCGGGCTGGAGCACGGTCATGCGGTACGTCCCCCGTTCTCCGGTCGGCCGGTGTCCTCGGGCGGCGAGCCGCGGGTGGTGCCGCGGCGCGGGAAGGTGACCAGGGCGGCCGACAGGGCGAGCAGGGCGAGGGCCTGTGCCGGGTGGCCGAAGGCGCCCTGCCCCTCCGCGACGGCCGAGGGGACGCCCACCGCCGCCGCGACGCCCGCGCCCGCCATCGCCGACAGGGCCACGGGGACGAGCAGTCGGGGCCGGAACCTGGCCGCCACCGCGAGCACGGGCACCAGCACCGCGTACGGGCCCGCCGCCAGGGCGACGACGAGGGTGACGGCCAGCGTGCCGAGGACGGCGCCCGGCGCGGGCGGCGGGCCGTCGTCGCCGAGCGGGGTGCCGCCCCGGCGGCGGAGGAACGCCAGGCCCAGCAGGGCGAGGAGTCCGGCGCCCGCCGCGAGGAACCCGGCGTCGTACCAGCGGGCCGGCTCATACTCCAGGCGTACGTCACCGGCGGCTCCGGCCGGTACCAGGAAGCCCTGCTGCCAGCCGTCCAGCCGGAGCGGGGTGAGCTGTTCGCCGTCCAGCGTGGCCTTCCAGCCCTCGTTGACGTTCTGGTGGATCTGGAGGTACGAAGCGGACCCCTCGCCGACCCGCACCGCGCGGCTGTCCCCCGACCAGTCGGTCACGGACAGCCCGCGCGGGCTCGAACTCGCGGCGGAACCGGCCTTCTTGGCCGCCTCGCCGCCGCTGAGGGTGATGTCGGTGACGGCGAGCGCGCCCGGGCCCGCGGACTCGACGGTGTGCCGCCCGGCCTCCAGCGTCAGCCGGCCGTCCTCCGCCTTCCCGGCGCACAGTTCGACGTCGACGGGGCGGCGTTCGGTGAGGTCCCGGACGGTTCCCTCGGCGCGGGTGGTGTGCAGGGTGCCGTCGACGGAGACGGCCGGGCCCTGCCCGCAGGGGACGGTGAAGCGGCGGTCCGGGTCGGGCGGCGGGACGCGGAGGTCCTTCAGCGCGGGCAGGTACACCTCGTTGAGGCCGACGGGCAGTTGGAGCGCCTTCCCGGCCAGCGGGTTGTGCACGGTCAGCGGGCGGGTCTTGGTGACCGTGACGGTGAGCCGGTCGGTCCGGATCGGTTCGAACCGGGCCTGGCCGTTCTTGTCGACGCCCGCGGTCGCGGCGCCGTCGGGGGAGCTGATCCGGATCTCCTCGGGGCGGGCCGAGATGCCGCCCGCGCCCGCGAGGACCATTTCGTCGATCTCCTTCTTGCCCGGCCAGCTGAGCCGGATGGTCGGCTTGTCCCCGGCGATCCACGCGGTCGACAGATCGCCGTCCACGAGGTTGCGGGCGCTGAGCTGCGTGCCGGTGCGGCTGGTGGAGTCCGCCGAGGCGGTGATCCGGTTCCGCGATCCGGGAGCCACCCGGTCCAGCAGGCGGTCCAGTTCGGCGCCCTGCTGCGGCAGCGCGCGGGCCGTCAGGGTGTGGCGGGCCGCGGTGTCCGTGCGGAACTGGCGGTGCAGCCCGCGTTCCGCGGCGGCGGGGGACAGCGCGCCGGGGTCGCTGCCCCGGTGCAGGGAGACGATGCCGCCGTCCGCCTGCCCGCCCGCCGCGTCGGACGGCAGCCGCAGCAGCCGCGTCAACTGGACGCCGGGCACCCGGACTTCGGCGAAGCCGGCGCCCGAGAGGCCGGGGCGCGGCTTCTGCGCGTCCACGATGGTCAGGCGCAGCCACTCGGCGCTGCCCCGGGGCGCGGCGATCCGCTGGCGGGAGCCGTCGGTCCGCAGGGTGCTGGTCCGGCTCCCCTCGTCGGTCTCCACCCGGACCCGGGTGGGCGCCGCGCGGGTGGCCTCGGCCGGCAGCGGGGTGACCTCCAGGGAGGACGGGACGCGGACCGGCTCGTCGAAGCCGACGCGCAGCCACTGGCCCTCCGGCTCGCCCGTGCTGCCCTCCGCCCACGCCGTCTCCGGGTCACCGTCGAAGGCGCCCACCGGGTCGAACTGGGGGAGGTGGAACAGCCAGTTGCCGCTGCTGGAGGCGGTGACGGAGGAGGCGCCTCGCACCACGGACACCGTCTGGTGCTCCGTCCCCTCCGTCGGGAGGATCTGCTTCGGCTCCTCGCCCGGGTTCTGCGCGCTGTCCGGGTGGTTCCGCTCGCGTGCGGTGTAGGTGTACGAGGTGTTGGTGTTGACCAGCCCGAACCGGGTGTCGGCCCGCCGCATCCCGTCGGCCGTGACCTGGAGGGACGGTTCCGCCAGCCCGGGGTGACCGTCGCCGGTGAGCACCGTGGGACGGTCCTTCAGTCGCGGGTCGTCGGCCAGTTGGAGCAGCGCTTCGGGCCCGCCGCTCACCTGCGCGGTGTCCGCGACGGGCTTCAGCGCGGCCTGGGAGGGACGTTCCGTGCCGACCGGTTCGTAGATCTCCACCGCGCGCTGGCGCGGGTAGAAACCGGCCACCTGGAGGGGCGTTCCGCCCGGAATCCGGCCGCCCGTCAGCAGGGGGCCGAAGCTCTTCACCTTCCGGTACCCGGACGCCTCCAGCGTGCGCTTCACCGTCTGCGGCGGGACGTAACCGATCTGGTCGGGGTCGAGGTCGTTGCGGACCACGACGTCGTGCAGTCCGGCGCGGTTCAAGAAGGCGCGCAGGCCCGGCACTTCACCACCCGTGGTGAGCGCCTGCTCCACCGCGTCCATCGCGCGCCGGTTGCCCGGTGTCCCGAACGGTACGTAGTCGCGCTGGGCCCACGGGGACGAGGCGAGCACGTCGAGCGGCTGGTCGATGGGCGAGCCCCAGGTGTGGATGCCGTGCGCGGTGGCGGGGGTGACGTAGGCGCGGCTGTCCGGGGAGTGCTTCTCCAGCCAGTCGGCCGTCTGCCGCCAGTGCGCGGGGAGTTCCTTGAACGCGCCGGGCTGGAGGATGTCCCCCGTCGCGTACGGCAGGGCCAGTCCCGGCAGCAGGAGCAGCGCGGCGAGCCCCGGCAGCAGCCGGCGGAACGTGGCGCGGGGTGCCGCCGTGCGCTGCGGCGGCGCGGCGTGCCGGGCGGCGCGCGGCAGCACAACCGTCCCGCCGTCCGGGGGAGTTGGGGCGCCGTCGGGTTCCGGGAGCCGGGTCCGGAAGGCCACCGCGAGGAGGTGGGCGAGTCCGAGGGCGAGGGCCAGGGCCAGGCCGGGCTGGAACTTGTAGATGTTCCGGAACGGGCGCAGCGCCCCGTCCAGCCACGACTGCACCGTCTCCGCGAACGGCCCGCCCAGCGCGCCCGCGTACCCGGCGAGCATGATCCCGCTGACGACGGTCACCGTGAGCACCAGCCAGCGCCGCTCGGGCAGGTCGCGGCGGGCGAGCCCGGCCAGGCCGAGCGCCGCGGCGAACGCGCCCGCGAGCACCGTGAGCAGGCCGGTGGCGACGGCCCAGCCGGCGGGCAGCCAGGGTTCGCCGAAGTTGAGGTAGGCGGTCCAGTTCCCGGCGCCGCGCAGCATCTCCGTCGCGGACATGGTGCCGGTGGTGGTGCGCGCCGACTCGACGTACGGCATGAAGTCCTCGCCGTACCTGCCGAGCAGCAGCAGCGGCACCGTCCACCACAGCGTCGCGAGCACCACCCCGGGCAGCCACCAGGCCAGCAGCGAGCGGCGCCTGCGCCCGGTGCGGGTGAGCAGGTAGAGGCCGACGGGCAGCAGGGAGGCGAGGGTGGAGGCGGCGTTGACCCCGCCCATGAACGGGATCAGCAGCGCCGAACGGGCCGCCGCCACCCTCGCGGTCAGCGTCGTCGACAGCAGCGGCAGCAGCACCCACGGCAGCGCGGCACCCGGCAGCGCGGCCGCCGAGGTCGAGCCGACGACGACGGTGAAAGTGGGCCACAGCGCGTAACAGAGCGCCGCGAGCAGGCGGGTACGCGGCGAGCCCGTGCCGAGCCGTTCGGCCAGCCGCAGCGCGCCCCAGAACGCGGCGGCCACCACCAGTGACAGCCACAGCCGTTCGGCCAGCCAGGTCGGAATCCGCGCGAGGTCGGTCAGGCCGTAGTACGGCAGCATCGGGAACAGGTAGCCGGCGTACTGGTCGGTGATGCCGCCGAAGCCGGCCGTGTCGTGCCAGAGGCCGCCGAGGTCGCCGAGGAAGCGCCAGGGATCGGTGGCGACGCCGAGCTTCGTCTCGAACGTCATCCGGCCGGGCGACTTGGCCAGGAAGGCGGCGAACAGCGCGGCCCACACACCGAGCAGCCAGCCCCGGTGCCGCCGCCCGCCGGGCTCCGCCGGAGCCGGTGCGGTGCCGGGCCGGCCGGCGTCCGGGGGCGCGCCCCGGGCGGGCGGCGCGGGGCCGCGGGCGTGCGGGGGGACGTACGACGTGGTCATCGGGGACACCGCCGGAGGATGAGGAGGAGGTTCCAGGTGGCGAACTCGCGCAGCCCGGGGACGCGGGTGACGGCCCCGGCCAGGAACGGCCAGTAGCGCGACCGCGCCGAGACGATCTCGACGTCGTCGCGGGCCCTTACGTGCCGCAGCGTGGCACCGACATGGACGGCGAACAGGTTCTCGCCGACGGTGTGCTTGGCCTCGCGCCCGTGCCGGCGCCGGTAGCGCGCGCGGGCACGTTCGTGCCCCAAGTAGTGCCAGGGCGCGGTCTCGTGGCCGCCCCAGGGGGAGTACCAGTTGGTGAACGCCACGTAGATCAGCCCGCCGGGGCGGGTGACGCGCACCATTTCGGACAGGAAGGTGGGCGGGTCGGCGACGTGCTCCAGCACGTTGGAGCTGAAGCACACGTCGGCCGCGCCGTCCGCGAGGGGGAGCAGATAGCCGTCGGCGATCACCGCTCCGTCCGGGCCGGGGCCGTGCGCGTGCAGCTCGCGCGGGTCGGGCTCGAAGAGGAAGCACCGGGCACCCCGGCGCCGGAACTCCCGGGTGAAGTGCCCGCTGCCGCCGCCGACATCGGCGACGGTGGCGCCCGACACCGGGGCGTACCGCGCCACTTGGGCGACCGCGTCGCGGGCGAGGAGCCCGTAGACGTGCTCGGGGTCCTGCTGCTCGCGGAGGAAGGCGCGGAAGAGGGTCACGGACCTGCGGACCGAGGGATCGCGCACGGCCGTCACCGTCTCTCGCGGGGCGCGGCGGCCACGGGCAGGCGGGCCGGGGGCGGCGCGGAGGCGTGGAAACGGGCGTACGCCTCGGCCGCGACGGCGCGGAAGCTCGTCACCGTGTGCGCCCAGCGGAAGCGTTCGGCGCGGCGCAGCGCGGCACGTCCCATGGCGGTGCGGCGCTCGGTGGACAGCGCGAGGGTGCACCAGTGGGCCGCGAACGCGCTCTCCCCGCGGGCCAGCAGGCCCGTCACCCCGTCCTCGACGGAGTCGCGCAGTCCGGGGATGTCGAAGCCGACGGCGGGCGTGCCCCGGACGGCGGCCTCGGTGACCACCAGCCCCCAGCCCTCCACCAGCGACGGGTGCAGCAGCAGCCAGGACTGGCACAGCAGCCGGTGCTTCTCGGCCTCGCTGACGTGCCCGGTGAAGACGACGCCGGGGCCGGCCGTCGCGGCCAGCCGCTCGCGCTCGGGCCCGTCGCCGACGATGACCAGACGTCCGCCCGTGACGGGCCGTACCCGTTCCCAGAGCCGGAGCAGCAGGTCGATCCGCTTGTACTCGACCAGCCGTCCCATGGCGAGGAACATCGGCTCGGGCGCCGCCGGAACCGGCGGCTCCGGCTCCTCCACGCCGTTGTGGACGATGCGGATCTCCTCGTCCGGCACGCCGAGTCCGCGCAACGCGCCCGCGGTCGAACCGGACACGGCGACCTTGAGGTTGCGCCGGTGGCTCCCGGCCAGCGCCCAGTGCTCCAGCCGGCGCCCCAGCCGCGCGGCGGGCGCCGGATAGCGCATGCCCCACAGCTCGGTGTGGACGTGGTTGACGAAGCACAGGGTGGGCCCGTGGTGCCACAGCGGCGCCAGGTACGGCATGCCGTTGCAGACCTCGACCAGCAGGTCGCAGGAGCCGACCCGGCGGGTGAAGGCGCCGCGGGCGCGCAGGAAGTGACCCGCGTCGCCGCCGGCGGAGACGACGCGGTAGTCGCGGTGTGCGGCGGGTCCGCCGCACAGCAGGGTGACCTCGTGGCCGAGCGCGGTGAGCCCGTCGGCGATCCGGTCGACGAGCAGCTCGGAGCCGCCCGCGGCCGGGTTGCCCAGGTCGCGCCGGGCGAGGAAGACGATGCGGCGGGGGGAGCCGTCGGCGGGAGGGGGACCGTCGGGGCTCGTGCTGGTGGCGCGGTCGCCCGTGGGGGCGGCGGCCGTGCCGGCGGGGGAGTGCGTGCCGCGTGGGGGGACCAGGGAGGGAGGTACGTGCTGGGGCATACGTGCTCCAACTCGTCAGGGGTGCGGTACGGGGGGACCGGGTGGAGAGTGTGAGCGGTGTGCGTGGGGGGTGCGGGGACGGTGCGGGGCTGTGCGCTTCGGAGTGCTCAGTGTGTGCTCAGTGTTGGGGCCCGGTTCGGTCGCGGCTACTCACGGGGATGACAATTTCCGCGCTCCGTCCGGGCGTTCGGGCCGCACTTCGTGCGCGGTCGGCGCAGGGTGCGGCCGCCCGCGGGGACGGCGGGCCGGACGCACCTGCCCGGGTCACGCGTCCCGCACCCGGACCCTGCGCCCGCGCACCGTCAGCAGGGCGCCGGCCAGCGCGGCGACGCCGCCCGCGAGGGAGGCGCCGCGCGGCGCGGTCACCCGCAGCATCTCCAGCCGGCCGCTGTCGTCGGCCGCGAGCTCGACGGCCTCGCTCCGGGTGGCCGGGGTGAACTCCAGCTTCCTGCTGCGCAGCAGCGTCACCGCGTCCTTCTCGCTCCCCGGGGCGCGCAGGGTGACGCGGGGCGCGGTGACGGTGTGCAGGATGCGTCCGGTGCGCTGGTCGACGACGAATTCCAGCCGCGTGTTGGCGTACCACTCCTCGGCGTGCACCTGGCCGCTGTCCGGCCGGTCCACCAGCACGCCGGGGACCTGCCTGCTGCCCGCGCGGGTGGGCGGTACGCGGCCGGTGAACCGCAGCCCCTCGTACCCGTCGACCCGTGCGCGGCCCGCGTACCGGAGGGGCACCGTGGCCCCCAAGG
Organism: Streptomyces sp. HNM0574; assembly: GCF_012726235.1. Lineage (GTDB taxonomy): Bacteria > Actinomycetota > Actinomycetes > Streptomycetales > Streptomycetaceae > Streptomyces. The sequence goes on from NZ_JAASAH010000010.1 coordinate 168,627, forward strand.
TGCCGTCCCACCAGGTGTATCCGCGCTCCTCCACATCGAAGGGGAACTTCAGGTACGCCTCGCCGCCGATGTTGTCCGGCTTCAGCCCGCAGCACCGCACCGGCAGATTGGTGGCCCGGTCCGTCACCCAGCGCTCCGTCGTCCACTGGAACGACTTGCGCGGGTCGTCGAGCTTCACGGTGCGTGGATTGTCGATCGTCTGCGAGACGTTCCAGACGGCCTTCCCGCTCCGCTCACTGGCGGCGACGTCACCGAGCACCCGGCGGGTGACCGTCAGCTTCTGGCCGTGCCGGGTGCGCAGCGCGTTCTGGTCGAAATAGCTGCCCGAACCGGTCAGGACGGAGGTCGAGTCGATGTCGACGGGCGTGCGCTTGGCGCGCGGTTCCACGTACCAGGCCAGCAGCGGGGCCAGCACGAGGAGGAAGACGCCCAGGCCGAGCAGGACGAGCCCGGTGGGGGACGGCCGGGGCGGGGAGGACGGGACGGTACGGCGCATGGCAGGGCACTCCGTGGGGTGAAGTGGTGCTTCGTCGCGCTGGGTTCACGCCGGAGGCGGAGCGGTGCGAGGGGCGGTACGCGGGGGAACGCGGAGCGGTGGTGCGCTGAGCGGCGGTGCGGCGCGTACGCGGGTGGGACGTCGGCGTGGGGGACAGCGCGTCCGGCGGTCGGAACGGCGAACACATCTGTGCACGAACCGGAGACGAACGGTCGAGAAGCGGTGCGAAGCGTGAAGGCTCGTACGGGTCGGTAACCGTAGAGCGAGCCTTGACACGGCGTCAATGCTTCCCGAAACTCAGCACCTTGAGAGGGGTCGGCCCTGGGGCGGGGCTGGTGCGTACCGACGAAGAGAGGTCCGCCCCGCCATGCACAGACTCCTCGCAGCCGCGCTCACCTGCGTCGGCGCAGCCGCCTGCGCCATCGGCGCGGCACTGGGCATCGTCGCCGCGCTCGACGCCACACCGGAACAGCCCAACGTGCCGCTGGTGCACTTCCATTCGTCCCCGGACGAGCTCCCCGGCGCGGACTCCCCGTCGCCCTCGCCGGAGCCTTCCGAACCCGCCGGAGCGGACGGTTCCGCCTCCGCAGTGGAGCGCTGAGCCGTGGTGACGGCCGTGACCTCCCGCTCCGCCTGGCAGGACGTGCCGCGGGCGCGGGTGGCCCGGTTCACCGAACGGGCCCTGGCCGAGGCCCCCGTGCTCGCGCAGGACATCCTCCGCGCCATCCGCCGCGAGTACCCCGGACTGCCCCTCGTCGTCGACGGCTCGGGCGAGCCGATGGCGCTCGTCGGCATCCGCCGCGCGATCGAGCACTTCGTCGAACACCTCTCCACCGGGCTCGACGGACCCCACGTACCGCCGCGCGTCTTCCAGGAGTTCGGCCGCGGCGAGGTGCTCCAGGGGCGCAGCCTCGACGCGCTCCAGGCCGTCTACCGGCTGGGCATCCGTCTCGCCTGGCGCCGCCTCGCGCAGATCGGCACCCAGGTCGAGATCCCGCCACCCGCCATGTACGAACTGGCCGACGCCGGCTTCCGCTACCTCGACGGCCTGGTGGCCGAATCCGTACGCGGCTACGCCGAGGCCGCGGCCCGCCAGGCCGGTGAACGCCTGCGCCTCCAGCGGCGGTTGCTCGACCTGATGCTGTCCGAACGGCACGGCCACCCGGCCGGCGCCGCCCGCGAGGAACTGGCCGACCGCGCGGCCCGGATCGGCTGGGCGCTGCCCCGCACCGTCGCCGTCGCCGTCCTGTTACGCCCCGGCCGCTCGGCCGTGCCGCCCGCCGTCGGCGAGGACGTCCTGCTCGACATGGAGTGCGAACAGCCGCGCGTCGTCGTCCCGGAACCCGAGGCGGCCGGACGCGCCGAACTGCTGCGCCGCGCCATGGCCGGGTGGGCGGGCGCGATGGGGCCGCCCGTACCGCCCGAGCAGGCCGCGAAATCGCTGCACTGGGCGCGCGCGGCGGTCGCGCTGATGGAGCGCGGCCTGCTGCCCGGCGGCCAACTCCTGGACTGCACCGAGCACATGGAGGCACTCGTCCTGCTGCCGCCCGAGGAACTCATCGACGACCTGACCCGGCGCCTCCTCGCCCCGCTCGACGACTGCGGCCCCGCCCACCGGCGACGGCTCGCCGAAACCCTCCTCGCCTGGCTGGAGACGCGCGGCGGCGCACCGGAGGTCGCGGCACGCCTCGGCGTCCATCCGCAGACGGTGCGCTACCGGCTGCGGCAGATCCGGGAACGCTGGGGCGACGGCATCGACGAACCGGACCGGCGCTTCGAACTCGAAATGGTGCTGCGCACCCTGCGCCTGCGCGGCGAACTCACCGGCCGGTGAACCCCCGCGCCCGGTGAACCCCGCGGCCCCGGGGCTCACTCGTCTCCGGGCGTCACGTCCTCGCCGAGCATGCGCCGCAACAGGTCGCGGAGCAGGGCGCGTTCGACCGTGGTCAGCCCGGCGAGCGGCTCCCGGGCGAAGTCGAGGGAGCCGCGCAGCCGGCCCGCGGTCTCGCGGCCCTCCTCCGTGACGGCGGCGACCTTGACCCGGCGGTCGGCCGGATCGGGACGCCGCTCGACGAGCCCGCGGGACTCCAGCCGGTCCACTATCCCCGTCACGTTCGACGGCTCGCACTTCAGCTGCCTGGCCACCTGCCGCATCGGCGTCGCCTCGCGCGCGAGCAGCGCGAGGACCCGCGCCTGCGCGCCGGTCAGCGAATGCTGCCCGGCGGCCAGCTCGTACTCCTCGTGGTAGCGCGCGACAACGGTGCCGATGAGCTCCACCACCTCGTGGGTGACGGCATCGGGTCTCTCGGGCCCGTCGGCTCCGGGGGTGTGCCCGGAGGCGCGGGCGGCACTGGCGGTCATGGACACCACCGTACCCGGTTGCTTGACAACATGAAATATCGAGGAGCATGGTTGTTTCAGTTCCTGAAAGACCTCTGGAGGATGATCTCCGCATGACGCCTTCCGCCTCCCCCGGCAGCCTCCCCGCCACCGGCCGTGAGTGGCACCTGACCGCACGCCCCCAGGGCTGGCCGACCCCGGCGGACTTCGCCCTCAGGGAAGCCCCCGTCGCCCACCCCGGCGAGGGCCAGATCCTCGTGCGGAATCTGCACTTCTCCGTCGACCCGTACATGCGCGGCCGGATGAACGACGTGAAGTCCTACGTCCCGCCCTTCCCCCTCGACGAGCCGATGGAGGGCGGCGCGGTCGGCGTCGTTCTCGCCTCCGGGAGCGAGAAGTTCGCCGCCGGTGACCACGTCCTGCACAACTCCGGCTGGCGCGAGTACGCCACGCTCGACGCCCGGCACGCCACCGCGGTCTCGCCCGGGATCGCCCCGCTGCCCGCCTTCCTCGGTGTGCTGGGCATGCCCGGCCTCACCGCCTACTCGGGCCTGCTCGAGGTGGCCTCCTTCAAGCCGGGCGACACCGTCTTCGTCTCCGGCGCGGCCGGCGCCGTCGGCAGCGAGGTCGGCCAGATCGCGAAGCTCAAGGGCGCGGCCCGGGTCATCGGCAGCGCGGGCTCGGCGGAGAAGGTCCGCGTGCTCACCGAGGAGTACGGCTTCGACGCCGCCTTCAACTACAAGGAAGGCCCCGTCGCCGAGCAGCTGAAGGCCGCGGCGCCGGACGGCATCGACGTCTACTTCGACAACGTCGGCGGCGAGCACCTGGAGGCGGCGATCAGCTCCTTCAACGTGCACGGCCGCGCCACCATCTGCGGGATGATCTCGCAGTACAACGCCACGGAACCGCCCGCCGCCCCGCGCAACCTCGCGCTCGTCATCGGCAAGCGGCTGCGCATCCAGGGCATGCTCGTGATGGACCACGCGGACCTGAAGCAGCAGTTCTTCGAGGAGGTCTCCGCCTGGATCCGCTCCGGCGAACTCAAGTACCGCGAGACCGTCGTCAACGGCATCGAGAACGGCGTGGACGCCTTCCTCGGCATGCTCAAGGGCGAGAACACCGGAAAGATGATCGTCTCCCTCGACGCCTGAGCCCCCGCCGATCCCCGGCCACCGGCCCCGGCCGGGCACTCCCGTGCCTGCCCGGGCGCCGGGCGGTTAGGCTCGTCACCGGCCGGTGACTCGTGGGCGCGAGAGCGCCGGCCATGCCACCGAACAGGAGGATTCATGTCCATCCAGTCCGTCGACGTCAAGTACACCGCAGTCGCCACCGCCGAGAACGGCCGTGACGGCCGGGTCGCCACCGATGACGGCAAGCTCGACGTCGTGGTCAACCCGCCGAAGGAGATGGGCGGAAGCGGCGCGGGCACCAACCCCGAGCAGCTCTTCGCCGCCGGCTACAGCGCCTGCTTCCAGGGCGCCCTCGGCGTCGTCGCCCGCAAGGAGAACGCCGACATATCCGGCTCCACCGTGACCGCCAAGGTCGGCATCGGCAGCACGCCGTCCGGCGGCTTCGGCCTCACGGTGGCCCTCGAGGCGAACATCCCGAACGTGGACAAGGCCAAGGCCAAGGAGCTGCTGGAGAAGGCCCACGAGGTCTGCCCCTACTCCAACGCCACGCGCGGCAACATCGAGGTCACCCTCGACGTCGCCTGATCCCGCGCCACCGCGTGCCCGGCCCCGGAGCCGGGCACGCGGAACGGTCAGCGCGCGCGGAACGTTCGCGGGAGGGCCGCCCCGGCAGCACGCCGGGGCGGCCCTCGGTACATGTACGGGGCGAGGTCCCGGCGTTGGGCTGCCCCACAGGGTGACCCCCGCGTACGGTGACCCTGCGTACGGTGACCGCGAGGACGCCTCACGCAGGGCGACCGCATGCGCGGGGCAGGAACGAGCACGGAGAGGTGGACATGACGGAGCGACGGCCGAACGCCGCCGTGTCCACCGGCCTGGGCACGCTGCTCGCCCTCGTCGCGGTCCTGCTCGGCGTCGGCATCCCCGGCCCGGCGGTGCCGGCCCCGGCGGTCCCCCTCGCGGGCGCGGCCATCGTCGCCGCACCCACCGCCGACGACAACGACAACGACCGTCCCGAAACCCACGACCGCCCCGGAACCGGCGCCACCGAGTCCGTGTGCGATGCGGCGGAGGCCGCACCGCCGCACGCCTTCCGGGACACCGGCTCCGAACGTCATCTCGCCCACCCCGGCGGCGCTGCCCTCTGCGGAGGGACCTACGTCCCGCGCCTCCGCCCCTGGGCGCGGCCGCTGCCCGCGACCCCGGTCGCCGACGGCGACCTGCTGCGCGGCGCGCGTCACCTCGGACGGGCCCCGCCCGCTCCCTCAGGCAACTGACCGTCGCCTTCGGCGACTTCTGGAATTCCACACTTCCCGCACCCGCGCACACCGCGACCGGCCCCGGCCACGCGGTGCGTCGGGTGCTGCCTGAGGGAGACGCACTGTGACGCGTACTGCCCGGTGGAGGGCGCTGTTCGCCCTCGCCGTAGTGGCGTTGTCCGTATGGATCGCCCTGACCAACCCCGCCCGCCTCGGTCTCGACCTGCGCGGCGGCACCCAGATCGTCCTGGAGACCCAGGACTCACCCACCACCAAGGCCACCCCGGAGGCCACCGACCGCACCCTCGAAGTGCTCCGCCAGCGCGTCGACGCGCTGGGCGTGAGCGAACCGCAGATCACCCGCTCCGGCGACCGGCGCATCATCGTCGAACTGCCCGGACTCCAGGACCCGCGCGAGGCGTCGGAGGTCCTCGGGCGCACAGCGCAGCTCACCTTCCACCCCGTCCTGGGCGTCGAGCCCAAGAAGAAGGAGACCGAGGAACCCGGGAAGACCGAGAAGGCCGACGGCGAGCGCCGCGTCCCGGACGAGAACGGCAACGTCCTGCGTCTCGGTCCCCCGGAGATGACCGGCGAGGGGGTCGGCGGCGCCGACCCGCGCACGGACCCGCAGAAGGGCCCGGGCTGGACGGTCTCCATCGACTTCAAGGGCAAGGGCAAGGACACCTGGGCCGACCTCACGGGCGAGGCCGCGTGCGCCCCGCCCGGTGACCCGACGCGCCGCGTCGCGATCGTGCTGGACGACAAGGTCATCTCCTCGCCCGAGGTGAACCCCTCGGTCCGCTGCGGCGCCGGGATCGCGGGCGGATCGACCGAGATCACCGGCAGCTTCGACCAGCAGGAGGCCCGCGACCTCGCCCTGCTGATCAGCGGCGGCGCACTGCCCGTCCCCGTCGAGACGCTCGAACAGCGCACCGTGGGCCCGACGTTGGGCGCCGAGGCCATCGAGGACAGCGCCTGGGCCGCGGTCATCGGCATCGGCCTGACCTCGCTCTTCGTCACCTACGTCTACCGCCTGCTCGGCGGCATCGCGGCCCTCGCCCTCGTCTGCTACGCGGTGATCGCCTACGCCGGTCTTGTGGCGATCGGCGCCACCCTCACCCTTCCGGGACTCGCCGGATTCGTGCTGGCCATCGGCATGGCGGTGGACGCCAACGTGCTGGTCTTCGAACGGGCCCGCGAGGAGTACGCGGCGGCCAGGCCGGGACGCAGAAGCCTGCGCTCGGCACTCGCGTCGGGCTTCCGCAACGCCCTGAGCGCCATCCTCGACTCGAACATCACCACCCTGCTCGCCGCCGGCCTGCTGTTCTTCCTCGCCTCCGGCCCGGTGCGCGGTTTCGGCGTGACCCTGTCGCTCGGCGTGCTCGCCTCGATGGTGAGCGCCCTGGTGGTGACCCGCGCGCTCGCGGAGTTCGCCGTCACCCGCCGCCCGGTACGGGGACGGCACCGCATGTCCGGGATCGCCGGTGTCGGACGCGTCCGCGAGTGGATCACCCGCCGTGCGCCGGACCTGATGCGGTACCGCAGGCGCTGGCTCGCCGCCTCGGCGGTCGCGCTGCTGCTCGCCGGCTCCGGAATCCTGGTGCGGGGGCTGGACTTCGGCGTCGAGTTCACCGGCGGACGGCTCATCGAGTACACGACGACCCAGCAGGTCGACCCGGACCGGGCGCGCTCCGCGCTCGCCGACGCCGGATACCCGCAGGCCCAGGTGCAGAGCTCCCAGGGCGGGGGCGGGGACGCGTCGGACGGCGAACTCACCGTCCGCACGGACCCGTTGACCGAGGCCGAGGAGGACGAGGTGACCAAGACGGTCAGCGACCTCGGCCAGGGCGCGGAAAAGGTGCGCGACGAGCTGATCGGCCCCAGCCTCGGCGAGGAGCTGCGCACCGGAGCCCTGATCGCCCTCGGTGTCGCGCTCGCGGCGCAACTCCTCTATCTCGCGGTGCGGTTCCGCTGGACCTTCGGCGCCGCGACGGTGGTCGCGCTGATGCACGACGTGATCGTGCTCATCGGCGTGTTCGCCTGGCTGGGCAAGCCCATCGACGGGGTCTTCCTCGCCGCCCTGCTGACGGTGATCGGCTACTCGGTCAACGACTCGGTGGTGGTCTTCGACCGGGTGCGGGAGCTGTGGGCGGCCCGGCGCGGCAAACCGTTCGCCGACGTGGTCAACCACGCCCTGCTGCAGACCGTTCCGCGCACCGTCAACACCGGTATGGGCGCCGTGTTCATCCTGGCCGCGCTCGCCCTGCTCGGCGGTGACACGCTCACGGACTTCGCCGTGGCACTGCTGATCGGTACCGGTGCGGGCACCTGGTCGTCGATGTTCACGGCGGCCCCGATCGCGATCGAACTGGAGCAGCGCGGGTCACGCGCCCGGAAGGGCAGCCCGAAGAACACGCGGAAGGAGACCGTGGGGGTATAGCCGGCAGCCGGGGAGCGCGCGGACGCACCGTCCGCGCGCTCCCCGCCGCACGTTCAGGTGGCGCCGGGCTCCGGTACGTCGCCGAGCAGTGCGCGGAAGCGGCGGAAGGACGCGGGCATGTCCACGGCCTCCGGGTCCAGCAGCCACTGGAACTGCAGCCCGTCCATCACCGCGGCCATCAGCGGAGCGGCCTGTTCCGGGGTGAGCCCGGAGCCCGGCAGCCGCTCGCCGTACTCCTGCCGGAGCGTCGCGGCGAACGCCTCGCGTGCCCAGGCGTAGCGCTCGGTGAAGTAGTCCCGCGCCGGATGGTCGTCGGTGACGCTCTCGCCGAGCAGTGCGGAGAAGGTCCGGACGATCGCCGGACGCATCGCGTTGTACTCGACGAGCGTCTCCAGATTGCCCAACGGCCAGACGCGCTCCGCACCGTGACGTTCCTCGCGCGCGGGAGCACCGCCGGTGTCCCAGGCGTCGCGTTCCTCCAGCACGGCGACGAGCAGGGCCTCCTTCGTCGGGAAGTAGTGCAGCAGCCCCTGCTGGGTGAGCCCGGCCCGTTCGGCGACGGCGGCGAGCGTCGTACCCCGGTAGCCCCGCTCGGCGATGACCTCGAACGTCGCCCGGAGGATCTCCTGCCGGCGCTCCTCGCCCCGCGCCCTGTGCCTGGGCCGACCGCTGCCTGCCACCGCGCCTCCCTCCCGACGTCCGGGCAGCCTACGACACGCGCGCGTCCGCCCAACTCCCCTCACGGCCTCGGCGAGACGATCTCCCGGTGCGCCAGCGCCGCGAGTTCACGCTGCCCGGCCCGTCCCGGATGGAACCAGTCCCAGGGGCTCAACTCCCGCTCGGTGAAGCGGTACGAGAAGACCGCGCCGTTGTCGTACCGACAACGCGTGTGCTCCGCACACTCCTCGCGCAGCACACCGTTGTACGCGATCACGCGCTCACGCACCCGGTCCCGGCGCTCCGTCGCCGCGGCACTCACCGACCGCGGCGCGTCCAGCATCGACCGGCAGATCCCGAACTTCCAGGCACGCTGCGCCTCCTGGCTGTCCCGCCCGACGGACCAGAGCCGCTTCAGGTCGGGCACGCTCGCCACGTACACCTGCGCGTCGGGCCGTTCGTCCCACAGCGTCCGCAGCGCCCGCCGGAAGCCCTCGCGGAATTCGGGCACGCTCGTCATGCCCTCGACGTCCGGGCGGCAGGCGTCGTTGGCCCCGGTCATCACCGTGACGAGGTCCGGATCCCTGGCCGCCGCGCGCTTCATCTGCGACGCGAGGCCGGCCATCGTCGAGCCGCTGACGGCGTAGTTCCAGCTCTGCGCCGCGGGGTCGTCCAGCAGCCTGCCCGCGAGGGAGCGCACGCCGTCGTCGGAGCCGGTGGCCCAGGACGCGGCGGTGCAGTCCGAGAGCAGTGAACAGGCGTCGAATCCCCGGGTGATGGAGTCGCCCACGGCCGCGAGCGAGTCGGGCGAGGTGTCCCATCCGGAGCGGTCCCGGGAGCCCGTGGTTGACGACGGGGAGTGAGCAGCCGAGGGGGAGTGCGGCCCGGGAGAAGAGTGTGACTGCGCATCGGAGGGGCGTGCGGAGGGCTGGTCACGCCCCTCATGCGCTCCGCCACCCGGGCTGCCGCAGGCCGCCGCCAGGGTCAGCCCGAGGAGGAGCGCGAGGGCACCGGAACCGATCGCGAGGGCACGTTTCCCCACTCCGCCGCTCCGCTCACCGCGGTTGCCCCCAGGTCGCGGAATCCGGCTCTCCGGTTCGCCTTCCACCGGGGCTTTCCCGTTCCGGTTCTTCGGATTCTCCGGACTTTCCGGCACGGATTCGCTCCCGTCCACCGCTGTTCCCGGGCCTGTTCGGTTGTCCCGGCCGCGTCCGCCGGTGTAGTTCCGACGGTACGTCACCCGCCACCCGGAGCGGCACGATAGCTTTGCCTCCGGGCCGCGTGACGTGCGCGGCTGTGAGGACCGTGAACGCGACGTCACCGAAGGCCGGGGACGGCAGCGACAACTAAATATTACATCGCGTCACTTCATGTCCCTTTCGGGGAGAATTGATGGCAATGGTGTTTACTATTCGTAACCTCGGACGCTGGTAGGGAAGTGGCCGGTGGTGCAGAATGTCAGGCGCCGAACCGGCGCGTGACCGGTAGGCAGTCGAGGCCGCTGGTGTAGGCGACCCTCGAACCGCACTGGAGGTCCCGGTGACGACGACACGTGGAGTTCTGTACGTGCATTCCGCGCCCCGCGCGCTGTGCCCGCACGTCGAATGGGCCGTGGCAGGAGTCCTTGGCACTCGTGTCAGCCTGGACTGGATCAGACAGCCCGCCGCGCCCGGCACCTGGCGTGCCGAACTCTCCTGGCAGGGCGACCCGGGCACGGCCTCGAAGCTGGCCTCCGCGCTCCGCGGCTGGCACCTCCTTCGCTTCGAGACGACGGCCGAACCCTGCCGCTCGGCGGAGGGCGAACGCTACAGCTCCACCCCGGACCTGGGGATCTTCCACGCCGTCACCGGCATGCACGGCGACATCCTCATCCCCGAGGACCGCCTCCGCGCCGCGATCGCCCGCTCCGGCAGCGGAGAGACCGACCTGGAGGCGGAGATCTCCCGTCTGCTGGGCAAGCCCTGGGACGACGAGCTGGAGCCGTTCCGGTACGCCGGAGAAGGCGCCCCCGTCCGCTGGCTGCACCAGGTCGTCTGAGCGGGAGCCCGACGCCGGTCGCCGCCAGGAGGAATGAGAGCCCGTCACCGGCGGAACCGGCTGTGAGCCGCCGACGCGTACGGCCCGGAATGACCTAGCGTGCGTCGCATGACCGACCGCATCTCCGTAGCCGTCCTGGGCACCGGGATCATGGGCGCCGCCATGGCCCGCAACCTCTGCCGGGCCGGGCTCGACGTGACCGTCTGGAACCGCAGCCGCGCCAAGTCCGCACCGCTCGCCGACGAAGGGGCCCGCGTCGCCGACCGGCCCGACGAAGCCGTCGAGAACGCGGACATCGTGCTCACGATGCTCTACGACGCCCCGACCACGGCCGAGATCATCCGCGCCGCCGCCCCCGGCCTCCGGGCGGGAACGCTGTGGATGCAGAGCACCAGCGCCGGCACCGAAGGACTGCGCGACCTCGACGGGCTGGCCCACGACTACGGGCTCGTCCTCGTCGACGCCCCCGTGCTCGGCACCCGCGGACCGGCCGAGTCGGGCGACCTCGTCGTCCTCGCCTCCGGGCCGCACACCGCGCGGCACCGGCTGGCGCCCGTGCTGGGCGCCGTCGGCTCCCGCACGGTCTGGGTCAGCGAGCGGCCCGGGGACGCCAGCAGCCTCAAACTCGTCTGCAACACCTGGGTACTGACCGTCAATCACGGGGTGGCCGAGGCGCTGGCGCTGGCCGAGGGGCTGGGCGTCGACCCGCGGTCCTTCCTGGACGCCGTCGGCGGCGGGCCGCTCGACATGGGGTACCTCCGGGCGAAGGCCGCCGTCATCGGGTCCGGCGACTTCAGCCCCTCGTTCGCGGTGACGACGGCGGAGAAGGACAGCCGGCTCATCGTCTCGGCGGGCGAGGCCGCCGGGGTACGGCTCGACGTCACCGCGGCCGGGGCCGAGCGGTTCCGCCGCGCGGCCGAACAGGGCCACGGGCAGGAGGACATGGCGGCGTCGTACTACGCGAGCTTCGACGACGGGCGGTCGCAGGGCTGACAGAAAGACACGGAAGTCTTGTCGGGGGTCGCTAACACCGACTGGTGCCCCTCGGCACCACCCTTGGTACATGAGTCCTGGAACACGTCTCACCGCACTCGGCCGCCACCAGCCCGAACGGGTCGTCACCAACGACGACCTGGCGCGCACGGTGGACACCAGTGACGCGTGGATCCGGCAGCGCACCGGGATCGTCACCCGCAGGATCGCGGACGCGGAAACCGTGACCGACATGGCCGCCGAGGCAGGGGCCAAGGCCCTGGCCTCGGCCGGTACGGACCCGGCGGACATCGGGCTGGTCGTGGTCGCCACCTGCACGGAGACCGACCGCTGCCCGTCCGTCGCGGCACGCGTCGCCGGGCGGCTCGGCATCCCCGCCGCCGCGGCCTTCGACCTCAACAACGCCTGCGCGGGCTTCACCACGGCCCTCGCCACCGCCGACCACTCCGTCCGCGCGGGGGCGGCGCGGCACGCGCTCGTCATCGGGGTCGACAAGATGTCCGCCATCACCGACTGGAGCGACCGCTCCACCTGCGTGCTGCTCGGGGACGGAGCGGGCGCGGCTGTGCTCAGCGCCTCCGAGGAGCCCGGCGTCGGCCCCGTCGTCTGGGGTTCGGACCCGACGAAGAGCGACGCCGTACGGATCGGTGACGAGGAGGGCGGCTGGCGGCCCGTCTTCGCGCAGGAGGGCCAGGCGGTCTACCGCTGGACGACCACCTTCCTCGCGCCGCTCGCGCGGGAGGCGTGCGAGCGGGCCGGCGTCGCGCCCGAGGAGCTCGCCGGGGTCGTCACGCACCAGGCCAATCTGCGGATCATCGAGGCGGTCACCCGCCAACTCGGCGCCACCCGGGCCGTGGTGGGCCGGGACGTCGTCGAGTCGGGGAACACCTCGGCCGCCTCGGTGCCGCTCGCGCTGGCCAAGCTCGTCGAACGGCGGGAGATCCCGGCCGGTGCGCCGGTTCTGCTCTTCGCCTTCGGCGGCGGCCTGTCCTGGGCCGGGCAGGTCGTCGCCTGTCCGTGAGCCGAGGGCGGACACACGCGTGAGGGGCGGCCTCCTGGGAGGCCGCCCCTCACGCGTGTTGTTGTACGAGCCGGACGTCAGACCGTACGGAAGGCCAGGACGACGTTGTGGCCGCCGAAGCCGAAGGAGTTGTTGAGCGCCGCGATCGTGCCCTCGGGCAGCGCGCGCGGCTTGTCGCGGACGATGTCGGCATCGGCCTCGGGGTCGAGGTTCTCGATGTTGATCGTCGGCGGTGCGGTGCGGTTCCACAGCGCCAGGATCGAGGCGACGCTCTCGATGCCGCCCGCGCCGCCCAGCAGGTGGCCCGTCATCGACTTCGTGGCGGAGAGCGCCATGTGGTCGACGTCGTCGCCGAAGACCTTGCGCAGCGCCTTGAGCTCCGCGATGTCTCCCTGCGGGGTGGAGGTGGCGTGCGCGTTGATGTGCTGGATCTGCGCGGCCTCGAGGTCGGTGCCGGCCACGAGGTTCTCCAGCGCGAGCGCGATGCCGTTGCCGCTGGGCTCGGGCTGCGTGATGTGGTGGCTGTCCGCCGAGACGCCCTGGCCGACGGCCTCGGCGTAGATCCGGGCGCCGCGCTTCTTGGCGTGCTCCGCGGACTCCAGCACGATCACGCCCGCGCCCTCGCCGAGCACGAAACCGTTGCGGTCGGTGTCGAACGGGCGGGACGCACCCTGCGGGTCGTCGTTGTTCTTGGACATCGCCATCATGTTGCCGAAGGCGACCACCGGCAGCGGGTGGATGGCGGCCTCGGTGCCGCCGGCGATGACGACGTCGGCGCGGCCGCTGCGGATCATTTCGATCGCGTAGCCGATCGCCTCGGTGCCGGACGCGCAGGCGCTCACCGGGGTGTGCACACCGGCGCGGGCGTTGACCTCCAGGCCGACGTTCGCGCTGGGGCTGTTGGGCATCAGCATCGGCACGGTGTGCGGGGAGACGCGGCGTACGCCCTTCTCCTTGAGCACGTCGTACTGGTCGAGCAGCGTCGTGACGCCGCCGATGCCGGAGGCGACGACCGAGCCCAGACGGTCGGGGGACACCGAGGTGTCCTCGCCCGCCTTGGCCGTGAAGCCCGCGTCCGCCCACGCCTCACGGGCCGCGACCAGCGCGAACTGCGCCGAGCGGTCCAGCTTGCGGGCCTGCGGGCGGGGGATCGTCTCGGTCGGCTCCACCGCGACACGGGCGGCGATCTGGACGGGGAGCTCGGCGGCCCACTCGTCCTCGAGCCGTGCGACACCGGAGCGCCCGGCGATCAGGCCGTCCCAGGTCGATGCGCTGTCGCCACCCAGCGGTGTGGTTGCGCCGATACCGGTGACGACCACGGAGTGTTGGGTCGCGTTCACAGGATTCCTGTCTCCACTGGTAGGGGGTGAACCGTTTGGGCCACCCTGCCGGTGCCCCCGGGGACGTCGTCCCGGGGATGCACGCAGGGTGGCGACAAACGCGTCAACTGATGATTCAGCTCTGGTGCTTGAGGATGTAGTCGGTCGCGTCGCCGACCGTCTTGAGGTTCTTGACGTCGTCGTCCGGGATCTTCACGTCGAAGCGCTCCTCGGCGGCGACGACCACCTCGACCATGGACAGCGAGTCGACGTCCAGGTCGTCGGTGAAGGACTTGCCGAGCTCGACGTCCTCGGTCGGGATGCCGGCGATCTCGTTGACGATGTCGGCGAGACCGGCGACGATCTCTTCCTGCGTGGCGGCCATTGCGGCGCTCCTTCGGTGTGTTGCGGTGAGGGTGGTTCTGCCGCGCGGCCCCGACCTCTTTGTCGGAGCTGCGTGGATCTTGACTATGGGAGGGTAACGACCATCGCTGCGTAGACGAGACCCGCCCCGAATCCGATGACGAGCGCGGTGTCGCCGCTCTTCGCCTCCCCGGTCGCCAGCATCCGCTCCATCGCGAGCGGGATGGAGGCGGCCGAGGTGTTGCCGGTCGTTTCCACGTCACGGGCGACCGCGACGTGCTCCGGCAGCTTGAGAGTCTTCACCATCGAATCGATGATCCGCATGTTGGCCTGGTGCGGAATGAAGACGTCCAGGTCCTCGGGGGAGACCCCGGCGGCGTCCAGCGCCTCCTGGGCCACCTTCGCCATCTCGAACACGGCCCAGCGGAAGACCGTCTGGCCCTCCTGGCGGATGGCGGGGAACTTCACCTCGCCGTCCGCGTCGACCGGCAGCTGCGAGACGTCCCCGATGCGGAACTCGTCCCACGCCACCGTCTGCGAGATGACGTCCGCCTTGTCGCCCTCGGAGCCCCAGACCGACGGGCCCATCGCGGGCTCCTCGGACGGGCCGACGACGACGGCGCCCGCGCCGTCCCCGAACAGGAAGGCGGTGGAGCGGTCGGTGAGGTCGGTCAGGTCGGAGAGCCGCTCGGCGCCGACGACCAGGACGTAGGTGGCGCTGCCCTCGGCGATCAGGCCCTTGGCCTGCGTCAGGCCGTAACCGAAGCCGGCGCAGCCCGCGTTGATGTCGAAGGCGGCGGCCTTGCCCGCACCCATCCGGTCGCTGATCTCGGTCGCGATCGAGGGGGTCTGCTTGAAGTGCGAGACCGTCGAGATGATGACCGCGTCCACCTGGTCGGCGGTGATCCCGGCGTCGGCGACGGCCTTGCCCGCCGCCTCCAGGGTCATCTCGGCGAGGGTCTCCTCGGGGCCGGCCCAGTGCCGCGTCGCGATGCCGGAGCGGGAGCGGATCCACTCGTCGGACGAGTCGATGTGCTTGAGGATCTCCTCGTTCGGCACCACGCGGGTCGGGCGGTAGCCGCCGACGCCGAGAATCCGCGCGTACGGGGAACCCTTGGGGGGCTTGATCTTCGCTGTCATGCTCGGGCTCTCCTTGGGCTCAGGCAGTGGGCGCGTGCTCCGCGAGGAGCTCGCGGGCCGCGTCCAGGTCGTCGGGGGACTTCACTGCCAGGGTCTTCACGCCCGGCAGGCCGCGCTTGGCCAGCCCGGTGAGGGTGCCGCCGGGGCAGACCTCGATCATCGCCGTGACGCCCATCTTCCGGAACGTCTCCATGCACAGGTCCCAGCGGACGGGCGCCGAGATCTGGTGCACGAGCCGCCGCACGACGTCCGCGCCGGAGGCGACCTCGGTGCCGTCCAGGTTGGAGACGTAGGGCACCGAAGGGTCGTTGGCGGTGACGCCTTCGACGGCCTTCTCCATGACGGAGACGGCGGGGCTCATGTGCTGCGTGTGGAACGCGCCCGCGACCTTCAGCGGGATCACGCGCGCCTTCTCGGGCTTGTCCTCGGCCAGCGCCGCGAGCTGCTCGGCGGTGCCGGCCGCGACGATCTGCCCGCCGCCGTTGACGTTCGCGGGGGAGAGGCCGAGCTTCTCCAGGTGTGCGGTGACCTCGTCCGGGTCGCCGCCGAGGACGGCGGACATGCCGGTCTCGGTGACGGCGGCGGCCTCGGCCATCGCCTTGCCGCGGGTCCGCACCAGCGACATCGCGTCGGCGGGCGAGAGCACGCCGGCGAGTGCGGCGGCCGCGAGTTCGCCGACGCTGTGGCCGGCGGTGGCGCCGGGCACGCCGTCGGCCTTGACGCCGTCCAGCAGCGCGCTCGCGGAGACGAGGCTCGAGGCGACGAGCAGGGGCTGGGCCACGGCCGTGTCGCGGATCGCGTCCGCGTCGGCCTCGGTGCCGTAGTGCACCAGGTCCAGGTCGATGGCGGCCGACCAGGCGGCGAGGCGGTCCGCGACACCGGGGAGGTCGAGCCAGGGCTTCAGGAGGCCAGGCTTCTGAGCGCCTTGGCCGGGAGCGACGAGTACGAGCACCCTTTCACTCTCTCTTGTGGTCTGTGGTCCCCGCCGGTGGGGACCGATACGAAGAACCGTCAGGGGAATTGTGGACCCTCGACAAGGGCGATGGTCCGGCTCAGGGATTGCTGCCGAAGTCCGTGAGGCGCCCCAGGATCAGCGCGATACGCAGCGTGAAGGCGGAACGGACGTCCGACGGCGACCATCCGGTGACATCCGTCACACGTCGCAGCCGGTAGCGGACGGTGTTGGGGTGCACGAACAGCATCCGGGCCGCGCCCTCCAGGCTGCTGGCCTGTTCCAGGTAGACGCTGAGCGTCTCCAGCAGCGCCGAACCGGCCTCCTCCAGCGGTCTGTAGATCTCCTCCACCAACAGGTCCCGCGCGGCGGGGTCGCCCGCCATCGCGCGCTCGGGCAGCAGGTCGTCGGCGAGCACCGGGCGCGGGGCGTCCGGCCAGGCCGCGCAGGCGCGCAGCCCGGCGGCTGCGGCCTGTGCCGAGCCGGTGGCGGACAGCAGGTCGCCGACGACCGGGCCGGCGACCACGGGGCCCGGCGCGAACGGCCCGATCAGGGACTTCGCCGAGCGCAACGGGTCGTCGCTGCCGCCCGCGATCACCACGAGACGGTTGCCGAGCACGCCCGTCAGCACCTGGAGCTTGGCGTGCCGGGCCGCGCGGCGGATGGCCTCGACCGTGAGTTCGCTGTCCCCGTCCGGCGCGGTGCCGAGGATGACCAGGACGTGTTCGGGGGAGTTCCAGCCGAGCGCGGCGGCGCGGGAGACGGCGCCCTCGTCGGCCTCGCCGGAGAGCACCGCGTTGACGACGAGCGATTCGAGCCGCGCGTCCCAGGCGCCGCGGGCCTCGGCGGCCTGCGCGTACACCTGCGCGGTGGCGAAGGCGATCTCCCGCGCGTAGACGAGGAGGGCCTCGCGCAGCACGGACTCGTCGCCGGGGGCGGCCACTTCGTCGATCGCGGTCTCGACGACCTCGATCGTGGTGCGCACCATCTCGACGGTCTGCCGCAGCGTGATGGCGCGGGTCAGCTCGCGCGGAGCCGTGCCGAACACGTCGGTGCTGATGGCCTGCGGGGTCTCCGGGTGCCGGAACCACTCGGTGAAGGCCGCGATGCCCGCCTGCGCGACCAGTCCGATCCAGGACCGGTTCTCCGGCGGCATCGCGCGGTACCACGGCAACTGCTCGTCCATGCGCGCGATCGCGGCGGCGGCGAGCTTGCCCGACGACTGTTCGAGCCGCCGCAGCGTGGCCTTGTGCGGGTGCTCCACGGGCTCCGGGCGCCCGGAACCCGCGGGTCCGTCCGCGGCGGACGGCTCCCCCTCGGGCGCCGTGCCGCCGCGGGGATCCGCGGGGTACGACGAGGGTCCGGACGGTTCGGAGGGCTGGGCAGACTCAGCGGGGTCTTGGGGTTCGGGCACGGGACAAGCCTGCCTTATCGGGTGGGGTGCGCGGGGCGTGGGGCGGTGCGGGGGCCCGGTGGGCGGCTCCCGCCGGACGGGAGCGGCCCCGGGCGGACTACGGTGGGGGCATGCTTCAGGTGTGGCGGGAGGCCGGCCGGTACCGGGGCGGCGACAGGGACGCCGGGATCGAGACCCGGCACGCGTTCTCGTTCTCCGGTTTCTACGACCCGGACAACGTCGGGTTCGGGCTCCTCGTCGCCTGCAACGAGGAACGTCTCGCTCCGGGTTCCGGATTCGGTGAACATCCGCACCGGGACGTCGAGATCGTCACCTGGGTCGTCGAGGGCGAGCTGGAGCACGTCGACTCCACCGGTCAGCGCTGCGTGGTGCGCCCCGGGGACGTGCAGCGGCTGCGGGCCGGCGGCGGGGTGCGGCACGTGGAGCGCAACGCGGGGGACGGGCCCCTGCGGTTCGTGCAGATGTGGCTGGTGCCCGGCAGCTTCGGCGGTGACCCGGAGTACGAGGTGGTGCGCGGCATCGCCGACGGCACCCCCTTCGCGCTGCCGGGGACGGAAGCGGTGCTGCACGTACGGCGGTTGGCGCCGGGTGAGCGCAGCGCCGTTCCGGACGCGGCGTGGGTGTACCTGCACGTGGTGCGCGGTGCGGCGGAGATCGCGGGTGAGCGGCTCACCGCGGGGGACGCGGCCCGGATCGCGGACGCGCGGGATCTGGAGGTGGCGGCGGCCGAGGGCCCCGCGGAACTCCTGGTGTGGGAGATGCACGCGGAGCCGTCGTACGGCTGAGCCGCGGTTCAGGGCGTGCGGAACTCGGCCAGCACCGCGTCCGTGAACGCGGGCCAGACCTCGACGGCCCACGGGCCGAAGTCGCGGTCGGTGAGTGCCACGCAGGCGAGTTGCGCGTCCGGGTCGACCCACAGGAAGGTGCCGGACTGGCCGAAGTGGCCGAAGGTGCGGGGCGAGGACGAAGTGCCCGTCCAGTGCGGCGACTTGCCGTCGCGGATCTCGAAACCGAGCCCCCAGTCGTTCGGCGACTGGTTGCCGTAGCCCGGCAGCACGCCCTTCAGGCCCGGGTGGACGACGGTGGTGGCCTCGTCCAGCGTCGTGCGGTCGACGAGGGTGGGGCGCTGGAGCTCGGCGGCGAAGCGGGCGAGGTCGTCGGCGGTGGAGACGGCGTCCTTCGCGGGGGAGCCGGGCAGGTCGGTGGACGTCATGCCCAGCGGTTCCAGCACGGCCTCGCGCAGGTACTGGGGGAAGGGGATGTCGGTGACCTCGGCAAGGTGGTCGCCGAGTGCCTCGAAGCCGGCGTTGGAGTAGATCCGGCGGCTGCCGGGCGCGGCCTGGACGCGGGTGTCGTCGAAGGCGAGCCCGGAGGTGTGGGCGAGGAGGTGGCGGACGGTCGAGCCGTCCGGGCCCGCGGGCTCGTCGAGTTCGGCCGCGCCCTCCTCCAGGGCGACGAGCGCCGCGTACGCCGCCAGCGGCTTCGTCACGGAGGCGAGCGGGAAGCGGCGGCCGGTGGGGCCGTACGTCCCGGCGACGCCGCCGTCGGCGCGTACCACGGCCGCCGCCGCGGTCGGTACCGGCCAGTTCTCGATCATCCGCAGGCTGTTCATGTCTCCCGACCCTAACGCCGCCGCCGATCCGGTCCCTCTCCGCGCTTGCTTGGAGCGCACTCCAACTCCGTAGCGTTCACTTGTGACCGTGACGGAGACGGAACCGGGGGCGAGGGTGGGAACGAACGTGATGACCGGGGAGACCGCGGTGGAAGTGCCGCGGCCGGCGAGCTGCCCGGCGCGGAGACCGGCGCACCCGCGGCCCGAGGGCCGGGACCGGTACACCATCAGCGAGGTGGCCACGTACACCGGGCTGAGCGCGTACACCCTCCGCTGGTACGAGCGGATCGGCCTGATGCCGCACGTGGACCGGTCCCACACGGGCCAACGCCGGTTCACCAACCGGGATCTCGACTGGCTGGACCTGGTGGCCAAGCTCCGGCTGACCGGCATGCCGGTCGCGGACATGGTGCGGTACGCGGAGCTCGTACGGGCCGGTGACGCGACCGTCGCCGAGCGGCTGGAGCTGCTGGTGGCGACGCGGCGGGACGTGAGAGCGCGGATCGCCGAACTGCAGGAGACCCTGGCGGTCCTGGATTTCAAGATCGACAAGTATGCGGACGCCCGCAGGGCGTCGGAAGGGGCACTGAGGACCTGATGAGCACCGACCACAGCACCACCCGGATCGCGACCACCCGGCTCGGCACGGACGGACCCGTGACCGGCGTCCAGGGACTCGGC
Source organism: Streptomyces sp. HNM0574 (assembly GCF_012726235.1). Classification (GTDB taxonomy): domain Bacteria; phylum Actinomycetota; class Actinomycetes; order Streptomycetales; family Streptomycetaceae; genus Streptomyces. The sequence continues at coordinate 188,481 of NZ_JAASAH010000010.1, forward strand.
TGCATGGGCATGAACTTCGGCTACGGCCCGACCGACGCCGACGAGGCCCGCGCCACCCTGGAGCGCGCCCTGGAACTGGGCGTCACCCTCTTCGACACGGCCGACATGTACGGCTCCGGGGAGAACGAGAAGTTCCTCTCGCCGTTCTTCCGCGCCCACCGCGAAGAGCTGCTGGTGGCAACGAAGTTCGGGATCGTGCTCGACCCGGAGGACCCCTCCCGGCGCACGGTCAGGAACGACACCGCGCACATCCGGAAGTCCGTCGAGGGCAGCCTGGCCCGGCTCGGCATCGACACCATCGACCTCTACTACATGCACCGCATCGACCCCGAGATCCCGATCGAGGAGACCGTCGGGACCATGGCCGAACTCGTGGCCGAGGGGAAGGTGCGCCGTCTCGGGCTGAGCGAGGTCACCGGGGACGAACTGCGCAGGGCGCACGCCGTGCACCCGATTTCCGCGCTCCAGTCGGAGTGGTCGCTCTTCTCCCGTGACGTGGAGCGGACCGCGGTGCCCGCCGCGAAGGAACTGGGCGTCGTCTTCGTGCCGTACTCGCCGCTGGGACGGGGCTTCCTGACCGGTTCCTTCGTCGCCGCCGACAAGGAACTCACCAGCGGCGACTCGCGGCGCACCATGCCCCGCTTCTCCGGGGACAACGCGGCCGCCAACGCGGCGCTGCTGGAGCCGGTGCGGAAGCTGGCGGAGCGCAGGGGCGCCACGCTCGGCCAGATCGCGCTCGCCTGGGTCCAGCAGCAGGCGACGCTGCGGGACATGACCGTCGTGCCGATCCCGGGCACCCGCAAGCGCAGCCGCCTGGCGGAGAACACCGCGGCCACCCGCATCGAACTGGACGCCGAGGAGCTGGCGTTGCTCGACCCGATCGCGGACAGCGTGCGGGGCGGACGCTACGCCGACCCCAAGTTCACCTCGGCGGGCCGCGAGTAGCCGGCGCACGGCGGCCGTGCCTCCGTCCGGACGGAGGCACGGCCGCCGTGCCGGGTTCACACCACGGCGACGGCGTACACGGCGAAGCCGGCCGCCAGCGCCGCCACCGTGCCGCGCACCCGGGGCGCCGTCCGCCACGGTGCGTCGAAGTGGCGGGTGAGGCGGGCGACGGCGGCGAGGGACAGCGCGAAGACCGGCAGCCACGCCAGCCGTGCCACCAGCCAGGCCGGGCCGTCGGGCGCGGAGGTGAGGCCGCCGACGGTGCCCAGGGGCGAACTCGGCACCGCCACCGCGAGCATGGCCGTCTGGTGCCAGCAGAGGACGGTCATCGCGCACAGGTTGACGGCCACCACGGGCGCCCACAGCGCGGGCCTGCGCAGCAGCGCGGCCAGCCGGTCGCGGAGCAGGACCGCGGCGCCGCACTGGACGGCGGCCAGCGCGAGCACCAGCAGCGACGGCGGATGGGAGTTGGTCCGCGCCTCCCCGGGGACGCCCACCATCGACGCCGGGTAGTGGAAGACGAGCAGCAGCACCGCGAAGAGCGCCGCGCCCCCGCCGAGCAGCAGCGCCCCCGAGCGCCGCGAGAGCCGTCCCGTCCCCCAGGACACGCCGAGTTGGTAGGCGAAGAGCCAGCCGGGCAGCAGGTTCACCAGGCCGGTCCAGGCGGGGACGGCCGCCGCGAGGGGTCCGTACCGCAGGAAGTCGACGACGGCGACGGTGGCCAGGAGCGGGGCGGCGGCCCAGCCGCCCATGCGCGCGGCGGCCCGGACGCAGAGCGGGGTGAGCGCCGTGACGCCGGCGTACACGGCGACGAACCACAGCGGCTGGACGACGAGTACGGCCGACGTCCGCAGCGTGGCCCTCGGCACCCCGCTCAGGGCGAGCACCGGGATCAGCACGGCCCAGACGGCGGTCACCCCGAGCACCGGACGGCCCAGGCGGACCAGTCGGGCCCGCAGCCACAGCGCCGTGCTCTGCCCGCGCGCGAGCGCGCGGCGGTGGGAGTGCACCGAGGAAGCGCCGCCCACCAGGAAGAACAGGCCCAGGAGTTGGAGCGCCCAGCTGGCCGGTGCCAGGAGGGGCAGCGCGCCGAGCGGGCTGGCGTTGTGCAGCGCGCCGTCCGCGTCCCGGGTGAAGCCGCCGACCAGCCAGTGACCGGTGGGCACCGCGAGCAGCGCCAGGGCACGCAGCCCGTCCACGGCCCGGTCCCGGTCCGCCGGCGTCCGCGCGTCCACCGCGCGGGCGGCGGTCCGGAGCCGGGTGAGCAGGGCGGCGTCAGAGGCCATCGGTGCACCCCCGCGCCGCACAGTGCACCGCTTCGTACGAACCGAGCGTCACCGAGGCGAAGTTGGCGAGGGACGCCGTGCCGGGGCGGAGGTAGCCGGTGTGGCCCCGCGCGCCGTCGGCGGAGAGGACGCGCGCCCCGAAGCCGGGGTCGGTCGGCGCCGTTCCGTGCCCCAGCCCGAGGAGGCGGACGCCGGGGACGTGGCTGATCCAGTCGTCCTCCGCGCGCGCCGCCCACACCGGGACGGGGGTGCCGAGCGCGGCGGCGGAGCGGGCGCCCGTACCGGGGGAGCCGAACAGGACGAGGCCGGCGGCGTCTTCGGCGGTGACCGTGTGGGCGGCGGCGCCGCAGACCACCGAGCCGTAGCTGTGGCACAGCACCGTGGGCGCGGCGACGTCCGCGGCCGAGAGCCCGCGGAGGAAGCGGGCCAGCCGGGGCGCGCCCGCCTCGGCGAGCCGGGCCGTGGCCGCGTCGGGGCCCAGGCCCACCGGCGTGGTGTACCCGGTCCACGCGACGACGGCCGTACGGGCCCCGGCCCGGTGCTCCGTCGCACGGTGCAGGGATTGGGCCATTCCGGCCGGGGTGCCGTACCGGTTGGGCCCCCGGCGGTCGTAGGTGCCGAGGTCGATGTCCGAACCGGGCACGATCACGGCGGTGTGCCGTGCGGTGCTCAACTCCCCGTAGGCCTCGGCGACTTGGCCCCTTCCGCGCGGGTCGAAGGCGAGGATGCGGCGTCCGGGGGCCAGCAGCGAGGCGTAGCGCCGGACCGCGCTTCGGGCCTTGTGGCGTTCCTCCGTGCCGCGGGAGAGGTCCTCGGCGGTGGCCCGTGCGCGGCGCAGTGCGTTCCGCAGTGCGCTCCGGTTCGCCTCGTACCGCAGGCGGACGGGGGCGCCGTCCAGATTGCCGACGACGAGCGGGTGACGGTGGGCGAGGGCGTGCCGCTCGGTGCCGTCGAGCCGGGCGAAGTACGCCGCGACCCGCTCCGGCCGGGCCGTCGCCGGGTCGGGGAGCCGCTGCCCCGGTGAGCCCTCCGCGCGCCAGGCCGCGGTACCCGGCGGCGGCCCCGTGACGGCGGTCTGCGCCGAACCGGCCGCCCAGCCCGTTGTCCCCGTCACCGCGACGCATGCCAGCGCCACCGTGGCCAGGGTGCGCCTGAGACGCTTCGTCATCGTGCTGCTCCCTCCTGCGGCCGCCGGGGAATCCGGCCGCCGTGCGGAAGGGAGCGTGCGGTGACGAAGCGGTACGCCGCGTCACACCGGGGAGCCAACTCCCCACTGATACCGGGGTACTGGCCGGCCACCCGGCCTCCTCCCGGAGGGGGACCACCGGGCGTCGTCCCCGCGACGGAGCAACTCGCCGCACTCCACGAGGCGTTACCCCTCTCCCGGTGACACGAGCCCCGACTCGTAGGCGAAGACCACGGCCTGGGCCCGGTCCCGCAGACGGAGCTTGCCGAGGATGCGGCTGACGTGCGTCTTCACCGTCTGCTCGGCCAGGACGAGCGAGCCGGCGATCTCGATGTTGGACTGGCCCCGGGCGACCAGCACCAGCACCTCGGTCTCGCGTTCGGTGAGCCCGTTCAGCCGGAGCGCCTGCCCGGAGGGCGGGGCAGAGGGCCGCTGCCGGGCGAAGTCGGCGATCAGGCGCCGGGTGACGGACGGCGCCAGCAGCGCCTCGCCCTCGGCCACCACGCGGACGGCGGCGATGAGATCGGCCGGCGGCGCGTCCTTGAGCAGGAAGCCGCTGGCCCCGGCGCGCAGCGCCTCGTAGACGTAGTCGTCCAGATCGAAGGTCGTCAGCATCAGGACCTTGGGCCGGTGCGTCACACCGGGCGGCGGTTCGAGCAGTTCCCGTGCGGCCCGGAGCCCGTCCATCTCGGGCATCCGGACGTCCATGAGGACGACGTCGGGGTGCACCTGGCGGCTGACCTCCACGCCGCGCGCCCCGTCCGGTGCCTCCCCGACCACGTCGATGTCGGTCTGGGCGGCCAGCAGCGCGGCGAAGCCGGCCCGCACCATGGCCTGGTCGTCGACGATGATCACGCGCGTGGTCATGTGGCGGAGTGTTCCTTCCCGTTGGCGGGGATGCCGGCCGTGACGCGGAAACCGCCCTCCGGCAGCGGCCCCGCGTCGACGCTGCCGCCGACCAGCCGGACCCGTTCCCGCATGCCGACCAGCCCGTGGCCGGTGCCCGCCGTCTCCAGCGGGGCCTGCGGGGGCGCGGGCGAGGGCCCGTTGACGACGAGGACCCGCACGGAACCGGCGCCTCCGTCGTCACTCTCCTCGACCGTGACGCGGGTGGCGGCACCGGGAGCGTGCCGTACGACGTTGGCCAGCGCCTCCTGCACGATGCGGTACACCGACAGCTGCACCGTCTGCGGCAGCTCCGACAGGCCCTCCCCGACGGACAGTTCGGTGGGCACGCCGGCCCGTACCGTGGCCTCCACCAGCTGCGCCAGCCGGTCGAGCCCCGGCTGCGGCGCCCGCTCCCCGGACGCCTCCTCGCTCCGCAGGACGCCGAGCAGCCGGCGCATCTCGGACAGCGACTCCCGCGCGGTCTCCGCGATCGTGCCGAACTCCTCCCGCGCGGACGGCGGCAGACCGGCCAGACGGTAGGGCGCGCTGTCCGCCTGCACGGTGATGACGGACATGTGGTGCGCCACGACGTCGTGCAGTTCACGGGCGATGCGGGCGCGTTCCTCCAGCACCGTGCGCCGGGCCCGTTCGGCTTCGCTGATGGTCTCCTGCGCGGCCAGCCGCCGCTGTGCGTCGGCCCGTTCACGCAAGGAGGCGCCCAGCAGCAGCACCGCGCCGCTGAGGACGACCAGCAGGACGCCGGTGCCGTCGCCGCGGTCCTGCCCGACGAAGCCCAGGGCGACGGAGAGCGCCGCCGTCACCAGCCACACGGCGAGGACCGTACGGCGCCGCTCCCGCAGGGACAGCGCGAGGCACAGCGCGAGATAGCCCACGATCACCATCGGGGTCCACGGCCACGGACGGGCCGGTTCCAGCGACGATTTGAGCAGGACGAGGGCGCCGAGCAGATCGGCGGTGACCACGATCCACCAGGCGGGCAGCGGCCGTGTGACGGCCAGCAGCAGCGGCGCGCTCTGCGCCACGGCCAGCGCCCCCGCGAGCCCGCCGCCGACGCCGTACTCCCCGGCGAGCACCTGCGTGGTGACGGGGATCAGTGTGGCGACGAGGCCGACGGCGAGCACGTACGGCAGCAGCCGCAGCCAGGAGCGGGAGGAGCCGGAGAGGAGCGGTGCGGTGGAGCGCGCGGGGGTGGCGAGAGCGGCACCGAAGGTGCGCAGGCCCTCGCGCGCGGCGCGCCCCGCGCGGGCCCGTACGGGCGGGGGCGGAGCGTTCGGCGGGCCCGGAGGCGGAGGTGTGGTGGTCATCTCCGGGCCAGCGTAGGGCGCGGGCGCCCGCCCCGGCGTCCTGCCCGAGTACCGCTCGGCACCCCCTACGACGGTAGGGGGTGGACTACGGCTGCCCCGCTCCGGAGGAGCCGGAGCGAGGACGGGACGGAGACGCGGTCCGACCGGAGGGGGACGGGCAACGCTCAGAGTTCGGCGAGGAGTTCGGCCTTCTTCTCCGTGAATTCGTCGTCCGTGAGGAGCCCCGCCTCGTGCAGTTCGCCGAGGTGGCGGATCCTTTCAGCGATGTCGGCGGGATCGGGCCGCGCGGGCGGTCCCGCGGCGGCAGGAGCGGTGGCGGGCGCGGTCTCGCGGGCCGGCGCGGGCTCGGCTGCGCGTACGGCCTCCAGCACCGAAGCGGCGAACGGCAGCGACTCGTGCACCAGCCCGTACCCCAGCCCGAACACCACGGTGGCCGGGTCCCGGTCGACCTCGCCGGGGGCCTCGGTGCCCCGCACCCGCAGCCGCAGATGCCCGCCGGCGACCTCGGGGGAGCGCCAGTCCACGCCGTCCAGCTCGTCCACGGGGAAGGACTGGTCGCCCGCCTTCCACTTGGCCGAGGACGCGCCTGTCCAGAACCAGCGGAAGGAGACGGCCCGCCCGTCGAAGCTCGCCTTGCCGTCGTACGCCTTGAAGCTCAGCGGTGGTGGAGGCGCGGCGACCAGATGTCGTTCCGCGGGCTCGGCCGCGTACGGGCCGAGTACCGCGCGCAGTTCCGTCGCGTAGTACTCGGCGAGTGTCTCCCGCTCCGCCGGAAGGACCAGACGGTAGGGATCGTTGCCCTCCTTCAGCTGGCCCTCGGCCGCTTCCAGCAGGGGATCGGCGCCTGCGCGCGGTACGGCGCGCAGGACGACAGTGCCGCGTTTTCCTCCCGGCGAGAGCTCGACCGCGCTCAGCGCCTCGTACGGAATACGCCGCTCTCCGAGCACATGGAAGAGCTTCGGCGTGCGGATCCCCCGTTCGAAGCGGATGAGCACGGAGTCCGAGTCGAACTCCCAGGTGGAGTGAATTCCAGCCAGTACGTCACCCATGTGGGCCATCGTATGCAAGAGCCGCCCGCACGTCCCCCTTCATGGCGCGACGTGCGTCAATCAGTGGCGGCAGTGCAGTCCGGGTCGTCCGTGGCGCAGTCGACACCGGGGGACGAACCGACCCCGATGGCGGCGAAATTGGCCAGGCTTCCGGTCCCCGGAACGAAATATCCGGTGTGCCCGTCGGAGCCCTCGGCCGAGAGGCGGCGGGCGCCGAAGGCGGGGGAGACGGGGTCGGCGCCGTGTCCGAGACCGCCGAACTCCATGTGCGGCACGTCCGCGATCCAGTCGTCGTCGTCCCGCGTCGCCCACACCCGGGCCCGGGTGTCCAGCGCCTCGGCGCTGTCGGCCCGCATGCCGGGGCTCCCGGCGACGGCGATGTCGGTGACCCGCGGCGACAGGTCGTCGGCCGCGACGCCGCAGACCACCGAGCCGTAGCTGTGGCAGAACAGCGAGGCCCGCGAGGAGCCCGGCAGGTCGTCCCGCACGAAGTCGGTGAGCCGCTCCGCGCCGTCCTGCGCCATCTCACCGGAGGCGGCGTCCACCCCGAGCCCCACGGGAGCGGTGTAGTCGGCCCAGGCGACGGTGGCGGTACGGACGTCGGGACGCGTCTGGCGCTGTTCCTTCTGCAGCGACTTGGCCATGCCGACCGGCGCCGAGTAGGCGCGCTTGGACTTCTCGAACGTCAGCAGCTCGGTGTCCACACCCGGCACGACGACGGAGACCCGCTGGGCCTTGTCGAGGTCGCCGAAGACCTCGGCGGCGCGGCCGCGTCCCGTCGGGTCGAAGGCGAGGATCTGCCGGCCCGGCTTCAGCATCGACTCGAAGCGGTGCATCCGGCGCCCGGCCTTGTGCCGGCCGTCGTCGGTGAGCCGTTCGTCCGCCGTCCGCTTCCGCTCGGTGTCCCGCGCCTGTTCCAGCGCGGTGCGGTTGGCGTCGTAGCGCAGCTCGGTGGGGGCTCCGGAGAGGTTGCCCACGACGAGCGGATAGCGGTCGGCGAGGGTCTGCCGCTGGGCCGCCGTCAGGGAGTGGAAGAAGCGGGCGATGCCGCTCGCGGACTCCTCCACACCCGGCAGCGCACGGCCGCCGATGCTGCCCTTCTCCCACGCCTGCACCGCCGCCGCCCGTGGACCCTGGGCGCCGTCGTGCTTGCGGATGGCCGTCCAGCCGGTGGTGGCCAGCAGCACGAGGATCACCGCCAGCGTGAGCAGTACGCGCCAGGCGGTGATGCCGGTGCCGCCCTCGGAGGGGAAGCCGGACCCGGACAGGGGGTTGCCGAATGCGGAGAAGGAAGTCACTGAGGGGACACCCTAGGAGACGACGGCGCGTGTTCGGGCATCCGGTGAGCGGTCTCACGTTTCAGCGCGGGTAATTGGACCAAATCCGGCGTAAGTGCTGCGACTCGTGACGCTCCGCAGCCGTCGTGCGGGGAGCTTCCGTAGCGGTGCGTGCACGCCGGAGCGGCTTCCGTCGCGCCCCCGGCGCGGCTCCCGCTACGGCGCCGCCGGTGACGGGGAGCCCGGCCGGGACGTCCGCCAGTCCTCGCCGAGCGCGGGCGTCAGGTGGTCGACGTAGGACTCGACGCTGCGGCGGGCCGATTCGACGGTGATCTCGCCCGAGGCGCCCCAGCGGCGTCCCGCAGCGCGCATCACGCCGACGTAGGCGGCCACCAGGACGCGGGGGTGCGGGTCCTCGTCGAGGTCGACGCCCTCCCGGCGGGCGATCTCGGCGGCGAGCTGCTCCTCCATCTCCACCGAGTTCCGCAGGTGCGCGGCGACGAGCGAGGGGGTGGTCTCGATGATCTGCCACATCTGCATGTGGATCCGCAGCGGGACGATCTCCTGGATGGCCTCCCCGATGCTCTGCCAGGTCTCGTCGAGCGTGCGCCGCAGGACCTCGGCGGGGGGCTCGCCCGGCGGGCGCTCGCGGACGGCGGCCAGATACCGCTCGTCGATCAACGAGTGGAGGGCGAAGGCCACTTCCTCCTTGCTGGCGAAGTAGCGGAAGAAGGTGCGCTGCGAGACGTCCACCGCGTCGGCGATCTCGTCGACGGTGGTGGCGTCGTACCCCCGCGTGACGAACAGCTCCTGGGCGGCCCGGATGAGGGCGTCCCGAGTGCGCTGCTTCTTCCGTTCACGCAGTCCTGTCACAGCTGGTCACCCTCCGATCGATGCTGCTCACGATACCTGTGAGCCACCTGACACCTACCGACTAATAATTTGGTTTGTCAATTGTCAGTCGCTGTCATTAACCTCGCCGCATGAGCTCTCAGACCACCTCCGTCGCGGCAGAGGCGGACGGACCGCCACCGCCGCGGGACCGGGACATACCGAAGCGGGCCGGAGTACGCGGCCACCCCTGGCTGACGCTGGTGACGGTCGCCATCGGCGTCACGATGGTCGCCCTCGACGGCACGATCGTCGCCATCGCGAACCCGGCCATCCAGCGCGACCTCAACGCCTCGCTGGCCGACGTCCAATGGATCACCAACGGCTATCTGCTCGCCCTCGCCGTCGCCCTCATCACCGCGGGCAAACTCGGTGACCGCTTCGGCCACCGGCAGACCTTCCTCATCGGCGTCGTCGGCTTCTCCGCCGCCTCCGGGGCGATCGGTCTCGGCGGCAGCGTCTCCCTCGTCATCACCTTCCGGGTGCTCCAGGGGCTGTTCGGCGCCCTGCTGATGCCGGCGGCCCTCGGGCTGCTGCGCGCCTCGTTCCCGCCCGCGAAGCTCAACGCCGCCATCGGCATCTGGGGCGCCGTCATCGGCGCCTCGACGGCGGCCGGGCCGATCGTCGGCGGGCTCCTCGTCGAGCACGTCAACTGGGAATCGGTCTTCTACATCAACGTCCCCGTCGGCGTACTCGCCGTGGTGCTGGGGCTGTTCATCCTGCTCGACCACCGGGCGGAGAACGCCCCCAGGTCCTTCGACCTCCCGGGAATCGTGCTGCTGTCCGTGGCGATGTTCTGCCTCATCTGGTCGCTCATCAAGGCACCGGAATGGGGCTGGGGCGACGTCTCCACGCTGGCCTTCCTCGGCGGCGCGCTGCTGGCCTTCGTCCTCTTCGCCGTCTGGGAGAGCAAGGCCAGGGAACCGCTGCTCCCGCTGAGCATGTTCCGCTCGGTGCCGCTGAGCGCCGGAACGGTGCTCATGGTCCTCATGGCCTTCGGCTTCATGGGCGGCCTGTTCTTCGTCACCTTCTACCTGCAGAACGTGCACGGCATGAGCCCCGTGGACAGCGGCGTCCGGCTGCTGCCCCTGACGGCCATGATGATCGTCGGCTCCCCGCTGGCCGGTGCGGTCATCTCCCGGATCGGCCCGCGCTGGCCGCTGGTCGGCGCGATGGTCATCGCCTCCGTCGCGCTCTTCGGGCTCTCCAGTCTGGAGACCGACAGCAGCGCCCTGGTCACCGGCGTCTGGTTCGCGGTGCTGGGCCTCGGTCTCGCGCCGGTCATGGTCGGCGCCACCGAAGTCATCGTCGGCAACGCGCCGTTGGAGCATGCCGGCGTCGCGGGCGGACTCCAGCAGGCCGCCATGCAGGTCGGCGGCAGCCTCGGCACGGCCGTGCTCGGCGTCGTCATGGCCTCCCGCGTCGACTCCGTCTTCCCGGAGAAGTGGGCGGACGCCAAGCTGCCGCCGCTGCCGCCGGAGCAGGAGTCCGCGATCAAGGGCGCGGCCGAGGTCGGCGTCGCACCGCCGGCGCCGAAGGGCACCCCCGAGCAGATCGCCGACGCCATGACGGGCGTCGTGCACGGCTCGTTCATGTCCGGCATGGGCCTCGCCTTCACCTGCGCGGGCGTCATCGCCCTCGTCGGCGCGGCGGTCGCCTTCTTCACCAAGCGCGGCTCGAACGACGCGGGCCCGTCCGTCCACGTGTGACGGCCTCGCGGGTGGTCTGAACAGCGCGACCCGGGGCGGGTCGTACGGCGCCGAGCCGTACGGCCCGCCCCCACGGCTTTCCGGGGACGCCGCAGGTCAAGCAGGCCGTGCGGACGGGGCCGTCGGGCGGAGACGGGATGGGGGCGAGGACCGGTTCCCGTGGGGCGGAGGTCAACTCATCCTGATTACCCGCGAGTTGTGGACAACTCCGCCACCTGTCCCGGTGAAGAGCGCGGCAACCTCTTGGCGGCCCGCGCACGGCCGGACAAGCTGATCACAACGCCGGGCGGAACGGACGTCCCGGCACATCACGGGGGGAGTGTGATCGTCGTGTCCCGACGTATTCGGCCCATCAGGCGTTTCCTGTGCGTCCGGCCCGCGGGCATCCGCCGCGCCGTCCTGGCACTGGCCCTCGCGGCCGCCGGTACGGGCCTGACGGCGGCGGGCGGCCCCGCGACGGCCGCCGAGCCCAAGTCCGGCGAGCGGCTGGGGAAGTGCGCGGCGGGGCAGCTCTGCCTCTGGGAGCGCGCCGGCTTCAAGGGCGAGCACCGGGTGTACGAGCTGTCCGACGTCGACCTCGACACCTGCGTCCCGCTGCCGGACGGCGCCGCCGCCGAGTCCTTCGCCAACCGCACGGGCCGCTCCGTCACCGGGTACCAGAGCCGGGAGTGCGCCGAGACCGGCGACTTCAGCACGTACCCGAACGGCTCCTGGACGCCCCGGGCCGACTACCGGGTGCGGGCCGTCAAGGTCTGGGAGCACTGACATGCGCCCGCACACGCGTCGGGCCCCGGCCGGTGGCCGGGGCCCGGGCGGCCGGAGCGTCGTACCCGGGGTGTGTCCCCGGGCCGGCGCCCCGGCCCCCGCCGGGCGGGCCCGGGGAAGGGCCCGCTCCGGCAGTGGAACCGTCCGCTCAGGCGTCGCCGCCGGCCGCGCCCGGGTCGGCGGCGGACACGTCCAGCAGCTGGTAGCGGTCGATGGCCTGCTTCAGCGCGGAACGGTCGATCTTCCCCTCGCGCGCCAGCTCGGTCAGCACACCCAGCACGATCGACTGCGCGTCGATGTGGAAGAACCGCCGCGCCGCGCCCCGGGTGTCGGCGAAGCCGAACCCGTCCGCGCCGAGCGAGGAGTACGTCCCCGGCACCCAGCGGGCGATCTGGTCCGGCACCGAGCGCATCCAGTCCGAGACGGCCACCTTCGGGCCCTCCGCGTCCTGCAGCTTCTGCGTCACGTAGGGCACGCGCTGCTCCTCCTCGGGATGCAGCAGATTGTGCTCCTCGGCCGCCACCGCCTCACGGCGCAGCTCGTTCCACGACGTCGCCGACCAGACGTCGGCCCGTACGCTCCACTCCTCGGCGAGGATCCGCTGCGCCTCCAGCGCCCAGGGAAGGGCCACCCCGGAGGCGAGGACGTGCGCCCGGTGCGTTCCCGACTCGCCCTCGCTGTAGCGGTACAGCCCCTTGACGATGCCCTCGACGTCCACGTTCTCGGGCTCGGCGGGCTGGTGGATCGGCTCGTTGTAGACCGTCAGGTAGTAGAAGACGTCCTCGCCCTGCGGGTGTTCGGGCGTGGAGCCGTACATCCGGCGCAGGCCGTCCTTCACGATGTGCGCGATCTCGAAGCCGAACGCCGGGTCGTAGGCGACGGCCGCCGGGTTCGTCGAGGCCAGCAGCTGCGAGTGGCCGTCCGCGTGCTGGAGCCCCTCGCCGGTCAGCGTCGTACGGCCGGCCGTCGCGCCGAGCACGAAGCCGCGGGACAGCTGGTCGGCCATCTGCCAGAACTGGTCGCCGGTCCGCTGGAAGCCGAACATCGAGTAGAAGACGTAGATCGGGATCAGCGGCTCGCCGTGCGTCGCGTAGGCCGAGCCGGCGGCGATGGCGGCGGCGGTGCAGCCCGCCTCGGTGATGCCGTCGTGCAGCATCTGCCCGGTCGGCGACTCCTTGTAGGCCAGCAGCAGCTCCCGGTCCACGGACTCGTAGGTCTGCCCCAGCGGGTTGTAGATCTTCGCCGAGGGAAAGAAGGAGTCCATGCCGAAGGTGCGGTACTCGTCCGGCGCGATCGGCACGAACCGCTTGCCGATCTCCTTGTCCCGCATCAGGTCCTTCAGCAGCCGGACGAACGCCATGGTGGTGGCGATCTGCTGCTGCCCGGAGCCCTTGCGCACCGCGGAGTAGGCCTTGTCGTCCGGCAGGTTCAGCGGCTTCGCGCGGTTGACCCGCGTCGGCACGTAACCGCCCAGTTCCTTCCGGCGGTCGTGCATGTACTGGATCTCCTCCGAGTCCCGGCCCGGGTGGTAGTACGGCGGCAGGCCGGACTCCAGCTCCCGGTCCGGGATCGGCAGGTGCAGCCGGTCGCGGAAGCCCTTGAGGTCGTCGACGGTCAGCTTCTTCATCTGGTGGGTCGCGTTGCGGCCCTCGAAGTTCGGCCCGAGCGTCCAGCCCTTGATCGTCTGGGCGAGGATCACCGTCGGCTGGCCCTGGTGCTCCTTGGCCGCCTTGTACGCCGCGAACACCTTGCGGTGGTCGTGGCCGCCACGGCCCAGGTGCAGCAGCTGATCGTCCGTCATGTTCTCGGTCATGGCGCGCAGTCGCTGGTCGCCGCCGAAGAAGTGGTCGCGGATGTAGGAGCCGCTCTCGGTGGCGTACGTCTGGAACTGCCCGTCGGGCGTGGTGTTCAGCTTGTTGACGAGCACGCCGTCGCGGTCCTGCGCGAGCAGCGGGTCCCAGGAGCGGTCCCAGACCAGCTTGATCACGTTCCAGCCGGCGCCGCGGAAGTACGACTCCAGCTCCTGGATGATCTTCCCGTTGCCGCGGACGGGGCCGTCCAGCCGCTGGAGGTTGCAGTTGATGACGAAGGTGAGGTTGTCCAGACCCTCACGGGCGGCGAGGGACAGCTGGCCGAGCGACTCCGGCTCGTCCATCTCCCCGTCGCCGAGGAAGGCCCACACGTGCGACTTGGAGGTGTCGGCGATGCCGCGGGCCTCCATGTAGCGGTTCATCCGGGCCTGGTAGACGGCGCCGATCGGGCCCAGGCCCATCGACACCGTCGGGAACTCCCAGAAGTCCGGCATGGAACGGGGGTGCGGATAGCTCGACAGCCCGTCCACGCCCTTGCTCTTCTCCTGGCGGAATCCGTCGAGTTGGCCCTCGGTGAGCCGGTCCAGGAGGAAGGCGCGGGCGTAGATGCCGGGGGAGGCGTGGCCTTGGAAGAAGACCTGGTCCCCGCCGTCCCCCTCGTCCTTGCCGCGGAAGAAGTGGTTGAAGCCGACGTCGTAGAGCGAGGCCGAGGACGCGAAGGTGGCGATGTGTCCGCCCACTCCGATGCCGGGGCGCTGGGCACGGGAGACCATGACGGCCGCGTTCCAGCGCGTCGCGTTGAGGACCTTGCGCTCGATCTCCTCGTTGCCGGGGAAGAAGGGCTCGTCCTTGGTGGCGATGGTGTTGACGTAGTCCGTGCTGCGCATCTCCGGTACGGCGACGCGCTTCTCACGGGCTCGTTCGATGAGGCGGAGCATCAGATAGCGGGCACGTCCCCGGCCCCGCTCGTCGACAGCCGCGTCGAGCGAGTCGAGCCATTCCTGGGTCTCCTCGGGATCAAAGTCCGGGACCTGGCTGGGAAGGCCGCCAATGATGATCGGGTTGCGATCGGATCCGGAAGCCACGCTGTTCCTTCGCTGTTCGGTCTTGCGCTGACTGGTGTCGGGCCGCCTCCATCGTGGACCGCTGCCGCGCCCGCGTCACCTCTACGCGGAGGTAACTCGCGCCCCCGCGGGGAGAGTCGGAGCCCGCCGCGAGGACGCCGCGAGAAGCCGGGATCCGGCCCCGGTGAGGGACAGCGGTGAGGAAGGCGGCGAATCGCCACCATACGCGCATGAATGGTTTCGGGGTGTGTGCGTCGGCGCGATACCGGGCGCCTGCCCGAGGGGCCCGTCGCACATACCTCCGGGCCCGGGTGATCTGCTGTGACGTGCGAAGTGCCGGTACAAAGGGGCCGTGGCGCGGGTACAAAACCGGCGCATCCTGCCGGACCGCCGTGTACGAATCGTCAGTGATCGTGCATTGTGGGAGGAGAGGTCACCGTTTGGGCGGGCTGGGCGGCCGGGTACTTGCGCGATCCGCCCCGTCCGTGTGGACTACGCCCATTGCCCCGCGTGCGCGCGGGGCACAAGACATATTCCGGAAAGACGACAGGAGGCAATCCGTGAGCGCGACCGCGGACCACGCGGAGGAGCGGACCAACCCCGCCGCAAGGCTGGGTTTCAAGCCCGAGATGGTGGTCCAGGAGCTCGGTTACGACGACGACACCGAGCAGGCACTCCGTGAGGGAATCGAGGCCATCACGGGGACGGAACTCGTCGACGAGGACCACGACGACGTGGCCGACGCCGTGATTTTGTGGTTCCGCGACGAGGACGGCGACCTGACGGACGCGCTGGTGGACGCCACCACGTTGATCGACGCGGGTGCACCGGTCTGGCTGATGACGCCCAAGACGGGCCGTCCCGGGTACGTCGAGCCGAGCGAGATCGGCGAGGCGTCGCAGACGGCGGGTCTGGCCCAGACGAGCAACGTCAACGCGGGGAAGGACTGGACGGGCAGCCGCCTGGTCACCCCCAAGGGCCCCGGCAAGCGGTGACCCCGTCCGGGCGGCAGCCCCGACACGACAGGACATGACGACGTGCGCCCCCTTCGGCTCAGGCCGACGGGGGCGCACGTCGTTTCGTGCGGGGTGAAAGACTTGGCGGCGTCCCCGTCCCACGCCGCCCGGGCGGCCATGAGGGCGCGGGACGCTTACGGACATCTCTTCCAGAGAGGGGCTCAACACCCATGGCCATCGAGGTCGGCACCAAGGCTCCGGACTTCACGCTGAAGAACCAGCACGGCGAGGAGGTCGCGCTCTCCGACTTCCAGGGCAAGAAGGCAGTCGTGCTGCTCTTCTACCCCTTCGCCTTCACCGGTGTGTGCACCGGCGAGCTGTGCGCGCTCCGCGACGAGCTGCCCAAGTTCGTCAACGACGACGTCCAGCTGCTCGCGGTCTCGAACGACTCGCCCTTCGCGCTGCGCGTGTTCGCCGAGCAGGAGGGTCTCGAGTACCCGCTGCTGTCGGACTTCTGGCCGCACGGTGAGGCGTCCAAGGCGTTCGGCGTCTTCGACGAGGACAAGGGCTGCGCCGTGCGCGGCACCTTCATCATCGACAAGGAGGGCGTCGTGCGCTGGAACGTCGTCAACGGCCTCCCGGACGCGCGGGACCTGAACGAGTACGTGAAGGCGCTCGACACGCTCTGAGCGAACCGGCCGGCGGGCGGAACCCCTTTCCGGGATCCGCTCGTTGACCCGGCGACATCCGTACCACGGGGGGCACCCCGTGCTCCTTACGCAACGTATCCAGGAGGACTCGTGGGAGTCAGCCTCAGCAAGGGCGGCAACGTCTCGCTGACCAAGGAGGCCCCGAATCTGACCGCCGTGATCGTCGGTCTGGGCTGGGACGCCCGCACCACGACCGGGTCGGACTTCGACCTCGACGCCAGCGCCCTGCTGGCCAACGCCGAGGGCAAGGTCGGCAACGACCAGAACTTCGTCTTCTTCAACAACCTCACCAGCCCGGACGGTTCCGTCGAGCACACCGGCGACAACCTGACCGGTGAGGGCGACGGGGACGACGAGGTCGTCAAGGTCAACCTCGCCGGCGTCCCGGCCGATGTCGAGAAGATCGTCTTCCCGGTCTCCATCTACGAGGCCGAGACCCGGCAGCAGAGCTTCGGCCAGGTGCGCAACGCCTACATCCGCGTGGTCAACCAGGCGGACGGCAACGAACTGGCGCGCTACGACCTGTCCGAGGACGCCTCGACCGAGACCGCGATGGTCTTCGGTGAGCTCTACCGGCACGGCGCGGAATGGAAGTTCCGCGCGATCGGCCAGGGCTACGCCTCGGGTCTGCGGGGTATCGCACAGGACTTCGGGGTCAACGTCTGAGCGTCGATCCCGGAAGCCACCGGCGCCGCACACTTCCCGGTTCAGGCAGTGTGCGGCGCCTGGTCGTGTCGACACACTGGAAAACATCATCATCGGGGAGAGGAAGCGACGCATGGGGGTCACGCTCGCCAAGGGGGGCAATGTCTCGCTCTCGAAGGCCGCACCGAATCTGACGCGGGTGCGCGTCGGTCTCGGCTGGCGGCCCCGTTCCACGACCGGCGCGGCCTTCGACCTCGACGCCAGTGCGCTGCTGTGCGCCGGCGGCCGGGTGCTGGGTGACGAGTACTTCGTCTTCTACAACAACCTCACCAGCCCCGAGGGATCCGTCGAACACACCGGCGACGAGCTGGTCGGCGGCACCGAGGGCGAGGACGACGAGACCGTGCTGGTGGATCTGTCGGTGGTCCCCTCCCAGGTCGACAAGATCGTCTTTCCGGTCTCGATCCACGAAGCCGACAGCAGGCGGCAGACGTTCGGTCAGGTCACGGACGCGTACATCCGGGTCGTCAACAGTGACGACGATCAGGAGCTGGCGCGGTACGACCTGTCCGAGGATGCCTCCTCCGAAACCGCGATGATCTTCGGCGAGCTGTACCGGTACGGAGGGGAGTGGAAGTTCCGGGCAGTGGGCCAGGGGTACGCCTCGGGGCTGAGAGGCATCGCCCTAGACTTCGGAGTCGATGTCTCCTGAGTCCAACGCCACATCGTACGTAAACCGGATTGGGTAGCCCAGTGCTTCTGAGAACCTTCGGCTGGTCCTTCGGCGTCACCGTCGCCGGTCTGGCCTTCGCCGCCTTTGCCTGGGGATGGGAGGCGTTCGCTCTGGTGGCGATGCTCTCCATCCTGGAGATCTCGTTGTCCTTCGACAACGCGGTGGTCAACGCGGGCGTGCTCAAGAAAATGAACGCCTTCTGGCAGAAGATCTTCCTGACCATCGGCATTCTCATCGCCGTGTTCGGTATGCGGCTGGTCTTCCCGGTCGTCATCGTGGCCATCAGCGCCAAGGTGGGGCCGATCGAGGCCGTGCAACTGGCCCTGGACAACCCGGATCAGTACCAGCAGCTCGTCACGGACGCCCACCCGGCGATCGCCGCCTTCGGTGGCATGTTCCTGCTGATGATCTTCCTCGACTTCATCTTCGAGGAGCGCGAGCACAAGTGGCTGGCCTGGCTGGAGCGCCCGCTGGCCAAGCTCGGCAAGGTGGACATGCTGTCCGTCTGCATCGCGCTGATCCTGCTCCTCCTCTCCGCCATGTACCTCGCGACCGAGGCGCACCAGCACGGCGGTACGCACGCGGACAAGTCCGGCACCGTCCTGTTGTCCGGCATCGCGGGCCTCATCACGTACCTCATCGTGGGCGGGCTCTCCGGGCACTTCGAGAACAAGCTCGAAGAGGAGGAGGAGAAGGAACAGGAAGCCGAGGAGGCGGCCAAGCGCGCGGGCAAGGACCCGAGCATGGTCGGACTCGCGGGCAAGGCGGCCTTCTTCATGTTCCTGTACCTCGAAGTGCTGGACGCCTCCTTCTCGTTCGACGGTGTGATCGGCGCGTTCGCCATCACCAACGAGATCTTCTGGATGGCGCTGGGCCTCGGTATCGGTGCCATGTACGTCCGTTCGCTCACCGTGTACCTGGTCCGCCAGGGCACCCTGGACGACTACGTCTACCTGGAGCACGGCGCGCACTACGCGATCGGCGCCCTCGCGGTGATCCTCCTCGTCACCATCCGGTATGAGATCAACGAGGTCATCACCGGTCTGATCGGGGTGTGCCTGATCGCCGCCTCCTTCTGGTCCTCCGTGCGGCGCAACCGCAGGCTGGAGGCCGAGGGCGGCGACGGCGGAGACGGCGAGAAGCAGCCGGAACCCGTCAAGCAGGGCTGACGCGGGGCACACCGGCGGGACGGGAACGTCGTCCCGCCGGTGTGTCACCGGGGCCGGTTTGCGGAACGCTCCCAGCAGTTGGAGTACCCGGAGCAGGTGTTGAGTGGGGGTGCGTGATGGTCTCCCTCTGGGAGAACTGGCGGAACGGCGTGGGCATGGGGAGGCGCGGTCCGAAATTCGACACGGTCGGCGGGCCGAACACGTACGCCGTCGAACTGACCAAGCGCTATGCGTCGATCTCGCTGACGAAGCAGGGCGCCGACACGGGCAGCATGCGGGTCAACCTGTCCTGGCGGATGCGGAGTTCGGACCTGAACCGGAAGCCGAAGCGCGGTTCGCTGCGGCACCCGTTGCAGATGCTGAAGCCCGAGGTGGTGCAGACGCACACCCAGGGCGTGGTGAACGTCGACCTCGACCTGGCGTGCATGTACGAGATGGCCGACGGCACCAAGGGTGTGGTCCAGCCGCTCGGCGGCTTCCTCGGGGACCTGAACTCCCCGCCGTACGTGAAGCTGAGCGGGGACGACCGGTTCGGCTCACCCTCCGGTGAGTCCGTCTACGTCAACCTCGATCACAAGGACGACATCAAGCGCCTGCTGTTCTTCGTCTACATCTACGACGGAACGCCGGCCTTCGACCGTACGGACGCGCTCGTCACGCTGCACCCGAGCAACGGGCCGCGGGTCGAGGTCGCGCTGGACGAGCACGCGCCGCAGGCCCGTTCCTGCGCGGTGCTGCTCTTCGAGCACCAGAAGGGCGAGCTGATGGTCCGCCGCGAGGTGCGCTACGTCTACGGCTTCCAGGCGGAGCTGGACCGGCTGTACGGCTGGGGCCTGCAGTGGGGACGCGCGCTCAAGGAGGGCAGCGTCTGACCCGGGCACGCTGAGCCCCAACCTCCGCCGCGCACGGGCCGGTTGGGGACGGAAAGCGAAAGGGCGGCCGGTACGGATCGACGATCCGTACCGGCCGCCCTTTTTGGCGTGCCCCGTCAGCGGTTGACGAACTGCGGCCCCTGCGGCGGCAGCGTGAAGTTCGGGTCCGGCTGCGGATAGCCGTACGCGGGCTGCGGGTACCCGTACGCGGGCTGGGTGGCGGGCGGGTGCTGCGGCGGCTGCGGGTAGCCGTAGCCGGGCTGCGGCACCGCCTGCGTCGGCCCGTGCGCGTCGTACCCCGGTGCGGCCGCCGGCGGGGCGCCGGGCGGGCCGCCGACGGGTGCCCCGTGGCTGCCCTGCACCGTGAACGCCGCGGCGCCGGCCTGCGTCTCCGGCTGCGGACGCGGCTCGGGCTCCGGCCCCGGCGGTTCCGGTTCCGGTCCGGGCGGGCCCGGCGGGGGGCCGGGGGGCGGTCCGGGCGGCGGCCCCGGTACGGGACCGGGTTCGGGGCGCGGTTCCGGTACGGGCTCGGGCGGCGGGAAGTCGGGCTCCGGCGGCGGCTGCGGGATGCTGGCGGCGGGGACGGTGGCGTCCGGGTCCGCCTCGGGCGCGGGGGCTTCCCGGGGCTCCGCCGGGGCGTCCTCGCGGCCGCCGTCCGCGTCGCCCTCGACGGAGACGCCGAAGTGCGTGGCCAGGCCGAGGAGTCCGCTCTCGAAGCCCTGGCCCAGGGCGCGGAACTTCCAGCCGTCGCCGCGGCGGTAGAGCTCGCCGCACAGCATCGCCGACTCCGAGCCCGTCTCCGGCGCGATGTCGAAGCGGACCAGCGGCTCGTCCGGCACCGTGCCGTCGGCGCCGCGGCCGTAGAGCAGCAGGTGGAAGTCGCTCAGGCCGGCGAAGGTGCCGCCGTCGGCCGAGGCGGCGAGGACGACCCGCTCGACGCCGCCGTCGAGCTCGGCCGCGTCGACCTCCAGGGCGTCCGTGAAGCGGTCGCCCTCCTGGGCCTTGGCCAGGTGGCGCACCGGTTCGGTGGGGTGGTCGGGCTGGTTGTAGAAGACGAAGTCCGCGTCGGTGCGCACTCGGCCCGGCTCCCCGAGGAGCAGCGCCGAGGCGTCGACGTCGGGGGCCTCGGCTCCGGCCGACCAGCACAGAACGGCACGCACCGACGCCGTCTCCAGCTGGATGTTCGACCCTTTGACCATGGCGTGCGTCATGGCTTCATCCTGCCCTCCGGGCGCGCTCCGCGACAACGCGGGGCCCGCCGTGTGTACGCGGAGGTAACTTCACGTTCACCCCATGCGGAACTCTTGTCCGGGTCTCGTACGTACGATAAGTGGCTGGTTCTCGCCCAGGCATCGGTGCCGGGCGGAGCAGCGCGAGCAGAGACGGCCCGGTCGGTCAGGGCAGGATGTGGGGACGGGCTTTCATGCGGCACTTCGGCCATCTGTCGTCCGCGGACAGGCGGGCGCTCTTCCATAAGGAGCCGGTGGAGTTCACCGCCGACTCCCCGGCGGACACCCTCGCCGTCGCGCTCGGCGCCACCCTCTACAGCCCCGCCACCCGCGAGCACCTCGCCGCCGGTGTCCTCAAGCAGGCCAGGTGCGGGGTGGTGTCGATGGTGCTCTGCCTGGAGGACTCGATCGACGACGCCGAGGTCGCGGCGGCCGAGGAGAACCTCGTGCGGCAGTTCGGGCTGCTGGGCGCGGCGGCCGAGGAGGGCGAGGCCCTGCCGCTGCTGTTCGTCCGCGTCCGCGCCCCGGAGCAGGTCGGCGACCTCGTCCGGCGGCTGGGTCCGGCCGCGCGGCATCTGACGGGATTCGTGCTGCCGAAGTTCACCGAGGAGCGGGGGATTCCGTTCCTGGAGGCGGTGGC
This sequence comes from Streptomyces sp. HNM0574, assembly GCF_012726235.1. Lineage (GTDB taxonomy): Bacteria > Actinomycetota > Actinomycetes > Streptomycetales > Streptomycetaceae > Streptomyces. Next base: position 209,631 of record NZ_JAASAH010000010.1, read on the forward strand.
CGCGGCCGAAGCGGCGCACGGGCGGCCGCTGTTCGCGATGCCCGTCCTGGAGTCGCCCGGGCTGCTGCACCTGGAGACCCGCGCGGGCACGCTGGACGGGATCGCCCGCACGGTGGACAAGTACCGGGACCGGGTGCTCGCGCTGCGCCTCGGCGTGACGGACTTCTGCTCGGCGTACGGCCTGCGTCGTACGCCGGAGATGACGGCGTACGACGTGCAGCTCGTCGCCTCCGTCATCGGGGACGTCGTCAATGTGCTGGGGCGCGCGGACGGCACCGGGTTCACCGTCACGGGGCCGGTGTGGGAGTACTTCCGGCTCCAGGAACGCATGTTCAAGCCCCAGTTGCGGCAGAGCCCGTTCCGGGGCCGGGCCGAGGAGCTGCGCGCCGCGCTCATCGACCACGACCTGGACGGGCTGTTGCGCGAGGTCGAACTGGACCGCGCCAACGGGCTGTTGGGCAAGACCTGCATCCACCCCTCGCACGTCCAGCCCGTGCACGCGCTCTCCGTGGTCAGCCACGAGGAGTACAGCGACGCGAGCGATCTGCTCTGCCCGGAGCGGAGCGGCGGCGGAGTGCTGCGTTCCGCGTACACGAACAAGATGAACGAGGTGAAGCCGCACCGCGCGTGGGCGGAACGGACGCTGCGGCGGGCCGAGCTGTTCGGCGTGGCACGGGAGGGCGTCGACTTCGTCGACCTGCTCGCGGCCGGCACCTCGGCCGTCGCCCGGAGCCCGGTCTGACGCCGGGCGGGTGAACGGGCGGACGGGCACAGGCACTTCGAGCACAGGCACAGGCGGATGCGGACAGACGTGAACGACGGCGGGGCCACGGCCCCGGGGGACGACGAGCGACAGATGAGCGATGCGGTGTGGTCCGGCGACTGGGTCGCCGAACGGCTGGGCGTGGAACTCGCCGGTGACGGGCTGAAGGATCTGCTGGGGCTCGCGCTCCGGCGCAACCCCCGGCGCGCGCACCTGCTGGTGTCCCAGGTGCTCGGCAAGCACGTGCCGCAGCGTCCCGGCACCGTGCACGGCGCGGGCCACGGGCTCGGCGCGCGGGTGCGGGCCCTGCTCGGGGAGGCGCGGGCACGGCGGGCGGTGGTGCTCGGGTACGCGGAGACCGCGACCGGGCTGGGGCACAGCGTCGCCGACGGCATCGGGGGCGTCCCCTACCTGCACTCGACGCGGCGCCCCGTGCCGGGCACGCGTCCCGTCGGCGGGTTCGAGGAGGAGCACAGCCACGCGACCTCGCACCTGCTGCTGCCCGAGGACCCCGGACTGCTGGGAGGCGAGGGCCCGTTGGTGCTCGTCGACGACGAGTTCTCCACCGGCAGGACGGTGCGCAACACCATCGCCGCGCTCCACCGGCGCCATCCGCGCGCGCACTACGTCGTGGTCGCGCTGGTCGACATGCGCTCCGCCCGGGACGTCGCGGACCTGGACGCCTTCGCGGCGGAGCTCGGCGCCCGGCTCGACGTCGTCTCCCTCGCGGCGGGACGCGTCACGCTCCCCGGGGACGTACTGGAGCGGGGACGGCGGCTGGTGGCGGAAGCGGAATCCGCAGCGGAGGCCGGGGGAGACACACCGGCCGAGGCCGTACGGGTCGGCCTGCGCTGGCCCGAGGGGCTTCCGGACGGCGGCCGGCACGGGTTCACCCCGGCGCACCGCGAGCGGCTGGAGGCCGCGCTCCCGGACCTGGCCGCCCAGCTGGCCGGGGCGCTGGCCGCGCGGGGAGTCACCGAGGGCGCGGGACGTGCGCCGCGCGTGCTCGTACTCGGCAGCGAGGAGCTGATGTACGTCCCCATGCGGCTGGGCTGCGCCCTGGAGGAGCAGCTCGGGGACCGCGCCGAGGTGCGCTTCTCGACCACCACCCGCTCACCGGTGCTCGCCGTCGACGACCCCGCGTACGCCATCCGCACCGCGCTCACCTTCCCCGCGCACGACGCGCCCGCCGACGGCCCCGGTGACCGGTACGCCTACAACATCGCGCCCGGGGCCGAGGCGGCGCGCCGGTTCGACGCCGTCGTCGCCGTGGTCGACTCGGCCGGCGACACCCCCGAACTCCACGCTCCCGGCGGCCTGCTGGCCCGCCTGGCCCCGCACACGGACACCCTGCTGCTCGCCACCGTCCCGTCCTACACGCCGGAACCGGAACCGGAAGCGGAAGCCGGTCCGGGGTCCCGACTCCCGGAGCCGCTCCGCGGCCCCCGCTTCTCCTCGTACGCGCCCGAGGACGTCGGCTGGCTGCTCCAGGACGTCTCGGAGGTGACGCTGGAGGCGCCGACGGAGGAGCGGGAGGAGGCCATCCAGAACGGCGGCGCGCACTACGCGGAGTCGCTCCCCGTCGAGTACCAGCCGAGCGCCGAGTACCAGCGGCTCTTCCACAGCGCCCTCGACGACGCGGCGGCCCGCATCGCCCGCGCCGTCGGCACCGTCACCGAGACGGTGCTGGCCGAGCGCGGCCCCCGCCCCGTGCTGGTGTCGCTGGCCCGCGCGGGCACACCCGTCGGCGTGCTCATGCGGCGCTGGGCCCAGCAGGTGCACGGGCTCCGGCTCCCGCACTACGCCGTCTCGATCGTGCGCGGCCGGGGCATCGACACCACCGCGCTGCGCTGGCTCGCCGCCCACCACGACCCGGCCGACGTCGTCTTCGTCGACGGCTGGACGGGCAAGGGCGCCATCACCCGGGAGCTGGCCGAGGCCCTCGCCCCGTACCCGGGCTTCGACCCGGAGCTCGCCGTACTCGCCGACCCGGGCGGCTGCGTGCGCACCTACGGCACCCGCGAGGACTTCCTCATCCCCTCCGCCTGCCTCAACTCGACCGTCTCCGGGCTGATTTCGCGCACCGTCCTGCGGGAGGGGCTGGTCGGCCCGGACGACTTCCACGGCGGCAAGTTCTACCGCGAGCTCGCCGGGTCCGACGTCTCCGGGCTCTTCGTCGACACCGTCGCCGCCCGCTTCGAGGAGGTACGCGCGTCCGCCGCCGCCGATTCCGCCGCCCTGCGCGCCGCCGACCGCGAGCCGACCTGGGCGGGCTGGCGGGCCGTCGAACGGATCAGTGAGGAGTACGGCATCGGCGACGTCAACCTCGTCAAACCGGGGGTCGGCGAGACCACCCGCGTCCTGCTGCGCCGCGTCCCGTGGAAGATCCTCGCGCGCAGGGGAGCGGGCAGCGACCTGGACCACGTACGACTGCTGAGTGAGCAGCGCGGAGTACCTGTGGAGGAGACCGACGACCTGCCGTACAGCTGCGTCGGCCTCATCCACCCCCGCTACACCAGGGGCGCCACCGGCGCGGACGGAAAGGCTGTCGCATGACCGGCACCACCCCCGGCGTCTTCGCCAGCGACCTCGACCGCACCCTCGTCTACTCCGCCGCCGCGCTGCACCTCACCGGCCCCGACGCCGAGGCGCCGCGCCTGCTCTGCGTCGAGGTGTACGAGGGCAGGCCGCTGTCGTACATGACGGAGACCGCCGCGCGGCTGCTGGCTGATCTGGCCCGGCGGACCGTCTTCGTCCCCGCCACCACCCGCACCCGCGCCCAGTACCGGCGCATCCGGCTGCCGGGCCCGCCGCCCCGCTACGCGGTCTGCGCCAACGGCGGGCACCTGCTCGTCGACGGCGAGTCCGACCCCGGCTGGCACGCGCGGGTACGCGCCCGCCTCGCGGACTGCGCCCCGCTCGACGAGGTACGCGCCCGGCTGCGCCGCGACGCCGAGGCGGAGGGCTGGCTACTCAAGGACCGCGTCGCCGAGGACCTGTTCGCGTACCTCGTCATCGACCGCGAGAAGCTGCCCGCCGGCCGGGTGCGCGAGCTGGCCGCCTGGGCGGAACCGCGCGGCTGGACGGTCTCGCTCCAGGGCCGCAAGCTGTACGCCGTCCCGCGTCCGCTCACCAAGAGCGCCGCCGTCGCCGAGGTCGCCCGCCGGGTCGGCGCCCCCGCGACCTGCGCCGCGGGCGACTCGCTGCTCGACGCCGACCTGCTGCTCGCCGCCGACAGCGGCTGGCGCCCGGGCCACGGCGAACTCGCCGACAGCGGCTGGGCGGCACCGCACGTCACGGCGCTGGCCGAGCGCGGAGTCGCGGCGGGCGAACGCATCCTCCGGCTGGCCGCGGCGGCCGTCGACGGTTCCGAGCCGGCCGCCGTCAGGGTTCCCTGATCCGGCCGCGGCCGAGGATGCGCTGCTGGTCACGGTCGTGCCGGCGGGCGGCGAGCGCGGCCCGCCGCTCCCGCTCGGCCTGTTCCGGGTGCCGGCTGCGCCAGTACGGGTTGTCGTGCGGCAGGGCGCTGCCGACCCGCCCGTACATCCCGAAGATCAGCAGCAGCACGCCGACGACGAAGCTGAACAGCACGTTCTGGATGCGGAACGCCAGGAAGTTGAGCCCCGTCTCCAGCAGCGCCAGGTTGACGAAGCCGCTGAGCAGGAAGCCGATGGCCAGCACGATGTTCAGCGAGGAGGCGAAGTTCCCGCCGCGCAGCATCCCGAGGAAGAGCAGCGCGCCGACGACGATGGACAGAACGCTCAGCGCCCCGTTGGTGTTCAGCCCGGCCACCGTGTCGCCCTGGGTGTCGAAGAACCCGATCCGGTCGACGAGCCCGAGCACACCGAACGCGAGCAGCACCAGCCCCATCAGCCCCGCACCGACCCGGTAGACCTTGCTCAGCCGGTGATCGACGGGCAGGTGCTCGTCCAGCACCGCGCGGGTACGGCGCGGCCGCGGCCGCGCGTGACGTGCGCGGGACGGAGGAAGTGCGCCGGTGGCAGCCATGATCAGCCCTCCTTGGCAGGGGCCCCGTCCTGCCCAGGATCAGCCCCGGCGCGAGCGGCCTCAACCGCAGCAGCCGCCCCCGCAGCACCCGCCGCCGGCCGGCGCGGCGGGAGCCGCCGCGGCGCCGCCGACGGCGACCGTCGACAGCAGCTTCACGGTGTCGCCGTGCCCCTCGGGGCAGTCGGCGGGGGCGTTGGCCTCGGCCATCGGACGGCTCAGCTCGAAGCCGGTTCCGCATTCGCGGCAGCGGTACTCGTATCGCGGCATGCCCGCAGCCTAGCCGCCCGAGCGCACCCCCGTTCCGCACGGGGCGAGCCTCCGGAACGGGCGGCGAACTCCCCGGTCAGGAGCCGGTGTCGGCCGCGCGGTCCTGCCGGATGCGGTCCACCGTCCGCTGCACCGTCTCGCGTACGGCGTCCAGCTCGGTGAGCAGGTGCCAGTAGTCGGGGTGGCGCCCCGTGAGCGAGTCGACCGCGCGGTCGACCCGCGCCACGGCGTCGTCCAGCGGACGGGCGTGCTCCGGCTTCGGGGTGCTGCGCCCCGCCATCGCCAGCCGCTGCGCGTCCCGGATGGCGAACCGGGTGCGCTCGACCTCCTGGCTGTGGTCGAAGGAGACCTCGTTCAGCCGTTGCAGCCGGTCGCCCGCGGCCTTCACCGCCTCGTCGGTGGTGTCGAGCAGCGCCCGCACCGTCGACAGCAGCGACGTCGCCTGCGCCCACTGCTGCTCCTCGCGTGCCTTCCGCGCCTCGTCCAGCTTCTCCTCGGCCTGCCGCACCGACCGCACGGCCTCGTCCGGCACCCGCTGCAGGTCCTGCCAGCACGCCGCGCTGAACCGGCGGCGCAGTTCGCTCAGCACCGGCTCCACCTGACCGGCGCGCGTGTGCAGCGCCTGCGCCCGCGTACGCAGCGACGCCAGCCGCTTGTCCGTCTCCGCCGCGCGCTCCGGCAGCCGCCCGGCCTCGCTGCGCACCGCACCGGCCTCGTGCACCACACGGTCGGCCCGCTGCAGCGTCTCCTTGACGCCGTGCTGCGCGGCGCCCTCGTTCAGCTTCGTCAGCTCCGGCGAGAGTGCCGCCAGCCGGGCCGCCAGATCGTCGGCGCGCAGCCCCGAACTCCGGGCCGCGTCCAGCGCGTTGCTCGCCCCCAGCAGTTCCTGCCGGGCCCGCTCCACGGCCGGCGCGACGCGCGCCAGCTGGTTCTCGGCCTGCGTCAGCAGCGGTCCGAGGCTCTCGCCGAAGCGCTCCAGCTCGGCCTTCACCCGCTCCATGTCCTGCTTGGTGCGGTTCAGCTCGGCCTGCGCGCGGGAGGCAGCGGCGGCGTCCAGGCCGTCGCGGTCGAGGTCGTGGGCGTCGACGACGGTGATGTACGCGTGGCTGGCCTCGTCGATCCGCGAGCCGAAGGCCGCGAAGTCGGCGACGGCCTTGGCGGCGGCCGGGGAATCGTCGACGGCGCTCAGGGTCTCGATGGATATCCGCAGGTCACGCTGTGCGGTGTCCAGCTCGTAGAACGCGGCGGCCGCGGCGTCCTTGGCGGCCTGGGCCTCGGCCCTGCGGTTCTCGGCGCGGCCACCGCCCCAGCCCCAGCGGCGGGTCCCGCCGCCGTTCATCGCCGTCACGAACCTCTCCCGTGTGCCGCGGCCAGTTGTGGATCGGAGGTCATTCTCCCACCCGGACACAACGAACACACGGGCCGGATCGTTCACACCCTCACGAACCCGCAACCGTTTGGGCTTCCCATGGCACGGCAGGGTAGTCTGTGACCTCGTCCGCCACGGGGGCGCATAGCTCAGCGGTAGAGCGCTTCCCTTACAAGGAAGATGTCACTGGTTCGATCCCAGTTGTGCCCATCGGACGCCGCTGCTGTGAGCAGTGGGAACGGGAGCCCCGCGAAGATTCTTCGCGGGGCTCCCGTCGTGTGTGGGGGTGCGGGTCCCGTCCGGCCCCGGCGCCTGGGGTCCGCGGGGAAATGTGTACGTTACAAGCATGAGTCGTGTCATCTCGTGGGACCTGCCCGAGCCCGCCGTCGCGCGGCGGCAACCGGTGCGGTTCGGCTATGAACTCCTGCGCGGTGTCGCGCAGGTGGACTTCATGCCGAACGCGGCCTGCGGGCTCTTCTTCGTCGCCGCGCTGTTCGCCGCGGGCTGGCAGTACGGCCTGTACGGGCTGCTCGGCACCGCCGTCGGCACCGCGGCCGCGTACGCGCTCGGCGTCGACCGGGAGCGGATCGGCGCGGGGCTCGAAGGGTTCAACGGGTGCCTCGTCGCGGTGGCGTTCGCGTCCTTCCTCGGGCCCGGCCACGCCTCCACCTGGCTGCTCGCCGTCGCGGGCGCCCTCGGCGCGGCCGTGGTCACCGGTGCGCTGGTGCACCTGCTGCGGCCCTGGGCGATGCCGACGTTCACGCTGCCGTTCTGCCTCGTCGCCAGCGTCGTCACCATCGCGGCGCCCGGCTTCCAGCGGATATGGCACGGCGGTTCGGCGCTCGCCGCGCTGCCGCGTACCGCCTCGGGCTCCTCCGCGCTCGACTGGTCGGGGCTGGCGCACGCGCTGCTCGCCAACGTCGGGCAGATCTTCCTCATGCCGCAGTGGTACGTGGGGCTGCTGTTCCTCCTCGGGCTGTTCGTCGCGGACGTCTACGTCGGGCTGACGGCCTGCCTCGGCAGCGTCGTCGGCGTCGTCACGGCCTGGGCGCTCGGAGCTCCGGCCGACGGGGTCGCGCACGGCCTGCTGGGCTACAACGCCGTCCTGGTCGCCATGGCGCTGGGCGCCGTCTTCCTGGAGCGCGGGCCGTGGAGCCTCGGCTACGCCGTCGTCGGCGCCGCGGCCTCCACGGTGCTGACCGTCGCCGTCACCTCGTTCTTCGCCCCGTTCGGCGGCCACACCCTCACCTGGCCCTACATCCTCACCACCCTCTTCTTCCTGGCCGCCGTCCCCGGCTTTCCCCGGCTGCGCCGGAAGTGACGCGCCGGGGCGCCGAGTTCCGGGCGCCCTTCGCGTGCACAGTTCCGTAGGGAGCCGCGACGGGCGGTGCAGTGAGGAGGACGGACATGGCGGACGGGTGCCACGTCGCCGGCCGGGCCACCGCGGCCGACATGGACGCGCTGCTGGCGCTGCGGGCCGAGGCGGAGGCGTGGCTGGCGAGCGCGGGGATCGACCAGTGGCGCGCGCCGGGCTTCCGCGACCGCGCGCTGGCCAAGTGGCGCGCCGACGTGGAGCAGGGGCGTACCTGGCTGGTGCGGGACGGGGCGGGCGCCGTCGCCGCGACGGTGACGCTCGCGCCGGCCGACCCGGACTTCTGGTGCGAGGACGACCGGCCGGGGGACGCGGTGTACGTCGCCAAGCTGATCACCGCCCGCGCGTTCGCCGGTGCCGGGCTGGGCGGGCGGGTCCTCGACTGGGCGGGACTGGCCGCTCGCCGCGCGGGCCTCGGCTGGGTGCGTCTCGACTGCTGGCGGTCCAACACCGCGCTGCAGGAGTACTACCTGGGGCAGGGCTTCCGCCACGTACGGACGGAGGCGCCCGCGCACCGGCGGTCCGGCTGGCTGGCGCAGCGCCCCGCGGAACTGGTGCTCCATCCGGAACGGCGCCTCGGCACCGCACCGTCCGGCCGCTGACCGCCCGCCGCCGGAACGGCCGACGGCGGTACGGCAGGCGTCACTTGGGGCCGTGGGTCACTCGGACTGCTGGGCGGCCGCCGCCGTGCTGGAGAGTGCCTTGAGGAAGTAGCCGACGCCCTGTCCCGTCTCGTGGAGCGCGTCGGCGTCGGGGGCGGTGATCCGGTCGTCCTTGAGGATCGCGCTGCTGTCCCCGTCGGCGTGTGCGGGGTTGGCGACGACGGCGGTCAGGCAGGCGGCTGCTCCGACGAGCAGGGTTCCGGCGGTGGCGCGCATGGGGTACCTCGCGGGGTGTCGTGTGCGGATGACGGCACACGGCAAACCGGAACCGGCCCCCGAGGGGCACGCGACGGACGGCGAACCGGGCGAAAACAGCCCGATCGGGCCACCTTGTCCGACTCCCGGAGCGGGCGTCAGGGCGCGGGACGCGGCGCGGGCAGCTCGGCGGGGACGACGGGCGGGACGCTCTCGGGCGCGTCCGTGAGGCCGGCGGGCTCCGGCGCCGGCGTCCGGCGCAGGAAGTACGCGGCCACCGAACCGGCGACGACGAGGGCGAGCACCGAGACGGCCGTCCCGAGCCAGGAGGCGCCGAGCCAGCGGCTGCCGAAGTAGCCCAGGCTCACGCTGTACGCCGCCCAGGCCAGGCCCGCGAGCGCGGACCACGGCACGAACTCCTTCGCGCGCCGGTGCGCCGTCCCCGCCATGAGGCTGACGACGGACCGTCCGGCCGGAGCGAAGCGGGCCAGGACGACGAGCACGCCGCCGCCGCGCGTGAGCGCCTGGCCGAGGCGCTGCTGGGCCGTACTCAGCCTGCGGGAGCGGGAGATGGCGCGGCCGAAGCGGTCGCCGCCGCGCCGGGCCAGCCGGTAGGCGACGACGTCACCGAGGACGGAGGCGGCCGTGGCGCACAGCACGAGCGCGAGCATGCCGACGGGGCCGGCGAGATGGTGGGCCTCGGCCGCGCGTCCGGCGCGGGACGGGAGGTCGGCCGCGTCCGCCGCCGTGGTCCCGGCCACGGCGGTCGCGGCGGTGATGACGAGGACGCCGCTGGGCAGCAGCGGGAGGAAGACGTCGAGGACGACGGACGCGGCGATGATGCCGAAGATCCACGGGGACCCTGTCACCGTCCCGAGGGTTTCGAGCACGTCGACCCCGTTCCTCCACGCCCCCGAGATCCTGCGCGGCGCTTCAGCGCCACTTGCCGCCGTACAGCGTACGCCCGGGGTGCTCACCCGGACGCGCCGGGCGCGGGTGGTGTCGGTCTCAGGGGCTTACGCGATACGGATGCACCGCTGACGCCCGCCCGGCCCGTGCCGAGGCACCGGCCGGCGTCGTTGACGGACAGTGCCCCGGGACGGGGTCCGGAGTGAGCCACCCGTCGTGACCGGGGCCACGGATTTCGTCTCTCCGTCCCGGAGGGAGGCCCGGTTCCGCGAGGCGGCGGGCGCGGCACCATCCGGAGCGTGAGAAGGAGACGAGATGGCAGCAGGGAAAGCGACCGCGGTGGCCGCCGCGGTGGCGGCGATGGCGGCGGCCGCGACGGTGACGGTCGGCCCGGGCGTGGCCGGGGCGCAGTCCCCGCACGCGGCGGGCCCGGGAGGCGGCGGCACGGGCGCGCCCGTGACCGGCTCGGCGCACGCGGGGGAGGGCGGTGACGTGCGCTCCGGGACGAAGGGCGACACCTTCTGGCTGACGGCGCACGGCAAGTTCGCGCGCCCCGGCGCGGGCGCCACCCCGCCCGCGGTGACGTACGACACCCGCGCCGTTCCCGAGGGCGCGCGGATCGCCGTCGCGCAGCGCTCCGAGGCCGGCCGGACGAAGGTGGCGGTCAAGGTGAGCGGCCTGGAGCCGAACCGTACGTTCGGCGCCCATGTGCACACCAAGCCCTGCGCTGACGTGCCGGACTCCTCGGGGCCGCACTACCAGAACCGGAAGGACCCGGTGCAGCCCTCGAAGGACCCCGCGTACGCGAACCCCAGGAACGAGGTCTGGCTCGACATGTCGACGGACGCGAAGGGCCGCGCCTCGGCGAAGTCCGGGAACGACTGGAACTTCCGCAAGGGCGGGGCGCGTTCCGTGGTGATCCACGAGCACGCCACGCACACCGGGCACGGTGAGGCGGGCGTCGCGGGGGACCGGCTGGCCTGCTTCTCGGTGCCGTTCGGCAGGTGAGCGGGTGACCGGCGGGCGGGGTGGGGGCGAGTGGCCCCCGCCCCGCCCGCCGTCGTGTGCCTCAGGCGCGGACGGGGTGGCCGTCGCGGGGGCGGCTGCGGTGGCGTCCGTCGGCGGGGGCGCCGTACTCCTCACCGCCGCGGCCGCGGGAGATGAGGCGGTCGACGGAGAGCGCGCCGGCGCCGGTGAAGATCAGCAGGAAGAAGGCCCAGCAGAAGAGCGCGGCGGGCTCGCCGCCGTTCTGCAGCGGCCAGAGCCCCTCGGACTGGTGCCCGACGAAGTACGCGTACGCCATCGAGCCGGAGGCGAGGAACGCGGCCCCGCGGGTGCCGAGTCCGAGCAGTACGAGACCGCCGCAGACGAGCTGGATGACGGCCGCGTACCAGCCGGGCCAGACGAGCTGGGGGGCCGTTCCGTGCGGGCTGCCGGGGACGCCGAAGAGCGAGGAGAAGCCGTGGCAGGCGAAGAGCCCGCCGATCACGACGCGGTACGCGGCCAGGGCGTACGGCTGGGTGGCGCGGGTGAACGGTGCTGCGGGGACAGGGGAGTTGACCGCATCGGGCATGCGTGCTCCTTCTGAAGTGGGGGACCAGAGCGCCGCACGTTAAGGATTACCTCACTACACTTGTGAGTTCAATCTTTGCTGCGGTCTGCACCTTCCCGCTCTCCGCCGCCGACTGCCCCGCTCGCGGCGCCGGTTGACGCTCCGTCCGCGCTCCCTCCGGTGTTCCCGCCCGCACCGAACTCCCGGGAACGCAGGCGCGGAGCGCCGCGCGGGCCACGGCGTCCGTGTCGGTCAGCGTCACGGAGTTGACGCCGGGACGGGCGCCCGCGGCCGTGACCCAGTGGACGCCCTCCGTCGGCACCCCCACCGCGAACCGGCGTGCGTGGGCCCGCCCCTGTGCGTCGACGAGGTGGAACGGGCGCGGGGTGACGTCGAGTCCGTCCGTCTCGTAGCCGTCGGCCGTGTGCGGGCGGCAGCCGCCGGACTCCAGCAGCGCGCGGAGCAGCGGGTCGGCGGTGCGGCGGAGGGAGGGCTCCGGCAGCCGGGCCTCGATCAGCGCGTGCGCCGTGACGCGCGATCCGGGCACCAGCGGGGAGTGCGCCGTGAACCCGTCCGGGCCCGGCTCCACCTCCAGCCGCGGCCCGACGACGTCCAGGACGCCCGCCTCCATCAGCGCGGCCATCTCCTCGACGCGGCGGCGCGGCGGGCCGATGGAGAGGAACGCGTTGAGCGGCGTGTACCAGCGGTCCAGGTGGTCGCGGCGCGAAGTGCCGCGCAGCCCGCCGTGGTCCACTATCCCGCGCAGTTCGTTGCGCAGGTCCCGCAGGACGTCGAGGGCCGCCTTCACCGGACTGCTGACGTTGCCGCACCGCGCCTGCGCCACGTCCCGGCGCAGCACCCCGAGCAGCCACGCGCGGAACGCCTCGGGGGAGGCGAACTCCCCGTCGTCCGGGGCCCCGTGCGCGCCCCGGGCCGGGCGGCAGGGCGTCGCCAGCGCGTCCCAGTCCCAGCGCTCCGTGCGCGCGAAGCCGAACGCGTCGAGCACCGCAGCCTCTTCGGCGCCGCCGTGCGCGGTACGCGGGAAGCGCGCGCGGAAGGCGGCGCGCTGTTCCGGGTCCGCCAACCGTGCCGCGTAGTGCACGGTTTCGACCTCCTTCGCGACCAGCGGCCACACGTCACGGAGGAAGTCCGGCGGGTCACCGGCCCCGGCGCGCCGCCGGAAGTCCGCGATCACCTCGGGCGTGAGCAGCAGCGGGGTGTGCCGCCCGTGCGCGCCCTTCTCGTTGTCACCGCGCGCGTGGTACGGGACGCCGCGCCGCGAACCCGCGAGGAGCCGCGGCTCGCGGCCCGAGGGGACGTACCGCAGCCCGGACGCGTCCTCGCGGACGAAGCGGCCGCCGCGTCCGGTCGTCAACAGGGCCATGTGGTCGAAGAAGTTGAGCCCCAGACCGCGCAGCAGCACGGGACGGCCGGGGGCCAGCGCGTCCAGTGCGGCGGTGACGTCCGCCGGGTTGGCGGGCGGCAGGTAACGCAGCCCGCGCTCGCGCGCGTACGCGGCCAGCCGCCGTTCGGTGGCGTCCGGTTTGGTGGGCAGGTGGCCCTGGGCGAGGAGGACGGCGGAGAGGCCGGTCAGGCGGGTGCCGTCGGAGAGTTCGAGGGTCTGGAGGGGCGCGCCGGCGCGGGCGTGCTCCGCGCCCGTCTCGTCGGCCAGGCGGACCGCGCGTGCCGGGTGCACCGTGACGGTCACCCCGTGCGGCGCGGTGCGGACGGTTTCGGCGAACACCCATTCCAGATAACGGCCGTAGAGCGTCCGGCTCGGATAGTCGTCGGGCCCGAGCGCCCCGGAAGCCGTCCGCTCGTGCCACTCGTGCAGGCTCGGCCCCGGACGTACGGGGCCCTCCATCTCGACGCTGTCGTCGGTGAAGAGGGTGACCTGGGACGCCACCGTGTTCATCAGCAGCCGCTCCGGCTGCCCCGTACGCCACACGCGCCCCGCGCCGGGCGGGGAGGGGTCGACGACGTGGAGGGTCAACCGGTCGCCCGGGGGCAGCAGTCGGGGAGCCGAGGCACAGACTCTCTCCACCAGGCTCGCCCCGCGCGGTCCGGAACCGACGACGGCTATGGCGTGGTGCTGTGCCACGTTTTCTCTCTCCCGGGGAAGGTGTCGCGCGAGGCCGTGAGCCGCCCATCATGCCGCCCGGGAACGCCGTTTCCGAGCGTCAGCCCCCGGTGTGGGATTGCTCACCCGGCCCCGCGGGCGGGCCCGTTCCGGAGCTCAGCGTCCGGTCCAGCACCCGGTGCAGCCGGGAGCGGTGCGCGAGCGCCGTGGCGCCCGAGGCGCTGCCGGTGGCGGAGCTCGGCGGGAGGGCGTCCCGGACCTCGGCGGGGCCGCTCCCCTCGGAGGGCCTGGCCTGGTCGAGGGCCAGGTGCGCGGAGCGGTCGCGGAGGCTCAGCGTCATCAGCTGGTTGCCGAACCACGGGCCACCGGTGCGGCGCCAGGTGAACGGACGGCGGCCGGTCCTGCCGTGCCAGGCCAGCAACGTGCCCAGCACGCGCCCCGCACCGCTCCAGCCGAACCGGAACCCGGCGCGCATGAAGGCCGGAATGCTGTTGTGCATGGGGGAGCAGGTCAGTTGCAGCACCCGGGAGGAGACCCGTCCGGTGAACTCCGGCTCGGCGACGTACGCGTGGTGCACGTCCCCCGAGAGCACGCACACCGTCGCCGGCGCCGCGTCGCCCGAGGCCACCTCCTCGACCAGTGCGGACAGTTCGCGGAAGGAGCGCGGGAACGCCGACCAGTGCTCCAGATCGGCGGCCCGGCGCACGCGTTCGCCCAGGCGCGCGAGGCGGTCGCCCCGCGCGCCCGCGCACAGTGCCGCGTTCCACGTCTCCGCGTCGTGGATGGCGGGCGGGAGCAGCCAGGGCAGCGAGGTGCCGATGAGCAGGTGGTCGAAGCCGTCCCGGCCGCCGTCCAGGGCCTGTTCGCGCAGCCACGCCATCTCGCTGTCCCGGAGCATCCCGCGCTCCTGCTCGGCCAGCCGGCGCGCGCCCCGGGTGTCGGCCATCAGCAGCCGCACCCTGCCGAAGTCCCGGCGGTAGCTCCAGCGGACGGTGCGCGGGTCGTCCTCGGCGCGGGCGACGAAGTCGTACAGCAGCTTGGTGCCGTCCTCCGCCTCGCGTATCGCCGCGAACAGCGGGTCCTCGGCCAGGGTGCCGGGGGAGAGGTTGCCCAGGTGCTGGTAGACCCAGTACGAGCTGAGCCCGCCGAGGATGCGGTCCCGCCACCAGGAGGTGGCGCGGATGTCGCGCTGCCAGGCCTCACTGGTGTTCCAGTCGTCTATGACGTCGTGATCGTCGAAGATCATGCAGCTGGGCACCGTGGAGAGCAGCCAGCGGACCTCCGGATCGAGCCACGACTCGTCGTAGAGCTCGGTGTACTCCTCGAAGTCGGCCACCTGGTCCCACGGCGGCTCCGCCAGATCGCGGCGCCTGGCCAGCCGGGAGCGGACCTTCTCCGAGGTCTCGTCTGCGTACACCTGGTCCCCCAGGAGCAGCAGGACGTCCGGGCGCGGGCCGCCCGCGAGGGCCTGCTGGGCGAGGGCGTCGAGCGCGTCGGGGCCGACGGGGTCGTGCGAGCTGTGCGCCGGGCGGGAGGCCCAGCGGCAGGAGCCGAAGGCGAGCGTGACGTCCGTGGTGTCGGGGACGGGCGTCCGGATGGTGCTCGGGGGGAAGGGGGAGCCGGGCAGCGGCCACACCCGCTCGCCGTCGAGCAGCAGCTCGTACGGCGTCTCGCTGCCGGGCTCCAGGCCGACGACGGTGATCAGCGCGTAGTGGTGTCCGCAGATCTGCCAGGTACGGGCGCTGCCGCCGGCGGTGCCCTCCGTGCAGCGCACCTCCGCCTCGGCCGGCCCGTCGGTCTCGACCCAGACGGTCGCCGTGTCCTCGTCGACGTACCGCAGCAGCGGCCCCAGGCGCAACGCAGTCATGTGCAGGTCCCTCCTCCGTCGCCCCGCACGCTACGGAACGACGGAGGGGACCGGCGAGTTTCCGGCCCGGCTTTCCGGTCACGAGCAGCGGTTTTCCGGCCACGGGAAGTGGCCCTCCACTACGCGTGGTGGACGGACGGCCGCGCGGGGAAACCGGTTCAGCAGGTGCCGAGCGCCTTGGTGAGCGCGGCCTTCTCGTCCGCGTCGACGGTCAGACCGTGCGCGTCCTTCGCCCAGATCCAGATCCGCGCGTACTCGCAGTGGTAGTCCGTCTTCGACGGCATCCAGGAGGCCGGGTCCTTGTCGCCCTTCTCCTGGTTGACGTTGTCGGTGACGGCCAGCAGCTGCGAGGTCTCCAGGTCGTTGGCCAGCGCCTGGCGCTTGTCCTGGGTCCACTCGCTGGCGCCGGAGCGCCACGCCTCGGCGAGCGGCACGACGTGGTCGATGTCCACGTCGCCCGGCTCCGTCCACTTCCCGCCGTCGTAGGGGCTGGTCCAGGTGCCGCTCGTCGGGTAGCAGTCCGAGCCGGTCTCGACGCCCTCGCCGTCCCGCTTGAGGACGGCCTCGCGGGTGTTGCAGCCGTCGCCCTGGTCGATCCAGTGCGGGAACTTGTCGCGGTCGTAGCCGTCGGAGGAGCCCTCCTCCTTCTCGGTCAGCCCGTCGAGCATCTTCGTCGCCTCTTCGGCGCTCGGCGGGGCGGGCGGTTCGGCCTGGGCCGAGCCGCCGGTGACGAACAGCAGGAGGCCGGCGCAGAGCGCGGCGAATGCGGTGAAGACGGCCGACCTGCGTCGACGCGCGTAGAGCCTCTGGCGTATGCGCGGCATACGAACTCCCTTGGTGTGGGGGGATGTTGAGAGGTGGTGTCTCATGCTGCCCGTGCCGGGTTTCGCTCCGGCGGTGGGCAGGTAACAGGGTGGCGACATGTGCACGTCACTTCAAGCCTCTGGTGCTCCGTCAGCTGATTCCGGTCGCCCCGCCGGTCCGTCACGCGGCGTCCGACGTGCTGTGTCCGCCGCGGGACCCCGCGAGGCGGACACAGCAAAGAATCCCCAACCCGCCTCACCCGCATGCCTCCTGACCCCCTATAGGGTCAACCCCGGTGTTGGCCGCTGACTCCCTCCTGCCCGTCACTCCGGTCCTCGGGGCCGTCCTGGTGGCGCTGTTGCTCGTGGCCGTCACACTCGCCTCGTTCGCCCGTCTGACCCAGGACGACGGACGCCCCTACGCGCGGGCGATGCTCACCGCCGGACTGCGTGCGGCCCTCCAACTCGCCGCCGTCTCCTTCGTGATCGGCTGGGTGACGGGCGCGCTGCCGACGCTGCTGGCGTTCGTCCTGCTGATGCTCGCCGTCGCGGTCAGGACGGCCGGACGGCGCATCACCGCCAACCGCACCTGGTGGTGGGCCGCGCTCCCGGTGACCGCCGCCGTCGTCCCCGTCGTGAGCCTGCTGCTGCTCACCGGGCTGGTGCCGCTGCGCGGGGTCGCGCTCATCCCCGTCGCCGGAATCCTCACCGGGGGCGCGCTCACCGCGACCGTGCTGGCCGGGCGGCGCGCGCTGGAGGAGCTGACGGTGCGGAACGGTGAGGTGGAGGCCGGCATGGCGCTGGGGCTCCTGCCCCGGGAGGCGCGGCTGGAGGTCGCCAGGACGGCGGCGGCCGGCGCCCTGGTGCCCGGCCTGGACCAGACGCGGACCGTCGGGCTCGTCACGCTGCCCGGCGCGTTCGTCGGGATGCTGCTCGGCGGGGCCTCCCCGCTGCTGGCCGGGGCGGTGCAGCTGTTCGTGCTGGTGGCGCTGATGGCGGTGCAGGTGACCTCGGTCGCAGTGGTGCTCGAACTCGTCGCCCGGGGTCTGCTGCATCGCGTAGAGTCGACCGAGTCAGAAGGGGAGTAGCTCTTCGCCGGACCGTCGACACACTGGGCAGCGCGACTGCCCCGGCGCCCGGAGCGAGGCTCACCGGACAGGCACGGACCGCCGCGGGCGGCCGCCCGCCGTCCTCCGAGCACCGCCAGCGAGACCTTCGGCCGCAGTGTCCGTATGTTTACGACGCTGCCGTGCCGAAGTGTGTCCAGCGACGGTGCGGCAGCCCGACCCGATGAGGGACCTTCGTGATCAGCATCACCGTCCTCGCCGTCGTCTTCGGCGTGGTCTTCCTCGCCGAACTGCCCGACAAGACCGCACTGGCCGGGCTCATGCTCGGCACCCGCTACCGCGCGAGCTACGTCTTCGCCGGGGTGGCCGCCGCGTTCGTCGTGCACGTCGCGCTCGCCGTCGCCGCCGGCAGCGTGCTGACCCTCCTGCCGCACCGGCTCGTCCAGGGCATCGTCGGCGTCATGTTCCTGATCGGCGCCGCCGTGCTGCTGTTCAAGAAGGACGACGGGGACGACGAGGAGGTCGCCTCGCCCGCCGACCAGTCGTTCTGGAAGGTGGCCGGAAGCGGCTTCATGCTCATCCTGGTCGCGGAGTTCGGCGACCTGACGCAGATCATGACCGCGAACCTCGCCGCCCGCTACGACGACCCGCTCTCCGTGGGCCTCGGCGCCGTGCTGGCGCTCTGGGCGGTCGCCGGACTCGGCATCGTCGGCGGGCGGACGCTCATGAAGTTCGTCCCGCTCAAGCTGATCACCAAGGTCGCGGCAGGACTCATGATCGCCCTCGCGGGATTCAGCCTGTACGAGGCCGTCGCACCGTGAGCGTGAGGCCGGCCCGGCGCTCCCGTGCGGTGCGTGGCGGCCGGCCGGATCAGCGTGCCGCCCTGGCCGCTGTGGCCGCCTCCAGGGCGCGCCGGGTGGCCTCGCCGTAGATGCCGTCGCCGTCCCGGGTGATCCCGTGGGCGCGCTGGTAGCGGGCGACCGCGCGCCGGGTCTCGGCGTCGAAGAGCCCGTCGGCGGCGATCGTGCGCCGCAGCACCCGGTTCAGCCGCCGCTGGAGGTCCGTGACGTCCGCGCCCTGTGAGCCCGCGCTGAGCAGCGTCCGGGAGGGCGCGGGGCGGGGGCGGGCCTCCCGGTTTCCGGGGCTCTCGCCGGTACGCGGGACGGCCGCCGGGCGGGACGGTCCCGTTCCGGGCGTGCGCGCGGGAACGCCGGTCGGCCGGGCCGCCGCGGCCGCCGGGTGCCGGCCCTCGGGCCCGCCGTACCGGCCCGTCACCGAGCCGGGCGGGCGGCTGTGCGCGGGGTCCGCCCGCTCGGGCGGGGCGAGGGGCGTGCCGGGCGCCGCGCTGGGGAGCCGTCTCGCCTCGGGCGCCCCGGCGCCCGGCGGCGCGAGGATTCCGGCCGCCGCCAGGGCGCCGC
>NZ_JAASAH010000011.1 GCF_012726235.1 Streptomyces sp. HNM0574
GCCGCGGCCCGCGCCTCCCCGAGCGCCCGGTACGCGGCCCGCCGCAGCGCCCGCCGCTCGGCCTCGCCGGGTTCACCGGCCGGGTCCGCCAGCACGTGCGCGACATAGGCGCGGGTGCGGTGCAGGGCCGCGGCCAGCCGCTGGCGGGGCCGGGCGTGCGGGGCCACCAGGAACGGCAGGTGCCCGGCCAGCAGCACGAGGGCGCAGGCGACGGCGGTGTGCGTGAGCCGCGGCCCGGCCGCACCGGTGTCGCCGACGGTGTGCAGCAGCGCCAGCACCAGGACGGTGACGACGCCGGTCTGGAACGCGAAGTGCCGCGTCGCCACCGGGATCAGCGCCCCCGCGACGGCGACCACCGGCACCGGCCAGCCCACGCCGGAAGGCAGGACCCCGTCCGCGACCGTGCCCAGCCCGGCGAAGACGAGCACTCCGGCGGCCGTCCCCGCGAAGCGGTTGACCACCCGGGAGAACAGCGGGCCCAGGTCCGGTTTCACCAGGAAGGCCGCCGTGACGGGCAGCCAGAACCAGTGCTCCGAGCCCAGCGTCAGCGCGACGGCCGCGCTGGCCGAGACGCAGACGGCCACCCGCAGCCCGTACTCCAGACCGGCCGGGCCGAGCGCGGTCCTGCGGTGACGCAGCGCCGGGTGCCGCGGGGAGGGCACCGCGTGCGGGTCGGCGCCGTCCCCGGCCGGGCGGCTCCGGCCGAAGACGACGGCGGCCTCCAGCAGCGTGCGGTCGAAGTGGCGGCTGGCCGCCGTCCCGGCGACCGGCGCGGGCAGCGGCCCCGGACGCCGCCCCTCGCGTACGGCGCGGGCCAGCCGGCGCGGCCCGTCGGCGACCCGGGACGGGAGCACCCGGCCCTCCCGCAGCAGCGCGACGGAGGCCTCGCACAGCGCCGTCGCCGCCGCGAGCCGCTCGGCGAACAGCAGCTCGGCGGGCCCGGCCCGGCGGACGGGGCGCAGCAGCCGGGTCAGCCGCAGCGCCTCGTCGGCGCGGTCGAGCGCGCCGGTCAGGCGGCGGCGCGCCGCCTCGGCCCCGGGGCGGCCGACGGCGTCGAGCGCGTCGGCGAGCGCGGTGAACACCTCGGCCAGCGCGGCCCGTTCACCGGGCAGCGCCCCGCCGGAGGGCCGGGGCGGCCGGAGGACGAGGCGCAGCGCGAGCAGCCAGCAGGCGCCGCCGAGGAAGCACAGCGCCTTGAACCAGGCGGCCCCGGGCAGCGGCATCCCGGCCCCGACGGTCGTGGTGACCAGCAGTTGCATGGCCGCCGCCGAGGAGACCGGCGTGGTGGCGCTGACCGCGCCGGAGAACAGCCCGAGCGCGAACAGCACGGGCACGGCCCACCAGGACGGGAGCCCGGGCGCGTTCAGCAGCGAACCGGCGCAGATACCGGCGGTGCCCGCGAGCGCGGGCAGCCCGATGTGCACGAGCCCGCGCCGCCGCGTCCCGGGACGGTCGTTGACCCCGGCGAGCATCGCGCCGAGTCCGGCGAGCACGCCGGCGGCCGGGTGCCCGGTGGCGAGCGCGAGGGCGAGCAGCGGGCCCGCGCCGAGCGCCCCGCGCCCGACGGCGGCCCAGGGCACGGGCGCCCGCTGCCAGCGCAGCGGATGCAGGAGCCAGGCGGGGGCGGGGCGGGACGTCGGGTCGGGTGCGGTGCGGGCTGACGTGCGGGGCACGGGCCTCCTCCGGGCGGCGCGGTGGCGGGCCGACGGGCGGCACCGGCCGGCGGCGTCTGCGTACGGCCGACGCTAGACGCCCCGTTTGTCCCGTCGACGGCCCCGGGGTTACGGGCACATTGCGGCCCGGCGGCCCGGCCCGCGCCCCGTCCCCGTTCACCCGGATGCCGTACCCGCCCCCCGGGCCCGTCGCCGCGCGGGCGGGGCGGGGTCCTGGCTCCGGGAAGCGACCGGCCGGGTGCGGGCACACGATGGGAGGTGCGTCAGCCGGACGTCAGCCGAGAACCGCTGCCGAAAGCCGCTGCGAGAACGTCAGCTCCCTCCGGAGGTAGAGCACCATGGCCGACAGCAACACGACCGCGGGCGAGCGCGGTACGACGACCATCTCCGACACCGTGGTCGCCAAGACCGCCGGTATCGCGGCCCGCGAGGTGAAGGGCGTGCACGCGCTGGGCGGCACGGCCTCCCAGATGATGGGCGCGGTCCGCCGACGGGTCGGCGGCGGCACGGACGTGACCCAGGGCGTCTCCGTCGAGGTGGGCCAGACCCAGGCCGCGGTCGATCTGAGCATCAAGGTCGACTACGGCGAGGCCATCCACAAGGTCGCCCAGAGCGTGCGGGACAACATCATCCGCACCGTGGAGCGGACCACCGGCCTGGAGGTCGTCGAGGTCAACATCCAGGTCACCGACGTCTACCTGGAGGGCTCGGACGACGAGGAGGAAGAGGAGAGCGGCGCCAAGCAGAGCGGCCGCTCGCTGGCGTAGCCAGGACCCCGGTCCGCCCTCCGGCACCGGCTGCCGCACCCCCGCGGCGGCCGGTGCCACGTCCGGCGTACTGCACCCATGTGGCAGTTTCCCGCCATACGTACTTTCTGTGAAGCTGAGAGAGCTCATGGTGACCGTCCCCTACATCAGGAGTACCCCGTGATCCTCTCCGTCTCCGGCGTCGTCCTGCTCGGCGTGATCGTCTTCCTCTTCTTCCGCAAGGACGGGCTCAAGCCCTCGCACGCGATCATCTGCGCGCTGTTCGGCTTCTACCTCGCGGGCACCGCCATCGCGCCCAGCATCAAGGCGGGCGGGGAGAGCCTCGCCAGCCTGCTCGGCGGCCTCAAGTTCTGACCCCCGCACAGCGGTTCCGCTTTCCGAGGAGGACCTGGTGACACGTTGGGCGCTGCCCCGCCCGCGCAACGGCGCTTCGCACGCGCTCGCCCGCGGACGGGACGCCGTACGGACCGGTGCCGACGGCGCGCTGGACGTCCTGCACCCGCTGATCGCCCTGGGCCGCGGCCTGGGGCGCTTGCTGTTGGCGGCGAGGCGCTGGTGGTCACGTACCCCGCAGGAGCGGCGCGGTCCCGTGCTGTTCCTCGCCGCGACGGCCGTGATCGTGGTGTGCCTGATGCCGTACGGGCCGACGATGGCGGTGCTCGGCGTGGTCGCGGCCGCCGCCTGGCACGGGCGCGGCACCCGCGAGCGGCCGGAGGACGAGGGCCCCGGCGAGGACGAACTGGCCCGGCTCCAGGGCGTGTACGAGGCGCTGGTGCCGTACTTCGCCGTGCCCGAGGACCCGCATCCGCACCCGCTGTACGCGCCGGGCGGCGACTGGGAGCGGGCGGTCGAGGAGTTCGCGTTCACGGACACGGGCCGGGTGGAGCGGCTGCTGCTGCGCTACCCGGCGCACTTCCGCGACGGCGAGGCCGACGAACGGCAGCGCGTGGAGCGGCTGCTCCGCGCGAAGTGCGGCCGGGAGCGCGAGTACCGCTTCCGCTGGGACGAGGAGCGGAACCGGCTGGAGATGGCCGTCCCCGAGCCGCTCCCCGCCGGTCTGGCCGCGCAGCGCTTCGTGACCGGTCCCGGCGAGATCGTGCTGGGCTTCACCGACGCGGACGCCGTCCGCCGCACCCTGCCCGTGCTGGACGAGGACGGCACCCGTGACGTGCCGCCGGTGGTCTGGCGCACCGGCACCCGCTCGACGGAACCGCACCTGCTGGCCGTGGGCGCCCCGGGCGCGGGGACGAGTTCCCTGCTCCGCTCGGTGGTGCTGCAGGCGCTGCGGCACGGGGACGTGGTGATCGTGGACGGCGGCGGCGCCGGTGAGTTCGCCTGCCTGGCCGGGCGCGGCGGGGTTTTGTCGGTGGAGTCCTCGCTGGCGGGCGCGGTGTCGGCGCTGGAGTGGGCGGTGCACGAGACCGAGCGGCGGCTGCTGACGGCGAGCCGGGCCCGGCAGGACGGCAGGCCGGTGCCGGACGACGCGCGGCGCCCGCTGTGGCTGGTGATCGACCGGCCGTCCGTGCTCAGCCACCTCGCGGAGGCGGAGGGGCGGCGGGACCCGCAGAGCCTGCTCCAGGTCCCGATGCGGCACGGGCGCGCGGCGAACGTGACGGTGGCGGTGGCCGAACAGTCCGACGGGCTGGACGGGCTGGGCCAGGCCGTCCGCGCGTACACCCGGGCGCGGGTGGTGCTCGGCCGGGTCCCGCGGGAGGAGGCCCGGGCCGTGCTCGGCGAGGCTCCCGGTTCGGCGCTCCCGGCCGACGCGCCTCCCGGCCGCGGCTTCGCCCGGCTCGGCCCCGGCGAGGTGCTCCGCCTCCAGGTCCCGGCGACCCCGGACCCGTACGACGAGACCGCCGGCGAGGCCGCCCGGGAGGCGGTCCTGGACCTGCTCCCGGACCGCTCCTCCCCCGAAGTCCCCGCGTCCGCCGAGGACTTGGCCACGGAGCAGGACCCGTACGAGGAGCACGCGCACGACCGTCCCGGCCCCCGCGAGGAGCCGGACGCGTACCAGGAGGAGGAGCCGGAGTCCGGGGCGTACGAGGAGGCGGCGCGGGCCGGGCACCGGATCTCGGCGCAGGCCCGGGTGACGTAGCGGCGCGTCAGGCGACGTAGGAGCGCGGGACGTCGGCGCCGGAGACCGCGCCGGTGCGGACGAGGTCGGCGGCGGCGGCCAGGCGGGCGGCGGCCTCGCGGGCGAGCGGTTCGCCGATGGTGAAGGGCAGCCGGACGTACCCCTCGAAGGCGCCGTCGATGCCGAAGCGCGGGCCGGACGGCACCCGCACCCCGAGCCGCTCCCCCGCCTCCGCGATGCGCGAGCCGGAGAGCCCGCCGGTGCGGGCCCAGAGGGTGAGCCCGCCGCGGGGCACGGTGAACTCCCAGTCGGGCAGCAGCTCGCGGACGGCGGCGACGAGCGCGTCCCGGTTGCCGCGCGCCCGGTCGCGGAGCTGGCCGACGGCGGGCTCCCAGCCGTCCCCCGTCATCAGGTGCGCGACGGCGAGCTGTTCGAGGACGGGGCTGCCGAGGTCGGCGTACGCGCGGGCGGCGACGAGGCTGCGGACGATGTCCGGCGCGGCCCGCACCCAGCCGATCCGCAGCCCGGCCCAGACCGACTTGCTGACGGTGCCGACGGTGATGACGCTGGACCCGCCCGGGTCGAAGGTGGCCAGTGGGCACGGGAGCCGGCCGCCGGGCCCCTCGTCGAAGGCGAGGTCGGCCATCGACTCGTCGGCGACGAGGACGGTGCCGGCCGCGCGGGCCGCGGCGACCAGATCGCGGCGCTGCTCGTCCGTGGCGAGCGAGCCGGTGGGGTTGTGGAAGTCGGGGACGACGTAGGCCATGCGCGGGGCGCTGTCCCGCAGCACCCGGCGCCACACCGGCAGGTCCCAGCCCGCGAGCTCGTCGGCGAGCGGGACGGGGACGAGGCGGGCGCCCGAATCCCGCAGCAGCTGGAGGACGTTGGCGTAGCTGGGGTGGTCGACGGCGACGCGTTCGCCGCGGGGGGCGATGAGCCGGGACAGCGCGGCGACGCCGCCCATCGCGCCGGTGGTGACCATGATCTGCTCGGGCATCGTCGGCACCCCGCGCGCCGTGTAGCGCTCGGCGAGCGCCTCGCGCAGCGAGGGGATGCCCGCCGGGTAGTCGCCGTGGGTGTGCGCGTACGGCGCGAGTTCGCCGAGCGCGGCCCGGAAGGCGGCGCTGAGGTGCGGTTCGGGCGCGGGCAGCGCGGCGCAGCCGAGGTCGATCATCGACCCGGCGGCCTCGGGCGGCAGCGGTTCGAGCCCGCGGGTGGGCACCGGGGCTCCGGCCGGGACGGCCGTCCAGCTGCCGGAGCCGCGCCGGGACTCCAGGAAGCCGTCGGCGCGGAGCGCCTCGAAGGCGGCGGCGACGGTGGTGCGGCTGACGCCGAGCGCGGCGGCGAGCTCGCGTTCGGCGGGGAGGCGGGTGGCGACGGGGACGCGGCCCTCGTGGATGAGCAGCCGGACGCCGTCCGCGAGCGAGCGGTAGGCGGGGACGCGGCGTCCGGGCTCGTCCTGCGCGGTGCGCTGGGAGGCGAGGAGCCGGGCGAGCTGCGGCGCGCCGACCGCCGAGGTCCACCGCGTCGTGGCGGGCGTCGTCATGCGGTCCACCTTTCGGGATTGGCCGTCGACGCGACGGGGCGCGGCGCGAATCGGCCTGGCTGCTTCGGGTCCAGCGTGTCACGGGCCGTGCGATTGGCGCCAGAAACGGCCGGGCCTCCCCCGGGCGTCGGCCGGGTGCCGGGCGCGGGCGATACTGCGGCGGTGAGACGAGTGACCCGGCCGGCGGCGCCCGGCGTACCCGAAGGCTCCCGGCATCCGTACCTGGCGGGGCCGGCCCCGCTGGCCTTCGCCCACCGGGGCGGCACGGCCGGCGGACTGGAGAACACCCGCGCGGCCTTCGCCTCGGCGGTCGCCCTGGGCTACCGGTACCTGGAGACGGACGTGCACGTCACGGCCGACGGCCGGCTCGTCGCGTTCCACGACACGACGCTGGACCGGGTCACCGACGGCACCGGGCGGATCGCCGCGCTGCCGTGGTCCGAGGTGCGGCAGGCGCGGGTCGCGGGCCGTGAACCGGTGCCGCTGATGCGGGAGTTGCTGGCCGAGTTCCCCGGGGCCCGCTGGAACATCGACGTCAAGACCGAGGCCGCGCTCGCGCCGCTGCTGGAGCTGCTGGCGGAGCAGGACGCCTGGCACCGGGTGTGCGTGGGCTCCTTCGACGAGCGCCGCGTCGTCCGGGCCCAGCGGCTGGCGGGCCCGCGCCTGGCGACCTCGTTCGGCACCCGCGGCGTGCTGGGCCTGCGGCTGCGCTCCTGGCGGCTGCCGACGGCGGTACGGGCCGACGCGGTCTGCGTCCAGGTCCCCGAACGGCATGCGGGGGTGCGGGTGGTGGACCGCGCGTTCGTACGGACCGCGCACGCCCGCGGGCTCCAGGTGCACGTGTGGACGGTCAACGACCGCGAGCGGATGCGGGCGCTTCTGGACCTCGGGGTGGATGGCATCATGACCGATCACACAAGAACACTGCGTGCGGTGCTGACCGAGCGGGGGGCCTGGCCCGGCTGACCGCTGCCGCGAGGGTGTGCGTGACAGGCGGCGGAGCGAGGGGGCAGGGGTGACGGCGGTCGCGACCGAGGCGGGGGACGGCACACAGGAGCGGCGCAGGGAACAGCGCGGCTGGTACTTCTACGACTGGGCGGTCTCGGTCTTCTCGACCAGCGTCCTCACGGTGTTCCTCGGCCCGTACCTGACGGAGGTCGCGAAGGCGGCCGCCGACGCCGACGGCTTCGTCCACCCGCTGGGCCTCCCGGTCCGCGCCGGCTCCTTCTTCGCGTACGCGGTGTCGGCCTCGGTGCTGCTCTCGGTGCTGGTGATGCCGCTGGCCGCGGCCGTCGCCGACCGCACGGGCCGGAAGAAACCGCTGCTGGGCGCCTCGGCGTACGTGGGCGCTGCCGCGACCTGCGGGATGTTCTTCCTCGGCGGGGACCGCTATCTGCTGGGCGGCGCGCTGCTGATCGTCGCGAACGTCGCCCTCGCCGTGTCGATGGTGCTCTACAACGCCTTCCTGCCGCAGATAGCCGAGCCCGGGGAACGGGACGCCGTCTCGGCCCGCGGCTGGGCGTACGGCTACGCGGCCGGTGCGCTGGTGCTGCTGGTGAACCTGGCGCTGTTCCTCGGGCACGAGACGCTCGGCGTGACGGAGTCGGCCGCGGTCCGGATCTGTCTCGCCTCGGCGGGCGTGTGGTGGGCGGTGTTCGCACTTGTCCCGCTGCTCCGCCTCCGGGACCGCCCGGCCGCGGCACACGTCCCCGGCGGTTCCCGCGGCGGCTGGCGCCAGCTCGCCGGGACCTTGCGCGACCTGCGGCGCTACCCGCTGACGCTGCTGTTCCTGGTCGCGTACCTGCTCTACAACGACGGCATCCAGACCGTCATCACCCAGGCGTCCGTCTTCGGCTCCGAGGAGCTGGGCCTCGGGCAGACCACGCTGATCGCGGCGGTCCTGCTCGTCCAGATCCTGGCCGTCGCGGGCGCCCTGCTCATGGGCAGGCTGGCCGCACGGTACGGGGCGAAGCGGACGATCCTCGGCTCGCTCGTCGCCTGGACGCTCACCGTGGCCGCCGGGTACGCGCTGCCCGCCGGGGTCCCGGCCTGGTTCTTCGGGCTGGCCTGCGGGATCGGGCTGGTGCTCGGCGGGAGTCAGGCGCTGTCCCGCTCGCTGTTCTCCCAGCTCGTCCCGGCCGGCCGGGAGGCCGAGTACTTCGCGCTGTACGAGATCAGCGACCGGGGCACCAGCTGGCTCGGCCCGCTGCTGTTCGGCCTCGCGTACCAGCTGACCGGCAGCTACCGGGTGGCGATCCTCTCCCTGGTGCTGTTCTTCGCGCTGGGGTTCCTGCTGCTGTGGCTGGTGCCGGTGCGTAAGGCCGCGGCCGCGGTGGGCAACACGGATCCGGGCCGGATTTAGACGGTGGCAGGCGAGCCCGGTAGTGTACGCCCTTGGCTCACCGGATGGACCGTTACTGCACGCTCAGGGCTTGTGAACCCCGGGTGACATCCCCTGTCAGATGTGACAATCCGGACACCGGTGGGTATCGCATATTCGAGGAAGCGGCGGCACGACGGGCGACGCATGTCCCAGCACGGGAATCATCACCGCCGACCGGACGTTGACCGGATGACGACGACAGCGACATCTGTCCTGTGGGCGACCAGCCCGGGAGGCACGAATTCATGAGTGAGCGAGCTCTGCGCGGCACGCGACTCGTGGTGACCAGCTACGAGACCGACCGCGGAATCGACCTGGCACCCCGCCAGGCCGTGGAGTACGCATGCCAGAACGGACATCAGTTTGAGATGCCGTTCTCGGTAGAGGCCGAGATCCCCACCGAGTGGGAGTGCAAGGTGTGCGGAGCACAGGCACTTCTCGTCGACGGTGAGGGACCGGAGGAGAAGAAGGGCAAGCCCGCGCGTACGCACTGGGACATGCTCATGGAGCGGCGCACCCGAGAGGAGCTCGAGGAGGTGCTGGCCGAGCGGCTGGCCGTACTCCGCTCCGGCACCATGAACCTCGCGGTGCACCCTCGCGAAGGCAACGGCAACAGCAAGAAGAAGTCCGCCTGAGCGGACTCCGCCGAGCGCGACACGGCGAGAGGGCCGAAGGTCACGATCAGTGACCCCGGCCCTCTCGCCGTCTTCGTGTCGGCACCCCTCAGCCGCGGGGCGGTTCGTCCTCGCGTACGACCGAGCCCTCGATGACCTCGCCCTCGACGACCTTGCCGTCGGGCCGGTGGATGCGCATCTGTTCCTCGGCGGTGCGCGCCTGCTGGTAGGCGTCGCCCAGTGAGCCGGGCGCGAAGGCGCCGCGCCGCTCGAACCAGCCGCGGGTGAGGCGGCGCATCAGCGCGGCGGTCGGCGGGAAGAGGCACAGCAGCCCGGCGACGTCCGAGACCAGCCCGGGCACCATGATCAGCAGGCCGCCGAGCATGGCCAGCGCGTTCCCGCCCCGCGTGCGGGACTGCTCGCCGCCCGCGCTCTCGTCCGGCTTCCCCTGGGACTGGGCCTGGGCCTTCTGCACGGCGTCGGTCAGGTTGCTCCAGGCCCGGCGTCCGGCGCGCTTGATGGCCACGGCGCCGAGGACGAAGCCCGCGACGATCAGCAGCAGCACGGTCAGTCCGCCGGCCGCCTCCGCGACCAGCGTGAACAGCCAGATCTCCAGCAGGGCCCAGGCCGCGACCCCCAGCGGGATCAGACCGCGGGCGCTCAGGCGACGGCGGCCGCCGGGCCCTTCCGGCGTACTGCCCGGGCCGCCGGGCCCGCCGTCCTGTCCCGGCCGCTCACGCGGCTGCTCCTGCGGGTACGGTGCACGCGAGTTCATGCTTCAAGTGTGCCTGCGGCCCAGGATTTTCTTCACCCGGCCCTCGACTCCCCAGGCGGTGACCCGCCACAGCGCCTCGGCGACGATGTCGCGGCTCATCTTGGAGTTGCCGCGCTCCCGCTCGACGAAGGTGATGGGCACCTCGACGACCCGGTACCCGGCGCGTACCGCGCGGTGCGCCAGGTCGACCTGGAAGCAGTAGCCCTGGGAGGCGACGTCCTCCATCCCGAGCCCCTCCAGCGTCTCGCGGCGGAAGGCGCGGAAGCCGCCCGTCACGTCCCGCAGCGGCACGTCCAGCAGCAGCCGGGAGTACGTGCTGCCGCCGCGGGAGAGGAGTTCGCGGGTGCGGGGCCAGTTGACGACCCGGCCGCCGGCGATCCAGCGGGAGCCGAGGACGAGGTCGGCGCCCTTGAGCGCGGTCAGCAGCCGGTGCAGTTCCTCCGGCTGGTGCGAGCCGTCGGCGTCCATCTCGACGAGGACGCCGTAGTCGCGCGCGATGCCCCAGCGGAAGCCCGCGAGGTAGGCGGCGCCGAGGCCCTCCTTGGCGGTGCGGTGGAGGACGTGGACGCTGTCGTCGCGGGCCGCGAGCTCGTCCGCGAGCTTGCCCGTGCCGTCGGGGCTGTTGTCGTCCGCGACGAGGACGTGCGCGTCCGGCACGGCCGAACGGAGCCTGGACACCACGTTCTTGAGGTTGTCCGCCTCGTTGTACGTCGGGATGATCACCAGCGTCGTACCGAGCGGGCCACGCTCGCCCGGTTCTCCACCGTCCGTCATTTCTGCCGCCCCTCCTGCCCCGCGGGCCGTCCCGGTGTGCCGTCGGCTGCCGGCGCAGCCGTCCGCCCCGCCCGCGCTGCGGCCTCGGACCGCCGCTTCCGGCCGACGATCCAGGCGCCCGCGCAGGACAGGACGCCCACCATAGCGAGGACCCACTCCGGTGCGGCCCCGACGCGGTCGGCGAGTGTCTTCTCGTCCCGCAGGGGGAGTTCGGCGGTGAGGACGTCGCGGGTGAACTCCTCGGTGCGCTGGAGCACCTTCCCGTCGGGGCTGACGACGGCGCTGATCCCGCTGGGCGCCGCGGTGACGACGGCGCGGCCGTGCTCGATCGCGCGCAGCTTGGACATCACCAACTGCTGCTCGGGCTGGCCGGTTTCGCCGTAGGTGGCGTTGTTGGTCTGCACGACGAGGGCGCGGGCACCGGCGTTGACGGTCTCGCGGGGGATCTCGTCGTAGGCGACCTCGAAGCAGATGACGTCGCCGAGGCGGGCCGGGCCGGTCTGGAGGACGCCGGTCTCGTCGCCGGGCCAGAAGTCGCGGGGCACCCGGTCCAGCCGCGTGATCACCTTGCTCAGCTGGTCGCGGAAGGGGACGTACTCGCCGAAGGGAACGGGGTGTTGCTTGGTGTAGGAGTCGCCGGGGCCCTTCTTCGGGTCCCAGACGATGCCCTGGTTCTCGACGTACCCCTCCTTCGTCGGGTGGTCGACGAGCGCGCCGACGAGGATGGGGACGCCGACGGCGCGGGCCGCCTGGTCGATCCGGGCGCGGGCCTCGGGCCACTGGTACGGGTCGAGGTCCGAGGCGTTCTCCGGCCAGATGACGAGTTCGGGCTGCTCCTCCTTGCCCTGCTTCACCTTCTCGGCGAGGTCGAGCGTCGCGTCGACGTGGTTGTCGAGGATCTTCATCGGGCGGCCGAGGAAGTCCATGCCGGGCTGTTCGACGTTGCCCTGCACCACGGCGATCCGCGCGGTGTCCGCGGCGTCCGTCGGCACCGGCACCGCGTACCCGGCGACGGTCACCACGCCGGCCAGCAGCAGCGAGCCGGCGGCGGGCGCGTGGCGGCGCAGCCCCCGGGGCGTGCCGGCGGCCTCCGTCCCGGCCCGCTCCCCGCCCGTGCGCCGGTTCCGCCACCGGGTGACGGCGGCCCGTACGCCGGGGAGCGCGAAGGCGGCGAGGAGCGAGGCGGTGAGGGCCACGGCGAAGGTGACGAGCGGGGCGCCGCCGAGCGCGGCCAACGGGGTGTACGGCGAGCCGGTGTTGGCGAACGCGAGCCTGCCCCAGGGGAATCCGCCGAACGGCGTGCGGTCCCGCGCCCACTCCTCGGCGACCCACAGGCAGGCGCCCCACAGCGGCCACAGCGGCAGCCGGGACGTCACGGCGAGGGCCGCGCCGAGGGCGGCGAGGAAGAGGGATTCGAGGAACGCCAGTCCCAACACCGCGTCCCAGCCCACGACATGGAGCCACTTCAGCAGGACGGTGAAGAACGGCCAGCCGAACGCCAGCCCCGTCCAGGCCCCTTGGCGTGCCCGCCTGCCCCGGGTGAGCAGCGCGAGCGCGGCGACGGCGAGCAGCGACAGCGGCCACAGCCCGTACGGCGGGAAGGCCAGCGCGAGGGCGACGCCCGCGAGCACCGCGCCGAGCGTGCGCGGCAGTTCGCGCCGGATCAGCCGGGCGGTGCGGCCGAGCCGTCCGGGGCGGGCGGTGGTGTCCGCGGCTTCCGGCGCTGCGGGCTCGCCGTCCGGCGCGGGCTCGTCGGCGGCCGGGGGCTCCTCGGCGGCGCGGCCGCGCCGGTCGTCCCGTTCACGGCGGGTGAGCGGGGAGTTCCGCCCGGTGTGCGGTCCGCCGTCGGCGGGACCGCCGGGGCGGGATGCGGCGGTGGCGTCGGGGCCCGATGGCACGGTCGCGGCCTTCCTGCAGGTCGTGCGGTGGTGTGGTGACCGTACAACGGGGAGGGGCGTGCGCGGGGCGCGGGTGCGCGGGGCCGGGGCCGCTTGGAGCGGCGAGGAGAGGAGGCGCGGGCCGCCGTGGCGGCCGCGAGGCTACGGATGGGGGCCCGGCACCCTTCGGGCCGACCTGGGGCTCGCTGGCTGCGAGTCGACCGAAAGCCGTTGTCTACTGAGCATCCGGGCCCCATCCGGGTCACACCCGCCGGCCGGCTAAAACCCTTCCGCCCCCGTGCCGCGGGCACTGGACCTGGCTCCCAGCGGTGGTGCGCCGGTGCGGCACACCACCCCGTGGCCCAGCGACGTTCGACTACTGCGCGGAAGTCCGCCGGCCGGACGACCTGTGGTGGACTCGGCCGAACCTACCCGGCGACGGGCGCCGCCTGTCAACACTCCTTTGACCTGCGGAGTTTCACCAAATCAGCAGGTCAGTGCGGAACCGGCGACGGCGGACCGACAGGCGCAGGGGACATCGTTCGGCCTACGCTCCGCGCCGCGTTCACTCGTTCGGCCGCTCGAAGACGGTCCGTCCCGCGACCACCGTCCGCAGACAGAGCGGGAGTTGGGCACCCGGCGTGAGTTCGGGCAGGCCCGGGGTTCCGGAGCGCGGGTCGGTCGACCAGTTCGCGACGCGGGTGTCGGGCGTCTGCACGACGAGCGCTCCGGTCTGCCAGACCGCGTAGTCGGCGGGTGCGCCGGGCACCAGGACGCCCGCGTCGTCCCGGCCCACGGCACGCCAACCGCCCCTGGTGTGCGCGGTGAAGGCGCCGCGTACGGAGATGCGGTGCTCGGGGGTGCGGTGGAAGGCTGCGGCGCGGATGGTGCCCCAGGGGTCGAGCGGGGTGACGGGGCTGTCGGAGCCCATCGCCAGTGGCACGCCCGCGCGTTGGAGCGCCGCGTACGGGTTGAGGGTGCGGGCGCGGTCGGCGCCGAGGCGGGTGGCGTACATGCCGTCCTCGCCGCCCCAGGCCGCGTCGAAGGCGGGCTGGACGGAGGCGGTGAGGGCAAGTTCGGCGAAGGCGGCCACGGTGTGCTCGTCGAGCATCTCGGCGTGTTCGACGCGGTGCCTGGCGGCGCGGACGCGGGCGAGGCCGACGCGTTCGGCGGCGGCGCGGACGCCCTCGGTGACGGCGAGGTTGGCCGCGTCCCCGATGGCGTGGAAGCCCGCCTGGAGCCCGGCCTCGGTGCAGGCGGCGACGTGCGCGGCGACGGCCTCGGCGTCGAGGTGGGCGGTGCCGTGGTGCGGGGCGTCCGCGTACGGCTCGCACAGGTGGGCGGTGTGGGAGCCGAGGGAGCCGTCGACGAACAGGTCGCCGGCGGCGCCGACGGCGCCGAGCGCGCGGACGCGGGCGGCGTCGGCGGGCGAGGTCACGGGCTCGGCCCAGTAGCCGTGGACGCGGGGGCCGGGGGTCTCGGCGGCGAGGGCGAGGAGGGCGGTGAAGTCCTCCTCGCTGGAGATTCCGGGGCCTGCGCATTCGTGAACGGAACCGATGCCGAGCGAGGCCGCGCGGTGCAGCGCGGTGCGCTGGGCCTCGGTGCGCTGGGCCGCGGTGAGGGTGGCGTGCGCGGCGTCCCGTACGGCGTGGTGCGCGTCGCCGGTGAGCGGCTGGTCCGGCGCGTACCCCTCGGCCTCGGTGACGCCGGGGACGAGGTCGAGGAGCGCGGTGGTGGCGAGCGCGGAGTGCACGTCGGCGCGGCTCAGGTACAGGGGGCGGCCGCCGGTGGCCTCGTCGAGCTCGGCGTGCGAGGGGTGGCGGCGCTCCGGC
Organism: Streptomyces sp. HNM0574; assembly: GCF_012726235.1. Taxonomy (GTDB): domain Bacteria; phylum Actinomycetota; class Actinomycetes; order Streptomycetales; family Streptomycetaceae; genus Streptomyces. The sequence continues at coordinate 14,316 of NZ_JAASAH010000011.1, forward strand.
CAGGCGGTGGCGTCCCAGCCGTGGCCGAGCAGGACGCGGTCGCCGGGGCGCGCCTCGGCGTGCGCGCGGACGCGGGCGAGCGCGTCGGCCAGGGTGCGGGTTCCGGTGAGGTCGAGCCCGGTGAGCGCGAGGCCCGTCGCCGTCGTGTGCACGTGTGCGTCCGTGAACGCGGGGGTGACGAGGGCGCCGTCGAGGTGGACCGTCTCGTCGACCCCGTCGGCGAACGAGTCCGCCGCTCCCTCGGAGCCGACCCAGGCGACGCGGTCCCCCTCGACGACCATGGCGGTGGCGAAGGGATCGGCGGGGCTGTGCACCTCGCCTCCGCGCAGCAGGACGGTACGGGGTGCGGTGGGGCCGGGGTCGGTGCGCTCGCTCATGGGGAACAGTTTCCCGCTCGCCCGCGACGTCCCGGCGCCCGGGGTCGGCCGCCGCGCTCCGCCCGCGGGTCAGATGCGGGGCGGGCGGGCCTCGTACGGGGTGGACAGGACGACGGTGGTGCGGGTCGAGACGCCGGAGAGGGAGCGGATGCGGGCCAGCAGGTGCTCCAGCTCGATGGGCGTGGCGACGCGGACCTTGAGGATGTAGTTCTCGTCCCCGGCCACGCTGTGGCACGCCTCGATCTCGGGCACCTCGGCGAGCCGGTCGGCGATGTCGTCGGGCGCGCTCGGGTCGAAGGGTTTGACCGAGATGAAGGCCGTCAGCGGCAGCCCCACCGACTCGGGGTCGACGAGAGCCGCGTAGCCGCGGATGACACCGCGCTGCTCCAGCCTGCGCACCCGCTGGTGCACGGCCGAGGTGGACAGGCCGGTGGCCTTGCCCAGGTCGGTGTAGCTCATCCGCCCGTCCTTGACGAGCAGTTCCACGATGTGCCGGTCGAGTTCCTCCACGGCACAGAAACCTACCGTGCACCTCCCCCGGGGACACAGCCGAGCTCCGGCCACGGCCCCCGCGAGGGGTGCACAGGGCCGGAGCGTCGGCGGTGCGGCGCCGGTCAGCCGAGCCGGGCGGCCAGCGAGCGCATCAGGCGGATCTCGGAGCGCTGGCCCTCGGCCATGCCGCGGGCGAGGCGGACGACGGGCTCCGGAGCGGAGCCCTCGCGTACGCCCTCGGCCATGTGCACGCCGCCGCGGTGGTGTTCCGTCATCAGCTTCAGGAACAGCCGGTCGGCGGCGGTGCCGGAGGTCCGGTCGAGGGCGGTCATCTCGTCGCGGGTGGCCATGCCCGGCATGAGGACGCCCTGCCGCCGCTCGGCCGGTCCCGGCGGCGGCATGTGCATCCAGGCCATCGCGGGGCGGCTGGAGGTGGGGGTGCGGCCCCACAGGTCGAGCCAGCCGAGCATCATGCCGCGCTGTGCCGCCTGGGTCTGCGCGATGTCGTAGGCGAGGGTGCGTACCCGCTCGTCGGCGCCGTTGCGCAGGACGCGGAAGGACATCTCGACGGCCTGCTGGTGGTGCACGGCCATGTCGCGGGAGAAGCCGACGGCGACGGAGTCCTCGGCCGGGACCGTCAGCGTCCGGCCCTGTCCGGCGGACTGCCCGGTGCCGGGCGCCTGGCCGGTCGTGCGGGCCTCGGAGCCCGGCGAGAGCGCGGCGCCGGTCAGCAGCGCCGCGACGAGGGCGAGCCCGCCCGCGACGGTCAGCACCGGCCGGACCGAGCGCGCGGGCTCGGCGGCCGCTCCCCCGTCCCCGGCGCCGTCCGGGTGCGGGGGCGCGGGGGTGGCGGGCGCGGCGGGGACCGGGGGCGGGGCCGGGGTGGCGGCGGGCGCGACCGTGGGGGCGGCCGAGGGGGCGGCGCGGGTCATGGGCGTCACGGCGTGGCCCTGCCTCCGGTTACGGGGGCGCCCTGCTCGGGCGTCTGCGGCCCCTGGACGTAGGCGTCGAAGAACTGGTCGACGCGGCGGTCGTCGGCGGAGCGCAGCGACAACTGGTGGCCCCACGCGGTGAGTTTGACGGGGCTGTCCTGTCCGGGCACGGGGCTCATGAAGCGGTACGGGACGCCCTCGACCTTGGCCTTGAGCGCCTTGACGTCCGCGGCGTCGGCCCGGTCGGAGTAGGTGACCCAGACGGCGCCGTGCTCCAGGGTGTGCACGGCGTGCTCGTTGCGCACGGGCTCGGTGTAGACGTCGCCGTCGGCGTTCTGCCAGGTGGGGTGGTGCCGGCCGCCGGCCGGGGGCGTGGGGCCGCCGGAGTAGTCGACGCGACCCTCGGTGTGCTCGCGGCTGAGCCCCCGGTAGACCTTCTCGCCCTTGACGTTGGCCCGGTCCGGGTCGACGCGGCGGTCGCCGCCGGGCGCGGGGGCCTCGGCGGCGCTGCCCTGCCGGGACTCCGAACTGCCGCTCTCCGCCGTCGGGTTGGCCGTCACGGCGGTGCTCACGCCGACGACGGCGACGGTGGCGGCGGCCATGACGGTGGCCCGGAGCGGGGTGCTCAGCCGCGGGCGCCGGCCGGGGTCCGCTCCGGGTGACGTGCCGGGCGGTGTGCCGTCGTCCTGCGGCGCTCCTGAGGGGTTCGGGTGTTCGTACGACATGGGACTCCCCTGGGTCTCTAGGGCTGCGGGGCAGGGGCGGCCGGAGCGCGGGCGCGCGTGCGGCGCGGGCGCGCGTCCGGGTCCCGCCCCTGTCATCCGGGGTCAACGACCGGCGGACGGGCGGGGAACGGCCAATACCTCCGCATTCCCCCGCCTTTCCGCACTCGCGCGCCCGGGGGCCGCGCGCCCCTCGCTCCCGTCCCGCGCCCCCGCACCCCCTCGCCCGCCGTCCGCACGCCCGGCGCGTGACGGGAGGGGCGGGAGGCGGCTTCCGGTCAACTCGGGGCCGCTGTGGGGGAGTTCGGGGCGCGCGGCGACGCGTGGGCATGTGAGGAAGGACACACTTGTGCATCCGCGTCCCGGCGAGCGCGGCGATTATGCGACTGGCACGCAGGGAAGTGCTTGCTGTGGCCGGAGGCCCGATGCCCGGCCGGTCCACCCGAGGGGGATTGATGAGCACCACGAAGCCGGCCCGTACCGCCGAGACGGCCGAACAGGCCGACGGGGCCCGCGAGATCGACGACATCGACGACAGTACCGACGGGCTCGACCCGCTGGACGGAGACACCTACGACATCGTCCGGGTCGCCTGCCCGGACTGCCGCCGGCCGATCGGTCTGCTGGCGGACGAGGACGAGCTCCCCGTGCACGCGCTCTGCGCGTCCCCGTGGGACCCGTTCGGGCTGACCGTCTGCCAGGGCACCGGAACCCCCGCGTCCGAGGCGCTGCCCTACGACGACGGTCCGGACCCGCAGGACCAGGACGTGGCCGTCCTGCTGACCCTCCCGGAGGGGCTGGACTGGCGGATGCAGCCGTTCTCCCACGCCGGCCGCGTCCCCGCGCAGCGGGCCGCCTGAGCGGCCGTCCCCCGGCGGCGTCCCGCGACGCCGCCACCTCATCCCACCCGCGCCCGGGCCCCGACGGCCCGGACCGGCGCCTGCCCTGAACAGGCCCTGACTCGCGCGGAGTTCACCGGACCCTCCGTCCGTCCCCGCCGACGAGAACCGGTCTCACCCGTGTCCCTCCCCGGCGCGGGCGCGCGGCGCGGGCAGCATGCCGTCATGGCGGAAACCTCCAGGAGCCCCGAGCGGCTCGTACGGACCCTGCTCGACCGGCACGGGCGGACCTACGCCGGGCAGGCGGGCATCACGCTGCGGGACACCCCGTCGCCGCTGTACCGGCTGCTGGTGCTCTCGCACCTGCTCAGCGCCCGCATCCGGGCCGACATCGCGGTGGGCTCGGCCCGGGAGCTCTCGCGCGCCGGAATGCGCACCCCGCGCCGGATGGCCGACGCGAGCTGGCAGGAGCGGGTCGACGCACTGGGGCGCGGCGGGTACCGGCGCTACGACGAGAAGACCGCCACCCAGCTCGGCGAGGCCGCCGGGCTGCTGCTGGAGGAGTACCGCGGCGACTTGCGCCGCCTCCGCGCGGACGGCTCCCCCGAGACCCGGCTGCGGGAGCTGCCGGGCATCGGGCCGACGGGCACGGGCATCTTCCTCCGCGAAGTGCAGGCCGTGTGGCCGGAGTTGGAACCCCGGATCGACGGCAAGGCGCTGCAGGGCGCGCGCCGCCTGGGCCTGCCGGAGTCCGCCGGGGCGCTGGCGCGGCTGGTGCGCGAGGACCCGGCGGAGGTGGCGCGGCTGGCGGCGGCGCTGGTGCGGGCCGCGCTCGACGCGTCCGTCGCCGACGACGTGCTGGACGCCGCCGGCGAGGGACGCTGAACCGGTCGGTCAGGCCCCGCTCTCGGGGCCCGCGAGGTGGCGGGCGATGACCACGCGCTGGATCTGGTTGGTGCCCTCGACGATCTGCAGCACCTTCGCCTCGCGCATGTAGCGCTCGGCGGGGAAGTCGGCGGTGTAGCCGTATCCGCCGAGGAGCTGGACGGCGTCGGTGGTGACCTGCATGGCCGTGTCGCTGCAGAACAGCTTGGCCATGGCGGCCTGTTGGGAGAAGGGCTTGCCCGCGTCCCGCCGCCTGGCCGCGTCGAGGTACAGCGCGCGGCCGGCCGCGATCCGGGTGGCCATGTCGGCCAGCATGAAGCGCAGGCCCTGGAAGTCGGCGATCGGACGGCCGAACTGCTCGCGCCCGAGCACGTACGCGTGCGCCTCGTCGAGCGCCGCCTGGGCGAGCCCGGTGGCGCAGGCGGCGATGCCGAGGCGGCCCGCGTCGAGCGCGGCGAGGGCGACGGTGAAGCCCTGCCCCTCGTCGCCGAGGCGGCGCGCGTCCGGGACGCGTACGCCGTCGAAGTGGACCTGCGCCGTGGGCGATCCGTTCATGCCCATCTTGTGCTCGGGCGCGGCGGCGCTGAGCCCCTCGGCGTCGCCGGGTACGAGGAAGGCGGTGATGCCGCGCGGGCCCTCGCCGCCAGTGCGGGCGAGGACGGTGTAGAAGTCGGCGATCCCGCCGTGCGTGATCCAGGACTTGGTGCCGTCCAGGACCCAGTCGTCGCCGTCCCGCACGGCGCGGGTGCGCAGCGAGGCGGCGTCGGAGCCCGAGGACGCCTCGGAGAGGCAGTACGCGCCGAGGAGGCCGCCACCGAGCATGGCGGGCAGGTGTTCGGCACGCTGCTCCTTGGTGCCGAAGGTGGCCAGGGCGTGGCAGGCGAGGGAGTGGACGCTGGTGCCGAGGCCGACGGTGAGCCGGGCCGCGGCCAGTTCCTCGAAGACCTGGAGGGTGACCTCGTAGGGCTGGTCGCCGCCGCCGTACTCCTCCTCGTACGGGAGGCCGAGCAGGCCGGAGCGGGAGAGCAGGCGGAAGGTCTCGCGGGGGAAGCGGCCCTCGTGCTCGCCCTCGTCCGCCGCGGGCCGGATCTCGCGCCCGGCGAGTTCGCGTACCAGGCCGATGAGGTCCCGGGCTTCCCGGGTGGGCAGTTGGCGGTCCACCGGCTGGGGTCCGTGCTCGGGCATGGCGGCGCTCTCCTCCTGTGGGTGCGGCGACGGCGCGGGGGTGGGCGCCGCCGTGGTCGTCCCCGCGCGTGGGCTCGCGGGGCAGGGTGTCGCTGCCGTGTCCGCGGGTGCCGCGCGTCGGTTCGCGACCGGGGCTGACCTGCGGTGTGGCGAACAGGAGTATGCCCGATCACCGGCCTCACGTCACTGCCCCGCAGGGGGTGTGGCCAGGAATGACGGGCTCGCGGCCGGGGCGTTCCGGTCCCGTGCCGTCCTCGCGTCCGGCGGCCCCGGACGGCGGGTGGCCGGTGCACGGGGCACGGACCCGAAATTGGTCCGGACCATTGACGTATTGGTCTAGTCCTCCTAGGTTCCCAGGCTGAACACGCCGCGTGCCGGGGCTCGTTGGGCCCGCCGCGGACGGAGCACGGCCAGCACGGACCCAGCGCGGGCAAGGACGCCCCCGCCTCCCCACTTCTGCGAGGAGAACCATGCTCGGACCGAACGGCAGACGACCGCGACACCGCAGGCGCACCGTCTTCGCCCTGATCGCCTCGGCCTGCGCCGCGATCATGGCCGCCGCGATCCTGGCCCCGGTGGCCAGCGCCGGGGGCGAGAAGAAGCCGCAGACCCAGCGCAGCTCGGCGGCCGCGGGCAAGGTGGTCGGGTACTTCACCAACTGGGGTGTCTACCAGCGGAATTACCACGTCAAGAACATCGACACCTCCGGCTCGGCGAAGAAGCTGACGCACATCAACTACGCCTTCGGCAACGTCCAGGGCGGCAAGTGCACCATCGGTGACGGTTACGCCGACTACGAGAAGGCGTACACCGCCGGCCAGAGCGTCGACGGCAAGGCCGACACCTGGGACCAGCCGCTGCGCGGCAACTTCAACCAGCTGCTGAAGCTGAAGAAGAAGTACCCGCACCTGAAGGTGCTGTGGTCCTTCGGCGGCTGGACCTGGTCCGGCGGCTTCGGCCAGGCGGCCCAGAACCCGGAGGCGTTCGCGCAGTCCTGCTACGACCTGGTCAACGACAAGCGCTGGGCGGGCCTGTTCGACGGGATCGACATCGACTGGGAGTACCCCAACGCCTGTGGTCTGACCTGCGACAAGAGCGGGCCGCAGGCCTTCGGCAACGTGATGAAGGCGATGCGCGCCAAGTTCGGCAAGCAGCTCGTCACCGCGGCCATCCCGGCCGACGCCTCCAAGGGCGGCAAGCTGGACGCCACGGACTACGGCTCGGCGGCGGCGCACGTCGACTGGTACCTGCCGATGACGTACGACTACTTCGGCGCCTGGGACGCGAAGGGCCCGACGGCCCCGCACTCCCCGCTCACCTCCTACCCGGGCATCCCGAAGGAGGGGTACAACACCGACGCCACGGTGAAGAAGCTGAAGGCCATGGGCGTACCGGCGAACAAGATGCTGCTCGGGCTCGGCTTCTACGGACGCGGCTGGAACGGCGTCAAGGACGCCAAGCCCGGCGGGACCGCGACGGGTGCCGCGCCCGGCACCTACGAGGCGGGCATCGAGGACTACAAGGTGCTCAAGACCCGCTGCCCGAGCAACGGCGAGGTGGCCGGTACGGCGTACGCCAAGTGCGGTGACCAGTGGTGGAGTTACGACACTCCCGCCACCATCGCCGCGAAGACCGGCTGGGGCTCGCAGCAGGGCCTGGGCGGCTCCTTCTTCTGGGAGCTGAGCGGCGACACCAACAACGGCGAGCTGATCAACTCCATCAAGTAGCCGGAAGCGCGGGGGAATCAGCGGGGGAACGCGCGTCAGCGCGTGTGGGGTGAGTGGCGGGCGGGGTGCCGGGTTCCGGCGCCCCGCCCGTCCGTGCGCGGCGCTTCCCGTCAGGCGCCGTGCGGGGTCGGGGCGCGGTACGGGGTGCCCGTGACGTCCAGCTCGTGCGGCGGGCGGACGGCGGGCGGGGACGAGAGCGGGGAGTCCAGCGCGAAGGTGCCGGTGTCGCTGAGCAGCACCGCGTGCTCCGAGAAGAACTCGGCCTTGTGCGGGTGCGAGAGCGGGTCCGGCTCGGCCGCGTACCCGTGCCGGTGCAGTTCGCTCATGTGCTCGCTCGGGTGTCCGATGGCGCTGCGCGCCGTGCCGACGTGGCCCTGCCCGGGGAGGAAGGTGAGCTTCGCGGAGAAGTCGCCGCCCGGGGCGCGCAGCACGGCGATGTGCAGCATCACCGGCAGCCCGGCGCCGGAGGCGCCCGAGGCCGGGCTCTCGGACTCGGTGCCGTAGTGCCCGTACAGCAGCACCGTGGGAACGTCGCTGTCGCCGAGGCTCTGGCCCAGCACCGCCTCGCCGGCGGACGGGGTGCGCAGCGTCCGCATCTCCCAGGCCCGCTCCCCGGAGAACGCCGCCATCAGGTGACCGACCGTGGTGCGGTACGAGGCGGTGGGGAAGCGCCCGGGGTCGGAGAGGGAGCGCAGCGCGATCAGCCGCTCCAGGTCCGACATGGCGCGTGGCAGCAGCTGTTGGACGGCCTCGCTGAGGTTGGTGAACACGGCCCGTCCTCCTTCCCTGTCCGCGGGTGCCTCGCCCTCGGGGGCCGGGCGGCGCGCGCCCGGCAGGGCCCCGCACGACTCAGTGAAGCAACCTCCGGAGCGCGGGGCAAAAGGGGCGTACGGGGCGGGTCAGGTCAGCTCCTCGGCGAGGAGGTCCATGAGCAGGCCGTCGCGCCACTCCCCCGTGTGGTGGTCGCGCCAGTACCGGCGCAGGACGCCGACGGGCCGGAAGCCGACCTTGGTGTAGCTGCGGACGGCGGGTGCGTTGTCGGCGGCCGGGTCGATGGTGAGCCGGTGATGGCCGCGTTCGTCGATCAGCCAGCGGGCGAGGGTGCGTACCGCGTCGGTGCCGATGCCGCGGCCCTGGAGGCCGGTGGTGAGGAAGATGTCGATGCCCGCGTGCCGGTACTCGGGCTCGTTCTCCTCCGCGTACTGCACCGCTCCGGCGAGCTGCCCGTCGACGAGGATCACGAAGGTGTCCTCGAAGTCTTCGGGGACGCTCCACCACGCGTCGACGGACGGCTCGCGCACGATCCGGAAGAGGGCTTCGGCGTCGTCCTCCGTCGCCGGACGCAGGATGACCTGATCACCGTGGAGTTCCATGCGGCCATTCTGGTTCCGCGCGGCCGCCGCGCCCAAGGGGTTTACCGGCACCCCGGCTCACGGCCGGTGGCCCTCCGGGACGCGTTCCGCCTCGGGGACGGGGCCCGGCGCGGTGCCCTCGCCGAACGGCCTGCCGCCGAGCCGCTCGCGGTGGTGCGGCGTCAGCCAGGACGACAGGTCCGGGCCCAGGGGGACGATCGCGGTGGGGTTGATGCCGGTGTGCACCTGGTAGTAGTGCCGCTTGATGTGGTCGAAGTCGACCGTGTCCCCGAAGCCGGGGGTCTGGTACAGGTCCCGGACGTACGCCCACAGCACCGGGTTCTCGGCGAGCTTCTCGCGGTTGCACTTGAAGTGGCCGTGGTAGACGGCGTCGAACCGCACCAGCGTGGTGAACAGCCGGATGTCGGCCTCGGTGAGCGTCTCCCCCATCAGGTAGCGCTGCCCGGACAGCCGCTCGGTGAGGGCGTCGAGGCGGCGGAAGACGTCCCGGCAGGCGGCCGCGTACTCGTCCTGGGTGGTGGCGAAACCGGCCCGGTACACCCCGTTGTTGAGGTCCCGGTGGACGCCGTCCATCACCTCGTCCATCTCGTCCCGCAGGTCCTGTGGGTACAGCTCGGGGGCGCCGGGGCGGTGCAGGGCCGTCCACTCGGTGGCCAGGTCCAGGGTCAGCTGCCGGTAGTCGTTGGTGACCAGCCGGCCGCTGGGGACGTCGACGACGGCCGGGACGCTCACCCCGCCGGGATAGCCGGTCTCGCGCGCGTCGTACGCCTCGCTCAGGAAGCCGATGCCGAGGACCGGGTCGCGCCCGCCGGGGTCGAGCGTGAAGCGCCAGCTGCGGCTGTCCTGGATCGGGTCGGCGACGGCGACGGGCAGCGCCTCCTCCAGGCCGAGCAGCCGCCGCGAGACCAGCGCCCGGCTGGCCCAGGGGCAGGCCCGGCTGACGACCAGCCGGTAGCGGCCCGGCTCGACGGGCCAGCCGTCGCGGCCGTCGGCGGTGATCCGGTCGGCGAAGTGGCTCGGGGAGCGCCGGAACTTCTTCCGGCCGTACTCGGCGTTGCCGTCCTCGCCCGCGCTGCGGTCGCCGCTCATGGGCAGCCTCCTGTCCGTCGCAGGTCCTCCCCCACTGTCAGGCCGGTGCGGCGGGGGACGCCACAGGAACGCTCAGGTTTCCCCGGTGCCAGGGTCCGGGGCCGGCTCGTAGGTGTCCTCGTCGACGATGTGCACCGCCGCCTCCTCCGCCGAGGCCGCGGCGCCGTCGACGCCGATGTCGCTGGCGACGAGGGTGGCCTCGGCGTCCTCGTGGGTGCCCTCGTCGGGCGAGACGAGGCGGCCGGCTCGGGCGGCGCCGACCTCCGCGTCCAGGGGTTCGCCGTCGGTGTCCGAGGTGTCGCCGACGCCGTCGCCCTCGGGCACGGTGATGTCCGGCTCCTCCTCGGCGAGCAGCTCGTCGAGGCTCTCGCCGCGCTGCCGCTCGGCCGCCGTGACGCCGTACCGGACGGCCGGGGAGGGCCGCTCGGGCGGCGAGTACCCCTCGTCGTACGGGTCCGCGCCGCGGATCAGGGTGTCCTCGGGTTCGAGCAGGCCCTCGTCGTCCTGCACCTCCGACCCGTCCGGCTGGTAGACGTCGTCGCCTCGTGCTCCGTCGCGATCCACCGTTGCCTCCCGGGTGCTGTGCGGCCGTCGAGCGGCGCGCGGTCCGACAGCCAGCCTCACGCCCCGGCGGGCACACCAGCCATCGCAGGCCCCCCGTACGGGGGAGCCGGGGCCCGGGAGGCGCCCCCGCGGACGGGCCGCGGGGGCCGTGCCCCGGGCGGGATCAGGCGTCCGGTTCCGGGGTGGTGAAGTACGCGGCGAAGGCGGTGACGATGCCGCTCTCGCTGATCAGGCCGTCGGCGTCGGTGCCGAGGGCGCGGGCCGCCTCGCCGGCGACCTCCTCCGGTACGCCCAGCGCGCGGAGGGCGCGGGCCGCCTCCTCGGGGGCGACGCGGCCGTCGCCGTCACTGTCCGCGAGGGCCAGCACGGCGTGCAGGAAGGGGCGGGCGATCTCGGCGAAGCGTCCCGCGTTGTCGCGCAGCCGCTTCACCGCGCTGCCCACGAACTCTTCCCTGGTGATGCGCTGGTCGCCGTCGTGGTCCGCGATTCCGGCCATGCCCTGCCAGAACGCCTCGGCGCCGAGGAGCAGGGCCTGGCCCTGCTCCGAGCGGGCCGTGACCCCGAACTCGGTGCGGACGGCGGCGGCCGCCGTCGTGAAGTCCTCGCGGGATATGTAGCCGTTGCCGTCCTGGTCGAAGGAGGCGAACCGGGCGGCGATCTTACGCTCGTACTCGATGGAGTCCATGCCGTTGCGCACCGTCTCACTGTCGGGTCGGGTCCGTTCGCTTCGCAGCGTACGACGTACGGCGCCGGGGGGAACCGGAAACGGCCGGGCAGGTGGCGCACTGTCAGGTATCTCACCGGCAGGCTCCGGCGCTCACCGGCGCACACGCCCGCGCCCGGTGCGCGCCGCGGCCCGACTGCCCGGCGGGCGGCGGGTGTTCAGGTCCCGGTGGGGACGCGGCGGTAGACGGTGCTGAGGAGTTGGTCCTTCGCGGGGCCGCGCACCCGCCAGCGCAGGTGCCACTCGGCGGGCGAGACGACGGTGAACGTGCCCTCGTAGTGGTCGCGTCCGCAGGGGTGGTGGGCGTGCCAGGTGCCGGTGCGCAGGTCGAGCCGGTGGAAGGGGCGGCCGTCGGCGAAGCTGACCTCGGCGGTGCCGTCGGGGAGCGCGTCGAGGCGGAGGGTGCGCCGCGCGTCGTTGCGTACCCCGTTCCACTCCAGGACGCCGTCCTCCTCGTGCAGCCAACGCCCGTCGGCCGGCTGCCGGAAGACGGCGGTCCCGGTGAAGTGCCCCGCGCCGCCCGAGGCGTCGTCGCGCAGCCGCCGCCGCACGCTCCAGCGGCCGGCGAGGTAGCCGAGGGTGTCGGGCACGGGGTGGGGCTGCGCGGGCATGCGGCCAGTCTCGCAGCCGGCCGGGGTGCGCCTGGAGGGGGCGGGGCGGCGGGAGTTGGTGACGGGCCGTGCGGGCCCGGGTGCCGACGGCCCGTGCGCGGGCCCGGCGGCGTGGGGATCGTCACGCCGGTGGGGTGGCGTGGGCGGGGTGCGGGGCGCCCGGAGCGGGGGCCTAGGGCGGGTGGTGCGGGCCTGCCGGGGCGCCGTGCCGGGGCGGAGGGGGGCGTGGGGCGTGGTGGGGGCGGGGAGGGTACACCACGTGCGCGGGGGACATTTTCGGTCAGCGAGGCGAAATTTGACCCTGGCCTCCGGCGAATAGCAGGCTCCCGTGCGACAAGCGCACATGACACCCGACGGACGCGCGCACCGTCCCGCCCAGGGAGCGCAGGAGACAGCCTCCGCGTCCCGGCCGCGTCCGGTACGGAACCGCGCGCGTCCTTGCCCGTGTGTCCTCCGAGTGCGGATGCATCCCACAGCAAGGACCAACATGCCGACCCCCCATGCCCGGACCGCCGACGACGCCACGCGCGCCGCGGCCCCCGCCGACGGCGAAGGGCGCCAGGACGACCGGGAGGACCCGGACGGCGGGGCCCCCGACCCCGACGGACCGTCCGGCTCAGCCCCGTCCCGACGGGACGGGAGACGCACCGATCTGCCCGTGCTCGCCATCAGCGGCGGGCTGCTCGTCGCGTTCGTCGTCGCCTCGCTGATCAACCCGTCCGGCACGGGCAGCGTCGTGAGCACCGTCTTCTCCTTCGCGGCCCGCTGGTTCGGCCCGCTGTGGCAGGTGCTGCTGCTCGGCACCTTCGCGGTCGCCCTGTGGCTGGGCTTCTCCCGGTACGGGCGGGTGCGGCTGGGCGGCGCGGGTGCGCGTCCCGAGTACGGGCGGTTCCAGTGGATCGCCATGATCATGTGCACCCTGCTCGCGGGCGGCGGCGTCTTCTTCGCCGCCGGTGAGCCGGTGCAGCACTACGTCCAGACGCCGCCGTTCTACGAGGGCGTGGAGGCCGGTTCGCAGGCGGCGGCCGAGTCGGCGCTCTCGCAGAGCTTCGCGCACTGGGGCTTCCTCGCCTGGGCCGTGCTGGGCACGCTCGCCTCCGTCGTGATGATCCGGGGCGAGGAGCGCGGCATGCCGCTGCGCCCGCGCACCCTGCTGTACCCGCTGCTGGGCGAGCGCGTGCGGGACTCGAAGCTGGGCTCGGCGGTGGACGTCGTCTGCATCATCGCCGTCGTGGCGGGCACGGTCGGCCCGATCGGTTTCCTCGGCCTCCAGGTCAGCTACGGGCTGTCGCAGGTGTTCGGCATCCCGAACGGCTACCCGGTGCAGCTGTCCGTCATCGTGCTGCTCACGGTGGTGGCCGTGCTGTCGGTGGTCAGCGGCATCGGCAAGGGCATCCAGTTCTTCAGCAAGCTCAACGTCTGGCTGGCCGTCGTGCTGATGGCCGTCTTCCTGGTGCTGGGCTCCGTCGGCTTCGTGATGGACTCCTTCCTCGGCGGACTCGGCCAGTACGTCCGGGACTTCGTGCCGCTCGCGCTCAACCGGGGCGACCACGAGTGGCTCGGCTCCTGGACGGTGTTCTTCTTCGGCTGGTTCCTCGGCTACGGACCGCTGATGGCGATCTTCGTGGCCCGGATCTCGCGCGGCCGCACGCTGCGGGACCTGGTGGTCTCCACGGCCGTCATCCCGCCGCTGGCCACCATGTTCTGGTTCACCGTGTTCGGCGGGACGGGCATCTACCTGGAGCAGCAGAACCCGGGGTCGATCTCCGGGCCGCTGAAGTCGGTCGGCATGGACGCGGCGGTGATCTCGGTGGCGGAACGGCTGCCGTTCGGCGCGGTGATCACGGTGGCGCTGCTGTTCCTCACCCTGACCTTCGTGGTGACGACCACCGACTCGATGTCGTACAGCATCTCGGCGGCCGGTACGCGCTCCGGGGAGCCGACGCCGCTGGTGCGCGCCTTCTGGGGGCTGCTGATGGGCGCGGCGGCTGCCGTGCTGATCCTGGTCGGGGACGGCGGGATCTCCGCCTTGCAGTCGTTCATCGTCGTGACGGCGGTGCCGGTCGGCTTCATCATGCTGCCGACGCTGTGGACGGCGCCGCGCCTGGCCAAGGAGATGGCCGCCGAGCAGGGTGTGGTGCCCGGACGCGAGCGGTGACGGGCGGGGGCGCGGCCCCCTGACCCGGCCCGTCGAACGGCCCGTCGGACTCCGGTCCGGCGGGCCGTTCGCGTACCCGCTCCCCCGGCTCCGGGGCCGCGCATTCATCGTTCGCGGAGGTCTTCCGGGGGCGGGCGGCTTCCGGTGTTTCCGCGCGGTTTCCTGGTGCGCCAGGTCATGAAAAACGGGACATCCGCGACCCGGGACGGATTCTGGCGCGATTTTCCACGGTCCGCATTACCCGCAGTATCCACCCCGCAGCACTCCGCGATGGATTTCTCCGTGAAGGGCCGCGGAGCCCCCCTTTGACACATTCACTGTCGCGCCGCACGGCATTCCGGACGGGAATTTGAACCCTGTTCACTTTCCCGGACCGGAAAGCGTGCCCGGAGCAACCTCTTTCGCCGGCGGCACGTCTCCCCAGGTGGCGCGGCCCGGGTTCCGCCTCCGCCTCCCGTCGCCGCCGGGCCGGGCCCCCGGACGGGCGACGGGCCCGTACGCACAGCACGTCACGGGGCCTGTCAGCGCGTTCAGGGAATCTCCACACAGCATGCGCAGGCGCGGCACACCGCGTTCCGCACGCTCGCGCAGGTGTGCGTACGCGGGTCTTTTCCGGCGGGAGTGTCCGCAATGGACGGCCCTCGCGGAACGCTTCGTGCCGCGTACCGCTGAAGACGCTGTGAAGGCGTCGGCACGAATTCGTGGAGCTGCTGCACATCACCGGAGTCGGGTGTAGGAATACTTCCCCGTAAGGCAGTTGGCCGATTGGTCATGCGGCCCGTGCTCATGCTTTGCTCTTGCGCGATGCGGGAGTTGTAAGAACGGTTCCCGGTTTTCCGGTGCCTGACTGCCGCTCGACGACCGGATCGCCTTTACTGTCGACCCGGCCGTTTTTTGAACAGAACCTCTGAACAGAAGGGGAGCCCATCATGGACTTCACTCCGCAGGTTGAGACCGCCGAGATCGCCGACGCCGACCTGGACGCCGTGTCCGGCGGCCTCGTCGGTGGCGTCGTGGGCGAGACCCTCGGCACCGTCACCGGCACCGTCGACTCCGTCACCGGCACCGTCTCGCAGACGACCGGCGTCGACACCTCCGCCGTCACCGGCCTCGCCGGCCTCTGAGCCGACCAGTGCCGCCTGGCCGCGTAGCCAGGAGCACCACCCTGAGCCCCGGAGCCGTCCTGGCTCCGGGGCTCTCGGGCGCTGTACCGCAGCGCCCCGTACCGTCCGAGCGCTTCCGTGCCCCCGCGGGTACGTGAGACGAACGCAGTCCGAGGGATCAGTCCGTGCAGTTCCGTCAGAAGGCGCTCGCCAAGCTGCAGTCGCCCGAGGAGCTCGACCTTCCGGTGCGCTACGCGCGCCCGCAGGGCCGTCTGGTCCTGTGCGTGACGCTCCTGGCCATGGTCGCCGCCTGCGTGTGGGCCGTGACGGGAACGGTGACGTCCAAGCTCACCGCGCCCGCCGTCCTCACCCACCCGCAGGGGAGTTACCTGTTGCAGAGCCCCGTCGCCGGGCAGGTGACCGAGGTGCTCGCGCGCGAGGGCCAGAGCGTGCGCGAGGGCCAGCCGCTGCTGCGGGTCGAGACCCCGCGCGGCGACCGCGCCGTACGCGCCGTCGCCCCGGGACGCGTCACCACCCTGGTCGCGAAGATCGGCACGGTGGTCACCACCGGCACCGACGTGGCGACCGTCGAACGTGTGGAGCGCCGCGGCGAACCGCTGGTCGCCATGGTGTACGTGCCGGGCGCCCAGGCGTCCTCGGTGCGGGCCGGGTCGTCCGTCGACCTGACCCTGCAGTCGGTGCCCGCGCAGAGCTACGGCGTGCTGCGCGGCACGGTGAAGGCGGTGGGCGCGGCACCGCAGACCCGGGAGCAGATCACCAGCTTCCTGGGCGACCGCCAGCTCGGCGAGCAGTTCTCGCGGCGGGGCAAGCCCGTCGCGGTCCTCGTGGAGCTCAAGCGCTCCTCCGGCACCAGGTCCGGCTACGCCTGGTCCTCGGCGGACGGGCCGCCGTACCGGATCGGCTCCATGACGCAGGCCGACGCCGCGGTCCACCTCGACCCGCAGCGTCCGATCGATTGGCTCCTCCCGTGACGGCGCAGCACGACCCGGCGCGGCACGACCCGGCACCGGCTCAGCCCCTCCCCGCGCAGCAGCAGGCGCCCGACGCGCAGCAGGCCCCGCCCGTCCCGCCCCCCGTGGGCCGCGGGCGGCACCGGCCCGAACCGGCGCGGGGCGGGCGGCGGCGCGGGGGCTCCTCGCGCCGGACGCCGCAGCCGCGGCAGGGCGGCGGGCGCCGGAAGACGGTGCGCAGCCCCACCGTGCTCCAGATGGAGGCCGTCGAGTGCGGCGCCGCCTCGCTGGCGATGGTGCTCGGGCACTACGGCAAGCACGTGCCGCTGGAGGAGCTGCGGATCGCCTGCGGCGTCTCCCGCGACGGCTCGCGCGCGAGCAACCTGCTGAAGGCGGCGCGGAGTTACGGGCTGCGGGCCAAGGGCATGCAGATGGAGCCCGCCGCGCTGGCCGAGGTGCGGGCCCCGGCCATCCTGTTCTGGGAGTTCAACCACTACGTCGTCTACGACGGCATGGGGCACCGCTTCGGCCGCCGCGGGGTGCACGTCAACGACCCCGACAAGGGCCGCCGTTTCGTGCCGATGGAGGACTTCGACACCAGCTTCACCGGCGTGGTGCTCACCTTCGAGCCCGAGGACGGCTTCCGCAGGGGCGGCCGCAAGCCCGGCGTCCTCGGCGCCATGCCGACCCGGCTGCGCGGCACCACGGGCACCCTGCTGACCGCGCTGCTCGCCAGCCTGCTGCTGGTCGCCGTCGGCGCGGCGGTGCCCGCGCTGAGCCGCACGTACATCGACATGTTCCTGATCGGCGACCAGACCTCGCTGCTGGGCGTGCTGTTCGCCTCGATGGCGGCGATGGTGGTGCTGACGGCGGCGCTGACCGGGCTCCAGCAGGCCAACCTGCTGCGCGGCCGGATCATCTCGTCGACGCTGAGCAGCGCGAAGTTCTTCCGGCACCTGCTGAGACTGCCGGTGACCTTCTTCGCCCAGCGCTCCCCCGCCGATCTGGTGCAGCGGCTCCAGTCCAACGACACGGTCGCCGAGATCCTGGCCAGGGACCTGGCCGCGGCCTGCGTGGACGCGGTCGTCGTGGTGCTCTACGCGTTCCTGCTGTGGACCTACGATCCCCAACTGACCGTCGTGGGCGTGCTGATCGCGCTGCTGAACGTGGTCGCCATGCGGATCGTGATGCGGCTGCGGGCGACGGGCACGCAGAAGCTGCGGGCCGACACCGCGCGGCTGACGAACACCTCCTACAGCGGGCTCCAGCTGATCGAGACGATGAAGGCCACCGGCGGCGAGAACGGCTACTTCCGCCGCTGGGCCGGGCAGCACGCCACCACCCTGGAGGGCCAGCAGAAGCTGGGCGTGCCGAGCGCGGCGCTCGCCGTCGTCGCGCCCACGCTGGCGGCGCTGAACAGCGCGATGATCCTGCTGATCGGCGGCATGCGGGCGGTGGAGGGGCACATCTCCGTCGGCCTGCTGGTCGCCTTCCAGGCGCTGGTCACCAGCTTCACGACGCCGATCACACGGCTGAACAGCGTCGCGGGCCGGATCCAGGACTTCGCGGCCGACGTGGCCCGGCTCAAGGACGTCGAGAACTTCCCCGTCGACTCGCTCTACACCCGCGACGAGCCGGAGAGCAGCACCCGCAGGCTGACCGGCCATGTGGCGCTGGAGAACATCACGTTCGGCTACAGCCCGCTCGACAAGCCGCTGCTGACCGGCTTCTCGCTGACGGTCGGGCCGGGACAGCAGGTCGCGCTGGTCGGCGGCTCGGGCAGCGGCAAGTCGACGGTCTCGCGCCTGATTTCGGGCCTGTACAGCCCGTGGGAGGGCACCATCCGGATCGACGGGCAGCGCCTGGAGGACATCCCCCGGGGCGCGCTGGCCGCCTCGGTCTCCTTCGTCGACCAGGACGTGTTCCTCTTCGAGGGCACCGTCCGGGACAACGTCGCGCTGTGGGACCCGTCCATCCCGGACGAGGCCGTCGTCACCGCGCTGCGGGACGCCTGCATCCTGGACACGCTCAGCAAGCGGCCCGGCGGCATCCACAGCCGGGTCGAGCAGGACGGCCGGAACTTCTCCGGCGGGCAGCGGCAGCGGCTGGAGATCGCCCGCGCCCTGGTGCGCAGGCCGAGCATCCTCGTCCTGGACGAGGTGACCAGCGCCCTCGACGCCGAGACCGAGCAGGTCATCATCGACAACCTGCGCCGCCGCGGCTGCGCCTGCGTCGTCATCGCGCACCGGCTGAGCACGGTGCGGGACAGCGACGAGATCGTGGTGCTCGATCACGGCACCGTCGTCGAGCGGGGCGGTCACGAGGAGCTCGTCGCGGCGGGCGGCGCCTACGCCGAGCTGGTCAAGGAGTCCTGAGGTGACGAGTCCCGAGACGACGGGCCCCGCGTACGAGTACCCGCAGCAGGAGCCGGTGCTGGACGCGCTCGGCTCCCTCGGCGGCCCGGTGGACTGCGCCGGGGTGCGCCATCTGCCGCTGGAGGGGCCGCAGGTGCTGTGGCTGGTGACGGGCGGTGCCATGGACCTGTTCGCCGTGGAGGCGCAGCAGCAGGGCCACTGGCACTTCCTCGGCCGCCTGGAGCCGGGCACACTGCTGCTCGGCCCCGTCGAGGGCACCCGGCACACCCTCGTCGGCAGGCCGCTCCAGGAGTGCGCCCTGCGCCGCGTCCAGCTCCGCGAGCTCTACCGCCCGGCCCCCGCGTACGACGCCTACGGGAACGCGTACGGCTACGGCGAGGAGGCGTACGGCACCCAACTGAGCGCCCTGGAGGACGCGTTCGCGCTCGGCGTCGGACGCAGTCTGCGGCTGCTGTTCCAGGCTCCGCTGGACGGGCAGCCCGTGCCGGAGGACGGCGGCGCGGCCGAGGAGGAGGACCCGGCGGACGACGGCATCCTGTGGATGCACGTCTCGCCGGGCACCGTCCAGTACGGCGCCCACCACAGCGCCGAGGCGGCGGCCGATCTCCTGATCGACGGCGCGACCTGGCAGCGCCTGGTGGACCAGCAGTACCGGCTGCTGTCCGCGCTCGACCGCTGGATCGACCGGCTGGAGCGCGCCCACGAGGACCGCGCCGCCGCCGGTATCGAGGCGGGCGAGGCGGTACGGGCGCAGGCGGACCAGGCGCTGCTGGCGTCCATCGGCACCTCCGGCCGGGGTGCCGCCGGCGCGGGCGGCCTGGCGAGCGACGACGCGACGCTCTCGGTGTGCCGCCTCGTCGCCGGCGCCGCCGGGATCACCCTCTCCGCGCCGACGGACAGCAGCACCCGGGGCGAGCGGATGAACCCGGTGGAGCGCATCGCGCTCAGCTCCCGCGTCCGCACCCGCGTGGTCAAGCTCCAGGGCCGGTGGTGGCGGGACAACAGCGGCCCGCTGGTGGGCAGTCGGACGGAGACGGGCGAGCCGGTGGCGCTGCTGTGGCGGCGCGGCCGGTACGAGGCCGTCCCCGCGGACGGCGTACGGCGGGTCCGGGTCGACGAGGCGGAGGCCGCGCGGATCGAGCCGCGCGCGGTGATGTTCTACCGTCCGCTGCCGGAACGGCCGATGAGCCCGCTGCGGCTGCTCCGCTTCAGCCTGCACGGGACGGGCGCCGACGCGCGCCGGCTCGTCCTCGGCGGGCTGGTCGCGGTGGCGCTGGGGGCGCTGGTGCCGGTGGCGACGGGGCAGGTGCTCGGCGTGTTCGTGCCGAACGCGGAGACGAGCCTGATCACGCAGATGTCCCTCGCGGTGGTCGTCGCGAGCATCGTCTCGGCCTCGTTCATGCTGATGCAGAACCTGTCCATCCTGCGCCTGGAGGGCCGGATGGAGAGCAATCTGCAACCGGCCGTCTGGGACCGGCTGCTGCGGCTGCCGACCCGGTTCTTCGGCGAGCGCTCCACCGGTGAACTGGCCAGCGCCGCCATGGGCGTGAGCCAGATGCGGCGGCTGCTGTCCGGGGTCGGTCCGGTCGCCGTGCAGGCGGGCACCGTGGGCACGATGAACCTGGCGCTGCTGCTGATGCACAGCGTGCCGCTGGCGCTGGCCGCGCTGGGGATGCTGGCGGTGATCGCCTCGGTGTTCCTGGCCATGGGGATGTGGCAACTGCGCTGGCAGCGGCGGCTGATCAAGCTGACGCACACGCTGAACAACCGCGCCTTCCAGACCCTGCGCGGGCTGCCCAAGCTGCGCGTCGCGAGCGCGGAGAGCTTCGCGTACGCGGCGTGGGCGCGGGAGTTCGCGCGCAGCCGGGAGCTCCAGCAGCGGGTGGGCCGGATCAAGAACCTGACGACGGTGGTCAACGCCGTCTATCTGCCGCTCTGTTCGCTCCTGATGTTCATGCTGGTGGCCGGCCCGGCGCGGGGCGTGCTCTCGGCGAGCGCGTTCCTGACCTTCAACACCGCCGTCACGATGATGCTCACCTCCGTCACCCAGCTCACCGGCTCGCTGATCTCGGCCGCCGCGGCGCTGCCGATGTTCGAGCAGGTCAAGCCGGTGCTGGAGGAGCCGACCGAGGTGCGCGGCGGCAGCACCCAGCCGGGCACCCTCTCCGGCCGCATCGAGGCCAGGCAGCTGTCCTTCCGGTACGCGGACGACGGCCCGCTGGTGCTGGACGAGGTGTCCTTCGAGGTGCGGCCCGGCGAATTCGTGGCCGTGGTCGGCGCGAGCGGCTGCGGCAAGTCGACGCTGCTGCGGCTGCTGATCGGCTTCGACCCCCCGGCGACGGGCGGCGTGCTCTACGACGGGCAGGACCTGTCGGCCCTGGACCAGGCGGCCGTGCGCCGGCAGTGCGGCGTGGTGCTGCAGAACGCGCAGCCGTTCACCGGCTCGATCCTGGACGCGATCTGCGGGGCCGAGATGTACTCGCAGGAGGAGGCGTGGGAGGCGGCCCGGATGGCCGGGCTCGCCGAGGACATCCAGCGGATGCCGATGGGCATGCACACCATGCTCTCGGACAGCGGCGCCACCATCTCCGGCGGCCAGCGGCAGCGGCTGATGATCGCCCAAGCGCTGATCCGCCGCCCGCGCATCCTCTTCTTCGACGAGGCGACCAGCGCGCTGGACAACGAGACCCAGCGCGTGGTCATGGCCAGCACCCGCGAACTGCGGGCCACCCGCCTGGTGATCGCGCACCGGCTGTCCACGGTGATGGACGCGGACCGGGTGCTGGTGATGGACGAGGGCCGGATCGTGCAGCAGGGCTCCCCCGCCGAACTCCTCGCGGACACCGGCGGCCAGCTGCACGAGCTCGTCCGCCGTCAGATGCGCTGACGCGCCGCCCTCCCGGGGGACAGCCGGGAGGGCGGCGCGGGTTCACCCGGCGCCGCCGGGGCCGGGAGGCGGCGGCGGTGCGGGGGCGCCGCGCGGGGGCGCGATCCGCGCGGACGGGGCGCCGCCGGGACCGTCCGCCTCGGGCGCGGGGCCCTCGGTCTCCTCCGGCCCGAGCAGCGCGTCCCGGCGGGCGCCCGGGTCCCAGCCGGTGTCCACGACGCGCTTCTGCATCACGATCGCGCCGCACAGGATCACCGCGCCGACGGCGAGCATCAGCACCACGCCGCCGGTCTCCCCCGCCTTCGCCGCGTACCCGATGACGGTGCCGAACCAGCCGAAGTCGGCGTCGCCGAAGGTGGTGTTCTCCTCCCCGAACGCGCCCAGCACCTTCAGCAGCAGCGCGGGCAGGATCGTGATCAGCACCCCGTTGAGGAACGCGCCGACGGCCGCGCCGCGCCGGCCCCCCGTCGCGTTGCCGTACACGCCCGCCGCGCCGCCGGTGAAGAAGTGCGGCACCAGGCCCGGCAGGACGAGGGCGAGGCCGAAGGCGGGGCCGAGCACGGTGGAGAGCAGCGCGAGGCTGAGCAGCCCGCCGGTGAAGCTGGCGATGAAGCCGATGAGCACCGCGTTCTGCGCGTACGGGAAGACGATCGGCGCGTCCAGCGAGGGCACGGCACCGGGGACGATCTTCGCGGCGATGCCCTGGAACGCGGGCACCAGTTCACCGAGGATCGTCCGCACCCCGAACAGGATCACGGCGACCGCGATGCCGAACTGGAGGCCCTGCATCAGGGAACTCATCAGGTAGTTGCCCACGCCGGTGGCCGCCGTGCCGCCCTCGACGGCGAACGCCTCGAAGGCCGCCGCCCGGCCCTCCTTGACCAGGAACAGCACCGCCATCACGAGGTAGATGAGCACCATCGACAGCGCGGTGGCCACCATCGAGTCACGCAGGAAGCGCAGCCCCTCGGGCAGCTTCATGTCCTCGGTGCTGCGGCTGCGGCGTCCCACCAACTGCCCGGCCGCGCCGGCGGTGATGTACCCGGCGGCGCCGAAGTGCCCGATGGCGACGGTGTTGTTGCCGGTCACCCGCTTCGTCCAGGGGTGCGTGAATGCGGGCATCGACACGAGCATGACAGCCAGCAGCGCACCGCCCACGAGCACCACCACGACCGAGGACTGCCCGGCGATGGCCAGCACCATCGTCAGCAGCGTGGCCATGAACAGCATGTGGTGCCCCGTCAGGAAGACGTACCGCAGGGGCGTGAAGCGGGCCAGCAGCAGGCTCAGCACGAAGCCGGTGATCATCAGCCAGGCGACGCGGGCGCCGAACTGCTCCTGCGCGATGCCGACGATGGCCTCGTTGGTGGGGATGACGCCGTGCGCGCCGGTCGAGCCCTGGATCATCTCGCCGAGCGGCGCGAGCGCCCCGACGACGAGACCGGCGCCCGCGTTGATGAGCAGGAAGCCGAGTGTGGCCTTGATGGCCCCGCCGACGATCTGTCCCGTGGTCTTCCGCAGCGCGATGAGACCGACGGCGGTGATGATGCCGATGAGGTAAGCGGGTTCGCTGAGGATCTCGTTGACGAGGAACTCGGCGAGGGAGACGAGCCAGCCCATGGTGTGCGGTTCCTCCTGCTCAGACGTCGTAGGTGGTACGGAGGACGCGGTCGACCTCGGCGGCGCTGGTGAAGTCCTCGACGACGCGCACCGGAACGCCGAGCTCGCCGAGCGTCCGGGCGATCTCCCGCGAGGTGAGGATCGCGGCCGCCTCACCGGCCTTGCCCTTGGCGGAGATGGTGTCCGTGGCCTCGACGGTCACGAACGGTCCCCAGCCCCAGCGGTCGAGCACCTGCTCCAGGGTGTTCTTGAGGAAGAGGCTGGTACCGACCCCGTTCCCGCAGACGGTCAGGATCTTGTGCATCCCGTGGCCCCCGCCGCGCGCGGGCCCGGCGGCCGAGGCGCCCCGCTCCCCTTCCCCCGAGAGGATCGCGTGCACCGCGTCCGGGGTGGGCGCGGCGCGCAGCGCGTCGGCGGTGGCCGGGTCGGCCAGCAGGCGGGCGAGGGCCGCCATCGCGGCCTGGTGCTCGGCGGACTCCCGTGCGGCGAGGCCGACGACGAGCTCCACCGGATCGTTCGCCTCGTGCCCGAACGCGACCGGCCGTGCCAGCCGTACCCAGGACATCCCGGTCCTGTGCACGGCGGGCGACGGCCGCGCGTGCGCGAAGGCGAGGCCGGGCGCGATGACGATGTACGGCCCGTTCTCCTCGACGTTCGCGATCATCTCGGCGGTGTAGTCACCGGTACTGGTGCCGGTGGCGGCCATCAGGTCGCCCGCCGCCCGTACCGCTTCCGTCCAGTCGTCCGCCTCGGCGTCGAGCCGGATGGCCTCGACGGGCAGGAGTTCACTCAGTGTTGCCATGACAGGGATCGTGGCACGGCTCCCGCCGCCCGGCGCGGCCGAGGGGCACGCCGGGACCGCACGGCGGGAACGGAAAGCGGAACGGACGGGCAGGGGCGGGGAGTTGGGCCGGAGGGCCCGGTCAGGCGTGGTCGAGCAGCCGGGTCGTCTGCCCCTGGACGACGCGGGCGCAGTGCGCGCAGCAGAAGAACTGGCCGTCGGACTCCAGCCCGTGGCCGAGGATGCGGCACTGGCAGTTGTCGCAGACGGGGGCCATCTTCTGGGCGGCGCACTCGAAGCTGTCGAAGGTGTGCGTCACGCCCGCGGCGCGCACCTCGAAGGACATCGAGTAGTCGTTGCCGCAGACTTCGCATTCGGCCATCAGAAAGCTCACTTCCTTGTGCGGGAGGTCCGGATCCGGAGGCCGCCGGTGGGTTCGCGGCCGTCCCGGCGCGCTCGCCCCGCGAGCGCTGCGGGCCAGCATCCAGCACCCGGCACCGGCAGCCGCAGCGGCTCCACGCGGGGTCCGGGACTTCGCCGTACGCGATCACCCGCCCGGCCGAGGCGGGGCCGCCGGGTGACGGTCACTTCCCGTAGGCGTCCTCCAGGGCCCGGATGTCGAGCTTCTTCATGCCGAGCATCGCCTTCATGACCCGGTCGGCGGCCTCCCGGTCCGGGTCGCGCAGGAGCTCGTGCAGCCGGCGCGGCACGATCTGCCAGGAGACCCCGTACCTGTCGTGCAGCCAGCCGCACTGGACCTCCTCGCCGCCCTCGGTGAGCCGGTTCCAGTAGTGGTCCACCTCGTCCTGCGTGTCGCACGGGACCTCCAGCGACATCGCGTCGTTGAACGTGGTGTACGGGCCGCCGTTGATGGCGACGAACTGCTGTCCCGCCAGCTCGAACTCGACGGCGACGACCGTCCCCGTCCCGCCCGGGCTCGACTCGGTGTTGCGCAGGACGTGGTGCACCCGGCCGTCCCCGAAGACCGAGAGGTAGAAGGCGATCGCCTCCTCCGCCTGGTCGTCGAACCACATGTTGGTCCTGATCTTCTGCATGGCGCGCTCCTTCGCTGACCCGGAACCGGGCGCCCGGAGCGAGGCCGGGCGGCCCTGGTTCCCCTCGGGCGATGTGCAGACATCCCCTATCAGTCAGACCACGGGCGGGCCCGCAAATCAGCGCCGGAGCGCGGAGCGGCTCACTCCTCCAGTACGCGGAAGCCGATGCCGGCCCGGACCAGCCGCCCGGTGAGCGCCTCGCCCATCGCCACCGCCGGGGTGACCTGGCCCGCGGTGGCGGGCAGCTCGTCGCAGGTGAGGCTGAGGGCGGCCTCGGCGAGGATCTTCGCGGTCTCGCCGTACCCCGGGTCGCCGCCGGACACCTCGGTCACCACCCGCCGTCCGCCGCCCTCGCCGACGAACCGGACGGTGAACCAGCTGCGCGCCCGGCGCTCCTCGTCCGGGCCCTCGCCGGGCGCGAGCCGGGCGGAGAGCATGCGCCGCGTCGCCGGGTGCTGGGCCAGCGCGAAGGCCGCACCGGCACCCGCGAGACCACCGACGGCGACGGGCAGCCGGCGCACCAGCGCGTGGTGCCGGTAGGTGAACTCGGGCCCGTACCGCTCCAGCGCGGCGGCGGAACGGCCCACCACCTGCGGGTCGATGGTCGGCAACGGCACGGCCCAGCCGCCCAGTTCCCGCTCGCGGCGCACCGTGCCGACGGGGGTGCGCACCCTGCGCCCGGCGGGCGCGGGCTCCGCCGCGCGCCGCTCCCGCGCCGTGCGCGCCATCCGGTCGAAGCGGGAGAAGGCGGTCAGCGCGCTGGCGAAGGTGCCGCCGGAGAAGCGCGCGTCGGTGCGCAGGTAGCCGTCGACCCGCAGCGGCACGCCCTCGGGCAGCCGCTCGACGGTGAAGCGCGCCCCGAGGTCGTGCGGCACCGAGTCGAAACCGCAGGCGTGCACCAGCCGGGCGCCGCTCTCCCGGGCCCGCTCGTGGTGGCGCAGGTACATCAGGTCGACGAACTCGGGCTCGCCGCACAGGTCCAGGTAGTCCGTACCGGCCTCGGCGCAGGCGGCGACGAGCGGCGTCCCGTACCGGATGTACGGGCCGACCGTGGTCGCGACGGCCCGCGCCCCGGCGGCCATCCGGCGCAGCGACTCCGGGTCGCCGGAATCGGCGTGCAGCAGCGGCAGTTCGGCGAGTCCGGGGCGTTCCGGGTACGCCTTGGCGAGGCGGCCGCGCAGCTCCGCCAGCTTCCCGGAGTTCCGGCCGGCCAGCGCCCAGCGGAGTCCTTCGGGCGCGTGCGCGGCGAGGTAGCGGGCGGTCAGCTCTCCGACGAAGCCGGTCGCCCCGAACAGGACGATGTCGTAGGGGCGTTGGGATGCGGCACCGGGGCCGTGGGTGTCAGCCATGGCGGCCATTGGACCAGACACGGCCGGAGCCCCGGGGACGCGCCCCGGGGCTCCGGCCGTCGTCCCGCGCCGGGTCAGTCCTTGCCGAGGATCGTGTTCATCTGATCGATCTCGGACTTCTGCGCCGAGATGATCTCGTCGGCGAGCTTCTTGGCCGGACCGTAGGCACCGTCGGCCTTCTCCTTCTTGGCCATCTCGACGGCGCCCTCGTGGTGCTCGACCATCATGGCGAGGAACTGCTTGTCGAAGTCCGCGCCGGAGGACTTCTTCAGCTCCTCCATCTGCTTGTCGGTCATCATCCCCGACATCCCGTCGCCATGGTCCATGCTGCCGTGGTCCATGCCCTCGTGACCCTCGCCCGGGACCTTCTCGCCCCACGCCTTCAGCCAGCCGGACAGCTTCTCGATCTCCGGGCCCTGGGCGTCCTCGATCTCGGTGGCGAGCTTCTTCACCTGCTCCGAGTCCGAGCGGCTGTGGGCGAGTTCGGACATCTCGACCGCCTGCTTGTGGTGCGGGATCATGCCGCTCGCGAAGGCCTTGTCCGCGGCGTTGGCCTCGGCGCCCTTGCTCTGGCCCGCGCTCTGCTCGCTCTTGCTCTTCTCCCCCGCGTCCGAGCCGGACTCCCCGGAGCCGCCGCAGGCGGCGAGGACGAGCGCGGCGGCGACGGTGGAGACCGCGACGGCCGCGCGACGGAGCTGCTTCCGGCCGGTGTGCTGCTGATTCATGGTGAGGTTTCTCCTGCTGATCGTGAATGTTCGAGGCATGTCCGCACACGGCGCGGCGGTACGTACGGCCACCGGTCGGGCGTACGCAGGGAGGGCGCGGCGCCGTGAGGTGCCTCTAGATCCGCAGGAGTTGGAGTTCTTCCAGGGTGGGCGGCGCGCGCGACCCGCTGGACGCGTGCGTCACGGGCCCGGGCACCGCCGTCCCGTCCGCGCGGGGCGAGCCCACGGAGGCGGCGAGCGCGGGCAGGACGGGTGCGCCGGCGATCCCGCCGGAGGCGCACATGTCGTCCGCGTGCTGGCCGTGCCGCGGGTTGTCCGGGTCGTCGGGGCCGGAATGGCACTGCCCGGCCGGTCCGTTCGCGGCGTGCTCGGCGGAGGAGTCCCGTACGGGTGCGGGGTGCTCGCCTTCCGCCGCCTGCCCCGCGTGGGCCGGTGCCGCGTGCGCGGGGGTGGGCTCGGGCAGGCCGCCGGGGACGAGCCCGTGCATGCCGAGCAGCCCGGTCAGGAGCGCGAGGACGAGCAGCGCCAGGCCGCGCGGCCTGGGCCGCCGCTCCCTGTGGCACTGCCCGTCGACACTCACGCGGCACATCCTAACCAGCTTCGGTGACACCCGGCGCACCGCGCCGGGACCTCACCCCGTCCCGGAGGGCAGCGGCGCCGCCGTGTCCGAGGGCCGGGCCGGGCGCGGGATGTCCGCGCCGGGACTGCCGCCGCAGGGACCCGCGGTGCTCCAGTCGGCATCGGTGCCCTCGCAGCCGCCCGCCTCCTTCTGCGCGGCGACCATGTCCGCCACGTCGGCGAGCAGCTTCTTGGCGTCGTAGACGACCCCGCCCCGGACGGTCCACCGCACGCCGCCGATCCGCCGGATGTCGCCGCTCTCCTTGTCCAGCCTGGCGACTCCGGTGCCGTAGAGGGTGCCGAGGTCCTCCAGCGGGTTCTCCGGGACGACGGCGATGTCGGCGCCCATGCCCTCCTCCAGCAGCCCGTACTCGGCACGCTCCCCGCCGGGTTCCGCGAGGGTCCGCGCGGTGTTCCACGTCATCGCCTCGATCGCCTCGACGGGACGCAGTCCCGCCTCCTGGAGCATCTCCAGCTCCTGGACGTTGGCGAATCCGTACAGGTTGTAGATGAAGCCCGGGTCGGTGCCGCCGGCGATCCGGCCGCCGAGGGAGGCGTAGTCGTGCACCAGCCGCAGGTACTGCTGGTAGAAGCGCTTCCAGCTGACCTCGTCCGCGGTGTTCCAGTCGTAGTAGAAGGAGCCGTGCGCCTTCGGGCTGGGCTCCCAGAACTTCCACAGCGAGGGCATCACGAAGCGCGGGTGCCACTCCAGGCCGCGGGCCCGCTTCAGGTCGCGGCCCGCGAGGTAGACGGTCATGGTCGGTCCGAACGTGACGCCGTTGTCCCGCTGTTCCTTCAGGTAGTCCCACCACTGACGGGAGCCGGGTGCGTGGGTGTACCGGACGACCTTGGCCACCTCGCGCCAGCGCGCGGCCTCGTCCCGGTAGTCGTAGTCCGGCGGCTTCGGGTGCTCGCGGCCCCGCTTGAGCAGCGCCTCGAAGTGCCCGTAGAAGTGGGTGACGGTGCCGAGCCCGAGCCGGCCGGTCTCCCGCGCGTTCAGCTGCGGGTAGATCGGCGGCGAGTGGTGCATGGTCGTGCCCAGGCCGTGCCGCCCGGCCTCCTCGATGGCGGCGGCGATCTCGGGCCGGCCGTAGGGCCCCTCGCCGAAGAACTTGATGCCGTCGACCCCGTTGCGGGCCGCCCACCGGGTCCACGCCCGGGCCCGCTCCGGCGAGTCGACCTCCCCGTGGGACCAACCGCTGCCCGGCGTCTGGTAGTTGACGAGGCGCGGCGCGACGATCTCGTGCCGCTCGGCCCGCCGCCGGTCCTCGACGACGTCGGCGTTCTCCCCGAGCGAGACCCCGCGCACCGTCGTCACCCCGTGCGCGAGCCAGAGCTTGTACGCGTACGTGCGGGGCGTGCCGCCCTCGCCGGTGTGGGCGTGCTCGTCGACGAATCCGGGGAGCGCCCACATGCCGGTGGCGTCGATCTCGTGGTCGGCCCCGTGCGGCGGCCTGCCGGGGCGCAGCGCACGGCCCGGCTGCCCGGCGGGCAGGATGTCGGTGATCCGGTCCCGCCGGACGACGATGTCGACGGGCCCGCGCACCTTCCCGTCCCGGCCGACGACGATGTTCACGCCGCGGATCACGAGGGTCCCGAACGGCCCCTTCCCCTCGCCCGGCCCCCGGTCCGGCGGCGGGTCCTGGGGTACGGGGCCCGCGGCCCGGGTGCGCGGGAGGGCGGAGGCTGCTCCCGCCGGGACGGCGGCGAGTCCGGCCGCCGCACCCGCCGTCCGCAGCAGTCCGCGTCTGCCGATCTGCAATCTGCTCACCTCTTCTCCACGGCCGTCGGACGGCGCCCGCGCGGAGCGCCCGCCGGTCGGCGGCGAATGGTGCAGGGGGCAGACATCTACCGCGCGGGCGGCGGCACTTCAAGGCCCCGCGTCTCCCGCTCCCGGTCCCCGACACGGGCGACGCCCCCGTGGAGCGGCCGCAGGGGCCGTCCGCGGGGGCGTCGCCGGGTGACGCGGGGAACGGGTCAGCCGTTGCCGTTGCCGTTCTTGGAGAGCACGGAGGTGTCGTCGAGCAGGTGCGACAGGGACTCGTCGCCCTTGGCCTGCGTCGAGTTCTCGGTGCACTGCTGGTTCTGCGGGTTGGAGAGGACGTTGACGTCCTGGACGGTGATCGGGATGAGCCCGACCAGCGACCCGACGTTGACCTTGCCCGCCACACCGACGCAGGGCTTGTTCAGCGAGCCCTGGACGAGGCCGAGCTGCGGGCTCATCTTGCCGTTGGTGGCGGAGTTGCCGTGGGAGCTGGTGGAGCCGTTGCCGGTGACGCTTCCGGTGCCGTCGGCGAAGGCGGCCGTGGTGCCGGTGGTCATCAGCAGGGCGGAAGCGGCGAGGGTGACGGACGCCATGACGGTTCTGGTACGCATGTCTCTCCTGACGGGTGCGCGCCTGCCGCGCGCGGTGAGGGGTGGGACCGGTGACCGGCCGCGCCCCCGGGGACGGGGCCCCGGGGGCGCGGTGGGTGTCACGAGTTGGTGCAGGTGTTGCCGAAGGCGGGGTTGAGCAGGCCGATCACGTTGACGGTGTTGCCGCAGGCGTTGACCGGAACGTGGATCGGCAGCTGGACGACGTTGCCGGAGAGGACGCCCGGCGACTTCGAGGCGCCGCCCTGGGCCCCGGAGTCGGCGACGGCCGACCCGGCGCTGCCGAGCACGGCTGCGGTGGCAAAGGCTCCGGCGGCGATCGCGGTGCGCATACGCATGGGTACTCCCTGAGAAGAGTGCTTGCTGTACAAGGTGATGAGATCAGCGCACGCCGGGGTGCAAGCCAGATTGCTCCGGCCGTGGGCGCGGTCCGCGCGGCGGCGGGCGCCACGGGCCCGGCGCGGAGCCGTACGGGGCACGGCGGCCGGGGCCGCGTACGGGGCCGGACGGCCGATTTCCGTGCGCCGGGAGCGATGTCGTACAGTTGTGCTCATCGCCGCGGGGTGGAGCAGCTCGGTAGCTCGCTGGGCTCATAACCCAGAGGTCGCAGGTTCAAATCCTGTCCCCGCTACTGATCGACGGAGGGCCCGGCATCATCTGCCGGGCCCTCCGTCTTTTTCGTGTTCCCCCGTGCCTCCCCTCTCCCCCGGGGTTGGCTGATCGGCGCCCTGTCGGCCGGTGCGTGGCGGGGTTAGCGTCCGGGGCGGCAGGAGCCCACTGCCGCAGTCGACTTGGGGGGTACTCCATGGCAGCGACGCACCACTCGTCCCGCAGGCAGCCGGCGCCGACTCCGGAGGAAGTCGGCGCCATGTACGACCGGTTCGGCGACATGCTGGCGATGCTGCTCGGCGACAGCGCCGTGCACATCGGCATGTTCGTGCCGCACGGCAAGCACCAGCGGGTGGCCGATCTCGTCGCCCTCGCCGACCACGCGCAGGACCGGCAGACCGACCATCTCATCGACACCATCGGCCTGGCGCCCGACGGGCATCTGCTCGACATCGGCTGCGGCACCGGCGACCCGGCCGTGCGGCTGGCCCGGCGGAGCGGCGGGCGGGTCACCGGGGTGACCGTCAGCAAGCGCCATCTGGACCGGTGCGTGGAGGCGGCGCGTACGGCGGGGCTCGCGGACCGGGTGACGTTCGCGTACGGCAACGCGATGGAACTCGCCTACGGGGACGGCTCGTTCGACGCCGCCTGGGCCATCGACTGCTTCCCGCACCTGGCGGACCGGGCCGCCGCGCTGCGGGAGGCGTACCGGGTGCTGCGGCCGGGCGGGTACTTCCTGTTCACCGACTTCGCGCTGCGCGGCTCGCCCTCCGAGGAGCAGGTGGACGCGTACACGCAGCTGTGGTGCAGCCCGGCGCCGACGAGCTTCGCGACGCTGCTGTCGGAGGTCGGGCCCGCGGGCTTCGAGGTGACGGAGATCCGGAACATGAGCTCGAACGCGGCGCTGACCGCCGAGTTGATGTGCACGCTCTACAAGGACCGGCGGGCGGAGATCGAGGAGCGCTTCGGCGCGGAGGCGACGGCGCACACGGACCCGCTGATGGACCCGTTCCGCACCTTCTGCCGGGACCACGTCGACTACTACCTGACGCTGGTGCGCAAGCCGGAGACGGCGGGCTGAGCGGCGGCGGGGACGGGCGGGCGCGCCCGTCCCCGCGCGGGGCCTGCCCGGGTCAGGCCGCGGTGAGGCGGTCGGCGGCGAGGCGGGCGTAGAGGGCGGCGCCGTCGGCGAGCACGCCGTCGTCGAAGGCGGCGTACGGGGAGTGGTTGTTGGGGCTGGTGTCCGGGTCGGCGCCCTCGGGGGCCGCGCCGAGGACGACCATGGCGCCCGGGACGCCGTCGAGGACGCGGGAGAAGTCCTCGGAGCCGGACAGCGGCTGGGCCATCGGCTCGAACCGCTCCTCGCCGTGCAGTTCGGCGACGGTGCGGGCGACGTAGGCGGCCTCGGCCTCGTCGTTGACGGTGACGGGGTACAGCTCGTCGAAGCGGGCCTCGGCGCGGACGCCGTACGCGGCGGCGATGCCCTCGCAGACCCGCACCGTGCCGTCCTTGACCAGAGCCTGGGCCCGGGGCGAGAAGGAGCGGACGGTCGCCTCGAAGGTGGCCGTCTCCGGGATGACGTTCTGCTGCGTGCCCGCGTGGAAGGTGCCGACGCTGAGGACGACGGGGTCGAAGACGTCGAAGGTGCGGGTGATCCACGCCTGGAGCGCGGTGACCATCTCGCAGGCGGGCTGGACCGGGTCCTTGGCGCGGTGCGGCATCGACCCGTGGCCGCCGGCGCCGCGCACGGTCACCGTCAGGACGTTGGACGCGGCCATGGCGGGCCCGCCGCGGGTGGTGAACCGGCCGCGGCCGGTGCCGGCGGACATGACGTGCAGCGCGTAGGCCGCCTCGGCCCGGGAGCCGGAGGCGTCGAGCACGCCCTCCCCGACCATGTGGCGGGCCCCGTCGAAGCCCTCCTCGCCGGGCTGGAACATGAAGACCACGTCGCCCGCGAGCCGGTCCCGGTGCTGGGCGAGGAGCCGTGCGGAGCCGGCGAGCATGGCGGTGTGCAGGTCGTGGCCGCAGGCGTGCATCCGGCCGTTGTCGGAGGCGTAGTCGAGGCCGGTGCGTTCGGCGACGGGCAGCGCGTCCATGTCGCCGCGCAGCAGCACCGTCGGCCCGGGCCGGGCGCCGCGCAGGACTCCGGTGACGGAGCTGAGTCCGCGGCCCGTGGTGACCTCCAGGCCCAGGCCGTCGATCGCGGAGAGCACGGTCTCCTGGGTGCGGGGCAGGTCGAGGCCGGTCTCGGGCGCGCGGTGCAGGGTGCGGCGCAGCTGGACCAGGTCGCCTTGGAGAGCGCGGGCGTCCTCGAGCAGGTTCATGCGTGATGCTCCTGGTGGTGTGGGGTGCGGGCGGTCGTCGGGTGGTGGCCGGTCAGGATGCGGCAGTCTCCCGTACCGGTTCGCGGGCGAGGAAGGAGGCGCCGAAGGAGACGGCGGCGGCGAGCGCGGCGCACCAGGGCACGAGCCCGATCCGGCCGTTCGCGGTCAGCGCCTCGGCGAGCAGCGGGAAGGTGCCGCCGAAGAGCCCGGTGGCGAGCGTGAACGGCAGGCCCATGGCGACGACCCGGATGCGGACCGGGAAGAGCCGCGCGAAGAGGACGTTGGCCAGCGCGAGCGGCGCGGCGAGGCAGAGCAGCTGGAGCACGGTGGCGGCCCAGACGGGCAGGACTCCGCTGCCCATGAGCGAGAAGACCGGCACCGTGAGGAGGGCCAGCAGTGCCGTGCCCGCGCGGAAGGCGCCCGCGGGGCCCGTCCGGTCCGCGACGATCCCGGCGCCGGCCATGGCCGCGATGAGCAGCAGCAGCGGCGCGATCATGCCGCCGGTGCCGGCGGCGCCCGAGGTGAGGCCGAGGTTCTCGGCGTACTGCGGGAGGTAGGTGGTGCCGAGGTAGTAGCTGACGGTGACGCCGAGGGTCATCAGGAAGACGGCCGTCATGTTGCGTGCCGAACCGGCGTACAGCCGGCGGCGTTCGGCGCGGGCGGCGGCGGGCGTCTCGGTCTCCGCACGCTCGCTGCTGCGGGTGAACTCCTCCGACTCGTCGGCGGCGCGGCGCACCCACAGCGAGGCGAGTCCGAGCAGTCCGGCGACGACGAATCCGGCGCGCCAGCCGCCGTCCGCGACGCCGTCCTCGCCGAGCACGGTGAGCAGCAGCGTCAGGACGCCGAAGCAGAGGATGTTGCCGAGGATGATCCCGCCGTACGAGATGCCGCTGTAGAGGAAGCGGAGCCGCTTGGGCGCGGTCTCGGTGATGTACGCGGCGACGCTGGGGTTCTCGCCGCCCATCGACAGTCCCTGGACGAGCCGGAGCACGACGAGCAGCGCGGGCGCCAGCATGCCGATGCTCTGCGCCGTGGGCAGCGCCGCGATGAGGAAGGAGGCGCCGGATATCAGGCCCATGGACAGCATCAGCCCGAAGCGGCGGCCCCTGCTGTCGCTGATCCGGCCCATCACGTACGAGCCGAAGGGGCGGACGACGAAGCCGACGGCGAAGCCGAGGTAGGCGCCGAGGACCTTGGTGACGGGGTCGTCGCCGGGGAACATCTGGGCGGCGAAGTAGGGCGCGAGCACGGCGTAGATCGTCCAGTCGAAGGACTCGACGACGCCGCCGACCGTGCCGGCGAGCAGTTCGCGGCGGCCGTTGGAGGCGGGCGCGGCCGCGGGGCCGTCGGGGCCTGCGGCCGGTCCGGGGCCGGGTTCCGGGGTCCCGGCCTCGTGTGCCGTGCGGGGCGTGGCCATACGCACCTCTTCTCGTCTGTACTCATCGGGGTTCGCGCGGGGGGTGGTGGTGTGCGGGTTCGCGGCGCGGAGCGGGCGGTGCCGTGCGGGGTGCCGGTGGCCGGTCGCGGGGCGTGCGGCGGGGCGGTGAACTCCGGGTGGCCGGAACGAGGGCCTACAGTGGCCGCGGCGGGCGGTGGCTGAGAAGATTCCCCGCCCGATACGCAGGTTTCCACCATCGAGCAGGGACTCTATGCAGGATCACGACCCGTCCCGTCCGGAGTCACCCATCGATCCGGCCACTTCCTCAAGTGGTCCCCCGGCGCCGCTCACCCCGGCCGACGAGGCGCTGATCCACGCGTTGCAGCTCGCGCCCCGTGCCCCGTGGGCGCTGATCGGCGAGGTGCTCGGGGTGGACCCGGTGACGGTGGCGCGCCGGTGGGAGCGGCTGCGCGCGTCCGGCCGGGCCTGGATCACGGCGTACCCGGGGCGGCGGCTCCAGCAGAGCATCGAGGTGGCCCTGGTCGAGATCGACTGCCGCTCGGGCGAGGTGGAGTCGGTGGCGGATTCGCTCGCGGCCGTGCCGCAGGTGGTCACCGTGGAGCACATGGCGGGCGGCCGGGACCTGCTGATCACCATCTTCACCGCCGACCTCGGCTCGCTCTCCCGGCTGATCCTGGAGCGGATCTCGCGGCTGCCGGGCGTGGTGGCGACCCGGGCCCAGCTGACGACGCGGGTCTTCGGCGACGGCAGCCGCTGGCGGCTGCGTTCCCTGAGCGAGGCGCAGCAGCGGCGGCTCGGGGAGACGGCCGCGCCGGCCCGTCCCGCGCGGGCCGCCGCGCGCCCGGCCGAGCCGTTCCCGCCGCTGGACCCGGCCTCGCGCGCGCTGTTCCCGGCGACCTCGGAGGACGGCCGGCGCAGCGTGGCGCGGCTGGCCGAGGTGACGGGGCTCAGCGCGACGACCGTGCGGCGCAGGCTGACCCGGCTGACCGAGGGGCACGATCTGATGCTCCGCTGCGAGGTGGCGCGGGAGCTGACCGAGTGGCCGGTGTCGGCGACGCTGTGGGCCCAGGTGCCGCCGGCGCAGCTGGAGACGGCGGCGCGCGGGCTGCTGTCGCTGGCCGAGGTGCGGCTGTGCGCCTGTGTGACGGGGCCGAACAACCTGCTGTTCACGGTCTGGCTGCGGTCGGTCGCCGATGTGCAGCGGCTGGAGGCGCAGCTCGCGGAGCGGCTGCCGTTCCTGACGCTGGTCGACCGGGCCATCGCGCTGCGGCAGACGAAGCTGATGGGCCACCTGGTCGGCCCGGGCGGCCGGGCCACGGGCGTGGTACCGGTCGACGTGTGGGCCGGCATCCCGGGGTGACGTCCGCGTCGCGGGCCTTGCTCCCGGGCCCGTCCTGGCCGAAGCTCCTTTCCCGGCCGCGTACGGGCCGGCCGCCCGAGGACCGAGGAGGCGCCCGTGGCCGCTCCCGAACAGACCGGAACCGAAGACGGGGCCGGGAAGGGTGCGGTGCTCCCGCAGCACCGCCGTGCCCTGCTCGCCGGCTCGGTCGGGAACTTCATCGAGTGGTACGAGTTCGGGGTCTACGGGTACTTCGCGACGGTCATCGCCGCACAGTTCTTCACGCCCGAGGGCGGCAGCGGCGTCGAGGGGCTGGTGAAGACGTACGCCGCGTTCGCGCTGGCGTTCTTCTTCCGGCCGGTGGGCGCGGCCCTGTTCGGCCGCTTCGGTGACCGGTACGGGCGGCGGCCGACGCTGATCCTCGTCGTCGGCCTGATGACGGCCGCGACGACGCTGATCGGGCTGCTGCCGACGTACGCGACCGCGGGCGCGGCGGCGCCCTGGCTGCTGACGCTGCTGCGGGTGGTCCAAGGGCTGTCCGCGGGCGGGGAGTTCGGCGGCGCGGTGTCGCTGATGACGGAGTTCGCGCCGCCGGGCCGGCGCGGCCTGTACGGGGCCTGGCAGTCGCTGACGGTGGCGCTGGGGCTGCTCGGGGGCGCGGGGGTGGCGGCGGTGCTGGCCGCTGTGGTGTCCGAGGCGGCGCTGGAGTCGTGGGCGTGGCGGCTGCCGTTCCTGCTGACGCTGCCGCTCGGTCTCGCGGCCCTGTGGCTGCGGCTGCGGCTGGAGGAGACCCCGTCGTACACCCGGCGGCAGGAGGTGCCGGAGGCGGGGCCGAAGCCCGGGGGCCGGGTGCTGGCGGCGGCGATCGTGCTGGGGGCCGGGCGGCTCATGGGGTGGTCGGCGGCGGGCTACACCTTCCTGGTGGTGCTGCCGTCGTATCTGCAGAGCACGCTGGACGCGAGTTTCCAGCAGGCCCTGCTGGCCACGGTGTTCGCGAACGCCGGGTTCGCGGCGGCGATCCTGCCCGCCGGTCTGCTCAGCGACCGGTTCGGGCGCCGCGCGGTGATGCTGGCGGGGGCCGGGCTCGTGGTCGTGACCGCGTTCCCGCTGCTGCGGCTCGTGCAGGACCCGGGCGCCTCGACGGCCGCGCGGGGTGCGGCGCTGGCGGTGGCGGGTGCCGTCGTGGGGCTGATGGCGGGGCCCGGGCCCGCGATGCTGGCGGAGATGTTCCCCACGCGGGTGCGGTGCACGGGGCTGGGGCTGGCGTACTCGCTGGCCAACGCGGTCTTCTCGGGCTGCGCCGGGCTCGTCGTCACCGAGCTGATCAACCGGACGGGCAGCGCCGACGTCCCCGCGTACTACGCGGCCGCGGCCTGCGCCGTCAGCGTGCCGGCGCTGCTGACGCTGCGCCGCGACGACCACCGGCACCCGCTGCGCGAGTGAGCCGGGCACCACGGACGGACAGGGAGGCGACGGGATGCGGGTGATCGGGCTGATGTCCGGGACGTCGTACGACGGGATCGACGCGGCGGCGGTCGATCTCGTGCTCGACGGGGACGTGCTGCGGCTGGCGCCGCTCGGGCTGGTGTCCGAGGCGTACCCGGAGGAGCTGCGCGCGGCCGTCGCGGGGGCGCTGCCGCCCGCGGCGACGACGATGGAGACGGTGTGCCGGATCGACACCGGGGTGGGCCGGGCCTTCGCCCGGGCCGCCGCCCGCGCCGACCGTGAACTGTGCGGCGGGCGGGCCGGGTTGGTGGTCTCGCACGGGCAGACGGTGCACCACTGGGCCGAGGACGGGCGGGTGCGGGGCACGCTCCAGCTCGGCTGCCCCGCGTGGATCGCGGAGGAGACCGGCCGCACGGTGGTCTCGGACCTGCGGACGCGGGACGTCGCCGCGGGCGGGCAGGGGGCGCCGCTGGTGAGCGTCGTGGACCTGCTGTGGCTGCGGGGGCGTCCCGGCCGCCCGGCGGCGCTCAACATCGGCGGCATCGCGAACGTCACCGTCCCCGAGGGCGCCGGTTCCGGCTCCGGCCCGACGGCCTTCGACACCGGTCCGGGGAACGCGCTGATCGACGCGGCCGTGGCCCACCTGTCCGGCGGGCGGGCCGCGTTCGACGAGGACGGGGCACTCGCGGCGCGGGGCCGGGTGCACGGGCCGCTGCTGCGGCGGCTGCTGGACGAGCCGTACTACGCGCGGCCCGCGCCGAAGACCACCGGCAAGGAGCTGTTCCATCTGCCGTACCTGCGCGCCGCGTTGGGCTCCTCCAGCCCCCTGCCGGACGCGGACCTCGTCGCGACGCTGACCCGGCTGACGGCGGTGACGGTCGCGGACGCGCTGCGCGCCGCCGGGGTGACGGAGGTCCTCGCCTCCGGCGGCGGGACCCGCAACCCGGTGCTGATGCGGATGCTCGGCGAGGAGCTGCCCGGGGTGCCGGTGCGGGACTCGGACGTGTACGGGCTGCCCTCGGACGCCAAGGAGGCGTACGCCTTCGCCGTGCTCGGTTTCCTCACCGTGCACGGGCTGCCCGGCACCGTCCCGGCGTGCACCGGGGCGCGGGACGCGCGCGTGCTCGGCTCCGTCACGCCGGGCCGGGACGGGCTGCGCCTGCCGCCCCCGGCGCCGGTGCCGCCGGCCCGGCTGGTGATCGAGGGGACGCCGGTCAGCGCGGGCGCCGGCGGCGGCCGGCCGGGGGCGGGTTGACGGTGTCGCCGTCGAAGGTGACCGCGTGTCCTGGCTCGGCCTCGTACGCCTCCAGGCCCTCGGCGGCGAGGACGGCGTCGACGCAGGCGCGGGTGCCGCCGACGTAGGTCCAGGTGAAGTCGATGTCCGTGGCGACGGACCAGGCGCGGTCCTCGGGCCACCACAGGTTGGGCGACTGCCAGAACGGCTCGTGGGCGGCGAGGAGTTGGGCCGGGTCGGGCAGGGTGCTGGAGGGCTCGTCCCCGTCGTCCCCGGTGGTGTAGAAGGCGAAGCTGCCGCGCGCCGCGTCGGCGGCCGTGGGCGTGCCCTCCAGCGTCCTGCTGTGCACGGCGTCGAGCGGGCCCGCGAGGAGGAACATGTCGCGGTGCGGGACGGTGAACTTCGCCGTGTCGCCCTCGTCGACGGCCAGGATGCCGTGGCCGTCCCAGACGGCGAACCAGCAGCTCTCCGGTGTCGTGGTGTGGGCGCCGAGGACGCGGGCGAGGCGCCGGGCGAGCGTGCGCGGGAGGCTGCCCTCCTCCGGTTCGTGGTCCCACAGACCCGGCTGTTCACGCAGCTCCCGGGCGCCGGTGATGTGGTTCCACTGCATCTCGGGGTGCGCGGTGCGGCCGTTGGCCTCGGCTATGCGGCGCCATTCCACGGGCTCGTCGGCGAGTTCGGCGGGGTGCATGACGCGGGCGTACGCCTCGTGGACGGGCGGCACGACGTCCGCGACCCGCCCCTCGAACCCGGGCATCGCGGTGCTCAGCCAGTCGGCCGCCGAGGCGTCCCCGACCGTCGTGTAGTCAGCCATCGCCCCATCGTGCGCGGTACGGCGGTGACCTGGCGAACGGGTTTCGGGCGTCCGGACCGTTCCCAGTGCGGGCCCCGTGCGTCACACTGGCCCGCGGCACACCCTCGGTTCCTCAACCACCGTGCGGGAGACGGCACATGGGCCTCAGCGGCAGCGCGTTCGACTTCTCCGGGCGTGCCGTGATCGTCACCGGGGGCACGCAGGGGATCGGCGCCGCCCTCGCCGGGGCGTTCCTGCGGCACGGCGCGGAGGTCCTGGTGTGCGCGCGGCGCGCGCCGGAGGCGCTGCCGGAGGGCGGCGGCCGGAAGGCCGTCTTCCACTCCGCGGATCTGCGGGAGCCGGACGCGGCGCGGGCCCTGGTGGACGCCGCCGTGGAGCGCTTCGGCAGGCTCGACGTGCTGGTCAACAACGCGGGCGGCTCCCCCGACGCGGACGCGGCGACCGTCTCGCCGCGGTTCACCGAGAAGATCGTCGCCCTCAACCTGCTGGCCCCGGCGTACGTCTCGCAGGCGGCGAACCTCGTCATGCGGGAGCAGGAGAGCGGCGGCGCGATCGTCAACATCGGCAGCGTCGCCGCGCGCGACCCGCAGCCGGGAACGGCGGCCTACTCGGCGGCGAAGGCCGGACTGCTGGGCCTGACCCGCGCGTTGGCGCTGGAGTGGGCCCCGGCGGTACGGGTCAACCACATCACCACGGGGCTGGTCCGCACCGAGGCGGCGGCCGCCGGGTACGGGCCGGACGGGGGCGCGGCGGTGCGGGACGTGCTGCCGATGGGCCGGATGGCCGCCCCGTCGGACGTCGCCGACGCCTGCCTGTACCTCGCCTCGCCGCTCTCGGCGTACGTCAACGGCGCGGACCTGGCGGTGCACGGCGGCGGCGAGCTCCCGGCCCGGTACACGGCCGCCCGGGGTGCGGGCGGGTCCTGAGCGGCGGGAACGGCACCCCGGGCGGCCGGTGCCGTGGTGACCGGCGAGAATGGGCACATGTCCCGCTCGTCCCGGCGTGGTCCGCGCGCCCGCAGCAACCACCGCACCAGCCCCCGTACCGCCGTGCCGGAGGCCGGGGCGCCCTGCCCGTGCGGCAAGGGCGGTCCGTACGGGGAGTGCTGCGGACGGCTGCACTCCGGGGAGCGGGCCGCGGCCACCTGCGAGGCGCTGATGCGCTCGCGCTACAGCGCCTTCGTGGCGCGTG
This sequence comes from Streptomyces sp. HNM0574, assembly GCF_012726235.1. Taxonomy (GTDB): domain Bacteria; phylum Actinomycetota; class Actinomycetes; order Streptomycetales; family Streptomycetaceae; genus Streptomyces. The sequence continues at coordinate 54,207 of NZ_JAASAH010000011.1, forward strand.
ACGAGGCGTACCTGCTGCGCACCTGGCACCCGGACACCCGGCCGCCGGGGATCGGTTTCGACCCGGGCCAGGAGTGGACGGGGCTGGAGATCCTGGGCACCGAGCGGGGCAGCGCCTTCCACTCCGACGGCGTGGTCGTCTACCGGGCGCGGTTCCGGCAGGACGGGGCGCCCGGCGCGATGACGGAGCGGAGCACCTTCACCCGGCTCGACGGCGCGTGGGTGTACGTCGACGGGGACGTCTCCCTCGACTGAGCCGCGTCGATCTTTCTCTTCCGACGGCGAACACGCGCCAACTGCCCTACGATCACGAAGCGTTCACCTTCCACGCGAACCGATCAGATTTCGTCAGTTCACTGCGCAACAAAACTGCGGAGGAATCGCGACAATCCCCCACGTCGCCTCTTGCGGCAGGCACATGCCTTGGTGGATAACTGTCCCCCAGGAACGGTCGGTTGAGCACCGGCGCGGACGGGAGACGCGCATTCCCGCCCTGTTCGGACCCCTGTTGACCAAGGCTGTTCGTACGGACGCCGGCCGTACCCCGACGCGGCGTCGTCACTGAGAACCGAATCCACGGGAAGGACGGTGCGCGGTGAGCACACGTACTCACGCTGCCCTTGACATACCTCCCTTCTACTGCCCCTTCCCGCCCGCCCGACGCCCCGACGCAGAGCGGCTCGACCGGGAATCGGCCACCTGGTTCACGGCGCTCGGCGCCTGCGACGGCGACGCCGTCGAACGGCTCTCCGAGGGCGAGGTCGCCCTCGTGCCCGGCCTCGCGATGCCCCACGGCGACCCGGAGGTCGTCCGCATCGCCACCGACTTCGAGTACCTGGGCCACGGCTTCGACGAAGTCGCCTTCGAATCGGGCCACTTCGGCCGCAGCACCCAGGACGCGGCGGCGCTGCTCGCCCTGATGACCCGCGTCATCGAGGTCCCCGAGGCCCCGGTGCTGGAGGACAACCCGTGGGCGCGCGGCCTGCGGGACCTGCGGATGCGGCTGGGCCGCAAGGCGACGCCCACCCAGATGGCGCGCTGGGTCGCGGCCTGGCGGCGCTACTTCTTCGGCCTCGGCTGGGAGACCCTGCACCGCAGCCAGGGCACCGTGCCGACGCTCAACGAGTTCGTCGCGATGCGCATGGCGGGCACCGTCGGGATGGAGATCCTGACGACGATGAGCGACATCGCCGACGGGTACGAGCTGCCCACCGCCGATCTGGAGCGCCCCGCCGTCCGCGCGCTCACCGAGATGTCGTGGATGCTCGTCGCCCTCGACAACGACCTGTACTCGTACCACCGCGAGGCCCTGCTCCAGGGCAACGGGCTCAACACCGTGGACGTCATCGCCCGTTCCGAGGGCTGCTCGCCGGAGGCGGCGGTGCTCCGCACGGTCGCGCTGCGGGACCGCGTGATGTGCCTGTTCCTGCGGCTGCGTGAGCAGGAGGCCCCGCGCTCGGGGCCCGAGCTGCGCCGGTACACCGAGAGCCTCGGCCAGTGGGTGCGCGCGCACCTCGACTGGGGCCTGGTCAGCGCGCGGTACCTGCGGCCGCTCGGCCCGGACAGCCCGCCCGCCACCTGGACGGAGCTGCCCCACGAGTTCGCCCCGGCTCCGGTGGACGACAGCCCGGGCCCGCCCGAGCTGCCCGCCGTCGCCTGGTGGTGGCAGTGCCTGGAGGACCCGGCCGCACCGCGTCCTGCCTCCCGCGTGCCGCACCAGCGGTACGACGCCAGCACGGTCTGACGGGCGGCCGGGTCCCGGGTCGTCAGGCCCGGCTCAGCCGCAGCGTGACGAGCTGGAACGGGCGGAGGGCGAGCCGTACCGTGCCGTCCTCCCCGGGCGTGAGGTCCGGCCCCTCGGGGTCGGGGCGTTCCAGCAGGTCGCAGGCGGTCACCCGGCCGACGGGGAAGCCAGGCGCGAGGGTGGCCGCCGCGCGTCCGCCGTGCGCCTCGTGGCAGCGGACGATCACGTCGCCGCTGCCGTCGTCGGCGAGCTTCAGCGCGGTGACGGTCACGGCCTCGTGGTCGAAGGTGACGAGCGGGGCCACCGCACCGGCGCCGGTGGTCCTGCGCTCGGGGTGGCTGATCCGGTGGCCCTCGCGTACGGCGTCGCCGATGCCGGCACCGGGGACGAGGGCGTAGCGGAAGCAGTGGGTGCCCTGGTCGGTGTGCGGGTCGGGGAAGCGCGGCGCCCGGAGCAGGGACAGCCGGACGGTGGTGGTCGTGCCCTGCCCTGCGGGCGCGCGGGTGACGTCGTGCCCGTAGGTGGAGTCGGTGACGAGGGCGACGCCCCAGCCGGGCTCCGCCAGGTGCACGAAGCGGTGGTTGCACGCCTCGAACTTGGCCGCGTCCCAGCTGGTGTTGGTGTGGGTGGGCCGGTGGAAGTGCCCGAACTGGGTCTCCGCCGCGTACCGGTCGGTGTGCAGGTCCAGGGGGAAGGCCGCCTTGAGGAACTTCTCCGTCTCGTGCCAGTCGATCTCGGTGTCGATGTCGAGCCGCGCGGAACCGGCGGTCAGGCTCAGCCGCTCCACGGCGTGGGAGTCGCCGAAGCCGCGGACGACGCGGACGGTGGCGGTGCCGGGGGTGCCGGTGTCGAGGGTGAGTTCCTCGGCCTGGGTGAGGTCGGTGACGGTGTTGCGGTAGAAGGCGTCGACGTCCCAGGCATCCCACATGTTGGGGAAGTCCGGGTGGAGTTGGAGCAGGTTGGCCGCGGCTCCGGCCGGTACGGTCTCACGTCCGGCCCGCAGGTCGTACGCGGAGACGACCAGTCCGCGCGCGTCGACGGTGACTCGCAGCAGCCCGTTGTCCAGCACGTAGCCGCCGTCCCGCGGCTCCGCCGAGACGGCCGGCGGCCCGCCCTCGGGGACGACGGCCGCGCCGCCGGCCGGCACACCGTTCCTGGCGTGCGGGGCGCTGTTGAACTCCAGCGGCACCTGCCCCTCGCCCGCGAGCGCCCGCTGTGCCGCGTCCACGATCTCCCGCAGTTCGGCGGTGACGCGCGCGTACGTCTCACGGGCCTCGCGGTGCACCCAGGCGATGGAGGATCCGGGCAGGATGTCGTGGAACTGGTGCAGCAGCACCGTCTTCCACAGCCGGTCCAACCGCTCGTACGGGTACGGGAAACCCGCCCGCACGGCGGCCGTCGCCGCCCACAACTCGGCCTCCCGCAGCAGGGATTCGCTGTGCCGGTTGCCCTGCTTCGTCTTCGCCTGGCTGGTCAGGGTGGCGCGGTGCAGCTCCAGGTAGAGCTCGCCGGACCACACCGGCGGATTCGGGTACTCCCGCTGGGCCTTCGCGAAGAACGCGGCGGGCGTCTCCCAGGTCACCGTGGCCGAGCCCGCCAGGTCCCGCATACGGGCCGCCTTGGCGACCATCTCGCGGGTGGTGCCCCCGCCGCCGTCGCCCCAGCCGGTGGGGGCGAGGGAGCGGGTGGCGGCGCCCTTTTCCTTGAAGTTGCGGGCCGCGTGGGCGATCTCCTCGCCCTTCATCGCGCAGTTGTAGGTGTCGACGGGCGGGAAGTGCGTGAAGATCCGGGTGCCGTCGATGCCCTCCCAGTCGAAGGTGTGGTGCGGGAAGGAGTTGACGCGGCTCCAGGAGATCTTCTGGGTGAGCAGCCACTTGGCCCCGGCGGCCTTGATGATCTGCGGCAGCCCGGCGGCGAAGCCGAAGGTGTCGGGCAGCCACACCTCGTCGTTCTCGATCCCGAACTCGTCCAGGAAGAACCGCTTCCCGTGCACGAACTGCCGGGCCATGGCCTCCGATCCGGGCATGTTGGTGTCCGACTCGACCCACATGCCGCCCGCCGGGACGAACCTGCCCTCGGCCACCGCCTTCTTCACCCGCGCGTACACCTCGGGCCGGTGCTCCTTGATCCAGGCGAACTGCTGCGCCTGCGACATGGCGAACACGAACTCCGGCTCGTCCTCCAGCAGCGCCGTCATGTTCGAGGCCGTACGCGCCACCTTCCGCACCGTCTCGCGCAGCGGCCACAGCCACGCCGAGTCGATGTGCGCGTGCCCGACGGCACTGATCCGGTGCGCGGACGGTTCGGCGGGCGCGGCCAGCACGTCCCGCAGCAGCTCGCGCGCGGCGGCCGCGGTGCCGCCGACGTCCTGGAGGTCCACGGCGTCCAGCGCGCGGCCGACGGCGCGGGTGAGCTCCCAGCGGCGTGCGCCGTCCTCCGGGAGCTCCCGCAGCAGTTCGCCGAGCACCTCCAGGTCGGCGACGAGCTGCCAGACGGTCTCGTCGAAGACGGCCAGGTCCATCCGCGCCAGCCGGTACTGCGGCTCGCTGCCCGCGGTGTCCTTGTCGCCCAACTCGGTGGGCAGGAACGGGTGGTAGTCGAGGATGACGGGGTTGGACGCCGCCTCGACGTGCAGGTCGACCCGCTCCCCGCCGGACGCCCGGTCGGCGACGCGGACCCACTGGTTGCGCGGGTTGAGGCCCTTCACCGGCGAGCCGTCCGGCCGGTACACCAGGCCCTCGCACTGGAAGCCGGGCATGTTCTCGTCGAACCCGAGGTCGAGCAGCGCCTCGACGGTCCGGCCCGCCCACTCGTCCGGGACGCTCCCGGTGACGCGGAACCAGCTCGTCCCCCACGGCGCGCCCCAGCGCGCGCCCACGGCGACGGGTTCGTGCGGCGCCGCGATCCCCTCGGCGACGGGAACAGGCTCCCCTGGCGCATGCCAGACGGTCACCTCCAGCGGGACGGAGGCCGGGTATACGGCGGGGCGGATGCGCTCGTCGAGGACGCGGGTGAGCCGGTCCTCGGTCAGCTTGCGGTCGTCATGCATGTGCGGTGCTCCGGGGTACGGGGCCGACGGTCGGCACGGGGCGGATGCGGGTACGGGGTGCGGCCGTCACCAGGGGTGGACGACCGTGGCGGGTGAACCGGCCGTGTGGAGCGGGCCGATGGCGCGGATCTCGGCCCGGAGGGCGGGCTCGTCGCCCTCGGGCCGCAGGTCGGGCAGGTGGAAGACGGTCTGGCAGGTGCCGCCGAGGAAGCGGCGGCTGCCGTCGGGCAGCACCCGGTGCAGCTCGTAGTGGCGGGTGGCCGCCGGGCCGCGTCCCCGGCGGGGCGGCTGCCAGGCCAGGCGCAGCGCCGTGCCGCCCCCGTCGCGGGAGACGCCGGTGACCCGGGCCCGCGTGGGACGCCCCGGCGCGGGCGGTCCGGTCCCGTCGTGCACGGCCAGCGCGCCCAGCCGCCAGCTGACCCGCGCGCCGGGGCCCGCCGTGAGCCGTACGCCGAGGGCGCGGAGCGGCCCGTCGCCGGCCTCCCGGGCCCGGGCGAGCAGCGCCCCGGCGTCGACGGTGACCGTGCTCCACCCGGTGCCGCCCGGCGGCACGGCGGCCACCGGCAGGAAGGTGTACGGGGGCGGCTCGCCGGGCCCGTCCGACTCGCGCCGGGCGAGGGCGAGTTCGACGGTGAGGCCGCCGGAGCCGGGTCCGGTGCGGTGCGTGAGCCGGACGGTCGTCGCCGGGGTCAGCGGCAGGCGGGTGGCGTACAGCTCCACGGTGGCGGGCGTCCCGGGGACACCGTCGACGAGGAGGCTGCTGCCGCCGCGCCAGGCGTCGGCGAAGTCGAGGGAGATCTCCGGGCGGGCGCCCTCGCCGTGCACGGCCCAGCGGCGTGCGGGCAGCGGGTCCTGGAGGCCGAGGTGGTTCCAGGGCGAGTCCGAGGTCACACGTCCTTCCTCGTACCAGCGCAGCCCGTGCCCGGTGTTGAAGCAGGTGGCGAACGGAAGGGCATCGGCGGTGGAGCGGTCGGCGACCACGGCGGCGGGGGCCCGCCAGGCGTCCGCGCCGTCGCCCGGCCGCGTGGCGTCGAGCGCGGGCCCCGACCAGAAGGCGTCGTCCGCGGCGTGGAACCGGCCCGGGTCGCGGCGGTCCTTCTCGGGGAGGTGGTGGAGGGTCCAGTCGGGCCGGTAGAAGCCGAGGCCGGTGACGTGCGGGCGGTCGAGGGGAACGAAGGCGTCCCAGTCGGTCCGGGTGTGCCGCCCCTTCTCCTCGACGTCGACGCCGGCCCACAACTCGTAGCGGTCCCGGCCGAGTTCGACGGCGAGTTCGCCGGAGGAGGCGAGCCGGTCCGGGGTCCAGCGGAAGTCCAGGAACATGGTGTCGGCGACGCGCCGCCGGCCGTCCTGGAAGAAGTCCTGGTTGCGCCCGTTGAGCGCGCCCTGCCACTCGACGTCCCCGTCGCTCGTCATCGCGTCGTACCAGGTGAGACGCAGGCCGTGGGTGTCGGAGAGGCTGCGCAGGCGGCGCAGGAAGCCTCGGGTGTGCGCGGCGAGCCGCGTGTCGCCGCCCTCCGTCTCGGCGTTGACGAACCAGCCGTCGAAGCCGAGCGCGGTCGCCGCCTCGGCCAGCTTGTCCGCGAGCGGGTAGCCGCCGCGGTCGTCCTGCTGGACGAGTTCGCGTGCCCACCGCAGCTTTCCGCCGTGGTGCACGGGCGGCAGGAAGACGGTGCCGAGCACGGGGACGCCGTTGCGGTGCGCGGCGTCCACGACGGGCGCGTTCGGCGCGACGATCAGCCCCTCCCCCGCCGAACCGCCCCAGAAGACCAGCTCGTCGAGGTACGCCCAGTGGCTGAACGCGTACGCCTCGGCCGTGGCACCGCCCTGGGACGGGTTCCCCGAGGTGTGGCCGAAGGCGGCGAGCGCGCTGATCCCGGCCTGCCCCGCGCGGGCGGTGGTGTGGGCCGGTACGGGCGTGAAGCGGGCGGCGAGCGGCACGGTGGACCGGTTGAACGGCAGGTCGGGGTCGTCCTCGGGGCGCCAGGTCTTGAGGCTGCGGTGGACGACGCCCGGGTCGGGAGGGCCCTCGGGCAGCGAGTCGGGGAACCAGTAGGGCGCGTACGCGCGTGGCGCGTCCCCCGTGCCGCGTGCGGGCCGGGCGGCGCCGGTGGCGGTTCCCGTCCCGGTGAGCGCGGCGGCCGCCGCGGCTCCGGCGAGGACGACGGTGCGCCGCGTGGCACGGGAGGAGGGGGGCGGGGTCGCTGGGGTCACGTGAACTCCGCGTGGGCTGGGGGGTGTTCGGCGGGCCGGGGTCAGCGGGTCTCGGACGGGGTGACGGTCTCGGTGATGCCGCGGGCGGCGAGGTGCGCGGGGTCGGCGGCGTGCTCGGCGAGGACGACGGCGGGGCGTACGCCGTCGGCGGTGAGCCGCGCGAACGCCTCGAACACGTCGCCGCCGGGCGCGCAGGCGGCCCGCTCGGCGACCGGGCCACCGGCGGGCAGGTCCGCGACGAGCGCGGTGGTGCGGGGCGCGGGCGGCCGCCAGCCGGCGCGTACCCGGGCCGCGGCCCCGGCCAGCGCGTGCGCGGCGGGCTTGGCCTGCTGGTCGTTGCTGAACAGGCCGAGGCCGTACTCGAGTTCGGGGAAGTCGGCGAGCTCCCGGGACACGTCGTGCGAGCACCACCAGGTGACGCCCCACAGGTCCGGGCAGTCCAGGGCCGCCTCGACGGTGGCCGTGGTGAACGCGGCCGCGTGCCCGGGCGGGATGTGCGGGGAGGGCGCCCCGGTCTCCTGGAGCCAGACGGGGCGGTGCGGGTCCCCGGCCCACGCCTTGGACAGTTCCGTCAGGTAGGCGGCGTGGTGCCGGGTGGCGGTGCCGTCGTGGCCGTGCCGCTGCGCGGTGCCGTTGAACACCCAGGAGTGGACGGCCGTCACGGCGCCGAGACGGGCCGAGTGCGCGGGCGTGAACGGGTGGCCGTCCTGGTACCAGGCGGCGTCGTACGAGGCGTGCAGGTGGAGCTTCCCCGGGGCGCCGTCCTCGCAGGCGGCGAGCATCCGCCGCAGCCACTCGCCCGCCTGGGTGTGGGTGATCCGGTCCGGGTCGGGGTGGGGCCCGGAGGAGAACTGGTTGACCTCGTTGCCGACGGTCATGCCGAGGAAGTTCGGCCGGTCGGCGAGCGCGGCGGCGAGGGTGCGCAGGTACGCCTCCTGGCCCGCGAGGACCTCGGGGTCGGTGAAGATGCTGCGCCGGTGCCAGGTGGCGGTCCAGGCGGGCAGGAAGTCGAAGCTGGACAGGTGGCCCTGGAGCCCGTCGACGTTGACGTCGAGTCCGCGCTCGGCCGCCGCGTCGGCGAGTTGCCGCAGCTGTTCCACGGCGCGTGGGCGGATCAGGGTGCGGTTGGGCTGGAACAGCGGCCAGAGCGGGAAGACCCGGACGTGGTCGAGGCCGAGGGAGGCGACGGCGTCCAGGTCGGTGCGTACCGCGTCCAGGTCGAAGTCCAGCCAGTGGTGGAACCAGCCCTGCGCGGGCGTGTAGTTGACGCCGAAGCGGGGGGCGGTGGGTGCGGTCATGCGGGTCCGTCCTGTGGTGGGGGGGCGGGTGGGTGGTCAGCCCTTGACGGCGCCCTCGCTCACCCCGCGGAAGAAGTACCGCTGGAGGCAGGCGAACATCACGATCAGCGGCAGCACCGCGATGATCGTGCCCGCGGCGACGAGCCGCTGGTCGTCGGCGAAGGTGCCGTGCAGGTAGTTGAGTCCGACGGTGAGGGTGAAGTTCTCGGGGTCGGACAGGACGATCAGCGGCCACAGGAAGTCGTCCCAGGCGGCCATGAACGCGAAGATCGCGACGACCGCGAGGGTGCCCCTGACCGAGGGCAGGGCGATCCGGAAGAAGCGCTGCCAGACGTTCGCACCGTCCACCACGGCCGCCTCCTCGACCTCGTAGGGCAGGTGCGAGAAGGCGTTGCGCAGCAGCAGGACGTTCAGCGCGCCGATGGCTCCGGGCAGCACGACGCCCGCGAGGGTGTTGTTGAGCTGGAGCTCGCGCATCATCGTGAACTGCGCGATGACGATGCTCTCCAGCGGGACGAGCATGGCCAGCACGAACACCGCGAGCGCCGCGGCCCGCCCGCGGAAGCGCAGCCGCGCCAGCGCGTACCCGGCGAGCGAGGCGCCGGCCAGGTTGGTCAGCACGGCGGCGACGGCGACGGTGAGCGAGTTGAGCGCGTAGTCCCAGACGGGGATGATCTCGGCGACGCCCGCGTAGTTCTCCAAGGTGGCGTCGGCGGGCAGGAGTTGCGGCGGGTAGCGGTAGACGTCCTCGCCCGGGCCCTTGAGCGAGGTCGACAGCTGCCACAGGAACGGGCCGACGGTGAGGGCCAGTACGGCGAGCAGCAGCGCGTACCGCAGGGCGATCTGCCAGGCGGGCATCCGCCGCCCGGCGTCGTCCGCGGCGAAGGGGCGGCGGCGGTTCCGGCGCGGGGGTGCGGGGGCCGGTTGCGTCATCGCGGGTCCTCCTTGCGGCTGGCCCGGAGCACCAGCGCCATCAGGCCGAGGGTGACGGCGAAGACGACGACGGAGAGCGCGGAGGCGTAGCCGACGCGTCCGTTGAGGCCGGTGCCGACCTGCTGGATCAGCAGCACCAGGGTGGTGTCCTCGCCGGCCGGGCCGCCGTTCTCGCCCGCGAGCAGGTACACCTCGGAGAAGACCTTGAAGGCGCTGACCGAGGAGAGCGCGCCGACCAGCACCATCGTGTTCCGCAGCGCGGGCACGGTGACGGTGAGGAAGCGGCGTACGGCGCCGGCGCCGTCGACGGCGGCCGCCTCGTGCAGCTCCCTGGGGACGGCGCCGAGCGCGGCGAGGTACACGATCATGTAGTACCCGAGCCCCTTCCACACCGTCAGCAGCATGGCGCTGAGCAGCAGCAGCCAGGGGTCGCTGAGGAAGGAGACGGGGCTCGCGCCGAGCGCCTCCAGGATGCCGTTGACCAGGCCGCGGTCGTCCAGCAGCCAGACCCAGATCAGGCCGACGACCACGACGGAGGCGACGACGGGGGTGTAGAAGGCGGAGCGGAAGAAGGTCATCCCGGGCAGCTGCCGCTGGACGAGCATCGCCAGCAGCAGCGGCAGGATCACCAGCAGCGGCACGACGACAGCGACGTAGAGGGCGCTGTTCCGCAGCCCCGTCCAGAACATCTCGTCGTGCAGCAGCTCACGGAAGTTGGCGAGCCCGACGAAGCGTCCCGGCACCAGCGTCCGGTTGTCGGTGAAGGCGTTGCCGACGGTGCTGAGGAACGGGAACAGGCTGAACGCGCCGACGGCCAGCAGGCCGGGAGCGAGGAACAGCCAGGGCGCGGACGGGCGTTGCCTGCGGAGCCCGGGGCCGGTGCCGCGCGCCCGTGGGCGGCGCGGCGCGCTCCGGGCCGGCGGCGGGGCGCCGGTTCTCACGGTGGCCATCGCGGGGCTCCCCTCAGCCGATTCTCAGCAGCCGGTTGCACTCCTCGGCGGCCCCGCGCAGGGCCTCCTCGGGCGTGGCGTCGCCGCGCAGGGCGCGCGCGACGGTGTTCTGCAGGACGGTCTTCATGTCGTCGCTCAGCAGGACGGGGGTGTAATTCACCGCGTTCTCCAGGGACTTGGCCGCGGCGACACGTACCCGGGTCTCGTCGGTGCCGTCCTGCCGGGTGAAGTACGGGTGGTCCAGCGCGCCCCTGGTGCTGGGGAAGACGGCGGTCTCGTGGGCGAAGTCCATCTGGTTCCGCGCGTTGGTCACGAAGTGCGCGAAGGCCACGGCCGTCGCCTTGTTGCCGCCCGCCGCGTTGACCATCAGGCCCTGGACGTACATGTTCGGCCTGCCCGTGTTGTCGGGCGCGTCGGTGATGCCGATGTTCCGGTACAGGCTCGGCGCGTCCTTCTTGAACTTGGCCAGGTCCAGGGCGCTTCCGGGGTTCATGGCGACGGACTGCTGGAGGAATTTCCGGCCCGCCTGTTCGGGCGTCGCGGTGAGCACCTGGGAGTCCAGGGCACCCGCCTCGTAGAGCTCCTTGTACCGCTTCAGCAGCTCGACGCCGCGGGGCTCGTCGAAGGTGAAGGCGGTGCCCTCGCGGTTCATCAGCCGTACGCCGTACCGCCCGAAGTCCTCGACGGTGGGGGTGTTGGCGAGGGTGGCGGTGCGTCCGTCGCTGTTGCGGGCGAGGGTGAGCGCGTCCTCGAAGAGTTCGGAGTAGGTGCGGGGCGGGTCGTCCGGGTCGAGCCCGTTCTCCTCGAAGAGGCGCTTGTTGTAGAACATCGGCCCGGTGTTGAGGTACCAGGGGTACGCGTAGGTGCCCCGCATCCCGGGGATGCGGTGGCTCCGCCAGGCGGCGGGCAGGTAGGTGTCGCGGTGCTGCGGGGCGGCGCTGTCGAGGTCGACGGCGAGCCGGGCCTTCGCGAGCGGCGCGACAAGGTCGGGCGAGACGTTGACGACGTCGGGCAGGGTGCCGCCGGCGGCGTCCGCGCTGATCTTGTCGGCGTAGCCCTCGGCGGGCTGGTCGATCCATTTCACCCGCGTCCCCGGGTACTTCCTCTCGAAATCCGCGATCAGCCGCCGGAAGTAGTCCTGGAAGGTGGCGCGGAGATTCCAGGTCTGGAACGTGATCGTGCCGCGCACCTCGCCGCGGGCGCTGCGCGTGTCGACCTCCTCGGTGCCGGGCGCGCAGGCGCTCAGCAGCAGCCCGCAGGCCAGCGCCGCGGCCGTCCGGCGGGAGGGCGGAATTCGGGGGGAACTCGGAGAACGCACTGCGCAACGGCTCCTTCGCACAGGTCCGGTGACGGTGCTGGGGCGGCCGGGACAACGGGTCGGACATCGATGTCAGCCGTGAGCACCGCACGACAAACTGACCCCGCCACGGGGCAAAGTCAAGGGCCCGGGAAGCGTGAATTCCCGGGCCTCGCCGGAGAGTTGGCCCTCCCCCGGAAAAGCGCGTCCGGCCTCTTGCCGAGATCTCGGCTAATGCGCTTTAGTTGCCGACCACTGAACCGCTTTAGCCCCCGGCGGTCCCGCAGCAGCACGGAAGGCCGGTCGCGATGCAGCCCAACCCCGCGCCGGACGGCCCCCGTTCACCGGCGCGCCGGCCGACCATCAAGGACATCGCGCGGCGCGCGGGCGTGTCCGAGAGCGCCGTCTCGTTCGCGCTGAACGGGCGCCCCGGCGTGTCGGAGCGCACCCGCGAACGGGTGCGGCGCGTCGCCGAGCAGGCGGGCTGGCGCCCGAGCACGGCGGCCCGCGCGCTCTCCGGCGAGGGCGCGGCGACGGTCGGGCTGGTGCTCGCCCGCCCCGCCCGCACGCTGGGCGTCGAACCCTTCTTCCTGCGGCTGATCTCGGGCGTCCAGCAGGTCCTGGCCGAGCGGCGGTTGGGCCTGCTGTTCCAGGTCGTGGAGGACGTGGAGGCGGAGTGCGCCGTCTACCGGCACTGGTGGGCCGAGCACCGGGTCGACGGCGTCCTGATGGTCGACCCGCGCGCGGACGACCCGCGCCCCGGCGTCCTGGAGTCCCTCGGCCTGCCCGGTGTCGTCATCGGCGGCGAGGCGTGCGGCCCCGGCCTGTCCGCCGTACGGGCCGACGACGCGGGGGCGATGGCGGAGGTCGTCGGGCATCTGCACGGGCTGGGGCACCGGCGGATCGGGCATGTCGCGGGGCTGCCCGGGCTCGCGCACACCGAGCGGCGCATCGCCTCGCTGCGTGCCGAGGCCGGCCGGCGCGGGCTGGCCGTCCGCTCCCTGACGACGGACTACTCCGACGCCGAGGGCGCGGCCGCCACCCGCCGTCTGCTCGCCGGGGAGCCCCGGCCGACGGCCCTGGTGTACGACAACGACGTGCTGGCCGCCGCCGGGGTGGCCGAGGCGGCCGGGCAGGGGCTGGCCGTGCCGCGCGAGCTGTCCCTCGTCTCGTGGGAGGACTCGGCGCTGTGCCGGATGGTCCACCCCTGGCTGACCGCGCTGGCCCGCGACCCGATGGACTTCGGCGACCGCGCGGCCCGCGAACTCACCCGCCTGCTGGACGGTGCGGCCTCCCGCACCGCGCGCCTCCCGCTCCCCCGCCTGACCGTCCGCGAGAGCACCGGCCCGCCGGAGCCGGAGTAGCGGGGCCGCCGCAACTGCCCGCGCCGTACTCCTTCTCGGCATACCAACCGCCCGGTACGCTCGCCGGTGCTCAACTCGCCCTGCCGTCACTCCCGTTGGGAGGCGCGATGCACCTACGGCTCAGACCACCGTCCCGGCAGCGCACAGGGTCCCGGCAGCGGTTCCGCCGGGCGGCCCTCGCGGGCTCCGCACTGCTCCTCGCGGCGACCGCGCTGCCCGCCGCCGCGGCCCCCGGGCCCGCACCGCCGGACGACCGGCTCGCCGACGGCCCGTACGCGGCCGTCATCCGCTACACCGAGTACGGCATCCCGCACATCACCGCCGAGGACTATCCCGGGCTCGGCTTCGGCAACGCCTGGGCCCAGGCCACCGACCAGATCTGCGTGCTCGCGGAGGGCTTCGCGACCGTACGCGGCGAACGCTCCCGCTGGTTCGGCGCCGAGGGCAAGCCGGACGGCTCGCTCTCCGCCGCCTCCAGCAACCTCGCGAGCGACCTGTTCTTCACCGGCGTACGCCGCGCCGGCACCGTGGAGCGCCTGCTGAAGCAGCCGCCGCCCGCCGGGATCAGCCGCGAGATGCGCGAGCTGTCCCGGGGCTGGGCCGCCGGGTACAACGCCTGGCTGCGCGAGCACCGCGAGGACATCACCGACCCCGCCTGCAAGGGCAAGCCCTGGCTCCGGCCGGTCACCGGGACGGACGTCGCGCACCGCGAGTTCGCCTTCGCCGTGCTCGCGGGCCAGGGCATGGCCGTCGACGGCATCACCGGCGCGAAGCCGCCGGGTTCCGGGAGCGGGGCCCCGAAGAAGGCGTCCGCGCCCGACGCGCGGGAGACGGCCCGGCAGGCGCGGCGGCTGTTCGACCGGGGCACCGCCGACATGGGCTCCAACGCCGTCGCCTTCCGCGGCTCCACCACCGCCAGCGGCCACGGCATGCTGCTCGGCAACCCGCACTACCCGTGGTCCGGCGGGCGGCGCTTCTGGCAGTCGCACATGACCATCCCCGGTGAACTGGACGCCGCGGGAGGCTCGTTGGTGGGCTCGCCCACGCTGTCCATCGGCCACAACCGGCACGTGGCCTGGAGCCACACCGTCGCCACCGGCGCACCGCTCAACCTGCACCGGCTCACCCTCGACCCGTCCGACCCGACGGCGTACACCGTCGACGGGAAGACCGAGCGCATGCGCGAGCGGAAGGTGACCGTCCGGGACCGCGAGGGGAAGCGGATCACCCGCAGCCAGTGGTGGACCCGCTACGGCCCCGTCGTGACCAGCCTCCAGGGGATCGACCTGCCCTGGACGGCGGGGACGGCGTACGCGCTCAACGACCCCAACGCGGGCAACCTCCGCGCCTCGCAGACCGGTCTCGGCTTCAGCCGGGCCCGCGACGTGGACGGCATCGCCGAGGTGCTGCGTACGACGCAGGGCCTGCCCTGGGTCAACACCCTCGCCGCCGACTCCGGCGGGCGCACCTACTTCGCCCAGTCCCAGGTCCTCCCCCGCGTCACGGACGGGCTGGCCGCGCGGTGCAACACCCCGCTCGGCCGGATCACCTTCCCGGTCTCCGGGCTCGCGGTGCTCGACGGGTCCCGCTCCGGCTGCCGTCCCGGCACCGGCCCCGGCGCGATCCAGCCGGGCACCTTCGGCCCCGGCGAGTCGCCGGTCCTGAAGGACGCGCCGTACGCGGAGAACTCCAACGACAGCGCCTGGCTGACCAACGCCGACCGGCCGCTCACCGACTACCCGCGCATCTACGGCGACCACTCCACCGCACGCTCGCTGCGCACCCGCGGCGGCGTCCAGGACGTGGCGGCCATGGCGGACCGGGGCGGGCTCACCCTGGACGACCTGGAGCAACAGCAGTTCGCCAACCGGGTCCCGGCCGGTGACCTCGCCGCCGCCGACGCGGCACGGGCCTGCGCCGCACTGCCGGGCGGCACCGCGAGAGGCAGCGACGGCAGACCCGTCGACGTCTCGCGAGCCTGCCGCGTCCTCGCGGCCTGGGACCGTACGGCGGGCACCGGGAGCGAGGGCGCGCTGCTCTTCGACCGCTTCTGGCAGAAGCTGACCGAGGCGGCGAAGCCGGCCGGGCCGTGGCGTACGCCCTTCGATCCGGCCTCGCCGGTGACGACGCCGCGCGACCTCAACACGGCGGCGCCCGCCTTCCGTTCGGCACTGGCCGACGCCGTGGCCGAGCTGGACCGGCACGGCATCCCCCTGGACGCGCCGCTCGGCGAGCACCAGTTCGTGGAACGCGGCGGCACCCGCCTGCCGGTGCCCGGCGGCCCGGAGGCGCTGGGCGTGTGGAACCAGACGCGTGCCGTGTGGGACGAGGCACGGGGCGGATACCGCGAGGTCGACAACGGCTCCAGCTACATCCAGGCCGTGACCTTCGGCGACAAGGGCTGCCCCGTACGGGCCCGGACGCTGCTGACGTACTCCCAGTCGCAGAACCCGAACTCACCGCATCACAGCGACCAGACCCGGCTGTACTCCGAGGGTCGGATGGTGCGGGAGCGCTTCTGCGAGCGGGACGTGCGGGACGCGCCGGGACTGCGGACGGTGCGGGTGAGCGGCGGCTGAGCCGTGGCGGCCGGGCCCGGATTCCGCATCCGGGCCCGGCGGTCAGCCGAGGGTGGTGAGCAGGGGGAACATCACGTGCGCGTCCCTGCTGCCGCCCGGGTCGTCGCACGCGCCGGAGCCCTGCGGCTTGCCGTCCTTCTTGAGGGCCTGGAGAAGCTGGCCCGCCCCGGCGAGAAGTCCGCCGATTCCGGCCAGTAAGGCACCGATTCCGTTGAGATCGAGGTCCGGCATGATCGCCTCCGGTCCCGTGGGCCGGACACGAGGAAGCCTCAGCTAGCGGACACGCTTCAGCTGTGCGGAGCCCCGGGGAACCGGCCTCTCCCCGGACGACTCGCCCCTGCGGCGGCCGGTCGTCGACCGCACCGCGGGACTCTGCACTCGGATCATGCGCACACCGGCCTCCTTCCGCTCCTCGGCGGGCTGATGACGGTCTCTCACCTTACGAGCGCCGGCCCAGCCGCACAACACCCTTTCCCCCGGGGCCGGTTGACGCCCGCCCCCGGAACGCACCGCGCCCCGCGTCCCGTGAGCGGCGGGGCGCGGGGCGTGCGGCCGGGCGGGCTCAGCGGCTCCGGAACCACTCCGAGACGACCTGCCACAGCGAGGGCCGGCGCGTCTGCCCCGGCACCCGGGCGCCGTCCGGCGCGACGGCCCCGCCGTCCGGCGCCGTGGCCGTCGCGGTGGCGGAGGCCGGACGGCCCTCCGTCCCGCCGCCGTTCGCCGTGGCCGCCGCGGCACCGGGCCCGGGGAGACCGGCGCCGCCGAGCGGCTCGGCGAGCAGCTCCGCGTCCTCGTCGCTCTTCCGGCGGCGCGGGGTGAACGCGACGGGCAGCGCGACGAGGTGGCGGGAGACCCAGGAGGCGCGCCAGTCCAACTCGTCCTCGGCGACGGCCAGATGGAGGTCCGGCAGCCGCATCAGCAGGGTGTCGATCCCGGTGTCGGTGATGGCCCGGCCGAACTCCTGGCCGGGGCACTCGTGCGGGCCGCTGCTGAAGGCCAGGTGCGAGCGGTTGCCGAGCATCGGCGCGTCGATGTCGGGCCGGATCGCCGGGTCGACGTTGCCCGCGCCGAGCCCGAGGAGCAGCATCTCGCCCTCCCGGATCTGCTGGCCGCCGAGTTCGGTGTCGCCGGTGGCCCAGCGCGCGGGGACGACGGTGAGCGGCGGCTCGTTCCACAGCACGTGCTCGACCGCGTCCGGCAGCGTCATGTGCCCGCCCGCGAGGGAGGCGCGGAAGCGCCGGTCGGTGAGCACCATGCGCAGGGTGTTCGCGACGAGGTTGGCGGTCGTCTCGTACCCGGTGAGCAGCACCACGCGCAGGTGCTGCACGACCTCGTCCTCGGACAGCTCGGAGCGGTGCTCCAGCATCCAGGAGGCCAGGTCGCGGCCCGGTTCCTGCTTCTTGCGCCGGACGACCTGCCGGATCGTCCCGGTAACGAAGTCGTTGCTCTCGACGGCGTTCTCGGAGCCCTTGATCAGGTCCCGGCTGGCCTGCACCATGCGGTCGCTGTAGTCCTCGGGCATGCCGATCATGTGCGTGAGCACCATCATCGGCAGGTGCTCGGCGAACTGGCCGACCAGCTCCGCCTTTCCGCGGGTGCTGAACTCGTCGACGAGCTGGTGCGTGAAACGCATGATGTGCCGTCGGATGCCCCGGCGGTCGATGCGCCCCATGCTCTCCGTCACGGCGCCGCGCAGCCGCTCGTGGTCGGCGCCGTCCGCGAACATGCAGGTGGGCTGCCAGGCGACCACCGGCAGCAGCCTGCTGTCCTGGGCGACGTTGCCCTCCTTGAGGTCGCGCCAGCGGCGCGAGTCGCGGGAGAACCGCGAGGGGGTGCGGGTGACTTCGAGGTTCTCCCGGTACCCGAGGAGCAGCCAGGCGTGCAGCCCGCCGTCCAGCTGCACCGGGGCGACGGGGCCGTGCTCGGCGCGCAGCCGCTCGTACAGGCCCATGGGGTCGCGCTCGTTCTCGGTGCCGAAGAGGTCGGCCAGCCCGTCGACGGGCCTGCGGCCCTTCGGCGGCGCCGGTTCCGAAGCGGCCTGCCCCTCCGCGGAGTTGGGGCCGTGGGCGGCGTGGGCCGGGCACTCCGGAGGCGGTGCGGCCGTGCTCTCGAACGGGGAGGAGCCCCCGCGTGGGGAGGGGCCGGACGATGATGCGGTCACTGCGGCTCCGGGGTCGAGGTGGTCAGGGTGTGCAGATAGCGCATGAGGGTCATCAGCGCGTCGCGGCAGGAACCGCGGTCGCGGGCGTCGCAGTCGATCATCGGAACGGAGGCGGGGATGTCCAGGGCGGCGCGGAGGTCCTCGACGGGGTGCACGGGCGCGTCGGGGAAGGCGTTGATGCCGACGACGAACGGCACCCCGCGCTCCTCCAGCCTGCCGATGACGTCGAAGCTGACCTCCAGCCGCCGGGTGTCGACGAGCACGACGGCACCCAGCGCACCCTCGAACAGCCCGTTCCACAGGAACCAGAAGCGCTCCTGGCCCGGGGTGCCGAACAGGTACAGCACGAGCTGCTCGTTGATGCTGATCCGGCCGAAGTCCATGGCCACGGTCGTCTCGGTCTTGCGCTCGACCCCGGCGACGTCGTCGACGCCGACGCCGGCCTGCGTCATCGTCTCCTCGGTCGTCAGCGGTCTGATCTCGCTCACCGAGCCGACGAGCGTGGTCTTGCCCACGCCGAAGCCGCCGACGATGACGACCTTGACCGCGGCGGCGGCCGAGGCCGGAAGAGTGTCCTCGCTGCGCGGGCCGACGAACTCCTCAGAGATTTTGGAGTCCATGCATCACCGCCTCCAGAAGTTCGACGTCGGGCAGCGAGCTCGTGGGGATGGGGGCTCGTGCCTCGACATGGCCGCCGTCGAGCAGGTCCGCGAGCAGCACCGTGACCGTGGATGCGGGCAGGTGCAGGTACGCGGAGATCTCGGCCACGGACAGCGGGTAGTTGCACATGCGGATGATCGCTGCGTGCTCGGGCTGGGTGCCCGAGCTGGGCCGGCCCCGGGTCACGATGAGCGTGACGAGGTCGAGGGTGGCCCGTTCGGTGGGCTGGCTGCGCCCGGACGTCACGACATAGAGCCGCTCCGGACCGCCTTCCTCCCAGTTCTCCTGCTGTTCCTCCAGGTCCTTCTCTTCCGGTACATCGCTCATGTGACCTGCCCGTCGACCCGCGGCGGGCTGGTGAGATGCTCACCGAGGCGGGCCACCAGGTCCCGCATCCGCTGCCCCATGAGCCCGGCGTCGACGCCGCTGTCGGCGAGCACCGCGAGGTACGCGCCGGCGCCCGCCGCCATGAGGTAGAAGAATCCGCCGCTGACCTCGATGACGACGAGTCTCATCTGCCCGTCGCCGTGCGGGAATTCGGTGGCGATGGCCGCCGAGAGGCTCTGCAGCCCGGCACAGGCGGCAGCGAGCCGGTCGGCGACGTCGATGTCCGTGCTGTACTGCGCCATGCACAGGCCGTCCGAGGACAGCACCACGACATGGCGGGTCTCCGGAACGCTGGATGCCAGGTCCTTGAGCATCCAGTCCATGTTGCGCCGCTGCTGTGTCACGTGCTTACTCATCCTTTTCTGACGGCTGGCCGCTGTGCGGGCTGTCCGGTACGCCGGGGGACGGTTCACCGTTCACGGCGTTGTGGAAGTCGGCCAGCCAGATCCCGGGCTGTACCGCGTCCTCCGTGCCGGTCCCCCGCTGCTGCGCGGTGCTGGAAGCGTCGCCCTGGCCCGGGGACATCGTCCGGGGACGCGGGTTCACGGCGGCCGACGAACGCCTGCGCTGCGGCAGGCCGTTGGCGTTGATCTCCGCCGGGGGCGGCTCGGCGGGCCCGGGGCCCAGCGGGCCGCCGGAGGCCGCCGGCCGCTTGGTGCCGAGGGCGCCGCCCGCCCCGTTGAGGCCGGTGGTGCTTCCGGTCCCGGCGCCCGCCGCGGTCCCGTTCGCCGGGGTGACCGGGCCGGACGGGGCCGGCTGCTGCTTGACCGGGGCTCCGGGACGGGAGCGCCTGCGCGGCGGGGGCAGCGAGGCGGCCTTGGCGATCTGGCCGCCGGGGGTCGGGGTCGTGGTCGTCTGGTCCTCAGGGACGATGAGGACGGCCCGGACCCCGCCGTACGCCGAGGGGCGCAGCGAGATGGTGAAGTCGTTGGCCTTGGCGAGGCTGCCGACCACGGCGAGGCCGAGCCGCGGGGTCTCCCCGAGGTCGTCGAGGTCGAGCCCGGCGGAGGCCTGCGCGAGGATCTCGTCGGCGCGCACCCGGGCCTCGTCGGTGAGGCCGACGCCCGCGTCCTCGATCTCGACGGCGACGCCGGACTGCACCTCGCTGGCGGTGAGATGGACCCGGGTCTGCGGCGGGGAATAGCGGGTGGCGTTGTCCAGGAGCTCGGACAGCGCGTGGATCAGCGGTTCGACGGTGGGCCCGACGATGCCGATCTCGGCGACGGAGTGCAGGTCGACGCGGCGGTAGTCCATGATCCGGGACATCGCGCCGCGCAGCACGTTGAACAGCGGGACGGTCTGCTGCCACTGGCGTCCCGGCCGGGCGCCGCCGAGGACGGCGATGCTGTCGGCGAGGCGGCCGATCAGGGCCGTGCCGTGGTCGAGGTGGAGCAGGTCGCCGAAGACGTCCGGGTCCTTGCCGTGCTTGTCCTCCATCTCCCGCAGGTCCTGGGCCTGTTGGTGCACGATGGCCTGGACGCGGCGGGCGATGTTGACGAAGGCGCGCTGCGCGGTGTCGCGGAGTCCTTCCTCCGCCTCGACCGCGTCGATGACGGCGCGCAGGACGGCGGCGTGCGCGGCGCGGAACTCGGGTCCGACCTCGGACTCGAAGGTGAGGCCGCGCAGCACCTCGTCACCGACGACGCCGCGCTGGAGGCGGTCGACGACGACGGGCAGCAGGTCGGTGGCGAGCCGCCTGGTCTCGGCCTCCTGATCGGCGAGGCGCTGCCGGTCGGCGGCCTCCCGCTCGGCCTGCTGCCTGCGCAGCGCGGTGATGGTGCGGCCGCGCCGCAGGGCCTCGCCCGCGACGAGGCCGACGGCGACGGTGGCGACGACACCGCACCAGGTGACCGGGAGCTTCGCTCCGGCCGGGGAGAGCAGTACCGCGGCGACGGAGGCCGCGGCCACCAGGACTGGGGGCAGTATCCACAGGGAGGCGGAGGCGGGCCCCCCGTCTTCGGGTGAAGAGCCGGCACGAGCCATGGGCATCCTTGGAACGCTCATCGAAGGGACAGAGGTGAGTGGTCTGTTGGGTGGGCTGCTGCGTGCGGGTGCGCGTGCGCGCCGGGGGCACGCCGCTTCCGCCGTGGCCGACGCCGGACCGGGTACGGGCATGACGTGACCGCGCGGAGGCAATTCCCCGTACCGGTCCGGCCGCGTGGTGGCCGCGTCCGGAGTTCGTGGTGAACTCCCGGATTCCGGTGCGGTTCTGGCGGTGCGTCGGCCGACCGGTCAGGTTTCCGGTTCGGGCCTGTGCCGACCCGCTGCGCATCACGGAGCATAGCCCTTCGCATCCGGCACCCGGGGGCCTTCCTGAGACAGCCCGGGAATGCACTCGCGTACGAAAAACAAATGGCTCAATTCTCCCATCTCCCGTACACGGAAGGGGACTTGACAAGTGGTGACCGTGCCCGGCCGGCAAGGTGCCACAGGGGCCCGCGAGTTGGCCCCGTCAACGCGTCCTCGCTGGCCGCCGGGGTGAAAGGAGGTTTTCCCGATCATTGGGCCAGCGGGCACGAGCGCCGGATTCCACGGCGGGCCGGAATCAATCCTCGCACCTCTGTTCCCCTCACCACTCGAACGAGTGAGACGCGGAAAGCCGGAGCCTCCCCCTTGCGCTCCCCCAGCGGCTCCACTAGTGGGCGAGCGCCGCCCGTACCCCTCCACCGCGCGTACCCGAGGGCCCCGTCACGGCCCTCCGAGGGGTGATCGGACGCGCACGGACTGTCCGAATCTCGTCGGAGCACCTCGGTGACCTGCTACGGAGCAAGGTGGCGCAGACAGGTCTCTGCTCACGCTCCGTCAACGCTTAGGGTGTAGAAGGATCCCGTGCCAGGGGGGCGACCCCGTCCCGGCGCCGGCTGGTGATCATCACGCGATCTCCCGGCGCGGGTTCCGCAGCGGAACCTCAGGAAGGGAATGCACACATGGCACAGATCGAAACCCTCTACGCCGAGATCCTGCGCCGGAACCCGGGCGAGACGGAGTTCCACCAGGCGGTCCGGGAAGTCCTGGAAACCCTGGAGCCGGTGCTGCTGCGCCGGCCGGAATTCGTGGACGCCCGGATCATCGAGCGTATAGCCGAGCCGGAGCGCCAGCTGATCTTCCGCGTGCCGTGGGCCGACGACCAGGGCGGCATCCACGTCAACCGCGGATTCCGGGTGGAATTCAACAGCTCACTCGGCCCCTACAAGGGCGGCCTGCGCTTTCACCCCTCGGTCAATCTCGGAATCGTCAAGTTCCTCGGTTTCGAGCAGGTCTTCAAGAACGCGCTGACGGGAATGCCGATCGGCGGTGGCAAGGGCGGCAGCGACTTCGACCCGAAGGGCCGCTCCGACGCCGAGATCATGCGTTTCTGCCAGTCCTTCATGACCGAACTCCACCGTCACCTGGGCGAGTACACCGACGTGCCCGCCGGTGACATCGGCGTCGGCGGCCGTGAACTCGGCTTCCTCTTCGGCCAGTACAAGCGGATCACCAACCGTTACGAGTCCGGCGTCCTCACGGGCAAGGGACTCGGCTGGGGCGGCGCCCAGGCGCGTACGGAGGCGACCGGCTACGGCTGCGTGATGTTCACGGCCGAGATGCTGCGCAGCCGGGACGAGGACCTGGACGGCCAGCGGGTCGCCGTCTCCGGATCCGGCAACGTCGCCATCTACGCGACGGAGAAGGCACAGCAGCTCGGCGCGACGGTCATCACCTGCTCCGACTCGGACGGGTACGTCGTCGACGACAAGGGCATCGACCTGGCGCTGCTCAAGGAGATCAAGGAGCAGGGCCGCGGCCGGGTCGCCGACTACGCGCGCGAGCGCGGCGAGAACGCCCGCTTCGTGCCCGGCGGACGCGTGTGGGAGGTGCAGGCCGACGTCGCCCTGCCCTGCGCCACGCAGAACGAGCTCACCTCCG
Source organism: Streptomyces sp. HNM0574 (assembly GCF_012726235.1). Taxonomy (GTDB): domain Bacteria; phylum Actinomycetota; class Actinomycetes; order Streptomycetales; family Streptomycetaceae; genus Streptomyces. Next base: position 76,745 of record NZ_JAASAH010000011.1, read on the forward strand.
AGGACGCCGAGGTGCTCATCCGGAACGGCGTGAAGGCCGTCGCCGAGGGCGCCAACATGCCGACCACCCCCGAGGCGGTCCGGCTGTTCCAGGAGGCGGGCGTCGCCTTCGCCCCCGGCAAGGCGGCCAACGCGGGCGGTGTCGCCACCAGCGCGCTGGAGATGCAGCAGAACGCCTCCCGGGACTCGTGGACCTTCGCGCACACCGAGGAGCGGCTGCAGGAGATCATGCGGCACATCCACGACTCCAGCCACGAGACGGCGGCGCGCTACGGCTCGCCCGGCAACTACGTCGTCGGCGCCAACATCGCGGGCTTCGAGCTCGTGGCCGACGCGATGCTCGCGCAGGGCCTCATCTGAGCCCCGCACACGGCCCGTTGACACGCTTCCCCGAGGCGTGACGCCCCGCCCGCGCGGCGGGGCACGGCGGCCGGGACGGCCCGCACTCCGCGGAGCCGCCCCGGCCGCCTCCTCGTTCCGGCCGTTACGGGAGCATCCCCTCGATCAGGTCGGCCGCGTGCACGGTGCCGCCCTCGGCGCGGACCTCGGCGCGCAGCCGGGCCAGGCGGCGGGCCACCTCCGCGTCCGAGGTCAGCTCCAGCAGCGCGGTGCGCAGGGCCGTGGCGGTGGCGTCGGCCGTGTCGAGGCGGCGGGCGACGCCGAGTTCGACGAGCCGGTCGGCGTTGGCGGGCTGTTCGGCGCCCTGCGGCACGGCGATCATCGGCGTACCCGTGAACAGGCCCTCGCTGCTGCCGCCCATCCCCGCGTGCGTGACGAAGGCGTCGGCCTGCTCCAGGATCGCCAACTGCGGTACCCAGGAGTGGACTTCGACGTTCGGCGGGATCTCTCCCAGCTCGGCCCGGTCGGTGTGCTTTCCGACCTGGAGGACGACGTGCCAGTCCGGCAGCCCGCCGAAGGCGGCCAGGCACTCCCGGTAGAACCCGGGCAGGTGGGTGTAGGCCGAGCCGAGCGAGACCAGCAGCACCTTCCCTGCCCCGGCCGGCCGCTCCCAGCCGCCCTGCTGGGCCCGTCCGCCCGGCCCGTCCCCCGCCGAGGTGCCGAAGCACGGGCCGACGAAGGTGACCCTCCGCGCGTCGACGCGGTCGGCGAAGGGCTGCATCGCGCGCGGGATCAGCGCGAGCGCCCGCGGGGGCTTCCCGAGGAACTCCTGCGCGTCCGTCGTGGTGGCCCCGCACCCGGCGAGCCAGCGTCCGAACTTCGCGAAGTGCTCCGCTGCGCCGGGCAGTTGACGCAGCTGCTCGCCGACGGTCTCGTCCGCGCCCTCCCAGCTGACGTACGTCGGCGACAGCTGCACGGCCGGGCGGCCCTGCGCCTCGGCGAGGGCGCGGGCCGCGTAGCCGCCGATGTCGTACAGGTACAGGTCGGGGCGGTCCTCGTCGTAGACGGCGCGCATCCGGGGCAGCGACTGGACGGCGTCGTCGAGGAAGAGGTCCATGGCCGCGACGGGGTCCTCCGGCCACTTGTTGTCGCGGTACGGCAGCACCGAGGTGTACGGCACGAGCTCGGCCCCGGTGGGCTCGATGACGTGCGCGAGGTAGGGGTCGTTGGCGTATGTCACGCGGTGGCCCCTGGCGACCAGCTCACGGATGATCTCCAGCCCCGGCAGCGTGTGGCTGATCACCGGCACCCCGGCCATCGCGATGTGCGCGGGACGCGGGACGCGGCGCCGCCCGGGGGCGGCGGACGGAACGGACTGCTGGGACGGCGAACTCTGGGACTGCATACGGGATCTCTCGTCTCCGGATCTGCGGTGGGCAGGACACCGCGACCGCACCCCGGGGCACGCCGGAGAGGCGCGCGGCACGCGGGGGCGGGTGCGCGGGCGGGAAGGGCGCGCTGCGCGCCGCCGCCGTGTCAGCCGTAGATCTGGAGGAAGTTCATGCGCGTCACTGTAACCCGCACCGGTGACAGGCGGGACCGGATTTTCCGCGCGGCACCGCTCCCGCCGCCGCCCGTCCCGAGGCCGGGGAGTCCGGGTGCGGAGAGGGTCGTAGAGTCGTCGTATGGCTTCTGACGAGGGGACCGTGCGCGTCGACGTCTGGATCTGGTCCGCGCGGCTCACGAAGACGCGGTCGGCGGCCGCCTCCGCCGCCCGCGCCGGGCACGTGCGCGTCAACGGCGACCGCGCCAAACCGGCGCAGGCGGTGCGGCCCGGCGACGAGATCCGGCTGCGGTACGCGGGCCGGGAGCGGATCGTGATCGTCTCGCGGCTGCTGCGCAAGCGCGTGGGCGCGCCGGTGGCCGCGGAGGCGTACGTCGACAAGAGCCCGCCGCCCCCGCCGCGCGAGGCCGTCGCCGAGGTGCCGCGGCGGGACCGGGGCACCGGGCGTCCGACCAAGCGCGACCGCCGCGAGCTGGAGCGCCTGCGCGAGGGCCGCGCGGGGCAGCCGCCGGGCACGCTCTGAGCTTCCCCTCAACTCACCGGTTCACTCGGCCTCTTGGGCGCCCGCCGGTTCGCCGCGCAGTTCGCGGTCGACGGCGCGGAGCAGGGTGAGCAGCATGCTGTTGAGCGGGGTGGCGATGCCGTGCCGCTCACCGGCGCGGACGACGGCGCCGGTGATGTGCTCGTGTTCGAGGGGGCGTCCGGCGGCGCGGTCGTAGAGCATCGAGGTGCCGCCCGTGGGCGGGACGTGGCGGAAGCGGTTCATGGTGCGCCGGATGTGCCGCTCGTCGTTCGCGGCGCCGTCGGCGCGGGCGACGGCGAGCGCCTCGCGGAGGATGTCCTCGCCGAGGCGCCGCATCTCGGGGTGGGTGAGCACTCCGAGCCGCTGCTGGAGCAGGGTGGTGAGCGGGTTGGCGACGAGATTGGTGAACAGCTTCTCCCACACGGCGGTGCGGAAGTCGTCCACGGCCTTGACGGTCACCCCGCTGCCGTCCAGGAGTTCCTCCAGCGCCCGGGCGAACTCTCCCCGCGGTACGTGCAGTTCGCTGGCCGCGTGGTGCACGATCCGGCCGGGCGCGACGCGTTCGACGGCCGTGTAGGCCAGCGCGGGCAGCACCCGCGCGTCCGGCGGCAGGAGCGGTGCGACGCGCTCGCGGTGGTCCACCCCGTTCTGCACCACCGCGACGACGGTCCCGGGGCCGGTGAGCGCGCGCAGCCAGCCGGCGGCGCCGGCGGTGTCCTGCGCCTTGGTGGTGAGGAACACCCAGTCCACGGGCCCGACTTCGGCCGGCGCGGTGGCCAGCCGTACGGGCACCTCCGCCTCCTCGCCGCCGGTGCGGAGCGTCAGCCGGTCGACGGGGGTGCGCAGGCAGAGGGTGACGCGGTGGTCCGCGCGGTGGAGGAGGACCGCGAGGAGCCCGCCGACGGCTCCGCCGCCGATCACCGCGACCCGCGCGCCGGAAACGGGAGAAATCATGAACGGGAGCCTACGCACCGGAAGTTGACGTGCGAAGGGTGCGGCGCGCGTGCCCCGGGTGACGCCCGGTGCGGCGGGGGTCTCCGGGGCGGTCCCGCACCTCCGTGACGGGGTGTCCATCGGGCCGTCGCCCGTCCGTCACACCCCTGTCACAGTGCGGCGGCGGGGGCGGCCGGGCCCGACGGGCCGCGCTCCGCGCGTGCGACGGTGGACCGGTACCGGTGGGACGCGCCGGACGCGGGCCCCGAGCGCCGCCGTCCGCGCCCGCCCATCCCGACCACGGGGATTCCCTGCGCGGGTGAACGCAGGCTGACAGGAAGAGAAGTGAAGGCACCATGCATCGTGCAGCGCCCAGGACCAAGCGCAACGCCGTCGTGGCCGGCGGCATCGTCGCCGTGCTCCTCCCGCTCGGGCTCGCCGGGCCCGCCGCGGCCCAGGGGCTGACCACCGCCGGGAGTCCGGCCGCGGTCACCGCTCCCGCCGCGGCCGAGTCCGACGTGGTCTCGTCCGTCTCCGGGTTCTACGACGGCTACATCACCTCGCTCGGCGAGGGGGACACCAACCGGGCCGAGAAGCTGCGCCAGGACACCGTCCGCGAGGACTACCTGCTGAAGCTGGAACAGTGGGAGGACCGCAACGGCGCCGACGGCGTGCTGCGTTCGCAGGACGTGCCGGTCGGCTTCGACGTCGCCTACGACGGCAGCGGGGCGGGCCACTCGTGGACGATCGTGACGCTGAAGTGGGACGGCGGCGACCAGCCGGACACCAAGCTGCACGTCCAGACCGACCTGAAGACGGGGAAGATCTCGGGCATCAAGCTCTACGAGTGACCCCGGCCCCCTCCGGCGCCCCGCACCGGGGCGCCGGAGGGGAGAACCGTCCGGCTCAGGACGGCACGGGCGGGAAGCGGAGCAGGGAGCCGACGCCCTCGTGCATGCCCGTCCCCTCCTCGACCAGGCCGAACGCGGCTCCCGTCCCGGCGCACACCTTGATCAGGAAGGCCTCGCGGGAGGCGTCGGTGCCGGGTTCGAAGAGCAGCGTGTCCACCGCGCCGCTCTCCGCGGCCGCGGCCACGGGCGTGCCGCCCTCCGTCGCCTCCTGGTGCGCGAGCCCCTCGCGGAACGCGTTCGTCCGCTCCTTGACCACCGATTCGTCGACCGCGGTCGCGATCCGCAGCAGCTCCTCGGCGAGCGCCCCGTCCGGGGAGTGCCCGTCGTCGCCGCCCCGGTCCGTCTCGGTGAGCAGCGGGAGCAGGTCCGGGCCGATCTCGTCCCGTACGGCGGTCCTGGCCTGCACCTCGCCGGCGAGGACGAGCACGTCGGGGCGGAAGCTCTCGGCGGCCTTGCGCGCGTACTCGACGACGTCCCGCGCGTTGCGCTGCACCACCTCCTCGGCCCGGCGCTGGACGCGGCTGTGCGCGTGCGCCTGGCCGCGCTGCTTCTCCATGCCCTCGGGCGCGCTCCCGGTGACCTCGGTGACGCCCTCCACCACCGGGCGGTGCTGCCGCGCGATCACCTCACGGCGCACCACGGCGCCCTCCTGGTCGGCGACGACGACCAGGGCCCGCACCCCGCGCGCCCGCTCCCGCACGTACGCGCCGAGCTCGGGCAGGACGGTCCAGTGCGCGTCGTCGCCGGCGCCGAGCGCGGCGTCCCACGGTTCGTCGAGGACGACGCCCGAGGCGTCGGCGACCATCACCCGCCCGTTGGTCTGCTCCTCCCCCGCGGCGCCCCCGTCCAGCGCGGTGCCGATCGCGTCCAGCGCCGCGTTGTCGGCGCCCGCGCCCTCCAGCCGCTCGCGGAGCGCCTTCCAGCGCAGCCGCATCTGGTTGTGGGCGTCCTCGCTGGGTGAACGGCCCTCCAGGTAGACGGTGGCGAAGGGGCCTTCGTGCTCGTACACCGGGCGCAGAACGGACAGTTCCATCGTTGACTCCAGACTCGGACGTCGTGCGGTGCTTCCTTGCCGTACCGGTCCGCAGCCGCCGCTGCGGGTCGTGCCCGTGGTGGGTCTGTCGTCCCTCCACGGTGCCGCCGCCCACCCGCCACCGCACGCGGTACGGCTCCCGGGCCGCTCCCGCGCGGGCGGCACGGCCCGGACGGACGGGCTCGCGTACCCGTGCGGCGGCCTCGCACACGTCCCCGGCGCGGGGCGTGTGCGAAGCGGGTGCGGGGGTACCGGCGCTGGACGAGACTGGGGAACCGTGAGGCCGCGGGTTCCCCGTTCCGGGAACCGACCACGTGCGAGGAGGCGGTCCGCATGGCCATCGCCACCGTGAACCCGGCGACGGGCGAGACGCTCAGGACCTTCGAGCCGCTCAACGGGGGCGAGATCGAGGAACGGCTGGTCCGCGCCGAGCAGGCGTCCGCCGCCTGGCGGCACACCACCTTCACCCACCGCGCCGAGCTGCTGAACCGGGCGGCGGCGCTGCTGGAGGAGGAGAGCGGCCCGGTCGCGCGGATGATGACGACCGAGATGGGCAAGCCGCTGGCGGCGGCCCGTGCCGAGGCGGCGAAGTGCGTGAAGACGATGCGCTGGTACGCGCGGCACGCGGCGACGCTGCTGGCGAACGAGCACCCGGCCGAGGCCGACGTGGAGGACTCCGGCGCGACCCGGGCCTACGTCCGCTACCGCCCGCTGGGGACGGTGCTGGCCGTCATGCCGTGGAACTTCCCGCTGTGGCAGGTGATCCGCTTCGCGGCGCCCGCGCTGATGGCGGGCAACACGGGCCTGCTGAAGCACGCCTCGAACGTGCCGCAGACCGCGCTGTACCTGGAGGAGCTGTTCCGCAGGGCCGGGTATCCGGAGGGCTGTTTCCAGACGCTGCTGGTCGGCTCAGGCGAGATCGAGGGCATCCTGCGGGACCCCAGGGTGGCTGCCGCGACGCTGACCGGCAGCGAGCACGCGGGCCGGTCGGTGGCCTCCGTCGCAGGGGACGAGGTGAAGAAGACGGTGCTGGAGCTGGGCGGCAGCGACCCGTTCCTGGTGCTGCCCTCGGCCGACCTGGACCGCGCCGTCCGCACCGCGGTGACGGCCCGGGTGCAGAACAACGGGCAGTCGTGCATCGCGGCCAAGCGGTTCATCGTGCACGCCGACGTCTACGAGACGTTCGCGGCGCGGTTCACCGAACGGATGGCCTCGCTGCGGGTCGGCGACCCGATGGAGGAGACCACCGACGTCGGGCCGCTCTCCAGCGAGCAGGGCCGCTGGGACGTGGAGGAGCTCGTCGACGACGCGATCCGGCGGGGCGCCGAGGCGCTGTGCGGGGGCCGCCGTCCGGCGGGCTTCGACCGGGGCTGGTTCTACGAGCCGACCGTCCTCGCCGAGATCACCGATGACATGCGCATCCACCGCGAGGAGGCGTTCGGACCGGTCGCCTCGCTGTACCGCGTGGAGAGCCTGGACGAGGCGCTGGAGACGGCCAACGACACCCCGTTCGGGCTGAGTTCGAACGCGTGGACCCGGGACCCGGACGAGCAGGAGCGGCTGGCCGGCGAACTCCAGGCGGGCGGCGTCTTCTTCAACGGGATGACGGCCTCGCACCCCGCGCTGCCCTTCGGCGGCGTGAAGCGCTCCGGCTACGGGCGCGAGCTCGCCGGGCACGGCATCCGCGAGTTCTGCAACCCGACTACGGTGTGGCACGGCGAGGAGTGAGCCGCGCCCCGGCAGGAGACCCGCGAGAGGTGTGAGCGATGGAGGGCGGGACGACGCCGCCCCTGTTCCCCGGAGAGGGGCGGCGGCGGTCCGAGATCGCGCCCGGCGCGGTGCACGTACCGGACTGGCTGTCCGCCGAGGGGCAGCGCGAGCTGGTGACCGCCTGCCGCGCCTGGGCGACGGGCCCGGTACCGATGCGGCACACGCGGCTGCCGCGCGGCGGCGTGATGTCCGTGCGGACGGTCTGCCTGGGCTGGCACTGGAAGCCGTACGCCTACACCCGCACCGCCGACGACGTGAACGGCCGCCCCGTCGCGCCGCTGCCGGACTGGCTCGCGGACCTGGGCCGCCGCGCGGTGGCCGACGCGTACGGGGAGCGCCTCCCCGAGGTGCCGGGGGCCGGGGCGTACGCACCGGACACCGCGCTGGTCAACTTCTATGACGCGCAGGCGCGGATGGGGATGCACCAGGACCGGGAGGAGCGCTCGGCCGCTCCCGTGGTCTCGCTGAGCATCGGCGACACCTGCGTCTTCCGCTTCGGCAACACCGAGACCCGGGGCCGGCCGTACACGGACGTCGAACTCGCCTCGGGCGACCTGTTCGTCTTCGGCGGCCCGTCCCGCTTCGCCTTCCACGGGGTGCCCCGGGTACGTCCCGGCACCGGCGACCCCGCGACGGGCCTGGCCGGGGGCCGGCTGAACCTGACGCTCCGGGTCACGGGGCTGACGGACTGACCCGGCGTCCCGGCGCAGAGGGGGCGCGCGGGTGGCCGGTCCGCGTCCTCCGTGCTCCCGCGCACGGGCGCCGGGGCACAACCTTCGCGCGGGGCCGGTGGTCGTTCCGGGTGCCCCCGCGCCGAGGCGGCGGGCGGGAATCGCCGAATTCCCCCATCTCTTCGGACATATGACGGAGCCTCACGTGAACCCGGTCAGCAGACTGCCGCACCCCCGCCGAAGAACGGCCGCCGCCACAGTGGTGACGGGAGCCGTCCTCGCCGCGGGGCCCCTGGTCACTCCGGCCCAGGCGGCCCGGACACCCACGACGGACCGGGCGCCCGGGACCGCTCAGCAGGCCCCCGCCGCGGCCGGCCCCTCCGGGATCAAGGCCAAGAGCGCCTTCGTGCTGAACGACGACGCGGGCAAGCGGATGTGGAGCAAGGACGCGGACACCCCGCGCGAGATGGCCAGCACCACGAAGGTGATGACGGCCGCCGTGGTCGTCAGCACCAAGGGCGTCGACCTCGACCGGAAGATCACCGTCAAGCAGGCGTACCGCGACTACGTCGCGCGGAACGGCGCCAGCACCGCCGATCTGAAGACCGGCGACAAGCTCTCGGCCCGCCAGCTGCTGTACGCGCTGATGCTGCCCTCGGGCTGCGACGCCGCGTACGCGCTCGCCGACACCTTCGGCGAGGGCCGCACCAACGCCGAGCGCACCGCCTCGTTCATCGCGAAGATGAACGCCAAGGCCCGCCAACTCGGCATGAAGAACACGCGGTTCGACACCTTCGACGGCATCTCCCGGTCCGGCGGCAACCGCTCCACCGCGCGGGACATGACGACGCTGGCGCACTACGCGCTCGGCAGCAAGAACATCCGCAAGGTGGTGGGCGCGCAGAAGGCCGTGCAGAAGGCGACCAACGGCCGTACGTACACCTGGTACAACACCAACAAGATGCTCGCCACCTACCAGGGCATGATCGGCATCAAGACCGGTACCGGCACCAAGGCCGGTGCCTGCCTGGTCTTCGCCGCGACGCGGAACGGCCACACCGTCTCCGGCACCCTGCTCAACAGCGCCGCCCGCACCTCGGACGCCACCAAGGTCCTGAACTGGGCCTTCTCCCGCGTCTGAGGGACGGGCACACGACGAGGCCCCGCCCCCTGGCGCATGCGGGGGCGGGGCCTCGTGCGGGTGGTCAGGCGCCGGTGCCCGGCTTGGTGCCCCAGACGTAGACGTGGTCGCCCTCGTCGAGCAGGTCCCACAGCCGCTTGGCGTCGGGCATGCGCAGGTTGACGCAGCCCGCCGAGCCGCCGCCGTCGTACAGGTCGCCCGGGTGCCCGTGCAGGGCCTGCCCGCCGTCGAAGAACTGGGCGTAGGGCATGGGGGCGTTGTCGTAGAGCGTGGAGTGGTGGTCGCGGCTGCGCCAGGAGATCGTGTGCATGCCGCGCCGGGTCTCCTCCGCCTCCCGTCCGGTCCTGATCGGCACCGGCGGGACGAGGACGCGCTCGCCCTTCTGCACCCACAGCACCTGCCGGTCCATGTCGACGCAGGTGACCCGGTAGGAGCGGACGGGGCACTTGCCCGCCGCGTTGGGGTTCTTCCGTGCCGTGAGGACGACGCTGATCCGGTAGGTGCCCAGCGTGGCCTGGCCGTCGGCCGGGCGGATGCCGTTCTGCCGCTGGAAGTCGCGGACGGCCTCGCAGTCCTCGGTGGACTGGCGCCCGTCGACGGGCAGTTGGAGGTAGCGCTCCAGCTGCCGCTGGTACGGCCCGGTCGGGGCCGTGCACGCGGCCGGGCGGTCCGCGCGCGGCCCGGCGGGAGCGGCCTGCGCGGAAACGGAGTGGAGCGTGCCGGTCAGCAGCGCCGTGGTGACGGCTGCCACCGCGATCCGGCGGCGGTAGGTGGTGCCTCGCATACCCATCGTCCCCTCGTCTGGCTGGTGTTCCCGTGATGGCTGGTCCGGTGTGTGCCGGGCCGGGCGGCCCGGTGGGGGGGCCGGGGCCCGCGCGGGTGTGGCGTCGCCGCGCGGGCCCCGGCGTTCGTCGGGCAAGTCCCCTGGTTCCGGGGTCACTTGCCGCCGTTGTCGCCCTTGCCCTCACCCTTTCCGGGCTCGCCGCGGGTGTTCTCCAGCGGCACGGTGAGGCCCTTCCCGGCGTTGCCGGCGGTGAGTTCGTACGGGCCGCTCACCGGGTCGGCGGGCAGCTCGTAGCCCTCGGGGACAGCGGTCTCCTCCAGGTAGTAGGTGCCGAGCGGCAGTTCGTCGAAGGAGCACCGGCCCTTGTCGTCGGTGGCGCAGGCGCTGCCGGTGCGGGTGTCGGGGTCGCCGCCGCCGGTCTGGAGACCGGCGGTGCCGTTGGTCTCCCGCCACAGCTGGAAGACGGCGCCGGGCAGCGGCTCCCCGTTCTTCCGGTCGGTCTTGTCGAGTCGGATGTCGCCCTTGGGGTCGGGCCCGGGGCCCGGCTCGGGGGCCTTCCGGTTGTCGGCCGTGACCCGGTACGTCTGCCCGGGCTCGGTGACCTCGACGGGTCCGGTCACGGTGTCGCGGGGCAGCTCGTACCCGTCGGGTGCGGCCGTCTCCTCCCAGTAGTAGGTGCCGGTCGAGGTGACCGTCTCCTCGCAGACGCCGCGGCCGCCGGTCGTGCAGGGCCCGCCGACGGCCGTGTCCGGGTTCTCGCCGCCGGTCTGGAGACCGGCGGTGCCGTTGGTCTCCCGCCACAGCTGGAACTCGGCACCCGGCAGCCGGGCCCCGCTCTCCTTGTCCCGCTTCTCGACGCGGACGGTGCTGTCCGGGTCCTGGGACCTGGCGTTGTCGGCCTCGGAGGTCTGCCCGCGCCCGATGTTCTCCGCCGTCACCTCGACGGGGCCGGTCACCGTGTTCTCCGGCAGGTCGTACCCCTCGGGCGCGGCCGTCTCCTGCCAGTAGTACGCGCCCGGCTCCGAGACGGTGCGCTCGCAGCGGCCGAGCGCTCCCGTGGTGCACGGCTCGCCGACCGTGGTGTCGGGGTTCCCGCCGCCGGTCTGGAGACCCTCGACGCCGTTCGTCTCCCGCCACAGCTGGAACTCGGCGCCCGGCAGCCGGGCCCCGCTCTCCCCGTCCCGCTTGTCGATCCGGAGCGGGCCGTCCTCGTTGTTGGGGTCGGGGTCAGGGTCGGGGTCGGGCCCCGGCTCCGGCGTCTTCTGGTTGTCGGCCGTGACCTCGTACGTCTGTCCGGGCTCGGTGACCTCGACGGGGCCGATCACCGTGTCGGCGGGCATCTCGTAGCCCTCGGGGACGGCGGTCTCCTCCCAGTAGTAGGTGCCGGTCGAGGTGACGGTCTCGGCGCAGACGCCCTCACCGTCGGTGGTGCAGCGGTCGCCGACGGCGGTGTCCGGGTTCTCGCCGCCGGTCTGGAGACCGGCGGTGCCGTTGGTCTCCCGCCAGAGCTGGAACTCGGCGCCGGGCAGCGGGCTGCCGTCCTCCGCGTCCCGCTTCTCGACCCGGACGGTGTTGTCCGGCTCGGCCGACCTGGTGTTGTCCGCCTCGACCCGGCTGCCCTGCGAGATGTTCTCCGCGGTCACCTCGACGGGGCCGACCACCGGGTTCTCGGGCAGGTCGTAGCCCTCGGGCGCGGCCGTCTCCTGCCAGTAGTAGGTGCCGGGTTCGGTGACGGACTGCTCGCAGGTGCCCTCGGCGCCGGTGGTGCAGGGCTCGCCGACGGTGGCGTCCGGGTTCTCGCCGCCGGTCTGGAGACCGTCGACGCCGTTCGTCTCCCGCCAGAGCTGGAACTCGGCGCCGGGCAGCGGCACCTGGTCCTCGGAGTCCTGCTTCTCGACGGTGAGCACGCCGGACTGGGGCGCGGGCTCGGCGCAGTCCGGCAGGTCGCCGTCGAACGGGTAGGCGTGGATCTCCTGGCCGCCGCTCCCGGAGGCCGCGCTGGTGTGGGTGAGCGAACCGGCCGTGTAGAGACGGCCGTTGGTGCCCGGCAGGGTCACCGTCATCTCGGACTGGGGGTTGCCCGCGAGGACGCTGCCCTGGAACTGGCCGGTGCCGATCAGGCCGATCCGGGACGCGTCGGGGAAGTTCCACAGCAGCCGCTCGCGGAGCTGGTTGAACGGGTCGCTGTCGTCGAGCTGGCCGCTGTAGGTGTTGATCGTGCGGGCCTCGCCGGTCATGTTGACCAGGACGGTGGCGTCCGCCGGGATGTTCGCGAACCGGATGCCCTGCTGCCCGCCGCTCGCGCTCTGCAGGTCGAAGTCGACGTTGAAGACCTGGAGCGAGGAGCTGCCGTCCCCGGTGAAGACGGTCTCGTAGCCGTTGTTGACGGCGGTGCCGGTGGCCGGGCGGGTGCCGGTGTCGCCCTGCGCGTAGCAGTGGCTGGCGTCGACGAGTTCGCCGCGCAGCTTCCGGTAGGGCTCGGCCGCTTCCGGGTCCTGCACGGGGCGGTCGACGATGGTGCCGGAGGCGGGCCCGGCGTGCCGGACGACGCCGCCCTCGGCGAGGAGCCGCTGCCCGGGCGCCACGGAGACGCCGCCGCCGGTGGTGAGGAAGTCCGAGCCGTCGGGCGGCGGCACCCGCGAACCGACGCCCACGATCCCGACGTTGTAGACCTGGCTGCCGCCCGCTGACTTGTTCATGTCGAAGTCGCCGAGCGAGACGACCTTGCCCTCGGCCTCGGCCGCCCGCTCGCGGACGCGGAAGTCCCCGCCCGTGAAGATGTTGATGTTGGCGTCCCGTCCGGCGAAGGCGCCGTTGTTGACGGGCGGGTACGGGTCGGGGCAGTTGCCGGGGAGGCAGGGGCCCAGGCCGCCGGGCAGCGGGGCCGCCTGGGCTGCCGGTACGGCGACGCCCCAGGTCAGCACGGGGGCGCAGAGGAACGCGAGGGCGCAGCGCAGGAGTCTCTTCCTGCCCCGCTTCGGGGGTACGACGGCTGTGTTGTCCATGCTGTCCTCGGTGGTGCGGGTGACACGGACGGGTGTCCGCGCTGTCGACCGGCCCAGCATGGACAGCGCTCCGCGCGAGGCCGGGGTACGCCACCGACCGGCCCGCGAGCTCCACCCGTACGACCCCGGCGGTCGGTCCGTCCGGCGTACGCCCCGCGCGCCTCCCGTCCCGCGTCGGGCTTCCGGGCGCGGGGCCGCGGGTAGTGGTGGCGGTGACGGACGGGGGCGTGGAGGCCGGAAGGACGGGTGGGCTCGGTGGTCAGGGTCCGGGGAACGATGCCGCTGCACCGTCTCGACGTACCGGAGCCGCACCGGCTGCCGTTCGCGATAGGGACGTTCGACACGATCGGGCCGCTGTCCCGGGCCGCGTTCCCGCACCGGCACACCTTCTACGAGATCGCCTTCGTCACCGGCGGGCGCGGCGCCCACGTCGTCGACCTGTGCCGCCGCCCGCTGCGCCCGCCGCACCTGTGCGTGATCACCCCGGGCCAGGTGCACCACTGGGAGGACGTCAGCGGGCTCCAGGGCTGGGTGGTGCTGTTCGACGACGTGTTCCTGATGGCGCACCCGGGCGACCGCGAACTGCTGCGCGTCCTCGGCGAACAGCCCCCGCCCCGGCTCGACGACCGGGCCGCGGCGGAGACCGCCTCGGTGCTGACGCAGATGCGGCGCGAGTCGGAGGAGCACGGGGAGGCGGCGGCCTCGGTGCTCCAGGCGTACCTGCACATCCTGTGCGTCCGCGCGAGCCGGGCCCGTACCCCGGCGGGCGGTGCGGCGGCGCGGCCCGGGCGGGCGGCGGCGCTGGCCCGGGAGTTCGCGCGGCTGCTGACACTGCCCGGCGGCGCGGCCCGGAACTCGGTGCGGTCCTGGGCGGCCGAACTGGGCGTCTCGGTCAGCTATCTGCACGAGGTGGTGAAGGGCACGACGGGCCGGACCCCGGCGCAGCTGATCCGCGAGACGCAGGTGCTGGAGGCCAAGCGGCTGCTGGCCGGTACGGGGCTGCCGGTGGGGCGGGTCGCGCGGGAGCTGGGCTTCGCCGACCCGGCGTACTTCTGCCGCTTCTTCCGGCGGGAGACGGGGCTGACGCCCGGCGCGTTCCGGGAGGCTGCGGGCGGGCGTACCGGAGGGATTCACCACGGTCACCGCAGTCCGTCCATCGACCGGCCGGTGGACGCTTCCTAGCGTCGGTCGGGCGCGGCACTCCCCTGTCCGCCGCGCCGAACGGGCCGCGCCACGCGGCCCGTTGCTCCGGGCTGCCGCCGCGCGCGGCCGCTCGGGGCAGGCTTCCCGAACCTCCCGAGGAGACCGCTGTGCAGGACCATCCGAGAGACCGTACGGACCGCCCCGCCGCCGAGGGCGCGGGGCACGAGGCGCCCTCCCGGCGCGGCGTCAGCCGGAAGACGGTGCTGCGCGCTGCCGCCGCCGTGGTCCCGGCCGCCGTGCTGCTGGGCGGCGGCGTACCGGCGCTGGCCCGCGAACAGGCCGCCGCGGGGCGGACCCTGGCCCCGACGCCGGCCTGCGACGACGGTGACGACCCGACGCCGCCGCAGACCGAGGGCCCGTACTTCAAGCCCGACTCGCCCGAGCGTTCCTCCCTGCTGGAGCAGGGCGACCCGGGCGGCGGCGTGCTGCTCACCGTCACCGGCTACGTGTTCGGCACCGGCTGCCGGCCGCTGCCCGAGGTGCTGCTGGACTTCTGGCAGGCCGACACCCAGGGCGCCTACGACAACACCGGATTCCGGTACCGGGGGCACCAGTTCACCGGCCAGGACGGCGCGTTCACGCTGACGACGGTGCTGCCGGGGCTCTACCCGGGCCGGACGCGGCACCTGCACGTCAAGGCACAGGCGCCGGGCGAGCGGGTGCTGACGACGCAGCTGTACTTCCCCGGCGAGCCGCGGAACGAGACGGACACGATCTTCGATCCGGCGCTGCTGATGAACGTCCGGGACGCGGACGGCGGCAAGGAGGCCACGTTCGACTTCGTCCTGGAGGCCGGTTCCGCACGCTGAACCGCGCCGGGCCGCCCCGTCAGTTCCGGGGCGGCCCGGTCCCGGCGGCGGGGGCCAGGCTGCGCAGCGTCGCGGTGTGCACGGCGCGGGCCAGGCGCGCGCCCCACAGGGAGCGCGGGCCCGCGAAGCTCTCGGCGGCGGCGCCTCCGTCGTGCTCGGTGCGCGCGGCGACGCACACCGCGTCGGTGGGGGTGCCGGAGCAGTCCAGGCCGCTCTCCAGCAGGGCCTGCGTCTTCGCCTCGGTGGCCGTGGCCACGGCGTTGACCAGCGCCGCGTCGGTCAGCGGCACGGGCACGGCGACGAGGATGTTGACCGTCCCGGGCGGGGGCACCGTCCGCCCGCCGACGCCCGGCGCCGCCGCCCAGCAGGTGACGCCGACCCCGGCGGTGACCCGGGCCCGTACCCCTTCGTCGTCCGCCTCGCCGTACGCCGCGACCTCGGCCGCCGTCATCAGGCCGACGCCGGGGCCCTCGGCGCCCGCGGCACCGGCGACCTCGCGCAGGTGCGCGACCGGGTCGGTGCGCCCGTACCCGGGCGGGACCTGGAGGTTGAGCACCCAAGCCCGCTCCCCCAGCCCGCCGCCGAGCACGGCGCTGCTGACCATCCGCCAGCCGGGCCCGGCCCGCCACAGCAGCGCCCCGCGGTGCTCGCCCGCCGTGCCGCGCCCGGCGGGCGCCAGCAGTTCCACCTGCGGGACGGGCGGACCGGCGGTTCCGGCGGACGCGGCGAGGGTCACAGGGCTCCTTCGACGGGCGGGCGGCGGGCGGTCCCGTGGGCCCGGGGCCGGGCGTCCGGGACGGGTGGATCCGGGTGGAACGGGCCGCGCGGGTGGTACGGGTGCGGCCGGCCGGGGAAGGGCCGCCGAGTCACCCTATCCGGGGGCCGGAGGGCGAGGATCCGCTCCCCGGCGGCCGGAACATCCGCCGCCCGGCAGGCGTTCCGGAAGAGTCATCGGCAGAACGGGAGATCACATGAGCGCTTCGCGCGGCGCACGCCCCCTGTCCTTCGGCGCGGAACCCTCGGGCGCCCGGCTGGCCAGGATCGAACGGTCACCGCACTACGACCGGGCCGCCGGACGCTTCCGCAACCCCGAGCCGGCGCCCGACGCACCGGCGCCCACCGGCACCCGGGGCGCGATGGCCCGCGCCCTGCTCCGCCGCGCGGGGCGCAGGCCCGCGGGCGAGATCCCCGTACGCCGTCCCGACCTGTCGGTGCCGCCCTCGTCGGGGCTGCGGCTGACCTGGTTCGGGCACTCGACGGTGCTCGCCGAGATCGACGGGCGGCGGGTGCTGTTCGACCCGGTCTGGGGGATGCGCTGCTCGCCGTTCAGCTTCGTCGGGCCGCGCCGGATGCACCGGCCGCCGCTGCCGCTGCGGCAGCTCGGCCCCGTCGACGCCGTGGTGATCTCGCACGACCACTACGACCACCTCGACCTGCCGACGGTCCGCGCGCTCGCCGGGAGCGGCACGTTCTTCGCGGTGCCGCTGGGCGTGGGCGCGCACCTGGAGCGGTGGGGCGTCCCCGGGGACCGCTTCACGGAGCTCGACTGGTACGAGTCGGTGGACGTCGCGGGGCTGACGCTGACGGCGACCCCGGCGCGGCACTTCTGCGGGCGCGGCATCCGCAACCGGCAGCGCACCCTGTGGGCCTCGTGGACGGTGACGGGCCCCGAGCACCGGGTCTTCCACAGCGGCGACACCGGGTACTTCCCCGGCTTCGCCGACATCGGCGAACAGTACGGGCCGTTCGACGCGACGATGATCCAGATCGGCGCGTACAGCGAGTTCTGGCCGGACATCCACATGACGCCGGAGGAGGGGCTGCGCGCCCACCTCGACCTGACCCGCGCGGACAGCGCCCTGCTGCCCATCCACTGGGGGACGTTCAACCTGGCGCCGCACCCGTGGGGCGAGCCGGGCGAGCGGACGCTGGCGGCCGCCGGGGAGGCGGGCGTGCGGGTGGCGGCGCCGGTGCCGGGCGGCAGCTTCGAGCCGGCGCAGCGGGAGCTTCCGGTCCACCCCTGGTGGCGCGAGTGCACCGTGCCGGGGAGCGCCTCGAAGGGCACCGGCGGCGCGGGCCTCGGCGAGACGCTCGCCACGGGCGCCGAAGCGGCAGGCGAAGCAGCCACCACCGACGAACGCTCCCCGGCCCCGTAAGGGGCGCGGGGAGGTGCGCCCCGTTAAGGGGCGCGGGGAACTGCGCGACAAGCCACGGCGTACGGGGCGGCCCGGTGACGGCATTGCGCACCCCGCGCCGGGGCGGGCGCTGCGCTTGCCAGCCCTGCGCCTTGGCGCAGTTCTCCCAAGCGCGGGGTGACCCCGAAAAGGGGCGCGGGGAACTGCGCGAACCCCGTGCCGAAACCGTCACGGCTTGCGCGCCACCCCCGCGTAGACCGACAGCTCCGCGTCCGTGATGTCCGGCTGGGGTTCTGACGGGTCGGGGCGCCAGCGGTGGCAGACGACGAGGCCCGGGTCCAGGAGTTCGAGGCCCTCGAAGAAGCGGGCGACCTCGGTGTTGGAGCGGATCTGCCCCTCCGTGACGGTCGACTGGTACGCCTCGGAGACCCGCGTGAGCAGGTCGGGGTCGAAGTCGGCGGTGGCGTGGGTGAGGACGAGGTAGCTGCCGGAGGGCAGCGGGTCC
This sequence comes from Streptomyces sp. HNM0574, assembly GCF_012726235.1. Classification (GTDB taxonomy): domain Bacteria; phylum Actinomycetota; class Actinomycetes; order Streptomycetales; family Streptomycetaceae; genus Streptomyces. The sequence continues at coordinate 94,070 of NZ_JAASAH010000011.1, forward strand.
AGCAGCCGCCGCACCAGGTCGTAGGCGCCGCGCTCGTCGGTGAGGAAGTGCAGCAGCGCGATCATGGACAGCGCGACGGGGCGTCCGAGGTCGAGCGTCTCGCGCAACTCGGGGGATTCCAGGAGCTGTTCGGGCTCGGTGACGTCGGCGTGGACGTACGCGGTGCGGCCCTCCAGGCTGCTGGTGAGCAGCGCCTGCGCGTACTGGAGCACGATCGGGTCGTTGTCCGCGTACACCACCCGGGAATCGGGGGCGACGGACTGGGCGACCTGGTGCAGGTTGGGCTCGGTGGGTATGCCCGTGCCGATGTCGAGGAACTGCCGTACGCCGGCCTCGGCGGCGAGCCAGCGGGTGGCGCGGCGCATGAAGGCCCGGTTGAGCTGGGCGCCGAGCTTCACCCCGGGCCAGATGCGGGCGACGCGTTCGGCGGCGACCGCGTCGGCCTCGTAGTTGTTCTTGCCGTTCAGCCAGTAGTCGTAGACGCGGGCCGAGTGCGGTCTGCTGGTGTCGATCGGCGGTATCGGCGGCTGTGAAGTCACGGTCTCGTCGTCTCCATCACGCGGGGATCTCCCGGCAGCCTCTCACCGATCGGCGCTCCCCGGCACCGTACGGGCGCCTCCTTCGCCCTCGGGGGTGGGTGAACCGCCGCACGGACGCCGGTACTTGGGCGTGCGTGGTCGCGGTTCAGGCCATGGCGTCCACACCGGTGAGGTGGCGGCCGATGAGGAGCTTCTGCACCTGGCTGGTGCCCTCGTACAGGGTGAGGACGCGGGCGTCGCGGAGGTACTTGCCGACGGGGTACTCGTCGATGAAGCCGTAACCCCCGAACACCTGGAGGCAGTTGTTGCTGACCCGCACGGCGGTCTCGCTCGCGTGGTACTTGGCGACGGACGCCTCCGTCGCGTACTCCTTCGGCGTCGCGCCCGCGTCGGCCGTCAGCGCGGCCTGGCGGGTGAGCAGCCGGGCGGCCCTGGTGTCGACGGCGGCGTCGGCGAGGAGTTCCTGGACGAGCTGGAAGGAGGCGACGGGCCTGCCGAACTGCTCGCGCTCGGTGGAGTACCGCACGGCCGCGTCGAGTGCGGCCTGGGCGAGGCCGACCGCGCCGGCGGCGACGGAGATCCGGCCGCGGGAGAGCGCCCCGAGGGCGATGCCGAGCCCGCGGCCGGCCTCGCCGAGCCGGGCCGAGTCGGGCACGCGGACGCCGTCCAGGGTGAGTTCGGCGGTGGCCTGGCCGCGGAGGCCGAGCTTGCCGTGGATCTCGGTGGCGGTGAAGCCGGGGGCGGAGGTGGGGACGAGGAAGGCGGTGAGGCCGTCGTCGCCGGTGCGCGCGAAGGTGAGGGCGACGGAGGCGAGGGTGCCGTTGGTGATGAACATCTTGGTGCCGTCGAGAATCCAGTCGCCACCGTCGCGCCGGGCCCTGGTGGTGACGGAGGCGGCGTCGGAGCCGGTGCCCGGCTCGGTCAGCGCGAAGCAGCCGAGCGCCTCGCCGCGCACCAGCCGGGGTATCCACTCCGCCTTCTGCGCGTCGGTGCCGTGCGCGGCGATCGTCTTGGTGACGAGGCCGAGGGAGACGGAGACGATGCCGCGCACGGAGGAGTCGCCGCGTCCCAGCTCCTCGGTGACGAGGGTGTAGCCGAGCATGTCCGTGTCCACGCCGCCGTACTCCTCGGGGATCATCAGGCCGAGGAAGCCGAGCCGGGCGAGGCGGGGCACGATGCCGGGGTCGACGCGTTCGGCCCGGTCCCACTCGCGGACGTGCGGGACGATCTCGCTGTCGACGAAGGCGGCAGCGGTCGCGCGGATGTCGCGCTGGGTGTCGGTGAGGCCGAAGTCCCGTGGGTCCATGGGGTGTTCTCCCGTTCCCTCTGCTGTTCCCGCTCACGCTGCCAGCGGCATTGATCGGGGTCCAATACCGAACTAAGGTCGCTTTGAGACGTGGCAGCGATGAGTCGGTGGCAGCGGAGGGGAAACGCGTGGAACTCCGCCATCTGACCTCCTTCGTGGCGGTCGCCGAGGAGCTGCACTTCGGCCGGGCCGCGAAGCGGCTGCAGATGGCGCAGCCGCCGCTGAGCCAGCAGATCCGGCAGCTGGAGAAGGAGCTGGGGGTGCCGCTCTTCGAGCGGAGCACCCGCTCGGTGCGGCTCACCAGCGCGGGCGAGGCGTTCCTCGCGCCGGTACGCACCGTCCTGGAGGACCTGGACATCGCGACCCGGGTGGTGCGGGCCGCCGGGCGCGGCGAGTACGGGCGGGTGCGGGTCGGCTTCGCGGGCGCGTCCAGCCATACGGCGCTGCCCCGGCTGACGCGCGCGGTGCGGGCCGCGCACCCGGGCATCGAGCTGGTGATGCGCGGCCAGACGTACGCCAACCGGGCGCTGTCCCGGGTGGCGGACGGCTCGCTCGACCTCGGCTTCGTCCGGCTGCCCGTGGCGCAGCCCGGGGTGGAGACGCGGGTGATCGGCGAGGAGGAGATGGTGTGCGCGCTGCCGGCCGACCACCGGCTGGCGCGGCAGGAGCGGATCGCCGTGGCGGACCTGGCGGACGAGCCGTTCGTGACCTTTCCCGCGAACACCGGGTCGAGCCTGCGCGACATCGGCCTCCAGGCGTGCGAGGCGGCCGGGCACCGGCCGCGGATCGTGCAGGAGGCGCCGGACTCGTACACGATCCTGGCCCTGGTGGCGATGGGCGTGGGCGTCACGCTGACACTGACGTCCTGCATGCACATCCAGCAGACGGGCCTGGTCTACCGGCCGCTGGCGGGGCCGCCCGTGGTGCTCCAGGCGGCGCTGGCCTGGCGGCGCGACAACCCCTCGGCAGCGCTGCGCAGCGTGCTGGACGTCGCCGCGGACTGCCTGCCGACGCCGGGGGCCGAAGGGCCTTCCGCGGCGGCGGAGTTGAGGCGTCCGCCGGATTGAGACGGATCTCGTCTCGGTCCGAGGGGGATCGGGTATTGGACCGGTCCCGGCGCCGGTGGAAGGCTCGTCAGCCGTAGCCGGTTCCCCGTTCGCATCCGGAAAGGTCGCCCATGTCCGCGTCGCCCCTCACCGCACCGTCCGACGTCGTCGTCAGCGCCCCGCTGCGCACCCCGATCGGGAGGTTCGGCGGCGCGTTCGCCGGGCTGCGGCCGGCGGAGCTGGCGGCGCGGGTGGTCGGCGAGGTGGTCGCGCGGGCCGGGATCGCGGGCGAGCGGGTCGACGAGGTGATCCTCGGCCACGCGTACCCGAGCGCCGAGGCGCCGGCGATCGGCCGGGTCGCCGCGCTGGACGCGGGGCTGCCGGTGACGGTCACCGGCAGCCAGATCGACCGGCGCTGCGGCTCGGGGCTCCAGGCGGTGCTGGACGCGGCGATGCAGATCCGGGCCGGTTTCAGCGAGGTCGTCGTCGCGGGCGGGGTGGACGTGATGAGCGCCGCGCCGTACTACACGCACGAGGGCCGGTGGGGCATCAAGGGCCCGGGGCTCCAGCTGCACGACGCGCTGGCGCGCGGCCGGGTCACGGCGGGCGGCGCGCACCACCCGGTACCCGGCGGCATGATCGAGACGGCCGAGAACCTGCGCCGCGCGTACGGCATCGGCCGGGACGAGCAGGACGCGCTGGCGCTCCGCTCGCAGGCCCGCGCCGGCCGCGCCGTCGCGGAGGGCCGGTACGCGGACGAGATCGTGCCCGTCACCGTGCCGGGCCGGAAGGGCGACGCCGGCGACATCACGGTCACGGCCGACGAGCACCCGCGCCCGGAGACCACCGCGGCCCAACTGGCCGGGCTGCGCCCGGTGATGGGCAAGCAGGACCCGGAGGCGACGGTCACCGCGGGCAACGCCAGCGGGCAGAACGACGCGGCCGCCGCCTGCCTGGTCACCAGCGCCGCCACGGCCGAGCGGCTGGGCCTGACGCCGCTGGTGCGGCTGGTCTCGTTCGCGCGGGCCGGTGTTCCGGCGGCGACCATGGGCCTGGGCCCGGTGGCCTCGACCCGGCTGGCGCTGGAGCGCGCCGGGCTGTCGCTGGCGGATCTGGACCTGATCGAGCTGAACGAGGCGTTCGCCGCCCAGGTCCTCGCCTGCACCCGGGAGTTGGGCCTGACGGAGACCGACCACGAGCAGCGGATCAACGTCAACGGCTCGGGCATCTCGCTGGGCCACCCCGTCGGCGCCACCGGCGCGCGCATCCTCGCCACCCTGGCCCACGAGATGCGCCGCTCCGGCGCCCGGTACGGGCTGGAGACCATGTGCATCGGCGGCGGCCAGGGCCTGGCGGCGGTCTTCGCGCGGGTCTGAGGCGCGGGTACGAGGCGCGGGTACGAGGCGCGGGCCCGGCGGCAACTCCCCTGCCGGGCCCGCGCGTTCCGGCGTCTCAGCCGCGGACGCGGAAGGTGCGGGTGGTGCCCCGGACCGGCCGGGCGGCACCGGCGAGGGGCTTCGCGTCGCCGAAGTACCGGACGCGGTAGGTGCCGGGCTCGGCGTCGCGGGGCACGTCCCAGGTCACGGTGACCTGGGAGGCCGCGACGCCCTCGCGGGACCAGCGGAAGGCGGTGGACCAGTCGCCGTCGTCGGCGACCGTGCGCCAGCCGCCGCCGGGCCGCCGCCGCTCGACGCGCAGGAAGGTGCCGCCCCGGTGCAGGTCGTTGCCCGGGTGGGCGCCGCAGAACACCGCGCGTACCCGGTCGCCCGCGCGGTAGGCGGCCCGCGGCTGGGTCAGCACCTCGCCGAACTCCCGTCCGGCGCCCGGCGCGTCGTGCACCACCCCGGGCTGGAGCGACAGCGCCTTGTCCGAGAGGTCGGGCGAGGCGGGTCCTGGCGGCAGGGTGCGCCCGTCGCGCAGGGCGCGGGCGAGCCGGTCGGCGGTCTGCTGGAGCGCGGGGAGCTGCCAGCGGCCGAAGAGGGTGCTGCCGCCCTCGTAGTGCTGCGCGTCGTACTCCTCGGGCGTGGTCACGTAGTGGAAGTAGGAGTTGGCGTACCCGGCGACGAGGACGTCCTCCAGCTCGGCACCCACGGCCTCCGCGACGGTCCGCCGCAGCCGCAGCCCGGCCCCGATGGTGACCTCGCCCGGGATGCCGATCAGGTACAGGCCGCCGATGCGCATCAGCTGGACGGGGACGATCTCCTGCACCCAGGGGTAGATCCGGTTCATCTCGCCGACCGGCGCGAAGATCCCCTTCGGGGCCTGCGCCTCGCGGAGTTCGGGCGAGGCCTGGTACAGGACGGAGTCGGACACCGCGTCCCAGAAGGGGTTGTCGCCCTCGTCGAAGCCGGGGAAGGCGGGCCCGTCCTCCAGGCTGCCCGCCGCCATCGCCGCGCCCACGGCGGGCTTGGACGTGCGGTGCCGCCGCCCGTCGCCGGTGAACTCGGGCTCGACGGTGACCTCGGAGAGGTCGACGCGCACCAGCCGCGAGGCGACCCCGCCGCCCATCCGGGTGCCGCGCCGCGCGAGCTGGCGGGCGGCGGCCTCGTACTGGCGCAGCCCGTTCTCCCGGGTGGCCTCGAAGTCGGCCGGGGTGGTGGGCGGCTGGAGCTCCAGGTTGGGGGACATGTCGCCCGCGTTGGTCTGCGCGAAGGCGGCCACGAAGCCGATTCCGGAGCCCCCGCCGGTGAGGTAGTCGCCGCCCTCGGTCTCGCGCTCCCAGTGGTAGGCGGCGTAGCCCTTGTTGTCGGCGCTGATCAGCCGGTTGTCGCCGGACATGCTGGTGCCGTGGGTGGCGAACCAGTTGACGGCGCCCACGGGGCGGCCGTCGCGTTCGACGCGCAGCAGCGTCGTCTGGGGGTCGACGGCGTCGGGGAAGTGGGAGCGGATGTCGGCCGGGTTGCGCGCGAACGCCTCGCGGGAGCGGTTGACGCTGGCGCCGTGCAAGGTGCCGTGGGTGAGGACGAGTTCGGAGGGGGCCAGGTCCTCGTGGGCGCGGACGGCTGCCTCGGTGATGCCCTCGGCGACGGCGTCGAAGGTCGCCCGGTGGAAGCCGAGGGTGGTGATGTTGTAGAGCAGGTGGTGCGAGTAGCCGCCGGGGCCCGCGTGGGTGTGCGTTCCGGCGATCATGACGTTCTGCTCGGTGTAGAGGCCGCCGTAGCGCTCGTCCAGGCGCCGGAGCACCTCCTGGTGCACGCTCTCGAAGATCATCGGGGAGTCGACGATCACCAGCAGCACCCGCTCGTCCGCCGCTCCCCCGCGCCCGGCCCGCTCCGGGTCGGCGATGACGAACGCGCGGGCCCGCAGCCGGGTGTGCAGGCCCTCGGCCTGCTGGTCCGTCCGCCCGTACCCCATCATGCCGACCTCGGCGATCTCGCCGGTGGCGTCGGCGACGCCCCGGCCCACGAGGTAGCGGGCCCGGGGCGCTTCGGATGCGGCGGGTGCGGGGGACGCGGCCTGCGCCGGGGACGCGGCGGCCGTCACTCCGGCGGCGAGCGCGGCACCGGCTCCCGTGCGCAGAACCTTCCGGCGGCTGTGGTCGTGGGACATCGTTCGGACGCGCTCCCCTCGGGGTTACTCCAGGTAAGGCGAGGAGAGGCTCTCAGCCCGGGCACCCCCTGGCAATGCGTCGGCGCAAGATCGCACAAAAACATCGCCGCACACCGGAGTGGCGACCCGTCCGCGTCTCACCAGGCCAACAGGCGGGGATCGGGGGCCGGTTCGGGGGCGGAGGCCTCGGCCTCGGGGGACGGCGCCTCGCGCCCGGCGAGGCGGGCGAAGGCCTCGGCACCGGCCGCGGCGTGCGCCAGCCAGCGGACGACGGCGTCCACCGCGCCGTCGTCCAGCTCGGAGAGCCGACGCAGCGCGAGCCGGTCGCCCTGGGCGGGCGGGACGCCGATCTCGGTCAACTTCGCCTGCAGCAGTAACAGGTGACGGTCCGCGGCGCGCAGCCCGGGCCGCGCGCCGCCCTTCCCTGACTCCCGGAACTCGTGCTCCATGACGCTCTCGCCTCCTCACCGACCGGACCGGCGGCCCGTGCGGCCACCGGCTTCCGGCTGCTCCCACATCACGAACACCGTCCCGGGTTGCACCGTAACGCCGCTTTCGCCCGATCGGCCCACGACGGACGCGGGCGCGGGCACACGAAAGCGCCCGGGGCGCACGGAGGTTGGCCCTCCGCACGCCCCGGGCGCGGCAGCGGTACGTGCGCTCAGTCCACCCGCAGCGCCGCGAGCTGGTCGGCGAACGGGACGACGTCCGCGAACTCGCCGTCCGCCCCGGCGGCTTCCTCGCCGGCCGCCGTCGTACCCGCGATCAGGGCGGCCAGTTCGCCGGCGGCGCGGTCGATACGTTCACCGAGGCCGTCCGTCCGCCCGTCGCCGCCGGCACCCCAGTCCTCCGGGGCCGCGTAGACGGCGGTCGGGACGACCACCGCGCGCAGGTAGGCGAAGAGCGGGCGCAGCGCGTGCTCCAGCGCCAGCGAGTGCCGGGCCGTGCCGCCGGTGGCCGCCGCGAGGACGGGCTTGCCGTGCAGCGCCGTGTTGTCGAGGTTGCCCAGGACGTCGAAGAACGACTTGAACAGCCCGCTGTAGGAGGCGCTGAAGACGGGCGTGACCGCGATGACGCCGTCCGCCCCGGCCACCGCCTCCAGCGCCTCGCGCAGCGCGGCGCCGGGGAAGCCGGTGACCATGTTGTGCGCGATCTCCGTGGCGAGGTCCCGCAGTTCGACGACGCGCGCCTCGGCGGCGGGGCGCGCCCCGGCGGCCAGATCGCGGGACGTGGCCTCGGCGAGGCGGTCGGCGAGCAGCCGGGTGGACGAGGGCTCGCTCAGCCCGGCCGAGACGACGACGAGCTTCGGGTTCTTCATGCCTGCGTCCTCTCCTGGTCGTTGGTGTCCCCGGCCTCGCGACGGGCCAGCAGCGAGGCGTGCGTCGGCCCGTCCGGCACCTCGGCGGGCCGTCCCTTGGCGAACTCGCGGCGCAGCACCGGCACGACCTCCTCGCCGAGGATGTCGAGCTGCTCCAGGACGGTCTTCAGCGGGAGCCCCGCGTGGTCCATCAGGAACAGCTGGCGCTGATAGTCGCCGAAGCTGTCGCGGAAGCCGAGGGTCTTCTCGATGACCTCCTGCGGGCTGCCGACGGTCAGCGGCGTCTGCTCGGTGAACTCCTCCAGCGAGGGCCCGTGTCCGTACACCGGCGCGTTGTCGAAGTACGGCCGGAACTCGCGGACGGCGTCCTGGGAGTTCTTCCGCATGAACACCTGGCCGCCGAGGCCGACGACCGCCTGCTCCGGGGTGCCGTGCCCGTAGTGGGCGTAGCGCTCGCGGTACATCCGGATCAGCCGCACGAAGTGCTCGCGGGGCCAGAAGATGTTGTTGGCGAAGAAGCCGTCACCGTAGTAGGCGGCCTGTTCGGCGATCTCCGGGCTGCGGATGGAGCCGTGCCAGACGAACGGGGGTACGCCGTCGAGCGGGCGCGGGGTGGCGGTGAAGCCGGACAGCGGCGTGCGGAAGCGGCCCTTCCAGTCGACCACGTCCTTCCGCCACAGCTCGTGCAGCAGCGCGTAGTTCTCGATGGCCAGCGGGATGCCCTGCCGGATGTCCTGCCCGAACCAGGGATAGACGGGGCCGGTGTTGCCGCGTCCCATCATCAGGTCGACCCGGCCGTCGGCCAGGTGCTGGAGCATCGCGAAGTCCTCGGCGATCTTCACCGGGTCGTTGGTGGTGATCAGGGTCGTCGAGGTGGACAGCAGCAGCCGCTCCGTGCGTGCCGCGATGTGCCCGAGCATGGTCGTCGGCGAGGACGGGACGAAGGGCGGGTTGTGGTGCTCGCCGGTCGCGAAGACGTCGAGGCCGACCTCCTCCGCCTTGAGCGCGATGGCGACCATCGCCTTGATCCGCTCGTGCTCCGTCGGGGTCCTGCCGGTGGTGGGGTCCGTCGTGACATCGCCGACGCTGAAGATCCCGAACTGCATGGCACTCACCTGTCGAGGTTGTTCATCATTCAACTACATCCGGGCCAACCGTACCCGCCCGGCGGGTATTCCCCCACCCCCGGCCCCTGTTCCCGAGGGTGAACGGAGGGCCACGTACCGCTTCCGGGATCCGGCGCGCGATCTGCACAACGGGAGCTGGTCACTCCGCCCGGAGCGCCGTATCGTCACGGACATGTGGCCCCAACTGCCCCTGGTGTCCTTACGATTGACCGCATCCGCAGTCGTCTCCGCGCTGCTCCTGACCGCCTGCGGCGGGAGCGGGCGGCAGGAGAACAAGGGCGGCCTGGAGAAGAGCACCGTCACCGTGGCCGGTCTGCCGCTGACCGACGGCGCGGCGCTGCACATCGCCCAGCGGCGCGGGCTCTTCGAGAAGGAAGGGCTGAAGGTCCGCATCCAGCCCGTGCAGCAGAGCATCCAGGCCCTCCCGGCGCTCGCGAAGGGGCAGGTCGACGTGATCTCCTCGGCGAACTACGTGACGTTCCTCCAGGCCGGGGAGAAGGGCACCCTCGCACCGCGGGTGCTCGCGGAGGGTGCGACGCTCTCCCCGCACATGATGGACGTCGTCGTCCCCCGCGGCTCGCGGATCAAGGACGCGCGGGACCTCGCCGGGAAGAACGTCTCGGTGAACGTCCTCAACAACATCCAGTCCCTCACCCTCGACCACATCCTCCGGGAGGGGCAGGACGGCAAGGGCGCGAAGGGCCCCGAGTACCGGCAGATCCCCTTCCCGCAGATGGGCGTCGCGCTGGAGAAGGGCCAGGTGGACGCGGCGCACCTGGCCGAGCCGTTCCTCAGCGAGGTCAAGCGCGACCTCGGCGCCCGCACGGTCGTCGACGGCGGCGCCGCCCCGGCCGAGGGCCTGCCGATCAGCGGGTACGTCACGACCGAGGAGTTCACGCAGCGCAACCCGAGGACCGCCGCCGCCTTCCAGCGCGCCGTCCGCGCGGCCCAGGCGATCGCCGCGAAGGACCGGGGCGCGGTGGAGCAGGTGCTGCCCGGGTACGCGCGGATCAAGCCCGAGGAGGCCCGGCGGATCACGCTGCCCGGCTATCCGCGGACCACCAGCACGGCCCGGCTCCAGCGGCTGGCCGACCTGATGACGGAGCAGGGGCTGCTGAAGCGGAAGGCCGACGCGGCCTCCCTCGTCCACTCCCCCGGCCGGTGAGCCGGCACGGGCCGCCGGGCACGGCACGTTCCGGCCGGGCGCGGACGGTGCTGCTCGGCGGTCTCGGGGTGCTGGTCACGCTCGGGGTCTGCGAGGCGCTCGGCCGGGCCGGGCTCGTACGGCGCGAGGACCTGCCGCCCGTCACCGAGGTGCTGGCCCGCGCCGCCGGGCTGGCCGCCGATCCGCTGTTCCTGGACGGGCTGCTGGCCACCGCGCGGGCCTGGGCCTCGGGACTGGGGCTGGCGGTCGGGCTCGCCGTCCCGGCGGGGCTGCTGCTCGGCAGTGTGCCCGCGGCCGCGACGGCGGCGCGCGCCCTCGTCGAGTTCCTGCGGCCGGTGCCCTCGGTGGCGCTGATCCCGCTGGTCTCGCTGCTGCTCGGCTCGGGCACGGCCACCGAGGTCACGCTGATCACCTACGCGTCCGTCTGGCCGGTGCTGTTCAACACGGTGTACGGGCTCGGCGAGGTCGACCCGGCGGCCCGCGAGACGCTGCGGGCCTTCGGCTTCGACAGGTTCCAGGTGCTGCTCCGGGCCGCGCTGCCGGCCACCGCCCCGTTCATCGCCGCCGGGGTCAGGATCGCCGCCGGGACGGCGCTGGTCCTCGCGGTGGCCACCGAGATCCTGGCGGGCTTCGGGGAGGGCCTGGGCACCTTCATCGCGCAGGCGGGGAACGCCACCGACGGGACGGTGGACGTGCTCGCCGGTGTGGTCTGGGCGGGCGCCGCCGGGCTCGCGATCAACACGGCGCTGGTCGCGGCCGAACGCCGCCTCTTCCCCTGGGCCCCGGAACACCGCGCCCGCACGGCCGGGGCGGCGGCGTGACCGGGCCGCGGGTGCTGCGGGACCGGGCGCTGCGCTGGGGTGTGCCCGCGCTGGCCGTGCTGCTCTGGGAGGTGGCGGCGCGGGGCGAGGGGAGCGTGTTCTTCCCGCCGCCGTCCCGGATCGTGGCGCACGCCTACGGGCTGTGGTTCTCCGGCCCCGCCGGGCACGTGTTCCTCACGGACACCGCCGTAGGGAACCTGCTGCCCAGTCTCGGCCGGATGGCCCTCGGCTTCGCCCTCGCCGCCCTGGCCGGGATCGTCGCCGGGCTCGCCCTGGGGCGTTCGGCGACGGCGTACGCGCTGTGCGATCCGGTGCTCCAGTTCGCCCGCGCGGTGCCGCCGCCGGCGCTGGTGCCGGTGTTCGTGGTGCTGTTCGACTTCGGGACGCCGATGCAGCTGGCCTCGATCGTCTTCAGCGCCGTCTGGCCCGTGCTGATCAACACCGCCGAGGGCGCGCGGGGCGTGGACCCGGCGTACCAGGAGACGGCGGTGGTGCTGCGGCTCTCGCGCGCGCAGCGGCTGTGGCTGCTGCTGCTCCCGGCCGCGCTGCCGCGGATCTTCGCCGGGCTGCGGCTGAGCCTGTCGCTGGCGCTGATCCTGATGGTCTTCTCCGAGCTGCTGCCCGGTTCGGCGAACGGCATCGGCTTCCAGCTGACGGACGCGCAGACCCGTTCCGACCTGCTCACCGTCTGGGCCGCGATCGTGCTGCTCGGGGTGCTCGGCTACCTGCTGAACACGCTGCTGCTCGCCGTCGAGCACCGCGTCGTCCCGCGTACCCGTACCGGAACCAGCAACGGAGGTGCCCCATGACCGGGGGAACCCGACCGACCGTCCGCGACGCCGTGTTCGGCCTGTGCCGGAGCACGGGCATGACGACGGTCTTCGGCAATCCGGGATCGACGGAGGCCGCGTTCTTCCGCGACTGGCCGGAGGAGTTCCGCTACGTGCTGGGCCTCCAGGAGTCCGTCGTGGTGGCCATGGCCGCGGGGCACGCGCTGGGGACCGGCCGCGCGGCCCTGGCGCTGCTGCACTCGGCGGCCGGGGTCGGGCACGCCATGGGCGCGGTGTACGACGCGTACCGGGACCGCGTCCCCGTGGTGATCGTCTCCGGCCAGCAGTCCCGCGAACTGCTGCCGCTGCGGCCCTTCCTGCACGCCGACGAGCCCGAGCAGCTGCCCCGCCCGTACGTGAAGTGGAGCCGCCAGCCCGCCCGCGCCGAGGACGTGCCGGCCGCGCTGGCCGAGGCGCACCGGGTGGCGACGACCCGCCCGCGCGGCCCGGTGCTGCTGTCGGTGCCCGAGGACGACTGGGACCGCGCGGCCGCGCCGGTGCCGCCGCGCGCCGTGGACGACGGGTTCACCGCGGGCGCCGGGTCGCTGTCCCGGCTGGCGGAGCGGCTGGCGGAGTGCGCGCGTCCGGCGCTGGTCGTCGGCCCGGGCGTGGACGACGAGCGGGTCACGGACGAGGTCGTGGAGCTGGCCGAACGGACCCGCGCCGCCGTCTGGTTCAGCCCGATGTCGTGCCGGTCCGGGTTCCCCGAGGACCATCCGCTGTTCCAGGGCTTCCTGCCGCCGGTCCCCGGTCAGCTCGCCGACCGGCTGGGCGGCCACGACCTCGTCCTCGCGCTCGGCGCCCCCGTGTTCCGCTACCACGTACGGGCCGACGGGCCCCATCTGCACCCGGGGACGGAGCTGTTCCACCTCGACTGCTCGGCGGAGGACGCGGCCTGGCTGCCGCACGGCACCAGCGTGCTGACCGCGCTCGGCCCGGCCGTCCGCGCGCTGAACGCCCTGGTCGCCCCCGCCACCAGGACCGCGCCGGCCCCGCGCCCGCTGCCCGGCAGCCCCGAAGGCCCCCGCCCCGCGCCGGAGTCGGGCCCCGCGACGGCGGCGCGGCTGCTGGACCTGCTGCGCGAGCGGCTGCCCCGGGACGCGGTGCTGGTCGAGGAGGCGCCGAGCCACAAGGAGGCGCTGCACACCCGGCTGCCCGTCACCGCCCCCGGCGGCTACCTGACCACCGGCACCGGCGCGCTCGGCTGGGGCCTCCCGCTGGCGGTCGGCCGCGCCCTCGCCTCGGCGGAGGAGGACGGGTCCGCGGTGCGGCGGGTGGTGTGCGTCGTCGGGGACGGTTCGGCGATGTACTCGGTGCAGGCGCTGTGGACCGCGGCCCGGCTCGGCGCCCCGGTCACGTTCCTGCTGCTGGACAACCAGGGGTACGCCGCCGTACGGCAGTTGGGGGCGCGGGCCGGGGTGGCGCGGGTGCCGGGGACGGACGTCGGCGGCATCGACTTCGCGGCGCTCGCCCGCTCGCTGGGCTGCCCCGCCGCGTACACGGACCGGGCCGAGGGGCTCGCGGACGCGCTCGCCGCCGCGCTGGAGCCGGACGGCGGCGGCCCGGCGCTGCTGCACGTCCGCGTCCAGGACGACGAGCGGGACGCCTCGGCGGCCTATCCGGCGCGGGAGGGCTGACCGGTGCTCACCTTCCACTCCGTCCGCCACGACTACGGCGGGCACCGGGTGCTCGACGGGGTCGATCTGACCGTGCCGCGCGGCCAGTTGCTCAGCCTGGTCGGCCCGTCCGGCTGCGGGAAGTCGACGCTGCTGCGCTGCGCCGCGGGGCTGCTGCGCCCGGCGGGCGGGCACGTGACCGTCGACGGCGCCGAGGTGGACGGGGTGCCCGAGCGGCTCGCCGTCGTCTTCCAGGACTACAGCCGCTCCCTCTTCCCCTGGCTCTCGGTACGGGACAACGTGGCGCTGCCGCTGCGGCGCACCGCCCTCGCGCGGGACGAGCGGCGGGAGCGCGCGGCGGGGATGCTGGAGCGCGTCGGGCTGGGCGGCAGCGGGCGGCGGTACCCGTGGCAGCTGTCCGGCGGGATGCAGCAGCGGGTGGCGCTGGCCAGAGCGCTGGTGTGCGAGCCGGCGCTGCTGCTGATGGACGAGCCGTTCGGCTCCCTGGACGCGGGCGCGCGGGAGGAGTTGGAGGATCTGCTGCTGTCGGTGCACGCGAACTCCGACGCGACGATCCTGCTCGTCACGCACGACATCGACGAGAGCGTGTACGTCGGCGACCGCGTCGTCGTGCTGACCCCCTCCCCCGGGCGGGTGCGCGCCGACCTGCCGGTGGAACTCCCGGCGGTGCGCGACCAGGTGGCCACCCGGCAGGACCCGGCGTTCGTCGCGCTACGGGCCCGCGCGGGCGCCGCCGTCCGGGGGCTGGACCCGGCGACCGGCCGAACGGACGCCGCTGACCAGGGACTTCAAGAAAATCCGGAGAATTTCACCGGCCCGCGATGAGTTCCGCCGAGCACGCCGGTCACCACTGCGTCCGTACCGGTCCCCGCCCGTGGCGCGTCCGCGCCCGGCGGCCGCAGCAGTGGAGGCGTCGTGGGTCGCGTCATTTCCAGCATGTCGATGTCACTGGACGGCTTCGTCGCCTCCGGTGACCGCGACCCGTTCCCGGAGACCTCCGACGCTCCGGAGGACCCCCCGGGCGCGTTCGTCATGGGAAGGCGCTCCTACGAGTACTGCCGGGACGGGTCGGGGCCCGGGGCGTCCGTGCCCTGCTTCGTCCTCACCGCCGAGCCGCATCCGGCCGCCGGCGACGGCCCGTTCACCTTCGTCACGGACGGGATCGAGAGCGCCGTGCACCGGGCCAGGGCGGCCGCCGGGGACGCGGACGTCGGGCTGCACGGGGGCGCCGCGGTGCGACAGTGCCTGCGCGCGGGGCTGCTGGACGAGCTGCGCATCCGGCTGGTGCCGCGGCTGCTCGGCGGCGGCATCCGGCTGTTCGACCACCTCGGGACGCGGCGGGTGGACCTGGAGCGGACGAAGGTGATCGAGGGCCCGGAGGCCACCCAGTTACGCTTCCGCGTCCTCGGCTGACCGGCGCCGGCCGCCCCGGAACAGGGGCGTGCCCCCGGGCAGACGGCGCTGCTGCCCGGGGGCACGGCTCGGGTGCGGGTCGGCAACCCGGCGGTCAGCCGCCGATGTTGACGTCCACGCAGGCGTAGAAGGCGTTGGCGGTGTCGGCGATGTTCCACACGGCGAGCACCTTCTGCTTGCCGCTGTGGCCGCCGAAGTCGACCTGGTGCGAGACGGTCTCGCCCGGCCGCTTGCCTCCGTCGTCGAACGAGGCGACCTTCTGGCCGCCGACGAAGTACTCCCAGGTGCTGGTGGCGTGACGTGCGGTCAGCTTCCAGTTGAAGGAAGCGGACTTGCCGACGGGCGTGACCTTCCAGCCCTTGCTGTCGTCGTCGAGCTCCTTGAACTGCTGGTTGCCGCCACTGCAGCTCTTCAGCCCCTTGGGCCCCTCGACGCTCTGCGGCTCCCATTTGATCTGCCCGCAGTCGACGGTGCCCTGGGCGCACTGCGCCTGACGGCTCGGCGGGGAGTTGACGTAGCCGTGCGCGCTGGCCGGGCCCGGCATGGCCAGGACGAGCACGGGCGCGACACCCGCGCCGATCATCGCGGCGAGTTTCCGCTTCGTGTGCATGCAAGCTCCTTCACGGTGGGCCGCCCCGTCGAGGTGGGGAGTGCGGCACGGGAGGTGCGTACCGCTCCTCGGGACGGCGTCGTTGCGCGTGAGGGCAACGTGGTTCCGGATTGCCAGCGGTGGGGGCCGGCCGCCCCCGTGAAGTGCTGACGACCGCGCGCTGGAGGGCCCGGCTCCACGCCCGCCATTAGGTCTAGACCTTACCGATTGTTTGCCCTCGGTCAATACCTCGCGCACCCAACCGCCTTACGGGCACGGCGAGTTCACCGTCGGCGGGTGGGGAGGTGGTGGAAGAGCAGGTTGAGGACGAAGGCACAGACGGCGGTGCAGGTGATCGCGTTGCCGAAGACGATCCGCAGGCTGTCGGGCAGGCCGTCGTAGATGTGCGGGGCCATCACCGGGACCATGCCGACGGCCAGCGAGATGGCGATGATCAGCAGGTTCGGGGTGCCGTCGAAGTCGACGTCCTTGACCATCCGGATGCCGACGCCCGCCACCATCGCGAACATCACCAGCGCCGCCGCGCCCACCACCGGGTCGGGCAGCGCGGCCACCAGGGAGCCGAGCCGGGGCACGCAGCCGACCACGATCAGGATCACGCCCGCGACGGCGGTGATCCACCGGCTGCGGGTCCGGGTCATCTCCACCAGGCCGAGGTTCTCCGCGAACACCGTGTCGGGGAAGGAGTTCATCGCCCCGGCCAGTACGCCGGAGGCGCCGTCGGCCGCGAGTCCGCGCCCCAGGTCGCCGGTGGTGAGCGTCTTCCCGGTCATCTCCGCGACGGCGAGCATGCTGGCCGTGGACTCGGTGAAGATCACCAGCATCACCACGCACATCGACACCACGGCGGCGAGCGGGAATTCCGGCGCCCCGAAGAAGAACGGCTGGGGCGTGCCGAACCAGTCGGCGTCACCGGAGGCGGAAAAGTCCGCGTACCCGAGCGGCACCGCGGCGGCCGTACCCGCCAACAGGCCGGCCAGCACCGCGACTTGGCCGAGGAACCCGCGGAAGAGCCGCATCATGACGACGATCAGCACGATGACGCCCGCGGCGAGCAGCAGCCGGGACGGGGCCGCGTAGCCGGGGGCCGAGGCGTCCTCACCGGCGACCATGTCGGTGCCCACGCCCAGCAGGGACAGGCCGATCACGATGATCACCGAGCCGCCGACGACCGGCGGGAAGAACCGCACGAGCCGCGCGAACGGCGCCGCGACGAGCATCCCGAAGACCCCGGCGGCCAGCATCGACCCGTAGACCGCGGGCATGCCGTACTGCTGCGAGATGAGCACCATCGGCGTGATCGCGCTGAACCCCGCACCGGCGACGACGGGCAGCCGCACCCCGAGCACCCGCCCGACGCCGACACTCTGCAGCACGGTGACGACGCCGGCCACCAGCAGGTCCGCGTCGATGAGCAGGGCGACGGTGTCGTGCGGGAGCCCGGCCGCGCTGCCGAAGAGCAGCGGGACGGCGATGGAGCCGGTGTACATCACCAGCACGTGCTGGATGCCGAGGGCCAGGAGCCTTCCCAGGGAGGGCACTTGGTCGACGGGATGCCGCTCCCCGGCCGGCCCGGCGCCCTCGTCGCGTTCCGCCGCCTGTGTCCCGGTGCCGGTCACGCGCGTGGGGACGGGCCGTCGGCGGACGCGGCGCGCAGCCGGGCCATCTCGCGTTCGGCCGCGGTGTTGAGGCGGAGGGCGCGGGAGCCCGCCAGCTTCGCCGTGATGTGCTCGCCGAGCGTGACCGGCGCGTACAGCGGTTCCTCGCCCTCGGGCACGCAGCCGGGCAGCGGGCTGATCACCGCGTCGTGGTTGCCGTCGTGGAAGAACGCGGCGGACCTGCGGCGCACCAGTCGGCCCTCGCCGTCGGTCGGGGGCAGCACCCGGTGCAGCGTGGAACGCCAGCGGTCGTTGGTCCAACGCGCCAGCGCGTCCCCGAGGTTGACCAGCAGGGCGCCCTCGGCGGGGAGCACGTCGTGCCAGGTGCCGTCGTCGTCCAGGATCTGGAGCCCCGGTACGCGGTCGGCCCAGAGCACGGTGACGATGCCGTAGTCGGTGTGCGCGCCCATGCCCATCTGCCGGTTGTCGACGACGGTGGGCTCGGCGGGGAGCGCGTAGTTGTTCATCCGGAGCACGTCGACGGAGCGGTCCGTGTACGGCGCGAAGTGGCCGGGTTCGAGGCCGAGCGCGAGCGCGAAGATCTCGGTGAGCCGCCGGGCCAGCGCCCCCGCGTGCGCGAACCACTCCTCGACGCCCTCCCGCATGCCGGGCACGGCGGACGGCTCGGGCCACACGTTCGCGGGGAAGTGCTCGACGGGGAGCACCGCGCCGGGGACGGCGCCCTGTTCGACGCCGACGTTGAACGCCTCGAAGAGGTCCTCGGGGGTCGTGTGGCCCAGGCTGAGGCTGAGCTTCTCGGCGCGGGGCGGCGTGTAGCCCCGGTTGATCTCGGGCGGCGAGGTCAGCGCCTTCTTCTCGGCCATGGGCAGCGCGAAGAAGCCGTCCATGGCCCGGGCGAGGGCCGCCTCGGCGCGGGCCGGGACGCCGTGCCCGGTGATCTGCATGAAGCCCACGTCGCGGGCCGCCGCGTCGACGGCCTCGGCGATCAGCGCGCGCTCACGTGCCGTGCCCGTCGCCCAGCGGGAGACGTCGATGACGGGTACGTCCAGGGCTCCGTGCGCCGTGTGTCCGCTCTCCGCTCGTGCCATCACAGCGTCCTTCCGGTGGGGGAACGGGGCCGCTGCCCCGTCAGGCGGTTCAACAGTTTGTTGCGGGCACCGGGGGCTGTAAAGAGGGAGCATGCAAGTTCTTGATGGGGCATCAGAAATCCGCGGGTCAGGAAGAGTTCGCCGCGCGGGACGGCTCAGACGCGGGCGGCGCGGAGCGGGTCGTACGGGGTGAGGTCGGTGTCCGGGGTGTCGCCGAGGGCGAGGCGGGCCACCAGGGAACCGGCGTGGGCGCCCAGGGTGAGGCCCGAGGCGCCGAGCCCGTTGACGGTGAACAGGCCCGCGTACGGCGGCAGTGCGCCCAGCAGCGGCAGCGCGTCGGGGCCGACGGGGCGGAGTCCGGCGCGGGTCTCCAGGTGGGTGGCGTCCGCGAGTCCGGGCGCCACGGAGAGGGCCTCGCCGAGCACCTCGGCCAGTCCGGCGGCGGTCACCCGGGGGTCGAAGCCGCTGCCGTCCTCGCGTGTCGCACCGGCCACGACCCGGCCGCCGTCGAAGGCCAGCAGGTAGTGCGGCGAGTCGGGGAAGACCACCGGCCAGCCGGAGGTGTCCGCGTCCCGCACCCGCAGATGCGCCAGCTGCCCGCGCTGCGGCAGCACCGGGAGCCGCACCCCGAGCGGCTCCAGCAGCCGGGACGCCCAGGCCCCGGCGGCGACGATCACCGCGTCGGCGGCGAGGAGTTCACCGTCGACGCGCACCCCGCGCACCGCCTCGCCCCGGGTGACGAGTTCGGCCCGTCCGGTGACCTCGCGGGCCCCGTGCCGCCGGGCGCCGCGCCGCAGCGCGGCGGCCAGCCGCCGTCCGTCGACCCGCGCCGCCCCGGACACCCAGAGCGCCGGGCCCTCGTGCCGCAGCGGCGGGAACAGCTCCCGCGCGCGGGCGCCGTCGAGCAGGTTCACCTCGCCCGCGGCGGGCGAGCCCGAGGCGCGGACGGCGACCCGTGCGTACAGCGCGTCGGCCGACTCCTCGTCGAGCAGCCGCAGGGCGCCGACGCGGCGGTAGCCGGGGTCCTCGCCGGGCCCGAACCCGTCCGCGTCCCGGGCCAGCGCGGCGAGCAGCGGCGGGAATCCGGCGGCGGCCGCGTTCGCCAGCCGGTGCCAGCGCGGGTCGGTGAGGCGGCTCAGCCACGGGCAGACGATCCCGGCGCCCGCCGCGGTCGCGGCACCGGCGAACTCCGCGTCGACCAGGACGGTTTCGGCTCCGGCCGCGGCCAGCTCGTACCCGGCTCCGGCTCCGGCGGCCCCGGAACCGACGACGACGATCCGCATCCGCGCAGTCCTTCCGTCCGGGAGTGTGGGGTGCCCGGTAGCGCGTCGTACCCGGGCCCGTGGCCGGGGTAACGCGGGAACCGGCCAGGTGCGCGCGTGGGTCAGGGCGCGCGGGCGAAGGTCAGGACGTGGTCGACGGTGTCCGCCTCGGACGCGGGTTTCTCCGGCCGGTAGCGGACCACGCGGGCGAAGCGCAGGGTGACGCCGGCCGGATAGCGGGTGGAGCGCTGGAGCCCGTCGAAGGCGATCTCCACGACCAGTTCGGGCCGTACCCTCACGCCCCAGGGCGGTCTGGACTCGGCGATCCGCTGGAGGTGTTCGGTCTGCCAGGCGAGGAGTGCGTCCGTGAGGCCCTTGAAGGTCTTGCCGAGCATCACGAAGCCGTCCGGGCCGCGGGCGCCCAGGTGCAGGTTGGAGAGGGTGCCGGTGCGGCGGCCGTGGCCCCACTCGGCGGCGAGGACCACCAGGTCCAGGGTGTGCACCGGCTTCACCTTCAGCCAGGACGCGCCCCGCCGCCCGGCGCTGTAGGCCGAGTCCAGGCCCTTGACCATGACGCCCTCGCGCCCGTCCCGCAGCGCCTCCTCCGCGAACCGCTCGGCCGCCGCCCGCTGTTCGGGCTCCCACGGCTCCTCCAGCGTCAGCCGCCGCACCCGCAGCCCGGGCGGCACGATCCGGGCCAGCGCCGCGTGCCGCTCCCGTACCGGCTCGTCGGCCAGGTCGCGGCCGTCGGCGGAGAGCACGTCGAAGAACCGGACGTGCGCGGGGAGCGCGGCCCGCGCCGAGGCCACGTCCAGCCGCGAGCCGACGCGCTGCGAGACCTGCTGGAACGGACGCAGGCGTTCCGCCTCGTCGAAGGCGACGACCTCGCCGTCGAGCACCGCGGAACCGGCCGCCAACTCCCGGGCCGCCTCGGTGATCTCGGGGAGCCGGCCGGTGATCTCGTCCAGGGTGCGGGTGTAGACGGTGACCTCGGGCCCGTCGATGTGCACCTGCGCGCGGATGCCGTCCAGCTTCTCCTCGACCGCGCACGGGCCCAGCCGCTCCAGCGCCTCGGCGACCGTCGCCGCGCTGCGCGCCAGCATCGGCCGCACCGGCCGGCCCACCCGCAGCCGGAACCCGGCCAGCGCCCCGGGCCCGTCCGCCAGCACCTCGCGGGCGACCGCGCCGAGCGAGCCGCCGTACATCACGGCCCGCCGCACCTCCCCGGCCGGTACGCCGACGGCCTCGGCGAGGCCCTCGACGGCGAGCGCGTCCAGCGCGCCCTGGCGCAGCTCACCCGTCAGCAGGCGGTACAGGAAGCGCTGTTCCTCGGCGGTGGCCGCCGCCAGCAGCCCGTCCAGCAGCCGCTTCCGCTCGGCCTGCGCGCCCTTCCCGGCGACCTGGGCGATCCGCTCCAGCGCCGCGTCCACCTCGGGCACGGTCAGCCGGGGTGCGGCGGCTGGCGGGGGCGGGGCGCTCAGCGTCCGGTGGCCCAGCCCGGTGCGGCGCTGCGGCGGGGCGCCCGCCAGGTACGAGACGACCAGCGGCGCCTCGGCCGGTTCGGCGGCGCGGAACAGCCCGGCCAGCAGGGCGGTCTTCTCGTTGCGGCCGGACGCGGCGGCGATCTCCCGCGAGGTCCGTGCCACGTCGCTCAGCAGCATGCGCCCTTCCTCACCACCCCAGGCTGCCCCCGGCTTCCGCGGCCCGCACCCGCGCGCGGGCCGCGGAAGTTCGCCGGGCGCGAAAGCCGGTCGGTATCGGCCAGGGTCGCGGGCGGCGGCCGGGCCGTTCCGGTTCCGCGCGAGCCCCCTGTCCGCGCCGGATCTTGGCGCGTTCCGGCGTCCGGCGGGCGGCCTCGCGCGGGGGCGGTGGTGGCGCGTTTGTGCAGGCCCGCTGTTCGGGCGCGTCACCGGAAGCGGCTACCATCTCGGGCTGCGGCTCCCCAGGCCGCTACGAGCCGCCTGCGGCCGACCTGGCGACAGCCTGCTACCGATGGAGGAGGGCCGTGATGGGAACCGATACACGAGAACATCCGCCGATATACCGGGACGTGGTCGAGGAACTCGGTGACGTACCGGGTGACGTGGCCGCGACCGCCGAGACCGTGCTCCGGGAGACCGAGGCCGCCGTCTTCGGCAACCGGGCACCCGCGCCCGCGGTCGAGGGCGCCTGACGGGGCCCGCCGCCCGCCGGGAGCGGGCCCACCGGGCATGAGCCGGCCGTTCAGCGCGCCTGTTCCGGGCCCGCGTCGCCGTCGTCCGGACCGTCCGCGGCAGGACGCGTCCGCTCCCCCGGACCGGCTCCGGCCGGGCCGTCGTGGTGCGGACCCGGCAGCAGGTGGAGCCGGGCCGTGGCCATGCGGCGCAGGGCGGTCACCGCGGGCGGGCCGCTGTCCGCGATCAGGCTGGTCCGGTCCTCGCCGACGAAGCGGGCGCACACCCGCCCGTGGTCCTCGTAGACCTCGGTGAGCACCTCGCACAGCAGCGCCGGTCGCCGCGCCGACTCCTCGTCCGGCGGCGGGTTCCGCACGAGTGCCGTGCCGAGGTCGCGCAGCCGGTCCAGCAGGCAGGCGTGGTCGCGCAGGTCCAGGCCCGTCATGCCGCCCGGCACCACCGGGTCCGACATCAGCGGGCGGACGTGGGTGCGGTAGTCGAGGCCCGCGAAGTCACCGGTGAAGGACAGCGCCGCCGAGGACGCCCGCAGCAGCGTGATCAGCCGCGCCCAGCCCCGGGCCTCGTACCCGCGAACGGGCCGCCTGGCGCGGTCGGTTCCGGTGCGGTCACTTCCGGTGCGCGGGCCGTCGAGCGCCGAGGTCAGGCCGCCGGTGGTGACGGCCAGGCCCTGGAGGAGGACGAGGAACAGGTGGTGGCCGCGCCGCCAGCGGCGCAGCGGCCGGTCGGTGGCGGCGCGCGGGCAGGAGACGCCGCGCGGGGTCGGCAGCACCGAGGACGGCTCGCCGGTGACCGCCGCCACCAACTCGCCCAGCCCGCGCCCCAGTTCGTCCAGCGTGCTCCGCTCCAGCGCACTGCCGGCCGCCGCGAGCTCGTCCAGCAGCTCGGCGTACGCCTGTGCCGTCGAGCCCAGCAGCACGGTCCGCGCGTCGCCCCGTACCCGCAGGACGCCGAAGAACCGGTCGTTGTCCAGATTGCCCCGCGAGGCCCGCGCGTCCTCGCCGTACGGCAGGGAGGCCGCGTCCGCGCACTCCTGGCGGAGGCGGCGGGCCGCTGCCGCCGCGCGGCGCGCCCCGGAACGGTCGGAGAGCGCCAGCAACTCACGGGCCAGGGACCGGGCCTGCGCGGTGACAGCGGGAGCGGCCCAGCCGTGCGGCAGGTCTTCCGAGGGGACGAGGGGGAACGGGGTCCGGGGCACGGCTCCACCTCCGGGGCGAGGGGCGTGGGATCTTCCCAGACTGGCCACGACCGCCGCCGGGGCGGGCCGATTGCTCCGGGGCCGGGCGTGGTGCCGTGACACCCCCGCCCGGGAGTCCGGGCGCGTACGTCAGCGCGGGGACGGGGTGGTGTCGCCGGCCTCGGGGGCTTCGGGGGCGGCCCCGGCGTCCGGTTCGGGGCCGTACCAGTCGAGGCAGATGACGGTGGCGTCGTCGCGCAGGTCGCCCCGGGTGACCTTGCGCAGGTTGCGGGTCAGGCCGCGGACGACCTCGCGCGGGTGCAGGTCCGCGTCGCGGGCGATGAGCACGGGCATGTCGAGCGCGGCCGCGTTGCGTTCGGTCATGCCGTCGGTGAACAGCACGAACCGGTCGCCGGGGCGTACGTCCAGGCTCTGCACCTGGTACGCGCCCCGGTGCGGGGCGCCGAACGGCGGGTCGACGGCCGGGCTCAGCTCCTCGACCCGCCCGTCGCGCAGCCGCAGCGGCCACGGGTGCCCGGCGTTGACCAGGAGGAACCGTCCGGTCCGCAGGTCGATCCGGAGGAGCTGGCCGGTGACGGTCGCGGCCTCGCCGTGCGTGAGGACGGCCTGGTGGGCGGCGCGGGCCTGCTCGGCCAGAGTGGCCCGGGCGCGGCGGGAGTTGCGCAGCGCGCCGACGACGAGGGTGGCCAGCAGCGCCGCCGCCGTGTCGTGGCCCATGGCGTCCGTGATGGACAGGTGCAGGGTGCCGCGGTCCAGGCTGTAGTCGAAGGTGTCGCCCGCGATGGTGAGCGCGGGCTCCAGCGCGGCGGCGACGGTGGCCGGGCCGGCCTCGCAGCACAGCGTGTCGGGCAGCAGGTTCTGCTGGATCTCGGCGGCCAGGGTGGGCGCCGAGGTGCGCCGCCCCCACTCGTAGAGGTCCGTGAACCGGCGGTTGGTGGTGACGACGTACGCCAGCGCGAGCGCGGCCTGCTCGGCCTGCCGCCGCTCCGTCGCGTCCGGCGGGTGCGGCAGGGTCAGCTGGAGGACGCCCATGACGTCGCCCCGGTTGGTGACGGGCAGCACCATCCGGCAGCCGCGCGGGGCGCCGGGGGCCTCCTCCGGCGCGGCGTCCTCGAGGCGGGGCTCCTGGGTGCTGATGACCTCGTCGTAGACGGTGCCGGGGAGGTCGATCCGGCGGCGGCCGCCGCCGTCGCCCGGGGAGAGGGTGTCCGGGAGCCGCCAGACGGCGTCGCCGCCGAAGTCGACCAGGAGCAGCCCGACGTCGCGGGCGCCGAGCTGCGCCGCCAGCATGCGGGAGACGACCTGGACGGAGTCGGCCGGAGCCGCCCGCTCCACCGCCTCGATCAGCTGCCCGAGCGTGATGTCCTGATCGCCCACACGGAAGCCCTCCCGCTCCGGAACGTCCTTCCTCCCGATGATGGACCCGCCGCGGCCTGGCCGCCCGCCGCACGCGGGCGGGGGCGGGGCCGGGTGCGCGGGGCTGCCCGAACGCGCCCTGTCCGGTGGGTGGTTGGGGCCCGTTCCGTGCCCCGGGTCACGCGGTGCGGCACGGTGCGGGCCGAGGGGTGTTCCGGCGAAGTGATTCAGGTTCCGTGTACTCGGGGGTAGGCCAGCCACCCCCGCTTGTTATACGTTCCGTCTAACAAGCGAGGCGGAAGGGCGTCTCGCGCTGCCACCGGAGGTGTCGGTCATGGCGGTCACTGTGACGCCGGCGCGCTCGTGTGCCGTACGCGGAACGCCCGCTCCCCCGCAGGCACCCGCACACCCGTAGCCGGGGGCGGCAACCACCCGCCGCCCGCCCCCCGTTGCCGGCCCCGGCGGACGCGCACACCCGGATCCCGCGTCCGCCCCGGCCCCCGCGCCCTCCCCCGCACCACCCCGGAACAGGCACCGGCACCCGCACGCAACTCGACGAGGAGTCCCGCATGGCAAGCAGCACTGTTCAGCCGGAGACACCGGCGGCCCGTCCCCAGGACGAGGACGTCGCCGAGCGGTTGCTCGATTCCTCGGCGCAGCTCTCGTACGACCCGGTGACCGAGGTCGACTGGGAGACGCCGCTGGACACCGGCTTCCACGGCGCCAGCCCGGAGTGGAGCACGCTGTACGGCACCCGGTACTGGAGCGAACTCAGCGAGGAGCAGCGCCGGGAGCTGACCCGGCAGGAGGCCGCCTCGGTGGCCAGCACGGGCATCTGGTTCGAGATGATCCTCCAGCAGATGGTGCTGCGCGACATGTACGCGAAGGACCCGACGGACGCCAAGTTCCAGTGGGCGCTGACGGAGATCGCCGACGAGTGCCGCCACTCGATCATGTTCGCGCGCGGCGCGAAGAAGCTGCGCGCCCCGGCGTACCGCCCCCGGCGGTGGGCGGTCGAACTGGGCCGCGCCTTCAAGACGCTGGCGGTCGGCGAGACGGCGTACGCGGCGATCCTGGTCGCCGAGGAGGTCCTCGACGTCATGCAGCGCGACTGGATGCGGGACGAGCGCGTCGTCCCGTTCGTGCGGACGATCAACAACATCCATGTGGTCGAGGAGTCCCGGCACATGAAGTTCGCGCGGGACGAGACGCGGGAGCGGATGCGGAACGCGGGACGGCTGCGCCGCCAGCTCTCCGCCTTCGTGATCGCCGTCGCCGCCTACGTCATCACCACCAGCATGGTCAGCCGCGACGTGTACCGGAACGCCGGGCTGGACACCGAGCGGGCGATGGCGGAGCGGAAGCACAACGAGCACCACAAGTCGATGATGCGCTCCAGCTGTTCGGGCCTGATGGACTTCCTCGCCTCGTCCCGGCTGCTCACCAGGCCCGCGCTGCTGTTCTACAAGCGCGCCCACCTGATCTGACCCCGGACCGCCGAGCCGCACGAGCCGAACTGAGCTGACGACATGGCCTTCGCAATCACCCAGACCTGCTGCAGCGACGCCACCTGCGTGGCCGTCTGCCCGGTCAACTGCATCCACCCGACGCCCCAGGAGCGGGCGTTCGGCAGCACGGAGATGCTGCACATCGACCCCAAGACCTGCATCGACTGCGGTGCCTGCGCGGACGCCTGCCCCGTCGACGCGATCTTCCCCGTCCCCGCACTGCCGCCCGCGCAGCGGGAGTACGCCGCGATCAACGCGGCCTGGTACGAGGACGGCGACGGGGAAGCCGCCGGGCCGGAGCCCGGACCCGCCGGCCACGGGCCGAACTTCCACGCCTGGGACGAGCCCGCCTTCACCCGCACCCTGCCCGCCGACTTCGCGCCGCTCCGGGTCGCCGTCGTCGGCACGGGGCCTGCGGGCATGTACGCCGCCGAGGACCTGCTGCTGCACACCAACGCCGAGGTGACCCTCCTCGACCGGCTGCCCGTCGCGGGCGGGCTGGTCCGGTACGGCGTGGCGCCCGACCACCCCGCGACGAAGAAGGTCGGCGAGACCTTCGCCCGCTTCCACGGGCACGACCGGGTGCGGATGCGGCTGGGCGTCGAGGTCGGCCGGGACATCAGCGCCGAGGAACTCGCCGCGCACCACGACGCGGTGATCTACGCCGTCGGCGCCGCCACCGACCGCCGCCTCGGCATCCCCGGCGAGGACCTGCCCGGCAGCCTCTCCGCGACCACCTTCGTCTCCTGGTACAACGCGCATCCCGAAGTGGCTCCGGAGGCCGGCGTGTTGGACGCCGAGCGGGTGGTGGTCGTCGGCAACGGCAACGTCGCGCTGGACGTCGCCCGGCTCCTCGTCGCCGACCCGGACACGCTCGCCGGGACCGACATCTCCGAGCACGCGCTCGCGGCGCTGCGCGCGAGCCGGGTCCGCGAGGTGGTGCTGCTCGGGCGGCGCGGCCCCGAGGACGCCGCGTACACCACGTCCGAACTGCTCGCGCTCAAGCAACTGCCCGGCGTGGAGCTGGTCGTGGACGACCACGACCCGCGCGTCGGCGAGGCCGTCGAGGCGGCCGGGCCGCGTGACAAGGCCGCCGTGCTGCGCGACGTGCCCCGCGCCCGGGTGGATGTGGCCTCCGGTCCCGCGCCGGGGCGGCGGATCGTGCTCCGGTTCCGCAGCGCGCCGGTGGAGGCGCTGGGGGACGGCGCCGTCCGGGGGCTGCGCGTCACCGGCGGGTCGGGCGAGCTGGAGATCCCGACGGGCATGCTGCTGCGGGCCGTCGGCTACCGGGGCAGGCCGGTGGCCGGGCTGCCCTTCGACGAGACGACCGGAACCGTCCCGCACGAGTCCGGCCGGGTGCGCGGCCGGGAGGGGACGTACGTCGTCGGCTGGATCAAGCGCGGGCCCTCCGGCGGCATCGGCGCCAACCGGACCTGCGCGGCCGAGACCGTCGGCACGCTCCTCGCGGACGCCGTCGCGGGCGCGCTGCCCGCGCCGAAGGGCACCCCGAAGGCGTTCAAGCGGCTGGTGCGCAGCCGCAACCGGAACGTCGTCGACGCCCGCGGGCTGGCCGCCATCGAGCGCGCCGAACTGAGCCGCGGCCTGCGGGACGGGCGTCCGCGCGTCAAGCTGGCCACCGTCGACGAGCTCCTCGCCGCGGCCCGGGGCGGCCGCCTGTCCCTCCGCCGCTGACCGGCGCCCCCGAACGGCCCGGCCGTCCCTCCGCGCGGGCGGACGGAGAGACGGCCGGGCCCCCTCAGCCGGGAGCCGCCGGGCGGGTGCTGCTCTCCGCCGTCTCCGCGACCACGTCCAGGACCTGGCCGCAGGTGGAGCGGAGCAGCTCCGGGAGGTCCACGTCGGCCATCGGGCCGCACAGCGCGTCCTCCAGGCGCTCGCGGACGTGCGTCAGGCGCGGGTCCGGCGGGCCGCAGAGGGCGAGGAGTTCCAGGGCCCGGCGGGCTCCGTCGGCGCAGCGGGCGGGGCCGTAGGCAGGTGGTTCGTCCAGCAGGCCGCGGCCGCTGCTCAGCAGGAAGGCCGCCAACAGCAGGGCCTCGCGGGCCAGTTCAGGGTTCGCCTCCGGCCGGTTCGGACCAGACGTCATAGCGGATCACCTCGTCCCTCTCGCGTCGGGCGGACGGGGTCACCGGCTCCGCGGGGCGGCCGACCGGTACCAGCAGCACCGGCTCCAGGCGGGGCGGCAGCGCGAGCAGGCGGCGCACCGCCGGCGGCCAGAAGCTGCACACCGGGCAGCCGCCCAGCCCGGCCGCGTGCGCCGCGAGCAGCAGGTTCTGCACGGCCATGGCCACGCAGAGCAGGCCCACGTCCCAGGCGTCGTCGTCCGGGGCGTCGTCGTCCCGTACCGCGCGGTCCCGGTCGAAGCAGGCGGCGACGACCAGCGGCGGCACGCCGATCATGCCGGGCGCGAACGCCCGCAGGGCGCGCACCCTGAACGGGTCGCGGACCGCGACGAAGGCCCATGCCTGCTTGTTGGCCGCGGTGGGCGCGGCGAGCATCGCGTCCAGCAGGTCCGACAGCCTTGCGTCGTCCACCGGTTCGCCGGTGTAGCGGCGTACCACGGCCCGCGAACGCAGCAGGCCGGCCGGCGAAGTGGCCGCGGGGGACGGCTCGTTCGCCGGTGGGGGCCGGCCGGTCACCACAGCACCGGGAGCCGCTCGGGGGTGCGTTTGATCCAGCCGGAGCGCCAGTTGATCTCGTCGGCCGGGATGGCGGGCCGCAGCTCCGGGAGCCGTTCCAGCAGGGCGCCGAGCGCGGTGGCCGCGTGTGCGCGGGCCAGCGGGGTGGCCGGGCAGTAGTGGCGGCCGCCGCCGAACGCCAGGTGCGGGTTGGGCGTACGGGACAGGTCCAGCCGTTCCGGCTCGCTGAAGACGGACGGGTCGTGGTTGGCGCCCTCGATCAGTACGAGCACCAGGTCGCCCGCGGCGATCGGCGTACCGCCCAACTCGGTGTCCCGGGTGGCGATGCGCGGCAGCCCGTCCCCGACGGACAGCTGGTGCCGCAGCAGTTCCTCCAGGGCCGGGCCCATGGCCTCGGGGCCGGCCCGCAGCCGGTCCCGCTGGTCGGGGTGGTTCATGAGCAGCATGGCCGCCAGGAGCAGGAAGGTCGTGGTGCTGACCGAACCGGCCTCGAAGAGCGTGTGCAGCGTCATGACCAGGTGCTCGTCGGTGTCCACCGCGCCGCTCCCGGCGTCCTCGGCGCGGATGCGGGCCAGCGCCCCGAGCAGGCCGGGGGCCGCGACGGCGTCCGGTGCCCGCAGGTGCGCGGCCATGTACGACATGCCCTTGTCCCAGTTGGCCCGCGCGCCCTCGAACCCGCGGGGCGCGGTCATGGTGCTGATGTCCAGGCCGCTCATCAGCCGCCGCCAGTCGTCGTCCGGCAGGCCGAGCACGGTGCACATCACGTGCGCGGTGTACGGGTCGGCGAAGCGGGCCTTGAGGTCGACGGGCGGGCCCTCGGCCAGCAGTTCGTCGATCAGCTCGTCCGCCCTCCTGCGGAAGACGGGCACGGCCCGCTTCACCACGGGCGGGGACAGGGACCGCATCACGGCCTCGCGCAGGCCCGCGTTGCTGAAGTGCTCCAGGCTGCTGCGGACCTCCAGCGGGAACATGGGCGCGTACTGGCAGCGGGCCCCCGGCTCGGCCGTGGCCGACAGGCTGAACGTCTCGTCGTGCAGGACCCGGGTGGCCAGTTCGTGCGTGGAGACCAGCCAGGCCGGATCGCCGGTGAGCGTACGGACCCGGGCGACCGGGCGGTGCTCACGCAGCCAGGCGCACTCCTCGGGGACCACGTCGCCGCGCCGGGACAGCGGGAAGTCCACATCCGTCCCGGCGGGTGCCTCCGCCCGTGTGGTGGGTGGCTCGTTCAGGGTCATGGGGCCGTTCCTTTCCCTGGCTGGTGCACGTCGCTGCGCCACGGCTCCGAAGAGCCGTCCGGGGTTTTCGGGGCCACCACCATGAATCCCTGATTCGCGGCGGCCAGCAGTCCGGAATTCCGGCGGAACAGGGCATTCACCACGGGAGTCGAGACGTGGTAGCAGGAAACCGAGGAGGGAACGCCGATGATGCTCGGGGTGTCCACGAAGAACGGGAGTTCACTGCCGAGGTACTCCAGCCCCGCCGTCATCTTCCGCCCGGTTTCCCCGTCGCCGTCCCGGTTCTCCCCGGACGGCGGGCGCGCCAGGAGATACCGGCGCACCATTTCCCGGCAGGCGTGGGCGAATTCCGGGTCGTTGTCCAGGGCCCGGTCGATCTCGGCGCGCAGCCGCCGGTACTCCGGGAGCTGCGTGAAGTCCGACAGCAGGTGCGAGCCCGGGGCCGGCCCCTCGGGCGAGGCCGCGTCGACGGCCTGCCGGATGCGGCGCCGCACGTCCTTCACGCGTTTGCGGGCCCGCCTGCCGGAGTCCTCCGGGGTCGCCCCGTCGGCGGCGAGCATGGTGTCGACGTGCATGTCGGCGCAGATCAGGTCGACGGCCCTGAAGTGCTGCTGCGCCCAGCGCACGAGCGCGGTCAGCCGCTCCGCGCTGAAATAGCTGTTGCCCGTACTGACCCCGATCAGCGCATGCTCCCCGCCGCGTCGAATACGGTCGCAGCGCTCGGTGAAGGGTCGGGCGTGGAATAACGTCGTGACGTCTGCTGCCGCCATGCGGAAACCTCCTGTCGGCAGGATTCGGGCACGGGCCCGGAGCCGAAGGGAACGCGCGGCAACGGCCCACGGAATCACGGGGATTCGGGACGGCGGAGCCGCACGCAACGGTTTTGTCCGGCCTGCGGAAGGGCGAACCGCCCACGTCGGACGGTTCATCCCAAGCAGTGATGCGGAATTGTGCGCTCCCGCACGCGGGAAACCGATCCCGGCGCGGGCGCACGCCCGACAACGCTACCCGGCCCCCGGCACACCCGCATCCCGGGAATTCCCCTGACCCACCCCGCACACACGGAATGCATTTCACGCTCCGGGGCGGACCCCCACCGAGGGCCGCGCGGGGCTTCCCCGGGCACCCGGTGGCGCAGAATCCGGTCCCGGAAAGGGAGTTCGCGCCGGAGCGATGACTTCCTCGCGTCCCTCGGGTCTCTCCTTCCGTCGTGTTCGTCAGCAGCAGCGAGGAGTCGTCACGTGCGCATCGTGGTCAGCGAGTTCATCAGTCTCGACGGGGTCGTCCAGGCGCCCGGCGGACCGGACGAGGACACCGACGGCGGCTTCGCGCACGGCGGCTGGACGCACCCGTTCTTCGACCCGGAGGTGGTGGGCGGCGCCTTCGACGAGGCGATGCGGAAGGCCGAGGGGCTGCTGTTCGGCCGCCGCACCTGGCAGGCGATGGCCGCGGCCTGGCCGGAGCGCGCGGGCGACCCCTTCGCCGACCGGCTGAACGCCCTGCCCAAGCACGTCGTCTCCGACTCCCTTGCGGACGGGGCGACTTCGGCCTGGCAGAACAGCGTCCGCGTCCCGGGCGGCGAGGCCGTGGCGCACCTCCGGAAGCTGCGCGAGAGCGGCGAGGGCGACCTGCTGGTCATGGGCAGCCCCACGCTGGTGCGGACGCTGCTGCGCGAGGACCTCGTCGACGAACTCCGGCTGATGCACATGCCGGTGCTCCTCGGCGGCGGCAAGACGATCTTCCCGGAGGACGGCGCGCACCGTCCCCTCCAGGTCGTCTCCACCACCACCAGCCCGCAGGGCGTCCAGGTCACCACCTACCGGCCAGCGGACCGGAGTTAGGCCCGCCGCGGTTCAAGGAGCGGGCCCCTCACCGGCCGTTCCGGCACGCCTCCGCCAGCCCGGCGAGCAGGCGGGCCCGCTCCGCCATCGCGTCGACCAGCAGGTATTCGTGGTCGGCGTGGGCCCCGCCGCCGACGGCGCCCAGCCCGTCGAGGGTGGGGACGCCGAGCGCCGCCGTGAAGTTGCCGTCGCTGCCGCCGCCGACCTCGGTGCCGCCCACCCCGGGCAGCAACCGCCGGGCGAGCGCGAAGAGTTGGGCCGAGGCGGAGGCGGGCATCGGGGGCCGCCGCACGGAGCCCTCCACGGTCAGCCCGGCGCCGTCCAGCTCCGGTGTCAGGGCGGCGAACCCGGCCTCCACCCGCTCCTTCTCGGCCGCCGACTCGACGCGGACGTCGACGGTGACGCTCGCATGCGCCGGTACGACGTTCTCCACCGTGCCGGCCGCGGCGACGGTCGGGGTGACCGTCGTGCCGAGCTCCGGGCGGGCCAGCGCCGCGATCCGCCGGACCTGGTGCGCCGCCTCGACCAGCGCGTTCACCCCGGCCTCGGGTTCGAGACCGGCGTGCGCGGCCCGTCCCGTGACGGTGACGCGGAAGGCCCCGGCGCCCTTCCGCCCGGTCTTCAGCGCCCCGCCGTCGGCGGCCCCCTCGGGCACGAGGACGGCGCCGCAGGCGAGCGCCCGCTCCTCGATCAGCTCCCGCGAGTGGTACGAGCCGACCTCCTCGTCGGCGGAGACCAGGATCTCGACGCCGGTCAGGTCGTCGAGCGTGGCCAGCCCGTGCACCGCCTGGACCAGCCCGCCGAGCATGTCGAAGACGCCGGGCCCGGTCGCCCGCCCGTCCTCGACGGTGAACGGGCGCCGCTCCAGCGTCCCGAGCGGGAACACCGTGTCGTGGTGCCCGAGCACCAGCACCCGCGGCTCCCCGCCTCCCGACCAGCGCACATGCGGCCCGCCGTCACTCCCGACCAGCTCGGCCCGTCCACCCAGCCGCGACTCGATCACCCCGGCCACGACCTCGGCCGACCGCGCCAACGCCGCCACATCCCGCGACGGCGACTCGACCTCCACCAGCGCCCGAAGATCCGCGATCATCGCCCCGGTACTCAACTCGACAGCCCTGTGCGTCATCACGGGGTCAGGGTACGGCGGGGGCAACTGGCCTGGCGGCCAGGATCGTTCACCGTGCGGTGGTGGAGGGCCGCGTCGAAATGCCTGGACACCTCGCGGGTTGCTCGGCGAGCATCCGCGGATGACAGAGGAAGCCGCTCGCCGAAGGCCGCGCGGTCGGCACTCGAAACGTGTCCGCTTCGTCGAGCTGTCCGGCGAGGCGATGTCCGCTCTGCTGGCCGGGGACCTGTCCGGAGCCGGCAGGACGGCCGGAGTCCCCCTGACCGAGCACTTCGTGACCGACCGGGCGCGGTGGCTGTGGCGGTTCCGGCTCGATCAGATGGCCGCCGATCCCGGCCGTGCACGGTGGATGGCGCGGCAGGCGGTCGTCGACGAGGAGAAGGATCTCGTCGTCGGACACGCCGGGTTCCACGGGCCGCCCGACGAGGCCGGCACGGTCGAGATCGGTTACTCCGTCGCTCCCGGCTTCCGTCGCCGGGGATACGGCCGTGCCACGGTGGCCGAGTTGCTGCGCCGGGCAGCGGCCGACAGCGCGGTCACGACCGTGCGGGCGACGATCGGCCCCGACAACGCGGCGTCCCTGGCCACGGTCTCGGGCTTCGGCTTCGTCCGGGTCGGAGAGCAGTGGGACGAGGAGGACGGTCCCGAACTCGTCCTGGAGGCCCCCGCCCAGGGGGTTCCACCCGCCTGACCGGAAGGTCGGCGGCACGGCGCGGGACGGCTCGGACTCGTCGGGGACGAAGGGCACTAGCCCCTGCTCGCGAGGCCCGCGAGGAAGGTGTCGCGGCTCGGGGAGGTGGTGTGGGGGACCCACAGGGCGTGGACCGGGACCAGGACGGGGGGTTCGAGGTCGAGGACGCGCGCGGAGCCGCCCGCCGCGGGTCCTGGCGGGGCCGTGACGAAGGCGATGTGGCCGGTGGCGATGACGGCCGTGACCGGCGGGGTGCCCTGTACCGGATTGCGTTCCGTCTCGGGTTCGAAGCCGGCCTGGCGGCACAGGCCGATCAGCAGGTCCGTGTAGGCCGAGTGCCCGGGGTGGCCCCACACCATGATGCGCTCCCCGCGCAGGTCGTCAAGGCTCAAGTGCGGGCGCTCCGCGAGCGGGTGGCCGGCGGGGACGGCGACGCGCAGCCGGTGCGAGGCGACCTGGACGCGGGTGAGGCCGTCGGTGGCGGGCATCGCGCGGGTGAGGCCGATGTCGCAGCCCCCGGCGAGGAGTTGCTCGCGCAGGTCGCCGGGGAAGGTCTGCTGGGCCTGCGCGTGGATGCCGTGGGTCTCGGCGCGGGCGCGGGCGAGGAGTTCGGCGACCTCCTCGGCCGTGACCGCGGGGGTGTGTGCGATGCGCAGCCGCTCCTGCTCCCCGCGTCCGATGCGCCGGGCCCGTTCCCGGGCGGCGCGCGCCTGCGCCCGCAGCAGCCGCGCGTCGTCGATCAGCGCCTGCCCGGCGGGGGTCGGTGTCACCTGCTGGTGGGTGCGGTCGAGCAGCCGGACGCCGACCTGCCGCTCCAGGGTGCGTACGGAGGTGCTCAGGGCCTGCTGGCTCAGGTGCAGCCGGGCGGCGGCCCGGGTGAAACCGGCCTCCTCGGCCACCGCGATCAGGTGCTCCAGCCTCCGCAGGTCCACGCTCGGCCCGCCTCCCCTTCCGGCCTCGGGTTCCGTCATCTCTTCAGGGTGCCCCCGGAGCCGGGGGAACGGCGGACCGGGCCGGGCTGTGCGCCCCGGCCCGGTCCGCCGTGCGTCGCGTTCAGCGGGTGGTGTAGCCGCCGTTGGCGAAGAGGGTCTGGCCGGTGATCCAGGTGCCCTCGGTGGCGAGGAACAGCACCAGCGGGGCGATGTCCTCGATCCGGGTCAGCCGGTCGCCCATGGCCTGCGACTTGTGGAACTCGACCCGCTGGTCGTTCTCCTGGGGGTAGAAGAACGGCGTGTCCATCGGCCCGGGCGCGATGTTGTTGACCGCGATGCCCCGCTCCGCGTACTCCTTCGCCGCCGCGCGGGTGAAGTGCTCCAGCGGCGCCTTCGCACCCGCGTACGTGGAGTAGCCGTCGGTGAACGCCGCCAGCAGGGAGGTGACGAGGCTGATGACGCGGCCGTTGTCGTTGAGCCGGTTCCCGGCCTCCTGGAGGAAGAAGTACGCGGCCTTCGCGTTGATCGCGAACATCCGGTCGTACTCCTCCTCGGTGGTCTCCGCGATGGGCTTGCGCAGCACCATGCCGGTGGTGTTCACGGCGATGTCCACGCCGCCGAACGCGTCCACGGCCCGGTCGAAGAGGCCGCGTACCCCGGCGACCCGGGTGAGGTCCTCCTGCACCGTCACGGCCTGGGCGCCCGCGTCGCGCACGGCCTTGGCGGTGCGCTCGGCCTCGGGTCCTGAGGGGTCGCCGTGGTAGTGGACGACCACGTTGGCGCCGGCCTCCGCCAGCTGGGTGCTGACCAGGCCGCCCAGGTTCTTGGCGCCTCCGGCGACGACGGCCGTCCTGCCCTGGAGCTGCTTGTCACTCATGGCTCTTGACCCTTCCGCGTGCTGTGCGCGCCGGGCGCTTCCGCCCGGCCCCGCCTTCCGGATCTCACGCTAGGGACGCGGGGTCGCCCGGCGGAAACAGAAAGATCGGGTAGCGCCACCAGGAACGCGGATAACCGCAGGTCGGACCGGCCGCCGGGGCCGACACCCGGACGCCGGGAAAGACCCGGACGGCCCCTCGGAGGGGCCGTCCGCGCGGTTCACTTCACGTGCTCGGCGAAGAGCGGGACGACCTTGTCCAGCGCGTAGGAGACGGAGAGCACCGAGTCCGTGGCGAAGGCCCGGCCGAGGTTCGAGTCGTCCTCGAAGACCAGGGCGCGGCCGTCGGCGACGGCGGGGATCTTCCGGTACAGCGGGTCCGATTCGATCTTCTTCGCGGTGACGCCGATCGGGGCCGTCACCATGAGGTCGGCGTCGAGCTGGTCGAGGTTCTCCTCGGACACGGAGACGGAGAAGTTCTTGCCCGCGCGCTTCTCCACGGCGGGGTTGTTCTCGAAGCCGAGGCGTTCGACGAACTCGGCCCGGCCGGTGCCGTGCACGTACGCGCCCCAGGAACTGGCCGTGCGGGAGCCGAGGGTGACGGTCTTGCCGTGGAACTCGGGGTGCTTCTTCTTCGCGGCCGCGAACTCGCCCTCGACGTCGCGGATCAGCTGCCGTCCCCGCTTCTCCTCGCCGAGCGCGGTGGAGACCATCTCGGTCTGCTTCTTCCAGGAGCTCATGTACCGCTCGCCGCCCTCGGGGATGCCGACGGTCGGCGCGATCTTGCTGAGGGTGTCGTAACGCTCCTGGTCGCCGCTGGACTTGGTGTCCAGGATGAGGTCCGGCTTCAGCGCCGCGATCTTCTCGTACTCGGGTTCCAGGGTGCCGATCTTCTGGGGGCGCTCGTCGTACCGGCCCTTCGCCCACGGGCCGACGCCGTCGCCGCCGAACTCCAGCCAGTCGCTCTGGCCGACCGGCTGCACGCCGAGGGCCAGCGCCGTCTCCGCGTCGCCCCAGCCGAGCGCCACCACGCGCTCCGGCTTCTCCTCCACCGTGACGTCCCCGAACGTGGTCTGCACGGTGGCCGGGAAGGCGCCGGACCCCGACGGACTCCCGCTCTCCGAACCCGACTCGGAGCCGGAGGAGCAGCCCGTGACGGCCAGCAGCAGCGCGGCGAGCGGGGCCGCGACGAGGGCGAGGGCGGTGCGGGAACGGGGGGCCGGCCCGGTTCCGGCCGGGGACGGGGTACGGCGGAGCAGCTTCTTCATGGGGGTTAGGTTAGCCTAACCTTGCCCATGACCGGGACGGCGGGCGCGGCCCGCGCGAAGTCCCGCGCCCGGCCCGGGACTTGGGCCGCACGCGTCAGCGTCCCGTCACCCGGTGGCGGCCGATCGGGACGATCATGGGTGTGCCCGAGGCGGGGTCGGGCACCACGGTGGAGCGCATGCCGAAGACGTCCGCGATGAGCCGCTCCGTCACCACCTCGCCCGGATCGCCCTCGGCGACGATCCGCCCGTCCTTCATCACCAGCAGGTGATCGGCGTACCGGCAGGCGAGGTTGAGGTCGTGCAGCACCGTCACCAGCGTGACGCCGCGCTCCTGGTTGAGGTCCGTGAGCAGGTCCAGGACGTCGAGCTGGTGGCTGACGTCGAGGTAGGTGGTCGGCTCGTCCAGCAGCAGCACGTCGGTGTGCTGGGCCAGCGCCATCGCGATCCACACCCGCTGCCGCTGGCCCCCGGACAGCTCGTCGACGGGCCGGCCCGCGAGCTCCAGCACGTCAGTGGCCAGCAGCGCCTCGGCGACGGCCGCGTCGTCCTCGGCCGTCCACACCCGGAACCAGCCCTGGTGCGGGTAGCGGCCGCGGCCCACGAGGTCGGCGACGGTGATGCCCTCGGGCGCGACCGGCGTCTGCGGCAGGATGCCCAGCGTGGCGGCCAGTTGCCGGGACGGCAGCGTCCGGATGTCCCGGCCGTCCAGCAGGACCGATCCGGACAGCGGGGGCAGCAGCCGGGCCATGGACCTGAGCAGCGTGGACTTCCCGCACGCGTTGGGGCCGACGACCATGGTGATCCGGCCGGGCGGAATGTCCGCCGTGAGCCCGGAGACGATCTCCCGGCCCGCGTATCCGAGGTGCACCTCACGCACCCCGAGGCTGTGCTCCGCGGTCACGCGGTACTCCTCTCCTGGGTTCTCCTGGGTTCTGCCGGCACGCGCCGTCCCGGACCTCAACCGCCGCGCCCGACCCGGTTGGTGCGCGCCAGCAGCCACAGCAGGTACGGGGCGCCGATCACGCTCGTGACCACGCCGACCGGGAGCTGCGCGGGCCCGAGCAGATGCTGCCCCGCGAAGTCGGCGACCAGGACAAGCAGCGCGCCGACGCACCCGGCGGGGAAGAGCGCGGCCCCGCGCCCGGGCACCAGCCCCCGCGCGACGGGCGCGGAGACGAAGGCCACGAAGCCGACCGGTCCGGCCGCCGCGGTCGCCACCCCGGCCAACGCGACGGCGCACGCGAGCAGTTGGAGCCTGGCCCGCTCGACGCCGACGCCCAGACCGGCCGCCGTGTCGTCCCCGAGCTGCAGCACCGGCACCCGGCGCGCGGCGGGCAGCAGCAGCCCGAGCAGGACCGCGACCGCACCGGCCAGCGGCCACAGGTGCGGCCAGGAGCGCCCGTTGAGGCTGCCGGCCAGCCACACCAGCGCCTCCTGCGCCTCGGTGGTCGCCGAGCGGGTCATCAGGTACGAGATCAGGCTCGTCAGTCCGGCGGCGACCCCGACGCCGACCAGCACCAGCCGCGCCCCCGTCACGCCCCGGCGCCAGGCCAGCGCGTAGATCAGCACCGCCGTCAGCAGGGCCCCGGCGAGCGCGAACCCGGAGAGCAGCAGACCGCCGGCGGCCAGCAGCGAGGAGGAGAGCACGGCGGCGGCCGAGGCGCCCGCGCTGATCCCGATCACGTCGGGGCTGGCCAGCGGGTTGCGCAGCAGGCTCTGGAACACCGCGCCGGACAGCCCGAGCGCGAGCCCGGTGAGCAGTCCCGTCAGGGCGCGCGGCAGCCGCATCTCCCCGACGACGAACCAGGTCGCCGGGTCGGCCCGCCCGGTGAGCGCGGCGAGGACGTCGGGGAACGGTACGGGGACGTCGCCGAAGGCGAGGGAGCCGCACAGCGCGGCGGCCACCCCGGCGACGAGCACCGCGCAGACCGTGCCGTACCGGGTGCGGCGGGCGCGGCGGACCCGGGCCACCTCCCGGACGGCGGCGGCCCGCCGGGCCTCCTGGGCTGCCCGCGCGCTCACAGTTCCACCAGCTTCCTGCGGCGCACCAGCAGCACGAAGGGCACGCACCCGACGGCCGCCGTGACGATGCCGGCCTGGATCTCCTCCGGCCTGGCGACGACCCGGCCGACGATGTCCGCGACCAGCAGCAACAGCGGCGCGAGCACGGCGCTGTAGGGAAGAATCCAGCGGTAGTCGGGGCCCGTGACGAGCCGCGCGGCGTGCGGTACGAGCAGGCCGACGAAGCCGATCGGCCCGGTCACCACCGTGGCGGCGCCGCACAGCAGGACGACGGCGGCGGCCGAGACGGCCCGGGCCCAGCCGACGCGCTGGCCCAGTCCGCGTGCCACGTCGTCGCCCAGCGCGAGGGCGTTGAGCCGCGGCCCGAGCGTCAGCGCGCAGCAGACCCCGAGCACGACGAAGGGCAACGCCTGCCACAGCACCTCGGGTTCGCGTGCGCTGAGCGCGCCCACCTGCCAGAACCGGAACTGCGCGAAGGTCTTGCTGTCCGTCAGCAGGATCGCGGTGGTGAGCGAGCCGAGCGCGGCGGACGTCGCGGCGCCGGCGAGCGCCAGCTTCACCGGCGTCGCGCCCTCCCTGCCGAGCGAGCCCACCCCGTACACCAGGACGGCGGCCAGCAGCGCGCCCGCGAAGCCGAACCAGATGTACTGCTCCGGCGCGGTCAGCCCGAGCACGCCCATGGCCAGCACCACGGCGACGGAGGCGCCGGAGTTCACGCCGAGCAGCCCGGGGTCGGCCAGCGGGTTGCGCGTGACGCCCTGCATCAGCGCGCCCGCCAGCCCGAGCGCCGTCCCGGCCAGCAGTCCGGCCGCGGTCCGCGGGACGCGTACCTCCTGCACGATCAGGTGCAGCCGGTCCGTCCGGTCCGGGTCCACCAGCCCCTGCCACACCGCACCGAGCGGCACGTCCCCCGAGCCGACGGCCAGGCTCACGGCCACGGCGGCGGCGAGCGCCAGCACGGCGGCCCCGAGCCCCAGAACCCGCACCCCGCGCGGGGCTCCCACGGGGAGCACGGGTGCGGCTTCGGCGGACGGCTCGGCGGCGTCCCGGTTCACCGGACGCTCCCCGTGCGGGACGGGACGGCGGCTGACTGCACCGTGGGACTCCTCGACATGTGCGGCTCGTTGGGCGGAACCCGGCGGTCGCGGGGGCGTACCGGTCCGGTGCGGGTGCGCTCGCCCGTGCCGCGCGCGGGGGTGCGGCGGCGTGCGTGCGGGCGGCGAAAGCCCGAGGGAGAGCCCCACGGACCGTGAAGTAAGGTGACCCTAACATCGTCCGGAGCCGCCGCGAGGCGACCGGCTCCGCACCCCGTCCGGCCCCGCGCGAGTCCGTCCCCCGCGCGAGGCGCCCCCGTCCCGACCGTCAGGAAGTGCCCGTGTCACCCAGCGAGACCACCGACGCCGGAGACCGCGCGTACGACGGGCGCGGGGAGGTGGCGGTCGCCGAGCCGGGCGAGCTGACCGAACTGCTCGGCGCCCCGCACCCGATCGTCGTCGAGAAGGTCCACGGCACCCTCACCGAGCAGGACCTCGACCTGCTGGAGCGGTCCCCGTTCTGCACCGTGTCCACCTCGGACGCGGCCGGGAACTGCGACGCCTCGCCCCGCGGCGGAACCCCCGGCTTCACCCACGTCCTGGACGCGCGCACCCTCGCCCTGCCCGATCTGCCCGGCAACCGGCGCTCGGACAGCTTCCGCAACGTCCTGCAGAACCCGCACGTCGGGCTGCTCTACCTGATCCCCGGCGTGATGGACGTGCTGCGGATCAACGGGCGGGCCCGGGTGCTGCGGGACGCGCCCTTCTTCGACGCGCTGGCCGAGGACGGGGGCGCCCGGCCGCGGCTCGCGCTGCTCGTGGAGATCGACGAGATCTTCCGCCACTGTCCGGCCTCCCTGCACCGCTCGGGCGTCTGGCGTCCGGACACCTGGCAGCACGCGCCCGGACGCCGCGCGACGGGCCCGCGCTGACCAACTCCCCCTCCCCCGGCGGCACTCCGCACGGATACACGAAAAGCCCCTTCCCCCTCCGCTCCGTACAGCCGGAACAAAGGGAGAAGGGGCGAATCCGGGAAGCGGGGAATCAGCCCTTCGGGGCGGCCGAGTTGCCGGCGTTCTCCGTCACGTCGGGCGCCCGGTGGCACCAGGGAACGGATCCGGTGTTCTTGATGTAACGGGCCGTCACCCAGCCCTTCTGGCTGCGGAGTTTGTACCAGATCGGATTACCGTCGACGGGCACGGTGCGGACCTTGCACTTGAGTCCGACCTGCTCCCGGTACTTGAGGAATCCCACGACGGGGGCGCTGGTGCTGGGCCGTGCGCGGACGTTGAGTCCGGTCCGGCTGGTCACCGTGCCGTAGGGCTTGTGCGGCGCGACCTCGGTGTGGGTGATCGGGCGGGTGTCAGGGCCGGTGTCGGCCGGTGAGGAGTGGGCGACACCCGCGCCGGCGAGGGAGGCGCCCATGATGGCGGTGGCGGCGGTGGCCACGACGCGGAGCCGGAAGGCCGTGGCCGGAACGGAAGGCGTGGACGACGTGGAAAGCGTGCTCATTGACTTCCTCCATGTGAGGTTCAACGTGTCCCCCCGAATTCCGATCCGCGGACCGCGACCGGCATCCGGCCGGAAAGCGGGTGCGTCGGATCAGGAATGAAGGTAGCGACGCAAAATGCTTTCTGCGACGGATTGCCCGCTCGCGTGTTTTTCGCGCCGCGGAATTCCGCGGCGTTCCGTGGCCGCACACCCGGCCCGGTACCGCCGAAAGTCGGCCCGTCCCGGCGTGGTTGACTGCCCGGATGACTGACTACGAGGTACTCCGCGTCTTCTGCGGAGCCGACGGCTCTCACGGGAACGAGCTCGGCGTGGTGCGGGACGGTGCCGCCGTCCCGGGCGAGGCCGGACGGCTCGCCTTCGCCCGGAAGCTCGGATTCAGCGAGACCGTCTTCGTGGACGACGCCGCACGCGGGGCCGTCGACATCTACACGCCCTCCGCGCGGCTCCCGTTCGCCGGCCACCCGTGCGTCGGCGCGGCCTGGCTGCTCGGCGTGCCCGGACTGGCCACCGCTGCCGGGCCGGTGCCGGCCCGTACCGAGGGGGACGTCACCTGGATCGCGGGCCGGGCCGCCTGGGCGCCGGGGCGGACGCTGCGGGAGCACGGCTCCGCCGCCGAGGTGGAGGCGCTGTCCGTGCCGGAGCCCGGCGAGTGGATCTACGCGTGGGCCTGGCAGGACGAGCCCGCCGGCCGGGTCCGGGCGCGCGCCTTCCCCGGGCGGGGCGACGGGATCGACGAGGACGAGGCGACCGGCGCCGCCGCGCTGCTGCTCACCGCACACCTGGACCGGCCGCTGCACATCACCCAGGGCCGCGGCTCACAGATCCGCACCGCCCCGCTGGGCGACGGCCGGATCGAGGTCGGCGGCCACGTCGTCAGGGCCTGAGGCGACGCCAACCGCCGGGCGGACGCGGCGGCTTGGGGCGCGCCCGTCAGAGCTGGCGGAGGTGGTCGCGGAGGGTGCGGGCCGCGTGGGCCATCAGGCCGTCGGCGCCCGGCTGGGTGGCGGCGGGGACGAGGGACTCGGTGAGGGCGGTCACGGCGAAGCGCTGGCCGTCGGTGTGCTCGACGACGCCGATCTCGTGGCGGAGGTTGAGCAGGCTCCCGGTCTTGGAGGACCAGACGGTGGCGTCCGAGGCGAAGTCCGGCGCGAGCCGGTGCCGCAGCACGTTGTGCGCCATCAGCTCCCGTACCCGCGCGGCGACTTCGGAGTCGATCGCGGACGGGGTCCACAGCGCCTGGAGGAGTTCGGTGTAGGCGCGGGCGCTGCCGGTGTTGGCGCGGGTGGTGTCGAGCTGCGACACCCGGTGGCCGCGGCCGCTGGTGCCCGCGTCGATGGCGAGGGCGTGCGCGAGGTGGGCCTGGTCGGCGTCGAAGCGCTCGACGGGGGTGTCGGACAGCTCCCGCATGCCGTGCCGGACGGTGATGCCGCGCAGGCCGAGCCCGTGCAGGATCGCGGACACCTCGGCGGGCGGGGTGAGCCCGAACAGGGCGTCGGCGGCCGTGCCGTCGCTGACGCAGGTGCTCAGGTAGAGCAGGTCGTCGACGGCGACGCGGGCCGGGTGCCGGAAGCGGCTCAGGCCGGTGGGTCCCGGGGTGGTGATGCGTCCCGGTGCGATGTCGAGCGTGGTGGCGCCGTCGAGCTCGCCGCGGCGGATGCGTTCCAGGGTGGCCAGCGCGAGGGGGACCTTCACCAGGGAAGCGGAGGGCAGCGGGGTGTCGGGCTCGATGCCCAGCTCCTCGCCGGTGTCCAGGTCGCGGACGAGGAGGCAGCCGTGCAGGCCGCCGTCGTGCAGTTCCCGGCGCGTCTCGCGCAGCAGGGCCTCGGTGTTCACGGGGTGTTCCCTTCCTCGGCTCCGAGGCAGCGGGCGAGGGCGTCGCCCAGGCGGGCCTGGAGGCGCTGCGGGTTGGCTTCGCCGGCGGCGACGAGCGCGTAGCCGCGGGTGAGGGTGAGCTCGCCGAGCGGGCGCCAGTGCAGGCCCAGTTCGCCGGCCTGCGCCGGGGAGCACAGCAACAGGTCCCGGCTGCACAGGACTTCGGCCGCCGCTCCGGTGAGGTCGGCCGCGGTGGCGAGCTGCGCGGGCCGCAGGCCGTGCGCGTCGCGGAGGCGGGTCAGCGGGTCGCGGATGTGCGGGACGTCGTCCTCCGGCTGGATCCAGATGCGCCGGGCCGGGCCGGTGGCGGCGCGGCCGACCCGCAGGGTCTCCAGGTGGACGCGGCGGAGCCCGGGGTCGTGCGCGGTGGCGAGGCCGAGCCGTACGGACCAGGTGGCCTCGTCCGGCGGCACGGCGAGCAGGGCCGCGCCGGCCTGCCGCGCGTACAGCAGCTCGCTGCGCCGGCCGGGGGCCGCGACGCGCAGGTCGAGGGTGATGCCCAGGGCGCGGGCCTCGGCGACGAGGCGGGCGAGCCCGGCCGTGGAGCAGATGCCGGGGACGGCGAGCCGCCACGGCTTGCGCCGGGCGGTCTCGGCCTCGTGCAGCAGCACCTCGGCCGACTGCACCAGCGCCCTGGCCGCGGGCAGCATGTCCCGGCCGAAGGGGGTGAGGACGGCCCGCCGCGAGGTGCGCTCGAACAGCTGCTCCCCGAAGCGTTCCTCCAGCGCCGCGACCCGACGGCTCGCCACCGACTGGGACATCCGCGCCGCGGCGGCCCCGTCGGTGAAGCTGCCGTACTTGCTGACGCTGACGAAGGCGTTGCAGGCTGCCACCAGATCCACGACCGGCACTCTATGCACGATCGGCATGGAACCGCGCACGGGGGTATTGGAC
Source organism: Streptomyces sp. HNM0574 (assembly GCF_012726235.1). Lineage (GTDB taxonomy): Bacteria > Actinomycetota > Actinomycetes > Streptomycetales > Streptomycetaceae > Streptomyces. Next base: position 137,591 of record NZ_JAASAH010000011.1, read on the forward strand.
CGCATGACACCCGGCCGGTGAGGCTGGTGCCGCACTCACCACCACTCGGCGGGACGGGGCCGCGCCCCGCTCCCCTCTGCCCGCGTGCGCGGGCGTACCGGAGGTCCGGATCATGCAGCACACCCGTACCCGGCGCGGCGTTCTGGCCGCCCTCACCACGCTCGCCCTCGTCGCCCCGCTGACGGCCTGCGCGCAGGAGGACTCGCGGTCCTCCGCGCACGCGAGCGACGCCTCGGCCGCCTCGGCCGCCAAGGGCGAGGACAAGCAACCGGCGGACGCCGCGCGGGAGTTCAGGAAGCTGGAGCGGAAGTTCGACGCGAAGCTGGGCGTCTACGCCGTCGACACCGGCAGCGGGCGCGAGATCAGCCACCACGGCGACGACCGTTTCCCGTACAACTCCACGTTCAAGGCCCTGGCCGCCGGTGCCGTGCTGAAGAAACACTCGCCCGAGGAGATGGAGCGGGTCGTCCGGTACGCGGAGAAGGACCTGGTCCCCAACTCGCCGGTGACGGAGAAGCACGTCGAGGACGGGATGACCGTGCGCGCGCTGTGCGACGCCGCCGTCCGGTACAGCGACAACACCGCGGCCAACCTGCTCTTCGACGAACTCGGCGGCCCGGAGGGCCTGGACGCCGAGCTGGAGGGCCTGGGCGACGACGTCACGCGGATGGTCAACCGCGAGCCCGACCTGAGCGACTGGGCCCCCGGCTCCACGGACGACACCAGCACCCCGCGCGCGATGGCGAAGAACCTGCGCGCCTACGTGCTCGGCGACGTCCTCGGCAAGAAGGACCGGGCCCAGCTCACGAAGTGGCTGCGCACCAACACCACCGGGGCCGAGCTGATCCAGGCCGGTGTGCCCGAGGAGTGGACAGTCGGCGACAAGAGCGGCGCGGGCAGCGGGTACGGCACCCGCAACGACCTCGCCGTGGTGTGGCGGCCGGACGCCGCGCCGCTGGTCGTCTCGGTGATGTCGCACCGCGACGGGAAGACGGACGAGTACGACAACGCGCTGATCGCCGAGGCGGCCTCGGTCGTCGCCGACTCCCTGGGCTGACCGGGCAGTTGACCCGCGGGAGGCCGGGCCGGGGGCCGTTCCCCCCGGCCCGGCAGCTCACTCCGCGTCCCGCAGCAGGGCCGCGACGCGGTCGAAGCCGCGCTGTTCGGCGTGCTCCAGCGGGGTCACGCCCTCCTTGTCCGCCAGCTCCGGGTCGGCGCCGTGCTCCAGCAGCAGGGCGACCACCTGCTGGTGGTCCCGCCCGCCGTCGCCGAGGATCACGGCCTCCAACAGGGCGGTCCAGCCGAGCCGGTTGACGTGGTCGACCTCCATGTCCGTCTTCCGCAGCACCTCCCGCACGTAGGCGACGTGACCGTGCTCGCCCGCCGGGATCAGCGAGGTGCCGCCGTAGCGGTTGGTCAGCGTGTAGTCGGGCTCGGCCGGGATGAGCACGCGGGCCATCCGGACGCTGCCCGTCACCCCGGTGACCAGCCAGGCGCTGTCGTCCTGGTCGTCCTGCGCGTCCGGGTCGGCACCGGCCTTCACCAGGGCGCGGGCCGCCTCGACGTGGTCGCCGAGCGCCGCCAGCAGCAGCGGCGTACGGCCCCGGTCGTCCCGGGCGCCGGTGCCGGCACCGTCGTCGAGCGCCTTCTCGACGGCCGCCGCGTCCCCGTCCTCCGCCGCCGTCAGCAGGGCGCGGTCGGCGGAGGAGTCCGCCTCCTCGCCGCCGTCCGGGGACGTCGTGCCCGGGGACGCCGGGGACGAGGCGGCGGAGCCGGACGGCGGGTCGCCCCCGTCGCCGCCTCCGCCGTCCTGCGTCGTGCACGCGGCGCACAGGGCGAGCGCCGCGGCCAGTGCGGTGCGGAGCACGCGGGGCGTCCTCCGCACGGTCACTTGCCGAGGGCCTTCGCGCCGGCCGCGGCGAACTTCTCGTCCAGGTCGCCGCTGGGCGCGCCCGCGACGCCGATGCCCGCGACGGGGGCGCCGTCGGCCTGCACCGGCACGCCGCCGCCCAGGAACAGGGTGCCCGGGATGTCCTTCAGGTTCGGGGTCTTCTCCAGGTTCTTCACCAGCTTCGAGGTCGGCGCGTTCCAGGAGACGGCGGTGTAGCCCTTCTTCTCGGCCGACTCGTAGGACTGCGGGCCCGCGCCGTCGCCGCGCAGGGTGACGAGGGTGTTGCCGTTGCGGTCGACGACGGCGACGGACACCTTCTGGTTCTCCTTCGCGGCGGCGTCGAGCACGGCCTGGGCCGCCTCGGTCGCCGCGTCGACGGACAGGTGCTTGCTGGTGGTGAGGTCCTTGTCGCCGGCCGCCGCCTTCACCGGCGTGGCCTGCGCGGCCGACGGGGAGGCGGTGGCCTGGACGGCGCCGAAGACACCGAGCCCGGCGACGGCCACGGCGCCGACGGCGGCCGAGGCGAGGACGCGGGTGCGGCGGGGGCTCTTGGTGGACGTGCTCATGCTGTGCTCCTGGGGTGAGTCGTGGGTCCCGGGCCGGGGGGCGCCTTGACGCCGGGGAGGCCGCGCCGCCGTTCCGGCCCGGGTGGACGCTGTCGGTGCGCCGTGTGTTCCATCGTGGTGCGGCCCCGTACCGCCGGGCGTCGCCGGTACGGATGCGGTGCGCGGGCATGATGGTGGACCCCCGGGTCAGCCGATCGGTTGATGCGCGCGACCGGCCGCACCGGCTATCACTGGCCACCGGCCCTCACCGGCCGGGAACCGTCACCGTCGAGGAGAACCGCGCGTGCGCAGCGAGAACGCAGGGCCGCCCGAGGACCGCTGGCTGGCACCCGTCATCCACGCGGCCTTCTTCCTGCTGCTCGGGGCGTCCCTGTGGCGCTACCTGCTCAACCATCCGGGCCAGCCCCGCATCCCGTGGGTGATCGCGCTCAGCGTCGTCCTCGCGCTGCTGTACGTCCTCGGCCCGGCCCTCGGGCCCGGCGCCTCGGTGCCGGGCGCGGCCGCCGCCGGGGGCGTCGCGGCGGAGCCCACGACGCGGCGGCTGTGCTGGCTGGGCGCGGTGATCGCGGCCTGGGTGGTGCTGGTGCTGCTGGCGCCGAGCTTCGCGTGGTGCGCCGTCCCGCTGTTCTACACCGGGCTGCGCACGCTGCCGCCGCGTGCGGCGGTGCCGCTGGTGCTGCTGCTGACGGCGCTGGTCGTCTTCGCGCAGCTGACGCTGGCCGGGAAGTTCGACCCGAACCTGGTGCTGGCCCCGCCCGCGGTGGCCGCGCTGGCGACCGCGATCTTCCTGCACATGGAGCGGCAGGGCGCGCGGCAGCGGGCGCTCATCGACGACCTGCTGCGCACCCGGCGCGAACTGGCCGCCACCGAACGGCGCGAGGGCGTGCTCGCGGAGCGGCAGCGGCTGTCCATGGAGATCCACGACACCCTCGCGCAGGGCCTGTCCAGCCAGCAGATGCTGCTCCAGGCCGCCGAACGCGTCTGGGAGACGGACCCGTCGGCCGCGCGCGAGCACGTGCGGACGGCGGCCGACGTCGCCGGGCGGGACCTCGCCGAGGCCCGCCGCTTCGTGCACGACCTGGCGCCCTCCGCGCTGGCCGACGGCACCCCGCTGGAGACGGCGCTGGCCGAACTCGCCGCCGCCGAACGGGAGCAGGGCCGCGGCCGGAACGCGCCCGAGGTCCGCTTCCACCTGGAGGGCACCCCCGTGCCGCTGCCGGAGAGCGTGGCCGCCGGGCTGCTGCGGATCGCGCAGGGCGCGCTGGCCAACGTGCGGGAGCACGCGGAGGCGAACACGGCCGCGCTGACCCTCAGTTACCTCGGCGACCAGGTCGTCCTCGACGTCGCCGACGACGGCCTCGGCTTCGACCCCGCCGCACCCGACCGCCCCGACGCCGCGCGCCGCACCCGCGGCCACGGGCTGCCCGCGATGCGGGCGCGGGTGCGGCGTCTCGGCGGGACGTTCACCGTCGAGTCCGCGCCCGGAGAGGGCACCGTACTGTCCGCCGCCGTCCCCCTGGAGCCCCTGCCATGAACCAGCCCCCTTCCGGCGCGCCCGTCCGGCTGCTGCTGTGCGACGACCACACGGTGGTGCGGGCCGGGCTGCTCGCGCTGCTCGGCAGCGCGCCCGGTATCGAGGTCGTGGGCGAGGCGGGCAGCGGGGAGGAGGCCGTCGCGATGGCCGCCTCGCTCGGCCCGGACGTGGTGCTGATGGACCTCCAGCTCGGCGAGGGCATCGACGGCGTCGAGGCCACCGAACGCATCCTCGCGGGCACGGCGTCCGGCACCGCCCCGCGCGTGCTGGTGCTGACGACGTACGACACCGACGCGGACATCACCCGGGCCATCGAGGCGGGCGCCACCGGCTACCTGCTGAAGGCCGAGCGCCCCGAGGAGCTGTTCGCCGCGATCCGCGCCGCGGCGCAGGGCCGTACGACGCTCTCGCCGCCCGTCGCGCAGCGGGTCATGTCCCGGCTGCGGCACCCGCGCCCCACGCTCACCGACCGCGAACGCGACATCCTCGGCCAGCTCGCCCGCGGCCTCGGCAACCGCGAGATCGCCCGCGCCCTGTTCATCAGCGAGGCCACCGTCAAGACCCACCTGGGCCGCATCTACGACAAGCTCGGCGTCGACACCCGCGCGGGCGCCGTCGCCGTCGCCAAGGAGCAGCGACTGCTGCCGTGACGGGCTCCCTCACACCCCCGGGTACCCCCGTTCGCGGACCACCTCGTGGGTGAGGGCGGTGAAGGTGCGGGCCGCTGCCGTCTCGTAGGCGTTGGTGCGGCGGAGGAGGGTGGCGGTGCGGGTGGGCAGGGGCGGGTCGACGGGGACGGGGGCGAGGTCGGGGTGGTCGTCGGTGATGCCGTCGGGGAGGACGGTGGCGAGGCCAGGGGTGCGCTGGACGATGTCGGTGAGCGCCTGGATGGTGTTGGCCTCGACGGCGACGGCCGGGCTGACGTGGTGCTCGGCGAAGTAGGCGTCGATGTGCCCGCGGGTGGCGAAGTCGCCGTTGAGCAGGGCGAGTTGCTGCTCGGCGAGGCGGTGCACGGGCAGCGGTTCCGGGTCGCCGGCGCCGCGCGCCGCGACGACGAGGCTGAGGTGCTCGGTGAACAGCGGTGTGCCGGTGACGCCGGGCTGGTGCGGGTCCTCGAAGGCGACGCCGAGGTCGAGCGCGTCGGCGAGGAGTCCGGCCTCCATCCGGTCCTGCGCCATTTCGCGCACCTCCAGCGTGATGCCCGGGTGCCGCTGGTGGAGCTCCCGCACCAGGGGGCCGATCAGGTAGGCGGTGAAGGTCGGCGTCATGCCCAGGCGCAGGTGCCCGCGGGAGAGGTCGGCCACGTCGAGGACGGCGCGGTCGGCTGCGGCCAGCTCCCGCAGGGCGCGGCGCGCGTAGTGGACGTACGCCTCGCCCGCGTCGGTCAGCCGGACGCTGCGGCCGCTGCGGTCCAGCAGCTGGACGCCGACGGCCCGTTCCAGCTGTTTGACCTGCTGGGACAGTGTCGGCTGGGAGACGAGCAGCTCGTCGGCGGCGCGTGTGAAGTTGCCGTGCTCTGCCACCGCGATCAGATAGCGGAGGTGGCGCAGTTCCGGACCCATGCTCCGCACTGTAGGACGGAACTATAGATGTGACCAATAGGAGTCATGGACAGCAAGTCTTGGACGCTATAGCTCCAGCGTGTGCATGGTGGATCCCGTCAGCCCCTCGGGGCGGACCACCCGCCACCGAAGGGAGTTCACCGTGCACGACCTCCGGGACGGCCTTGCCCGTTTCCGCAAGGACGCCTTCCCCGCCAGGCAGGAGCTCTTCGCCCTCCTGGCCACCGACCACCGGCCCGGCACCCTGTTCGTCGGCTGCTCCGACGCCCGCGTGGTCCCGGAACTGATCACCCAGAGCGAGCCCGGCGACCTGTTCGTCATCCGCACCGCCGGCAACCTCGTCCCCGCCTACACCCCGGCCGCCGACGGCGTCGCCGCGAGCGTCGAGTACGCCGTCGCCGTGCTCGGGGTGCGCGACATCGTGGTGTGCGGGCACTCCGCCTGCGGCGCCATGACGGCCCTGGCCGAGGAGCACGACCTCAGCGGCGCCCCGCTGACCGCCGCCTGGCTCCGGCACGCCGACGCGGCACGGGCCCGCACCGCGTCCGGCACGGCCGACGCCGACCGGGTGGACGCGCTGGTGCGCGCCAACGTCGCCGCGCAGCTGCGCAACCTCACCACCCACCCCTCGGTGATCCGCGCCCTGGCCGAGGGCGAACTCGCCCTGCACGGCTGGGTCTTCGACATCCGCACCGGCACGGTCGACACCGTCGACGCCGGCGCGGCGACGGCCGCCTGACCGTCACCCCACCCCCGCACCCGCCGGCCGGACCACCGGCCGGCAACCCGAGACAAGGAGCCCCGCATGCCGCACGCGCAGTTCGACCCCACCGCCCGCCTGGAGCTGGCGGCCACCGCCGTCGACGCCAAGACCCGCAAGGACCTCACCTGGCAGCAGATCGCCGACGTGACGGGCCTGTCCGTCGCGTTCGTGACCGCCGCCGTCCTCGGCCAGCACGCGCTGCCGAAGGAGGCCGCCGAGCGGGTCGCCGAGCTGCTCGGCCTGGACGAGGACGCGACGCGCCTCCTGCAGACCATCCCCACCCGCGGCTCCCTCCCCGGCGGCGTCCCCACCGACCCGACCATCTACCGCTTCTACGAGATGCTCCAGGTCTACGGCACCACCCTCAAGGCCCTGATCCACGAGCAGTTCGGCGACGGCATCATCAGCGCCATCAACTTCAAGCTGGACGTACAGAAGGTCGCCGACCCCGAGGGCGGCGAGCGCGCCGTCGTCACGCTGGACGGCAAGTACCTGCCGACCAAGCCCTTCTGACCGTACGGACCATCCCCCCCCCTGCGGCGGGGCGGGCCACCCCTCCCCCGGGTCCGCCCCGCCGCCCTCTCCACCGGACACACCCACGCCCCGGAGGCACCGCAATGGACTTCGCACAGCGCACCATCGACCTCGCCCGCAGGAACGTCGAGGAGGGCGGGCGCCCCTTCGCCACCGTCATCGTCAAGGACGGCGAGATCCTCGCCGAGAGCCCGAACCTCGTCGCGCAGACCTCCGACCCCACCGCGCACGCCGAGATCCTCGCCGTCCGCGAGGCCTGCACCAGGCTCGGCACCGAGCACCTGGTCGGCGCGACCGTCTACGTCCTCGCGCAGCCCTGCCCCATGTGCCTGGGTTCGCTGTACTACTGCTCCCCCGACGAGGTCGTCTTCCTCACCACCCGCGACGCCTACGAGCCGCACTACGTGGACGACCGCAAGTACTTCGAACTCGACACCTTCTACGGCGAGTTCGCCAAGGACCACACCGAGCGGCGGCTGCCCATGCGGCACGACCCGCACGAGGACGCCGTCGACGTCTACCGCCTGTGGCAGCGGCGGAACGGCGGCAGCCGCCGCGTCGCGGACGCGCCCACCGCGTAAGGCCCCGGCCCCCGGCCCCTCGCCCGAACTGCACGCCCGCGCCCGCTCGTTGAGCCGCGGCACCCTCCGTGGTCACTAAGCTGGGGCGGGAATCATGGCGGCGACACAGCGTGCTGTGTCCGAGGGGTGAGGGGTTCGGGGGCAATGGTGACCGGAGCCGCGCGACAGTTCTTCGTCAGCTACGCAGGTCCGGACCGGGCGTGGGCGGAGTGGGTGGGCTGGCAACTGGAGCACGCCGGCCACCGGGTGGAACTGGACACCTGGGACTGGCCCGCCGGCGACAACTTCGTCCAGCGGATGAACGAGGCCCTGGAGAAGGCCGACGCGGTCGTGGCCCTCTTCTCCGCCTCCTACTTCGCCTCCGGCCGGTGGACCCACGACGAGTGGACCTCGGCGCTGGCCACCCGGAACCACGTCGTCCCCGTCGCGATCGAGCAGCTGACCGCCGAGCAGATCCCCGACATCCTCAGCGGCCGCATGCGCTGCGACCTGCACGGCATGGACGAGCAGTCCGCCACCGCCGCACTGCTCACCGCCGTCAACGGCCCGGCCCGCCCGGAGGGCCCCGTCGCCTTCCCCGGCGCCCTCCCCGAGAGCACCACCGCCGCGGAAGTGCCCGACGGGCAGCGCCCCCGGCTGCCCGGCAGCCTCCGCCCCGACGTGTGGAACGTCCGCCGGCGCAACCCCGACTTCCACGGCCGCGAGGCCCAACTCGGCCGCCTCCGGCGGGACCTGCTCAGCGGCCGGCACTCGCTCATCCAGTCCGTGCACGGCATGGGCGGCGTCGGCAAGACCCAGATCGCCCAGGAGTACGCGCACCGCTTCGCCAGCCAGTACGACCTCGTCTGGTGGATCGACGCCGAACAGGCCGACCAGCTTCCCGTGCACTACACGGAACTCGCCGACCGCCTCGGCATCGCCAAACCCGAGGCCGGAACGGAGGCCAACGCCCGCGCGCTCCTCCAGCACCTGCGCACCCGGCAGCGCTGGCTGCTCATCCTCGACAACGCCGAAGCCCCCCGGCAGATCGAACAGTGGCTCCCCGAAGGCCCCGGCCACACCCTCATCACCTCCCGCACCCCCGAGTGGCACGGCATCGCCCACCAGACCAGCCTGGACGTCTTCAGCCGCGCCGACTCCCGCGCGTACCTCCAGGCCCGCATGCCGGCCCTCACCCCCGACGAGGCGGACGGCCTCGCCGACGACCTGGGCGACCTGCCGCTCGCCCTCGCGCAGGCCGCGGGCGTCCTCAGCAGCGGCATGCCGCTGGAGCGCTACCGGCAGCTGGTCACCACCAGCGGCGCCCGCATCCTCAAGGAGGGCGGCGCCCCCGGCTACCCGGCCTCGCTGGCCGCCGCCGTCGGCATCGCCGAGGCCCGCCTCGCCGAATCGCACCCCGACGCGGCGGCCCTGCTGCGCCTCGGCGCCTTCCTCGGCCCCGACCCCATCCCGACCCTGTGGCTGGAGACGGCCAGGTCCCGCCTCTCCAGCGTCCTCGGCGACCCCGACGACCCGATGTGGCTGCCCACCGCCCTCCAGCCCCTCGGCCGCATCGGCCTCGCCCGCACCGACCAGGCCAGCTTCCAGATCCACCGCCTCACCCAGGCCGTCCTCCGCGACGGCACCGACCCCGCCCGGGCCGAACGCATCCGCGAGGACGTCACGGCGCTGCTGGGGGCGGTGGAGGCGGGGGATCCGGACACCCCGGAGACCTGGCCCACCTGGGCCGCTCTGGCCTCCCACCTCACCGCCCAGCCCGTCACGGTGACCAACCGTCCGGAGCTGCGCCCGACCCTTCTCGACGCGGTGCTGTTCCTGCTCCGCAGCGGTCAGCCGGGCACGGCACGCAAGCTCGCCGGGGCGTTTCACGAAGCCTGGAGCAGCGCGCTGGGTGAGGACCACGCGGACACCCTCACCGCGCTGCAATACCTCGGGCATGCGACGTCCGACCTCGGCAAGCTCAACGAAGCCCGTCCCCTCATCCAGGACGCTTTGGACAGGCGGCGGCGCGTACTCGGCGACAACCACCGCGACACGCTCCAGTCGGCCAACGACCTCGGCGTCATCGTGAGTCTCCTCGGCGAGCAGGAACGGGGCTACCGGATGCACGAGGACACCCTCAACCGCCGACGCGCCACCCTCGGCGACGACCATCCCGACACGCTCCACTCCGCCCATGGCGTCGCGAGCACCCTGCACACGCTCGGCGAGTACGAGCAGTCCAGGCTCCTGGACGAGGACACCCTCAACCGCCGACGACGCATTCTGGGCGACAACCATCCCGAGACGCTGCGCTCCGCCCACAGCGCCGCCGTCAGCCTGCAAGCGCTCGGCGAGCAGGAGATGGCCCACCGCATGCACGAGGACACCCTCAACCGCCGACGGGCCACCCTCGGCGACAACCACCCCGACACCCTCCGCTCCGCGCACAGCGCCGCCAACGCCCTGTCGCTCCTCGGCAAGTACGAGCCGGCCCGCCGTATGGACGAGGACACCCTCGACCGACGACGGGCCACCCTCGGCGACAACCACCCCGACACCCTCCACTCCGCACACAGCGTCGCCATCGTGCTGCAGAATCTCGGCGAGTACGAGCAGTCCCACCGCATGCACGAGGACACCCTCAACCGCCGACGCGCCACCCTCGGCGACGACCACCCCGACACGCTCGACTCCGTATTCGGAGTGGCCATCGTCATCGGCGAGCTCGGTCGCCCCTCGGCAGCCGCCCAGCTGTTGGAGGACACACTCGCCCGGCGTCACCTCCTCCTCGGTGAGAACCACCCCGACACCCTCCACTCCGCACACAGCCTGGCGATCGCGTATCACAACCTCCGCCGGTTCCCGGAAGCGGTCGAGCTGTTGGAGGACACACTCGACCGCCGACGCCGGCTCTTCGGCGGCCGGCACCCCGACACCGTGCGGACCGTCAATGTCCTCGCCAACACCCTCACCTCCATGGGCAAACGCCACACCGCGCAGAAGCTCCTCGCCGGTCTGAAGCCGGGGGTGAAGAACCCCAAGAAGCAGGGCAAGCGGCGGTTCGGGCGGAAGCGGCGATAGCTGTGCGCGGGGCGGCAGTTCGATTCGGGTCGCCCACCATGTCGTACCTGAGGAGGACGGCCGGGAATCAGCACTGGTGGGGACGCCGTACGAGGCCCGCGCTGCCTACGGTGCAGTGCATGAGAGACAAGCCGCGGACCGCAACCGGTCCGGAGATCCGACTCGCACAGGGCGCGTGGGCGAACGCGCGTCAGGACCTGCTGAAAGAGCCCTTCGCGCTGCGGCCCCTGCCCCCGCTCGGGGCGGCCCGGGTCGCCGCCCTCGGCCGGTACCTCCCCGGCTGGCTCGGGAAGCACCTCGGCCGTCTCCCGCACCTCCTGCTCAGCGCGCTCGCCGCCGCCGTGTTCCTCGGCTCGCTGTCCAACACGGCCGACGGCGGCTCGCTCCGTTCCGTATTCGCCCTGCTCTTCAGCCTGTTGGCGACGGCGCCGCTCGCGCTGGTCCTCTTCCGCCCGGTCGGCGCGTACTGGGTCTCGCTCGCCGGCGTCGTCGTCGGGCTCACCGCCGGGCACGTCGACGACATGGGGCGCCCGTGGACGACGCTGGCCCTGGTGTGCCACACCGGCGTCATGGCGCTGGTGGTGCTGCGCACCCGGCCCCGGGTGGCGCCCGAGACCTGGCTGGTCACCCTGGCCGTCACCGCCGTGATGACGGTCCTCACCAGCGGCACGGACGGCGAACTGGCCGCCATGGCGGGGGCGTCGGCGCTCTTCCTGACGGTGGCCGCGGCCGTGCGGGCCTGGCGCGACGAGCGGCGGAACGCGGAGCGGACGGAGACGGTCACCGAGCGGGAGCGCTCACGCCGCACCCTCCTGGAGGAGCGGGCCACCATCGCCAGGGAGCTGCACGACGTGGTCGCGCACCACATGTCGGTGATAGCCATCCAGGCCGAGGCCGCGCCCTACCGGGTCGAGGAGACCCCGCCCGAACTGGCCACCGCGCTCAGCACGATACGGGAGAACGCCGTCGTCGGACTGACGGAGCTGCGCCGCATCCTCGGCGTGGTCCGGGCCGACGACCCCGAGGGCTTCGCCGAGGGCAGCCCGGACGCGCCGCAGCCCACCCTCGCCGAACTCGACGCGCTGCTCGACACCTTGCGCGACGCGGGCCTGGAGGTGCTGCGGGTGACGACGGGCGCGGTGCGGACACTGCCGCAGGGCGTCGAACTGTCCGCGTACCGCATCGTGCAGGAGGCGCTGAGCAATGCGCTGCGGCACGCGCCGGGCGCCTCGGCCCAGGTCGAGATCTCGTACGTGCTGGGCGGTCTCGGGCTGCGCATCGTGAACGACCGGCCCAGTAGACTCGCCAAGCCCTCGCCCGGTGCGGGGCACGGGGTGCTGGGCATGCGGGAGCGCGTGCAGGTGCTCGGCGGGGAGATCAGCGCCGAGCCCACCGAGGACGGAGGCTTCGAGGTGGCCGTCTTCCTCCCCTGCTCCCCGGGCGCGGAGCCGGCGCGCCGGGCAGCCGCCCCGGCTCCGGCGGGCACCAGCGAGGCGGCCGAGGACAGCGGGGGGCACACGGCATGATCCGGGTAATGATCGTCGACGACCAGGGCATGGTCCGCGAGGGCTTCTCCGTACTGCTCGGGGCCATGCCGGACATCGAGGTCGTCGGCGAGGCCGCGAACGGGCTGGAGGCCGTCGCGAAGGCCGCCGAACTCCGCCCGGACGTCGTGCTGATGGACATCCGCATGCCCGAGATGAACGGCCTGGAGGCCACCCGCGAGATCATCGCCGCCGACACCGGCACCAAGGTCCTCGTCCTCACCACCTTCGACCTCGACGAGTACGTGTACCAGGCACTGCGCGCGGGAGCGAGCGGCTTCGTACTGAAGGACGCCTCGGCCGGCCAACTCGCCGAGGGCGTACGGGTGGTGGCCGCCGGGGAGGCGCTTCTCGCGCCCACCATCACCAAGCGGCTCCTCTCGGAGTTCTCCCGGCTGAACGTCTCCGTGCCTCCGGTACGGGAACGCGTCGGCGAACTGACGGACCGGGAGACGGAGGTCCTGGTACTCGTCGCACAGGGCCTGTCCAACGCCGAGATCGCCGCCCACCTGTTCGTCGCCGAGTCCACGGTGAAGACCCACGTGGGCCGCCTCCTGGTCAAACTCGGCCTCCGCGACCGCACCCAGGCCGCCGTCTTCGCCTACGAGGCCCGCCTGGTGACCCCGGGCATGGGCCGGGTGTGACGGCTCCGGGAACGGGCCGACAGGGAGCATGCAGCAGTGACCCCCGGACTCACCCGCCCGGACTCCCCTGCTCCGGCCCGCTGTTGGCCGGCACGTCGCGGAACACGCTGACGGCGAGGGCGGCGGTGGCCAGCGCGAGAAGGACCGTCAGGGTCGCCGAGGCCACGGCGACAGCAGTGACGGCCGCGTACGGCGAGATCGCGGCACGAAGGGGAGGAAGGCAGTGATCCGGCGCGCGCGGGAGGGCGATGGGCCGCGTCTGCGGGACATCGAGTGAGCGGCCGGGCAGGTGTTCGCGGAGATCGGTACGCGGGCCGTCGCCGAGGACGAACCCCCGTCCCGGGAGGTCCTGTTGAGTTGTCTGGAGGACGGGCGTACCTGGGTGCACGCGAGGGACGACGGCGTCGCGGTGGCGTACGTCCTGGTCGACGGGGGTGCGCACCTGGAGCAGATCTCGGTGCACCCGGACCACGGGCGGCGCCGGGTGGGCCCGTGCGCGCGGGCGCGCGGCGCTGACGCTCACCACCTTCCGGGGCGTGGTGGGGAACGGCCCGTACTACGAGCCCTGCGGGTTCCGCCGGCTGACGGACGCCGAAACCACGCCGGGGCTGCGGGAGTTGCGGAAGACCGAGGCGGAGCACGGGCTCGACCACTGGCCGCGCGGCTGCATGCGCCGCGAACCGGCCGACCCGGCTCGACGGTCCCGTACGGAAGGACGGGGGACGGCGGCGGGAAAGGCGCGGCGGGCGGCAGGGCGCCCTTGTGCGGGCGTGCGGGCTGTAGTGCGCTGGGCCGCATGACGAAGAGATGCGTTGCCGTGTCGGTCGCCGCGGTGCTCGCGGCCTCCCTCCTCGCCGGTGTCCCGGGCCCGCGCCCGGCGGAGGCGGCGGACCATGAACGGAAGGCAGCCGCGGGAACCGCCGTGTCCCCGGCGGCGGTTGGGGGCGAGGGTCCGGCGCGGCGCGGGCCCGCACTGCCCGGCGTCGATCTGGACACGGTGACGATTCCGGAGCTCCAGGCGCGGATGGCGGCCGGTTCGCTGACCGCCTCGCAGCTGACCGCCGCCTATCTGCACCGGATCGAGACGGTCGACCCGAGGATCGACGCGGTGCTGCGTACCGACCCGACGGCCCGGCGTCAGGCGGCCGCGAGCGACGCCCGGCACCGGAAGGGCCGCGCCCGGGGCCCGCTCGACGGCATCCCCGTCCTCCTCAAGGACAACATCGACACCCGCGACATGCCCACCACGGCCGGTTCGACGGCGCTGGCCGGGGCCCCGCCCGAGAAGGACGCCGCGCTGGTGACGCGGCTGCGCGAGGCGGGTGCGGTGATCCTCGGCAAGACCAACCTGTCGGAGTGGGCGAACTTCCGTGCGGAGAAGCCGACTTCGGGCTGGTCGGCGGTGGGCGGCCAGACCCGTAACCCGTACGTCCTGGACCGGAATCCGTGCGGCTCGTCCTCGGGTTCGGGTGCCGCGCTCGCCGCCTCGCTGGCGCAGGTGGCGATCGGCACCGAGACGGACGGCTCGATCGTGTGCCCTGCAGGGATGAACGGGGTGGTCGGCCACAAGCCGAGCCTGGGCGTGGTCAGCCAGCGGGGCGTGGTGCCGATCTCGGCCGAGCAGGACACCGCGGGCCCCATGGCCCGCAACGTCGTCGACACCGCCCTCACCCTCTCCGTCCTCGACGAGGGCCGCTCCGCACCCCGCGGCGCCCTGGAAGCGTCCGGGCCGGGGAGCCTGCGCGGGAAGCGGATCGGGCTGTGGCGGCTGCCCGCGCTCGGCGAGGGCGTGGACGCGGTGATGAAGCGTACGGCGGCGAAGCTGCGCCGGGCGGGGGCCGAGGTCGTGGAGGTGACGCCGCCGTACCAGAAGCGGCTGGGCGAGCTCGAATTCCCGGCCCTGCTCAGCGAGTTCCACCGGGACATCGACGCCTACCTCGCCACCCGGGAGGGGCCGCGGGACCTCGGGGAGCTGATCGAGTTCACCCGGTCCAGCCCGGAGGAGAACACCTGCTTCACCGGCCGGCAGCTCTTCGAGCAGGCCCTGGACGCACCGCCCGTCACCGATCCGGAGTACCGGGCGATGCGCGCCGAGCTGAAGGACCTCTCCCGGCGCTCGATCGACGAGACCCTGCGCGAGTACCGGCTGGACGCCATCGCCGCGCCGACGAACCCGCCCGCCTGGAAGACCGACTGCGCACGCGGCGACAACGACGTGATCCCCTCGTCCACCCCGGCGGCCGTGGCCGGATACCCGTCGCTGTCGGTCCCGGCCGGCACCGTCGGCGAACTCCCCGTCGGCCTGCTCCTGATGACCGGAAACCACCGGGACGCCGGCCTGCTCGCCCTCGGCGCGGCCGTGGAACACCAGCTCGACGCCTGGCGCCCGCCCCGCTACCTGCCGTCGGCGGACTCGGACGCCGCACGCTGAACTCCTCTCCCCCGGCGGCCATTTGCCGCGCGTCCGGCGCCTTCCCGCAGGGCGCCGGACGCCCCCCTACGCCCCCTCCTGCCCGTACATCCTGTGCTCCCAGTCGGTGACGGCGCCGCAGTACCTGTTCCACTCGTCGCCCTTGAGGGCGAGGAAGAGTTCGGTGGTCTCCCGGCCCAGGGCGCCGGTGACGACCGGGTCGGCCGCCATCCGTTCCAGCGCCTCCCCCAGGGTGCCGGGGAGGGCGGCGCCGGGTCCGGGTCCGTCGGCTCCGTGCGGCGGGCCGGGGTCGAGGCGGTGCCGCAGTCCGTCCTCGACCGCGGCGAGCAGCACCGCGTGCGAGAGGTACGGGTTCACCATGGCGTCCGGGAGCTTGACCTCCAGGCGGCCGATGGCGGGCAGGCGCACCGTGCAGGACTTGTTGTCCATGCCCCAGTCGATCCGGGTGGGCGCGAACTGGCCCTGGTGCCGGTACCGCTTGTACGAGTTGACGGTCGGCCCCATGACGGCGGTCATGGCGGCGGCGTGCGCGAGGATGCCGCCCAGCGCGTGCCGTCCGGTACCGGTCAGGTGCAGGGAGGGCAGCGCGGGGTCGGCGAGGACGTTGTGGTCGCCGCGCCACAGGCTGAGGTTGTGGTGGCAGCCGTTGCCCTTGCGGTCGTCGGCGGGCTTGGGCATGAACCCGGCGGTGACGCCGAGTTCGCGTGCCACCTGGCGGCAGATCTGGCGGTAGACGACGACGCGGTCGGCGGTGCGGTCCGCGGAGTCGAAGAGCCAGTTGAGTTCGAGCTGTGCGGGGTCCTCGTAGTCCCCCTCGATCATGTCGAAGCCGAGGGCCCGCGCGTAGCCGATGACCCGCTGGTAGATCGGCCGGTTCCGCTCCAGGTGGTCGATGTGGTAAGCGGTGCTGGAGTGGGGGCGGTTGCGGGGTTCGAGGCCGGGTCCGGTCCAGGACATCTCCGGTTCGCAGCCGGTGCGCAGCTCCAGTCCGGTCCGTGCGGTGAAGGCCGCGTGACGCCGCGCGAGGTTGCCGCGTACGTCGGTGGCCAGCGGTGCTCCGGCGCGTCCGTCGGCGCGCTGGCCGGGTTCGTAGAGGCGGCAGAAGAAGCGTCCCGTGCTGGTGTCCCAGGGCAGGACGGCGAAGCTGTCCAGGTCCGGCATGGCGGTGCACTCGGCCACGTCGAAGCCGCCGCCGAGCAGCACACCTTCCTGGGTGGTGTGCAGGTCGGCCAGGCCCGTGCGGTGCAGTTGGACGCCGTTCTCGGCGATCCGGACGAGGTGCCCCGCGGGCACGACCTTGCCGATGACGCGCCCGGTGAGGGTCACCGTCTGGCAGTAGACGTACTCCACACCGGCGTCGGCGATCCGGGAGCGGAGGGTGGTCAGCGCGGCCTGTCGGGTGTTCGCCTCCCGGTGCACGTCCAGGCCGGCCGGCGGCTCGTGGCCGTTCGTGGTCACGGTCATGCGGGCCTCCCGTTGGGGGACGTTCCAGTGCCGCGGCGTGCTCCAACTCGGGGGTGCGGGTGCGCTGTTGCGGACACCCGTACCGCCCCCGGGAGGTCTTCCCGGTGGAGCTCCGTCCCGTAACGGGGGCCGCCGTTTCTGGCTCAGAAGCGCACCGCGCAACGGGGCCCCGGAAACCGGTTGACGCCCCGGCAGCGGCGCCGGTCGGATGGCGGGTCATGAGGACTCAGTGGGCGGACGGTGTGCCGCGCGTCGACGAGGGACTCGTGCGGCGGCTGGTGGCCGGGCAGTTTCCCCGGTGGGCGGGGCTGCCGGTGGTGCGGTTGCCGTCGGGCGGGACGGTGAACGCGATGTTCCGGCTGGGCGAGGGCCTGGTGGTGCGGCTGCCGCTCGGCGCGGGCGGGGTCGGGGACGTCCTGCGGGAGCAGGAGTGGCTGCCGCGTCTGGCGCCGCTGCTGCCGGTGCCCGTGCCCGAGGTGCTCGGGGCCGGAGAGCCGGCCGAGGGGTACCCGTGGCCGTGGTCGGTGCACCGGTGGCTGCCGGGCGCGCACCCCGAGGAGGGCGCGGTGCGCGGGTCCGGGCAACTGGCCGAGCAGCTGGCCGGGTTCGTGGCGGCGATGCGGGCCGTCGCCCTGCCGGGCGGTCCGGCCGCGCACCGGGGCGGGCCGCTCGCCGCGCTGGACGCGGGCACCCGCGCGGCCATCGAGGAGCTGCGCCGCGTACCGGAGGAGGACGTCGACTGCGAGGCGGCGGCCGCCGTCTGGCAGGAGGGGCTGGCCGCGCCGGAGCACCCGGGTCCGCCGGTGTGGCTGCACGCCGATCTGATGCCGGGCAATCTGCTGGTGACCGGCGACGGGCTCGGCGCGGTGATCGACTTCGGCTGCGCGGGCGTGGGCGACCCGGCCTGCGACCTGTTCCCCGCCTGGAACCTGCTGCCGCCCGGCGCGCGCGACGCCTTTCGCTCGGCGCTCGGCGTGGACGACGCGACGTGGGCGCGCGGCCGGGCCCGTACCCTCTCGCAGGCCCTGATCGCGCTGCCGCACTACCGCACGAGCAACCCGTCGATGGCCGGGAACGCCCGCCACGTCCTGCGGGCCGTCCTGTCCGGCGGGTGAGCGCGGCGCTCACCGTGCGATGACGACGAGGGCCGCGTCGTCGGTGAGCTGGCCTCCGACGTGGGCGAGGAGGTCGGTGTGCACGTGGGCGATGAGGGAGTCGGGGCCGTCGTCGGCCTGCCAGCGGGCGATGCGGTCGGCTAGGGGGTAGAAGCTGCCGTGCGCGTCGCGGGCCTCCAGGATTCCGTCCGTGCACAGGACGAGCATGTCGCCCTCGCCGAAGGGGAACGTGTGCACGGGCCGGGCCTCCTCGCCCGCGAGTCCGTTCAGGCCCAGCGGCAGTCCGGGTTCGCACTCCAGCACGGTGACGGAGCGGCCGCGGACCAGGAGCGGCTGCGGGTGGCCGCACTGCACCAGGTGGAGCGTCGGCGACTCGTCGTCGATCTCCAGCGCGAGCGCCGTGGCGAAGGTCTCCAGTCCGTCGTCCGTGCCGCCCGCCGCGTGCCGGGCGGTGGCCTCCAGGTGGGCCACCACGGCGTCGAGGTCCCAGCGTCCGGCGGTGGCGCGGAAGGCGCCGAGCAGCAGGGCGGCGTCGTTCACCGCGGTCAGGCCCTTGCCCCGGACGTCGCCGATGAGCAGGCGGGTCGCGCCGCGGCCGCGGACGGCGCCGTACAGGTCGCCGCCGACCTGGGCCTCGGCGTCGGCCGCGACGTACAGCTGTCCGAGACGGAGCGGTCCCGCGGTGCGGGGCAGGGGGCGGATGAGGGCCTGCTGGGCGATTTCGGCGAGGGAGCGGGCCCGGTGCAGTTCGCGCCGGCGTCGCTCGCGGGCGGCGCAGAAGAGCACGACGAGGACCGAGATCAGCAGCAGGGCGATGATCTGCGCCTGGTGGTTGGGGGTGAACAGGCCGCCGTGCACCTGGCTGATGACGCCGAGCGCGGCGAGCGAGACGAGGCTGATCGCGCCGGTGACCCAGGGCCCCGCGAAGGCGGCGGTGAGCGCGGGGGCTGCGGCCAGGAAGGGGCCGAGGTGGATGGTCGCGGGGGCCTGTACGTCGACGACCAGTACCGCGGCGATCAGTGCCAGCGGCATCAGCAGCGCGAGCCGGCTCATCCGTGTGCGCCGCCGCCCGCCCTCGTCCCGCCCAGGAGCCATGGCTCAGGAATACCCCACGGCCGGGCCCGGCGCAGCGCGGGCACCGGCGGAGGACCTACGGCGAAAGACCGACGTCACGGGCGGAATCACGGGGTGGCGCGGGGCGTTCGTCTCCCTGTGCGCAGGCGTTGTACGGCGGCGTTCGCCTCCCGGTTCCGTGGGGTTCGGGTGCCGGTGGGGCGGGGTCGCGGGCCGGGCGGAAATCCGTTTGCGGGGCGCGTTCCGGCCGTGACACAGTTGCCTCAGGGCAATCAAATGGGAGGTGTGATGGATCCGGCGGAGGTGATCCAGCGTGAGCTGACCACGCTCTTCGACTCCTGGCGCTGCGACACCCGGGCCGTCGCCGCGCACATCGATCCCTGTCTTGAGCCCAACGGTCTGCTGATCCTGGCGTGGCTGTCGGACTCGGGCCCGGCCCGGCTCACCGACATCGCCCAGCACTACGGGGTGGGCAAGGGGACGATGAGCCGTCAGCTCAAGGCCCTGGAGGGGCTGGGGCTCGTCGAGCGCCGGGAGTCCCCGGACGACGCGCGCGCCGTCCTCTTCGGCCCCACCGACCGGGCACGCAAGGAGCTGACCCACGTGTGGAGCGACGAATGGGAATGGCGCCGCGCCCAGTTCGCGACGTGGGACCCGGACGACGTCGCCACCCTCGCGGCCCTGCTGGAACGCTTCAACGCGATGAGCGCGTCGTGACCACGACGTAGCAGCGAACCGGAACCCGGCCTCCCCCGCAGCCCGGACCTCCCTCCCGCCTTCGAACCCGCGCCCCGCCCGGCACCGTCGCCGGAGCCGGGGCCGCCGCCCGCCGCCACGGGCGAAGCCGGCGGGCCCGGCGCCCGCCGCCTGCCCGACCGTCCCGTCCGACCCGACCGACCGGCCCGCGCCGAGAGCGCATCGGTGGCCGGTCCTCTTTCTGCGAGGTGCAACCGAAATTCCCGAGATATCCGAACCAGACAACGGCTCCGTGGCGCACGCGTCCACGGACTCCGGCGGTGACGCGGTTCCACGGGGAGCCACGATGATGATCGCCGTGCTGGTCATGTCGGCCTTCGTCATGATCCTCAACGAGACGATCCTGAGCGTCGCGCTGCGCGACCTCACCGTCGACCTCGGCGTCTCGACCACCACCGTCCAGTGGCTGACCAGTGGCTTCCTGCTGACGATGGCCGTGGTCATCCCGACGACCGGATTCCTGCTGGAGCGCTTCACCCCGCGCCAGATCTTCCTCGCCTCGCTGACCCTGTTCAGCGCGGGCACCCTGCTCAGCGCCCTCGCGCCCGGATTCGCCGTGCTGCTCGTCGGCCGGGTGATCCAGGCCTGCGGCACCGCGGTGATGCTGCCGCTGCTGATGACGTCCGTGATGCGGATGATTCCGCCGGCCAAGCGCGGCGCGACGATGGGCACGATCACCATCGTGATCGCCGTCGCGCCCGCGCTCGGGCCGACGATCGGCGGGGCCGTGCTGTCCTCGCTGGGCTGGCGCTGGATGTTCTGGCTGGTGCTGCCGCTGTCACTGCTCGCCCTGGTCATCGGCAGCGCCCGGATGCGGCTGGGCAGCGAGACCCGCGCCGTCCCGCTGGACGTGCTCTCGGTGATCCTGTCCGCCGTCGGTTTCGGTGGCGTCCTGTACGGCCTCTCCTCCATCGGTGAGTCCGGCGGGGGCGGCCACCCGGTGCCGCCGTGGGCCCCGATCGCGGTGGGTCTCCTCGCGCTCGGCGTGTTCGTGGCCCGTCAGCTGCGGCTCCAGCGGCAGGACCGGGCGCTGCTCGACCTGCGTCCGCTGACGCACCGGCCGTTCGTGGTCGCCCTGGTGCTGACCGCGCTGCTGTTCATGTGCCTGCTCGCGGTCGCGGGCATCCTGCTGCCGCTGTACCTGCAGACGGTGCTGGAGACGAGCACGTTCGTCAGCGGGCTGGCGGTGCTGCCCGGCGGTCTGGTGCTCGGTCTGCTGGGACGTCCGGTGGGCCGGCTGTTCGACCGGGTGGGCGCGCGTCCGCTGGTGGTGCCCGGTGCGCTGGCCATGGCGGTGGCGCTGTGGCTGTTCGCCACGCTGCTCGGGCCGGAGTCCTCGGTGGCCACCGTGGTCGGTATCCACATGCTGCTGATGGCCGGGTTCGGTCTGATGATGACGCCGCTGATGACGGAGTCGCTGGGCTCGCTGCCCGACCACCTCTACTCGCACGGCAGCGCGATCCTCTCGACGCTCCAGCAGGTCGCGGGTGCCTTCGGTACCGCCGTGTTCGTCACGGTGGCCTCGATGGGTGCCGCGCAGTCCTCCGGGGCGCCGGACGCGGAGGGGCTGCACACGGCCTTCCTGGTCGCGGGCGGACTCGGCGTGCTCGCCTTCCTCGCCTCGCTCTTCGTCCGCAGGCGCCCGCAGGCCGCGGCGGAGCCGGAGGCCCGGGCGGCGGACGCCGGGGAGCCGGCCGTGCCGGCCGGGGCCGCGAAGGAGAAGGCCGGGGAGGTCGCCTCGTAGCGCACTCCCCCGGGTCGTTTCCGGGACGGCTGTCCCGGCGGGACGGTACGGCGGAACGGGCCCCAGCACCCAGGCACAGCCCGGGTGTTGGGGCCCGTTGTGCTGGTCGGGTCGCGGGGTGCGGGCCCGAGTGGTAGCCGGGTGCGGAAAGCGAGACTCTGGAGGGGCACGGCCGGGCGGTGCCGGTCCGTGACCTCGGGCCCGTGCGTCCGGCCCGGAAGAGGCGATCGACATGCGTATGTTGTTGAAGGTGCAGCTGGACACGCAGGTGTCCAACGAGGCGATCTCGCGCGGCACGATGCAGCAGGTGATCGAGTCGGCACTGGACGAACTCCAGCCCGAAGCGGCCTACTTCACCACCGAGGACGGCTGTCGTACCGCGTACCTGTTCATCGATCTGGCCGACCCCTCCGAGATGCCGCGGACCGGGGAGCCGTTCTTCCTGAAGCTCGGTGCGAAGGTCCACTACTCACCCGTGATGAACCGCGAGGACCTCGGCAAGGGGCTGGCCGCGCTGGGCCGCGCGAACTCCGGCTGAGGCCGCCCGTCCCGGCACTCCCTCCCCCACCCCGTACCGGGCCGTCCCGCAAGCCGGGCGCCGGGGGTCACTCGTTCGGCGGACAGCGATCGCCCGCCGGAGCCCGGCCGCGCACGATGCAACCGTCCGGTGCCACAAGGCCGGCGTACGGGAGAGCGCGCACGGTGCGCCGGACACCGCGACCGCCGACGGAGCCGAGCGAAGGGACACGTCATGGCCACAGCTGCCGACATCATGAACCGGGGCCCGCAGTGGATTCCCGCCCACGAAACCCTCGACCGGGCCGCGCAGATGATGCGTGAACACGGCGTGGGCGCCCTGCCCGTGGGCGAATCGGGCGAGCCGCACGCGCGCATGTGCGGCATCATCACCGACCGCGACATCGTCACCGAGTGCGTCGCGGCCGGGCACGACCCCTCGCACGTCACCGCGGGCGACCTGTGCACGGGCACTCCGCGCTGGGTCAGCGCGGAGGCCAGCGTCGACGACGTGGTGCGGGAGATGGAGGCGAACCAGATCCGCCGAATGCCGGTCATCAGCGGGGACAAGGACCTCGTCGGCATGATCAGCGAGGCCGACCTGGCCCATCACCTCAGCGACGCCCAGCTCGCCCACTTCGTGGAGCGCGTCTACGCCTGACCACCCGCCCGCCCTCCGTCCCGCGTCCCGTACCCCGGCGCGGGCGGAGGGCGGCGAGGGTTCCGACTGCCGTTCCCCGCAGGGCAGTCCGGGTGCCCAGGCTCAGGCGTTGAAGCCGCCGTCGACGGCGACGGAAGCGCCGGTGATCCAGCGCCCGCCCGGGCCCGCGAGGTGGGCCACCGTGTCCGCGATCTCGTCCGGGAGCCCGTAGCGGCCCAGCGCCGTACCGGTCCGCTGCGCCTCGGCGCCCTCCCCGTCCGCCGGGTTGAGCGCGGTGTCGACCGGTCCCGGCGCGACGGTGTTGACGGTGATCCCGCGCGGGCCGAGCTCCCGCGCGAGCGCCCTGGTCATGCCGCCGCAGGCGGACTTGCTCATCGCGTACAGGCTCATGCCGGGGAAGACGACCCGGTCGGCCACGCAGCTCCCGATGGTCACGATCCGGCCGCCCTCGCCGAGGTGCGGCGCCGCCGCCTGCGCCGCCAGGTAGGGCGCGCGGACGTTGACCGCCAGCACGTGGTCCAGGTCGGCCGTGGTGACGGTCTCCAGCGGGCCCGCGTGCCCGACGCCCGCGTTGTTGACCAGGATGTCCAGCCCGCCGAACGCGCGGACGGCCGCCGCGACCGCCTCCCGCACCTCCTCGGCCCGGGTGCCGTCGGCCCGCAGGGCCAGCCCCCGTACGCCGGACTCGCCGACGGCGGCGGCCACTTCGGCCGCGCGCCGCTCGCTGTGCTCGTAGGTGACGGCGACGTCCGCGCCGTCGGCGGCCAGCCGCAGTGCGACCGCGGCCCCGATCCCGCGGCTGCCCCCGGTGACCAGCGCCGCCTTCCCGGCCAGCGGCCGGATGCGGAGGCCGGGGGAAGGGTGCGCCGCTGCTCTCGTGTCCGTGTTCATGCTCCGATCCTCGTCCCGCGGGCGCCGCATCTCCGGCGGGAATCGGACCTGGCGCCCGGGCCGCCCGCGCGTGCTCAACTCGCTTGCCGGGGCCGGGTGTTCGGGACGGGCCCGCGTCAGGTATCAACAGGGGGACCCATCCGCGTCAGCAGGTTCGACAGGAGCACCGTGGCCGACGACCCGATCCGCGAGACCGACCTCCCCGCGCTCTTCATCGCGGCCGACCGGAACTCCGCCGCCGGGCAGCGGCGCACCCTGCGGGCCACCCGGCTGCGGCTGCTCCTGCTGGCCCTGGCCGCCGTGTCCGGCGCGGTGTCCTGGCAGGCGGGACGGCTGGACGTGGCGGGCTTCATCGGCGCGGCGGCGCTGGCCACCGCGCTGGTGGTGGAGGTCTACCTGCTCACCAGCCGTCCCGAGCGGCAGTGGTACGACGGGCGCGCGGTGGCCGAGTCGGTCAAGTCCCTGTCCTGGCGCTACCTCGTGGGCGGCGCCCCGCTGCCGCTGTCCACCCCGGCCGGGGAGCTGGACGAGGCGCTGCTGCGGCGGTTCCAGGCGCTGCTGCGGGACATGAGCGGGGTGTACCTGGTGCCCGCGCCCGAGGACGGCGAGCAGATCACCGAGGCGATGCGGCGGTGCCGGGCGCTGCCGCTGTCCGAGCGGCAGCGGCTGTACCGCAGCCGCCGCATCGCGGACCAGCGCACCTGGTACGCCACGAAGGCCGCCTGGAACGAGCGCCGCGCGACCCTCTGGTCACTGACCCTGGCGGCCGCCGAGGCCGCGGGCATCACCGGCGGCATCCTCAAGGCGGCCGGGATCGTGGACGTCGACGTGCTGGGGATCTGCGGCGCCGTGGTGGCGGCGGGCGCGGCGTGGACGCAGACCAAGCAGCACGGCAACCTCGCCCGCGCGTACGCGGTGGCCGCGATGGAGCTGGCGGACATCGACGCCCGGGCCGGAGGGCCCTTCGACGAGGAGAGCTGGGCCCGGTTCGTCGACGGCGCCGAGGAGGCCATCTCCCGCGAACACCGCCTCTGGCGCGCGACCCACGCCTGACGGCCGCGCCGGGCCCGTCACCAGGGGTCGTAGACCTGGACCAGGTACGTGTAGCGCACGGCGGCGAGGAGCAGCAGGACGGCCGGGGGCAGGAACCAGCGGCGGCGGAGCCAGCCGAGCGCCACGGGCAGGATCGTGAGCAGCAGCGTCGGCACGGCGAAACCGATCGCGAAGAGGGCACCGAGTCCGGCACCGTCCAGCGCCTCCCGGTCGTGCCCGTCCTCGGGCAGGGTGCCGTAGGCGAGGGCGAGCCAGCCCGCGGTGACCAGGCCGAGCGCCCCGAGCACGAGCCCGCTGAGCACGGTCGCGACGGTCCGCGCCCGTCCCCCGCGGGGCTCGCGGCGGTCCTGGTGCGCGGGTGCGGGCGCGGTCATCCGAGTGCCTTCCTGACGTCCTCGCGGTTGCCGGCGAAGCGGTCGGCGTAGCCCTGGGCGTCGCCGCCCTCCCAGTAGGGGCCGCCGTTGTAGCGGGCGGCCAGTTCGCGGTGCTGCCCGGGCGTCATGTCCTCGGCGGGGACGTCGGCGAAGGAGCTCTGCGCCTTGAGGTCGGCCAGGTACTTCGCGGAGATCAGCATGTTCTGGCTCGGGTCCTTCAACGCGCCCTTCAGCTCGTCGCGTTGGCCCTCGGTGAGGTTGTCCGGGTCGTACCCCAGCACCTCGGCGGCCCGGCGCACCTGCACGGCCATCGGCCCGTACGAGGTATTGTCCCGGTCGCCGGCGAGCGGGCCGGGGAGGCCCTCCGGGGAGACGGGACTCCAGTCGGAGGCGGCGGCCTCGCGCACCCAGCCGGTCAGGTCGTCGGCGACGTACGGTTTGCCGCCGACCTCGATCCAGGCGATCCCGGCCAGCGTCTCGGGCGGCAGCCCGTAGGCCCGCGCGGCCTGGCCGATGGCCTCCTTGTTGGCCGCGACCCACTCGTCCTTGCTGCCGAACCGGTCGGTGAGCCACATGCTGTCGACCTCCGGCATGTTCCTGCGGTGGTCCCGCAGGTCCCGCAGGAGGGGTGACTCCGCGCCGTCGCCGAAGCCCGGCAGGCTCCCCTTCTCCCCGCTGCCGCCGGGCAGCCGGGTCAGCGGGTCGCCGGCGGCCTCGGTCTTCTCGCGGGAGAGGGGCTCGACCCGGTCCAGCAGCGCGGCCGCGTCCCGGTTGCCGGCGCGGAAGTCCGGGATGAGGTTCCTGGCGCGCTCCAGGGCGGCCACGCAGTCGGCGCGCGGGCCGCGTTCGGCGCGGAGCGCCGCGGTGAACGCCTCGTCGGCCTGCGCGTGGTAGCGGTCGGCCTCCGCCTCGATCGCCTCGGCGTCGACGCCCAGTTCGGCGAACCAGTCGAGCACGCCCGTGGTGGCCCGCATGTCCTCCCAGCGGCGCATCGGCTCGGCCTCCTGCGCGGTGGGGGTGATCGGGGTGCCCTCGCGGGCGATCACCTTCTCCAGCAGGTCCTGCGCGTCGCCGCCCTGCCGGAGTCTGGACTTGGCCTCCTCGACGGCGTCGGCGTACGCCAACAGCGCCTTCCAGGCGGCCTCGTAGCCGTCGACGAGGCCGTCCAGCAGGCCCCGCACGTCCTTCAGCCGGTCCTCGTAGGAGGCGCGGGCGGTGCTCGTCCACTCGACGTCCCGGGCCTTGCGCACGGACGGCCCGACGGAGTCGAACAGGTCGCGCAGGCGCTTGTACTCGGCGGCGTTGCGCTCGATCAGCGCCGGGTCGCAGTCCTCCAGGAACGCGACGTCCTCGTAGTAGGTCATGTCCGTCCGCCTCCCGCTCAGTTGCCGCGGGGTGCGACGTACGTGGAGGCGTCGACGAAGTCCTTGAGCGCCTTCGCGGTGCCGTGCTCCACGGTGGTGTAGTTCTCGCCGGTGGACTTGAGCAGCGTGGACAGCGCGGTCAGCAGGGCCGCGCAGTCCCGGCCCTGGTCGTCGGCGAAGCGGGCGAAGTCCAGTACGGCGGCGGAGACGTCCGGGTGCGAGCGCGGCTCCCGGGCCATGGTGCCGGTGTCCCCGTCCAGCCTGCCCTCTTCGAGCAGGCCGGCGATCTCCAGCAGCAGGTGCGCGCTGCCGTCGATCGACTCCGGCACAGCGCTGAAGCCGTCCCCCATGCGTCAACTCCCCCTTGTCGGCCCCGGTGGCCCCGTGAGCATAGGCAATGCCGTTCGCTCCCCGCCAGCCGGGCACCCGCCCCGGCCTGCACGTCAACCGCCGGGCTGCGGCGGGGTGTCGGGCGCCGGCGGACGGTGTTTCGGGCTGGGCTGAAACATCTTCTCGCCGGGGGCCGCCGGGCCGGACTCTGGGTCGTGACGGGTTCGTCGACAGGAGAAGGAGACACCGTGAAGAAGATGCGTATGGGGA
Organism: Streptomyces sp. HNM0574; assembly: GCF_012726235.1. Taxonomy (GTDB): domain Bacteria; phylum Actinomycetota; class Actinomycetes; order Streptomycetales; family Streptomycetaceae; genus Streptomyces. The sequence continues at coordinate 164,316 of NZ_JAASAH010000011.1, forward strand.
TCGTGGGCGTCGCGGCGCTGGGCACTCTCGCGTTCGCCGCCCCGGCGGGCGCCACCCAGACGGCACCGGCGGACACCCGGGCCCCGGCGGCGAGCAGCCAGGCCGAGCAGGGCACGACGAGCGTGGCGGGCTGCTCCCGCACCAGGATCATCCACGACTCCAACGCGGTCCTCCGCTACCAGGAGTGCTGGAACCGCGGACACCGCAAGGTCCGGGGGGTGCTCGACGACCGGCGGAACAACGGCCGGTGCGCCTGGGCCAAGGTGCGGTTCGTGCCGCACGGCCCGGTGAAGACGTACAAGGACTGCGGCGGCCACCCGACCAGGTTCGACACCGGCTGGCACCGGGCCCGGGACGCCAGGGTCACCCTGAGCTGACCCCTCCGCCCGACCCCGCACGCGACGGCGCCGCGTCCACCCGGACCGGCGCCGTCGCCGTCGTGGTCACCCGCCGTCACCGCCCGCAGTACGGGCAGCGGGCCCCGCCGCCTCGGCGGCCCCGGGTCTCGACGACGACGCCCCGCTCGCGCAGGCGCCGCAGCTGGTAACTCACCGTGGACGCGGAGGCGAGTCCGGCCGCCGCCGCCAGCTCCCGCAGCGAGGGCGCCTCCCCGTGCTCCGCGACCCACTCCCGCGCACAGCGCACGATCCGGGCCTGCCGCTCGGTGAGACTCACCGCTCCCCCGCGCACGCACGCCGGGCCAGTTCCTTGAGCTCCATCCGGGCCGCGGGCGTGGCCCCGGCCGTCCGCCAGTAGGGGTGCCCGGCGATACGGACCGACAGCTCCCGCAGCCGGCGCCGTCCCTGCGTCGTGCCCGCCGCGGGGTCACCGCTCGCGAGCTGCCAGTACGTCGCGTACCAGGCGATCTGTGCCTCCACGAGATCCGGGGGAAAGGGCTGCCGTTCCATCATGCTCCGATTAGAGCGCATGTTCGATTTTCGAGGCAATCGGACACCCCGGGGCCGCGCCCGCTCCCCCGTCACCCCTCGCCTAGAGAAAGTTCCAGTGCACCCAGCCGGAGCCCGCGCGGGCGGTGGTCACGGGGTACGGCTGCTGATGCGGCGGGTTCCCCACCACGTCTTCGAGGTAGTAGTAGCTGGACGGGTCCAGCCCGGAGATCGACGAGACCCGTCGCACGTAGGGGCGCCCCAGCAGGTAGCTGTCACGTGGCGTCCCGCCGCCCATCTTGTCGAACAGCGCGTGGTCGAGGTCGCTCTCCTGCGGCAGCGCGCCGGAGCCGGCCTCCGAGGTCACCAGGAACTCCGTACCCCAGGCGGCGAGACGGGCCCGGGCCATCCGGTGGATCAGCTCCGGTACCCGCGCGGCGCTCTCGCTGACGTTGGCCGGGTCGTACCGGCCGTCGCTGGTCGTGTTGCCGGCGACCGTCCCGTGCCTCCCCCGGGATGCGAACAGCTGGTAGCCGGTGGGCTGCGCCGGGTTCAGCTCGATCGTCTCCAACGGGTCCGCGAGTTGGTAGTCGTCCGCCAGGGTGCTCCAGGTCTTTCCGAGGTTCATGGTCGCGGAGCTGCCGGCCATCCTGGCGTTGGGCCGCGGCACCAGCCCGTTGAAGCCGCTGTCGAGGTGGTCCCAGGCCGTGATGCCGACGTACTCGGCGACGTTCGGCGGCAGTTGGGTGATGATCCCGTACCAGTCGCCCGGGCCGGGAACGGGGTCGATCGCGAAAATGCGCACCGGCACGTCCTTGCGGCCGTACGCGTAGAGGAACCAAGCCGCCATGACGCATTCCACGGCACCCCTGCTGTGCCCGATGAAGTTGTACGCCTCCGCGTCGCTGCCCGCCGAGAGATTCGCGCCGTGCAGGGCGAGAGCGGCGGCCTCCCGGCCCGTCGCCTGCGACATCGTCGACCACCGGTCGCCGCCGGAGTACCCCTGCGTTTCGGCCAGCAGGTCCCGCGGGACGGTCAGCGGGCCGGACAGAACCAGCGGCTCGCTGGTGTTCCGAGGCACCGCCCAGTCGTTCTCGCCCACGCCGCGCACCGTCACGCTGGGACTGGTGGCGGCCAGGTCGCCGGTGATCTCCTTGTGGACACGGACCGGGATGTAGCCCGTCCCGGGGCTGTAGATCCTCTTGTCGCTGCCCTCGCGCGACACCTCCCCTTCGTCCCGCGTGCAAGCCGTCCCGCTGAAGCACACGGTGAACACATTGCTCATGAATGACCCTCCCGCTCTCCGGGGCAGGCGGCCGCCTGCCCCGCACCGGACTACCCGACATCCTGCGCCGTATGGGATATCCGGCCATAGATCGCTCAGTTGAGTGATGAAGGGCCTCCGGCCTGCGCGTTGTCCTTTGCTCGCGGTCGGCAAGGGCGGGTGCCCGTGTCCGCGTCCGACGGTCAAGAGGCAAGCGAGAGCGGGCACTTCATGTGGACACCGCATGCTCCCCGGCCCCACGACCGCCGAGTCGGCCACGGGATCACACCGGAACGGACGGCACCTCCGGCTCGGTGCTCTCGCGGTCGCCCTTGTCCCAGGGCTCGCCCATGATGCCGTCGTGGCTGCAGTGGAGCGCCGTGAGGGCGGCGAGCAGGCGGGGGTCCCAGTCCGGGGTGCTCGCGGTGAGGTGGAAGTGGGGCTGCAGGCCGCTTCCGTAGTCCAGGACCCGGGCGCCGCCGGTCCGGTAGCCGATCCGGCGCGGCATGCGGAAGACGTCGCCGCCGCCGGCCAGGCTCAGCACCGCGAGCACACACTGCACGGGAAAGATCAGCCACCACACGCACCACCAGAACCACCGGCCCTTGTACCCGACGGCGCGCGTCCCGTCCGCCTGCTCCACGGTCCAGCGGGTACGGACGTGCCCGCGGGTGAAGCTCCGCTCCCGGACGGCGCCGCCGACGAACTCCCCCTCCGCGCCGTACACCTCGTACCGGACGGGCTCGCCCGCCTCCGCACGGGCCGTGAGCACGCGGGCCCAGAGGCGCCGCCGGTGCGGGTCGGTCCACAGGCCGAAGGAGCGGACGCCACGTTTGCGGGCCGCGTGGTACGCCTCGGCCCCGCCCTCCGGCAGCTCCCGGTCGAGAGCGACGGCCGCCTCCGGGAGCGCCGGGCCCACCAGCTCGTACCGGGCCCGCACCTCCCCCGTCCCGGCCCGGACTCCGGCCCGTCGCAAGGTGACGCTCGTACTCATGGCTGCCCCCGATTCCACAACTTCCCCGCGCCGCGCGGACGTTCACCCGAGGGGGCAAGGTACCCGGAAACCCGGGTGACCGCCGCCGGGCCGGTGGCCGAGACTGGTGGCATGGACGGGCTGCGCGGGATGGACGGACGGGACGAGGCGGGCGGGGCGGAGCAGCTCCGGGAGACCGTCGGGCTCGTGCGGGAGGTGATCGGGTCCGCGCTGGTGGGCGCGTATCTGCACGGGTCGGCCGTGCTCGGGGGGCTCGGGCCCGCGAGTGATCTGGACGTGCTGGTCGTGACGCGGCGGAGCCTCGACGCGCGGGAGCGGCGGGCGCTCGTCGCGGGCCTGCTGGAGATCTCGGGGCTGACGGCCGCGGTCCGGCCGGTCGAACTCGCCGTCATCGTCCAGTCCGGGGTCCGCCCCTGGCGGACCCCGCCGACCTGCGACTTCCTGTTCGGCGAGTGGCTGCGCGAGGAGCTGCTCGCGGGCGGGCCCCCGCAGCCGGAGCCGATGCCGGACCTCGCGCTGCTGGTGCACCTGGCCCTGGCCGGAAACCGTCCGCTCACCGGCCCGCCCCCGGCCGAGGTGCTCGATCCGGTGCCGCACGCCGACCTCGTCCGGGCAAGCGTCGCCGGCATCCCGGAACTCCTCGACGAACTGGACGAGGACACCCGCAACGTGCTGCTCACCCTCGCCCGCGTCTGGTGCACCCTCGCCACCGGCGAGATCAGGCCGAAGGACGCCGCGGCGGACTGGGCGCTGGACCAACTCCCCCCGGAACACCGCCCCGTTCTGGAACACGCCAGGCAGCTCTACCGCACCTGCCACTACGCGGACGAGACCTGGAGCGCGGAGCTGCTCCCCCGCGTACGCCCCCACGTGGACGAGGTCCTGGCCCGCATCGCCCGCCTGACGCCGGAGGACCTCGGACGCTGACCCGGAGGCAGGCCCCCTGGGGCCGCCGGACCGCTGCTGGGAAGATCACCGGGGCCGCGCGACCGCGCCGGCCGGTGTCGACGGGGAGTACCCCAGCGGGATGACGGGATGAGCGGAATACTGACCGGCTTCAGCACGATCGGGGCGATCATCGTCCTCGGGGTGGTGCTGGGGCACTTCGGGGTGCTCGACGTGCAGGCCCAACGCCTGCTCTCCCGGCTCGCGTTCTACGTGGCGAACCCGGCGCTCATGGTCACCGTGCTCGGCGACACCGACATCTCCGCCGTGCTGTCGGCCGGGCTCCCGGCCTCGCTGGGCGGGGTGGCGGTGGCGGCGGGTGCGCAGGTCGCGGTGTCCCGGTACCTGTGGCGGAGCAGCGCGGCCGAGAGCACCATCGGCGCCTTCTGCGCGGCGTACGCGAACGCGGGCAACCTCGGTCTGCCGATCGCCGGTTACGTGCTCGGGGACGCCTCCCTCGTCGCGCCCATGCTGCTCACCCAGCTGCTGGTGCTCCAGCCCGCCGGCCTGACGGTGCTGGACCTCACCACCGGGGACGGCCCGCGCACCTGGCGCCGCGTGGTGGCCACCCCGTTCACCAACCCGCTGCTGATCGGCTCGCTCGTGGGCGTCGCGCTGTCCCTGCTCGACCTGCGGCTTCCGGCGCCGCTGCGGGACCCGCTGGACCTGGTCGGCGGCATGGCGATCCCGGCGATGCTCCTCGCCTACGGCCTCTCGCTCCGCTTCGGCCCGCTGCCCGGCAGGGGCGCCCGCCTGGGGCGTACCGGTTTCACGGTGTTCCTGAAGCTCGTCGTCCAGCCGGTGGTGACGTTCCTGCTGGCCCGGTACGCGCTGGGGCTGGACGGGGCGGGCGTCCTCGCGGTGACGGTGATCGCCGCGCTGCCCACCGCGCAGAACGTCTTCGTGCACGCGAGCCGGTACGGCGTCGCCGAGGTCCCCACCCGCGACTGCGTGTTCCTGACCACCATCCTGTCCGCGCCCGTGCTCTTCGCCGTCGCGACGCTGCTGGCCTGAAATCACCGGTATGTCAACCGGCCCGGGTGTCCGGCACGTTGGCCTGTTCCGGATCGCGCGCGGGACGGTCCGGACCGTGGACGGAAAATGCGTTGCGGAGCGGCTCGGGCTGCTCGTTACGGTCCTCGTATGTCACTGCGCAGCTACCGGGAGACCCTCACCCGCCCCGTACTGGCCTGGGGAGCCGTCGCCGTCGGCGCGCGGATGCCGGTCGCCATGGCGCCGCTCGCGCTGGTGTTCCTGGTCCGCGAGCAGCCGGGCGGCTACGCGCTCGGCGCGGTGCTCGCGGCCGCCTACGTCGTCGGCGAGATCGCCGGGGCGCCGGTGCTGGGCATGCGGCTGCGGGCCGAACGGGCCCGGCCGCAGCTGGCGTCGGGGCTCGCGGTGGGCGCGGCCGCCTTCGCGGGGCTCGGCGCGCTGCCCGGCGCCCACCCGGTCGTCCTCGGCGCGCTGGCCTTCCTCGCGGGCGCGGCACCGGCCGCGGCGCCGGGCGGACTGCGGGCGCTGCTCACCTCGCTGGTGCCGGTACGGTCCGCGCCGCAGGCGCTCAGCGTCGAGTCGATGCTGACCTTCGCGATCTGGGCCGTCAGCCCCGCCGTGGCGACGGGCCTCGCGCTCGGCGCCGCCCCGCCGCTGGCCCTGCTGCTCGCCGCCGTGCTGATGGCGGCCTCGGTCGCGGGCCTGTGGGCGCTGCCCGCCGGCTGGTCGCCCGAGGACGCAGACGGGGACGGCAAGGGCGAGGGGTACGGCGCGATGCTCGCCGTACTGGCCCGCGCCTGGCCGCTGTACGTCACCGGTGCCGCGTCCATGACGCTGCTGGCCCTCGCCGAACTGATCCTGCCCGCGCTGCTCGAACAGCGGGGCATCGCGCTCGGGTTCGCCGGGCCGCTGCTCGCGGCCCTCGCCGTCGGCTCGGCGGCCGGTTCGTTCCTGTACGGGCTGCGGAGCTCCTGGCCGGGGCGGCTGTCCACGCAGAGCTCCGTGCTGCTGCTCGTGATGGCGGGCTGCCTGGTCGCGCTCGCGCTCGCGCCGTCGGTCTGGTGGATCGGCCTGGTCCTGGTGTGTGCCGGGGTGCTGGAGTCCGGCGTGATGCTCGCCCGCAACCTGCTGCTCCGCGAGACCCTCCCGGCGAACACCCTGGCCGCCGGCTACTCGGTCATGTACGCGGCCGTGGGCGCCGGTTACGCGGCGGCCGGCACCCTCTCCGGCGCCCTGCTGAACCTCGTCGAGCCCTCCGAGGCGATGCTCGCCGGCGTCGTCCTCATCCTCGCCCTGACCGCCACGGGCGCGGCGGGCGAACGCTCCGCCCGCAGGCGGGGCGTACGGAACGGGACGCGGGCGCCGCAGGGCGCGGAGGTGGTCCCGGAGCGGCCGGACGGGGTGCCCGGCGAGGGGTGAGGGGTGCGGGGCCGTAGCCGTCGGCGGCTTCCGTGCGGTAGGAATGATCGATCATTGCGCATCGACGGAGGGCGGGACCGTGAGCAGGACACCGGAGGGGTCGTCGGCGGGGAGCCGGGCGGGCGGTCATGTGCCGTCCGGGAAGCGGGCGTTGGAGCGTGCGCCGCTGCCGGAGCGGGTGCGGGGCTTCCTGCTGGAGGGGCTGCTGACCGGACGCTGGGGCCCGGGTGACCGGATCGTCGAGCGGCGGGTGGCGACGGAGCTGGGGATCAGCCAGGCGCCGGTGCGCGAGGCGCTGCGCGAGCTGCAGGGCATGCAGTTGGTGGAGGGGGCGCCGAACCGGGGCATGCGGGTACGGGAGTTGTCGCTGTCCCGGCTGCGGGACGTCTACCAGGTGCGGGCCGCGCTGGAGCGGCGGGCCGGCGAGCTGGCGAGCCGCCGTCTGGCCGGGGACGTGACGGCCCTGGAGCGCGAGCTGGCCCGGATGCGGGAGGCGGCGCGGGAAGGGGACATGGAGCGGCAGTTGCGCAGCGCGGTGGCCTTCCACCGGGTGATCGTGCACGCCTGCGGGAACGAGGTGCTGATCCGGCACTGGGAACTGCTGGGCGTGGAGGTGTGGACGCGGCTGTCGCTGCGCTGGCTCCGTACCGGGCTGCACGAGAACGCGGAGGACCACGAGGCGGTGGTGGAGGCGGTCCGGCGTCAGGACCCGTACCTGGGGCGCCTGTTGGAGCTGCACGTCCTGGAGTACGCCTCGCGGTCGACGGCCGAGGGGTGACGTACCGGCAGGGAACGGACACCTCGCGCGCATTTGATCGATCATCGCGCATTACTTCGCGGTAAGCGTTGACTGCATCCCACACGGAGTCATAGTTTCCATTTCGCGGATCACTTCTTCCGTTATTCGGAACTGCCGCTCTCGGGGTGCGTCGTCGATGCCCCCTGCTCCGGCCCGACCCGTACGGCCGGAACAGCCCGTGAGGCCACCGCATCCCGGTCGGCAACCGCGGGCCCCACGCGACCAGATGGGAGGGGACGCATGTCCCAGCTCGACCAGCTTCCCGACCGGGACCCGACCGAGGTGGCGGAGTGGCGCGCATCGCTCGACGCCGCCGTCGCGCACGCAGGACCGCAGCGGGCCGCACAGCTGCTGCACCGGCTCCTGGACCACGCCAGGCACAGCGGTCTCGACTTCCCCGGAGTGCTGGAGACGCCGTACCTGAACACCATCCCCACCGCCGAGGAACCGGCCTTCCCCGGCGACGAGGAGATGGAGCGCCGGATCACCGCCTGGAACCGGTGGAACGCAGCCGCCATGGTGACCCGCGGCAACGAACGCGGCGGCCTCGGCGGCCACATGGCCACCTTCGCCTCGGCGGCCTGGCTGTACGAGGTCGGCTTCCAGCACTTCTTCCGCGGCAAGGAGGGAGCCGACGGCGGCTCGGGCGACCAGCTCTACGTCCAGGGCCACGCCTCCCCCGGCGTCTACGCGCGCGCCTACCTCGAAGGCCGGCTCGACGAGGGCCAGTTGGACCGGTTCCGGCAGGAGGCGGGCGGCGCGGGGCTCCCCTCGTACCCGCACCCGCGGCGGCTGCCCTGGCTGTGGGAGTTCCCGACCGTCTCGATGGGGCTGGGCCCGCTCTCGGCGGTCTACCAGGCCAGGTTCAACCGCTATCTGCACCACCGCGGGATCAAGGACACCTCGGGCTCCCGGGTGTGGGCCTTCCTCGGGGACGGCGAGATGGACGAGCCGGAGTCGACGGCCGCGCTGGCACTCGCCGCGCGCGAGCGGCTGGACAACCTCACCTTCGTCGTCAACTGCAACCTCCAGCGGCTCGACGGCCCGGTACGCGGCAACTTCAAGATCATGCAGGAGCTGGAGCGGCAGTTCCGGGCCGCGGGCTGGAACGTCGTGAAGCTGCCCTGGGGCGCCGACTGGGACCCGCTGCTCGCCGCCGACACCGACGGCGCGCTGCTCGCCCGGCTGGGCGAGGTGCCGGACGGCCAGTTCCAGACCTACGCGGCCCGGGACGGCGCATACATCCGGGAGCACCTGTTCGGCTCCGGCGACACGCTGCGGAACCTCGCCGCCGGGTACGACGACGAGCAGCTGGCCCGGATCGTGGGCACCTCGCGGGGCGGGCACGAGCCGCGCAAGGTGTACGCGGCGTACCGCGCGGCCGTCGGGCACGAGGGCGCGCCGACGGTGGTCCTGGCGCAGACCGTCAAGGGCTGGACGCTGGGCCCGGGCTTCGAGTCCAGGAACGCCAACCACCAGATGAAGAAGCTCACCGGCAAGGAGTTCCGCGCCATGCGGGACCTGCTGGAACTGCCCATCCCGGACAGCCGCCTCGGCGACGGCCTCGTCCCCTACGCGCACCCGGGCCCCGACTCGCCCGAGGTGCGGTATCTGCGGGAGCGGCGCGCCGAGTTGGGCGGTCCGGCGCCGGCCCGGCGGGTGAAACCCCGGCCGCTGGCGGTGCCCGACAAGCCGTTCGACGCGCTGAAGAAGGGCTCGGGCAGTCAGGAGATCGCCACGACCATGGCGTTCGTGCGGCTGGTCAAGGACCTGATGCGGGAGAAGGAGACGGGGCGGCGCTGGGTTCCGGTGGTGCCCGACGAGGCGCGGACCTTCGGCATGGAGTCCCTGTTCCCCTCGGCCGGCATCTACTCCCCCGCCGGGCAGAACTACGAGCCCGTCGACCGCGACCAGCTGCTGTACTACAAGGAGCTGTCGAGCGGCCAGATCCTCAACGAGGGGATCACCGAGGCCGGTTCGCTCGCCTCGTTCACGGCGGCGGCCACCTCGTACGCCACGCACGGCGAGCCGATGATCCCCTTCTACATCTTCTACTCGATGTTCGGCTGGCAGCGGACCGGCGACCAGTTCTGGGCGCTGGCCGACCAGTTGGGCCGCGGCTTCGTCATCGGCGCCACCGCCGGACGGACGACGATGACGGGCGAGGGGCTCCAGCACGCCGACGGCCACTCCCCGCTGCTGGCCTCCGCCAACCCGGCGGCGCTCAGCTACGACCCGGCCTTCGCCTACGAGGTCGCCGTGATCGTGCGCGAGGGGCTGCGCCGCATGTACGGGCCCGACCCGGAGGACGTCTTCTACTACCTCACCGTCTACAACGAGCCGAAGGTCCAGCCCGCGATGCCGGAGGCGCCGCCCGGGGAGAGCGTCGAGGAGGGCATCGTGCGGGGCCTGTACCGGTACCGCACCGCGCCCGGCACGCTCGGCACCGACGTGCCGCGGCTCCAGCTGCTGGCCTCCGGCACGGCCGTGCACTGGGCGCTCGACGCGCAGCGGCTGCTCGCCGAGGACTGGGGCGTGGCCGCCGACGTCTGGTCCGCGCCCTCCTGGACGGAGCTCCGCCGCGAGGCCCTCGCCTGCGAGGCGGCCGAACTCGCGGCGGCACGGCGCGAGTCGGGCGGTTCCGGTCCGGGTTCCGGTTCCGTCCCGTACGTCACCCGGGCACTGGAGGGGGCCCAGGGGCCGGTGCTTGCGGTCAGTGACTGGATGCGGGCCGTTCCGGACCAGATCCGGCCCTGGGTGCCGCAGGAGTGGGCCTCCCTCGGCACCGACGGATTCGGCCTCTCGGACAGCCGCGCGGCGGCCCGCCGGTACTTCGGCGTCGACGCCGAGTCGGTGACGGCCGCCGCCCTCGCCCTCCTCGCCCGCCGCGGCGAGATCGCCCCCGACAGCGCCCGCAAGGCCGCGCTGCACTACGGAATCGAGGACTGACCGTCATGCCGGACCCCACCGAAGTCACCCTCCCGGCGCTGGGCGAGTCGGTGACCGAGGGCACCGTGACGCGCTGGCTGAAGCAGGTCGGCGAGGAGGTCTCCGAGGACGAGCCGCTGCTGGAGGTCTCGACGGACAAGGTCGACACCGAGATCCCGGCCCCGGCCTCCGGCACCCTGCTGGAGATCACCGTCGGTGAGGACGAGACGGCCGAGGTCGGCTCGAAGCTCGCCGTCATCGGGGCGGCGGAGGCCGTTCCGGATACGGTTCCGGCGCCAACCCCGGTTCCCGCGCCCGCTGTTGAGCGGCCCTCCGCCGGTGCGGCCGAGGGTGCGTACGTCACGCCGCTGGTGCGCAAGCTGGCCGCCGAGCACGGGGTGCGGCTCTCGCAGGTCCAGGGGACGGGCGTCGGCGGCCGGATACGGAAGCAGGACGTCGAGCAGGCGGCCGCAGCGGTAGAGCAGGAAGGGACTGTCGAAGCCCCCGAGCCCGCGTCGAAGGCTCCGGTCGTCGAGGCGTCGCCGTTGCGGGGTCAGACGGTGAAGATGCCGCGGATGCGCAAGGTCATCGGCGACAACATGATGAAGGCCCTGCACAGCCAGGCCCAGCTCACCAGCGTGGTCGAGGTCGACGTCACCAAGATCATGAAGCTGCGCGGCCGCGCCAAGGACGCCTTCGCAGCCCGCGAGGGCGTGAAGCTCTCCCCGATGCCCTTCTTCGTCAAGGCAGCCGCCCAGGCGCTGAAGGCCCACCCGGCCGTCAACGCCCGCATCAACGACGACGAAGGCACCATCACCTACTTCGACGTCGAAAACATCGGCATCGCCGTCGACGCCGAAAAGGGCCTGATGACCCCCGTCATCAAGGAGGCCGGGAACCTCAACCTGGCCGGCATCGCCAAGAAGACCGCCGAGCTCGCGGGCCGGGTCCGCAACAACCAGATCTCCCCCGACGACATGTCCGGGGCGACCTTCACGGTCAGCAACACCGGTTCACGTGGCGCCCTGTTCGACACCGTCATCGTGCCGCCCAACCAGGTCGGCATCCTCGGCATCGGCGCCACCGTCAAGCGCCCCGTCGTCATCGACCACCCGGAACTCGGCGAGACCATCGCCGTGCGCCACATGACCTACCTCGCCCTCTCCTACGACCACCGTCTCGTCGACGGCGCCGACGCGGCCCGTTACCTGACCACGGTCAAGCAGATCCTGGAGGCCGGCGAGTTCGAGCCGGTCCTGTGACGGGCTCGGGCGGTGGCCGGTGGTTGCCCTCAAGGCCCTAGGCTGGGGCCGGTCTTGGCACAGCAAGGAAATGGGGATCACGTGGTAGACATGGCAGCCGCGGCGCGCAAGGTCTTCGACCAGTACGACGTCGACGGTGACGGTCAGGTGACTGCCGAGGAGTACCGGAAGGTCGTCGAGGAGCTCGGCGAGTCGGGCATCACCACCGAGGCCGCGCAGGACTTCATCGACTCCCTCGACAGCGACGGCGACCGCACGGTCTCCTTCGAGGAATTCCGCGCCTCCATGGGCATCTGAAGCACTCCACGCGACAGTGCGCGTACCCCGGGTCCACGGCCCGGAGTACGCGCACAGTGGTGTGAGGTCACCGCCGCCGGGCCCCCGCCAGCGCGCTCGTACCGGCGGCCAGCGCCGCGACGGCCGCCGCGGCGAGCAGCGCGCCCGGGTACGTCAGGACGTGGATGAGCGGTGCGCCCACCGCGCCCGAGACCGAAATGCCGCAGAACAGCGCGCTGTTGTTCCAGCCCATGAGCGTGCCGGCGCGGTGCGGGAAGCGGTCGAAGAGGCGCCGCTGCTGGGCGGGGAAGGTCGCGTAGGCGGGCAGCGAGAAGCACAGGAGGGCGAGGGCGAAGGCCCAGGGCACACCGGTGCGGAAGACCCAGGCGCACAGGGCCTCGGTCAGCGCGGCGGCCAGCAGGGACCCGGTGGCCAGCCGGTCCGGGCCGATCCGGTCGGCGAGCCGCCCGCCGAGCATGCTGCCGCCGACCGCACCGACGCCGTACGCCACCAGCGTCCACGGCAGCGCGGTGGCGTCGCCCCGGCCGCTCACCTCCGTGCCGAGGAAGGTGTACAGGAGGTACACCGCCAGCGCCCACTGCGCGGTGACGGCGACGAGCAGCGGCCCGCCGCGCGCGGAGCGCCCCGCCTCCCCGGCCCGCCCGGCCCCGGCGTCCGCGCGCGGGCCCGTCCCCGGCGCCCCGCGCCAGACGCGGGCGTTGGCGAGGGTGAGGAGGAGGGTGGCGAGGGCGAGGGCCACGAAGACGTACTGCCAGCCGAATTGGCGTCCGAGCACCTCGCCGAGCGGGGCGCCCGCCCACAGCGCGGACAGCAGTCCGGAGCCGACCAGGGCCAGGTGGGTGGCCCGCCGGCCGGCGGGGGCGGTGGCGCTGGAGAGGGCGTAGACGGTGGGCCCCGTTCCGGCGGCGGCGATTCCGGCGACCACCCGGACCGCGACGAGCGGCGGGTAGGCGGGCATCAGGGCGGTGGCGAGGTTGGCCAGGGTGAACAGCAGCAGGGCGGCGACGAGGACGCGCTGCCGTCCGATGCCGTCCGCGAGCCTGCCGAGCAGGGGTGCGGTGCAGAGGTAGGCCAGCGAGAACACCGTCAGCGTGAGGCCCATCGCGCCGGCCGAGACGGAGAAGTAGTCCTCCATCTGCGGCATCAGCGGGGAGACGACGAACAGGTCGGTGCCGACGGTGAATTGGGTCAGCCAGGCGGTGGCGAGGCGGCCTGCCGCCCCGCGCCTTGCCGGTGCCGCTTCGGTGCCCGGCGGGTTCTGGTGCGGCGGGGTGCTCATGGGGCTCCTGGGGCGGACGTACGGGCGATGTGCCGATCCTGGTGGACCGCCGGGAGGCCGCCGGGGCGGCGCGCTGCGGTGCGGCCGGGGAACTCACCCGGGTACGTCCGGCTCCGGCGGGGGCACCCCGAGGCGAACACCTAAGCCGCATAGGAGATACGCTCCTCGGGCGAAACCCGTTCGAAAGGCGCCGCCATGTACCTCGCGTCCCTCGATGTCGGCCAACTGGTCGGCTCCGGCTCACTGTTGCTGGCGGCTCCGGTCGCCCTGGCCGCGGGGGCGATCACCGTCGCGTCCCCCTGCTGCCTGCCACTCGTGCCCGGCTATCTCTCCTACGCGACCGGAATGACCGCCTCCGACGCGCAGGCCGAGCGGCAGGGCCCGGACGGCGCGAGGACCGGCCCGAAGAAGCGCCGGGCGCTGCTCGGCACGCTCCTCTTCATCCTCGGATTCGCGGCCGTCTTCACCGCGTACGGGGCGCTGTTCGGGGCCGTGAGCAGGCTGCTGCTCAGCTATCAGGACGTCATCATCCGGGTCCTGGGCGTGATCACGATCGTGCTGGGCCTGATGTTCATGGGGGTGTTCAGCCGGATACCGCTGCTGTCCCGCACGCTGCGCCCGCAGTACACGCCACGCGCCGGGCTCGCGAGCGCGCCCGTGCTGGGCGTGATGTTCGGGGTCGGCTGGACGCCCTGCATCGGCCCGACCCTCGCGGCCGTGCTGTCGCTGTCCGTCAGCACCGGCTCCGCCGCCCGGGGCGCGTTCCTCGCGTTCCTGTACGCCGTCGGCGTCGGCATCCCGTTCCTGCTGTTCACCCTCGCCCTCGGCAAGTCCCTGCGGGCCTTCTCCTTCGCGCGGCGGCACACCCAGGCGGTGCTCCGCGTCGGGGGCGGGCTGCTGGTGGCCGTCGGCCTCACGCAGGTCACCGGGCTGTGGAGCATGATGATCTACGAGCTCCAGGTCTGGATGAGCGATTATCAACTCCCCCTGTGAAAACAGGAGTTCACCCCGGTCGGGTGGACCGCGGCGGCCCGGGCGGGATCGTTCCCGCCCGGGCCGTGCGGGGTCTAGCGGCGGTAGCCGAGGACGGTCATCATCCCGGATTCACCGTGGTAGACGTTGTGGCAGTGGGTCATCCACAGGCCCGGGTTGTCGGCGTCGAAGTCGACGTCGAGGCGCTTGCCGGGCAGCACGATCGCGGTGTCCTTGCGCGGGCCGCCGTCCGGCAGCGCGAAGGTGTGGCCGTGCAGGTGCATGGGGTGCCACATGTGGGTGCGGTTGCGGAACGACAGGCGGACGCGCTCGCCCGCGCGGAGGCCGTATCGGCGGTCCGGGTCGTACGCCTCGCCGTTGATGCCCCAGTCGTAGTCGGCCATGGAGCCGGTGAGGGTGAGCTCGATCCGGCGGTCCGGCCTGCGGCTCTTCAGCCGCACCTGCTCGGCGGACCTCAGCTTCCCCGCCGTGAGCAGCTTCCCGTCCAGTTCGGCGGGCCGTACGGACGGCTCGGGCGCCGCGCCGCCGCCGGTGCGCAGCACGGCGAGCGCCGTCCGCTTCTTGCCCTCGGCGAGGGCGGTGAGCGGGAAGACGCCGTCCTTGACGGTGACCAGGACGTCGTAGCGCTCGCCCATGCCCAGCAACAGGGCCTCGGTGTCGGCGTGTTCGCAGGGGAAGCCGTCGGTGTGGGTGACCGTCATCCCGTGCCCGCCGAGCGCGACCCGGAAGGCGGTGTCGCCGCCCGCGTTGACCAGGCGCAGGCGGACGCGCTCGCCCGGCTTCGCCCGGAAGGTCTCCGGGTCCTCCGCCGTGCGGCCGTTGAGCAGGTAGTACGGGTAGTCGACATCGCCCGCGTCGCCGCCGAGCAGCTTGCTCGTCGCGCCCATCATCATCCGGGAGGGGCCGGAGGGGCTCGGGGACGGCGTCTTCCCGGACGTGGCCGAGGCGTGCGACATGGTGTGCCCGCCGTGGTCCATCCCGCCCATGCCGCGGCCGAGTTCGGCCAGGACGGCGTCCGGGGTGCTGCCGTCGACGCCGTCGACCCAGTCGTCCAGGACGACGACCCACTCGCGGTCGTACGCCAGCGGCTCCTTCGGGTCCTCGACGATCAGCGGCGCGTACAGGCCGCGGTCCTGCTGCACCCCGGAGTGCGGGTGGAACCAGTAGGTTCCGGGATGCGGGACGGCGAACCGGTACTCGAAGGAGGCGCCGGGTTTCACGGGCCGCTGGGTGACGCCGGGGACGCCGTCCATGTCGTTGCGGAGCGCCAGCCCGTGCCAGTGCGCCGAGGTGGCCTCCGGCAGGTGGTTGGCGAGGGTGAGGGCGAGCGTCCCGCCCGCGGTGACCCGGATCTCGCGGCCGGGCAGCCGGTCGCCGTACGCCCAGGTGGAGACGGTGCGGCCGGCGAGGTCGAGGCGGGTCTCCGCCGCCGTGAGCCGGACCTTCCGTACCGGGCCCGGCTTCCGCGCGGCCTCGGCGTCGGCGACCTCCTTGCCGTCCGGGGAGACGTAACCGGCCGGTCCGGAGGGCTTGTTGGCGGCCTTTCCGGCGTCCGGGCCGGAACCGTCGCCGGAGCAGGCCGCGAGCAGGCCGCCGCCGGCGGCGGCGAGTCCGGCGCCGAGCACGGCGCGGCGGTCGAGGAGGCGGGTGGATGTGCGTGTGCGCATGACGGAGGGCACCTCGTCGGTGTCGAAGCGATAGGGGTACGCGTGGCTCGCCGTCGCGGGAGCGGCGGCGGGTGCCCCTATCTGCGCAGCACCGACATCCCGGCGAGGAGCTCGCCGCGCGGCGGCGGTTCGGGCCGCTCGGCGAGCGGCGCCCCGGCCCGGGCGACGGCGGACGGTACGCCCTCGCCGCCCACCCCGGCGACGGAGCAGGCGGCGGCCGGGTCCGTGAGCGGCCGGTCGTCGTGCACGGCGACGCAGACGGCGGCGGGGTCCGTGCCCGTACTGTGCGCGGGATCGTGCGGCTCGGGGGCCGCGTCCGGGGTCCGCGCCTGCGTGGCGGTGGCCAACTCCCCTTCGCCGGCGCCCGGTTGGGCCTCCGCGACGGCGCCCGGCCCCCCGGGGTCCGTCGGGTGCCCCAGGGTGTGCATCGTGAAGAGGCCGAACAGCAGGGCGGCGAGCAGGAGGAGGCGCCGGGTGCGGGTGTCCCGCGCGGGCGTGGCCGGTCGCCGCATCGTGTCCTCCCTCTGCTGCCTCGCCGCCGGAATGGGGTTACTGCTCGCCGGTGACGGCCAGGCGCTTGTCGAAGCTCTCGCCGCCGTCGCGGGATTCGTACACGCCGTCGCCGGTGGCGACGAGGAGGTGGCGGGAGTCGAGCGCGGTCAGGGCCTGGGGGGCGCCGCCGGGCGGGGTGCCGACGGTCTTCCAGCTCTCGCCGCTGTCGGAGCTGCGGCGCAGTTCCCCCTCGGGGGAGATGCCGAACAGCGCCTTCGGCTCGGGCCAGGAGAGGAAGGCCAGTACGGGCTTCGCGCCGGTGCCGAACTTCTCGCCGCCGTCGGTGCTCTTCGCGACGCCCGCCTCGGTGGTGGCGAGGACGGTGTCCGGGTCCTCGGGGTGGACGGCGATGTCGAGCGCGGCGAGCCTGGCCCGGTCGTCCCAGTCGGTGCCGTTCTCGCTGACGCGGAGCATGCCGTTGGTGTTGTCGTAGCCGTACACCGAGCCGTGCGCGTACTTCAGGGAGTGGAAGTCGACGTCGCCGCCGAGGGAGAGGGTCTTCCAGGTCTTGCCGGAGTCCTCGCTGCGGATCAGGCCGCGGTTGGCGGGTTCGCCGGTGCCGGGTGCCGGGTGGCCGCTGCCGAGGAAGGTCTTGTCCTTGACGACGGTGAACCCCATGTAGTCGCCCTCGTCCTCGCTGACCCGCTTCGCCGTGCCGTCCTCGGCGACGGAGACGACGCCGTGGTGGGTGGCGACGTACAGGCGGTCGTCGGCCGGGTCGATCCCGAGTCCGTGGACGTGGCTGACAGCGGGGCCGTCGGCCTTCGCGTCGGAGGCGCCGGAGTCCTCGGGGCCGGTGGAGCAGGCGGTCAGCGTCGCCGTGAGCAGCAGGGCGCCGGCGGCTGCGGCCGCGGCACGGAGGGGGAGGTTCATCGGGCGTCCTCAACGGTCGGGTTCCGGAACCCTAACACCTAAGCACTTTAGGTGATCACCCCGGACCCCGGCCTCCCGTCCGGCCCTCCACCCCGCCCCCGTACGATGGCCTGTCGAGAACTGGACCCGGGGCTTTGCGTGGAGGAGGACGGCCTGATGCGGGGCTTCGGCGAGCTGGAGCAGGCGATCATGGACGTGGTGTGGGCGGCGGAGTCGCCGGTGACCGCGCGTGAGGTGCTGGAGCGGCTCAACCGCGAGCGCACGCAGCAACTCGCCTACAACACCGTGCAGACGGTGACGGAGGTGCTGCACCGCAAGGGCTGGCTCTCCCGCGAGCGGGACGGCCGCGCCTTCCGCTACCGCCCGACGAAGACCCGCGAGGAGTACGCGGCCTCCCTCATCGACCAGGTGTGGGCCACCGGCGCCGACCGCACCGCCACCCTGGTACGCCTGGTGGACGGGATGGACGACGCCGAAGTCGCCGAGCTGCGGGCCGCGTTGGCGGCGCGCCGCACCGAAGGCGGCCGGTCGTGACGATCGCGCTCTGGCTGCTGGGGTACGCGGCACTGGTGGGCGCGCTCGCACCCGCGCTGCTGGCCCGGGACGGCTGGACGGCGCGCGCCCCGCGCCTGGGCATCTGGGCCTGGCAGGCGCTGACCTCGACCGTCGTCGTCTCGGCCGTCCTGGCCGGACTCGCCCTGGCCGTCCCCGCGATGCCGGTGGTCGGCAGCGCGGCGGAGCTGCTGCAGGCGTGCGTGATGGCGGTACGCGCGCCGTACGAGGCGCCCGGTGGCGGAGCGGCCGCCGCCGGCGGCACCCTGCTGGCCGCCGCGATCCTGGCCCGGGGCGGCTGGTGCCTGGCGGCCGGACTGTTCCGGGCGCGCCGCGAACGGGCCCGGCACGCGCGGGTGCTGGCCATGGTCGGCAGCGTGCGGGACGACCTCGGGGTCACGGTCCTGGAGGACGGCCGCCCCGCCGCGTACTGCCTGCCGGGGCGCGGCCGGCGGATCGTCCTGACCTCGGCGGCGCTGACCGCGCTGGAGCCGCACGAGCTAAACGCGGTGATCGCGCACGAGCGCGCGCACATCCGGCAGCGCCACCACCTCGTCCTCGCCTGCGCGGACGCGCTCCGGCGCGCCTTCCCCTTCCTGCCGCTCTTCCGGCACGCGGCCGAGGAGACCCAGCGGCTGGTCGAGATGGCCGCCGACGACGAGGCCACGGCGCGCACCGGTTCGCTGCCGCTGGCCGGCGCGCTGGTCGAACTCGCGGGCGCGGGCGCGCCCGCCTCCGCGCTCGCGGCGTCCGGCGGCCACGCGGCCGACCGGGTGCGGCGCCTGCTCGCGCCCCGGCAGCCGCTGCGCCGGGCGGTGGCCTGGGGCTGGGCGGTCACCGTCGCCGTCGCGCTGGCGCTGCCCGTCGTGCTGGCGGCCCAGCCCGCGGTCGCGGCGACGGCGATGGGCTCCTGCCCGCTGCCGCACTTCCCCCTCACCCCGGCGGAGGCGGCGGCCCTCTGACCGCCGGCCGCCGAGGCGCTCAACCCCGCAGCGCGGAGAGGAAGATGCCCGGCAGCTTCGTGACACCCGGGGACGTGGCGAAGGCGGTGAGCCGGCGCATCGTCGTACGGCCGGTCCGGTTGGTGACGAAGTACGGCGGGCGCGGGGACAGCGAGGGCGAGCCGGTGAACAGGCCGCGCGGCGCGGGTGCGAACGGGGCCCGCAGCACGGTCTTCTCGACGTCCTCCAGCAGGAAGGCGTTGTGCACGAAGCCGGTGCCGCTGCCGATCCGGGTGCGGGTGTGCCCGGGGAAGGCGCCCCAGGGCGTGTAGCCCAGCAGGAAGCCGAAGGCCGACCAGCAGTTGACGCCGAGCGTGCCGTAACGGAGCCCGGCGATCGCCGCGTCGACGGCGGCGCGGTGCGCGCGTTCCGTCCTCGGGTGCACCAGCAGGGTCGCCCCGAGGGTGCCGGGCAGCTTCTCGTCGGCGAACTCCGTTGCCGCGCGCAGGAACGCGGGGGCGTCCGCGCCGGGCAGCCGGACCACGCCGAGGGCGCTGGCGAACACCTCGTCGGAGAGCATCGGGTCGTCCTCGCGGGTGATGTCCGGTACGAGGAGGCGGGAGGTGCCCTCGCCGAGCGTCTCCGCCTCCGGGTGGACCCGGGCCAGCTCGGCGAGCCGTTCCTCGGCCCCCGGGTAGTAGTCCCGGCGCGGGGGCAGCGCGCGCAGCACCCGGCGGATCTCGGCGAGCAGCCGCTCGGTGCCGTCCCACTCGCGGGGGACCAGGAGGACCTGCCCGGCGACGCAGTTGTGCCCCGAGTTGTTCATCTTGCCGGTGACGATGTGCTCGGCCTGGAACCGGAAGTCCGCCGCGCTCCACGGCCCCGGTGTCACGATGCACGGGCTGACGCCGCCCAGTTCGCTGGTCAGGGGCTTCGGGTTGAGCGGGGTGTCCGCGCGGCGGCGCCGCTCCGCGTCCGCGCCGGTACCCCAGACGATCGCGTCGTGCGTCCGCTCGCTGCCGGTGACGTGCACGGTGGCGACGTCCTCGTGGGCGGTGAGGTAGGCGCCCTCGGCGGCGCCGCCGTCGGCGAAGCGCACCCAGCCGCGGTCGGTGAACTCGGCGAAGACCCGCTCGAAGTGCGGGCGCAGGTAGGCGTTGACCGGGTTCATCTTGGCGAGGACGACCTGCCCCTCGGCGTACAGCTTGTGCAGGACGTCGAGCGGGGTGATGGCCGCGACGTTGCCCGCGCCGAGGACGAGCGCCACGCCCGGGCGCCCGGGACGGCCCCGGTACTCGCCCGCCGCACGGGAGTTGACGTCCTCCGGGGCCGTGCCGGGCTGCGTCCAGACCTGTGCGGAGAAGCCGTTGAGCAGCAGCCGGTCCGTGGCGGTGGCGGGGAAGACGTCGACGAGGGTGCGGTCACCGTGCCGCCGGACGGCCGACGGGGCGACCGGGTCGCGTCCGGCGGCCAGCCGGCGCAGCACGTGCAGCTGCGCCGTCACCGACTGGGCCAGGGCCCAGGGTGCGGTCACCCAGTCCTCGGCGGCCCAGGGCGAGGCGGCGTCGTAGCCCTTGGCGCGGGCCAGGTCGGCGACCATCGCCGGGGCGCCGTCGGCGATCCGCGGCAGCATCCGCTCCAGCAGGGCGATCCGCTCCCGCAGCGGCGTCGCCGTCCAGGACTCCGCGCGGCCGCGCAGCACGGAGAGGGCTTCGTCGAGGGTGGCGGTGTCGGGTGCGGGGCTCACGGGGTCAACTCCTGTGGTGGTGCGGACGGTTGGGGTTCGGGGGCGGGACGCAGGCGGGGGCTGTCGCGGGCCGGGTCGACGAGGAGGAAGGAGGCGGCGGCGCCGAGGGCGAGGAGCAGCCCGGTCAGCAGCACGGCGCTCCGGTACCCGGCGACGCCCTGCGCGTCCACGAGCGCGCCGACGACGGCGGGCGCTGCCAGCCCGGCGGCGGTGACCACCGCGTTCATCGCGCCCAGGGCTCCGCCGCCGCGGTCGGCGGGGACGAGTTCGGCGACGGCGGTCACGGCGACGGTGGCGTAGGAGCCGCCCAGGCCGAAGCCGAGGGCGAGCAGCACCGTCCGCGCGGTGGTGCCTTCGGCCAGCGGCAGCGCCAGGCAGCAGGCGGCGCCCAGCGCCAGCAGCGCGCCGCCGACCCAGCCGCGGGCGTACCGGCTGCCCACCCCGCGGCGCATCAGCCGGCCGGTGATCCCGGCCTGCGCGAGCAGGACGAGCGCGCCCACCGTCCACGGGACGGCGACGAGGGTGCCCGCCACGTCCGCCGGGTACCCGAGCCCGTTGCGCAGGTAGGACGGCAGCCAGGCGAGCATCAGTCCCACGACCCAGTAGCTGGTGAAGTAGGCGAGGGTGGCCCCGGCCCAGGTGCGGGTGGCGAAGATCCTGCGGTACGGGAGCGCGGGGCGCCAAGCGGCCTTCACCGCCCGGCCGTTCGGGGGCTCGCCTTCCGTGAGACGGTGGCCGTCGGCGCCGAGGAACGTCCAGGCCAGGGCCCAGACGAGGCCGGTCGCCGCGAGCACCCAGAGCGCGGCCCGCCAGCCGTGGTGCCGGATCACCCAGGACAGCACCGGCGCGGAGACGATCACGCCGAGGGTGACCCCGAGGGTGATCAGCGCGCCGGGCAGGTTGCGCCGGTGGTCGGGGAACCAGGCCAGCGTGGCCCGTTGGGCGACGGGGAAGGCGGGCCCCTCGGCCGCGCCGAGGAAGACCCGCGAGGCGACCAGCACGGCGAGCCCGCCGCCGACCGCCACCGGCACCTGGGCGACGGACCACAGCAGGGCCATCACCAGCAGCAGCACCTTCGGCGACACCCGGTCCGCCAGCAGCCCGACGAGGGCGGCGGCGACGGAGAAGAGCAGGAAGAACGCGCTGTTGGCGAGCCCGAACCCGGTGGCGGTCAGCTGGAGATCGGCCCGTATCTCGTCGGCGGCCAGGCCCAGTACGGACTTGTCCGCGAAGTTCACCATCATGAAGACGACGAGCAGCGCCGTCACGGTCCAGGCCCGCACGCCGTCGCCGGTGCCGGGTGGGGCCGGTGCCGCGTTCATGGGACCTCCTGAGGAGTGTCAACGGGTCCGTGTGGCAGGGCGGTTGGTGCCCCGGGTGCGCGCGGGAGCGCGCACCCGGGGGCGCGCGGCTCAGGAGAGCGGGACCCCGGCGACGGCGATGCGCTCCATGACGCGGCGGCGCGGGTAGTAGTCGCTGATCGCGTAGTGCTGGGTGGCGATGTTGTCCCAGACGGCGACGGAGTCGGGCTCCCAGTGGAAGCGGACCTGGTACTCCGGGACGCGGGCCTGGAGCACCAGCTCGTCCAGCAGTTCCCGGCTCTCCGTCTCGGAGACGCCGTTGATCCGCGTCGTGAACGGCTCGTTGACGTACAGCAGTTGACGTCCGCTGCGCGGATGGCGCACGACCACGGGGTGCTCCACCGGCGGCAGTTCCTCCCGGAGGCGGGCTACCTGCTCCTCGCTCATCGTCGAGCCCCAGCTGGGCACCCAGTCGTGAGTGGCCGTGAGGTGCTCGATGCGGGTCCTCGTCCGCTCGGGGAGGTTGTCGTAGGCGGCGCCCATGTCGGCCCACATGGTGTCGCCCCCGGCGGGCGGGACCTCGACCGAGCGCAGCACCGAGCCGAGCGCCGGGGCCGCCATGAAGGAGTGGTCGCTGTGCCAGATGTTCTCGTTGCCGATGGCCGTCTCGTCCTTGGCGAGCCGGGAGACGCCCTCCGTCCCGGACTTCGGGAAGAACGGGTTGGCCTCCGGCGGGCCCCAGACGGCGGCCAGTTCCAGGTGATGGCCCGCCCGGACGCGGGGCTGGTCGCGGAAGAAGATGACCTTCCACTCCAGCAGGGCCTGCCGCAGCTCCCGGGCGAGTTCGGGGCCGATCGGCTCGGCGAGGTCGACGCCGCTGATCTCGGCGCCGATGTGCGGGGTGAGCGGGGTGACGCCGAGCGTCCGGAACTCCGGGGGTTCGGCGCCGGGCGCGCGGCGGTTCAGGACGCGGCGGCCGTAGTGCATCAACGGCTTGTCGAGCATGGGGTGTTGGGCGTCGGCGGCGAGGGGTGCGGCGCTGCGGCTGGGCATGGGGTCCTCCCGACGGGGCGGATTACGTAACCGGCAGTATCGATATTGCGCCGGGGGCGGGGCAAGGGGTGTGCAGGGGGTTTCGGGGGGGGCTTCGCGGGGGGCGGGTTGCGGGGCGTCGCGGGGTGCGGGGCCGTCGTGGCTCGCGCCTTTGCGCAGTTCCCCGCGCCCCTTATCGCGGGCTCACCCCGCCTGTTCGGGTGCGGCGCCGTCGGGCTCCGGGGTTTCGCGCAGTTCCCCGCGCCCCTTTTTCGCGCCGTTCCCCGCGCCCCTTATCGCGGGCTCACCCCGCTTGGGAGAACTGCGCCAAAGGCGCAGGGCTGGCAAGCGCAGCGCCCGCCCCGGCGCGGGGTGCGCAACGCCGTCGCCGGGCCACCCCGTACGACGTGGCCGCTCGCGCAGTTCCCCGCGCCCCTGACGGGGCGAGCCTCCCCGCGCCTCTAGCGCGGCCCCGCAACCGCCCGTGCGACGAGTTCCGTCACCGTGTCGACCAACGCCTGGTCGGGCGCCTCGTGTTCGGCGATCGTGCGGAAGAGGAGGGGCGCGGCGATGAGCGTCGTGGTGGTCGCGACGTCAACCTCGGGGGCGATCTCGCCGCGGGCGACGGCGCGTTCCAGAATGTGCCGGGTCTCGCTCGTCACGCGGGCCGTGTAGGCGCGGTACGCGGCCGGTTCGGCCTCCGCCTCGGCCGAGGAGCCGATCACCCCGGCGAGCAGGCGGGCGACGCCGGGCTGCCGGTACGCCTCCATCCGGGCGGTGAGGACGGCGTGCAGCTCGGCCCGGAAGTCGCCCAGGTCGGGCACGGTGAGCGGCCCGATCCGGGACTCGGCCGCGGCGATGACCAGGTCCTGCTTGGTGGGCCAGCGGCGGTACATCGCGGGCTTGCTGACCCCGGCGCGGGCGGCCACCGCGTCCATCGTCAGCGCCCCCAGGCCGCGTTCGGCGACCAGCACGACGACGGCGTCCAGCACCGCCCCGGACACCCGCTCCGCGCGCGGACGCCCCGGCCCCCTCCGCCTGTTCGGCGCCTCCTCACCGGCCATGCCGCGACCCTACGCGGACGGCGCGACACCCCGCAGGCCGGGCTCCCCCGGCGGGCAGAAACTCTGGCCCCAAGCTCTGAATGGTGCTTCACTTCTTGCATGGCCTACCGCAAGACCCCCGCCGAGCTCCGCCGGCTCGACGCCGCGCGCGAGCACCTCGTCACCTGCGCGACCACCGTCGTCTCCGAAGTCGGCTGGTCCCAGGCGTCGGTGACCGCCGTGGCGCACGCCGCCGGGATCTCGGCCGGTTCCGTGTACCAGCACTTCCCGTCCAAGTCGGCGCTCGCCGTCGAGGTGTTCCGGCGGGCGGCGCAGCGCGAGGTGGACGTACTGGCCGAGGTGCTGGACGGGCCCGGCGACCCGGTCCAGCGGCTCGCCGGCGGCATCCGGACCTTCGTCCGCCGCGCCCTGGAGAACCGCGGACTGGCCTACGCGCTGCTCGCCGCCCCGGTCGACGCGGCCGTCGTCGCCGAGCGGCTGGCCTTCCGCCGCCGGTACCGCGAGCTGTGGGCCGAGGTGGTCCACGAGGGCATGGCCGAGGGCCTGTTGCCCGCCCAGAACGGCGAGGTCACCGCCGCCGCGCTCACCGGCGCGATCGGCGAGATCCTCGTCGTCCCGCTGAGCACCCCGGACGAGGACGGCACCGAAGGGCTGCTCGCCCAGCTCACCGCGACGGCCCTGCGCTGCGCCGGCGCCCCGCCCGGCACCCCGCACCCCTGACCCCGCGAACCCCGGAGGGACCCGATGACACCCGGAACCCGGCCCACCGCCGTGACCCACGAAGTGACCAACCAGCCCCCGCCGTTGACGGGGCACGACGTCGCCGACGACCCGGTGCTGCTGGAGGGCGTGCGCCGGGAGGGCGCCGAGTGGTACCTCGACGACCTGCACCGGATCGGCCGCCGCACCGGGAGCGAGGAGGTGCAGCGCTGGGCCGACGAGGCCAACCGGTACGAGCCCGTGCTCCGCACCCACGACCGCTGGGGCCACCGCGTCGACGAGGTCGACTTCCACCCCGCGTACCACGCCCTGATGGACGTCGCGATCGGCGAGGGACTCGGCGGCAGCGCCTGGGCGGACGAGCGGCCCGGCGCCCATGTCGCCCGCGCCGCCGGGTTCATGGTGTGGAGCAGCGCCGAGGCGGGGCACGGCTGCCCGGTCTCGATGACGTACGCGGCGGTGCCCGCGCTGCGGCACTCCCCCGAGCTCGCCAAGGAGTACGAGCCGCTGCTCACCAGCCGCACCTACGACCCCGGCCTCCGCGCCCCGGCGGACAAGCGCGGCCTGCTCGCCGGGATGGGCATGACGGAGAAGCAGGGCGGCACCGACGTACGGGCCAACACCACCACGGCCGTCGAACAGGCCGACGGCAGCTGGCGGTTGCGCGGACACAAGTGGTTCACCAGTGCGCCGATGAACGACCTGTTCCTGGTGCTCGCGCAGGCGCCCGGAGGGCTGTCCTGCTTCCTCGTGCCGCGCGTCCTGCCCGACGGGGAGCGCAACACCTTCCGCATCCAGCGGCTGAAGGACAAGCTCGGCAACCGCTCCAACGCCAGCAGCGAGCCGGAGTTCGACGACACGGTGGCCTGGCTGGTCGGCACGGAGGGCAAGGGCGTGCGCACCATCATCGAGATGGTGACGATGACCCGGCTCGACTGCCTCCTCGGCTCGGCCGCCGGCACCCGCGCCGCGCTCGCCCAGGCCGCGCACCACGCCCGCCACCGCACCGTCTTCGGCGCCCCGCTCCTCCAACAGCCCCTGATGCGGAACGTGCTGGCCGACCTGGGCCTGGAGTCCGAGGCGGCGAGCACCCTCGCGCTGCGTCTCGCGGGCGCCGCCGACCGGGCGCACCGGGGCGACCAGCGGGAGCGCGCCTTCCTCCGGTTCGTCACCGCCGTCGGCAAGTACTGGGTGTGCAAGCGGCAGCCGGCCGCGGTCGCCGAGGCGCTGGAGTGCCTGGGCGGGAACGGGTACGACGAGACCTCGGGCATGCCGCGGCTGTACCGGGAGGCACCGCTGAACGGCATCTGGGAGGGCTCGGGCAACGTCAACGCGCTCGACATGCTCCGCGCCCTGGCCCGCGAGCCCGAATCTTGGGACGCCTACCGCGCCGAGGTCGAGGCGGCCGCGGGCGCCGACCGGCGCCTCGACGCGGCCTGGCGCGGCCTGCGGGAGGAGCTCGTGCTCACCGAGGACGCGCCGCTGCGGGCCCGCCGCGTCATCGAGCGCGCCGCGCTCGTCCTCCAGGGCGCGCTGCTGGTCCGGCACGCGCCGCCCGCGGTGGCCGACGCGTTCTGCGGCTCCCGGCTCGCCGGGGACGGCGGCCTCGCCTTCGGCACGCTGCCGCCGGCCACCGACTTCACGGGCCTGCTGGAGCGGCTGCCGGCCTGACCGGCGTCACGGCGTCGTGAGGGCGAACCACGGGTCCGGCTGGTCCAGGGTGGCCAGCAGGGCTCCGAAGACGCTCGGGTCGCCCTCGACGCCGACGCCGTCCAGCCGCTCCAGGGGTTCCCCGGCCAGGAGGCGCAGGAGCAGCGGCCGGGTCAGGGTGAGCGTGAGCGCCGGGGACTCCGTGGCGTCGGGGTCCCCGGGGCCGTCGGCCGGGGAGGTGAGGTGGGTGAGGGCGCCGTTGGAGAGCCGGATGCGGTGCCGGGTGCCCTCGTCGCCGAGCACCCAGTCCATGACGAGGTGTTCCGTCCAGGCGCGGGGGCCGTTGACGCGTACGGCGAGCGAGTCGATGAGCTGTTCCACGGTGAGCGCGGAGGTCATCTCCGGGTCGGCGATGTCGAGTTGGGTGGTGGTGACGCCCTCGCGCAGTTCCTGGGCGCCCATCAGGTAGAAGTTGCGCCAGGTGCCGTTCTCGCTGCCGTGGCCGAGCCGTTCGTAGACCCGGGCCAGTGCCTCGCGGGCCCCGGCGTGCTGCTCGTCGGCGAAGACGGCGTGGCTGAGCAGGGTGGCGGCGAAGCGCGGGTCGCCGTCGTCGGCGTACCGCCCGGCGTGGGCGACGACGGCGTCGGTGCCGCCGAGGCACTCCACGTACCGCTTGGCGGCCTCGGCGGGCGGGTGTTCCCACAGGTGGGCCGGGTTGCCGTCGAACCAGCCCATGTACCGCTGGTACACGGCCTTGACGTTGTGGCTGACCGAGCCGTAGTAGCCGCGCGCGTGCCAGGCCGAGCGGAGGGCCGGGGGCAGGGTGATCTCCTCGGCGATCTCGGTGCCGGTCATGCCCTGGTTGAGCATCCGCACGGTCTGGTCGTGCAGGTAGGCGTAGAGGTCCCGCTGCTGGGTCAGGTGGCGGACGATGCCCTCGCGGCCCCAGGTGGGCCAGTGGTGGGAGGCGAAGGCCACGTCGGCGTGCGGGGCGAACAGCGCGGCCGCCTCGTCGAGATAGTGCGCCCACACGCGGGCGTCGCGGACCAGCGCGCCGCGCAGGGTGAGCACGTTGTGCAGGGTGTGGGAGGCGTTCTCGGCCATGCACAGGGCGCGGTGGCCGGGGAAGAGGAAGTTCATCTCGGCGGGCGCCTCGGTGCCCGGGGTGAGCTGGAAGACGATCCGTACGCCGTCGACCGTCTCCTCCTGCCCGGTGCGGGTGATGTCGACGGTGGGCGGGACGAGGCTGAGCGTGCCGGCCGAGGTGGTCATGCCGAGGCCGCAACCGATCTGGCCGCGCGGGGACTTGGGCAGCGCGTCGCCGTACATGTAGACCGCGCGGCGGGTCATCGCGGTGCCCGCGTACACGTTCTCGCTGACCGCGTGCTCCAGGAAGCCCTGCGGGGCGAGCACCGGGATGCCCGCCGGGTCCTCGGGCAGGACGCCGCGCACGCCGCCGAAGTGGTCGACGTGGCTGTGCGTGTAGATCACTCCGGTGACGGGACGGTCCCCGCGGTGCTCCCGGTAGAGGGCGAGCGCGGCGGCGGCGCACTCGGTGGAGATCAGCGGGTCGATGACGACGACCCCGCGGGTGCCCTCCACGAGCGTCATGTTCGACAGGTCCAGCCCCCGCACCTGGTAGATGCCCTCGGTGACCTCGAACAGCCCCTGTTTCGCGACGAGTTGCCCCTGCCGCCACAGGCTCGGGTGCGCGGTGTCCGGACACTCCCCGGCCAGGAACCCGTACGCCTCGGCGTCCCACACCCGGCCGCCGTCCGCGCCGGTGACGACGGGCGGCACGAGGGGCGCGAGGAAGCCGCGTCCGGCGTCGGTGAAGTCCCGGGTGTCGTCGAAGGGCAGCTCGGCGTACGCGCCGTGGCCGGTGGATGCGGATTGCTCGCTGGGCACTTCGGGGCTCCTTCGGGTGGGCGGCGGGTCAGTACGGGGCCGGGGTGCGTGGTTCCGCGGGCGGGGTGCGGCGGGCCAGGGTCCACAGCCCGTGCCCGGAGGGGGCCGGCAGCCCGCGCAGGATCTCCGTCCGGACCAGCGCCCCCGGGGACAGGCCTGGCACGGTGGCCGGCGCGGTCAGCGCGTACCCGGAGGACTCCAGCGCCGCGGAGCCGAAGCCGACGGCGGCGCCCGGGACCAGCCCGTCCCGCGGCGTGCAGCGCGCCGGACCGTGCGCGACGCCCCGGAGCGGCGAGCTTCACGCCCTCCCCGATGAGCCCGACGCCGAGGTGCACCCCAGCAGCGCGCTGCCTGCCGGCGTGGGCGAAGGCCCAGGTCACGAAGGTGACGGGGACGAGGAAGCTGCCGAGCAGGGCGAGCGTCGGCAGCAGGTGCGCGGTGCCGGTGGCGAAGGTGACCACGACGGCCGGCACCCACAGGGCCGGCCCCCGTCGGGAACACCCGCGGCCACGGGCGGCTGTCGGACGCGTACCGGTCCGTCACCTGCGCCTCCTTCCACCGGCGTACGCCGGCTCTCCACCGGGAGCACAGCCCAGTAGAAGGGACCGCGGCGGGACCTGCCCGTCGGGGGACGAGGCCGGTACGGGCTCGTCCCCCGGTATCGGCCCCGGAGGCGGGGTCCGCGCGGGTAGGCCGAACGGGGTAGTCCGCGCGGGACGGCGGTGCCACGGCGGGCCTGCACCGGCCGTGTGCTCAACATCGCCTCTGTGCAGGGCTGTTCGGGCCCGGCGGCCTTCACCCGGAGGCGTTAGGGTGCGAGGTGCGGGGGAGGAAAAAAGCGACGTCACGCCGGCCCGGGGTCGGCGAGTCTGGGGCAGTGATGCGGGAAGACGCCGTTACGCGGGAGCCGCTCGATTCGGGCACGGCGCACTCGGCCCGGGTGTACGACTACATCCTGGGCGGCAAGAACCACTACCGCGCTGACGAGGCGGCCGGGGACGCCATGGTCGAGGTGTGGCCCGCGCTGCCCGTGCACATGCGCGCCAACCGCGCGTTCATGCACCGCGCGGGCCGCTACCTGGCCCGGGAGAAGGGCATCCGCCAGTTCCTCGACATCGGCACGGGCCTGCCCACGTCACCGAACCTGCACGAGGTCGTCCAGGAGACCGCGCCGGACTCCCGCGTGGTCTACGTCGACAACGACCCCATCGTCCTCAACTACGCGCGTGCGCTGCTCGACAGCACCCCCGAGGGGCGCACGGCCTACGTCCACGCGGACATGCGCGACCCGGAAGCCATCCTGGACTCGCCCGACTTCCGGCGGACCCTCGACCCGGACGAGCCGGTCGCGCTCACCGTCATCGGCATACTGCACTTCATCCACCCGTCGGACGACGACCACGGCCTGATACAGCGGCTCCTCGACCCACTGCCCCCGGGCAGCTACCTCGCGGCGACGATCGGCACCGCCGACTTCGCGCCCGAGGAGGTCGGCCGCGTCGCCGAGCGGTACGCGGCCGAGGGCATGCCCATGGTGCTGCGCACGCACGCGGAGGCCACGGCCTTCTTCGACGGGCTGGAACTCGTCGACCCGGGCGTCGTCCAGGTCCACAAGTGGCGCCCCGGCCCGGACGACGAGCCGGTACGGGACGCGGACATCGCCATGTACGGCGCCCTGGCCCGCAAGCCGGGCTGATCCCGGGGGTTCCGGGGACCGCGGGCCGCCCACGCCGCGCCCCTGCCGCCGCAGGGGGGTGCGGCAGGGGCGGGCGCGGGCGTGACGGGTGTGCGGCCCCGGGGAGGGCTCAGGCGCCGGGGGCCGTGCGGATGGCGGCGATGTCGAACTGCAGGCGGACGGTCTCGCTGACCATCGAACCGCCCTGGGCCAGCCGGGCGTTGTAGGTCAGACCCCACTCGGAGCGGTTGATGGTGGTCGTCCCGTCGAAGCCGACGCGCTCGTAGCCGAACGGGTCGGTGACGTACCCGATGTAGGTGAGCTCCAGCACGACGGGGCGGGTGACGTCCCGGATGGTGAGGTCGCCGGTCATCCGGTAGACGTCGGGGCCCGCGAGTTCGACGGCGGTGCTGACGAAGGTCATGCGCGGGTACTTCGCGGCGTCCAGGAAGTCGCGTCCGGCGAGGTGCGCGTCGCGCTGCTCCTCGCCGGTCCGCACGCTCGCGGTGGACATGGCGATCCGGGCCTGGGAGCGGGAGGGGTCCCGGCCGTCGAAGTAGAGGCGGCTCTCGTACTCGGCGAAGGCGCCGCGCACGGTCGTGACCATGGCGTGCCGGACGGAGAAGCCGATCCTGCTGTGCGCCGAGTCGATGATCCACTCACCGGTGAGGGCTTCCAGTGCGGGGTCGGGCCGGACCGCGGAGGCGGGGGCGCGGTCGTGGCCCGGTGCGGGGCCGGGGGCCGTCGCAGGGGCGTTCGCCTCGGGGCGTCGGGGTGGCGAGCTGCGATTGAACAGTTTCATGATCAATTAGTTACGTGCAAGGTAAGTGGTGCGCAAGCCCTGATCATGAACCGGCCAAACCCTGTCGCGCCAGAGCCCTCCGCCCACAGAATCGCGCACGGCACGAGATCCGCCCATCCTCCGGCGGGACTTCACACCCCGTTCACCCGCAACGGCCGTCACACCGGCCCCTTTTGCGTACCCGGCTCCAACTCACCGCCGCCCCAAGGGCATTGAACGGCCCCACGTGTCAATGGACACACCGTGGACGCGAGGTTTCAGCGGGGATCGGACGGCAAAGATAGTGATCGCTCGCTATTTTTTCCGCCCGCACGTCACCCGTCCCCCGGCCCGCACGACGGAGCCGGAGGGCCGACGCGCGTGCGTGGCAGGCCGGTACCGGGTCGGACCCCGCAGACGTCGGGTCCCGGAGACGAAGGAACGGTGACACCATGGTCATTCAGGGACGGGCCGCGCAGACGCGCGCGAGCCTGTTGCGGTCGGCAGCCGGACAGTTCGCCAAGTACGGCTACTACGGCGCCTGCACGAACACCATCAGCCGGTACGCGGGAGTGTCCTCCGGCGCTCTCACGTTCCACTTCCCCTCGAAGGCCAAGCTGGCCCTCAGCATCCAGACCATCGCGACCGAGCTGGCGGAGGCGGAGGCGGAACGCTTCGCCGGCGAACCGGAGGACCCGCTCGCCGCCGCGACGGAACTCGTCTGCCGCCTCACACGCCTGGTCCAGCACAACGCCGCCGTCCGCGCCGCGATACGCCTCACCGGCGAGGGCACGACCACGGCGGCCGGATGGCACGAGGCATGGCTCCCCACGATGCGCGCACTGCTCGAACAGGCCGCTGCCCAGGGCCGGTTGACCTGCGACGCGGAGACGGCCCTGCACATCACGGAGCGCCTGATCGCCGGAGCGGCGCTGGCTCTGTCCGAGGACGACGGCGACGGCGACGGTGCGGACGGCGCCCACCGGGCAGGCGGGAGCGGTGAGACCCCAGGGCACCCGGAGCCCCCCGAGCGCTCCGGGTCCCCCGAGGCCGTCGCGGATCCCGTGTGGCAGATCGTCCTGGCAGGGCTGCGCGCGGACCCGACTCCCCCACGGGAGCAGTAGATTCCCCGCCGCACCCGCACCACGGCCCGCCCGGCTCGGGGCTCCCCCGCCCCGAGCCGCCCCGGACCCCCGAACCCGCGCGGCCGTACCCCGCGCGGGTCCACCCTTGACGCGGAACCACCTCCGCGATGCCAACTTTCGGCGTACGCCCGGGGGCTGGGCGAACCTCTGGCACTCAGGCGTAGGCCCGAGGGCCACGCATCGCCTGGCGCTCAGGCGTACACCCGGAGTCCAAGCGGACGCCTCGCACTCAGGCGTACACCCGGAGTCCAAGCGGACGCTGGACCTCAGGGGTACTCCCAGGGTCCGGACGTACGGCTGTACCTGAGGCGCACGTCCGGGGTCCAGCGTCCGCCTGGACCGCAGGCGTACAACACCAGTCGAGGCAGCGGCTGGACCTCCAGGCGTACAACACCGGCCGGGGCGCGCACCTGTACCTCAGACGTACGCCACCGGTCAGGCTGTACGCCTTCCCCTCAGGAGTACGCCCGCCCACTCAGTTCTCGGCCGCCCCCGCGGGTTCAGCCCGGGGGCCGGGAAGGGTGCCGTTGTCACCCGCGGTGGGGCTCTCCGCCTGGAGGGTGATGCGCGGGGCGCCGTCGGGGGTGACGAGGGGGAGCAGCAGGCGCCACATCTCGGCCACGCGGTCGACGAGGTCGATGCGCCTCGAGGAGAGCTGGGCGTGCATCTGCGCGCCCGTGCAGCCGTTCACTATGAGGCGGGCCAGGGCGTCCACGTCGACGTCCGCGCGCAGTTCGCCGTTCCGCTGGGCGTCGCGGAGCGTGGGGATGACGACCTCCGCCCACTGGTGGTGCGAGCTCTCCTCCTCCGGGGTGATGAAGTACTCCTGGTCCATCACCAGCCGGGCACCGGCCAACAGGATCGGGTCCTCCAGGAGTTGGGACGCCCAGTGGAGGGTGATGTCCACGGCCCGCTGAAGCCCGGCCGAACCGTGGCCCAGGGTGAGGCGCCCCGGCTGACTGCGGATGATCTCGCGGGCCAGGTCCTCCTTGGAAGCGAAGTGGAAGTACATCGCCCCGAGAGTGACCCCGGCGTCCTTCGTGATCTTCTGAACGCTCGCTCCGACGAACCCCAGCTCGCCGAATGCCCGGGCACCCGCCTGGACAAGAGCCGCCCGAGTGCGCACCGCACGTTCCTGCTTCGCTCCCGCCACCTGCGCCGCTCCGTCGTCCTCGACAAAAAAATGGAACGCTCTCTACGTTAATGCGCGATTCCTGGAGCGGACACCCACTTGCACGCCGCGCAGGGGACGTTCGGGGAAAGATCGCCCAAGAGCCCGCGCGCTCCGACGACTTCGGCACTTCGCCGCGCCCCGCCCGCACCACCCGCCCCGGCGCTCCCGGGAGTCGGCCCCCGCCCCTCGTAGGCTGCCTCCCGCGCGGACACCAGCGGGTTCGCGCGTACGCACCCGAGGGACGGAGGCCGACGTGGCCGGGAAGACGGTGGCCGAGGTGACGGCCGAGCTGGCGGAGCTGGAGGACCCGAAGGTCCGCGCCGTGAACGCGCGGCACGGGGACGACCACGGGGTGAAGCTCGGCGAACTGCGCGCGCTCGCCAGGCGGTTGAAGACCCAGCAGGACCTCGCGCGGCAGCTGTGGGCCACGGGCGATTCCGCCGCGCGGCTGCTGGCGCTGCTGATCTGCCGCCCGAAGGCGTTCACGCGGGACGAGCTGGACGCGATGCTGCGCGAGGCGGGCACGCCGAAGGTGCACGACTGGCTGCTGAGCCAGGTGGTGCGGAAGAGCCCGCACGCCGAGGAGCTGCGGCTCGCCTGGACGGCGGACCCGGACCTGGTGGTCGCGAGCGCCGGCTGGGAACTGACGGCGGAACGCGTGGCGAAGCGGCCCGAGGGGCTCGACCTCGCGGGCCTGCTCGACGTCGTCGAGGCGGAGATGAAGGAGGCGCCCGATCGCCTGCAGTGGTCCATGAACCACTGCCTGGCCCGGATCGGGATCGAACACCCGGAGCACCGCGCCCGCGCACTCGCCATCGGCGAGCGCCTGGGGGTACTCAAGGACTACCCGACGTCCCCCGGCTGCACGTCCCCGTACGCGCCCGTCTGGATCACCGAACTGGTCCGCCGCAGGGACGACACCACGTAGCCCGCCGGGGCCCGAACTCCCCCGTGGGCGCCGCCCGTCGGGCCGGGGCGGCGCCGGGAGGGGTCAGTCGGTGAGGCTGTCCGTGCGGACGTGACGGTAGGCGTGCGTGTACGCGGAGGTGTCCGCGTCGACGGTGTACGCGTCCGTGACGACCCGGCCCGCGTCGATCGAGAGCATCATGAAGCCGAGCGTGTCGTACGCCTCCCAGAACGCCTTGTTCTCCGGGGTGGCGGACTTGCCCTTCTTCTTCCCGGCGGCGCCGCAGACGATCTGCTGGGTGCCCCGGTACTCGTCGGCGGTGTCCAGGATCTGGAGGGTGTGGTCGTGCCCGGCGAGCAGGAACTCGGCCTTCCCGCAGACCACTTCCTCGTACAGCTTCTTGACGTGTTTGCCGCTCATGTAGTCGCCGCAGCTGATGCCCTCGTAGTTGCCCGCGTTGCCGTGCGTGCCGTTGTTGCGCAGTGGGTGGTGGGCGAAGACGAACTTCCAGCGGGCGCGGGAGGCGGCCAGCGACTCCGCCAGCCAGTCCCGCTGCCGGCGCGCGAACGGTCCGTCCCAGTGGTACTCGGGGTCGGTCTGGAGGACGTACGAGGACAGCGGCGTGGTGTCGATGCCGAAGAACTCGACGACGGGGTCCTTCTGCGGTATCGCCACGGAGTAGTACCTGGAGGGCATGTACCAGCGGGCCGAGTGCTGGTGGTACTCCACCTCGTGGTCGCCCCGGGTGGGACGGCCGCCGCTGCCGGGGAAGATGCCGCTGGTGTCGTGGTTGCCGAGGACCATCAGCCAGGGGACGTCGATGCCCTCGTTCGGCGCCTCGAACTTCGAGATGAACTCGTCGTCCATCACGTCTTCCGGGCCGTTCTCGTAGATGTTGTCGCCCAGGCCGACGGCGAGGTCGACGCCCCGGTCCCGGCACAGCTTCCGCGCGGCGGCCGCGACCGCGTACTGCTCCCGCGTGCCCGTGCCCGCGTCGCCCGTGAGCAGTACCTTCAGCTCCGGCTTGTCGGGTACCGGGAACTTGGTCACGCCGTTCTCGGCCGCCACCGCCTGCCCTCCGAACGCGCCGAAGGCGGCCGCCGTACCCACGCCGCCGACGCCCGCCAGCATCGCGCGCCTGCTGATTCCCTGATCCCGCATCCCCTGAACCCTGACCCTTCGTCGTCGCTCGTCGCACAGATGATCCCGTCAAGGTAAACGCAGTCGGGCCGTACCGATACGCCTCGGTAACTTCGACGAGGAATCCGTCCCACCCCGGCCGGAATCCGCCCCCTCAGATCTGACTGCCCGTAGGTGGAATACCGGACCGTGGCGATTGTTGAACTGCCTGAAAGATGTACGCAGTACAGCAAGGAGTTGGCATGTCGCCGCTGTCCCAGCCGCTCAATCTCGGGGCCCTGACCCTGCCGAACCGCGCCGTGATGGCGCCGCTGACCCGGTCCCGCGCGAGTGAGGGCCGGGTGCCGAACGCGCTGATGGCCGAGTACTACGGGCAGCGCTCCGGGGCGGGCCTGATCATCAGCGAGGCCACCTCCGTCTCCCCGATGGCCATCGGGTACCCGAACACGCCGGGCATCTGGAACGACGAGCAGACCGAGGCGTGGAAGCAGGTCACCGAGACGGTGCACGCCAAGGGCGGCCGGATCTTCCTGCAGCTGTGGCACGTCGGCCGCATCTCCGACCCGGTGTACCTGGG
The DNA here is from genome assembly GCF_012726235.1 of Streptomyces sp. HNM0574. Classification (GTDB taxonomy): domain Bacteria; phylum Actinomycetota; class Actinomycetes; order Streptomycetales; family Streptomycetaceae; genus Streptomyces. Next base: position 199,782 of record NZ_JAASAH010000011.1, read on the forward strand.
CGGCGAACTGCCGCTCGCGCCCAGCGCGGTGGCCGCCGAGGGGCACGTGCGGCTGCTGCGTCCGAAGCGCCAGCACCCGGTGCCGCGCGCACTGGAGACGGAGGAGATAGCGGGCGTGGTCGAGGAGTTCCGGCGCGGCGCCGAGAACGCCAAGCGCGCCGGGTTCGACGGCGTCGAGCTGCACGCCGCGAACGGGTACCTCATCGACTCGTTCCTCCAGGACGCCTCCAACCACCGCACCGACGAGTACGGCGGCACCGTCGAGAACCGCGCCCGGTTCCTGCTGGAGATCACGGACGCGGTGGCGTCCGTGTGGGGCGGGGAGCGGGTCGGCGTGCACCTGGCGCCGCGCGGTGACCAGCACAGCATGGGCGACAGCGACCCCAAGTCGCTGTTCCTGCACGTCGCCGAGGAGCTCGGCAGGCGTGACGTGGCGTTCCTCTGCCTCCGGGAGTACGAGGGGGAGGACAGCCTGCTCCCGCACATCAAGGAGGCGTTCGGCGGCCCGGTCATCGCCAACGAGGAGATGACGCCGGAGTCCGCGCGCCGGCTTGTCTCCGAGGGTGTCGCCGACGCCGTCGCCTGGGGCGAGGACTACATCGCCACGCCGGACCTGGCCGAGCGTCTCGCCTCGGGCACGCCGTTCAACACCCGTAACCCCGAGACCTATTACGCGGAGGGCGCGCTCGGGTACACCGACTACCCGTTCGCGGACGCGCGCTGATCCCCCGCCCGCCCGGCCCCGCGCGGCCGGGCGGGCGCCCGTCCCTGCTCAGGGGCAGGGCCTGCTCATGAAGAGTGCCTGCTCGCCCTCGGATCCGGTGCCGAGGTAGAGGCTGGTGTCCAGCCCGCAGAAGGCGAAGCCCATCCGCCGGTAGGCGCGGATCGCGGGGGCGTTGACGCTGGAGACCTCCAGCCAGAGATGCCCCGCCTCCCGCTCCCGCCCGAACTCCACCGCACGGTCCAGCAGCGCCCGGCCCACGCCCCGGCCCCGGTGCTCCGGCGCCACCTCGATGTCCTCGACGGTCACCCGCCGGTTCCACGCCGCGTACGTCAGGGAGATGAACCCGGCGACGCGTCCCTCCTCCGGGTCGAGGGCGACGAACACGGCGGTGTCCCCGTCGTCGTCCCCCTCCCCCTCCCCCGGCTCCTCCTCCGGGAAGACCTTGGTCAGGGGCGGGTCCACCGGGACCTCCGTGAGGGTGAATCCCGCGTCCGTGGCCTCCACCCGGAAGACGGTTCCGGTAGTGAAGGAACTGTCTACGGCCTCGATGGACTTCTCGTCCTCGGGGCCCGCGGTGCGCAACTCGTATGCCGGGTAACGGGTGTTCGCCATGATCACAGGTTACGGAACGCCAGGACACAGGGGGACAGCATGACGGAGCAGCACCCGCGGCCCGCGGACAGCAGGGACATGTTCGCGGTCCACACCATGTTCCGGCGCGAGTTCGGCGCGCTGCCCGCGCTGATCCGCGGTGTGGCGGCGGACGACCGGGCGCGCGCCCGGACCGTCGCCGAGCACGTCGACCTGGTGGTCGGCCTGCTGCACGTGCACCACCGCAGCGAGGACGAGCACTGCTGGCCCAAGCTGGCGAGCCGGGGCCCGGAGGACGTGGCGCCCCTGGTCGACCTGATGCGCTCCCAGCACCGGACGGTCGACGCGGCGCTGACCGAGACGGAGCAGCGCACCGCCCGCTGGCGGAGCACGGCGACGGCGGCGGACCGCGAGGCGCTGGCCGGCACCGTCGACGGGCTGCTGCCGCCGCTCGGCGAGCATCTCGCCGCCGAGGAGGCGCAGTTGCTCCCGCTCATCGACCGGCACCTGACCGCCGGGGAGTGGGCCGAGGTCGGCAGCAAGGCCCTGGGCACCATGCCGCGCGGAAGCTTGCCCGTGCTGTTCGGGATGCTCTTGCAGGAGGCCACGGACGAGGAGCGCGCCCTCCTCCGGGAAGCCGCCGGCGCCCCCGTCTTCGCGGTGATGTCCCGGCTCGGCCCGGTCGCCGCGCGGCGCTACCGGCGCAGGGTGTTCGCCTCGGGGTGAGATTCCGCGGCCGGTTCGGGTGCCGGAAAAAGGGTGACGCAGGTTGTCACCCTTGGCGTGCACCGTGGTGGTATGGACAAGGAACAGCACGCTCAGCACCCCGGTCAGGCAGGCCCGCTCGCCGGGCGGATCGCTCTCGTCGCCGGGGCCACGCGCGGGGCCGGACGGGCGCTGGCCGTCGAGCTCGGCCGCGCCGGCGCCACCGTGTACGTCACCGGGCGTACGACCCGCGCAGGAGTCAGCGAGGTCGGACGGAGCACGGAAACCATCGAGGAGACCGCGGAGTTGGTCACGGCGGCGGGCGGCGTCGGCGTCGCCGTCCCCACGGACCATCTCCAGGAGGATCAGGTACGCGGTCTCGTGGAGCGGATCGACCGCGAGCAGGGACGGCTCGACATTCTCGTCAACGACCTGTGGGGCGGCGAGCACCTGCTCGTGGACTCGGTCTTCGGCAAGAAGAGCTGGGAGACGCCGCTCGCCGACGGGCTGCGCATCCTGGAGCTCGGGGTCCGCTCGCACGTGATCACCGCGGCGCTCGCGCTCCCGCTGCTGATCCGCTCCGAGGGTCCGCTGCACATCGAAGTCACCGACGGTACGGCGGAGTTCAACCGTCGCTACCGCGAGAACCTCTACTACGACCTCGCCAAGAACGCCCCGATCCGGATCGCCTTCGGGCTGAGCCAGGAACTGGCGGAGTACGGGGGCACCGCCGTCGCCGTCACCCCGGGCTTCCTGCGCTCGGAGCAGATGCTCGCCCACTTCGGCGTACGGGAGGAGAACTGGCGCGACGCCGTCGCACAGGAACCGGCCTTCGCCCTCGCCGAGTCGCCGCACTACCTCGCCCGCGCGGTCGCCGCGCTGGCCGCCGACCCGGACCGGGCCGGCCGGTGGGCCGGCAGGTCGACCTCCAGCGCGGAGCTGGCGCAGGTCTACGGCGTGCGGGACGTGGACGGCAGCCGGCCGGACTTCTGGAGGTACTACGAGGAGGTCGTCGTCGGCGGAAAGGACTACGCGGCGGAGGACTACCGCTGATCGTCCGCCGGCTCCGTCCCGTACAGGGCGGTGAGGGCCCTCGCGTGCTCGCGGAAGCGGGTACGCAGGGCCGGCGGGGCCAGCACTTCCACGTCCGCGCCCAGCCGGGACAGCTGATCGAAGGCGACGTCCTCCGACTCCACCGGAAGTCGCAGGGTGACGCGCCCGTCGGCGTCCGGCGCGGGTACGTGGGCCAGTGCCTCGTCGGCGCCGGCCCGGTCCGTCACCGCGGGCAGCCGGCGGAGTCCGCGTGCGGTGAGCCGTACGGTCACGGCCGTGCGCAGCAGGGCCCGGGCGAAGTCCGCGGCGGTCTCCTCCCAGTACGCGGCCAGGTCGAAGGACGGGTCCCGGGTGAAGGGCCCGTCGGCGCCGGGTGCCGGGTCGAGGGCCGTGACGCGGTCCACGCGGTAGGTGCGCCAGGCCGGGTCCCCGGCTGCCCGCCGCTCCGGGACGCGGCCGACGACGTACCAGACGCCCGCCTTCAGGACGAGGCCGTGCGGATCCAGCAGCCGGGTCACGGCGCGGGGCGGCGTGCCGTCCCGGGGCGGCCGCGCGTAGGTCAGCTCGACGGTACGGTCCGCCCACACCGCGCGGGCCAGTTCGGGCAGCAGCTCGGGGGCCGTCGGTTCGCGGAACCAGCCGGGGGCGTCGAGGTGGAAGCGGCGTACCGAGGACTCCGCCACCGCGCGCAGGGACGGCAGGAGCGTGGCCGACAGCTTCAGCCGGGCGGTGCTCGCCGCGTCCGACAGCCCGAGGTCGCGGAGGGCCGTGGGCAGTCCCGAGAGGTAGAGCGTCTCGGCCTCGGTGGGGTGCAGCGTCGTCAGCCGGGTCCGGTAGCCCGGGGCCAGGTGGTAGCCGCCCGTCCGGCCGAGCTCGGAGCGGACCGGGACGCCGGCCTCCTGCAGCGCCTGCGCGTCCCGGATCACGGTCCGCTCCGAGACCTCCAGCTCACGGGCGAGGGCGGTGGCGGTCAGGCCGGGGTTCGACTGGACCAGGAGGGCCATCCGGATGAGGCGGGCAGCACGCATCCCCCGATCATCGCGGGTCCGGGGGCGTCTGCGCACCGCGGGCGCCCCCGGGGCCCGGTGGGTCACCAGGGCATGGCCACGCCGCCGTTGGGGCGGAGGATCTGGCCGGTGGTGAACGCGGAGGCGTCGGTGGCGAAGTGCAGGACGGCCTGGGCGATCTCCTCCGGTTCGCCGACCCGGCCGAGCGGGGACGTCCGGGCCATCGCGGCTTCGGTCTGCCGCTGCTCGTCGGCGCTGTTCCGCTCGGTCATGGGCGTGCGGATCCAGCCGGGGGCGACGCAGTTGACGCGGATGCCGTGCGCGCCGGCCTCGGTGGCGAGGGTGCGGGTGAGCTGGACGACGGCGGCCTTGGCCGCGCTGTAGCAGAGCAGGCCGGGGGCGGCCGCGTCGACGGCGCCGGAGGCCATGGTGACGATGCTGCCCCGGGTGCCCGTCCCGATCATGCTGCGCGCGGCGGCCTGGCACGTGCGCAGCACGCCCTTGAAGTTGACGTCCAGCACCCGGTCCAGGTCCGCCTCCTCGGTCTCCAGGACGGTGCTGCGGTGCATGATCCCGGCGACGGCGGCGGCGATGTGCAGCGCGCCCCCGGTGCGGGCGGCCGCCTCGACGGCGTCCCGTACGGCCGCCGGGTCGGTCACGTCGGTGGTGCGCGGGTGGGCCGTGCCGCCGTCCGCCGTGACGAGCGCGGCCGTCTCCTCGACGCCCTCGGCGTCCCGGTCCACGCAGTGCACGGCGGCACCGGCCCGGGCGAGCAGCTGCGCGGTGGCCCGTCCGATGCCGCCGGCCGCGCCGGTGACCAGGGCGGTGCGGCCGGTGAGGTCGTACGCCGGAAGTGTCATGCCGGACGACGCTACGGAGACACCTGACGCCCCGTCAATTGTCGTGCATGGGCACCGTGGTCGTACGGGGAGGAGCACCGGCCGTCCGCTCCTATGAACTGCTGCCGCTCGACGGCCCGAAGAACTCGACCTCGGCTATCGCCAGTTGCTTGTTGTCGGTAGCACCGTAGGAGGAGCGCACGGTGAGCCGTACCGCGCTGGCGGAGCCGACCTGGAAGGAGCGGAGCTGGCCGCCCGCCGCCTGGTCGAGGGTGAGCCGGTGGGTCTCCTTCTTGCCGTCGGCCTTGGTGACGGTCGCCTCCACCTCCTGCGGCAGGGCCGACTTGGACAGTTCGTCGGCCTTGGCCGAGGTGCCGGGCGTGATGATGACGTCGAGCAGCCTCGGGGGCCGGTCGAAGTGCGCCTCGACCCACTCCCCCTCGGCCGACTTGGTCACGCCCGGGCCCCACCAGGTGTCGTTGCGCTTGTCGAAGAGGAGCTGCGGATCGTGCCCCGAGTAGGAGCGCGAGGCCGCGACCGAATTCGGCTGGACCGGCGCCCGCTTGGCGAAGTGGTCGCGCACCGCGTGATACGCGGCGGGGGCGTTGAGCACCGCGACCGCCACCAGCGCCAGGACGAGGACGCCGACCACCCAGTTCAGCACCCGGCCGAAGCCCCGGCGCAGCCGCGGCCGGTCGCCCGCCCACGGCGTCTCCCGTCCGTCGCGTCCGAAGAGGCGGCGCCACCAGGGCAGCGGGGCCTCGGGCGGGGCCTCCTCGCGGCGGGTCATCGGCATCGCGCAGCGGCCGCAGAAGTGCCGGTCGGGCCGGTTGGGAGTGGCGCACCAGGGGCAGGGCGTCCCGCCGCGCTCCCCCGACTCCCCTGCCGGGGCGCGGACTTGGGGCCGGTCCGCGTCCGGGCGGCCCGGCAGCACGGGGGCCACGGACGGCTGCGGCGCCTGCGGCGGGTCGGGCTCCTCGACAGGCACCAGCAGGGAGCGGGCCCGGGCCGCCGTGTCGTCCGGGTGCGCGGGCGGGGCCTGCCGCGGGGGTGCTTGCGGGGCCCGGTCCGCGGGCGGGGCCGGCTCCGGGGGCTGGGAGCCCGGCGCGTCGAGGGGTCCGGCCGGTGGCCCGAGGGGCGCTCCGGCGGCGTCCCCCGGTCCGGCTTCGGGCGGGACCGGCGGCGTCCCGGGACGGCCCGGCTCACCGTCCGGCTCCGGGTTTCCGGCGGGCCCGGACGGTTCCGGGGGCCCGGCGGCCCCGCCCGGTGTCCGCTGCGGCCCCTCCGCCTCGGCGAGTTCGGCGATGCCGGCCGTGCCGGCGCTCGTCCAGCCGAGCACCGCGCCGCAGGAGTCGCAGAAGGACTGGCCGGGCTCCGCCCGTACGCCGCACTCGGGGCAGTTCAGGGCGCCGCCGGGTCCGGACGGGCCCCTCCCGGGCCCGGTGCCGGAGGTCTGGCTGCTCATCGTTCGGTGCTCCCTTCTGCGGCGGTCACCTGGACCGTGTACGGCATGTGGGCCGGGCGGGCGGCGGCCACGAGGGTGTCGAGACGGTGCTCGTCCGCCGGGGTCGGGTCGGGAAGGCGCAGGGCGACGTGCAGGCCGGGGCGGCGTTCGCCCGGGATCGCGCCGCGCGGCCGCACGCTCCAGGCGGCGGCCCCGCTCTCGGTGATCTCGGGTGCCACGCCGAAGGCGAGCCGTACCGTCTCGGACAGGCCGCGGCGGGTGCCGCGGATGCGGTGCAGATGGGCGGCGGCCGCGACGGCCGCGCGCAGCCGCTGCTCGGGCTCGGTGCCGTCGGTCTCGGCGCCGACCCAGCCGCCGAGCCAGCGGGTGAAGTCCTGCGGGGCGAGGGCGGGTGTGAAGTAGGAGTCCAGGCAGTCCAGGACGTTGAGCAGGGGCGCGACGGTCTCGTCGAGCCCGGCCACGAACTGCTGCGCGAGACGGTCGTCGGCGAAGATCGCGGGCAGCATCAGGCCGAGCGGCGAGGAGGATCCCAGGCCGTCGACGGGCCCCCTCACGCGCCGTCCCCGATCACGCGGACCCGGTGGTCGTAGGAGAAGACCAGGGCCGGGGGTTCGAGGTCGATGCGGTCGGTGGGGTCGCCGCGTTTGCCGGTCAGCGGGTCGGCGGGGTGCAGCCGTACCTGGTCGACGAGTTCGACGCCGGGGACGCGCTGGAGCACGGCGTGCAGCTCGCCCGCCTGCACCCGGCGCCCGAACGGCCAGCCGGTGCCCTCCGCGCCGCCGGTCAGCGCGTCGAGATGGCGGTAGAGCGCGTCGTGCGCCCGGCGCCGTACCCGGTCGGTGTCGACGCCGGGGAAGGCGTGCACGGTGGCGACGACGGTGACGCCCTGGTAGTACGGCGGGCCGACCGCGACCCGGGTGCCGATGAGCCGCCGCTCGTCCAGGTGCCGGGTGATGCGCTTCAACAGGGCCTCGCCGGGGACGAGTTGCTCGAAGCGGAGCCGCCCGCCGGGGTCGGGCACCGCCTGCGGCACCACCAGCACCCGGACCGCGTAGGCCCCGTGCTCGTTCTCCTCGCCCTCCAGGCAGGTGATGCGGGCCGTCTCCGGTGCGGCGCGGCGGGCGAGTTCCTCGTAGTCGCGGAGGGTGACGGCGCGTTCCTGGGCGCGCAGGGTGACCGGGGCGCGGGTCTTGGCCTCCTCGACGGTCTCGCCGTCGACCCCGCCGCGCGCCGCCTCCCGGTTGACGACCTCGGAGACGTACGGGACGGAGTCCCGCAGCACCTGCACGGCGCCGCGGGCGACGTTGCCGGCGCGGCCGCCGCCGATCCGGTAGCGGCGGGCGCGGAGCACGGCGCCCTTGGCCGGGAGCGCCCCGAACTGCCGCAGCGAGCCGTCGGGTTCGCGGACGGACGGGCCGAAGGCGATCTCGCCGGTGGCCGCGTCCAGGGTGATGTGCCGGTCGCCGGGGCCCGAGGCGGCGAAGTGCGGGACGACCTGCCAGTCCTGCCAGCCCTCGCCCTCGGAACTCTGGAGCAGCACCGGCGGGTCGTCGCCGACGACGGGCGCGTGCGCGAGCCGGAGCCGCTGGCCCGGCAGCCCGGTGGCCTCGCCCAGCGGCTCGTCCCGTACGGGCTCGGCGTGCACGGCCCGGGTGGTGCCGCCGAGCGTGCACGCCTCGGCGGACCGTACGGTCGGCGACGCGGTGTAGAACGGCTGCCCGGAGCGGGGTTCGGTGACGCGGCAGCGGACCCAGCCCGCCTGCTGTCCGCCGGTGCGGGAGAGGGCGTGGCCGCCGGGGACGTGCAGGATCACCTCGCCGGGACGGTTGAGTCCTCCGGTGCCGTCCCGGTCGACCTCGCAGGCGGCCCAGCCGTCCTCCGTCCACGCCTCCCAGACCAGCGGCGGCTGGCGCGGGTCGACGCCGACGCCGTCGACGCGGCTGTCGAGTTCCAGCGCGATCGCGCAGTGCGGGACGGCGGCGCTCAGCCCGAACAGCAGGCAGTCGCCGGGCCGGGGCGCCTCGGCGAAGCACATCAGGTCCCGGCCCTCGGCCAGGTCGGTGGTCCGGTCGGTGACCGGGCCGTCCTGGTGGTGCACCATCAGGTGCCGCAACTCGCAGGAGACGACGGTGAGTTCACGCTCGGTGGCGAAGACCACCGCCTCCTCGCTCTCCGTGCGCAGGGTGGCGACCTCGGTCCCGACGGGCAGCAGCACCGCCTCCTCCTGCGGCGCGGACAGCCAGAACGTGACGTCGGTGCGGGCGGCCGAGGGCGGGAAGAGGGTGATGCCGATCAGGTCGAGGAAGGCCAGGTGGTTCTTCTCCGGCACCCGGTTGAGCCGGTAGACGATCTGGTCGGCCATGTGCGCGACGGTCTCGACGAGGGTGATGCCGGGGTCGGAGACGTTGTGGTCGGTCCACTCCGGCGCGCGCTGCTGGATGTAGCGCTTGGCGTCGTCGACGAACTGCTGGAAGCGGCGGTCGTCGAGGTTCGGGGAGGGCAGTGCCATCAGTCTTCGCTCTCGCTTTCCACAGAGGTGCCCGCTGGTCCCGCGTTCGTGTCGTCCGCGCCGGTGCCGTCCGGCTCGTCGTGGGAGGGGATGACGTAGAACGGGAACACCAGGCTGCGCGGGTTGTTGGTGCCGCGGATCGCGTAGCGCACGTCGATGTAGAGCACGCTCAGATCGCCGCCCGCGGTCACCTCGACGTCGTTGACCTCGACGCGGGGCTCCCAGCGGTCGAGGGCCGCGTACACCTCGTGCTGGATGCGTCCCGCGGTGGCCTCGTTGACCGGTGCGAAGACCAGGTCGTGGATGGCGCAGCCGAATTCGGGGCGCTGCGGCCGCTCCCCCGGCGCGGTGCCGAGCACGAGGCGGATCGCCTCCTCGATCTCCAGCTCCCCGCTGACCAGGGCGATGCCGCCGGTGGGCCCGATGCGCAGCGGGAACCCCCAGCCGGACCCGACGAACTGTTCGGCCATCAGTGGCCCCCTCCCCTTCTCCCGACGTGCCGCCGCGCCGTCACGGGATCGGATACGGCTTGTTGTTGACCAGGACCACGCCGTTGATCAGGTGGGTGGCCGCGCGCAGGCCCAGGTTGGCGGCGGCCTGGATCTGCACCGTGCCGCCCGCGTTGACCGTGGCGGCGCCTCCGGCGGCGAGGGACGCGGCGGCCGCGGCTCGCAGGCTCAGCGCCCCGGCCGCGTTCACGTTGACGAGGCCGCCGAGCGAGCCGAGGTTCACCGCGCCCTGGCCCTGGAGCGTGAGCGGGCCGCCGCTGCGGATGGTGACGGCCTGTCTGCCCCGCAGGTCGAGCCGGGTTCCGGCGTCCACGGACACCGCGCCGCTGCCCTTGATCCGGACCGCTCCCTTGCTGGTCACGGTGATCTCCGTCTTGGTGCGGTCCAGGTTGACGGTGAGCTTGTCGTCGCCGCTGGCGACGCGTACGCCCTGCTTGCGGCTGCGCGAGCCCTGGCTCAGCAGGTCGACCCGGTTGCCCTGCCGGTCGGAGAGGGTGTGCCGGGCGGCCTTCTTGCGTACGCCGTCGTGCAGCGGGACGTCCTTGACCGGGGTCGGTTTGTCGCGCCCGTTGTAGAGGCCGCCGATGACGAACGGGTGGTCCAGGGCCCCCCGGTCGAAGGCGACGACCACCTCGTCGCCGACGTCGAGCGGGAAGATCCCGCCGCCCGCGGTGCCGCCCAGCTGCACGGTGCGGGTCCAGTCGCTGACGTAGGTGCCGTCGAGCCAGGGGAAGCGGAGCTTCACCCGGCCCTGCTTGAGCGGGTCCTGGACGTCGGTCACCAGGGCGTTGGCCACGCTGGGCAGCTTCGCCGCGCCGCCCCCGTCGCCGCCCGAGGTCAGCCCGTACAGGGAGCGCCACTGCCGGCCGCTGACGGTCACCCAGGTCTGGTAGGGCGCGTCGTCGGCGAAGACGTGCCGGACGGAGGTGGCCGTGTACTTGCCCTCGAAGGGGACGCCCACGTCCCGCAGCGTCACCGGCAGTCCGGGGCGCAGCTGCGGGTTGCCGCGCACGGTGACCTCCAGTTCGGCGAAGGAGGAAGCCACGTCGTCGGCAAGGGAGTTGGTGGCGTTCTTCGCCTCGGCCTGCTTGTCGTACGGCACGCCCGTCTCGACGAGTTTCTGCCCGCGGAACGCCTTGGCGGCCTCGGCCGGCTTCTTGCCGATGGCGACGCCCTGGGTGCTGGTCGCGGTGGCGGTGGCGGTGACCGCCTTCTTGGTGGTGACGTCCCAGCCGCGCGATTCGACCTTGCCGATCTGGTCGGCGGCCGAGATCGCGGCCCGGCAGCGCAGCACGTCCTTGCCCGCGTGCAGCACGAAGGCGCTCTTGTCGCCCTCGGTGCTGGTCGGCGGTGCCTTGGCGGCCGGGTCGGGGGTGACGAAGCAGAACCTGCCGCGCGCGTCGAGGGACATCACGCGTTCGTTCTCGTCGGCCAGGCGGGAGAGGAAGTCCCAGTCGGAGACGTTGGCCTGGCTGATGAACTCGTACACCGTCTTCGTCGGCGTGATCCTGCCCAGCGGGATGCCGCTCTGCCGGGCCAGCTTCCGCGCGATGTCCGAGGCGGTCTGGTTGCGGTACGCGGCGACGCGGCGCTGCCGCATCAGCCGGTGGCCCTTGTCGTAGCCGCGGATGACGGTGAACGTGCCGGTCCCGTCGTACTCGCTCTCCATTCCGGTGACCTCGCCGGTGAGCAGCGGCGTCTGCGCGCCCCGCCCGTCCGCGACCGGCGAGACGACCACCTTGGTGCCGAACCTGACCTTCTGCTCGCCCAGCAGCCGCCCGTGCGGGTCGCGGAAGGTGAGCTGGAACGCGCCCGGCACGCCGGCGCCCAGGTCGACCCATGCCTCGACGAGGTCGTCGGCGACCTTGTCGGGCAGCTTGGCGCCGCCCAGCTTCACGTGCACGACGTTGGAGAAGGACGCCTTGGTCATCGCAGCTCCCCCACTTCCTCGGCGGCCGGCAGGACGAGTTCCGCTCCGGTGGGCAGCCGCGCGGGGTCGTCGATGCCGTTGGCCTCCGCGATGGCCCGCCACACGGCGGCGTCCCCGTACTCCCGCCAGGCCAGCGACTGCAACGAGTCGCCCGCGACGAGCCGGTGCACGCGGGCCGCGTTCAGCGCGCCGGACGTCGGGTTCTGTCCCTTGGCCTTGGCCGGGATCTCGTTCAGCCGCACCTGGCAGGTGGCCCGGATCGGCACCCCCGTCGTGCCGAACAGCGAGTAGGTCACGTCGACGGAGGAGACGTACGCGGTGAACCGGGCCGTCTTGAACGAGCCCCACTGGAAGACCACCCAGGGCGTCGACGGCTGCTTCGCGGCGATGCTCTTGCGGGTCACCTCGCAGCAGGAGAAGAGGGACTCCACCTTCTTCATGACGCCGTTGCCGCTCGGCCGGTCCGAGGAGTCCAGGAAGATCTCCACCGTCATCTCGCGCGGCTCGGGACCCATGAACTCCGGTACGGCGCCGTCCCGTACGGCCGCGGTCGGGGTGGTCTTCCACTGGGCGCGCCGGCTCAGCGCGAGCTGCGACGGGTTGAAGTCGAACGCGAAGTTCCGGATCAGCGCGCCCGGGGTGGTGCTCTGCCCGATCGGCGGCTCGTGAATCGCCAACGAGGCCCGGACCAGGCTCTTGCCCGCCCCGCCCCTGGAGCCTCTGCCGCCCCTGCCTGCCATGAGTCCCGCTCCTTCGCTGGTGTGATGCCGTGTTCCCGGTTCTTCGATTCCTGGTTCAGTCCGTGAAGCCGTGGTGCGTGATCTCCAGAACCTCCGTGGCCACGCCCGGACTCGACGGGTCGAGCCGGGGGCCCTGCCAGCTGACCGGCAGCACGTCGATCAGGCCCCAGCGGGCCACCTCGGTGCCGTCCGCGCGCAGTGCGGCGATCTGCGCGGTGGGCCGGGTGACCCCCGTGGTGACGGAGGAGATCCAGGCCGCCACCTTGGTCGTGTCCGGGGTCAGCGGCCGGGTCAGCCGGATCGTGGAGAAGGTCACCCGCGACGGCAGCTGCCACACGAACCCGTTGTTGCCGCCCTCCTGGCGCTGCTCGATCTCCACCGAGGAGGACAGCCCCTCGCACCCGTTGAAGTAGCCCAGGCTCGCGCCGTCGATGGTCAGGGTGAAGAAGACGGTGGAGGCCGGGTCGGGATCGCTGGGCATCGCGTACGCCTTTCTGGAGTCGGGAGCGGGGACGGTCAGTGCCGCGGGTCGCGCAGTTGTCCGGTGCGCTCCCGGTCGAGCCGCAGTTCGGTCCGCAGCTTCCGCGTGATCCGCCCGATCAGCCGCTGCGCCAGCTCGTCCAGCTGGAACTCACTCAACCGCCGCGGATCGAACTCGCCCTGGGGGACGGGGGTGTAGGGGGGTGGGGAGGTCGGGGGCGCTTCGGCTTGGGTGGGTGGGGGGTTGGGGGGTGTGTGGTTCGGGGGCGTGGTGTCCGGGGGTGGGGGCTCGTCGGTCGGGGGCGGAGGTGCCTGGGTGGGGTGGGGGCGTCGGGGGCGGGTGTTGCGGCGGCGGGGCTGGATGGGGAGAGGGCGTGGGGTGGTGGGGTGAACGGGGTTGAGGGTGGAGGGAGTTGGGGGGTGGGGCTGGGTTTCGGGTGAGGTTGGGGTCGGGGCCTTGAATCCGGGTGGGATCGGTCCGGGGTGGAGTGGCGTCGGGGGCGTGGGTACGGAGCGGGGCGGGGTTGCGGGTGGGGGTCCGGGGGGAGTTGGGGTCGCGGGCGAGGGGCCAGTGCGGGACGGCGTTGCGGGCGAGGTTCCGGAGCGGGGCGGCGTCGCGGACGGGGCTCCGGGGTGCGTTGGCGTCGCGGACGAAGTGCCAGTACGGGACGGCGTCACGCCCGAGGTTCCGGAGCGGGGCGGCGTCGCGGACGGGGCTCCGGGGGGAGTTGGCGTCGCGGACGAAGTGCCAGTACGGGGCGGCGTCACGCCCGAGGTTCCGGTACGGGGCGGCGTCACGCCCGAGGCTCCGGGGTGCGTTGGCCTCGCGGGCGAAGTGCCAGTACGGGGCGGCGTC
>NZ_JAASAH010000012.1 GCF_012726235.1 Streptomyces sp. HNM0574
GTCCCCGGCCGCCCCGGCGGGCACGCTCCCGCTCGGCACGGCGGCGGGCCGCCCGTCCCTCGAACTCCTCGGGCTCCGGCCGCCGCAGTCCCACGGTCAGCCGGTCGTCGTCCGCGGCCGCCTCGGCGGCGGTCCGCCCGGCGTCCGCCTGCCGGCCGGGCATCGGCGCTCCGGCCGCCCGCTCCCCGGCCGCCGCCTCCGCTTCGCGGGACTCCCGCTCCCGCGCGATCTGCTCCCGCAGCGGGCCCACGGAGAGCCCGACGGTCGGCGCCGGGCCCGCGGCACCCACCGCGCCGCCCTCCTCCGGCCAGGACTCCCGCGGCCCCAACTTCTGCCGCCCCGCGCCACGTTGGGCCGATCCGGCACCGCCGGAGGGGCGAGGGCTCGCGGTGTCCGGGGCCGGGGCGTGCGGGACGGGTGCTTCCGGGGCGGCGGCGTACGGGGCAGCCGGGTACGACGGGCCGGGGTCGCCGAGGCCGGAGGCGTACGGGTCCGAGGCGTACGGGTCCGACGCGGCCGCACCCGAGCCGTACGCGTCCGACGCGGCCCCACCCGCCCCGTAAGCCCCCGCCCCGTACGGATCAGCAGTCGGCGGGCCGGGGTTCTCGTTGGCGGGGTTCCGGCGCTGCGGACGGAACCAGGGGGAGCCGTGGTCCGGGTCCGGGGCGGCCTGCGCGCCCTCGTCTCCCGGCAGCGGGTCGTTGAGGGGGTCGGCGAGGGCGTCGACGGCGGCCTGGAACGCGCCGTTCCGGGCGTACGGCTCCGGCCCGTGAGCTCCCTCCTGCTCCGGGCGGAGGGACGTCACGCGACGACCTCCCCCGGCTGACGCCGGGCGGTGCCCCCTCCCTGCCCCTCGGCGGCGGGAGCGCGGAAGCCGGCGAGCCCGGCGGAGCGCTCGACGGCCTCCGGGTCGCCGCACTCCGTCAGCCAGTTCGCGAGCATGCGGTGACCCCACTCCGTCAGCACGGACTCGGGGTGGAACTGCACGCCCTCGACGGGCAGTTCACGGTGCCGCAGGCCCATCACGAGCCCCGCGTCCGTCCAGGCCGTCACGCGCAGCTCGGCGGGGACGTCCGCGCGGTCGACGCCCAGCGAGTGGTAGCGCGTCGCGGTGAAGGGCGAGGGCAGGTCGGTGAAGACGCCGGTGCCGTCGTGGCCGACCGGCGAGGTCTTGCCGTGCAGCAGCTCGGGGGCGCGGGTGACGGCGCCGCCGTACGCGGCCGCCAGCGACTGCATGCCGAGGCAGACGCCCAGCAGCGGAACCCCGCGCTCCGCGCAGTGCCGCACCATGTCGACGCAGACCCCGGCCGTGTCGGGGTTGCCGGGGCCGGGGGAGAGCAGGACGCCGTCGAACCCGTCGTCGGCGTGGGCCAGTTCGGTCTCGTCGTTCCGCACGACCTCGCACTCGGCACCCAGCTGGTACAGGTACTGGACGAGGTTGAAGACGAAGCTGTCGTAGTTGTCGACGACCAGAATGCGTGCGCTCATGACCCCGCTCCACCGCCATCGACGGTGACGTCATTGAACGGAAGGAGCGGCTCCGCCCAGGGGAAGACGAACTGGAAGAGCAGAAACACGACGACGGCGACGAGCGCGAGCGAGATCACCGCCCGCACCGCCGTGTTGCCCGGCAGATGCCTCCAGATCCAGCCGTACATCCCGCGATGCCGTCCTTTCCCTCCGCCGCGCCGTCCTGGCGCGCGCCCTCCAGAGTACGGGTCGGCCACGCCGGCCGTCGCCGGAGTCGGACTACTCGTCCAGTACGTCCGGCCTGCCCTCCGCGACGGGCTGGGTGGCGTCCAGGTGCGCCCAGGCGATCAGCCGGTGGCTGCTGCCCCACTCGGGCTCGCAGGTGGTGAGCGTGAGGTACCGCCCCGGGTCGCGGTACGGCGCGGCGGAGGGCGTCAGCGGGTCGGGGACGGGGTCGAGGACGCCGGTGTCGGAGGGCACCGTCTTGTACGGCCGGTCGTCGATCCGGTACGTGTACCAGGTGCGGCCGTCGGAGAGCACCACGGCGTCGCCCGGCCGCAGTTGGGGGAAGTCCTTGAACGGGTCGCCGTAGGTGCGGCGGTGCCCGGCGACGGCGAAGTTGCCGCGCCCGCCGAGCGCGGCGGTCTCCGCGTAGTGGCCGAGGCCCTTGCGGAGCGTCTGCTTCTCGGTGTTCTCCAGCACGGGCCTGGCCCAGTCCCGCCCGAAGCGGGGGATGTACATCACGGCGAAGGAACCGCCGTCCGGATAGCGCGTCCCGGCGTCGTCCCGCCCGGTGCCGTCGGGGCCGGCGAGCCCCTCGCCGGAGGAGCCCGGGGCGTCCTCGTCGGGGGCGTCGGCGGAATCGGACGTGCCCGGGGTCAGCGAGCCGGAGGCCCAGCGGTCCTGGAGCCGGGAGATCTCACCGGCGCCCGCGCTGTCGGCCTGAACTCCCGTCCAGTACAGGAAGTACACGACGAAGAGGACGATCAGCACCCCGCCCGTGATGCACAGCTCGCTGAACGTCCGCACGACCCCGCGCACCGAAACACGCACCGACACCCGACCCGACACCCCCCAAGGCGCCACTCAGCAGGCTTCGTTGACCTCGCTCACTCAGCAGGCTTCGCGTAGTGGAGGTCCACTGTGCCCGAGTACCCCGGAAGAGTCACCGCGTTGTGCCCGTCGACTTTCCAGCCGAGGCCGTACGCGTCCACGTACTGCATGTAGTTCTGGATCGCGGGCGAGGTGTCGAGGGCGCGGCGGAGCTTCTGCTGGTCCCCCACGGCGGTGATCGTGTAGGGCGGCGAGTAGACGCGGCCCTGGAGGATCAGGGTGTTGCCGACGCAGCGGACCGCGCTGGTCGAGATCAGCCGCTGGTCCATGATCTTGATGCCCTCGGCGCCGCCCTTCCACAGGGAGTTGACGACGGCCTGCAGGTCCTGCTGGTGGATGACGAGGTCGTTGGCCTGCGGCTCGGGGACGCCGGGGACCTGCGCCGTGGCGTTCGGCGGGGCGTCGTCGAGGGTGACGGTGAGGCCCGAGCCGGAGACCTTCTCGGTGCCGGCGTCGGCCTGGAGCTGCTCGAACTCGCGCTTCTCGGAACCGCTGGTCCCGCTGTCCCGACGGGCGAGGTCGTCGACCTGCTCGCGGACGGCGGCGGCCGAGGAGTCCAGTTCGGCGTTGGTGCGGCTGCGTTCCTGGATCAGGTCGGAGAGCCGCAGCATGGAGGAATCGCTGCGGATGTTCGTGCCCTGCGCCGTGTTGAAACTGATCCAGAAGATCAGCCCGGCGAGTGCGAAGACGCCGAGCGTGGCCAGCCGTACAGGACGGAAGCGGAATCTGGTCACCGTACCCCTGTCTCCCTCCACCACCGGGACGCACTACGCTAACGGACCATCGCAGAAAGCCACTTCCCGGCCGCGTCCGGGAGGCACCGGAGCGCGGTCACGCAGCGCATCGACAGGAGAACCTCTCGTGCCGAAGTCACGGATCCGCAAGAAGGACCGCGGAAGCGCCCCCACGCCGCCGTCCGAGAAGAAGACCGAGATCACGCTCAGTTCGGGCGGCCGCCGCTGGGTGGCCCCACTGATGCTGACCATGTTCCTGATCGGACTCGCGTGGATCGTGGTGTTCTACGTGACCGAGGGGACGCTGCCGCTCGACGCGATCGGCAACTGGAACATCGTCGTCGGGTTCGGCTTCATCGCCGCCGGCTTCGTCGTCTCGACGCAGTGGAAATGACGCGGCGGACCTGACGTGCCGGCCGGGCCGGGGCGTTCCCCGCGAGGCGGTCCGCCCTGTCCCGACGGCGCCGGGAGTGAGTTGTCCACAGGTTGATCCACAGGCTTGGAAAACTTCACAAGATCTGTGGATAACTCCACGGCGGTTGACGCCGGTGTGACCTTACCGCCGCCCGGCGGGACTCCGAAAACCCCGATCTTGCAGGGCAAACGCGGGTTCCCATCGATTCGCACACGAGTCCAGTGCGTCATGCACAGGGGTCAGCACGCTCTGTGGACAACTCCGGGGAAAGCCTGCGGAGGGCCGCCGGAATCTCAGCCCGTGAGCTGGAGCGTCCGCACCACGCACAGGGCGACGACCGCCAGCCCCACCGCCACGCACACGCCCCACTGCACCAGCGCCCGGTGCTCCCGCGGCGCGTGCACCATCCCGTACGCGATGGCCGCGCCCGCGACGAGCCCGCCCACGTGCGCCTCCCAGGCGATGCCGCTCCAGGTGAAGGTCAGGACGAGGTTGACCGCCAGCAGCACCAGGATCGGCCGCATGTCCTGCCGCAGCCGCCGCATCAGCACCGCCGCCGCGCCGAACAGGCCGAAGATCGCGCCGGAAGCGCCCAGCGAGGGCTGCGCCGGGTCCGCGATCAGATACGTCAGCGCGCTGCCGCCCAGCCCGGACAGCAGGTAGAGCGCGATGAACCGGACCCGCCCGAGCGCCTGTTCCAGCGGCGGGCCGAGGAACCACAGGCCCAGCATGTTCATCAGGACGTGCCAGACCTCCTGATGCAGGAACATCGCGGAGACCAGGCGGTACCACTGGCCCTCGGCGACGCCCTCGACCGGACCGAAGTGCTCCGTCATCGCCCGGCCGAAGAGCAGCATCGAGTCCCGCAGCCCGTCCCCGGCGATCTGCACCGCCAGGAAGACCGCGACGTTGATGCCGAGCAGGACCTTGGTGACCAGCCGCGGGTCGGACGTCAGCATCCCGCCCGCGAGGGTGCGGGGCCGCATCGCGCCGGGTGAGGCCCCCGTACCGCCGCCGTCGCGTACGCACTCGGGGCACTGGTGGCCGACCGCGGCGGCGATCATGCACTCGGGGCAGATCGGCCGCTCGCAGCGGGTGCAGGAGATGCCCGTCTCACGGTCCGGGTGCCGGTAGCAGTACGCCGGGCCCGGCCCGGCCGCTCGCTGTTCTTCCATGGCCCCGTCCCCTGTGCCCCTCCGTGCGTACATACTTTCCGGGCACAGACGCGCCCCACCCTGTCTACGGACGGGTGGGGCGTCACGGTTCCCGGGCGGGAACGCTCGTCTGCGCCGTACCGAGACCGCGGCGTCAGCGGCGCTCGACCGTGACCGACTCGATGACGACGTCCTGCGTCGGGCGGTCGGTGCGCGGGTTGGTGTCGACGGCGGCGATCGCGTCGACGACCTTCTTGCTCGCGTCGTCGGCGACCTCACCGAAGATGGTGTGCTTGCCGGTCAGCCAGGCGGTGGGGCCGACGGTCACGAAGAACTGCGAACCGTTGGTGCCCGGGCCCGCGTTGGCCATGGCCAGCAGGTACGCCTTGTCGAAGGCCAGGTCGGGGTGGACCTCGTCGCCGAACTCGTACCCGGGGCCGCCGGTGCCGTTGCCCAGCGGGTCGCCGCCCTGGATCATGAAGCCGCTGATCACCCGGTGGAAGACCGTGCCGTCGTACAGCCGGTTCGTGGACTTCTCGCCGGTCGCCGGGTGCGTCCACTCGCGCCGGCCCTCGGCGAGCTCCACGAAGTTCGCGACCGTCTTCGGCGCGTGGTGGGGGAAGAGCTGGACCACGATGCTGCCGTGGTTCGTCTTCAGGGTGGCGTAGAGCTGCTCAGCCACGATGTGCCTTTCCTTAAACCTGCAGGGACTTCCCCGATCCTCCCACGGACTCCCGGACGAGGAGGGCCGTACCGAATGACCCGGATGCCCGGCTGCGGCAGCCGGACAGCGCACACGCAGGCATGATCTTCAGAACGCGTGGAAAGCGACAGTGTGTCCGTTCGTCGTACCGCAGGGGCAACCCCCTGATCACCTGACCGCCACCGAGGAGGAGGATCCCCGTGACCCGTAAGGACAGCGTGCGCGCGTCCAGCACCGCCAAGGACAGCGTGCGGCACGCTGCGGAGGTGGTGGCGCCCTACGCGGAGAGCGCGAGGGACACCGCCGTGCACTACGCGCACGAGGCGGGCGCCCGGCTCGGCCCCCGTGCCTCCCGCGCCGCACACCAGGCCCGCTGCGCCGCGCGCGACGGCTACGACCAGCACGTCCTGCCCCGGCTCGCCCAGGCCAGGGAGCAGGCCAGGCAGAACCTGCCGCACGAGTGGGAGGTCGCCGCCGAGCGCGCCGCGCGCCGCACCCGCCGCGCGGCCCGGCAGGCCGGCGACTACGCGGCCCCCCGCATCGAGAGCGCCCTCAAGGAGGCCCAGGCCGCGGCCGGGCCCGCGAAGGAGGAGGCGGCCGCGCGCAGCGCCGCCGCGCTCGCCGCGCTGCGCGGGCAGGTCAGCCCGCGCGAGATCGAGAAGCTCAGCCGGCGCAGGTCGCGCCGCGCCTGCACCGGCCGTGCGCTGAAGCGGGCCGGGGTGCTCGCGCTGCTCGCCGGCGGCTGTTACGCGGCCTGGCGCTGGTGGGACAAGCAGGCCAACCCCGACTGGCTGGTGGAGCCGCCGGCCGCGACCGAGGTCGGCGACCGCGACACCCTGGCGCCCGAGGAGGGCCCGCTCGACCCCGAGGTACGGGCCAAGCAGGCCGAGGCGGAGGGCGGCGAGGGCACCCGCTGACCGCGGCCTCCCGTACCACGCCCCGCCCGGACGACGAAGGACGACGAACGGCCCGGCAGCCCGCGCGGCTGCCGGGCCGTCGTCCGTGCGGTCAACGCACGTGCCGGTGCCACCGGTTGGCCGCTGGGGCATGATGTGCCGGGCCCGGACCGGTCCGTGAAGCCGCAGGAGGAGTCGTCGTGAGTGACAGCAGCGAGCTCGCCGGGAGTGCCGCCGTGGGCGAGGGGATCGCGCACAACGCACGGGTCTGGAACTACTGGCTCGGCGGCAAGGACTACTACCAGGTCGACCGCGTCGTGGGGGACCGGGTCACCGGCATGTACCCGAGCATCCGCGAGGTGGCCCGCGCCGACCGCCGGTTCCTCGGCCGGGCCGTGCGGTACCTCGCGGGCGAGGCGGGCGTACGGCAGTTCCTCGACATCGGCACGGGGCTGCCGACGGTGCACAACACGCACGAGGTGGCGCAGGAGATCGCGCCTCAGGCGCGGATCGTCTACGTGGACAACGACCCGGTCGTCCTGCTGCACGCCCGTGCGCTGCTCACCAGCTCGCTGGAGGGCGCCACCGACTACGTCGACGCCGACGCGCGCGACCCCGAGCGCATCCTGCGCGCGGCCGCCGGGACGCTGGACCTCTCCCGTCCGGTGGGCCTGATACTGCTCGGCATCCTCAACTTCGTGCCGGACACCGAGGAGGCCACAGCTGTCGTCCGGACGCTGCTGGCGGCGCTGCCCTCCGGCAGCCATCTGGTGCTGACCCATCCGACGCTGGAGCTGGGCGGCGAGGCCAACGCCGAGGCCATGGAGTTCTGGAACGCGCACGCGACGCCCCCGATCGTGGCCCGCGGCCGGGAGGACGTCGCCCGCTTCTTCGACGGCCTGGAGCTGCTGGAGCCCGGCATCGTCTCCTGCTCCCGGTGGCGTGCCGGGAGCGGTGCGGACGAGGAGCCGGAGGTCGCCCAGTTCGGCGCCGTGGGGCGGAAGCCGTGATGCGCGGGACGGCGCTGCTGCGGGCCGTCGGGGCCGCGACCACGCTGTACGGGCTGACCGTCACCGCGCGGCCCGAGCTCC
Source organism: Streptomyces sp. HNM0574 (assembly GCF_012726235.1). Lineage (GTDB taxonomy): Bacteria > Actinomycetota > Actinomycetes > Streptomycetales > Streptomycetaceae > Streptomyces. The sequence continues at coordinate 7,577 of NZ_JAASAH010000012.1, forward strand.
TGGCCCGCCCCTCCGGGCTCACCGACGCGGGCGGGCGCCGGGTGGCGGAGGCGACGCGCGTCTCGCTGCGGCCGTTGGCCTGGCGGGACGCGGCGAGCGGGCTGGCGCTGCTGCTGGCCCCCGAGGGCCCGGCGCTGCGCACCGCCGCCCGGGTGCGGATCGCGGCCGACCTCGGCGACGCGGTGCTGCTCGGCGCGACGCTGCCGGGCCGGGGCAGGCGCGCGGGCGCGGTCGCCGTCTCGCTCGGCTGGGGCGCGCTCTCCGTCGCGGGCCTCCTCGCGGACCGGCCGCGCCCCCGCACCCCGCGCCCCTGACGTACGCCCGGCGTACCGCCCGCGCGCCGGGTCCGGCACTGGCGGCGGCACGGGCAGAGTGGCCCCGTGCGTACTCGGAGAGACCCTGAAGAGCCCCCGCTGTGTCTGGTGACGGGGGCGAGCGGCTACATCGGCGGGCGCCTCGTGCCCGAACTGCTCGACGCGGGCCACCGCGTGCGCTGCCTGGCCAGGAACCCGGGCGCGCTGCGCGACCACCCGTGGGCCGGGCGGGCCGAGACCGTACGCGGGGACGTCACCGACGCGGAGTCCGTGGCGGCCGCGCTGGACGGAGTCGACGTCGCCTACTACCTCGTCCACGCGCTGGGCAGCGGGCGGGACTTCGAGGAGACCGACCGCCGCGCGGCGCGCGTCTTCGCCGAGCGGGCGCGGGCGGCGGGCGTGCGGCGGATCGTCTACCTGGGCGGGCTGACGCCCGAGGGGGTGCCCGAGCGGGAGCTGTCGCCGCATCTGCGCTCGCGGGCCGAAGTGGGCCGGATCCTGCTGGAGTCGGGGGTTCCGACGGCGGTGCTGCGGGCCGCCGTCGTCATCGGCTCGGGCTCGGCCTCCTTCGAGATGCTGCGCTACCTCACCGAGCGCCTGCCACTGATGATCACCCCGAGCTGGGTGCGGACGCCGGTGCAGCCGGTGGCCGTACGGGACGTGCTGCGGTACCTCGTCGGCTGCGCGCGGCTGCCGGAGGAGGTGAACCGGACCTTCGACGTCTGCGGCCCGGACGTGATGACGTACCGCGCGATGATGCGCAGGTACGCGGCCGTGGCCGGGCTGCCGCGCCGGGTGATCCTGCCCGTGCCGCTGCTCACGCCGGGGCTGTCCAGCCTGTGGGTCGGGCTCGTCACGCCCGTGCCGGCCTCGCTGGCGCGGCCGCTCGCGGAGTCGCTGCGGCACCCGGTCACCGCCCGCGAGCACGACATCGCCCGGTACGTGCCCGATCCGCCGGGGCATCCGCTCGGCTTCGAGGCGGGGGTGGAGCTGGCGCTGCGGCGGATCAAGGAGGCCGAGGTCAGCACCCGTTGGTCCTCGGCCGCGACGCCGGGGGCGCCGAGCGAGCCGCTGCCCACCGATCCGGACTGGGCGGGCGGCAGCCTCTACACCGATCACCGCAGCCGGGTCGTCGACGCGCCGCCCGAGGCGCTGTGGCGGGTGATCGAGGGGATCGGCGGCGAGAACGGCTGGTACTCGCTGCCGCTGGCCTGGAGCGTGCGCGGCTTCCTGGACCGGCTCGTCGGCGGCGTCGGCCTCCGGCGCGGGCGCCGGGACGCGGCCCGGCTGCGCGCGGGCGACTCGCTCGACTTCTGGCGCGTCGAGGAGCTCGAACGCGGCCGACTGCTGCGGCTGCGCGCCGAGATGCGGCTGCCCGGGCTGGCCTGGCTGGAGCTGCGGGTGGCCCGTGACGCGCGGGGCCGCACCGTCTACCGGCAGCGCGCGCTGTTCCATCCGCGCGGGCTGGCGGGGCAGGCGTACTGGTGGAGCGTCGTCCCGTTCCACGCGGTCGTCTTCGGCGGGATGGCCCGGAACATCGCGCGCGCCGCGGAGGCGCCGGGGGACGGGGCGTGAGCGCGGGCCGCGTGTCCGTCGCGCTGTTCACCTCGGATCTGCGGCTGCACGACAACCCGGTGCTGCGGGCCGCGCTGGCCGCGGCGGACGCGACGGTCCCGCTGTTCGTCCTGGACACCGGCGTCCGCGCGGCCGGTTTCGACGCGCCCAACCGCCGCGCCTTCCTCGCCGACTCCCTGGCCGCCCTCGACGCGGGGCTGCGGGAGCGCGGCGGGTGGCTGGTGGTGCGCGCCGGCGAGGCCGTGGCCGAGGTGCGGCGGCTGGCGGCGGAGACGGGGGCGCACGAGGTGCATCTCGCGGCGGGCGTCAGCGGCTACGCGCAGCGCCGCGAGGACCGGCTGCGCCGGGCGCTGGCGGCGGACGGGCGGCGGCTGCGGGTGCACGACGCCGTGGTGACGGTGCTCCCGCCGGGGGCCGTCGCCCCGCAGGGCCGGGACCACTTCGCCGTGTTCACCCCGTACTTCCGCCGCTGGAGCGCCGAGCGGCCGCGCGAGGTGCTGGACGCGCCGCGTGCGGTGCGGGTGCCGACGGGCGTCGCCTCGGAGCCGCTGCCCCGGCGCGCGGACGTGCCGGGGACGGCGCCCGCGCTGGCGGCGGGCGGGGAGCCGGAGGGCAGGCGCCGGTTCACGGCCTGGCGGCGGGGCGGGCGGCTCGGCGCGTACGCGGAGCGGCACGACGACCTGCCGGGCGACGCCACCTCGCGGCTGTCGCCGCACCTGCACTTCGGCACCCTCTCGCCGGTCGAACTCGTCGCGCTGGCACGGGAGTCGGCGCAGGACTCCGAGGCGTTCGTGCGGCAGCTGGCCTGGCGCGACTTCCACCACCAGGTGCTGGCGGCGCGGCCGCGGGCCGCCTGGTCCGACTACCGCCCGCCGCACGGCGGCTGGCGCTGGGACGAGGCGGAGTTCGCGGCCTGGTGCGCGGGCCGGACGGGCTACCCCGTCGTGGACGCGGCGATGCGCCAGCTGCGGCACGAGGGCTGGACGCACAACCGGGGACGGCTGCTCGCCGCGAGCTTCCTGACCAAGACGCTCACCCTGGACTGGCGGCACGGGGCGCGGTTCTTCCTCCGGCACCTGGTGGACGGCGACGTCGCGGACAACCAGCTCAACTGGCAGTGGGCGGCGGGCACCGGCACCGACACCCGCCCGGGCCGGGTCCTCAACCCCGTGACGCAGGCCCGCCGTTTCGATCCCGGAGGGGAGTACGTGCGCCGCTGGGTGCCCGAACTCGCGGGCGTCGGCGGCCCGTCCGTGCACCGGCCGTGGGCGCTGCCGCGTGCGGAGCGCGCCCGGCTGGACTACCCCGAGCCGCTCGTCGCGCTCGACGAGGGACTCGACCGCCACCGACGCATTCGGGGCCGTTCAGGTTGAGCCGGTTCCGGACCGACGTATCCGATTTTGGCCGGAGTATGCGTAGACGGGACAACCGTGGCAGGCGTTATGTGGACCACGGTATGTGGACAGACCTCCCCGGATCGGACCGGACGGGGAGTGCCCGCAGCACGGCACAGCACAGCGTCACGACGGACGACCCTTCGCCTGCGAGGCCACCATGAGTGAGATCACCGAAACCGTCCCGTTCCCCCAGGACCGCACCTGCCCGTACCACCCGCCCACGGCCTACGCCCCGTTCCGCGAGCACCGCCCCCTCTCCCGCGTCACGCTCTACGACGGCCGCGAGGTGTGGGTCGTCACGGGCCGCGACACCGCCCGCAAGCTCCTCTCCGACAAGCGGCTCTCCTCCCGCCGCGACCACCCGCACCTGCCGATCACCACCCCGCGGCTGGCCGCCAACGTCGACCGGCGGCCCGCGCTGCTCGGCGTCGACGACCCCGAACACGGCGTCCAGCGGCGGCTGGTGATCCCCAGCTTCAGCGTGAAGCGGATGGCCGAACTCCGCCCGCGCATCCAGGAGACCGTCGACCGGCTGCTCGACGCCATGGTCGAGCAGGGCCCGCCCGCCGAGCTCGTCGAGTCCTTCGCGCTGCCCGTCCCGTCGATGGTGATCTGCGCGCTGCTCGGCGTCCCGTACGAGGACCACGACTTCTTCGAGTCCGCGTCGCGTCGCCTGCTGCGCGGGCCGCTGCCGGAGGACAGCCGGCAGGCCGCCGACCAGCTGGAGGACTACTTCCGCACCCTCGTCGCGCACAAGCGGAAGCACCCGGGCGACGGCCTGCTCGACGACCTCGTCCAGCAGCGCCTGCCCGGAACGGGCACCGGGGACTCGGGGCTCTCCGCGGCGGAGGAGCGCGAGGCCGTCGAGGAGCTGATCAGCCTCGCCACGATCCTGCTCGTCGCGGGCCACGAGACCACCGCCAACATGATCTCCCTCGGCACCTACACCCTGCTCCAGCACCCGGAGCGGCTGGCCGAACTCCGCGCCGACGAGAGCCTGTTGCCCGCCGTCGTCGAGGAGCTGCTGCGGTATCTGTCCATCGCGGACGGCATGCTGCGCGTCGCCACCGACGACATCGACGTGGACGGCACCGTCATCCGCGCCGACGAGGGCGTCATCTTCTCCACCTCCGTCATCAACCGCGACCCGGACGCCTTCGCCGACCCGGACACCCTCGACTGGCAGCGCTCCGCGCGGCACCACGTCGCCTTCGGCTTCGGCATCCACCAGTGCCTCGGCCAGAACCTCGCCCGGGCCGAGATGGAGATCGCCCTGGGCAGCCTCCTGCGCCGGCTGCCCGGGCTCCGCCTGGCCGTCCCCGCCGAGGAGGTCCCCTTCAAACCGGGCGACACCATCCAGGGCCTGACCGAACTCCCGCTCACCTGGTAGGAGTTCCGCCCCCGCGCGTCCACGAGAGCGAGAGAGGCAGCACACGCATGCGTACGCACGTCACCATCGACCGGGAGCTGTGCATCGGCTCGGGCCAGTGCGCCCTCACGGCACCCGGCGTCTTCACCCAGGACGACGAGGGCCTCAGCGCCCTCCTCCCGGAGGCCGAGGCCGGCGACGGGACCGGAGCGGACCTGGAGGAGGCCGCCCGCGCCTGCCCCGTCTCCGCGATCACGCTCGGCTGAGCCCGCGGGCCCGCGCCCGCCGAGGACGCGGGCCCGCCGCCGGCTCAGGAGACGTACTTCCCCGCGCTCTCCACGATCTCGACGATCACCGGGATCAGCGAGAGCACCAGCAGCACCGCCATCGACACGTTGAACACCCGGAACTGGCGCGGCCGGTTCAGCACGCGCTTGAGCCCGATCCCGAGCAGCAGCCAGAAGAAGGTGCAGGGCGTCCCGAACACCAGGAAGACCAGCGCGACGGCCACGATGTTCCACACGTGCCCGCCGTCCAGCGCCGCCGCGTAGGTGGTGACGGCGCCGACGACCATCACCCACGACTTCGGGTTGACGAACTGGAACAGCGCGGCCTGCACCGCCGACAGCGGCCTGGCCTCGCCCCGTTCCTCCTCCCCGACCGGCGCCGAGGCGATCCGCCAGGCGAGATACAGCAGGTAGGCGGCCCCGGCCGGACGCAGCAGGTCGAGCACCTCCGGGTGGTCCCGCAGCAGCCCGTCGATGCCCAGCCCGACCGCGACGACCATGACGGGGAACCCCACGTTGATCCCCATCGCGTGCGGAAAGCTCCGCCGGAACCCGTGGTTCACCCCGGAGGACATGATCATGTTGTTGTTCGGCCCCGGCGTACCGCACGTGGCGATCACGAACAGGGCCAGGGAGACGTAGACCATCAGGTGTTTCCCGTTCCTCGGCTCAGCCCAGATCCTGGAGCGTGCCCCGCCGCCGGATGTCCACCGAGACGCAGTGGAACCCTCCGCTCAGGGTCCGCGGATGCCGCATCCGGAGCGGCGCCACGGTCACCCCGTGCCGCTCCAGCTCCCGGATCAGCGCGTGCTGGGTGTCCCCGACGACGGCCAGCTGCGGGCTGACCATCACGAAGTTCATGCCCATCGCGACGGACCCGCGGGGGAAGGCGCCGGTGTACCCGGTGTCCGCGATCTCCGAGGCCCAGATGATGTCCCAGCCCTGAAGCGGAGGCGGCAGCTGGTCCTCACGGATGCGTTCCGGATTGAGCACGACGAGCCCCGGCCGCACGGGCGTGATCGTGGTGTCCAGATGGGTGCCCTCGTACACCCCCGCCACCGGGTGCACCCGGTACCCGTCCCCGAGCACCCGGCGCAGCCAGCGGAAGCCGTACTCGTTCCCGCTGCACGAGATCTGGTACAGGATGTCCCGCCCGAGCCGCAGCACGTTCGCCGCGTCGAAGACCGGCTCGAAGTTCCGCAGCACCGGCCCCGCCGTACGGTCCGCGTTGTACGTCGCGTCGGGCAGCCGGGGCTTCGGCGCGGAGATCCAGTGCGCGCCGCTGTCGAAGTACTCGCGCAGGATGTCGCGGTACGCGAACGGCTCGAAGTAGCGCGAACGCAGCGTCATCGGCGCCTCGATGACGGTCTCCCCGATCGGCAGCAGCACGTCGCGCGGGCAGTAGTTGTACTCCCCGTCCGCGCTCCACTCCGGCGTCCCGAACCGGCGCGAGTGGTCGGTCACCTCCGGCCGCCGCACCGTGACGCCCTCGCCGCGCAGCAGCTCGACGAAGCCCTCCAGGTCCTCGTTCGCCTCCTCGACGACGCGGGGGTCGTACGGGCCGGTGGGGATCTCGGCGGCGGATTCCAGATCGTCGGCGTAGTCCACGGCGTACAGCCCCGGGTCGGGGGACGGCACCCGCGCGCCGTCCGCGATCCCGACGATGACCTCCTCCAGCGGATCCCACTCGTTGTGCACACTGACCAGCGACATGGCCTGCTCCTCCCGCTCCGCCACGGCCGCGCGAGCGCCCCGGCACACGCTCCGGGAGCCCCGCGCACACGAAGAGCCCGCCCCTGCCACGGGACGGGCTCGCAGATTCCGGTTCCGGTGATGGTGAGCCGTCCGGCGCGCTGGCCTCCGCCGGACGGTGGTCAACCGGCCGGTCCCCGGCGGCACTTGGGCCTCACCGAAGCGCGCGGACGCGGGCACAGCTGTGCCCCGATTCAGCGTGACAGCGGCACCCACCATGGTCAACACCGCCCATGCCGCACAGCATCAGGCGCGGCCCGCGGGAAGCGGACCGCGCCTCGTCGTACATCTTCCGGCGCCGTGCGGAGATCTCCCACTCCGGGTTCCGCACGCCTTGTCCGGCTCGTCACCGGCGCGGAACGATAAACGTTTCTGCGTCACGAGGGCACGGGCTGGGGACGCTGCGGCAGCACCGCGTGCCGCGGCCGGGACGGCGCGAGGTGGATGATCAGCAGCTGGAGGCAGGACAGCGCCGCGACCGGCGGCAGCGCGGCCACCGCGATGCTGGCCAGGTCGTTGTCGGCCCGCACCACGCACAGCGCCCCCGCGATCAGCGAGAAGGCCAGCAGCGCGGCCCAGGCGATCCGCGGCCGCTTCCCGCACCGCGCGGGCCCGCGCAGGATGAACAGGGAGGCAGCCGTCCACGGCCCGTAGATGAGGAACGGCCACCAGGCGGCCAGATACCCGACGCTCGGCGTGGCCATCGCCTTCAGCGGCGTGTACGTGATCAGCCCGCTGACGACGCTGACCGCCCCGAAGATGCCCATCGACACCGCGACGATCCCGAACGTCAGCGAGGGCCACAGCAGTTGGCGCACGGTGTGCCGCGCCCGCCGCCGCCGTCGCCTGGGCAGCACCGTCCCGCGCCCGTACGGCGGCACACCCGCGCCGTGCGTCACGGCGGACGACGAGCCGGCGGCGGGCGGCGCCGTGGAAAAACCTTCCGGCTCCTCCCGGTGCACCTCCTGGGCTTCCTGCGCCTGCTGCGCCTCCTGCGCGGAGTGCTGCCGCAGCAGCAGCGTCAGCTCGCTGTCCAGGTCCCAGCCGCGCCCCGACTCCATGAACTGCGCCGCGGGGAAGTCCGGTTGGGTCCCCTCGGCCCAGGCGTACGGGTCCTGCAAGGCGCCCTGCGCGTCCGGCGTGCCGCTGTACGGCTGCGCGAAGTACCGCCCGTCCTGCCCGTGTTCAGCCACCTGCCCGTACTCCCCGTACCCCGGATACTCCGCGTACGGCCCCTGCTCACCGCGCCCCGGCCCCTGCTCCGGACGCGGACACTCCTGCGGCCCGCCGAGCGTGGGCACGACGCCCCACTCGTCGGGCTCCTGCTGCCATGTCACGCGACGCCCCCGTGCTGCTGTTGTGAGAAGCGGTGCCGGAAGTCGTCCTCGATGCGGCTCATCCGCCCGAGGAACTCGGTCAACAACGGCTCCGCGGAACGTTCCTGGCCCCCACCGTGCCCGACTCTCCCGTCGCCGCCCGGGACCCGGGACGGCTGCGGCGGAACATGCGTCACCCGGTCCCCCGGCTCCCCGCACTCCGGCGCACACGGCGCCGCGGGGCAGGAGCAGAGGCCCGGGACTCGATTACCTGAGATGGTCACAGTCACGTGAACGAGAAGCCCTACGCCCCGGTACTCCGGCACATGGGTGAATACGCGACATCGAATCAACCGCCCACGGCCCGGATCACCAACACCCGAGGTCCCGCCGCCCGTTGACCACTCGACGTCCCCAACTCGCCCCGCCCACCGGTACGCACGAAAGTGCCCCGCTCGCGTCCTCCCGCTGACGCCCACCCGCGGTCACAGCACCGGACGGGACGGTCACCCAGGGTCGACCAGCCCCCGACTTCTCACCTGCAAGCCCACCGGAACCGACCCGCCACCGCACCCCCGCACCCCCGACGTGACGACGCCCACTCCCGCGCACGCCCCACCCGCGCGCTCCCCGCCCTCCGCCCGGGACCACCGGCACCCCGACGCCCCCCACGGCCCACGACGCCCCGCCACCGGCCCGCACCGGACCCACGCGTCCCAGGGCCTTGCCCGGCCCTCCCGGGAAGCGGCCCGGCACACACGAAAAAGAGGTCCTCCGACCTGCGTTTCCACAGGTCGGAGGACCTCTCGCGGTGTGGAGCCTAGGAGAGTCGAACTCCTGACATCTGCCATGCAAAGACAGCGCTCTACCAACTGAGCTAAGGCCCCGCGCTCAACAAGGGTACAAGAGCCTGAAGCCGAATCCTGACCGGGTCTCGCCCAGCGTCCCGCCCCCTCCGTAGGATGCACCGCAAGTTCGCGCCAGCGAAGCGGCCAGGGGAGCCAGGGGAGACGTGATGGACGCAGCACAACAAGAGGCAACCGCGAAGGCGCGGGAGCTCCAGAGCCAGTGGTACGGCGAGCCCCTGGGCACGCTCTTCCGCAGGCTGATCGACGATCTGGGGCTCAACCAGGCCCGGCTCGCCACCGTGCTGGGACTGTCCGCCCCCATGCTGTCGCAGCTGATGAGCGGCCAGCGCGCGAAGATCGGCAACCCGGCCGTCGTGCAGCGCGTCCAGTCCCTCCAGGAGCTGGCCGCCGAGGTCGCCCGCGGCGACATCAGCGCCGCCGACGCCACCCAGCGCATGGACGACATCCGCCGCACCGCCGGCGGCAGCGTCCTCAACAACAGCGCGCACAGCGGCCCTTCGGGCACCTCGCAGACCCCGGTCAAGCGCGTCGTCCGCGAGATCCAGTCGCTGCTGCGCTCGGTGTCGGACGCGGCGGACATCATCGAGGCGTCCTCGACGCTCGCCGACTCCCACCCCGAACTGGCCGAGTTCCTGCGGGTGTACGGCGCCGGCCGCACCTCGGACGCGGTGAAGCACTACGAGGCCCACCAGAACTGACGGCCCCGCCCCGCTCCGCAACCCCCGTACACAGCACGAGGCCCCGGCACCGCGAGGAACGCGGCCGGGGCCTCGGTCAGGAATGCTGCGGGGTCTGTGGGTCACACACCCGAACCTGCGGGCACGGAGTCGGTCGCCTCCGTCCACAGATCCTGCTCGGCGCGATCCGCCTGGATCTGGCGGTACACGAGGAGCCCGCCGACGGCGGCCAGTGCGACCAGGAGAAGCTTCTTCACCGCGCTACCTCGTCCTTCTGAGAGACGTTGGGACCTTCTGGCGCCCGATGATACCCAACAGCCTCACACGACAAAGCAGTCGGCCCGCCCGGAGATGATCTCCGAACGGGCCGACCGTTGCTGTGCGGCTACCTGGACTTGAACCAGGGGCCTCATCCTTATCAGGGATGCGCTCTAACCATCTGAGCTATAGCCGCTCGCGCTCTCGCGCTGCACCGAAAGATTAGCGCACTTCAGCCCGCGTTCCCAAATCCGCTCCCGGAGGCCCTTCCGGAGCGGCCGCCGGGCGGTCCGGAAGCCCCGCGACGAGGGCGTGCACCGCTCCCGGAAGGACGACGGCGGGTGCCGGGCCCGTGGGCCCCGCACCCGCCGTCGCGGGGTGTGTGCGCCGGGACTACTCGTCCTCGGCCAGCGTCAGTTCGACGCCGCCGACGAAGCCCGCGGAGATGTTGTAGATGAAGGCGCCCAGGGTGGCCAGGGCCGTCGCCAGGACGACGTCGATGACCGCGATCACCGAGGTGAACAGCAGCACCCGGGGCAGCGAGAGGAAGGACTCCAGGTCGAAGCCGCCGCTCTCACCGGTGCCCGTCGCCTCGCTGACCGTGCCGCCGACGGAGGTGAAGACGCCCATGGCGTCCATCACCATCCACAGCACGGAGGCGGCGACGATGGTGCACAGCCCCAGCGCCAGCGACAGCAGGAAGCTGACCTTCATCACCGACCACGGGTCGGCCTTGGCCACCCGGAGCCGCGCCTTCCGGGTCCTGGGGACCGTACGCGCGTCGGTGCGCGGCTTGCGGACGCCGCCGATCAGCGACTCGTCCTCAGCCGCCGACGGCGCCGGGTAGGCCTGCGGCGGACGGTGCGGCTCGGCCTGCGGCTGCGCCGCCGTGCCCGCGCCCCCCGCCGAAGCACCCGCCGACTGCGGTTCGGCGGCGGGGAGGGGCTGGGCGCCGGCCGCCGGAGCCGAGGACGACGTACCGGACCCCGACTTCGGCGCGGACTTCTTCGGCTCCGTCTTCGTCCCCGGCTTCTCGGACGTGGCCGGCGTACCCGAAGGCTTCTTCGGCTCCGTCGTCTTCGTCCTGTCCTTGGACTTCGTCCGCGCCGCCGCCCCCTGAGACGAGCCGGCCGACGGCTGGGGCTGAGCACCACTCACGACTTACTCCTCGTCGTTCGATGTGGCCGGGGACTCCCCGGACTCCCCACCGGGCTCCACAGCCGCCTCCACTTCCTCGGCCTCACGACCGGCCTCGGCGTTCCGCGCGATGCCGACAACCGCGTCCTTCTTGCCCAGGTTGATCAGTTGGACGCCCATGGTGTCACGGCCGGTCTCCCGCACCTCGCTGACCCGCGTGCGGATCACACCGCCGCCGAGCGTGATCGCGAGGATCTCGTCGCTCTCCTCGACGACCAGCGCGCCGACCAGTTCACCGCGGTCCTCCACGATCCTGGCCGCCTTGATGCCGAGGCCGCCGCGGCCCTGGATGCGGTAGTCGTCCACGTCCGTGCGCTTGGCGTAGCCGCCGTCGGTCGCGGTGAAGACGAAGGTGCCGGTGCGTACGACGTTCATGGACAGCAGCTCGTCGCCCTCGCGGAAGCTCATGCCCTTCACGCCGGAGGTGGCGCGGCCCATCGGGCGCAGTGCCTCGTCGGAGGCGACGAAGCGGATCGACTGGGCCTTCTTGCTGACCAGCAGCAGCTCGTCCTCGCCGGAGACCAGCTCGGCGCCGATCAGCTCGTCGTCGCGGCCGTCGTCCATCTGACGGAGGTTGATCGCGATGACGCCGCCGGAGCGCGGGGAGTCGTAGTCCTTCAGCGGGGTCTTCTTCACCAGGCCGGACTTGGTGGCGAGCACCAGGTACGGCACCGCCTCGTAGTCACGGATGGCGAGGATCTGCGCGATCTGCTCGTCCGGCTGGAAGGCCAGCAGGTTCGCGACGTGCTGGCCGCGGGCCTCGCGGCCGACGTCCGGCAGCTCGTAGGCCTTCGCGCGGTAGACGCGGCCCTTGTTGGTGAAGAACAGCAGCCAGTGGTGCGTGGTGGAGATGAAGAAGTGGTCGACGATGTCGTCCTCCTTCAGCTTGGTGCCGCGCACCCCCTTCCCGCCGCGCTTCTGGGCCCGGTAGTCGTCCGTCTTCGTCCGCTTGACGTAGCCGCCACGGGTGATCGTGACGACGATGTCCTCCTCGGCGATGAGGTCCTCGATGGACATGTCGCCCTCGAAGGGGATCAGCTTCGTCCGACGGTCGTCGCCGTACTTGTCGACGATGGCCGTCAGTTCGTCGCGGACGATCTCGCGCTGGCGGGCGGGCGAGGCCAGGATCTTGTTGTACTCGTCGATCTTCGCCTGCAGCTCGTCGTGCTCGGCGGTGATCTTCTGACGCTCCAGCGCGGCCAGGCGGCGCAGCTGCATCTCCAGGATCGCGTTGGCCTGGATCTCGTCGATGGCGAGCAGCTCCATCAGGCCGCCGCGCGCCACGTCGACCGTCTCGCTGCGCCGGATCAGCGCGATGACCTCGTCGATCGCGTCCAGCGCCTTGAGCAGGCCGCGCAGGATGTGCGCCCGCTCCTCGGCCTTCCGCAGCCGGAACTGCGTACGGCGGACGATCACGTCGATCTGGTGCGAGACCCAGTGCCGGATGAAGGCGTCCAGCGCGAGGGTGCGCGGCACGCCCTCGACCAGCGCGAGCATGTTCGCGCCGAAGTTCGTCTGCAGGTCGGTGTGCTTGTAGAGGTTGTTCAGCACGACCTTCGCGACGGCGTCCCGCTTGAGGACGATCACCAGACGCTGGCCGGTACGGGACGAGGTCTCGTCACGTACGTCGGCGATGCCGCCGATCCGGCCGTCCTTGACCAGCTCGGCGATCTTCAGCGCGAGGTTGTCGGGGTTGACCTGGTACGGCAGCTCGGTGACGACCAGGCACTGCCGGCCGTGGATCTCCTCGACCTCGACGACGGCGCGCATCGTGATCGAGCCGCGGCCCGTCCGGTACGCCTCCTCGATGCCCTTGCGGCCGACGATCAGCGCGCCGGTGGGGAAGTCCGGGCCCTTGATCCGCTCGATGAGGGCTTCGAGCAGCTCCTCGTTGGAGGCCTCGGGGTTGTCCAGGTACCACTGCGCACCCGCGGCGACCTCGCGCAGGTTGTGCGGCGGGATGTTGGTGGCCATGCCGACCGCGATGCCGGCGCTGCCGTTGATCAGCAGGTTCGGGAAGCGGGCCGGCAGGACCGTCGGCTCCTGGTTCCGGCCGTCGTAGTTGTCCTGGAAGTCGACGGTCTCCTCGTCGATGTCCCGGAGCATCTCCATGGCCAGCGGCGCCATCTTGCACTCGGTGTACCGCATGGCGGCGGCCGGGTCGTTGCCCGGGGAGCCGAAGTTGCCGTTGGAGTCGACCAGCGGCATCCGCATCGACCAGTGCTGCGCGAGGCGCACCAGGGCGTCGTAGATGGAGGTGTCGCCGTGCGGGTGGTAGGTGCCCATGACGTCGCCGACGACGCGGGCGCACTTGTAGAAGCCCTTCTCGGGGCGGTACCCGCCGTCGTACATCGCGTACAGCACGCGCCGGTGCACCGGCTTGAGGCCGTCGCGGATGTCGGGCAGCGCACGCGAGACGATCACGCTCATCGCGTAGTCGAGATACGAACGCTGCATCTCGGTCTCGAGGCTCACCGGGTCCACTCGGGCCGCCGCGCCCTCGATCTGGACCGGCGCCGGGTCGCCCTCGACGCTCTCGGGGCTGGGGGGGTTCTCGTCGGCCATACTCTCGCTCAAGTCCTGTCTGTGTTTTACGGAGGGGATTACGGAGCGTTTCCTCCGCGCTGTCCGCAGTTCCCGCGCGGGGGTACGAGACGGGCTCGTGACCGCCCGCGCGGGCCGGCCGACCGGCTCAGATGTCGAGGAAGCGGACGTCCTTGGCGTTGCGCTGGATGAAGGAGCGCCGGGCCTCGACGTCCTCACCCATGAGGATCGAGAAGAGGTCGTCGGCGGCCGCCGCGTCGTCCAGCGTCACCTGGCGCAGCACCCGGTGGTTCGCGTCCATGGTGGTGACGCGCAGCTCCTCGGCGTTCATCTCGCCCAGACCCTTGAAGCGCTGGATCGAGTCGTCCTTGATGCGCTTGCCCTGCTCGCGGCCGAGCTGGACGAGGCTGTCCCGCTCGCGGTCCGAGTAGGCGTACTGGTGCTCGTCCCGGCCCCACTTGACCTTGTACAGCGGGGGCTGGGAGAGGAACACGTGCCCGGCCTCGACGAGCGGACGCATGAAGCGGAACAGCAGCGTCAGCAGCAGGGTGTTGATGTGCTGGCCGTCGACGTCGGCGTCCGCCATCAGAATGATCTTCTGGTAGCGGAGCTTCTCGATGTCGAAGTCCTCGTGGATGCCGGTGCCGAAGGCCGAGATCAGCGCCTGGACCTCGGCGTTCTGCAGCACCTTGTCGATCCGCGCCTTCTCGACGTTCAGGATCTTGCCGCGGATCGGGAGGATCGCCTGGTACTCGGGGTCACGGCCGGACTTGGCCGAGCCGCCGGCGGAGTCGCCCTCGACGATGAAGATCTCGCACTTCGCCGGGTCGTTGGACTGGCAGTCGCTGAGCTTGCCCGGCAGCGAGGCCGTCTCCAACAGGCCCTTGCGGCGGGTGAGATCGCGGGCCTTGCGGGCCGCCACCCGGGCCGTCGCGGCCTGGATGCCCTTGCGGATGATGTCCGCGGCCTCGTTCGGGTTCCGGTCCAGCCAGTCGGCGAAGTACTCGTGCGTGATCTTCTGCACGAAGGTCTTGGCCTCGGTGTTGCCCAGCTTGGTCTTGGTCTGGCCCTCGAACTGGGGCTCGCCGAGCTTGACCGAGATGATCGCCGTCAGGCCCTCGCGGATGTCCTCACCCGTGAGGTTGTCGTCCTTCTCGCGCAGCAGCTTCTTGTCCCGCGCGTACCGGTTGATCAGGCCCGTCAGCGCCGCACGGAAGCCTTCCTCGTGGGTGCCGCCCTCGTGCGTGTGGATCGTGTTCGCGAAGGAGTAGACGCCCTCGCTGTACTGGTTGTTCCACTGCATCGCGACCTCGACCGAGAGCATGCGCTCCTTGTCCTCGGCCTCGAAGTCGATCACCGTGGGGTGAACCAGCTCCCCCTTGCGGGAGTTGAGGTACTTCACGAAGTCGGAGATGCCGCCCTCGTAGTGGTACGCGACGGAGAGCTGCTTGCCCTCCTCGTCGACGTGCTCGGGGCGCTCGTCGGTCAGCGCGATCGACAGGCCCTTGTTGAGGAACGCCATCTCCTGGAAGCGGCGGGCCAGGGTCTCGAACGAGTAGTCCGTGGAGTCGAAGATGTCGCCGTCGGCCCAGAACGTCACCGACGTCCCGGTCTCCTCCGTCGCCTCGTTCTTGAGCAGGGGCGCGGTGGGCGTGCCCATCTTGTAGTCCTGCGTCCAGCGGAAGCCGTCGGTCCTGACCTCGACCGCGACCTTGGTGGACAGCGCGTTGACCACGGAGACGCCGACGCCGTGCAGACCACCGGAGACCGCGTACCCGCCGCCGCCGAACTTGCCGCCCGCGTGCAGCACCGTCAGCACGACCTCGACCGCGGGCTTGCCCTCGGACGGGACGATGCCGACCGGGATGCCGCGGCCGTTGTCCGTGACGCGCACCCCGCCGTCGGCCAGCAGCCGTACGTCGATGGTGTCCGCGTAACCGGCCATCGCCTCGTCGACCGCGTTGTCGACGACCTCCTGCACCAGGTGGTGCAGGCCGCGCTCGCCGGTGGACCCGATGTACATACCGGGCCGCTTGCGTACCGCCTCCAGGCCCTCGAGCACGGTGATCGCGCTGGCGTCGTAGGACGGCTCGGGCGCCGCGGCCTCGGCCGCCTGACCGGCGCCGGGCTCGGCTACGGGCACGGCGGCGCCATCGATGTCGGAGGGGTTCTGCTCGTTCTCGGGGTGATTGCCGGAATCGGCCACGAAGCGCCCTTTCTGGCACAGCACAGGCCGTCTCCAGGGCATGGCGGAGCGGCTGCGTAGTTCGACATGTTCCGCAACGGGGCGGGGTTCGCGCTCCAGTGTACCGCTGGCGTCACGGGGAATGGGGGTTTGCCGGTGCCTGAGTCCGCATGTGCCGGTCTCAACCGCCCTGAGCCGACTCCCCATATGCAGACCGGGGGGCGGATGCGCTCACAGGGGCGCTCAGAGCTTTGATGTGTCAACGCTTCGTCACCGTGAGCGCCGTCACCCACTACGGACCCTTATCGCCCGATATGACGCCCCGCCGGAGGCCGGAACGGGCACGAGGAAGCCGGCGGCCTACCCGTAGGTGTCGCCCGGACCCTTGCTGCCCGGGGCGCGCAGCGGGCCGGAGCGCGTGGTCGGCGCCTCGGGGCCGCGCACCTTGATCAGCTTCACCGTGCCGGGGCCCAGGTCCTCGTTGAGCCGGGCGACCAGCCGGGGCGCCAGCAGCCGCAGCTGCGTCGCCCACGCCGTGGAGTCGCAGCGCACCGTCAGCGTGCGCTCCTCCTCGTCGTACCGCTGCGGCTCGCAGTGCTGCGCGACCTGCGCGCCCACCAGCTGCGGCCACCGGCCCATCACACCGCCGACGGCGGCGGGGGCCTCCCAACCGCGGTCCGTGATCAGCCCGTTGACGGCCGAGCCCAGCGCGACGGGGTCGCGCCCGTCCCGGCGCGCGCCGGAGCGCAGGCCGCCGCGGCGCGCCTGCTTCTTCTGCTGCGCGGCCGCTCCGCGCGCGCGGGCCTGCTCCTTCGCGGCCCGCAGCGCGACCCGGGCCAGGTCCACGCCGGTGGGCTCGGGCACCGGACGCTCCTCGGCGCCCGGCGGCGTACGGTCTTCCGCTTCCTCGCTCACAGCCGGGTGACCTCCCCTCGCGCCACCGCGTAGCGGGCGCCGGCCAGCACCCCGGGGACGTCCTCCGGTACGGCCGCGGTGACGAGCACCTGTTCGCCCGGAGCGACCAGTTCCGCGAGGCGTTCCCGGCGCTTCACGTCCAGCTCGGCGAAGACGTCGTCCAGCGCCAGCACCGGCTCGGGGCCCTCGCCCTCGCTCTTCAGCAGCTCGTAACTGGCCAGCCGCAGGGCCAGCGCGTACGACCAGGACTCGCCGTGACTCGCGTACCCCTTCGCGGGCAACTCGCCCAGTTTCAGGAGCAGTTCGTCACGGTGCGGGCCGACGAGGGTGACCCCGCGCTCGACCTCCTGCTTGCGCGCCTCGCCCAGCTCGGCCAGCAGCCGCTCGTACAGCTCCTCGCGGGAGCCGCCCACGGCCGGGCCCTTGTACTCCAGCTCGACGGGGCCGCCGCCCGGCGCGAGGGCCTCGTACGCCTTGTCGACCAGCGGGCCCAGCACGCCGATCAGGTCCAGCCGCTGGGCCAGCAACTCGGCGCCGACGCGGGCCAGATGCTGGTCCCACACGTCCAGGGTGGAGAGGTCGACGGTGCGGCCGCCGCCGTGCCTGCGGGCCATCGCGGCCGACTTGAGCAGCGAGTTCCGCTGCTTCAGCACCCGGTCGTAGTCCCCGCGCACGCCCGCCATCCGGGGCGAGCGCGCGGTGACCAACTCGTCCAGGAACCGGCGCCGTTCGCCCGGGTCGCCCTTCACCAGGGACAGGTCCTCCGGCGCGAAGAGCACCGTCCGCACGATGCCCAGCACGTCCCGCGGGCGCACCTGCGAGGAGCGGTTGATCCGCGCCCGGTTCGCCTTCCCCGGGTTCAGCTCCAGCTCGACGAGCTGCTGCCGCTCGCCCTCCCGCACGGCCGCGCGGACGATCGCGCGCTCCGCGCCCATCCGCACCAGCGGGGCGTCGGACGAGACCCGGTGGCTGCCCAGCGTCGCGAGATAGCCGACGGCCTCCACCAGATTCGTCTTGCCCTGGCCGTTCGGGCCGATGAACGCGGTGACGCCCGGGTCGAGGGGAACCTCGGCCCGGGCGTACGAGCGGAAGTCGGCGAGCGAGAGATGCGTCACGTGCACGGTCGGAGCCGACCTCCAGCGGCTGCTACTTCTTCTTGCTCTCCACCGCGTGGCCACCGAACTGGTTGCGCAGCGCGGCGATCATCTTCATCTGCGGCGAGTCCTCCTGGCGGGAGGAGAAACGGGCGAAGAGCGAGGCGGTGATCGCGGGCAGCGGCACCGCGTTGTCGATCGCCGCCTCCACCGTCCACCGGCCCTCGCCGGAGTCGGCCGCGTATCCGCGCAGGTCGGCGAGGTGCTCGTCGTCGTCCAGCGCGTTGACCGCCAGGTCCAGCAGCCAGGAACGGATGACCGTCCCCTCCTGCCAGGAGCGGAAGATCTCACGCACGTCCGTGACGGAGTCCGCGGCCTCCAGCAGCTCCCAGCCCTCGGCGAAGGACTGCATCATCGCGTACTCGATGCCGTTGTGCACCATCTTGGCGAAGTGGCCTGCGCCGACCTTGCCCGCGTGCACCGAGCCGAACTCGCCCTCGGGCTTCAGCGCGTCGAAGACCGGCTGGACCTTCGCGACGTCCTCGGCGGAGCCGCCGTACATCAGCGCGTAGCCGTTCGTAAGGCCCCAGACGCCGCCGGAGACGCCGCAGTCGACGAAGCCGATGCCCTTCTCGGCCAGCTCCTTCGCGTGCTTCTCGTCGTCCGTCCAGCGCGAGTTGCCGCCGTCCACGACGACGTCGCCGGGGGAGAGCAGCTCGGCCAGCTCGTCGATCGTCGACTGCGTGGCCGCGCCGTGCGGCACCATCACCCACACCACGCGGGGGCCCTTGAGCTTGCCCACGAGCTCCTCGAGCGAGGCGACATCGGCGATGTCCTGATTGCGGTCGTAGCCGACAACCGTGTGTCCTGCGCGGCGGATGCGCTCGCGCATGTTGCCGCCCATCTTGCCGAGACCGACGAGACCGAGCTCCATCACTGCCCCTTCTTTCACCAAAACTGACCCGGGTACCTGGGGCCGAGCCTACGCCCACAGGCCCCTGCACAGTTGTGGACTCGTCCCGCTCACATGGGCCTGACCTGCGGATCTTCCCCCGCCGGGGCCGCACCCGTCCGGGGCGGCGGGCCGCCGGGACGGCACGACGGCGCCCCGGGCCGTGGTCCGAAGACCGGCTCCGGGGCGCTTCGTCGCGGGCCTCCGGCCGCGGGCCGGAGAGGCGGCGTCAGCCGGAGAGGCGCACCGGCATGATCAGGTACTTGTACGCGTCGTCGGCCTCGACGTCCTTCGCGGGCTTGCCCGTGAGCAGCGCCGGCTTGGTGGACGTCGTGAAGGACAGCTGGGCCCAGGGGGAGTCGATGGCGCTGAGGCCCTCCAGCAGGAAGCCCGGGTTGAAGGCGATCGACACGTCGTCGCCCTCCAGGTCCGCCTCGACGCGCTCCACAGCCTGTGCGTCGTCGCTGGAACCGGCCTCCAGGGTGAGCACACCCTGCTCGAAGCTCAGCCGGACCGGGGTGTTCCGCTCCGCGACCAGCGCCACACGCTTCACGGCCTCGACGAACGGCGCCGTCTCGATCTTCGCGACCGAGTTGAACTCCGTCGGGAACAGCGTCCGGTACTTGGGGAGGTCGCCCTCCAGCAGCCGCGTCGTCGTCCGGCGGCCCGCGCCCTCGAAGCCGATCAGGCCCTCGCCGGAGCCCGAGCCGGAGAGCGCCAGCGAGACGCTGTCCCCGCTGCTCAGCGACTTGGCGGTGTCCAGCAGCGTCTTCGCCGGGACGAGCGCCACCGCGGAGGAGTCCGGCGTCTCCGGCTTCCACAGGAACTCGCGGACGGCGAAGCGGTAGCGGTCCGTGGAGGCGAGGGTGACGGTGTCGCCCTCGATCTCGATCCGCACACCCGTCAGCACCGGCAGGGTGTCGTCCCGGCCGGCGGCGATGGCCACCTGCTGGACGGCGGAGGCGAAGACCTCACCGGGGACGGAGCCGGTGGCGGTGGGCATCTCCGGCAGCGCCGGGTACTCCTCCACAGGCAGTGTGTGGAGGGTGAACCGCGAGGAGCCGCAGACCACCGTGACGCGGACGCCGTCGGTGGAGATCTCCACCGGGCGGTTCGGCAGCGCGCGGCAGATGTCCGCCAGCAGCCGGCCGGAGACCAGGACGGTGCCCTCGTCGTCGACCTCTGCGTCCACCGAGACCCTCGCGGAGACCTCGTAGTCGAAGCCGGAGAGGCTCAGCGTGCCCTCTTCCGCCTTCAGCAGCAGGCCCGCGAGGACCGGCACCGGCGGACGGGCGGGGAGGCTCTTGGCCGTCCAGGCCACCGCCTCCGCGAGAACATCGCGCTCTACCCGGATCTTCACCTTCAGCCGCCTCCTGCTGTTGCTGGCTGCTCGCCCTGCTCGTGTCTGTCGCTGCTTGCCGGCTCCACCGCTGTGGGGCGTTGCCGGGGGTCCAGTCTGACGCACGTCTCGGACAGTCGGTGCGGGCACGGGTCAAGTCGAGCCGAGCGGGGTATGACGTGAGCGGCTCGAGTTATGCACAGCCCCCACTTCGAATCGAATCCCGGGCTCTCTCTAGGTGGTCGTAGTAGTAGGGCTTGTGGAAACCGTGGATAAGCCCGTTTCCGCAGCTCAGAGCCGAGATTTTGTCCACCGGGCCTGTGGGCGCAGCAGTGGACGGAGAGGGGTTCGCTGTGGACACGCGAGCTCTGTACACACCCGATGCACAGGCGGACGGCACTTCCCCACAGCTCCGCCCACAGAATTACCCGGCTTACCCACAGCCCAACCCACGGCCTTGGTGTGACGGCTTTCACTCGCACCGGTGAGCAGGCGCGTGCGCTTGCCGAACAGTGGACAGCTCTGTGGAGAAGCTGGGGACAACCCCCGTCTTCCTGTGGGCGGGCAGTGGACAACCAACTCACCGTCCGGTGGGCCCAATCAGGCGTCCACACCCTGTGGATGACGATTGCGCACAAGTACACAGCCCTCTGACCTCGGCAAACTATCCCGTGCGCCGGTGCCCTGTGGACACTGTCGGGAAAAACTACGGGGTCCCCAGGGTGTGGACGCCATCTTCCGCCCAGATCTGTGGACTTCGCATCCCCAAGACGGTGGATTCGAACAGCGAGCTTCCGACGGGGAGTTGGCGCGTCCGCTCCTCAACACCCGCCGCCCGCACCCACAGACGGTGGACGGCGCCCATCGCGCTCGCGGGAGCGCCCTCACCGACGTACCAGGGGCGCACCCCGCGTACGCGAGAGAAGCGCCCGTACGCACGCGAGGGGCCCGGCGGCGCGTGTGTGCGCCGCCGGGCCCCTCGGGCGGTGTGTCCGGCCGTCAGCCGTTCTTGATGCGGTTGGTCAGCTCGGTGACCTGGTTGTAGATGGAGCGGCGCTCGGCCATCAGCGCGCGGATCTTCCGGTCCGCGTGCATGACGGTGGTGTGGTCGCGGCCGCCGAACTGCCCGCCGATCTTGGGCAGGGAGAGGTCCGTGAGCTCACGGCACAGATACATGGCGATCTGTCGCGCGGTGACCAGGACCCGGCTGCGCGAGGAACCGCACAGGTCGTCCACCGTCAGCCCGAAGTAGTCGGCGGTGGCGGCCATGATGGCGGGCGCGGTGATCTCCGGGGTGGCGTCCTCGCCGCCGGGGATGAGGTCCTTCAGCACGATCTCGGTCAGCCCGAGATCCACCGGCTGCCGGTTCAGGGACGCGAAGGCGGTGACGCGGATCAGCGCGCCCTCCAGCTCCCTGATGTTCCGCGAGATGCGGGAGGCGATGAACTCCAGCACCTCCGGCGGGGCGTTGAGCTGTTCCTGCACCGCCTTCTTCCGGAGGATCGCGATCCGCGTCTCCAGCTCGGGCGGCTGGACGTCCGTGATGAGGCCCCACTCGAAGCGGTTCCGCAGCCGGTCCTCCAGCGTTACCAGAGCCTTGGGCGGCCGGTCGCTGGACAGCACGATCTGCTTGTTCGCGTTGTGCAGCGTGTTGAAGGTGTGGAAGAACTCCTCCTGCGTCGACTCCTTGTCGGCGAGGAACTGCACGTCGTCGACGAGCAGGATGTCCATGTCCCGGTACCGCTTGCGGAAGGTGTCCGCCTTGCCGTCCCGGATCGAGTTGATGAACTCGTTGGTGAACTCCTCCGAGCTCACGTACCGCACCCGCGTCCCCGGGTAGAGGCTGCGCGCGTAGTGCCCGATCGCGTGCAGCAGATGCGTTTTGCCGAGCCCCGACTCCCCGTAGATGAACAGCGGGTTGTACGCCTTGGCCGGCGCCTCGGCCACGGCGACGGCGGCCGCGTGCGCGAACCGGTTCGAGGCGCCGATGACGAAGGTGTCGAAGAGGTACTTCGGGTTCAGCCGCGCCGTCGGCTCACCGGGCCCGGTGGCCGGCGCGGGCTGCGCGGCCAGCGGCCCGGGCGCCCCGCTCGGCGCGGGCAGCTGCGAGGGCCCGTCGTACGGCGGCGCCGGCGGCTGACCCTGCGCGGGCAGCCGCGGCTCGGCCTGCTGCGGCCTGCCCTGATGCCGCCCGCCGCCCTGCTGCCCCCGGTCGTAGGAGTGCTGCTGCGGCACGGCGGCCTGCTGCTCGTAGCGCTGCTCGTACGCCTGCTGCTCGTACTGCTGCGCCGGATGCGGCTGCTCGTACTGCTGGGGCTGCTGCTCGTACTGCGGCTGCTCGTAGGGCTGTTGGGGCAGCTGGCCCGCGTAGTGCTCGGGCGCGGGCTGCTGACCCGGCCAGCTGCCGGGACGGTGCTGCCCCTGGCCCTGGCGGCCGTGCCCCTGCTGCGGGTGGCCCTCGCCGCCGAAGTCACCGGGGAACTGGCCCTGCTGCTGCGGAGCTTGGGGGAAGTCCGGGTACGCCGGACGGGCACCGGGAAGCTCCCGGCCGCCGTCGTAGCCCTGCTGGCCCTCGTACGACTCGTACTGCTCGTACGCCTGGCCGCCGCCCTCGTACCCCTGCTCGTACCCGCCGGCGCCGTGCTGCTGGGGCACCGAGGGGCCCGGCTGCTGCTCCTGCGCGGGCTGCGGCTGCTGCGGCGCCGACTGCGGGGCGGGCTGCGGCTGTTGGGGCGCGGGCTGGGCCTGCTGCGGCGCGGAGGCCATGCCGGGGACCTCGGGGGCCGGGCCCGTGACGGTGATCGCCAGCCGGATCGGCTGCCGGCACTCGCGGCCGAGCGCCTCGCTGATCATCGGCGAGAGCCGCCCCTCGACGACACCCTTCGCGTACTCGTTGGGAACCCCGATCAGCGCGGTGCCGGAGACGAGGACGAGGGGCTGGCAGTCGCGCAGCCAGCGCTGGTCCTTGGCCTCGACACCCTGTTCGTCGGAGAGCAGCTGATCCAGTACGCGTGGCCACACTGCGGCAAGATCGGCAGGTACGTCAGCCACGCGGCACGCTCTCTCACTCGCTGGGTGTGGGGGCCTTCCGGGAAGTCGACCGGATCCCACGAATGTGTGGTTCTCAGCGCGGTCGGGAAGGATCGGGAGTTCCGTCACGGTAGTCAGCCCGGCGTGCACCATTCAAGTCGTTGTCCACAGGCTGTGCACGAGTGCAGTAGGCGCAACCCCTGGAAGTGCGGGGTGGGAGGGCTTGGGACGGGGTGCCGGAGGGGTCCCGTCAGCCCTCGTTTGACCGGATGCTGTGGCCGCGCGTACCGTAACCAGGTCGAGTTGTCGACGGCTGCTGCCGCCTGCCTCCGATGGGCAAAGGTCCCCGAGAACCTTCGTGGATCGTGATGCGGTGCACACTCGGGCGTGATCGCGAGCTCCTCGTGGGCGCACGGTGACAGCCAGTCGACGCCCCACACCCTGTCGCACGGGATCCGTGTGACTCGAAGCATTTCTGGAGCCCCCGAGTGAGCAAGCGCACCTTCCAGCCGAACAACCGTCGCCGCGCCAAGACCCACGGTTTCCGGCTGCGCATGCGGACGCGCGCCGGCCGCGCGATCATCGCGAACCGCCGCAGCAAGGGTCGCGCCCGCCTGTCGGCCTGATCTGTCTGACCGCAGGTCCATGTCGTGCTGCCTACCGAGAACCGGCTGAGGCGGCGCGAGGACTTCGCAGCCGCGGTACGCCGAGGACGTCGCGCCGGAAGGCCGCTCCTCGTCGTACACCTACGCAGCCGCAAGGACCCGCACGTGGCGGGGGGAGAGGCTCCCCCCGCGCGTGCGGGTTTTGTCGTAAGCAAGGCGATAGGCAACGCCGTCGCCCGCAACCTCGTGAAGCGAAGGCTGCGGCATCTGGTGCGCGAGCGGTTGGCTCTCCTGCCCGCAGGTAGCCTGGTGGTGGTGCGGGCGCTGCCCGGTGCGGGTGAGGCGGGCTACGACGAGCTGGCCCGCGACCTGCACACCGCTCTGCAGCGGCTGCTTGGAGGGCCTTCGCGATGAAGTACCCGCTGCTGTGGTTGATCAAGCTGTACCAGTGGACCATCAGTCCCCTGCTCGGTCCTGTGTGCCGCTACTACCCCTCGTGCTCGCACTACGGGTACACGGCCATCAACCGGCACGGTGCTGTGAAGGGAACGGGGCTGACCGCCTGGCGCATCCTGCGCTGCAACCCGTGGTCACCAGGTGGCGTCGATCACGTTCCTGCCCGGAAGCACCCGGTATGGCACCAGCGGCTGCGTGCCCGCTGGCAGCAGCGCCGGACCCAGTCCAACGCCCAAGGAGCTTGATTCGTGGACACGATCCTCGGTCCTCTCTATACCGCTGTCTCCTGGATCATTGTCCAGTTCCATTCGCTGTTCAGTCTGGTCTTCGACGCGGACGGCGGCTGGGCCTGGGGTCTGTCCATCTTCTGCCTGGTGGTCCTGATCCGGATCTGCCTGATCCCGCTCTTCGTGAAGCAGATCAAGTCGACCCGGAACATGCAGGCGCTCCAGCCGAAGATGAAGGCCATCCAGGAGCGCTACAAGAGCGACAAGCAGCGTCAGTCCGAAGAGATGATGAAGCTGTACAAGGAGACGGGCACCAACCCGCTCTCCTCGTGCCTGCCGATCCTCGCGCAGTCGCCCTTCTTCATCGCGCTCTTCCAGGTGCTCAACCACATCGCGAGCAACAAGCCCGTCGGCGTCCTCAGCGCCGAGCAGGTGGACAGCGCGCGGAACGCCCAGATCTTCGGCGCCCCGATCGCCGCGAAGTTCATGGACAGCGCCGACAAGGCCGCTGAGCTCTCCGCCTCGCTGACCGACATCCGCGTGGTCACGGTCATCATGATCGTCCTGATGTCGGCGTCGCAGTTCTACACGCAGCGCCAGCTGATGACGAAGAACGTCGACCTCACGGTGAAGACGCCGTTCATGCAGCAGCAGAAGATGCTGATGTACGTCTTCCCCATCATGTTCGCCGTCTTCGGCATCAACTTCCCCGTCGGTGTCCTCGTCTACTGGCTGACCACCAACGTGTGGACGATGGGCCAGCAGATGTACGTGATCAAGCGCAACCCGACTCCGGGGTCCCGTGCCTTCACCGAGCGCCAGGAGAAGCTGCGCGCCCAGGGCAAGCTCAAGGAGGACCCCAAGGAGGTCGAGGCGCGCGAGGCCGCCGAGGCCGCGCGTACCCGTCGCCAGCAGCCCAAGCGGCAGACGAAGGCCCAGCGCCAGTCCGGCGCCGCGGGCTCCCAGACCCAGGACGCGGGCGACGGCTCGACCGGGTCCGAGGAAGCCGCCGAGTCCGGGAAGAGCGCCGGCGCCTCGCTGGACAAGGGCGACTCCCCGGCCAAGAAGTCCGGCTCCGGCCAGCAGTCCAAGAAGTCGGGTCAGAAGAAGTCCGGGCAGCAGCGCAAGAACGGCCCGCAGCGCCCCAAGCACCCGTCGAAGAAGTAGGAAGAAGGAGTCCACGCCGTGACGGAGACGACTGCCGCAGAGGGCGCCGACACCATGACCCACCTGGAGCAGGAGGGTGAGGTCGCGGCCGACTACCTCGAGGGGCTTCTCGATATCGCCGACATGGACGGCGACATCGACATGGACGTCGAGGCCGACCGTGCCGCGGTGTCGATCATCGGTGAGGGTGCCGGGCGCGACCTGCAGAAGCTGGTCGGCCGCGACGGCGAGGTCCTGGAGGCGCTCCAGGAGCTGACCCGCCTCGCGGTGCACCGCGAGACCGGTGAGCGCAGCCGCCTGATGCTGGACATCGGCGGGTTCCGCGCGCGCAAGCGCGAGGAGCTGGCCGAGCTCGGCGCGAAGGCCGCCAAGGACGCGCGGAGCGGCGGCGAGCCCGTCAAGCTCCGGCCCATGACGCCCTTCGAGCGCAAGGTCGTGCACGACGCCGTCAAGGCGGCCGGCCTGCGCAGCGAGTCGGAGGGCGAGGAGCCGCAGCGTTGTGTGGTTGTGCTGCCGTGAGTGACGAGGCAGCGGAATCAGCGAAACTCCCGGAGCCTCCCGAGGCGGCCGAGGAGGTCTTCGGCGATCGCCTGCCGGAGGTCGTGCGCTACGCCGAGCTGCTCGCGGACGCCGGTGTGCGGCGCGGGCTGATCGGTCCGCGTGAAGTGCCGCGCCTGTGGGAGCGGCACCTGCTGAACTGTGCGGTGCTCTCGGAGGCCGTCTCCGAGGACGTCACCGTCTGCGACGTCGGCTCCGGTGCGGGCCTGCCCGGCATCCCGCTGGCACTGTGCCGCCCCGACCTGCGGATCACGCTGCTGGAGCCCCTGCTGCGGCGGACGACCTTCCTCCAGGAGGCCGTCGAGCTGATGGGCCTGGACCACGTCACGGTGGTCCGCGGCCGCGCCGAAGAGGTGCTGGGCACGCTCGACCCGGTGCATGTCGTGACCGCCCGCGCGGTCGCGCCGCTGGAGCGGCTGGCCGGCTGGGGCGTGCCCCTGCTGCGTCCGTACGGCGAGATGCTGGCGATCAAGGGGGACACGGCCGAGGAGGAGCTGCGTACCGCGCGTGCGGCGCTGCAGAAGCTCGGCGTCGTGGAGACCTCGGTGGTGCACGTCGGCGAGGGCATCGTCGATCCGCCGTCGACGGTCGTACGGGCCGAGGTCGGGGAGAGCCCCGGCGGCGTCCGGTTCGCGGCGAAGCGGGCCAAGGCCCAGAAGGCCGCCCGGTCGGGCCGCTCCTCCAGGGGCGGGCGCCGGCGCCGCTGACGCACATCGGAACAGGCAGAAGCCGGATCGCTTGAGAGCGGTCCGGCTTTTCCGTGTCCGCGGGGCCTACGGGGCTGGCCCAGGCACTGCCCGGGGGGGGGGGACTACTCCAATGAGCCGCTTGCGGCGTGTGGCGCGGAGTGTCGTCGGGGTGCGAACTGCCGCACCGTGCATCGTGTTTCACGTGAAACGCCGCTCACTCTTGCACGGAATCATTGGTCGCGGTCGTGCGGCGGCTACTGCTGCTGGTCCGCGCGACCCCAAGAAGAGGCTTGAGCCCCGTTCTGAGACGGATTCATCCACAAGTCAGTGGGGCTCGCTGGTTCATGACACCGAAGGCATGGCAGGCTCTGTGCATAGCGAGCCTGATGTCGAGGAGAGTGAACCGTTGCGGTCCGACGCCAACATCGCGGGACCGATGGCCGATCCGGTCCCCGGCCCCCGTTCGGAACAGGTGGAAGTTTCACGTGAAACTCCACCGCCCATGGATGATGCGCCGATCGGGCGCGCCGCCCAGCAGGCAGTTGAGGCGATGAACCAGGGAGGCGAGAGGCTTCCCCGTCCCGAGCAGACCCGGACGATGATCATCGCCAACCAGAAGGGCGGGGTGGGGAAGACCACGACGACGGTCAACCTCGCGGCCTCGCTCGCCCTGCATGGCGCCCGGGTCCTGGTCGTGGACCTCGACCCGCAGGGCAACGCCTCGACCGCGCTCGGCGTCGACCACCGCGCCGAGGTCCCCTCGATCTACGACGTCCTGGTCGAGAGCAGGCCCCTCTCCGAGGTGGTCCAGCCCGTGAAGGACGTCGAGGGCCTCTTCTGCGCCCCGGCCACCATCGATCTCGCCGGTGCGGAGATCGAGCTGGTGTCGCTGGTGGCGCGGGAGAGTCGTCTGCAGCGGGCCATCGCCGCGTACGAGCAGCCGCTGGACTACATCCTCATCGACTGTCCGCCCTCGCTCGGGCTGCTGACGGTCAACGCCCTGGTCGCGGGCGCCGAGGTGGTCATCCCGATCCAGTGCGAGTACTACGCGCTGGAAGGGCTCGGGCAGCTGCTGCGCAACGTCGACCTCGTGAAGGGCCATCTCAACCCGAGCCTCCACGTGTCGACGATCATCCTCACCATGTACGACGGCCGTACGCGACTGGCCTCGCAGGTGGCGGAGGAGGTGCGGACCCACTTCGGGGCCGAGGTGCTGCGCACCAACATCCCCCGCTCGGTCCGGATCTCCGAGGCCCCCAGTTACGGGCAGACGGTCCTCACGTACGACCCGAGCTCCAGCGGTGCGCTCTCCTACCTGGAGGCGGCCCGTGAGGTCGCGCTGCGCGATCCGAACGCGCGGCGTCAGGCAGCGGTGGCTGCACAGCAACAACAGCACAGCGGTATGGCGGAGGGGACCCAGTGAGCGATCGACGTAGGGGGCTGGGACGGGGGCTCGGTGCGCTGATCCCGGCCGCGCCCGCCCCGGCCAACGGTGAAGTGGCGGGGGACGGGCAGGCGACCACGTCTCCGTCGAGCGTGCCCGTGATGCCGTCGGACCGTGGCGTCGCGGCGGCGAAGGTCGCCGGGCTCACCGGCAGCGGGACGGTTTCACGGGAAACGCCGCCCGAGGAACCGCAGTCGGAGACGCCCGCCGAGCAGCCGGCCGAGGAGACCGAGAGCGTCGAGGCGGTGGAGGGCGCGCACTTCGCGGAGCTGCCGCTGGCCTCGATCACGCCCAACCCGCGGCAGCCGCGTGAGGTCTTCGACGAGGACGC
The DNA here is from genome assembly GCF_012726235.1 of Streptomyces sp. HNM0574. Lineage (GTDB taxonomy): Bacteria > Actinomycetota > Actinomycetes > Streptomycetales > Streptomycetaceae > Streptomyces. The sequence goes on from NZ_JAASAH010000012.1 coordinate 36,124, forward strand.
GCTCGCCGAGCTGGTCACCTCCATCAAGGAGGTCGGCCTCCTCCAGCCCGTCGTCGTACGGCAGTTGGAGCCGGGGCGCTACGAGCTCATCATGGGCGAGCGGCGCTGGCGGGCCTGTGGCGAAGCCGGTCTGGAGAAGATCCCGGCCATCGTGCGAGCCACGGAGGACGAGAAGCTCCTCCTGGACGCGTTGCTGGAGAACCTGCACCGGGCGCAGCTGAACCCGCTCGAAGAGGCGGCCGCGTACGACCAGTTGCTCAAGGACTTCGACTGCACGCACGACCAGCTGGCCGACCGCATCGGGCGGTCGCGTCCGCAGGTGTCCAACACGCTGCGGCTGCTGCGGCTTTCGCCGTCGGTGCAGCGCCGGGTGGCGGCGGGGGTCCTCTCGGCGGGGCACGCCCGCGCGCTGCTCTCGGTGGAGGACGCCGAGGAGCAGGACCGGCTGGCCCACCGGATCGTGGCCGAGGGCCTGTCCGTACGGGCGGTCGAAGAGATCGTCACGATGATGGGCGGCTCGGCGAAGAAGTCGGCGAAGGCGAAGGGGCCGCGCGCGGGCAAGCGCGTCTCCCCCTCGCTGGACCACCTCGCCAGCCGGCTCTCCGACCGCTTCGAGACCCGGGTGAAGGTCGACCTGGGGCAGAAGAAGGGCAAGATCCTCGTCGAGTTCGCGTCGATGGAGGATCTGGAGCGGATCATCGCGCAGCTGGCTCCCGGTGAGGGACCCGTGATGGAGAAGCCTTCGGACGGTGAGGCCGAGGAGAAGCCGGACGAGAAGTAGGCGGCTGCCCCGCTGCACAACCTTGCGCCGGGCCGGGCCCGGCGAAGTCACCGACGAGCTGTCGCCCCGTGGATACGATGGATCCATGGGGCGACAGCTCGTTCCGCTCACGCTGGACAATCTCTCGGACCTGCCCGACCCGTGCCGCGACTGTGTGTTCTGGGAGTTGGACCCCGTCAGCGGTGGCTCGGCGGCACGTGCCGGCAGAGCCGCGGCGGAGAAGGAAGCCTGGATCTCGGCGGTGCTGCTGGAGTGGGGCTCGTGCGGCCGCGTCGTCCATGTCGACGGTGAGCCCGCGGGGTTCGTGCTGTACGCGCCGCCCGCGTACGTGCCCCGCTCCTTCGCGTTCCCGACGAGTCCCGTCGGGCCGGACGCGGTGCAGCTGATGACGGCGCGGCTGCTGCCGGAGTTCCAGGGGCAGAGGCTCGGGCGGGTGCTGGTGCAGACGGTGGCGAAGGACGTGCTGCGGCGCGGCTTCCGCGCGCTGGAGGCGTTCGGGGACACGCATTGGACGGCCCCCGCCTGCGTTCTGCCCGCCGACCACCTGCGCGCGGTCGGCTTCAAGACGGTGCGGGCGCACTACCGGTATCCGCGGATGCGGCTCGATCTGCGCTCGACCGTCACCTGGAAGGAAGACGTGGAGCGGGCGCTGGACCAGCTGTTGGGCGCGGTGCAGAAGGACCCGGCGCTGCGGCCGCTGTGACGGGCGCGGCAACGAGAACGGGCCCGGCCTCCGGGCGAGGCGCGGGCCCGTTTCACGTGGAACCGAGGAGGTTCAGCCGATGAAGTCGGCGAGGTCCTTCTCGATCGCGGCCTTCGGCTTGGCGCCGACGATGGTCTTCACGACCTCGCCGCCCTGGTAGACGTTCATCGTCGGGATCGACATGATGCCGAACTTGGCGGCGACCGCCGGGTTCTCGTCGATGTTGAGCTTGACGATGGTGAGCTTCTCGCTGTGCTCCGCCGCGATCGCCTCCAGGGAGGGGGCGATCTGGCGGCAGGGGCCGCACCATTCGGCCCAGAAGTCGACCAGCACGGGCTTGTCGCTCTTCAGGACAAGCTCGTCGAAGTTCGCGTCGGTCGCGGTCACGGTGGCACCGGCCATGGGGTGTGCTCCTCTTCTTGTGGTGGGTGTGGGGGATTACGTGTGCGGCGTCCGGGGCGGCGGACCGGTCGGGCCGGTCCGCCCGCTCGGACGGATCAGACCGCGGTGGCCTTCTCCGGCTCCGGGGTCTTCTCGCCGTCCACGAGGGCGGCGAGGAAGCGCTCGGCGTCGAGGGCGGCCGAGCAGCCGGTACCGGCTGCGGTGATGGCCTGGCGGTAGGTGTGGTCGACGACGTCACCGGCGGCGAAGACACCGGGGATGTTCGTGCGGGTGGAGGGGGCGTCGACCTTGAGGTAGCCCTCCTCGTCGAAGTCGAGGACGCCCTTGAACAGCTCGACGCGCGGGTCGTGGCCGATGGCGACGAACAGGCCGGTGACGGGCAGCTCGGAGGACTCCCCCGTCTTCGTGTTCTTCAGCGTGAGGCCGCCCAGCTTGCCGTCCTTGCTCTGGATCTCGGCGACCTCGCTGTCCCAGGCGAAGGTGATCTTCGGGTCGGCGAAGGCGCGCTCCTGCATCGCCTTGGAGGCGCGCAGGGTGTCGCGGCGGTGCACGACCGTCACGGACTTGGCGAAGCGGGAGAGGAAGGTCGCCTCCTCCAGCGCGGTGTCGCCGCCGCCGACGACGGCGATGTCCTGCTCGCGGAAGAAGAAGCCGTCGCAGGTGGCGCAGTAGGAGACGCCGCGGCCCGACAGCTCGTCCTCCATGGGGAGTTCGAGCTTGCGGTGCTGCGAACCGGTGGCGATGATCACGGTGCGGGCCTGGTGCACGGTGCCCGCCGAGTCGGTCACGGACTTGATCTCACCGGAGAGGTCGACGGAGGCGACGTCGTCCGGGATGAGCTCGGCACCGAAGCGCTCGGCCTGGGCGCGCATCTGGTCCATGAGCTCAGGACCCACGATGCCGTTCTGGAAGCCCGGGTAGTTCTCCACCTCGGTGGTGTTCATCAGCGCGCCGCCGGCGGTGACGGAGCCCTCGAAGACGAGGGGCTTCAGGGACGCGCGGGCGGTGTAGAGAGCTGCGGTGTAGCCCGCGGGCCCCGAGCCGATGATGATCACGTTGCGGACGTCGCTCACGGGAGTCTTCCTTGTCTGCAGTCTGCCTTCAGGGGTCCTCTGCCGAGGCTCTCACCCCAACCCAACGGATCCTAAACGGGAGACATTCCCGTCCGCGCACAGCGTGCCAAGGCGCGTCCGGTTACCGCGAGGAGCATTCCGGCGGGCTTCCGCGGGCCGCGTGCCGATCCTCTTCCGGACGCTGTTCCCGGGCCGCCGTCGCCACCTGCGGCACACGGTGCCGGTGCGGATCAGCCGCGGGGGTACGTCCGGTGGAGGAGGACGTCGCCGGGGCCGGACGCGTCGCCGCTCACGCAGGAGGCGTCGACGAGGTAAGCGTCGACGCGGTCCCCGCTGCCGCCCGCGTGCGGGTAGACGACGAGATAGCCCGTGCGGTCGTCGACCCGGACGTCGTCCTCGGCGGCGATCGGGGTCTCCTCGCGGCCGGTTCCCTCCCGTACGCACGAGGGGACCGTGGTCGCGTCGCCGCTGAGCGGGCTGTTGCCCGGGCTGCGCCGGGTGTCGACCTTGGGCGAGGCGCCGGTCGCCGGCTGCCCGTCCGTGACCAGGGCCTGCACGCGCCGCTGGAGCGCCTCGTCCTCGCCGGGGCCGGGCGGGCGCTCGGCCACGGGGGCGGGCGCCGTCGTGGTGACGGCCTGGACGACGATGCCGCCGACGCCGAGCAGCGCGGCGACGCAGGCGCCGACGAGCAGGCCGAGCCGCTTCCGGCTGCGGCGCCGGGGGCCGGTCTGGCGGCCGGGGCCGGTGGCCGGGGTGTGGGCGCGGGGGCGGCCGGCTCCGCGGGTGGCACCGGTTTCACGTGAAACGGGGACCGGCGTATCGGGGGCGGGGCGGGCGGGCTCGGGCTCAGCTTCGTCGGTCCGGTCCTCGGGCTCCGGGAGTGCGGCGGCGTCGGACGGGTCCGTGGCGTCGACCCGTTCCGTGGTGTCGGACGCGGTGCCGGTTTCACGTGAAACGGCTGCCGGCGGGGCGGCGTCGAGGAGGGCCTCGGCCGCGAGGGCGGCGTCGATGCGGCCGGCGATGTCCTCCGGCATCCGGACCGGTCCTGGGAGCGTGCCGAGGGCGTCGCGGATCTCGTCGAGGGAGTCCCGGACGTCGGCGCAGAGGGGGCAGTCCGCGAGGTGGGCGCGGACGTCCGTGGCGCGCTCGGGCGGGAGCAGGCCCTCGGTGAGGGCGGAGAGCTCGGCGACCTCGGGGTGCTCGTCCGTGGGGGACGACGGGTCGGGTGTGAAGGGGGTGGGCGTCATGTCTCTTCTCCTCCCTTCACGGTTCCGGGCGGTCCTGCGGTGTCTCTCGAGGGTGGGACGGATGTCCTCCGAGTCCGGTTCCTTCCCCGGCGAGGCGGTGACGTATCCCCCTTCGCTCCTTCGGAGTCGGGGGACTGCGGGGACTCGGTGGCCTCGCCCGGTGGCCCGTCCGCGTCCGGCCGGGGCGGTGCCGGTGGGCGGAGGTGGCCGAGGAGGGGGAGGAGGCGGGCGCGGCCGCGGGCGCAGCGGCTCTTGACGGTGCCGACGGCGACGCCGAGCACCTCGGCCGCCTCGGCAACGGGGTAGCCCTGCATGTCGACGAGGACGAGGACCGCGCGCTGGTCCACCGGGAGCTGCCCGAGGGCGGTGACGAGTTCGCGGTGCAGATCGCGGCGCTCGGCGGGGGCCGCGGCCGACTCCTCCGGCTCCAGCAGCTGGTCGAGGCGCTCGGTGTCGTCGGTGAGTGACGTACGGCGGGCGGTGGTCTTGCGGGCGCGGTCCAGGCAGGCGTTGACGGTGATGCGGTGCAGCCAGGTGGTGACGGCGGACTTGCCGCGGAAGGTGTGGGCGGCGCGGTAGGCGGAGACGAAGGCGTCCTGGACGGCGTCGGCGGCCTCCTCGCGGTCGCCGAGAGTGCGGAGGGCGACGGCCCAGAGGCGGTCGCGGTGGCGGCGTACGAGTTCGCCGAAGGCGTCGGGGTCTCCGTCGACGTGCCGGGCGAGGAGCGTCCGGTCGTCGGTGTCCCGGAGGGCGCGTGGGCCGTCGCGGGCGGGTGGCTCCTGCTCGCCGTGTGTGTCGTTCACCGCTGACTGCCTCCCCTGGTCCCCGCCCGTCGACGCCTCACCGGCGCCGACTCGTCCGGGTGGCTTCTCGTCCCGCCGCTATCCCCGGTCCGGCGGCTGGAGCTCCGCGTCCGGTTCGTTGCTGCTGCCCCGTGCCCCGCGCGGTACGCCCCGCTCCCCCGCACGGCCGCCGAGCGCCCCCGGGCCGCGCCCCGGGTCAGGGGCGGGCCGGGGGTGGTGCGTCAGGTGTCAGGACCTGACTTCGATCTCCGAGATGCGGCCACGGTAGTTGCCGTCCTCGGCCTGCGGGAGTTCCGTCAGCCAGACCATCACGTACTGCGTCGTGACCGGCTTCTTGGCCTTGAGGGTCAGGTGCTTGGCGGAGCCGGAGTCGACCTTGCTGAAGCCGCCCAGGGTGGTGGGCATGCCGTTGGTGCTCTTGGGCGCGGCGAGGAGGTCGGCGGAGGTCTTGCCGAGGAAGTCGATCTTCACCTCGCTGACCTGCTGCTGCTTGCCGAGGTCGAGGATCAGGCCGACGCCGGACTTGAGGTTCCCGAAGTCGGGGCGGCCGTAGTACTTGTTCGTCAGCCAGTACGTCGCCGGGTCCTTGTCGTAGGCGTCCGGGACGTCCTCGGCGTTCTCGCTGCCGTCGCCCTCGGGGTCGAAGTCCTTGGCGTCGACGATGTCCACGGGCTTGCCCGTCGGCTTCTCCTCGTGGGCCTGCGCCGGGCCGGTGCCCTCGCCAGGGGTGTCGCCCTTCAGCAGGGTGTCGGCGACCTGCCAGCTGCCGAGTCCCAGCGCCGCGATCAGCAGCGCGGAGACGCCCCACTTGAGGACCTTGCCGGTGCGCCCGGGCAGCGTCGGCGGCGCGGGCGGCTCGGCACCGGCACGCGCGGTGGCCGTGGCCGGCGCCGCGGGCGCGCCGTTCCCGTCCGGACCCGCGTACGCGCCCTGCTGGTACGTCGTGCGCTGGTACGGCGAGGGCGCGGTGTACGTGGGCTCCGGCGGGCGGATGCGCGGCATGGCGGCGACCGCGCGCTGGAGCTCCTCGGGGGTGGCGCAGGGCTGCTCGTGCCGGGAGGCGGTGGCGCCGTCGTTCATCAGGGCGCGCATCGCGAGCTGGGAGAGCCCGCGGTGGACCCCGGCGCGTACCTGGTCGGGCGCCGCGAGCGCGCTCATGGAGAGCGAGCCGACGCCGGGCAGCCCGTACGCGTCCTCCTCGTACGGCCAGCGCTGGCTGAGCGAGGCGTAGAGGAGGGCGCCGATGGCCTCGGTGTCGTCGCGCTGCGGGGTGTCGCTGGTGATGCCGCGGAGGGCGGCGTTCACGGCGAGGCCGCGTACCCGGTACTGGCCGCTGCCGGTGCGCAGCACGGTGCCGGGGGTGAGCTGGAGGTGGGCGAGGCCCTCGCGGTGCGCGCTGGTCATCGCCTGGGAGAGCTGGCTGACGAGCTGGTACGCCTCGTGAGCCTCCAGCGCGGCGGTCGGCAGGATGTCGCTGAGCGGCTTGGCGTCGGGCAGCCACTCGTGCACGACGTAGACCAGCTCGCCCTCCTCCACCGCGTCCAGCACCTGGACGAAGCGGGGGTCGGCGAGCAGCGCGGCGGAGCGGGCGGCGGAGAGCACGGCGTGCGCGCGCGGATGGCCGGAGGAGATCAGGTGTACGCCGACGGCGCGGCGGAGCTTCTCGTCCACCGCGCGCCAGCTGCTGAAGCCCTCCAGACGGGTGACGCACTCCTCGAGCCGGTACCGGCGGGCGAGCTTGTGGCCGCTGTGCAGCTCCGGGGGTTCGGGCGCACCGGTGACGCCCGCCTCGGCGTGGTCGCCGGTGGTGCCGGCCTCGTCGGGTCTGGCCCGGCCGGTGTCCGCCGGGGTCTCGTCGCCGCCGTTGTGCTGGTCTGCCGCGCCGTCCGCGCCGGTACCGTCCCCGTGGGCGGTGAGCGGCTCGTCTTCACCGCTCGTCTCGGCCACGCCGAGGGCAGCTGTGCTCCGTTCCGCCACCGTCGTTCCTGCCTCCCCAATCCGTTGCCGCAAGTCTTCGAAGTCAGCTCACCAATTGTGCCCACAGTCCACTGCTGTGCACGACACGCGGTGGTGGCTGAAGGTTGTACGGGACGCGTCGGTTCACCGGCCCAGGCGGGCCCGTACGGCGCCGACCATGGCGGTCAGTTCCTCCACGCGCATCCGCTTCGCCGCTAGGACGAAAACGGCGGCCAATGCGATCCCTCCGGCGAGGACGGCGACGACCGCCCCGAGGGTTCCGTTTCCGAGGCCCTGGAGGATGCCGTACGCGACGGCGCCCGAGACGACCGTCGCCGGGACGCTCGCGCCGGCCAGCCGGATGTAGGTGCGCAGGACGCGGGCGCCGTCGAGGTCGCCGCCGAGCCGTACGCGCAGCCGCCGCCAGGCGACGCCGACGCCGATCACGTAGGCGAGGCCGTAGGAGAACGCCATGCCGACGACGGCCCAGCGGGCGGGCAGCAGGAAGAAGCAGAGCGCCGAGGCCACGGCGTTGACCGCGGCGACTATCACGGTGTTGAAGAACGGGGTGCGGGTGTCCTCGTAGGCGTAGAAGGCGCGGAGGACGACGTACTGCACGGAGAAGGGGATCAGGCCGACGCCGAAGGCCATCAGCGCGTAGCCCATGGAGGTCGCGGCCTCGGTGCCGGAGGAGCCGTAGATCATCAGGCACATCGGGATGCCGAGGGCGACGAAGCCGAAGGCGATGGGCACGATGGCGACGGCGGAGTTGCGCAGGCCCTGCGAGATGTCGTCGCGCACGGCGCCGTTGTCGCCGTCGCTGGCGGCGCGGGAGAGCCGGGGCAGCAGGGCGGCCATCACCGAGACGGTGATGATGGCCTGCGGCATGTTCCAGATCAGCTGGGCGTTGGAGTACGCGATGTAGCCGGTGCCGGGGTTGCCGTCGGCCGAGGCGGTCTCGCCGGCCCAGGTCGACAGCTGGGAGACGACGAGCACGCCGGCCTGGTTGGCGAGGACGAACAGCACCGTCCACTTGGCCAGCCGCGCGGCCTTGCCGAGGCCGTGCCCGCGCCAGTCGAAGCGGGGGCGGACGCGGAAGCCCGTCGCGCGCAGGTACGGGATCATCGCGAGGGCCTGCACGACGAGGCCGAGCAGGGTGCCGACGCCGAGCAGCCGTACGCCCTCGGGCGGGATCGTGGTGACCGTCAGGCCCGAGGTGCCCGCGGTGCCGTAGACCCACAGGAACATGCCGATGGTGCCGATGATGACGATGTTGTTGAGGACCGGGGTCCACATCATCGCGCCGAAGCGGCCGCGTGCGTTGAGGATCTGACCCATCACCACATGGACGCCCATGAAGAAGATGGACGGCATGCAGTAGCGCACGAACGTCACGGCGACCTCGTTGGCCGCCGGGTTCTCCGCGATCTTCACGGACATCGCGCGCACCAGCAGCGGCGCCGCGAAGACGGCCGCCACGGCGAGCACGCCGAGGATCACGGTGACGAGCGTCAGCAGCCGGTTCGCGTACGCCTCGCCGCCGTCGTCGTCCTCCTTCATGGCCCGTACGAGCTGGGGGACGAAGACGGAGTTGAGGCCGCCGCCGACGGTGAGCACGTAGAGCATCGTCGGGAGGGTGATCGCGAGCTGGTAGGTGTCGCCGAGGACGGCGGCGCCGACCGCGGCGACGATCATCGCGGAGCGGATGAAGCCGGTGAGCCGGGAGACCATCGTGCCCGCGGCCATCACGGCGCTGGACTTCAGCAGGCCGCTCGCCTTGGACGCCGGCGCCTCGGCGGGTTCCGCCTTCTCGGGGGCGGGCGCTGCCTCGGGGGCGGGGGCGTACGGGGCGGGCGCGGGGTCCGGTTCCGGTTCGGCCTGGGCCGGGGTGCGGTCGTTCTCCGGCATCGGGGGCGGGGAGATGTGCTGCGGCGCGGCGGGCTGCCGGTCCGGGCTGTGCCCCTGGTCGCGGAAGAGGTGCGCGAACGCGTCGTTCCCGGCGGGCCGTCGGGGCTGCGCGGGCTTCGGCGCAGGGCCGCCGGGCAGGCCGTCGTCCTCCGGGCCCGCGGGGCCGGTGCCGAAGTCGAGGGTCCGGTGCTGCGGGGCCGGGGCGTCGGCGGGCTGCTGGGGCCGCGGCTGGTGGAGGGCCTGCGGGTCCTGGGTCTGCGGGGTGCCGAGGGAGGTGGTGTCGGGGAAGGAGCCGCCGGCGCCGGGGAACTGGACCGTCTCGTCGTGGCCGGAAACAGGCCCCTGACCTGCGCCGGGAGTGACGGGGGGAGGACCGGGGGTGACGGCGGGACCCTGCGCGGTGGCGGAGCCGGGGGCCTCGGGCCAGGTCTGCGGCCGGGGCGTGCGGGCGTCCGGGAGCGGCTGCTCGGGGCCGGTGCCGCTCAGCGGGTCCCGGTCCTCGGGGGCGGGCCGGTACGGGTCGCGCGGATACGCGTCCCGTACGTACGGCTCCTCCGGCTGCCCGGAGCCGTCGCCGGGGGCGCGGCCCCGGTCACCGTCGTACGGCGCATTCATCGCTGTCTTCCCCTGCCCCTGTTTGCCGGCTGACTCAACGGTTCACCTTCTCACCCGGGCCGGGCGGGCCACCGCTTTCCCGCCCGGTGTCGTTCCCGGCCCCGGAGGCGTCCGGGCCCGTCCCGTTCCCGTTCTCCGTGCCGTTCCGGGAGGGCTTGTCGCCGTCCTCGTCCGCGCCGTCCGCGTCCTCGTCCGCGCCGGTCTCGTCGAGCGGGGCGTCCGGGTCGGGGCGCGGGCCGCGGCGCTTGCGCTGGGTGTACATGCGGATGCCCGCGAGGACGACGAGGAGGACGCCGCCCGCGATGACGAGCAGCACGGCCGAGGTGATGGAGGTGACGTTCACCCGGAACGTCATCGGCTTGCCGTAGGGCTGGCCGTCCTTGGTGTACAGCTGCGCCTTGACCACGGAGCGGCCGTTGGCCTTGGCCGTGGTGTTGAACTTCACGGACTGGCTGTGCCCGCCCGCGACCCGGACGGGCTGTTCCTTGCCGACGTCGAGGCCGATCCGGCGGCTGGACTCCAGCTTCAGCGTCAGGCCGTCCACGTCCTGGAAGAGGTTGTTCTGGACGGTGACGGGGATGGTGGCGCTGCGCCCGGAGAGCGTGATCGGCGACTTCTGGATCAGCTCGACCTTCTTGGTCAGGCCCGTCAGGTAGTCCTCGACGTCGTCGCGGAAGTCCTGGCCGGCCTGCTCCTCCGCGCGCCAGGCCGTGGACGTGGCGCGGTGCAGCGCGGTGCCGAAGGGTGTGATGACGCGGTCCTGGCGGCTGAGGATCTTCTGGAAGTCGTCGAGCACCGCGTTGGTGTGCCGGACCTGCTCGTACGCCTCCTTGGGCAGCTCCTGAGCGCGCAGCGAGCGCGGGTACGCGCCGTTGCCGGGGACGGCGCGGGTGGCGCGCGGGTCGGGCTTGGCCTCGGCGGCGGCGGAGAGGTCGGCGCCCTCCGTCCAACTCCCGTTGTCGTTCAGGGCCTTGAGCGAGGTGGCCATCGCGCGCGCCTGTGCCGCGGTCGGCATCCGCTGCGGGGCGACGACGACGCTGCGCTGCTGTGCGGGCTGCTCGGCGGTGAGCGTGTGCGTCTGGGCCAGGAACCGCTGGACGGCCTTGGAGGACGCTCCGGGCTTGCTCAGGTCCTCGTCGAAGGCGGTGGAGAGGCCGGCGTCGGCGACGAGTGCGGTGTTGCCGCCGCCGATGGGGCGGGCCGAGGTGGGGGTGTAGGAGATGCCGGTGTCGCGGAAGTGGTCGCTGCGAGCGATGACGTTGCGGGCCCCGGCGGAGGTGGCGACGTCGACGATCGACGGGTCGAGGGCGCCCTGGTCGGGCCAGGCGAAGTCGGTGCCGGCCTCGGTGTGCAGTATCGCCTCGACGGCGACCTCGGAACGCTTGGTGGCCGGGCCGAGGTTGCCGAGCGCGCCGGGCACGTACTTGCCCTTGTGCGCGAGCGAGGCGAGGTCCGGGTCGGCGAAGGGCAGGGCGACGACCTCCTCGCCGCGCACGGCGTCCTGGAGGTCGCTCAGCCACTGCTTCGCGTACTCCTGGCCCTTGCCCGGGACCTCCTTGCCGTTCTCGTCGCGTACGAGATAGCGCTTGGTCATCGCCTCGGCGCTGGCCAGCAGGTCGGGGTCGATGACCCAGGTGATGGGCAGGTCCTTGCCGAGCCGGACCAGCTGCTGGAGGCGGCCGCCGGGGGCGAGCTCCTCGGCGAGCCGGTCGTCGCGGAAGACCGGGGTCTGCTGCTCGTCCGACTCGGTGCGGGCGGTGAGCTGCGGCGTCGAGATCAGCGGCCACATGTAGGTGAGCTGGGTCTTGTTCTCGGCGTCGGAGGTCTGCCAGGGCAGGAAGCTGCGCTCGATGCCGAGGACCTGCTCGTAGCCGACGCCGCGGGTGCGTCCGGAGAGGGCGACGCCGATCTGGTAGACGCCGGAGTCGCGCAGCTTGAGGGCCTGCACGGGGACCTTGAGCGAGAAGCTGCGGCTGATGCCGGGCCGCATGCTGCCGACGTCGACGCTGGTGCGCTTGCCGGTGACCTCGGTGCCGTCGGCGGAGCTGTTGTAGCCCTTGCGCTTGGCGTTCTGCTCGATCGCGCTGCGGCTGTCCAGCTTCGGGCCGACGCGGAGGCCGAGCTCGCCGTCGGTGATCGCGTGGTCGCTGCTGTTGGTGACCTTGCCCGTGATGCGGAGGGTGTCGCCCTTCTCCGGCACGGACGGGGTGAGCGCGTTGACCGTGATGTCAGCGGTGCGGGAGCCGGTGCCCTGCTCGCCGGAGGCGGGGGCGGACGCGGGCGATGCCGAGGACGCCGAGGAGGCGGGCGCTTGGGCGACCGCCGTCGCGGCGGGGAGGAGGCCGCCGAGCAGGGGCAGCGTCGCGGTGAGGACCGTCGCCGTACGCCGCAGCCACCGGCGGGGCGGCGCGTTCGTGGTGCCCTGCATCTCAGCCGCCTCGGCCACGCGCTCGTCCATCCCGTCGTGTCGTCGTCGCTCGGTCTGTCGGTTCCGCCGGTCTTCGGCCGGTCGTCGGTCAGCTGGGCGGGCTGGGGGAGCCGGAGGATCCGGTTCCCGGGGAGTCCGTCCACGGGCTTCTGAACCCCTGATGGTAACGATGCTCCATAGGTGGAAGTGCCGCGGCTCGCTCCACATGATCACGGGGCGGTCGCGGCAGCTGTGCTGCTGCGGGGTCCGCCCGCTGTGCGGGGCAACGTACCCTGTGCTGTCGTGCCGAACGACAGCAATGACCTTCAGCAGACCCAGCGGCCCCAGCCCGTGCAGCCCGCCCACGAGCAGCTCAGTGTGGTGCAGCGGCGCGCGGTGAGCGAACTGCTGCGGGTGTCCCCCGTCGCCGACGACCTGGCCCGGCGGTTCCGGGAGGCCGGGTTCCACCTGGCGCTGGTCGGGGGCTCGGTGCGGGACGCGCTGCTCGGCCGGCTCGGCAACGACCTGGACTTCACCACGGACGCGCGCCCCGAGGACGTGCTCGCGATCGTGCGGCCCTGGGCGGACGCGGTCTGGGAGGTCGGCATCGCCTTCGGCACGGTGGGCTGCCGCAAGGACAACCCCGACCCGGCGGGCTCGCCCCGCGACTTCCAGATCGAGATCACCACCTACCGCTCCGAGGCGTACGACCGGACCTCGCGGAAGCCGGAGGTCGCGTACGGCGACTCGATCGAGGACGACCTGGTGCGCCGTGACTTCACGGTGAACGCGATGGCGGTGGCGCTGCCGGAGAAGACCTTCGTGGACCCGCACGGCGGCCTGGAGGACCTGGCCAGGCGCGAGCTGCGCACGCCCGGCACCCCCGAGGAGTCCTTCTCCGACGACCCGCTGCGGATGATGCGGGCCGCGCGCTTCTCGGCCCAGCTGGGCTTCTCGGTCGCGGATGACGTGGTCGCGGCGATGACGTCGATGGCGGACCGGATCGGGATCGTCTCGGCGGAGCGGGTGCGTGACGAGTTCAACAAGCTGCTGCTGTCGCCGGAGCCGCGGCGCGGGCTGAAGCTGCTGGTCGGCACCGGACTTGCGGAACATGTCATTCCGGAAATCCCGGCGCTCCGGCTGGAACGTGACGAGCACCACCGTCACAAGGACGTCTACGAGCACTCGCTGACCGTCCTGGAGCAGGCCATCGACCTGGAGGACGAGGGGCCGGACCTCACGCTCCGGCTCGCGGCCCTGCTGCACGACATCGGCAAGCCGCGGACGCGGCGCTTCGAGGGCGACGGCCGGGTCTCCTTCCACCACCACGAGGTGGTCGGCGCGAAGATGACCAAGAAGCGGATGACCGCGCTGAAGTACTCCAACGAGCTGGTGAAGGACGTCTCCCGGCTCGTCGAACTGCACCTGCGCTTCCACGGCTACGGCACCGGCGAGTGGACCGACTCCGCCGTGCGCCGGTACGTACGGGACGCGGGCCCGCTGCTCACGCGGCTGCACAAGCTGACCCGCTCCGACTGCACGACGCGGAACAAGCGCAAGGCCGGCGCGCTCTCCCGGGCCTACGACGGGCTGGAGGAGCGGATCGCGCGGCTCCAGGAGCAGGAGGAGCTGGACGCGATCCGGCCCGACCTCAACGGCAACGAGATCATGGAGGTGCTCGGCGTCTCGCCGGGGCCGGTGATCGGGCAGGCGTACAAGTACCTGCTGGAGCTGCGTCTTGAGCACGGGCCGCTGGGGCGGGAGGCCGCCGAGGCGGAGCTCAAGAAGTGGTGGGCCGAGCAGAGTTGACGCCGGGGTGCCCGCGTTTCACGTGAAACATGACGAGCGCGGTGGCCGCGTAGATCGCGGCCGCCGTCGCCACCAGGGCGACCGAGCGTCCGTCGGGCGGCAGCATCAGTGAGGCCACGGCGGCGGCGCCGACGAAGGCGACGTTGAAGAGCATGTCGTAGAGGGAGAAGACCCGGCCCCGGTAGGCGTCGTCCACCGCGAACTGCACCGCGGTGTCCGTGGTGATCTTCGCGCCCTGCGTCGCGAGCCCGAGCACGAACGCGGCCACCAGCATCGGCGTCGGCGCGAAGGGCAGCATCAGCGCGGGCACCAGCACGGCGGAGCCGCCCGCGCACAGGGCGAGCCAGCCGAAGCGTCCGGTGCGTCCGACGACGGACGGGGTGACCACGGCGGCCGCGAAGAAGCCGACGCCCGAGACGGCGACGGCGACGGCGAGCAGCTTCAACCCCCGGTCGGTGTCGGCCGGTTCGAGCCCGACCGAGCCGCCGCCGGTGAGTTCCGAGGGGCCAGGACCCGGCAGCGAGGGGTCGCTCCAGGCGTAGCGGCAGAGCATGAGGACCATCACCGTGAGCGCGCCGTAGCAGAACCGCATCAGCGTCATGGCGGCCAGCGCGTACGCGGCGGAGCGGCGGCGGGCGAGGTGGCGTACGCCGTCGACCAGCCCGTGCGCCGTGCCGGCGACGGCGGCCAGGACGCGGGGCCGCAGCTCGCGCGGGCCCGGCCCGAGCAGGTTGCGGCCCATCCGGAGCGCGGAGAGGCCGGCCAGCAGGTACACCGCGGCGGCCACCGTGACCACCAGCGCGTCGCCGCTCCGGCCGCCGCCGGGGGCGGCGATCCGGACGGCGAAGGCGACGCCGCCGCCCGCGGTGGCGGCGAGCGTACCGGCCGTCGGGGAGAGGGAGTTGGCCATCACGAGCCGCTCGTCGTCGACCACGCGGGGCAGCGCGGCGGAGAGCCCGGCGAGGACGAAGCGGTTGACGGCGGTGACGCAGAGGGCCGAGAGGTAGAACAGCCAGTCCGGGGTCTTCGCGAGGATCAGCGCGGCCGTGGCCGCCGCGAGGACGGCCCGCAGCAGGTTCCCGTAGAGCAGCACCTGGCGGCGGCGCCAGCGGTCCAGCAGGACGCCGGCGAACGGGCCGAGCAGCGAGTACGGGAGCAGCAGCACGGCCATCGCCGAGGCGATGGCGGCCGGGGAGGTCTCCTTCTCCGGGGAGAAGACCACGTAGGCGGCGAGGGCGACCTGGTAGACGCCGTCGGCGAGTTGGGAGAGCAGCCGGACGGTGAGCAGGCGGCGGAAGCCGGAGAAGTGCAGCAGAGTGCGGAGATCGCCGACGGTGCCCATGGGCACACTGTAAGCCGCCGCGCGGGCGCCTCACCGGGTCAGTCGCGGCCGTCCCGGCCCGCGCCGCCGTGGTGCCCGCGGGCGCCCCAGCGGACGAGTGGAGCCTCCGGTTCCGGGCCGCGGCCGGCGGCGGCGGCGAAGCGGCCGAGGGTGAAGCGGTCGCGGGCGCCGTCCAGGACGCCGCCCGAGGGGTCGTCGGAGCCGTCGGTGCGGACCGGGTCCCGCTCCGGCAGCAGCGCGTCCGCGACGACCAGCGCGCACAGGTACAGCGTGCCGCACAGGTGGACGAGGATCGCCAACTGGTAGCCCTCGGTGGGCAGTCCCTGGTGGGCGTCGCCGCTGCCGGTGTACGCCAGGTACATCCAGATCCCGAGGAAGTACATGACCTCGCAGGCCTGCCAGACCAGGAAGTCCCGCCACCGGGGCCGGGCCAGCGCGGCCAGCGGGATCAGCCACAGTACGTACTGCGGCGAGTAGACCTTGTTGGTCAGGATGAACAGCGCGACGACGAGGAACGCCAGCTGCGCGAAGCGCGGGCGGCGCGGGGCGCACAGCGCGAGCGCCGCGATGCCGCCGCAGCCGAGCAGCATCAGCAGCGTCCCGAAGGTGTTGGCGTTCTCCAGCGGGGTCTGCAGGCGCTGCGACAGGATCAGCCAGATCGAGCCGAAGTCGACCGGCCGCTCCTGGCTGAAGGTGTAGAACTTCGCCCAGCCCTCCGGCGCCAGCAGCATCACCGGAACGTTCACCACCGCCCAGGCGCCGACGGCGCCGCCCAGCGCCCGCCCGAACTCCCGCAGCCGCCCGGCCCGCAGACAGAGCACCAGCAGCGGCCCGAGCAGCAGCAGCGGGTACAGCTTCGCCGCCGTCGCCAGCCCGATCAGCACCCCGGCGAGCACCGCCCGGCCCCGGGACCAGGCCAGCATCCCGGCGGCGGTCAGCGAGACGGCCAGCAGGTCCCAGTTGATGGTGGCGGTCAGCGCCAGCGCGGGCGCGAGCGCGACGAACATCGCGTCCCAGGGGCGCCGCCGGTGGGTGCGTGTCACGCAGACGGCGAGGACGGCGGCGCAGGCCATCAGCATGCCCGCGTTGACGAGCCAGTACAGCTGCTCCTGGTGCTGCACCGCGCCGCCGCCCGGCGTGAGCCAGGCGGCGATCTGCATGAACACCCCGGTCAGCACCGGGTATTCGAGGTACTCCATGCCGCCGGAGACCGCGTCCGGGATGCGGTCGACGTACGGGACGAGCCCGTCGGCGAAGCCGCGGCCGCCGAAGAGGTGCGGGATGTCGGAGTAGCAGGCGTGCACGTACTGGCTGGTCTGGCCGGAGAACCAGGCGCCGTTGTAGCAGGGCAGCTTCTGCACCATGCCGAGCGCGAACATGCCGAGCGTCACCAGCACCACGACCCGCAGCGGGGTCCACCAGCCGCCCGGGACGGCCCGCCTCCCCTGCGGCCCGCCGATCAGTTCGCTGGCCGCTGCGGCGACTTCGTCCCGGTGGGTGGGGTGCGGGCTGTGGCCCGGCGAGCCGTGCTGGGGTACGGAGCCGGGCACGACGTCGTGGGGGTGCGTGCTCGTCATGGGGCAATCCTGCCGTACCCGGCTGTGCGGTGCGGGCGGCCCCGGCATGCGGGAAGCCCCGCCGCGGAGACCTGTTCGGTGCTCCGCGACGGGGCTTGACCGGCGGGTGTCCCGCCGTGTGTCACTCCTCCTCGGGACGGGCGGCGCCGCCGCCCGTGGGCCCGCCGAAGATGCCGCCCGGGTTGCCGGGCTCCTCGGTGGGACCGCCGTCCTGGCCCTGGTCCATACCCTGGTCGGTGCCTTGGTCGGCGCCCTCGTCGGTGCCGGGCTCGCCGCTCTGGCCCTGGTCCTGACAGCCCTCGTCCCAGGGGAACTTGCAGCTCTCGCTCGGCGACGGCGAGGGCGAGGCGGACTCGGACGCGTCGTCCGACGGCGACTCGGAGGGCTTCTCCGAGGGGGTGTCGGACGGGGTCGGCTTCGGCGACGGGCTGGCGCCGTCCCCGTAGACCTTCTCGCCGATGGGCGTCGGCTCGGGGAAGTCGACGACCTTCTTGCCCTTCATCGCCTGCTGCATGTACTTCGTCCAGATCTCCGCGGGGAAGGACGCCCCGTGGATGGACTTCTGGCCGCCGACGCCGTACATCTCCAGGAACTGCTGGTTCTTGGCGTTGGCGTTCACCCGCCACATGCCGATCGAGGTGGACAGCTGCGGCGTGTAGCCCGCGAACCAGGCCGACTTGTTGCCGTCGGTGGTGCCGGTCTTGCCCGCGGCGGGACGGCCCAGGGCCTTCGCCGGGGTGCCGGTGCCCTCCTGGACGACGGTCTCCAGCGAGCTGGTGACGTTGTCCGCGACCGCCGCGTCGAAGGCGCTGGTCGTCTCCTTCTTGTGCTCGTACTTCACCTCACCGTCGCGCTCGACCTTGGTGACCGAGTACGGCTTGGACGCCATGCCGCTGTTGGCGAAGGTGCCGTAGGCGTTGGCCAGCCGGACGGCGCTGGGCGCCGAGGTGCCCAGCGAGAAGGTCGGCGTGGTCTTGGTGAGCTGCTCCTCGGGGATGCCGGCGTCGAGCGCGGCCTGCTTCACCTTGTCGGTGCCGACGTCCATGCCCAGCTGGATGAAGGGCGTGTTGATGGAGTACTGCATGGCCGTGCGGAGGTTGACGCGGCCGTAGTCCTCCTCGCCGTCGTTCCGCTGGTGCCACTCCTTGCCGTTCCGGTCGTGCCAGATCTCGCCGTTGTAGTCGCGGAGTTTGACCCGGTTGTCGCCGTTGTAGACGCTCTGCAGCGAGACCTTCGTCCGCTCCGCCTCGGTCTGCACCTTGGCCAGGTTCGGGTCCCGCTTGCCGTCGCGCATGGCGGCGGCGAGGACGAACGGCTTGAAGGTGGAGCCGACCTGGACGCCGGTGTAGTCGGCGTTGTTGCGGTAGTGCGTGGTGGCGTCCTCGCCGCCGTAGATGGCCCGGATCGCGCCGTCGCCCGGCACCACGGAGGCCCCGCCGAACTGGACGTACTTGTCGACGTCCCGGGTCTTCGGGTCGATGTTGGCCTTCTTGACCTTCTCGACCGAGTCCTCCATCGCCTTGATGGCCTTCTTGTCGAAGGTCGTGTGGATCCGGTAGCCGCCGCGCTCCAGCTGACGCTCCGTGATGTCCGTCTCGGAGGTGATGTAGTTCTTGGCCATCGTGACGAGGTAGCCCGTCTGGCCCTTCAGCTCCATCGAGGGCCTCGGCGGCTGCGGCATCGGGAACTCGGTGATCTTCGCGCGCTGGGCCTTCTTCAGCTCACCGGTCTCCACCATGCGGTCGAGAATCCACGACCAGCGCGCCTCGGCCCGCTTCTTGTTCTTCTGCGGGCTCGCGGCCTCGCCGATGCCGCCGGCCGGGTCGTAGAGGTTCGGGCCGTTCAGCGTGGATGCGAGGAAGGCGCTCTCGCTCGCGTTCAGCTCACGCGAGTTCTTCCCGTAGTACGCCTGCGCCGCGGCCTGGATGCCGTACGCGCCGCGCCCGTAGTACGCGGTGTTGAGGTACCCGGCGAGGATCTTCTCCTTGCCCTGCGTGGCCCCCACCTTGGTGGAGATCAGCAGCTCCTTGACCTTCCGCTCGATCGTCTGCGACTGGTCGAGGTAGGAGTTCTTCACGTACTGCTGGGTGATCGTCGAGCCCGACTGGGTCTCGCCGCCCATCGCCATCCGGCCGAGGGCGCGGATGATGCCCATCGGGTCGACGCCCTTGTCCGTCCAGAACGTCTCGTTCTCGGCGGAGACGACCGCTTCCTGCATCTCCTTGGGGATCTGCGCGAGCGGGACGATCTGCCGGTTCTGGTCGCCGCCGCCGGCGACGACCATCTGCGTGCCGTCCTTCCAGTAGAAGACGTTCTTCTGGGCCTTGGCCGCGGCCTGCACCTTCGGAACGTCCACCCACCACAGACCGATACCGGCGAGGACGATCATCAGGCCGAGGAAGCCGAGGCAGGTGCCCGTCACCAGACGCCAGGACGGCATCCAGCGCTTGGCGCCGTCCTTGTCCACCCGCGGGTAGTTGATGAACCGCTTCTCGGACGGATCGACGGGACGGCCGCGCCGGGAACCGGCGGCCCGTGCGGCACCCGCCGCCCCCGCGCCCGCTCCGGCGGCACGCGCCGCGCGCCTGCCGCCTCCGGCCGCGCGCCCCTCGGCGCCCATCGCGGCGCCCGCGCCCGCACCCGCGCCCGAGGCGGCGCGCCTGCGCCCCCCGCCACCGCGGGCAGCTCTGCGCGCCTCGGCGCGGCCTCCGTACGGACTGCCGGAAGGCGCGGCGTCCCGCGGCGGCTCGCTTTCGCGGCCGGCGGGGCCTCCGCGGCCGGTGGCCGACGGAGGTGCTGATCGTCGTCCGCGCCCCTGCGGCGGCTTACGACGGTGCTCGCTCATGGAACAGCTACTCCTCGGGCAGGCGTTCTCGCCTGAAGGTGGCAGTTGACGTCTGGTCCCCCCGAGTACGGCTCGCCCCCTGGCCGGATGCGGCCGCACTGCACCCAGGACGAGGACGCGCATGTATCTCGCGTGGTTCCCGTTGGGGCTCTGCAAGCCGACACCCTACGCAGCTCCAAAAACCCCGCCCGAGAGCATTCGCCTCATTCGGTGCAACTTGCCCCCGGGGAATCGGTGATGTGAGTCCCTTCACCCACACCCCACTTGTCGCGGAGGGCACTCGGTTCTATCGTCGGGATGTATCGAGCCGATACATCGGCGGAATACATCACAGCCGCGGCACAGGCTGGGCACAGTCGCGGCAGGGTCACAGCACAGGTCCCGCGCGGCATGCGGGACCTGTGGCACAGCAAGAGCGGGCAGCCACTTCGGAGGTGACGGCGGACGATGAGCAGACGCTCCGGAATCCTGGAGTTCGCCGTGCTCGGCCTGCTCCGTGAATCCCCGATGCACGGTTACGAGTTGCGCAAGCGGCTCAACACCTCGCTCGGCGTCTTCCGTGCCTTCAGCTACGGCTCCCTCTACCCCTGCCTCAAGGCGCTGGTGCAGCGCGGATGGCTGGTCGAGGAGCCGGGCGAGCGCCCGGAGGACCCGCTCGCGGCGCCGCTCGCCGGACGCCGGGCGAAGATCGTCTACCGGCTCACGGCCGAGGGCAAGGAGCACTTCGAGGACCTGCTCTCGCAGAGCGGTCCGGACGCCTGGGAGGACGAGCACTTCGGCGTCCGCTTCGCCTTCTTCGGCCAGACCTCGCGCGATGTGCGGATGCGGGTGCTGGAAGGCCGCCGCAGCCGCCTGGAGGAGCGGCTCGCCAAGATGCGGGCCTCCCTGGCACGCACGAGGGAACGGCTGGACGACTACACGCTCGAACTCCAGCGCCACGGCATGGAGTCCGTCGAGCGCGAGGTCCGCTGGCTCAACGAGCTCATCGAGAGCGAGCGCGCCGCGGGGACGGAGCGTACGGCCGGTACGGCGGAGATGCCGGGCACCGGCGGCGCGACGGGAACGGCCGGAAGCACGGACGTAAGCGAAACGGGCGGCGAGGCCCGGCGCCGGGGAACCACCCCGCCGGACCCGTCCGACGAGACCACCTGAAATCCCGCGCACAGAGCGGGAATTCCTCGATCACACACAGGGAGCAACCGGAATGGGTTCGGTTCGCGTAGCCATCGCCGGCGTGGGCAACTGCGCCGCCTCGTTGGTGCAGGGCGTCGAGTACTACAAGGACACCCCCAAGGACGCCAAGGTCCCGGGGCTCATGCACGTCCAGTTCGGCGACTACCACGTCGGTGACGTGGACTTCGTCGCCGCGTTCGACGTCGACGGCAAGAAGGTCGGGCTCGACCTCGCCGACGCCATCGGTGCCAGCGAGAACAACACCATCAAGCTGTGCGACGTGCCGCCCACCGGCGTCACCGTGCAGCGCGGCCACACCCACGACGGTCTGGGCAAGTACTACCGCCAGATCATCGAGGAGTCCGACGCCGAGCCGGTCGACGTCGTCCGGGCGCTCAAGGACGCGCAGGCCGACGTGCTGGTCTGCTACCTGCCCGTCGGCTCCCAGGAGGCCGTCGAGTTCTACGCCCAGTGCGCCATCGACGCGGGCGTCGCCTTCGTCAACGCGCTGCCGGTGTTCATCGCGGGCACCAAGGAGTGGGCCGACAAGTTCACCGCCGCCGGGGTCCCGATCGTCGGCGACGACATCAAGTCCCAGGTCGGCGCGACCATCACGCACCGCGTGATGGCGAAGCTGTTCGAGGACCGGGGCGTCGTCCTGGACCGCACCATGCAGCTGAACGTCGGCGGCAACATGGACTTCAAGAACATGCTGGAGCGGGAGCGGCTGGAGTCCAAGAAGATCTCCAAGACGCAGGCCGTCACCTCGCAGATCCGCGACCGCGAACTCGGAGAGGACAACGTCCACATCGGCCCGTCCGACTACGTGGCCTGGCTGGACGACCGCAAGTGGGCCTACGTCCGGCTGGAGGGGCGCGCCTTCGGCGACGTGCCGCTGAACCTGGAGTACAAGCTGGAGGTCTGGGACTCCCCCAACTCCGCCGGCGTCATCATCGACGCCCTCCGCGCCGCGAAGATCGCCAAGGACCGGGGGATCGGCGGCCCGATCCTCTCCGCCTCCTCGTACTTCATGAAGTCGCCGCCCGTGCAGTACTTCGACGACGAGGCCCGCCAGAACGTGCAGGACTTCATCGACGGCAAGTCCTGACCCCGAGCCGTACGAGGGCCCGGCTCCCGCGCATTCCGCGTGGGGCCGGGCCCTCGGCGTGCGTCCCGTGAGATGGGCGTCCGGCGGGAGAAACAAGATGCGGCGGGGCTTCCGCTTCCGGGCGCGGGGCGGGCAGGTTGTGAGGCGGAATCCGCACACGGCACAGGAAACGGGTGAGACCGTGCACGAACGGAACAAGCGCCCCCAACCCCCGGACGCCGGGCCCGAGTCCGGCTGGTACGTCGACCAGCGGTGCACCAACTGCGACGTCGCCCGGCAGCTCGCGCCCGACCTCATCGTCGAGACCGGCGGCCGCTCCGAGGTCGTGCGCCAGCCGCGCGGCGCGGACGAGACCCGCCGCATGCTGGCCGCCGCCTTCGCCTGTCACACCCGCTCCATCCGGCACCCCGGGCAGCCGCTGCTGCCCTCCCTCGACCCCTTCCCGCTCCCGGTCGAACAGGCCGTCGCCCCGTACGGGCCAGGGCCCCTCCCGGAGGCGGGCGGTGAGGTGTACGTCCTCGGGCAGAACTCCACGCACACCGCCGGCGCCAACGCGTACCTGCTCCGCCGCCCCGCCGGGAACGTGATGCTCGTCGACACCCCGCGCTGGAACCGCGCCCTCGCCGACCGGTACGCCTCCTACGGCACCGTCACCGACGTGCTGCTCACCCACCGCGACCACGCCGCGCACGGCCGCCGCTACGCCGACCACTACCGAGCCCGGCTGTGGATCCACGAGGGCGACCTCGACGCGGCGCCGGACGCGGACCGGGTGCTGCGCGGCACCGAACCCGTCGAGCTGGACGCGGGGCTGACCGTCCATCCGCTGCCCGGGCACACCCGGGGCAGCGTGCTGTACGTCGCGGACGAGCGGTACTGCTTCAGCGGGGACAGCTTCTACTGGTCGCGGACGACCGGGGACATCGAGGTCGCCGACACCGTGACCTGGTACTCCATCGAGGAACTCGCCGCCTCGCTCGCGCGCACGGTGCCGCGGCTGCGCTTCGAGTGGCTGCTTCCCGGCCACGGGGACCGCCGTCACCTGCCGGCCGACGAGATGGCGTCCCGCCTCCGCTCCCTCGCCCACCGCACGGGCCAACTGCGGCCGCGGGAGGTGGACTTCACGGGGCTGCGGTGGTGAGTGGCGCTTCGCGTGCCTTCGCGGGGTGCGGTGTGGTGCCTTGTGGTGCGTCGCGGGGTGCGGGTCTCGTCGTGGCTGGGGGTTTGCGCAGTTCCCCGCGCCCCTTATTCGCGGGCTCGGCCCGCTTTTTCGGGTGCGGCGGCGTCGGGGCTGGGGTCTTCGCGCAGTTCCCCGCGCCCCTTGTCGCGGGCTCGGCCCGCTTGGGAGAACTGCGCCTAGGCGCAGGGCTGGCAAGCGCAGCGCCCGCCCCGGCGCGGGGTGCGCATCGCCGTCACCGGCCCGCCCCGTACGTCGTGGCAAGCGCAGTTCCCCGCGCCCCCAGGAGGGCGCCCCGCACAGCAACGACCGATAGCATCCGCCCCGCTTCCGACCTGCGTCGACGTCATACGGGGGGATCCACGTGTTCGGAATTGTCCGGCCCTGCAGCCATCGCCTGTCCCAGGGGCTCCAGGCCGAATGGACGGCGCACCTGTGCGGCCTGTGCCTCGCGCTGCGCGCCGATCACGGCCAGTTCGCGCGCGTCGTCACCAACTACGACGGGCTGATCGTGTCCGTGCTGACCGACGCCCAGTCCGGCGTCGCCGCGCACCGCCGCCGCACCGCGGGCCCCTGCCCGCTGCGCGGCATGCGCACCGCGTCCGTCGCCACCGGCGAGGGCGCGCGGCTGGCCGCCTCCGTCTCGCTCGTCCTCGCCTCGGCGAAGATCCGCGACCACGTCGCCGACCGGAACGGGCTGCTCCGCCGCCGCCCCGTCGCCGCCGCCGCGCGCCGCGTCGCCGCGGGCTGGGACCGGGCCGGGGCCCGCACCGGCGCCACGCTCGGCTTCGACACCACGCTCCTGGTCGACGCCGTCGACCGGCAGCCCGGCGTCGAGCAACTCGCGGGCCCGGGAACGCCGTTGACCCGCGTCACCGAGCCCACCGAGACCGCCACGGCGGCCGCCTTCGCGCACACCGCCCACCTCGCGGGCCGCCCCGGCAACGCGGCGCCGCTCGCCGAGGCCGGACGGCTGTTCGGGCGGCTCGCGCACCTCCTCGACGCCGTCGAGGACCGGGAGGCGGACGCCGCCGAGGGCGCCTGGAACCCGCTCACCGCCACTGGCGCCGACACCGCCGCGGCCCGCCGTCTGTGCCAGGACGCGCTGCACGGCATCCGACTGGCCCTGCGCGACGTCGAGTTCGCCGACGACTCCCTCGTCCACGCCCTGCTCGTGCACGAGCTCCGCCGCTCCGTCGACCGCGCCTTCGGCACCACGGCCTGCGCCCACCTCGGCCCCGCCGCCGGGCACCGGGACCACGACCCGCTGCGCAAGGACCCCGCCCCGTACGCCGCGGGCGCCGCGCACCTCAACAGCCCGCAGGGCGGGGGACACGGGGGCCATGACGGCCACGGGGGTCACGGGGGACACGGCGGCTCCGGTTCCGGCCACGGTGCCGGAGGATCCGGCTCCGGACCGAAGAAGCCGCGCGGCCTGATCGCCGGGTGCTTCGCCTTCGTCGGGCTGTGCTGCACCTGCCGGCTGTGCTGCGCGGACGAGTACGAGGGCCCCTGGTCGCGGAAGAGGCGCGAGGGCTTCTGCCGCGACTGCTGCGACGGCTGTGACTGCTGCGGCAACTGCTGCGACGGATGCAGCTGCTGCGAAGGGTGCTGCTGCGACGGCTGCGACTGCGGGTGCGACTGAGCCCTCAGAGGCGGACGTCGAGCCGGTACAGCCGCGTCACCTGGCTGTCGCTCTCGTTGTCGTCGCTGACCAGCAGCAGCCGCAGCGGACCGCCCCGCGCGCCCCGCGTCACGGCCATCCCCTCGATGTTGTCCACCAGCGGACTCCCCTCCGCCGCATGGCCGTCGGCACCGGACGTCCCGCAGTCCCCGAGGTCCGCGAGCAGGCGCTTCGGGGCCGGGGCGCCGTCGGACGCGGCGCGGCGCGGATCGGCCAGGTGGAGGCGGACGGTGCTGCCCGTCCGCTCGTCGTAGCCGCGCTCCAGCACCAGGAGGCGGCCGTCCGCGAGGGCGGTGATCTCGGGGACGAACAGGGTGTCGTCCACCGCGTACCGGTACTGCCGCCCGAGCCGGAACTCCCCCGCGCCGCGGCCGTCCCGCTCCCAGGTCTGGAAGCGGACGACGCGGTGGCCGTGCGCGTCGGGCCGTTCGCCGTCGAGCGGGCCCTCCATGGCGGCGGTGAGCGTCCGCCCGTCGGGCGACAGGGTGAGCCCTTCGAGGGTCTGGTTCTCCCGGGCGCGGCCCTCCGGCGCGACGCGCAGCTCGTCCGGGACCGGCAGCCGCCCCAACAGCCGCCCGTCAGGCGCGTAGTGGCGTACCGAGGGCTCGGTCTCGGAGCTCACCAGCAGGCTGCCGTCGCGCTCCTGGACCAGCCCCTCCGAGTCCAGCGGCCGCCCCGCCTCGTCGGCCAGCGGAACGACGCGCTCCGGACGGTGGTCGCGGGCGCCCAGGGTGAACAGCGCGGAACGGTCGGACAGCGCGTCGACCCGCCCGTCCGGCCCCGCCGCCAGCGCGGACAGCCCGGCGACGGGCCTGCCGCCGAACTCGGTCTTGTCCAGCGCGTCCGAGTACCCGCGCAGGCGCACCTGCGGCGAGCACACGCCCCCGGCCCGCTCCTCCGCCCCGGCGCCCGGCGGGGCGGCCGAGGCCGTGCCGCAGGTGAGCGCGACGGAGGTGGCGACGACGACAACTGCACTGCGGATACCCAAAGTTCGGCCCTGCCTCGGTCGGTCCCATCGAGCTTCGGAAGCAGAGTGCCCCCGGACCCGACGACCATGCCCCCTCCCGCCCCACCCGGGACGAACTCCCGGCGGACACCCGGCGAACTCCCGGTGCGCCCAGGCCCGTTCAGTCCTCGGGCAGGAGCGGGAACAGACGGGTGATCAGCGCCACCGGAAGGGCGCCCTCCGGCCGGGCCAGCGGCCGCTGTTCCCGGTCCCGGTACGGCGCCAGCGCGCCGCGTACGGCGTCCGCCACGCGGTGCAGCTCCTCCGGCGTCAGGTACGCCACGGCGCTGAACGCCTCGTCCCGGCGCCACTCGGGCGGCGCCTGCCCGCGCCGCTCCAGCCAGCGCTGCCAGCTCTCGTCCTCCAGACCGCGCGCCATCGCCCCGAACTCGTCCTCCCCGGACGCGGGTCCGGGCGTCGTGAGGCGCCAGGGGCGGGCGCGGCCGCCGCTGCGCGGGGCCTCCTCGATGTGCCCGTGCCGCGCGAGCTGCCGCAGGTGGAACGAGCAGAGGCCGGAGCTGTACCCGAGCCGCGCGGCCGCCTCCGTCGCCGTGACGGTGCCGACCTCGGCGAACAGCTCCAGCAGCGCCGTACGCACCTCGTGCTCCGGCAGCCCGTTCAACGCGCCGTGCGCGCCCCTGCGTTCGTCCTCAGCGTCTTCAGCCACTTTGCAAACTCTGCTACTTTGCAAAGCCGTTGGCAAGGTGTGAGCGGAACGAGGGAGAGCGCGATGTCCGTACGTCACGACCGGCGGGTCCGGGTCCAGGGCCGCCCCGTCGACAGCTACCCGGACCTGGCCCCCGAGGCGGAACGGGGCACCGTGCGCCGGATCACCGTCGTCGGCGAGGAGATCCTCGCCAGGCCGTGCGCCGAGGTCACCGACTTCGGCACCGAGGAACTGTGCACGCTGATCGACGACATGTTCCTCACCATGTACGCGGCCGACGGCGCCGGCCTCGCCGCCAACCAGGTGGACGTCCCCCTCCGCCTGTTCGTCTACGACTGCCCGGACGACCACGGCGTCCGCCACGTCGGCCACCTCGTCAACCCCGTGCTCGAACTCCCCGACCCGGGCA
This sequence comes from Streptomyces sp. HNM0574, assembly GCF_012726235.1. Classification (GTDB taxonomy): domain Bacteria; phylum Actinomycetota; class Actinomycetes; order Streptomycetales; family Streptomycetaceae; genus Streptomyces. The sequence continues at coordinate 62,816 of NZ_JAASAH010000012.1, forward strand.
GCCGCCGCCTCCTCGACGACACCGAGGGCTGCCTCTCCGTCCCCGGCGCCGGCCTGTCCGTCCCCCGCACCGACCGCGCCCTCGTACGCGGCCTCGACAAGGACGGCCGGCCCCACGTCATCGAGGGCACCGGCTACTTCGCCCGCTGCCTCCAGCACGAGACCGACCACCTGCACGGCCACACCTACCTCGACCGCCTCTCCCACCGCGACCGCAAGAACGCCCTCCGCCAGATGACCGCCCGCCACGACGAGATCCTCACCCGCCGCGCGGCCAAGGCGGCCCGGCTGAGCGGGAGTTGACCGGACCTCCGCACAGCCGCTTGCGGTACCAGCGCTCCGCGTACGGCTCCTGATTGTGCGGCGCGGTCCGTTCGTAGCCGCTGCGTTCGTACAGTGACCACGCCTCCGCCAGGTCGCTGCGGGTGTCGAGCAGCAGGACGCGGGCGCCCAGCGCCCGGGCCGCCTCCTCGGCGGCCGCCAGCAGGACGGGGCCGCCCCCGGTGCCGCGTGCCCGCGCGTGCACGAAGAGCCGCTTCAGCTCGGCGGCCGGCCCGCCGCCGAGGAGCCGCACCCCCGCGGTACCGGCCGGCTCGCCCCCGTACCGCCCGAGCAGCAGCGTGCCGGACGGCGGAACCAGCGTGCCGTGGTCGTTCGCCGCGACGACCTCCCGCTCCAACTCCTCGGCCGGAGTGTCCCGTTCCTCGTGCAGCCGGAACCACCGGTCACTCACCTCCGTGTAGTACGCGCGCTACAACGCGAGCGCGACGGAGGAGCCGGCGGGCTCGGGCGAAACGGTCCAGTCGCTGGTCATGGCGCCATCCCAGGCCAGGGCCGCGGCGCCGGGCAAGCGGATTCCAGCAGGTTCTCCCGCTCCGTGTCCTCCGCCGGGGCCGTGACCTGGGCGCTCGGACCGCGCACCGATGAGTTTCCCGCGCCGCGCCGGTGTGTACGAGTGGGACGACTCACGGAAGGCGGGCACCATGCGGAAACTGAGCTACGGCATGAACCTCACCCTGGACGGCTACATCGCCGCGCCCGGCGACGACATCGGCTGGGGCGGGACACCGAGCGACGAGCTGTTCCAGTTCTGGTCCGACCAGTTGCAGGCGACCGACGTGTCCCTGTACGGGCGCAAGCTGTGGCAGACGATGAGCTCCTACTGGCCCACCGGCGACCGGCAGCCCCACGCCACCCCGGCGCAGACCGAGTTCGCGCGCCGCTGGCGGGACATGTCGAAGGTGGTGTTCTCCTCGACGATCGCCACGGTCGACTGGAACACCCGCCTGGTCACCGGCGACGCCGTCGCCGAGATCACCCGGCTCAAGGCCGAGGACGGCGGCCCGATGGCCATCGGCGGCGCGACGCTCGCCGGGGCGGCCATGCGGGCCGGGCTGATCGACGAGTACGTGCTGGCCACCGCGCCCGTCCTGGTGGGCGGCGGCACACCGTTCTTCACCGCGCTGGACAGCTGGGTGAACCTGCACCTGGCGGAGACCCGGACGTTCCCCGACGGCGTGATCCTGACCAGGTACGAGACGAGGCGCTGAGCGTCCGTCCGGATGCGGCCGCTTCGGCGGATCCTTACGTCTGCGCCATGTCCACGAAGCGCGAGTAGTGCCCCTGGAAGGCCACGGTGATCGTCGCCGTCGGACCGTTACGGTGCTTCGCCACGATCAGATCCGCCTCACCGGCCCGCGGCGACTCCTTCTCGTACGCGTCCTCGCGGTGCAACAGGATCACCATGTCGGCGTCCTGCTCGATGCTGTTGTGGATGTGGATGCCGTTGGCGACGAAGTTGTGCGTGCCCAGCACCGTGGCGTCGTAGACGTCCTGCTCGCCCAGGCTCTCGACCGAGACGATCCGGTCCCACTGGACGTCGCTGGTCGCCAGCAGTTCCAGCTCCTGGCTCTCCAGTACCTCGGCGACCCGGCCCAGGCGGCTGCGGCTGGGCGAGGACTTGTACAGCGACGAACCGCAGTACCGCATCCCCAGCTCCGCCTGGAAGGCCCTGGTGGTCACGGACTTCTCGCGCATCGCCTCGCGCACCGCGCCCCAGACCTCCTGGGGGACGGTGTCGACGTTGGTGTTCGCCACGACCTCGCGGAGCCGTTCGGAGGCCGCGACCACGTGCCGCTCCCGGTCTCCGTGCACCCCGACCTCGTCGAGGAACCGGCGCTGGTCCTCCACACCGGACACGTCCACCGACCAGCCCGGCCTGCCCTTGGTGTTGCCCACGCGTCGGACGCGGGCCCGGATGTCCACCCGCAGCATGAGCTGCTGGACGTCGCGGGCGAGCCGCTCGCTCGTCGTCGCGTAATAGACGCGCACCGCGCCGGACTTGGCCACCGTCACCGAGCCGTCCGTCGCCCACAGGTGGCGCAGGAAGAGCCGCACCTGGTCGTCGGGCAGGCCGTGCACCTGCTGCGGCAGGAACTTCTCGTGCGAGCGCTTGCCGTACAGCCCCATGCCGTCCAGCCACTCCGCCACGGGGTTCCGGCGCCCGTGGGTGAGGTGGTGGGGCGCGGGCAGGTAGACGTGCGACCAGGCGTCCTGACGCTCCCGGCGCGGCGTGATGCCGAAGTGCTCCGCGGCCTCCTCCACCGCTCGCAGGTTCGCCTCGTCCGCGCTGGTGTAGTGCACGGGCTGGCGCGGGGCCACGCAGCCGTCGCCCAACAGGTGGGCCAGCATGACGACTTCCGCCTCCGGGAGGCGCACGGCCTGGCCGGGGGCATCCGTACGGCGCGGTACCGCGACCCGCGACCCCTCGGCCAGCTCGCCCAGCGGCGTCCAGCCGTCGTAGGTGAGGAAGGGGTGGTTCGCCGTCGCCTCGATCTCCCGGCCCGACGCCAGACGCAGCCGGAAGACCTCCTTCCGCCCGCTGGGGAAGACGTGCGTCATGGTGCGCGGGACCATGCGCAGGTTCTCGTCCAGCGACCAGACCGGAATGTCCCGGGCGCCGCTCTCCAGGAGTTCGCCCATCGTCACCTCGGCGCCGGTGTCCGCGCGCAGGACGCGCGTACCCGCTGTGACACAGCCCGATTCCCGCAGGTCGGAGACCATCGGCTTCTTGTCGGTGCGCTGTTCGGGGCCTCGGTTCAGCTGGGAGAGGGCGATCACGGGGACCTCCAGCTCCTTGGCCAGCAGCTTGAGGTTACGGGACATGTCCGAGACCTCCTGCTGACGGCTCTCGGGCCGGCGGGAGCCGCCGGTCTGCATCAGCTGGAGGTAGTCGATGACGATCAGCTGGAGGTCGTTCCGCTGCTTCAGGCGGCGGCACTTGGCGCGGATCTCCATCATCGACAGGTTGGGCGAGTCGTCGATGTAGAGCGGCGCGTCCGTGACGCCGGGCATCTGACGCGCCAGCCGCGTCCAGTCGTCGTCCGTCATCGTCCCGGACCGCATGTGGTGCAGCGCCACCCGCGCCTCGGCGGACAACAGCCGCATCGCGATCTCGTTCCGCCCCATCTCCAGCGAGAAGATCACACTCGGCATCGTGTGCTTGATGGAGCAGGCGCGGGCGAAGTCCAGGGCGAGGGTGGAGTTGTGCGTGGGGACCATGGACCGGGTGGCCAGGTACAGGCGGTCCGCGTTGTCCACCTGGACGCACCGCACCGGGACGCCGGGGATCTCCCGTACGTCGGTGATGTAGCGCCGCTCCGCCTTCGGCGCCCGCTCCCGCCCGCGCTCGGCCTGTGCCCGGCGCTTGCGGTCGAGGCCGAAGACCTCGTCGGTGCAGGTGAAGTTGAGCTGGTACGCCGTCGACGTCGCCTCGCTGCGCCCCTGCACGTCGCGGGTGGCGATGCTGCACCGGTGGCCGAGGCCGACGACGAGCTCCCGCACGCTCTCGGCGAGGGCCCGGTTGGTGACGGTGAACTGGACGGAACCGCTGTTGGTGACCGTGCCGTCGGTGTCCAGCAGTCCGGCGAGCAGTGCCCTGCGCTGCTGGGCCGAAGCACGCAGATACCGCTGCGGAATGTGCTTGTCGCCGAGCACCCCCAGCTCCCGCAGGGCGGTGAGCAGGCTGCCGTGGCGCCGGGTGCAGCTGTCGCAGCGCGGTTCGGCGAAGGGTGAGTGGCAGCGGGTGCCGCAGTCCACGCAGGTGGTGTGCGGCACGGGGTCCGAGACGCCCCGGGCCTTGCCCCCGCAGGACTGCCCGCAGGTGCGTACGTGCGCGAGCTTCGGCACGAAGGCCGTGCCGCAGACGACGCATTCGCGCTCCAGCCGCCGCGGCGGCTCGGTCGCGAAGGCCAGGGCGTAGGTGATCGACGAGCCGACCGGCTTCGCCGTCAGCCCCTCCTCCTCGATGCGGGCGATGACCTGCGGGTCGGCGGAGGTGATCCGCGCGGCCTCGGTGTGGCCGTCGCCGAGCCAACTGCCCAGCGTGTACGGCGGAATGGGAAGCTCTGCCTCCGGCAGGTCGAGGGGGGCCGCGTTGCGGACGCTGTGGTTGATCCGTCCGTCGGCCGTGGTGCACCGCAGCGTCCCGGCGATCTCCTTCGTGGTGCGGACGCCCGGGGGCACGTGCGCCGAACGGCGCGAGGCGCGCGTCTCGGTGAGCCACTGGTGGTCCGCGTCCGCGACGACCGTCGTGCCGTCGTCGAAGGTCAGCTCGTAGCAGGGGCGCTCCGTCATGACCTCGGTGGCCGCCACGACGCGGGTCGGGCGGCCGTCGGCGTCGAGGAGGAAGTCGCCCTCCCGGACCTCGCCCATCGTGGTCCAGCCGTCCGGGGTGGGGAGCGGGGTGTCGAGGGCCAGGGCCTTGCCCATCGCCGGACGTGCCGCGATGACGATCATCTGGCCCGGGTGGAGGCCGTTGGTGAGGGCGTCGAGGTCGGTGAAGCCGGTGGGGACGCCGGTCATCTGGCCGCTGCGGGAGCCGATGGCCTCGATCTCGTCGAGGGCGCCCTCCATGATGTCGCCGAGCGGGAGGTAGTCCTCGGTGGTCCGCTGCTCGGTGACCTGGTAGATCTCCGCCTGGGCCGAGTTGACGATGTCGTCGACGTCGCCGTCGGCCGCGTATCCCATCTGCGTGATGCGGGTGCCGGCCTCGACGAGGCGGCGGAGGACGGCGCGTTCGTGGACGATCTCCGCGTAGTACTCGGCGTTGGCCGCGGTGGGGACCGTCTGCACGAGGGAGTGCACGTACCCCGGGCCGCCGACGCGGGCGATCTCGCCGCGCTTGGTCAGCTCGGCGGTGATGGTGATGGGGTCGGCGGGCTCGCCCTTGGCGTAGAGGTCGAGGATCGCCTGGTAGACGATCTCGTGCGCGGGGCGGTAGAAGTCGTGGCCCTTGAGGACCTCGACGACGTCCGCGATGGCGTCCTTGGACAGCAGCATGCCGCCGAGCACGGACTGCTCGGCCTCCAGGTCCTGCGGGGGGACGCGTTCGAAGCCGCTGGGCTGCGCGTCACCGCCGCGGCGGTCGGAGTCGCCGCCGTTGTTGCCGCCGGAGCCGTTGCGGCGCTGGCGGGCGACGGGGAAGTCCGGCTCGGGGGGCGGCTCGGGGCCGGGATCCATCAGCCACGGATCCTCGACGTGCTCGGGCTGCTGCGTCACCCCGGCCACCTCCTCCTCGTGCGGTCACGTCGGCCGTGCGTCGCGTGGCCACGTCCGGCCGGGGCCCGACGGCCCGGCGGCATCCACGTTCCTACGGCACGGCTCTGACAAATGGGGCGCCCGATTCCGCTTACGGCGCGTCGAGCCCCCGGTGAAGTGGAGGGGAACCCAGGGCGGGCGCTGCACTACGGTAGAGCGGGGTCCGACGTCAGCCAATCTGGTTATCCACAGGGTGGTGTGGACGACGGACCCGTTCCTGTGGAGAAGCTGCCGAAAGCTGTGCACGAACCGGGGGACAGTGCTGTGGAGAAGTCCGCGCCCTCCCCGTTTCACCGCCTCTGACCTGCGGTGATGGCGGCCCGCGCCGGTGCACGGAAAAAACTCCGGAACTGGGGCCGATATCACGTCCCCAGGTGGTCGCACAGGTCTCCCAACGCTCGAACCGTAATAGACAACGGCCTCTTGTGCCTCTTACTTGTGGATGCTTGGATCGACACCATGAACGGTACGAACGGCGAAACCCCGGGCGGCGCCCCGACCCGGGAATCCCAGGGCACCCGCGCCACCCGCGCGGCCGTCCGGCGGCACGACCGCGAGATCGTCTCGCTCGCGCTGCCCGCCTTCGGCGCCCTCGTCGCCGAGCCGCTCTTCGTCATGGCCGACAGCGCCATCGTCGGCCACCTCGGCACCCCGCAGCTCGCGGGCCTCGGAGTCGCCGCCGCGCTGCTCCAGACCGGCGTCAACATCTTCGTCTTCCTCGCGTACGCCACCACGGCGGCGGTCGCCCGCCGGGTCGGCGCGGGCGATCTGCCCGCCGCGATCCGGCAGGGCATGGACGGCATCTGGCTGGCGCTGCTGCTCGGCGCCGCCGTGATCGCGGTGGTGCTGCCGACGGCGCCCGCGCTCGTCGACCTGTTCGGCGCCTCGTCCACCGCGGCGCCGCACGCCGTGACGTACCTGCGGATCAGCGCCCTCGGCATCCCCGCCATGCTCGTCGTGCTCGCCGCGACGGGCGTGCTGCGCGGCCTCCAGGACACCAGGACCCCGCTGTACGTCGCCATCGGCGGCTTCACCGCGAACGGCGTGCTCAACGTCGCCCTCGTGTACGGGCTCGGCCTGGGCATCGCGGGCTCCGCCTGGGGCACGGTGATCGCCCAGTTCGGGATGGCCGCCGTCTACCTCGCCGTCGTGGTGCGCGGCGCCCGGCGGCACGGCGCCTCGCTCCGCCCGGACGCCGCGGGCATCCGCGCCTGCGCCCAGGCCGGGGTGCCGCTGCTGGTGCGGACGCTCTCGCTGCGCGCCGTGCTGATGATCGCGACGGCGGTCGCGGCGCGGCTCGGGGACGCGGACATCGCGGCGCACCAGATCACCCTCACCCTCTGGTCGCTGCTGGCCTTCGCGCTGGACGCCATCGCCATCGCCGGGCAGGCGATCATCGGCCGCTACCTCGGCGCGGGGGACGAGGCGGGGGCGCGGGCGGCCTGCCGGCGGATGGTGCAGTGGGGGATCGCCTCGGGTGTGGTGCTGGGCGCGCTGGTCGCGCTGGCCCGGCCGCTGTTCATGCCGCTGTTCACCACGGACCAGGAGGTCATCGGGCAGCTCACGACGGTGCTGCTGGTGGTGGCGGTGACGCAGCCGATCGCCGGGGTCGTCTTCGTCCTCGACGGGGTGCTGATGGGCGCGGGCGACGGGCCGTACCTGGCCGGGGCCATGCTCGTCACGCTGGCGGTGTTCGCGCCGGCCGCGCTGCTCGTGCCGGTGCTCGGCGGCGGGCTGACGGCGCTGTGGTGGACGGTCGCGGGCGTGATGATGGGCGCCAGGCTCGTCACGCTGTGGCTGCGGGCGCGCTCGGGACGCTGGGTCGTCACGGGGGCGGTGCGGGCGTAGGGCCCGCGGAACGCCCGCGCGCGGCACGGGAGTTGCACGACAAGGGGCCGTGACCTCGCCCGAGGGCGGGTCACGGCCCCTTGCCGTGTGTCGTCTGCGTCCGGGCCGGGCGCGACGATCAGGTCAGCGCGGTCAGGCCGCGACGACCTCGACGTCGACCTTGGCGGTCACGTCGGCGTGCAGACGGACCGAGACCTGGTGCGCGCCCAGGGTCTTGATCGCGTTGCCCACCTCGATGCGGCGCTTGTCCAGCTCGGGACCGCCCGCGTCCTTGACGGCCGAGGCGATGTCGGCCGGGGTGACGGAGCCGAACAGACGGCCCTGGTCGCCGGCGCGGACCGGGAGGCGCACCTGGGTGCCCTCAAGGCGGCCCTTGACCTCGTTGGCCTGCTCGATCGTCGCGATCTCGTGGATCTTGCGAGCGCGGCGGATCTGCTCGACGTCCTTCTCGCCACCCTTGGTCCAGCGGATCGCGAAACCGCGCGGGACCAGGTAGTTGCGGGCGTAGCCGTCGCGGACCTCGACGATGTCGCCGGCGGAACCGAGACCGGAGACCTCGTTGGTCAGGATGATCTTCATCAGTCGGTCACCCTTTCCTTATCGAGCGGTCGAGGTGTAGGGCAGCAGCGCCATCTCACGGCTGTTCTTCACGGCCGTGGCGACGTCACGCTGGTGCTGGGTGCAGTTGCCGGTGACCCGGCGGGCACGGATCTTGCCGCGGTCGGAAATGAACTTCCGCAGCAGGTTCGTGTCCTTGTAGTCGACGTAGGAGATCTTCTCCTTGCAGAAAACGCAAACCTTCTTCTTGGGCTTGCGGGGAGGCGGCTTCGCCATGTCTCTCTCCAGATGATTCAAGAAGTGTGCAGCTAGGAGCCGGACTTCCACAGTCCTGCCGGTCCGGGGACCGGAGGATCAGAAGGGGGGCTCCTCCGAGTAGCCACCACCGGAGCCACCGCCCCAGCCGCCGCCACCGCCCTGGCCGCCGGCCGGTGCGCCCGTGGCCCACGGGTCACCCGCGGGGGCGCCGCCGCCCTGGCCGCCGGGGCCGCCGCCCCAGCCGCCCTGGCCCTGACCGCCCTGGCCGCCGCCGAAGCCGCCACCCTGGCCGCCGCGGCCGCTGGTCTTGGTGACCTTGGCCGTGGCGTTGCGGAGACTGGCGCCGACCTCGTCGACGTCCAGCTCGTAGACCGTGCGCTTGATGCCCTCGCGGTCCTCGTAGCTGCGCTGCTTGAGGCGGCCCTGCACGATGACGCGCGTTCCCTTGGTGAGGGACTCGGCGACGTTCTCCGCCGCCTGCCGCCAGACCGAGCAGGTCAGGAACAGGCTCTCGCCGTCCTTCCACTCGTTGGTCTGCCGGTCGAAGGTGCGGGGGGTGGACGCGACGCGGAACTTCGCGACCGCCGCACCGGAGGGGGTGAAGCGCAGCTCGGGGTCGTCGACGAGATTGCCGACGACCGTGATGACGGTCTCGCCTGCCATGGGGTACCTCTCGGCGGGTGCTGCTGGCTGTAGCTGGCTGCTGTGGCCTCTGGTGGCCCTCCGGAACCGCTGGCTCCGGGGGGCGTGGATCTACTCGGACCCGTCAGGACGGCCGGACTCGGCGGCCCGGTCCGTCGCTCGGCTCAGAGAGCCTGCTCAGTGAGCGGCGGGACGGAGGACCTTGGTCCGCAGGACCGACTCGCTCAGGTTCATCTGGCGGTCGAGTTCCTTGACGGTCTCAGGCGTGGTCTGCAGGTCGATGACCGAGTAGACGCCCTCGGGCTTCTTCTTGATCTCGTAGGAGAGCCGGCGACGGCCCCAGGTGTCGACCTTCTCGACCTTGCCGCCGTCCTCACGGACGACCGACAGGAAGTTCTCGATCAGCGGGGAGATCGAGCGCTCCTCGAGATCGGGGTCGAGGATCACCATCACCTCGTAGTGACGCATTAAGAACCCACCTCCTCTGGACTCAGCGGCCACGGTCGTTCCGTGGCAGGAGGGTCGTGATGCGTGTCGCATGACCGGAGCCATGCAGACGGTCCAGCGTACCCGGCACCCGCCCCCGGGTTGAAATTCAGGTGCGGTTCCCCGCAATCTGGACGTCTCGGGTGTGGCCGGTGTCACAGAGGCGCCGGGCGCGCGGGTTCCGGTCAGGAGGTGCCGCATGGCACAGGCAGTCAGGCACGGACACGGACGCAGTCTCTTCTCCCTCCTCAACACCGACGGCAAGGCCCATCCCGTGGAGAACGCCTTCGCCGCGGTGACGATCCTGCTCGGCGCGATCGCCGCGATCTCGGCGATCTGGCCCGCCGCGCACCACCTCAGCTCCTGGACGGGGCTGGTCGGCATCGGCACCGGGCTGTGGGGGCAGTTCATCTCGGCCACGACGGCCGAGCGGTTCGTCCTGATCATCGGCCTGGGCGCGTCCGCGGTCGGCTTCTACCTCGGCGTCGCACACGGCGGCCTGTACGGCTGACCACCGCTGAACCACGGCGGGACCCCGGCCGTTCCCGCCACCCCCGGCGGCCCGTTCGCGCCCCGCGGTGCGGGCCGCGGGCGGCCGGGGGATGGCCGTGCGGGGGTGCGGGCCCAGTAGGCTTCCCGGCGAGTCACCACAGTCGCCGGAGGAGCGTCCCCGCATGAGCCTGACCCTGAGGACCATCAGCCGAGAGCAGCATCTGGCGTTCATCCAGAGCCAGCCCTCGGCCAGCCACTGTCAGGTGCCCGCCTGGGCGGACGTCAAGGGCGAGTGGCGCTCGGAGAACCTGGGCTGGTTCGGCGAGACCAGTGGGGAACTCGTGGGCGCGGGCCTGGTGCTGTACCGGCAGCTGCCGAAGGTGAAGCGGTACCTGGCGTACCTGCCCGAGGGCCCGGTGATCAACTGGTACTCGCCGCAGCTGGAGGAGTGGCTCCAGCCGATGCTGGCGCACCTGAAGCAGCAGGGCGCGTTCTCGGTGAAGATGGGCCCGCCCGTGGTGATCCGGCGCTGGGACGCCCCGGCCATCAAGAAGGGCATCCAGGACCCGGAGGTCAAGCGGCTGCGGGACATCGAGGCCACGCACATCGAGCCGCGTGCCTTCGAAGTGGCCGACCGGCTGCGGAAGATGGGCTGGCAGCAGGGCGAGGACGGCGGCGCCGGCTTCGGTGACGTGCAGCCGCGGTACGTCTTCCAGGTGCCGCTGGCCGAGCGTTCGCTGGAGGAGGTCCACAAGGGCTTCAACCAGCTGTGGCGGCGCAACATCAAGAAGGCCGACAAGGCCGGTGTGCAGGTCGTCCAGGGCGGCCTGGAGGATCTGGACGACTGGCAGCGGCTGTACGAGATCACGGCCGAGCGGGACAAGTTCCGGCCGCGTCCCAAGTCCTACTTCGAGCGCATGTGGAAGGTCCTGAACGCCGAGGACCCGAACCGCATGCGGCTGTACTTCGCCGAGCACGAGGGCGAGCGGATCGCCGCCGCGACGATGCTGATCGTCGGCGAGCACGTCTGGTACTCCTACGGCGCCTCGGCGAACCACAAGCGCGAGGTGCGCCCGTCGAACGCCATGCAGTGGAAGATGCTGCAGGACGCGTACGCGCTCGGTGCGAGCGTCTACGACCTGCGCGGCATCAGTGACTCGCTGGACGAGACGGACCACCTCTTCGGTCTGATCCAGTTCAAGGTGGGCACCGGCGGTGAGGCCGCCGAGTACATCGGTGAGTGGGACTTCCCGCTCAACAAGCTGCTGCACAAGGCGCTGGACATCTACATGTCCCGCCGCTGAGCCTCACCCACCGCCCGCGCACCGACACCCGAACGCACCCCAGGAAAGGTTTCGTACCGGCCATGGCGCTCACCCTCTACGTCGACACCGATCGCTGGCGGGCGCACCAGCGCGCGGTCGTGCAGCAGTTCCCTGGCATCGTGCCGGTCTGCAAGGGCAACGGCTACGGATTCGGGCACGAGCGGCTGGCCGAGGAGGCCACCCGTTTCGGCTCCGACATCCTGGCCGTCGGCACGACCTACGAGGCCGCCCGGATCAAGGACTACTTCGGCGGCGACCTGCTGGTGCTGACCCCGTTCCGGAAGGACGAGGAGCCGGTGCCGCTGCCGGACCGGGCGATCCGCTCGGTCTCGTCGGTCGAGGGCGTCGGGCTGATGCGCGGGGCGCGCGTCGTCATCGAGGTCATGAGCAGCATGAAGCGGCACGGGGTCACCGAGGAGGACCTGCCGAAGCTGCACGCGGCGATCGACGAGGTCCGTCTTGAGGGCTTCGCGATCCATCTGCCGCTGGACCGCGCGGACGGTTCGGACGCGGTGGAGGAGGTCATCGGCTGGATGGACCGGCTGCGCGCGGCGCGGCTCCCGCTGGACACGATGTTCGTCAGCCACCTGAAGCCGGACGAGTACATGCGGCTGACGCAGCAGTTCCCGCAGACGAACTTCCGCGCGCGGATCGGCACCCAGCTGTGGCTGGGCGATCACGAGGCGACGGAGTACCGGGGCGCGATCCTGGACGTCACGCCGGTGCAGAAGGGCGACCGCTTCGGTTACCGGCAGCAGAAGGTCGCCGGTGACGGCTGGCTGGTGGTCGTCGCGGGCGGTACCTCGCACGGGGTGGGCCTGGAGTCGCCGAAGGCGCTGCACGGGATGACCTCGCGGGCGAAGGGCGTCGCGCGGGCCGGGCTGGCCACGGTGAACCGGAATCTGTCGCCGTACCAGTGGGCGGGCAAGCAGCGCTGGTTCGCGGAGCCGCCGCACATGCAGGTGTCGATCCTGTTCGTGCCGTCCGAGGCGGGCGAGCCGAAGGTCGGCGAGGAGCTGGTGGCGAGCCTGCGGCACACGACGACGACGGTGGACCGTACGGTCGACCGCTGAGTCTCCTCCGTCCCGACTTCCGCGCCCCCACGGTCTGTTGACCGCGGGGGCGCTGTCGTGTCAGGGGAGCAGGGCGGCGAGGAAGGTCTCGATCTCGGGGGCCGGGTCGGTGGTGTCCTCTTCCGGGAGGGGGACGAGCGCGCGGTGCAGCATGAGGCCGTCGAGGTAGTCGAAGAGCATCCGGCAGTGCTGTCCGGGGGCGGCCGAGCCGAGGTGGCGCAGCCAGTCGGCGGCCCAGGTGATGAGCGCGGTGCGGCTGCGGGCGAGGGGTTCGCGGACGTCCGCGCGGGCGGCTCCCTCGACGAGGAGCGCGTACCGGGCGACGGTGCGGACGCGGCCGGGTCCGGTGGTGGCCGTGTGCACCATCCGGCCCAGCAGGACGGCCAGTTCGCGGGCCATGCCGGGGAGTTCGGCGTGCTGGAGGTTCTCCCAGTCCTGCCGGTCGAGGGCTTCGAGGTGGGCGACGACGCCGGTGACGAGTGCGTCGCGGCTGCGGAAGCAGTTGGACGCGGTGCCCGGCGGAACCTGGGCGGCGCGGTCGACGGCCTGGTGGGTGAGTCCGCGGGCGCCGGCGGTGCCCAGGACGGTCAGTGCCGCGTCGAGGACCTGCCGTCGTCTGCCGCCCGCTGCCGGGGTCCTGGTGGCCATGCCGCTCGTCTCCTTCGCCGTCCGTCCCCGTTCACTATATTCGTAGTGCCGCGGCACTATAAACGTAGTACGGTCGGGACATGAACCTGAGCGGGACGAGGACAGCGGCCGTCGTCGGTGGCGGCATCGGCGGGCTCGCCGTGGCCCTGCGGCTGCGGCAGGCCGGCTGGGACGTCGAGGTACTGGAGCGCGCGCCCGAACTCCCGCGCGCGGGAACGGCGCTCGGGCTCTGGCCGAGCGCCCTGCGCGCCCTGGACGCGCTCGGCCTGGGCGACGCCGTCCGCGCGACCGGGCGGGCCCAGGCCGGCGGCGCCTTCCTGCGCGCGGACGGCAGCACCATCGCCGAGCTGGCCGTCGGGGAGCTGCGGCGCGGCACGGGGGACGGCGTCCGGCTCCTCTCCAGGCCCGCGCTGCTGGGCCTGCTCGGCGAGGCGGTACGGACGGCGTCCGGGCCCGGGTCGGTCACCCTGCGCCTCGGCGAGCCGGTGCCGGACGTCACCGCGCTGCGCGGCCGCGCCGAGGTGCTCGTCGCCGCCGACGGGGCGCACAGCCGGGCCAGGACGGCGCTGTTCGGGCCCCGGTACGCGGCCAGGTCCGTCGGCGTGACCGCCTGGCACGGCACCGTCGGCGGCGACGTGGACACCGTGACGGAGACCTGGGGCGCGCGGCGCCGCTTCGGCATCACGCCGCAGGAGGGCGGGGTCACCAACTGGTTCGCGTGCGCGGTCGGGCGGCCGGGCGCGCAGCGGGTGCGCGAGTCCGCGGACCGGGAGGCCGAACTGCGCCTGCTGCGCGGGCACTTCGGCGACTGGCACGGCGCGGTGCGCGCGGTGCTCGGCCGGGTCGAGCAGGGCGAGGGGCCGCTCCTCCGCCGCGAACTGCACACCCTCAGGCCGCCCCTGCCCAGTTACGTCCGCGACGGCATCGCGCTGATCGGCGACGCGGCGCACGTGATGACGCCCGACCTCGGACGCGGGGCCTGCGAGGCGCTGGTCGACGGGGTGACGCTCGCCGACTGCCTGGTCCGGCACACGGGTTCGGGCGGCGGCGGGCTCGCGGCCGGGCTGCGGGCCTACGACGCGGAGCGGCGGCGGCCGACGCAGCGGCTGGCCCGGCAGTCGCTGCTGATGAACCGGATGGTGCACGCGCCCGTCGGCCCGGCGCGGAACGCGGTGCTGCGGGGTGCGCTGGCGCTGGGCGGTCCGCCGGTGTGACGGTCGGGAATCCGGGTGGGACGAGCCGGATGATCTTGGGTTTAGACTGGTCACGGGCCCGAAGTCGCAAGCTCGGATTGCGACTTCGGGCCCGTCCCGTCTCCGCCCCCGGTGCCGTGGGCCGGCTCAGAGCAGCATCTTGAAGCCCAGGTGCGAGGCCTCGAAGCCCAGCCGCTCGTAGAAGCGGTGCGCGTCGATCCGGGTGGCGTCGGAGGTGAGCTGGAGCACCGAGCAGCCCAGCCGCCTGGCCTCCTCGACGCACCACTCGAACATCCGCGTCCCCAGCCCGCCCGCGCGCACGTCCGCGTGCACCCGGACCGCCTCGATCAGCGCGCGGCTCGCGCCCTGCCTGGACAGCCCGGGGATGACGGTGAGCTGGAGCGTGCCGACCGTGCGGCCGTCCAGCTCGGCGACCATCAGGTGCTGGTTCGGGTCGGCGGCGATCCGCTCGAACGCCGCGAGATAGGCGGCCGGTTCGTCCGGCGTCTCGCGCAGCGCGCCCAGGTGGTCGTCGGCGAGCATGCCGACGATCGCCGGGACGTCGCTCGCGGTGGCGCGGCGCAGGACGGGCGCGTCCTGCGCGCCGGCCGGTCCGTCGGCCTGGGGGGAGGGTGACGCAGTGCTCATGATCCGCACCCTACGCCCCGGAATCGGCCGGTGGCGCGGGGCTGTTGCCCGCTTTTCCGCCGCCGCGCACCCGGCCCCCGGGCGCTCCGGGCGGGCGTGTACGGAGGCCGTGGCGCGACCTACCATCGGGCGCATGACGACGCGTGCGCCACAGGCCGCCGGAGCGGAACCCCGTACGGGCCCGCGCCTGCACCTCTTCGACCTCGACGGGACGCTGATGCGCGGTTCCGCCGCGCTCGCGATCTCGCGCCGGCTGGGGCTGGAACCGGAGACCCGGGAGCTGGAGCGCCGGTTCTCGGAGGGCCTGCTGACGCCGCCCGAGTTCGCGGCGGAGGCGTGCGCGCTGTGGGCGGAGCTCATCACGCACGCGCACGTGGCGGAGGCGTTCGCCGAGGCGCCGTGGCTGGACGGCATCCGCGAAGTATGGGACGAGATCAGGGAGTCGGGGGAGCACTGTGCGGTGATTTCCCTTTCGCCCGACTTCTTCGTCCGGCTGCTGGCGGAACAGGCCCCTCCGGGGCGGCGGTCGGAGGGCCTCCCGGCGGCGGACGGCCCGGGGCGCGGGGCCGACGCGGCGCGCGGCTCGGTCTGGCCCGCGCTCCCGTTCCGCGACCCGGTCGACCCGGCGGGCATCCTCTCCGCGGCCGCGAAGGTGAAGATCGCGGATGAACTGTGTGCCGCCTTCGGGGTGTCGAGGGCGGACTGCGTGGCCTACGGCGACTCGATGTCGGACGTCGCGCTCTTCGGCGCCGTACCGGTCTCGGTCGCGGTGAACGCGGACCACCACGTGAGCGGCCTGGCCGCGTACGAGTACCGCGGAGACGATCTCCGCGAGGCTTACCGACTCGCGCGTTACGAGGGGTAATTCGCGCTTAGTGGCCGGAATCACGGAATTCGGTGGAACCGTCTACGGGTCTTGTGCACTGAAGTCATAACGGTATGGTCGTCTGCGCATCGTCCGGTATGGATCGCTCTATGGGATTCCTCGGGCGTTGACACAGGGGGACGATTAGCCACGCGTTCCGCTTGCGGAAGTGCGAAGACGGTCCGGGAGAGTTCGAGGCGAGGCTGAGCATGACCACCACGTCATCCGACAACGGTGCGACCGCCGGTGACGGTGGCGGCGGCAGCGGCGATTGGGGTTGGTTCGCCCCGGCCAGACCCGGTGCCCAGCAGCGCCCCGGAGCCGAAACGGGCCCCGAGGACGAACGCGGCGGCACCGCCGAGCCGGCCACCGAGACCCCCGACGGCGCCCGGGAGACCCCGAGCCGTCCCGTCGCCGCGATACGCCCCGTCGGCGAACGGGCCCGCAGCGCCCAGCAGATATCCCGGGCCGCGCGGCCCGGGAGCGGCCCGGACGCCGGTGCGCCGCAGCTCCCGGCGCGGGGTGCCGAGCCGGGAGCCGCGGCCCCCTCGCTGTTCTCGCCGGCGTCCCGTACGACCGGCACGCCGGCCGTCACCGGACGGGTACCGGAACCGCGCCCGCAGGGCGACGACGAGCCCGAACCGGAACACCAGCCCGTGCCCCCGTCCGGCCTCCAGGGCCTGACCCCCGCGGGCGCCTCGGCCCCGGCCGGCCCCGCACCCCTGATGCCGCGCACGGCCCCGGCACTCCCCGCCCGCCCCGGCCCGGCGGACGCCCCCGGAACCGGAGCCCCGGACCGGGCCGCGCCCGCCGCCGGAACCGGAGCCAGGATCGCGATCGCCGCCGGTCCCGCCGCCGGCGCAGGACAGGCCCGGGTGAGCGAGCCGTCCCGGGACGCGGTGCTCATCCGCCGTTCCCTCGACGAGATCGGCGACCGTTCGGACGCCGTGACGGCGTACTTCTACGCCCTGCTGTTCGTCCAGCACCCCACGCTGCGGGACCTCTTCCCCGCGTCCATGGACACCCAGCGGGACCGCCTGTTCCAGGCCCTGCTGACGGCCGTGAAGTACATCGACGACCTGCCCCGGCTGACCGAGTACCTGACCGGCCTCGGGCGCGGGCACCGCAAGTACGGCACCCGTCCCGAGCACTACCCGGCCGTCGGCGAGTGCCTGCTGGGCGCCATCGCCCAGTACGCGCCGGAGAGTTGGGACGACGCGACCGAGGACGCCTGGGCGCGCGCGTACACCACGATCTCCCAGGTCATGATCGACGCCGCGGCCGAGGACGAGCTGCGCTCCCCCGCCTGGTGGGAGGCCGAGGTCGTCGCGCACGAGCAGCGCACCCCGGACATCGCGGTGCTCACCGTCCGGCCGGACCAGCCGTACCCGTTCCTCGCCGGGCAGTACACGAGCATCGAGACGCCGTGGTGGCCGCGCGTGTGGCGGCACTACTCGTTCGCCTCCTCGCCGCGCTCCGACGGGCTGCTCACCTTCCACGTCAAGGCCGTCCCCGCGGGCTGGGTCTCCACCGCGCTCGTCTACCGCGCCAAGCCCGGTGACGTGCTGCGGCTCGGGCCGCCCGCCGGGAGCATGACCGTCGACCACCGGCGGGACGGCGGGCTGCTCTGCCTCGGCGGCGGCACCGGCATCGCCCCGATCAAGGCGCTGATCGAGGACGTCGCGCAGCACGGCCGCGCCCGCCCCGTCGAGGTGTTCTACGGCGCGCGCAGCGACCACGACCTGTACGACCTGGAGACGATGCTCGAACTGGAGCGCCGCAACCCGTGGTTGTCGCTCCGCCCCGTGGTGTCCGTCGGCCCCGGGCCCGACCACCCGCAGACCCTCTCCGGTGAACTCCCGGACGCCATCCGCGCGTTGGGTCCGTGGACCTCGTACGACGGCTATCTCTCCGGCCCGCCCGGCATGATCCGCAGCGGGCTCGACGCGCTGGTCGGCTCCGGCATACCCGCCGGCCGCATCCGGCACGACTCGCTGGACGAGCTGGTCGCGGGCCGATGACGGAACACGGGGGACGGCACGCGGCGCACGGTCATGCCCTCAGCGGGTCTGCCGTGAACGGGTACGAGGCGGGCGCGGACGAAGGGGGAGCCGGCGTGCCCGGGACGCACGGCTGGGAGGACGCGCGGGCCGACCGTCCCGGCAGCGCGGGCGAGCACGCGTTGCAGGCCGCCATCGGCACCGAGGACCGCGCCGACCGCTTCTACGACGACCAGGTTCTCGGTCATCTCAACGCGCGCATGCGGGAGTTCACGGAACGTCAGGAGATGTTCTTCCTGGCGACCTCGGACAGCAAGGGCGAGTGCGACAGCAGCTTCCGCGCCGGACCGCCCGGATTTCTGCGGGTAATTGACGAGAAGACTCTCGTCTTTCCCGAGTACCGCGGCAATGGTGTGCACGCCAGCCTGGGGAATATCCAGGAGAACCCGCACCTGGGAATCCTGATGGTGGACTTCCTCCAGGCCCGGATCGGCCTGCACATCAATGGCCGCGCGGAAGTTCACGAGGACGAAGAGATGCGTTCCGTCCTCCCCGGACTGCCCGACGACCCCGTGCCCGGGCGGCGCGCCAGGATGTGGGTCAAGGTCGAGGTCGAAGAGGCGTACATCCACTGCGCCAAGCACATCCCGCACCTGCAGAAGGCGCCCAAGCGGACGGCCCGCGACTGGGGCACCGACGACTACAAGCGCAAGGGCGGCGACTTCTTCGGCGTGGCCCGGGACGCGAAGGAGGCGCGGGCGCGGGCCGAGGCCGCCGCTCCGGCGGAGCCGGAGTCCGCGCCGTCCGGGCCTTTGCCGTTGCCGCCGGGGGCGCCGCCCGTGCCCGCGGCGCCGCCGGCTCCTCCGGTTCCTCCGGTTCCGCCGGTGCAGGATGTGCCGCCGTTGCCGTCCGCGCCGCCGCTTCCGGCGATTCCGCCGCCGCCGGCCGAGCCGCCGGCTCCGGTTCCGGCCTCGGCCCCGGCTCCGGTCGCGGACGGGATCGCGCACTGGCGGCAGCAGGCGGAGCAGGCGCTGGCGGAGGCGCGGCGCAGGGGGGCCGAACGGGCCCGTGAACAGGGGTCGTTCGCGGACTGGTTCGGGCGGGCCTAGGGGGCGCCGCGGGGTGCCCCTTCTTGTGCGTCGCGGGGTGCGGGTGCGTCGTGGCCCGGCTTTTCGCGCAGTTCCCCGCGCCCCTGATCGGGCTCGCCTCGCTTCTCGGGCTCACCCCGCTTGGGAGAACTGCGCCGTAGGCGTAGGGCTGGCAAGCGCAGCGCGCTCACCCCCGCGCGGGGTGCGCAACTGCCGTCACCGGGCCACCCCGTACGCCGTGGCCGTTCGCGCAGTTCCCCGCGCCCCCAAGAGGGCGCAGTTCCCCGCGCCCCCAAAAAGGGGCGCTCAGCCCAGGTCCGGGGACAGGAGGGAGCGGATGCCCTCGATGTTGGTGTCGAGGTAGGTGCGGAGGGTCGGGGGGACGATGTCGACGGAGGCGATGCCCTCGCGGGTGAAGGGGACGCGGACGACCTCGTACTCCCCGCAGGGCTCCTCCACTTCGGGCCCGTGCCGCTTGGTCAGGTCCATCGAGGCCAGGCGGCAGACGAAGAAGTGCTGGATCTTCACGCCGTGCGCCGCGTGCGCCGTCGAGTGGTGCACGGTGTCGACGAAGGCGGGGACCACGTCGGTGACCTTCGCGCCCAGCTCCTCGTCCACCTCCCGGTGCAGCGCGTCGACGACGGTCGCGTCCACGCCGGGTTCGACGCCGCCGCCCGGCGTGATCCAGTACGGCTCGCAGTCCGGCTTGGTGCGCTTGATGAGGAGCAGGTCGGGGGTGCCGCCGAGCGGGACCAGGCCGGGCACCGCGGCGTCGCCGTCCTGCCGGCCGGTGTCCAGCAGGAGGGCGCGGGCGGTGCGCTTGACCACGGGACGTTCTGAGGTCATGCAGGAGGTGTGGCCGCCGCGCCGCCCCGCCAAACGTCGCGTCGTGCCGTCACCCGTCGCGGCCCTTCCCCGAGGACCCGAGCAGGGCGGTCACGCGGGTGGAGACGGCGGTGGCGGCGGCGGTGAGGAAGACGAGGGAGTAGAGGATCTGCAGGACGACGACGAGGCGGGCCGACTGGCCGGTGGCCGCGATGTCGCCGTAGCCGACCGTCGCGGTGCTGACGAGGGTGAAGTAGAGCGCGTCGATGTGGGTGCGCAGCCGGCCCGTCATCTCGCCCGGCTGGTGGGCGAGTCCGAGGTAGGCGGTGGCGAAGACGAGCACCGAGAGGCAGACGAGCACCGTGATCCGGAGGACGGGGCGGGCGCCGGGCCGGTCGGTGAGCGCGTCCCGGATGGCGCGCAGCAGCAGCGCGGCGATGAGCGCGAGCCCGGCGGTGAAGACGGCCCAGCTGAGGACGGGCCGGTGCGGGCCGAAGGTGCCGACGGGCAGCAGGAAGTAGACGACGGCCGGTACGAGGACCCAGCCGAACAGCCACCACCAGCCGCGCACCACCTCCCGCGCCTCGCCCGTCGCCGCCGCTCTCGTCCGCCGCCTCATGCGGGCAATTCTCGGCGGCGCCCCGGGCCCGCGCCCCCGCGCACCCGCCCGGCGTGTCCCCGGGCGGGCGCTCAGGCGGGCCGTTCGCGGGCCATGAAGGCGGCGCGTTTGCCGGGCAGGTCGAGTTCGCGGAGCTTGCGGAACCCGGCCCGTTCGTGGGCCCTCACGCCCCGCACGTCCCGGACGTCGGGTTCGGCGACGACGCGGGAGGCGTACGGGTCGAGCGAGAGCTGCCAGTCGGAGACGGCGCGCAGCAGGCGGGCGCCGAGGCCGCGGCCGCGCGAGTGGTGCGGGCCGATCAGCAGCCGCAGGCCCGCGTCGTGGCGGCGGGCGGTGTAGAGGGTGGCGAAGGGGGCGAGGTCGGCGCGGTACAGCTCCCAGTAGCTGCTCGGTTCGCCGTCGAGGCAGCCGACGAACGGCGTGGAGTAGCTGCTCGCCAGCTGCTGCCGCAGGTACGCCTCGATCTGCCCGGGCGGGTGGGCGAGTTGCCAGAAGCGGGCGACGTCCGGGTCGTTCATCCAGGAGTGCACCAGCGGGGCGTCGGCCGTCGGGTGGACGCAGCGCAGCGAGAACACGGCGCCGCCCGGCAGCCGGGCGACGGTGACCCCGTGCCCGGGCGGCAGGTCCGGCTCCGCCGGCTCCTCGCGCACGGCCCCGCGCCCGCCGTCCCCGTACCCGGGTCCGGTGCGGGCGCGGCCGCCGGTGACGGTGCCGAGGGTGCGGGGGACGGTGTCCTGCGCGGTCACGCGGCCGCTCCGTGCAGCCGGACGTGGGCGGCGATGGCGGCGTCGGCGGCGGCCGGTGCGGGGAGCGTCACGGGCCTGCCGTGCAGCGCGGCCTCGGTGGCGACGCCGTGGCTGTCGGCGGTGTCGGCGATGCGCTTCAGCAGCCCGTGCGGTTCCGGCGGGGTGGCCGTCCCCGGGTGGAGCAGGGTGGCCTTGAGCCAGAGCTTGTCGACGCCGTCCGCGTCGGTGGCGACGGTGCGGCCGAGCACGGCCGAGCCGTCGGCCAGCAGTTTCCTGCGCACCGCCGCGACCAGCAAGTCGCCCTCGCCGCGCGGCAGTTCGTCGGCGGCGAGCGGCCGGAACAGCACGGTGCTGATGCCGTGGGTGCCGGCCGCCGGGTACGCGCGCAGGGCCGGGTGGGCCTCGACGGCGCGGGCGAGGCGGTCGGCGCCGTCCACGCAGTTCTCGACGAGCGCGGCCACGCCCTCGCGGCCGAGCGCCCGCAGCGTGACGGCGATCTTCAGCGCCCCGGTGCTGCGCGAGCCGAGCCCGGAGCCGCAGGTCGGGTCGACGGGGTCGAGCGGGTCGAGGTGGCCGAGCGTGTTCCCGTCGGCGACGGTGAGCGCCCCGGCGGTGACGGGCTGGCCGCCGAGCCCGAGCCGGTGCAGGTCGAGGGCGACGGAGTGTGCGTACTGGATGCCGTCGAGGCGTGGGGCGAGGCGCTCGCTGAACAGCAGCGTGCCGCCGTAGGCCGCGTCGACGTGGAAGGTGGCGCCGTGCGTGGCCGCGACCTGGCCGAGCTCGGACAGCGGGTCGACGAGCCCCGCGTCCTCCGTGCCCGCCGTGGCGACGACGAGGACGGGCACGGAGGCCACACCGCCGCACTCGGCGAGCACCCGGTCCAGCGCGGCCGGCTGCATCCGGCCGCGGGGGCACTCGACGGTGAGCGGGGTCGGCAGGCCCAGCGTCCAGGCGGCCCGGTGCACGCTGCGGTGCGCGTTGGTGCCGCAGACGACCTGGACGGTGCGGGCGCCGGTGTCGCGGGCCCGCTCGCGGGCGAGGAGCAGGGCCGCGAGGTTGGCGCCGTCGCCGCCGCTGGTGACGACGGAGCCGGGTGCGGGGCGGCCGGGGTGCACGAGCGTGGCGAGCGCCTCCGTCACCTCGCGCTCCACGACGGCGGCCGCGGGCCCCTCCTCCCGGCAGTCGGCGACCGGGGCCAGCGCGGACGCGGCGAGGTCGGCCGCGGCGGCGAGGGCGAGCGGCGGGGCGTAGGGGCCGGCGGCGCAGTACGGGTCGGACGGGTCGGCGGAGCCGCGCGCGGTGGCGCGGACGAGGGAGCGCAGCGCGTCGTGCGCGCCGACTCCCTGCTCGGGGAGGACGGGGGCGCAGGCGGCGCGCGCCCGGGCGGCGGCCGGGGCCGGGCCGCCGGAGGGGAGGGGGCCGTCGCGGTCGAGGGCGCCCTGGACGAGCGCGTCGATCACGACGTCGGTCAAGTCCCGCAGGACTTCCGGGCCTTGGACTCCTCCGGCGGTGGCCCGCGCGTAGCGGTCACCGCCCGTCTCGGCTGCCATCACGCGCGTCCCCTCGGTGGTCCTGTCGTGGCTGTGCTTGCTGTCGTCGCGGTGTGCGTACGTGCCGGTCATGGGGTGCGTCCCGGGGAGCGGAGCGGGAGGTAGAAGGCGCGGTCCGCGCAGGGGCAGTGCGCGGCGGGCGGCGGGGTGTCCGGGCGGCGGCGGAGGCGGAGCGTGCCGCGCGGGTGCCGGTCCGGGTGCTGCGGGCGGTTGAGGTCGCGGTGGGGTGGTGGCACGGCTGGCATGGCGGCTGCCCCTCGGGTCGTCGGCGCGGACGGGGCTGTGCGCACGACGGCCCCTCCCGGGGGATGCCGTCGGTCACAACACTCACGGATCAACTTAGGTTAGGCAACCCTAACCAGCCAAGTCCATGGGGCCTCCGACCGCCCGATTCAGGACAGCTGTGATCCACTTCTCACTCGTCGCGCGGTTTCACCCCGCACGACCCCTCTGGCCTGCCGATCCGCCTCATGGCGGGGTCGATCCGGACGCACCGCTGCCCGTTCGTCCGTTACTCACCCTTGGAGCTCCGTTTGTAATCGATTTGTCATACATGCTCAGGTGTGAGCCGGGTAGCCGCCGGAATCGGGCAGGTCCTTGATCTTTCGGGCCCGGCGCCCGTGAACCTTGTTTCCGACACAGAGGACAGAGTGTGACTGCGCAACCGCTGGAGGGCTCACCGGAGAAGGGTGGCTCCACACCCGGCAGACAGGAGGCGGGGTCCTCGGGGGCCTCGTCGACCGAGCCGAAGAAGCCAGGGTCGGAGAAGAAGAAGCCCTCCATCGCCCCGCGCGTGTTCTACCCGTCCGCCGCGATCATCCTCGCCTTCGTGCTGTACGCCGTCCTCTTCCAGGACTCGGCGGCGTCCCTGGTCTCCGCGATCCAGGACCGGATCGTCGGCGGACTCGGCTGGTACTACACGGCGCTGGTCTCGCTCTTCGTCATCTTCTGCCTCTGGGTCGGCATCGGCCGCTACGGGGACATCAAGCTCGGCAAGGACAAGGACGAGCCCGAGTTCGGGATGATGTCCTGGCTGGCGATGCTGTTCGCGGCCGGCATGGGCATCGGCCTGGTCTTCTGGGGCGTCGCCGAACCGCTGAACTTCTTCGACGCGCCGAAGCCGGGCGTCGGTGAAAGCGACGGCGACAAGGCCCAGTTCGCGATGATCCAGACGTTCCTGCACTGGGGCATCCACCCCTGGGCGATCTACGTCGTGGTCGGTCTCGCCGTCGCCTACGCGGTGCACCGCAAGGGCCGTCCGGTCTCCATCCGCTGGGCGCTGGAGCCGCTGTTCGGCGACAAGATCAAGGGCCGCTGGGGCGACGTCATCGACGTCATCGCGATCGTCGGCACCCTCTTCGGTGTCGCCACCTCGCTCGGTTTCGGCGTGATGCAGATATCCGCCGGACTGGACTTCGTCGGCTGGGTCGACTCCCCCGGCAAGGGCCTCCAGGTCGCCCTCATCATCGGCATCACCCTGCTGGCGACGGCGTCCGTCGTGACCGGCGTCGGCAAGGGCATCAAGTGGCTGTCCAACATCAACATGGGCCTCGCCGCGGCGCTGATGATCTTCGTGCTGATCGCCGGGCCGACGATGTTCATCATGAACGGCTTCGTCCAGGACATCGGCGCCTACCTGCAGAACGTCGTGCAGATGAGCTTCGACACCGGCGCCATGCAGGGCAGCGAGGGCACCGACTGGGTCAAGGGCTGGACGATCTTCTACTGGGGCTGGTGGATCTCCTGGTCGCCGTTCGTCGGCGTCTTCATCGCCCGTATCTCGCGCGGCCGCACCGTCCGTGAGTTCGTCTGCGGTGTGCTGCTCGTGCCGACCCTGCTGACCTTCTTCTGGTTCGCCGTCTTCGGCGGCGCCGGTCTGCACCGCGAGATGTTCGGTGACGGCGGCATCATCCACAAGGCCGGCGTGAACACCGACAGCGCGCTCTTCGAGCTGCTCAACACGCTGCCCGGCGGCCCGGTGATCGCGGGCGTCACGATCCTGCTGATCGTGCTGTTCTTCGTCACCTCCTCCGACTCCGGCTCCTACGTCGTCGACATGCTCGCCTCCGGCGGCGACCCCAACCCGCCGGTGTGGAGCCGGGTGTTCTGGGCCTTCGCTGCGGGCGCCGTCGCCATCGCGCTGCTCGTCACGGGCGGCGCCGGCGCCGACTCGCTGACGACGCTGCAGACCACGGCGATCATCATCGCGCTGCCGTTCAGCGTCGTGATGCTCGCGATGTGCTTCGCGACGCTGAAGTCCTTCCGCCGCGAGCGGCAGGCGTACCTCGCCCGCCGGCGCGAGCGGCAGCAGGAGCACATCGTCGACAAGACGATCGCCGCGATCGAGGAGGGCCTGGAGAACGGCACCCTCGAAACCACCGGCGAGCACCAGCTCCCGACGCTGACGCGCACCACCAAGGAGTAACTCCGGCCCTGAAAGGGGCGCGGGGAACTGCGCGAACAGCCACGACGCACCCGCGGGCCGATCGCCGACGGCAGGCCGGCCGACGGGACGGAAAGGGGCCCCGCCGCACAACTTCCGTGCGGCGGGGCCCCTTTGGTGTCTTCGGTGTCCTGGCGAATCCCGGGCGGGAAGCCACAGGCGCTCACTCGTACATGACGTACTCCGGCGTCGGCCGCAGCTTCAGGACCTCCGACGGTGTCATCACACGGCTGCCCTCGGCCTCCGCGTCCTCGTCGTAGAACAGCTTGAAGCCGGTGTGCAGCCCGGCGGGCAGCGACTTGACCAGGCCGTTCCACGTCTGCCGCTTCAGCTCGGGGGCGCCGATGCCGTCCGCGCTCATGATCGGGACGACGCCGGGCGAGGTGCGCAGCGCGCTCCGCTCGGGGACGACGGAGAGCCCGACCTGGTGGAAGACCATCGGCTTCTCCGGCAGCCCGTGCTTCTCGACGATGCCGGAGAGGTAGCCCGCGATGGCGGTGAGCTCCCGGCCCGTGGTCCGCCCGTACTTCTTGCCGGGGACCTCGCCGGGGCCCATGTCCCACTCGGGGTCGACGGCGACGCCGACGTCCGGGTGGACCAGCCACTTCTCCAGCGCCTTGACCTCCTCCAGCATGTCCGCCTGGCCCGGCTGCACGTTCAGCAGCAGCAGCGCCTCGTGGCGGCGGGCCGCGTCGAGGTGGCGTTCGATGGTGTCCGGGCTGGTCCGCGTCCGGTACTTGCCCTCGGCGCCCGGCACCGGGTTCGCGATGGTGGCCAGCAGCTCCAGCACGGGCATGGGCTCGCGGTCCCGCGCGTACTCCTCGGCCTTCTTGCGGACCTCCTTCACCCGCTCGTCGAGGTCGCCCGTACCGAGCCGGCCCAGGGCGGCCGCGCCGGGCAGTCCGCAGTAGCCGGTCATCTGGTAGCGGGGGAACAACTCGCGGCCGCCGCCCGGGAGTTCGGGCCGCTTCGCGGGCCGCTTCGGCGGGGAGGCGGACGGCGCCGCCGAGCCGCCGCCCGCGCCCTGCGAGGGTCCCGCGCCGCCCGGCGGGCTGCCGCCCGACTCGCCGCACGCCGCGAGCAGCGCGCCCAGCCCGGCCGCCGCCGTCCCGGCGAGGATGCCGCGCCTGCTCGGGGTGCCGCCCGTGTGGCTCCGGGGGCGCGGCGTGCGGCCGGCCGCGTCGGTTCCGTCGTCTCGTGCCCCGGGGTCACCGGGAATGCTGCGTCGCACTGACCCTCCGTCCGCCGGTTGACCGGCTGTGTCGCGCGCGGTCACATACGTGCTGTGACCTGCGCGTTTCTGCGCGTTTTTGCGCCTTCCACGGCTCAGCCAGTGAAACACATAGCAGGACAATCAGGACGGAGGCCCGCTACCGCCACACACCGCCCGTTCCGGAGAGGCACCGGAACGGGCGACGAGGGGCGGCGGCGGGCCTCGGGGGCCTGCGGCAGCGGCGGGCGGCCGGGGCTCAGCGCTCCGGGCGGGAGGTCGCCATGGACGTGAGCTTGTCGCGCTGCTCCTGCGACAGGTAGGCGTCGGTGCGTTCGAAGTCGGCCAGCCTGCCCGCGCTGCGGGCCAGGAAACCGGTGCGGACGAAGTCGTCCCCGGTGAGTGAGTTGAGCACCCAGTTGGCCGCCGTCCTGGCCCGGGCCGTGCCGGTGCGCAGTGCCCCGAAGTGGTAGCCGCGGGTCACCAACTGCGCGGACAGGCCCGTCAGTTCGAAGCCGAGCGGGCGGGCGACGGCGTCGCAGCCGCCCAGGTCGACGACGAGGCCCAGGTCCTTGTGCCGGTACGGCTGGGTCGCCTCGCCGCGCAGCGTCGCCGCGACGTTCCCGGCCGCGCGCCAGCCCTGCCGCATCGCGTGCTGCGCGGTCGGCGGGCAGATCGCGTCGTACTCGCCCTCCGCCGCCTTCGCCAGGTCCGGGACGGCCGCGGCGTCGCCGAGCGCGAACACCCCGTCCGCGCCGTGCACCCGCAGGTCGGCGGTGACGGCCAGGCGGCCGCGCACCGTGTCCAGCCCGAGCGTCCCGATCAGCGGGCTGGCCGCGACGCCGGCCGTCCAGATCAGGGTGTGGCAGGGCAGGGTGCGGCCGTCGGTCAGCGAGACGGTGTTCTCGGTGACCTCGGAGACCGAGACGCCGAGCGAGACCTCGGTGCCCCGGCCGCGGATGATCTGCAACGCCCGGCGGCCCAGCCGGTCGCCCAGCTCGGGCATGATCTTCGGCGCCAGGTCGACGAGGTGCCACTTGATCAGGCTCGGGTCGAGGCGCGGGTAGCGGCGGAGCGCGGAGTTCGTCAGCCGCTGGAGGCAGGCGACGGTCTCGGTGCCCGCGTACCCGCCGCCGACCACCACGAACTGCAGCCGCGCGGCGCGCTCGGCCTCGTCCTCCGTCGCGCTGGCGATGTCCAGCTGCGCGATCACGTGGTCCCGGACCCAGGCGGCCTCGGCCAGCGTCTTCATGCCCCGGCCGTACATGTCGAGCCCGGGGATGTCGAAGCTGCGGGTGACGCTGCCCGGGGTGAGGACGAGGTAGTCGTAGCGCTCGTTCACCATCTCGTCGGTGATCAGCCGTACGACGCAGACCTTCGCGTCCGTGTCGATGCCGACGGCGCCGCCCGGCACGATGTGCGTGCGCCGCAGCAGCCTGCGCAGCGGGGCCGCGACGGACTGCGGCGTGAGCACGCCCGAGGCGACCTGCGGCAGCAGCGGCAGGTACAGCTCGTAGCTGGTGGGCGTGACGAGGGTCAGCTCCGCCTCGTACGGCTGGAGTTGCCGCTCCAGGCGCCGGGCGCACTCGACGCCGGCGAAGCCGCCGCCCACGATCAGGACTTTCGGTCGTTCCATGAGGCACCCGCAAGGTCGGCGAAACGGTGCGGACATCTGGGACATCACCGCACAGAAACCCTCGCACGCCCCCGTGACCCCCGCCACTGGCCCGCCACCGGACGGGCCCGGGGGCGCGCCGCCGCACGCCCCGGGGGCCCGGGTGCTCTCAGCCGGTGACGGTCAGGCGCCGACCTGCCCGCCGTTCCGCGGCCAGGCGGCGACGACGGCGGGGCGGACGTACGAGCCCGGCCCGTCGGGCCACTGCGAGGCGGGCTTCTCCACGCTGGCGCCGTCGATCTCGCCCGGGTGCTGGACGGCGACGAGCACGCGCCGGTCCTGGACGAGCGGGCCGCAGGTCTCGGCGCCGGCCGGGACGGTCAGGAACTGGCGGACCTCACCGCGGCGCGGGCCGCGGGTGGCGACGCCGAACAGGCCGTCGTGCGAGCCCAGCTCGTTGCCGTCGGTGGAGATCCACAGGTTGTCGAACGCGTCGAAGGTGACGTTGTCCGGGCAGGAGATCGGGCTGACCTGCTCCTTCGGGAACCCGGCGAAGTAGGTGCCCGGGTCCTTGGGGTCGCCGCAGACCAGGAAGAGGTTCCACGTGAAACGTGTCGCGGCCGCGTCGTTCCGGCGCTCGGTGAACTCCAGCACCTGGCCGTGCTTGTTGTTGTTCCGCGGGTTGGCCTCGTCCGCGCCCGCCTTGCCCTTGGCGCCGCGGTCGGTGTTGTTGGTGAGCGCCGCGTAGATCTTGCCCGTGCGGGGGCTCGGCTCGACGTCCTCGGGGCGGTCCATCTTCGTCGCGCCGACCTTGTCACCGGCGATGCGGGCGAAGACGTACACCTCCTCGGCGGTCATGCCGGGCACGTGCGAGGTGTCGCCGGTGGCCAGCGGGATCCAGCGGCCGCGGCCGTCGAACTCGCCGTCCTCGGGCAGGGTGCCCTCGCCGTCGATCTGGTCCTCGGGGCTGTTGCCGGTCAGCTTGGCGACGTACAGGGTGCCCTCGTCGAGGAGGGTCATGTTGTACTCGCGGTCCGCCGCGCTGGTGCCGCGCCGCATCCGGCGCGAGGAGACGAACTTGTACAGGTACTCGAAGCGCTCGTCGTCGCCCATGTAGACCACGGGGCGGCCGTCGTCGGTCAGCCGCGGCTGCGCGCCCTCGTGCTTGAAGCGGCCGAGCGCGGTCCGCTTCCGCGGCTTCGACTCCGGGTCGTACGGGTCGAGCTCGACGACCCAGCCGAAGCGGTGCGGCTCCTGCGGCTCCTTCGTCACGTCGAAGCGCTTGTCGAAACGCTCCCACTTGCGCTCCGAGTCGGCGCCCTTCAGCGCGTAACGCTCCAGCCGCTTGCGGTGCTTCGCGTCCCTGACCTTCTCGGTGTTCGCGAAGTACTGGTCGATGTTCTCCTCGCCGTGCAGCGTCGTGCCCCACGGGGTGGTGCCGCCCGAGCAGTTGTTCAGCGTGCCCAGGACGGTGCGGCCCTCGGGGTCGGCGTGGGTGCGCATCAGCTCGCCGCCCGCGGCCGGACCGGTGACCTCGAACGGGGTCGTGGCCGTCACGCGGCGGTTGAGCGGGTGGCGGGGGACGGCCTTGAGCGCGCCGGTGCGGCTCTCCTCCTCCACCACGACGACGGACAGGCCGTGCGCGGCCATCGCCGTCTCGGCCTGCTCGCGGGTGGGGTTGTCCTCGTCGTACCCGGCGAACATCAGGACCTCGTCGGTGTACTCGTGGTTGGCCACGAGCAGCTGACGGCCGCGCTCGCGCTCCAGCGGGAGCAGGGCGAGGAAGTCGTTGTTGTAGCCGAACTGCCCGGCCTGCGCCTTCGCGGACTGCCGCTCCGGGTCGAAGTCCGGCGCCCCGCGCAGGATCGGGTCACCCCAGCGGATGACGATGTTCTGCCCGTAGCCCTCGGGGACGGTCACGGTGTCGGCGGTGTTCGGCGCGACCGGCGCGAAGCGCAGCCCGCGCGCGGGCTTGCCCTTGGGGCCCTTGTTGTTGGCGTGCGGCGGGGGCGCGGCCACGGCCGGGGCCGGCTCGCCCGCGACGCCCGAGCCGACGGCGGCGGCCGCGCCGACCACGGCCGAGGCGCGCAGCACGGAACGGCGGGACACGGCCCGCGCGATGATGTCGCCCGCGTACTCGTTCCCGCTGGTGTTGGGCGCCGGGTGGAAGCAGGCGTCGCCGCAGCGGAAGCGGCAGGTCAGCGCGGAGCGCCCGCCTTGGTGGGAGCCGAGTATCGGCAGCATCTTGCGCATGGTGGTGTCCCCTCCGGACGTCCTTCGGTCACGGCGTTCGCGGCCCGCGCCGCGCTCCGGGAGGAGCTCACGGCGCCCCGCGCGCACGCCGCGTGCGTCTACGCGCGGCGACGCTATGGGGGCCGGTACGCCGGGGGGCGTCCTCGGCGTGAACTGCGGGTGAACGAGCCCGGTCCCCTCGGGCGGAACGCGCGTCTGTCACCGTGCGTAACGGCTTCGCTTCCGGGGTTCGCGGGCCGATAGGATTTCGACCATGGCGGCCACTGGATCAGAGCAGACAGGGTCGAAGGCTTTCTACGTCTCGACCCCCATTTACTACGTGAACGACGCTCCCCACCTGGGCCACGCCTATACGACCGTCGCAGGCGACGTGCTCTCGCGCTGGCACCGTCAGCGCGGCGAGAAGGTGTGGTACCTCACCGGCACGGACGAGCACGGTCAGAAGATCATGCGCACTGCCGAGGCGAACGGGGTCTCCCCGCAGGAGTGGTGCGACCGGCTCGTGGAGGAGGCCTGGAAGCCCCTCTGGGAGCACCTCGACATCGCGAACGACGACTTCATCCGGACCACGGAGCAGCGGCACACCGACCGCGTCCGTGAGTTCGTGCAGGACCTGTACGACCGCGGCGAGATCTACCAGGGCGGGTACGAGGGCCCGTACTGCGTGGGCTGCGAGGAGTACAAGACCACCGGCGAACTGCTCGACGGCGAGGGCGACTTCGCGGGCCAGAAGCTGTGCCCGATCCACAAGAAGCCGGTGGAGATGCTGAAGGAGGAGAACTACTTCTTCAAGCTCTCCGAGTACGGCCCGAAGCTCCTGGAGCACTACGAGGCCAACCCCGGCTTCATCCAGCCCGAGTCGGCGCGCAACGAGGTCGTGAACTTCGTCCGCCAGGGCCTGGAGGACCTCTCCATCTCGCGCTCCACCTTCGACTGGGGCGTCAAGGTCCCGTGGGACGACAAGCACGTCATCTACGTCTGGATCGACGCGCTGCTCAACTACGCGACCGCCGTCGGGTACGGCACCGACCAGGCCCGCTTCGAGGGCACCTTCCCGGCCGACGTGCACCTCGTCGGCAAGGACATCCTCCGCTTCCACGCGGTCATCTGGCCCGCCATGCTGATGGCCAACGGGCTGCCGCTGCCCGGCCGGATCGCCGCCAACGGCTGGCTGATGGTCGGCGGCGAGAAGATGTCCAAGTCCAACCTCACGGGCATCTCCCCGCAGCAGCTCACCGAGCACTTCGGCGTCGACGCGTACCGCTGGTACTTCCTCCGCGCCATCGCCTTCGGCCAGGACGGCTCCTTCTCCTGGGAGGACTTCACCGCCCGCTACACCAGCGAGCTCGCCAACGACTACGGCAACCTCGCCTCCCGCGTCGCCGCGATGATCGGCAAGTACTTCGGCGGCGAGCTGCCCGAGGCCACCGCGCACGGCGAGGCCGAGGACGCGATCGTGGCCGGCCTGGAGAAGGCCGTCGCCACCGCCGACGAACGGATCGGCGAGGAACTGGACTTCAGCGGCGGCATCGCGGCCGTCTTCGAGTTCATCAAGCAGGTCAACGGCTACCTCACCGAGCAGGAGCCGTGGAAGGTCGCCAAGGACAAGAGCGACGAGGGCCAGGCCCGCCTCGCCACTATCCTCCGCACCGCGGCCGAGGCGCTCCGCGCCTGCGCCGTCCTGCTGAACCCGGTGATGCCGGAGTCCAGCCAGAAGCTGTGGGAGTCCCTCGGCGCCGAGCCGCACCTCGGCCCCCTCGCCGAGCAGCGCGTCCCCGACGCCGCCAAGTGGAACCAGCTCGCGACGGGCTCCACCGTCACCAAGGGCGCCGTCCTCTTCCCGCGCCTGCCGGAGCCGAAGGAGTAACCCTCCTCCCGCGCACCACGACGAGTGCCCCGGGGCCGGGCGGCTCCGGGGCACTCGTGCGTGTGGCGGGCGGGCGGAAGGTCAGCGGACCCAGTCCGTCAGCGGGGCGGTGTCCAGCTCGATGCCTACCGGGGCGGGGAGGGCGACGGTCTTGCCGAACGGTACGGTCGTGACCTGCTCGTAGCGGACGCCGTCCGGCTCGGAGTGCACCTTCACCTCCTGGCTGTCCCGGTCGATCAGCAGGTAGACCGGGATCGCGGCCTCGGCGTACGCGCGAGGCTTCTCCACGCGGTCGCGGAGGTCGGTGTCCCGGTCGCCGGAGGTCACCTCGACGACCATCAACACCCCGTCGGTGCTTGCCCATTCGCCCTGGCCGACGAAGTTCCCGCTGGCCGCGAGCGCGCCGTCGGGCCGAGCGTTGCCCTTGCGGTACGTCTCCACGCGCAGGCCCTGATGCGGATAGAGCCACCAGCGGGGGCGGGCGTGCAGAACGCACTGTGTCAGCCAGGCGATGATCCGGGCCCGGTTACCGTCCGGCCACGCCTTGGCCGCTGCCCTGCCGTCGAGGAGTTCCAGGCGAGGGGCGTCGTCGCTCCGCGCCGAGCGACGGGAGAGTGCCTCGAACTCGCGCTGGGACAGCTCCTGTTGCTGTGTCATGCGAGAACGCAAGCACGAGAAAGCCCGGGATCCAGCGGATCCCGGGCTTTTCGCTCGTGCGGGGTGTCTTACGTCAGCTTCGGCTTGCGGATGTCGAGGTGGAGTTCCTTGAGGCGGGACTCCTCGACCTCGCTGGGGGCGCCCATCATCAGGTCCTGGGCGTTGCCGTTGAGCGGGAAGGCGATGGTCTCGCGGATGTTCGGCTCGTCGGCGAGGAGCATCACGATGCGGTCGATGCCGGGGGCGATGCCGCCGTGCGGCGGGGCGCCGAACTGGAACGCGCGGAGCATGCCGCCGAACTCGCGCTCGACGTCCTCACGGGAGTAGCCCGCGATCTCGAAGGCCTCGAACATGATCTCCGGCTCGTGGTTCCGGATCGCGCCGGAGGACAGCTCGACGCCGTTGCAGACGATGTCGTACTGCCAGGCCAGGATGTCCAGCGGGTCCTTGGTGCGGAGCGCCTCCAGGCCGCCCTGCGGCATGGAGAACGGGTTGTGCGAGAACTCGATCTTCCCGGTGTCCTCGTCCTTCTCGAACATCGGGAAGTCGACGATCCAGCAGAAGCGGAAGACGCCTTCCTCGAAGTGGCCGGTGCGCTTGGCGGCCTCGACGCGGACGGCGCTCATGATGCGCGAGACCTCGTCGAACTCGCCCGCGCCGAAGAAGATCGCCGTGCCCGGCTTGGCGTTCAGCGCCGTCAGCAGGGCCGAAGTGTCCTCCTCGGTGAGGAACTTGGCGATCGGGCCGGTCAGCGTGGAGTCGTCGCCGACGCGGACCCAGGCCAGGCCCTTGGCGCCCTGCTCGACGGCGAAGTCGCCCATCTGGTCGAAGAACTTGCGCGGCTGGTCCGCGGTGTCCGGCACCGCGAGCGCGCGCACGTGCTTGTCCGCGAACGCCTTGAAACCGGAACCCGCGAAGACGTCCGAGACATCGGTGAGTTCGAGCTGCGCGCGCAGGTCGGGCTTGTCCGAGCCGTACTTGAGCATCGCCTCACGGAACGGGATGCGCGGGAACGGCGAGGTGACGTGCCGGCCGTTGCTCAGCTCCTCGAACAGGTCGGTCATGACCTTCTCGATGACCTGGAAGACGTCCTCCTGCTCGACGAAGCTCATCTCCATGTCGAGCTGGTAGAACTCGCCGGGCGAGCGGTCCGCGCGGGCGTCCTCGTCCCGGAAGCAGGGCGCGATCTGGAAGTACCGGTCGAAGCCGGCGATCATCAGCAGCTGCTTGAACTGCTGCGGCGCCTGCGGCAGCGCGTAGAACTTGCCGGCGTGCAGCCGGGAGGGGACGAGGAAGTCGCGGGCGCCCTCGGGGGAGGTCGCGGAGAGGATCGGGGTGGCCATCTCGTGGAAGCCCTCGCCGACCATCTTCTCGCGGATCTTCGCGATGACCTGCGAGCGCAGCATGATGTTGCGGTGCATGCGCTCGCGGCGCAGGTCGAGGAAGCGGTACTCCAGGCGGCGCTCCTCGTTGACCCCGTCCTCGGTGTTGATCGTGAAGGGGATCTGCTCGGCCGCGCCGAGCACCTCGACGGAGGTGACCTCGACCTCGATCTCACCGGTCGGCAGCTCGGGGTTGACGTTGTCGGCGCCGCGCGCCGTCACCTTGCCGTCGACGCGGACGACGCTCTCCTTGGAGAGCGAGCTGAGCCGCTCGTTGACCTCGGTGTGCTCGGGCCGGACGACCAGCTGCACGATGCCGTAGTGGTCACGCAGATCGATGAAGTTGATACCGCCCAGATTCCGCCGGTTGTGCAGCCAGCCACTCAGCCGGACGTCGGCGCCGACGTCCGAGGCACGGAGCTCGCCGCAGGTGTGGGAACGGTACCGATGCATCATTCATCCAGTCGTTGGCTCTGAGGAAGTCACAGGGGAATCGCCCCCAGAATAACGCCCTGGCTCATCCCCACTCGCCGCCTTTTCGCCAACCCGCATAAAGTGGGGCAATGCGCTCCGAGGACGTTCTGGCCGCCGTGCGGACCGGACTCTGGCAATGGGACAGCGCGACCGGCTCCGCCACCCTCGACAGCACCGCCGCGCATCTCCTCGGCGTCCCCTCGGCCCCCGGCCGCAGCGGCATCCTCACCATGTCGGCCGCGACCTTCCGCTCCCGCGTGCACGTCGTCGACTACGTCGAACTCCAGGGCATCATCGACCTCGCCCTGGAGGAGGGCACCCTCGCCGAGGCCCTGCTGCGCATCGTCTCCCCCGAGGGGACGGTGCTGCGCACCGTGCGCGTGAAGCTCCGCGCCGAGCAGCCCAGGGGCGAGCCCGTACGCCCGGACCGACCCCTGGACCCCGAGCACCCCGTGCACCCCGAGCGCTCCCTGCGCCCCGAGCACGTGCGGGGCCCCGAGCGGCACGGGGACGTGCGGATGGTCGGCGTCGTCTCCGAGGTGCCGGAGCCGTCCGCCGCGCAGACGCCCGTCACCGGTGACTGGCGGCGCAGCCGGGAGGCGTTCCTGCTGGACGCGGGGCGGGCGCTGGCCGAGGCGTACTCGACGAGCGAGGTGCTGCGGGTCGCCGCCTCGCTGTCCATGCCGGGCTTTTCGCCGGACGGGCAGGCCGTCTTCGGCGTCGACGGCGGGCGGCTGCACGTCATCGGGCACCACGGGCAGCAGCCCAGCGAGGAGAACCCGTTCAACGGGATGCCGCTGGAGACCGACTACCCGGCCTGCGAGTGCATCCGCACCGGCCGCGCCGTCTACCTGGCCCGCCCCGAGGACTACCGCTCCCGCTACCCGGGCACCTGGCCGCTGGCCGAGCGGTTCGGCCGCAACTCGTGGGCGTTCCTGCCGCTGAACGTCGCGGGCCGCACGATCGGCTCGTGGATGGCGGCCTTCTCGCACCCCGTCTCGTTCACGCCCGACGAGCGGTCGGTGCTCACCACCGTCGCGCGGATGCTGGCCCAGGCGCTGTCCCGGACCACCCAGCACGAGACGGAGCGGGAGCTGAGCGCCGGGCTCCAGCGCACCATGCGGCCCGTGCACAAGCCCGACATCGTGGGGATGGCGCTGGCCGCGCGGTACGTGCCGACCGGCGGCGGCCTCCAGGTCGGCGGCGACTGGTACGACGTGATCCCGCTGCCCTCGGGCCGTACCGCGCTGGTGATCGGGGACGTGCAGGGGCACGACGTGCGGGCGGCGGGCGTCATGTCGCAGCTGCGCATCGCGCTGCGCGCGTACGCCTCCGAGGGGCACCACCCGGACTCGGTGCTCTCCCGCGCCTCCCGCTTCCTCGCGGGGCTGGACACGACCACCGAGGACGCCTGGTCCGGCGCGGGGACGGGCACCGGGCGGGACGGGCTGGGGCCCGAGACCCGCTTCGCGACCTGCCTCTACATGGAGGTCGACCCGCTCACCGGCATCATCGACATCGCCCGGGCCGGGCACCCGGACCCGGCGATCCGGATGGTCGACGGCACCGTCCTCGTCCGCCCCACCGCGGGCGGGCTGCCGCTGGGTGTCGAGCCGGACACCGAGTACCCCACGACGCGGCTCATCCTCGAACCCGGCGAGACGCTGCTGGCCTGCACCGACGGGCTGCTGGAGACCGGCGGCCACGATCTGGACACCGGCTGGCAGCGGGTCCGCGCGATCTTCGGCGAGCACCGCGACGAGGCGTTCCCGGACGGCGATCTGGAGGCCCTCGCCGACGACATCCTCCAGGCCGTGCACGGCCCGCCCTCGCACCACACCACGGGCCCGCTGCACGAGCGCCGGGACGACGACATCGCGCTGCTGCTCCTCGCGCACGCCGACCGCTGCGCCGTCGTCCCGGGCCGGCCGGGGCGTCCCGGGTCGGCGGAGGGGCGGACGTCGCGGCGTACGGTGCTGGCCGTCGGGCAGTCCGAGCCGGACCGGGTCGCGGACGCGCGGCACCAGTTGCAGAGCCTGCTGTTCGACTGGAGCAGCGAGGACCAGGTCGACGGGGCCGTGCTGATGCTGTCCGAGATGCTGACGAACGTGCTGGTGCACACCGACGGGGACGCGCTGCTCGTCGCCGAGATCAGCGGTCCGCACGGGGAGCGGAAGCT
Source organism: Streptomyces sp. HNM0574 (assembly GCF_012726235.1). GTDB lineage: Bacteria > Actinomycetota > Actinomycetes > Streptomycetales > Streptomycetaceae > Streptomyces. The sequence continues at coordinate 99,357 of NZ_JAASAH010000012.1, forward strand.
GCGTGTCGAGGTCGCGGACCGCAGCGATGAGCTGCCGCACCGGCGGCAGCCGGGGGAACTGGCCTCGTCCGGGCGGGGGTTGGTGCTGATGGAGATGCTGGCCGGGTCGTGGGGCGTCGACCCTCGCGGGGAGGGCAAGAGCATCTGGTTCGAGGTCCGCGAGGACGAGCCCGCACCGCAGTGGGGCTGAGCGCCCCTTTTTCGGGGGGGGCGCGGGGAACTGCGCAAACCCCGAGCCACGACGGCGCCGCACCCGAACAAGCGGGGCGCACCCGCGAATCAGGGGCGCGGGGAACTGCGCGAAAACCCGGGCCACGACGCACCCGCACCCCGCGTCGACTCGAAGTCGGCCGCCTGGTGCGGGCTGACGCGTCCACCTCCCCGTCGAGGCAGCGCCCGCGGGCTCCGCACGAAGCCGTGTGTGACTCCCCGGACCCCCCCGAATATTCGGTCACCACCGAGCCGGTCATTAGGGACACTGGTCACCGGTGCGGCCGGCCGCCGCCGAGACGGGGCGGCGCCCCCCAGGGTGACGGGCGCGGGTGCACGCCGCGAACTCCCCTGCTGCCGACGGGAGTTCGGAACACGACGGGACAACGGAGGGTGACAGTGACCGACGAGGCTTTCCTGGACCGGCTCGGCGGGCGGCTCGCGGGCCTGCCCGGCGTCGAGACCGTCACGCTGGGCGGCTCGCGCGCCCAGGGCACGCACGGTCCGGACAGCGACTGGGACGTGGCCGTCTACTACCGGGGCGCGTTCGACCCCGAGGACCTGCGCGCGCTCGGCCTGCCCGGCGAGGTCTCGGAGCTGGGCGCGTGGGGCGGCGGGGTGTTCAACGGCGGCGCCTGGCTGACCGTCGAGGACCGCAAGGTGGACGTGCACTACCGCGATCTGGACGTGGTGGAGCGGGAGCTGGAGCGGGCGGAGCGCGGGGAGTTCCACGTCGAGCCGCTGATGTTCCACCTGGCGGGCATCCCCAGCTACCTCGTCGTCGCCGAACTGGCCCTGAACCGCGTGCTGCACGGTTCGCTCCCGCGCCCCGACGGCTACCCGCGCGCCCTGCGCGAGGCGGCGCCCCCGTACTGGCAGGGCGTCGCGCACCTGACCCTCTCGTACGCCCGCGCCGCCCACGCGCCGCGGGGCCGTCTCACGGAGACGGCGGGAGCGGTGGCGACGGCCGCGACGCAGACGGCGCACGCGGTGCTGGCCGCGCGCGGCGAGTGGATCACCAACGAGAAGACGCTGCTGTCCCGCGCCGGCCTCCGCCCTCTCGACTCCGTCCTCGCGGGCGCACGCGCCGACGCGCAGTCCCTCACCTCCGCCGTGGACGAGGCGACCCGCCTCTTCTCGGAGGCGACGGGCGCCCGTTAGGGGGCGCGGGGAACGGCGCCCTCCTGGGGGCGCGGGGAACTGCGCGAACGGCCACGGCGTGCGGGGTGGTCCGGTGACGTCATGGAGCACCCCGCGCCGGGGCTGGGGCGCTGCGCTTGCCAGCCCTGCGCCTAGGCGCAGTTCTCCCAAGCGGGGTGAGCCCGAGAAGCGAGGCGAGCCCGATCAGGGGCGCGGGGAACTGCGCGAAACCCCGGGCCACGACGCACCCGCACCCCGCGACGCACAAGAAGGGCACCCCGCAAAGCGCTCACCCCCGGTAAGCCCCCGGCGTCTCCCCGAACGCGGAGCGAAACGCGTCGATGAACGCACTCGCCGACGACCACCCGCACCGATGCGCGACGGCAGTCACCGAGTACGACTCCGTCAGCAGCAACAACGCGTGGTAGAGCCGCAGTTGCGTACGCCACTGCGGAAAACTCATGCCCAGCTCCCGCCGGAACAGCCGGCTGAGCGTCCGCTCCCCGACCCCCGTCGCCGCCCCGAGCGCGGCCAGCCCCCGCCGCTCGGCCGGGTCCCGGTGCAGCAGCGCGCAGACGGCCCGCAGCCGGGGGTCGGTGGGTGCGGGCAGATGCACCGGCTGCTGCGGTGAGGCCCGCAGCCGGTCGAGCAGGACGGCCCGCAGCCGCCGCCGCTCGGGGCCGCCGTCGTCCGGTTCGCGGGTGCAGGCGAGGATCAGTTCGCGCAGCAGCGGTTCGACGGCGAGCACGGTCGGTTCGGTCAGCCCGAGCGGGTTGGTCCCGGGAGGCAGCCCGATCAGGTGCAGCGCCAGGTGCCCGCCGTGCGCCCGGTGCGCGTGCACGCATCCGGCGGGCACCCACAGCGCCCGGTTCCCCGGCGCCACCCAGGTCCCGGCGGCGGTCGTCACGGACAGCACCCCGTCCCCGGCGTACACGATCTGATGCTCGTCGTGCCGGTGCGCGTCGATCTCCTCCCCCGGCGCGAGCACCTTCGTACGCGTCGGCGCCCGCGGCGCGTGACGCACGTCCGCTCTGGCCACCAAGTGGCGGGTTTCCGGCATGAGTTGGCAACTTATCGGAAGTGGGCCAGGAACAGAACCCGTTGTTCGATGAGGCCGTGCATCTCACGATCCAAAAGGTGCGGAACTCTTGCGCAGCTATACGGAAATGTGCCGCCAGCGATACCTCTGCACCGAGGGGGCCGTCACGCTGTGTGACCGGACTGATAAAATCGGTCACGTTGTTGCAGGGTGCACTGTCGAAACATGCAGACCAGTGCGGCGAATTTCAGTACGGCTGGTCATGCGAAAACCGGTGACGGCGTATCGATGAAGGATCTCTCCGACCGAGAGGTGAAGGCCAGGAATGATGCCGTATGGGGAAGCGGCAGTCTCAAGATTCAGGCTGAAAAGCTCAGTTTGCGGCCGTTGATCGCGGGTGGTGCGCAGGCGCTGCACGGTGACGTTATCGGCGGAATCAAGACTGCGTCCGGGTGGCTTCCTGGCTATTTTGCGGGAAAAGGGTTGGAGAAGACGGAGGAGTCGTACCGGGGTGGCCCTGGTGCGGGGGGACGGCACCGCGCTCCCTCGTTCATCAACAAGGCGGCAGGCGTTGGCACCAAGATATTTGGGCTTCCGGTAAGCGTCGCGGCGACGGCCGTCGATTTTATTTATACTCCAGAAATCGATCCGGATGAGAAAATGAAGAAAAGTGAAGTAGTGGCCCCGGAAAAGCCGCAACCTCAGGAATGGAAGTAGCGCGTTGTCGCATGTCGGTGATCCGCATCGCCCCGACCGGCCGCCGCGGACGCGGCAGTCGTTCGGGAGGCGGATGTGGGACGTTCTGGTCGATGCTGTGCGCCCACGGGGATGGCGGAATCTTGCCGTCGGCTGCTTCTTCGCAGTGGTCGGAACCGGGGCACTGCTCTTCGCTCTGCCGCAGGGCAAGTTGAGTCTTGCCGACGGTCTGGTGGCCGTCGCGGCGGCTGCCTTCGGGTGGCCCTATCTGATCGCCTGTTGTCGCTCGTACGTGAGGCGTGACCGCGAGAGGTAGCTCCGCGGGGCCAGGTCTCCAGCGCTCCTGGCGCCGGCCATGCTCAAGTGGCGGGTTTCCGGCATGAGTTGGCAACTTATCGGAAGTGGGCCAGGGGGTGGGGTCGTGACGATGGGGGGATGCGGAGACGGAGTGGGCGGGAGAGTGGGCGGCGGGCCGTGGGGCTGCTGGCGGTGGGGCACGCGTGCGTGGACGTGTACCAGGGGGCGGTGGCGGCGCTGGTGCCGTTCTTCGTCGCCGAACGCGCGTACACGTACGCGGCGGCTTCGGGGATCGTGCTGGCGGCCTCGCTGCTGTCGTCCGTGGTGCAGCCGCTGTTCGGGGCGCTGACGGACCGGTGGGCGATGCCGTGGCTGCTGCCGGTGAGCACGGTGGTGGGCGGCGTCGGGGTGGCGCTGTCCGGGGTCACGGGCTCGTACGGGCTGACGCTGCTGGTGGTGGCCGTTTCCGGGGTCGGGGTGGCGGCCTATCACCCGGAGAGCGCCCGGGTGGCGCGGCGGGTGAGCCGGGGCAGTCACACGGCGATGGGCTGGTTCTCCCTCGGCGGCAACCTGGGCTTCGCCACCGCCCCGCTCCTGGTCTCGGCCGTCGTCGCCACCGGCGGCCTCGGCCTCTCCCCCCTCCTGGCCGTCCCCTCCCTCGCGGGCGCGGCCCTGTGCGTGGCCGCGCTGCGGACGGTGGGCGGGGTGGGTGCCGACCTTGCGTCGGGTGGTGGCCGGGCGTCGGGTGGTGGCCCGGCGTGGGGTGGTGGCCCCGCGTCGGGCGTCGGCCGGGGATCGGGCACCGCCTCTGTGTCGGGCGTCGGCCCCGCGTCGGGCGTTGATCCGGCGTCGGGTGGTGGCCCCGCGTCGGGCGCCGGCCCCGCGTCCGGCACCGGCCCGGGACCGGGCACCGCTTCTGTGTCGGGCGTCGGCCCCGCGTCGGGCGTTGATCCGGCGTCGGGTGGTGGCCCCGCGTCCGGCACCGGCCCGGGATCGAGCACTGATTCGGCTTCCGCCGCCGACTCCGGCACCGGCACCGGTCCGGCGTCCAGCACCGGCCCCGCGTCCGGCACGGACCCGGCGTCCGGCACGGACCCGGCGTCTGGCACCGGCCTGGGATCGGGTACTTGCCCCGCGTCCGGCACGGACCCGGCGTCCGGCCCCGCCCCCGCATCCGCCCCCGCCCCCGCGTCCGCCCCCGCCCCGGGACCGGGCACCAACCCCGCGGCCACCCTCACCCCCCGCGACGACTGGTCCTCGTTTCTGCGGCTGACCGGGGCCGTCGTGTGTCGGTCGGTGGTGTTCATGGGGCTGAGTGCGTTTGTGGGGCTGTTCGTGCGGGAGCGGGTCGGTGGGGGTGAAGTGGTGGGGACGGCTGCGTTGTTCGTGCTGTATGTGGGCGGTGCGGTGGGGACGGTGGCGGGTGGGTGGCTTGCGGGGCGGTTCGGGCGGGTGCGGGTGGTGCGGTGGTCGTACGCGGTGACGGGGCCGGCCGTGGCCGGGGTCCTGCTGGTGCCGGGGCCCGCGGTGTACCTGTGCGTCCTGCTGGTCTCGGCGGGGCTGTACGTGCCGTTCTCGCTGCACGTCACGCTCGGCCAGGACTATCTGCCGCGCCGCGTCGGCACCGCGAGCGGCGTCACGCTGGGGCTGACGGTCAGCGTCGGCGGCCTGGCCAGCCCGCTGATCGGCGCGCTCGCGGACGCCGTCTCGCTGCGCGTCGCCCTCGCCCCGCTGACCGTCCTGCCCGCGCTCGGCCTGCTGCTCCTGCTCGGTCTGAAGGAGCCGGTGGCGATCGAGGCGGTGGCCGGTACGAGCCCGGCGCGCGTGCCGGACGAGGACCCCGCGCGCCGCGCCTGAGCGCCCCCTCACAGCCGGAGCCGTATCCGCAGGTGGTTGAACTCGCTGACCCGCGCCCGCAGTTCGTCACCGCTGTGCGCCGTCACGGGGCGCAGGTCCTCGACCGGGACGTCCCACTCCAGGCCACCGCCCGGCGGGCGCAGCTGCGCGTACGGCCCCGTGCGGGCCATCACCTCGCCGACCCGCCCGCTGCGCGTGTCCACCGCGTACGCCCCCACCTCCGCTCGTCCCTCGCTCACCCCGGGAACTCCTCCCCGTACGCGGCCCATTCGGGCATCTCGTACAGCCGCAGCGGTTCCGGCATGTCCTGGCCGAGCGTGGCGAGGGCCAGGGCGCGGCGGCGCATGCGCTGTTCGTGGGCGACGAGGTACGGGCGGACCAGCGCGGCCGCGTCCCCGTCGAGCGCGGCGAGTTCGTCCGGGACGCGGCGGGGCCGGGACGGTTCCTGTCCCGGCAGGTACGGCGGCCGGTGCGGGCGGAGGACGAGGGTGCGGCGGCGCGGGGTGCCCGGCTGCGGCGGGACGGGCGGGCGGCGGTGGCGTCCGCGTCCCCGGCGGCGCCTTCCCCGTGGGCACAGGGTTCGGGTGACGCGGCGGAGTAAGCGGCCGATCACGTGCGGGACCCCCGCTCGCGCAGTGCGGCGGCCAGGCGGCGGGCGGTGTCGCGGGGGCAGCGGCCGAGTTCGATCAGCGGGTCCGGGGGCCGGCGGGCGTAGGTGACGAGGTCGAGGCCGAGGGTGGGCAGCGTGACGCCGACGTCGTGCAGCGCGGCGCGCAACTCCTCGACCACGGCCTCCGCTTCGGCCACGGCATGCCCCTCCGGGCCACTGGCATATGCGTGTTGATCCGACATGCGGACACGATCGCGTCCGGATACCTAGACTTCGAGGTCCTCTGAAGGTACAAATCGCGATCTTGGCGGTATGTACACGGGATGTACCAGAAGGGCAGCTCCCATGGCCGACACCAACGGCGAACTCCCCGCGAATCTCCGCTACTTGGGCAACCAGTTCCAGCTCTGGCGCGTGGACGCCGGCGTCAGGAGAGAGGCTGCCGCCGAGGCCGTCGGCTACTCGGTCGAGACGGTCAAGTCCGTCGAGTACGGCCGCCGCAAATGCCCGCCCAAAATGGCCCTCATCGGCGACGAGCTGTTCGGCGCCAAGGGGAAGCTGAAGGCGGGGCTTCAGTACCAGGAGCCGGAGAAGTATGCGCCACAGGCGCAGGACTTCATCCCTGTCGAGCAGCAGGCCAGTTGGCTTTGGACGTACGAAAGCACCCTCATGCCCGGCCTGTTGCAGACAGAGCGCCATGCGCGGAGCTTGATGGAGGACCACTGTCCTCCGTTCGATGACGAGACCGTCGAGCAGCGGCTCACCGCGCGAATGGACAGGCAGAAGCTGCTGTCTCCCGATGCCAAGCCGCTTGTCGAGTACAGCTGCGTACTGGCGGAGGCAGTTCTGCGTGTACCAGTAGGCGGTCGTGACACGCATCGAGAGCAGTTGCAGCACCTGCTGAAAGTAGGCGGCCAACGCAACGTCTCAGTACAGGTGTTGCCCTTCGAGTGCGTGACAGAAGCGGCGATGCTCGGCCCGATGGTGATCGTGGAGACCAGAGAGCAGGAGCTCTACGGGTACATGGAAGTGCACATGGCGAGCAGCCTGACTTCGGACCCGAGGGATACGAACACGCTGATGAGGCGCTATGGAATGATCCGCATGCAGGCGTTGAGCGTTGAGGAGTCAGCGCGGTTCATCGAGCGGACGGTGGCAGAGCTATGAGCGAGCAGCTCGCGTGGTTCAAGTCGACGTACAGCGGCGGCGACGGCGGCAACTGCGTCGAGGTCGCCACCACCCTCCGCACCGTCCACATCCGCGACTCCAAGCGTCCCGTCTCCGACCCGTATCTGACCGTTCCGTCCGCCGCGTGGAGCGCGCTGGTCGCGTACGCGCGCGAGGCGTAGGGGTGCGCCCCGGAGGGGGCGCGGGGAACTGCGCGAACCGCCGCGGCGTACGGCGGGCGGCCTGGGTGAACCTGCTGCTCGGCGTGCCCGCCGTCGTCCCGTTGTCCCTGGCGTGGTGGCTGGCGACCGAGTACCTGCCGATGGACTGCCGGAGCGTCGCCGACCTCTCCGATCCGGGGCTGGCCCACTGCAACTACACGACGCTGGACCACGCGCCCGTGATGATGTTCCTGCTCGCCGTGACGGGGCTGCTCATGCTGTGGCTGATCCTCGCGGTGAACGTCTTCCGCCCGCGCAGACTGGGCCGCCCGCGCGGGGCGTGGCTCGGCGGCACGCTCCTGATCCCGGTCCCGTTCGCCGTGCTCCTGCTCCTCACCTGACCGCCCCGCCGGGGGCGCGGGGAACTGCGCGAACGGCCACGGCGACGGGGTGGTCCGGCGACGGCAGAAACGCACCCCGCGCCGGGGCGGGCGCTGCGCTTGCCAGCCCTGCGCCTAGAGCGTGTCTCCTTGATGGGTTGAGCTGTTGATCGGGTGTGTCCGTGCGACTGGTGATCAGCGATGTGATGTGGGGCCGGATCGAGCCGTTGATGCCGCCTGACCCGGTCCGTGGCCGACGGTGGGCGGACCATCGCCGGACTCTGGAGGCCATCGCGTGGAAGTTCTGAACGGGAGCGCCCTGGCGGGACCTGCCCGAGGAGCTCGGCTCGTTCAAGACCGCCCATAAGCGGCTGTTGCGTTGGGTGGTGGATGGCGCATGGGCCCGCATCTTCGCTGCTGTCCTGGCGGTGGCGGACGCGGACGGCGACATTGGGTGGGTGGTCTCGGTGGACTCCACAGTCTGCCGGGCCCATCAGCACGCGGCTGGCGCCCGCAAAGGGGGACTCCGGCCGGGGGGGGCTGGCCGACCACGCGCTGGGACGCTCGCGAGGTGGCCTGAGCACGAAGGTTCACCTGGCTGCCGACTCCAACGCTCCTCCCTTGGCGATCGTCCTGACGGCTGGTCAGGCTGGTGACGCGCCCGCGTTCACCGCGGTGATGGCCGCCATCCAGAGCGGGCGGCCGCGGACCCGACCGGACGTGGTGCTCGCGGACCGGGCCTATTCCTCGCGCGCGATCCGTGCTCACCTGCGCGAGCGGCACGTGCGGACGGTGATTCCACAGCCGGTGGACCAGGCCCGTCACCGTCGGCGGCGCGGCTCGAACGGCGGGAGGCCGCCGACGTTCGCCCCAGAGGCGTACAAGGGACGCAACAGCGTTGAGCGGTGCATCGCCCGGCTGAAGCAGTGGCGCGGTCTGGCCATGCGAACGGAGAAGCTCGTCATCACCTACCAGGCGGCGCTCCACCTCGCCGCGATCCTCATCTGGGCCCGGCGACAGATGCGGTCAGCGGTCGACCACCCCCACGCGCGTCCGCAGGCGAAGTGCCAGCACCGACGTGCTGCACGATGCCGAACGCCATGCACGTGGGGGCGGTGTTCTCATCCGGGCGTCAGGTGGCTAGTCCGTCTTGACGGGCAGGAGCGCCCAGGCGTACTGGAGGTCGGAGTCGAAAGGCGCCAGTTCGAGTTCAGGCGGGAAGATCATCGCTGACGACACCGCCAGCTGCAGGTCCTTGTCGGGGACACGGATGAAGTAGGCGGCCGGCTGCGGCGCCTGCGGGGCCGGCTCGACCTTCCACACACGGGTGGGGAAGTCACTCAGCGGCCCCAAGACCACCCTCTCGCCCTTCTCCGGCTCCTTGTAACCCAGGGAACGAGAGGGGAAGAGCCGGGCGGGAACCTGAATGGCGCAAGTGCCGTCCTCGAGGACCTCCACGCTGAACTCTTGCTCCCGTTCCGACGCAGCCCCGGGAGCCGTAACGGTCACACCGTTTGCCCCGGCTGTGAGGACCCGCGCGTCGGGGCCGGTGGCGTCGGGCCAGCTGACGATTCGATAGACGCCGGAGGACAGGGCTCCCATGGATGACTCCTTCACCTAGTGATTGCTACGGCCGACTCAGGTCGACAGCCTCCTGCGGCAACGACCGGGCCGGACCGCGGATCGGCCGGACCACCAGGCAACACTGCCGAAGCTCTGAAGATGCACCCCAACACTGCAAACCACCCGAAGGCGGGAAACTACAAGGAGACACGCTCTAAGGCGCAGTTCTCCCAAGCGGGGCGAGCCCGAGCAGCGCCGCAGGCAAAACGGGGCGGGCCCGCGAATAAGGGGCGCGGGGAACTGCGCGAAAAGCCGGGCCACGACGAGCCCCGCACCCGGCGACGTACGCAAAGCCCCCCCCCGCACCCGGAAAGCGCGCACCGCGCCCAGGCCCCACCATGGGACCCGTGGAGGTGAACCCATGGCTGAGGCAGGCGTGACCTGCAAGCGCGTGCTCGTGACCGGCGAGGTCCAGGGCGTCTTCTTCCGGGACACCTGCCGCCAGACGGCGGCCCTGCACGGGGTGAGCGGCTGGGTGCGGAACCTGCCGGACAGCCGCGTCGAGGCGCTCTTCGAGGGCCCGCCCGAGGCGGTGGCGAACATGGTCGAATGGGCGCACGACGGTCCCCCGGCGGCGCTCGTGGAGGACGTGCAGGTCCTGGACGAGGAGCCGCACGGGCACTCGGGGTTCGAGGTGCGCGGCACCCCGCCCCGGCAGAACCTGTGAGCGCCCCGCTCCACGTCCACGTACCGCCCGAGCTGCGCTTCTTCCTCCCGGCCCGGCGCCGCGCGGAAGAGGCCGTGTGCCCGTACGACGGGACGTCCTCGCTCGGGCACGTCGTCGCGGCGCTGGGCATCCCGCCGACGGAGGTGGGGCGGCTGCGCGTCGAGGGCCGGAGCGTGCCGGGCGCGTACCGGCCGCCGGGCGGGGCGCGGGTCGAGGTGGAGGCGGTGGCGCGCCCGCAGCCGCTGCCGCCGTCCGCGCCCGCGCCGCCGCGCTTCGTGCTGGACGTGCACCTGGGGGCGCTGGCGCGGCGGATGCGGCTGGTCGGGGTGGACACGGCGTACCGGAACGACGCGGCCGACCCGGAGCTGGTGACGGAGGCCAACGCGGAGCTCCGCATCCTCCTCACTCAGGACCGGGGGCTGCTGCGCCGCCGCGCGCTGTGGCTGGGCGCGTACGTACGCGGCAGCGCGCCGGACGACCAGCTGACGGACGTCCTCACTCGCTTCGACGTCCCGCTCGACCCGTGGACCCGCTGCCCGGTCTGCAACGGCACCCTGGAGCCGGTCGCCAAGGCCGAGGTGCAAGGCCGCATCCCGCCGGGCACCCGGCGCACCTACGACACCTTCACCCGCTGCACCGCCTGCGCCCGCGTCTACTGGCCGGGCGCCCACCACGCCCGCCTCGCCTCCCGGGTACGGGCGGCGCGGGCGGCGGCGGGCCGCGAACGTACTCCGCACGACCCGCCGGAGAGCGTGGCGGGAAGAGGCGGGGCCGGCGCGGGGGACGTTCTGGACGCGGCGTACGGGGATGCAGCAGGGTGACCGGAGGCGGGGGTCAACGGACAGGGAGGGCAGGGGAGTTGGCGGGAGAGGCGTACGGGGAGGGTGAACCGGCGGAGCACGTCTGGCTGTTGAGCGGTCACCGGCTGGACGATCCGGACACCGGGCGGAAGGCGGACTACGTGCCCGGGTGGGTGGCGGCGGGCCACTGCTCGATGAACTGGCGGGACGTCCGCGAGACGCTGCCGTCCGGCACTTCGCGGGAGGGCGTGCGGGCCGCCGTCGAGCGCGGTATGCCGGACCCGGAGCACACGGAGAAGCGGCGGGACATCGCCGCGTCCCAGCTGTACGGCTTCGTCACGCGGATGCGGCCCGGGCACCTGGTCGTGGCGCGTACCGACCCGGCGGAGTCGAACCTGCTGCACATCGGCGTCATCACGGGCCCGGTGGAGCCGGAGCCGCGCGCCTCGCCGTGCACCCGCCGCCGTCCGGTCCGCTGGGCGACGGAGTACGCGCCGCTGGAGTGGAGTTCACTCCCCGAGGAGCTGCGCTCCTATCTGGACAACCGGCGCCGGATGACGCTGTACGGGATCAGCGAACGCGCCGCCGAGATCGAGCGGCTGGCGCACGAGGCGGCGTCGGCCGAGGAGGCGGACGGGCCGGGCGGCTTCCGGCTGGAGGGCAACCGGAGCCGGGACGTGCCGGCCCGGCGCCGGTACCGGCCCGAGCAGGGGCTGTTCCGGGAGCGGGTGCTCGCCCGGTACGACGGCCGGTGCCCGCTGTCCGGCATCGGCGTCCCGGAGATGCTGGAGGCGGCCCATCTGCACCCGGACGCGGCGGGCGGCAGCTCCGACCCGGGCAACGGGCTGCTGCTCAACGCGGCCCTGCATCGCGCCTTCGACGCGGGCCTCTTCGCCGTCCACCCGGAGACCCTCGCCGTCGAGACCCTGCCGGACGGGCCCGGCCTCGCCGACCTGGGCATCACCACCCCGTCCCTGCCCCGCGCCCGCGCCCCGCACCCGGAGGCCCTGCGCCGCCGCTACGACGGCTGGCGCCGGGGGGCGGGGTAGCCGCCCGCCGGGCGGTCCCGGTGGCGGCGGTCAGTCCCAGCGGTAGCCGTCGCCCAGGTTGAGGGTGTGCTCCAGTACGTCCTCCATCGGGTCGTCGACCTGGCCGGTGTTGATCAGGCCGATCCTGGGGCCGTTGTGCGAGTTCCGGTTGGTCTCGTCCGCCTGTGCCGTGCCGGCCGTCGCCAGGACGGCCGCGGCGGGGAGCACCACCGCCACCGCCGTCATCATCGCGCCACGGGAGAGAGTGCGTGCCCAACGTCCGTTCACTGCCTGCTCCTTGATCTCCGGCGGATGCGTGCCGCGCGGGCACGCGTCGTCCTCAACCCTGCTCAACACCTTGTGTGATCAAGAGGTAACCAACGGTCATACGAATGAGTGGAGTACGGGGCCGGGACGGGACGGAGGCCGGTGGTCCTGGTCCCTTCGTCCGATGGCGGCGGGCGGCCCCGGGCAGCAGGATTCCGGTGGGGCGGGGTGCGACGAGACCGACGGGAGCGCGGGATGAGGGTGCGGGACGTACTGGACGCGCTGGAGCGGGCGTGGAACGCGGGGGACGGCGCGGCGTGGGCGGCCTGCTTCGCGCCGGACGCCGAACTCGTCGACGCCGTCGGCAGGTTGCAGCGGGGCCGCGCCGAGATCGCCGGTGAACTGGCCGGGCTCGCCGCGGGCGTCTACCGGGGCAGCGTCATCGAGTTCGGCGAACTCGCCGCGCGCCCGGTCGGCGCCGGCCTGACGCTCGCGCACACGCGGTCCCTGCTGCGGGTCCCGGCCGGCGCGCGCGCCGGGGACACGCACTCCACGCAGACCCTGCTGATCGGCGCGGACGGCCTGGTCGTCGCCTTCCAGAACACCGTCCGGGCCGACTTCGCGGCCTTCACGGGCGGCACGGTCTGAGCCGTCCCGTTCAGCCGGCCCGCTCAAGGGGTCCGGGGCGGCGGGGGAGGCAGGAGAGGACGGCGACGAGGGGCCAGACGGTCTGGGCCGTGGTCAGGACGCGCTCGGCGAGGCCCGCGTCCCCCCGGCCCTGGAGCTCGATCAGGAACCACACCGCGCCGACGCCCATCAGCGCGCAGACGGTGATCGCCGCCGAGGGGCGGAGGGCCCACGGCGCCGCCCCGTCGTGGTCGGCGCCCAGCACCGGCCACAGGGCCATCAGCGCGAAGCCGACGCCGACCACCCAGCCGTGCGACAGCGAACCGCCGCTGCTCGGCGCCGGGAACAGCGCCAGCAGGATCACCGCCACCCCGCCCCCGGCCAGCGCCAGCCGTCCCGCGGGCGCGGCCGCGCGCAGGCCCGAGGCGGTGACGAGGTGGCACAGGCCCAGCGCGAGCAGCGCGGCGGTGAGGACCCACCGCCCGGCGGCGCCGTCCGAGGCGAGCAGGCTGATGGTGTCCGTGGCCGGGTCGTAGCCGGGCCCGTGCAGCACCGTCGCGACCGTCCAGCCGCCGACCAGCAGGACGGGCGCACACCCGGACGACAGCACGGTCCACCACGGCGCGAGTCTCACCGGACCACCATAAATCGGGGCATGTGCCGTCCCGGCGGAGTCGCAGCCCGCTAGCGGCCGGTGCCGTCGCCGACGGCGGCCGGGACGGGCACCGGTGCGGCCGCGCGTGCGGTGCGGGCCGCGCGGCCGCGGGCGCCGGGGAGGACGACGTGACCGTCCAGGACGAGCAGGAACCGTTCCAGCCCCGGCACCACCACGTGCACCACCGCGAGGTGCTCGCTCACGTACCGCTCCCACGCCCACGCCCGGAAGCCGCGCGCGGCCAGCCGCCGCAGCAGCGTGCACAGGTGCGCCTCGGGGGTGCGGGGTACGGGCCGCCGTCCGGTGCCCGGCGCGCGGAGGGCCGGTGCCGGGAGCACCGGGTCGTCGGCCGGTACGGCGGCGGAGGGCGCGGCCTCGGCGAAGGCGGGGTCGGTGAAGACGGGGCCGGGGACGCCCGCCTCGGCGAAGTCGAGCAGCGTGGCCGAGGGCAGGCGGGACGCGAAGTCGGCCAGGTAGCAGCGGTGCAGCGCGGGGTAGGGCGTCGTCCGCACGCAGTCCGGCTCCGGCGCCGGCGCCTCGTCCAGGGACAGGCTGTGGCTCTGCACCAGCTCGGTCAGCGCGCGCTCGGCCGCGTAGCGCGGGCTGAGCGAGGCGCCGCAGCCGCGGGTGCGCGGCGGGCGCCCGGGCGTGGGCGGCGTCGCGTACGCCCAGAACGCGGGGACGCCCAGGTCGGTCGTCATGTCGAGCAGGTGGACGCGCCGGCCGATGCGGGACTCGGCGTCCGCGTGCAGCGCGGCCAGTCCCGGCGGCAGGCTCGCCGGGTCGACGACCCGGAGCGGTGCCGGGTCGTCGGCGAGGAACTGCCCGGCCAGCAGCAGCGAGACGGCGTCCCGCTCGATGGTCTCGTTCAGCGCGTGCACGGCCGCCTCGGCCGGGGTGGTGCCGGCGGCCCAGCCGCTGTTCGAGGTGTAGCGGCTGACCGCCGAGTAGTCGTACAGATCGCCCAACTCGGCGCGGGCGGCGGCGTGTTCGGGGCCCGGGTAGCCCGGCGCGGAGAGGAACAGCGGGAACGCGCGGACCGGGCCGCCCGCGTCCGTGGCGCCCGGGCCCCCGAGCGTGGTCGCCGCCGGCCGGTACGGGAGGCAGGCGAGCGGCGCGTCGGGGCCCTCGGCCAGCAGCGCGAGCGCGGCGTCCCCGGCGAGCGGGGTTTCGGCCGCTTCCGGTGCGTCGGCCGTGCGGGGGCCGTCCGTGGGCGGGCGGCCGTCGTCGGTGCGCAGGAGTGCGTGGGCGGTGCGGAGCAGGAGCTGGTCCGGGGCGGGAAGTTGGGCCGAGAGATGGTGCTCCAGCGCCTCGAAGACGGCGCCGACCCGGGCCGCCTCCTCCGGCCCCTTGCCGAGCCCGACCCCGAGCGGTACGGGTGCGCCGTCCCGGTGCAGGGTGCAGCGCCAGGAGCCGGGGCGGCTCGCGGGCACCGGCTCGACGGGCGCGGTCAGGCCGAGCGCTTCGACGGCCGCGGCGCCGTGCTCCCTGGCGTCGTCGATCCCCACGCCGCGCTCGCCGGACTGGAGCCCGGCCAGCGGCCCGGGCGGCGGTGCGCTCGTACGGAGTCCGGACGGGGACGGGGTGTGCGGCATGCGGCAGCCTTCCGGGATGTGCGGGTGCGGTGGCGAGTGGTGGTCGGGCCCCGGTGCGGGGGCGGGTGCGGTGCGGTGGCCGGGCCCGGCCGGGGCGAGGGCCGGGCCCGGTGGGGGCGCGCCGGGCCGGGCGCGGGCGCGTCAGGGCGGTGGCCCGCGCCCGGCCCCTCGGCTCAGCCGGCGGTCACCGGTTCCTCCGGCGCCGCCTCGCGCGCGGGCGCCGCCGCGCACGCGGGCTCGTGCAGTTCCTCCAGCAGACTCTTCTCGGCGCCGGTCAGCTCGACCTGCGACGGCGTGTAGCCGCCCCAGATGTCGCCAGGGAACCTCCAGGACATGGGCAACTCCTCCCCTCACGCCCGGCGCGCGCGGAGGGGAGCCCGTGGACCCACCTGCCACGCTCTCCCCCTCGTCGCCGCCGGGCTGGACTCGTCCCGGACCCCTGTGGCTCCGGGCTACGAGAGGCTTGACCCCCGCCCCTCCTGCCAACCGCCAACAGGGTGTGTGTCACCCGGACTTGCGAGCGCACAACGGCGCCGGGCGTGAGCCCGTCCGTCCACCACCGTGACGGGAAACCGCATTGCGCGATCCGCGCCCCCTGTGATCGCCCCGCCCCCCCGGAGGAATGCCGGAGCGGGGGATTCCTGTTGGATGGGGGTATGGCTGCACACGCGCGCGTCCGGGCCCCCGAGCTGATCGGCAAGGGCGGCTGGCTGAACACAGGCGGAACCGACCTCACCCTCGCCGACCTGCGGGGACGCATCGTCGTCCTGGATTTCTGGACGTTCTGCTGCATCAACTGCCTGCACGTCCTGGACGAGCTGCGCGAGCTGGAGGAGAAACACCGGGACACGGTGGTGATCGTCGGCGTGCACTCCCCGAAGTTCGTGCACGAGGCGGAGCACCAGTCGGTGATCGACGCCGTCGAGCGCTACCAGGTCGAGCACCCGGTGCTGGACGACCCGGAGCTCGCCACGTGGAAGCAGTACGCCGTCCGCGCCTGGCCGACCCTCGTCGTCGTCGACCCCGAGGGGTACGTCGTCGCGCAGCACGCGGGCGAGGGGCACGCGCACGCGATCGCCGCGCTCGTCGAGCAGCTGGAGCGCGAGCACGAGGCCAAGGGCACCCTGCGCCGCGGCGACGCCCCGTACGTCCCGCCGGAGCCGGAGGCCGGTGACCTGCGCTTCCCCGGGAAGGCGCTGCGGCTGCCGGAATCCGGCCACTTCCTCGTCTCCGACACCACCCGGCACCAGCTGGTGGAGCTGGAGGCGGACGGCGAGACCGTCGTGCGCCGGATCGGCACGGGGGAGCGCGGGCTGACCGACGGCGCCCCCGGGCAGGCCCGGTTCAGCGAGCCGCAGGGGCTGGCGCTGCTGCCGGGAGGCACGGTCGCCGTCGCCGACACCGTCAACCACGCGCTGCGCGCCGTCGACCCGGCCACCGGCGAGGTCACCACCCTCGCCGGGACGGGCGAGCAGTGGTGGCAGGGCGCCCCGGACTCCGGCCCGGCCCGCGAGGTCGCGCTCTCCTCGCCGTGGGACCTGGCCTGGTTCGACGGCCGGCTGTGGATCGCCATGGCGGGCGTCCACCAGCTGTGGACGTACGACCCGGAAACGGCGACGGTCGCGGCGGCTGCCGGGACGACGAACGAGGGCCTGGCCGACGGGCCCGCGGCCGAGGCGTGGTTCGCGCAGCCCTCCGGGCTGAGCACCTCGCACGACGGCGCGCACCTGTGGATCGCGGACTCCGAGACCAGCGCCCTGCGCACCCTCGACCGCGAGGGCCGGGTCCGCACGGCCGTCGGCACCGGGCTGTTCGACTTCGGACACCGGGACGGGAGCGCCGAAGAGGCCCTGCTCCAGCACCCGTTGGGCGTGACGGCGCTGCCGGACGGCTCCGTCGCCGTCGCCGACACCTACAACCACGCGCTGCGCCGCTACGATCCGGCCACCGGCGAGGTCACCACCCTCGCCACCGACCTGCGCGAACCCTCCGGCGCGGTGCTCGCGGGCGACGGCGACGGCGACCCGCACCTGCTGGTCGTCGAGTCGGCGCGGCACCGGCTGACCCGGCTGCGGCTGCCGGAGGAGGCGGTACGCGTCGAGTCCGTCGCGCACCGCACCCAGCGCGCCGCGACCGAAGTCGCCCCCGGCACCCTTCAGTTGGACGTCGTCTTCCAGGCCCCGGCGGGCCAGAAGCTGGACGAGCGGTACGGGCCCTCGACGCGGCTGCTGGTCAGCGCCACCCCGCCGGAGCTGCTCGCCGAGGGCGAGGGCCAGGGCAGCGACCTGCGCCGCGGACTCCGCCTCGCGGACGGGGTCACCGAGGGCGTCCTGCACGTCTCGGCGATGGCCGCCTCCTGCGACGACGACGGCGAGAACGAGTACCCCGCCTGCCATGTGCACCAGCAGGACTGGGGCGTCCCCGTCCGGGTGACGCCGGGCGGCGCCACCCGGCTGCCGCTGATCCTCGCGGGGCTGGACGAGGAAGCCGCCGGGTAGCCGGGCCGTAATTGGCTCAAGTCGGCCGTGTTCCCGCCCGGCCGGGCGGGAACTGCACGAGCGGACGTGCCGATCGCGCAGCGCCCACGGAGGTGGACCGTGGCCGAGGACAGGGACGGTGCCGCGGAGCGGCCGCGCAGGCGGCTCCGGGACCGGTTACGCGGACACGGGCCGCAGAGCATGGCGGGCGGCCTCGTCCTGGCCGTGCTGGGCGCCGGCGTCGGCGGCCTCGCCTCCGGCTACTTCGAGAACCTCTTCAGCTCCGACGACCCGCCCCCGGCGGCGAGTTCGGGCCAGAGCGGCGGCGCGAAACCCGAGTGCCGGGGCGCCGGCTGCGAGGGGCGGGACGCCCAGGAGTACCTCTGCGACGACGACCGGATCCTCGCCGAGAAGTCCCGCCCGATCCGCCTCCAGCTCAAGTACAGCCCGAAGTGCCGGGCCGGCTGGGGCAAGATCCTGGAGGGCGGGAAGGGCGACACCGTCACCGTCACCACCTCCGGAGGCCGCACCGAAGAGGCCACCATCTCCTTCGGCCACGACCACCACACCCCCATGGTCCGCGCGGGCGACACCTTCCGCCTGACGGCCTGCGCCGTCCCCGCCGCCACGGACGGCGCACCGCCCTGGCAGAAGTTCTGCGTCCGGGCCGACGAGCGGGACGTGCAGTGAACGTCCCGCCCGCCCGCGTCCGGGATCAGTCCGTCAGGTTCACCGGCCGGTACGGGGTGAACTCGCTGCCCTCGTCCAGGCCGTAGTCCAGGGTGCGGTGGTCGGTGCCGTGGCCGCCGCGCTGTTCGAAGGCGGTGTACGCGGTGCGGGAGTCGTCCGTCCAGCCCTCGAAGATCACCACGTGCCGGGTGTTGCTGTCGCCGTCCGCGTCGATCAGCAGGTCGCCGGGCTTCAGTTCGTCGATGCCGATGGGGGTGGTCAGGCCGCGGTCCTGGGCGAGCATCACGGTGTTGGCGCCAGGGGAGCCGAGGCCGAGGGTCATCGAGACGTAGCCGGAGCAGTCCTGGCGGTAGCCGTCGCTCCAGGTCTCGGTCTGGCTGTACGGCACCTGCGCGCCGTCGTCGGCCGTCAGCCAGGTCGCGGCGCGCTCCAGCATCTGCGCGCGGGTCACGGCGTCCTTCGGCGCCGCGTCCTGGGCGAGGTTGGCCAGCTTCCGCAGCTCCTCCTCGCTGCCGCGGAAGACGTTGCGGTCCACCGCGTCCGAGGGCACCCCGTCGACCTGCCCGGTCTCGGTGTACTGCCAGAACGACCAGGGCGCGCCCGCGCCGGGAACCTCCACCGGCTCCTTCTCGCCGCTCTCGTACCGCGGCTGCCAGAGCGTGTGCCCGGCGAAGACGCTGCCGTCACCGCCGAGGCACTGGTCGACGAAGTGGGCCGAGGTGTAGACGACCGGCTTCCGCTCGAAGCTCTTCTCGACGGTGCTGAGCGCGGCACCCACCTGCTCGGCGTCGAGCCCCGCCGGGCAGGCGCCGTTCACCGGCTCGAAGTCGAGGGCGGGCGGGAGTTCGCCCTCGTTCGCGCCGGTGTAGCCGGCCTTCTTCGCGACGTCCGCGAAGTGCGCCGCCTGCTCGGCGCCCCCGCCCTCGTCGAAGAAGTGGTACGGCGCGCGGGGCAGGCCCGCGTCGGCGGCGCCCTTGAGGTCCCGCTCGAACCACGGGTCGGTGTAGCCGGTGCCCTGGGTGGCCTTCATGAAGACGAACTTCTGGCCGGAAGCGGCCGCGGCGGCGAAGTCGATCGGCTCGGTCTCGCCGTCGCCGTGCTTGTGGTGCGAGGTGTCGAAGCCCTGGACGCCGTACGCGTCCGGGGGCGCCGCGGCGGCCTGCCCGGGCAGGCCGGTCAGGGCACCGGCGGCGGCGAGCGCCCCGGCGGCGGCGAGACCCACGGACAGGCGCGTACGTCTTCCCAGCGAGCGGTTTCGGGACACAACGGATCCTTCGGTGTGGGGGATGGTCCGGCCGCCGCGCCGCGAGGGGCCGGAACCGGCCGTGCCCGCACCCGCGGCGACACCCCCACCACCCTGGCCGCCGCGGCCGCTCCCGTACAGCCCTGAGTGCCCCAACTCCCCCTGGAACTAAAGAGGTTGACAGCGGCGCGGGCGTGCCCGGCTCACCCGTCCAGGAAGGCCACCAGCGCGTTGGCGAGCAGGTACGGGTCCTCCGCTCCGCACAGCTCGCGCGCCGAGTGCATGGAGAGGATCGCCACGCCGATGTCGACCGTCGCGATGCCGTGCCGCGCCGCCGTGATCGGGCCGATGGTGGTGCCGCAGGGCACCGCGTTGTTGGAGACGAAGTTCTGCCACGGCACCCCGGCCCGCTCGCACGCCTCCGCGAAGACCGCGCGCCCCGAACCGTCCGTCGCGTACCGCTGGTTGACGTTCACCTTCAGGATCGGGCCGCCGTTGGCCATCGGGTGGTGGCCCGGCTCGTGCCGCTCCGGGTAGTTGGGGTGCACGGCGTGGCCGGTGTCCGAGGACAGGCAGACGCTCCCCGCGTACGCCCGCGCCCGGTCCTCGTACGTGCCGCCCCGCGCGAAGACGGACCGCTCCAGCACGCTGCCGAGCAGCGGACCCTCGGCGCCGGTGTCCGACTGGCTGCCGTTCTCCTCGTGGTCGAACGCGGCAAGTACCGGGATGTGCGCGCTCGTTCCCTCCTCGGCGACGGCGGCCAGCGCCACCGCGCCCGCGTGCACCGACAGCAGGTTGTCCATCCGCGGGCCCGCCAGCAGCTCCCGGTCCCGGCCCAGGTAGGCGGGCGGCTCCACGCTGTGCACCATCAGGTCCCAGCCCGTCACCTCGTCGGCGGCCAGGCCCGCCTCCTCGGCGAGGAAGGCGATCAGATCGCCCTCGGCCGGGGTGCCGATGCCCCAGATCGGGGTCATGTGCCGCTGCCGGTCCAGCTTCAGGCCGTCGTTGGCCTGCCGGTCCAGGTGGATCGCGAGCTGCGGGACCCGCAGCAGCGCCCGGTCGACGTTGACCAGCCGGGACTCGCCGCCGCGCAGCGTGAGCCGCCCGGCCAGGCCCAGGTCACGGTCCAGCCAGGTGTTCAGCAGCGTCCCGCCGTAGATCTCCACGGCCACCTGCCGCCAGCCGTTCGCCCCGGTGTCCGGGACGGGCTTCACCCGCAGGTTCGGCGAATCGGTGTGGGCGCCGACGATCCGGAACGGCGTCGCGGGCGTCGCGCCCTCCGGCACGTACCAGGCGATGATCGCGCCGCCGCGCAGCACGTACCGGCCCCCGGGTTCCCCGTCCCAGGCGTCGGTCTCCAGGACCTCCCGGAACCCCGCCCGCTGAAGAATCCCGGCGGCGTTCCGCACCGCGTGGTACGGCGTCGGGGTCGCGGCCAGGAACCGGGCCAGCTCATCGGTGTGCGAACGGTCAAAACGGCGCAGCTCATCCATACGGCCCAGGATACGGAGCCGCACCCCGAACGAACGCCCGAAATCCCCGCGGTGCCCCGCACGAGGACACCCCGCCGTCCGCGCGGGGAGGCCGGTCAGTCGCCGGGGTCGGCCTTGTACGCGCTGTAGACCGCGGCGCCCCCGATCGCGAACAGCCCGCCGATCGCCAGCGCTCCGCGCCAGTCCCCCTCGGCCGTCGACAGGATCAACGGCACGTGCAGCGCCACCGCGACGCCCATCACGAGGGCCGAGGCGGGCCGCAGCGCCAGCGGGTACGCGGCGCCGAGGTGCACGGCCCTGCCGGCGTCGCCGCCGTCCCCCGCCTGCCGGACGCCGGCCGCCTCCGCGAGCGGCGCGAGCCTGCCGTCCGGCACCGAGCCGAGCAGCCGGCGGCCGTCCGGGGCGACGAAGTCGGCGGGCGCCGTACGGTCCGACTGCCGCGCGGGGTCCCACTCCAGGCGGCCCTCCTGCCCGGCC
This sequence comes from Streptomyces sp. HNM0574, assembly GCF_012726235.1. GTDB lineage: Bacteria > Actinomycetota > Actinomycetes > Streptomycetales > Streptomycetaceae > Streptomyces. The sequence continues at coordinate 120,556 of NZ_JAASAH010000012.1, forward strand.
AGGACCCGCGCGGCCTCCTTCGCCCGGCAGCCCCGCGGGACGAACCAGAGCTCGCGGCCGCCGCACTCCACCCGCAGCGTGTGCAGCGTCTCCGGCTTGCCCTTCTTCCGCGCGGACGCCTGCCGGTACGGCGAGTACCCGGGTGACCCGCGCGGGCGCCGAGCACAGCGAGGTGGCCCCGGCGAAGCGGCGGTGCGGCGCCGGTCCGGTCTGCCGCAGGAGGTGGACCAGCAGGGCGAGGGTGCCGGCGCCCCAGGCGGCCAGCGTCCAGCGCCGCTCGCCCGCGGACATGGCCACGCCCGCCAGCTTCCGCTCGACCTCGTCCCGGTCCTCGTCCCCGACCGCGCCGAGCCCGGGCTCGGCGGGCGCGTACGCCACGACCAGCCCGTCGCCCTCGCGCAGGTACTCGGGGCTGCGCACGTGCACCCGGAACTCCCTTGCCGCGCCCGGCAGTTCGACGGTGTAGTCGGCCTTCACCCCGTCACCGCGCCCGGGCCCGGCCTTCCGGCCGTCGGCCACGCCGGTCACCCGCGCGGTCACGACCTCGGCGCCCGCGGCGCTGATCCGCTGCCCGTTGTCCGTCACCCGGGGGTCCATCGCGGTGAGCGCGACGACCACCGCGACGAACGCCGGAACCGCCACCGCGAAGCACACCGCACGCCACCGCGTCCGGCCCGCGCCCCCGAACCCGGCCTCCCACGCCACCCGGTGGGCCCGCGCCGGGTCCTTCACCGGCGAGGTGGCCCGTACCAGCACCCAGGCGAGCAGCCCCACGCCCAGCGCCGCCGTACCGGACCACGCCAGCCCGCGCTGCAACGGCCCCGCGCCCAGCAGCAGCCAGCCCGCCGCCTCCGCGACCAGCCCCGCCGCGACCAGCGCCGGAACGGCACTCCCCACGAACGAGGCCCGCCGCACCCCCGCGACCTCACCCGCCGTCACGCCCACGTCCGCCGCCACACCAACCGCCACAACCGCCCCCACCACTCATCGACCACCAGCGACCCTCCCACGCCCCTCCCCCCACCCCGCCCACCGTCACAAGATCCCCGCCACCCCCTACCGCCTGACCCCCAACTCCCGCCCACCCACCGCCCCTTCCTGCCAAACCCGCCACCTCATCCGCCCAACCCCACCCACTCCTCGCCGCCGCTCACTACGATGCGGAACGTCCCGCCGTGGGGCGGGGGAGGCGATCTATTCACGGGGGAGAGGCCCCAATGGGGGACCGCACCAAAGTCGAGACGAAGGAGCTGAGCGCGGCCGCCGACGCCTTGGTGGGCATCCGCAGCCAGCTCAGACGCAAGGACAACGACGCCGACGACGCGACCCGTTCGTCCGCCGCACGCCTCAACAAGGCGGGCGGCTGGCGGACACCGCACGGCCTCACCGCCTTCGCCGACCGCTGGAACGACCAGGTGAAGCATCTGCACGACCGGCTGGACGGGATCAGCGACAAGCTGCACGAGTCCAAGGTCGCGTACACGCAGCGGGAACAGCGGGAATCCGACAACCAGGACAAGATCCGCCAGGACTTCGGCTGAGGGGGACGTCATGAACTACGAGCAGTTGGACCAGGCCGACTTAACGGGGCTGGAGACGGCGGCCACGAGCTGGCGGCAGGTCAAGTCCGCGTACGAAGGACTCGGTGACCAGTACGAGCAGCAGGTCAAGAGCCGTCTGGAGAAGAACTGGGAGGGCGAGGCCGCTGCGGCGGCGCAGTCCGAGATCGCGCAGGTGCGCAAGCAGATGGACGCCGCGGCCGGGGAGGCCGGGCGGATGGCCAAGCTGTTGGACGACATCCACCACGACCTCCGCGGGCACCAGAAGAACCTCCGTGACCTGGAAAAGGAGCTGGAGGCGGACCACTTGGCCGTCGACGGCAGCGGGAAGATCACGGACAAGCACCCCAGGGCGACGGACCGGACCGCGCAGGCCGACTCCGAGCACCGGGGCTGGGCCGACGCCAGGACGAAGCTCATCAAGGACTACGAGGGCAAGATCGAGGACGTCCTCAAGAAGGCCACCGAGGCCGACGAGGCGGCGGAAGCGGCCCTCAAGTCGGACCGTAACGGTGAGGACGAACGGGCCTTCAGCCAGGGCGGCCACCAAACCCTCGACGAGGCCCTTCAGGCGGAACGCGACGCGGACCGCGCCGCCGAGCTGATGGACGGCCGCCCGACCGCCACCGAACTCAACGAGCTGAACGACTTGTTGAGCAAGAACGGCCAGGACCCCGTCTTCGCGGAGAAGCTCGCGAAGACCCAGGGCGCGGACGGAACACTGAAGTCCTACATGGCGATGATGAATCCCCCGCCGGGAACGAGCCATGACCGCAAGGACGTCCTCCGCCAGATCCAGAAGAACCTCGGCACCACTCTCGGCACGGCCTCCCAGGTGGACAGCCGCGCCATGGACAAGTTCGAGAAGGACCTGCTGGCGGCCGGCGGAAACGAGTACAAGTCCCCGGCGGGAGCCAGGGGCGATTACAGCTACAACGGCTACCAGCTCACCAGCAGCCTTCTCGCGAATGGCGAATGGGACAAGGAATTCCTGGGCGACTACGGCAGCAAGCTGATCCAGGAGGAGCAGTCCCGTTACCAGTACTGGGGAACGGACCGGGAGTCCAGCTGGTACGGCGACGGGGCCATGGGACTCATCACCGACGACCCCATGGTCGGCTTCTCGGACGGCCTCGGCCACAACCCCGAGGCATCCACGGAATTCCTCTCCGGCAGCACCGAGACCGACGACGGGAAAATCAACAACCTCGACTACCTCCTCAAGGACCGCGAATGGCACGGCGGCGAGGCCGACAAGTCCCACCTCGGCCACGCCCTCGAATCCGCCACCACGGGACACGGGTACGACGAGAAGCCCCAACAGCCCCTGCCGCCCCACACCCAGGCCCAGGCGGACATCATGGGCAAGGTCATCACGACCGTGGCCGAGAACCCCGACGCGGCAGGCGGCGGCCTCAAGGACAGCCTCGGGCGAATGGGCGCGGAGTACACGGCGGACCTGAACCGGGCGCTCTCCACGGACGATCACCTGAAGGACAAGATCATGCCGGTGGCCGGGGCGCAGGTCGATCTCGGGGACTCAGGGGACGCGGCGGCGGCGAGGTTCATCTACAACGTGAGCACGGACCCGGAAGGCAACGCGGCCCTCACCTTCGGGCAGCGGCAGTACACAGCGAATCTCATCGCATACCACGCGGAGAATCCCGGTGCCACGGATCTCGGATTCCGGGAAACGATGGGGGAGATCGCCAATACATCGGGAGCGGCCGAGGGGGTGATCGCGCATGCGAGAAGTGACGAGATCTTCCGTCAAGGGATCGAGTCGGACAAGGAATACAACGATGCCGTGGCAAAGGCCGGAAAGTGGGCCGAGGGGCTCGTCTCCGTGGGCGCCGGTGCCGCCGGGGCCGTGCCGACGGGAGGCGTAGGCGGACCGGCGGCGGCAGCAGCAGGAGGAGAGCTGGGGAAGCTGGTCATCGGGGACATCATGGACGCTGCGAAACAGGACAACTCCCCGCAGCAGTCCTGGGACGCGGCCAAGCAACTCAGCGAAGAGAAGGGAGAGGCGTACAGCACCATCTGGTCAGGTCTGGACGGTGCCGGTGTCCGTCCTCCGGAGGGAGTTTCCGAGGACGAATTCCACAAGGCAGTTCAGGACGGCTTCAACGAAGGCTGGGGACGAGGCAATGACAACATCGAGGAGTACGTGACCAACAGGCCTGAAGACGCGCCTAGCGTCGGCTAGTTCCGCTGTCGGGAAGTTCGATGAGCCAGTCCGGATGGGATTGGCCAGTGGAGGGTTTCGTGGTGAGAAAAAAGAGAGCACAGCATGTGGGTGTGCCACTCCTTCGGTCATCGCTCCTGTTGGGGGTTGCCTTGATTGTGGCCTCCTCTCTCACCGGCTGCACCTCCGAGGAGGATCTGCTCAGGAACGCCACCTGCGAGGGCAAGGCGCTGACAAGCCGCGAGGACGGGCGGAAGGTTGTGGGGCTCGTGCCGGACGGGGTCTATGAGCTCACGTCGAGGTACAGCGAGTACGACAGCAGGAGCAGCCGGGCCTTCTGCCTCATCCGTGAGCGAGAGGGCGAGGAGAGGAAAGTGATCGTGCTGAAGGCCTGGTTCGGCACGAGCGGGACGGAGCCGTCACAGCTCTCCCTCCGAGAGCTGGACCAATCCGGCGCTGTGGACGGCCGCAAGGCGCGCATCACCTCGAAGTCGCCGCGCGTCGGCGGGGTTTCGGGCGAGGCGGACGCGGCGCTCAGCGCCCCCTGCACGCTCCCGGAGTCGGAGTCGGACTCGCCCCTCGACATGCGTAGAGGCACGCTGCACGTGACGGCGTCCTCGGACAACGCCCCCGACCCCGACAGTCCCGAGCAGCGGCAGAACGCCGCCGACCTGACGCTGTCCTTCCTGCGGCACGCGGTGCAACGGTGCGACGATCCGCCGGAGTTGCCCGCGAAGGTGCACATCGAGAAGTGAGGGACCGTACGACGAACGGGCCCGGAGCACACACCGTGCTCCGGGCCCGTTCGTGCGGGAGGTGGGGGCTCCCTGGGGGTCAGAAGGCCGCTTCGTCCAGGTCCATGAGGGACTGGTCGATGTTCTCGGCCAGCTGACGCTGGACGGTGAGGCCGGGCAGGACGTTGGCGGCGAAGAACTTCGCGGCCGCGATCTTGCCCTCGTAGAACGGCTTGTCCTTGGCGGAGGCGCCGTCCAACTTCGCCGCGGCGACGGCGGCACCGCGCAGCAGCAGGTAGCCGATGACGACGTCGCCGGAGGCCAGCAGGAAGCGGGTGGTGTTGAGGCCGACCTTGTAGATGGACTTGACGTCCTTCTCGGTGGCGGCCAGGTCGGTCAGCATGGTGCCGACGATGGCCTCCAGGTCCGCGGCGGCCGTGGTGAGCTGCTCGCGGGCCGCGGCGAGGTCCTCGCCGCCCTGCGCGTCGGCGAGGAACTTCTTGATCTCCTCGGACAGGGCGGTGAGCGCCTGGCCCTGGTCGCGGACGACCTTGCGGAAGAAGAAGTCCTGGCCCTGGATCGCGGTGGTGCCCTCGTACAGGGTGTCGATCTTCGCGTCGCGGATGTACTGCTCGATCGGGTACTCCTGCAGGTAGCCGGAGCCGCCGAGGGTCTGCAGCGACTGGGCCAGCTGCTCGTAGGACTTCTCGGAGCCGTAGCCCTTGACGATCGGCAGGAGCAGGTCGTTGAGGCGGTGCGCGGCGGAGGCGTCCTCGCCCGCGTGCTCCTTGACCAGGATCTCGTCCTGGACGGAGGCGGTGTAGAGGACGAGGGCGCGCATGCCCTCCGCGTACGCCTTCTGCGTCATCAGCGAGCGGCGCACGTCGGGGTGGTGGGTGATGGTGACGCGCGGCGCGGTCTTGTCGGTGAACTGCGCGAGGTCGGCGCCCTGGACGCGCTCCTTGGCGTACTCCAGCGCGTTGAGGTAGCCCGTCGACAGGGTGGCGATGGCCTTCGTGCCGACCATCATCCGCGCGAACTCGATGATCTTGAACATCTGGCGGATGCCGTCGTGCTTCTCGCCGAGCAGCCAGCCCTTGGCGGGCGCGTTGGCGCCGAAGGTCATCTCGCAGGTGTTGGAGGCCTTCAGGCCCATCTTGTGCTCGACGTTCGTCGCGTAGACGCCGTTCCGCTCGCCGATCTCGCCGGTCTCCCAGTCGAAGTCGTACTTGGGGACGATGAACAGCGAGAGGCCCTTGGTGCCGGGGCCGTGGCCCTCGGGGCGGGCGAGCACGAAGTGCACGATGTTCTCGGACATGTCGTGCTCACCGGAGGTGATGAAGCGCTTGACGCCCTCGATGTGCCAGGTGCCGTCGTCCTGCTGCGTGGCCTTCGCGCGGCCGGCGCCGACGTCCGAGCCGGCGTCCGGCTCGGTGAGCACCATGGTGGAGCCCCACTGCTTCTCGGCCATCAGCTTGGCGATCTTGTGCTGCTCGTCGGTGCCCTCGTCGTAGAGGACGCCGGCGAAGGCCGGTCCTGAGGCGTACATCCACACGGCCGGGTTCGAGCCGAGGATGGTCTCGGCGAAGCCCCACAGGAGGGAGCGCGGCGCGGTGGTGCCGCCGATCTCCTCCGGGATGCCCAGACGCCACCACTCGGCGTCCATGTACGCCTGGTAGCTCTTCTTGAAGGAGGCGGGGACGGGTGCGGTGTTGGTCTCCGGGTCGAAGACCGGCGGGTTCCGGTCACTGTCCTCGTAGGAGGCGGCGAGCTCGTTCTCCGAGAGACGCGCGATCTCCGACAGCACGCTCTTCGAGGTCTCGACGTCCATCTCCGCGAACGGTCCGGTGCCGTACACCGTGTCGCGCCCGAGCACCTCGAAGAGGTTGAACTCGATGTCGCGGAGATTCGACTTGTAGTGCCCCATGGCGACGGCTCCGTTTTTGTACTCGTTCCGACAAGTAGATATCGATGATGCTACCCGTCGGTAATAAGAAGCAACCCCTCACCGGCCATCTGTGACTCGTTACTCTTTGCCTCATGTACGGCTACGACCAGACCGCGTCCGCCGGGTACGGCTACCAGCAGCAGGGGCCCGGCCCGGGCCAGGGTCAGCAGGGCCAGCAGGGCTACCCCGGGTATCAGCAGGGCTACCAGCAGGGATACGCCGACCAGCACGCGGGCGGTCAGGGCTACGGGCAGCAGCAGACCGGGCACCAGGGCCAGCAGCACTACGCGCAGCAGCAGCCCGGCGCCGACCAGCCGCTCTACCCCGAGCCGACGCCCCCGTCCCTGCAGGACGCCGTACGCGGGTTCACCACGGGGACGATGACGTCCGAGGACTTCCAGGCGATCTTCTCCACGTCGAAGGTCTACTGCCCGCGCGGCGAGAACCCGGGCTTCCTCGCGCTGCACAACACCCAGCAGCCGGTCATCCCGATGTTCACGACGCTGAAGGAGCTGCGGGCCTACGCGGGCAAGGAGTCCAAGTACTTCGTGATCACCGGGGCCGAGGTGCTGGACCTGCTGCCCTCGGGGTACGGGTTCGTGCTCGACATGGAGGGTGAGCACCGGATCGTCTTCGACGCGAAGGCGGTCGAGGAGATGGTCGACTTCGCGATGCGGCGGATGTACGGCTAGCTCCTTCGCGGGGTGACCCCGGCGCGGGGTGCTCATCGCCGTCGCCGGGCCACCCCGTACGCCGTGGCCGTTCGCGCCGTTCCCCGCGCCCCCAAGAGGGCGCCGTTCCCCGCGCCCCCAGGGGCGCCCCGTTCAGCCCGCCTGGGTGTTGTCCTTGAGGGTGCCCCAGCCGTGCCAGCGGTCGATGTCGAGCCAGGCGCTGACGCGGTCGCGGTCCCGCTGGGGGTAGGGGTTGCCGAGGTAGTGGTGGGCCAGGCGGTCGATGTCCGACAGGCCGGTGTCGGGCCGGAGTTCGGTGATCCGGCCGATCAGGCTGACGTGGGTGTACCAGCTGTCCTGGTCGAGGACCGTCAGCGTGACGCGGGGGTCGTTGCGTACGTGCGCGAGGCGCTTGCGGCCCTCGTCCATGTTGAGCAGGACCCGGCCGTCCTCCCAGAGGTACCAGGTGGCCGTGGACACCGGCTGGCCGTCGGGGCGGAGCGTGGTGATCACGGCCGGGTTCGGCCTGCTCAGCAGGCGGACGGCGGCCTCGGGCAGCGGGGGTTTCGACACGTGGGTGCTCCTCGGGTGCGGAGGCGGTGGGAACCAGCCTCGCACCGGTGGGAATGCCGCGCGATTGGCGGATGTTCACTGTTCAACTAGATTGGACTCCGAGCCCCAGGAGGACTGCCATGCCCGCGATCACCGTGGAGAACCCGCTCGCCCTGCCCCGCGTGTCCGCGCCGGGGCCCGAGACCGTCGCCCGCCCCGTACTCACCGTGACCACCGCGCCCACGGGCTTCGAGGGCGAGGGATTCCCCGTGCACAGGGCGTTCGCGGGCATCAACTACCGGCACCTCGACCCGTTCATCATGATGGACCAGATGGGCGAGGTGGAGTACGCGCCGGGCGAGCCCAAGGGCACGCCCTGGCACCCGCACCGCGGCTTCGAGACCGTCACGTACCTCCTCGACGGGAGCTTCGTGCACCAGGACTCCGAGGGCGGCGGAGGCGTCATCAACGACGGTGACACGCAGTGGATGACGGCCGGCTCCGGGCTGCTGCACATCGAGGCGCCGCCCGAGCAACTCGTCGTCTCCGGCGGCCTGTTCCACGGCCTCCAGCTGTGGGTGAACCTGCCCGCGGCGGACAAGATGTCCACCCCGCGCTACCAGGACATCGGCGGTGGCGAGGTCAAGCTGCTGACCACCCCGGACGGCGGCGCCCTCCTCCGCCTCATCGCCGGTGACCTCGACGGCCACGAGGGCCCGGGCATCACCCACACCCCGATCACGATGCTGCACGCGACCGTCTCCCCCGGCGCCCAGGTCACCCTGCCCTGGCGGGAGGACTTCAACGGCCTCGCGTACGTGCTCGCCGGGCGCGGGTCGGTGGGCACCGGGGAGCGTCCCGTCGAGGCGGGCCAGGCGGCCGTGTTCGGCAAGGGCGGCTCGATGACCGTACGGGCCGACGCCACGCAGGACGCGCGCACCGACGGCATGGAGATCGTGCTGCTCGGCGGGCGTCCGATACGCGAGCCGATGGCGCACTACGGCCCGTTCGTGATGAACAGCCACGCCGAACTGGTGCAGGCCTTCGAGGACTTCAAGGCCGGCCGCCTCGGCCGCGTCCCGGCCGAGCCGCGCTGAACGGTCCCGGCCCGTTGAACGGTGGCGGGGCGGGGACCGTACGAGGTCCCCGCCCCGCCCGCCGTTTCCGGGGGCGTGCCGCGTCAGTCCGCCAGGGGCAGGTAGACGCGGTTGCCGGCGGCGGCGAACTCCTTCGACTTCGCCAGCATGCCCGCCTCGATCTCCTCGGCGGACGCTCCGTCCTCACCGCCGAACTGCTCGGTGATGCTCCGGCTGATCTTCATGGAGCAGAACTTCGGCCCGCACATGGAGCAGAAGTGCGCGGTCTTCGCCGCGTCGGCCGGGAGCGTCTCGTCGTGGTACTCGCGGGCCGTGTCCGGGTCGAGGGCCAGGTTGAACTGGTCCTCCCAGCGGAACTCGAAGCGGGCGTCCGAGAGCGCGTCGTCCCAGTCCTGCGCGCCCGGGTGGCCCTTGGCGACGTCGGCCGCGTGGGCCGCGATCTTGTACGTGATGACGCCGGTCTTCACGTCGTCCCGGTCCGGCAGGCCCAGGTGCTCCTTGGGCGTGACGTAACAGAGCATCGCGGTGCCCCACCAGCCGATCATCGCGGCGCCGATGCCACTGGTGATGTGGTCGTACGCGGGCGCGATGTCGGTGGTCAGCGGGCCGAGCGTGTAGAACGGCGCCTCCTCGCAGACCTCCTGCTGCCGGTCCACGTTCTCCTTGATCTTGTGCATCGGGACGTGTCCCGGGCCCTCGATCATGGTCTGGACGTCGTGCGCCTTGGCGATGCGGTTCAGTTCGCCGAGGGTGTCCAGCTCGGCCATCTGGGCCGCGTCGTTGGCGTCCGCGATGGAGCCGGGGCGCAGGCCGTCACCGAGCGAGAAGGTGACGTCGTAGGTGCGCAGGATGTCGCAGAGCTCCGCGAAGTGCGTGTAGAGGAAGCTCTCCTGATGGTGCGCCAGACACCAGGCGGCCATGATCGAGCCGCCGCGCGAGACGATGCCCGTCTTGCGGTTGGCCGTCAGCGGGACGTAGCGGAGCAGGACGCCCGCGTGGACGGTCATGTAGTCCACGCCCTGCTCGCACTGCTCGATGACGGTGTCCTTGTAGACCTCCCAGGTCAGCTCCTCCGCCTTGCCGTCGACCTTCTCCAGCGCCTGGTAGAGCGGCACCGTGCCGATCGGGACGGGGGAGTTGCGCAGCACCCACTCGCGGGTGGTGTGGATGTTGCGGCCGGTGGAGAGGTCCATGACCGTGTCGGTGCCCCAGCGGGTCGCCCAGGTCATCTTCTCCACCTCCTCCTCGATCGAGGAGGTGACGGCCGAGTTGCCGATGTTGGCGTTGACCTTCACCAGGAAGTTCTTGCCGATGATCATCGGCTCGATCTCCGGGTGGTTGACGTTCGCCGGGAGGACGGCCCGGCCCGCCGCGATCTCGTCGCGGACGAACTCCGGCGTGCGGTTCTCCCGCACGGCGACGTACTCCATCTCCGGGGTGATCAACCCGCGCTTGGCGTACGCGAGTTGGGAGACGGACAGCCGCTTGCCGTCCTCGCCCGCGCGGCCGCGGCGCGGCTGGCGGGGGCGTCCGGGGAAGACGGCGTCGAGGTTGCGCAGCCCGCCGCGCGGCGAGGTGTGCTTCAAGCCGTCGTCCTCGGGCCGCAGTTCACGGCCCGCGTACTCCTCGGTGTCGCCGCGTTCGACGATCCAGTTCTGCCGCAGCGGGGCCAGCCCGCGGCGGACGTCGGTTTCGATCTCGGGGTCGGTGTACGGGCCGGACGTGTCGTACAGCGTCACGTCGCGGCCGTTGGTGAGGTGCACCTTGCGGACCGGGACCCGGATGTCCGGGCGCGATCCGCTCACGTAGCCCTTGTGCGAGCCGATGGCGGGCGACGCCTGCGCGTCGTCCGCACCGCCCGACGGGGCCGGTGTCCGCTGGTGGGAAGCAGCGTTGTGTGCATCCTGCATGGTCATGTGACCCACTCCCTACGCCGGCATTACCCGGTAACAGGTTCAGCGGTCGACGCAGCGTCTTCCGGCCGTCCCCTCGGGGACGTGCGCGGAGGTCAGCGCCCTCTCAGCCCCGTGCTCGGAGCTCCCGCGATGTGTGCAAAGGCGGCACTACGCTAACCGCCGACCGGCGCCGCTGAACAGATACCCCACAAGTTCTTGCGATGATCGGGCCCGTGACACCGACACCTCAGCCGCATCAGCAGGGCGGCGACGACCCCGAGCACGGGCCCGCGCACGGCCACGCCCAGGCGCCGGGCCACGGGCAGGCGCACGGCGGCGCACCGGGGCACGGCCACGCGCACGGCCACGGCCACGCGCACTCCCACGGCCCCGCCTCGCCCGTCTCCCGGCATCTGCGCAAGGTCATCGCCGCGGTCCTGATCCCGTTCGCCGTCCTGGTCGTCGCCGGGCTCCTCGTGCTGTGGCCCGGCGGAGCGCCCGGCGGCCAGGGGAACGCGCCGAGCGGCGTCGGCTTCGACCGGCCGACCTTCGACGCGAAGGTGACCAAGCTTGCCGAGGTCTCCTGCGAGGACGTCAACGCGCAGCCGCCGGGCGGCGGTCAGCCGGGAGCCGGTGGGCAGCCGCCGGGCGGCGGCGGCACGGGCGGCACCCCGGGCGCCGGCGGGCAGAACGCGCCCTGCCAGAAGGCGACCATCGAGGTCACCAGCGGCAAGGACAAGGGCCACACCTTCACCGAGGTCGTCACGCCCGACGCCACCAGGAAGCTGGAGACCGGCCAGGGCGTGGTCGTCGCGTACGCCGCGAACGCGCCCAAGGAACTCCAGTACAGCGTCGTCGACGTCAGCCGCGGCCTGCCCATGGTGCTGCTCGCCGCCGTCTTCGCGCTGGCGGTGGTCGTCGTCGGGCGGATGCGCGGGCTGCTGGCGCTGGTCGGCCTCGCGGTCAGCTTCGCGGTGCTGACGCTGTTCATCCTGCCCGCGATACTCCAGGGCTCGAATCCCCTGGTGGTCGCGGTCGTCGGGGGCAGCGCGATCATGCTGGCGACGCTGTACCTGTGCCACGGGCTCTCCGCCCGCACCTCCGTCGCCGTGCTCGGGACGCTCACCTCGCTGCTGCTGATCGGGGTGCTCGGCTCCGTCTTCATCGGCTGGGCCCGGCTGACGGGCAACACCGACGACCAGACCGGACTCGTGCACGGCCTCTACCCGGACATCGAGATCCAGGGCCTGCTGCTCGCCGGGGTGCTGATCGGCTCACTGGGCGTGCTCGACGACGTGACCGTCACCCAGACCTCCGCCGTCTGGGAGCTGAAGGACGCCGACCCGAGCGCGAGTTGGCGTCAGCTGTACCGGCAGGCGATGCGGATCGGACGCGACCACATCGCGTCCGTGGTCAACACCCTGGTGCTGGCGTACGCGGGTGCCGCGCTGCCGCTGCTGCTGCTCTTCTCGATCGCCCGCAGCAGCGTCACCAACGTCGCCACCAGCGAGGTCGTCGCCGAGGAGGTCGTCCGCACCCTGGTCGGCTCGATCGGCCTGGTGGCCTCGGTGCCGGTGACGACGCTGCTCGCCGCACTGGTGGTCTCCGCCGACCGGCACCGCGGCGGGGACGGCGAGCCGGGCCCCGTCCGCCCGGACGCGCAGCCCGCGGCGGGCGCCCCGGCTCAGCGGGCTCCCGGCCGGGACGGCGCGGGCGTGGCCGCCGCGGGGCGCCGGGTCACCAGCGGTCGCGGGAGGAGGAGGAAGCCGAAGTGAACCGGCGCACCACGTAGATCAGTCCGCCGACCAGCGCGACGAACAGCAGGACCTTGAAGAGCAGGCCCACGAGGAAACCCACCACGTTGGCGATCAGTCCGCCGAAGACGACGAGCGCGATGACGGGGATGGCGATCCACTTCACCCACCACGGAAGGCTCGCGGCGGTCGACTTGATGTCCATCTCATGACTCCGGGTTCGGTCGGTTCGTGCGGTTCTGCCGCTCCCGATGCTATGGGGGAGCGGGGCGGGGCGGGAGGGCCACCGCCCCCCGTCCGTCCCTGAACCGTCCCCCACCGAACCCTGAGGGCGGCCTCGTCCTCCGGGACCGGGTCAGCCCTCGGGCGGGGAGAAGACCACCATCACGCGCAGGTCCTCCGAGATGTGGTGGAACCGGTGCGGCACCCCGGCCGGTACGTAGACCACGCTGCCGCGCGCGACCATCGTCGTCTCCTCGCCCACGGTGATCGCGCCGCGGCCGCTGACGACGAGGTACACCTCGTCCTGCCGGTGCGGCTTCTGCGGGTCGGTGCTGCCGGCGTCGAGCGCGTACAGGCCCACCGACATGTTCCGTTCGCGGAGGAATTGCAGGTACGCCCCCTCGTGGGCGGCACGCTCCGCCTCCAGCTCCTCCAACCGGAACGCCTTCACCCTGTCCACCCCTTGTGCCGTGTGTGCCTCGTCCTGCGACGATCACAGTATGACGAACTTCCTCATCAAGACCCTGGCCAATGCCGCGGCTCTCGCCGTCGCCACCTGGCTCGTCGGCGACATCGCGCTGACCGGCGCGGACACCGGCGAGAAGACCCTCACGCTGATCGTCGTCGCGCTGATCTTCGGCGTCGTGAACGTCATCGTGAAGCCGATCGTGAAGCTCTTCTCGCTGCCGCTGCTGATCCTCACGCTCGGCCTCTTCACGCTCGTGATCAACGCGCTGATGCTGCTGCTCACCTCGTGGCTCTCGGACAAGCTCGACCTGAGCTTCCACGTGGAGGGCTTCTGGACGGCGGTGCTCGGCGGCCTGATCATCTCGATCGTCTCCTGGGCGCTCAACATGGTCCTCCCGGACCGTGACTGAGACGGAAGGGGAGCCCGGCATGTACCGCGTGTGCTTCGTCTGCACCGGCAACATCTGCCGCTCCCCGATGGCCGAGGCCGTGCTCCGCGCCCGCGTCGCCGAGGCCGGGCTGGACGGCCTGGTCGAGGTGAGCAGCGCGGGCACCGGCGGCTGGCACACCGGTGAGGGCGCCGACCCGCGCACCGCGTCCGTGCTCGACGCCTCGGGGTACGAACTGACGCACTCCGCGCGGCAGTTCGCGCCCGACTGGTTCACCCGGCACGACCTCGTCGTCGCCCTCGACGAGGGCCACCAGCGCGAACTGCGCGCCATGGCCCCCCTCGCCGAGGACGCGGACCGCATCCGCCTGCTGCGCTCCTACGACCCGGCCGCCACCCCCGACGGCGGCTTCGGCCTCGACGTGCCCGACCCGTACTACGGCGGCCGGCGCGGCTTCGAGGAGTGCCTCGAACTCGTCGAGGCCGCCGTCCCCGGCCTCCTCGCGGAGATCACGGCGGCCGTCGGGCCGGGCACCGCCTCCGGTTCCGCTTCCGCTTCGGGAGGCGGCGCGGGCGGCGGCCGGTGACGGGCGCCGGTACCGGCCGCCCCTCGCCCCGGACGCTCGGCGAGCGGGTGGCCGCGCTGCTGGGCGGCGGGCGGCGGCCGGACGGCGCGGACGCCGGGCAGGCGGGGGACGGGCGGGAGCCGGGCTCGGTGCGGGCGACCGGCGTCCGCGCCGTCCCCGGCGGCGACATCTGCGCGGCGTACCGCGTCGAGCTCACGCCCGAACACGGGCCCGCAGACACGGTGTTCGCCAAGACCAGGACCGGCGCACCGGCCGACTTCTTCCCGGCCGAGGCCGCCGGACTCGCCCGCCTCGCGGCCACCGGCGCCGTCCGCGTCCCCGCCGTCCTGGGCGTGGCCCCCGACGTGCTCGTCCTGGAGTGGGCCGAGGCGGGCCCGCTCACCGAGGCGGGCGCCGAGCGGCTCGGCCGCGAACTCGCCGCGCTGCACGCGAGCCCGGCCGACGGCTGGGGCACCCCGGGCGGCCCCTGCTACCTCGGCCCGCTGCCGCTCGACTCCCCGGAACCCGCGGAAGCCGGCGCGGACTGGCCCGCGTTCCACGCCCGCCACCGGCTGCTGCCGCTCCTCCGCGCCGCCGTCGACCAAGGCGGCATCGGGCCCGGCGACGCACGGGACGTCGAACGGCTCTGCGCCCGGCTGCGCGGCGGGCCCGCGGACGTCGCGGGCCCGGCCCAGGAACCGGCCGTGATCCACGGCGACCTGTGGTCCGGCAACCTCCTCCCGTCCGCCGGGACGGTGCTGCTCATCGACCCCGCCGCCCAGGGCGGGCACCCGGAGACGGACCTGGCGATGCTGGAGCTCTTCGGCTGCCCGCGGCTCTCCCGTATCCTCGCCGCGTACGAGGAGGTCCGGCCCCTTCCGGGACGGGCCGAGCGCGTACCTCTGCACCAGTTGCAGCACCTTCTGGTACATGCCGTCCTCTTCGGCTCCGGCTACGGCGCACAGTGCGGTGCGGCGGCGCGGGCGGCACTGGCAGCGACGGGCTGAGCACCGCGGTCCCCACGGTCCGGCCCGCCCCGAGAGCAGAAAGCAAGCACCGCACCATGAACTCTTCTTCGTCCCACACCGGCGCCCTCACCCCCGAGGACGGCAACGCCACCCGCGCCGTACGCGCCGGACTGCCCGAGGAACAGCCCTACGCGCCGCCGCTGCCGGGCCCCGTCTTCGCCGCGCACTACCACCTCCCCGGCGACCCCACCGGCGCCCCGTACGCCTACGGCCGGGACCAGAACCCGACCTGGACGGCCCTCGAAGCCGCCATCGGCGAACTGGAGGCCCCCGGCGACCCGGACGTCACCACCCTCGCCTTCGCCTCCGGCATGGGCGCGATCTCCGCGGTGCTGCTCTCGCAGGCGCGGCCCGGCGCCGTCGTCGTCCTCCCCGACGACGGGTACAACCTGCTCATCCCCACCCGCGAGCGGCTGGAGAGCCTCGGCGTCGAGGTCCGTACGGCGCCCACCGCCGGTGACGCGCAGCTCGAACAGCTCGATGGCGCCTCGCTGTTGTGGATCGAGTCGCCGTCCAACCCCGGGCTCGACGTGTGCGACATCCGGCGGCTGGCCGACGCGGCGCACGAGCGCGGCGCGCTGGTCGCCGTGGACAACACCCTCGCCACCCCGTTCGGCCAGCGGCCGCTCGCGCTCGGCGCGGACTTCTCCGTCGCCAGCGGCACCAAGGCGCTCAGCGGCCACGGCGACGTGCTGCTCGGCTACGTCGCCTGCCGCGACCCCCGGCTCGCCGACGGGGTGCGGCTGTGGCGCAAGACCGTCGGCGCCGTCCCCGGGCCGATGGAGGCGTGGCTCGCGCACCGCTCCCTCGCCACGCTCGAACTGCGCACCCGCCAGCAGGCCGCGGGCGCCCTGGCCGTCGCCGAGGCCCTGCGCGGACGCGAGGACGTGACCGACGTCCGCCACCCCGGACTGCCCGGCGACCCCTCGCACGAACTGGCGGCCCGGCAGATGGAACGCTTCGGCTGCGTCGTCTCCTTCACCCTCCCCGGCCGGGAGCGCGCCGAGCGCTTCCTGGAGGCGCTGCGCCTCGTCGGCGACGCGACCAGCTTCGGCGGCGTCCGCAGCACGGCCGAACGCCGGGGCCGCTGGGGCGGCGACCCCGTCCCCGAGGGCTTCATCCGCCTCTCGGTGGGCGTCGAGGACCCGTCGGACCTCATCGCGGACCTCTGCCAGGCGCTGGATGTGGCCGGGGCCTGAAGGGGGCGGGGCGCCCCGTCTTGCGCGTCGCGGGGTGCGGGTGCGCCGTGGCTCGCGTTTTCGCGCAGTTCCCCGCGCCCCTTTCGGGGCCACCCCGCTTCTTCGGGTGCGGCGCCGTCGTGGCTCGGGGTTTGCGCAGTTCCCCGCGCCCCTTCGCGGGCGCACCCCGCTTGGGAGGTCTGCGCCGAGGCGCAGGGCTGGCAAGCGCAGCCGCGGGCCCGCCACGGTGCGGGGTGCGCAACTGCCGTCGCCGGGCCACCTCGTACGTCGTGGCCGTTCGCGCAGTTCCCCGCGCCCCTGACGGGGCGCCCCTCACTCCCCCGTGTCGTACTGCGGGCTGGAGTAGTCGGGGCTGGAGTAGCGGGGGGTGGCCGGCTCCGCCGGCGAGGGTTCGTCGGTCGAGGTGCGGCTGGAGAACTCCGGGCCGGAGTAGCCGAGTTCGGCGAAGCGCGGCGCGGGGACGTACCGCGAGGGCGACTCCTTCGCGCCCTTCGGATCGGCGAGCGCCTCGCTGAGGAACGGCAGGATGCCCCGCTCCAGCAGCGCCTCCCGCCACGCCTCCCGCGCCGCGGACAGCTCCGTGACCGGCCCGTACGCCCCGCGCGCACCCGCCCGCCCGTCGGGACCGCGCGCCGCGCGCGCGGCACGTGCCGCACGCCGGGAGCGTGAGCCGTTGCGGAGCGCGGTGATCCACAGGCCGACGAGTCCGACGAGGACGCCCGTGACGGCCAGCGCCGCGAAGACCCAGCCGGCCGTCCGCATGGGCGCGGCGAGGGCGGGTTCGGGCGTGACGACCTGCAGCAGGTAGCCGAGCAGCAGGAAGATGACGGCGGCCGTCCCGGCGAGCGCGGGCAGCAGCACCGAGGCCATGGCCAGCAGCCCGGCCCCGGCGGTACCGGCCGCCTCGGTCAGCCCCTCGCCGAGGCTGCCCGCGAGCTCCCCGCCACCCTCGGCGGCCCGCACCCCGTCGACGGCCCCGGACCGCTCGTCCGCCTCCGAAGTCCCGGACGACGAACCGGAGTCGGATCCCGAACCGTCACCGGAAGCGGAAGCCGAGTCCGAACCGGAAGCGGACTCCACCGCCGAACCCTCCGCCCCGCGCTCCTCCGCGCGCAGCGTCACGTAGCGGTGGTACTCGGCGGCGGCGCAGGCGGCTATCGCCGTCACGGCGCTGAGCGCCATGGACCTGAGCTGCTCGGGGCCGAGCTGCTGCGCCGCGTGGGGTGCGGGCCGACGGCCCGTCGTGCGCAGCGCCTCGTCCAGGACCCGTTCGAACTCGGGCCGGTCCTCGGGCAGCAGGTACGGAGCGGTGTTCATGTGCATCCCCCGATGCTCCCTGTGGCCATGCCGGCCGGTCGACGGGCGGGGCGGCCACGGCCGGTGAGGTGAACTCGCCGTAGCAGGACCGATGTTAGGGGGCTTCCGGTCCCCCGGGACAGTGGCTTTCCGGAATTGGCCCTTCGCTTCGGTGGCCCGAGGGCTCCGGCGGACGGCCGCCCGGGCGCTGCCGAATTCCTCGCCGGCGCGCGTGGGACGCACCGGGCCTGCGGGACGTGCCGGCGTACGTCCCGTCCCTCATCCTTCCCGCGATCAGCTCATTCAGTGGTCGAGCGGCTCATTCGGTGATCGGGAGCCGGGTGACAAGCAGCTTTCCGGCCATCGTCACGCCGCCGTCCATGGCGAGCGCGAGACCGTCGGCGTACAGGTGCGGACCGGTGACGTCCGGCGGCTTCTCCTCGCCGTCCTCGTCCTCGCTGCCGACCTCGCCGAGCAGGTACGGGATGGGGCTGTGCCCGTGGACGACGCGGGTGCCGCCGAAGGTGCCGAGCAGTTCGCGCACGGCGGTGGTGCCGGTGTTCTCGTCCCGGAAGGCGAAGCGCTTGGTGAACTTCCGGAACATCTCCCAGGTCTCGTCCGCGTCGTTGCGCTGGAGGGCCTCGGTGACGGCGTCGTTGACGCCCTCGATGGTGCTGCCGTAGTCGAGGTAGCAGGTGGCGTCGGAGTGGACGAGGAGGTGCTCGTCGGCGAGGGCCATCGCGTCCAGCCGGGCCATCCACTGCACGTGGTGGTCCTCCAGGCGCTCCATGTCGCTGCGCTGACCGCCGTTGAGCAGCCAGGCCGCCTGGAAAGAGGCCGTGCCCGCACCGGAGTTGACGGGGGTGTCGCCGAAGCGCTTGGCGCCGAGGAAGAGCAGCTCGTGGTTGCCCATCAGCGCCTTGCAGTACCCGCCGGCCGCGGCGGCCTCGGCGGAGAGCTGCATCACGAGGTCGATGACGCCGACGCCGTCGGGCCCGCGGTCGGTGAAGTCGCCCAGGAACCAGATCCGGGAGTTGCCCGCGATCCAGTGGTCCTCCTCGTCGATGATGCCCTCGGCGCGCAGCGCGGCGCGGAGTTCGTCGAGGAAGCCGTGCACGTCACCGACGACGTACAGCGGCCCGTCCCCCTCCTCGCCGGAGGCCGCGACGGCGGTGACAGCTGTGACGTCGACGAGTGTCGGCTCTCCGGCCGGGTCCTCGACGACGGGGATGTCGCGCTGGGTGGGCGTGTACTCCTCCGACAGCCCCTGCCGGGACGGCGGTTGGGCCTGCGGCGCCGGCGGCGGGCTCTGCTGCGCGACGGGGTGCGGCGCGGCGGGCGGGACGGGCCACTCGACGGGCGCGGGCGCGGATCCGGAGGCGGGCCCTGTGGTGGGTCCTGCGGGTCCGGCGGGGGCCGCGGCGGCGACGGGGTGCGTGGGGGCGTGCACCGGCGCGGAACTGCGCGCGGGCGCGGGGGAGTTCGCGGGTACGCCGGACGTCACGGGGGAGTGCGCGGCGGGGCCGGAGGCCGTCGCCACCGCCGGATGGGCGGGCCGCGGCAGGCCGCCGTCCCGCGTCATGAATCCGCCGTCCCGGACATCGGGTCCCTGACCGGCCCCCTGAGTCATCGACCCCTCCACCATCGCGTGCCGCCGTGCACCGCCGAACCGTCTCCCCGCCTCCCGGCAGGGTGACCCCACACCCTGCCATTCGCGGGGAGACCCCACAGGTCGGAGCAGGGCCCGGTGTCGTGCGCCCATCATAGGAATGCCGCTCGGCGGTTGTGACGCACCTGGGGGGTGGCAATTCGGACGCGGGACCGCAGGCCGGTCGCTTCCTCCGGTAATTTCCGCTTCATCCCACCGTGATGTCCCCGTTATCCCCCAAGTCCCTTCGCCCGCGACCCGCAAAAGGACGCGGAAACGGCACGTGCGCCGGCCCCGCGCCCTATTCGGCGGCGGACTCCGCGGCGGCGGAACGGGGTTCGGGTGAGCCGTTCCCGGCCGGCTCACCGGACGAAGGATCGGAACCGGAACCGGCCTCGGAACCGGAACCGGAACCGGACCCCGAGTCGGAACCGGACCCCGAGGAAGGCGACCGCGGAGCCGTGACGACCGGACGGGAGGGGCGCCGCTGGGAGGAGGCGCGGACGAGCAGGTCGGTCGGCATCACCTGCTGCACGGGCCGGCCCGAGTCGATGCCCTCGATGGCGTCGATGAGCAGCTGCACCACGGTGTTCCCGATCCGGCCCGGCTTGAGGGACAGCGTGGTGATGGGCGGCTCGGTGGTGGCGTACACGGTGGACTCGCTGCAGCACACCAGCAGCAGGTCCTCGGGCACCCGCAGCCCGTACCGGCGCGCGGCGGCGAGCAGGTCGGTGCCGTTCGGGTCGAAGAGCCCGTAGACGGCGTCCGGGCGGTCGGGCCTGGCGAGGAGCCGGTCCGCGGCGATCGCCCCCGAGCAGGGGTCGTGCGCCGGGTAGGTCTCGTACACCGGGTCCTGGCCGACGTCCTCGCACCAGTTCAGGTACGCCGTGGTCGACAGCCGGGTGTAGGTGTCGGTGCTGGTGCCGGTGAGCAGGCCGATGCGGCGCGCGCCGGACTCGGCGAGGTGGTCGAGGAGGTTGCGGACGGCCTCCTCGTGATCGTTGTCGACCCAGGCGGTGACGGGCAGCGAGCCGCTGGGCCGCCCGTCGGAGACCACGGGCAGCCCCGAGCGGACCAGATCGGTGACGACGGGGTCCTGGTCGGAGGGGTCGATCACCACGGTGCCGTCGAGCGCGACGTTCGACCACACGTCGTGCCGCGAGGTCGCCGGGAGGATGACGAGGGCGTATCCGCGGGCCAGCGCCGCCGAGGTCGCCGCCCGCGCCATCTCGGCGAAGTACGCGAACTCGGTGAAGGTGAACGGTTCTTCGCCGTACGTGGTCACCGTGAGGCCGATCAGCCCGGACTTGCCGGTGCGCAGCGTGCGCGCGGCGGCGGACGGGCGGTAGCCGAGCCGGTCGGCGACCTCGCGCACGTGGCGGCGGGTCGCGTCGGGGAGCCGGCCCTTGCCGTTGAGGGCGTCGGAGACAGTCGTGATGGAGACACCGGCCGCGGCCGCTACGTCGCGGATACCGGCGCGCCCGTTCCGCCGGGAGCCGCGGAGCGGTCCGCGGGAAGCCGGCGTACGGCTCACGTGATGCTTCTCTGCTGCTGTCATGGCGACCCGATCGTAGGCCCGCGACGGGGGCGGCCCCGCGGGTTCGCGCCCCGCTCGCCACCCGCCGTGGAGGCACGATTCTGCACCGGCGAAGATCGTGAACATGCCGTCGGGGCAAGGGAATTGCCCGGTCAGCATGGTGCGGGCCCTCCGGCGCCCGGGTGGGCGGCCGGCCCGTTCGGGCGGGCTCGGGCGGGACGGCAAGTCACCTTGACGGGTGACGCGCGCCACCGCGCCCGCCACCGGCGCGCGGAGCGTACGGGGTGGCGTTCTTTTGTCTCCCCACGCCCCCTGACGGAATCCTCATAAGGTGTGCAGTATTGGCCAGAGCATGCCCGTGCGGAGGACGACGAGCCGACGTGCGGAGGACGACGAGCCTTAAGAGGCCCGCAGGGCCCCGAGGGAGTGACCAGCGTGAGCGAGAACAGCCAGAGCCCCGGTAACGGCCCGAGCCCCGACGGCCCGGGCGGCCCGAGGCTGCGCGGCGCGCTCGACGGCATGCCCGTGTACAAGCCCGGCAAGCGCGCGCCCGCCGGCGAGGAGGGCGCGGCCCAGGCGCCCGTGGCCTACAAGCTGTCCTCGAACGAGAACCCCTACCCGCCGCTCCCCGGCGTCCTGGAGACGGTGACGAGCGCCGCCGGCGCCTTCAACCGGTACCCGGACATGGCCTGTTCGGGCCTGCTGGCCGAGCTGTCCGCGCGGTTCGGGGTGCCCGAGGAGCACCTGGCGACGGGCACCGGCTCGGTCGGCGTCGCGCAGCAGCTGCTCCAGGCGACGGCGGAGCCGGGCGACGAGGTGATCTACGCCTGGCGCTCCTTCGAGGCGTACCCGATCATCACCCAGATCTCCGGCGCCACCTCCGTACGCGTCCCGCTCACCGAGGGCGAGGAGCACGACCTGGACGCGATGGCCGAGGCGATCACCGAGCGCACCCGCCTGATCTTCGTCTGCAACCCCAACAACCCGACGGGCGTGGCCATCCCGCGCGCCGACCTGGAGCGCTTCCTGGACCGGGTGCCGTGCGACGTCCTGGTCGTGCTGGACGAGGCGTACCGCGAGTTCGTCCGGGACGAGAACGTCGCCGACGGCATCGACCTGTACCGGGACCGCCCCAACGTCTGCGTGCTGCGCACCTTCTCCAAGGCGTACGGGCTGGCGGGGCTGCGCGTCGGCTTCGCGGTCGCGCACGAGCCGGTGGCGGCCGCGCTGCGGAAGACGGCGGTGCCCTTCGGCGTGAGCCAGCTCGCGCAGGAGGCGGCGATCGCCTCGATGCGGAGCGAGGGCGAACTGCTGGAGCGCGTCGAGGCGTTGGTCGGCGAGCGCACCCGGGTCTCCCGTGAGCTCGCCGAGCAGGGCTGGACGGTGCCCCGGTCGGAGGCGAACTTCGTCTGGCTCCGGCTGGGCGAGCGCACCGACGAGTTCGCGGCGGCCTGCGAGGCGGCCGGCACCGTGGTGCGGCCGTTCCCGGGCGAGGGCGTCCGCGTCACCGTCGGCGAGTCCGAGGCCAACGACATCTTCCTGCAGACCGCGGCGGCCTTCCGCAAGACGCTGGACTAGTCCAGGACCCCGCCGTCACGGCCCGCGTCCCGTCCCCGGGACGCGGGCCGTCGTGCGTGGGTCCCCCGCCGCCGACAGAATCCGGCGTGCGGCGGATTCCGTCGGCGGCGGTGGCCAAGGGGCGTCCCGCGGGGGTGCCGTGGCCCCGCGACACGGCTGCGGAATCCGTTTAGCGAATGGTCTGCCGTTACGCAAGAGGTGTGCGGGAAGAAGGCGCCGCCGCGGCGCCGTCCCGGAGCGCGGGCGGGCCCGTCGGGCGAACTGGTTGGAGGGGCCAAATACCGTTCTGACCTGGGGTTTTACCGAGGCCGCCGAGGGGGGTCACGGCTTAGTGGGGGGTCGATTCTCTGTCCGAAAAGACGTCGGTCATACTCGCCTTGTGAATGTGAATGCATTCACGAGCGCGCATGCTTTCCGGTGCGCTCCCCCATCAACCTGCCCAAAAACGGCAAGCTGGCCATCCGTGACGACGGTGCGACCTAAGGAGAGTGCTCAGTGGAACTCGCGCTGGCGCCGGAGACTCTGGCGCGGTGGCAGTTCGGCATCACGACCGTCTACCACTTTCTCTTCGTCCCGCTGACGATCTCGCTCTCCGCGCTCGTCGCCGGACTTCAGACCGCCTGGGTGCGCACGAGCGACGAGAAGTACCTCAGGGCCACCAAGTTCTGGGGCAAGCTCTTCCTCATCAACATCGCGATGGGGGTGGTCACCGGCATCCTCCAGGAGTTCCAGTTCGGCATGAACTGGTCCGACTACTCCCGCTTCGTCGGTGACGTCTTCGGCGCCCCGCTCGCCTTCGAGGCGCTGATCGCCTTCTTCTTCGAGTCGACCTTCATCGGCCTGTGGATCTTCGGCTGGGACAAGCTGCCCCAGAAGATCCACCTGGCCTGCATCTGGATGGTCTCCATCGGCACCATCCTCTCCGCGTACTTCATCCTCGCGGCGAACTCCTGGATGCAGCACCCCGTCGGCTACCGCATCAACAAGGAGAACGGACGGGCCGAACTCACCGACTTCTGGCACGTCCTGACCCAGAACACCGCGCTCGCGCAGTTCTTCCACACCATCACCGCCGCGTTCCTCACCGGCGCCGCGTTCATGGTCGGCATCGCCGCGTACCACCTGATGCGGCGCAAGCACGTGCGCGTCATGCGGACCTCGCTGCGGCTCGGGCTCGTCACGATGGTCATCGGCGGACTGCTCACCGTCGTCAGCGGCGACCGGCTCGCCAAGATCATGTACGAGCAGCAGCCGATGAAGATGGCCTCCGCCGAGGCCCTCTGGGACACCGAGGCGCCCGCGCCGTTCTCGATCTTCGCCGTCGGCGACGTCGACAAGGGCCACAACAAGGTCGCCCTGGAGGTTCCCGGCGTCCTCTCCTTCCTCGCGCACGACAACTTCTACGAGGCCGTGCCCGGCATCAACGACACCAACGCGGCGCTCAAGGAGAAGTACAAGGACACCGTCGGGCTGGACGACTACCGGCCCAACATCCCCGTCGCGTACTGGGCGTTCCGCTGGATGATGGGCTTCGGCATGGCCTCGTTCGGCATCGGCGTCATCGGCCTCTACCTCACCCGCAACAAACGGTGGATCGCCGAACGGCTGCGCACCGCGCCCGACGAGGTGCCACGCCTGGCCCTCACCAAGGACCGCGAGCTGAGCCCGTTCCTCACCACCTGGTACTGGCGGATCGCCTTCCTCACCATGGGCTTCCCGCTGATCGCCAACTCCTGGGGCTGGATCTTCACCGAGATGGGCCGCCAGCCCTGGGTGGTCTACGGCGTCATGCCGACCTCGGCGGCCGTCTCGCCCGGCGTCTCCCAGGGCGAGGTCATCACGTCGATGGCGGTCTTCACCACGCTGTACGCGATCCTCGCCGTCGTCGAGGTCAAGCTGCTCGCCAAGTACATCAAGGCCGGGCCGCCCGAACTGACGGACTCCGACCGCAATCCGCCGACGAAGATCGGCGGCCACGACCGTGACCCCGACCGGCCCATGGCCTTCTCGTACTGAGAGCTGAGGAGCGAGAGCAAATGGAACTCCCCCAGGTCTGGTTCGTCCTCATCGCCATCCTGTGGACCGGGTACTTCTTCCTGGAGGGCTTCGACTTCGGCATCGGCGTCCTCACCCGGCTGCTGGCCCGCGACCGTCCCGAACGACGGGTGCTGATCAACACGATCGGGCCCGTCTGGGACGGCAACGAGGTGTGGCTGCTCAGCGCGGCCGGCGCGACCTTCGCGGCCTTCCCCGACTGGTACGCCACCCTCTTCTCCGGCTTCTACCTGCCGATGCTGCTGATCCTGGTCTGCCTCATCGTGCGCGGCGTCGCCTTCGAGTACCGCGTCAAGCGGGACGAGGACAGCTGGCAGACGCGCTGGGAGTGGGCCATCTTCACCACCTCCACGCTGCTCGCGTTCCTCTGGGGCGTCGTGTTCGGCAACATCGTGCACGGCGTGCAGATCGACGCGGACAAGGAGTACGCGGGGACGGTCCTCGACCTGCTCAACCCGTACGCGCTGCTCGGCGGCCTGGTCACGCTGACCCTGTTCACCTTCCACGGCGCGGTGTTCGCCGCGCTGAAGACCGTCGGCGACATCCGCGACCGCGCCCGGAGGTTCGCCACCCGGCTCGGACTGCTCACCGCCGTCCTCGCCCTGGCCTTCCTGCTGTGGACGCAGGCCGGCAGCGGGGACGCCAAGAGCCTCGTCGCCCTGGTCGTCGCCGTCGTCTCGCTGGCCGTGGCGCTCGGCTTCAACCTCAAGGGGCGCGAGGGCTGGTCGTTCGCCTTCTCCGGGGTGACCATCGCGGCGTCCGTCGCGATGCTCTTCCTCGCGCTGTTCCCCGACGTCATGCCCTCCAGCCTGAACCCGGAGTGGAGCCTGACGATCGACAACGCGGCGTCCAGCCCGTACACGCTGAAGATCATGACGTGGTGCGCGCTCATCGCCACCCCGCTCGTCCTGCTCTACCAGGGCTGGACGTACTGGGTCTTCCGCAAGCGGATCGGCACCCAGCACCTGGCCGACTCCGCGCACTGAACCTGTCCGTCCGCGGAACAGGCAGGCGGCGGGCGTCCGCCCTCACGGACGCCCGCCGCCCCCGAACTCCCCCTCCCCGCCGCGCACTTCAGCGAGGTAGCCATGAAGCCCGTCGACCCGCGACTGCTCCGTCACGCGCGCAGCACACGCCTCTTCCTCGTCGCGTCCGTGCTGCTCGGGCTCGCCGGTGCCGGCCTGGTCATCGGGCAGGCCATGCTCATCGCCGAGGTCGTCGTCGGCGCCTTCCAGCAGGGCGACGGCACCGCCGACCTGCGCACCCCGCTGCTGCTGCTCGTCGCCGTCTCCCTCGGCCGGGCCCTGGTCGGCTGGCTCACCGAGCTGGCGGCCCACCGGTGCAGCGCCTCGGTCAAGTCCCAGCTGCGCGGCAAGCTCATGGCTCACGCCGTACGCCTCGGCCCCGCCGGAGCCACCGCCACCGGCCCGGACGGCGCCCCGCTTCCGGCCCGCAACACCGGCGAACTGGCCACCCTCGTCACCCGCGGCGTCGACGCGCTCGACGACTACTTCTCCCGCTACCTGCCCCAGCTCGGCCTGGCCGTCGTCGTCCCCGTCGCCGTGCTCGCCCGGATCGTCGGCTCCGACTGGATCTCCGCCGCCGTCATCGCGGGCACCCTGCCGCTGATCCCCGTCTTCATGACCCTGATCGGCTGGGCGACGCAGGAGAAGATGAACCGCCAGTGGCGGCTGCTCTCCCGGCTCTCCGGCCACTTCCTCGACGTCGTCGCCGGGCTGCCCACGCTGAAGGTCTTCGGCCGCGCCAAGGCCCAGGCCGAGAACATCCGCGCCATCACCGACGACTACCGGCGCGCGACCCTCCGCACCCTCCGGATCGCGTTCCTCTCCTCCTTCGCGCTGGAACTCCTCGCCACCATCTCCGTCGCACTCGTCGCCGTCGGCATCGGCATGCGCCTGGTGCACGGCGAACTCGACCTCTACACCGGCCTGGTCATCCTCGTCCTCGCCCCCGAGGCGTACTTCCCGCTCCGCCAGGTCGGCGCCCAGTACCACGCGGCCGCCGAGGGCCTGGCCGCCGCCGACGAGGTCTTCACCGTCCTGGAGACCACCCCGCCGCGGCACGGCACCACCCCCGCGCCCGACCTGCGCGGCACCACGCTCCACCTCGACTCCCTCGTCGTACGCCACCCCGGACGCACCACCGACTCGCTGCCCGCGACCAGCCTCGACGTCGCGCCCGGCGAGACCGTCGCGCTCGTCGGGCCCTCCGGCGCGGGCAAGTCCACGCTGCTCGCGGCGCTGCTCGGCTTCGCGCGGCCCGCCTCGGGCGCCGTCCGCGCGGGCGAGCTGGACCTGGCCGACCTCGACCCCGAGAGCTGGCACCGGCAGATCGCCTGGGTGCCGCAGCACCCGCACCTCTTCGCGGGCACCGTCGCCGACAACGTCCGCCTCGCCGCCCCCGACGCCGACGAGGCGGCGGTACGCGCGGCCCTGCGCGAGGCCAGCGCCGAGGACCTCGACCCGGCGCTCGTCCTCGGCGACGAGGGCCACGGCCTCTCCGCCGGGCAGCGCCAACGCGTCGCGCTGGCCCGCGCGTTCCTCGCCGACCGGCCGCTGCTGCTGCTCGACGAGCCGACCGCCGCGCTCGACGGGGCCACCGAGGAGTCCGTCGTCGACGCCGTACGCCGCCTCGCCCGCGGCCGCACCGTCCTGCTCGTCGTCCACCGCCCGGCCCTCCTCGCCGTCGCCGACCGGGTGGTGCGGGTGGGCGCCGAAGCTGACCCGGACCGGCCCTCCGGTTCCGCTTCGGGTTCCGCTTCCGTCCCGGCGCTGCCCGGGGCGCGGGACCCGCGGGCCTCCGCCGTCGCGGACGCCCCGCTCGCCGTGCCCGAGGTACCGGCCGACGCGGCCGAGGAGTTCGTCAGCTACCTCTCGGACGGGGGCGCGGGCGGCGCCCCGAAGGCGGCGGAGAACAGCACACCCGTACCCGACGCCCCCGCGCCCCCCGGCCGCCGGGCCAGAGCGCTCGCCCGCGTCCGCCGCACCGCCCGCCCCGTACGCGGCCGCCTCGCGCTCGCGCTGCTGCTCGGCGCGCTCGCGCTCGGCAGCGCCGTCGGCCTGATGGCCACCTCCGGCTGGCTGATCTCGCGCGCCTCCCAACAGCCGCCCGTGCTCTACCTGATGGTCGCCGTCACCGCGACCCGCGCCTTCGGCATCGGCCGCGCCGTCTTCCGCTACGCGGAGCGGCTGGTCTCGCACGACGCCGTGCTGCGCCTCCTCGCCGGGCTCCGCGTGCACGTCTTCCGGCGGCTCGAACGCCTCGCGCCCGCCGGGCTGCGCCGCACCCGCCGCGGCGACCTGCTCTCCCGGCTCGTCGCCGACGTCGACGCGCTCCAGGACCACTTCCTGCGCTGGCTGCTGCCCGCCGCCGTCGCCCTCCTCGTCTCGCTCGGCGCCGTCGGCTTCACCACCGCGCTGCTGCCCGCCGCCGGAGCCGCGCTCGCCGTCGGCCTCGCCTTCGCCGGCATCGCCGTGCCCGCGCTCACCGGGCTCGTCTCGCGCCGCACCGAGCGCCGCCTCGCGCCCGCGCGCGGTGAGCTCAGCACCCGCACCGTCGACCTGCTCACCGGCACCGGCGAGCTCACCGTCGCCGGGGCGCTGCCGGCGCGGACCCGCGCGTTCCGCGCCGCGGACACCGCGCTGACCCGGATCGCGCACCGCTCCGCCGCCGCCACCGCGCTCGGCGCCGGGCTGACCGCGCTGGCCACCGGCCTGACCGTCGCCTTCGCCGCATGGGCCGGAGTCGCCGCCGTGCACGACGGCAGGCTCGGCGGACTGTCGCTCGCCGTCGTCGTCCTCACACCGCTCGCCGCGTTCGAGGCCGTCGCCGGACTGCCGCTCGCCGTCCAGCAGCGGCAGCGCTCCCGCCGCTCGGCCGAGCGGCTGTACGACGTGCTCGACGCGCCCGCGCCGGTCGCCGAGCCCGCGCAGCCCGCGGCCTCGCCCGCCTCCCCGTTCCCGCTCACCGTCAGCGGCCTCACCGTGCGTCACCCGGGGCAGGAGCGGCCCGCGCTGGACGGTGTCGGCCTGGAGCTCACCGCGGGCCGCCGCGTCGCCGTCGTCGGAGTCTCCGGCTCCGGCAAGACGACCCTCGCGCAGACCCTGCTCCGCTTCCTCGACCCCGAGCTGGGCGACTACACCCTCGGCGGCACCCCGGCCGCCGCGCTGACCTCGGACGAGGTGCGCCGCCACGTCGGCCTGTGCGCCCAGGACGCCCACCTGTTCGACAGCACCCTGCGCGAGAACCTGCGCCTGGCCCGCACCGACGCCACCGACGAGGACCTGTGGTCCGCGCTCGCCGCCGCCCGCCTGGAGCACTGGGTACGCGGCCTCCCGGACGGGCTGGACACCCACATCGGCGAGACCGGCGGCCGGCTCTCCGGCGGCCAGCGGCAACGCCTCGCGCTGGCCCGCGCGTTGCTCGCCGACTTCCCCGTCCTGGTCCTCGACGAGCCCGCCGAGCACCTCGACCTCGCCACCGCCGACGCCCTCACCGCCGACCTCCTCACCGTCACCGAGGGCCGCACCACGCTGCTCATCACCCACCGGCTGCACGGGCTGGAGGCCGTCGACGAGGTGCTGGTGCTGGCCGGGGGCCGCGTCGTCGAGCGCGGCACGTACGCCCAACTCGCGGCCGCCGACGGCGAGTTCGCGGCCATGCTCGCCCGCGAGCACGCCACCGACGAGCTGCTCGGCGCCGACCGGGAGCCCGCCCTCCGGGGGTAGCCGCGGCCCGCATCCGGCGGTGCCCGTTTTGACCGATAAATCCGGGGGCATACGCTCACAGCATGCCCCTCAGCAGTAGCAGCAGCCGCACCGCCGCCACCCCCTCCGCCCCGTCCCCGGCGGAGGGCCAGGAGCGCACGGCCGAGGCCGCGAACCAGGCCGCGCTGCTGGCCACCACCGGCCTGGAGGTGCTGCCCCAGGAGTCCGTCGAGCGGCTTCCGGCCCTGCTGGAGGCCATGGTCACCATCGGCACCGGGCCGGAGATCCACAGCACCCTGGACCGGATCGTCGAGACCGCGGCCCGCGTCGCCGACTGCCGCTACGCCGCCCTCGGCGTCCTCGCCGAGGGCCGCACCGGCCTCCGCGACTTCGTCACCTGCGGCATGTCCGACGAGGTCATCGCCCGCATCGACCACCTGCCCGACGGCAAGCACGGCCTCCTCGCCGTCGTCCTCGAACAGGACGAACCGCTCCGGCTGCGCGACCTGGCCGACGACCCGCGCTCCTGCGGCTTCCCGCCGCACCACCCGCCGATGCACAGCTTCCTCGGCCTCCCGATCAAGGTCGGCGACGAGGTCTTCGGCAACCTGTACCTGACCGAGAAGCGCGGCGGCGGCGACTTCACCGACAACGACGTGCTGCTCATCAAGATCCTCGCCACCCAGGCCGGCATCGCCATCGGCAACGCCCGCCAGCACGAGGCCGCCCGCCAGCACGCCCGCTGGATCGACGGCAGCGCCGCCGTCACCACCTCCCTGCTCGCCGGCGACGTCGACAACGCGCTCGCCGTCGTCGCCGAGGAGGCCCGCAGGCTCGCCGACGCCGCCGCCGCGATGGTGCTCATGCCGCGCGAGGAGGGCGGACTCGTCGTCGTCGCCGTCTCCGCCGAGGACGCCCGCGGCTTCATCGGCACCGTCGTCCCGCCCGACAGCCCCCTGCTGCCCCCACTGCTCGCGGGCGAACCCGTCTACGTCGACGACGCCGCCACCGACCCGCGCACCTCCACCGGCCTCGCCCGCCTCTTCGGCCCCAGCATGATGCTGCCGATGGAGAGCGACGGCCGGGTCGTCGGCACCCTCGCCATCCCGCGCGCGCCGGGCGCCGAGGCCTTCACCGAGGCGGAGAAGTCACTCGCCGCCCGCTTCGCCGCCCAGGCCGCCCTCGCCCTCGTCCTCGCCGAGGCCCAGCGCGACCGCGAACAGCTCGCCGTCTACGAGGACCGCGACCGCATCGCCCGCGACCTGCACGACCTCGTCATCCAACGGCTCTTCGCCACCGGCATGATGCTCCAGGGCACCCAGCGCGGCGCCGAGGTCCCCCGCGTACGCGAGGGCATCGCCAGCGCCGTCGACGAACTCGACGCCACCATCGCCGAGATCCGCACCACCATCTTCGCGCTCCAGCAGAACGAGGGCGAGGCCACGCCCCGCTCCGGCGTACGCACCCGCGTCCTCCGCGAAGTCGGCATCGCCGCCGTCCCGTTGGGCTTCCGTCCGTCGGTGACCTTCGCGGGCGCGGTCGACGCGAAGGTCACCGACGAGGTCGCGCAGGGTCTCATCGCCGCACTGCGCGAAGCGCTCTCCAACACCCTGAGGCACGCCCGCGCCTCCCGCGTCGACGTCACCGTCGACGCCTCCGTCCAGCTCCCCGACGGACGCGACGCGGTCCGCCTGACCGTCGCCGACAACGGCATCGGGATTCCCACCGACGGCCGCCGCCGCAGCGGCCTCGACAACCTCGTCCGCCGCGCCGAACAACTCGGCGGCCGCGCCGACTGGGAATCCGGCCACGAAGCCGTCACCCACGTCCCCGCCCACTGCCCCGGCCCCTACCCCAGCCCCAAGGGCACCCAAATCACCTGGGAGGCACCTCTGGACGCGGGGGAGGGGGCGGATTAGGGGCGCGGGGAACTGCGCGAACGGCCACGACGGCGGGGCGGATCAGGGGCGCGGGGAACTGCGCGAACGGCCACCGGCGTACCGGCAGACGGCCACGACGGGGCGGGCCCGAAAGACCCGCACCCCGCCTCAGCGGCCGGCGCCCCGCACCAGCGCCTCGATGACCGCCGCCACCCCGTCCTCCTCGTTGGACCCCGTCCGATGCGTCGTCGCCGCCAGCACGTCCGGATGCGCATTGGCCATCGCGTACGACGTCCCCGCCCAGCTCAGCATCTCCAGATCGTTCGGCATGTCCCCGAACGCCACCACGTCCTCCGGAGCGACCCCCCGCGCCTCACAGCACTGCGCCAGCGTGTCCGCCTTGCTGACCCCGCTCCCGCTGATCTCCAGCAGCGCACTCGGACTGGACCGGGTGAACTGCGCGTACCCGCCCGCCACTTCACGCCCCAGCTTCAGGAAACCGTCCGGATCGAGCGACGGATGGTGCGCCAGCAGCTTCAGCACCGGCTGATCGACGAACCCCGCCGCGGCACCCGTCGCCCGCGTCTCCCCGCCACCCTCCCCGAGCAGCTTCTCGACGGGCGCGATCACCGCCCCCGGATCCAGGAAGAACGGCGGATAGTCCGGCTCGTAGTGGATGCCCCCGCTCCGCTCCACCGCGAAGGACACTCCCGGCGCCGCCTCCCGCAGCGCCCGGACGACGCGCAACGCGTCCTCCACCCGCAATGGCCGGAACCGTACGATCTCCCGCCCCCGATGAAGATCGACGACGGCGGCCCCGTTCGCACAGATGGCGAGCCCGTGCCCGTGCACGTGCTCACTCACGACCCCCATCCACCGGGCCGGCCGCCCGGTCACGAAGAAGACCTCGATCCCGGCCACTTCCGCAGCCGCCAACGCGGCAACCGTACGCTCCGACACCGTTTTGTCGTCGCGCAGCAGAGTCCCGTCGAGATCGGTGGCAATGAGCCGGGGCAGCCCCCGGCCACGCTGACCGGAGGACATCCAAGACGTACACGGCGGCTGAGTCACCCCCCTATCATCCCGCATATGCCCGCACACCAGTGCACCTCGGGTCCCACTTGAGCACTTGAGGGGGGATGATTTCGGCCACGGAACGCCCTTAGCCCGCCCGCCGCGATCGACGGAACACGAAGATGCCGGTGAGCAGCATGCCCAGGCCTATGACGATGGCGGCGGCTGTGGCGACGATGTCTTCCGTGTGGAGCGGAACGGTGATCCTCTTGGGAGTGCCGTCAGGCGCCACCAGGTGCTTGTCTCCCTCGTAGTCCACCGGGCCCGCTCCGGCGTCCGGTACCGAGTCGACGGCCCTGACCGCGTCGGCGGCGTTGATCAGCCCACGTCCCACCAGGTCGTTCCGTCCACCGGCCGGCTTGTGGGCGGTACGCGTCAGGATCGTGCGGACCTGGGCCGGAGTGAGGTCGTTGTCGGCGGAGAGCATCAGGGCCACGACCCCGGACACCAGCGCCGCGGCGGGGGAGGTGCCGCTCACCGGGGAGTAGCCCCCCGTGTTCCGCGCACTGGTGATCTGAACCCCGGGGGCGGCGAAGGCCACGTAGCTGGCGACCGTGGAGAAGGGGGCGCGCTTGCCGTCCTTGCCGGTGGCGGCGATGGCCATGACGCTCGGGTAGGCGGCGGGGAACTGGCTGTCGTTGTGCTTGTCGCCGTCGTTGCCTGCCGAGGCGACCACGGGCACGCCGCGTTGGGCGGCGCGGCCGAGGGCGTTCGCCTCGCTGGTGTCATAAGGACCGATCAGGCTCCCGCTGTCACCGAGCGACAGGGAAATGACGTCCGCGCCGTTCGCCAGCGCGTAGTTGATGGCTTTCGCGAGCGACGACCGCTCGTTCTCGTCTTCCCAGACGTCGGCATCGTCGTCATCGGTCGTCACGCGGACGGGAAGGATCTTCGCTTCGGGGGCGACCTTCAGAACGTCGGAGGCCATGGCGGTGCCGTGCTTCCCCCACAGCGGATCGCCCGGCTCGTGGCCGTCCTCCACGTAGTTCGGGCCGTTCTCCAGGACCCTGCCCTTCACGGCCGGGTGATCGGCTACGACGCCGGTGTCCAGCACGGCGACCGTGATGCCGGCCCCCTTGCTGACGCGATGAGCCGCGGCGAGATCCATGGCCTTCGACTCCCACCCTGTGGGGGTGGCCGCATGTGCCGGTGCGATTGCCGTCACGGCAAGGACGGAACACAGCACTGAGGTCAGGGCTGTTGTCCTGATGAGCCGGTGCCTCATGCTTCTCCCTCTGCGACTTGCTGGAGGTGATGTTCCACGGCCAAGGACAGACTGGCGGCCGACGCCTTCCACGGCTGACGGTCGTAGTGCGCATTCCTGGAATTGCCCCAGGGCGGCGGGAGTTGCCCTGCCTTGCGCCCGTCTGCGGCTCCGGTGACAGCGGCGATGGAGTACTTCTTGGTGCCGACGATGCTCGACGTACCTGCCGCACCGTTCGCGTGCGGGTCGCTCCACTTCGCGGCAACGGTCTTCGGGACGGGGAAAGCCCGCACCCCGGGAGAGAAGGCGCTGGTGCTGTTCTCCTGCTGGGAGAAGAACGCCCCCAGTTCGTCGGCACCGTCGTCAGGTACGACGATGACACTGACGGACGCCAGGATGTTGCCGGTCGGGTCCGTATAGGTGGCCCTCAGCGCGGCCTTGCAACCCGCACGTTGTGCCGCCTTCGCGGTAGTTCCCTTGAGTGCGTCCTCGCAGCCGGTTTCCGGCGAGATCCCGAGACGCTGCCACTGGCCACGCTCCGGGTCGTTTGCCAAGCCGTACTCGCCTCTTGCGACAGGAGCCTTGCCGGCGTCAACGACCCCAAGGAACTTGGGGAAAATCCTGTCCACAGGCTCATTTCGCCAGAGGACGGGATCGTAGGCTTCGGCGTTGCTCTTCTCTTCCCGGTTACCGAAGACGTAGTAGCCGAAGACCAGGCCCGCTATCAAGCAGAGCGACCCAAATATGCACAGCGCGATACCCAGACAGCCGACAAGAGGCTTGCTTTTCGTGCCGGCCTCAGGTGCCGGTCCGGGAGGCATGGTCGGCGCAAATGCCGGGTCCTGGTGAGGGTAAGGAGGCGGAGGAGGCGTACTGCCGGATGAATTCCATGACGGTGGTGGGTAGGACATGTCTCCCTTCCTGGTCGGGTCCGCCGTGCGCCTGGGCATCTCCCCGTGTAGACAGGGCGCGTCCTGCACGCGAACTTCCCCGTCCAGTAGGTGAGTTGCTGCCCGCGGCCGGGCGGATTGACGAGCTGCGTACAAGGAGCGGACACGTAACGAGCCCCGGCCTCCGCTGCTGAGCGGAGGCCGGGGCTCGTCGCGAGCGGGTGTGACCGCCGTCAGTTGCGCGGCGGCTGCTGAGGCGGCGCGGTGTGCTGCGGCGGCCCCTGCTGATGCGGCGGCATCCCGTAACCAGGCGCCTGCCCCGGCTGGTTGGGGTAGCCGTACGGAGCCTGCGCGTCAGCCTTCTTCCGCTTACGGCGCCGCACGAGCACGATCGTCAGCACGATGGCACCGATGAACAGCAGCCCGAGGACACCGGTGATGATCCAGAGAATGACGGCCTGGCGGTCGGACTCGGCCTGCATTTCCTGACGTTCTTTTAGCTCTTCTTGGGATGCTTTTTCACCCTTGATGGGTTCGGGTACGGACAGCGGTCCCCACTTGGTCCCCTTGGGGATGTCCTCCTGAAGAGCAGCGAGCGGACGGATCATTCCGTATCCATATTGCTCGTCCGGGAGCTTGGCTCCTTGCAGGGCGGTGGGCACCTCGGCGGTCTTGGTGAGGCGGTTGACGATCTGCCCAGCGCTAAGGTCAGGGAACTTGGTCCGTAGTAGTGCTGCTGCTGCTGAAGCGTATGCAGTGGAGTCGGAGGTCCCTTCGGCGATCCTGTAGCCATTTAGATCGCTTGGGCCGCCAGCGGTAACAATGTCGACTCCGGGCCCACTTAGGAGCGCTTCTTTCCCTGTGTTCGACTTCTCCCAGAACTTGCCGTTTTTGTCAGTCCCAGTAACGGCGACAACGCCTGGGTACGCTGCCGGATAGCCGACTGGTCCTCCGTCATTTCCGGAGCCGGCGAAGATTACAACGTCGCGCTTCAGGGCGTATGCGATGGCCTCTTGTTCGGCCTCTTCGTTCAACGGTGCAGGCTGCTTCTGGGAAATATTGATCACTGAAGCGCCCTGGTCCACTGCATAGCGGATCGAAGCTGCGTAGCCGTCCTGGCGCTCGCCTTGGTCCCTGATGGGGAGAATCTTTGCCTCAGGGGCGAGCCCAATGACTCCGTCCTGATTTCCTGGGCCGTGGCCATGACCAGCAATGATTGCTGCCATCCCGGTCCCATGTTCTTGGCCTTGCTCAGGGGCTGCTGAGCCACCATCGATAAAGTCTTTGCCCTTGAGGACGTTACCTTCAAGGTCTCGATGGCTGGCGTTGACTCCGTCATCGATTACCGCGACGGTTTGCCCCCGGCCTTTGGTGGTCTTCCAGATGGACTCGGCTTCGAGCGTCTTGAGAGCCCACTGGTCATCTCTGGTCTGGTCCGCTGTGGCGTGGGGCGCTGAGGTGAAGACCAGCGCTCCGGTCAGCGCCGCGCCGCTGATGACGCGCAGGGTTCGCGTGATGCCCATCTGTCGAGTCCTTTATCCGGCGGAAGGGGTGCGGCCGGGTCGGCCGCACCCCTTGAGCGTGCGGTAGGTCGTAGTCTGCCGGGGCTGGGTCAGCCGATCGTGGGCGGGGCCACGTCGCGCCGCTTCGGCATCCAGGTTTCCTCGTCCTCGACCAGGTAGTCGGGACGCTCGCCCTGACGGTTCTCCTCTTCGCTGCCCTGGACGTTCCGGCCGGCCATGCCGCCGCGCATCATGCCCTGGCGGCCACGGTCGCCCGCCTGCGAGCCGCCGCGGCTGGAGTGCAGACCCTGGCCGCCCTGCTTCGCGGCGCCCTGGGACGCACCCGGCGTGTCCAGCATTCCGCCGCGCGCGCGGGCCAGCGGACCACGGCCGCCGGCACCCGTGATGCCCTTGCCCGCCGCGCCACCGGCACCGCCGGCGCCACCCATGCGGCCGCCGCCGAGACCGGCCGGAGCGCGGCCACCGGCGCCTGCACCGGTCTTCGCTCCTGCTCCGGGGGCGCCGCGGTTGCCGGAGGCCTGGCCGACGAGGCCGGGGCCACCGGCCGGGCCGCTGACGGGGCCTCCGCTGGGGTTGCCGGTAAGCCCACCGCCGGGGCCGCCGCCCTGCGGACCTCCGGACTTCGGGACGGTGGTCGCCGTTCCGCCCTGGATGCCGTTGACCTTCGTCGCGGTGCCGCCTTGTGCCACACCGGGGCTGGTTGCCTTCGGGGAGCCGGAGCCACCGGGGACGGTTCCGCCAGCCCGGCCGCCGGGGACTGCCGCGCCGGGGCCGCCGCCGTCAGGGGTGACGGGCACGGGTACGGGGGCTACGCCGCCGGGGTCGCCGGGGTACTCGGCGCCATTGTCAACACCCGGCCCCCCTGGCGGCGGCGGCTTCCGCCACGTCCCCATCGTCTTAGTCTGGGACGTATAGGCAACGGCAAGCGTTTCCATCTGGGCGGCTGCCTTGAGCTGCGCTTCCTTGCCTGCTGAGAGGTCGCCGCTGTTGTTGTCGAGGGCTGACTGGGCGCCCTTGTTGCCGTTGATGTCCTTGCGCCACTCGTTGTCGTCACGAGTGAAGCCGTCGCCGATCTTGTCCAGCCCCCGGTCCACCGTGTCGGGCTCTTCGATGGCGTCGACCTGCGGCTTGATCTCGCGCAGCTTCGTGCCCGCGTTGCGCATCGCGGTCGAGGTGTAGTCCGCGTACTTGGCGCAGTCGGAAATCTGCTTGCTGATCCGCTTCGCCCGCTTGGAGAACTCGTCCGCGGACTCGCCCTCCCAGTGCTGCAGCACGTGTTCGACGGCCTTGTCGAAGTCGCCCTTCACGCTGCCGCCGCCACCGACGAGGTGGTCGTGTACGGCCTTCCAGGCATCCGCGACGTCAAGTACCAGATCAGGCTTGGCCCCGGCAACCATGGCCTTCAGCTGCTGGAGGCTCTTCCCTGTTGCGAACGGAGTCTCGACGTCGCCCATGTAGCACATGTTGCCGGTGTCGGTGTACTCGTTATTGAAGCTGTCCTGGGTCGCGTTTGTGTCGCCCATGCTCTTCTCGCCCCCTGTCTGTTAGTTGCCCGACCCGGACTGGCCGCCGTCCATGCCGTGCTTGGCGTCATGCTCGGCGTTCTGGTAATTGCCGTGGACCTTCTTCGCGTTCTCGCCGAAGTCGTTGACGACGCCGTTGATGACACGGGTGATTTCCTGGATGAGGTCTTTCATTTCCTCATGCGCGCGATGGAGGTCATCGGCCTCCTTGAATTCCTTGCCGAGCGCTTGGGCGGGCAAGAACGTGTTGTACTTGCTCTTGGTGACCGAATCGCCCATGGCGGACGACACGCGCTTCAGCTTGCGTACCGTTTCCTCGAGTTCGCTGAGGTCGACTCGCATCTGGCCCACGGCTACGCCCCTCCCCGTTCGTCATCATCGTCGTGCGTTCCCTGTGTTCGCCGACCGTCCGCGTCCGGTCAGGCGTTCCACGGCGCGACGAGCAGTCGGCACTCATGGTGCCGCAAGTGTGTCGACTACACCCTAGTAAGGGCGACTGACAACCTGCTACCGGCTTGAGTGGCAGACCTCTCCCAAGGGTACGTGGATTTGGTCACGTTCCGGGGGTGAGGGGAACTTTCCGGATGTGGAGTTCGGGTGAAGTCCGAGGTCACCCCCCGCTGTTGAGCTGTGCCGGCCCCTCCGTGGCGATGCGTTCGAAGACGGTGGGGTCGGTGGCGAAGGGGCTGTCGGGGATGGGGGCGTGGAGGGCGAGTTCGGTGAAGCCGAGTTCGGCGTGGTGGCCCGCGAAGTCGACGAAGGCGTCCAGGGATTGGAGCGGGCGGTCGGGGGTGAACCCCGTGAGGAGGGTCCTGCCGAGCGAGGTCGCGTCGCGGCCCTCGGCCGCGCAGGTCTCGGTGAGGCGGGCGATCTGGGCGCGGAGGCCCGCCCGGGATTCCTCGGGTGTGCCCGAGAAGGTCTTCGGGTCGCCGGTGGTCACCCACGACTGGCCGTGCCGGGCCGCGAGGCGCATCCCGCGCGGGCCCGTCGCCGCGACGGCGAAGGGGAGCCGGGGGCGCTGGACGCAGCCGGGGACGTTGCGGGCCTCGTGCGCCGCGTAGTACCTGCCCTCGGCGGTGACGCCCTGCGGACCGTCCTCCGTGAGCAGTTGGTCGAGGAGGGGGACGAACTCGGCGAAGCGGTCGGCCCGTTCGCGCGGGGTCCACGCCTCCTGGCCGAGCGCCGTTGCGTCGAAGCCGCTGCCGCCCGCGCCGATGCCGAGCGTGACGCGGCCGCCGGAGATGTCGTCGAGGGAGATGAGTTCCTTGGCCAGCGTCACCGGGTGCCGGAAGTTCGGCGAGGTGACGAGGGTGCCGAGCCGCATCCGGGACGTCGCGGCCGCGGCCGCCGTCAGTGTCGGGAGGGCGCCGAACCAGGGGCCGTCCCGGAAGCTGCGCCAGGAGAGGTGGTCGTAGGTGTAGGCCGTGTGGAAGCCGAGCTCCTCCGCCCGGGTCCACTGCTCGCGCCCGCCCTCGTGCCAGCGGCGTACGGGCAGGATCACGGTGCTCAGGCGCAGACTCATGGGCCCGACCCTAACGGCGCGGGCGCGGGGGTCCGGTCTGGGCGCGTTCGTGGGGGTAGAGGGCACAATCGACAGTACGGGGAGGGGCAAGAGCCGGACGTCCGCGTGGAAAGGGAGCGCCCGCCATGGCAGCAGCACGTACCCGCTACGTCGCCGACCGCGGACTGACCAGCCGGATGGTCGTCACGATGTTCCTCATCGGACTGCTGTACGTCGTCTTCGTCGGCGTGCTGATCGCGCTGCTCGGCAAGGCGTGGCCGCTGATCGTGCTGCTGGCGGGCGGGATGTTCGTGGCGCAGTTCTGGTTCAGCGACAAGATCGCCGCGTTCAGCATGGGAGCCCGCGAGGTCACCCCCGAACAGGCGCCCGAGCTGCACGGAGCCGTCGACCGGCTGTGCGCGCTGGCGGACATGCCCAAACCCAAGGTGGCGATCGCGGAGAGTGACGTGCCGAACGCCTTCGCCACCGGCCGTAACCAGAAGAACTCCATGGTCTGCGCCACCACCGGCCTCATGCGCCGCCTGGAGCCGCAGGAACTGGAGGGCGTCCTCTCGCACGAGCTCTCGCACGTCGCCCACCGCGACGTCGCCGTGATGACGATCGCCTCCTTCCTCGGCGTCATGGCGGGCATGCTCACCCGGATCGCCCTGTGGGGCGGCCTCGGGCGGAACGTCGGACGGGACAACAACGGCGCGGGCATCCTGCTGCTGGTGATTCCGCTGGTCAGCGCCCTCGTGTACGCGCTCAGCTTCCTGCTGACGCGGCTGCTCTCCCGGTACCGCGAGCTGTCGGCCGACCGCGCGGGCGCCCTCCTCACGGGCCGGCCCTCCGCCCTCGCCTCCGCGCTGACGAAGATCAGCGGGGACATGGCCCGCATCCCGACGCGCGACCTGCGCAAGGCCGAACCGTTCAACGCCTTCTACTTCGTCCCCGCCTTCTCCGGCGAGAGCATGGCCGCCCTCCTCTCCTCCCACCCGCCGCTCCAGCGCCGCCTCGACCAGCTCGGCCGCATCTCGCAGCAGCTGGGGCAGTGACGACAACCGCACAGGCCCCAGCAGGGGACCGACGGCCGTGACCGGCCATGAGGGAGTGAGCAGCCATGGGGTTCCTCGACGCCATCCTCGGACGGAGCAAGCCCGTACGTCCCGACCTCGACAACCTCTTCGCCGTCCCCTCCGCCGCCGTGACGCTCCAGGCCGGAGCGGGGTTCGTCCCGACGGGCGTGGGCTCCGTCTGCTTCGCGAGCGTCGAGGGCGGAGCCTTCGCGCAGCTGCGCCAGGACGTCACCCAGCTGCTCGACGCGGACACCGAACGCGGCGGCATCCCCGTCGAGTTCAGCCAGGACGAGTACGGGTACACCTGGCTGCTCGCGCAGCACGGGCCCGACGCCGTCGCCGACCTGGTCAACGACCTGCACGCCGTCAACACCCTCCTCGCCGACGGCGGGTTCGGGCCGCAGCTGCTCTGCTCCCTCGTCGACTTCCGGGAAGAGCACGGCACCCGCTCCCTCGCCCTCGTCTACCTCTACAAACGCGGCACCTTCTACCCCTTCGCCCCCGTCCCCGGCGCCAAGGAGAAGCGGGACAACGCGCTCGAACTCCAGACCCGCGGCCTGCTCGCGGACGACCTCACCATCGAGACCGACCTCGGCCGCTGGTTCCCCGTCTGGGGTGCGCCGGGGCTGTGAGCCGGGGCTACTGCTGCGCGGGGTCCGCGAGGCGGTCCATGGTGCGGGCCTGCACCTCGCGTTCGGCGGCGGCGGTGATGAACGCCGCGACGTTCTCCTCGCCGACCAGGGACCGTACGGCGGCGAGGGTGCGGGCGGGGAGGTGCACGGGAGGCTCGGCTTCCTCGGGCTCGGGGGCGGGTTCCGCCGGCCGCGGGTCGGGCTCCGTCCAGAAGGACGGGTGGGCGGTGGCGGTGCGGAGGTGGTCGCGGAGGTTACGGGACGCCAAGGTCTGCATGGCGCGGGCCAGTTCGGCATCGACGGTCTGCTGGGCGAGGGGGCGGAGGCGGCGCACCAGTTCGGCTGCCTCG
The DNA here is from genome assembly GCF_012726235.1 of Streptomyces sp. HNM0574. Lineage (GTDB taxonomy): Bacteria > Actinomycetota > Actinomycetes > Streptomycetales > Streptomycetaceae > Streptomyces. The sequence goes on from NZ_JAASAH010000012.1 coordinate 161,316, forward strand.
GTCACGTCCGCGTCGGTGGGGGGTACGCCCACGTAGCGGATGAAGACGTGCTCGTTGGTGAAGTCGACGAAGCGGGACGCGATGTGCTCGACCTGGCCGCGCAGCTCCCGCAGATGGCCGGTGATCGCGCCGAGCGGGACGCCGGCCGCGTGCAGCTCGGCGGCGACGGCCAGTTCCTGCGGGCTCGGGACGAGGAACTCGTCGGGTCGGCCCGCGAGCGGGACCAGCACGCCGAGCGCGACGGCCTCCTCGATGGCTTGGAGGGGGGTGGTGGGGGTGTTCGGCTGGAGCCCCTCTCGGGGCCCCTCCCCCTCCCCCGCCGCCACCTCTCCGGTTTTGGCCTGTGTGCCGTACGCGGGCACCTCGCGTTCGTCGGACGTGCTGAACTCGTGGCTCGTGCCGGGCTCTTGGCCCGCGCCGTGCTCCCCGGCCGCACCCGGGCGTGCGCAGGCAGCTTCGGACCGCGGGCTGAACATGGCGGTCAGTTCGGCCCGGGTCAGCCGGCCCGGTTCCTCGTCCGTCCACGGTCCTTCGACCTCGGTGACCAGGCCGAGTACGCCGCCCAGGCCGCGGCCCTCGTCCCACGCCTCCAGGAGCTCCTTGATGGAGGCGAGGGTGTAGCCGCGGTCCAGCAGGTCGGCGATCTGCCGGAGGCGGGCGAGGTGGGTGTCGTCGTAGACGTTGGCCCTGCCGCGCCGGGTGGGCTTGGGCAGCAGGCCGCGGTCCTGGTACGCGCGGATGGTCCTGACCGTGGCGCCGCTGCGACGTGACAGGTCCTCGATCCGGTACTCGGCGCGGTGGACGTCGCCCCGTCCCGGGCTCTCCGGTATGTCTGCCTGGTCGGTTCCCAACGCGTTTCATCTCTCTTCTTGCGCTTCAGCCTCCCGGACTGGCCCGTCGTGTGTCGTATGCCCCGTGCCGGTGGACGCCAACTCTGCCCGGGGGCGGTTCAGTTCGGCGGGCGCAGGCGGGCCATGGCGCGGAGGAGGGTGGGGGAGAGGCGGGATATGAGGCGGGAGCCGCGGGCTTCGGGGGTGACGGGGACGACGGCCTGGTTGCGGACGACGGCGCGGAGGATCGCGTCGGCGACCTTCTCCGGCGGGTAGTTCCGCATGCCGTACAGCCGTGACGTCCTGGCCTGGAGCTTTTCGCGTTCTTCCGGGCCGGCTCCGGCGAAGTGGGCGGTGCGGGTGATGTTGGTGTTGACGAGGCCGGGGCAGATGGCGGAGACGCCGATGCCCGATTCGGCGAGTTCGGCGCGGAGGCATTCGCTGAGCATGAGCACGGCGGCCTTCGAGGTGCTGTAGGCGGGCAGTGCGCGGGAGGGCAGGTAGGCGGCGGCGGAGGCGGTGTTGACGATGTGGCCGCCCTGGCCGCGGGCGGCCATCTGGGCGCCGAAGAGGCGGCACCCGTGGATGACGCCCCACAGGTTGACGTCGAGGGTCTTCTTCCAGTCCTCGGGGGTGGTGTCGAGGAAGGGGCCGGAGACGCCGATGCCCGCGTTGTTCACGAGGACGTCGACGGTGCCGTACTCGGCGGCGACCTTCTCGGCGAGTTTCTCCATGGCCTGCTGGTCGCTGACGTCGACGGTCTCGGCCCAGGCCTGGGGCGCTCCGACGAGCTGGGCCATGTCGGCGGTGCGGGCGGCGCTCTCGCCGTCCCGGTCGACGGCGATGACGCGGGCGCCGGCCTCGGCGAAGGAGAAGGCGGTGGCGCGGCCGATGCCGCTGCCGGCGCCGGTGACCAGGACGAGGTTGCCGGCGAACCGGTCGGCGTGGGCGCCCTTGGGGGCGGTCTCGCGTACGGAGCCGGAGCCGTCGGTCTCGTGGGCGGTGACGAACTCGGTGATCCAGTCGGACAGCTGGTCGGGGCGGGTGCGGGGGATCCAGTGCTTGGCCGGGATGGTCCGGCGGGTCAACCGGGGGGCCCAGAGCTCCAGTTCGTCGTAGAGGCGCTGGCTGAGGAACAGATCACCCGTGGGGGTGATGAGTTGTACGGGGGCGTGGGCGTAGCAGTCCTCGCGGGGCCTGCGGAGGCGGGAGCGGACGTTGTCGCGGTAGAGCCAGGCTCCGTGGGAGGCGTCGCGGGGGAGGGACGGGGTGGGGTAGCCGTCGCCGGGGACGTTCTCCGCCTTTTCGAGGATCTTGGGCCAGCGTTTGCCGAGCGGGCCCTTCCAGGCGAGTTCGGGCAGTACGGGGGTGTGCAGCATGTAGACGTACCAGGAGCGGGCGCCCTGTCCGGCGGCCTGGGCGAGGCGGCGGGGGGTGGGGCGGGAGAGGCGCCGTTTGATCCAGTGTCCGAAGTGGTCGAGGGAGGGGCCGGACATGGAGGTGAAGGAGGCGATGCGGCCTTCGGTGCGTTTGACGGTGGCGAATTCCCAGCCCTGTACGGAGCCCCAGTCGTGGCCGACGAGGTGGACGGGCGCGTCCGGGGAGACGGCGTCGAGCACGGTGAGGAAGTCGTCGGTGAGTTTCTCCAGGGTGAAGCCGCCGCGCAGGGGTTTGGGCGCGGTGGAGGCGCCGCATCCGCGTACGTCGTAGAGGACGACGTGGAAGCGGTCGGCGAGCCGGCGGGCGACCTGGGACCACACCTCTTTGCTGTCGGGGTAGCCGTGGACGAGGACGACGGTGGGCTGGGTGGTGTCGCCGAGTTCGGCGACGGCGAGTTCGACGCCCTCGCGGGTGCGGACGGTGCGGTTCCGGGCTCCGGGCAGGTGTGCGCCGTCGCTGTGCGGGGCCGGGTGGGGTGTGCTGCTCATGCGGCTTTCGCCTCCTCTTGCCAGCGCCGCACGTGCGGCAGGTCGTCGTCGAGCCAGTAGGCGCTCTCCTCGGGGTCGCGGGAGTCCGTGACGACGAGGATCTCCTCGAACTTCGCGCCGGTGCCGCGGAATCCGAGGTGGGGTTCGACCGCCCACAGCCCGGGCTGCGGCGGGTGGTCGGAGAAGCGGTACGGGGACCACAGGGGGGACCAGCCGTCCCGGTGGCCGTGCAGGGCGTCGCTCGCGAGGCCCTTGAGGGCGTTGGTGCCGAAGCCGAAGAGGGTGGGTGACCAGCGGCGTCGGGGTACGCGGTCGACCTTGTGCGCGACGACGCCGAAGGGGTAGGCGCGGTGCCGGTTCGCGTATCCCTGGCGGACCATGAGGTCTTCGACGTGTCCGTAGATTTCGCGGAGGGTGCGGCGTTCGCGTACCTCGCGCAGGATGAGTTCGCGGTGTGCGCGGAGGTCGGTGAGGAGCCGGTCGTGGACGGGGTTGAGGCCGAGGCAGCCGGAGTAGCCGATGTCGGCGGTGCAGCCGTTGTGGATGGGGGCCATGTCGAGGATGAAGGGCATGCCGGGCTCGAGTTTCTTGCCGGTGGGGAAGAACTGGAGCGGGATGCGGAAGTCCGTGAAGGCGGTGCGGTCGCCGAACCAGGCGAAGGGGAGGTGGAACCAGTCCCGGACGCCGCGTTCGTGCAGCCAGTCCCGCTGCATCCGGGCCGCTTCCCGTTCGGTGATGCCGGGCTTGAGCTGGGCGGCGACCGCCTCGGCGCAGGCGTAGCTGAGCCGCTGCACTTCGCGGAACTCGTCGAGCCCGGCGGGCAGTTGCCGCCTTTTCACTGCGGAGAGCATGGTCGACCGTCCCGTCCTCGTCGAAGGGGGGTCCGCTACGTGGCCGTAACGTGACACTGATGAATGTGACAACGCCGCGTGGCGACGTCAAGGGGTCGGAGCAGCCTGTGGATACCGCTGGTAACAACGGGCGTGGTGGCGGGTGTTGGCGGTAGCCCCGCTTCCGCTTCCCTGTCTCCCCCTCCGTCCGCCTCAGGACCCTGACGCCGGTCCGCCGGAAGTACCGCTGCCCCTAGGGGCCCGTCAGCCTGGAGTACCACGGGGATTCGGCCCCCTGGGCGGACGTGCCGGGGCGCCCCGGAGCACTAGCTTCGAGGGGTGACTGTGATCGCGACCGAAAGCCTGACCAAGCGGTACCCGCGGGTGACCGCGCTGGACCGGCTGTCCGTGGGCATCACCCCGGGTGTGACCGGCCTGGTGGGCGCCAACGGGGCCGGCAAATCGACCCTGATCAAGATCCTGCTCGGCCTGGCCCCGGCGACCGAGGGCACCGCTTCGGTCCTCGGCATGGACGTCTCCCGGGAAGGCCAGGCCATCCGGGAACGCGTCGGCTACATGCCGGAGCACGACTGCCTGCCGCCCGACGTGTCGGCCACGGAGTTCGTCGTCCACATGGCGCGCATGTCCGGCCTCCCGGCGACGGCCGCACGGGAGCGCACCGCGGACACCCTGCGCCACGTCGGTCTGTACGAATCGCGTTACCGCGCCATGGGCGGCTACTCGACGGGCATGAAGCAGCGGGTGAAGCTCGCGCAGGCGCTCGTGCACGACCCCCAGCTGGTGCTGCTCGACGAGCCGACCAACGGCCTCGACCCCGTCGGCCGGGACGAGATGCTCGCCCTGATCCGACGGGTCCACACGGACTTCGGGATCTCCGTCGTCGTCACCTCCCACCTCCTCGGAGAGCTGGAGCGGACGTGCGACCACGTGGTCGTCATCGACGGCGGGAAGCTGCTGCGGTCCTCCGCCACGGCCGAGTTCACGCAGGCGACGCCGGTGCTCGCGGTGGAGGTGACCGACACCGACACCCACCCCGACGGCACCGCGGCTCTGCGCGAGGTGCTCACCGGCGCCGGACTCTCCCTCCCGGGCGCCGGGGACGGCTCCGGCGCGCAGCCCGAACGGGCCCCCGGCGCGGGGCACTTGGTGCTGGTGGACGCGCGGGACGAGAGCGCGTACGACACGGTCCGCGACACGGTGGCGGAGCTCGGCCTCGGGCTGGTGCGCATGGAGCAGCGCCGGCACCGCATCGCCGAGGTGTTCCAGTCACCGCCGTCCGAACGGACGGATCCGGACGCCGGACGGGAAGCGTCCCGCCCGGCACAGACCGAGCCGCGGTCCGCGGGGGCGCCGGTGCCGGAACCGGAGCTCCAGTCGGCGCAGGCGCAGAAGGGAGGCAGCGGCGATGCCTCCTGAGACCCGGCAGAACCCGCAGCAGAGCGGCACGGTGCCGCCGTCCGGGGACGTCGCGCCCGGGCAGCGGGCCGACGACGTCATCCACAACATCGGCTACCGCGGCTACGACGGCCCGCGCCTCGGCCGGGCCTACGCCCGCCGTTCCCTCTTCGCGCAGTCGCTGCGCGGCGCGTACGGACTGGGCAGGGCGGCGAAGTCGAAGCTGCTGCCGATGATCCTGTTCGCGGTGATGTGCGTGCCGGCCGCGATCGTCGTCGCCGTCACGGTCGTGACGAAGCTCCGCGACCTGCCCATGGGGTACACGGACTACGTCATCCAACTCCAGCCCGTCATCGGCATCTTCATCGCCGCGACGGCGCCCCAGGCCGTCTCGCTCGACCTGCGCTTCAAGGTCACCCCGCTGTACTTCTCGCGGCCCGTCTCCCGCGCCGACTACGTCGGGGCGAAGTACGCGGCCCTGTCCGCGGCGCTGTTCGTCTTCCTGGCCGTCCCCGTCGTCATCCTCTACATCGGGGCGCTGCTGGCGGAGCTGGACTTCGGCGACCAGACGAAGGGCTTCGCCCAGGGGCTGCTGTTCTGCGCCCTGTTCGCCGTCCTGCACGCGGGCATCGGCATCGCCGTCGCCGCGCACACCCCGCGCCGCGGGTTCGGCGTCGCCGCGATCATCGCGGTGCTGACGATCCCGTACTTCCTCGTCTCCGCGCTCCAGGCGATCGCCGGGGTGCAGGACAACCCGGAGATGATCGGCTGGCTCGGGCTGGGTTCGCCCGGCTCGCTGATGGACGGCATACAGGCCCGGTTCCTCGGCGGCGAGCCCGCCGTTCCCGGGATGCCGGACCTCAGCGGCCCGCAGACCGCCGCCTACCTGGCGCTCTGCGCGGTGCTGATCGCCGGCACCTTCGCGCTGCTGCTGCGCCGCTACCGCAAGGCCGGGCTGTGACCGCCCCCGCCCGGGTGCCGGCGCCCGGACGGCGGCCCGTTCCGGCCGCGTCCGCTCAGCTCGCCTCCGCCCGGCGGAACCGTCCCACCGTCACCCCTCGAAGGAATGGGCCGCGCCCATGAGTGTTCTCTCCATCGACCACGCGTCCCGCTGGTTCGGGAACGTCGTCGCCGTCAACGACGTCAGCATGGACATCGCCCCCGGCGTCACCGGGCTGCTGGGGCCCAACGGCGCGGGCAAGTCCACGCTCATCAACATGATGGCGGGCTTCCTCGCCCCCTCCACCGGCAGCGTCACCCTCGACGGGCGGCCGATCTGGCGGAACGAGGAGTCCTACCGCGAGATCGGGCTCGTCCCCGAGCGCGAGGGGATGTACGACTTCCTCACGGGCTGGGACTTCGTCCTCGCCAACGCGCAGCTGCACCGGCTGCCCGACCCCCGCGCCGCGGCGCGGGAGGCGCTGGCGACGGTCGAGATGGAGCACGCGCAGGAGCGGAAGATCTCCACGTACAGCAAGGGCATGCGGCAGCGGGTGAAGATGGCCAGCGCGCTCGTCCACCACCCCTCCGTGCTGCTGCTGGACGAGCCGTTCAACGGGATGGACCCGCGCCAACGCATGCACCTGATGGACCTGCTGCGCAGGATGGGCGAGCAGGGCCGCACGGTGCTGTTCTCCTCGCACATCCTGGAGGAGGTGGAGCAACTCGCCTCGCACATCGAGGTGATCGTCGCCGGACGGCACGCGGCGAGCGGTGACTTCCGCAAGATCCGCCGTCTCATGACGGACCGTCCGCACCGCTATGTCGTCCGCTCCAGCGACGACCGCCGGCTCGCCTCCGCGCTGATCGCGGACGCGTCCACGGCCGGCATCCAGCTGGACTGGAGCGAACAGGCGCTGCGGATCGAGGCGATCGACTTCACCGGGTTCACCACGCTGCTCCCGCGCGTCGCCCGCGAGCACAACATCCGGCTCTACACGGTCTCGCCCTCGGACGAGTCCCTGGAGAGCGTCTTCTCGTATCTCGTCGCGGCCTGAAGGGAGTTCGCCCGTGTCCTCACCCACCACACCCGCGGTGCCCCCGGCCTCCGCGGCGCCCGCCCCCTCGCGGTTCTCCCCGTACGACCCGACGGTCGCGCGGCTGACCTGGCGCGCCCTGCTGGGGCGGCGTCGCGCGCTGCTGCTGTGCGTGCTGCCGCTGCTGCTGGTCGGCGTCGCGTTCGCCGTACGGTCCATGACCGGCATGGACGACCGGGTGGCGGCGGAGCTGCTGGGCGGCTTCGCGCTGGCCACGATGGTGCCGCTGATCGGCGTGATCGCCGGAACGGGGGCGATCGGCCCGGAGATCGACGACGGATCGATCGTCTATCTGCTGTCCAAGCCGCTGAAGCGGTCCACCATCATCTGCACCAAGCTGGTCGTCGCGATCGGTGTGACGGTCGCGTTCTCGGCGGTGCCGACGCTGATCGCCGGGTTCGTGCTGAACGGCAACAGTCAGCAGATCGCCGTCGCCTTCGCGGTCGCGGCGGCCGTGGCGTCCGTCGGCTACAGCGCGGTCTTCCTGCTGCTGGGCACGGTCTCGCGGCACGCCGTCGTCTTCGGGCTGGTCTACGCGCTGATCTGGGAGGCCCTGTTCGGCAGCCTGATCTCGGGTGCGCGGACGCTGTCCGTGCAGCAGTGGGCGCTGGCCGTGGGCGAGCGGATAGCGGGCCCCGGCGCGGGGGTGGCCTCCGACGTGGGGCTGACCACGGCCGTCGTCCTGCTGGTGGCCGTCACCGTCGGCGGAACCTGGCTGGCGAGCCGCAAGCTGCGCACGCTCACGGTCGTGGGCGACGAGTAGCGGCGCGCGCCGCCGCGACGGGCCGAGGCCCGCTCCGTACGGGTAGGGAGCGGGCCTCGGGCTGCGGGGGAGCGGGGGTCAGTCCGCGGCGAGGAGCTTCTTGTCGCGGCCGGCGCCGATGCCGAGCAGGACGAGCCCGGCGCAGACGACGAGCATGAGCACGATCGGCACCGTCCAGCCGCCCGTGACGTCGTGCACGGCGCCGAGCGCCAACGGGCCCACGGCGGCGAGCAGATAGCCCCAGGTCTGTGCCATGCCGGAGAGCTTGGCGGCCGAGTGCGCGTCGTGCGTCCGCAGCACCATCATCGTCAGCGCCAGGCCCAGCGTCCCGCCCTGGCCGACGCCGAGGAGGGCGGCCCAGAGCCAGGCGCCGGCGACGGGCGCGATCAGCAGTCCGGCGATGCCGGAGGCCATCAGCGCGACGACGCCGACGGCCAGCAGCCGCTGGTCGCGCATGCGTCCGGCGAGGGTGGGGACGACGAACGAGCCGACCATCTGCACCAGCGTGCTGAACGCGAAGACCAGTCCGGCCGTCGCACGGTCCATGCCGTGGTCGGTGAAGATGGTCGGCATCCACGCGATGGTGACGTACGCGATCAGCGACTGGGCGCCCATGAACAGCGTGACCTGCCAGGCCAGTCCGGAACGCATCAGCCGGGTGCCCTCGGTGCCCGCGCCCGCCGCCGTGCCGTGCGCGGGGCGTGCGGCGGCCTGCCCGTGCGCGGTGCCCCGGCGGGCGAGGAGCGCCTGCGGCAGCCAGACCACGGCGGCGACGGCGGCCAGCAGCGCCCAGGAGACCAGCGAGCCCTGCCAGCCGCCGAGCGCCCGCTCCAGCGGGACGGCGGTGGCGGCGGAGACGGTCGCGCCGAGGATCATGGACGTCGAGTACAGCGCGGTCATGCCGGCGGCCCGCTCGGGGAAGTCCCGCTTGATGAGCCCGGGCATCAGGACGTTCAGCAGCGCGATGCCGGTGCCGACGACGGCGCAGCCGACGAACAGCGCGACGACGGGCGGCGCGATGCGCAGCACGATGCCGCCCGCGAGCAGCACCAGCGCGGAGAACAGCACGGTCTCCGTGCCCCAGCGGGCCGCCAGCCGCGGCGCCAGCGGGGAGGCGAGGCCCATGAAGATCAGCGGGATGGTGGTGACGAGGCTGCTGGTGGTGGCCGTCAGCGCGAAGTGGTCGCCGATGTCGCCCAGTACGGGGGAGACCCCGGCGAGCGCGGCCCGCATGTTGAGGGACGCGAGCACGATCCCGAGGAGGACCAGCGCGGGGTGCGCGGCGCGCATCCGCTTCCTGGCCTCGGCGACGGGGCGGCTGGGCGCCAGGTCCTCCTCGGCGTCGATGAGTTCGGCCTCTATGAGCCCTTCCGGGCCGGTTCTGGACATGCGGGCGGTTGCCTCTTTCCGTAGTGCTGCGAGGGGCGCGCTCGGACGCGGCGGGCGCCCCTCGCGGGGGTCACGGCGTGCTTCGCCGGTGCCGTGACGTGGTCGGTGCGGTCACGTCCGGGACGGCGGCGCGGTCTGCGCGGCCGCGGCCGGGACGTGACGTGGTGCGGTGACGTGATGCGGGACGGGTGACGCGACGCTGCGTCCAAGGGAGCCGCGGGCTCAACGGGCCGCGGCGGGCGCCCCGTTCGGCGGCCCCGTACGAGGCCGAGACCCTCGGGTCACGGTCACGTCGTGGGGTTCTCGTTCGTGAGGAGGGTTTCGACGGCGCGTTTCGGCACGTCCAGGAGTTCGCGTACGGAGCGCTCGGCGGCCTCGGGGTCGCCGGAGGCGATGGCCGCCACCACGGCCTCGTGCGAACAGCTGTCGATGAACGGCATCTGCTCGTCGCTCAGTCCGGCCAGCAGCGCCTCGTGCACGGAGGAGCTGAACCACTGGTAGGTGGCGCTGAGCGCGACGTTGTGCGCGGCGTCGACCACGGCGGTGTGGAACTCGACGTCGTACTCGGCGTACAGCTCGTGCTGGTCGACGAGCCCGGACTGGGCGGCCAGCGCGGCGCGCATGCGGGCGAGGTCGTCGGCGTCGTGCCGGGTGGCGGCGAGCCGGGCGCCCTCGGCCTCCAGGGCGATGCGCAGCTCCAGCACGTCCCTGATCCCGGCGCGCTGCACGCCCCGCATGATCGCGGCGGGGTCGGCGCAGGAGACGACGAAGGTGCCCTCGCCCTGGCGGGAGCGCAGCATCCCGGCGTGCACCAGGACGCGTACGGCCTCGCGGACGGTGTTGCGGCCGACCTGGAGCTGTTCCGCGAGCGCGTGCTCGGTGGGGATGCGCTCGCCGACGGCCCATTCGCCGGAGGTGAGGTGCTCACGCAGTTCGGCGACCACGGTGTCCACCAGGGACTGCCGTCCCGCCGCGCGCAGCGCCATTGTCGGTCTCCTCTTTCCCCACGTCACGATTCATCCGGTTGCCCAGTCATCCTACAACTGCTGTCAAGCGGTGCCGCCCGAGCCGCTTCCGGAGCGTGCGCCCAGCGGGCAAGACGCCCCGTCGGCGCGGGGCGCGGGCGACTACCGTGGCGGCATGTCACCTGCGAGCCGCTATACCTACCTGGGCCCCGAGGGCACGTTCACCGAGGCCGCCCTCCGTACGCTCCCCGAGACCGCCACCCGCGAACTGGTCCCGATGGTGTCGGTGCCCACCGCGCTGGACGCCGTACGGAACGAGGAGGCCGCGGCCGCGCTCGTGCCCATCGAGAACTCCGTCGAGGGCGGCGTCACCGCGACGCTCGACGAACTGGCCCGCGGCAAGCCGCTGATGATCTACCGCGAGGTGCTGCTCCCCATCGCCTTCGCCCTGCTCGTCCGCCCCGGCACGACGCTGGACGAGGTCAAGACGGTGACGGGGCACCCGGTCGCGCAGCCGCAGGTGCGGCGCTGGACGGCGGAGCACCTGCCCGACGCGCTGTGGGAGTCGGCGGCCTCCAACGCGGACGGTGCGCGGCTGGTACAGGAGGGCCGGTTCGACGGGGCGTTCGCGGGCGAGTTCGCGGCGTCGACGTACGGTCTTGAGCCGCTGGTGACGGACATCCACGACGCGGAGAACGCGGTGACCCGCTTCGTCCTGGTCGGCCGTCCCGCGCGGCCGGCGGCGCCGACCGGTGCGGACAAGACCTCGGTGGTGTTCTGGCTGCGCGAGGACCATCCCGGTGCGCTGCTGGAGGTACTCCAGGAGTACTCCTCGCGCGGGGTGAACATGATGCGGATCGAGTCCCGGCCGACGGGCGAGGGCATCGGGCGGTACTGCTTCTCGGTCGACTGCGAGGGTCATGTGCAGGACCGGCGGGTCGGTGACGTGCTGATGGGTCTGAAGCGGGCCTGCCGCGAGGTGCGTTTCCTCGGCTCGTACCCGCGCGCGGACGAGGTGGCGCCGAGCCTGCGTCCCGGGACGACGGACGGCGAGTTCGTGGCGGCGGCCGACTGGCTGTCCCGCTGCCTCGACGGCAGGGCCTGAGCCGGCGCCGGCCGGGGAGCGGGCGCGCGTCCCAGGTCGGCGCGGGGCTGTGGGGAAGTCCACAGGGTTATCCACAGGGGTTGCTCAGGGCCTGTGCATAAGTCGACACGGGAATCCGGACACTGTCGACATAGCCGCATGGAGACCCCGGGTGCGTCCACAGTGCCCCGCTTCCGGTCACGTCAGATCAATTCCGTTGATCAACTCTTTGGGGTGAGTCAATCCCGCTCGAATGAGTGGGAATCCGAGGTGTACTCCGGGAATTCCACCGCTTCCGCGATTCCGGCGGAACGCGCTTCTCCGGTATCCACAGGGCCCGCACAGGGCCTGTGGATAACTTTGGGGAAAGTCCTCCGACTGTGGATAACCCCGATGGGCGCCCGTCCTCAACTCCCCGTCCCCGTCTGCCTGTCGGGCGGTGAGCGGGCTCGGGAGAGGGTGGAGCCGCCGCTTCCGTGAGTCGCCCGTGAGTCGCCCGCGCGGAGGTTCACCGGAGCGGAATTCTCCATTCCGGAAAGTTTTCCCCGAGGGCCGGCCGGAGGACGTGGAGATCATTCCCGGCGTATGTCTTTACGGCGACACGCGTAACCCCGCAAACCGGACAAAGGTGAACCCATGGGGTATCGGGTCGAGGGGCCCGGGCGGCCACCGGTACCCTGGCCCGGTGATTGACCTTCGCCTGCTCCGTGAGGACCCCGACCGTGTGCGCGCGTCCCAGCGCGCCCGTGGAGAGGACGTCGGCATCGTCGACGAGCTGCTCTCCGCCGATGAGCGGCGGAGGTCGTCCAGCGTCCGCTTCGACGAGCTGCGCTCCGAGCAGAAGCAGCTGGGCAAGCTCATCCCCAAGGCAGAGGGGGAGGAGAAGGCCGAGCTGCTCCGGAAGGCCGGCGAGCTGTCCGCCGCCGTGAAGGCCGCCGACGCCGAGCAGGACGCCGCCGCCGAGGAGACCCAGCAGCTCCTCGGCCGCCTGGCCAACCTCGTGCACCCCGACGTCCCGGTCGGCGGCGAGGACGACTTCACCGTCCGCGAGACCATCGGGCAGCCGCGCGACTTCGCCGCCGAGGGCTTCGAGCCCCGGGACCACCTGGAGCTCGGCCAGCTGCTCGGCGCCATCGACGTCGAGCGCGGCGCGAAGGTCTCCGGATCGCGCTTCTACTACCTCACCGGCGTCGGCGCCCTGCTGGAGCTCGCGCTGGTCAACGCCTCCATCGCGCGTGCCACGGCGGCCGGCTTCACGCCGATGCTCACGCCCGCGCTGGTGAAGCCGCAGGCCATGGCGGGCACCGGCTTCCTCGGCCAGGCCGCGCAGGACGTCTACCACCTGGACAAGGACGAGCTGTACCTCGTCGGCACCTCCGAGGTCCCGCTCGCCGGGTACCACATGGACGAGATCCTGGAGGCCGACCAACTCCCGCTGCGGTACGCGGCGTTCTCGCCCTGCTTCCGCCGCGAGGCCGGCTCGTACGGCAAGGACACCCGGGGCATCTTCCGCGTCCACCAGTTCGACAAGGTGGAGATGTTCTCCTACGTCGCGCCGGAGGACACCGAGGCGGAGCACCAGCGGCTGCTGCAGTGGGAGAAGGAGTGGCTCACCGCGCTCGAACTCCCCTTCCAGGTCATCGACGTGGCCACGGGCGACCTCGGCTCCTCCGCCGCGCGGAAGTTCGACTGCGAGGCGTGGATCCCCACCCAGGGCAAGTACCGCGAGCTGACGTCCACTTCGGACTGCACCGAGTTCCAGTCCCGCCGGCTGTCCATCCGGATGCGCGAGGGCAAGCGGGTGCGCCCGCTGGCCACCCTCAACGGCACGCTGTGCGCCGTGCCGCGCACCATCGTCGCCATCCTGGAGAACCACCAGCTGGCCGACGGTTCGGTCCGGGTGCCCGAGGTGCTGCGTCCGTACCTGGGCGGCCGCGAGGTGCTGGAGCCGGTGGCCCGGTGACGGGCTCGCCGACCGCCTTCCCGTACCGGCTGATCGCCACCGACCTCGACGGGACGCTGCTGCGCGACGACCACAGCGTCTCGCAGCGCACCCGCGCGGCGCTGGATTCGGCCTGCGCCCTGGGTGCCGCACACATCGTGGTCACCGGCCGTGCCGTGCCGTGGACGAAGCACATACTGGAGGACCTGGGGTACCGGGGCCTGGCCGTCTGCGGGCAGGGCTCGCAGGTGTACGACGCGGGCGAGCGGCGGCTGTTGACCTCGCTGACGCTGGACCGGCGGCTGGCGCGGAACGCGGTGCGGCGGATCGAGGAGGAGACGGGCCCGCTGGCGCTCGCCGCCTCCCGGGACGGGCTGGACGGCGCCGTCGTCGTCGGCCCCGGCTACCGCGCGCAGGAGGGCCCGCTGCCCACGGTGCCGTTCACCGACGAGTCCGACCTGTGGGCCGAGCCCGTCAACAAGCTGTACCTGCAGCATGCGGAGCTGAGCGACGACGAGCTGACCGAGGTGGCGCGGGCCGCCGTCGGTGACGCGGTCGGCGTGACGATGGCCGGTCCCGGCATCGTCGAGCTGCTGCCGCTCGGGCTGAGCAAGGCGCGCGGGCTGTCGCTGGCCGCGCGGCGGCTGGGCGCGAAGGCGGCGGACACCATCGCCTTCGGTGACATGCCGAACGACGTGCCCATGTTCGACTGGGCCGCGCACGGTGTGGCGATGGCCAACGCGCACCGCGAACTCCTCGCCGTCGCCGACGAGGTGACGGAGAGCAACAACGCGGACGGCATCGCCGTCACCCTGGAGAAGCTCCTCGCGCACTGAGGTGTGGACGTCCGGTCACCTTCCCCGCACCGCCGCCTTCCCCTCGTAGGCTGGGGCGCATGGCTGAGGTGCGGTGGCTGGACGACGTGGAGCAGGAGGCGTGGCGCGCGTTCCTCGGCGCCTCGCAGCGCGTACGGGAGGCGCTGGACCGGCAGTTGCAGCGCGACGCCGGCATGCCGCACGCGTACTACCTGATCCTGGCGATGCTCTCCGAGGCGGACGAGCGGACGCTGACCATGACGGACCTGGCCCGGCGCACCCGCTCATCCCCGAGCCGGCTCTCGCACGCGGTGGCGAAGCTGGAGGTCAAGGGCTGGGTGCGGCGGGGCCGCCACTCCGGTGACCACCGCACCACCCTGGCCACCCTCACCGACACCGGCCTCGCCGAACTGGAGGCGACGGCTCCGGGCCATGTGGCGCAGGCGCGGGCCGCGCTCTTCGACCACCTGACGCCCGAGCAGGTACGGCAGTTGCGGGACATCTGCACCGCGGTCGTCGCGGGCGCGGAGCGCGAACTCCCGGACCGTCCCTAGTCCTGCTCTGTGCCGCCCGCGTACAGGGCGGTGACCGCGGCCGCCTCGGCGGCCATCCTGTCCCGGGCCTCCTCCGGTTCGAGGATCTCCAACTCGATGCCGAACTGGAGCAGTTGGCGTACCGCGCCGAGTGCGGGCAGCCGGAGCCGCAGCGGTACCCACTCCCCGCCGTCGTCCGGCGCGTCCCCGTCCTGTTCCGGGGCGATCAGCGGGCCGGCGAGGCGGACGAAAAGGTCGAGGCGGGTGCGGCGGACGCGTACCCGGAGCGTGATCCCGGAGGGCGGTTCCTCGACGCGGCGGCGCAAGGCCTCCCAGGCGTCGGCGAGTTCGACGCCGCGCCGCCGCCGTACGGGGTCGCCGGTGACGGTGACGGAGGAGATCCGGTCGGCGCGGAACAGCTGCGGGGCGCCGCGCCGGTCGGCGACGAGGTACCAGACGCCGGCCTTGGCGACGAGCCCGTACGGGTCGACGGTGTACCGGTGCGTCTCCGTCTCGCCGCTGTGCCGGTAGCGGATGCGCAGCCTGCGGTCGGCGAGGACGGCGGGGTGCAGGGTGTCCAGGTCGACGGCGGCGGGCTCGCCCGCGCGCCAGCGTCCCGGGTCCACCAGGATGCGCCTGCTGGTGAGTTCGGCCGCGGGGCGGTGCGGTGCGGGCAGCGCGGCCATCACCTTGCGCAGGGCCGAGCCGAGCGCGTCGTCCAGGCCGAGCGCGGAGTGCGTGCTGCCCGTCGTGTGCAGCACGAACAGGGCGCGGGCCTCGTCGGCGGTGAGTCCGGTGACGTCGGTGCGGTAGCCGGGGAGCAGGGCGATGCCGCCGTTCCGGCCGCGTTCGGCGTAGACGGGGACGCCGGCGGTGGAGAGCGCCTCGACGTCGCGGTGGATGGTGCGGGCCGAGACCTCCAGGCGGCGGGCGAGTTCCTCGGCGGGGACGCGGCCGCGGGTCTGGAGCAGCAGCAGGATCGAGAGCAGTCGGTCGGCCTTCATCTCCCCAGCCTGCCGCGAGGGTTCGGAAATCATGACGGCGGGTGTCGGGTTTTCCGGGGAGAGTGCGGGCTGTCCGTACACGGCGCGGGAACGCGCGGCAGAGAGGAAGTCCGCCATGACCACCACATCCACCGAAGCGCACACGCCCGTCGGCGACCCGCGTGAGCTGTACGCGCGGGCCGCCGACGTGCTGGCCGGGGTGATCGCCGAGGTGCGCCCGGAGCAGCTCGGGGACCCGACCCCGTGCGCGGACTTCGCCGTCCGCGACCTGCTCGGCCACGTCGTCGGCTCGACGCACGGGCTGGCCGGGGTCGGCGAGGGCGGCCCCGGCGAGGACCGGTCCTTCGCCGTGCGTGAGGTGCCCGACGACGGCTGGCCCGCGCTGTACGAGGAGGGCCGCTCTCGGTTCGTCGCGGCCTGGTCGGACGGGGCGAAGCTGGAGCGCCCCTTCGCGGTGCCGTGGGGGACGGTGCCGGGCCGCGGGGTGCTGGCCGGCGCGGTGATGGAGTCCCTCGCGCACGCCTGGGACCTGGCGCGGGCGATCGGCGCCGGACCGCTGCCCGAGCAGGAACTGGCCGCGCACGTCCTGGAGTTGACCCGCACCATGGTCCCCGCCGAGCGGCGCGGGCCCGGGGTGCCGTTCGGCCCGGTGCGGGAGGCCCCGGAGGGCACGGACGCGTACGGGCGGCTCGCGGCCTGGCTGGGCCGGGACGTCACCGGCCGGGAGTGAGCCCGGCGGCGGCCCGGTCAGCTCTCCAGCAGGCGCTGGCCCACGTACTCGCCCTCGGCCGGGCCGCCGGGGACGGCGAACAGGGCGCTGGACTCGTGCCGGATGAAGCGGGAGAGCGCGTCGCCGCGGTCGAGCTTCCGCTGGACGGGGACGAAGCCGCGCAGCGGGTCCGCCTGCCAGGCGATGAACAGCAGCCCGGCGTCCGGCGCCCCGTCCTCGCGGAAGCCGTCGTGGTACGAGTACGGGCGGCGCAGCATCGCGGCGCCGCCGTTGGTGTCCGGCGAGGTGACGCGGACGTGCGCGTCGGCCGCGATGAGCAGTTCGCCGTCCTTGCCGGTCTTCTCCAGGTCGGGCTCGGTGTGTTCGCCGCCGCCGCTGAGCGGGGCGCCGTCGGACTTCCGGCGTCCGATGACCTTCTCCTGCTCGGCGAGGCCGTGGCCCTCCCAGTCGTCCAGCAGCATCCGGATGCGGCGGACGACGGCGTAGGAGCCGTGCGCCATCCACTCCGGGGTGCCGTTCTCCGGCACGAACACCCGCCGGTCGAAGTCGGGTTCGGCGGGCTTCGGGTTGTTGGTGCCGTCGACCTGGCCCATGAGGTTCCGGACGGTCATCGGCTTCGCGGTGGCGCCGGGGGAGCGGTTGAAGCCGCTCATCTGCCAGCGCAGCCGGGCTGCCGGGGAGTCGGCGGCCTGCCGCTGGAGGGCGCGCAGGGCGTGGAAGGCGACGAGCGCGTCGTCGGCGCCGATCTGGATCCACAGGTCGCCGTCGGAGCGGTCCGTATCGAGCGCGTCGGCGGAGAACCGGGGGAGCGGCGCGAGTTCGCGCGGGCGCTGTGCGGTGAGCCCGGTGCGGGAGAAGAAGCCGTGCCCGAAGCCGAAGGTGACGGTCAGCGAGGACGGGCCCGCGTCCAGGGCGACGCCGGTGTCCTCGGCGGGCGGCTCGCCCGCCATCAGCTCGCGCGCCGTGCGCGACCAGCGGCGCAGCAGCGCGGCGGCTTCCTTGCGGCCCGCGTCCGGCTTCAGGTCGAAGGCGAGCAGGTGTCCGTGCGCCTGCTGCGGCGTGAGGATGCCCGCCTGGTGGGTGCCGTGGAAGGGGACGCGGGACGAGCCCAGGGTGGTCAGCGCCGTCGGCTCGTCCCGCGTCGCGGCGTACGCGCCCGCGCCGCCGGCGGCGCCCAGCGCGAGGCCGCCCGCGCCGGCCGCGCCGACGGTGCCGAGCAGGCGGCGGCGGGTGACGGTTCGGGCTGCGGGGTCCTGGTCCTGCTGTGTCATGACGGTCCGGTTCTCGTGCGCGGGGCGGGTGGGCGTGGGCGGCCTGGTCAGCCGATGTGGACGGTGCGGGTCTCGGTCACCTGGTCGATGTCGGACGTGCGGACGGTGACCGCCGCCTTCCACGTTCCGGGCAGCGGGAGCTGGACGTCCTCGGCACGCCACTCGCCCTCGCGCCCCGGTACGGGTTCGGGCGTGACGGGCAGCGGGCCGATGTCCTTCGCGGGGAGGGTGAACGCGATCTTCACCTCGGGCGCGTCCACGGGGCTGCCGTCCGGCGCGGTGGCCGTGAGGCGCAGGGTGTTGTCGCCGGTGCGGCCGGGGGTGAGCCGGAGCGCGGCCGTCCCCTTGCCGTCCGGGCCGCCGGTGTCGAAGGCGATCCGGACCGGCCACTCGGTCCGCCCGGCGTGCTCGTGCGCGGCCGGGCCGGACGCGCCGTCGCCGGCGGCGGCCTCGGTGCGGGCGGGTTCGGTGCCGGTGAGCGCCGTCGTCACGGCGAGCAGGACGACGGCGATGCCCGCCTCGACGAGCACCGAGCGGCGCAGCCCGCTGCGTTCCGGATCGGCGTCCCGCTGCCTGCGCCGCCGGGCGTCGTCGGCGGCGGCCCGCTGCCGCGCGAGCTGCGCGGCCCGCACGGGGTCGGGGTCCAACGGGGCGGTGCCGTCGGCGAGTTCGGGTTCCGTTTCGGTCGCGGCGGTGCGTGCCGGGCCGGACGTCGTCGCTGTCGCTGTGCTCAGCTGGGCCGGTTCGGCGTCCGCCGCCGGGGACGGGGCGGGGACCGGGGCCGAGGGGTCGGCGAGGCGGGAGGTCCAGCGGCGGGAGGCGCGGGCGACGAGCAGGAGGACGGCGACGATGCCGACCTTGACCAGCAGGAGCCGCCCGTACGAGGTCCCGGTCAGCGCGTCCCAGGAGCCGACCTGGCGCCAGGACTGGTAGATGCCCGTCGCCGCGAGCGCCGCCACGCTCCAGAAGGCGTAGCCGGAGAACCGCCGTACGGAGGCGCTCTCCACCGGCGGGCCCCAGGTCAGGGCCGTCAGCAGGGCGACGAGGCCGCCGAGCCAGGCGGCCATGGCCAGCAGGTGCACCACGTCCATGGGCATGGCGAGCCAGGGCTGGATGCCGGTCGAGGCGTGCTCGGCGGCGGCCCAGGTCGCCGCGAGTCCGAGCGCCACGACGCCGCCTGCCGACCACAGTCCGAGGGCACGGCCCGTCCGTGCCTTGAACAGCAGCGGGAGGCAGAGGGCCGCGGCGCCGAGCAGCAGCAGCCGGGCGGCGAGGGCGATGCCGGGCTTGGTGCCGAGCACGTCCCGCAGCCCGCCGAGGTCGAGCACGTCCGCGAACCGTCCCGACCCGGTGTACGGGGTGCGGAGCAGCAGCAGCGCGAGCGTGGCGGCGGCCAGCGTCACCCAGCCGGTGACGACGACGCGCCGCACCGGGCGCTCGGCGCCGCCGCGCGGACGGCAGGCGAGCGCGAACAGGGCGCCGCCGACGAGCAGCACGAAGCCCGCGTAGGCGGCGTACCTGCCGACCTCGTACAGGCTGCCGACGGCGCCGCCGCCCGGCCCCGGTCCTGCCGTCTGCTCGGGCACCTTGGCCGAGGTCTTCGACGGGGCGCCGATGGAGAAGGTGAAGGCGCCCGAGACGGGGTGGCTGTCGGCCGAGACGGCCTGCCAGGCGACGGTGTAGGTGCCCTTGCCCAGGCCGGACTTGAGCCCCGTGGCCCGCTTCGCGGCCGCCCCGCCGCCGCCCTCCGCGCCGGCGTCCCTGACCTTGCCGGTGTCGACGCGTTCACCGTCCGGGCCGAGGACGCGGAGCGAGCCGTCGGACATCGAGACGCCCTCGGAGAAGGAGAGGACGACCTGCCGGGGAGCGCTGTCGACCACCGAGTTCTCCGCCGGGTTGCTGTCCGTCAGCGCGGCGTGCGCGGACGCGGGCGCGGCGGCGCCGAGGACGCAGAGCAGCGCGGCGCACAGCACGGCGGGAAGCGCCCGGGTCCCGGACCGGAGGCGGAACCGGAACCGGAACGGGCGGCGCGGGGCGGTGGCGGTCGGCAGCACGTGTCAGTCCCTCACTTCTCCGGCTGGTGGTTGGCGGCCTTCACCGGGACGGTGACCTTCACCGGGCCCGACTTCTCGAAGTGCAGCGTGATGCGCACCTTCTCGCCCTCTTCCGGCTTCTTCGCCAGGTCGTGGAACATCAGGTGGTTGCCGCCGCGCGCCAGCTTCAGCTTGCCGTGCGCCGGGACGGGCAGCGACTTCACGCGCTGCATCGTCTGGCCCACGGTCTCGTGCATCTCGGCCTTCTTCGCGAAGTCCGCGGTGACGGAGGTGAGTTCGTCCGCCTCGTCGCCGTCGTTGCGCACGGTGAGGAAGCCGCCGGCCATGGTGTCCATGATCGGCTGCGGCATGTACGCGCCGCTGACCTTCAGTTCGGGCTCCGCCTCGGACGCGCAGGCGCCGAGGGCGAGCGGGCCGGTCAGCGCGAGCGCGACGGAAGCGAGCGTTCCGCGCCGGAGGAGGCCGCGACGGGCGGTGCCGGAGGGGTTGCTCGGGCGGGTGCTGCTCATGGCTTCTGTCCCTTGATGATCTTCGGGAGTTCCTTCTCCAGGACCTCCGGCGTGCTGTTGCCCTCGGTGTAGAGGACGTGGGCCTTGTCGTCCTTCGGCGAGAAGGCGAGGAGCTGCGACCCGTGCGAGGAGACGATGTCCCCGTTCTTCTTCTCGTAGCTCGGCTCGACGCTGACGCCGACGCTCCGCGCGGCCTTCTGGATGGTCTTGAAGTCACCGGTCAGGCCGGTGAAGGACGGGTCCTGGCCGCGCAGCCACTCGCCCAGCTGCTTCGGGGTGTCGCGCTCGGGGTCGGTGGTGACGAACACGACCTCCAGCTCGTCCTGCTCGGCCTTGCTGAGCTTGGACTTCGCGACGGCGATGTTGCTCATCGTGAGCGGGCAGATGTCCGGGCAGTTGGTGTACCCGAAGTAGAGGAGCACCGGCTTGCCCTTGGTCTCCTCGGCCAGGTCGTACGACTCGCCCTTCGTGTCGGTGAGCTTCAAGTCCGGCTTCTCGAAGGGCGAGTCGAGGACCGCGCCGCCCTTCTTCTGCGGCTCGACGCTGGCGGCCGGCCCGTCCTCGGAACCGGAATCCGAACCGGAACCGGAGCAGGCGGACAGCGTGAGGGCCGCGGCCGCGACGAGGGCGAGGGCGACGGGGGTCTTGGGCTTTCGCATGGGGTGGTGGCTTTCTCCCAGATGGTCACGGGCTGCGGGCGGGGCGCGCCACGGCCCGGGCCCGCGGCCCCCGTACGGCCGTGAAGGCTCGTACGGGGAGGCCGCGTTGCCCGGGCGCGGGCGCGCCCGCCCGCGGTGGGGGTCAGGTCGAGGACGAGGTCTGCGCGGCGCGGCGGCGCCCGGCCGTGAGGCCGAAGGCCACGCCCGCGACGCCGACGGCGATGCCGGCGCCGCCGAGCACCCGCGCGGTGGTGTCGGTCCCGCCCCCGGAACCGGCGGCGGACTGCTCGCCGTCGCCGGAGTTCTGCTGTTCACCGGCCGCGGCGGCCCCGCCGTGCGCGGAGTCCCCGGCGGGGGTGAGGTGGAGCACGGGGGCCGGGCTCTCGGGCTCGGGCTTGCCCTTCTCCGGCTCCTCGATCCAGCGCACGACCTCGTCGTTGTCGTACGTCTGGAGGGCCTTGAACGCCATCACGTCCGCGTCGTGCGGCAGCGCGCCCATCGACACGGGGAACTGCTGGAACTCGCCGGGCCCGATCTTCCCGCCGCTCCAGGTGATCTTCGTGACGGCCTCGGTGATCTTCTCGCCGTGCGACTCCAGCGGCTTGTCCAGCTTCGACTTGGTGACCTTCACGTCCCAGCCCGGCACGGGCTGCGGCATCACCGAGGCGAGCGGCTGGTCGGTGGGGAAGTTGACCTCGACCTTCGTCGTCGAGGCGTCGTCCCGCTCGTTCGGGACCTTGAAGTCGACGGTGGCGAAGCCGCCCTGCTCGGCCTCCTCCGGGTCGACGGTCACGTGCGCGAAGGCCGGAGCGGCGCACAGGAGAACGGCACCGGCGGCGAACGCGCCGACGGCCGCGGTACGGCGGCGGGTGGTGAACTTCTGCCTGATCATCATCGGTTCTGCTCCTGACGGCAGTAGGCGGTACGGACGGAAGACGGGACGCACCGCCGGGGTCACCCGGCGACTTCGGAGGCCGAACCGGAACCCGAACCGGACGCGGGAGCGCGTCCGGGCGGGCACGACGGACGGGTACGCGGTCGTCGTCCGCGTACGGGGGGTCCGGGGTGCTCGCGGTGCGCCGCGGCCGCGCACGTCACCGCCGTCCGGCGGCGCGGTGCGTCAGGCCGCGAGGGCGAGTTCCGCGCTTGCGGAGCCCGCCCGGTGATCCGTCCGCCGCGGCGGACCGCGCCGGTGCACGGCGTGCTGCAGGAGAACGGGCCGGGGCGCGGTGGCCTCGCCCGCGCGCACGGTGGCCCGGCGCGGCGGCGCGGCCGGGAACAGCCCGGCGCACAGCGCCCGTACGTACGCCAGCGCGCGGCGCAGCGCGCCGACGGGGAGCAGTTCGGCGGCCGAGGTGACCGCGGCCGAGCGGGCCGAGAGCCGCAACAGCCGCCACAGCGCGGACTCCCCGCGCCGCAGCAGCCAGCCGAGCACCAGCGCCGCGAGGACGTGACCGGCCAGCATCGGCACGTCGAGCAGGGAGAGTGCGGCGTGCGCCGCGTGCCGGAGGCAGGCGAGCGGGTCGCCGGCGGCGAGCGCGTCGGCGGCGCCGTGGCCGCCGTGCGCGCCGTAACCACCGGCGGCGCTCGCGGAATCGAGCCCTCCGCCCGAACCGGAACCCGAACCGGAACCGGCCGCCGCACTCGGCGAGAGGCCCGCGTCGGAGACGACCCGGCGTGCCTCGGCCTCGGTCAGCGGGCCGCGCGCGTGCTCGTTGCACAGCAGCTGCCGGGCCAGTCCGAAGATCTCGCGGCTCTCGCCGCTCCCGCCCTGCGGGCCGCGCGGCACGGCCTGTTGGCCGCAGGAGAAGACGGTGTGCAGCGCGAGCTGCCCGACCGTGAGCAGCGCGGCGATGCCGGGGAGGGAGCGTTCGCGTCCGGCCAGCGGCACGGCGACGGCGAGCACCAGGACGGAGGCGGTCACCAGCGAACCGAGCGGCAGCGCCTGGCCTCCGGTGGCGAGCGCGTGCCCGGCGGCGGACAGCGTCACACAGGCCGCGGTGAACACCGCGGCCCGCAGCAGTCTGAGATCCGCCCCGGCAGTCATGGCCGCGCCATCATCTCACCGCGCGGGGGCGTGACATACGGCAGGGTGCGGGCATGCCGGGACCCCTCGCCCCGGCCCCGTGTCCAGACTGTGTCCAGATCTCGTCACGCCATGCCGGACATGTCTGGTCCGAATGGACGGCATCGCATGTCTGACGTGCGTAGTGACCGCCCACCTCGGCAATAGGTATCAATGCGGCCGGGGCGGCCCCGAGGGCCAACCGTCGAGCCCCGTCCTGTTGGAGGGTTGAGCATGAGCATGTGGTGGTGTCTCCAGCTGCGGCGCGAGGTTGCCAGCGTGCCGCTGGCCCGCAGGCTCCTCCTCGGGGCGATGGAGACGGCGGGGGTGGACCGGGATATTTCCTACGAGTTGTCCGTCGCGCTCACCGAGGCGTGTGCCAACGCGGTGGAGCACGGCGTCGGCGCCCGGTCTGAGACGTTCTGTGTGACCGCGTATCTCGACGGTGACGAGTGCCGCATCGAAGTGGCCGACAGCGGGCCCGGGTTCTCACGCGCCGTGCGGCGCACGCCCCGGGGCGTCGCCGAGGGCACGGCCGTCGCGGACACCGAAGCCGAGGCGGGACGCGGGCTGTTCATGATCGAGTCGCTCGCCGACTCGGTACGGGTGCGCAACCGCCCCGGCCGCGGCGGCGCCGTGATCAGCTTCGCCAAGACGCTCAAGTGGCAGGAGGAGCACGGGAACCCGGCGCCCGGCGCGCCCCGCGGCTCCGCCAGGTTCGACCGCGACGCGGAACTGCTGAAGGCCGGCTGACCGCCCCGGCTGCCCGTCGCCCCCCCCGCACGCCCCGCGCACAGCGGCCACTGCCGCCGCTCCCTGCCGGGGCTCTCGCATGTCCGGCGCCGGGATGTCCCAATGGTGAGCTTTTGCAACGGGGTTGGCGGGGTCCGTCACCCGTCGCGGTAGCGGAGCAGCAGCATCGCCGCGTCGTCGTGCAGCGGTCCGCCCGCGTGCTCCTTGAGGTCCTGCCGTACGGCGGTGAGCGCCGCGTCCGGGTCGGGGTCCTTGAGCAGGTCGCCGCGTTCGTCGAGCGGGTAGAAGCGCCCGGCGTCGTCCCTGGCCTCGCTGACGCCGTCGGTGTAGAAGAGCAGCTGGTCGCCGGGGACGAAGGGGACGCGGTGCGGCTGCGGCGAGGCGGTGCCGTGGATGCCGAGGCCGAGCGGCAGGGCGCGCTCCGGCGGTTCGGCGAAGTGCACCGTCCCGTCGGGGCGGATGACGAGCGGCGCGGGATGGCCGAAGTTGAGGAGCGTGGCACGGTCGCGCTCGCGCACCTCGGCGAGGACGGCGGTCACGAACTTCTCGCCCAGCAGGTGCCGGTCGAGCGCCCGCTCCAGCCGCTCGCCGACGGCGACGAGATCGGGCTCGTCGTACGCGGCCTCGCGGAAGGCGCCGAGCACGATCGCGGCCGTCTCCACCGCCTCCAGGCCCTTGCCCTGCACATCGCCCATGATCACGCGGACCCCGGCGGGCGAGGTCACCACCTCGTACAGGTCACCGCCGATCCGCGCCTCGGCGACGGCCGAGGTGTAGGAGACGGCGGCGCGCAGATGGCCCGCGCTGCGCGGTACGGGGCGCAGCAGCACGCGCTGGGCTGCCTCGGCGATGGAGCGGACGCTGGCGAGTTCGGCCTCGCGCCGCTGCCGGATCGAGCAGGCCACCACACCGGCGATGGCCACCCCCGCGACGGAGATCATCGTCGTGTAGCCGCGGCGCTCGCCGAGTTGCTCGTTGTAGAAGGTCAGCGTGAAGGAGAGGACGAGCGCGAGGACGCCGATCAGCGCGGTGCGCCGGGCCGAGCCGATGAGTCCGGCGAAGGCCGGGCCGAGCGCCATCATCGGCAGGAAACCGACCCCGGGGCCGGCGGTGACGTCGACGGCCGCGACGGCCGCCATGGCGAGGAAAGGGAACGCTGACAGCAGCCCTGGCCGGAACCGAGATGTGGTCAACGTGCGCTCTTTTCCTTGTCTGCGACAGGCACTTGCAGGTTACGCAATGCCGCCGATTCCGGACCTGACCGTTATGAAAGCGAGTTGTGCCGACCCGCGTCAGGACCGCGTCCCCCGGCCCGCACAGCCGTCTCCCCTCCGCCGCGACGGGCAGAGGGGAGACGGCCCCGTGTGCGGATGCGGCCGGGTCAGCCCTTGAGCCGGGCCATCCAGTTCTCGACGTCGGTGCTGGTGCGGGGCAGCGCGGCCGAGAGGTTCCGGTTGCCGTCCTCCGTCACGAGGATGTCGTCCTCGATGCGGACGCCGATGCCCCGGTACTCCTCGGGGACGGTCAGGTCGTCCGCCTGGAAGTAGAGGCCGGGCTCGACGGTCAGGCACATGCCGGGCTCCAGCGTGCCGTCCGCGTACGTCTCGCGGCGGGCGGTGGCGCAGTCGTGCACGTCCATGCCGAGCATGTGGCCGGTGCCGTGCAGCGTCCAGCGGCGCTGGAGGCCCAGCTCCAGCACCTTCTCCACCGGGCCGTCGAGCAGGCCCCACTCGACGAGCTTCGTCGCCAGGACGCGCTGCGCCGCGTGGTGGAAGTCGAGGTACTTGGCGCCCGGCTTGACCGCCGCGATGCCCGCCTCCTGGGCCTCGTACACCGCGTCGTAGATCTTCCGCTGGAGGTCGTCGAAGCGGCCGTTGATCGGCAGGGTGCGGGTGACGTCCGCGGTGTAGAGGGTGTTCGTCTCCACGCCGGCGTCGAGCAGCAGCAGCTCGCCGGAGCGGACGGCGCCGTCGTTGCGGACCCAGTGCAGGGTGGTGGCGTGCGGCCCGGCGGCGCAGATGGAGCCGTAGCCGACGTCGTTGCCCTCGACGCGCGCGCGGAGGAAGAAGGTGCCCTCGATGTAGCGCTCGGAGGTGGCCTCGGCCTTGTCGAGGACCTTCACGACGTCCTCGAAGCCGCGGGCCGTGGAGGTGCAGGCCGCCTCCAGCTCGCCGATCTCGAACGCGTCCTTCACCAGGCGCATCTCGGAGAGGAAGGTCTGGAGCTCCTCGTCGCGCTCGGCGGTCACCTTGTCGCGGAGCGCCGCCTCGACGCCCGCGTCGTAACTGCGGACGACCCGGGCAGGGCCGCTCGCCCGGCGCAGCGCGCCCTCGACCTCGCGGACGTCGGCGCAGGGCAGGCCGTACACGCGCGCGGCCTCGGCGAGGCTGTACCGGCGGCCGACCCACAGCTCGCCCTGGCCGTCCAGCCAGAACTCGCCGTTCTCGCGGTTGGAGCGGGGCAGCAGGTAGAGCGTGGCGTCGTGGCCCTCGCCGTCGGCGCGGGGCTCCAGGACGAGCACGCCGTCCTCGGTCTGGTCACCGGTGAGGTACGCGTACTCGACGGAGGAGCGGAAGCGGTACTCGGTGTCGTTCGAGCGGGTCTTGAGGTTGCCCGCGGGGATCACCAGACGCTCGCCGGGGAAGCGGGCGGAGAGCCGGGCGCGGCGGTCGGCGGTGTGCCCGGCCTGCGGGACCGGCTCCGGGTCGGTCAGCTCCGTGTCGGCCCAGCCGCTGCGCATGTTCTCGGCGAGCTCGTCGGAGACGCCCGGGTACAGGCCGTTCTTCCGCTGCTGTACCGGCTGTTCTTCGGCCGCTTCTGCCACGAGGAGCCTCCTCCTTTGTTCCGTATGTTGGACCGTCTTCCATCGTATGGGCGTACGGAAGCAGGTCCTAGGCGTGCACCTGTGACATTTCCGGAGCGAATCCGGCATACACGACATACGGGAAGGAATCGGGTGCCCGCTCGGGGCCGCGCCAGGGCCCTTGGACCCGCGCCGGCGGGCCGTCCGGCCCGGACGGGGGTCAGAAGCGGGCGGCGAGCAGGACGACGTCCTCGGGGTGCGGGTCCTCGTCCGTGCCGGGGCACGCGGCCGCGGGCAGCATCGCGTGCAGCACGTGGTCGGCGAGCGCGTCCGGGTCGGCCCGTACGGCGGGCGGGGCCTCGGCCGCGGCGGCGCGGAGCCGGGCGAAGGCGCGGTCGGTGTCCTCGCCGGTGCGGTGCAGCAGGCCGTCGCTGTACAGCAGCAGCGTTTCTTCAGGCCGCAGCGTCAGCTCGACGCTGGGCGCCTCCCAGCAGGCCAGCATCCCCAGCGGCGCGGACAGCGTGGTCTCCACGAACTCCGTACGGCGCGGCCCCACCAGCAGCGGCGGGCAGTGCCCGGCCCCGGCGATCACGACCCGGCGGGCCGGGGGCTCGACGTAGGCGAACAGGGCGGTCGCGGCCCGCGCCGGTTCGGTCAGCCGGAGCAGCAGCTCCAGGTCGGACAGCACCGCGACCGGGTCCTCGCCCTCCATCACCGCGTACGCGCGCAGCGACGCCTGGAGCCTGGCCCGCGCTGCGACGGCGGAAGGTCCGCCTCCGGTGACCCCGCCGACGGTCAGCCCGAGCGCGCCCTCCGGCAGCGGCAGCACGTCGTACCAGTCGCCCCCGCCGGACGGGCCCGACCGGCGCCGCCGGGCCAGGGCGACCCCGGGGACGCGCGGCAGTCTGCTCGGCAGCAGCTCCTCGCCCAGCGTCTCCAGCTCGTCCCGCACCCGCGCGAGTTCGACGTGCCGGGCCAGGTGCCGGCCGGCGCAGCGCAGGTAGAGGGTGAGCAGGTGCCGCTGCGCGGCGGTGGGTTCGGCGGGCTCGTCGTAGAGCCAGACGGCGGCGCCCGCGCGCGGTGCCGCCTCGGTACCGGCGCCGAGCGGGACGGCGTAGCTGGCGGCGTAGCCGAGCCGAGCGGCGACCTCGCGGTGCCGCGGGTCGAGGCGTTCGTCGCCGGCGATGTCCGGGAGCGCGATCTCCACCCGGGGCAGCTCCCCGGCCTCGGCTCCGCCGGCCGCCGGGGCGGACGGCGCGGACGCGGGTTCGGGGGCCGGTCCCGCGGGTGAGGCGGAGGTGACGGTGCCCGTGCCGGAGGTCGTCGCGCCGGGCGCGGTGACCGGGGGCGTGGTGCCGGTGACGGCCGGGGGCGTCTCGCGGGTGAAGGGGGCGCGTGCGGGCGGTCCGCCGTCGGCGGCGGCGAGCCCGGCGGCACGGTGCGGCAGCCCGTACGTCCCGTCGAGCAGCCGCGCGTACGAGGCGGAGCTGCGGGGGACGGTCTCGATCTGGCCGAGGTCGGCGCGGCCGAGGCCGAGGCCGACGGTGTGCTCCGGGCCCGCGCCGTCGAGCGGTTCGAGCGCGAGGAGTCCGCGCCGGGCGCCGATGAGGGAGGCGCCGGCGCGCAGCACCTCGTGCAGCGCGTCGTCGAGGGTGGCCGTCGCGGCGAGCCGCTCGGTGAGGTGGTGCAGCGAGGTCAGATCCGCGATCCAGCCGGCGAGTTCGTCGGGAGCCGCGGCGGACCGGCTGCTCGGTGTGCCCGTCGGACGGTCGGCGCCGACGGCGGGCGGAGTCTGTGATGACGGGGGGAACGTAGGTTGGAATCCGGCCACTTTCGACCGGTGCGGGGAGCTCATGACTCCGGGCTTTCGCCACGTTGGGTTTCGGTTGTCAGCATCGCAAACCCCCATGTCATGCTGCTCCGCTAGCCATGGATCCAGATGTACACGCCTCAACTACGGGATGTCCAGCATTGTCCCGGAGGCAACGATGGTGTCGACGCGCCGCAACTGTGTTCACGGAGCCAAGCCGTAACTGTGCGAAGTTGGCGTAAAACTATCGACGAGAAGCGTCAATTGCTGTCGACTGGAAGCACTTCGCTTGCCTGTGTGCTTCAACGCTCCCAAGAGGGGCGGCGGGCACGGGGATCGGTGCCACAGTGGCGGGTACGGAACCTGGCAGGGGGCGGCGGCGTCTGAGGACGTGGCGGCCTCGCACAGCCGACGTCCGGTTTCAGCTGTTCCGTCGTTCCGTCGGATCCGTAGCGGTCTCGACGTGCCCACGGTGTCGCCGTCGGACCCGCCGGACCCGCCGTACCGGCTCATGGCGGGCGCGCACCAGGCAGCAACAGGCGCAGTACACGCGAAACCCAGCACAGGTGGCAGCACGCAGCGCGATCGCCATACGCACGCCACCCCCCGCCAGGTACCACGCTCGGTCCGCAGCATGATGCGCTGACCAGCGCGCGCAGTGAGAAGAGTTCGACGCGGTGTGATGGGCTGAACGATCTGTTGTCGAGACGATCCGTTGGCGTTTACGGAAAGGAACGAGCGCATATGCGCGAGATCCTCGGAAGGCGACGCATGACCCGGTCATCGCTGCGCAACGCGGCGCTCACCTGTGCCACCCAGTGGCAGTGGCCCGTGCTGCCCGGTGCGGCACTCACCTCCCGCGATCCGGAGACGGAGGAGAAACGCGAAGTCCCCGTCGGCGAGGCCCCGATGGGCCCGCCGGGGGAGCCCGGCGACGGTGAGGCGGAGCTCGACGGCGCCTGCGCCTGCGGCGACCCCGACTGCGTCGTCCCGGGCGCGCATCCGCTCGACCCTGCGCTGCTCGCCGCCACCACCGACGCCCGCATGGTGCGCTGGTGGTGGACCAACCGCCCCTCGGCGCCGCTGATTCTCGCCACCGGCGGACGCGCGCCCTGCGCGCTCAGCCTGCCCGCCGTCGCGGGCGTGCGCGCGCTGGCCGAGTTCGACCGCTCGGGCGTACGGGTCGGCCCGGTGGCCGCGACGACCACCCGCTTCACGCTGCTCGTCGAGCCGTACCGGATGGAGGAGCTCGGCGAACTGCTCTACGCCCATGACTGGGTGCCCAGTTCGCTCCGCTTCCACGGCGGCGGCGGGTACGTCGTGCTGCCGCCCTCCGCCACCGGCGCCGGGCAGGTGCGCTGGGAGCGGCGGCCGGTCGCGGAGCGCGGCGCGGGCGGGGCGCCCTGGCTCCCGCGGATGGAGACGCTCCTCGACGGCCTGGTCGAGGCCAGCGCCGCGACCCCGGACACGGGCAGCACCCTCGCCTACTGAGGCCGGCGGCCGAACGGGCCGCCCGGCCAGGGGCGTTCATCCGGCGGCGCGTCACCCGTACGGGGACGGCGGTCGTGAGGGAGATGTGCGGGGCCGTGACGGGGTGTGCCGTTCCGTGGTGAGCGCGTGCCCGGCCGGGGGATCGGTATCCGGCCGTGACGGTATCTGTGGCCGTCTGGTGGTGTCTGTGCGGTGCGGGCACCGCGGGGAATGCGCGGCGCGGGAGTTCTTCCGGGGGTGTGCCGGGGGCTCGGGGGCCGTGGGCGCCGGTGCGCAACTCGCGGGGCGCGTACGGGAGTTGGGGAAGGGCCTCGGGGCGCCGCTCGGATGGCGGGCGGTTCCGGGCAGTAAAGAACCCGGTCGCTGGCGACGGGGGATGCACCAGCGACCGGGCTCCTAGAAAGGTAACAAGAGATTGGCCGTTCGCAAATTCGATCGCGCAGATCCGGACGCCGAATTACCGGCGGATACAGGGGATTAGAGCTGTGACGTGACGGGAGTCACGGTCACATCTCCTCCGCACGGCCATTGCGGAATCGTCCACTCCGGTCAGCTCAGCGTCACCTGGCGGTTGGTGAGACCGCTGCGGGCGCGCCGCTCGTCGGCCGTCAGAGGTGCCGGATTCCGCAGCGCCTCGGCCAGCCGCTCGCCGAACGCGGCGGCGGGCTTCTCGCAGTCCTCCGAGGTCATCGAGCTCGGCAGGTCCCACACCGGAACCGTCAGCCCGTGCGCGCGGAACGAGCCGACGAGCCGCGTCCCCTCGCCCAGCGAGGAGGAGCCGGCCGCGTGCAGCCGCGCGAGCGCGTCGAGCAGCTGCTCCTCGGGCGTCGTCATGACCCAGCGCAGGTGGTTCTTGTCCGGCGTCTCGCACCAGTAGGCACCCTCGGCGGAGGCGAGACGGGCCGTCGGGATCGCGGCTTGATTGGCTCGTTCCAGCGAGGCGGTGACCTCGGGCGAGGACTGCTCCGCGTCCTCCACCCAGAACTCGAAGCCGCTGTGCACCTCCGGCACCAGCGGGGCCTGCGGGTCCAGCAGGTCCTGGAGGCGCGGGCCGTCCGGCGCCGGGCGGGCCGTGTTGACCGGGGTGCCCGGCTCCGCCTCCAGCGCGCGGCGCAGGTTGTCGGCGAGGTCGCGGCTGATGTCGCCGGACGCCAGGTCGTTCTGCAGGCCGAGCAGCACCTCGCCGTTGTCCCGGCGC
Organism: Streptomyces sp. HNM0574; assembly: GCF_012726235.1. Taxonomy (GTDB): domain Bacteria; phylum Actinomycetota; class Actinomycetes; order Streptomycetales; family Streptomycetaceae; genus Streptomyces. The sequence goes on from NZ_JAASAH010000012.1 coordinate 192,194, forward strand.
AGCGCGGGCCACGCCATCGGCAGCACCGTGGCCAGCCGCACCGCGGGAACGCCCTCCGGCAGCCCGTCCTTGAGTGTCAGCTCCGCCGTCGCCGCCGGGACCAGTTCGCGCAGCGCCACCCAGTCCGGCTCCCCGGCCAGGCCCTCGAAGGGACGGCGCACCAGCTCGGTCACCGCGTGCGCGGCCTCCCGCCCGTGGCATGCCTTGTAACGGCGGCCCGACCCGCACGGGCAGGGCTCCCGCGCGCCGACGACGGGGATCTCACCGTCGGCGAGCTGGGGCTTGGCGGCCTGGGTCTGGGGGCGGCGCTTCTTGGCCATGGCGTACGGCTCTCCGAATCTGCGGTACGAACTGTCGCCGCGAGCTTAGGCCCTGCGGCACCGCCCTTGCGCCTGCCCCGCTCCGAAGGGTGAACGGCCGCCCGCCGTCCCCGTACCGGCCCGGCCCGGGTGTGTCCCAACTGCCGTGGCCCGTACGCACGGTGAGCGTGGCGCACCGTGGGGACGGGCCCGGCCGGGATCAGCGGTGGCGCCGTTCCTCGACCGGCGCGTGGCCGGTGTTGTCCCGGGTGAGCGGTTCGGGGAGGGGAGCGGGGCGTCGGGCTCCGTTCCGCTTTCCCGTCCCGTCGCCGTGCCCGGGCTCGCGCCCGTCGCCGAGGGCGCAGTTGCCGCCGTGGATTCCGTTGTGGGTTCCGGCGGGCACCCCGTTGTGCCCGCCGTGCCGGGTGCCGTGTCCGTGCACGGCACCGGAGTTGAGGGCGCCGTCGAGTCCGTCGAGGCCCTCGATGGGGCCGACGCCCAGCTCGACGGCCGTGTCCGGTACCCGTCCCGGCCGCTCGCGGGCCGACAGCAGGACCCAGACGGTGACGCCCTTGACCTGCTCGCCCCAGCCCGGCTCGCCGGGCAGTTCGTCGTCGTGGATCTCCTCGGACACGCCCCAGTCGCGGGCGAGTGCGCTGATGATGGCGAGGCCGCGGCCGCCCCGCGCGGTGATCGACGGTGTGGCCGGAAGGGGTCTGGTGGGTCCGCCGCCGTCGGTGACGGCGATCCGCAGCTCACCCTCCGGTTCGCGGCTCCAGGCCGCCGTGACGTATGCGTCCCCCCTCAACGGCCGCGCATGGCGGCACGAGTTGCTCAGCAGCTCGGAAAGAACTAGTACGGCGTCGTCCACGACCGCATCCGGTGCGCCGCCCGCGAGGAGTTCCTCGCGCATCCTGCGCCTCGCTGCCCCCACGCCCATCGGGCCATGAGGTACGGCCATGGTCGACGAAGCAGGCACCTCCTGTGCCACCACCAACGCCACCCCCGAGACCTCCTTTGCCCCACGCCAGGGGATGAATGCCCCAGGAGAGTGGATCGGAAACCGGCCATGCACGCCGGGTTGACGCAATCCCAACGATCAAATACAGAGCGAATGCGCCGGTGCACTCCAGGTGAGTCCCGCCTGGACACGGACAAACACCGCGACGTGATCATGGGCAAGCCGGACGTTTGCGGGCGCGCCGTCCCGCCGGGTCCCGGCCGTGCCGCGGCTCAGCCGCCCTCGCCGCGCAGCCTGGCCCGTACGTGATGTGGCCGGTTCGTGATGATGGCGTCGACGCCGAGGCGGACGCACAGGTCGACGTCCTCGGGCTCGTTCACCGTCCACGCGTGCACCTGGTTGCCCGCCTCGTGCGCCTTCTGCACGTACTCCGGGTGGGCCCGCAGGATGCGCATGCCCGGGCCCGCGATACGGACGCCCGGCGGCAGCCGTCCCTCGCGGTGGCGGGGCAGCAGCAGTGACATCAGGTAGACGCCCGGGATGTGCGGCGCGGCGGCGCGCACCCGGTGCAGGGAGCGCGCGGAGAAGCTCATCACCCGTACCGGCGCCGGGAGTTGATAGCAGTCGAGCAGCTCCAGCAGCCGCTCCTCGACGTGGCCGGCCCAGCGCGTCGGATGCTTCGTCTCGATGGCCAGCTCGACGGGCCGGGGCGCGTCCGCGACGAGCTGGATCAGCCGCTCCAGGGTGAGCACGGAGGTGCGCTCGGCGTCCTCGTGCTCGACCGTCTCGTACGGGTCGCGCACGGGCTCGGGCCCCGGGACGCGGTGGACGCCGTTCCCGGCCGGATCCTCGTCCTTCCAGGAGCCGAAGTCGAGCGCGGCGAGATCGGCGAGTTCGAGCGCGGAGACGGCGCCGCGGCCGTTGGAGGTCCGGTTGACGCGGCGGTCGTGGACGCAGACGAGATGGCCGTCGGCGGTGAGCCGGACGTCGCACTCCAGCCCGTCGGCACCGTCCTCGATGGCCTTGCGGTACGCGGCGAGCGTGTGTTCCGGTGCGTCCTCGGAGGCGCCGCGGTGGGCGATGACGGAGATCGGGGACTCGGGGGTGCGCGGCGCCCCGCGGGGGATCTCAAAGCTCACCGGGTTATCGTGCCATCGCCCCGGAGGGGCGCCGGGAGGCGGCCTGTCCGAGGCGGCGCCGGACGCGTCCGGGACCTCCGCCGCCGGTGGCCGGTGTGCCGCCGGATGGCGCTGTGGACGACGCTGCGGATGCGTCCGTTTTGCGCGGGATAAAGGATGGCCCTGCGAGGCGGGGGTTCGGCTTACGCCCGCCTGACGCGTCATGAGGAAGGCTGTCCGTGGCTACCTGAAAATCTGCATGCCTGTCCTGGCGATGTCGTGTACCTGATGAGGAGAGAGCTGTGAGCACCGACCACGAGGGCGCTGCCGCCACGCCCGCGGCGGGGCCGACACCCACGCCCCCCGCGGTGCCGGGCACGGAGCCGAAGCACGAGACGACGGACCTGCGGCAGGTGCCCGACGAGGCGGCCGCCACCCCGCACACGACGACCGAGCGGCCGGCCGAGCCCGCCGCTTCCTCCGGCGCGGCCGGCGGCGCGAGCCTCGACAAGGCCGGGCCCACGCCTCCGCCGCCGCCCGCGCAGCCGCCCCACCCGGGGCAGCCGCCGCAGGCACCCCCCGTCGCCGCCCACCAGCAGGGCGGCTGGGGCACGCCCCCCGGCCAGGGCCCCGGCGACACCGCGAGCATGCCCCCGTACGGCGGAGGCGCCGCGGGGCACGGCGGCCCCGGTGGTCCCGGCGGCGCGGGCGGGCCCGGCGGGCCGCACAACCCGTGGGCCGCGCCGCCCGCGCCCGGCGGGCCCCGGCCGCGCCGGCGCGGTGGGCTGGTCGCCGCCGCGGTCGCGGTGGCGCTCGTCGCGGGGATCGTGGGCGGCGGGGTCGGCTTCGTCGTCGCCGACCAGCAGGGCAACGGCGGCTCGACGACGGTCTCCGCCGGTTCCGACCCCAAGACGCTGAACCGCTCGCCCAAGTCCGTCGCCGGGATAGCCGCCAAGGCCCTGCCCAGCGTCGTGACGATCCAGACCGCGGGCGGGGGTGAGGAGGGCACCGGCACCGGCTTCGTCTACGACAAGGAAGGCCACATCCTCACCAACAACCACGTCGTGGCCAGCGCCGCGCAGGGCAGCCGGGTCACGGCGACCTTCTCCGACGGCAAGAAGTACGAGGCCGAGGTCATCGGCAGCGCCCAGGGCTACGACATCGCGGTCATCAAGCTGAAGAACGCCGGCGACCGCAAGCTCGAACCGCTCCCGCTCGGCAAGTCCGACGAGGTCGAGGTCGGCGACGCGACGATCGCCATCGGCGCCCCGTACGGCCTCTCCGGCACCGTCACCACCGGCATCGTCAGCGCCGAGAACCGTCCCGTCGCCTCCAGCGACGGCCGCGGCACCAAGGCCTCGTACATGAACGCGCTGCAGACCGACGCGTCCATCAACCCGGGCAACTCCGGCGGCCCGCTGCTCAACGCGCAGGGCGCCGTCATCGGCGTCAACTCCGCCATCCAGCCCGGCGGCGGAGGCGGCGGCATGGGCGGCGAGCAGGGCTCGGGCGGCAGCGTCGGCCTCGGCTTCGCCATCCCCGTCAGCCAGGCCGAGCGCGTCGCCACCCAGCTCATCAAGACGGGCCAGCCGGTGTACCCGGTCATCGGCGCGACGGTCGAGATGGCGGGCTCCGGCGGCGGCGCCCGGATCGCGAGCCGGGGCGAGGGCGGTACCGAGCCGGTGCCGCAGGGCAGCCCCGCCGACAAGGCCGGCCTCGAACCGGGCGACGTCATCACCAAGCTCGACGACACCGTCATCGACAGCGGCCCGACCCTGATCGGCACGATCTGGACGCACAAGCCCGGCGAGAAGGTGAAGGTGACGTACGAGCGCGACGGCGCCGAGCGCACCACCGAGGTCACCCTCGGCTCCAAGAAGGGCGACGACTGACCCTCCCCGCCCGCCAGTTGACCTCCCCGCCCACCCCCGCCCCCGGCCCACGTGCTCCCCGACGGCCCCGGAACGGCTACCCTGGTCGGGCACTCGCCCCCGGGCGGTGCGGGGAGGTGTGCCCGAGCGGCCTAAGGGAACGGTCTTGAAAACCGTCGTGAGGTAACCCCTCACCGTGGGTTCAAATCCCACCGCCTCCGCCGAGGTAGAGAAGCAGCAGGTCAGAAGGGCCGCCCCTCCGAGAGGGGCGGCCCTTCTGCGTGCAGGGTGTCTCACCCCGTTTCGCGTCTATCCCACCGTTGACCAGTGCGTGTGGGCCATCTGTGAGCCAGGATCGGCTCAGCTCTCCGCCTCCAGCTCCCGCACGCCGCGCCACGTCCACCGGGTCCACCCCCGCCTTGATTCACAAGGATTCGAAGTGACGCGGCCCCCGTTGGCTCCCCGGAAAAGGCTGCTGTGCTGTCCGGCGGCAGGAGGCAGTTGCTCTTCTTGGCTAACCCTGACCAGGTGTTCATGATCAGGCGGGAGGTTCCCAGCGATGCGGCGATTGCCGAAGGATTCGCCCGCCGCGCCGTTGTGGTGAGCACAGGTCCTACGGCTTGAACGTGGCTGGGTAAGGAGATCCGCAGCCTGCGTGACTTCCGGAGGGCGTCACCGAAGGTGGCGTTTGCGCACCAACGGCGCTGCTGGCAGAGGTAGTTGCGCGCACCGCAGTAGCGGCCGACGAAATAGGAAAAACAAGAAGGGCCCCGGGGTCCGGGGCCCTTTGAGAGGAGGCTTGTCAGCCTCCGAAGAGGATCGACTTAAGGGCGCCGATGTCCAGAGGCGTTGCGGCGATCAGATTCTGAAGGATTTCCAGTGCTACATGCGTCGGGGACACGGTTGAGCCTTTCATTGTGTAATTAACATTTCACATACTACCCTCTGTGATCGTTTGGCTGCGAATCGGCCATACAGCCCCGACCGGCCAACTCGCGGCTTGGGTATGGGACATGGCGTGCCGGCGGCCCCGGGGCCCCGACGGCGCACCGGCGTGCAGGGCGGCGATCAGTCCTTGGGGGCGAGGGCCGTCTGCGTGGCCGGGCGTGGGGGTCACTCGTCCGGGGCCCGTCGGCTGTGCGGGGGGTGCGGTCGGGGTGAGGCTCGGAGGGTGGGTCCGGGGTGGCCGGAGATGCGGTGGCGGGCCCGTCCGTCGAGTCCAGGAGCGTGATGATGGCCCGGAACCGTTGTCTGATCCTGAGCTCGCCGTCCGAGGTCTGGGGTCTGCTGTCCGAGGGGCACCGCTACTCGGAGTGGGTCACGGGAACCCAGCGGATCCTCGGCGTGGACCCGGAATGGCCGGACGTCGGTGCCCGTCTGCAAGTCCGCGTCGGCGTCGGTCCGTTGACGTTCGACGACACCTGCGTCGTCCGCGTCTCCGAGCCGCCGTACCGCCTGGAGCTGGAGGCGAAGGCCGATCCCTTCGGCGCGGCCCGGATCGCCCTCAAGCTGGCCCCCTGGGGTGAGCACACCCTCGTCACGCTCGACTGGCACCCCCTCCGGGGCCCCGGAACCCGGATGCACGGACTCCCGGTGGACTACATCGTCAGTACCCGCAACGGCATCATGCTGACGAAGCTGGCCCGGATCGCGGTACGCGAGCACTTCGGGCCCATGTGAGGCCGCGCTCACGCCTCCTCCGCCAACCCCGGGCTCATGGTCGGCAGATGGGCCAGGAGGTCGTAGGCGGCCGGGAGGTCGGTGGGAGTGGTGAGGTGGGCGTGCCGGAGGGCTGTGGGGGCCGGAGTGCCGCGCGCGGGGCGGAGGTCGAGGAGGACGGGGTGGTCGGCGGGGAGGGTGTGTTCGATGGTGTCGGCGGCCGGTGGGCCGAGGGGGACGGGGTGTACGGCGATGCCGTGCGGGGCCTGCGGGTCAAGGCCGGCGTCGGTGGTGGTGCCGGTGCGGGCCGTGAGGCCGATGGCGAGGTAGCCGGGGCCGAGGTCGGCGGCCAGGTGGCTGCCGGTGGAGGTCATCGGCGCGTGCGGGAGCAGCCGCATGGGCACCCGCTGCGCGTGCGCGTTGTGCAGCATCAGCACGACGCGGGCGCCCGTGCCGTCGCCGGTGAGGCCGGTGCCGCCCGTGGTGTGGGGCGCGCGGAGCAGGCGGACGGTCTCGGCCATGTACAGGTCCCGCGAGGAGGGCAGCGTCAGGGGCGGTTCGCCGGGCGGCGGCGGGGCGAGGGTGCCGAGGTGGTGCAGCTCGCGGAGCTGTTCGTCGAGGCGGAGCGCGCCCAGCGCGTGGTGCCGGGCGACGGTGTGCGCGAGCGGGTCCGGGCCGGGGTGGAGCGCGTCGAGGCGGAGCAGCAGCCGGGCCAGCGCGGTGGTGGCGGCGTCGCGTACGGCGGTGTCCAGTGCGGCGTAACGGGCGGGCGCGGCGCCGTTGTTGGGGGAGTCGTACGGGGCGGTGGCCTCGATCGCGGCGTCGGCGAAGGGGAGGTGGCCGGGGTGGTGGGCCGCGAGGTGGGCGCGGACGCGTTGCAGGGCCGGCAGGGGTGAGCCGCCGGAGCCCGGCACGTCGAGGCCGGTGAAGCGGATGCGGTGGCCGGCCGCGTGGTGGGCCCGGAGCCGGCGGAGCATCGTGTGCATCTCGGGGAAGTCGCCGAAGCGGAAGGTGAATCCGTGCCGTGCGACGGTTTCGACGTCGCCGGGACCGCCGCGTACCCAGTCGTCGACGAGGTGGCCCTCGGCGAATCCGGACTCGAAGGCGAGCACGTCGAAGCCGAGCTCGGTGACGAGCAGGTCCAGTATCCGGGTGCGCAGTTCGGTGAACTCGCGGATGTAGTGGCTGTTCTCGCCGATCGCCACGACGCGTGCGTCGCCGACGAGTTCGGCGAGGCCGGTCAGCTCCGCGTCGAGCGGCAGGTGCCGTACGGTCTCCGGCAGCGGTGCGGTGGTCACGCGGTGTCCTCCCGTGGGTCTCGCCGGTACGCGGCCGGCGTGGGCCTCCTGGCGTGTACACATACAGTGGGGACGATGTCTGACGCACCCCCCGGACCGTCCCCGGCGGCGCGGCACGCGGCGCCGCGGGAGTCGCCGCCCAAGCAGCGGGACCCGTTCTTCGACAACGCCAAGTATCTGGCGATCGTGCTGGTCGGGATGGGTCACGCGTGGGAGCCGCTGCGGGACGGATCGCGGGCGGTGATGGGCCTGTACATGTTCGTGTACGCCTTCCACATGCCCGCGTTCGTCGTCATCTCCGGCTATTTCTCGCGGAGTTTCACCGGCCGCCCGGATCAGCTGAAGCGGCTGGTGACGGGAGTGGCGGTGCCGTACGTCCTGTTCAAGGCGGCGTACGCGCTCTTCGAGCGGCTGACGGGGGACGACCCGGACAAGCCGATCGCGCTGCTGGAGCCGTGGTGGCTGACCTGGTTCCTGGTCGCGCTGTTCATCTGGCGGCTGACGACGCCGCTGTGGAAGCTGGTGCGGTGGCCGGTCGGGCTGGCGCTGGGCTTCGCGGTGCTGGCCTCTGTCGCGCCGCACATCGGGGACGACCTGGACCTGCAACGGGTGCTGCAGTTCCTGCCGTTCTTCGTCGTCGGGCTGGTGCTGGAGCCGCGGCACTTCGAGCGGCTGCGCGGCAAGCGGCCGAGGCGGCTGGCGCTCGTGGTCATGGCGGCCGCGCTCGGCTTCGCGTACTGGGCGGCCCGGCACATGAACGACGTGTGGTTCTACCACCGTGAGAGCGCGCAGGAGCTGGGCGCGCCCTGGTGGGCCGGGGTCGTGATGACGCTCGCCCTGTTCGGCTGCTCGATGGTGCTGACGGGGTGCTTCCTGGCGTGGGTCCCGCGCCGCCGCACCTGGTTCACGGCGCTGGGCGCCGGGACGCTCTACGGGTACCTGCTGCACGGTTTCGTCATCAAGGGCGCCGAGGCGGCCGGCTGGTACGCGGGCTGGCCGCACACCCCGTGGGGCGCGGTGGTGGTGACGCTCCTCGCCGGCGGCGTGATCACGCTGCTGTGCACGGAGCCGGTGCGGCGCGCGTTCCGCTTCGCGGTCGAGCCCCGCATGGACTGGGCCTTCCGCAAGGGCTGACGGCGGGGGACGGAGAACGGGACGGGCCCGTGGTCACCGCACCGGTGACCACGGGCCCGTCGGGCGCGTGCTGCGTCAGGAGTCGTTGCCGACGCCGTTGCCGGAGATGATCGGGACGCCGTCCACGATGTGCGAGAGCGGCTCGTCGCCCTTGCTCTGGGTGGAGTTGTCGGCGCACTGCTGGTTCTGCGGGTTGGAGAGGACGTTGATGTCCTGCACCGTGATCGGGACGAGGCCGATCAGCGAGCCGATGTTGGCCTTGACCGGCACGCCGAGGCAGAGGTCGTTCAGCGAGCCCTGGACGGCGCCGAGCTGGCCGCTGAGGTCGCCGTTGGTGGCGGAGTTGCCGTAGGACGAGCTCGACCCGTTGCCCGTCACGGACTCGGTGCCGTCGCCGCCTTCGGCGACGGCGGTGCCGGCGGTGCCGGCGATGCCCGCCGCTGCGAGTCCGAGGGCGGCCACGGTGGAACGGATGCGCATGGTGTCTCCTGTGCGTGCTCAGGGCGGGTGAGATTCACCGGCGATAACAGCCGGGGGTGGTGCGGGGTTGCGCCGATTGACCCTTTCGGAGGGCTGTGTCCGGATGCGTTCGCCGGATGTCGCCGCTGATTCGTACACGGATTCGGTGCGGGAGGGCGGAGGCGGGGAATCCGGCGGGGGCGTGCGCCGGTGCGCGGTGGCCGCGGGGGCCGGGGCCGCGGCGGGGCCCTTGCGGGGCAAGGGGCGTGCGGTGCGGGATGCCCGGTTGTGGTGGTTCGGGGCGTGCGGGAGGTTTATCGGCTCGTCGTCATGCGTGCGGGCGAATGGCCCGGTCCGGGGTGGTTCGCCGGGCGGGGCATGCGCAACTCTGGTTCCGCGACGTCGCAAGTTCGCCGGGGCAGCGGTCCAACTGCCGTACCGGGCAACGTAGTTACCGTCAGTGGAGGAATGAACCATGGCACGCATCCGTACCGCTCGCGTTCTCGCCGCAGCCGCCTCCGTGCCGCTCGCCTTCGCCCTGATGAGCGGTGTGGCACAGGCCGACAACGGCGGCTTCGCGAACGACGGTTCGAACGCGAACGTCAACAGCCAGACCCAGGGCGCCGTCGGGGACGGCGCCAACACCAACCAGGCCAACAACGCCAACGTGAACGGCCACGGCAACCTGATCGACCAGGACAACCACACGGCCAACGTGAACTTCACGAACCTCTGGGGCTGGTGACCCGGGTCCCCGTGCGGGCCTGACGCACGGGGCGCGGTGAGTGAGGCGGCGCGCCCGCGTACGGAGTCGGTCCGGACGCGGGCGCGCCGCTGTGCGCGGGTCCGGTCTCTTGACAGTCCGCGCAGATCTGACGGACAGTCAGAAAATGCATCTCGCCCCGACCGAGCGGCAGCGGCGCCTGCGTGCCGAGCTCCGCTCCTACTTCCGCGAGCTCATACCCCCCGACGAACGCGCCGCCGTCGAGGCGGACCGGGAACGCCGGAGCGCGCTGCTCCGCCGCATCGGCGCCGACGGCCTGCTCGGCCTCGGCTGGCCCGAGGAGTACGGCGGCCAAGGGCGCGGCCCGGACGAGCAGTTCGTGTTCTTCGACGAGGCGTACCGGGCCGGGGCACCGGTGTCGATGGTCACGCTCAACACCGTCGGCCCGACGCTGATGAAGTACGGCACCGAGGAGCAGAAGGCGTACTTCCTGCCCCGCATCCTGCGCGGCGAGCTCGTCTTCGCCATCGGCTACACCGAGCCCGAGGCGGGCACCGACCTCGCCTCGCTGCGCACCCGCGCCGTCCGCGACGGGGAGGCGGAGTGGCTGGTCGACGGCAGCAAGGTGTTCACCAGCAACGCGCAGAACGCCGACTGGATCTGGCTCGCCTGCCGCACCGACCCGGAGGCGCCGAAGCACCGGGGCATCTCGATCCTCCTCGTCCCCACTCACGCGCCCGGCTTCTCCTGGACCCCGATCGACACCGTCGGCGGGCTGCGGACCACGACGACGTACTACGACGGGGTGCGGGTGCCCGCCGGGAACCTCGTCGGCGAGGAGAACGGCGGCTGGCACCTCATCACCAACCAGCTCAACCACGAACGCGTCGCCCTCGCGGCCCTCGGCATGCAGGCCGAGGACGCCTTCGCGCAGACGCTGGCCCGCGCGCGTGCCACCGGCGTGGCCGAGGAGCCCTGGGCGCGGATGCGGCTGGCCGAGGCGCACGCCCGGCTGGCGGCGACCCGGCTGCTCAACTGGCGCCTGGTCGGCGACGTCGGCGCGGGCACGCTCAGCCCGGGCGACGCGAGCGGCGTGAAGTTCGCGGGGACGGAGAGCACGGTCGCGGTGTACGCGCTCTGCCAGGAGGTGGCGGGCGAGGCCGGCCTCGTACGCGCCGGGGAGCCGGGCGTACTGGGCGACGGCGAGCTGGAGCGGATGAACCGGGCCGCGCAGATCAACACCTTCGGCGGCGGGGTGAGCGAGGTCCAGCGGGAGATCGTCGCGACGATGCGGCTGGGGATGCGGAGGCGGAAGCGGTGACGGAGCAGGCGACGGCGACTCCGGCGGGCCCGGAGCCCGGTGACGCGCTGTACGAGGAGCTGCGGGCCTACGAGGGGCTGCCCGCCGCGACGGCCGGCACGGGGCCCGACCCCGTGAACCCGGCCATGATCCGGCACTGGTGCGAGGCCCTGGGGCACCCCGTACCGCCGGACGGCTCGGCCCCGGAGACCATGCTCCAGGTGTGGACGATGGCCGGGCTCGCGGGGCGCACCGGCAGGAGCGGGCCGTACGACGCGCTGCTGGGCGCGCTGGACGGGGCGGGGATGCGGGCCGTGGTGGCCACCGACTGCGAGCAGGAGTACCTGCGTCCGCTGCGGCCCGGGCAGGCGGTCAGCTTCGACGCGGTGATCGAGTCCGTCTCGCCGCGGAAGACGACGAAGCTCGGTACGGGCCACTTCGTGACGACCCGGATGGACGTCCGCGCCGACGGCGAACTCGCGGGCACCCACCGGTTCCGCATCCTCAAGTACGCGCCGGCCGAGCGCGGTCCGGCGCCGAAGAAGAAGGAGGCCAGGACGCGGCCGCGTCCCGTGGTCAACCGGGACAACGCGGGCTTCTGGGAGGGCGTCGAGCGGCACGTCTTCCTGTTCCAGCGGTGCGCGGACTGCGGTGCGGCGCGCTTCCCGTGGCTCCCCGGCTGCAACGCCTGCGGCTCGCCGCGCTGGAAGCCCGAGGAGTCCACCGGCGAGGGCACCGTCTACTCGTACGTGGTGATGCACCATCCGCCCTTCCCCGCCTTCACCGTCACCGAGGACGCGCCGGAGGGGACGGGCGGTCCCTACGCGGTCGCGCTGGTCGAACTCGCCGAGGGGGTGCGGGTGGTCAGCAACGTCACGGGGGTGCCCTGCGACCGGGTGCGGATCGGGATGCCGCTCTCGCTGGAGTTCCAGCGGGTGGACGGGGGCTCGGGGGACGGGTTCACGCTGCCCTCCTTCCGGGCCGCCGGTGACGAGGAAGGGGCGGCCTGATGGACTTCACGCCGGAGGAGGGGCAGGAGGCGGCCCGCGCGCTGGCCGCCGAGATCTTCGCCGACCTGTCCTCGCACGAGCGCCTGAGCGAACTGGGCACCGCCACCGACGCACCGCTGTGGAAGGCCCTCTGCGCGTCCGGACTCCCCGCGGCCGTCGAGGAGATCGGCCTGCTGGGCCTCGCGCTCGTCCTGGAGGAGCAGGGGCGCCGGACGGCGCAGGTACCGCTCGCCGTGACCTGCGCGTACGGGCTGCTGCCGCTGGCCGCGCACGGCAGCGCGGAACAGCGCGCCGAGCTGCTGCCCGCGCTCCGCGAGGGCACGGCGGTCGCCACCGGCGTCCTCCCGGAGCGGCCCCAGGTGCGGGCCGCGGGCGGGCTGCTGAGCGGCACGGTGCCGGTGGTGCCGTGGCTGCGGGACGCCACGCACGTGGTGCTGCCCTGCGCCGAGGGCCGGTTGTGGCTGCTGCGGACGGCGGAAGCGGGCGCCGTCACCGAGCCCGTGGAGACGACGGCGCCTTGGTCGGCCGGGCGGCTCACGCTCGACGGCGCGCGGGCCGAACCGCTGCACGCCCCGTACGCCTGGTTGCGCGCCTGCGTACGGACGGCCTTCGCGGCGCTTCAGGCGGGGGTGTGCGCGGGCTCGCTGGAGCGGGCCGTGGCGCACACCGTCTCGCGGGAGCAGTTCGGGCGCCCGCTCTCCGTCCACCAGGGCGTCCAACTGCGGGCCGCGGACGCGTACATGGACACCGAGTCGATCCGGGTCACCACCTACGAGGCGGCCTGGCGGCACGACCGGGGGCTGCCCTCGGAGACGCACGCGCTGACGGCCGCCTGGTGGGCGGCGGAGGCCGGGCGGCGGGTCGTGCACAGCGGGCAGCACCTGCACGGCGGCATCGGCGCCGACCTGGAACACCCCGTCCACCGCCACTTCCTGTGGGGCCGCCAGCTGGACGCCGCGCTCGGCTCACCGGCGAGGCTGCTCGCCGAACTCGGCACTGCGCTGGCGACCGGACCGGAAGCGGAAGCGGAACCCGAGGAGGCCGGGGCATGAGCGCGGAGATCACAGAAGGCGCCGAACTGCCGCCGCTGGAGGTGCCGGTGACGCGCACGCTGATCGTCGCGGGGGCCGTGGCAAGCCGCGACTTCCAGGACGTGCACCACGACGCCGAGGCGGCACGGGAGAAGGGCTCACCGGACATCTTCATGAACATCCTGACGACGAACGGACTCGTCGGCCGCTACGTCACCCAGTGGGCAGGGCCCGGCGCCCGCCTGCGGAAGGTCGCCATCCGCCTCGGCGCGCCCAACTACCCGGGCGACACCATGACGTTGACCGGATCGGTCACCGGAGTACGGGAAGCGGAAGGCGAACCGGAGGCCCGGTCGGTGGAGATCGCCGTCACCGGACGCAACCGGCTCGGCAAGCACGTCACCGGCACCGTGGTGGTGACCGTATGAGCGCGGCACGGGGTTCCGCGCTGGGCGGGAAGGCCGCGGTGGCCGGGATCGGCGCGACGGAGTTCTCCAAGGACTCGGGGCGCAGCGAGCTGAAGCTCGCCGTCGAGGCGGTGCACGCGGCCCTGGACGACGCGGGGCTCGCGCCCTCGGACGTCGACGGCATGGTCACCTTCACCATGGACACCAGCCCCGAGATCACCGTCGCGCAGGCGGCCGGGATCGGGGAGCTGTCCTTCTTCTCGCGGGTGCACTACGGCGGCGGCGCGGCCTGCGCGACCGTGCAGCAGGCGGCCATGGCCGTCGCGACCGGGGTGGCCGAAGTGGTCGTCTGCTACCGCGCGTTCAACGAACGCTCGGGGCGCCGCTTCGGCTCGGGCGTGCAGCACCGGGAGCCCTCGGCCGAGGGCGTCGCGCTCGGCTGGTCCCTGCCGTTCGGCCTGCTGACGCCCGCCTCCTGGGTGGCGATGGCGGCCCAGCGCTACCTGCACACGTACGGGCTGACGCCGGACGCCTTCGCGCCCGTCGCGGTCACCGGCCGGCGGCACGCCGCCACCAACCCGGCCGCCTACTTCCACGGCAAGCCGATCACCGCGGCCGACCACGCCGCCTCCCGCTGGATCGTCGAACCGCTGCGGCTGCTGGACTGCTGCCAGGAGACCGACGGCGGCCAGGCCGTCGTCGTCACCACCCCCGAACGCGCCCGTGACCTGCGCCAACGCCCCGTCGTCGTGGCGGCGGCCGCGCAGGGCGCCGGGCGCGCGCAGGAACAGATGACCAGCTTCTACCGCGACGGTCTGACGGGGCTGCCGGAGATGGGCGTCGTCGCACGGCAGCTGTGGGACGCCGGGGGCCTGCGGCCCTCGGACGTCGACGTCGCCGTCCTCTACGACCACTTCTCCCCGTTCGTCCTGATGCAGCTGGAGGAGTTCGGCTTCTGCGGGCGCGGCGAGGGCTCCGGGTTCGTCGCGGCGGACGCGCTGCCGCTCAACACCCACGGCGGCCAGCTCGGCGAGGCGTATCTGCACGGGATGAACGGCATCGCGGAGGGCGTCCGGCAGGTGCGCGGCACTTCCGTCAACCAGGTCGACGGGGCCGGGTGCGCGCTGGTCACGGCGGGCACCGGCGTCCCGACCTCGGGGCTGCTGCTGACGGCGGACTGACGGGGCTGCCCCGCCGGACGCGAGCCGTGCGGGGCAGATGGCTGAATCGGCGGGGGCGCCGGGCGAGCCTGACGGGTGGCGCGCCCGTCGCCTTCTTCACTCGCCTTATGCGGACCAACAGTCAGATCGTACGAAGAGTCACTGTCCCGGTCGTTGTCGTCGCCGCCCTCGCCACCCTGGTCACGGCGGGCGCTCTCCCCGCAGCGGCCGACACCCCTCCCGGCACCCCCGAACCCGGCACGGCCCCCGGCACCTCACCTGACCCCGCAGCGGCGGCACCCGGCCCCGCCGCCGACGAGACGCCCGAGGGCGTCCGCAGCGCCGTCGAGCGCGAGATCGGCGAGGCCGTCGCCACGGACGTCACCGGCTCGGACACCGGCCAGGCGGCCGAACCGGCGCGCACCGGCGGCCGGGCGCCGCAGACCGGAACCGTGCGCGACGACCCGCGCAACGGGGCGCGGATCTTCACCGGCGAGGCCTTCGACACCTGTAGCGCCCCCTCCGAGCAGACGATGCGGACCTGGCGGAAGACGTCCCCCTTCGGCGCCGTCGGCGTGTACTTCGGCGGACGGGGACGCGGCTGCGCGCAGCCCAACCTGACCCCGGACTGGGTGCGCTCCGTCGACGGCATGGGCTGGAAACTGCTGCCGCTGTACGTCGGTTCGCAGTCCCCGTGCGTCCGCGCCGAGCACAAGAAGAAGTTCCGCATGAGCCACCAGGACCCCTGGGCGCAGGGCGCGCGTGAGGGGCAGGACGCCGTGCAGCGCGCGAAGGAGTACGGCCTGGGTGCCAAGAGCCCCCTCTACCTCGACATGGAGGACTACAACCACGCCGACAGCCGCTGCGCCGCGACCACGCTCAGTTTCGTCAAGGGCTGGAACACCCGGGTGCGCGAGGCCGGTTACCTGCCCGGCTTCTACAGCAGCGCCGCCTCCGGACTGGCCCACATGGAGAACGCCCGCAAGGGCCTCCACCCGGCACTTCCCGAGGCCGTGTGGTTCGCGCGGTGGAACGGCAGGGCGGACGTGAACAGCGAACCGGTGCTCGCCTCCGGCTCCTGGAGCCCGCACCGCCGCATCCACCAGTACCAGGGCGACGTCACCCGCAGTTACGGCGGCGTACGGCTCAACATCGACCGCAACCGGGTCGACGCCCCCGTCGCACGACTGGGCTGACCAGCAGGTTTCCGAGGACGCCCGGACGGTTCCCGAAACGCACCCTGAGAACGCTCCCGGGGTCCTCCACCTAAAGGAGGTGGAGGGCGTGCCGCCTCTACACCCAGAGGCGGAGGACGCTTCGGGACCTCCGGTCGATCCAGTTGACGCCGGGCGGCTTCTAGCGTTGAGCCATGACCACGCCTGGGACCGTCCGGACCGACCGGAGCGCCGACACGACAGCGACGCAGCGGGAACCGCTGACGTTCACGGCGTACGTGCAGGCGCGCGGGCCGGTGCTGCTGCGCACCGCCCGCTCGCTCACGTCCGACCCGCGCGACGCCGAGGACCTGCTGCAGACCGCGCTCACCAAGACCTACCTCGCGTGGGACCGGATAGAGGACCACAGGGCGCTGGACGGCTACGTCCGGCGCGCGCTCCTCAACACCCGCACCTCCCAGTGGCGCAAGCGCCGCGTCGACGAGTACGCCTGCGAGGAGCTGCCCGAGCCGGAGCCCGAGCAGGGCCCCGACCCGGCCGAGGCGCAGGCGCTGCGGGACGCGATGTGGAACGCGATCCTCAAACTCCCGGCCCGCCAGCGCGCGATGGTCGTCCTCAGGTACTACGAGGACCTGAGCGAGGCGCAGACCGCCGCGGTGATGGACGTCTCCGTCGGCACGGTCAAGAGCGCCGTCTCCCGCGCCCTGTCCAAGCTCCGCGCGGACACCCAGCTCACGGCCGACATCACCGGCTCCGCCGACGGCCCGCACCCCGACGGCCCCCGCCACGACTCCGTCCCGTACGACGTGACGGTCTCCCGCGAGGGGCCCGGCCCCTCCGCCGCGCGCGGGGCCCGTCCGGCCGGGCATGTGCCCGCGCAGCGCACGGTGCACTCGCTGCCGACGCTCGCCCAGGAGGTCGCGGGCGCCCCGGGAGGTGCCCAACTGGCCGCCGCCTAGCGCACGATGGGGACGCGTACCGGCCGCGCTCCGTCCGTGGCCCCGTGATGGCTCTACGTGACCGCGCACACAGCCCGACCCCGTGACATACCTCCCGGTCGGTGGCAGGCTTCCGTGGCATGGCCCGTTACCGGTGCGTAATGGGCCCGCCGCATCCGCACAACCCGGTCCACCACGGGAGGCCCCCGGTGCTCAGCACGATGCAGGACGTGCCGCTGACCATTTCGCGCATCCTCCGCCACGGAGCCGCCGTTCACGGCACCTCGCGCGTCACCACCTGGACGGGGGACGGCGAGCCGGACCGCCGGACCTACCGGGAGGTCGGCGTCCGCTCGGCGCAGCTCGCGCACGCCCTCGCCGACGAGCTCGGCGTCGAACGCGGCGACCGGGTCGGCACCCTCATGTGGAACAACGGCGAGCACCTGGAGGCGTACTTCGCCGTCCCCTCCATGGGCGCCGTGCTCCACACCCTCAACCTGCGGCTTCCCGCCGACCAGTTGACCTGGGTCGTGAACCACGCGGCCGACCGCGTCATCCTCGTCAACGGCACCCTGCTGCCGCTGCTCGCCCCCGTCCTGCCGGACCTGGAGAGCGTGGAGCACGTGGTCGTCGTCGGCCCCGGGGACACCTCCGTCCTGGCGGACTGCCGCGCCGCGGTGCACGAGTACGAGAGCCTGCTCGACGGACGCCCCGGCGCCTACGACTGGCCGGAGCTGGACGAGCGCGAGGCCGCCGCCATGTGCTACACCTCCGGCACCACCGGCGACCCCAAGGGCGTGGTCTACTCCCACCGCTCGGTGTATCTGCACGCCATGCAGGTCAACACCACCGAGGCGATGGGTCTTTCGGCCGCCGACACGACCCTCCCCGTCGTCCCGATGTTCCACGTCAACGCCTGGGGCATCCCGCACGCGGCCTTCATGTCCGGCGCCGGGCTGCTCATGCCGGACCGCTTCCTCCAGCCCGCGCCGCTCGCCGAGATGATCGAGAGCGAACGCCCCACGCACGCCGCCGCCGTGCCCACCATCTGGCAGGGTCTCCTCGCCGACCTGGACGCCAAGCCGCGCGACATCTCCTGCCTCCGTTCCGTCACCATCGGCGGCGCCGCCTGCCCGCCGTCGGTGATGCGCGCCTTCGACGAGCGGCACGGCGTACCCGTCGTGCACGCCTGGGGCATGACGGAGACCTCGCCGCTGGGCACCGTCGCGCTGCCGCCCGCCGGGCTCAGCCCCGAGGAGCAGTGGCCGTACCGCCTCACCCAGGGCCGCTTCCCCGCCTCCGTCGAGGCCAGGCTCGCCGCGCCGGACGGCACCTTCGCGCCCTGGGACGGGGAGACCGCGGGCGAGCTGGAGGTCCGCGGACCGTGGATCGCCGGTGCGTACTACGGGGGCGCGGGCGAGGAACCGGTGCGCCCCGAGGACAAGTTCAGCCCCGACGGCTGGCTCCGTACCGGTGACGTGGGCGTCATCAGCCCCGACGGCTATCTGACGCTGACCGACCGGGCCAAGGACGTCATCAAGTCCGGCGGCGAGTGGATCTCCTCGGTTCAGCTGGAGAATCTGCTGATGTCGCACGAGGCCGTGGCCGAGGCCGCGGTCGTGGCCGTCCCGGACGAGAAGTGGGGCGAACGGCCGCTGGCCACCGTCGTTCTGCGCGAGGGCGCGGGCGAGGTCTCGTACGAGGAACTGCGTGCCTTCCTCGCCGAACGCCTCGCGCGCTGGCAGGTGCCGGAGCGCTGGGCGGTGATCCCCGAGGTGCCGAAGACCAGCGTGGGTAAGTTCGACAAGAAGGTCCTCCGCGGCCACTACGCCGCCGGCACCCTCGACGTCACCTCCCTCTGACACCGCCCCCGCGCCCTCTTTCCCGGGGGCGCGGGGAACTGCGCGAACGGCCACGACGTACGGGCGGCCCGGTGACGGCAGTTGTGCACCCCGCGCCGGGGCGGGCCCGCGCTGCGCTTGCCAGCCCTGCGCCTGAGGCGCAGACCTCCCAAGCGGGGTGACCCCGCGAATAAGGGGCGCGGGGAACTGCGCAAGGCCTCAGCCCCGACGCAGCCGCACCCCGCACCGTGGCGGGCGCGGCTGCGCTTGCCGGCCCTGCGCCTA
>NZ_JAASAH010000013.1 GCF_012726235.1 Streptomyces sp. HNM0574
CCCGATGATCGGGTAGGACGGGGTATCAACATTTTCTGGCGTTGACTTTTAGCACGCTGTTGAGTTCTCAAGGAACGGATGCTTCCTTCGGTCCACCCTCTCGGGCTTTCCTCCGGGCTTTCCCTTCGGTGTTTCCAACCTTACCAGATTCTCTGCCCGGCTCGTTTCCGAGCCATTTCGTGAATTCCGGCTGCTTCGGTTCTTCAGGCGGGGTCCGCCCGGTTTCCCGTTGCGTTGGAGCCGTAAACGTACTGGAGCGGAGCGCCCGGATGCAAATCGAGGCGCTCCGCCCTCTGACGAGGCCTCAGACCTCGACGACGACCGGCAGGATCATGGGCCGGCGACGGTAGTTGTCGGAGACCCACTTGCCCAGCGTGCGGCGCACGAGCTGCTGGAGCTGGTGCGTCTCGGCGATGCCGTCCTGTGCGGAACGGGCCAGCGCCTCGTCGAGCTTGGGGATCACCTGCTCGAAGGCGGCGTCGTCGATGCCCGAGCCGCGGGAGTGGATGTTCGGGCCGCCGACGATCTTGCCCGTGGCGCTGTCCACCACCACGAAGATCGAGATGATGCCCTCGTCCCCGAGGATGCGGCGGTCCTTGAGAGAGGACTCGGTGACGTCGCCGACCGACAGGCCGTCCACGTACACGTATCCGGCCTGGACCTTGCCGGAGATGCGGGCCTTGCCGTCGATGAGGTCGACGGCGACGCCGTCCTCCGCGATCACCACGCGGTCCCGCGGTACGCCGGTCTGCGCGCCGAGTTCCGCGTTGGCCCGCAGGTGGCGCCATTCGCCGTGCACGGGCATGAGGTTCTTGGGCTGGCAGATGTTGTAGAAGTACAGCAGCTCGCCGGCCGAGGCGTGGCCCGAGACGTGCACCTTGGCGTTGCCCTTGTGCACGACGTTGGCGCCCCAGCGGGTCAGCCCGTTGATGACGCGGTAGACCGCGTTCTCGTTACCCGGGATCAGCGACGAGGCCAGGATGACGGTGTCGCCCTGGACGATGCGGATCTGGTGGTCGCGGTTGGCCATGCGGGACAGCGCCGCCATCGGCTCGCCCTGCGAGCCGGTGCAGACGAGCACCACCTCTTCCTCGGGCAGGTCGTCGAGCGTCTTCACGTCGACGACGAGGCCGGCCGGCACCCGGAGGTAGCCGAGGTCGCGGGCGATGCCCATGTTGCGGACCATCGAGCGGCCGACGAACGCGACGCGGCGTCCGTACTCGTGCGCGGCGTCGAGGATCTGCTGGATGCGGTGGATGTGGCTGGCGAAGCTGGCCACGATGATGCGCTTCTGCGCGCTGGCGAAGACCTGGCGCAGTACGCCGGAGATCTCGCGCTCGGGCGGCACGAAGCCGGGGACCTCGGCGTTGGTGGAGTCCGACAGCAGGAGGTCGATGCCCTCCTCGCCGAGGCGGGCGAAGGCCCGCAGGTCGGTGAGGCGGCGGTCGAGCGGCAGCTGGTCCATCTTGAAGTCGCCGGTGTGCACGACCATGCCGGCGGGCGTGCGGATGGCGACGGCCAGCGCGTCGGGGATGGAGTGGTTGACGGCGACGAACTCGCAGTCGAACGGGCCGATGCGCTCGGTGTGCCCCTCCTCGACCTCCAGCGTGTACGGCCGGATGCGGTGCTCCTGGAGCTTGGCCTCGATGAGGGCCAGCGTCAGCTTGGAGCCGATGAGCGGGATGTCCGGCTTCTCGCGGAGCAGGTAGGGGACGGCACCGATGTGGTCCTCGTGGCCGTGCGTGAGGACGATGCCCTCGACCTGGTCCAGCCGGTCCCGGATGGAGGTGAAGTCCGGGAGGATCAGGTCGATGCCGGGCTGCTCCTCCTCGGGGAAGAGGACGCCGCAGTCGACGATGAGGAGGCGGCCGTCGAACTCGAAGACGGTCATGTTGCGGCCGATCTCGCCGAGACCGCCGAGCGGGGTGACCCGGAGGCCGCCCTCGGCAAGCTTCGGCGGCGGTCCGAGCTCAGGATGCGGGTGACTCAAAAGACTCTCCTTACCCAACGCGCCACGCGTCCCTGGCCTCCGGCGTAGGGAACCCGTGGGACACGTGGCGCGCGGTATTCGTGATGACGTGCTTCGTCGGGGGTGGTGCAGTCACTGCACTCGTCGTGGTCGTGCTCGGTATGCAGTTGTGAAGTCTGGTGCTACAGCTGTACCCCGCTGTGCGAGAGGTCGTGCTTGAGCTGTTCGGTCTCCTCCGGGGAGAGCTCGACGAGCGGCAGCCGGAGCGGGCCGCCCGGGAGTCCCTTGTGCGCGAGGGCGGCCTTGGTCGTGATGACGCCCTGGGTGCGGAACATGCCGGTGAAGACCGGGAGCAGCTTCTGGTGGATCTCCGTGGCCTTGGTGACGTCGCCGCTGAGGTGCGCGTCGAGCATGGCGCGCAGCTCGGGGGTGACGAGGTGGCTGACGACGGAGACGAAGCCGACGGCGCCCACCGAGAGCAGCGGCAGGTTGAGCATGTCGTCGCCGCTGTACCAGGCGAGGCCGCTGGTCGCGATGGCCCAACTCGCGCGCCCCAGGTCGCCCTTGGCGTCCTTGTTGGCGACGATCCGCGGGTGGTCGGCCAGCCGCACGATGGTCTCGGTGTTGATCGGGACGCCGGAGCGGCCCGGGATGTCGTAGAGCATGACCGGCAGCTCGGTCGCGTCCGCGATCGCGGTGAAGTGCCGGTAGAGGCCCTCCTGCGGGGGCTTGCTGTAGTACGGCGTCACGGCCAGGAGGCCGTGGGCTCCGGCCTTCGCCGCGTCACGGGCCAGTTCGAGGCTGTGCGCGGTGTCGTTGGTGCCGGCTCCCGCGACGACGTGCGCGCGGTCTCCGACCGCTTCCACGACCGCGCGGACGAGCTTGGCTTTCTCCACGTCGCTGGTGGTCGGTGACTCTCCGGTGGTGCCGTTGACGATCAGGCCGTCGTTGCCGGAATCCACCAGATGGGCAGCCAGCTGCTGCGCGCCGTCGAGGTCAAGGCCGCCGTCTGCGGTGAACGGCGTGACCATCGCGGTCAGGACCCGCCCGAAGGGCGTCTGCGGTGTGGAGGTCGGAGCCATGGGGTCCACGCTACTCGCAGCGGGTGGCGCAATGCTCCCTCGGGGCGGCTGTGGTGTCGGCCCGGGAGGGCCGTGGGCCTGCGCCGGAGGGGATGCGAGGGGATCGGACGGAGGGCCCGGCACTGCCTGCTCGGGGGTTCAAGCAGTGCCGAGCCCGTTCCGTCAGGCTAGTTGAACTTCCCGAAATGCCGCAATACGGACACTACGGAGCGACACGGCCGTTGGCGTTGAAGGCCGCGTACGTGAGGGGCATGAGCTTCGCCCACTGCGCCTCCATCTGCTCGGCCACCATGGCGATCTCGCGCTGCGGGAAGGACGGCACCTTCGCGTCCTCGTGCTGCGTGCGCAGGCCGAGGAAGTGCATCAGCGAACGGGCGTTGCACGTCGCGTACATGGAGGAGTAGAGGCCGACGGGGAGGACCGAGCGGGCCACCTCGCGGGCGATGCCCGCGTCCAGCAGCTCCTGGTACGTCGCGTACGCCTGGCGGTAGGACTCCTCCATCGCGCGACCCGTGAGCTCGTGCTGCTCCTCGGTGCCCTCGACGAACTCGTACTTGCCGGGACGGCCCTGCTGCACCAGCTTGCGGTCCGCCTCGGGGACGTAGAACACCGGGTCGAGACGGCGGTAGCGGCCGGACTCCTCGTTGTACGACCAGCCGGCGCGGTGCCGCTGGAACTCGCGGAAGACGAAGAGCGGGGCGCTGATGAAGAAGGTCATCGAGTTGTGCTCGAAGGGGCTGCCGTGGCGGTCCCGCATCAGGAAGTTGATCAGGCCCTTGGAACGCTCCGGGTCCTTCTGGAGCTCCTCCAGCGACTGCTCGCCGGCGGTGGAGACGCGCGCCGCCCACAGCACGTCGGTGTCCGCCGCGCTGTGCTTGACCAGCTCGACGGTCATGTCGCCGCGGAAGCCTGGGGCGGTCCGGTCTTGGGTTTCGGTCACTGGGCGGGTCCTTCCACGCACGTACTTCTGCCAGGGCGGCGACCACACTACGGCGCCCCACCGACAGTGCCCGAAGTGCCCCTGAACTTCCGGAGATACCCGACATACTCGCCACGAACGGAGAAAGAGGGACCCCGGTGCCGGTGTGCGCAGGTGGGCTTGATATTTTTCTCACATACCTCCGGTGGAGAACGGGCACTCGCCCACGCTCCCGGACGTTCACCTCTCACCAGCCCAGATCGAGTGTTTTCGGGAGCCCCGCCATGCTGCGCCGCGGAGAAAAAGTGCCGTTCGCCTTCGTCGCCGAGGCAGAACGGTTCCGCAGCAATGTGACGCCGCCGCCCCGGCCCGAACGCAGCTTCGCGCAGAAGGCCGGCAGCGCCCTGTTCGGACTGACCGTCGTGGCCGGACTCGCGGGGTCGCTGCTGCTGGGCACCCCCGCGCTCGACCCGGGACAGCAGGAGGGCCGCAGCGGTCACCCGGCCGCCGCCGAGGGCCGCTGACCGACGCCGGGTGACCGGACCGCCGCCTGCCACCCTCGGGTGGTCCGGTCACTCCCGCCTCGCTACTCTCCGGACTCACACAGTCCCCCTGTCGTGAGCGAGGACCACCCGTGCCCCTGCCCTTCCTGACGGCCGACCGCGACCCCGGTCCCGCCGCCCACACCGACGTCCCGCTGCCCCACACCGACCGCGACCGCTGGCGGCGTCCCTACCGGCCCGGGCCCTGGCGGGTCGGCGGCAGCGCGCTGCTGTTGCTGCTGTCCTCGTACGTGCTGATGTCGGCGCTGGTGATCGCGCTGACGGGGTCCGTCTGGGGCGCGCTCGGCGCTCTCGTGCCGGCCGTCGTCCTGATCGCGCTCGCGCTGCGCCTGCTGCGGGTGGGGGTGTGGGTCTCCGCGTACGGGCTGCGGCTCATAGGTCTGTTCTCGACCGTCACGCTGCGCTGGAGCGAGGTCGCGGCCGTGCGGACGGTGCAGCAGCCCGTCCGGTGGCTGGGTCTCCCCCGCACCGTGCAGGGCCAGGCGCTGAGCGTCGGCCGGGCACAGGGCGAGCCGCTGCGCACCGTACTGACCGACCACAACGCGGACTTCCTCAACCGGAGGGACGCGTTCGAGCACGCGGCCGACGTCATAGAGGCCTGGGCCGCCGAGTCCCGCTGACCGCCGTCCCCGCCGCTCCATGAGGACGGACGGGGACGACGGCGGGGGTCACACCTCCGTGCGGGGCTGCGCCTGGGCACCGGACTGCGCCTGGGCGGAGGGCTGTGCCGGGTTGCGGTGCAGGGTGATGGCGCGCTGCATGGCCTTGCGGGCGCGGGGGGTGTCGCGGGCGTCGTGGTACGCGACGGCGAGCCGGAACCAGGAGCGCCAGTCGTCCGGCGCCGCCTCCGTCTCGGCCTGCCGCCTGGCGAAGACCTCGTCCGCCGAGTCGCGGTCGATCCGGCCCGCGGCCGTGCGCTTCAGCTCGTCGACGGGCAGGCCGCCCTCGGCCTCCAGTTCCCGCGCCAGCCGGTTGGCGTTCCGCGCGAACTCCGTGGTGCGCCACAGGAACCAGACGCCGATGACCGGCAGCGCCAGCACGGCGACGCCGAAGGCGACCGTCACCGGGGTGCCCTGCCGGATGAGCAGGACGCCCCGGCTGCCGACCAGGAAGAAGTACACGACCAGCACGGCGGCCAGCGTGAAGTAGGTGATGCGTGCGCGCACGGGCCGGCCCTCAGTCCAGGTCGAGGAAGTGCTCGAGGCCGAAGGTCAGACCCGGCACCGACACCACCTTGCGGACGCCCAGCAGTACGCCGGGCATGAACGAGCCACGGTGCATGGAGTCGTGGCGGATGGTGAGCGTCTCGCCCTCGTCGCCGAGGAGGACCTCCTGGTGGGCGACGAGGCCGCGCAGGCGCACCGCGTGCACCGGGACGCCGTCCACGTCCGCGCCGCGCGCGCCCTCCAGCGCCGTGCTGGTCGCGTCGGGCTGCGCGGGCAGGCCCGCGTCCCGCCGCGCCTCGGCGACGAGCTGCGCGGTGCGCACGGCGGTGCCGCTGGGCGCGTCCGCCTTGTTCGGGTGGTGCAGCTCGACGACCTCGACGGACTCGTAGAACCGTGCGGCCTGCTGCGCGAAGCGCATCGTGAGGACGGCGCCGATGCCGAAGTTCGGGGCGATCAGGACGCCGGTGCCCGGCGCGGCGGCGAGCTGTCCGCGGAGCGTGGCCAGCCGCTCGTCCGTCCAGCCCGTGGTGCCGACGACGCCGTGGATGCCGTGGCCGACGCAGAACGCGAGGTTGTCCATGACCGACTCGGGGTGGGTCAGGTCGACGGCGACCTGCGTGCCGCTCCCGGTGAGGGCGTCGAGGCTGTCGCCGCGGCCGAGGGCGGCCGTCAGCTCCATGTCGTCGGCCGCCTCGACGGCCTTCACGGCCTCGGAGCCCATGCGGCCCTTGGCGCCGAGGACGGCTACGCGCAGCTTGCTCATTGATTCGTTCCTTCGGGAGTGTCAGGAGGGTCGGGGACGCGTGCCGAGGCCCGCTGCCCGGGGGCTCAGGAGAGCACCTCGTGCAGCCGGGACGTCTGTTTGTCGGTGAACGCCCCGATCGCGGAGAGGGAGGGACGCCCGGCGAGGACGTCCCGGGCCACCGAGCGGATGTCGTCCGGGGTGACGGCCGCGATCTTCGCCAGCATGGTGTCCACCGACAGCTGTTCGCCCCAGCACAGCTCGCTCTTGCCGAGCCGGTGCATCAGCGCGCCGGTGTCCTCCAGGCCCAGCACCGTCGATCCCGACAACTGGCCGACCGCGCGCCGCAGTTCCTCGTCCGTGATGCCGTCCCGGACGACGGAGTCCAGCTCCTCGCGGCAGAGCCGCAGGACGTCGGCGGCCTGGGACGGGCGGCAGCCCGCGTACAGCCCGAAGAGCCCGCAGTCGGCGAAGCCGGAGGTGTAGGAGTAGGTGCTGTAGGCCAGGCCGCGCTTCTCCCGGATCTCCTGGAAGAGGCGGGAGCTCATGCCGCCGCCGAGCGCCGCGCTGAGCACCCCGAGCGCCCAGCGGCGCTCGTCGTGCCGGGAGACGCCGGGCAGGCCGAGCAGGACGTGCGCCTGCTCGGTGTCCCGCCGGACGATGTCCAGGCGTCCGGTGGCGGGCAGCGGGTGGCTGCCGCCGCGCGGGCCGACCGGTTCGGCGCCCGCGGTGCGCTCCAGCGCACCGGCCCGCTCGAACGCGGCGCGGACCTGCTCGACCACGGTGTCGTGGTCGAGGTTCCCGGCCGCGGCGACGACCAGGCGCGGGGCGTCGTAGTGCGCGCGGTAGAACCGCTCGACGCGGTCGCGGTCGAGGGCGTTGACGGTGTCGACGGTGCCGAGGACGGGGCGGCCGAGGGCGCTGTCGCCGAACATCGTCCGCGCGAACAGGTCGTGCACGCAGTCGCCGGGGTCGTCCTCGGTCATCGCGATCTCTTCGAGGATGACGCCGCGCTCGGCGTCGAGCTCGGACTCGTCGATGACGGACGAGGTGAGCATGTCGGAGACGACGTCGATGGCCAGCGGCAGGTCGGCGTCGAGGACGCGCGCGTAGTAGCAGGTGAACTCCTTCGCGGTGAAGGCGTTCATCTCGCCGCCGACGGCGTCGAGGGCCGCGGAGATGTCGAGCGCGCTGCGGCGCCGGGTGCCCTTGAAGAGCACGTGCTCCAAGTAGTGGGTGGCGCCGTTGAGTTCGGGTGTCTCGTCACGGGAGCCGACGTGCGCCCAGATGCCGAAGGTCACCGAGCGCACGTGCGGGACGGTCTCGGTGACGACGCGGAGGCCGCCCGGCAGGACCGTCTTGCGCACCGCGCCGTCTGCCGTCGCGGATGCGCCCATGGCCCCCGTCCCCGTCATGGTCGTCGCTGTCATCTCCGCCTCGTGTTCGTCCGGGTACGGGCGACGGCCCGCCCCTCCGTGGAGGTGGGGCGGGCCGTCGCTCGGAGCGGTGAGGTCACTTGGCGTCCGCTGCGGACTCGTCCGCCGCGCCGTCCTCACCGGAGTTGTCCTCGTCCTCGTCGAGCACGGGGATCAGCGACAGCTTGCCGCGCTGGTCGATCTCCGCGATCTCGACCTGGACCTTCTGGCCGACGCCGAGGACGTCCTCTACGTTCTCCACGCGCTTGCCGCCGGCGAGCTTGCGGATCTGCGAGATGTGCAGCAGACCGTCCTTGCCGGGGAGCAGGGAGACGAAGGCACCGAAGGTGGTGGTCTTCACGACCGTGCCCAGGTACCGCTCGCCGACCTCGGGCATCGTCGGGTTGGCGATGCCGTTGATCGTGTTGCGGGCGGCCTCGGCGGCCGGGCCGTCGGCGGCACCGATGTAGATCGTGCCGTCGTCCTCGATCGTGATGTCGGCGCCGGTGTCCTCCTGGATCTGGTTGATCATCTTGCCCTTGGGGCCGATGACCTCACCGATCTTCTCCACGGGGATCTTCACGGTGATGATCCGCGGGGCGTTCGGGGACATCTCGTCCGGGACGTCGATGGCCTCGTTCATCACGTCCAGGATGTGCAGACGCGCGTCGCGGGCCTGCTTCAGCGCGGCGGCGAGCACGGAGGCCGGGATGCCGTCGAGCTTGGTGTCGAGCTGGAGCGCGGTGACGAACTGGCGCGTACCGGCGACCTTGAAGTCCATGTCACCGAAGGCGTCCTCCGCACCGAGGATGTCGGTGAGGGTGACGTAGTGCGTCTCGCCGTCGATCTCCTTGGAGATCAGGCCCATGGCGATACCGGCGACGGGGGCCTTCAGCGGCACACCGGCGTTCAGCAGCGACATGGTGGAGGCGCAGACCGAGCCCATGGACGTCGAGCCGTTGGAGCCCAGCGCCTCGGAGACCTGGCGGATCGCGTAGGGGAACTCCTCGCGCGTGGGCAGCACCGGCACGATGGCGCGCTCGGCGAGGGCGCCGTGGCCGATCTCGCGGCGCTTCGGGGAGCCGACGCGGCCGGTCTCACCGGTGGAGTACGGCGGGAAGTTGTAGTTGTGCATGTACCGCTTGCGGGTCACCGGGGAGAGGGTGTCCAGCTGCTGTTCCATGCGGAGCATGTTCAGGGTGGTGACGCCCAGGATCTGGGTCTCGCCACGCTCGAACAGCGCGGAGCCGTGCACCCGCGGGATGGCCTCGACCTCGGCGGCGAGCGTACGGATGTCCGTGACGCCGCGGCCGTCGATGCGCTTCTTCTCGCGGATGACGCGCTCGCGGACCAGTTCCTTGGTCAGCGAGCGGTACGCGGCGGAGATCTCCTTCTCGCGGCCCTCGAACTGCGGGATGAGCTTCTCGGCGGCGACGGCCTTGACGCGGTCCAGCTCGGTCTCGCGCTCCTGCTTGCCGGCGATGGTGAGCGCCTGGGCCAGCTCGTCGCGCACGGCGTCGGTCAGGGCCTCCAGCACGTCGTCCTGGTAGTCCAGGAAGACGGGGAAGTCGGCGACCGGCTTGGCGGCCTTGGCGGCCAGGTCCGACTGGGCCTTGCAGAGCGTCTTGATGAAGGGCTTCGCGGCCTCGAGACCGGCGGCGACGACCTCCTCGGTCGGCGCCTCGGCGCCGCCCTTGACGAGCTCGATGGTCTTCTCGGTGGCCTCGGCCTCGACCATCATCACCGCGACGTCGCCGTCGGGCAGGGTGCGGCCGGCGACGACCATGTCGAAGACGGCGTCCTCGAGCTCGGTGTGCGTCGGGAAGGCGACCCACTGGCCCTGGATGAGGGCGACGCGGGTGGCGCCGATCGGGCCGGAGAAGGGCAGGCCGGACAGCTGCGTGGAGCAGGAGGCGGCGTTGATCGCGACGACGTCGTAGAGGTGCTCGGGGTTGAGCGCCATGATCGTCTCGACGATCTGGATCTCGTTCCGCAGGCCCTTCTTGAAGGACGGGCGCAGCGGGCGGTCGATCAGGCGGCAGGTGAGGATCGCGTCCTCGGAGGGCCGGCCCTCACGACGGAAGAAGGAGCCGGGGATCTTGCCGGCCGAGTACATGCGCTCCTCGACGTCCACGGTCAGCGGGAAGAAGTCCAGCTGGTCCTTGGGCGACTTGGAGGCGGTGGTGGCCGACAGCACCATGGTGTCGTCGTCCAGGTACGCCACGGCGGAGCCGGCGGCCTGCTTGGCCAGGCGGCCCGTCTCGAAGCGGATGGTGCGGGTGCCGAAGGAGCCGTTGTCGATAACGGCCTCTGCGTAGTGGGTCTCGTTCTCCACCAGGGATGCTCCTCGTGATGTGTCCGCCGCCCGTGTGGCGGCGGACCCTCTGCGGCGGAGCGTGTCCGACGTTCGGGCCGGTCTTCGATCGAAGCACCCGGGAGCTTGCGCGGGTCCGGGGGCCACTACCGAGGACCGACGACAGGCGGGCACGCTCTGCCTCGTACATGTTCTGTTGTGGCTGCCGCACCCCGCCGCGACCGGCGGACGGTGTCCGACGGGACCAGCCTACCGAGAGTCGGCGGCCGGCGAGATGCGGCGGGAGATACGGCGAAGGGAGCGGCTCCCGGTCGAGGGGGCCGCTCCCTGTAGGCACGTCTTAGCGGGCGCCTGCCGCACCGCGGCGGATGCCGAGGCGCTCGACCAGGGCACGGAAGCGCTGGATGTCCTTCTTCGCCAGGTACTGCAGCAGACGGCGGCGCTGGCCGACGAGCAGCAGCAGACCACGGCGGGAGTGGTGGTCGTGCTTGTGGGACTTCAGGTGCTCGGTCAGGTCCGAGATGCGACGGGAGAGCAGCGCCACCTGGACCTCGGGGGAGCCGGTGTCACCCTCCTTGGTGGCGAACTCGCTGATGATCTGCTTCTTCGTCGCGGCATCGAGAGACGACACGCGTACTCCTCACGGTTTCATGGGCCCCGTCGAGCGCCCCTGGTATGGGTCACAGGGGATGCTTCGGTTACTCGGGAGGCCGGACAAGCTTACCAGCGGCTGCACACGCGTCCGCCCGCCCCCTGTGCTGCCGGAAGGGGGCGGGCGGACGGCTGTGCGTACGGGCGGGTGTCAGCCTCCGATGAGGCCCTTCACCTTGGCGTAGACGTCGAGCACCGCGAGGCACAGCGGGATCAGCGTCAGCAGGACGAAGGTCTCGGACAGCTCCATGAACCGGCCCCAGAAGGGGGTCAGTCCGGTGCGCGGGACGATCAGGCCGATGGCGGTGACCAGGGCGGCGGCCGCGGCGATGGAGGCCGTGATCCAGATCGTGCGGATGTCGAGCGGGCCGCTGTCCCCCTTGATCATGTCGGCGACGAGGCCGGCCGGGGTGTTCAGGGACAGACCGAGCGCGAGCAGCGCCAGGGCGCCGAGGCCCGCGATCAGGGCGCTGCCGACCTGCGCGGTGTACCGGAAGAGGCGGGCGCGCAGCAGCATCGCGATGCCGGTGGCGAGGGCGAGCAGCTGGCCCCAGCCGTTGTCGGAGAAGCCGAGGACGGCGGCGGAGCCGATGACGACGGCGCACCAGCCGCCGACGAGACCGACGAGCATCTCGTGGCCGCGGCGGGCCTGGGCCGCGATGCGGTCGGCGTCGACGGGGCCGTGGGTGTCGGGCTTGCCGTCGCCGTCGCCGTCGTAGCCGGGGGCCGCGACGCGGGGCTCGTAGCCGACGGGGAGCCGGGCGAAGCGGGCGGAGAGGCCGGGCAGGAAGGCGATGGTGCCGACGGCGACGGGTGCGGCGATGGCCGCGGCGGCGACGGGGCCGATGTCGGTGGCGACGGCGATGAAGGTGATCACGGTGCCGACGGCGGAGGCCACGGCGGAGGCGACGAACGGGCCGTCGCCGGTGGGTGTGACGGTGATCAGCACGGCGGAGGCGAGGAGTACGGCGACGCAGCCGAGGAGGAACTGGAGCCGGCCGACGCCGCTGTCCTCCGGGAGCGGCAGGATCGCGGAGCCCGCGATCATGATGTGCGGCATGGCCCCGAGCCCGAGGGCGATCGAGGAGGCGCGGTCGTCGTAGACCCGGGCGCGGACGCAGGCGAGCGCGACGAGCAGCAGCCCTGCGGCCGCGGCGATGATGCCGGGCAGGCCGTGCATGTCGTGCCGGACGGGGTCGGCGAACCAGAGCGCGAACGCCATGAGCACCAGCAGGACGCCGCCGCCGGTGAGGCCGGCGCCCCGCATCAGCGTCTCGTTCCACAGGGTGCGGTCCTGCTTGACGGACGAGGCGACCGCGTCGCTTACGTCGTCGAAGACGGCGGCGGGCAGCGAGTCGGCGAAGGGGCGCAGCAGGAGGACCTCGCCGTCCCGGATGCCGTTGCCCGCGAGGGACAGCCCCGACTCCAGCGCGCGTCCGTCCCGGCGCACCAGGTGGTACCCGGACAGCGAGCCGTCCGCCGGGCTGCCGCCGGACAGCCGGGCGATCTCCGGGTAGACGTCGGAGAGCGGCACGTCCTCGGGCAGCGCGACATCGATGCGCCCGCCGGGCGCGACTACCGTGACGCGGCAGAAGCCGGTCGCTGCGGTCGTGGCCACCTTGTTATTCCCCCTTGCATCTCTGCTCGGACCTTGCATCTCTGCTCGGACCGCGTAGATCCAGCATCACGATGAATTAGACATCTCGGGCCGAATGGCCCGTATTGCTCTGAAGTTCTTCCCCAAGGCCCCTCGCCGCGGAAGCACTTGGGAAGATTGCGGGTTACCTTACCGTCATCCGAGCCCGGTCCATCGCCCCGCTCTCCGCTCGCTCTCGCACCTACTAGGATCAACGCCTGCATGACCGGTAGCTGTTGCAGAGGCGGGGGCGTCGGTGCGTAATTGCGAAATTATCGTGAAGGACTGATGTATCGGTGAGTGTGGTCATCGTGAAGCGGCAACCACGGGTCATGCCGCCGACCGTGCCCGAAGGGGAAGTGAAGCTGGAATCCCCTCCGGAACTTCCCCGGGACGGGGACCAGGACATCTGGATGAATCTCCTGCCCCTCATGGGCATGGGCGGTTCGGTGGCATTCTTCTTCATGCCCGGCTCTCAGCCGTACATGAAGGTCGTCGGCGGCCTGATGGCCGTCTCCACCGTTGCCATGGCGATCGCGCAGCTCGTCAAGGCACGGCGCGGGGGTCGCGCGCAGCTCGGACAGGAGCGCCGCGACTACTTCCGCTATCTCGACCAGGTGCGCAAGGACGTCCGCAAGACGGCGGACGCACAACGGCACGCACAGCTGTACCAGCACCCGAGCCCGGATCAGTTGTGGGCGATCGTCGGTGACAACAAGCGGCTGTGGGAACGGCGCCCGTCCGACGCGGACTTCTCCTCCGTACGGATCGGAACGGGCTGGCAGCAACTGAGCACTCCGCTCGTGGCGCCGGAAACGGCTCCGAAGGACGAACTGGAACCGCTGACGGCGGACGCCATGAAATCCTTCCTCGACATTCACAGGTCCATCCCGGACCTGCCGATCGCGGTCAGTCTCCGGGCCTTCTACCACGTGGTGGTAACCGGCAGTACGGACGAGGTGTACGGCAATGTCCGGGCCACCATCGGCCAGTTGACGTCGCTGCACTCCCCCGAGGAACTGATGGTCGCCGTGGTGTCCCACCCCGGATCCATGGCCGAGTGGGACTGGACGAAGTGGCTGCCGCACTCGCAGCACCCCTCGCAGAAGGACGGCGCGGGCCAGGCCCGGCTGTTCTACGACGACCTGGGGCAGCTGGAGGAGGCGCTCGCCAACCAGCTGGAGGGCAGGGCCCGTTGGAACCGTGACGGCACCCCCGTCGCGGACCAGCCGCATCTCGTGGTGATCCTCGACGGCGGCTCCATCCCGCCGGACTCGCAGCTCGCGGGCGCCGAGGGCCTGCAGGGCGTCACCTTCATCGAGGTCGCGCCCGGCAGCCTGGACGACCAGATGTCCGGCGGCCTGACGGTGCACGTGCGGGAGAAGGCGCTGGACCTGTACGTCGGCCGCGAGTCGGCGTTCTCCGGCAAGCCGGACCTGCTCAGCTACGAGCAGGCCGAGGCGCTCGCGCGGCAGCTGTCCCCGATGCGCATGGGCAGCGGCGAAGAGGGCGAACCGCTGCTGTCCAACCTGGACTTCACCGACCTGATGGGGATCGGCGACGCCGGCTCCGTCGACGTCGCGCGGACCTGGCGGCCGCGTTCGCTGCACGAGCGGCTGCGGGTGCCGATCGGCATCGGCGGCGAGGGCGAGCCCGTGATGCTCGACATCAAGGAGGCCTCGCAGGAGGGCATGGGCCCGCACGGCCTGTGCGTCGGTGCGACCGGTTCCGGTAAGTCGGAGCTGCTGCGGACGCTGGTGCTCGGCCTGGCCGTGACGCACTCGTCCGAGACGCTCAACTTCATCCTCGCCGACTTCAAGGGCGGCGCGACCTTCACGGGTATGGGCGACATGCCCCACACCTCGGCGGTCATCACCAACCTCGCCGACGAGCTCACCCTCGTGGACCGCATGCGGGACGCGATCACCGGTGAGCTCAACCGGCGGCAGGAGCTGCTGCGCAAGGCGGGCAACTACGCCAACATCACGGACTACGAGAAGGCGCGCGCCGCGGGTGCCGCGCTGGACCCGATGCCGTCGCTCGTCCTGATCATCGACGAGTTCTCCGAACTCCTCACCGCGAAGCCGGACTTCATCGACATGTTCATCCAGATCGGCCGCATCGGCCGTTCGCTGGGTGTGCACATGCTGCTGGCCTCGCAGCGTCTGGAGGAGGGCAAGCTGAGGGGTCTGGACACCTTCCTGTCCTACCGGATCGGTCTGCGGACCTTCTCCGCCGCCGAGTCCCGTACGGCGATCGGTGTCCCGGACGCCTACCACCTGCCGAACGTGCCGGGTGCGGGCTTCCTCAAGTACGACACCGAGACGATGGTCCAGTTCAAGGCCGCGTACGTCTCCGGTGCCTACCGGGCCGCGGGCCCGACGCGGGTCAGCCAGTCCGCCTCGGCGCGTCCGGTGATGTTCACCGCCGAGCCGGTGGCCCTCCCGGTCCTGCCCGAGCCGGAGGTGCAGGAGGAAGAGGACGTCGACGAGGCGCTCGCCGACACCGTGCTCGACGTCATCGTGCAGAAGATGGTCGGGCAGGGCCCGTCCGCGCACCAGGTGTGGCTGCCGCCGCTGGACGAGGCGCCGTCCCTGGACCAGCTGCTGCCGGCGCTCGCCGGTACCCAGGAGCGCGGTCTGACCGCCCCGGACTACACGGCGCTCGGCCGTCTCACGGTGCCGGTCGCGCTGCTGGACAAGCCGTTCGAGCAGCGGCGTGACGTGCTGTACCGGGACTTCTCCGGTGCCGCCGGTCACGGCTTCGTCGTCGGTGGTCCGCAGTCCGGCAAGTCGACGCTGCTGCGGACGCTGATGACGTCCTTCGCGCTCACCCACACCCCGTCCGAAGTGCAGTTCTACTGCCTGGACTTCGGTGGCGGCTCGCTGCTGGCGATGGAGGATCTGCACCACGTCGGCGGTGTCGCCAACCGGCTGGACGGCGAGAAGGTGCGCCGTACGGTCAGCGAGGTCATGGCGATCCTCAACGAGCGGGAGGAGTACTTCCGCGCGAACAACGTGGACTCGATCGCCACCTACCGTCAGCGCCGCGCCGCCGGGCAGCTGCCGGACCAGAAGTGGGGCGACGTCTTCCTCGTCATCGACGGCTGGGCGACGTTCAAGAACGACTACGAGATGCTGGAGAGCGACATCACCGACCTCGCCACGCGGGGTCTCGGTTTCGGCATCCACCTGATCCTCACCGCCACCCGGTACACCGAGGTGCGCCCGGCGCTGAAGGACCTGCTGCAGAACCGCGTCGAGCTGCGGCTCGGCGACCCCTCGGAGTCGGAGATCGACCGCAAGGTCGCCGCGAACGTCCCGAACGGCCTGCCGGGCCGCGGTCTCAGCCCGGACAAGCTGCACCTGATGACGGCGCTGCCGCGGATCGACGGCTCCTCCACCCTGGAGGACCTGTCCGAGGCGACGGCGCAGACCGTCCGCTCGATCAACGAGCACTGGACGGGAGAGCCGGCACCGGCGGTGCGGCTGCTGCCGACCATGCTGGAGGCGGCGCGGCTGCCGAAGGGCTCCGACTACCCGGAGCACGGCGTCGCGTTCGGTATCGACGAGAGCTCGCTGCGTCCGGTCTTCGTCAACTTCGAGACGGACCCGCTGTTCGTCGTCTTCGGCGAGAGCGAGTCCGGCAAGAGTGCGCTGATCCGGCTGCTCATCCAGCAGATCACCGAGCGATACTCGCCGGACAAGGCGAAGATCGTCGTCGGTGACTACCGGCGTGCGCATCTCCAGGGCGTCCCCGAGGCGCACCTCTCGCGCTACTGCGCCGCGGCTCCCGCGCTGCAGGAGACCCTGGAGGGCCTCGCGGGTTCCATGTCCCGGCGCATGCCGGGTCCGGACGTCACGCCGGAGCAGCTGCGCAACCGCAGCTGGTACGACAGCCCCGACGCGTTCGTCATCATCGACGACTACGACCTCGTGGCGACGGGCCAGAACCCGCTGATGCCGCTGCTGGAGTACCTGCCGTTCGCGCGGGACGTGGGTCTGCGCGTCATCATCGCCCGCTCCTCCGGCGGCGCGAGCCGCGCGCTGTACGAGCCGGTGATGCAGCGCATGAAGGAACTGGGCGCGCAGGGCATGGTCCTCTCCGGCGACAAGTCCGAGGGCCAGCTGCTGGGCAACATCTCGCCCTCGCAGCTCCCCGCGGGCCGTGGTTACTTCCACACCCGCCGGCGCGGCGGCCAGCTCGTCCAGTCCGGCTGGCTCCCGGCCCGGTTCTGACCGGCTGAACGCACCACCGCGGAAGCCCGGTGGCGGACTCCCCGTCCGCCACCGGGCTTTCGCGTTTCCGCGGCACCTTCCGGGATCGTCCGAGGCCGTCCGGGGGCAGGGTGCCGCGTGGAATAATCGCGGTCCCGCGGGGGGCCGGGGGTGTGCCGGGCCCCGCCGCGTCGACGAGACCGTTGAAGGGAGACCCGGCCATGGGGACACAGCAGGAGAAGGACGAGCTGTACGCGATGGACATCTCCGGCGCCGTCTGGGAGTCCGCGCCCGGTGGCCCGGAGGACGAGAAGGTCGAGATCGCGCACCTGCCGGGCGGTGCCGTGGCGATGCGCAACTCCAAGGACCCCGGCACCGTGCTCCGTTACACCGCGGCCGAATGGCACGCCTTCGTCCTCGGCGCCCGCGACGGCGAGTTCGACCTCGAACCCACCGAACGCAACGGCGGCCTCACCGCGGGCTGACCGCGGCGGAACAGGTGAAGGGGCGGCACCCGTGGGGTGCCGCCCCGTTGTGCGGGTGACCGGGTTACAGCTTGTGCCGGGTCAGGCCGGTCCGTTCGGCGCGGCGCGTGCGGTCGGCGCCGGCGCGGCTGCGTGCGCCGGCGGTGGCCGCCCAGTCCTTGGGCTGCATGCACATGAGTTCGCCGGTTCCGGGGACCAGGACCGCCCCGCCGAAGGCGTCGTCCCCGGCGAACCAGACGCCGTCGGCGATGTCCTTCGGCCACTGCTTGCGGTGCAGCGCGTCACGGGCCGACATCTCCGGCGAGGCGTCGCCGGTCCCGTCGCCCAGCACCAGGAAACGGCGGCCGTTCTGGCGGAGGTTGACCTTCCGTACGGGGGCCCGGAAGACGGCGGGGTAGGTGCGCAGGATGCGTACGCAGCGGCGGGTCAGGGCGAGCGAGGAGACGAGCTTGTTGAGGTGCACGAGGGTGCCGGCCGCGCCGACGGGCGCCATCGGGATCAGGTAGCCGGAGTCGAGGACCACGAGCAGCACGGGCCAGACGGCGAACAGCGGGCACCAGGTGCAGAAGTACCTCAGCGCGGCGCGACGGTGCCGCCCGGCGGCCTGGGCGAGGTCCGCCTCCGTCACCTCGCGCGCGGGGCTCGAAGGGTCGGTCATCGGGGTTCTCCTAGCTGTCTGGACTGCTCGTCGCCGTCGGGGGCGGGACGCCCCGGGCCGCTCAGCCGAAATCGCTCCGGACCGCTTCGGCCGCCGAGCCCGGTGCGGGCCGCTCCCCGGGGTCCCGGGGCGCGGGGTCGGTGAAGCTGACCGTGGCGGCGACGCCGAGCAGGATATTGCGGTACGCCTCCGCGTTCTCCACGGAGGAGGTGACCAACTGCACCAGGACCACGCCCTGTCCGGACTCGTCCGGGACGGCGACGGTGCCCTGCCACACCGGTTCCGCCGCGCCGCCCGGCCGCTCGTCGAGCGCGGCACCGGGCAGGCGGGGGCGGCTCTCCCGGCTCAGGAGGAACCCGGTGCCGCAGGGCAGCGGCACCGGACGGATCTCCTCGCCGTCCCCGCCGCCCCGGCCCCCGGCCTCCTGGCCGAGGAGCGCGGCGAGTACCAGTTTCGGGCTGGTCCCCTGGACCTCGGCGCGGGAGAACACCAGCACCGAACTCGTCGCGGAACCGGCCTCGTCCGGGTGCAGCCCCAGGTACGCGCCCAGGACGCGCTGCCGCTGGAGCGACCACAGGAACATCGCGTACAGCCGGAAGACCTGGTCGGCGCGGCCGCGGAGCTCCGGGGGGAGGGCGCGGATCTGCTCGGCGGTCCGGGCCAGCCGCTCCTGGCCCGGGTCCGTCTCCAGGGGGACGTATCCGTGCGGGAGCGTGTACCAGAAGAGCGGCGCTTCCCCGGCCCGCTTCGCGTCCATGCCGTTCACAGCCGCATCCCCGCGACGAGATCACCCATGTCGGAGACGAACTCCGCGCCCGTGCCCCAGGCGCCGAAGCTCGCGGCGCCCGCCTTGGTCACCTCGGCCGAGTTGTGCCCGTAGCCCTCCGAGGGGAGCACGCCGGCCGTCTCCAGCGAAGAGGCCGTGTTCGCCGCCACGTTGGCGCCGTTCACGGCGTACTGGAGGACGCCGGTGTTCGGGTCGGTGGCGACGTCGAGCGCCTTGAACCGGAAGGCCTCGACGGCCTCCTTGCCGAAGGTGCTCGCCTTGGCCCCGGCGGACATCACCTCGCCGCCTTCCCTGGCGGCGCCCGCGAGCATGCTCACCTCGCCGCCCGCCTTCCCCAGCGCGCCCAGCCCGGGGACGACGCCGAGCGCGTCGCCGCCGAGCGAGGCGATGGCGCTGAACTGCTCCATGCCGCCGTGCTTTCCGGTCAGCGAGTCCCGGAAGTCCTCGCTGGAGAGGTTCTTCGCCATGCTCGCGGCACTGGCGACGACCGCGACGGCGGCGAACGCGGGGGCGAGCGGGGTGGGGAGCAGCGCCAGCAGACCGGCGACGGCGCCGATGGTGCCCGCGTGGTCGAGCAGGAACTGGCCGACGTCCTTGAGCCGGTCCCCGACCCAGGAGAGTCCCTCGCTCAGCCAGCCGGGCTCCTTCGGGGCCAGTTTGTCGTCGGCCTCGTCGAGTTTCCCGGCGGTCTTCCCGGCCTCCTCGCCGTGCGTCTTCTCCAGCTCCCCGGCCTTCTTGACGACGTCGTCGTAGGCGGTGTTGGCCTTCTCCACGGCGGCCGACGCCTCGCTCAGGCGGCGTTCGGCGGCGCGGAGGCGGTCGGTGGCCGCGTCGGCCTCGGCCTGGGTGGGGTACTGCTTGCCGCCGAGGCCGAGGTCGGGGTGCTTGGCCGCCTCGTCGTACCGGTCCTTGGCGGTGCCGGCGGCGGCCTTCTTGTCCTTGGCCTCGTCGTCGTACTTCCTGGCGAGTTCGCGGTGCGAGCCGAGGGTGGCGTCCCAGTCCTTGAGTTCTGCCGCGGCCTTCTCCATGGAACGGGCGGCGTTCTTCATGTACTCGGGGAGTTCGTCCTGGAGCGCTTCCCGGAAGGCGGTGGCGGCGTCGCCCTCCCAGTGCTCGCTCTCGCCGACGAGGCGTTCGATCTGCCGGTGCGAGGTACGGAGCGCCTTCGCCGCGCTCTCGACCTTGGTCCGCAGCGCCTCCACCTCGGCCGGGATGCCCGGTACGGGGTTCCAGCCGAGGTGCGGGTAGGGGTTGGCCGCCATCAGTTGCCGCCCTTGCCGCCGGAAGTGCCCTCGCCGGCCATCTTCGTGAGGGCCTGTTCGAGGTTCTTCTCCATCTCCTCGTAGCTCAGCTTGTTCGACTTCACGCCTTCGGCGATCTGGCCGATCATCTCGCCGAGCTGCTCGGAGCCGTACTTCCAGCGTTCCTGGAACCCGTCGCAGGCCTCGTCGAGGCGGGAGGTGCCGATCTGGTCGGCGCGGACGTGCGACAGCGCCTTCCTGGCCTCGTCCAGGTCCCGCACGCTGCTCTTCAAGGAGCGGACGAACATGTCCAGTTGGTCGGTGTCTGCCTTGAAGTGGCTCCCCACCGGATGCACCTCTCCCACGCACAGAAATCGGACGATCGAGACCAGGGGCGCATAAGCCGCCAGCGGCCCCCGCTCGCACAGCGGGGGCTGAGTATACGAGCAGATCGAGCCACCGGAATGGCTCGAATTCGACGTCGACGGGGGCCTCGGCCGGGCCGTTCCTCTACTGCCGTGCGGAGCACGGGTGTTGGCGGCGCGCGGCCCGGATGTGATGTCGGGAACACCGGGCGGAGGGCGGCACCGGGGCGTGGACGGGGGCACGGCATGATGGGCGGGCGGCCGCGGCAGCACGTACGCCCCGCCGGTACCCCGCACGCTCCGAAAGGCACCGCAGTGACCCAGCAGCCCCACGACGGAACGCCCGGCGGATCCCGCCCGGACCCGGCCGGTACCCGCCCGCAACGGGGCGGCCCGGCCCGCATGCTGCTGTGCTTCGCCGGCGTGCTCGCACTCGCCGTCGTGGCCGCGGTGCTGCTGGTCGTCACGGGGGCGGCGGAGCTGCAGACGGCACTGGTCGTCGTCGCCTGGGTGATGGTGCTGCTCAGCTTCGGCCTCAGCCGGTGGCTGACCCACCAGCGCAAGCAGCGCTACCTGACCCTCTTCCCCACCCTCGACGACGTGCGCCGCGGCCTGGACGAGGACGCGCTGCGCACCGTCCGCGACCGGGACGGAGTCCCGCAGGCGGTACGGGAGTTGCGCCGCCAGGTGCCGGGCATGCCGCTCACCGACGCCGCGAAGCTCGTCCGGGAGCTGTGACCTGCTGTGCGGGCATGTCCGCGACAGCCGGTGGGATACCCTGCCCGCATGAGTGGGAGCAGCTTCATCTGGAACTTGCCCGACGCGAGCGGCCGGCCGCCGCAGGCCACGGAGGAGCCCGAAGAAGCGCCCGTCACACGCCAGGCGCTCCGGGTGCTGCCGGGGGCCACGTTCCTCCTCGCGGGGATGTACCTCGCCGCCGCGATCGCGACCGTCCTGAACGGCGACTTCCGCGTCGCCTGGATGCTGTCCGCACTCCCCGCCGTCGGCGCCGCGTTCCTGACCGTGCGCGGGGTACGGCTGCGCCGGGTCGTCCTGTGCGCCGTCAGCCTCGGCGCCCTCGTCGTCTGGGGCGTCCTCGCGGCCGTCCTGGGCTGAACCGCCCCGCGGAATCCTCATGAGCCGTCGGCCCTCCGTGGCCGGCGGCTCAACCGCGTGTGGGGCCGGGCCGGTTGGCACGAAAGCGAGCCGCGGCGGAAGCGTTCTTCCGCCGCGGCTCGTGGTGCGCGTGCTTATGCCTGCTGCGGCCCGCCGGGCGGACCGGGCGGCGGCGGGGGCACGTCCTGGCCGGGCGCGGGCGGCGGCGGAACCGGCGCCCCGTACGGTCCGCCCTGCTGCGGCGCCGCTCCCCCGAACTGCCCCGGCCCGAAGCCGGGCTGGCCCGGCGCGGGCTGACCCGGCCAGGCCCCTTGCGGCCCCGGGTACGGCTGCGGGCCGCCCGGGCCCTGGCCGAGGGTGGCGCGGCGCTTGTTCCGGCTGCGGCCCACGAGGACGACGATCAGCAGCGCCACGACGACGAGGAGGATCAGGAAGTAGATGCCCAGCGTGACGATCGGCGGGCCGAAGAGGAACAGCCAGTCCATGCCGTCGTCGTCCGTGGAGCCGCCGGACGCCGCCGGGCCGGCCGAGGCGGAGGGCTCCGGCTTCGGCTGCTCCAGCGGCCCGGCCTCGGGCCCCGCGGGGATGTCGTAGGTGACGGCCCGGAACGGGCGGACGACGCCGTAGCCGAACTCCTTGTCCGGCAGCTCGGCCTCCTTGCCCGCCTTCTTCCCGTCCTCGTACACCGGCGGCTTGGCCGTCTTCACCAGCCGGTTGATCACCTGGCCCGCGCTCAGGTCCGGGTGCTCGGCCCGGACGAGGGCGGCGGCCCCGGAGACCTGCGCGGCGGCGGCCGAGGTGCCGGTGAACCAGCTGTAGCCGGACTCGGCGGTGCGGTCCG
Source organism: Streptomyces sp. HNM0574 (assembly GCF_012726235.1). Classification (GTDB taxonomy): domain Bacteria; phylum Actinomycetota; class Actinomycetes; order Streptomycetales; family Streptomycetaceae; genus Streptomyces. The sequence goes on from NZ_JAASAH010000013.1 coordinate 22,168, forward strand.
GTGAGACGAGGTCCTCGGCGGGAGCGGTGAGGACCGTGTCGCCGTACGAGGAGAGCGTCTCCAGCTCACCGTCCTTGTCGATGGCCCCGGCGGAGACGACGCCCGGGTAGGAGGCCGGGAAGTTCTCCTCCTCGATGCCGCCGTCACCGGCCTCGCCGACCACCACCACGTCCTTCGTGACGGCGTACGTCACGGCCTCGCGCTCGTCGGGCGTCTCGACGGTGCTGTACGAGAGGTTGAGCACGTCGACGCCCTGGTCGACGGCGTACCGGATCGCGTCGCCGTTCGACACCGCGGTCTCGTCGACCTTGACGGGCAGGATCTTCGCCTCGGGCGCGAGTCCCTTCATGCCCGAGCCGCCGCCCGCGCCGTGACCGTGGGCCGCGACGACGCCGGCGACCTGGGTGCCGTGCCCGTCGCTGTCCTCGGTGGCGCTGCCGGAACCGGTGAAGTCCCGGCCCTTGAGGACGTTGCCCGCCAGGTCCGGGTGGCGCGCGTCGACGCCCGAGTCGATCACGGCGACCGTGACGCCCTTGCCCGTCGAATGGCGCCAGACCGATTCGGCGTCGAAGGCCTTCAGGTCCCACTGCTTGTCCCGGACGTAGTCGGCGGCGGCGGGCGAAGCCCCCAGTCCGACCGTCAAAGCCACCGCCAGCGCGCCGGTTCCGACCGCGCGCAGCACTCCTCGGTGCGTCAAGCCGCTCCCTCTCTCTGTCGCGTCGGCACGGATTCCCGTCCGAACGCCGTCCCCCGCAGCCGCCGTCGCACCCTGCCCGTCCCGGGGTGCCCGCACGGGACACCCCTCACGGGCCGCTCGTCACGATCTGCTCGTCCACGGTCCGCCCGTCGCGGACCGCTCCTCACGAAAAACCACTCGGGCGCGACTCAACCGGCGCGCAACTGCCCGTCGCGCGCCGCCCGTTGGCCACTGCCCGCTGCCGGTCCCGTACGCGCGAGAACCCGGGCGGGCCCGTGGCGCCCACCCGGGTTCGGCGTCGATTCCCCGGCCGTGTCCGGCCGTCCGGCTCAGTCGGAGCCGGAGGCGATCCCGCGCTTGCGGCGGTAGTCGCGGAGCGCGACGGAGGTGCCGCCGATCAGCAGCGTGAGCACGGTGCCGGTGGCCAGGACGTAGACGGAGATGCGCTGGGTGCGCTCCGTCTCGCTCTCGCCGACGGTGAGCTTCATCGGCGTGGCGTGGCCGCTCTTCTGCTGGGCGTCCGGCGTCGGCGCCGGCTGCGGCTTGTCGTCGCCCGACAGCGCCGCGACCGGGTCGACGACACCCCAGCCGATCTTGGTGTCGGGCCCGGAGCCGGGACGGTTCGCCGTCTGCGCGAGGCGCGCGGCGACCTCCTGGGAGCTCCACTCCGGGTACTTGTCCATCATCAGCGCGGCGACGCCGGAGACGTACGGGGCCGAGAAGGACGTGCCGTCCGAGGCGCACTGACCGCCCTTGGGGACGGTGGAGACCATGCCCACACCGGGCGCCGCGACGTCGACGAACTCGCCGGACTGCGAGAAGAACGCGCGCTCGTTGTTGCGGTCCGAGGCGGCGACGGCGAGCACGCCGTCGTACGCGGCCGGGTAGGTGTTCTCCAGCTTGCCGTTCGCGCCGTCGTTCCCCGCGGCGGCGACGACGAGCCGGTCCTTGGCGACGGCGTCGCCGATGGCGGCCTGGAGCGTCGCGTCGGGCTTCTTGCCGACCGTGTCCGAGGAGATGTTGATGATCTGGGCGCCCTGCGAGACCGCGTGCCGGATGGCCTTGGCCATCGTCCGCGAGTTGCCCTTCTCCCCGTCGTCACCGCCGGTGTAGCGGATCGGGATGATGCTCGCGCGCGGGGCGATCCCGGAGAAGCCCGTGCCGGAGATCTTCTGCGCCGCGATGATGCCGGCGACGCGGGTGCCGTGGCCGTTGACGTCCTTGGTGCCGTCCGAGCCGCCGACGAAGTCCTCGCCGCCACCGGCCAGCGCGGGCGCGATCTGCTTGTTGCCCTTGTCGACGCCGGTGTCGATGACCGCGACCTTGACGCCCTCGCCCGTGGCCTCGCTCCACAGCTCGTCGAGCAGGACGCGCTGCAGCGACCAGGGCGTGCTCTTGATGTTCTTGCCGCCGAACTCGCACTCCGTCGAGTTGGCCAGCCGCGTCGGCGTGCTGCCGGAGCGGGCTTCCGGGCCGGACCCGGAAGCGGCGTTCCCGGAGGCCGCGGCGGGCGCGACGGTTCCGACGGCGCAGAGGCCGAGCGCCGCGAGTACGCCGAAGGCGCGCTGTGCGCCGCGAGTTGCTCCGGCCCGGCGGTGGCTGATCCCCACGTTCAGGACTTCCCCTATGAATCCAGTGATACCCATCGACTCGTGTCTCTCCCCCGGAGGTATCGGCCCGCGCGTGCCTGCACACCCCGGTCCTCGGCCGGCCCGCGCTGACGGACCGGACCGGCCGAAGGGCGGGAGGGCCGCGGCCGTACCCGCCCACAACCGACAGGAGCGGGCCGGCCCGAGAGGCCGGCCCGCTCCGTCCGGGCACCGACTACCGGTCAGTTGCCCCAGACGTTCGCGTTGCTCTTCTCCGTGGACTGGTAGTTGTCCGCGGAGTTCTGCAGAGCGGTCGAGATCTTCATCAGGACCTCGTGCAGGTGCTGCGCCGTCTGGTCCCACTGGCGCTGCTTCTGCTGGTACCCCTCCTGGGCGGAACCTTCCCAGGTGTTGGCCACGCGCTTGACCATGGCCTCGAGGTCGTCGAGCTGCTGCTTGATGCGACCTGCCGTCTGCCTGACGTCCGTCGACGCCTGGGAAACCGTCTGGAAGTTAACGAGAATTCCGGACACTTACGACTCCTCCTTCAGCGATATTCGGTAGTAGAGAGCTGTGAACCCGAGATCGGGAACGACAGCCGATCGGGGGTGTGCCCGGATCAGCCGAAGTCCGACATGATCTTGCTGACCTCTTGGTTCTGCTGCTCTTCCGTCGCCGAGTAGTTCTGACGGGTGGAGTCGACGGCTTCCTTGATGTCGTTGAGGATGTTGTTCATCTTGCGCGCATCCTCGTTCCACTGCTGCTGCAGGCGGTGGTAGGCGGTGGCCGCCTGACCCTGCCAGCCGCTGGCGATCTGCGAGATCACTCCGTCGAGGCGCTTGACCTCGCCCTGAACGGAGCCGTTGACCTCAGTGATCTTCGTGGACAGGGCCCGGAGCTCGTCCTCTGTTACCCGAAACTGTCCTGCCATGGCGCACCTTCCCCCATGCTCATCCTCGTGAACGTCTCAGTAGCCCGAAACGGGCTGCAGGGTCACCGTCCCAGCCGCGCAAAGAAACGGGCCGGCAGTTGACACCTTCAAGACAGTACCTTGCCCTACCGACACAGTCGTTCGCACGGCGGTACCGTCACACGGTCAACACACTGCCGCGACCAAGTCGTGACCCCTCTTCCACCGGGGTTTCACACCGTGCCCCGAGCCGCCCCCCGCGGCCTCCCCGTTCACTGCCAACTCCCGCCCCCGGTACGGGAGTTACGGCCTACCCCGAAATCGCCGCGAGTATGCCTCCGGGGCGTGCGCGGCGCCCGGACGGAGCGCGTCCGGGCTCGCGGAACGACGGGATCCGGACAACGGACGACGCCGCCCGCAGCGCACCCGGCTCCTGCCGGAAGCGCCGCGGACGGCGTCGTCGGGTCCGTCGCGGGACGGGTCAGAGACCCTGCTCCTGCGAGGCGTCCTTCGGGTCGAGCGCGGGGCCCTTGGGGATCAACGAGGCCCAGTTGTGCGGCACTTGGGACAGCTTGGTCTTCTCGTACCCCAGCCGGGCGCGGGCGCCCTTCTCCGCCTCGGCGCCGCCCTGCTGGCCACCGCCGCCGCTGGCGAGCGCGTAGCGCAGCCCGGAGTCGGTCATCAGGTACTGCGTACCGCCGCCGCCCTGGCCGCTGACCTCACGGAACAGCAGACCGGAACCGGAGCTGACGTAGGCGCTGGCCGAGCCGTCGACGAGGTTCGCCGGGTAGTCGGAACCGGCCCACGCCGCGAGCTTCGGGCGGCCGTCCTTCATCTTGCCGGTGTAGACGCTGCAGGAGACCGTGCGCGAGGTGCCGTTGATGCTGTCGGACTTGCGGTTCACGGGCTTGAGCACGTCCTCGGGCCAGCCCTTGCCGCCGCGCACCGTCTGACTGTTCGCGCCGCCCGCCGCGGCCTCGCGGGGCGTGACGCTGACCGGCTTCGTCTGGTTGAGCTCGGTCGCGCCCATCATCAGCTTGGCGACCAGCGGGCTGGTGCGCTGCACGCCGGTCTTCATGACGACGTAGTAGCTGGAGGTGCCCGCCGCCTCGGACTTCAGGACCGTGCCGATCTGACGCGCGTCCGCCGGGATCTCCATGACGCCGGAGAAGCTGGCGGGACCGCCCGCTGCGGCCGCGCCGATGGCCTCGAAGGTGATCGGCTCGCCCTCGTTGAAGGTGTCGAGCCACTGCGTGGTGACCGGCTGCGGCTGCCCGGCCTTGCTGCCCAGCACCAGCTCGGCGAGCAGGTCCCGGTTGGCGGTCTGCCGCTTGCCCTCCGGCCCACCCAGCATCAGCTTGGTGCCCCGGCCGTCGATCACGTACTGGTCACCCGTCTCGCTGTCCTCGACGTACAGCCCCTCGCCGTCCTTGAGACGGTTCTTGTTCTTCAGGGTGTTCTTGTCCTGGCCACCCATCACGAAGACGCCGCGCTGCGGTTCGCCGCCGCTCTTCGCACCCGGCTTCTCGCAGACCGCCCACTCCTTGGGCACGCCCGCGTCCTTCGGGTCGGGCAGCCGGTCGGGGGCGTACGGGATGCCGACGGTGGCACCGCGGGCGATCGAGCTCTTGTCGATGTCCTCGCCGCCGACCTCGATGACCTCGCCCTTGCCCTTGTCCAGGACGAGCTTGGCCGAGGCGTAGTTCAGGACGGGGTGGAGTTGCCCCTCCTTGTCCTTCTTGCTCTTCGGCAGGACCACGTAACGCGTCGTCGACTTGCTGTCCACGATGATGTGTTTGCCCGGCTCGTCCCAACCCTTGGGCGCACTCGGCTTGATGGCGCCCCACGCGACGAAACCCGCCACGAGTACGACACTCATCACCATGCTGGGCATCATGGCGCGTACCGGACGCGGAGCCTCCTCGTCGGACACTCTGGATTCCGGCTGCAAAAAGGCAGCAAGGGTGCGCTTCCGCGCAAAGGTGTGGGCGCTGAGCTCGTCCCGCCGCGTCGCCATCGGTCCCCGTCTCTCCCGTTCCCGTACTGGTGATACCCGGTGCCTGCTGGTCCCGGGCACGTTCGCCGGCACCCGCGCCCGGCGTGGTGATGTGCCGTCCGTGCTGCCGCGCGGGCCGCGCAACTGCGCCCCGGACGCGCGGTGTTCGTGCCGCCGCGGGGTGGCCCCCGGTGCCGCGGCGCGGCATCCGGAGGTGACCGTACGCGCGCCGCGCCGCACGTGATTGTCGTCCCTGCGGCGGCGTCCCTGCCACCCGTGGCGGCGGCCGGCCCCCGGCGGAACGTCCCGCGCCCGCAATGCTCGGCTGCACTACTATGCCGCCCCACGGTGCGTACGCAAACGCGCGGGTGGCAGCTCGGGTCGCGGTATCCGCACAAGGCCCTCACGGACCCTGCTGTCAGCCGTGTACCTGATGAGTATCCTGGCTGCTCGGCCGAAGTCGGTACGCCGCGGGCCGGTTCGGCCTCGTGTGCCGCTCGGACGCGCGCACAGCGCCCGTCCGGGCTCCAGCGTTCACGCGGACCCGCACCGGCCGACGAGGCGGTCCGGGCCCCACGGGGCTCCGCGCGCCGACCGAAGCCGAACGAAGCGACAGCCCGAAGCACCACCCGAAGCGCCCGCTGCCCGGCCCGCCGCCCGTCCGCAGGCCGAAGCCCGCGGAACGCGGCAACTGCCGCCAGCAGCAGGGCAGATGACACCTCGAAGGGGAAATACGGGGGATGACGAGCGCCACCCGCAGCCGGTCCCGGGGCCGGCGGGCCCCGCGTCAGCGGACTGACGAACAACAGCCCGCGCAGTCCGCGTCGCAGGGCCCCACCACCGCGACGCTCCGCCTGCGTACCCAGCCCGGCAGCCTCGGCCCGGTGCGACTGCAGCAGCTCGTGCTAATCGAGATCGCCGCGGGCCTGGTCCTGGTGGCCTGGATCCTGCAACCGTGGCTGGTCCTCCCGGCCGCCGTGGTCGCCGGTCTGCTCACGGTCGCCGCACTGGTGCGCCGCAGGCAGCACCCGCTCTCCGAGTGGTACGAGCTCAAGCGCTCGCTGCGGCGGCGCAAGCGCGAGGCGAAGCACCCGGTGCCCGCGGGCACCGACCCGAGCATGGCGCCGGTCGTCGAGTGCGACCCGGCCGTGCAGACCTCGACCTACGTGACGCGTGAGGACCGTGCCGTCGGCATGGTCGGCGACGGCACCTTCCTCACGGCGCTCATCGCCGTCGAGGGCAAGGACGCCCCGCTGCGCCCGGGCCGCCCGGGCCGCGTCGAGCGCCCGCTGCCGCTGGACGTGCTGCACGAGGCGCTGGAGACGGACGACATCCGGCTGGAGTCGGTGCAGATCGTCCAGCACACGCAGCCCGCGCCGGCGCCGCACCTGCCCGAGCAGTCCGTGGTGGCCCGGTCCTACGGTTCGCTGCAGGAGGCGTCGGGCATCCCGTCGCTGCGCATGACCTGGGTCGCGGTGAAGCTCACGCCCGAGCTGACGCCGGAGGCCGTCGAGGCGCGCGGTGGCGGACTCGGGGGCGCGCAGCGCTCCCTGGTGCGCGCCGCAGACCAGCTCGCGAGCCGCCTGGAAGGCGCCGGGTTCAGCGCGACGGTGCTGAACGAGGCGGAGGTCATCCAGGCCCTGGCCACCTCCAGCTGCCTCAACCCCCGGGCGAGCCAGAGCACTTCCTCCGACCGGCGCCCCGCGCAGCGGCGCACCGAGGAGTCCGTGCGCGGCTGGCGCTGCGACGACCGCTGGCACTCGACGTACTGGATCAGCCGCTGGCCGCAGGTCGGCCCGAACGCGGTCAGCGCCGCGCACCTGGCGTCGATCCTCACGTCCCTGCGTGTGTTCACCTCGGTCTTCAGCCTGACGATCGGACGGGGCGACGGCCGCTCGGCGCAGATCGCCGGGCACGTCCGGATCGTCACCCGCGGCGAGAACGACCTGGCCACGGCGCGGCGTGAACTCCAGCGCACGGCGGGCCGGGCCAAGACCGGTCTCGTCCCGCTCGACCGGGAACAGGTTCCCGGCGTGCTCGCCACCCTGCCCCTGGGAGGTACCAGCTGATGTCCGCTCCTCTGATGCCGCAGCAGACCGGGATGCCCGGCGCCGGCCTGGGCCGTCAGCAACAGCAGCAGGCGGCCGAGCCCGCGCAGCCCCGGCACGTCGCGACGCCGACCGACACCGGCATGATCCCGGTGATCGGCCGTCCCGACGAGTCCGAGGACGCCCCCCGCGGTCCGCGCCGCCCGGGCTTCGGCCTGCGCGGCCCGCGCCACCAGCGGCACTCCGTCGCCGTCGAGGAACTGGCCGCCATAGGCGTCCCGTTGGGCGACGACGGCGTGGTGATCGGCACGGACGCGCAGAAGCAGCCCGCGGTGCTCGGCCTCAGCCGCCGTACGGCGTACGACGTCCTGCTGATCGGCGGTCTGTGGACGGCCCAGGTGCTGGCGCTGCGCGCGGCGGGCACGGGTGCCCGGGTGGCCGTCGAGACGGGCCGTCCGCACGTGTGGCAGCCCCTGGTGCAGGCGGCCGGTGCCGAGCTGCAGTGCATCACCCTGCACGAGGTCGGCCGGGTGCCCTCGCTGGGCCCGTCCGTGAGCAGCCCCGTCGTGATCATCCGCGACGCGGGCATGAAGCCGCCCCGGGGGCGGGTCACTTCGGCGCCCTGGCAGTCCGTGGTGACGCTCCTGCCGTACCTCAGCCCGGCCGCGCCGCGGCTGCTGCAGACCTCCTCGCTGGTCGGCATCCAGCGGGTGTCGCCCGAGGAGTCGGGCCACCTGGCGCGCACGATGCGGCTGCCCCGCGAGGAGACGGAGACGCTCCCGACCCTCGGCGACGGCGTCACCCTGTGGTGCACCCGCAAGGACCGCTACTACTCGCTGACGCAGCCGACCGAGGCCGAGGCGGGCCTGCTCGGCACCGCGCGCCGCCTCGACTGAGTCACGCAGCAGGCAGCGGGCGGGTGCGCCGCGGCGCCAAGTGCGCGGAGAAAGCGGCGCAGTTGTCCGCTTTGACCCCTGTCCGTCCGGGAATCGGAGGGACAGGGGTCCTGTGTGAGAGAAAGTTGACCGGCGCTCGGTGTCCTCCGAGACTGGACCGAGACCTTCGGCTGGTTGAGTCGGATATCGAGTCGGAAGTGGCGTCGGACGAGAGCCGATGCCGAACAAGGCGGCCCCGCACCGAGCACCGGCGGGACCGCGGTGCCGTGCCCGGAGTTGTGATGATTAGGCTGGGTCACAGCGCAAGACCGGGGTGTGTGTGACCACAGCAGCAGGAGGCATTGTGAGCAGCGATCGGGACGAGATCCGCTGGGGCAGGACCGCGCCCGATACCGATGCGGAGAGCGCGCCCGAGCTCGAGACGGAGCAGACGGGCCAGTTCACGATCGACTACACGCCGCCCGCCTGGTACACGCGGGACGCGGACAGTTCCGCCGCGCCCAACACTCCTGGTGTGGGCTCCAATCCGGCCGGTCCGACGCCGCCCGCACCGCCCGTGCTCGGCCCGCCGCAGCCGCTGCCGGGGTCCCAGCCGCCCGCGCCCCAGACGCCCGAGCAGCAGGCACCCCAGGCACCCCAGCCGCCCCAGGCCCCGTTCAACCCGCAGGCACCTCAGGCTCCGCAGGCACCTCAGGCACCGCAGGCTCCGCAGGCCCAGGCACCGCAGACGCCGATGGCTCCGCAGGCACCCCAGGCACCGCAGGCCCAGGCACCGCAGGCACCCCAGGCCGACGAGCAGCAGGACTTCCCGCTGGCCGAGCCGCAGAGCCCCGCGGCGCAGAACCAGGCCACGGGCCCCGACTCCGCCGCGTCCGCCGGGACTTCGGAGCCGGCGGCCGGCTCGTCCTCCGAGACCTCCGGCGGCGGTGCCGCCGACCTCGAGGGCAGCGACACGATGCGCTTCTCCAGCGCCGCGCTCCGCCGCGAGCTCGACGAGATGGCCGCGGAGCGCCGCCGTCTGGAGGAGCAGAGCGCCTCCGCGAAGAGCGGCGCGTCCGGCTCCGGCGAGGAGAAGGACGGCGAGGCCCAGGAGGTACCCCGGGACGGAGCCTCCGCCCCGGCCGACTCCACGGGCGCCACCCCCGTCCCCGACGCCTCCGCCCCGGCCGAGCAGCCGGAGCAGGCCGCGGACGGCGCGGGCGAGACGCCGGACGCGGACGAAGCGGCCGCAGGCAGCACCCCCTCGGGTACGGCGTGGCCCGCCGCGCCCAGCAGCAGCGACGACGCGTCGAAGTCCACCGAACTCCCGCCGCTGCCCCCGGACTTCCAGGCCGCACAGCCGGCCGCGGGCGCCCAGCCCGGCCAGCCCGCCGCGGGCACCCCGGCGCAGGGCCAGCCCGCGCAGGGCCAGCCCGGCCAGCAGCAGCCCGGCGGTTACGGCTACCCCCAGCAGGGCGCGCCCGCACAGCAGCCGCAGCAGGGCGGTTACGGCTACCCGCAGCCCGGCCAGCAGCCCTACGGGGGCCAGCCGCAGCCCGGTCAGCAGCAGCCGGGTCAGATGCCGCCGCAGCAGGGCCAGCCGGGTCAGCAGCCCCAGCCGGGCGGCTACGGCTACCCGCAGCAGGGCCAGCAGCCCCAGCCCGGCCAGCAGCAGCCCAACGCGCCGCAGCCGCAGGGCGGTTACGGCTACCCGCAGCCCGGTCAGCCCCAGCACCCCGGCCAGATGCCGCCCCAGCAGGGCCAGCAGCCCCAGCCGGGCGGCTACGGCTACCCCCAGCCCGGCCAGCAGCCCCACCCGGGCCAGCCGCAGCCGGGCCAGCCCGGCCAGCCGCAGCCCGGCGGTTACGGCTACCCGCAGCAGGGCCAGCCCGCCCAACAGCCCCCGCAGCAGGGCCAGATGCCGCCGCAGCAGGGTCAGCCGGGCATGCCGCCGCAGGGCCAGCCCGGCCCGGCGGGCCCGCAGCAGGGCCAGCCCGGTGCCGACCCGGGCGCCGGTCTGCCCGGGCAGATGCCCGGCGAGGACGCGCGCCGGCAGGGCCAGGGCGGCAACCCGCTCGGTTACACGGCCGCCGTGGAGCTCTCCTCGGACCGGCTGGTCAACAACCGGCGCAAGCCGCGCTCGCAGAACCCGGCGCTGGGCGGCAAGTTCAAGTTCGGCGCCAAGAAGGAGGAGGCGGAGCGGCAGCGCAAGCTGGAGCAGATCCGTACGCCCGTCCTCTCCTGCTACCGCATCGCGGTGATCAGCCTGAAGGGCGGCGTCGGCAAGACCACGACGACGACGGCGCTGGGCTCCACACTGGCCTCGGAGCGCCAGGACAAGGTCATCGCGATCGACGCGAACCCGGACGCGGGCACCCTGGGCCGCCGGGTGCGCCGGGAGACGGGCGCGACGATCCGCGACCTCGTCACGTCGATCCCGTACCTGAACAGCTACATGGACCTGCGCCGGTTCACCTCGCAGGCGGCGTCCGGTCTGGAGATCCTGGCCAACGACGTCGACCCGGCCGTCTCGACGACCTTCAACGACGACGACTACCGCCGCGTCATCGACATCCTGGGCAAGCAGTACCCGATCATCCTCACCGACTCGGGCACCGGTCTGCTCTACTCCGCGATGCGCGGCGTCCTCGACCTCGCCGACCAGCTGGTCATCATCTCCACCCCGTCGGTGGACGGCGCCAGCAGCGCGAGCACCACGCTCGACTGGCTCTCCGCGCACGGCTACGGGGACCTGGTCCAGCGCAGCATCACGGTCATCTCCGGGGTCCGCGAGACCGGCAAGATGATCAAGGTCGAGGACATCGTGGCGCACTTCGAGACGCGCTGCCGCGGCGTCGTCACCATCCCCTTCGACGAGCACCTCTCCGCCGGTGCCGAGCTCGACCTGGAGATGATGCGCCCGAAGGTCCGCGAGGCGTACTTCAACCTGGCCGCGCTCATCGCCGAGGACTTCTCCCGCCAGCAGCAGGAGCACGGCCTGTGGTCGGGCAACGGCAACAACCCGCCCCAGCAGATGGCCCCGCCCATGCCGGGCCAGGGCCAGCCGATGCCCGGGCAGCAGGTGCCGGGCCAGCAGGTGCCGGGCCAGCCGTACGGCGGCCAGCCCTACGGGGGCCAGCAGCCGCAGCCGGGCCAGCAGCCGTACCCGCCGCAGCAGGGCCAGCCGTACCCGCAGCAGGGCGGCGGCTGGCAGCAGCAGCCGCAGCCGGGCCAGCAGCCCTACCCGCCGCAGCAGTGAGCACCGGCCCCTGAGCGTCCGACGCGACGGGGCCACCGCGCCGACAAAAGGGCCGGCCCGGGGAGTTGATCCCCGGGCCGGCCCTTCGGCGTGCGGCAGGCGCGGTCAGCCGTCGGTGCCCGTCCCGGCTTCGGCGACCAGTTCGCGGGAGCGCTCGACGTCCTGCGCCATGCGCTCCAGCAGCGCGTCCAGCGTGTCGAACTTCTCCTGCCCGCGGAGGTACGCGAGGAAGTCCACCGCCACGTGCATCCCGTACAGGTCCAGCCCGACGCGGTCGATCGCGTACGCCTCGACCGTGCGCTCGGTGCCCTCGAACTGCGGGTTCGTGCCCACCGAGATGGCCGCCGGCATGGCCTCGCCGTCCACGGTCAGCCAGCCCGCGTACACCCCGTCGGCGGGGACGGCGGTGTGCTGGAGGGTCTCCACGTTCGCCGTGGGGTAGCCGAGTTCGCGCCCGCGCTGTGCGCCGCGCACCACCACGCCCTCGACCCGGTGCGGCCGGCCCAGCACCTCGGCGGCGCCGACGACGTCGCCCTCGGCGATCAGCTGCCGGGTCAGCGTCGAGGAGAACGGCACGCCGCCCCCGGCCTTCCCGCGCTGGTAGAGGTCGACCACGACGACGTCGTAGTCGTAGGTGCGGCCCAGCTCGCCGAGCAGGGCCACGTCCCCCGCGGCCTTGTGCCCGAAGCGGAAGTTGGGGCCCTCGACGACGCTGCGCGCGTGCAGCTTGTCGACCAGCACCTTCACCACGAAGTCGGCGGGCGAGAGCTGCGAGAACTCCGCGGTGAACGGCAGCACCAGCACCGCGTCCACCCCGAGCTCGCCCATCAGCTCGGCCCGGCGCTCGTGCGGGGCCAGCAGCGGCGGATGGCTTCCGGGCCGGACGACCTCGCTCGGGTGCGGGTCGAAGGTGACGACGACGGCGGGGACGCCGAGTTCCCTGGCCCGCTCCACCGTCCTGCCGATGATCAGCTGGTGCCCGCGGTGCACCCCGTCGTACGAGCCGATGGTGACGACGCTGCGCCCCCAGCCCTCCGGAATGTCCTCCAAGCCACGCCAGCGCTGCACGTCCCGCTCCTCGCCGATGCCAATGGTTTCGCCGGTCCAAGGGTGCCATGCCGCTTCCCGGCGCTCGCACGGGACCCGCGTCTGTCCGCACAGCACCCGTCACCCCACGTGCGGACCCGGCCGCGCTACGGCTCGGCCCGCGCCCGGCACAGCCCAGGAACCCCCGCCTCCGGCCCGGCATCCTCCGCTTCCGGCCCCTCCTGCCCCGTCGCACCCCCGTGGCCTGCCGGTACGCCGGTGCCCTGGCCCGGCACCCTGCCCTCCGCCTCCGCTCCCCCGCCGGACGCCCACTCCTCCGGCGCCCCGGCGATCCAGGCCCGTACCGTCCGCGCGAACCCCGGGATCTCGCGGGCGAGTTCGAGCAGGCGCCGGTCGAAGGCGAGCGCGCCCTCCGGGGTGCGGGACATCAGCCGGCCGAGCCGGCGGACCTGCCCGGCCGGTGCCGCGCCGCCCCGCCGCCCGTACCGCCGCACCACCGCGGCCAGCAGCTCCTCCAGCACCAGCGGGTCCCGCTCCCGGGCGAGCAGCGCCTCCGTCAGCTCCTCGCCGTCCTCGGTGCCGCCCAGCTCGCGGACGAGGCGGGCGCGCAGCGCCGGCTCCGCGCCCTGCAACCGCGCCACCAGCAGGGCGAGCGCCTCCCCCGCCGAGGGCCCGCGCCCCAGCAGGCCGCGCAGATAGGTGGCGACGGCGTCCCCCGCCGCCTCGGGCCGCAGCTCCGCGTACTCCCCGGCCAGCTCGGCCACCCGCCGGGCCGCCACCGGCTCGCGCACCTGCGCCAGCGCCCGCAGCAGCGCGGTCGCGCCCGGTCCCGGCTGGTGCAGGCGCGCCCGGAAGACGTGCCGTACGACGTCCGGGTGCCGGGCGAGGGCGCTGCCGAGGGCCCCCGCGAGCGCCGGCTCGCCCGTGGCCGCCAGGTGCTCGACGGCGGCGGCGAGATGGGGGCTGCGGCCGCCCGCGTCCCGCACCAGCACCGCGAGCGCCCGCGCGCGCTGCCGCGGCCCGTCGTTCCGCTCCAGCAGGTCGCCCGCGGCGCGGCGGAGCAGCGCGCGGTCCTCGTCGGTGCGGGCCAGCGGGACGGCGCGGTGCGCGTAGGCCGCGGCGGCGGCGCGGTGCTCGACCTCGTCCGCGCGCGCCCAGCGGGCGACGGCGCGGCACAGCGCGGACGGTTCCTCGTGCAGCAGCTCGGCGAGAAGCTCGTCGGCGCGGGGGTGCCGGGCGCGCAGCAGGACGTCGAGCAGCCCGTCGAGACCGGCCGCTCGGTGCGCGTAGAGCAGGGCCTGTGCGGCGGTGGCGACGGTCGGGGACGCGGCGCCGTCGTGGCAGGGCAGCGGGCGCGCATCCCGGAACCAGTCGCACAACAGGGTCTGGACGGCGTGCGGTTCGGCGTCCAGCAGGGTGCCGACGGCGTCGATGAACCGCACCCGCGTCCCCGCTTCCGGCGCCGCCTCGCTGCCGTGCGGCGGGTCGGCGGGCAGCAGGACGCGGAGCAGGTCGAGCCGGCCGGCGGCCGGGAGCGGCAGTGCGGCCCAGAAGCCGGGGCCGAAGCAGGTGCAGGTCGCCGGGTCGGCGAGCGGTCCGCCGTCCCCGGAGGCGGCGATCCGCTCCGCGAGAGTGCGCAGGAGGTCCAGGTACGGGCGGGCGTCGGGCAGTCCGAGCAGCGTCTCGGTCAGCAGATGGGCCGCCCACCAGCGCGCCTCCCCGCCGTCCTCGGGCGCGGCCCGGGCCTCCGGCGCCGCGCGGTCGGCCAGCGGCCACAGCCGCGAGGCCAGCGCACCGGGGCCCTCGTTCCGGCCGCACAGCAGCAGGGCCTGCACCACGGGTCCGATCCGGTGCCGGGGCACGGGTACGCCCGCGCGCCGCCGGCCTATGAGCGCGTCCAGCGCCGCGTCGAGCTCCAGGTGCGCGCCCTGCACCCAGTCGCCCAGCTCCTCGTCGGCGAAGCGGTACCCCTCGCCGGCCGGGACGAGGACCTCCTCGGCCAGCACCGCCGAGGCCCAGCCGCTGCTCCACGGGAAGATCTCCTCGAACGAGGCGATGTCCAGCTCCCCCTGCCCCGGCCCCAGCGCGCGCCGCGCCGCCTCGTGCAGCTGCCCCGAGGCGGCCGCGGCCAGCCGCCGCACCGCCGCGGCACCCGGCGCCGGACGCACCCCCGCCGCCAGCCGGACCGCGACCCGCAGGCAGAGCAGGCCGAGGTACCCGGAGAGCAGCTCGGCCCGGTCCGGCACCCGCGCGCCCTCCCGGCCGTCCGCGCCGCCCGGCTGGGCCGCGCGGATCTCGGCGAGCATCCGTATCGCGAGCGGGTGGCGCGCGTCCCGCGGGGCGAGGACGCCCTCGGGCAGCCCGTGCCGTTGCCTGGCCGCGGCCGCCTGCCGCGCCGGGAGCCCGCCGAGCCGTACGCAGGGCGGCAGGCGCGTGCCCCGGTGCGAGTCCGCGCCGTACGCGCCTCCGCCCTGCCCCGGGCCGGGGTGCAGCATGCCGCCGGGGAAGAGCCGTCCGGCCTGCTCCCAGTACTCGGGGCGGCAGGCGACGACCAGGCGCGCGCCGGAGGCCCGCAGCCAGCTCGCCGTACCGGCCGTCCAGCCGCGCAGCGCGTGCGCGAGCCGGGGCGGCATCTCCTCCGGTGCGTCGAGCAGGACGAGCAGGGGGCGCCCGGCGTCGCGGGCCAGCCGGGCGACGACGTCGGCATTGGCCTCCCCCGGGTCGCCCGTGAACGGCCCGGCCGGGGCCGCGGTGACGATCCGCGCGGCCCCGGCCAGCGCCCGGCCCACGGCCTCGCGGAGGCTGCCGTCCTCGGCCAGCAGATCGGCGCCCCGCAGCCACACCGTCGGCGCGGGCTCGGCGCCCACGGCCCGCCGCGCCGCCAGCGCCGCCAGCTCGGTGCTCCGGCCGGTACCGGGCCGTCCGACGAGTGCCAGTACGGACGCGTGCCCCGCGGCGAACTCCCGCAGCGCGCCCACGACTTCGGCCCGCTCCACCGTCCCGGCCGCCCGCGCGGCCGCCGGGCCCACGGAGGTGGCGGTCAGCTCCAGCGCCCCCGCGAGGTTGAGGTCGGGCCCGAAGCCGGGCACCACCGCGCCGTTGCGCGCGAGCAGCGCGCCCAGCGGCCCGTACGCGGCGGGCGTCCCGGGCGGCCGCAGCGGCACCGCGAGCGCGTCCGGCCCCGCCTCGTCCGCGTCCCGCGCGCGCAGCGCGGCGCCGACGACGGCGAGCACGGCGCCGGTGCCCGCGTCGGCCACCGGGGCTCCGGGGGCGCACCGGCTCAAGCGCAGCCGCCCGGGCCCGTCCGGCAGCCGCAGCCCGAGGACGCCGTCGAGCCGGTGCCGTCCCTGGGGCGTGGCGTACCCGGCGGCGGTCCAGCCGGTGATCCGCGCGGCGAGCCAGCCCCCGTCCGGCAGCCCGACGCGTACCTCCCGGCCGGCCACCCGCGCCCGCTCGGCGGCGAACACCGCGGGCCTGACCCGGTCCTCGGCACGCTCGGCCCGGACGAGCCCGGGGACGCGGACGAACGCGAGGTCCCAGCCGGGCAGCGGCGTGACGTCCTCGGCGGCGACGCGGTGCTCGGCGCCGGAGGGGGCGCGGACGACGGCCGGCCCGTCCAGCGCCTCGTGGCTGGTGACGAGCGTGCCGAGACCGTCGGCGACGCATCCCGTGCCCCGCGTGCGTCCGCCGGGGCCGAGGATCCGCACCAGCGTGGGCTCCCCACGCACCGCCACCATTGCCCGAACCTCCCCGACGGCCCAACGCGTCGAGCCTAAGGGGGAGTTGATCAGCCACGCAGCGCGTTCGCGGAACGCGCCCCCGTGCACGCCCCGGCACGCGCCGAGCGCCCGCACGATGGAGTGAATCCGGGGCCCGCCCCGTACGGGACGGGCCCCGGAAGCGGAGCCGATGCGCGCGGACCGCCGTCAGGCGAACACGGCGAGGCTCTTCGCCTTGCCGTTCTTCTCCTCGACCAGCGCGATGAACCGGTCCTCGGGGCCGAACACCGCGACCGGCCCCTCCTTGCCCTGCCGGGCCACCGGCGCCGGCATCGTCAGCTGCACGCCGTTGCCCAGCAGCCGCGCCTTGTCCGCGTCGAGGTCCCAGCGCGGGAACGCCTGGGCAGCCGCCTCGGCGAGCGGCAGCAGCGAGATCTCGCCCGCCTCGTCGACCTCGCCCTGCAGCGCCTCCAGGCTCCGCGCGCCGTCCAGCTTGTACGGGCCGACCCGGGTACGGCGCAGCGCCGACAGATGCCCGCCGCAGCCGAGGGCCACCCCGAGATCGCGGGCCAGCGCCCGCACGTACGTGCCCGAGGAGCAGACGACGGACACCAGCAGGTCCGTGACGGGTGTCCCGTCCTCGGCCCGCTCCTCCCGCACGTCGTGCACCAGGAACGAGGAGATCGTCACCGGCCGCGCGGCCAGCTCGACGTCCTCGCCCTCGCGCACCCGCGCGTAGCTCCGCTTGCCGTCCACCTTCACCGCGCTGACCTTGGACGGCACCTGCATGATGTCGCCCGTCAGCTCCGCGACGGCCGCGTCGATCGCCGCACGGGAGAGCCCCTCGGCGCCCTCGGACGCGGTGAACTCCCCCTCGGCGTCCTCCGTCACGGTGGACTGCCCGAGGCGGACCGTCGCGACGTACTCCTTCTCCGTCAGCGCGAGATGCCCCAGCAGCCGGGTCGCCTTCTCGACGCCGATGACGAGCACACCGGTGGCCATCGGGTCCAGCGTCCCCGCGTGCCCGACCCGCCGGGTACGGGCGATGCCGCGCATCTTCGCGACGACGTCGTGCGAAGTGAACCCGGCGGGCTTGTCGACCACGACAAGCCCGCCGGGCCCGTTGTCCTTCTTCTTCGCCACAGGTCAGACGCCCTTGTTCCCGGCGGACCCCTCGGAGTCCTCCGCCTCGGCGCCCTCCTCGTCCTCGCCCGGCTTCCGGTACGGGTCGGCCTCGCCGGCGTACACGGCACCGGAGGACGCCTTGCGCACCTCCTCGTCGGAGGCCTTCGCCCGGGCGAGGAGATCCTCCATCGTGCGGGCGTTCTCGGGCAGGGCGTCGGGCACGAAGGTGAGGCTCGGGGTGTGCTTCACCCCGGCCGCCGAGCCGACGGCCGAGCGCAGCACGCCCTTCGCGCTCTCCAGCCCGGCCGCCGCCGCCTCCCGGTCGGCGTCGTCCCCGTAGACCGTGTAGAAGACCGTCGCCTCCCGCAGGTCCCCGGTGACCCGGGTGTCCGTGACGGTCACGTGCGAGCCGAGCCGGGGGTCCTTGATGCCCCGGTGCAGCTTCTCCGCGACCACCTCACGGATGAGGTCCGCCAGCCTCTTGGCCCGCGCATTGTCGGCCACTGGTCCGCTCCTTGCTTATTCGTCTTCGTCTGTGTGGAACCGCCGCCGCGTCGACAGCAGCTCCACCTCCGGCCGGGCGGCCACGAGACGCTCGCACCGGTCGAGTACGTCCGTCACATGCTCCGGGTCCCCGGACACCGCCGCCAGTCCGATCCTGGTCCGGCGGTAAAGATCCTGCTCGCCGACCTCCGCCGCCGTCACCGCGTACTTGCGCTGAAGCTCGGCGACGATCGGGCGGACGACAGAACGCTTCTGCTTGAGCGAATGGACATCGCCCAGCAGCAGGTCAAAAGAGAGAGTCCCTACATACACGCGGTGATGTTACGCGGAACGGCCGGGGCCGATCGACGGAGTTTCCCGCCGACCGGCCCCGGTACCGATCACACGCCCTGCGCGCTGAGCTCAGCCGCGCAGTGTCTTCCGCACGGCTCAGCCGCGCGGCTTCTCGCGCATCTCGTACGTCGCGATGACGTCGTCGATCTTGATGTCGTTGAAGTTTCCGAGGTTGATACCACCCTCGAAGCCCTCGCGGATCTCGGTGACGTCGTCCTTGAAGCGGCGCAGACCCTCGATGTTGAGGTTCTCCGCGACGACCTTGCCGTCGCGCAGCACCCGGGCCTTGGTGTTCCGCTTGACCTCGCCGGAGCGGATGAGCACACCCGCGATGTTGCCGAGCTTGGACGAGCGGAAGATCTCGCGGATCTCCGCCGTACCGAGCTCGACCTCCTCGTACTCCGGCTTCAGCATGCCCTTCAGGGCCGCCTCGATCTCCTCGATGACCTGGTAGATCACCGAGTAGTAGCGGACATCCACGCCCTCGCGCTCGGCCATCTGCGTCGCGCGCCCCTCGGCGCGGACGTTGAAGCCGATGACGATGGCGTCGGAACCCGTCGCCAGGTCGATGTCGGTCTCGGTGACCGCACCGACGCCGCGGTGCAGGATCCGCAGGTCGACCTCTTCGCCGACGTCCAGCTGCAGCAGCGAGGACTCCAGGGCCTCGACCGAACCGGAGGCGTCGCCCTTGATGATGAGGTTGAGCTGCTGGACCTCGCCCGCCTTGAGCACCTTGTCCAGGTCCTCCAGCGAGACCCGGCGGGTCCGCTTGGCGAAGGCCGCGTTCCGCTCGCGGGCGGCACGCTTCTCGGCGATCTGACGGGCCGTACGGTCCTCGTCGACCACCAGGAAGTTGTCGCCGGCGCCCGGGACGTTGGTGAGACCGAGCACCAGGACGGGGGTCGAGGGACCCGCTTCCTTGATGTTCTCGCCCTTGTCGTCGAGCATCGCGCGCACCCGGCCGTAGGCGTCGCCCACGACCATGGTGTCGCCGACCTTGAGCGTGCCGCGCTGGACCAGGACGGTCGCGACGGCGCCGCGGCCGCGGTCGAGGTGGGCCTCGATCGCGATGCCCTGCGCGTCCTGCTCCGGGTTGGCCCGCAGGTCGAGCGCCGCGTCGGCGGTGAGCACGACGGCCTCCAGCAGGGCGTCGATGTTCTCGCCCTGACGTGCGGAGATGTCGACGAACATGGTGTCGCCGCCGTACTCCTCGGCCACCAGCCCGTACTCGGTCAGCTGACCGCGCACCTTGGTCGGGTCCGCACCCTCGACGTCGATCTTGTTGACCGCGACGACGATCGGGACCTCGGCCGCCTTGGCGTGGTTCAGCGCCTCGACCGTCTGCGGCATGACGCCGTCGTTGGCCGCGACCACGAGGATCGCGATGTCGGTCGACTTGGCACCGCGGGCACGCATGGCGGTGAAGGCCTCGTGACCCGGAGTGTCGATGAAGGTGAGCTTGCGCTCCTCGTCATTGACCTCGGTGCTGGCCTGGTACGCGCCGATGTGCTGGGTGATGCCGCCGGCTTCGCCCTCGATCACGTTGGTCTTGCGGATCGCGTCCAGCAGGCGGGTCTTGCCGTGGTCGACGTGACCCATGACCGTGACCACCGGGGGACGCGGCATGAGCGCCGTCTCGCCGCCCTCGTCCTCGCCGAACTCGATGTCGAAGGACTCGAGAAGCTCGCGGTCCTCCTCCTCCGGGCTGACGATCTGGACGGTGTAGTTCATCTCGTCGCCGAGCAGCTGCAGCGTCTCGTCGGAGACGGACTGCGTCGCGGTGACCATCTCGCCCAGGTTGAACATCACCTGGACCAGCGACGCCGGGTTGGCGTTGATCTTCTCCGCGAAGTCCGTGAGCGAGGCACCACGCGACAGCCGGACGGTCTCGCCCTTGCCGCGCGGGAGCATCACGCCGCCGACGGACGGCGCCTGCATCTGCTCGTACTCCTGGCGCCTCTGCCGCTTCGACTTGCGGCCACGACGGGCCGGACCGCCGGGACGGCCGAAGGCACCCTGCGTGCCGCCGCGGCCACCGGGACCACCGGGACGCCCGGCGAAACCGGGACGACCGCCACCGCCGCCACCCGGACGACCGGCGAAACCGCCGCCGCCACCGGGACGACCGCCACCGCCGCCGCCGGGACGCCCGGCGAAGCCGCCGCCACCGCCGGGACGGCCACCGCCGCCCGGACGGCCACCGCCGCCACCGGGACCACCACGGCCCGGACCGGGACGCGGCCCGGCAGCCGGACGCTGCGGCATCATGCCCGGGTTCGGACGGTTACCGCCGCCACCGGGACGCGGACCGCCCTGACCGCCACCGGCCTGCGGACGCGGCATGTTGCCCGGGCTCGGACGACCGCCGCCCGGCGCCTGCGGGCGCGGGCCGCCGCCCTGACCCTGGCCGCCGCCCTGGCCCTGACCGGGCTTCGGAGCGGGGGCACCGGGCTTGGGGGCACCACCGGGACGGGGCGCCTGCGGGCGCGCCATGCCGGTCGAACCACCGGAGGTGAAGGGATTGTTGCCGGGGCGCGGGCCGGAGGCACGGCCACCCGGCTTCGGGGCCTGACCCGGCTTGGGCGCCTGGCCGCCACGGCCCTGGCCGCCCTGGCCCTGACCGCCCTGGCCGCCCGGCTTGGGCGCACCCGGCTTCGGGGCCTGGGCGCCCGGCTTCGGCGCACCCGGCTTCGGACCGCCCGGCTTGGGCGCGGCCTCACCGGACGGACCGGCCGGCGGCGCGGTGAACTCGGGCTTCGCGGGGCCCGGCTTCGGGGCACCCGGCTTGGGCGCACCGCCCGGCTTCGGCGCCTCGGGCGCGGCCGGGGTGACCGGCGCCGAGGTCTCGCCGGAGTCGCTCTTCGGGGTCACCGGGGCCGCGGGACCCGGCTTCGGGGCGCCGGGCTTCGGCGCTCCCGGCTTCGGTGCGGCAGCACCCGGCTTCGGGGCGCCCGGCTTGGGCGCGGCGGACTTGCCGCCGGACGGCTTCGGGGCGGACTTCTTGGCGCCACCGGCGCCACCGTCCGCGTCGAAGGCATCCGTCAGCTTGCGGACAACCGGCGCCTCGATGGTCGAGGACGCCGAACGGACGAATTCCCCAAGTTCTTGGAGCTTGGCCATGACGACCTTGCTCTCGATTCCAAGCTCCTTGGCGAGCTCGTATACCCGGACCTTAGCCACTTCGCTCCTTACGGCCCGGGGGATGTCCGCCGGACCTTCGCTACTTATGCATGGGCGTACTCATCGCGTACTCATCGAGTGCTCATCGCAATCTCGACCTACTTCCGACTCGCGAGGTACCTACTCCCCGCACGGAACTCCGTGCGGGCTGTCTTACGGTGTTGCCTGCTCGATCCGCACCACGTGCTCACGCAGATCCGCGGTGTCGAACGGTCCCGGACCCCGGAAGGCCCGGTTGAACGCCCGGCGGCGGACGGCCTGCTCAAGGCAGGCGACGGTGGGGTGCACATAAGCACCCCGGCCGGGCAGCGTACCGCGAAGATCGGGGACGCAGCGCCCCTCGATCAGCACCACACGCAACAGTCCGCGTTTGTCCGAACATTCCCGGCAACCCACACAGGTGCGCTCAGGGCTCACTCCGGTCCGCGTCCGGCCAGACACTCCTCAAGTCTACCTTCCTGAGCGGCCTGCTCCCCTGGGGGGTGAACAGGCCGGCATCACGTTTTCAGCCCTCTTCGGGCCGGCTTCCCCGGTCCGCCTGTCCGGCCGCCGGAGCAGCCGCCTGACCTGCGGTGTGACCGGGAGCGTCCGCGGTGTCGGGACGGATGTCGATGCGCCAGCCGGTCAGCCGGGCGGCGAGACGGGCGTTCTGCCCCTCCTTACCGATGGCCAGTGACAGCTGGTAATCGGGCACCGTCACCCGGGCCGAACGGGCCGCGAGGTCGATGATCTCCACCTCGCTGACGCGGGCCGGCGAGAGCGCGTTGGCCACCAGCTCGGCGGGGTCCTCGGACCAGTCGACGATGTCGATCTTCTCGCCGTGCAGCTCGGCCATGACGTTGCGCACGCGGCCGCCCATCGGGCCGATGCAGGCGCCCTTGGCGTTCAGCCCGGCACGCGCCGAGCGCACCGCGATCTTCGTGCGGTGCCCGGCCTCGCGCGCGATCGCGCAGATCTCCACCGAGCCGTCGGCGATCTCCGGGACCTCGAGCTCGAAGAGCTTCTTCACCAGGTTCGGGTGGGTCCGCGAGAGCGTCACCGAGGGGCCGCGGACACCCTTGGCGACCCGGACGACGTACGTCCGCAGCCGGGTGCCGTGCGAGTAGTCCTCGCCCGGGACCTGCTCCTGCGGGGGCAGGATGGCCTCCAGCTTGCCGATGTCGACCAGCACGCTCTTGGGGTCCTTGCCCTGCTGGACCTGGCCGGCGACGACGTCGCCCTCGCGGCCCGCGTACTCGCCGAAGGTGACCTCTTCCTCGGCGTCCCGCAGCCGCTGCAGGATGACCTGCTTGGCCGTCGTCGCGGCGATCCGGCCGAAGCCGGTGGGGGTGTCGTCGAACTCGCGCGGCTCGGCACCCTCCTCCAGGTCCGCCGGGTTCTCCTTCGCCCACACCGTCACGTGGCCGGTCTTGCGGTCCAGCTCGACGCGTGCGTTGCGGTAGCTGCCCTCGGTGCGGTGGTACGCGATGAGGAGGGCCGACTCAATCGCCTCGACCAGCAGGTCGAGGGAGATCTCCTTCTCCCTCACCAGCCCTCGCAGGGCACTCATGTCGATGTCCACGGTTACGCCTCCTCGCTTCCTTCTTCGGCGGCCGCGGACTCGTGCTGCGCCTTCTTCTCAGCGGCCTTGCGGTTGAACTCGATCTCCACGCGCGCCTTCGCGATCTCCTCGAACGCGAGACGGCGCGGGGTGGGCTTGCGGCCCTTCACTCCGGGAATCTCGAGGTCCAGACCCTCGTCGTCCACGGAGATGACACGTGCGGTGACCTCTCCGCCCCCGGCCTCGTCCGTCAGGTGCGCCTTGACTAGCCGGCCGACGGCGCGGCGGAAGTGCCGCGGCTGCGTCAGCGGGCGGTCGGCGCCCGGCGAGGTGACTTCGAGGACGTAGGGCGCGCCTCCCATGACGTCGGACTCGTCGAGCTTGTCGGAGATCACGCGGCTCAGATCGGCGCACGCGTCCAGCTCGACGCCCTCGTCGGAATCGACCACTACGCGGAGTACGCGCCGCTTGCCCGCCGGGGTGACCTCGATCTCCTCAAGATCCATTCCCTGCTCGCCGACCAGCGGTTCCAGCAGTCCGCGCAGCCTCTCGCTCTGGGTCGTACTCATCCGGGTGACTCCTCGGCCGCGTCTGCTGTTGTCGGGGACCTCGTACGGGAGGACGCATTCGGGTAAAGCCTATCGTCTGCCGCGGGCGACGCCGACCAGACGGGCGATCCGTGCGGGATGCCCGGTGCGTCCGGGTACGCATGGTGCGCCGCGGGTGGCCCCGTCAGGGGTGCGCGGAGGCACCGGCTACGCTCGCGTGGCGGTGATCACCGCCACCCGAGAACCATCCGGGGTTACCCAGGCGATGCCCATGTTCAGGGAGTTCACCATGCCGCTCAGGCCGCCCCCGGCTGCCCCGGACCTCCGCAGGAGGTCGCTCGTCACCGCCGCCGTACTGAGCGCCTCGGGCGCCTCGCTCCTCGTCTCCGGATGCAGCGGCGACGGCGAGGACCAGGACGCGGCCGAGCACACCCCCGAGGCCGAGCGGCTGCGCGCCGCCGAGGCCGGCCGTCGCCGCACCCTGCTGGAGCGCTACGACGCGACCGTCGCCGCGCACGCCCCCCTCGCCGCCCGGCTGAAGCCGCTGCGCACGGCGGTGGCGCGGCAGGCCGAGGCGCTCGACGGGAAGAGCCGGCGGGGCCGGGGCGGGGCGGCCGCCTCGGCGCGGCCGGAGAAGGAGAAGCGGCCCGAGGTGCCCGCGAAGGAGAAGGACGCGCTCGCCGCGCTCGCCGAGGAGGAGCGGCAGGCCGCCGACCGGCACACCGCGGCGCTGGCCGGCGCCCCGCCCGAACTGGCCCGGCTGCTGGCCTCGGTGGCGGCGGCCGGCGCCGCGCACGCGTACCTGCTCGGGGAGAAGGAGGAGGCATGAGCCGGACCGGGGAGACGGACACGGAGCCGGAGCTGGTCGAGGCGCTGCGCGCCGCGCTCGCCGCCGAGCACGCGACGGTGTACGGCTACGGCGTCGTCGGCGGCCGGATCTCCGACGCCCGCCGCGAGGAGGCCCGCGAGGCGCACGACGCGCACCGGGCCCGCCGGGACGAGCTGCACCGGACGGTGCGCGAGCTGGGCGGCGAGGCCGAGCCGGCGGCCGCCGCGTACTCCCTGCCCTTCGCCGTCCCGGACGGCCCGGCCGCGGTGCGGCTGGCCGCCGAGCTGGAGGACCGGCTGGCCGGCGCGTACGCGGATCTCGTACGGGCCAGCGAGGGGCGGCGCCGGCGGGACGCGGCGGGGGCGCTGAGCGAGGCGGCGGTCCGCTCGGCACGGTGGCGCGGCGGCGGCGTAGCCTTCCCTGGGCTCACCGAACGTGCCGCGGACCGGCGCCGGGCGCCCTCGGGCGAGGTGCCCTCCGGGGCGCCGCCGCCCAGCGGGCCCGCGTGAGCCGGGACGGCCGCACCGTTCCGGCGCACGTCCGCCGGGCCGCGCGTCCGGGCCGGCAGGTGTGAAGTGCCGGTGCCCGCAGTCCGGTTGACCGTCCCAGGACCGCCGCCCCGGCGGTGGCCCCGCCCCTTGTCGTCGTCCGAAAGGCCCACGTCTCCGCATGCCTTCTGCACTGCCCCTCGATCCCCCGCAGCGGCTGGTGCGCGCCCTCGGTTCCCTGCGCGGCTACGCGGGTGAGGAGGTCGAGGCCGAGGCCGACGCCTGGCTCGCCGCGCTGCCCCGGCTGCTCGAAGAGACGCTGAAGCGCTGGGAGTTGACGGCGGAGCGGGTCGTGGCCCCGGGCGGGCGCGGCAGCCTCGTGGCGCTCGTGCGGCAGCCGGACGGTGCGCCCGCCGTGCTGAAGCTGCTCGCGCCGGATCTCGCCGGGTCCCGGCTGCGGGCCGAGCGGGAGGGTGCGGCGCTGGCGCAGTGGGACGGCTGGGGTGCGGTGCGGCTGCTGCGGTCGGCGCCGGAGGACGGGGCGCTGCTGCTGGAGCGGCTGCACGGCGAGATGTCGCTGCGTTCGCTGCCGGAGGCGAAGGCGATGCTGGAGGCCGTCTCGGCGGCGCGGAGGCTGTGGGTCACGCCCGCCCCGGAGCCGGCGGGCGGCGAGGGCGTCTTCGAGACGGTCGCCGAGCACACCGCCGAGGAGATCGGGTTCCTGCGCGGCGCGGTGCCCGAGGAGGTGCTGCCACTGCTGGAGGAGGCACTTCAGCTGCGTGCCGCGCTGCTCGCCGAGCCGCCCGAACAGGTGCTGCTGCACGGGGACTTCCGGCAGGGCGCCGTCCTCGCCGCGGACGCGGAACGGGCCAGATGGCTGGCCGTCGGCCCCGAGCCGCTGCTCGGCGAACGCGCCTACGACCTGGCCCGGCTGACCCGGGACCGGCTGCACGACCTGGTGGCCTCCCCCGGCGCCGCGGCCGCCACCCGGCGCCGCATCCACAAGCTCGCCGACTCCCTCGACGTCGACCGGGAGCGGCTGCGCGGCTGGTCGCTGTACCGGGCCGTGGAGTCCGGCATCCGGCACATGGCGAGCGGGCGGCGCGAGGACGGGGAGATCCTGCTGGAGTTCGCGGGCTGGCTGTAGCCCCGGCCCGACGGACAGGACGGACACCACGACGCACAGCGGGCCCCGGCCGGAACTCTCCGGCCGGGGCCCGCTGTTGGTGCTTCGGTCAGCCCGCGAGGGCGGCGAGGCGGCTGACCGCCTCGTCGACGGGGAGTTCCTCGCGCTCGCCGGTGCGGCGGTCCTTGAGCTCGACGACGCCGTCCTTGGCGCCGCGTCCCGCGACCAGGATGGTGGGCACGCCGACCAGTTCCGCGTCGGTGAACTTCACGCCGGGCGAGACGCCGGCGCGGTCGTCGACGAGCACCCGGACGCCCGCGGCGCCGAGCTTCTCCGCGACGTCCAGGGCGAGTTCGGTCTGCAGCGCCTTGCCGGCGGCGACGATGTGCACGTCGGCCGGGGCGATCTCGCGGGGCCAGCACAGGCCCTGCTCGTCGGCGGTCTGCTCGGCGATGGCGGCGACGGCGCGGGTGACGCCGATGCCGTAGGAGCCCATCGTCACGCGGACGGGCTTGCCCTCCTGGCCGAGGACGTCCAGCTCGAAGGCGTCCGCGTACTTGCGGCCGAGCTGGAAGATGTGGCCGATTTCGATCGCCCGGTCGAGCTCGATGCCGGTGCCGCACTTGGGGCAGGGGTCGCCGGCCTCGACGACGACCAGGTCGACGTAGGTGTCCGGCTCGAAGTCCCGGCCCGCGACGACGTTCCGCGCGTGCTTGCCCTCCGTGTTGGCGCCGGTGATCCAGGCGGTGCCGGGGGCGATGCGCGGGTCGGCGAGGTACCGGAAGGAGGTGCCGGCCAGGCCGCCCTGGGGGCCGATGTAGCCGCGGACGAGGTCGGTGCGCCCGGTGAAGTCCTCGGCGGTGAAGGGCTCGACGACGGCCGGGGCGAAGAACTCCTCGACCTTGCCCATGTCCACCTCGCGGTCCCCGGGGACGCCGAGCGCGACGAGCTCGCCCGCGGCGCCAGCCGCTGATGTATCCGTGACCTTGACCAGCAGGTTCTTCAGGGTGGCCGAGGCGGGGACGCCGAGGTGCTCGGCGAGGGCCTCGATGGTCGGGGTGTCCGGGGTGTCCAGCTCCTCGACGGCGCCGTGCGCGGCGCCCTCGACGGGCTTGACCTCGACGTGCAGCGCCTCGGTGTTGGCGGCGTAACCGCACTGCGGGCACTGCGCGTAGGTGTCCTCGCCCGCGGCGGCCGGGGCGAGGAACTCCTCGGAGGCGGAGCCGCCCATCGCGCCGGAGATGGCGGAGACGATGCGGTAGTCCATCCCGAGCCGCTCGAAGATCCGCTGGTAGGCGGCGCGGTGCAGGTCGTAGGAGGTCTGGAGGCCCTCGTCGGAGACGTCGAAGGAGTAGGAGTCCTTCATGGTGAACTCGCGGCCGCGGAGGATGCCGGAGCGGGGACGGGCCTCGTCCCGGTACTTCGTCTCGATCTGGTAGAGGACGACGGGCATGTCCTTGTAGGACGTGCACTGGTCCTTGACCAGCAGCGTGAAGATCTCCTCGTGCGTGGGGCCGAGGAGGTAGTCGCCGCCCTTGCGGTCCTTGAGGCGGAACAGCTCGGGGCCGTACTCCTCGTAGCGGCCCGAGGTCTCGTACGGCTCCTTCGGCAGCAGCGCGGGGAGCTGGACCTCCTGGGCGCCGACCGCGTCCATCTCCTCGCGGACGACGCGGGTGACGTTCTCCAGCACCTGCTTGCCGAGCGGCAGCCAGGTCCAGATGCCGGCGGCGGTGCGGCGTACGTAACCGGCGCGGACCAGCAGCTTGTGGCTGAGCGTCTCGGCATCGGCCGGGTCGTCGCGCAGTGTCTTCAGCATCGACCGGGACAAGCGCTGGACTCGGGCTGCCATGGGGTTCTCCTGCTCGGGGCGTACGACGTACTCGGGCTGACAAACGGATCGGTCCGTTCGGCAAGTGGAATGCCGTCGAGACTATCCGGCCGCGGTCACGGCACGGAAATGGGTTCAGCGGCGGCGCAGCGGAAGCGGGGCGCCCATCACCGCGTACGGGCTGGGCGCGCTCGGGAAGATCACCCGGCGGGCGAGGTCCCGGTAGCCGAGCGAGCGGTACAGGGCGCGGGCCGGGCTCTCGGTGTCGAGCGCCGAGAGCAGCGAGCGGGGTTCGCCGGCGCCGTCGGTCAGCGTGGTGATCAGCCTGCGGCCGAGGCCGCGCCCCTGGTGGAGCGGGTGGACGTGCAGTTCGGTGACGACGAAGGCGTCGCTGAGCCAGTCGGCGTTGCCCTCCTGCCGCAGGTAGGGGTGGACGACGGTGGACCACCACTGGGTGCGGTCGTTGGGCATCCCGTAGGCGAAGCCGACGAGCCGGCCCTCGGGCGTGGTCGCGCCGAAGGCGCGCGTCCCCGGCGTCGCGAAGTGGCGCAGCACGATGGGGCGGCGGACGTCGACCTCGTCGTCGGTGAGCCCGAACGCGACCGCCTGTACGGCGAGCGCCTCGTCCACCCGCGCCCGCAGGTCGAGCGGTGCGACGAGCGCCTCGCGGGGGGCCCGGGGGGAGCCACCGGAAGAATGCAGCATGCGGGGGAGGCTACCGCCGCGCGCCGGGGCGGCGAACCGATCCCGGCGGACGCACGGATGTGTGGTTCCGGCCGCTCCCGGCGGAGCCGGAGGGCGGCGTCAGAAGAGGACGCTCATGAAGGTGCCGACCTCGCGGAAGCCGACGCGGCGGTAGGCGGCGCGGGCCGCGGTGTTGAAGTCGTTGACGTACAGGCTGACCACGGGGGCGACGTCGCGCAGCGCGTAGCGCAGCACCGCGGCCATGCCCGTCTCGGAGAGGCCCTCGCCCCTGCGGTCGGGGGCGACCCAGACGCCCTGGATCTGGCAGGCCTGGGCGGTGGCCGCGCCGATCTCCGCCTTGAAGACGACCCGGTCGTCCTCGACGCGCGCGAACGACCGTCCGGCGCCGACGAGTTCGGCGACGCGCGCCTGGTAGATGAGCCCGTTGTCGCCCGCCAGCGGCGAGATGCCGACCTCCTCGGTGAACATGGCGACGCAGGCGGGCATCACCAGGTCCATCTCGTTCTTGCGGACGCGGCGTACCAGCGGGTCGGGGGTGACGTCGTCCGGCACCCGCTCGGTGACCATCAGCGGCTGGTTCGCGCGGATGTCACGGGCCGGGCCCCAGTGCGGCTCCAGGTACGACCAGAGCGCGGCGGTGGGTCCGGCCGGGCCGACGACGGACGAGCAGCGCCGCCCCTGCCGCCGGGCCCGCTCGGCGAACGCGCGGACGGCCTCCGGCCCGGCGCACAGCGGGACGAGGTTGGCGCCCGCGTAGCACAGGGACTCCAGCCGGCCGCCGTGGTACCAGCCCCACATCTCGCCGCCGAGCCGCCACGGGTCGAGCCCGGACGCCTGGACGCGGGCGGCGACGAAGGCGTTGTTGACGGGTTCGCGGCGGAGTACGGCGAGGGCTTCGTCGAGCTCCTCGGGGCCGACGACCCGGGTGGAAGTGGTGGTCAACAACGTGGCGGCTGCCTCACCGTGCGGCCCGCGGGCGGGAGAACATCGGGGCGGAAGAGACGAGGAGGGGCGGGAGGGGGCGTCAGGGACGACCGTCTCCCGACTCTACCCCCGGGCCGCGCGGAGCGGCCATCTGACCAGCGCGCCCGCCCGTCCGCACGCGCCGATCCCCCGCCCCGGAGGTCCGGTGCGGGGGATCGTGGTGCGCGAGGGGCGGGTCAGCCCGCGACGGCCACGGAGGGCTCGCCGGACTCCACGCCGTCCTTCTCCATCTGCTCGGCGATCTTCATCGCCTCGTCGATCAGCGTCTCGACGATCTTCGACTCGGGGACCGTCTTGATGACCTCGCCCTTGACGAAGATCTGGCCCTTGCCGTTGCCGGAGGCGACGCCGAGGTCGGCCTCGCGGGCCTCGCCCGGGCCGTTGACGACGCAGCCCATGACGGCGACGCGGAGCGGGACCTCCATGCCGTCGAGCCCGGCGGTGACCTCCTCGGCCAGCTTGTAGACGTCGACCTGGGCGCGGCCGCAGGACGGGCAGGAGACGATCTCCAGGCGGCGCTGGCGCAGGCCGAGCGACTCCAGGATCGAGGTGCCGACCTTGATCTCCTCGGCGGGCGGCGCCGAGAGCGAGACGCGGATCGTGTCGCCGATGCCCTCGGACAGCAGCGCGCCGAAGGCGACGGAGGACTTGATGGTGCCCTGGAAGGCGGGCCCGGCCTCGGTGACGCCGAGGTGCAGCGGGTAGTCGCACTGGGCGGCGAGCTGGCGGTAGGCGTTGACCATCACGACCGGGTCGTTGTGCTTGACCGAGATCTTGATGTCGCGGAAGCCGTGCTCCTCGAACAGCGAGCACTCCCACAGCGCGGACTCGACCAGCGCCTCCGGGGTGGCCTTGCCGTACTTCTGCAGCAGCCGCTTGTCGAGCGAACCGGCGTTGACGCCGATCCGGATCGGGGTGCCGGCGTCGGAGGCCGCCCGGGCGATCTCCTTGACCTGGTCGTCGAACTTCTTGATGTTGCCCGGGTTCACCCGCACCGCGGCGCAGCCCGCGTCGATGGCGGCGAAGACGTACTTCGGCTGGAAGTGGATGTCCGCGATCACCGGGATCTGGGACTTCCGGGCGATGACCGGCAGGGCGTCGGCGTCGTCCTGCGTCGGGCAGGCGACGCGGACGATCTGGCAGCCGGAGGCCGTGAGCTCGGCGATCTGCTGCAGCGTCGACCCGATGTCCGCGGTGCGCGTCGTGGTCATCGACTGCACGGAGACGGGCGCGTCACCACCTACGGCGACCGGACCGACCTGGATCTTCCTGCTGACGCGCCGGTCGGCGAGCTTGGTCGGTACGTCCGGCATTCCGAGCGAAATCGCTGTCATCTGGCGTGCAACCCCAAGGTGTGGATCTAGGTCCCGAGAACGACGGGCTCCGGGGACCGAGATTACGGCAACGTCACCGGGCCTAGCACATCGCAGGATGAAACTCACACAAATGGTCACGCCCGTGCCGCAATGGGCACGGGCGCGACAATCCGTACAAGCTCCCCGGGCACACCCCGGTCCCGGACGGTCCCGGCCAGACCTTTTCCGGTCCCGTGCGGTCCCGTCCGGCGTCCGGGGCGGCTAGCCCGCCAGGGTCACGGGGTTTATGACGTCCGCGACCAGGACGAGCAGGGTGAAGCAGATGAAGACGCCGGCCACCACGTACGCCACCGGCATCAGCTTGGCGACGTCGAAGGGGCCCGGGTCGGGTCGTCGGAAGACCTTCGCGAAGGCGCGGCGCACCGACTCCCACAGCGCCCCCGCGATGTGCCCGCCGTCCAGCGGCAGCAGCGGCAGCATGTTGAACAGGAACAGCGAGAGGTTGAACCCGGCGACGAGGAACAGCATCGTCGCGACCCGCTGCGTCGGCGGGATGTCGAGGGAGAAGACCTCGCCGCCGACCCGGGCCGCGCCGACGACGCCCATGGGCGAGTCCTTCTTGCGCTCCTCTCCCGCGAAGACCGCGTCCCACAGGTCGGGGATCTTCGACGGCAGCGCGATCAGCGCCTGCACGCCGGACTCCATCATGTCGCCCATCCGGTCCACGGCCTGCGGGAACGACTGCTGGACGACGCCGCTGGCCGGGGTGAAGCCGAGGAAGCCCGCGGTGACGAACTCGCCCTCGACGTAGCCGCCCCGGCCGTCCGACTTGGCGACCTTGTTCTCGATCAGGTCGGCCCGCAGGGTCCTGCGCTCGCCGTCCCGCTCGACGGTGATCGTCGCGGGGCCCGTGGTGTCCCGGATGCGGGACTGGAGCTCGCCCCACTCGGAGACCTTCTGCCCGTCGAAGGCGACGACCTTGTCCCCGGCCTTCAGGCCCGCGGCCTTGGCGGGCGAGTCCTTCGCGTCCTTCGGGCAGGAGTCCGACTTCGCCGAGGCCGGGATCACGCACTTGGAGACGCTGCCGACGTTCGTGGTCGGGGTGTTGATGCCGAAGGTCATCAGCACCGTCATGAAGATCACGACCGCGAGGACCAGGTTCATGAACGGCCCGGCGAACATCACGATGACGCGCTTCCACGGCGCCCGCGTGTAGAACAGCCGCTTCTCGTCCCCGGGCTGGAGCTCCTCGTAGGCCGCGGCGCGCGCGTCCTCGATCATGCCCCGGAACGGGGAGGTGGAGCGCTTGCGCAGGGCGCCGTCGTCGCCGGGCGGGAACATCCCGATCATGCGGATGTAGCCGCCGAGCGGGACGGCCTTCACGCCGTACTCCGTCTCCCCCCGGCGACGGGAGAAGATCGTCGGCCCGAAGCCCACCATGTACTGCGGGACGCGGATGCCGAACATCTTCGCCGTCGAGAGGTGGCCCAGCTCGTGCCAGGCGATGGAGAACAGCAGCCCCACGACGAAGACCACGATCCCCAGCACGGTCATGAATGCGGTCATGCGCGGGCCTCCGCTGCTGCTGTAGCCATCTCACGGGCACGGGCGCGCGCCCAGGTCTCGGCGTCGAGGACGTCCGCGAGCGTCAGCCCGCCCTCCCCCGGGACGGCGCCGCGGCCGACGTGCTCCTCCACGACCGCCGCAACGGTATCCACGATGCCTGTGAACGGCAGCCCTCCGGCGAGAAAGGCGTCCACGCACTCCTCGTTGGCCGCGTTGAACACCGCGGGCGCGGTGCCGCCGAGCTCGCCGACGTGCGCGGCCAGCGCCACCGAGGGGAACGCCTCGGCGTCCAGCGGGTAGAAGTCCCAGGACATGGCCCGGGTCCAGTCGAAGACCGGGCCCGCGTCCGGGACCCGCTCCGGCCAGCCGAGGCCGAGCGCGATCGGCAGCCGCATGTCGGGCGGGCCGCACTGGGCGAGCGTCGAGCCGTCGGTGAACTCGACCATCGAGTGCACCGCGGACTGCGGGTGCACCACGACCTGGATGCGGTCGAAGGGCACGTCGTACAGCAGGTGCGCCTCGATGACCTCCAGGCCCTTGTTGACCAGCGTCGCCGAGTTGACGGTGATGACCGGGCCCATCGCCCAGGTCGGGTGCGCGAGCGCGTCCTGCGGTGTGACGCCGGCCAGTTCGGCCTTCGTCCGCCCGCGGAACGGGCCGCCCGAGGCGGTCACCAGCAGCTTGCGCACCTCGCCCCTGGTGCCGCCCATCAGCGCCTGGAACAGGGCCGAGTGCTCCGAGTCGACGGGCACGATCTGGCCGGGCTTCGCCCGCGCCTTCACCAGCGGGCCGCCGACGATCAGCGACTCCTTGTTGGCGAGCGCCAGCACCCGCCCCGCCTCCAGCGCGGCCAGCGTCGGCGCGAGACCGATGGATCCTGTGATGCCGTTCAGCACCGTGTGGCAGGGGCTCGCGGCGAGCTCGGTCGCCGCGTCGGGCCCGGCCAGCACCTCGGGCACGGGCTCGCCCACGCCGTACTCGGCCCGCAGCGCCTGCCGCAGATCGGCGGCCCGGTCCTCCCGCGCGACCGCGACCGTACGCACCTGCAGCCGGTGCGCCTGCCCGGCCAGCAGCTCCACGTTCCCGCCCCCGGCGGACAGGCCGGTGACGCGGAACCGGCCCGGATTCTTCAGCACGACGTCGACGGCCTGGGTGCCGATCGAGCCGGTCGACCCGAGGATCACGATGTCGCGGGGGCCGTCCGGCTCTTCGTCCGGACCGGGGTAGCGCAGGTGCGGGTCAGCGAGGGTTTCCGTCATGGCCCCATTGTGGCTGGTCCCGGAACCCACCGGGGACAGAGCCTCCGGGGCAGCTCACGAAGCAGCGCTCCCGGCCACCGGCCACGCCCCGGGCCGCTCCCGTACGCCCCTCGCTCCGGGAACCCGCGTACGCGCAGACGTGCGCCCGCTCACCCAACCCGCCTGCGCCGGTCCGGAGTTGGCGGCTCCCCCTGCGCGAACGGGGCGATCCAGGGGCCCGGGGTGGAGGGGTCGAGGATGCCGTGTTCGAGCCAGGTGTGGGTGCCGGTGAGGACGGAGTCGGTGAGGTGGGTGTCGAGGGTGTCGGTGTTGGTGCTCAGGCGGGTGAAGAGGGTTTCGGTGCGGAGTCGGGACTGGTGGCAGAAGACGTGGGCCAGCCGGCGGGCCGAGACGGCGTCGCCGCCCTCGCGGCGGAGCTGTTCGGCGCGAACGCAGGCGGCGCTCATGGCGAAGAGTTCGGCGCCGATGTCGACGACGCGGCCCAGGAAGCCCTGCTTGGTCTCCATCCGGCCCTGCCAGCGGGACATGCCGTAGAAGGTGCGGCGGGCCAGTCTGCGTGCCGCGCGTTCCACGTACCGCAGGTGCGGGGCGAGGTCGCCGAACTCGCGGTAGGAGCCGGGGCGTTGGCCCGCGCCGGTGACGAGCTGCGGCAGCCAGCGGGCGTAGAAGCCGCCCGCGGCGACGGCCGCCCTGCGCTTGGCGGCGGGCGTGCTGCGGGGGTCGACGAGGTCGCCGGCGACGGCGAGGTGGGCGTCGACGGCCTCGCGGGCGATGAGCAGGTGCATGATCTCGGTCGAGCCCTCGAAGATCCGGTTGATGCGCAGGTCGCGGAGGATCTGCTCGGCCGGTACGCCGCGTTCGCCGCGGGCCCGGAGCGAGTCGGCGGTCTCGAAGCCGCGCCCGCCGCGGATCTGGACCAGCTCGTCGGCCATCAGCCAGGCCATCTCGCTGCCGTACAGCTTGGCGAGCGCGGCCTCGATGCGGATGTCGTGGCGTTCCTCGTCGGCCATCCGCGAGGCGAGTTCGACCACGGCCTCCAGCGCGAAGGTGGTCGCGGCGATGAAGGACACCTTGCCCGCGACGGCCTCGTGCCGGGCCACCGGACGTCCCCACTGGACGCGTTCGCCGCCCCACTCGCGGGCGATTTTCAGACAGAGTTTGCCCGCGCCGACGCAGCTGGCCGGGAGGGAGAGCCTGCCGGTGTTGAGGGTGGTCAGGGCGATGCGGAGCCCGTCCCCCTCCTGACCGAGCCGGTTCGCGGCGGGGACGCGGACGCGGTGGAAGCGGGTGACGCCGTTCTCCAGCCCGCGCAGCCCCATGAACGCGTTCCGGTGCTCCACGGTGACGCCCTCCGCACCGGCCTCCACCACGAAGGCGGTGATCCCGCCGGACCCCTCCCCCTCCGGCACCCGGGCCATCACGACCAGCAGGTCGGCGATCACGCCGTTGGTGGTCCACAGCTTCACGCCGTCCAGGACGTAGTCCTCGCCGTCCCGTTCGGCCGTGGTGGCCAGCCGGGCCGGGTCGGAGCCGACGTCGGGCTCGGTGAGCAGGAAGGCGGAGATGTCGCTGCGGGCGCAGCGCGGCAGGAACGCGGCCTTCTGCTCGGGGGTGCCGAACAGCTTCACCGGCTGCGGGACGCCGATCGACTGGTGCGCCGAGAGCAGCGCGCCCACGGCGGGGCTGACGGAGCCGACGAGGGCGAGCGCGCGGTTGTAGTACACCTGCGTGAGGCCGAGACCGCCGTACTCGGTGCCGACCTTCATGCCCAGCGCCCCGATCTCGCGCAGGCCGCGGATCACGTCGTCGGGGATGCGCGCGTCCCGCTCGATGGCGGCCGCGTCGATCCGGGTGCGGGCGAACTCCCGCAGGACGGCGAGGAATTCCTCGCCGCGCCGGACGTCCTCGGGGTCGGGTTCCGGCTGCGGGTGGATCAGGTCGAGGCGGAACCGGCCGAGGAAGAGCTCCTTGGCGAAGCTGGGCCTGCGCCAGCCCCGCTCCCGTGCGGCCTCGGCGACCTCGCGTGCCTCGCGTGCGGAGACGGACATGTCACTCACCTCACGGCCGGACAGGGGCTTTGTGCCCGTATGTACCCGATGCCCGGGTCCCCTGCCAGTCCGCGCGCGCCGTCAGGGGACCACGCGGAAGTGGGTGGTCAGCCGGCCCGCGTCGTCGACGACGTGGAAGGCGAGCATCGGCGGCAGCGCGTGGTCCATCGGGCCGTCCGCCTCGCCCTCCCAGGGCATCCGCAGCGTCGAGACCACGCCGGGCGCCGCGACCAGCGGCAGCCCGGCGAAGCCCGTGACGGCCGGGGTGTGGCTGTGGCCGCAGAGCAGCGCGGTGACGTGCGGATGCCGGTCCAGCACGGCCGCGAGCCGCTCCTCGCCGAACTGCCGGACCGGGTCGACGTACTGCCCGTACAGCGGCACCGGCGGATGGTGGAAGCAGACGAACAGCGGCTCGGCGCGCGTGACTTGGGCGAGGACGCCGTCGAGCCAGGCGAGGGTGGCGTCGTCGAGGCGGCCGTCGCCGCGGCCCGGGATGCTGGAGTCGCAGAGCGCGAAGGTCGCGGAGCCCTCGGCGCCGCGGACGCGGACTGCCCGGTTCACCGGGGAGCCGTCCTGCGGGTCGCCGCCGAGCAGCGCGGCGCGGTAGGGGCCGCGGGCGTCGTGGTTGCCCGGGCAGTGCAGCAGCCGGTGGCGGGAGGCGCCGAGCAGCGCCGCGGCCTCCGCGTACTCGGCGTCCGTGCCGTGGTCGGCGATGTCGCCGGTGAGCAGGACGGCGTCCAGCTCGCCGGGGAGCCCGTCGAGGGTGCGCAGGACGCGGGCCGCGCGCTCCGCGGCGCGGGCGCCGCCGTCGCCCCGGTCGTACCCGAGGTGGATGTCGCTGATGTGCGCGAAGGTGAACACCCCGCGCCCTCCCCTCCGTTGGCCCTCCCCCTGCGGCCGGACACGCGAAGGCGCCCGCGTCCGGCCGGGAGGGAGAGTGCCGGACGCGGGCGCCGCGCGGGGACTACAGCTCCAGGCCGGTGAGCACCATGACGCGCTCGTAGGTGTAGTCCTCCATGGCGAACCGGACGCCCTCGCGGCCGACGCCGGACTGCTTGGTGCCGCCGTAGGGCATCTGGTCGGCGCGGTACGACGGCACGTCGCCGATCACCACTCCGCCCACCTCCAGCGCACGGTGCGCGCGGAAGGCGGCCTGCAGGTCGTGCGTGAACACGCCCGCCTGGAGCCCGTAGGGCGAGTCGTTCACGGCCGCGAAGGCCGCCTGCTCGCCCTCGACCTTCTGGAAGGACATGACCGGGCCGAAGATCTCCTCGCAGCCCGCCTTGGTGTCGGACGGGACGTTCTCCAGCACGGTCGGCGCGTAGCTGGCGCCGTCCCGCTTGCCGCCGACGAGCAGCTTGGCGCCGGCGGCGACGGCCTCGTCCACCCAGGACTCGACGCGCTTGGCGGCCGCCTCGTCGACGAGCGGGCCGACGTCGGTCGCCGGGTCCGAGGGGTCGCCCGTGCCGAGGGCCTCGACGGCCTCCAGGACCTTGGGCACCAGCCGGTCGTACACGGAGGCGTCCGCGATGACCCGCTGCACGGAGATGCAGGACTGGCCACCCTGGTAGTTGGCGAAGGTCGCGATCCGCTGCGCCGCCTTGTCCAGGTCCTCCTCGGAGCTGTAGTCGGCGAGGACGACGGCCGCGCCGTTGCCGCCGAGCTCCAGCGTGACGCGCTTGCGCGGCACCGAGTCGAGGATGGCGTAGCCGACGGGCGCCGAGCCGGTGAAGGAGATGACCGGCAGCCGCTCGTCCTGGACCAGCGCGGGCATCTTCTCGTTCGGCACGGGCAGCACGGAGAAGGCGCCGGCCGGGAGGTCGGTCTCGGCGAACAGCTCGCCCAGGATCAGCCCGGAGATCGGGGTGGCCGGGGCGGGCTTGAGGATGATCGGCACACCGGCCGCGATCGCCGGGGCGATCTTGTGCGCGCAGAGGTTCAGCGGGAAGTTGAAGGGCGCGATGCCCAGGACCGGGCCGTGCGGGATGCGGCGGGTCAGGGCCAGGCGGCCCGCGCCGCCCGCGTCGGAGTCGAGGCGCTGCGCCTCGCCGCCGTTGAAGCGGCGGGCCTCGTCGGACGCCCAGCGGAGGACGGAGAGGCAGCGGGCGACCTCGCCGCGCGCCCACTTCATCGGCTTGCCGTTCTCGGCGGAGATCAGTTCGGCGATCTCCTCGGCGCGCTCGCCGAGGCGGCGTCCGACGTGGTCGAGGGCGGCGGCGCGGACGTGCGCGGGCGTGGCCGCGAACTCGTCCGTGACGGCGACGGCCGCGGCCACCGCCTCCTCGGTCTGCTCGTCACTGGGGACGCTGACGGTGCCGACGTGGCGGCCGTCCCAGGGCGAGGTGACCTCGAGCGTGCCCGGGCCGGTGACTGCGCGTCCGGCGAGCCAGAACGCGTGAGGGGAAGTCGCTGTCGTCACTGCGGATCGCCCTTCTCTTCCGAAAATGGAGCACTCTGCTGAACCGAGCACTCTGCTGAGCCTGAGTGGAGATCGTGCGGCTTGCGGCGGATGACGGGAATCGACCGCCGACGCACGCATTGCCTCCGTGCTGCCCACCGTAGGGCGTGACACACCCCCTGAATCTTGTCCGACGCGGCGCACTGGCTTCCGGCTGTGCGCCGGATCGTCGTTTGGCGCTCCCCCGCGGAACGGTCAGCTGGTCGCCTTCAGCGCGAGCCAGAGCTCCATGCGGACGTCGGGGTCGTCGAGGGAGCGGCCGAGGATCTCCTCGACGCGGCGCATCCGGTAGCGCAGGGTGTGCCGGTGGACACCGAGGTCGGCGGCGGCCGCGTCCCACTGGCCGTGCCGGGAGAGCCAGGCGCGGAGCGAGGCGACGAGGTCGCCGCGCCCGTTCGCGTCGTGCTCGCGCAGGGCGCGCAGCAGCCCGTCGGCGAAGGCGCGCACCGCGTCGTCGGCGAGCAGCGGCAGCACCGAACCGGCCGCGACGTCCTCGTGCTCGACGAGCGGGACGCCGCGCCTGCGGGCCACCGACAGCGCCTGCCCGGCCTGCTTGAACGCCACGGTCACCGCCGGGAGCCCGACCGGTGCCGAGACCCCGACGACGAGCGACTCCTCGGCGCCGCAGCCTCCGTGGCCGCCGCCCTGCACGCTGTCGGGCCCCATGCCGGCCGTCTCGGCGCCCGCCGCCTCGGCGCAGGCCGCCGCGTACTGGGCGCAGGCGGCGACGGCGGAGCCGCCGTCGGCCGCGAGCACCACGAGCCGGGTGCCGTCCGGGACGACCAGCACGGCCTCGCCGTTGCGGGCGGCCGCCGTCTCCACGGCGTCGGCGAGCCCGTCCAGGACGCCCGTCAGGTTCTCGGCCGTGCCCTCGGGCGGCGCGACGGGCGTGCCCTCGCCGGTGCCGGTCACCGCCATCACGGCCGGGGGCCGTACCTCGCCGGCCTCGCCGGTGCCGCGGGCCCGGCCCGCCGCTCCCCCGTCGGGCACGGCGACGACGACCCGCATCGGGGCGTCCAGCAGGCCGCCGTACAACTGCCCGGCCACGGCCCGCGCGTGCTCGCCCTCGCCGGTGAGCAGCATCCGCATCACGGCCGCACCCAGGCGCTGTTCGGCCTCCTGGAGGGCGCGGGAGCGTTCGGTGGTGAGGGTCAGCAGCGCGATCGCGGAGTGCACCGCGTACCGCTGCGCGGTGCCCAGCGGGGCCGCCGTCCCCACGGCCAGGACGGCCTTGGCGCGGCGGCCGCTGCCCACGGACTGGAGCTCGACCCGGTCGTCGCCCGCCTCGGGGCCGCTGACGACGGCGCTCGCCGGGGCCGGACGGTCCCGCAGCCGCTCCGCGTCCCCCACGAACCGGGCCGCGCGGCGGCCGGCCCACGCGGGCGCGGTGGCCACGACGGCGCCGGCCGCGTCGTACAGCGCGGCCCAACCGTCCACCTCCGAGGCCAACTTGGCCAGCAGCGCGGCCGGGCCCTCCTGGGACAGCGCGGCCCGGGTCATCTCCCGCTGGGCGTCGAACCCGGCCGTGACGGCGCGGTACTGCTCGGTGGCGATGGCGGCCGAGACGGCCTTGCTGATCGCGATGAACGGGGTGCTGCGCGGCACCTCCAGCAGCGGCAGGTCCGCTTCCCGGCACGCGTCGAGCAGCGCCTCGGGGACCCGGTCGTAGTTGACCCCGGCGGCGAAGCCCAGCCCCACCACGCCCCGGCCCGCGAGCTTGCGCACATATCCGCGCATCGCGGCGGCGTCCGTGACGTCCAGCTTGAGGGCGGTGACGAGCAGCAGCTCACCGCCCTCCAGATACGGCGTCGGATCGGCCAGTTCGCTGGCGTGTGCCCAGCGCACGGGCGTGTCCAGCCGGTCCTGCCCCGAGAGCACGGCGAGCCGGAGGGCGGAGTGCTGCACGAGGGAGGCAAGAGTCGGTGGCATAACGATCCTCACCGTACAGCCGCGCGGACCATTTCGGTCATTCCCGGTGTCACTCGCCCAGCTTCGCCAGAATCGGGGAGGTGCGCTCCCCGCGCACCGTCATCAGGGACAGCACCGCGTGCCCGGGCGGCAGTTCGTTCGCCAGGTCCGAGGCCGACCACCGCTCCCGCTCGACGGTCCGTACGGTGACCGACTTCGTCGTCGCCCGCTGGCCGGTGAACGCGGTACGGACGGCGCGCACCCAGCGGGTGAGCAGGCCGCCGTGGAAGTCCGGGTTGTGCGTGACGTCCTCGGTCTGGACCCAGTCGCGGCCCCACGCCTGCGCGAAGATCTGCCCGTCCCAGGTGCTGACCCCGGAGAGCGCCACCTTGCAGCCGACCGCGCCGAGCGCCGCGGCGCGCAGCCGCTCCGGTACGTCGTCCAGGGTGCGCAGCCCGAGGACGACACCCGCGTGCGCGGTGCGCAGCCGCTGGATCTCCCGGACCGAGGCGGGGGTGAGCGTGTGCGCGGCGTCGTCCAG
This sequence comes from Streptomyces sp. HNM0574, assembly GCF_012726235.1. GTDB lineage: Bacteria > Actinomycetota > Actinomycetes > Streptomycetales > Streptomycetaceae > Streptomyces. The sequence goes on from NZ_JAASAH010000013.1 coordinate 62,594, forward strand.
CGCGAGGCAGGCGAAGAGCGAGCGGTCGCCGCGGGCCAGCACGGACGCGGTGAACTGCGCCAGCAGCAGCCGGGCCAGCAGCCGGGACGCCTCCGCGTGCGCCCGCTCGGGCAGGTCGACGCGGACCCGTACCGGGCGGTCGAGCCGGTCCATGGAGAACGGCCTGGACCCTGGCGAGGTGTCGAAGAAGCCGGAGAAGGCGGGCCGGTCGAGGAACGCGACCCGGTCCGCGAGCAGCGCCCCCGGGTCTCCCGGGCGTCCCGCCTGCCGTTCCCGCGCGTCCAGTTCGCGCAGGGCCGCGCCCGCGCCGCCCGGGTCGGCGGCCCGGCACGCCTCGCGCAGCGCGGCGACGGCGACGGGCACCCCGTCCAGCAGCTCGCGCAGCTCGGGGACGCCGGGGAAGCGGCCGTGCGCGGCGCGGTAGGGGCCGATGAGCTGGGCCAGCGCGGTGGCCGCGCGGCGGGTGTCGGCGTCCGGGTCGTCGCCGACCAGGGCCTCGGCGAGCAGCGCGGCGGCCTCGTCCGGGTCCTCGCTGCCGCTGTACAGGTCGAGTCCGTGTTCCGCCCCGGGGCTGCCGGGGCGGATCACCACGTCGTACGCCTCGTCCGGGCCGAGCCCGGCACCGGCGGCGCCCACCGCCACGACGGCGGCGCGGCCCGCGAGCGCCTGCAGCGACATGGCCTCCACCACGGGCCGCAGGATCCGGCTGGTCTTCCCGGCGCCGGACGGGCCGACGGCCAGCAGCGAGGTGCCCAGCAGCCCCGGGTCCAGGGCCACTCCGGCGCCGCGGTGGGTGTACGGGTTCCGGTCGCTGCCGGTGGCGGCACCCATCCGCACCTGGCCGAGCAGCAGGTCGTGCCGGGCCGCCCGGGCGGGCAGGTCGCGCACGCCGGACGGGTGCGCCCAGGCGGCCGCGCCGTGCCGCAGCACGTCCTCGGTGAAGGTGTGCGGGCTCGCGGAGCGGCTGCGCACGGCCTGCCAGGCGCGCTGGATGCGGGCGTAGTCGACGTCGTTCATCCGGCCCGAGGTGACCTCCTCGGCCAGCCGGTCGGCCGCCGCGTGCTCACCGGCCCGCCGCACCTCGGGCCACGCGACCGGGTCCTCGGGCTGCCCGTTCACGCCGCCGGGGCGCTTCGCGGGCGCCGCCTCCGGCTCCGACTCCCGGAACAGCGCGGCCCCCGCCTTGCGGGCCCGGGGCCGGCAGTACCGCCGCCACACCTCGGGCCAGCGGCCCAGGCGGGCGGTGAGGTAGAGGATGATCCCGCCGGGGATGACGAACTCCGCCAGGAGCGAGACCACCACGCTGATGTTCACGTTGCCGGTCTTGTGCGGCGCCCAGGAGTCGGGCAGCACGGCCAGGATCCAGCCGAACACGGGGATGTACCCGTTCCGCACCAGGGACCAGACGAACAGCCCCACCAGCAGCGCCAGCAGGGCACCGCCGACGAGGTGGCGGTCACCGACCCGGTTCGGGTCCTCCGGCGGGCGCGGTTCGTGCCCCTTGCGCCAGATTCCGGGCTCGGCCTCGGGCCGCGGGGTACGGAGCCACGCCTCGAGCGACTCGTCCGCTGCGGGCGGACGCGTCGGCATGGGGGGCATGGGCGGCATGGCGGGTGCGGGGCCGGGACGCCCCGAGGGCGCGGACCGCGGTGCCGGTGTGCTCGCCCCCCGGGCCTCGCCCGGGCCGTGCACCCCGCCTGTCTCTTTCTCCCGGGGAGACCCCATGTCCATGTGCTGTCTCTCTACCCCTCGGCCGGCTTCGTCGCTGTCGCACTCCGGGTCCCAATCTAGCTGCCCCGCGCCCCAGTTGGCCGGGCCGAGGGCGAAGGGGGCGGGGAAGCGCGGGGCGGGGGACGGAAGGTGCGGACGGGGGCGCGGGGGCGGGGGCGTGCTCGACTATGTCCGGGACGGCCAACACGACACGGTGACTTCTCCGCAGCGGTACATGTCCCGGGGTCTGCGCGGGCCCTAGCCTGCCAAGCACGTAGACCCCCTTCGTCCTGAGGAGAGCGTTATGACCACGATGACTGAACTGTCCGGGGGGCCCGCCCTTCCCCAGGAGCGTCGCGTCGTCACGGCCATTCCCGGCCCCAAGTCGCAGGAGCTGCAGGAGCGCAAGCAGTCCAGCGTGGCCGCCGGGATCGGCGCCGTGCTGCCGGTGTTCGCGCGCCGGGCCGGCGGCGGTGTGCTGGAGGACGTCGACGGGAACTCGTTCATCGACTTCGGTTCCGGCATCGCGGTCACCTCGGTGGGCAGCAGCGCCGAGGCCGTGGTGCGCCGGGTGACCGAGCAGGTCGCCGACTACACCCACACCTGTGTGATGGTGACGCCGTACGAGCCGTACGTGGCGGTCTGTGAGGAGCTGGCGCGGCTCACCCCGGGCGACCACGCGAAGAAGAGCGCGCTGTTCAACTCCGGTGCCGAGGCCGTCGAGAACGCGGTGAAGATCGCCCGCGCGCACACCGGCCGCCAGGCCGTCGTCGTCTTCGACCACGGTTACCACGGGCGCACGAACCTGACGATGGCGCTGACGTCGAAGAACATGCCGTACAAGCACAGCTTCGGCCCGTTCGCGCCCGAGGTGTACCGGGTGCCGGTGGCCTACCCGTACCGCTGGCTGACCGGTCCGGAGAACTGCGCCAAGGAGGCGGCGGCGCAGGCGATCGACCAGATCAGCAAGCAGATCGGCGCGCAGAACGTGGCCGCGATCGTGATCGAACCGGTCCTCGGCGAGGGCGGGTTCATCGAGCCGGCGAAGGGCTTCCTGCCCGCGATCGTGGAGTTCGCGAAGGAGAACGGGATCGTCTTCGTCGCGGACGAGATCCAGTCCGGCTTCTGCCGTACCGGCCAGTGGTTCGCCTGTGAGGACGAGAACATCGTCCCGGACCTGATCACCACCGCGAAGGGCATCGCCGGCGGCATGCCGCTGGCCGCCGTCACCGGGCGCGCGGAGATCATGGACGCCCCGCACGCGGGCGGCCTGGGCGGCACCTACGGCGGCAACCCCGTCGCCTGCGCCGCCGCGCTCGGCGCGATCGAGACGATGCGCGAGCAGGACCTCAATGCGAAGGCCCGCCGCATCGAGGAGATCATGAAGCCGCGCCTGGAGAAGCTGGCGCAGGAGTTCGACGTGATCGGCGACGTCCGCGGCCGGGGCGCGATGCTCGCCATCGAGCTGGTGAAGCCGGGCACCGACAAGGAGCCCGCGCCCGAGGCGACCGCCGCGCTGGCCAAGGCCTGCCACCAGAGCGGTCTGCTCGTCCTGACCACCGGCACCTACGGCAACGTGGTGCGCTTCCTGCCGCCGCTGGTGATCGGCGAGGACCTGCTCAACGAGGGCATCGACGTGCTGGAGCAGGCGCTCGGCACCCTCTGACCGGCCCGCGCCTGTCCCGGTGACCCGGGCATAGCCTGGTGATCCGCGCCGTGTGCCCGCCACCTCCGCCGGTGGCGGGCACACGGCGTTTTCGGTGTCCGTCGACCGGGAGCGATCCCCGTGAAGAATCTGTGCGAGGGCGATGCGCGGTGGGTGATCGGCCTGCCCGCCCTCCGGCCGCTGCCGTACCGTTTCACGGGTCGGCCGGAGCCCGGCAGCGCGTCCTGGTTCCGGCGTCGCGCCCTGGCGCACGAACCTCACCGCTCGGACGGCCGCCCGTCCCACACCCCCCGGGGCGGGCGGAGTTCCGGCCCGGCCCCCGGACGGCCGCCCCGTCGCCGCCTGCCGCGGACGACGGTCCCGGTCTCGTTCCTCGCCCTCCTCGTGCTGGCCCTGCTGACCTGGCAGGTGGCCGCCGACGGGCCGCTGCGCGCCGCGGACGAGGAGCTCGGCGAGGCGATGCGGACGGCGGCCCCGCCGGCCGCGCCCCCGGAGCCGCTGTCCGAACTCCTCGCGGATCTGGGCAACTTGGCGGTGGCGCTGCCCGTGCTGGCGCTCGCGCTGCTGTGGTCGGGGCTGCGGACCCGCGCGTGGGTCCCCGCGGGGTGCGCGGCGCTGGCGATGGCGCTGGTTCCGCTGCTGGTCTCCGCGGGCAAGGCGTGGCTGGACCGTCCCGGCCCGCTGCACGGCACCGGCTACTTCCCCTCGGGGCACGCGGCGACCGCGGCGGTGGCCTTCGGCGCCGCCGCCCTGCTCCTCCTCCGGACCCTCGGCCCCTCGCGCCGCCGGCTCCGCGTCCCGCTGCTGTGCGCCGCCGCCGTCCTGACCCTGGCCAACGGCGCGGGCCTGGTGTGGCGCGGCTACCACTGGCCGGCGGACGTCCTGGCCTCCTGGTGCCTGGGCTGGCTGCTGCTGGTACCGGCGGCGGCGCTCGCCCGCAGGCGGTGACGGTGGCGGGCGGCGCCCTGGGGACGCCGCCCGCCGCCGGGCCCTCAACCCCCGTCGAAGCCGGGCCCGTTGGGGCTGCCCCGCCCGTCGCCGTCCGGCTCCCCCGTGGAACCGTCGGCGAGGCGGGCCGCTGCCTCGTGCAGGGCGAGTTCGAAGAGTGCCGGGTCGTTGAGGGTGCCGTGGCCGTCCGGCGGGACGAGCCAGCGGAGGCCGCCCGTGCTGGCCGTGCCGGGGTAGGGGACGACGATCCAGGTGCCCCGGCCCGCGCACCGTATCCCCGTCCCGAGCCAGCGGGCGGCGGTGCCCGCGGGGACGAAGAAGCCGATGCGGGCCCCGTCGGGTTCGGAGAGGACCGGTCCCGGCCGGTCCAGGCGGCTGGTGAGGATGTCGAGCGTGGGGTAGCCGAGCGTGCTGCTGACGCTCAGGACGTCCCACAGCCGCCCGGCGGGCAGCATCGCCATCCCGTCGGGGCTGCGTTCCCATTCGCGCCGGCAGTGCCCGGGGTCCGGTGCCGCGGACACCAGCCACTCGACCACCCTGTTCGTCCCCGCTGTCCCGCTCATCGCTGTGCCTTCTTCCTCTGCTGCCAGGGGCGTTCGCAGGGGGAGAGCGGCGGGGCGGCCGATCCTTACACGGTTTCGCGGATTTCTTTGACAACCCGTCCAACAAGGGCGCGCGCAGGTGCGGTTGGGGGGCGCACGGCACACGCCCCCCTTCCGTCCCGTCAGCTGTCGAAGCCCAGGCCCACCTTGTCCAGCGTCTTGAGCCACAGGTTCCGCCGGCCCTCGCGGGCGTCGGCGCGGGCCAGCGACCACTGGGTGATCCCGATCCCGGCCCAGCGCACCGGCTCCGGCGGGAAGGGCAGCGGCTTCCTGCGGACCAGTTCCAGCGCGGTCCGCTCGGTGCGCTCCCCCGCGAGCAGGTCGAGCACCACCTCGGCGCCGAAGCGCGTCGCCCCGACCCCGAGCCCGGTGAACCCGGCCGCGTAGCCGACCCGCCCCTGGTGGGCCGTGCCGAAGAACGGCGAGAAGCGGGAGCAGGTGTCGATCACGCCGCCCCAGGTGTGGCTGAACCGGACGCCCTCCAGCTGCGGGAAGTAGGCGAAGAAGTGCTCGGCGAGCCTGCGGAAGGTCTCCGGGCGCTGCTCGTACTCGTCGGCGATCCGGCTGCCGTAGTGGTAGAGCACGTCGTAGCCGCCCCACAGGATGCGGTGGTCCTCGGTGATCCGGAAGTAGTGGAAGTGGTTGGCGCTGTCGCTGAGCCCCTGCCGGCCCTTCCAGCCGAGCGCGGCCAGCTGCTCGCCGGTGAGCGGCTCGGTCATCAGCGCGTAGTCGTAGACCGGCGCGATGTACGGGCGTACCCGGCGCAGCAGCGAGGGGAAGGCGTTGGTGGCGAGCGCCACGCGGCGGGCCAGGACCCGGCCGTAGGGCGTGCGGACGGCCATCTGCCCGCCGGTGGCGGCGAGTTCGAGCGCGGGCGTGTTCTCGTAGATCCGTACGCCCGCGTCCCGGCAGGCGCGGCGGAGGCCCCAGGCGAGCCGGGCCGGGTTGACGACGGCGACGCCGCGCCGGTCCCACAGCCCGGCGAGGAAGGCGGGCGAGTCGACCTCGGCGCGGACGGCGTCGCGGTCGAGGAAGGTCAGGTCCGCGTCGATGCCGAGCCGCGCGGCCTCGTCGGCGGCCTCGCGCAGCTCCTGGACCTGGTACGGCTCGGTGGCGACGGCGATCTCGCCGGTGCGCGCGAAGTCGCAGTCGATGGCGTAGCGGTGCACGGCCTCCTCGATGGCGTCGAGGTTGCGGGCGCCCTGCCGCTCCAGTTCGGCGATCTCGTCCGGCCAGCGGGCGATGCCGTTCGCGAGTCCGTGCGTGAGGGACGCGGCGCAGAAGCCGCCGTTGCGGCCCGAGGCGGCCCAGCCGCACTCGCGGGCCTCGACGAGGACGACGTTCCGGTCCGGGTCGCGTTCCTTGGCGATCAGCGCGCTCCACAGCCCGCTGTACCCGCCGCCGACGACGAGCAGGTCGCACCGTTCGTCCCCGGCCAGCGCGCTCGCGGGCTCGGGGCGGTGCTCGGGGTCGTCGAGCCAGTACGGGGTGGGGCGGGCCCCGGCCAGGGCCCGCGCGGCGGTGGTGCGGGCGGCTGCGGTGCGGGCGGTCATCGGTTCCTCCTGCGGCGGTTGGCGGCGATCTGCCCGCCCAGTACGACGGCGACGGCGATCAGGAACATCGCCGTGCCGATCACGTTCACCTGCACCGGGACGCCGCGCTGTGCCGCGCCCCAGACGAACATCGGGAAGGTGACGGTGGACGGTCCCGCGTTGAACTGCGTGATGATGAAGTCGTCGAAGGACAGGGCGAAACTGAGCATGGCCCCGGCGGCGATGCCCGGCGCGGCGAGCGGCAGGGTGACGCGCAGGAAGGTCTGCACCGGCCCCGCGTACAGGTCACGCGCCGCCTCCTCCAGCCTCGGGTCCATGCTCATCACACGGGCCTTGACGGCGACGACCACGAAGCTCAGGCAGAACATGATGTGCGCGATGAGGATGGTGACGAAGCCGAAGCCGACCCGCATGTTGAGGAACAGGGTGCCGAGGGAGGCGCCCATCACCACCTCGGGCATGGCCATCGGGAGGAAGATCAGCGAGTTGGCGGTGCTCTTGCCGCGGAAGCGGTAGCGGGCCAGCGCGAAGGCGGCGCAGGTGCCGAAGACCGTGGCGAAGAGGGTGGAGAGCGCGGCGATCTGGAGGCTGAGCCCGAGCGAGCCGCACAGGTCGGCGACGCCGCAGGGGTTGGTCCAGGCGTCGGTGGAGAAGGTCCGCCACTCGTAGTTGAAGCGTCCCGCCGGCTTGTTGAACGAGAACAGCATGACGACGGCGTTCGGCAGCAGCATGTACACCAGCGCGGCGCCGCCCGCGAGGACGACGAGGTTGCGGCGTATCCAGCGCAGGGCCCGCGCTCCGGGCCCGGGGCGCCGGGGCGCGCGGGCGGGGCCCGGGGCCGGGGCCTCGGGGGTGAGGGTGTCGGTGACGGTCATCAGACCAGTTCCTCCGTCCCGGCCTTGCGCATGTACAGGCTGACCATGATCAGGATGAGGGCCATCAGCAGGAACGACATGGCGGCGGCCGTCGGGTAGTCGAGCACGTTGAGGAACTGTTTCTGGACGGCGTTGCCGATCATCTGGGTGTTCGGGGAGCCGAGCAGCTGGGCGTTGATGTAGTCGCCCGAGGCCGGGATGAAGGTGAGCAGGGTGCCCGCGACGACGCCGGGCAGCGACAGCGGGAAGGTCACCCGGCGGAAGGTCGTGGCGGGGGTGGCGTACAGGTCGCGGGCCGCCTCGTGCAGCGAGAGGTCGATCCGCTCCAGCGAGCTGTACAGCGGCAGGATCATGAACGGCAGGAAGTTGTAGGTGAGTCCGCACACCACGGCGAGCGGGGTGGCGAGCAGGCGCTCGCCGCCGGTGAGCCCGAGCCAGCTGGTGACGTCCAGGACGTGCAGCGAGCTGAGCACGCCGACGACGGGGCCGCTGTCGGACAGGATCGTCTTCCAGGCGAGGGTGCGGATCAGGAAGCTGGTGAAGAACGGCGCGATGACCATCACCAGCAGCAGCCCGCGCCAGCGCCCGGCGCGGAAGGCGATGGTGTACGCGAGCGGGTAGCCGATCAGCAGACACAGCAGGGTGGCGATCGCCGCGTAGAGGAACGAGCGGAGGAAGTGCGGCCCGTAGGCGGCCAGCGCGTCCGTGTAGTTGGCGAAGTTCCAGGTGACCCGGAAGCCCTCCTCCAGGGAGCCGCTCTGCACCGAGGTGCTGGCCTGGTAGAAGAACGGCGCCACGAAGAACAGGGCCAGCCAGAGGCCCGCGGGGAGCAGCAGCCAGTAGGCGGTGCGACGGCCGCGGCGCGGGCCGGGGTCCGGCGCGGCGTCCTCGGTGTCCTCCGGCTCCGTCCCGGCGCCGGGTGGGCCCGCGGGGGCGAGTGCTGCGGTCATGCGACACCCTCCCCGGCTGCGGACGGCTCGGCCCGGTCGGCGTCGAGGGCGAAGGTGTGCGCGGGCTGCCAGTGCAGGACGACGTCCGAGCCGGGAGTGAGGCGGGTGTCGCGTTCGACGTTCTGCTCGTATACCAGCAGCCCGGGGCATGCGGGGCTGTCGACGACGTACTGGAGCGAGACGCCGAGGTAACTCGCGTCCCGGATACGGCCGTTGAGGCGGTTGCGGCCGGCGGGGACGGAGGCGTCGTCGGCGTGCGCGAGGGAGATCTTCTCGGGGCGGACGCCGACCAGCAGCTTCTCGCCCTCCTCCGGGACGCGCCGCTCCCCGTCCGCGGGGAGCGGCGGGCAGCGGTCGGCGGGGAGGCGGAGGGTGTCCTCGGTGCCGGTGGGCCGGAGCCGGACGGCGTCCTCGCCGACGGCGGTGACCTCGGCCTCGACGAGGTTCGAGGTGCCGAGGAAGTTGGCGACGAAGGTGGTGCGCGGGTGTTCGTACAGTTCGGCGGGCGGGCCGAGCTGCTCGACCCGGCCGCCGTACATCACGGCCACCGAGTCGGCCATCGTCATGGCCTCCTCCTGGTCGTGCGTGACGTGCACGAAGGTGATGCCGACCTCGCTCTGGATGCGCTTGAGCTCCAGCTGCATCTGGCGGCGCAGTTTGAGGTCGAGCGCGCCGAGCGGCTCGTCCAGGAGCAGCACCCGGGGCCGGTTGATGAGGGCGCGCGCGAGGGCCACGCGCTGCTGCTGGCCGCCGGAGAGCTGCCGGGGCTTCCGCCGTCCCAGGGAGCCGAGTTCGACGAGGTCGAGCATCTCGTCGACCTTGTCCTTGACGTCGGTGATGCCGCGGCGGCGCAGGCCGAAGGCGATGTTCTCGCGGACGTCGAGGTGCGGGAAGAGCGCGTAGTTCTGGAAGACGGTGTTGACGGGGCGCTCGTGCGGGGGCAGCGCGGTGATGTCCTGGTCGCCGAGGAGGATGCTGCCCGAGGTGGGCTCCTCCAGGCCGGCGATCATGCGCAGGGTGGTGGTCTTTCCGCAGCCGGAGGCGCCGAGGAGGGCGAAGAAGGAGCCCTCGGGGATGGTCAGGTCGAGCGGGTGGACGGCGGTGAAGTCGCCGAAGACCTTGCCGACCCCGGAGATGGTGATCGTCATGACGGTTCCTCGCAGGGGAGTCGCGGTCGGGAGGGGGACGCTCGGTCAGCTGCCGATGAGCGTGGCGAACTTCTGCTGGAAACCGGTCTCTTCCTTCTCGTCCATGGGGCGGAAGTTCTTGCCCCGCGAGACGGTCTTCTCGTCCGGGAAGACGAGCGGGTCCTCGGCCAGGTCCTTGTCGATCTTCTCCATCTCGGCCTTCGCCCCGGTGACGGGACAGATGTAGTTGATCCAGGCGGCGAGCTCCGCCGCCTCCTTCGGCCGGTAGTAGTGGTCGATCAGGGCCTCGGCGTTGTCCTGGTGGCGTGCCTTCGCGGGGACGAGCAGGTCGTCGGTGCCGAAGAGGTAGCCGCTCTCGGGGAGCGCGAAGCCGATGTCCGGGTTGTCCAGCTTGAGCTGGACGATGTCGCCGGCCCAGGCGAGGCAGGCGGCGATGTCGCCCGAACTCAGCTCGTCCAGGTAGTCGTTGCCGCTGAAGCGCCGCAACTGCTTGCTGTCGACGGCCTTCTGGATGCGGGCGAGGGCCGCGTCGAAGTCGTCGGCGGTGAACCTCTCCGGGTTCACGCCCATGTCGAGCATGGTCAGGCCCATGGTGTCGGTCATCTCCGTCAGCATCGACACCCGGCCCTTGAGGGAGTCGTCCTCCAGCAGCTGGCGGACGCTGGTGACGTCCTTCCCCTTCGTCGCCTTCTTGTTGTAGGCGACGATGCAGGCCGTGCCCGCCCACGGGTAGCTGAACTGCCGCCCCGGATCGTGCGCCGCGGTCCGGAACCGGTCCTCCAGATTGGTCACCGCGTGCGGGAGGTTGGCCGGGTCGAGGCGCTGTGCCCAGCCCTGGCGGATGACGCGTCCGGCCATCCAGTCGGAGAGGCAGACCAGATCGCGTCCGGTGTCCTGGCCGGCGGCGAGCTGCGGCTTGATCTTGCCGTAGAACTCGTTGTTGTCGTTGACGTCCTCGACGTATTTGACCTTCACGCCGCTGCGCCGCTCGAAGCGGTCGAGGGTGGGGCGCTTCGACTTGTTCTTGTCGTCGACGTCGATGTACAGCGGCCAGTTGGCGAAGTTGAGGACCCGCTCCTTCTTCGAGTGGTCCGGGGCCGCCTCGGGCCCCTCACCGCCGCGGTTGCCCGCGGCCGGGGGTATGCCGCAGCCCGCGAGCAGGCCGCCGCCCGCGGCGAGGGAGGCGGCGCGCAGCAGCCGGCGCCTGCTCATCGCGGCACGGCCGTGGGTGAGACTCCGCTCCCACGCCGCGCGGACGGGTTCGGGCATGCCGTCGTACAGATCCATGGAGCCTGCCTTCCGGGGAGGGTGGGGAAGGTTGGGGGTGCGTACGGCCGCGTGGCCGGGACGGGCCGCGGACCGGCGAGGACACCGCCGGCCCGCACCGCGCCGGGACGTCACGCGGTGGTGCGGGGCTTGCGAACGAGCGTGGTGGTACGCGGTGTTGCGGGCGCCGGGCCGGGCGGGACGGCGGGCCGGGCGCGGGTGGGCCGTGGGCCGGTGTGCGGGGTCCGGCGGCGTGGGGGTGGGCGCGCGGCTGGTGGCGCACGCCCCGAAGCCGCCGCCGCGTGCGGGGAGTTCACGCGCCGAGGGTACGCGCGGGCGCGCCCCCGCCGCTCCCTCCGCACGTCCCTCACCTGCGACGTTCACCGAATCCGGCGGGGGCGGCCAGGGCTGGGTACGGGGCGGCGGCGCACGCCGGGAGGGGGGATCCCGGCGTGCGCCGGTCGTGGGGTCAGCGGTCGCCGAAGACCGTGCGGTGCCAGTCCTTGCGGGCGTCCTGCGTGACGTCGTACATCACGTGCTTGATCTGGGTGTACTCCTCGAACGAGTAGGCGGACATGTCCTTTCCGAAACCGGACGCCTTGTAGCCGCCGTGCGGCATCTCGCTGATGATCGGGATGTGGTCGTTGATCCACACGCAGCCGGCCCGGATGTCCCGCGAGGCCCGTCCCGTCCGGAACACGTCGCGGCTCCAGGCGGAGGCGGCGAGTCCGTACGGGGTGTCGTTCGCGAGCCGGATGCCCTCGTCGTCGCTGTCGAAGGGCAGGACGGTCAGGACCGGGCCGAAGATCTCCTGCTGCACGGCCTCGCTGTCCTGCGGCGCGTCCGCGATCAGCGTGGGCCGGTAGTAGGCGCCCTTGGCCAGGTCGCCGCCGGGCGCCTCGCCGCCCACGACGACGGTGGCGTACGAGCGCGCCCGGTCGACGAACCCGGCGACGCGGTCCCGGTGCTGGTGCGAGATGAGCGGGCCGAGGTCGGTCCCGGCGGCGAAGGGGTCGCCGAGGCGCACCTCGTTCATCAGGTCGGCGACGCCGCTGACGAACGCCTCGTACAGCGGCCGCTGCACGTAGGCGCGGGTCGCGGCCGTGCAGTCCTGGCCGCTGTTGATGAGCGCGCCCGCGACGGCGCCGTGCACGGCGGCCTCCAGGTCGGCGTCGTCGAAGACGACGAACGGCGCCTTGCCGCCGAGTTCGAGGTGGATCCGCTTGACGGAGGCGGTCGCGAGCTCGGCGATCCGCTTGCCGACGGCGGTGGAGCCGGTGAAGGAGGTCATGGCGACGGAGGGGTGGCCGACGAGCGCCTCGCCCGCGTCCCGGCCCGCGCCCGTGACGATGTTGATCACGCCGTCGGGGATACCGGCCGTGCGGGCCGCGTCGGCGAACATCAGCGAGGTGAACGGGGTGAGTTCGGAGGGCTTGAGCACGATCGTGTTGCCGGCCGCGACGGCGGGCAGCACCTTCCAGGCGGCCATCTGGAGCGGGTAGTTCCAGGGCGCGATCGAGCCGATGACGCCGAGCGGTTCGCGGCGCACGTAGCTGGTGTGGTCGCCGCTGTACTCGCCCGCGGCCACGCCGGGCAGCTGCCGGGCCGCGCCGGCGAAGAAGGAGACGTTGTCGAAGGAGCCGGGGACGTCGAACTCCTCGGAGAGCTTCAGCGGCTTCCCGCACTGGAGCGACTCGGCGAAGACGAAGTCGTCCGTGCGCTCCTTGAGCACCGCGGCCCAGGCGTGCATCGCGTCGGACCGCTCGGCCGGGGTGGCGGCGGCCCACTCCGGCTGGGCCCGTTCGGCGGCGCGGACCGCGGCGTCGACGTCGGCGGCGTCCGCGAGCCGGTAGCGGTACACCTGCTCGCCGGTGGCGGGGTCGGTGACCGCCTGCGTCGCGCCCGAACCGCCGGACGTGAACCGTCCGTCGATGTACTGGGCACCTTCCGCGAACCGTTCGGACACGTCGAAGCGCTGGACCATCGTGCTCTCCTGCCTGCCTACGGCAATGTGGCGTCAGCCGGGGTTGGTTGCTGATCCTGGCAGGGGGACCCCGATTCAACAAGGGATTCCGTCGCAGTCTTCTGATTACGCCACTAAAACTAAAGCGGGCGGTATCGCACCCAAGGTGCCCCGGGGTGCCCCGGGGCACCGTCCTAGGATGAACCGGTTCCCCTGCGTACCGGAGGCCCCCATGTCCGACTCGCCCGACCTCTCGGCGTTCATCGCCGGGCTGCCCAAGGCGGAGCTGCACGTCCACCACGTCGGCTCGGCCTCCCCGCACGTGGTCGCCGAACTGGCGGCCCGGCACCCGGAGTCGAAGGTGCCCAAGGACCCCGAGGCGCTGGCGGACTACTTCACCTTCACCGACTTCCGGAACTTCATCGAGCTGTACCTCACCGTCGTCGACCTGATCCGGGACGCCGAGGACGTGCGGCTGCTGACCTACGGCGTCGCCCAGGACATGGCCAGGCAGCGGATCCGCTACGCCGAGCTGACCGTCACCCCCTACAGCTCCGTCCGCCGCGGCATCCCGGACCGCGCCTTCCTGGAGGCGATCGAGGACGCCAGGAAGGCGGCCGAGCGCGATCTGGGCGTCGTGCTGCGCTGGTCGTTCGACATCCCCGGCGAGGCGGGCCTGGAGGCGGCCGAGGAGACGGCCCGGATAGCGACGGAGATGCCGCCCGAGGGCCTGGTCTCCTTCGGCCTCGGCGGGCCCGAGAAGGGCGTCCCCCGCGCCCTGTTCAAGCCGTACTTCGACCGCGCGATCGCCACCGGTCTGCACAGCGTCCCGCACGCGGGCGAGACCACCGGGCCCGAAACGGTGTGGGACGCGCTGACCTCGCTGCGGGCCGAGCGCCTGGGCCACGGCACCAGCGCGGCGGCGGACCCGGAGCTCATGCGGCACCTCGCCGAGCGGCAGATCCCGCTGGAGGTCTGCCCGACGTCCAACATCGCCACCCGCGCCGTCCGCACGCTGGAGGAGCACCCGCTGCCCGAGCTGGTCCGCGCGGGCGTCCCGGTCACGGTCAACAGCGACGACCCGCCGATGTTCGGCACGGACCTGAACACCGAGTACGGCATAGCCGCCCGGCTGCTGGGCCTGGACGCGGCGGGCGTCGCGGAGCTGGCGCGGAACGCGGTGCGCTTCTCGTTCCTCGACGCCCCGGGCGCCGCCCGCCTCCTCGGCGAGATCGACACCTACCTCGCCGACTGGCAGGCTCGCCGGCCCTGACCGGCCCCGGACGCACGTCGGGCCCGTACGGAGATCTCCGTACGGGCCCGACGCCGTCACCACCGTGTCCCCGGCCCGCTCAGTCCTCGACGACCATCGCGGGGGTCTCGCGGGTGAGGACCTCGCCGCGGAAGAACGCGGGGCTCCGCCGCCGCATGATCTCCATCAGCACCGCGCCGAGGACGAGCACGCCGACGCCGATCACGAAGACGCTGCCGACGCCCGCGACGGCGCTGCCGGATCCGTAGGCCGGGTCCCAGGTGTCGTAGAGCGTCTTGAAGAACACGGCCGTCAGCAGCAGCGCGCCCGCCAGCGGCATCACGCCGCGGTAGAGGAGCTTCCGCACGCTGCCGGTGAGGTCGCGGCGGAAGTACCAGACGCAGGCGAAGGCGGTCAGCGCGTAGTAGAAGCAGATCATGAGGCCGAGCGCGTACACCGTGTCGACCAGGACGTTCTCGCTGACGAAGGCCATCACGGAGTAGAAGACGCCGGTGCCCACGCCCGCGACGACCGTGGCCCGGCCCGGGGTACGGAACCTCGGGTGCACGCGGGAGAAGGACTCCGGCATCGCCTTGTAGGTGCTCATGGCGAGCATCGTCCGGGCCGCGGGCAGGAACGTCGTCTGGAGGCTCGCGGAGGCGCTGGCCAGCACGGCGAGGAAGAGCAGCACGCTGAACGGGCCCATGACCGGCCCGGCGAGCGCGGCGAAGACGTTGTCGGAGGTCTCGGGGTTGCCCAGGCCGATGCCCTCGCTGCCGGTGCCGGCGAACATCATCGCGGCGACAGCGGTCAGCGCGTAGCTGGAGACCAGCACGACCATGGCGAGCATGGCGGCGCGGCCGGGCGTCTTGTCGCTGTCGGAGGTCTCCTCGTTCAGCGTCAGGGTCGCGTCCCAGCCCCAGTAGATGAAGATCGACAGGGACAGTCCGGCGGTGAAGGCCGCGAAGGACGACACCGAGAACGGGTCGAACCAGCTCCAGGAGAAGTGCAGGTCGGCGGCCTGCGCCACGCTGTCCGACTTGGCGAAGGCCATCACCACGAACATCGCCAGGACCAGCATCTGCAGGCCCACGAGCGAGTACTGGAACCACTTGGTGGCCGTCATCCCGCGGTAGCTGATGGCGGTGGCCACGGCGATGAGGACGAGCACGGTGACCACGTGCACCGGCGTCCGCTCACCGAACTCGGCGATCCCGCTGTTGCCGGTGATCTCCGCGAGCAGCAGATAGAGGAACTCGGCGGCGACGCCCGCCAGGTTGGACAGCACGATGACCGTCGCGACGACGAGCCCCCAGCCGCACATCCAGCCGACGCGCGGCCCGAAGGCCTTGACCGTCCAGGTGAAGGAGGTGCCGCAGTCCGGAACGGCGTTGTTCAGCTCCCGGTACGCGAACGCGACCAGCAGCATGGGGAGGAAACCGGCGAGGAAGACGGCGGGCATCTGGAGCCCGACCTCGCCGACGGTGGGACCGAGCGTGCTCGTCAGGCAGTAGACGGGGGCGACGGTGGAGAGGCCGATGACGGCGCTGCCGGTGAGACCTACCGAGTTCTTGCTGAGTCCTTTGGACTGAACGCTCTCGTGGGAGGAGGCGGCCTCCGCGGCCGCCACTGCTCCCGTGGTCTCCCCGCCCTCTCGTGCCATGGTGCGGTGCTGGACTTGGGACATGCCGGGGACCGTATAGCGTGCTCTTTCCGCATCGGCCGGCGTTCACGGAAGGGCCACAGCCCGCCACGCGCCTTGAATTGCCACCGTCCGCGCGCCAGTTGACCGATGAACAGAAGGTGACGCGGAGAAAAAACCTGGGTATGGCAAGGGGTTGAAGTCGGACCCGGCGTGCGGGAACCGCACGGTGACCGATTTGCCCCGCCAAAGAATTTTCCCGTCGTCACTGGCTGTTCCCGTCGGTTACACCGTTACGGACGCACACGGACGGTGCGGCCAGGGGCAGTTCGTCCGCATCCGTGCCCGCGTCAGCCCGCCGACCGGCCCTCCGGACCCGCCGACGAACCGGCCCCCGGGACGGCCGAGGCCGTCCCGGGGGCCGGGATCGCGCGGCACGGGCGCGTGAGGGAACCGCCGCCTCCCCGTCCTCGCCGGCCTCCGCGGGCCGGGTGACGTACCGCCGCACGCAGCCGTCGGCGGGGAGGCGCCGGACGCGCCCGTGGCCGTCGCTACAGCGCGGTCATGACGTGCTTGACGCGCGTGTAGTCGTCGAAGCCGTAGGCGGAGAGGTCCTTGCCGTAGCCGGACTTCTTGAAGCCGCCGTGCGGCATCTCGGCGACGAGCGGGATGTGGGTGTTGATCCACACGCAGCCGAAGTCGAGCGCCTTGGACAGCCGCATCGCGCGGGCGTGGTCGCTCGTCCACACCGACGAGGCGAGCGCGTACTCGACGTCGTTGGACCACTTCACGGCCTGCTCCTCGTCGGAGAAGGACTGCACCGTGATGACCGGGCCGAAGACCTCGTTCTGCACGATCTCGTCGTCCTGCTTGAGGCCGGAGACGACGGTGGGGGCGTAGAAGTAGCCCTTGTCACCGACGCGTTCGCCGCCCGCCTCGACCTTGGCGTGCGCGGGCAGCCGGTCGATGAAGCCCGCGACCTTCTCCAGGTGGCCGGCGTTGTTGAGCGCGCCGTAGGCGGCGTCCGGGTCGTTCACGTCGCCGGTCTTCACCTCGGCGGCGGCCTTCGCCAGCGCCGTCACGAACTCCTCGTACACGCCCTCCTGGACGAGCACGCGGGTGGCGGCGGTGCAGTCCTGGCCGGCGTTGAAGAAGCCGCCGTCCCGGATGCCCTCGACGGCCGCGGCGATGTCCGCGTCGTCGAAGACGACACAGGGCGCCTTGCCGCCCAGCTCCAGGTGGACCCGCTTGAGGTCCTTCGCCGCGCTGCCCGCGACCTCCATGCCCGCCCGCACGGAACCGGTGATCGAGGCCATCGCGGGGGTGTCGTGCTCGACCATGAGACGGCCCGTCTCGCGGTCGCCGCAGACGACGTTGAAGATGCCCCGGGGCAGCTCCATCTCGTCGAACACGCCGCCGATCACCTCGGCCAGCCAGACGGCGGAGGCCGGGGTCGTGTCGGACGGCTTCAGCACGACCGTGTTGCCCGCGGCGAGCGCCGGGGCGAACTTCCACACGGCCATCATCAGCGGGTAGTTCCACGGCGCGACCTGGGCGCAGACGCCGACGGGCTCGCGGCGCACGAAGGAGGTGAGGCCCTCCATGTACTCGCCGGCCGACTTGCCCTCCAGCATCCGCGCGGCACCCGCGAAGAAGCGGATCTGGTCGAGCATCATCGGCAGCTCCTCCTGCCGGGTCAGCTCACGCGGCTTGCCGCAGTTGCGGCACTCCGCGTCCAGCAGCTCCTCCTGCCGGGCCTCCATCGCGTCCGCGATCTTGAGGATGGCGCGCTGGCGTACCCCCGGGGTCACGTCCCGCCAGACGGGGAAGGCGGCCTCGGCGGCCGCCATCGCGGCGTCGACGTCGGCCTGCGCGGACAGGGGCGCAGTCGCGTACGCCTCACCCGTCGCCGGGTCGACCACATCCGTGGTCCTTCCGTCGACGGCGTCCCGGAACTCTCCGTCGATGTAGTTGCGCAGCCGACGCAGCTCGGTGGTCACTTCGCACCCCTCCTGCTCCGTTGTCCATTGGGTGAGACCGTCAGCCTACCCATCAACCCTGCGCTTTCGATACACCTGCACGAGAAACACAACGGAATCAGTTCTCTGCGCGTCTGATCGCTACGGATTACATCGCTCAGCACTTGCGAAGCGGAGGAGGTCTCGTGCACAGTGGCGAACGTGGCTCGTGACCCTAAGAAGACGAACGGCACCCGATCGCTCGACGCCGTGTCCCTGGCGATCATCGAACAGCTCCAGGAGGACGGACGGCGTCCGTACGCCGCCATCGGCAAGGCAGTGGGCCTGTCGGAGGCGGCCGTGCGGCAGCGCGTCCAGAAGCTCCAGGAGCAAGGCGTCATGCAGATCGTCGCCGTGACCGATCCGCTCACCGTCGGCTTCATGCGCCAGGCGATGGTCGGCATCAACGTCGAAGGGGAACTCGACCCGGTCGCCGATGCTCTCTCGGAACTCGACGAGGTGGCCTACGTGGTCATCACCGCCGGTTCCTTCGATCTGCTCGCGGAGATCGTCTGCCATGACGACGAACACCTCCTCGAAATGATCACCAAGCGGATACGCACCCTTCCCGGGGTCCGGTCCACCGAGAGCTTCGTCTACCTCAAGCTGCGCAAGCAGACCTACACCTGGGGAACTCGATAACCGTGAGCAAGGACCTCTCCAAGACAGCCCACGACCACCTGTGGATGCACTTCACCCGCATGTCGTCGTACGAGAACTCACCCGTCCCGACCATCGCCCGCGGCGAAGGCACCTACGTCTTCGACACGGACGGCAAGCGCTACCTCGACGGTCTCTCGGGCCTGTTCGTCGTGCAGGCCGGCCACGGCCGCGCCGAGCTCGCCGAGGCGGCCAACAAGCAGGGGCAGGACCTGGGCTTCTTCCCTGTCTGGTCCTACGCCCACCCGAAGGCCGTGGAGCTGGCCGAGCGGCTCGCCCACCACGCCCCCGGTGACCTCAACAAGGTCTTCTTCACCACCGGCGGCGGCGAGGCCGTCGAGACCGCGTGGAAGCTGGCGAAGCAGTACCACAAGCTCAACGGCAACCCCGGCAAGTACAAGGTGATCTCCCGCTCCGTCGCCTACCACGGCACCCCGCACGGCGCGCTCTCCATCACCGGCCTGCCCGGCCTGAAGGCCCCGTACGAGCCGCTGGTTCCGGGTGCCTTCAAGGTGCCGAACACCAACCTCTACCGCGCCCCCGTGCACGGCGACGACCCGGAGGCCTTCGGCCGCTGGGCCGCCGACCAGATCGAGCAGCAGATCCTGCTGGAGGGCCCGGAGAGCGTCGCCGCCGTCTTCCTGGAGCCGGTGCAGAACGCGGGCGGCTGCTTCCCGCCGCCGCCCGGGTACTTCCAGCGCGTCCGCGAGATCTGCGACACCTACGACGTGCTGCTCGTCTCCGACGAGGTCATCTGCGCCTTCGGCCGCCTCGGCACGATCTTCGCCTGCGAGAAGTTCGGCTACGTGCCGGACATCATCACCTGCGCGAAGGGCATGACCTCCGGCTACTCCCCGATCGGCGCCGCGGTCATCTCCGACCGCATCGCCGAGCCGTTCTGGAAGGGCGACAACACCTTCCTGCACGGCTACACCTTCGGCGGCCACCCGGTCTCCGCCGCGGTGGCGCTGGCCAACCTCGACCTCTTCGAGCGCGACGGCCTGCCGCAGCACGTCCTCAACAACGAGGACGCCTTCCGCGCCACCCTGGAGAAGCTGCTCGACCTGCCGATCGTCGGCGACGTCCGCGGCAACGGCTACTTCTTCGGCATCGAGCTGGTCAAGGACAAGGCGACCAAGGAGACCTTCACCGAGGAGGAGTCGGAGCGCGTGCTCTACGGCTTCCTCTCCAAGGCCCTCTTCGACGCCGGCCTCTACTGCCGCGCCGACGACCGCGGCGACCCGGTCGTCCAGCTCGCGCCGCCGCTGACCTCCGACCAGTCGACCTTCGACGAGATCGAGCAGATCCTGCGCAAGGTCCTCACCGAGGCGTGGACCAAGCTGTGACGGCCGGCGCGTAACGCGCCGCCCGGGGTGTGACAGCAGGCGAGGGGCGGGACACGGTCACAGACCGCGTCCCGCCCCTCGCCGTCGCACCGGACCGCGCCCCGTCACAGCCAGGCGAGCGCGAACCACAGCTCCATCCGGACGTCCGGCTCGGCGAGATCCACGTCGAGCAGCGTCCCCACCCGCGCGACGCGCTGCCGCACCGTGTTGCGGTGCACGCCCAGCGCCACCGCCGTACGGTCCCAACTCCCGTGCAGGGACAGCCACATCCGCACCGTCTCGGCCAGCACCGGGTGCCCGTCCAGCGGCGCCAGCAGCGTGCGCGCGTGCGCCTGCCGCTCCTCGCGCGGCACCAGCGCCGCCACCCCGGACGCGCCCGCACCGGCCCCCTGCCGCACGACCGCGCGCCGCTCCGCCTGCGCCCGGCGCAGCGCCCGCGCCGCCTCGGCGTCCGCGCGCGCCAGACCGGACGCCGGGACGGGCGCGCTCACCCCGAGCGTCCACCCCGGCTGCGCCTTCGTGCCCGCGCCCTCGGGGACCAGGGCGCGCAGGGCGGCCCCGTCCACGTCGAGGAGCTGCGTGCCCAGCCCGGCGGCCAGTTCGGACAGCGAGAACGGGTCGTCGCCGTCGCCGCCGGTGCGGGGAGTGCCGCGGCGGGCGCCGTGCACCACGGACCAGCGCTCCGCGCCGTCCAGCAGCGGCGCCGCCTCGGCGGGCGACGCGCCCAGCATGAGCCGCACCAGCGCCGCCGAGCGGCGGGCGTCGCTCACGGCGGCGCGGGACTCCGTCAGCAGGGCCAGCAGCACAACGGCCACCCGCGCGACGGCCGCCGTGCCCGCAGCCCCGCCGTGCGCCGCTTCCCCGTCCGAAGGCGGGGCGCAGACGCCGAGCGCGAGCCGGTCCCGTCCGCCGAGCCCGTAGACGCTCAGCCGGTGGCCGTCCCGGGTGCCCGCGGCCGAGGAGGGGCCGGGGCGCAACAGCCGGGCCAGGGAGGCGAGTTCGGCCCGCGCCTCCTCACCCGGAGGGCTGCCGGCGCCGGCGCGCTCCACCCCGTCCGGGCCGAACAAGACGGTCCAGGCGCCGAGATGGCGGGCCAGTTCGCCGAGCACGGCGGGCACGGGGTGCGGGCGGGCCGCCGCGGCGGCGAGCGTCTGCTGCGCCGCGCTCAGGCTCCGCAGTTCGTGGTGCCGCCGCTCCGCCATCGCCTGCCACACGGCCTGCGCGACGGCCGCGAACGTGGTGCTGCGCGGCACCTCCAGCAGCGGCAGGCCGAGCCGCTCGCAGGCCCGCACCAGTCCGGCGGGCACCCGCTCGTGCACGGGCGCGACGCCGAAGCCGAGCGCCACGGCGCGCGCCTCGGCCGCGCGCCGCGCGTACCCCTCCCAGTAGGCGTCCGACGCGTCCGCGCCGTCCCGGTGCACCCCGGCGGTCAGCAGCAGCTCACCGCCCAGGAGGTACGGGCGCGGGTCGGCCATCTCGCTGGTGTGGACGGACGTCACGTACTGCTCGCCCGGCCCGGACAGGCCCGCGAGCACCCGCAGGCCCAGTGCGCCGTCGGCGGTCAGCGCGCCCAGCGGCACGGGGACCGGGGTGGGGACCGGCTCCTGCACAGCGCACCCCCTGGATGGTGTGTACATATTCGGCCGAGTGAATAGAGGAAACGTACACTTCCCGGCCTCCTTGCGGACACCTAGGCTCACCGCCCGGAACACCGCACCACACCCCCGCAGGTGCGGCGGTCCCCCTCCGGGACAGCGGCCCGGTTCCCCGTCCCCGAACTCCCCCGGCCCCACGGCTCCGTGGCGCCCCGCCTCCGCCGGCGCCCCGTCCCCGCCTCCCGCCCCAAGGAGCAGCCATGACCCTCGACCACGGAGTGATCGTCCTCTATCTCGCGGGCATGCTCGCGGTCGGCTGGTGGGGCATGCGCCGCGCGAAATCGAAGAGCGATTTCCTCGTCGCCGGGCGCCGGCTCGGACCGGCCCTCTACTCGGGCACCCTCGCGGCGATCGTCCTGGGCGGCGCGTCCACCATCGGCGGCGTCGGACTGGGCTACCAGTACGGACTCTCGGGCGCCTGGCTGGTGTTCACCATCGGCTTCGGCCTGCTCGCCCTCAGCCTGTTCTTCTCCGCGCGCATCTCCCGGCTGAAGGTCTACACCGTCAGCCAGATGCTCGACCTGCGCTACGGCGGCTCCTCCGCCGTCATCTCCGGGGTGGTGATGTGGGCGTACACCCTGATGCTCGCCGTCACCTCGACCATCGCGTACGCCACCATCTTCGACGTCGTGCTCGGCCTGGACCGGGTCCCGGCGATCGTCATCGGCGGCGTGGTCGTCGTCGCCTACTCGACGCTGGGCGGCATGTGGTCCGTCACGCTGACCGACATGGTGCAGTTCGTCGTGAAGTCCATCGGCGTGCTGCTGCTCCTGCTGCCGATCGCCGTGTACCGCGCCGGCGGCCTGGACGCCATGCGCCAGCAGCTCCCGGACAGCTACTTCTCGCCGATGAGCATCGGCGCCCAGACGGTCTTCACCTACGTGCTGGTCTACTCGTTCGGCATGCTCATCGGGCAGGACATCTGGCAGCGGGTCTTCACCGCGCGCAGCGACAAGGTGGCCCGCAACGGCGGCACCGTCGCCGGCGTGTACTGCCTGGTCTACGCGATCGCCGGGGCCGCCATCGGCACCGCGGCCAAGGTGCTCTACCCCGACCTGGACAGCCCGGACGCGGCGTTCGCCGTCATCGTCGACGACGTGCTGCCGGTCGGCGTGAAGGGGCTCGTGCTGGCCGCCGCGCTCTCGGCCGTCATGTCGACGTCCTCGGGAGCGCTGATCGCCTGCGCCACCGTCGCCAACAACGACATATGGGCCCGCATCCGCGCCCGCCTGCGCACCCCCGGGGCCCCGGCCGGACGGGACGGAGGCCGACACCGGCTCCGCGCACGACGAGGTACGGGGCAACCGCGCGTTCATCCTGCTGATGGGCGTGCTGACGGTGGCCGTCTCCATCGCCCTCAACGACGTCGTCGAGGCCCTCACCGTCGCCTACAACCTGCTCGTCGGCGGGCTCCTCGTGCCCATCCTCGGCGGACTGGTCTGGAAGCGCGGCACCGCGGGCGGCGCCCTCGCCTCCGTCGTCACGGGAGGCGTCACGGTGGTGGGCACGATGCTGTGGAAGGGCGTCCTCGCCGACGAGCCCGTCTACTACGGCCTGTTGGCCTCCCTCGCGGCCTTCGTCGTCGTCAGCCTCGCCGGCCGCCCCACCGACCCGGCCGTCCTCGACGCCTGGCGCCGCCGCCTCGCCGGACAGTCCACCGCACCGGAAGCACCCGCCGAGCCCGAGCCCGCAGCCCGGGCCGACCACTCCTGAGCCGCAGAGACGTGAGGCACTCACCCGACATGACCGCACAGCCCTCCCGCAACGGCGGCGACCTCGTCGTCGAGTCCCTGGCCGCCCTCGGCGCCACCACCGTCTTCGGGCTGCCGGGGCAGCACGCGCTCGGCACCTTCGACGCGCTGCGCCGCTCCCCGCTCGACTACGTGGGCCTCCGGGTGGAGAACAACGCGGGCTTCGCCGCCGACGCCTTCGCCCGCGTCACCGGCACCGTCGCGCCCCTGCTCGTCTCCACGGGGCCCGGCGCGCTGATGACACTCGCCGCGCTCCAGGAGTCCGCCGCCGCCTCCGCGCCCGTGCTCGGCATCAGCAGCCAGATCCCGACCGCCGGACTGGGCGGACGGCGGCGCGGCCACCTCCACGAACTCACCGACCAGAGCGCCTCGTTCCGCGACGTGGTGAAGTCCGTGCACACCGTGCGCTCCGCCTCCCAGATCCCCTCGGCGCTCGCCGCCGCCTGGGCCTCCGCGCTGGAGGCACCGCACGGCCCGGTGTGGGTGGAGATCCCGCAGGACGTGCTCCTCGCCCCCACCACCGTCCCGCCCGTCGGGAAACTCACCGCGGCCCCCCGCCCGCTGCCCCCGCGGGACGAACTCGTCGACGCCGCCGCCGCACTGCTCGACGCGGCCGAACGCCCCGCCGTCCTCGCGGGCGGCGGCACCGTACGGGCCGGGGCGCAGCGGGAACTGCTGGCGCTCGCGGAGAAGCTCGGGGCACCCGTCGCCACCACCTTCGGCGGCAAGGGCGCCTTCCCCTGGGAGCACCCGCTGTCGCTGCGCTCCTGGATGGAGGACCGGCACACCACGGACTTCCTGGAGGACGCGGACGTCCTCCTCGTCGTCGGCTCCGGACTCGGCGAACTCTCCTCCAACTACCACACGTTCGCCCCGCGCGGCCGGGTCGTACAGATCGAGGCGGACCTCGGGAAACTCGAATCCGTCCACCCCGCCCTCGGCATCCACGCCGACGCCGGCCTCACCCTCGCGGCCCTCGACCGCGCGGTGACCCCCCGCCCCCGCACCGACGCCGCGGCCGCCCGCGCCACCGCCCTCCTCACCCGGGTACGCGAACGCCTCGCCGCCCAGGACCTGGAGACCGAACAGTCCGTCCTCGCCGCCGTACGGGACGCCCTCCCCGACGACGCCCCCAGCTTCTGGGACATGACGATCCTGGCCTACTGGGCCTGGTCCGCCTTCGACCCCCGCTCCGGCGCCTTCCACAGTGCGCAGGGCGCCGGCGGACTCGGATACGGCCTGCCCGCCGCGCTCGGCGCGGCCGCCGCGGCCCCTGGCACCCCCGTCCTCGCCGTCTCCGGCGACGGCGGCGCCATGTACTCCCTCGCCGAACTGGCCACCGCACGCCAGCACGACCTGCCCGTCACCTGGCTCGTCGTCGACGACGGCGGCTACGGCATCCTCCGCGAGTACATGGACGACGCCTTCGGCGAGGAGACCGGAACCCGGCTGGCCCGCCCCGACTTCGCCGCCCTCGCCCGCTCCTTCGGCGTCCCCGCGACGGTCACCTCGCCCGGGCGGCTGCGCGAGGACCTGTCCGCCGCACTCGCCGCACCCGGCCCCTCGGTGGTGGTGCTCCCGGCGGTACTGCGGATGTTCGCGCCCACTCACCTCCCGGAGCACCCCTAGGGCCCCGTTCGGTGGAACCTGTGCCGCGCCGCAGCCGTGGGCGGCGGCGCGGCGGCACCCGTGTCCCTACCGTTTCGGGTTGTCCACAGGTGACCGATCGCCCCCGGCGTTCGTTCACCCAGCCAGGGGACGAGACGGCGGCAGGAACCACACGAGGAGCCAGGAGTGACCGCACCACCGGACAGCGACATGCTCCGGGCGCAGGGGCTGCACTACGCGTACGACGGCTCCCCCGCCCTCCAGGACGTCTCCCTCTCCGTCGCGGAGGGGGAGATCGTCTCCATCAGGGGCCCGCGGGGCAGCGGCAAGACCACCTTGCTCAGCTGCCTGTCCGGCCAACTGCCCGCCCCGCGCGGGGAGGTGTGGTTCGACGACATCGCCGTGCACACCCTGGGGCACGCCTCCAGACAGCGGCTGCGGCGCGACCGCTTCGGCTGGATCGGCAGCACCCCGCAGCTGGTGCCCGAACTCACCGCCTGGGAGAACGCCGCACTCCCGCTGCTGCTCAACGGCACCGGCCACCGCGCGGCCCAGCACACGGCCCGCGAGTGGCTGGACCGCCTCGACATCGGCGACTGCGCCAGGAAGCGCCCCGCCTCGCTCCTCCAGTCGCAGCGGCAGCGCGTCGCCATCGCCCGCGCCCTCGCCGGCTCCCCCGCCGTGCTCTTCGCCGACGAGCCGACCGCGCCACTGCACCGCTCGGACCGCGCTCAGGTGCTCCGCACGTTGACGACGGCGGCCCGCTCGCACGCCATCACCGTCGTCCTGGCCACCCACGACCTCGTCCCGCAGCCCCAGTCCGGGGCCCACGACGAGACCGGGCAGGAGCCCGCCGAGCCGGCGCTGACGGACCGCACCATCACCCTGCTCGACGGCCAGGTGCACCACCAGGACCCGCCGCCCCGCCGCTCCGGGAACGGCCCGGCGGGCGGCAGAGACGCGCAGGGCAGGGACACGTGCTCGCTCTCCGTCTAGCCCGCGGCACGCGGCCCCTCGGACTCGTCAGCCGCCTGCTGGTCGCCTGCGCGGCCGCCGGAGTCGGCTTCCTGCTGCTGGCCTCCCTCAGCTACGCGCTCGACCACCCCGGCAGCCCCGCCCACTCCGCGCGGCTCCTGCTGTGGTGCGCCCTCCCCCTGGCCGCCGCCGTGCAGTTCGCGACGGCGGTGGCCTGCTCCGAACCCGGCGCCCGCAGCCGCTCGGCACTCGACGCCGCCGGCATGGGACCCGCCCGGCTCCCGCTCCTCGCCGCGATCTCCACCGCCGTCGCCTGCCTCCTCGGCAGCGCGATCGCGCTGCTCGTCTTCCTGCACCTGCGGGGCGACCTCTCGGGCCTGCCGTTCGACGGCGCGGCCTCCGAACTCCTCGCCGCCGAGCGCTCGTTGCCCCTCGCGGGCGCGCTGACGCTGCTCTGCCTCGTGCCCGCCGCGGCCGCCGTCTCCGCGGCCCTGACCACCCGCGCCCGCGCGGGCGACGCGGCCCGCGACGTCCGCCACGCCCGGCCCGACGACACCGCGCGCCCCGCCGGCCCGCACCCCTCGGCCGGGACGGACACCTCCGGCGACGAGGGGCCGGGGGACACCGGCACGGGGTCCGGCGACGGGGAGCCCGTGAGCGTCGAGGCCGTCGACGCGGCCGCCGCCGGTGACCGCACCGGGCCCGTCGCCACCGCCGTCCTTCCCGTACGGGCTGCCACGCGGACGGTGCCGCAGCCCGTGGAGGCCCCGGCCGCGCCGGCGCCGGGGCAGCTCCCCTGGGGAGTCGCCGCGGCGGCCGCCGGTCTCGCGCTCGTGATGTACACGAGCGGTGACGTGACCGGTGCGGGGGACGGGGTGCGGGCGCTTCCCGTCGGCGCCGTCGTCGGCTTCCTGCTCGCCGCTTCCGGGCTCGTCCTGACCGGGCCGGGGCTGGTGCACCTGGCCGGGCGGGTGCTCGCCCTGGGACGTCCCGGGGCGCTGCGGCTGCTGTCCGGGCGGGCGCTCCAGCAGGACGCGGGGCGCATGGGGCGGCCGGTCGGTGTGCTCGGCGCCGTCGCCGCCGGCGGACTGTTCATCGCCGAGGTCCACGACGCGGGCCTGGGTCACGGCGTACCGGACGCCGGACCGCTGCCCGCGCTCGGGATGTGGCTCGTGGTGTCCTGCGTCGTCGCGAGCGCGCTGCTGTCCGTGGCCGAGACGCACGGGGCCCGCGCCGCGGTGGCCCGCGCACTGACCCGGATCGGCGCTCCCCGGCGGCTGATGCGCCTCGCGGCGCTCGTCCGTACGGGAGCCCTCGCGGTGGTCCTGGGCACCCCCGCATGGGCCCTCGGCATGCTCGCCGCACTGCCGTTCACCCACTGATCGGGGCGACCGGGGTAGTGGCTCAGCCACTCACACTGTCCCGACCGCCCAGCCGGCCGTGGGCTCACCGGTCCGGTGGCCGACTGGCTGAGCCACTGAGCCACGCTCTCCCCGAGCCACGACATCCCCAACTGGCCGACTGGCTCAGCCACTCACCCACGCCCCCCAACAGGCAAAGTGGCTCAGCCAGTTGACCACCACGAGCGGCAGCCCGAAGCGGCCCAGTGGCTGAGCCGGCCAGTCCCCGCCCTCACGCGTCGAGCCGTACGACCTCGGCCGCGTCGAAGGACACCCCGACCCGCTCCCCCGTCTCCGGCGCCGAGCGGAGCGGGCAGGAAGCCTCCAGTTCGGGGCCGTCGTCCGGCCGGAGGAGGACGGTGACGGCCGCCGCGCTGCCGCCGGGGAAGGTCCGGGCGCGCACCGTACAGGGCAGCCCGTCGGCGGGGGCGGTCAGGCGGACACCGTTGGGGCGTACCAGGAGGCGGCAGTCGCCGGCGGGCGTGCCCTCGGGGACGGGCAGCTTGCCCCACGGGGTGTCGGCGGTGTCGCCGTGCACCCGCGCCTCCACCACGTTGTCGAAGCCGAGGAAACGGGCCACGAACTCGGACGCCGGCCGGCTCCACACCTCCAGCGGCGTTCCCGCCTGCGCGATCCGCCCGTCCTTCATCACCACGACCCGGTCCGCCAGTGCGAACGCCTCCGCCTGGTCGTGCGTCACCGCGAGCACCGTGGTGCCCAACCGGCGGAAGAGCGACCGGAGTTCGACGACGAGCCGCTCGCGCAGACTGCGGTCCAGCTGGCCGAGCGGCTCGTCCAGCATCAGCAGCCGCGGCTCCGGCGCGAGAGCACGGGCGAGGGCCACGCGCTGCTGCTCACCGCCGGAGAGCGCGGACACCGCACGGCGCTGGGCGTCCGGCAGCCCCACCAGCGCGAGCAGCTTCCCCACCCGCTCGGCCGTCTCCCGCGCCCCCGTCCCGTGCATGCGCAGCCCGAAGGCGACGTTGCCGCCCACGTCCCGCTGCGGGAACAGCTGGTGGTCCTGGAACATCAGCCCGACGCCCCTGCGGTGCACCGGAACCCCGCCCTGGTCCTCGCCCGACAGCAACACCCGCCCGGCGTCGGCCGGTTGGAGCCCCGCCACGACCCGCAGCAGCGTCGACTTGCCGCTGCCGCTGGGCCCCAGGACGCACACCGTCTCGTGGTCGGCGACCTCCAGATCGACCGCGTCCAGCGCGGCACGCGCACCGAACCGTACGGTCACGCCCTCCAGTCGCAACATCAGAACTCTCCCGAACGGTCGGTACGGATGCGCTCCAGCGCGAGCAGCGTGCCCGCGCAGGCGAGCATCAGAATGGTGCTGAGGGCCATCGCCTGCCCGTAGTTGAGCTCCCCGGCCCGCCCCAGCAGCCGCTGCACGGCGACGGGCAGCGTCGGGGTGTCGGGCCGGGCGATGAAGACGGTCGCCCCGAACTCACCGAGCGAGACCGCGAACGCGAACCCCGCGGCGACCAGCAGCGCCCGCCGCACCATCGGGAAGTCCACCTCCCGCCAGGCGCGCAGCGGCGAAGCCCCCAGCACGGCCGCCGCCTCACGCAGCCGCACGTCCACCGCGCGCAGCACCGGCAGCATCGTCCGCACCACGAACGGCACCCCGACGAGGGCCTGCGCCAGCGGCACCAGCATCCAGCTGGAGCGGAGGTCGAGCGGCGGCTCGTCGAGAGCGATGAGGAAACCGAAGCCCACGGTGACCGCCGAAGTCCCCAGCGGCAGCATCAGCATCGCGTCGAAACCACGCACCAGCCGCCCCGCCCGCCTGGTCAGCGCGGCCGCCGCGAGCCCGCCCACCACCAGCGCGACGGCGGTCGCGACCAGCGCGTACAGGAACGAGTTGCCCACCGCCTCGACGGGCGCGACGACGAACGTGCCACTGTCCGAGGCGGAGCCCAGCGCCCGGTAGAACTCCAGCCCGTACCCGTCCGGACCGCGGAACGAGCGCTCCACCAGCACCCCGAGCGGCACCAGCACCAGCAGCACCACCACGGACAGCACCGACACCAGCAGCGCCCACTGCCCCGCACCCCGCGGCCGGTGCGAGGTCTGCTCGGCGGGCACCAGACTGAGCATGCTCTCCCGCCTGCGCACCGACCACGCGTGCACCCCCAACAGCACGGCCACCGCGGTGAACTGGAGCAGGGTCAGCACCGCCGCCGTCGGCAGATCCAGCAGATTCGCCGTCTGCCGGTAGATCTCCACCTCCAGCGTCGCGAACCGCGGCCCGCCCACGACCTGGATCACGCCGAACGACGTGAAGGTGAAGAGGAACACGATCAGCCCGGCCGCCCCCACGGACGGCGCCAGCGCCGGCAGCGTCACCCGGCGCCAGGCCGCGAGGCGGCCCGCGCCCAGCACCCGCGCCGCCTCCTCCTGCCGCGGGTCCAGCTGCGCCCACAGCCCGCCGACCGTCCGGACGACCACCGCGTAGTTGATGAAGACGTGCGCGAGGAGGATCGCCCACACGCTCGTGTCCAGCCGGACGCCGAACCACTCCTGCAACAGCCCGCCGCGCCCCAGCAGCGCCAGGAACGCCGAGCCGACCACCACTGTCGGCAGCACGAACGGCACCGTCACCACGGCACGCACCAGCTGCTTCCCGGGAAAGTCCAGCCGCGCGAAGACGTACGCGCCGGGCAGCGCCAGCGCCAGCGTCAGCCCCGTCGAGGCCGCCGCCTGCCACAGCGTGAACCACAGCACGTGCAGCACGTCCGGGTCGCCCAGCACCTCGCCCACCCGGTGCAGCTGCCACCGCCCCGACTCGCGCAGGCCCCGGCCGACGATCGCCACCACCGGGTACACGAAGAACAGCGCGAAGAAGACGGCCGGAACCGCCATCAGCCCGAGCCGCACCGCCGTCCCCCGACGGGACCCCGGCCGCCGCGC
Organism: Streptomyces sp. HNM0574; assembly: GCF_012726235.1. GTDB lineage: Bacteria > Actinomycetota > Actinomycetes > Streptomycetales > Streptomycetaceae > Streptomyces. The sequence goes on from NZ_JAASAH010000013.1 coordinate 92,501, forward strand.
CCCGGAGGTCACTTCACGACGAGCGACGTCCACGCCTTGATCCACTGCTCACGGTTCCCGGCGATCTTCTCCGGGTCCATCGTCGCGGCGTCCGGAACCCGCTCCCCGTACTTCGTGAACAGCTCGGGCAGCTCCGCGTCCTCACGCACCGGCTCCACGAACATCTGCAACGGCAGATCCTCCTGGAACCGCTTGCTGATCAGGAAGTCCAGCAGCGCCTTCCCGCCCTCCGGGTTCGACGCGCCCTTCAACAGCCCCGCGAACTCCGTCTGCTGGAAACAGGTGTCCTTCGCGATACCCGTCGGCGCCTGCTCCGGTGCGGGCTTCTTGCCCAGCACCTCGACCGGCGGACTGGACGCGTAACTCACCACCAGCGGCCGGTCACCCTTGCCCTTGCCGCCCTGCGAACCGCTGAAGCGGTCGTTGTACGCCTGCTCCCAGCCGTCGACGACCTCGACACCGTTCTTCCGCAGCTTCGCCCAGTAGTCCTTCCAGCCGCGCTCCCCGTACTCGTCGACGGTGGCCAGCAGGAAACCCAGCCCCGGCGAGGACGTCGCCGCGTTCGGCGTGACCAGCAGGTCCCGGTACGCGGGCTTCGCCAGGTCGTCCAGCGTCTTCGGCGGGTCCAGCTTCTTCTTCTCGAACCAGGACCGGTCGTAGTTGACGCAGATGTCACCGGTGTCGACGGGCGTCACCCGGTGCTTGCCCCCGTCCAGCCGGTACTCGGCGGGGATCTTCTCCAGGCCCTTCGCCTTGTACGGGGCGAAGACGTCCTTCTCCAGCGGCCGGGACAGCAGCGTGTTGTCCACGCCGAAGAACACGTCCCCCTGCGGATTGCCCTGGTTCAGCACCGCCTGGTTGACGGCCGCGCCGGCGTCGCCGCCGCGCAGCACCTTCACCGTGTAGCCGCTCTCCCGCTCGAACTCCTTGAGCACCGGCTTCGACACGTTGAACGAATCGTGACTGACCAGCGTGACGGTCTTGCCGTCCGCCTCGTCGCCGGAACCGCCGCAGGCGGTAGCGGTCAGGGCCAGCGCCAGAACAGCGGTGACCACTGCGGCCGGACGCCGCACATGCACAGACATACGGATCTTCGACTTCCTACCCGGCATGACCCGGGCGAGGTTCGAGGGTCTGCGACCGTGCCTGCACGGCACGGGCGCACTCTCAGCGCTGTGAGCGCTCCCCTGTCGGTGTTCGGTTGACGCGCGCCGGGCGCGGGACACAGCCCCGCGCACCTACGCGTGTTCGAACACTACCAGCGTGCCGACCGGCACCCCGGGCCCGTCAGCGTTCCGTGGCCGCCAGCTGACCGCAGGCGCCGTCGATCTCCTGACCCCGCGTGTCCCGCACCGTCACCGGAACCCCGTGCGAGGCGAGCGTCCGCACGAACTCGGCCTCGTCCTCCGGACGCGACGCCGTCCACTTCGAACCCGGCGTCGGATTCAGCGGGATCAGATTCACGTGGACGCGCTTGCCCTTCAGCAGCCGCCCCAGCAGATCCGCCCGCCACGCCTGGTCGTTGATGTCCCGGATCAGCGCGTACTCGATCGACACCCGGCGGCCGGACTTCTCGGCGTACTCCCACGCCGCGTCCAGCACCTCCCGCACCTTCCAGCGCTGGTTCACCGGCACCAGGGTGTCCCGCAGCTCGTCGTCCGGCGCGTGCAGGGACAGCGCCAGCCGGCACTTCAGCCCCTCGTCGGCGAACCGCAGCATCGCCGGCACCAGACCGACCGTCGAGACGGTGATGCCGCGCTGCGACAGCCCCACCCCGTCCGGCTCCGGGTCCGTCAGCCGGCGGATCGCGCCGATGACCCGCTTGTAGTTGGCCAGCGGCTCGCCCATGCCCATGAAGACGATGTTCGACAGCCGCGCCGCACCACCGGGAACCTCACCGTCCCGCAGCGCACGCATGCCGTCGATGATCTGGTGCACGATCTCCGCCGTCGACAGATTGCGGTCCAGGCCCGCCTGACCCGTCGCACAGAACGGGCAGTTCATGCCGCAGCCCGCCTGCGAACTGATGCACATCGTGACCCGGTCCGGGTAGCGCATCAGCACCGACTCGACGAGCGTCCCGTCGTGCAGCCGCCACAGCGTCTTACGGGTCGCGTCGTCGTCACAGGAGATGTGCCGCACGACACTCATCAGATCCGGCAGCAGCTCGGCCGCCAGCTTCTCGCGGGCGGCGGCCGGAATGTCCGTCCACTGCTCCGGGTCGTGCGCGAAGCGGGAGAAGTAGTGCTGCGACAGCTGCTTCGCGCGGAACGGCTTCTCACCGGCCGCGGCCACCGCCTCACGGCGCTCGGCGGGGCTCAGATCGGCGAGGTGCCGCGGCGGCTTCTTGGCTCCGCGCGGCGCGACGAAGGTGAGTTCGCCGGGTGCGGGCGCTGCCATGGGGAAAACTCCTAGCTGGGGACGGACCCCGCGAACACGGGGCCGAAGCGGTGCCGTACCCGCAGCTCACCGGACGGCTCCACCACCACGGACACGGCGGCGAAGCGGATACGAGCCGGAAAGCGGGCCGGCCGCGGGACGGGCAGGAACCCGGCCCGGCAGCGGACGACGGCGTCCGCGCACGGCACGGGCTTTTCCAGAGTACCCGCTCGCCACGAACCTCCGCCCCGCTCACCCCGCGTGACGAAACACTGCCCGTACGGCCCCACGGCGGGACCGTACGCGACAGCCCGGGAATCAGCCCGCGCCGACGAAGACGACGAACAGCAGCCAGACCACCGGCGCCGTGGGCAGCAGCGAATCCAACCGGTCCATGATCCCGCCGTGCCCCGGCAGCAGCGTGCCCATGTCCTTGATGCCGAGATCCCGCTTCATCATCGACTCGCCGAGATCACCCAGCGTCGCCGTGACCGAAACGGCCAGACCCATCAGCAGCCCCTGCCACCAACTGCCGCCGTCGATCAGGAACTCCACGCACAGCGCGCCCGCCACCATCGCGAACGACACCGCACCGACCAGACCCTCCCGGGTCTTCCCCGGACTGATCCGCGGAGCCAGCTTCCGCTTCCCGAACCGCCAGCCCACCGCGTACGCACCGGTGTCACTGACCACCGTCAGCAGCAGGAAGATCAGCACCCGCCACGGGCCGTCGTCCGCGGCCAGCATCAACGCCACGAACGTCGCGAGGAACGGCACGTAGAACGCGGCGAACACCGCCGCGCTCACATCCCGCAGATACTCCTGCGGCGACTCCGTCATCCGCCACACCAGCACCGCCAGCGCCGTGAGCGCCATCGCCACCCACGCGCCACCGGCCCCGCGCACATACCCGGCGACGATCATCGCGCCGCCGCCCACCGCCAGCGGCACCAGCGGCGCCTGGATCTGCTTGCACTCGGCCAGCCGGGACGTGAACTCCCACAGCCCCACGACGATCGCCACGACGATCACGCCGACGAAGACCGGCTTGTACACGAACAACGAGGCCAGCACCACGGCCCCGAGCCCGACCCCGACCCCTATCGCCGCACGCAGATCCCGGCCCGCGCGCTTCTTCCGCCCCGCCGCGGCAGGGGAAGAGGACTGCTCCGCCGGACCGGCGACAGAGCCGGAATCGCCCGCCCCGCCGGCCGGAACACCGTCCGGCGGGGAGGAACTGTGCCGGTCACGGCGCTCACCCGGATCACCGTCGTCCGTGCTGCCGGGACCACCTGGGTCGGAAACGATGGGCATGGGCCGAGTCTGCGATGCGTCACCGCCCCCGCGCGCGGGACCCGCCGGTACGGAAGGCACCGGCCCGCGAGTCGCGGGCGAGGGCCCCTGATCGGGAGCGCTCCGGAAGCCGGCGCTCGGCGGCGCTCCCCAGGTTGAGTCGTTCACAGATTCGCAGCCTCAGATCTCGGACGTGGCACCCCAGCGGAAACTCAGACCTCGAGCAGCTCGGCTTCCTTGTGCTTGAGCAGCTCGTCCACCTGCGCCGTGTACTTGGCGGTGGTGTCGTCCAGTTCCTTCTCCGCGCGGCGCCCCTCGTCCTCGCCGATCTCGCCGTCCTTGATCGCCTTGTCGAGGGACTCCTTGGCCTTGCGGCGGACGCTGCGGATCGAGATCTTCGCGTCCTCGCTCTTGCCCTTCGCGACCTTGATGAACTCCTTGCGGCGCTCCTCGGTCAGCTCGGGGAAGACCACCCGGATGATGCTGCCGTCGTTCGACGGGTTGACGCCCAGGTCCGAATCCCGGATGGCCTGCTCGATGTTGCGCAGCGAGCTCTTGTCGAACGGGGTCACTACCGCCATCCGCGGCTCCGGAACGGAGAACGACGCCAGCTGGTTGATCGGCGTGTGCGTCCCGTAGTACTCCGCCACGATCTTGTTGAACATCGCCGGGTGCGCACGGCCGGTGCGGATCGCGGCGAAGTCCTCCTTGGCGACGACGACCGCCTTCTCCATCTTCTCCTCGGCCTCGAGGAGGGTCTCTTCGATCACCACGTGCTCCTGGTTCGATGAATGAGCCTTGCGGCCTTGCAGCTTGCGCTTGCGCCTTACGGCCTCGGGGGGACCGGTTGACGGTGTCACCCCCGCGGCAGTGCCGGCATCGTCCGTTGCGCCCTGATGCCTGCACGGTGTCCGACCGTCCAGCCGTTGTCCATCCCCGTACCGGCCGCATCGCACACGGTGTCACCACGACGGGACACCACACGCGAACAGGCGGCCGCACGGGGCGGATCCGGTCGGTACGGGTCAGACCCGGGTGCCCTGGTTGCTCACCAGCGTGCCGATCTTCTCACCCTTGACCGCACGACCGATATTGCCCTCGGCGAGCAGCTCGAAGACCAGGATCGGCAGCTTGTTGTCACGGCACAGCGTTATGGCCGTGGCGTCGGCGACCTTCAGGTCCCGGGTGATGACCTCGGCGTACTCCAGCGCGTCGTACTTCGCCGCGTCCGGGTTCTTCGCCGGGTCGGAGTCGTACACCCCGTCCACACCGTTCTTGCCCATCAGCAGCGCCTCGGCGTCGATTTCGAGCGCACGCTGGGCCGCGGTGGTGTCGGTGGAGAAGTACGGCATGCCCATACCGGCGCCGAAGATGACGACCCGGCCCTTCTCCAGATGCCGCACCGCGCGCAGCGGAATGTACGGCTCGGCGACCTGGCCCATGGTGATCGCGGTCTGCACCCGCGAGTCGATGCCTTCCTTCTCCAGGAAGTCCTGCAACGCCAGGCAGTTCATGACCGTGCCCAGCATGCCCATGTAGTCCGAGCGCGCCCGGTCCATGCCGCGCTGCTGCAACTCGGCGCCGCGGAAGAAGTTCCCGCCGCCGATGACGACGGCGATCTCCGCACCGTCCCGGACGACGGAGGCGATCTCACGAGCCACCTTGTGCACCACGTCGGGGTCCACGCCCAGGCCGCCGCCACCGGCGAAAGCCTCGCCGGACAGCTTCAGCAGAAAGCGCCGGCGGTCACCGAGGCCCCTGTCAGCATCGTTGTCGGTGTCGGTGTCCTTGCTCATGAGATCTCCTCGTGCACATACACATACGAAGGAGGCCATTGCCGGTGGATCCTCACGGTTCCCTGCACGGCAACGGCCTCCTCGTCACAACTGCCCTGTGCCCGACCGTATCGGGCCCGAGCCGGATTCCGTGAGCGCCCGTCACGCGACGAACGCGCGGGCGACCCTCACGGACCGGCGTGCGGTGTACGGGGGCGTCAGGCGCCGACGCGGAAGCGGGCGAACTGCTTCAGCGCGACACCGGCCTCGTCCAGAACCTTCTGGACGGACTTCTTGTTGTCCTTCGCGAAGGGCTGGTCCAGCAGGGCGTTCTCCTTGAAGAAGCCCGTGACGCGACCCTCGACGATCTTCGGCAGAGCCTGCTCCGGCTTGCCCTCCTCGCGCGCGGTCTCCTCGGCGATACGGCGCTCGTTCTCCACCGTCTCGGCCGGAACCTCCTCGCGGGAGAGGAACTTCGGCGCGAACGCGGCGATGTGCTGCGCGATGTCCTTCGCCAGCTCCGCGTTCTCCTTGTCCAGCTCCACCAGGACGCCGACCTGCGGGGGCAGGTCGGGCATCGTGCGGTGCAGGTAGGCGCTGACGAACTCGCCGGACAGCTGCGAGAAGCGGTCCAGGACGATCTTCTCGCCGAGGTTCGCGTTCGCCTCGTCGACGAAGGCCTGAACGGTCTGGCCCGGCTTGATCTCCGAGGCCAGCAGGGCGTCCAGGTCGGCCGGGGAGGAGGCGGCGACGTGCTGCGCGACCTCGTCGGCCACGGCCTGGAACTTGTCGCCCTTGGCGACGAAGTCCGTCTCGCACTTCAGCTCGACCAGCACACCGGACTTGTTGTCGTCCGCGATGAGGGCCACGACCGCGCCGTTGGACGCCGTGCGGCTCTCGCGCTTGGCGACACCCTTCTGGCCCTTGACGCGCAGGATCTCAACAGCCTTCTCGACGTCGCCCTCGGCCTCGTCGAGCGCCTTCTTGCAGTCCATCATGCCGGCGCCGGTGAGCTCACGGAGCTTCTTGACGTCGGCGGCGGTGTAGTTCGCCATCCTTGAAATTCCTTCGGTGCACAGGGCCCCGCCGTGTGCTGATCGCCGGGCGGGGCTTGTCCGTCATGAGGTCACGGTGACGGCCGCGAACGGTCCCGCGCGAAGGCAGCGGGAGGAGGAGACACCCGGGCGCGGGCGCTCCCCGGACCGGACCGGCCGAATCGGTCTCGGGACTCGGGAAGTCCGAGAGGTGAAGCGAGTGACACACCGGTCGGCGGCGCGAGCGCGGCCCGCACCGCCGACCGGTGGAGGTCAGGCGTTCTCGTTCTCGGCGGGCTTGGCGGCCTCGGCCTGCTCGGCGTCGGCAGCCTTCTCCGTCTCCGGGGAGGACTGGACCTCGGCCTCGGGGGCGCTCTCGGCCTTCTCGCCCTTCTCGCCCTCGAGGAGCTCGCGCTCCCACTCGGCCAGCGGCTCGGCGGCCTTCTCGCCACCCTTGGCGGCCTCGGCGGCGCCGGAGCGGGCGATGAGGCCCTCGGCGGCGGCGTCGGCGATCACGCGGGTGAGCAGCGTGACGGAACGGATCGCGTCGTCGTTGCCCGGGATCTTGTAGTCGACCTCGTCCGGGTCGCAGTTCGTGTCGAGGATCGCCACGACCGGGATGTTGAGCTTGCGCGCCTCACCGACGGCAATGTGCTCCTTCTTGGTGTCCACGATCCAGACGGCGCTGGGCACCTTCTGCATCTCGCGGATACCACCGAGGGTCTTCTCCAGCTTCGCCTTCTCACGCGAGAGGACGAGCAGCTCCTTCTTGGTGAGGCCGGAGGCGGCCACGTCCTCGAAGTCGATCTGCTCGAGCTCCTTGAGGCGCTGCAGACGCTTGTAGACCGTCGAGAAGTTGGTCAGCATGCCGCCGAGCCAGCGCTGGTTCACGTAGGGCATGCCCACGCGGGTCGCCTGCTCGGCAATGGCCTCCTGGGCCTGCTTCTTCGTGCCGACGAACATGATGGTGCCGCCGTGCGCGACGGTCTCCTTGACGAACTCGTAGGCGCGGTCGATGTACGACAGCGACTGGAGCAGGTCGATGATGTAGATGCCGTTGCGCTCGGTGAAGATGAAGCGCTTCATCTTCGGGTTCCAGCGGCGGGTCTGGTGCCCGAAGTGGACGCCGCTTTCCAGCAGCTCCCGCATCGTAACGACGGCCATGGCCGTTCTCCTTGGTACTCGGTTGTCGTCAGCTCCGGCCGGACTGCCGGAGCTTGCCTGACGCCCCCGACGCGCTGTGCCCGGGAAGAACTCCTCGTCACCGGCACCGCCGGCTAGGGGAGGTCCTCCGAGGACCGAGAAACGCGGCCACCGGGTCAGGGTGGCGGGGCGTGCGAAGTCGACCCGGTCACCCGGGCCGCCACCAGCAGTGTACGGGACCCGTGAACCGGCCCGCTCCCCCGCTCCGGTTCTCTCACCAGCGCCCGGAAGCGCGGCAGGAGCGCGACGGAGCACACCCCGCACCCCACCCGTGACTCCCCGCAGCACCCCACCCCCACCCTGTCCATCCGCCACGCCCACCCTCACCCCCACGAGCGACCGTCCCCTCCACGCCCGCCCCCTTGTCCACAGATTCCGTCCAAGATCCCCCAACTCCCGGGTTCTGCACGAGAGTCGGCACATGAACAGTCAGCGCAGCAGGGGTGCTCGTCACGGGGGCACTTACAGCGGGGCCGCTTTACGGCAGGTCTGGGTCGGGGGGCTTGTCGGGGTCGGTGCGGGGGTCGGGCTCGGGCTGGGCCCTGGGCTCGGGCTCGACGCCGGGTCCGGGCTCACGGGGAGGGCACTCGCCGTCCCCGCCGGTACCACGCCGACCCGGGCAAGCCCCGTCGACCACGAACCCCCAGCACTTGTCACCCGCACCTGGCCCGTCCACGAACCTCACAGCACCCGGCCACCACGGATCATCCGCCCCTGGGACCCGCCACCGACACCCTGGGCCGCCGGCCACCGAGGCGTGGACCTCGAAGCCGACCCGGGCCAAGCCGTACGCGCCGCGGCCCCGGGACGCATCACCTTCGCCGGAACCGTCGCGGGCACCGGCTCCGTAACCGTCGAACACCCCAGCTCAGGCAAGCCACCACTCCGCACCACCTACACCCCCGTACGCCCCAAGGCACGCAAGGGAACAACCGTCCGCTCGGGCCAAACCGTGGCCACCCTCGCCGACGACCCCACCCACTGCGGCACGCCCTGCCTCCACTGGGGCCTCCTCCGCGGCAAGCGCTACCTCAACCCGCTCTCACTCCTACCGCCACAACTCCGCCACACCGGCCCCTCACGGCTACTCCCCGTCACCGGCGTACCCACACCCGAACCACGCGCCGCCCTCGCCGGGCCACACGCCTCCACGGGACCGCGCACACCCGTAGCCGCACGGACCGGCAGCGCTGGAGGTGACGCGCGCCTCGCCCCGGCGGTCATCGCCGCGGCACTGCTCGTCGGCGTCATCTGGGCACGCCGCCGCCTCGCACGCCCGCGCGGACGTCGCACACGAACGACGGCCGGACCGAGAGGGCCACCAGGCGCGTTGCTACGGACTGCCGTGCCGAGGCGGCCGCCACCAGGGGCTGCGTGGGCGGCTCTGCGTATGGCTGCGGCCGGGCCATGACGGCTGTCGGCGCGCGGGCGGTGTGTGACTGCGCGCGGCCTGACTACTGACCGGACTGAACTGGGGGTGGGGGGAGGGGGCGGGGGGGGAGCCCCCAAGGACCGCGACTCAGCCCCGCACCCCGCGCAGCGCCATGGCAACAGCTGCTTCGGTGATGTGTTCGGGGTCTTCGGCTGCGCCGAGTTCGATGCGGCGGACGGCGGCGTCGACGACGCCTTGGAGGAGCATGGCCGCCAGGCGGGGCTGTTCGTGGCCGAGGTCGCCGAGGGCTTCGACGATCATGGCGATGAGTCCGCCGTGGGCAGCGCGGATCTTTTCGCGGGCGCCGGCGTCGAGTTCTCCGGCGGAGATCGCCACGACGGCGCGGTGCCGCCGGTCGCCGACGAGGGCGAGCTGGCTGCGGACGTAGGCCTCGATCTTCGCTTCGGCCGTTTCCTCGAGCTCCATGGCGGCTTCGACTTCGGCCGCCCATACGGGGAAGTCGACGGCGCACAGCTCTTCGACCACGGCGGCGCGGGAGCGGAAGTACTCGTAGACGGATGAGCGCGCCAGCCCGGTGTGCTGCGCGAGGGCGGGGAAGGTGAGTGCTTCCGTCCCTCCTTCGGACAGCAGTGTTCGGGCAGCGTCGAGCAGTGCGGCGCGCTGCATGGTCCGGTGCTCGGCCACAGAGGCCGCTCGAATCCTGGGCACGTCACTACCTTACGAAGGCGGGTGCGGGTTCAGCGACCGGCGTCGGCGAGCTTTGCGCGTAGCTGCAGGACGGATTTGGTGTGGATCTGGCTGACTCTGCTTTCGGTCACACCGAGTACCTGGCCGATTTCGGCCAGGGTGAGTCCTTCGTAGTAGTAGAGAGTGACGACGGTTTTCTCCCGGTCCGGGAGGGTGTTGATGGCGCGGGCGAGGAGGCGTCGGAGTTCGCGGTCCTCGGCGACTTCGACGGGGTTGTCGGCGGCGGTGTCCTCGAGGGTGTCCATGAGGCTGAGCCGGTCGCCGCTTTCGCCGCCGACGTGCAGCAGTTCTTCGAGGGCGACGACGTTGGCGAGGGACAACTGACTGAACACTCCGTGGAGTTCTTCGAGGGGTACTCCCATTTCGGCGGCCACTTCGGATTCGGAGGGGCTGCGGCGCAGGGAGGCTTCGAGGGTGGCGTAGGCGCGTTCGACGGCGCGGGCTTTCTGGCGGACGGAGCGGGGGATCCAGTCCAGGGCGCGGAGTTCGTCGATCATGGCGCCGCGGATGCGGGTGATCGCGTAGGTCTCGAATTTGATGGAACGTTCCGGGTCGAACTTCTCGATGGCGTCGATGAGGCCGAAGACGCCGGAGGAGACGAAGTCGGCCTGTTCGACGTTGGGGGGCAGTCCGACACTGACGCGTCCGGCGACGTACTTGACGAGTGGCGAGTAGTGCAGGATCAGCTGCTCCCGCAGCCGTCCGTCTCCCGTGGCCTTGTACGAGCGCCAGAGTTCGTCGAGGGAGGTGGGTGCTGTGCCGCGCACAGCGTCTTCTACTGCAAGGGGTGCGGATGCGGTGGCCGTGCGGTCAGACCCGGAGATGTGCTGGGGCATTGGTCGCCTTGAGCCGTTCTGCAGAGTGGACGTTACGCGGGGTGCCGATGATGGATGCCTCGACCAGAACTGATGTGAGCGTAGCGTGATCAGGCCATCGCAGTACGCGATGAACGGCTGCTCCGGGATGCGCAGATACGTTCCGCTGCCCGCACTCCGGAGTTACGCGTTCAGGGGTGCTCATATCAGGCGCTCGGTGCACGAGCGGTCTGAACAAGTGCATATGGATCACCCTGTCATTCGATAGCCCCAGGTCAAGGACCGCCTCATCACTCGTTGGGGTTCCGGGGTGCGGGCCTGGCCAACTGCCAGGCGTCGCCCTGGCGTTCGACGAATCCGAGTGCGCACAGCTCGTGGAGGCGGGCGAGGGCGGCGTCGATTCCCAGCGCCGCCTCGTGTGCGAGGTGTTCGGTGTCCGCGGGGCCGTGGGCGGGGAAGGCGTCGAGGACGGACGCCGTTTCGCGGGGCAGGGCGTCCCGCGGGAGGTCGGCGCCGCGGCGGGCGGGTGCCAGTTCGCCGATGTTTCCCACGAGTTCGATCATTTCTGCCGCGCTGGTGACCAGGACGGCGTCCTCGCGGAGCAGTTCGTGCACGCCGGACGACATGGCGGACGTGACCGGCCCCGGGGTGCCCATGATGTGGCGCCCGAGTGCCCGCGCGTGCCGGGCTGTTGAGAGGGAGCCGCTGCGCAGCGCGGCCTCGATGACGAGCGTGCCTCGGGAGAGGGCGGCGATCACGCGGTTGCGGAGGATGAAGCGGGCGCGGTTGGGGTGGCCTCCGGGTGGTAACTCGCCGATGAGGAGGCCCTGTTCGCCGATGCGCCGGATCAGTTCCGCGTTACCGGGCGGGTATACGGAGTCCGGTCCGCAGGCGAGGACACCGACCGTGGCTCCGTCGCCGGTGAGGGCTCCTCGGTGGGCGGCGGAGTCGATGCCGTAGGCCGCGCCGGAGATCACCGTCCAGCCGTGGCGGGCCAGTCCGGCGCTGATGACCGAGGCCACGTGGGCGCCGTAGTCGGTGCAGGCTCGTGCGCCGACGACGGAGACGGAGCGCAGTGCGCAGAACCGTAGGGAGGGTGTGCCCCGGGCCCAGAGGCCGATGGGGCGTGCGGGGCCCAAGTCGTCGAGCTGGGCGGGCCATTCGGTGTCGCCGGGGCAGATGAAGCGGCCGCCGATCCTGGCGACGAGTTCGAGGTCCTGTTGTGGGGTGCGGGGTAGCCGGTGGGTGCGCAGGCGGAGCCCGGCCCAACGGTGGCTGCTGATGCCGGCGGGGGCGGGGGCTCCGGTGCGGAGTGCGTCGAGGGTGGCCTCGGGGCCGATGCGGGTGAGGAGGCGGCCGAGGGTGTCGTCGCCGGGTTCGATGATGTGGGTGAGGGCGACGCGGGCGAGGCGTTCGTCCTCGGGGGCTTCGCTCGGGGTGATGTCGGTGTCTCCCTTCTGTGGCGGGCGCGGGTTCACCGGGGCGGGCGGGGTTCGGTGCGGGTTTGTGGGGTGCCGCGGCCGATGCCGGTGCGGAGTTCGAGGGCCCGGTCGACGTCTTCGGTGGCGGGCCGGTCGCGGCCGGCGAGGTCGGCGATGGTCCAGGCGACGCGGAGGACGCGGTCCAGGCCGCGGGCGGTGAGCATGCCGCGGTCCATGTCGTCCTCGGCGCGGTCGAGGGCTCCGGGGGTGACGGGCCAGCGGGTCCGGAGTTCGTGTCCGGGGACTTCGCTGTTGGTGGTCCACGGGGTGTCGGTGTACCGGGCGGCGGCCCGTTCGCGTGCGGTGCGGACGCGGTCGGCGATGACGGTGGTGGGTTCGGGGCGGCCGCCGAGGGCCGCGAGTTCCGAGCGGGAGAGGGGTTGTACGGCGACGCGGAGGTCGACGCGGTCGAGGAGGGGGCCGGAGAGGCGGGCCCGGTAGCGGCGGACGGATGAGGGGCGGCATTCGCACCAGCCGCTGGGTGCCCCGTGTTGTCCGCAGGGGCAGGGGTTGGCGGCGAGGACGAGGAGGAAGCGGGCGGGCATGCGCATCATGCCGTTGGAGCGGGCGACGACGATGTGGCCGGATTCCAGGGGCTGGCGCATGGCGTCGAGGACGCGGGCGCTGCATTCGGCGGCTTCGTCGAGGAAGAGCACGCCATGGTGGGCGAGTGAGACGGCGCCGGGTCTGGGCAGGCCGGTGCCGCCTCCGACGAGGGCGGCCATGGTGGCCGAGTGGTGTGGTGCGCAGTACGGGGGTGTGGTCACGAGAGGGTTGCCGGTGGGGAGGGCTCCGGCGACGGAGTGGACGGCGGTGACTTCGAGGGCTTCGTTCGGGGTGAGGGGTGGCAGGAGGCCGGGCAGGCGTTCGGCGAGCATGGTTTTGCCTGCTCCGGGCGGGCCTTTGAAGAAGAGGTGGTGGCGTCCGGCGGCGGCGATCTCCAGTGCGCTGCGAGCGGTGGCTTGTCCGGCGATCTCGGCCATGTCTACGGGTGGTGCGGTTCCGCTGCCTGTTCCGCCGGGGAGTTGTCCGTGTCCCGCGGGCCCGGGGTGTCCGGTGTAGGCGGTGGTGCGGGGGTCGGGGGTGCCGTCGGGTTCGGGTTCTTCGGTGGGTTCCGGTTCGTCGGTGAGGAGGGCGATGAGCTGCCGGAGGCTGCGTACGCCGAGGACGGTGACGTCGGGTACGAGTGCGGCTTCGGCGGCGGCGTGTTCGGGGACGACGACGCGTTCGTAGCCGGCGTCGGCGGCGGCGAGAACGGCGGGCAGGACGCCTCGTACGGGGCGGAGTCTGCCGTCGAGTCCGAGTTCGCCGATCATCATCAGGCCGGCGATGGCGCGTGGGTCGATGCGGCCTGCGGCGGCGAGGACGGCGCAGGCGACGGCCACGTCGAATCCGCTTCCGCTTTTGGGGACGGAGGCGGGGCTGAGGCCGACGGTGAGTTTCATCTGCGGCCATTCGGCGGCGGAGTTGACGACGGCGGCGCGTACGCGGTCGCGGCTTTCGCTGAGGCTTTTGTCGGGGAGTCCGACGAGGGTGAAGGAGGCGACTCCGGGTTCGAGGTCGGCCTGTACTTCGACGGGTACGCCTTCGACGCCGACGAGGGCGACGGAGCAGGTGCGCGCGAAGCCCATCAGAGCACCCCCTTGACGTGCTGGACCTGGGGTGCGCCGCGGGCCGGGACGAGGACGCCGATGAGGTCGATGCGTACTCCGCCGCCGGGGACGTTGCCGTACCGGGCGAGCCAGCGTTCGCTGAGCCAGCGGGCGGCGAGCCGGCGCAGGCGGGCGGCCTTGCGGGGCGAGAGCGCGGCCATGGGGTCCTGGTAGGGCTGGGGCGTCGCGGGGCGCGGCTTTCCGGGTGCCGTGCGGTCGCGGTGTACCTGCCGGGTTTTGACCTCGCAGATGACGAGGGCGTCGCGGTCGCGGGCGATGATGTCGACTTCGCCGTCGCGGCAGCGCCAGTTGCGTTCGAGTACGGCCATGCCCGCTGCGCGGAGCTGCCGGGCGGCGAGATCTTCGCCGTAGCGTCCGAGTGCACGTCGTGCGTCCATGCGCACCACCTCCGGGCGCCTACGGTGGCGGCTGCCGGAGCTGCGTGGGGATCTTGGTCGTTTTCTGTGGATGACGGAGGACCTGTGGACAACTCCGTCACCCTCGGCCGGACGTGAGGCAGACTCCCGGTCATTGCCTTGTCCTGGAGGTGGTCAGCCCTTGAAGCCGGAGTCCTCGGGGAGGTCGAGGTCGCTCTTGTTGAGCTCCTCGATGTTCACGTCCTTGAAGGTGAGCACGCGCACCTGCTTCACGAAGCGCGCCGGCCGGTACATGTCCCACACCCAGGCGTCGGCCATGGAGACCTCGAAGAAGACCTCGCCCTGGACGGAGTGGACCTGCATCTCGTAGTCGTTGGTGAGGTAGAAGCGCCGTTCGGTTTCGATCACGTAGTTGAACAGCCCGACGACGTCCCGGTACTCCCGGTAGAGCTTCAGCTCCATCTCGGTCTCGTACTTTTCGAGATCCTCCGCGCTCATGGCATGTTCCCCTTCAGCCGTGCGTCTCCCCATTGTGCTTCAGCGGTGTCGTTGTGCGTCAGCGGCGTCCCGTGTCCGCGGTCCGTCGCCTGGTGAGGGGGCCGTATGCGGCGCCGCCGAGGATCAGTACGGCGCCGGCGACGACGGCGGTGACGAGGAGCCGGAGCGGTCCGGGCTGGGAGGTGCCGCCGGGGAGCTGTTCGAAGCCGGTGGGCGGGGCGAGCATGCCGAGGTCGGCGCTGGGCCAGGCGACGGCGTCGACGCGGGCCTGGACGGCGGTGCGGGGCACGGCGCCGCTGTCGCCTTCTTCGAGGTGGACGCGGGAGTCGAGGGAGTCGATGCGGTTGTCGCCGAGGAGGAAGAGCTTGCCGTCGGGGACGGTGGTCTGTGGGAAGGAGGTCTGTGAGTCGGGTCCCTTGTCCTTCAGGTACGGCTCGTCGAGGGGGTCGCCGTTGACGGTGACGCGGCCGCCGTCGCCGCAGCAGGCGATCTTGTCGCCGCCGACGCCGATGACGCGTTTGACCATGGGGACGGTGCCCCACAGGTCGTCCTGGAAGACGACGACGTCGCCGCGGCGCACGTCCTTGCCGTCGATGCGTTCGGCGAGGACCCGGTCGCCCGCTTTGACGGTGGGGTTCATGGAGTCGGTGGGGACGCTGTAGGGCTGGTACAGGAGGGCGCCCCAGAGGAACGCGCCGAGGAAGAGGACGCAGCCGAGGGCCACGGCGGCTCCGGACAGCGTGTTGCCGAGGGTGCCGCGGCGCCCGTCGCCCCGCCCTGACTTGCCCATTCCGTACAACTCCCTGGTGGCTCGCCGTAATGATCTGGGCGAACCTTACCCGGGGTACGCCGAGGGGTCAGCCCGTGATCGACGTCTCGGTCGACTCACGGACTGACCCCTGGTCCGGCCGCGGAACGGCCGGTGGTGCGAGCTGGTGAACGTTCGGAGAAGGTCCTACGGAGAGGTCGCGGAACCGGTGCTTCCGGCCGGAGCGGCACCGGACACGGCGGCCGCCTCGGTCTCCTCGCGGAGCTTGTTGATCAGCCGCTTGCGCCGCCACAGCACGAGCGGCAGCGCACCCGCGACGCCGAGCGCCGCCGGGGCGCCCGCAGCGGCCTTCGCGGCGATGCCCTTCTGCTCGAAGGTGTCGGGGACGGGCAGTCCCTGCCAGCGGTTCACGGGCCAGGCGACGACGATGGCGCGGCCGACGACGTCGTCCTCGGAGACGGTGCCGCCGCCGCTGAGCTCCTGGTGGTAGCGGGAGTCGAGGGAGTCCTGGCGGTGGTCGCCCATCACCCAGATCCGGCCCTCGGGCACCTTGATTGGCCCGAACGGCCGGTCGTCGCAGGAGGAGTTGCCCGGGTACAGGTAGTCCTTCTCATCGAGCTTCTTGCCGTTGACGCTGACGGTTCCGCCGCGCTCGCAGGAGACGGTGTCGCCGCCGACGGCGATGACCCGCTTGATCAGGTCCTTCTCCTCGGCGGACGGCATGAGTCCGATGAAGCTGAGGCCCTTCTGCACGACGGCGCCGAAGCCCTCGGCCTGCGGGACGGGGGACTCGCTGAGCCAGCCGCCCGGGTCGTGGAAGACGACGACCTCGCCGCGTTCGGGCTTCGAGCCGAACCACGGGGTCAGTTTGTCGACAAGCACCCGGTCGCCCCGCTGCAGCGTGTTCTGCATCGAGTCCGACGGGATGGAGAACGCCTGTACCAGGAAGGTCTTGATCAGCAGCGCCAGCACGAGCGCGATGAGGACGAGCAGCGGCAGTTCCTTCCAGAAGGAACGCTGCTGCTGTTTCTTCTTGCCACCGACGGCCGAACTGCCGCCTCCCGCACGGCCGGCGGCCGGATCTTCTCCGGCGTCGTTGGTGCCCGCGCTGTCACTCACGCTGCTGCCACTGCCTTTCTCCACGGTCCGTGTCCGCCCGCGCGACTCGTCCCGTACCTGGTTTGCGTCCTGGCGCCCCGGTTCCCGGTCGCCATCGCCGGAACCGGACCGTGCGCCGACCGCCACGTCCCCCACATTCACTCCTCACACTGCGCTGCCGCCTGCCCGGAAGCCGGTACAGGCCCACCACTCCCATAACGAGCGGGAGTTCCGCAGGGATCGGGAGCTGTGCCACCTGATTGGCTCCGCCGCTGGCCGCCGTGGCGCCGGAGGCGTTGGGCACGGAGTCGAAGGCGCCCTCGTCCCCCAGCTGCCGCCAGTGGTCGAAGGGCCAGGCGATGACGACCGCGCGGCCGACGATCAAGTCCTCAGGCACCGTACCTCTGCCCTTGTCGTCGAGGTGGAACCGGGAGTCGGCGGAGTTCGCGCGATGGTCTCCCATGACGAACACGCGTCCGATGGGAACGGTCACCTTGAACCGGATTTCGGAGGGTTTGTTCCCCGGGTGCAGGTACGGCTCGTCGAGCGGTTCGCCGTTGACCTTCACTTTTCCGTCCTTGCCGCAGCATTCGACGGTGTCGCCGCCCACGGCCACGACCCGCTTGATCAGGTCCTGTTCGTCGTCCGAGGGGAGGAGGCCGATGAAGGTCAGCAGGCTCTTGATACCGAGCGGATCGCCGCCCTCGCTCTTCTTCTCCTCCTTCTCCAGCCAGCCGCCGGGGTCCTTGAAGACGACGACGTCGCCGCGTTCGGGCTTCGAGCCGAACCACGGGGTCAGTTTGTCGACAAGGACGCGGTCGCCGATGCGGATCGTCTGTTCCATCGAACCGGACGGGATGACGAACGCCTGGACGAGAAAGGTCTTCAGCACCAGCGCGATGACGAGGGCGACGCCGATGAGGATCGGGATCTCCTTCGTCGCGGAGAGCCGCCGGCGGCGCTTGATCCGCTTGGCGGCGCGGCGCCGTTCCGCCCGCCCCTGGCCCGCCCTGCGCGTCGGCGGCTCGTCCGAACCGGAACCCGAACCGTCGGGCGTACCGGTGGCCGCGGTGAGCCGCATCGTGTCCTGGGCGCCGGGCACATGGCTGTCGGCCGGCCCGGGAAACGGAGCAGAACCGTTCCGGCTCACGCCGCCGTGCCCCGGCACACCGGCCGTACCGTTCGGGGACGTGGCCCCCGCCCCGGCACCGGCGCCGGGAGGCCCGTACGCCGTGGCGCCACCGGGGTCACCGGCGCCGGAGTAGTCGAAGGGCTCGGTGTACGCGTACGCGCCGGGGTAGCCGCCGTTCACGCCGGGCGCCTGCCCGTTCGTGCCCCCGCCCGGAAACGGAGCGGAAGCGGAGGGCGGCGGCCCGCCGTTGGCCGAAGTCCCGCCCGGCGCCTGCCCGTTCGGGCCGGGCCCGGGCGGTCCACTCACGGAGAAGCCCGGCGGCCCGTCCGGCGGAAACCCCGGCGGCCCGTTCACCGACAGCCCCGGCACCCCGTTCCCGGTACGCCGCGCCCCGTCGGCCGCCCCGCCCGGACCGTAGACGTCGTCCCCGTCCCCGTATTCGCTCGGAACCCCGTAGTCGTACGGGCGGCGCTGTCCGCCGCGGTCAGCCATGCCCACCGGTCCCGGCACGCAACGAGGTCCACCGGTCGGAGGGCCAGCCGATCCAGTCGGCGCGGCCGATCACCTTCTCCTCGGGGACGGTGCCGCCGCCGGGGGTGCCGAGGTGGTCGCGGGAGTCGCTGGACTCCGAGCGGTGGTCGCCCATGACCCACAGCCGTCCCTCGGGGACGGTGATGTCGAACGGCACCGCGGACGGATCGTCGCCGGGGTAGAGGTATCTCTCGTTCACCGGTTCGCCGTTCACGTCGATCCTCCCCCGCTTGTCGCAGCAGCGGACCCGGTCCCCGCCGGTCCCGACCACGCGCTTGACGTAGTCCGTCTCGGACGGTTCGACCAGGCCGACCGCCGCCCCGGCCTCCCGCAGCAGACCGGTCACCGGATTACCGTCCGAGGCTTCCTCGTCGACGAAGGAGCCCCGGCCGTCAAAGACCACAACGTCTCCGCGCGCCGGATGGTTGCCGAAACCGTAGGCGAGCTTGTTCACGAGGACGCGGTCGCCCACCTCGAGGGTGGGCCGCATCGAGGTGCTGGGGATCAGGAACGGCTGCACGACGAAGGCGCTGACCAGCAGGAGCGCCACGAGGACCGCCATGGCGGGCAGCCCAAGACGAACGGAGCGCGACCAGCTCCCCTGCCCCTCGTCGTCGGGGGCGGAAGAGCGGTCACGCTCCGTTTCGTCGTTGCTCTGCGCGTCGGTGTCCATCGGGCCGAAAGCTTATCCGGCAGCCGTGGGACCTCCGACAGCGAGACCTGCTCGGATCTCGCGGAGACCTGCTCAGGCCTCGCGCTTCTCCTTGATCTTCGCAGCCTTGCCGCGCAGGTCACGCAGGTAGTACAGCTTGGCGCGACGGACGTCACCGCGGGTCACACGCTCGATCTTCTCGACGATCGGGGTGTGCACCGGGAAGGTGCGCTCGACGCCCACACCGAAGCTGACCTTGCGGACCGTGAAGGTCTCGCGCACGCCGTCGCCCTGACGGCGGATGACGACGCCCTTGAACTGCTGCACACGGGAGCGGTTGCCCTCGATGACGCGGACGTGGACGTTGACCGTGTCGCCGGGGCGGAACTCCGGGATGTCGCTGCGCAGGCTGGCGGCGTCGACGCTGTCGAGAAGGTGGGACATGTCCGTCTGCTTTCCTCGCCGATGCCACAGGTCATCAGCGGAATGATCGTGATGCTGAATGGGATGCCGTCACGTCTCACGGGCGTCGGTCCCCCTGTGGCAGGGTCGCGCGCGGACGTGAAGCAGCGGCCTATTCTTCCACGGCCTCGCCCGGCCGCCCAAATCGGCCGTCCGTTCCCTGCTGCCAGCCCAGTTCCGCGAGCGTCGCCCGGTCGCGCTTGTCGAGGGCGGCCGGGTCGCAACGGGCGATCAGGTCCGGGCGGTTGGCGCTGGTGCGGGCGAGCGCCTGGTCCCTGCGCCAGCGGGCGATGCGGCCGTGGTGGCCGCTGAGCAGCACCTCGGGGATGCCGCGGCCGCGCCACTCGGGCGGCTTCGTGAAGACGGGGCCCTCCAGCAGGTCGGCCATCGCGCCGGGGGCGAAGGAGTCGTCGCGGTGCGACTCGGCGTTCCCGAGCACCCCGGGCAGCAGCCGCGCGACGGCCTCCACCATGACGAGGACGGGCGCCTCTCCGCCGGCGAGCACGTAGTCGCCGATGGACACCTCGCGGACGTCGAGCCGCTCGCCGTACTCCTCGATGACGCGGCGGTCGATGCCCTCGTAGCGGGCGGGGGTGAAGACGAGCCAGGGCCGCTCGGAGAGCTCGACGGCCAGTTCCTGGGTGAACGGCTCACCGCTCGGCGTCGGCACCACCAGCACCGGCCGCTCCCCCGCCGCCTCGGGGCCGTCGTCCCCGCCGGTGGTGAGGATGTGGTCCAGGGCCTCGCCCCACGGCTCGGGCTTCATGACCATGCCGGGGCCGCCGCCGTACGGGGTGTCGTCGACGGTGTGGTGCCGGTCGTGCGTCCAGGAGCGCAGGTCGTGCACGCGGACGTCGAGCTGTCCGCGGGCGCGGGCCTTGCCGACGAGGGAGACGTTCAGCGGCTCCAGGTACTCGGGGAAGATCGTGACGACGTCGATCCTCACCGCGCCGCACCCTCGTCCGGGCCGTCCTCCGCGGGCTCGCCCAGCAGGCCGGGGGGCGGGTCGATGACGACGCGCTGCTCGTCCAGGTCGATCTCGGGCACGATCTCGGCCACGAAGGGGACGAGCACCTCGCTCTCGTCCGGGCGCCGGACGATGAGCAGGTCCTGCGCGGGGAGGTGGGCGACCTCCTCGACGCGGCCGACGGCGGTGCCGTCCGTGGTGACGACGTCGAGGTCCACGAGCTGGTGGTCGTAGAACTCCTCCGGGTCGTCCGGCTGCTCCTCCGGGTCGACCTCGGCGATGAGCAGGGTGTTGCGCAGGGCCTCCGCCGCGGTGCGGTCCCGCACGCCCTCGAAGCGCAGCAGCAGCCGGCCGCTGTGCACCCGCCCGGAGGCGATGGTGAGCGGGCCCGTTGCGGCGGGGTCGGTGGCGAGCCGGGCGCCGGGGCCGAGCCTCCGCTCGGGCTCGTCCGTACGCACCTCCACGGTGACCTCGCCCTTGATGCCGTGGGCGCGGCCGATACGCGCGACGACTAGCTGCACTGTGTTCTCCGTGCTCGTGACTGGCGAAACCGTCCGGCCGTGCGGGCCGGACAAGCGAACACGGGCCGGGGACGGCGAACTGCCGTTCCCGGCCCGTGCCGGTGTTGCATGCTGCGGCTCAGTGGACCTGGTCCACGTCGACGAGGTCGACGCGGACGCCACGGCCACCGAGCGCACCCACGACGGTGCGCAGAGCGCGCGCGGTCCGGCCGTTACGGCCGATGACCTTGCCGAGGTCGTCGGGGTGGACCCGGACCTCCAGCACGCGCCCCCGGCGCAGGGTGCGGGATGCGACCTGCACCTCGTCGGGGTGTTCGACGATGCCCTTCACCAGGTGCTCGAGGGCTTCCTCGAGCATCCTCAGGCCTCGGTCGACTCGGTGGACTCGGCCTCGGCCTCGTCCGCCTTCTTGTCGGCCTTCTTCGCCTTCTGCGTGATGGCCTCGCCCTTGGGCTCGTCACCGGCCGCCTTGGAGACGGACTCGAAGAGCGTGGAGTAGTCGGGCTTCGGCTCGGCCGTCTTCATCGGCTCGGGGGCCGGCAGACCCTTGAACTTCTGCCAGTCGCCGGTGACCTTGAGGATGGCCTCGACGGGCTCGGTCGGCTGCGCGCCGACACCCAGCCAGTACTGCACGCGCTCGGAGTCGAGCTCGATGCGGGAGGGGTTCTGCACCGGGTGGTACAGGCCGATCTCCTCGATGGCCCGGCCGTCACGGCGGGTACGGGAGTCGGCGACGATGATGCGGTAGTGAGGCGAACGGATCTTGCCCAGACGCTTCAGCTTGATCTTGACTGCCACGGGTGTGGTGTCTCCTGGTCTTGACGTGGGTGGGCACCGAAGTTGCCGCGTGGGGTTGCAGAACCCGAGTGCCCGATGGACGCGTCAGCCGGAGGAGAGAGGGGTCCTGTGCGACTGTCGAGTTCAGCTGGCCATGATGCCACACATGGCCGAATGCGCCGAACCTGATCCCCCGCTCCCCCGGCCCTCCACAGCCCGCGCTCCCGCCCGGTGACGGCGGCGGTTCAGCCGACGGCCGCGACGGCGGGGGCCTCCGGGATGCGGAACTGCTTGCCGCAGGCGCCGCACATGATCGGCGCCTGCGCGAGCACCGAGGGGACGACGCGGACGTTCCGCCCGCAGTCGCACACCGCCTTGACGCGTACGCCGCCGCCGGAGGAGCCGTGCCGGGCGGCGGGGCCGCGGAAGCTCTTGCCGGTGTCCGTCTCCGTCGCGGTGCTGTACGCCTTGAGCGCGCGCGCCAGGCGTTCCATCGTCGGCCGGTACCGGCGCCGGGTCTCGGGGGTGAGGCTGACCAGCGAGAAGCCGCTGCTGGGATGCGGTTCCTCGGCGTGCTCCAGGCCCAACTCCTCGGCGATCGCGAGGAAACGGCGGTTGTGGTAGCGGCCGGCCCGGGACGTGTCCCGGATACCGCGCGCTGCGGCGATGCCGTGCACGGCCTCGTGCAGCAGCCGTTCGAAAGAGAGTCCGCCGCCACAGGCGGACGACGACTCTCCGATCAGGGATTCGGGCGCGGCCAGGTCAGGCAGCTCTCCGTGGTGCCGTTGAATATCGGCCCAGGCGGCTGCCAGTTCGGCGGCGAGAACTGGTGGTGTCGTGCTCACGTCGTGCCCAACGAGCCGGAACGCCGTGGTGTTCCGATTCCGGGTCATCGCAAATATTTTGCACGTACCCGTCAGTTCACGCCGATGTGCTGGGACGAGGGCGGGTGGGCCGATCCGCGGCGAAGCCGCACAGCCGCCCGCAAGCCGGGACGTACCGTCGCGCATCGCGCGCCGGTCGCGGGCTCCCCCGCGCCGCTGTGCGCGCGGCCGTGCGCTGCGGGGACGGCAGGGGTTCCCCGGCGGTGGACGCAGTGACCTTAGCGCCGCTTCCTGTGCGCCCCGACGCCGGGGCCCGTCCGACGTACCGTGCGTAACCCCTTGCGGCGCAAGGGTCCGCGTCCCGGCGCCAACAGGGCCGCGCGGGCCGGGGGTTGGCGGCGGCCGGGCGGGGGTGCTCCGGCATGCCCGGGCGGCGGGGCCGTGCCACACTGCGAATTCGGGAGGTACCGGAGAATCCGTCGCTCGCGGCGCCCGTCGGGGCGCAAAGGAGGGGCGTGCGAGACACCCCGGTGCACCCCCTGGACGCATCGGCGGTTGCGCAGTTCCCTGACGTACGGGGACGACGCGGGCAGCGGCGTCAGCGGCGGGGGAACCGGCACACGATTCTTCGGCGGATTGGGGCGTTGCGATGGCACCCGCGCTCGTACAGCACCGGCACCTCGCGCAGCACACGCGCGACTGGGCCGAGATTCAGGAGCGGATGCTGGTGCCGCTGTTCGAGGCGGCGTACGAGCGGATGGACGTGGGTGAGGGGACGCGGCTGCTGGGGCTGGGCTGCGGTTCGGGGCTCGCGCTGCTGCTGGCTGCCTCGCGCGGTGCCTCCGTCGTCGGGGTCGACGCGGACGAGGCGCGGCTGGCGCTGGCGCGGGAGCGGCTGCTGCCGGAACCGGAGGCGGGCGGGCAGCCGTGGGACGCGCGGCTGGTGCTGGGTTCTCCCGGCGAGGTGCCGCCGGGCGGGCCGCCGCCGAATCTGGTCACCGCGTTCGACGCGCTGCCCTCGGCCGAGGCGCTCGCCCGTACCGCGGCCGGTGTGGAGCGCGGCACCCCCGTGGTGCTGGCGGGCTGGGGCCCGGCGGAGCGCTGCGCGGCGGCCCCGGTCCTGCGGCTGGCGGCCCGGCTCGCGGACCCGGCGGGCCCCGCGTCCGCCTCGCCCGGGACCGCCGGGGGCTGGGTGCCCGGCGGGCGGGACGATCTGGAGGAGCTGGCGCTGCGTTCGGGACTGCGGCTGGAGGGTTCGGGCCGGGTGACGTGCCCGTTCGGGTACGCGGACGTGGAGAGCGCGGTGCGGGGTCTGCTCTCGACGGGCCTGTACGAGGAGGCGGTGCGGGCGACGGATCTCGGCCTGGTCGTCAAGGAGTTGACGGAGGCGCTGCATCCGCACCGCCGGGCGGACGGCACGGTGTGGATGCCGAACCTGTTCCGTTACGTGATCGCCCGCACGGTCTGACCGTCGCCGGGCTCCTCGCGGGTGTCTCCCGGTGGCCATTCCTCGGCGGTGAGGGCGAAGCGTTCGTGGTCGCGCCAGGCATCGTTCAGGTAGAGCATCCGCGGGGAGAAGCCCTCGTGGCGGAAGCCGAGCCGTCGGGCCATGGCGAGTGAGCGGGCGTTGTCGGGCTGGACGTTGATCTCCAGCCGGTGCAGCGCGAGCCCCTCGGGCGGCGGGGCGAAGCAGTGGCCGACGACGAGCCGCATGCCCTCGGTCATCCGGCCCGTGCCGGCGTACGGCAGGTAGCTGTCGTAGCCGAGGGAGCCGTTGCGGAAGCGGGCGCGGACGATGTTCGCGACGTTGACGCGTCCGACGAGGCCGTCGTCCTCACGGTCGAGGATCAGCAGGGTGCGCAGCAGCGGGCCCTGCCTGCGGAGCAGGTCGGGGAAGCCGTCGGGCTCGACCGGGTTCCACGGGCTGAGGTGGTCGGCGGAGCGGAGCACCGCCTCGCGGTAGGCGGTCTCGTCCGACGGCTGCGGGGGCCGGATGTATACGCGCATGCACGACATCATCGGCCCCCGCCCGCGGGGAGATCACTTCGGGGGGAGCATGTCCTTGAACTCCTGCGGGAGTTCGAAGTCGCCCGGGCCCTGGCCGGCGCCGGGGCCGAGGGCGCCGCCGTTGGCCTTGCGCTCGGCGGCCTCCTGCTCCTCCTGCTTGCGCTTCATGGGGTTGCCGGACTGGCGCTTGCCCTTGTTCTTCTTCTGCTGCTTGCCCTTGGCCTTCTTGGTGCCGCCACCGCCGGGCATTCCCGGCATGCCGGGCATCCCGCCGGGCATGCCGCCGCCCTGGGCCATCTTCGACATCATCTTGCGGGCCTCGAAGAACCGCTCGACGAGGTTCTTCACGGCGCTGACGTCGACGCCGGAGCCGCGGGCGATGCGGGCACGGCGGGAGCCGTTGATGATCGTCGGCTCGGCCCGCTCGTGCGGGGTCATCGACTTGATGATCGCGGCGGTGCGGTCGACGTCCTTCTCGTCGAGGTTGTTGATCTGCTCCTTCATCTGGCCCATGCCGGGCATCATGCCGAGCAGCTTGGAGATGGAGCCCATCTTGCGGACCTGTTCCATCTGCGCCAGGAAGTCGTCGAGCGTGAACTCCTTGGGGCCCTTCTGCAGCTTCGCGGCCATCTTCTCGGCCTCTTGCTGGCTGAAGGTCTGCTCGGCCTTCTCGATCAGCGTGAGCATGTCGCCCATGCCGAGGATGCGGGACGCCATGCGGTCCGGGTGGAACGCGTCGAAGTCGTCCAGCTTCTCGCCGTTGGAGGCGAACATGATCTGCTTGCCGGTCACCTGGGCGACCGAGAGGGCGGCACCGCCGCGCGCGTCACCGTCGAGCTTGGAGAGCACGACGCCGTCGAAGCCGACGCCGTCCTGGAACGCCTCGGCGGTGGTGACGGCGTCCTGACCGATCATGGCGTCGACGACGAAGAGGACCTCGTCGGGGCTGACGGCGTCGCGGATGTCCGCGGCCTGCTGCATCAGCTCCTGGTCGATGCCGAGGCGGCCGGCGGTGTCGACGATGACGACGTCGTGCTGCTTGTCGCGGGCGTGGACGACGGAGTCCTTGGCGACCTGCACGGGGTCGCCGACGCCGTTGCCCGGCTCGGGCGCGAAGACGGCGACGCCGGCGCGCTCGGCGACGACGGACAGCTGGTTGACGGCGTTGGGGCGCTGGAGGTCGCAGGCGACGAGCATGGGCGTGTGCCCCTGCTGCTTGAGCCAGACGCCGAGCTTGCCCGCGAGGGTGGTCTTACCGGCGCCCTGGAGGCCGGCGAGCATGATCACGGTGGGCGGGTTCTTGGCGAACCGGAGCCGGCGGGTCTCGCCGCCGAGGATGCCGATGAGCTCCTCGTTGACGATCTTGATGACCTGCTGGGCGGGGTTCAGCGCCTGGGAGACCTCGGCACCGAGCGCCCGCTCCTTGACCCCCTTGATGAAGGCCCGGACGACGGGCAGCGCGACATCGGCCTCCAGCAGGGCGATGCGGATCTCCCGCGCCGTGGCGTCGATGTCCGCCTCCGACAGGCGTCCCTTGCCCCGGAGGTTCTTGAAGGTCGCTGCGAGGCGATCGGAGAGAGTGTCGAACACGGCGGTCGCGGATCCTTCACGTTGGGGGTCAAGTCGGCGGTCGGCCCCCAAGGGTATCCGTCCTCGCCCGAAGCAGTCAGCCTCGGTCGGGGGCCAGCGCCCGCCGCACCGCGGCGGCCAGCCCGGCGGCCCCCTCGGGCGGCAGCGGGGCGCCGTCGGGGCCGGTGACGTAGAAGGCGTCGACGGCGTTCCCGCCGAGGGTGCTGACGTGCGCGCTGCGTACGGTCACGCCCGCCGTCTCCAGGGCCCGGCCGATGCGGTGCAGCAGGCCGGGGGCGTCCTCGGCGCGGACCTCCAGGACGGTGGCCAGGCGGGAGGTGCCGGGCGGCGCGGTGACCCGGGGCGGCGGCGCCTGCCGCGCGGTCCGGTGCCGCGGCCGCCGGTACGCGGCCTCGCGCGCGGCCAGCCGTCCGGGGACGTCGAGCGAGCCGTCGAGCGCCCGGACGAGGTCGGCGCGGAGCCGGGCGGCGTCCGGCGGGGCACCCAAGGCGGCGGCGACGCGCCAGGTCAGCAGCTGTACGGGCGCCGCGTCCCGGCGGGCCGGCAGGACGCGCAGTTCGGCGGAGTGCACGGTGAGCCGGTGCAGGGCCAGCAGTCCCGCGACGGCGGACAGCAGGCCCGGGCGCTCCGGTACCGCGACGGCCAGTTCGGCGCTGCCCGGCTCGCCGGCCGCGCTCAGGGTGAGGGCCGGGCCGCCGGTGCGGCGGGCCTCGGCGGCCAGGTGTTCCGCCGCGGGGGTGGGCGCCGCGGGGGCGGACGGGGGCGCCGGGGGGTCACCGGCGAGCAGGGCGTGGGTTCTGCGGACCAGGCCGTCGACGAGCGCGGCCCGCCAGGCGGACCAGGCGGCCGGTCCGGTGGCGAGCGCGTCGGCGCGGGTGAGGGCGTGCAGGAGGTCCAGCGTGAGCGGGTCGCGTACGGCGTCGGCGACGGCCCGGACGGTCTGCGGGTCGTCGAGGTCGCGGCGGGTGGCGGTCTCGGCGAGCAGCAGGTGGTGGCGGACGAGGCGGGCGAGGAGTTCGGCGTCGGCGTGGCCGTAGCCGATGCGGGCCGCGGTGTCCCGGGCGATGGTCGCGCCGGTGACGGAGTGGTCGCCGGGCCATCCCTTGCCGAGGTCGTGCAGCAGCGCGGCGACGAGCAGCAGGTCGGGGCGGCGCACGTCGCGGGCGGCGGCGGCGGCGCGGACGGCGGTCTCGATCAGGTGCCGGTCGACGGTCCACCGGTGGACGGGGTTGCGCTGGGGGCGGCAGCGGACCCGTTCCCAGTCCGGGAGCAGGCGCGTGATCAGCCCTTCCGCGTCGAGGGCCTCCCATACGGGCACGGTCGCCTCGCCCGCGCCGAGCAGCGTGACGAGCTGCTCGCGCGCCTCGGGCGGCCACGGGACGGGCAGTGTCCGCGCGCCCGGCGCGGCGGCGGCCGTCGCGAGCCGGCGTACGGCGGGGCGTGCGAGCGGCAGCCCGGCGCGGGCGGCGGCGGCCGCGGCGCGGAGCGGGAGGACGGGGTCGAGTCCGGGGCGTGCGGTGCGGGCGAGCACGGCTTCGCCGTCGTGCTCGACGACGCCGTCGGCCAGGGGCGTGCGGGCGACGGGTGCCGGGCGCCCGGCGCGGGCGCGGGCGCGGAGGACGCGGCCGACCTCGCGCCAGGTGACCTCGCTCGCGTGGGCGAGGGTTCCGGCGGCCCGGTAGACGCGGTGGAGCAGCGCGTCGGCGTCGGGGAGGTCCAGCGCTGCGGCGATCTGGGGCTGGTCCTGGAGGGCGAGCCGGTCGGTGGCGCGGCCGGTGGCCAGGTGCAGGGTGTCGCGGATGTCGAGGAGGGTGTCGTGGGCGGCGGCCAGGCCCTCGCGGGGCGCGTCGGCGAGCCAGGAGGCGGCGACGGCGCGGAGGGCGGTGGCGTCGCGGAGTCCGCCGTGCGCCTCCTTGAGGTCGGGTTCGAGGAGGAAGCGGAGTTCGCCGTGCAGGCGGGTGCGTTCGGCGGCGAGTTCGCGGAGTGCGGGGAGCCGGCGGGGGGCGTGGGCGCGCCACCGGGCGAGGGTTTCGGTGCGCAGTGCGGCGGTGAGCGTCGCGTCCCCGGCGACGTGCCGGGCGTCGAGGAGTCCGAGCTGGGCCTTGAGGTCGGCGTCGGCGGTGTCGCGGGCCTGCGCGTGGGTGCGGACGGAGTGGTCGAGGGCGATGCCGAGGTCCCACACGGGGTACCAGACGCGGTCGGCGACGGCGGCGAGTTCGCCGGGTGGGGTGCGCCCGTCGTGGAGCAGCAGCAGGTCGAGGTCGCTGCGGGGCGAGAGCGCGCCGCGCCCGTAGCCGCCGACGGCGACGAGCGCGATCCCGGGCCGCTCGCCGAGGAGCCCGGCGAGCCACCGGTCGGTGAGCCGGGCGAGCGCGGCGCGGCGGGCGGCCCCGGTCCCGTCCGCCGCGCCGCCGTCCGGCCGCAGCAGCCGTGTCCGGGCCGTCGCGTAGTCGTCGTCCTCCGGTGGTGGACAGGCGTCGGGCGCGGGGCTGTCGGGCACGTCAGAGGGCGTCGGGGCCGCGGTCGCCGGTGCGGACGCGTACCGCGTCCTCGACGTGCTGGGTCCAGACCTTGCCGTCGCCGATCTTCCCGGTGCGGGCGGCCTTGACGACGATCTCGGTGAGCTGTTCGGCGTCCTCGTCCTCGACCAGGACCTCGATCCGCACCTTGGGTACGAGGTCGACGGTGTACTCGGCGCCCCGGTAGACCTCGGTGTGGCCGCGCTGGCGCCCGTAGCCGCTGGCCTCGGTGACGGTGAGTCCCTGGACGCCGAAGGCGCGCAGCGCCTCCTTCACGTCGTCGAGCCGGTGCGGTTTGACGACCGCGGTGATGAGCTTCATGCGTCCACCTTCGTGTGGTCGTCGGCCGTGGCGGTGTGCGCGGGCGCGCGGCGCTCGCGGGTGGTGGAGCCGCCGACGGACTGGAAGTCGTAGGCGGTCTCGGCGTGGAAGGCGTGGTCGGCGCCGGCGGTCTCGTCCTCCTCGGAGGCGCGGAAGCCCATGGTGGCCTGGATCAGCCGGGCGAGGAGCCAGGAGACGGCGAAGGAGAAGGCGAGCACGGCCCCGGCTCCGAGGGCCTGCTTGCCGAACTGGACGAGGCCGCCGCCGTCGACGGCGAGGAACCCGACGAGGAGGGTGCCGATGAGCCCGCCGACGAGGTGGACGCCGACGACGTCGAGCGAATCGTCGTACCCCAGCTTGTACTTGAGGCTGACGGCCCAGGAGCAGACGGCTCCGGCGACGAGGCCGATGACGAGCGCGCCGAGGGCGTTGACGTCGGCGCCGGCCGGGGTGATCGCGACGAGGCCGGCGATGGCGCCGGAGGCGGCGCCGAGGGTGGTGAACGCGCCGTGCCGGACGCGTTCGTAGGCGAGCCAGCCGAGGACGGCGGTGCCGGTGGCGAGCTGGGTGTTCATGGCCATGGTGGCGGCGGTGCCGTCGGCGGCGAGCGCGGAGCCCGCGTTGAAGCCGAACCAGCCGAACCACAGCAGGGCGGCGCCGAGCACGACGAGCGGGAGGCTGTGCGGGCGCATCGGCTCCTTCCCGAAGCCGATGCGGTTGCCGACGACGAGGACGGCGGCGAGGGCGCCGATGCCCGCGTTGATGTGGACGGCGGTCCCGCCCGCGAAGTCGATGACTTCGAGTTCGTACAGCCAGCCGCCCTCGGCCCACACCCAGTGCGCGACGGGGAAATAGACGACGGTGGCCCACAGGGCGATGAATACGGCCCAGGCGGAGAATTTGACCCGGTCCGCGAGTGCGCCGCTCATCAGCGCCGGGGTGAGAATCGCGAACATCATCTGGAAGACGGCGAAGGCGAACACCGGGATTCCGCCGTCACCGGTGAGGGATTCGGCGGTGATTCCCCTGAGCCCGGCGAAGTCGAGATTGCCGACGACGCCGCCGGTGTCGGGTCCGAAGGCCAGCGAGTAGCCGTAGAGCACCCACAGGACGCTCAGGATGCCCAGTGAGATGAAGGACATCATCAGCATGTTGAGTGCGCTCTTGACCCGGACCATGCCGCCGTAGAAAAAGGCGAGTCCGGGTGTCATCAGCATGACCAGGAACGCACTGAGCAAGACGAATGCGGTGTCCGCGCCGTTCATGGAACGTCTCCTCAGTAAACGCCGTCGCGCCGCCGGGGACGGGCGGTGGGCGTTGCGGTCGGGGAAGAGCCACAGCATGGCGAGGGGGCGTTTCCGAGAATTGCGCCGGGTGTTTCGCGTCGGTGACGATGCGCTCCCGGCTGTTACGCGGCGATGAACGGCCGCGCACAGCCGCGTACGGCGCACGGCAAGAACCGGCCGCGGCATCCGTCCGGTTGACCAGGCGCGGGGGGAGCCGAGTCGGGCTGTACGGGACGGATGCCGCGGCCGGTGGTCTGTGCGCCGCGCGGGGCGGCGGCCACGGGCGGCGGCCGGGGCGGGTCAGCCTGCCACGGCGGCCACCTCGTCCTCCGGGAGTTCGGCGGCGAGCCGTTCGGTCAGCCGGACGACCTCGCTGACGTGCCCGTAGGAGCGGGCCACCGAGGCGGCCGTGGTGCGCAGCCGGTTGTTGACGCGTTCCGAGCGCAGCTGCTTCGCCACCCCGATCGCCTCCCCGGCGCTGGAGGCGCATCGTTCCGGCTCCCGCTGGAGCAGGTGCACGTTCGCCATGCCGATGAGGTTGAGCGCGTAACTCCGCTGGTGGCCGCCGCCGTCGGCCTCCTGGGTCTCCTGCCGGAACAGTTCCACGGCGCGCTCCATCGCGGGGCGCGCGAGGGAGGCGTAGGCCGGGCTGCGGCCCGAGGAGTAGGCGAGGTCGTGGTACGAGTGCGCGGTCTCGGCGCTGAGTTCGGCCTCGGAGAAGAAGCGGATCCAGTCCGGGTCACCGTCCCCGGCGCAGACGTCCTCGAAGGTCTCCTCGGCCATCCGCACGGCGCGCTTGCACTTGCCGGGCTGGCCCATGTTCGCGTACGCGCGGGCCTCCATCGCGTACAGCATGGCCTGGGTGCGGGAGGTGGCGCCCTCGCGGGAGCCGTACTGGCCGAGGTGGATGAGCTCCAGGGCGTCGTCGGGCCGCCCGAGGTGGATCATCTGCCGCCCCATCTTGCTGAGGACGTACGCGCCGAGCGGCCGGTCGCCGGCCTCCTTGGCGGCGTGCAGGGCGAGGACGAAGTACTTCTGCGCGGTGGGCTGGAGGCCGACGTCGAAGCTCATCCAGCCCGCCAGCTCGGCCAGTTCGGAGGTGACGCGGAACAGCC
The DNA here is from genome assembly GCF_012726235.1 of Streptomyces sp. HNM0574. GTDB lineage: Bacteria > Actinomycetota > Actinomycetes > Streptomycetales > Streptomycetaceae > Streptomyces. Next base: position 123,719 of record NZ_JAASAH010000013.1, read on the forward strand.
GCCGGGTGACGGCCTCGTCGTGCTGTTCCTGGAGCAGGTCGGTCACCTCGTGCAGCTGCCCGACGACGGCCTTGCGGCGCAGCCCGCCGCCGCACTGCGCGTCCCAGCGGCGGAACATCACGGTGGTCTGCTCCAGCAAGTCCAGCTCGGGACCGGAGAGTTGGGTCCGGTGCCGGCCGTCCTGCGCGGCGGCGGAACGGTTTCCCCCGCGGTCCTGCGGGGGCAGCCGGAGCACCTGGCCGCCGTCGGCCGTCCCGCGCGGGCCCATGGCGGCCTGCGGGGTGCCCATGCTGCCGGTGGTGGCGGTGTCGAAGCCGGGGTGCGCGCCGGTCTGGGGTACGAGCCAGCGCTGCATGGGCTCGATGAGCGCGGGCCCGGCGGACATCGTCAGCGAGGTGCCGAGGAAGCCGCGCCTGCCGAGCATCAGGTCGCCGCGGGTGAACTCGCTGATCATGGCGACGGTCTGGGGTCCGGCCCAGGGCAGGTCGACGCCGGAGGCGGCGGCGGACTGGCGGGCCGGGCGCAGCCCGAGGTCCTCGACGGGGAGGACGCAGCCGAAGCGTTCGGAGAACAGCTCGGAGAGGATGCGCGGGATCGGCTCGCGCGGCTGTTCGCCGTCGAGCCAGCGGCGTACGCGCGAGGTGTCGGTGCTGATGTGGTGCGCGCCGAGCTGGCGCGCCCTGCGGTTGACCTGGCGGGCGAGCTCGCCCTTGGACCAGCCGCTCCGCAGGAACCACGAACCCAGCTGCTCGTTGGGGCGCTTGTCGCTGTCGCCCACTGATCACGCCCCCAATCGGCCTGTGCCGCCTCGGTGTTGGCCGTGCCCGGCCCCACCCGGCGGCGCCCCGGCCCGCGCCCCGACGGCGCGGTGCCTCCGGCATACCCGCATCGCAGTCCCGGACCCCCGAACTCCCGGACTGTGCACACCGAAAGTAATCCTACGATCACGCCCAGCGCGAGGCCGATTCCAGAAACGCCACCATTCGCCACCCCTTCGAATGAACCCCTCCGGCACCGCAGCCGCTTCAATCGACGCATGGACGTGACAGGGCTCCGGACAGGGCGCCTCACCACTCGTCACTGTACGCATCACCGTCGTAACCATCGGCACACAGGACCCGTTGGAGGGAGCATGGGCTTCACGATCGGCGCCATCGGCGGTCTCAGCGGCATCCGTGAGTTCCGGGAGCTGCGTCCCGGCTCCCGCCGTCGAAGCCACGCCTCCGCCTGCACCGCCGTCGCGGAGTGCACCGGACTGTGGGGCTGGCCGGTGGTGCCGGGCGCACGCGCCGTCCGAACCGGCGGGCGCACGGAGTGCTCCTGCGGAGCGCGCGCCTGCCCCTCCCCCGGCGCCCACCCGCTCGACGCCTCGCTGGAGGTCCCGGCCGGCGCGACGCTCGGCCAGGCCACCGAGGCGTGGACCCAAGTCCCCGGCGCCACCCTGCTGTTGCCCGTCGGCCGCTCCTTCGACGTGATCGAGGTCGCGGAGGACTCGGCGCACCGCGCCCTCGTCCGGCTGGAGCGGATGGGCCTGCCGCTGGGCCCGGTGGCGGTCACCCCGCACCGCCGCGCCTGGTTCTTCGTCGCCCCCGGCGCCGCGGCCGAACTCCCGCAGCTGCTCTACCGGATGGGCTGGGACGACGCCGGGCTGGACCTGCGCGGGCTCGGCGCGGGCGACCACGTCACGGCGCCGCCGTCCGACCTGGCGGGCCTGGGCCCCGTGCGCTGGCTGCGTCCGCCGACGCTGGAGGGCGCGGGCAAGCCGCCGCAGGCCCGCCTGCTGCTGGGCACCCTCGCCTACGTCTGCCACCGCTCGGCCGCCTGAACCGCACGCCCGCACACGACAGGTGCCCCTTCCCGTCATGACGGGAAGGGGCACCTGTCGTCGGTCCGGCCGCCGGTGACGGCCCCGTACGCGGCTAAGACGCCGGGCGCGCGGCCCATGTCTCAGTCGCCGTCGATGATCGCGTCGACGAAGGCCTCCGGCTCGAACGGCGCCAGGTCGTCGGGGCCCTCACCGAGGCCGACGAGCTTGACGGGCACGCCCAGATCGCGCTGCACGGCGACGACGATGCCGCCCTTGGCGGTGCCGTCCAGCTTGGTGAGCACGATGCCGGTGATGTCCACGACCTCGGCGAACACCTTCGCCTGCACCAGGCCGTTCTGGCCGGTGGTGGCGTCCAGCACCAGCAGCACCTCGTCGACCGGGCCCTGCTTCTCGACGACGCGCTTGACCTTGCCGAGCTCGTCCATCAGGCCGGTCTTGGTGTGCAGCCGGCCCGCGGTGTCGATGAGGACGACGTCGGCCGAGGCGTCCGTGGCCTCCTTGACCGCGTCGAAGGCGACGGACGCCGGGTCCCCGCCCTCGGGCCCGCGCACCGTACGGGCGCCGACCCGCTGACCCCAGGTCTCCAGCTGGTCCGCCGCGGCGGCGCGGAAGGTGTCGGCTGCGCCGAGCACGACGGACTTGCCGTCGGCGACCAGGACCCGTCCGAGCTTGCCGCTGGTGGTGGTCTTGCCGGTGCCGTTGACGCCGACGACCATCACCACGCCGGGCCGGTCCACGGCGCCGCGCGTCTCGGTGTGGACCGTGCGGTCCAGGTCGGGGCCGACGAGGGTGAGCAGCTCCTCGCGCAGCAGCGCGCGCAGCTCGTCCGGGGTGCGGGTGCCGAGCACCTTCACGCGCTCGCGCAGCCGCTCGACCAGCTCCTGGGTGGGGGCGACGCCGATGTCGGAGGTGAGGAGGGTGTCCTCGATCTCCTCCCAGGTCTCCTCGTCCAGGTGTTCCCGGGAGAGGAGGGTGAGCAGGCCCTGGCCGAGGGTGCTCTGCGAGCGGGAGAGACGGGCCCGCAGCCGGACGAGGCGCCCGGCGGTCGGCTCGGGGGTCTCGATCTCCGGAGCGGCGGGCTCCTCGGGAGCGGCGACGGCGGTGTCCCCGCCGGGCTCCTCGGTGAGGGTGTCGGATTCGGGCAGACCGACCTCGGAGATCGGCCTGCGTGATTCTTCGGGCGCACCCTCGGCGTCCTCGCCGACGTGCGGCTCGGCAGGCGGCGCGGTGACGGTCGGGGTGGCGGACTCCTGCGGTGGCAGCGGCTTCTTCTTGCGGCCGCTGATCACGAGCCCGCTGATCGCGCCGAGCGCGATCACGGCGATGATGACAGCGAGGATGACGGTTTCCATAGGGTTCCCCATCCTATGGCGTACGTCCGCCGCGGCCCGTTCCTCCCGGCCCGTACGGCAGGGGCCGCCGCGCCCTTCCCCCTTCGCGCCCGCGCCGCTACCGTCCGCGACTGTGACTGTGATGAGCGCTGTGCGATTCAACCTCGTCGACCCGGCCCAGGACGACCCGGCCACCCCGCGCGGGCGTACCCGGGAGCGCTACGCGGCGGCCCTGGAGATGGCCGAGTACGCGGACGGTGCCGGTCTGACCTCGGCCATCGTCGAGGAGCACCACGGCTCCCCGGACGGCTGGCTGCCCGCGCCGCTGACCCTCGCCGGGCTGCTGCTGGGGCGTACCCGGCGGCTGACGGTGCTGGCCTGCGCCGTGCTGGCGCCGCTGCACGACCCGCTGCGGCTGGCGGAGCAGCTGGCGGTGCTGGACCTGGCCGGCGGCGGGCGGCTGACGACGGTGGCGGGCATCGGCTACCGGCCGGAGGAGTACGAGGCCGCGGGGGTCCCGTGGGCGGAGCGCGGGCGGCGGCAGGACGAGGTGCTGGAGACGCTGCTGGCGGCGTGGACGGGCGAGCCGTTCACCTTCCGCGGCCGCACCGTCCGGGTCACGCCGCGCCCGTACTCGCCACCGTCCCGGATGCTGTTCGCGGGCGGCACCTCGCGTCCGGCCGCGCGCCGCGCCGCCCGGCTGGGGCTGCCGCTGTTCACGGCGGCGCACCTGCCCGCGCTGGAGGCGTACTACACGGAGCGGTGCGCGGAGTACGGCACCGAGGGGATGTGCGTGATGCCGCCGGGCGAGGCGGCGATGCTGCACGTCACGGAGGACCCGGAGCGGGCGTGGGCGCGGCTGGGCGGCCACTTCCTGTACGAGGCGCGGCGGTACGCGTCGTGGCAGACGGCGGCGACGCAGTCGTCGCTGGAGTCGGCGGCGGGCAGCGTCGAGGAGCTGCGCCGGGAGGGCATCTACCGGATGGTGACGCCGGACGAGTGCGTCGAGCTGGCGCGGTCCACGGGCCAGGCGACGCTGCATCCGCTGTGCGGCGGGATGCCGGTGGAGGAGGCGTGGAGCTCGCTGGAGCTGTTCGCCGACAAGGTGCTGCCCCGGCTCGGTGAGTGAGCCGGGGCAGCACCTCGGGGTGGAGACGGGCGGCGGGGTGGGTCAGCCCATCTCCTCCAACGCCTTGCCCTTGGTCTCCGGCACCCACTTGAGGATGAACGGGATCGAGAGCAGAGCGAAGACGGTGTAGATCACGTAGGTGACCGACAGGTTCCATTCGGACAGGCTCGGGAAGCTGGCCGTGATGACCCAGTTGGCGACCCACTGCGCCGAGGCGGCGATGCCGAGCGCGGCGGCGCGGATCCGGCTGGGGAAGACCTCGCCGAGCAGGACCCAGACGACGACGCCCCAGGAGAGCGCGAAGAACAGGGTGAAGACGTGGGCGCCGACGAGGGCGACCATGCCCTGGAGGTCGGGCAGCGAGACGTTCTCGCCGGAGCCGGTCTTGGAGGCGAAGGCCCAGGCGACGACGCCGAGCGAGACGGCCATACCGACGGAGCCGATGAGCGCGAGCGGCTTCCGTCCGATGCGGTCGACGAACATCATCGCGATGACGGTGCCGACGATGTTCACGATCGAGGTCGTGAAGGAGTACAGGAACGAGCTGCTCGGGTCGATGCCGACGGACTGCCACAGCGTCGACGAGTAGTAGAAGACCACGTTGATGCCGACGAGCTGCTGGAACAGCGAGAGGCCGATGCCGATCCAGACGATGGGCAGGAAGCCGAAGCGTCCGCCGAGCAGGTCCTTGAACGTGGACTTGTGCTCGCTGTGCATCGCGTGCTCGATCTCGGTCAGCCGCTCGTCGAGACCGTCGTGCTCGCCCTCGACGCGGGCCAGGACCTCACGCGCCTGCGCGCTGCGCCCGGCGGAGATGAGGAAGCGGGGCGATTCGGGGATGACGAAGGAGAGCACCAGGTAGCCGACGGCGGGCAGCACCATGATGCCGAGCATCCACTGCCAGGCCTCCAGCCCGGCGACCGTGCCGCGCTGGTCGCCCCCGGCGAGGTTGAGGATGCCCCAGTTGACGAGCTGGGAGACGGCGATGCCGAGGACGATCGCGCCCTGCTGGAAGGAGGCGAGCCGGCCGCGGTAGCGGGGCGGTGAGACCTCGGCGATGTAGGCCGGGCCGATGACGGAGGCCATGCCGATGGCGACGCCGCCGAGGACCCGCCACATGGCCAGGTCCCACAGGGCGAAGGGCAGCGCGGAGCCGATGGCGCTGACGATGAAGAGGAGCGCGGCGATCCGCATGACGAGGATGCGGCCGAGCCGGTCGGCTATTCGGCCCGCGACGGCGGCGCCGATCGCACTGCCGATCAGCGCGGCGGCGATGACCTGCGCGAGCAGTGCGGACCCGATCTCGAAGCGGCCGCGGATGGCCTCGACAGCGCCGTTGATGACGGAGCTGTCGTAACCGAAGAGGAAGCCGCCCATGGCTGCGGCTGCGGCGATGAAGACGACGCGGCCGATCGGAGTCGGCGCTGCGCCCGCCTCCGGCTGCGTCACCTGCGCGGTAGTGGTCAAGGTGCTCTCCTGCGTTTCCCGGCGTCGCTGCCGGGATCGGTTCGTCGCCTTCGGGGTGGACCACAGGGACCCGCGCCACCGCTTGAAGGTAAAAGTGACGATGCCGAGACTATGCCTTCAAGTCCCGAAGTCAATAGGGAGTACGTCACGCGTTCAACCAGTACGGAACCGACGCCTTCGTCAGGCGCATTCAAGCTGTGAAGTACCCCGGGAAGAGGCCCGCGGCGGGACGAACGTCACGCCAGACGCTGGCTGATGACCTTGGAGACGCCGTCGCCCTGCATGGACACCCCGTACAGCGCGTCGCCGACCTCCATCGTCCGCTTCTGGTGCGTGATGACGATCAGCTGCGAGGAGTCCTTCAGCTCTTCCATGATCCGGATCAGCCGCTGGAGGTTGGTGTCGTCCAGCGCCGCCTCGACCTCGTCCATCACGTAGAACGGGCTCGGCCTCGCCTTGAAGATGGACACCAGCAGCGCCACCGCCGTCAGCGACCGCTCCCCGCCCGACAGCAGCGAGAGCCGCTTGACCTTCTTGCCCGGCGGACGGGCCTCCACGTCGACACCCGTCGTCAGCATCGAGTCCGGCTCCGTCAGCACCAGCCGCCCCTCGCCGCCGGGGAACAGCCGCGCGAAGACGCCCTCGAACTCCCGCGCCGTGTCGTGGAACGCCTCGGTGAAGACCTGCTCGACCCGCTCGTCGACCTCCTTCACCACCTGCAGCAGATCGGCGCGGGTCTTCTTCAGGTCCTCCAGCTGCTCGCCGAGGAACTGGTGCCGCTCCTCCAGCGCCGCGTACTCCTCCAGCGCCAACGGGTTGATCTTCCCCAGCTTCTGGTACGCGCGCTCCGCCGCCTTCAGCCGCTTCTCCTGCTCGGCCCGGACGAAGGGGACGGGCGTGTTCCGCGGATGCTCCGGGTCCTCGGGCAGCTCCTCGCCCTCCGCCGGCGGGGACGGCGGAACGAGCACGTCCGGACCGTAGTCGGCCACCAGCCCCGCCGGCTCGACCCCGAGCTCCTCCAGCGCCCTGGTCTCCAACTGCTCGATCTTCAGGCGCTTCTCGGCGCCGATGACCTCGCCCCGGTGCACCGAGTCCGTCAGCTTGTCGAGCTCGTCCTTGAGCTCGCGGCCCGCGTTCCGCTCCTCCTTCAGCGCGCGCTCCCGCTCGGCGCGCGCCGCGTCGGCCGCCTCGCGCTCCTGCCGCGCACGCTCCACCGACGCCTCGACGTGCGCGAGCAGTTGCCGCGCCCCGTCCGCCACCGCACCGGCGACCTCCGCCTCGTGCCGCATCCGCGCGCGCCGCTGCTCCGCACGCGCCCGCGCCTCACGCTCGGCGCGCGCGCCCCGGTCCAGCGAGTCCGCACGCCCCGCGAGCGAACGGACCCGCTCCTCGTGCGTACGGACCTGGAGCCGCGCCTCCATCTCCGTCTGCCGCGCCTGCGCGCTCTCGTCGGTGAGCCGGTCCCGTACGGAGGTGTCGGGCTCGTCGTCCTCCGCCTCGTCGGCCTCCTCCGCGACGGCGAGACGTTCCGCCAGCTCAGCGGCCTCGGCGGTGGCCCGCTCCAGCGCCTCCCGCGCCGTCGCCACGGCCTTCGCCGACCGCTCGGCCTCGCCCTCGGCCGCCCGTGCCTGCCCGCCGAGCCGGCCCAGCCGGCCTGCGGTCTCGGACTTCGCCCGGTCCGCCTCGCTCCGGCGCGCGGCCACCTCCTCCAGCGCCGCGGCACACTCCGTACGCCGCTGCCGCGCGCTCTCCTGCGCCGCCTCGGCCTCCTCGGCCCGCGCGGCCAGCCGCTCCAGCTCGGCCGCCGCCTCGTCCACGGCGGCCTGCGTCTCCAGCAGACTCGGCGCCCCGCCGGAGCCGCCCTGCGCGAAGTGCGCCCCGAGCAGATCCCCTTCGACGGTCACCGCCGTCGCGCCCGGCCGGTGCGTGACGAACGCGACGGCCTCCTCCAGCGACTCGACGACATGGACGTCCCGCAGCAGCCGCCGTACGGCGGGCAGCAGTTCGGCGGGCCCGCCGACCAGCCCGGCCGCGGACCGCGGCAGGCTCCCGTCCCCTCCGGCGTCGGCCCCGTCCGCCTCCTCGGCGGAGCCGCCGAGCAGCAGCGCCGCGCGGCCCGCGTCGTCCTTGCGCAGCACCCGGATCGCCTCGGCCGCCGCGCGCGGCCCGTCGACGGCGACCGCGTCGGCGGCGGCACCGAGCGCGGCGGCGACCGGGACCTCGAACCCCGGGGTGACGGTCAGCAGTTCGGCGGCCGGGCCGAGCAGCCCCGTGAGCCGGTCGCCCGCGGAGAGCAGCGCGCCCGTGCCGTCCTTGCGGCGCAGGCCCAGGGCGAGCGCCTCGCGCCGGGCGGCGGTCGCGGCGCGTTCCCGCTCGACGGCGGTGGCGGCGTCGCGGGCCGCGGCCAGCGCGGCCTCGGCGTCGGCGAGTTGCGCCTTGGCCTCCTCGTGCCGCGCGGCCAGCTCCTCGTCGCCCTCGGCCAGACCGCCGACCTCCGCCTCCAGCGCCTCGTACTCGGCCTTCGCCTCCGTCGCCCGCTGCTGCGCCTCGTCCCGCGCGGCGGCCAGCCGGTCGATCTCGGACTGGGCCGAAGCGGCCCGCCCGTGCGCGGCGTTGACCTGCCCGCGCAGCCGGGCCAGGCCCTCGCGCCGGTCGGCGATGGCGCGGGCCGCGTCCTTCAGCCGCCGCTCCTCGTCCCGCAACTGGCGCTCCAGCTCGGCCCGGTGGGCGACCGTCTCGTCGAGCGCGTCCGACGCGGCCTCCAGCGCGGCCTCCAGTTCCGCCTCCTGCTCACGGACCCGGGCGGCCTCCCGCTCCATGTCCTCCGGATCGCGGCCGCGCCGCTCCTCCTCGGGCCCGGCCGACGCGTGCTGGAACCGCTGCTCCGCGAGCCCGACGGTGCCGCGGACGCGTTCGGCCAGCTGCGAGAGCTCGTACCAGGTCTGCTGGGCGCGCTCCAGACGGGGCGTCAGCGTCCGTACCTGCTGCTCCAGATCGGCCTCGCGCCGCATCGCCTCCTTCAGCCGCGCCTCGACGGCCTCCTTGCGCTCCTTCAGCGCGGCCTCGTCCTTGACCTCCTCGCGGAGCGCTTCGCGCAGCGTCACGAGATCGTCGGCGAGGATGCGCAGCCGGGCGTCCCGCAGGTCGGCCTGGATGACCTGGGCGCGGCGCGCGACGGCGGCCTGCCGCCCCAGCGGCTTGAGCTGGCGCCGCAGTTCGTCCGTCAGGTCCTGTACGCGGGAGAGGTTGGCCTGCATCGCGTCGAGCTTCCGCAGCGCCTTCTCCTTGCGCTTGCGGTGCTTGAGCACACCGGCGGCCTCCTCGATGAAGGCCCGGCGTCCCATCGGGTCGGCGTGCAGCACGCCGTCGAGCTGGCCCTGTCCGACGATGACGTGCATCTCACGGCCGATGCCCGAGTCGGAGAGCAGCTCCTGGATGTCGAGCAGTCGGCAGGTGTCACCGTTGAGCTGGTACTCGCTGCCGCCGTTGCGGAACATGATCCGCGTGATGGTGACTTCGGCGTAGTCGATGGGCAGCGCGCCGTCGGCGTTGTCGATGGTGAGGGACACCTCGGCACGGCCGAGCGGTGGCCGCCCGGTCGTGCCGGCGAAGATGACGTCCTCCATCTTGCCGCCGCGCAGCGACTTGGCTCCCTGCTCCCCCATGACCCAGGAGAGCGCGTCCACGACATTGGACTTGCCGGAGCCGTTCGGTCCGACGACGCAGGTGATCCCCGGCTCGAAGCGGAGGGTCGTGGCGGAGGCGAAGGACTTGAAGCCTCGCAGTGTCAGGCTCTTGAGGTGCACGGCGTCGGACTCTACTCGTCGCTTCCGGTTTCACCGATGAAGGTGCAGGGCACATCAGACGGTAAGCCGGACCGGGCAGCACACACCTCAGGACACAGCGGGGAGAGGCGGATCCGAAATGACGAAGGGACGCCGTGGCGTCCCTCGCAGATTTCCTCGGACGGATGGTGTCAGCACCTGATCCGGCCCATGCGGGCAGGTCAGGTGAGGACGGGCTCCGCCTTGGATACGTCGATGCTGTCGACATCAAGCACCGAGTCGTGCCGGGCGGCGGCCGACAGCGCGTCGTTCTCGGCCTGCATCCGTACGAGCTCGGATTCCAGGTCCTGGACGCGCTGCTGAAGCCGTCGCATCTCGGCGAGGACTCGGGGGTCAGAACCGCCGACGTAACCGAGAAGCGCCTTTGCCATGATGGAAGGTCCTCCACACTGAATGACCGCGACCGAAGCGGTGGTGGGTCGAGGGAAATCGCACCCGCAGTGTCTGCTCTGTACTTTTCCTCAGGGCCAAACAGCCCAGGTGCGCGGGGATTCCAGAGTCTCACCAAATAGTTGGACGGTCAACACGATCACACCCCACAGGCCCGGCCTGCCGCGGCTCAACGGCGCTCAGCGCCGGAGTCGGCAGCCGGTGGGGAAGCGGTAACGATCTTCTGTGGCTGACTCGTGGCGGCAGCCTTCCACGCCACGGCCTGGATGGCAACCGATGTGGATCACCGAATCGCGAAGCCGTCGTAGCCTCCGCGTGGTTCGCCCCAGATTTCCGTCACACCGTCCACCCGCCCGGGAGTGTCGCCCTCGCGCAGCCACGCCAGGAGCCGCTCGCAGTGCTGCCGCTCCCCCTCGGCCACGATCTGCACGCGTCCGTCACCGAGGTTGACCGCGAAGCCCTCCAGGCCGCCGACGCGGAGTGCGTTGGCGCGGGTGAACCAGCGGAAGCCGACGCCCTGGACGTGGCCGCGCACCCAGGCCGTCATCCGCGTCGGCGTGCCGGGGTCCCGTACGTCCGTTGCCGTCGTGGCTGCCGCTGTCACCGCTGGTCCGCTCCTGTTCACCGCGTGCCGGGCGCCCGGCGGCTGGTGCCGCGGGCGCACCGGGAACGCTATCCGGACAATTCTCCGACGAACACATCGGAGTCCTCCGCCATGCCGTACAGTCCCGCACCAACAACCCCCACGTTCATGGGTTTCCGGTGTGGGTTGTGACGACCGTGCAACGCCGAGCCATGTGAGGACAGCCGAGATGGGCCGCCACCGACGCGTCACCCCAACTCCCGTTCCCCCGCCCGCCGTCGACGGTGACCCGGGCGGTTCCGGGGTGCCGGACGGCCCGCGTCGCAGGCGGGTGCCGGCGCCGCTGCGGACGGGGCTGGCCGGCGCCTCGGCCGTGGTGGCGATGGGCGCGGTGGCGGTGGCCTCGGGGCTGATACCCGGGCCGGGTTCACCCGGCGGCACCCAGGACACCGGCGAACGCGTCCGCGCCGACGGCCCGGCGGACACCGAGGCGCGCGCCCTCCCCTCCCCCTCCGGCTCCTCCGCCTCCGCTTCCGCCGACGCGCAGCGGGACGGACGGGACGCGGAGGACGGCGCGGACCGGCCGGGCGGGCGCGGGGAGACGGCGAAGCCCTCGTCGTCCGGGGGCTCGGCCTCCGCGGAGGCGAGTCCGTCACCATCCGCAACTGATCCATCACAGCGGGCCGATGAGGGGGAGCGCGGCGGCGGTTCCGCGAGCGGGGGCGGCGCACCGGCCTCGCCCGCGGGGGACGGCGGGACGTCCGGTCCGGCGAAGGGGGTCGAGGCGGAGGTGCTGCGGCTGGTCAACGAGGAGCGGGCCGAGGCGGGCTGCAAGGCCGTGACGGCCGACTCCGGACTCGCCCGCCTGGCACGGGAGTTCAGCACGGACATGGCCGAGCGGGACTTCTTCAGCCACACCACACCCGACGGCAAGAGCCCCTGGGACCGGGCCGAGGCGCTCGGCATACCCCGCCTCGGCGGCGAGAACATCGCCAGGGGACAGGCCGACGCCGAGGCCGTGATGGAGTCCTGGATGAACAGCCCGGGGCACCGGGAGAACATCCTCAACTGCGACTACCGCACCCTCGGCGTCGGCGTGCACCTCGCCGAGGGCGGCCCCTGGTGGACGCAGGACTTCGGCTTCTGAACGCGGTCAGCCGCGGCGGACGCGCGGGGCCGGCTGGCAGCGGGGGCAGAAGTAGCTGGAGCGGTTCATCCACGGGCGGCGGCGCACGGCCGTGCCGCAGCGGCGGCAGGGCTCGTCCTCCCGCCCGTACGCGTCGAGCGAGCGCGCGAAGTAGCCGGACTCGCCGTTGACGTTGACGTACAGGCTGTCGAAGCTGGTGCCGCCCTCGGCGAGGGCCGCGTTCATCACGTCCCGGACGTGGCCCAGGAGTTCGGTGCTGCGGGGGCGGGTGAGGGTCGCGGTGGGGCGGTCGTAGTGCAGCTTGGCGCGCCAGAGCGCCTCGTCCGCGTAGATGTTGCCGACGCCGCTGACCAGGGACTGGTCCAGCAGCGCCCGCTTGACCGTCGTACGCCTGCGCCGCAGCGCCGTGTGGAAGGCGGCCTCGTCGAACTCGGGGTCGAGCGGGTCGCGGGCGATGTGGGCGATCGCGTCGGGCAGCCCGCCCGGGGTGTCCGGGTGGAGGGAGAGGCCGCCGAAGGTGCGCTGGTCGACGAAGCGGAGCTCGCCGCCCTCCGGGTCGTCGAAGGTGACGCGGATGCGCAGGTGCTTCTCGTCGGGCGCGGTGGCGGGCTGGACGAGCAGCTGGCCGCTCATGCCGAGGTGCGCGAGCACGGAGCTGCCCTCGTCACCCAGCGGCAGCCACAGGTACTTGCCTCGGCGGCGGGCCGGGCCGAGCGGGCGGCCCCGGAGCCGGGCGGCGAAGTCCTCCCCGCCCGCGAGGTGCCGGCGCACCGACCTGGGGTGCAGCACCTCGACCTCGTCGACGGTGCGGCCGCCGGCCCAGCGTTCCAGGCCCCGGCGTACGACCTCGACCTCGGGCAGCTCGGGCACGTCTCTCCTCGGTTGCTCGGGACACCGCACGGCGCGCGGGCGCGGCGGCGTCACACGGCCAAGGGTCGCACCCCGCGACGACACCGGTCCCGTCCCCGGGTGCGGGAACGGGACCGGTGCGGTGCCGCTGTGTACGTCGTCCGGCCCGCGGGCCGGGGCGCCGCGGGTCAGGAACCCGCTGCCACCCCGGAGCCACCGGCGGCGGACTTCTTCTCGCGCTCGTCCGCCGCGGAGCGGATGGCGCACCAGGCGGTCTCCGCCGCCTGCTGTTCTGCTTCCTTCTTGCTGCGGCCGGTGCCGGTGCCGTACGCGACACCACCGACGCGGGCGGCAGCAGTGAAGACCTTCTCGTGGTCCGGACCCGTCTCGGTCACCACGTACTCGGGGACGCCGAGGCCCTCGGCCGCGGTCAGTTCCTGAAGGCTGGTCTTCCAGTCCAGTCCTGCACCGAGGTTGGAGGACTCCTCGATCAGCGGGTCGAAGAGCCGGTGGATCAGCTCGCTCGCCGCGTCCAGCCCCTGGTCGAGGTAGACCGCGCCGATGACCGCTTCGAGGGTGTCGGCGAGGATCGAGGCCTTGTCCCGGCCTCCGGTCCCCTCTTCACCGCGGCCGAGCCGGATGAAGGCGCCGAGGTCCAGCCCCCGCGCGACGCCCGCGAGGGCGCGCGAGTTGACCACCGCGGCGCGCAGCTTCGCGAGCTGCCCCTCCGGGAGGTCGGGGTGGGCCTGGTAGAGCGTGTCGGTAACGACGAGCCCGAGGACGGAGTCGCCGAGGAATTCGAGGCGCTCGTTGGTGGGCAGGCCGCCGTTCTCGTACGCGTACGAGCGGTGCGTCAGCGCACGCACCAGAAGGGCGGACTCGAGCTGATAGCCGAGCCGCCCTTCCAGAAGCGTGTGGGACGAGGCCGAGTCCACCAGATCCGCCGGTGCCGTGGCACCCCCGCCGCGGCGGGAGGTGTTTCCAGGCGTACGGGCGTCTGACATGGAGCCTGTCACCCGCCGATCAGACCTCGAGGACCTGTCGCTTGTTGTAGGTGCCGCAGCTCGGGCACGCGATGTGCTGCTGCTTCGGCTCCTGGCAGCGCTCGCACTTCACCAGGTTCGGGACCGCAGCCTTCCACTGCGACCGGCGGTGGCGCGTGTTACTGCGCGACATCTTCCGCTTCGGAACAGCCACGGCTACTTCTCCTGTGAGTCATCCCCGCCGTCGCGGGGCACGTCCTTCTCGTCGTCCTTCATGGACGAGGCGAGTTCCTGCAATGCCGCCCAACGGATGTCGACGGCTTCCTCATGGTGGTGATCCGGGTCGTCCGCCAGCCGCGCCCCGCAGTCGGGGCACAGACCGGGGCAGTCTTCCCGGCACACCGGCTGCAGCGGCAGTGACAGCACCACCGCGTCCCGCAGCACGGGTTCGAGGTCGAAGAGGTCGTCCTCGAGGTAGAGCGGGCCCTCCTCCTCGGCGTCGTCGCCGGTGTCCACGTTCTCGTGGCTCCGGTCGTCGGCGTCGGGGTAGGAGAACATCTCCTGGAATTCCACTTCGCATTCCTGCGAAAGCGGCTCCAGACACCTTACGCACTCCCCCTTGAGCGGGGCATGGGCGGTACCTGTGACAAGTACCCCTTCCATGACCGACTCGAGACGGAGCTCGATCTCGATCGACGCGTCGTCCGGCACCGCGATGACTTCGGTGCCGAGATCCCCGGGGGAATCGACCGTGCGGGAGAGCCGCTTCATCGCACCAGGCTGCCGCCCCAGCTCGCGTGTATCGAACACGAGCGGGGACCGATGGTCGAGCTGGGCGTTCAGGGCTTCCTGCTTTCTACGGCTGGGGCTGTCCGGTCCTGTTGCCTCCGGGCAGCCGTCATCGCTGAGGTACGCGTGACCGAGGAGCCAGGATACTGGACGCCGCGCTCTCGGCCCAATCGTGGGCGGCGGGCCCGGGACGCGGGCCCGCGCGCCCGGCGTCAGCGGCCGAAGCCCTGCTCCTGCTCGTACTGCCGCACCTGGTTGATGTCGATCATGCTGGTGTCGAAGAGGCTGGTCTCGTCGAGCTGCGGGGGCTGCTGCTGGGCCGGATAGCCGCCCGGGGCGTAGCCCTGCTGGGCCTGCTGCACCGCCTGCTCCCCGAAGTACGGGTCCGGCTGCGCGTAGTACGGGTCCTGGCCCTGGTAGCCGTACGGATCCTGGCCCGCGTAGTACGGGTCGTACACGGGCTGGGCCGGGGGCTGCGGCATCTGGCCCGCCGGGGGCTGCTCGGGGAAGCCCGGGACCTGCTGGGCCGCGTACGGGTCGGGGGCGGCCGCCGCCGCGGGCTGGGCCGGGGGCGGGTAGGCGGGGAAGCCCTGCGGGGGCGCGGGACGGCCGTACGGGTCCTGGGGTGCGGGCTCGGGGGCGACGGGGGTGCCGATGGAGGCGAGGTCGGCGAGGTAGTCCGCGTCGCTGGTGTGCAGGCGCGGGTCGTCGCCGTCCTGGGCCGAGAGGTGGGCGCCGAGCTCGTCGGCCGGCTGGTGGCCCTGGAGGGTGCGGCGTCCGCGGCCGACGGCCTCCAGGGTCTTGGCGAGGACGGCGGAGACGGAGCCGAGCCGGGCGTCGACGTAGGAGTCGGCGCGCTCGCGCAGCTCCTGCGGGTCGGCGGTGCGCTCGGGGGCGTCCGCGGCGAACTGCTCGTTCCACTCCTCGGCGCCGGGGCCGCTGCCCAGCAGCTTCTCGCGGCCGCGCTCGACGGAGCCGATGGTCTTGCTGAGGACGACCTCGAAGTTGGCGAGCTTGCTGTCGACGTAGTCGTCGGCCTCGGCGCGGACCTCCTCGGCCTCCTTGCGGGCGGCGGCGAGGATGCGGTCGGCCTCCTCCTGGGCGCCGCGCGCGACCTCCGTGCCGGAGACCATCGACTCACGTTCGGTGCGGGCCGAGTCGATGATCCGCTCCGCCTCGGTCCTGGCCTCGGCGACCATCTGGTCGCGGCCGCCGAGCAGTTCCTGCGCCTGGGCGAGGGAGCCGGGCAGCGCCTCGCGCACTTCTTCGAGCATGGCGAGCAGTTCGGCCCGGTTCACCACACAGGAGGCCGACATGGGCATCGAGCGGGCACCGCTGACGGCCGCCACGATCTCGTCGAGTTTCTGCGATACGTCCACGGGGCCGACTGTACGGCCAGGGGGCCCGGGCAAGACAGCCGCGAGGGCGAACGCCCGTGCGCGGGGCGGGGGTTCAGGCGGCGCGGAGTTTCCCGGCCAGGGCCTGGTGCACGGGTTCGGGGACCAGGTGCGAGACGTCGCCGCCCCAGGTCGCCACCTCCTTGACCAGGCTGGAGGAGAGGAAGCTGTAGGTGGGGTTCGTCGGCACGAACAGGGTCTCGACGCCGGAGAGCCCGTTGTTCATCTGGGCCATCTGCAGCTCGTAGTCGAAGTCGCTGACGGCGCGCAGGCCCTTGACGATCGCGGGGATGTCGCGCTCCTTGCAGAAGTCGACGAGCAGCCCGTGGAACGCCTCGACCTCGACGTTGCCGAAGGAGGCGGTGACCTCGCGGATGAGCTCCATCCGCTCCTCGACGGAGAAGAGCCCCTGCTTGGCCTTGTTGATCATGACGGCGACGTGCACGACGTCGTACAGCTTGGAGGCCCGTCCGATGATGTCGAGATGCCCGTTCGTGATCGGGTCGAAGGACCCTGGACAGACTGCGCGGCGCACTGGCTCTTCCTCGCTCTCCGGACATTCGGGGGCCCGGGGGGCGGCCCCGGCAGGTCTGGTCATGACGCGGGAGTAACTTCCCGGACGGCGGCGCGACCGTACCAGAGCGTGCCCTCGCCGTAACGACGGGACCGCAGTCCCTCGAAACCCTCGGGCCAGGTGAACTCGCCGCCTCGTGTGCTGCGTTCCACGGTGGCCAGCGCGTCCTCGGACAGCCAGCCCCGGGTACGGAGTGTGAGGAGTGTCTCGCGGAGATCGTCGTCGGTGACGGCGTACGGCGGGTCGAGGAAGACGAGGTCGTAGGGCTCGGCGGGGGCCGGGCCGGCGAGGATCTGTTCGGCCTTGCCGGTGCGGAGTTCGGCGCCGGGCAGGCCGAGCGCGCGGATGTTCCCGGCGACGACGCGGGCCGCGCGGGCGTCCGCCTCGACGAGCAGGACGTGCGCCGCGCCGCGGGAGAGCGCCTCCAGGCCGACGGCGCCGGAGCCGGCGTACAGGTCGAGCACGCGGAGCCCGCGCCAGGCGCCCGCGCCGCCCAACTGCGCCTCCCAGCTGGAGAACATCCCCTCGCGGGCGCGGTCGGAGGTGGGGCGGGTGCCGGTGCCGGGCGGGACGGTCAGCCGTCGGCCGCCTGCGGTACCGGCGATCACGCGGGTCATGGGGCGAGGTCCTTCGTCGGTGGTGGGTTCCGGGCAGCTGGGAACGTTCCCAGGTGATCGAGCATTGCACGCGGGCGGTCGGGACGCGTCCGGCGGCCGGGGAGGGCGGTCACCCCTTGTCGAGGTAACCCTCGCGTTCCTCGTCGAGGAGGGCGTCCAGGGCGGTGCGGAGTTCGGGGTGCTTCTCCAGGTCCGGGTCCTCGGTGACGAGGGCGGTGGCCTCCTCGCGGGCGGCGGCGATGACGTCCTCGTCCTCGACGACCGTGAGCATCCGCAGCGAGGTGCGGGCGCCGGACTGGGCCTGGCCCAGGACGTCGCCCTCGCGGCGCTGTTCCAGGTCGATGCGGGAGAGCTCGAAGCCGTCGAGGGTGCCCGCGACGGCGTCCAGCCGGGAGCGCGCGGGGCCCGCCTCCGGTGCCTCCGTCACCAGCAGGCACAGCCCGGGGGCCGAGCCGCGGCCGACGCGGCCGCGCAGCTGGTGCAGCTGGGAGACGCCGAAGCGGTCCGCGTCCATGATCACCATGGCGGTGGCGTTGGGGACGTTGACGCCGACCTCGATCACCGTCGTCGCGACGAGGACGTCGACCTCGCCGGCGGCGAAGCGGCGCATCACCTCGTCCTTGGCGTCCGGCGCCATGCGGCCGTGCAGCGCCTCGACGCGCAGCCCGGCGAGCGGTCCGGCGGTGAGCTGCGCGGCGATGTCGAGGACGGCGAGCGGGGGCCGCTTCTCCTCGCCGTCCGGGGAGTCGGCCTCGTCCTCCGCCGCGTCCCCGGGGAGTTCGGTGTCCGCGCCGCGGGCGTCGTCCTCGTCGCCGATGCGGGGGCAGACGACGTACGTCTGGTGGCCCGCCTCCGTCTCCTCCCGGACGCGCTCCCAGGTGCGGGTGAGGAAGTGCGGTTTGTCCCGCGCGGGGACGACGTGCGAGGCGATCGGCGAGCGTCCGGCGGGGAGTTGGTCGAGGACGGAGGTCTCCAGATCGCCGAAGACGGTCATCGCGACCGTGCGCGGGATGGGCGTGGCCGTCATGACGAGGAGGTGCGGGGGCTGCTTGCCCTTGGCGCGGAGCGCGTCCCGCTGCTCGACGCCGAAGCGGTGCTGTTCGTCGACGACGACGAGGCCGAGGTCGTGGAAGCCGACCTTGTCCTCGATGAGCGCGTGGGTGCCGATGACGATCCCGGCCTCGCCGGTGGCGAGTTCGAGCAGCGCCTTGCGGCGCGCGGCGGCGCCCATGGAGCCGGTGAGCAGCACGACCCTGGTGCCGGCCTCGCTGCCGCCGAGCATGCCCGCCTCGGCGAGCTCGCCCATCATCTCGGTGACCGAGCGGTGGTGCTGCTGGGCGAGCACCTCGGTGGGCGCGAGCATCGCGGCCTGGCCGCCCGCGTCGACGACGGCGAGCATCGCGCGCAGCGCGACCAGCGTCTTGCCGGAGCCGACCTCGCCCTGGAGCAGCCGGTGCATGGGGTGTTCGGTGGCGAGGTCGGCGAAGATCTCGCGGCTGACGTGCTGCTGGCCGTCGGTGAGCGTGAACGGCAGCCGGGCGTCGAAGGCGTCGAGCAGCCCGCCCTCGACGGGGACGCGGGGCGCGGCGGGGAGTTCGTCGTCGGCCAGGCGGCGGCGGGCGAGGGCGACCTGGAGGACGAACGCCTCGTCCCACTTCAGCCGGGCCCGCGCGTCGGCGAGGTCGGCGCGGCTGCGCGGCCGGTGCGCCTTCTCGAACGCCTCGGGCAGCGGGAGCAGTTGGCGCTGTTCGCGGACGGCGGCGGGCAGCGGGTCGACGAGGCCGCTCCAGCCGGTGGCCTCCATGGAGCTGAGGACCGTCTGCACGCAGCGGGCGATCTGCCAGGACGCGAGCTGGGCGCAGGCCGGGTAGAGCGGCATCAGCCGGTTCGCGAAGGCGTCGACCTCTTCCTCGGCGCCGTCCTTGCCGAGGAGTTCGTACTGCGGGTGCGCGAGTTGCAGGCGGTGGTTGAAGACGCTGACCTTGCCGGCGAACATCGCGTGCCGCCCGGGCAGGAGTTCGTGCTGCGGCTTGTGGATGCCCTTGCCGAAGAAGACGAGCCGGAGCCTGCCGTACCCGTCGGTCAGCTCGACCTCCAGGCGCTTGCCCCGGCCCCGGTTGTACGTGTGCGCCGTGGCCTTCACGACCTGCGCGACGACGGTGACGTGTTCGTCGAGGGGCAGGTCGGACAGCTGGGTGAGCTGGCCGCGCTCCTCGTACCGCCTCGGGTAGTGGTGCAGGAGGTCGCCGACCGTACGCAGGCCGAGCCGCTCGGCCATCACCTTCGCGGTCTGGCCGCCGACGACTTTTGTCAGGGGTTCTTCGAGCGCTGGCACGTCCCCCATTGCACACCATGGCACCGACAGCCCGGGCCGCACCGGCGCCGGGCGCCCCCGTCCCGCGGTCGTCGCGCCGTCATTCGACGCCGACGAGCAGCGGGGCCGAGGGCTGGCGCCCCTCGTGGACGACCGTGTCGACGGCGAGGTGGCCGCGCCGCACCTGCCCCTCCAGCCGCCGCGCGAGCCCCGCCGGGTAGCGCTCGCCGAGGACGAGGGTGACGAGTTCGCCGCCCGCCGCGAGCATCCGCTCCAGCACCTCGGCCGCGACCTCGGCGACGCCGGTGCCGATCACCGCCACGTCGCCGTCGACCAGCCCGAGGACGTCCCCGGCCTGGCAGATGCCCGCCGTCGTCCAGGACCGGTGCTCGGCGACGGTCACCTCGCCGTACCGGGTGGCGCCCGCGGCGGCGGTCATCGCGACGACGTCCTCGTCGAAGGCGCGTCCGGCGTCGTGCACGGCGAGCGCGGCGAGGCCCTGCACGGCGGCGCGGGTCGGGATGACGGCGACGCGCAGGCCCCGCGCGCGTGCCTCCTCGGCGGCGCGTGCCGCGGCCGCGTGCAGCTCGCCGCCGTTGGGCAGCAGCACCATCTCCCGCGCCCCGGCGGCGCGGGCCTCCCCGGCGGCGCCGAGCAGCGGCGCCGGGTCCCCCGACGCCGGTTCGGGCAGCCGGACGACGTACGCGCCGGCCTCCTCGTACAGCCGGGCCAGCCCCTCGCCGTGCACGGCGGCGACCACCGCGCGCCGCACCCCGGAGCCCGCGGTTCCGGCGGCCCGGGCCTCGGGGGCCGCCGTCTCCGGCTGCCCGCACGGCGTCCCGCCGTCCCCGGCCGCCAGGTACGTGACGCGGACGCGGTGCGGGCGGCCCGCGCCGATGCCCGCCTCGACGGCGGCGCCCGCGTCGTCGGTGTGCACGTGGACGCTCCACAGGCCGTCGCCGCCGCCGATGACGAGCGAGTCGCCGAGCGCGTCGAGGGCGGCGCGCAGGGTGCGCACCGCCTCGTCGTCGGCCTCGTCGAGGAGATACATCACCTCGTACGCGGGGCCGCCGGGCGCGCCTTCCCCGCCGAGCGCCGGGCGCGCGGCGGTACCGGCCGGCCGGGTCTCGACGGCCCCGCCCACCAGGGCGCCGAGGATGCGCACGAGCCCCTCGCCGCCCGCGTCGACGACGCCCGCGGCGCGCAGCGCGTCGAGGCGCCCCGTGGTCTCGGCGAGCGCGGCGCGCGCCCCCTCGTACGCGGCCCGCGCGACGTCGGTCACGTCGCCGTCGGCGGCCCGGGCAGCGGCCTCGGCCGCCGCGTCCGCGACCGTGAGCATCGTCCCCTCGACGGGGCGGGCCACGGCGGCGTACGCGGAGTCGGCGGCGCGGCGCAGGACGCGGCACAGCAACTCGGGGGCGGGGGTGTGCGGGGCGCCGTCCTTGGCGTCCCCGGTCTCCTCGCGCAGGGCGTCGGCGGCGCCGCGCAGCAGCTGGGCGAGGATCGTGCCGGAGTTGCCGCGGGCGCCGAGGAGGGCGCCGCGGGCCAGCAGGTCCAGGGCGTGGGACGGGCCGGGGTCCTCGGGTGCCGCGGGCGCGTCCGCGAGGGTGCGGGAGGCGGCTTCGAGGGTGCCGAGGAGGTTGGTGCCGGTGTCTCCGTCGGCCACGGGGAAGACGTTGATCGCGTCGATCTCCTCGCGCCCGGCGCGCAGCGCGTCGAGCGCGAGCCCGCACCAGGCGCTCACGGTGGCGGGGTCGATCGGCTGCGGCACGTGGGACCTCCTGTGCGGCGGGCGGGACGGCAGCCGGATCGGCTGCCCGAAGGCTAGCCGTGCGGCCGTGCCCGTACAGGGGGTGGGGGCGGATGGGGTCGCCCGGACCGTGCTAGTTTCGCTGTTCGTGAGCGGCCGTTGTATGCTGCTCCGGTTGCCTGATGTTTATCAGGCGTCATTACCTGCCTGGCACTGCCGGAATCTCTGATCCCGCGCCGCCGGGATTTTCCGTAAGTGCATCTGAAGTCTTTGGAGTGACCCGTGGCTGCCAACTGCGACGTCTGCAGCAAGGGGCCGACCTTCGGCAACAACATCTCCCACTCGCACCGTCGCACGCGCCGTCGCTGGAACCCGAACATCCAGCGGGTGCGTGTCGTGGTCGATGGGACGCCGAAGCGCCTCAACGCCTGCACCTCGTGCATCAAGGCCGGCAAGGTCGCGCGCTGACGTAACGCAGCGCGCCACCGAGCCGGTTGCCGAAAAGCCGGTCCGCGTCAGCGGGCCGGCTTTTTGCTGTGCCCGCACAACGGGCCACCGCCACCGGCCAGTTGCGCTGAGTGACGAAGCGGCCCGGTTCACTCCCCGTGCCGCAGCCGCCACCCGTGGTCGACGGGCCCGAGGCCGGCGCCGAGCGGGAAGCCCGCGGCGATGGCGCCCGTCACGTACTCCTTGGCCGCCGTCACGGCCGCCGGGACGGACAGTCCGCGGGCGAGGTACGCGGCGACGGCGCTGGCGAGGGTGCAGCCGGTGCCGTGGGTGTGCCGGTTGTCGTGACGGGGCGCGCGCAGCCAGTGCGACTCGGTGCCGTCGGTGAGCAGGTCGACGGCGTCGCCCGCCAGATGACCGCCCTTGATCAGCGCCCACTGCGGCCCGTACCCGAGGACGGCCTCGGCGGCCTCGGCCATGTCCGCCTCGCCGGCGACGCGGACGCCCGTGAGCTGGGCCACCTCGTCCAGGTTGGGCGTGACGACGGTGGCGGCGGGCAGCAGCTTGCTGCGGACGGAGTCGAGCGCCTCGGCGGCGAGCAGCGAGTCACCGTGCTTGGAGACGCCGACGGGGTCGACGACCACGGGCGCCGCCGTCCCCGCGAGCAGCCCGGCGACGGTCTCGACGAGCCCGGCCGAGGCGAGCATCCCGGTCTTCACCGCCTGGACGCCGATGTCGTCGGCCACGCTGCGGTACTGGGCGGTGACGGCCTCCGCCGGAAGCTCCCAGAAGCCCTGCACGCCAAGGGAGTTCTGCGCGGTCACCGCGGCGACGACGCTCATGCCGTGCGTGCCGAGGGCCAGCATGGTCTTCAGGTCCGCCTGGATTCCGGCGCCGCCGCCCGAGTCGCTTCCGGCGACGGTGAGCACTCGGGGCGGCGCGGTCTTCTGGTGCGCGGGGCTGTTCATACGCACGAAGGTAACGGCACTCCCCCGCGCCCCGGCGCCCGCCCCCGCGCCGTCAACTCCCGTGCGGGAGCGCCCCGGAAGCGGTCAGGCGTCCGGGTCGTCGCCGAAGTGGTCCCAGCCGCCCGCCTTGTCCCAGTGTGCGCCGTCGACCGTCACGTACGGCAGCGCGGACGGGGCGAGGACCTCGCCGATCTTGCGCCAGCGGGCGGGGAGTTTGGTGTCGGCGGGGAAGGTGGCGACGATCGCGTGGTCCTCGCCGCCGGTGAGCACCCAGTGCAGCGGGTCGACGCCGACGGCCTGGCCGATGTCGGACATCTGCGCCGGGACGTCGAGCCGGCACGAGCTGAGGTCGATCCGGACCTTGCTGGCCTCCGCGATGTGCCCGAGGTCGGCGATGAGTCCGTCGCTGACGTCCGTCATCGCGGTGGCGCCGAGCGCGGCGGCCGCCGGGCCCGCGTGGTACGGCGGTTCGGGCCGCCGGTGCGCCTCGACGAAGGCGCGCGGCGAGCGGAACCCCCGGGAGAGCACCGCGTGTCCGGCCGCCGACCAGCCCAGCCAGCCGGTGACGGCGACGGTGTCGCCGGGGCGCGCGCCGGAGCGGGTCACGGGATCCTGGTTGCGCATGTCACCGAGCGCGGTGATGGAGACGGTGATGACGTCCCCGCGGACGACGTCGCCGCCGACCACCGCGGCGGAGGCGACCTGTGCCTCGTCACGGATGCCGTCCATCAGCTCCGTCGGCCAGTTGGCGGGGAGTTCGGCGGGGGTGACGAGGCCGAGCAGCAGGGCCGTGGGCACGCCGCCCATGGCCGCGATGTCCGCCATGTTCTGCGCTGCGGCCTTTCTTCCCACGTCGTACGCTGTAGACCAGTCGCGGCGGAAATGCCTGCCCTCCAGCAGTACATCCGTACTGGCGACGACGCGGCGGTCGGGCGCCGCGACCACCGCCGCATCGTCGCCGGGACCGATACGCACGGCGGGGGTCGTGGTCAGGCGGGAGGTCAACTCCCGGATCAGACCGAACTCTCCGAGCTCTCCGACCGTGCCCGGGGTACGGGGACGCCCCCCGGGGTGGCCCCCGCTCAGATCCTGCATCACTTCGCCCTTTCGCGTATCAGCCTCTGCGTGATCACTCCGCCGTGATCATTACGCCGTCACCACGTGGCCGCTCCCGGCGATCCCGGAAGCCGTCCGCGGTGCGGGTCTCCCCCGCGGGTACGACCGCGCGGTACCGTGACGCGTCGCACCCCCCATGATCCCCCCACCCGTGAATCCTCGTAGCCGCCCTGGAGGTTCCGTGGTACAGGCGTACATTCTGATCCAGACCGAGGTCGGCAAGGCCTCGACGGTCGCCGAGGTGATCGGCGCGATCTCCGGCGTCCTCCAGGCCGAGGACGTGACGGGTCCGTACGACGTGATCGTGCGTGCCCAGGCCGACACGGTGGACGAGCTGGGACGCTTGGTCGTCGCCAAGGTGCAGAAGGTCGAGGGCATCACGCGCACCCTGACCTGCCCCGTGGTCCATATCTAGCCCCCGGCTATGCTCGCCCGGTGAGCACTGCGACCCGCCGGGCACCCGTCGTATCCCTGGCCGCCCTCGCCACGTTCGTCCTGGCCGGCTGCTCCGCCACCGGCGAGGGGCCGTCCGATCCGAAGCCCTCGGGCAGGGCCGCGGCCGACTGCCGCGCGCTCCACGAGCGGCTGCCGGAACGCGTCACCGGACAGGACCGGAACGCGCTCGATCCCGAGTCGAAGTACACGGCCGCGTGGGGTGATCCGGCCGTGGAACTCCGCTGCGGAGTGCCCCGGCCCGAGGTCCTCACGCCCGGCAGTGAACATTACAACCCGACGACGGAGGCAGCGGAAGTCAACGGCGTCTCCTGGCTCATCGAGGAGCGGGAGGACGGCTACCGCTTCACGACCACCGACCGCAGGGCGAACGTCGAACTGACCGTCCCCGGCGCGTACGCGCCCGAGACGGGCGCCCTCGTCGACCTGGCGAAGGCCGTCCGCGACAGCGTCCCGGACAAGAACTGACCGACGGCGGCGGACCGCAGCGCGCACCCGGCGCGGGCTCACGGCCCCGGCGCCCGCGGCACCCGCGCGAGCGGGGCCACCACCGCGTGATGCCGGGCCCGGAGTGCTCCGGACCCGGCATCCGGGCGGGAATTCAGCGCAGGCCGGTGCGGCGGGAGAGGGCCTGCTGGATGAGGCGGTCGACGAGCTCGGGGTAGCTGACCCCGCTCTCCTGCCACATCCGCGGGAACATCGAGATGGGCGTGAAGCCCGGCATCGTGTTGATCTCGTTGATGACGAACTCGCCGTCCTCGGTGAGGAAGAAGTCCGCGCGGACCAGCCCCTCGCAGGACGCCGCCTCGAAGGCACGGACGGCCAGTTCGCGCACCCGCTCCGTCTCCTCGGGCGTCAGCGGGGCGGGCACCACACCGGAGGCCGAGTCGATGTACTTGGCCTCGAAGTCGTAGAAGTCGTGCGCGCTCACCGGCGGGATCTCGGCCGGGACGCTGGCCCGCGGCCCGTCCTCGAACTCCAGGACACCGCACTCGATCTCGCGCCCGCGCAGCAGCGACTCGACGATGACCTTGGGGTCGTGCCGCCGCGCCTCCTCCATCGCCTCGTCGAGCCCGCCGATGTCGTCGACCTTGGTGATGCCCATCGACGAACCGGCCCGCGCCGGCTTCACGAACACCGGCCAGCCGTGCTCACCGGCGAAGTCGACGACCTTCTTGCGGGCCGCGCCCGGGTCGGCCTCCCACTCGCGCGGCCGGATCGTGACGTACGGGCCGACGGGCAGGCCGAAGGAGGTGAAGATCCGCTTCATGTACTCCTTGTCCATGCCGACCGCCGAGGCGAGCACGCCCGCGCCGACGTAGGGCACACCCGACAGCTCCAGCAGCCCCTGAAGGGTGCCGTCCTCGCCGTACGGGCCGTGCAGCACGGGGAAGACGACGTCGACCTCGCCGAGCGTCTTGGGCACCGTGCCCGGCTCGCTGTACGTCACCTCGCGGCTGCCGGGGTCGACGGGCAGGACCACGCCGCCCGTCGGGGAGTCGGCGAGCTCCCGTACGTCGGGGAGGCGGCGGTCCTCGATCGCCATCCGCTCGGGGTCGTCGGCCGTCAGGGCCCAGCGCCCGTCCCGGGTGATGCCGATGGGCAGCACCTCGTACGCGGATCGGTCGATGGCTCCGAGGACGGCGCCCGCCGTGACGACGGAGATCGCGTGCTCGGAACTGCGTCCGCCGAAGACCACGGCGACACGGGGCTTGCGTGAGGGGCTCTGGCTGCTCATAACGCGTCGACTTTACCTGTTGGTCCCAAGTGCGTCAGGAGCCGGAACGCCGTGGGCGGCGCGTGTCAGGCACGCTCCGGCTTGGCGCTGCGCGACATCAGCTCCTTGAGCGCGACGTGCGGCGGCTTGCCGTCGTGCACGATCGCGACCACCGTCTCGGTGAGCGGCATCTCCACCCCGTGCCTGCGCGCCAGTTCCCGTACGGACTCGCAGGACTTGACGCCCTCCGCGGTCTGCTTCGTGACCGCGATCGTCTCCTGCAGCGTCATGCCCCGCCCGAGGTTGGTGCCGAAGGTGTGGTTGCGGGACAGCGGCGAGGAGCAGGTCGCCACCAGGTCGCCCATCCCGGCCAGTCCGGCGAAGGTGTGCGCGTCGGCGCCCATCGCGAGCCCGAGCCGGGTGGTTTCGGCGAGACCGCGGGTGATCAGCGAGGCCTTCGCGTTGTCCCCGAGCCCCATGCCGTCGGCGATGCCGACCGCGAGCGCGATGACGTTCTTGACCGCGCCGCCGAGTTCGCAGCCGACGACGTCGGTGTTGGTGTACGGGCGGAAGTACGGGGTGTGGCAGGCCGCCTGGAGCCGCTGGGCGACGCTCTCGTCCGCGCAGGCGACGACGGAGGCGGCGGGCTGCCGGGTGGCGATCTCCTTGGCCAGGTTGGGCCCGGTGAGGACGGCGACCCGCTCCGGGCCGACGCCGGTGACCTCGGAGACGACCTCGCTCATCCGCTGCGCCGTGCCCAGTTCGACGCCCTTCATCAGCGAGACGAGCACGGTGCCGGGGTGCAGCAGCGGCGTCCACGCCTCCAGGTTGGCGCGCAGCGTCTGGCTGGGGACGGACAGCACGGTGAACTCGGCGCCGCGCGCGGCCTCGGCCGGGTCGGTGGTCGCGGTGACGTTCGCGGGGAGTTCGACGTCGGGGAAGTAGTCGGGGTTGACGTGCCGCTCGTTGACCGCGTCGGTCACGGAGCTGCGCCGGCCCCACAGGGTCACCTCGCAGCCCGCGTCGGCGAGCACCATGGCGAAGGCGGTGCCCCAGGATCCGGTGCCGAATACGGCGGCTTTGGTCACGCTTTCTCTCCCTCGGCGGCGGCGGTGCCGCCCGTGGGCCGCTCCGCGTTCCGCGCCTGTTCGCTCTGTTCGTCCCGCTGTTCGTCCCGCTCGTCCCGTACCGCCGTGCCGCCGGCCCGCTGCCGCTTCGCGGCGACGGCCCTGCGGTGGTCGTAGCGCTCGGCGGGCGGCTCCTCGCCGCGTACGTCGGCGAGTTGGGCGGTGATCGCGTCCATGATGCGGTCGGTGACCTCGCGCAGCACGGCGGCCGTCGGCTCCTGGTCGTAGAACTCCGACAGGTCGACGGGCGGGCCCGCCTGCACGGTGAGCGTCTTGCGCGGCAGCAGCCGGATCTTCTTCCGCTTCGCGTACGGCGGCATCGCGTGGTTGGCGCCCCACTGCGCGACGGGGATCACCGGTGCCCGGGTGAGGAGGGCGACGCGGGCGGCGCCGGTCTTGCCCTCCATCGGCCACATTTCGGGGTCGCGGGTGAGGGTGCCCTCGGGGTAGAAGGCGACGCATTCACCGCGTTCGATGGCGTCGACGGCGGCCCGGAATGCGCCGACGGCGTCGGCCGACTCACGGTAGACGGGGATCTGTCCGGTGCCGCGCATGACGGCGCCGACGAATCCGTCGCGGAAGAGCCCGACCTTCGCCAGGAATCGCGGTACGCGCCCGGTGTTGTACTGATAGTGCGCGTAGGAGAGCGGGTCGAGATAGGAGTTGTGATTCACGACGGTGATGAATCCACCGTCGGCCGGGATGTGTTCCGTTCCCCGCCAGTCCCGCTTGAACAACACTATGAGCGGCGGTTTCGCCAGAACCGCGGCCAGGCGGTACCAGAAGCCGATTCTGCGGCGGGACACCCGGACACCATCTCCTCTTGCCTGTTCGACAACCGCGCGGGGCGATCCCCCCGTACGGCGTCGGGCAGTGTCGCCCCCGGCCCGGCACCTTGTCGAGCACACTGTCCGTCTCCGTCTGTCGTGCACACCGTAACCCCGGGCGTGATGCGTCGCCCCGGCAGCAGGCGAGAATGGTCGGCGATGCCGGCGAAGTCAGTACCGCGTTCCCGCTCCGCGCCACAGGCGTGGAGCCTCGTCGTGCCGCTGAAACCCCTTGTACGCGCCAAGAGCAGGCTCGCCGGGGCCACCGGCGACGCGGCGCGGCAGCGGCTCGCGCTGGCGTTCGCACAGGACACCGTGCGGGCCGCGCTGACGTGCGCGGCCGTACGGGATGTGGCAGTTGTCACGGACGATCCGCGCGCGGCACGGGTGTTGGGCGCGCTGGGCGCCCGCATCGTGCCCGACCTCCCCGCGAGCGGCCTCAATCCGGCACTGGCCCACGGGGCCCGCGCCGTACGGGAATCCGCGCCGGACGCCGCGGTGGCGGCGCTCAACGCGGATCTTCCCGCGCTCCGTCCGGCGGAATTGGAACGGACGTTGAATTACGCCGGGAATTACCGGCGGGCCTTTCTCGCCGACGCTGCCGGAATAGGAACGACCCTGCTCACCGCATTGCCCGGCGTCCCGCTGCGCCCCCGTTTCGGCGGCCCGTCCCGGCAGGCGCACCGCGCCTCGGGCGCCGCCGAGATCGCACTGCGCGGCACCGAGTCGGTCGAGAGCGTGCGCCGGGACGTGGACACCGGGGAGGACCTGGTGGCCGCTCTGCGCCTGGGAGTCGGCCCGTTCACCGCCCGCTGCGTGTCCTCTAGGCTTCCGGGTATGCAGGCCACCTCGTACACCTACGACCCCGAAACGCGTTCCGGCAGCGTGCTGCTCGACGACGGAACGCCCCTCCCGTTCGACACCGCCGCGTTCGACGCGGGCGGGCTGCGACTGCTGCGCGTGGGCCAGCGGGTGCGGATCGAGGTGGAGGGCGAGGGCGACGCGCGGCGCGTCACGTTCATCACGCTCCAGACGCTCTGACGCACCCCGCACACACGCCCGCCGGGCCGGGCTCCTGAAGGGGAGCCCGGCCCGGCGCTGTGGGTACCGCGTATCGGGAGGGGGACGGCCCCGTGACGGGGCCCGCCCCGGCCTCAGCGCTTGCGCGCGGTGGTCTTCTTGGCGGTCGTCTTGCGCGCGGTGGTCTTGCGCGCGGGGGCCTTCTTCGCCGTGGTCTTCTTGGCGGGGGCCTTCTTGGCGGTGGTCTTCTTCGCCGCCGTGGTCTTCTTGGCGGGAGCCTTCTTGGCCGGGGCCTTCTTCGCGGTCGTCTTCTTCGCCGCCGCGGTCTTCTTGGTCGCCGCCTTCTTCGCCGCCGTGGTCTTCTTGGCGGTGGTCTTCTTGGCTGCCGCCTTCTTCGCCGGGGCCTTCTTCGCGGTCGCCTTCTTGGCGGTGGTCTTCTTCGCCGCGGCCTTCTTCGTCGCCGCCTTCTTCGTGGAAGTGCCACCCGAGAGGCTGCCCTTCGGGGCCTTCTTCACGGCGACGTCGTTCTTCGGCAGCTTCTTCGTGCCGGCGACCAGCTCCTTGAAGCCCGCGCCCGCGCGGAAGCGGGGCACCGCGGTCTTCTTCACCCGCACCCGCTCCCCCGTCTGCGGGTTGCGGGCGTACCGCGCCGGGCGGTCGACCTTCTCGAACGAGCCGAAGCCGGTGACGGAGACCCGCTCACCGGAGACGACCTGACGAACGATCGCGTCGAGTACGACATCGACGGCGTCCGCGGCCTGCTGCCGTCCACCGAGCTTGTCCTGGATTGCTTCGACGAGCTGCGCCTTGTTCACGTCTTCCCCTTCGGAGGCATTACAGGAACGAATGCGTTCCAGCTTTTTCGCACGCTAGGCAGATATATACCGCAAATCAAATACGAAACGGGCGAATCACCCTTGTGTCGCAATGAACTGCCCCGTCACGTACTCGTGTCAGAGCCCGCACCGGACTCCGGGTCGGGGTACCGGCCCGCGTCGATGTCGGCCATCAACCTGCCAAGACGCCGCTCCGCCGCGGCGAGATCGTGCTTTGAAGCTGCCGTGATGACGAGCAGCTTCCTCGTGAGCGCCACCCGTACGCCCTCCGGGACTTGCAGTTGACGCACCCTGGTGTGCGCCTCTTTCAAGCGGGCGGCGAGCCGGTCGTAGAGCTCAAGTTGACCGTCGCGTTCCATGCACAGATTGTGCCATCTAGGGCGAGTTGTCGCTTCGCGGGGCCTCAACACACGTGAAGCGCCCCCCGTCACCGGTGACGGGGGGCGCTTCATCCGCGGCCTGCCGCGGGCCGTTGAGCTGGGCTCAAGCGGCTTGTGTCCGGGGCTTGAACGCCGCTCGTCCGGACTCGTAACCGGCGATGGCGTCCTCGTTCTTCAGGGTGAGGGAGATGTCGTCCAGACCCTCCAGCAGACGCCAGCGTGCGTTC
The DNA here is from genome assembly GCF_012726235.1 of Streptomyces sp. HNM0574. Taxonomy (GTDB): domain Bacteria; phylum Actinomycetota; class Actinomycetes; order Streptomycetales; family Streptomycetaceae; genus Streptomyces. The sequence goes on from NZ_JAASAH010000013.1 coordinate 153,830, forward strand.
TCGTCGAGGTCGAAGTCGGCCTCCACGCCCTGCGCGAGGACCTTCCGCCGCACCAGGTCGACGGTCACCTCGGCGGTCGGGTCGGACTCGGTCAGCGCCCACAGCCGCTCGACGGTCTCCTGCGGCAGGACGACCGTCAGCAGGCCGTTCTTCAGGGAGTTGCCGCGGAAGATGTCCGCGAAGCGGGACGAGATGACGGCCTTGAACCCGTAGTTCTGCAGGGCCCACACGGCGTGTTCGCGCGAGGAGCCGGTGCCGAAGTCCTGCCCGGCGACGAGGACCGTGGCGCCCTGGTACGCGGGCTGGTTGAGGACGAAGTCCCCGTCCTTGCGCCAGGCTTCGAAGAGCCCGTCCTCGAAACCGTCGCGGGTGACCTTCTTCAGCCAGTGGGCCGGGATGATCTGGTCGGTGTCGACGTTGCTGCGGCGCAGCGGCACGGCCCGGCCGGTGTGTGTGGTGAAGGCTTCCATGACTCTCAGACTCCCGCGGGCTGTGCGGCTTCGGACAGGTCGGAGGGCGAGGCGAGGCGGCCGATGACGGCGGTCGCCGCGGCCACCTGCGGGGAGACCAGGTGGGTGCGGCCGCCCTTGCCCTGCCGGCCCTCGAAGTTGCGGTTCGAGGTGGAGGCGGCGCGCTCGCCGGGCTTGAGCTGGTCGGGGTTCATGCCCAGGCACATCGAGCAGCCCGCGTGCCGCCATTCGGCGCCCGCCGCGGTGAACACCTTGTCCAGGCCCTCCTCGACGGCCTGCAGCGCCACCCGTACCGAACCGGGGACGACCAGCATCCGGACGCCGTCGGCGACCTGGCGTCCGTCGAGCACCGCGGCGGCCGAACGCAGGTCCTCGATACGGCCGTTGGTGCAGGAGCCGACGAACACCGTGTCCACGGAGACGTCGCGCAGCTTCTGTCCCGCGGTGAGGCCCATGTACTCCAGGGCCTTCTCCGCGGCGTACTTCTCGCCGGAGTCGGTGAAGGACGCCGGGTCGGGCACGTCGGCGGAGAGCGGGGCTCCCTGGCCGGGGTTGGTGCCCCAGGTGACGAACGGGGCCAGTTCGTCCGCCTCGATGACGACCTCGTGGTCGAACGCGGCGTCCTCGTCGGTGCGCAGCGTCTTCCAGTACGCGACGGCCGCGTCCCAGTCGGCGCCCTCGGGGGCGTGCGCGCGGCCCTTGACATAGGCGAACGTGGTCTCGTCCGGGGCGATCATGCCCGCGCGGGCACCGGCCTCGATGGACATGTTGCAGATCGTCATCCGCGCCTCCATCGAGAGCTTCTCGACGGCCTCGCCGCGGTACTCGATCACGTAGCCCTGACCGCCGCCGGTGCCGATCTTCGCGATGACGGCGAGGATCAGGTCCTTCGCGGTGACGTCCTCGGGCAGTTCGCCGTTGACGGTCACGGCCATCGTGCGGAACGGCGCCATCGGCAGCGTCTGCGTGGCCAGGACGTGCTCGACCTGGCTGGTGCCGATGCCGAAGGCGAGCGCGCCGAACGCGCCGTGCGTGGAGGTGTGCGAGTCCCCGCAGACCACCGTCATGCCGGGCTGCGTCAGCCCCAACTGCGGTCCCACGACGTGGACGACGCCCTGCTCGACGTCGCCCAGCGGGTGCAGCCGGACGCCGAACTCGGCGCAGTTCGCGCGCAGCGTCTCCAACTGCGTGCGGGAGACGGGGTCGGCGATGGGCTTGTCGATGTCGAGGGTCGGTGTGTTGTGATCCTCGGTCGCGATGGTGAGATCCGTGCGCCGGACCGCGCGGCCGGCCTTCCGGAGGCCGTCGAACGCCTGCGGGCTGGTCACCTCGTGCAGCAGGTGCAGATCGATGAAGAGAAGGTCCGGCTCGCCCTCGGCGCGCGTGACGACGTGGTCGTCCCAGACTTTCTCAGCGAGTGTCCGTCCCATCGCTTTCCCTCCGGTCGGCGGCGATGCCGACCACATGTCGAGATCCATTACCCCACCGGATCCCCGGCGTCCGGTGGGGATCGCCTCTACAGCGTGGCGGGTTCCGCGCCGATGTGAACTTGCGTTTCATACTGTGAGACGCGAGTATCGACGCATGGACAACTCTAGTGGCGTCGGTGTTCTCGACAAGGCCGCGCTCGTGCTGAGCGCTCTGGAGTCCGGTCCGGCCACCCTCGCCGGGCTGGTCGCGGCCACCGGGCTCGCGCGCCCTACGGCGCACCGGCTCGCGGTCGCCCTCGAACACCACCGCATGGTGGCCCGTGACATGCAGGGCCGCTTCATTCTCGGCCCCCGGCTCGGCGAACTGGCCGCCGCCGCCGGTGAGGACCGCCTGCTCGCCTCCGCCGGGCCGGTGCTCACGCACCTGCGCGACGTGACGGGCGAGAGCGCGCAGCTCTACCGCAGGCAGGGCGACATGCGCATCTGCGTCGCCGCCGCCGAGCGGCTCTCCGGCCTGCGGGACACCGTCCCCGTCGGCTCGACGCTGCCGATGAAGGCGGGCTCGGCGGCCCAGGTCCTGATGGCCTGGGAGGAGCCCGAGCGGCTCCACCGCGGCCTGCAGGGCGCCCGGTTCACCGCCACCGCGCTCTCCGGCGTACGGCGCCGCGGCTGGGCCCAGTCCACCGGCGAGCGCGAGCCGGGCGTCGCCTCCGTCTCCGCGCCCGTACGCGGCCCCTCGAACCGCGTCGTCGCCGCCGTCTCGGTCTCGGGCCCGATGGAGCGGCTGACGCGCCACCCGGGCCGGATGCACGCCCAGGCGATCGTGGACGCCGCGGCGCGGCTCAGCGAGTCCCTGCGCCGCACCACCTGACGCGCCCCACGCGCACCCGAGCGACGGAGCCCCGGCCCGGCGAACTCACCCGCACCACGCGGCAGTTCGGCCGGCCGGGGCTCCGCCGTTGCGTTCGTCACCTACGCGCGGCGCCACGCTTCGTCAGCGGCCGGACACCGTGCGCGGCCCCCAGCCCGTACGCCGGCATGTCCGAGTACAGGGTGTCGCAGCGCTCCGCCGGCACCACGTAGGTCTCGTGCCAGATCCCCACGTGTCCCGCGCCGTTGCGCGCGCGGCGGTTGAACTCGGCCCAGGCTGGCCGGTGTTCACGCTCCGCGTCCGCCGCGTAGGCGTAGAGCTTCTCCCGCGACTCCCAGTACTGCGTGACGGCGAACTCCCGTGGCGGCAGCCCCGTCAGCCGGTAGCCGAGCAGCCCGCTGTCCTCGTCGCGCGCCAGCTCCCGCAGCATGCGCGGCATCGCGCGGAAGACCGGCACCCAACTGCGCGGCGCGCTCAGCCTGTTGATCCGCATCCCGATCAGGAAGACCACGACGTCCCCCTGCACGTCCGCGGTCGTCCGCCCCGCGTGCACCGTCGTCGCACCCATGGTTCCGCACCTCCTCAAGCCTTTGGATAGCGTCACTATCCATGCTTGGATAGTGCTCCTATCCGAGGTGATACGCAACACCTTCCGGGAAACTCGGACGGAAAAGCGGAAAGAGCGGCGAGAAATGCGGCTGGCAGAACTCAGCGAACACAGCGGACTACCGACCGCGACAATCAAGTACTACCTCCGCGAGGGATTGCTCCCGCCCGGACGCCGCGTCAGCGCGACGCAGTCCGAGTACGACGAAAATCACCTGCGCCGGCTCCGGCTGGTCCGCGCACTGATCCAGGTCGGCGGCCTCCCGGTCAGCACGGCCCGCGAGGTGCTCGCCGCCGTCGACGACGGCTCCCGGGATCTGGACTCCCGCCTCGGAGCGGCCGTGAACGCCCTCCCGCACGGCAAGGAATCCACGGACCCCGGGAACGACGTCTCCGCGGCCGCGGCCGCCGAGACCGCCCGTGAGCTGGTCTCCCGGCTCGGCTGGGACCTCGCCCCCGCCTCCCCCGCGTACCGGATGCTGCTGCGCGCCGTCGCCGGACTGCACCGGCTCGGCTACCCCTGCGACCTCGGCAGCCTGATGCCGTACGCGCGCGCCGCCGCGGACATCGCGGTGAGCGACCTGGACCTGGTGGAGAGCCTGGAGACGACGGACGCGCGCATCGAGGCCGCCGTGGCCTGCACGGTGCTGTACGAACCGGTGCTGCTGAGCCTGCGGCGGCTGGCGGAGGCGGAGGAGTCCAACCGGCGCTTCGGGGGCGGGAGTCGGTCCGGCCAGGAGTGAAGTCCCCCGCGCCGGGCGCTCCCTGGGGCGCGGGGCGTCCGCGCGCACGAAGAAGGCCCCCCGCTTTCGCGAGGGGCCTTCTCGACCGAGTACCCCCGACCGGATTCGAACCGGCGCTACCGCCTTGAGAGGGCGGCGTGCTAGGCCGCTACACAACGGGGGCCTCTTGCTGATCCCTTGAGAGGATCCGTACCCCCGACCGGATTCGAACCGGCGCTACCGCCTTGAGAGGGCGGCGTGCTAGGCCGCTACACAACGGGGGCATCGATCTTGCAAAGAGAAAGATCGAAGCTGGGCTACCAGGACTCGAACCTAGACTAACTGAACCAGAATCAGTCGTGCTGCCAATTACACCATAGCCCACCAAGATTCAATCCCCACCCACATGCTCTGCGGGGATCTTCTCCGGGTGACCGCCTCGGTGCGGGGCCTTTTTTCGGCCCGTCCCCTCGGCGACGTGGAAAACATTACCCGATCGCGGCCCGAGCACCAAAACGGGTTCCGCAGGAGGCCACAGCACCCCTTCCGCACCACCCGTCACCCCCTCCGGCACCGGCCGCCGGCGCACGGCCACCACCTCCCGCACACCCCAACTGGCCACGCGGGCACCGCGCCCAGCCGCGAGCGCCCCGCACACTCCCGCCCACGGCCCGCAGCGCCCTCGTACGCGCCCCGGCCACCCACGTCCACGCGCAGGCGCCCACGTACCCGCACAGGACGGCTCGTACGTCCGCAGGGCGCCCCGCGGACGGCGAAGGGGCCGGGCGCCGCTCGTGAGCGGTGCCCGGCCCCTTGTGCCGGTGAACGGGAGGGTTACTCCGCGAGCTTCTTCATCGCGGCGTCCACCCGGGCCAGGGTGCGCTCGCGGCCGAGGACCTCCAGCGACTCGAAGAGCGGGAGGCCGACCGTGCGTCCGGTGACGGCGACGCGGACCGGCGCCTGGGCCTTGCCGAGCTTCAGCCCGTGCGCCTCACCCGCGGCCAGCACCGCGTCCTTCAGCGGCTCGGCCTTCCACTCGGCCTCGGCGAGCTTCTCGCGGGCCGTGGCCAGCAGCTCGGCGGCGCCCGGCTTCATCGCCTTCTGCCAGGACTTCTCGTCCTCCACCGGCTCGTCGAGGAAGAGGAAGTCGACGTTGGCGGTGATGTCGGAGAGGACCGTCAGACGGGTCTGCGCGAGCGGGGCCAGCTCCTCGAAGGCCGCGCGGTCGAACTTCTCCGGCGCCCACGGCGCGTGCGGGGCGTTCAGCCACGGCTCGCAGGCCGCGACGAACTCGGCGACGGGGAGCTCGCGCAGGTGCGTGGCGTTGATCGCCTCGGCCTTCTTGAGGTCGAAGCGGGCCGGGTTGGCGTTGACGTCCCCGATGTCGAACGCGGCGACCATCTCGTCGAGCGAGAAGATGTCGCGGTCCTCGGAGATCGACCAGCCCAGCAGGGACAGGTAGTTGAGCAGTCCCTCGCGCAGGAAGCCGCGCTCGCGGTAGAGGTTGAGCGAGGACTCCGGGTCCCGCTTGGAGAGCTTCTTGTTGCCCTCGCCCATCACGTACGGCAGGTGCCCGAAGCTCGGGACGGTGCCGTTGCCGATGCCCAGTTCGGCGAAGGCGCGGTAGAGCGCGATCTGCCGGGGCGTGGAGGAGAGCAGGTCCTCGCCGCGCAGGACGTGGGTGATCTCCATCAGCGCGTCGTCGACCGGGTTCACCAGGGTGTACAGCGGGGCGCCGTTGGCGCGGACGATGCCGTAGTCGGTGACGTTCTCCGGCGCGAAGGTCATCTCGCCGCGCACCAGATCGGTGAACGTGATCGGCTCGTCGGGCATCCGGAAGCGCACGATGTGGGTGCGGCCCTCCGCCTCGTACGCGGCGGTCTGCTCGGCGGTCAGCTCGCGGCAGGCGCCGTCGTAGCCGGAGGGGCGGCCCTCCTTGCGGGCGGTCTCGCGGCGTACCTCCAGCTCCTGCGGGGTGCAGTAGCAGCGGTACGCGTGGCCGCTGTCCAGCAGCTTCCCGGCGACGTCGCGGTAGATGTCCATCCGCTGCGACTGCCGGTACGGGGCGTGCGGGCCGACCGGCTCGCCGGTGCCGTCGTGGAACGCGGTGGGGCCCTCGTCCCAGTCCAGGCCGAGCCAGCGCATGGCGTCGAGCAGCTGCTCGTAGGACTCCTCGGAGTCGCGCGCCGCGTCGGTGTCCTCGATCCGGAAGACGAGGGTGCCGCCGTGGTGGCGGGCGAAGGCCCAGTTGAAGAGGGCGGTGCGGACCAGGCCCACGTGGGGGTTGCCGGTCGGGGACGGGCAGAACCGAACCCGTACGTCGCTGGTCGGGGTCGGGGTCGCGTCAGTCACGCTTGACTACCTTGTTGGTGAGAGTGCCGATGCCTTCGATGGTGACGGCGACCTCGTCGCCGACGTTGAGGGGGCCGACGCCCGCCGGGGTCCCGGTGAGGATCACGTCACCGGGCAGCAGGGTCATGGCCTCGGAGATGTGCACCACGAGGTCCTCGACGGAGCGGATCATCTCGCTGGTGCGGCCCAGCTGGCGCTGCTCGCCGTTGACGGTGCACATCAGGCCGAGGTCGGCCGGGTCGAGTTCCGTCTCCACCCAGGGGCCGAGCGGGCAGGAGCCGTCGAAGCCCTTGGAGCGGGACCACTGCTGCTCCGTGCGCTGCACGTCACGCGCGGTGAGGTCGTTGGCGCAGGTGTAGCCGAGGACGACGTCCCGCACGCGCTCGCGCGGGACCTCCTTGCACATGCGGCCGATGACGACGGCCAGCTCCGCCTCGTGGTGCAGCTCGGAGGAGAACGAGGGGTAGGTCACGGCGTCGCCGGGGCCGCAGACCGAGGTGGAGGGCTTGAAGAAGACCACCGGCTCCTCGGGCACCTCGTTGCCCAGCTCCTTGGCGTGCTCGGCGTAGTTGCGGCCGACGGCGAGGACCTTGTTGGGCAGGACGGGCGGAAGCATCCGCACCTTGTCCATCGGGAGCTTCTGGCCGGAGCGTTCGAAGTCGGCGAAGGGGTGGCCCTTGATGATGTCGAGGACGGGGCCGCCCTCGGTGTTCGCGTCCCCTTCCACGACGCCGAAGGCGACGTTTCCGTCGAGGGAGAATCTGGCGATACGCACGGTGTGGGCTGCCCCTTCACTGACCTGGGTTGCTCTACGGAATTCGGCATCCAAGCCTAAACCCGGCCACAGGCCCCGCCAGGGCCGGGCGCGGTCGGCCCCGTACGCGGCCCCGGTACGCGACGAGCCCCCGGCGCGGGGCCGGGGGCTCGGGTGTGCGGCTCGGGGCGCGCGGGGGCGCGGCGGGCCGGTCAGCGCAGGCGGGCCATCAGGGCGTGCTCGACGAGGGTGATGAGCGCGCTCTTGGCGTCCGCGCGGTGCCGCGCGTCGGTGGTGATGATCGGGGCGTCGGGGCCGATCTGGAGCGCCTCGCGGACCTCTTCGGGGCCGTAGGGCTGGTGCCCGTCGAAGCCGTTGAGGGCGATCACGAAGGGCAGGCCCGAGTTCTCGAAGTAGTCGACCGCGGGGAAGCAGTCCGCCAGCCGGCGGGTGTCCACCAGCACGACGGCGCCGATCGCGCCGCGCACCAGGTCGTCCCACATGAACCAGAAGCGGTCCTGACCGGGCGTACCGAAGAGGTACAGGATCAGGTCCTGGTCCAGGGTGATGCGGCCGAAGTCCATCGCCACCGTGGTGGTGGTCTTGTCCGCCGTGTGCGTCAGGTCGTCGATACCGGCCGATGCGGAGGTCATGACGGCCTCCGTGCGCAGCGGATTGATCTCCGAGACGGCGCCTACGAAGGTTGTCTTGCCCACGCCGAACCCGCCGGCCACCACGATCTTCGCGGAGGTGGTGGAACGGGCTGAGCCCCCGGCGATGCCGCCGCCGCTAGAGCTTGCGAAGTCCACTGAGCACCCTTTCGAGCAGTGTCACGTCTGGCTGGCCGTCGCTGGTGGTCGCGTCGCCACCGGGCTGGTGGATGGCGACGAGACCCGCCTCGGCCAGGTCGGCGACGAGGATCCGGGCGACGCCGAGCGGAATGGTCAGGAGTGCCGAGATCTCAGCCACCGACTTGATCTCGTAGCACAGGCGGCAGATCCGCTGCTGCTCGGGCAACTGCCCCTGCAGCCGGGCGGAATCGGCCGTGGTGTGCACCAGTGCCTCGATGGCGAGCTGGTACCGGGGACGGGTCCGGCCACCCGTCATGGCGTACGGACGCACCAGCGGCTGCTGCTCGCTGCGGCCGCCGACGCCCGGCTCGGGGCGGGCGGGCGCGGGCTGCACCGGCTGGATGCGGGGCGCGGGGGGCTGCTGTCCGTACTCCGGGGGCTGGGGCTGAGGCGGTTGCTGGGCGTGGCGTCGCGGCGGGGCCTGCGGCTGCTGCTGCCGCTGCTCGAACTGCGGCTCGTAGGGCTGCTGTTGCGGCTGCTGCTGGGGCTGCTGCGATGGGTGCCGCACGTGCTCGCTGGGTGCGGAGGGGAAGTTGAAGCGCTTCAGGTGCGTCGGTTCCCCGCCGGAGGCCGGGGTCATGTCGTCCTGATGACCATAGCCGTACGGCGACGGACCGCCTGGGGGCGTTGCCACGTTCTCCTCCTCCGACTCACGGGCTTGCGGGCCACATCTTCCAGTACTGCTTCAGCTCCTGGGCGAGGCACCGCGTCTGAGCACCTTATGGTGCCCAGACGCGAATGCGCACGGCCTGTCTGCTGGCTGAGAACCTGTGGGTGGCTCTAGTTCAGCAGGCTGCCCTGGAGTTCGGCGCGGAGATCCGGTGTGAGAACCGTGCCCGCACGGTCGACGAGGAGTGCCATCTCGTAGCCCACGAGGCCGATGTCGGCCTCGGGGTGGGCGAGTACGGCGAGCGACGAACCGTCGGAGATGGACATCAGGAAAAGGAATCCCCGCTCCATCTCCACAACTGTCTGGTTCACGCCACCCCCCTCGAAGATCCGGGAAGCCCCCGCAGTGAGCGAGGTCAGACCCGAGGCGACCGCGGCCAGTTGGTCGGCGCGGTCACGCGGGAAGCCCTCGGACATCGCGAGCAGAAGTCCGTCGGCGGAGACCACCACCGTGTGGGAAACACCCGGGGTGTTCTCCACGAAGTTGGTGATCAACCAGTTCAGGTTCTGCGCCGCCTGGCTCATCGGGCTCACACTAACGCTCCTGATCGTAGGTGCTGCCGGGGCCGAAGCCCTGTCGGTCATTCTGATTGGCGTCGCCCGCGATACGTCCCCGCCGGACACCGCGGTGCAGATTGCTCAGCCTTCCGCGGACGTCCTCGGGAGCGCGGGAGACCGAAGGTCCTCCCTGCGGGCTCTGCTCCGCCGCGCCCTCGACCAGGTTGGCCTTGGGCACGCGCCGGGGCAGACCGGAGGAAGTGACGCCACCGGCCTGCGGGTCGCGCAGCTGTCCGGCCCGGTTCCAGCGCTCGTCGTTCGACGAACGCCAGCCGCCGCCGAGGCCGAACGCACCCGTCTGCTCGGCAGGGTTCTCCTGCGCGGGCTGCGGGGACGGCTCGGGCCCGCCTGACTGCTGCGCCTCCGGGTTCTCCGCCTGCGCTCCCCGTGCCCGGTCACGGCGCGGGAGTCCCGCGTCGGTCGTGGATCGGAAACCGCTGGGGGAAGGACCCTGAGTGTCGAAGCCTACGCGGTCCCGACCGGCGTCGTGGACGCCGGGCAGGGATTCCGCTTCCGGCCCCGGGGTTCCGTACTGCCGTTCGTACAGGGCCTGTTGGGGATCCTGTGTCTGTTCGAAGAACGACTGCTGGGACGGGTCGTGGTGCTGCGGGGCCGACTGTGCCCCGCCCTGCGGAAGCAGTGCTTCAGGACTGTCGTCCTCCGCCTGCTGATCTTCCGCTACGGCTCGCGGCGCGTCCCGCAGCGGCTCCCGGTACAGCTCCGGGTCGCGCCGCGGGAGGTGCAGGCCCGGCTGTGCGGACTGCTCCTGCGCGGGCTCCTGGCGGGCCTGGCCGCGCAGGAACGGGTCCTGCGCGGGCTGGAATTCCTGGCCCTGCCGCGGGACGTTCCACTCGGGCCCGCCGAAGGCGTCGGCGCCGGAACCCTGGCCGAAACCGCCCGGTCCGAAGGCGTCCTTACCCTGGCCGAAACCGCCCTGGCCGTGACCGGATCCGTCGGGCTGCTGCCCGTGCGGGCCGCCCTCCGGCTGCTGCTGGGGGTCGCCGCCCTCCAGGGCCGCGCGGCGCTCCTCGCGGGCGAGGGAACGGCTCACCGGATCGAGCGACGAGAGGTCGTCGGGAACCTCGAACCGCGAGTCGTCGAAGCCGAGTTCGGCGGCCGAGATCTGGCCCTCGTAGGCCGGCTGCAGCGGCGCCTGCTCCTGCATGATGCGGGAGACGTGGAAGTCCTCCTCCACGACGTCCTCGCCGCCACCGCCGTGCGTCATCGCCTCGGGCAGCATGACCAGCGAGGTGGTGCCCGCCTGCTCGCCCGAGGGGCGCAGCTGGACGCGGATGCCGTGCCGGTCCGCGAGGCGGCCGACCACGAACAGGCCCATGCGCTGGGACACCGCGGCGTCCACGACCGGCGGGTTCGCCAGCTTGTGGTTGATGTCCGCGAAGTCCTCGGCGGTCAGGCCGATGCCCTTGTCGTGGATCTCGATCATGATCCGGCCGTCCGGCAGACGCGTCGCGGTGACCTGCACCTTCGTCTGCGGCGAGGAGAACGAGGTCGCGTTCTCCAGCAGCTCGGCCAGCAGGTGCACGAGGTCGTTCACGACCTGGCCGTGGATCTCGCTCTCCGGCACACCGGAGATCTCGACCCGCTCGTAGTACTCCACCTCGGAGGAGGCGGCGCGCAGGATGTCGACCAGCGGGACGGGCTGCGTCCAGCGGCGTCCCGGCTCCTCGCCCGCGAGGACGAGGAGGTTCTCGCCGTTCCGCCGCATGCGGGTGGCGAGGTGGTCCAGGCGGAAGAGGTTCTCCAGCTGGTCCGGGTCGGCCTCGTTGTTCTCCAGGTCCGTGATGTAGCCGAGCTGGCGCTCGATGAGGCCCTGGTTACGACGGGACAGGTTGGTGAAGATCGCGTTCACGTTGCCGCGCAGCAGCGCCTGTTCGGCGGCGAGCCGGACGGCCTCGCGGTGCACCTGGTCGAAGGCGCGGGCGACCTCGCCGATCTCGTCGCGGCTGTCGATCGGGATCGGCCGGACGCGGGTGTCGATGCGGCCCGGGTCGGTGCGCGAGAGCTGGTCGACCAGCTCGGGCAGCCGCTGCTCGGCGACGTCGAAGGCCGCGGTGCGCAGGCTGCGCATGTTGCGGCTCATCGAGCGGGCCATCATCCCGGCGAGGATGAACGCGGCGAGCAGGGCCAGCAGCACGATGACGCCCATGATGATCGCGTCGGTGCGGGCGTCGTCGGCGATCGCCTCGGTCTCGGCGACGGCCTTGTCGGCCAGCTCCGTCTCGATCGAGCGGTACGCGTCGAACTTGCCGGTGGAGGCGGCGAACCAGGTCTTCGCGGTGACGCCCTGCGACTTCAGCGTCGAGGGGCGCGCGCCGGTGCCGATGGCGTCGGTCATCTTGGCGACCGAGGGCGGCGCGACGAAGGGGACGCCCTTGGCGCGGGCCTTCTGCTGCGCGGCCGCGCTCTTCTTCTTGCCGGCCTCCTCGGCCTTCTTCAGCTCGGTCTTGAGGAGGTCGACGTCCTCGGGGAGCCCGCCGGAGGTGTACTCGCCCAGGGCGATGTTCTCCAGGTAGGCGTAGCTCGCGAACGCGGTGAGCTGCTCCTTCTTGTCCTTGGCCGTGGGGCCGGGCTCCAGGAGCAGGTGGGTGCCGAGGGCGCGGTCGAGCGAGAGCGCGGCCTTGGCCAGGGAGATCGCGTAGACCGTGCGGCCGTAGCTGGTGACGTTGCCGGTGCCGAAGCCGAGCTCGTTGGCGAACTCCATCAGCGGGTGCTGGATGGTGACGTAGCCCTCTTCGGTCTTCACGCCGGGCAGCCGGTCGGTGTAGGCCGCGTCCCGCAGGTCGTCGAGCTTGGGCTCCTGCTTGCGGAAGGCCGCGAGGCGGCGGTGCAGGCCGTCCTCGTCGGGCATCCGGTCGACGGCGCGGTCGAAGTCGGCCTTCGCCTTGTCCGTCGCGGCCCGCACCCGCTCGACCTCGGGGTTGTCCCGGTCGCCCGCGAGGAGCGGGGCCGCGGTGCGGTCGCGCTCGTCGATCAGGGCGTTGCCGTAGGTGGCCGCCGCCTCGACCAGTTCGGCCGTGTGCGTGGCGTCCTCCGCCTCGTTCCAGGTCGATATGGAGTCCTGGACCTGGAGGCCCCCGAAGATGAGGCCGACGATGACGGGGAGCAGAAGAATGGCGTTGAGCCGGGTGGGCACCCGCCAGTTGCGTATCGCCATGCGGCTGCCCGTGCCGCCCGTCGGCTGGGCGGCACTTCTCGGCTGCTGCGAGGTGCCTCCTCCCGGGGCCGACGACGCACGGGACGGCGGGGTGAAGTTACCCCGCTCCTCTCCCCGGGCCTGCTGCGGAGCAGAGCCCGTCTTGCTTCGCCTCACTCGACTCCTTCACCTCTCGGCACTCGGCACGCGCCCCGCGGCCCCCCGACGACCGGCGACGTGCTGTTCGTTACTGCTGAGTTCAGGGAATTGCAGCACGCCCGGGCGGTGCGCTCCAAACAGTTCGGCCGCGGCCCGGGACGCCGGAAGCACGCGAAAGAGGACACCGAAAAACCGGGCATTGCGACCGTCGCGGAGCAAAAGGAGGGAGAACTGTGCGCAGAGTGGAGCGCCGCGCTCGCCAGCCGTGTTGGGCGGCTGCCGAATTCACTGTCGAAACGTTATGAAGGCGATTCGGCATGGCGAAGAACACAGCTGAACACCGGACGGCCTTCGGGTGGCCGGCCGGTCGACGTCAGCTGTCCTGCGGTCAACTCGGTGCAGGGAAGGGGCAGTTGGGGCTGCGGCCGATGAGGGAGGGCAGCAGATCCTCAGCCGGTGCGGGAGCGCGGGCGGTTACTTGAGGCGGGCGAGCAGGGCGTGCTCGACGAGCGTGATGAGCGCGCTCTTGGCGTCTCCGCGGTGCCGCGCGTCGGTGGTGATGATCGGGGCGTCCGGGCCCAGTTGCAGTGCCTCGCGGACCTCTTCGGGGCCGTAGGGCTGGTGCCCGTCGAAACCGTTCAGCGCGATCACGAAGGGCAGGCCGGAATTCTCGAAGTAATCCACCGCGGGGAAACAGTCCGCGAGCCGGCGGGTGTCGACGAGGACGACGGCGCCGATCGCGCCGCGCACCAGGTCGTCCCACATGAACCAGAAACGGTCCTGACCCGGCGTACCGAACAGGTACAGGATCAGGTCGTCGTCCAGCGTGATGCGGCCGAAATCCATCGCCACGGTGGTGGTCGACTTGTCCCCGGTGTGGGTCAGGTCGTCGACTCCCGCCGAGGCGGAGGTCATCACGGCCTCCGTGCGCAGCGGATTGATCTCCGAGACGGCACCGACGAACGTGGTCTTGCCCACGCCGAACCCGCCGGCCACGACGATCTTCGCGGAGGTCGTCGAGCGGCCGTCGGAGGGTGCGGCGCTGTCGTCGTAACCCGTCATCGGGCCCGCCTGCGGGCTAGAGCTTGCGAAGTCCACTGAGCACCCTTTCGAGCAGTGTCACGTCTGGCGCGCCACCGGGCTCGGAACCGCCGCCGGGCTGGTGGATGGCCACCATTCCGGCCTCGGCGAGATCGGCGACGAGGATGCGGGCCACCCCCAGCGGTATGGCGAGCAGAGCCGAGACCTCGGCGACGGACTTGACCTCGCGGCACAGCGAGCAGATCCGCTGGTGTTCCGGGAGCAGTCCCTGCAGCTGCGCGGGCTCGGCGCTGGTGCTCACCAGGGCTTCGATGGCGAGCTGGTAGCGCGGCCTGGTGCGCCCGCCGGTCATCGCGTAGGGACGGACCAGCGGCTGGTCGCCTTCACCCCCGTACGGCGCGTGCTGGTTCGCGGCACCGTACGGGCCGGGAGAAGGGGGCGGCGGGGTCATGGCTCCTCCGAGCGAGGCATGAGGTCGACTGTCGGACTGAGGTGGCTCATGTGGGGGGAGCTGCTGGTCAGTTGAGAATGCTGCCCTGGAGCTCGGCCCGCACGTCGGGGGTGAGCACCGTGCCCGCGCGGTCGACGAGCAGGGCCATCTCGTAGCCCACGAGGCCGATGTCGGCCTCGGGGTGGGCGAGTACGGCCAGTGACGAACCGTCGGAGATCGACATGATGAAGAGGAAGCCCCGCTCCATCTCGACCACCGTCTGGTTCACCCCGCCTCCCTCGAAGATCCGGGAAGCCCCCGCGGTGAGCGAGGTCAGACCCGAGGCGACGGCCGCCAGCTGGTCGGCGCGGTCGCGCGGGAAACCCTCGGACATCGCGAGCAGAAGTCCGTCGGCGGAGACCACCACCGTGTGGGAAACACCCGGGGTGTTCTCCACGAAGTTGGTGATCAACCAGTTCAGATTCTGCGCCGCCTGGCTCATCGGACTCAACTAACGCTCCTGCTGGTAAGTGGGGCCTGTGCCGCGCCCATCCGTACTGCCGGCCTGTCGGCCCTGCTGGATGCCACGGCGGAGGTTGGTCAGCCTGCCGCGTACGTCGTCGGGCGCACGCGAGACCTGCGGACCGGACTGTGCGGACGACTGCTGCTGTGCGGTTCCCGCGACCAGGTTGGCGCGGGGCACGCGGCGCGGCAGGCCCGAGGTCGTGACTCCGCCGGCGGCGGGCTGGCGGACCTGCTCGGCCCGGCGCCAGCGCTCGTCGTTCGGGGAGGCGCCCCACTGCGCTCCGTCTTCGTCGGAAGGGGCGGAGGCAGGGGGTGCGGTGGTGTCGGCGGCGCCGGTGGGGGCGGCGCCGTTGTCGGTGCCGCGGGCCGTGGGGCGCTGCGGCATCGGCGGGACGGAGGGGGCCGGCCCGCCGGGGCGGGTGGCCTGCGTCGGCGAGGGCTCCGGTGCGTACGGGGCGGGGCCGTCCTGCGCGGACGGGGCCTGCCGCGGTGCTTCCGAACCGGTGCCGCCACGGAACCAGTTGGACTCCATCGACGCGAAGATCGGCGTCGGTGCGTCCGCCTCGGCCGGGGGGCCGACGGGTATGCCCTGGGCGTCCACGGCGTCGGCGCCGACACTGCCCGGCAGGACGGCCGGGTCGGTGTCCTGCGGGGCGGGGTAGCCGTGGCCGTCCGTGTCCTGGCCGCCGGCCGTCGCGCCGGTGTACCCGGGGCGGGCGTACTCGCCGGTGGACTCGGGCTCGTCGTGGCCGCGCGGGCCGTCCTCGACGCCGGGCGCGGCGGCCCAGCTGGGGCGCTGCTGCGCGGCGTCGGCGTCCTCGGCCGCGGGGCCGTTCCCGGCGGGCTCGGCGCCGGGGCGTCCGGCCGAGGCGCCGGGGATGTCGTCGGGACCCTCGCCGGGGCGCGGGGTGTTGAAGGCGGGGCGCGCGAACTCGGCGGTGTCGCCCGGGCCTTGCTGCCCGGACTCGGCCGCGTCCGCCTCGTCCTGCTCGGGGGCCGGACGCGGGGCGGGCGCGGAGCCCTGGGCGTCGGGGCGTCCGGCGGAGGCGCCCGGGATCTCCGTCAGCTCGGCGGGGCCCGTCCCGCCGGGGCCGATCTGCGGCATCTCGGCGGTGTCGCCGGGGCCGGCGGAGCCGGAGCCGGAGGCCGTGGCGCCGGACGGGCCCTGGGTGCCGCTGCCGCCGGTGAGTTCACCGGCGGGGCCGCTGCGGGTGGGCAGCGGCGGGGCGCCGGAGGGGCCGGCGGGGCGTGCCGGACGGGACTCGCCGGGGCGGCCCGGGGACGGCACGGCCGGGGCCGGGACGCCGGAGGCGTTCGGGGCGCTCCCGTCCTGCGGCGGGCGGCCCGAGGGGCTGTCGCCGAAGAGGTTCGTGGCGGGGGCGCCGGATTCCGCGCCGGGGAGCGCGGGACGCGTGCCGCCGGAGACCTGGCCGCGCGGGGCGGCGCCGGGCCTGCCGGAGGCGCCCGGTCCGCCCGGGCCGCCGCGCTGGAGGGCCGCGGCGAGGCCG
>NZ_JAASAH010000014.1 GCF_012726235.1 Streptomyces sp. HNM0574
CCCCGCCCGCCGCACCGCAACCCGTGCCGCCCGCCGAGCCCGCGCCACGGCCCGCGCCGCCCACGGAGCCCGCGCCGCAAACCCCGCCGCAGCCGCAGGCCCCGCCGCCGCAGCCGGTGTCCTTCGCGAAGACGCCCCAGGAAGCGCCGCGGCAACAGCCCGCGCCGCAGCCCGTGTCGTTCGCCAAGACGCCGCCCGCTCCCCCGCCGCCGCAGTCCCCGCCCGAGCCGCCCGAGGAGCGGACGGTACGCCGTACCGCCGTCTTCAGCGCGGCCGACGAGGGGCGGCACGGGGAGGCCAACGCGATGGCCGTCACCTGGGAGCAGGAAGCCCTGCGCGCGGGCGGCCCGACCTCGCCCGACGCCGTCCACTGGCTGGAGGTCCGGGCCGAACTCGCCCGCAGAGCAGGCGACTCGGCGCTGTCCTGCCGGCTCTGGCTGTACGCCGCCTCCTCGCGCCTGCAGTCCGGGCAGGACCCCGCGTCCCCGGAGGTCTCCGGCGCCGTGGACCGGGCGCACCACTGCTGGCACCAGGTCACGGAGGTCCCGGCGGCCCGCGAGCTGGGCGCCGCGCTGGTGGGCCTGCGCGAGCGCGCTCCGGGCGCACGCCCCGGCGCGCTGGAGGACGTGCGGCTGCGCATGGCCTCGCTCGACGGCGGCCGCCCGCAGGAGACCACCGGCGGCTGACGGACCGGGAGGCCCGGGGATTCCCAACAGCAGGACGGCCGGGGGCCGGTGCGGCGACGCACCGGCCCCCGCCGCCTTTCCCGCACCCTCCGCAACCGGCGCGGCACCCCAAGGCCCGGGCACGCCACGCCGGTCCGACGGCATGGGCACTGACGGGGCGTCAGCCCGCTAATCTCGACTCGGCATCACAAATGCCACATTTCACCGAATCCGGGTGACCACTCCCAGGCGTTCCCTCTGTCGCGGTCTCACCCGATGCATCCACAGAAAGGAGCCGAGAGTCGTGTCTCGCCTCTCTCGTCGCATCCCTGTTCTCGCCGCCTCCACCGCCCTCCTGCTCGGCGGCTCCCTGCTGGGCGCAAGCTCGGTGCAGGCCGACATCCTGCCGGCCCAGCCCGGTCAGCAGGCCGACCGGCAGCAGACCACCGAGCAGCAGTCGCAGGCCAACCTGGTCCCGGCCAAGCCGTACGGCACGGTCATCGCCAGCGCGCTGAACGTCCGCCAGTACCCGAGCACCGACTCCACCGCGAAGGGCCTGCTCAAGAAGGGCCAGCACCGCGGCCTGGACTGCAAGGTCAACGCACAGAACATCGGCGGCAACACGATCTGGTACAAGCTGCGGGGCGCCCCGGAGCGCTGGGTCACGGCCCGGTACGTCGACAACCACGGCCACGTGATGCTGTGCAAGGACAAGTACCCCTCGTCGCTGTCGAAGAGCCCCGAGTCGCAGAACGCCGTGGGCTGACCACCCGCGCGTCCTCCCAGGAGGCGGTGAGCCCGGGAGCGGGACGGTTGAGGCGTCCTGCTCCCGGGCTCACGCGTCTCCCGGCCCGGCCCGCTCCCGCCGGGCCGCTCCGCCGCCCCGGCCCGCACAGGGCCGGGGCGGCTTCGTCATTCCAGGGGCGCGCCGTCGACGTAGGTGGTGACGCCGTCGGCGAGGAAGCAGACGTGTCCGGCGGTCGCGACGGCCTCCTCCAGCGGGCTGGGGTACCACCAGGCTGCGTCGTCCAGCACGTTCCCGCCCGCCCGGAGGTTCCCGTAGGAGGCCCGGCCCTTGTAGGGGCAGACGGTGTGGGTGGCGCTGGGGAGCAGCAGTCCGGGGCGCACATCGGTGAGCGGGACGTAGAAGCGGTTGGGGAGCCCGGTCTCGGAGAGCAGCAGGGCGCGGCGGGTGTCGGCGACGGTGGTCTCCCCCGCCGTGACGCGAACGTGGCGGCTGGTGCGCCGGACGTCGACGCGGTGGTACGGGTCGCGGATGTGGCCCTGGACCTCCTCGTCCTCGTCGAACCAGGCGTCCATCGAGCTCCAGTAGAGCGCCGAGTGCCCGGTGAGCCACTCCGCCCCGGGAACGGGCTCGGGGTAGCTCCACAGGGCGTTCTCGGCGGCGCGGTCGCCGACGCGGACGGTGGCGTACCGCGCATCTCCCTTGAACGGGCAGTGCGTTCGGTGCTCGGTGGCCTCCAGCACCCGGTCGTTGACGTCGGTGTCGGGGATGTACAGCTGGGGCAGCAGGTTGCTCTCGTGCAGAAGCTTCGCCTCGGTGGTGTCGACCACGGTGCGGCCGGCGAAGAGCGCCCGTACGCGGCGGGGGAAGGGCTGCCACAGGAGCCGGTGCGCGGGGGCCTCGATGCGGTAGTTGGCGGTCTCGGGCGGCTGCGTCGAGAGCGGGCCGCCTCCGAGGGTGAGGGTCATGACGTCTCCTGGAGTGGCGGTCGGTCCGGGTTCTCCAGTGTGCGTCGCGCGGTGGCCCGGGGCAGCGGAAACGGGCCCCGCTCCGCCGGGGCGGAGCGGGGCCCGTCGGCCGGGGGCCGTCAGCGGATCTGGGTGCCCGAGACGGTGCGGGCGATGACCAGGCGCTGGATCTCGCTGGTGCCCTCGAAGATGCTGTAGATCGCGGCGTCGCGGTGCATCCGCTCGACGGGGTACTCGCGGGTGTAGCCGTTGCCGCCGAGGATCTGCATGGCCTGTGCGGTGACGGTCTTGGCGGTCTCGGCGGCGAAGAGCTTCGACATGGAGCCCTCGGCCGACTCGAAGGGCTTGCCGGCCGCGCCCATCCAGGAGGCGCGCCACACCAGCAGCCGGGCCGCGTCGATCTTGGTCCGCATGTCGGCGAGCTGGAAGGCGACGCCCTGGTTGTCGATGATCGGGCGGCCGAACTGGATGCGGGTCTTGGCGTACTCCAGGGCGACCTCGTACGCGGCCCGGGCGATGCCCACGGCCTGGGCGCCGACGGCGGGGCGGGACGCCTCGAAGGTGGCCATGGCGGCGTTCTTCACGCGCTCGCCGCCCTTCTTGGCGCGCTCGCGGGCGCGGGCGAGGCGCTCGTCGAGCTTCTCCTTGCCGCCGAGCAGGCAGTGGCCGGGGATGCGGACGTCCTCGAGGACGACCTCGGCGGTGTGCGAGGCGCGGATGCCGTGCTTCTTGAACTTCTGCCCCTGGGACAGTCCCGGGGTGTTCGGCGGGACGATGAAGGAGGCGTGCCCCTTCGAGCCGAGCTCGGGGTCGACGACGGCGACGACGACGTGGACGTTGGCGATGCCGCCGTTGGTCGCCCAGGTCTTGGTTCCGTTGAGGACCCACTCGTCCTTGGCCTCGTCGTAGACGGCGCGGGTGCGCATGGCGGCGACGTCGGAGCCGGCGTCGGGCTCGGAGGAGCAGAAGGCGGCGACCTTCACGTCGTCGGCGTCGCCGTACATCTGCGGGACCCAGGTGCCTATCTGCTCCTCGGTGCCGTTGGCGAGGACGCCGACGGCGGCGAGTCCGGTGCCCACGATGGAGAGGCCGATTCCGGCGTCGCCCCAGAAGAGTTCCTCCATCGTCATGGCGATGCCGAGGCCGGTCGGGTCGAAGAACTGCTGGGCGTAGAAGTCCAGGGAGTACAGGCCGATCTTGGCGGCCTCCTGGATGATCGGCCAGGGGGTTTCCTCGCGCTCGTCCCACTCGGCCGCGGCCGGGCGGATCACGTCGGCGGCGAAGCCGTGAATCCAGTCACGGACTTCCTTCTGGTCGTCATTCAGATCGAGCGCGAACGCCGGGTCGGCCATGGTGGCGACATCCCTTCGAGACTGCTATTACCGCAGGTAATCCCTGAATGGCAGCAGTCTGTTACTCGCCAGTAAGAGATGTCAACTCCCGGGCGGGCACACCCCCTCCCGGCATGCGGTGTTAGGTTTTCGCGGGGGAAGCGCTGAACAAACGGGGCGGGACGACGTGGGGCGAGGACGAGCACAGACCATGGGGACCATGCAGCAGGACGACCACCTGAACACTGCCGAACGCCGGCGCGGTGAACTCCTGGAGGCCGCCGACCGCGTGGTGCTCCGCGAGGGCCCCGGAGCGTCCATGAACGCCATCGCCGCCGAGGCCGGGATCACCAAACCGATCCTCTACCGGCACTTCGGCGACAAGGAGGGTCTGTACCGCGCCCTCGCCGTACGCCACACCGACGCCCTGCTCGACTCGCTGCGTGCCGCGCTCGACGCGCCCACCGAGCGGCGGGCCCGCGTCGAGGCCACGCTCGACACCTACCTGGCGATCATCGAGGCGCGGCCGCAGGTGTACCGCTTCCTGATGCACCCCTCGGAGGCCGACTCCGGCAGCGAGCGCGGCTTCGACGTCGGACGGCACTCGGCGCCGCTGCTGCGGCGGCTCGGCGAGGAGCTGGCGAAGGTCATCGCCGAACGCGTCGACCTCGGCCCCGGCGGCGACGAGCTCGCCCGCGTCTGGGGACACGGCATCGTCGGGATGATGTACGCCGCCGGCGACTGGTGGCTGCGCGAACAGCCCTGCCCCCGCGCCCAGTTGGTCTCGCACCTCACGGACCTGCTGTGGGGCCGGCTGGCCGGCGCCGGGAACCGCGCGGGCGGCCCCGGCTTCTGATCCCGCGGCCCCGGGCGGGGCCGCTACGCCCAGGCGCCCGGCGGGAGTTCCGTCGCGCCCGCCCAGTGCGCGCGACGGGCCGCGCGCAGGACGCGGCGGCGGCGCCCCCGGGTGGTGCGGTCGGTGTAGAGCAGGCCGTCGAGGTGGTCCACCTCGTGCTGGAGGCAGCGGGCGAAGTACCCGGTGCCCTCGACGCGTACCGGCGTCCCGTCCACCCGGTGCCCCTCGACCACCGCGAGGTCGTGCCGTGCGGTGGCGGCCTCCAGGCCCGGGAGGGACAGGCAGCCCTCGGGGCCGCGCACGGTGACCCCGCCGGTCGAGGTCAGCCGAGGGTTGAGAACATGTCCCAGGTGACGGCGGTCCTCGTCGTCGGGGCAGTCGTACACGAACAGCCGCAGCGGCACACCGATCTGCGGTGCGGCGAGACCGACCCCGTGGTGCGCGTACATCGTGGCGAACATGTCCTCCACGAGCGCGGCGAGCGGTTCCTCGGCGGCCTCGCGGGACGGGCTGTGCAGCCCGGGATCGCCGTACAGTCGCAGGGGACGTACGGAGCCGGAACCGCCGGGGATGCTGCCGCGTTGCATGAGGGCAAGGGTACGGGGCGGTGATCTTGCCTGGTGCCGCGGTACGGGGACGGAGCGCGGCCTCGGTAGGCTTCTCCCCGACCGAGGGGCAAGGAGGATCAAGGACCATGGCAGGTAACACGGAGCCGCTGTCGCCGCGTGCGCGGCTGGCCGTGACGGCCGGCAGGGCCGCGGCCGCGGTGTCGCGGGCCGCCGGCCGCGGCAGCGGATCGGTGATCGGCGGCAAGGTCGCGCTGAGGCTGGACCCCGACCTGCTGGCGCAAGTCGCGAATCACCTGGACGTGGTCCTGGTGTCGGCCACCAACGGCAAGACGACGACGACCCGGCTGATCGCCGAGGCGCTGCGCGCCAACGGCGAAGTGGTGTCGAACGCGCTGGGCGCGAACATGCCCGCAGGCATCACCTCGGCGCTGGCCGGGGGCTCGACGGCCCGGTACGGCGTGATCGAGGTGGACGAGAAGTACCTCGCGGGCGTCGCCAAGGACGTGACGCCGAAGGCGATCGCGCTGCTCAACCTCTCCCGCGACCAGCTCGACCGCGCCGCCGAGACGCGGATGCTGGCCGAGCGGTGGCGCGAGGGGCTGTCGGGCCAGAAGGCCGTGATCATCGCCAACGCGGACGACCCGCTGG
Source organism: Streptomyces sp. HNM0574 (assembly GCF_012726235.1). GTDB lineage: Bacteria > Actinomycetota > Actinomycetes > Streptomycetales > Streptomycetaceae > Streptomyces. The sequence continues at coordinate 5,783 of NZ_JAASAH010000014.1, forward strand.
TGGTGTGGGCGGCCTCCTCGTCGGCGAACGTGGTGTGGGTCGCCGCGGGCCAGGAGTGGAAGGACGACGCCTGGTCCTGCCCGGCGTGCGGCGGTGTGCTGCAGCGTCCCGGCGACGACTGGTTCTGCGCCGAGTGCGGCTTCCGCCGGCCGATGCCGAGCTGGGCGCTGTCGGGCAACTACGTGCTGGACCCGCACGGTTCGGCCTGGCCCATCCAGCTCCAGCTGCCCGGCCGCGCGAACAAGGCGAACGCCGCCACGTCCGCCGCCGTCGCCGCCGCCTTCGGCGTGCCGCCGCAGACGGCGCTGGAGCGGATGTACTCGGTGACCGCGGTCGCGGGCCGGTACGACGTGGTGACCTACCGCGAGCGCGACATCCGGCTGCTGCTGGCGAAGAACCCGGCCGGCTGGCTGGAGACGTTCTCGCTGATCGACGCGCCGCCGGCGCCGGTGATCCTCTCGGTGAACGCGCGGGGCGCGGACGGCACGGACACCTCGTGGCTGTGGGACGTCGACTACTCGCGGCTGGCCGGGCACCCGATCTGCGTGGTCGGTGACCGCAAGCTGGACCTCGCAGTGCGGCTGGAGGTCGCGGGCGTCGAGTTCGAGGTGTTCGACAGCGCGCAGGAGGCCGTGGACGCCTGCCCGCCCGGGCGCATCGAGGCGATCGCGAACTACACCGCCTTCCAGGACCTGCGCCGCGTCGTCGGCAACTGATCCATCGACCCGCTCAAGGAGTTGGCCAGCATGAGTGACAACAGCCTGCGCGTGGTGTGGGTCTACCCCGACCTGCTCAGCACGTACGGCGACCAGGGCAACGTGCTCCTGGTGGAGCGCCGCGCGCAGCAGCGCGGCCTGGGGGTGCAGCGGGTGGACGTCCGCTCGGACCAGCCGATCCCGACGTCCGGCGACATCTACCTGATCGGTGGCGGCGAGGACCGGCCGCAGCGGCTGGCGGCCGAGCGGCTGATCCGCGACGGCGGCCTGAACCGTGCGGTGGACAACGGCGCGATCGTGTTCTCCGTCTGCGCCGGGTACCAGATCATCGGCAAGGAGTTCGTGAACGACCTGGGTGAGCGCCAGGAGGGTCTGGGGCTGCTCGACGTCGTCAGCACCCGCGGCGAGGCCGAGCGGTGCGTCGGTGACGTCCTCGCGGACATCGACAGCTCGCTGGGGCTGCCGCAGCTGACGGGCTTCGAGAACCACCAGGGCGTGACCCATCTCGGGCCGGAGGCACGGCCGTTCGCGCGGGTCCACTTCGGCCAGGGCAACGGCACCGGGGACGGCACCGAGGGCGCCTGGCACGACACCGTGTTCGGCACGTACATGCACGGCCCGGTGCTGGCGCGGAACCCGCTGATCGCGGACCACCTGATCAAGCTGGCGCTCGACGTGAACGCGCTGCCGCCGACGAACGACCGCTGGTACGAGGCGCTGCGCCAGGAGCGGATCGCCGCGGCGACCGCGCCCGCGTGACCTGAGCGTCCGCCTCGCCCCGCCGCCGTCCCCGTCCGCCCGGGACGGGTGGCGGCGGGTAAACCGCCCCCCGACGCAGCGCGTTGCGGGGGCGGTTCTACGCTGGTCCGGGCAGATCGGCGCGAAGCGGGAGTGCAGGGATGGATCACGGCGGACACGGCATGAACATGGACCTTCCGCCGTTCACGCTGGCACGCGGGCTGGAGTTCACGGGCGACCTGTTCTTCCTGGTCGCCTGCCTGCTGGGGCTGGGACTGTACGCCTGGGGCGTGGTCCGGCTGCGGCGGCGCGGTGACCCGTGGCCGGTGGGGCGGACGGTGTCGTGGGTGATCGGCGTCCTGACGGTGGCGCTGGTGATGTGCACGGCGCTGAACGAGTACGGGATGGTGCTCTTCAGCGTCCACATGGTGCAGCACATGGTGATCAGCATGCTGTCGCCGATCCTGCTGCTGCTCGGCGCCCCGGTGACGCTGACGCTGCGGGCGCTGCCCGCCGCCGGGCGGGGCCGCAAGGGGCCGCGCGAGCTGCTGGTGGCGCTGCTGCACAGCCGCTACATGCGGGTGATCTCGCATCCGGCGTTCACCATCCCGCTGTTCATCGCGAGCCTCTACGCGCTCTACTTCACGCCGCTCTTCGACCTGCTGATGCGCTCGCAGGCCGGGCACATCGCGATGATGGTGCACTTCCTGGCGACGGGTCTGGTCTTCTTCTGGCCGATCATGGGCGTCGACCCGGGGCCGCACCGCCCGGGCTACGTGATGCGGATGCTGGAGCTCTTCGCGGGCATGCCGTTCCACGCGTTCTTCGGCATCGCGCTGATGATGGCCTCGCAGCCGATGGTCGACACGTACGCGAACCCGCCCGCCTCGCTGGGTGTGGACGCGCTCTCGGACCAGACGGCGGCGGGCGGCATCGCCTGGGCGTTCAGCGAGATCCCGTCCGTGGTCGTGCTGATCGCGCTGGTCTTCCAGTGGTACGTCTCGGACCAGCGGCAGTCGCGGCGGCAGGACCGCAGGGCCGAGCGGGACGGGGACCAGGAGCTGGCCGCGTACAACGCCTACCTGGCGTCCTTGCAGGCCCGCGGCGGGCGCTGACCCGCGGGGACGGGACGGGGCCGGCCACCCGGATGGCCGAGGGAGCCGCAGCGGGGTCACGATGGTGACCTGGCTGCGGCTCCTTCGCGTCGTGGAGGACCGGGGCCGTCCCGTCCGGGAGGAGGGTGACGATGGCTGGAGCGGCGAAGACGCTGAGCGTGGCCACGGTGGCCGGGCTGGTCGTGGCGACGGGCTACACGGTGGCGGTCGGCGGCAGCGGCTGGCTGTGGTTCGCCTGGATCGTGCTGGGCCTGGTGACGCTGGGGGTCGTCACGGCGCGCGACTGACCGTTGCCGTCAGTGGCGCGGGGTCCTGGGGACCGCGTGCAGGGCGAGGACGGCGAGGTCGTCCTCGACCGGCTCGGGGCCGAAGTCGTGCGCGGCCTGGCGCACCCACTCGGCGACGGCCATCGCGCCCATGCCCGCGCACTCGGCGAGGATCGCCGCGAGGCCGTCGTCGTCGTCCAACTGCCGGGTGCCGGAGCGGCGTTCGGTGACGCCGTCGGTGACGCAGAGCAGCGTCTCGCCGGGGGCGAGGTCGAAGGCGTCGGCGGTGAAGCGGGTGGTCTCGTCGATGCCGAGCAGCAGCTGTGCCGCGGTGACGGGGGTGACGCGGCCGTCGGGGGCCAGCCGCAGTGGTGGCGGGTGTCCGGCGCTGGCGAGGGTGCAGTGGGCGCCGCCCGCCTCGGGGTCGGGGACGAGTTCGCCGTAGACGAGGCTCAGGAAGCGGGGGCTGGCGTCCTCGCCGCCGACAGCGACGGCCTCCTCGCCCTCCTCGGTCATGACGGCGTTCAGCTTGCCCAGGACGGAGGCGACGCCGTGGCCGTCGCGGGCGAGGAGGCGGATCATCTGCCGGGTCAGGCCGGTGACGGACATGGCCTCGGCGTCCTTGCCCTGCACGTCGCCGAGGAGGAAGCTCCAGCGGCCGTCGCGCAGGGGGAAGAGGTCGTAGAAGTCGCCGCCGACGGTCTGGCCCCTGCCGTGCGGCTCGTACACGATGGCCGACTCGACGCCGGGCAGGCTGGCCAGCGAGGACGGCAGCTGTCTGCGCTGGAGGACGCTGCTGATGCCGGCCTGATGGGTGTACTGGCGCGCGGTGAGGACGGACTGCGCGACCCTGCGTGCCACGTCCTCGATCATGCGCGCGGCCGACCCGGTGACCTCGGCCGGTCCGGCGCGGCCGAGGACCAGCGCGCCCTGGCAGGCGCCGCCCGCGACCAGCGAGAACGCCAGCGCGGCGCCGCTCTCGCCGCCCCCGGCGTCGCCGGGCCAGGGCCAGGGGGTGCCGGCGGTGCGGAGCCCCGGCGAGGGGGCGTCGGGTTCCAGGGCGCGGCGCAGGGCCTCGACGCAGTGTTCGTCGGTGTGCCAGACGCGGGAGAGGCGCATGCCTCCGGCGGCGGTGCTGAGCCATACGCCGCACCAGTCGGCGAGGCGCGGGACGAGGAGCTGGCCCGCGAGGGCGGCGACCATGTCCTCGTCGAGCTGGCCGGAGAGGAGTTCGCCGGCCTCGGCGAGGAAGGTGTCGCCGCGGGGTTCGCGTTCCGCTCCGCGGTGCGGGGCGGGGCCCGTTCCGGGGCCGACGATGCCTTCCGCTTCGAGTTCCCGGTGCAGCGGTTCGGGCAGCGAGCCGGCGGGTGCGGCGGGCTCGGCGGCCCCGGCCGTCGCGGGGGTGAGGAGGAGGCGGAACCAGACGGACTTCTGGGTGCGCCGGTAGGTCACGCCCCACGAGTCGGCGAGGGCGCCGACGAGGTGCAGGCCGAAGCCGCGGCCGGCGCGGCGCAGCCCGGAGGGCCCGGGGACGCGTCCGGAGGGCTGCTCGTCGACGACCTCGACCCACACCTCGGCGAGGGCTCCGGCGGTGTCCGGCTCGTCGGAGACTTCCGGTGCGGGTTCCGGTTCCGGTTCCGGTCCGCCGGGGGCGGTGGTGACGGTGCAGCGGACGTCGATGCCGGTGCCGGCGTGCATCAGGGCGTTGGTGACGATCTCGCTGACGAGCAGGGCCGCGCTGTCGGCCAGCCGCTCCGCGCCGGGTCCGGCCGCGGGCGTTCCCGCGGTCCGGTCGGCGATGACGGCACGCACGAAGGAGCGGGCCCGCGACGGTGCGGACCGGCTCGCGGGCAAACCGGTCCGCGCCCCGGGGCTGCCCGGGGCCGGGGTGGGTCTGCGCACGGGAACTCCCACGTCGGAGGGGAACGAAACCTACTAAAGTAGGATACGGCCGGATTCAGCGTGGAGGCCGGGAATGAGGGCGGCGCCATGGGTGACGCGGACGGGCGGCCGGTGCGCACGGCCGATCTCCGCCCCCTGCTGGGGGCGTTGAGGGCGCTGCGCGACGGGGACTTCACCGTCCGGGCCGACACCGGGCAGGACGGCGTCCTCGGTGAGCTGGCCGAGGTCCTCAACGAGGTGGCCTCGCGGAACGCGCATCTCTCCGGCGAGCTCGGACGCGTACGCCGTGCCGTGGCGGACCGGGGCCGGCTGGAGGAGCGGCTGGCGCCGAGCCCCGGGGCCGGGGCCTGGGCGGGCGCGGTGGAGGACGCGAACGAGCTGGTCGGCGCGCTGGCCGAGCCCGTCACCCGGGCGACGGGGGTGCTGGAGGCGCTGGCGGGCGGGGACCTGGGGCAGCGGGTGGACCCGCCGCGCGGGCGGTCCCGGCCGCGCGGGGAGCTGCGGCGGCTGGGGCTGAGCGTGAACCGGGTGGCCGACCAGCTGTCGGCGTTCACCGGCGAGGTCACGCGGGTCGCGCACGAGCTCGGTACGGCGGGGCGGCTGGACGGGCGTGCGGTCTCACGGGGGCTGTCGGGTGCGTGGCGGGAGGTGACGGACGCGGTCAACGCGATGGCGGACCAACTCACGCGCCAGGTGCGGGACATCGCGGCGGTGACGACGGCGGTGGCGCGCGGCGATCTGACCCGGAAGGTGACCGTCGAGGCGTCGGGCGAGCTGCTCGATCTGAAGCTGACGGTGAACACGCTGGTGGACCGGCTGTCGGCGTTCACCGAGGAGGTCACCCGGGTCGCGCGGGAGGTCGGGACGGACGGCAACCTCGGTGGTCAGGCGCATGTGGCGGAGGCGTCGGGGGTGTGGAAGGACCTCACGGACAACGTCAATTCGATGGCGCTGAATCTGACCTCGCAGGTGCGGAGCATCGCGCAGGTGGCGACGGCGGTGGCGCGGGGCGATCTGAGCCAGAAGATCACCGTGGACGCGAAGGGCGAGATCCTTCAGCTGAAGACGACGCTGAACACGATGGTGGATCAGCTCTCGGGTTTCGCGGACGAGGTGACCCGGGTCGCGCGGGAGGTCGGGACCGAAGGAACGCTCGGCGGGCAGGCGCGCGTCACGGATGTCTCGGGAGTCTGGAAGGACCTCACGGACAACGTGAACTTCATGGCGTCGAACCTCACCTCACAGGTCCGCAACATCGCCCACGTCACCACCGCCGTCGCACACGGCGACCTCTCCAAAAAAATCGACGTCGACGCACGCGGCGAAATCCTCGAACTCAAAACCACCGTCAACAGCATGGTCCAGCAACTCCGCGCATTCGCCGACGAAGTCACCCGCGTCGCCCGCGAAGTCGGCACCGACGGAAACCTCGGCGGACAGGCCCGCGTCACCGACGCCTCGGGGGTGTGGAAGGACCTCACGGACAACGTCAACTTCATGGCCTCCAACCTCACCTCACAGGTCCGCAACATCGCCCACGTCACCACCGCCGTCGCACACGGCGACCTCTCCAAAAAAATCGACGTCGACGCACGCGGCGAAATCCTCGAACTCAAAACCACCGTCAACAGCATGGTCCAGCAACTCCGCGCATTCGCCGACGAAGTCACCCGCGTCGCCCGCGAAGTCGGCACCGACGGAAACCTCGGCGGGCGGGCCGTGGTGCAGGGCGCCTCGGGGGTGTGGAAGGACCTCACGGACAACGTCAACTTCATGGCGTCGAACCTCACTTCGCAGGTCCGCAACATCGCGCAGGTGGCGACGGCGGTCGCGAACGGCGATCTGTCCAAGAAGATCGACGTCGACGCGCGCGGCGAGATCCTGGAGCTGAAGACCACCGTCAACACGATGGTGGACACGCTCTCCTCGTTCTCCTCCGAGGTCACCCGGGTCGCGCGGGAGGTGGGCAGCGAGGGCCAACTGGGCGGGCAGGCCAGGGTCGAGGGCGTGTACGGGACCTGGAAGCAGCTCACGACCAGCGTCAACGAGCTCGCGCTGAACCTCACCACGCAGGTCAGGGCGATCGCCGAGGTCGCCAGCGCGGTGACCCAGGGCGACATGTCCCGCGCGATCACGGTGGAGGCGAAGGGCGAGGTCGCCGCGCTGAAGAACAACGTCAACCTGATGGTCTCCAACCTGCGGGAGACGACCCGTACCAAGGACTGGCTGGAGTCGAACCTGTCCCGGATCGCGGACCTCATGCAGGGCCACCGGAATCTGGTGGAGGTGGCGGACCTGATCCTGCGGGAACTGGCGCCGCTGCTGAACGCGCAGGCCGGGGCGTTCTTCCTGACGGACGGCGCCGGGGCGGCGTCCGGGGGCGAAGGGGTGGCCGGGGGCCTGGAGTTCATCGCCGGGTACGGCACCGCGGGGCGGGACGGCGAGGGGCGGGACGCGGACAGTCCGCTGCGGGGGCTGCTCGCGCAGGCCGTCACGGAGAAGCGGCGCATCCTCATCGAGGACGCGCCGCCCGACTACGTCACCGTCGAGTCAGGGCTGGGTTCGGCGCCGGCGGTGAACGTGCTGATCCTGCCGGTGCTGTTCGAGGACCGGCCGCTGGGTGTGATCGAGGTGGCCTCGTTCAGCCGGTTCAACGAGATGCAGCTGACGTTCACCGACCAGTTCGCGCACACCTTCGCCGTCTCCATCAACACGATCATCGCGAACGCCCGTACCGAGTCGCTGCTGTCCGAGTCGCAGCGGCTGACGTCCCAACTGCGGGAGCGCTCCGAGGAGTTGCAGCGCTCCAATGCCGAGCTGGAGGAGAAGGCGGCGCTGCTGGCGACGGCCTCGCAGTACAAGTCGGAGTTCCTGGCGAACATGTCGCACGAGCTGCGCACCCCGCTGAACTCGCTGCTGATCCTGGCCCGGCTGCTCGCGGACAACCCCGAGGGTCATCTGTCGCAGCAGGAGGTCGACTTCGCCACCACCATCCACCGTTCCGGGGCCGACCTGCTCCAGCTGATCAACGACGTGCTGGACCTGTCGAAGGTCGAGGCGGGGCGGCTGGACGTGCGCCCCCGCGAGCTGCCGCTGCGCAAGCTGCTCGACTACGTGGACTCGACGTTCCGGCCGCTGACCGTCGACCGGGGCCTGGACTTCCGCATCGTCGTCGCGGACGACGTGCCCCGGCAGCTGCACTCGGACGAGCAGCGGCTCCAGCAGATCCTGCGCAACCTGCTGTCCAACGCGGTGAAGTTCACCTCCTCCGGGGGCGTGGAGCTGCGGGTCGACCGGGTGTCGCCGGAGCGGTTCGAGGAGGAGACGCTGCGGGAGGCGGAGTGCGTGGTGGCGTTCGCCGTGACGGACGAGGGCATCGGCATCCCGCCGGAGCAGCTGTCCGTCATCTTCGAGGCGTTCCAGCAGTCGGAGAGCGCCACCAACCGCACCTACGGCGGTACCGGGCTCGGGCTGTCCGTGAGCCGGAACCTGGCCGGGCTGCTGGGCGGCCGGATCGAGGCGGAGAGCGAGCCGGGCGCCGGCTCGCGCTTCACGCTGTACGTCCCCTCCGTGCTGACCGGCGGCGACCGCTCCCCCGCCGCCGGCGTCCCCTCCGAGCTCCCGCCCCCGGAACCGCGCCCGCGCGAGGAGCCGCCCGTACGGGAAGCGTCCGCGCCGGAGCCCGAGGCCGTGGCGGCCGAACGGTCCGGGGCCGCCGGGGAGCCGGAGCCCCGGGGCGCGGGTGTGCGGGAGACGTGGGAGGGGGCGCGCGGGACGTACGAGGCGTACGGGAGCGGGGTGGAGGTGCGGCCGTACGGCGCGGAGGACGGGGGCGAGGACACCTGGCCGGAGACGACGCGGCTGCGGCAGTGGCTGAGCGGGCTGCCCGGGCAGGTGCTGGCGGGCCGTCACGTGCTGATCGTCGACGACGACATCCGGAACGTGTTCGCGCTGACCCATGTGCTGGGCCGCGTCGGGATCTCGGTGAAGTACGCGGAGAACGGGCGGGAGGGGTTCGAGGTGCTCGACCGCTCCCCCGAGGTCTCGCTGGTCCTGATGGACATCATGATGCCGGGCATGGACGGCTACCAGACGATCCAGGCGATCCGGCACAACCCCCGGCTCTCCCGCGTCCCCGTCGTCGCGCTGACGGCGAAGGCCATGCCGGGTGACCGGGAGAAGGCGATCGAGAGCGGCGCCGACGCGTACATCCCGAAGCCGGTGAACGTGGACCGGATGCTGGCCACCATCTACGAGCTCCTCCTCGCCCGCGACAGCGGCGCCCGGACCCCGCCCCCGCCCGGCACGGAGCCGGACGACGCGGCCGGGGGCCCGGGCGGGACAGAGGCCGACGACGGGACGGAGGAGTCCGGATGACGACGCCGCTGCCCTCCCCCTCGGGGGGTTCCAGCATCCTCATCGTCGACGACGCCGAGGAGAACCTGGCGGCGCTGGAGGCCGTGCTCGGGCCGCTGGGCCAGCGGGTGGTGTCGGCGCGGTCCGGCGAGGAGGCGCTGAAGGCCATGCTCCGGCAGGACTTCGCCGTGGCGCTGATCGACGTCCTGATGCCGGGCATGGACGGGTTCGAGACCGTCGGCAACATCAAGCGCCTCGACCAGACCAAGGACGTGCCCGTCATCCTGGTCACCGGCGCCGACGTCGACACCGACTACGCGTACCGGGGCTACGCCCTGGGGGTGGCCGACTTCCTGGCCAAGCCCATCGACCCGTGGGTGCTGCGCACCAAGGTCACGGTCTTCCTGGAGCTGCACCGCAAGAACCGGCAACTCGCCGCGCAGGCCGAGCAGTTGCGCCGTCTGCTGATCACGGGCCCGGCGGCGGACGACGGGACGACGGCGGAGGCGGCCCCGGCGGAGCCGCGGGCGGCCACCCCTCCTGGCGAGGAACGCCTCACGGAGATCGTGGAGAAGCTCGGCCAGATCAAGGACCTGCTCCGGGAGGCGGAGGGCTACGAACCCCCGGGCCTGGCCGACCGGTTGGCCGACATGGAACGCCTCGTGAGGGCCCTGGGCACGGGCGAGTAGCGCCCCGTGCGGCCGCTTCGGCGGGCGCGGCTAGGGTGGCGGGATGGCGGAGACGGCGAAGCGGGCCGGGGTGGACGGGCGGTCCACGCGGTGGAACGCGCACAAGGCCCGGCGTCAGGCCGAGATCCTCGACGCCGCCATGGCCGCCGTGGAGGAGCACGGTCCGCACGTCGGGGTGCAGCGGATCGCGGAGCGGATCGGACTGCCGCGCTCGGTGGTGTACCGGCACTTCAAGGACCGCGCCGATCTCGACGAGCTGATCCGGCAGCGCGTGATGGGCTCCCTGATGGCGGAGCTCGCGCCCGCGCTGGAGCCGGACGGCACGGTGATCTCGTCGATCCGCCGCTCCGTGGACGCCTATCTCGGCTGGGTCACCGCGCATCCCCGGCTGCACGCCTTCCTGGGTGCGGGTTCCGGGCGGCCGACGGGCCGTTCGCGTGCCGTCGCGGACACCAAGGCGGCGATCACGGTGCGGACCGGTGACGTGTTCGCGGGGCTGCTGGGTGCCTTCGGCAAGGACGCCGGACTGGCGCCGTCGATCGCCTCCGGGCTGGTCGGCTTCGTGGACGCCACGGTGAACAACTGGCTCTCCGGGAAGGGCAGGACGGGCGGCGCGCCGGACACGGAGGAGCTCGCCGAGTTCCTCACCTGCTCGATCTGGGCGGTGCTCGACGGCAACCTGCGGCGCCTGGGCGTCGAGCTCTCCCCGGACCACCCGGTCTCGGACCTGCCGGGCGCCTGACCTCCCAACTTCCTGTGCCCGCCGGTGACTTGGGCGTCTCCCCCGTACGCGTGCCCGCTGTTCCGCGACCGGGCGGCGCTATGACGTACGCCACACTGCACCCAGATATCTGAAACACGCTGTCGCAGTTAGCTTGGGGCTACCTCGGGTAACACACACCCACCGGCCCGCCCGGAATCCGTCGGTACGGGAACCTCCGGCAGCACCGCGCAACGCAGCTAAGGGAGACGGGACATGACGCAGCGGCACGTCGACGTGTTGATCCTCGGTGCGGGGCTGTCGGGCATCGGCGCGGCCTGTCACCTGACCCGGCAGAACCCGGGCACCAGCTACACCGTCCTGGAGCGCCGCTCCCGGATCGGCGGCACCTGGGACCTGTTCCGCTACCCGGGCGTCCGCTCGGACTCCGACATGTACACCTTCGGCTACCGCTTCCGCCCCTGGCGCGGGACGAAGACCCTCGCCGACGGGCCGAGCATCCGCCGCTACGTGCGGGAGACCGCCGAGGAGTACGGCGTCACCGGACACATCCGCTTCGGGCGCCGGGCCGTGCGGGCGAGCTGGTCCAGCGAGGCCGGGGTGTGGACCGTCGAGGCCGTCGACGAGGCCACCGGCGAGACCGAGATCCGCACCGCCGACTTCCTGGTGAACGCGACCGGCTACTACGACTACGACCGGGGCCACCGGCCGGAGTTCCCCGGCGAGGAGCGCTTCGGCGGGACGGTCGTCCACCCGCAGCACTGGCCCGAGGACCTGGACCACCGCGGCAAGCGCGTGGTCGTCATCGGCAGCGGCGCCACCGCCGTCACGCTGGTGCCCGCGATGGCCGGCGAGGCCGCGCACGTCACCATGCTCCAGCGCTCCCCCGGGTACGTGATGACGCTGCCCGAGCACGACCCGGTGTCGGTCCTGCTGCGGAAGGCGGGCGTGCCCGAGGGCCCGGTCCACCGGTTCGGGCGGACCCGGAACATCGCGCTCCAGCGCGGGCTGTACGCCGCGTGCCGGGCGGCGCCCGGGGTGATGCGGAAGGTGCTGCTGGCGGGGGTGCGGGCGCAGGTGGGGCGGAAGGTCGACATGCGGCACTTCACCCCGTCGTACAAGCCCTGGGACCAGCGGCTGTGCGTGGTGCCGGGCGGTGACCTGTTCAAGGTGCTGCGCGAGGGCCGCGCCTCCGTGGCGACCGGCGCCGTCGAGACCTTCACCGAGACCGGCGTCCGGCTCACCTCGGGAGAGGAGATCCCGGCGGACGTCGTCGTCACCGCGACCGGGCTGCGGGTGCAGATCGCGGGCGGCGCCGAACTGGAGGTCGACGGGCGGAAGGTGACCACCCGGGACCACGTGGTCTACCGGGGCGTGCTGCTCGACGGCATCCCCAATCTGGCGATCATCCTCGGGTACACCAACGCCTCCTGGACGCTCAAGGCCGACCTCGCCGCCGACTGGTTCAGCCGCCTCCTCGCGTACATGCGCAGCACGGGCCACACGCGGGTCACGGCCGTCGCGACGGCCCAGGACCGGGCCGCCGAGTCCGCCATGGGCGACTCGCTGACCTCGGGTTACATCCGGCGCGGGGACGCGGTGATGCCGCGGCAGGGCACCCGAGCGCCCTGGAAGATCTTCAACAACTACTACCGCGACCGACGCGCCCTGGAGCGCTCCCCGATCGAGGACCCGGCGCTCCGCTTCGACGGCGCGAGCGCTCCGCGGACGACGCCGTGACCCACGGCGGGGCACGCCCACCCCTTCAGGAATCGAGGACTCCGATGAGCAGCCGGCAGACCTACGACGAGGTGCTCCGTACCCTTTCCGAGGGGTCGGTGCACACCCACTTCGACGCGTTCACCGACATCGACTGGGACAACCCGGACTGGACGATCGACCTCAAGGACCCCCGCTGGGTCCTGCCCGAGGTGGACCCGCTGGGCGGGCACCCGTGGTATCAAGCGCAGCCCCTGGAGCGGCAGATCGAGATCGGTCTGTGGCGGATGGTCAACATCACCAAGGTGGGGATGCAGTTCGAGAACGTCCTCATCCGGGGCGCGATGGACTACCTCTTCAGCCTGCCCAACGGGAAGCCGGAGTTCCGGTACCTCACGCACGAGTGCACCGAGGAGACCCATCACACCCAGATGTTCCAGGAGTTCGTGAACCGCTCGGGGTGCGACGTGCCCGGCGGGCGCCCCTCGTTCCGGGTGCTCAGCCGGTTCCTGCCGCTGGCGGGCTCGCTGTGGCCAGAGGTGTTCTTCACCGGGGTGCTCGCCGGCGAGGAGCCGATCGACCACGTGCAGAAGGCGATCCTGCGCTCGGGCGCCACCCAGCACCCGCTGCTGCGGCGGATCATGCAGATCCACGTCGCGGAGGAGGCCCGGCACATCTCCTTCGCGCACGAGTTCCTGCGGCAGAAGACGCCGGAGCTGGGGAAGTTCCGGAAGGGCGCGCTGTCCGTCGCGTACCCGCTGGTGATGCGGACGCTGGGCGACGTCATCATGATCCCGGGCAAGCGGATGACGACCGAACTGGGCGTGCCGCGCCGGGTGATCCGGGACATCTTCTGGAAGAGCCCCGAGGGCCGGAAGATGCTCCGCGACCTCTTCGCGGACGTGCGCATGCTCGCCGAGGACACGGGGCTGATGAACCCCGTCTCCCGCCGGGTCTGGAAGCTGCTCCGCATCGACGGCCGCGCCTCCCGCTACCGCGGCCAGCCCGCCTCCCTCGCCTCCTGACGGCCCACCGCCCGACCCCAGGAACCAGGAACCAGGAACCAGGAACCCCGATGCCCTACGTCGTCACCCGCTCCTGCTGCGCCGACGCGTCGTGCGTGATGGCCTGCCCCGTCAACTGCATCCACCCGGCGCCGGGCGAACCCGGCTTCGCCGAGGCCGAGATGCTGTACGTCGACCCGCACACCTGCGTCGACTGCGGCGCCTGCACCACGGCCTGCCCGGTCGACGCGCTGAAGCCGCACACCGCGCTCACCCCGGCCGAGGAGCCCTTCCTCGACCTGAACGCGGCCTACTACGAGCAGGCCCCGCACCCGGACCGCACCCCGCTCGCCCTCGTCCCGCCCCAACGACGGCTGCCCGCGGGCGAGTTGCGGGTCGCGGTGGTCGGCGCGGGGCCCGCCGGGCTGTACGCGGCCGACGAGCTGCTCAAGCATCCGGGCGTGACGGTCGACGTCCTGGACCGGCTGCCGACCCCGTACGGGCTCGTCCGCGCGGGCGTGGCGCCGGACCACCAGGACACCCGACGGGTCACCGAGCTGTTCCGGGCCGTCGAGAACCAGCCGGGCTTCGCCTACCGGCTCAACGTCGAGGTCGGCACGGACATCCGCCACGAGGACCTGGCGCGCGCGTACCACGCGGTGCTCTACGCGGTCGGCGCCCCGACGGACCGGCGGCTCGGCGTCGAGGGCGAGGACCTGCCCGGCAGCGCCTCCGCCACCGGCCTCGTCGCCTGGTACAACGGCCACCCGGACCACCAGGACGGGCCCGCCGCGTACCCGCTGGACGGGGAGCGGGCCGTCGTCGTCGGCAACGGGAACGTCGCGCTGGACGTGGCCCGGGTGCTCACCGCCGACCCCGGGGCGCTGGCCCGTACCGACATCGCCGGGCCGGCGCTGGCCGCGCTGCGGGACAGCCGGATCCGCGAGGTGGTCGTGCTCGGGCGGCGCGGGCCCGCCGAGGCCGCGTTCACGCTGCCCGAACTGCTGGGGCTCGCCGCGCTGGAGGACGTCGACGTGCTCGTCGAGGGCCTGCCCGAGGAGCCGGACGGGGACGCCTCGCCCAAGACCCGGGTGCTGGCCGAACTGGCGGCGCGGACGCCGGTGCCGGGCCGGCGGCGGATCGTGCTGCGCTTCCTGACCGCGCCGGTACGCGTCCTGGGCGAGCACCGCGTCGAGGGCCTGGAGGTCACCCGCACCGCCTTGCGCACGGAGGACGACGGGACCGTACGGGCGGTCCCGGCGGGCGACGGCACCGAGGTGATCGAGGCCGGGCTGGTGCTGCGCGCGGTGGGCTACCGGGCCCGTCCGGTGCCGGGGCTGCCGTTCGACGAGGCGGCCGGGGCCGTGCCGCACGAGGGCGGCCGGGTGGCACCCGGGGTGTACGTCGCCGGGTGGATCAAGCGCGGGCCCACCGGGTTCATCGGGACCAACAAGTCCTGCGCGGAGGAGACCGTCACCGCGCTCCTCGACGACTTCGAGGCGGGGCGGCTCACCGCCCCGGCAGAGGACGGCGCCACCGCCGCCCGTACCGCGCTGCGGGGGTCCGTCGGGCTCGGCGGGTGGCAGGCCATCGACCGGGCCGAGCGCGCGGCGGGCGCCCGCGAGGGCCGTCCCCGCGTCAAACTCACCGACCGGGAGGCGCTGTTGGCGGCGGCGGGCGGCGGAAGGACGGCGCACACGCACCTCCGCCCGGCACCGTAGGACTGTTCGACGATCCGCGGAAGCTTGACTTCAACCATGCTTCATGTCGGAGTCTGGTCTCCTCACACCGATCCAGGGGAGATGACGACGATGCGCGTGGCACAGGTGACCAGGTTCGGCGGGCCCGAGGTGATCGAGACGGTGGAGCTGCCGGACCCCGTTCCGGGCCCCGGCGAGGTGGTGGTCGAGGTCGCCGCCGCCGACACGATCTTCGTGGAGACGCAGGTCCGCTCCGGCTGGGCGGCCGAGATGTGGGGCGTGACCCCGCCGTACGTCCCCGGCGGTGCCGTGGCCGGCGTGGTCGCCGCGACCGGCGAGGGGGTGGACCCGTCCTGGACGGGCCGCACGGTCGCCGCGGCGACCCGGCAGGGCGGCGGCTACGCCGAGCGGGTGCTGGTCCCCGAGGGGGAGCTCCTCCCGCTGCCCTCCGGCCTCGCGCCCGAGACGGCGGCGGCGCTGCTGCACGACGGGCCGACCGCGCTCACCCTGTTCACCAACGCCCAGGTGCGCGCCGGGCATTCGGTGCTGGTGCTGCCCGCCGCCGGCGGCGCGGGCAGCCTGCTGGTGCAGCTGGCGAAGGCGGCCGGGGCGCACGTCACGGGCGCGGCGCGCGGGAAGCGGAAGCTGGACGCGGTACGCGGACTGGGCGCCGACGCCGTCGTCGACTACTCCGGCCCGGAGTGGGCGGACGGTGTCGGCGGGCTCGCCGCCGACGTGGTCTTCGAGGGCGTGGGCGGTGAACTCGGCGCGAGCGCCCTGCGCCTGGCCGCCGACGGCGCCCGCGTCGCCTCGTACGGGGCGCCGAGCGGCGGCTTCGCCGCGCACGACCCGGCCGAGGTGGAGCGGCGCGGCATCCGCCTCTCCGGCATCGAGCAGGTG
Organism: Streptomyces sp. HNM0574; assembly: GCF_012726235.1. Taxonomy (GTDB): domain Bacteria; phylum Actinomycetota; class Actinomycetes; order Streptomycetales; family Streptomycetaceae; genus Streptomyces. The sequence goes on from NZ_JAASAH010000014.1 coordinate 21,609, forward strand.
CAGTTCACGCCCGAGCGGCACCGGGAGATGACCGCCAGGGCGCTGGACGAGGCGGCCGCCGGCCGCATCCGCCCGCTGATCGCCCAGCGCCTCCCGCTGAACCGCGCCGCCGAGGCCCACACCTCGATGGAGACCCGCGCCGCGGTGGGCAAGACCCTGCTGGTGCCGTAGCCGGGAGTTCCGAACGGACGGGCCCGCCACCGGAGTTGCTGCTCGGGTGGCGGGCCCTTCTGTTCGCCCGCCGGCCCCTTGGCGGAGCCATTGCCTCCGTCCGGGTGGAACATTGCATTCCCTTTGCCCTGGTTCACGTGATTCACCTCACACGCATCTGACGCGTGAGAGCGCCGCACGAGCCTCGGCGACACGCGTCAAAACCGGACGTACCGCCCGGCGTGAATCGCCGCCAAAGCGGATGATCCCAGCCCTGCGGGATCAAACAGGCCGACATCGGAGGCTTCTGTGATCACAGAACGTGCCCCGGTTCTCACCATGCGGTCACCGGGTTGAGCCGGTGCCGCCTCTCGTCAACGATCACTGTCGCTTGCGAGCCCATCGCGTGAACCAAGGGTTAACAACCGGGATTTCGGCCTTTCCGCTGCGATCCCGGCTTCAAGGGGGAAACATGGGTCAAAGTCATTCAGTGTTGAACATCTCCAGAAAGGACGGTGCGGCCGACGCCGTACTCGCCGCCTTTCTCGACCAGGGCCACACGCATTTCTCCGGCGTCCCCTGCTCGCTCCTCAAGGGGCTCTTCCGCGCCCTGGAAACCCCGGACTTCCCGGCCGCCTATCTGCCGGCGCCCCGGGAGGACAGCGCGCTCGGCGTCGCCTCCGGCCTCGCCGTCGCGGGTGCTCGCCCCGTCGTGCTCATGCAGAACTCCGGGCTCGGCTATTCGCTGAACGTCCTGACGTCCTTCAACCTCATCTACGACGTGCACCTGCCGCTCGTCGTCAGCTGGCGCGGCCACGACGGGAACGACGCCGTCGAACACGACGTCATCGGCCGCGAACTGACCCGGCTGCTCGACGTGTTCGAGCTGCCCTGGACCGTTCTGGACAACCAGGACCCGTACGAGTCCACCGCCGCGTTCCTGAAGCGGTACGACGCGGAGCGGCGCACGTCCGTCCTCATCGTCCGGGAAGGGGTGTGACCGGCATGCTCGACATCCGTACCGCGCTGAGGACCCTGCTCGACCGTGAGCCGGACGCACTGGTGATCTCGACGTGCGGCTACCTCACCCGCGACCTGTACAACCTCGCCGACCGTCCGCAGCACTTCTACCTCGTCGGGTCGATGGGCATGGCCGCCCCCGTGGGGCTCGGCGTCGCCCTGGCCACCGGGCGGCGCGTCCTCGTGCTGGACGGCGACGGCTCGTTCGCGATGAACCCCGGGTGCCTGCCGATGATCGCCGAGCACGCCCCGGACCTCGTGCACGCCGTGCTGGACAACGGCGCGCACGACAGCACCGGCGGCCAGCGGACCTCCGCGCTCGGCGACCCGGCCGCCACGGCGCTCGCCGCCGGCTACCCGGCCGCGTACACCGTCGGTACCGAGGAGGAGCTGAACGCGGCCGACCTCGACCGGGGCCCGGCGCTCGTGCACGTGCGGTGCCGTCCCCGCACCCATCCGGCCGGACGCCGGGTGGAGCTGACACCCCAGCAGCTCGTCGGACGCTTCCGCGACGGTCTGCGGGCGAACGGCGTTCCGGCACCGGCCGGTTCGGGCGGGGAGGCCACGCGATGAAGCCCGTTCTGCTGGACTGCACGCTGCGCGACGGCGGCAACCAGAACGACTGGCACTTCACGGAGACCGACGTCCGCACCATCGTGAGCACCCTGGACCGGGCACGGGTGGACGTGATCGAGGTCGGGTACCGCGGCGGCTCGGGCAGCAGGTCCAGCGACACCGCGGGTCCTTCGGCGCACAGCTCGCCGGAGTATCTCGCCGCGCTGCCCGAGACCTCGCACGCCGACCTGGCCGTGATGGTCGTGCCCACCGTCTGCCCGCTGTCGGCGCTGGAGGACCTGCCGGACAGCCCCGTGTCCATGGTGCGGATCGCCGCGTACCCGTGGGACGTCGAGCGGGTGCCGGAGTACGTGCGTGCCGTGCGGGACCTCGGCCTGCGTCCCGGCGTGAACCTGATGGCCGTCAGCTACGCCGGACCCGAGGAGCTCGCGCGGATCGCCCGGACGGTGCGCAGCGAGGCTCCCGATCTGCTGTACATGGCCGACTCCTTCGGGGCGTTGACCCCCGACGGCGTCAGGGAACGCGTCGCGCTGCTGACGGAGACGGTGGGCGTCCCCGTCGGCGTGCACATGCACAACAACCTCGGCCTCGCCGCCGCGAACGCGCTCGCCGCCCTCGACGCCGGCGCCGCCTGGCTGGACGCCTCGCTCTGCGCGATGGCCCGCGGCGCGGGCAACCTCGCCACGGAGCAGGCCGCCGCGTTTCTCACCGCCTGGCCCAAGTACGAGACGCACACCGACCTTTCCGCCCTGTGCGAGGCGTCCGAGTACGTGGCCGAGCAGGTGCTGCCGCGGCCCATGACGGTGCGCCGCGCGGAGATCGCGGCCGGGGTCAACGATCACCACTTCTACTTTCAGGACCGCATCGACAAGATCAGCGCGGAGCACGGGCTGGACGCCTGGGCGGTGGGCCGCCGCCTCGGCGCGGCACGCCCGCGCAAGGTCTCGGACGAGACGGTCGCCGACATCTGTGCCCGACTGACCACAGGGGAGTCCGTATGAGTACCGCCACCGCACCCACGCAGCCGGCGGCCGAGCGGCAGACGGCCGCGCAGCGCCTGCTGGCGGCCCTGCGCAGACCCCGGCTGGCGCGCGCGATGGGCGCCCACAGCCCGCTGAGCGCCCGGCTGGCGGAGGAGGCCGGGTTCGACGTCGTCTGGTCCAGCGGACTGGAGATCTCCGCCACCGCCGGGGTGCCGGACGCCAACATCCTCGCCATGCCCGAATGCCTGGAATCGGCCGCCTCGCTGGCGGACTCCGTCGCGCTCCCGGTGCTCGCGGACTGCGACTCCGGCTTCGGCAACGTCAACAACGTCATCCACATGGTGCGCGCCTACGAGCGGCGCGGGGTGGCCGGAGTGTGCATCGAGGACAAGCGGTTCCCGAAGCTGAACAGCTTCCTGGAGGGCAGCGCCGGCAGCCAGGACCTGGCTCCGCTGGACGACTTCGCGGGCAAGATCCGCGCCGCCACCGACGTCCGCCGCGAGCTCGTCGTGGTGGCCCGCATCGAGGCCCTCATCTCGGGCCTGGGGATGGCGGAGGCCCTGCGCAGGGCCGAGGTGTACGAACGGGCCGGTGCCGACGCGCTGTTGATCCACTCCAAGCGCACCGACCCCGACGAGGTGTTCGCCTTCCGCGCGGCCTACTCGGGCGACCTCCCGGTGATCGTCGTCCCCACGACCTACAGCCAGGTCACGGCGGACGAGCTGGAGCAGCGCGGCTTCGCCATGGCGATCTACGCCAACCAGGCGCTCCGCAGCTCCCTCCGGGCCATGCGGGAGACCCTCATCAGGATCAAGAACGACGGCACCACCCACCACGTCGAGGGCGAACTCGCCTCGCTGAAGGACATCTTCGGCCTCCAGCGGGTGCCCGAGATGCTCGAACAGCAGGCCCACTACGAGGCGCTCGGACAGAAGCTCGCGGAGGCAGGAAAGTGACCACGCACAACCCGGCAGCGCGTACCGTCCTGGACTTCCACGGCACCCGCCTGGAACTGCTCCGGGAACCGGGAGCCGGCATCGACGGGGCGCTGCGCTTCCTGGAGACCCACGTCGTCCCCGCACCGGCGGGCGACGGGGACGGCCCCGAACCGGTCGCCACCCTGCGGGTGCACGCACCGCAACCGGACGGGGACCCGGGCCGGTTCACGCCGTCCCCCGGCGTGCACCGCGAGGACATCCACATCCGCAAGAGCGCCAGCGAGTTCTTCACCGTGCCCGCCCGGCGTGCGCGGGAGGAGGGCCGCGAGTACCTGGAGTGCACGAAGACCGGCAGCCGGTTCGTGTTCGACGCCGGTGCGCGCACCGTCGACGTCCTCGCCGGGCCCGAGGGCACCATGGACGTCGTGGAACTGGTGCGGGACCTCGTCCTGAAGCACCAGGAGAACACCGGCGCCGCCGTGCTGCACGCGACGGCCGCCTACCGGGACGGCTCCGCCGTGCTCGTCACCGGGGCGAAGGGAGCGGGCAAGAGCACCGTCCTGCTGGAGCTGGTGGAGCACTTCGGCTACGAGATCATGAGCGGCGACAAGACGCTCCTGCACGAGCAGCCGGACGGCACCGTCCTGGCCGCGGGCTGGCCCGACTACCCGCACCTCGGGTACGGGACCGTCGCCAAGTACCCCGGGCTGCGCGAGATCGCCGGGCTCGGCGACGACTACCGGCCCGCGGGCGACCACGCGTTCTCGCCCTTCGGCAAGTTCGCCGTGGACCCCGAGCGGTTCCGGGAACGGTTCCCGAGCGCGCCGCTCGGCACGCACGTCCCCGTCGCCGCGGTCGTCCACCCGTCGATCGGCCCCGGCGACCGCACCGTGCTGGAGCCCGTCGGCGGGAGCACGGAGGACCGGGCCGCCGTGTTCGAGGCGAACCTGGAGTCCGCCTTCGACGGTGCCCACGCCGGCTGGAACAGCTACCTGCCGGACGGCCGCGCCGCGCAGGCCGCGCGCCGGGGCCGCATCCTGGCCCGGCTCGCCGCCGTGCCGGCCTGGCAGCTCACCGGCCCCGGCGACCTCACACCCGGCAACTGGCCACCCCGGGCCGGTGGTCCGGACGGCACCCACGGCGGTGCCGCGTGATCGAACTGACCGTCCCCAGCACCGGCCTCAACTCGCACTACGACCTCACGGACCGGATCACCGAAGCCCTGAAGGAGGCGGGCGCGGGTGACGGGCTGGCAGGGGTCTTCGCCCACGGCAGCACCGTCGGCCTCACGGTCATGCGGTACGAACAGGGCGCCGTCCAGGACCTGTTGCGGACGCTGGAGCGGCTCGCGCCCGAGAGCCCGGCCGGCGGAAGCCGCTATCTGCACGAGCTCACGACCGACGACCCGAACGGTTTCTCGCATCTGAAGTCGTCGCTGATCGGCACCAGTCTGCTGGTGCCCTTCCGGGACGGCGAGGCCGCGATGTCGCCCACCCACCGCGTCGTGCTCCTCGACTTCGACCTGAAGCCCGCCACCCGACGGGTCTTCGTCGACCCGCCCCGCCCGAACACCCCGGAGCCCGCCGCACCGACGGCACGCGACCGGCACGAGAAGCAGGAGAGCGCCCGATGAAGCTACGGCTCGCCACCCCCGGCCCCACCGAGGTCCCGCAGCGGCTGCTGCTGGCCGGTGCCCAGGAGATCATCCACCACCGCTCCGGCGAGATGGAGGAGCTCATCCGCGGGATCGCCGCCGAACTCCCGCCGCTGTTCGGCACCACCCGGCCGGTCCACACCATCGCGTCCTCGGGCACCGGCGCCATGGAGGCCGCCGTCGCCAACTGTTTCTCCGCCGGCGACGAGGTCCTCGTGGTCTCCAACGGCTACTTCGGCGAACGCTTCCAGGCGATCTGCCGCGGCTACGGGCTGACCGTGCACGTCGTCGAGAGCGACTGGGGTACCAGCGCCGACCCGGCCCGGGTGGCCGAGGCGTACGCCGCGCACCCGGACATCCGCGGCGTCTTCGCCGTCTACAGCGAGACCTCCACGGGCGCGCTCAACGACATCGAGGCGATCGCCCGGATCTTCCGCGACACCGACGTGGTCGTGGTCGTCGACGCCATCAGCGGACTCCTCGTCCACCCGCTGGAGATGGACGCGTGGGGACTGGACGTGGTGCTGGCCGCCTCGCACAAGGGATTCATGCTGCCGCCCGGGCTGGCGTTCATCGCCCTCTCGGACAAGGCGTGGACGGCGGTGGAGCGCGCTTCGGGGCCCGCCTACTACTGGTCCTTCCAGCGGCTCCGCCAGTTCCACCCGATGCCCTCCTCCTCCCCCGCCGTCTCCCTCCTGCTCGCCCTGCACGAGTCGCTGAAGATGCTCGGGGAGGAAGGGCTGCCGGCCTTCCGCCGGCGGCACGCGACGCTCGGCCTCGCCGCCGAACGGGCCCTGTCCGCACTGGGGTTCCGCACCTTCATCCAGCAGCCCCACCGGCGCAGCCACGTCATCACCTCCGCGCTGGCGCCGGACGGGATCGACACCTCGCAGCTGCTGAAGAACCTCTCCACCCGGTACGGGGTGACGATGACCGGCGGCCAGGCGCACCTCAAGGGCAAGCTCATCCGCGTCGGCCACGTGGGCGCGGCGGACGCCCTGGACCTGAGCGGCGTGTTCGCCGCCGTGGAGATGTCCCTGCTCGACCTCGGCCACGACGTCACGCCCGGCTCCGGCACGGGCGAGATCATCCGCACCTTCCACCAGGAGGCCCGCTGATGCTGGTGCTCTACCAACGCGAGACCTGCCCGGACTGCAAGCCCGTGCGCGAGCTGCTGACGCGCCTGCAGATCTCGTACATGAACGTCAACGTCCCCAAGCCCAGGGAGGAGCGGCACGAGCTGATCCGGGTCACGGGCAGCAAGTTCATCCCGGCACTCGTCGACGGGGCGACCGTCCTCCCCGGCAAGCTCAAGCAGAATGCCGACCTGATCGCGTATCTCACGGAGCGGTACGCCGACCCCGAGGCCGTCCGCCCGGAGGGTGCGGGTGACGCCGCGCCCGGTCCGGCGGAGAACCCCGCGTGATCCGCTCCGCCGGGGTGCCCGCGCCACCGCGTCTCGCGGTGGTCGCGGGCACCCCGCACCTCCTCCGCGCCGCGCGGGACCTGGGGATCCGCACAACCCTGGTCTACGACTCCGCGGGCCCGGCCCCGGCCGCCGCGGCGGAGGCGGACGAGGCGGTCCCGGCGGCGCTCACCGACCACTCCGCTCTCCTGGCGGCCGTGGAACCGCTGCACGCCTCGGCCCCGTTCGGACGCGTCCTCTCCCTCACCGAGACGGGTCTGCTGCCGGCCGCCGCCCTCACCGACGCGCTCGGGCTCCCCGGCAACGGCCTCGGCACCGTCCGTACCCTCCAGGACAAGCGCCGGATGCGGGACCTGCTCGCGGCGCACGCTCTGAGCCCGGTCCGCACCAGGCCGGTCGCGTCCGCCGGTGAACTCGCGGGGTTCGTACGGGAGTTGGACGGTCCGGTGATCCTCAAACCCGCGGCGGGCACCGGCAGCAGTGCGGTCTTCCGGGTCGGCGCCGGGGAGGACACGGCGGCCGTGTGGGCACGGTTCGCCGCCGCGGGGGGCCGTGACGCGGTGGCCGAGGAGTTCCTCGACGGGCCCGAGATCAGCGTGGAGACCTTCTCCCACGACGGGCGGCACACGGTCGTCGCCGTCACCGACAAGACGACCCTGCCCTCCTTCGTGGAGACCGGCCACACCCTGCCCAGCACCCACGGCAACGAGCAGACCGCGGCGGCGGCCGGCCTGGCCCGCGCCTTCCTGGACGCGGTGGGCCTCCGCGAGGGGCCCGCCCACACGGAGATGAAGCTGACCCCGGGCGGGCCCCGTGTCATCGAGTCGCACAACCGCATCGGCGGCGACAAGATCCGCGAACTCGTCCGCCGGGCCTACCGGTTGGACCTCGTACGCCTCACCGCGGGCGTGCCGTTCGGCCTGCTGGACCCGCCGCAGCGGCCGCCCGAACCCCACGGCGGCGCCGCCATCCGCTTCCTGACCCCGCGGCCCGGCACCGTCCGCCGCATCGGCACACCGCGGTTGACCGGGGCGGACGACGGCACGCCCGTGGTCTCCCTGGACGTGGAGGTGGGCGATGTCGTACGCGCCGTCCGCTCGTCCGCCGACCGGGCCGGATACGTCCTGGCCGAGGGCACGGACGCAACCGAGGCGGCCGCACGCTGCGAGCGGATCAGCCGCGGGATACGGATCGAAACGGAGGAGTGAGCCGTGCGTCATGCCGTCGTCACCGACATCCACGGCGATACGGCGGGCCTGCGCCGGGTGCTCCGGCAGGTCGCGCAGCAGAACGTCGACCGGCTCGTCTGCCTCGGCGACGTGTTCGAGTGCCGGGTCGGCAAACGGGACGTCCCCGGCTACGAGTTCAGCGCGCTGCGGGACGTCTTCGACCCCGACCCCGCGCTCGCCCGCCTGCTGGCGGACGCGGTCGTGGTGCGCGGCAACCAGGAGGAACGGATCACCCGGCTGGTGCCCGGGCACCTGTGCCCCGCCTGGGCCCGGGGCCTCCTCACCGCGCCGCTGGAGTACACCACCCCGTTCGCCGTGTACTGCCACGGCCACACCCTGCCGTGGCAGGAACCGGAACCCGGCCTGTGGTCCCCGCTGGGCGCCGGCTTCACCGGCACCGCCCTGGTGCACGGCCACCACCACCGCAGCGCGCTGCACCGGCTCCCGCCGGGCGGCGGCCGCCGCGGGGTGCCGCAGCGCGTCCCCGTCCGCCCCGGCGTCCCCGTGCGGCTGGACGACGGGGCGCGGTACGTCGTGAACGTCGGCTCCGTCACCCGGGCCGGCCCGGACCGCGGCCCCACCCCCGCCTGGGCCGTTCTCGACGAGCGGGCGGCGACCCTCACGTTCCACGGATGCGGGCCCGGCGCGGGCCCACGAGAGAAGGAGACGGCGTGACCCGGCAGGTACTGCTGCTCAATTCCGACAAGCCCGAGGTGCTGCGCGCGCTGGCCGCCCGGCCCGACGTCCGGGTCCGGGTTCTCGCCCGCAAGCGGTACGCGCCGCTGTACCGGAACCACGAGACCGCCTTCGTGGACCGCCTCGACGATCTCGCCCAGGTGGAACGCGCCGCGTACCGGCTGGCCGGCGGCGGCCCGGTGGACCACGTGCTCGCCGCCACCGAGAAGAGCGTCGTCCCGGCCGGGCTGGTCCGGGCGCTGCTCGGGGTTCCGGGTCCTGGCTTCGACCAGTCGCTGTGGGCCACGCACAAGCGGGCGATGAAGGACCGGCTGCGGGCGGCGGGAATCCCGGTGACGCCGCACGCGCAGGCGGCCGGCGTCGACGACGTGCCGCGCGCGGCGGAGACGACGGGATGGCCCGTCATGATCAAGCCCGTCTTCGGCTCGGGTTCGAAGTGCACGCACCGGGTGGAGTCCGCCGCCGACTTCGAGGCACGACACCGCGCCGGGGACTTCGCCGACCTGGCGGCGCAGCCCGCGCCCGTCCAGGTGGAGCGGCTGGTGCGGTTCGAGTCGGAGTACCACTGCGACGGTGTGCTGCACGCGGGGACGGTCCACCGGGCCGCCGTGTCCCGCTACTTCACGCCCCCCTTGCAGATCCACCGGGACCTGGACTGCTCTCACGTCATGGAGCAGCGCGGGCCGCTGGCCGAGGGCGTGCTGGACCTCCACCGGCGGGTCGTCGCGGCGCTGGGGCTGACCGACGGGGTGACGCACCTGGAGGTCTTCGGCACCGAACAGGGGCTCCTGGTCGGCGAGATCGCCGTCCGGCCCGGTGGTCTGGGCATCCCGCGCATGTGGTGGCACGCCTTCGGCATCGACCTGTGGGAGGAGTTCGTCCGCACCGGGCTCGGCGAACCGCCCTCCGAGCCCGCTCCGGGCAGCCGCCCCGGCCTCGTCGGACGGACCCAGCTCCCGGCACTCCCCGGAATCCGGGAGAGCGCGGCGGCCGTACCCGGTGTGCTGGAGGTGCGCACGCCCGAGGAGAGCGGTACGGGCAATCTGGAGGCGTTCTTCGGCGCCGACGACGACGCCGGGATCGAGGACCTCAACACCCGGCTGCACAGCCTGCCCGGCCTGCCGGTGCGGACGGGCAGGCCGCGATGAGCGGGCGGCAGCCGGCAGCGGACGACGGCGGGCAGGCGCGGCTGCGGAGAGCGGCGCGGGCCGTGCTGCCCGCGCCGGGGCAGCACCGGCTGCTCGCCGTCTCCTGGCTGGTCAAGACGGTGGGCAGCGGGCTGTATCTGCCCACCAGCACGCTGTACTTCACCCGCGTCGCCGGCCTGCCCGTGCCGCAGGTCGCCACCGGTCTCACCGTGGCCGGGATCGTGGCACTCGCCGGGGCCGTGCCGCTGGGCGGGCTCGCCGACCGGTTCGGCCCGCGCCGGGTGTACGCCGCCCTGCTGGCCGTGCAGTTCACGGTGATGGCCGCCCTCGTCCTGGTCCGCGGGTTCCCGCTGTTCCTCGGGCTCATCACCCTGTTCCTGCTCGCCGAGCAGGGCAGCACCGCCGCGCGGGGGGCGCTGGTCGCCACGGTCGGGGAAGGCGCGGAGCGCATCCGGCTCCGTGCCTACCTGCGGGTCGTCACGAACGTCGGCATCACCGTCGGCGCCGGACTGGCCGCCCTGGCCATCCAGGCCGACAGCCGGACCGCGTACACCACGCTGCTGCTGTGCACCGCCCTCACCTACCTCGGAGCCGCCGTACCGCTGCGGGGTCTGCCGCGGGACGCCGTCGCCGGTGCGCGGGCGGAGCGCGGGGCCTCGGCGTGGAGCGTGCTGCGCGACGGGCGCTACGTCGCGGTCACCGCCGTCTGCGGCGTGCTGTCGTTGCAGGCCCCGGTGCTCTCGTTCGCCGTGCCGGTCTGGGTCGTCGACCACACCTCGGCGCCGCCTGTCCTGGTGTCGGCCGTCGTCGTGGTGAACACGGTGCTGGTCGTCCTGTTCCAGATCCGGGCCAGCCGCGGGGCGGAGGACGACACCAGAGCCGCGCGGCTGTGCCGCCGGGCCGGACTCGCGCTGCTGCTGGCCTGCGGGGTGATGGCGTTCACCGCCGCTCCCCCCGCCTGGCCCGCCGCCGGGCTGCTGCTGCTCTTCGCCGCCCTGCTGACGCTCGGCGAACTCTGGCTGTCGGCAGGCTCGTTCGGCCTGAGCTTCTCTCTCGCCCCGGACGGGGCACACGGCCAGTACCAGGGGTTCTTCTCACTCGGCCGCGGCGCGGCCACCGCCGTCGCCCCCTGGCTGCTGGCCGTGCTGTGCCTGGGGGACGACACCGGGCGCGGCTGGATCCTGCTCGGCACGGTGTTCGCCGTGGCCGGTCTGCTGGCCCCGCTCACCGTGCGGCGCCCGGCTCCGCCGGACACGCGGCGTCCGGCGGAGGCGTCCTAGCGGACGCGGGGCCGGACGCCGGGCGGTCCGGCGGCAGCGGGTCAGCCCATCCGCCGCGCCCCGTCGAGGATGGCCTCGCGGATGCGGTGGTAGGTGCCGCAGCGGCAGATGTTGCGGATCTCGGCGAGGTCCTCCTCGCCGATCTCGCGGCCGGCGGCACGGGCCTCGCGGACCTTCGAGACGGCCGTCATGATCTGGCCGGGCTGGCAGTAGCCGCACTGCACGACGTCCCTCTCCAGCCAGGCCTCCTGCATCGGGTGCAGTTCGCCGTCACCGGCGTCCTCGGCGTCGGGCAGGCCCTCGATGGTGGTGACCCGGTCCTCGGCCGAGACCTTGGAGACCGGCACCGAACAGGGGTTGAACTCCCGGCCGTTGAGGTGGCTGGTGCAGGCCCGGCAGACGCGGATGCCGCAGCCGTACTTGGGTCCCGTCACGCCGAGGCGGTCGCGCAGCACCCACAGCAGCCGCTCGTCGTCCCCCGCGTCCACGGTGACCCGCTCGCCGTTGAGGATGAATGAGTGTTCCGGCACGTTGCTCCTTCTCAGGGGTGGGCCGGCCGTCAGCGGACGGCGTCGAGCCCGTCGGTGGGCGAGGCGGGGACGGGCGGGACGGTCGGCAGCGGCTCGAAGTGCGGCTCGTCGGCGTGGTTGAGCGGGAAGCGCTTCGGCACGGTGCCGGTCGCCCGCGCGTAGGCGCAGGCCACGGCGGCGCAGACCGCGGCGACGCCCTGCTCCCCCGCGCCGCCGGGCTGGTCGGAGCTGGGCGGCATGACGTGGATCTCCAGCTCGGGCGGGGTGTTCCACTGCCGGGTGTAGAAGTAGTTGTCCCAACTGCCTTCCAGGAAGCGCCCGTTGTCCAGGTGCAGGCTGGAGCTGAGGGCCAGCGCGATGCCGTCCATGGCGCCGCCCATCATCTGCGCCTCCAGTCCGCGCGGGTTGACGGGCAGCCCCGCGTCGACGGCGAGGACCACCTTCGTCACCAGCGGCCCGGCGTACGACTCGCCCTCGACCGGGCGCTCCACCGTCTCCTTGCGGCAGTCGAGTTGGACGAGGGCCGCCACGGCCGTCTTGTACTCGGGGTGCACGGCGATGCCCTGGGCCACGCCCTTGGGCAGCTTCCGCCCCCACTCCCCCGCCTCGGCGACCTTGTCCAGCACCGAGACGAAGCGCTTCCGCTTCAGCACCCGGCGGCGGAAGCGGTACGGGTCGCTGCCGGTCTCGGCCGCGATCCGGTCGACGATCAGCTCCTGCGCGGTGCGCACGTCCGGGGAGTAGATGTTGCGCATGCTGGAGGTGTTGAAGCCGTCGTCGGTCTCGCTCAGGATCTGGCTGACCAGCCCGAAGTGGTACGGCACCTCCTGGGTGAGGGCGAAGATGGTCTGCGAGAGGACGCCGTTCGCGCCGGGGATCTTGCCCGCGTGCGAGGTGACGATGTCGGCCAGGCCGTGCCGGAAGTCCGTCTCGACGCTGGTGTGCCGCTGCTCGAAGGTGAGCACCTCGTCCCCGCGCCAGGTGGCGCGGATGCGGGAGATCGCCATCGGGTGGGTGCGGCCCTGCCGGAAGTCGTCGGTGCGGTGCCACATCAGCCGCACCGGCGCCCCGGTCTTCTGCGAGACCTCGGCGGCCTCCAGCGCGGCGTCGAAGAACAGCTTCCGCCCGAACGAGCCGCCGCCCTCGGTGACATGGACGGTGACCCGGCCGAGCGGCAGGCCCAGCAGCTCCGCGATCGCGGTCTGCGCGGCGACGGGCAGCTTCAGCGAGCCCCAGATCTCGGCCCGGTCCGGACGGACGTCCGCGACCGCGCAGTTGGGCTCCAGGGCGCTGTTGCTGCGGAAGGCGAAGGTGAAGGTCTCGTCGATGCTGCGGGCCAGAGCCGGGACCTTCGGCACGGCGGGCGGGACGGCGGCGCGGTGCAGTTCCCGCTCCACGCTCTCGTCCGACTTGCCCTCGGCGGTGCCCGGCCCCCAGTCGACGTCCAGGGCGCGGACGGCGTCGATGCACTGCCCGAAGGTCTTCCCGCGCACGGCGACCCCGGAGGACACCTTGACGACGTGGGTGATGCCCGGCATCGCCTCGACCTCGGCGGCGTTGCGGACCTTCCGCACGGTGCCGTTGACCGTCGGCGGGCGGCAGATCATCGCGGGCAGCGCGCCGGGGACGTCCAGGTCCATCGCGAAGGTCTTGCGTCCGGTGACGGCCTCGCGGGCGTCGACGCGGTTGCGCGGGGTGCCGATGACGCGGAAGTCGCTCGTGGCCTTGAGCTCGGTCTCGACGCTCTTGCTGCGCACGGCGGCGGCGCGGGCGGCGAGTTCGCCGTAGCCGACTTCGTTGCCGCGGCTGTCGGTGATGACGCCGAGGTGCGAGCGGAGGTTGGCGAGGGTGTCGCCGAGGACGGTCGCCGCGGCCTTCAGCAGCTGGCCGCGGGCGATCGAGGCGGCCACGCGTACCGGGGTGAAGGTCGAGGTGGTGGTGGTCGAGCCGCCGGTGAACTGGTTGAACAGCAGCTCGGGCCGGCCGTCGGCGAGGGTGACGCGGACCTTCTCGACCGGCAGGTCCAGCTCCTCGGCGATGAGCATGGCCGTGGAGGTGGTGATGCCCTGGCCCACCTCGCTGCGGGGCAGCGCCAGGGACGCGGTGCCGTCCTCGTGCAGGGCCACGGTGATCAGGTGGGCGGTGGGCGCGGCGGCGACGGAGATCAGGTCGTTCAGGTCGACGATTTCCGCGGGCGTCGGGAGCGACGGCAGGGCGACGGCCTCCTCGGCCGTGACCAGCTCGCCGGCCTGAGCCGCGGCGACGAGCGTCGGCGCGGCGAGCACGTAGCCGAAGAACCGCCTGCGGTCCACGCCCGCGGTGCCTTGGCGCTCAACTGACATGTGAAAGCCCTCAGTTCGCTTCGAACCCACTAGAGACCGCGACAGTGTGTCACGGACACTCCCGGCGGTCCCTCCCCTGGTCAGCCCCCTCCTCGGAACCCGCACAACCCGGACGCGAAGGGTGCCGGAGCTGTGCCCGGGCGCGGGCCCGTGCGGGCGCCGGACCGGCGGAGGCTGTTACCCGCGGGCACACCTGTGCCTACACTGACGGCCCCGAACCCTCGGGGGGTGACCTGCGACGGAGCAGGTCTCGGACGGGTCGTGTGAGGTCGTGGATCGCGGTGTTCTATCACCTGCTCAAGTACGTACTGCTGGGCCCCTTGCTGCGGCTGCTGTTCCGGCCGCGGATCGAGGGCGTCGAGCACATCCCGGACGAGGGCGCGGCGATCGTCGCGGGGAACCATCTGTCGTTCTCCGACCACTTCCTGATGCCCGCCATGCTCCAGCGGCGGATCACGTTCCTGGCGAAGGCCGAGTACTTCAACGGGCCCGGCATCAAAGGCCGGCTGACCGCCGCGTTCTTCCACAGCATCGGCCAGATCCCGGTCGACCGCTCCGGCAAGGGCGCGGGCCGGGCCGCGGTCGACGAGGGCCTCGGCGTCCTGCGCAAGGGCGAGCTGCTGGGGATCTACCCGGAGGGCACCAGGTCGCACGACGGGCGGCTGTACAAGGGGCGCGTCGGCGTGGCCGCGATGGCGCTGGAGGCGGGGGTTCCGGTCATCCCGTGCGCGATGGTCGGCACCTTCGAACTCCAGCCTCCCGGCAGGCGCCTGCCCCGCCTCGGCCGCCGCGTCACCATCCGCTTCGGCGCCCCGCTGGACTTCTCCCGGCACGCCGGGATGCACGAGGAACGGGCCGTACTGCGGGCCGTGACGGACGAGATCATGCAGTCCGTCCTGAACCTCTCCGGCCAGGAGTACGTGGACCTGTACGCGCCCGACGCGAAGGCCGCCCAGCAGGCGGCGGCCCGGCCCGGGACGCGCGACCAGGACTGAGGCCATCGCCCCGGCTTCCGCCGGCGCGTCTCCCGTCCCGCTCCGCCGCCCGGTCGCGAAAGGGCTTCACCCCGGGCACGTTCTGTACTAGAACCCGCAAGGACCGGGCGCACCCTGTCAGTTGCGCGCGCCCGGCGCACGTCGTCATACCGCACACCCGCGTGACCGCGCACCGCCGCCACCGGCCACCGCGTACCGAGGAGAAGAGTATGGACGACCCGCCCGACGTGACGGCCGCCTCCGGGACGGGCCTGGCCCGCCGCACCTTCCTCGGCGGAGCCGGTGCCGCCGCCCTCGGCGCCGCGGGGGTGGGCGGCGTCGGGATGTTCACCGGCAGCGCCCTCACCCCGGCGGCCGCGGCGCCCCCGGTACCTGAGGCGGACCGGGACCCGCTCGACCTGCTCCGGCGCATGCTGGCCCACGACACCCGGAACGCGGGCCAGGGCGCGAACACGCGCCCGCACGCGGAGATGCTCAGGGCGGTGTGGGAGAACGCGGACGTGCCCACGGAGATCATCGACACCCCGCACCCGGACAACGTGCACCTGATCGCCCGCATCCCGGGGACCGGTTCCGCCGCGCCGCTGCTCATGCTCGGCCACTCCGACGTGGTGCCGGTGGAACGCGGGAAGTGGTCCGTCGACCCGTTCGCCGGCACGGTGCGCGACGGGCAGATCTACGGACGCGGCGCCCTCGACATGAAGGGCGCGAACTCGGCGACGGTCAGCGCGCTGCTGCGGCACCTCGCCGAAGGGGCCCGTTTCGAGCGCGACATCATCGTCCTCACCGACTGCGACGAGGAGGCCGGGCCGTACGGATCGGAGTGGCTGGCCAAGCACCACTGGGACAAGGTGAACGCCGGATCCGTCCTCACCGAGGGCGGCTGGTTCCTGGCCCGGCGGGACGGGACCACCCCGATGCTGATCACCGCCACCCGGCAGGACAAGCTCTACTTCAACCTGGACCTGAGCGCCCACGGCACGGCGACACACTCCTCCAAGCCCAGCCCCGACGCCGCCCTCGTCACCCTCTCCCGCGCCGTCGCCGAACTCGGCGACTGGCTGGCCCCCGTCCACCTCACCGCCGTGACGCGCGAGTACTTCGGGGCGCTGGCGAAGGCCACCGACGACCAGGAGTTCGCCCGTGCGCTCGGACTCCTGCTCTCCGCCCGCGGTCAGGACGCGCGGGAGCGGGCCGCCCGCGTCGTCGTGAAGAGGTCCTCCTACCCGTGGCTGCACCAGGCCCTGCTCCGCACCACGCACGCCTTCGTCATCGGGGAGTCGGGCTACAAGGAGAACGTGATCCCGTCCTCCGCGAAGGTCCGGGTCAACTGCCGTGGCATCCCCGGCGGGCAGCGGCCCCGGGACTTCCTCGCGCAGGTCCGCGGGATGGCGGACCGGCGCGGGGTGCGGGTGGCACTCGCGGCGCCGGAGGGCAGGACCGAGGAGCAGCATCTCGACGAGCTCGACGAGGCGTGGGCCGCGCCGCCCGCCGACATCGCCACTCCCCTGTTCCGCGCCCTCTCCGGCGCCGCCGGGGAGACCTACCCCGACGCCGTGTTCGCACCGGCGCTGTTCGAGGCGGGCACCAGCCTGGCGCCGTGGCGCGAGCGCGGGATTCCCGGGTACGGCGTCTACCCGTACGTCATCGACAACGACCAGCTCGTCGCCATGCACGGGAACGACGAACGGATCCACGTCGAGGCCCTGCGGCGGGGCACTGCGTACCTGTACCGGATGTTCGCCCGCTTCCTCGACTGAGTGAACCGGGCGCCGCCCAGGGTCAGGGCTTGCGGCCGACGCCGCCGTACTCGTACCAGTCCGCCGCCTCCGGCCAGTACGAGAAGTCCGTCTCGGGCCGCCAGGTGTTGATCCGGCACAGGCCCGGCTCCAGCGGCTTCAGGCCCTCGAAGCACCGGTCCACCTCGTGCTCCTCGCGGACCCGGCCCCACTGGCCGCCGGTGGCCGTCCGCATCAACGAGCTGACCGCGTCCCGTACGTCGGGGTCCGCGCTGACCAGCTGGTTGAGCACCATGAAGCTGCCGGGTGCCATGCGGTCCACGGTGCGGTGCGCGACGTCGGCCGGGCCGCCGAAGTCGGACTCGTCCCCGACGCAGTGCATGACGCACACGAACAGGGCCGCCACCGGCTGCGAGAGGTCGAACAACCGGTTCACCTCGGGATGACCGAAAATCGCCTCCGTGTCCCGTAAGTCGGCCTGGACCACGGCCGTGCGGGTGTTGTCCTCCAGCAGGGCGCGGGCGTGGGCCAGCACGATCGGGTCGTTGTCGACGTACACGACCCGCGCGTCCGGGTCCACGCGCTGCGCGACCTGGTGCACGTTGTCCTGCGTCGGCAGCCCGGAGCCGTGGTCCAGGAACTGGCGCACGCCGAAGTCCTCCGCCAGCACCCGCACCACACGTTGCAGGAAGCGGCGGTTGTT
The DNA here is from genome assembly GCF_012726235.1 of Streptomyces sp. HNM0574. Lineage (GTDB taxonomy): Bacteria > Actinomycetota > Actinomycetes > Streptomycetales > Streptomycetaceae > Streptomyces. The sequence continues at coordinate 39,018 of NZ_JAASAH010000014.1, forward strand.
GAGCGCCACGGCGCGGGTGTGCGGGGCGAGTCTGTCCAGCTCGGCGACCGCGATCCGGTCGACCTCGTAGTTGTCCTTGCCGCCCAGGTAGTGGTCGTACATCCGGGCCGCGCTGGGGGTGTTCACGTCCACCCCCGCCACGGCCTGCTGCTCCCGCATCCGCAATGCTCCGGCTCTCCTCGCCCTCCCGCGGGCCCCTCGGCCACGCACCGAAAAGCTTCCCACGTGGACACCCCCACCCACGACGTCAACCGGCCGAAGTAGTCGGGGGGTTGACGGGACGGCGCGAAGGAGCCGGCGCGCTCAGCCCCCCGCCGCCCGGCGCATGGCCCACAGGGGCGGGCCGCCGCCGGGGAGGGGGAATTCGCCGAGGACGGTGAAGCCGAAGTGGGTGTAGACGGGGATGTTGGCGGGCTTGGAGGACTCCAGGTGGACGGGGAGGGCGGCGGCGTCGGCGCGGGCCAGTCCTGAGCGGAGCAGGGCCGCGCCGTGGCCACGGCCGCGGACGTCCGGGTCGGCGCCGAGGAGCGCCAGGTACCAGTGGGGTTCGGCGGGGGTGTGCGCGCCCGCCGCCTCGACGGCCGCGCGGAACAGCGGGGCCCGGTCGCCCAGGATGTCCTGGAGTGCGCCGGCGGTCTCCGCGTCGGGTACGGCGGCCTCGCGGGCCTGAGGGGGCACCCAGAACGCGGCCGCTCCGCCGGTGCGTTCGCACAGCCCGTGCCGGAGGTACAGGCCGGTGAACATCGTGGTGAAGTAACGGGCCAGCCCCGCCTGCCGATCGGCCTCGGCGGGGAAGAACCAGCGCATCATCGGGTCGTCGTCGAAGGCGCGGGCCAGGATGCGGCCGACGGCTCCGGCGTCGTCGTGGGTCGCCCTCGTCGGGCTGTTCGTCTGCGGCACGGGCTCATTCTTGCCCCGGCCCCTCCGCGGGCCCCCGGCAGGGTGTGCGGAAGGGGACGGCCGCGGGTGCGGCCGTCCCCTTCGGCACGGTGCCGTCAGTGGAGCGGGGGCAGCAGGGACGCCTTGACGCCGCGGACGAGTTCGGCCGCCTTCTCCTCGGCCTTCTTCGGCTCGGGCGCCTTGTGCGGGTCGCAGGTGACGTCCTTGTCGTCGACGGTTCCCTTGAGCAGGTAGGCGTCGACGCGCTTGTTGATGCAGCTGTTCTCGACGTTGGTGATCCCGTGCGAGCCCGCGTCCCGCTCCGTGATGAGGCGGGAGCCCTTGAGCCGCTTGTGCAGTTCGACGGCGCCGTCGTACGGGGTGGCGGCGTCGCGCTCGGACTGCGCGATGAGGACGGGCGGGAGGCCCTTGCCGGTGCCGACCTCGACGGGCTCGTGCTGCTTCGCGGGCCAGGTGGCGCAGGGCAGGTTCATCCAGGTGTTGGACCAGGTGAGGAACGGGTGGTCCCGGTGCAGGCGTTCGGCGTCGCGGTCCCAGGTGCCCCAGTCCCGCGGCCACTTGGCGTCGCCGCACTCGACGGCGGTGTAGACGGCGTTGCCGTTCTCCGCCGACTTGTTGCCTTCGGTGTCGGACATGTCCGGGCCCGCGGCCTTCACCAGCGGCTTCTCGTCGCCCTTGAGGTACGCGGACCAGACGGAGGCCACCTCGGCCCACATCTCGTCGTAGTAGGGCGCGTTCTGGAAGAAGCCGGTGAGCTCGGCCGGTCCGACGACGCCGCCGACGGGGTCCTTCTTCGCCTTCGCGCGCAGGTCCTCCCACGCGTCCTGGACGTCCTCGGGCGAGTCGCCGATGCCGTAGGCGTCGTCGTGCTCGGCGACCCACTTCTTCCAGTCCTCCCAGCGGGTCTGGAAGGCGACGTTCTGGCCGAGGTTGTTCTTGTACCAGATCCGGTCGGTGTCCGGGTTGACCACGCTGTCGACGACCATGCGGCGGACGTGGCCGGGGAAGAGGGTGGCGTAGACGGACCCGAGGTAGGTGCCGTACGAGACGCCGAGGTAGTTGAGCTTCTCGTCGCCGAGCGCCGCGCGGATGACGTCCAGGTCGCGGGCGGTGTTCGGGGTGGTCATGTGCGGCAGCATGGCGCCGCTGCGCTCCTGGCACCCCTCGGCGTACTCGCGGGCGAGCTTGCGCTGCGCGCGCTTGTCGGCCTCGTCGCCGGGGACGGGGTCGGCCTTGGGCGCCTTGACGAACTCCTCCGGGTCGGCGCAGGAGATCGGCGCGGAGTGGCCGACGCCGCGCGGATCGAAGCCGACGAAGTCGTACGCCTTCGCGGTCTTGGCCCACAGCGGGTTCTTCTCGGTGATGCGGGACGGGAAGGAGAGCCCGGAGCCGCCCGGGCCGCCCGGGTTGTAGATCAGCGAACCCTGGCGCTCCTCGTCGGTGCCGGTGCTCTCGGCCCGGTCGACGGCGAGCTTGATGGTGCGTCCGTCGGGCTTCGCGTAGTCCACCGGGACGGTGACGAAGCCGCACTGCACGGGGTTCTTCACCCCCCAGTCCTCGGGGCAGTCCTTCCAGTCGATGCCCGCGCGCGCGGCACGGGCGGCGGCGACCGCCGTGCCCCTGGCCTCCGCGGGCGTGTTCTGGGAGCGGGCGCTGGTCGCCGCGCCCTTCCCCGAGGCGTGGCTGTCGGCGTAGGCCGACGGGACGGTCATCGAGCCCGCGACGAGGGCTCCGACGGCGACGGCCCCTGCCGTGCCGAGCACTGCCTTGCGTCTGTTCACGTGTAACTCCCCCTGGGCCGCTGCCCGCTGGTGGCGGAGTGATCCGGGATCACGTTGCTGGCGAGGAGGATCTTCCCTTCTCGCCCGTATCGAGGGACAGACCGTACTGATGTTCTTTACCAAGACGTGAATCTACCGGCGCTCTCCAGAGCCCGCCTGAGCTGAAGGCCGTCAGGGGCAACGGCCGTCACGAGAACGGCGGGACCGGCGAGCGGGGTGACGGCGGCTCCGGGCCCGAGCAACCGGGTCTCGCGCGGCCGCGCGCCGGGCTCCTCGAACTGCGGGTCGACGACCAGGATCTGACCCACCGCCCGGTTTCCGCCGAGCACGGCGGGCCCGTCCCAGCCGGGAACGCCGGGGCCGTAGTCGAGCTGCTGGTCGAGCAGCGGGCGTCCGGCGCGGTGCACGACGAGCCGGGTCGACAGCCGTCCCGTCCCCTCCCCCGTCCGGCCCAGGATCTGTTCCTCGCGGAGGACGAGCCGGGCGCCGGGGGCGAGGTCGACGCGGGTGGTCTGGCGCAGGTCGCTGCCGGCGGCGGAGATGAGCGGCTCGGGCAGCCAGGCCAGCCGGGCGCCCTCGCCGACGCTCAACCGCACGTCGTAGTGGGCCTGTTCGCCGGTGCGCCCGGGCAGCGCGATCATCGCGGCGGTGCCGTCCAGGGTGAGGTCGGCGCCGGGTTCGGCCCGGGCCTCCAGCGCGAGCCGGTCCCCGCCGAGGGGGGCACACATGGCGCCGACGAGGGTGAGCCGGGCGCCGCGGCCCGGCGCGCGGGTGCGCCGCAGCGCGAGCGGCGCCTCCCCGCTGAGCACGGGGAGGGCCGTGCCGCCGCGCCCGTCCGGCGCGGCGGTCACCCGCGCCCGCGCCCGGACCCCGCTCGCGGGACCGGCGGGTGACGGGGCGTCGGACGCGGGGCGGGGGTGCGGGAGCGGCGCGGTGGGGGTCGCGGTGTGCGTGGTCATGCGGCGGCGGGGGCTTCGTTCCAGGCCGTGAGCTGCGCGAGCACCCAGTCGGCGACGTCGCTGACGCCCTTCTCGCCGCGCAGCGACTGGAAGACGACGGGCAGTTCGCCGCGCTGTCCGGCCGCGTCCCTGGCCATCGCGTCCAGGTCGGAGCCGACGTAGGGGGCGAGGTCCGTCTTGTTGACGACGAGCAGGTCGGCGGTGGTGACGCCGGGGCCGCCCTTGCGGGGGATGTCGTCGCCGCCCGCGACGTCGATGACGAAGATCTGGCCGTCGACCAGGCCCTTGGAGAAGGTGGCGGTGAGGTTGTCGCCGCCGGACTCGACGAGCACGATGTCCAGCGGCCCGACCGCGTCCTCCAGGTCCTCGACGGCCTCCAGGTTGGCGGAGATGTCGTCCCGGATGGCGGTGTGCGGGCAGGCGCCGGTCTCCACCGCGGCGATCCGCTCGGGCGGCAGGACGCCCTCGCTGAGCAGGTAGGCGGCGTCCTCGCGGGTGTAGATGTCGTTGGTGACGACGGCCATCGAGTAGCGGTCGCGCAGGGCGCGGCAGAGAGCGGCGACGGTGGCGGTCTTGCCGGTGCCGACGGGTCCGCCGAGGCCGATGCGCAGCGCCCGGCGGGTCCCGTCGGGCCGGACGGCCTCGGCGCTGTGGGCGTGCCGGTGGCTGCCGGGGAGGTCGTGGTCGAGGTGCATGGCGTGCTCCGTTCTCGTCGTGGTCTTCGGTGGCGGCGGCCGCGCTCCGGGGTCTCCGCGCTAGGAGGCGAACAGGCGTACCTGCCAGGCCGCGTGGGCCTCGGCCCCGAGGTCGAGCAGCGGCGCGGAGGCCGCGGGGAGCTCGTCGGTGTCCGCGGTCGCGGCGGCGGCGACGGCGCGGGCGGCGACGTCGTCGAGGTCGGGGGCGAGGCGGGCCAGGACGCGGGTCGCGTCGAAGGGGTCCAGGCTGAGCAGCCGGACGACCGCCGTCGCGGGTCCGGACACCGCCTCGTACGCGGACGCGTGCGCCGCGTCGAGCGGGGTGAGCCCGGCGGCGCGCGCCGCGAGCCCGAGCACGATCGGCTGGTGCGCGCCGCGCGGGCGGGCCGCGGCGAGCGCGTCGAGTTCGGGCGAGGGCCAGGTGGCGCGGGCCGCGCGCATCATCTGCCGGCCGAGCCGGCGCGCGGTGTGCCGGAGGGCGGGCGAGGGGGTGCGGGCGTCGGCGGCGTCGTCGAGGCCGAGGGGGTCGTGCCGTCCGGTGGCCGCCGCGGCGGCGAGCGAGGCGGCGACGAGGCCGGCGGTGTGCAGCCGGCTGTGGCAGAACGCGCCGAGGGTCGCCGCGTCGGTGATGCGGCCGGCCTCGACGGCCTCCTCGGCGCCGCCGGAGTGCGCGTGCCCGCCGGCGGGGAATCGTCCGTCGGCGAGGACGAGCAGGGCTGCTCGGGTCATGGGGTGCCTCGCGCTGGTGCTCGGTGGGGCCCCGTACCGGTACGGGGTGAGGGGCCGGCCCCGCGGTCCCGCGGCGGCGCGGGACCGGCGGTGGCCGGAGGGGTCCGTCGGGGGCGGACCGTCAGAAGAGGAAGTACCGCTGGGCCATGGGCAGTTCGGCCGCGGGCTGCGGGTCGACGGTGTCGCCGTCGATGGTGACGGTGAAGGTGTCCGGGTCGACCTTCACCTCGGGCAGCGCGTCGTTCTCCCGCATGTCGGCCTTGGTGACCGGCCGGGTGTCCCGGATCGCGGCGAACCGCTTGCCGAGGCCGAGGCGTTCGGGGAGACCGTCCTCCAGCGCGGTGCCGGTGACGAAGTTGAGCGAGTTCGAGCCCGGCGCCCGGCCCGTCGCCCCGTACATCGGCCGCGGCAGCATCGGCTGCGGGGTGGGGATGGACGCGTTGGCGTCGCCGACCTGCGCGTACGCGATCTGGCCGCCCTTGATGACCAGTTGCGGCTTGACGCCGAAGAACTTCGGCTCCCACAGCACCAGGTCGGCGAGCTTGCCCGGCTCGACCGATCCGACCTCGTGGTCGAGGCCCTGTGCCACGGCCGGGTTGATCGTGTACTTGGCGACGTAGCGGCGGGCGCGGAGGTTGTCCGCGCGGCCGTCGCCGGGGAGGCTGCCGCGGCGCTGCTTCATCACGTGCGCGGTCTGCCAGGTGCGGAGCACGACCTCGCCGATCCGTCCCATGGCCTGGGCGTCGGAGGAGATGATCGAGATGGCACCCAGATCGTGCAGGAAGTCCTCGGCCGCGATGGTGCTGGGCCGGATGCGGGACTCGGCGAAGGCCAGGTCCTCGGGGACCGCCGGGTTGAGGTGGTGGCAGACCATCAGCATGTCGAGGTGTTCCTCGATGGTGTTGACGGTGTGCGGCCGCGTCGGGTTGGTCGAGGACGGCAGGACGTTCGGCTCGCCGACGACCGTGATCATGTCCGGCGCGTGCCCGCCGCCGGCGCCCTCGGTGTGGTACGCGTGGATGCCGCGTCCGGCGATGGCGGCGAGGGTGTCGCCGATGAAACCGGCCTCGTTGAGGGTGTCGGTGTGGATGGCCACCTGCGCGCCGGTCTTCTCGCAGACGTTCAGGCAGGCGTCGATGGTGGCCGGGGTCGCGCCCCAGTCCTCGTGAATCTTGAACCCGGCGACGCCGCCGCGCAGTTGGTCCGTCATCGACGCCTCGGACATGGTGTTGCCCTTGCCCAGCAGGCCGATGTTGACGGGCATCCCGTCCAGGCCCTCCAGGGTGCGGGCGACGTGCCAGGCGCCCGGGGTGACGGTGGTGGCCTTCGAGCCCTCGGCCGGTCCCGTGCCGCCGCCGACGAGGGTGGTGATGCCGGAGGCGAGGGCCTCGTCGACGATCTGCGGGCAGACGAAGTGCACGTGGGTGTCGATGCCGCCGGCCGTGACGATCTTCCCGTTGCCCGCGATGATCTCGGTCTCGGGGCCGATGACGAGGTCCGGGTGGACGCCGTCCATGGTCTCCGGGTTCCCGGCCTTGCCCAGCGCGGTGATCCGCCCGTCGCGGATGCCGAGGTCGGCCTTGACCACGCCCCAGTGGTCGAGGACGAGCACCCCGGTGACAACGGTGTCGGGCGCGCCCTCGGCGCGGGTGGTACGGGCTTGGCCCATGGACTCGCGGATGACCTTGCCGCCGCCGAAGACGGCCTCGTCACCGGAGTTGCCCGGGCCGCCGGCGAGGTCGCGCTCGATCTCGATCAGCAGGCCGGTGTCGGCGAGGCGGATGCGGTCCCCCGTGGTGGGGCCGAAGAGGTCGGCGTAGGCCGGACGTGACAGCTCAGGCATCGAGCGCGCCTCCCGTCTCACCGCGCAGCCCCGCGACGATCCGCTTCCCGCGCAGGGGCACGAGCGTGACGTCGACCGGGATGCCGGGCTCGAAGCGTACGGCCGTGCCGGCGGCGATCCCGAGGCGCTTGCCGCGGGCGGCGGCGCGGTCGAAGTCGAGGCCGGGGTTGACCTCGGCGAAGTGATAGTGCGAGCCGACCTGCACCGGGCGGTCGGCGGAGTTGAGGACGGTCAGCCGGGTGGGTTCGGCGCCTTCGTTCAGCGCCACCGGTTCGTCGGCGTAGAGGATCTCTCCGGGAATCATCTGGGCGTGCTCCGCTTCAGGCGATGGGCTCATGGACGGTGACGAGTTTCGTCCCGTCGGGAAAAGTGGCCTCGACCTGCACGTCGTGAATCATCTCCGGCACGCCGTCCATCACCTCGTCCCGGCCGAGGACGGCGCGGCCGGACTCCATCAGCTCGGCGACGCTGCGCCCGTCGCGGGCGCCCTCCAGCACGTGCGAGGTGATCAGCGCGACCGCCTCGGGGTGGTTCAGCTTGACGCCGCGTTCGCGGCGCCTGGACGCGACATCTGCTGCGACATGGATGAGCAGGCGTTCCTGCTCATGCGGGGTCAGTTGCATGGTCTCCCACTTCGGAATCAGCGCGTCGGGGCGGGACCGCCCGATTCCTTGCGGCGACGCGCTACAAGATAGATGTACCACGCAGGCGCCTCCGCGTGTCCCGCCAGGTCCGCCGGACACTAGGAGCCCGGCGTTTCAGCGGCCTTTTCGGTGCCGTTTCACCCTTGTTAACCCTGGGCTCCGCGCCCGAAATAACACCTTTTGGTGATGTTCGCCACAGTGTGCCCCGAACCCACAACCCCGCCTGAAACCAAGCCGGTTCCCCACCTGACCGCACCCCCCGAACACCGTCACCGCGGCACCTCCGCCCACCCCCGCGACGAGCACCCCGCGCGACCCCTTCGCCCCTCGTTCCGGCGTCCGCTTCCGCGCCGGGGCACCCCGGACCGCGGCCGGGCCGTCGAGGCAGGGCCGTCCCGGGCCGGGACCGTCTCGGGCCGGACCTTCACAAGCGGGGCCCTCGCGGGCGGGGCCGGTGCGGCCGGGCACTGGGAGGCGGGCCGGGCCGGGACAGGCGGGGGCCGCTGAGCAGCGGCAGGGCGGGGAGAGAGCGCTCCGGACGGGAGCGCGCGCCGGGAGCCAGGATACCCACCCGGGGCCGCGCGGGTGACGGGTTCCGCCGAACCGGGCGGCGAACCCGCAGGCGACAGGACCGGGCCCGCGACCGGAGCGTGATGTTCCGCCGCCCGGGCGGCCGTTGACGCCGCCCCTTCACCGCTGACATCCGGTCACGTCCGGCCCCTCCCCCGCCGTCCCGGGCGTACCTCGTACGCCGTCTGCTTCCGGGAGCGGGCGGGGCCGCGTGGGGCGCAGGAGACTCGTGCGGTGACCTGCCGGCTCGCCCGCGCCCCTCCGCTGGGCGCAACAGCACGTCCGCTATGCGCTCTTGACGTGGCCTCAACAGAGGGCCGATCCTCATGCCCGCGTCAATGCACGTTGTCAGCTCCGCACGACCCCCCACATGTCCCACGCACATCGGAGCCCACTGTGAACGCAAGAGACAAGCGACGTACGCTCATCGCGGCTTCCGCCAGCGCCGCGCTCGCCGTCACGCTGCTCGGGGCCGCAGGCGCCCAGGCGACCGTGGCCGAGACGGCGGCCGCGCCCGACATCCCCGTCGAGAAGGTCACCCAGGACCTCAAGGAACTCCAGTCCGTCGCGGAGGAGAACGGCGGCAACCGGGCGCACGGCCAGCCCGGTTACAAGGCCTCGGTCGACCACCTCAAGGCCAAGCTGGACAAGGCCGGGTTCAAGACCAGTGTCCAGGAGTTCGACCACGGCGGTGCGACCGGCTACAACCTGATCGCCGACTGGCCCGGCGGCGACGAGAACAAGACCGTCATGACCGGCGCCCACCTCGACTCCGTCGGCGAGGGCGCCGGGATCAACGACAACGGCTCCGGCTCGGCGGGCATCCTGGAGACCGCCCTCGCCGTCGCCGACGCCGACCTCAAGCCCACCAAGCACCTGCGGTTCGGCTGGTGGGGCGCCGAGGAGGAGGGACTCGTCGGGTCCCAGGCGTACGTCGACAGCCTCGGCAAGGACGGGGCGAGCAAGATCGACACGTACCTCAACTTCGACATGATCGGCTCCCCGAACGCCGGCCACTTCGTCTACCAGGACGACGCGGCCGTCGAGAAGGTCTTCAAGGACTACTTCACCAAGAAGGACGTCGAGACCGAGGCGTCCGAGGAGACCAACGGCCGCAGCGACCACGCCTCGTTCAAGGCGGCCGGGGTGACGGTGGGCGGCACGTTCACCGGCGCCGGTGAGACCAAGACCGAGGAGCAGGCGAAGAAGTGGGGCGGCACCGCGGGTGAGCCGTACGACAAGTGCTACCACTCGCAGTGCGACGACTCGGGCAACATCGACGAGAAGGCCCTCGACCTGCACAGCGACGCCATAGCGCACGCGGTGTGGGAGCTGAGCAAGTAGGCACCCGCTCCGTCGTACCGGCCCGGCCGCCCGTTCACCGGCGGCCGGGCCGTTCGCCGTCCGGGGTGAACTGCCGCCGCGCGGGAGGCCGTCGGGGCCGTCCGGTGAAACGTGTCAGCGGGGCGCGGCGGGGGCCCAGGGCAGGGAGATCCAGACGGTCTTGCCGCCGCCGTCGGTCGGTCTGACCGTGAGCCTGCCGCCCGACTCGGCGGCGAGGGCGCGGACGATGACCATGCCGCGCCCGTTGTCCTGCTGCACGGCGGCGGGCAGCCGCCGCGGCATGCTCGGATGACTGTCGGTGACGCCGATGCTGAGCAGTTCCTCGCGCTCCAGCAGCACGTCGACGGTGAAGTCCGGGGACTGGCCGAGGGTGTGCTGCACGGCGTTGGTGGCGAGTTCGGAGACGATCAGACGGACGGCGTCGGCCGCGTCACTGCCCTCCGCGAGGCCCCAGTCGGTGAGGACTCCGGCGACGTAGCGCCGAGCGGCGGTCACCGAGGCGGGAGCGCTCGGCAGCGTGACGGATGCTTCCTGGTGGTCTGCCATGGCGGCGCTGTCCCTTTCGCACCTGTGACGGTCTCCGCGGGGGCGGCGGACTGCGCGGACTGCCCGCGCGGCAGTGGCTGCGGAACCGCTCTCGGATGGCTGCTTCGCGACAGAGTGCCATCATCACGCGCCCGATGCGCCCGTTCCCCCGGATATGCATATATCTGTCGCCCGAAGCAGTGAACTCCGTGACGAGAGAGCGCATTTGACCGGTGCTGTGGCCTATCGGTTCTGGGGACGGCCCGCGCGGGACGGGCCACGGCAGCGCGGGACGAGGGGGACGGACGAGGATGACGCACCACGCTCCGGCGGTACGCCGCCGCAAGCTGGGCGCGGAACTGCGCCGCCTGCGCGGCCAGTCGGGTGTGACCAGCGGGGAGGCGGCCCGGCTGGTGGGCTGGCATCAGTCGAAAGTCAGCCGAATCGAGACCGGCAGCAGTGGCGTCAAACCGGCCGACCTGGAACGCCTGCTGGACGCTTACGGCGTCGGCGACCCCGGACTGCGGACGGTGCTGGCCGCGCTGTCCGGCGGCACCGCGCCCGACGGGCCGCCGGGGCCGTACGGCGCGCCGGACGACGGGCGCGCGGCCCGGGGCTGGTGGCAGGCGTACCGGGAGGCGCTGCCCGCCGCCTACCGGGACTTCATCGCGCTGGAGTCGGAGGCGGCGCAGGCCCGCACGCTGGAGACGCACGTGATCCCGGGCCTGCTCCAGACCTCGGCGTACGCGGAGCAGGTCACGCGGGCCGCGCTGGGCGCGGAGGCGGACCGGGAGCGGGTGGCGGCGCTGGTCGAGGTGCGGGCGCGGCGGCAGCGGGTGCTGCGCTCGGCGCGGCCGCTGCGGCTGGACGTCGTGCTGGACGAGGCGGCGCTGCGGCGGGAGGTGGGCGGGCGCGAGGTGATGCGCGAGCAGCTGGCGCACCTGGTGACCGCGGGTCAACTCCCGCACGTGCGGCTGCAGGTGCTGCCGTTCGGCGCGGGGGTGCACATCGGCGTCACCGGGCCTTTCGTGATCTTCTCATTCTCGCGCATGGCCGATCTGGACGTGGTGGTTCTCGACCACCTGACCGGTAGCCTCCACCTGGAACAGCAGGACGAACTCCGGGCGTACAGCACCGCGTTCGCCACGCTGCGTGCTCGCGCCCTGTCGTACGACGATTCACTCGCGTTCCTCGCCGCTCTCGGCGAGGGCAGGTGAAGGGAGAGCCGACATGCCCGCACAGCGACACCCCGGGGACGCGGCCCCGGCGACGGCTCCGGCGCGGCCGGACCGTCCCGGCTGGTTACGCAGCAGCTACAGCACGGGGGCGAACAACTGCGTGGAGACGGCCGTTCCGGATTCCGGCGGGCTGGCCGTGCGCGATTCCAAGGACCGGGACGGGCCCGTGCTGCGCTTCCGCGCGGAGGCGTGGGACGCGTTCCTCGACGGCCTGGGGCGCGCCGAGGTCTGAACCCGGAAGGGACGTCAGGCGGCGGGCGGTGCGGTGGCGGCGACCGTGCGGGCCGCCGCCGCGAGCTGCTCGTCCGTCAGGTCGCCGCGCACGGTGAGGCGCAGCCGGGAGACGCCGTCGGGCACGGAGGGCGGGCGGAAGCAGCCGACCCGGAGCCCGGCGGCGCGGCAGTCGGCAGCCCAGCGGACGGCCGCCTCCGGCGAGGGCGCGGCGACGGAGACGACGGCCGCGTCGGGGCGTACGGCGCGCAGGCCCGCCTCGGTGAGGGCGGTGTGCAGCGCGGTCGCGGCCGTGCGGACGCGGCCTGCGCGGTGCGGTTCCTGCCGCAGCAGCTGGAGCGCGGCGAGCGCGGCGCCGGTGGCGGCGGGTGCGAGCCCGGTGTCGAAGATGAACGTCCGCGCCGTGTTGACGAGATGGTCGATGACGTGGGCCGGGCCGAGCACCGCGCCGCCCTGGCTGCCGAGCGACTTGGACAGGGTGACGGTGGTGACGGTGTCCGCCGCGCCCGCGAGCCCGGCCGCGTGCGCGGCGCCGCGGCCGCCCGCGCCGAGGACACCGAGGCCGTGCGCGTCGTCGACGAGCAGCCCGGCGCCGTGCGCGCGGCAGGCGGCGGCGAGCGCGGGCAGCGGGGCCGCGTCGCCGTCGACGGAGAACACCGAGTCGGTGACGGCGAGCGCGGGCCCGCCGTGTCCGGCGAGGGCCTCGCGTACGGCGCCGGGGTCGGCGTGCGGGACGACGGCGGTGGCGGCGCGGGAGAGGCGGCAGCCGTCGATCAGGGAGGCGTGGTTGGCGGCGTCGGAGACGAGGAGGGTGTCCGGGCCGCTCAGCGCGGTGACGGCGGCGAGGTTGGCGGCGTAGCCGGAGGAGAGCACGAGGGCCGCCTCGAAGCCGCAGAACTCGGCGAGTTCGGCCTCCAGCGCCGCGTGCAGCCGGGTCGATCCGGTGACGAGGCGGGAGCCGGTGGCCCCGGCTCCCCAGTGGCGTGCCGCGCGGGCGGCGGCCTCGGTGACGTCGGGGTGCCGGGAGAGCCCGAGGTAGTCGTTGCCCGCGAGGTCGAGCTCCTCCGTCTCGGCGGCGCGGGGGTGCAGCGCCCGGAGCAGGCCGGCCGACCTGCGGTCGGCCAGGGCCCGTTCGGTCCAGGCGAAGGGGCCCCCGGCCGCGGGGGTGCCGGACGTGACGGGGGTGACAGGCGCGTCGGGGGTGGCGGGGGCCGGTTCGGGGGAGCTTCCGGGTGCGGGCGCGCTGGAGGTGTCGGAGGCGGGCGCGGTCATGGCGGGCTTTCCTCGTTCCGGGTCGGCGCTGCGGTGCACCAGCGGCGGCGGGTGCTTTTTGTATGCAGTGCATAGACGGTAGTCCCTCGCGGAAGGGGGCGTGGTGTGGCAATAACCACACCTCCGGGACAGCCCGTTGTGGGGATTCTCCATAGCCTGGGGCCTCGGGGTCGGACATGATCAGCGCCATGGATCTGCTGAACACGCTTGTGGACAAGGGGCTTCGGCGCGAACTGCCGACGCGGGCCGAAGCACTCGCCGTGCTGGGGACCTCCGACGACGACCTGCTCGACGTGGTGGCGGCCGCGGGGAAGGTGCGGCGCCAGTGGTTCGGGCGCCGGGTGAAGCTCAACTATCTGGTGAACCTCAAGTCGGGCCTGTGCCCCGAGGACTGCTCGTACTGCTCGCAGCGGCTCGGCTCGAAGGCCGAGATCCTCAAGTACACCTGGCTGAAGAAGGACGAGGCCGTCGAGGCGGCGGGCGCGGGCGTGCGCGGCGGCGCGAAGCGCGTGTGCCTGGTCGCCAGCGGACGCGGCCCGACGGACCGGGACGTGGCGCGGGTCTCGGAGGCCGTCTCGGCGATCAAGGAGCAGCACGAGGGCGTCGAGGTCTGCGCCTGCCTGGGCTTCCTCTCCGAGGGGCAGGCCGAGACGCTGCGCGCCTGCGGGACGGACGCGTACAACCACAACCTCAACACCTCGGAGGGGACGTACGGCGACATCTGCACCACGCACGGCTTCTCCGACCGGGTGGACACCGTCAACAAGGCGCAGCAGGCGGGTCTTTCGGCCTGTTCGGGTCTGATCGCGGGCATGGGCGAGCGCGACGAGGACCTGGTCGACGTGGTGTTCGCGCTGCGGGAGCTGGACCCGGACTCGGTGCCGGTGAACTTCCTGATCCCGTTCGAGGGGACGCCGCTGGCCAAGGAGTGGCACCTGACGCCGCAGCACGCGCTGCGCATCCTGGCGATGGTGCGGTTCGTGTGCCCGGACGCGGAGGTGCGGCTGGCCGGCGGCCGCGAGGTGCATCTGCGCTCGCTCCAGCCGCTGGCGCTGCACCTGGCCAACTCCATCTTCCTGGGCGACTACCTGACCAGTGAGGGCCAGGCGGGGCAGGCCGACCTCGACATGATCGCGGACGCCGGTTTCGTGGTCGAGGGCACGGAGACGACGACGCTCCCCGGCCACCGGCGGGACGGTTCCGGGGAGGCCGGTGCAGGAGCTTCCCCGGAGGCGGCCCCCGTCCCCCCGCCGGGCGCCGGCTCCGGTGCCGAGCGGTCGGACGAGCTGGTGTCGGTGCGGCGCCGGGGCGCGGGGACGGAGCTGCCGCCCAATGCCTGAGCGGGCCCTTCCCGAGCACGGGGCGCCGTCGGGGCCCGGCCTTCCCGGGCCCCGGCCGGCGGCGCGGGCGCTGCCCGGCGCCGAGGTGCCGATGAAGCCGGACGAACTGCTGGCGCTGGACCGGCAGCACGTGTGGCACCCGTACGGTCCGATGCCGGGCCGGGAGGCGCCGCTGGTCGTGGAGTCGGCCTCCGGGGTGCGGCTGCGGCTGGCCGAGGAGGCGTACGGGCAGCGCGAGCTGGTGGACGGGATGTCCTCCTGGTGGTCCGCGATCCACGGCTACCGGCACCCGGTGCTGGACGAGGCGGCGCGGACGCAGCTGGAGCAGGTCAGCCATGTGATGTTCGGCGGGCTCACGCACGAGCCCGCCGTGCGGCTGGCGCAGCGGCTGGCGGCCGTCGCGCCGGGCGATCTGGAGCATGTGTTCCTGGCCGACTCCGGTTCGGTCTCGGTCGAGGTCGCGGTCAAGATGTGCCTGCAGTACTGGCGTTCGCTGGGCAGGCCGGCCAAGCGGCGGCTGCTGACCTGGCGCGGCGGCTACCACGGCGACACCTGGCAGCCGATGTCGGTGTGCGACCCCGAGGGCGGCATGCACGAGCTGTGGTCGGGGGTGCTGCCGCGTCAGGTCTTCGCGGACGCGCCGCCGCCCGGCTTCGACGACGGGCCGGACGAGGCGTACGTACGGCACCTGCACGAGACGGTCGCCCGGCACGCGGACGAGCTCGCCGCCGTGATCGTCGAGCCGGTGGTGCAGGGCGCGGGCGGGATGCGCTTCCACTCCCCCGCGTACGTGCGGGCACTGCGCGAGGCGTGCGACGCGCACGACGTGCTGCTGGTGCTGGACGAGATCGCGACCGGTTTCGGCCGTACGGGGGCGCTGTTCGCGGCCGACCACGCGCGGGTCACGCCGGACGTGCTGTGCGTCGGCAAGGCCCTCACCGGCGGGTACCTGACGCTGGCGGCGACGCTGTGCACCCCGCGCGTCGCCGAGGGCATCTCGCGGGGCGAGGTGCCGGTGCTGGCGCACGGGCCGACGTTCATGGGCAACCCGCTGACCTGCGCCGTCGCCGACGCCTCGCTCGGGCTGCTGCTCGGGCAGGACTGGGCCGGCGAGGTCGCCCGCATCGAGCGCGGGCTGCGCGCGGGGCTGGCGGGCGCCGAGGACATCCCCGGGGTCACGGACGTGCGGGTGCTCGGCGCGATCGGCGTGGTGCAGCTCGACCGCCCGGTCGACATGGCCGCCGCGACCCGCGCCTCGGTGCGGACGGGCGTGTGGCTGCGCCCGTTCCGCGACACGGTGTACGCGATGCCGCCGTACGTCACCGGTGACGACGACGTGGCACTGATCTGCGCGGCCCTGCGTGCCGCGGCCGAGGAGGGGTGAGCGCCGTGGGCGAGGTACTGGTCGTCACCGGCACGGGGACGGAGATCGGCAAGACGGTGACGACGGCGGCGCTGACCGCCGCCGCGCTCGCCGCGGGCCGTTCCGTCGCCGTCCTCAAGCCCGCGCAGACGGGCGTGGCCGAGGAGGAGCCGGGCGACGTGGCCGAGGTGCTGCGGCTCGCGGCCGGTCCCCAGGACCGGGCCGCCGGCGCGGTGACGGGCGCCGAACTGGCCCGCTACCCCGAGCCGTTGGCGCCCGCGACCGCCGCGCGCCGCGCGGGCCTGCCCTGCGTGGGGCCCGCGCGGGTCGCGGAGGAGGCGGCGAAGCTGGCGGCGCGGCACGACCTGGTGCTCGTGGAGGGCGCCGGCGGGCTGCTCGTCCGGTTCGACGCGGAGGGCGGGACGCTGGCCGACGCGGCCGGGCTGCTGGCGGCGCCGGTGCTGGTGGTCGCGGCCCCGGGCCTCGGCACGCTCAACGCGACGGCGCTGACGGCCGAGGCGCTGCGGGCCCGCGGTCTGCACGCGGCGGGCGTGGTCGTCGGGAGCCTGCCCGCGCGGCCCGACCTGGCGACGCGCTGCAATCTCGGGGAGCTCGCGGACGTCGCGGGCGCGCCGCTGCTCGGGGTGCTGCCGGAGGGCGCGGGCGGGCTGGACCCGGCCGACTTCCGCGCGGCGGCGCCGGGTTGGCTGGACCCGCGGCTGGGCGGGCGCCGGGAGCCCTGAGCTCCCGGCGGGGCTGCTCGTCCGGGTGGTTCCGCGCGTTCGGGCGTCACGCGGCCCCGATACGGGGAGAATCGGGCACCGGGCGGACCGTTCGGCGCCGTCCGCCCGCGCACCGGACGACGTCGACGGGGAGGAACCGGCCATGCCCGTACCCAGCAACGCTCCCGACGGTGGACGGGGCGGCGGCCCGCCGCGGTACTCGACCGTGCGGCACCCGCTGTTCGCACGCTTCTACGCGCGGCTCAGCCGGGTCAGCGACACCCGCGCCGGGGTGGGCGAGCACCGGGACGAGCTGCTCGCCGGACTGTCCGGGCGGGTGCTGGAGCTCGGCGCCGGCAACGGGCTGAACTTCGCCCGCTACCCGCACACCGTCTCCGAGGTCGTGGCCATCGAACCCGAGCCGCACATGCGGCGGTTGGCGGCCGAGGAGGCGGTGCAGGCGGGGGTGCCGGTGGACGTGGTGCCGGGTACGGCCGAGGCGCTGCCGGTGAAGAGCGAGTCGTTCGACGCGGCGGTGTGCGCGCTGGTGCTGTGCTCGGTCGGGGACGTGCGGCGGGCGCTGTCGGAGCTGCACCGGGTGCTGCGTCCCGGGGGCGAACTGCGGTTCTACGAGCACGGGGTGGCCGAGGGGCGGCCGGTGATGTCCGCTGTGCAGCGGGGGCTGGACCGTACGGTGTGGCCGCGGTTGTTCGGGGGGTGTCATACGGCGCGGGCGCCGTTGTCCGAGATCCGGGGGGCGGGGTTCGAGGTTTCGGGGTTCCGGCGTGTGCTGGTGCCGGCTCGGGGGCCGGCGTTGCCCTACTCGTTTCATGTGCTGGGGAGTGCGCGGCGGGGGTAGGCCGTTCTCGGGGGTTTGCGCCGTGCGCCCCCTTTGGGTCTTGGCGTCCGTCGTCAGGGTGCGGGTGCGTGGGGGTTGTTCGCGCCGTTCCCCGCGCCCCTTCATGGCCTTGCGGCCGTCCTCAAAGTGCGGGTGCGTCCTGGTTGTTCGCGTCGTTCCCCCTTTCTGGGGTGGGCCAGGTGGGGTGGGATCGGAGGAGGGTGGTGAAGGCGGATTCGGCTGGGGAGAGGAGGCGGTCGCGGCGGCGGACGAGGCTGACGGGGCGGGGGCGTGGTGCGGGTTCGACGGGCAGCACGGTGAGGGAGCCGTGGGCGAGGTCCTCGGCGACGGCGTGTTCGGAGACGAGGGTGAGGCCGAGGCCGGCGGCGACGCAGCGCTTGAGCGCCTCGGGGCCCCACACGTCGCCCCGTGAGGCGGTGCGCAGGCCCCAGTCGGCGAGGACCTGTTCCTGGAGCTCGCGGGTCTGCGAGCCGGGTTCGCGCAACAGGAAGCGGGCGCCGTCGAGTTCGGCGGGGGTGACGGGGCCGTCCGTCTCCGGGTCCCGCGCGAGGGGGTGCCCGGCGGGGGCGACGAGGACGAGCCGTTCGTCGAGCACGTGCTCGGTGTGCAGCTGGGTGGCGTGCGGGGCCCCGGCGACGACGGCGACGCCGATGCCGCCGCTCAACAGCCGTTCCCGCACGGCCTCGTTGTTGCCGACGAAGATGTCGCAGTCGATGCCGGGATGCGCCTCGCGGTAGCGGGCGAGCAGCGCCGGCAGCAGGTAGGTGCCGACGGTGGTGGAGCCGCCGACCAGCAGCCTGCCGGTGACGAGCCCGCTGACCTGCCGTACGGCGGCGACGGCCTCGTCCGCGAGCAGGAAGACCCGCTTGCCGTAGCTCGCGAGGACCTCCCCCTCGGCCGTGGCCCTGGCCCGTACCCCGGAGCGGTCGATGAGCGGGACGCGGAGCGACTGCTCCAGCCTGCGCACCTGGTTGGAGACCGAGGGCTGGCTCATGTACAGCTTCTGCGCCGCCGCGGAGAAGCCCTGGTGCTCGACGACCTGCATGAAGATCCACAGTCGGTGGAGGTTGAGTTCCACGGCCCTCCCGCCCACGAGACCGCCCGGTGCCGGGGCGAGCGTATCCGGCCGACGCCCTGGCCGGGAGGGGCCGGTGCGGGCCGCTTGTGGCTATGGGCGGTATAGCGACGCCGGTGGTTCTGCGGCCCCTCGGCGCGGTGCTACTCATGTCCCGGTGCGGCACACACCGCCGGCACCGCTGACGGACACCGGGTGGAGGGTCGGATGACGCGAACGCAGACGGCAGACGGACGGCGCGGACCGCTGGAGGTCAACGGGCGCCGCTACCCGTGGCCGGACCGCCCCGTGGTGGTGGTCTGTGTGGACGGGAGCGAGGCGGCGTACCACGAACGGGCCGTCGCCGACGGCCGGATGCCGTTCCTGGAGCGGATGCTGGAGCGCGGCGCCGACCTGCGCGCCGACTGCGCGATGCCCTCGTTCACCAACCCCAACAACCTGTCGATCGCGACGGGGGCGCCGCCCTCCGTGCACGGCATCTGCGGCAACTACTTCTACGACCCGGCCTCGGACGCCGAGGTGATGATGAACGATCCGGAACTGCTGCGTGCGGACACCCTGTTCGCGCGGTTCTCGCAGCAGGGCGCACGGGTCGCCGTCGTCACCGCGAAGGACAAGCTGCGGCGGCTGCTCGGGCGTGGCCTGAAGGGCGGCATCTGCTTCTCGGCGGAGAAGGCCGGTGAGGCCACCGAGGAGGAGAACGGCATCGGCAAGGTGCTCGAACGGGTGGGCATGGACCAGCCGTCGGTGTACAGCGCGGAGCTGAGCGAGCTGGTGATGGCGGCCGGGGTGTCCGTACTGGAGTCGGAGCGCCCGGAGTTGACGTACCTGTCGCTCACGGACTACATCCAGCACAAGCACGCGCCGGGCTCGCCGGTGGCCAACGCGTTCTACGCGATGCTGGACCACTGGTTCGAGCGGATCGACGCGCTGGGCGCGGTGCTGGTGGTGACGGCGGACCACGGCATGAACGCCAAGAGCGACGGCGCGGGCGAGGCCCGGGTGGTCTTCCTCCAGGACGTGCTGGACGCGCGGCTCGGCTCCGCCGGGGGCCCGCGCGCCCGGGTCGTGCTGCCGATCACCGACCCGTACACGGTGCACCACGGGGCGCTGGGCTCGTACGCGACGGTGCACCTGCCGGACGGTACGGACCTCGCGGCGGTGGCCGCCGGGCTGGCCGCCACCGAGGGGGTGCTGGAGGTGCTGACGCGGGACGAGGCGTGCGCGCGGTTCGAGCTGCCGGGCGACCGGATCGGTGAGCTGGTGGTCGTCGCGGAGCGGAACACCGTGCTGGGCACCTCGCCGGAGCGGCACGACATCTCCGGCTTCACCGAGCCGCTGCGCTCGCACGGCGGGCTCTCCGAGCAGCGGGTGCCGTTCCTGGTCAACGTGCCGGTGGCGCCGGGCCGTTGGCTGCCCGCCGGGCACCGGCTGCGCAACTTCGACAGCTACTGGCTGGCCACGGCCCTCGCGGCCGCACCCGCCGGGGACTGACCCCGGACCCACCTCGGCACCTCGGCACCTCAGCACCTCCGCAGACGACCCCCCACAGGAGAGAACCACCACCGACGACGGGACACGCCATGGCCGATCTCGCACCACAGCGACAGCCGGAGGAACCCGAAAGACGGGGGGAACCGCCCGGAACGGCCGGGGGGCCGCTGACCACCCGCGCGGCGCTGGAGCGTACGGGGGCCTGGCGGGGGGTGGCACGCTGGCGCTGGCAGATCTTCGCCGTGACGTGGGTGGCGTACGCAGGGTTCTACTTCGCGCGCCAGGCGTTCTCGGTGGCGAAGCTGGGCATCCTGGAGGACCCGGCGGCGGGGGCGCAGCTGACCGAGCGGGTGCTCGGCGTCGTCGACGCGGTGTATCTGCTGGCGTACGCGGTGGGCCAGTTCGTGTGGGGCATGTGGGCCGACCGGTTCGGGCCGCGGGTCGTGGTGGCGGGCGGCATGGCGGGGGCGATCGTGGCCTCGGTGGCCATGGGCGCGTCCGCCGCGCTGCCGGTCTTCGGGGTGGCGATGGTGCTCCAGGGCCTGGCCCAGTCGGCCGGTTGGGCGCCGCTGTGCAAGAACATGAGCAGCTTCTTCCCGGTGCGGGAGCGGGGGCGGGTGCTCGGGGTGTGGAGCACGAACTACGCCTTCGGCGGGCTCGTCGCTCCCCCGTTCCTCGGCTGGTGGGCGTACGCCGTGTTCGACGCGTGGCAGGCGGCGTTCTTCGCGGGCGCGGCGACGCTGGCGGTCGTGCTGGTGCTGTTCCTGCTCTTCCAGCGGGACAGCCCGCGGCACGCGGGGCTCACGGTGCCGGAGCCCCGCCGGGAGGCCGCGCCGGAGACGGGCGGCGGCACGGCGCGGACCCGGACCGGGGTGTACCGGGCGACGCTGCGGGACCCGATGGTGCGGACGCTGGGCGCCGCGTACTTCCTGCTGAAGCCGGCCCGTTACGCGATCCTGCTGTGGGGCCCGGTGATCGTCAGCCGGCGGCTCCCCGAGATCGACAAGGTCGGGGCGACGCTGGTGCCGGTCGCGTTCGGGATCGCGGGCGTGGTGGCGCCGGTCGTCATCGGCTGGATCTCCGACACCGTCTGCGGCTCGCGCCGGGTCCCGCCGTGCGTGGTGGCGCTGGGGCTGCTGACGCTGGTGATGGCGCTGTTCACGCCGCTGACGGCGGCCGGGAGCGTGCCCGTGATGATCGCGGTGCTGGGCGCGGTCGGGCTGACGGTGTACGCGGCCGACGCGATGATCTCCTGCGTCGCCGCGGTGGACTTCGGCACCGAGGACGGTGCGGGCACGGCGGCCGGGGTGGTCAACGGCTGCGGCTCCCTCGGGGCCGTGCTCGGCGGGCTGCTGCCCGGATTCCTGTCCGGCACCGCGCTGTTCTACGGCTTCGCCGCGGCGGCCTTCGTCGCCGGGGCGCTGCTCCTCCCGCACTGGAACCGTCGCCCGCGCGCGGCCGATCCGCAGCCGTCGCAGGGCAGTTGAGGCCGGGACCGTACCGGCGCCATCGGGGGCAGAGGCGTCCCGGCGCGACCGAGCCGGGCAAGGGCACGTCGGGCAGAGGGGAGACATCTCATGACGCTCAAGCAGGCCGACACGGCGGTCGTCGGCGGAGGCATCGTCGGGCTCGCGCACGCGCTGGCCGCGGCACGGCGGGGTGACCGCGTGGTCCTCTTCGAGAGGGACGACTTCGCGGCCGGGGCCTCGATCCGCAACTTCGGGATGATCTGGGCGATCGGCCAGCGGCGCGGCGCCACCTACCAACGGGCCCTGCGCAGCCGGGAGATCTGGGGCGAGATCGCGGCGAAGACGGGCCTGTGGGCCGAGCCCGCCGGTTCGCTGCACCTCGCGCACCGGCCCGACGAGCTCGCCGTGCTGGAGGAGTTCGTGGCCGGCACGCCCGAGGCGCGGGACCGGGGCACCCGGATGACCGGCGCCCGGGAGGCGGCGCGGCGCAGCCACGCGGTGCGGGAGGAGGGGCTGCTCGGCGCGATGTGGAGCCCGACGGAGCTCAACGTCGACCCGCGCCGGGCGATCCCGGCGGTGGCCGCGCACCTGGCCGAGGAGTACGGCGTACGCATCGAGTTCGGGACCTCGGTGCGGGGTGTCGAGCTGCCGCGGGTGTCGACGACCGCCGGGGAGTGGCGTGCCGAGCGGGTCGTGGTGTGCAGCGGGAACGACTTCGCCACGCTCTACCCGGAGGTGTTCGCCGACAGCGGCCTGGTCCGCTGCAAGCTGCAGATGCTGCGTACGGGCGTGCAGCCGGGCGGCTGGCAGCTGGGCCCGATGCTGTGCGGCGGGCTGACGCTGCTGCACTACGCGGCCTTCGAGGAGTGCGCCTCGCGGGCGGCGCTGGAGCGGCGGATGCGCGCCGAGCTGCCGTTCCACCGGGACCACGGCATCCACGTCCTGCTGTCGCAGACGGCGGACGGGCGGCTGACGATCGGCGACAGCCACGCGTACGCGTCGACGCACGACCCGTTCGAGAGCGAGGAGATCAACGCGGCGATCCTCGGCTACCTGCACGGCTTCGCCCGGCTCCCGGACCCCTCCGTCACCGAACGCTGGACGGGCTACTACCCGTCGCTGCCGGACGGCCGGACGGAACTGGTGGTGGAGCCGGAGCCGGGTGTGACGGTGGTGAACGGCGTCGGCGGCGCGGGCATGACCCTCTCGTTCGGCCTGGCGGAGGAGGTCCTCGACCGCTGAACCCGGCCGGTGGCGCCGGGGGACCAACTCCCCCGGTGCCACCGGCCGTTGCACGAGCGGGGCCCCGCCCGGAGGTGTCCGGACGGGGCCCCTGCGGTGTCTCAGTAGCCGATGCAGGCGGAGCGCCACTCGGTGTAGAAGTCCCAGACCTGCGGGGAGCACTCGGGCGGCCCGAACTGGGACGCCTTGGTGCCCACGTGCGGCAGGTGCGCGTAGGCGCCGGTCCCCGGCCGGTTGACGTGCAGCATGCCCGCCTCCAGCCGTTCGACGGCCTCGAAGGCGCGGGACTGGGAGGCCGTGAAGACGGTGCCGGACATGCCGTACCGGACGGAGTTGGCGACCTCGACGGCGTCGTCGAAGCCGTCCGCGTCGAGGACGGCGAGGACGGGGCCGAACACCTCCTCCTGCGCGAGCGCGCTGTCCCTGGCGACGTCCCGCACGACGGTGGGCCGTACGTAGGCGCCCTCCGGCAGGCCGGGCCGCCGCTCGGGGCCGCCGCCGCACAGCACGGTGCCGCCGGCCCGGCGGGCCGCGGCCACCGCGTCCAGGGCCGCTTCGGCGCGGGCGGCGCTGACCAGCGGGCCGACCTGGGACTCCGGGTCGTCGCCGGGGCCGACGCGCAGCGCGGTGACCCGGCGCACCAGCCGGTCGAGGAACTCGTCCCGTACCCGGACGTCGACGACGGCCCTGCTGGTGGCGCTGCACCGCTGGCCCGCCTGGCCGAACGCGCCCTGCACGACGGCGTCGACGGCGCGGTCCAGGTCGGCGTCGTCGAGGACCACCACGGCGTTCTTGCCGCCGAGTTCGAGCTGGGTGCGCAGCAGCCGGGCCGCTCCCCCGGTCTGGATGGCGGTGCCGACGGCGAGGGAGCCGGTGAAGCTGACGCCCCGTACGGCCGGGTTGTCGACCAGGGCCTGGCCCGCCGCCGCGTCGCCCTGGACGAGGTTGAGCACGCCGTCGCCGACGCCCGCCTCGTGGAACAGCTCGGTGAGCAGGGCCGCGGTGAGCGGGGTGAGCGGGGACGGTTTGAGCACCGCGGTGCATCCGGAGAGCAGCGCGGGGGCGACCTTCCACATCGGGATGGCGAGCGGGAAGTTCCACGGCGAGATCAGCCCGACGACGCCGAGGGGGCGGCGGAAGGTGCAGGCGAAGACGCGTTCCTCCTCGGCGGGCGCGGTGACCCCGCCGAGCGTCCTGGCCTGCCCGAGGGTGAAGTCGAGGACGGAGCGGGCGCGTTGGACCTCGGCGCGCGCCTCCCGCAGCAGCTTGCCCTGTTCGCGGGTGATGGCGCGGGCGAACAGCTCGGCGCGGCGGCCGAGGAGTTCCGAGGCGGCGGCGAGGCGTTCGGCGCGGGCGACGGGGCCGAGGGCGTGCCAGGCGGGGAAGGCGCGGGCCGCCGCGTCGACGGCGCGGTCGGTGTCGACGCCGCCGGACTCGGTGAACTCCCCGATCCGGTCGGCCGGATCGGCCGGGTTCTCGTTCACCCGGGTCTGTCCGGACTCGGCGGGGCACCAGTCGCCGTCGACGAGGTTGAGCAGGTATCGCTCCGCCACGGGCGGATGGTCTCCAGCCACGGGCGGATGGTCTCCCGCCACGGGCGGGTCGTCCTCCGTCGCGGGCCGGGTCCCGGCCGCGTCCTTGTGGGGTGCCGTCACACGCGGGTGTTCCTGGATGCGGGCCATGCTGCCGCCGTCCTTCCTCCGGTGCTCCTGGGTCGCGGCCAGGTTCGCCCAGGCCGGGGGCCGTGACCATCCGTCAATCACGAATGCGGGGCATAGCGAGCGGCTATGGACGGTGCCGCGGACACCGCCGCTCTGCCCTCGGCCGAATCCGCGCGGAGCCGGTCCGGTGCGGGCGGGCGTGCGGCTACCGTGACGGCGTACCGGCAGGCGCGTACGTACCGGCACGCCCCCAGGAACCCGCACCCGAGGAGCCGCCATGTACCAGGCCACGGCGGGGAACCGCCCATTCCGCTTCGGCGTCAACCTGACCACCGCCGCTCCGGGACCCCGGTGGCAGGCGCTCTGCCGCCGGGCCGAGGAGCTCGGCTACGACACCGTGCACGTGCCCGACCACCTCGGCGCCCCCGCGCCGTTCCCCGCCCTGGTGGCGGCGGCCGCCGCGACGGAACGCGTCCGGGTGGGCACCTTCGTGCTGAACGCGGGCTTCTGGAACCCGGCCCTGCTGGCCCGCGAGGCCGCCACCTGCGACCTGCTGACCGGCGGACGGCTGGAGCTGGGCCTCGGCGCGGGGTACGTGCAGGCCGAACACGACACCGCCGGCCTGCCGTTCGGCACCCCGGGGCAGCGGGCCGCGCACCTGGAGCACACCGTGCGGGAGGTGGCGCGCCTGCTGGCCGACCCGGACCACGAGCCGCGCCCGGCGCAGCGCCGCGTCCCGCTGCTGGTGGGCGGCAACGGGGACCGGGTGCTGCGGCTGGCGGCCGAGCGCGCCGCGGTCGCCGCGTTCACCGGCGCTCGGCAGGCGCCGGACGGGCCGCAGGGCGAACTCCAGCTGCTCTCCCCCGCCGAGCTGGAGCAACGCGTCACCGCCTACCGCGCGTTCGAGGCCGCCCGGGCGGACCGCACGGAACCGGCCGAGCTGAACCACCTGGTGCAGCGGGTGGTCCTCACCGACGACCGCCGGGCCGCGGCCGCCGCGCTGCTCCCGTACGCCCCCGCACTGACCGAGCAGGACCTGCTGGAGCACCCGGCACTCCTGGCGGGCACCCCGCACGAGGTCGCCCACCAACTGCACGTCTTCCGCGAACGCTTCGGCTTCTCCTACATCACCGTCCTGGAACCCTTCCTGGAACCCTTCGGCGAGGTCGTCCGGGAGCTGCGGAGGGGGTGAGCGGCGCCGACTGGCCCCGTACGCCGGGGACTTGGGGCAGGTCCGGCCAGTGGAAACCCTCGCCGTCCCGGCCCGTTCTCTGCTTGGCTCGCCCCATGAGCGATCTTCACGTCCGGTACGCCCGCCCCTCCGACATCGACGCCGTGCTGCGGTTCTGGCGCGAGGCGGCGGAGGGGACGAGCATCAGTGACGACCGGGACGGGGTGGCCCGGCTCCTCGCCCGGGACCCGGAGGCGCTGCTCCTCGCGGAGCGCGACGGGCGTCTCGTGGGGACGGTCATCGCGGGCTTCGACGGCTGGCGGTGCTCCGCCTACCGGCTGGCCGTGCGCCCCGGCTGCCGCCGGCAGGGCATCGCCGCGGCGCTGATGGAGGCCGCCGAGGAGCGCTTCCTCGCCCTCGGCGGACGGCGGGCCGACGCCATGGTGCTGGAGGCCAACGAGCCGGCCCACCACACCTGGGCCGCGGCCGGCTACCACCGCGAGGACCACTGGCGGCGCTGGGTCAAGCCGCTGGCCCGGGACTGAGCCGGGGCGCCCCGTA
This sequence comes from Streptomyces sp. HNM0574, assembly GCF_012726235.1. Classification (GTDB taxonomy): domain Bacteria; phylum Actinomycetota; class Actinomycetes; order Streptomycetales; family Streptomycetaceae; genus Streptomyces. Next base: position 64,706 of record NZ_JAASAH010000014.1, read on the forward strand.
CCCGGTCGCCTGTGACCGGCGTCGCACTCCTGCGCGACCGCGGCTTTTGCCCGTCCTTTACGATGGACAGCTCCATATCCGCAGCGTCCTCGAAAGGTCGTGAGCGTCCGCCCATGGGCGACCCTCTCAGTAGCACACATCGAGCGATCCCCTCCCCCCTGCCCGACGATGGGACGGAGGTGAACCGATGACCGAGGTGCTTCTCCTTCTCGTGGCGCTTCTCCTGTCGCTGGCGTGCGGCGCGTTCGTCGCGGCCGAGTTCTCGCTGACGACCGTGGAGCGGGCCGACCTGGAGCGGGCGGTGCAGCGCGGCGAGCGCGGCGCGAGCAGCGCCCTCGCGGCGGTCCGCTCGCTCACCTTCCAGCTCTCGGGTGCGCAGCTCGGCATCACCGTCACCAACCTCGTCGTCGGCATGCTCGCCGAGCCCTCGGTCGCGAAGCTGATCAAGGGCCCGCTGGAGGCCGTCGGCGTTCCCGCGTCGGCCTCGTCCTCGATCGCGCTGGTCCTGGGCACGGCGGTCTCCACCGTCGTGCTGATGGTGGTCGGCGAGCTGGTCCCGAAGAACTGGGCGATCTCCCGCCCGCTGCCGATGGCCAAGCGGATCGCGACGCCGCAGCGCGCGTTCAGCACCGTCTTCCGGCCGCTGATCAAGCACCTGAACAACACCGCGAACCGGCTCCTGCACCGGATGGGCATGGAGCCCACCGAGGAGCTGGCCTCGGCCCGTTCGCCGCAGGAGCTGGTGGCGCTGGCCCGGCACTCGGCGAAGGAGGGCGCGCTGGAGGTCGACACGGCCGAGCTGTTCGTGCGCACCCTGCACCTGGCCGAGCTGACGGCGGAGAACGTGATGACGCCCCGCGTCCAGGTCACCTCCCTCGACGTGCAGGCCACGGCCGAGGACGTGGCGAACGCGACCCGGGCCACCGGCCTCTCCCGCTTCCCCGTGGTGCGCGGCGGCCTGGACTCGGTCGCGGGCATCGTGCGGATCAAGGACGTGCTGGCGGTCCCGGCCGAGCAGCGGCTGCGCAAGCCCGTCACGGAGCTGATGCGGGAGCCGCTGCTGGTGCCCGAGTCGCTCACCGTGGACAAGCTGCTGGACCGGATGCCGGGCGGCGACCGCAGCATCGCGGTCGTCATCGACGAGTACGGCGGCACGGCCGGTGTGGTGACCCTGGAGGACATCATCGAGGAGGTCGTGGGCGAGGTCCGCGACGAGCACGACCCGCTGGAGACCCCGGACCTGGCCCCCGCGGGCGAGGACGCCGAGGGCCGCCGGGTCTTCGACGCCGACGGCGCGGCCCGCGCCGACCAGCTGCAGACCATCGGCCTGCGCGTACCGGAGGGCCCGTACGAGACGCTGGCCGGCCTGGTCGCCACCGAGCTGGGCCGGATCCCCGCGGAGGGGGACACGGTGACGGTGACGGGCTGGGAACTGACGGTGACGGACGCGCGCGGCCGGCGGGCCGCGCGGGTGCGCCTGCTCGCACCGCTGCCCGCCGCCGATGACCAGGACGACGAGGAGGCCGGGCGATGACCGCGGTCCAGTTGCTGATCGGACTGTTGACGCTGGTCGTCAACGCCTTCTTCGTCGGCGCCGAGTTCGCGCTGATCTCGGTCCGGCGCAGCCAGATCGAGCCGCACGCGGACGAGGGCAACAAGCGGGCCCGCACGGTGGTGTGGGGCCTGGAGCACGTGTCGCAGCTGATGGCGGCGGCGCAGCTGGGCATCACCCTGTGCACCCTGGTGCTGGGTGTGGTCGCCGAGCCCGCGATCGCGCATCTGCTGGAGCCGGTCTTCCACGCGGTGGGCATGCCGGACGGGCTGACGCACCCGGTGTCGTTCGTGATCGCGCTGACCCTCGCGACGTACCTGCACATGCTGCTGGGCGAGATGGTCCCGAAGAACATCGCGCTGGCCGAGCCGGAGCGCACCGCGCTGCTGCTGGGCCCGCCGCTGGTGAAGCTCTCGCGCGCGCTGCGCCCGGTGATCTTCACGATCAACGCCTTCGCGAACAGCCTGCTGAAGCTGCTGCGGGTGGAGCCGAAGGACGAGGTCGAGGCCGCGTTCTCGGACGACGAGCTGGCCCAGATGGTGGCCGACTCGCGCCAGGCGGGCCTGCTCGACGACCGCTCGACGGCCCGGCTGCGGGACGCGCTGGAGCTGGGCACCCGTCCGGTCGGCGAGGTCGCCAGGCCGACGGAGCGGGTGGTCTCGGCGCGGCTCGGGGTGACGCCCGAGGAGCTGGAGCAGATGTCGGCCCGTTCGGGCTTCTCCCGCTTCCCCGTCGTCGACTCCAGCGGGCGGGCCGTGGGCTATCTGCACGTCAAGGACGCGCTGGACGCCTCGCCCCGGGACGAGCCGTTCCCGCAGTCCGCGATGCGGCCGATCGCGCTGGTCCAGGCGTCGATGCCGCTGGACGACGTGCTGGCCGCGATGCGCTCCAGCCGTACGCACCTGGCCGCGGTGATCGGCGCGGACCGGCGGGCCGTGGGCGTGGTGACGATGGAGGACGTGCTGCGCGAACTGGTGGGCACCCAGCCCGCCGCCTGACGCGCGGGGCCCGGAGGGCGCGGCGGCGGGTTCGTCCTGGTGCCGCGCCCTCCGTCGTTCCGTCGTCCGCCGGGGAGCCGGAGGGGCCGGGCCCGAGTCGGTGCCCCGGGCAACCGGTTAGGCTTGCCGGTCGTGGACAGCGCATCCCTCAGCCCCCGCGTCAGCAGCTTCGTCGCCCTCGGCGACTCCTTCACCGAAGGCATGTCCGACCGCCTCCCGGACGGCACCTACCGCGGCTGGGCCGACGTCCTCGCGGCCCGCCTCGCCGCCCGTGCCGCCGTCCCGGACGACGGCGCCGAGGCCCCCGCCGCGTTCCGGTACGCGAACCTCGCCGTGCGCGGCAAGCTGATCGGCCAGATCGCGGCCGAGCAGGTCGACCGCGCCGCCGGGATGCACGCCGACCTGGTGACCCTCGTCGGCGGGCTGAACGACACCCTCCGCCCCAAGTGCGACCTCGGGCGGGTGTTCGGCCTGCTGGAGGAGTCGGTGGAGAAACTGGCCCCGCACTGCGGACGGCTGGTGCTGATGCGCAGCCCGGGCCGCTCGGGCCCGGTGATGGAGCGCTACCGCCCCCGCCTCGACCAGCTGTGCACGTTCATCGACGAGCTGGCCGCACGGCACGGCGCCACCGTGGTGGACCTGCTCGGCGCCCCGGTCCTCGGCGACCCCCGGCTGTGGGCCGACGACCGGCTGCACCTGACCCGCGAGGGCCACGCGCGCGTGGCCGAGGCGGTGTGGCAGGGGCTGGGCCTGCCGCCCGAGTCGGACTGGCGGGCCCCGCTCCCGCCGCCCGTCCCCGCGCCGTGGGCCCGGCGGCGGATCGCGGACCTGCGGTTCGCACGCGAGCACCTGGTGCCCTGGGTGGGGCGGCGGCTGACGGGCCGTTCCTCCGGCGACGGACGCGCCCCGAAGCGCCCCGAGCTGGCACCGCTGGCCTGCGAGGACTCCCCGTAACGGCGGCACACGCACCCCGTAGAATCGGCCGCGTGACTGAAGCGCCGCGCATTCCGAACGTCCTCGCCCACCGCTACGCCTCCGCCGATCTGGCCCGGCTGTGGTCCCCCGAACACAAGGTGGTGCTGGAGCGGCAGCTGTGGCTGGCCGTCCTCAAGGCCCAGCGCGACCTGGGCATCGAGGTGCCCGAGCAGGCCGTCGCCGACTACGAGCGGGTGCTCGGGGACGTCGACCTGGCCTCGATCGCCGAGCGCGAGAAGGTCACCCGGCACGATGTGAAGGCGCGGATCGAGGAGTTCAACGCGCTGGCCGGGCACGAGCACGTGCACAAGGGCATGACCTCCCGGGACCTGACGGAGAACGTCGAGCAGCTGCAGATCCGCCAGTCCCTGCTGCTGGCCAGGGACCGTACGGTGGCGCTGCTCGCGCGGCTGGGCAAGCTGGCCGGTGAGCACGCCGAGCTGGTGATGGCCGGGCGTTCGCACAACGTCGCGGCGCAGGCGACGACGCTGGGCAAGCGCTTCGCGACGGCCGCCGACGAACTGCTCGTCGCCTACCGGCGCCTGGAGGACCTGCTCTCGCGCTACCCGCTGCGCGGCATCAAGGGCCCCGTCGGCACCGCGCAGGACATGCTCGACCTCCTCGGCGGCGACCAGGACAAGCTGGCCGAGCTGGAGCAGCGGGTCGCCGAACACCTCGGATTCCGGGAGGCGTTCACCTCCGTCGGCCAGGTCTACCCGCGCTCGCTGGACTACGACGCGGTGAGCGCGCTGGTGCAGCTGGCGGCCGCGCCCTCGTCGCTGGCGAAGACGATCCGGCTGATGGCCGGCCAGGAGCTGGTCACGGAGGGCTTCAAGGAGGGCCAGGTCGGCTCCTCCGCGATGCCGCACAAGATGAACACCCGCTCCTGCGAGCGCGTCAACGGCCTGATGGTGATCCTCCGCGGCTACGCGTCGATGGCGGGCGAGCTCTCCGGCGACCAGTGGAACGAGGGCGACGTCTCCTGCTCCGTGGTCCGCCGCGTCGCGCTGCCGGACGCGTTCTTCGCCTTCGACGGGCTGATCGAGACCTTCCTGACGGTGCTGGACGAGTTCGGCGCCTTCCCCGCCGTCGTCGAGCGGGAGCTGGACCGGTACCTGCCGTTCCTCGCGACGACGAAGGTGCTGATGGCCTCCGTCCGCGCCGGTGTCGGCCGCGAGCTGGCGCACGAGGTCATCAAGGAGCACGCCGTCGCCTCCGCGCTGGCGCTGCGCGAGGGCGCGGCGCACAACGAGCTGCTGGACCGGCTGGCGCAGGACGAGCGGATTCCGCTGGAGCGCGGCCGGCTGGACGCGCTGATGGCCGACCGGCTGTCCTTCACCGGTGCCGCCGCCGCGCAGGTCGGCGCCGTCGCCGGGCGGGTCGAGGAGATCGTGAAGGAGCACCCGCAGGCGGCCGGTTACGCGCCGGGAGCGATCCTCTGACACCGCGCTTCACCGCGAGCGAGCTGGAGGCCGCCCGCGACCGCCTCGTTCCCGATGTGGTCGCGGACGGCCTCCGCGTGCTGTTCTGCGGCATCAACCCGGGGCTGATGTCCGCGGCCACGGGCCACCACTTCGCCCGCCCCGGCAACCGCTTCTGGCCGGTGCTGCACCGCTCCGGCTTCACGCCCCGGCAGCTCGCGCCCGAGGAGGAGCGGGAGCTGCTGCGGTACGGGCTGGGCATCACCAACGTCGTCGCGCGGGCCACGGCGCGGGCCGACGAGCTGGACGCCGAGGAGTACCGCGAGGGCGGCCGGATTCTGACCGGGAAGGTGGAGCGGCTGCGTCCGCGGGTGCTGGCGGTCGTCGGCGTCACCGCGTACCGCACGGCCTTCGGCGAGCGGAAGGCTCAAGTCGGCCCGCAGGAGCGGATGCTGGGCCCGTCGCGGGTGTGGGTGCTGCCCAACCCGAGCGGGCTGAACGCGCATTGGAGCGTGGCGACGATGGCCGACGCGTTCCGCGCGCTGCGCGAGGACGCGGAAGGCGCCTGAGCGGAAGCCCTCCGGCGTTCCCCGGGAGGTACCCCGCGGACCCTCGCAGCGCGCGGGGGCAGCCGATACCATCCGCACACGCGCAGGCACAGGGAGGCGGAGGCGGACGTGGCGAGGCTCACCGGCGGGGACCCGTCACTGCTGCGGCGCATCAACTCCGCCGTCGTCCTGCGGGCCCTGCGCTCCGCCGGGCCGCCGCCCCGGCACGGGGAAGCGCTCACGCTGACCGAACTCGTGCGCGCCACGGGCCTGTCCCGGCCCACCGTCGAGGGCGTGGTCGAGGGGCTGGGCGAGGCGGGCCTGGTCGCCGTCGCCGACGAGGGCCAGGACGGTACGGTGGTCCGCCGCGGCCGCCCCGCGCGCCGCTTCCGCTTCCGCGCCGAGGCCGGGCACCTGCTGGGCCTGGAGATCGGCCCGCACCGGGTGGCCGCCACCCTCGCCGACCTCACGGGCACGACGGTGGGCACGCACTCCCGCGAGACCGGCGAACGGGTGGGAGCCGCCGAGCGGTTGGAGCGCACCCGCACCACCGTCGCCGAACTGCTGCGCCGTACCGGCGTCTCCCGGAGCACGCTGCGCGCCGTCGGCGTGGGCACCCCGGGCATCGTCCGGGCCGACGGGTCCGTCGTCCTGGGTACGGCGCTGCCCGGCTGGACGGGGCTACCGCTCGGCGAACGGCTGCGGCGCTCCTTCCACTGCCCCGTCCTGGTGGAGAACGACGCCAACGCGGCCGTCCTGGCGGAGCACTGGCAGGGCGCGGCCGAGGGCGTCCGGGACGTGGTGATGGTGCTGGTCGGCCTCTCCCCCGGCGCCGGGTCGCTGATCGGCGGCCGGCTGCACCGCGGGTTCGGCGGCGCGGCGGGCGAGATCGGCGCGCTGCACCTGCTGGGCCGGGAGGCGACCCCGGAGCGGCTGCTGTCGACGACGGACGAGCCGCTGCCGCCGCTCGACGAGGCGGCGGTGGCCCGGGTGTTCGCGCAGGCCCGCGCGGGCGACGGGCAGGCGCGGCGGGCAATGGCCCGCTTCCAGCGGCGGCTCGCGCACGACGTGGGCGCGCTGGCGCTGGCGCTGGACCCGGAACTCGTCGTCGTGGGCGGCTGGGCCTCGGGGCTGGACGACGTACTGGCCCCGCTGCGGCGGGAGTTGGAGCGCTACTGCCTGCGTCCGCCGCGCGTCGAGCTGTCCGTGCTGGGCGAGACGGCGGTGGCGACGGGCGCGCTGCGGCTCGCGCTGGATCATGTGGAGGCCGACCTCTTCAGCCTCGAGGACGCCGCGGACGGCTAGATCTGCCGCTGTGGGCCGGGCACGGTGGCCCTCACCGAGCCCCGAGCACCGGACGCCGCGGAAGGTCACGACGGAGGCCGCGGCGCACGCCGACGGGCCGGCCCGCGTCATCGGCGCGGGCGCCCCCGACCCCAACAGGCGGCGCGGAAGGGGCCGTTGCTCAGCCGGCGAGGGCCTCGGCGCCGCTGTCGGCGAAGGTGAGGCGGCAGGTGTCGGCCCGGTAGGTGGAGACGGCGACGACGGCGGGGCCGTCCTGCGCCGCGTAGCGGGTGGTGACGACGAGGACGGGGGCGCCGGGCAGCCGGTCGAGGCGGCGGGCGTCCTCGGCGCGCACCGAGCCGAGCTCCACCGAGCGCTCCTGGCTCTCCAGCCCGAGCCGGCCCAGCGCGGCGAGGACGCGCCGCGCGGCCTCGTCGCCCTCCGGGGTCTCCTCGGGGACGGCCTGCTCGGGGACGTACAGCAGCTCCGTGGCGACGGGCTGGCCGTGGGTGACGCGGGTGCGGCGCAGGGCGAACACCCGGGCGCCGGCCGGGGTTTCCAGCAGCCGGGCCACCGCGGCGGGCGGCACCGTCTCGCCGCCGCCCTCGGTCTGCCAGCCGCCCTCGGCGTCCGCGAACGGGCCCTCGCCCGCGGGGCCGATGCCGACGCCGAAGCGGGGCGGGGCGACGGTGGTGCCCACGCCGCGCCGCCGCTGGAGGCGTCCCTCCAGCTCCAGTTGCTCCAGGGCCTGCCGGAGCGTGGCGCGGGCGACGCCGAAGCGCGCGGCCAGCTCCCGCTCGTTCGGCAGGATCTCCCCGACCGCGAACTCCGAGTCCAGCGCGTCGGACAGGACGGTCTTGAGGTGCCAGTACTTGGGCTCCGGCACCGTCTCCAGCTGCGTGGTCCCCACCCTTGCCTCCGCGTTCGCCGTGTGCCGACCGGTTCCTTGCCGTGCCGGGCACCGGCCGTCGTCTCCCGGTCGGCACCGGCCCGATTCCGCTGCGGCGGGCCCCTGTTCAGGCCGCCGCTTCCCGCATGGTTCTTTCTTAAAGGTTCTTGCGTATGCCTGCGACCCTAGGACCGCCCTCTGCCTTGGTCAAGACCAATGCGCGAGACGGCCGGTGGCCGCACACCCCCGCCGTGCCAAGATCACCAGCCGGGCGCGACGACAGACGGAGGGCGAGCCATGACGGACGGACAGCGGCGGACGGACGGGCCGGCGGAAGCGGGCCGGCGGGTCACCGTCGTCACCGGCGGCAGCCGGGGCATCGGCGCCGCGGTGGCGCGGCGTCTCGCGCGGGCCGGGCACGACATCGGCATCGGCTACGAACAGGCCGCCGACGCGGCCGAGGAGACGGCGGCCGCGGTGCGGGCCGAGGGCCGCCGCGCGGTGACCGTGCGGCTGGACACCAGCGAGGAGGAGCAGGTCGACGTCCTCTTCCGCACCGTGCGCGAGGAGTTGGGCCCGGTGACGGGGCTGGTGAACAACGCGGGTGTGACGGGCCCGCTGGGCCGGTTCACGGAGACCGCGACCACGCACCTGCGCCGCGTCGTCGACGTCAACGTCCTCGGCACGCTGCTGTGCGCCCGGCGGGCGCTGCGGGAGATGTCGACGGCGCACGGCGGGTCCGGCGGCGGCATGGTCAACATCTCCTCCTGCGCGGCGACGCTGGGCGCGCCCGGCGAGTACGTGCACTACGCCGCGTCGAAGGCCGCCGTGGACGCGATGACGGTCGGCCTGGCCAAGGAGTTCGGGCCCGAGGGCGTCCGGGTCAACTCGGTGCAGCCGGGCTCGGTCCTCACGGACATGCACGCCGCGATGGGCGAGCCGGACCGGGCGTGGCGGAAGGCCGAGGGCACGCCGGTGCGGCGCCCCGGCACCCCGGAGGAGATCGCCGACGCGGTGGGCTGGCTGATGTCGGACGAGGCGTCGTTCACCACGGGCGCGGTGCTGCGCGTCGGCGGCGGTCTCTGAGGCGTCAGCCCGCCCCGCGCCGGAGGCGGGCCAGCTTGTCGGGGTTGACGAGGATGTACACGGAGCGGACGAGTCCGTCGGCGACGTCGAGGACGAACGCGGCGCGCAGCCGCTCCCCCTCCCAGGCCAGCAGCGCCTGGGCCCCGTTGAGCTCCCGGACGGTCCACTCGTAGCCGGCGCCCTGCGGGCCGATCGCCGCGAGGAAGCGGCCGATCTTGCGGGATTCCGTCATCACCCGCAGCGGCGCCCTGGCCTTGCCGCCGCTGTCGCCGATCAGGCGGGTGTCGGGCGCGAGCAGGCTCATCAGGCCTTCGAGGTCGCCGCCGGTGGCCGCGTCGAGGAAGCGGTGGGTGAGGTCGCGCTGCTGGCCCGGGTCGACCTCGAAGCGCGGGCGCCGCTCCTCGACGTGCCGGCGGGCGCGGCCCGCGAGCTGGCGCACGGCCGCCTCGCCCCGGTCGAGCGCGGTGGCGATCTCGGCGTAGGGGAAGCCGAAGGCCTCGCGGAGCACGAACACCGCGCGCTCCAGCGGCGAGAGCGACTCCAGCACCACGAGCACGGCGAGCGACACCGACTCGGTGAGCACCGCGCGGTCGGCGCCGTCGGGCACCGGCTCGGAGGCCATGTCGGTGGGCAGCGGTTCGGGCAGCCAGGGCCCGACGTAGGACTCGCGGCGGGACTGCTCCTGGCGGAGCCGGTCGATGGCGAGCCGGGTGGTGACGCGGACGAGGAAGGCGCGGGGCGAGCGGACGCCCTCGCGGTCGGCCCCGGACCAGCGCAGCCACGCCTCCTGGACGACGTCCTCGGCGTCCGCGACCCGGCCGAGCATCCGGTAGGCCACGCCGGTCAGCACGGACCGGTGCTCCTCGAACACCTCGGCCGCCGCGTCGGCGGTTCCGTACGGGGTGTTGTGCTCCGGGTCCTGGTCGCTCACGGGGTCATCATGGCATCCGCCGCCGCGCGGGCCGCGCACGGCCTTGCCGCAACGGCCTTCCCCGCCGGGCCAGTTGCTGACATCGTGTCCACCAGCTCCGGTGCCGCCGGGCCCGCGCGGCCGGAGTCCGGCCGAGTCCGCCGACCGAGGAGCAGCCATGTCCGCCGTCTCGTCCCCGTACGTCCCCGTGCGCACCTCCGGCTCCGTCGTCCGGGTCAGCCCGGACGGGTACCCGCCGTTCGACGTCGCGTACGAGCGGCGCGGCAGCGGCGAGCCCGTCGTCCTGCTGCACGGCATCGGGCACCACTGGCAGGCGTGGGAGCCGGTGCTGACGGCGCTCGCCTCCTCGTACGACGTGATCGCCCTCGACCTGCCGGGCTTCGGCGCCTCCCCCGGGCTGCCGCCGGAGACGGGCTACGCGATGGAGACCGTCGTTCCGCTGCTCGGCGCGGCGTTCGGGGCGCTGGGCGTCGAACGCCCGCACGTGGTGGGCAACTCGCTGGGCGGACTGCTCGCCCTGGAGCTGGGCCTGCTCGGGCACGCCCGCACGGTGACGGCGCTCTCCCCGGCCGGTTTCTGGAACACGCCCGAGCGCCTGCTGGCCTTCGGCGTGCTGCGCGGCATGCGGGCCGGCGCGCAGGCCATGCCGGACGCGCTGGTCCGGCAGCTGGCCCGGACGGCGGCCGGCCGCACCGCGCTCACCAGCACCATCTACGCCCGCCCCGGGGCGCGTTCACCCGAGTCGGTCACGGCGGAGACGAAGGCGCTGCGGGACGCGATCGGCTTCTGGCCGGTGCTCCGCGAGGGCCGGCGGCCCGGCGCCCGCTTCCGCGCCGACCTGTCCGGGCTGCCGGTGACGATCGGCTGGGGCGACCGGGACCGGGTGCTGCTGCGCCGCCAGGGCGTGCGGGCCAAGCGGACCATTCCGGGGGCCCGGCTGGTCCGGCTGCCCGGCTGCGGGCACGTGCCGATGAACGACGACCCGGCGACCGTCACCCGCGTCATCACCGACACCCTCGCGCGCACGGCCGCCGGCTGACCGGGGCGCCAACCGGGCTGTCCGTGGCCCGCTGTTCACCCGGGTGTCGCCCGTGGGGCACGTGACGTGGGCGTCCTCGTGGGGTCACGGAGGTACTTGTGGGGCACCGCGGAATCCGGCACTGTCCACCTGTCCGGTACGCGCACGCCCCGCCGATCCCGAAAGGCCGTCCCATGGAACCCCACAGCCCGACCCCGGCCGAGAAGACCGCGCGCCCCGGGCGGCGTGCGCTGCTGCGGGGGTCGCTGGCCACGGGCGCCGCGCTGACCCTGCCCGCGCTCGGCTGCGCCGCCCCGGCCCAGGCGCTGCGCGGGCGTCCGCGGGCCGAGTGGGGCACCCAGGCCGGGGACGTGACGTCCTCCTCGGGGCTGGTGTGGGTGCGGTCCGACCGGCCCGCGCGGATGCTGGTGGAGACCTCGGCGACGGAGTCCTTCCGGCGGGTACGGCGGCTGTCCGGGCCGCTGATCGGCCCGGACACGGACTTCACCGGCCGCCTCGCGCTGCACGGGCTGCCCGCCGGTGAACGCGTCCACTACCGCGTCACGCTGGAGGACCCGGACGATCCGCGGCGCACCGGCGAGCCGGTGTGCGGCACCTTCCGCACGGCCTCGGACCGGCGGCGGGACGGGGTGCGCTTCCTGTGGTCGGGCGACCTGGCCGGGCAGGGCTGGGGCATCAACCCGGACCGCGGCGGCTACCCGATCTTCGGCGAGATGCGCCGCCTGGAGCCGGACTTCTTCCTCAACAGCGGCGACACCATCTACGCGGACTCGCCGATCGAGGAGAAGGTGAAGCTGCCGGACGGCTCCTGGTGGCGGAACGTCACCACCGAGGAGAAGGCGAAGGTCGCCGAGACCCTCGCCGAGTTCCGCGGCAACTTCCGCTACAACCTGCTGGACGAGCAGCTGCGCGCGTTCAACGCGCGGGTCCCGTCCGTCGTGCAGTGGGACGACCACGAGGTGCTGAACAACTGGTACCCGGGCGAGATCCACGACGACGAGCGGTACACCGTGAAGGACGTCGACACCCTCGCGGCGCGGGCGCGGCGGGCGTTCAGCGAGTACCAGCCCGTCGGCACGCTGCCGCCGGAGGACGAGGACGGGCGGGTGTACCGGGTGGTGCACCGCGGCCCGCTGCTGGACGTCTTCGTCCTCGACATGCGCACCTACCGGAACGCCAACTCGCCCGGCAGGCAGCCCGACGAGGCGCGCGGCATCCTCGGCGAGACGCAGCTGCGGTGGCTCAAGCGGGAACTGAAGCGCTCGCGGGCGGTGTGGAAGGTGATCGCCTCCGACATGCCGCTCGGCCTCGTCGTGCCGGACGGCGAGGGGGACTTCGAGGCCGTCGCGCAGGGCGACCCGGGCGCGCCGCTGGGCCGGGAGCTGCAACTCGCCGAGCTGCTGCGGTACATCAAGCACGAACGCATCACCGGCACCGTGTGGTTCACCACCGATGTGCACTACACCTCGGCGCAGCACTACGACCCCTCGCGCGCCGCCTTCGCGGACTTCGCGCCGTTCTGGGAGTTCGTCTCCGGCCCGCTGAACGCGGGCGGCTTCCCCGCGCTGAAGCTGGATCGCACCTTCGGCCCCGACCAGGTCTTCGTCCAGGCCCCCGAGAAGGCCAACACCCCGCCCGGCGAGGGCGGCCAGTACTTCGGCCAGGTCGACATCGACGGCGACACCGGCGAGCTGACGGTCCGCCTCCGCGAGGAGGGCGGCGCGGTGCTCTTCACCAAGGTGCTGGAGCCGGGGCGGGTGGGGCAATAGGCCGCTCACCGGACGCGATCGTGTGGGCCCCTGCCCTCACTGCACGGGACGGCAGGGAGGGCAGGGGCCCATTCTCACGTGCGGCGCTGAGGAGACGGTCCGCCTCCGGGGCCGTCCAGGTCCGTGGACTTCACCCCGCCGGGATTCCGTGATCTCCGCCGTTCGCAGAACCGGCGGAGCGGCTCCCCGAGCCGGAGTTGTTCAGGAACCTTGGAGGCACCCACAGCAGATGACGCGGTTCTCCCCGTCGGCATCCCTGTACGTGAACGCCGGGGGAACGGCCCTGAAAGCGGCGTCAGGACGCTTCTTGGCCCTGTGCGAGCCCTTTGTCATGGGGTGGTGGATCGCGTGCTCCGAGATCTCCGGAGCTTTCGGATTCATCCAGTCGGCACCTGCCATGGGTACTCCTCCCGAGGGTGTGCAGCCAGCTACCCAACGTAGCCCAGCGGCGTATCAGTTGGGGCCGGATGGCCCGTCCCCGTCCGGGTCACCGGTGCAGGTCCCTTCCTCACCGCCGGGGCCGTGGGTGCAGTTCGCGGAGACCGGGATGGTGTCGTCCAACGGGCCCGCCCACAGCATCGGGTCCGGCGTGTACCCCAGGGCCCGGATCGCGTTCTGCGTCCGGTCCATGGCGCCGGGGTCGTACCGGGTCGGGTCCGGTCGCTCCGGCACGTGGTGGACGAACCGGCCCAGCCGCTCGCACAGTTCCCGGTACACCAGCGTGTGCAGGATCAGGGCGTGCCAGCCCTCGTCCACGATCCGGGAGGGGCGCAGGCCCTTCCCGCCGGGGGCCGCGCACGCCGCGATGAACGCGACGGCTTCGGTGACGATCCGCTCCGCCACGTCCACGGACATGCCGCTGTTCGCGTCCCGCACAGTTGCGGCGACCGAGGCGAAGACCTCCGGGCTGAGCAGGTCCCGGGCAGACGCCTGCCGTTCGGCGCTCTCCCTGTGCTGTACTGCCATCTGCTGTCTACCTCCGGTAGATGGTGGTCTCCTGCCGTGGGTGATCGGTGGAATGTGAGCCCACGGCGGGGGACGGCTTCTTCTCTTCTTCGTGCACCCCGACGCCGGGCTGTCCGTCATCCGGCGCCGGGGGTCTGTGGGGTCAGCCGCGCGGGTCCGCGTAGGTGGCCTGTCTCACTGGCGGCCCCTCTCCCGGCACGCGATGCAGGGGAACGGACACGGTTCCGGCGTCTCACCCCCAGCGAGCTTGATGACGTTGGTGGCCGGGCGCGGCGGGTGCCAGGACTCGGGCGGTCCTTCCTTCTCGGCTTCGCTCACCGGACGCCCCCGTCTCCGAACGTGGCCTCCCACGTGTTGAAGGCCGCAAGGCGTTCCTTGGAGGACAAGGGCACAAGATCTTCGGGGATGACGATCAACACCGACCACGGCGGCCCTACCAGCCGGGCCACGCAATAGTGCTCTGTCCTGCTGCGGACGCGTACGACCCCGGACTTCTCGTGAACCCGGAAGTCACCTTCCTGCACCGGCTTCTGCTCAGCCATCGGAACGGGCACTCCGCCCACGGTCCGCACCCCCGTCCGGGCACTCCGGGGACCCGCACCGGCACGGAGGGAACCGCAGGGGGTTGGAAGGGAGTTCGTGGCTGTCCCAGCTTCGGGTGACGGTCTCGCGGTCGGCCCAGGTTCGCCCACTGGTTCGGCTGACTCGCAGCGTCATCCGGCTGGTTGTCGCCGTCGCGGGCGGCGACGGTCTCCGCGTAGGGTTCTGCACGGCTGCCTGCCTCTCAGGGAGTCCATGCCCCCGGACGTAGCCGCGTCGCGGGGGTCTCTGCCTGCTGAACGAGAGTCTTCCGCCGGCGAGCGGCTTCGTGTGGTGACTGGGTGGTGACTCGGTGGTGACGGCTACCCTCGGCCCATGGAGAAGGCAGGGGAGTTCGTGAGCTGGACCCGCGAGAGCCTGAAGAATCGCCGCATGTCGATTCGCTCCGTCGCACGGGCTCTCAACTACGACCACGCGTATCTGTCTCGCGTGCTCGCAGGAAAGCAGCCCCCTTCGCCCCAACTGGTTTCCGCCCTGGGGACGTTGCTGGGCGAGAGCGGACAGCGCCAGGCAGGGACCGCGCCGGCCGCCCCGGTCTCCGTGGAGGACTTCCTCCCTCCGGGAGACCCGTTGGCGCCCCTGGCAGTTCGTCACGGCCGACGCATCGGGACAGACACCGTTGCCGACTGGGCCCAGCGCGTCCACGCCCTCCGCTTGGCCGACGACGTGGTCTACGGTCACGACCTGATCGGCCCGACGCTCCGGGAGCTGAAGGCAGCCATCAAGCTGTACCGGGAGACCACCCACACGGAGGCCGTGGGCCGTGAACTCCTGCGCGTCATTGGCGAACTGGCCCAGATCTCCGGATGGGTGGCTTCCGACGCAGCTCAGTACGCCGAAGCAGAGCGCATCTACCGCCTGGGCCTGGCTGCGTCGGAGATGGCCGGGGACGGCACTTTGAGTGGACAGCTCCTGGGTTCCCTGGCCTACCAGGTGGCGAACGTCGGTGACGCCCGGGAGGCCGTGGAGATGGCCCTCGCGGCAGCCTCAGCCGCCGGACCGGACGCGCCGCCACGGGCCCGAGCGCTGTTCCTGGACAGGGTTGCCTGGGCCCACACCAAGGCCGGGGACGCACAACCCGCCATGCGGGCCTTGGCAGATGCTCACAGCGCCCTCGCGGACGGCCGAGGCGCCGACGAACCAACGTGGACGTACTGGGTATCCGCGGAGGAGCTGGAGGTGATGGACGCCAGGGTCTACACGGAGTTGCAACGCCCCCTCCGTGCCGTGCCGCTCCTTCGCCGGGCCCTGGACCAGTACGACACCACGCACACCCGTGAGTTGGCGCTCTACCTCTCCTGGCTGGCCGTCGCCCTGGCCGACGCGAACGAGCCGGAAGAGGCGGCAGCCGTGGCCGGCCGGGTCATCACCCTGTCCTCCGCCGGAGCCTCCGAACGCACCGCCGGTCGATCGTCCGTCGTACTCCGACGCCTGACCGAGTTCCAGGACGTACCCGAGGTAGCCGCCCTCCTGGCGGAACACCCGGCCGCGTAGGCCAAGTCCCGCTGAGCCCCCGGCGCCGGGCGTACGGGATACTCGGGCGGCGTGACGGACGATTGCCGCGCCGGGGCGCCCGGCTTCACCTACCGGCCGGTGGGCGCGACCGGCGAACCCGGCGCCTGGCCGCCCGAGCGGCTGCGGAGGGCGGGGTTCCGGACGCTGCGGTACGGGGCGGAACTGGGCCACGGGCGCGCGGCGTTCGACGCCGCCTCGGCGGCGCTGCTGGAGTGGCGGGCGCACCGCGAGATGGGCGTCGCCGTGCGGACGGCGGCGCGGCGGGCGCGGCCCGGGGCGCAGGTCACGGTGCGGCTGGGCGTGGGGCGGCTGCGGGTGCCGGGCCCGTGCCGGGTGGTGTGGTCCGAGGAGCGCGCGACGGCGGCGGGGTGGGCGTACGGCACGCTGCCCGGGCATCCGGTCGCGGGCGAGGAGGCGTTCCGGGTCACGCTCGGCGCGGACGGTACGGTGCGGCTGACGGTACAGGCCTTCAGCCGCCCGGTGACGTGGTGGACGCGGGCCGCCGGTCCGCTGCTCCCGGCCTTCCAGCGGGCGTACGCCTGGTGGTGCGGGCGGGCGTTGCGCCGTATCGTGCGCCGCGAGACGGGGAGCGCCGAGGGGAGATTCCGGCTCGTCCGACGAGCCGCGGAATCCCGGCAATCGGACAAAACCAGCCTTAACCCATCGGTCACAGAGCGTTCTTGATCAGGCAATACCCCTTCGGGACAGTGGTGCCATGAACGAGACTCCCAACGCCCCCGGCCCCCGCCGCACCCCCTGGCTCCGCGCCACCACCGGTGTGCACGCCTGCTGGTCCCGGCTGCGAAAGCGGCACACACACGCGCCGCCGCCCTCGTCCGATACGGGCGCCGCGGCCGCCGGAACCTCCGCCCCGGCGGACGGTGCGGCGGTCGCGGCGTCGCTCTGGCGGATGCGGACGGCCGTGCGCGAGGAGCCCGGCTCGCTGGCCGAGCTGTGCACGGCGCTCGCCGCCCGGCGGATCGACATCGTCAGCCTCCAGACGCACCCGCTGGGCCCGCGCCCCGAGTCCGGTGCCCCGGGCGGCGTACGGGACTGGACGCTGGACGAGTTCCTGCTCCGCGTGCCCGGCCCGCTCCAGGCCGAGGACCTGCGCCGGACCGTGGAGGACGCGGGCGGCCGGGACACCTGGGCCGAGCGCGCCGACGCGCACGATCTCGTCGACACCCCCACCCGGGTCCTCGGCCTGGCCACCCGCACCGCGCTCGACACCGCCGAACTCCCGCTCGCCCTCCGCCAGTTGCTCGGCCGCTGCACCATCCACTCGCTCCCGGCCCGCACCCTCGGCGGCCGCCCGTCCGCGCACGGGGTGCCGCCCGAGGGCGAGCTCGACGGCACCGTGCTGCGGCTGCCCGACCCGGCCGGTGGCGCACTCGTCGTCGACCGCCCCCAACTGCCCTTCACTCCGGCCGAGTTCGCCCGCGCCCGCGCCCTGGTCGAGCTGGACGCGCGGCTCGGCGGCGGCGCGGGCAACGGCCGCGTCCCCGACGGGCGCGACCCGCTGACCCTGGCCGAGGGGCAGCACCTCACCGTCCGCCGGGCCGACACCGAGGACGTGGCCGCCGCCCGCGCCATGCACGCGCGCTGCTCCCGCGAGACGCTGACGCTGCGTTACCACGGCCCCGTCGCCGACGCGGACCGGTACCTGGGCCACCTGCTCTCGCCCCGGTTCGGCCGGACCCTCGCCGTCGAGACCGCTTCCGGCCGGCTCGTCGCCCTCGGCCACCTGCTGTGGGACGGGGACGAGACCGAGGTCGCGCTGCTCGTCGAGGACGCCTGGCAGCGGCGCGGCATCGGCCGGGAGCTGCTGCGCCGGCTGACCGCGCTCGCCGTGGAGGCCCGCGCGGAGCAGATGTACGCCGTCACCCAGGCGTCCAACACCCCGATGGTGTCCGCGATGCGGAGCCTCGGGCTGCCGCTGGACTACCAGGTCGAGGAGGGCACCCTGGTCGTCACGGCCCGGGTCGGCCCCGTCGCGGAGACGGCGGAGGCCGCGGGGACGGCGGACGCCGTGGAGGACGCGGTACCCCCCGCCTACTGATGGCGGCCGGGCCCCCTCCCGTAAGAGGATGGGTTCATGCCCGATGCAATGAAGACGGCGCCACTGCCGCGCCAGGTCGCCGACGCGTACGTCGACGAGCTCGTCCGACTCGACCCGATCACCGGTACCTACCTCGGAGTCCCCGAGAGCAACGGCCGGTTGCCCGACTTCTCCCCCGCAGGACAGGAGACCCTCGCGGAGCTCGGCCGCAGCACGCTGCGGAAGCTGGAAGAGGCCGAGGCGCGTCCCGGCGGCGACAGCGACGAGGAACGGCGCTGCGCACGGCTGCTGCGGGAACGGCTCACCGCCGAACTGGCCGTGCACGAGGCGGGCGAGGGCCTGCGCGCGGTCAGCAACCTCAGCTCGCCCGTGCACTCGGTCCGCGGGATCTTCTCCGTCACGCCCACCGAGACGGAGGAGGACTGGCGGAACGTCGCCCGCCGGCTGCGCGCCGTCCCCGCCTCCGTCGAGGGCTACCGCGCCTCGCTGGAGGCGGGCCTGGAGCGGAAGCTGTACGCGGGCCCGCGCCAGGTCTCCACCGTGATCGGTCAGTTGGGCGAGTGGACGGAGATGCCGGAGAACGGCGCGAGCTGGTTCGCCGACTTCGTCGCCGAGGGCCCCGAGGCGCTGCGGTCCGAGCTGACCGAGGCGGCGGCCGAGGCCACCCGCGGCATCGTCGCCCTCCGCGACTGGCTGCGCGACGTCTACGCCCCCGCGATCGAGGGCGAGCCGGAGACGGTGGGCCGCGAGCGGTACGCGCTGTGGTCCCGCTACTGGAACGGCACCGACCTGGACCTGGACGAGGCGTACGCGTACGGCTGGTCCGAGTACCACCGGCTGCTGGCCGAGATGCGGGAGGAGGCCGAGAAGATCCTGCCGGGCGCGGCGACTCCCTGGGAGGCGCTGCGGCACCTGGACACGCACGGCAAGGCGATCGAGGGCGTCGACGAGGTCCGGGACTGGCTCCAGGGTCTGATGGACGAGGCCGTCGAGAAGCTCGACGGCACCCACTTCGACCTGGCCGAGCGCGTCAAGCGCGTCGAGTCCCGGATCGCGCCTCCCGGCAGCGCGGCCGCGCCGTACTACACACAGCCCTCGCTGGACTTCTCGCGGCCCGGCACGACCTGGCTGCCGACGATGGGCGAGACCCGCTTCCCGGTGTACGACCTGGTGACGACCTGGTACCACGAGGGCGTCCCCGGGCACCATCTCCAGCTCGCGCAGTGGCTGCACGTCGCGGACCGGCTGTCCCGGTACCAGACGTCCGTCGGCATGGTCAGCGCGAACGCCGAGGGCTGGGCGCTGTACGCGGAGCGCCTGATGGACGAGCTGGGCTTCCTCACCGACGCCGAGCAGCGGCTGGGCTACCTCGACGCGCAGATGATGCGCGCGACCCGGGTCATCGTCGACATCGGTATGCACCTGGGGCTGGAGATCCCGCAGGACTCGCCGTTCCACCCCGGTGAGCACTGGACGCCGGAGCTGGCGCAGGAGTTCTTCGGTCTGCACAGCGGGCGTCCGGCGGACTTCGTGGAGAGCGAGCTGGTCCGCTACCTGGGCATGCCGGGGCAGGCGATCGGCTACAAGCTGGGCGAGAGGGCCTGGCTGCGCGGCCGGGAGGCGGCCCGCCGGGCTCACGGCGACGCCTTCGACCCGAAGAAGTGGCACATGGCCGCGCTGTCGCAGGGCTCGCTGGGCCTGGACGACCTGGAGGAGGAGCTCGCGGCGCTCTGATCAGGCACGCGGCGCACGAGGGGCGCCCCGCACCCCGTCACGGGATGCGGGGCGCCCCTTCGTGTGCGCGGGTCAGGCGTGCCCGGAGCCGGGGCCGCCCCGGCCGGCGGGCGGGGGCCAACGGGCGAAGCCGCCCTCGGAGTTGACGACCTCGCCGGTGATCCACCTGGCCTCGTCGGTGGCCAGCCAGGAGACCAGCCGCGCCGGTTCGTCGGGCTCGGCCCAGGCCCCGCCGGGGAACAGCCCGGCCACGGCGGCGTGGTCCTCGTCCGTGAGGTAACCGGTGTCCACGGGGCCGGGGTTGACGGCGTTGACGGTGTACCGGTCGGCGCCGAGCGCGGTGGCGAGCGTCCGGACGGCCGAGGAGAGGGCGCCCTTGGCGAGGCCGTAGGCGAGTTCGTCGGGCATGCCGCCGCGGACGTCCTGGCCCGAGGTCATCACCACGATCCGCCCCGAGGGCCCGCCGGGCGCCCGTCCCTGCCGGGCGAGCGCCTGGACGAGGAGGATCACCGAGCGGGTGTTGACGGCCCAGTGCGCGTCGAGCATCGCGGCGTCGACGGCGTCGAGCGGGCCGTCGCCGCCGCTGCGCCCGTGGTTGGCGACGAGCACGTCGAGGCGGTCGGCGCCGAGCGCGGCCGTGGCCTCGGCGACCAGCGCGGCGGGCGCATCGGGGTCGGCCAGGTCGCCGGGGCCGTGCGCGACGACGGCGCCGTCGAGCGCCACCTCGCGGACGGCGGCGGCGAGTTCGGCCGGGGTCGCCTCGTCGGCGCCCCAGGGCTGGTCCTCGTCGTGCGGGCGGTGGTGGTGCAGGTAGACGCTCGCGCCGTAGGCGGCGAGCCGCCGGGCGACAGCGAAGCCGATGCCGCCGCGGCGGCTGGCCCCCGTCACCAGGGCGGCCCGGCCGCGCAGCGGATACGGGTCACGGAACGGGGGTCCGGAAGGTGCGTCGTGGTGCGGCATGCGGCCTCCTTCACCGGGCGGTGTGGCAGACGGCCTCGACGTTGTTGCCGTCGGGGTCACGGACGAAGGCGCCGTAGTACGCGCCGTGGTACTCGGGCCACAGGCGCGGCGCGTGCAGCGACTCGGCGCCGGCCGCCACACAGGCGGCGTGGAAGGCGTCGACGGCGGCCCGGTCCGGCGCGGCGAAGGCGAGGTGCGCCTCGCGGGGTGCGCCGCCCCCGTCCTTCGCCGGGACGAGCCAGAAGGGCGGGTGGCCGGCCGTACCGAAGCCGGCGTTCGCGCCGTACTCCTTCAGCCGGGTGCCGCCGAGCGGTGCGAGGGCCCGCGCGTAGAACTCCGCGCTGACGCCCACGTCCTGGACCTGGATCGCGACGTGATCGAGCATGCGCCCCAGCGTTCCACGCGGCACCGCCCGGCGTCGTGTGGATTTCGCCGCGCCGGGCGGCTCAGTCGGCGAGCGGCGCCCCGCGCAGCCGGAGGCCCGATCCCGTACGGGACTTGGTGACCTGGAGCTGGGCGGGGATACGGCGGCGCAGGTCGGCGACGTGGCTGACGATGCCGACGCAGCGGTCGCGCTCGCGCAGCGAGTCGAGGACGTCCAGCACCTCGTCCAGGGTCTCCTCGTCGAGGCTGCCGAAGCCCTCGTCGATGAAGAGCGTCTCCAGCCGGGTGCCGCCCGCCTCCTCGGCGACCACGTCGGCCAGGCCCAGCGCGAGCGCGAGCGAGGCGGAGAAGGTCTCGCCGCCGGAGAGCGTGGAGGTGTCCCGGCGCACGCCCGTCCAGGAGTCGACGACGTGCAGCCCGAGCCCCGATCTGCCGCGCCCGCCGGTGCGTTCGTCGGAGTGGACGAGGGTGTAGCGGCCGGCGGACATGGCCGCGAGCCGGATGCCGGCGGCGGCCGCGACCTGCTCCAGCCGGGCCGCCAGCACATAGCTCTCCAGCCGCATCTTCCGCTCGTTCTCCGCCGAGGTGCCGGCGGCGAGGGAGGCGATCCTGGCGACGCGCGCGGCGTGCGCGCGCAGCGGCGCCGTCTCCCGGACGCCGGTGACGGCCTCGGCGGTCAGCGCGTCGAGGTCGGCGCAGCGGGCGCGGGCCGTCTCCTCGGTGGCGTACGCCTCGCGCAGGCGGCGGGTGGCGGACTCGGCGGCCGCCTCGGCCGCCGCCACCTCCGCCGGCGGGAGCGCCGCGGCCCGGACCAGCTCCGGCTCGCCGGACTCGGCCTCGACGGCCGCCTCCTCGGCCTGCCAGGACTCCAGGCGGTGCCGCAGCGCGGCCTGTTCGTCCTCGCCGAGGACCGCGGCGACGGCCTCCTCCGGGGACGCGAAGCGGGCCCGCGCGGCGGCCTCGGCGAGCCGCGCCTCGGCGTCGTCCCGCGCCCGCGCCGCGGTCCCGGCGGCGCGTGCCGTCTCCGCCGCCTCGGCCAGCAGCGCGGCGCGGCGCTCCAGGACGGCGGCGCGCGCCTCCACGCTGCCCTCCTCGCCCCTGGCCTGCGCCAACTGCGCGGCCAGTTCCTCGTGTTCCCGCTGGAGCGCCTCCCGCCGCGAGGTACGCGCCGCGGCGCGGCGGGCGGCCTCCTGGTGCTGCTCCTGACGGCGGTCGTGCTCGCGCTCGGCGGCGTCGAGGGCCTCGCGGGCCGCGTGCGCGTCCCCGGCGGCGGCGCGCGCCGCGGTGTGCCGCTCCTCCAGCTCGGCGACGGCCTCGGCGAGGCGGTCCGTGCTCTCCAGGCCGTCCGTGCCGTCGCCGCCCGACTCGGCGCGTGCGGCGGCGAGTTCCTCCCGGACGCCCATGGCGCGGTGCTCGGCGCGGTCCCTGGACTCCTCGGCGGCGCGGGAGGCGGCGAGCGCGGCTTCCTCGGCCGCGCGGTCCACGTGCCCCTCGCCCGCGCGGGCCGGTGCCGGGTGCTCGGTGGCGCCGCAGACGGCGCAGGGCTCGCCCGCGCTCAGCTCCCGGGCGAGCTCGGCCGCGATGCCGCGCAGCCTGCGCTCCTTGAGGGCGAGCCAGTGCTCCTGGGCCGCGGCCGCCGCCTCGCGGGCGCGCAGCAGTTCCTCCTCGGTGCCGCGCGCCGTCTCCTCCAGCTTGTCCCGGCGGCGGGCGGCCTCCAGGCGCTGCCGGAGCGGCCCGAGCTGCCCGGCGAGCTGCTCGGTGCGGGTGGCGGCCTCGTGCGCCGCGTCGACCCGCCGCTGGTGGGTGTGGCGCCTGGACTCCCAGCCCGCGAGCCACTCCGCGGCCTCGCGCTGGAGGTCCTCGTCGGCGCGTGCCTCGCGGTCGAGGGCGGCGACCTCGTCGGTGAGGGCCGCGGTGCGGGCCTCGGCGCGGCGGGCCGCGTCGAGGGAGCCGAGCTCCTGGCGGAGCGCGCGCTCCCGTTCGGTGAGCGCCGCGGGGCTCTCCTCGGCGGTGCCGGGCGGGAGTTGGGCGCGGGCCGTCTGTTCGGCGCGGGCCGCGCGGGCGTGCTCCTCACGGGCCGCGGCGCACAGCGCGGCCGCGGGGGCGACGGCCTCGGCGGCCTGCGCGCGGCGCAACCGTCCGGCGGTCTCCTCCCGCTCGGCGGCGACGGACTCCAGTGCGGCGGCGCGCTGCCGGAGCGCTGCGTGCCGGTCCTGGGCGCGGGCGAGGCCGCGTTCCTCGTCGAGGCGGGCGGCGGCCTCGCCCTGCGCCCGCTCGGTGAGGCGCAGGGCGCTCGCGGCGATGTCGCGGCGTTCGCGTGCCTCGGCGCGGGCGAGCGCGGCCCAGCCGAGGACCGTCTGGGCCAACTCCGGGTCGGCGGGGGCCGGTTCGCGGCGTTCGGCGCGCTGCTTGGCCGTGCCGCTGCGGCGTCCGGTTCGGCGGCGCTGGTCGGGCAGGCCCGGCTCGGCCCCGTCCTCGGCCTCCCAGAGCCCCGGGGCCTCGGGGGCTCCCGGGCCCGCGGCCTGGCGCATGCGCTGGGCGAGGCCGGTCAGCGCCTCGTCGGCGGCGCGTACCCGCTCCTGCGCGGTGCGGCGCATGCCCGCGAGCTGTTCCTCGACGGCGGCGAAGCGACCGGTGTCGAAGAGCTTGCCGAGGAGCTTGGCCCGGTCCTCGGCGCCGGCCCGCAGGAAGCGCGCGAAGTCGCCCTGCGGGAGCAGCACGACCTGGCAGAACTGGTCCCGGCTCATGCCGGTGAGCTGCGTCAGTTCCTCGCCGATCTCCTGGTGGGAGCGGCTGAGCCCGTCCCAGGCGCCGGAGCGGTACTCGCGGAGCCAGGACTGTGCCTTCTCCGTGGTGTACCCGTCGCCGCGCCGCTTGGGCCGGAGCTGTTCGGGCCTGCGGGTGACCTCCAGGCGGCGGCCGCCGACGGTGAGGTCGAGCACGACCTCGGTGAGGGTGTGCGCCTCGGCGTGGTCGCTGCGCAGGGTGCCGCCGGGCTGCTGGCGGGCGCCGGGCACGCTGCCGTACAGCGCGAAGCAGACGGCGTCCAGGACGGAGGTCTTGCCCGCGCCGGTGGGGCCGTGCAGCAGGAACAGGCCGGCGGCGGAGAGTTCGTCGAAGTCGACGTGCTGGGTGCCGCCGAACGGGCCGAAGGCCGTGACGGAGAGCCGGTGCAGCCTCAACGCGCCGCCTCCGCCCGCTCGTCGGCCCGGGCCGGGGGCGCGTACGCCGTCTCGCGGGCCTCGTCCTCGCGTACCGCGTCGAAGGCTTCGCCGAGCAGGCGGCGTTCGGCCGGGTCGGCGGCGGTGCCGCCGCGGACGTGGGCGACGAAGTCCTCGGCGATCTGCCGCTCGTCGCGTCCCCTGAGCCGTTCGGCATAGGTGCCGGAGGCGGTCTCCTCGGGGCGGTCGGGGCGGAAGCGGATGCTGACGACGTGCGGGAAGCGGGCGGCGAGCCGGGCCATCGGCTCGTGCGGGCGCACCGGGTCGGTGAGGGTGGCCTCGACCCAGGCGGACTCGGCCTCCTCGTGCTCCGGCGCGCCGAGCAATTCCTCCAGGGTGCCGGTGAGCCGGGCGAGCGCGCGGGGGCGCGGGCAGTACAGCCGCCGCGCCTCGACGGAGCCCTCGGCGTCGAGGTCGACCAGCCACATGGACTTGCGGTGGTGCTCCTCGGAGAAGGAGTACGCGAGGGGCGAGCCGGAGTACCGCACGCGGCCGGTGAGGGTCTGGCAGCCGTGCAGGTGGCCGAGGGCGACGTAGTCGGCGCCGTCGAAGACGGAGACCGGGACGGAGGCCACGCCGCCGGTGGTGATGTCGCGTTCGCTGTCGGAGCCCTGCCCGCCCTGCACGAAGGCGTGCGCGAGGACGACGGAGCGGGTGCCCTCGGGCCGCTGTGCGAGGTCGGCGCGCACCCGGTCCATGGCGGCGGTGAGCACGGCGGTGTGCCCGCGTCCCTCGGCGCCCAACTGCTCGCGGACGAGGGCCGGTTCGAGGTAGGGCAGCCCGTAGAAGGCGACGTCGCCGTGCGCGTCGGGGAGGACGACGGGCTCGCCGCAGGTGTCCGGGTCGGTGCGGAGGTGGATTCCGGCCCGCCGCATCAGCCCGGAGCCGACACCGAGCCGCCTGGCCGAGTCGTGGTTGCCGGAGATCATGACCGTCGGGACGCCGAGGTCGGCGAGCCGGTGCAACGCGCTGTCGAACAGCTCGACGGCGGCGAGCGGCGGGACGGCACGGTCGTAGACGTCACCGGCGACGACGACGGCGTCCACCGCCTCGCGTTCGACGGTGGCGGTGAGGTGGTCGAGGAAGAGGTGCTGCGCGTCGAGCAGGCTCTCCTTGTGGAAGCGGCGGCCGAGGTGCCAGTCCGAGGTGTGCAGCAGCCTCACCAGGGCACCTCCGCCGGGCCGCACCTTTCGGCCCGCCTTGTCGGCGCGCCTGTCTCCGTCGCCACAGCTCCCCGCCCTTCCCGCCCCGGTCCTCGTCCTGTCCGCCCGCCGCCCGCTCCGGCGGCTGTCGATCAGCGGCGGCCCACCCTAGTACCGGACACCGACAACGCACCGGGCGTGCCCGGTTCGCCCCGGTTCGCGCGTACGGTTTCAGACCGTCCCGTACGCCTCGCCGCCGAGTTCGAGCCCGGCGGTGCCCGCGGTGGTGTCCGCCAGCCAGGCCCGGAACTCCTCCAGATCCGCCTCCGGCAGGCCCACCTCGATGCTCACCTCGGCCCCGTACGTCACCTCGCGCACCGCGCGGCCCGCCGAGCGCAGGTCGTTCTCCAGCCGTCCGGCCCGCTCGTGGCCGGCGGTGACGGTGACGATCCGGAACCGCTTGCGGGTGACCGTGCCGAGCGCGTCCAGCGCCTCGCCGACCACGCCGCCGTAGGCGCGGATCAGCCCTCCGGCGCCGAGCTTCACGCCGCCGAAGTAGCGGGTGACGACGGCGACGACGTACCGCATGTCACGGCGGGTGAGCATCTGCAGCATGGGCACGCCGGCGGTGCCGCCGGGCTCGCCGTCGTCGCTGGCCTTCTGGATCCCGCCGTCGGCGCCGATCACGTACGCCCAGCAGTTGTGGTTGGCGCCCGGGTGCTCCCGGCGGATGCGCGCGACGAAGTCCTGCGCCTCCTCCTCGGTCGCGGCCGGGGCCAGATGGCACAGGAAGCGTGAGCGGTTGATCTCCGACTCGTGCACCCCCTCGCCCGCGAGGGTCACGTACTGTTCCTGCATCCCGCCACCCTATGCGGGGCCGCCGACAGCGATACCGCCGGGCGGGAATGCCCGCGCCCCCGCACCGGTTGCCGGGGTCATGAACGCAGACGGTTACGCGGACGAGCGGACGATCCGCAGGATTCTCACGGAGAGCGGCGACACCTGGGCGGTGGCCGGCCTCTCGACGAACGAGCAGCGTCCGGCCCTGGGCGTGGCCCGGGTGCTGCGGCGCTTCGGCAAGCGCGTGGTGCCGGTGCACCCGAAGGCGGAGACGGTGGACGGCGAGCCGGGGTACGCCTCGCTCTCCGACATCCCGTTCCCGGTCGACGTGGTCGACGTGTTCGTCAACTCCCGGCTGGCCGGGGCCGTGGCGGACGAGGCGGTCGCCATCGGCGCGAAGGCCGTCTGGTTCCAGCTCGGCGTGATCGACGAGGCCGCGCTGGCGCGCACCCGCGCGGCGGGCCTGGAGATGGTCATGGACCGCTGCCCGGCGATCGAGATCCCCCGCCTGCGCTGAGCCGGGGACTGGAGGCGGGGGCCGGGGGCCGGGTCAGCGGACGCCGAGGCCCTCCACGACCGTTGCTCCGGGCAGTCCGGCGAGCGCCTTGCCGGGCACGATCAGCTTGCCGCGCCGCCGTCCGCTGCCGATGAGCACCCAGGGCAGATCGGCCACGGCGGCGTCGACGAGGAGGGGCCACGCCTCGGGCAGGCCGACGGGCGTGATCCCGCCGTACTCCATGCCGGTCTCGCCGACGGCGAGGTCCCGCGGCGCGAACGAGACCTTGCGCGCGCCGAGTTGGCGCCGCGCGGCCCCGTTGACGTCGACGCGGGTGGCCGAGGGGACGACACAGGCGGCCAGTCCGCGCTCGCCGCCGCGCTTGGCGGCGACGACGACGCAGTTTGCCGAGGCCTCCCACAGCTCCTCGCCGTAGGTGCGGACGAAGACCTCGGTGTCGGCCTTCTCGGGGTCGGTGTCGACGTAGAGCAGCTGGTCGGCGGGGACGGGGCCGCTCCAGGCGCGGACGGCCTCGGCCGCCGGCCCCGTGCAGGCGTCGGACTCGGCGGCGGGCTCGGCGTGCTCGAAGGTTCCGATGGGCGGGCGCATGCGGCGCACGCTAACACCGCGTCAGGGGCCGGCGGGGCGGGTGTCCAACTGCCGGTCAGCGCGGGACCGGTACGGCCACGACCATGGTCATCGCCACCGGCTCGGACCCGTGGTTGCGGTACGCGTGCGCGACGCCGGACTCGAAGGTGGCCGAAGTGCCCGCGGGGACGCGGTAGTCGGCGCCGTCGACGGTGAGCGTGAGCTCGCCCTCCCGCACGTGCACCAGTTCGGCGGTCCCCGAGGGGTGCGGCTCCGACTCGCTGCCCTCCCCCGGCTCCAGCCGCCAGTGCCACAGCTCCACGGGCCCCGGCGCCTCGGCCCCCGCGAGGAGCGTGCCGTGGCTGCCCGCCTCGGTCGACCAGAGGCGTACGGCCTGTTCCTCGGGGACGAGGCGGACGCGCGGCTCCTGGTCGAAGTCGAGGAGCGTGGTGACGCTGACGCCCAGCGCGTCCCCGATCTTCACGACCGTGGCGACGCTGGGGTTGGTGCGCGCCTGCTCGATCTGGATGAGCATGCCGCGGCTGACCCCGGCACGCGCGGCGAGGGCGTCGAGGGTGAACCCGCGTTCCTGGCGCCACCGTTTGAGGTTCCGGGCGAGGGACTGCGTGAGGTGGTCGAGGTCCGTCACGGTTTTCCGTACCGTCCAATATTTTGGATGACAGTGTGCATTTCAATGACCTACGCTGCACTGGACTTGATCGTTCAGGCAACTGTACTGCGAGGTGCGTCCATGACCGCGGCCCTGGCCCTGGCCACGAGCCTGCTGTGGGGACTGGCCGACTTCGGGGGCGGGCTGCTCACCCGGCGGATGTCCGCGCTGACCGTCGTCGTGGTCTCGCAGACGCTGGCCGCCGTGGTCCTCGGCGGGATCGTCGTCGCGACCGGCGGCTGGAGCGAGTGGGGACCGCAGCTGTGGTTCGCGGTCGCCGCCGGGGTCGTCGGCCCGGTGGGGATGCTCGCCTTCTACAAGGCGCTCTCCCAGGGCCCCATGGGCGTCGTCTCCCCGCTCGCCTCGCTGTCGGTGCTCGTCCCCGTCGGCGCAGGGCTGGCCCTCGGGGACCACCCGGGGCTGCTCCAGGGCGTCGGTCTCGCCATCGCGCTCGTCGGCGTACTCCTCGCGGGCGGGCCCGAGTTCAGGGGCGCGCCCGTGCAGCGGCAGACGATCGCGCTGACGCTGCTCTCGGCGCTCGGCTTCGGCGCGGTGATGGCCCTGATCGAACACGCCTCGACGACCCTCACCGGGCTCTTCCTCGCCCTGTTCGTCCAGCGGGTGTGCAACGTCGCCGTCGGCGGCGTCGCCCTGTTCGCCCAGGTCAGGCGCGGGGTCCCGGCGCTCCCGGCGGTGGGCGCGGCCGGACGCCGGGCGGTCGCGGCGGCGCTGCCCGCGCTCGCCTTCGTCGGGCTCGCGGACGTCGCCGCCAACGGCACGTACATGCTCGCGGCCCAGCTCGGCCCGGTGACGATGGCCGCGGTGCTGGCCTCGCTCTACCCCGTCGTCACCGCGCTCGCCGCACGCGGCTTCCTGCGCGAGCGGCTGCGCGTGGTGCAGGCGGCCGGCGCCGGACTCGCCCTCTTCGGCACCGTCCTCCTCGCCTCGGCCTGACGGGCCCGGGCCCAACGGCCCTGCCGGGGACGCCGGTCGGGCGCCCGCCGGTCACAGGTGCCGGATCAGGTACGCCAGCATGGCCACGCCCGTGAGGGCGACGGCGCACGCGAGCAGGATACGGAGCACGCGGTCGTTCACGGCTGCCTCCTCCCTCGCCCCACTTCGGCCCGGGGCCGGGGCGGCTACCGCTCCCCGGCAGCCGAGTCCAGTGTGCCCCCGCTCCCCCGTTCCGTGCCGGAGCCGGGGGCGCCCTCCTGCGCGGGCAACCTGCCCAGCGCCGCGAGCTGTTCGGGCGTCACGCCCTCCGGCACCGGCACCGGCGGCGGCGTGCGCAGCGGCGGCTGCCAGCCCGCCTCCGGCTCCCACCGGCGCACCACCCGCGCCGGCGCACCGGCCACCACGGCGTGGTCGGGCACCTCGCCGCGGACGACGGAACCGGCCGCGACCACCACGTTCCGGCCCAGCCTGGCGCCGGGCAGCACCACGGCACCGGCCCCGAGCCAGCTGCCGCTGCCGATCTCGACGGGCGCGGTACGCGGCCACTGCTTGCCGACGGGCTCGTCCGGGTCGTCGTAGGAGTGGTTGGTGGAGGTGATGTAGACGTACGGGCCGCAGAAGACGTCGTCCCCCACCGTCACCGAGGTGTCGGCGATGACGTGGCTGCCGCGTCCGAGCACCACCCCGTTCCCCAGCCGCAGCACCGTGTCGGGGCCGAGGTCCAGGTCGGGCATCATCCCGGCGGTGAGCGTCACCTCCTGGCCGACGATGCAGTGGTCGCCGAGCTCGATCCACGGCGTACCGAACACCGTCCCCTGCGGGAAGGCCAGCCGGGTACCGGTGCCGATCCGGCGGAAGGCGTACGGGCCGGGGCGCTCGGCGGTCACCGCGCCGGTGCGCTGCGCCCAGCCCCAGGCGCGGTGTACGGCGCGGGAGGCCAGCGCGGAGAGGGAGTCGCGGATCGAGGGCACCGGCTCACCGTAGTCCGGGAGTACGGGCCCGGTACCCGCGGATGCGCTGTGATCTTCAACCCACCGATCGCTTACGGTGCACGGAGCGTCCGGCCCGTGCGGAGAGCTTCTCCCCCGCCGGCGGACGTGAGCGACAGCCAGCGACGGACGAGCCGGGAAGGCAGCGGAGACGATGACTGAGCAGCGAGCGGTGATCTCGGGCGTGGGCGGCAAGCAGCCGAAGATCGACGAGGACGCGTACACCGCGCCGACCTCCGTGGTCGTGGGCGACGTCCGGCTCGGCCCGGGCGCCAGCATCTGGTACGGCGCGGTGCTGCGCGGCGACTGCGACAGCATCACGCTCGGCGCGCGCTCCAACATCCAGGACAACTGCACGGTGCACGCCGACCCGGGCTTCCCCGCCACCGTCGGCGAGAACGTCTCGGTCGGCCACAACGCCGTGCTGCACGGCTGCACCGTCGGCGACGACGTCCTGGTCGGCATGAGCGCGACGGTCCTCAACGGGGCGAGCATCGGCGAGGGTTCGCTGGTCGCGGCGCACGCGCTGGTGCCGCAGGGCATGCAGGTGCCGCCCGGCTCGCTGGTCGCCGGCGTCCCGGCCAAGGTGAAGCGCGAACTGACCGCCGAGGAGCGCGAGGGCGTCCGCGCCAACGCGGCCATGTACGAGGAACTGGCCCGCCTGCACCGCGACGAGTCCACCCCCGTCGACTGACGCCCCCGCCCATGCGAACGGCCGTGTGCCACCCGGACGTTCCGGGTGGCACACGGCCGTGAAGAACTCCCGCCCGCCGCCGCTCAGCCGGCGGACGTACGGACGGGCTCCCGCCCACCCGCCTCGGCGTCACCGGACTCCGCGTCACCGGACTCCGCGTCACCGGACTCCGCGTCACCGGACTCGGCGTCACCGGGCGCGGTTTCGCCGGCCTCCGGTTCGCCGGGGGCGTCCGTTCCGGCCGAGGCGCTCTCCGCCTCCGCCTTCTTCGCCCGGCGCTTGATCAGCAGCATCGAGCCCAGGCCCACGAGCAGCGCGAGGACGAGCCCGAGCCAGGAGAACCGCTTCAGCCACGCCTCGGCGACGATGCCCACGTAGTAGATGACGGCCGTGGTCCCGCCGGCCCAGAGGATGCCGCCGAGCACGTTGGCGATCAGGAACTTCCAGTACGGCATCTTCAGCACCCCGGCCAGCGGCCCGGCGAAGATCCGCAGCAGCGCGACGAAGCGGCCGAAGAAGACCGCCCACATGCCCCACTTCTCGAACGACCGCTCCGCGGCGGCCACATGACCGGGACCGAAGTGGCGGGGGAACTTGCCGCCGAGCCAGTCGAGCAGCGGTTTGCCGCCCCTGCGGCCGATGGCGTACCCGATCGAGTCACCGATGATCGCGCCGGCCGTGGCACAGACGCCGAGCACCACGGGGTCGATCTCGCCGTGCTGCGAGGCCAGGAGCGCGGAGCTGACGAGGACGATCTCGCCGGGCAGCGGAATGCCGAGACTCTCCAGCCCGATGACCACCCCCACCAGGAGATAGACGCTCACGGCCGGCACGGATTCGAGCCACTCCTGGACGTGCAAGTTCACTTCCTCCCGTTGCTGGGCGCGCGCTGCGGCGGGCCGGTCAGGCGCCCGGTCCCTGCCTGCGGACGCGCATCCGGGCAGCCTACTCGACCGGACCCGGCCGCCCGTTCCGCGCGGGCGGCCGCCCCGGCCGGGAGGAGGTGGAGGGGATCAGCTGTTGGGGCGGAGGGTCCAGACGATGGTCATCTCGCCGGTGACGGCACCGTCCTCGCGCGCGATGGAGACGTGCACGGGGAACTCGGGGCGCTCGCCCGCGTCGAGCTCGGCCACCACCTCGGCCTTGGTCCTGCCGATCTCCGCGGTCGCGGTGACGGCACCCATGGCGAGCTTCTTGTAGCCGATCTCGGCGCGCACGGCGAGCGGCACGGCACGGGAGAGCTGGTCACCGAAGGCCGCCATGACGACGGCGCCGCTGGCGGACTCGGCGAGGGTGAACATGGCACCGGCGTGCGGCCCGCCGACGTGGTTGTGGAACGCGGACTGGTCGGGCATCGAGACGACGGCGCGTTCCGGGGTGGTCTCGGTGAACTCCAGGTTCAGGGTGCGGGTCATCGGCACGGAGGCCGTCATCATCTCGCCGATCGACGGCAGCGCTTCTGCGGACATGCCCCGGATGTTACCACCGAGTAATACAGCAGTCAGGGCCTCCGCGAGGATTTCTCACACCGCCCGCGCCGGGCCCCCGCCGCCCCGGCCCCGAGCGGGACGACGCGACGACGGCCACCGAATGGCCCCGCCCCACGACGGCTTTCCGCGCGGACTCGGGCCCCGGTCCCCGCACGGACAACGGTTCTTCCCGTACCCGGGAAACACGCGGCCGCCAGAAATGCCCGGCGAAAAACCACGGCGGCGCTACCTTCTTCCCATTCATCTCCCCTACGCCGAGGCAAAAGCGCGGCGGAACAGGCAGCAGCCGGAATCGGGGAGTTCAGCGAATATCTCCGCAGAGAGGAAGTCACATGCCCACGTCTTCCCACGTATTCAGACTCCGTGCCGTGTCCGCCGTCGCCTCCGGAGTGCTTGGCGCCTCGCTTCTCGGTGCCGGTCTCGCGCAGGCAGCGCCGTCCGACATCGTCCCCGGCCCGACCGGTGAGGAGGCCTCCGTCGCGGCGCACAAGCCGGTCGGCACGGTCGTCAGCCGCTCGGGGCTGAACGTCCGGGACCACCCCACCACGCACTCCAAGGTCGTGGGTTTCCTGAAGTACAAGCAGCGGGTCGGCCTGGCCTGCAAGACGAAGTCGCAGAACGTGGACGGCAACCGCATCTGGTACAAGCTGCGTTACCACAACCACAACTGGGTCGCCGCGCGCTACGTGAAGAACGACCGTCCCGTCCGGTGGTGCAAGGTCACCCGCGCCGAGCAGGAGGCCACGCAGAACGCGCAGCAGCAGGCCACCCCGGAATCGGTCGCGCCGAAGGGCTGAGCGCGCATCTGAGGAATCCCCGTAGCGAGGCACGGGAGTGAAAAGGGCGGAGCCCCGGAATTGTCCGGTGCTCCGCCCTTTCCGTGCGCGCGCACGGTCCGAACTCCCGGCGCGGGGGCGGGAGTCGGCGGGTGCCGCTCAGCCGATGGTGAAGGCGCCCTCCGGGGGCTCGGGCGAGGGGACGGCGTCGCCGTCCGCCACCGGGGACCTGCCCTGGACGAAGCGGTCCAGGCCGGCGCCGCGGACGACGCGGGCGGGGAAGACGTCGGAGGCGCTGCGGCGGGCGACCTCGTCGCAGGGCAGCGGCCGCCGCGAACCGGCGACGACGATGTTCCCGTAGCGGCGCCCCCGCAGCACCGAGGGCTCGGCGACCAGGCACAGCTCGGGGAAGACCGCGGCGAGCGTGGCGAGCTGGGAGCCGAGGAAGCCGAACGGGGCGGCGTCGGCGATGTTGAGCAGGTACAGGCCGTCCTCGCGCAGGGCGCGGGCCGCCGCGTGCGCGTACGGCAGCGTCGTCAGGTGCGCGGGGACGCGGGTGCCGCCGTAGACGTCGCCGATGACCACGTCACGGCTGCCGGGCTCGGCGGACTCCAGGGCTGCGCGGGCGTCGGCCGCCCGGACGTCGATGCCGGAGCCGGACGGGAGCGGCAGCACCTCGGTGACGAGGTCCAGCAGGGCGGCGTCCGCGTCGACGACGTGCTGCGCGGAGCCGGGGCGGGTCGCCGCCAGGTAGCGCGGCAGGGTCAGCGCGCCGCCGCCGAGGTGCAGGACGCTGAGCGGGGTGCCGGCGGGCGCGGTGGTGTCCAGGAAGTGCGCCACCCGGCGTGCGTACTCGAACTCCAGGTGGGTGGGGTCGTCGAGGTCGACGTACGACTGGGGCGAGCCGTCGAGGGTGAGCAGCCAGGCGTGGTCACGGTCGACGTCGGGCATGAGCTTGGCGGTGCCGTGGTCCACGGCACGGCTCACCGGTATCGGATCGTCCATCCGTCCATTGTGCGGGCCGTCGGGCCCGCCCCGGTCCGCGGGCCGTCGGTGGCCGGCGGAGGGCGGTGCGGTGACGTGGCAGCGCACGTGGGGTGAAGCGCGCCGGAAGGGGCCGCTGTGACCTCGGCGGGATTCGCCGGTCGGACAGTCACGTCGGTTACGCTCCCCCCGTGTCCGCCCCAGCTCCGCAGCCCGCCGGTCTCCCGGCCCGTTGTGCCCAGGTCCTGCTGTCGCCCTGGGCGCGGCTCGTGCTGCTGGTGGTGCTGCTCGGCGCGGCCGCGGTGTGCATGCTCGTCTACGAGCCGCAGGAGCTGCTGACCAGCGGCTTCCCCGGACACCTCTCCGGCGGCGAGGCCGTGGTGCTCTTCGGCGGCGCGTACGGGGTGTTCACGGCGGCGTTCGTGCCGCGTCCGGTGCTGAACATCGCCGCGGGCGCGGTGTTCGGGGCGCAGGCCGGGACGGCCTCGGCGCTGGCCGGGACGGTGCTGGGCGCCAGCCTCGCGATGGCGCTCGGGCGGCTGCTCGGGCAGGACGCGCTGCGTCCGCTGCTGCGGGCCCGCTGGCTGGCCCTCGCCGACCGGCAGTTGAGCCGGCACGGTTTCCGCTCCACGCTGGTACTCCGGCTGATGCCCGGGGTGCCGTTCGCCGCGTCCAACTACGCGGCGGGCGTCTCGCGCATCCGGTGGCCCGGGTTCCTGACGGCGACGACGCTCGGTTCGGTGCCGAACACCGCCGCCTACGTGGTGGCGGGCAGCAGCGCCCGCTCGCCCACGTCCCCGGTCTTCCTCGCCTCGTTCGGGTTCATCGCGCTGTCCGCGCTGGGCGGCGCGCTGATCGCCTGGCGCAAGCGCGCGCACCTGCGCGGCGCGGCCGCACGGGCCCAGCACGCGGCCGCCGCGGACGGCGAATCCCCTGCGTACGGGCCCGAGGCGGGGCTGGTTCCGGCGGCGGCCGCCGCGGTCGGCGGGGGCGAACCGGCGGACGGCCGGGACACACGCGAGGCGGCGGGCACCAAGGGGGCGTGCGCCACGGAGCCGTAGCATCTGACGGTCCCGCCCCGGATCGGTCCGAAGTGTGCCGCTCCGGTCCACCCGTTCACCACCACGAGGACGAGCAGACCCACTCCATGTCTTGGTTCGAATCGTTCATTCTCGGACTCGTCCAGGGTCTGACCGAGTTCCTCCCGATCTCCTCCAGCGCCCATCTGCGGCTGACGGCCGCGTTCGCCGGATGGCAGGACCCCGGCGCGGCGTTCACGGCCGTCACGCAGATCGGCACCGAGGCCGCGGTGCTGATCTTCTTCCGCAAGGACATCGCCCGGATCATCTCGGCCTGGTTCCGCTCCCTCACCGACAAGGAGTGGCGGCGCGACCACGACGCGCAGATGGGCTGGCTCGTCATCGTCGGCTCGATCCCGATCGGGGTCCTCGGGCTCACCTTCAAGGACCAGATCGAGGGCCCGTTCCGCGACCTGCGGCTGACCGCCACCACCCTGATCGCGCTCGGCATCGTGCTCGGCGTCGCGGACCGGATGGCGGCGCGGGACGCCAAGGGC
Organism: Streptomyces sp. HNM0574; assembly: GCF_012726235.1. Lineage (GTDB taxonomy): Bacteria > Actinomycetota > Actinomycetes > Streptomycetales > Streptomycetaceae > Streptomyces. The sequence goes on from NZ_JAASAH010000014.1 coordinate 99,836, forward strand.
GGCCGCCACCGCGTCCGGCGGCGGCGCAAGACCCTGGACGAACTCAGCGTCCGGGACGGCCTGTTGTACGGCTGCGCGCAGGCGCTCGCGCTGGTGCCGGGCGTCTCGCGTTCCGGCGCGACCATCAGCGGCGGGCTGTTCATGGGCTACACCCGCGAGGCCGCTGCCCGGTACTCCTTCCTGCTGGCGATCCCCGCCGTGCTGGCCTCGGGCCTGTTCGAGCTGAAGGACATCGGTGAGGGCCACGTCTCCTGGGGCCCCACCGTGTTCGCGACGGTGCTGGCCTTCGGTGTGGCGTACGCGGTGATCGCGTGGTTCATGAAGTTCATCTCGACCCGCAGCTTCATGCCGTTCGTGATCTACCGGGTGGTGCTCGGCATCGTCATCTTCGTGCTGATCGGCATGGGCGTGCTCACGCCGCACGCGGGCGAGGCCGTCGGCGGAGGCTGATCCTCCGCCGGTGGCCCCGGCCGGCGGTCACGTGAGGAAGCCGCCGCCCGCGGTGAGGCCGGCCACCCACATCACCGCGCCGGCGACGGCGCCGACGATCAGCGTCGTCCTGACGGCCCGGCGGGCCCCGGAGCCGCGCGGCCACAGGGCGAGCGAGCCGAGGGCCGCCGTCGTCAGGCCGAGGACGCCGATGCCGGCCGAACCGATGCCGTTCTGGGTGAGGTTGCCCCGGCCCTCGGGGTCGTCCCGCAGGACGTTCTCGACGTCGTGGCCCGAGCCGTACTCGGTGACGGTCGCGCGGACGGGGAAGGAGGCGCCGGGGCTCAGGGAGCGGGCGTCGTTCTTCTCCGTGAGCTCGATGTCCTCGACGACGACCGCGCCGCCCGCGGAGCGGAAGGTTCCGGTGCAGGTGGTGCTGGGGCCGCTGCGTGAACTCCCGGACCGTTCGCAGGATTCGAGGGTGAAGGTCCCGGCGGTGCCGTGGTCCATGACCTGCCGCAGTTCGAGGTACTTCGACTCGAACATCGACCAGCCGGCGAGCATCAGCAGCCCGCCGGCCACGAGCCCCGCGATCACCTTCCCGCGCCGCGAGGGCCCCGGCCCCCGCTCCTGTCCGCCCGTCGCCGGCCGCTCGGCCTGCGGTGCCTGTGCCGCTTCCTGCGATGCGCTCATGGCGCTCCCCCGTTTCCCCCGGTGTGCCGTGACTCCCGCGTCACCGGTTGCCGGTGCGCGGGGTGGATCTTAACGGCCGCCGCCGACAGCGGGACGCGGGGCCGTGGCCGTACGCGTCCGGCCGGTGGCGCTGCGCGGATACCGCCTGTCAGACGAGGACATCTCGTCCGTACCGGTGCATCGTTGAGCATATGAACCGGAATGCCGAATTCCGCACGAGCGCGGGGCCGGTCCTGCACGGTCGTCCGGGCCGTCCGTCATGAGCGGTCTCTGGACTGCGGTCCTGCTGGCCGTGGTGTCGTCCCTCTGCTACGCCTCGGCCGCGATCGTCCAGGAGCGGCTCGCCGCGACGACCCCGCCCAGCCGCTACCGGCTGCTGGCCTCGGGACGCTGGTGGGCCGCTGCCGCGCTCAACGGCACCGGCGCCCTGCTGCACGCCGCGGCGCTCGGCCTCGGCCCGCTGACGGTGGTGCAGCCGCTCGGGGTGCTCACCCTCGTCCTCGCGGCGCCGCTGGCGGCGATGCTGGTCAGGCGGCCCGTCGGCGGCACCGCCTGGCGCGGCATCGCCCTCGTCTCGGTCGGGCTGGCCGCGATCCTCTCCCTCACCGGCACCGCCACCTCCCGCCCGCTCGACGGGCGGGAGCAGCTGCTGCTCACGGCGGCGGGCGGCGGAGGGCTGGCGCTGCTGCTCGCCGTCGGGCTGCTCGCCCGGCGCGGCCCCGGCGCGGTGCGCACCGTGTCGCTGGCCGCTGCGGCGGGGGTCGCGTACGGGACCGCCTCGGTCTTCGTGAAGACCGTCGCCGACGGGTGGAGCGCGGCCTCGGCGGTGAGGTCGCTGCCCGTACTGCTGCTGATCGGGGCGCTGGCCCTGACCGGGCTCGCGGCCTCGCAGGCCGCGTACCGGGGCGGCGGCCTGGCCACGCCGCTGGCGACGGCGACCGTCGTCAACCCGGCCGTCGCGGCGGCCGCCGGCATCCTGCTGCTGGACGAGGGCTTCCGGTACGGCACCGCGGGCGGGCTCGGCGCCCTCGCGGGCGCGCTGGTCACGGCCTGGGGCCTGACCGTCCTCGCCACGGGAGGGGGACTCGGTACGGGTCAAGAGCCCGTCCCGGAGCGGGGGTTGGGTGCCGTGTCCGTGGTGCCGCGGGAGCGTCCGGTGCCGTGCGCCCGCGAGCACGGCGCGCGGCACCGGCCGCTCTCCCGCTGAAGCGGTACGTCCCCCACGCCGGAAAATCCGTCCCGCGCCCGGCGCGGACGCGGCAGAATCCCGGCCATGACCGGTGCCGCCCGTGCCCCCGAAGCCCCCGCCCCGCCCGACGCCTGGTCCGGCGGGGGCGTCCTGCTGCTGACCGGAATCCAGGCGGCGGGGAAGTCCACCGTCGCGCAGGCGCTGGCCGAGCGGCTGCCCCGGTCCGTGCACCTGCGGGGCGACACGTTCCGCCGGAGCATCGTCGGCGGGCGCGCGGCCATGACGCCGGACGCGGACGAGGAGGCGCACGCCCAGCTCCGGCTCCGGCACCGGCTGACGGCCCTGTGCGCGGACGAGTACGCGCGGGCCGGGTTCACCGTCGTCGCGCAGGACACCGTGCTGGGCCCGTACCTGGCGGAGACGGCCCGGCAGATCACCGCGCGGCCGCTCGCCGTCGTGGTGCTCGCGCCGGACCCGGCCGCCGTGGCGGAGCGGGAGGCGGGCCGGGCCAAGTCCGCCTACGGAGCCGACTGGTCGGTGGCCGGTCTGGACGCCGCCTTCCGCGAGCGGACGCCGCGCGGGACGGGGCTGTGGCTGGACACCACGGGCCAGAGCGTCGCGGAGACGGTGCGGGAGATCCTCACCCGCGCCTGGACCGAGGGCGCCGTGCCCTGACCGGGGCCGCCCCGACCGGCGCGCCAGGCGCGGCAGTTGGCCGCTCAGCCCGCGAGGGTCTTCTCCCAGGCGGACGTGGCGGCGTCCCGTACGGCCTCGGCGCCCGGCGCGTGGCCGAGAGCGCGCAGGCCGGCGGCGAGGGCCGCGAGCGAGGCGAGGACGACCTCGCGGTCGGCGGCCCGCCCGTAGTGGTTGACCCGGATCATGTCCTCGGCGAGCGCACCGGCCGCCGCCTGCACCGGGACGCCGGCGTCGGCGGCCAGCGCGGCGGCGACGACCTCCCGCGCGTCCAGGCCCTCGGGCGCGCGGAGGGTGGTCGCGGCGGGGGCGGCGTCCTCGTCGCGGGTCACGTACGGGGTGAGCGGCGCCAGTTCGCGGGCGCCGGCGCGGAGCGCGGCGGAGGCGGCGCGGTGCCGGTCGACGGTGGCGTCCAGGCCGTCGGCGCCGACCCGGTCGAGCGCCTGCTCCAGCGCGAGCATCTCCAGCTGCGCGGGCGCGTGCGGGAGGGCGGTGCGGCCGGCGTCGGTCCAGCGCTCCTTCCAGTCCAGCAGGGAGAGGTAGGAGCGGCGCGGGGCCTGCTTGTTCGCCGCGATGCGCGCCCAGGCGCGGTCGCTCACGGAGACGGCGGAGACGCCCGCGGGCCCGGCGAGCGCCTTCTGGCCGCCGATGACGCACAGGTCGACGCCCCACTCGTCGGTGAGCAACGGCTCCGCGCCGACCGAGGCGACGGCGTCCAGCATCAGCAGCGCGCCGTGCTCCCTGGTGACGGCGGCGATCTCGGGCACCGGGTTGGTGTTGCCGGTGGCTGCCTCCGCGTGCACGAGGCTGACCAGGTCGATCGCCGGGTTCTCGCGCAGCGCCTCGCGCACCTGCCCGGCCGTGGCGGCGGCGGTGAAGGGGGCGCTGACGGTGACGACGTGCGCCCCGCAGGAGCGCAGCCAGCCGCCGAAGGTCTCGCCGTACGGGCCCGTGACGATGTTCAGCGCGGTGCTGCCGGGGTGCGCCGCCGAGCGGAGCGCGGCCTCCAGCGGCAGCAGCGCCTCGCCCTGCATGACCACGACGTCGGCGCGCGTCCCCATGACGGCGGCGGCCTTGTCCTCGATGCGGGCGAAGTCCTGCGCGGTCAGCGGCGGCAGGTCCAGGGCGTTGAATGGCACGGTCACGGTGGCCCTTCCAGCTGCGGCGAGCCGCACTCTCACGGCTTCCTCTCCGGCCCGACTGTACGTGGCGGCCGACGGGCCCGAGGAGGCCGCCCTGGTGAGCGGCGCCGATGAGTTTCCCCGCCGGCGCGGGTCCTCACATCGGACGCCGCTCCGAGGGAGGACGACATGACCGGCGCACCCGAGACGATCGATCTGCGCCCGCAGGCCGCGCTCGTGGCCCGGCTCGCCGAGCTGGCCGAGGCGTGGCGGGCCCCGGAGGCGTGGCGCGGGGACACCCGCGCGGGCGGGGTCGAGCTGCCCGCGGCGGTGGCCGGGCAGGTCGCGGTGAACGAACTGGTGCTGCACGGCTGGGACCTGGCCCGCGCCACGGGCCGCCCGTACGCGCCGGACCCCGCCGCTCTGGACGTCGCGCACGCGCTGGTGAGCGGGACGCCGGACGGGCCGGAGCGGGAGGGCATGTTCGGGCCGAGCCTGCCCGTGCCGCCGGACGCCCCGCTGCTGGACCGGGTGGCCGCGCTCAGCGGCCGCGACCCCGGCTGGTCGCCGCCGGGCTGAGGGCGGGCGCGGCCCGCCGGGGGCGCGGGCGGGGTGCGTGCGCGCGGGCGCGGGGGCCGGGTGCGGCGCTGTACGCTGCGGGATTGTTCGGCGTACGGCCGGTCGCACACCGGCTGACGAAAGGTCACCCCAGCCATGCCCCAGCACCCCTCGGCCTTCGACGAGTTGGACCGGAGGATCGTCGCGGCGCTCACCGCGAACGCCAGGACCAGCTTCGCGGAGATCGGTACGGCGGTCGGCCTCTCGGCCACCGCGGTCAAGCGCCGGGTGGACCGGCTGCGGGAGACGGGAGTGATCACGGGGTTCACGGCCACCGTCCGGCCCGCCGCACTGGGCTGGCGCACCGAGGCGTACATCGAGGTGTACTGCGACAGCGCGGCGCCGCCCCGGCGGCTGGCCGAGGTCGTGCGGGACTACCCGGAGATCACCGCCGCGATGACGGTCTCGGGCCCGGCCGACGCGCTGCTGCACGTCCGCGCCACCGACGTGGGGCACTTCGAGGAGGTGCTGGAGCGGATCAGGGCGGAGCCCTTCATCCGCAAGACCATCAGCTACATGGTCCTCTCCCACCTGCTGCCGGACAGCCCCGAGGCGGGAGCCGTCGGCCAGGCCCCGCGCACGGTGACCGACCCGGCCGGGACCGGTCCGGACCCGGGTACGGTGACCGGCCCCGTGGACGGCGCACGACCTTTGCGGTGAACTGCCGCCGCACGCAGCATTCCTGCGCCAACACGCAGTAATCGGATCTTGTTCAGCCGATCCGCCGCTTCCTACCGTTGAAGGCACCGCCGGTCGCCCCGACCGGGCGGTCCCCGCCGGACCGTCCCCGCACGGCCCCGGCCCCCGCCGGACACGGAGGAACGCCGCTGTGCCCCCGACGCGTACCCAGCGCCCCAGGCGCTATCTGCTCTGCCCGCCCCGGTACTTCGCCGTCGAGTACTCGATCAACCCGTGGATGCGCGAGGACGCTCCCGTCGACACCGCGCTCGCCCAGCGGCAGTGGGAGGCGCTGACCGAGGCGTACCGCGCGCACGGCCACGCGCTGGAGTTCGCCGAACCCGTGCCGGGCCTGCCCGACATGGTCTTCGCGGCCAACGGGGCGGTGGTCGTCGACGGCCGCGTCCTCGGCTCCCGCTTCCACGCCGAGCAGCGCCGCCCGGAGGCCGCGGCCTACCAGTCGTGGTTCAAGGCGGCCGGTTTCGGCGTCCATGTTCCGGAGTCGGTCTGCGAGGGCGAGGGCGATCTCGTACCGGCGGGCCGGTTCCTGCTCGCGGGTACGGGCTTCCGCACGACGCGGGCCGCGCACCGGGAGGCGCAGGAGTACCTCGGCGTGCCCGTGATCGGCCTCCAGCTGACCGATCCGTACTTCTACCACCTCGACACCGCGCTGTTCACCCTCGACGAGGAGAACATCGCCTACCACCCGCCCGCTTTCTCGCCCGGGAGCCGTGAGGTGCTGCGCCGCCTCTTCCCGGACGCGGTGACCGCGACCCGTCAGGACGCCCTGGCCTTCGGCCTCAACTCGGTGTCCGACGGGCGGCACGTGTTCGTCGCGCCCGGCGCCCGGGACCTGATCGCCGCCCTCACCGACCGCGGATACGTCCCCGTTCCCGTCGACCTGTCGGAGTTCCACAAGGCCGGCGGCGGGATCAAGTGCTGCACTCAGGAGATCCGTTCATGAACGCACCCACCGGTACCCACAGCGCTCCCGCCTCCTCCCCCGCCCCGTCCGCCTCCCGCTCCTCGCAGGCGCTGATCCGCGCCGAGGAGCCGGTGCTCGCGCACAACTACCACCCGCTGCCGGTGGTCGTGGCCCGCGCCGAGGGGGTGTGGCTGGAGGACGTCGAGGGGCGCCGCTACATCGACATGCTCGCGGGCTACTCGGCACTCAACTTCGGCCACCGGCACCCGGTGCTCACCGAGGCCGCGCACCGCCAGCTGGACGCGCTGACGCTGACCTCCCGCGCCTTCCACAACGACCGGCTGGCCGGCTTCGCCGAGCGCCTGGCCGCGCTCACCGGGCAGGACATGGTGCTGCCGATGAACACCGGCGCCGAGGCCGTCGAGAGCGCGGTGAAGCTGGCCCGCAAGTGGGCGTACGACGTGAAGGGCGTCCCGCGCGACCGGGCCACGATCGTCGTCGCCGACGGCAACTTCCACGGCCGGACGACGACCATCGTCAGCTTCTCCGGAGACCCCGAGGCCCGGGAGGGCTTCGGCCCGTTCACGCCCGGCTTCCGCAGCGTCCCGTACAACGACCTGGCGGCGCTGGAGGCCGCGATCGACGAGACCACCGCGGCGGTCCTGATCGAGCCGATCCAGGGCGAGGCCGGGGTGCTCATCCCGGACGAGGGCTACCTGACCGGCGTACGGGAGCTGACCCGGCGCGCGAACTGTCTGTTCCTCGCCGACGAGATCCAGTCGGGCCTGGGCCGCACGGGCCGCACCCTCGCCTGCGACCACGAGTCCGTACGGCCCGACCTGGTGGTCCTGGCCAAGGCGCTCGGCGGCGGCATCGTGCCCGTCTCCGCCGTGGTCGGGCGGCGCGAGGTGCTCGGGGTGCTGCACCCGGGCGAGCACGGTTCGACCTTCGGCGGGAACCCGCTGGCTGCGGCCGTGGGCACGGCCGTGCTGGGGCTGCTGGAGACCGGCGAGTTCCAGCGCCGCGCCGCCGAGCTGGGCGAGGTGCTGCGGGAGGGGCTGACCGGGCTGGTCGGCGAGGGCGTGACGGCGTTCCGCTCGCGGGGGCTGTGGGCCGGCGTGGACGTCGACCCGTCGCTCGGCACCGGGCGGGAGATCAGCGAGCGGCTGATGCGGGAGGGCGTCCTGGTCAAGGACACCCACGGCTCGACGATCCGGCTCGCCCCGCCGCTGACCATCACCCGCGAGGAGCTGGAGATCTCGCTCGCCGCGCTCCGTAAGGTCCTCGGCTAGGCCCGCGCGCAGGGGGGCGCCCCGAACAGCAGTGCCCCGTTTCGGCGCCCCGGTCCGGCTCCCTCGCGAGCGGGACCGGGGCGCCGCTTTCGTGGGGCACGGCGCGGTGGGCGTGCGTACGATGTGGCCAGTCCCGCCACCAGGCGGCACGCGCCGACCCGCGGCACGCGAGTGGACACATCTCGGAGTGGCTTATGCCCCGGCGCCGTCCGGACCAGCCCGCGAGCACCGACGACCTGCTGAGCCGGCTCGGACGGCTCACCTCACAGGCCAGGCAGGGTGTGGAGCTCCAGCGGGCCCGGGTCGAGCTGGCCGAGGTGCTCCAGCGGGAGATGCTCCCCGGGAAGCTGCCCGAACTGCCGGGCCTGCGGGTCGCCGCGCGGTACACCCCGGCACGGGACGGGCTGGACATCGGGGGCGACTGGTACGACTGCTTCGCGCTGCCCGACGGCTCCCTCGGGTTCACCATCGGTGACGTGCAGGGGCACGACGTCGAGGCCGCCGCGTTCATGGGACAGATCCGGATCGGGCTGCGCGCCGTCGCCTCGACCGCGCCGGACGCCGACCCGGGCGAGGTCCTCGGCCGGGCCAACGACCTGCTCCAGTCCGGCGCCGACGACCTCTTCGCGACGTGCAGCTTCTACCGCTTCGACCCCGTCAGACGGGTGCTGGAGAGCGCGCGGGCCGGGCACATAGCCACCGTCTGGGCCACCGTCGACGGCCGGTACGGCACCGACGAGGACGAGGGCGGGCTGCCGCTCGGCATCCAGCCCGGCGAGACGTACCCGGTGACGCGGCGTGAACTGACCACCCCGGGCGCGGTGGTGCTGCTGACCGACGGGGTGGTCGAGGGGCCCTCGTTCCCGCTGGAGGAGGGCATCGAGCGGGTGGCGCGGGTCGTCGCCTCGCTGCCCGGCGGCGACCCGGACGAGCTGGCCTCGGAGGTGATGACGGTGGCCGAGCACACGGGGCACTCCGACGACGCCGCCGTCCTGGTCCTCCGCCACGACCTCGGGCCCCGCGAGGGCCCGCACCCCGCGGGCGCGTGAGGCCGGGGCGGCGCGGCGCGCGTGTCACGGGTGGGTGAAGGGCCGGTGAACGGGTCTGATAGCTGCTGTGCTGCGCTCCGTTGATTACCGACGTCAGGCCATGGCCCTGCTCCGCGTGCTCGCGGTGGCCGCGGGCTACTACGCGGCGGGCCGGATCGGCCTGCTCCGCCAGGTGGCGGTCGAGGGGGCGGTGGTCACGCCGCTGTGGCCGGCCACCGGGGTCGCGCTGGCGTGCCTGCTGTGGATGGGCACCCGGATCTGGCCGGGCATCGCGCTCGGCGCCCTGGGCGTCATCGCGACGATCGCCTCGGTCGACCTGAACTCCGTCTTCCTCCTGATGGGCAACACCCTGGCCCCGGTGTGCTCGTACCTGATGCTCCAGTACGCGGGCTTCCGCACCGCGCTGGACCGGGTGCGGGACGGGGTGGCGCTGGTCTTCCTCGGCGCGCTCGGCGGGATGCTGATCAGCGCCACGGTCGCGACCTGCCTGCTGGTGCTGGACGCCAAGCTCCCGCTGGAGTCGTTCGGCCCGGTGTGGACGGCGTGGTGGGTGGGCGACGCGATGGGCGTGCTGGTGTTCACGCCGCTGCTGCTGGTGCTGCGCCGCATCCGGCTGCCGCGTACCGCCCGGAGGTGGGCGGAGGCGGTGGCGCTGGTGGTCGTCGCGGTGCCGCTGACGCTGGTGGCGACGCGGAGTTCCCTCGGGCTGCTCTTCCTCGTCTTCCCGCTGCTGATCTGGGCGGCTCTGCGGTTCCAGCTCGCCGGGAGCGCGCCGTGCGCGCTGCTGGTCTCGGGCGCGGGCGTGTGGGCGGCGACGGACCACGCGGGGCCGTTCTCCGGGCTGAGCCTGATGCAGGGGATGGTCACGCTGCAGGCGCTGAACGGGTCGGCCGCGCTGACGGCGCTGCTGCTGGCCGCCGTGGTCACCGAACAGGCCAACATGCGGGCCCGGATCGAGGACGCGTGCCAGGAACTGGCCGAGGTGGTCGAGCGCCTGGCCCCCGAGGAGAACCCGGACCGGTGGCGGGTACGCGGCCGCGGCGGCTCCGAGGGCTGACGGGCCGTCCCCGGCGCCCCGGAAAAGGGTTTGATGGACGTGCGGCCGGGCCGGACACTCTGCTCATGACGGAAACCGAAGCGCACCGTCCCGGGCCCGGCGGGCCCGTGCTGCGCCCGTTACGGCACCGCCCCTTCCGGTGGCTCGCCGTCGGGGGCACGCTGACCCGGCTGGCGAACGCGATGGCGCCGATCGCCCTGGCCTTCGCGGTGCTCGACCTGACCGGCTCCGCCGTGGACGTCGGCATCGTCGTGGGCGGGCGCTCGGTGGCGACGATCGCGCTGGTGCTGTTCGGCGGGCTGCTGGCGGACCGGCTGAGCAAGTCGCTGCTGCTGTGCGGTTCGAGCCTGGTCGCCGCGGGGGTGCAGGGCGCGGTCGCGGTGCTGCTGCTGACGGACAGCGCCTCGCTCGGGGTGCTGCTCTTCCTCAGCGTGGTCAACGGCGCGGTGGCGGCGGTCGCGATGCCCGCGTCGACGTCCCTGGTCCCGCAGACGGTCCCGAGGGACGAGCTGCGCCCGGCGAACGCGGTGACCCGGATGGGCATCAACACCGGGATGATCGTGGGCGCTTCGCTCGGCGGTCTGATCACCGCGGCGTTCAGCCCGGGCTGGGGCCTGGCGGGGAACGCCCTGGTGTTCGGGCTCGCGGCGCTGGCCTACCGGGGCGTGCGGGTGGCGGCGCAGCCGCGTGGCGCCGGGGTTCCGGGCGGGGAGGACGGCGCGCGTCCCGGGCCGCTGCGGGAACTGCGGGACGGCTGGCGGGAGTTCACCTCGCGGACCTGGGTGTGGGTCGTCGTGGTGCAGTTCTTCGTGGTCAACGCGGTCACCGCGGGCGGCATCCAGGTGCTCGGGCCCGCGCTCGCCAACACCACGTACGGGCGCACCGCCTGGGGTTTCGTGCTGGCCACGCAGATGCTGGGCGCGCTCGTCGGCGGCTTCGTCGTCGGCCGCTCGCGCTCGCGGCACGCGCTGCGGATCGGGGTCGCCGTGGTCGCGCTGGACGCGCTGCCGCTGCTGGCGCTCGCCGAGTCGGCGCCGCTCGCGCTGCTGCTGGTGGCGATGTTCGTGAACGGGCTGGCGCTGGAGCAGTTCGGCGTCGCCTGGGATCTGTCGCTCCAGGAGAACGTCCCCGCCGACCGGCTGGCCCGGGTCTACTCGTACGACATGCTGGGCTCGATCCTGGCGCTGCCCGTCGGGGAGATGTCGGCCGGTCTGCTCGCCGAGCGCTTCGGCCACCGGGCCACGCTCCTCGGCGGCGTCTGCCTCGTCGTGGCGGCCACCGGCCTGGCCCTGTGCAGCCGCTCGGTGCGCGCCCTCACCACGAGCCCGGGCCACCCGGCGGACACGGGCCCGGCCGCCCCGCGGGACGTCCCGCCGGCGTCGCCTTCCGCCTAGCGGTCGCCGGCGGGAGGCGGGCTGCCGGTTTTGGTCCTACCACTGCTGGTGTGTGACATAGTTTCCCGCGAGTCCGGAGTGGTGAACGGGGCCAGCTCCGCCGAGTCAGGGAGTGGTGACGGATGCCTGTCGAGTGGCGGCCCGTGCGGCAGTCCCGCACGCACGAGCTGGTGCTGGAGAGCATCGAGGAGCGGGTTCTCGCGGGCGACTTGAAGGCCGGGGACCGGCTGCCGCCGGAGCGCGAGCTCGCCCCCGTCCTCGGCGTCAGCCGCTCGGCGCTCCGCGAGGCCCTGCGCGTACTGGAGACCATCGGCGTCCTCACGGCGCAGGCCGGCCGGGGCCCGGACGCGGGCGCGCGGATCACGCTCAACCCGGACGACGCGCTCGGCCGCCTGCTGCGCCTGCACTTCGCGCTCGGCAGCTACAGCCTGGAGGACGTGCTGGAGGCGCGGGTCACCCTGGAGCGCTCCAGCTTCCAGGCCGCCGCCGAGCACGCCTCGGCCGAGGACCTCGACGAGGCGGAGGAACTGGTCGCGCGGATGGCCGAACCGGACGTCTCCCCGGTCGAGTTCAACGATCTGGACACCCGGTTCCACGTCCGGATCGCCCGCGGCTCCGGCAACGAGCTGACGTCGACGCTCACTTCGGCCGTCCGCGAGTCCGTCCGCCCGCTGATCCTGCGCGCGCTGGAGGCGGCCGAGGACTGGCCGGCCACCGCCCGCGCGCTCAACGCCGAGCACAAGGAGCTGCTGCGGCTGCTGCGTTCGGGCAAGGGAGTGCGCGCGGCGGCGCTGGTCGAGAAGCACATCCGCGGGCTGCACGGCACCCTCGTCCCGGCGTCCGGGGACTGAGCCCCGCGCCCCGGTTCAGGGCAGCATCCAGGCGAGGACGGGCCTCGACTGGAGCAGGACCAGTACGCACAGCACGGCGAGCATCGCGAGGCTGTAGCCCGCGACGCGGCGCAGCAACAGGCCCTCGGAGCCCGGCTGTCCGACGGCCGTGGCCGCGATCGTCAGGTTCTGCGGGCTGACGAGCTTGCCGACGACGCCGCCCGAGGTGTTGGCGGCGACGAGCAGCGCGGGGTCGATGCCGGCGGCCTTGCCCGCGGTCTGCTGGAGCGTGGCGAACAGCGCGTTGGCGGAGGTGTCGGAGCCGGTGACGGCGGTGCCGAGCCAGCCGAGGGTCGGGGAGAGCAGCGCGAACAGGCCGCCCGTCCCGGCGAGCCAGACGCCGATGGCGACGGTCTGCCCGGACTGGTTCATCACGTACCCCAGCGCGAGCACGGTGGCGACGGTCGCGATCGACGTCCGCATTCGCACCACGGTGCCGGTGAAGGCGCGCAGCGCCGCGCGCGGGCCGAGCGGGAAGCGGCCGGCGTCGGCGGCCCGCGCGTACACGGCCGTCACGAGGAGCCCGGTGACCAGCAGCAGGGTGCCGGGGTTGCCGAGCACCTCCAGCGTGTAGACGGCGCTGTCCGCCGCCTCGCCGCCGCGCTCCAGCAGGTTGCCGTGCAGCCCGGGCCAGGGGAGTTCGACGTCGAGGACGCCGAGCGCGCGCGGCACGTCCACCGGGCCCCACTCCAGCTTGGCGAGTCCGAAGACGGCGACGACCAGGACGTAGGGCAGCACCGCGAGGGTGACCCGGCGGGGCGTGAGCGGGCCGTCCCCGGCGGCGTCCGGGGTGCGCCGGTCCTCGGGGGTGCGCGGCGTCCAGACGCGGAGGGTGAGCACGGCGGCGGCGAAGCCGGCCAGCGCGGCGACGACGTCGGTGAGTTCGTACGCGAAGTGGGAGGAGCACCAGTACTGGGCGAGCGCGAAGGCGGCCCCGGTGACCAGCGCGACGGGCCAGAGCTGGCGCAGCCCGCGCCGCCCGTCGACGATGACGAGCAGCAGCAGCGGCACGAACAGCGCGAGCAGCGGGCTCTGGCGGCCGATGACGGCGGCGATGTGCTCGGCGGGGATGCCGGTGAGGTTGCCCGCCGTGGTGACGGGGATGGCCATGGCGCCGAAGGCGACGGGCGCGGTGTTGGCGACGAGGACGGTGACGGCGGCCTTCACCGGGGGCAGCCCGAGCGCCAGCAGCATCGCGGCGGTGATGGCGACGGGGGCGCCGAACCCGGCGAGGGCCTCCAGGAGCCCGCCGAAGCAGAAGGCGACGAGCATCGCCTGCACCCGCAGGTCACCGCGGCCGACGGCGCCGAAGGCGCGGCGCAGGTCCTCGAACCGGCCGCTGACGACGCCCAGTTCGTAGAACCAGATCGCGGTGACGACGATCCACATCACCGGGAACAGCCCGAAGACCAGGCCCTGCGAGGCGGAGAGCAGCCCGAGTCCGACGGGCATGCCGTAGCCGAGGACGGCGACGAGCAGCGCGGCCGCGAGGGCACCGAGGGCGGACTGGAGGGCGCTGCGCCGGGCGGCCGTCAGCAGCGCGAAGAAGACCGCGAGCGGGACGAGGCCGAGCAGGGCCGTGGCGACGAGGCTGTCGCCGACGGCGCTCACGTCCGGGGTGTAGGCCGCGAGGACGGCCGGGGGTGCGGTGGCGGCCACAGGGGTGCTCCTCGTCGAGTGGCGCGCACGACGGCGCCCCCGGGACTGGACGGCTCCGGGGGTGTCGGCGCGGTGTGGCGGGCGAACGAGGACTCAGTAGCGCACCGAGCGATGTCGCATGTCAATAAGGTCCGACCAAACTTTTTCACCGGAGACCGGGAGCCACCCTGCCTGCCCCGGCCTGCCGGGAAGGCGGTGGATCCCTTTGTTCACGGGCTTCTTGGGCTTCCTCGGCGCCCTCGTAACGGGGCACTCGCGTCCGCCGGTCCGGCCCGTGGCTAGTATGGTCGGACCATAAATCGTTCCGGGGAGGTCCCATGCGCATCGGACTCTTCGCCACCTGTCTGGGAGACACGCTGTTCCCGGACGCGGTGCAATCCACCGCCGTCCTGCTCACCCGGCTCGGGCACGAGGTCGTGTTCCCGCCGGGCCAGACCTGCTGCGGCCAGATGCACGTCAACACCGGCTACCAGCGCGAACCCGTCCCGCTGGTACGCGGCTTCGCCGAGCAGTTCGGCGACCCCTCCCTGGAGGCCGTCGTCATGCCCTCGGGCTCCTGCGCCGGGTCGGTACGCCACCAGCACGGGATCGTCGCCGAGCGGTACGGGGACGCGGCGCTGCGCTCCGGCGTGGCCCGGGTGCGGGAGAAGACCTACGAACTGTCCGAGCTGCTCGTCGACGTGCTGGGCGTGACGGACGTGGGCGCGTGGTTCCCGCACCGCGTCACCTACCACCCGACGTGCCACTCGCTGCGGATGCTGCGGGTCGGCGAGAAGCCGCTGCGGCTGCTGCGCGCCGTCGAGGGCATCGACCTGGCCGAGCTGCCGGAGGCCGACTCCTGCTGCGGGTTCGGCGGCACCTTCGCGGTGAAGAACGCCGCGACGTCCGGCGCGATGCTCCGGGCCAAGCTGCGCCACGTCACCGGCACCGGCGCCGAGGTGTGCACCGCGGGCGACTCCTCGTGCCTGATGCACATCGGAGGCGGTCTCTCCCGCCTCCGGGCCGGGACGCGCACGCTGCACCTGGCGCAGATCCTCAGCTCCACCCGGCAGTCGCCGCTGACCCTGCCCCGTACGGACGAGACGCAGCCGGAGGCCGCCCGATGAACGCGAACGGCAGCAGCACCTTCCTCGGCATGCCCGCTCCCCCGCCCCGCTCGCCGTACGGCTCGGGGAACCTGCGCGGCACGGCGGCCTTCCCCGAGGCCGCGAAGGGCGCGATGCGGGACGAGCAGATGCGCCGCAACATCGGCAAGGCCACGCACTCGATCCGGGCCAAGCGGCTGTCCGTCACCGGGGAGCTGCCCGACTGGGAGGCGCTGCGGGACGCGGGCGCGGCCGTCAAGACCGACACCATGAACCGGCTGCCCGAGCTCCTGGAGCAGCTGGAGCGCAAGGTCACCGAGGCCGGCGGCACGGTGCACTGGGCCAGGGACGGGGACGAGGCCAACGCGATCGTCACCCGGCTGGTGAAGGAGACCGGCAGCGACGAGGCCGTGAAGGTCAAGTCGATGGCGACGCAGGAGACCGGCCTCAACGAGCACCTGGCGGCCGAGGGCGTCACGGCGTACGAGACCGACCTCGCCGAGCTGATCGTGCAGCTCGCCGACGACCGGCCCTCGCACATCCTGGTGCCCGCGATCCACCGGAACCGGGACGAGATCCGCGACATCTTCCTCGACGGCATCCCGGGCGTCGACCCCGGGCTGACCTCCGTGCCCGAGGACCTGGCCGCGGCGGCGCGGGCCTATCTGCGCGAGAAGTTCATGACCACGCGGGTGGCGGTCTCGGGGGCCAACTTCGGCATCGCCGAGACGGGCACGCTGTCGGTCGTCGAGTCCGAGGGCAACGGGCGGATGTGCCTGACGCTGCCCGAGACGCTGATCACCGTGATGGGCATCGAGAAGGTGCTGCCGCGCTACCAGGACCTGGAGGTCTTCCTCCAGCTGCTGCCGCGCTCCTCCACCGGCGAGCGGATGAACCCGTACACCTCGATGTGGACGGGCGTCACCCCGGGCGACGGGCCGCAGGACTTCCACCTCGTGCTGCTCGACAACGGGCGGACGGCGGCGCTCGCCGACCGCGTCGGCCGCGAGGCGCTCAACTGCATCCGCTGCTCGGCCTGTCTGAACGTCTGCCCCGTCTACGAGCAGGCCGGCGGGCACGCCTACGGCTCGACCTACCCGGGCCCGATCGGCGCCGTTCTCACCCCGCAGCTGGCCGGGATGCACGCGGCCGAGGACGACCCCAACAGCTCGCTGCCGTACGCCTCCAGCCTGTGCGGGGCCTGCTTCGACGCCTGCCCCGTGAAGATCGACATCCCCTCGCTGCTCGTCGAACTGCGGCACCAGCACACCGAGTCGGCCGGCCGGAGCGCCGAGTCGGCGGCGATGAAGGCCGCCGCCGGGGTGATGAAGCGGCCCCGGCTCTACACCGCGGCGCAGAAGGCGGCCGGGCTCGGTCACGTGCTCGGCGGCCGGGACGGGACCCTGCGGCGGCTGCCGCCCCCGTTCACCGGCTGGAGCGACAGCCGGGACACTCCGGCCCCGCCGCGCCGCTCGTTCCGCTCCTGGCTCGCCTCCGACGAGGGCGCGGCGACGCTCGCGGCGGCGGCCGAGGAGGGCCGCCGGGCTCGCGCCGGGGAGCCGGGGAACGGTGAAGTGCAGGGCGGCGGAAGGGAGTCGGAGCAGTGAGCGAGGACGTGACGGCACGCGGGACGGTGCTCGGGCGGGTGCGGGACGCGCTCGCGCTGAGCCGCCCTGAGGGCTCCCCTCCCCCGGACGTCCCCCGCGCCTACCGCACCGGGCGGACGCTGCCCGACGCGGAGCGGCTGGCCCTGTTCACCGACCGGCTGGTCGACTACCGGGCGCGGGTGACCCCGTGCACGGCGGCCGCCACGGCCGAGGTGCTGACCGGGCTGCTGCGCGGGCACGGGGTGCGGCGGGTCGGCGTCCCGCCGGGGCTGGACGTCTCGTGGCGGGCCGCGCTGGAGGCGGAGCTGGACGAGGTGCGCGAGGACGGGCCCGCGGCGCCGCCGCCCCAACTGGCCACGCTGGACGCGGTGGTGACGTCCTCGGCGGTGAGCTGCGCGGAGACCGGCACGGTCTTCCTCGACGGTTCGCCGGACCAGGGCCGCCGCGCCCTGTCCCTCGTCCCGGACCTGCACGTGTGCGTGGTGGACCTGTCGAGCGTCGAGGCCGGGGTGCCGGAGGCCGTGGCCCGGCTGGTGCCGGAGCGGCCGACGACGCTGATCAGCGGGCCCTCGGCCACCTCCGACATCGAGCTGGAGCGGGTCGAGGGCGTGCACGGGCCGCGCACCCTGGAGGTCGTGATCCGTACGGACGCCTGAGCCGGCGCCGTGCAAACGGCGGACGCCGGGCGGGAGTTGAGGAACCCGCCCGGCGCCCCCACCGGGCTCAGAGGACCACGACGGAGCGGAGGACCTCGCCGCGGCGCATCCGCGCGAACGCCTCCTCGACGTCGTCCAGGCCGATCTTCTCCGTCACGAAGCCCTTGAGGTCGAGCTTTCCGCTGAGGTGCAGGTCGATCAGGATCGGGAAGTCCCGGCTGGGCAGCGCGTCCCCGTACCAGGAGGACTTGAGGGAGCCGCCGCGGCCGAAGAGGTCGATCAGCGGCAGCTCGACCTTCTGCTCCGGGTCCGGCACCCCGACCTGGACCAGGGTGCCCGCGAGATCGCGCATGTAGAAGCCCTGCCGGTAGGTCTCCGGGCGGCCGACGGCCTCGACGACGACGTCCGCGCCGTTGCCCCCGGTGAGCTGCCGTACGGCCTCGACGGGGTCGGTGTGGCGGGAGTTGACGACGTGGGTGGCGCCGAAGCGGAGGGCGCCGTCGAGCTTCCGCTCGTCGATGTCGACGGCGATGACGCGGCGCGCGCCGGCCAACGAGGCGCCCGCGACGGCCGCGTTGCCGACCCCGCCGCAGCCGATCACCGCGACGGTGTCGCCGCTGGTGACGCCGCCGGTGTTGACCGAGGCGCCGTAACCGGCCATCACCCCGCAGCCGATGAGGCCCGCCACCTCGGGCCGGGCCGCCGGGTCGACGCGTACCGCCTGGCCCGCGGCGACCAGGGTCTTCTCGGCGAAGGCCCCGATGCCCAGCGCGGGCGTGAGCGGGGTGCCGTCGAGCAGCGTCATGGGCTGGGCGGCGTTGCCGGAGTCGAAGCAGTACCAGGGCCGGCCGCGGCGGCAGGACCGGCAGCTGCCGCAGGGCGCGCGCCAGGCGAGGACGACGTAGTCGCCGGGCCGCAGATCGGTGACGCCCTCGCCGACCTCCTCCACGACGCCCGCCGCCTCGTGGCCGAGCAGGAAGGGGAATTCGTCGTTGACGGCGCCGTCCCGGTAGTGCAGATCGGTGTGGCAGACACCGCACGCCTGGACGGAGACCAGGGCCTCACCAGGGCCGGGGTCCGGCACCGAAATCGTCTGCACCTCGACCGGAGCGCCTTGCTTGCCCGCAATCACAGCAGGGACTTCGTGCGGCATGATCGCTCCCTCAACTGTTGCGTACTGCACGACCAGTTGCGTTATGAGAGACATACTGGGAACGACCGCGGGCCACCGTCAACCCCCGCGCGTCACGACTTGGTCACCCCGGGCGACGAGCCGCGGGCGGGGCCGGAACACCGGCCCCGCCCTGCGGGTTCGTCAACTCCGGCGCGCGAGTGGGAGGTTCGCCGCGCGGCACGCCGGGCGCACGGGAGGCGCGGCCCGGCGCACGGGTGTCAGTAGCGGTATCCCATCCGCCGTGAGAGCTCCGCGGCCGCCGCCATCGTGCATTTGATCAGCTCCTCGAAGGTCTCTCCCTCGAGCCGGTACGCGGGACCCGAGACGCTGATCGCGCCGATCACGTCGCCGTCGTGCGCGTGCACCGGTGCGGCCACCGCGTGCAGTCCGACCTCCAGTTCGTCCATCGCGACGGCGAAGCCGTTGGCGCGCACCGCGTCCAGCTGCGCCCGCAGTTCGCCCGCGACGGTCACCGTGCGTTCGGTGATCCGTGCCGATTTGCGGGCGAGGATGCTCTCCCGGACCGACTTGGGCTCGTGCGCGAGCAGCACCTTGCCGCTGGAGGTCGCGTGCAGCGGGGTCCGGCGGCCGAGCCAGTTCTGCGCCGTGACGGACGAAGTGCCGCGCGCCTGCATGATGTTGACCGCGGCGTCGTCGTCCAGCACCGCGATGTTCGCCGTCTCCCCCACCTCGGCCGCCAGGTCGCGGCAGACGGGGGCTCCCTCCTGGGAGATGTCCAGCCGGGCCGCGGCCGATCCGGCGAGGCGCAGCACTCCGGCGCCCAGGTAGTACTTGCCGCGGTCCTGCTCCTGAGCGACGAGTCCGCGGTTCTCCAGAACGCCGAGCAGCCGGAAGGCGGTCGACTTGTGGACGTTCAACTCGTCCGCGATCTCGGTCACTCCGGCCTCGCCGTGCTGGGCGAGGATCTCCATCACGCTGACCGCGCGGTCGACGGACTGCACGCCGCCCGCGGTCCCCTTCGTGGCCCTCTCTTCCGCCTTGTCCTCGGCCTTCTTGTCCTCCGTCTTGTCGGTCATGTGTTCAACTCCACCGTCCATGTGGCTGGTTGGCACGCCCGTTTGCCAGGAATCCCTTGACGCGCGCCCCTGCTGTCTGGATTCTGTTGCGCATCACGCTATGTCGTGCGTGATGCGCAACGAGCATGGTACCGAAGAGTACGAGGGGGACCCAGTGATTCCCGTCTGCCGTCTGGAGGACCTGCCCGAGGGCGAGTCCGTCCGCATTGCCACGCAGCCTCCGATCGCCGTCTTCCACGCCGACGGCGAGGTGTACGCCATCGATGACACCTGCACCCACCAGGACGCGTCCCTGTCCGAGGGCTTCCTGGAGGGCTGCTTCATCGAATGCCCGCTCCACGAGGCTTCATTCGACCTCCGTACGGGGGCGCCGACCTGCCTCCCCGCTCGTCGCCCCGTCCGCACCCACCGCGTGACCGTCGAGGACGGCACGGTGTACGTCCACGCGGCAGCCGATGCCGTGACCGCAGATGCCGGGACCGCGCACTCCGCCGCGATCCCCCGTGAAGGGAGTGCCGCATGAGGACCATCACCGTCGTCGGAGCATCACTGGCCGGCCTGTACACCGCCACCGCACTGCGTGACCAGGGCTTCGACGGGCGCCTGGTCATCGCGGGCGACGAGCCGCACCGGCCCTACGACCGGCCGCCCCTCTCCAAGGGCTTCCTCACCGGTGACCTGACGCGCGAACAGATCGCCCTCGCCCCTGCCGAGGACGAGGCGGCGCTCGACGCCGAGTGGCTGCTCGGCGCCCGCGCCCGCCGCCTCGAACCGGGCTCGCGCACCGTCGAGTTCGAGGACGGCCGGCGGGTGACCACCGACGGGCTGGTGATCGCCACCGGCGCCGCCGCGCGGTGGCTGCCGGGCGAGCGCCTCGCCGGGGTGCACACCCTGCGCACCCTGGACGACGCGGAGGCGCTCGGCGCCGAACTGTCCGCCGGGCAGCGGCAGATCGTCGTCATCGGCGGCGGGTTCATCGGCGCCGAGGTGGCCTCCTCCTGCGCGGCCGGGGGGCACCTGGTGACGGTCGTGGAGGCCGCGCTGCAACCGCTGATCGGGCAGCTCGGCGAGGCGATGGCGCACGAGTGCGCCAAGCTGCACGCGGACCACGGCGTCCAGCTGCTGTGCGGCACCGGCGTCGCCTCCCTGCTGGACGACGGCGCGGGCCGGGTCCGCGGCGTCGAGCTCTCGGACGGGCGGACCCTCGACGCCGACGTGGTCGTCGTCGGCATCGGCGCGAGCCCGAGCACCGGCTGGCTGGAGGACTCCGGACTGCCCCTGGACGACGGGGTGGTGGCCGACGCGGGCTGCGTCACGCCGGTGCCCGGCATCGTCGCGGTCGGCGACGTGGTGCGCACGGCCGGGTCCCGCGCCGAGCACTGGAGCAGTGCCACGGCGCAGGCCGGCATCGCCGCGCGCAACCTCCTGGCCGGCGCGACCGTCGAGACGCACCGCCCGCTGCCGTACTTCTGGTCGGACCAGTACGGGACGCGGCTGCAGTTCGCCGGACGGCACCGTCCCGGTGACACCGTCCGGATCGCCGAGGGCTCCCCGGACGACCGCAGCTTCCTCGCCGTCTACGAGAACCCGGAGACCGGCGGCACGACGGCGGCGCTCGCGCTGAACCGCCCGCGCGCCTTCACCCGCACCCGCCGGGCGCTCGCCCGGGAGACCCTGCCCGCGGCGCTGTGACCCGGCAACTCGGGGCCACAGCAGGCGGGTCGACGGCGGGAGCGGTCAGGTCCGCGGCAGCCCGAGCAGGCGCACGGCCTGTTCGCGCATCTCGACCTTGCGGACCTTCCCCGTGACCGTCATCGGGAACTCGTCGACCACGTGCACGTAGCGCGGGACCTTGAAGTGGGCGAGCCTGCCCCGGCAGTGGTCCCGCAGCGCCTCCGCGTCCAGCGGGCGCGTACCCTCCCGCATCCGCAGCCAGACCATCAGCTCCTCGCCGTACTTCTCGTCGGGCACCCCGATGACCTGGGCGTCCAGGATGTCGGGGTGGCCGAGCAGGAACTCCTCGATCTCGCGCGGGTAGATGTTCTCGCCGCCGCGGATCACCATGTCCTTGATCCGGCCGGTGATCCGGACGTAGCCCTCCTCGTCCATCACGGCGAGGTCGCCGGTGTGCATCCAGCGCGCCGCGTCGATGGCCTCCGCCGTCTTCTCCGGCTCGTCCCAGTAGCCGAGCATCACCGAGTAGCCGCGGGTGCACAGTTCGCCGGGTTCGCCGCGGGGCACGGTCAGCCCGGAGTCCGGGTCGACGACCTTCAGCTCCAGGTGCGGGCCCACCCGGCCGACGGTGCCGACCCGGCGCTCCGGCGGGTCGTCGGCGCGGGTCTGGCTGGAGACGGGCGAGGTCTCCGTCATGCCGTAGCAGATCGCCACCTCGGCCATGCCGAGCCGCTCGATGACCTGGCGCATCACCTCGGCCGGGCAGGTGGACCCGGCCATGATGCCGGTCCGCAGCGAAGAGACGTCGCGGGACTCCAGCGAGGGCTCATTGAGCATCGCGATGAACATCGTCGGCACGCCGTACAGGGAGGTGCAGCGCTCCTCGGCCACGGCGGCGAGAGTGACGGCCGGCTCGAAGGACGGGGCCGGGACGATCATGGCGGAGCCGTGCGTGGTGCACGCGAGGTTGCCCATCACCATGCCGAAGCAGTGGTAGAAGGGCACCGGGATGCACACCCGGTCCCGCTCGGTGTAGCCGCACAACTCCCCCACGAAGAAACCGTTGTTGAGGATGTTGTGGTGCGAGAGCGTCGCGCCCTTGGGGAAGCCGGTGGTGCCCGAGGTGTACTGGATGTTGACCGGGTCGTCGCTGCTGAGCGCCGCCTGCCGGGCCGCCAGCGCCGCCGGGTCCGCGTCCTTCCCCGAGGCCAGCAGCCCGTCCCACTCCGCGCTGTCGAAGAGCAGCACGTGCTCCAGGTCCGGGCAGCGCGGTCCGGCCTCGGCCAGCATGCCCGCGTAGTCGGAGGACTTGTGCTCCCGCGCCGCGAACACCGCGCGCACCCCGGACTGCCGCAGCACGTACTCCAGCTCGTGCGTGCGGTAGGCCGGGTTGATGTTGACGAGTACGGTGCCGGCCTTCGCCGTCGCGTACTGGAGCAGCGTCCACTCGGCGCGGTTGGGCGACCAGACGCCGACCCGGTCGCCCTTGGCCAGGCCCATGGCCAGCAGTCCGCGCGCGAGGACGTCGACGTCCTCGCAGAAGGCGGCGTAGGTCCAGCGGCGGCCGGTGGCGTACTCGACGAGGGCCTCCCGGGCGGGGAAGCGGGCCGCGGTGCGGTCCAGGTTGTCGCCGATGGTGTCACCGAGCAGCGGCACGGTGGAGGGGCCTGATGCGTAACTGGGCACTGCGGGCGCGGTCGGCACGTCGAACCTCCTGGCGGTGGACGTCACGGAACTGAAGCTCACGGAACGCGGCGGACATCACGGATCAGGGCCCGGCCGGTGACGTTATACGCGCCCCGCCGCCGCCTGTCTGCCCACGGGACAACAGCGGCGTGCTTCCCCGGCGCGCGGTCCGCCCGTACCGTCGGCGCATGACCGAGCTGCTGCACATCACCGAGCGCCCCCTCTGGGACGCCGCGCGCGAGAGGGGCACCTACGAGATGTCCACACGCGGCCGCACCCTCGCCGAGGTGGGCTTCATCCACGCCTCGCTGCCGCACCAGCTGGCCACCGTGGCCGAGGCCCTGTACGGCGGCGACGACGACCACGACGAGCTGGTCGTCCTCGTCATCGACGACACCCGGCTGACCGTCCCGGTCCGCTACGAGCCGCCCGTGCCCGGCGCCGAGGACTTCCCCCACCTGTACGGCCCGCTCCCGGTCACAGCGGTCACCCGCGTCGAACGGTGGAGGGACTGGGTGGGCTGAGCGGTGGCCTTCCGTCCCCGGCACCACCCGACGCGGCCCGCCCCCGGAGTCCAAGGGGCGGGCCGCGTCGGGTGGTTGGTCAGCGTGCGTAATACCGGTCGAAGTTCTTCGCGAACTCGCCGCCCGCGAAGCGGTCCCAGTTGATGGACCAGGCCATCAGGCCGCGCATGTCCGGCCAGGTGCCGTGGGTCTTGTAGGAGCCGCAACTCGAGCCCTTGGTCAGGCAGTCCAGGGCCTTGTTCACCTCGCCGGGCGGGGTGTGCCCGTTGCCGGCCTGGGGGCTGGCGGGCAGGCCGATGGCGACCTGGGAGGGCTTGAGCGCGGGGAAGACGTTGTTCCTGTCGCCCGCGACGGGGAAGCCGGCGAGCAGCATGTCGGTCATGGCGATGTGGAAGTCGGCGTTCCCCATGGTGTGGTACTGGTCGTCCAGGCCCATGATGGGACCGGAGTTGTAGTCCTGGACGTGCAGCAGCGTGAGGTCGTTGCGCATCGCGTGGATGACGGGCAGGTAGGCGCCCGCGCGCGGGTCCTGGCCGCCCCACTTGCCCGAGCCGTAGTACTGGTAGCCGAGCTGGACGAAGAAGGTCTCCGGAGCCATGGTGAGGTGGAAGCCCGCCCCGTACTTCGCCTTCAGCGACTTGAGCGCGGAGATCAGGTTGACGATGACGGGGCTCTTCGGGTTCTTGAAGTCGGTGTCGCCCTGGTCGAGGGAGAGCGAGTGCCCCTCGAAGTCGATGTCGACGCCGTCCAGTCCGTACTTGTCGATGATCCCGCCGACCGACCTGACGAACGCGTCGCGGGCGGCCGTCGTGGTCAGCCTGACCTGACCGTTCTGGCCGCCGATGGAGAGCAGCACCTTCTTGCCCGCGGCCTGCTTGGCGCGTACCGCCGCGGTGAACTCGGCCTCCGTCTCGACGTTCGGGCACTCCGTCTTCGGGCAGAGCGAGAAGCGGATGTCGCCGGAGGTGGTGGACGTCGGTTCCCCGAAGGCCAGTTGGATGACGTCCCAGCTCGCGGGGGTGTCGGCGAGGCGCGTGTAGCCGGAGCCGTTGGCGAAGCTGGTGTGCAGATAGCCCACGAGGGCGTTCTTGGGCAGCGCGGCGGTCTCCGCGGTGGCGGCCTTCTCCGGGGCTGCGGAGGCGGGCGGTCCGGCGGTGGCCGAGGTGGCCGGCAGGCCGGCGGCGGCGAGTCCGGCGAGGACGGCGATGAGCGCTCGTCTGTGCCGCCGCGGCCGGGGGCCGTTGCGGCGGAAGAGTAAGGGGGTGCGGCGGTTCGAGCGGGCGCCAGGGCGCATGGGGGCCTCCTCGTCGACTGCGGGGTCGATCCGGTGAGGGGCTCCGGCCGGAAGCTGTTGCGCTGGGGAGGCTTCCCCGGCGGTACCCCTCGCCGCCGGAGCAAACAGGACCGGACCAATGCTGTCAATGGTCTGGACCAGATGGACATTTGAGCCTCGGGAAGCGGCTGCCGGTGTGTGGTGGCTTCGATCCGGCGCTCGCGTCGGCGCCTGCTTGTGGCTGCTGTCGGGCGGTGTCCATACTTCTCTCCGTCAGGTTCCGGCCGGAGAGAAGGAGGCTGACATGGAGGACAAGCACCGCGGGGGGCCGTCCGACAAGCCGTGGACGCCGCCGCCGGAGCCGCCGAGCCCGGACGGCGACAACCCGGAGAAGAAGTGAACTCCCCGTGGCCGACGAGGTGACCGACTGGCGGCAGGTGTGCCGCACGGCGCTGGAGACGAAGGGCGCCTTCCGCGCGCCGGGCCTGGCCGCCGCATTCGACGCGGTGGACCGGGCCGCCTTCGTACCCTCGCGGTTCTGGCTTCCCCGGCGGGGAGACGACGGGCTGTATCCCGTGGTGGACCGTGCCGAGGACGCGCGGGGATGGCTGCGGGCGGTGTGGGACGACCGGCTGAGCGCCGTTGTCCAGCTCGACGACGACAGCGGCCGCCCCGTTGAACCGGCGGTGGGCGACTTCACCTCGTCGGTGTCGGCTCCGGACATCGTCTTCGAGAAGCTGGCGCAGCTGGACGTGCGGCCCGGGTGCCGGGTCCTGGAGGTGGGCACCGCGTCCGGGTACAACGCGGCCCTGCTGCGCGAACTGGCCGGGGACGGACAGGTGGTGACCGTCGAGGTCGATCCGGGGCTGTCGGCATGGGGTGCGGCCAACCTCCGGGCCGCGGGCTACGAGGTGACGACGGTGTGCGGCGACGGCCTGTCCGGGTGTCCCGCGGGCGGCCCGTACGACCGGGTGCTGTCCACGGCCGCGCTGCGGCGGGTACCGGAGGAATGGCTCGCCCGGTGCGCGCCGGAAGCGGTGATCGTCACGCCCTTCGGCACGGCGTACGCCAGCGGCGGCCTGGTGCGTCTGCGGGTGAACGAAGGCACGGCATCGGGACGGTTCACCGGCTGCGCCTGGTACATGTGGGCGCGCAGCCACCGGCCGCCGCGGAGCCTGGCACCCCCGGAGGAACACACTCCCGCCGCTTCGCCCCTGGACCCGGCGGACGTGTTCCGGGGGCCGTGGGAGCAGGATTTCGTGATCGGCCTGCGGGTTCCGGACATCGACTACACGCACCGTGGTGAAGGCCGGGCGCGGCAGGTGCAGTTGTGGGACGAGTCCGGCCGGAACGTGACCTTGGTGGACTACGACCACTGGTGGCAGGCGGGGGCCGTGCGGGTCTTCGGCCGGCGGAACCTGTGGGACGAGGTGGTGGCCGCGTATGCCGCCTGGCGGCAGGCCGGGCGCCCCGGAGTCACTCGGCACGGACTGACCGTGGACCCGGCAGGCCAGCGGGCGTGGCTGGACACCCCGGAGAACGTGGTGGCGCACACGGCACCGCAGCAGCGGACGTGACGTGGCCGGGCCCGCGCCCTTCCCGCCCCGCACCGGGACGGCGACCGCCTCGTCGGCCCCCGGGGGACGGCTGGGAGAATGCGGGCCGTGGCATACGAACAGGTGACCCCCGGAACCGAGACGGCCCCCGCACAGACCCCCGGCGCGGAACAGAGTCCAGGCGCGGAGGGGATCAGTGTGGTGGCGGCCGCCGTGGTCCGGGAGGGGCGGCTGCTGGTGGTCAGCAAGCAGGCAGCGCCCGACGTCTACTACCTGCCGGGCGGCAAGCCCGACCCCGGCGAGACGCCCGAGCAGACCCTGGCCCGCGAGCTGGACGAGGAGCTCGGCGTCACGCCGACCGGGCTGACCCCGCTGGTGACGGTGGAGGACTGGGCCGTGCTGGAGGACGTCCCCATGCACCTGACCGTCTTCCGGGCCGGCCTCGACCGGGAGCCCGTCCCGGCCGCCGAACTGGCCTCGATGCGCTGGCTGCGGGACGGCGAGAGCGACGACGACGGTCCCCTCACGCTGGCCCCCGCCATCGCCCGGCACGTCGTCCCCCTCCTCGGCCTGGGTTCCTGAGCCGGGCCCCGGAGCCCTGAGCCCGCCGGGCGTCCGGCACGGCACTCTCGCCCCGGCGGAACTCCTCGCGCACACTGGTGACCCGGCTGCGGGCGGCACCGGGGACGAGGGAGGCACGCGGTATGCGGGTGGCACAGGAGTCCCGGTGGGTACGCCTGGTGCTCCCGGTCCTGGCCGGTGCGGTGCCCGCGCTCGCGTTCCCGGCGCCCGCGCTGTGGTGGCTGGCCCCGTTCGCGCTGGTGCCGCTGCTGCTGCTCGCCCGGTCCGCGCCCCGCGCCCGGCAGGCGGCGCTCACCGGCTGGCTCGGCGGCGCGGGCTTCATGCTGGCGGTGCACCACTGGCTGCTGCCGAGCCTGCACGTCTTCCTGCTCCCGCTGACCCTGCTTCTGGGCGCGCTGTGGGCCCCGTGGGGCCTGCTCGTCCGGCGGCTGCTGGGCGGCGCTCCGGGCCCGGGACGGTTCGCGGCCGCGCTGCTGCTGGTGCCCTCGGGCTGGCTCCTCGTCGAACTGGTGCGCTCCTGGGAGTACTTGGGCGGCCCGTGGGGGCTGCTCGGCGCGAGCCAGTGGCAGGTCGCGCCCGCGCTGCGGCTGGCCTCGGTGGGCGGGGTGTGGCTCGTCGGGTTCCTGCTCGTCGCGGTGAACACGGCGCTGGCGGGGCTGATCGCCACGCCCTCGGCCCGGCGCCCCGCGGCGGCCGGGCTGGCCGGGGCCGCGCTCTTCACCTGCGCGGTGTGGGCGTGGGCGCCGCAGCCGCGGCCCGAGGGGACGGTGCGGGTCGGCGTCGTCCAGCCGGGCGGGACGGCCGACGCGCGGCACCGGTTCGCGCGCGGTGAGGAGCTCACCCGCGCACTCGCCCGGGAGGAGCGGGGCCGCGCGCCCGAGCTGATCGTGTGGGGCGAGAGCAGCGTCGGCTACGACCTGGGCGCCCACCCGGACCTGCGGCGGCGGCTCACCGCGCTGGCCCGCGCGACCGGTTCCCCGCTGCTGGTGAACGTGGACGCGCGGCGCGCCCACGGGCCCGGCATCTTCAAGAGCTCCGTCCTGGTCGGTCCCGGGGGGCCGGTCGGCCCGCGCTACGACAAGATGCGACTGGTGCCCTTCGGCGAGTACGTCCCGGCCCGGCAGGTGCTCGGCTGGGCGACCTCGGTGGGCCGTGCCGCGGGCGAGGACCGGCACCGGGGCGAGGAGCCGGTGCTGATGCGTTCGGGCGGGCTGGTCTTCGGCCCGCTGATCTGCTTCGAGACGGCGTTCCCCGACATGAGCCGCCATCTGGTGCGCGAGGGCGCCAGGTTGCTCGTCGGGCAGACCGCCACCTCGACGTTCCAGAACAGCTGGGCCCCGCAGCAGCACGCCTCGCTGGCCGCGCTCCGCGCCGCCGAGACGGGCCGGCCGATGGTGCACGCGACGCTCACCGGGGTCAGCGCGGTGTACGGGCCGCGCGGCGAGGCCGTCGGCCCACGGCTGGGCACGGAGGACGAGGGCAGCGCGGTCTACCCCGTGCCGATGGCCGGCGGCACCACTCCGTACGTCCGCTTCGGGGACTGGGTGCTGGGGCTGTCACTGGGTGCGCTGGCCGCGTTCGGCTCGGCCGAGGGCGTACGGGCCCTGCGGCGGAGGCCGGGCTGAGGCGCGTGCTCCGGGCAACCACCGGACCGCCCCTAGGGGCCGGGGCGGGGTGAACTCCGGGGAGCTCCCGATGGCCGGGGGCGGCGGGTGCGCGGACGCTGGAGGCATGCTGATGCCTGCGCTCTCCGTGACCCTCATCGCCCTGATCGTCGCCGCCGTACTGATCCGGAACCGGCGGCCCCGCCTCCGGCCCCTGCTGGGCGCCCTCGTCGGCGCCTGGGCGGGCTTCGCCCTCGGCGCGCTCCTCGGCGTCGCCGTGGACGTGCTCACCGCCAACGGCTACTTCCTCGCCCTCGTCGGCCACCTGGCCGCGATCCCGGGCGCCGTGCTCGGCATCCGCCGCGCCGCGCCCGCGCTGACGGCCTGAACACGCGGGGTCAACCCGCCTGTTCCTCCGCGGCGATGACGACGCGCTCGCACAACTCGTGGGTGAGCAGCGCGTCCTGGGCCGAGGGCCGCTCCCCCGCACGCACGGCGTCGAGGAAGGCCAGCACGATCTGCTCGATGCCGCGCTGCCGGGCGACGGGCACCCAGTCGCCGCGGCGCCGGACGCTGGGCTGGCCCCGGTGGTCGACGACGGCGGCGAGGTCGCGCACCTCGCGCTTGCTGTCGGCGCCGGAGACCTCCAGCACCTCCTCGGCCGAGCCGGAGAGCCGGTTCATCGCGCCGATCGCGGTGAAGCCGTCGCCCGACATCTGGAGGACGGCGTGGTGCAGCAGGCCGTCCCGTACCCGGGTGCGGATGTCGATGTGGTCGGGCGTACCCGGCGCCAGGAAGCGCAGGGTGTCGACGACGTGGATGAAGTCGTCGAAGACCATCGTGCGCGGCGCCTCGGGCAGGCCGACGCGGTGCTTCTGCAGCAGGATCAGGTCGCGCGGGTGCTCCAGGCACTGGGCGTACCCCGGCGCGTGGCGGCGGTTGAAGCCGACGGTGAGGCCGGTGCGGCGCCGCTCGGCGAGCTCCACCAGCCGCTGCGCCTCGGCCAGTTCGTACGCCAGGGGCTTGTCGACGTAGGTGGGGACGCCCGCCTCCAGGAGCCGGGTGACGATCTCCGGGTGCGCCACGGTGGCGGTGTGCACGAAGGCGGCGTCGGGCCGTCGGTCGAGCA
Source organism: Streptomyces sp. HNM0574 (assembly GCF_012726235.1). GTDB lineage: Bacteria > Actinomycetota > Actinomycetes > Streptomycetales > Streptomycetaceae > Streptomyces. The sequence continues at coordinate 129,110 of NZ_JAASAH010000014.1, forward strand.
GCGCGTCGAGGTCGGTGTGCAGGTGCCCGGCGGGCACCCGGTGGGCCGCGCCGACGCGTTCGAGCGTCTCGGGGTTCCGCGTCACCAGGTGCGGCTCCAGGTCCGGCTGCGCGGCGAGCACCGGCAGGTAGGCCTTCTGCGCGATGTCGCCGAGTCCGATGACGCCGATTCTCACGGTGGCTCCTCGTCCGGCACGGCCCGGTCGGGGCCGGCTCCTTCGGTGGCGGGCGCCCGCTGTGCCGGGCGTGCGTACCGGCAGAGCATACGGGCGCCGCGCCGGAGTTGACGGCGCGGGCCCGGCGCGGGGTCGGGCTCGGGGTCAGACGCGGCCGGCCTCCGGGGTGCGCAGCAGCGGCAGCCGGAAGCCGTAGCGGATCGCGAGCATGCGCAGGGCGAAGACCAGTCCGGCGGAGGTGACCGTGGTGGGCGTCGAGGGGACGCCGAGCGCGTCCATCGCGAGGTAGCACAGGGCGCCCACGGTCGCGGCGGTGGCGTAGAAGTCCTCCCGCAGCAGCAGCGGCGGGGTGCTCCCGCACAGCAGGTCCCGGACGATCTCGCCGGTGACGCCGGTCATCACCGCGAGGATGATCACGGCGGGCGGGGTGACGCCGCTGTCCAGGGCCGCCTTGGCGCCGATGACGGTCACCACGGAGAGGCCGACGGCGTCGACGGTGAGCAGCACCCGGTGCGGCAGCCGGCGGCGCCGCAGGTAGAGGCTGGTGAGGACGGCGACCGTGGCGATCACGGCGAGCAGCACCCAGTCCTGCGTCCAGTACAGCGGGCGGCGGTCGAGCAGCACGTCCCGCAGGGTGCCGCCGGAGATCGAGGCGGCGAGGGCGAGGACGAGGCCGCCGAAGGGGTCCATCTTCGCCTCGTGCGCGGCCAGGACGCCGCTGGCCGCGAAGGCGGCGATCCCGATGAGGTAGAGCACGTGCAGCACCACGACGCCTCCTCACTCACTCGCGGCGGCGTGGGCCGCGGGCAGGACGGGGCGGGCGGGGCTGCCGTGGGCAGGCAGCACGGAGGAAGGGGGAAACACGGCGGGAGGGCTCTCTTTCGCGGGGAGACTCGGCAGGCCCTCCGGTGATCCGGAGGGCGTACGTCCGGGCGCGGTGTGCGCCCGGCGCGGGTTCCCGCTCTGTCATGGAGCCTGAGAGTTTCACCGCCTGCTCGGCGGTTTGCCCCGTCGGCGCGGCTCCGGTGCGGAGCCGCTTTTCAGAGTCGCCTCGTCCCGTGCGGTAAGTGGCCTGAGAGATTCCGGGAGAGTTGCTCCTTCGGCACACGCGGTCACTGAGCGCACGTGTTCTCCCGCACGGGGTCAACAGCCTGTGTTCGATTGTCCGGCCACGCTAACACGCGGCCTGGACCCGCCTCTCCCGCTCGCTCCGGGCGGACCCGGGCCCGGGACAGGCGGGCTCCGGAGCGGGGTCAGAACTCCCGGCCGCCCGCGTCGAGTTGGAGGCCCAGGCGGTCGATCGCGGCCCGGATGCCCTGCCCGTACGGATCGTCCGCGAGCTCGCCCGCGACCTCGCGGGCCCTGGCCAGCTCGCGCCGGGCCGGGGCGTCCTCGCCGAGCTTGGCGTGATCGGCCGCGAGGTTGAGGTAGAGCGAGGGGTAGAGGCAGCGGACCGCGAGCGAGTGCTCGCCCCAGCGCACCTCGTCCCCGGCGAGGGCGTCGGCCGCGGCGAGAGCTCTTCGGTCCCACTCCAGCTCGCTGCGGGGGTCGTCCTGGGTGTCGGCCATGTAGTGCGCGATGGTGCAGCGGTGGAAGAGCTCCTGCTCGCCCGTCTCCGTCCACAGCTGCGCGAAGCGGTTGCGGGCCTCCTCCCGGTCCCCGCCGCGGTGCAGCATGATCGCCTGCCCGATCCGGACCATCGTCGCGTCGTGGGACGCGTTCTGCTGCTGCTCGGCCACGAGTGCCTCCTGCTGTCCTGCGGCCCGGCCAGTCGTCTCCACGACGCTAACCGCCGCCACTGACAATCCCGTCCAGGCACTCGCGGCGCCCCTCCCGGCGGCCCCCGCACGGCGGTCCGGCGGGAGGGGACGGGGAGCGGGGGCGCGTCAGCCGAGGTCCGGGATGCGCCAGTCGATCGGGGTGTGGCCCTGCGCGGCGACGGCCTCGTCGATCTGGCTGAAGGGGCGGGAGCCGAAGAACTTCCGCGCGGAGAGCGGCGAGGGGTGCGCGCCCTGCACGACCGCGTGCCGTTCGGTGTCGATCAACGGCAGCTTCTTCTTCGCGTAGTTGCCCCAGAGGACGAACACCGCCGGGTCGGGGCGGGCGGCGACGGCGCGGATCACCGCGTCGGTGACCTTCTCCCAGCCCTTGCCCTTGTGCGAATTGGCCTCGCCCGCGCGGACGGTGAGCACCGCGTTGAGCAGCAGCACGCCCTGTTGCGCCCAGGGCATCAGACAGCCGTTGTCCGGCACGGGGTGGCCGAGGTCGTCCCGGAGCTCCTTGTAGATGTTCCGCAGCGACGGCGGGGTCTTCACGCCGGGCCGCACCGAGAAGCACAGCCCGTGCCCCTGGCCCTCGCCGTGGTACGGGTCCTGGCCGAGGATCAGTACCTTGACGCGGTCGTACGGGGTGGCCTCCAGCGCGGCGAAGACCTCCTCCCGCGGCGGGTAGACCGGGCCGCGGGCCCGCTCCTGGGCCACGAACTCGGTCAGCTCCTCGAAGTAGGGCTTGGCCGTCTCCTCCTCCAGGACGTCCTGCCAGGATGCGGGCAACAGGCCCGTGGTGCCGTTCACGCGTCAACCTCCGTCGGTGCCGGACAGGCACTCGCTCGTGCATGTGCTGTCCGGCAACGTACCGCCGGCCACCGACAACGGGCGCGGGGCACCCGTCGCGGTGGCCGGGCGGGTGCCCAACTCGCCCGTCACCAGCTGGACTTGCGGTGCAGTTCCCACATCCGCATGATCACCGACGAGTCCAGGGACCACTCGACGCCCGCGATGTCCTTGCGGGAGGCGATGTAGACGCGCCCCTGCCACAGCGGCAGCAGCTTGGCGTCCTCGGCGATGACGCGCTGCGCCTTGGCGAAGTGCTCCCCGGCGGCGGCCCGGTCGCTCTCCTCGCGCGAGCGCAGCAGGGTGCTCGCGAGCTGCTCGCTCTCGTACGGGGTGCCGACGGCGTTGCGCTTGCCGACGAAGGGGGTGATGTAGTTGTCCGCGTCGGGGAAGTCCGCGAACCAGCCGCGGCCGAAGACCGGGTACTGGCCCTTGTTGTAGCCCTTCTGGAACTCCTTCCAGCCGCGGCCCTCGATGGTGATGTCGAAGAGTCCGGACTGTTCCAGCTGCCGCTCCAGCTCCTCGAACTCCCGCTTGGTGGCGGTGCCGTAGCGGTCGGTGGTGTACCAGAGGGTGAGCTCGACCTTGCGGTTGATCCCGGCGGCGGCCAGCGTCCGCTTCGCCTTCTCGCGGCTGGGCTCGCCGTAGCGGTCGTAGAAGGCGCTGGTGTGGCCGGTGATGCCGCTCGGGACCATGCTGTAGAGCGGGTCGGCGGTGCGCTCGTAGACGTTGCGCACCAGGGCCTTGCGGTCGACGAGCTGGGCGATCGCCCTGCGTACGGCCGGGTTTCCGGCGGTCTTGTCCTGGGAGTTGAAGACCAGGTAGCGGATCTCGGAGCCGGTCATCTCGCTGAGTTCGAGGGCGTCGGCGCCCTTCGCGCCGGCCTTCTGGAGGGTGGTGACCTGGCTCGGGGTCAGTCCGCGGTAGCTCAGGTCGATGCTGCCGTCCTTCAGCGCCGCGACCATCTTCCGGGAGGAGGAGAAGTAGCGGATGGTGACGCCGTCGTTCTTCATGTCGGCGGCGCCCTTGTAGGACTCGTTCCGGGTCAGCTCGGCCTTCTCGCCGTCGGTGTACGAGGCCAGCTGGTACGGCCCGGAGCCGGTGACGCCCTCGTCGGTGCGGAGCCGGTCCGCTGGGTAGCTCTCCGGCTCGACGATCGAGGTGGCGGGGGTGGCCAGGATGAACGGGAAGGTCGCGTCGGACTTCTTGAGGTGGAAGACGACGGTCTTGCGGTCGGGGGCCTCGACCCGGTCGAGACTGTCCAGGAGGCCGATCGGCCCGGCGGGCGCGTCGATCTTCCGGATGCGGTCGATGGAGTGCTTGACGGCGGCGGAGTCCAGGGTGCTGCCGTCGGAGAAGGTCAGCCCGCCCTTGAGCGTGCAGCGGTAGACCTTGCTGGCCGAGTCCGTGAAACCGCACCGCTCCGCGGCGTCCGGTTCGGGCGTGCTGCTGGAGTTCGGGACGGTGAGGAGCGTCTGGTAGACGTTCCGGTACAGCTCCCAGGAGCCGTCCCAGGCGGCCGCGGGGTCGAGGACGCTGGGGGCGCTGGTGGTGCCCACGACGACCGGTTCGTCCCCCTTGCCGTCGTCTCCCGACAGCGAACTGCACCCGGCGAGCAGGGCTGTTGACATCGCGACGGACGCGGTCAGCCTCAGGGGTCGGTTGCGGTCGAACACGTACGCGCTCCTCAGTCGGCGGGGCCACTACTGCTGATGCGGTTGCCAGAAGACGCCAAGGGCGGGCCCATGGACGTCCCGTAGGGAATTCGCCGTCGGCCACTCGCCCTGTCCGTTCCGCTCTCGCGCGCCGCGCACGCGGCGGCCGCGCGGGGGATCCGCTGCCGAAGGCGAGAGCGACCATACCTCAGCCGGACGCTCCGGAGCATGCACAGATCAAGGATTTGTACCGCATCGAGCCAGGTGAGGAGGGGTGCGTCGTGACTGCGGGTACCGACCCGGCGACGGACCGGTACCCGCACGTCCGCAGAGCGGGCACCGTCCGGCCCCGGGGTGCCCGCTCAGTCCAATTCGTTCACTCCACGCCCGAATTGAGGAACAGACCGCCGTCGACCACGAGTGTCTGCCCGGTGACCCACGCCGCGTCCCGCGATGTGAGGTACGCGACGGCGCCGCCGATGTCCTCCGGGGCGCCCAGCCGCCCCATCGGGTACCGCGCCGCGGCCTCCTGCTCGCGCCCCTCGTAGAGCGCGGCGGCGAACTTGGTCTTGACCACGGCGGGCGCGACCGCGTTCACCCGCACCCCCGGCGCGAACTCGTGCGCCAGCTGGAGCGTGAGGTTGACCATCGCGGCCTTGCTCATGCCGTACGCGCCGATGAACGGCGAGGCCGAGATCCCGGCGATGGAGGCGACGTTGACGACCGAGCCGCCGTTCTCCCGCTGCCAGGCCGCCCAGGTGCGCTGCGCGAAACCGAGCGCCGAGACGACGTTGGTCTCGAAGACCTTCCGGGCGACGTTGAGGTCGAGTTCGGCGATCGGCCCGAAGACCGGATTCGTGCCCGCGTTGTTGACGAGGTGGTCGACCCGGCCCCAGGCGGCCATGACCTTCTCCACCGCGTCGGTCTGGTGCGCCTCGTCGTGCGCCTTGCCCGCGACGTACATCGCGCGGTCGGCGCCGAGCGCCTCGACGGCCTCCTTGAGCGCGTCCTCGTTCCGGCCGGTGATGCACACCCGGTCGCCGCGCGCGATCAGCGACTGTGCGACGCCGTACCCGATCCCGCGGCTGCCGCCGGTGACGAGCGCGACCTCGCCCTGCTGCCCCTGCTGTGCCATGTCCACTGCCTCCGGGATCAGTTGAGCGGTCCGCCGGCCACGTACATGACCTGGCCGGAGACGAAGCCGGCCGCCTCGCCGGTGAAGAAGGCGATCGCGTTGGCGATGTCCTCGGGGCGGCCGACGCGCTGGACGGGGATCTGCGAGGCGGCCGCGGCCTGGAAGTCCTCGAAGCCCATGCCGACGCGCTCGGCGGTGGCCGCGGTCATGTCGGTGACGATGAAGCCGGGCGCGACGGCGTTCGCGGTCACGCCGAACTTGCCGAGCTCCTTGGCGAGCGTCTTGGTGAAGCCCTGCAGACCGGCCTTGGCCGCCGAGTAGTTGACCTGCCCGCGGTTGCCGAGCGCGGAGGACGAGGAGAGGTTCACGATCCGGCCGAACCCGGCGTCGACCATGTGCTTCTGGCAGGCGCGGGACATCAGGAAGGCGCCGCGCAGGTGCACGTTCATCACGGTGTCCCAGTCGGCCTCCTCCATCTTGAACAGGAGGTTGTCGCGCAGGACTCCGGCGTTGTTGACGAGCACGGTGGGAGCGCCGAGCTCCTCGGCCACGCGGGCCACGGCCGCCTCGACCTGCGCACCGTCGGAGACGTCACAGCCGACGGCGACGGCCTTGCCGCCCGCCGCGGTGATCTTCTCGACGGTGTCCTTGCAGGCCGCCTCGTCGAGGTCGAGTACGGCGACGGCACGCCCCTCGGCGGCCAGCCGGACGGCGGTGGCGGCGCCGATCCCCCTGGCCCCGCCCGTCACGATCGCGACACGCTGCTCGGTGCTGGACATTCTGGTTCTCTCCTCGCCCTGGATTGGTGAGCAACCGCTTAGTACCTACGGCTGACGTGACGCTATGAGGCGGGCAACGCGCTGTCAACGGTCCCTGGCCGCCGGGCCGTCCGGCGCGGGGAGGGAGCGGTCCGGGAAAGGCTCAGCGCGCCCAGTGGCCGAGCAGCGTCGCGGTGTCGGTGACCGTGGCGACGAGGGCCAGGGTGTGGCGGACCATCGCGGGCGTGTAGTCCTCGGGTACCCCGGCGACGGCGTCCTCCGGGACGACCACGGTGTACCCGAGATTGACGGCGTCGAAGACCGCGTTGGGCACGGCGACGTTCGCGGAGACGCCCGTGACCACCAGCGTCCGCACCCCGAGGTTGCGCAGCAGCGGGTCGACGTCCGTGCCCGCGAGCGGGGAGAGCCCGTGCAGCCTGCGGACGACGAGGTCCTCCTCGGCGACCGGCACGGGGGCGGCGACCCGTACGGCCTCCGTCCCGGACAGCTGCTGCACCGGCAGGCGGGAAGCGGCGCGGAACAGGCGCGCGTTGGCGCCTGAGCCCCGGCCGTCCGGGCGGCGTTCGGCGACGGCGTGCAGCACCTGGACGCCCGCGCCGTGCGCGGCGCCCACCAGGCGCGCGACGCGGTCGAGCATGCCGGACTCCCGTGCCGCGGCGGCGAGTTCGGGCAGCGCGCTGCGCTCGCCCACCACACCGTTCTGGCACTCGACGGTGAGCAGCGCCGTGCGCGACGGCTCCAGCAGCGCTTCCAGTGCCCCGTGCGCGCTCATCCCGCTCCCCTCTCCGCCCGGCGTGACCGGAGGCTAGAGGGCGCCGCACGAAGAGGGAAGGGGGCGGGGCATTGCGCGGGGGCGGTCCGGCGCGCATGATTTTCTGACGTGCCATCAGCAACAGTCGGGCGAGGGCGCGGAGGGACGCGGAAGGACGAGCCCATGAGCGTCACCGAACAGCGCGGCCAGCGGCGCGGACGCCGGATCAGGATGTCCCCGGAGGAGCTGGACGCCTACCTCACCGAGCAGCACACCTGCCGCGTGGCCACGGTGGGCGCGGACGGCACCCCGCACGTGGGCCCGCTGTTCTTCTGCTGGGACGGCGCCTCCCTGTGGCTGTACTCGATCACCCGCAGCCGGCGCTGGGCCCAGCTGCGCCGGGACCCGCGCGTCGCGGTCGTCGTGGACGACGGGCGCGAGTACGGCGAACTGCGCGGCGTGGAGCTCACCGGCCGGGCCGTCCCCGTCGGCGAGGCCCCGCGCGGCGAGGCGGACGTGCCCGAACTGGCCGCCCCGGAACGGCTGTTCGCCGCCAAGTACTTCGGCATGGACCGGATGCCGCACGACGGCCGGCACGCCTGGCTCCGCCTGACCCCGGACAGCGTCGTCTCCTGGGACTTCCGCAAGATCTGAAGCCGGGGCCGCGCCGTCCGTCAGGCGTACCGGCGGGGCGCGGCCGGGCGGACGGCCGCGGCGACGGAGTCGGCGAGGCGGGGGATGCCGACGTCGTCCAGCGGTGAGACCGTCAGCCGGATGCCGGGCGGCGAGGCGACGCGGAAGCGCGCGCCGGGGGCTGCGGCCCAGCCGGACTGGAGCAGAGCCGTCACGGCACCGGTCTCGTCGGCGACGGGCACCCAGACGTTCATGCCGCTGCGCCCGTACGCCGGCACCCCGCGCCCGGCCAGCTCGCGCACCAGCGCGTCGCGGCGCCGCCCGTAGGCGCGGGCCACCGCGGCCGGGTCGACGGCGCGGGAGTGCCAGAGGTGCGCGACGGCGTCCTGGAGGAGGTGGCTGACCCAGCCGGGGCCGAGCCGCTGCCGCCCCCGGACCCGGTCCAGCGTGACCGCGTCCCCGGTGAGGACGGCGAGCCGGAGGTCGGGCCCGTACGCCTTCGCCGTCGAACGGGCCAGCGCCCAGCGGTCGGTGGCGCCCGCGAGGGTGCACAGCGGGAGGTCGACGATGCCGTGCCCGTGGTCGTCCTCGACGACGAGGACGCCGGGACGGCGGGCGAGCGCCTCGCGCAGCGCGCGGGCCCGCGCGGCGGACACGGCGGCGCCGGTCGGGTTCTGGGCCCGGCCGGTGACCACGACGGCGCGGGCCCCGCGCTCCAGGGCCTGCTCCAGCCCGTCGGGCAGCGGACCCTCGTCGTCCAGCGGCAGCGGGACGGGGCGCAGGCCGAGCGCGGGGACGAGGTCGAGCAGGCTGCCCCAGCCCGGGTCCTCGACGGCGACGGTGTCGCCCGGCTTGAGGTGCGCGGCGAGCACCCGCTCGATGGCGTCCAGCGAACCGGAGGTCAGCACGATGCCGTCCGGGCCGCAGGGGACGCCGTCCGCCGCGAACGCCTCGGCCGCGGCCCGCGCCAGACCGGGGTCGACGGGTTCGTCGCCGTAGAAGACGGGGCTGCGGGCCGCGCGCGCGGCCGCGGCGGCCAGCGCCTCGCCCAGCGGCGGCAGCAGCGCCGGGTCGGGGTTGCCCTGGGAGACGTCGGTGGCCCACTCGGGGGGTTCGACCCGGAGGGCCTCGCGCGCGGTGCTCGCGGGCCTGGCCCGCACCCGGCTGCCGCGGCGGCCGGCCGTCTCGATGACGCCGCGCTCGCGCAGCGTCCGGTAGGCCGCGGCGACCGTGTTCGGGTTGACCTCCAGTTCGGCGGCCAGCTCCCGCATCGGCGGCAGCGCGGCGCCGGGCGCCAACTCCCCCGATCCGACGCCCTGTTCGACGCTCGCCGCGATCTCCGCTGCGCGCCTGCCCGTGATCCTGTACTCTCCTAGCACAAAGCACAGTTTGCACTAGTACAACGAGAGACGCAAGCCGGAACACGCACCACGGCCGGCGAGCGGCCCGAACCCACGAGGGAGAGAGCCCATGCCCCCGACGAGCAGCAGCAGCGCCCCCGCCGCCTATCCCCGAACCGAGCGCACCACGCTCACCCGGGCCCGCCGGCGGGCCTCGTACGACCGGGAGTCGGTGCACCGCATCCTGGACGAGGAGTTCGTCTGCCACCTCGGCTTCGTCCGCGACGGGGCGCCCGTCGTCCTGCCGACGCTCTACGCCCGCTCCGGCGACCGGCTGTACGTGCACGGCTCCACCGGCTCCCGGCCGCTGCGGACGGCGAGCGGCAGCCCGGAGGGGATGCCGGTCTGCGTGACGGTCACCCACGTCGACGGGATCGTGCTGGCCCGCTCCGCCTTCCACCATTCGGTCAACTACCGCTGTGTGGTGGTGCACGGCACCGCGTACCCGGTGACGGACGAGGCCGAGCAGCGCGCCGCGCTGGACGCGCTCACCGACCAGGTCGTCGCCGGGCGGGCGGCCGACTCCCGTCCGGCGGACGGCAAGGAGCTGGCGGCCACCGCCGTGCTCCGGGTCGACCTGGAGGAGGTCTCGGCGAAGGTCCGCACCGGCGGCCCCAACGACGAGGAACGGGACCTCGCCCTGCCGCACTGGAGCGGCGTCGTCCCCGTCCGCCGCGCCTACGGCGACCCCGAACCGGCCGACGCCCGCGCCCGGGAGACCCCCCTGCCCGGCTACCTCGCCGCACTGTGACGGCGGGGGCGGCGCCGGGCTGAGGCCTGGGCGGGTCAACTCCCCCGCCCGCGCGGGGGCTTCCGGACGGCGGGCCCGCGCCGCGCTTCCGCACCCACGCGCCGCCGCCCCCGTCCGCGCGCCTTGGCCGGGGCGTACGGGGCAGCGGCCAGGATGCGGCCATGGCAACCATGATCGACTCGACCGGCCAGGACCGCCCGCCCCAACTCCCGGCCACCGCACGGCCGTACCGCTCGCTCGCGGCCCGGCGGATCGCCGCGCTGCTGCTGGGCGCGCTCGCGCTGCTCGGCGGCGGGGCCTCCGCTGCGACGGCCGCCGCGCCCGCGCAGGCCCCGCCGCCCGCCACGGCCGCTGCCGACCCGGCCGCGGGCCCGGACGCCTCGCCCGGCTCGGTCGCGGCGCCGCCGCTGGAGGCGGACGCGCCGTGCACCAGCCCCGAGCCCGTCGTCTGCACCATCCGGCAGATGACGCCGGAGGAGCGCGCCGAGGCCCGCGAGGTGCGCGTCCGCTACCACGCGCTGCTGGACCGGATGGAGCGCACCGAGGCCTGGATGCGCGCCGAGGGCGCCTCGGACGAGGACATCGCCCGCGAACTGGTGGCCATGCGCAACGAGGCCAAGGACATCACCCGCGCCGGCATGTCCCCCGAGCAGGTCGAGGCCCTGGAGCGGCGGAACGTCGTCAAGTACGGCAACCCGCTGGGCCCGACGGCCGACCAGCTGTACACCAAGTACGGCAGCTGGCCCGCGGTCATCGCCGCCTCGACCCGCACCAGCCCCGCCGTCGACCGCGAGCTCGGCCTGACCCCGCACACCTGACCCTCCGGGCGCACCCGCCCTCGGTGACACAACGTCAACTCCCGTCTCCTGTACGGCAGTCGGAGCCCGTCCGCCCTCGTCACCGGGGGCGGGCGGGATACGCTCGGGGGCCGACCGCCACGTCCCGCACAGGAACGGAGAGATGACGTGCGCCTAGGCGTCAATCTGCTCAACTTCGGCCCCGGCACGACGCCCGATTCCCTCGCGGAGGAAGCGGCCAGGGCCCGCACCCTGGGCTTCGGGTTCGTCATGATCTCCGACCACATCGCGGTGACCCAGGACGTGCACGCCGTCTACCCGGCGCCGTTCTACGACCAGTTCACGCTGGCCGCCTGGCTCGCCGCGAAGGAGCCGGAGCTCACCCTCGGCACCACGGTGACCGTCCTCCCCTACCGCCACCCGCTGCAGACCGCCCGGCTCGCCGCCAACCTCGACGTCCTCACCGGCGGCCGCTTCATCCTCGGCGCCGGCATCGGCTGGTCCCGCGCCGAGTACCAGGCGCTCAACGTCCCCTTCGCGCAGCGCGGCCGGATCGCCGACGAGTACCTGACCGCCATCCGCGCGGCCTGGCGCGAGGACCCGACCACCTTCCACGGCGAGTACGTCCACTACACCGACGTGCACACGGCGCCGAGGCCCGTCGCGCGCCCGCTGCCCGTCTGGGTCGGCGGCTCCTCGCAGGCGGCGCTCCGCCGGGCGGCCCGGCTGGGCGAGGGCTGGCACCCGGTCGCGCCCACGCTGGACGAGATCCGCGCCGCGCTCCCCGTCCTCGCCGCCGAGGCGGACAAGGCGGGACGGCCCGCGCCCGAGCTCGTCCCCCGGCTCCCCGTCCGCATCACCGACGGCCCGCTGGAGGAGTCGGGGCGGACGGCAGGGCAGGGCACGCTGGAGCAGATCCGCGCCGACTTCGCGGAGCTGGCCGAACTCGGCGCCACCCACGTACTCGTGGACACCTACCCCGGCGACCCCACCGACCGGGGCACCGCCGAGCAGGACCGCGCCGTCCTGGAACAGCTCACGGAACACGTCGTCGACCCGGCCAAGGGCACCGTGCGCTGACCCCGGCAGGGGCGGCCGGCCCGGGAGGTCCGACTCCCGGGCCGGAAGCGTCCGTTCAGCCGCCGACGCCCGCGCGCTCCTCGTCCGGGAGGCGGGGCTCGCCGCCCGCGGCGACCGGCTCCCCGCTCCGGGCCTTCGGCGTCGCGCTCTGCGCGATGAACGCGCCCAGCAGCACCACCGCGCCGCCCACGAGCTGTACGGGCGAGAGGTGTTCACCGAGCAGCACCCACGCCAGGACGGTCGCGACGACCGCCTCCAGGCAGGCGACGACACCGGCCACCTGCGGCGAGAGCCTGCGCACCGAGAGCACCCCCGTCAGGTACGCGGCGACGGTGGCGACGAGGACGATCCAGGCCAGCAGCACGGCGGCGGGCACGCGCGTCCCGTCCATGCTCGCGGGGCCGCCCAGTACGGCCCAGTCCATGGTCCAGGGGCGGGCGACGGCGGTGAGGACGGCCGCGCCCGCGAGCAGCCCGTAGGCGATGACGCCGAGCGGGTCGGCGGCGCTCCTGCCGTCGGACGCGTCGCTGCCGTGGTCGGAGAGCACGAAGTAGCCGACCTGGCAGCAGGCCGCGCCCAGCGCGAGGAGCAGCCCGAGCAGGTCGAACCGCAGCCCGGACCACACCTCGACGACGCAGGCCAGCCCGCCGACGGCGAGCACGACGCCCACGGCGGCGGCCCGCGTCACCGGCCGCCGCTGGACGAACCGCACCCAGCCGAGCACCAGCGCGGGCGCGAGGTACTCGATGAGCAGCGCGACGCCGACCGGGATGCGGGAGATCGCCGCGAAGTAGAACGCCTGGACGCCCGCGACGGCCAGCAGCCCGAACCCGGCCAGCAGCCCCGGGCGTTCACGCAGCAGCCCCCGGTGCCGCCAGGCGAGCGGCAGCATCACCAGGGCCGCGCCCGCCACCCGGAGCCAGGTCACGTGCAGCGGGTCGAGGCCCGCCTCGATCAGCGGCTTGGCCGCGGGGCCCGAGCCGCCGAAGGCCAGCGCGGAGATCAGGGCGAGCGGAAGTCCGAGGCCGCGGTGGCGCGCGGCGGAGGCATCGGGTGCGGCGGTCGACATCGCCCCATCATGTCAACGTCATGTCAAGCGGTGACAGGGGTGTCACCGGATTCGCCCCTGACGCCCAGTCGGCCCGCGAGGCGCTCCCGGTCGACCCCGGCACGCTCCAGCACCTCGGCGGCGCGGCACTCGCCGTCGGCCACCAGCCCGGCGAACAGGTCGACGCCCTCGGCCCGTTGCCTGCCCCGCAGGTGCGCCCGGCGCAGCGCGAGGTCCAGCGCGGCGACGGCCGCCTGCGACCAGCGCGGCGCGGCGCCCGGCTGCTCCCCGGCCGCGGCGAGCGGGATCGCGCCGGAGTCCTCGACCGTGCCCTGCCAGCGCAGGCCGTAGCCGATGCTGCGCTGCACGAGATAGCCGAGCAGCCTGCCCGCCTGCGGGCTGCCGCCGTCCAGGAAGTCCCATACGCGCCGGTCGGATTCGAGCAGGCTGTGCAGCAGGTGCGCGGTGTCGACCTGCCGGTCTCCGTCCCGCGCGGCACGCCGCCGCGCGGTGGCCGTCATGTCGGCCAGCTGCGGGCTGAGCTGGTCCTCGGCTGCATCGGCTTCTGTGTCGGCGGGACGGCTGGACGGTGTAGGGGTCTGCACAGGACCACCACATCACATGGATCGTGGCTGAACATCCTCGCCCCGTGGCATCTGCCCGTCACACTGAGGTCGGGGCGGGCCCCGCCGTTTCTCCTCCTTGAGGAGGAGAGGCAACCACGCGACGCGCTGCCACGTCTCCCCCTCCGCACCCGTCACACGCGCCCGTCCCCGGTCCGTCGAGGGAGACCCATGGCCACCCGCGCGCAGCCCGTCCTGTCCTGCTGGATGGTGGCGCTGCTCGCGGCCGACGGCCGGGAGTACGTGTACCGCGTCTACGCGCCCGACGACGCGCGCCCCGGCGACCTGTTCTGGTCCGCCTTCCACTGCCACGAGGACTCGCTGCTGCCCCGGACGCTGGACTGCTTCGACACCGCCGAGATCTGGCAGCTCCTCGACTGACCCGGGGCGCGCGCCCGTTCCGCACCACCCGCCGCGCACCGGAACCTCCGGCGTACCGCGCCGGGAGTACGGACCGAAGAAATCGCGCCGGTCTCACGCGACGCGAACTCCCCCACAGGCGGGGCGTGTTCCCCGACACATGCGTGATTGAGGCCATATGGGGAACCTGTGTGGCCAAGCGCCCGTCTCATGCGTGACGCCCCGGTTCGGCAGCCCCCTGGAGATCCCATGGCACGGCATTCGGCACGTTCCGCCCTCATCGCTCTCACCGCCGGCACCGCGCTGGCCGTCACCGGCTGCGGCGCGGACACCGTCGCCCCGCAGGGCGGCGACGCCCCCTCGGACGCGCGGTCGTCCGCCGTCGAAGGACCGCCCGCGGAGGACGCGGACGCCCCCGACAAGCAGCACGCCCCGGACGACGGGCAGTCCGCACCCGGCAGCCCCTGGTGCGCGACGGACGACCTCGCGCCCTCGCTCCGCCCCCTCGAATCCGCCGCGGGCAACCGCTACTCGGCCCTCGTCCTCACCAACACCTCGGACACGGCCTGCCGTACGCAGGGCTGGCCCGGGCTCCAGCTGACCGACGCGGCGGGCGAGGCGCTGCCCACCGACGCGGTGCGCGACCGCAGCCGCACCCCGGAGCAGCTGACGCTGGAGCCGGGCGGCAACGCGTGGAGCCGGCTGCACTGGACGGTCGTCCCGTCCGAGGGCGATCCCTCCGACGGCTGCCCGGACCCGGCGGGCCTGAAGGTCACACCGCCGGACGCGCGCACGCCGAGCGCGACGAAGTGGGACCAGGGCACCGTGTGCGGCACCGGTGAGGTCGACGTCCTCCCGCTCGGCACCGGCTCGGGCCCCGACCACTGACCGCGCATCCGCCAACGCCCCGGCGCCGGGCGCCCGTTCACGGTGGGGATCGGGTGTCCGGCGCCGGGGCGCCGCTGCGTCAGTCCTCCTCGGCGAGGATCAGATAGAGCTTCTTCCTGGCGTCGTTGACCACTTCCAGCGCCTTCTCGCGCTGCTCGGGCGAACCCGTCGTCCACACCTGCTGGAAGGCTCCGACGAGTCCGCTGCCCGCCTTGCGCACCTCGTTCATGGCCTCCCAGTCGATGCCGCGCCCGGCCTCCTCCCAGGGCGCGTCGGGGCCCGACTCGGCCTCGGCACGGCCCTCGTCGGTGAGCGAGAACAGCTTCTTGCCGCCCTCGCTGGCGCTCGTGATCAGGCCCTCGTCCTCCAGCAGCTGGAGCGTCGGGTAGACCGAGCCGGGGCTGGGCTTCCACGCGCCGCCGCTGCGTTCGGCGATCTCCTGGATCATCTCGTAGCCGTGCATCGGCCGTTGCGTCAGCAGCGCCAGGATCGACGCGCGGACGTCCCCGCGCCGCGCGCGCCCGCGCGGTCCGCCGCGTCCGCCGCGGCCCCGGCCGCCGCCGAACGGTCCGTCCCCGAAGGGCGGCCCGAAGGCGCCGAAGGCGCGGCGCTCCCAGGGGCCCGTGCCGGGCCCGAAGCCGCCCCAGCCGCCGGGGCCGCCCGGGCCCTGGAAGCCGCCGGGACCGCAGGGGCCGCCGCCCCGGCCCGGGCCGCGCCCGTGCGGGCCCTGCTTGCCGTGCTGTCCGTATTCGTGTCCTTCCGCGTGCATCGCTCACACCTCTTCCGTGATCTGTCGTCCATCTATCGCGATGCCTCAACGATATATCGGTAACTCTTCTCCGGCAAGACTGTCCGAGCCGCGTGCGAGCATGCGCGGACGCGGGGAAGCCCCGTGAACCGCCGTGGGAGGGGAACCGATGACGGACATCTGGACGGCCAGGGGCTGGGACGAGACCGACGCCGGCCACACGCGCCGCCTGCTCGACGAGGGCGCCGACCCGGACACCTGGGAGGACGGCCGGCCGCTGCACCACGCGGCGGTGTACGGCACCCCCGAGGTCGTCGCGGAACTGGCCGCCCGGGTCACGGACGTGGACGCGACGGCGAACGGCGCGACCGCGCTGTGGGAGGCCGTCGTCTCCGGCCGGACGGACACCGCGCGCGCCCTCGCCGCCGCCGGCGCCGACCCCTGGCTGAGCACGGTCGGCGACTGGTCCCCGGGGCGGCTGAGCCTGGCCGGGCCGGAACCGGACCTGTTCCCGGCACCACCGGGGACGGGCCTGACCGACGCCGAACAGGCGGCGGCCCGGGAGGCCCACAGGCTCATCGCGGCACTCGGCAGCCTCGAGTGCGACGGCACGGGCCTGGCCTGCGTGGCCGGGATCGACGCGGCCGAGGCGGTCCGCCGCCTGGCGGCGGCACCGGCTTCGGACGAGGCCGTCCGGCGGCTGGCGGACCCGTACGGCTTCGACCTGGACGAGGACGTGCGGGTCATCGGCGTGACGACCGTCCCGGGCGGCTGCGTCGTCACCCAGCCCTGGGGGTACGCGCCCCAATTGCCGGGCGCACTGGCCCGGTTGTCCCCCGGCACCGTCTGCTACGGCCTGTACGCCAACCCCAAGAGCGGCGACCAGGGCAGCATCGCCAGGGACGGCGCCGTCGAGGGCCAGGACCTGCACCCCGGCGGCCGGCCGGAGGCGGAGGACGGCCCCGAGGAGCTGCTGAGCGCCTACCTGTACCAGCACCACCCGGTGGCCTACGCCTGCGCCTTCGCCGGACTGCGCCCGACGGACGCGACCCCCGTCACGGGCCCGCCCGGCCGGTGGGCCGAACTCCCGGAACGTGGCCAGGCGCATTGGCCAGGCCGCGCGGCCCCGCCGGGCTCCTAAGCTCGTGCCATGAGGATCCGTACTGTCGACGCCTTCACCGACCGGCCCTACACCGGCAACCCGGCGGGGGTGGTGCTGCTGCCCGGCGACGGCCCCGGCCGCTTCCCCGACGACGAGCGCCTCCAGCGGCTCGCCATGGAGATCAACCTCGCCGAGACCGCCTTCGCGCTGCCCCTGCCCGACGACCCCGAACACGACTGGGAGCTGCGCTGGTTCACCCCGTCCACCGAGGTCGACCTCTGCGGTCACGCCACCCTCGCCACCGCGCACGTGCTCCGCTCGGACGGCCTCGCCGAGAAGAGCGTCCGCTTCCGCTCCCGCAGCGGCCTGCTCACCGCCGCCTTCACCCCGGAGGGCTCGATCACGCTGGACTTCCCCACCAGCCCGCTCACCGGGATCGCCCCGCCGGACGGCCTCGCCGAGGCACTGGGCGCTCCGGTGGTACGGGCCTACGACACCGGCCCGCTCGGCGACCTCCTCGTCGAACTCGCCGACGAGCGCACCGTCCGGGACCTCGCGCCCGACCTGGCCGCCGTCGGCAGGCTGGACGCGTACGGGGCCGTCATCGTCACCGCGCGGGCCGCCTCCCCGGACAGCGCGCACGACTACGTGTCCCGCATGTTCGGGCCCGCGGTCGGCATCCCGGAGGACCCCGTCACCGGCAGCGCGCACACCGCGCTCGCCCCGCTGTGGTCGGCCCGCCTCGGCAGCGACACCCTCACCGGCCTCCAGGCGTCGGCCCGCACCGGCCACGTCCGCACCACCCTCCGCGGCGACCGCACCGAACTGACCGGCGACGCCGTCACCGTGCTGGACGCGCAGCTGCTCCCCGGCCTGTGAGCGACGGGGCGCGTGCCGCATCCGGGCACGCGCCCCGTACGGGAGCTCAGGGCCGGAGCCGGGCGAAGGCCGTCAGGCGGCGCCGGTGGTGGGCCAGGTCCTCCGCGTCCTGCGGCTCGCCCCGGGCCGCCGCATCCGCGAACCGGACGCTCTCGCACCGCAGTCGGTGCCGCATCAGCTGGGCGAGCGCCTCGTCGTCCAGGAGCCGCGCGGTGCCGCCGGACTCGCGGTAGGCGCGGACGAAGCGGCGGACGGCTGCCGTGTCCGCGCCGAAGTCCCCGGCGAACTCCATGGCCGCGCTGGCGACTTCCGTCTCGGGCGGGGCCACCAGCGCCTCGTCCCAGTCGAGTACGGCGAGCAGCCGGGCCGGGTCGCCGGGCGCGGCCAGCAGATTGCCGCGGTAGAAGTCGCCGTGCAGGGGGTGCGGCGCGCGGGCCCGGGCGTGGAACTCCCGCAGCCAGGCGTCGAGTCGGGGGTCGCGCAGCCGCGGGTCCTCGTACGTGGCGCGGCCGTCCAGGCCCGTGAGCAGGAAGTTCGGGCGCGGTCTGGGCGGCAGCGCGGCCGGGGCCAGCGCCCGGTGCAGCCGGGCCAGCAGCCGCGCCGCCAGCACCGCGCCCGCCTCGCCCGGCGAGGCCCACACCCCGTCGACGTGCGGCCACAGGGACACCGTCCGCCCCTCGACGTGCGCCGCCGTCGCCCCGTCCGGCCGGCCCGGCAGGGGCAGCGGCGCGAGCGCCTCGGCGCAGCCGCCGGCCCGCGCCGCCGCCGCGACCCGGTGGCACCACTCCACCTCGGCCGGGTCCCGTGCGAACCCGGCGACGCGGACGACGTGTTCGCCGACCCGCCAGGCGGCGGACTCCTCGCCGCCGTACAGCCGGGTGGCCGGCCCGTCGACGCCGCAGACCCACCGCGCGGCCGCCGTCAGCGGCACCTCCGCGAACACCACGACCGCTCCCCTCCCGTCAGGCCGTCGGCAGCCAGGAGACCTCGCCCGCGAGGAGCGCGTACCCGGCGAAGGCCACGATGTCGATCAGCGCGTGCGCGGCGACCAGCGGGCCGACCCGGCCCCAACGCCGGTACAGCAGCACGAAGACGACGCCCATCGCCATGTTCCCGACGAGCCCGCCGATGCCCTGGTACAGGTGGTACGTCCCACGCAGCCCCGCGCTCGCGGCGAGCACCGCCCACGGCCCCCAGCGCAACTGGTCGAGCCTGCGGACGAGATAGCCGACGACGATGACCTCCTCCACCACGGAGTTCTGCACCGCGGAGGCGATCAGCACCGGGAACTTCCACCACACCTCCGGCAGCGATTCCGGTACCACCGTCAGGTTGAATCCGGCCGAGCGCGCGCCGATGTAGAGCAGCAGGCCGGTGCCGCCGATGGCCGCCGCCACCGCCGCGCCCCAGCGCAGGTCGAAGCCGGGGCGGCGCCGGTCGAAGCCCAACGCCCGCAGCCCGCCCGCGCCTTCGCGGGTCAGCAGGTGGGCGACGAGCAGCACCGGGACCAGCGCGGTGGCGATGCCGAACAGCTGCCAGGCGAGGTCGAGCCACGGACGGTCGGGCGCCCGCGAGGTGTTGAGGTTCGCCGCCTGGTCGGACAGCGGCCCCGGCGCGGTGAGCGAGCCGAGGAAGCTGATCAGCGCCGAGAGCGCGCTGGCCCCGAGCGACAGCGCCAGGACGAGCCCCGTCTCCTGGCCGAGCAGCCGCCGGGAGAGGAGCGTTCCTCCCGCGCTCCCCTCGGGGGACGAGCCGGTGTCACTTGCCAGTGACCGCACACATGCCTCCAGTTCACCAATCCCGCCGCACGGGCACTTCCGCACCGCTAGGGTCTCGAATGCAGGTACGAAGATCGTGCGCGACAAGCCGCGGGGACGCGCGCCGTCCATCGGGCACACCCCTGCTCCGTCGCCGTATCAGGCTGCCAGGAGAGGCGTACACGCCATGGAACGTCACAGCTTGCCCGATGACCACGGTACGTACGGCCCCGGTCAGGACCCCGGCCAGGGCCCGCCCCGCGCACGCGGCGGCGCCCCCGGGTCCCTGGGTTCCGCTCCGGGCCCGGCCCGGCGTTCCGGTTCGGGTGCCGCGCGGCGTTCCGGTCCGGGCCGGGGCAGGCGGGCCCGGGTGGTGGCGGCCACCGCGCTGGTGCTCGCCGTCGCCGCGGGGACGGTCGTGGCGCAGCGCGCCGGGCTCCCGCCCTTCAGCGACGGCTGCGACGGCGACCCGGTACGGCTGAGCGTCGCGGCGGCGCCCGACATCGCGCCCGCGGTCCGCGCGGCCGCCGCCCACGCCCGCGCGGAGCGGGTGACCTCCGACGGGCACTGCCTGGACGTACGGGTGAGCGAGCGGAGCGGCGCCGATGTGGCGGCGGCGCTGGGGCACGGCGAGGACCCGGACTACGACGTCTGGCTGCCGGACTCCTCGCTGTGGGTGGAGGAGGCGTCCGCCTCCAGCGGCGCCCCGCCCCTGGAGGCGGCGGGCAGCGTGGCGTCCTCGCCGCTCACCCTGGCCGCGGTGCCGCGCGCGGCGAAGCGCATGGGCTGGCCGGAGAAGACCTACAGCTGGCCGCGGATCGCCGCGTCCTCCGCCGAGGACGGCGCGGTACGCGTCGGCAGCGCCGACCCGGCGCGCAGCGCGACCGGCCTGCTCGCACTGACCCGCATCCAGAACGCGGCCTCCGCAGGCAAAGGGAAGAAGGGCGACGCGGAGACCGCCGCCGCGGCCAAGCTCCTGGCGGAGCGCACCGCTCCGGGCGACTCGCAGGTGCTCGCCACCCTCCCCCGCGACACCTCGGGCGCGGAGATGGGCAATCCGAAACGGAATCAGGCCCTGCTGCTCTCCGAGCAGGCCGCGTACGCGCACAACAGGGCACATCAGGGTGCGCCCGGGCTGCGCCTGTTCTATCCGGACGGCGGGCTGACGCTGCTCGACTATCCCTACACGCTCGTCGACAGCGAGTCGCTGGGCACCGAACGCAGCCGCGCGGCCATCCGCTTCCAGACCCTGCTCGGCGACGAGCCGGGCCGCCGCGTCCTCGCCCGGCACGGCTTCCGCGCCGCCGACGGTTCGGCCCCCGCCGGCCTGGCCCGTCGCGCCGGCGCCCGCGACCCGCAGCCGTACAGGGCGGACGCCGCCGAGCCGCCGTCGGCGCGGAGCGTCAGCGCGGCCCAGGGCATGTGGACGATCACGGTGCAGAGCGCCCGCCTGACGCTCACGGTGGACGCCTCGGCCTCCATGTCGGCCCCCGTGCCCGGGCGCGACGGCCAGTCCCGGATGGACGTCACCAAGGCCTCGCTGATCCAGGGCCTCTCGCAGTTCACGCCCGACGACGAGTTCGGCCTCTGGGACTTCGCCACCCGGCTCGACGGCGGGCACGACTACCGCCGGCTCGTCCCCACCTCCCGGCTCGGCGACCGCGCCGAGGGCGGCGGCACCCACCGCGACGAGCTGACCTCCGCGTTCTCCGGCCTGGCACCGATCCCGGGCGGCGCGACGGGGCTGTACGACACGGTGCTGGCCGCGTACAAGGACGCCCACAAGACCTACACCGAGGGCAAGTTCAACGCCCTGGTCGTCCTCACCGACGGGGCGAACGAGGACCCGGGCAGCATCTCGCGGGGCGCCCTCGTCGCCGAGCTCAAGCGGCTCGGCGGGGAGCGGCGGGTGCCGGTGGTCGCGATCGCCGTGGGCCCGGACGCGGACGCGGCGGCCTGCGAGGAGATCGCCGAGGCGACCGGCGGCTCGTCGTACCGCATCGAGGATCCGGCGCAGATCAACGCCGTGATCCTCAAGGCCATCATGGCGGCGGGCAGCAGGGCCGGCTGACGCCCGGGGCCCCTCAGGGCCCCGTCGGCCAGGTGTGCACCGGGTCGCCGCCGGCGGCCAGTTCGCAGTAGCGCCGGGTGACGGCGGCCAGCGCCTTCTCCCGCTCCAGTCCCGACTCCCCGGCCCGGCGGTAGGCGGCGGCCTGCCAGGCAGCGCCGTTGGTGCGCAGCCGGCACCGTTCCTCGATGACACCGAGGTAGCGGTCCCGGTCCCGCGCCTCCACACCCCAGGCGTCCAGTCCCGCCTCGGCCAGCGGCAGCAGCTCCTCGCGCACGAGCCGGACGGCGGGTACGCGGACGAGGCCCCCGCCCCTGCCCGCGCGCGGCCACCACAGCTGCGCGTCGATGCCGTACCGGCACGCCTCGTCGAAGTTGGCCGAGGCCCGCTCGAACGGCATCCGCGACCACACCGGGCGCGCCTCGTCCGCGAGCGCCCGCACCAGCCCGTAGTAGAAGGCGGTGTTGGCCAGCACGTCGGTGACGGTGGGCCCAGCGGGCAGGACGCGGTTCTCCACCCGCAGGTGCGGAACGCCGTCGGCGACCCCGTACACCGGCCGGTTCCAGCGGTAGACGGTGCCGTTGTGCAACACCAGTTCGGCGAGGGTGGGGACACCGCCGGAGTCGAGGACGCGCAGCGGGTCCTCCTCGGCGCAGATGGGCAGCAGCGCCGGGTAGTAGCGCAGGTTCTCCGCGAACAGATCGTGCGCGGAGTCGATCCACCGCTCGCCGAACCAGGTACGCGGTCGGACGCCCTGCGCCCGCAGCTCGGGCGGACGCGTGTCCGTGGCCTGCAGGAACAGCGGCGGCCGCGACTCGCGCCACAGCTCACGGCCGAACAGGAACGGCGAGTTGGCACCCATCGCGATCTGCACCCCGGCCAGCGCCTGCGCCGCGTTCCACACGTCGGCGAAGCGTCCCGGGGTCACCTGCAGGTGCAACTGGACGGAGGTGCAGGCCGCTTCGGGGGCGATGGAGGCCGAGGTGCACTCCAGATGCTCGACGCCCGCTATGTCGAGCACGACCTCCTCGCCTCTGGACGCCATGATCTGGTCGTTGAGGAGCCGGTAGCGGTCCATCGCGGTGAGATTGGCCCGGACCAGATCGGTGTCGGCGAGCGTCGGCAGAATTCCGATCATGACGATACGCGCGGCGACTTCGCGGGCCTGCCGGTCGGCATATCCCAGTCCGGTGCGCAGCTCCTCGGCGAGCTGATCGAATACCCGCCCCTCCAGCCGGTGCGGAACGATGTTGACTTCCAGGTTGAACTGCCCGAGTTCGGTCTGGAAATCCTGGCTGGCGATGCGTTCCAGCACCTCACCGTTCATCATTCTGGGCATGCCGTCCGGGTCGGCGAGATTCAGCTCGATCTCCAGCCCCATGAGATTACGCGGACGGTCGAAGCGCCGCTCCTCCAGCAACCTCTCCAGACCCTCCAGGCACCGGCGCAACTTCCGCCGGTACCGCTGCCGATCGGACAGGCCGAACCTGTCCGCCACGACCTCTTCTCCCATCGGGGCGTCCCCCTCCTCGATACGGCCGCGTCGTGTGAGCCATGATGCCCGGGCAGGTGATCGACAACCCCTCACCCCACCCGCAACACCGAACTGCCGTGCGCGCGGCGCGTGTTCGGCAATGGCACATTCCAGCGTCACAGGACAGTTGCAAGAAGTACCGTGCGGGGGCGGCGAGAAGGCGGCGGGAAGACCTCACGATCACCGTCGCGGAAGTCCCGTCACAACGGAAACAACCCGCGCGATCCGGCCGTACGCGCACGTATGGCTTTTCCGTTCCGACCTCGTGTAGAAGTGTGCGAAGGCGGGGAAACAGCAAGGGATATCGACCGGATAAGTCCTTGCCGGAAACACCGGAAGCCTCTAGCGCAAAACCCTTCCGAACACCCGTCGTATAAACTTCCGTCAGGAGGCGGGAATCCGGCGGACCGGCCGTTGACCCCGTTGCCGCCCTCGCGGCTCTTCCTTCGCCGACAGCGCCGTCCGCGTATCGCCGAGCACCCGCGCCCGCCTCCCCGGCTCCCGAGCGAGAGGTGACCCACCATGCCGCTGCACGTCCCCCAGGCTCCGGCCCCCGCCCTGCGCAGTGTTCTCGCGGCCCTCCGCTCCCCCACCGCCGTACAGGGGGCGCACCTGCCCGCCGTCGCGCGCGCGGCCCAGGGCGTCCTCAGCCCCGAACTCCCCCTCGCTGTCCACGAGTTGGAGGGATCGCCGGGCCACGCACCGGCCGGGCCACCGGTACCGCCCGGCACCGCGTCCGCGCACCGCGCACCGGCCGCCCCGCGCACCCGGCTGACGGGCTGGCGCTTCCTGCTGCGCGAGGCCGACGCGCCGCCGGGCAGCCCGGCCGTCGGCTCGGCCGAGGCGATGCTCACCGCCGACGGCTGGGCCTTCTCCGACTTCCGCGAGGGCCCGTACGTCACCTCGACCGAACGCGCCCTGCACCAGGCGGAGACGCTCAGCGGCGTCCACCAGCCGCGGCTGCTGTGCGTGCCGGGTCTGTACATGCTGACGCTCTGGCTGCACCAGGACGTCGCGGCCGACCCGGCCGAGGGCAGCCCCGTCCCGGGCGACCTGCTGATCCCGCTCGCCCCCGCGCCCCCGGGCATCGCGGCGCACCGCCCGCACGAACTGGACGCGCTGCTGCCGCTGCTGACCCGCCGGAGGGTGCCGTCCTCCGCCGCGCTGACCACCCCTGTGTGAGGGCGACGGGACGGACTAGTCCGTCCCGCACCCGCGAACCACCCGTCGGGACCGTCCCGTTGACGGAAACCGCCCGGACGGGGGATGCGCGCGCGCCGAGGGCGGCGAGGTGGCGCGAAATGCCTGCGGAATCGGCGCCGCGGGTGAACACTGGGCCCATACGCGAGGAACGGGGGTAGCGGCCATGGAATCCACACCCAGCCGCACGACAGAATCCACGACGCAACGGAAGACGAAACCGCCCATGTGCCAGCACGAATCACCGTGCCCGACCGCCGACTCCGCGGACCGCGAGGCGGCGCAGCCCATGATCCACGTCCCGGAACAGGGCTGGAGCCTGCTGTGCAACGGCGTCCTGCTGTTCGAGGACACCGGTGAGCTGCTGCCCAACGGACAGATCATCGCCCCGCACCGCCCGCTCGGCACCCGGGGCATCACCACGGCGGCCTGACGGGCACCCCCGCCCGGCGCCGGCGCGACGAACAACCGAGCACGACGAGCACCGCACGCGAGAAACACCAGGGCCGGCACGGCAACCGCCGCACCGGCCCTGACACATGTCCGGGTCAGCTCACCCCGGCCGCAGCGTCACGCTCAGCCGTCGTACTCCTCCAGCGGCGGGCACGAGCAGACCAGGTTCCGGTCGCCGAAGGCGCCGTCGATGCGCCGCACCGGCGGCCAGTACTTGTCGGACGCCTGCACCCCGCCGGGGAAGGCCCCCTCCTCCCGGCTGTACGGGTGCTCCCACGCGCCGCCCAACTGGGCCGCGGTGTGCGGGGCGTTGCTGAGCGGGTTGTCGTCCGCGGGCCACTCGCCCGAGCCGACCTTGTCGATCTCCGCGCGGATCGCGATCATCGCCTCGCAGAAGCGGTCGATCTCCCGCAGGTCCTCGCTCTCGGTCGGCTCGATCATCAGCGTCCCGGCCACCGGGAAGGACATCGTCGGCGCGTGGAAGCCGTAGTCGATCAGCCGCTTGGCGACGTCGTCGATGCTCACGCCCGTCTGCTTCGTCAGCGGCCGCACGTCCACGATGCACTCGTGCGCGACGAGGCCGCCGGGGCCGGTGTAGAGCACCGGGTAGTGCGGCTCCAGGCGCTTGGCGATGTAGTTGGCGCCGAGCACCGCGACCTGCGAGGCGTCCCGCAGACCCTCGGCCCCCATCAGCCGCACGTACGCCCACGAGATCGGCAGGATGCCGGCCGAGCCCCACGGCGCACCCGAGATCGGGCCGATGCCGGTCTCGGGCCCGGCGGCGGGCTGCAGCGGGTGGTTGGGCAGGTACTTGGCGAGGTGCGAGCGGACACCGATCGGGCCGACGCCGGGACCGCCGCCGCCGTGCGGGATGCAGAAGGTCTTGTGCAGGTTGAGGTGCGAGACGTCGGAGCCGAACTTGCCCGGCTTGGCCAGCCCCAGCAGCGCGTTGAGGTTCGCGCCGTCCACGTAGACCTGGCCGCCCGCGTCGTGCACGGCACCGCAGATGTCGGTGATGTGCTCCTCGAACACGCCGTGCGTCGAGGGGTAGGTGACCATGAGGACGGCGAGCTCGTCCCCGTACTGCTCGATCTTGGCGCGCAGGTCCTCGACGTCGACGTCGCCGTCCTCGCCGGTCTTCACGACGACCACGCGCATGCCCGCCATGACGGCGCTGGCCGCGTTCGTGCCGTGCGCCGAGGACGGGATGAGGCAGACGGTGCGCTGCTCGTCGCCGTTGTCGCGGTGGTACGCGCGCACGGCGAGCAGTCCCGCGAGTTCGCCCTGCGAGCCCGCGTTGGGCTGGAGCGAGACCGCGTCGTACCCGGTGACCTCGGCCAGCCGCTCCTCCAGCTCACGGATCAGCGTGAGGTACCCGGCGGCCTGCTCGGCCGGGGCGAAGGGGTGCAGCCCGCCGAACTCGGGCCAGGTGACGGCCTCCATCTCGGTGGCCGCGTTCAGCTTCATGGTGCAGGAGCCGAGCGGGATCATGCCCCGGTCCAGCGCGTAGTCCCGGTCGGCCAGCCGCCGCAGGTAGCGCAGCAGGGCCGTCTCGGAGCGGTAGCTGTGGAAGACCGGGTGGGTCAGGTACTCGTCGGTGCGCAGCAGCGCCTCGGGCAGCGCGTCCTCGGACCCGGCGTCCAGCTCCTCGATGCCGGGCACCTCGGCCTCGACCCCGAACGCGCCCCAGACGGCGGCCAGTTGGTCCCGCCCGGTGGTCTCGTCGCAGGCGATGCCGACGTGGTCGGCGTCCACCAGGCGCAGGTTGACGCCCGCGCCGCGCGCGTTCTCCACGACCTGCGCGGCACGGCCGGGGACCCGCGCGGTGACGGTGTCGAAGTACGCCCCGTGCACCGTCTCCACGCCGCCGGCACGCAGCCCGGCGCCCAGCAGCGAGGCGAAGCGGTGCGTGCGGCGGGCGATGGCGGCCAGGCCCTCGGGGCCGTGGTGCACGGCGTACATCCCGGCCATGACGGCGAGCAGCACCTGCGCGGTGCAGATGTTGCTGGTCGCCTTCTCGCGGCGGATGTGCTGCTCACGGGTCTGCAGCGCCAGCCGGTACGCCTGGTTCCCGTCCACGTCCTTGGAGACGCCGACGAGCCGCCCGGGCAGGCTGCGCGCGAACTTGTCGCGGACGGCCATGTAGCCGGCGTGCGGCCCGCCGAAGCCCATCGGGACGCCGAAGCGCTGGGTGCTGCCGACGGCGATGTCCGCGCCGAGCTCGCCGGGCGAGGTCAGAAGCGTCAGCGCGAGCAGGTCGGCGGCGACGGTGACGACGGCGCCGAGCTCGTGCGCCTGCTCGATCACACCGCGCGGATCCCGCACGGCGCCGGAGGCGCCCGGGTACTGCAACAGGACGCCGAAGACGCCGCGTTCGGCGACCTCGGCCGGGATGCCCTCGCTCAGATCGGCGACGACGACCTCGACGCCGGTCGGTTCGGCGCGGGTCCGGATCACGGCGACGGTCTGCGGGAGGCAGTCCTCGTCGACGAGGAACACGCCCTGCTTGACCTTGCCGACGCGGCGCGACATGGCCATCGCCTCGGCGGCCGCGGTGGGTTCGTCGAGCAGCGAGGCGCCGGTGGTCGGCAGCCCGGTGAGGTCGGCGACCACCGTCTGGAAGTTGAGCAGCGCCTCCAGCCGGCCCTGCGAGATCTCCGGCTGGTACGGCGTGTAGGCCGTGTACCAGGCCGGGTTCTCCATGATGTTGCGGAGGATCACCGACGGCGTGACGGTGCCGTAGTAGCCGAGGCCGATCATCGACGTCAGAACCTGGTTCCGGCCCGCCAGGGCGCGCAGTTCGGCGAGTACGTCGCTCTCGCTGCGGGCGTCCGGCAGATTCAGCGCGCCGACGCTGCGGATCGCGTCCGGCACTGCGGCGGCGGTGAGTTCGTCGAGGGAGCCGTAGCCGACCTGGGCGAGCATCTTGGCCTGGTCGCCGGCGTGCGGCCCGATGTGACGCTGCTCGAACGGCGTGCCGCGCTCCAGCTCGTCGAGGGGGATGCGGTTGGCAGTCATCTGCGGGGGCCTCCTGGTCTCTGCGACCTACGAGGGGCACCACGGCTCGGTGCCCGGACGGCCTCCCCCTCTGTCATCTACACCTGAGAGTTTCACCGGCCGGCCCGTTGTCGGCCGAGCCGGCTTTCACCGTCGGTGAGGAGGGGCTATGGCGCTCGTCCGTGGCCCGCCCTGCTTTCCAGAGTGACCTCGTCCGCGCGGTACGTGAGCCTGAGAGATTCCGGGGAGGAGTTGCTCCTTCGGCGCCTCCGGCGCATCTCGCCGGAGGACTCTCCCGCTCGGGGTCGTCAGCCACTGCCGAGCCTACCAGCGGCACATGCGCCGGTGAATGGCGCAGGCACACCCGTCCCAGCAGCACACCCGCTCAACTGGCCGACACCGCGAATGTGCCTTTTGGTAGTACCTGGGGCGCTACGCCCCGGTGACGACCACGATCAGTCTGGAGGTCCCGTGCAGACCGAGATCGAGCCGCGGAATCTGATCGGCCGCAAGGCATTCGACATCCAGGGAACCAAGGTCGGCACCGTCGACGAGGTCTATCTCGACGACGCCACCGGCACACCGCAGTGGGCCGCCGTCCGCACCGGACTCTTCAGCCGGGACGCCTTCGTCCCGCTGGCGCCGAGCGAGGTCGTCGAGGACGCCCTCCGGGTGCCCTTCGAACGCGCGCTGATCAAGGACGCCCCGGACTTCGGAGCGGGCCGTCACCTCTCCCCCGAGCAGGAACTCCTGCTCTACCGCCACTACGGCCTGGACGTACGGGCTCCCGCCGAGGCGCCCTTCCCGCAGGTCCCGCTGACCCCGCAGGAGCCCGGACAGCGGCCCCCCGACCGGGAGTTCGGCCGCATAGCCGGCCGCAACCAGACCTGACCGGCACCGGCGCCGGCCGCCCCGTCACGGCGTGCGTTCCGCCTCGCCGGTGACACGTTCGGCCGTATCCCCGGGCCCGCGCTCGGCCGCCTCCCGCATCGGGGCCAGCAGCGGCGGCTCCGCGGGCCGCAGCTCCGGGTCGTCGACCGAGAAGGTCCGCACCCGCCCCGGCACCGACCCGGGCTCCTCGAACCGCACGGTCACCCGCCCGACCCCGCTGCCCTGCACCCAGCCGGGACCGTGCTCCGCGTGCACCACGTCGCGCCCCGGAACCCAGTGCCGCTCCTCCGGCGCCTCCTCCCGCACCTCCGCCGGGCGCTCCTCCGCACCGGCCTCCCCGTGGGCCTCGCTCTCCGCGTCCTCGGCCGCCCCGCTCGCCGTGGCCTGCGCGAACAGGTCCTCCTGCGTGAAGTCCGCCAGCCCGCTCACGCCCACGCCCAGCAGCCGCACCCCCGCCGTGGTGTCCACCCCGGCGAGCAGCCGCGCCGCCGCCTCCCGCACCACCCCGGGATCGTCGGTCGGCCCGCGCAGCGTCTCGGACCGGGTGACCGTCGAGAAGTCGTAGCTCCGGATCTTCACCACGACCGTCCGGCCCGACCGCCCCGAGGCACGCAGCCGCTCCACGCACCGGTCGGCCAGCCGCGCCACCTGCAACTGCACGCTCAGCCGGTCCGTGAGATCGACGTCGAAGGTGTCCTCCACGGAGATCGACTTGGCGTCCCGCTCGGCCACCACGGGCCGGTCGTCGCGCCCGTTCGCCATCGCGTACAGCGACGTCCCGTGCGCCTTCCCGAGCAGCCGCAGCAGCTCCGCCTCGCCCGCCTCGGCCGTCTCACCCACGGTGTGGATGCCGGCCCGGCGCAGCGTCTCGGCCGTCGCGGGGCCGACCCCGGGCAGCACCCGCACCGGCATCGGCGCCAGCAACTCACGTTCCGTTCCGGGCGGGATGAGCGTGAGCCCGTCCGGCTTCGCCTGCTCCGAACCGAGCTTGGCCAGCATCTTCGCGCCCGCGACCCCCACCGACCCGCTGAGCCCCGTCGCGTTCCGGATGGCGGCCCGCAGCTCCTCACCGACGCGGCGCACGGCCTCCGGTGCCGCGTCCGCCGCGACGGCCCCGCCCGCCTCCAGGTCCACGAAGGCCTCGTCCAGGCTCAACGGCTCCACCAGCGGCGACAGCCCGGCCAGCAGCTCCATGACGGTGTCGCTGACCCGCCGGTACAGCCCGAAGCGCGGCGTGAGGAACGCGGCGTTCGGGCACAGCCGCCTGGCCTGCCCCATCGGCATCGCCGAGTGCACCCCGAAGACCCGCGCCTCGTACGAGGCGGTGGCCACCACACCCCGCGGCCCCAGCCCGCCGACGATCACCGGCTTCCCGCGCAGGCTGGGTTTCGCCGCCTGTTCGACGGCGGCGTAGAAGGCATCCATGTCCAGATGCAGGATCGTCGGGGAAGCTCTCACACCGACAGATGGTGCCGCACGGCACTGACAGTCAGACCGCCCGGTTACGGCGCCGAGCCAGCTCGTCCCCGGGATGGTCGCCGACGATCGTCTCGCCGGTGTCCACCCGCTCCGCGTGCAGCTGGGACAGCGCCCCCTCGACGTCCTTCCAGACGACGCCGACGGCGATCCCGAAGACCCCCTGGCCGCCCTGGAGCAGGTCGACGACCTCGTCGGGCGAGGAGCACTCGTAGACGGTGGCGCCGTCGCTCATCAGCGTCATCTGCGCCAGATCACAGACGCCCCGCGAACGCAGGTGCCGCACGGCGGTGCGGATGTTCTGCAGGGAGACCCCGGTGTCGAGCAGCCGCTTCACGATCTTGAGGACGACCACGTCCCGGAAGCTGTACAGCCGCTGACTGCCGGAGCCGAAGGCCGGCCTGATGCTCGGCTCGACCAGCCCCGTACGCGCCCAGTAGTCCAGCTGGCGGTACGTGATGCCCGCGGCCGAACACGCGGTGGGGCCGCGGTAGCCGACCTGGTCCGAGGCGCTTTCCTGCGGCGTCGGCGCGGACCGAGTCCACTCCGCGGAACCGGCGAGCGGGGACAAACCGCCCGCTGCCATACCGTCGCCGGTACTGCTCACCCCGACCTCCGTCCTTCACATCCCGGGTCACCCCTGGGACCTGCCTCATTGAAGGTAGGCAGTCGCCCGGGGTGCGTCAACGATCGCCACACTCGGCACGGCGAGTGATAATCACCCGAGGTGTGGTTTTCCGTGCCCGGGACCGGGGAATGGCTGACCGTTTGCCCACCGGCCCCGCCGGGACGCGGCGCCCTCACTCGTGCGAGGGACCACCCGGAACGGCCCGGGCAGCCACGGGCCGGACGGTGGCAGCGGGCCGCCTCACTGGCTGCTGGTGCCGAAGTCCTCGGGAGAGATCTGGTCGAGGAACTCGCGGAACTTCTCCACCTCGTCCTCCTGCTCGTCCGGGATCGCGATCCCCGCGTCGTCCAGCACACCGTCGCTGCCGTAGATCGGCGTGCCCGTGCGGAGAGCGAGAGCTATGGCGTCGGACGGACGGGCGCTGACCTCCACACCGCTGGCGAATACCAGTTCGGCGTAGAACACGCCCTCCCTCAGATCCGTGATCCGGACAGCGGTGAGCTCCTGCCCCACGGCTTCCAGGACGTCCTTGAACAGGTCATGGGTCAGTGGGCGCGCGGGAGTCATGCCCTGCTGCGCGAAGGCGATCGCGGTCGCCTCGCCAGGGCCGATCCAAATAGGGAGGTACCGATCGCCTCCCACTTCACGCAGAAGCACGATCGGTTGGTTGGAGGGCATTTCGACCCGGACACCCACAACGTCGAGCTCGTTCACACAGCAACCCTAGGCCGTGCCCGGCCTGTTTGGGTAGTCGGGGCCCGTCCCGTCTCACGGCAGGAGCGCTCCCGCGGCCGGCTTCCGGCCCTCACGCACCGTCCGGGAGCGCTCTCAGCCCGTCCGCAGCCGCAGCGCGGAACGCAGCAGCGCGGCGTGCAGCTGGACGGACAGCCCCGTCATCTCCGCGGCCGTGCTCTCGGCCCGGGCCCGCGTACGGGGGCTGCGGTGCCGCCGCAGCGGGGCGACGACCTGCTCGACGAGGTCCGCCTCGCGGTCCGCCGACGCCTTCACCGCACGCAGATGACGCGGCTCCAGCCCGAACCGCGCCAGATCCCCCATCAGCCGCGCGACCGTGACGTCCTCACCGTCGTACGAGCCGTCCTCGCCCGGCGACAGCAGCCCGTACGCCTCCCAGGCGGCGAGCTCGTCCTCCGTGACGTCGGCGGCGGTGAGCAGCTGCGCGCGGTCCACGCGCGCGGCGGGCGGGGCAGCGGCCGGGTCCGGGTCCAGCGGGTCACGGCGCGGGCCCGGGAGCGGGGGGCGCTCGCCGCGGGCCAGGGCGTCCAGGTGGTCCCTGATCACCTTCAGCGGCAGGTAGTGGTCCCGTTGCAGCCGCAGCACGCAGCCGAGGCGCTCGACGTCCTCCGGGCTGAACTTGCGGTACCCGGAGGGCGAGCGCCCCGGCTCGACGAGACCCTCGGTCTCCAGAAAACGGATCTTGGAGACCGTGACGTCGGGAAACTCCTCGCGGAGCACATGAAGCACGGCACCGATGCTCAGCGGTCCGCTGTCCTCAGTGGCGGTGCCACGGACGGCACCGCCCGACGGTGCGTGCTTCATGGGCCTCCCCGAAGCGATCAGATCGTGCGCTGACTCGCGAAGAAGACCAGCCGGTACTTCCCGATCTGGACCTCGTCGCCGTTCGAGAGCGGGACACCCGCCTCGATGCGCTCGCGGTTGACGTAGGTGCCGTTGAGGCTGCCGACGTCGGACACGGTGAAGACTCCGTCGGAGCCACGGCGGAATTCGACGTGCCGCCGCGAGACGGTGACATCGTCCAGGAAGATGTCACCCTCGGGATGACGACCCGCCGTGGTCAGCTCGTTGTCCAGAAGGAAACGGCTACCGGAGTTGGGGCCCCGGCGGACCACCAGCAGTGCCGAACCCATGGGCAGCGCGTCCACCGCGGCCTGCGCCTCGGGCGACAGCGGCGGGGCCTGCTGCCCCGACACCTCGGCGTCGTACGCCTCCAGGCCCGAGATGGAAATGGTCGAGGTCGTCTCCGACGGCCGCTCCGCCGCGGGTGCGCCACCACGAAGCGGAGCACCGCAGTTGGAACAGAAGCGGCTCGCCTCGGCGGCGCGCGTCCCGCACCGGTTGCACAGCGGCAAGGAAGACCCTCCACCCGTGTTCGAGGTTGATGGTGCATCGGAACCTATGCGTGCCGACGCTCCGGGGTCAACAGACGCCGCACCGTGACCACTCGAATCGGCACCGCCCTGGGAAGCCACCTCGTCGCGGAACAACGGGCGCGCCGCGCCCTCTTCCTCAGCATTCCCCGTGGATTCTCCGTGCCGGGGCGCGGCGTGCCGTGCGGCTCCGCTGCCGCCGTCCTGGCGGCTCTTGCCGAACAACTTCGCAAAAAAACTCACGGGCGTATTCCCCTCGCACGAAACAGACCCGCCCGTGGGGCAGGACAGACCCTCGATACTCTCATTGACCGATTCTTGATACCCGGACAACGTCTGCGGCCTTCAGACAGTTTCCCTCACACCGAGCCCGGCAAGCCCCCCGGCCCCCCGCCGCCCGCGCCGGTGCCTCACGACGACGACGGATCCGCGTACTGCGGTCGCTTCGCAGGTCGGAGGGCGTCCACCGTGATTCTCTCGGAGCGGTTCACCACGACCTCCGCCTGCTCCTTGCGCAGAGTCTGTACGACACCGCCGGGGATGTTCAACGCGGGTTCCAGGTCCTGTGGCTTGCCGATGACCTCGAAACGGTACGGCTGAGTGATCCTACGCCCGTCGACGCTGATGCCGCCGCCCGCGTCCGAGAAGTACGTACTCGCCACCACACGTACCTCGTTGACCTCGATCGCCTCCGCGCCGGCGGCACGCAGTTCCTGGACCGTGTCCAGCAGCATGTCCGCCTCGACGGAGCCGCCGGGGTCGGAGATCGTCAGCGCGATGCCGGGCCCCTCGGCCTTGACCGTACCTGCCAGGACGCCGAGTTGACGCTGCTTCTCCCGCGTCTGCTTGCGGGCCTCCTCGGCCTGGTCGGAGCTGTTGTCCAGCTCGGTGCGCTGACGCTCCAGGCTGCGCTTCTCGTCCTCCAGCCGCTTGGTGCGGTCGTCGAGTTCGTCGAGGATGCGGACCAGGTCCTCCTGGCGGGCACCGCGCAGCGCGCTGTTCTCGCTCGTCGAACGCACCTGGATCGCCAGGCCGAGGCCGAGCACGAACAGCAGCACGGCGACGATGAGTTGGGCCCGCGAGACCCGCGGCGGCCACAGCGCCTCCGCCAGTCTGCGGCGCCCGCTGCTCCGGGTCTCGTCGCCCTGCGCCTGGGTGTGCGCCTGCTCCTTGTCCTGCTCCGGCTTCCCGCCGTCCGGCGGCTCGGGCGTCGCACCGGACGCGCCGCCGCGCGGGCCCTGCGGACCTCCGGGACCCTGCGGTCCACGTGGGCCGGAGGGCACGGCTCCGCCACGGGCCGCCGGATGGGGGCCGCGCGGCACACCCGCATTGCCCGGGATCGGCCGCGGGGCACCCGAACCGGCCTGCGGCATCGGCCCGTTGCCCGGCCTGCGCTGCCCCGGTCCCGGCTGCGGACGTCCCGCACCTCCCTGCGGACGCTGCGGGGGCCGGGCCCCGGGCGGAGGCTGCGGCGTACGCCCGGGCTGCGGGCGCCCGGGCCCGGGCTCGCGTCCGTTTCCGCTCGCCGACGGGCGCCCGCCGGCGGACCGGTCACCGGCTCCGGGACGGGCCGGCGGCCGCGCCGACGAGCCCGACTCGCCACTGCGCGGGGCCTGTTCACCCTTCGGCGGGCCGCTCTTCGGCCCGGGCTGCCCGTCCTTCGGCCCGGGGGCGCGCTCGGGCTCGGGCCCACGCTTCGGCCCGGGCTGCCCGTCCTTCCGCTCCGGGGCACGCTCCGGTTCCGGGGCGGCCTCCGGTTCGGGTGCGTTCTTCGGTTCCGGGGCGGGCTTCTGCTGTCGGCCGGACTTCTGGCCGGGGCCCGGCTTCTGGCCCGCGCCGGGCTCGGATTCCGGGCCGGACGCGGGAGTTGAGGGGCGACCGGACTTCCGGGCGCCCTCCTGCTCCGGCTTCGACGCCTGCTCCGGCTCCGGTTCGGGCTTCCGCCCGGGCTTCGACTCCGGTTCCGGCTCGGGCTTCGCCCCGGAGGCCGGCTCCGGCTTCGCGTCCCGCTTGCCGTCCCGCTCCCCGTCCGGGGTCCGCGGTTCCGGCTTGTCCGTCTCGTTCCCGTCCCGCTCGGGCCGCTCCGGCGGCAGCTCGCCCGGTGGCGTCTTGTCGTCGTCGCTCATCGGCCTCACGCCCGGAAGATGTGCCGCCGGATCGCGGCCGCGTTGGAGAAGATCCGGATGCCGAGGACGACCACGACGCCGGTGGACAGCTGCGCGCCGACGCCCAGCTTGTCGCCGAGGAAGACGATCAGCGCTGCCACCACGACGTTCGACAGGAACGAGACGACGAAGACCTTGTCGTCGAAGATCCCGTCGAGCATGGCGCGCAGGCCGCCGAACACCGCGTCCAGTGCCGCGACGACGGCGATCGGCAGGTAGGGCTCCACCACCGTGGGGACGACGGGCCGGACGACGAGTCCGGCCACGACTCCCACGATGAGGCCCAGTACGGCGATCACGATGTGCTGCCCTCTCCTGTCTTCACGGGCTGTGCCGTTCGTACGGTCAGGCTCGGCGCGGCCGGAAGCCGCAGCGCGTCCTGGGTGCTGATGCTGGTGCGCACACCGTAGTTCTCCTGCAGCACGTGCAAGTACTGCCCGTCCGCGCTGTCCTGGAAGTCGGTGCTGAGCTCCTGCCCGGGGCCGACGGCGAGAAGAGTGTACGGCGGCACCAGCGGCTTGTTGTCGACGAGTATCGCGTCACCGGCGGCACGGATCGCCGAAAGGCTCGTCAGCCGCTGCCCGTTGACGGACACCGCCTCGGCCCCCGACTCCCACAGCCCGTTGACCACCCGCTGCAGGTCCCGGTCGCGGACCCGGCCGGTGTCGGCGAAGCCGCCGCTCTCGCGCGGCCCGCCGCCCTCGCTCTTGGCGTCCTTCGCGTCGTCGACGACGAGTTTGACGCCCGGCCCCTTGACGGGCACGGCACCGGACAGCAGCGCCGCCTCGTACGACGTGTCCCCGCCGTGCTTCTCCAGGGCCCTGCGCTGCTTCGTCTCCACGTCGGAACGGAGGCCGTCGACGCTCTTCTGCAACGCGTCCGCCCGGTCGGAGCCCTGGTCGATGCGCTCGACGAGCTCCTCCCGCTCCTTCGCCAGCTCGGGCGCCGCGCTCCGCGCCTGCGCGGCGCCGACCGTCACCACGAGCCCCGCCAGCAGCAGGCCGCCGGCCAGGCCGAGCTTCGCCCGCGTCGAGCGGGGAAGCCCGGACCGGCCCTCGGCACCCCGGCGTGCGGCGGCCTGCGCGTAACCGTCGTCGAGGCTGTGGTGCATCGCGTTGGTCAGCAGCGACATGGAGGCATCCAGCCGCGCAGGCCGCGATGCTTTCGTCCCTCCGGGATGCTGCTGCGACATGCCGCACATCGTCGCACGTCGAGCCCGCTACCGCCGAATGGGCCCACGGGAGTTCAACGCGGCGGTACTTGACACCCGCCGCGCCCGCACAACCCCGTCACAGGACGGCCCACGGCGCCGCGCGGTTCACTTCCCCGCGCTGTCGACGACGGCCGCCCACTCGTCCAGCAGCGCCAGCGCCGAGGCGTCGTCCGGCCCCTCGGCCCACAGGTGCGTGACGGCCTCGGCCGGGTCGGGCAGCACCATCACCCAGCGGCCGTCGGGCTCGACGACGCGGACGCCGTCGGTGGTGTCCACGTGCCGCTCGCCCGCGGCCTCCACGACCGTGCGCATCACCAGGCCCTTGACCGCCCACGGCGTCGCCAGGTCCCGGCGCCGCACATGCGCCCCCGGGATCCGCGCGTCGATCTGGCTCAACGTCAACTGCGCACGCGCCACCAGCCCGATGAGGCTGACGAACGCGGCCGTACCGTCGAACACCGAGCTGAACTCGGGGACGATGAACCCGCCCCGCCCGTCACCGCCGAACACCGTTCCGTCCGTACGGCACACCCGCGTCAGATCGTCCGGCGACGTCGTCGTCCACTCCACCTGCGTCCCGTGGTACGCGGCGACCTGCTCGGCGATCCGGGTCGTCGTCACCGGCAGCGCCACGCGGCCGCTGCGCCGGGACGCCGCGATCAGGTCGAGCATGACCAGCAGCGCACGGTCGTCCTCGACGATCCGGCCCCGCTCGTCCACCAGCGACAGCCGCTCCCCCACCGGGTCGAAGCGGACGCCGAAGGCGGCCCGCGCCGAGGCCACGATCTCCCCGAGCCGGACCAGGCCGGCCCGGCGAGTCTCGGTCGTCTCGGTGGGACGGGCCTCGTCCAGGCCCGGGTTGATCGTCAGTGAGTCGACGCCGAGCCGCCCGAGCAGGCTGGGCAGGACGAGCCCCGCGCTGCCGTTCGAGGCGTCCACGACCACCTTCAGCCCCGACTCGGCGATCCCCTCCGTGTTCACCGCCCGCAGCAGCGAGCCGGTGTACGAGTCGTACACGCTGGACGGGAACCGCAGGTCGCCGATCTCCCCCGGGAACGCCCGCCGGTACTCCTGACGTGCGTAGACGCGGTCGAGCTTGCGCTGTGCGGCCTGCGAGAGGTCCGCGCCGCGCTCGTCGAAGAACATGATGTCGACGTTGTCCGGGACCCCCGGCGTCGTGCGGATCATGATGCCGCCGGCGCTCCCGCGGGCGGTCTGCTGCCGCGCCACCGGCAGCGGCACGTTCTCCAGGTCCCGCACGTCGATGGCGCTCGCCTGCAAGGCGGAGATCATCGCCCGCTTCAGCGCCCTGGCACCCCGCGAGTGGTCACGGGCCGTGGTGACCGTCGAGCCCTTCTTCAGCGTCGTCGCGTACGCGCCCGCGAGCCGCACCGCGAGTTCCGGCGTGATCTCGACGTTCAGAATCCCGGAGACGCCCCGCGCACCGAAAAGATGCGCCTGGCCCCGCGACTCCCAGATGACGGAGGTGTTGACGAACGCGCCGGCCTCGACCGTCTTGAACGGATAGACCCGCACATTTCCCTGGACGATGGACTCCTCGCCCACGAGACACTCGTCCCCGATGACCGCCCCGTCCTCGATCCGCGCGGCCCGCATCACGTCGGTGTTCTTCCCGACGACGCAGCCCCGCAGATTGCACTGCTGCCCGATGTAGACGTTGTCGTGCACCACGGCACGGTGCAGAAAGGCCCCGCTCTTCACGACGACGTTCGAGCCGACGACGGAATGCTCCCGGATTTCCGTACCGGCCTCGACCTTCGCGTAGTCCCCGATGTACAGCGGCCCGCGCAGAACGGCATCGGGGTGCACCTCGGCGCCCTCGGCCATCCATACGCCCGGCGAGATCTCGAACCCGTCGATCTCGACGTCGACCTTGCCCTCGAGAACGTCCGCCTGCGCCTTCACATAACTCTCGTGCGTACCGACGTCCTCCCAGTACCCCTCGGCGACATAACCGTAGACGGGCTTTCCGTCCTTCATCAGACGGGGAAAGACGTCACCGGACCAGTCGACGGGCACGTCCGGGTCGACGTAGTCGAAGACCTCCGGCTCCATCACGTAGATGCCGGTGTTCACCGTGTCCGAGAAGACCTGCCCCCAGGTGGGCTTCTCCAGGAAACGCTCGACCTTCCCCTCGTCGTCGACGATGGTGATGCCGAACTCCAGCGGGTTGGGCACCCGCGTCAGGCAGACGGTGACGAGCGCGCCGCGTTCGCGGTGGAAGCGGACGAGCTCGGTCAGGTCGAAGTCGGTGAGGGCGTCACCGGAAATGACGAGGAAGGAATCGTCCCGCAGCGCCTCTTCGGCATTCTTCACGCTGCCCGCCGTACCGAGCGGCTTCTCCTCGTTGGCGTACGTGAGCTCCATACCGAGCTCTTCGCCGTCCCCGAAGTAATTCCGGACCAGGGAGGCGAGGAATTGCACGGTCACCACGGTCTCGGTGAGCCCGTGGCGTTTGAGCAGCCGCAGCACGTGTTCCATGATCGGACGGTTTGCCACGGGAAGCAGTGGCTTCGGCATGCTCGCGGTCATGGGACGAAGGCGTGTGCCCTCTCCCCCGGCCATCACGACGGCCTTCATGTCGGAAGCGCCCTCCTTGCAGAGACGACGGTCTAACCGACCTCACCCGTTCAGGATGACCCACGGTGGCGCATGACGGGCACCCCGGCCTTTCGTGACGCTGTCTTGGACGAGCTCAGTCGGCCGCGGAGTCCGCCCTCACGAGCCGGCGGACCTGAACCACGTAGAGGAACCCTGCCCACCAGTACAGCGTCGTACCCCAGCCTGCGAACGCCCATCCGAAGATGCAAGCGAGAGAAGCCAACCAGCCGCTTCCGTCGCTCAGCAGCAACAGCGGGAAGGCGTACATCAGGTTGAAAGTCGCAGCTTTACCGAGGAAGTTGACCTGCGGCGGCGCAAAACCGTGCCGGTCCAGGATCCACACCATGACCAGCAGCAGCGCCTCCCGGGCCAACAGCGCCAGCGTCAGCCACAACGGCAGGATTTCCCGCCAAGTCAGGCCCACCAGAGTGGAGAGGATGTAGAGCCGGTCCGCCGCGGGGTCGAGGATCCGGCCGAGGCTGCTGATCTGGTTCCAGCGCCGGGCCAGCTTCCCGTCGAGATAGTCGCTGACGCCGCTCAGCGCCAGGATCAGCAGCGCCCAGCCGTCCGCGTTCGGTCCGCCGAACTCGGGCCACAGAATCAGCCACAGAAAGACCGGTACGCCGATGAGGCGGGCCATGCTGAGGATGTTCGGGATGGTGAGGACCTGGTCTGTCTGGACCCG
This sequence comes from Streptomyces sp. HNM0574, assembly GCF_012726235.1. Classification (GTDB taxonomy): domain Bacteria; phylum Actinomycetota; class Actinomycetes; order Streptomycetales; family Streptomycetaceae; genus Streptomyces. The sequence continues at coordinate 168,341 of NZ_JAASAH010000014.1, forward strand.
TGTCTCCTGGACCTCCACCCGGTGCCTCCTGTGCGTGAACTATGCCGGTGATGTCCCAATGACCTTACCGGCAGGGCCGGCACGGACACGCACCGGGGCGGTACGACCACAACGAAAAAGAGGGTCTGTGGTCCCGGAATTCTCTTTCCGGGACCACAGACCCTCATCAAGTGAAGTTCGGCGGCGTCCTACTCTCCCACACGCTCCCGCATGCAGTACCATCGGCGCTGAAAGGCTTAGCTTCCGGGTTCGGAATGTAACCGGGCGTTTCCCTCACGCTATAACCACCGAAACA
>NZ_JAASAH010000015.1 GCF_012726235.1 Streptomyces sp. HNM0574
CGGGGGGCCCGGCGGCGGGGGCGGACCCGGGGCCGCGGGCGGCGGGCCGGGGGGTGCGGGCACGCCGGAGGCGGCCGGGCCCATGGCGGAGGGGTCGGCCAGCATCGTCGCGGCGTGGTGGACGCCGCCGCCGGACGCGCCGTCGGTTCCGTCAGCCGGAGTCGGGGTGCCCTCGCCGGAGGTGGCGTCGCGGCTGTCGGTGCCGGAGCCGTCCGTGGGGGCGGCCTCGGCGGAACGGGCGTCGCTCTCGTTCACCTGCGCGGCCAGCGCCTCGGCGGAGACCATCTGCGTCGGCACGTACCCGGCACCCGGCGAACCCGGCACCCCGGGACCCGCGCCACCCGGCCTGGCCCCCGGCGCACCGGGCGCACCCGGCGGCGGCGGAACGGACGGACCGCTGCCCCGCGACGCCTGCGCACCCGGACCACCCGCACCCGGCACCCCGGGCGGCGGGGGCGGCGGCGGAGCACCGGGAACGGCGGCGGGCGGCGGGGGCACGCCCGGACCGGCCGCCGACGGGTCGGCCGGCGTCGTCGCCGCGTGGTGCGCACCGTCGCCGGAGGTGCCGTTCGGGCCGTCCGAAGTGCCGGACGGCTCGGGAGAGTTGGTGCCGGCGACCGGGGACGGGTCGTCCTCGGCGTCCTCGTCCGGGCCCGCGCCGTCCGCGAGCACCGCCGTGCGCGCCTCGGAACGCTCGCTGGGCGGCGGGGGCGGGGTGTCGTCCTCGTCGCTGCCGCTGATCGGCGGCGCGAAGACCGTCGCGGGCGGGTGCTGCGCGTCGAAGGCGGCGCTGCTCGTCGTGTCGGCGGCGTCCCACGGGCTCGGCTCGGCGCCGGAAGCCGACGCGTACCCGTCCGGGGCCGGGGCGTCGGCCGGGGGCGGCGGAGGCGCGGCGGGCATCGGCGGCGCCCCGGCCGGGAGCACGTCCTCGGGCCCGGGAGCGGCGGAAGTGTCCTCCGCGGACGGCGAGTCGACCGGAACGCCCGCCTCGGTCGGGGCCTCCGACGAGGAGGCGGCGGCGCCCTCGGCCTCCGCGACCCCCTCCTTGAACGCCTCGAAGGCCTCGATCCCCTCGATGCCCTCGGGCTCCGAATCCGTTGAACTGCCGGCGCCCGCCGGGCCGTTGGCGTCCGCAGCAGCAGGACCGCCCGCCGGTTCCTGACCACCGCGCTGGTCGGCCGCCTCCTGGAGCCATTCCGGCGGGGTCAGCAGGAAAGAGGTCGCCTCCAGGTCCACGGGGCGGGCGAACACGCCGCCCTCCGGCTCGGCGGGGGCGGGGGCCGGGCCGTACTCCTCCTCGTAGCGGCGGATGACCTCGCCGACCGGCAGGGCCGGCCAGAGCGTCATGTCACCGGTGTCGCGCGCGATCACCAGCCGCGTCCGGCCGCCGTCCGTCGTCGGGCCGTCCTCGCGGTCCTCCGCCCACGCGACGAAGCCGAGATCGAACTCCCGCACCCGCACCTCGCGCCGCTGGAACGCCGTCACCTCGGCGTTCGCCCAGCGCTCCGCACGCTCCTGCGCCTGTGCGAAGGTCACCATCGTCCGTCCACCTCACACACCGCTCACACCTGGACGGCGCGCGCGAAGCCGCCGTCCACCATCAGGTTCGCCACGGTCTCCAGCTCGGGCGGATTGCCCGCGAGCCGCAGCAGGAAGTCGTCGAAGTCCGCGCCGCAGGGCCGCAGCAGCAGCTCGACCCGCTGCCGCACGTCCAGCCCGTCCCGGTCCTTGGCGTCGTCGAACGCGCAGAACCAGACCGAACCCAGCGCCTCGCCCCGCACCTTCACCGCCACCAGGCCGCCCTGCACGAAACCGACGCCCAGGTAGTCCTTCGTCAGATGGTCACGCAGACACTTGTTCACGTACACCAGGTCGTTCACCGCGGGGTCGTCGCGCACGGTGAGGAACGGCTGGTCCACCAGCAGCCCCAGCTCCGCGTCCAGCGCCACCCCGCGCGGGGCGCAACCGCCCGCGGCCTTCAGGAAGTCGCGGTACGCGCCGGGCAGCCGGTAGCCGAGACGTTCCTCCGCGTCCAGCACCGCCTCCTCGCTCACCGCCACCCCGTGCGGCACCTCGAAGTGCACCGGACGCGTCTCCTGCAACGGCCGCGTGCCGCCCTTGTCGTGGTCCACCGCCGTCGTCGCCAGCCCGCCGTGGTGCCGCAGCAGCGCCTTGACCTCCACCGGGACCAGCTCCATGCGGCGGCCGCCCGCCACGTGGTGCCACGTCCAGCCGTGCGGGGTGGCCACCGGCGGCAGGTCCGTCCACAGCTCGTGACCCGTCGCGTGCAGGGCCGCGTTCGCCGACACGTAGTCCGTCAGGCGGAGTTCGTCACCGCCGAAGCCCTCGGGCGGCTCCGCCACCTCGGCCGCCGCGCGCGCGTACGGGGAGAAGTCGGGAAAGCCCGCCTCGTCCACCCGCACACCCCGCGTGTGCCGGGCCCGGCGCACCGGGTCGGGAAAATTCACCACCTGTCCGGCATAGGCCCGGTTCGGTGGCGCGGCCGTCCCGCGGCCCGAGGGGCCGGGAGGTGCCTCCGGCCCGAGCCGACCTGACGTCATGGCGGTAGCCCCCTGCTGCATCCGATGGTTCCGCACAGCCTATGCCGTACGTCATGGGCCGGTCATCGCACCTCGGCAGACCCCACACCCCCTCCGCGAACCCCGCGCCCCACCGTTTCCCGGCGCTCCCGCCTCCGGCCCAACTCCCGCCCGGAGCACGCCCCACGAGCCCCCGTGAGCGCCGCCCGCACGCCCCCACAACCGGCCGCGCCCCCTCCCGCCCCACGCGCACGCCGTACGGGCCCACTTGGGCCCCCGCCACGGAACACCGGCGCCGGTACGGCACGTTCCGGCCCCGCACGGAATCCGTCACGGAGCCGTGACACGACCGGCGGCATGATCGACTCGTACCGCACACTGCATACTTGGCCCCGCCCCACGGCAAGTACCGCACACAACCGGCACACACGACACACACCGCACACACGGCAGAAGGGGCCGCGCGGGGAGGAAGCGCCAATGAACACCGCACCGCTGGACACCGCACCCGCCGCGCAGTCCCCCGCGCCGGGCAGCATCCCCCACCCCGCCGCGCAGGACCCCCGCGTCGGCTGGACCGCGGCCGACGACCAGGCGCCCACCCTCCACCAGCGCCGCGACGGCATCCTGCCCGCGATCGCCGCCGCCCTCTCCGTCCGCGGCGAGACCCTCACCTGCACCGGCAGCAAGGCCGACCAGCCACCCCCGGCCCACCCCCTCGTGCAGGACTTCCTCGACACCCTCACCGCCGAACGCCGCGAGCGGTACACCGGACGCTGCGCCGAGACCGTCCTGTTGTCCCGCTTCCTCACCGCCACCGAGGAGGAACGCGCCAACAAGGGCGGCAAAGGCGGCAAGACCGGAAAACGCGGCGGCAAGAAACCAGCCAAACCCAAGCCGCTCACCCACAACGAGGCCAAGCGCGCCCTCAAGCACGGGAAGATCACCGCCCGCCACATCCGCGAGGACGGCGACCCCCTGCACGGCGCCTACGCAGCCCCCTGCCGCTCCTGCACCGCCCTGCTCCACCACTTCGGCGTCCGCGCGGTCGACCCAGGACCCCACCCCGAACACCCGCAGGAGGAGACCCGTTGAGCCCGTCCCCCGACCGCAGCTCCACCCGCTTCCCCGTCGCCGTCGACGACGCGCTCAACGCCGCGGGCTGGCACCCCGGACGCTGGGACATACGGCAGGCCGAGCACTGGGCCGACGTCCTCCGCGAACACACCACCCCCGCCGGCCACACCCACGCCGTCTTCCCCGCCGCCGTCGAGGTCTGGGCCGAGTTCGGCACCCTCGACATCGCCCCCACGGGCCCCGGCCGCCACATCGCCCCCGTCACGCTCCGCGTCGACCCGCTGCCCGCGCTGCACGCGGCCCGCACCCTCTCCGACCTCGGACGCACCCTCGGCACCGGCATCTGCCCCCTCGGCACCGAACGCGACAGCCGAGCCCTCGTCTGCACCGACACCCGCGGCCGCGTCTACAGCATCGACCACACCGGCGACTGGTACCTCGGCCCCGACTTCGACACCGCCCTCTCCGCCCTCATCACCGGCAACCAGCCCACCCGGCTCACGCTGCCCGCGGACACCTGACGGGCGGAGGACGCCCCCGCCTCAGCCGCGGTCCGGGATCACCGCCGACACCCGGAACCCCCCGGCGTCCGTCGCCCCCGAGACGAAACCGCCGCCCAGCGACGTCACCCGCTCCCGCATACCGACCAGACCGTTGCCGCCGCTCGGCAGCCCCGCGTCCCCGGCACCGGCACCCTCACCCGGCGGCTCGTTCTCCACCTGCACCGCGACCTCGCCCGCACGGTGCGCCAGCCGCACCCGCGCCCGCGCCCCCGCCGCGTGCTTGTGCACGTTCGTCAACGCCTCCTGCACCACCCGGAACGCCGTCTGCTCCACCGCGGCCGCATAGCACCTCGGCTCCCCCTCCACCGAGAAATCCACCACCATCCCCGCCGTACGCGACTGCCCCACCAGCACATCCAGCTCCTCCAGCGAAGGCCCGGCCACCTCACCGTCCCCCTCACCGGCAACCTCCCCCGGAACGTCCGCACCCCCGGCCGGACCCCCGGACTGCCCCTCGGCACCGCCCGAAGCCCCCGCACCCCGGCCCGAGGACGACGCCGCGAACTCCGCCAGCCGCGCCGGAACCTCCGACGCCCCCGACGCACGCCCCCCACCGGACGCACCGGCGCCCTCCGCCTCCGCACCGTCCATCTCGTCCGCCCGCAGCACACCCAGCATCGTCCGCAGCTCCGACAGCGCCTGCCGCCCCATGTCCCCCACCAGCTGCGCGTTCTTCGACGCCTTCTCCGGGTCCTTCAACGCCACCGCCTGCAACGCCGCCGCGTGCACCACCATCAACGACACCCGGTGCGCCACCACGTCGTGCATCTCCCGCGCGATCCGGTGCCGCTCCTCACTCCGCGCCCACTCGGCCCGCTCCTCCGCACGCTCGGCCAGCAGCGCCAGCTCACCCTCCAGCCCCTGCGCCCGCTCCCGCAGCGACTCCACCAGCCGCCGCCGCGCCCCCACGTACAGACCCAGCAGCACCGGCGGCGCCGACAGACCCAGCGACATCACCACCGACACCAGCGGAATCAGCCACGACGGCGGATCGAAATCCGGGTCCCGCCCCATGCTCTGATGCATCCGCACAAAGGTGATCACCAGCGTGCCCACCGCCTGCATCCCCGACAGCAACGCGATGATCCGCCGCGGCACGTCCGAGGCCGCCAGCGAGTACAGGCCCACCACGCCGAGCAGGAAACCCATCTCCGTCGGCGTCACCGCGATCGCCACCAGCACCACGGCCACCGGCCAGCGACGCCGCAGCACCAGCACCGACCCGACGACCACGCCCAGCACGACCCCGGCCCACACCGGAAGCCCCGCCTCCTCGGCGAAACCCACGCCCTGCCAGCCGCACTCCCCCGCCGACGCCACCGCCAGGGAGACATCCAGCGCCGCACCACGCCGCCGCTCCCACCACAGCGGCCCGCCGCCCTCGGCGGCCGCTCCGACGGCCCGGCCATCCCCCGTCTCGGTCATACCGCCCAGCGTACGACCGGCCACGCCACCCCTCTCCGGAGAGGGCCCGAACTCGGCATTCCGCCCCACAAGCAGCTTCGACCCCATTCCGCAGCGGAACCTCACACATCCCCTCGAACCGGTGAATCGACAGCATTTTCGCACCCACCGGACCTCTGTGCGACGACGCTGTCCCCCATGACCCCCGACGTACCGGCCCCCGCCGCCCACCACGAAGAACTCCGCGACCGGGCCGTCGCCCTCCGCCGCCAGGGCCTCAGCCGCCGCCGCATCCGCGACCACCTCAAGATCGGCAACAACGACCTCCTCAACCGCCTCCTGCGCGGCGAACCCCCACCGGACTGGACCCGCCGCCCCAACGCCAAGGACGCCCAACGCACCCGCGCCCGCGAACTCCGCCGCGCGGGCCTGACCTACGACGAGATCGAGCTGGAACTCGGCGTCTCGAAGGGCTCCGTCTCCCTCTGGGTCCGCGACCTCCCCAAACCCCCGCCCCGCCGGGACCGGCAGGAACAGGCCCGCCTCGCGGCCACGAAGCGCTGGGAACACGAGGCGGCCCTCCGCGAGACCGAACGCCGCCGCACCACGGCGGCCGCCCACGACGAGATCGGCGAACTGACCGACCGCGAGCTCTTCCTGATCGGGGTGGGGCTGTACTGGTCGGAGGGGGCGAAGAGCAAGCCGTACCGGAGGCGCGAGCGCGTCGTCTTCGTCAACAGCGACCCGGGGATGATCAAGGTCTTCCTGGCCTGGCTGGACCTGCTGGGGGTGGCGCGAGACCGCCTGCGCTTCACGGTGATGATCCACGAGTACGCGGAGGTCGCGACGGCGGAGGAGTTCTGGGCCCGGGAAGTCGGCATCGACCGGCATCAGTTGCTCAAGACGACATTGAAGAAGCACAACCCGAAAACGGTGCGCAAGAACACCGGCGAGAACTACCGGGGCTGTCTGACCGTAGGAGTTCTGCAAGGAGCCGATCTGTATCGTCGCATCGAAGGCTGGTGGTGCGGCATAGTAGGGGCGGCACCTCGACCGGACTGACAAAATGTCCGTTTCGGTCGGCTTTACCATCCCCCGTGGTGTAATGGGCAGCACGACTTACTTTGGATAAGTTGGTTCAGGTTCGAGTCCTGGCGGGGGAGCAGTGCCAAAGTTCGGGTCCCGGCTCACACCGAGCCGGGACCCTTCGTCGTTCCCCGGCCCCCCGCGCGCCCCCGTACGCCGGGCGGCTTCGCCGGACGGGCCGGCCGCTCCTCCCGCCCCTCCTCTTCGGGTCGCGACCCCCCGGTATCCTGCGGGTGTCAGCCCCCCGAACCCCCAGTAGCCGAAGGGCACCCCCGTGAGCGCCAATCGCCCGGCAGCCGTCGTCGTACTCGCAGCGGGTGAGGGCACCCGCATGAAGTCGGCGACTCCGAAGGTTCTGCACGACATCTGCGGCCGTTCCCTGGTCGGTCACGTCGTGGCCGCGTCCCGCACCCTGGACCCCGAGCACCTCGTGGTCGTCGTCGGTCATGCCCGTGAGCGGGTGACCGCGCATCTCGCCGAGTGCGACGCCCAGGTGCGCACGGCCGTGCAGCACGAGCAGCGCGGTACGGGCCACGCGGTGCGGACGGCGCTGGAGGAGCTGGCCGGCTCCGGTGCGGCGCTGGACGGCACGGTGATCGTGACGTGCGGTGACACTCCGCTGCTGCGGGGCGAGACGCTGCGCGCGCTGGCGGAGACGCACGTGCAGGACAAGAACGCGGTGACGGTGCTGACGGCCGAGGTGCCGGACGCGACGGGTTACGGGCGCATCGTGCGCGACCCGGACAGCGGTGTGGTGACGGCGATCGTGGAGCACAAGGACGCGTCGGACGCGCAGCGGGCGCTCCGTGAGATCAATTCGGGTGTGTTCGCCTTCGACGGGCGGCTGTTGGCCGAGGCGCTGGGCAAGGTGCGGACGGACAACTCGCAGGGCGAGGAGTACCTGACGGACGTGCTGGGGATTCTGCGCGGGGCCGGGCACCGGGTGGGTGCTTCGGTGGCGGGGGACCACCGGGAGATCGCGGGGATCAACAACCGTGTGCAGCTGTCCGCGGCGCGGCGGATGCTGAACGAGCGTCTGGTCGAGGACGCGATGCTGGCGGGCGTGACGGTGGTGGACCCGGCGTCGACGTGGCTGGACGTGTCGGTGACGTACGAGCCGGACGCGGTGGTGGAGCCGGGTTCGCAGGTGCTGGGTGCTTCGCATCTGGGCGCCGATTCGGTGGTGGGTCCGCATTCGCGGGTCGAGGACACCGTGGTGGGCGCCGGGGCGAAGGTGCGCAATTCCGTCACGGAGGGTGCGCGTATCGGTGCGGGGACTTCGGTGGGTCCGTTCGCGTATCTGCGTCCGGGAACGGTGCTGGGTGAGTCGGCGAAGGCGGGGAGTTTCGTCGAGATCAAGAATGCGGAGATCGGGGACGGTACGAAGGTTCCGCATCTGTCGTATGTGGGTGACGCGTCGATCGGTGAGCACAGCAACATCGGTGCGGCTTCGGTGTTCGTGAACTATGACGGTGTGGACAAGCACCGGACGACGATCGGGTCACATTGCCGCACGGGGGCGGACAACATGTTTGTGGCTCCGGTCACGGTCGGGGACGGCGCCTACACGGCTGCGGGTTCCGTGATCACGAAGGATGTGCCGGCGGGTTCGCTGGCTGTGGCGCGTGGTCAGCAGCGCAATATCGCGGGCTGGGTGGCGCGGAAGCGGCCGGGAAGTGCGGCGGCGCAGGCGGCGCAGGGCGCCGGTGAGCAGCGGCCCGAGGGTTCGGACGAGGGGCCCGGGCGGGCCGGTTGATGGTCTTCGTCTCGTCGCTGGTGGGTACACGGTCCCGCCGGGCGGGGCGTACGGTAAAGAAGCACGGACGCGCAGCGGAACGCAAGGAGACAGTGCAGTGACCGGGATCAAGACGACCGGCGAGAAGAAGCTGATGCTCTTCTCCGGCCGCGCCCACCCCGAATTGGCGGAGGAGGTCGCAGAGCAGCTGGGTATCGATGTGGTCCCGACCAAGGCCTTCGACTTCGCGAACGGCGAGATCTACGTTCGTTTTCAGGAGTCTGCCCGTGGTGCGGACTGCTTTTTGATGCAGAGCCACACGGCTCCGATCAATAAGTGGATCATGGAGCAGATCATCATGATCGATGCGCTGAAGCGTGCTTCCGCGCGGAGTATCACGGTGATTGTTCCGTTCTACGGATATGCCCGGCAGGACAAGAAGCACCGTGGCCGTGAGCCGATTTCGGCGCGGCTGATGGCGGATCTGCTGAAGACGGCGGGTGCGGACCGGATTCTCACGGTGGATCTGCACACGGACCAGATCCAGGGCTTCTTCGACGGCCCGGTGGACCACCTGTTCGCGCTGCCGATCCTGGCGGACTACGTGGGCGCGAAGGTGGACCGGAACAAGCTGACGGTGGTGTCTCCGGACGCGGGCCGGGTGCGGGTCGCGGACCGCTGGGCGGACCGGCTGGGTGCTCCGCTGGCGATCGTGCACAAGCGGCGTGACCCGGACGTGGCGAACCAGGTGACGGTGCACGAGGTCGTGGGTGATGTCGAGGGCCGGGTGTGTGTCCTGGTCGACGACATGATCGACACCGGTGGCACGATCTGCGCCGCGGCGGACGCGCTGTTCGCGAACGGTGCGGAGGACGTCATCGTGACGTCGACGCACGGTGTGCTGTCGGGTCCGGCGGCGGACCGGCTGAAGAACTCGAAGGTGAGCGAGTTCGTGTTCACGAATACGCTGCCGACGCCGAACGAGCTGGAGCTGGACAAGATCACGGTGCTGTCGATGGCGCCGACGATCGCGCGTGCGGTGCGTGAGGTCTTCGAGGACGGTTCGGTGACGAGCCTGTTCGAGGGCGACGACGCCTGAGGCTTCCGCCCGGTTGATCGATTTTTCGGCGGCCTTCCTCGCCGAGTAGACTCATGAGGTCGCTCGGCGAGGGAGGCCGTTCGTGCGTGTATCGCACGGCTTTCGGCGTATCCGTTATCGACGCGCGCTCTTCGTAGCTGGTCTGTCGTGGACGGACCGAGTGACACCGCAGTTCGTTTTCTACTACGAGGAGCGCAGCCATGGCTGACGTCAATCTCACGGCAGAGGTCCGCAAGGAGTTCGGCAAGGGCGCTGCCCGCCGTCTCCGTCGCGAGGACAAGATGCCCGCGGTCATCTACGGTCACGGCGCCGAGCCGGTCCACGTCGCGCTGCCGCGCTACGACATGATGATGGCCCTGAAGACCCCGAACGTCCTGATCAACCTGGACATCGAGGGCCGCAAGGAGCTGGTGATCCCGAAGGACGTCCAGCGTGAGGCGATCCGCAGCTTCCTGCTCCACGCGGACCTGCTCGTCGTGAAGAAGGGCGAGAAGGTCACCGTCGACGTGCCGATCCACGTCGAGGGCGAGCTGGCCCCGGGTCAGCACCTGCTGGAGCACGCGCTGAACACGCTGCCGGTCGAGGCCGAGGCGACGCACATCCCGGAGACGGTGACGGTTTCCGTCGACGGTCTGGCCGCGGGTGACACGGTCTACGCAAAGGACGTGCAGCTGCCGAAGGGCACGACGCTGGCCGTCGAGGCCGACGACGTCGTGATCCAGGTTCTGGCCGCGCAGGCCGAGGAGCCGGCTGCCGAGGCCGCCGAGGGCGAGGGTTCCGGGGAGTAATTCCCGGCTTCCGCCGTCGTTTTGTTGCGATTGCCGTCGCGTGCCAGGGGTGCGCGGCGGCAGTCGTGTATGTGTGGGCGTGTGTCCGCGCGTGGGTGCGCGGGCCGGTGTGGATTGGGGTCTGTGCGGGATGGCTGAGGTGAACGGCGGGGACGCGTCGGGGCCGTGGCTCGTGGTGGGGCTGGGGAATCCGGGTGCGGAGTACGCGGGGAACCGGCACAACGTGGGTTTCATGGTGACGGATCTGCTGGCGTCGCGGATGGGCGGGAAGTTCAAGACGCACAAGGCGCGGGCGCGGGTGCTGGAGGGCCGGGTGGGGGCTCCGGGGGTTTCGAGTACGCGGGTGGTGCTGGCGGAGCCGATGTCGTTCATGAATCTGTCGGGCGGTCCGGTGACGGCGCTGCGGGACTTCTACAAGGTGCCGCTGGAGCGGATCGTGGTGGTGCATGACGAACTCGACATCGATTACGGGGTGTTGCGGCTGAAGCGGGGCGGCGGGGACAACGGGCACAACGGTCTGCGGTCGCTGTCGAAGTCGCTGGGCCGGGAGTATTTCCGGGTGCGGTTCGGTGTGGGGCGTCCGCCGGGGCGGATGCCGGTGGCGGATTACGTGCTGAAGGATTTCTCGTCGGCGGAGCGGAAGGAACTGGACTACTTCGTGGACCGGGCTGCGGACGCGGTGGAGTCGTTGATCGTGGACGGTCTGGAGCGGGCGCAGTCGACGTACAACTCGTGAGACGGTGCGGGGAGTTCGTGGTCGCGGTGGTGGGTGAACCGGCCGAGAAGGCGTGAAAGCGCCGATAGTGCGTCATCCCTGGCAAGCGGGATGCGGAGGTTGACCGTCCACTGTTTCTTCACGAAGGATCGCGGACATGCCATCCCGAACATCCAGCAAGCGCAGCCGTACCCGACGGGCCGGGGAGGGGCTGTTCGGTGTGCTGTTGCTCGCGAAGGCGCTGCTGATGGCGTTGATCGCGCTGATGCTGGTGTGCGCGGGGCTGTGGACGTCCTGGCGTGCGGCGGAGCCGGCGATGTTCGGCGAGCGGACGGGGACGGTCCGGATCGAGGACTGCGGCGGTGACGTGTGCACCGGCCGGTACTTCCCCGGTGACGCGACGGGCGGTGCGCCGCCCGAGGAGCGGCACGAGGTGACGATCGGCGAGTCGGTGTCGGGGCGTCCGGGCGAGACGCTGGAGGTGGCGCTGCGTCCGGGCACGAACGAGGTGGTCCGCCGGGACATGGCGGGCGTGCTGTACGCCTGGGTGCCGTTCGGTGGTTCGCTGCTGCTGGCCTCGCTGGTGGTGGCGGGCGGTCTGCGGATGCGGCGTACGGCGTGGTCGATGGGGCTGCTGGGTGCGGCCTCGATGGCGGCGGCCTGGGCGCTGCTGACGTTCTGAGCCCGGTGAAGCGCTCGCGCGCGCACGGGAGTTGAGCCGTGGATGCGGCGGGGCCCCGGGGAGTCGGTGACTCCCCGGGGCCCCGCCGCTTTTGCGCGCCGCGCGCGTCAGCCGGTGTTGCGGAGGCCGGCGGCGACGCCGTTGACGGTCAGCAGCAGGGCGCGGCTGAGGGTCTGGTCGGGTTCCTCCTGCGCCTTGGCGGCCTCGCGCTGCCGGTGCAGCAGGCTGATCTGGAGGTACGAGATCGGGTCGAGGTAGGCGTCGCGGATGGCGAAGGTCTGCTTGAGCACCGGGTCGGCGTCGAGGAGTTCCCGTTCGCCGGTGATGCGGAGGACCTCGGCGACGGTGAGTTCGTGCTCGGCCCGGATGGTGTCGAAGACGTGCTTGAGCTCCTCGGGCACCAGGGTGTCGACGTATGCCTGGGCGATCCGCAGGTCGGTCTTGGCCAGCGTCATCTCGACGTTGGAGAGGAAGTTCTGGAAGAAGTGCCAGTGCTCGTAGGCCTCTTCGAGAACGGTGTCGAGTCCTGCCTCGCGGGCGGCCTTGAGGCCGCTGCCGACGCCGAACCAGCCGGGGACGATCTGCCGGGACTGGGTCCAGCCGAACACCCAGGGGATGGCGCGGAGTCCGTCGAGCCCGGCGCCGCTGTCGGGGCGGCGGGAGGGGCGGGAGCCGAGGTGGAGTTCGGCGAGCTGGTCGACGGGGGTGGAGGCGAAGAAGTACGCGGGCAGGTCCGGGTCCTCCACGAGCTGCCGGTAGGCGGCGTGCGAGGCGTCGGAGACGGTGTCCATCGCGGCGTCCCAGCGGGCCAGTGCCTCGTCGGACTGGCGGGGCGCGGTGTGCAGCGCGGACGCCTGGAGGGTGGCGGAGACGGTGAGTTCGAGGTTCTCGCGGGCGAGGGACGGCACGAGGTACTTGTCGGAGATGACCTCGCCCTGCTCGGTGACCTTGATCTCGCCCTCCAGGGTGCCCCAGGGCTGGGCGAGGATCGCGTCGTGGGTGGGGCCGCCGCCGCGGCCGACGGTGCCGCCGCGGCCGTGGAAGAGGCGCAGCCGTACGCCGTGCCGGTGGGCGACGTCGCGGAGCCGGCGCTGGGCGCGGTGGATCTCCCACTGGGAGGTGGTGATGCCGCCGAACTTGGAGGAGTCGGAGTAGCCGAGCATGACCTCCTGCAGGTCGCCGCGGAGCGAGACGAGCTTGCGGTAGGAGGGGTCGGAGAGCATCGCGTCGAGGAGCTCGTCGGCGATCTTCAGCTCGTCGGTGGTCTCCAGCAGCGGGACGATGCCGATGCGGGCCCAGCCGGCGTGCAGGTCGATCAGTCCGGCCTCGCGGGCGAGGACGGCGGCGGCGAACACGTCGTCGGCGCCCTGGCACATGGAGAGGATGTACGACTCGATGACCTCGGGCCCGAAGGTGTCGAGGGCCTTGCGGACGGTGTGGAAGACGCCGAGCGTCCGGGCGCCTGCCTCGTCGAGCGGGGCGTGCGGCGGGGACAGCGGGCGGCGGGCGCGCAGTTCGCGGGCGAGGAGCCGCTCGCGGTAGTCGCGGGGCATGTCGGTGTAGCGCCAGGACTCCTCGCCGAGCCGGTCGAAGAGCTGGCCGAGGGCGTGGTGGTGGGCCTCGGCGTGTTCGCGGACGTCCATGGTGGCGAGCTGGAGGCCGAAGGCGGCGAGGGTGCGCAGGATGCGCTCCAGGCGGCCGTCGGCGACGAGTTCGCCGCGGTGTTCGCGCAGGGACCGCTGGAGGACGGTCAGGTCGGCGACGAGTTCACCGGTGCCGAGGTAGTCGCGTCCGGGGACGTGCGGGATGTCGGAGGCGAGCCGCTCGCGGGTGTTGAGGAGCTTCTGCCGTACGCAGGTGGCCTTGAGGCGGTACGGCTCCTCGCTGTTGAGCCGCTTGTAGCGGGGGCTGATCTCGGGCAGCGCGTCGAGGTCGGCCTCCAGGGAGGCGAGGAGTTCGTCGGTGGCGCCGCTGTTGCGGATGGAGTTGGAGAGGGCGCCGCGGAGTTCGTCGACGTGTTCCAGCGCGTCGGTGATGCCGTGCTCGTGCTGGAGCAGCAGGACGTCCCAGGTGACCTGGGGGGTGACGTTGGGGTTGCCGTCGCGGTCGCCGCCGATCCAGGTGCCGAAGGTGAGGGGGCGGGTGCCTGTGGGCAACGGGGCGCCGGCGCGGTCGAGTTCGGCGGCGAGGTCCTCCAGGACGTCGCCGACGGCGCCGGCGTGCAGCTCGTCGAGGTAGTAGATCGCGTTCCGGGCCTCGTCGGCGGGCTCGGGGCGGGCGACGCGGAGTTCGTCGGTCTGCCAGATGAGGTCGACGTTCTCGGCGATGCGGAGGTCGGTGCGGCGCCGCTCGGCCGGGTCGGTCTGCTCCAGCAGTTCGGCGATCTTGCGGAGCTTGGTGAGGACGGAGCGGCGGGCTGCCTCGGTGGGGTGCGCGGTGAAGACGGGGCGCACGCCGAGGTTGCGGACGGTCTCGGCGAGGTGCTCGGGGTCGGCGTCCTTGAGCATGTCGGCGGTGCGGGCGAGGTTGCCGCCCTCGGCCGAGCGGCGGGCGCGCAGTTCGCGTCCGCGGTGCACCTGCTCGGTGACGTTGGCCAGGTGGAAGTAGGTGGAGAAGGCCCGGACGAGCTTGCTGGCGGTGGCCAGGTCGGTCTTCGCGAGCAGGGCTGCGGCGGCGTCGCCGTCGCTGCGGGTCAGGGCGCGCACGCGCTCGACGAGGTCGAGGAGTTCGGAGCCCTCCTGGCGTACGAGGGTCTCGCCGAGGAGGTCCCCGAGGCGGCGGATGTCCGCACGGAGCGCGGAGGGGTCGGCCTCGTCGGTGGACCCGGTGACGGGTGCGGATCCGGCGGCCCGGTGCTGGTGGCTGTCGGCACTGCTCACAGGTGCGGCTCCTTGCGGCGTTCTCGGCGTCTCGGCTTCCCGTCCGGTCCCGGCCGGCGAGGGCAGGTCCGGGCTGTGTACGGGCGGGTCCGAGCGTTTCGGCTCAGCGGCTTGTGGCTCTGCGCAGCATGCTCCCGGTGCCGCTGCGCTCTGGCGGGTGCGGACCGCGCTGTCCGACGCTTCCCAGGATAGGTCGCCCTGCTCGGGGGCATCGGTGCCGTCCGATGGGTGACCACAGTTACGTATCCCCCGAACCCCCCTTGCTACGCGTGTGAGGGCTGCCATACTTACGAAGCCGTAGGTTACGGTCCCGTAGCTCCGCTCGGCTCACGGCCGTGGCCCGCGAAGATCCGTCCCCCCTCCGTATCGACGAGGAACCCCATGACCACAAGCCCGGACTTGCTCGACAGTGCCCGGGAGCCGTCCCCAGGCGGCGGCTCCGACGGCGCCTCCGACGACAGGCAGAAGCTCCCCGACCCGTCCCAGGTGTCCGCGACGCTGGGCGGCGAGAAGCGCCGCTCCGTCGAACAGATCACGCTGCTGCTCTTCATCACCCTCCCGTTCGTGGCGCTGCTGGCCGCGGTGCCGCTGGCGTGGGGCTGGGGCGTGAGCTGGCTGGACCTCGGCCTGATGGTGGCGATGTACTTCATCGGCTGCCACGGCATCACCATCGGTTTCCACCGCTACTTCACGCACGGCTCGTTCAAGGCGAAGCGCCCGCTGCGGATCGCGCTCGCGGTGATGGGCTCGATGGCCGTCGAGGGCCCGCTGGTCCGCTGGGTCGCCGACCACCGCAAGCACCACAAGTTCTCGGACGCGGAGGGCGATCCGCACTCGCCGTGGCGGTACGGGGAGACGGTGCCCGCGCTGCTGAAGGGCCTGTGGTGGGCGCACGTCGGCTGGATGTTCGACGAGGAGCAGACCCCGCAGCACAAGTACGCGCCCGACCTGGTCAAGGACCCGGTGATCCGCCGCGTCTCGCGGCAGTTCGTGCTGTGGACGGCCGTCTCGCTGCTGCTGCCGCCGCTGGTCGGCGGGCTGGTGACGATGTCCTGGCAGGGGGCGCTGACGGCGTTCTTCTGGGGCTCGCTGGTGCGGGTCGCGCTGCTGCACCACGTCACGTGGTCGATCAACTCGATCTGCCACGCGGTCGGCAAGCGGCCCTTCAAGTCCCGTGACCGCTCGGGCAACGTGTGGTGGCTGGCCGTCCTCTCCTGCGGCGAGTCCTGGCACAACCTGCACCACGCGGACCCGACGTGCGCGCGGCACGGCGTCGAGCGCGGGCAGATCGATTCCAGCGCGCGGCTGATCCGCTGGTTCGAGCGCGCGGGCTGGGCGTACGACGTGCGCTGGCCGAAGGCCTCGCGTATCGACTCCCGCCGCAAGGAGCCCGCGGCCGACGCGGCATGATGGTGTCCGTGCCGACCGACGACAGCAACGCCAACAGCGCGAAGAAGGAAAAGCGTACGCGCCGCCGCATGACCGGCAAGGAGCGGCGGGAACAGCTGCTGGACATCGGCCGCACTCTCTTCGCCGAACGCGGCTTCGAGGGCACGTCGGTCGAGGAGATCGCGGCGAAGGCCGGGGTCTCGAAGCCGGTGGTGTACGAGCACTTCGGCGGCAAGGAAGGGCTGTACGCGGTCGTCGTGGACCGTGAGATGCGGCAGCTGCTGGACATGGTGACCGGCGCGCTCACCGGCGGTCACCCGAGGGAGCTGCTGGAGCAGGCCGCGTTCGCGCTGCTCGACTACATCGAGCAGTACACCGACGGCTTCCGCATCCTCGTCCGCGATTCGCCCGTCGCCCAGTCGACGGGCACCTTCGCCTCGCTGATCAGCGACATCGCGACCCAGGTCGAGGACATCCTCGGCCGGGAGTTCAAGTCCCGCGGCTTCGACCCGAAGCTGTCCCCGCTGTACGCGCAGGCCCTGGTGGGCATGGTCGCCCTCACCGGACAGTGGTGGCTGAACGTCCGCAAGCCCAAGAAGGCCGAGGTCGCCGCGCACCTGGTGAACCTCGCCTGGCACGGCCTCGACGGCCTCGAGGCCAAACCCCGCCTCATCGGCCACCGCCGCGCCTGACCAGGGGGACGGGACGGCCGCCTCAGGCCGTCGCCGTTCCGCGGGGGGACATCGCCACGTGCAGGTCGAGCTCCAGGGCGCGGGCCAGCCGGTCCAGCACCGGGATGCTGGGCACCGTCCCGCCCCCCTCGAACCGCGCGACGGCGGACTGCGTCATCTGCGCCCGCCGTCCCAACTCCTCCTGCGAGAGCCCGAGTTCGAGCCGACGGGTGCGGACGGTGGAGCCGAGCTCGAAGCGGAGCCGCGCGGCCGCGTACTCCTCCTCGATCTCCGCCGTGATCGGCCGGGCCCGCCGGGCCTCGGCCAGGCCGGTGGTCCTGCGCTTCTCCGTCACTGCTGTTCCTCCTCCGCCGTGTGCCCCTCTGCCTGGCAACGCTTCATGGCCTGCCGCGCCCGCTCCACCTCGGCGAACTCCCGCATCCGCGTCTTGGGGAAGACCGTGAGCAGAACGATGCGCCGGTGGGGAGCGATCCAGTACGAGATGCGCATCCGCTGACCGCCGCAGTAGAAGCGCAGTTCACGGAGCTTCCCGTCGAGCTGTCGGGTGTAAGGCTCTCCCAGGTGAACGCCGTAGGCCTCCAGCAGGTCCAGGTGCATCAGCGCCTGGGCCCAGTGCTTGTCGTCCAGGCTCTCGAGCCATGACGAGACCTCAGGCTCGAGTTCGACGGTACCCCAGTTCATAGCATTGACGCTATGACCCTGCCGCCTGCCCGGACGGGGAAAAGCCGTCACCTCACCCGAAAGAGGCCACCCCCGTCACCCCCGCTTCCGCGCCACCGTGAAGATGCGGCGGAAGGGGAACGGGGTGCCGTGGGGGGTGGTGGGGTAGGCGGTGCGGAGGGCGGTGAGGTAGTCGGCGAGGAAGGCCTCGCGGGTTTCGGGGTCGTCTTCGAGGAGGGTGAGGACGGGGCGGAGGGTGGTGCCCTTGGTCCACTCCAGTACGGCGTCCTCGCCGGGGAGCAGGTGCAGGTAGGTGGTCTCCCAGGTGTCGACCTCGCAGCCGAGCGGGGCGAGGGTGGCGAAGTAGCCGGCGGGGTCGAGGACGGTGGCGCGGTGCGGGGCTTCGTCGTGCCGGGTGCCGAGGCGGGCGCGCCAGCGCGGGGAGTCGCGCAGTTCGTCGAGGAGGGTGTGGGAGGCGGCACCGTCGTTGCCGGGGACCTGGAAGGCGAGGACGCCGCCGGGCGGGAGCGCGTCGATCCAGGCGGGGAAGAGGCGGGGGTGCTCGGGCACCCAGTGGAAGGCCGCGTTGGAGAAGATCAGGTCGACGGAATCCGTGGCGGGGCGCCAGTCGGCGATGTCGGCCGGGGCGAAGTCGAGGCTGCCGCCGCCGGTGGTGGGTCCCGCGTGGGCGCGGGCCTCGTCGAGCATGGCGGGTGAGCTGTCGTAGCCGGTGACGCGGGCCGCGGGCCAGCGTTCGACGAGGTGGCGGCTGGGTTCGCCGGGGCCGCAGCCGAGGTCGGCGACGCGGGGTGCGGGGGCGCCGGGTGGTTCGGGGACGCGGGCGAGGAGGTCGCGGAGGGCGCGGGTGCGGGGTGTGGAGTGACGGAGGTACTGCTGCGGATCCCATGCGGAAGTGGTCACGGGCGCAGAATCTACCCCGGTTTGTCTCGACGTCAAGAGACTTCACGTCGACACAACTACTACACTGATCGCATGGAGGACGAGGTCGACCGACTGGTGGCAGCCTGGCGCCGCGAGCGCCCGGACCTCGACGTGGAACCGTTGGAGGTGCTGAGCCGCGTCAGCAGGCTCGCGCGCCATCTCGACCGCGCGCGGCGCATCGCCTTCGCCGAGCACAACCTGGAGCCCTGGGAGTTCGACGTGCTCACCGCGCTGCGGCGGGCCGGAGCACCGTACCAGCTCTCCCCCGGGCAGCTCCTCACGCAGACCCTCGTCACCTCGGGCACCATGACCAACCGGATCGACCGGCTCGCGAAGAAGGGCCTGGTCGAGCGGCTGCCCGACCCCAGCGACCGGCGCGGTGTACTGGTACGCCTCACCGACGAGGGCCGGGACCGGGGCGACTCGGCGCTGGCCGGCCTCCTCGACCAGGAGCGCGCCATCCTCGTCGAGCTCTCCTCCGCGCAGCGCGCCGAACTCGCGGGCCTGCTCCGCCAGTTGACGGCCCCGTTCGACAACATCCCGACGTAGCCGGGCGGCCGTCCGCGCCCGCTTCACTCCCGGGTGGACCGGCGGCGCGCGCCATGGCCGCGAGGCGGCGGCGGGGCCTAGCATGCGGCGCATGGACGGGGCTTGGGGACGTTTCGCGGACCGTACCGTCGTGGTGACCGGGGGCGGGGCCGGGATCGGGGCCGCTGTCGCGCACCGGGTCGCCGACGAGGGCGGGGCGGTCGTGCTGCTCGACAACGAGGAGGCGGGCGGGCACCGTACGGCGCGGGAGATCACCGCCGCCGGGGGCCGGGCCGCGTGCGTGCTGGGGGACGTGACGGACGAGCCCGCCTGGGAGCGGGTGCTGCGGACCGCGCACGACGGGTTCGGCGCCCGCGTCGACGGGCTGGTGAGCAACGCGGCGCTGATGCGGCCGGGGACGGCGGGCACGCTCTCGCTGCCCGAGTGGGAGGCACAGCTCGGGGTGAACCTCACCGGCGCCTTCCTCGGCTTCCGCGCCTGCCTGGACGACCTGCGCGAGCGGCGCGGCGCGGTGGTGCTGATGTCCTCGGTGCACGCGCACTTCGGGCTGCCGGGACGGCCCGCGTACGCCGCGACCAAGGCGGGGCTGACCGGGCTCGGGCGGCAGCTGGCCGTCGAGTACGGGCCGGAGGTACGGGTCAACTGCGTGCTGCCCGGGCCGGTTTGGACCCGGGCCTGGGAGGGCGTCGGCGAGGAGGACCGGCGGCGGACGGTCGAGCAGACGGTCGCCGGGCGGCACGGTTCGCCCGAGGAGGTCGCGGGGGCGGTGGCGTTCCTGCTGTCGGCCGACGCGTCCTATGTGACGGGGCAGGAGCTGGTCGTCGACGGGGGCTGGAGCGTGTACAAGACCTCGGCCTGACGGGCCGGCTCAGGGGTCGCGGCGGGTCTCGTCGCGGCGGGCCTGGGCGAGGAGGCGGCGGACGGCGGACTCGGCGGCCTCGGGGTCACGCGCGCGGACGGCGTCGAGGACGGCGCGGTGCACCGGCACCGGGTCCTCGTGCGGGGCCGCGTGGACGAGGCGGTCGCGCTGGGCGAGGCCCGCCTCGATGAACAGGTCCATGCGCGCGAGGAGTTCGTTGTGCGAGGCGGCGAACAGGGCGCGGTGGAAGGCGAGGTCGGCCTCGACGGCGCGGGCCGGGTCGCCGTACGCGGCGGCCATCGCGGCGAGCGCCCCGTCCAGCGCTTCCAGGTCGGCCTCGGTGCGGCGGAGGGCCGCCGAGCGGGCGCAGGCGGGCTCGACGGCGGCGCGGACCTCGGCGAGGTCGCGGAGGAGGCCGCCGCCGCGTTCCGGTCCGGCGGCGGCGAACTCCCAGCGCATGACGTCCGCGTCGAGGAGGTTCCAGCGGCCGCGCGGGGTGACGTAGGTGCCGCGGCGCTGCCGGGCGTCGACGAGGCCCTTGGCGGCGAGGACCTTCAGGGCCTCGCGGAGCGCGGTGAGACTGACGTCGAGTTCGGTCTCCAGGGCGGCGAGGTCGAGGGTGTGGCCCTCCGGCATCCGCCCCGAGACGATGCGGGTGCCCAGGTCCTCCACGGTCTTGCCGTGCACTCCGCGTCCCCGATAGGCCGCCATCCGCCGCGCTCCTCTCCCCGGGGCCGCGCGGCCGGTGCCGGCGGTTTCCCCTGACGTCTCCGGAACTTCGTCCGGATTTCACCGCTTTCCAGGGGTTCGGCCCGTTACCGCAAGAGGGTTGACCCCCGTTGAACTCATTAATTACTCATTAATGAATCAAGTCCACGCGTGTTCTTCCCGTCAAGGGGTGTGCGGCACATGGCAGTTGACCGGAACAGCGACAGTGGCGAAGCCGTCGGGGACCGCCGGGGACGGGTGTGGAGCCCGGGCACCGGCGGCCTGCTGTACGGCGGTGACTACAACCCCGAGCAGTGGCCCGAGCCGGTGTGGGCCGAGGACCTGGAGCTGATGCGGGAGGCCGGGGTCTCCATGGTCACGGCCGGGATCTTCTCCTGGGCGAAGGCCGAACCCTCCCCCGGCCGCTACGAGTTCGGCTGGTTCGACCGCGTCATGGACGGCCTCGCGGGCGCCGGGGTGCGGGTGTGCCTGGCCACGATGACGGCGTCACCGCCGCCGTGGCTGTCGCACGCGCACCCGGAGACGCTGCCCGTCGACGCCGAGGGCGTCCGGAAGTCGCCGGGCTCGCGGCAGCACTACTGCCCGTCCAGCCCGGTCTACCGGGAGCACGCGGCGCGGCTGGTGGAGCGGCTGGCGACGCGGTACGCGGACCATCCGGCGCTGGCGATGTGGCACATCGGGAACGAGTACGGCTGCCACACCCGGCAATGCTTCTGCGAGGTCTCGGCCGCGGAGTTCCGGCGCTGGCTGCGCGAGCGGTACGGCACCGTCGAGGAGCTCAACACGGCCTGGTCGACGGCGTTCTGGTCGCAGGCGTACGGCTCCTTCGCGCAGGTGCTGCCGCCGCGCGCGGCGCCGACCTTCCCCAACCCCGCGCACCAGCTGGACTACCTGCGGTTCAGCGACGAGGCGCTGCTCGGCTGCTACCTGACCGAGAAGGCGGTGCTGGACCGGGTCACCCCGCACGTCCCCGTCACCACCAATGTGATGCCGAACCACAAGCCGGTGAACGCCTTCGCCTGGGCCGCGCACCAGGACGTGCTGTCCCTGGACTACTACCAGGACCCGCACGAGCCGCTGCCCGAGGTGCGCGCCGGGTACACCTTCGACCTGATGCGCTCGGCCGGCGGCGGCCGCCCCTGGCTGCTGCTGGAGCAGGCGCCAGGCGCGGTCAACTGGCGGCCGCGGAACGGGCCCAAGGCGCCGGGGCTGATGCGGCTGTGGAGCTGGCAGGCGGTGGCGCAGGGCGCGGACGCGGTGCTGTTCTTCCAGTGGCGGCAGTCGCTGGGCGGGGCCGAGAAGTACCACTCGGCGATGGTCCCGCACGGCGGCCGCGACACCCGGATCTTCCGCGAAGTGACCGAGCTGGGCCGGGAGTTGGCGTCCGTCCCGGAGATCGCGGGCAGCCGCTCGGCGGCGGAGGCGGCGCTGCTGCTCGACTGGGACAGCTGGCGGGCGCTGGAGCTGGCGGCCCGCCCGTCGACGCTGAACCAGACGGAGCTGTCCCTCGGCCACTACCGGCCGCTGTTCGAGGCGGGCGTGGCCTGCGACGTGCTGCCGCCGGACGCGGACCTGACCGGCCACCGGCTGCTCGTCGCGCCGAACCTGTACCTGCTGAGCGAGCGGGACGCCGAGCACCTCACCGGGTACGTGACGGGCGGCGGGCACCTGCTCGTCTCGTTCTTCTCCGGCATCGTCGACCCGCACGACCGCGTGCACCCCGGCGGCCACCCGGGCGTGCTGCGGCGGCTGCTGGGGCTGCGCACGGAGGAGTTCTGGCCGCTGGCCGAGGACGAGCGGGTGACGCTCGAGGGCCGGGTCAACGGCCGGGCCGACCTGTGGTCGGAGGCCGTCGAGCCGGAGGGCGCCGAGGTGCTGGCCGTCTTCGGCAAGGACCACCCGGCCCTCGCCGGACGGCCCGCCGTCACCCGCCACCGGGTCGGCGCCGGCACCGTCTGGTACCTGGCGACCCGACCCGAACCGCGCGCCATGCGCGCCCTGATGGACACCGTACGGGCGGCCGCGGGCGTCGAGCCGGTGCTCCCCGGGCTGCCCGACGGGGTGCAGGCCACGCGCCGCGAACGGGCCGACGGCTCCGGCGGCTTCCTGTTCCTGCTCAACCACTCCGGGGCGGCCGCCGAGGTCGCGCTGCCCGAACCGATGACGGACCTGCTGACGCCCGCGCCCGGCGGGCCGCTGCGCGAGGTCCGGCTGGAGCCGTCCGGAGTGGCCGTCCTGTCCCGGCCCGGCACGGCCCGCGCACGGGACGGCGCACCGGACGGCGGGAGGCGAGGGGCATGACGCTCAGCCGGAGAAGTGCGCTGCGCGGGGCCGCCGTCGCCGGTTCGGCGCTGGCCGGCGCGGGGCTCGCGGGGTGCGCGGACGTGCCGGGCGCGGCCCGGACGACCCGGCAGGCGCCGCGTCGCGGGGACGGGCCCGTACGGCTGGTGTTCTGGACCTGGGTGCCGCTGCACCGGGCCGTGAAGCTGTGGAACCGCACCCGGGAGGACATCAAGGTCGAGCTCCAGATCATCCCGGCCAACATCAACGGCGGCTACCAGAAGATGCACGCGGCCCTGAAGTCCGGGAACCCGCCGGACCTGGCGCAGGTCGAGTACTACGAGCTGCCCGCGTTCATGCTGGTCCAGGGCCTGACCGACCTCTCCCGGTACGGCGCCGAGCGGCTGCGGGACGCGTATGTGCCCTGGCAGTGGGAGCAAGGGGTGTTCGACGGGCGGGTGTTCACGGTGCCGCAGGCCTCGGGCCCGATGGCGATGTTCTACCGCCGGGACCTCCTCGACCGCTGGGACATCCCCGTCCCCCGCACCTGGGGCGAGTTCGAGCGGGCCGCGCGGACGGTGAAGCGGCGCGGCGGCGGGGCCAGGCTCACCGCGTTCCCGCCGAACCAGCCGCAGTGGTTCACCGCGCTGGTGTGGCAGCACGGCGCCCGGTGGATCACGACCGAGGGCGACGAGTGGGTCGTCGACCTGGCGCATCCGGCGGCGCTGGAGGTCGCCGAGTTCTGGGAGCGGATGGTGCGGGACGGGCTGGTGTCCACGATGGCCGACCAGCAGAGCGGCTGGTACCGCGCACTCCAGACCGGCGAACTGGTCTCCTGGGTCGGCCCGCAGTGGGGCGACGCGCTGCTGCGCGGCAACACGCCCCGCACGAAGGGCAATTGGCGGGTGGCGCCGATGCCGCGCTGGGAGACCGGCGCCTCCGGCTCGGGCAACTGGGGCGGCTCCTCGACGGCGGTGCTCCAGGGCAGCCGCCACCCGCGGGAGGCGCTGGAGTTCGCGCACTGGCTGAACACCGCGCCGGAGAGCATCGCGCTGCTCACCGAGGCCGGGTACGGCTGGCCCGGCGCGCGGAACGCCGTCGAGGGCACCGGCCTGGACCGTCCCGACCCGTTCTTCGGCGGCCAGCGCTACAACGAGGTCTTCGCCGCCTCGGACCGGAAGGTCGACACCTCCTGGGCCTGGTCGCCGACGCAGGACCAGCTGTTCTCGCACGTCATTGACGCCTTCGGGGCCGCCGTCTCGGAACGCGGCTCGCTGGTGGAGGCGTTGCGCGACTGCCAGGGCCGCGCCGTCGACGACCTGCTCGCCAAGGGCCTGCGGGCGAGGAGCGCGCGGTGAGCGCCCGGCGCCGGTCCGCGCGCCCCGACCGGGCCGCCTGGTGGTTTCTCGGCCCGTTCGTCGCGCTGTTCCTGCTGACCTTCGCCGCGCCCGTGGTGTACGCCGTCTACCAGTCGCTGCTGACCACCGAGCGGCACGGGCCGCTCGGGCTCGGCGGCGCGAGCACCGGCTTCGCGGGGCTGGAGAACTACCGGCTGGCGCTGAGCGAGGCCGGGTTCCTGGAGGGCTTCGGCCGGGTGCTGCTGTTCGGCGTCGTGCAGGTGCCGCTGATGCTGCTGCTGGCGACGGTGCTGGCGCTGCTGCTGGAGCACGTCTCGCGCCGCTGGGCCGGGCTGCTGCGCGCCACCTACTTCCTGCCGTACGGGGTGCCGGGCGTGATCGCGTCCATCCTGTGGGGCTTCCTCTACATCCCCGGGGTGAGCCCGGTGGTGGAGCTGATGGGCGGGCTGGCCCCGGACTTCCTGGGGCACGGCACCGTGCTGTGGTCGATCGCGAACATCGTGATCTGGGAGTTCGCGGGCTACAACATGCTCGTCATCGTCGCCCAACTCCAGTCCGTCCCCCAGGAGTTGTACGAGGCGGCGCGGATCGACGGGGCCGGGCCCTGGCAGACGGCGCTGCGGATCAAGCTGCCGCTGATCCGTCCCGCGCTGGTGCTCACCGCTGTGTTCTCGATCATCGGGACGCTGCAGCTGTTCTCCGAACCGCTGCTGCTCAAGCCGCTGACGCCGAGCATCAGCACCGCGTACACGCCGAACCTCAGCGCCTACACCGACGCCTTCTCCAACAACAACGTCTATCTGGCGGCGGCCAAGTCCGTGCTCCTCGCGTCCGTCGCCTGCGTGCTCTCGTTCGGATTCCTCAGCCTGACCACCCGCAAGGACCGCGACAGCCGGAGGCGCAGCCGATGACGACGACCGCGACCCGGACCCGCGCCGACGACGAGCCCGGCGGCGGCCCCGCCCGCGCGGGGGCGCCCGCGCAGCGGACCGCGCGCCGCCGCCCGCGCCCCGGACGGGTGCTCATGGCGGGCTTCCTGACGGTGGCCGCCTGCTACTTCCTGCTGCCGGTCTACTGGCTCGCGGTGGCCTCCACCAAGAGCACCGACCGGCTCTTCGGCAGCTTCGGGCTCACCCTCTCCGACCCCCAATGGCTGCACAACATCAGCCGGCTGTTCTCCTACGACAGCGGCATCTACCTGCGCTGGGCCGTCAACTCGCTGCTGTACGCGGGCGTCGGCGCCGTGCTGGCCACGCTGCTGGCGGGCGCGGCCGGGTTCGCGCTGGCCACCTACCGGTTCCGGGGCCGGGAGGCGGTGTTCAAGGGCATCCTCGCGGGCGTCCTGCTGCCGACGACGGCCCTGGCGCTGCCGCTGTACCTGCTCTTCGGCAAGCTCGGGCTGACCGACACCTACTGGTCGGTGCTGCTGCCCTCGCTGGTCAGCCCGTTCGGCGCGTACCTGTGCCGGATCTACGCGGAGTCGGCGGTGCCCACGACGCTGCTGGAGGCGGCACGGGTGGACGGCGCGGGCGAGGGGCGGATCTTCTTCACACTCGTCCTGCGGATCATGAGCCCGGCGCTGGTGACGGTGCTGCTGTTCCAGTTCGTGCACATCTGGAACAACTACTTCCTGCCGCTGGTGATGCTCGCCGACGACCGCAAGTACCCCATCACCCTCGGCCTCGCGACCTGGCGCACCGCCGCCGACCGGCACCCCGAGCTGTACCAGCTGACCATCGGCGGCGCCTTCGTCTCCGTCGTCCCACTGGCGGTGGCCATGCTCGTCCTCCAGCGGTACTGGCGCACGGGGCTGACGGAGGGCGGGGTGAAGGAGTAACCGGCGGGCGGGGGTCAGCGCACGGGCGCCGGGTCGAGGTCGGCCGGGCCGACGCCCGCGCGGCGGGCCAGCGCGACGGCGGCGAGCGTCGAGTGCACGCCGAGCTTGCCGAGCACGTTCTGCATGTGGGTGCGGACGGTGTGCGGGGAGAGGTAGAGCCGCTCGGCGACGGCCTTGCGGCCGAGCCCCGCGACCATGCAGCGCAGCACCTCGCGCTCGCGCGGGGTGAGCGCCTCGACGAGGAGTTCGCTCTCGGTGCGGTGCTTGCGGGTCGCGGTGAGCTCGCGCAGGACGTGGGTGAGCAGCGCGGGCGCGAGGTGCGTCTCGTTCCGCAGCACGCCGCGGATCACCTGGAGCAGCCGCGAGAGCGAGCAGTCCTTGCCGATCCAGCCGCCCGCACCGGCCTGCAACGCGGCGGCGGCGCGCGCCGCGTCGTCCCGCTCGGCGAGGACGACGGTGCGCAGCCGGGGGTGCGCCGAGGCGACGCGGGCCAGGAACGGCGCCGGGGCGGCCGCGGGCTCGGCGCCCGAACCGCCCTCGGCGGGTGCGCCGTTGGGGCCGCCGTTGGCGGGGGCCGTCCCGTTGGCGGCGGGGTCCTGGCCGTCGAGGCCCGCGAGGCCGTCGTCGACGAGGACGACGTCGAAGCGGCGGCCGTCCGCCGCCGCCCGGTCCAGCGCACGCAGCGCGGCCGGGACGCTGCCGGCCGCGACGACCTCGACGTCCTGCTCGGCTGCCAGGGCCGCGGCGAGCGACTCGGCGAAGATGCGGTGGTCGTCGACCACCAGAACCCGGATCCGTGCCATGGAACCCCCTGCGTCGCGGGTACGGCGCCCGGCCCGGGGGCGGGCCCCGGCCGCGCGGCCGCCGCCGCGCGCGGGACCGACTGCCCCGCTCCGGGCGTCGTACCCGGTGCGCTCTCGCCCCCTGATCGGCGATCGGCACCGGCCCCCACCGGTGCCGCGCATACGCTTTCTACAGTACGGCCGGCCCCCGGCCACGGGAACAGATTCACCGAACTGCTTGGCCCCGATAGGGGCGCGGGGAACTGCGCGAACAACCACGGCGCACGGGGTGGCCCGGTGACGGCGTTGCGCACCCCGCGCCGTGGCGGGCGCTGCGCTTGCCGGCCCTGCGCCTTCGCGCAGACCTCCCAAGCGCAGCGCCCGGTTCAGCCCGTGCGCCGGGCGCCCCCGCCCGGCACCGCCTCGAAGACGCGCGGCTCCCGGTAGCCCGCCGCGGCGAACGCCGAGGCGACGGCCGTGCCGACCCGCTCCGCCACCGCGTCCTCGACCAGCACGATCGCCGAGCCGCCGAAGCCGCCGCCGGTCATCCGCGCACCCAGCGCCCCCGCCGCGTTCGCGGACTCCACGACGGTGTCCAGCTCGGGGCAGGAGACGGCGAAGTCGTCCCGCAGGGAGGCGTGTCCGGCGGTGAGGACGGGGCCGATGGCGCGCGGATCGCCCGCGTCCAGCAGCCGGATCGTCTCCTCGACCCGCCGGTTCTCCGTGACGACGTGCCGCACCAGGCGCCGCACCTCCGGGTCGTCGAGCCGCGCCAGCGCCTCGTCCAGCCCCTCGTAGGGCACGTCCCGCAGGGCGCGCACGCCGAGCGCGGCGGCCCCCGCCTCGCACCCCGCGCGCCGCTCCGCGTACGCGCCGGTGCCGAGCGCGTGCTTGACCCGGGTGTCGACGACGAGCAGCCGCAGCCCCCGCGCCGCGAGGTCGAACGGGACCTGGCGCTGGGTGAGATCGCGGGTGTCGAGGTGCAGGGCGTGGCCCGCGGTGCAGCAGGCGGAGGCCATCTGGTCCATGATGCCGACGGGTACGCCGACGAAGTCGTTCTCCCCGTGGCGGCAGATCCGGGCGATCTCCTCGGGGGTGAGCTCCAGCGCGTTCAGCTCGTCCAGCGCGAAGGCCGTGGCGACCTCCAGCGCGGCGGAGGAGGAGAGTCCGGCGCCGACCGGCACCGTCGACTCGATGTGCAGGTCGGCACCGCCGACCCGGTACCCGTGCGCGCGCAGCGACCACAGCACGCCGGCCGGGTACGCGGCCCAGCCGCCGCGGTCGCCGACCGGGCCGCGCGGCTCCAGCGTGTCCAGGTCGAGCTGGACGACGCCGGAGCCGATCTCCCCGGAGTGCAGCCGCAGTACGCCGTCGTCGCGGCGTGCGGCGGCGACGCGGCAGGTGTGCGGGAGGGCGAGCGGCATGACGAAACCGTCGTTGTAGTCGGTGTGTTCGCCGATCAGGTTGACCCGCCCGGGCGCCGCCCAGACGCCGTCGGGCGCGGGCCCGTAGACCTCGCGGAAGCCGTCGGCCGCGCGTGCCGCGTCGACCGCGTCCGTCGTGTCCCCCGTGCCCGTGCCGCTCGTTCCGCCCGTACCGGTCATCGCCTCGCTGCTCCCTGCTCCTGGTGTGCCACCTGTGCGAACTGCCACGCGTCCTCGACGATCCCGGCGAGGCCGGAGCGCGAGGGCTGCCAGCCGAGCCGCTCCCTGGCCCGCTCGGCCGAGGCGACGAGCACGGCGGGGTCGCCGCCGCGGCGCGGCGCGGTCACCTCGGGGACGGGGTGCCCGGTCACCTTCCGTACGGTGTCGATGACTTCGCGGACGGAGAAGCCGTTGCCGTTGCCGAGGTTGCAGACGAGGTGCTCACCGCCGGTGGCCGCGTCCAGCGCGAGCAGGTGGGCCTCGGCGAGGTCGGCGACGTGGATGTAGTCGCGGACGCAGGTGCCGTCGGGCGTCGGGTAGTCCTCGCCGAAGACGGAGACGGACTCGCGGCGGCCCTGCGCGACCTGGAGCACGATCGGGATGAGGTGCGACTCGGGGTCGTGCCGCTCGCCGAGCACGGTGCCCTCGCGGGAGCGGTAGGCGCCGGCGACGTTGAAGTACCGCAGGGAGGCGGCGGCCAGGCCGTGCGCCCGGCACTCGCCGCCGATCATGTGGTCGACGGCGAGCTTGGAGGCGCCGTAGGGGCTGGTCGGCTCGGTCGGGTCGGTCTCCGTGATGGGTGTGCGGACGGGCTCGCCGTAGGTGGCGGCCGTGGAGGAGAAGACGAGCTTGCGCACCCCGGACTCCCGCATGGCGGCGAGGAGTTCGATGGTGCCGCCGACGTTGTTCCGCCAGTACTTGTCCGGGTCGGTGACGGACTCGCCGACCTGCGAGTGCGCGGCGAAGTGCAGCACGCCGTCGTAGCTGCCGTCCAGGACGCGGCCCGCCTCCTGGATGCGTCCCTCGACGAACTCCGCGCCGGCGGGCACCCCTTCGGCGAAGCCGGTGGACAGGTCGTCCAGAACCGTGACGGTGTGCCCCGCCTCCAGCAGGTGGGCGGCCACGACGCTGCCCACGTATCCCGCTCCACCGGTCACCAGGTACTTGCTCATGTGCTCGCTACCTCTCGGAGTCGCTGCGCCGCGGCTTCCGGCGGCACGTCGTTGATGAATACGTTCATGCCGGATTCGGAACCCGCGAGGAACTTCAGCTTTCCGGAAGTGCGGCGGACGGTGAAGAGCTCGAGGTGCAGCGCGAACTCCTCGCGCGCGGCGGCCCCCTTGCGCCCCGTGCCGCGGGCCCGGAAGGGCGCCTGGTGCCAGGCCGCGATGTACGGGGTGCGCGGCTCGTGCGGACCGAAGATCCGGTCGAAGCGGCGCAGGAGTTCCAGGTAGACGCCGGGGAACTCGGCGCGGGCCGCCTCGCTCAGCGCGAGCAGGTCGGGCACCCGGGGCTTGGGGTAGAGGTGCACCTCGTACGGCCAGTGCGCGGCGTGCGGGACGAAGGCGACCCAGTGCTCGGCGTCGAGCACGATCCGCTGCCCGTCGGCGATCTCGGAGGCGACGACGTCGTCGAACAGGTTACGCCCGCCGGTGCGTTCCGCGTACTCGGCGGCGGAGCGCAGCATCCGGGCCGTGCGCGGGGTGGTGAAGGGGTACGCGTAGATCTGACCGTGCGGGTGCTGGAGCGTCACGCCGATCTCCTCGCCGCGGTTCTCGAAGCAGAAGACCTGCTCCACGCCGGGGTGCTGGGCGAGTTCGGCGGTGCGGTCGGTCCAGGCGTCGAGGACGAGGCGGGCCTGTTCCCCGGTGAGGGAGGCGAAGGAGGCGTCGTGGTCGGAGGTGAAGCAGACGACCTCGCAGCGCCCGGCGCCGGGGCGGTGCGCGAACAGCCCGTGCGGGCCGTCCTCGGTCTGCGGGCCGGGGCCTCCGGTGAAGGAGGGGAAGCGGTTCTCGAAGACGGCGACGTCGTAGTCCGCCTCGGGGATCTCGCTGAGCCGGCCCTCGCGTGAGGGGCACAGCGGGCACTCGTCGGCCGGCGGGTGGTAGGTGCGGCCCTGCCGGTGCGCGGTGACGGCGGTCCACTCGGCGAGCAGCGGGTCGTAGCGGATCTCGGAGGCGGTGGAGGTCGCGTCCAGGGGGCGCTGGTCGGGGGCGTCCCGCACCGCGTCGTCCCGGAGGTCGTAGTAGACGATCTCCCGGCCGTCGGCGAGCCGGTTCGAGGTCTTCTTCACGTGCGGACTCCCCATGTACGTCAGCTGTACGCCAGCCCCAGCAGCCTCAACTTCTCAAACATATTCGCACACGATAAATCACGAGCCAACAGCCCTCGGAGTCGTGCGCGGGTCCTAGGTTACATACCGGACATTAAGCACAATGGGCCCGATCAAGCGCAGAGGATCATCACAATCAAACAAACCTCAGCAACAACTCTCTTCAGAAAGGGACCCTCAGCGAGTAGCTTCACGTCCGTTCCGATCGCGCAATGAAGCGGGTACTCCATGCTCTATCTGGCCGAAGGGCTTCGGCTCCCCACCAACGGACTCGACTACACAATCCTGGGCATCTACTTCGTCGTCGTCCTCGGCATCGGCTTCGCGGCCCGCAAGAGCGTGAAGACGAGCCTCGACTTCTTCCTGTCCGGCCGGTCCCTGCCCGCCTGGATCACCGGCCTGGCGTTCGTCGCGGCGAACCTCGGCGCCACCGAGATCCTCGGCATGGCCGCCAACGGCGCCCAGTACGGCGTCTACACCGTGCACTGGTACTGGATCGGCGCCATCCCGGCCATGGTCTTCCTCGGCCTGGTGATGATGCCCTTCTACTACGGCTCGAAGGTGCGCTCCGTACCGGAGTTCCTGCTGCACCGCTTCGGGCCCTCCTCGCACCTGCTGAGCTCGGTCATCTTCGCCGTCTCGGCCGTGCTCATCGCGGGCGTGAACCTCTACGCGCTGGCGATCGTGCTGGAGGCGCTGCTCGGCTGGCCCGAGTGGGTCGCCATCGTCGTCGCGGGCTTCTTCGTGCTCGCGTACATCACGCTCGGCGGGCTCTCCTCGGCGATCTACACCGAGGTGCTCCAGTTCTTCGTGATCCTCGCCGCGCTGATCCCGCTGACCGTGCTCGGGCTCAAGCGCGTCGGCGGCTGGGACGGGCTCTCGGACAAGCTCACCGACTCGCAGGGCGCCTCGTTCGTGACCGCCTGGGAGGGCACCGGGATCGGCAGCGACAACCCGCTCGGCGCCAACTGGCTCACCATCGTCCTCGGCCTCGGCTTCGTCATGAGCTTCGGCTACTGGACGACGAACTTCGCCGAGGTGCAGCGCGCGCTGTCCGCCAAGAACGCCTCGGCCGCCCGCCGTACGCCGCTGATCGCGGCCTTCCCGAAGATCCTCATCCCCGCGGTCGTGGTCATCCCCGGCCTCACCGCGCTGGTCATGGAACCGGACCTGGGCAAGCCCGGCAGCGGCCTGGACTACAACCACGCGATCCCGGTGCTGATGCGCGACCTGCTGCCGAACGGCGTCCTCGGCATCGCCGTGACCGGCCTGATCGCGGCGTTCATGGCGGGCATGGCGGCGAACATCTCGTCCTTCAACACCGTGTTCACCAACGACATCTGGCGCGCGTACCTGAAGAAGGGCAAGCCCGACGAGCACTACGTGGCGACCGCGCGCTGGGTCACCGTCATCGGCGTGCTGATCGGCATGGGGACCGCGTTCATCGCGTCCACCTTCGAGAACATCATGAACTACCTGCAGACGCTGTTCTCGTTCTTCAACGTCCCGCTGTTCGTCGTCTTCATCATCGGCATGTTCTGGAAGAAGACGACCCCGGCCGCCGGCTTCTGGGGGCTGCTCTCCGGCACCGTCGCGGCGATGATCAACTACTTCTGGTTCTACCAGCAGGGCGTCATCGAGATCCCCAGCGACCAGGGCGCCAACTTCGTCTCGTCCATCGTGGCGTTCGTCGTCGGCGGCGTCGTGATGGTCGCGGTCACCTTCGTCACCAAGCCGAAGCCCGTGGAATCGCTGGCCGGACTGGTCTACGGGACGGTCTCGCCCGGACTGGCCGAACCGCCCGCCGAGGGCGACGACGCCTGGTACCGCAAGCCGGCGCTGCTCGGCTGGGGCGCGATCGTCCTGGCGGCCCTCTGCTACATCCCCTTCTCCTTCTGACCAGCGAAGGACACTGATCCACCATGAGCGACAACAACACCCACGGCGGCTCCGCGCAGGGCGGCCGCCCCGAGGAAGAACTCGGCGACCCGTTCGCCGTCGCCAGAGAAGTCGAGGAACTGGAGCGGAAGTCGGAGACCGCGGCCCGGCTCTTCGACGTACGCCGCATCATCGGCGGCCTGTTCGTGGTCTACGGCCTCATCGTCACGATCGCCGGGTTCTTCACGACCGACGCCGACCTGAAGAAGGCCCAGGACGTCAACATCAACCTGTGGACCGGCCTGGCCATGCTCCTGCTCGGCCTCGTCTTCCTGGTGTGGCTCAAGCTCAGCCCCACCATCCCGCCGCCGCCCGCCGACGAGCCGGCACCGGACGCGGGAGACGGCCCCGCCCCGGGCGGCGGTGCCTGAACCGCGCCCCGCTCCGCGCCCGCGCCCACCCGGGCGCGGGCGCGCGTCGTTCCCGCGGGGCTACGCCTCCGGGGGGCGGCGCGGCACCGGGAGGCCCGCGCGCTCCAGCAGGCCGGTGCGGGCCGCCAGGGCCGCGGCCTCCAGGCGCGAGCCGACGTCCAGCTTCATCAGCACCCGCTGCACATGCGTACGGGCCGTGCTCGGCGCGATGTCCATGCCCGCCGCGATCAGGCGGGTGTCCTCGCCCTCGGCGACCCGCATCAGCACCTCCGCCTCGCGCGGGGTGAGCAGCCGCAGCAGGCGCGCGCCCTCGTCGTCCGGCTCGGCGGCCGGATCGAGCAGCTCGGCGAAGGACTCCTGGAGCAACTGCGGTGCCACGGCGGCCTCTCCGGCCCGCGCCTTCAGCATCGCGCGCTCGACGCCCTCCATCCGCTCGTCGTGCCGTACGTAGCCCGAGGCGCCGGCGGCGAACGCGGCGGCGATGCCGCGCGGGCTCGGCACCGGGCCCAGCACGACCACCGCGATCTGCGGCTTCTCCCGCTTGATCCGGGCCACCGGGTCGAAGGCGCCCGGCTCCGCCGGGGCCGCCGTGCCCAGCAGGCACACCTCCGGGGCGCGGCTCAGCACCACCTCGGCCGCGCCCGCGCTGGGCGCGGCGGCGGCCAGCACCCGGTGCCCGCGCAGTTTCAGTGCCGAGGCCAGCGCCTCGGCGAGCAGACGGTGGTCGTCAACCACCATGAGCCGCACGCCCATTGAGCACCCCCACACACTCCTGTGACCCGGGAAGCTACACGCCCGAGGGGGCGCGGGGAACTGCGCCCGTCAGGGGCGCGGGGAGGATCGCCCCTCAGGGGCGCGGGGAACTGCGCGAACGGCCACGGCGTACGGGGCGGTCCGGTGACGGCAGTTGCGCACCCCGCGCCGTGGCGGGCGCTGCGCTTGCCAGCCCTGCGCCTCTGGCGCAGTTCTCCCAAGCGGGGCGGGCCCGCGAAAAGGCGCCCCGCAGGGGCTACTTCACCCCGAAGCCCACCGCCAGCTTCGGCTGGGACCCGGCGCGCGGCTCGGACACCAGCTTCTCCTGGAGGAACAGCTTGCCGTCCTCGAAGAGGATCGGCTGCCGCACCGAGTACGTGCTCAGCGAGAACGCCTGCTCCCCCTGCCCCACCTCGGACTTCGGCATCCGCAGCAGCGTCTTCTGCGCGCCGGACCCCGGCGTCACGCTGACGATCTCGCCGCCCTGCTGGTAGCCGGGCAGCTTGTACCCGAGCACCTTGCCGTCCTCCACCGTGAACGGGACGATCTGCCGGTCCTCCCCGGCCTCGGACTTCCACTTGGTCTTGCCGCTGTCCATGTCGAACGCCATGATCTCGTTCGTCCGGCGGCCCGCCTCACCGCTGCCCGCGTGCTCGGTCGTCGAGAGGTACACCTCGTCCTCGCCGACGGCCATGCCGAAGCAGGACTGCACCTCGGTGCCGCAGGGCTTGTTGTAGCGGTCGCCGAGGGAGATGCGCGCCTTCAGCTTGTGGTCGTCGCCGACGGTCATCACGTCCGTCGGGGTGCTCTCGCCCGCGCCGACGACCACGACGAGCGGGTCCGTCGAGGCGACCCGTACCGACTGGACGCCCTTCGGGGCCTGGAAGCGGCCCTGGGACTTGCCCGTCGCCGGGTCCAGCTTCTCCACGGTGTACTTCTGCGAGGAGTCGAAGCTGTGCCCGCACTGGACCACCGCGTACAGCTCCTCGCCGCCCGCGTACCCCTGGTCCTCGCACTGCGCGTCGTCCTTGGCCTTCCAGATCTGCTGGCCCGAGGAGACCCGGTACCCGGCGGCGCCGCCGATCCAGGCGGTGGCGACGGTGTCCCCGCTGATGGTGACGTTGTCGTTGCTGCGGGACGGGCGGTTGGGCAGCGGCTTGTCCCACTCGACCTTGTGGCGGGTCAGGTCGACGAGCACCAGCCGGTCGCAGTTGGCGTCCGAGGCGGTGCTGCCCTTGGCGACGAGCGCGACCTTGCCGTCGTCCGTCTTCTCCTGCGAGGCCGCGCAGATGCCGCCCTTGAGCGGGATCGTCCACGCCCGCGAGCCGTCGGTGACGCTGGTGCCGACGATCTCGGTGGCGGAGCTCTTGGCGAAGACGTCGCCGACGAGCCAGCCGCCGGACACGTTGGTCACCTCGCTGACGGTCGGCGCCTTCACGTCGATCAGCTGCTCGGCCTCGGCCCCGCCGCCGCCCGTGCCGGTGCCCGAAGTGCCGCCGGTGGCCGTGGTGTTGCCGCCGTCGTCACCGGAGAGGACCAGCCAGCCGCCGATACCGACGGCCACCACGAGCACCACGGCGACCGCGATGATCGCCGCGACCTTGGCGCCGCTGTTCCCGCCGCCGGTCTTGCCCGGACCGCCGGGGAAGCCCGGCCCCGGCATCCCCGGGTACATGCCGGGCGGCCCGGCCTGCGGGGCGCCGAAGGGCGGGCCCGGCTGCTGGGGCGCCCCGAAGGCGCCGCCGGGCGGCGGGCCCTGCTGCGGGTAGCCGTACCCGCCGCCCTGCGGGGGCGGCCCCGGCTGCGCGGGCATTCCGGGCTGCGTCGGCTGCGAGTGCGGCGAACTCCCGGGCTGCGGGGCGCCGGGCTGCTGCGGGTAGCCGTACGACGGGCCGCCGGCGGACGGGTCCTGCGGTCCGCCGAACCCGCCGGGCGGCGGCTGGTTCGGCGGCTGGTTCGGCGGTTGACCGGGCGGCGGGGGCGGCGGCTGAGTCATGCGGTTCCCTCGTTGACGGCCGGCCGGACGCCCCGTCCCTCAAACCCCCGTAGGGCGGAGCGAATCGGACATCCAACCCGCCCATGGATGGCTGGTGAACGGTAGTTCTTTCTACCACCGGACATCCCGCGCATCGCCCCCGGTTCCGCACCCCGGACCCCGGCGCCACGCCTCCGGAACGGAGTCGTGGCGGCACGCGGACCTGAGCACGGACCCCGGGGGCCGCCCCGGAAGACCCGCTACGCCCTATTCGTCATCGGCGAGTTCCAGCCAGCGCATCTCCAACTCCTCGCGCTGACCGGCGAGTTCGCGCAGTTCGGCGTCGAGCTCGGCGACGAGGGCGAAGTCCGTGGCGTTCTCCGCCATCCGCGCGTGCAGCCCGGACTCCTTCTCCCCCACCTTGTCCAACTGCCGCTCGATGCGGGACATCTCCTTCTGCGCGGCCCGCGAGAGACCGGCGGACCGGCCCGCCTTCCCCGCGTCCGCCGCACCGGAGGGCGCCGCGCCCGCGGACCCCGCGCCGGGCGCCGCCGGAGCGGCCACCGCCGCCTGCTGCTTCTCGCGGCGCTCCAGGTACTCGTCGATGCCGCGCGGCAGCATCCGCAGGGTGCCGTCGCCCATCAGGGCCAGCACGTTGTCCGTCGTCCGCTCGACGAAGAACCGGTCGTGGGAGATCACCACGAGCGACCCGGGCCAGCCGTCGAGCAGGTCCTCCAGCTGGGTCAGGGTCTCGATGTCGAGGTCGTTGGTGGGCTCGTCGAGGAAGAGGACGTTCGGCTCGTCCATCAGCAGCCGCAGCACCTGGAGCCTGCGCCGCTCACCGCCGGAGAGGTCGCCGACCGGCGTCCACTGCTTCTCCTTGACGAAGCCGAAGCGCTCGCACAGCTGCGAGGCCGTCATCTCCTTGCCCTTGCCGAGGTCGACGCGCGAGCGGACGCCCTCGACGGCCTCCAGCACCCGCAGCGTCGGGTCGAGTTCGGCCACCTCCTGCGAGAGGTACGCCAGCTTGACCGTCTTGCCGACCTTGATCCGGCCGCCCGACACCAGCTCCGAGGGACGCTCCCCGCCGGTGGCCGCGGTGTCGGCGAGGGCCCGCAGCAGCGAGGTCTTGCCCGCGCCGTTGACCCCGACCAGGCCGACCCGCTCGCCCGGCCCGAGCTGCCAGGTCAGGTGCTTGAGCAGCACCTTCGGCCCGGCCTGCACGGAGACGTCCTCCAGCTCGAACACGGTTTTGCCGAGGCGGGAGTTGGCGAAGCGCATCAGTTCGGCGGTGTCCCGGGGCGGCGGCTCGTTCGCGATCAGCGCGTTCGCCGCCTCGATCCGGAAGCGCGGCTTGCTGGTGCGGGCCGGGGCGCCGCGGCGGAGCCAGGCCAGCTCCTTGCGCATCAGGTTCTGCCGCTTGGTCTCCTCCTGCGCGGCGATCCGCTCCCGCTCGTTGCGGGCGAAGACGTAGTCGGAGTAGCCGCCCTCGTACTCGTGCACGGCGCCGCGCTGCACGTCCCACATGCGGGTGCAGACCTGGTCCAGGAACCAGCGGTCGTGGGTGACGCAGACCAGCGCGGAGCGGCGGGCGCGCAGGTGGCGGGCGAGCCAGGCGATGCCCTCGACGTCGAGGTGGTTGGTGGGCTCGTCGAGGACGATCAGGTCCTGCTCGGAGATCAGCAGCTTGGCCAGCGCGATCCGGCGCCGCTCGCCGCCGGAGAGCGGGCCGATGACGGTGTCCAGGCCGTGGCTGAAGCCGGGCAGGTCGAGCCCGCCGAACAGGCCGGTCAGCACGTCGCGGATCTTGGCGTCGCCGGCCCACTCGTGGTCGGCCATGTCGCCGACGACCTCGTGCCGGACGGTCGCGGCCGGGTCGAGGGAGTCGTGCTGGGTGAGGACGCCGAGGCGCAGGCCGCCGTTGTGCGTGACCCGGCCGCTGTCGGCCTCCTCCAGCTTGGCCAGGATGCGGATCAGGGTGGTCTTGCCGTCCCCGTTCCGTCCGACGACACCGATCCGGTCTCCCTCGCTCACCCCGAGGGAGATCCCGTCGAGCAGGGCTCGGGTGCCGTAGACCTTGCCCACGGCTTCCAGATTGACGAGGTTGACAGCCATCTCACTCCTGTACGCGGACCGGTCAGCCCTCCAGGGTAGTCACTCGCCGGGGGCTCCCCTCCCCCGGGAGACCGGAGGAGGGGAGCCCCCGGGCGGGACAGCGCTCAGCCGCCGTGCAGCATGAGCGCGATACCGCCGACCATGAGCACGGAGGCGGCTATCCGCGGGGCGCCGAAGCGCTCCTTGAAGAACAGCGCCCCGATCGCGGCCCCGGCGATGATCGAGGACTCGCGCAGCGCCGCGACCGGCGCCAGCGGCGCCTTGGTCTGCGCCCACAGCACCAGCCCGTAGGCGAGGACGGACAGCGCGCCGCCGAGCAGTCCGCGCAGTGCCACGGGCCGCAGTTGCGCGACGATCCGGCCACGGCGCGTGATCAGCGCGTACGCCGGTATGGCGAGCCCCTCCAGCAGCATCAGCCAGGCGATGTACCCGAGCGGCGACCCGGCGGCGCGGACGCCGATCCCGTCCACCGTGGTGTACGCGGCGATGGCGAGCCCGGTGGCGACGGCGGCGGCCAGCGCGCCCCAGTGCGGGCGGCGGCCGGCGCCGCGGATGCCCCACAGGGCGACGCCGACGAGCCCGGCGGAGGCCACCGCGACGCCGGCCAGCTGCCAGGCGTCCGGCGTCTCGTGCACGAAGACCGCGGCGAGGACCGTCACCACCAGCGGGGCGGTGCCCCGCGCGATGGGATACACCTGGCCGAAGTCGCCGAGCCCGAACGAGCGCATCAGCAGCAGCTGGTAGACGACGTGCAGCGCGGCGGAGACGAGCAGCGGCGGCCAGGCGGCGGCCGCGGGGAGCGGCGCGAAGCAGGCGAGGACGGCGCCGCAGAGGGTGCCGCCCGCGCCGACCAGGGTGAACGCGAGCACCTGGTCCTTGATGCCGTGCGCGAGCGCGTTCCACGAGGCGTGCACGACCGCGGCCGTCACGACCGCGGCGACGACCAGCGGGGTCACCGCACCGTCCCGGCGGCCGCGACGCCGGGCTGTCCGTCGCTCAAGTCGCTGGCCCCGGCGGGCCGTTCGCGGACGTCGGCAAGGCCGGCGCCCGCGTGCCGGACGAGTTCCTCGGGGCCGAGGGGGAAGACGGTGTGCGGGGTGCCGGCGGCCGCCCACACGGTGGTGTGCGCGAGCAGCCCGCGGTCGGCGAGCACCCGCATCGGGCGCGCGTGCCCGAAGGGCGGCACCCCGCCGATCGCGAACCCGGTGGCCTCCCGCACGAGTTCGGCGTCGGCCCGCCGGACGCGGCCCGCGCCGAGCTCGGCCCGTACCCGTTCGCGGTCGACGCGGGAGGCGCCGTCCATCAGGACGAGGACGGGTTCACCGTCGGCCTCGAAGATCAACGACTTGGCGATCTGGCCGAGTTCGCAGCCGACGGCCTCGGCCGCCTGGACCGCGGTGCGGGTGGCCTCGGGGAAGGTGCGGACCTCGACGCCGGCGAGCCCGCGCTCGGCGAGCGCGGCGGCGAACCGGGGGTGTGCGGGGGATGGCTGTGTCATGCATCCGACGCTATCCAGCGCCCCGCCGGGCACGCGACGGGATTCCACGCCGCGGACACCGGCCCGGAACGGGGCGCCGGGAGGGAACGACGACGGCCCCCGGCGGTGTGCCGGGGGCCGTCGTGCGCGTGGTGTGGGTGGGTGGCCCGGAGCGGGCCGGGGCCGTCAGCTCGCGCCCGCCTCCAGGACCTTGCGGACGATCGGGCCGGCGTTGGTGCCGCCGTGTCCGGCCGCCGGGACGACGGCGGCCGCGGCCACGTCGTCGCGGTAGGCGGTGAACCAGGCGTTCGGCTTCTTCTGGTTGTCGACCTCGGCCGAGCCGGTCTTGCCGCCGATGTCGCCGCTGAGTCCGGCCATCGCCTCGGCGGCGGTGCCGCTGGTGGCGGTGAGCTTCATCAGGGACTTCAGGTCACTGGCGACCTTCGGCTTCATGTCGCGCGGCGCCTTGGCGAGCTCGCGGCCGTCGATCTCCGGGGAGACGATCACGGGCTGCTTGAACGAACCGGACTGGACCGTCGCCGAGACGGAGGCCATCGTCAGCGGGTTCATCCGGACGCCGCCCTGGCCGATCAGCGAGGAGGCCATCTGCGCGTCGGACTGGACCGGGATGCTGCCGTCGAAGGTTCCGGTGCCGACCTGCCAGTCGAGGCCGATGCCGAAGACCTCACGGGCCTCCTTGGTGAGGTCGTCGTCCTTCAGCTTCTTGGCCTGGCTGATGAACGCGGTGTTGCAGGAACGGGCGAAGCTCTGCGCGAAAGTGCCGTTCTTGATCTCGAACTTGTCGAGGTTCTGGAACTTCCAGCCGCCGTACGTCTCGTACTTGGGGCACGGGTGCGGCTTGCCCGGCGAGGCGAGGCCCTTGTCGAGCAGCATCGCGCTGGTGACGACCTTCATCGTGGAGCCGGGCGCGTAGCTGCCGCGCAGCGCCGTGTTGAAGGACTTGGCCGGGGCGTTGGCGACGGCCAGGATCTCGCCCGTGCTGGGCTTGACCGCGACGACCGACCCCTTCTTCTTGGCCTTGACCGCGGCTTCGGCGGTGGTCTGCATCTTCTTGTCGAGCGTCGTCTTGAGCGTGCCCGGCGTGCCCTTGGAGAGGACCTTCAGGGTGGTGCCGGTGTCCTCGCCCTTGGCGTCGACGATGCGGGTCTCGACCCCCGGGGTGCCGTCGGTCTTGTCGCCGTACCGCTTGCGCAGGTCGTCGAGGACGCTGCCGAGGTCGGGGTGTTCTTCCTTGGTGATCGGGGAGCCGTTGCGGTCGACGGCCTTGATGGGCGGGGTGCCCGCTTCACCGGTCTTGACCGACTGGCCGTCCTGGAGCTTCGGGTAGAGCACCGAGGGCTGCCAGTCGACGACGGCCTCGCCGGTCTTCTTGTCCCGGACGACCTCCAGGGAGGAGGTGTAGGACCAGGACTGGTGGGACTCGCCGTAGGAGATCTGCGCCGTGGTGTCGAACGGCACCTTGGCGCCCGAGGCGCTGGACGGCGAGAGCGCGACCTTGACGACGCGGCCCTCGGTACGGAAGTCCTTCAGCGCCTTGGCTGCCTCGGTGGGGTCGTCGGTCAGCTTCGCCGCCTTGGCGGGACTGCCCGACTCCCACGCGGCGAGGAAGTCCTTCGCCGTGGCGGCGACTTCCTTCTTGCTGGGCGGACCGGTCTCCACGGAGTCCTGCTGCACGCCCTCGCCCGCGGTGGTGACGCTGTCGCCACCGCCCGCGCCGCCGTCCTCACTTCCGGTGAGGGCGTACACACCGAAACCGGTGGCACCGACGACCGCCGCGGCGACGCCGCCGATCACCGCCATCTTCTGACTGTCACGCATCGAAAAACTGCCCCTCCACCCCGCCTCAGCCACGCGACCAAGGACTGTTCGAGGCACCCTAGGGCACGAACGTGACGGAACGTGCCCCGGTATGCCCGTTCAGCGGCTTATCGCGGGGATGTGGATTCGAGGATTCACCGGATCCGGGGGTTTCGGGCCCGGACTGGAACCACAGTGGCAGACGCGTCAACCGGACTGTTCGGTTCCCCCCTTGTCGGGACGAGTTGCGGCGGGATGGTGTACCTGCGCGCACGCACCGGCGCGAGGAGTGGATCGCCCCAGGTCGGCACGGATGCCCAAGACCCGCCTCAGATCCAGGTGTCGAGCCACATCCGTTGTCGCCAGTCGTCCAGCGGCAGGGTGATTCCGGTGTAAATCGGCCAGAAGAACACGAAGTTCCAGATGATGAGCAGCACCAGGACGCCGCTGCCGACGATCCCCACCGTCCGCCTCCGGTCACCGACCCCCGGCGGACCGGCGAGCGCACCGATCAGCATCGCCAGCGCCAGGCACAGGAACGGCAGGAAGATCACGGCGTAGAAGTAGAAGATCGTCCGCTCCTGGTAGAGGAACCAGGGCAGGTACCCGGCGGCGATCCCGCAGAGGATCGCGCCCGCGCGCCAGTCGCGGCGCGCGATCCACCGGTAGAGCACGTACAGCACCGCGAAGCAGGCCGCCCACCACAGCAACGGCGTGCCCAGCGCGAGGACTTCACGGGCACAGCCCTCGGCCCGGTCGGTGCACCCGTCCTGGCCCGCCTTCGGGGAGTCGTAGAAGTACGAGACGGGCCTGCCGAGGACGAGCCAGCTCCAGGGGTTGGAGTCGTAGGTGTGTCCCGAGGTGAGCCCGACGTGGAAGTCGTAGACCTGCGACTCGTAGTGCCACAGGCTGCGCAGCGGTCCGGGCAGCCAGCCCCAGGGGCCCGCGGCGCCCTGCTTCTCGGCCCAGTCCCGGAAGTAGCCGCCCGAGGTGGCGAACCAGCCCGCCCACGAGGCGACATAGGTGACGACGGACACCACGACCAGCGAGACGAACCCGGGCAGCGCGTCCCGCCGCAGCATCGCGAGCGCGGGCCGGGAGGCACCGGCGGTGCGCCGCGCACCCATGTCCCACAGCACGAGCAGGATGCCGAACGCGGCCAGCACGTACAGCCCGTTCCACTTGGTGGCGCAGGCCAGCCCGAGACAGAGCCCGGCCGCCAGCCGCCAGGGGCGCAGGCCGAACCGGAGCCGGTCGCCGGTCTCCGCGTCCGGCCGTACCTCGCGGCCGCCGGGCCCGCTGCGGCCCGGGTCCTCGGGCAGGGCGCGCAGGAGTCTGCCGCGTACCCGGTCCCGGTCGACGAGGAGGCAGCCGAAGGCGGCCAGCACCCAGAACATGACGACGAGGTCGAGCAGCGCGGTGCGGCTCATCACGAAGTGCAGCCCGTCGACGGCCATCAGGCCGCCGGCGAGGCAGCCGAGGAACGTCGAGCGGAACAACCGCCGTCCGATGCGGCAGAGCATCAGCACCGAGAGGGTGCCGAGCACGGCCATCATGAAGCGCCAGCCGAACGGGTTCAGCCCGAACAGGCCCTCCCCCAGGCCGATGATCCACTTCCCGACGGGCGGGTGGACGACGTACGAGCCCTCCGGCGAGAGCGGGATCGTCTGCGGGTCGCCGAGGATCTGCTCGTTCGCCTTGTCCGGCCAGGTGCCCTCGTAGCCGTACTGCATGAGGGACCAGGCGTCCTTCGCGTAGTACGTCTCGTCGAATATCACCGCGTGCGGGGAGCCCAGCTGCCAGAACCGCAGCAGGCCCGCGACGAGCGCCACCAGCAGCGGGCCGCCCCAGGCCGCCCAGCGCGCCAGCCGCGCGCCCGCCTCGGGCGAGAAGCCGAACAGCACACCGATCCGCGGGTCGGGCTTCGGGAAGGACGGCAGCAGCCGCTGCGCCGTACCCGTACGCGGCCGCTCCTGGTAGCCGAAGCGGCGCAACCGGGCGCGCCAGGACGGCGGTTCGTCCGGTACGTCCGCCGCGCTCGCCCCGCCCGGCCCGTCGTGCGGCCCCGTCCGCCTGGCTGCCTCGGTCCCACTGCTCGTCACCGGCCCATCTTGACATCCGCCCCACCCGGGGCCGCCCCGCACGCCGTTGACGCTCGCCCCGTGCGGACGGGGTGCCGGCGGCTGGGAGGATGGGGCGCGTGACAGGGATGCTCGTACTTGCCGGAACGCCCATCGGGGATGTCGAGGACGCGCCGCCGCGGCTCGCGAAGGAGCTGGAGACGGCGGACATCGTGGCCGCCGAGGACACCCGGCGGCTGAAGCGGCTGACGCAGGCGCTCGGGGTGCGCCCCGCGGGCCGGATCGTGTCGTACTTCGAGGGCAACGAGGCGGCCCGCACCCCCGAGCTGGCGGAGGCGCTGGCCTCCGGCGCGCGGCTGCTGCTGGTGACCGACGCGGGCATGCCCTCGGTCTCCGACCCGGGGTACCGGCTGGTCGCGGCGGCCGTGGAGCGGGACGTCCCGATCACGGCCGTGCCGGGGCCCTCCGCCGTGCTGACGGCGCTGGCGCTGTCCGGGCTGCCGGTCGACCGCTTCTGCTTCGAGG
The DNA here is from genome assembly GCF_012726235.1 of Streptomyces sp. HNM0574. Lineage (GTDB taxonomy): Bacteria > Actinomycetota > Actinomycetes > Streptomycetales > Streptomycetaceae > Streptomyces. The sequence continues at coordinate 43,455 of NZ_JAASAH010000015.1, forward strand.
GCTTCCTGCCGCGCAAGCGCGGGGAGCGCCTCTCCCGGCTCGGCGAGGTCGCCGCCGAGCGGCGCACGCTCGTCTACTTCGAGGCGCCGCACCGGCTCGACGCGACGCTGGAGGCGATGGCCGAGGTCTTCGGCGCGGAGCGCCGGGCCGCCGTCTGCCGCGAGCTGACGAAGACGTACGAGGAGGTCAAGCGCGGCCCGCTCGGCGAGCTGGCGGCGTGGGCGGCCGAGGGCGTGCGCGGCGAGATCACCGTCGTCGTCGAGGGCGCCCCCGAGCCCGACCCCGGTGAGCTGGACGCGACGGAGCTGGCCCGCCGGGTGGCCGTCCGCGAGGAGGCGGGCGAGCGGCGCAAGGAGGCCATCGCGGAGGTCGCCAAGGACGCCGGCGTCCCGAAGCGGGAGGTCTTCGACGCGGTGGTGGCGTCGAAGAAGGGCTGAGCCGGGTTTTCCCCGCGCTCCGGTAAAGGCGGGTAAACCCCGGTAAAGCAGTTTCCCGGTACGGCAAAGAACGGGCGCCCAAAAACCTCAGAGAGTCGCTCCCGCACCACACAGAGCCAAAACTCCGCCAATACTTGGCGCGACCTGGTGCATTCTCCGCCGAAAAGGAGTCCACTGAAAGTGGGCCTCAGGCTCGGATGAGAGGAGCTGCCATGCACCACGTCAGGACCAGCACGAGGACCACCTTCGACGAGGTCAGCGCCCTGGGGGGCACCGTTCGCGAGGCCTACTCCTTCGCCTGCATGAAATGCGGGCACGCCTGGGAGCAGGAATACGAGATAGAGCATCTCGAATACCCGGACGGAAGCCCGCTGTACGTGTACTACGCGGACGGAGAGCGCGTCCGTTCCCCGCTGAAGCATCCCCGGTGCATGTTCTGCGACGGGCGGGTACTGAGGATCATGCGGGCCGGCCGGGCCTCCGCCGCGATCGCGGCCGAACGCACCGGGTGACACACCCCCGGCGACGGCCGCGAGTGCCCCGAGGGGGGCGCTCGCGGCCGTCGTCGTGCCCTCTAGGATCGCGGCATGTCCCGCTCCGACGCCCCCAAGCCCGCTCCCCCGCTGCCCGAACCGCTGCGGGTGCCGGTCGCCGACTCGCACACCCACCTCGACATGCAGGACACCTCCGTGCCGGAGGCCCTGGAGGCGGCCGCCTCGGTCGGTGTGACGACGGTCGTGCAGGTCGGCTGCGATCTGGAGCGTTCCCGCTGGGCCGCGCGGACGGCGGCGGAGCACGCCTCGGTGCACGCGGCCGTCGCCCTGCACCCCAACGAGGCGCCCCGGGCTCCCGACCTGGACGCGCAGCTGGCCGAGATCGAGAAGCTGGCGGCCCTGCCGCAGGTCCTGGCCGTCGGCGAGACGGGCCTGGACTACTTCCGCACCGGCGAGGAGGGCATCGCGGAGCAGCAGCGCTCCTTCCGTGAGCACATCGCCATCGCCAAGCGGCTGGACAAGGCCCTGGTGATCCACGACCGGGACGCGCACGAGGACGTGCTCCGCGTCCTGGCGGAGGAGGGGGCGCCGGAGCGCACCGTCTTCCACTGCTACTCGGGGGACGCGGCGATGGCCGAAGTGTGCGCCGCCAAGGGCTACTTCATGTCCTTCGCCGGAAACGTCACGTTCAAGAACGCACAGCCGCTGCGGGACGCCCTCGCGGTGGCCCCCGCCGAGCTCGTGCTCGTCGAGACGGACGCGCCCTTCCTCACCCCGGCGCCGTACCGCGGGCGGCCGAACGCGCCCTACCTCGTTCCGGTCACCCTGCGGGCGATGGCCGAGGTAAAGGGGATGCCGGAGGAGGCGCTGTCCGAGCACGTCGCGGCCAACACCGCGCGCGCGTTCGGTTACTGAACGGGCCCCGTACGGCCCTCTCCGGCTCGCGACACGAAACACACCCTGTAATCATCTGACTTTGTTTAGTTACCACCGCTCGGCTACAGTCCGGCGCGCTGTCCCATCGGACCTGGGAGTGCGTTGTCGTGACTCAGCATCAGGGAAGCCCACGAGGGAACCGGCAGCACGAGCGCCCGGCGCGGGAGACCCCTCCCGAACGCCGGGCCGAACGGCCGGGCAGACGCCGTCTCCGCGTGCGGCGGCTGGACCGCGACCGGCGTGACACGGGCGGCGAGCCCGCCAGACCCCGCAGCCTCCGAAAACCCGAGGCCCCCGCGGCCGACGCGCTGCGGCGCCTCCTCCCCCGCGCCCTCGTCCTCGCCGTCCTCGCGGGCGGGACGACGGCCTACGTGCTGCACGACAAGCAGGTCGAGCTCAGCGTCGACGGCGCCCCGAGATCGCTGCACACCTTCGCCGACGACGTGGACGGACTCCTCGCCGAGGAAGGCGTCGAGACCGGCCACCGCGACATCGTCGCCCCCGGCCGCGAGGCCCGCCTGAACGGCGGCGACCACATCGCCGTACGCCACGGCCGCCCCCTCGTCCTCACCCTCGACGGGCAGCGCCGCGAGGTGTGGACGACCGCCGGCACCGTCGACGGGGCGCTGCGCCAGCTCGGCGTCCGGGCCCAGGGCGCGTACCTGTCCGTCTCCCGCGCGGCGCCCATCGGCCGCGAGGGACTCTCGCTGGACGTGCGGACCGAGCGCACCGTCACCCTCGTCGCCGACGGCCGCTCCCGCACCGTCCGCACCAACGCCGCCACCGTCCGCGGCGCGCTCGCCGAGCACGGGATCTCCCTCGGCGCCGAGGACACCGTCTCGGCCCGGCCCGACAGCTTCCCCCGCGACGGGCAGACGGTGACCGTCACCCGGGTCGCCACCGAGGAGAAGGTGCGCGAGGAACGCATCGGCTTCCGGCACGTGCGCCGCGAGGACCCGGACCTGGCGCGCGGCACCGAGGTCGTGGCCCGGAAGGGGAAGCCGGGCCTCCGCCGGGTCACCTACCGGCTGCGGACCGTCGACGGGGTCGCGCAGGAGCCGCGCCGGACCGGTTCCGAGACGGTCCGCAGGCCACGCGCCGAGATCGTCGAGGTCGGCACCAGGCCCCGGCCGAAGCCCCCGTCCACCCCCTCGCCCTCGGCGTCCCCGCACAAGCCGGCCAAGCCGAAGCCCTCCAGGACCGGCTCCGGCAGCGGCCCGTCGAAGGCGGACGGGCTCAACTGGCGGGCGCTCGCGCAGTGCGAGTCCGGGGGCAGACCGAACGCGGTGGACCCGACCGGCACCTACGGCGGGCTGTACCAGTTCGACCTGCGGACCTGGCGCGGCCTCGGCGGCACCGGACGGCCGCAGGACGCCCCGCCCGCCGAGCAGACGGCCCGGGCCAAGCAGCTCTACGCGGAACGGGGGGCGAATCCGTGGCCGGTCTGCGGCCGTAAACTGACGCGGTGAGCAACGCCCCCTCCCCCGACGATTCCGGCGCCACCGACGAGTCCGGCGCCACCGGTGCGCCGGGCGCCTTGGACGCTTCCCCCGAAGCGCCGGAGGCGCCCGGCGCGGCCGAGCCCGGCACGGACGCCCTGCTCGGCGCCGCCGACATCCGCGAGCTCGCCGAGGCACTGGGCGTCCGCCCCACCAAGCAGCGGGGGCAGAACTTCGTCATCGACGCGAACACCGTCCGCCGCATCGTCCGCGGCGCGGACGTCCGCGCCGACGACTCCGTCGTCGAGATCGGCCCGGGGCTGGGCTCGCTGACGCTGGGCCTGCTGGAGACGGCCGAGCACGTCACGGCGATCGAGATCGACGACCAGCTGGCGGCCGGCCTCCCCGCCACCGTCGAGGCCCGACTGCCGCACCGCGCCAGGCACTTCACGCTGGTGCACGCGGACGCCCTGCGCGTCACGCCCGAGGACCTCGGCGAGCGGCGGCCGACGGCACTGGTCGCCAACCTTCCCTACAACGTGGCCGTTCCGGTGCTGCTGCACATGCTCGCCACCTTCCCCAGCATCGAACGCACCCTCGTCATGGTGCAGTCGGAGGTCGCCGACCGGCTCGCCGCGGCGCCCGGCTCGAAGGTGTACGGGGTGCCCTCGGTCAAGGCCGCCTGGTACTGCGAGGTGAAGCGGGCCGGGGCGATCGGGCGGAACGTCTTCTGGCCCGCGCCGAACGTCGACTCCGGCCTGGTCTCGCTGGTGCGCCGGGCCGAGCCGCTGCGGACGGAGGCGAGCCGCGAGGAGGTCTTCGCCGTCGTCGACGCCGCGTTCGCACAGCGTCGGAAGACGCTGCGGGCCGCGCTCGCCGGGTGGGCCGGCTCGGCGGCGCTCGCCGAGGAGGCGCTGACCGCCGCCGGCATTTCGCCGAAGGCCCGGGGCGAGGCGCTGACCGTCGAGCAGTTCGCCGCCATCGCGGCGCACAAGCCCCGCGCCTGAGCACCACAACTCCCCGTCCCCGTAGTCCCGCAGAGGAGAACGCCGCGTGACCGGCAGCACCACCGACGTCAACAGCACCGAGGCGGACGGCGCCTCCGGCGGGATACGGGTGCGCGTGCCCGCGAAGGTCAACGTCCAGCTGGCGGTGGGCGGTCTGCGCCCCGACGGCTTCCACGGGCTGGCCAACATCTTCCTCGCCGTCGGCCTGCACGACACCGTCACCGCCTCCCCCTCGGAGACGGACGGGGTGACGCTCAGCGCCTCGGGGCCGTTCGCCCGCCGCGTCCCGCTGGACGGCACCAACCTCGCGGCCCGGGCCGCACGGCTGCTCGCCGAACGGCACGGGCTCGGCGAACCGCGGGTCCGCCTGCACATCGCCAAGGACATCCCCATCGCGGGCGGCATGGCGGGCGGCAGCGCCGACGCGGCGGGCGCGCTCGTGGCCTGCGACGCGCTCTGGGGCACCGGCACGCCCCGCGAGGAACTCCTGGAGATGTGCGCCGAGTTGGGCTCGGACGTGCCGTTCAGCCTGCTCGGCGGGGCCGCGCTCGGTCAGGGGCGCGGCGAGCTGCTGACGCCGCTGGTGACGGGTGGCGCGTTCCACTGGGTGTTCGCCGTCGCCGACGGCGGGCTCTCCACCCCGGCCGTCTACCGCGAGTGCGACCGGCTGCGCGAGGAGGAGGGGACGGGTGCGGACGTCGCCGCCGTCCCGGAGCCCGAGCCCTCGGCCGCCGTCGTCGAGGCGCTGGCCTCCGGGGACGCGCGGGCGCTGGCCGCCGCGCTCACCAACGACCTGCAGGCGGCGGCGGTTTCGCTCCGGCCCGCGCTGGCCGACACGCTCGCCGCGGGGACGGCGGCCGGGGCGCTGGCCGGGATCGTCTCCGGGTCCGGGCCGACGTGCGCGTTCCTCACGGGGGACGCGGAGAGTGCGACGGCGGTGGCCGAGGCGCTGGTCGCCTCCGGTACCTGCCGCGCGGCGTATCCGGCCACGGGGCCGGCTCCGGGGGCGACACTTCTCGGGTAGGCGCCTTCTCGGGGTGCGGGTGCGTCGTGGCTCGGGGTTTGCGCAGTTCCCCGCGCCCCTGATCGCGGGCCCGCCCCGCTTGGGAGAACTGCACCATAGGCGCAGCGCGGTCACCCCCGCGCGGGGTGCGCAATGCCGTCACCGGACCACCCCGTACGCCGTGGCCGTTCGCGCCGTTCCCCGCGCCCCCACACAGGGGCGCGTCGCACGGACGGACTTTCCGGGATGGCACGGGGGCGCGGACGATCGTTGACTGTCACGCAGCGTGCTTGACCGCGTGCCATGCGTCCATGGCGCTCGCCCCTAGTTCCGTGGAGTTCCCGTATGTCCTCCGAACCACGTATTCGCGCCACCGGCGGGGCCGATCCGCTCGTGGCCGACCTGCCCGAAGAGCCCGTCCCGGTCGCGGAGGCGGAGGCCGTGCCGGACGCGGCGTCCGTCCGCACGCTGCTGTGGACGGCGGCCACCGAGCGGCCGCTCGACGAGGTCGCCTGCCTCGTCGAGCTGCTGAAGCGCGTCGACGGGTTCCCCAACCCCGGTGACGAGGCGCTGCGGGTGGCGGCGCTCGCGCGTCCGGTCGGCGAGATCCGGCAGTTGATCTCGCTGCTCAACGAGCCACCGCACACCCCGGATTCCGGCGAGGCCGCGCTGCGCGCCGTCGCCGTCGGCAGGCCGGTGGAGGACGTCGCGCAGCTCGCCGTGCTGCTGAGCGAGGCGAGGAAGGCGGCGGACGGGGAGGAGGCGGGGAGCGGCATCCCCGGCGTCACCGATCCGGACCGGGAGGCGGACGACACCTTCGACCTCACCGCCGCCCTGCGCGTCAACGGCCATCCGACGGGACGCCCCGGGCCGGAGAGCGCCAAGTCCCCGCCCGAGCCCGAGGATTCCCCGGACGAGCACCACATCCCGGAGAGCCGCGCCGGCTTCGGCCCCGAAGCACCGGACGAGGAGAAGGACGAGGACACCGGCCCCGAGCTGACCTGGGGCACGCACCCCCCGGAGCCCGCAGCCGACCGCACCGCCGAACCGGAGCCGGAGACGGAACCGCGAACGGAGGCGGAACCGGAGGCCCCGTCCGGCGCGGCCCGCCGGACGGCCGTCACCCCGGCGGCGCTCAGCGACGACCGCTTCTTCGACGCCCTGGGCCGCGGCGGCAGGGCCGGCCGCAGGGACCACGAGGCCCGCGCCGAGGAGAAGGAGTCCCACGGCCGCGAGCCGGGCGGGGCGCCCCGGTTCGCGCTGCGCTTCTGCACCGCCGTCGCGCTGGCCGTCAGCGGGCTGGCGCATCTGATGGTGAGCCTCTGGCCGGTGCCGACGGCCTCGCTCGGCACCGCGCTCTCGCTGGCCGTCACCGCCGTGTGCCTGCTGGCCGCGCTCTGGCTGGCGGCGCGGGACACGGTGCCGGCCTGGCTGCTGGGCACGGCCGTCGCGGTGGGCGTGATCGCGCTCCATCTGCTGTCGCGGGTGGGCGCGTTGGACGTGTTCGCCTCGGCGCAGAGCAGGGTGGCCGACGCGTCCGCCGTGCTGGCGGTGAGCTTCGCCGCCGTCAGCGTCGTCCTCGCCGGGACGGCCCTGATCCGGCGCCCCCGCCGGCTGGAGACCGCCCCGGCCGCCGCCTGACCGGACGGAAACCCACGGAAGGCCCCTCCTCGGAGGGGCCTTCCGCTGTGCCGGGGCGCTGCCCGTCAGCCGGTGGCGCGGGGCCGGTCCGGGTGCAGGGCGCGGAAGAGGCCGAGGTTGCCTGAGGTGAGGCCGCCGTCGACGGGCAGTGTGACGCCCGTGATCCAGGCCGCGTCGGCGGAGGCCAGGAAGGCGACGGCGGCCGCGACGTCCTCGGGCAGGCCCACCCGGCCCAGCGGGTACTGCCCGGCCGCGCGCTCCAAGGCGTCCTCCCGGTCCGCCCAGTTGGGCGTGCGGACGGTGCCGGGCGCGACGAGGTTGACCCGGACGCCGCGCTCCGCGTTCTGCCCGGCGAGCGTCCGCGTCAGCGAGCCGAGCCCCGCCTTGGCGGCGCTGTACGCGTGGTTGCCGAAGTCCTGGAGGCCGTTGACGGAGCCGATGCCGACGACGGCCCCGCGCCCGCCCGCCGCCGCCAGGTACGGCATGGCCGCGCGGGCGCAGCGGAAGGCGCCGCCGAGGGTGATGTCCACATCGCGCCGCCAGTCCTCGTCCGTCTCGTGCTCCAGCAGCTCGGCGTCGCCGTGGCCGGAGAAGGCGTTGTTGACGAGGACGTCGAGGCCGCCGGAGCGTTCGGCGGCCTCGGTGACGGCCGCGTCGACGGCCCGGCTGTCGCCGACGTCGAGGGTCAGCGCCTCGGCCCGGCCGCCGTCGGCCCGTACCCGTTCCGCGGCCGCCGTGGCGCGGGCGCCGTCCCGGTCGGTGAGCCACACCCGGGCGCCCTCGCGCGCGAGCCGCCGCGCGACGGCCTCCCCGATGCCGCGCCCGGCGCCGGTGACGAACGCCGTGTGCCCCTCGAACCGCCCGCCGTCGTATCGCCGCATCGGCCGAGCGTAGCGCCGGTCCGCCGGGCCGGGAACAGGGCGAGGGAGCAGGCTGGGAGGGGAATGCGGCGGGCGCGCGAGGTGCTGGAGAGGACATGGAGCAGCACATATGGAGCGGCGACGGGTTCGGCCTGGACGCCTACCTGGACCGGATCGGGTTCGAGGGCGAACGCGCCCCGACGGCACGGACGCTGCGCGCCCTGCACCGCGCCCACACCCTCTCGCTGCCGTTCGAGAACCTGGAGGTGCTGTTCGGCCGCGAGGTGCCGCTCGATCTCCCGTCGCTGGAGCGGAAGCTGCTGCGCAGCCCGCGCGGCGGCTACTGCTACGAGCACATCTCGCTGTTCGCCGCCGCGCTGGAACGCCTCGGCTTCGGCGTCACGGCGCTGGCCGGACGCGTCCGCATGGGCATGGACAAGATCCTGCCGACGACGCACGCGCTGCTCCGCGTGGAGACCGCTCCGGAGGCGGACGGCACCTCCCGGGTGTGGCTGTGCGACGTCGGGTTCGGCGCGAGTCCGCTCGTCCCGCTCGAACTGGCCGACGGGGCCGAGGAGTCGGAGGGGGACTGGCACTACCGGCTGCGGCACGAGCGGGAGGTCACCCCGGGCGCCGAGGGCTGGGTGCTCTCCTCCTGGGAGGCGGACAGCGGCAGTTGGCTGGACCGGCACGACTTCACGCTCACCCCGCAGTACCCGGTGGACTTCGAGGTCGGCAACCACTTCATCGCCACCCACCCGCGCTCCCCGTTCGTCCCCCGCGCCTTCGTGCAGCGGGTCTTCCCCGACCGGCTGCACGTCCTGGACGGCAACGCGCTGACGGTCTTCCGCCCGGGCGACGGCACCCGCGAGACCCGCGACATCCCGCCCCGGGAGCTGCCCGAGGCGCTCGACGAGCTGTTCGGCATCCGCCTCGACGGTCCGGACGCCCGTGCCCTGGCGGCGAGTTCGGGCCGCCGCGTCGCCCCGGCGCTCTGAGCCGGAGGGCGCGTCAGAGGCAGGTGGCCAGGGCGCGGACGAGGGCCTCGGCGCGCGGGTCGGAGGTGACGGACTGCTGGAGCCCGCCCGTCACGTAGCCGAAGGCGATCCGGGACTCGGGGTCGGCGAAGCCGAGGGAGCCGCCGCGTCCGGGGTGGCCGAAGGAGCCGGGGCCGAGCATCGGCGCCGAGGGCCCGTGCAGCATGAAGCCGAGCCCGAAGCGGGTGCCGACGACCAGGACCCGGTCGGGTCCGGCGGACTCCTCGGAGCGGGCCTGGGTGAGCGTCGCCGGGGTGAACAGCCGCGGCGCCCCGGGCAGCGGGCCGATCAGCGAGGCGTAGAAGCGGGACAGCCCGCGCGCGGTGGCGACCCCGGCGGAGGAGGGCAACTCGGCCGCGCGGTAGGCCGGATCGTTCTCGTCCGGATGCGGGGTGATGACGGCGAAGGCGCGCCGGGTCAGCGAGTCCGGGTCGCTCCAGGCCGCCGTCACGGACGGCTTGGGCCGCACCCGCAGACCGGGCCCGGCGGGCGTCTCGGGGGTGGGCACGTCGTGGACGGGGGCGACGCGTCCGGCGCCCTCGACCTCGGGCGGCAGGCCCATCCACAGGTCGAGCCCGTAGGGGCGGGCGACCTCCTCGTCGAACCAGCGGCCGATGGTGCGGCCGGTGGCCCGGCGGACGACCTCGGCCAGCAGCCAGCCGTAGGTCTGCGCGTGGTAGCCGTGCGTGGTGCCGGGCTCCCAGGCGAGGCCCTGGGCGGCGAGCGCGGCGGGCCCGCTGACGCCGTCGACGGCCTCGGCCGGGGTGAGCGGCACGTCCAGCACGGGCAGTCCGGCGCGGTGCGAGAGCAGGTGGCGGACGAGGACGCGGTCCTTGCCGTTGGCCTTGAACTCGGGCCAGTAGGTGCCGACCGGCGCGTCCAGGTCGAGGCGTCCGCGCTGGTGCAGGATGTGCAGCACGGCGGCGGCCGGGCCCTTGGTGGCGGAGCGGACTATGGCGGCGGTGCCGGCGTCCCAGGCGGAGCCGGCGCCCGTGGTGCCGCCCCACAGGTCGACGACCGGCTCGCCGTCCCGGTGGACGGTCAGCGAGGCGCCGGTGTCCCCGCGCTCCTCGAAGTTCCGGATGAAGGCGTCCCGGACCGGCTCATAACCGTCCGCCACCGTGCCCTGGACGTCGACCACGTTTCCTTCGCTCCCGCCGTTTTCGGTCTGCTGTGCACCATCCATGGTGCTACGCGCGGGGGAGCGCCCGAGCGCGGGGGTGGCGGCCACGCGGAAGCCCCGCACCGGGTACGGGAGTTGACGGCGCGGCTCAGCCGGGCGGTCGGGCCGGGGCCGCGCGGGTGCCGAAGCGGAGCGGGCCGAGGACCACGCCGGTGCCGGTCCCGCGCCCGCCCAACGGGCGCAGGCCGGCGCCGTCTTCGGCCGAGGACAGCTCCAGCAGCGCGGCGGTGACCGGGATGCGCCGCCCGGCGCGGGCCAGCGCCCGCGCGCGCTCCCGGCAGTCCGCGCAGCCGGCGAGGTGCGCGTCGAGGGCCTGGGTGGCGCGGACGGAGGCGGCTCCCCTGGCGTACGCGGGCAGCCTGGCCCAGTGCGGCGCGCACGCGGGGCCGAGCGGGGCTCCGGGCTGTTCCCGCAGGTACGCCTGGCGGACGCCTTCGCGGGCGCGGTGCAGCAGCAGGACCGTCACGTCGGGTCCGGTGCCGAGTCTGCGGCTGATCTCCTCGGCGGAGGCGCCCTCGATCTCCGCGAGCCACAGGGCCTTCACCTGCTCCTCGGGCATCCGCCGCAGCAGCCGCACCAGCAGCCCCACGCCGCCCGCGCCGCCGGTCCGGTGATCCGTTCCGTGGTCCGTCATCGGGGAGCTCCTGTCCGTGAGCACTGATCAAGACCCGTACGTACCGAATGTCCTCTTTGAGAGTGTGGGGGGTCACAGCCCGATCGGTCTGTGGTGTACCTCACCCCGGCCCCCGCGTGACTCTCCCGGCGCGCCGCACGTCTGTCACAGCGAAGGGACTGTGCGTCCCGACCGCTTAAGGAGTCACGATGTCCGCAGTCATCGACCACACCGTCTCGGCCCAGCTGCTCGCGGAGCGCCCCCGGACGCTGTCCACGGTGCTCCGCTTCACGACGTGCGATCCGCTCGCCGTGCAGCTGCGCTTCGCGGCGGACGCGTCGCTGGACGGGACCGAGGTCGTGTGGACCTTCGGGCGGGAGCTGCTGGAGGCGGGCACGCACGCGCCCTCCGGCGAGGGCGACGTGCACATCCGGCCCGACGCCCCGGGCCGGACGGTGATCGAGCTGCACTCGCCGCAGGGCGTCGCCGTCCTGGAGTTCCCCACGGCCGCGCTCCGCCACTTCCTGACCCGCAGCTACGCGGCCGCGCCCGACGGCCAGGGCCACCCGGAACTCGACAGCGCGCTCACGGCCCTGCTCCGCGGCGTCTGACGCCGGCGCCCGGGCTCGCTCCCCGTACCGCGACCGTCACGCACGAGTTGCCGGGCCCCCGGGGGCGCCGAACCATGGGACGGGTGACGGACCGACGCGCGAGAGACGACCGGCAGGCGGCGCACAGGGACGGACCCGGCTCGTACCTGCGCCAGCCGCACCTCCACGGCGACCTGGTCTGCTTCGCCGCCGAGGACGACCTGTGGGTCGCCCCGATCTCCCCGCACGGCGGCCCGGACCCCGCACCGGGACCGCTCCAGGCGCGGCGGCTGACCGTCGACCGCACCCGCATCGGCTTCCCCCGCTTCTCGCCGGACGGCACCGGCATCGCGTACACGTCCTGGCGCAGCCTCGACCCCGAGGTGTACCTGGTGCCCGTGGACGGCGGCCCGGCCCGCCGGCTCACCTACTGGGGCGCCACCGACACCCGGGTGTGCGGCTGGACCCCCGAGGGCGACGTGCTGGCCGTCGCCTCGCACGGGCAGCCGTTCTCGCACTTCACCTGGTCCTACCGGCTGCCCGTCGACGGCAGCCCCGGCAGCCGCCTGCCCTGGGGCCCGGTCTCCGACATCGCCGTCGCCGAGCTGGAGGGCAAGCGCCGCACCCTGCTGCTGACGGGGACGCCGCCGCACGAGCCCGCCTCGTGGAAGCGGTACCGGGGCGGCGCCACCGGCCGGATGTGGCTGCACGGCGAGCAGCTGCTGGCCGGTCTCGGCGGGCACCTGGAGTCGGTGATGTTCGTCGGCGCGCGGATCGCGTTCCTCTCCGACCACGAGGGCATCGGCAACCTGTACTCCTGCCGCCCCGACGGCTCCGACCTGCGACGGCACACCGACCACGACCGCTTCTACGCCCGGCACGCGGCCACCGACGGACGCCGCGTCGTCTACCAGTGCGCGGGCGAGCTCTGGCTCGTCGACGACTTCGCCGCCGCGGCCGGCCCCCGCCGCCTCGACATCACCCTCGGCGGCGCCCGCACCGGCCGCCGCCCGTACCAGGTCCCGGCCGCCGCGCACGTCGAGTCGCTCGCCGTGGACGCGACGGGCCGGGCCAGCGCGGTCTGCGTGCGCGGCAGCCTGTACTGGCTCACCCACCGCGACGGCCCGGCCCGGATCATCGCCGACACCCCGGGCGTCCGGGTGCGGCTGCCGGAGATGCTCGGCGGCACCGGCGCGATCGCGTACGTCACCGACGCGGAGGGCGAGGACGCCGTCGAGATCGCCGACCTCCCCCGCGCCCTGCGGGCCAGGCCGCCGCGCCGCCTCGCGGCCGGGCGCCTCGGCCGGGTACGGGAGCTGGTCGCCTCACCGGACGGGGCGACGCTCGCGCTCGCCTCGCACGACGGGCGGCTGCTGCTGCTCGACGCGCGCCCGCCCGGGGACGGCGGCCCGGCGGAGGGCGAGGACCCCGTCACGGAGCTGATCCGCTCGCTCAACGGCCCGGTGCACGACCTCGCCTTCTCGCCCGACTCGCGCTGGCTGGCGTGGGCACACCCCGGGGTCGGCCGCTCGCTCAGCCAGATCAAGATCGCGAAGCTGGGTGCGAGCGCGCCCACCCGGCTCACCCAGGTCGCGGGGCCCGGCGAGGACGCGATGCCCGGGACCGCGACGGCGACCGCCGCCTCCTGCACCGTCCTCGACGTCACCGACGGCCGGTTCGAGGACGAGCAGCCCGTCTTCACCCGCGACGGCCGCTACCTCGCCTTCCTCTCCTGGCGCGGCTTCGACCCGGTGTACGACGTGCACACCGGCGACCTGTCCTTCCCGCTCGGCTGCCGCCCCTACCTCGTCCCCCTCTCCTCCGCGACGCCCTCGCCGTTCGCGCTCTCGCCGGAGGGCCGCCCGGCGGCCGGGGGGCTCGACCCGCAGGACGCCGGCCCCGCCGGGCAGGAGGAGGGCGCGGTGCTGGTGGAGGCGGAGGGGCTGGCGAGCCGGGTGACGCCGTTCCCCGTCACCGCGTCCAAGTACTCCTCGCTGCGGCCCGTCGCGGGCGGCGGGCTGCTGTGGCTGCGCTACCCGATCTCCGGCGCGCTCGGCGAGACCTTCGCCAACCCGGCCGACACCTCGGGCCGCCCCACCCTGGAACACTTCGACCTGACCAAGGCCAAACGCTCCGAACTGACCGCCGACGCCGACCAGTTCGCCGTCAGCGGCGACGGCAGCCGGATCGTGGTGAGCGCCGAGGGCGAACTGCGCGCCGTCCCCGCGTACGAGCCGCCGGACGCGGACACCGTCGCGTACATCGACATGCGCCGCATCCTGCACGACGTGGACCCGCCCTCCGAGTGGCGGCAGGCGTTCGAGGAGGCGGGGCGGCTGATCCGGGCCTACTTCTGGGAGCCCGGCATGTGCGGCATCGACTGGGACGGGGTGCTCGCGCAGTACCGTCCGCTGGTCGAACGCGTCGCCTCCCCCGACGAGTTCGCCGACCTGCTCCGCGAGGTGCTGGGCGAACTGGGCACCTCGCACGCCTACGTCAGCCCGGCCCGCCGCAACGAGGGGCCGCCGCACTACCAGCGCCCCATCGGCCTGCTCGGCGCCAACCTCAGCCACAGCCAGGACGGCGAGTGGATCGTCTCCCGCGTCCTGCCCGGCGACTCCTCCGACTCCAAGGCCCGCTCCCCGCTGGCCGGTTCGGGCATCCGGGAGGGCGCGGTGCTCACCCACGTCGACGGCCGTCCCGTCGACCCCGTCACCGGCCCGGGACCGCTGCTCGCGGCGGCGGGCGGCACCACCGTCGAACTCTCCTTCACCCAGCCCGAACCCGGCGCGCGGGACGGGGAATCGGACGAGGAGAGCGAGGAGGACGAGGAGCCCGCGCCGCGCCCGCCCCGGCCGCAGCGCCGCGTGGCCGTCGTCCCGCTGATCGACGAACGGCCGCTGCGCTACCAGGACTGGGTGGCCAGACGCCGCCGCGTGGTCCGCGAGATGAGCGGCGGCAAGTGCGGCTACCTGCACATCCCCGACCTGGGCGGCTCCGGCTGGGCCCAGTTCAACCGGGACGTGCGGATGGAGGTCTCCCGCCCCGCGCTGATCGTCGACGTACGGGGCAACGCGGGCGGCAACATCAGCGAACTCGTCATCGAGAAACTGACCCGCACCATCCTCGGCTGGGACCTCACCCGCAACGCCCAGCCCGTCAGCTACACCAGCAACGCGCCGCGCGGCCCGATCGTCGCCCTCGCCGACGAACTGACCTCCTCCGACGGCGACATGATCACCGCCGCCTTCCGGCTGCTCGGCCTCGGCCCCGTCATCGGGGCGCGCACCTGGGGCGGCGTCGTCGGGATGACGGGGCGGCACCGGCTGATCGACGGCACCGTGATCACCGTGCCGATGAACGCGGCCTGGTTCGACGCGTACGGCTGGTCCGTGGAGAACCACGGGGTCTCGCCCGACATCGAGGCGATCCGGACGCCCGTCGACTGGGCCGAGGGCCGCAACGCCGTCCTGCACACCGCGATCAGCACCGCGCTCGACCTGCTGGAGCGGCACCCGGCGGCCGAACCGCCCGACTACAGCGACGTCCCCGACCGCCGCCGCCCCCACCTGCCACCGCGGCGCCGCTGACGCCCGGAATGCGAGCCTCCGGCACCCGTGGCACGGTGGGGAACAGCCCCGCGCGAGGGGTGAGCGGTCCAGGAGGGGAGGGCGCCACCGCGACCGCAACGATCCCCAACGCGGCACGCCTTCCCCTCCTTCCGGCCCCCGAAAGGGGCGCGGGGAACGGCGCGAACAACCCCGACGGGGGCCGCAGCCGACGACGCACGGACAGGGGCACCCCGACAGGGGGCGCGGGGAACGGCGCGAACAACCCCGCACGCACCCGCACCCCGCGACGTACCAAACGGGGCACCCCGGACCGCCAGCGCAGCGCCCTACCGCTTCACGCGGAACCGCTCGTCCGCCGCCCCGCCCGCACCGACGAGCCCGGTGGACGTCCCGTCCGCCTCCAGCCGCGGCGCGAACCTCCGCATCTCCCGCTGCCCGACCGCCCCGCCGATCACCGACGGCAGGTACCCGCGGATGCCCTGCATCCCCCGCAGCCACCACTGCGCGTACACATGCACCGAGCGCCGCTCGATCCCGGCCACGATCCGGTCGATGGCGGGCCCCAGCGGATACGTCTTGTTCGCCGGCCAGGGCAGGCTCTTGCGCAGGTCCCGCATCACGTCGTCCTGGTCGGCCCCGCGCACCATGTCGGTGTCGGTCCACGACAGATAGCCGACGCCGACCCGTACGCCCTTGTAGCCGACCTCGGCCCGCAGGCTGTGCGCGAACGCCTCGACGCCCGACTTGGAGGCGCAGTACGCCGTCATCATCGGCGCCGGGGTGATCGCCGCCAGCGAGGCGATCTGCAGGAAGTAGCCGCGCGACTCCGCGAGCACGGGCAGGAAGGCCCGCCCCGTCACGGCGCCGCCGATCAGGTTCACCTCGATGACCCGCCGCCACGCCACGGGGTCGGAGTCCATGAACGGACCGCCCGCCGCCACACCGGCGTTGGCGACGACGACGTCGACCTTGCCGAAGTGCTCCTTGACCTCGCCCGCGACCCGCGCCATCGCCTCGTGGTCGGTGACGTCCACGTGCCAGTGCGCCGAGTCGGTGTACAGCGAGTCGCTGACCCGCTTCAGCTCCTCCGGTTCCAGACCGAGCAGCGCGATCCGCGCGCCCCGCGCGGACAGCTTGCGCGCCAGCAACTCACCGACCCCGCGCGCCCCTCCGGTGACGACGGCGACCTGACCCTCAAGGCTCCAGCGGCTCACGAGTCCTCCTTCTGCTGCGTTCCGGTCTTCCGCTTCCGGCTCCCCCGCTTCTCCGGCTTCGGCACGCTCCCGGCGTCCGCCGTCAGATGGTCGCGGGCCAGCCCCTTCAGCACGGAGGCCACCGCCTCCGGCGCCTCGACGGGTGCCATGTGGCCCAGGCCCGTCAGCGTGTGCAGGCCCGCGCAGTCCGGGAGTTGCTCGGCCAGCTCACGCGCGTGCACCTGCGGCGTGAGCCGGTCCTCGGTGCCGATGACGACGGCGGCCGGCGCCGTGAGCGCGCCGACCTTCGCGCCGAGGTCGAGGTGCGCGAGCACCTTGCCCCAGGCGGCGCGCACCCCGGTCGGGCAGGAGTGCACGATCCGGGCGGTGAAGTCCACCTGCGCGGGCGCCGAACCGGCGCCCATCGTGGCGTACTTGAGCGCCTTCTTGGTCAGCGGCGAGACGGGCCCGAGCGGCGCGCTCGAACCGAGCACCAGCTTGTGCGCGCGGGCCCGCGCCCCGGGCGTACGGAAGGGCAGCACCCGCGCCTCGCTGAGCAGCCGCCGCGCGCCGGTGCTGCACAGCAGGTAGGCGGCCGCGTGCTGCTCCAGCTCGGGGCGTCCGGCGGCGGCCATCAGCGTCATGCCGCCCATGGAGTGGCCGCCGACGACGGCGCGTTCGCCCGCGGCGAGGGCCGTGCCCAGGACGGCGCACAGGTCGTCGGCGAGCGTGGCCGGGCTGTACGCCTGCGGCGTCGCGGCGGGCGTACGCCCGTGCCCGCGCTGGTCGTAGGCCACCACGCGGTAGCCGGCGGCGGTGAGTTCGCGGATCACGGGTGCCCAGAAGGCGATGGAGCAGGTCCAGCCGTGCGCGAGCACGATCGCCGGGTCGCTCTCGTCGCCGAACACCTCGGTGTGGATGCGGACCCCGTCGGCCGAGACCGCCGACAGCTCCCGCGTGGGCACCGGAAGCGGAATGCCGCGCCGGGTACCGGCCAGGCTCTGGGTGAGGCGCGCCATCAGGCCTCCTCCCCCGCGTGGAACGCCGAGGCGCCGCTGCCCCGGCCGCTCACGGCCCCTGCCAGGGCCCGGGACCCGTTCGTCCCGCCCGCGCGTATCACGTCGTACTCCTCCAGCCGTACTTCCTTGGTGACCTTGCGGAACTCGGCGGTGGTGCCCGGCCAGACGGTCGTGTTGCGGCCGTTGGCGTCGAGGTACCAGCTGTCGCAGCCGGTGTTCCACACGGTGCGCTTCATCCGGTCCTGCACGTGGTCGTTCCAGGCCGTGACGGCCTCGGGGCGCGGGTCGAGGGCGACCTTGCCGCCCAGCGTCTCCAGCTTCTTCACGTAGTCGACCATGTAGTTCAGCTGGGCCTCGATCATGAGGATCATCGAGCTGTTCCCGAGGCCCGTGTTGGGGCCGATGATGGTCATGAGGTTGGGGAAGCCCTCGGCGGTGCAGCCGCGCAGCGCCTCCATCCCGCTCGACCACTTCTCCGACAGCCGCGTCCCGTCGGCACCCTTGATCCGGTGCGAGACCGGCATGTCGGTGACGTGGAAGCCGGTGCCGAAGATGATCACGTCCACCTCGGCCTCGGTGCCGTCGGCGGCGACGAGGGTGTTGCCGCGGATCTCCTTCAGGCCCGAGGCGACGACGTCGGTGTTGGGCGCGGCGAGCGCCGGATAGTAGCTGTTGGACAGCAGGATGCGCTTGCAGCCGATGCGGTAGCGCGGGGTCAGCTTCTCCCGCAGCACCGGGTCCTTCACGGCCCGCTTCATGTGCGCCCGGGCGAGCTTCTCGACCAGGCCCAGCTGGTTCGGCCGCTTGGTGAACGCGCCGACCTGCAACTCGCGGATCGTCCACAGCAGTTGGCGGCGCGCGTACCGGGTGGCCGGCAGCTTGCCGTGCAGCCACCGCTCCACGCCGCTGATCTCCCGGTCGGCGCGCGGCATCACCCATGCCGGGGTGCGCTGGAACAGCGTGAGCCGGCCGACCTGCGGCTGGATCGCGGGGACGACCTGGATCGCGGAGGCGCCGGTCCCGATGACGGCGACGCGCTTGCCGCGCAGGTCGTAGTCGTGGTCCCACTGCGCGGTGTGGAAGACCTTGCCCTCGAAGCCGTCCAGCCCGGGGATGTCGGGCAGCTTCGGGTCGGACAGCGGACCGGTGGCGGAGACCACGACGTCGGCGGTGAGCCGCCGTCCGTCGGTGATCTCGATCTGCCAGTGCAGCTCCTCCGGGTCCCAGCTCATCAGCTGCACCTCGGAGTGGAAGCGGATGTGCTGCCGCAGCCCGAAGGTGTCGGTGACCCGCTCCAGGTAGGAGCGGATGTGCTCCTGCCCGGAGAAGTTCCGCGGCCACTCGGGGTTGGGCGCGAAGGAGAAGGAATACAGGTGTGAGGGCACGTCACAGGCGCACCCGGGATAGGTGTTGTCGTGCCAGGTGCCGCCGACACCGTCCCGCCGCTCCAGTACGACGAAGTCCGTGATTCCGGCGCGGCGCAGCCGTACGGCAGCCCCCAGGCCGCCGAATCCGGATCCGATCACCGCCACCCGTACGTGCTCTTGCTCGCGCTCGGCCGCCATGCCGCCGCCTCCCGAGGGTCTGCCGTCCCGCCAGTTATTGCGCCAGTGATTACTGGCACGGTGGGAGAGTAAGGCCAGACGGCTACCGGAAGGTAGGGGTTGAACCGAGGAAAGTTACCGCTGGTTGCACCCCGGGCCTCCCGGCAGTACGCACATACGACCGACCGCCCTGGATAGGCTCCCTCCCGTGCCCGAACCGCCCACGGAACCCAGCGCCGCACCCCACGCCGACGCGGACAGCACCCCCGTCCACCCGCCCGGCGAGCCCCCGCACGCCCCGGACCAGGACCCGGCCGACGACGCCGGGGACACCCAGGAGGCGGACGGGAAGCGGGAGTTCCGGATGGCCGAGCTCGCCGAACGCGCCGGCATCACCACCCGCACCCTGCGCTTCTACCGCGAACGCAAGCTGCTCTCCCCGCCCCGCCGCGAGGGCCGCATCGCCTGGTACAACGAGCACCACCTGGCCCGCCTGCGCACCATCTCGGCACTGCTCGCGCGCGGCCACACCCTGGGCGGCATCCGGGAGTTGCTCCACGCCTTCGAGCACGGGCGCGACTCCCGCAGCTCCGCCGAGGCCCTCGGCCTCGACCCCGCACTGATCTCCCCCTTCACCGAGGAGACCCCCGTCCGCCTCACCCCCGAGGCACTCGCCGACCACTACGCGGGCGAGGTCACCGTCGACAACCTCGCCACGTCACTCGACATCGGCTATGTCGCCGTCGACGGCGACGAGTTCATCCACGTCAGCCCGCGCCTGCTGAACGCCTCGGCGGCACTGGTGAAGACCGGCATCCCGCTCTCCGCCGTCCTGGAGGCGGGCCGCACCGTCCGCTCGGCGACGGACTCGATGGCCGAGGCGTTCACCGAGATCTTCCGCACCCACCTGCTCCCGAAGAAGCTCGCCGACGCCCCCGACGGCCTCGACGCCACCCGCGTCAACGCCCTCCTCGCCGAACTCCGCCCCCTGGCCAAGGAGGTCGTCGAGGCCGAACTGGCCCTCGCCCTCGACCGCCACACCCGCACCCACCTCGACACCTGGCTCACCCCGGACAACGCCCCCACCCCCGACGAAGCCCCCGACGACGAGCAGCCCTGACCGGGGAGGTCAGGGCTGCTCGGAGGGCTCACGCGGAGGCGGGCCCGCTACCGCTCGAAGGTCACCGTCACCGGGGCGTGGTCGCTCCAGCGTTCGTCGTGGGTGGCGGCGCGTTCGACCTCGGCCTTGAGGGCGCGGTCGGCGAGGCCCGGGGTGGCGACCGCGTAGTCGATCCGCCAGCCCGAGTCGTTGTCGAAGGCCCGGCCCCGGTACGACCACCACGAGTACGGCCCCGCGACCTCGGGGTGCTGCTCGCGCACGACGTCGCGGTAGCCGCCGTCCGCGGCGTCGAAGACGCGGGTGAGCCACTCGCGCTCCTCGGGGAGGAAGCCGGAGTTCTTGCGGTTGCCGCGCCAGTTCTTCAGGTCGGCCTCCTGGTGCGCGATGTTCCAGTCACCGCAGACCAGCACCTCACGCCCGTCGGCGGCCGCCCGCTCCCGCAGCTCCTTCAGGTACGGCAGGAAGGCCGCCATGAAGCGCTCCTTCTCGTCCTGCCGCTCCGTGCCGACCTCACCGGACGGCAGGTACAGGCTGGCCACCGTCACACCGGGAAGATCGGCTTCCACGTAGCGGCCCGAGTTCTCGAACTCCTCGACGCCGAAGCCGATCCGCACCCGCTCCGGCTCCCGCCGCGTGAGCAGCGCCACACCGGCCCGGCCCTTCGCGGCGGCCGGCGCGTACACCGTGTACCAGCCCTCGGGCTCGCGCACCTCGTCCGCGAGCTGGTGGGCCTCGGCGCGCACCTCCTGGAGGCAGACCACGTCCGCCTCGGTGGCCGCCAGCCACTCCACGTAGCCCTTCCTGGCCGCGGCGCGCAGGCCGTTCACGTTCACCGTCGTCACCTTGAGCAAGGCGTGCTCCTCACCTCCGCGCGAGGAGTCGCAGACCTCACGTGCGCGGTCGTCACCTTCAGCTTCCGAGCCACCCTACGATGCCCCGTATGCGGATACGTCCCGTGCGCTACGACCACCCCGACGCCCTGAAGCTCGACGGCATCGTCCAGCAGGAGTACGCCGAGCTGTACGGGAACGACGGCGACGCCACCCCGCTCGCGCCCGCCATGTTCGCCCCGCCCCACGGCCTGTACCTCCTCGCCCACGACGAGACCGGCCGCCCCGTCGGCACCGGCGGCTGGCGCGCACAGGACGACACCTCGGAGGGTTACGAGGAGGGCGACGCCGAGATCAAGCGGATGTTCGTCGTCCGCGAGGCACGCGGCCGGGGCCTGGCCCGCCGCATCCTGGCGCTCCTGGAGGACGACGCCCGCCGGGCGGGCCGCACCCGCATGGTGCTGGAGACGGGGGCACGGCAGCAGGAGGCCATCACGCTCTACGAGTCCTCCGGCTACGTCCCCGCCCCGCGGAAGTTCGGCCTGTACCGCTTCGAGGCCCTCAGCCGCTGCTACACCAAACCGCTCCGGCAGCCCGCTCAGGCCCCGCCGCCCCAGCCGCCCGCCAGATAGCGGCCGGTCGCCGCGTCCCAGCCCTCGCCCGCGAGGGACGGATCCGCCGGCTCGTCCTCGGGCACGGCCGAGGGGTCACCGCCGCGCGCGAGGACGGCCGCGTCCGCGATCCCGTGCTCCTCGACGGAGACGACCCGCAGCCCCGGCATCTCCTCGCCCGCACGGTCCGCGAGCACCCGCCCCGGCGGCAGCTCCAGCACGTACGCGGCGCCCTCGCCGGTCATCGCCGCGGCCAGCGCCGGCAGCCGGGGCGGCCTGGCCGCGGACTGGGCGAGGTCGTCGAAGACGGCGTTGGTGTCGTCGTGCAGGCACCGGCCGAGCACGGTGCTGACCCAGGGCAGCGCCTGCGGCCGCCGCCCGACCGTCGCCAGGTGCTGCGCCAGCCGGACGGCGACGTGCCCCGGCGGCAGCCCCCGCTCCAGCAGCTCGCCGCGCAGCCGCACCGCGCGCAGCGCCTCCTCGAAGGTCAGCACCCCGGCCGTCACCGCCGCCGCGTAACCGCCCGCGTCGAGCCCCACGACCAGCAGCGGGCTCAGCCCCTCGTCCTCGGCCAGCGCCCGGGCCCCCGCCACCCCCGCGACCAGCAGCGCGGTGTGCCCGGCGACGGGGGAACCGAGCGCGTCGGGGGTGTCGAGCTCGGCGATCCCGCCCGGGACGTCCAGCTCCCGCAGCGCCATGTCGGCCTCGGCGAGCACCGTCGCGGACGCGGTGGTGTCGGGAAGCCGGTGCAGCATGCCGGGACGCTGCGAGCCCTGGCCGGGGAAGAGGAACGCGATGCTCATGGGGCAAGCCTCACCCGCGGCCCGCCACCGGCGCCAGTAGAACCCGCCCCGTGGCCCCGGCTCCCTTTCCGCCGGTCACCACCGGCTAGCCGGCCCTGCGGGTACGGGCGCGGAGGCTGAGACCCGTGACGATCTCGGCGAGGCCGAGCCCGAGCAGCCACACACCGGTGAAGATCGTCAGGGCGGTGATCGATTCGAGGGGCGCGAGCAGCAGCACCAGACCGCCCAGCAGGCTGACCACGCCGAGCGTGATCTGCCAGCCGCGGGCGGGCGCGTCCGGGTCGCCCGCCGCGCCCGCGATCTGCGTGATGCCGCGGAACAGCCAGCCGATCCCGATCCACAGCGCGAGCAGCAGCACCGACTGGAGCTCGTCACGGAAGCAGAACAGCCCCAGCAGGACGCCCACCGCGCCGCTGACGACACCGATCACCCGCATCGGCGTCGTCATCCGCGTCCCGAACGCCGACACCACCTGCACGATCCCGCTCACCAGCAGATACGCGCCGAAGAGAATCCCGGCGGCGAGCAGCGTCGCCCCGGGCCAGACCAGCGCCAGCACACCGAGGATCAGCGCGACGACGCCCGAGGCCAGCAGCGACTGCCAGCTGCCGCGCACCGCGAGCCGCACCAGCGGCGAGTCCGGCAACGGCCCCCACCTCTCCCGCGCCGGTCCGGCGTCACCGGCGTCGGCGTCACCGGACGCGGGGCCGGGGGGCCGTGTGACGCGCTCGGCGCCATGGGAACTGCGAGGTCCGTACGGGTCACCAGGGGGCGAGAAATCCGACATGTCAGCATTCTCCCTCCCGTAGCCACGGGCCGTCGTACGGGGCCCGGCCGAACACGCCCCGCGCACACGCGAGAGGCCCCGTCCGGGGACGGGGCCTCAGGCGCGCGGCAGCGGGACTCAGCTGTTGACGCAGGTGTTGCCGAACGTCGGGTTGAGCAGGCCGATCACGTTGATCGTGTTGCCGCAGGCGTTGACCGGGATGTGCACCGGAACCTGGATGGCGTTGCCGGACACGACGCCCGGGGAGTTGGACGCGCCGCCCTGCGCCCCCGAGTCGGCGAGCGCCGAACCGGCAGAGGCACCGGCGGCGAGGCCGGCGCCGACGACGACCAGTGCGGCCTTCTTGGCAGTCTTCATGGAGTACTCCTGCAGATGAATCGTCAGCGGCGCTGGGTGACGCCGCGCACAGGAGAGAACGCTGCGCACCGGCGCGGGACACGGACCCCCCGCGCAATACCTTCGATCGGCTGAGCAGGCCGGCACCTCTTCGCAAAGCTCTCCGCACAACTCCCGTACGGCTCCCCGCGGTTCTCCCGCTACTCCCCCGGCACGGAAAACCCGCCCCGAAATAGCCCTCGACAAGGGCCCGTTCCGTGCCGATCTCCCTACTAATTCATTCCGTTCGGGTGACGCTCCAGAACCAAACCCGCACAGGGGAGTTGTTCAGATAGCTCCGCCAACGGGACTCAGTAACAAGAAGGGTTAATCGTGATCAAGAAGGCTCTGGCTACGGCCGCCGTGGCCGCCTCCATCGTCGGTGTCTCGGGCGCGACCGCCTCTCAGGCGATGGCCGACGACGGCGACGGCACCAAGTCCATCACCGGTAACGGCTCCACGCAGTCGCACGGCAACTCCGCCACCAACGGCAAGATGAGCCCCCAGCTCGGCCTGGTCCAGGGCACCCTGAACAAGCCGTGCGTGGGCCTCCCGCTGAAGGCGAACGTCGGCTCGCTCATCGGCATCGTTCCGATTACGGTCCAGGACATCAACGTGCTGTCCAGCCCGCAGAACCAGCAGTGCACCGAGAACTCGACCCAGGCCAAGGGCGACGAGGCGCTGTCGCACCTGCTGGACGACATCCCGGTTCTGTCGAAGAACGGTGTCGGCAACGACTGACTCCCGGAGTCAGAAGGTCCGGGCCGTCTCCCTTCCTCCTGAGCGGCCCGGGCCTTTCCCTCACCTCACGCGAATGTCCCCCTGCTGGGCCATTCGCGTGGTTACCGAACAACTCCCGTTCCGAGAGCTCGACTTGAGGCCGGGAGGCCGTTACGCATACCGGCAGCGGTGTGACGGGCGGCGATTCGATCGCCGCCCGGGGCGGCACGAAATCCGTGCCGCCGCCGGCTCCGCTGCAGAAAGGGCTGAACAATGAAGTACAAGAAGAGCGTGGTCATCGCTGCCGGATCCCTGATGGCCCTGGGCACCGCCGCCCCCGCCATGGCCGACTCCGGTGCCCAGGGTGGCGCCAACGGCTCCCCCGGCGTCATTTCCGGCAACGTCGTGCAGGTTCCGGTGCACGTCCCGGTGAACGTCTGCGGCAACACCATCGACATCATCGGGCTGCTGAACCCGGCGTTCGGCAACACCTGCGTGAACAGCTGAGGTTGACCCTTCGGGCCGCGTGCCCGGAAAGCCTCACCGTGGCCCCGGAACCCCTCGAGTGTTCCGGGGCCACGGGCCGTTCACGACCGTTTCCCCCGGGAAGCGGTCTCGTTGTGCAGGAGGACCGCAGCGCGCGGAACGGGAATCCGCCGGCCCGCACTCCCGTCGCCCCGGAGAAATCCGCGGCGGCGGCCGGTGATTCGGACGGACCCGGGCAGAGCGAAGAATCGCCTCCGTGACAGCCGCTGCCCTCGAGAAGGAAGGCCGAAAGTGAAGTACGCGAAGTCCGCCGCTCTCGTCGCCGGTTCGATGATGGCTCTGGGATCGGCGGCCCCCGCCTTCGCCGCCGACACCGAGGGCGGCCCGTACAAACCCCAGGCGTTCAGCCTCAACGGTGGCCTGCAGGAAGGGCTGACGAAGAGCCTGCCGCAGGGAATCGCGCACAGCGCCGGCGCCCAGCCGTCCATCGGTTCCCAGATCCGGCCGCTGACGGACACGGTGACGGGGACGACGGACAAGGTGCAGGGCGCGGGCGAGAAAGTCCTCGCGCCGGTCGAGGAACTGACGCAGAACAAGGCACTCGCCCCCGTTTCCCAGGCCGCCGAGGGCGTCACCGGATCGACGCCGCTGCTCGGCGGGCTTCCGGTCCGCTGACGTCGCCGGGAAGAAGCACGGAAAGTGAATTCCGGGCAACACGTCCGGAGCTCAAGGGAATTCGAGACGGTTTTCGGTACCGGCCGGGGATTCCCGTCACGGCGGCACCGTTTGAGTGAAGCCGCACAACCAATCCTGTTGACGCCGAGTTGTCCAGAGAGCTCCGCCAACGGGTACCGCAAAAGAAGGGTAAATCGTGATCAAGAAGGTTATGGCTACGGCCGCTGTGGCCGCCTCCATCATCGGCGTCTCGGGCGCGACCGCCTCCCAGGCCATGGCCGACGACGGTGACGGCACCAAGTCCGTGACCGGCAACGGCGCCAGCCAGAACTACGGCAACTCCGCGACGCACGGCGACATGAGCCCGCAGTTCGCCCTCATCCAGGGTTCGCTGAACAAGCCGTGCATCGCTCTGCCCGCGAAGGCGAACATCGGCTCGCTCCTCGGCCTGGTGCCGATCAGCGTCCAGGACATCAACATCCTCTCCTCCCCGCAGAACCAGCAGTGCGTGGAGAACTCGACCCAGGCCAAGGGCGACGAGGCGCTGTCCCACCTGCTGGACGACATCCCGATCCTCTCCAAGAACGGCGCCGCGAACGACTGACGTTCCGGTACGGAAGCCCGGGCCCGGCAGGTTCTACCTCGCCCCTGCCGGCCCGGGCTTCCCCCTGTCCGGTGCTTCCCGGAACCGGACAGGGGGTGGTGTGTGCCGCCGGACAGGGCCTGGCAACCGGCGGCACACACCGTGGAGGGCTGGACCGTCAGCCCTCCGACGCGCGGCGGCGCACAGCACAGACCGCCGCCGCACCCGCCGCCACCAGGGCGGCGGAGCCTCCGAGGAGGAGGGGAGAGGAGACACCGGCGCCCGTGGCGGCCAGCGAGCCGCCGCCACCCGCCACCGCGCCGTCCCCGGAGCCGCCCCCTGCGACGCCTCCGATCGCGGTGTCTCCTCCGTCTGTTCCCGTACCGCCGGCGGGGCCCGCTGCGGGGCCGCCGGACGATGCACCCCCCGATGCACCGCCCGACGCTCCGGAGGCGTCACCGGCCGGACCGGACGGCAGTTTCGCGTCCTTGTCCAGCGACACGGCTGCCGTGACCGGGTCGAGCGCGTCGCCCGGACGGTAGAAGCCGCCGAAGGCTTCCGCGCCCTTCGCGGTGAGCGCGGCCGGTGCCCGGTCGAGGGTGACGACACCGTTCTTCGGCGTGAGGCCGCCCTTGGGCAGCTTCAGCTTCGCGACCGGGAGGCCGTCGTGCCGGGTGACCTTTCCGGACTCGCGGTCCTTGGACGAGACGTCGGCGACGAGGGTTCCGCCGTCGCCTCCGGCCCGCACGCGGATACGGGAGAAACTCAGGTCCAGGGCGTACGCGCCGCCCTGCTGGTGGGCGCGGAACCGGACGCCGCCGTCGAAGCCCGCGTCCAGGGACGGGGACTTGGCGTCGAAGGTGCCGCTGCCGCCGGGGAAGCGGTAGCCCGCGTTCCCCTGTTTTTTCGCGCCGCCGGACACGTCGGCCCTGCCGTTGCCGATGGGGCCGGTGACGTAGTCGCGGAAGGACTTTTTCACGCCCCAGTCGAGGGTCCCGTCGACGATCCGGCCGGACTCGGGGCGTGCGGCCCTCTTGGCGGTGGGGCGGTCCGCGGCCGGGGTTTCGGTGACGGGGGTCTTCGTCGTGGGGGCCGGGGTGGACGGTTTGGCGCTTCCCGGGGCCGTGGCGGGTTCGTCCGTGGGGGCCGTCCCCGGGGTGAGGGCGAGGGTGACGGGGTCGAGTTCCTCGTCCTTGTCGTACATGCCGTCGAAGGCCGCGGCGCCGTCCGCGGTGAGGCGGGCGGGGATCTCGGGGAAGGCGAGGGTGCCGTCGGCGGCGGCGCGCGGGGTGGTGTCGGTGAGGTCGAGGGTGGCGAGTTCGACGTTCCGGTCCGTGCTGCCGTCCGTGGTGACGTCGGCGCTGATGCGGCCGGAGGTGCCCGGCCCGGTGACGAGGCGGAGGCCGCCGAGGGTGATGTCGAAGCCGTGCAGTTTCGAGCGGAAGCGGACCTCGCCGTCGAAGGTGGCGGTCACCGCGTGGTCCTGCGCCGCGTACGTGCCCTCGCCCGGGCCGAAGCGGAAGGTGCCGTCCGGGCGTTCGGAGGCGCCGTCCGAGGTGGTGATCTCGCCGAAGGCGATGCCCTGCACATAGCCGCGGAAGGACTTCTTGAAGCCCCAGTCCAGCGTCGCGTCCTCAAGGGCCGTCCGCTGGGCCGCCGTTGACGCCGTGGCGGACGGTTTCGCCGCGTCGTCCCGCGCCGTCCCGGTGGCCGCCGGGAGGGTGAAGCCGGTCGTCGCCAGCACGGCGGCGGTGGCCGCCGTCACGGCGAGCGCGCCGGCGAGGGGTCTGCGGGCCGGTATCGAGGTCATGGTGTGCGGGTCTCCTTCTGCGCGGAGTCGGCTTCCGGCGCGGTGGCCGGAGTGGCGTCGGAGGTGTCGGTGGCACGGGTGCGGCGGGCGCGTACGGCCACGGCCGCGCCGGCGGCGAGGAGGACCGCCGCGCCGCCCGCGGCGACGGGCACCAGGACGGAGCCCGTACCGGACGCGGCGGCGGACGGCGAAGCGGAGGCGTCGCGCGGGGCGGCGGACGGGTCGCTGCCGAGGTCGGGCAGGGCGGGGAGTTCGGCGTCCTCGTCGAGGGGGACGGCGAGGGAGACCGGGTCCATGGCGGTGCCCTCGCGGTACATGCCGCCGAAGGCGCGGGCGCCGTCCGGGGTGAGCCGGGCCGGGGCCTCGGTGAGCCGGACCAGGCCCTTCTCGGGTTTCGTCTTCTGCGGGGGCGCGTCGAAGGTGACGAGGGGGCGGCCGGGGCGCGGGGTGCCGCCGTCGCGGGTGACGTCGGCGGAGACGGTGCCCTTGCCGTCGCGGACGCGGACCGTGAACCCGTCGAGTTTCAGGTCGAGTCGGTGGCCGGTGAAGCGCACGGCGCCGGTGAAGCGGGCGTCGAGTGCGCCGGATTCCGGGTCGTGCTCGCCCTTGCCGGCCGGGAAGCGGAACAGTGCTCCGCCGTCCTGTGCGCCGCCGGTGAGCTTCCAGGCGCCGTCCGCGACGGGGCCCGAGACGTACTCCCGGAAGGTGCGGCGTACGCCCCAGTCGAGGGCGGCGGCCGTGAACTCCCCCTTGTTCTGGCGGGGTTCGGACTTCTTGTCGCCGTCCGGCTTCCCGGACGGTGCGGGGCCGTCCTTGACGTCCGTCGAGAGGCTGACGGGGTCGAGCGGTGTCCCCTCCCGGTAGTAGCCCGCGAAGCCCTGGGCGCCCTGTGCGGTGAGCCGGGCGGGGACCCGGGTCAGGGCCACGGGGGACTTCGCGCCGCGCATGTCGACGCCGCTCAGGTCCAGTGCGGCGAGGGGGACTTGGGCACGCTCGGTGACCTTGCCCGTCGCCTTGTCCTTGCTGCGCAGGTCGGCGTGGAGGGTGCCGCTCCGGGAGCCGGCGGGGATGCGGACGGTGGGGCTGCTGAGGGTGAGGTCCAGCGCGTACCCGCCGTCCGGGCCCCGGTGTCCGGTGAAGTGGACGCCGCCGGAGAAGGAGGCGTGGAATCCGCCGTCGTCCGGGTCGTAGCCGCCGCGGGCGGAGTGGAAGCGGAACAGGTCCTGGCCCACCGTGGCCGCGCCGCCTTCGAGGCGCCAACTCCCCTCGGCGACGGGGCCGGTGACGTAGCTCTGGAAGGACGCCTTGACGCCCCAGTCCAGCCGTCCGCCGGACACCGTGCGCTCGGCCGCCTGCGCGGGGAGTGCGGGCAGCAGCGCCACCGTCAGGGCGGTGAGCGCGGCCACGGCGAGCGCACGCACGGGTCCGGCGGACAGCATGAAACGTCCCCTCCTCCAGCGGAGTCCGAGCGGACCCCGCTTCCAACTAAGGGAAGGCTAACCTAAGCTATTGTCGGCTTCACCGAAAGTCCACCGGACGATTCCGCCGCACGCCCGTCCTCCGCGGTCGCGCCCAACGGCCGGTCGAGCGGCGGCAGTCGAGCGAAAGGCCCACCCTTGCCTCCCTTGAACCCCCGGCAGCTCAGACCCGCGCGGAGCCGGGCGACCGGCGCGCTGGTCGCCGTCCTGCTGCTCGCGCTGCTCGCCACCGGCTGCGGAAGCGGAACGTCCGGGACGGACGGGGGCGGTGAGAAGGCAGCTCGGAGTGCGGCCGCCGACCGCGTCGAGCCGCTGGCGGGTCCCGTGCCGGAGCCGGAGCTTCCGGTGACGGCCGAGTCGGCGGACGGGAAGCGGAGCGAGGTGCGCAGCGCGCGGCGGATCGTGCCGCTGTCCGGCTCGCTCTCCGAGATCGTCTTCAGCCTGGGCCTGGGCCGGAACGTCGTCGCCCGCGACGTCACCACCACCTTCCAACAGGCCCGGAAACTCCCGGTGGTGACCCGCGCGCACGACGTCTCGGCCGAGAGCGTCCTCTCCCTGAAGCCGAGCGTCGTCCTCGCCGAGACCAGCACCGGGCCGGAGGAAGCCGTCGAACAGATCCGTGACGCGGGCGTCCCCGTGGTCACCGTCGCCCCGGCGAAGGGCCTGGACGACGTGTCGCGGAGGATCGACGCCGTCGCCGGCGCGCTGGGCGTCGAGGACGCGGGCCGGAAGCTGGACGCGCGCACCGGCGAACGCCTCGACGCGGTCCGCGCGCAGCTGCCGGACGGAAGCGGAACCGGAAACGGAAGCGGCGGGAAGCCGCGCGTCGCCTTCCTCTACCTGCGCGGCTCGGCCTCCGTCTATCTGCTCGGCGGCGCCCGCTCGGGTGCCACCTCGCTGATCGAGGCGGCGGGCGCGGTGGACGCGGGCGCCGAGTCCGGCCTGAGGAAGGACTTCACACCGCTCACCAGCGAGGCCCTCGCCAAGGCGGCGCCCGACGTGATCCTCGTGATGCGCAAGGGCCTGGAGTCGGTGAACGGGGTCGACGGCCTGCTGAAGATCCCCGGCGTGGCCCAGACCCCGGCGGGCATGGACCGCCGCGTCGCGAGCGTCGACGACGGCGTCCTGCTCAACTACGGCCCGCGCACCGACCGCGTCCTCGCCTCCCTGGCCGAGCAGATCCACGGCCGGCCCGGCGATGACCGCTGACCCGGCGACGGTGACGGCGGACGAGCGCGGAACCGGAACCCCCGCCCCGGCGGAACCTGGCCCCCGTCAACGCCCCGCCCGCACCGCCCTGTTGACCACCGTCCTCACCGCCGCCCTGGCGCTGGCCGCCCTGCTGTCGGCCGGAATCGGCGCCTACGGCATCCCCTTGGGGGACGTGCTCGCCTCGGTCGCGCACCGTGCCGGGGCCGGCGGGCACCCGCTGGACCGGGTCGCGGAGAGCGTGCTGTGGAACGTGCGGCTGCCGCGCACCGTGCTGGCGCTGCTCGTCGGCGCCTCCCTGGGCTGCGCGGGCGCGCTGATGCAGGGCGTGTTCGGCAATCCGCTCGCGGAGCCCGGGGTCATCGGCGTCTCCTCGGGTGCGGCAGTGGGCGCGGTGGCGTCGATCGCGCTGGGGCTGACCTTCGCCGGCACCTGGACGGTGACGGTGTGCGCCTTCGTCACGGGACTGGTGACCGTCACCCTGGTGTACTTGCTGTCACGTGCCGAGGGGCGCACCGAGGTGGTGACGCTGATCCTCACCGGCATCGCGGTCAACGCCTTCGCGGGCGCGCTGACCGGCCTGTTCGTCTTCCTCGCCGACGACGCGCAGCTCACGCAGATCGCCTTCTGGCAGCTCGGCTCGCTCTCGCAGGCGACCTGGCCGAAGGTCCTCGCCGTGCTGCCCTGCGCGCTCGCGGGGCTGCTCCTCGCCCCGCTGTCCGCGCGCCGCCTCGACCTGCTGGCGCTCGGCGAACGCGCGGCGCGGCACCTGGGCGTCGACGTCGAGCGGCTGCGCGTGGTGCTGATCCTCGTCGTCGCGCTGCTGACGGCCGCCGCCGTGGCCGTCGCCGGGATCGTCGGCTTCGTCGGGCTGCTCGTCCCGCACCTGCTGCGGATGGCCGCCGGGCCAGGGCACCGGTTCCTGGTGCCGGGCAGTGCGCTGGGCGGGGCGCTGGTGCTGGTCGCGGCGGACCTGGCGGCGCGGACGCTCGCGGAACCGGCGGAGCTGCCGCTGGGTGTGCTGACGGCGCTGCTGGGTTCGCCGTTCTTCTTCTGGCTGCTGCGCAGGACGCGGCGCGGACAAGGGGGTTGGGCATGAGACGGCTGCCGTGGGCACGGCCGGCCGACGCCGCACCGGTACGCCCGGACGCCGGGGACGAGGCGGCCGCCGCCGAGGGGCTGACGGTGCGGCTCGGCGGGCGGACCGTGCTGGACGGCGTCGGCCTGACCGTCACCGCAGGTGAGGTGCTGGCGCTGGTGGGGCCCAACGGGGCGGGAAAGTCCACGCTGTTGGCGGCGCTCGCCGGTGACCTCCCGGCGCGCTCGGGCACCGTACGGATCGCGGGCCGGCCCGTGCGGGAGTGGACGGCGCGTGAACTCGCCGTCCGGCGCGCGGTGTTGCCCCAGTCCGCTTCCCTGGCCTTCCCGTTCACCTGCGAGGACGTCGTCCGCATGGGCCGCGCCCCGTGGACGGGTATCCGCGCCGGGCGGGACGGGGACGAGACCGCGGTGGCCGCCGCGATGGCCGCGACGGAGGTCACCGGCTTCGCCGCGCGCCGCTTCTCGGCGCTCTCCGGCGGGGAGCGCGCCCGCGTCGCGCTGGCCCGCGTACTCGCCCAGGACACCGCGCTGCTGCTGCTCGACGAGCCGACCGCGGCGCTGGACCTGCGGCACCAGGAGCTGGTGCTGCGGGTCTGCCGGGAGCGGGCGGCGCGGGGTGCCGCCGTCGTGGTGGTGCTGCACGACCTGAACCTGGCGGCGGCCTGCGCCGACCGCGTCGCCCTGCTGCACGACGGCGCGGTGACGGCCGTGGGTACGCCCGCCGGGGTGCTCACGGCCGAGCGGCTCACCCTCGCGTACCGGCAGCCCGTCGAAACGCTGCCGCACCCGGCCGACGGCAGCCCGCTCGTCCTGCCCGTCCGCGGGCGCCCGGCCGGGGGCACGCGGACGGGCCGGGCGTGACGGTCGCGTCGCGGCCCGGCCCGCGCCGGAGCGGCTCAGGCGGAGATCGGGTGCTCCCGGCCCAGGTCGCGGAAGACGGCCGTGTTGAGGGTGAAGGCGTGCTTGCACTCCTCGACGATCCGCCGCTTCTCCAGGGCGTCGGCGGGGACCGCGTCCAGCAGGGCGCGGTACTCCCGCTTGAACGCCGCGGGGTTGGGGATGCCGTCGAAGGTGTAGAAGCGCACGCCGTCGCCCTTGCGCGCGAAGCCCCAGTTCTTCTCCGCCGTGCCGCGGATGATCTGGCCGCCGGAGAGGTCGCCGAGGTAGCGGGTGTAGTGGTGCGCGAGGTACCCGCCCGGCCACTCCCGCGCGACCTCGCGCACCCGCTCCACGTACGCGGCCGTCGCGGGCAGCGGCACCAGGGCGGAGCGCCAGCCCGAGCCGCCGTGCAGATGGTCCAGATCCTGCTCCAGCGCGGCCAGGCGGGGCAGCCCGGGGTGCAGGAACGGGCCGACCACCGGGTCCTCGGCCAGCCGCTCGACGTGCGCCTCCAACTCCCGGTAGATGCACCACAGTTGCTCGGTGTAGTGCGTGTACGCGCCGACGCCGAGCCCGCCGCCCAGGAGGTCGCCGACGAAGGAGGAGTTCTCCGCCTCGGTGTGCTGCTCGCGGGAGGCGGTGCGGATCAGCGTGGAGAACGGGGTGTCGTCGGGAGCAGTCAAGGTCATCCTCCGGTGCGGAGCGGTAGCGGGCGCAAGCACGACGTACAGCAGATCCTGCCCACTTAGGCTTGCCTAAGTCAAGAGTTTACCGACGCCTTGTCGGAAACTTCGCGAGCCCCTCGCAGCTCCCGCCACTCACCCTCGGAACCCGGCAACTGCGCCTCCAAATCCCGGAAGCCATTGCAGATGCCAGCCGGGCGGGCATATGTTTCCGCACATGCAGTCGTACACAATCGGCCGGGCGGCGCGGCTGCTGGGCGTCAGCCCCGACACCGCGCGCCGCTGGGCGGACGCCGGACGCGTCGCGACCCACCGCGACGAGACCGGCCGCCGCCTGATCCGCGGCCGCGACCTCGCCGCCTTCGCCGTCGAACACGGGCAGGGCGGCGGCACGGACGAGGACGTCGCCTACACCTCGGCGCGGAACGCGTTCCCCGGCATCGTCACCGCCGTGAAGCTCGGCGACGTGTCGGCCCAGGTGGAGATCCAGGCCGGACCGCACCGCCTCGTCTCCCTCCTCACCCGCGAGGCGGTCGAGGAACTGGGCCTGGAGGTCGGCGTCGAGGCCACGGCACGGGTGAAATCCACCAACGTGCACATCGACCGCACCTGAACCGGCCGCCACCCGGTCTCCCCTCGCGGCGCCGCCCGTCCCCGGCGCGCGTGTCCGTATCCGCCGCCGTCTCTCCGCCGTCCCGCTGCCGCCGCAGCCGCACGGCGAGCACCGCCAGGAGTCCCGCACATGCCGCTCACCTCACCCGTCGCCCGCCGCACCGCCGCCGTCGCCGCGTCCGCCGCACTGCTCCTCCCGCTGACCGCCTGCGGCGGCGCCGCGCAGGACAGCGCGGAGGGCGGGGAGAAGAAGGAGCTGACGGTGCTCGCCGCCTCCTCCCTCACCGACGTGTTCAAGAAGGCGGGCGCCGCCTACGAGAAGGACCACCCGGACACGAAGGTCACGTTCTCCTTCGCCGGTTCGCAGGAACTCGCCGCACAGGTCCGCCAGGGCGCCCCCGCCGACGTGCTCGCCACCGCCGACACCAAGACGATGGACGGCCTCCGGGCCGACACCGGAAAGCCCGACATCTTCGCGAAGAACCGCCTCGTCATCGCCACCCGCGAGGGCAACCCGCGCGAGATCGGCTCCCTCGACGACCTCACCGGCGACCGGCTCAAGGTCGTCCTCGCCGCGTCCGAGGTCCCCGTCGGCCGCTACAGCGCCCAGGTCCTGGACAAGCAGCACCTCGACGTCGAACCGGTGTCCCGCGAGACGAACGTCCGCGCGGTCCTCAGCAAGGTGGAACTCGGCGAGGCCGACGCGGGCCTCGTCTACCGGACCGACGCCGCCACGGCCCCGGGAAAGGTCGACGCCGTGGAGATCCCCGACGAGCAGAACGCCGTCGCCTCCTACCCCGCCGCCACCCTCAAGGAGTCCGAACACACCGGCGAGGCCGACGCGTTCGTGACATGGCTCGGCTCGCCCACCGCACAGAAGCTCATGCACGACGCCGGCTTCCAGAAGCCGTAACGTCGACGCGCCGCCGGCCCCCGGAGCGCGCATCCCGTCCACCGATCCGCCGATGAGCCGCCCATGAGCCAGCACCCCCGCACCCGCCCGCCCGTGGCCCTCGCGCTGCCCGCACTCGTCGCCGTCGCGTTCCTGCTGCTGCCGCTGCTCGGCATCCTCGCGCGCACCCCCTGGGGCGACTTCGCGACACACCTCACCAGCCCGGACGTCCTCCAGGCGCTGCGGCTCTCGCTCGTCGTGTCCTTCTGGGCGCTGGGCCTGTCGCTGCTGCTCGGCGTCCCGCTGGCCTGGCTACTCGCCCGCGCCGAGTTCCGCGGCAAGGCGGTGGTGCGTTCGCTGGTCCTGCTGCCGATGGTGCTGCCGCCGACGGTCGGCGGCGTGGCGCTGCTGCTCGGCTTCGGCCGCCGCGGGCTGCTCGGACCGTGGCTGGAGGACACCCTCGGGGTGACGCTGCCCTTCCACACCTCCGGCGCGGTGATCGCGGCGGCGTTCGTCGCCATGCCGTTCCTCGTCATCAGCCTGGAGGGCACCCTCGCCGGGCTGCGCCCCGCGTACGAGGAGACCGCCGCCTCCCTCGGCGCCTCCCCGCTCCGGGTCTTCTTCACCGTCACACTGCCGATGGTCGCCCCGGGACTCGCCGCCGGTGCCGCGCTCACCTGGGCGCGGGCGCTGGGTGAGTTCGGGGCGACGATCACCTTCGCGGGGAACCTGCCGGGCACCACACAGACCCTCCCGCTCCAGGTCTACCTGCTGCTCCAGGACGACCCCGAGGCCGCCACCTCCGTCTCCCTGCTGCTGCTCGCCACCGCCATGGCCGTCCTCGTCGGCCTCCGCGGCCGCTGGACGGGCGCCACCTCCCGCACCCCCGCACGGAAAACGGAAGCCGAACCGGAATCCCCGGACCCCACTCCCCCGCCCCCGGCGGACGATGACGCCACTGCACCCGGGGACGCCCGCTGGCCGCTGCACGCCGAACTCACCGGCTTCACCACCCTCACCCTCGACGCGGAACCCGGCACCACCGTCGCCCTCGTCGGCCCCAACGGCGCCGGCAAGACCACCCTGCTCCGCGCCCTGCTCGGCCTCACCCCCCGCGCCCACGCCGCGCTCCGCGTCGGCGACCGCGAGCTCGGCGCGCTGCCCCCGCACCGGCGCGGCGTCGCCTGGGTCCCGCAGGACGGCGCGCTCTTCCCCCGGCTCACCGCGCTCGACAACACCGCGTACGGGCCGCGCGCCCAGGGCGTGCCCCGCGCCGAGGCCCGGCGCGGCGCCCAGCGGTGGCTGGACCGGCTCGGCGTCGGCCACCTCGCGCACCGCAGACCGGCGCAGCTCTCCGGCGGCCAGGCCCAACGCGTCGCCCTGGCCCGCGCCCTCGCCGCACACCCCCGCCTGCTCCTCCTCGACGAGCCGCTCGCCGCGCTCGACCAGACGACGCGCGCCCGCGTACGGCACACCCTCCGCACGCACCTCGCGGGCTTCGGCGGCGTCTGCCTGATCGTCACGCACGACCCCGTCGAGGCCGTGTCCCTCGCGGACCGGGTACTGGTCCTGGACGACGGCCGGGCCGTGCAGTACGCGCCCCCCGCCGAGGTCACCCGGCACCCCCGCTCCCCCTGGGTGGCCCGCATGCTGGGCCGCAACGCCTGGCGCGGCACGGCCTCGGCGGACGGCACCCTCGCGCTGGCCGGCGGCGGCACCCTCGTCACGGCCGACGGCCCAGGACCCGGCACGGACGCGCTGGCCGTCGTCGCCCCCGAGGCCGTGTCGCTGCACCGCGACAAGCCGGGCGGCAGCCCGCGCAATGTCTGGCCGGGCACGGTCCGCGAGATCACCGCGGTCGGCAGCAGGCTGCGCGTCCTGGTCACCTCCGACCGGACGCCGGACGTCGTCGCCGAGATCACCGCGGAGGCGGCCGGCGACCTGGGCCTGGGCGACGGCGTGCCGGTCTGGACGAGCATCAAGGCGACGGAGGTCACCGTCGTCCCGCTCTGAGCCGGAATTCCTCCGGACACACACCGGGGCCCCGGCCGGAACGGCCGGGGCCCCGAACCGGGAATCCGCCGTCGGAACGGCGATTTCCGCGGTGCTCGGCCGACGTCAGCGGCCGATGTGCTCGTTCTCGTCCTCGAAGTTCATGTCTCCGATGATGATGGAGTCCTCGATCTCCTTCTCCCAGATCTTGGTGAGGTCGAAGTCCCAGCTCTTGTTCGACTCGTAGGAGTAGTGCTTGGGGTGGGACATGGCCTGGGCCGACCCGGCACCCACACCGGCGAGACCGAGAACCGCGAGCCCGACGACGACGGGGCGAAGAACACGACGCATGAAGAACCTCCGCGTGCTGAAAGGGGAACAGCACCAATATCGGCCGCCCCTCCCGGAGGCTCACAGGAAACACGCGCGCCGGTTTCGCAATTACCCCCGGTTGTACGTATAGCCGGAAGACCGCATCAGCTGCATTCACCCGTCTCGCGCATTCCTTTCCCGGCCGGAACGGAAACGACGGACCCCGCCTATGCTGAGCGTGATGTTCACCCCCGAGGGCCCCACCGTCCGCGAACTCGCCGTCCAGGCACTGTCCTCCGTCGAGCGCGGCTACGACCTGCTGGCACCGAAGTTCGACCAGACGCCCTTCCGCACCCCGGACGCCGTACTGGACGCGGTGACCGACGCGCTCGCCCCCTTCGGGCCCTTCCGCGACGGGCTGGACCTGTGCTGCGGAACCGGCGCCGGCACCCGCGTCCTGCGCGAACTGTGCGAGGGACGCACCGTCGGCGCCGACCTCAGCGAGGGCATGCTCACCGTCGCCCGGACCGGAACCGGAAGCGGAGGCGACTGGGTGCGGGCCGACGCGCTCGCGCTGCCCTTCCGCTCCGCCTTCGACCTCGTCGTCAGCTTCGGCGCCTTCGGACACTTCCTGCCCTCCGCGCGCCCGGCCCTCTTCGCCCAGGCCCACGGGGCGCTCCGGCCCGGCGGCCGCTTCGCCTTCCCCGTCGCCGCGCCCCCGCCGGTGCGCTCCTGGGGCCACTGGGCGCTGCTCGGCTTCGACGTGGCCATGCGGGTACGGAACGCCCTGTGGCGGCCCCCGTTCGTCATGTACTACCGGACGTTCCCCCTCGGCGCCGTGCGCCGCGATCTGGCCGCCGCCGGCTTCGGCGTCGACGTGCTGCCGCTGCCCCGGCTCGGACTGCGACCCGACGGCTCGCCCCGCTGCGCCCTCGTCGTGGCCACCCGCCCCCGCTGAACGCCCCGAACTCCCCACCGCAGGAAGGCAGTCCGGCGCGGAGGAGCTCGTACGAGT
Organism: Streptomyces sp. HNM0574; assembly: GCF_012726235.1. Lineage (GTDB taxonomy): Bacteria > Actinomycetota > Actinomycetes > Streptomycetales > Streptomycetaceae > Streptomyces. The sequence continues at coordinate 80,996 of NZ_JAASAH010000015.1, forward strand.
GGATTGGCGCGGGCGGCCCCGTGTCACCGGCCGCGGCACCGTACCGGCTCACTACGCTCCCCGCGGCGTCGCAGGTCACGGCCCTTCCGCGGCCGGTCCGGCGCGCCCCGAGGCGGCGTGGGCAGGCCCGCAGCGTCTCGGTCCCGCAGACCGCTCCTCCCGAAAGGCAGCCTCCGTGCACGGAGCCCAACGGCCTCCCCTTCTCCGCCGTCTCGCCCTCCTCGGCGTGGTGACGGCATCCGTCCTCGCGCCCGCGCTCGCCGCGTCCCCGGCCACCGCGCAGCGGAACGCGGACACCGTCCCCGTCCAACTCCTCGCCCTCAACGACCTGCACGGCAACCTCGACGCCGTCGAGGGCCCCGCGGGCGCCGTCACCCGCACCGGGCCCGACGGCGCCCCGGAGAAGGTGCAGGCGGGCGGTGTGGCGCGACTGGCCACGCTGCTCGACAAGTCCCGTGCCGACGCGGCCGGTCACGAGTCGCTGACCGTCGCCGCCGGGGACATGATCGGCGGAAGTCCCCTGCTCTCGGCGGCATTTCACGACGAGCCGACCGTCGACGCGCTGGAGGCCCTCGGGCTGGACGTGACCGCCGTCGGCAACCACGAGTTCGACGAGGGCCCCGACGAGCTGCACCGCATGCGGCACGGCGGCTGCCACCCCGAGGGCGGGTGCAGCATCGAGGGGAAGCCCTACGACGGCACCGACTTCCCCTACCTGGCCGCCAACGTCACCCGGAAACAGGCCGCGGAGCGGAAGGCTCCGGGCGACCCGATCCTCCCGCCGTACTGGATCAAGAAGCTGCCCGGCGGCGAGCGCATCGGCTTCATCGGCCTGACGACCCGCCACACCGCCGCCTCCGTCAGCGCGTCCATGGTCCGCGACCTGGAGTTCGGCGACGAGGTCCGCACCATCGACCGGTACGCCGACGAACTGGACCGCAAGGGCGTCAAGGCGATCGTGACCCTGCTGCACGAGGGCGGCGAACGCGCGGGCAGGACGTACGACGCCGACTGCGACACCGAGGGCCCCGGAAGCCGGCTCTCCGGACCGGTGAAGGAGATCGCGGGCAGGGCCTCGGCGAAGGTCGACGCGTTCGTCACCGGCCACACCCACGAGCCGTACACCTGCACCGTCACCGACCCGGAGGGGCAGCCCAGGCTCGTCACCCAGGGCGCCTCCTTCGGCCGCACGTTCACCGACCTGCGCTTCGACATCGACCGGGCCACCGGGGACGTCGTCCGCTCCTCGGCCTCGGCCGGCAACCACGTGGTCACCCCGGAGACCGAGCGGCAGCCGGCGGTGCGCAAGACCGTCGAGGAGTGGCGCGCCCGCTCCGCCGACCTGGCCCGCAAGCCCGTCGGCCACATCGCCGCCGACATCCCGGGCCGCGGCTCCGACCAGTTGGAGACCCCGCTCGGTGACCTGATCACGGACACCCAGGTCGAGGCGACCCGCGGCGAGGGCGCCGAGCTCGCGCTGCTCAACTGGGGCGGTATGCGCGCCGATCTGACCCACCGCGCCTCGGGCGACGAGGGCGACGGCGTCGTCACCTACGGGGAGGCCTTCCAGGTCCAGCCGTTCGGCAACCCGCTGGTGACGATGACGCTGACGGGCGCGCAGCTGCGCGAGGTGCTGCGGCAGCAGTTCTCCGGCGCCAACGCCGGCTCCCCCGAGGTCCTCCAGCTCTCGGACGCGCTGCGCTACGAGGCCGACCTCTCGCGCGAGGGCGCCGCCCGCCTCCTCGAGGACACCATCCGCGTCAAGGGCGAGCCGCTGCGGGACGACGCCACCTACCGCGTCACCGTCAACGACTTCCTCGCCGAGGGCGGCAACGGCTTCTCCGCGCTGAAGAAGGGCACCGACCGCGAGAGCTCCACCACGGACCTCGCCGCCTTCACCGACTACCTCGGCAACCACAGCTCACCGGAGAACCCCCTCCCCCGCCCGGCCGCCGACCGGGTCACCCTCCGCTGAACCACACACGCCACTGCCCCCGTCACCACACACGTGGCGACGGGGGCAGTCCCGTACCGGCAGGCTCCCTCAGCAACCGCTCCGGAGGGGCTCGAACTCGATGCGCCGGCGCGGCTCCTTGTCCCGCACCTCGCCGTACGTCTCCCGGTCGACGCGGTACCAGACGTCGTCCCGCGCGCGCTTCTCCCGCGCGTCGTCCTGCTTCACCCCATCCAGCCGCACGCACCAGCGCTCGGGCCGCACGACGCGCTTGTACGTCTCCGTGCCCTTACGGACCTTGGAGCACTTCTGGTAGTGCCGCGTCGTGTACCAGGTACGGGTCCGCTTCTTGCTGCCGCTGCCCGTGCGCTTCGTGTGCTTGACCTTCTTGGTGGCGGGCTTGCAGCTCTTCACCAGATGCGGCCGCTTGGCCTTGACCGTCTTCTTCGTGACGTGCCGGACGCTGTCCCGCAGCCCCGAGACGGTTTCCCGGCCACTGTCCGACGCGGAACCCTGCGCGCTCCTGCCCGGAGCCGAGCCGCTGCTCCCGGCCTCCGAGCTCCCGCAGGCCCCGAGCACCGCCATCAGAAGCGCCGCCACTCCGGCGACCGCGACCCGCTGCTTCCTGCCCATGCCTCTCCCCCCTCGCAGAGAGCGGCCCACCCGTCCCCGCCCTGGTCACCGCCTGCTCGACGGCAGCGGCAAGAGTAACTGACGGGCCACTACACGGGGTTGGCCGCACGAACCGGCGGAAACCGCACCGGGGCGCTGTTCGTGAGGGCTGCACGCGCACACGAAAAGAGCCCCTCCGCCCAGCGTTTCCGCTGTGCGAAGGGGCTCCTCGCTGTGGACCTGAGGGGATTTGAACCCCTGACCCTCTCGTTGCGAACGAGATGCGCTACCGGACTGCGCCACAGGCCCTTGCGACGTGTGAAACTCTAGCACCATCCCGCCGTCGCACGAAAATCCGCTCCGCCGCTGCCCGGGAGGGCCGGAATCACGGCCCGGGACGCCGCTCCGGCCTCCCCGAGAGAGGCGTCCCGCGCGGTGACTTGGGTCACTCGTTGGCCGCGCGGGGCCGGTCCTCGTCCTCGTACTGGTCGAAGAGCGGCGTACGCCGGTCCCTCGGACGGCGCGGCCCGCGCTCGGCCTCGGGGGCCGGCCCGCGGGAGCCGGTGTCGTGCACCTCGGGCGGCTCGTTCGCGCCGACGGCGCTGGACCGCGCCGAGCTCCAGGTGTCCGGCGCCTCCAGATCGACACCCCGCGTACGCCGCGGCGCGACGGGCGCGCTGACGTACGTGGGCAGCGGCACCGGCACCGGGTCCCAGCCCTCGCCGTCGTACCGCTCCGGGTCCGGGGCACGCTGCTGGTCGACCCACTCGGCGTGGTCGGTCTGCTCGACCAGGGCGCGACGGTCGGCCGCCCCCTGCTCGTCCTCGACGGGGCCCGCGCCGGTGTCCCGGCCGCGCCCGCCGTGCGCCGCGGGAGCGGCCGCGTCCGGGGCGACGGCCGGAGCGGCCTGCGCGGCGGCACCGGAGCGCCGGCCCCGGCGCTCGTGCAGCCGGGAGGCGGCCGCCTCGGCCTTCCGCCGGTCCATGGTGACGACGAAACGACGGCGCTCCTGCACCCGCAGGTGCACGATGTACGCGCTCAGCAGCACCGCGGGAACGGCGGGCGCCCACAGGAAGGCGAGGCCGCCGACGGCGGCGACGACGGTGCCCAGCGTGAAGGCGAGGAAGAGCACCATCGTGGTGCGCCTGCGCCGGGCGAGGACCTGGGCACGCTTGCTACGCGCGTCAGCCTTGCTGCGCTGCGCACTGCCGTCCGCGGACTGCGCGCCCGGGGCCCGCTCGCTCTCCGGGCCGTCGTACCGGCCGGGGGCACTCCTGGCCGCGGCCGCCGGGGTGTCCACTATTTCGGTGGGCGCCTCGGCGTCGCGTTCTCCGACCATGGTTTTGGGGTCGGCGAACGCCCGGACGTCCACCGCGTTCTCCGCGGCGTCCGGGTCACTCTCGTCCGCTTCGTCCATGCCGGTTCCGGCGACGGACGCGCTGTCGTCGAAGTCGTCGCGGTCGTCGGGGAGTTCGTCCGTCTCCCGACGCTCCGCGTCCTTCGCGTAGCGCCGCTCCATCGCCGCCTTTCCGGACAGAAGCCGGATGGCGGTGCTGAAGCGTTCCGTCGGACGAGCTTCATTCAGCTCGTCCTGCCTACGGAGCCACATCGGCACCAAGTAGGCAGCCCAGGCCCCGACGATGACTGCATAGATGAGGCCACTACTGCTCACACTCACACGGTAGAGGTCATCGCATGAGCCCATCTGCCAAATAGGGCGGTGTGTCGCACGATCTGGCCGATCTCTCCAGATTTTTTTCCGACTATTGAGATCCGGGACACACATGGACCCCAACACGTCCGCACCGGGCGGGAGTTACCGGCCACCGGGAACGGGACCCCAATATCGAACACCTATTTTATTTCCGTGGCCCCCGGCGCCTCGTGCCGCCATCGGGCCAGTACGCCCTCCGGCACTTCCTCCGAAGTCAGTGCGAACACCAGGTGGTCGCGCCAGGCGCCGTCGATGTGCAGATAACGCGGCCTCAAACCCTCTTCCCGGAAACCGAGTTTCTCCACCACGCGGCGGCTGGGCAGGTTCTCCGGGCGGATGCAGATCTCGATCCGGTGCAGCCCGACACTGCGGAAACAGTGGTCCGTCGCCAGGGCCACCGCTGTCGTCATCACCCCGCGGCCCGCGACGCCCTGGTCGATCCAGTAGCCGATATGGCCGGAACACATCGACCCCCAGGTGATCCCGGCGACGGTCAACTGCCCCACCAGACGGCCCTCGTACTCCACCACGAACGGCAGCATCCGCCCCGCGTGCGCCTCCGCGCGAAGGTGCCGCACCATCTGTCGGTACGTGGGGCGCTGGGGCGGCATCCGGCCGGGAGGCGACGGGGGGATGGTCGCTTCCCACGGGCGGAGCCAGTCACGGTTGCGCCTGTTCACCTCGCGCCAGGCACGCTGGTCACGCAGCTTGATCGGACGGACGAGCGTGACACCGTCCGTCAGTTCGGCAGGCCAGGGCGATTTCAGTTCGGGTTCCCTCTCGGGTGGTCGCCGCCGCGCATCTGGTCGACGGCGTGGACGAGCAACCGGTCCAGTACGGCCAGGCCGTCGCGCACGCCGCCCGACGAGCCCGGCAGGTTGACGATCAGGGTGCCGCCGGCGACGCCCGCGACACCGCGGGACAGTGCCGCGGTCGGCACCTTCGCGAGGCCCTCGGCGCGGATCGCGTCCGCGATGCCGGGGACCTCGAAGTCGAGGACACGACGGGTCATCTCCGGCGTACGGTCCGTCGGCGAGATGCCGGTGCCGCCGGTGGTGACGACGACGTCGTAGCCCGCGTTCACCGCGGCGCCGAGCACCTCGGCGACGGGCTCGCCGTCCCGTACGACGCTGGGACCGTCCGTCTCGAAGCCCATCGCGGTCAGGCCGCTGACCAGCAGCGGGCCGCCCTTGTCCTGGTAGACGCCGTCGGCGGCGCGGTTGGAGGCCGTGACGGCGAGGGCGCGGTAGGGCTGCTCGGCCGGACTCATGCGCCGGCTCCTTCCTGTGCTGCTCCCGGAACGGTTTCCCGCGCTCCGGACGGCGCTTCCCCGGACCCGGTGCGCGCCCAGTCGCCCGACTTCCCGCCCGACTTCTCCTCCACCCGGACGTCCGTGATGGTGGCCGCCTTGTCGACGGCCTTGACCATGTCGACGACGGTCAGTGCCGCGACCGTCACCGCGGTCAGTGCCTCCATCTCGACACCCGTCCGGTCGGTGGTCTTCACCCGGGCCGCGATCTCCACCGCGTCGTCCGCGACGGCGAGTTCGACCTTCACGCCGGACACGGCGAGCGGGTGGCAGAGCGGGATCAGGTCCGGTGTCCTCTTCGCTCCCATGATCCCCGCGATGCGCGCGACGGACAGCGCGTCCCCCTTGGGCACGCCCTCTCCGCGCAGCAGTTCGGTCACCCGGGGTGACACCAGGACGCGCCCCGTGGCGCGTGCCGTACGGGCTGTGACGTCCTTGGCGGAGACGTCGACCATGCGGGCCGCCCCGCTGTCGTCGACGTGCGTGAGGTGCTGCTGACCGGCGCTGCTCATGGATCTCCCGCTCCCGTCTGTGTGCCCGGACACGGTACCGGGCGCACAGCGGCGCGGCGCAGCGCGGAGCCCCGTGGGCGGCAGCGGTGGGTGACCGCCGCCGCGTCCGGGGGCGGGGCTAGACGAGCGGGATGACGGAGACTTCCTCGCCGGGGCCGATGTCACAGGTCCGCTCGGGGATGTCGATCAGCGCGTCCGCCTGGGCCAGCGCCGTGATCAGGTGGGAGCCCGCGCCGCCGACGGGGCGCACCGTGCCGAGCTCCTCGCCCTCCTGCGGCGGCGTGTAGCGGCCGCGCAGGAACTGGCGCTTGCCCTCGGGCGAGGTGAGCGCGTCCCGGGCCGCCAGCTGCGCCGCAACGGCCGGACGCCGTACGGGTGTGACGCCCATCAGCGCGCGGACGGCGGGGCGTACGAACAGCTCGAAGGAGACGTACGAGCTGACCGGGTTGCCGGGCAGGGCGAGCAGGGGCGTGCGGTCGGGGCCGATGAGCCCGAAGCCCTGCGGCTTGCCGGGCTGCATGGCGAGCCGGCGGAACTCCACGCTGCCGCCCGCCTCGTCGACCCGGGACAGCGCCTCCTTCACCACGTCGTACGCGCCGACGCTGACCCCGCCGCTGGTGACCACGATGTCGGCGCGGATCAACTGGTCCTCGATCGCGGCACGCAGGGTGTCGGCGTCGTCGGCGACCGCGCCCACCCGGTAGGCGAGCGCCCCGGCGGAGCGGGCCGCTGCGGTGAGCACGTAGCTGTTGGAGTCGAAGATCTGGCCGGGACCCAACTCGCCGCCGGGCTCGACGAGTTCGCTGCCGGTCGAGAGGACGACCACGCGCGGGCGCGGGCGCACCCTGACCGTGCCGCGGCCGATGGCGGCCAACAGGCCCACCTGCGGGGCCTCCAGAACCGTTCCCGCCGTCAACGCGACGGTGCCGGCCCGGACATCGCTGCCCTGCTCCCGCACGTGCGCCCCCGCCGCGACGGCGCGGTGGACGCGGACCTCGCCGCCGGCCGCCTCCGGGGCGGCGCTGCGGGCCGGCATGGAGTCCGCCGGGCCCTTCCCCGTGCCGCCGTCCGTCCACTCCACGGGGACGACGGCCTCCGCGCCGGGCGGCATCGGGGCGCCGGTCATGATGCGTGCGGCCTGGCCGGGAGCGACGGTGGGCAACTCCCCGCTGCCCGCCGCGACGTCACCGATGACGGCGAGCACGGCGGGGAACTCCTCGGACGCGCCTTCGACATCGGACACCCGGACCGCGTAGCCGTCCATGGAACTGTTGTCGAAGGGCGGCAGAGAAGCCGGCACGGTGATGTCCTCGACGAGGACACAGCCCTGCGCGTCGAGCAGCTGGAGCTCGATCGGTTCCAGCGGACGCACGCTCCGCAGGATGTCGTCCAGATGCTCCTCTACCGACCAGGTCTTGTTCACAGTTCCTGCATCTCCTCGCTGACGTAACTGCGCAGCCAGGCCCGGAAGTCCGGCCCCAGGTCCTCACGTTCGCATGCCAGCCTGACGATGGCGCGCAGATAGTCTCCCCGGTCCCCGGTGTCGTAGCGGCGTCCCCGGAAGACGACACCGTGCACCGGGCCGCCCGGGGCGCTCCCGTCGGCCGCGTGCGCGGCGGCGAGGGTCTGGAGGGCGTCCGTCAGCTGGATCTCCCCGCCGCGGCCGGGTTCCGTCTCGCGCAGGACGCCGAAGACGGCCGGGTCGAGGACATACCGGCCGATGATCGCCAGGTTGGAGGGCGCCTCGGCCGCGGAGGGCTTCTCCACCAGACCGGTGACCTCCACCACATCGCTGTCCCCGGTGGGCTTCGCGGCGGCACAACCGTAGAGGTGAACGCTCTCCGGGTCGACCTCCATCAGCGCGATGACACTGCCGCCGCGCTGTTCGCGGACCTCCGTCATGCGGGCGAGCAGCGGGTCGCGCGGGTCGATCAGGTCGTCACCCAGCAGGACGGCGAACGGCTGGTCCCCGACGTGCGGTTCGGCGCACAGCACCGCGTGGCCGAGACCCTTCGGGTCGCCCTGGCGCACGTAGTGCATCGTCGCGAGGTCGCTGGACTCCTGGACCCGGTCGAGCTTGGTCTCGTCGCCCTTGTCCCGAAGGACCTGCTCCAGCTCGTAGTTGCGGTCGAAGTGGTCCTCCAGCGGGCGCTTGTTGCGCCCCGTCACCATGAGGATGTCGGAGAGCCCGGCCGTCACGGCCTCCTCCACCACATACTGGATCGCCGGCTTGTCGACGACCGGGAGCATCTCCTTGGGAGTGGCCTTGGTGGCGGGAAGGAAGCGGGTACCGAGGCCCGCCGCGGGGATGACAGCCTTGCTGATCCGAGTACGGGATGTGTTCATGACCCGCACGATAACCGGTCGGTTTGTGCGGTAGACACGCATCCGCCGGTCATGTGACGGTCCGCGCACACAGGAAGGGTTTGGGCGGAACTGTGAGCGACACCGAGGCTAGTAAGCGCGCGTTGCGACGGGACATCCTCGCGGTGAGGAACGGGTTGACGGCCGATGACGTCGAGGCGGCGGCGGCCCGTCTCGCCCGCAGGGCACTGGAGTTGCCCGGCATCGCCCAGGCGCGCACCGTCGCCGCGTACGTGTCCGTCGGCCAGGAGCCCGGCACCCGGCCGCTGCTGGACGCGCTGCGCGCCCGCGGCGTCCGCGTCCTGCTCCCCGTCCTGCTCCCGGACAACGACCTGGACTGGGGCGACTACGAGGGCGCGGACACGCTGGTGCGCGCCCGCAGGGGCCTGTGGGAGCCCGGAGGGCCGCCGCGCGGCCGGGAGGCCGTGACGGCGGCCGACGTGGTGCTGCTGCCCGGACTGGCCGTGGACGCGCGGGGGATGCGGCTGGGCCGCGGCGGCGGAAGCTACGACCGCGTGCTGGAACGCCTGGACGCGGCGGGCGCCGAACCGCTGCTGGCGGTGCTGCTGTACGACACGGAGACGCTCGGCGAGGTGCCGGCCGAGGCGCACGACCGCCCGGTGCACGCGGTCGTCACCCCGTCCGGGACCCGCGGGTTCTGAACGCGGCGGCGCCCCGCACCGGCCGTCACAGCCGGTGCGGGGCGCCGCCGGGGCCGTCACGGCGTGAGGGCCATCTTCTCCTCGGTGCGCTTCTCCACGGCTTCCTCGCTGAAGGACCAGGGCAGCAGCTCGCCCTTGGCCCACTTGTCGGTCTGGTCCGTGTAGTGCGCGTTGAACGCGTGGCCCGACGCACCCGTGAGGTTGATCCAGCGGGACTTGTCGAGGTTGTCCATGTTGACGACCATCCGCATCGAGGGCACCCACGTCACGTGGTAGCCGCCCGCCGCGTTCCAGCCGGTCGCGTTGACCGCTGCCTCGCCGCCGCCGAGGTCCCACGGGCCGCGGTTCAGCAGGGCCTGCATGAAGCCGGGGCCGTCGGTGCCGATCGTCTGGTTGTTCAGCATCAGACGGTGCAGCCTGCCCCAGCTCCAGGTGTCGATGTCCTTGCCGAGCTTGGAGGTCAGCTCCCAGCGCGCGTCCTTCATGGCGTGCGCGAGGAGTTCGTCGCGGTTGCGGTCGCCGGGCTCGTTCCGGGTGCCCTCGGTCTTCCACCACTCGTTCTCGGGCTCGTCGAGCAGCTTGCGCACCACCTCGTACCAGCGGTCGCCGCCGTCCGGCTGCGCCGAGTCGGCGGTGCGCTGCCCGCATTCGCGGACCAGCCGCTCGTTGCCGCTCAGGTCGTCCACCGGGCCCGAGTCGTCGGAGGGGCGGACGTTGAGGCAGTCGCCCTCCAGGCGGAGCTCCTTTGGCAGCTTGTTGCCGAAGGCCAGCTTCAGCACGTTGCGCCACACCGCGTTGAAGTACGCGGCCGGTGCCGAGTCGGCGTCCTGGGTGTAGTCCCAGCCCTCCAGCAGCTGCTGGGCCTCGCGCACGTAGGAGCTGTCCACGTCCGTCTTCAGCAGGTAGGGCACCAGCAGCTTGGCGATCTCGCTGCTGTTGTCGGTCTGCATGGTCTGCATGTCGTCCATGGAGACCTTTCCGCCGTCCTTGATCTTCGACTGGATGAGGTCGTTGATGCGCTGGCTGCGCGCGCCGTAACCCCAGTCCGCCGTCAGCAGGTACGGGTACTTCTTCTCGTCGACGACGGCCTGGTTGGCGGTCACGATGTAGCCGCGCTCGGGGTTGTACTCCCAGGGCAGCGCGGACTGCGGGACGTAGCCCTTCCAGCGGTAGCGCGGGTCCCAGCCGGGGGCCGGGTAGCGGCCATCGCCGGCGCCGCGCACGGGGATGCGGCCGGGCGCCTGGTAGCCGATGTTGCCCTTGGTGTCGGCGTAGATCAGGTTCTGCGAGGGGACGGCGAAGTCGCGGGCGGCGGACCGGAATTCCTTGAAGTCGGAGGCCCGGTTGAGCTCGAAGACCGCGTCCATGGTCTTGCCCGGCTCCAGCGCGGTCCAGCGCAGCGAGACGGCGTAGCCGTCGGCGCGGTCGGGGGCCGCGTTGTCGACGGGTGCCTCGTCGCCGACCTTGCGCAGCTCCTCGTCGCGGTCGGAGATGATCGGCCCGTTGTTGGTCTCCCGCACCGTGATCTTGCGGCTCTTCCCGTCGGCGACCTTGATGGTCTCCTTGCGGGTCTTGTACGGGACGCGCTTGCCGTCGTAGACGTACTCGCCGTCGCGGATCTTCTGCAGGTAGAGGTCCGTCACGTCGGCGCCCAGGTTGGTCATCCCCCAGGAGATGTCCTGGTTGTGACCGATGACGACACCGGGCATCCCGGCGAAGGTGAAACCGGAGACGTCGTACGGGCAGGAGGCGTCGACCTGCCGGCAGTGCAGCCCCATCTGGTACCAGACGCTGGGCAGTTGGGGCGCCAGGTGCGGGTCGTTGGCCAGCAGCGGCTTGCCCGTCGTGGTGTGGTCGCCGGAGACGACCCACGAGTTGGAGCCGATGCCGCTCCCGTTCGGGCCCAGCAGGGAGGGCACCTTGTCGAGCTTGTCGGAGATCTCTCCGAGCTGCGCCGAGGCGTTCTGCGCCGCCTCCTTCGCGGAGGCCGAGGAGGCGCCCGCCCCGCCCTGGCCCTGCGGGTCGAAGGTGTCGCTGCCCGGCGAGACCGAACCGCCCTCCACGATCGGCTTGTTCCGCTCGTAGGGGTACTCCGGGTACAGGTCCTCGATCTGTTCCTTCGTGAGCCTGCTGGACATCAGCGCGCGGTCGGTCTCGTCCGCCATGTTGCCGCGCAGGTCCCAGGCCATGGCCTTCAGCCAGGCGACGGAGTCGACGGGGCTCCACTTGTGCGGCTCGTAGTCGTGGGAGATGTCGAGCGCCGCGAACTCCAGCGAAGCGGCGGAGCCCTTGTGTTCCTTCAGGTACGCGTTGACGCCCGCCGAGTACGACTGGAGGTACTTCTTCGTCTCCGGCGAGAGCATCCTGTACTCCTGCTCGGCGACCTTCCGCCAGCCGAGCGTGCGCAGGAACGCGTCCGTCTCGACCTGCTCCTCGCCGAACATCTCGGACAGCCGCCCCGAGGTCATGTGCCGCCGGACGTCCATCTCCCAGAAGCGGTCCTGCGCCTGCACGTACCCCTGGGCACGGAAGAGGTCGTCCGAACTGTCCGCGTAGAGCTGCGGGATGCCGTTGCCGTCACGCTTGACGGTGACGGGGTCGTCGAGCCCCTTGAGTTTGAGTGAACCGGAGGTCTGCGGGAAGGAGTCCCGCACGGTGCTGACCGTCCAGAACGTGCCGCCTCCGATACCGGCCACGAGCAGCAACACGACTGCGATCACGATCAGGCGGGCGCGTCGCGAGGTCTTCTTGGCGGGCATCGCTGTCCTTCGAGGGCAGGTTGGACCTTGGCTGTTGAAGGCCCGGACTGTTCCGTGCGGAACAACCATAGGCCGAGCGGATGTACCGCATTGCAGGGAGTCGCCCTCCCGGCCAACCGGGGACCGCTCCCCGGCCGCCCGCGCGCGACGGCGGAAGGCGCCGGAACCGGAATATTCAAGCGATGGTAAATTATTAGCTACACAAACGAACTATGCAGAGCGGCCGCGGCATCCGCCCGGCCGTCAGCACCCCATGACTGGCGGCCGCGGCACTGCCGCCACGGAGAGAGGATCCGCCCCTGACTGTCGACCGGCTCAACGAACTTCTCCTGTACAGCGCCCTCGTCCTGCTGTTCGCCGTCGCGGCGGTGCGGCTCTCGTCGCGCACAGGACTGCCCAGCCTGCTCATCTACCTCGGGATCGGCATCCTCCTCGGACAGGACGGCCTCGGCCTCCGCTTCGACGACGCCGAACTCACCCAAGTCCTCGGCTACAGCGCCCTCGTGGTGATCCTCGCCGAAGGCGGACTCGGGACGAAATGGCAGGAGATCCGCACCGCCGTACCGGCGGCCGCCGTGCTCTCCACCGTCGGCGTCGCCATCAGCGTCGGCGTCACCGCGGCAGCGGCCCACTTCCTGGTGGGCCTCAGCTGGCAGGCCTCGCTCATCATGGGCGCCGTCGTCTCCTCCACCGACGCGGCCGCGGTCTTCTCCGTGCTGCGCAAGGTCCCCCTGCCGAAACGGCTCACCGGGGCGCTGGAGGCGGAATCGGGGTTCAACGACGCACCGGTCGTCATACTCGTCGTCACCTTCTCCGCACTGCACGAAACCGGCTCCCACGCCTGGTACATGATCGTCGGCGAGATAGCCATGGAGCTGGCCATCGGCCTCGCCGTGGGCCTGCTCGTCGGCAAGCTGGGCGCGCTCGGCATCGGCCGCGTCGCACTGCCCGCCTCGGGCCTCTACCCGATCGCCGTCCTCGCGCTGTGCGTCGTCGCCTACGCGGGCGGCGCGATGGCCCACGGCTCCGGCTTCCTCGCCGTCTACGTCGCCGCACTGCTGCTCGGGAACTCGCCCCTGCCGCACCGCCCCGCGGTGCGCGGCTTCGCCGACGGCATCGCCTGGATCGCCCAGATCGGCCTGTTCGTCCTGCTGGGACTCCTCGTCACCCCGCACGACCTGGTGGACGACTTCCTGCCCGCCATCGTCATCGGCCTCGCACTGACCGTCGTGGCCCGGCCACTGTCCGTCCTGGTCTCCATGCTGCCGTTCAACATCCCCTGGCGGGACCAGGCGTTGCTGTCCTGGGCGGGGCTGCGCGGGGCCGTGCCCATCGTCCTGGCGATCATCCCGATGGTCGCCGAAGTGGACGACAGCAAGCGGATCTTCAACATCGTCTTCGTCCTGGTCGTCGTCTTCACCCTCGTCCAGGGGCCGACGCTGCCCTGGCTCGCGCAGCGGCTGCGGCTGAACGACACCAAGGAGGCCAAGGACATCGAGGTGGAGTCCGCTCCCCTGGAGCGGCTCCGCGGACACCTGCTGTCCGTCTCCGTGCCCGACCACTCCAAAATGCACGGCGTCGAGGTCACCGAACTGCGCCTGCCCGGCGGCGCCGCCGTCACCCTCGTCGTACGCGACGGCACCAGCTTCGTCCCCCAGCCCTCCACCGTGCTGCGCACCGGGGACGAACTGCTCGTCGTCGCCACCGACCAGGTGCGCGACGCGGCGGAACGACGGCTGCTCGCCGTCGGACGCGGCGGCAAACTCGCGGGCTGGCTCGGCACGGGCAGCAGCGCCTCCGGAAGGGCGGCGGACCGCGGCAGTATCGGGCTCGCGGAGTAGCACCCCGTGTGGTGCGCGTGGTGACTTCCCGCACACCGCACGGGCGGGCGGGCCGCCCCGGGCCCGGCCGCGCACAGCACCGGACGGAGCAGAGCGCCCGGTGTCGCTTATGGCGTGATGCAGCCGACAAGACAGCACGCGACCTGCTGCTACGCTTCTGTAGTTGTTTTCCCGTCTCTGCCTGATGCAGGGCTGGCGCGACCCCACGCGATCCCCGGGGTCATGCGCGAGCGGACAGCCCTCGGGGCGTATACGCGAACCCCGCGTAACGACGCGCTACCAGGCGGTAGAAAGGCACGGCCGTGTCATCCCCGGCCACCACCGTTGAATCCCGCCCGGGTTACGGGCAGTTGCTGCGCACCCGTGGCGCCTGGACCTTCCTCCTGCCCGGCTTCTTCGCCCGGCAGCCCTTCGCCATGCTCACCATCGGCATCGTGCTGCTGGTCGAGCACACCACCGGCTCGTACGGGACGGCCGGCGCCGTCTCCGCCACGGCGGGCGTCGCCATGGCGGTCATCGCGCCGCAGAGCGGCAAGCTCGCCGACCGGTTCGGACAGAGCGCCGTTCTCGTACCCGGCGCCGTCCTGCACGCCGCCGCGATCGCGACGCTGATCGCGCTCGCGCTGAACGGCGCCCCCGTCTGGGCACTGTTCGTCGCGGCCGTGCCCGCCGGTGCCACCACCCCGCAGATCGGGCCCATGGTGCGCGCGCGGTGGTCCGCGAAGCTCAGCGGATCCCCGCTGATGACCACGGCGGCCGCCTTCGAGTCGGTCACCGACGAGTTCACCTTCGTCGTGGGCCCCGTGCTGGCCACGGCGCTGTCCACCGGGGTGCACCCGGCGGCCGGGCTCGGCGCCGAGGCCGCCCTGATGCTCATCGGCGGGCTCGTCTTCGCCTCCCAGCGCGCCACCCAGCCCGTCCCGTCCCGGAAGCAGCCCGGTACCGCGGGAGCGGCGGACGGCGCCGGCTCGGCGCTGCGGATTCCCGGCGTACGCGTCCTGGTCGTGGCGTTGTTCGGGATCGGCACCGTCTTCGGCGGCATGCAGGTCTCGTTGACCGCGTTCACCCAGTCCGTCGGCCAGCCCGGCATCAACGGCGTGCTCTACGGCATCTTCGCCGGGGGCAACATGCTCGCCGCCGTCGCCGTCGGCGCCGTCAACTGGAAGCGCAGCGCCCGCACCCGCCTGCTGGCCGCCTACCCGGCGCTGGTGCTGGCCGCGCTGGCCCTCGCGACCATGGCGCAGGTGGCACCCTGGCTGCCGCTGCTGGCCGGACTCGGGCTGCTGATCGGGCTGTGCGTCGCACCGTCGATGATCACCAGCTTCACGCTGGTCGAGTACCTGGTGCCCGCGGGCTCCCGCACCGAGGCGTTCATGTGGCTGACCGGGGCCATCGCCCTCGGCCAGGCGGGCGGCTCGACGATCGCGGGCCAGCTGGCCGACAGCTTCGGCGCGAGCGCCGGATTCGTCGCGCCGCTGGTCGGCACGGGCCTCGCCGGGATCGTGCTGTTCCTCTTCCACAACCGCCTCGCGACCCGCTCCGAGGGACGGATAGCGGCCTGCGGCACAGGACACAGAACACCGGTCGCGGTGGACTGATTCGCGGGAATACTGCACTATGGAGCGTCGTTAGCACTCAACGAGTGAGAGTGCCAGGAGGAAGAACGTGCCGACGTATCAGTACCAGTGCACCGCGTGCGAAGAGGGCCTCGAGGTGGTGCAGAAGTTCACCGATGACTCCCTCACCGTGTGCCCGAAGTGCGACGGACGCCTGAAGAAGGTCTTCTCCGCCGTCGGCATCGTCTTCAAGGGCTCCGGCTTCTACCGGAACGACAGCCGCAACTCGTCCTCCAGCAGCACCCCGGCGGGCAAGAGCAGCGGCTCCGGTTCCGACTCCTCGTCGAGCAGCTCCTCGTCCTCCTCGGACTCGGGCTCCAAGTCCGCCGATTCCGGGGCGGGTTCCTCGTCCGGTTCCGGTTCGGACTCCGGCTCCTCCTCGTCCGGCAAGGGCGAGAGCAAGAGCACCTCGACGGCCGGCGCCGCCTGAACCAGGCGCCCCGAGCGCTGCGCGGACACCCTGACGGGCCGCCCGGAGCGGCCCGTAGGGTGACGCCATGGCTGAACAGGCAGAGATCGGCGTCATCGGCGGTTCGGGCTTCTACTCGTTCCTCGACGAGGTGACGGAAGTCACCGTCCGGACCCCCTACGGCGACCCCAGCGACTCGCTCTTCTTCGGCGAACTCGCGGGCAGGAAGGTCGCCTTCCTGCCGCGGCACGGCCGCGGGCACCATCTGCCGCCCCACAAGATCAACTACCGCGCCAACCTGTGGGCCCTGCGCGCCGCCGGCGTACGCCAGGTGCTCGCGCCGTGCGCGGTCGGCGGCCTTCAGCCCAAGTACGGCCCGGGCACCCTGCTGATCCCCGACCAGCTCGTCGACCGCACCAAGACGCGGGCCCAGAGCTACTTCGACGGCGAGGCCCGCGCCGACGGCGTCCGCCCCAAGGTCGCCCACGTCGGCTTCGCCGACCCCTACTGCGAATCGGGACGCCGCGCCTCCCTCACCGCGGCCCGCGGCCACGGCTGGGAAGCCGTCGACGGCGGCACCCTGTGCGTCGTCGAGGGCCCCCGCTTCTCCACCCGCGCGGAATCCCGCTGGCACGCCGACCAGGGCTGGTCCGTCGTCGGCATGACCGGCCACCCCGAAGCCGTGCTCGCCCGCGAACTCGGGCTCTGCTACGCGTCGCTGTGCCTGGTCACCGACCTCGACGCGGGCGCGGAGACCGGCGAGGGCGTCTCGCACGGCGACGTCATGCGCGTCTTCGCGGAGAACGTCGGACGGCTGCGGAACGTCCTCTTCGACGCCGTCGGCAACCTCCCCGCCGACCGCGCCTGCGCCTGCGCCGACGCCCTCGACGGCATCGACACGGGCATCGACCTGCCCTGAGCACCGAGGGGCACACGGGCGCGGGGGCTCACCGTCGCGGGTAAGCCCGTTGTCCACAACTGCCCGCTCATCCACAGATTTCGACGCCTCTCGGCGGGCTTCGTCCCTCGCCGTGCACTGTGGGCGCAGCAGGTCCGGCGAGCCCCTCGGGCCTGCTCCCCTACAGCAGGCGGTGATGCGCGGTGCCCCGGATTCCCAGCGTCCACCACGGCGGTCGCGCGGCCCGGACGGGCCGTGCGGACCGCGGAAGCCCGGCCGCCCGGCTGCGGCACCGCTGCACCGTGCCCGATTTCACACCCGTCAGAGCGGGGCGCGGCCGCCACTCTCCATCGCTCCGCATGCACGGAAAGCGACGAAGAGCGGCGCTCGGCCTGCTCGCCCTCGCGGCCTCGATGACCGCGCTCAGCACCCAGGCACACCGGAACGACGGGGACCACGCGCCCCCGGCGCCCTCACCAACTGCCCCGACTCGGGGGAAAACTGGCACAACAGGCGCAAACCAGCACGTGTCCGTACCTGTCCGCCTCGCGGACCCGGGCGTGGCCCAACTCGTGCACCAAGGCGACCGGGTTGATGTGATTGCCGACACACGAGGGAGCGGTCGTGGCCGAGTTGTGGCACGACGTGCCCGAGTGGCCCTTGTGCCCCGCTCCGGCGACACTGTCACGAGCGACGGAGCGCTTGTCGTGCTCACGGTGCCGCGAGAGACGGCCCCCGCGTTGGCAGCCGCCTCGGCTTCGACGAGGCTGGCGGTGACCCTGTGGTGATCACCCGCTTCGTTCGCGCCCTGATTCGTGTACGCAGTTGGCTGAGAAAGCTGGGAAAGAGGAAGTTCGTTGAGCGAGCAGGCGGCCGCGGAGCCCGAGAAGAAGAGCGTGCTGGCAGGCTTCAGAGAATTCCTGATGCGCGGCAATGTGGTCGAACTGGCCGTTGCCGTCGTGGTCGGAGCCGCGTTCAGCAAGATCGTGGACGCCGTCGTGTCCGGAATCATCAACCCGTTGGTGGGTGCGATCGGCACGCAGGACCTGTCCGAGTACAAGTCCTGCCTGACCTCGGTCTGCGGCACCGACCCGAAGACCGGCGAGACCATCGGCATCCCGATCAACTGGGGCCCCGTCCTCAGCGCCTCGCTGACCTTCCTGATCACCGCCGCGGTCGTGTACTTCCTCATGATCCTGCCGATGAACAAGTACAAGGAGCGCCAGGCCGCCAAGCTGCCCCCGGTCGAGGAGCCGGAGACGGAGCTGCAGGTCCTCTCCGACATCCGCGACGCCCTCATCACCCAGCGCGACGGCTCCACCGACGCAGCCTCCGCCCTCGCTCAGCCCCGCGACCCGGCGGGTACGGAGAAGGTCAACACGGAGAAGTAGCGGTACCGGCCCCGGGGCCCGCGCGCGAGCGCCTGCGCCCCGGCGGCATCGCTCACAGGTGGTGCGGCGGCTTTTCGTCCAGGAAGCGGGCGAGGTCCGCCGCGCCGCTGTTTCCGCCGCTCGACGACGCGCCCTCGCCCCAGCCCCGGTCGGTGTCGTCCGACGACGGCAGGCTCAGCGGATCGTCGAAGACGAGCGCGGCACCGGGCCTGGGCGCGTCCGCGTCCTGGCGGGAGTGCCCGTGCTGCGGCTGCTCGTCGGAATGCTGCGGGCTGGAGCTCATGCGTCCAGGGTACGGGGACGGCCTGCCCCTGGTATCCAGGGCGTATGACGACGAGGGACGCGATCACGGACGTCGGCGGGATGCGGGTCGGTCATGCGCAGCGGACCGGCGACGGCTGGCTGACGGGGACGACGGTGGTGCTGGCGCCGGCCGGCGGCGCGGTGACGGCGGTCGACGTACGGGGTGGTGGCCCCGGCACCCGCGAGACGGACGCGCTGGACCCGCGGAACGCGGTGGAGCGCGTCGACGCGATCACGCTGAGTGGTGGCAGTGCGTTCGGACTTGCTGCCGCGACGGGGGTTGCGGAGTGGCTGGAGGAGCAGGGACGTGGTGTCCCTGTGGGCCCGGACCCGGCGCAGGTGGTTCCTGTCGTTCCTGCGGCCGTCCTCTTCGACCTGGGACGTGGTGGCCGCTGGCGTGCCCGCCCGGATGCCCCGATGGGCCGGGAGGCCGTCGAGGCGGCTGCCCGTACGGAGCTGGGTGCCGAGGTGCCGCAGGGCTCGGTGGGGGCCGGGACGGGTGCGGTGGCGGGTGGCCTGAAGGGCGGGATCGGCTCGGCGAGCGCGAAGCTGCCGTCGGGGACGACGGTGGGCGTCATCGCGGCTGTGAACGCGGCGGGGTCGGTTCTCGACCCTGGTACGGGCGTGCTCTACGGGGAGTTGTACGGCGCGCTCTCCGGCGCGCGGCCGTCGGAACGGCCCGGTGGTCTTCCGCTTACGCCCGGGGAGGCCGAACATGCCGCTGCGCAGCGGAGGTTGACGGAGGCGTCGGCGGAGACCGGGAGGCGGACGGCGGGCGTCCTGCGACCACCGTTGAACACCACCCTGGCCGTGGTGGCGACGGACGCCCGGCTGACCCGCCCCCAGGCGCAGAAACTGGCCGGCACGGCACACGACGGGCTCGCCCGCGCCGTCCGGCCGGTGCACCTGATGCACGACGGCGACAGCGTCTTCACGATGGCGACGGGCGAACGCCCACTGGCGGAAGGCGAGTTGAACGACCTCCTCACCGCGGGAGCGGACGTCCTGACACGAGCCGTGGTGAAGGCCGTACTGGCAACGGAGACCATCGACGGCCCCGGCGGCGTCTTCCCGTCGTACCGCGACTTGTACGGGCTCACCACATCCCCGGACGCCTCGCGGGGGTACGGCGACGCCTGATGGGGGCGGGGGCGGCGTGGCTGGGGGCGTCGCGGTCGCCGCAGCTCCCGGGCCGGCCGCCTGCGCCCCGTGGCCGTCAGGCGGCGACCCAACGTCCCTCGGTGCGGCCCCGGTTGCCGGAGGTGCACCCGGTGGGGCCGGAGCCCTCTTACGCCCCCACCGATCCTGGCGGCCCCGTGCGCGAGGGACGCAGCGGGCTTGAGCGTCGTGGGCCGGGGAGGCTCCGGGCCCCGGGCGGGACGCCCGCCCCGGACACCGATCCGCCCCCGCTCCCGGAACAGCCCCGGGAGCCGGAGGTGCGCCGGGTGTCAGGCCGTGATGCCGACCTTGCCGGTGTCGTCGTTCGTGCCGGACGGTTCGTCGTCCGGGCCGGAGCTGCCGTTCGCCGCCTCGGGCTGCTTGCCGGAGCCGCTGCCGGTGGCCGCGTGGGCTCCGGAGGTGGCCGTCGCGGGCCGGCGGAGGCCCTTGAGCAGGAGGATCAGTGCGGCCGTGACCAGCGTTCCCGCGATGACGGCGACGAGGTACAGCAGCGGCGATCCGATCAGCGGGACGACGAACGCGCCACCGTGCGGCGCGCGCAGCGTGTTGCCGAAGCTCATCGTCAGCGCGCCGGTGACGGCACCTCCCGCCATGGAGGCGGGGATGACGCGCAGCGGGTCGGCGGCGGCGAAGGGGATGGCGCCCTCGGTGATGAAGGAAGCGCCGAGGACCCAGGCGGCCTTGCCGTTCTCCCGTTCCGTCCTGGTGAACAGCTTGCCGCGGACGGTGGTCGCGAGGGCGAGCCCGAGCGGCGGGACCATTCCGGCGCCCATGGCGGCGGCCATCACCATCAGGCTGCCGGTCCCGGGATCGGCGGAGGCGACGCCGCCGGTGGCGAAGGCGTAGGCGACCTTGTTCACCGGTCCGCCCAGGTCGAACGAGATCATCAGCCCGATGAGGACGCCCAGCAGCACGGCGTTGGCACCGGACAGGCTGCCCAGCCAGTCGGTCATGGCCTGCTGGGCGGCCGCGATGGGGGTGCCGATCACGACGAACATCAGCGTGCCGACCACGGCCGACGAGAGCAGCGGGATGACCACGACCGGCATGATGCCCCGCAGCACGGCGGGGATCCTGACCTTCTGGATGGCCAGGACCACGGCTCCGGCGAGGAGTCCGGCGGCCAGACCGCCGAGGAACCCGGCCTCGATCTTGACGGCGATGGCCCCGCCGACGAACCCGGGGACGAGACCGGGCCGGTCGGCCATGCCGTAGGCGATGTACCCGGCGAGGACGGGGACGAGGAAGTCGAACGCGAGGTCACCGATCTGGTACAGCAGCGCGGCCCAGGAGTGGGCCTCGCTCCAGACGAACTGGTCGGCGACAGACTTGGCGTCGGTGATGCCGTAGCCGCCGATGGCGAAGGAGAGCGCGATGAGCAGCCCGCCGGCGGCGACGAACGGGACCATGTAACTGACGCCCGTCATCAGCCACTTGCGCAGCCGCGTGCCATAACCGTCGCCGGTTTCGGTGTCCTTGTCCATGGGCGCCGGTCCCCGCGCGTCCTGTCCCGGTGCCGTGGGTGCGGCCTGTTCACCGTCCTCGGCGGCGGCGCGGACCTCGGCTATGAGCTCGGCCGCCCGGCTGACGGCCGCCTTCACACCGACGTCGACACAGGGCTTGCCCGCGAACCGCTCCTTCTCCCTGACCTCGACGTCGTGGGCGAGGATCACGCCGTCGGCCTCGGCGACGGTCTGCCGGTCGAGCCGCTCGAAGCCGGCGGAGCCCTGCGTCTCGACGGTGAGGTCGACGCCGGCGTCGGCGGCCGCCCGCTCCAACGCCTCGGCGGCCATGTAGGTGTGGGCGATTCCGGTGGGGCAGGAGGTGACGGCGACAATGCGGAACCGTCGCCCCTCCCCCGCTTCCGGCGCGGTCGTCCCACCGGCCGGCGTCTCGTCCGGCTGGTGTGCCTCGCCGGAGTGCTGGCCGCTGCCGTCTGCGCCGGACTGACCGTCCTCGGCCCGGGGTTCACCGTCGCCGCCGTCGGCTGCGGCACCGCTTCCGGCATCGTCACCGGCTGCGTCCTGCGCGGCGTCCTCGGCAGGGGCGGCAGCGGGGCCGGTGGGGACGCTGTCGCCACGGATGAGGGCGGCGACGTGCTCGGGGCCCGTGGCCGTGCGGAGTGCGCCGGTGAAGGCCTCGTCCATCAACTGCCGGGCGAGGGCGGACAGGATGGTGAGGTGGTCACTGTCGGCGCCGTCCGGGGCGGCGATGAGGAAGACCAGGTCCGCGGGGCCGTCCGGGGCGCCGAAATCGACAGGGTCGGTCAACCGGCCGAAGGCCAGGGTCGGTTCGGTGACGTGGACGCTGCGGCAGTGGGGTATGCCGATGCCGCCGTCGAGCCCCGTCGGCATCTGCGCTTCCCGGGCGGCCACATCGGCCAGGAAGCCTTCCAGGTCGGTGACGCGGCCCTGCGAGACCATCCGCTCCGCGAGTGAGCGGGCGGCCTGGTCCTTGCCGGTCACTCGCAGGTCGAGGTCGACCAGCTCCGCATTGATCAACTGGCTCATCTCACGGCTCCGTTGGCGCGGTTGGGGAGAGGTGGCGGTGGGGGTGGGTGGGCGAGGGGGAGGGGGAAAGGAGAGGAACGCCCAGCGCCTGGTCGTACGGCACCTCGGTGGTCACCGTGACGGCAGTCCGCCGCAGGTCGTCGGGGGCCGGCATCTGGCTGCCCGGAAGTTGGACGGCGGCCGCTCCGTGCGCGACGGCCGAGACCAGGGCGTCGGGGCCGGCTCCTCCTGCGGCGAGGAAGCCGGCGAGTGAGGCGTCGCCCGCGCCCACGTCGCTGCGCACCGTGTCGACCGGCGCGGTGGCGAAGTACGTTCCCGTGCCGTCGACGAGGAGCTGGCCCGTGGCGCCGAGGCTGGCGAGCACGGCTCCGGCGCCTGCCTCGCGTACCTCTTCGGCTGCCTGGACGGCGTCGCCCACGGTGACGAGGGGGCGGCCGACCGCGTCGGACAGTTCGTCGGAGTTCGGTTTCACCACGTCGGGGCGCTCGCGGAGAGTGGCGGCGAGCGCCGGCCCGGACGTGTCCAGCGCGATGCGGACGCCTCCGGCGTGGACGCGGGCCGCGAGTTCGGCGTACCAGTCGGCGGCGAGCCCGCGGGGCAGGCTGCCGCAGCAGGCGATCCAGCCGGCCTGGGAGGCTGCGGCGCGCTCCTCGACGGTGCGCAGCAGCAGCTCGGCCTCGGATGCCGTGATCTCGGGACCCGCCGCGTTGATCTTGGTGAGGGTGCCGTCGGGTTCGGCCAGTGACGCGTTGACCCGCGTCGATCCCGCGACCGGCACTCCCGCGACCTCGATCCCGAGCCCTTCGAGGAGCCCCGCGAGAGAGTCGCCCTCCGGTCCGCCCAGCGGCAGGACGGCGACGGTGCGGTGCCCGGCGCTGGCCACGGCGCGGGAGACGTTCACGCCCTTGCCGCCGGGGTCGATGCGGTCTGTTCCGGCACGGTTGACGGCGCCCCGGTCGAGCCCGGCGATCTCGTAGGTGCGATCGAGGCTGGGGTTCGGGGTGACGGTGAGGATGGTGCTGACGGACATGGGGTTCACACGCGCCTTACCTGTGTGCCGTGACGTTCGATGGCCCCGGCGTCCTCGGACCTGAGGCCGGTGTCGGTGATGAGCAGGTCGATCTGGGAGAGGTCGCCGAAGCGGGCGAAGTGTTCCTCCCCGAACTTGCTGGAGTCGGCGAGCAGCACCACCCGGCGGGCGGCCGCGATCAGGGCACGTTTGACGGCGGCTTCGGCCAGGTCGGGGGTGGTGAGTCCGGACTCGGGCGAGAAGCCGTTGGTGGCGACGAGGGCGACGTCGGCGTTGATCTCGCCGTAGGTGCGCAGGGCCCAGGCGTCGACGGCTGCCCGGGTGCGGTGCCGGACGCGGCCGCCGACGACGTGCAGGTCGATGCCGGGGTGGTCGGTCAGCCGCGCGGCCAGGGGCAGGGCGTGCGTGACGATGGTGAGCGCGCAGTCGACGGGGAGCCCGGCGGCGACACGTGCGGTCGTGGACCCGGCGTCGAGGACGACGCTGCCGTCGGAGGGCAGCTCGTCGAGGGCCGCGCGGACGATGCGGTCCTTCTCGTCGGTGGCCGAGGCTTCGCGTTCGCTCAGGTCGGGCTCGAAGTCCAGCCGTCCGGCCGGGATGGCCCCGCCGTGCACGCGACGTACGAGCCCGGAGCGGTCGAGGGCCTTCAGGTCGCGGCGCACGGTCTCGGGGGTGACCTGGAATTCCCCCGCGAGGGAGGGCACGTCCACCCGTCCGCGTTCGTGGGCGAGGCGCAGGATCTCCTGCTGACGCTCCGGTGCATACATGTGGGTTCGAGTCCGTTCCATGCCCGTTCTTGTGGGTTGCTCGCCACAGTAAGGCCATGAGACGGCGAAGTAAACACATCCGGGCAGGGTGGCGGACATGAACAGACACCGGACGCCCGCCCCGACCGGCTGCGGACAGAAAAGAGCCCCGGCGCTCGGGGGAGGGCGCCGGGGCTCGTCCTTCGGCGGCGGCGCGAGGACTGGCTCGCGCGCGCCACCACGTCTCGATCGGCTCTGCTGCCGTGATCCGTCGTGGTGTTTGTGCAGTTGTGCCGCCCCGTCAGGCCGCGGCGTCGAAGCCCGTGTCGTGGGCCATGCGCTTCAGCTCGACTAGCGCGTGCTTCTCGATCTGCCGGATCCGCTCCCGCGTCAGGCCGTGCTGCTTGCCGACCTCGGTGAGCGTGCGCTCCTTGCCGTCGAGCATCCCGTAACGCGCCTTGATGATCGACGCCGTGCGGTTGTCGAGGCGGCCGATGAGGTCGTCCAGTTCCTCGCGGCGCAGCACCGTCAGCACCGACTGCTCCGGGGAGGCCGCGGAGGTGTCCTCCAGGAGGTCGCCGAACTGCGTCTCGCCCTCGTCGTCCACCGACATGTTGAGGCTCACCGGGTCGCGCGCCCAGTCGAGGACGTCGGTGACGCGCTCCGGCGTGGAACCGAGCTCCTTCGCGATCTCCGCCGGCTCCGGCTCGCGGCCGGTCTCCCGGTTGAACTCGCGCTGCACCCGGCGGATGCGCCCGAGCTCCTCGACGAGGTGCACGGGGAGCCGGATCGTCCGCGACTGGTCGGCGATGGAGCGGGTGATGGCCTGACGGATCCACCACGTCGCGTACGTCGAGAACTTGAAGCCCTTGCTGTAGTCGAACTTCTCCACCGCACGTACCAGGCCCGCGTTGCCCTCCTGGATCAGGTCGAGCAGCGGCAGCCCGCTACGCGGGTAGCGGCGCGCCACGGCCACGACGAGCCGGAGGTTGGACCGGATGAAGATGTCCTTCGCCCGCTCCCCCGCCGCGACGATCGCTTCGAGCTCCTCGCGGTTCGCCGACGCGGAGGGCGATTCCGCGGTCAGGGGTTCCTCGTCACCGTCCAGTATTCGGCGGGCGTAGACGCCCGCCTCGATGTCCAGCGAGAGGTCGACCTCCTTGGCCGCGTCCAGCAGCGGTGTACGGGCGATCTCGTCCAGATACATGCCGACCAGGTCACGGTCCGCAATTTCGCTGCCTGCGGCGCGAACACTGCTTGCCGTGTCATTGGCACCGGTAGCGGTGGCCTGACGACGGGCGACGGCACGGGTTGCCATGCGTGCTCCCTTGCGTGTGGACTGAAATCTGGCCGGTGGTGGCTGGTGGGCGCTCGTTCCGAGCACCGCATCCACAGGGGACAACGAGGGGAATCCGGACAGAATTCCCAACTCGCGCATCATTTTCCTGATCATGCAGTACCCTGTGCCGCCACAAGGAGGGGATCTTCCATGGCCGACGGCGCGGAAATACTGGTCAGAGCCGGAAACGAGGGCGATCTCGAAGCCCTGACGAGCCTCTACAACCACTACGTGCGTGAGACGCCCGTCACCTTCGACATCGAGCCCTTCACCCCGGAGGAGCGACGTCCTTGGCTGCTCTCCTACAGGGAGGACGGCCCATACCGCCTCTTGGTTGCGGAAGAACGCGAACCGGGCCCCGACGCCCGTGGCCGGATCCTCGGCTACGCGACCAGCAGCAGGTTCAAGCCGAAGGCCGCGTACGACACATCGGTCGAGGTCACCGTGTACCTCGCCCCGGACGCGGGCGGGCGCGGCATCGGAACACTGCTCTACAAGCGCCTCTTCGAAGCCCTGGCCGAGGAGGACCTGCACCGCGCGTACGCCGGGATCACCGTCCCCAACGAGGCGTCCGAACGCCTGCACCGCCGTTTCGGCTTCGAGTACGTCGGCACCTACACGGAGGCCGGCCGGAAGTTCGGACGCTTCCACGACGTGCGGCGCTTCGAGAAGCGTCTGTCTCCGTGACCCGCACGGGCGTCAGCGCTCCCGCCGACTGAGGCATTCCCGGGCACCGGCCGCCCCAGCGCTCCTGTGGACGGCCACTCCGACGCCCGGCGACCGGATGCCACCCTCCGGACATCACGCCAGAATCGGGCAGAAGCGCGCCCCCGTGGGCGCGATACCGCCTCGTGGCAGCCGATCCGTATGGGAGCGCAGCCGATGAGCACAGCAGACCCCGTGAAGGTCGCCGTCGTCTACTACTCGTCCACCGGCATCATCGCCGCAATCGCCAAGGAGATCAGCTCCGCGGCCGAGAACGCGGGCGCCGAGGTGCGGCTCCGCAGAGCGAAGGAGCTGGCTCCGCAGGCGGCGATCGACTCCAACCCCGCCTGGGCCGAGAACGCCCGTGCCACCGCCTCCATCCCCGAGGCCGTGCCGGACGACCTGCTGTGGGCGGACGCCATGGTCCTCGGCACCCCGACCCGCTTCGGCAACGTCTCCTCGCAGCTCAAGCAGGTCCTCGACCAGCTCGGCGGGGCCTGGGAGAAGGGGCTGCTGGCCGACAAGGTGTACAGCGGCTTCACGTCCTCGGCGACCCTGCACGGTGGCCAGGAGTCCACGCTGCTCGCTCTGTACAACACCATGCACCACTTCGGTGGCCTGATCGCGTCCCCCGGCTACACGGACGGGAGCAAGTTCGTCGACGGCAACCCGTACGGAACCTCGCACGTCGACGGCGCCGGAGAGAACCCCGTCGACGACGTCACGCGCCAGGCCGCGCGCGTACAGGCCGAGCGGGTCGTCCGGATCGCCCGCGCGCTGAAGTCGGGCCTCGCGCAGACCTGACCCGGCGCTTCCGCTCAGCGCGCTCCCCCACTCCTCCGCCCCGGAGCCGCGGCCTGCCCTCCATCCGTCACGTCCCGGATGGTGCGGCGGCAGGCCGCGGCTCCGGTGCCGTGGTTGCCCCTTGTCGGCTGCTGTATCCGCGCGGCGTCTGGTCGATCCCCCGCGGCGCTGCGACGATATGCGCTCTCCACATGCCCGCACGCCCCGCGCACGCGCCCCCACGAGCCGTTACCACCTGGGCACGTCGCGCCCCGCGCAGCCGCCCCCTCACGGGGGCACAGGCCCACCGCCCATGTGAGGAGCGTCCGATGAGACAGCGCCCGTCCCGCCAGCCCTCCGCCCCGCACGCCCCGGCTCCGTCCCGGACCGATGACCAGCAACCGGTGCACGAAGCGGACCGGTCGACGACCCGCAGGCAGGTGCTCGCCGGTGCGGGCGGCCTCGCCGCCGTCGGGCTCACCGGCTCGTACTCCGCCCACGCGGCCGCGCCCGAAACGGCAGAGCGCGACATCACGGCGCGCGCCCGCGCGCTGGCCCGCGACATGTCCCTCGAGGACAAGGTCGGACAGCTGTTCGTCGTCGAGGTCTACGGGCAGTCGGCGGACTCCGCGCACCCCAAGAACGAGGCCCTGTACGGGGTGTCCACACCTGCCGAGGTCATCACCCGCTTCCGTCCTGGCGGAGTGATCTACTTCGACGCCCGCCGCGGCCCCGACAACCTCAAGGACCCGCGCCAGATCGTCCGGCTCTCCAACGGCCTCCAGCGCGCCGCGCTGCACAGCGGCGCCCGCGTCCCCCTCCACATCTCCATCGACCAGGAGGGCGGCAGCGTCGTCTACCGCATGGGGTCACCCGCGACGGAGCTGCCCGGCAACATGGCCCTCGCGGCGTCCCGCTCCGGCGCCAACGCCCGGCGCTCGGCCGAGATCATCGGCAGCGAGCTCGCCGCGCTCGGCATCAACCAGAACTACGCGCCCTGCGCCGACGTCAACGTCAACCCGCAGAACCCGATCATCGGCGTCCGCTCCTTCGGCTCGGACCCGGCGCTGTGCTCCGAATTCGTCACCCAGTCCGTACGCGGCTACCACCGGTCGGGCACGGCCAGCGCCGCCAAGCACTTCCCCGGGCACGGCGACACGGACACCGACAGCCACACCGGCCTCCCGGAGATCACCCACACCCGCGAAGAGCTCGACCGCATCGACCTTCCCCCGTTCCGTGCGGCGATCGACGCCCGGGTGGACACCATCATGACCGCGCACATCGTCGTCCCGTCCCTCGATCCGAGCCGCGCGCCCGCCACCATGTCGCACCGCATCGTCACCGGCCTGCTGCGCGAGGAACTCGGCTACAAGGGACTGGTCGTCACCGACGCGCTGGACATGCAGGGAGCCACCGAGGACTTCCCGCCGGACGTCGCCCCCGTACGGGCCTTCCGCGCCGGCGTCGACCAGCTCGTCCTCGCGCCGCAGCTGCGCACCGCGCGCGAGGCCGTGCTGTCGGCCGTCCGGTCCGGGGAGATCACCGGGCGGCGGCTGGACGAGTCCGTGGTCCGCATCCTCGAACACAAGCTGCGCAACGGCCTGTTCCCCGACCCCTACGTGCACGAGACCCGCGCGGAACGGACAGTCGGCAGCCGGCGTCACGCGGCGGCCGCGGCCCGCATCACCGACCGCGGCATCACCCTCATCCGGAACGAGCGCGACACCCTCCCGCTGTCCGGCCGGAACCGGCGCACCATTCTCGTCACCGGCTGGGACGAGGCCCAGGTCAAGCTCCTCGCCCGCACCATCGGCGAGCGCACCGGCCAGCGGACCACCGCCCTCGCGACCGGAGCAGCGCCCGACGCCGCGAAGCGGGACGCGGCCGCGTCGGCAGCCCGCGAGCACGACGTCACGGTCGTCCTCACCAACGCGGCCGCCGCCACCGGCGACAAGGGCGCCGCACAGGCCCGCCTGGTGGACGCACTCGGCGCGACCCCCACCACGCTCGTCGCCGTCGCCCTCCGGAACCCGTACGACATCCAGCGCTACCCCGACGCCCCCGACGCCTACCTCGCCACCTACGCGTACGGCGCCCCCACCCTGGCCTCCCTCGACCGGGTCCTCTACGGCGACACCAAACCCACCGGCCGGCTCCCCGTCCCCGTCACGGCCCACGACGACCCGAAAACGACCCTCTATCCGTACGGCCACGGCCTGACCTACTGACGTGCCCCTCCGCCCGCCCACCGAGCGGGACAATCCCTGCACGGCCCTGGGCGTCCATCCGCTACGCTGTCCTGGGCCGCACCAGCGGACGCGGCCCAGGCCCCGCCTCCGTAGCTCAGGGGATAGAGCACCGCTCTCCTAAAGCGGGTGTCGCAGGTTCGAATCCTGCCGGGGGCACAGGCGAAAAGGCCCTCAACCGATCGTGGTTGGGGGCCTTTGGCGTTGGCTGATGGCATCGGCGGTGGAGGGGGCATGGGCCGGGGCGAGGCGATGGGGCGGCTGAGGCTGTTGGCTGAGGAGCGGGCCTTCGGCTGGCACGTCGGGTCCGACCGGCTCATTCAGGCGGGGCTCGACGCGCTCCTGGCCGATGTGGCCTCTCCCTCGCTCGCGTCCCTGGCCGGGCTCGGGGTCCGCGAGGAGCATCTGGCGGGAGAGCTGTTCGACGACGTGGTGGGGGAACTGGGGCTCGGGTTCGAGGTGCCGGGGGATCCCGGGGCAGCGCGGTGGGCCCTCGCTCACTGGCTGGCCGGCCGGATGGTGGACGGGGAGCTGAGTCCGGGGCACGGGGCCGGTCTGATCTGGACGGAGGCCGCGTTGGCGCTCGACCATCCGGAAGGGCTGCGGGAGATCGTGGAGTACGCGACCCTGCTGGACGGCTGGGACGAGAACTGGAGCATTCCGCGGGAGCGGCTGGAGGAAGAGGTGCTGGACGCCGCGCGTGAGCTGCTGAAGCGTCGGGACGGTCTCGCGTCCTGAAGGGTGGAGGGTCCCTCCCCGTCACAGGTCGGTGAACGTCCGGTTCTCCGCGTCCCAGGTCTGCACCTTGGCGTCGCAGCCGTGGTGGTACCAGGTATGCACGCGCAGGCGGCGGGTGACCAGGCGGCGGGTGACGCTCGGGTAGGTGCGCAGGTGGTGCATCTGCGTGAGCAGGTGGCGGCGTTCCGCGGCACGGACGCGGTCCTCGTCGTCGGGGACGGCGCCGTCGAAGTGGGCGGGGTCGGGGGCCGCGAGGCCGCGCCAGGCCTTCAACGAGGGCTGCTCGGCGGCGGATTCGCCGTCGTCCCACAGGCTGCGCACCGCGGCGCAGCCCGCGTGGCCGCACAGCACGATCTCTTCGACGCCCATGGTGGCCAGGGCCCACTCGATGGTCGTGCCGACCTCGTCGTCCGCGTCCATGCGGTACCGGGGGACGACGGCGCCCGCCGTGCGCGCCTCGACGACCTCGTGCGCCTCGGCTCCGAGCGCGAACGGCGCGGACAGCGGGAAGTCGGAGCAGCCGATGAAGAGCACTCGCGGATTCCCGCTGCGCGGCGAACCGTTGCTCTCCCGCGACGGCTGGACCGTGCGGCCGGAGGGCGTGTGCGCGGGGCGGGTAAGCGCTCGCATCATGTGGCGTCCTTCGTCTCCAGGGCCGCGGGCCCCTCGGGGCGGGCCGCTGCGGCTTCGGCTTGAACGGTCCTCACCCTGCGACGGTCAGCCTGAAGCCACCCTGAAGGAGCCTGAAGATCGCTTCAGGTCCGGCCCGGGGCGGTGAACGCCGGGGCCGGAAGGGAGCGTTGGTTTCCCGCGCTCCATTCCGGCCGTGGGACGGACGGTGGGACGGTTTCAGCGCTCCTCGTAGACGACCCAGGTCTGGCCGGGGTCGAAGGGCATGCGGTCGCCGTTGGGGAGGGTGAACGTGGTCCCCGCCTCGGCGTCCGGGCGCTTCCACGTCGTCTCGAAGGCGTGGCCGTCCCGCAGGACGGTCGCCGGGCCGCTGCCGACAGTCTTGATGTACGGGGTCTTGCCGCTGGAGTCCGGCGGCATGTCGGTCTTCTGCACGATGACCGTGGTGCCGCCGAGGCGTGCGCCGCCGGTGCTCTTCGCGGGTTCGCCGTCGAAGGAGGCGAGCCAGCGCTTCTCCTTCGCCGACCAGGTGAAGGAGGTCTCGGAGCGGCCGTAGTTCACGGTGTGCTCCTCGGTCGGTTCGCCGCCCTTCGGCTTGTCGCCGAAGCGGTATCCGATGTCGTCGCTCAGGCTCGCCTCGGGGGCGAGCGCGAGGGCCTGTTCGGGGCGCAGGTAGAGGTTGTGGGGTGCTTCGTTGTCGCCGCCGCGGAAATAGGGCGCCGGATGGTCGTCGTGCGAGATGCCGTGGAGGGGCGATTTCTTGATGAGGTCGACGACGGCCTCGCGGGCGCCCGAGTAGGCCAGTGCGGGGCGGTCGAAGGTGCGGAGCTGCTCGACGTTGTACTCGCGGGCGCTGCGCACCGGTCCGACGGCTTCGGGCAGGTCGCTGGCGTACACGCCGATGAGCCGGCTCAGTCCGCCCTCGACCTTCTCGACGACGACGATGTCGGCTCGCTCCAGTCCGGTGTGCGGCCGGGCGTCGGCGTGGTTGTCCATCTTCACGGCGAGTACCGGTGCCGGGTCCGCGGGCAGGCCGGTGAAGGGTGAGGTCTGCAACGTCTGCTCCTGGGGCCGGTGTTCGTCGTCCGCCGCGGAGGGCGCTGCCGTGCCCGCGGCCAGGGCTCCCGCGGCGGCGAGCGCCGCCAGCGCGCGGACCGCGCGGCGTGGTCCTCGGGATGTACCGGATGTGGGGCGTGGGGTGCTCGTGCGGTGCATGGCGCAGCCCTCCGTCGTGGGGTCCGGCTGGTGGTGAGCCGGCTGGCGGGACGTGTCGCATGTCCACATGGCGCTTGATGGTGTACGGACAGCTCATCTCCGTCGGTTCCCGGAGTCAAGAGCCGCATACGCCGGAACTCCCGGGCAGCGGAGCCCTGTTGGGCTCCGCTGCCGTATGGGGACTCGGTCCCGCCGTTGCCTCGCGGCCGGCCGGTCAGTGGGACGGTTGGGGCCGCTCCTCCGCTGTCTGTCCGGCTGCGCCGGGCTGGACGGAGCCGGCCGGGCGGTGCGCCCGGGCTCGGTACGCCGTGCGGGCCGTGAGCACGGTGACGGCGAGGAGGGTCAGGGCGGCGCTGCCCCACGGCGGCGCGGCGTGGCCGAGGGGTGTGGCGAGTGCGAGGCCGCCTGCCCACGGGCCCAGGGCGGCGCCCACGTTGAACGCCGCCGTGGCGGAGGCGCCGCCCAGCGTCGGGGCCCCGGAGGCCGCGTACAGCACCTGGGAGATCAGCGTCGCGCCCACCGCGAAGGACAGTGCTCCCTGGACGAGGACCAGGACGATCACGGCCGGTGCGCTGTCGGACAGCAGCCCCAGCGCGGCCCAGCCCAGCGGCAGCAGCGGGCAGCCGACGGCCAGGAGCCGTCCGGGCCGCGCGTCCGCGAACCGGCCTGCGAGTGCCACGCCCAGGGAGGAGCCGATGCCGAACAGGGCGAGGAATCCGGGCACCCAGGAGGAGCCGATGCCGGCGACGTCCGTGACGAAGGGGGCGAGGTAGGTGAACGCGCAGAACGTCGCACCGTTCACGAGTGCGCCGAGGAGGAGCAGTACGAGCAGGCGTCCACTGCGCAGCGCCCGCAGCTCCGTGAGCGCGCGGGGCCGGTGCTTCTCCTCGTCCTCGCGGTCTTCGGGGACGGAGCGCAGGATGGCGAGGAGGACCGGGGCCGAGACCAGCGCGACGGCCCAGAACGCCGCGCGCCAGCCCCAGAGTTCGCCGAGCAGCGCCCCGCCGGGTACGCCCGCGACGCAGGCGACGGTGGTGCCCCCGAGCAGGACGGACGTGGCCCTGCCCTTGGCCTCGGGCCCGGCCATCCGGCCCGCCGTGGCGAGGGCGACGGCCAGGAACCCGGCGTTGGCGAGGGCCGCGACGATCCGGGTGGCCAGCAGCACCGCGTAACTGGTGGTGAGCGCGCCGGCGACGTGCACCAGGAGGAACGCGGTCAGGAGGGCGAGCAGGGAGCGCCGGGGCGGCCAGCGCAGGCTGAGGATCGCCATCAGCGGGGCGCCGATGACCATCCCGACGGCGAAGGCCGAGGTGAGCGAGCCCGCTGCCGCGACGGACACGCCCAGTTCACGGGCGATGTCCGGGACGAGTCCGGACAGCATGAATTCGGAGGTCCCTTGTGCGAACACCGCGAGACCGAGCATGTAGATGGCGAATGGCATGACAACACTCCGCAACCGCAAGGCGGTTCGTCGAGGGAGCGGCAGGCGCGACGGCACACGGCGTCACCCCGCCCGAAGGGGCGCGGTGGCGCGGGAGGACGTACGGGTTCGGTGCACTGTCCGGCGGGGCGCGCGGCTGCCGCGGGGAAAGCCGGCCCGCGCGCAGGCGGGCCGTCAGCAACCCGGGTCACGGTGTCGCGGCAGCGGCGGAGAAGCGCAGCACACACCGGTTGCTCACCGCGTGCGGCGGTGGGCACCTGTGGTGTGGAGAGAGTCGCGCCTTCGCAGGCTCGCCACCGGACGACCGGTGGCTAGCGTCTCGACGCCTCGGGGCTGGACATGGAGCACACCCTAGGAAGCTCCCACCGCACCCGTCCAAGGGTTTTCGGCCCACTGTCCGCGGGGGTCAGCCGCCCGGTGTCTCGCGGACGACGTCCCGCGCGTCCTTGTCGTCGCGGAGGCCCAGGTAGCGGGGGTGGCGCAGCATGCCGTCGCGCGTCCATTCCGTGAAGCCGATCTGGGCCACCAGGCGGGGCTCCGCCCAGTGCGCTCCCTGTTCACGCACCGGGTCGGCGAACGGGGAGGAGGTGACCTCCAGTTCGTCGAGGCGGGAGCGGAGGTCGAGCAGGGTCGCCCGGTCGTAGCCGGTGCCGGCCTTTCCCGCGTAGCGCAGCCGGTCGCCCTCGTAGTAGCCGAGCAGCAGGGCGCCGAAACCGGTCCTGCTGCCCGCCGGTTCGGTGAAGCCGGCGACGACGAGTTCCTGCCCGTGGCCGCACTTGAGCTTCAGCCAGTCCGGTGAACGGCGGGGCAGATAGCGGCTGTTGGCGCGTTTGGCGATGAGGCCTTCCCAGCCGCGTGCGCAGGCGGCGTCCAGTTCCGCCTGTCCGCCGGTGTTGCGGTGGGGGGTGAAGCGCAGCGGGGCTTCGTAGTCGAGCGCGCGGCGGAGGAGGGATTTGCGGGTCCGCAGCGGGAGCCGGGTGAGGTCCGTCCCGTCGAGCCGCAGCAGGTCGAAGACGTAGTACGTGACGGCGACGTCGCTGGCCCGCGCCTTGCGGACGTCGGTGATGCCGAGGCGCTGCTGGAGGCGGGAGAAGTCGGTCCGGCCGTGGGAGAAGGCGACGATCTCGCCGTCGACGGTGAAGTCCGTGCAACTCTGCGCGGCGAGCGCGTCGGCCAGTTCGGGGTAGGTCGGGTTCAGGCCGCGCCCGCTGCGGGAGAGCAGGCGTTCCTCGCCGTTCTCCCGTACGGCGAGGGCACGTACTCCGTCGAGCTTGCGCTCGAACATCCAGCCATCGTGGAACTCGCGCCGGTCGCTGAGCTGGGCCCGCATGGGCTCCCGGGCGAGGGCCGCGCCGGGTCTGGCCTCGCGCAGCAGGGCGCGTTCGTGCTCGGGGAGCGCGTCGAGGAGCCCGTTCACCGTGCCGCCTTTCCGCCGGGCCCTGCCGCGTCCTCCTCCGCGAGGACCTGGCCGAGGGTGCGCCTGCTGCGGGCCGAGCGGGCGCGGGCGGGGTCGGGGGCGTCGTCCAGTGCGGCGCGGTCGTCCTTCTTCTTCACCAGGAGCCATGCCTCACGCCGGCCGTCGTCGTCGCCGCGGAACCGGGTGAGGGCGTAGCTGCCGCGCAGTTTGGTGCCCCGCAGCCGGAAGGAGAGGTGGCCCTTGGCCAGGGCCCGGGTGACGTCCTCGAAGCCGGGCAGCGGCTCGTAGGTCCCCTCGTCCCAGACGATCACGGGGCCGCCGCCGTACTCCCCGGCGGGGATGACGCCCTCGAAGGTGCGGTAGTCGAGCGGGTGGTCCTCGGTGGGCATGGCCAGGCGTTTCTCGTGCGGGTCGCCGGACGGGCCCTTCGGCACGGACCAGGACTTGAGCACGCCGTCGGCCTCCAGCCGGAAGTCGAAGTGGGTGGTGGTGGCGTCGTGGATCTGGACGACGAACCGGAGCCGGTCCCCGGGCTCCGGTTCGGTCCCGCTGGGCTCGGACGTCCGGTCGAAGTGCCGCTTGCCGCGGTACGCCGTGAGCGCGTCCCGCGCGGAGTCCTGTGCGGCCACGGCGCCTCCCTCCGCGTGCGGTGCGTACGTTCACACTGTCCCGCGCGGGGCCGCGCGCCGCAGCGGAGAGGGACGTTTGGCGGGCCGGGAGCGTGCTACCCGAGGGCCATGACCTCTTCCGCGCAACCGTGGCCGCACAACCGGTCCCCGTCCTCACCGCCGGCCGGGCAGGTGGCTCAGCCACCTGACCAGTCGGACCGGTCGGAGCGCCCCGAACACCTGGTGCCGCCCGAGGAGACCCCTCCCGGGGAGGGCGTGCTGTCGGGTGCCGGTCCTGACGAGCGTCACAACCCGGCCAAGGGCTGGGCGGCCGGGCCGCTGATCCTGCTCGCCGTGGTGACGGCCATGTTCGCCGTCCTGTTCCTGGCCTGGGCCTTCCACGTCTGGTGACACCGGAACGTCTGGTGACACCGGAACGACCGGTGACGCCGGGTGACGGTCGCCCCTGCCGCGGCCCGGCACACACCCGCCCCCGCGGCTCAAGTCCCCTGCCGCGCGGGGCTCTTGTGAGGCCGGACACGTCGAGGAGGCGGGCGGCGGCCGCGACGGTGCGCGGTCCGCGCCCCCAGCACGGCAGCAACCGTGCGAAAGGGAACAGAAAGCGGTCCGGAGGGCCGGAGCACGCCGCCAAACCGGGTTACCGGGGAGTTCAAGGTCACAGCGCGCACGTCTGCTGCGGCGCCTGCCCGCTGTCCTAATCTGCCTCCATGACGGTCCCGCCTGACGACGGGCTTCCCCTGACCGCCGACTTCCCGGACGCCACGTACGAACAGTGGCAGCAGCTTGTCGCCGGGGTGCTGCAGAAAACGGGGGCCCGGTCCATCGACGACAAACGGCCCGAGGCCGCCCTTGCCACTTCGCTGCCGGACGGGATCCGTGTGAACCCGCTCTACACGGCGGCAGACGGGCGGGCCGCCGAGGACAGGCCGGGCTTCGCCCCGTTCACACGGGGTGCGAAGCCGGAAGGAAACGCGGCCGGCGGATGGGACATCCGCCAGGCACACCGCCGCGCCGACGCGCAGGGCACCCGCGAGGCGGTCCTCGCCGACCTGGAGAACGGCGTCAGCTCCGTGTGGCTGACCGTCGGCTCCGGCGGCCTGCCCGTGCAGGACCTGGGCATGGCCCTGGACGGCGTGTACCTGGAGCTGGCCCCCGTCGTGCTCGACGCGGGCGCCGAGACCGGCGCAGCCGCGCGTGAACTCCTGCGCCTGTACGGCGAGTACGGAGCGACACTGCCGGAGAGCACCCCGGGCAACCTCGGCGCCGACCCGCTCGGGTACGCGGCCCGCACCGGCGAGCACGGCGCGGTCGACGGACTCCTGCGCGAGGCCGCCGAGTTGGCGGTGCTGTGCCACGACGGGCAGCCGGGCCTGCGGGCCCTCACCGTCGACGCGCTGCCGTACCACGAGGCGGGCGGCTCCCCGGCGCAGGAACTGGGCGCCTCACTGGCTGTCGGGGTCGCGTACCTGCGGCGGCTGACGGAGGCCGGCCTGTCGCCGGAAGCGGCCTGCGCACAGCTGGAGTTCCGGTACGCGGCGACCGCCGACCAGTTCACCACCATCGCCACACTGCGGGCCGCGCGCCGGCTCTGGGCGCGGGTGGCGCAGGTGTGCGGAGTGGAGGGCGGCAGCGCGGCCCAGCGGCAGCACGCCGTCACCTCCCCGGTGATGATGACGCGCCGCGACCCGTGGGTGAACATGCTGCGCACCACCGTCGCCTGCCTCGGCGCGGGCGTCGGCGGCGCGGACGCGGTGACGGTGCTGCCGTTCGACGAGGCGCTCGGCCTGCCGGACGCGTTCGCCCGGCGCATCGCCCGCAACACCTCCAGCATCCTGGTGGAGGAGTCGCACCTGGCGGGCGTCATCGACCCCGCGGGCGGCTCCTGGTACGTCGAGACGCTGACCGACGAACTGGCGCGGGCCGCCTGGGCCTGGTTCCAGGAGATCGAGCGGGCCGGAGGCATGGCACAGGCCCTGCGCGACGGCCTGGTCGGCGACCGGCTGGCCGCCGAGTGGGCCCGCCGCGGCGAGGCGCTCGCGCACCGCAGGGAGCCGGTCACGGGAGTGAGCGAGTTCCCGCTGCTGGCGGAGACCCCGCTGGAGCGCGAGAGCGCACCCGAGGCACCGCGCGGCGGCGGCCTGCCGCGCGTCCGCAGGGACGACGCCTTCGAGGCGCTGCGCTCCCGTTCGGACGCGCATCTCGCCGCCACGGGCAGCAGGCCGCGGCTGTTCCTCGCCGCGCTCGGCCCCGCCGCCGCGCACACGGCGCGGGTGTCGTTCGTGTCCAACCTGCTCCAGGCGGGCGGCATCGAGCCGGTGCACGACCCCGTCACCGTCGACGCCGAGTCCGCCGCCGGGGCCCTCGCCCGCAGCGGCGCCACCGTCGCCTGCCTCTGCTCCGACGACACCCGGTACGCCGAGGAGGCCGCCGGGGTCACGGCGGCGCTGAAGGCGGCGGGTGCCGCGTCCGTCCTGCTCGCCGGCCGCCCGAAGGGCGAGCAGCGGGAGGAGTACGAGCGGGCGGGTGTCGACGAGTTCGTCTTCGCGGGCGGCGACGCGGTCGCCGTCCTCTCGTCCCTTCTCGACCGCATGGGGGTGGCATGACACAGCACGAGGGTTCGCGGCCGCGTCCCGTGCCGGACTTCTCGGGCATCGCCCTGGAGCCCGAGGACGCCGCCGCTACCGCACAGCGGCCCGCGGACGCCGAGGCGGACGCGTTGTGGGCGAGCGCGGTGAAGGAGCGCACCGGCCGGAGCACGGACGACCTGTCCTGGCACACGCCGGAGGGCATCACCGTCAAGCCGCTGTACACGGCGGACGACGTGAACGGTCTGGACTTCCTGGGCACCTACCCGGGCATCGCCCCGTACCTGCGGGGCCCGTACCCGACCATGTACGTCAACCAGCCGTGGACCGTGCGGCAGTACGCGGGTTTCTCCACGGCCGAGGAGTCGAACGCCTTCTACCGGCGGAACCTCGCGGCGGGCCAGAAGGGCCTGTCCGTCGCCTTCGACCTGCCCACGCACCGGGGTTACGACAGCGACCATCCGCGGGTGACGGGTGACGTCGGCATGGCGGGCGTCGCCATCGACTCCATCTACGACATGCGGCAGTTGTTCGACGGCATCCCGCTGGACCGCATGACGGTGTCGATGACGATGAACGGTGCGGTGCTGCCCGTGCTGGCGCTCTACATCGTCGCCGCCGAGGAACAGGGCGTGCCGCCGGAGAAGCTTGCGGGGACCATTCAGAACGACATCCTCAAGGAGTTCATGGTCCGCAACACCTACATCTATCCGCCGCAGCCCTCGATGCGGATCATCTCCGACATCTTCGCGTACACCTCGCAGAAGATGCCGCGCTACAACTCCATCTCCATTTCCGGGTATCACATCCAGGAGGCCGGTGCGACGGCCGATCTAGAGCTGGCCTACACGCTGGCCGACGGTGTGGAGTACCTGCGCGCCGGCATGGACGCGGGCATGGACGTGGACGCTTTCGCGCCACGCCTCTCGTTCTTCTGGGCGATCGGCATGAACTTCTTCATGGAGGTCGCCAAGCTGCGCGCCGCGCGGCTGCTGTGGGCGAAGCTGGTGAAGCAGTTCGACCCGAAGAACCCCAAGTCGCTCTCGCTGCGCACCCATTCGCAGACCTCCGGCTGGTCGCTCACCGCGCAGGACGTGTTCAACAACGTGACGCGCACCTGTGTGGAGGCGATGGCGGCGACCCAGGGGCACACCCAGTCGCTGCACACCAACGCCCTCGACGAGGCGCTGGCCCTGCCGACGGACTTCTCCGCGCGGATCGCCCGCAACACGCAGCTGCTCCTCCAGCAGGAGTCGGGCACCTGCCGCGTCATCGACCCGTGGGGCGGCAGCGCCTACGTGGAGCGCCTGACGTACGACCTGGCGCGGCGGGCCTGGCAGCACATCGAGGAGGTGGAGGCCGCGGGCGGCATGGCGAAGGCCATCGACGCGGGCATCCCGAAGCTGCGCGTCGAGGAGGCGGCGGCCCGCACGCAGGCCCGGATCGACTCGGGGCGGCAGCCCGTCATCGGTGTCAACAAGTACCGGTCGGACAGCGACGAGCAGATCGAGGTCCTCAAGGTCGACAACTCCTCCGTGCGCGCCCAGCAGATCGAGAAGCTGCGGCGGCTGCGCGAGGAGCGCGACGAGGGCGCGTGCCGGGCGGCGCTGGACGCGCTCACGGCGGCCGCCGAGTCAGGCCCCGGGCCCGGCCTGGAGGGCAACCTGCTGGCGCTGGCGGTCGACGCGGCGAGAGCGAAGGCGACGGTGGGCGAGATCTCGGACGCTCTGGAGAAGACGTACGGCCGGCACGCGGGCCAGATCCGTACGATCTCGGGTGTGTACAGGAACGAGGCCGGGGAGTCGGCGGGCGTGGAGCGCACCCGCGCTCTGGTCGACGACTTCGAGCGCGACGAGGGCCGCCGGCCGCGGCTGCTGGTCGCCAAAATGGGCCAGGACGGGCACGACCGGGGCCAGAAGGTCATCGCGACGGCCTTCGCGGACCTGGGCTTCGACGTGGACGTCGGCCCGCTGTTCCAGACGCCGGCCGAGGTGGCCAGGCAGGCCGTCGAGGCGGACGTGCACATCGTCGGCGTCTCCTCGCTGGCGGCCGGACACCTCACGCTGGTCCCCGCGCTGCGGGAGCAGCTGGCGGAGGCGGGACGGGACGACATCATGATCGTCGTCGGCGGGGTGATCCCGCCGCAGGACGTCGAGGCGCTGCACGAGGCGGGCGCCACGGCCGTCTTCCCGCCCGGCACGGTCATCCCGGACGCGGCGTACGACCTGGTCACGAAGCTCGCCGCGAGCCTCGGCCACGAGTGGTGAGCGCGTGCCGCAGAAGATCGACATCGACAGTTACGCGGAGGGTGTCCTGGGCGGCAGGCGTGCCCAGGTGGCCCGCGCCATCACCCTCGTCGAGTCCACCCGCGCCGACCACCGCGAGCTGGCGCAGCAGCTGCTGACGCGGCTGCTGCCGCACGCGGGCAGGGCCGCGCGGGTCGGGATCAGCGGGGTGCCGGGCGTCGGCAAGTCGACGTTCATCGACTCGCTGGGCACGATGCTGACCGAGCAGGGGCACCGGGTCGCGGTGCTGGCCGTCGACCCGTCCTCCAGCCGGACGGGGGGCTCCATCCTGGGCGACAAGACGCGCATGGAGCGTCTGTCGGTCAACCCGGAGGCGTTCGTGCGCCCTTCGCCGACCTCGGGCACGCTCGGCGGGGTCGCGAAGGCCACCCGCGAGACCATGATCGTGATGGAGGCGGCGGGTTACGACGTCGTCCTGGTGGAGACGGTCGGTGTCGGGCAGAGCGAGACCACCGTGGCCGACATGGTGGACACCTTTCTGCTGCTCACCCTGGCCCGCACGGGCGACCAGCTGCAGGGCATCAAGAAGGGCGTCCTGGAGCTCGCCGACGTCATCACCGTCAACAAGGCCGACGGCCCGCACGAGCGCGACGCCCGCTCCGCGGCCCGCGAACTGGCGGGCGCGCTGCGGCTGATGCAGCCCGCTGACGCCGCGTGGACGCCCCCGGTGCTGCACTGCAGCGCCCGTGAGAACACCGGTCTGGACGCGGTGTGGGAGCGGGTGCAGCAGCACCGTTCGGTGCTCGACGCGAGCGGGAGGCTGACCTCCAAACGGCGCGACCAGCAGGTCGACTGGGCGTGGTCGATGGTGCGTGACCATCTCCTCAACAGCCTGGAGCGGCACCCCGAGGTGCGCCGGCTGGCCCCCGTGCTGGAGGAGCAGGTGCGGGACGGGACGCTGACGGCGACGCTCGCGGCCGAGCGTCTCATCGAGGCGTTCGGCACGGCCCGCACGGACTGAGCGGCGCGGAGCACGCGGGGCGGGGCGTACTGGCTCAGTGGCTTGCTGGCTCAGTGGCTCAGCCACTCGCCCAGGCCCGCCCCGTCCCCGCAGGTGAGCGGTGCGGTTCAGTGGTGCGGAATGGCCGGTTCACGTCGCTGTGGCGCCGGTGCACCCTGGACTTACTTGGACGTCCAACTATATGTTCGTGACCGAGCCCGCGGTGCAGGGAAGTCTGGTGCGAATCCAGCACGGTCCCGCCACTGTGACCGGGAGTGCGCCTCCCCGGGCCCAACAGGCAAGCCACTGGCGGCAGTCGGAGACGGCCCGCCGGGACGGCTCGGAGGCGCGCGCTGAACCGGGAGTCAGATACCGGCCGCGGGACGGCTCGTGTTGTCCACGCGGATGGAGCAGACACGCATGACCACGCCACAGGCATGCTCAGGCGGCCCCGCAGCACCGGGGCGTTCCGGCGATCCCGCCACCCCGCCGCCCCAGGGGCCCTGACGCCCCGGGGCGCCGCGCACCCGTACGCGCACCGCTCTCCGTACCGGAGCCCCCGTACGAGAACCGCACCGTCACCACGGTGCGGGCGCCGAGCGCGCGCGGCTGTCCGCCCTCCGTCCCGCCTCCGGGGCCCACCGGCCCCACCCGACGAGAGCAGGTCTTCCATGGTCCGTGAGCTGACGCACTTCGTCGGCGGCAAGCATGTCCCGGGAAACTCGGGCGAGTTCGCCGACGTCCACGACCCGAACACCGGACGCGTACAGGCACGCGTACCGATGGCGCACCGCGCCGACACCGAGACGGCCATCGCCGACGCGGAACGCGCCCAGGAGGAATGGGCCCGCTGGAACCCGCAGCGGCGCGCCCGCGTCCTGCTGCGCTTCCTCACACTGGCCGAACGCGAACGCGACGCGCTGGCCCGCCTGTTGTCCGCCGAGCACGGCAAGACCGTCGCCGACGCGCACGGGGACGTGCAGCGGGGACTGGAGGTGGTGGAGTTCGCCGCCGGCATCCCCCACCTGCTGAAGGGCGAGTTCACC
The DNA here is from genome assembly GCF_012726235.1 of Streptomyces sp. HNM0574. Lineage (GTDB taxonomy): Bacteria > Actinomycetota > Actinomycetes > Streptomycetales > Streptomycetaceae > Streptomyces. Next base: position 122,828 of record NZ_JAASAH010000015.1, read on the forward strand.
GACAACGCCGGCACCGGCATCGACGTGCACTCGCTGCGCCAGCCCCTGGGCGTCACGGCGGGCATCACCCCGTTCAACTTCCCCGCCATGATCCCCCTGTGGAAGGCGGCACCCGCCCTGGCCTGCGGCAACGCCTTCGTCCTCAAGCCCTCCGAACGCGCCCCCTCGGTACCCCTGCGGCTCGCCGAACTGTTCCTGGAGGCGGGGCTGCCGCCCGGTGTCCTCAACGTCGTCAACGGCGGGCCCGAGGCGGCCGGCACGCTCGTGGAGGACCCGCGCGTCCAGGCCGTCGGCTTCGTCGGCTCCACTCCCACCGCGGCCCACGTGTACGCGCGGGCCGCCGCGCACGGAAAGCGCGCACAGTGCTTCGGCGGCGCCAAGAACCACCTGATCGTCATGCCCGACGCGGACCTCGGGCAGGCCGCCGACGCCCTCATCGGCGCCGCGTACGGCTCGGCCGGCGAACGGTGCATGGCCGCGTCCGTCGCCGTCCCCGTCGGCCAGGAGACCGCGCACGCGCTGGTCGCCGAACTCACCGAACGGGTACGCGCGCTCCGCATCGGACGGAGCGACGACCCCGAGGCCGATTTCGGGCCGCTCATCGGCCGGGAGGCCGTCGACCGCGTCCACGGCTACGTGGCGAGCGGAGTGCGCGAAGGCGCCGAACTCCTCGCCGACGGACGGGACTTCCGGCTCCCCGGGCACGAGGGCGGATTCTTCACCGGCCCCAGCCTCTTCGACCATGTCACCCCCGGGATGCGGATCTACCGCGAGGAGATCTTCGGCCCCGTGCTGTGCGTCGTCCGGGCCGCCGACTACGAGGAAGCGCTGCGGCTGCCGAGTGAGCACCCCTTCGGCAACGGCGTCTCCCTCTTCACCCGCGACGGCGACACCGCGCGGGACTTCACCCGCCGCGTGCGGACCGGAATGGTCGGCGTGAACGTGCCCATTCCGGTGCCCGTCGCGTACCACACCTTCGGTGGCTGGAAGCAGTCCGGATTCGGGGACTTGAACCAGCACGGGCCGGACGCCGTCCGCTTCTTCACCCGCACCAAAACGGTCACCTCCCGCTGGCCGTCCGGCGTCAAGGAGGGTGCCAGCTTCACCCTCCCCACGATGAGGTGAGCGCCGTGCACGCACTGACCGACGACCAGCGCGCACTGGTGGACACCACCCGCGACTTCGCCCGCGAACACCTCGCACCGCACGCCGTGACCTGGGACCGCGAGAAGCACTTCCCCCTCGACGTCCTCCGCAAGGCCGCCGCCCTCGGCCTCGGCGGCGTCTACGTCCCGGAGGAGGACGGCGGCTCCGGACTCGGCCGCACCGACGGCGCCCTGGTCTTCGAGGCCCTGGCGACCGGCTGCCCGTCCCTCGCCGGCTACCTGTCCATCCACAACATGGTCGGCTGGATGGTGGCCCGGTACGGAGACGCCCACCAGCGCGGGCGGCTGCTTCCCGCCCTGTGCTCCATGGACGCGCCCGCCAGCTACTGCCTCACCGAACCCGGCGCCGGCTCCGACGCCGCGGCCCTGCGCACCCGCGCGGTGCGCGACGGCGACGGCTACGTACTGGACGGGGTCAAACAGTTCATCTCCGGAGCGGGCGCCTCCGAGCTGTACCTCGTGATGGCCCGCACCGGCTCGGTGGGCCCCTCCGGCATCAGCGCCTTCCTCGTCGAACGCGACGACCCCGGCCTCTCCTTCGGGCCGAACGAACAGAAGATGGGCTGGAACGCGCAGCCCACCCGGCAGGTCGTCCTCGACGGGGTGCGGCTGCCCGCCGGACGGCGGCTCGGCGCCGAGGGCGACGGCTTCCGGATCGCCATGAACGGGCTCAACGGCGGCCGGCTCGGCATCGCCGCCTGCTCCCTCGGCGGGGCACAGTCCGCGCTGGAGCGCAGCCTCTCCCACCTGCGCGACCGGGAGGCGTTCGGCGCACCCCTGGTGCAGGCACAGGCCCTCCAGTTCCAACTGGCCGACATGGCCACGGAACTGCGCGCGGCTCGCGCCCTGGTGCACGAGGCGGCCGCCGCCCTCGACGCCGGAGCCGCCGACGCCGCCCAACTGTGCGCCATGGCCAAACGGTTCGCGACCGACACCGGCTCGTCCGTCGCCGACACCGCGCTCCAGCTGCACGGCGGATACGGCTACCTGTCCGAGTACGGCATGGAGAAGATCGTCCGGGACCTGAGGGTCCACCGGATCCTGGAAGGAACAAACGAGATCATGCGGCTGATCGTCGCCCGCGGACTGACTGGAGCAGCCTGATGCACGCGAACCCCGGAACACCCTCCGCCCCCGGCCACGGGACGGCGGAGGACCCCGTACTGGTGCGCAGGGAGGGCCGCGCCGGGCACATCGTCCTGAACCGGCCACGCGCCCTGAACTCGCTCACCCTCGACATGGTGCGCCGCATCGACGCCGCACTGACCGCGTGGGAGCACGACGAGAGGGTCACCACCGTCGTCGTGTCCGGCGCGGGCGGGCGCGGCCTGTGCGCGGGCGGCGACATCCGCGGCATCCACGACGACGCCAAGTACGGGGACGGCAGCGCCTCCCGCACCTTCTGGCGCGAGGAGTACCACCTCAACGCCCGCATCGCCCGCTACCCGAAGCCCTATGTGGCACTGATGGACGGCGTGGTGATGGGCGGCGGCGTCGGCGTCTCCGCGCACGGCAGCGTCCGCGTCGTCACCGAACGCTCGAAGGTCGCCATGCCGGAGACCGGCATCGGCTTCGTGCCCGACGTCGGCGGCACCTACCTGCTCTCCCTCGCCCCCGGCGCCCTGGGCACCTACCTCGCCCTGACCGCCGCACCCGTCGGCGCCGACGACGCCCTGCTGTGCGGCCTCGCCGACCACCGCATGGACTCCTCCCGGCTGGACGCCTTCGTCCTCTCGCTGGCCGAGATGGACGCTGCCGACGCGGTACGCCTGCACGTCACCGGCACGGACAGCGCTTCGGCGGACACGGAGGACCAGGGCCTCGCCGCGCACCGGGAGTGGATCGACTCCTGCTTCTCCGCCGACAGCGTCGAGGAGATCGTGGAACGGCTCCGGGCACACGGCAGCCCGGCGGCCAAGGAAGCCGCGGAGACGGTCTGCGCCAAATCCCCCACGGCACTGAAGGTCACCCTCGCCGCACTGCGCCGCGCACGGGAGCTGGGCCCGCTGGAGCGCGTCCTCGACCAGGAGTACCGCGTCTCCTGCGCGGCACTGTCCTCGCACGACCTGGTGGAGGGCGTACGCGCCCAGATCGTCGACAAGGACCGGAAGCCGCAGTGGTCCCCCGCCCGGCTGGAGGACGTCCAACAGGCCGATGTGGAGCGCCACTTCGCGCCGCTCGGCGCAGCGGAACTCGGCCTCGGCGCCGGGCTGGACGGCACGGAGTCCCCGTGGTGACCGCGGGCGCCGGCACCACCGTGGCGTTCCTCGGCCTCGGCGCCATGGGCGGCCCGATGGCCGCGAACCTGGCCGGCGCCGGATTCCGGGTGCGCGGCTTCGACGTCTCCGCCGAGGCCGTCGCCCGCACCGAGCGGTCCGGGGTCACGGCGGCGGGCTCCGCGGCGGAGGCCGCGGCGGGCGCGGAGGTGGTGGTCACCATGCTGCCCAGCGGCCGCCACGTCCTCGACGCCTACCGGCGCGACGGGCTGCTCGCCGCAGCGCCCGCCGGGGCCCTGTTCGTGGACTGCTCCACCATCGACGTCGCCGACGCCCGCGCGGCCCACGAGGCGGCCCGGGCGGCGGGCCACCGGGCCCTCGACGCGCCCGTCTCCGGCGGCGTCGTCGGCGCCACGGACGGGACGCTCACCTTCATGGCGGGCGGGACGGAACCGGAGTTCACCGCCGCCGGCCCCCTTCTCGACGCCATGGGACGCCGAGCCGTGCACTGCGGGCCACCGGGCGCCGGGCAGGCGGCCAAGATCTGCAACAACATGGTGCTGGCCACCTCGACACTCGCCGTGAGCGAGGCGTTCGTGCTCGGCGAGCGGCTCGGGCTGGACCACCAGGCGCTGTACGACGTGATGTCGACCGCGTCCGCGCAGTGCTGGTCCCTCACCACCAACTGCCCCGTCCCCGGGCCCGTCCCGGCCAGCCCCGCCAACCACGACTACCGTCCCGGATTCTCCGCGCCCCTCATGGCGAAGGACCTCCGGCTGGCCGTCAGCGCCGCCCGACAGGCCGGTGTAGTGGCCGACTTCGGGGCACGAGCGGCCGCACTGTACGCCGATTTCGCCGAACACGAGGGCGCGGGCCGGGACTTCAGCGCCGTCATCGACCGCGTCCGGCGCCTCGGCACCGAGGTGCCGGCGGCCCGGCGGTGAGAGGAGCGAGCATGACCGGCACCACCGAAGGGACGGACAGCACGCCCGGACCGTACGAGACCATCCGTGTGGAGCGGCACGGGCGTACCGCGGTGATCACGCTGGACCGGCCGAAGGCCCTGAACGCGCTCAGTGTCCGGCTGATGCACGAGGTCGTCGACGCCGCCGGCTCGCTGGACCGGGACCCGGAGATCGGCTGTCTCGTGCTCACCGGCTCGCGCAAGGCGTTCGCGGCCGGAGCCGACATCAAGGAGATGCGGCCGCACTCCTACATGGACGTCTATCTCGGCGACTGGTTCGGCCTGTGGGACAGGTTCGCCGAGGTCCGCACACCCACCGTGGCGGCCGTCTCCGGGCACGCCCTGGGCGGCGGCTGCGAACTGGCCATGATGTGCGACGTCCTGATCGCCTCCGACACCGCCCGGTTCGGCCAGCCGGAGATCACCCTGGGTGTCATCCCCGGCATCGGCGGCTCCCAGCGCCTGACCCGGGCCGTGGGCAAGGCGAAGGCCATGGACCTGTGCCTCACCGGCAGGACGATGGACGCCGAGGAGGCGGAACGCGCCGGGCTCGTCTCCCGCGTCGTCCCCGCCGACGACCTGCTGCCCGAGGCCCTCGCCACCGCCGGGACCATCGCGGGCATGTCGGCGCCGGTCGCCATGATGGCCAAGGAGAGCGTCAACCGCGCCTTCGAGACCACCCTCACCGAGGGCGTGCGCTTCGAACGCCGCCTGTTCCACGCCACGTTCGCCACCGACGACCAGAAGGAGGGCATGACCGCCTTCGTCGAGAAGCGCACCCCGCGCTTCACCCACCGCTGAGCCCTCCCGGGAGGGAGCCCTGGTCCCCGGGACGCAGGACCGTGGCCCGGCCCGGCCTCCGCCCCGGGGCCACAGGTCGTACGCCGAAAGACCGAATCCGTGGCGAAATACCCCACGGTGTCAGCGGAGTTGGACATGAGTGACACGCACGGAACCGCGTGCGGGACACGCGTGAGAGCGCGACGGTGCGCGTACGGGACAGCGCACCGCGTGCTCCGCCGGGCCGCGACGAACACAAGGAGACCACCATGTCCGTCCAGCTCAACCACACCATCGTCCACTCCGCCGACAAGAAGGCCTCGGCCGACTTCCTGGCCTCCCTGCTGGGCCTCGAAGTGCAGCCCCAGTTCGGCCCGTTCCTCCCCGTCGTCACCGTGAACGAGGTGGCACTCGACTTCGCGGACGCCGACGGGCCGATCACACCCCAGCACTACGCGTTCCTCGTCTCCGAGGAGGAGTTCGACGGAATCTTCGGCCGCATCCAGGACGCCGGACTGACCTACTACGCCGACCCGTACCGGACCCGCCCCGGCGAGATCAACCACAACGACGGCGGCCGCGGCGTGTACTGGCTCGACCCGGACGGCCACGTCCTGGAGATCCTCACCCGCCCCTACGGCAGCGGCAGCTGACCCCGGCCCGACGTCCGGCGGCACACGCACCGGAGCCCCGGCGCCTCCCCTCAGGGGACGAGCGCCGGGGCTCCGGTGTGCGGACAGTGACCCCGTCCGGGGCCGGCCGAGCCGGTCAGAGGATGCGCGTCAGCTTGGAGCCGAAGTCCGGCTCCGTCGCGTCCTCCTGGAGTGCGACGGGCACCTTCACCTGGCCCGGACCGTCACCCACCGTCAGTGTGCCGACCTTCGTGCCCTTCGGCGCCTCGCTGGGGATGGTCTTGCCGTTGTCCGTGAGCCCCAGCTTCACCTTCAGCCCGGACCAGCCGACAGCGGTGACGTCCTCCGTCGCGACGACGGGCGTCTTCCCGCCCATCTTGTCGTCGACGTAGCCCACCACATCGCCCTTCTTGACGACCTTCTTCGCCTCCAGCTCGTCCTGCGCGGTGTCCATGAGCTTCTTGCTCTCCTGCAGGACGGTGTCGAGGATGGAGGGACGGTACTGGCCCAGCACGGCGCCCACGATCAGCTGCTTGGTGCCGCCGATCTCCTTCTCGGCCGCGAAGAGCAGGTTGCCGCCCGCCTTCGTGGTCGTACCGGTCTTGATGCCGACCACGCCGTCCAGGGGCACCAGCCGGTTCCAGTTGCCGTGCTTGTCGCCCTTGGCGTCCGTGTAGTGCGGCATCCGCACCGTGTCGCGGAACATCGGGATGTCCATGGCCTTCTTCGCCAGCTTCACCTGGTCGGCCGCGGTGCTGACGGTGGAGGCGTTGAGTCCGCTCGGGTCGGTGTACTCGGTGTTCTTCATGCCCAGGTCGGCGGCGGCGTCGTTCATCTTCTTCGTGAACGCCTTCTCGGAACCCGCGTCCCAACGGGCAAGCAGGCGGGCGACGTTGTTCGCGGACGCGATCATGATGGCCTCCACGGCCTCACGCTGCGTCAGCTTGTCACCCTCCTTCACCTTCACCGTCGACTCGTTCTGCGCACTCAGCCCGGCCTCTTCCTCGGCCTTCTTGTCGACCGGGATCGTCTTGCCGTCCTCACCCGGCTTCACCGGGTGGTCGCGGAGTATGACGTACGCCGTCATCACCTTCGCGACACTCGCGATCGGCACCGGCTTCTCCCCGCCCGACGAACCGAACGAGCCCAGGCCCTCGACGTCCAGCACCGCCTGGCCCTCCGACGGCCACGGCACGTCGGGCTTGCCGCCCGCGAACGTGTACGTCGGCGAAGCCGTCAGCGTCAGCCCCGGCTCCGGAAGCGGACGGACGGACTGCGCGATCACGAAGACGATCGCCAGCAGCACGACCAGCGGCGTCCAGATCTTGACCCGCCGCACGGCGGTCCGCAGCGGAGTCTCCGGCGGGGGCGGCGTGTTGGTCAGCTGCGCCAGCAGGTCCAACGGGGCCTGGTCCGGGCGCGGCTGCTGACGCGTCAGCTCCGCCTCGCTCATCTCCGGCGGCAGCTCACCCCCGCCGACGGCACCCGCACCGGCCGCCTTGCCCGTCCCGGCAGCCGCGTCCTCCCGGGTACTGCCCGTACGCGGCTTGCCCTCGGCCTTGGCCGGAACGGCCGACTTCGGCTTCCCGGCACCCGGCCGCTCGTCCGTGGACTTCAGCGGGACGAACTGGCTGGTGCGCTCGGACTCGGATTCGGAGTCGGACCTGGGGCTGGCCTTGGAGGTGGAAGTGGTCGGCTTTGCCTCGGACTTGGGGGTGGCCTTGGCGTCCTTGGGCTTGGGCTCCTCGGACTTGGAGGCCGCCTTGTCGTCCGCCTTGGAGGCCGCCTTCGCGTCCTCGGCGGCCGTGGCGTCCTTCGCGGCAGGGCTCGTGGCGTCGGCCTTGTCGGCGTCCTCGGGCTCGCTTCCGCTGACCGGGTCGGCGGCGGACTTCGCCTCTGCTCCGGGCTTCTTCGCGGCGGCCGCCGGGGACTCGGAGACCACCTTCAGGACCGTGGTGCGGTCGGCCGGCCCGTCGGCGGCCCCGTCCTCGGCGTCCTTCTTCGCGGCCGGCTCGTCGGCGTCCTTCGCCGCGGCCTCGGCGGCGGCGTCGGCTTCCGGCTCCGTCTTGGCCGCTTTGTCCTCAACGTCCGCCGGAGCGGCGGGAGTTGCCGAGCTGTCGGCGTCCTTGGCGTCCCCGGTGAGCGACGGGGTCACCTTCAGCTGCGTGGTCCGGTCGGCCTCGCCGTCCGCGGCCGCGCCCTTTGCTTCCGCGTCCTTCGCAGGCGCGTCTGCGGCGGTCTTGGCCTCCGGCTCCTGGGCGTCCGCGTCCTCGGCGCTCTTGTCCGCGGACTTCGCGGCGCCGACCGTGGAGAGCACCGTCGTCGCGTCCGGAGCGGAGCTCAGGCCGTGGCCGAGGCGCGGGTCCTCGGCGGCACCCGTCGCCTGCGTGCTCCCGGACTTCGCGGCCTCCGTTTTGGCGCCCTCGCCCTTCCGGTCCGCCGGCTTCGCGTCCTTCGCCGCGGCGGTGTCGGTCGCGGGCGTCTCGTCGGACGTCGCGGCAGCGGACGCCGTCGTCTTCTTCGCGGCCGCCTTCTTGGCCGCGGGGGCCTCGGCCGCGGTCTTCTTGGCCGCTGTCTTCTTCGCCGGGGCCTTCTTCGCGGTGCTCTTCTTGGCCGTCGTCTTCTTGGCGGCGGTCTTCTTCTCCGCCGGCTCGTCCGACGCGGTCTTCTTGGCGGCCGTCTTCTTCGCCGTGGTCTTCTTCGCGGCGGTCTTCTTGGCCGTCGCCTTCTTGGCGGCGGCCTTCTTCGCGGGAGCCTTCTTGGCCGCGGCCTTCGCCGGCTGTGCCTTCTCCTCGGCGTCCCCGGCCTTTCCGGCGTCCTCGGACGTCGCCGGTTCCGCGTCCGCGCCGCCGTCCTCGCCCGGCTTCTTGGACGCGCCGAAGAAGGCCGCCGTCATGCGCTCGGCACGGCGCGCGGCCGCCTCCTCGGAGTTCTCCGAGGTGTCGGACGGAGCGCTCGACGCCGCACCGTCTTCGCCGTCGCGAACGGTACGGAACATGGCGGTCGGCTGGTCCGCCCCGGCGCTGCCGGACTCGGCGGACGCGTCCTTGCCGCCGCGCGGGCGCCTGGGAAGTCCGCTCGCGGCGGATTGGCCGGAATTCGCTTCGGACCCAGCTTCGCGTGCTGTCTCGTCGCCGCCGGAGGGGCTCTCGCCGGACGGGGCACGCTCGTCCTCCGAGCCCGCGACCCAGGCCGCCACAGCGGCCTTCAGGCGCTCGTCACGGCCCTTGCCCGCCGCCTCGGCGGAACCGGAGTCCCCGGATTCGGCATCGCGATCCGGACCGTCACCCGACGACGACTGCGTGTCACCGTCGCTCTTCGTACGAGAGGTTCCGGCGTCCTGCGCGCTCTCCTCGCCCCCACCGGGGCTCACCGCGTCGCGTTCCTCCGCCGTCTCCGTCGCCTCCCCCGACGACTTTCCACGCTCCACCTTGCCGGGGGACTCGCCCGCCACCGATGCCTCCTGATGCTGATGCTCGCCGCTCGCCCTACCAGTTAACAGTGTCCGTCCACCGCTTCCGCCCCATCGCACAGCGGCCCTGTCCACCGGTCGGCTATCAGCCTTCCCGAACAGCAGACGAGAACGACATACCTACTGGTTCCCGATCAAAGCGTCCACGCACTCTCGACAGACCATTGTGAGAGGAGTCACCCTGTCATTCATCCACGCGGGGAGGCATGGATGGGCAGGAGCCGCAGAACAATTCCGGAGGAGCTTCTGTTGCTCGCCCTGGACCCGGCAACGGGCACCACGGCGCAGCCACAGTCGCTTGACCTCGGCCTGGCCGGGGCCCAGCTAGTGGAGCTGGCTCTGGCAGGACGGATAGCCCCTGATGGGGATCGTATCGCCGTGGTGCTACCACGGCCGACTGGAGATCCAACTCTGGACTCCGCGCTCGAGTTGCTGCGAAGGCGCGGCAGTCCGGTGCGCGCCGTCCACTGGATCGGCGGGCCCCGGTTGGGGCTGCGCCAAACCTATCTCACACACCTGGAACGCTGCGGCATGGTGCATGCCGTATCCGGCCAGATGTGCGGGGTGCTGCCGACGACGCGCTACCAGGCGACGGAGACGGCCATCAGCCGGGAAATCAGGGCCCGGCTGGACTCGGCGATCCGCACCGGTGTACCGCCGGACCCGCGGACCGCGGCGCTCGCCGCGCTGGCCCACGCGGTCGGTCTCGGCAAGCACCTCTATCCCGGGAACGAGGGGCGTTCGTGCCGCTCGCGGCTCCGGGATCTGATCAGGCACGACCCGATGGGCGGTCTCGTCGCGCACGCCGTGATGGACGTGCAGAACGGTGTCGGGGCGCAGCAGCGCCGCGCACCGGGCGGCGGTGGCGGCCGGAGGGAAGGCCAGGGCAGCCACGGTGGCGGCGCGAGTGACCGCACACCGCAGGTTCCCGATCAGGCACGCCGTACAGCGGGAGGCATGGTCCGCGCCGGAGCCCGTTGAGCCGGACCGGACCACCACGCCGCGGGCGGCGCGAAGTGCCGCGCCGCCCCTGGCGACCGCCGTCCCACGAACGCCGCACCGCGCACCCCCGGCGGTGCTCCGTTCCATCGCGCACCATCACGCACAGCACGACCACGCACAGCACCACCGCACGGCAGCTCCACGGGAGCCGCACAGGCATGCGGGGTGGCGGTCCGGCAGCCGTGGACGACGGCGGGACGGCCACCCCGCACGCGCGTGCGGGGGCCGGTTCCGGTCGCCCGCCGCCGGATTCGGGTAGGTGTTCCTGCACCCTCTGTTGCCATTCGCCAGCGCTGGCGGTCACGTTGGTGGCAACCTGCTGGAAAGTAGTCGTACTTAAAGCGGAGGTGCAGTTCCCGTGGCGCCCAACGTCAATCCCACCGTCCGGCGGCGCCGGCTCGGCCAGGAGCTGCGCCGGCTGCGCGAGCTGAAGGGCATGACGGCAGAGGAGGTCGCGGACCGGCTGCTGGTCTCCCAGTCGAAGATCAGCCGTCTGGAGAACGGCCGCCGCAGCATCAGCCAGCGCGACGTCCGTGATCTGTGCGGTGTCTACGAGGTGGACGACCACCGCATCGTCGATTCGCTGATGCAGATGGCCAAGGAGTCCCGCCAGCAGGGCTGGTGGCACGCTTTCGGCGACATCCCGTACAGCGTCTACATCGGGCTGGAAACCGATGCCGCCTCGCTCCGGGTGTACGAACCGCAGGTCGTTCCCGGCCTGTTGCAGACCCGCGCGTACGCGGAGGCGGTGTGCGTCGGCGCGCTGCCGGAGGCGTCGGCGGGCGACATCGAGAAGCGGGTGCAGGTGCGGATGCGCCGCCAGGAGAGGGTGAACGACCCGCGGAATCCGCTGCGCCTGTGGGCGGTGCTGGACGAGTCCGCGCTGCGCCGGGAGATCGGCGGCCGGCAGGTGATGATCGAGCAGCTGGAGCGGCTGAACGAGGTCGCCCGGATGCCCCATGTGACCGTCCAGGTCATGCCGTTCAAGATGGGCGCGCACCCGGGCGTGAACGGGCAGTACGCGATCCTGGAGTTCCCGGACGCCTCGGACTCGTCGGTGGTCTATCTGGAGGGCGTGACGAGCGACCTCTATCTGGAGAAGGCCCACGACGTGCAGAGCTACAGCGTGATGTACGAGCATCTGCGGGCCGAGGCGCTGAACCCGGACCAGACGCGGGAGTTCATCGAGGACGTGGCGAAGGAGTATGCCCGGGGCTGAGGACGGCGGAGGTTACACCGGGCCGATCAACAGTGTGAAGAGCAGCCTGGAATATGCCATCCGGTCGAGTGAACGGCCGCTTCATGCCCGGGAATCGGGGCGTAGCGTCGATGACTCAACCCGAACAACCGGAGCAGACATGGCAATCAGGCAAGGAACCACCCATACCTGGATCAAGTCCAGCCATTCCGCCAACGGCGCCTGTGTGGAGGTGCGTTCGCCCGCGGTGTCCACCGTGGACGTGCGGGACTCGAAGGACCCGCAGGGGCCCGCGCTCAGCTTCCGCCCCGCGGCCTGGACCGGCTTCGTCGCGACGGTGACCGGAGCCCCGGAGCCGAGGGCCGCGCGACGCCGGTCCTGAGGCCCCCGCAGGCCGGAAGCTGACCCGAGCAGCCCTCTCGACTGGCCCGCCGTCCCGGCCGAGGGGGCTTCGCCCTCCTTCCCGGCTCCCGCCTGCCGCCGGCCCGCTCCGCTTCCGTCGCCGCGCGCCGTTCCGGCCCGCACAGCGTCCGGCTGGACGGCCGGCTCAGCGCAGCTGGTCCACGTAGGTGTCCGTCCCCGGGATCGTCGGGACGAACGGTGCCGCAAGTTCCAGCCTCCCCAGATCTGTTGCGGCGATCTCCTCCTCCAGGCCCGAGAACCATGCCTCCCAGCACTCCTCCGGGCCCGTTTCGAGGAAGTACAGCACCGTCAGCCGCGTGCCGACGCCCTCCACCTGCCGGACGTACGACATGCGGTCGGCGGGCAGCGGGGTGGGGCGGAAGGCCACCGCCATGGCCGCCGGGGAGCCCGCGAGCCGTCGCGGCAGGAGCGTGCCGCGCAGCTCGGCCAGCAGGCGGTCGCGCTGCTCCTCCGTGTCCGTGTCGACGACCTGGAGGACGAGTCCCGCGTAGGGATGGTCGAGGGCGTGGAAGTCCCGCGGCCCGGCTTCGCCGTCGCGGTACACCGTCGCCGCGTGGTCCTGGAAGCTGGTGAAGACGTGCGTGCGGTCGTGGTGGACGCGGTCGTCGGCGTTGAGCCGCTTGTTGATGGCGACCGTCCAGCGCATGTGGTCGTCGTAGCGTCCCTCGGTGATCCAGTACGTCGACAGGTAGCAGCCCGCCGTGACGGGCCGGGCGACGGCCGACTCCTTCGGGCGGCGCAGTGACTGGAGCGCGCGGGTGGCGACCCAGCGGCGCCCCGCGAAGATCCACGGCATGGCCATGGCTCCCGCGATGTAGTGGTCGTCCTCGTACCAGCGGTTGTAGGCGCGTTCCCGGCCCGGATGGGGTTCGACCATGGTGATCAGCGCGTGCCCCGGCCGCACCCCGTAGGGCCCGACCGCGGCCAACTCGGCGTAACCGGCGCTCTGTCCGTGCGCTTCCTCGCTCCGCAAGAGGCTGTCCCCTTCTCTTCTCGGGGGCCGCCGGTGTGCTGCTCTCCGTCCGGCGGTCTCGTCGCCGTACAGCAGTAGCCGACGCGGCCTCAGATGGGGAGAGCCGTGCCGCCTCTCTGTGCTTCTCCGTCCGGACGCCCTACCGTGACGGGCCGTCAGTCAACTGCCCCGGAGGGAGACCGTGTTGCTACTCGGAGGCAAGACAGTGGTGGTGTCCGGCGTCGGCCCGGGACTGGGTCACCAGGTGGCGGCCGCCTGCGTGCGGGACGGGGCGAACGTCGTGCTCGGGGCCCGCACCGAGAAGCGGCTCGTGTCGGCCGCGGCGAGCCTCGACCCCGGCGGGGAGGTGACCGCCCAGCTGGCGACCGACATCACGGACGAGGCACAGTGCGAGGCCCTGGCCGCGCTCGCGGTCAGCCGGTTCGGCGGCATCGACGCGGTCGTCCATGTCGCGGCGCTGGACCACTACATGGGCGGCCTGGAGGACGCCGACTTCACGCAGTGGCAGCAGGTCGTGGACGTCAACCTGCTCGGCACGCTGCGCATGACCCGCGCCTGCCTGCCCGCGCTGAAGGAGCACGGCGGATCGGTCGTCATGATCGGCACCCAGTCGTCCGTCGCCGCCCCCTCCCAGGTCCAACAGGCGGCCTACGGGGCCTCCAAGGGGGCGCTCGTCTCCGCGATGTACGCCCTGGCGCGCGAGCTCGGGCCGCACCGGATACGGGTCAACACCGTGCAGCCCGGCTGGATGTGGGGCCCGCCCGTGCAGGGGTACGTCCAGTACGCGGCACAGACGGAGGGCGTCGGCGAGGACACCGTCCTGGAACGGCTCACCTCCCGCATGGCGCTGCCCGAGATGGCCACCGACGCCGACGTCGCCGACACGGCCGCCTTCCTCGCCTCCGACCGGGCACGTGCGATCACCGGCCAGTCGCTGCTCGTCAACGCGGGCGAGATCATGCGCTGAGCCGGCGGCCCCGGTCAGACGCGCGGGTAGCGGGCCAGCCAGGCCGGCGCCGAAGCGCCGGGGGCGTGCAGTGCGGGGCCCTGCGTCATCTCCATCGCGAAGTCGTCGGCGAGTTCGAGAATGGTGGCCCGCCCCTCGACCTCCGCGACCCAGGCCGGCGGCAGCGCCGTCTCACCGTGCAGCGCGCCCAGCAGGTTGCCGCAGATGGAACCGGTGGAGTCGCTGTCCCCGCCGTGGTTCACCGACAGCAGCAGACCGTGCCGCAGATCCTCCGCGACCAGGGCGCAGTACACGCCGATGGCGAGCGCCTCCTCCGCCGTCCAGCCCTCCCCGAGGGACTCCACCCGCTCCGCCGTGGGCATGCCCTGGCGCACCGCGCCCAGGGCCCGCTTCAGCGCGTCCGTCGTCTCCTCGTGGCCGGGCCGGGTGGCGAGCTGCGCGAGCGACTTCTGCACCGCGTGGTCGAGGGAGTCGCCGCGCGTGAGGGAGTGCACGATCGCGGCGAACGCGCCCGCCGCGAGGTAGCCCGTGGGATGCCCGTGGGTCTGCGCCGCGCACTCCACGGCCAGCTGGAAGACCAACTGCGGCTCCCAGCCGACGAGAAGACCGAACGGCGCCGACCGCATGACCGTGCCGCAGCCCTTGGACTGCGGATTCTTCGGGCTGTCGACGGTGCCCATGCGGCTGTCGGCGAGACCGCTGAGGCAGGCGTTCCCGGGGGCGCGGCGGGCGTAGAGCCACTCGGTGCGGGCGAGCCAGCCGTCCTCCTCCTTGCGCTCGTCCGGGCCCCAGTCCCGCTGCGTGGCGGCCCAGCGCAGGTACGCGGAGTGCACGTCGGTGGGCGGGTGCCAGGCGCCGGTGTCACGCCGGACGTGGGCGCGTATCAGGCCGTCGACGGTGAAGAGGGTCATCTGGGTGTCGTCGGTGACGGCGCCGCGCCTGCCGTAGGCGGGGACGAAGTCCGTCACCCCGTCCTCGCCGTGCGCCTCACGGATGGCGCTGAGCGAGTCGAACTCGATGCCCGCGCCGAGTGCGTCACCGATCGCGCCGCCCAGCAGGGCGCCGCGCACGCGGCCGCGGAAGCTCTGCTGTTCGGTGCGGCCCCATATGGCGTCACTGCCCGAAGCGGCCACAGTGCCCCCTCCCGTTGCTTCTACCGGGGCTGCACTCTAATAGACGGAAGTCCGCGCGGTTGTGGTCGCTGTGCGGACTGTCCGTGGTGCCCCGATGGGCACCACGGTGGGCCGTCCGCGGCCTTCCCGCCCCCGCGTCCGCTAGCTCCCGCGACGCCCTGCCGGAGAGCGCCGCGGGACCCGCCGTACCGCCTCGGTCACTCCTGCACCAGGGGCAGCAGCTGCGGAAGATGGCCGTCCGAATCGTGCGCGGCCCGCTGCCGCTCCTCGCTCACCGGGCCGTACGTCGTCGTGCGCGCGCGGGCAGGACGGCCCGCGAGATCCGCGATGGCGACGAGGTCCTGGATGGAGCGGTACGAACCGTAGGAGGAGCCCGCCATCCGGGAGATGGTCTCCTCCATCAGCGTCCCCCCGAGATCGTTCGCACCCGAACGCAGCATCTCGGCCGCGCCCTCCGTGCCGAGCTTCACCCAACTCGTCTGGATGTTGGTGATGTACGGGTGCAGCAGCAGCCGCGCCATCGCCGTCACCGCGCGGTTGTCCCGCATGCTCGGGCCCGGGCGCGCGATCCCCGCCAGATAGACCGGCGCGTTGGTGTGGATGAACGGCAGCGTCACGAACTCCGTGAAGCCCTCGACGCCCTTCTCCAGCGCCGACTTCTGCATCCGTGCCAGCAGCCGCAAGTGGCTCAGCCAGTGCCGGGGCTGGTCGACGTGCCCGTACATCATCGTCGAACTGGACCGCACCCCCAGCTCGTGCGCCGTCTCGATGACCTCCACCCACGTCGCCGCGGGCAGCTTGCCCTTCGTCAGGATCCACCGGACCTCGTCGTCCAGGATCTCCGCCGCCGTCCCCGGAATGGTGTCCAGCCCCGCGTCCCGCGCCGCCGTCAGCCAGTCCCGCACCGACATGCCCGTACGCGTCGCACCGTTCACCACCTCCATCGGTGAGAAGGCGTGCACATGCATGCCCGGCACCCGGGACTTCACCGCGCGCGCGATGTCGAAGTAGGCACTCCCCGGCAGATCCGGATGGATACCGCCCTGCATGCACACCTCGACGGCGCCGACGTCCCACGCCTGCTGCGCACGGTCGGCGACCTGGTCCAGGGACAGCGTGTACGCGTCCGCATCCGTCCGGCGCTGCGCGAAGGCACAGAAACGGCAGCCCGTGTAACAGACGTTCGTGAAGTTGATGTTGCGCGTGACGATGTACGTCACGTCGTCGCCCGACACGTCACGGCGCAGGTCGTCCGCGATACGGCACAGCTCGTCCAGCGCCGGACCGTCCGCGTGCAGCAGCGCCAGCGCCTGCTCGTCCGTGAGCTTCGTCGGATCGTCCGCCGCCGTGGACAGCGCGGACCGGACGTCCGCGTCGGCACGCTCCGGCGCCATCCCGGGACGCGCCTGCTCACGCAGGGTGTCCCAGTCGCCGTACACGTCGTCGAAATCGTCCCTCCGGTCCGCGGACCGGCCCTCCGTGTCGATGGTGTGGTGCAGATCGGTGCGGCCCGAAGCGGCGAGGAACCCGTCCTCCGGCTCCTGCCACGGCAGCCCCCGCACCGTCGCGCCCTCGTCCGCCAGACCCGTCTGAGGATCGGCCAGCGCCCGCACGTGCGGCAGCACCCGCGGATCCAGCCACGGCTCGCCGCGCTGCAGGAACTCCGGGTACACCGGCAGGCGTTCGCGCAGCTCGAAACCGGAGGCGGCGGTGCGCTCGGCGAGTTCGTCGATCTGCGGCCAGGGACGCTCCGGATTGACGTGGTCCCGGGTGAGCGGGGAGACGCCGCCCCAGTCGTCGATGCCCGCGTCGATCAGCATCGCGTACTCGCCGTCCACCAGATTCGGCGGCGCCTGGAGACGCACCGACGGGCCCATGATGTGCCGCGCGACGGCGATCGTGGCCGCCAGCTCCTCCAGCTCCGCGTCCGGCATGCCGCGCATCGCCGTGTCCGGCTTGGCGCGGAAGTTCTGCATGATGAGTTCCTGGATGCTGTGATAAGCGCGCTGCACCCGGCGCAGCGCGAACAGGGACTCCGCACGCTCCTCGTACGTCTCCCCGATCCCGATCAACAGCCCCGTGGTGAACGGCACGTTGGACCGGCCGGCGTCCTCCAGCACCCGCAGCCGGACCGCGGGCTCCTTGTCCGGCGAGCCGTGGTGCGGGCCGCCCGGCTCGCTCCACAGCCGCTCGGCCGTGGTCTCCAGCATCATCCCCATCGAGGCCGAAACCGGCTTCAGCCGCTGGAAGTCCGTCCAGGACAGGACACCCGGATTGAGATGCGGCAGCAGCCCCGTCTCCTCCAGCACCCGGATCGCCATCGCACGGACATAACTGAGCGTGTCGTCGTACCCGTGCGCCTCCAGCCACTCCTGGGCCTCGGGCCAGCGGTCCTCCGGCTTGTCGCCCAGCGTGAACAGGGCCTCCTTGCAGCCCATTTCGGCACCGCGGCGCGCGATGTCCAGCACCTCGTCGGGCGACATGAACATCCCGTGGCCCTCGCGGCGCAGCTTGCCCGGCACGGTGACGAACGTGCAGTAGTGGCACCTGTCCCGGCAGAGCCGGGTGAGCGGGATGAAAACCCCACGTGAGTACGTCATCACCCCCGGGCGGCCCGCCGCCTCGAGACCCGCGTCGCGGACCCGGCTCGCGGACTCGGACAGCGCGGTGAGGTCGTCACCCCGCGCTTGGAGCAGAACCGCGGCTTCGGCGGTGTCGAGTGCGACTCCGTCGCGCGCCCTCTTCAGCGCGCGGCGCATGGCGTTGGCGGTGGGAACCTGCGCATCGGTGGTCATCAGACGAGGATACGAGCAAGCTCCGCACGTGTTCCGGCCGGTGAGGCACACGAGAGCGCACGCGGACCGCGCACGGAGGCAGACCGGCGGACACACCCTCCGCCCCCCTCCGCGCGACGGGTCACAGGTACTGGCTGTACTCGTCCAGCGTGCGCAGCACCGCGCCCTCGTCCCCGGACGGCAGCTGGAGCACTGCCTCCTCGATGCCCAAGTCCCGGAAGTGCGCCAGCTTTCCCTGCGAGGGCACCACGAAGCTCGGCACCACCGCGGGCCCCTCCGGGCCGCGCCCGGCACGCTCCCACTCCGCACGCAGCCGGGGCAGCGCCTCCGTCAGCCCGCTGCCGCCCACCGGGATCCAGCCGTCCGCCCATTCCGCGATGTGCGCGAACAGTTTCGGCCCGGCGGCACCGCCCAGCAGCACCCGCGGGCCACCGTCCCGCACCGGCTTCGGATACGCCCAACTCGCCCGCACCGAACCGAACTCGCCCTCGTACTCCGTCGGTTCGGACGCCCACAGGGCGCGCATCAGGGCCACCCGGTCACGCACCAGCTCCCGGCGCCGCGGCCAGTCGACACCGTGGTCCGCCGCCTCCTCCCGGTTCCAGCCGAAACCGGCCCCCAGTGTGATCCGGCCACCGGACAGCGCGTCCAGCGAGGCCAACTGCTTGGCCAGGACGATCGGATCGTGCTGCGCGACGAGCGCCACCCCCGTACCGAGAGCGATCCGCTCGGTGACCGTCGCGGCCGCCGCCAGGGCCACCATCGGGTCGAACGTCCGGCCGTACGGGCGGGGCAGCGGCTCCCCCATCGGCGCCGGCGTCTCCCGGCTGACCGGAATGTGCGTGTGCTCGGGCAGATAGAGACCGTGAAAACCGCGCTGCTCCACCTCACGGGCCAGGCGGTCGGGACGGACGGTCTCGTCGGTGAGGATGATCGTGGTCGCGATCCGCATCCGGGGCTCCTGTCACAACGGCATCGGGCAGTCGGTCGGCCCCGGCGCGAACAGCCGTTCCCACTCGACGGCAACCGCTCCGAGGGTTTTCCACAGGGGTTTCCCTCCTCGTCCCCTCCCCGTACAACGGTGTCCGGCACCGGAAAGTGCGGCCCGAGAGCCGCCCGGCCGGAAACCGACGAGGGGGGCTGACGATGGGCGGAACCAGCACGGCACAGGGCGGGCCGGGACGGCGCGGCGTCCTCAGGATGTCCGCGGTTGCGGGCGCCGCGGGCGTCCTTACGCTCGGGGACATGAGCTTCGCCCGCGCCGCGAGCGGCGAGGAACGCACCGAGACGGTGCGCGGCCATCTCCCCACCGGCGCACCCGATTTCGTGACACTCCCCGTCGACGTCCCCGAAGGCGTCCGCGAAATCGCCGTCACGTACACCTACGACACCCCGGACGTCCCCGAAGGCACCCCGGGCAACGCCCTCGACATCGGCATCTTCGACGAACGCGGCACCGGGCCCGGCGGCGAGGGCTTCCGCGGCTGGTCCGGCGGCTTCCGCGACCGGTTCACGATCAGCGCCGAAGAGGCCACACCCGGCTACCTGCCCGGCCCCGTACGCCCCGGCACCTGGCACCTCGTCCTCGGCCCGTACACCGTCGCACCGCAGGGCATGGACTACGAGATCACCGTCACCCTCCGGTTCGGCGCCCCCGGGGAGACCCCGCGCCCCGTCCACCCGCCCGAACGGGCACGCGGCCGAGGCCGCGCCTGGTACCGCGGCGACGGCCACCTGCACACCGTGCACTCCGACGGCGAACGCACCCCCGCGCAGGTCGCGGCCGCCGCCCGGGAAGCCGGACTGGACTTCATCGTCACCACGGAACACAACACCACCTCGGGACACGGCGCCTGGCAGGGCCTGTGGGGCGAGGACCTGCTCATCCTCTGCGGCGAGGAGATCACCACCCGGAACGGACACTGCCTGGCCTACGGAACCGACCCCGGCACCTTCTTCGACTGGCGCTACCGCGCCCGCGACGACGCGTTCCCCCGCGTCGCCCGCCGCATCCGCCGGGCCGGCGGCCTCGTCGTACCGGCCCACCCCGACTGCCCGTTCGTCGGCTGCCAGTGGAAGTTCGGCTACCGGCACGCCGACGCCGTCGAAGTCTGGAACGGCCCCTGGACCCCCGACGACGAACTGTCCCTCGCCGCCTGGGACAACCGCCTCGTCGAAGGTCTCACCGACGACACCGGATGGACACCGGCCGTGGGCAACAGCGACGCCCACCGCGAACCGCAGAAGGTCGGACTGCCGCAGACCGTGGTCCTCGCCGACGACCTGTCACGCCGCGCCCTCCTCGACGGCATCCGCGCCGGCCACAGCTACCTCACCGAGTCCTCCGCCCTCACACTCACGCTCACCGCGAGCGGACCACGGGGCGAGCACGCCGGAATCGGCGACACACTCCGCGTCGCGCCCGACAGCGAGGTCACCGTACGGCTCGCCGTCTCCGGAGCACCGGCCGGCGCCACGTACCGGCTGATCACCGACCAGGGCGAACTGCGCTCCGGCCCCGTCACCGACGAGCCCGTCACCTGGCACACCACGGCATCACTCGCCACCTACATACGGGCCGAGATCCGCCGCCCCCGCGCGCCCGGCACCCCGAAGGACGTGCCCGGCGCCATGGCCGCCATGACCAACCCGCTGATACTCGGGACCGGCGTGGGCCGGGGGTAGGTGCGGGCTGGGCTGAACCCGGCCTGGGGGCAGGGGAGTTGGGGGCTTGGGGGGGGGGGGGGGGGGGGGGGGGAGCCCCCAAGGAACACCCCCGACTCCCCCACCCCCACCCCCTACCCCGTGCTCACCGTGTACGTGTCCCGCCCCGACCGTAGGACGGTCCCCGGGACCGCGCCGGTGATCTTGTCGTCACGGAGGGTTTCGACGCCGTTGACCCAGACGCCGACGATGCCCTGGGCCTCGGAGTCGAGCCGGGGGCTGTCGCCCGGCAGGTCGTGGACGAGGCGGGCCTGGCCGGCGTCGATGCGTTCGGGGTCGAAGAGGACGAGGTCGGCGTGCCAGCCTTCGGTGACGCGTCCGCGTTCGCGGAGTCCGAAGAGCTGGGCGGGGTCGTCGGTGAGCATCTTGACGGCTTGTTCGAGTCCGACGAGTTTCCGTCCGCGCAGGCAGTCGCCGAGGAACCGGGTGGTGTAGGGGGCGCCGCACATGCGGTCGAGGTGTGCTCCGGCGTCGGAGCCGCCGAGCATGACGTCCTCGTGTTCCCAGGTCTGCCGGCGCAGTTCCCAGCTGTCGGGGTCGTTGTCGGTGGGCATGGGCCACAGCACGGTGCGCAGGTCGTCGTTGACGCAGATGTCGACGAGGGTGGCGAAGGCGTCCTGGCCTCGTTCCTCGGCGATGTCGCGGACGACGCGGCCGCTGAGTCCTTCGTTGGCCCGGGAGTAGGTGTCGCCGATGACGTACCGGTCGAAGTGGGCGAGCCTGCGGAAGATTCCGGCTTCCTTGCTGTCGGCCCGCCGGAGCATGTCGGCGCGTACGTCGGGGTCCTGGAGTCTGGCGATGCGTTCGGGGAGGGGCAGTCCGAGGATGTCGCCCCAGCCGGGTATGAGGTTGAGGGCGCAGAAGGTGCCGAGGGACATGTTCATGGGGGTGAGGATCGGCATCGTCAGGGCGACGATGCGTCCTCCGGCGGCGCGTGCGCGTTCGCTGGGGACGAGTTGGCGGGGTACGCGTTCGGGGACGGCGGCGTCGATGGTGAGGACGTTCCAGTTGAGGGGCCGTCCGGCTGCGGCGGTCATGTCGACGAGGAGGTCGATCTCCTCGTCGGAGAACTGGTCGAGGCAGCCGGAGACGATGGCTTCGAGCTGGGTGCCTTCGTGTTCGGCGACGGCGCGGGAGAGCGCGAGGAGTTCGGCGGGCCGCGCGTGCCGGGAGGCGACGGGTTCGCCGTCGCCGTCGGAGTGGGTGCCGGACTGGGTGGTGGACAGTCCCCAGGCGCCGGCGTCCATGGCGTCGTGGAAGAGCTGGACCATGGCGGCGAGTTGGGCTTCGGTGGGCTGTCCGCCGACGGCGTCGGGGCCCATGACGTGGCGCCGCAGTGCGCAGTGGCCGACCATGAATCCGGCGTTGACGGCGGTGCGGCCTTCGAGGGCGTCGAGGTATTCGCCGAAGCTGTGCCAGTTCCAGGGTGCGCCTTCTTCGAGGGCGACGAGGGACATGCCCTCGACCTTGGACATCATGCGGCGGGTGTAGTCGGCGTCGTCGGGCTGTGCGGGGTTGAGGGGGGCGAGGGTGAATCCGCAGTTCCCTCCGGCGACGGTGGTGACGCCGTGGTTGAGGGACGGTGTGGCGTAGGGGTCCCAGAAGAGCTGTGCGTCGTAGTGGGTGTGCGGGTCGACGAAGCCGGGGGCGAGGACGAGTCCGGTGGCGTCTTCGGTGGTGCGGGCCTCTTCGGTGATGTGCCCGGGGTCGGCGATGGCGGCGATGCGTCCGTCGCGGATGCCGACGTCGGCCCGGTAGGACGGTCCGCCTGTGCCGTCCACCACGGTCGCGCCGGTGATCAGGTGGTCCAGCATGTGCGTGGTTCCTCCTCTCGGCCCGCGCGTGGCGTGTGTGCCGCGCGCGGCGGGTTCAGCTGCGGGCGGCGTCGCGGAAGCGGGTGGTCCGGTGCACCGGGTCGGTGTCGATGGTGGGGATGACGTGTTCGCCGAGGAGTTTGATGGTGTTCATGGTGTCCTCGTACGGGATTCCGACGGGGAGGCCGAGGGAGAGCTGGTCGGCTCCGGCCTGTTCCCAGCGCTTGCACTGCTGGAGGACGTCGTCGGGGGTGCCGCAGATCATGAGTTCTTCGGCGATGAGGAGTTCGACGATTTCTTCGGTGTAGTCCGGGAGCAGTTCGGGCCATTCCGGTATGCCCTCGGGGCGGGGGAAGGTGTCGTGGTACCGGAAGAGGAGGGACTGGAGGTAGTTGAGTCCTCCGTTGACGGCGATCTGCTTGGCCTTTTCCCGGGTTTCGGCGCAGATGGCGGTCGAGGTGACCATGACGTTGTCGTTGACGAAGTCGCCGATGGGTTCGGCGTCCTTGACGGCGCCCTTGTAGGACTCGACGACCCATTCCATGTCGGAGACCTTCTGGACGCTGAAGCCGAGGACGCCGAGGCCCTTCTTGGCGGCCATGGCGTAGCTGGAGGGTGATCCGGCGGCGTACCACATGGCGGGGTGGGAGCCGCCGTAGGGCTTGGGCAGGATCTTGCGCGGCGGGAGCGACCAGTGTGTGCCGTGGAAGCCGGGGTACTCGTCCTGGAGCCACATCTTGGGGAATTCCGCGATGGTTTCTTCCCAGATTTCCTTGGTGTGGTTCATGTCGGTGATGCCGGGGAGGAAGCCGAGGATTTCGTGGCTTCCCGCGCCGCGTCCGGAGCCGAATTCGAAGCGGCCGCCGGAGAGGTGGTCGAGCATGGCGACTTTTTCGGCGACCTTGACCGGGTGGTTGACCTGGGGCAGCGGGTTGAAGATTCCGGAGCCGAGGTGGATGCGGTCGGTGGCGTGGGCGAGGTAGCCGAGGAAGACGTCGTTGGCGGAGAGGTGGGAGTACTCCTCCAGGAAGTGGTGTTCGGAGGCCCAGGCGTATTTGAAGCCGGATTTGTCGGCCTGGATGATGTACTCGGTTTCCTCCAGCAGTGCCTTGTGTTCGGCCTGCGGGTCCGCCTTGGCGCGAGCCGCTGGCACATACCCCTGTACAAAGAGCCCGAATTCCACGGCGGTTCACTCCTCTTGTTTTTCTGACGCTCCGTCAGATCCTGTCTCATGACTCTCGCACCGGCGTCCGGCACCGTCAATACCTGACGGAGCATCAGCACAGGCCCGGCGGGACGCCTCCACCGGCCCGCCCGCGGCGGGAAATGCGCAGGTCAGAAGAGCGATACGCCCGCGAGCCAGCCCCCGTCGACGACGAACGGCTGGCCCGTCACGTACGAGGAGTCGTCCGAGGTGAGGAACAGCGCCAGCCGCGCGACCTCCTCGGGCCGGCCGATCCGCCCCTGCGGCACGACCTTCGCGTACAGCGCGTCGAGCTCGGCCTGCGAACCCTGGTCCACCGCCAGCCCGTTCTCGGCCACCTGCGACGGGTTGGTCATCGGGGTGTCGATCGCCCCGGGGCACATCGCGTTCACGCGGACGCCCCGGCCCGCGAGTTCCATGGCCGCCACTCGCGTCATGCCGACGATGGCCGCCTTCGTCGCCGCGTACGAGGCCACGAAGGCCATTCCGGCGAGCGCCGTGTACGAGGCGGTGTTGACGATCGTGCCGCCGCCCGCGGCCTCGATGTGCGGTGCGACGGTCTTCATGCCGAGGAAGCAGCCCACCTGGTTGACGTCCACGACCTGCCGGTACTCCGCGAGGGAGGTGTCCGTCAGCCCGCTGAACCGCAGGATGCCGGCGTTGTTGAGGAGCCCGTCGACCTTCCCGAAGCGTTCCACGGCGAGCTCGGACATCCGCTCCCAGTCCGCCTCCTCGCGGACGTCGAGGTGCGTGTAGACGGCCCGCTCGGGGCCCAACTCCTCGGCGAGCCGCTTTCCTTCGTCGTCGAGAAGGTCGCCCAGGACGACGCGTGCACCCTCGGCCGTGAAGAGCCGGGCGGCCTGCTCGCCCTGTCCGCGCGCCCCGCCGCTGATGATCACGACGCGGCCGTCGAGCCTGCCCGTTCCGCTTCCGCTTCCCATTCCGTTTCCCCTGCCTCTCGTCCGTGCCGTCCGTTCCGTGCCGTGTGCCGTTCCGTGCGGTCCGGAAGCTGTTCAATCGCGCAGCAGTGGGCCGACCCGGTCGCCGAAAGCGGCCATCTGGTCGGTCAGTTCGTGCCTGCTGCGGCTGCGGAAGCGGACCTGTATCTGGTCGACGCCCATGTCCGCGTACTCGCGCAGGGACGCGGCGATCCGTTCGGGGGTGCCGGTGAGGGTGCGGCGTCCCACGTCCCACTGCGGCGTTCCGACGTACAGCGGTTCGGCGATGGTGCCGATGGTGAACGGGCCGTCGTTTCCGGCCTCTTGGCGCAGCCGTCGCAGGGTGCCGATCTTGGCGGGGAGCTCGGTGCGCTTGTCGCCCTGCGGGAGCCAGCCGTCGCCGCGCCGTGCCGCGCGGCGGACGGCCGCGGGCGAGGAGCCGCCGACCCACAGGGGCGGGCGGGGGCGCTGTGCGGGGCGGGGGCGCTGTCCGAGGTCCCGGAAGGAGAAGCGCTTGCCCTCGAACTCGGGGTACTCCTCCTCGCCCAGCGCGGCCTTCAGGGCGTCCACCGTCTCGTCGAGCACGGCGCCGCGTGCGGCGAAGTCGGCGCCCAGTGCCTCGAATTCCTCCCGTACGTGGCCGGCGCCGACGCCGAGGACGAGCCTGCCGCCGGAGAGCTGGTCGAGGGTGGCGTACTGCTTGGCGGTGGCCAGGGGGTGCCGCAGTGCCACGACGGCGACGTGGCTGAGCAGTCGCACGTGGTCGGTGGCGGCGGCGAGGTAGGCGAGGGTGGCCACGGGGTCGTACCAGACGGTGCTCATGGCGTCGGCGAGCCTGCGCGGGATGGCGACGTGTTCGCAGCAGGCGATGTAGTCGAAGCCGTGGCGGTCGGCGGTGCGGGCGACGGCGAGGAGGTCTTCCGGCCCGGCTTCCGTTTCCCAGGGTTCGGCGTACAGGGCGCTCTGGGACTGTACGGGGAGCTGCATCCCGTACACCGGTCCGCCCTGCGGTTCGGTGCCGGGTTCCGGGTGACGGGGGTGCTGCTGGTGTTCCACGTGCCCCTCCTCCGCTCGGGCGGGCCGTGCGTCCCGGACGGGCCGCATCCGGGGCGTCCGCGCCCCGGAACCCCGCTGCGAGCGCCCATGCTCGTATCTGACGGTCCATCAGACAAGGCCCGTGCCGCCATCCCCCGCGCACGTGTCGATCGCCACTCCCGGCGCGGGCGCGGATAGTGCGCGGCGGGCCCGGGCATGCCCAACCGTCAGGAGCACATGGGGAGTTGACGGCGTCCGCAGCACCGTTCGGGTCCCCCGCTCCGGCTTCCCGTTCACCGCCGCGGCCCGCCGCGGCGCCGACCAGTCGGGACGCCCCATGGGAGATCAGCCGCACCCGCAGCCCCGCATTCCGCAGCCCCGGAAGGGAGGGACGCCCGCCGCGCACGGGCGGACGCCACAGCCACCCCTGGTGATCGACGCGGAGGGCCGGCGGAAGTACGCGGAGGCGGAGGAGCTCAGGGCGCGGGGCCCGGCCACGCTCGTCGAGCTGCCCGCCGGCATCCGGGCGTGGGCGGTGAGCAGCCTCGACCTGCTCAAGGAACTGCTGCGCGACCCCCGCGTCTCCAAGGACCCGAGGGCGCACTGGCCCGCCTGGCAGCGCGGCGAGTTCCGGGACACCTGGATACGTTCCTGGGTGGACGTCACCAACATGTTCAGCTCGTACGGCCCCGAGCACCGGCGCCTGCGCAAGCTCGTCGCCCCGGCCTTCACGCTGCGCCGCACGGAGGCGCTGCGGCCGCGCGTGGAGGAGATCACCGCCGGGCTGCTGGACGCGATGGCCGCCGAGCCGGCCGGGGCTCCGGTCGATCTGCGGAGCGCGTACGCGCACCCGCTGCCGATGCTCGTCATATGCGAGCTGTTCGGGATACCGGAGGAGGCGCGGGGCGAGGTGGCGCGCCTGATCGAGCGCATCATGGACACCACGGCGACGCCGGAGGAGGCGGCGCGGACGGCGGCCGACGTGCAGGCCGCGTTCGGGGCGCTGGTCGCCGCGAAGCGGGAGCAGCCGGGGGACGACCTGACGAGTCTGCTCGTCTCGGCCCGCGACGAGGACGGCTCCAGCCTGAGCGAGGCCGAGCTGATGGACACCCTGCTGCTCGTGGTCGGCGCCGGGCACGAGACGACGGTCAACCTGATCGGGAACGCCGTGCACGCGCTGCTCACCCACCCCGAGCAGCTGCGCGCGGTGCTGGCCGGCGAGGTGACCTGGGACGACGTGATCGAGGAGACGCTGCGCTGGGCGCCGAGCATCGCCTCGCTGCCGCTGCGGTACGCGGTGGAGGACATCCCGCTGCCGGACGGGACGGTGATCGGGCAGGGTGACCCGATCCTGGCCACGTACGCGGCGGCCGGGCGGGACCCGGGCAGGCACGGTGCGGACGCGGGGGAGTTCGACGTGCGCCGTGAGGACACCGAGCACCTGGCCTTCGGCCACGGCGTGCACTTCTGCCTGGGCGCTTCGCTGGCCCGCCTGGAGGCGCGGACGGCGCTGCCCGCGCTCTTCTCGCGTTTCCCGGGGCTGCGGTTCGCGGTGCCGCCGGAGGAGATCGAGCAGGTGTCCTCGTTCATCGCGCACGGTTACGCGTCGCTGCCCGTCCAGCTGCGGACGGCGGACGCGCCGGCTCCGGCCTGACCGCTCTCAACTACGGCCGGGACACGGCCCGTTCGGCAGGGCGGCGGCGCAGGAGCCGCCGCCGCCCGTCCAGGCCCGCGCGCGCTAGGCGTTCCGCGCCCCCGCCCAGGTGCCGTCGGGGTTGAGGCCGAGGAGGTCGATGGCGTTGCCGCGGACGATGCGTTCGACGAGGTGCGGGTCGAGGTGGCCCATCTGGGCCTCGCCGACCTCCTTCGACTTGGGCCAGGTGCTGTCGGAGTGCGGGTAGTCCGTCTCGTAGAGCACGTTGGCGGCGCCGATGGAGTCGATGTTCCGCAGCCCGAAGGCGTCGTCGAAGAAGCAGCCGAAGACGTGCCCGGCGAAGAGTTCGGACGGGGGCCGCAGCACCTTGTCGGCGACGCCGCCCCAGCCGCGGTTCTCCTCCCACACCACGTCGGCGCGCTCCAGGATGTAGGGAATCCAGCCGACCTGGCCCTCCGCGTACATGATGCGCAGGTTGGGGAAGCGGTCGAACTTGCCGCTCATGAGCCAGTCGACCATCGAGAAGCAGCAGTTGGCGAAGGTGATGGTGGAGCCGACGGCCGGGGGCGCGTCGGCGCTGGTGGAGGGCATGCGGCTGCTGGAGCCGATGTGCATGGCGATGACGGTGCCGGTCTCGTCGCAGGCCCGCAGGAAGGGGTCCCACTCGTCGCCGTGGATGGAGGGCAGCCCCAGGTGCGGGGGTATCTCGCTGAAGCAGACGGCGCGGACGCCGCGTTCGGCGTTGCGGCGTACTTCGGCGGCGGCGAGTTCGGCGTCCCACAGGGGGACGAGGGTGAGCGGGATGAGGCGGCCCCGCGCTTCGGGTCCGCACCATTCCTCGACCATCCAGTCGTTGTAGGCGCGGACGCCGAGGAGTCCCAGTTCGCGGTCCTTGGCCTCGGTGAAGGTCTGGCCGCAGAAGCGGGGGAAGGTGGGGAAGCACAGTGCGGACTGGACGTGGTTGACGTCCATGTCGGCCAGCCGGTCCGGGACGCTCCAGGAGCCGGGCCGCATCTGTTCGTAGGTGATCGCTTCGAGCTTCACTTCGTCGCGGTCGTATCCGACGGCGGTGTCGAGGCGGGTGAGCGGGCGGTGCAGGTCCTCGTACACCCACCAGTCGGCCTCGGGTCCCTCGTCGCCGGGGGCGCCCATGGTGGGGGCGAACTTGCCGCCCACGAAGGACATGTCCTTCAGCGGTGCGCGCACGATGCGCGGTCCGACGTCGTGGTACTTGGACGGGAGCCGGTCCCGCCAGACGTGCGGAGGTTCCACCGTGTGGTCGTCCACCGAGATGATCTTCGGGAAGGTCTCCATGTTCCCCACGGTAGCGCTGATCTGACGGTTCGTCAGCTCCTCGCGTGCGCCGCATCCGCGCCCCTGAGCCCCCACCGGGCTCCCGCACCACACCCGTCACGCGGCGCCACACGCCTGTCCCGGACGCCCTTTCCCTCCCGCTCTCCCCGCGCCCGGGACGCGGCCGAAGCCGGTCGGAACTTCGAAGGAGTCGTAGAGAGGCGGGCGCGGAGCTGACGTAGTGCATGTCAACAAGGCAGACTGACCCTGCGGGAGTGGAGCGCGGAACGCAGGGGGCACCATGAGCGCCGAGGGGCACACCGGGCAACGTGCCGAGCGGGAGCACCGGTTGCGGTTCGCCGTGCTCGGACCGGTCCGGGCCTGGAGGGGCGAGGAATCACTGCACACCGGTTCGCCGCAGCAGCGTGCCCTGCTCGCCGCGCTGCTGCTGCGCGGCGGCCGGACGGCCACCGCCGAGGAACTCATCGACGCGATGTGGGGCGAGGAGCCGCCGGACCGCGCCAAGGCCGCGCTGCGCACCTACGCGTCCCGCTTCCGCAAGAGCCTCGGTGACGACGCGGACATCCTTGTCAGCGAGTCCGGCGGCTACGCGATCCGTACCGGACGCGCCGGTTCCGGCCTCGGGGCGCCGGGCGCCGCCGCCCTCGGCACGGGCCCCGCCGTCGTGCTCGACCTGGACACGGCCACGGCGCTGGCCCAGGACGCCGAGAAGGCCGCAGCGAGCGGCGCCAGGAACCGCGCCCGCGAGCTGTACGACGCGGCGCTCGCCGAATGGGACGGCGAACCGCTCGCGCACGTGCCCGGGCCCTTCGCGGAGAGCCAGCGCGCCAGGCTGGAGGAGTGGCGGCTGTCCCTCCTGGAGCACCGTCTCGACCTGGACCTCCAGGCCGGCAGCCACGCCGAGGCCATCGGCGAACTGACGGCGCTGACCGCCGCGCACCCGCTGCGCGAGCGCCTCCGCGAGCTGCTGATGCTCGCGCTGTACCGGGGCGGCCGCCAGGCGGAGGCGCTCGCCGTGTACGCCGACACCCGGCGGCTGCTCGCCGACGAGCTGGGCGTCGACCCGTGCCCCGAGCTGGCCGAGCTCCAGCAGCGCATCCTCGGCGCCGACGAGTCGCTCTCGCACTCCCCCGAGGAGACCGCGGACCCGGCCTTCCCCTCCGTCAACCGCCCCGCCCAACTCCCGGCCACGGTCTCGGACTTCACCGGGCGCACCGCCTTCGTCGCCGAGCTCGGAGAGCAGCTGGCCCGCACCGACGGCGGCGTGATGGCCGTCTCCGCCGTGGCCGGAATCGGCGGCGTCGGGAAGACGACACTGGCCGTGCATGTGGCGCACGCGGTGGCCGAGCACTTCCCGGACGGCCAGCTGTACGTCGACCTCCAGGGCGCGGGCAGCTCCCCGGCCGATCCGGAGGCCGTGCTCGGGGTGTTCCTCCGCTCGCTCGGCACGTCCGACTCCGCCATTCCGGAGGGAGTCGAGGAACGGGCCGGCCTGTTCCGCTCCCTGCTCGCCGAACGCCGCGTCCTCACGCTGCTGGACAACGCC
This sequence comes from Streptomyces sp. HNM0574, assembly GCF_012726235.1. Lineage (GTDB taxonomy): Bacteria > Actinomycetota > Actinomycetes > Streptomycetales > Streptomycetaceae > Streptomyces. Next base: position 152,778 of record NZ_JAASAH010000015.1, read on the forward strand.
CGCGACGCCGCCCAGGTCCGCCCCCTGCTGCCCGGGACGGGCGGCTGCGCGGCCCTGGTGACGAGCCGGGCCCGCATGGTGGACCTGGCGGGCGCGCATCTCGTCGACCTGGACGTCATGAGCCCGGAGGAGGCCATGACGCTGTTCACCCGCATCGTGGGCGAGGAGCGGGTCTCCGCCGAGCGGAAGGCCGCCATGGACGTGGTGGGCGCCTGCGGTTTCCTCCCGCTGGCGATCCGCATAGCCGCGGCCCGGCTGGCCGCCCGCCGTACGTGGACGGTCTCCGTCCTCGCCTCCAAACTGGCCGACGAGCGGCGCAGACTGGACGAACTCCAGGCCGGCGACCAGGCCGTGAAGGCCACCTTCGAGCTCGGGTACGGGCAGCTCGATCCCGAACAGGGCCGCGCCTTCCGGCTGTTGGGCCTGGCCGACGGTCCCGACATGTCCGTGCCAGCCGCCGCGGCCGCGCTGGACCGCTCCCCCGAGGACACCGAAGACCTGCTGGAGTCCCTCGTCGACACCTCGCTGCTGGAGTCCGCCGCCCCCGGCCGCTACCGCTTCCACGACCTGGTGCGCCTGTTCGCGCGCGCCTGCGCGGAACGGGACGAGCAGCCGCCGTCCGAGCGGGAGGCGGCGCTGTCCCGGCTGCTCGACTTCTACCTCGCCACGGCCGCCAAGATCTTCGCCCTGGACCGGCGGGGCGACCGCACCGTCGAGCACTTCGAGCGCACCGAGGAGCCGGGCCGGGACTTCCCGGACCGCTCCGCCGCGCTGGACTGGCTGTTCGCCGAGGCCGACTGCCTGCTCGCCTGCGTACAGCAGTCGGCGGCCGGCGGCGAACCCGGCCGCGCCGCCCCGGGCAGCCCGCTCCGCCGCGCCGCCGACCTGCTGATCGCCGCGAAGGACCTGGCCGACTCCGGGGTGCACTCCCTGCGGTACGAGCGGGCCGCGAGCGCCGTACGGGACGCGGCGCAGGCCGCGGGCGACCAGCACGCCGAGGGCCGGGCCCTGATCATGCTGACGCACGCGCACACCATCGGCGGCCGCTTCGACCAGGCGGACGCGGAGGCCCAGCGCGCCATGCTGCTGGCGCTCACCACGGAGGACCCGGTCCCCGCCTGCTTCGCCCCCAACGACCGCGGCATCCTCGCGCTCTACCAGGCCCGTTACGAGGACGGCGAGGGCTACCTCGACACCGCGATCCGGGCCTTCCGGGACGACGGGAACCGCACCGGCGAGGCCAGCGCCCTGTGCAACCTCTCGCGGGTCCATCTGGCGCTGGGCCGTACGGAGAGCGCCATCTCGCTGGCGCAGCAGGGCGTGGACATCTACCACGACCTCGGTCTGACGCTGCGGCTCGGCAACAGCCGCTACGCGCTGGGCCTGGCCCTCACCCAGGCCGGCCGCACGACGGAGTCGATCTCCCAACTGACGCAGGCGCTCCAGCTGTTCCACACCAGCCGCCAGCCGCTGTGGGAGGGCGTCACGCACTTCCGGCTGGCGGAGGCGCACCTGGCGGCGCACCGGGCGCCGCAGGCCGCGAGCCACGCGGAGCAGGCCCTGGCGCTGCGGGGCATCGGCGGGGAGTGGCGGCGCGGCACCGTGCTGGCGGTGCTGGGCAGGTCGCTGGACGCGCTGGGGCAGACGGACCGTGCGCGGGCCTGCTGGCGCGAGGCGCTGAGCATCTTCGACGAGCTCGGGACGGCGGAGGCCGAGGAGGTCAGGTCCCTGCTGGCGGCACCGCCCGTCGCGGCCTGACCGCAGAGGTTCGAGCCGGGGAACCAGAGGGCAGTACAGGGGAGCCGGGCAGGGACAGTGCCTCCCCCGGCTCTCCGCGCGGCGGCCGCCGAGGATTGCTCCGGGCCCTCTGAGCAGGGCCGCAACGTCGCCGCAGCAGACGTTCATCGATCGTTTATCGCTCCCCTGCATGCTTTTTCTTGTCGATCCGTCGCGTCGGGGGGCAGGCGGATCGTACGGGGGAAGACCGTGTGTCCTGGTGCGGCACGCGGCACCGGAGCGCCCGCCCGGCGGTCCACGGGGGAGTCGCTGGGCGGGCCCCACCGGTGTGATCCAGCCACCACAACAGGGGAGCTGAGTTACATGAGTGAGGCGAAGCGCAAGAAGAAAAAGGACGATCTCGAGGTTCGTGACAACCACGCCTCGGGTGGCAATCTCGGCACCGAGGACAACCACGCCTCCGGCGGGGACATCGGTACCGAGGACAACCACGCGTCCAGCGAGCCCGTGAAGTAACTCCCCTGCTCAACGGGGGAAAGTACGGGGGAAGTACGGGGGACCGGGGGCCGGTGCGGCGACACCAGGGGGGAGTCGCCGCCCTCGGCCCCCTCTCTCGTGTCCTGTTCCGCCGGGGCGCGCGCGGCGCACGCGCCGGGCGGGTTCAGGACATGGCGCCCCGGGCACCCTCATTCCGTACCCCAGTTCATTTGCCCGTTCGCACACGTCGTGTCGGGAGACGTCCTGTCTGCCGGCCCCGCCTACGAGGAGCCGCCGTGAACCGCACGAGGAAGTCCTTCGCCGTCTGGACGGTCACCGTTGTCGCCCTGCCGGTGGTGTTCGGCCTGACAGCGCTCGTCTCCGGGACGGCCTCCGCAGTCGCGGGCACCGTGGGCCCGCTCGACAACCACGTCTCCAGTCAGGAGGCGTGACGGCCCGCACCACGGGGGACGCCGCCGGGCCCGCGGTTCACTGCGGGCCCAGGTCGGCGCTGAGCCAGTGCTCGGGGCGCATGTGGATGAGCACGTACTCGCCGTGCTCCCGGTCCGCGAACTCCAGGTAGTCCGCGACCCGTTCGGGCGCGAGGTAGCGGGCCGTCATCCGCCGCAGGTCGTCCCGCGTGCCGGTGCGCGTCTCGGTGACGGGGCCCTCGACGGAGACATAGCGGACGGTGGGGTCGACGCGTTCGGCCAGCAGCGAGAACCGTCCGGCCTTGGCGATGAGCTGCGCCTTGCGGCTGTCGCGTTCCGTGAGCACGAGGAGGTCCTGGCCCCTCTCGTACGCGTACCAGACCGGCACCGTCAGCGGGCCGCGTGCGCCGCCCTCGCCGGCGTCCACGGAGAGGGCACCGATGTGCGGTTCGGACAGGAACTGCATTCGCTCTTCACGGGTCAGTGGCACGGTGGCTCCTCCGCGTCTCGGCGTCGGCGCGGCCGCTGGGCGGCCCGCGGAACTCTGCGTCGCGCACAGTCTGCCCCGCGCCGCCCCCGTGATCACCGTCCGGCGACGCGTGGTACACGCCAACGAGCCACGTCCGGCGGCCTCTTGGGGGCGGCCGCCGCCCGGTCAGCGTCGGGCCCGCAGCTGCGTCTTCAGCACCTTCCCTCCCGCGTTGCGCGGCAGTTCGGGCAGGAACTCGACCTCGCGGGGCACCTTGTAGTTGGCCATTTCCCGACGGGACCAGGCGATCAGGTCGTCGTCGGTGACCGTCGCGCCCTCGTGCCGGACGGCGAACGCCTTGCCGACCTCGCCGAGCCGCCCGTCCGGCACGCCGACGACGGCGACGTCGGCGATCCCCGGGTGCCGGAGCAGCAGTTGCTCTATCTCGGCGGGGTAGGCGTTGAAGCCGCCGACGATGAACATGTCCTTGATCCGGTCGGTGATGCGGAGGTTGCCGTCCGCGTCCATGACGCCGACGTCGCCCGTGCGCAGCCAGCCGTCCGGGGTGATGACGCGGGCGGTCTCCTCCGGTTCCTCGAAGTAGCCGGACATCACGTGGTAGCCGCGCACCAGCACCTCGCCCGGTTCACCGGCGGGCGCCTCCGTCCCGTCGGGGGTGACGACGCGGACCTGGGTGCCGGGGATGGCGCGTCCCGAGGTGGCGGCGATCACCTCGGCCGGGTCGCCGCGGCGGCACATGGTGACCGTGCCGGACGCCTCGGTGAGCCCGTAGGCGGTGAGGACGGTGCCGACCTTGAGTTCGCTCCGCAGCCGCTCCACCAGTTCCAGCGGGACGACGGCGGCGCCGGTGACGACGACGCGGAGTGCGGAGAGGTCGTGCTGTGCCCGGCCCGGGTGGTCGAGGATCGAGCGGTGCAGGGTCGGCGGGCCCGGGAGGACGCTGACCCGTTCCGCGGCGATGTTGGCGAGCGCGGTGTCCACGTTGAACACGGGCTGCGGGATCATCGTCGCGCCGCGCAGCAGGCAGGCGATCACGCCGGCCTTGTAGCCGAAGGTGTGGAAGAACGGGTTGACGATCAGGTAGCGGTCGCCTTCGCGCAGTCCGGTGACCTCGCTCCACACGCCGTAGACGCGGACGGTCTGCTGGTGGGTGATGACCGCGCCCTTGGGGTGCCCGGTGGTGCCCGAGGTGAAGGTGATGTCGGAGGGGACCTCGGGCCGTACGGCGTCCGCCCGGCGGCGCACCTCCTCCCGTCCCACCCCGTCACCGGCGGCGAGGAAGCCGCTCCAGGTGTGGAAGCCGTCCGGTGCGTCGCCGGACAGGACGACGACGTCGCGGAGGTGTGGCAGTCCGGGGAGGGGCCCGTCGCCGTCGCCCTCGGCGGTGGCTCTCCGGAGCGAGGCCACGTAACTGGTGCCGAGGAAGGTGCCGGTGATGAACAGCAGTCTGGCGCGGGTGCGTTGGAGGACGTAGGCGGCCTCGGCGCCCTTGAAGCGGGTGTTGACGGGGACGAGGACGCCACCCGCGGTGACGGCGCCGAGGGCGGCGACGATCCAGTCGAGCGTGTTGGGCGCCCAGACGGCCACCCGGTCGCCGGGGCGCAGTCCGGTGGCGAGGCAGGCGGCCGCGGCGCGTTCGACGCGTTCGCCGAGTTCGGCGTAGGTGACGCGGGTGCGGCCGTCCACGACGGCTTCCCGTGCGGCGAAGCGTTCGGCGGCGGCGCGGACGATGCCGGGGACGGTGAGCGCTTCGTCCAACCCGCCGTAGTGCGCCGCCATTTCACCGCCCGCGGTGTCCGCGGCCGCTCCGGACCGCGCCCCCTCTTCCGCCTGCCGTTCCCGCTGCCGCTGCCCGTTGCCCTGTCCGGTGCCGTGCATGGGTGCCTCCCGCCGAGTGTCTTCCGCCCCGTGGCCCCAGTGGCCTGCCGCGTCCCGCCGGTCGGGTCGTTCGCGGTCGCGGCACTCCCGTAGCTGACTATCCGTCAGATTAGCTGTAGCCTCCTCCGCTGTCAGCACACAGATGTGGCAGACCCGGCACGGAGGTGGCAATGGGGGCGACGCCCACCGCGCGCAAGGAACGCAAGGAGATCAAGGACACGACGGCGATAGCGGGCATAGGACAGACGCCGTTCGCCAAGAACCTGCCGGAATCCGAGAAGACCCTCGCCTGCCGCGCCATCCTCGCGGCCCTCGACGACGCCGGGATCGCGCCGTCCGAGGTCGACGGGTTCGCCTCGTACACGATGGAGGAGACGGATGAGGTCGAGATAGCCAAGTCGATCGGCGCGGGAGACGTCACCTTCTTCTCCAAGACGGGCTTCGGCGGCGGCGGTTCCTGCGCCACCGTCGCCCACCTCGTCTCCGCCGTCGCCACCGGACAGGCCACCGTCGGCGTCGCCTGGCGCTCCCGCAAACGCGGCTCCGGGCCGCGCCCGTGGAAGAACACCCAGGTGCAGCTGCCGACTCCCGCCCAGTGGACCAGGCCCTTCGGGCTGCTGCGCCCGGCCGACGAGATCGGCATGCTCACCCGCCGCTACATGCACGAGTACGGCGCGACCCGCGACCACCTGTTCAACGTCGCCCTCGCCTGCCGCAACCGCGCCAACCAGAACCCCGCGGCGATGATGTACGAACGGCCCCTGACGCGCGAGATGTACATGACCGCGCGCTGGATCAGCGAACCCCTCTGCCTGTTCGACAACTGCCTGGAGACGGACGGCGCGCTCGCCTGCGTCATCGTCTCCGCCGACCGCGCACGCGACTGCCGCCGACGCCCGGTCTACGTCCATTCCGCCGCCCAGGCGCTCCCCGCCCAGCACCACGGAATGGTGAACTACTGGAACGACGACCCGCTCACCGGGCCCGCCTGGACAGCGGCCGAACACCTGTGGAAGAGCGCGGACTTCGGGCCCGACGACGTGGACGTGGCCCAGATCTACGACGCCTTCACCCCGCTCATCCCGCTCTCCCTGGAGGGCTACGGCTTCTGCGGACGCGGCGAGGGCGCGGCCTTCACCGAGGGCGGCGCCCTGGAGATCGGCGGCAGGCTCCCGCTCAACACCGCCGGAGGCGGGCTCAGCGAGGCGTACGTGCACGGGTTCAACCTGATCACCGAGGGCGTCAAGCAGCTGCGCGGCACCTCGACCGCGCAGGTCCCCGGAGCCGCCACCTGCCTCGTCACCGCCGGCGAGGGCGTACCCACCTCCGCACTGCTGCTGCGCACCTGACCACGACGAGGCACGACGAGGAGAGGACCCGCAGATGACCGGAACGGAAGCACCCGCACTGCTGTCACCCGTGCCCGACGAGGACGGCGCCCCCTTCTGGGAGTACGCCGCACAGGGCGAACTGCGCGTCCAGGCGTGCGCGGAATGCGGCGAACTGCGCTTCCCGCCCCGCCCGTGCTGCCCGCACTGCCAGTCCTTCGACAGCGAATGGCGGCGGATGAGCGGCCGTGGCCGGATCTGGTCGTACGTCCTGCCGCACCCGCCGCTGCTGCCCGCCTACGCGGAACAGGCGCCCTACAACGCGGTCGTCGTCGAACTGTCCGAGGCGCCGCACATCCGCCTCGTCGGCAACGTCGTCAGCGCGCCGGACGCCCGGCTGGACTCCGTCGACCCCGCGAAGCTCCGCATCGGCGCCCCCGTCAAGGTCGCCTTCACCCGCGGCCCCGACGGGACGCACCTCCCGCGCTGGCTCCTGGAGCGCCCGTGAGCGGGGCGCCGGGGGACGGTGCGGCCGGGCTGCGGACCGAGGTGGCCGACGGAGTCGCCACCGTCACCCTCGACCGGCCGCACCGGCACAACGCCGTCGATCTCGCCACGGCACGCGAACTGGCCGCCACCTGGCGCCGGTTGCGGGCCGACGGCACCGTACGGGCCGCCGTCGTCACCGGCGCGGGCGGCAGGGCGTTCTGCACCGGCATCGACCGGGACGCCGCCGCCGGCGTCCCCCAGCCCCCCACGCCCTACGCGCTCGACGACCCGCTGCTGACCATCGGCCCCAAGGCCAACGACCTGTGGATACCGGTGATCGCCGCCGTCGACGGGATGGCCTGCGGGGGCGCTTTCTACCTGCTGAGCGAGGCGGAGTTCATCATCGCCTCCGACACCTCGACGTTCTTCGACCCGCACACCACCTACGGAATGGTCAGCGCCTACGAGGCGATGGGCATGGCGCAGCGCATGCCCATGGGCGAGGCGGCCCGGATGGCGCTGATGGGCACCGCGGAACGCATCTCGGCGCGGCGCGCCCACCAGGTGGGCCTGGTGTCGGAGCTGACCGCGCCGGGCGACGGCCCGGACGGCGCCCTGGCCGTGGCGCGGCACTGCGCCTCGGTGCTCGCCTCGTACCCGCCCGAGGCGGTGCAGGGCACCGTGCGGGCGCTGTGGGCCGCGAAGGAGGCGGCCAGGAGCCAGGCCACCGCACAGGCGCCGGCGCTGATCGCCCTGGGAAACCTGCCACCGGAGCGGCAGGCCGAACTGTTCACCGCCCGCCCGCGCTCCTCCCGGGAGTACCGGCTGCGGTGAACGACCGGGC
>NZ_JAASAH010000016.1 GCF_012726235.1 Streptomyces sp. HNM0574
GGCCGGGGCGCGGCGCCCGGCGGGCCCGCCCGCGACAGCGCGCCCCGGGCGCGGGGCTGCGGCGTACGCCGGACGGTCCGGTGCCGCCGGTTCCGCGAAGAGGGCCAGGTCGGCCGGGTCCGGCCCGGGGGCCGCCCCGTCGTGGACGGCGACGCTCGCGCAGCCGCAGCTCAGCAGGCCCTTGGCATTCGCCGCCCGTAAGCACACCGGGCAGTGCATGCCGCTGCCCGTACCGCCCGCGGCATCGGTGCTTCCGCTCACCGGTCTCCCACCCCCTGGAAGTCCCATTCCTGGAAAGTCCCCACCCCTGGAAAGTGGCAGCAATTGTGCCCGAACCGGCCGGTCCGCGCGGGCCGGTCGCGCGATCCGGCTCCCAACAGGCCGTTGTGCGCCGCTGACGTGAGGATGGAGTGACCGCCCGGCCGCGGACGGGAGAGGAGCGAAGCGCACATGACGACGGAGCCCGCGTCCGCCGCGGCCCCCGCCCATCCGGGCGGGGAACGTCCGCGGCGTGACGTCCTGCTGTCCATCGGAGCGCTGCTGCTCGGCATGCTGCTGGCGGCGCTCGACCAGACCATCGTCGCCACCGCGCTGCCGACCATCGTCAGCGACCTCGGTGGGCTCGACCATCTCTCGTGGGTGGTCACCGCCTATCTGCTGGCGGCGACGGCGGCCACTCCGCTCTGGGGCAAGCTGGGGGACCTCTACGGGCGGAAGAAGCTGTTCCAGACGGCGATCGGCCTCTTCCTCGTCGGCTCCGTGCTCTGCGGCATCGCCCAGGACATGCCGCAGCTCATCGGCTTCCGGGCGCTCCAGGGCCTCGGCGGCGGCGGGCTGATGACGCTCTCCATGGCGATCGTCGGCGATCTGGTGCCGCCCCGGGAACGGGGCCGCTACCAGGGCCTGTTCGGTGCCGTCTTCGGCGCGACGAGCGTGCTCGGGCCGCTGCTGGGCGGCTTCTTCACCGAACACCTCGACTGGCGCTGGGTGTTCTACATCAACGTGCCCGTCGGCGCCGTCGCGCTCGTGGTCGTCGCGCTGGCGCTGCACATCCCGACGGGACGGCGCTTCCACCGCATCGACTACCTGGGCACCCTGCTCATCGCGGGCGTCGCCATGTGTCTCGTGCTGCTGACCTCGCTGGGCGGCACCAGCTGGCCGTGGCTCTCGTGGCAGACGCTCGGGCTCGCGCTGCTCGCCGCCGTGGCGCTGGCGCTGTTCATCCGGGTGGAGCGGCGGGCGTCCGAACCGGTGCTCCCGCTGGGGCTGTTCCGCAGCCGGACGTTCACGCTGTGCTCGGTCATCGGGTTCGTCGTCGGCTTCGCCATGTTCGGGGCCATGACGTACCTGCCGACCTTCCTCCAGGTCGTGCACGGCATCACGCCCACCATGTCGGGCGTCCACATGCTGCCGATGGTGGCCGGAATGCTGCTGTCCACGACGGTGTCCGGGCAGCTGGTGAGCCACACGGGACGCTGGAAGATCTTCCCCGTCGCGGGGACGGCGGTCACGGCCGGCGGGCTGCTGTTGCTGCACGGCCTGGACACCACCAGCTCGACGCTCGAAATGAGCCTCTGTTTCTTCGTCTTCGGCCTCGGGCTCGGCCTGGTCATGCAGGTGCTGGTGCTGGCCGTGCAGAATGCCGTCGGCTACGAGAACCTCGGCGTCGCCACCTCGGGGGCGAGCTTCTTCCGGTCCATCGGCGCCTCGTTCGGCGTCGCGGTGTTCGGCGCCGTCTTCACCAGCCTGCTGAGCGGCAACCTGGCCTCCGCGCTGCGCGGAGCACAGCTCCCGCCGGGGACGACGCCCGCCACGCTCCAGCAGGACCCGCGCGCGGTCGGCGAGTTGCCCTCGAACGTGCGGGAGGGCGTGCTCGACGCGTACTCCTCGGCCATCACCGACGTCTTCCTCTACGCCGTCCCCGTCGCCCTGGTCGCCTTCGTGCTCGCCCTGTTCCTGCGGGAGCAGCCGCTGCGCGACAGCGTGCGCACCCCGGACGCCAGCGAGACCCTGGCCACGCACCCCGTGGAGCGCTCCTCGGAGGAGGAACTCTCCCGCGCGCTGTCCGTCCTGAGCACCCGCGAGGGACGGCACGACCTGTACGAGCGGATCGGCGAGCGGGCCCGGGTCGACCTGCGGCCGGCGGCCTGCTGGATGCTGCTGCGCATCCGGCACGAGGGCTCGGTGCAGCCCTCGCTGCTGGCCGACCGGACGTGGGTGCCGCGTGACGTGATCACGGCGGGGGCGCGGCAGTTGGAGGAGAAGGGGCTGGCCGAGCGCGAGGGCCTCTCGCTGGTCCTCACCGCCGACGGCCGCGGCGCCGCTGTACGGCTCGGGCAGGCGCGGGAGAACTCCCTGGCCGAGCTGCTGGGTGACTGGTGGACGCCCGAACGCCCCCGGGACCTGACGGAACTGGTGCACGAGTTGAACGAGGAGATCGGCGGTTCGGTGGGCGACTGCCCGCGCGGTGAGCCCGTCGACCACCACCATCCCCGGGTGGGGTGAGCGCGGCTCGCGCCCTCCGCTCGCCGTGAGGATCGGCACACTGTCCGCTTCTCCCGGAAGGCCCGTCGCCGGCCGTGGCGGGATGTGAAGGCCCGGTGTGCAGGCGGAAGTTCGAGAGTCGCGGCACCGGCGCGGCGACAAGTCCGGCTATGGCGGCCTTTGCCGCGCGCTTGACCGGCCGGACGGCGGACGACGTAGGGTCCGGCTTTGGACAGTTGCCGGATATTCGGGCAAGGCCGTGTGAAGACCGCGTGCCAACGCCCAGGGGAGGGGGCCGTGATGACGGCACATCGATGCTGTCCGGAGTGCGGCGCGGAACGGGGCACGGCGGGCGGCGCCGACTGCTCCTGCACCGGCCCCTTCGCGGCCGACCACGTCGACCCCATGCACATACGCCCGTACGTCGACCTGCCGGAGGGCGACGCGTCGGCGGGCGAGCCCGGGCGCACCCAGCCCGACCTGGAGCCCTTCGCGCGCTGCGGCACCAGCGAGACGGCGGAGATGCCCGCCGTCCCCGCCGCCTCCGCAGCGCCCCGCACGGACGAGACCCCCGAGCTGGTACGGGAAGCGGGCGCGCGGGCGCCCCACCACCGGCGCCGGCGACGGCGTACGCCCCTCGCGGTGCTGGCCGCCGTCGGCGTCGTGACGGTGCTCGGGGCGGGGGTGTTCGGCGCCGAGTTCCTCGGGGACGGCGACGAGCGCAGCGTCACCGCCGACGAGGGCCCGCTGCCCGGCGTCCCCAGCGGCGCCCCGACGCACGGGCTGCCGTCCGGCGAGGAGACGCGCAAGGCGCCGGAGAGCGCCTCGCCCTCCGCGGTGCCCTCGCGCACCGCCGAGCCCTCCTCGCCCCGCGCGGACCGGGACAGCAACGCGCACACGGACGAGGGCGTGACCGGCTCCCCGTCGCCTTCCCCCTCGTCGAGCAGGCCCGCCACCGGCTCCGTCTCGCCCTCCGGTTCCTCGGAGGCCGCCGAGGAGGAGGGCGAGGAGCCCGAGCGGCCCGAGGAGCGGCCCGACGGCGGGACGCTCTCGCCCGGGGACTCCGGCGCCGAGGTCGCGGTGCTCCAGCGCCGGCTCAAGCAGGCCGGGTACCTGGCGCCGGACGCGCCCGAGGACGGCCGGTACTCCAGCACCGTCCAGGAGGCCGTCTTCCGCTACCAGGTGGCGAACCGCCTCCGCGAGGACCACCCCGGGGAGTACGGGCCCGAGACCCGGAGCGCGCTGGAGTCGCACACCTCCGGCTGATTCCCGCCGGTCCGGTGACGGATGTCTCCCCGCTCGGCGCCCGCGGTCTTGGCGTGATGCGTCTCCGCTTTGTATCGTGAAGGAACAAAGTGGTTCCGCCCGTGCCCCCACCTGACGCGGGGCGTCCCTGACCGGCGGGCGGGGCCACCTTGCACCCCCGCGCGGGCCGCCCGCGCCGTCCCGCCCCAGTCCCAGGGAGCCGCACACCATGCCGAGTCCGCAGGAGCAGAACCCGCAGGACGTCCCGGCGCCCACCGGACCGCAGACCCTCACCGCGCGCGGACTGCTGCTCGACATGGACGGGACGCTCGTCAACTCCGACGCCGTCGTCGAGCGGATCTGGCGCGCCTGGTGCGCCGAGAACGGCCTGGACGCCGAGGAGGTCCTGCGCGTCGCGCACGGCCGGCAGGGCCACGCGACCATGGCGGCCGTCCTCCCCGGCCGCCCGGACGAGGTCAACCAGGCCGAGAACCGCGCCATGCTGGAGCAGGAGACCCGCGACGTCGACGGCGTCGTGCCCGTGCCGGGCGCGCCCGCCTTCATGGCCGCGATCGAGAACCTGCCGCACGCGCTGGTGACCTCCGCCGACGTCGCCCTCGCCACCGCCCGTATGGCCGCCGCCGGTCTGCGGATGCCGGTGGTGCGGGTCACCGCCGAATGCGTCAGCGCCAGCAAGCCCGACCCCGAGGGCTTCCTCAAGGGCGCCGCCGAACTGGGCTTCGCCCCCGCCGACTGCGTCGCCTTCGAGGACTCCGGGGCCGGGATCGCGGCCGCCCTCGCCGCCGGGATGCGCGTCGTCGGCGTCGGCCCGCGCGCGGCCGAGTACGGCCCGACCGTGCACGTGGACGATCTGGAGCGGCTCCGCGTCGAACCTCTCGCGGACGGCGGGCTGCGCCTCCACCTCGCGGGCTGACCGCACGCGGAAGGGCGGGGCGCACACGGCGTGCGCCCCGCCCTTCCGGCTGCGCGCTCCCGGCCGGGAGCGCGTCAACTCCTCGCGGTTCAGGCGTTCTTCGGGGCCGCCTGCTGGACGACCTCGAAGGACCACAGCGTCGAACCCGTGGCGGCGGGCTTCCGCTTCTCGCCGCCGGCCTCGCCGTCCTTCGGTGCTTCACCGCTTTCCGGACCGGAAGCCTGCGAACCCGAGGCCTGCCCGTGCGAGGCCCGCATGCCGCCCTCCATCCACGCCTGGAAGGACTCCTCGTCCCGCCAGCGGGTGTAGACGAGGTACTGGTCGGTGCCCTCCAGCGGGCGGAGCAGCTCGAACCACTCGAAGCCGTCGGAGTTCTCCACGGCGCCCGCGCGGGCACCGAAGCGCTGCTCCAGCACCTCCCGCTGCTCCTCGGGGACGGTCAGGACGTTGATCTTCACGATGCTCATGGGCCCATCCTCTCGCGGCCCGTTCCGCACCGAATGCCCGCCCCGCGGTGGGGTGCTCCGGGTCAGGCGTAGTCGACGCGGAGTTCCTTGATGCCGTTGAGCCAGGCCGAGCGGAGGCGGCGCGGGTCGTCGCCGGTGAGCCGGATGCCGGGGCAGGCGTCGGCCAGGGCGTTGAAGATCAGGTTGATCTCCATCACGGCGAGGCTCTTGCCGAGGCAGAAGTGCGGTCCGCCGCCGCCGAAGCCGAGGTGGGGGTTCGGGTCGCGGGTGATGTCGAAGCCCTCGGGGGCCTCGAAGACGTCGGGGTCGTTGTTGGCGGAGGAGTAGAAGATGCCGACGCGGTCGCCCTCGCGGATGTGCGCGCCGCCGAGTTCGGTGTCCCGGGTGGCGGTGCGCTGGAAGGAGACGACGGGCGTGCCCCAGCGGACGATCTCCTCGGCGGCCGTCGCGGGGCGTTCGCGTTTGTACAGCTCCCACTGCTCGGGGTGGGTGAGGAAGGCGTGCATGCCGTGGCTGATCGCGTTCCGGGTGGTCTCGTTGCCGGCGACGGCGAGGAGGATGACGAAGAACCCGAACTCGTCGGAGCTCAGGTTCCCTTCGCCCTCCGCCGCGACGAGCTGGCTGACGATGTCCTTGGCCGGGCACTCCTTGCGCGATTCGGCCATCCCCATGGCGTAGCTGATGAGTTCGGCCGCTGACTGGGTGCCGATCTCCTGGGTGATGGCGTACTCGGGGTCGTCGTAGGCCACCATCTTGTTCGACCAGTCGAAGATCTTGGACCGGTCGTCCTGGGGTACGCCGATGAGTTCGGCGATGGCCTGGAGGGGCAGTTCGACGGCGACGTCGGTGACGAAGTCCCCGCTGCCCTCGCGCACGGCGCGGGCGACGATGCGCTCGGCGCGGTCGCGCAGGGTGTCCTCCAGCGCCCGGATGGAGCGCGGGGTGAAGCCGCGCTGGACGATCTGGCGGACCCGGGTGTGTTCGGGCGGGTCCATGTTCAGCATGATGAGTTTCTGGATGTCTATCTGGTCCCGCGTCATGCTCTCGTTGAAGCGGATGATCGCGGTGTTGGTGTGCGAGGAGAAGGTCTCGGGGTGGGTGGAGACCTCCTTGACGTCGGCGTGCCGGGTCACCGCCCAGTAGCCGGTGTCGTCGAAGCCCGCCAGGCCGCGGGGCTGCTCGATCCACCAGACCGGCGCGGTGCCGCGTAGCTGTGCGAACTCCGGTATGGGGACGCGTTCCTGGTAGACGTCGGGGTCGGTGAAGTCGAACCCGTCGGGCAGCGCGGGGCAGGAGGACATCGGCGGCTCCAGTCCATGTCTGACGGCCCATCAGAATCGGCCATGAAGGTAGTAACGGGTTCTACAAGTGGCAAGGGTCATGCCGTCACCTCTTGCGCGTGCGGGGTGCGCGTGACTCGTGCACGGCCCTTGCGCGGCGGGGAGCGGGTTCATCAGACTGTTCCGGGAACTAGAACGCGTACTAGTTCCGCGCCGTTGCCGCCCGGAAGGACGTTCCATGGCCGCAGAACCCGTCATCGTCGAGGCTGTTCGCACCCCCATCGGCAGGCGCGGAGGAGCGCTCGCGACGCTCCATCCCGCGTACCTCCTGGGCGAGACCTACCGTGAACTCCTCGGGCGCACCGGTATGCACGCCGACTGCGTCGAGCAGATCGTCGGCGGGACGGTGACGCACGCGGGCGAGCAGTCCATGAACCCCGCGCGCAACGCGTGGCTGGCGATGGGCCTGCCGTACGAGACGGCGGCGACGACGGTGGACTGCCAGTGCGGTTCCTCGCAGCAGGCCAACCACATGGTCGCCAACATGGTCACCGCCGGCGTCATCGACATCGGGATCGCCTGCGGCGTGGAGGCCATGACGAGGGTGCCGCTCGGCAGCGGCTCCAAGCACGGGCCCGGCAAGCCCTGGCCGGACGAGTGGAACGTCGACCTGCCCAACCAGTTCGAGGCCGCCGAGCGCATCGCCCGTAACCGGGGGCTGACCCGGGAGCGGGTCGACTCGCTCGGGCTGCTGTCGCAGGAGCGGGCCGCCGCCGCGTGGGCGGAGGAGCGCTTCAAGCGGGAGACGTTCGCCGTCCAGGTGCCGACGACGGAGGAGCAGCAGGCCGCGGGCGAGGGTATGTGGCGGCACGTCGAACGGGACGAGGGGCTGCGGGAGACCTCGATGGAGGCGCTCGGCGGGCTCAAGTCCGTCCTCCCCGGGGCGGTGCACACGGCGGGCAACTCCTCGCAGATCTCCGACGGGGCGAGCGCGGTGATGTGGGCGTCCAGGCGGATGGCGCGCGCCTTCAAGCTGAAGCCGCGCGCCCGGATCGTGGCGCAGGCGCTGGTGGGCGCCGACCCGCACTACCACCTGGACGGGCCCGTCGACGCGACCCGCGCGGTGCTGGGGAAGGCCGGCATGTCGCTGAAGGACATCGATCTGGTGGAGATCAACGAGGCGTTCGCCTCCGTGGTGCTCTCCTGGGCGCAGGTCTTCGAGCAGGACCTGGAGAAGGTCAACGTCAACGGCGGCGCCATCGCGCTCGGTCACCCCGTCGGGGCCACCGGTGCGCGGCTCGTCACCACCGCGCTGCACGAACTGGAGCGCCGGGACAAGGAGTTCGCGCTGATCACGATGTGCGCGGGTGGTGCCCTGTCGACGGCGACGATTCTTCAGCGCCTCTGACCCCGTCCGCCGCCCCGTCCGCCGCGGGCGGTACGGCGGGCAGGAACGCGGCCTCGGCGTCGAAGGCGGCCCTGCGGGTGGCGCGGCGCAGGGCACGCAGCACGGTCCCGCCGAGCGTGAGGGTGAGCACCACGGTGAGCACCGCGCGGGGCACGTCCCAGCCGAGGGAGGTGGCGAGTACGTACGCGAGGTAGCGGGTGAGGTTCTCGTGCAGCGGGTCGCCGGGGACGAAGGAGATGCCGGAGCCGAGGCCCGCGATGTACGGCCAGCCCTGGAGGTTCATCACCAGCCCGTACAGCAGCGAGGCGGCCGCCCCGTAGCCGGCCAGCAGCAGCAACTCGCGGCGCCCGCGCAGCCGGTCGGGGCCCGGCAGGAGCCCCGCGCCCATGGACACCCAGCCCATGCTGAGCATCTGGAACGGCAGCCAGGGGCCCACCCCGCCGGTCAGCAGCGCGCCCGCGAACATGGACAGCGAGGCGAGGACGAAGCCGAAACCCGGCCCCAGTACGCGTCCGGCGAGGACCATCAGGAAGAACATCGGCTCCAGTCCGGCCGTGCCCGCGCCGAGCGGGCGGAGCGCCGCTCCGGCGGCGGCGAGCACGCCGAGCATCGCGACGGCCTTCGCGTCGAGTCCGGTGTCCGCCACCGTGGCCGTCGCGACGGCGAGCAGCAGCGGCAGCAGGGCGGCGAACAGCCAGGGCGCGTCCTGCGAATGCGCCAGCCCGGAAGCGGAGTCGGCGAGCAGCGGCCAGCCGAAGCCGACCACGCCGACGAGGCTGACCAGCACCAGCGCCGCCACCGACCGCGGCCCCAGCCGCACCGCACGGACCTGCCGCACGGACTGTTCCGCGCGGCTCATACGGCGCCCCCGTCCGGTTCGGGCAGGCCGGAGGCGGACAGCGCGCCGCGGACCTGGGGGACGGTGAGCCACCGGGCCGGGGCCAGGATCTTGGAGACCTGCGGGGCGAAGGACGGGGACGAGGTCACCACCTCGGCGGTGGGGCCGTCGGCGACGGTCTCGCCCTGGGCCAGGATCACGACGCGGTGGGCCAGTTCGGCGGCCAGCTCCACGTCGTGCGTGGCGAGCAGCACGGCGTGCCCCTCGTCGGCGAGTGAGCGGAGGACCTCCACGAGGCGTGCCTTGGCCGCGTAGTCCAGCCCCCGGGTCGGCTCGTCCAGCAGCAGGACGGGGGGACGTGCGGTGAGGACGACAGCCAGGGCGAGGGTGAGGCGCTGGCCCTCGGAGAGGTCACGCGGGTGCGTGCTGTCGGGCACTCCGGGGAGCAGGGAGGTCACCAGGGCGCGGCAGGTCCCGGGGGTCGCGCCCGCGTCCTCGTCGGCGCCGGCGCACTCGGCCGCGACGGTGTCGGCGTACAGCAGGTCGCGGGGTTCCTGGGGCACCAGGCCGATGTGGTGCAGCAGTTGGCGCGGTTTCGTGCGGGACGGTACGAGGCGGTCGGGGCCCACCGTGACGGAGCCGGACGTCGGACGGTGCATGCCGACGAGGGTGTTCAGGAGCGTCGACTTGCCCGCGCCGTTGCGTCCCATCAGGGCGACGGTCTCGCCCGCGCGGAGGGCGAAGCCGACGTCGCGCAGTGCGGTGACGCGGCCGCGCCGCAGGGTGAGTCCGGTGGTCTCGGCGAGCGGGGTGCCGCGCTCGGGGTGGCCGAGTGGCTCAGCCACTCGGCCACCGGGCCACTGCTCCGGTCCGTCGTTCTCCGCGGGGAGCCGCTCGCGCAGCGGCGCGGCCCTGCGGCGCGCGTCCCGTACGGACAGCGGCAGCGGTGACCAGCCGGCCAGCCGTCCCAGCGAGACCACGGGCGGGCAGACGGGGGAGAGGGCCATCAGGTCCGCCGGGTCGCCGAGTCGGGCGGGCGCGCCGGGGGAGGGCAGCAGCAGGACCTGGTCCGCGTACTGCACCACGCGCTCCAGCCGGTGCTCCGCCATCAGCACGGTGGTGCCCAAGTCGTGCACCAGGCGCTGGAGTACGGCCAGGACCTCCTCGGCCGCCGCCGGGTCCAGCGCCGAGGTCGGCTCGTCGAGCACCAGGACGCGGGGGTGCGGGGTGAGGACGGAGCCGATCGCGACGCGCTGCTGCTGTCCGCCGGAGAGCGTGTCGATCGGGCGGTCGCGCAGCTCGACCAGGCCGAGCAGGTCGAGGGTCTCCTCGACGCGGCGCCGCATGGTGGGCGCGGGGAGCCCCAAGGACTCCATCCCGTAGGCGAGTTCGTCCTCGACGGTGTCCGTCACGAAGTGCGCGAGCGGGTCCTGGCCGACGGTGCCGACCAGGTCGGCCATCTCACGGGGCTTGTGCGTCCTGGTGTCACGCCCGGCCACGGTCACCCGGCCGTGCAGCGTGCCGCCGGTGAAGTGCGGCACGAGCCCGGAGACGGCGCCCAGCAGAGTCGACTTGCCGACTCCGGACGGGCCGACCAGCAGGGCCAGTTCGCCCTCCGGAATCTCCAGGTCCACGGCGCGGAGGGTCGGTTCGGCCATGCCCTCGTAGCTGACCGAGACCTGCTCGAAGCGGATCACTGCACGGTCTCCTGTCCGTACGGGGTGTGCTCTCGATGCGGGACGGAGGGCGCCGTTCCGGCCCGGGGCCGGACGGTGCGCGTCGCGCGGCCGCGCGGGCCGTCGTCCCAAGTCCCGCCGTCACCGGCCTCGTTCGCTCCGTCCGCGTCCTGCCCGGACCCGCCGCTCGCCGCCGACACCGCCGGCACCGGGGCCACGAACGCGGGCAGCAGCCCGAGCAGCACGCCCGCGGCGGGCAGCAGCGGGAGGGCGGGGAGGGACAGCGGGACGGCGGGCGGCCGCAGCGCCGCCGCGTACGGGCCGTCCGCCCAGAACAGCACCCCGGCGACGGCCACCCCGGAGGCGGTGACCAGCCAGGCGCGCGGCCCCCAGCGGTCCGGCCGGTAGCGGGTGCGGATGCTGCGCCTGCCGCCGAGCCACAGCCCGGCCAGCGCGAGGGCCAGCCCGCACAGCAGCAACGGCAGCCCGTACGCGGCGCCTTCGGCGGCCAGCAGCGCGTACGTGCCGACGCACACCCCGAGCAGCCCGCCGAGCGTGAGCGCCGTGGTGGTGTGCCGTACGGCGGGCGGTACGCGGGCGGTGCGGCCGTAGCCGCGCGCGTCCATGGCGGCGGCGAGCGCGACGGAGCGTTCCAGCGCACCTTCCAGCACGGGCACACCGACCCGCAGCAGCGCGCCCAGGCCCTTGTCCTCCCGGCCGCGTAGCCGCCGCGCGGCACGGCGCCGCTGCACGTCGGCGACGAGGTTCGGCGCGAAGGTCATCGCGACGACGACGGCGACCCCCGCCTCGTACAGCGCGCCCGGCAGCGACTTCAGCAGCCGCGCGGGGCTGGCGAGGGCGTTCGCCGCGCCCACGCAGATCAGCAGGGTGGCGAGTTTCAGCCCGTCGTACAGCGCGAAGACCAGCCCTTCCGCCGTGACCCGGCCGCCGATGCGCACGCCCTGTGCCCAGTCGGGGAGCGGGACTTCGGGCAGCGTGACGAGCACGTGCGTGCCGGGCACCGCGCTGCCGAGGAAGAACGCGAACACCAGACGGATGCCCAGCACCAGCAGCCCGAGCTTCAGAAAGGCCCCGTACGACCTGGCCCAGGGCGCGTCCGTACGCCGGGCCGCGACGACGTACCCGGCGACGGCCACCAGCAGGAGCAGCAGCAGCGGGTTCGTCGTGCGGGACGCGGCGGTGGCGAGCCCGAGCGCCCACAGCCACCACGCGCCGGCGTGCAGCGCCGTGCCGCGCGCGGCCTGCGGCGCACGCACGCGTGCGGTCACCCGGGACATGGGGACGGTCACCGGCGGCGGCGGGCCTGCCACGCCGCCCCGGCGCCGAGCAGGGCGACGGCCGCGACGCCGATGCCGACGCCCACACCGGTCGGCAGCCCACCGCCGTCCGCCTCGGACCCGTCCCGCTTCCGCGTCTCGCTCGCCCGCCCGTCGTCCTCCTTGCCGGAGACCTGCTCGCCGCAGCCGCGTTCCGGGTAGCCCTCGACGGCGCACAGCAGCGCGTCGGAGCTGTAGCGCAGCGGTTCGGCCGTCGCGGCGAGCGCGTCGGCGGCGGTCGCGTCCTCCTCGACGAGGGCGCAGCCGGAGCGGGCCTCGGGCGGCTTCTCGCCGCGCGGCGCGTCCTTCGCGGTGCCGAAGTCGATCCGGACGGCGACGCGTTTGTGCCCCTGCTTTCCCTGGGTGCCGTCGCAGACGGCGGCGAAGTCGGCCTCGCCGCGTGGCTTCGCCGCGCTCCCGGAGTCCTCGCTCAGGGCGAACCGGAAGCCGAGGACGTCACCGTCCTCGGGGCGCAGGGTGGCCGGACCCTGCGTGGCGTACGACCACTTCTCGCCGTCCGGCCGCTCCCAGAACGACCAGTAGCGGTAGCCGCGGTCCGCGGCGTGCGCAGGGGAGAGTGCGCCGCCGAGCAGCACGGTGAGCGTGGCGCACAGGGCGGCGAGCAGGACGGTCGCGGTGCGGCGTTTCGGAACGGCGGTGGGCACGGGCGGGTTCACTTGTCCTGCTTCTTGCGGCGGCCGCTCAGCAGGAAGCCGATGCCGGCCCCCGCCGCGAGCCCGGCCGCGATCATGGACCACATGGCGACCGAGTTGCCGCTGTCGTCCCCGCTCTTCTCCTCGGCCCCGGTGTCGTCCGACGGCTGCTCGCCCTGCTGCCCGCTGGGCATCTCGGCGGGCTCCGGCCCGGTGGCGTTCAGCCGCCGCAGCAGGTCCGTGCCGCCGTCGCCGGTGGCCGGGTTCTGGCCGACGGCGTGCCGGGCGAGCATCACGGAACCGATCGCGGCGGGGTCCTTCTCGGACTTGTCCCACGTGCCGAGGTTCTTCTCCAGCCAGGCCAGCGTGTAGTCGGCCTCGCTGCGGTGCCCGCCGGCGGCCAGCGCGAGCACGGTGTCGGCGGTGTTCCCGTAGTCCGGTTCCTTCTCGGCGCCCAGCATCACGGACATGAGGTGGCCCTCGTTCTTCTTCACGACGGACGCGAGGTACGAGGCGCCCGCGTCGGCCGACTCGGTACGGCTCCGGTCCTGCTCGCTCCTGTCGCCCTTCGGCCCGTTGCCGCAGTCCAGCGGCCTGACCGGCTCGCTGCCGCCGTTGCCGTCCAGCGGCTTCTCCAGCAGCAGGCCCTGCCCGGTGCCGGCGAGGGCCGCCGCCGCGCTGGCGTCGTCGTTGGGGGACAGGCCGCCGTCCTTGTCCGGCTGGTACGCGAACGCGCCGCGCTCGCCGGGCTCCGCGTCGCACCCGAGCTGGAACGACTCCAGCGCCTCGTACGGCGACTTGCCGTCCTTGCGCACGTCCTGCGGCTTCTGCCCGGCGGCGGAGAGGGCGCCGATGACGACGGAGACGGAGTTCGCGTCGGACGGGCTGCCGGAGTTGTAGCCCCAGCCGCCGTCCTCGTTCTGCGCCGAACGGAGCCACTCCACGGACTTCTTCACCGCGTCGTCCCGGCCGCCCACCGCCGCCAGGGCCTGCACGGCGGCGCCGGTGGCGTTGGTGTCGGCCGGGGTCTTCCCGGCGTCGCACCCGGCGTCCGGGTCGGCCCGGTACGCGGCGAAGGAGCCGTCCTCGCACTGCTGTCCGGCGAGCCAGTCGACCGCCTCCGGCGCCGGGGTCGCGCCCGCCGCCTCCAGCGCCAGCAGGGCGACGGACTGCCGCCACACGCCGTCGTACTTCGGGTCGGCCGTGCCGTACAGGCCGTCCGGCAGCTCGTCCCCGCCCGGCCTGTCCGCGGTGGCGTGCGCCGCCGGCGCCGTTCCCGGGGCGGCGGAGGCCGCTGGTACCGCGGCCGTGCAGAGCGCGGTGGCGGCGGCGAGTACCGCCGCGCTGCGGCGCAGGAGCATGACGTTGCCTTTCGGTGTGAGCGGCCTTCGGACGGGACGCCGTGCACGGCCGCGCCCCCGCACGCGTTCGCCGCCGCGCGGGTGCCACACCGGGCCCGGCTCCGTATACCTCGACGGTGCCTGGAGCAGCCGCCCCACCGCACGGCGGGCGACGGCTCCGGGAGCCTGGCCTCCGTCCCGGCGCTCCGGCTCGCGTGCCCGGGCCCGTACGCGCCGACTGGTGCGCACGGTCCGCGGGTCCGCTCACGGTTGCGGGTCAGCGCCGGATTCGCACCGGCTTCTCCCGGACGGAGGCGTTGTCTGTCCCGTCCACTCTAGCCGCGCGCCCCCGGGCCCGGCGGTGCGGTCCCGCCCGGGCAGAGGGGCCCGGGGCCGTCACGTGGCTTGGTAGCGCACCGGGTCGGTGTCCGGTACGGCCTCGGCCTGGCCGAGCTTCACCAGCCGCCGCAGATGGGCCTCCGCCTCGGACAGTGCGATGGTGCGCGAGGACGCGGGGATCTGCTCCCAGGGACGGTTCCACTCCATGGCCCGCGCCGTCTCCCACAGCGTGCGGGGCCGGCCGGTGAGCAGGGCGCGGAGCGCCGCGAGCCGGGCCGCGTGGTGCTCCAGCAGTTCGGCGACCCGCCCCGTGGCGTCGGCGAAGGCGTACTGGTGGGCGGGCAGCACCTCGGCCGGACGGAGCGCGGCGATCCGTTCCAGGGAGGCGAGGTAGTCGCCAAGGGGGTCCCCCCGGCCGGAGGTTGGGGGAGGGGCGCCCTGGTGGGGGCCCGGGTCGTCCTCCGGGTCCTCGTAGAGGCCGATGTGCGGGGTGATGCCGGGGAGCAGATGGTCGCCGGAGAACAGCCGCCCGAAGCCGCCGCGTCCGTCCTCCAGGGCGTCTGTGACGGTGGCCGAGGCCGGGTGCCGCTCCTCCAGGTGGAGACAGACGTGGCCGGGGGTGTGGCCCGGCGTCCACACCGCGCGCAGCCGCCGCCCCGGCAGTCCCGGCAGGAGCTCGCCCGGGACGATGTCGCGGTCCGGCAGGGCCGCCCTGCTGCCGGGGAGGGGCTGTGCGCGGCCGCCGGAGCGGGCCGCGCGGAGCGGCGCGAGGTGCTCCTCGGGTGCTCCTGCCGCAGTGAGCTTTCCGGTCAAGTGGTCCAGCCACTGGGCCGGTTGGACCTCGCGGGTGCGCCGTACGACCTCGCTGTCAGCCGGGTGCATGGCGATCCAGGCGCCGGAGGTCTCCCGTACGCGGGCCGACAGGCCGTGGTGGTCGGGATGGTGGTGGGTGACGAGGACGCCGGTGATCTCGGCCGGCGAGGTGCCGCAGGCGGTGAGGCCGGCGGCGAGCGTGTCCCAGGAGCCGGGGTCGTCCCAGCCGGTGTCGATCAGGACGGGCCCCGCGTCGGTGTCCAGGACGTGCACCAGGGTGTGGCCGAGCGGGTTGTCGGGGATGGGGACGGGGATGCTCCACACCCCGCCGCCGTGGTCGGTCACCTGCGGGGTGTTCGTCATGCGGGCCTCCTCGTCGGCGCATCCATTGCCCACTATAACGAGAACTGGTTACAGTTCTGATGCGTCGTCAGCAACCCGGCCCCGACGGTACAACCCGCGCCGGTACGCACGGGGTTGGGAAGGAAGCGACGCACCAGGGCCGCACCCGGCACACCGGTGACGCGGAGCGCCAGGCACCGCGGGCCGTACTTCGCAGACGCGGGAGAGGCAGGGCCACGATGAGCGACCTCATCGAGCACGGACAGCTCTACATCGGCGGCAGGATGACCGACCCGGCCGGCACCGGGACCATCGACGTCGTGTCACCGCACAGCGAGCGGACGATCGGACGCACCCCGCACGCCTCGCACGAGGACGTCGACCGCGCCGTCGCCGCCGCGCGCCGCTCGTTCGACTCCGGCGCCTGGGCGGACGCCCCGCTCGCCGACCGCATCGAGGTCGTCACCCGCATCAAGGACGCCGTCGCGGCGCGCAGCGACGAACTCGCCCGGCTCATCGGCGCGCAGAACGGCACCCCCGTCACCGCCGGGGTCATGGTGCAGTCCCTCGCCGCGATGATGGCCTGGGACAGTGCCATCGCCGTCGCCCGCGACTTCACCTTCGAGGAGGAGCGCGCCGGAGCCCTGGGCTCGCTCCTGGTGCGCCGCGAGCCGGTCGGCGTGGTCGCCGCCGTGGTGCCGTGGAACGTCCCGCAGTTCACCGCGGCGGCCAAGCTCGCGCCCGCGCTCCTCGCCGGGTGCTCCGTCGTCCTCAAGACCGCGCCCGAGACGCCGCTGGACGCCTACGTCCTCGCCGACATCGCCACCGAGGCGGGGCTGCCCGAGGGCGTGCTGTCGATCCTCCCGGCCGGACGCGACGTCAGCGAGTACCTCGTCGGGCACCCCGGCGTCGACAAGGTCTCCTTCACCGGGTCCGTCGCCGCGGGCAAGCGCGTGATGGAGGTCGCCTCCCGCAATCTCACCCGCGTCACCCTGGAGTTGGGCGGCAAATCGGCCGCCGTCATCCTCCCGGACGCCGACCTGGACGCCGCCGTCGCGGGCATCACCCCGTTCGCGTGGATGATCAACGGCCAGGCGTGCGTGGCCCAGACGCGCATCCTCACCCCGCGCAGCCACTACGACGAGATCGCCGAACGCTTCGCCGCGGCCGCCACCGGGCTCGCCGTCGGCGACCCGATGGACCCGGCCACCGAGGTCGGTCCGCTCGTCGCGCGCCGCCAGCAGCAGCGCTCGCTGGACTACATCGCGCTCGGGCAGCGGGAGGGGGCCAAACTCCTCGTCGGCGGCGGCAAACCGGCCTCCCAGAACACCGGCTGGTACGTCGAACCGACCCTCTTCGGCGACGTGAGCAACAGCATGCGCATCGCCCGCGAGGAGATCTTCGGCCCCGTCATCTGCCTCGTCCCCTACGACGACGAGGCCGACGCGCTGCGCATCGCCAACGACTCCGAGTACGGCCTCTCCGGCAGCGTCTGGACGGCCGACCCGGCGCACGGCACCGAGTTCGCGCGCCGGGTGCGCACCGGCACCTACTCCGTGAACACCTTCAGCATCGACATGCTCGGACCGTTCGGCGGCTACAAGAACTCCGGCATCGGGCGGGAGTTCGGCCCCGAGGGCTTCGGTGAGTACCTGGAGCACAAGATGATCCACCTCCCGGCGGAGGGCTGAACTGTGGAGCGGGAACGGACGGATGACGAGGCCGAGGGCGGTTCCGGGCGCTGGACGGTCGAGGTCGACCACGGGCTGTGCATCGGTTCCGGCCTGTGCGTCAGCACCGCACCGGACGCCTTCCAGCTGAACAGCGCCCGCCAGGCCCGCCCCCTGGCCACCCGGAGGGACGCGGACGACGGCGTCCTCTCGGCCGCCGAGGGCTGCCCGGCCGAGGCCATCCTCATCACCCTCACCGCCACCGACGAACCGGTCTTCCCGCCCGACGAGTGACCAACTCCCGGCAGGGAAAAGGGGGATGGGCCCGAGCCGCCAACTGCTCGGGCCCGTCGGACGGCTCAGGCCTGGCCGGTGGCGAAGTGGCTGATCCGGCCGTCGGTGACGGTGAACCTCCAGGCGGTGCGCATCGCGCCCCAGGTGTCGTTGCGGTACAGGGCGACCAGCGAGCGGCCGCCGTCCCCCTCCGACTCGACGTCCATGTGGCCGCCGGAGGAGAAGATCTCCCGTTCCGTCCAGTCGCCGAGGTCCCGCTCGGTTCCGTCGTCGGACATGGTCGCGCCGGGGGCGAGCGTCGCCTGGAAGGCGGACCTGTCACCCGAGTTGACGGCGGTGACGAAGGCGCGGACGGCCGGATCGCTGAGCTTTTCGGTGTCGATCACGAGGTCCTCACGTTCGGGTGCGTACGTACCGGGGCTGCGTGCGCGACCCAGACAAGCACCTCGGCGGCGCCCCGCGGACGACCGTCACCCGTTCGTCGGCGCAGGCCGAGCCGGTGGGAAACGCACTGGCGGGAGCCGTGGGGAGCGGGGCATGCTGTGCCGCATGTCCGTGCACATCCGTGAGGCCGAAGCCGCCGACTGGCCCGCCGTCTGGCCCGTCTTCCGTACCATCGCCGCCGCAGGCGACACCTACACCTACCCGGTGGACATGCCCGAGGAGGAGGCCCGCGCCCTGTGGATGGCGCCCCCTCCCACGCGCACCGTCATCGCCCAGGACGAGGACGGGACGGTGCTCGGCACGGCCCGGATGACCCGCAACCACATGGGCCCCGGCTCCCATGTGGCGGGCGCGAGCTACATGGTGGACCCGGCACACGCGGGCAAGGGCGTCGGCCGGGCCCTGTGCGAGCACTCCCTCGACTGGGCCCGCTCCTCCGGCTACCGCATCATGCAGTTCAACGCGGTCGTCGAGACCAACACCCACGCCATCCGCCTCTACGAACACCTCGGCTTCCAGACCCTCGGCACCCTCCCCGAGGGCTTCCACCACCCGACCGAGGGCTACGTGGGGCTCCGGGTCATGTACTGCGTTCTCTGAGCCGCGCACGCTCCCGACGGGGGCGCCCCGGGCCCGGGACGCCCCTCACGGAACAGCCCCCTACGACCGGAACGGCCCCGTGATCTCGTAGGTGACGCCGTCGGTGTCGGCCCCGGTGGGACCGCGCTGGCTGGAGAAGTAGAGGCGGGTGCCGTCGGGGGAGAAGGCGGGGCCGGTGATCTCGGATTCCTCGTGGCCGGTGACGCGGACGAAGGGGGCGATGACGTCGTCGGGGGTGATGACGCAGATCTCCATGTTGCCGCCGTCCTCGGCGACGAAGAGGTCGCCGGAGGTGCTGCCGGTGACGTTGTCGACGCCGGTCAGCGGGGCGTCGCCGGCGTCCACCAGGTCGTCGTCGTAGGCGAGTTCGATGGTGTCGTCGGCGCAGTTGAGCTGCCAGACGCGGTTGTCGCCCTTGGTGGTGAACCAGCAGGTGTGGTTCGCGTAGTAGCAGCCCTCGCCGCCGTCGAAGTGCTTGGCGGCGTCCACCTGGTGGCGGGTCCGGCCGTCGCCGCCCGTCGGGTCGGGCACCTCCGTCCAGCCGACCTTGCCCTCGGTGCCCTCGCCCATGGTGAGCACCTCCAGGGTGCCGGCAGAGAGGTCGCCCCAACTGGTGGGCCGGAAACGGTAGAAGCAGCCGTCGGACTCGTCCTCGGTGAGGTAGACGACCTTGCGCTCGGGGTCGGCCGCGGCGGCCTCGTGCTTGAAGCGGCCCATGGCGTCGCGGCGTACGGCGTCCTTCGCGCCCCAGGGGTCGGTCTCGAAGACGTAGCCGCGGTCGACCTCCTCGCAGGAGAGCCAGGTGTGCCACGGGGTGCTGCCGCCCGCGCAGTTGTTGCGGGTGCCGTCGAGCACCCGGTGCGCGCCGGTGATGCCGCCGTCCGCGCCGAACCGGACGGCGCCCGCGCCGCCGGGCGTGACCTCGGAGTTGGACACGTAGATCCAGCCGCCGTCGTCCGTGGCGTAGCAGGCGCCGCCGTCGGGGGCGGGGTGCCAGGTGTAGTCGGTACCGGTGACCTTGCCGCCGGTTCTGGCGATCACCCGGCTGGTGAAGCCCTTCGGCAGCTGGACGCCGTTGGCGTCGGCGGCGCCGAGCGCACCGTACGGGCCGGCGCCGGGCTGGGCCGGTGCGGCGGCGGCGGCCGTGCGCCAGAGCGTGCCGCCGAAGGCGGCGGCCGAACCGGCGAGCACGGCGCCACGGAGGAAGAATCGACGTTCCACGGTGTCTCCACTCGACAGAGATGCGGGGCCGGTGACGGGGTGCGGCCACCGGGGGCGAACGCCGCGGAATGTAACGGCCGGGCATGGCCTGCACGGCAACTGCCGGTGAATGCCGCGGGGTTGACGCAGTCTCGCACGGTGGCGCCGGGCCTCCCGGCCGTCCGGGGCGGGCAGGGTGGAGGCATGACGGCAGCGGAACGGAACGAGCAGTGGCACGGTCACGGCGGGACCGGCCGGACGAGCGGGATCGGCGGGCCAGGACCGCACGCCGGGGGTGCCCCGTACGACGGACCCGACACGTCCGACGTAGGTACCGGGTACGGGGTGGACGAAGGGCGTGCGGTGGCGGACGCGGTCGCCGCTGAGGTGCGGCTGGCCGACCCGGCGGTGCGGGGCTCGCGGGAGAGCGCCGCGGCGCTGCTGGACCCGGAGTTCACCGAGGTCGGCGCCTCCGGCCGGCGCTGGACCCGGGAGGAGATGCTCGCCGGACTCCCGGACCTGCCGGGCGGTTCCGCCGACGGCCCGCGCATCGCCCTCTCCGGGCTGTCCGGCACCCGCCTCGCCCCGGGCCTGGTCCACCTGACGTATGAGGCGGAGTACGCCGGACGCCGGTCACTCCGCAGCTCGCTCTGGCGGCGGGACGCGAGAGGCGCCTGGCGGCTGTACTACCACCAGGGGACGCCCGTACCGCCGGGGGAGGACGCCAACTCCCCCGAGAACGCCCCCGGTTGACGCCTCACCCCTCCAGTGCCAGCACCGCGAACGTGGCCAGCCAGTGGTCGGTGGTGAAGTCGCCCGAGGTGGTGGCCGGGAGGCCGGCGCCGAGATGGGTCCGGGCCGCGGCCGTGAGCACCGGGCGGCGGGCGTCGCCGTCGGGGAGCGCGCCGGCGAGGTGGGTGAGGGCGGCGGACCGGCTGAGGCAGAGGCCGAGCAGGTGGCCGATCTGCGGGTCGGCCGGGTCGGAGACGCGCGGCGGGGTGAGGAACGGGCCGGTGGCGGCGGCCGTTTCGTCCCCCAGCTCGGGCAGGAAGGCGGTGAGCCAGCGCGCGAACTCCGCGGCGGGCAGCACCCGGCGCACCGCGTCCGCCTCGCACAGCAGCGGCGAGAGGAAGTCCTGGCCGGAGGGCTCCCAGCGGGTGGCGGCGCCGTGGTCCGGCAGGTACCAGCCGCGCACCGCCGCGCCGACCGGCCCGGCCAGTCCGGGCACCCCGGCGCGCTCCGCGCTGTCCAGGACGAGGCCGAGCGCGAAGGCGCTGTTGGCGTGCGTGCCGTGGCGCACCGGGTAGGTGGCCTTGGGCAGCCAGGCGCGTACGAGCTCGTCGACGGTGCGGGCGGCGGGCGCGAGCGCCGCGTGCCAGTGCCGGGCCCGGCGGGCCGGTTCGCCGTCCCCGTCCGCGAGGGCGGCGGTCTCGGCGGTGAGGGCGAGCAACCAGGCCCAGCCGTAGGGGCGTTCGAAGGAGGGGTGACTGCGCAGGTAGTCGGCCTCGACGGCGAGCGCGCGCGGGGTCAGGTGGGCGTCGAGCACGCGGAGGACGGCGTCCGCCTCGATCCGCTCCGGGTGCCGGCGCAGCAGCCGGACCAGCAGCCAGTGCATGTGCACCGAGGAGTGCCAGTCGTAGGCGCCGTAGAACGCGGGGTGGTGGGCGCGGGGCGGGATCAGCTCGTCCGGGCCGCCGACGAGGTGCGCGGGCGCGTTGGGGTACTCGCGGGTGACGTTCTCGGCCGCGAGGCGCGCGAAGTTCGCGGCGCGCTCCCCGAGCGGGCCCGTGCCGTCGGGGCTCAATGCAGCGCTCCGCCCGTGGCGCGGATGTCGGTCGTCGTGCCCAGCGCGGCGCGGAGCACCGCGCGCAGTCCGGTGGCCATGTCGGCGACCGACATGGAGGGCTCGCCCCGCTCGGTGACCTGCTGCGGCGCGTACGGCACGTGCACGAAACCGCCGCGCAGTCCGGGGTGTTCGGTGGCGGCCAGGTGGGCCAGTCCGTAGAAGACGTGGTTGCAGACGAAGGTGCCCGCGGTCTGCGAGACGGAGGCCGGGACCCCGGCCGCGCGCGAGGCGGCCACGCAGGCCTTCACGGGCAGCGGCGCGAAGTACGCGTCCGGGCCGCCCGCGACGACCGGCTCGTCCACGGGCTGGGCGCCCGCGTTGTCGGGGATGCGGGCGTCGTCGACGTTGACGGCGACGCGCTCGACGGTGAGGCCCGTCCGTCCGCCCGCCTGGCCGAGGCAGAGCACCAGTTCGGGCCGGTGCTCGGCGACGGCGGCGCGCAGCCGCTCGATCGCGGCGCCGAAGACGCAGGGCAACTGCACGGCGGTGACCCGCGGTTCGGTGTCGGGGGAGCCGTCGGCGAGCAGCCGGGCCGCGAGCCACGAGGGGTTCTCGGACTCGCCGCCGAAGGGTTCGAAGCCGGTGACGAGCACGCGGGGAGGCGCTGAGGACACGGTCGGGAACACCACCTGGAGAAACGGACGGGAGAGGAGGAGGGGGCGGAGCCCGCTAGAACGCGAAGAAGTAGATGAGCGCGATGTTGCAGCCCAGCATGGCGGCGGCGGTCGGCGCCTGGGCCTTGATCGGCCCGTACTGGTCCTTCAGTTCGAGCAGCGCCGCCGGGACGATGTTGAAGTTGGCGGCCATCGGCGTCACCAGCGTTCCGCAGAATCCGGCGAGCATGCCGATCGCGAGGATGGCGGCCGCGTTGCCGTCCATCCCCTCGACGAGGACGGGCCAGCCGACGGCCGCGGTCATCACCGGGAAGGCGGCGAAGGCGTTGCCCATGACGACGGTGAAGACGGCCATGCCGACGCAGTACAGCGCGACGGCCGCGAGCCGCTGCCCGTCCGGCAGGATCGCCTCGGTGATCTTCCCGACCTGGGTGCCGACCCCGGCCGCCTGGAAGATCGCCCCGAGCACGGCCAGCAGCTGCGGCAGCAGCAGGGCCCAGCCCATGGACTCCAGCAGCCCGCGGCCCGCGTGGATCGGGACGGAGACGCGCCGCTCGCGCAGCACGGCCATGCCCACCAGCAGCGCGGCAACGGCGCCGATGCCGAGCCCGAGGATGGTCTCGCTGCCCTCCTCCAGGATGGGCTCGCCGCCGATGCGCCACTTCGAGACGAGGGCCGCGCAGATGACGGCGACGACCGGGATGGTCAGCGCCGGGATGAAGAGCTTGTTGCCCCAGCGCGCGGCGAGTTCGGTGCGCTGCTTCTCGCTGGTGGTGTCCGGTACGCCCTTCGCGGTGCGGTTGAACCCGCCGATGCAGATGAGGGCGAGGACGGCGACGCCCAGCGGCTCGGCCGGGAGGGACTTCTGCACGACGCCGGTGCTGTAGAAGAAGCAGCCGCCGAGCAGGCCCCAGAAGGCGGCGGAGCCGTAGCGCTTGGGGTTGGTGCGGTCGGTGGCCATCTGCGCCGCCATCACCAGGAAGGCGGCCCCGACGAGCCAGAAGAACCATTCGGAACGGATCACTTCGCGTTCCCCTTCGTCGCGTCGGCGGTGGCGAATTCGGCGTTCGCGACGACGAGTTCACGTTCCAGCTTGCGGTCCAGGCGCAGCAGCCGCCCGCCGTGGATGAGGAAGGCGCAGACGGCGCTGGGTATCGCCCACAGCGCGAGGTGCAGCGGTTCCAGATGGGTGTTGTAGGTGCTGTTGACCAGCCCGGTGATGAGCAGGATGGAGCCGATGGCGAGGAAGCAGTCCTCGCCGAAGAAGAGTCCGACGTTGTCGGTGCCCGCCGCGTGCGACTTCACCTTTTCGCGGACCTTCTCGGGCAGCGGACGCCCCTCGTTGGAGCGTTCGGCCGCCGCCTCGGCCATCGGCGCGATCATCGGCCGGACGCTCTGCGCCGGGCCGCCGATGGTCTGCAGGCCGAGTGCCGCGGTGAGCTGCCGCAGCAGCAGGTACAGCGTCAGGAACCGGCCGGTCGTCAGCTTGCCGAGCTTGCCGATGAGCGTACGGGCCTGCTGCTGGAGGCCGTTGCGCTCCAGCAGGCCGATGACCGGGAGGGTGATGGCGAAGACCGTCACCGAACGGCTGGACGCGAAGCTCTCGCCGAAGGTCTTGAGGATCCCGGCCGGCGAGAGCCCGCCCAGCAGTCCGGTGGCGATCCCGGCCACCCCGACGACGAGCAGGGGATTGCGTCGCGTGGCGAATCCGAGGATGACCACGAGGACGCCGAGTAGAACGATCATGCGTTCTCGGCCTTCCGTGCATGGGGCGCTGTCAGTGGGAGGACTGAAGCGAATGCCGGGAGGCTAGAGGATCGTTCAACGATCCCACAAGGGGTTGCGAGAGCCGGATGCCGAAGCGGTGGCGGCGCGCCGGCGTACGCGGACGACCTGGGAGAACCGCGCGTACGCGCGTGCGGAAAGGGGGCGTGCCGGGGAGCGGCTCGCCCGCCTTCAGTTCCGGTGCTGCTGCCCGTCCGGTCCGGGCGCGTGCGGGTACGCCTCGATCAACTGCCGCCTGGAGTCCTCCAGGTAGAAGCCGAGCAGCCGCTCGGCCTGCCGCGCGTCGCCCGCGCCCAGCGTCGTGAGGATCTCGCGGTTGCGGGTGAGGTACGGCTCGTGGAAGCGGCGCGGGTCGTCCATCACGTGGAAGGCGAGGCGCAGTTCGGCGAGGACGCCGCGCATCATCTCGTCCGTCCGGTCGCTCCCGGCGAGGCCCGCGATGGCCTGGTGGAAGTGGATGTTGGCGGTGGCGCAGTCCGTCCACACGCCGTCCCGCGCCGCCGTCTCGCCCGCGCGCACGGCGGCCTCCAGCGCGTCCACCCGGTACGGCGCCGTGCCCGAGTCGGCGAGCCTGCGCAGCGCCGCGCACTCGACGAGCTGCCGTACGCGGTAGATGTCCACGATGTCCGCCGCGGTGAGGACCCGGACGAAGGTGCCCCGGTTGAGCCGGTGCACCAGCAGCCGCTCGTGGGTCAGCAGCCGGAACGCCTCGCGCAGGGTGTTGCGGGAGACGCCGAGGGTGCGGCCGATGCGCTCCTCGGAGAGCCGGGCGCCGGGCCGGAAGAGGCCCTGCGCGATGCGTTCCCGCAGGATGCCCGCCACGCGTTCGGCCGTGCTGGTGCGTCCCAGCAGGGCGCGGTCGGCGGCCAGTTCGGACAGCGGAAGGGCGGTGTCGGCGGTCATCGTCATCTCCCGGGGCGGGTGCTGGGCGTCAGTCAAGCCGAGAAAAGCCGAGGAGACAACACAGCTCTTGCCAGATTGTTGAACAACGCCGTACGTTGCTTCAAATGTTTCGGATGATCGACCTCAATGCCGACCTCGGCGAGGGTTTCGGGCGATGGCGGCTCACCGACGACGAGGCCCTGCTGTCCTCGGTCACCAGCGCCAACGTCGCCTGCGGCTTCCACGCCGGCGACCCCGCCACCATGCGCCGGGTCTGCGAGCTCGCCGCCGAGCGCGGGGTACGCATCGGCGCCCAGGTCTCCTACCGTGATCTGGCCGGATTCGGCCGCCGCGCCATGGACGTCCCGTTCGCCGAGCTGGCCGCCGAAATCGCCTACCAGATCGGCGCCCTGGAGATCTTCGCCCGCGCCGCAGGGTCCCGCGTCTCCTACGTCAAGCCGCACGGCGCGCTCTACAACCGGACGGTGCGCGACGCCGAGCAGGCCGCCGCCGTCGTCGAGGGCGTACGCCTGGCGGGCGGCGAGCCGCTGCCCGTGCTCGGGCTGCCCGGTTCGCGGCTGCACGAGGCGGCGGCCGGGGCCGGATTCCCCGTCGTCGAGGAGGCGTTCGCGGACCGCGCGTACCGCCCCGACGGCACCCTCGTCCCCCGCACCGAGCCGGACGCGGTGGTGCACGACCCGGACGAGGTGATCAAGCGGTCCGTCGGCATCGCCCGTGACGGTGAGGTCGCCTCGGCGGACGGCGCCGCGCTCCCGCTCCGCGCCCGCTCGCTCTGCGTGCACGGCGACACCCCGGGCGCCGCGGCCCTCGCCGGACGGGTCCGGGCCGAACTGGCCTCGGCCGGCGTCACCGTGCGGGCCTTCGCGTGAACCGCGAGGCGCCGGACGCGCCGGTGGTCCTGCCGGTCGGCCGGCACGGCCTGCTCGTCGAGCTCCCCACCGCCGAGGCCGCCGAGGCGTTCCACGCCGAGGTGCTGCGCCGCCGCGCCGACGGCAGCCTCCCGGCCGCCCGGGAGATCGTCCCCGGCGCCCGCACCGTCCTGCTGGACGGGCTCGCCGACCCCGCCGCGCTGGCCGCGCAGCTCCCGCACTGGCAGGTCCCGCCGCTGGTGCGGGACGCGGCGCGTGCCGTGGAGATCCCGGTCCGCTACGACGGCCCGGACCTGGCCGAGGTGGCCGGGTTGTGGGGCGTCGCCCCCGAGGAGGTCGGGCGGCTGCACGCGGCGACCGAATTCCGCGTCGCCTTCTGCGGGTTCGCGCCCGGCTTCGGCTATCTGACGGGGCTGGACGAGAAGTACCACGTGCCGCGCCGCTCCAGCCCGCGCACCCGGGTGCCGGTGGGCGCGGTCGGCCTCGCGGGCGGGTACACCGGCGTCTACCCGCGCTCCTCGCCGGGCGGCTGGCAGCTCATCGGCACCGCCGTCGGCACCACCCTGTGGGACACGGGCCGCAGCCCCGCGGCGCTCCTGGCCCCCGGCACGCATGTCCGCTTCGTCCCGGTCGCTGCGCAGACCCGGACCGAAGCGGAACCCGAAACGGAACCGGGACGGCGCCGCGCGTCCGGCCCGGGGGAGGAGCGCCCGTGAGCACCGGGACCCGCACCGCCGAAGCAGCCGTACCGCTGCCCGCGGCCCGTGCCGGGGCGGCCCCGCGCACGGCCGAGGTCGTCCGGGCCGGGGCGCTCACCACCGTCCAGGACCTGGGCAGGCCGGGGCACGCGCACCTCGGCGTCCCGCGCTCGGGCGCGCTCGACGCGCCCGCGCACCGGCTCGCCAACCGCCTCCTGGGCAACCCGGAGACCGCCGCCACCCTGGAGACCACCCTCAACGGCTGTGCCCTGCGGGCCGGTTCGGCGCTGCGCGCCGTCGTCACCGGCGCCCCCTGCCCGGTGACCGTCGACGGGCGCCCGTCGCCCTGGGGCGTCCCGTTCCGGGTGCCGGCCGGTGCCGTGGTCGAGGTGGGGCACGCGGCGCACGGGCTGCGCAGCTACCTCGGCCTCGACGGTGGGGCGGAGGCGGAAGCGGAACTCGGCAGCCGGGCCACCGACCTGCTCTCCGGGCTCGGCCCCGCACCCCTGCGCGACGGCGACGTGCTGCCGCTGGGCCCGGCGCGCCCCGGCGCCCCCGCGGCCCCGGCCGAGGCGGCACCCTGGGCCGCGCCGCCCCGCGAACTCGTCCTGCCCCTGGTCCCGGGCCCGCGCGCCGACTGGTTCACCCACGGGGCGCTGCGGACCCTGGCCACCGGCACCTACCGGGTCTCCCCGGCGAGCAACCGGATCGGGCTGCGGACGGAGGGCCCGGTCCTGGAGCGGGCGCGGGAGGGCGAACTCCCCAGCGAGGGCATGGCACTCGGCGCCGTGCAGGTGCCGCCGGAGGGCAGGCCGGTGGTCTTCCTCGCCGACCATCCGGTGACGGGCGGCTACCCCGTGATCGGAGTCGTCCCCGAGGAGGCCCTGGCCGCGGCGGCCCAGGCGGTCCCGGGCACCCCGCTCCGGTTCGTCCCCGTCGGCTGAGGCGTCCCGGCACCCCCGCGTACGGGGGCGCCGGGCGGCCGTCAGTGCTTCCCGGAGCCCGAACGCCCCTTCCCGCCGGTGGAGTCGGCGGGCCGGCCCGCCGGGTCGGTGACGTCGATCAGGCGGCAGACCGTCTCGATGTCTATCTTCACCTGGGCGATCGAGGCCCGTCCGGAGAGCCAGGTGGTCAGCGCCGAGTGCCAGGTGTGCTCGATGACGCGGACCGCCGAGAGCTGTTCGGGGGTCGGCGCCGAGCGCAGGCTCATGGCGTCGAGGATGATCGTGGTGGTGAGCCGGGAGACGGTGTCCACCTCGGCGCTCACCGAACGGTCGGCGAAGGTCAGCGCCCGCACCATGGCGTCCGCCAGGTGCGGTTCGCGCTGCATCGCGCGGAAGGCGCGCATCAGCGTCTCCGCCACCCGCTGCGCCGGTTCCTGCTGGGAGGGCGGCCGCTTGTGCAGGGTGGTGTGCATCTGCTGCAGCTGGTCCTGCATGGTCGCGACGAGCAGGTGCACCTTCGACGGGAAGTACCGGTAGAGGGTGCCGAGGGCGACACCCGAGGACTCGGCCACCTCGCGCATCTGCACCGCGTCGAATCCGCCGCCCCGCGCGAGGCGCGCGCTGGCCTGGAGTATGCGGCGGCGCCGTGCCTCCTGGCGTTCGGTCAGCGGCGGTGACGCGGACTGGGCGGCGGTCCTGGGCTGTGTGGTCATGAGTCCCGTTTCCGTGGCGTTCATGCCCTGTCGGGCTGGGAGGGTCCCGGGCTGGAGGCCGGTGTCTGCGGCCTGCGGAACGGACCGCATCCTGGCAGGTGGCCCCGGGGTGGTGCGAATCACCTGCTCCCGTTGCTCACAAGAAGTGACCGGCCGGTAAATTCGTAGCCCTCGGGGGTCGGTCAGGATCCGGTCAGTCTTGGCATCCTGAAACTTGTTCTAGGTTAGCGCGAGCGGCTACGCTCCCGCGAAAGTGCAGTGAGAAGGGGGCCGCGAGTGACCGCAGAGGCCGTACGCGAAGGCGGATCCGGCCCCCCGACCGGGGCCGCGACGCAGGACGCGGACAGACCCGCAGCCAGTGCAGCAGCCGGTGCGGCAGCCGATGCCGGCGCCGGCGGACCGCTGCGCATCGCGCTGCTCACCTACAAGGGCAACCCGTACTGCGGCGGCCAGGGCGTCTACGTACGCCACCTCTCCCGTGAACTCGCCCGGCTCGGGCACCACGTGGAGGTCATCGGCGCCCAGCCGTACCCGGTGCTCGACGAGGGCGTGCGGCTCACCGAGCTGCCGAGCCTCGACCTGTACCGGCAGCCCGACCCCTTCCGCACGCCGAAGCGGGACGAGTACCGGGACTGGGTCGACCTGCTGGAGACCGGCACCATGTGGACCGGCGGCTTCCCCGAGCCGCTCACCTTCTCGCTCCGCGCCCGCCGCCATCTGGCCGCGCGCAGCGGGGAGTTCGACATCGTGCACGACAACCAGACGCTCGGCTACGGCCTGTTGGGCGACCTCGGCGCCCCGCTCGTCACCACCATCCACCACCCCATCACCGTCGACCGGCAGCTCGACCTCGACGCCGCCCCGAACTGGCGGCGCCGCGCCTCCGTGCGCCGCTGGTACGGGTTCACGCGGATGCAGAAGCGGGTGGCGCGGCGGCTGCCGTCCGTGCTCACCGTCTCCGGCTCGTCCCGGCAGGAGATCAGCGAGCAGCTCGGGGTGCGGGGCGACCGCATCCACGTCGTGCACATCGGCGCCGACACCCGGCTGTTCTCGCCCGACCCGGCCGTCGCCGAGGTGCCGGGACGGATCGTCACCACCTCCAGCGCCGACGTTCCGCTGAAGGGCCTGGTGCACCTCGTCGAGGCGCTGGCCAAGGTGCGCTCCGGACGGCCCGAGGCGCACCTCGTGGTCGTCGGCAAGCGTCCCGAGGAGGGCCCCGTCGCGGAGGCGCTGAAGCGGCACGGGCTGGACGAGGCCGTCGAGTTCGTCAAGGGCATCAGCGACGCGGAGCTGGCCGACCTGGTCCGCTCGGCCGAGGTCGCCTGCGTGCCCTCGCTGTACGAGGGCTTCTCGCTGCCCGCCGCCGAGGCCATGGCCACCGGCACCCCGCTCGTCGCCACCACGGGCGGCGCGATCCCCGAGGTCGCGGGCAAGGACGGCGAGACCTGCCTGGCCGTGCCGCCCGGCGACCCGGACGCCCTCGCCACCGCGCTCACCCGGCTGCTCCAGGACCCCGGGCTGCGGGCCCGCCTGGGCGCGGACGGGCGGGAGCGGGTGCTGCGCCGCTTCACCTGGGAGCAGGCGGCGCGCGGCACCGTCGAGCGCTACCGCGCCGCGCTCGCGGCGCAACCCCGCGTCCGCCGGTAGCGCCAACCCGCCCCGGCGGCACCCGACTTCACCCCGCACGCCCCCTCGTACCTCCGCACACCCCCGCACGTCACCCCCGCTGAAAGAAGAGGCATACCCCCCGTGCTGACCGTGGATTTCTCCCGCTTCCCGCTCGCCCCGGGCGATCGCGTCCTCGACCTGGGCTGCGGCGCGGGACGGCACGCCTTCGAGTGCTACCGGCGGGGCGCGCGCGTTGTCGCCCTGGACCAGAACGCCGAGGAGATCCGGGAGGTCGCGAAGTGGTTCGCGGCCATGGAGGAGGCGGGTGAGGCCCCCGCGGGCGCCACCGCCACCGCCATGGAGGGCGACGCGCTCGCGCTGCCCTTCCCGGACGACAGCTTCGACGTCGTGATCATCTCCGAGGTCATGGAGCACATCCCGGACGACAAGGGCGTGCTCGCCGAGATGGTGCGCGTCCTCAAGCCCGGCGGCCGGATGGCCGTGACCGTGCCGCGCTACGGGCCCGAGAAGGTCTGCTGGGCGCTCAGCGACGCGTACCACGAGGTCGAGGGCGGCCACATCCGCATCTACCGGGGCGACGAACTCCTGCGCAAGATGCGCGAGTCCGGCCTCCGCCCGTACGGCACGCACCACGCGCACGGGCTGCACTCGCCGTACTGGTGGCTCAAGTGCGCCTTCGGCGTCGACAACGAGAAGGCACTGCCCGTCCGCGCGTACCACAAGCTGCTGGTCTGGGACATCATGAAGAAGCCGCTCGCGACTCGCGTCGCCGAGCGGGCGCTGGACCCGCTGATCGGCAAGAGCTTCGTGGCGTACGCGACCAAGCCGCACGCGCCCGTGCGCGAGGCCGCCACCGGCGACGGGGTGACTCCCGTGGCGCAGGCGGCGGTTCAGGGCACGTCCGAGGGCACCGCGTGACGAGCCCGGAGCGCACCGAACGGCTCGTCCTTCCCGGCGTCCTGACCGCGGAGCAGGCCACCGAGACCGTCGCCGGCATCCTCGCGGCGCAGCGCGCCGACGGGGCGATCCCCTGGTTCCGCGGCCACCACCTGGACCCGTGGGACCACGTCGAGGCCGCGATGGCCCTCGACGTCGCCGGTGAGCACGAGCGCGCCGAGGCCGCCTACCTGTGGCTCGCCGAGCACCAGCTGCCCGACGGCTCCTGGTACGCGGCGTACGACGACGGCGCCGCCGACCGGCCGACGGACACCGGCCGGGAGAGCAACTTCTGCGCCTACATCGCGGTGGGCGTCTGGCACCACTACCTGGCCACCGGGGACGAGGCGTTCCTGGAGCGGCTGTGGCCCGTGGTCTCCGCCGCCGTCGGCTTCGTGCTCCGACTCCAGCAGCCCGGCGGCCAGATCGGCTGGAAGCGCGAGGCCGACGGCACCGTCGTCACCGACGCGCTGCTGACCGGCTCCGCCTCCGTCTACCAGGCGCTGCGCTGCGCCCTGGCGCTGGCCGAGCACCGCGACGAGCCGCAGCCGGACTGGGAGCTGGCCGTCGGCTGGCTCGGCCACGCCGTGCGCCGGCACCCCGAGCGGTTCCTCGACAAGTCCCGCTACTCGATGGACTGGTACTACCCCGTGCTCGGCGGCGCCCTGCGCGGCCCCGAGGCGAAGGCCCGCCTGGAAGAGCAGTGGGACACCTTCGTGGTGCCGGGCCGCGGCGTCCGCTGCGTCCACCCCAACCCGTGGGTGACGGGCGGGGAGAGCGCCGAACTGGCGCTCGCCCTCTGGGCGGTGGGCGAGTCCGACCGCGCGCTGGAGATCCTCACCTGGATCCAGCACCTGCGCGCCGAGGACGGCATGTACTGGACGGGGCACGTGTTCGACGAGGACGTCGTCTGGCCCCGGGAGCGCACCACCTGGACGGCGGGCTCGCTGCTGCTGGCCGTGGCGGCGCTCGGCGGCGACGAGGCCACCGTCCAGGTCTTCTCCGGCGACCGGCTGCCCGTCGGTCTCCCGCCGGACTGCTGCTGACGGCGGACGGGGGCGGTGCCGTGCGGCGCCGCCCCCGTCCGTTCAGAGCGCGAGGTCCGCGAGGGTGCGGAGGGTGAGCGGGTCGGCTGCGGTGACGAGCAGGTCGGTGACCGGTCCCTCGCGCCACAACTCCAGCCGCTCCGCGAGGCGTTCGCGCGGGCCGACGAGCGAGATCTCGTCGGCGAAGGCGTCCGGCACGGCGTGCACGGCCTCCTCGCGGCGCCCGGAGAGGAACAGCTCGCGTACCTTCGCGGCCTCGTCCGCGTAGCCCATGCGGGCCATCAGGTCGGCGTGGAAGTTCTTGGTGGCGTGGCCCATGCCGCCGATGTAGAAGCCCAGCATGGCTTTGACCGGAAGCAGGCCCTCCGCGACGTCGGAGCAGACCCGGGCCTGTGCCATCGGTGCGATGAGGAAGCCGGGCGGCGCCTCGGTGAGCGAGGGCGCGTAGACCTCGGGGCGCGAGGGTGACCAGTACAGCGGCAGCCAGCCGTCGGCGATCCGGGTGGTCTGCGCGATGTTCTTCGGGCCCTCGGCGCCCAGCAGTACGGGCAGGTCGGCGCGGAGCGGGTGGGTGATCGGCTTGAGCGGCTTGCCGAGCCCGGTCCCGCCCTCACCGGCGTACGGCAGCGAGTGGAAGCGCCCGTCGAGCTCCACCGGCCCCTCGCGGCGCAGCACTTGGCGGACGACGTCGACGTACTCGCGGGTGAGGGTCAGCGGCGAGGAGGGGAACGGCCTGCCGTACCAGCCCTCGACGACCTGCGGCCCGGACAGCCCGAGCCCGAGCATCATCCGCCCGCCGGAGAGGTGGTCGAGGGTGAGCGCCTGCATGGCGGTGGTGGTGGGGCTGCGGGCCGCCATCTGCGCGACGGCGGTGCCCAGCCGGATGCGGGAGGTGTGCGCGGCGATCCAGGTGAGCGGGGTGAAGGCGTCGGAGCCCCACGCCTCGGCCGTCCACACCGAGCTGTAGCCCAGCTCCTCGGCCTGGCGGGCGAGTTCGAGGTGCCGTGGGTCGGGGCCGCGGCCCCAGTAGCCCAGTGCCAGTCCGAGTCGCATCCGTGGACCTCCCTTGGCTCCGCCGGAACTGACGTCACATCAGTCCGTCCAGGCCGGGCAGCGTACGGCAACGGCCCCCCGCCCGGAAGGGCGAGGGGCCGTGGTGCGCGCGGACGCGGTCAGCCGCGCTGGATGCCGGAGGTGTCGTGCAGCATGCCGCGGCGGCCGTCCTGGGTCTGCGCGACCAGGGCCTGGCCGCGCTGCTCGACCGCCAGGTACCAGGTGCCGGGCG
The DNA here is from genome assembly GCF_012726235.1 of Streptomyces sp. HNM0574. Lineage (GTDB taxonomy): Bacteria > Actinomycetota > Actinomycetes > Streptomycetales > Streptomycetaceae > Streptomyces. The sequence goes on from NZ_JAASAH010000016.1 coordinate 32,633, forward strand.
CCAGTTCGGCCACCGGCTGCGGGGAGCCGTCCTCGCCGAACAGCGGGCGGGCCACCGGCACGGCGAACCAGAACGGCTGGAACGCCGGGTCGGCCGCGGCCTGCGGCTGCTGCGTGGCCTGCGCCGGCTGGGCCTGGCCCGGCGCCGGCTGCGCCTGCGCGGGCTGCTCCTGGCCGCCGGGGTAGCCGTAGCCGCCCTGGGTGCCGCCGAAGCCGCCGGGCTGGCCGGGCTGCTGCTGGGCGCCGGGCTGCGGGGCACCCGCGCCCGGGTAGCCGTAGCCGCCCTGGGGCTGCTGCCCGTACGCGTTCGGCTGCTTCGGCGTGCTCGCGGGCACCAGCGGGGCCTTCAGCGCGGGGACGAGCGAACCGGCGGCGCCGGCGGCGGCGAAGACCAGCGCGAAGATCAGGGTCAGCCAGGCGCCGATGCCGAAGCCGACGTACTTGTTGGTGTCGATCGGACCCGAGGAGGTCGGGAACAGCGCGGAGAAGATCGACCAGATCGCGGACCAGCCGACGACCACGGACAGCACGGTGGCCCACCGGTCGAATCCGAGCCCGAGGAGCTTGCGTCCCTCCGGCAGCGCGCGCCCGGCGAGGAAGAGGCCGGCCGCGACGAGCGCGAGCAGGTGCACCGTCGGCAGCAGCGGGAAGGTGGACGGCGACCAGGCGGACACGGAGCAGTCCTCCCTGCACTGCCCCTCCATGCTGAAGAAGGGCAGGAAGGAGGAGATCAGCAGCAGCACCGCTGCGCCGATCACCGCGCCATCGCCTCGGGTGAGCGAGCGGATGTTCACGTGGGTTCCTTAGTCGGTTTCATGAGGTCGGTGTGGGTGGCGGTCTGCGCCGGGGGTGGCCCCCCATCGTACGGACGCGTAGCGGCCGCGGTCTCCCGGGTTGTGCCCCGTCGGCCGCCCGTCACCGGCGGTTCCGGGCCGCTCAGCGGGCGCGGCCGAGGTGGGCTTGCAGCCCGTCGGCGATGCCCCGTGCGGCACGGTCGCGCCAGGCGGGGTCCAGCAGTGCGCGGGCGTCCTGCGGGTCGCGCATGTTGCCGCACTCCAGGAAGACCTTCGGCACCGTGCTGAGGTTGAGTCCGCCGAGATCGCCGCGGGTGTCCAGGCCCTCGCCGTCCCCCGCGTACCCGGCCGGGCGCGCGCCGGTGGCCTCCTCGAAGGCGGTGGCCAGCCGGGTGCCGAGGGCGCGCGAGGGCCCGGCGACCGCGCGGGTGTCGGCGCGGCCCTGGTGCACCGGGGCGGGGACGATCACGTGGAAGCCGCGGGCCCCGGCCGGGGCGCCGTCGGCGTGCAGCGAGACGGCGGCGTCGGCCCCGGCACGGTTGCCCGCCTCGGCCCGCTCGTCGACGCAGGGGCCGTACGGGACGTCGCCGTCGTGCGTGAGGGTCACTTTCGCGCCGCGCTTCTCCAGGTCGGCGCGGACGCGGTGGGCGAGGTCGAGGGTGAACTCCGCCTCGGGTTCACCGGAATCGGTAGCGGTGCCCGTGGTGTCGCATTCCTTGCGGTCCGTCCCGATGTCGACGGTGCGGGCGATCTCCTGGACGTGGTCCTTGTTGTGCGGGTTGTGGCCCGGGTCGATCACGATGTGCCGGCCGGCGAGCGGCTTCGCGCGCTCCTTCGTGGCGCGGTCCGCGCCGCCGGACGCGGCGGTCTCCCCGGACTTCCCCGAACTCCCGCCCTGCTCGGGCCCGTTCGCCAGCATCCAGGTGAGCCCCGCCACGACGCACAGCGGGACGAGCCCGGCGAGCACGACGAGCGGCGCCCTGCGGCGGCGGCCGTACGCGGGTGCGGGCGAGGACTCCGGGCGGTCCGGACCGGTGGGGGGAGGGGTGGGGCTGAGGTACGACACGGCTGTCGATGCTAATGCCTGGCCGAAAACCGCCGGTCCCCTCCCCGGGACCCCTCTCCCCCCGTCGGAGCCGGTCGTCTCCCTCGTCGGAGCGGTCAGATCCCGCTGCCGGTGCGCCGCAGCACCCGCAGCGAACCGGTCACCGAGACCTCCGTGAACGCCCCGGACTCCAGCGCCCGGCGGTAGATCCGGTACGGGGCCTGGCCGCCGTCCGCCGGGTCGGGGAAGACGTCGTGGATCACCAGCAGTCCGCCCGGGGTCAGGTGCGGGGCCCAGCCCTCGTAGTCGCCGGTGGCGTGCTCGTCCGTGTGCCCGCCGTCGACGAACACCAGGCCCAGCGGCCCGCTCCAGGCGGCGGCGACCCGCGGCGAGCGGCCGACCAGCGCGATCACCTGCTCCTCCAGTCCGGCCGCGTGCAGCGTCCGCCGGAACGTGGGCAGCGTGTCCATCAGCCCCGTCGCCGGGTCGACCACCTCGGGGTCGTGGTACTCCCAGCCGGGCTGCTGCTCCTCGCTGCCCCGGTGGTGGTCGACGGACAGCACGTCGAGCCCGGCCGTGCGCGCGGCGTCGGCGAGCAGCAGGGTGGAGCGCCCGCAGTAGGTGCCGATCTCCAGCAGCGGCAGGCCGAGTCCGGTGGCCTCGACGGCGGCGGCGTGCAGCGCCAGTCCCTCGTCGACGGGCATGAAGCCCTTCGCCGCCTCGAAGGCGGCGAGGGTTTCGGGCTGCGGTGCGGGGATGGCGGCCTGGCTCATCGGGTCCTCTTCTCGCGGTGACGCGCGGCGGGTGCGCGCGGCGGACGCGACCATGCTGCCGCACGGCCGGCGGGGCCGGGGACGGAGGCCGTCGCTGACCTTCCGTCAGAATGAAACGTGTTCTACTCTGCCCGGCATGGCGATGGCTGTGCTGAGCGGCAACGGAATCGGAATCACCGACGAACAACGGGAGCTCGCGGAGGCCGTACGGGGGTGGGCGGCGCGCGCCGTCCCGCCCGAGGAGCTCCACAAGCGGGCCGACGCGCCCCCCGGAGGCCCGGGCCCGCGCCCCGTCTTCTGGCCCGAGCTCGCCGGGCTCGGCCTCACCGGACTGCACGTCCCCGAGCGGGCGGGCGGGGGCGGCGGCACCCTGCTCGACCTCGCCGTCGTCCTGGAGGAGACCGGCCGGGCCGCGCTGCCCGGCCCCTACCTCCCCACCGTCCTCGCCGCCGAACTCCTGCGCCGCGGCGGCCCGGACGAGCTGCTGCGCGCCGTCGCGAGCGGCACGACGACCGCCGCCGTGGCCACCGAACCCGGCGCCATGACGGCCGTCGCCCTGGGCGAGGGCGGGTACCTGCTCGACGGCACCGCGCCGCCCGTCCCCGGCGCCGGTGAGGCGGACCTCGTCCTCGTCGCCGCGCAGGCCGCCGAGGGCACCGTCTGGCTCGCCGTCGACGCCGGAGCGCTCGGCATCCGCGTCCAGGACGGCGTCGACCCGCTGCGCGGCTGCGCCGAGGTCACCGCGGACGGCGTGACCGTACCGGCCGCGCGGCGGCTCGGGGACGGGGTCGACGGCGTCCTCGTGCGGGACCTGGCCGAGGTGCTGCACAGCGCCGAGGCGTGCGGGATCGCCGCCTGGGCGGTGGAGACGGCGGCCGGACACGCGCGGGTGCGCGAGCAGTTCGGGCGGCCGATCGGCCAGTTCCAGGGGATCAAGCACCTGTGCGCCGACATGCTCGTCCGGCTCGAACAGGCCCGCGCGCTCACCTGGGACGCGGCCCGCGCCGCCGGCGAGGACGACCCGCGGGTCCGCTCGCTCACCGCCGCGCTCGCCGCGAGCAGCGCGCTGGAGGCCGCGTTCGGCTGCGCCAAGGACTGCGTGCAGATCCTCGGCGGCATCGGCTTCACCTGGGAGCACGACGCGCACCTCTACCTCCGCCGCGCCCTCGCCGTCCGGCAGCAGCTCGGCCCCGGCAGCGCGCACCAGCTGCGCGCCGTGCGGCTCGCCTCCGAGGGCGTACGGCGCGAGCTGCGGCTCGAACTGCCGCCGGAGGCCGGCCCGCACCGCGAGGCCGCGCGCGAGGCGCTCGCCGCGGCCGCCGGACTCGACCCCGCCGCGGCCCGCCGCGCCCTCGCCCCCACCGGCTACGCCGCACCGCACCTGCCCGAGCCGTACGGGCTCGGCGCCGGACCCGTCCAACAGCTCGCCGTGCAGCAGGAGTTGCGGGCCGCCGGGGTCAAGGTCAGCGACCTGGGCATCGCCACCTGGGTCGTCCCCTCGCTGCTCGCCTACGGGACGGAGGAGCAGCGCGAGCGGCACCTCGTGCCGACGCTGCGCGGCGACGTCCTGTGGTGCCAGCTGTTCTCCGAGCCGGAGGCCGGCTCCGACCTCGCCTCGCTGCGCACCCGCGCCGAACGCACCGAGGACGGCGGCTGGCGCGTCACCGGGCAGAAGGTGTGGACCTCGGCGGCCCAGTGGGCGGACTGGGGCATCCTCCTGGCCAGGACCGACCCCGGGGCGCCCAAGCACCAGGGGCTCACCTACTTCCTCGTCGACATGAAGAACACCCCCGGCATCGACGTCCGGCCGCTGCGGGAGATCACCGGGGACGCGCTCTTCAACGAGGTGTACCTGGACGACGTGCGGCTGCCCGCCGATGCCGTCGTCGGCGAGGTGGACAACGGCTGGAAGGTCGCCCGGCACACCCTCGGCAACGAACGCGTGCACATGGCCGACCAGATGACCTTCGACCACGGCCTCGAAGCCCTGATCGCCCGGGCGGGCGAGGCCGACGGCTCGGTGCAGGCCCGGGTCGGCGCGCTCGCCGCCGAGGCGCACGCGCTCGCCTGCATCGGCATGCGGACCACGCTCCGGCAGGTCGCCGGCGCGGACGCGGGCGCCGGCGCCTCCGTACGCAAGCTGATCCAGACCCCGCACCAGCAGCGCGTCGCCGAGCTCGCGCTCGAACTCCTCGGCCCGCAGGGCGCGTCGGCCGAGGGCGAGGCACGGCGCGCGGTGCACGGGTTCCTGATGTCCCGGTGCCTGACCATCGCGGGCGGCACCACCCAGGTGCAGCTCAACGTCGTCGCCGAGCGGCTCCTCGGGCTGCCCCGCGACCCGGAACCGCGCCCCTTCACCTGAGCTCCTCCGCCCCAACTCCCGTCCCCTGGAGGCAATCCATGAGCGGCAAGGCATTCGTCGTCGGCGTCGGGATGACGAAGTTCGAGAAGCCCGAATCGCGCGACTGGCAGTACTGGGACATGGCCGAGGAGGCGGGCGGGGCCGCGCTCGCGGACGCGGGGATTCCGTACGCGCTCGTCGAGCAGGCGCCCGTCGGGTACTGCTACCAGGCGTCCACGGCGGCGCAGCGCGCGGTGTACACCCTCGGGCTCACCGGCATCCCCGTCTACAACGTCAACAACAACTGCGCGACGGGCTCCACGGCGCTGATGATGGCCCGGCAGTTCGTCGCCTCGGGGCTCAACGACTGCGTGCTCGCGCTCGGCTTCGAGAAGATGAAGAAGGGCGCGCTCGGCGGCGGCAGCGACGGAGGGGACTTCAAGACCTCACCGGTGGCCCGGCACTACGGCGTCATGGCGGCAGGGCACGGCTTCGAGATGTCCCCGCCCACCGCGCAGATCTTCGGCAACGCGGCCCGCGAGCACATGGAGCGCTACGGCACCACCCCGGCCCAGCTCGCCGCCGTCGGCGAGAAGAACCACCGGCACTCGGCGCACAACCCGTACGCGCAGTTCCGGGACGTCCACAGCCGCGAGGACATCCTCGCCTCCCGCACGATCCACGACCCGCTGACCAAGCTCCAGTGCTCCCCGACCTCGGACGGCGCCGCCGCGGCCGTCGTCGTCTCCGAGCGTTTCGTCGACGAACACGGGCTGCGGGGGCGGGCGGTGGAGATCGCCGGGCAGGCGATGACCACCGACACCGAGGAGTCCTTCGCCTCGGGCTCGTGCATCGACGTCGTCGGCCGGCCGATGTCGCGGGAGGCGGGCGCCCGCGCCTTCGCCGAGTCCGGGCTCGGCATCGAGGACGTGGACGTCGTCGAGCTGCACGACTGCTTCTCCGTCAACGAGCTGCTCACCTACGAGGCGCTCGGCATGTGCGGCGAGGGCGAGTCGGGCAAGCTCGTCGAGGACGGGGCGACGACGTACGGCGGGCGCTGGGTCGTCAACCCCTCCGGCGGGCTCATCTCCAAGGGGCACCCGCTCGGCGCGACCGGCATCGCCCAGTGCGCCGAACTCGTCTGGCAGCTGCGCGGCGAGGCCGAGGCGCGCCAGGTCGACGGGGCACGTGTCGGTCTGGCGCACAACATCGGCCTCGGCGGCGCCGCCGTGGTCACCGTCCTGCGCCGCTGAACCGGCCTCCGGGCGCGCGGCGCACGCGTTGCGCGCCCCCGCGCTGTCGGTGGCGGGCACCACAATGTCCGGCGCGGGGGCAGGACCGAGCGGGAGGCGGAGCGCATGAGCGAGGACAGGCCGTTGACGGGCCGGGTGGCCCTGGTCGCCGGGGCCACCCGGGGCGCGGGCCGCGGCATCGCCGTCGAACTCGGCGCCGCGGGCGCCACGGTGTACGTGACGGGCCGCAGTACCCGGGAGCGGCGTTCGGAGTACGACCGCCCCGAGACGATCGAGGAGACGGCCGAGCTGGTCACGGCCGCGGGCGGGCGGGGCGTCGCCGTCCCCGCCGACCATCTGGAGCGCGAGCAGGTGCGCGCCCTCGTCCAGCGGATCGACGAGGAGCAGGGGCGGCTGGACGTCCTGGTCAACGACATCTGGGGCGGCGAGCTGCTCACCGAGTGGGAAACCCCGCTGTGGGAGTACGACGTGGACAAGGGGCTGCGGATCCTCCGGCTCGCCGTCGACACCCACCTGATCACCAGCCGCTACGCGTTGCCGCTGCTGCTGCGGAACCCGGGTGGCCTCGTCGTCGAGGTCACCGACGGCACGGCCGAGTACAACCGCGAGAACTACCGCGTCTCCTTCTACTACGACCTCGCCAAGACCGCCGTCCTGCGCACCGGCTTCGCGCTCGGGCACGAGCTCGGTCCGCGCGGCGCGACGGCCGTGGCGCTCACCCCCGGCTGGCTGCGCTCGGAGATGATGCTCGACCACTTCGGCGTCACGGAGGAGACCTGGCGGGACGGGCTGGCCACGGAACCGCACTTCGGCATCTCCGAGACCCCGCGCTACGTCGGCCGGGCCGTCGCCGACCCCGAAGTGGCCCGCTGGAACGGCCAGTCGCTCTCCAGCGGCGGCCTCGCCGGGGTCTACGGGTTCACCGACGTCGACGGCAGCAGCCCCGACGCCTGGCGGTACCTCGTCGAGGTCCAGGACAAGGGCCTGCCGGCCCGCACGGAGGACTACCGCTGAGCGGACGCGGTTGCCCGGGGGCGCGGCTGCGGGTGAGGATCCGTCACGCCCGACCGGCCCCGAACGCCACCTGGAGCGCACCCCCGTGACCTTCCGCTACGACGACGTGACGGCCGCCGCGGCCCGGATCGCCGGACACACCCGCCCGCTGACGCTCTGCCCCGCCGACCCCGGCGAGTTCCATGCCGCCGGGTCCGCCGGGTCCGCCGGGGACACGGCACGGGTGTGGCTGGCGCAGGAGTTCCTCCAGCACACCGGCTCGTTCAAGGCGCGCGGGGCGCTCAACTTCCTCTCCGCGCACCGCGCTTCGGGCACCCTGACGGACGCCGGGGTGGTCATCGCCTCCGGCGGCAACGCGGGTCTGGCCTGCGCCTGGGCCGCCGCGCGGCACGGCGTCCCCGCGGTCGTCTTCGTCCCCGAGACCGCCCCCGCGGTCAAGGTCGGCAGGCTGCGCGCGCTCGGCGCCGAGGTGCGGCAGACGGGCACGGAGTACGCGCAGGCGCAGGAGGCGTCCCGGCGGTACGTCGAGGAGACGGGCGCGCTCGCCGCGCACGCGTACGACGACCCGCTGGTCGCCGCGGGCGCGGGCACGCTGATGGAGGAGGTCCACGCGGCCCTGCCGGAGCTCGACACGGTCGTCGTCGCGGTCGGTGGCGGCGGCCTGTTCGCCGGGGTGGCGACGGCGGCGCGGGAGCACGGCGTCCGGGTCCTCGCCGTCGAGCCGGAGCACTGCCGGGCGCTGAACGCGGCGATCGGCGCCGGGGAGCCGGTCGACGTGCCGGTCGACTCCGTCGCCGCCGACTCGCTCGGCGCCCGCCGCGTCTCCGGCACCGCGCTGGAGCGGGCGCTGAGCCCGGACGTGCGCTCCCTGCTGGTGCCGGACGAGGCCGTCGCGGCGGCCCGTCGGGCGCTGTGGGACGGGCGGCGGCTGGCGGTGGAGCACGCGGCGGGCACGGCCCTGGCCGCGCTGACCTCGGGCCGGTACGCACCCGAGCCGGGCGAGCGGATCTGCGTCGTCCTGTGCGGCGCCAACACCGACCCCTCGGACCTGGCCGGCGTCCCCGCCTGAACCGGCCCCCGGCCAACCCATCGACCCTAGCCCCCGGCGGGCGATCGGCACGCGGGGAAGGGCGTGCGGAGGGACTTGGGGCCCGGCCGGTGTCGGTGTCCGCACGGGCCCGCGGGCCGTGAGACCAGTAAGTCATGCAGTACGACAAATCCTCCGGGGTCTCCTCCCGGCCCGCGCCCGGCACCGCGTCCCGGGCCTCCGTCCGCTCGCGCCGAGCCGTGCTCACCGGTGCCGTCGGCGCCGGTGCCGCGGGTGTCTGGGCCCTCGTCGCCGGCCTGCCGGCGGGCGGCCACGACCCGACCGGGGGCCGGGCCCTCCGCGGCGCCGCCGCCCCGGGCCGCGCGCCCGGCACCTCCGCCCGCGCGGCCGCGGCCCCGGCCGCCGCCGCGCGCCCGCCCGCCCACCGCACCCGCGCCTTCGCGGGCGCCGCGCGGGGCCGCACCGGCGCGGCCGGCACGCGCCCGCCGACCTTCGTGCGGGAGCGGGCGCACCGCACCCTCCCGCGTCCCGGCAGGCGCATCGCGCTAACCTTCGACGACGGCCCGCACCCGGTGCACACCCCCGCGATCCTGCGGGTGCTGCGCCGGTACGGGGCGCAGGCCACGTTCTTCGTCCTCGGCGAGTGCGCCGCGCGGCACCGGGACCTGGTCCGCCGGATCGCGGAGGACGGGCACGTCGTCGCCAACCACACCTGGAGCCACCCCGACCTGACCCGGCTCGCGCCCGCGGGCGTCCGGGACGAGCTGGGGCGCACCAGCGAGCTGATCCACCGCACCCTCGGCGTCCCGCCGCACCTGGCCCGCGCCCCGTACGGTGCCTGGGACCGCGCCTCGCTGCGGGTGTGCGCCGGGCTGGGCATGGAGCCGGTGGGCTGGTCCGTGGACACGGCCGACTGGCAGCGGCCCGGGGTGGACGCGATCCGCTCCCGGGTGCTGCGCAGCGCGGATTCCGGCGCGATCGTGCTGGCCCACGACGGCGGCGGCGAACGGACCCAGACGGCCAGGTCGCTGGAGCAGTACCTGCCCCGGCTGCTGGACCGCGGCTTTGCCGTCGTCCCGGTCGAGATGGCCCTCTGACCCGCGTCCGGCGCGGGCCGCGTTCCGGGGCGGATCGGCCTTCCGGAGGAGCGGGTCCTAGGACCCCGGCGGACGGGGCGTACGCCGAACATCCCGCTGTGCGGTGTCGGTGCCGGGTGCGAGCATGTCGGTCATGGTCCGAACGTCTCCAGAACCCGGCACACCCGCGTCCACCGCCGCGTCCCCGACAGAGCGTCGCGGCGCTCCCGCCCATCTGTGGGCGGTGGTTCTCGCCGCGTGTGCCGGTCAGTTCCTCGTCGTGCTCGACGTCTCGGTGGTCAACGTCGCGCTGCCGTCCATGCGCGCCGACCTGGGGCTGAGCGGTGCCGGACTGCAGTGGGTGGTGAATCTCTACACGCTGACCTTCGCCGGGTTCCTGCTGCTCGGCGGGCGGACGGCGGACCTCTTCGGGCGCAAGCGCGTCTTCCTCGCCGGGCTCGGGCTGTTCACCGCGGCGAGCCTCGCGGGCGGGCTGGCGCAGGAGCCCTGGCAGCTGCTGGCGGCCCGCGCCGTGCAGGGCACGGGCGCCGCCGTCCTCGCGCCCGCGACGCTCACGATCCTCACCACCTCCTTCCCGAAGGGCCGGGCCCGCACCCGCGCGATAGGCACCTGGACGGCCGTCGGCGCGGGCGGCGGGGCGGCCGGCGGGCTCGTCGGGGGAGTGCTGACGGAGGCGCTCTCCTGGCGCTGGGTGCTGCTGATCAACGTGCCGATCGGCGCGCTGGTGCTGATCGCCGCGGCGCTGTGGGTCACCGAGACCCGGGACGGCGCGGCGCGGCGCAAGCTGGACGTGCCGGGCGCGGTCCTCGTCACCGGCGGTCTCGGCGCGCTCGCGTACGGCATCGTCCAGTCGGAGACGGCCGGTTGGGCCTCCGCCGCCTCGCTGGTTCCGCTGGCCGCGGGGCTGGCGCTGCTGGCGGTGTTCGTCCTGGTGGAGCACCGGACGGCGGTGCCGCTGGTGCCGCTGAAGCTGTTCCGGCTGCGGACGGTGTCGGCGGCGAACGCGGCCATGTTCGTCTGCGGCCTGGCGATGTTCTCCATGTGGTATTTCGTCTCGCTGTACATGCAGCAGGTGCTGGACTACTCGCCGCTCCAGGCGGGCCTCGGCTTCATACCGCAGTCGGCGAGCATCATCATCGGCTCGAAGGCGGCGCCCCGGCTGATGCACGCCTTCGGCGCGAAGCGCCTGGCGCTGACGGGCGTCCTGTTCGCCGCCGCGGGCGCGCTCTGGCAGAGCGGGATGCACGCGGGCGGCAGCTATCCGGGGACGGTGCTCGGCCCGGGCGTCCTGCTGGCGTTCGGCGCCGGTCTCGCCTCCACCCCGCTGGCCGCCGTGGCGACCTCGGGTGTCTCCTCGGGCGACGCGGGGCTCGTCTCGGGCCTGGTCAACACCTCGCGCACGATGGGCGGCGCGCTCGGTCTCGCCGTGCTCTCGACGGTCGCGGTGGCGCACAGCGGCGGGGAGGAGGGCCCGGCCGCGCTCGCCTCCGGCTACGGGCAGGCGTTCCTCACCAGCGCCTCGGTGCTGGCGGTGTGCTTCGTCGGCATGCTCTTCTTCCTGCCGCGCGCGGAGGCGGAGGAGCCCCCGCACGAGCCCCCGCACGAGGAGCAGCCGGACGGCCGGATTCCGCATGAGCCGCGCCAGGGCGAGCAGAAGCCCCAGGAGCACAGGCCCGGTGCGCACACGCACGACGGGCAGCGGCACGGCGACGAGGACGGACATGAGCGGGACGCACGCGACGGGGACGGACGTACAGGTGGACCGGCCGGGGACGACGGCGGGGCCCCGGTCCCCGGAACCGCCCGCGGCTGAGCACCCCGGAGAGGCCGCCCCGCGCTTCCCCGCGACGGGCCGCCGGGTGCTCGTCAGCGGTGCCTCGCGCGGCCTGGGCCGGGCGCTGGCACGGGAGTTCGCGCGCAACGGCGACACCGTGGCCGTGCACTACGGCACCCGCCGCGAGGAGGCGGAGGAGACCCTCGCGAGCCTCCCCGGCACGGGGCACGCGCTGATCGGCGCCGACGTCTCCGACCCGGCGGACGCCGCCCGGCTGGTGGCCGAGGCGGCAGCGGCGCTCGGCGGCATCGACGTCCTGGTGAACAACGCGGCCGTCAACACCCCGCATCCGCCCGCCTCCTGCGGCTACGAGGAGTGGGCCGAGGCGTGGCAGCGGCACACCGCGGTGAACCTCCTGGGCAGCGCGTACCTGAGCCACCGGGCGGCGGCGCACATGATCGAGCAGGGCGGGGGCGGCCGGATCGTCAACATCGGTTCGCGCGGCGCCTTCCGCGGCGAGCCGGACCACCCGGCGTACGGCGCGACGAAGGCCGCGGTGCACGCGATGGGGCAGTCGCTGGCCGTGGCGCTGGCCCCGTACGGCATCGGCGTCGCGTCCGTGGCGCCCGGTTTCTTCGCGACGGAGCGGGTCGCGCACCGGCTGGAGGGCGCCGAGGGCGAGGCGATCCGGGCGCAGAGCCCGTACGGGCGGGTGGCGCGGCCCGAGGAGATCGCGGACGCGGTGCTGTGGCTCGCCTCGCCGCGCGCCGAGTGGAGCTCGGGCACGGTGCTGGATCTCAACGGGGCTTCCCACCTGCGGACTTGAGCCCGTCCCGGCTTTCGGGACGGCGGCGGCAGCGCATTTCTGACGGGGCGTCAGGGGGCTTCCCAAGTACCGGGGCGTGCGTTATACAGGTTCCACCGGTGAGAACGTGTTCTCGTTCGGGGGGCTTTCTCGCCGCTCAGGTACGACTCCGGCCCGACCGACGGTGCGGACGGCCGGGCCGGAGTCTTCCCCCGCGCCGTCGCCGCTGATCCGAGGAGCGTTGCCCCGATGCCCATCGACGCCGAGAAGGCACTCGCCGCCGAACCCCGCCGGACCACGATCAGCTGGGGCCACAAGGACGTGCAGCTCTACCACCTGGGCCTGGGTGCGGGCGTCCCCGCGACGGACCCCCGCGAGCTGCGCTACACGCTGGAGAGCCAACTGCACGTCCTGCCCAGCTTCGCCACCGTCGCGGGAGCCGGGATGGGCGTCGTCGGGGGGATGGGCGCACCCGGCATCGACGTGGACCTCGCCGCCGTCCTGCACGGCTCCCAGAACGTCGAGACGCACCGGCCCGTACCGGTCGACGGCGAGGCCGAACTGACCTCGCGCGTCGCCGCCGTCTACGACAAGGGCAAGGCCGCGGTGATCGTGCTGCGCACCGAGGCCGCCGACGCGGACGGCCCGCTGTGGACGGCCGACGCGCAGATCTTCGTCCGCGGCGAGGGCGGCTTCGGCGGCGAACGCGGCCCGTCCCAGCGGCTGGAGGTCCCCGAACGCGCGCCCGACCACGTGGTCGACCGGCCCGTCCGGGAGGAACAGGCCCTGCTCTACCGGCTCTCCGGCGACTGGAACCCGCTGCACGCCGACCCCGCCTTCGCCCGGCTCGCGGGCTTCGACAAGCCGATCCTGCACGGCCTGTGCAGCTACGGCATGACCCTGAAGGCCGTCGTCGACACCGCGCTCGACGGCGAGGTCGCCCGGGTCCGCGGCTACGGCACCCGCTTCGCCGGAGTCGCCTACCCCGGCGAGACCCTGCGCGTGCGCATGTGGCGGCAGGCGGCGGACCGCATCCAGGTGACCGTCACCGCCGTCGAGCGGGACGAGGCCCCGGTCCTCGCCGACACCGTCGTCACCCACGACTGAACCGGCGCGGCGCGGACGCCCCCGGAGAAGAGCGCACAGAGAAGGAACGTCCCGGAACGCACAGAAGGAGCCGCCCCGTGCGCGCAGCCGTACTGCACGAGACAGGACAGGACAAGCTCGAAGTCCTCGACGACGTCGAGACGGTGGGCCTCGGGCCCGGGAAGGTCCGGCTCCGGATGCGTGCCGCCGGGCTCTGCCACTCGGACCTCTCCGCGATGAACGGCGTGCTGCCGCAGCCCGCGCCCGTCGTCCCGGGGCACGAGGGCGCCGGCGAGGTGCTGGAGACGGGCGAGGGCGTGACCGGTCTCGCGCCGGGGGACCGGGTGCTGGTCAGCTGGCTCCCCGCCTGCCGTACCTGCCCCTCCTGCAAGCGCGGGCAGACCCACCTGTGCCTCACCGGGTTCATGAACGCGGGAACGCCCAACTTCAAGCGCTCCGGCGGCGGTCAGGACGTCTTCGGCTTCGCCGGGACCGGCACCTTCACCGAGGAGACCGTCGTCGACGCGGCCTGCGCCGTGCCGATCCCGGACGACCTGCCCTACGACGTCGCCGCGCTGATCGGCTGCGGGGTCACCACGGGGCTCGGCGCGGTGTTCAACACCGCGCGGGTGGAGGCCGGTTCGTCCGTCGCCGTGATCGGCTGCGGCGGTGTGGGCATCAGCGCCGTCCAGGGGGCGCGCGCTTCCGGGGCCGCGCAGGTCGTCGCCGTCGACCCGGTGGAGTCCCGGCGGGAGGCGGCGCTGCGCTTCGGCGCGACGGAGGCCGCCTCGCCCGGGGAACTCGCCGACGCCAAGCGACGGCTGACCGCCGACGAGGGCTTCGACTACGTCTTCGAGGTCGTCGGCAAGTCCGCGACCGCGCGCACCGCGTACGAGACGACGCGGCGCGGCGGCACGCTCTGCGTCGTCGGCGCGGGCGCGCTCGACGACCACCTCCAGATCAACATGTTCGAGCTGTTCTTCGACGAGAAGCGGATCCTGCCCTCCATGTACGGCGGCGGGGACGTGCTGCGCTCCTACGACCGCGCGATCGCGCTGTGGCGCGCGGGACGCGTCGACCTCGAAGGGCTCATCACCCACCGCGTCCGGCTCGACGAGATCAACGACGCGCTCGACCAGATGCGTTCGGGAGTGTCCCTGCGCACCTGCGTCACGATCTGAGCCCGCGTCCGGGAACCGTCACGCACCGTCAGAGGGGATTCGGGTACATGTCTTTGCAGGGGAAGACCGCAGTCGTCACCGGCGCGGGCCGCGGGCTCGGCCGGGTGGAGGCCCTGGAGCTGGCACGGCTCGGCGCGAACGTCGTCGTCAACGACTTCGGCCAGCCGGGCCGGGACGGCTCGGGCGAGGCGTCCGCCGCACCGGCCGAGCAGGTGGCGGCGGAGATCCGGGAGGCGGGCGGCCGGGCCACCGCGCACGTCGGGGACGTCGCCGACACCGAGCAGGCCCGCGAGCTGGTCACCGCGGCCGTCGACACCTACGGCTCCCTGGACATCCTGGTCAACAACGCGGGCATCCTCCGCGACCGGATGGTCTTCTCCATGAGCGAGGAGGAGTGGGACTCCGTCATCCGCGTCCACCTGCGCGGCCACTTCAACACCACGCACTTCGCCGCCGCACACTGGCGCGCGGCCTCGCGGGAGGCGGGCGGCCCGGTGTACGGGCGGATCGTCAACACCTCCTCCGAATCCTTCCTCGCCGGCTCCGCCGGACAGCCCAACTACGCGGCGGCCAAGGGCGGCATCGTCGGCCTCACCACCTCGACGGCGGCGGCGCTGACCAAGTACGGGGTGACGGTCAACGCCATCTGCCCGCGCGCCCGCACCCGCATGACGGAGGACGTCTTCCAGGGCTTCGAGGTGCCCAAGGAGGGGCTCGACCCGCTGGCACCCGAGCACGTGGCCCCGCTGGTCGGCTACCTCGCGTCACCGGCGGCGGCGCGGGTCAACGGGCAGGTGCTGGTGGTGCACGGCGGAATGGTGGCGCTGCTGGAACGGCCCAGGGTGGCCGCGCAGTTCGACGCGGAGGGCGAGACCTTCACGCACGAGGAGCTGGACCGGCGGCTGACCCCGTACTTCGCGGAGCGCCCGGAGAAGGAGAACTTCGCCGCGGCCGAGGTCCTGGCCCTGCGCAAGGGCGCCTGAGCGCGGGGGAGTCCGGGGGAGCGGAAGAGCCGGGGGGCGAGGGGCACCCGCGGCCGTGGCCCCGCCCGGCGGAGGAGAACCTCCGGCGGACGGGGCCACGGCGCGGGCCGACGGGTCCGCGTCAGGCGGCGCCGCTCACCTGTCCCGTGTCCTGCGCGGGACGGCGGTGACGACCCCGCGTGGCTGCCTCGGTCTCTTCCGAAGTGGCCGCAGGACCCCGGTGTTTGCCGCTGCGCGGCTGCTCGTCGGGGGTGTCGGTCTGGGTCTCGGACATGACCAGGTAACTCCGTGGATCTCATCGCTCCGTCGTGCGCGCCAGAGTGTAGCGAGGAAGCGGGGGATCGCTCACCCGGTCCCGGCGGTCAGCGGCGCCTGCTGCAACGGGACGGGTTTGCACACGGGTTTGTGCAACGCGGCGGCCCCCGAGGAGCCGGGCGCGATGCCCGCGTAGAGACCGGAGGCCATCCCCGCCGGCGGGCCCGACTCCTCGCCGGGGACGCGGTGTTGGCCGAGGTCGGAACGTTCCTCCCCGAACCGGGACGCGGCCCCCTCGCCCGGACGCGCGGCGTACGCGCCGGTATCGGGCGGCGCGGTGGCGTCCGGCTCGGCGGGGGCGGGCGGGGGCGGGGTGCCGTGCGGACCCGGCGCCGCCTCGTGCCGCGCGGGGGCCGGCGCCGGGGTGCGGAGGCGGGCGAGGCCGCAGGGGCGTTCCACGGTGGCGACGGGGAGCCGGAGTTCGCCGTCCTCCGTCCACAGGGCCGCGTCCCGCACCCAGCCCTCGGGCGCCCGCAGGTGCCGCAACTCCTTCTGCGCGGGCTGCCACACGGCCAGCCACACCCCCTCGGGCCCGTCCACCCGGAACGCCACCGAGCAGCTCTCCGGCATCAGCAGCTGCCCCGGCTGCACGGCGAGCGGGGTCAGCCGCAGCCCCTCCGGGCGCAGCGCCTCGGGGAAGCGGACGGGACGGTGGCTGCCCAGCACGCCCCAGCCGAGCCGTTCCTCGCCGGGGGCGTCGGAGCGTACGAGGAGCAGGCCGCTGTCCGGGTCGGCGGTCAGCAGCCGGTCGTCGCTGTCGTCGGTGATCTGGAGCAGCGGGCTCACCTCCCCGCCGCGGGCGAGGTCGACGGCGACGGTCTTGGTGAGTGTGCGCGGGTGCTGCCCCGGACGTACCTCGGGAGAGGTGCGGTCGAGGGCGAGCAGGGCGCCCTCGCGGTCCAGCCAGGCCCCGCCGCCGCACACCCCGCCGACCTCGGCGACCTGCTCGGGCTGCCCGGACCGGCTCCCCGCGACCAGCCAGATCCCGGTACGCGGGCCGTCCGGGGCCTCCCCGTCGTGCGCGAGCGCGTACGCGCGGGTGCCGCAGGGCGCGGGCGGGAGCAGGGTGACCCGCTCCGAGGGCACGGCGCCGAGCGGGAGTTCGCCGGTGCCGGGCCCGGTGGGGTACAGCAGCGCGAACTGGTGGTGGCCCGTCGCCCGGCGGGCGATGAGCACCCGGCCGTCGGCGAGCGGCAGCACCTGGCTGTCCGCCGCCTCGGGCTGCGGCCCCGGCAGCGGGACGACGTACGGTTCGGGGCCGTCCAGGGTCCAGCGCTCGGCGTACCGGCCGCCGCCGGGCGCCGAGTTGCGTCCGGCGGTGAGCCGGGCCGCGTAGGAGCGGTCGGCCGCGATCCGGAAGCCGGTGTTCCCCCCTGCCCTTCCCCCTGCGGCAGCTCCGGGACCTCCGGCCCCTCCGGCACCTTCGGCAGCGACCTCGGTACGGGCAGTCATGATGCGATCACCTCCAGTGAGGGAAACTAGGGCTCGTACTTCCGGCCGATCAACGAGAGTTGAAGCCCTTCACGCAAAGGGATGGAGACGTACCGATTCGGCTGAAAACGGCCACCGTCGTGTGCTGGCCCCGCCGTGACCCGGGCATCGGGGGCCGCGGCCAGGGGGTGCCGGGAGTCGCCGGGGGCGGCGGCCCGACGGGCGGCGGCGGGCGGGCGCGGGCGGAAGGTAGCCTTTCCCCCGTGCCTGCACTCTCCGATGTCCTCACCGCTCTCGACACCCTCTGGCCCCGGGAGCGCGCCGAGCAATGGGACGCCGTCGGTACGGTCTGCGGAGACGTCGCGAACCCGGACGCCCGGGTGACCCGGGTGCTGTTCGCCGTCGACCCGGTACAGGAGATCGCCGAGGAGGCCGTCGAGCTCGGCGCCGAACTGCTCGTCACCCACCACCCGCTGTACCTGCGCGGGACCACGACCGTCGCGGCCGACACCTTCAAGGGCCGCGTCGTCCACACCCTGATCAGGAACGGCATCGCGCTGCACGTCGCGCACACCAACGCCGACACCGCCGACCCCGGCGTCTCCGACGCGCTGGCCGGCGCCCTCGGCCTGCGCGTACTGCGCCCCCTGGTGCCGGACGCCACCGACCCCGAGGGGCGGCGCGGCCTCGGCCGGGTCTGCGAACTCGACCGCCCCGTACGGCTGTCGGAGCTGGCGCGGCTCGCCGCCGACCGGCTGCCCGCGACCGCGCAGGGCATCCGCGCCGCCGGCGACCCGGACCGGCCGATCCGCACCGTCGCCGTCTGCGGCGGCTCCGGCGACAGCCTCTTCGACCAGGTGCGCGCCGCCGGCGTCGACGCCTACCTCACCGCCGACCTGCGGCACCACCCCGCCTCCGAGGCCCGTGCCCAGACGCCGCTGGCGCTCCTGGACGCCGCGCACTTCGCCACCGAGTGGCCCTGGTGCGAGCAGGCGGCCGCCGAGCTCGACGCGGTGTCCGACCGGAACGGCTGGGGCCTGCGCACGCACGTCTCCCGTACGGTCACCGACCCCTGGACCGCCCACGCGGCGTCCGCCCACGACCCCTCCGCACACACCACAGGAGCCCCCAACTGAACGCCGCGCCCGCCGATCAGATCCGCCTTCTCGACGTCCAGGAACTGGACACCCGACTGACGCAGCTCGCCCACACGCGCAAGACCCTCCCCGAGCACGAGGAGATCCAGACGCTGGAGGGCGACCTCACCCAGCTGCGCGACCTGCTCGTCGCCGCCAAGGCCGAGGAGGGCGACACCTCCCGCGAGCAGACCAAGGCGGAGCAGGACGTCGACCAGGTGCGCCAGCGTGCCGCCCGCGACCAGCAGCGGCTGGACTCCGGCGCGGTCACCAACCCGAAGGACCTGGAGAGCCTGCAGAGCGAGATCGCCTCGCTCGCCAACCGGCAGGCCAACCTGGAGGACGTCGTCCTGGAGGTCATGGAGCGGCACGAGGCCGCGCAGGAGCGCGTCGGTGAACTCACCAGCCGCGTCGAGTCCGTCCAGGGCAAGTGCGACGCGGTGATCGCCCGCCGGGACGCCGCGCTGGAGGAGATCGACGGCGAGGCCGCGACGGTCCGCAAGGAGCGCGAGGTCGTCGCCGGTTCCGTCCCCGCCGACCTGATGAAGCTGTACGAGAAGATCCGCGAGCAGCAGGGCGGCGTCGGCGCGGCCCCGCTGTACCAGCGGCGCTGCGAGGGCTGCCGCCTGGAGCTGAACATCACCGAGCTGAACGAGGTCCGCGAGGCGGCCGCCGACGAGGTGCTGCGCTGCGAGAACTGCCGCCGCATCCTCGTCCGCACGCCGGAATCCGGGCTGTGACGGCGGTGTCCGGCGCGACGGGGCGGACGTTCGTCGTCGAGGCCGACGGCGGCTCGCGGGGCAACCCCGGGCCCGCCGGGTACGGCGCGGTCGTCCTCGACGCGGCGACCGGCGAGACGCTGCGCGAGACGGCGGAGTTCATCGGCGTCGCGACGAACAACGTCGCCGAGTACCGGGGCCTCGTCGCGGGGCTCCGGGCCGCGCACGAGCTGGACCCGGAGGCCGCGGTCCGGGTGCGGATGGACTCCAAGCTCGTCGTCGAGCAGATGTCGGGACGCTGGAAGATCAAGCACCCGGACATGCGCCCGCTCGCGACGGAGGCGAAGGGCATCTTCCCGCCGGACGCGGTGCGTTACGAGTGGATCCCGCGCGCGCAGAACAGCCACGCCGACCGGCTCGCCAACGAGGCGATGGACGCGGGCAAGCGCGGCGAGCAGTGGTCGCCCGCCGAGTCCACGGCCGAACTCGACCGCACCTCGCCCGCGTTGGACGCCCCGGCGCCCGGCGACCAGGCCGCGCCCGCCGAGGCGGACACCGGTCAGCAGCAGGCGGTGCGGCCCGGCGGCTGGGGGCCCGACCTGGGCCCGCCCACCACGTTCGTGCTGCTCCGGCACGGCGAGACGGTCCTCACTCCGGAGAAGCGTTTTTCCGGAAGCGGGGGTTCCGATCCTGAACTCTCCGCCGTGGGGCAGCGCCAGGCGCTCGCCGCCGCTGAGGCACTCGCCGAGCGCGGCACCATCCAGGCGATCGTCACCTCGCCGCTCCAGCGCTGCCGGCAGACGGCGCAGGCCATCGCCGACCGGACGGGGCTGCCCGTCCGCACCGAGGACGGGCTGCGCGAGACGGACTTCGGCGCCTGGGAGGGCCTGACCTTCGCCGAGGTGCGCGAGCAGTACCCGGACGACCTCGGCGCGTGGCTCGCCTCCCCCGAGGCCGAACCCACCGGCGGCGGCGAGAGTTTCGCCGCCGTGGCGCGGCGGGTCTCCGTCGCCCGGGACAAGCTGCTGGCGCGGTATCCGGGGAAGACGGTGCTGGTCGTCACGCACGTCACGCCCGTCAAGACGCTGGCGCGGCTGGCGCTGGGGGCGCCGGCCGAGTCGCTGTTCCGGATGGAGCTCTCGGCCGCGTCCCTCTCGGCCATCGCGTACTACGCGGACGGCAACGCGTCGCTGCGCCTCCTCAACGACACGGGCCACCTGCGCTGACCGCTCCCCGCGGATCGCTCACCGCTCGGGCCCCGCACGCCGCGTCCTCGCGTGCGGGGCCTTTTGCGTGGGCGGGGTGCGGCGTCGTCGTGGCTCGGGTTCTGCGCAGTTCCCCGCGCCCCTTTTTTCGCGGGCTCGCCCCGCTTGGGAGAACTGCGCCGTAGGCGTAGGGCTGGCAAGCGCAGCGCCTCAGCCCCGGCGCGGGGTGCTCCATGCCGTCACCGGGCCACCCCGTACGCCGTGGCCGTTCGCGCAGTTCCCCGCGCCCCCAAGAGGGCGCAGTTCCCCGCGCCCCTGAAAGGGGCGCGATGTGTTGACCGCCTACCGGCTGGTCGGTACGTTCACCGGAATTCGCGGCGCCGCCCCCCTCCCGCACCCATCGGAGTGTGCAGCCATGGACACGGCACCAACCCCCGACGGCGCAGGCCGCGCGCCGAGCAGCCGTCGGAAAGTGGCCACGGCGGCGGCAGCCGCCTCGGCCGTCGAGTGGTACGACTACTTCATCTTCGGCATCGCCGCCGCCCTCGTGCTCGGCGACCGCTTCTTCCCCTCGTCCAACCCCGTCGCCGGCGTCCTCGCCTCCTTCGCGACCTTCGCCGTCGGCTTCCTCGCCCGCCCGCTCGGCGGAGTCATCGCGGGCCAACTCGGCGACAAGCGGGGCCGGAAGCCCATGCTCGTCCTGGCGCTCACCGGCATGGGCGTCGCCACCACGGCCATCGGGCTGCTGCCCTCGTACGAGACGATCGGCATCGCGGCACCGGTCCTGCTCGTCCTGCTGCGGGTGCTCCAGGGCCTCGCGGTGGGCGCGCAGTGGGGCGGCGCGATGCTGATGGCGACGGAGTACGCGCCGGAGGGGAAGCGGGGGCTGTACGGCAGCCTCGTCCAACTCGGCGTGCCGATCGGTGTGTTGACGGCGAACATCGCCTTCCTCGCGGCCGAGGGACTCACCGACGACCCGGCGTTCGCCGCGTGGGGCTGGCGGCTGCCGTTCGGCGTCGGCGTACTGGTCCTCGTACTGGCCTGGTACATCCACACCCGGGTCGAGGAGACGCCGGAGTTCCGCGCGGCCGAGGCGGCCCTGGCGGAGCGGGAGAAGGGGGAGAGCGCGCGGACCTCGCCGCTGCGCGGCATCCTGCGCGAGCACCTGGGGACGGTGCTGCTCGCGGGCGGCTCCTTCGCCGTCAACACGGCGACGTTCTACATCCTCATCACCGGGGTGCTCGACTACACCACCCGCGAGCTGGGCATGGACCGGCTCCCCGTGCTGACCGTCTCGCTCCTGGTCAGCTGTACCCAGCTGGCGCTGATCCCGCTGGCCGCCTGGCTCTCCGACCGGGTGGGACGGCTGCGGATCTACGCGGCGGGCGCGGTGGGCCTGCTGGTGTGGGCGATCCCGCTCTTCCTGCTGATCGACACCGGGTCGCTGTGGCTGCTGGGGCTCGGCTCGTTCGTCGCCAGCTGCTTCCTCAGCATCATGTACGGGCCCCAGGCGGCCCTGTTCGCCGAGCTGTTCACCGCCGAGATGCGGTACACCGGCGCCTCGCTCGGCTACCAGATCAGCGCGGTGATCGGCGGCGGGCTCGCGCCGTTCATGATGGTGCTGCTGCTGGAGGCGACCGGGACCTCGCTGTCGGTGTCGGCGTACATCATGGTGCTGTCCGTCGTCGCGCTCGCCTCGATCGGTGTGCTCGCCCGCCGGGCGCGGGCCCGCGAGCGGGACGCGGGCCCGGACGCGGTGAGCCGGGTCAGCGGCTGAGCGCGGCCGCTCCGGCGGCCAGGCGCTGGACGCGGGGCCAGTCCTTCGCGTCCAGCGCGTCGGCCGGGAGCATCCAGGTGCCGCCCACGCAGCCGACGTTGGGCAGCGCGAGGTAGCCGGGGGCCTTGGCCTCGTCGATGCCGCCGGTCGGGCAGAAGCGGGCCTGGGGGAGCGGCGAGGAGAGCGACTTCAGGTACGCGGTGCCGCCGGCGGCCTCGGCCGGGAAGAACTTCATCTCCGTCACGCCCTGCTCCAGCAGTGCCACGACCTCGGAGGTGGTGGAGACGCCGGGCAGGAAGGGCACGCCGGAGCCGCGCATCGACTCCAGCAGCCGCGGCGTCCAGCCGGGGCTGACGAGGAAGCGCGCGCCCGCGTCGACGGCGGCCGTGACGTGCTCGGGCGCGATGACCGTCCCGGCGCCGACGACGGCCTCCGGCACCTCCTCGGCGATCGCGCGGATCGCGTCCAGCGCTGCGTCGGTGCGCAGCGTCACCTCGATCGCGGGCAGGCCGCCCGCCACCAGGGCGCGGGCCAGCGGCACGGCGTCGGCCGCGTCCTTGATCACGACGACCGGGACGACGGGTGCGAGGTCGAGCACGGAGGGGGCGGGCGCGGAGGGCGCGGGGGAGGTCATACCGACATCCTGCCCTCGGGCCACATTCTCCGCAACGCACGTTGCGGCATGTGCAACCGCTCAGAGCTCGGTGACGACCACGTCCAGCTGCGTGGGCTTCCCCGCCTTCGCGGGCGCCTCCCACTCCACCGCGTACCCCAGGTCCCGCAGCGCCTCCGCCAGTTCGGCGGGGGAGTCCGGGCGCGCGCCCTCCTCCAGCAGCGCCCGGACGATCCGGCCCTTCGTCGCCTTGTTGAAGTGGCTGACCACGGACCGCTTCTCGACCCCGTCCACCGTCTTCGACTGCAGCACCCGCACCGTCGCCGTACGCTCCGCGACCGCGCCCTTCGGCTTCCACATGTTCGCGTACGCCGTCGAGCGCAGGTCCAGCACCAGACCGTCGCCGGCCGCCCCGGGCAGCACCGACTCCAGCGGCTTGCGCCAGAACGCGCCGAGCCCGCCCGTGCCCGGCAGCTTCACCCCGCCCGAGCAGCGGTAGGAGGGAATCCGGTCCGCCAGGCCCACGGCGCCCCACAGGCCCGAGAACACCAGCAGCGTGTCCGCGGCACGCGCCCGCGCGGGTGCGCTCAGCGAGGCGGCGCCGAGCGCGTCGTACAGCACGCCCGTGTACAGCTCGGCCGCGGGCAGCGCGGGCGCCTCCCGCAGCGCGGCGTTCTTCGCGACCTCGCCGCGCAGGCCCTCGCTCAGGCCCAGCACCTCGCGCGCCTTCTCCTCGTCGCCGGAGCAGAGCGACACCAGCTCGTCCAGCACCGTCTCCCGCGCCGCCGTGAGCCCCGGCAGCGAGAGGGAGCTCAGGTCCAGCGGCGCCCCCTCGCCTCCGGTGGCCTTCCCCTCGGACGGCGGCAGCAGCACGAGCACGGTGGTTCTCCTTCACACAAGCGGGGTGGACGGCGGGCGGCCGCCGCGCCCCGACAGGGTACGGCGCACCCGCCCGCCGCCCGTAACCGCGAACGGTCCTCCCGCCTCAGACCGCCTGCGGGAAGGAGAACAGCCGGTCCGGGTCGTAGGTCCGCTTGACCTTCGCCAGCCGTCCCGCGTTCGCGCCGTAGTACGCGGAGCGCCAGTTCCGCAGCGACGGGTCCGTGTAGTTCTGGTACGCGCGGCCGCTCGCCCACGGGCGCATCGCCTCGTGCGTCCCGTCCAGCCAGGCGCGGTGGCCGGAGACCAGCGAGGAGGCGGCCCCGTCCGGCCAGGAGACGATGTACTGCGCCAGGAACAGCGCGTCCCGGTGCACGAACGCGGTCTTCTCCGGCGCCACCCGGTTCACCGCACCGCCCAGCGCGTCCAGGGCGACGCTGCCCGCGCCGCCCTTCGTCAGCTTCGCCAGCCGCTCGACGCGGGAGATCAGCGTCCGGATGCCGGGGGCCGGGATCGCCTTCGTGTAGAAGTCCGAGCGTGCCGCGTAGGATTCGCGCGCCACCTTGCCCTGGGCGGTACGGCCGGGCAGCGAACCCCGCTGGTGCGCCTGGGCCGTGGACCAGCCGGACACCCCGCCCATCACCTTCATCGCGTCCATGAACGTGTGGTCCTTCACCGACAGGCCCGTGGCCGGGGTGCCCACCCGGTCGGCGAAGCGGTCCAGCTGGTTTGCGATGTCCCCGCGGGTGCCCAACGACAGCCCGCCGACGGTGACTTTGCCCGGGCGGCCGCCCGCGGGCGCGGAGAGGTGCAGGTTCGCCCAGATCTCGTCGTCCGTGGCGGGCGCCCACCGCTGCCACTCGCGCAGCACGTCGGCCGCGCGCGACCACGGCCAGCTCAGGAAGAACGTCACGCAGTCCGGTGCCGGGCTGGTGCGGAAGCGGAGCGAGGTGACCACGCCGAAGTTGGCGTTCCCCGCGCCGCGCAGCGCCCAGAACAGCTCGGGGTCACGCTCGGCGTCCACCTCCCGGAGCCTGCCGTCGGCGGTGACGACACTCGCGCCGGTGATGCTGTCCGAGGTCAGCCCGTACGCCCTGGCCACGACGCCGACGCCGCCGCCCAGTGCCAGGCCCGAGACGCCCACCGTGGGGCACGAACCGGCGGGCAGCGTACGGCCCTTGGTCGTCAGACGGTCGTACACGTCGATGAGCTTGGCGCCGGCGCCGATCTCCGCGGTGTCGCCGGACGGCCGTACCGCGTCCATCCGCTGCACGTCGACGACCAGGCCCTTGCCGGTCGACCAGCCCGCGTAGCTGTGGCCGCCGCTGCGGATCGCCACCGGTATGGAGTGCCGCCGCGCGAACGACAGGCACTCCCGCACGTCCTGCGGGCCCGCGCAGTAGGCGACGCCGGCCGGGCGGGCGCCGTCGAAGCGCGGGTTGAACAGGGTGCGGGCCGCGTCGTAGTCGGCGTCCTGCGGGCGCAGCAACTGCCCGTCGAGCCCTGCCGCCAGCGCGTCCCAGGGCGAGTCGGAGCCCATCGCCTGCCGGCCCGCGCCCGCCGCCGCAGCGGTGCCCGCGCCTGCGGCGACGCCCGCTCCGACGCGGAACAACGTCCGTCGCCCCCAGGTCCGTCCCTTGGTGTTCCGTGGCGGCTGTACTGCCTGCGCCATCCCCGATGTCCCTTTCCCCATGGTCGTTCCGGGCCGCACACACTCGGCCCGGCGCGGGGGATGACGAGGTGATCACCGTGCGGGTTGCCCCGACGGCCAGGGGTTTACCGAGAGTTGACTCCGTCAGTGCCAGATGTCCGGTCCGCCGCCGCGCCACTCGATCAGGTCGGGGTCGTCCAGCTGGACGCGCTCGGGCGGGAGCCCGACGTCCCGCAGGAACTCCGCGACGTCCTCCCGGCTGTGCGCCAGCCCGAGGAGCTGCGAGTGGGCGGTCACCTGGCGTCCCCCGTCCGCCGACGGAGGGTGCACGACGATTGGAGGCGTCATGCCTTCCAGCGTGCCTCGGGCCGCGGAGTGCGGCATCTCCGGCCGGGCGGCCCTGCGGTTCCGGTGCGTCGCGGGGTGCGGGGCCGTCGTGGCTCGGGGTTTGCGCAGTTCCCCGCGCCCCTTTTCGGGCGCGCTCCGCTTCTCGGGGTGACCCCGCTTGGGAGGTCTGCGCCGAGGCGCAGGGCTGGCAAGCGCAGCGCCGGCCCACCCCGGCGCGGGGTGCTCCATGCCGTCACCGGATCACCCCGTACGCCGTGGCCGTTCGCGCAGTTCCCCGCGCCCCCAAGATCGCGCCGTTCCCCGCGCCCCCAGGAGGGCGCCGTTCCCCGCGCCCCTTGGAGGGGAAGGGTTCGGGGAGGCGTCTGTTGCGGGGGGCTCATGGATACGTGGGAAGTGGTCAGCGGGCTGGCCGGGGAATTGGATGCGCGCAGTGAACTTCCGCCGGAGCAGCGGTGGATGCTGCAGGTGCTGAAGATCCAGGAGGAGGCGGGTGAGGTCGCCGAGGCCGTGATCGGGGCCCTGGGGCTGAACCCGCGCAAGGGGCACAGCCACTCCTGGGGCGACGTCGAGGGGGAGATCTGCGACGTCATCGTCACCGGCATGGTCGCCCTGCAGCGCATCGCCCCGGACAACCCCCGCGCGGTCTTCGAGCAGCACCTCGCGGACGTCGTGGCCCGCGGCCTCGACTCCCCGCCCGCCGACGGCCGTTGAGCGGGACTCAGTGCCGGTACCCCGCACGCTCCGTGATGGCCGAG
The DNA here is from genome assembly GCF_012726235.1 of Streptomyces sp. HNM0574. GTDB lineage: Bacteria > Actinomycetota > Actinomycetes > Streptomycetales > Streptomycetaceae > Streptomyces. The sequence continues at coordinate 58,655 of NZ_JAASAH010000016.1, forward strand.
AGGGTGCGGGAGAGCCGGTCCGTTCCGGCGTGGATCTCGCCGAGGGCGCGGGAGAAGCGCTGCTCGCGCTGCCGCTGGGTGAGCCGGGGCCCGTCCTCGGGCGGCTTCAGCATCCGCCGGCACTGCTCGGCGCCGTGCAGGGTGCTGCCGAGCGCCGACGCCCAGGACGCGCGCAGCGCCGGGTCGGGCACGGGGAAGTACGCGCGTGCCTCCTCGGTCCTGGCCCGGAGGGTGCCGCAGAGGCGGTGGAAGACGTCGGTGTCGAGCGAGACCTTGCCGTTCGCCTTCGGCGGCTGCTCGGCGGCCCGCGCGCTCTCGGCGCTCAGCTCGTCCACCGCGGCCTCGATCCGCTCCGCGACCCGGAGGCCGCCGCTCTTCAGCCAGCCGGCCAGCTGGAGTTCCCGGCTCCCGCCCCCGCCGCCGGGCGTCGGTTCGGGCCGCGCCGACGGGGCCGAAGCCCCGGCCGAGGCGGCGCTGTGCCCCGCGATCCCCGCCCCCGTGACGACCAGCCCCGGCACCCCGAGCACCAGCAGCACGGCCACCCGGACTCCCCGACCCGGCAGCCGCGTTGCGGAGACCCGACGCCGCACCCGGCCCCGCCCGCCCCGCCGCAGCCGGCGCACCGCCCGCCCCAGCCCCGCCCCCAGCAGGGCCGCGCAGGCCGCCCCGACGACCGCCTTGCCGAGGGTGAGGGACAGGATCTGGTCGACCGCGCGCAGCCCGAACAGCGGGTTGACGGCGCAGACCTCGGAGACGACGGCGAGCGGCGGGAGGCAGCCGTCCGTGGCGTACAGGAGCAGGAGCGCCGCGTACGCGCACAGCTGGGTGGTCTGTGCGGCGACCAGCGCCCGTGGCATCGCGTGGCGGCGGGAGCGGGCGGCGACGAGGGCCGAGGTCAGCAGGCAGGCGGCCATCACCGTGACGGTCATCCACCAGGCGTGCACGAAGAGGAACGGGCCGGTCCGCTCGGCCGGTACGGACGGCTGACGCGGGTGCGTCAGCGCCGCGGCCAGGGCGAGCCCCGCGCAGGCGAGCGCCCCGCCCGCGAGCCCCGCACCCAGTGTCCGCCGCAACCGCGCGCCCCCGTACGGGCGTTGGAGGAGCAGCAGGGCCAGCGGGACCAGCCACATCAGGAGCGCGACGAGGGTCGGCGCGAGCGCGTTGCCCAGCGGCATCAGCGCGGGCATCCCGGCCGTCATGGCCGACAGGTCGGGCGCGTACTGCTGCCAGTCGCCCGGGATCACCCGGCGGATCTCCTCGCCGGCGGGCTCGCCGAGCCCCAGCGCGTCGAACTCGCCCTCCCCGCGCCACCACGCGAGCCCGGCCCACAGCGCCGCCGCGGTGACCAGCGCGCACACTGCCGCCGCAGCCCGGCGCAGCCAGGCCCGCGGCAGACCGAGGGCCAGCCGGAGCGACTGGCTCCACCACATCGCGGGGACGGCGGCGACGGGCAGGAACGCCAGCAGGTACAGCGGCCGCTCGGGCAGGAAGTCGACCCGGTACCGCCCGCTGCTGACGAACTCGCCCACCAACAGCCCCGCGCCCAGGCCCAGTCCGGCGAACGCGGCGGATCCGGTCGCCGTCAGTGGCGCGCGTACCGACCGCAGCACCCGCAGCCCGAAGGCGTAGGCCAGGACGACGGCGAGCACCACGGCCATCACCCCGAGGGCGGCCTGCGCCGGGAGCCGCACCGCCGAGCCGAACTCCGAGGCCGCCCCGTACAGCAGCGAGGCCGAGGCGCCGGTCAGGAACATCGCGCGGGTGCCGACCCGGAAGAGCCGTTCCGGCTCGGCGAGCACCCGCCGCCGCTCCTCCCACCCCGGGTGCGTCCGCAGCTGCGCGGCGGCCCGGCGCGGCAGCGCCCTGAGCCCGCCGCCCGCCCCGTCGTCCCCGGCGAGCTGCCAACTCGCCGGGTCGGCACCCCACTTGACGGCCTGCACATCGGCGTGCAGCTCCCGCTGCCGCAGCAGGTCGGCACGGGCCAGGTGGACCAGCGCGGCCAGCAGGAGCCCGAAGAGCACCCGGGACAGGTTCGAGGAGGACTCGGCCCACGGCGAGTCCGACCGGAGGAGGAGCAGCGCCGTCCAGCCGGTCAGGTTCGGCACCAGGGCGAGCAGCACGAAGACCCGCCACAGCGCGGTGGCGGCGTAGGCGTGGTCGACGTCCCGGTGCCGTACGTGCGCCAGCTCGTGCAGGACGACGGAGCGGAAGCGGGCGGGATCGGTGCGCCGCCGGGCCAGCAGCCCCGCGTACAGGCACACGGTGTAGTCGCCCGTACGCCCGTAGGCACAGGCGCCGAAGTCGGTACGGGCCGGGTCGACCCGGAAGGTCACGGAGGCGCGGACGCCGGCCCGCTCGCGCAGCGCGTCGAGCTCGGCCCGCAGTGTCCCGTCGCCGTCCACCGCGCCGACCGGGACCGGCGCGCCCCGCCACTCCCGCAGCCTCGGCAGCCACCAGTACCCGAGCCCCGCGACGAGCAGCACCGCCAGTGTGCCCAGCGCCCCCAGGTACGAGGCGGGCTGGGCGGCGACGCAGGCGTCCAGGGCCTCGGTCGAGTCGAGGCCGGCGAGCAGGTTCTCGCGGTCGGTCGCGGTGGGGTCGAGCCCGTCGGCGAGCATGCAGTCCAGCACGCTGCCGGGCTCGTCCGGCGTCCCGGGGAGCGAGGCGATCACCGGTTCCAGCATCGAGGGTGTCGCGGCGATCACGAGGAGTGTCAGCAGCGCGAACCGCGAGCCCGTCCCCGACGCCTCCCGGACCCTCCGCAGCCCCCTCACGGCCGGGACCCGCACCGTGCGCCGCGGCCCCGTCCCCGTCCGGGCGTTCCGAGGGCCGCGAAGGCCCCGGGGGCCCCGTCGACCACCCCGAAGATCACGAGCAACTCCCTTGCCCCGAGGGCCGGTTGGCCGATCCCGGTACGTCGCCACGAGCATAGGACCGAAACGGCGGGGGCGCCCCGCGCACGGCGCATCCCGCCGCCGCCGCGCCCGCGGGCGGGAGGGGCGGCGGGTGCGGGCGGCGGGACGGTGGCGGCGGGACGGGGTCGGAGGGGGCGATCACCGCGGGTAGACTGTGCGGCACGGTGGACGAGCCGGCCGGGCGGCCGCGTCGGGATCCTCGGATCCCGCCGAGGAACGTCCGGGCTCCACAGAGCAGGATGGTGGGTAACGCCCACCCGGGGTGACCCGCGGGACAGTGCCACAGAAAACAGACCGCCGGGGCCGCAAGGCTCCCGGTAAGGGTGAAACGGTGGTGTAAGAGACCACCAGCGCTCAGGGTGACCTGAGCGGCTCGGTAAACCCCATCCGGAGCAAGGTCAAGAGGGGCCGTGGGCAACCGCGGCTCTGCGCGAATGCCAGAGGGCTGCTCGCCCGAGTTCGCGGGTGGACCGCACGAGGCAGGTGGCAACGCCTGCCCTAGATGGATGGCCGCCTCCCCGAGCGCCGCAAGGCCGAGGGAGACAGAACCCGGCGTACAGGCCGACTCGTCCACCGCCTCCAGTTCCCCCTCGCCGCCGTATCCCAACGGCCCCTGTGCGCCCGGCGGTTGTGCGTCCGAAGTCGCTGCCGCTGTCGTTGACACCTGTCTGTGGCGGGTGAAAGTATTTCTTCTGACCAGGCCGCTTTCGGTGGCCCGACAACTCGGCCTGACCTCCGAGTTGTGCACATATGCAGAAGCTACGGGGAATCATGCGAACGTTCGCAATCAGCAGGTATGTCGGCATGCGGTCTCTCGCCGCACTGGCTCTCGTTCTCGCGATGTTCCTGACCGCGGCTCAGGCGAGCCCGGCGCAGGCGGCGACGACGAAGAAGGTCTGCGCACCCAAGAAGTGCGTGAAGGTGAAGAAGTCCAAGGTCTGTTACCCGGGCGACGGGTGCGGGAAGCGCGCCTACAAGCCGTGGCCCGCGGGAAGTTACTGCTCGCCCTCGGTCGGATGCGTCTCGTACAAGGGCAAGAACTACCGGTTCGTCGGTGGCCCCAAGATGACGCCCAAGCAGCAGGACCAGGCGCGGAAGTGCGCGGCGAGCCTCGGCGTCTCCGGGCTCGGATTCATCGGTACGGGGCCGCTCGGCGTCACCATTCTCGGCGTGGTCGTTTCGGTCTGGGGGTGCTCGTAAAAATGACCTCCGGGGATTCCGGAAAAGAGCGTGGGCGGCCGCATTACGGGTTCAGTTTTCTGATGGCAGGGCTTTTCGCGCTGCTCGCCGTGTGGACCGGTACCGAGGATCTCGGCTACACGGTGGCCCTGTTGGGCGTCGCGGCGCTCTGGGCGATTCAGGGAATCGTCGCGGTGCGCAGATCACGCACTCCGGAAAGCCCGGCGGAATGAGCTGACTCCGGCGGTACGGAAAGGCCCCGGTACTCCGTGACAACGGAGCACCGGGGCCTTTTCCGCGTGGTACTACCTGCCGCCCCTCACGCCGTGCGGTGCAGCGAGTCCGGGGTGAGGTCGGCCGGGGTGCGGTGGCCGGAGAGGCCGAGGGTCAGGTCGAGGTCGGCGAGGAGGCTGCGCAGGACGTGGCGTACGCCGTCCTCGCCGCCGTGCGCGAGCCCGTAGGCGTAGGGGCGGCCGAGGAGGACGGCGCGGGCGCCGAGGGCGAGGGCCTTGAGGACGTCGGAGCCGGTGCGGATGCCGGAGTCGAAGAGGATCTCGACGCTGTCGCCGACGGCGCGGACCACGTCGGGCAGGGCGTCCAGCGCGGCGACGGCCCCGTCGACCTGGCGGCCCCCGTGGTTGGAGACGACGACGCCGTCGACCCCGGCGTCCACGGCACGGCGGGCGTCGTCCGGGTGGAGGATGCCCTTGAGGGCGATCGGCCCGTCCCAGTGCTCGCGGAGGAACGGCAGCCGGTCCCAGGTGCGGTCGGCGCCGGTGAACATCGACACCCAGCGCAGCACCGCCGCGTCGGGGTCCTCCTCCGGCGGCTTGGCCAGGCCCGCGCGGAAGGCCGGGTCGGAGAACGGGACGGCCGTGCCGATGCCGCGCAGGAAGGGCAGGTAGGACTGGTCGAGGTCGCGCGGGCGCCAGGCCAGGGTCCAGGTGTCGAGGGTGACGACGAGGGTGGTGAAGCCCGCCTCGCGCGCCCGGCGCAGGATGCTGGCGCACACCTCGTCGTCCTGCGGCCAGTACAGCTGGAACCAGCGCGGTGCCTCGGGCCCCGCCGCCTCGGCGACCTCCTCAAGCGTGTGCGAGGCGGCCGTCGAGAGCACCGTCGGGACGCCGAGCGAGGCGGCGGCGCGGGCGGTGGCGAGTTCCCCGTCCGGGTGGATGATCGACTGGACGCCGACGGGCGCGAGCGCCACCGGCGCGGGCATGGCCGTGCCGAGCACGGTGGTGTTGAGGTCGCGCGCGGAGGCGCCGGTGAGCATGCGGGGCACGAGCCGGTGGCGGTCGAAGGCCTCGCGGTTGGCGCGGTGGGTGGCGCCCGAGCCCGCGGAACCGGCGACGTAGCCGAAGGCGCCGGGGCCGAGGTGGTCGCGGGCCGAGGCGCCGAGTGCGGTGAGGTCCGTGGTGAAGGGCGGTACCCGGCCGCCCAGGCCGTCGAGGTAGATCTCGTTCTGGTAGTTGCCGAAGCCCGGGCGGCCCGCCTCGCTCATCGTCGATTCCCTTCGCGGACGGCGGGGGCGCCCCGGCGTCCCTTGCCGGTCTGGTGATCGGGAACGAGTCTGCTGCGGACACCGGCCCAACGGCCATACCCGGCACGTGAGTTCATCGCCCGAAGCCGAGAGTCCGGGACCGCGCGGGTGCGGCCCCGGCCCCCAGGCGCGGTCAGCCCCGGCCGATGTACGGCATCGTCGTGGCCATCACCGTCGCGAACTGCACGTTGGCGTCCAGCGGCAGTTCGGCCATGTGCCGGACGGTGCGGGCGACGTCGGCCGCGTCCATCATCGGCTCGGCCCGGACGCTGCCGTCGGCCTGCGGGATGCCCTCGCGCATGCGGGCGGTGAGCTCGGTGGCCGCGTTGCCCACGTCGATCTGGCCGCAGGCGATGCGGTACGGGCGGCCGTCGAGGGAGAGGGACTTGGTCAGCCCCGTCATGGCGTGCTTGGTCGCGGTGTACGCGGCCGACTGGGGGCGGGGCACGTGCGCCGAGATGGAGCCGTTGTTGACGATCCGCCCGCCCTGCGGCCGCTGCTCCTTCATCAGCCGGAAGGCGGACTGCGCGCACAGGAAGGCGCCGTTGAGGTTGACGTCGACGGTGGCCCGCCACTCCTCGAAGGTGAGCTCCTCCAGGGGGACGGAGGCGCTGAACCGGCCCGCGTTGTTGAACAGCAGGTCCAGCCGCCCGTGCCGCTCCCGCACCTCGGTGAACAGGGCGTGGACGGAACCGGGATCGGTGACGTCGGCCGGTACGGTGTCGGTCGTGCCGCCCGTGACGTGCCCGTCGCCGCTCTCCCCGTCACCCGCTCCCCGTCCGTCCTCCGCCACCAGGGCCGCGGTCTCCGCCAGCGCCTCGCGGCGCCGTCCGGCGAGCACCACCGTCCAGCCCCCGCGGGCCAGTTCCCTCGCCACCGCGCGCCCGATGCCGGAACCCGCGCCCGTCACCAGGGCGACCGGCGCCCGGTCCTCTGGGGCGGTGTCGCCGGGGGCTGCGCTGTTCATCGGCTCGTTGGCATCCGTCGTCATGCGCGCAGGGTACGGGACGCCCCGGCGCCGGAGGACGGCCACCGGATCGTCATGCCTGTGACGCGTACGTGACAGTCCCTCGCCCTCCTCGCCCTGTGCACTCCCGGGTATGACGCAGTCACTGAGCGCAGACCACGAACTCCGTGCCGCTGCCCGGCACTTGGGACGACGGCGCATGCTCACCGGGACGGGGGCCGTGATCGCCCTCGCCCTCGGCACGAACCTCCCGGACACGGCGCGGGCCGCGTCCGTCCTCTCCCCGCAGAAGATCGACAAGGACCCGTTCACCCTGGGCGTCGCCTCCGGCGACCCGCTGCCCGACTCCGTCGTGCTGTGGACGCGCCTCGCCCCCGAGCCGTACGAGCCGGACAGCGGGCTCGCCGCCGAACCCGTGCCCGTGCGCTGGGAACTGGCCACCGACAAGGACTTCCGCCGGGTCGTCGCGCGGGGCGAGGCCACGGCCCACCCCGAGTTCCACCACTCCGTGCACGTCGTGCCCGAGGGGCTGGAGCCCGCCACCCGCTACTGGTACCGCTTCCGCGCGGGCGAGTGGACCTCCACCGTCGGGCGGACCAGGACCGCACCGGCCGCCGGCGCCGAACTCGCCTCCCTGCGCTTCGCGTTCGCCTCCTGCCAGGCGTACCACGACGGCTACTTCACCGCGCACAAGCACCTGGCCGCCGAGGAGGACCTCGACGTCGTCCTCCACCTCGGGGACTACCTGTACGAGTACGCGGTCGACGCGCAGGGCGGCGACCGGCGCGACCCCGAACTCGGCCTCCCGGCCCGGTTCAACAAGGAGACGGAGACCCTGGAGGACTACCGCCTGCGGTACGCGCTCTACCACTCCGACCCGGACCTCCAGGCCGCGCACGCGGCGCACCCCTGGATCGTCACCTGGGACGACCACGAGGTGCAGAACAACTACGCCGACGACGTCCCCCAGGAGGGCTCCCCGGCCGAGGACTTCCTCGTCCGCCGCGCCGCCGCCTACCGCGCCTACTACGAGAACCTGCCGCTCCGCCCGCCGCAGCGGCCCGAGGGCCCGGACCTGCGGCTGCACCGCAGGCTCCAGTTCGGCGACCTGGCGCAGTTCGACATCCTCGACGGCCGCCAGCACCGCGACGACCAGGCGCAGGGCGACGGCTGGAAGGTGCCGGACAGCACCACCACCGACCCGGCCCGCTCGATGCTCGGCGCCGAGCAGGAGCGCTGGCTGACCGACGGCTGGAAGCAGTCGACGGCGGTGTGGAACATCGTTCCGCAGCAGGTCGTCGTCTCCCGCCGGCACGAGCGCACCACCGGGCCCTTCCCCGTCTCCATGGACGCCTGGGACGGCTACCCGGCCGCCCGGCAGCGCTTCCTCGACGGCGCGGTGCAGGCGGGCGTGAAGAACCTCCTGGTGCTGACCGGCGACGTGCACGTGCACTACGCGCTCAACATCAAGGAGGACTTCGACGACGAGAACTCCCGCACCCTCGGCGTCGAACTCGTCACCACCTCCGTCGCGAGCGGCGGCGACGGCGCCGACAAGCCCGACAACTGGGCGACGTACCTGGAGGCCAACCCGCACATGAAGTTCTACAACGGCCGCCGCGGCTACGTCGTCGTCACCCTCGACCGCGAGCGGGTACGCGCCGACTACCGCACGGTGGACGTCATCACCGCGCCCGGCGGACGGCTCACCACGGCCGCCTCCTTCGTCTCCGCCGCCGGTGACCCGGGGCTGAAGCCCGCCTGACCCGAGCGCCGGCGCGCGCGGCCGCCGGAGCGTGGCGGGTAAACGGCTGGGCCGGGGCCGGAAACCCTGGGAGAATGTCGTCGCCGTAAACAATCTCCTGGAGAGGTGCATGACCGACCCCGGCTCCATACCCCCGGCCGCCGCCGAGCGCGCCCGCGACCCCCGCGGCGGCCTGCGAGACCCCGAAGTCTCCGGGGCACCGCACCCGCCCGGTGTCCCGGAGCAGCGCGGCGTCCCGGAACGGAGCGGTGACGGCGCCCAGGAGCGGAGCGGCGAAGCGCCGCCCACCGGCCGCCGTCGCGCCGGACTCGTCATCACCCTCGTCCTCGGCAGCCTCACGGCCCTCCCGCCGCTGTCGATGGACATGTACCTCCCCGCGCTGCCCGACGTCGGCAGCGCCATGGGCACCTCGGCGGCCGGCGTCCAACTCACCCTGACCGCCTGCCTGTTGGGCCTCGCCCTCGGACAGCTGGTGGTCGGCCCGATGAGCGACCAGTTCGGCCGCCGCCGCCCGCTGCTCATCGGCATGCTCGTCTACGTCCTGGCCAGCGCGGCCTGCGCCCTCGCGCCCACGGCCGGGACGCTCACCGCCGTCCGGCTCGTGCAGGGCCTCGCCGGGGCCGCCGGCATCGTCATCGCGCGCGCCGTCGTCCGGGACATGTTCGACGGGCTGGCCATGGCCCGCTTCTTCTCCACCCTGATGCTGATCTCCGGCGTCGCGCCGATCCTCGCCCCGGTGCTCGGCGGCCAGGTGCTCCGGTTCACCGACTGGCGCGGCATCTTCCTCGTCCTCACCGGCATCGGCATCGCCCTCACGCTGATCGCCCTGCGCTGGCTGCCCGAGACGCTGCCGCCCGAGAACCGGCACCGGGGCGGCGTCCCCGACGCCCTGCGCACCATGCGCGGCCTCTTCGCCGACCGGGCCTTCACCGGCTATCTCCTCGCCGGCAGCCTCGCCTTCGCCGCGCTCTTCGCGTACGTCTCCGCCTCGCCGTTCGTCGTGCAGGAGATCTACGGCGGCAGCCCGCAGACCTTCAGCCTGCTGTTCATGGTCAACTCCATCGGGCTGATCCTCTTCGGCCAGATCAACGGCAAGATCCTCGTCGGCCGGGTGCCGCTCGACCGGGTGCTCGGTTTCGGCCTGTGCCTCACCGGCACCGCCGCGCTCGCCCTGCTGCTGATGACCACCGGCGTCTTCGGCCGGGCCGGACTGCTGCCCGTCGCCATCGGGCTCGGCGTGCTGATGGCCGGCATGGGCCTGGTCATGCCGAACGCCAACTCCCAGGGCCTGCTGCGCGCCCGGCACGCCGCCGGCTCGGCCTCCGCGCTGCTGGGCACCGGACAGTTCCTCGTCGGCGCCCTCGCCTCCCCGCTCGTCGGCATCGCGGGGGAGAAGACGGCCGTGCCGATGGCCGTGGTGCAGCTGTCCGCGCTGGTGCTCGCCGGGGCCGCGTTCCTGGGCCTGTGCCGGCCGTGGCAGAACGCGGCCAGGACCGGCGGCGCGGCCTGATGCCCCGCACCCGCCCGCCGGAACGGGCCGGCCTGCGCGCCCCGGAACTGGCAGCCCTGGTCGCGGAGACGGACGCGCTGCCGGAGCGCGGCTGGTGCGCGGGCGCCGTCGTCGCGGCGGGCCGCGGCCCGCACCTCGCCGTCGAGCACGCCACCGGGTACGCGCTGCGCTACCGCGCCTACGACCCCGAGGCGGGCCGCGGCGTCCTGCTGCCCCGCGCCGAGCAGGTGCCCGCCGCCCCCGGCACCCTCTTCGACCTGGCCTCGCTGACCAAGCTCTTCACCGCCGTCGCGGTCCTCCAGCAGACCGAGCGCGGTACCCTCCGCCTCGACGACCCGGCCGCCCGTCACGTCCCCGAGTTCGGCGCCGCAGGCAAGGAGCGCCTCACCCTGCGGCAGCTGCTCACCCACACCTCGGGACTCCCGCCCGAACTCCCGCTCCACGCGCACCCCGAGGACCCGCTCGCCCCGCTCTGGGCGGCCGAGCCGGGACCGCCCGTCGAGCGCTACTCCGACCTCGGGCCGATCGCCCTCCAGCAGGTCCTCGAACGCGCCACCGGCACCGGCCTGGACACCCTCGTCCGCGAGGGGATCACCGCCCCGCTCGGGATGGACGACACCCGGTACGGGCCCGTCCCCGCCGAACGCGCCGCCGCCACCGAGGACCAGCGCCGCCCCTGGGCCAAGGCCGACCGCGGCCTGCTGCGCGGCACCGTGCACGACGAGAACGCCTGGGCCCTCGGCGGCGTCGCCGGGCACGCGGGACTGTTCTCCACCGCCTTCGACCTCACCCTCCTCTGCCGCGCCCTCCTCGACGACGGCGCCGGCATCCTCACCCCCGCCTCGGTACGGCAGCTCCTGGACCCGCCCGGCACCGGCTTCACCACGGGCAGGCCGTGGTTCATGGGCGAACTGGGCGCCACCGCCGCCGGGCACACCGGCTTCACCGGGACGAGCCTGGTCCTCGACCCCGCCACGGGCGCCTTCCTGGTGCTCCTGGCCAACACCGTCCACCCCGTACGGCGCCCGCCCGACAGCGCCCCGCGCGCGGCCCTGGCCACGCTGCTGGCCCGCGCCGCCCGCTGACCGGCCCGGACGGCGCCCCGCCGGCCCCGACTACGATGGACTCTTCCCCCTGTTCATCCTCACTCCCGGGCGCTCATCAGTGAACGACGTGCACGACGTCATCGACGGCCAGCTGCGGACGGCCCTCGCCCAGCTCCTCGACGGGCTCCCGCCGCGCAAGGCGACCGCGGCCGTCGAGCGGCTCATCGCCAACTACCGGGGGAAGACCCCCACCGAGGCCCCCGTGCTCCGGGACCGTGCCGACGTCGTCGCGTACGCCGCCTACCGGATGCCCGCCACCTTCGCCGCCGTCTCCGCCGCGCTCGGCGCCCTCGCCGACCGGCTGGACGGCTGGGCGCCCGCCGATCACGTCGACGTCGGCGGCGGAACCGGCGCGGCCACCTGGGCCACCGCCGCCACCTGGGACGACGCGGCGCCCGAGGGCGGAGTCACGCGCGCCACCACCGTCCTGGACTGGGCGGCCCCGGCCCTCGACCTCGGGCGCGAACTCGCCGCCTCCTCCGGGTCCCCCGCGCTGCGCGCCGCCGAGTGGCGCCGCCGCTCGCTCCGCTCCTCCGGCGAACCGCTGCCCGCGGCCGACCTCGTCACCGTCTCCTACGTCCTCGGCGAGCTGGAGCCCGAGGACCGCCGCGCGGTGACCGACTCCGCCGCCGGCGCCGGCCGCGCCGTGGTGATCGTCGAACCCGGCACCCCGGACGGCTACCTGCGCATCCGCGAGGCCCGCGAGACGCTCACCGCCGCCGGGCTGCGGGTGCTCGCGCCCTGCCCGCACAGCGGTCAGTGCCCCATCGTGCCCGGCGAGGACTGGTGCCACTTCGCGGCCCGCGTCCCGCGCTCCTCGCTGCACCGCCAGGTGAAGGGCGGCTCGCTGGCGTACGAGGACGAGAAGTTCGCGTACGTGGCGGCCGTACGGCCCGAGCTGGTCCCCGGCACACCCGCCGCCTCCCGCGTCGTGCGCAGGCCGGTGCTCCGCAAGGGGCAGGTGCTGCTCGACCTGTGCACCGCGGACGAGGAACTGCGCCGCACCACCGTCACCAAGCGGCACGGCGCCGACTACAAGGCGGCACGGAACACCGATTGGGGCGACGCCTGGCCCCCCGGGTGAGGACACCCGCGCGGGTGACCCCGGCGGCGGGCGGCCCCGTGCCCGCTGTGAGGAGAGCAACAGACGCGGGCGGCATACGGGGACATGCCGGAAACGCTGGACCACACACGGCCACCGGAGGGCGGGTATCCGGCCCCCGGTGGCGGAGGCGGTGGTGGCGGGGGCGCAGGATAGAGGACAGTCATCGGTGTTCCGTGGATTCTTTCCTGAGCGTGCCTTCCACTGCGTACCCTCGTAGGTCCACGGATACCGGTCGCGGAGTGAGGCGGTAGATGGAACGCGTGAGCAGGTTCGCCCAGTGGGTGCGTGGACGTTCACCCCGGGTCCGGCAGCCCGGAGGGATTCTCCGCGCGGCAGCATGGGGACGCGGCCGGTCGGCCGCGGCCGACGCCGAGGCCGCACAGGCCAGAGAAGCACTCCTGCTCGCCGCGGCCCGCGCCGGCTTCCCGCTCGCCCCCGCGGCGCACCCCTCCGGATACGGCTGCTCCTGCGTCCGCATCGGCTGTCCGACGCCCGGACGCCATCCCGTCTCCTTCGCCTGGCAGACCCAGGCCACCACGGACCCCGCGCAGATCGAACGCTGGGCCCGCAGCCAGCCCGAGGCGAACTTCGTCACCGCGACCGGCCGCCGGCACGACGTCCTCGACGTCCCCGCCGCCGCCGGATGGACCGCGCTGAAACGCCTGGAGGACGAGGGCGTCGCCCTCGGCCCCGTCGCCCTCTCCGGCGGCGACCGGATGCTCTTCTTCACCGCCACCCGCACTCCGGACGACGAGGAGGAGTGGTGGCCCTGTGAACTCGACTGCCACCCCGAGACCTTGGACGCGCATCCGGGCCTGCGCTGGCACTGCCGGGGGAGCTACGTCCTGCTGCCGCCCTCGGTGCTGCCCGGCGAGGGAGAACGTTCCGTCGTCCGCTGGATCCGGCCACCCGAGCCGGTGGACGAGGAGCGGAAGGCGGAGTCCGGCGCGGGGGAGCGCGCTCCGCTGCCCGAGCCGCTGACCCTCCTGGAGGCCCTCACCGACGCGTGCGCCACGCACGCGGGCGAGGAATCCGAGGCGACGGCCTGGACCTTCTGGTCCTCCTGAGGACGCGCCCCGACAAGGGGTGCGGGGAACTGCGCGAACGGCCACGACGGCGCCGCACCCGGCGAAGTGCCGGGCGCACAGCGGGAGTTCAGCTCCCCTTGACCGACGTCAGCCCCGTGATGCGGTTGAGGAAGGTGACCTTGGCGCCCGACTCGTCGGCGGGCGGCACCGTGACCGCCTGCTGCGACATCCGTACATGCGTCACGGACTGTTTCGGCTTCCCCTCCATCAGCGCCTTCGCCAGCTTGTTCTTCACCTGCGGCGTGTACCCCGCGGCAACGGTCTGCTTGACGTGGTGCTGCGAGCCGAAGAACACCAGTGCACCGCCGTCGTCCGTCTCCAGCCCGAACGGCGCGAACTGCGGGGGCAGCGCGGGCAGATCGATGTACTCGGTGCGCATCCGCTCGTTGGAGGCGACGGCCTCCCGCTGCTGCCGCCAGCCGCTGGTGTGCGGCCCGGGCGCGAACTCGTCGCCGCCGTCCTTGAGGAACCGCGTGTAGGTCTTGCTGAGCTTGTCGGGCGCGACGGCGAGACCGGACCGGCTGCCCGTCGGCACCGGCTTCACGTAACCGTCCTTGTCGGTCGCGAAGTTGGGGATCTCGTCCGGGCCCAGCACCGAGAGGTAGGACGCCTTCCAGTCCTCCTTCGAGCTGTTCCGCTCGAAGACGAAGAGCCAGCGGTCGTTGCCCTCACGGTTGGTGGCCGAGTCGGCGACGAAGAACTTCGGCCAGCCGGCCTGCTTGGGGATGAGGAAGCGGGTGTCGCTCAGGTGGAGCTTGTCGTACTCGCCCGGCGTCCCGATCTTCTTCGTGCCCTTGAGCGTGGCCTGGTCGATGGCGCCCAGAACACCGGTCTCGATGGTCGAGTTGAGCTTGGGGTCGAGCTTCGTGTTCGCCTCGTTGTTGGTCTTCACGAAGCTGTCCAGCGTCTCGCGGGCCTCCTTCTTGGAGACCGCGGGCACGATCGCCTGCTCGCCGTGGACGGTGACACAGCCCGACAGCACGGTGGTCAGCGCCACGCCGCCCGCCGTCGCCGCGACCAGCCGCCGCACGCCTCGTACGTCTCGCGCCCGTCGCGCCGTCATCCCAAGACCTCCCCGCCGGCCCACCGTCATCAGCCTCCGGCACCGTTCGTCGCCGCCCGCTGCCTTCGCAGCACCGCACCCTACCGCCCCCGGGCGACACCCCCGTGCACAACTGCCGCCCGACGCCGGCCCGGCGGGTGCCGGTCGGCGTCAAGCGGTGTGTGCCGTGCGGAGGTTGTCAGGGAAGCGTGAGGATCTCCGTGCCGGTCTCGGTGACCACCAGGGTGTGCTCGAACTGGGCCGTGCGGCGCCGGTCCTTGGTGACGACCGTCCAGCCGTCCTCCCACATGTCCCACTCGTGCGTGCCGAGCGTCAGCATCGGCTCGATGGTGAAGGTCATGCCGGGCTTGATCACCGTGGTGGCGCGCTCGTCGTCGTAGTGCGGGACGATCAGGCCGGAGTGGAACGAGGTGTTGATGCCGTGCCCCGTGAAGTCCCGCACGACGCCGTAGCCGAAGCGCTTCGCGTAGGACTCGATCACGCGGCCGATGATGTTGATCTGGCGGCCAGGACGCACGGCCTTGATCGCGCGGTTCAGCGACTCGCGGGTGCGCTCCACCAGGAGCCTGGACTCCTCGTCGACGTCGCCGCACAGGTACGTCGCGTTGTTGTCGCCGTGCACGCCGCCGATGTACGCCGTCACGTCGAGGTTCACGATGTCGCCGTCGCGCAGCACCGTCGAGTCGGGGATGCCGTGGCAGATGACCTCGTTCACCGAGGTGCACAGCGACTTCGGGAACTTGCGGTACCCGAGCGTCGACGGGTACGCGCCGTGGTCGCACATGTACGTGTGCGCGATCTCGTCCAGCTTGTCGGTCGTCACACCCGGTTCGATGTACCGGGCGGCCTCCTCCATGGCCCGCGCCGCGATCCCGCCCGCGATCCGCATCTTCTCGACGGTCTCGGCGTCCTGGACCTCGGGTCCGGTGTACGGGGTCGGCGCGTCCTTGCCGACGTACTCGGGACGCGGAATGGAAGCGGGGACACCACGCATCGGGGAGACGGTGCCGGGGACGAGCGAAGACTGGCCAGACATGTGCGCGAGTCTAACTGTGGTCGCCGCCGGGCCTGTGCGGGAGCATGACGGTATGGCTCTGTTCAAGCGCAAGACGGCCGCCAAGCCCGGCGAGTGGTACTACTGCCTGCACCATCGACAGGTCGAGGAGGGCCCGGAGTGCCCGGCCAAGGACCGCTTCGGCCCCTATGCGACGCGGGACGAGGCGGAGCACGCGATGGAGACGGCCCGCGAGCGCAACCTCCAGTGGGAGAACGACGCCCGCTGGACCGACTCCACCGACGGCTCCGACGGAGCCCGCGGCGAGAACTGACCCGGGCCCGTCAGCCGCACCGCTACGCGGCCTCCACCGCCAGCGGTTCGAAGGCGATGCGGGTGCGGGCACCGTCGACGGAGCCGGTCCAGGACAGGGTGACCGACGCGTCCGTCGCCTCCTCGACGCGGACGGCGTCCCCGGCGTCCGTCCCCGTCAGCGCCGTCGCCGCCACGAAGAGCGCCGTGCCCGTGAACGGCGCGGAGACGAGGGCCGGGACGCGGGCCCAGCGCGCGTAGGCCGTGCCCTGCGGGGCGCGGAGCGGCGCGGCCTCGTCGGACGGCCAGCCGTGCAGGCCCAGCAGGCCCGTGAGCGGTTCCTCGGGGCCCGTCGCCCAGCCCGTGAGCCGGGCCGCGGTGCCCCCGGGAGCGCCGGTGACGCGGTGCACCCGCAGCTCCACCGCGCCCCGCACGACGGTGACGCTCTCCACCCGCAGCCCGGGCAGCGGCGGCGCCTGCGCGGGGAAGGTGGGCACGTGCCAGGAGGCGGCCCAGCCCCAGCCCCCGCCGGAGGCGGCGCCGAGCGGATGCACCCGGTGCCGCGTGCTGTACGGGCCGAGGCGCCCGCCCGCGCTGCCGGGGACGGCGAGGGCGAAGTGGTTGTCGGGCACGTTGCCGTCCGCGGTGGGGCCGGTGCGGGTCGAGTAGGCGAAGCGCGCGTACAGCGGGTCGGGGCCGGAGGCGCCGCCGCCCCAGCCGCCCCACCCGCCCTCGCCGTCCTGCGGGCGCAGCGGGTGACTGCCGTGGTTGTGCACCCGCACCGAACCGTCGCCGCCGGTCTGCACCAGGAGGCCGGGCGCCGGGAGTGCCACGGCGCGGGCCGGGCCCTCGCTCGGCGCGGGCTCCTCGGGCGCCGTCCACAGCGGGTCACCGGGCGGAACGAGCAGCGCCAGCAGGCCCTTTGACGCCCAGTACGGGGAGGCGGGGCCCGAGTACGGCTGGAGCGTGGCCGGGTGGGGGCCGTGCCAGCCGAGGGTGAGCAGGCCGTCGGGGGAGAGGGCGCCCCGGTCGAGGAAGTACCGGACGCAGCCGCTGAGCAGCCGCCGTGCCGTGCCGGGGGAGAGCGGGGTGTGCCCGGTGAGCGCGCCGAGCCCGACGGCGGCGCCGGTGGCGAAGCGGTACGTCAGCGAGCGGCCGAAGTGCAGCGGCGCCCCGTTCCCGTCGAACAGCAGCCCGTGGCCGTCCAGATGGGCACGCAGCCGGGGGCCGAGGTGGTCCAGCAGCTCCCGGTCCCCGGACAGGTGGGCGTGCAGCATCGGGTACAGGTGGAGCGCCCAGCCGTTGTAGTGGTCGAAGGAGCGGCCCTCGCCGTCCGCGTACCAGCCCCCGCCCCGGTACCAGCGCTCCAGCAGCTCCAGGCCGCGTTCGGTGGCCAGGTCCGTCTCGCGGTCGCCGCGTCCCACGGAGCGGAGGAAACCGGCGACGGTGAGGGGGAAGAGGTACCAGTTGTTGGGCGCGGGCACGTGCCGCAGCGCGCCCCGCAGCCACTCCTCGGCGCGGTCCCGTACACCGTCGTCCAGCGCGTCCCACAGCCACGGCCGGGTGAGCCGGAGGCCGAGCGCGACGGAGGCGGACTCGACCATCGGCTGCCCGCTCGCCGGGAAGTCCCCGATGCGGGGCCAGGAGCGGGCGTCGTCCCGCCCCGGGGTGCGGGTGCCGGCGGCGAGGCCGCGCGCGTACCGGTCGAGCCAGCCGTGCGGGTCGGCGCCGCCCGCGCCGGTGACGCGGAAGGCGGCGGCCAGGAACGTGCGGGCGTAGCCCTCCAGTCCGTCCGAGCGGACGCCGGAGAGCGAGGGGCGGCCCGGCAGGTCGAGCAGCGCGTCGCCGGGACCGGCCCAGCGGAGGGCCGCGTTCACGAGCCCGTCGGCGGTGGCCTCCAGGTGTGCGCGGCCCCAGCCGGTGTACGGGCTGAGTGCGCGGTCCTCGGGCGGCAGCGGGAAGAGGAGGGACGCGGAGTCGGCGGGGGTGCTCATGCGAGGTGGTCCAGCCTTTCGCGGGAGACGGGATGGGCGAACGCGGCGCCGCCCGCCCAGCGTTCGACCTCGGCGACGGCCGTGTCGGCCAGCCGCCGCAGCTCGTTGCCCTGCGAGCCCGCGATGTGCGGGGTGAGCAGGACGTTGGGGCAGCTCCACAACGGGTGCCCGGGCGGCAGCGGTTCGGGCTCGGTGACGTCGAGCACGGCGCGCAGCCGGCCCCGGAGCAGCAGCTCGGTGAGGGCCTCCTGGTCGAGGACGGGGCCGCGCGCGGTGTTGACGAGGGTGGCGTCCGGCCGCATGGCGGCGAGGAGTTCGCGGCCGACGAGCCCGCGCGTCCCCGGCAGCAGCGGGGTGTGCACGCTGACGACGTCGCAGGACGCGAAGAGTTCGGGCAGCGGCACCGCGCGCACACCGAGCGCGCGCGCCTCCTCGCCGGTCACGTACGGGTCGTGCAGCAGCACCTCCAGATCGTGCGGGCGCAGCAGTTCGATGACGCGGCGGCCGACGAGGGAGGCACTCAGAATGCCCACGGTGCGGCGGTAGTTGCCGGTGTGCGGGGAGGCGTGCAGGGTGCCGGGACGGGTCCGGCCCTCGCGGTAGTCGCGGGCCGACTCCAGGACGCGCTTGCCCGCGAGCAGGATCATCGCCACCGCGTACTCGGCCACCGGCAGCGCGTTGGCGGTGGCGGCCGAGGAGACCGCGAGGCCGCGTTCCCAGCAGGCCGGGGTGAGGTGCTCCCGCACCGAGCCCGCGGTGTGCACGACGGCGCGCAGGCGGGGCGCGGCGGCGAGCGCCGCCTCGTCGAGCGGCGGGCATCCCCAGCCGGTGACGAGGAGTTCGGCCTCGGCGAGGGCGGCGCGGGCGCGCGGGGAGGCGAACTCGTCGAGCGGGGGCAGCGGGGCCAGCCGGACGTGCCGGCGCAGGGCCTCCGGAACGCCGGGCGTGAGCAGCCCGTCGGCGGTCTCGGCGCTCATGGCGACGGCGGCGCGGGGCCGTCCGTCGGGGCCGTGCGGCGGTTCGGCCGCTGGGTGCGGTGCGGGCGGCATGTCCCTCCTGGGCAGGTCCCGCCCGGGGCGGGCGGGGTCGGCGGGGTCCGGTGGCGGGGTCACCAGCGGGCGGGTGGCGGGGCGGTCAGCCGGTCGGCCAGGCGCGCGAGGCGGTCCCGGAGGCGGCGGGTGCCCGGTGTGGACGGGCCGTTCTCCCCGGCCGCGGCGCTCACCAGGTGCTGCACGGTGTCCAGGTCCACGCCGTACGCGTCGGCGCTGAGCGCCTCGTGCGCGATCCCCAGCAGCTCACCGGTGCCGCGCGGCCGCGTGGCGGCGTCCGCCGCGGGGCCGGACCGGTCCGTCCCGTCCGGCAGCCGGGCGCCCGGTGGCGGCTCGGGGCCGGGAGCGCCGCCGTCCAGGGCGAAGACGGTGGCGCCCGCGCGGCGCGCGTCGTGCACCCGTTGCAGCAGCCCGGCGCAGGGCTCCTCCGGCGCCACCACCAGCAGCGTCTCGGCGCGCCCCGCCGCCTCGATCCGGCCGAGGCCGACGGACAGCCGCGGGGGCGCGCCCGCCGGTACCCGGTGCCGCACCAGCGTCGGCGCCAGCTCGGGCCGGCCCGACCAGGCGGCCTCGTCGTCCAGATGGGCCGCCAGGTGCCACGGCTCGTACGCCTCGGTGCCGACCAGCAGCAGCCCGCCGCCGTGCGGCGCCACCGAGGCGCGCAGCGCACCGGCGAACCGGCGGGTGTGGGGCAACCACTCCGTCCCGGCGAGGACTTCGCGCAGCAGCGCGACCCGTACCGCGTCCATGTCCCGGCATGATGCCCGAGTTCCGCGCGCCGCACAGCCGTTCACCCGAGCCGCCACCGTTCCGGGCTCCCCGGACGCCGACTTCGGCGTGATCACCTTCACTGCGGCGCGGCCGGGTGCGCGCGGACCAGGGGTGGCAGGATCGGGCCATGACTTCTCCCGCATCCTCCGCCGCGCCCAAGCCCACCAAGGACCCCTGGGACCTGCCCGACGTCTCCGGCCTCACCGTCGGCGTCCTCGGCGGCACCGGCGATCAGGGCCGCGGCCTCGCCTACCGGCTGGCCCGCGCCGGCCAGCAGGTGATCATCGGCTCGCGCGCGGCCGAGCGTGCGCAGCAGGCCGCCGACGAGCTGGGCCACGGCGTCGAGGGCGCGGAGAACGCCGAGTGCGCGCGCCGCTCCGACATCGTGATCGTCGCCGTCCCCTGGGACGGGCACGCCAAGACGCTGGAGGCGCTCCGCGAGGACCTGCGCGGCAAGCTCGTCGTCGACTGCGTCAACCCGCTCGGCTTCGACAAGAAGGGCGCCTACGCGCTCAAGCCCGAGGAGGGCAGCGCGGCCCAGCAGGCCGAGGCGCTGCTGCCGGAGTCCCGCGTCACCGCAGCCTTCCACCACCTCTCCGCCGTGCTGCTCTCCGACCCGGAGGTCGAGGAGATCGAGACGGACGTGATGGTGCTCGGCGAGGTGCGCGCCGACTGCGAGACCGTGCAGGCGCTCGCCGAGCGCATCCCCGGTATGCGCGGGGTGTTCGCCGGCCGGCTGCGCAACGCGCACCAGGTGGAGTCCCTCGTCGCGAACCTGATCTCCGTCAACCGCCGCTACAAGGCCCACGCGGGCGTACGCCTCACCGACATCTGACGGGAGCGGACTCCGCGGAAGATCGCCGGAGGGCATGGGGGAGAATGGTCCGGTCCGTACCGCCAGGTCCTGATGGGAGCCGCCCCCCCATGTCCGCCAGCACCGCCCGCCTCCCGCGCGGACTCGCTCTCTACGCCGTGATCATCTGCGTCCTCGCCGTCGTCGCGGCGGTCGTCTCCTTCGTGCACGGCAGCCTGCTCGGCATCGTCTGGGTCCTGCTCGCGGGCCTGACCTCGAACATGGCCTGGTACTACCTCCGCCGCGACCGGGCCCGGGCCGCCGAACAGGGCTGAGGCCCCGGCCGCCGCCCGCGGCTCAGGCCGTGGCGGTCAGGACGGCGAAGACGACGACGTTGCCGGTGTACTCCTGGCGCGCCCGGTCGAAGCCGCCGCCGCAGGTGATCACCCGCAACTCCGGGGCGGACGCGGGCCCGTAGACCTTCCGGTCCGGGAACTTCTCCCCCTCGAAGACCTCCACCGCGTACACCACGAAGACCGCCGTCCGGCCGTCGGCCCGGCGCACGTGGAGGGTGTGGCCCTTGCGCAGGGCGCCCAGGTCGTAGAAGACGCCGGGGCCCGCCGGGGTGTCCACGTGGCCCGCGATCAGCGCCGTGCCGTTCTCGCCCGGGGTGACGCCCCGGCGGTACCAGCCCGCGAGGTCGTCCCGGTCCTCGGGCGGCGAGGCGAGCCGGCCCCGCGGCTCCAGGCCCAGACCGGTCAGCGGGGCGTCCACCCGGAGCGCCGGGATGCCGATCCGCTCCGGCCGGGAGGGCGCGAGCGGCGGATGCGGCGGCACGGACCCGCCCGCGCGCCCCGGCTCGGCGCCCTCGCCCAGGCCCTGCGCGCTCGCGGGCTGCGGGGGAGAGCCCGGCCCCGGCTCGGGCCCCGGGACGTCGACGGCCCAGGCCCAGAAGCACAGGCCGAGCCCGGTGACGGCGAGGGTGCCGAAGAGCGAGCTGAGGCAGGAACGCAGCGGTGAGCCCATAGCTGTCCCGCCTTTCCGTGCCGTGCGGGGTCAGGGACGGTCGTCGCCCGGTCGCGGTCAGGCCCGCTGGTCGCGGTCGTCGCGCTGCCGGCTGCGGGCCAGCCAGGCGCCGCCCGCGCCGGCCACCAGCAGGCAGGCCGCGCCGGCCGCGCCGACGGTGGTGCCGTCGAGCTCAAGTGGCCTACCGGTGCTGCCTGTTCCGGTGCCGACGCGGCCGCTGGGGAGCTCGGCGTCCGGGCAGTACCGGGCGGCCTGCGAGGCCGCCGCGTCCGCCGCCGACCTGGTCTCCCGCAGCTGCGCCTCCTGCGAGCGGTCGGGGTGCCCGCCCTCGCCGGTGAGGCGCTTGTGGTCGCGCAGCGCCGTCTCGTACTCGGCCTCCGCCGCGTCCGCGGCGGCGACGGCACGCGCGCACTCGTCGTCCGCGCCGCGCGGAGCCGAGTGCGCCGGGGCGGCGGGGGCCGCGTGCGCGGTGGGGGCGGCGAGGGCGAGCGCCCCGCCGAGAGCGGCGGCACCCGCGAGAGCGGAGAACGTACGCACAGCGGCCTCCGGGGACGTTCCGTCGGTTCCGGCGGGTGTGCCGCCTTGGAGGCAGCCAAACCCGGGCGCGCGGCCGCGGCATCCCGGCGGCGGCCGCCGGGATGCCGCGCGGGGGCGACTTCGCGGGGTGAACCGGGTGCTGAGCGGTGACGTCGCGGCGGCGGGCACCGTGCCGGGGCCGCGCGGCCGTTCGGGTGGCGGGCCGTCGGATCAGACGGGGGTGACGGTGATCTCGGGCTCGCCCTGCCAGAAGCGGAAGTAGTCCAGGCCGTAGCTGACGTCGAGTTCGGAGACGTCGAAGATCCGCATCAGGGTGTTGACCACGTCCCAGAAGACGCCGTTGACCTCGGGAATCCACAGGCAGCCGAAGACGATGAGGAGCCCGAACGGCGCGAAGGGTTCGGCCTGTCGCCTGACCTTCTCCGGAAGCCAGGGTTCCACCACGCCGTAGCCGTCCAGGCCCGGGACCGGGAGGAGGTTCAGCAGGGCCGCGGTGACCTGGAGCATGGCCAGGAACGCCAGCGCGTAGCGGAACGCGTAGGGCACGTCCGTCATCTGCCCGAGCCAGAACGGTGCGGTGAGCAGCGCGGCGAAGAAGGCGTTGGCCAGCGGTCCGGCCGCCGAGATCAGGCTGTGCTTCAGCCGCCCGTGGATGCGGGCGCGTTCGATGTAGACCGCGCCGCCGGGCAGTCCGA
Organism: Streptomyces sp. HNM0574; assembly: GCF_012726235.1. Lineage (GTDB taxonomy): Bacteria > Actinomycetota > Actinomycetes > Streptomycetales > Streptomycetaceae > Streptomyces. The sequence goes on from NZ_JAASAH010000016.1 coordinate 81,064, forward strand.
TTCCGCCGAGGACGACGAAGATGACGGGCAGCACGATGCTCAGCATCGCGTGCGTGTACTTCAGCGGATTGAGCGTCAGATATCCCTTGGCGCCCACCGAGATGTCGCCGCTGCGCAAGGCGGTGCGCGCGTGCGCGTATTCGTGCAGGCAGAGGGAGACCAGCCAGCCGGAGACGACGAAGAAGAACACCGCGACCCCGGTGAGCCCCGTCCAGCCGGACCAGACCGCCCACGCCGAGATGCCCATGACCGCGACGATGCCGAGGAAGACCGGGCTGATGCGGTGGTGTTCGGGATGCGTGGAGGTGCTGGTCATGGGGTCAGACCGTACCGGCGAGGGGACGGACGGGCGAGTTACCGAGGAGGTTTCGGGGAGTTTCGGGCGGGGTCGCGTGCCCTCGCGCGCACAAGCCGGAACAACGCCGCTTTCCGCCCTCGGTGCCAACTGGCCGCCGCGTACGAGAAGTTGTTACGTATTCAAGGAATGGTCGCGGAGTGCGGGGTTCCGGGAGGGAGTGCCGGTACTGCCGGTAAAGCACGGAAAGGCCGCTGATACGGTCGCGTCCGGCTGACAACAGATCAACGCGAGTGCTGTGCGGGAGGCCGTTCAGTGAGCCGGACAGCAGGCGAGATGGAAACCGGAACCGGTATGACGGAAGAGACCGGGGCGCGAGACGTCGCCAACGACAGGGAATGCGGAGAACTGCTGCGGCAGTCGCTCCTGGAGTTCCGGGAGAAGGACGGGAGTTCGGGGCTGCAACGCCTCGTCGACGACATCGAGTCCATCTGCAGATCGCTCAGCGGCCCCTCCGGCCGCGACCGCATCCGCCGGCACTGGTGGACCCTGGAGCGCGTCTACGCCTCCGACGTGCTGCGCGGCGGCTGCGCCACGCTCCCCGAGGAATCCGGGAAACAGGTGGACGCGGCGGTGGCGGAACTGGAGTCGGCGGCGGGCGAGTTGTGCGAGTCCGGGCAGGCCCGCGCCGCCTGAACCGCCCGCGCGGGCGCACGAGGGCGGCGGCCTCCCCGAAGGGAGACCGCCGCCCTCGCCCGTCCCGGGTCGACGCGACACACGGGTGGTCCGGGTGCTCGTACCTCAGGCCTTCTTGCGGAACTTGGAGATCGCCAGCGGCGCCGTGATCGCCGTGAGACCGACCGACCAGGCGACCGTCCACAGCAGCGGCTCGGCGACCGGGCCCTGGCCGAGCATCAGCCCGCGCGCCGCGTCCGCCAGGTGCGTCAGCGGGTTGGCGTGGGTGAAGTTCTCCAGCCAGCCCGGCATCGTGTCCACCGGGACGAAGATCGACGAGCCGAACTGCAGCGGCATCATGACCAGGAAGGACACGCCCTGCACGGCCTGTGCCGTCCGCATCGTCAGGCCCAGCAGCATGAAGATCCACACCAGCGAGACGCCGAACAGCAGCGTCAGCCCGACCGCGCCGAGCAGACCCGTCCAGCTGCCGTGCAGCTCGAAGCCGACCAGGAAGCCGACGATCATCAGGATGGTGATCGCCACCAGCATCCGGCCCATCTCCACGATGAGCTTGGCGATCAGCACCGAGGAGCGGGCGATCGGCATGGCCCGGAAGCGGTCCATGACGCCCTTGCGGAAGTCCTCGTTGATGCCCGTGCCGACGGCCATGGAGATGCTCATGCCCATCATCGCCATGATGCCGGGCATCAGGTAGTCGGTGTACGTGATGCCGTTGGCGCCGCCCAGCGCCTCCGGGTCGCCGCCGCCGATCGCCCCGCCGAAGACGTAGACGAACAGCAGCGTGAAGATGATGGGCATCAGCGTGGCGTCCATCATCGACTCGGGGTCCTGCTTGATCTGCAGCGCGTTGCGGCGCACCAGCGCGCCGATGTGCCGCAGGTTCGCGCGCAGCCCGATCCGGGCGTCGTCCGCGCCGTGCTTCACGGGCGGGGGCGGAGCGGTGGCCGGCGCGGTGCCTTGGACCTGCTCCTCGGCGGTGACGGTGCTCACGCCGCGACCTCCTTCGTCTCGTGCTCCGGGTCCTGCGCCTCGCCGGACTCGTGGGTGGCCTTCTGGCCGGTGAGGGCGAGGAACACCTCGTCCAGGCTGGGCAGATGGGTGGAGATGTCCGCCACCGGGAAGCCGCGCTGCCCCAGCAGCCCGACCACGGCGGTCAGTTGCTCGTCGCTCAGGATCGGGACGTTCACCACGCCGGCGCTCTCGTCCGTGGTGGAGCCGCCGACGCCGTCCAGCCCGGCCTCCGCCAGCGCCGTGGCCATCGGCCGCAGGTCGCGCGGGTCGACGGGGCGGATGTTGAGGGTGCGGCCGCCGACCTTCGCCTTCAGCTCGGGAACCCTGCCCTCGGCGATGACCCGGCCCCGGTCGACCACGGTCAGCTCGCTCGCCAGCCGCTCGGCCTCCTCCATGTACTGGGTGGTGAGCAGCACGGTGTTGCCCTCGGCGACGATGTTCTGCACCTCGTCCCACACCTCGTTGCGGGTGCGCGGGTCGAGGCCCGTCGTCGGCTCGTCCAGGTACAGCACGCGGGGGCGGCCGATCATGGAGGCCGCCAGGTCGAGCCTGCGGCGCATGCCGCCGGAGTACTTGCTGGCCGGGCGCTTCGCCGCCTCCGTGAGGGAGAAGCGCTCCAGCATCTCGTCGGCCCGCTTGCGCGCCTGCGAGCGGGGGAGATCGAGCAGCCGCCCGATCATGTACAGGTTCTCCCAGCCGGAGAGCTTCTCGTCGACGGAGGCGTACTGCCCCGTCAGGCCGATGGTGCGGCGCAGCTCACGGGGCTGGCGCACCACGTCGTAACCCGCCACCGTCGCCGAGCCGGCGTCCGGGACGAGGAGCGTGGAGAGCATCCGGACCAGGGTCGTCTTGCCCGCGCCGTTCGGCCCGAGGACGCCCATGACGGTGCCCTCGCGGACGTCCAGGTCGATGCCGTCGACGGCCTTGGTGTCCCCGAAGTGTTTGACCAGCCCGCGGACTTCGACGGCGTTCCCGCCGCGGCCTATCTCTTCGTGTCGCGTCATGGGCCCAAAGGTGCCAGCCGCCACCGACAAACGACCGACAGCCCACCGACACGGGGCACGCCCCGGGGCGTGCCCCCCGGGGCGTACCGAGGCGCGGCCGCTCACTCCGCGGCGTCGGCGAGCGGGGGCGCGGGGCTCGTCGAGGGCGCGGCGGGCCGCGCCGCCTCGTCCAGGCGCGCCGGGGTCAGCCCCGCCGCGCCGAGCACCGCGGCCGCGGCCCCGCGTCCGATCGCGGCCAGCCCGAGCAGCAGGTGGTCGCAGCCGATCAGCGCGTCGCCCGCCTGCCCGGCCCGCTCCTCGGCGAGCGCGATGGCCTTGCGGGAGTACGGGGTCCAGGCGATGCGTTCGGCGGCCCGCGAGGCGCCGGTGCCCAGCCGGTCCGCGACGGCCGCGTGCAGCTCGTCCGGTGCGGCACCGGCGGCGCGCAGCAGGCGGGTGGCGCTGTTGTCCCCCGCGGTGAGGCCCAGGAGCAGGTGCTCGGTCCCGATGTAGTGGTTCCGGTGCCCGACCGCGGCCTGCTTGACGTGGGCCATGGCCGCGCGGAGCTCCTCGGTCATGGTCTCGGGCCCGTACCGCTTGTGCGGTGCGTGGAAGCGCTGCTGCGCGGCCTGCCGGCTCACGCCGAGCGCGGTGCCGATGTCCGTCCAGGAGCAGCCGTGCATCCGGCAGTGCTCGACGTAGTCCTCGACCAGGTCCTCGGAGAGCGCCTGGAGGCGGCCGGAGAGCGCGGCGGCGGTGGTCAGCAGCGCGAGCCAGTCCGGCTGTTCGGCGCCCTCGCGGCGGAGCGCGGTGTCGCAGGTGCGGTCGACTTCGGCGATCAGGTCGTCCAGATCCGGAAGCGTCATGCCGCAAGTGCGCCTTGACAATCCTCAACTGTCAAGAGCCGCTTGCGAATTGGCCGCTCGGGACGGGTGCCCGGAACGGCCGCGTGCCCGCACCCCGCCGGGAGGTACGGGCACGCGGTCTCCCGGGATCAGGCGAAGCTGTGCTCCGCTCCGGGGAAGTCACCGGCGATCACGTCGTCGGCGAAGGACGTGGCCGCCTCGCCGAGCACCGACCGCAGCTGCGCGTACTGCTTGACGAAGCTGGGCACCCGGCCGCCCGTCATCCCCGCCATGTCCGTCCACACCAGCACCTGCGCGTCGCAGCCGGCGCCCGCGCCGATGCCGACGGTCGGGATGTGCAGGGAGCGGGTGACCTCGGCGGCGAGCGCCGCCGGCACGGCCTCCAGCACCACGGCGAAGGCGCCCGCGTCCTGCACGGACTTGGCGTCCCGCAGCAGCTGCTGCGCCGCCTCCTCGCCGCGCCCCTGGACGCGGTAGCCCATCGCGTGGACGGACTGCGGGGTGAGGCCGATGTGCGCCATGACGGGGATGCCGGACGCGACGAGCAGCTCGATCTGCTCGGCCGAGCGCTCACCGCCCTCCAGCTTCACGGCCCCGGCACCGGCGTCCTTCACCAGCCGGGTGGCGCTGCGCAGCGCCTGGACCGGGCCCTCCTGGTACGAGCCGAACGGCAGGTCGGCGACGACGAGGGCGCGCTTGCTGCCGCGTACGACGGCGGCGGTCAGCATCGCGGTCTCGTCCATCGTGACCGGCACGGTCGTCTCGTAGCCGAGGTGGCAGTTGCCCATGGAGTCGCCGACGAGCAGCACCGGTATCCCGGACTCGTCGAAGACGGAGGCGGTCATCGCGTCGTACGCGGTGAGCATCGGCCACCGCTCGCCGCGTTCCTTGGCGGCGGCGAGGTCGCGCACGGTGACCCGGCGGTTCTTCGCGCCGCCGTAGAGGGTCGTGGGCTGTTTCTGGGCAGGGCTCATCGCACTGGCTCCTGTGTGTCGACGTCTCGGGGCACCTGTGGCGTCCCCGGATCCGCTTCCATGCTGGCACGCGCCCGCACCGTGCGGAAGGGCCGCCCCCGAGCGGTCCCGGCCCCGTCCCCGCACCGTCCGCCGGGGTGTTCCGCCGTGGTCGTATGTGCGGTTTCTGTTACAGCCGCCCCATGATCTACGGTGACCGGAACCTCGGGGGGAGCCGTGCTCGTCCTGCTCTCCGTGCGGGGGTTCACGGACATACCGCACCGAGGCGGCCGACGGACCCGACCGGGGGGACCGGCCGGAGTGAGCGCCCCGGATCTCCGGGCGGTTCACGGTCGGCGCCTCTCGTTCAGGCACCAGCACAGGCAAGTGAGGACAGCGGATGGCACGCGCGGGCATGGCGGAGGTCTCGGGCACTGCTGACGACGGCAGGGGAGACGGGCGGTATCCCGCCGCGCACCATGTGCCCGGCCCCGGTCCGCGCGGCGGACGCCGCGGGGGCGACGGGCCGCCCCGCTGGCGCGGCCCCGGCATGTGGCGCCGGGGATGGCTGCTGGCGTTCGTCGCCCTCGCGCTCGCGGCCGCGCTGCTGCTGCACGCGAAGGTGCCCAACTCGGTGGGCAACCTCGGCTCCCTGTGGGAGACCTTCCTGCCCTGGGGCGGCCTGCTCGTCCCGGTGCTGCTGGTCGGGGCGCTGCTGCGCCGCTCGGCCACGGCGCTGGTCGCGCTGCTGGTGCCGGCCGTGATGTGGGTGGGGCTCTTCGGCGGCCAGGTCAGCGACAAGTCCGGCGGCAAGGGCGACCTCACGGTCGTCACGCACAACGTCAACGCGGGCAACCCCGACCCGGAGGCCACCGCGCGCGGACTCATGCGCTCGGGCGCGGACGTCGTCGCCCTCCAGGAGATCTCCGACGGCCAGGCCGGCGCGTACGAGAAGGCGCTCGACGGCACCTACGGGCACCACAAGCGGGTCGGCACGGTCGGGCTGTGGAGCAAGTTCCCGATGAAGGACACCAGGACCGTCGACATCAAGATGGGCTGGCCCCGCGCCATGCGCACCACCGTGGCCACCCCGCAGGGCGACGTCGCGGTGTACGCGGCGCACATGCCCTCGGTCCGGGTGCAGTTCCGCTCCGGGTTCACGGCCGGGCAGCGGGACGGCAGCGCCACCGCGCTGGGCGAGGCGATCGCCGCGGACAAGACCGGCAAGGTCGTCCTCCTCGGCGACCTCAACGGGACGATGAACGACCGCGCGCTCGCGCCCATCACCTCGCAGATGCGCTCCACGCAGGGCGCCGCCGGTGACGGGTTCGGCTTCAGCTGGCCCGCCGCGTTCCCGATGGCGCGGATCGACCACATCATGGTCAAGGGCCTGGAGCCGGTCTCCTCCTGGACGCTCCCCGAGACCGGCAGCGACCACCTGCCGATCGCCGCCTCCGTGGACTTCTAGAGGCGCGGGCCCCGGGCCCCGGCGGCCGCGGAAAAAGATCAGTGCAGCGGGAACACATCGTCTGCGACACTTTGTTCTTCCTGAGAACTTACCGAGGAGCTCGCTGAGCCCTCACCGGGCCGGTCCACGCCGCGCCGCGGCCGGCACCGTCGCCGGCCGACCCGTAGGAACGGGCGTGGGCCGGCCCCCTCGTGTGTCCCCGGCAGACCGCCCCGTCCGCTCTGCCTCCCGCATTCCGCCCCGAAAGGTTCCCGCTCCATGCCCCTGGCCTTGCTCGCCCTCGCGATCAGCGCCTTCGGGATCGGCACCACCGAGTTCGTGATGATGGGCCTGATGCCCAACGTCGCCGAGGACCTGGGCACCTCCGTGCCCACTGCCGGACATCTCGTCTCCGCGTACGCCATCGGCGTCGTCATCGGCGCCCCGCTGCTCACCGCGCTCGGCTCGCGCATCCCGCGCCGGCGGATGCTGATCTGGCTGATGTCCCTCTTCGTCGTGGGCAATCTCGCCTCGGCCCTCGCGCCGGGCTTCGGCACCCTCGTCGCCGGACGCGTGCTGGCCGGACTCCCGCACGGCGCCTTCTTCGGCGTCGGCGCCGTCGTCGCGGCGCGGCTCGTGACGGAGGACCGGGCCGGACGTGCCGTGGCCACGATGTTCCTCGGCCTGACGGTGGCCAACATCGTCGGCGTGCCCGTCGGCACCGCGCTCGGCCAGCAGCTGGGCTGGCGCGCGACGTTCCTCGTCGTCACCGCCATCGGCGTCGTCGCCACGATCGCGCTGGCGGCGCTCGTGCCGCGCATCCCGCTGGAGAGGAACAGCGGCGTCAAGCACGAGCTGCGGGCGCTGGGCAACCGTCAGGTGCTGCTCGGGCTGGCCACGGCCGTGTTCGGCTTCGGCGGGGTCTTCGCCGTCTACAGCTACCTGGCCTCGATGATGACCAAGGTCAGCGGCTTCGCGGAGTCCTCGGTGACGCTGGTGCTGGCGCTGTTCGGCGTCGGCATGACGCTCGGCGCGATGATCGCGGGGCCGCTCAGCGACCGTGCCCTGCGGCCGACGGTGTACGGCTCGCTCGCGGCGCTCGCGCTCGCGCTGGTCGTCTTCGGCTTCGCCGTGCACGTGAAGTGGGCGGCGCTGGTCATGGTCGTCGTGCTGGGCGCGGTCGGCTTCATGACGACGACGCCGTTGCAGATGCTGGTGATGCAGAAGGCGCGGAACGCGCCGACGCTGGCCTCCGCCTCCAACCACTCCGCGTTCAACCTCGCCAACGCGGGCGGCGCGTGGCTCGGCGGCGTCGCCATCGCCGCGGGCTGGGGCTGGACCTCTCCGACGCTGGTGGGCGCGGTGCTGGCCGTGATCGGCCTCGCCATCGCGCTGCTGGCCGGTCTGCTGGACCGGCGCCACACGGGGTCCATCTCGCGCGTCGTGGCGCGGGGGGAAGCGGAACGCCGGGAGAGCGTGGACGCGTGACCCTTCGCGGGGGCGGTGCGTCGCGGGGTGCGCCTTGCTGCGCCGGCCACGGGTGCGGGGTGCGGGGCTTCGCCGGGCGCGGCGCCGTCGTGGCCCGGGTTTCGCGCAGTTCCCCGCGCCCCTTTTCGCGGGCCCGCCACGGTGCGGGGTGCCCCGATGTCGTCACCGGAGCACCCCGTCGCCGTGGCTGGTCGCGCAGTTCCCCGCGCCCCTAAAGGCGCGGCCCCCTACGAGGTGGCCGGTTCGCGCCAGCGGTTGGTGATGGGGAGGCGGCGGTCCTTGCCGAAGCCCTTGGCGGAGATCTTCGTGCCCGGCGGGTACTGCCGCCGCTTGTACTCCGCGGTGTCCGTCATCTTCAGCACCCGCGCCACCAGCTCCGGGTCGAAGCCCTGCGCGACGATCTCCGCGCGCCCGCGGTCGTTGTCGACGTACGCCTCCAGCACCGCGTCCAGCACGTCGTAGTCCGGCAGCGAGTCGGTGTCCACCTGGCCGGGGCGCAGCTCGGCGCTCGGCGGCTTGGTGATGGAGTTCTCCGGGATCGGCGGGGTGTGGCCGCGTTCGGCGGCGGCGCGGTTGCGCCACTCCGCGAGCCGGAACACCTGCGTCTTGTACACGTCCTTGATCGGGCCGTACGCGCCGACCGAGTCGCCGTACAGCGTCGAATAGCCGCACGCGAGCTCGGACTTGTTGCCCGGCGCGAGCACGATGTGCCCCTCCTGGTTGGAGATCGCCATCAGCGTGGTGCCGCGCAGCCGGGACTGGAGGTTCTCCTCCGCGAGCCCGGTCAGCCCGAGCGAGCCCATGTACGCGTCGAACATCGGGCCGATCGGGACGGTGCGGTAGTGCAGCCCCGTGCGCTCGGCCAGCTCGGCCGCGTCGCCCTTGGAGTGCTCGGAGGAGTACCGCGAGGGCATCGAGACGCCGTACACGTTGTCCGGGCCGACCGCGTCGCAGGCGATGGCGGCGACGAGCGCCGAGTCGATGCCGCCGGAGAGCCCGATCAGCACCGAGCGGAAGCCGTTCTTCGCGGCGTACGCGCGCAGGCCCACGACGAGCGCGGTGTAGATCTCCTCGTCGTCGTCCAGCCGCGGCGCCTCGCTGCCGGTGACCTCGGGCGGGTACGCGGGCAGCGGCTCCGCCGACAGCACCCGGTGCTCCACCCGCAGCCCGTCGTCGACGGTCCCGGCGGGCGGCTCCGCGGCCGCCTCGGGCAGCTCCAGGTCGACCACGACGCAGCCCTGCTCGAACTGCGGGGCGCGGGCGAGGACTTCGCCCGCCGCGTCCACGATGATCGAGTCGCCGTCGAAGACCAGCTCGTCCTGGCCGCCCGTCATCGCCAGGTACGCGGTGGTGCACCCGGCCTCCTGGGCGCGCTTGCGCACCAGGTCCAGGCGGGTGTCGTCCTTGTCCCGCTCGTACGGGGAGGCGTTCACCGACAGCAGCAGGCCCGCGCCCGCCGTGCGCGCGGCGGGCACCCGGCCGCCGTCCTGCCACAGGTCCTCGCAGATGGCGAGCGCGACGTCGACGCCGTGCACCCGGATCACCGGCAGCGTCTCGCCGGGGAGGAAGTAGCGGAACTCGTCGAAGACGCCGTAGTTCGGCAGGTGGTGCTTGGCGTAGGTGAGCCGCACCTCGCCCTCGTACAGCACGGCGGCGGCGTTCTGCGGGGCCCCGGCGGGCTTGCCGAGGACGGCGGGCGCCTCGTCGACCCGGTCGAGGTAGCCGACGACGACGGGGACCGAGCCGAGCCCCTCGTCGGCCAGGCGCCGGGCCAGGTCGCGCAGTGCGGCCCGGCTGGCCTCGACGAAGGACGAGCGCAGGGCCAGGTCCTCGACGGGGTACCCGGTCAGCATCATTTCGGGGAACGCCACGAGGTGCGCCCCCTGGGCCAGCGAGTGCCGGGTCCAGTGGACGACGGCCTCCGCGTTGCCCGCGAGGTCGCCGACGGTGGAGTCGATCTGGTTCAGAGCGAGACGTAGTTGAGCCACGTCCCCATCGTAATCGTCTCTCTGACGCGATCACCGCCCGGCGGCGGGCCCCCAGAACGCGGGCCCTTCGGCCCGGACGGCCGGGACCTTCGGCGGGCCGGCGGGCCGCCCCGGGGCGGAAGACTGGACGCCGGAGCGGACGGACAGACGGAGAGGGGAGGGCCCGGCATGAGCGCTTCCGCCGACAGCCGCCGGTACGGGATCGTCCGGTACGGCCTCGTCCGGTTCCGGCTCGCCCGCCACCGGCTCGCCCGGCGCCGCTTCGGCACGGCCGCCGCCCTGCTCGTCCTCGCCGCGGCCGCCCTCGCCGCGCTGCTCACCGCCCCGGCGGGCGCGGGCGCCACCGGCCACGCGCCGACGGCCCCGGACACCACCTCGTACGTCACGGTGCGCACCGCCACCGACCCCGACGCCGTCCCCGGAACCGTCACCACCGGAGACGGCCCGGCCGTCCCGGAGACCCGCGCGGTCTCGACCACGCGCTGAGGGGCGCCCCGAACCCGGACCGGAAAAACGGGAAGGATTCGGGGGAGCGGCCCCGGGAGGGAAACGGTGCGGGCCCGCGCGGCGCTGGGAGGAGTGGTGGTCACGGCGGCGGGCCCGGCCGCGGCCCGCGTGGTGTACGCCGCCCGGCCGCGTTCCCGCGCCAGCATCACCTGCGGATTGCGAAGGCGTGAACGGCCGTGCGATTTCGCATGGTTCGCCCTCTTCGCGCTCGCGGTGGCGAGCAACGGACATTGACGTGAACTCGCCACCGCACAGAAGATGCGGGCATGTTGGATGCCCTCGGCCTCGACCTCGTCCAGCAACAGACCTACGAGGCGCTCGTCGACGGAGCGGTGACCGTCGGCGAGTTGCGCTCCACGCTCGGCATGAGCGCCCCCAAGGTGCGCGAAACCCTGGGCGCACTGGAGGAGTTGGGCCTCGTCGGCCGCTATCCGGGCGAACGTCGCGGTGAACAGCGCTACCTGCCTGTCGCGCCGGAGATCGCCTTCGAGTCGCTGCTCCTCGCCCGCGAGGAGGCGATCCACCGCACGCGCCGCCATGTGCAGCTGCTGGCCACGCGGTTCCGCACCAACGCCGCCGGCCGTGACCCGGTCGACCTCGTGGAGATCGTCACCGGCAGGGCGGCCGTCATCCGCCAGGTCGACCAGCTGCAACGCAGCGCACGCCACGAAATCCGCGGCATCGACCGTCCGCCGTACGCCAACAGCGACCCCGACCAGCTCGACCCGAAGACCGGCATGATGCCCGCGCAGGCGCACATGATGCGGCAGGGCATCGGCTACCGGGTCATCTACGACACCGCGGGCCTGGCCAGCCATCAGCGGCTGGACGCGGACATCGGCGCCTGTGCCGAACTCGGCGAGGACGCCCGGGTGATGGCGGACACCCCCACCAAGCTGATGGTCGCCGACGACCGCACCGCGCTGATCCCGCTGCGCGCCGCGCCGCACGAGATGGCCAGCAGTGTCGTCGTCCACCCCTCCGGACTGCTGGACGCGCTCTGCGACTTCTTCGAGGTGCTGTGGGGGCGCGCGCTGCCGCTCTCGGAGTACCTCGGCGGGAAGCCGCAGGGCGCGGCGGACGCGCCGACGAACGACGAGTCGCGGCTGCTCGCGCTGCTGATGACGGGCATGACGGACCAGGTCATGGCCCGTCAACTCGGCATCAGCTACCGCACGTTCCAGCGCCGGCTCAGCTCCCTGATGGGCCGCCTCGGCGCCTCGACGCGCTTCCAGCTGGGCATGCGCGCCGCCAGCCTGGGCTGGGTCTCCGGCTCGGCCGGCGCCCAGCAGGCCCCCGAACCGGCGGCCGAAGGCGACGGGACGGAGCGGCCCGAGGGCGCCTGACGCATGGTCATTCCGCCCCGTACGGGCCGGAGGCGACGGCGCGCGAATCCCGCAAAGGGGGCGCACCGGGCGTTACCGATGCACGGAAATCCTCCTCGAATAACCCCAGTTGACCGTTTCGCCAACGGTCTTGTTCGGGAATCCTCGTTGTGCTGAGCTTCAGCTCGCGCACCCCACAGCGCACTCCCCCACATCGAGGAGGAACCCTCGCAATGGCAGCGACGCGCAAAAAGGCCGTCCTCGGGATATCGGCGGCAGTGGCAGCGGCGGCGATCGGCGCGGCCGGTCTCGCCCTCCCCGCGAACGCAACTCCGCCCACTGGAACAGTCGTCGGAGCGGACTCCGCCAAGGCCGTGAAGGGCAGCTTCATCGTCACGATGAAGAAGTCGGCCGTGAAGGCGTCGTCGGCCGAGGGCAAGGCCCTCGTCAGCAAGTACGACGGCAAGGTGAAGGAAACCTTCACGCACGCGCTCAACGGCTACTCGGCCAAGATGTCGCAGAGCGACGCCGAGAAGCTCGCCGCCGACCCGGCGGTCGACCAGGTGTACGCGAACCAGAAGCACACCATCTCCGGTGAGCAGGCGGACCCCCCGTCCTGGGGCCTGGACCGCATCGACACCCCGGAGCTGAAGCTCGACAAGAAGTACACCTACCCCGACACCGCGGGTGAGGGCGTCAAGGCGTACGTCATCGACACCGGTGTCCGCGTCTCGCACAAGGACTTCGGCGGCCGCGCCAAGGACGGCTTCGACGCCGTCGACGGTGACGAGGAGGCCCAGGACGGCAACGGTCACGGCACGCACGTGGCCAGCACCGTCGCCGGTGAGGCGCACGGTGTCGCCAAGAAGGCGGAGATCGTCGCCGTCCGCGTCCTCGACGACCAGGGCTCCGGCACCACCGAGGGCGTCGTCAAGGGCATCGACTGGGTGACCAAGAACGCCAGCGGCCCGTCCGTGGCCAACATGTCCCTCGGCGGCGGCGCCGACGAGGCGCTCGACAAGGCCGTCCAGGGCTCCATCGAGGCCGGTGTCACCTACGCGGTGGCCGCCGGCAACGAGGGCGCCGACGCCGGCCAGTCCTCTCCCGCCCGCGTGAAGGAGGCCATCACCGTCGGCGCGACCGACAACAAGGACGCCCAGGCGGACTTCTCCAACTACGGCGAGGTCCTGGACATCTACGCCCCCGGCGTGGACATCACCGGCGCCTGGAACACGGACGACAACGCCACGGACACCATCTCCGGCACGTCGATGGCCTCCCCGCACGTCGCGGGCGCGGCAGCCGTGTACCTCTCCGGGCACAAGGACGCCAAGCCGGCCGACGTCGCCAAGGGCCTGACCGACGGCGGCTCCAAGGACGTCGTCGGCAACCCGGGCCAGGGCTCGCCCAACCTGCTGCTGAACGTCGTCGAGTAACACAGGCGAGCAGCACGGCGCGTCGGGACCGGTACGCCGAGCACTGACAGGCACGCGTACCGGCCCGGCGCACCAGCACCACAGCAGACACCGTCCCGCCGCCCCGGCGACGGAACGGCAGCCACCCCCCACATGAGCGGGTCCCACCGGCCGACCCTCCCCGGCCGGCCGGTGGACCCCGCCCCCACACCGCGACCGCGGACCGGCAACCCCACATTGCCGGGCCGCGGTCGCTTGGGTGGGGGGGCTCGGGTCAGAAGCTCGCCGTGCGGTCGACCTCCGTCACCTTGACCTCGAGCTGCTCCGCGCCGGTTCCCTCGGGAACGTTGATCGGGTCCTCACCCGTGGCGCTCTGCCCGGGCTTCACGCCGGTCTCCAGCAGGACGCTCTGCCACACGCGCTTGTCCGTCTTCTCGTTGACCACCTCGTAGGTCACTTCGTAATCGGACTTCTCGCCGGACCTGTTCGTGAACTCATACTCGACGCGTACGTCGGCGACCCCGTATGCGCTGTGGTCGACGAGCTCGAGACGGGTCACGTCGTCCGCCTCGTCCCCTTCCGGTTTCTCCTCCTCCCGTCCGGTGTTCTCCGAGGTGGCCGACGGCGGCTGTGGGGGATCCTCGTCGCCCCCGCCGGTGGCGACGACGCCGATCGCGATGAGGACGACGAGGGCGCCCAGGACGGCCAACAGGGCCGTGCGGAGACGGTGTTGCTTTCGTGGTGGTTCAGGCGGCCGGGGCTGTTCGCCCCACCGCGGGGCGGGACCGCTCATGGCTCCGGTCCTTCTTCCCTGTGCGTGCGAATGGGAGCCGGGAGGGGCTCCTCACCGGTGAGCGGCTATTCGCGGGACGGCCTCCGGGCCATCCGGTAGATGCCGTACGTCACCGCGAGGATGAAGTCCACCGCCACCCAGATCCCGATGACCAGACCCACTCCGATCGTCGTGCCGACGTCGTTCGCGTCCTTGCAGAGCTGGAGGTCGTCGCCGGTGAGACCCCGGCACGCCTCGGGGGTGCCACCGCTGCTCGCGACGGCCCAGATGATCCAGACCAGGAAGAGGACCTGGATCGCGAGGAAGAACCAGAAGAAGACACGGTGCCGCTTCCGCTGAGCGGGCGCTCGCCCTTCCTGCGGCGGAGGTTGTGCCGGTGCCGTATGCGTCTGCCGCGGTGCCTGCTCGGGTGGCGCCTGGTAGCGGTTCTGCGGATACGGCGCCTGGTACGGGGCGGCCTGCGGCGGTGGCTGCTCCTGGTAAGGGCGTTGCCCGTCGGTTGGATGTGATCTCTGGACCGGTTCGCTCGGACCCCACGTCTGTCCGGGAGGAGGATGCGGGTGCCGGGGGTGACGAAGTTTCATGGCTCTGCCCTTCGTTCCCTTCGTGCGCTTGTGACTCCATCGTGCTCCCGAACTCGCACGGACGCCTGTCTGAGGGGCTCGCGTCGGGCGATGGTGAAGCCGGGGCCTCCGCCGGCTCCCGGACGCGGTCCCGGCCGGACGGGCGCGCGCCTCTGTCGGTCGCCGGGCAGGGGGAGTGCTCAACCGGCCGGTGAGTCAGGAGCGTTCACGGACGGAGAGCGTGCGGGGGCGCAGCGTCACGGCAGGCCCGCCCCCACCCCCTCACACCAAGTCCCCCTCCCGCGCCCCGAGTTGACGCCCCCGTGTGTGGACGCCCGCCGTGGTCAGGGCGAGGAGGGTGGCGGTGGCGGTGGCGGTGGTGGTGAGCCAGAAGGGGGCCGTGGGGCCGTGGGTTTCGGCGAGGTGGCCGGAGAGGGTGGTGCCGGCGGCCTGGGCGACGAGGAGGCTGCCGAGGAGGAGACCCATGGCCTCGCCGGTGCGGGAGCGCGGGGCCGCGCGTTCGGTGAGGCCGAAGACGGTGATGATGTGCGGGGCGACGGCCAGGCCGATGAGCCCGGTGGCGACGGTGAGCGCCGTCATAGTGTCCGCGACCGTCAGCGGCAGGGAGAGCAGCAGGAGCGCGCCGGTGGCGAGCCGGAGCCGCTGCGGCAGCGACACCCGCTGCGGGAGCGCGAGCAGCGCGAAGCCGACGACGGCGCTGACGCCGCCCATCAGCCCGTACAGCACTCCCGCCGCGCCGGGGTGGCCGAGCGCGGCCGAGGTGGCCGAGACCCCGGTCTGCACGGAGCCGAACAGCAGCCCCTGCATCGCCATGCTGAGCATCAGCAGCGCGAGCGCGGGGGACGCGAGCGCCGCACGGCCCGGATCGCGGCGACGCGGGAAGCGCTCGCCGGACGTCCCCCTCGTCGCCGTCGGGTGGAGGGCGAAGAGGGTGCCGCAGGTGGTGACGAGGGCGACGGCGAGGAGCATGGGCAGGACGGGGTCGGCGAAGGTGGCGCAGAGGCCGACCAGGGCGGGGCCCGCGGTGAAGTTGATCTCGTCGACGGCGCCCTCCAGCGACAGGATCGCGGGGACGATCCGCCGCTCGTCGCGGTGCCCCTTGACCATGGTCAGCCAGCGGCTGCGGGACAGCGGCGCGATCTGCGGCACGGCCAGTCCGGCGAGCCCCGCGCAGGGGACCTGGAGCCACACCGGTGCGTCGGTGACGGCGGCCGTGACGAGCGCGGCGACCGCGGCCGCGTTGACGAGCACCGCGAGCAGGACGACGGGCCGCTGCCCGCGCCGGTCGGCGAACCGGCCGACGAGCGGGCCGCCCGCGGCCTCGCCCAGGCTCAGCGCCCCCGCGACCAGGCCCGCCTGGGCCGTGCTCCCGCTGGTGTGACCGATGAGCAGCAGGGTGCCGATGGGGCACATGGAGGTGGGGAGCCTGCCGAGGAAGGAGAGCACCAGCAGCCGGGGGCCGAGCAGGTCCAGCACGGTCCGGAGGTTCCCGCTCTTCACCGATGTCCCCCGTGTCCCTCGCGCGCGTCCCGGCGCCAACTCCCGTACGGAGCAGACTGGTTGGCGATTGTGCCCGTACGGCCCGCAGCGTCCCACCCCACACCACCGGACGGCCCGCGGCCCATGGGCCGTTCGTACGGGATCGGGCGGTCCGGGGCCGGACGATCCTGGAGCTTCGGCCACTGGCGGAACGGGGCGGCGCCGCGGGCGGGCCGGACGGTGCCCGTACCGCCCGTTCGGTACGTATGTCCACGTCACGTCCGGTGTGTTCGCCCATGTCACCGGCTGGCGGGGCCCGCACGGCAGCGTAATGTGACGGTAACCGGCCCTCGTGATACTGAGGGCGGAGGGCTGTCCGGGCACATCGGCGAACCGGCCAGTTCGCAGGCCGTCTGACCAGCAAGGATTGGGTGACCATGGACAAGCAGCAGGAATTCGTGCTCCGCACGCTTGAGGAGCGCGACATCCGGTTCGTCCGGCTGTGGTTCACCGATGTGCTGGGCTTCCTCAAGTCCGTCGCCGTGGCCCCGGCCGAGCTGGAGCAGGCCTTCGACGAGGGCATGGGCTTCGACGGGTCGGCGATCGAGGGCTTCGCGCGGGTCTACGAGTCCGACATGATCGCCAAGCCGGACCCGGGCACCTTCCAGATACTGCCGTGGCGGGCCGAGGCCCCGGGCACGGCGCGGATGTTCTGCGACATCCTCATGCCGGACGGATCGCCCTCGTACGCGGACCCGCGCTACGTCCTCAAGCGCAGCCTGGCCAAGGCGTCCGACCAGGGGTTCACCTTCTACACGCACCCCGAGATCGAGTTCTTCCTGCTGAAGAACAAGCCGGTGGACGGCTCCCGTCCGGTGCCGGCCGACTCCTCCGGGTACTTCGACCACACCCCGCAGAACGTCGGCATGGACTTCCGCCGCCAGGCCATCACGATGCTCGAATCGATGGGCATCTCCGTGGAGTTCTCGCACCACGAGGGCGCCCCGGGCCAGCAGGAGATCGACCTGCGGTACGCGGACGCGCTGTCCACCGCCGACAACATCATGACCTTCCGGCTGGTGATGAAGCAGGTCGCGCTGGAGCAGGGCGTGCAGGCGACGTTCATGCCCAAGCCGTTCTCCGAGTACCCGGGTTCGGGCATGCACACCCACCTGTCCCTCTTCGAGGGCGACCGGAACGCCTTCTACGAGTCCGGCTCCGAGTACCAGCTCTCCAAGGTCGGCCGCTCCTTCATCGCCGGGCTGCTCACGCACGCCGGGGAGATCTCCGCCGTCACCAACCAGTGGGTCAACTCGTACAAGCGGATCTGGGGCGGCGCCAACCGCACGGCGGGCGAGGGCGGCGAGTCGCCGTCGTACATCTGCTGGGGCCACAACAACCGCAGCGCCCTGATCCGGGTGCCGATGTACAAGCCGGGCAAGATGGGCTCCACCCGCATCGAGGTCCGCTCGCTCGACTCCGGCGCCAACCCGTACCTCGCGTACGCGCTGCTGCTGGCCGCCGGGCTCAAGGGCATCGAGGAGGGGTACGAGCTGCCCCCGGGCGCCGACGACGACGTGTGGGCGCTGTCCGACTCGGAGCGCCGGGCCATGGGCATCGAGCCGCTGCCGCAGAACCTCGGCGAGGCGATCACGCTGATGGAGCGCAGCGAGCTGGTGGCCGAAACGCTCGGGGAGCACGTGTACGACTTCTTCCTGCGGAACAAGAAGCAGGAGTGGGAGGAGTACCGCTCGGAGGTCACGGCCTTCGAGCTGCGCAAGTCGCTGCCGGTCCTCTAGCCGCTCCGCTGGGCGCACAAGGACAACGGGCAACGCGGGACAGGACGGAGAAGAGGCAGCCGTGGTGCTGGGCGGGCGACGGGACAGTCGGTACGGGCAGTTGCTGCGCCGGGGGTTCACCGAGCCCGCCGCCGCCGAGCGGCTGCTGAACTCGGAGGCGCTGGAGTCGGTCGCGGCCGACGTGACGCTGCTGGACGCGCTCGGCGCCACCGCCGACCCGGACCTGGCCCTCCTCGGCTTCGTCCGGCTGCTGGAGGCGCAGCAGGACGCGGGCCGGTCGGTGCTGCTGGACACCGTCCTGGCCAGCAAGCCGCTGCGGGACCGGCTGCTCGGCGTCCTGGGCGTCTCGGAGGCGCTGGGCGACCACCTCGCGGGGCACCCGGACGACTGGCAGGAACTGGTCCGGTACGAACCGGCCGATCTGCACCCGGGCGTCGAGGAGTTCGAGGCGGCGCTCGGTGACGTCACCGACCCGGACGAGCTGCGGCACGCCTACCGGCGCTGCCTGCTGTCCATCGCGGCCCGCGACGTCTGCGGCACCAGCGACCTCCCGGACACCGCCGCCGAACTCGCCGACCTGGCCACCGCCACCCTCCGCAAGGCCCTCGCCCTCGCCCGGGCCGACACCCCGGAGGACGCGGCCGTGTGCCGGCTGGCCGTCGTCGCGATGGGCAAGTGCGGTGGCAGGGAACTGAATTACGTCTCGGACGTCGACGTCATCTACGTCGCCGAGCCCGCCGGACTCCAGGAGGAGGACGTCGCGCTGCGGGCCGCGACCCGGCTCGCCGCGCACATGATGCGCATCTGCTCCGACACCACGGCCGAGGGCACCATCTGGCCCGTCGACGCCAACCTCCGCCCCGAGGGCCGGAACGGCCCGCTGGTGCGCACCCTCAGCAGCCACCTCGCGTACTACCAGCGCTGGGCCAAGACCTGGGAGTTCCAGGCCCTGTTGAAGGCGCGCCCGGTCGCCGGGGACCTGGCGCTCGGCGAGGAGTACGTCGCCGCCGTCGCCCCGATGGTGTGGCAGGCGGCCGACCGGGAGAACTTCGTCACCGACGTGCAGCAGATGCGCCGCCGCGTCGTCGAGAACATCCCGGCCGCGCAGGTCGACCGCGAGCTGAAGCTCGGGCCCGGCGGGCTGCGGGACGCCGAATTCGCCGTCCAGCTCCTCCAGTTGGTGCACGGCCGCACCGACGCCGGCCTCCGCAGCCCCACCACCCTGGACGCGCTGGGCGAACTCGCCGCGGGCGGCTACGTCGGCCGCCAGGACGCGGCCGCGCTCGACGCCTCGTACCGCTTCCTGCGCACCATGGAGCACCGCATCCAGCTCCACAAGCTGCGCCGCACCCACCTGATGCCGGACACCGAGGCCGACCAGCGCCGGCTCGGCCGCTCGCTCGGCTTCCGCACCGAACCCGTCGCCGAGCTGCAGAAGTCCTGGCGGCGGCACGCCTCGGCGGTGCGGCGGCTGCACGAGAAGCTGTTCTACCGCCCGCTGCTGGACGCCGTGGCCCAGCTCGACGTCGGCGAGGTCCGGCTCTCGCCCTCGGCGGCGCGGCAGCGCCTGGAGGCCCTCGGCTACGCCGACCCCGGCTCGGCCCTGCGCCACCTGGAGGCGCTGGCCAGCGGCGTCAGCCGGAAGGCGGCCATCCAGCGGACGCTGCTGCCCGTCCTGCTCGGCTGGTTCGCGGACTCGGCCGACCCGGACGCCGGCCTCCTCGGCTTCCGCAAGGTGTCCGACGCGCTCGGCAAGACCCCCTGGTACCTGCGGCTGCTGCGGGACGAGGGCGCCGCCGCCGAGAACCTCGCCCGCGTCCTGTCCGCCGGACGCTTCGCCCCCGACCTGCTGCTGCGCGCGCCCGAGGCGGTCGCGCTGCTCGGCGACGAGGGCGGACTGCGGCCCCGCAGCCGCGAGGCGCTGCTGACCGAGGTGCTCTCCGCGGTCGGCCGCGCCGACGGGCCCGAGCAGGCCGTCGCCGCCGCCCGCGGGGTGCGGCGCCGGGAGCTGTTCCGTACCGCCGCGGGCGACATCGTCGGCGCGTACGGCACGGAGGAGGCGCCCAGCGAGGACCCCTCGGCCGCCGTCGACCGGGTCGGCTCCGCGCTGACCGACCTGAACGCGGTGACGATCGCGGGCGCGCTGCGCGCCGCCGTCCGCGCCGAATGGGGCGACGAGGCGCCGGTACGGTTCGCCGTCATCGGCATGGGCCGGTTCGGCGGACGGGAGCTCAACTACGGTTCGGACGCCGACCTCCTCTTCGTGCACGAGGCCCGCGAGGGCGTCAGCGAACACGAGGCGGGCAAGGCCGCGTTCGCCATCGCCACCGAGATGCGCCGCCTGCTCCAGCTGCCCACCTCCGACCCGCCGCTGGAGATCGACGCCGACCTGCGCCCCGAGGGCAAGAACGGCGCCCTCGCCCGCTCCCTCTCCTCGTACGCCGCCTACTACGCGCGCTGGTCCTCGGTGTGGGAGAGCCAGGCGCTGCTGCGCGCCGAACCCGTCGCCGGGGACGCGGACCTGGGCGCCCGCTTCATCGAGCTGATCGACCCGCTGCGCTACCCGGCGGGCGGCCCGGACGACGACGCGCTGCGCGAGATCCGCCGCCTCAAGGCCCGCATGGAGGGCGAACGGCTGCCGCGCGGCGCCGACCCGACCACCCATGTGAAGCTCGGCCGCGGCGGCCTCTCCGACGTCGAGTGGACGGTCCAGCTGATCCAGCTGCGGCACGCGGCCGAGGAGCCCCGGCTGCGCACCACCCGCACCCGGGAGGCGCTGACCGCCGCGCGGGAGGCGGGCCTGCTGGAGGCGGAGGACGCCGAAGTCCTCGACGAGGCCTGGCTGTTGGCGACCCGGGTGCGGAACGCGGTGATGCTGGTACGCGGCCGGGCCGGGGACACCTTCCCGTCCGACTTCCGCGAACTCGGCGCCGTGGGCCGCTACCTGGGCTACGGGCCCGGCACGGTCGGCGACATGCTGGAGGACTACCGCCGCACCACCCGCCGCGCCCGCGCCGTCATGGAGCGCCTCTTCTACGGGGCCGAGGAGTAGGCCGCGGGGCGGGTGATCGTTCCGCTTCCCCGATCGGCCGGACCGGTATTCAATTGCCCGGCCCAGCGCGTGGCGGACATGGCTGATCGCCGGGGCCGGCATCCCCGTGCTCACGGGCAAGGGCGACATCGGTGACGACGTGTCGACGGCCTTCGGCGCCCAGCTCTGGGACGACCGGGTCGACCGAGGGCGCAGCAGCCGAAGCCGCTCACCCCGGAGGACTTCCGGGCCGGGCTCCCGAGGTTCATCGACGCGCTGGACGCCGCGGACGCGCCCCAGCTGAAGCCCTGGACCTGCACCGCCGACGTGTTCCGCGCCGGCATGCGCTGACGTACCCCGCCGCACGGACGGGACGAGGGGGCACCCGGTGCCGACCGGGTGCCCCCTCGTGGTGTGCCGTGTGCGTGCCGTGTCCGGCGGAGGCCGGAGCCGTCACCGGCGTGGTGCGACGCCCTCCGGGCCGGAGGCCGTCGCGGCCGGTTCCGGCTCGGGCTCGCCCGGCGGCCGGGTGCGTACGCCGTCGTCCGGGGCGCGGCCGGTGCCGGCCGGGGTCGAGGCGGCGGGGGCGAGGGCGGGGACGGTGCGGGGGAGTTGGTGGGGGAGCCGGGCGTACCAGGCGTAGCTGAGGGCGTAGCCGAGGGCCAGGCACATCAGGCCGCCGACGGCGTCCAGCCAGAAGTGGTTCGCCGTGCAGACGATGACGACGAGCGTGGTGACGGGGTAGAGCACCCCGAGCGCCTTGACCCACAGCGGCCTGGCCAGCGCCACGATGGTGACCCCGCACCACACCGACCAGCCGATGTGCATCGAGGGCATGGCCGCGTACTGGTTGGACATCTCGGCCAGGTTGCCCGAGGCCATCGAGCCCCAGGTGTCGTGCACCCGCACGGTGTCGATGAAGTCGACGCCGTTCATCAGCCGGGGCGGCGCCAGCGGGAAGAGGTAGTAGCCGAGCAGCGCGGCGCCCGTGGTCGCGAAGAGCACCAGGCGGGTGGCCGCGTACCGGCCGGGGTGCAGCCGGTACAGCCAGACCAGGACCGCGATGGTCACGATGAAGTGCAGTGTCGCGTAGTAGTAGTTCATCGTGACGATGAGCCAGGTCACGCCGTTCACCGCGTGGTTGACGGACTGCTCGACGGCGATGCCGAGGATCTGCTCGGCCTGCCAGATCCAGTCCGCGTTCCGCAGGGCCTCGGCCTTCTGCTCGGGGACCGCGTTCCGGATCAGCGAGTACGTCCAGTAGCTGACGGCGATGAGGACGATCTCAAACCAGAGCCGGGGGTGCCGAGGGGTACGCATCCGGGCGGTCAGATTCCGCATACGACCGTCCGTCGCCGGTCCGCCCTCACCGAGCTCCACATCGGGGGCTACGGCGGTGCTCCGGCGCTCTCTCTCGGTCCTCGTCGGTGCCCCCATAGAGGGACAGTCTGCCAGAGATCGGCCATCGGCCGATCATCCTGCGGTCGGGTCCCGGACGGCTTTTGTCCTCCTTGCGGGGGACCACCGACCCCGACGACCGGCGGGGCTACCCGGGCGTCACCGCTGGTGAACCGGGGGCCGGAACGGAGGCTGTTGAACCGCGCACGACCAGCTCGGGGAGGAAGACGAACTCGCTGTGCGGGGCCGGGGTGCCGGCCACCTCCTCCAGCAGCGCGCGGACCGCGGCCTGCCCCATGGCCGTCACCGGCTGCCGGATCGTGGTCAGCGGCGGATCGGTGAAGGCGATCAGCGGGGAGTCGTCGAAGCCGATGACGGAGACGTCCGCCGGAACGGCGAGCCCCCGCTGCCGCGCGGCGCGTATGGCACCCAGGGCCATCATGTCGCTGGCGCAGACGACGGCCGTGCAGCCGCGGTCCAGCAGCGCGGAGGCGGCGGCCTGGCCGCCCTCCAGGGTGTAGAGCGAGTGCTGGACGAGGGTCTGCGCCGGCTCCGCCGTCAGGCCGAGCCGCTCCTCCATCGTCCGCAGGAAGCCCTCGATCTTCCGCCGGACGGGCACGAACCGCTCCGGCCCGACGGCCAGCCCTATCCGCTCGTGCCCCAGCGAGGTCAGATGCGTGACGCCCAGCCGCATCGCGGCCCGGTCGTCGGGCGAGACGAAGGGCGCGTCGACCTCCGGCGAGAAGCCGCCGACGAGGACGAACGGCACGCCCTGGCCGCGCAGCCGCTCGTACCTGCCGGTGTCGGCCGTGGTGTCCGCGTGCAGGCCCGAGACGAAGATGATCCCGGAGACGCCGCGGTCCACGAGCATCTCGGTCAGCTCGTCCTCGGTGGAGCCGCCGGGCGTCTGCGTGGCCAGGACGGGGGTGTACCCCTGGCGGGTCAGGCCCTGCGCGATGACCTGCGCGAAGGCGGGGAATATCGGGTTCTCCAGCTCCGGGATGATCAGCCCGACGAGGCCCGCGCTGCGCCTGCGCAGCTTCACCGGGCGCTCGTACCCGAGGACGTCGAGCGCGGCGAGGACGGCTTCGCGGGTGGCGCCTGCGACGCCGGCCTTGCCGTTGAGCACGCGGCTGACCGTCGCTTCGCTGACCCCCGCCTGTGCTGCGATGTCAGCTAGTCGTGCGGTCATGGGGGTGGACTGTACCGGCCTGCGGTCAGACTGCCCACCAGGTGCACGAATCGGGCGCGAGCAGGACCTGTCCGCCGTCCTCGGCCGGGGCGGAGGAGGCCAGCAGCAGCCGCCCGGGGGAGGGCAACGCGACCTGTTCGCCGAGGGTGTTGAGCAGACAGCGGAAGCCGGGACGGGCGAGGCCCAGCACCCCCTCGGGTGCGTCGGCCCACTCCATCGACCCGTCGCCGAGGCCGGGGAGTTGGCGGCGCAGCCGCAGCGCCGTGCGGTACAGCTCCAGCGTCGAGCCGGGGTCGCCGGTCTGCGCCTCGACGGAGAGTTCGCCCCAGCCGCCGGGCTGCGGCAGCCAGCTGCCGCCGTCGCCGAAGCCCAGGCTGGGGCCGCCGCGGGTCCAGGGCAGCGGGACGCGGCAGCCGTCGCGGAAGCCGTCCTGGCCCTCGCCGCGGAAGAAGGCCGGGTCCTGGCGCACCTCGTCGGGCAGGTCGGTGACCTCGGGCAGGCCGAGTTCCTCGCCCTGGTACAGGTACGTGGAGCCGGGCAGCGCGAGCAGCAGCATGGTGGCGGCGCGGGCGCGGTCCAGGCTGCCGAGGCGGGTGGTGTGGCGCACCACGTCGTGGTTGGAGAGGACCCAGGTGGTGGGGGCGCCGACGGAGGTGGTGGCGGCCATCGACTCCTCGATGACCTCGCGCATCCTGACCGCGTCCCAAGGGCAGCGCAGCAGGTGGAAGTTGAACGCCTGGTGCAGCTCGTCGGGGCGTACGTACAGCGCGAGGCGGCCGGAGTCGGGGGCCCAGGCCTCGGCGACGCCGATGCGTTCGCCGTCGTAGGAGTCGATGACGCGGCGCCAGGAGCGGTGGATCTCGTGCACGCCGTCCTGGTCGAAGAACGGCAGCCGCTGGTTGCCGATGAGTTTGGCCTGTTCGCGGTGGCCGATGTCGGGCAGCCCGTCGGCCTTGACCATGCCGTGTGCGACGTCGATGCGGAAGCCGTCGACGCCGAGGTCGAGCCAGAACCGGAGCACGGACGCGAACTCCTCGCGGACCTGCGGGTTCTCCCAGTCCAGGTCGGGCTGCTCGGGCGCGAAGAGGTGGAGGTACCACTCCCCGGCGCGCGCGCCTTCGGTGACGCGGCTCCAGGCGGGGCCGCCGAAGATGGACTCCCAGTCGTTCGGGGGGAGTTCGCCGTCCGGGCCCTTGCCGGCGCTGAAGTGGTAGCGGGCCGCGGCCTCCTCGTCGCCGGCGAGCGCCCGCCGGAACCAGGGGTGCTGGTCGGAGGTGTGGTTGGGCACGATGTCGACG
Source organism: Streptomyces sp. HNM0574 (assembly GCF_012726235.1). GTDB lineage: Bacteria > Actinomycetota > Actinomycetes > Streptomycetales > Streptomycetaceae > Streptomyces. The sequence goes on from NZ_JAASAH010000016.1 coordinate 105,615, forward strand.
ATGACGCGCAGCCCGAGCCGGTGTGCCTCGCGGACCAGGTCGTCGGCGTCGGCGAGGGTGCCGAACCGGGGGTCGACGGCGCGGTAGTCGGCGACGTCGTAGCCGCCGTCCGCCTGCGGCGAGGCGTAGAACGGGGTGAGCCAGACGGCGTCGACGCCGAGGCTCGCGAGGTGCGGCAGGCGGGCGCGGATGCCGGGCAGGTCGCCGATGCCGTCGCCGTCGCTGTCGGCGAACGAGCGTACGTACACCTGGTAGATGACGGCCTCGCGCCACCAGCGGGACGGCGGGGCCGGCGTGCCGGGGGCGGGCTCGGTGCGGGGGCCGGGGGTGACGGCGTGCTGGGTCATGGAAGTCCCCATCGGGTAGCGCAGGCGGGTGGGTGCGGCGGAGCGTCGGGGCTCGGGGCGCCGGGCGCGCGGGACGGGTGCGTCCGTCACCGTCCGTCGCGGCGCCCTCACGGTGAACGTAGCAGCGGTGCAAGCTCTTGCGGAAGACGATGAAAGCTTTCTTGCAGAAAATTGCCGCAAGGTCTTTCGGAGGCATGGCGCCGCTGTTACGTTCCTCCGCATCCGAACGCCGCCCGGTGCGGCGGCGGTTGCCTGCCCCGCCAGGACGGGGCCCGAGCACGGCAGTTGGGAGGGATCAGACATGCGGCGTGGCACAGGAGCGCTCGCGGTGGTCGCGGCGCTCGCGCTCACCGCCACCGCCTGCTCCGGCGGCGAGCGGACCGACAGCGGCAACGGCGAGATAGCCGGGACCGTCACCTACTGGGACACCTCGAACGAGGCCGAGAAGGGCACGTACCGGAAGATCGCCGAGGACTTCGAGAAGAAGCACCCGAAGGTCGACGTCCGGTACGTGCACGTCAACTTCGGGGACGCCAACCAGAAGTTCAAGAACGCCGCGGGCGGCAACTCCGGCGCCCCGGACGTGATGCGCACCGAGGTCGCCTGGGTCGCCGACTTCGCGCACCTCGGCTACCTCGCCCCGCTCGACGGCACCCCCGCCCTCCACCGGGAGGACGACTACCTGAGGACGGCGGCCGGCAGCACCCGCTTCGAGGGCAAGACCTACGCCGTACCCCAGGTGACGGACACCCTCGGGCTCTTCTACAACAAGCGGCTGCTGAAGAAGGCCGGGGTGGAAGTACCGGAGACCTTCGCCGAGTTGAAGAAGTCGGCCGCGAAGATCGAGCGGAGCACCGGCAAGAAGGGCCTCTACCTGCGCGGCGACGACCCGTACTGGTTCCTGCCCTACCTCTACGGCGAGGGCGGCGACCTCGTCGACGCGAAGAAGAAGCGGGTCACCGTCGACGACGCCCCCGGCGCGCGGGCCTTCGCCACCATGAAGGACCTGGTCGACTCCGGCGCCGCCGTCACCGACAGCAGCGACGGCCAGGAGAACGGCCTCAAGGCGTTCCGCGACGGCGACGTCGCCATGATCATCGACGGCCCCTGGGACATCGCGGGCGCCCGCGCGGGCAAGGAGTTCCGCGAGGGCGACAACCTCGGCGTCGCCCCCGTCCCCGGCGGCCGCGGAGGACGCGGTTCCCCGCAGGGCGGCTGGAACCTCTCGGTCTACGCGGGCAGCGGAAACCTGCGCACGGCACAGGAGTTCGCCAAGTACATGAGCTCGGCCGAGGTGCAGAAGCGCACCACCGAGGAACTGAGCCTGCTGCCGACCCGCACCTCCGTCTACGAGGACCCCGAGGTACGGAAGAACCCGATGGTGAAATTCTTCCGGCCCGCCGTCGACAAGGCCGTCCAGCGCCCCTGGATACCGGAGAACAACTCGCTCTTCGAGCCGCTGCGCGGCCAGATGGACGCCGTCCTCACCGGCGGCAGCACCCCGCGCCAGGCCGCCGGCAAGGTCGGCGACGAGTACCGCAAGCTGCTCAAGAACTACGACTGAGGGACGGTTCCATGGCAGTGCAGACCACCTCTGCGCAGACACCGGAGCCGGCCCCCGGGACGGCCACGGCGCGGCGCCCCGGCCCCGGCGCACGCCCGCCGGGCCCGGGCCCGCTGCGCCGCGCGCTCGCCACGCACTGGTACGCCTGGGCCATGGTCGCCCCGGTGGTGCTCGTCATCGGCGTCATCGTCGGCTACCCGCTCCTCCGCGGGGTGTACCTCTCGCTGACCGACGCCGACGAGGCCAACGTCGAACGCGTCATCGGCGTCAACCACATCCCCGCGACGTATGAGTTCACCGGACTCGACAACTACGTCGCCGTCCTCACCGACGGCGTCTTCTGGGACCGGCTCGGCTGGACCGTGGTGTGGACGGTGGCCTGCGTCTCGCTCACCTTCCTGTGCGGGCTCGGACTGGCCGTCATGCTGAGCCGGCAGGTCAGGGGACGCTCCTTCTACCGGGTCGCGATGATCGTGCCCTGGGGCATCCCCGCCTTCGTCTCCGTCTTCGCCTGGAAGATGCTCTTCAACGAGCACAACGGCCTGCTCAACCAGGTCCTGGACGGCGGCGGCATCGACGCCGTGCCCTGGCTCGGCGACCCGGTGTGGGCCAAGGTCGCCGTCGTCCTCGTCAACATCTGGCTCGGCGTCCCCCTGATGATCGTCGCCATGCTGGGCGCGCTCCAGTCCATCCCCGGCGAGCTGTACGAGGCGGCCGAGATGGACGGCGCGGGGCCCTGGCAGCGCTTCCGCCACATCACCCTGCCCGGGGTCCGCGCGGTCAGCAGCACGGTGATCCTGCTCAGCACCATCTGGACGTTCAACATGTTCCCCGTCATCTACCTGCTGACCAGGGGAGGCCCGGAGGACTCCACCGAGATCCTGGTGACCTACGCCTTCCGCCTCTCCTTCCTCAACAGCCCGCGCGACTTCGCGACATCCGCGGCCTGGGGCGTCCTCGTCCTCCTCCTGCTCGCGGTGTTCACGGCCTTCTACAAGCGCTCGCTGCGGAAGCAGGGAGAGGTGTGGTGACGATGCGTACGACGAAGAGGTCCCCGCTCGCCTCGGCCGGGCTGCACGCCGGGCTGCTGGTCGCCACGGCCGTGGCGCTGTTCCCGCCGCTGTGGCTGCTGGTGACGTCGTTCAAGCCGAGCGACGAGGCGTTCTCCACCGCGCTGGTGCGGCACTTCACGTTCGCCAACTACCGTCATGTGGTGGTGGACACGTACTTCCTCAGCTGGTTCGGCAACTCCCTGGTCGTGGTGCTCGGGACGACCGTCGTCGGCGTCCTGATCGCCGCCACCACCGGCTACGCCGTCAGCCGCTTCCGTTTCCCCGGCATGCGGCCGCTGATGTGGGTGCTGCTGCTCACACAGATGTTCCCGATGGCGGTGCTGATCGTCCCGCTGTACAACACGATGGCGAGTCTCGGCCTGCTCAACCAGCCCGTCGGGCTCGTCATCACGTACCTGACGATCGCGGTGCCGTTCTGCGCCTGGATGATGAAGGGCTTCTTCGACACGATCCCGGTCGCGATCGACGAGTCCGGACGCGTGGACGGGCTCAGCCCGTTCGGCACCTTCTGGCGGCTGGTGCTGCCGCTGGCCCGCCCCGGGCTGGCCGTCACCGGCTTCTACACCTTCGTCACCGCCTGGGCCGAAGTCGCCTACGCCACCGCCTTCATGACCGGCGAGGAGAACCTCACCCTCGCGGGTGGCCTCCAGACCTTCGTCAACCGTTACGGCGCGGACTGGGGCTCGATGACGGCGGCCGCGGTCATCATCGCCGTCCCGGCCGCGCTCGTCTTCGGCCTCGCCCAGCGCCATCTCGTCTCCGGCCTCACCGCCGGTGCGACCAAGTCCTAGAAACCGGGCAGCACATGAACCACCCGACCACCCGATCCGGCACCACCGAACCCCCTGAACCCCCTGAACCCTCCGACCTCCCCGGACCCCACGCGCCCCCGCCCTCCGCCGCGCGCCTCGCCGACCTCGCGGCGCAGGCCGACGTCAGCGAGGCCACCGTCAGCCGGGTGCTCAACGGCCGCTCCGGGGTGGCCCCGGCGACCCGGCAGCGCGTCCTCGCCGCGCTCGACCTGCTCGGCTACGAGCGGCCGGTGCGGCTGCGGCAGCGCAGCGCCGGTCTCGTCGGCCTGGTCATCCCGGAGCTGACCAACCCGATCTTCCCGGTCTTCGCGCAGGTCATCGAGGGCGCGCTGTCCGGGCACGGGTACACGCCGGTGCTCGGCACCCAGATGCCGGGCGGGGCCACCGAGGACGAACTCGTCGACCAGCTCGTCGAACGCGGCGTCACCGGCATCATCTTCCTCTCCGGGCTGCACGCCGACACCTCCGCCGACCCGGCCAGGTACGCCCGACTGGCGGGCAGGGGCGTCCCGTTCGTCCTCGTCAACGGCTACAACGAGGCCGTCGCCGCGCCCTTCGTCTCGCCCGACGACCACGCGGCCGCCGCGATGGCCGTGCGGCACCTGCGCGAGCTGGGGCACGCGCGGATCGGACTGGCCGTCGGCCCCGACAGGTTCGTTCCGGTACGCCGCAAGGCCGCCGGGTTCACCGAGGCGGTGGCCGAACTCGGGGTGCGCGGCGAGATCCACCACACGCTGTTCACCGTCGAGGGCGGCCAGTCGGCCGGGGACGCCCTGCTCGACCGGGGCTGCACCGGCCTGGTGTGCGGCAGCGACATGATGGCGCTCGGCGCGATCCGGGCCGCGCGGCGGCGCGGGCTGTCCGTCCCCGGCGAGGTGTCCGTCATCGGCTACGACGACTCCGAGCTCAACGCGTTCACCGACCCGCCGCTGACCACCGTCCGGCAGCCCGTACGGGCCATGGCCGGGGCGGCGGTGGAGATGCTGCTGGAGGCGATCGGCGGCAGCCCCGTCCCGCGCACGGAGTTCGTCTTCCAGCCGGAACTGGTCGTGCGCGGCTCGACGGGAACGGCCCCCGGCGCCCGCGCCGCACCGGACGCCCCGTAGCCGGGCCGCCCCCACACCCCGGTCCGGTCCGCCGGAGGTCCGCCAGGGCCTCACGCGCCCGGCGGGCCGGGCCGGTCCCGGGGTCCGTCAGCCCAGCCCGAGCGATTCGAGGTGCCGGATCAGATCGCCGAACGGGCTGTCCTGCGGCTCCTGTCCGATCACCCGGAGGACGACGTCCCGGGTCTCCGGGTCGGTCGCCGAGGTGACCACGGCCAGCGCCATGAAGTCGTGCACCAGCTGCACCTCCAGCTCCCCGCGCGGGATCGCGCGCCCCTCCAGCCAGGTCAGCGCCGTCGTCTCGGCCAGGCCCACCCAGGCCCGGACGACCAGTGCGAGGCGCGGTCCGGGGGAGGCGATCTCCAGGTGCCGGAGCACCTGTTCGCAGGCGGCGTCCCGCACCTCGTCGACCACCGCGTCCGCCTCCGGCGAGCCGACGGCCGTACCGCCGCGCAGCAGCGCCGAGAAGCCGGGCCCGTGCTCGTCGACGAAGTCGAAGTACCGCCCCATCACCCGCAGCAGCCGGGCGCCCAGCGGGCCCTCGGCCGGCTCGACGAAGCGGCGGGACAGCTCGTCGGCGGCGCGGCGGACGGCGGCCTCGTACAGGCTGTGCTTGCCGGGGAAGTAGTGGTAGACGAGCGGGCGGGAGATGCCGGCCGCGGCGGCGATGTCGTCGATCGAGACCTCCGACGGAGACCTCCGGCTGAACAGGTCCAGTGCGACGGCGATCAGCTGCTGCCGCCGTTCCTCGACGCCCATCCTCCGTCGTACACCTGTCGTCATACGGCAACCCTAACGAGCGATGCCGGTACGCACCGCAACGAGGGGCGGCTACCGGCCGGTTGACCGCGAGGGCCCCGGAGCGGGCGTCAGCGCAGCGGCCGCAGCTCGGTCCCGTCGGACAGCCGGGCCGTCACCCCGGCACGTGCCCCGGCCTCGGCGCGGACGGCCAGGGTCCGGCCCTCGGCCGAGCCGGTCACACCGCCCGTCGCGCGCACCGACCGCACCCGCTCGCTGCCGGCGGCGAGCACGTACCAGTGGTCGGCCCGCGACTTCCACAGCACGCCGCTGAGCACGTCCGTGCCGCGCGGCCCGCAGGCCGGGGTGCCGTCCGTGCGCACGGCCAGGGCGCCGGGCGTGCGCGGCTCGCGCGCGGGCGGCTGCACGGAGGTCTGCACCCGCGCGCCCGTCCCGCGCCAGGTCTCGCCGCGGGTGCACAGCCAGGCGGCGGTGCCGCCGTTCTCCGGCAGCCGCTGCCGCGCGAACTCCCAGAGGTTCACGGCCTTCACGCCGCTCCCCGCCATCGCCCGCAGATGACAGATCTCCCGCGCCAGCCGCCCGCGCGCCGTGCCGCCGAGCGCGTCCGACGCCGGAGCGGCCTGCGGGCTCCCGGCGGTCAGCCGTACCGGAGTGAGCTCGCCGAGGTCGGTGTACAGGTACGGCCGCGCGCGGCTCTGCGAGGTCAGCAGCAGGCCGGTCTGCCGGGAGCAGTCGCGCGGATCGTTGCCCGAACCGGCGAGCGCGTCCGTCACCCCGTCCGCGTCCCGGCGCAGCGGGGTGCCGCCGTCGTCCGGGTCGAGGAGGTCGGCGGAGGCGGCTGCGGTGATCCAAGGGGCGGTCAGATAGCGGACGTTGCTGCCGTCGCGGGAGAGGACGAGCGCGGCGGCCGAGGCGGTGTCGGCGAGGTCCGTACGGGCCAGGTCCAACGCCGCCGAGCCGCCCGTCGCCCCGTGCGGCTCCGCGTAGCGGGCCACCCGCAGCCCGTCGTGCAGCAGCACCACGTCCGAGCCGCCGGCCCGGCCCGCGTACAGCAGCTGCGGCGGTCCGGCGGGCGGTGCCGTCGAGGTGCCGCGGGTGGCGCCGACGGCGACGTCGGAGCCGGGGCGGGCCCATACGGCCAGGGCCCGGCGCAGCAGGTCCGTGTCGCGGGTGAGGCCGCCGCGCGCGGGCCAGACGGAGAAGTCCGAGCGGGACGCGGTCTTCCAGGCGGCGGCGGGTACGCGGGTCAACTCGCCCGGGTCGAGGGCCGATTCGGCCGCCGCGTTCCGCGCGTACCGGGGTGCCGCCGCGCCGTCCGGGCCCCAGGAGCCGCCCGTCAGGCCGGGCGGGCCGATGAGAACACCGCAGACGAGGACGGCGGCGGTGGCGGCGAGCGCGGCGCGGGTGTGCTGGCGGCGGCGCATCAGGTCCGTCGGCCGCGCCTGGAGCCGGCAGGGGTCGAACTCGGGGGAGGCCAGCAGCGGCCGGTCCCGGCTGCCCGCCGGGCAGGGCACGGCCGAGCCCTCGGCGATCGCCCGCTCGGGCTCCGGCACCCCGGCCGCGTGCAGCAGCACCCGGATGTCGCGGTCCGGCAGGCCCTCCAGCCCGCGCAGCGCGACCACCGCCCGCGCGGCGCCCGACACCTGCGACAGGGCCTGGACGAGGGCGAGTTCGTCGGTGCCGCCGGAGCGGGGGAAGAGCCGCAGCCCGACCACCCGGGGGAACAGCCCGGAGTGCGGCGGCAGCGGTCGCACCTCCCACGGGCCGAACCGGCGCGGCCGCTCACCCGACAGCGCCCGCCGCACCACCTGCGCCCGCAGCCACACGTACGCGGGGTCGGCGCCAACTGCGGCCGAATTGTGGGCGGTTGGCGAGTCGCGGGGCGCCGGGAGCGGGACGTCCTCGGCGGGGACGGGGCGGCGCGGCAGCGTGCGCTGCACGAGCGCGTGCGCGCCGAGCGCCCGGCGGTGCCGTCCGAGCGTCGTCGGCAGGATCAGGTACGCCAGCCGGACCAGCCGTGGATAGTGCTCGACGAGTGCGGCTTCGGCCTGCTCGACGTCGAGCGGCCCGGCGGGCGCCGGAGGGGACGGGGGACGCGAAGTCACGTGCGGGACAGCCACGTTCAACTGAACGAGCGAACCGGAGCCCGGTCACCCTGGGGCGACCGGGCTCCGTGCGGCCCCTCAGCCCCCCGTCGTCCGCCAGCCGGTGAACTCGACGGTGCCGCGCTCCGCGCTGCCGGCGTTCGCCGCCGTCATGAACAGGCCCGCGTCCTGCGCTTCCGCGGCGGCGGGCAGCTTCGCCGAGCCGACCGTGCGCCAGCTGCCGCCGCCGTCCCGGGACAGCTCGCCGGTGAACGTCGTCCCCGCGCGCGTCACCCGCAGCAGTACCGGCGAACTCACGCCCGCCACCCGCCTGTTGGTGTCCAGCAGGCCGTCGCCGTCAGCGTCGTGGGAGAGGACGACGCCGTTGTCCGGGGTGACGGCCAGGTTGAGGAAGCCGGGGGAGCCCGGGGTCTTCAGCTCGTCGCGGACGATGATCCCGGCCCGCGCCCAGGGGCCCGTCGCGGCCTGCGAGGTGACCTCCACGGTGACCGAACCGCCGTCCCGCAGCGCGCCCGCGCGGTACACGGCGCCGAACTCGGCGGTGTTCCGCCACAGGTCACGGCCGCCCCCGTGGATCGCGAACCGCTCGCCCAACTGCCCGAACACCGCCTGGCTGTTGGTGTACGTGGCCAGACCCTTCTCCAGCGGCCCGCCGACGAACAGCCCGCTGCGCGCCCGCGTCGTCACCCGCGGCTCGCCCTCCGGGCCGTACGCGACCTCCACCGTGTACGCCAGCGGCTCCAGCGGCTTCCGCAGCCCCTCCGAGGGGGCCTTCACCCGCCAGCGCGCCGAGGTCTCACCGCCGGGCGCGACCCGGTCCGCCGACGTCGCGCCCCGGGGGTCGGCCACGCTGCGGGCGCGGTCGGTGCCGTGCAGCGTGAAGTCGACGCGGCCGGTGTGCCGCAGCCCGTTCTCGTTCCGGAACACGGCGCTCAACTCGCCGGAGGCGCCCGGCGCGAGCACCTCGGGCCTGGCCTCGACGCGGAGGCTGCCCTGGTAGGGCGCCTTCGCCAGCAGATCGCGCGCCCGCCGCGCGGTGGTGTACGCGTCGCCGACGGGACGCAGCGGGTGTGCGTCGCGCTTCCGGGTCCACGGCTCCTCGACCGCGTACCAGTCGAAGGTCTTCGGTTTCCGCTGCTCGCGCAGCGCGTCCTCCAGCTCGTCCAGGTACGTCTGCCACTGCGGCAGGTGGAACTGGCCGATGAGCCCGTGCCAGTCGCGGTTGGCGTAGTTCGCGAGGTGGCCGCCGTCGGCGACGGAGCGGCCGGCCCAGGTGGTGATCAGCGCGCGGGCCGAGTGTTCGAGCTGCGCGCTCTCCTCCCCGGACGGGGCCGCGCCCGCCGCGCGCGCGTCCCCGGCGCTGCGCCGCGCCGCGTCGAGCCACGGGCCGAGCAGGAACATGCCGTGGGTGCCCGCGACGTCGTCGCTCATCCGCATCAGCGACAGCCAGAGCCGGCTCAGCCGCTGGAACGTCCCCAGGTCCCGCTCCTCGTACGCGGCGCGCAGCTGGCCGATCAGGAGCCAGGACCGGTTCGCCAGCGCCTGCCGCGCCACGTCGGCCAGGTCGTAGCGGTACGCGTCGCTGCCGCGCAGCCCCTCGCCGACGGAGAGCAGCCCGTCGAGCGCCGCGTCGAAGGCGGGCAGGTCGAACGCGGGGCTCTGGGTGGCGTAGTAGGTGCCGGAGCGGGCCGTCACCGAGGGACGCGCGGCGAAGATGCTGTCGTGCGGCCGCCCGTCCGCGCTGCTGATCTCGTACGCGGTGTCGCGCAGCGCGGCCGTCGCGCGGAGGGCGCCCGCGTCGGCGCGGCCGGGGCCGCTGCCGTAGCGCAGCTGGGCGTAGTCGGCGAACCAGCGCTCGCGGTCCACCGCCTCCTCGCGCCAGGCCAGTTCGCTGAACAGCTCGAAGGCGGCCGGGTCGCGGTGCGTCGCCTCCGGCATGTACGCCGTCCCGGCCAGCGTGCTGCCCGCGCGGTCCCGCCAGGCGGTGAACCGCTTCGTCCACATGTGCGTCTTGGCGCCGAGCGTGGTGCGCCCGCCGAAGTTCGGGATGGTGCCGAAGGCGTACGGGACGCCGCCGAAGTCCGCCTCCCGGTCGGTGATCCGCTCCAGGTCGGACAGGCCGTCGACGATCAGCATCCGGTCCTTGTGGGCCAGCGCGTCCAGCAGTTCGCGGCGCGGGTTGTGCTGCCAGCCGAGGATCACCCAGGTCGCGCCGGGGCGGGCGGTCTGGAGCGCCGACTCCACGGCCCGCGCCGCCTCGGCCACGGGCACCTCGCCCGGGTCGCCGCCCTCGTGCAGCAGGTCCATCTTGAAGTGGCCGATCTCGCCGAAGAGTTCGCGCTGGTGGGCGTAGAACGCGGCGGCCGTCTTCCGGAACACGGCGGTGCGCGGGTCGAGCCAGGCCGGGCGCGGCAGGCCGTTCCACGTGCCCTGCGGCACCGTCGTCCCGCCCGGGTTGCGCTCGGCGAAGTCGGCGGGCACGGTGCCGAAGAAGCCGGGCAGCACCGGGCGCATGCCCAGCTCCCGCATCCGCGCGACGATCCGCTGGCCCAACTCGGTGCGCCGCTTGAGCAGTTGGGGACTGATCGGGCCGCCGTACCCGGACATGTTCTGCAGCAGCCACCACGGCTGGTGCGAGGGGGCCGGAATCCAGCGGCGCACCTCCTCGTCGCCGTAGCCGAAGTCCCGCAGCAGCCGGTGGTACACCGCCTCCGAACCGGCCGTCACCAGCAGCTCGTTGCAGCCGTGCAGCGCGGCCACGTCCAGGAAGCGCTCCCAGTGCGCCCAGTCCGCGTACGGCGCGGTGTAGCCGTCGTGCGTGTCGTTGAGCGCGAACCGGTGCGGCACCGTGGCGCGCTGCTCGTGCGGGCGGGCCGGTGCGGGCAGCCGCGCCGGGAGGTCCGTCCGGCTGCCCGCCCACGAAAGGTGGGCGCCGCAGGTGTACTTGAGGTACCAGTGCAGCCCCGTCAGCATCGCGGCCGCCGTCGTCCCCGCGATCTCGATGTCGCCCGCGCGGCCCGAGACGCGGAAGCGGTCACCGGGTGCGCGGCCGCCGCCCCCGTCACCCGAAGTCCCGTCGCCGCCCCCGCCGTTGCCGCGGCCGCCGTCGAGCGGCGCGAACCGGATCTGCCCGGCGTGGTCCGGCAGCAGCCGCGCCGCCGCGGCCTGCGCCGCCGTCGCCGGAGCCGCCGCCTCCGCCTGCCCCGCCGGACGCTGACGGGGTGGCGTGTGTGCCGACGCCACCCCGTTCCCGCTCGTGAGTCCGACCGTCACCGCTGCCGCGGCCCCGGCTCCCAGCAGATGCCGTCTGCTCGGTTCCACGCCGTCACCTCTCTCCTCCGAGGGGTGGGGCAGCGTAGCCGCCCGTCCCGAACTGGTCGAGACCACCACTACCAGCGGGCGCCCCGGGCGACGGCGAAGGCACGGCGGGCGCCCGGGGCGCCCGTCCCACGGACGGCCGCGCGCACGGAGGTTCGGCCGGGGACGGCCGCGACGCGGGCAACTCCCCGCGTACCGCGCGGCGTCAGTCCAGGTCCGCCTCGGCGCGCGCGAGCACCTCGGTGACGCGCTGCGCGAAGCGCACGTCGCACCGGTGCGGCACGCCCGTACGCACCGACTCGGCCAGCGCGTTCAGCGCCCGCGTGAAGGCGTCGGCCGGCTGCTCGCCGCGCTCCGGGAGCGTGGCCGTACCCGCCGCGCCGCGGAACTCGGCGGACACCCCGGCGCCCGGTGCCGGGACGCTGTGGCTGAGCACCGCCGAGCTCGAAGTCCCGTTCGTGTGCCGCAGGATGAGGTGCACCGTGTCGCCGCTGCCGCGCACCGCGCGCACCGAGCCGACGTCCCCGAGCACCGGCATCAGCACCGACAGCGCGTGCGGCCCGATGTCCCACAGCGCGCCCCGCTCCCGCCGCCAGGCCGAGGCCGCGTACGGGGAGTCGCTGCCGGCGAAGACGGGGGAGAGCCACTCGGCGCGGCCCACCGTCCAGCCGTCCGTCGCGGCCCGCGAGGTCGCTTCGGCGAGCCAGGCGCCGGTGGCCCGGGTGAAGTGCAGCGTGAAGAACACGACGGCGGACACGCCCGTACGCTCCACCGCCTCGGCCACGGCGCGCGCCCCGTCCTCCGTCGTCGCGACCGGCTTCTCCAGCAGCAGATGGCAGCCCGCCTCGGCCGCGCGCACCGCCAACGGGGCCTGGACGTCCGGCGGTACCGCGATCGCGACCGCGTCGCAGTCCGCGAACAGCGCGTCCGGGCTCGGGTAGGCGCGGGTGCCGAGCCGCGCGGCCAGCGGCTCCGCCGCCTCCGGACGCCTGCCCCACACGCCCACCAGTTCCACGTCCGGGTGCGCGTGCAGCGCCGCGCCGTGCGTGTGCTCCGCCCAGTAACCGGTGCCCAGCAGCCCGTACCGCACCGGCCGTCCGGCGCCCGTCATGCGAGGTTCTCCCGGTGACTGTGGCTGGTGTAGCAGCCGCGGGCGGTGTCCCGGATGTCGACGGAGAAGTGCACGGTGATCCCGGAAGCGGGCTTCACGTAGTCCCGGACGAGGGAGAGCACGGCGCGGGAGAGCTCGGCCTTCACCTCGGGCGTACGGCCGGACAGCAGGGACACCTCGGCGTGCACCATGGCGACGTCGTCGGAGCCGTCGGCGATCACGTGCTCGTCGACCTGCCGGAAGCGGGTCCGGCACCCGGCGACGGAGCCCTCGACGGTCCTGGCCACGAGCGGATGGAGTGCGAGACCGAACCCCCGGCGGTCGAAGTGCTCGGCGAGGGAGTCGGAGTAGTCGACGGTGATATGCGGCATGGGGGCAGCGTAAAGGTTACGGATCGGTCACCGGGGACGGGCCTCACGGCGGCGTCGGCCGCCGTCGCCCCGGCCGATTCCGCAGGTCACGGCGTCGCTGACGGGCACTCACGGGCGAGTGGAACCCGTCCACCGGGCGCGAGTTCCACCGCACGGGCAACCGTGAGGAAACCCACCCCGGCCGGGAATACCGCCGCCGTCCGGGGCGAACCGTACGCGGGCCACGCGCGTACGTGGCCCGCCCGTACGTCCGTTGACGGCGGTCAGCCCTCGCGGGCCGCCGCGTCGCGGACCGCCTCCTCGGTGCGGGCGACGTGGGCCGTCCCGTCGGCGGCCGTGATGATCGGGCGCTGGATCAGCTTCGGGTGCGCGGCGAGCGCCGCGATCCACCGGTCCCGCGCCGCCGGCTCCCGCGGCCACCGCTCGCGGTCCTTCAGCTCCAGCTGCTTGGCCGCCTCCTCCTGGGTACGCGTGATGTCCCAGGGTTCGAGACCGAGCCGGTCCAGCACCTCGCGCAACTCCTGCTCGCTGGGCGGGTCTTCGAGGTAACGCCGCTCGGTGTACGTCACGCCCTCCTCGTCGAGGAGCTGCTTGGCGCTGCGGCACTTCGAACACGCGGGATTGATCCAGATCTCCATGGCACCGAACGGTAGCCCAGGCCCGGAGCGGCGGCCCGCTGTCGGTGCCGGGCCCTAGGGTGCCCGCATGACCGCAGCCGCGCCCTGGACGGCGCCCGAAGTGCAGCCCGCAGCCCCCGAGTCCGTCGCCGGTGAGCGGGCGGCCCTGGAGGCCGCGCTCGACCACCAGCGCCGCGTCCTGCTCGCCAAGTGCGGCGGCCTCACGGGGGAGCAGCTGGTGCTGCGCTCGGCGGGGCGCTCCACCCTCTCCCTGCTGGGCCTCGTCCGGCACCTCGCCGACTGCGAACGCTGGTGGTTCCGCCGCTGGTTCGGCGGCGAGACGGAGCTGCCGCACCGCTTCTTCACCGAGGACCGCCTGGAGGACGACTTCGACGCCGCCGAAGCCGCCCACGCGCCCGAGGACTTCGCCGCCTACGAGGAGGAGGTCACCGCCGCCCGCGCCGCCGTGCACGGCCGCCCGCTCGACACCGCCTTCCGCCGCCCCACGGGCGAACCGGCCGATCTGCGCTGGCTGTTGCTGCACATGATCCAGGAGTACGCCCGGCACAACGGCCACGCCGACCTGCTCCGCGAACACATCGACGGCCGCACCGGCGAGTGACGGGCGAGGGGCCTCACCCCAGCGCCGCCACCTTCTCCCGGTAGCCGCGCACCGGCCCCGCGTCCCGGTACGGCTCCAGCCGCCGCTCGAAGTCCCGTACGTACTCGTGCGCCCGCACCGAGCGCATCTCCGCGGCCTGCTGGGCCGCCTCGGCACCCAGCGTGCACGCCTGCTCGACCTCGCCGAGCCCCAGCCGCGCCGTCGCCAGCACCACCCGGCAGAACAGCCGGCTGCGCGCGTACCCCGTACCGCGCAGCTGGAGCGAGCGCTCCGCGTGCTGTGCCGCCGCGCGGTACTGCTGGAGATCGCGGTGGCAGTGCCCGAACTCGTCGGCCAGCTGCGCCTCGTCGAAGAAGCGCGCCCACGGCGGCACCTCCTCGCCCGGCCGCGAGGCCTCCAGCGCCCGCTCGGCCCGCGCCAGCGAGGCCGTGCACGCGCGCACCTCGCCCAGCACCCCGTGCCCGCGCGCCTCCGCCGCGTGCAGCAGGGCCTGGACGACGGGCGGGGCCGAGGTGCCCACGCCCTGCTGCGCCACCCGCGCCAGCTGCACCGCCTCCCTGCCGTGCCCGAGATAGACGGCCTGCCGGCTCATCGTCACCAGCACATAGCTGCCGTACCCGCGGTCCCCGGCGGCCTGCGCCAGCCGCAGCGCCTGCACGAAGTACCGCTGCGCGAGGCCGTGCGCGGCGATGTCGTACGAGGTCCAGCCCGCGAGCCGGGTGAGGTCGGCGGCGGCGCCGAACAGCCGCCGCCCGATCTGCTCCCCGTACACGCCGCGCAGCATGGGCTCCGTCTCGTGCTCCAGATACCGCACCAGCGCCTGACGGGCGTGGCCGCCGCCGTAGCTGTGGTCCAGCGCGCGGAACATCTCGCCGACCGAGCGCAGCGCGTTGACGTCGCCCATCGTGACCCGCTGGCCCGGGCCCCGCTCCGTCCGCTCCAGCCGCGGCACCGGCCCGCCCGGGGCGCGTCCGGAGCCGGGGTGGCCGTGCCCGGCGAGCGGGCCCGCGCCGCCGCGCGCCTGCGTCGGCACCCGCAGCCCGCCGCCCTGCCCGGAGGGCCGCTGCCCCGCCCGGCCCGCGCCCGCGAGCCCGGCCCGGACGCCGGGACCGTGACCGTGACCGTGCCCGCCCGTGCCGTGGCCCTGGCCGGCCGGCGGGGTGGCGGAGCCGGCCGTCCGGCCGCCGGAAGCGGAGTCGCCGGCGCCGGAGCCGGCGTCCTGCGGGGCGCCCCGGGACACCCGGTCGTCGGGGCGGCCGATCAGCCAGTCCCGGCTGGGCACCACCAGCCCGGCCGGGGTGAAGGCGATCTTCCGCAGCTCGGCGTGGCTGCCCGAGTCCTTGCGCCACAGGCCGCTGACGATGTCGACGGCCTCGGCGGGCGACGCGGCGAACTCCAGCCCCGCGTACACCGGCGCGCAGGCGTCCAGCCCGAGGTCCTGCGCGGTCAGCCGGCGGCCGAGCCTGCGGGTGAAGACCTCGGCGATCAGCGCGGGGGTCGTCCCGCGCGGCTGCTGACCGCGCAGCCAGCGGGTCACGGATGTCTTGTCGTAGCGCAGGTCGAGACCGTGTTCCAGACCGAGTTGATCGACGCGCCGGGCCAGCCCGGCGTTGGAGAACCCGGCTTCCGCGATGAGCGCGGCGAGCTGGCGGTTGGGGATGCGCTGTGGGGAGGACTGGGAAGTGGAGCCCCCAGTTCGTTCCATCGTCATCAGCTTTTCGGTCTCCTGCCCTACGGCTTGCGGCAGACGCCGGGGCGCCCTGCGGAACGGCGCGAATGTAACGGCCCTTCGCACAGCGTTCGCCCTCTTCGTCGCGTATTCATCCGTACGTGTGAGTAGGTGACCGGCTGCGGAAGCCGCTCCGACCGGCCGTAGAGTTGCTCGCGGGCGCGACTTCCTGACGGCCGTGACCCGGCCGTGAGAAGTCCGGACGTACGGAGGAGAAGCTGCATGGTTGAGACCGGAGCGGCTACGGGAGAGGGCGAGCTGCGCTTCGTTCACCTGGGCTTCGGCGATCACGCCGTGGAATACCAGGAGGCGTGGGACGAGCAGCGCCGCGTGCACGCGGCCCGGTTCGCCGACGAGGCTCCCGACACCTGTCTGCTGCTGGAGCACCCCCCGGTGTACACGGCGGGACGTCGGACCGAGGCCAGTGAACGTCCGCTTGACGGCACACCCGTCGTCGACGTCGACCGCGGAGGCAAGATCACCTGGCACGGACCCGGCCAGCTGGTCGGCTATCCGATCCTCAAACTGCCCCGCCCCGTCGACGTCGTCGCCCACGTGCGGAGGCTGGAGGAGGCGCTGCTGCGCACCTGCGCCGAGTTCGGCGTCGAGGCCACGCGGATCGAGGGGCGCAGTGGGGTGTGGGTGCTCGGGGACTCGGTGGAGCGGCGTAGCCGAGATGCAGCGCAGGTCGAGGGTTCCGACCGAGGGACGAGGGAGGGGCACTCGGCCGGAGCGGAATCGAGGCGGAGCGCGACCGACAACACCAAGGAGACGTCCGGCCTCTCCCTCGACTTCGACCCCCGGCTCACCCAGGAGGACTTCGACCCGCGGCTGAGCGGCCCCGAGTACGCGCCGTCGAACGCGGGCCAGCGCCGCGAGGACCGGAAGCTCGCCGCGATCGGCGTCCGCGTCGCCAAGGGCGTGACGATGCACGGCTTCGCGCTCAACTGCGATCCGGACAACCGCTGGTTCGACCGGATCGTCCCCTGCGGAATCCGGGACGCGGGCGTCGCCTCCCTCTCCAACGAGCTGGGCGAGCGGGTCTCCGTCACCGATGCCGCGCCCGTCATGGAGAAGCACCTGCGGGCCGTCCTGGAGGAGGCCGTACCGCTGCCGCGGGCGGTCTGAACCCCGCCGCACGGGGGCTGTCCCGGACCGCCGCGTCCCCGCGGCCACCCGGTGACTTCCCCCTGATTTCCCCTTGAAGCACAGGCGTACCCTGGTGTGCGCCGACGAATCGAAAGTACGTAGGGAGCCGGACGTGTCCGCTGTCGCACCCGACGGTCGCAAGATGCTTCGCCTGGAGGTCCGCAACAGCCAGACCCCCATCGAGCGCAAGCCCGAGTGGATCAAGACCCGGGCGAAAATGGGCCCCGAGTACAACGCCCTCCAGAACCTCGTGAAGAAGGAGGGGCTGCACACGGTCTGCCAGGAGGCGGGCTGCCCCAACATCTTCGAATGCTGGGAGGACCGCGAGGCGACCTTCCTGATCGGCGGCGAGCAGTGCACCCGGCGCTGCGACTTCTGCCAGATCGACACCGGCAAGCCGGACCCGCTCGACACCGACGAGCCGCGCCGCGTCGCCGAGTCCGTCGAGACGATGGAGCTGCGGTACGCGACGATCACCGGCGTCGCCCGTGACGACCTGGAGGACGGCGGCTCCTGGCTGTACGCCGAGACCGTCCGCCAGATCCACGCGCGCATGCCGGAGACCGGCGTCGAGCTGCTGATCCCCGACTTCAACGCGAAGCCGGACCAGCTCGCCGAGGTCTTCTCCTCCCGCCCCGAGGTGCTGGCGCACAACGTCGAGACCGTGCCGCGCATCTTCAAGCGCATCCGCCCGGCCTTCCGGTACGAGCGCTCGCTGGAGGTCATCACCAGGGCCCGCGAGGCCGGCCTGGTGACGAAGTCCAACCTGATCCTCGGCATGGGCGAGACCCGCGAGGAGATCAGCGAGGCCCTGCGCGACATGTACGAGGCGGGCTGCGAGCTGATGACCATCACCCAGTACCTGCGGCCCACCCCGCGGCACCACCCCGTCGAGCGCTGGGTCAAGCCGCAGGAGTTCGTCGAGCTCCAGCAGGAGGCCATGGAGATGGGCTACTCCGGCGTCATGTCGGGCCCGCTGGTCCGCTCCTCCTACCGCGCCGGCCGGCTGTACAAGCAGGCCATGGAGGCCCGCGGCGAACAGGCCGCCTGACCCTCCGCCTTCCGACGCTCCGCGCACGCCCTCACGGGGACGGGCGCGGAGCGTCGTCGTTCGCGGGGCGCATTCCCGGGCTTTGACGCCCCGGTCATCCGCTGGTAACACCTGACCGTGACGATGGGCTCACACGCCGCGTACACCATCCACGGAGGGGGACGGCCTTGCGGACCACGCTGCGCGCGCTGGAAAGCCTGGAACGCCTGCTGCTGCACCGGGGCCGGGACACGGCGCGACGCAACGCGTGGACGGCGGTGCTGGAGGACCGCCGCCGCGCACGGGCCCGCACCCGCGCCCAGCACGTCCTCGACGCGGCGGGCCCGTCCGTCCCGGAGCCGGGCGTCCGCTGAGCACAGGCGGCGAACCGGCCCACTGGTTTTCGGCCGTTCCGCGCCGCCCCGGCGCCGCCGTCCGTCGCCTTTCGGACGGTTCGGTGCGCGGTGCCCGTGGCGCGGAACGGGGCAAGCCCGGCAGCGGGCGGAACAGGGCGGCCCGGAGCACCGGGGCCCCGGAGGGCACGTAAACTTTCCTGTATGGCGAGGAAGGCAAACGCAGACAACGATGCGAATCCGGGGCGGCTCAAGCAGATCGCCCTGACGTACAAGATGACCCGGCGTTCGGACCGGAAGATCGGCTGGATTCTGGCCGGCGTGGGGCTCGTGACCTTCGGTGTCCTCTTCGCCATCGGTTTCCTGCTCGGACACCCGGTCTACGGCGGCATCATCGGTGTGCTCGTGGCGTTCGTCGCGGCGGCCATCATCTTCGGACGGCGGGCCGAGCGCGCCGCCTTCGGTCAGATGGAGGGCCAGCCCGGGGCGGCGGCCGCGGTACTGGAGAACATCGGCCGCGGCTGGACCGTCACCCCGGCCGTGGCGATGAACCGCAACCAGGACGTCGTCCACCGCGCCGTCGGCAAGGCGGGCATCGTGCTCGTCGCCGAGGGCAACCCGAACCGGGTGCGCGGCCTGCTGGGCGCCGAGAAGAAGAAGATGGCGCGCGTCGTCACCGACGTCCCGGTGAACACGCTGATCGTCGGCGACGACGAGGGACAGGTGCCGCTGAAGAAGCTGCGCACCAGCATCCTCAAGCTGCCCCGCCCCCTGGCGGGCGGCCAGGTCACGCAGGTCAACGACCGGCTGCGGGCGATGGGCGACCTGATGAGCAACATGCCCATCCCGAAGGGCCCGCTGCCCAAGGGCATGCGGATGCCGAAGGGCCAGAACGGCCGCTGACGTCCCGCGGCACACACCCGCCGCCACCCGCACGCGAGACGACGAGGCGCGGTGGTCCGGACTCGCTCCGGACCACCGCGCCTCGTCGTATGTCGTGTGCCGTTGCCGGCCGCGGACCTCAGATCCGGACCTGGACCGCGCCCGAGAGCCGGTCGTGCAGGCCGCGGCTGTCGCGGTCCCAGACGAGGGCCGGGACGGCCAGCCCGAGCAGGACCGTCCGCACAGCGACCCGCCACACCGCGAGCTTGCCGAGCCCGTTCACGGAGATCACCCGCAGCCCGAGGAGCCGCTTGCCCGGGGTGCTGCCGACGGTGCCGACCGTCAGCAGGCTCATCACGAGGAAGACGACGAGCGCCCAGTTGTTCGCGGTGTCCAGATTCCGGCCCGAGAGCAGCCCGTAACCGATCAGTGCGGCCAGCGCCCAGTCGATGAAGACGGCCGCGAAGCGGCGCCCCACGGGAGCGATGGAACCCGGGCCCTCCTGCGGCAGGCCGAGCCGTTCGCCGCGGTAGCCGAAGTCGGCGCCCATGTCCTCAGCCGCGGTGCGGGGGCCGGAGAGCCACGATCCGATTGCTTCCCTGTTGTCCACCGGACCACGGTATCGAACGGGAAAACCGGCCTTGTCCGCAGGCCGTCCGTACGCTGTCCGCCGCCGAGTCCGGGGCGTTGCGGGCAGGTCACGCGGTTAACATCGGCGAAACAGATGGGTCATGCTTGAGAAATGGCCCCTGCCTATGGTCGGGCTCAGCGCGTTCGAGCATGGATTCCAGCCAGGCGCGACCGCTTCCCGGCAGCAATCCCCGTCCCCTCGCGGCGGGACTAGGAGGAGTTCGATGTTCCGACACGCCGACGAGGTCAAGAAGTACATCGCGGACAACGATGTGAAATTCGTCGACGTCCGCTTCTGCGACCTGCCCGGTGTCATGCAGCACTTCGCCATCCCGGCGGAGACCTTCGACCCGTCCGAGAGCCTGATGTTCGACGGATCCTCGATCCGCGGTTTCCAGGCGATCCACGAGTCGGACATGGCCCTGGTGCCGGACCTCTCCACCGCGCGGCTCGACCCGTTCCGCAAGGAGAAGCACCTCAACATCAACTTCTTCATCCACGACCCGATCACCGGCGAGCAGTACAGCCGTGACCCGCGGAACGTGGCGAAGAAGGCCGAGGCGTACCTCGCCTCCTCCGGCATCGCCGACACCGCCTTCTTCGGTCCCGAGGCCGAGTTCTACGTCTTCGACGACGTCCGCTTCGAGACCAAGGCCAACGCCGGTTACTACCACATCGACTCCGAGGCGGGTGCCTGGAACACCGGCGCCATCGAGGACGGCGGAAACCGCGGCTACAAGGTCCGCTACAAGGGCGGTTACTTCCCCGCCCCGCCCGTCGACCACTTCGCCGACCTGCGTGCCGAGATCTCCCTCGAACTCTCCAAGGCGGGTCTCGAGGTCGAGCGCCAGCACCACGAGGTCGGCACCGCGGGCCAGGCGGAGATCAACTACAAGTTCAACACCCTGCTGGCCTCCGCCGACGACCTGATGCTCTTCAAGTACATCGTGAAGAACACCGCCTGGCGGAACGGCAAGACCGCGACCTTCATGCCCAAGCCGATCTTCGGTGACAACGGCTCCGGCATGCACGTCCACCAGTCGCTGTGGAGCGAGGGCACCCCGCTCTTCCACGACGAGCAGGGCTACGCGGGCCTCTCCGACACCGCCCGCTACTACATCGGCGGCATCCTCAAGCACGCCCCGTCGCTGCTGGCCTTCACCAACCCGACGATCAACTCGTACCACCGTCTGGTGCCGGGCTTCGAGGCGCCGGTCAACATGGTGTACTCGCAGCGCAACCGCTCCGCCGCGATGCGCATCCCGATCACGGGCTCCAACCCGAAGGCCAAGCGCGTCGAGTTCCGCGCCCCGGACCCGTCCTCCAACCCGTACCTGGCCTTCGCCGCGCTGCTGATGGCCGGCCTGGACGGCATCAAGAACAAGATCGAGCCGCCGGAGCCGATCGACAAGGACCTCTACGAGCTGGCCCCCGAGGAGCACGCCGGCGTCGCCCAGGTCCCGACCTCCCTCCCCGAGGTCCTCACCGCCCTCGAGGAGGACCACGAGTACCTCCTGGCCGGCGGCGTCTTCACCCAGGACCTCATCGAAACCTGGATCGACTACAAGCGCACCAACGAAATCGCCCCGATGCAGCTCCGCCCCCACCCGCACGAGTTCGAGCTGTACTTCGACCTGTAAACCGCGGGGTCGGGTGAGCCCTGAGGAGGGCTCGTGAACTGCGGGAACGCTTCTCGGTGGTTCTCGCGGGTTGTCCCGGGTTTCCAGGGTCTTGTGCACTGGGTGTGCACCGGAGGCTGGATGCACTGACATCCCGGCAGGGGCTATGAGGGCTGCTGTTCCATCAATGCGATGGGACAGCAGCCCTCTGTGCGTGGGGGCAAGGAGCTTCTTCTGGGAGAACTGGGCTTGTTGTCGGTGGCGCTGCGCACAATGGGCGGTATGAACATTGATGTCCCTTGGGCGCGGGGGCAGTTGAAGCATTTCTGAAGTTGACTGAGCTGTACCGGCCACCGGATCCGCCCGGGACCACTTTCTTGCCCCCGGCTGAGCAACGGAGGCTCCCAGCAGGAGATCGTGGCCGCCGCGCACGTCGTGGAGCAGATCCTGAGTCGGGTGCTGCCCAACTGGCGCACTGAGGTGCCCAGCGACAAGAACGAGGCACAGAACAAGGTCGGCCGGCCGCCGGGACGTGAGCGAGACCAACCTCTTCGAGTAGGTCTTCACGCTGGACACCCTCAAGGAGGGGCAACCACGACTGCGGCTGTGACTGGCGGACGGGAGTGACACCTGCTAGAGCCTCGATCGCGACGCCATGACCTTCGCCGAAGGCTGTTTCGCGGGGATCCGCAGCCTGGCCCCCTGGACCGGGGCGAGGTGTCAGTGGGTCTGCATACTCTGTGCTCAGCACAGCAGCGCATCTAGTGAACTGGGGGGTAACGTGGCTCAGTCTGCGCGACAGCCTGTAGTAATGGACAAGAAGATCGATTCTCTCCCTTTCTATGACATGTCCTGGGGCGAACTCGAGAGGCTGGTCTGGGAGCTCGTCCAGGCGGTTGAACATCTTTCGCCGTGCCACCGCTACGGAACGCCTGGGCAGGCCCAGGGCGGCATCGATATCGCCGGGCGCACAGCAGAAGGCAACTGGTACGCATACCAGGTCAAACAAGTGGCCCAGTTCACGGAAGCAGACGCGAAGAAGGCGCTAGATACGTTTGTTCGCGGTCCACGTCCTCACGGTGCAACACGCTTGGTCCTCGTCACCTCATGCAAGGGGACACGGACCCAAGTACGCGACCTTGCCCACCACTACCAGGATCAATACCCGGACCTGACCCTGGGTGAGGTATGGGACGCCGAGCGCCTGTGTTACTTGCTACGAACTCAGCCGCGCATTGTCGGTCGCTACTTCGGGGACGGGGTAGCTCGCCGGTTCTGTGACAACAAAGCCTTCAGGGGGCACTCTTCCGGAGAAGGAAGCACCGACGTGGGTATCCCCCTTGCTGCTGCGGATCCGTTTGACCTGGAAGTCCACGAGGCGATTTCCATCGCCTACGCCACGCATGACAGCTCGCTTCCCGTGTATTTCCGTCGCCCTTTTGACGGCGAACTCGCCACCGCCGTGGAACAGGCTCTCAACGGGCAAAGCGTAATGAAGGTGCTGCTCGGTGACTCCTCGACGGGGAAAACCCGAGCAGCGTGGGAAGCAATCCAGAGAATGCCGGAGGAGTGGCGGCTGTGGCATCCGGCCAGCCAGGACGATCTGCTCCCTTCAATCGACTCGTTGGAGCCGCGAACGGTCCTATGGCTCAACGAGATCAACCGGTATCTCCTTACCGGTGACACCGATCGGGACGAACGCGCCGCTGCCCGGCTCACCGAACTTCTCCGTAGTCCAGAGCGTGCACCCATACTTGTTCTCGGCACGGCCTGGCATGAGCACTGGTCCACAATGACCACCGCGCCGCGAAACGAACGTGCGCAAACCCAAGCTTTGTTCGCCAAGTGCTGGATCCGAGTGCCTGAAGCATTCAGCGAACACGAGATCTCATCCCTCGTGGGCGACTCCGAGTCAACCGACAGCAGAATGCTGCAGGCCGCACGCCTCGCCGAGAGCGGACATGTTATCCAGTATCTAGCTGGCGGGCCGGCCCAGTTGGAACGCTACGAGATGGGGTCTCCCACAGCCCGCGCGGTGTTGCAGGCCGCGATGGACGCTCGCCGACTAGGCCACAGTCTCCATCTGCCTCACGCTTTCCTCAAGGCCGCAGCGGCAGCGTACCTCACGTCATTGCAGCGTGATCTGGCGCAACCTGACTGGTTCCAGCAGGCAGTGGAATACCTGTCAGCCCCGTGTCGGGGCGTTCGCGGACCACTGGCACCACTCCCGGGCTTCTCCGTAACGGATGCACAGAAACCAGGCCACTACCGACTCGCTGACTTCATCGAGCTCCATGCACGGCGACGTCGGAAGTTGGTATGCCCAGGAGGGGAATTCTGGTCTGCCGCTGTACAGCATTCCGCCACCGCCACAGACAGAGTTGCTCTGGCTCGTGCAGCTCTCGACCGTGGCAGGAGGACAGAATCTGAGGCCTTGGCCCTGGCAGCGGGAGAGGAGGGAGAAGGTAGAGCTCTCTACCTCCTCGCTGAATGGATCCACGCGCATGGCAGAGACGAGACTCCCATTCCGTACTACGAACTGGCCGCCGAAGTTGGTAACCCTGAAGCTCAAGTGGTCATTGCCTGGCGGTACGAGCGCGAGAAGCGACTCGACGAAGCGGAATTGTGGTACCGAAGAGCCATAGAGTCCAGCGGCAGGTTCGATGCCATTGTGGGGCTCGCTTCCGTCCTATCTCAGCGCGGGAACGCCACAGCCGCGGCTGCGCTCCACAAGAGAGCTCTCAATTCCGGATTCTTCGGCGCCCGAGCAGTCGAGTACCAAGCCCGATCGCTTGCCAAGCAAGGCCAGCACGAACTCGCTCTTCTCCACACGGCGCAATCGTTCAAAGCTGGAAACACCGAAGCCTTCACCGGGCTTGCCTGGACCTACATGTACAAGGACACGCCTCGAGCGATCGATGTTTTCCTGCACGCCATGGACTCAGGCGATACCAACGCCCCCCGCGAACTCGCCTGGGTCTACGAAAATGAGGGTGAGACGGCCCTGGCTGATTACTACTGTGAAGTCGCCGTCTCTCTCGGAGAGATAAACGCCCTGCGGGGCCTGGGAATGATCCGGCGCAGCAAGGGTGACTGCCGCTCGGCTGCGGGCTTGTTCTGGAGGGCGTACAACCTTGGCCTTTGCTTCGCATTGTTTGAGTTGGCCAGTTTGAGAGAGGAGGAAGGGGACCTCAAGAGCGCGGAAAGGCTCTACTGGCGTGCTCTCGAGGAGGGACAGCAACATGCGGCGAACCATCTCGTGCGCATCTTGGAGAGCACAGAGCGGACACAGCAAGCGGAGGAGCTAGCTGCCCATTCCGAGGAGCTTATTCGGGAACTCGCGTGTGCACGCGCCGACCGAGGCGAGCAAGAAGCCGCTGAACACGTACTTGTCGTAGCCATCGCTCAAGGGCATCCTGACCTGCTCTTGAGCCTCGCCAAGCTCCGGCAGGAACGAGACGACTTCGCAGGGGCAGAGCATGCACTTCGCCAGGCGCAAGACGCCGGCGTGCGCTCCGCCACGGAGCGGCTGGTAAAGCTGCTTGAACTCGAGCCAGCCTGACGCTTTTGGAGCATGGCGGTCCTCGTGGTGTCGGCCACGCTTGGCACCAGATCGCGGTGGCGAATCTCCCCGTGCCAGTCGCGTACAGCAGCAAGCCGTTCGCCTGTTCAAAGTGGGTAGTTGGCGTTGGCGTCGGAGCAGGTACTCAGCACTTCGGCCTGCCACCACTTGACGTTTGCGCACGCTGTCGGCTTCCTTGTCGGCCACATCCAGCCCAGAAGTTGACAGGCGTTATTACCAACCGTTGAGGGAGACTTGGCGCCCGTCGGCGAGGTAGCGGTGCAGGGCGCTGGCTGGCGCCCAGAGTGCTGTCGAGGCTGCCACAGATCATCCGTGCGTGGCGGCAGGTGCGACATGAACTGAGCCGTGGTGCCGATCTCAGAGCTCGGGGGACTCGGCAAGTGTCGCCAGTCCGGGCACGCTCGAGGTCAGCCCTCACGGTAGAGGCTCCATGTCCAGGGAGTCCGAAGCGGGGCGCGACGAGGGCTGATCCGGTCAACGCCACTGCCGGTAGGAGCCGTTCGAGGCTGCTGAACTGCAACCGAATGCCCCGCCAGTGTGTGCAGGGGACTGGGTATCAACCTGGCATGTTCAGCTCAGGTCTGTCCCGCCGCTACTTTGTTCTTTAACGGGCGGGGTCGTGAGGCGCGGCTGTCAGGCTTCCTGGAGTGAGACAGCGAGGGCAGCTTCCCGGACGTGGGTTCGGGAGGCGGCCCTCACCGTTCTGTCGGTGCGGTGGCCTTTTCCGGGTCCGGGCCTCAGGCCGTCCCGTACGCAGCGGCAAGTTGTCCGAGCCTTGCTGGAGTCCTGCTCGTATCGCACACCGTCACGCGCTGCGTGCTCATGCGTTGAACTGGTGTGAATTCGATCTTCTCGTCTGCCCAGCTACCACTCGCGGCTGAACGTGTCCTCAGCCTTCAGCCGTTGCGCGTCGCGCAGCTTGCCCGGAGCTGGGCCGTAGATGTCACCGCGGCCGACCTCGCCCCGGTCGCCGCACCGGTTGATGCCGCACGCCGCCTCGGGGCTGGACGTGGATACCTCGAAGGGACGGCCGCGAACAGGAAATTGGCAGAGTTGCTGGACGAACGGCCCGAGGATTTCGGGGCCGCTGGCCCCATCACGCTGGGCGCGGAAGCAGTGGAACTGCGGCCTACATTGCGACCGTTCGGTGATTCCCTGCACGTCATCGGCCCCGAATGCATCGACGGCTTCCAACGCTTGAAGACGATCGCCACCATGAAGGACCGGCTGTCGCAGGAGCACCTGCAGCGTTCCGTCATCCGCCTGGAGATCTACTGCGGGCCTGAGCGGGACCGGGCTCGCCGTGCCCACGACGGAGCGGAGGGGTACCTCAATCCGTCAACGGCTCAGGACCTTCTGATCCGGTGTCCTGACATCGTGCGCCTCATGCACCAAGATTGGGAGAAAGGCGCCTTCGACCCGCGCCGAGGAGTGACGACAGGGCCCCACGAGCGGCAGTTCTCCATGGCCGATGTGACATCTGCCCTTGCTTGTCTGTCGCCCGGTCCGGACCCGGTCGCGGCGCATCAGGCGGCCACCCCCGAGGGGCGGGAATCGCTGTGGTCCAACCGGTTCTCCCCGGTTTACCGCAGCCTTTTCCACGGGCGGATGTCACCGGTCGGCGTCATGCGTGCTGTGGAGGTATGGAACACGGCTCATTCTGCGCTGGATGCGATGCCGAAGAAGTCCCGTCAGGGTTATGGCCATCTGATCGAATACGCGCCGGAACTGATCTGCTGGAAGGCTTGCCGCTCACTTCCTCAGCAACTCCCCCTGCACCTGCTGCATGAAGATGCAAAGTCGCCTTTCCCGTGGGACCAGGTGATCGAGCGTGACCTCCCCGCCGCTACCGTTCAGACGGCCAGGTTGCTGGTGGCTCGCTACAGAGAAGCTCGCCCAGAGCGCCGATGCCCGTACAAGACAGAGGCGCCGGAAATCGGCTTGTGGAGAGAGCTTGCCTGGTGAGCGGCGCGACCAGGCAGGATCGGGGCAACCCGGGCAGGTCGACCCGCAGTGTCGGCGTCGGGCCGTACGGGCTCAGGTTGACGGGCCTGACGCGCAGCCGGTCGTAGGCGGGGAACCGGCCGTACAGGTCGGCCAGTTGCTGCGGGTCGGCCGGGTGGAGTGGGGTGTCGGTGGGCATCCGGGGGTGCTCCTCGTGAGCCGGGGCCGTTCGGGGGCGGGGGTGCGGCCGTTCGCGGGGCGGGGGACGGCGGGGGTGTGGGCTACCGGCTCGTAGGTCGTCGTGGGGTGGGGGCAGGGGCTAGGGTCGCTCTCGTTCTTTCTCGTCCCACGATCAGTACCTGCCTAGGTGAGCACCGCACATGAACGAAAAAGTGAGATTTCCGAGCGTCGTCGGTCCGGAGCTGGCCGGGGTGATCGACCTGCCCGAGGGCGAGGTCCGCGGCTGGGGGCTCTTCGTGCACGGGTTCACGCTCGGGAAGGACTCGCCGGCCGCCTCGCGGGTCAGCAAGCAGCTGGCCCGTGAGGGGATCGGCGTGCTGCGGTTCGACAACCTCGGGATCGGCGGCTCCGAAGGCGACTGGGGGGACGGTTCGTTCACCGTCAAGGTGCAGGACACCGTCCGCGCCGCGGCCTTCATGGCGGAGCGCGGGACTCCGGTGGACCTGCTGGTCGGGCACTCGTGGGGCGGTGCCGCCGCGATCGCCGCCGCGCACGAGATCCCCGGCCTCCGCGCGCTGGCCACGATCGCGGCGCCGGTCGACCCCAGCCACGTCGAGCGGCAGTACGACTCCGTCCTGGACCGCGTCCTCAGTGAGGGGGAGCACGAGTGGTTCGTCGGGGGGCGGACGCTGGTGCTCAAGCGCGCCTTCGTCGAGGACGTGCGCCGGGCCCATCTGCGGGACCGGATCGGTGAGGTCAACCTTCCGCTGCTCGTCGCGCACTCGCCCACCGACTCCACCGTCGACATCGCCAACGCCGCGGAGATCTTCCAGGAGGCGCGGCACCCGCGGAACTTCATCTCGCTCGAAGGCGCCGACCACCTGCTGACCGCGCGGGGGCAGGCGCAGCGGGCCGCGCACATCATCAGCGCCTGGGCCGACCAGTACCTGGACGAGCCGCGGCCGGAGTAGCCGGCACCCCGGACCGAGGCGAGGCCGCCGC
Source organism: Streptomyces sp. HNM0574 (assembly GCF_012726235.1). Lineage (GTDB taxonomy): Bacteria > Actinomycetota > Actinomycetes > Streptomycetales > Streptomycetaceae > Streptomyces. The sequence goes on from NZ_JAASAH010000016.1 coordinate 133,518, forward strand.
TTCCCGCGAAGCGGCGGCCTCGTCGTACGCGGTCGGGAGTCAGCCCGGCGTCGGGCCCTGGGTGAACGAGATCCAGACGTCGGGGGGCAGGTCCGGGCGGTTCGGGACGGGTCTGCGTTCCTCGGTCCAGGCCTCGCCGGTGATCTCCGTGGCGGCGCGGCGCCAGAAGCGGACGGCGGCCGTGTTGGCGTCCTGGAACGCGACCTCCCACGGGCCCGGGTGCCGGGCGACGACCTCCCGTACCGCGCGCAGCCCCGCGCCGGACCGTCGTGCGCCGCGTACGACGAAGAAGCTGTTGAGCACCCTGCCCGGGCCGTTCAGCCCGTACACGAACGCGAAGCCGACGGGGCTGTCGCCGCTCGTGAGGAGGTAGGGCGCCCAGTCCGGATCGGTGAAGGCCGAGCGGAGCCGCTCGTCGGGGAAGGTGCCGTCCGGGGAGGGCAGCGGGCCGTTGAACTCCGAGAGGTCGTGGCGGAACATCAGCCACAGCCGCTCCACGACGGGACGGTCGGCACCGTCTGCGCGGCGCAGCGAGAGGTCGTCTGGCACGGGACGTGGTCTCCTTCGTGAGGGTGAACGACGCCTGTACGGACGGGAGTTGCGGTCTCATCCTGCCAGGCCGACGCCGCGTACGGGCCGGAACGGGCCACTCAGCCCCGCGGGACGAGCCGCGGCACCGCCCGTACGTAGACGAGCATGCCGACGACCTCCACCAGCGTCTGGGTGACCACCACCACCGCGGCGACGGCCAGTTGGTCGGGAAGAGCCAGGGCCAGGGGGAGGACGACCAGGGAGTTGCGGGTTGCGCCCGTGAAGATGACGGCGCGACCCTCGGGTGCGTCGAGGCGGAGGAGGCGGGCGACGGCGAGCCCGGCGAAGGCCATGACGGCGAGGAAGAGGACGTAGAACGGTACGACGCGGGCGACGTCGGCCACCGCGTCGTTCAGCTTGGGCAGCTGGGAGGCGACGACGGTCAGCAGGGTGGCGGCCATCAGCGGCACCATGGCCGTGCCCACCGCGTCGGCGGCCCGCTGCCCGGCGGGGCGGCGGGCGGCCCACGCCTGGGTGAGCCAGGCCAGGACGAGCGGGACGACGATCAGCACCAGGAAGGCTTCGACGAACGGGCCCGCCTCGACGACGTCGGCCAGATCGGCGCCCAGGAACAGGTAGAGGAAGCCGGGCAGCAGCACCATCTGCGCGAGCAGCAGCAACGGCGTGGCCGCCAGCAGCCGTTGGCTCGCGCCGCCGGCCAGCCCGCTGAAGACGATCACGTAGTCCACGCACGGGGCCAGCAGCACCAGCAGCATGCCCAGCCGCACCGCCCGGTCGTCCGGCAGGAAGCCGGACATCGCCGCCACGACCAGCGGCACCACCACGAAGTTCACCGCCAGCGCGGCCACCAGAAACCGCCCGGCACGCAGCGACCGCACCAGCTCAGCAGCGGGCACCTGCAGGAACGTCACATACAACAGCGCCCCCAGCACCGGATTGATCGCCCCCTCCAGCCCCGGCCCCACCCCCGGCGCCCCCCACCCCACCACCGCCCCCACGGCCAGCGCCCCCACATAGACACCGACTTGGTGCCGCTCCATGCCCGAGAGGAAGGGGGAGGACGGGGACATGGTGGTGCTCCTCGGGGGGTGGGAGTGACGTGTCGAGGATGTCACGTCTGTTCCGGCCACAGCTCGCCTTCGAAGACGGGCAGCGCTCTCCCGGGCCTTCCGGCGACGGTGCTGCGCAGCCCGTGCGCGGCGACGATCCGCTCCACGGTGCGCTGCGGCAGTCCGCGACAGTCACGGGGGTGGAGCGTCAGCCCTTTGCTGTTCCTGCGTACCTTCCATGCGGGGGCGTGGAAGACGGACGTGGCCGGACTGAAGTGCTGTGTGCGCAGCTCCTCCGCCAGTTCGGCCGCTTTCCGGTCGAGGTGTTGTTCCCTCCGGTGCGGGTCCCGGGCCAGGGCGCGGCGAGGGTCGATCCCGTCGGCCGAGACGGCGTCGCCCGCGAGCTTGAGCACCAGACAAAGGCAACGAGCCGCGCATTCCAGCGGAATGACGGCCCACTGCACCGCGGACCAGAGCATCAGCGACGAGCGGGGAAGCACCGGCAAGGCGGGGGATTCCGGAACGTCGTGGGAGGAATTCGCCATCAGCGCTGTCCTGTCGCACTCTCGGAGAGGCCACCGGCTGTGCCGGGCACCTGGCTTGTGCCCGGCCGCCCTTCGGCCGCCACGATGTGGGGACGAGTGAAACACCCGCCCGGGACGCGCTCCCAACCGACGGAGGCTCCGATAGCGGTCCCGCGGCGGTACCGGCCGCCCGTGCGGGAGAGGAAAGGGGAGGACCGGAGTTTTCGGGGGCTCGGCGTTGTGCTGGTGCCGTTGTACTGGGGCGTGGCCGGTGTGTCCTTTCTGCTGTCGCCGGTGGTCGTCACGCTCGGTCGGTTCGAGGACCGGCTGTGGCGGGGTTTCGGTATGCGGCGGCTGTTCCGTGGGCGGGTCTGGCAGGGCGGTTGGGAGAGTGACGCGGGCCGGTTCATCGTGGCGGTGCGGGGGCGCGGGGAGTGCGACAGTGCGCTGCTGGCGCTGACGGACCGGCGGATGCTGGTCCTGGACAGCCCGTACGCGCCGGAGCTCGAGGAGCCGAGGGCGCGGGGCGAGTTCCCGCGCGGCTCGTACGGGCCGCGCCCCGAGCCGCATCCGGCGCGGCACCGGGACCGGGTGGACATCGCCTTCGCCGACGGTTCCTGGCTGGCCGTCGCACTCGTCGAGCGCGCCCAAGCCCCGGAACTGGAACGGTGCTTGGCGGGCTGACGGAACAGCTCACGGCCTGATGAGAGCCCGGGCCCCCGTACGTCCGCAAGAGCCGGGCGGGCCGCTCACCCGTGCCTGCGGATTCGCCGTCGAGGTGCGGCCCGTGCTCGCCTTTGTCGGGGTGCGGCGGCTGACCGTGGTGCCGTCGTTGCGGGTGAGGGGGCCTGGCGGAACCTCTGATCCGGGCGGAGGGCCACATGACGAAGGCGGCCACCCCGGTGCGGCCGCCTTCCAGGTGGGGGCGGGGTTGGCCCGCCGGGCTGTCAGAGGTCCTTGGCCTTGTCGTAGAACTCGTCGAAGGTCAGGACGCCGTCGCCGTTGTCGTCCCGGCTCTTCACGACGGCCTCGGCCAGGCTCACGGTGTAGTGACGGTCGCCCAACTCCACCATGGCCTGCTGGAATTCGGCCGGGGTGACGTAGCCGTCCCCGTCCAGATCGAACTTGTCAAAGGTCTTGCGGGCGTCATCTATGTGGGCCACGAGAGCCTCTACCTCCGTGTGCGTACCGGTCACGCGCCACCGGTGGCGCGTTCCGGGTCACGCTACCCCGTCCCGTCGCCCGTGCCCGGCCGGAACGTGGATCTTGACCCGATGGGGGAACGGTCATCTCCCGTCTTTTGCACGGGACTTGGGGGAGCGGCGGCAGAGGTGCGGAGAGTAACGGGGCGGGTGCCGAGAGTGTGCGGTGCGGGGTGGTGTGAGGTAGTCGTCGTGCCTGGTGGCGGGGCGGGAATTTCGTTGTGGGGGGTTGGGCCGTCACAATCTCCCGGTGACCTTCCCCCGTCTCGGAGCGGACTCGGTCGTGCCCGCGTAGGCAGGGCCCGGGAGCCGCGGACGCGGGGTGGGCGCTTTCGGATGCTCGAAGGAGATGATCTCCCTCCGAGGAGGCACGTTGGAAGGAAGGCCGGCCATGGCGGCGGACGCGCGTGGTGATGTCGAGGAGTTCCTGCTGGGGGACCGGTTCATATGCCTGGCGGGGCGTTCCGCCTGGCGGCAGGGCGGCATTCAACACCGGCATTACGACCTGCTGGGCAGTGAGGAGTCCGCCCGGCTGATGGCGCACGACCTGGCGGAGTTCGTGGGCTCGGCGGACTGGAGTGCCCGGACGTTCACCAGCTTCGTGGCGACGTTCGAGCAGCCCCGCGGGGTGGACGAGCTGCGCTTCGAGGAGCTGCTGTGGCAGCAGCTCCAGCTGCTGCACGAACAGGACGCGGAGGCGCACGGCTGGGCGGAGGGTTACTCCTCCGATCCGCAGTCCGGGGAATTCGGCTTCAGCGTGGCCGGGCATCCGTTCTTCGTGATCGGCCTGCACGAGACGCATCGCCGGTGGGGCCGTCGTCCCCCGTTCCCGATGCTGGCCTTCAACTCGCACGAGCAGTTCGACCGGATCAAGGGGGCCGGGATGTGGGACCGGCTCGCGGAGAAGATCCGGAAGCAGGACATCAAGCTGCAGGGGGACATCAACCCCAATCTGTACGAGTACGAGCAGCTCTCCGAGGCGCGCCGCTACTCGGGCCGCCCCAAGCCCGCCGACTGGCAGTGCCCCTTCTCGGCGGTGCCGGCGGAGGCCGGGGCGGAGCTGGAGCTCGACGGTGATCTCGAACCGGTGGCGGCCCTGGAGGCCGAGGCCGGGGGCGACGGCGACCCCGGGATGGAGCGGGAGCTGACCGTCTCGGGCGTCTGAGTCCGGACGCCGTGTGCGGCCCGTGGGAGCGTCGGCTCCCGCGGGCCGCTCTCCGTTTCGGGCGGCGCCCCGGCTCCGGGGTCAACCGGCCCTCTCCCTAGGGCCGTTGACCGTCTACGTGCCCTGCCCGTCGCGGAGGGCCGATTCCATGCCGCGGAGGGTGGCCGTCATGTTGTCGCGGAGCTGGTCCAGGCGCTGCTGGAGGACGGCCGCGGCGTTGGCGGGGTCGGCGCGCTGGAGGTCGCGCAGGCCGCTGTCGCCGGGGCCGTGCTCAAAGGTCTGGTGGACCACTGTCCGGCCGGGGTCGTTCGCGGGGCGGAGGGCGTAGTGCCACAGGGCGAACGGCTCCTCGGCGTCGGGGTCCTCGGCGTACACCTGCCAGCCGAAGGAGTGCGGCGCCTCGGCCGCCGTCACCACGCAGATCACATGTGTGGTGAGCCCGTGCGGGAAGCGGTTCCTCGCCTCGAAGCGGGCCCCGGGCTCGGCCCGCGTGTGCCCGTCGAGCCATGCGCCGTGGACGCACTCGGGGCTCCACTCGCCGTGCCGCGCGGGATCGGAGACGGCCTCCCACACGCGGTCGACGGGTACCTCGACGGTCAACTCGACCCGGGTGCCGGCCCCGGTCGTTCCGTAGTCGTCAGCCTGCATCTGCCGCTCCTTCGTGGGTCGGACCCGGGTCACGGGGATACGACCGCGTGACGTCGGCGAACTCATCGCCGCTCCGACCTCAGGTGGACGTGGCCAGGGACGCCTTCGGGCGGAGCGCGGGGACGCGGCCCGGGGCGCGGGCGCCCTGCGCGGGGGAGACGGGCCGGGCGCGGGGCGGTGCGCCGGTGGCGGCGGCGAGGCGGGTGAGCCGGCTGTAGGCGTACGCGGTGGAGACCATCGTCATGTGGTGGTGCCATCCCGGGTACGAGCGGCCCTCGAAGTCCTGGAGTCCGAAGTCGTCCTCCATCTCGCCGATCGCGGTGCGCGCGGCGGCGGCGTGCGGGAGGAGGGCGAGGACGTCGTGGGCCGGGGCGTCGGCGCGGTTGGTGATCCAGTGGCACACGCGTCCCGGGTCCGTCGCCGAACGCCGGGTCCACAGCCGGTAGACGTGTCCGCCGACCGGGAAGGCGCCGGCCGCCAGCGCCGCGGCCGTCGGCAGCCGCACCAGCGCCGAGGACATCGCCGAGGGCGCTGAGCCGGCGGCCCGGGGGAGCGCGACGGACGTCGTCCCGTACGGGGCGGGCCGCGTCGCGGAGGCGGACGGCAGCCAGGCGCCCGGGGGGTCCGGCATACCCGAAGTCCCGCCGTACAGTGCCGAGTTGCCGCGCCGGGGCGGACAGGCCGCCTCGGCGGGGAGCGGGGTGCGCGGGGCCGCGGGGGAGTGCGGGACGACGGGCTGGCCCGGGGGGATGCGGATGAGGAAGTCGACGCCGCGGTGGGACAGTCCGGCCGCGAGTTCCGCCGCACTCCCCAGTCCTGTTACGTCCATGACAAACGGAAGCGGGCGGCCGACCGGGAGCGCGGACGCGTGGTCGACCAGGCCGAGGAGCTGCTCGCTCACGGGCTGGTGGGTGAGGTCCTCCGGCACGCGGGTGCGGCGCCGGCGGGCGGGGTCGCGGGACCACTCGCCGTTGAGCAGGAGCTGCCAGTCGACGGGGGCGCTGCAGCTGCCGGAGGACAGGAACAGGCCCATGCCCACCTGGCAGTTGATGGTGCGCCCCAGATCGGGCACGAACCGCCGGTGCACACCGACCGAATGGTCGCCGCGTTTCGGAATGGTGGCGAGGGAGACCGTCCAGGCGCGCAGGGTGAGCGCCCCGGCCATCCGCTGGGCGAGCGCCCGGCGTACCGGAATCCAGTCCCAGGGGCTGGAGTTGATGAACTGGTGCAGCGACTGGGAGGCGGTGCGGGTGCCGGGGACCGTCGCGGCGAGCTGCTGGAGGGACTTGCGTCCGCGTACGGTGAGCAGGCCCCGCAGGTGCGCGGTGGCCCACTTGCGCTGGTCGGCACGGGGCAGGCTCGCGAACAGGTCCTCGGCGAAGTCGATGACGTCCGGCCCGCGTCGGGCCGCGTGTGTCGAGTGGCGCGTTCGGTGCACGGAGACGTACCCCCAGGTTCTCTCCCGCGTGACGGACAGCGAAAGAGTACAGAGCGCTCTCTCTTTTTTGGGGTGCGGGCCACCACTTCGTGAAGTCGGCTGTGCTACCGCGGTGATACAGACCTGATACGGACCCGCCCGAGGCTGTCTCCGGAGTCACCACGAAGGACAGCGCCGAAGGGCGGCGCCACCGACCCGGTGACCTTGGAAACCGTCGGCGCGAGGCCGACAGGACCTGAGACGACTTGGGGAGTGGAGTGACCGGGAACACCGTTCGGCAAAGACAACAAGCCCCCATCAGGGCAGTTGACCTGCTCGACCTCGTCGAGCTGTACGAGGACTGCGGACGCGCCCTGACCCGTACGCACAACGGCCCCCGGGAGAGAGTCAGCGGCAGCCGCTCCGTGGGGATCTCCCTGCGGGAGGAGGCCGTGACGGCACGCGCCGACATCATGGCCCTGCTCGCCGGCTGGGCCGGCACGGTGGCGCGGTCCCGCGGCATCGCGGGGCCGGAGCAGCGCGAGGCCAGGGAACTCGTCCGCTTCCTGGTCGGGAACCTGGACTGGCTGCTGGACCGCCCCGACGCCGCGGACTTCGCCACGGCGGCCGCCGAGGCGGGCGAGACCGCGCGCCGGGCGATCCAGAGCGAGCCCGTTCCGCGCACCGCGCTGGGCCCGTGCCTGGACCCCGGCTGCCAGAGCACCGTCTACGTGGAGCCGGCCGGACCCGACTCCCTCGCACAGCACAGGGTGCGCTGCGAGGCGGGCCACGACTGGCCGCCCCGGCAGTGGCTGCTGCTCGCCCGCCGGCGCGCCACCGCGGACGTCGCCGCCGGTGACCCCTTGTCGAAGGTGGCCTGAGATGGCGTCGACCGGAAACCGTCCGCAGCGCACCGTCCCCACCAAACTGGCCGCGCTGGCCCTCGACGTCCCGCAGGCCACCATCCGCAAGTGGGCCAGCCGCGGCCTGCTCACCGGATACGGGACCCAGACGCGGGCCGAGTACGACCTGGACGAGCTCATCGCCCTGTGCGAGCGGCGCCGGGCCTCGCAGCACTAGCCCGGCAGCAGCACCGGACCCGAAGAGCGACAGCGCCGACAGCAGAACCAGCCCCGACCAGCCCGGAGCGCCGACCGCCGCGCCGGGGCGGTGTGCTGTGCCCGCGGAGCCACCCCGCGGCCGCACGCGCCCCGCCCGTCCCGGTCGCCGCGAGGGCGCCCACCCGAACCGGCCTCGCACAACGACGTGCCGCCGCACGACTCCGGCCGCCGCCCGGCGGCCGGTCATCCGCACACCGGTAGCCACCCGTACGCACACGCCGCACTCGCGTACGCCGGTGGCCGCTCATGGAGAGGACATCCCCCGTGCCCACCACCCGGCACCCCGAGACCCGCGCCATCCACGTGGAGGTTCCGGACCTCGAAGCGGCCCGGCCGCTGAACGTCCCGCTGTACCAGACGTCGAACTTCGGTTACGACAACCCCGAGGAACTGGCCGAGGCGATCCGCCGTCCCGAGTCGTTCGCCTATCTCCGCAACTCCAACCCCACGGTGCGCGCGCTGGAGAACGCCATCACGTCCCTGGAGGGCGCCGAGGCGAGCATGGCCACGGCGAGCGGCATGGGCGCGATCCACACCGTGCTGCACACGGTGCTGAGCAGCGGGGACCACGTCATCGCCCAGAAGCACCTGTACGGCGGCACGTTCGCGCTGCTCAAGGACCTGGCGGCCCGGTTCGGGATAGAGACGACCTACATCGACGCGCAGGATCCGGCGGAGGTCGCGGCCGCCGTCCGTCCGACGACCAAGGTGCTCTACCTGGAGACGCTCTCCAATCCGACGGCCCAGGTCACCGACCTGCCCGCGTTCTTCGCCGCGGGGAAGGAGGCCGGGCTGACCGGCATCGTGGACAACACCTTCGCCACGCCGCTGGGTTGCCGTCCGATCGAGCTGGGGGCCGATGTGGTGGTGCACTCCACCACCAAGTTCCTCTCGGGGCACGCCGACGTCCTGGGCGGGGTCGCCGCGTTCGCCGACGCCGGGCTGCACCGTGAGGTGTGGACGCGGCTGCTGGAGACCGGCGCCGTGGCCGACCCGTTCGCCGCCTGGCTGACGCTGCGCGGGATGGGCACGCTCGGTCTGCGCATGACCCGGCACCACGAGAACGCCGACGCGCTCGCCCGCTTCCTCTCCCAGCACCCGGGCGTGGAGAAGGTGCACTGGCCCGGACTGGCCGAGCACCCCGGCCACGAGATCGCCAAGCGGATGCTGCCGCACGGGTACGGCGGCCTGTTCGCGATCGACGTGGCCGGGGGCCGGAAGGAGGCGCTGGAGTTCACCCGGCGGCTGCGGCTGGCCGACCGGGCCGTGTCACTTGGCGGTCACAAGACTCTCGTCCAGCAGCCGGCCACCTCCTCGCACCGCTCCATGGACGCCGACGGACTCCGCGCCATCGGCATCACCGAGGGCACCGTCCGGATCGCCGTCGGTCTGGAGCACATCGACGACCTCCGCGCCGACTTCGCCCAGGCCCTCGACGGCTGAGCCCTCCGCGCCCTTCCCGGCAGCCGGGCCGTCGCCACTGGCGGCGGCCCGGTTCGCCGTCGCGGCGGCGGTCAGCGCCCGCAGGGACGCGTGGTGGGCCTGCAACGGCCGTACGCCGCAGCCCTCTTCGCCGTGCCCGCGCATCGCGGATATGCCCTGGACGGCTGCGGCGAGTGCCTGGACGGTGGTGAGGCAGGGGACGGCGCGGGCGACGGCGGCGGTGCGGATGTCGTAGCCGTCGAGTCGTCCGCCGGTGCCGTAGGGGGTGTTGACGATCAGGTCGACCTGCCCGTCGTGGATGAGCTGGACGACGGTCTTCTCCCCGTTGGGGCCTTCACCCTCGGACTGCTTGCGCACGACGGTGGCGTTGATCCCGTTGCGCTTGAGGACCTCTGCGGTGCCGGAGGTGGCGAGGAGCTCGAAACCGTGGGCGACCAGTTCACGAGCCGGGAAGATCATGGCCCGCTTGTCGCGGTTGGCGACCGAGACGAACGCGCGGCCCTTGGTGGGCAGGGCGCCGTAGGCGGCGGCCTGGGACTTGGCGTAGGCGGAGCCGAACACCCCGTCGATGCCCATCACTTCACCGGTGGAGCGCATCTCGGGGCCGAGGACGGTGTCGACGCCGTGGCCCTGGACGTCACGGAAGCGGTTCCACGGGAGCACGGCTTCCTTGACGGAGATGGGGGCGTCCAGTGGGAGGTCACCGCCGTCGCCGGTTGCGGGGAGCATTCCCTCCGCACGGAGGTCCGCGATCGACGCGCCGAGGGAGATACGGGCGGCGGCCTTCGCCAGCGGCACGGCCGTCGCCTTCGAGGTGAACGGAACCGTCCGCGAGGCACGCGGGTTGGCTTCGAGGACGTAGAGAATGTCCCCGGCCATCGCGAACTGAATGTTGATCAGCCCACGCACGCCAACACCCGCCGCAATGCCCTCGGTTGAGGCGCGCAGCCGCTTGATGTCGTGACCGCCCAAAGTGATCGGCGGCAGCGCACACGCCGAGTCACCCGAGTGGATACCGGCCTCCTCGATGTGCTCCATCACCCCACCGAGGTAGA
>NZ_JAASAH010000017.1 GCF_012726235.1 Streptomyces sp. HNM0574
ACGCCCGGTTACATTCCGAACCCGGAAGCTAAGCCTTTCAGCGCCGATGGTACTGCATGCGGGAGCGTGTGGGAGAGTAGGACGCCGCCGAACTCCTTTTAGAGAAAGAGGACTGTGGTCCAGGGATTTAATCCCTGGACCACAGTCCTCTTTTTTGCGTTCCAGAGGTACTTTCCGCGGCGGCTGTAGGGTTTCCGGATGCACCGTTACGACCTGGTCATCTTCGACAACGACGGCGTCCTCGTCGACAGTGAGCCGCTGTCCAACCGGATCCTCGCCGACTATCTGTCCGAGCTCGGGCATCCGACCACGTACGAGGACTCCGTCCGGGACTACATGGGTGCGGCGGTGCACCGGATTCACGACACCGTTCTGGAGCGTTCCGGGCGCCGGCTGCCCGAGGATTTCGACGAGGTCTTCCACGGGCGGGTCTTCGAGGCGTTCCGGCGGGATCTCGCACCGGTCGAGGGCGTCGGTGACGTTCTGGCGAAGCTGGAGGCGGAGCGTACGGCGTTCTGTCTGGCCTCGTCCGGGAGTCATGAGCGGATCCGGGTCGCGCTGCGGACGACGGGGCTCGTGCGGTACTTCGGCGAGGAGCGGATCTTCAGCGCGCAGGACGTGGGTCGGGGCAAGCCCGCACCCGATCTGTTCCTGCACGCGGCCGCGCGGTTGGGGGTGCGGCCGGAGCGGTGTGCGGTGGTGGAGGACAGTCCGCTCGGGGTGGCGGCCGCGGTCGCCGCGGGGATGGACGTGTACGCGTACGCGGCGATGACGCCGGCCGAGGAACTGCGGGACGCGACGGCGGTCTTCGGGGTCATGAGTTCGCTCACGGATCTGCTGTCGGCCTGAGCGGGGCCGGTACCGTGGCCGCATGAGCGGCGGCGCGCAGTTGATGTGGGACGAAGCGGTCACGGGCTACAACTTCGGCCCCGGGCATCCGATGGATCCGGTGCGGCTGGCGCTGACCATGCGCCTGGTGGAGACGCTGGGGCTGGACGGCGCGAAGGAGCTGAAGGTCGTCGCCGCGAAACCGGCCGGGGACTCGACGCTGGGCCTCGTCCACCGGCAGGACTACATCGAGGCCGTGCGCCGCGTCTCGGCCGATCCGGAGTCGGCGACGGGCGAGTACGGGCTGGGCACGGAGGACGATCCCGCGTTCGCCGGGATGCACGAGGCGTCGGCGCTGATCGCGGGCCAGTCGGTCGGCGCGGCCGACGCGGTGTGGCGGGGCGAGGCGCTGCACGCGGTGAACTTCGCGGGCGGGCTGCATCACGCGATGCCGGGCGGGGCCTCCGGCTTCTGCGTGTACAACGACGCCTCGCTGGCCATCGCGCGGCTGCTGGAGTCGGGCGTCGAGCGGGTGGCGTACCTGGATGTGGACGTGCATCACGGGGACGGGGTGCAGGCGGCGTTCTGGGACGACCCCCGGGTGCTGACGATCTCGCTGCACGAGCATCCGCGGACGCTGTTCCCCGGTACGGGGTGGGCCGAGGAGAGCGGTGGTCCGGGGGCCGAAGGGACGGCGGTGAACGTGCCGTTGCCGCCCGGTACCGGTGACGCGGGCTGGCTGCGGGCGCTGCACGCCGTCGTCCCCGAGCTGTTGTACGCGTTCGGGCCGCAGGTGCTGGTGACGCAGCACGGTGCGGACACGCACTTCGAGGACCCGCTGGCGCATCTGGCGGTGAGCGTCGACGCGCAGCGGGTGGCCGCGGAGTCGGCGCACCGGTGGGCGCACGAGTACGCGCAGGGGCGCTGGGTCGCGCTGGGCGGCGGCGGGTACGCGGTGGTCGACGTGGTGCCGCGCACGTGGGCGCATCTGGTGGGGATCGCGGCCGGGGTGCCGGTGCCGCCGGAGACCGAAGTGCCGCGCGAGTGGCTGCAGATGGCGTACGCGCGTACGGGTGCGCCGGTGGCGCCGATGCGGATGACGGACGGGCGGCGGCCGAGCTGGCAGGACTGGGAGGAGTCCGGCTACGACCCGGCGGACCGGCTGGACCAGGCCGTACGGGCGGCCCGCCGGGCGGTGTTCCCGGCGCACGGGCTGCTGCCGTGACGTCCCCTCGTCCGGGCCGGCTCGGGTAACTCGCGCTGTCCGGGCGCCGGTTCGTACTGGCGTCTACGGGGTGCTCCTCTGCGTGGAACTGCTGCGGTGGGGCCGGGGGACCGGCAAGCATGGCCCGTGTGTTGAGTGTCGGAGCACTACGCGCGCATCTGCTGGCCGCGCGGCTGGCCGGGCCCATCGCCACGTCGCGGGAGAAGAGCCTCCAGCGGTACAGACTCTTCGCCGCGCGGGACCCGCGGGTCCTGCTCGGGCTGGAGCCCGAAGGGGAGTGGGACGTACCGGAGTTGATCGGTCTGATGGCGGACCGGTGCGGGGTCTCGCGGGATCCGGAGACGGTCTCGGGTCAGGACACCATCGATCCGGAGCGGACGATTCAGGCGCTGAACGCGTTCGCCGTGCGGCTGCGTACGGCGGCGGAGCGGCGGAGTCCGGTGCTGCTGGGCACCGGCCACCCTGACCGACTCCTGGGTTTCTACGCCTCATTGGCCTCAGCGCTCTCGGCGGCGGGGTGTGCGGTGCTCACACCGGCGCAGGGGCAGCGTGTCGACATAACGACCCGGTTCGGCGTACGTTCGCACAGCCTGGTCTATGTACGGGGAGTCGCACTGATCCACGAGACCGGCGCACAGCACACCCCCGGTGCGCCGGGCGTGCACACGCATTCCCCGCTGCCGCTGAGGGCCGCGCTGAGCGCGGCAGTTGCCGAGGGGGAGCCGTTGCCGGAATTAGTGATCGGGGACCACGGCTGGGTGTGCGGAGCAGGTCAGCTCGGTATCGAGGCCATTGGGCCGGCGGATACGGACGATCCTGCGCTGTTCGTCGGGCAGGCCGAGGGCAGGGTGGCTGTGGTGGTGCCGATCGACGACGCCGTGCGGCCCACGTACTACAGTCCGTTGACTCGCTATGTACTCAATCGGGCGTGTCTGTCACAGTAGGCCGCCATCGCTACTCCTCTTCCCCACTTGCATCACCCGCCCCTAATCTGGGGAGGAGCGCGCATGCGAGCAGGAGTCACCGGAGGGGAAGCCGGTGCCCGACATGTGCGGAAGGTTCAGGTGTGACATGGCTGCTGGCAAGGGACCTCTGAGCGAGGTCAACTTTCTGACCGTGGCGGAGGTCGCCTCGGTGATGCGAGTGTCCAAGATGACCGTGTACCGGCTGGTGCACAGCGGTCATCTGCCGGCGATCCGGGTGGGGAGGTCCTTCCGGGTCCCAGAGCAGGCCGTCCATGAATACCTCCAAGAGTCCTACGTGGGGGTGGAGACCGCCTGAGAGGTCGAAGGGGAGGGCTGAACCGTGACCGGTCCGCCGGTCCGGCCGGAGCTCCCGGAGTGCCCGTCCCGTCCGCTCGTCGTCCGACTGATCCGGAGTTTCCCGGCCCCCTCGTCGACCCTCGGATTACGACCTGCTCGATGTGACCGGTAGGCTGAGCCCATGTAGGTCGTGTGGGCTCGGACGCCCCGCACCGAGTGATTCAAATGAGTCGCCCCGCATTCCGCGGGGATGATCCGTGAGCGAGGGTAGTCGTGGGCTCTGTTATCAAGAAGCGGCGTAAGCGGATGGCGAAGAAGAAGCACCGCAAGCTGCTGAAGCGCACGCGCGTTCAGCGTCGCAACAAGAAGTGAGCGAGCGTCTCGTACGCCGCTGACCGCCGTTCTTCCGGCCGTACGTTCCGCATGCGCGGGCGTACCGGCCGGGAGGGCGGCGGTTTCGTTTGTGCGCCCCGTCCGGCATCGTGTGCGACAGCACTGCCAGGGGAGGCATCGTGGGCCAGGTCGTACTCGTCACCGGCGTCGCCAGGGAGCTGGCCGGCCGTTTCGTGCGGAATGTCCTCTCCGATCCGGGCGTGGAGCGAGTCGTCGGGGTGGACGTGGTGCGGCCCGCGCACAGCCTCGGGGAGGCCGAGTTCGTCCGGGCCGACATACGGCAGCCGGAGATCGCCGGCGTCCTGGCCGAGTACGGCGTGGACACCGTCGTCCATCTGAACGTGCACGGCACCCCGCTCGGTGTGCCCGGCTCCGGGAACCGCGCCGCGGTGAAGGAGACCAACGTCATCGGCACCCTGCAGCTGCTGGGCGCCTGCCAGAAGGCGCCCTCGGTGCGGCGGCTCGTGGTGAAGTCGACCACGGGCGTGTACGGGGGAGCGCCCCGTGACCCGGCGGTCTTCGACGAGACGACCGGGCCCAAGGCGCTGCCCGGCGGCGGGTTCCCGAAGGACGCCGTCGAAGTCGAGGGCTACGTGCGGGGATTCGCGCGCAGGCGTCCCGACGTCGCGGTGACGGTGCTGCGCCTCGCGCACGTGCTGGGCCCGTCCCTGGACTCGCCGTTCGCCGAGTACTTCTCGCTGCCGGTGCTGCCGACGGTGCTCGGGCACGACCCGCGGCTCCAGTTCGTCCACGAGGACGACGTGCTCGCGGCGCTGCGGCTGGCCGCGGCCGATCCGGCCCAAGGGCCGGTCAGCGCGGGCACGTTCAACATCGCGGGGGACGGGGTGCTGCTGCTGTCGCAGTGCGCCCGGCGGCTGGGGCGGCCGACGGTGCCGCTGCCGCTGCCCGCCGTGCGCTGGGGCCGGCAGCTGCTGCGCTCGGTCGGGGCCACGGACTTCTCGGCGGCGCAGATACGTCAGCTCACGCACGGACGGACCGTCCGCACCGCGCAGATGCGCGAGACGCTGGGCTTCGAACCCCGGTACACGACGGCTCAGACGCTCGCCTCGTTCGCCGAGGGCGCGGCGGAAGGGCTGCTTCCGCCCCGGACGCTGGCCCGTACCGTCGACCGGCTCGCACAGACGCTGTCGCGGGCGCACCGCGGGGCGTACGAGGAGGAGGTCCGGCATGGCTGACGCGAAGGTCATCCCCTTCGACGACGACCGCGAGCGGCAGGGGCGCTCGCGTGGCGAGGGGACCGCGCGGCCGCGGAAGGCGCCCCCGCGGCGCGGCGCCGAACCCGCGCCGCCGCTGGCCTCCGTACCGCGGCAGGGGCGGGAACCGGAGCCCGAGGAGGAGCCCGAGCAGGGCGAGGGGCTGCTGGACCGGGCGCTGGGCCGGGGCTGGGACCGGCGGGCCGCGAAGGGCCTGGCCTTCCTCCGGCGGCGGATCACGGGTGAGTACGAGGTCGACGACTTCGGCTACGACCGTGAACTGACCGACCAGGTGCTGATGTCGGCGCTCCGCCCGCTGTACGAGAAGTACTTCCGGGTGGAGGTGCGCGGGCTGGAGAACATCCCGGACGAGGGCGGCGCGCTCGTCGTGGCCAACCATTCCGGCACGCTGCCGCTCGACGGGCTGATGCTCCAAGTCGCCGTGCACGACCACCACCCGGCGCAGCGCCATCTGCGGCTGCTCGCGGCCGACCTGGTGTTCCTGCTGCCGGTGGTGAACGAGCTGGCGCGGAAGGCCGGGCACACCCTCGCCTGCACCGAGGACGCCGAACGGCTGCTGGGGCAGGGCGAGGTCGTCGGCGTGATGCCGGAGGGCTTCAAGGGGCTGGGCAAGCCTTTCGCCGAGCGTTACAAGCTTCAGCGGTTCGGGCGGGGCGGCTTCGTCTCGACGGCGCTGCGCGCGGGGGCGCCGATCGTGCCGTGCTCGATCGTCGGCGCCGAGGAGATCTACCCGATGGTGGGGAACGCCAAGACCCTCGCCCGGCTGCTCGGGCTGCCGTACTTCCCCGTCACACCCGCGTTTCCGCTGCTCGGGCCGCTGGGCGCGGTGCCGCTGCCGACGAAGTGGACGATCCAGTTCGGCGAGCCGATCCCCACGGACGGGTACCCGGAGGGCTCGGCCGACGATCCGATGCTGATGTTCAACCTCACCGACCAGGTGCGCGAGACGATCCAGCACACGCTGTACAAGCTGCTGGTCCAGCGGCGCTCGGTCTTCTTCTGACGCGGGACGCACACGGAGCGGGGCCCGCCGGACGGTGTGCGTCCGACGGGCCCCGCTCCGTGGCCGCCGCGGTCGGGACGGCTACTTGCCGCCTCCCAGCTGGTCGTTGAGGCCGGGGAGGACCTCGGGGACGATCGGCGGCAGCGTGATGTCCGCGTCCGGTGCCTTGAGCCCGTCCTCGACGGCGGACCCGGACGGCTTCTCGTCCGCGCCCTTCTCCGGGTTGAGCAGGCCGCCCTCGCCGAGCAGTCCGCCCGGCTCCTCCGAACCGGAGGGGGACGGGGACCGGCTGTCCTCGCCCTCGGGGCGCTCCTCGTCGCTGCTGGAGACCGAGGGCGAGGGCTCCTGCGACGGGGAGCTCTCCGTCGCCCCGTCGCCGCCGGGCAGCGGGCCCGTACCGGGCTCGGGGACGCCCGAGTCCTCCTCCAGGAGCTGTTCCAGCGGGCCGACGTCACTCTCTATGGCGTCGAAGACCGAGCTGACCTCGTCCCCGACGTCGGTGAGCTGGACGGGCAGCCGGTGCTTCAGCTGGGACCACGTCGAACGGTGGCTCTCCGAGAAGGAGTTGAGGGAGCGCATCGGGGCGATGTCGCCGTCCCGCTCGTACGCGCCGCTCAGCAGCCGGTGGCCCTCGGAGGCGTCGTTGCTCATGCCGGAGAGCGCCTTGCGGACGGAGCCGAGGACCTCGTGGTCGAGGGCGCCCGCGCGGTCGTGCTCCAGCAGTCTGCGCGCCTCCTGGAGCCGGGTGGAGGCCCGGTCGAGGTAGAGCTGACCGCGGTCGGTGTCCCCGCCGGTGAGGTCGAGGCGGATGTCCTCCATGCCGCGCTTGACGCCGTACAGCGAGTCGCCCGGGAGGGCGTTGGTGCTGGCCGCCGCGACGCCGCCGAAGGCGGAGGCCGCGACGCCGACGCCGAGGCCGCCCGCCGCGATGCCCTTGCTCAGGCGGGACTTGGGGCGCAGCTTGCCGAGCGCGCCGAGGCCCGGGGCCCGGTGGGCGCCCTTCTGGCCCCGTTGCTCGGGGATGCGGCCGCTCTCACCGGCCGCCGTGCCCTCGGCGAACGCGGATTCCATGGCGGCGATCAGCTGGGCCCGCTGGACGGTCTTGACCTCGGGGTCCAGTTCGGGGCGTGGCAGGGCGCCGAGACCGTCGGCGAGGGCGAGGAGCAGCGTGTGCTCGGTGCCGCCTTCGGTTCCGATTCCGTCGTCCGCCACCTCGGGGTGGTCTGTCTCGGGCGCTCCTGTCGGGCCCTCGGGCCCTTCGGGAGCCTCACCTGCCGCCTGGCCGGCCTCCGGATCGGTCGCGGGTGAGCGCTCGTCCAGGGCTTGGGCGAAGGCGTGTGCCCGGCGGTTCGTGGCTACGGATCCGATCATGGGCGGCACCTCCTCTCGTCAGCACGGTCAACTCCCGCGAGGAACGGTGGACATGCCGCGGTTGCGGGGAGTCTGCAATCCCCCCAACGAGCGGCAAGCCAGTCGGGTTACGCCACTCACGATGATGTGACCGCCCGCGCATGCACGCTCACCTGCGGTTATCCCGCAGGTGGCGTCAGCGTGCGTCGTCGGGGAGGAGGCGGGCGAGGGTGCGGACCGCGCGGTACTGGAGGGTCTTGATGGCGCCCTCGTTCTTCTGCATGATCCGCGCGGTCTCGGCGACGGAGAGCCCCTGCAGGAAGCGGAGCGTCACGCACTCCTGCTGCTGCGGGTTGAGTCTGCGGACGGCCTCCAGGAGGGCGGCGTTGGACAGGGACTCCAGGACGGAGTCCTCGGGGCTGCGCTCGACCTCGTTCGCGTCCAGCATCTCGCCCGTGGTGACCTCCAGGCGGAAGCGGCTGGACTTGAAGTGGTCGGCGACCAGGTTGCGCGCGATCGTGACCAGCCAGGCGCCGAAGTCCCGGCCCTGCCAGGTGAAGGTGCCGATCCGGCGGAGGGCGCGGAGGAAGGTCTCGCTGGTGAGGTCCTCGGCCGTGGCCCGGCCGCCCACGCGGTAGTAGATGTACCGGTAGACGGTGTCGCTGTACTGGTCGTAGAGCCGGCCGAACGCCTCGGACTCGCCGTCCTGGGCGCGTTCGACCAGGTCCATCATCCGGCGGCTGTCGGTGTCCGAGGCGGCGGGGCGGCGGGCCGTCTGGCCGTTCCGCGTCCGCCGGCCGCCGGAGGGGGCGTTGCCGGAACCGCCGGTGCCGCCGGAGGTTCCGCCGGGGGACGTGGCGGGTGCGGTGCGGGATCTGGTGGCGGCCGTTCCGGCCGGGGTGGGCACGGCGGGCGTGGTGGACGCCGTGGAGCGGGTGGCGGGGGTGGTGGCGGGTCTGACGGCGGTGCCGGAGGCGGAACGGCTGCCGGCGCGGGCGGCGCCCTTGGTGTCGTCCGTGGCGCGGGCGGCCAGGGCGTACCGGGGGGCGGTGGGGACAGGTGCGGCTGTGGCGAGGACAGGGACGGCGTACGCGGTGGGGACGAATGCGCGCAACTGGTCGACAGCCGTGACGACTGTGCTGCGCAGCGTAGCCAGGCCCGAGGCGTCAACCCCGACGTGTGGGTACACGGGACTCCCAGAGGCAGAGCTTCCATCACGTGCAGTGCGGGACCTTTTGCCCGGAGTGGGGGCGTGCGGGTTCCGGAATGCGTCTGAGGAGAATAACGCTTCGTACAGGCCGCACTACGCCTAGTGGTCGAAATCGTCGATTCGCTTTGCTCTTGTAGGGGTTGACGTCCGATCGGGGTCGAAGTGTGGACGTTCTTCTGATCGTTTTTGAGCCTGAACGTGACGCGTGCGTGACGTGTTGTGCTCGGCGGGGTGCGGCGCGACTGGAGACGCGGACACGGGGGTATATAGCCCGAATTGCCGCGCGGCGAGGGGAGGGTGCGCCGTCACCGGGCGTGTTCACCGGTGCGCGCGAGAGGTGCCGGCGGAGTGCGGCGGGGCGCCGCGCGTGGCCGAATGCCCGCGCAGCGGGGGGAGTTGGGGTGCGTGCCCGTCGGGCGCGGGGTTCAGCGGCGGCGGCGCTGGAGGGCGACGGCGGCGGCCGCGCCGCCCGCTACGGCGCCGACCCCGGCGGCCGCCGGGATGCCCACCTTGGCCGCCTTCCTGCCGGTGCGGTAGTCACGCAACCGCCAGTCCATTTCCCGGGCGTGCTCGCGAAGTCTGCTGTCAGGATTGATCGCATACGGATGTCCGACGAGCGAGAGCATCGGAATGTCGTTCGCCGAGTCGCTGTACGCGGCGCAGCGTTCCAGCTCCAGCCCCTCGCCCGCGGCGAGCGCCCGTACCGCCTCCGCCTTGGCGGGGCCGTGCAGCGGTTCGCCGACGAGGCGGCCGGTGTAGACGCCGCCGACGGACTCGGCGACGGTGCCCAGCGCGCCGGTGAGGCCCAGCCGCCTGGCGATGATCGTCGCCGTCTCGACGGGCGCCGCGGTGACGAGCCAGACCTTCTGCCCGGCGTCCAGGTGCGCCTGGGCGAGGGCGCGGGTGCCGGGCCAGATGCGTCCGGCCATGTACTCGTCGTAGATCTCCTCGCCGATGCTCATCAGTTCGGAGACCCGGTGGCCCTTGACGATGGACAGGGCGCTGGAGCGGACGTCGGCCATGTGCCCGGCGTTCTCGGTGCCGGCCAGCCGGAAGTACGCCTGCTGCCAGGCGAACCTGGCCAGTTCGCGCTTGTCGAAGAACTCCCGCTTGTACAGCCCGCGTCCGAAGTGGAACAGCGCGGCGCCCTGCATGACGGTGTTGTCGAGGTCGAAGAACGCGGCGGCCCTGGTGTCCCCGACGACCGGGAACTCCGGCTCCTCGGGCGCCTCCGCCTCCCCGGAACCCGCTTCGGCCTGCGCGCGCTCCTCCTCCAGGGCGCGTTCCTGCTCCTGTTTGCGGGCCGCCTCGGCCGCGGCCTCGCCCGCGAGCACGCTGCGCGCGGTCGCGGGGCGCCTGCGGTGGGTGAGCCACGACCAGGCACGGAGAGGTGAGGGGCGGGATGCCATGTGATCGAGCATAGTCAGTGCTTTTCCCGGACCCGTTACAGGCGGATGTCGGACCGGGGACGGAGCGCGGGACGACGGCGGGACAATGGCCCCATGAAGACAGTCACGTTGATCGGGAAGCCCGGGTGCCATCTCTGCGATGTCGCGCGGGACGTGATCGTCCGCGTCTGCGCCGAGGAGGGTGCGACGTGGGAGGAGAAGGACATCAACAACGACCAGGAGCTGTACCGGGCCTACTGGGAGCAGATCCCGGTCGTGCTCGTGGACGGGGCCCAGCACGACTTCTGGCGGGTGGACCCCGAGCGGCTGCGCAAGGCGCTCCGCGCCTGAACCACCGCCCGTGCGGGGCGCGTTCCGCACGGACGGGCGCCGGGCCGGACCGCGGGGGCGCCCGCACCGGCTCCGGTCCCGGAGCCGGCCGCGGTGGCCGGACGTGACCGTTGCCACCCGCCTGACGTCGGCCAACGCGGTCGGGAAATGGCCAGGATTCGATTACCATCGAGGTCGTTTTGCCATCCGGGGGCCGTTGTGTGAGGAGTGTGACCACGTGTCCCCGTTGCAGCGTGTGGCACCGGTCACGTTGGCTGGACAAAGTGGACATCATCTTTGTGCACGCGTTCACAAAGGCATAGCCTGGGCGCGATGGAGCGGTGCGGACGCGCACCTGGCGCACGGCCGCTCACCGCTTCGCGCAACCGGCAGGAGCACCGTGGCAACTGGCCGAAATCACCGACCGGCGACGACGAGTCGCAGCCGAGGGATTCCCGAGGCTACCGTCGCCCGTCTTCCGCTGTACCTGCGGGCGCTCACGGCGCTCTCCGAGAGGTCCGTCCCCACGGTTTCCTCGGAAGAGCTGGCGAACGCATCGGGCGTCAACTCGGCCAAGCTCCGCAAGGATTTCTCCTACCTCGGCTCCTACGGCACCCGCGGTGTCGGCTACGACGTCGAGTACCTCGTCTACCAGATCTCCCGTGAGCTCGGCCTCACGCAGGACTGGCCCGTCGTGATCGTCGGTATCGGTAACCTCGGTGCGGCGCTGGCCAATTACGGCGGTTTCGCCTCCCGCGGCTTCCGCGTCGCGGCGCTGATAGACGCCGACCCGGCGATGACCGGCAAGTCCGTCGCGGGCATGGGCGTCCAGCACACCGATGAGCTCGAGCAGATCATCGACGAGAACGGCGTCTCCATCGGCGTCATCTCCACGCCCGCCGGTGCCGCGCAGCAGGTGTGCGACCGGCTCGTCGCCGCGGGCATCACCTCCATCCTCAACTTCGCGCCGACCGTGCTCTCCGTGCCGGAGGGCGTCGACGTGCGCAAGGTGGACCTCTCGATAGAGCTCCAGATCCTCGCCTTCCACGAGCAGCGCAAGTCCGGTGAGGAGGCCCCCGAGGAGGACACCGCTCCGCCCGCGGCGCCGCCCGCCGACTCCGTCACCACGCGCCGCCCCGAGGCCCCCGCCGAGAGCGCGGTGCGTGCCGGGGCCGAGGCGCACGACGAGCACCGGACCGAGGGACCTGACGGGGACATCCCCGCCGTGATGCCGGCATGAGTCTCCTCGTCGTCGGACTGAGCCACCGCAGCGCCCCCGTCAGCGTGCTGGAGCGGGCGGCGCTCGCCCCGCAGTCGCGCGGCAAGCTGCTCCAGGACACCCTCAGCGCGGAGCCCGCCGCCGAGGCCGCGGTGCTCTCCACCTGCAACCGCATCGAGCTGTACGCCGACGTGGACAAGTTCCACGCCGGTGTGGCCGAGCTGTCCACGCTGCTCGCCCAGCACAGCGGCGTCGGCCTGGAAGAACTGACTCCCTACCTGTACGTCCACTACGAGGACCGGGCCGTCCACCACCTGCTGTCGGTGGCCTGCGGGCTGGACTCGATGGTCGTCGGCGAGGGCCAGATCCTCGGCCAGATCAAGGACGCGCTCGCCGTCGCGCAGGAACAGCACACCGCGGGGCGGCTGCTGAACGACCTTTTCCAGCAGGCGCTGCGGGTCGGCAAGCGGGCGCACACCGAGACCGGTATCGACCGTGCCGGGCAGTCGCTCGTCACCTTCGGGCTGGAGCAGCTCGCCCAGGGCGAGCCCGTCGAGGAGTGGGTGCGCGGGAAGCGCGCGCTCGTCATCGGCGCCGGCTCCATGTCCTCCCTCGCCGCGACCACGCTGGCCCGGGCCGGCGTCGCCGAACTGGTGATCGCCAACCGGACCGTGGACCGCGCGCAGCGGCTCGCCGCCGGGCTGTCCGCGAGCGCCAGCGCCAGCGCGCTGCCGATGGACGGGGTCGCCGCCGAGCTGCCCAAGGCCGACGTCGTCGTCTCCTGCACCGGCGCCACCGGGCTCGTCCTCACCGCCGAGGCGGTCCAGGGCGCGCTGGAGGCCCGTGCCGCCGACGGCGCCCCGCGCGGGACGGCGCTGCTCGACCTCGCCATGCCGCGGGACATCGACGCCGCGGTGCACCGCCTGGAGCACGCGCGCCTCGTCGACATCGAGTCCCTCGCCGAGGCGTCCGCCGACGCCCCGATGGCCGCCGACGTCGACGCCGTACGCGCGATCGTCACCGAGGAGGTCGCCGCCTTCGGCGCCGCGCAGCGCGCCGCGACGATCACCCCGACCGTGGTCGCCCTGCGCACCATGGCCGCCGACGTCGTGGCCGGCGAGATGGCCCGTCTTGAGGGCCGGCTGCACGGACTCGACGAGAAGCAGCGCGCCGAGATCACGCAGACCGTGCGCCGCGTCGTCGACAAGCTCCTCCACGCGCCGACCGTGCGCGTCAAACAGCTCGCCGGTGAGCCCGGAGGCGCCGGATACGCCGACGCGCTGCGCGAGCTTTTCGACCTCGACCCGCAGGCGGTCGCCGCTGTCAGCAACCCCGAACAGGAGCGGCCATGAGCCAGACCTCAGCCACAGCACCGGCACTCAGGCTGGGAACCCGCCGCAGCAAACTCGCGATGGCGCAGTCCGGCATCGTCGCCGAGCAGGTCCGTCAGGTGACGGGCCGCGAGGTGGAGCTGGTCGAGATCACGACGTACGGCGACACCAGCCGTGAGCACCTCGCGCAGATCGGCGGCACCGGTGTGTTCGTCTCCGCGCTGCGGGACGCGCTGCTCGACGGGGAGATCGACTTCGCCGTGCACTCGCTCAAGGACCTGCCCACCTCGCAGCCGGAGGAGCTGGCCCTCGCCGCCGTGCCGCAGCGGGTCGACCCGCGGGACGCGCTCATCGCCCGCGACGGCCTCGACTTCGCGCAGCTCGCCGCCCAGGCGGGGACGGCGCGTATCGGCACGGGCTCCCCGCGCCGCATGGCGCAGCTCAACTCCTGGGCCCGTTCGCAGGGTGTGGAGATCGAGACTGTCCCGATCCGGGGGAATATCGACACGCGTATCGGGTACGTGCGCTCCGGCGAGCTCGACGCCGTCGTGCTCGCGGCTGCCGGGCTGTCGCGCGTCGGCCGCCTCGACGAGGCCACCGAACTGCTCGACCCCGACGTGATCCTGCCCGCCCCCGGCCAGGGGGCACTGGCTGTCGAGTGCGTAGCGACCAACACGCACCTGGCCGCCCAGCTCGCGGAGCTCGACGACCCGTACACGCGGGCCGCCGTCACCGCCGAGCGAACCCTGCTCGCCGCTTTGGAGGCCGGCTGCAGCGCACCCGTGGGTGCGCTTGCCGACCTGCTTGTCGACGGGCAGGTTGTCACCGAGATGCGCCTGCGCGGCGTCGTCGGCACGACCGACGGCACGACGCTGGTGCAGCTGTCCACCACCGGTCCCGTACCGGCGTCCGACGGCGACCTCACGACCTCCAGGGACATGGGCCGTGAACTCGCCGACGAGATGCTCGCCAAGGGTGCGGCCGGTCTGATGGGGGAGCGAGCACTTTGAGCCCCACCGCCGCCAACATGCCTACGTCGACCACGCCGTCCACGTCGTCGGCCACTACGAGCGCCGTGCACCTCTACGGCGCTCAGGGACACGTCACCTTCCTCGGTGCGGGCCCCGGAGACCCGGGGCTGCTGACGCTGCGTGCCGTCGAAGCACTCGCGCGTGCCGACGTCCTCGTCGCCGATCCGCACGTGCACGACGTCGTCCGTACCCATGCGCGGGCCGGTGTGGACACACCACTCCAGCGGGAGGCCGCGGAAGCGGGCAGCGCTGACACCCCGTCAACTGCCCCTGTTTCCAGCGGTGGTGCAGCAGATCTTGCCATGGCTGCCGCGCGCTCCGGCAAGCGGGTCGTGCGAGCCGTCGCGGGCGATCCGGGGCTCGACGCCGACGCCTCCGCCGAGATGCTCGCCTGCGCGGCCGAGGGCATTCCCTTCGAGGTCGTGCCCGGGGTCGCCGCCGCCGTCGGCGTCCCCGCGTACGCCGGTGTACCGCTGCGCGACGAGCACGGCACCGACGTCCGTTTCATCGACGCCGCGCACGCCGACGACAGATGCTGGACCGAAGTCGGCGCGAGCGACGCCACCGTCGTCATCTCTACGACGCTCGACGCGGTCGGTTCGGTTGCAGGAGAACTCGTTGCCGGTGGACGGAAGCCCGACACCGCGCTCACCGTCACCGTCGCCGGGACCACCACCCGGCAGCGCACCTGGACGGCGACCCTCGGCACCATCACCCAGGTCCTGAAGTCCGCCAAGGTGCTGCCCGCAGCGGGCGGCGGCCAGCCGGTCATAGCCGTGGTCGGCGAGCGCAGCGCGGCCGACCGGCGCGACGAGCTGTCGTGGTTCGAGTCCAAGCCCCTCTTCGGCTGGCAGGTCCTGGTGCCGCGCACCAAGGAACAGGCGGCCTCGCTCTCCGACCAACTCCGGTCATACGGCGCGGTGCCCGACGAGGTGCCCACCATCGCCGTCGAACCGCCCCGCACCCCGCAGCAGATGGAGCGCGCGGTCAAGGGCCTGGTCACCGGGCGGTACGAGTGGATCGCCTTCACCTCCGTCAACGCGGTCAAGGCCGTACGCGAGAAGTTCGAGGAGTACGGGCTCGACGCGCGTGCCTTCGCCGGGATCAAGGTCGCGGCCGTGGGCGAGCAGACCGCCGCCTCCCTCGTGGAGTTCGGCGTCAAGCCCGACCTCGTGCCCAGCGGTGAGCAGTCCGCCGCCGGGCTGCTGGAGGACTGGCCGCCGTACGACCCGGTCTTCGACCCGATCGACCGGGTGTTCCTGCCCCGCGCCGACATCGCCACGGAGACCCTCGTCGCCGGGCTCATCGAGCTGGGCTGGGAGGTCGACGACGTCACCGCGTACCGCACCGTGCGCGCCTCGCCGCCGCCGGCCGAGACCCGCGAGGCGATCAAGGGCGGCGGCTTCGACGCCGTGCTCTTCACCTCCTCGTCCACCGTCCGGAACCTCGTCGGCATCGCGGGCAAGCCGCACAACGTGACCGTGATCGCGTGTATCGGCCCGGCCACCGCGAAGACCGCCGAGGAGCACGGCCTGCGGGTCGACGTCATGTCGCCCGAACCGTCCGTGCACAAACTGGCCGCCGCGCTGGCCGACTTCGGCGCCGAGCGGCGCGCCGCGGCCGTCGAGGCCGGTGAAGTCGTCAAGCGGCCGAGCGAGAAGCGTCCGGCCAGGAGGAGGGCACGTTCGTGAGCACCTACGGCTCCTATCCCGCGGCACGCCCCCGGCGGCTGCGGACCACCCCGGCCATGCGCCGGATGGTCGCCGAGCACCGGGTGCACCCGTCCGACCTGATCCTGCCCGCCTTCGTGCGGGACGGCGTGGACGAGCCCGTCGCGATCTCGTCCATGCCGGGCGTCTACCAGCACACCCGTGACTCGCTGAAGAAGGCCGCGGCGGAGGCCGTCGAGGCCGGCGTCGGCGGGATCATGCTGTTCGGCGTGCCCAGGGACGAGGACAAGGACGCCGAGGGCACGCAGGGCACCGCGCCCGACGGCATCCTCCAGCGGGCGCTGCGCGACGTGCGCTCCGAGGTCGGTGACGATCTCGTCGTCATGTCCGACCTGTGCCTGGACGAGTTCACCGACCACGGGCACTGCGGCGTGCTGGACTCCACCGGCCGGGTGGACAACGACCGGACGCTGGAGCGCTACGCCGAGATGGCGCTGGCGCAGGCCGACGCCGGGGCGCACGTGCTCGGCCCGAGCGGCATGATGGACGGCCAGATCGCCCGCGTCCGGCGGGAGTTGGAGGAGAACGGCCACGAGGACACCGCCGTCTTCGCCTACACCGCGAAGTACTCCTCGGCGTTCTTCGGGCCGTTCCGTGAGGCCGTCGGCTCGTCCCTCCAGGGCGACCGCAAGACGTACCAGCAGGACCCGGCCAACCTCCGCGAGTCCCTCCGCGAGCTCGCCCTCGACCTCGAAGAGGGCGCGGACATGGTCATGGTCAAGCCGGGCATGCCGTACCTCGACGTGCTGCGCGCCGTCTCCGAGGCCTCGGACGTGCCGGTCGGCGCGTACCAGGTCAGCGGCGAGTACGCGATGATCGAGGCCGCTGCCGAGAAGGGCTGGATCGACCGGGACGCGGCCGTGCTGGAGGCCCTCACCGGCTTCAAGCGCGCCGGCGCCGGCATGATCCTCACCTACTGGGCGGTCGAGGCGGCGCGCAAGCTCTGAGGCGTGGACGCGCACGACGAGGACTGAGGAAGCGGTCCGGTGGCCTGTATGGCTGCCGGGCCGTTTCGCGTTCGGTGTGATCACGGTCTGTCCTCCTCTCCCGGGGTGTGGCAGGGCTTCGGCGCGGAGTGCGGGTGCCTCCGGCGCTGGCACCGGAGACCTCAGGGCGAGCTGAGTGCCGGTACGTTAACAGCGTCCCGCCGCCGCGCGACGACCGCCCACCAGACCTGTGGACAACCGGCCCGCTGTGGACACTCGCGTCACCCGGGGACGGGGCCGTGGACAATGGTGTGGACGGAACTCCTGGCGCAGCGCCGTGAGTTGGCGCGTACGCGGTGGTGATCCGGGACGTGGACGGCGGCGCCGGCGGAGGGGTGGCGGGGCCGAACGGCGAGGGCAGGGGCCGCCTGTGGTCAGGTGCGCAGCAGGGCGTCCGTGTCCCACTCGACGTGGGCGCCGATGGATTCGGGGAGGGTTTCGCCGGGCTTGTGCACGGGGCGCGTCCGGTACTCGCTGTCCTGCGGGTCCGTCAGGACGACGACCTCGCGGTGACGGCGCTCGCGGATCGCGTACACGGGATGCCGGCGCGGGCGTAGAGGTCCGGCTTGCGGTGAACGGCGGTGTGCCGTGAGCCCGGCGTTGTGCCCTCGGCTCGACGGCCGAACGCGCTTGTTTGGAAGCCGGGTTGGCCCGTCCGCTCACGCCGTGGCGCGTGCCGACGGTGTACGCGGGAGCGTCCGACGTTCGGGAAGCGATCGTCCTGGCTCAGGGGGTGAGGCAGGGGTGTCGGGCGGAACCGGTGGGCTCAGGACCGCCACTCGCCCGCGCGCATGATCAGGCGGCCGGGGAGTTCGGGTTCCTCGTGCCAGGCCCTGACGGTTCGGGGGGTGATGCGGAGGTAGGTCCAGTCGGGGTCGTCGCGCGGGTCCCAGTCGAAGCGGGCGGCGAAGGCGTCGGCCGAGGCGGTGGGGAGCTCGGTGGCGTCGACCGTGCGGCCGGTGCCCTGGACGAGGACCACGTCGCGGGTGTGGCCGAGGCTGAGGGTGACGGGGGCTTCGCCGTCGGCGAGGTTCCGTGCGGTGGGGGTGGTGCGGCGGGTGCACAGCAGGAACGTGCCGTTGTCCCAGAGGAACCAGAGGGGGACGAGGCAGGGGTGGCCGTCGCGGGAGGCGGTGGCGACCCAGGCGTCGGTCTCGTCGGTGAGCCTGCGGAGGGTGTCGCGGATGCGCTGCGGGCGGCTGCGGGGTTCGGGGGAGGGGGCGGTCATGGGCAGCAAGCTATCCGCGCGGGGGCGCCCGGCGGATCGGGCCCGCGTCCCCCTTGAGGGCGGACCCGGGTCCTGGTCCGGGAGGGGGAGCGGTGCTCCGTCCCGGGTCGGAGGCGTGCGTCGGTCGTCAACGGGCGGTGGTCCGAGGGGGTTTGGCGAGTCGGCCCGGCTCGCGGCCGTTCGCGCAGGGTCGTCGTGGCGGCGGCTCGGCGGAGCCATTCGTATGAAGTGCGGGACGGCGGCTCTTCGCTCTCCGGCATCGGCCGCGGGGACCTCCTAGGTTGCCCGGTGTCCAGCCCCGGCGCGCCTGGTGCCGGGGCCCTCGTCCGCCGAAGGGAACGTGACATGCGTCAGATGCCCTCGTCCGAGATGGTCGACATGATCGCGTTCCTCGCCGTCCTGTTGATCTTCTTCAGCATCGATGTGCGCTCGCGGGAGTCGCCGGACTCCGGACGGTGGCACACGTACCTCTTCGAATGGGCCTCCCGGATCGGCGGCGTCACCACCGCCCTGGCCCTGGCGCTGGGCTGGGTGGACCTCTTCCTGCCGGACGAGGACAGCCCGATCCACGTGGCGTTCGTGGCCGCTCCCGGGACGGTCGCGGTGCTGTGCGCCATCGTGCTGGGGCTGGAGATGCTGTGGCAGCGGAAGCGGTGAGGCACGCGCGTCCTGGCTCAGCCCTGGGCGGCGAGGCGGTGGCCCTCGCCGGCGGCGGCCCGGAGGAGGGTGCGGGTCAGGGCCTCGGGGGTGGAGAGCATCGGCCAGTGGCCGGTGGGGAGTTCGAAGAAGGTCCAGCGGGGGTCGGCGAGTTGGCGGAAGCGTGGGGCGCCGGAGGCCACCAGCTTTTCGACGAGGGCGATGTCCGTCGTCCCGTTGACGGTGCAGAAGATGCCGGAGGCGGGGATTCCGTCGGCGGCGCCGGTGAGGCGGAGCGGCTGGGTGAGGGTGCGGAGGGGCTGGGGCGCGGCGAGGCGGGCCAGCCGGGTCACGTCCGCCGGGGAGACGCCGTGCACGTTGCTCAGGCGTTCCCACTCCTCGCGGGTGGGCGCCGGGACGCGCCAGCCGTCCTCGGCCCGGTCGGCCTGGCCGAGGATGCGCTCGCGCACGGCCTCCTCGGCCATTTCGGCGCGGACGAGGTCGTGCACGGAGAGGCCGTTCCCGGGGAGGGGCGCGTCGGCGTAGACGATGCGGGAGACCCGCTCGGGGCGCCGGTCGGCCGCGCCGAGTACGGGGTGGCTGCCGTAGCAGTGGCCGACGAGTACGACGTCCCGCGGCGAACCGGGGCCTGCCGGTGCCTCGATGTGGTCGATGATCTGCACCAGGTCCTCGATGTGCGTCGCCAAGTCGGTTTCCGGGCCCGCGAGATGGCGCCGGTCGCCCATTCCGGTGAGCGTCGCCGGGTACGCCTCGGCGCCGGACTCCCGCAGCAGGCGGGCGACGTCCCGCCACACCCAGTCGCCGGTGTGGCCGCCTGCTGCCAGTACGAATGCGGTCATCGTCGTCTCCGTCCCTCGTGCGAACCGTGGTCGGGCGCGGGCGGCTTTCCCCTGCGAGGCCGCCCGCGCCCGCCGGTACCGTAGGAACTCCCCCTGAGGGAGGTTCAAGACGTGTGTGAGGCGACACCAGCCGCCGGGCCCGGAGCGCCGGACGACGGCACGTGGAGCATCGGTGAGGTGGCCCGGCGGGCCGGCGTGACAGTCAAGACCGTGCGCTTCTACTCGGACCGCGGACTGCTGCCCGAGGCCGGGCGGAGCACCGGCGGGCACCGCCGGTACGGGCCCGAGGCGCTGGAACGGCTGCGCCGCATCCGCTCCCTGCGGACCCTGGACCTACCGGTTCCGCAGGTGGCACGGGCCCTCGATGAGGAAGCGGCGCTGGACGAGGCCATCGAGGGCCGGCTGCGCGAGCTGAACGGCCAACTGGCCGCGCTGCGCTGGCGGGAGGCGGCGCTCCACCTGCTGCGGGACGGGACGGTGGAGGAACGCGCGGAACGGCTGGCGCTGATCGGCGCCATGGGCACCCCGCCGACGACGGACGCGATGGCCTACTTCTGGCGCTGCGCGCTCCCCGTCCGGCTGCCCCGGCGGATCGTCACGCCCATCCTGGAAGCCGCCGTTCCGCAACTGCCCGCCGATCCCGGGCCCGAGCAGGTGCTGACCTTCGCTCGGCTGCACGCCGTCGTCACCGACCGCGCCGTGTGCACCGAGCACACCCGGTCCGTCTCGCGGCAGCCCGCGGGGACGGGTACCCGCCCCGAGCCGCTGTTCGAGGGGCTGCTCCAGGCGTACGCGCTGGCCGAGCCGGACCTCCGCGCCGGACGGGCCCCGCGCGCGGGCGAGGCGCTGGACTGCTTCGTCGCCGCGTACGCGCGGGCGCGCGGCACCCAGGACACCCCCGAGTTCCGCCACCGGCTCGGTGAACTGCTGCGGTGGGCCACCGTCCCGGCGATGGAGCGCTACTGGGAGCTCTTCGGCGAACTGGCTCCGGGGAGCGGGGAGTTGGAGCCGACGTACGGCGCCGCGCAGGAGTGGCTGCGGGGCGCGCTGGACGCGGCCTGCGCGGACGGGGTCACCGGCTAGGGGCGCTGCCCCCGGGGCGCCCGCGCCCCGTGCGGGGCGCGGGGGCTGCCGTGATCAGAGGCGGTCCGGGGTGCGGATGCCGAGGAGGGTCATGCCCTCGCGGAGGGTGCGGGCGGTGAGCTCGCAGAGGAACAGGCGGTTCTCCACCAGCTCGCGCGAGGGCGCCGTCAGCACCGGGCAGTGCTCGTAGAACGGGCTGAAGAGGGAGGCCAGTTCGTAGAGGTACGCGGCGAGGCGGTGCGGCTCGTACAGCTCGGCGGCCGTGGCGAGGACGTCGCCGAAGCCGTCGAGGTGCAGGGCCAGCGCCCGCTCCTGCGGGGTGAGTTCGACCTCGGGGTGCGCCACGGCGGGCGGCGCGTCCGGGCCGGCCTTGCGGAAGATGGACTGGATACGGGCGTACGCGTACTGGAGATAGACGCTGGTGTCGCCCTGGAGGGAGACCATGCGGTCCAGGTCGAACACGTAGTCGCGGGACATGGAGTTGGACAGGTCCGCGTACTTGACCGCGCCGATGCCGACCTGCTGGGCCCGCTCCTGGATCTCCTCCTCGGACAGGCCCAGGCCGCCGGCCTCGGCCTTCTCCCGCACCACGACCGCGGCACGCTCGACGGCCTCGTTCAGCAGGTCGACCAGGCGCACCGTCTCGCCCTCACGGGTCTTGAACGGCTTGCCGTCGGCGCCGAGGACCGTGCCGAAGGCAAGCTGCTTGGCCGCGCCCTCGGGCAGCCAGCCGGCGCGCTGCGCCGTCTCGAAGACCATCCGGAAGTGCAGTGCCTGCCGGGCGTCGACGACGTACAGCAGCTTGTCGGCGTGGAGATTGCCGATCCGGTCGCGGATGGCGGCGAGGTCGGTGGCGGCGTACCCGAAGCCGCCGTTGGACTTCTGCACGATCAGCGGGGTGGGCTTGCCGTCCTGGCCCTTGACGTCCTCGAAGAAGACGCAGAGCGCGCCCTCGGAACGGACGGCGACGCCCGACTCCTCCAGGTCCTTCACGACGTCCTGGAGGGCGTCGTTGTAGGCGCTCTCGCCGACGATGTCCTTGTCCAGGACCTCGACGTCGAGCTGCTCGTAGACGGCCTGGAAGTACGTCTTCGACTCGTCGACGATCTTGTGCCAGAGGTTCAGCGTCTCCTCGTCGCCGCTCTGCAGGGCGACGACGCGGTCCCGGGCGCGCGCCTTGAACTCCTCGTCGGAGTCGAAGACGGCGCGGGACGCCTTGTACAGCCGGTTGAGCCGGGCCATGGCGGCCTCGCCGGAATCCCCGGACCCGCTCCGGGCCGCGTCCGACTCGTGGTCCAGCTCGTGCGGGTGCTCGATCAGGTACTGGATGAGCATGCCGAACTGGGTGCCCCAGTCGCCGATGTGGTGCCGGCGCACGACCGTCTCGCCGCGGTGCTCCAGGATGCGCATGATCGCGTCACCGATGACCGTGGACCGCAGGTGGCCGACGTGCATCTCCTTGGCCACGTTGGGCTGCGAGTAGTCCAGGACGCTGGTGCCCGGGTTCTCCGCGAACGGGACGCCGAGGCGGCCCGACTCGTCGGACGCGCGCGCCGCGAGGGTGCGCAGGATGGCGGCGTCGGCGACGTCGATGTTGAGGAAGCCGGGGCCCGAGACCTCGACCTTGGCGATCTCGTCGTTCTCCGGGAGGGCGGCGACGACGGCGTCGGCCAGCTCACGCGGATTGCCCTTGAGCTTCTTGGCGAGCGCCAGCATGCCGTTGGCCTGGAAATCCGCCCTGTCGCTTCCTCGCAGCAAGGGGTCCGCGCCGGACGCTTCCGGCCGGGCTGCGGCGAGGGCGTCGGAGAGGCGCTGGTGGACCGTTGCGGAAAGGGAGGGGACCGAGGCCATGGGTGAGCTAACCGTTCCGTCGGGGTGGTCTGGGTGTCACGAGCCGTCTCGGTGCGGCCGCCGTCCTGTGTCTCGCATCCGAGCCGTTCAGGAGCCGTGCCGCAGCAGACGTTCCGCAAGTATCCCACGGTGCGCTCGACGGCCTGCCACCGCTTTTCCACAGGTAACGGGGACCGGTACGACCGGTGGCAACACCCTGTGGACGGGTGGGGGAAACGGCTCAGGACCGGGTGGGAGAATGGGCGCAGCAAGGCTAGGAGCATCGAGAGAAGGAAGTGCCGGAAGTGGCTCAGACCACCCCCGAGGCCGACTGGGTCTCCCGTATCGCCGATGAGGTCATCGCCGAGGCGGAGCGTCGTGCCCCCGGTAAAAAGGTTGTGTGCGCCTCCGGGCTGAGTCCGTCGGGGCCGATCCACCTGGGCAACCTGCGCGAGGTGATGGTGCCGCACCTGGTCGCGGACGAGATCAAGCGCCGCGGCGTGCCGTGCGAGCACCTCCTCTCCTGGGACGACTACGACCGCTTCCGCAAGGTCCCGGCCGGGGTCGAGGGCGTCGACGAGTCGTGGAACGCGCACATCGGCAAGCCGCTGACCGCCGTCCCCGCGCCCGAGGGCAGCCCGTACGACAGCTGGGCCGCGCACTTCAGGTCCGCGATGGAGGCGTCGCTCGCCGAGCTGGGCGTCGAGTACCGGGGCATCAGCCAGACCGAGCAGTACACCTCCGGCGTCTACCGCGAGCAGATCCTCTTCGCGATGCGTGAGCGCGCCCGCATCGACGCGGTCCTGGAGCGCTACCGCACGCTGGACAAGGCCGCCGCCGGCAAGGGCGGCAAGCAGAAGCAGCAGAAGCCCGCCGACGAGGCCGAGGTCGAGGCGGCGGAGGGCTCCGGCGCCGCGGCCGAGGACGACGGCTCCGGCGGCTCCGGCGAGTACTACCCGTACAAGCCGTACTGCACCGTCTGCGAGCGGGACCTCACGACGGTCACGGCGTACGACGACGAGACCACCGAGCTCAGCTACACCTGCCAGTGCGGCCACACCGAGACGGTGACGCTGCGCGAGTTCGACCACGGCAAGCTGGTGTGGAAGGTCGACTGGCCGATGCGCTGGGCCTTCGAGGGCGTCGACTTCGAGCCCAGCGGCGTGGACCACCAGTCGCCCGGCTCCTCCTTCGTCGTCGGCGGCCAGCTGGTGCGGGAGATCTTCGACGGGCAGCAGCCGATCGGCCCGATGTACGCCTTCGTCGGCATCAGCGGCATGGCGAAGATGTCCTCCTCGAAGGGCGGCGTGCCCACCCCCGCGGACGCGCTCCAGATCATGGAGGCCCCGCTGCTGCGCTGGATGTACGCGCGCCGCAAGCCCAACCAGTCCTTCAAGGTCGCCTTCGACCAGGAGATCCAGCGCACCTACGACGAGTGGGACGCGCTGGAGCGGAAGATCGCGGCGGGCAGCGCCCAGCCCGCCGACATCGCCGCGCACCTGCGTGCCTCCACCACCGCCGCCGGCCCGCTGCCCACGACGCCCCGCCCGCTGCCGTACCGCACGCTCGCCTCCGTCGTGGACATCACGGCCGGCAACGACGAGCAGACGCTGCGCATCCTCGGCGAGCTCGACCCCGAGCAGCCGGTGCGCGAGCTGGACGAGGCCCGCCCGCGGCTCGACCGCGCCCAGCGGTGGATCTCCACCCAGGTGCCCGCCGAGCAGCGCACCCGGGTGCGGGACGAGCCGGACACCGAGCTGCTGGAGTCGCTCGACGCCGAACAGCGCGAGTCGCTCCGCCTGCTGCTGGAGGGTCTGGACGAGCACTGGTCGCTGGACGGCCTGACGCAGCTCGTCTACGGCGTGCCGAAGGTGCAGGCCGGGCTCGACCCGGACGCGAAGCCCTCGGCCGAACTGAAGGTCGCGCAGCGGGCGTTCTTCGCCCTGCTGTACAAGCTGCTCGTCGGCGGTGACACCGGCCCGCGGCTGCCCACGCTGCTGCTCGCGGTCGGCGCGGACCGCGTCCGCAAGCTGCTGGGCGCGTAAGGACGCCGGCGCGTCGGCCCTCCGGGGCCGGCGCGGACGGAACGGCCCGATGGGCCTGGTGGGAGCGACTAGCCCGCCAGGCCCATTTCCGTGTTGTAGCGCTCCTTGAACTCCCGCATGTACGGGCCGAGATAGGTCTCCCGGAGCAGACTGCCGTCCGCCTCCGTGACCCCGTACCCGTCGTGCAGCGTGCGGGACAGCTGCCGCGCCGAGGGGAAACCGCCCTGCGCGGCGACGTATTCGCGGTACGCCAGGAAGTAGAACTCCTCGCGCGGCACCTCGTCCGGTATCCCGACGGGGTCGACGGGCGCGGGGTCGTCGGGCGCGGCCGGCCGGACCTCCGCGGCGGCGTTCTCCGCGAACTGCGCCTCGGGTGCGGCGCCTTCCGCGTCGGGGGAGCCGAGCGTGCGCCTGCGCCCCGGGGAGACCGGCACGGTCACCTGCGGACCGGACGCGGGGCTTCCGGCGGCGTACACGGGGGCGGGGGTGGCCAGTTCGGGCTGGAGCTGGGTGGGCTCGGGTTCGGGGTGCGGTCGGTCGGCGGTCTGCGGCTGGGGGCCGGGCTGCGGCGCGGGCTCGGCCTGGGCCTCGGGGTACGGCTGCGGTTCGGCGGGCGGTGCGGTGCCGTTGTGGGCCGCGGGCCCGGTCTGCTGCGCGGGCTCGTGGACGGGCGCGGGCTCGGGGGCCGCCGGAGCGGGTGACGGTGCGGCGGCGGGTGACGGGTGCGTCGCGGGTTCGCCGTGTACGGCGTCAACGGGCCCGTCCAGGGCGGGAGTCGGGGCGGGGGAGCCCGGGACGGGGGCGGGGGTGCGGCGGGTCGTCTCGGGGGCGGTTTCGGTGAGGGGGATGCCGTAGCGCGCGAGCTTCAGGGGCATCAGGGCCTCGACGGGGGCCCGGCGGCGCCAGTTCCGGCCGTAGCGGGCGCGCAGCCGGGTCTCGTAGACGAGGCGGTCCTGTTCCATGCGGATCACCTCGTCGTAGGAGCGCAGCTCCCACAGCTTCATGCGCCGCCAGAGCCGGAACGTCGAGGGGAAGGCCAGCAGCCAGCGGGAGACGCGGACGCCCTCCATGTGCCGGTCGGCGGTGATGTCGGCGATCCGGCCGACCGCGTGCCGCGCGGCCTCGACCGCGACGACGAACAGCACCGGGATCACCGCGTGCATGCCGACGCCGAGCGGATCGGGCCAGGCGGCGGCGCCGTTGAAGGCGATGGTGGCCGCGGTGAGCAGCCAGGCCGTCTGGCGCAGCAGCGGGAACGGGATGCGGATCCAGGTCAGCAGCAGATCCAGGGCGAGCAGGACGACGATGCCCGCGTCGATGCCGATGGGGAAGAAGGGGGCGAAGGCGCCGAAGCCCTTCTTCTCGGCGAGTTCGCGTACGGCGGCGTACGAACCGGCGAAGCCGATGGCGGCGATCACCACGGCGCCCGCGACGACCACGCCGATGAGTATGCGGTGCGTGCGTGTCAGTTGTACGGCCTGCACTGGAGTGCTCCCCCACCCTCGGAATCCGGCGTCGTGCCTCTGGTGCGCCCCGGCGTCCGCCGGCGGCGCACCAGACTCGCACACCCGTCAACCCGTTCGATGACCGGAGCCTGACGAGCGGCGGGACGCGAACGCGCCGGAGCCCGGCCCCGTGGTGCGGGGGCCGGGCTCCGGTGAAGTGCCGTCCGGGGGCGCGAAGTGGCGCCCGCCGCAGGTCACTTGAGGGCTGCGACAGCCTCCTTGGCGGCCTTCTGGGCCTTCTCCTGGAGGGTGTCGGCGCTCGGGGTGTCGCCGTCCTCGAAGCCCGCGCCCTCGTAGTCGACGACCACGACGACATTGTCACTGAGGGCGATGGTGCGCTGTTCCTGGAAGGTCTCGGACTTGCCCTTGTCGTCCTTCTTGTCGAGCTTGAAGCCCGTGGACGTGGCCTCGTCGCCGATGCCCTTGGCGTCGGTGGTCTTGACGCCCTCGTTGTCCTTGTCGCTCTTCAGGTCCTCGACCTGCTGCGCGGCGTACTTCTTGGCGAGGTTGGCGCCGGAGCCGCGGGACGGGTCGGACTCGAAACGCTTCAGGGACACCGTCAGCTGGCGGTAGTCGTACTTGTCGAGCCCGGTCCACAGGCAGCTGCCGGAGTCGCTGGTGTCTCCGGTGCCGATGCGCTTGCCGCCGGCGTTGTCGGTGCCGGGCGTCAGGTCCTTGACCGTCTTCTCCGAGAGGGTCTTGCAGGCGTCCGGGAGGTCCTTGTGCTTCACCGGCGCCGCGCTCGGGGTGTTCTGGGTCTCGGAGGCCGGGGGCGAGGAGGCACTGCTCTCCTTGCTGTCGGAGTCCGACGAGCAGGCGGTCATGAGCAGCACGGGGAGCGCCATTCCCGCACAGGCGAGGGTCCGAGCGAGACGCGGGGCGCTTCGCGGGGATTTACGGTGCATGGTTCCTTCGCTTCCGGTGATTGTGAGAGCGGTGTGTGTGCTCTGTGTTCTCAGGGTGGGCAAAGGCCCAGCCGGGGGAACGGTACGCGGCTCGTGGAGCGATGTGTGCCGTTCGTGGTTCCGGCCACACGCGCGGGGTCACTCGTCCTCGATGACCGCCGCGAGCTCTCCGGCCACCTTCTGGGCCTGTTCCTGCAGCTCATGGCTGTCCGGAGTGCTCTGCTTGTCGGTCGGCCACTCGTCGTACTTGATGGTCGCGATCACGTTGGCTGTGCGGAACACAACAGTGATGTCCCGGTGTACTCCGGAGTCATCGGTCGAGGGTTCGTCGTTGATGTAGGCCGCCTCGCCGATGCCGTCGAGGGTGCGGGGAGAGAGGTCCTCGGTGGGGCTGGGGGAGGCGCTGTCGCTCTCCTCGGAACTACCGGGCTCTTCCGTCCCGTTATCGCCCTTCTTGTCCGAATCTCCGTCCTGGCTTCCGGAGTTCTCAGCGTCCTCGCTCTTCGCGGACGACCCCGGCTCGGCGCTCGCGTCGGACGACGGGTCGTCGTGGCCGTTCCGGCCGCCGTTGGCCTTCTCGCCCTCCTCGTCCTCCGCGCTCTTGCCTGCGCCGCCCTCCGGGCTCTCCGTGCTCGCGCCGTCCTCGGCGCCCTTGCCGGGGCTCTCGCTGCTGCCGGGGCTCGCGCTCTCGGCATCCGTCGCGCCGGACTCCTCGTCCGTGGGGATGCCGGCCTTTCCGGCCCGCTCGTCGTACAGCAGCTCCGTCTGCTCGTCGTCGCTCACGGACGGGTCGTACGAGACGACGCGTTCGAGATCGATGGAGAGGTGGTGGCTGCCGAGCGTCGTGGAGCTCTTCCACTTGCAGCCGACCTGGCGGTCCGTGTCGTACGTCACCGACGGCTCGCCCTCGTACGGCGAGGTCTTCTCGTCCGCGCCCGCGGTCGCTGTTCCGCCGCCGGCGCTCGAAGCGGCGCCGGGGAGCAGCTGCTTGAGCAGGCCGGTGCTGACCGTGCCGCAGGGCTCGGGAAGCGTGCGGTACTTGCCCGGCGCCGCCGTGGACGTGGCGGAGGGGCCGCCGGGCTTGGCGTCCTCGCCGGTTCCGCCGTCGGGCGCGCTGGTGCACGCGGTGAGCCCGCCCGTCAGTGCGACGACCAGCGCGGCGCTGGTGGCGTACGTCCTTACCCTCCGCTGCACTGCCCATCCTCTCGGGTCGGTGGCGTGGCCGGGCCACGCGGGCCGCACGGACTCTTGCGTCGGCGGCGGCTCGGGCCGGTCGAAAACGTGTTGCCGCCATGAGGGGACGGCAGAACACAATGTCTACCCCACGCACTGTGCGGCCGTCCGGTCCGATGGCGACTATGTGGACTGAAGTCCGTCTTGTCCGGTAAGCGAATTTCCTTGCCCCGTGCGTGGTGTGAACCGTTTCTCACTCGGGGGAGTTGAGTGAAATGTCCTACAGCGAGCTGCCCGGCGCGCGGGTCCCGATCCGCATGTGGGCGGACCCGTCCACGGTCGAGGACGGCGCGCTGCGGCAGCTGCAGAACGTGGCGACCCTGCCGTGGATCAAGGGCCTCGCCGTCATGCCCGACGTGCACTACGGCAAGGGCGCGACGGTCGGCTCCGTGATCGCCATGCGCGACGCGGTCTGCCCGGCCGCCGTCGGGGTCGACATCGGCTGCGGAATGTCCGCCGTCCGGACCTCGCTGACCGTCAACGACCTGCCCGGAGACCTCTCCCGGCTGCGGTCGCGCATCGAGCAGGCCATCCCCGTCGGGCGCGGCATGCACGACGACCCGGTGGACCCGCGCCGGCTGCACGGCTACCCGACCGCGGGCTGGGCCGGCTTCTGGCAGCGCTTCGACGGCGTCGCCGAGGCGGTCAAGTTCCGCCGCGGACGGGCCAACCAGCAGATGGGGACGCTCGGTTCGGGCAACCACTTCATCGAGGTGTGCACCGACACCGAGGGCGCCGTGTGGCTGATGCTGCACTCCGGTTCGCGGAACATCGGCAAGGAACTCGCCGAGCACCACATCGGGATCGCGCGGAAGCTGCCGCACAACCAGGGTCTTGTCGACAGTGACCTCGCCGTCTTCGTCGCCGGCACCCCGCAGATGGCGGCGTACCGGCACGACCTGTTCTGGGCGCAGGAGTACGCGAAGCACAACCGCGCGGTGATGATGGGGCTGTTGCAGGACGCCGTCCGCAAGGAGTTCAAGAAGGCCAGGCCGGTCTTCGAGCCCGTCATCTCCTGCCACCACAACTACGTGGCCGAGGAGCGGTACGACGGGATGGACCTGCTGGTGACCC
Source organism: Streptomyces sp. HNM0574 (assembly GCF_012726235.1). GTDB lineage: Bacteria > Actinomycetota > Actinomycetes > Streptomycetales > Streptomycetaceae > Streptomyces. The sequence continues at coordinate 28,921 of NZ_JAASAH010000017.1, forward strand.
GCAAGGGCGCGATCCGCGCGGGCAGCGGTGATCTGGGCATCATTCCCGGCTCCATGGGCACCGGCTCCTACATCGTGCGGGGACTGGGGAACCCGTCGTCCTTCAACTCGGCCTCGCACGGCGCGGGTCGCCGGATGAGCCGCAACGCGGCGAAGCGGCGCTTCTCCGCGCAGGACCTGGCGGAGCAGACGAAGGGCGTGGAGTGCCGTAAGGACTCCGGTGTCGTCGACGAGATCCCCGGGGCCTACAAGCCGATCGAGCAGGTCATCGAACGGCAGCAGGACCTGGTGGAGGTCGTCGCCAAGCTCAAGCAGGTTGTCTGCGTCAAGGGATGAGGAGGTCTGCGGCAGTCCGGGCCGGTGGGTTCGGTCCGGGCTGCCGCTACCAGGCCGGCGTGGGACGGGAGTTCACCCCCCCGGCGAGCTGTCCGTCCGGGCGTTCTTATTTCTTGATCATTTAGAGCGGAGCCCCCCATGTCCATAACCCGGCTGTCCGTCGCGACCTCGACGCTTGCCGCCGGTCTACTGCTCTCCGGCTGCTCGGGCTCGTTTCACGTGGCAGCTGGGCGTGACCGTGAAGGTGACCGAGGTCGAGGGCGGCGAGATCAACTTCGGCATCAAGGTCGACGAGGCGCCCTCCCCGGCGCAGTGAACGAGGTTCGGCCTCACCCGCTCCCTGTCCGCCGGCCGATGAGGCGACGCTTGCCGCCGGATATCTCCTCGGGCAGGGGCGAGGGGGCGGCATCGGGCGCGACGCCCGTCCAGCGGGCGACGGCCCCCTGTGCCGACGCCGGGTGCGGGGCGTCGGCGGCCCAGGCGATGTAGCCGTCCGGCCGTACGAGCAGCGTCGTGCGCCGGGGGCTGCCGGACGTCCAGTGGGCGACGCGGCAGAGGTGCTGCTCCCGGGCCGCGCGCACCGCGGGCGGCAGGGCGGCGTCCTGTGGGGTGACGAGGACGAACCGGCCGCCGCGCAGGGCCTCTTGGAGGCGGCCGGAGTCCAGGGCCAGATCCGGGGCGCGCCTGCCCGTCAGCGGATGCGAACCGCGCTCGCGGCCGTACGAGAGGCCCACGCCGGTGATGGTGAGCGCGGCCCTCCGCTTCAGCGGGCCGAGGCCGTTCAGCAGCCGCGCGCCCACCGACCGCGCGGTGCGGCCGGCCCGGCCGTGCAGCAGCGCGACCCGGATGATCGCGCCGCTGACCCGCAGCACGAGCCTGCCGACGCGGTGCCGCTCCGTCTCGTAGCTGTCCAGCAGGCGCTCGTCCGCCCGGCCCTGGAGGGCCGCCGACAGCTTCCAGCTCAGGTTCGCCGCGTCCTGCAGGCCGGTGTTCATGCCCATCGCGCCCGCGGGGGAGTGGACGTGCGCCGCGTCTCCAGCGAGGAAGACCCGGCCGTGCCGGTACGACGGGGCCTGCCGCTCGTCGCTGTGGAAGCGGGAGGTCCAACTCGCCTCGTACAGGCCGTAGTCGGAGCCCAAGCACAGCCGCAGCAGCTCCCGCACCTCCTCCAGGGGGACGGGGGTGCCGCTGTCGGCCTGTCGGTGCCTGTTCCAGCCCGTGACGCGGTACCGGCCGCCGCCGAACGCCGCGAGGAGGGCGAAGCCGTCGTTCACGGCGGACACCGTGAAGGGCTCGGGCGGCGGAGAGGAGAGCCGCACGTCCGCCAGGACGAGGGAGCGCACCACGGACTTGCCCGGGAAGGGCAGCCCGAGCGCCTCGCGGACCGTGCTGCGCACGCCGTCCGTGCCGACGAGGTAGGCCGAACGCACCCTCGCCGGGCCGGACTTCTCGTCGTCCAGGAGGGCCACCACGCCGTCCGCGTCCTGGGTGAGGCCGGTCAGCCGGGTGTGGTGCCGGAAGGTGACGCCGAGCGCGCTCGCCCGGCGCTTCAGTACCCGCTCGACCTCGTACTGCGGGGTGAACAGGACGAACGGATAGCGCGAGGGGAGCTGCCCCGCCTCCAGCGCGGCGAGGCCGAACAGCCGCAGCCTGTCGATGACATGGCCGTCCGCGACCAGCTCGTCGGCCAGGCTCGGTCCGCCGCCGGGGGACGGGCGGCTGTCGAGCTGCTCCAGGGTGCGCGCGTGCACGACGAGGGACCTCGACAGGTTGCTCACCTCCTCCCCGCGCCGCTCCACGAGGACGACGGAATGGCCGGCCTCGGCGAGATCGCCGGCGAGCAGCAGGCCCGTGGGCCCGGCGCCGACCACGACGACGTCCGTCTCCGTCTCCGTGCTGTGTGTTCCCAACGCGCCGTTCCTCTGCTGCGTGTTCTCCGTGTCGCGTGTCATCGCCGCCTCCTCGGAGTGGGTGGTGAGCAGCGCCGAACGCTGCCCGGCCGGTCGACCGGTGCCCGGACCGCGAACCCCGGTGATCGAGCCTTGCGCACTCCGTCAACACCTGTGGGTCAACGCCTGTTGGCAACAGTAAGCCCGCTACCACTGGCGCGTCAACGCCTGTTGGCCTACAGTTGTTGGCATGAGCGATGAAGGCGTGCGTGAAGGCACGGGGAAGCAGGCCGGAGCCGAGACCTCCGTCGAGAAGGCCGCCGAGCGCGCCCTCGAGGGTGCCGCCGCGGCGCGGGGTGAGCGCCCGCGCCGGTCGGACGCCACGCGGGCCGCGATCCTGAACGCCGCGCGTGACCGCTTCGCCGCGGACGGGTACGAGCGGGCGACGATCCGCGCCATAGCGAGCCAGGCGGGCATCGATCCGTCGATGGTGATGCGGTACTACGGCAACAAGGAGGGCCTGTTCGCGGCCGCCTCCGAATTCGACCTGCACCTGCCGGAGTTGGACGTCTTCCCGCGCGGCGAGGTGGGCGTCCGGCTCGCGCACCACCTGCTCGACCGCTGGGAGGAGGACGAGACGCTCAACGCCCTGGTCCGGGTGGGGGTGACGAACCCCGCCGGCGCCGAGCGGATGCACGCGGTCTTCCGTGAACAGGTCCGCCCCGTCGTCGAGTCGGTCTGCCCCGATCCGGCCGAGGCGGGCCGGCGCGCCGCGCTCGCGGTCTCGCAGATCCTGGGCCTGGCGATCAGCAGGTACGTGCTCAAGATGCCGTACGCCACCGAGCTCACGCGGGCCGAGGTCGTCGCCTGGCTGGGCCCGACGCTCCAGCGCTACCTCACCGCACCGGGCCCGGAGACACCCGTCGAGCCGGCCCAGCTGCCGGATACGACACGGGAGTTGGAGCCGGAGTCAGTGACGGGGCGCGACGCACCGGCCGCGCCCGTACCGGAATGAGGGGGAACGGGAACTGGAACCGTACGCCGCGGAAGGGCTGTTGGTCCGCTCAGGGCCAGACGAGGCAGTAGGGCTGGTGGCCCGCCATGTGCAGACGATCGGAGAAGTCCTGCCACTCGTGCAGCAGTTGGTAGACGTTGTACGCGTCCTGCGGGCCCGCGCGGTCGGGCACGGTGGACCAGATGAAGGCGGCGGCGCCGACGGTCTCCTCGCCGATCCCGCGCAGCGGGTCGACGACCGTCATCGGCAGCTTCACCACGGCGTAGTCCGGGTGCAGCACGACGAGTTCGAGCGGCGGGACGCGGTAGAGCGGCATGCCCTCGATGCCCGTGAGCACCATCGCCGCCATCGTCTCGGGCTTGATCTTGGTGAACATCCCCTGGCCGAGCTCGTCACCACCGAGCTCTTCGGGACGCATGGAAATCGGGACCCGCGCGGCGGTCGCTCCGTCGGGCGCACCGAAGTACTTGTAGGTCACCCCCACTCGGCCGCCACCCCTGTTACCGCCGTCACTGCTCTCGTTCTCCGCCGCATCGCCCCGGTGCCGCCCACGTGCGCGCTCCGGTCCGAGGTCCCCGGTCCCCTCGCCCAGTCCACCGCGATGCATTGTCACCACCCGACCACTCGCGGCCATGGCCGCGCAACCCGATCATCGTGTCAGAGACCTCCCCGCCTCGCGGGCCGTGAAACGCCCGCGGCCGCACACGCGCACGAAGCTTTTGACACCATGGCTCACGTGACTTACTCGTACGACGCCCCAGTATCGCAGTCGCTCTTCGACCGCGCCGCCGCCGTGACCCCGGGAGGCGTGAACTCTCCGGTCCGCGCCTTCCGCGCCGTGGGCGGAACGCCCCGGTTCATGGTGTCCGGCACCGGTCCGTACCTCACGGACGCGGACGGCCGTGAATACGTCGACCTCGTCTGCTCGTGGGGGCCGATGATCCTCGGCCACTCCCACCCCGATGTGATCGCCGCCGTCCAGGAGGCCGTCGGCCGCGGCACCTCCTTCGGTACCCCGGGTGCCGACGAGGTGGCCCTCGCCGAGGAGATCGTGGACCGGATCGCCCCGGTCGAGCGGGTGCGGCTGGTCTCCTCCGGCACCGAGGCCACGATGTCCGCGATCCGCCTGGCGCGCGGCTTCACGCGGCGGGCCAAGGTCATCAAGTTCGCGGGCTGTTACCACGGTCACGTCGACGCGCTGCTGGCCTCCGCCGGCTCCGGTGTGGCGACCTTCGGCCTGCCGGACACCCCCGGCGTCACGGGCGCGCAGGCGGGCGACACCATCGTGCTGCCGTACAACGATCTCGACGCCGTGCGGGCCGCGTTCGCCGCGAACGAGGGCGAGATCGCCTGTGTGATCACCGAGGCCTCGGCCGGGAACATGGGCGTCGTCCCGCCGCTCCCCGGCTTCAACCTGGGCCTGAAGGACCTGTGCGAGAGCAACGGCGCCCTCTACATCTCCGACGAGGTCATGACCGGCTTCCGGGTCAGCCGCACCGGCTGGTACGGCATCGACGGCGTCACCCCCGATCTGATGACCTTCGGCAAGGTCATGGGCGGCGGCTTCCCGGCCGCGGCCTTCGGCGGCCGCAAGGACGTGATGGACCACCTGGCCCCGGTCGGCCCCGTCTACCAGGCGGGCACCCTCTCCGGTAATCCGATCGCGACCGCCGCCGGTGTCGCGCAGCTGCGGCTGCTGGACGACGCGGCGTACGCGCACGTCGACGCGGCCTCCGAGCGGCTGCGCGGCCTGGTCTCGGAGGCGCTGACGAAGGAGGGCGTGGCGCACCGGGTGAACGTGGCGGGCAACATGTTCTCGGTCTTCTTCACCGACAAGCCGGTCACCGACTACGACAGCGCCAAGGCGCAGGAGACCTTCCGCTTCACGGCGTTCTTCCAGTCGATGCTGGAGCAGGGCGTCTACCTGCCGCCGTCGGCGTTCGAGTCGTGGTTCCTCTCCACGGCGCACGACGACGCGGCGATCCAGCGGATCGCGGACGCGCTGCCGGCGGCGGCGCGCGCCGCGGCGGAGGCCACCGAGGACGAGGCGACGGCATGACGCGTCAGGACGGGCGGGAGCAGCGGATGACGGCGGGCGAGGACAAGACCGTGACGGTCGTGCACGTGATGCGGCACGGCGAGGTCGAGAACCCGGACGGCATCCTCTACGGCAGGCTCTCCGGTTACCACCTCTCCGAGCTGGGACGGCAGATGGCCGACCGGGTGGCGGAGCACCTCGCCGAGCGGGACATCACCCACGTCTCGGCCTCTCCGCTGGAGCGGGCCCAGGAGACGGCCGCGCCGATCGCCAAGACGCACGGCCTGGAACTGGCGACGGACGGGCGGCTGATCGAGGCGGGCAACGTCTTCCAGGGCAAGACCTTCGGCGTCGGGGACGGGGCGCTGCGCCGCCCGGGGAACTGGAAGCACCTGGTCAACCCGTTCCGCCCGTCCTGGGGTGAGAGTTACGTCAGCCAGGTCGTGCGGATGATGGGCGCGGTCGAGTCGGCGAAGGACGCGGCGCGGGGGCACGAAGCGGTCTGCGTGAGCCACCAGTTGCCGGTGTGGATTCTGCGGAGCTTCGTCGAGGGGCGGCGGCTGTGGCACGACCCGCGCAAGCGGCAGTGCACCCTGGCCTCGCTGACGAGCTTCACCTTCCTCGGCGACCGGATCGTCTCCGTGGGGTACGACGAGCCCGCGCGTGACCTCGTCCCCAAGCACCTGCTGGCGGGCGCGAAGCCGATCAAGGGTGCCAAGGGGTTCGGGGCCTGAGGCTCCCGCTGTGAGCAGGGCACACCTAAGCAACATGGGGGGCGCGGAAAATCCCCCGGACGTGCATGCGAAACTTTTCACATGAGCCAGACCCGCGCCTCCCGTCGGCGTACCACCGTGCTGCTCGCCGCCGTCGCGGCAAGTGCGCTCGCGATCTCCGGATGCGGCAAGGGGGACACCGGATCCTCCTCGGGCCAGACCAAGTTCGTGCAGGGCACCGGCCAGATCACGAAGGCCAAGGCCGGGGAACGGCAGGCCGCCCCGGACATTTCGGGCAAGAGCGTCGAGGGCAAGAACCTCAAGCTCTCCGACTACAAGGGCAAGGTCGTCGTTCTCAACGTCTGGGGTTCCTGGTGCGCACCGTGCCGCGCCGAGGCCCCGAACCTCGCGAAGGTGGCGAAGGAGACCGAGGACAAGGACGTCCAGTTCATCGGCATCAACACCCGGGATCTGGACAAGGCCAACGCCCGGGCGTTCGAGCGGAACTACGGGGTCGACTACCCGAGCTTCTACGATCCCAGCGGCAAGCTGATCCTGAAGTTCCCCGACAACAGCCTCTCCCCGCAGGCCATTCCGTCCACGCTGATCCTCGACCGGGACGGGAAGATCGCCGTCCGCGCGCTCAAGGAGCTCAGCGAGAAGGATCTGCGTGACGCGCTCGACCCCGTGATCGCGGAGAAGTGACGTCGGAATGAGCCTGCTGGCCGCTTCCGGGGTGAACGAGACCGTCTACAGCGGCGCCCTTCTGCTCGCCCTGCCCGTCGCCGTGCTCGGCGGGCTCGTCTCCTTCTTCTCGCCCTGCGTCCTGCCGCTGGTGCCCGGCTACCTCAGCTACGTCACCGGAGTCAGCGGCACGGACCTGGAACAGGCCAAGCGCGGCCGGATGTTCATCGGGGCCACGCTCTTCGTCCTCGGCTTCACCGCCGTCTTCGTCTCGGGCGGGGCCCTCTTCGGCGGCTTCGGCGCGGTACTCCAGGAGCACAAGCGGGGGATATCGCAGGTCCTCGGTGTGCTGACGATCCTGCTCGGCATCGTCTTCATGGGGATCACCGGGCCGCTGTCGCGCTTCACGTCCCGTGAATTCCGCATTCACCGCAGGCCCGCCGTAGGGTTCGCGGGCGCCCCGATGCTCGGGGTGCTCTTCGGGATCGGCTGGACGCCGTGCATCGGCCCGACCCTCGCGGCCGTGCAGGGGCTGGCCCTCTCCGAGGCCAGCGCGGGACGCGGGGCGCTGCTCACCGTCGCGTACTGCCTCGGCCTGGGCATTCCGTTCGTCGTCGCCGCGGTCGCCTTCCGGCGTGCGCTGGGCGCGTTCGGCTGGGTCAAGCGGCATTACGCGTGGGTGATGCGCATCGGCGGCGGCATGCTCGTCGTCGTGGGTGTGCTGCTGGTGACGGGGGCCTGGGACCGGATCGTCTACCAACTCCAGATCTGGTCGAACGACTTCACCGTGGGGATCTGACACACATGAGTACGACCGAGACCGGCAGCGACACCGGGGCCCGGAGCCCCGGCGCCGACGAGGCGGCGGAGGCCACCGAGCGGGCCGAGACCGCCGAGGCGTCGTCCGCGCTGTCGACCGCCCCCGGCGAGGAGAAGCTGAACGTCCCCGCGCTCGGGGTGATCGGCTGGGCCCGCTGGTTCTGGCGCCAGCTGACCTCGATGCGGGTCGCGCTGATCCTGCTGTTCCTGCTCTCCCTCGGCGCGATCCCGGGCTCGGTCATTCCGCAGACCTCGGTCGACAGCGTCAAGGTCGAGCAGTTCAAGGAGAAGCACGAGCTGCTGACGCCGGTCTACGAGAAGCTCCAGCTGTTCGACGTCTACACGTCGGTCTGGTTCTCCGCGATCTACATCCTGCTGTTCATCTCGCTCGTCGGCTGCATCGTGCCCCGCACCTGGCAGTTCGTCGGCCAGCTGCGCAGCCGCCCGCCGCGCGCCCCCCGCCGGCTCGACCGGATGCCCGCGTACACGACCTGGCACACGGACGCCGACCCGGAGCAGGTGCTCGGCGCGGCCCGGACGATGCTGAAGCGGAAGCGTTTCCGCGTCAACGCCGAGGGCAACGCGGTCACGTCCGAGAAGGGCTATCTGCGCGAAGCGGGCAATCTGCTCTTCCACATCGCGCTGATCGTGCTGCTGCTGGCCTTCGCCGCGGGCCAGTTGTGGAAGGCCGAGGGCAACAAGCTGATCATCCAGGGTGACGGCTTCGCCAACACCCTCACGCAGTACGACGACTTCCGGTCCGGCTCCCTCTTCACCGCCGACGACCTGGACAACTTCGGCTTCACGCTCAAGGACTTCCACGCCAGGTTCGAGAAGACCGGCCCGCAGAAGGGCAGCGCCCGCGACTACCGCGCCGACATCTCCTACTGGGAGGGCGATGGCAAGGAGAAGGACACCACGGTCAAGGTCAACGAGCCGCTGCGCTCCGGGGACGCCAAGGTGTACCTCATGGCGCACGGTTTCGCGCCCGTGGTGACGGTGAAGGACGGCAAGGGCGACGTCGCCTTCCGCGGCCCCGTCGCGTTCCTCCAGCAGGACACCAACCTCACCGCCTCCGGCGTGGTGAAGGTGACCGACTACCGGGACGCCAAGGGCCGCAAGGACCAGCTCGGCTTCCAGGGCTTCTTCGTGCCGACCTACGCGCCGGGCTCCGGCTCGATGTTCTCGCAGTGGCCGGAGCTGAAGAACCCGGTGATGTTCCTCACCGCGTACCACGGCGACCTCGGCCTGGACTACGGCGCGGCGCAGAACGTCTACCAGCTCGACACCGAGAACCTGAAGCAGTTCAAGAAGAAGGACGGGAGCCCGCTGGCCCAGAAGCTGGTGCCGGGCGACACGATGAAGCTCCCGGACGGCGCCGGCTCGCTCAAGTTCGAGGGCGTCAAGGAATGGGCCAACTTCCAGATCTCCCACGAGGTGGGCAACGGCTGGGCGCTGGGCGGTGCGATGACCGCCATCGCGGGCCTCGCCGGCTCCCTCTTCATCCAGCGCCGCCGCGTATGGGTGCGCGCGGTGCGGGGTGCGGACGGGCGTACCGTCGTGGAGATGGCCGGGCTCGCGCGCAGCGAGTCCGCGAAACTCCCCGAGGAGCTGGGCGACTTGGCCTACACCCTGCAGAGCAGTGCCCCGACGGCCCCGGCTCCCGCGCCGGAGCCCGAGGCCGGCACCGAGGCCGAGTCCGCTCCTGAGGAGCCCGAGACCGCGTCCGCGTCCCAGGACGGGGACGAGAACGGGGACCAGGACGGGGACGGGACCGCATCCCAGCCGGAGACGGGCGAGTCCCGCGGAGACACCGCGGACACCCGGTCGTCGCGAGGAGAACGCCAGTGAACATCGCTGCCGCAACGAATGAGAATCTCGCCCAGATCAGCAACTACCTGATCTATTCGGCGATGGCCGTCTACGCCCTGGCCTTCATCGGCCACATCGCCGAGTGGGTGTTCGGCAGCCGGAGCAAGGTGGCCCGTACGGCCGCCGCGCTCGGCAGAGGCCGGGGCGCCGGCGCCGAGGCGTCCGCCTCCGTGCCGGAGCAGCCCGCGGTGCAGGTGCGCGAGGGCGGCACCACCACCATGGAGCGGCCGAAGGTCGTCACCCGCTCCGCGCCGGGCGCCCGCGCCGACGTCCCGGACGGTCCCGGTGCCGCCGCCGGTGACGAACAGGGCGACATGTACGGCCGGATCGCGATCTCGCTGACGACGCTCGGCTTCCTCTTCCACGTCGCCGGTGTGCTCACCCGCTCCTTCTCGGTGCAGCGCGCCCCGTGGGCCAACATGTACGAGTTCTCCACGGCGTTCTCCATGTGCATCGTGGGTGCGTACCTGCTGCTGCTCGTGCTGAAGAAGAAGGTCCGCTGGATCGGGCTCCCGTTGATCACGACCGTGCTGCTGGACCTCGGTCTCGCCACCACGGTGCTCTACACCGAGAGCGACCAGCTGGTGCCCGCGCTGCACTCGTACTGGCTGTGGATCCACGTCTCGCTGGCCATCGTCTGCGGTGCGCTGTTCTACCTCGGCTTCGTGGCCACGCTGCTGTACCTCTTCCGCGACCCGTACGAGGCGAAGCTCGAACGCGGCGACAAGCCGGGCAAGTTCGCGACCTCCGTGATGGAGCGGCTGCCCTCGGCGGCCTCGCTGGACAAGTTCGCGTACCGGATCAACGCGGCGGTCTTCCCGTTCTGGACCTTCACCATCGTCGCGGGCGCGATCTGGGCGGGCGACGCCTGGGGCCGCTACTGGGGCTGGGACCCCAAGGAGGTCTGGTCCTTCATCACCTGGGTCGCCTACGCCTGCTACCTGCACGCCCGCGCGACCGTCGGCTGGAAGGGCCGGAAGGCGGCCACGCTCGCGCTGATCGCCTTCGCGTGCTTCCTGTTCAACTACTACGGCGTGAACATCTTCTTCAACGGCAAGCACTCCTACTCCGGACTGTGAGCCGCAGCCCGGGGGCATGCCCCCGGGCCCCGCGCCTACGACGACGCCCCGCCTGCCGCGTTCAGCGGCGGACGGGGCGTCGTCGTACGTGGAGTACGCGGGGATCAGGCCGGAGGGGTGTCCTCCGGGCCGCTGCCGCCCTTGTCGCGGCGGCGGGCCTCCTCCTCGGTGGCCTCCGGGCCGGGGGCCGGGCCGCCCTCGGGGGCCTCGTCCTGGCGCTGACCGTCGGCCGTGGACTCGCCCTGCGCGGGCGGCTGTTCGGGCTCGGGCCGGTCCTTGCGCTGCTCGCCCAGGGACTTGAGGAAGTCCGGGTTGTCGTCGGGGGCGACCCAGCGCCGCTCCTGCGGCTTCGTCGCGCCGTACGGGGCGTTCTTGCGGGGGCGGCCGACCGCGAACCAGACGATGGGCCCGAGCAGCACCTGGCCGAAGAGCAGGATGATGATCACCCACGCCACCTTCGGCAGCTTGCGGACTTCCTTCTCAGGCGTGTTCAGGCAGTCGATGAACGCGTAGATCCACACTGCGAGGACGAGAACGAACGGCAGATACCTGAGCATGCGGGACGCCCCCTGATTGCGGCTGATCGCGTCGCGGCGGCCACGTGGGCCGCCGTACACAGCAAGGGTAACGGTGAGCGGGGAAACACCGGCCGCCCCTGTGCCCGGACGCGGGCCGCGAGAGGCCATGCCCGATACTGGGGCGTATGGCTTACGACGATCTCCGCTCGCTGCTGCGGGCCCTGGAGCGCGACCGCGACCTGAAGCGCATCAAGGCAGAGGTGGACCCGTATCTGGAGATCGGGGAGATCGTCGACCGGGTGCAGAAGGAGGGCGGCCCCGCGCTGCTCTTCGAGAACGTCAAGGGCTCGGACATGCCCCTGGCGATGAACGTCTTCGGCACCGACCGCCGGATGCTGAAGGCGCTCGGCCTGGAGAGCTACGACGAGATCAGCGAGAAGATCGGCGGGCTGCTGAAGCCCGAGCTGCCGCAGGGCTTCGTCGGGATGCGGGAGGCGTTCGGCAAGCTCGGGTCGGTGGCGCACGTGCCGCCGAGGAAGATCAAGGACGCGCCCGTCCAGGAGGTCGTGTACCAGGGCGACGAGGTCGACCTGGAGCGGCTGCCCGCGCTGTTCACCTGGCCCGAGGACGGCGGCTCCTTCTTCAACTTCGGCCTCACGCACACCAAGCACCCCGAGACCGGCATCCGGAACCTCGGCCTCTACCGGCTCCAGCGCCACGACAAGCGCACCATCGGGATGCACTGGCAGATCCACAAGGACAGCCGGAACCACTACCAGGTCGCCGCGCGGCGCGGCGAGAAGCTGCCCGTCGCCATCGCCTTCGGCTGCTCGCCCGCCGTGACCTACGCCTCGACGGCCCCGCTGCCCGGCGACATCGACGAGTACCTCTTCGCCGGGTTCCTCCAGGGCAAGCGCGTCGAGATGGTCGACTGCAAGACCGTCCCGCTCCAGGTCCCCGCCTCCGCCGAGGTCGTGCTGGAGGGCTGGCTGGAGCCGGGCGAGATGCTGCCGGAGGGCCCGTTCGGCGACCACACCGGCTTCTACACGCCGCAGGAGGACTTCCCCGCGCTGCGCATCGACTGCGTGACGACGCGGAAGCGGCCGTTCCTGCACTCCATCGTCACCTCCCGCCCGCCGCAGGAGGACGGCCCGCTGGGCCGGGCCACGCAGCGGTTCTTCCTCCCGCTGCTCAAGATCATCGTGCCGGACATCGTGGACTACCACCTGCCCGAGGCGGGCGGCTTCCACAACTGCGCGATCGTCTCCATCGACAAGCGCTACCCGAAGCACGCGCAGAAGGTCATGCACGCGATCTGGGGCGCGCACATGATGTCGCTGACCAAGCTGATCGTCGTCGTCGACCGGGACTGCGACGTCCACGACCTCGACGAGGTGGCCTGGCGCGCGCTCGGCAACGTCGACTACGCGCGCGACCTCACCGTCGTCGAAGGCCCCGTCGACCACCTCGACCACTCCTCCTACCAGCAGTTCTGGGGCGGCAAGGCGGGCATCGACGCCACCGCCAAGCTGCCCGAGGAGGGGTACACCCGGGACGGCGGCTGGCCGCACATGATCGAATCCGACCCGGCGATCGCCGATCGCGTCACCCGGCGCTGGAAGGAATACGGACTGTGAGCGGCACGACGGCCGAAGGGGCGGCGGGGCTGCCCCGCGAACGGAACGGGGTCTCGGCCTTCCTCCGCCTCGTGATGATCGAGCACTCCGTGTTCGCGCTGCCGTTCGCCTACATCGCCTCCCTCACGGCGATGTTCCTCGACGACGGCACCGTGCACTGGTGGCAGCTCTTCCTCGTCACCGTCGCCATGGTCGGCATGCGCACCTTCGCCATGGCCGCGAACCGGATCATCGACCGCGAGATCGACGCGCGGAACCCGCGCACCGCGACCCGGGAACTGGTCACCGGCGCCGTGTCCGTACGCAGCGCCTGGACGGGCGCGATCGTCGCGCTGGTGTTCTTCCTCGGCGCCGCCGCGCTGCTCAACCCGCTGTGCCTGGCGCTGGCACCGCTCGCCGTGGTGCCGATGGTGGTCTATCCGTACGGCAAGCGGTTCACGAACTTCCCGCACGCGATTCTCGGGCTCGCCCAGTGCGTCGGCCCCGTCGGCGCCTGGCTGGCGGTGACCGGGAGCTGGTCCTGGGAGGCGGTCGTGCTGGGCGTCGCCGTCGGCGTCTGGATCGGCGGCTTCGACCTGATCTTCGCCTGCCAGGACGTCGCGGCCGACCGTGCGCACGGCGTACGGTCCGTGCCCGCGCGCTTCGGCATCGCCGGGGCGCTGTACGGGGCGCGGGCCAGCCATGTGGTGACCGTCGGGCTGCTGGTCTGGTTCGGTCTGCTGACCGGGGCCGGGCTGCTGTTCTGGCTCGGCATGCTGATCGTCGTCTGCGCGTTCCTGTACGAGCACGCGATCGTCCGTCCCGGCGACCTCTCGCGCCTCAACCGCGCCTTCTTCACCGTCAACGGCGTGATCGGCATCGTCCTCTTCGTCTTCGCCCTGGGCGACCTGGCAGTCCGCGGCCTGGTGCCGTAGCGCCCTCTTGGGGGCGCGGGGAGGTGCGCTCACGCCGGCGTACGGGGCGGGCCGGTGACGGCATTGCGCACCCCGCGCCGTGGCTAGGCGCTGCGCTTGCCAGCCCTGCGCCTCGGCGCAGTTCTCCCAAGCGGGGGCCGGCCCGAGTGTCTAGTGCCACCCCGGCTTCGGCGTACCCGGGGCTCGGGAGGTGGCGTAGGCGGCGAGGATGCCGCCGAGGAGGCCGAAGAGGTGGCCCTGCCAGGAGATGCCGCCGTCCTGCGGCAGGACGCCCCAGAGGATCGAGCCGTACAGCACGGCGACGACCCCGCCGAGTGCGACGTCCGTGATCCGCCGGTCCACGAAGCCGCGCACCAGCAGGTAGCCGAAGAGGCCGAAGACCAGGCCGGAGGCGCCCGCCGTGTTGCTGCCCGCGGGCGCGACGAGCCAGACGCCCAGCCCGCTGGTGAGCACGATGATCAGCGCGACGGCGAGGAAGCGGCCGGTGCCGCGGAGCGCGGCGAGGAAGCCGAGCACGAGCAGCGGGAGCGTGTTCGCCATCAGGTGCCCGAAGCCGAAGTGCATGAAGGCCGCGGGGACGATGTCGACGAGTTCGTCCTGGCGGCGCGGCTGGATGCCGAAGGTGTCCAGCGCGTTGCCCGAGAGCTGGTCGACGACCTCCAGCAGCCACAGCACACCGACCAGGAGCAGGGTGACCTTGGCCGCGGACTTGGCGTTCGTGCCCACGCCGGTACCGGCGCCGGTGCCCGTCCCGTTACCGCCTGCCATGGTGCCTCCCCGGTGCCGGGGCCCGGCCGGGACCGGGCCTTGCGCTGACTGCCTGCTCCGGCGAGCCGGCAGCTTCAGGGCCTTGTGACGGTGACAACGTCACGGGCGGCGCGCCGAGTTCCCCGCGCCGCGCCGTCCAGGATGACGTCAGGAACGGGTGCTGCCCAGGGCGCCGTACATCAGGGAGGCCATCAGGTCCTCGGGCCGCAGCTCGCGGGCGCCGTCCGGCGGGTCGACGGAGAGGGCCGCTCCGCCGCCGAGCTCCAGCTTCAGCGGCAGGTGCGGGACCTCTTCGCCGGAGCCCGGCTTCCCGGCGGCCTCCTTGCCCCAGGCGCCGGTGAACTGGCCGAGGTCGACGGTCAGCGAGGTCAGCTGGCCGCGGCGGACGGCGAGGTCGGCCGTCACGTCGTGGTCCGGCACCCGGGACGGGGGGACGTCGGCGCCGAGGGGTTCCAGCGCGGCCGAGAGGTCGGCGGCCGCCTCGCGTCCCGGCAGGGTGACCTTCACGTGTTCGGCGCCGCCCCGCTCGCCGCCGTCCGAGAAGCGGGCGTGCTCGCGCAGCAGGGTCTCCAGCCGTTCCACGAACTCGCGCTGGGTCTGGCCGTTCAGCGCGGAAGCGACCGAGACGGCCCGGCGCAGCGCCTGCGCGGTGCCGCGCGGCGCGTCGGCCGCGTCGAGGGCGGCTCCGGCGGGGCCGTGCTGGGCGCCCTCCTTGCCGGCGCGTTCGGTGAGGCGGTCGGCGGCCTGCGCGAAGTCGTCGAAGGTCTCCGGGTCGACCCGGACCCAGGAGCCGCGGAGCGCGTCCTTGGCGGAACCCAGCGAGTCCGGGAGGTCCTCCGCGAGCGCGACGATCTCGTCGGCCTGGTGCCGCCGCTTGTCGGAGGTCTCCAACTGCTCGGCGAGGTTGGCGGGTTCGGCCCGCAGGTAGAGCTTGTCGCGCACGGACTTCACGGCGAAGACGTCGGTGCGGCCGAAGTTCAGCGCGGCCGCGACGTCCATCGCGTCGGAGCGCTTCATCTCGGCCAGCGGGATGTCCTCCTGGCCCGAGCCGACCGCCATCGTCACCTCGGTGTTGGCCAGCAGCCGCACGGCGCGGTCGGAGGGTTCGCCGCCGCGCACGCCGCGCAGGAAGGTGCGCGCGTCCTCCTCGGAGCCGTCGACGGAGGCGACGAAGGAGGCCGAGGACTGCTTCCCGAGCGTCTCCAGCGCGCCCTTCGCCTTCATCCCGGCCGTCACGTGCTCGGCCGCGCCGCAGCCCGAGACGGTGACGGCGCCGAGCAGCGCGGCGCCGACGGCGGCGGTGCCGGCCCGTGCTCTCCGGCCGGTGCGGGGGCCGGTGCCGGGGGCGGGACGCGGGGCGCGGGCTGCGGGGGAGCCGGAGCGTGGGAAGCGCATGGGACGAGACAACAACATCTGCGCGCCGTCGCGCCAATTCGGGGCGGGCGGGGTCACGGAGCGTTCCGCGTCCGTGACGCGGGTGCGGTGACTTGACGCCGAGTACGGGGTGCGCCTGTCCGTGCGTCGCGGGGTGCGGGCGCGTCGTGCTTGCTCGCGTAGTTCCCCGCGCCCCCTAGGAGGCGTTGCCCGCGCCGAGTTCGCCTTCCCAGCGGCGGTAGAGCTTGTGCGGGACGTCGGCGGAGTCGAGGACGCGGCCGGCGACGAAGTCGACCATGTCCTGGAGCGTCGTCGCGCCCGCGTAGAAGGCGGGGGAGGTGGGGACGACGGCGGCGCCCGCGTCGTCGAGGGTGACCAGGTGCCGCAGCGTCTGCCCGTTCAGCGGGGTCTCGCGGACGGCGACGACGAGCGGGCGGCGCTCCTTGAGCGTGACGGAGGCCGCGCGCTGGAGCAGGTCCTTGCTCAGTCCGAGCGCGACCCCGGCCACGCAGGCCGTGCTGGCCGGGACGATCAGCATGCCCTTGACGGGGTAGCTGCCGGAGGACGGTCCGGCGGCGAGGTCGCCGGCGGCCCAGTGGCGTACGCCGGAGACGTCCGGGTCGAAGGCGTCGGGGGTGCCGTCGGCGCCGCGGGCGAGCCAGCGGCGCAGGTCCTCGTGGGCGTGCGCGTCGCGGAAGGGGTGTCCGGTCTCGTCCAGAATCGTCAGCCGCGCGGCCCGGCTGACGACGAGGTCCACCGCCTCTCCCGCGTGCAGCAGCGCGCGCAGCACGGCGGCGGCGTACGGGGTCCCGGAGGCGCCGGAGACGCCGACGACCCAGGGGGTGCGCCGGTTCCGGGGGGTCGTTTCGCTCACGCCACCGAGCGTACGCGCGGCCCGCGCGTGCGGGGCGGACACCCCGGAGGGTCACAGTGCGTCACCGTTGCGGTGCGTTGAGCGCCCTTCGGTGGGAGCTGGCGCCGGGCGGCGGACCCCCATGCCTTAGATTCGTAGCCGGACGTTTCAGGGAGCCCCACGGACGGAAGGCGCGCGGAACCATGGACGCAGTGGACAGGCAGCTCATTCAGGCACTGCGCGAGAACGGACGCGCGTCCTACGCCGAACTCGGCCGCCTGGTCGGCCTCTCCGGCCCCAGCGTCACCGACCGCATCAACCGGCTGGAGTCCGCCGGGGTCATCACCGGCTACCGCGCGACGGTCGACTCGCCGTCCCTGGGCCTGGGCGTCACCGCGCTCATCGGCATCCAGCTGACCGACGCCACCGACCACGAGGACGTCGCGGGGCGGCTGCGGGACATCGGCGAGATCGAGGACTGCTGGTTCATCGCGGGGGACGACTCGTACATGCTCAAGGTCCGGGTCCCGGACGTGGACGGCCTGGAGGGGATCATCCGCAAGCTGTCCGGCACCAAGGGCGTCTCGCGTACGCGGACGACGATGGTGCTGTCCACGAAGTGGGAGAACCGGGTCGGCGAACTGCCCCAGCACCAGGACTGAAGCACCCGGGCGGGCCGGGAGGCCGCCGGTGCCCGCCGCCCCGCCCCGGGAGCGGCGAAGGGCCGGGAGTAGTCTCGACAAGGCGCTCGAAGCAGACAAAGGCTCGAAGCAGGCAAGGGCGCGAAGCGGATAAGCGAGGAGGCGCGAGGGATGGACGCTGGGCTCAAGCGCGAGCTTGAGGAGAAGGTCCGTGCGGGTGAGCGGCTGAGCCGCGAGGACGGCATCGCCCTCTACGACTCCGACGACCTGGCGTGGCTGGGCGGGCTCGCCCACGAGGTGCGGACGCGCAAGAACGGCGACGTCGTGCACTTCAACATCAACCGCCACCTCAACATGACCAACGTGTGCACGGCCTCGTGCGCGTACTGCTCCTTCCAGCGGAAGCCCGGTGAGAAGGACGCGTACACGATGCGCATCGAGGAGGCCGTCCGCCTGGCGAAGGCCATGGAGGGCGACAAGCTCACCGAGCTGCACATCGTCAACGGCCTGCACCCGACGCTGCCTTGGCGTTACTACCCGCGCTCGCTCAGCGCCCTCAAGGAGGTGCTGCCGGACACGGTGTCGCTGAAGGCGTTCACCGCGACCGAGATCCAGCACTTCGAGAAGATCTCGGGGATGGACGCGAGCGAGATCCTCGACATCCTCATCGAGTCGGGTCTCGAATCGCTCACCGGCGGCGGCGCGGAGATCTTCGACTGGGAGGTCCGGCAGCACATCGTCGACCACGACACCCACTGGGAGGACTGGTCGCGGATTCACCGGCTCGCCCACCAGAAGGGCCTGAAGACGCCCTCGACGATGCTCTACGGGCACATCGAGGAGCCCAGGCACCGGGTCGACCACGTGCTGCGGCTGCGTGAACTCCAGGACGAGACCGGCGGGTTCCAGGTCTTCATCCCGCTGCGGTACCAGCACGACTTCGTCGACATGCAGGACGGCAAGGTCCGCAACAAGCTCCAGGCGCGCACCTCGATGGCCTCCGGCGCCGAGGCGCTGAAGACCTTCGCCGTCTCCCGGCTGCTGTTCGACAACGTGCCGCACGTGAAGGTGTTCTGGGTCATGCACGGCGTGCAGACCGCCCAGCTCGCGCTCCAGCACGGCGCGGACGACATGGACGGCTCGGTCGTCGAGTACAAGATCACGCACGACGCGGACAACTTCGGCACCCCCGACAAGCTCACCCGCGAGGACCTGCTCGACCTGATCCGCGACGCGGGCTTCCGTCCCGTCGAGCGCAACACGCGCTACGAGATCATCAACGAGTACGAGGGCCCGGACGCGTCCCGGCGCGAGTCGCCGCAGCCGATGCGGGTGTGAGCGTGACCACGGTCACCACCGCCACCAGGGAGGCCGTGCGGTACGTCGTCGATCCGCCGGTCACCCCGGAGCTGAAGGACGACATCCTGCGGCTGTGGGCGGACGTCACCAACGCGGGCGGCGCGGTCGGCTTCGTGCCGCCCGTGGCGCCCGAGGACGTCCGGCCCGAGCTGCTGAAGCACCTCGTCGCGATGGCGGAGGAGCGGGTGCGGCTGGTGGCGGCGCTGGATGAAGAAGGTCACGTCGTCGGCACCGCATTCCTCACGTACAACGCACATCGCCTGATGCGACACTGGGTGTGGCTCTACACCGTGATGGTGCACCCCTCGTTGCAGGGCCGGGGAGCGGGTCGGGGCCTGATGGCCGCCGCCGCGGAAGCGGCCCGGGCGGACGAGGGCATCGAGGCGATACGGCTCACGTGCCGCGGCGGTACGGGCGTCGACGCCTTCTACGCGTCCTGCGGATACCGCGAGGTCGGCCGCGTACCCGGAGCCATCAGGGCCGGTGCGGGCGACTTCCGGGACGACATCACCATGTGGCTGCCGCTCGGCGGAGCGGCGGGCGAGCAGACAGAAGAGGAAATGCAGTGAGCAGCAGCTTGAGCACCGCGCACGCGACGCTCCGCTACACGATGATGCGGGTCGGGGTCTTCGTCGGCTGCCTCGTCGTCGTCGGGGCCCTGGCGCACTTCGGGCTGATCCCGGCCGGGATCGGCGACTCCAACCCGCTGTGGGTCGTGCTGCTGGCGCTGGTGATCTCGGCCCCGCTCAGCTTCGTCCTGCTGCGGAAGCAGCGGGCCGCCATGTCCGAGCAGATCGTGAACGGCGTCGAGGGCGCCAAGGGGCGGCTGGCCGCCAACCGGAGCCAGGAGGACGGCGTCGCCTGACGCTCCCGCTCCGCTCGCCCCGGGCCTGACGTAACGCTCGTCACACCCGCTTCGCACCCCGTCGGGAAATGCCTTTCCCCGGCGGGGTGTTGTGCGTTTCCGTGACCGCGAACCAAAGCGAAGCTTTGGGCAGACAAAAGACCGAGTGTTAGCGTGAGCGCCATGACGATTGCCGCAGCCCCCACTTCCGAGCCGCGCAGTGCGCGGCTCGTGGCGCGGCTGCACGTCGATCTGTGCCGCTGTCTGTCCGCGGTCTGTCGCCTGCGCGCCTGAGCAGGTATCACACGACTATGCGGCCGGACCGTTCTCCGGCGCGCTGCACCGCCTTTCGTCCACACCCCTGAAGCTCACCGGAGTCCGTCCGTGTCGTCATCCTCCTCGTCCTCGTCCGCGCCCGAGAGCGCGGCCACCGCCGAGTCCGAAGACCAGTCCACGCCCGATACGCCGAGATCCCGGATACGTTTCCCGTTCTGGGCGCAGATCCTGGCCGGTCTGGTGCTCGGTGTCGCCCTCGGCTGGGTGGCCCGCACCTGGGGCGTCGACTGGCTCGGCACCTCCCTCGACAAGGTCGGCGAGATCTTCGTCCAGCTGCTGAAGCTGGCCGTCGCGCCGCTGGTCTTCTTCGCGATCACCATCTCGATCACCAACCTGCGGAACGTGCACAACGCCGCACGGCTGGCCACCCGCACGCTGCTGTGGTTCATGGTGACCTCGCTGATCGCCGTGGCCATCGGCCTCGTCATCGGCCTGCTCACCAACCCCGGCTCCGGCACCGGCATCTCCGCCAAGGACGCCGCCAAGCCGGAGGAGGCGGGCTCCTGGCTCGACTTCCTCACCGGGATCATCCCGAAGGACGTGATCACGCCCTTCACCGAGCTGCAGGTGCTGCAGATCGTGTTCATGGCGGTCGTCGTCGGCGTCGCCGCGCTGAAGCTCGGTGACACCGCGGCCCCGCTGCTGCGCGGCGGTGAGGCGATCCTCGCGCTGCTGCAGAAGGCGCTGTGGTGGATCATCCGCCTCGCCCCGATCGGCACCATCGGCCTGATCGGCACCGCGATCAAGGACTACGGCTGGAACCTCATCGGCCAGTACGCGACCTTCACCGCGGACATCTACATCGGCTGCGCGATCGTCCTGTTCGGCGTGTACCCGCTGCTGCTGAGCACCGTCGCGCGGGTCAGCCCGCTGCAGTTCTTCAAGGGCGCCTGGCCCGCGATCCAGCTGGCCTTCGTCTCCCGCTCCTCGGTGGGCACCATGCCGCTGACCCAGAAGGTCACCGAGCGCCTCGGCGTCCCGAAGGAGTACGCCTCCTTCGCCGTGCCCTTCGGCTCGACGACGAAGATGGACGGCTGCGCCTCCATCTACCCGGCGATCGCCGCGATCTTCGTCGGTGAGTTCTTCGGCGTCGACATGGGCCTCAAGGAGTACCTGCTCATCGTCTTCGTCTCGGTCATCGGCTCCGCCGCGACGGCCGGTCTGACGGGCGCCACCGTCATGCTGACGCTGACCCTCTCCACGCTGGGCCTGCCGCTGGAGGGCGTCGGCCTGCTCCTCGCCGTCGATCCGATCCTCGACATGATGCGGACGGCGACGAACGTGGCCGGCCAGGTGGTCGTGCCCGTGATCGTCTCGGCCCGGGAGAAGGTCCTGGACCGGGACGCCTTCCGCGGCGCGAAGAGCTTCAGCGTCGACGACGCCTTCGAGGACGGCTCCCAGGACGCCGCCCCGCACGCCGACCAGAAGCCGTCGGTGCCGGCTCCGGCGGGCGCGTAGCACTCCAGGGCAGGACGGTCCGTACGAAGCGGTGACCCCGGCAGGGGGCGGTGACGCCCTCTGCCGGGGTTTTTGCTTGCCTCGGCTGCCCGGGCTTGACCTGAAGCGGACTTCAGGTTGAAGACTCTTCCCAACCGCCGGGATCGCCGTGGCGGTTGGGGCGCACGCCTCGGCCCGTGCGTCGTCCTGCGCTGGAAAGGTGCCCGATGCGCGACTTGAGTCTGTTACGTGACAAGCGGTTCGCGGTGCTGTTCACGGCCCGCACCATCTCCGTCCTCGGATCGGCGTTCGGGCCCGTGGCCCTCACGTTCGCGGTCCTCGACCTGCCCGGTGCCACCGCCGGCACCCTGACCCTCGTCCTGGCGGCGCAGACCGTTCCCGAGGTCGCGCTGATGCTCTTCGGCGGCGTGATCGCGGACCGGGTGCCCCGGCATCTGCTGATGACGGGCGCCGAACTGGTGTCGGCGCTGGCCTTCGGGGCTCTGGCCGTCATGTTCCTCACCGGGAATCCGCCGGTGGCGGCCGTCGTCGTCTGCTCCGTCTCCATCGGCGTCTCCCTCGCGCTGTACTATCCGGCGCTCACCGGCGTCGTCCCGGACGTGGTGCCACCGGAACGTCTGCAGCCCGCCAACGCGCTGCTGCGCTTCGGCATGAACGCGGGCCGGCTGCTCGGACTCTCGCTGGCCGGCGGCATGGTCGCCCTCGTCGGCCCCGGCTGGGCGCTCGCCACGAACGGTGCCGCCTTCGCCTTCTCGGCGGTGCTGCTGAGCACCCTGGGCCTGAAGAACGTCCCGCGCGAGGCCGGCCGGACGTCGATGGCCGCGGACCTGCGCCAGGGCTGGAAGGAGTTCTCCAGCCGGACCTGGCTGTGGGTGACGGTGCTCCAGTTCGCGCTCGTGACCTCGGCGATGCAGGCGGCCTACGGGGTGCTCGGCCCCGTCGTGGCCAAGGAGGAGATGGGCGGTGCGCCCGGCTGGTCGATGGTCCTGCTCGGGCAGTCGGCGGGCACGCTCGTCGGCGTGGTGATCTCGCTGCGCCTGCGCCCGCGCCGCCCGTTGCTGGTGGCCACTCCCATGGTCTTCGCCATGGCCGTGCCGGTGCTGCTGCTCGGGGCGGGTGCGCCGCTGTTCGCCGTCGTCGCGGGCTCCGTGGTGCTCGGCATCGGGTTCAACACCTTCGGGGTGCTGTTCGAGACGACGATGCAGCGGGAGATCCCCCGTGAGTCGCTGTCGCGGGTCGCGTCCTACGACGCGCTCGGCAGCTTCATGATCGGCCCGCTCGGTCTGCTGGCGGCGGCACCCCTCGCCGCCGCGATGGGGCCACGACCCGCGCTGCTGGTGTGCGGCGCCCTGATCACCGTCGCCACCCTGGGCGCCCTGGCCGTTCCGCACATCCGGCGGCTGACCGCGTCCGCGCCGGTGCCCGCGGGCGGGGGCGAAGCCGGACCGGGCCGCCGGAGCAGGGCCGCGGACGGTGCCCCGGCGGCCTAGGGATGCCCGCGGTCGCCGCCAAGAGCTGCGCCGGGCAGGGGAGTTGGCGGCCTTCCTCGCCCGGTGCGGTGCTGTGTCACGGGTCTGCTGCGGTCGGCGTATTCCGTTGTGGGGCGGATCGCGGGCGCCCTAGGATGACGGATGATCATCGGGTCCCGGCCGGGCCCGCCGGGGGAGAGCACGGAGCGTGCGGGCCGTCGGCGGTCGCGGAGCAGGGGTGGCGGACCACCACCCTCCGGTACCCGGACGGGAACAAACGGGAGGACCCAGCTCATGGGTAAGTTCAGCCGTACCCTCGCATCCGTGGCCGTCGCCGCCGTGGCCGCGACCGGGCCCGTGGCGCTCGGCGCCGGCGCGGCCGTCGCCGCGACGCCCGCCGGCACCACCGCCGTCTCGGCCTCCGCCGTCTCGGGGCCGATCACCTGCAAGCCGGCCGAGCTGCGGTACAAGGCCAAGAAGCACGACGCCAAGGCGGCCGACTACAAGCAGCTCCGCAAGAAGGAGCTGGCGAAGGCCAAGCCGAGCCCCAAGAAGGTCGACTACTACACGAAGAAGGCCCAGCTGCACGCGCACTACGCCGACGCCTACCGGACCAAGGCGAAGCAGTGCGAGGACGCCGACAACAACATGTAAGGCGCGCTCGGCAGGGCGGCGGCCCCGGCACCGGAGGAATCCGGCCGCCGGGGCCGCCGCCCTTCGCCGTGCCGGGCCGGTGGGCAGGGCTCGGTAGGGTGGACGGCCGGGCTGGACGAGGGGGAGCGGGTAACGGGAGCAAGGGGAGGGCGCAGCAGTGGGGACCACGGCCAGGCGCGGCAGCAGCGGTGACGGCGCGAACGGCGAGGGCGGCGGCGGTCGCGGGGGCCACAAGCGGATGCCGCGGGCGGTCCGCGAGCGGCAGATGCTGGACGCGGGCGTCGCCGGATTCGCGCGGCACGGCTACCAGATGGCCTCCATGGACGACATCGCCGAGTCGGCGGGCGTCTCCAAGCCGCTGGTCTACCTGTACATGAAGTCCAAGGAGGACCTCTTCCTGGCCTGCATCCGCCGCGAGGGCGCGGCGATGGTCGAGGCCGTACGGGTCGGCACGGCCGAGCAGAGCGTCTCCGCCGACCGGCAGCTGTGGAACGGGCTCACGGCGTTCTTCGCGCACACCTCGGCGCACCCCGACGGCTGGGCGGTGCTGCACCGGGCGCGGACGACGGGCGGCCCGTTCGCCGCCGAGGTGGCGGCGATGCGGGTCGAGGTCACCGAGCTGGTGCGCGGACTGCTGGGCCAGGCCGCGCGGGACGCGGGCTGCGACGGCGAACTCGCCGAGCGCGAGGTCGAGGGGCTCGCGCACGCGCTGGTGGGCGCGGCCGAGTCGCTCGCCGGGTGGTCCAACGACCGGGCGGGCAGGCAGGAGGGCGACGGGCCTTCGGCCAAGGAGACCGCCGCGACGCTGATGAACTTCTGCTGGGCGGGCCTGGAGAACCTGATGAAGGGCGCCCGCTGGACCCCGTCGGCACACAGCTCCTCGTCCTGAGCGCGTACCCGGGGGCCCGGCGGGCGGGCCCTCAACTCCCGGTGTGCAGTGTCCCGGTGAGGTGCGTGCGCGCGGCCCGTTCGCCGTCGCCGCGGACCTCGAAGGCGGTGCCGTCGGCCGAGGTGCCGTAGGTGACGGCCGCGGGGAGCGGCAGGGGCGCCGTGAACCGGGCGGTGACGTCGAGCCGTCCGTCGGCGGCCGTGCCGGCGGCGGCGAGGCAGCGGGCGAAGGTCCACATGCCGTGCGCGATGTGGCGGGGGAAGCCGAACAGGCGGGCGGTGAGCGGGTGCAGGTGGATCGGGTTGCGGTCGCCGGAGGCGGCCGCGTAGCGGCGTCCCAGGCCGGGTGGCAGGTCCCAGGTCTCCCGTACCGGAAGCGGGGCGGAGTCCCTTTCCCGGGACGGCTGTTCGGGTTCCGCTTCGGGTCCGGTGCGGTGGCGGCAGAGGTAGGTGCTCCGTGAGTGCCAGACGAGTTCGCCGTCGGTCCTGGCCTCGGTGACCATCCCGAACCGGGTGCCGCGCCGGTGCGGAGCGGCCCCGTCCGCGTACACCGCGATCTCCGGGCGCTCGTCGGCGCGCAGGGGCCGCCGCTGGGTGAGCGCGATGTCGGTGTGGACCAGGCCGAGCACCGGGAAGGGGAAGCCGCGGCCCGCCATCAGCCGCATGGCCAGCGGGAATCCCAGGATGTGCGGATAGGTGGGCGGGAGCTGGGGCCCGCCGCCGGCGCCGGCCGCCGGGAAGCCGCAGACGCGGGCGTAGGCGCGCATCCTGGCCTCGTCCACGGGGGCCTCCCGCAGCACGAGTTGGGTCTCGGGCAGGCGGGCGCCGGTGTACGGGCCGCGCTTGCGCAGGGAGCCGAGGCCGCCGCGGGCGAGTTCCACGGACAGCCGCGGCGGGGTCCTCAGATGCTGCACGGTCATTCCGGTTCCCCCTTCCCTCAGGCGCCGAGCAGGCTCTGCCCGCAGACGCGGACGACCTGCCCGTTGACGGCGTACGAGCCGGGCCGCGCGAACCAGGCGGTGGTCTCCGCGACGTCGACCGGAAGCCCGCCCTGCGCGTGGGAGTTCATCCGGCGTCCGGCCTCGCGGATGAACAGCGGGACGGCGGCCGTCATCTTCGTCTCGATGAAGCCGGGGGCGACCGCGTTGACGGTCACCCCGTGCTCCGCTGCGGCGCGCGGGGCGAGGGAGCGGACGAGGCCGATGACGCCTGCCTTGCTCGCGCCGTAGTTGGTCTGCCCGGTGTTGCCCGCGATCCCGGCGATGGAGGCGGTGGCGATGATCCGCCCCGTACCGGACGGCAGTGCTCCGGCCTTGAGCAGGTGGTCCGTGGTGCGCAGCACGCTGTCGAGGTTGACCTCCAGCACCGCGTCCCAGCGGTCGGCGCCCATGTTGGCGAGCCTGCGGTCCCGGGTGATGCCCGCGTTGTGCACGAGGACGTCCAGCGCGGCCCGGCCCCCGTGCCCGTCCTCGGCCAGCGCGGCGACCAGGCGTTCGCCCGCGTCCTCGGCCGTGATGTCCAAGGTCAGCGCGCTGCCGCCGAGTTCGCGGGCGAGAGTGGTGAGCTCCTCCCCGGCCTGCGGGACGTCCAGGCAGATGACGTGCGCCCCGTCCCTGGCCAGCGTCGCCGCGACGGAGGCGCCGATGCCGCGGGCCGCGCCCGTCACCAGCGCGGTGCGTCCGGCGAGCGGGCGGGCCGGGTCGGCCGGTGCGTCGGCGGGGGCCGCCGCGGGGTCGGCGCCGATCTCGATCACCTGTCCGCTGACGTAGGCGGACTTCGGGGACAGCAGGAAGCCGAGCGTGGAGGACGCGTCGGCCGGACCGGCGCCCGGCGCGAAGCGCAGCAGCTGGACGGTGCGGCCGCCGCCGGTCTCCTTGCCGAGCGAGCGGACGAAGCCCTCCAACGCCTGCTGCGCGGCGGCCTGATGGTGGTCCAGCGGGTCGGGCCGCGAGCCGAGGACGACGATCCGGCCGCACTCGGCGAGCGCGCGCATGACCGGGTGCAGCGCCGCGTGCACACCCCGCAGCTCCGCGACGGTGGTGACCCCCGTAGCGTCGACGACCACGGCGGCGTGGCGCACCCCCGGTTCGGCCTCCGTGCGGACCGGGAGTCCGCAGCCGCCGAGCGCAACTGCCAGCTCCTCGGCGCCCGTTCCGCCTGCGGCGATGCGTGACGGTACGGGGGTGAGGTGCAGCAGTGGGCCGCCTTCCAGCCGTTCCCGGTCCGCCGACCACCGGTGGAGCGGGGTGGGCCGGGGGAGGCCGAGCCGGCGGGAGAGGAAGCGGCCGGGGCCTGTACGGGTCCAACGAAGGTAGTGGTCGGCCATTCCCCAACTCCTCGGGCTCGCGTAAATTTACTTCCGAGTAAGGTTACTTTCAGGTCAGGAGTTTGGTCGAGGATGAGTTCCAACGGCCGCAGAGGTTCGCTCACGACGCGCCGCGTCGCCGTCGTCGGCGGCAGCCGCATCCCCTTCGCGCGTGCGGACGGCCCGTACGCGACCTGCTCGAACCAGGACATGCTCACCGCGGCGCTCGACGGGCTCGTCGAGCGTTTCCGTCTCGAAGGCGAGCGCGCCGTGGGCGAGTTCGCCGCCGGTGCCGTGCTCAAGCACAGCCGCGACTTCAACCTCGCGCGCGAGACCGTACTGGCGTCCCGGCTCGACCCGCGCACCCCCGCGTACGACATCCAGCAGGCGTGCGGCACCGGCCTCCAGGCCGTCATCGCCGTCGCCAACAAGATCGCCCTCGGGCAGATCGACGCCGGGATCGCGGGCGGCGCCGACACCGCGAGCGACGCCCCGCTCGGCGTCAACGACCGGCTGCGGCGCATCCTCCTCGCCGCCCGCCGGGCGAAGAGCGTCCCGCAACGGGCCCGGGAGATCGCCCGGATCAGGCCGCGCCACCTCGTCCCCGACATCCCGCGCAACGCCGAGCCGCGCACCGGCCTCTCCATGGGCGAGCACGCCGCGCGCACCGCGCTGGAGTGGGGCATCACGCGGCAGGAGCAGGACGAGCTCGCCGCCACCAGCCACCGCAGGCTGGCCACCGCCTACGACAGCGGCTTCCTGCACGACCTCGTCGTCCCGTTCAACGGCCTGGCCCGCGACCAGAATCTGCGGCCCGGCACCTCGGTGGCCAAACTCGCCCAGCTGAAGCCGGTGTTCGGGCTGCCCGCGCAGGGCGAGGACACGGGCGGGGCGACGATGACGGCGGGCAACTCGACACCGCTCACCGACGGCGCCGCCACCGTCCTGCTCGCGAGCGAGGAGTGGGCCGAGGAGCGCGGGCTGAAGCCGCTGGCCTACCTGACCTTCTTCGAGACCGGGGCCGTCGACTTCGCCGGGGAGTCCGGAAGCGAGCCCGAGGGCCTGCTGATGGCGCCCGCGTACGCGGTGCCGCGGATGCTGGAGCGCGCCGGACTCGGCATCGAGGACTTCGCGTTCGTGGAGATCCACGAGGCGTTCGCCTCCCAGGTGCTGGCCACCCTCGCGGCCTGGGAGAAGCAGGGCCTGGCACCCGTCGACCGCGAGCGCCTCAACGTCACCGGCTCCTCGCTCGCCACCGGCCACCCCTTCGCCGCCACCGGCGCCCGGATCGTCGCCACGCTGGCCAAGCTCCTCGCGGAGCACCCGGACGAGGACGCGGAGGACGCCGAGGAGACCTCCGCCGCCGAGGACGAGGGCGCGGACGCAGCCGAGGACGCGGAGCCCGACGAGGCGCCCGAACCCGCGCCCGTACGTGGCCTGATCTCCCTCTGTGCCGCCGGGGGCCAGGGGGTGACGGCCGTCCTCGAACGGGCCTGACCCCTCCGGCCCGCTGAAACGTCCCGGGCCGGGGGCGTGCCCGTACCCCGCACGCCCCCGGCCCGGGGCCTCCATACCCCGGCCCGGGGCCTCACGCCCCGGCCCGCGGCCTCGTAGCAGCAGATCGTGCACGTCATCGAGAGGAGCCGCCCGTGTCGTCACAGCAGGCAAGTGCCGCACCGTCCGCCGCCGTTCCCGCGCTCGTCGAACCGGCGAAGGAGGTGCGGAACGGCACCGTCCGCGAAGCTTCCGTGCCGCCCCTCGCGCCGCGGGTCACCCGCGGCACGCTCGGTGACATCCCCTTCCGGAACGCCGCCGAGGCCCCGGGCGACACCGTGCTCAGCCGCAAGCGGCCCGACGGCACCTGGCAGGACGTGACGGCCGCCGAATTCGCCGTCGAGGTGAGCGACTTGGCGCGCGGCCTGATCGCGTACGGGCTCGCCCCCGGCGACCGGCTGGCCATCATGGCGCGGACGACGTACGAGTGGACGCTGCTCGACTTCGCCTCCTGGGCCGCCGGGCTCGTCACCGTCCCCGTCTACCCGACCTCGTCCGCCGCGCAGGCCCGGCACATCCTGCAGGACGCGGGCGTGCGGGCCTGCGCTGTCGAGAACGTGGAGCAGGCCAGGATGCTGTCCGCCGAGCGCGGCAACGTCCCGGCCCTGGAGCACCTGTGGCAGCTGGACACCGGGGCGCTCGCCCAGATCGCCGACGCCGGACGCGCGCTCGACGCGGACGCCGTCACCCGCGCCCGCGCGGCACGCGGCCCCGGTGACGTCGCCACGCTGATCTACACCTCGGGCACCACCGGCAGGCCCAAGGGCTGCGTGCTCACGCACGGCAACTTCTTCGCCGAGGTCGACAACAACATCGAGTTCCTGCACCCGGTGTTCCGGACCGTCAGCGCGGAAACCGCCGCCACGCTGCTCTTCCTGCCGCTCTCGCACGTCTTCGGCCGGATGGTGGCCATCGGCTGCATGCGCGCCCGGGTCCGCCTCGGGCACGCGCCCAGCATCCAGACCGAGGACCTCCTCGCCGACCTCGCCGGATTCCGGCCGACCTTCCTGCTCGGCATCCCGTACGTCCTGGAGAAGGTCTACAACACCGGCCGGGCCACCGCGGAGAAGATGGGCCGCGGGGCCTCCTTCGACCGGGCCTCGCGGATCGCGCAGCGCTACGGGCAGGCCGTCGAGGAGCGCGAGCACGGACGGGGCAAGGGGCCGGGCGCGGGGACGCGTGCCGCGCGCGGGCTGTACGACGTCCTGGTCTACCGCCGCATCAGGGCGGCGCTCGGCGGGAGTTGCCGGCACGTCATCTGCGGCGGCTCCCCGCTCGGCCACCGGCTCGGCGCGTTCTACGAGGGCGCGGGCATCTCGGTGTACGAGGGCTACGGGCTCACCGAGACCACCGCGGCCGCCACCTGCACCCCGCCGCTCAAACCCCGGATCGGGACGGTCGGCTGGCCCATGCCGGGCACCGCCGTGCGGATAGCCGACGACGGCGAGGTGCTGCTCAAGGGCGGCAACGTGTTCGCCGGTTACTGGGACGCGGCCCGGCAGACCGCCGTGCCGGGGACCGACGAGGAGGGCTGGTTCGCCACCGGCGACCTCGGCGCGCTGGACGAGGACGGGTACCTCACCATCACCGGCCGCAAGAAGGACCTGATCATCACCTCCGGCGGCAAGAACCTCGCCCCCGCGCCGCTGGAGGACTGGCTGCGCGCCCACCCGCTGGTCAGCCAGTGCCTCGTCGTCGGCGACAACCGGCCGTACATCACGGCACTGATCACCCTCGAACCGGACGGGCTCGCGCACTGGCAGCAGATGCACAAGAAGCAGGCGCTGTCCCCGGCGCAACTGGCCGAGGACGAGGACCTGCTGCGCAACCTCCAGCAGGCCGTCGACGAGGCGAACACGCTCGTCTCCCGCGCCGAGTCCATCCGCGCCTTCGCCGTGCTCCCGGAGGACTTCACCGAGGAGGGCGGCCACCTGACCCCGTCGATGAAGCTCAAGCGGGACGCCATCGCCCGCGACTACGCGGACCGGATCGAGAAGCTGTACGGCAGCCGCTGAACCCGGCGCGACGACGGCCCGGAGCAGGGTGCCGTCCCTGCTCCGGGCCGTCGTCGCGGGCCCGTCAGCGGCAGTTGTCGTCGGCCGGGAGGCCCGCGAACCGTTTCGCCAGCCAGTTCATCGCGGGGCCCGAACCCATGAACGCCGTCGCGAAGTGCTTCTGCTTCGGGTACGTCTGCCACCGCACCGCGACGCCCCGCGCACACCAGGAGTCCCGCAGCCGCTCGCCGAGCTCGGACGGGATCAGCTCGTCCCCCGTGCCGTGGTAGACGTACACCGGGTGGTCGGGGCCCTTGGTGCCGAGCAGGTCGGCGCGGAGGCTGCGCTGCCACTCCGGGCGGTCCAGCGGAGCGCCCTCGGTGAGGTCCGCCATGCGCTTGCCCGCGCCCGCCTCGGTGCTGTCGGCCACGCAGTGGGTGCGCATGTACGTCGCGAGGCGCCTGCCCTCGTCGTTCAGGTAGCTGTGCAGCTTCAGCGAGGGGAACGCGGCGTCGTGGCCCAGCGCCGCCATCAGCACCAGGCCCGCGTCGTCCCCGCCGTCGTTGTCCTCGACCAGCTGCGCCAGATCGGCCGGTACGCCGCCGCTCGCCGTGCCCCGCACGTCCAGCTCCGGCGCGTAGGCACGGTGCAGCTCGGCGGCCCAGCCGCTCGCCTGGCCGCCCTGCGAGTAGCCCATCAGCCCGACCGGCGAGGTACTGGAGACGCCCGACTGCTGTGCCTGCGGCAGGCGTTGGGCGGCGCGCGCCGCGTCCAGCACCGCGTGGCCCTCCGCGCTGCCGACGGTGTAGGTGTGGTCGCCCGGGGTGCCGAGCCCCTCGTAGTCGGTGACGGCGACGGCCCAGCCGCGGGCCAGCGCGCCGTTGATCAACGGGGCCTCCACGGCCTTGCCCCGGGGGAAGGTGCGCGAGGGCGCGCACTGGTCGCCCATGCCGACGGTGCCCACGGCGTACGAGACCAGCGGGCGCGGGCCGGCCGGGCGGTCGCGCGGCGTCGCCGAGGGGACGATGACGGTGCCGGAGACGATGTTCGGCCGTCCCCGCGCGTCGGTCGAGCGGTAGCGGATCTTCCAAGCGGCCGTCGACGAGGGCGCGTTGGGCGAGGTGCGGAACCCGCTGCGCTCGACGGACACCAGATCGCCCGGCGCCCCGCCCCGCGCCCCGTCCGCCGGGCCGCCGGCGGCGGGCGCCGCGACGGCGGCCGGACTGGTCAGCGCCAGCGAGGCGGTCACCACCACGACGGCGGTGGCCACCGCGCCCGGACGCCGGACGGCGCGCCCCGCACGGGCGGGTGGGGGTGCCACGACGCGGGGGGACGACGACGGCGGGACGGTCAACGGCATTCGGCTCTCCCAACCGGCAGGAACGCTGGGTTCGTTGGGATGAACGTACTGACGCCGCGCGGCCCGCGCCACGGGCGCAACGCCGAATGGCCGCCCGATCTCACTCTTCGGTCAGATCCGGCCGCAACCGGCGGGAACCGGACAGAAACCGGTCAGCCGGAAGCGGCCGGACGAAAGCCCCGCCGCGGGTCAGGCGCCGAAGCGTACGGGCAGGGTGGTCAGGGCGCGCAGCAGGCCGGGGCGCCGGTAGGTCAGGTCCGCCGGGTCGGCGTCCAGGGCCAGGTCCGGGCAGCGGCGCAGCAGCGTGCCGACGGCCACCGTCGCCTCCAGGCGCGCGAGCGGGGCGCCCAGGCAGTGGTGCACGCCGTGCCCGAAGCCCTGGTGGCCGCCGCTTCCCTGCGCGCGCCGGATGTCGAAGCTCTCCGGGCGCGCGAACCGCTCCGGGTCGTGGCCCGTCGCGCCGAACGCGACGATCACCGGATCGCCCGCCGGGATGTGCGCGCCGCCCAGCTCCACCGGCTCGGAGGGGAAGCGGAACGCCGATATCAGCGCCGGGCCGTCGTACCGCAGCATCTCCTCCACCGCGCTCTCGGTCAGCGTGGGGTCGGCGCGCAGCGCGGCCAGCTGCTCCGGGTGCTCCAGCAGCGAGCGGACGCCGTTGCCGATGAGG
This sequence comes from Streptomyces sp. HNM0574, assembly GCF_012726235.1. Classification (GTDB taxonomy): domain Bacteria; phylum Actinomycetota; class Actinomycetes; order Streptomycetales; family Streptomycetaceae; genus Streptomyces. The sequence goes on from NZ_JAASAH010000017.1 coordinate 60,961, forward strand.
CCGACGGTCGTCTCGTACCCCGCGACGAGCAGCAGGAAGGCCATGCCGAGCAGTTCGGCGTCCGACAGCTGCTCGGGCTCCCCTTCCCCGGCGGGGTCGGCGTCGTGGGTGCGGACGAGGGCGGCGAGGAGGTCGTCGCCGCCGTGCTTCCGCTTCTCCTCGATCAGCCCCGAGAGGTAGACCGCCATCTGCTGCGAGGCGGCGCCGCCCGCCTCGGGGCTGGTGGGTGCGACGATCTCCTGCGACCAGTCGCGGAACTCGGTCCGGTCCGCCGCCGGGACGCCCAGCAGCTCGCAGATCACGATGATCGGCAGCGGCTCGGCCAGCGCCTCGACGAGGTCGCCGTGGCCCGCCGGGAGCGCGGCGTCGAGCAGCTCGTCGGTGATCTCCTGGACGCGGGGCCGCAGCCGGCCGATGCGGCGCGCGGTGAACTCTCCGGCCACCAGCCTGCGCAGCCGGGTGTGGTCCGGGGGGTCGACCTGGAGCAGGTTCCGTCCGACGGCGTGGCCCCCGTCGTCCTGCCAGCCGCGCGAGTGGCGGATGTCGTTGCACAGGCGCGGGTCGGCGAGCGCGGCGCGGGCCTCGGCGTGCCCGACGACGACCCAGGCCGGGTCCGCGACCTCCGGTACGAGGACGCGGTGCACCGGGCCCCGGGAGAGGAGCTCGGCGAAGGCGGGGCGCGGGTCGGCGAGGAAGTCGCCGGCCTCGCCGAGCTCCCGCGCGAGCGCGCCGAGATCGACGGGCTCGGGCAGGGCCGGATGCGGTGAACCCGCCTGCTGCGCGTGCCCGTTCGGGTTCGGCTGGTCGGTCATGGTGCGGTCCCCTCTCGGCCGTGCGGCCGCAACGCCCGGACGAAACGGGGAGCCGTCCCCGTTTCGCTGACGCAGTGAGCGTAACAGGAAGTGGGGAGTGGTCCTCGCTTGCGGTAGGGTTGCCGCTCATGAGACGGGACGCGCAGCGCAACAGGGAACTGATCCTCGCCGCGGCCCGGGAGATCTACGCGGAACAGGGCGTCGAGGCCCCGCTGGACGCCGTCGCCCGCCGCGCCGGAGTCGGCAACGCCACCGTCTACCGGCGCTTCCCCGACCGCGCCGCGCTGATCGAGGCCGTCTTCCACGAGTCGCTGGGCGCCACCCTGGAACGCGGCGAGCAGGCCCGCGCGGCCGAGGACGCCTGGCAGGGCCTCGCCGACTACCTGGAGTACATCTTCGAGGGGCTCGCCCTCGACAAGGGCGCCAACGACCTGATGACGACGGGACTTTCCGGCGTCCCCTCGCTGGAACGGCTGCGCGAACACCACGGCGCCACCGTCGGCGGACTCATGGCCCGGGCCCAGGAACAGGGCACGATGCGCGAGGACGTCACCCCCGAGGACCTGCTCTTCTCGCTCGCCGCACTCGGCCGCGCCGTCCCCGCCACCGCCGCCGTCGTCCCCGGCGCCTGGCGGCGCCACCTCGCGCTGCTGCTCGACGGGCTCCGCACGCCCGCCCGCGCGGACGCCGGGCCGCTGCCCGCGCCGCCCTTCACGGCGGAGGAATTCGCCGAGGTGATGCGGGAGATGGGCGACGGGGCGCAGCGGCCCCCGGGCCGTTGAGACACGGAGGCCGCCGCGCTCTCACCCGTCAGAACGGGCGGTCGCCCGCGATGGCCACGCGCTCGGCGACGCGGCGCTGCGGCGCGTAGTCGTCGACGGCGTAGTGCTGCGTCGCGCGGTTGTCCCAGAACGCGATGTCGCCCGCCTGCCAGTGGAACCGCACCTGGTACTCCGGCACGTGCGCCTGCCGCGTCAGATAGCTCAGCAGCCGGTCGCTCTCCGTACGGTCCATGCCGACGATGCGGGTCGTGAAGGAGGTGTTGACGAAGAGCATCTTCCGGCCCGTCTCCGGGTGCCGCCGCACCACCGGGTGCTCGACGGGCGGGAACTCGTCCTGGAGCGGGGCCAGCTTCTCCGGGCCGTAGAAGCGGGTGAAACCGGGGATGAAGTCGTGGATCGCGGTGGCGCCGTCGATCCGCTCCTTCACCTCCTCGGGCAGGTTGTCGTACGCGGCGGCCATGTCGGCCCACATGGTGTCGCCGCCGACCTCCGGGACCTCGCGCAGCTGCAACACCGCGCCCAGCGCCGGGCGTTCACGGAAGGTGACGTCCGCGTGCCAGACGTTCTCGAACGTCGGCGTCGCGTCGCCGCCCTTGTCGAACCGGGCGACCTGCTCCGACTGGCCGCGCGCCAGCAGCGGGTTGGTCTCCAGCTCGCCCCAGTGCGCGGCGAAGTCCCGCTGCTGCTCGGAGGTGATGTTCTGGCCGCGGAAGAAGAGCACCTTCCACTCCAGCAGGGCACGGTTCAACTCCTCGCGCAGCGCGGGCGTCACCGGCGTCGACAGGTCGATGCCGCGGATCTCGGCACCGATGATGCGCCCCTGCGGGACGAGTTCGAAGCGCTCGTACGGGCGGTCCTCCCACCCCTCGGGCACCCGACGGAGCGTACGGCGCCCCTCGTACATCCCGCCCTCGGGCACCCGCGCCTCCCGCAGGGGCTGCTGCTGCCGGACGGGGGCGGGCTCGGACGCCGGGGCGGAATCCGGGGTGCCGGGGGCGGCGGGGGATACGGAGGCGGGGGTGGTCGTGGCGTGGGTGGTGAGGCTCATGGTGATCCTTCGTCTCACGGCGGCCGACGACGACGGCGGTCCGCACGGCACCGGCGACCGGTGCGACGGGCCGCAAAGGCCGTCGCGGAGGGTCACGGCGGGTGCCGAGGAGGTGGGGCCGAGGGCGTCGGGCGCCGGAATGGTCCGGGGTCAGGGAACCGGGATCGGCCGGGAACGGGCCGGGAAGAGCGGCCCGGAACGGCCAAGAGCACGGTCCGGTGGGTCTGGGGACAGCTGGGATGACGCTGTCGCGCAGCTACCGACCGGAGCGCTCACACCCGCGCCGCCACGGCACGCCGAAGCGTCCGAGCGGGGAAGAGGTGTGCGCCGTCATGCGCCCCATTCTAGGAAGGCCCGCCGAGCCGCCGTCAACCGGACGTCCGTCACACACGGCCGCGGCCCCCGGCGCGAGGACGCGTCGGGGGCCGCGGGGCGGGTCGCTTCGGACCGGGCGGGCGATGCCGGGTCAGGCGCGGGGGCGCGGGACCGTGGCGATGGAGCGGCCCGCCCACTCGGGGAGCTCCTCCGTCAGGGCCGCGAGCCGCTCGCGTACCTCCTCGGGCAGCGGCGCCGCGCGTCCGGCGCCCTGGTCGACGTGGATGCCGAGCAGCTCCGTCGTCGCCACCGGGCCCTCGGACTCCTCCGGGGTGCCGACGTACATCTCGTGCGCGAAGCGGACCTTCTTCGCGTCGACGCCGAGAATCCGCGTACGGACGGTGAGTTCAGCACCCTCGCTGACCTCGTCGAGATACCGGACGTGCGCCTCGGCCGTGTACAGCGAGCAGTTGGTGCGCTCGCGGTAGGCGGAGTCGAGACCCGTCTCGATCATCATGGCGTCCGTGGCGTGCCCGAAGACGAGGACGTAGAACGCCTCGCTCATGTGCCCGTTGTAATCGATCCACTCGGGCCGCACGGTCTGCTCGAAGAACGGCAGCCGGGTGGCCGGTGCTGCGTCGCTCATGCGTCTCCCTCACTGCTCTGCTTGCCCGCCTGCTGCGGCAGGCGGCCGGTGGCGCGCAGGACGTCGATGACGCCCTGGTCGCGCTCTGCGACGAGGTCCGCGATGGTGCGCCCGGCGGCCGCCTCGTCGCAACCGTCGACCATCGCGTCACGCAGCGAGGCGTCCAGCTCCGGGGCCTCCAGCCGGGTCCACGGCGACTTCAGCGAGGGGCCGAAGTGGTCCAGCATGTGGCCCATGCCGCCCTCGCCGCCCGCGAGCGCGAACGTCAGGCAGGGGCCCATGAACGCCCAGCGCAGGCCCGGGCCCTCGGTGATCGAGTCGTCGATCTCCTTCACCGTGGCCTCGCCGTTGGCGACCATGTGCAGGGCCTCGCGCCACAGTGCCTCCTGCAGCCGGTTCGCGATGAAGCCGGGCAGCTCGCGCTCCATGGTGATGACCGACTTGCCCGCGACGTCGTAGAAGCGCGAGGCCCACTCGACGGCCGCCGAGTCGGTCTTCTCGCCGCCCGCGACCTCGACCAGCGGGATCAGGTACGGCGGGTTGAACGGGTGACCGACGAGCAGCCGGCTCGGGTCCGCGGCCTCCGTCTGCATGTCCGTCATCGGGTAGCCGGAGGTCGACGAGGCGATGACGACGCCCTTGGGCGTGGCCGCGTCCAGCTTCGCCAGCAGGTCGCGCTTCAGCTCCAGCTTCTCCGGGGCGCTCTCCTGCACGAACTGCGCGTCGGTGACGGCCTCTTCGAGCGTGGGCAGGACCGTCAGCCGGTCCGCCGAGGCACCCTCGGCCAGGCCGAGCTGCTCCAGCGCGGGCCAGGCGGCGTCGACCAGGGAGCGCAGCTTGGCCTCGGCGTCGGGCGCCGGGTCCCAGGCGGTCACGTCGTAACCGCGGGCCAGGAAGTGGGCGACCCAGCCGCCGCCGATGACGCCCGCGCCGACACAGGCGACGCGGCGGACGTCCTCGGGCCGGGGGAAGAGGTTCGGGGTGTCAGACATGGTGAGTGAGTCCTAACGGGGATGCGGGGTGTGACGGGGCGGTGCGTGCCCCGGAGACGGCCGGGGCGCCCGGGGGCGGGGCGGCCCCGGCCTCCTCACGTACGGGGAAGGGTGCGGGAGTTGCCCGCGGGGCTTACTTGCGGGGCTTGAGGCCGAGGCGCTCGCGGGCCTCGGCCGGCGTCGCGACCTTCGCGCCGAGCAGCTCGGTGATCTGCACCGCGCGCTCCGTCAGCTGGCCGTTCGTCGCCTTGACGCCCTTGCTGAGGTACAGGTTGTCCTCCAGGCCGACGCGGACGTTGCCGCCGAGCAGGATGGACTGCGCCACCCACGGCATCTGCATCCGGCCCAGCGCGAAGCTGGCCCACTGGGCGCCCTCGGGCAGGAAGTTGACCATCGACTGCAGCACCTCGGGCTCCGGCGGGGCGCCCCACGGGATGCCCATGCACAGCTGGAACACCGACGGGTCGTCCAGCAGGCCCTCGGCGTGCAGCTGCTTGGCGAACCACAGCTGGCCGGTGTCGAAGATCTCCAACTCGGGCCGCACGCCCAGCTCCTGGATGCGCTTGGCGCCCTTGCGGAGCATCTCCGGCGTGGAGATGTAGAGGTTGTCGCCGAAGTTCAGCGAGCCGCAGTCCAGCGTGCAGATGTCGGGGAGCAGCTCCTCGACGTGCGGCAGCCGGTCCAGGCCGCCCACCAGGTCGGTGCCGGGCTGCGCGCCCTTCTCCAGCGGCTGGTCGGCGTCGAGCACGAGGTCGCCGCCCATGCCGGCGGTCAGGTTGATGACGACGTCGGTGCCGGTCTCCTTCACCCGCTCCACGACCTCGCGGTACAGCTTCGGGTCGCGGGAGGGCGCGCCGGTCTCGGGGTCGCGGACGTGGATGTGCACGACCGCGGCGCCCGCCTCGGCGGCCTCGACCGCGGAGGCGGCGATCTGCTCCGGGGTGACCGGGACGTGCGGGCTGCGGCTGACGGTGTCACCGGCGCCGGTCAGGGCGCAGGTGATGATGACCGAGTCGTTCATGGGCATGGCAATACCTCCGTGACGGGTGTGCGGGGTGTGCGGACATCTGGCTGTACGGGCCGGCCGCCCCGGGCAAGGGGGTGCCAGGGCAAGGGCGTTCGGCGGGGTGACGCGTGCGTGGTGCGGCCCGGCGACGACGGCCGGCTCACGTCACAAAAGGCGTGAATCGGGCCTGCCGGGGGCGCGTGCGATATGCGGAGTGTGATGGAGCGGCGCGGCGTGACGCGTGGGGATGCGGTGCTGCGGAGCGGTACGGAGCGGGGCTCGGTACGCGGGGCGTCGAGGCGTGACGTGGTGCGGCGTGACGTGTCGAGGTGCGGGTGGTGAGTGCGGTCTCGGGCCGGGGGTCTCGGGGTACGGCGGGTGCCGTGGCGGGCGCGCGGGCGCGCCGTTACGTGGACAGCTCCGTGTCGACGTAGGCGGTCAGTGCGGTGTGCATGTCCTCGCAACTCGTGCCGCCACCGCCCGCCGGGGCGGCCGCGAGCACCTGAGCGGCGAGACCGTCGATCAACGCGGTCAGGCGCAGCGCGGTGAACTCCGGGTCGACGCCACGGAAGACGCCCTGGGCGACGCCCCGCCGGATCACGTCGGCGACGGTCGTACGCCACTGCCCGTAGTAGTGCGCGTGCACCTGGCCCAGCGCCGTCGAGCGGACCGCTTCCGCCCACAGGTCCAGCCACACCATCCACTGCTGGCGCTGCTGTTCCGTACGGGGCATCTGCAGCTCGATCAACTGGCGCAGTTCATCGGCGGCGTTGGCCACCTCGGCGGTCCGCTCGTCGCGGCGCGCCGTGTCCTCGTCCATGCAGAACCGCACTGCTGCTTCGAGCAGTTCGGCACGGCCGGGGAAGTGGTAGTGGATGGCAGCGGTGCTCGTCCTGCACGCCTCGGCGATGTCCGCGACGCGCACGGCGTGGAACCCGTTCTCCGCGATGAGACGAACGGTCTCCCGCACGATCTGCAGCGGGCGGCCGCCGTCGGGGGCGGCGGCCGCCGCAGCACGTGCAGCACTCGACGGTTCCGGCACGGGGGCGGGCTCGGGGGCCGTCCCCGCGCCGGAACCGAGCAGCCAGGCGGCGTCCACGTCGCCCGCATCGGCGATGCGGGCGAGCTCGGCGACAGTGAAGCGGCGGCTGCCGCTCAGCGAACGGGAGAGCTTCGACGGATCCATGACGATCTGCCGGGCGAACTCCCGCTGGCTGCAACCGGCTTCGCCGATCACCTGCCGTACGCGCTCCGCCACGTCCCCGCCGTTGTCGGCGACGCGGCTCCCGGGCTGTTGCTGCATGGTCAGTGACTCTAGAGCAGTGTTGAGATAAGCGCAATCCTCTTTCGGGAGTTGTCGTGGAGCAGAACCCTGCAATCACGGTCTTTTCGGGTGAAGAGTGGTGAGGATTGAGGTCCTGACTGATGAGAAAGTCAGCAGCTCAACGGGTTTCGGGTGGCCCGGCACCGACCTTCCCTGCGCCGGTCTCCCCAACGGGGGACGGAGATTCCGGGCGGGGCTGAGGTCGGTGCCGGGCCGGTCTAGGGGCGGGGCCGGCGCGGCGTGGTGATGGTTTCGGGCTGGTCAGGGGCCGGGGCATGGCCGGGGTCGGTCGGGTCCGGGCTGCGCCGGGCCGCTTCCGTGGGGCGGCTTCCGGTGCGGCCGGTCAGTGGGGTGTGCCGCCTCGCCAGGTCGGGAGGGGGCGCCGGCCCACGCAGACCTCGAAGGCCGCCCGCGCGAGCAGCCGGGTCGAGTCGAGCGTCGGCAGTGGTGAGACCTCGGGTGTGATCAGCAGCGGGATCTCGGTGCAGACGAGCGCCACCGCGTCGCACCCGTCCGCCGCGAGCCTTCCGATGATCCGGACGTACTCCTCCCTGGACGCGTCGGTGAACACGCCGTTCACCAGCTCTTCGAAGATGATCCGGTCGACGGCCTCGCGGTCGACGGCGCCCGGAACCGCCGCCTCCAGGCCCTGCGCGGCCAGCGCCTCCGGGTAGACGTGGCCGTCCATGGTGAAGCGGGTACCCAGTACGCCCACCCGCTTCCGCCCGTCCGCCGCCGCCCGCTCGGCGACCACCTGCGCGATGTGCAGCCCCGGCAGCGGCAGTTCGTCCCCGGGCAGCTCGAAGGCGAGATGGGCGGTGTTGTCCGGGCAGACGAAGAAGTCCGCCCCCGCCCGCTCCGTACGGCGCACGCTCTCCGTCAGGATCTCCCGCACCGACGCCGTCCCCTCCGGGGTGCCCGCCTCCCAGCCCGGCATGGAACGGGCCAGCGGGATGCAGTCGAGCGTGACGTCCGGATGGTCGTGCGGGCCCAGCGCCCGGAAGCCCTGCTGCGCGAACTCCCGGAAGCACAACGCCGCCCCCTCCACGCTGTGCGCCACGATCCCCAGATGTGTCATGCCGTTCCCCTTCCCGTGCCCCTCGGGTGCGGCCTCCACCGCCCCACTCACCGGCGATCTTCCACCCGCCGCCCACGGCTCCGGAACCACGAGCGCCGGTGCTCCCGGACGGGACGGCGCCACCGGCCGACCGGACCCGACGGGCCCGTAACGCTGTGAGCACCGTCGCGGGCGGGGGCCGGGGCTCTGTGCCCCTGCCCCCACCCGTCGGCCGCTGCGGCGTGGGACGGCCCCTTGTTACGGGGCCGGCGCCGCGGCGGAGGCGGGCTCGGTCGACGCCGGGGGAGTGGCGCTGTCGGTCGAGCTCGCGTCCGGGGTCGAAGTGCCCTGCTCCTCCGGCCGCTTGAGGAAGAGCGTGAGCACGAGGGCCAGCAGGTAGAGGGCCATGAAGATCAGCGTCACGCCGGCCGCGCCCACCAGGGGGAAGAAGAGGCTCGCGACAGCCGGGCCGACGAAGGTCGCTCCGCCCGCGCCGAGGTTGAGCAGCGCCATCGAGCCGCCCTTGTTCTCCGGCGCGAGCGAGGGTATGAGCGCCGAGATGGGGACGAAGCCCGCGAGCGTCGCGCCGTAGAGCATGCCCGCGATGACGGCGACCCAGTAGTAGTCCGGGCCGAGCCAGGTGGGCACGAAGTACAGGACGGAGACGCTGATGGCACAGCCCAGCGCGCCGAAGGTGGCGATGGTCGTACGCCAGCCGATCTTGTCCGAGAGGGCGCCGAAGATGAGGTTGAAGAAGATGTTCGTGCCGTAGATGATCGCGAGCAGCTGGAGCCACTTGTCGGTGCCGAAGCCGACGTCGTCGGAGAAGATCCGCGGCAGGTAGACCAGCATGCCGAACTGCGGCGCGGTGTTGATGATGCGCACCAGGCAGCCCACCAGGACCCGCGGATGCGTCTTGATGATCGAGACGCTGTTGAGCAGGGACTGGCCGGTGGTGACCTCGGGCGGCGCCAGCCGGTCACCGCCGGCCCGCTTGCGCGCCCCGAGCAGGGCGAAGGCGCCGCCCGCGAGGATGAGCAGCAGCGCGGACCAGAGGGTGCCGAGCTCGCCGATGGCCGGGATCGTCAGGCTCGACCAGAGGGAGCCGAGCGTGGGAAGCCCGCCGGTGAAGGCGAAGTAGAACCAGCCGACTGCCGTGCCCATACGGGCCGTTGGCGCGGTGTCCGTGATCCAGACGAGGAAGCCGAAGGCGAAGAGCGGGTAGCCGAAGCCGCGGATGCCGTACAGCACGAGCATCATCGGGTAGTTCTCGGTGCCCAGCGCGAAGACGAGGTAGAGGACGTCGAACACGGCCCAGATGACGAGCCCCACCCACATCACCCGGCGCGGGCCCCAGACCTGGGAGAGCGCCCCGGAGAACCAGGAGGCCAGCATCACGGCGATGCCGTAGACCGTGATCACGTACCCGGCGCGGACGTCCGTACCGGCGCCGTGGTCCGCCATGTACGGCGCGATGAAGCCGCTCTCCACGCCGTCGCCGATCATGAACAGCAGGACACCGATGTACCCGAGCAGGAGGGTCTTCGGCAGGCCGATGCGGTCGAGGAGACGGCTGCCCGCCCCCTGGCCCCCGGCACCGGAGCCCGCGCTCCGCTCCCGGCCCTGTCCCGGCCCCTGCTCTTCCCCCGCACGTGCGGGGGAATCCGCAGCGTTTCCCGCCATCGCGGCCTCCACTCCGAGGTGAACGCTTGATACACCGCAGAGCTTCACCCCTCCTGCGATAAATATCAAGGGGGATGTGAAGGATAACTTCCGAGGGTGTTAACCCTCCCGTATCCGGAGCCGTGACCTCCGCCGCGCTCGTGCCTGCGTACGGCGCCGGGGGCGGGTTCAAAGAGGGGTCGGAGGGGCGGAAAATGCCGCAAGTCCGGGGCGGCGGCCGGGTGGTGAGCGGGGGCGCGTGGGCGGGTCCCGGGCGCCGGGCGCGGTCAGTCCGCGTCGATCGTCCGTACGTCGGTCAGCTTGCCCATGGCGGTCAGCAATTCCTCGTCGGCCGGGCCCGTCAGCAGGACGTGGTCGAAGGAGTCCACCGGTTCGAGCCGGTGCAGTGCGCTGCGGCCGACCTTGCTGTGGTCCATCAGCAGCATGCTCTTCGCCCCGGCCTTCCGCATCGCGCGCTTGACCGTGATGATCTCCTGCTCCTGGTGGTAGGTCATGCCCGCCGTCATCGCGGAGGTGGAGAGCACCGACAGGTCGACCGAGAAGCTGCTGATCATCTCCAGCGCCGGCAGGCCGAGCCAGGAGTCGTGGGTGCGGGAGTACTCGCCGCCGATGCAGATGAGGCGGATGTCCTCGACGCTCCGCAACTCCTCCAGGATCAGGCGGTAGTTGGTGACCACCGTCAGCGGGCCGACCTCGGGCAGCATCCGGGCCAGCGAGAGCGCGGTGGTCGAGTCGTCCAGCATCAGGGACATGCCCGGCGAGATGAAGGCGAGCGCGGCCCTCGCGAGGGCCTGCTTGTCCTGGGTCGCGGCGTGCAGCCGGAAGTCGGAGCTGGACTCGAAGACCGTGGATGGCTGGGCCGAGACGCCGCCGTGGTACTTGCGGAGGATGCCCTGCCCCGACAGCTCGGCGATGTCCCGGTGAACGGTCATGACACTCACGCCGGTCAGGGCGACCAGCTCCGTCATCGTGGCGTCCCCGTGCTCCAGGACGTGGTCGATGATCATCTGCTGTCGCTTCTGGCGCGTGGCGCGTGCGGGCTGGGGGGTCATGCGCACCATCCTGCCTCCTGTGCATCCCTGCCGGCATCACCGGGAATCCCGTCCAGATCCCAAGTATCTACCAAAAGGGTGGTGACAGGTAACAGCCGTGGTGTTAATTTACCGGTACCGCGACGTTAAGGAGTGTCGGCCGTGGCCGAAGCAGTGGTGTTTGACATGGACGGCGTGCTCGTCGAGAGCGAGCACCTCTGGGAAGAGCTGTGGACCGCCTTCGCCGCGGAGCGGGGCGCCGCCTGGGGCCCCGAGCAGACGAAGAGCTGCCAGGGCATGAGCGCCCCCGAGTGGGCGGCGTTCCTCACCGAGTTCGCCGGCGGCGGCGACAGCGCCGAGGACACCGAACGCGCCGTGGTGGACGGGATGATCGCGAAGCTGGAGGGCGGCGACATCGAACTGCTCCCCGGCGCCCGGGAGATGGTCACCGAGGCGGCCTCGCTCGGCCCGATCGCCCTCGCCTCCTCCGCGCCCCGCCGCGTGATCGACGGCGTGCTCGTGCACCACGAGGTGGACCACCACTTCAAGGCCACCGTCTCCAGCGCCGAGGTGCCCCGCGGCAAGCCCAGCCCCGACGTCTACCTCGCCGCGGCGGAGAAGCTCGGCGTCCCCGCGGCCAAGTGCCTCGCCGTGGAGGACTCCAGCAACGGCCTGCGTGCCGCGGCCGCCGCCGGCATGACCGTCGTGGCCATCCCCAACCCGCAGTATCCGCCGGCCGAGGACGCCCTGGCCGGGGCCTCCTTCTCCGCCTCGGAGCACGCCTCCGTGACCGCCTATCTGACCGAGCGCCTCAAGGAAGGAGACCGGGCATGACCAAGGTTCTCGTGGCGGGTGACGATTTCGTCGCCCCCGAGCTCTTCGCGGACGCCCTGATCGGCGCCGCCCCGGGCCACACCCTCGACTTCCGTACGCTGCGCACCGGTTGGCCCGTCGAGCCCTTCGGGCCGGTCGGCGGGGTGAAGGAGGCCAGCGGCACCGAGGAGCAGGTGATCGAGGCCCTCGGGGACGCGGAGATCGCGCTCACGCAGATGGCCCCGTTCACCGCCGAGGTGATCAAGCAGGCGCCGAACCTCCGGATGATCGGCTGCTGCCGCGGAGGCCCCGTCAACATCGACCTGGCCGCCGCCACCGCGGCCGGTATCCCCGTGACCTACGCCCCCGGGCGGAACGCCGCCGCTGCCGCCGAGTTCGCCGTCGGACTGATGCTCGCGGCCATGCGCCGCATCCCGGCCTCCGACGCCGACCTGAAGAAGAACATCTGGCGCGGCGATTTCTACGCGTACGAGAACGCCGGCCTCGAACTCGACGGCGCCACCGTGGGCCTCGTCGGATACGGCGCGATCGGCTCCATCGTCGCCCGCGTCCTCAAGGCCTTCGGTGCGCACGTCCTCGTCGCCGACCCCTACACCGACAAGGACAAGGCCCTCAGCGACGGCGTCGAACTCGTCGTGCTGGAGGAGCTGTTGCGCCGCAGCTCCGTCGTCAGCCTGCACGCCCGCGTCACCCCCGAGACGCGGCACATGCTCAACGCCGACAACCTCCGGCTGCTCCCGCAGGGCGCCGTCCTCGTCAACTCCGCGCGCGGCGACCTGCTGGACTACGCACCGCTGCCCGGGCTCCTCGAGTCCGGCCACCTCGGTGCCCTCGCCCTGGACGTCTACGACATCGAGCCGCCGCCCGCCGACTGGCCGCTGCACTCCGCGCCGAACGTCATCACCACCCCGCATCTGGCCGGAGCCACCCGCCAGACGGCCGACCGCGCCGCCGCCATCGCCGCCGGCGAGGCCGCCCGTTTCCTGCGCGGCGAGGAACTGCGCTTCGTCGCCAACCCCGAGGCACTCCCGGGAGGACAGCGGTCATGATCGTCGGGGTGGATGTCGGTACCTCGGTCACCAAGGTCCAGCTGATCGGGCGCGACGGCCGCACCACGCCGGCGCACGAAGCCCGCAGCACCGTCTACACCCTGCCCGGACAGCGCGTCGAGCAGGATCTGGAGGAGGTCCTCGGCACCGTCGTCACCGTCGTACGGGCCGCCGTCGCCGACGCGTCGGAACTCGCCCCGGACGAACCGGTCGAGGCCCTCGCCATCACGGGGCAGGGTGACGGCCTCTGGCTGCGGGATTCCGCGGGCCGGAGCGTCGGCCGCGCCCTGTCCTGGATGGACGGCCGCGCCGCCGGTGTCCTGGAGCGCTGGACGGCGGACGGCACCGCCGCCCGCGTCCACCGGCGCACCGGCGTCGGCCTTTTCCCCGGCTCGGCCGCCCCGCTGCTCGCCCATCTCGCCGAGCACGAGCCGGAGTTGCTCGGCCGCGCCGCCGTCGCCGGGTACTGCGTGGACGCCATAGTCCAGCGTTTCACCGGCGAGATCACCGTCAGCGCGTCCGACGCCTCCATGCCCTTCCTCGACGTGGCGAGCCTGACGTACGACGACGAGGCCCTCGCCCTGTGCGGCCTCGCCCCGTACCGACGGCTGCTCGCCCCTCCGGCCCGGCCCGGCACCCTCCTGCCCCTGCTGCCCGAGGTCGCCGCCGAGCTCGGGCTGCCCGCCGGACTGCCCGTCTCCATGGGCCCGTTCGACATCCCGGCCTGCGGATTCGGCTCCGGACTCGCCGAGCCGGGCGACGGCAACCTCATCATCGGCACCACCCTCGCCAGCCAGGTACTGACCGACGATCCCTCGCCCGCGTTCAGCGAGGAACCCGCCGGGATGCTCCTGGCCACCCCGTACCCGGACCGCTACCTCCGCGTCATGCCCGCCATGATCGGCACCGCCGGACTGGACTGGCTGATCAAGCTCCTCGGCGTGAAGATCGAGGAACTCGACGCACTGCTCGCCCAGTCCCCGTACGGCGCGAACGGCGTCACCGCACTGCCCTTCCTCTCCGCCAGCGGGGAGCGCGCCCCCTTCGTGGACGCCCGCGCCAGGGGCCGGCTCGACGGCCTCACCCCGAGCACGGGCCGGGCCGACCTCGTCCGCGCCCTGTGCGAGTCCGTCGCCTACTCGGCACGGCACTGCATGGAGACCCTCGGCATCGACGGAGCGGTCACCGCCTGTGGCGGAGGCGCACGTTCCGGGGAATGGGCGCGGATCTTCGCCGGGGTCCTCGGCCGCGATCTGTACGTCTCCGACGAAGCCGTCGGCATCCGGGGCGCCGCCCAGGCGGCCTGGGACGCCCTCGGCAGCCCCGTCGACGCCGAGGAGTGGCGGGCCAGGCGCCGCCTCGTCACGGCGGACCGCGCGGCCGTCGCCCACTACGCCGACGGATACGCCGCCTACCAGCGCACCCTCACCACGGCCCGCGAGAGCTGGAGCACCACATGACCAGGCTGTTCAACGACCCGGCGCGTTTCGCGGACGACATGGTCGCCGGTTTCGCCGCCGCCCACCCCGAACACGTCACGGCAGTGCACGGCGGCGTCGTCCGCGCCGACCGCCCGCGCGACGGCAAGGTCGCGGTGCTCACCGGCGGCGGTTCGGGCCACTACCCCGCCTTCTGCGGCGTCGTCGGCCCCGGCTTCGCGGACGGCTCCGTCATCGGCAACGTCTTCACCTCCCCGTCCGCGGCCCAGGCGCACGCGGTCGCCACCGCGGCCGAGACCGGCGGCGGCGTCCTCTTCCTCTTCGGCAACTACGCCGGGGACGTCATGAACTTCGGCCTCGCGGCACAGCAGTTGACCGCCGAGGGCGTACCGGCACGCTGCTTCGCCATCACCGACGACATCGCCAGCGCCCCGGCTGAGGACGCCGTCAGGCGGCGCGGCATAGCCGGCGACTTCGTGGTCTTCAAGGCCGCCTCGGCCGCCGCCGAGGAGGGGGCCACGCTGGAGGAGGTGGTGCGCGTCGCCGAGCACGCCAACGCCCGCACCCGCACCCTCGGCGTCGCTTTCGCCGGATGTACGCTCCCCGGCCAGAGCGAGCCCCTGTTCACCGTCCCTGAGGGCAAGCTCGGTCTCGGCCTGGGCATACACGGCGAACCCGGCGTCAGCGAGAGCGAGTTGACCACCGCGGAGGAGCTGGCCCACACCCTCGTCGACGGTCTCCTCGCCGAACGCCCCGCCGCCGGCGGAGAGCGGGTGGCCGTCATCCTCAACGGCCTGGGCTCCACCAAGTACGAAGAGCTGTACGTCCTGTGGGCCAGCGTCTCCCGGCTGCTCGCCGAGGCGGGGCTGGAGCCGGTACGCCCCGAGGTCGGCGAACTCGTCACCAGCCTCGACATGGCGGGCTGTTCCCTCACCCTGACCTGGCTCGACGACGCACTCGAACGGTACTGGCTGGCCCCCACCGACACCCCCGCCTTCCGCCGCGGCGACCCGGCCCGCACCCCGCGCCAGGGCACCGCCCCGCAGCCGCGCGCCGGCGTCCCCGCCACGTCAACGGCCCGTGACGGCAAGCCCGTTCGCCCGGCCGTCCCCCTCGCACAGGGGCAAGCAGCCGGCACCGCGGCCCTGGCCGTCCGCGCGCTCCACGCCGCGCACACCGTCCTGCACGACCAGGAGGAGGCCCTCGGACGGCTGGACGCCGTCGCGGGCGACGGTGATCACGGCCGGGGCATGTGCAAGGGCATCGACGCCGCGGTCGCCGCCGCCGAGCAGGCCCACGCCGAACGGGCCGCGCCCGCAGCGGTGTTGGCCGCAGCGGGTGACGCCTGGGCGGCCGAGGCCGGCGGCACCTCCGGCGCCCTGTGGGGCGCGGGCCTCCGCGCGGTCGGCGCGGGGCTTCCCGACGACCGCGCGCCCGGGACCGAGGAGTTGGCCCTCGCCGCCGAGTCCGCGCTGGCCGCCGTCACCGGCCTCGGCAAGGCCGAGCCGGGCGACAAGACGCTGGTCGACGCCCTCGCCCCGTTCGTGACGGCCTTCGCGGAGGCGCTCCGCGACGGCACCACCGTCACCGAGGCGTTCACCGGCGCGGCCGAGACGGCCCGTACGGCGGCCGAGGAGACGGCGGGGCTCCGCCCGCGCCTGGGCCGGGCCCGCCCGCTCGCCGAGCGCAGCATCGGCACCCCCGATCCGGGCGCGGTCTCCCTCGCCGCCGTCCTCACCACCGTCGCTGCCGAGGCCCGGCAGCCCGCCCGTACCGTTCCGCAGCAGAGCTGAGGTAGCCCAATGACCAGCGAGAACGCCTCCGGCCCCCGCCCGTTCCGGATCGTCGTCGGC
Source organism: Streptomyces sp. HNM0574 (assembly GCF_012726235.1). GTDB lineage: Bacteria > Actinomycetota > Actinomycetes > Streptomycetales > Streptomycetaceae > Streptomyces. The sequence continues at coordinate 76,832 of NZ_JAASAH010000017.1, forward strand.
TGTGACGACGCGGGCCTCGAGTACAAGGAGGCCCTCAAGCAGGACCTCAAGAGCGATGCCCGGGTCGTGGAGGTCACCGACGTCGGCGTCGGCAGCGACGAGCACACCGCCTATCCGCATGTGGCCGTCGAGGCGGCCCGCCGGGTTGCCGAGGGCGAGGCGGACCGCGCCCTCCTCATCTGCGGCACGGGCCTGGGGGTGGCCATCAGCGCCAACAAGGTCCCGGGCATACGCGCGGTCACGGCGCACGACAGCTACTCCGTGCGCCGTTCCGTCCTGAGCAACAACGCCCAGGTGCTGTGCTTCGGCCAGCGTGTGATCGGCCTGGAGCTGGCCCGGACCCTCGTCGACGAGTGGCTCGACCAGCGCTTCGACGAGCGCTCCGCCTCGGCCGAGAAGGTCGCCGCGATCAGCGGCTACGAACGCTCCTGCTGACCTGCGGTTTGAGACTTCGCCCGGCCGCACCCGCCCGATTCGGGGCCGCAGGCCGGGCAAAGTCTCGGCCAGCAGTTCAATGAGACTCTCGAAGCCGTGCCGCGCGGACAGGGAAGCGTGGCCCGCGAGCCGTTTCCCGGTCTCGCGGTGCGAGCGGAACGGCAGGGAGGCGAGGGTGAAGTTCGTTCTCGAGGTCGAGATGGGTGCCACGGGCTTCGACGGCGATGCGGCCCAGGAGTTGGGCCGCATCCTGCGGTACTGGGGCGGCAACCTGCACCACTACGAACTGAAGCCGGGGGACGGGTCGGCCGTGTACGACTCGCAGTACCGCGAGGTCGGCCGGTGGAGCGTCGCCGCGCCGGCGGAGTAGCCCCGTACAAGGCAGGAGCCCCCGCCGGTGACCGGCGGGGGCTCCTTGGGTGGTGCTCTCAGCTCACTGTGCGGTGACGTTCTCCGCCTGCGGGCCCTTGGGGCCCTGGGTGACGTCGAACGTCACGATCTGGTTCTCCTCCAGGGAGCGGAAACCAGTCGCGTTGATCGCGGAGTAGTGGACGAAGACATCGGGACCGCCGCCGTCCTGGGCAATGAAACCAAAGCCCTTCTCGGCGTTGAACCACTTGACGGTTCCGGTAGCCATAAGCCCTCCTTGGGCCTATAAGGGTCGCCCTGCTCCCAGAACCCCGCTAAGAAGTCTCTGAAAACGGCAAGAGCCCGCGGTCACATGCTCCGCAGGCTCTGTACTGCAAGGGAAACCAAACTGCAACTTGCGGCGAGCGTAGCACGGTGCACTTGGGAGGGGGAAGAGCCAAGATCCCCGAGACCCCTGCACCGGCAGCTCCGTGCCCAGGCGTACCCTCCGAAGGGTGACTGCGCAACCGAGTTCTCGCCCCCGAGTCGGGCACATCCAGTTCCTGAACTGTCTGCCGCTCTACTGGGGCCTCGTCCACACCGGCACCCTGCTCGATCTGGAGCTGACCCGGGACACTCCTGAAAAGCTGAGTGAACAGCTGGTGAACGGCCATCTCGATATCGGGCCCGTCACACTTGTTGAATTCCTCAAGAATGCTGACGACCTCGTCGCACTGCCGGATATCGCGGTCGGATGCGACGGCCAGGTGATGTCCTGCGAGATCGTCTCCCGGGTCCCGCTCGACCAGCTGGACGGAGAGAAGGTCGCCCTCGGGTCCACCTCCCGTACCTCGGTCCGGCTGGCGCGGCTGCTGCTGGCGGAGAGGTTCGGCGTCCAGCCCGAGTACTACACGTGCGCGCCCGACCTCGCGGCCATGATGAGCGAGGCCCAGGCGGCCGTGGTGATCGGCGACCTCGGTCTGCGCGCGTACCTCCGTGATCTTCCCGATGACGAGCTGTACGTCTACGACCTCGGTGAGCTGTGGAAGGAGTGGACGGGGCTCCCCTTCGTCTTCGCGATCTGGGCCGTACGCCGCGACTACCTGGCGCGGGAGCCCGAGATGGTGCGCGACGTGCACCGGGCGTTCCTCGCCTCGCGCGACCTGTCGCTGGAAGAGGTCGGGAAGGTGGCCGAACACGCGTCCCGCTGGGAGGTCTTCGAGCCGCCGGTCCTGGAGCGGTACTTCACCACCCTCGACTTCCGGTTCTCGGAGCGGCAGCTGGAGGGCGTCACGGAGTTCACCCGTCGCACCGGCGGCCAGGACTACCCGGAGCAGGTCGACGTGCGGCTGCTGCCCCCGGTGCCCGCGCACGACTGACGCCCGCCCTCCCCTTCCGCCGGTGGCGAGGAAGGGGGCTGGCCCGTGGGCGAGTTCGGCATAGGGTGGTGCACCGCGCAGACCAGAGGTGGGGGATCACTCATGCAGCCGCTCGCGCCCGACGACCCGCAGGTGATCGGGGAGTACCGACTGCTGCGCCGTCTCGGCTCGGGCGGTATGGGGCTGGTGTATCTGGCCCGTTCGGCGAGCGGCCGGACGGTCGCGGTCAAGGTCGTGCATCCGCACTTCGCCGTGGACGAGGAGTTCCGCAGGCGGTTCCGGCGTGAGGTCGCGGCGGCGCGACGCGTCGGCGGCGACTGGACGGCACCGGTGCTCGACGCCGACCCGGAAGCCTCCGTTCCGTGGGTGGTCACCGGCTATGTCGCGGGCCCCGATCTGACCCGGGCCGTCATCGAGCACGGGGCGCTGCCCAAGCACTCCGTCCGCGCGCTGGGCGCGGGCCTCGCCGAGGCGCTGGAACATGTGCACGGGCTCGGCCTCGTCCACCGGGACGTGAAGCCGTCCAACGTGCTGCTCACGGTGGACGGGCCCCGGCTGATCGACTTCGGGATCGCCCGCGCCACCGACGGCACCGCCTCCCTCACCGCGAGCGGCGCCTCCGTCGGCTCGCCCGGCTACATGCCGCCCGAGCAGGCGATGGGCAAGGACGTGGTGGCCGCCTCCGACGTCTTCTCCCTGGGTGCGGTGCTGGCCTTCGCCGCGAACGGCGGCGCCCCCTTCGTCGGCGACCACCCGGCCGCGCTGCTCTACAAGGTCATCTACGAGGAGCCCGAACTCGACGGGCTGGACGGCGAGATGAGGGAGCTCGTCGCGAGCTGCCTCGCCAAGGAGCCGGCGGACCGCCCCTCGCCCCGCGAGATCGCCGACCGCCTGGCCCCGCCGGAGGCCGGTGGCGCGGAGGGCGGCGCCGCCGGCCTGGTCAACGCGGGCTGGCTGCCGGGCCCCGTCGTCCAGCAGGTCAGCCGCAGCGCCGTCGCCCTGCTCAGCCTCGAACCGGAGACCACGGACGAGGCCGCCAGCTCCACGGCGGACCAGCACACCCCCACCGTCACGGACGGCGACAGCCGCGCGACGGCGGGCACGCCCGCAGGCGGAACGGGCCACGCGGCGGAAACCGGAACCGGCCCCGTCCCGCAGAGCGAACCGGCGTCCGGGCTCGTGGAGTTCACCGGCCACTCGGACACGCCGGAGCCGGCCGGTGGCGAGGCCCCGTCCGTGCCGTCCACACCCCCGCCCGGGAAGGACCCCGGCCTCGCCGACGCCCCCACGTCGGGCCCCGCCGGTGCCGCACCGGGCGACGCCCCCACCGGCAACCCCTTCCGCCCGGCCTTCCCGCCCGGAAACGGAACCGGAAGAGCCCCCAAGAAGAAGCGGGCCCGGAAGGTGAGTTGTGCCGTGGTCGTCGTCGTGGCGACGGCGCTGGTCGCCCTGGGGACCGTGGAACTGGTGAGCATCCTCAACAACGTGCAGCCGGTGCCGCCCGCCGCGGAACGGCCCGCCGACCGGGCGAGCCCCAGCGCCTCCCCGCGCCCCGGCGGTGGCGGCGCCGACACCGACGAGGTGCCCGAGGCGTTCCTCGGCGTCTGGGAAGGAGAGGTGCGCACCCGCAACGGCATGACGAACGGGATGCTCACCATCCGTATGAAGGGCGGCGAGAAGGGCGAGGACGTGCTCAAGCTGGCCGTCGACGTCTCCGCCGGCGGCCAGGAGGCCGTCTGCCACGGCGCGGCCAAGCTCGACAAGGCGGGGGAGAAGCAGCTGCGGCTGACGGACCGGCCCGTCGGCCCCTCGCCCACCGTCCTGGGGATCAAGGTCTGCACGGAGGACCCGTCCCCGATGACGCTGACCCTGCTGAAGGACGGACGGATGCGGTACGCCTCGGACAGCGAGACCGCGGGGCGCCCCACCGCGAACCTCACCCGCATCGACGACTGACGAGGTCACGCCGCCCGAAGCGGTCCGGACCGGCGACTGAGCCGTGCGGTGGGACACCGCCGGTGAGGGACCGGGCGACACGAACCGGCCCGGACCCCCTGGCGTACGCTGGATCGGTCGATGCACGCCCACTTGTCACTTCGGAGGGACGCCCCGGTGCCCGAGAACGCCGACCTGCAGTCCGTACTCGACCGTGCCGCCGAGGGCGGCCGGATCACCCCGGAAGAGGCGCTCGACCTGTACAGGTCGGCGCCCCTGCACGCGCTCGGCTCGGCGGCCGACGCGGTGCGGCGCAGGCGGTACGCGGGTACGGAGCACATCGCGACGTACATCATCGAGCGGAACATCAACTACACCAACGCCTGCGTGACGGCCTGCAAGTTCTGCGCCTTCTACGCCTCGCCCAAGAGCGACAAGGTGTGGACCCGCGACCTCGACGACATCCTGCGCCGCTGCGCCGAGACGGTCGAGCTGGGCGGCACGCAGATCATGTTCCAGGGCGGTCACCACCCGGACTACGGCGTGGAGTACTACGAGGAGCACTTCGCCGCGATCAAGAAGGCGTTCCCGCAGCTGGTGATCCACTCGCTCGGTGCCTCCGAGGTCGAGCACATGGCGCGCATCTCGGGCGTCACGCCCGAGGAGGCGATCCGCCGCATCCACGACGCGGGCCTCGACTCGTTCGCCGGCGCCGGTGCCGAGCTGCTGCCCGAGCGGCCGCGCAAGGCGATCGCCCCGCTGAAGGAGTCCGGCGAGCGCTGGCTGGAGATCATGGAGACGGCGCACGGGCTCGGCGTCGAGTCCACCGCGACGATGCTCATGGGCACCGGCGAGACCAACGCCGAGCGCATTGAGCACCTCCGCATGATCCGCGACGTGCAGGACCGGACGGGCGGCTTCCGCGCGTTCATCCCGTACACCTACCAGCCGGAGAACAACACGCTGAAGGGTCAGACGCAGGCGACCATCTTCGAGTACCTGCGGATGATCGCCATCGCGCGGATCTTCCTCGACAACGTCGCGCACATCCAGGGCTCCTGGCTGACCACCGGCAAGGAGATCGGCCAGCTGTCCCTGCACTACGGCGCCGACGACCTCGGCTCGGTGATGCTGGAGGAGAACGTCGTCTCCTCCGCCGGTGCCAAGCACCGCTCCGACCGCATGGAGCTGATCGACCTCATCCGCAAGGCCGGCCGCGTCCCCGCGCAGCGCGCCACCACCTACGAGCACCTCGTGGTGCACGAGGACCCGGCGATGGACCCGGTCGACGACAAGGTCGTCTCGCACTTCTCCTCGACGGCGATCGACGGAGGCTCCGCGCACCCCGAGCTCACGCTCATCGAAGCGAACTGAAGCCACCGGGCGAGGAGCCGCCATGCTGACGCTGCACAAGGGAACCGGCGTGAGGGTCTCCTCCAAGGAGGACTGCCCCCTCGACCCCGGGCACGCCCTGCTGGTGAACGGTGACCGGCTCGCCGAAGTCGGCCCGTACGACGAGCTGTACGAGCGCTACGGCGCCCGTGCCCGGGTGCGCGAGTGGGCCGGTGAGCTCACCCCGGGCCGGTACGAACCGGACGCCGGCGCCTGGCTGGAGGCCGCCTACCACCCGGACCCGCGGGAGGCGGCCGAACTCGGCGACGAGCCGCTGACCGGCGCCGCGCTGGCGGCGCTGGAGATGACGGACACCCGCTGGGGCGCGAGCGCGCGGCGCGGCCTGCAACGGCTGATGGCCTGCGGGACGACCGCGATGTCGGGCCACTTCAGCCGCGGCACCGTCCGGATCGCCGTCGAACGCTCCCGCATCCGGGTGCTGTCCGCGCCGCGCGAGCGGGCGCTGCTGCCGTCCGGCGCCGCGGACTTCGCGGTGCGCACCGAGGACGGCGGCTGCCTGGCCACGGTGCTCGGCGGCCGCATCGTGCACCGCAGGTAGTCCGCGCAGCGCGCCGGGCGGCACCCCGCGGGCCCGGCGCCCGGGGGCAGCGGTGACAATGGGCGGGTGACCCGCGCATCCCTGGACAAGCAGCCGCACGAAGTCGCCGCGATGTTCGACGACGTCGCCGCCCGCTACGACCTCACCAATGACGTGCTCTCCCTCGGGCAGGCGCGGCTGTGGCGCAAGGCCGTCGCGCAGGCGGTCGACGCGCGCCCCGGCGAACGCGTACTCGACCTCGCGGCCGGAACCGGCACCTCGTCCATGCCCTTCGCCGCCGCCGGCGCGTACACCGTGCCCTGCGACTTCAGCCTCGGCATGCTCACCGAGGGCAAGAAGCGGCAGCCCTGGATGCCGCTGACCGCGGGCGACGCGACGCGGCTGCCGTTCCGGGACGAGGTCTTCGACGCCGTCACCATCTCCTTCGGGCTGCGCAACGTGCAGGACACCGACGCCGCGCTGCGCGAGCTGCACCGCGTGACCAAGCCGGGCGGCCGGGTCGTCATCTGCGAGTTCAGCCAGCCCACTTGGGCCCCGTTCCGCACCGTCTACACCGAGTACCTGATGCGGGCGCTGCCGCCGGTCGCCAAGGCCGTCTCCAGCAGCCCCGACGCGTACGTCTACCTCGCCGAGTCCATCCGCGAGTGGCCCGACCAGCCCGCGCTGGCCCGGCTGTTGCAGCAGGCGGGCTGGTCGAAGGTGGCCTGGCGGAACCTCACCGGCGGCATCGTCGCGCTGCACCGCGGCATCCGCCGCTGACCGGGTCGCGCGTACGCCGTGCGCGCGGTGAACTCCGGTCCCGCGGTGCCGGATCGGCGCGGGTGACCCCGCTCCGTCCGCGCCCCGGTGCCTCTTAGACTGCAAACCTGTCCAGTGCCTAGCTTGCGGGAGCCCTCGTGACCGAGACCGTCGAGACCGCCGAGAACGTCAGCTCCGAGCGGACCGCCGATGTGATCGTCGTCGGGGCGGGCCCAGCGGGGGCCACCACCGCCTACCATCTCGCCCGCAGCGGCCTGGACGTGCTGCTGCTGGAGAAGACCGCGTTCCCGCGCGAGAAGGTGTGCGGCGACGGCCTCACGCCGCGCGCGACGAAGCAGCTCGTCGCCATGGGGATCGACATCTCCGAGGAGGCGGGCTGGCTCCGCAACAAGGGCCTGCGCATCATCGGCGGCGGCCAGCGGCTCCAGCTCGACTGGCCCGACCTCGCCAGCTACCCGGACTACGGACTCGTCCGCAAGCGCGACGACTTCGACGAGCAGCTCGCCCGCCAGGCCCAGAAGGCCGGCGCGCGGATGTACGAGCGGTGCAACGTCGGCGAGCCCGTGCTCGACGAGCGGACGGGCCGGATCATCGGCGTGCACGCCAAGCTCGGTGAGGAGAAGACCCCGGTCACCTTCCGCGCCCCGCTGGTCGTCGCCGCCGACGGCAACTCCACGCGGCTGTCGCTGAAGATGGGCCTGCACCGGCGCGAGGACCGCCCGATGGGCGTCGCGGTGCGCACCTACTTCACCAGCCCGCGACACGACGACGACTACCTGGAGTCGTGGCTGGAGCTGTGGGACCGGCGCGGCGCGCAGGACCGGCTGCTGCCCGGCTACGGCTGGATCTTCGGCATGGGCGACGGCACCAGCAACGTCGGCCTCGGCGTCCTGAACACCTCCGCCGCCTTCCAGGAGCTGGACTGGCGGGAGATCCTCAAGGCCTGGTGCGCCTCCATGCCCGAGGAGTGGGGCTACACGCCGGAGAACATGACGATGCCGATCCGCGGCGCCGCGCTGCCGATGGCGTTCAACCGTCAGCCGCACTACACGCGCGGGCTGCTGCTCGTCGGGGACGCGGGCGGGCTGGTCAACCCGTTCAACGGCGAGGGCATCGCGTACGCCATGGAGTCGGGCGCGATCGCGGCCGAGACCATCGTGCAGGCCCACGCGCGCTCCACGCCCTCGCAGCGTGAACTCGCCCTGCGGAGCTACCCGAAGGTCCTCAAGGACACCTACGGCGGCTACTACAACCTGGGCCGCGCCTTCGTGAAGCTCATCGGCAACCCGAAGGTCATGAAGCTCGCCACCGAGCGCGGCCTGTCCCACCCGCTGCTGATGCGGTTCACGCTGAAGATGCTGGCGAACCTCACCGACCCCACCGGCGGTGACGCGATGGACCGCATCATCAACGGCCTCACCAAGGTCGCCCCGAGGGCCTGAGCACCCTCCCGGCATCCCCGCAGCGCGCCGTCGCCGCTTCCCCACCGGGGAGGCGGCGACGGCGCGTTGTGCGTACGGGCGCGCCCGCGGACGACGAAGGCCCCGCCCTGGGTGGGGGCGGGGCCTTCGTACGCGGGGTTCTTACAGGACGCGGACCGCTCCGGTCGGCTGGTCGTAGCTGAGCGGGCGCTCGACCACGCCGGTGGAGGAGTTCTGGGCGCCGATGAACTTGCCGTCGCCGATGTAGACACCGACGTGGTAAGCGGAGCCGGCGCCGCCCCAGTAGAGGATGTCGCCGGGCTGCAGGGAGTCCAGGCCGACCTGGGTGCCGGTGGTGGACTGGTCCTGCGAGACGCGCGGCAGGTCGACGCCGACCTGCTTGAAGGCGGCCTGGGTCAGGCTGGAGCAGTCGTACGCGGACGGGCCGCTGGCGCCGAGCACGTAGGACTTGCCGATCTGCGCCTTCAGGAAGCTGATGACGCTGGAGACGCTGCCGCTGCCGGACGGGACCTCGACGGAGGAGCCGGAGCCGTCGCCGAGACCGAGGTCGGCGCGGTCGCTGCTGCGGTCGGCGCGGGCCTCCATGGCCTCGGCCTTCTCGCGGGCCTCCTCGGCCTTCTTCTTGGCCTCGGCGCGGGCCTTGGCCTCGGCCTTCTCCTTGGTCTCCTTCGCCTGGGCCTTGGCCTCGGCGATGGCCGCTTCCTGAGCGTCCTGGAGCTCGTACTGGAGGGCGGACTTCTCCAGCGAGTCCACCGCCTGCTGGGAGGAGGTGGCGATGTCGCTGGAGAGGGTCGGCATCTCGACCGTCTCGGCGGGGGCGTTCTTGTCCGCGGCGGACGCGGGCGCAGCCGCGGCGGTCAGGGCGATGGTGCCCATGACGCCGCCCGTCATACCCGCACGCAGCGCCTTGTTCATCTTGCTGGAGCGGGGCTTCCGGTGGCTGGGTATCTGAGCTCTCGGGGACATGGGTGCATGAGTAGCAGGAGCCGGACGTTCCGCTCAAGAAAGGTGCGATGCGCCACAGTCGACGCGTACACGGCCAGTTGGGGGTCAGTGGATCTTGTTCCGGGGGTGTGCGGGACAAGATCAATGCCCAACTACGCGCCTCTGACCACGTAGTTGTCCAGTATGACCGAATTGATCTTTTGGCTTACCACCCTGTGAGGCGGCGCGCAAAGGTGGCAGAGGCTGCCACGGAAGGCAGTGGCGCAGCTCACGGCATACTCCTCAACTCCCGTACCAAAGCGGACGTTGGGCGGCGAAGCCGCACCATCCGGCACGTACCGGTGGCCCGCTTCGGCCGTAGTGGGTGTTTGTGCCGGTTTGCGGTGAATCCCGGGGCGTCCGAATGTGACGGCCGTGTGCGCGTGGCCCGTGCAAGAGGTGACGCCCCGCCAGATCGCCGCCGGGGGAGGGGCGGAGGAGGTCCGTCGCGTGCGGGGCGGGAGTGACCCGGAGGGTGGCCGTGAGGTTGTGCCGGCGTTCACGACCCGGTGCGGGCGGAGTGAACAGCGGTGGCGCGAGCGGGGAGTTGGGGCGGGTGGGGTGCGCCGTGATCTGCCCGTGACCTGTGTCCGTCGGCAGTGCCCGAGGTGCCGGGGTGCCTCCTTCTGTCTTGAAACGCGTGCCCGCGCGTCTATCAGCTCCCGCCGTCTCATTGCGAATTTGCCACTGCACGCGCCGAGTTGATAGTGCGATCGCATCGAAAGGCGTGTGACCACGGGTAAGTGATCACCAGGGGTGATCGTTCCGGTGCTTCGCGTGTGAAGATCCACTCTCATCGGACCGGATGATTGTTCGTCAGGTGGCGGAGATCACAAAGCTGTTGGGGCACCCCGTGTCGCAGATCACATGGCTCGGGCATAAGATGCCTCCGGCGAGGGCTTGTGAACTGCCTCACATAGGAGCGATCTTCTTGGGGCGGGCCGCGGGCCCAGCAGACAGCCGGCAGACGAGCGTCGACTCGCCTTCCGGGCCCGACCTGGGCCCGGAAGCCCCTGGGGGTCACTCCGGGTCGACGGGAAGGAGTGGGGAGCGGTGAACGCCTACACGCCGATCCTTGTACTGGGAGCGCTTGCGGCAGCCTTCGCGATCTTCTCCGTGGTCATGGCGACGATCGTCGGGCCCAAGCGCTACAACCGCGCGAAACTGGAAGCGTACGAGTGCGGCATCGAGCCCACTCCGCAGCCCGCAGGCGGTGGACGTTTCCCCGTCAAGTACTACCTCACGGCGATGCTCTTCATCGTCTTCGACATCGAAATCGTTTTTCTCTACCCGTGGGCCGTCCACTTCGATTCCCTCGGGATGTTCGGCCTTCTCGAAATGCTGGTCTTCGTCGCCCTCATCGGTGTCGCCTACGCCTACGACTGGCGTCGCGGCGGCCTGGAATGGGATTAGGGGCTGGATAGGTAATGGGACTCGAAGAGAAGCTGCCGAGCGGCTTTCTGCTGACCACCGTCGGGCAGGCCGCCGGCTGGGTGCGCAAGTCGTCGATGTTCCCGGCGACCTTCGGACTCGCCTGCTGTGCCATCGAGATGATGACCACCGGCGCGGGCCGGTACGACCTGGCCCGGTTCGGCATGGAGGTCTTCCGCGGCTCGCCCCGGCAGGCGGACCTGATGATCGTCGCGGGACGGGTGAGCCAGAAGATGGCGCCCGTGCTGCGGCAGGTCTACGACCAGATGCCCAATCCAAAGTGGGTCATCTCGATGGGCGTCTGCGCCTCCTCGGGCGGGATGTTCAACAACTACGCGATCGTCCAGGGCGTCGACCACATCGTCCCCGTCGACATCTACCTGCCCGGGTGCCCGCCGCGTCCGGAAATGCTGATGGACGCCATTCTCAAGCTCCACCAGCACGTGCAGAACGAAAAGCTCGGCGTCGACCGGGAGAAGGCCGCCCGGGAAGCCGAAGAAGCGGCACAGAAGGCGGTCCCGACGATCGAGATGAAGGGACTGCTCCGGTGAGCGACGAGAAGAAACCCGGACCGGGGGAAAACGGCAACGGCGCGAACGGAAACGGCGCCAACGGGCAGAACGGCGCGGGAGTTCCCGCGGCGCGGGGCAGCGAGCCCGCCGAGGCGATCACCGTCCGCCGGGGCATGTTCGGCCCGGTGCAGGGCGGCGACACCTCGGGCTACGGCGGCCTGGTCCGTACGGTCCGGCTGCCCGGCGCCTCCTCCCGGCCGTACGGCGGCTGGTTCGACGAGGTCGCCGACGAACTGGAGGGCGCCCTGGAGGAACAGGGACTGCTCCCCGAGAACGCGATCGAGAAGACCGTCGTCGACCGCGGCGAGATCACCTTCCACATCGACCGCGGCCACCTGCTCCGCGTCGCCCGCACCCTCCGCGACGACCCGGCGCTCCGCTTCGAGCTGTGCACCGGCGTCAGCGGCGTCCACTTCCCCGACGACAAGGGCCGCGAGCTGCGCGCCGTTTACCACCTGCGTTCGCTCACCCACAACCGGGTGATCCGGCTGGAGGTCAGCGCCCCGGACAGCGACCCGCACGTGCCGTCGATCGTCGACGTGTACCCGACCAACGACTGGCACGAGCGCGAGACGTACGACTTCTTCGGTCTCGTCTTCGACGGCCATCCGGCGCTGACGCGGATCATCATGCCCGACGACTGGCAGGGCTTCCCGCAGCGCAAGGACTACCCGCTCGGCGGCATCCCCGTCGAGTACAAGGGCGCCCAGATCCCGGCTCCCGACCAGCGGAGGTCGTACACCTGATGTCTACCAGCCAGACCCACGCGACCGCGGGCATCCGTGAGACCACCGAGGGCACCGTCTACGACGTCAGCGGCGGTGACTGGGACGAGCTCGCCGCCGCGGCGGCGAAGAGCGACGACGAGCGCATCATCGTCAACATGGGGCCCCAGCACCCGTCCACGCACGGCGTGCTCCGCCTGATCCTGGAGATCGACGGCGAGACGGTCACCGAGGCCCGCTGCGGCATCGGCTATCTGCACACCGGGATCGAGAAGAACCTCGAGTACCGGACGTGGACCCAGGGCACGACGTTCGTGACGCGCATGGACTACCTGACGCCGTTCTTCAACGAGACGGCGTACTGCATGGCCGTGGAGAAACTGCTCGGCATCTCCGGCGACATCCCGGACCGCGCGAACGTCATCCGGGTGCTGATGATGGAGCTCAACCGGCTCTCCTCGCACCTCGTGGCCATCGCCACCGGCGGCATGGAACTCGGCGCCACCACCGTCATGATCTTCGGCTTCCGGGACCGCGAACACGTCCTCGACGTGTACGAGCAGATCACCGGCCTGCGGATGAACCACGCGTACATCCGCCCCGGCGGACTCGCGCAGGACCTGCCGCCCGGATCGATGGACGCGCTGCGCGAGTTCGTGAAGACGATGCGGAAGAACCTGCCGGAGTACGACAAGCTCTGCAGCGGCAACCCGGTCTTCAAGGCCCGCCTCCAGGACATCGGCCACCTCGACCTCAGCGGCTGCATGGCCCTCGGCGCCACCGGCCCGATCCTCCGCTCCGCCGGACTGCCGCACGACCTGCGCAAGGCGCAGCCGTACTGCGGCTACGAGAACTACGACTTCGAGGTGCCGACGGTCGACACCTGCGACTCCTACGGCCGGTTCCTGCTGCGCGTCGAGGAGATGCACCAGTCGCTGCGGATCATCGAGCAGTGCATGGAACGGCTGGAGCCCGGGCCCGTGATGGTCGGCGACAAGAAGATCGCCTGGCCCGCGCAGCTGGCGCTCGGCCCCGACGGTCTCGGCAACTCGCTGGACCACATCAAGAACATCATGGGCACCTCCATGGAGGCCCTGATCCACCACTTCAAGCTGGTGACGGAGGGCTTCCGGGTGCCGCCGGGACAGGCGTACGCGGCCGTGGAGTCCCCGAAGGGCGAGCTGGGCGTGCACGTGGTGAGCGACGGCGGCACCCGCCCCTACCGCGTCCACTTCCGCGACCCCTCCTTCACCAACCTGGAGGCCATGGCGGCGATGTGCGAGGGCGGCCAGGTCGCCGACGTCATCGTCGCCGTCGCGTCCATCGACCCCGTGATGGGAGGCGTCGACCGATGACCGAAGTGCCGCTCGGAATCCCCGAGATGCCCGCGCCCGACTACCCGGACGAGGTGCGGGAGCGGCTGGAGCGGGACGCGAAGGAGATCATCGCCCGCTACCCCGACAGCCGCTCCGCGCTGCTGCCCCTGCTGCACCTGGTGCAGTCGGAGGAGGGCCATGTGACGCGCACCGGCCAGCGGTTCTGCGCCGAGACGCTCGGCCTGACCACCGCCGAGGTCAACGCCGTCGCGACGTTCTACACGATGTACCGCCGCAAGCCCTCCGGCGACTACCAGGTCGGGGTGTGCACCAACACGCTGTGCGCCGTGATGGGCGGCGACGCGATCTTCGACGAGCTCAAGGACCACCTCGGCGTCGGCAACGACGAGACCACCGGCGACGGCAGGGTCACCCTGGAGCACATCGAGTGCAACGCGGCCTGCGACTACGCCCCGGTGGTGATGGTCAACTGGGAGTTCTTCGACAACCAGACCCCGGACTCCGCGAAGCGGCTCGTCGACGACCTGCGCGCCGGACGCGAGGTCGTCCCCACCCGCGGCGCCTCCCTGTGCACCTTCAAGGAGACCGCGCGCATCCTCGCGGGCTTCCCCGACCAGCGCGCCGGAGCCGTCGAGTCCGGCGGCGGCGCCGGCCCCGCCTCCCTCGTCGGGCTGCGCCTGGCCAAGGGCGAGGCGCCCACCGGCCGCGTCGTCAGCCCCCGCGCCGAACCGCAGCCCGGCGAGCCCGGCACCCGCGGCACCGGCGAGAACGGCACCGCACCCGGCGAGGCCCCGCCGACCCACCCCTCCTCGCACGACGCGCCCCGCGACACCGCCGCATCCGACCCGTCCCACCCCTCGGGCCCGGTCACCGGTGACGAAGGAGCCGACGGAAGGGACACGAACCAGTGATGACCACCGAATCACCGGAGAAGGTCCTGCACCCGGTCCTCTCCTCCTTCTGGGACGAGCCCGAGCCCTGGACGCTGGCCACCTACCGGCGGCACGAGGGCTACGACGGCCTGCGCACCGCACTCGCCATGGACCCGGACGACGTCATCGCCTACGTCAAGGACGCGGGCCTGCGCGGCCGCGGCGGCGCCGGCTTCCCCACCGGGATGAAGTGGCAGTTCATCCCGCAGGGCGACGGCAAACCGCACTACCTCGTGGTCAACGCCGACGAGTCCGAGCCGGGTACCTGCAAGGACATCCCGCTGCTGTACGCCAACCCGCACTCCCTGATCGAAGGCATCGTGATCGCCTGCCACGCGATCCGCTCCAGCCACGCCTTCATCTACCTGCGCGGCGAAGTCGTCCCCGTACTACGGCGGTTGCACCTCGCCGTCCGCGAGGCGTACGAGGCCGGATACCTCGGCAAGGACGCGCTCGGGCCCGGCAAGGACCTCGAACTCACCGTCCACGCCGGCGCGGGCGCCTACATCTGCGGTGAGGAGACGGCGCTGCTCGACTCGCTGGAGGGCCGCCGCGGCCAGCCCAGGCTGCGCCCGCCGTTCCCCGCCGTCGCCGGCCTCTACGCCTGCCCGACGGTGGTGAACAACGTCGAGTCCATCGCGTCCGTGCCGATGCTGATGCTCAAGGGCAAGGACTGGTTCCGCTCGATGGGCAGCGAGAAGTCCCCCGGCTTCACGCTCTACTCGCTCAGCGGGCACGTCGCCAGCCCCGGCCAGTACGAGGCACCGCTCGGCATCACCCTGCGGCAGCTGCTCGACCTCAGCGGCGGCATGCGGCCGGGCCACCGGCTCAAGTTCTGGACCCCGGGCGGCTCCTCGACCCCGATGCTCACCGAGGAACACCTCGACGTCCCGCTCGACTACGAGGGCGTCGGCGAAGCCGGCTCCATGCTCGGCACCAAGGCCCTCCAGTGCTTCGACGAGACCACCTGCGTGGTGCGCGCCGTGACCCGCTGGACGGAGTTCTACGCGCACGAGTCCTGCGGCAAGTGCACCCCCTGCCGCGAGGGCACCTACTGGCTCGTCCAGGTGCTGCGCGGCATCGAGGCGGGCACCGGCACCCTCGCCGACATCGACAAGATCGACGACATCGCCGACAACATCAACGGCAAGTCCTTCTGCGCCCTCGGCGACGGCGCCGCCAGCCCCATCTTCTCCTCCCTGAAGTACTTCCGCGCGGAGTACGAGGAGCACGTCAACGGACGCGGCTGCCCCTTCGACCCCGCCAGGTCGACCGCGTGGGCCGACCGCGGCAGCAACCCTCACCTGGAGGTGAACGCGTGACAGTGACCAGCACCGGTCAGACCTCCGGTGGACAACCGGCGCCCCCGCCCGAGGACTTGGTCTCGCTCACCATCGACGGCGTCCACATCAGCGTCCCCAAGGGCACGCTGGTGATCCGCGCCGCCGAGCAGATCGGCGTCGAGATCCCGCGCTTCTGCGACCACCCGCTGCTCGACCCGGCCGGCGCCTGCCGCCAGTGCATCGTCGAGGTCGAGGGCCAGCGCAAGCCGATGGCGTCCTGCACGATCACCTGCACCGACGGGATGGTCGTACGGACCCAACTCACCTCCCCCGTCGCGGAGAAGGCACAGCGCGGCGTGATGGAGCTGCTGCTGATCAACCACCCGCTGGACTGCCCCGTCTGCGACAAGGGCGGCGAGTGCCCGCTGCAGAACCAGGCGATGACGGCGGGGCAGGCGGACTCCCGGTTCGAGGGCGTCAAGCGCACCTTCGAGAAGCCGGTGCCCGTCTCCAAGCAGGTGCTGCTGGACCGCGAACGCTGCGTGCTCTGCGCCCGCTGCACCCGCTTCTCGAACCAGATCGCCGGCGACCCGGTGATCGAACTCCTGGAACGCGGCGCCCTCCAGCAGGTCGGCACCGGTGAGGGCGACCCCTTCGAGTCGTACTTCTCCGGCAACACCATCCAGATCTGCCCCGTCGGCGCGCTGACGTCCGCCGCGTACCGCTTCCGCTCCCGCCCCTTCGACCTCGTCTCCTCCCCGTCCGTGTGCGAACACTGTGCCGGCGGCTGCGCCACCCGCACCGACCACCGGCGCGGCAAGGTCATGCGCCGCCTGGCCGCCGAGGACCCCGAGGTCAACGAGGAATGGGTGTGCGACAAGGGCCGCTTCGCGTTCCGCTACGCGCAGCGCCCCGACCGCCTCACCCACCCGCTGGTGCGCGGCACCGACGGCGAACTCGCCCCCGCCAGCTGGCCCGAGGCCCTGGAGGCCGCGGCCGCCGGGCTCGCGGGCGCCCGCGGCCGGGCCGGTGTCCTCGCCGGCGGCCGGGTCACCGTCGAGGACGCCTACGCGTACGCCAAGTTCGCGCGGATCGCGCTCGGCACCAACGACGTCGACTTCCGCGCCCGCGTCCACTCCGCCGAGGAGGCCGACTTCCTCGCGGCACACGTCGCCGGACGCGGCCGCGACCTCGACGGGGACGGCGTCACCCACACCGCGCTCGAACACGCCCCGGCCGTGCTGCTCGTCGGCTTCGAGGCCGAGGAGGAGGCCCCCGGCGTCTTCCTGCGGCTCCGCAAGGGCATGCGCAAGCACGGGCTGCGCACCTTTTCCCTCGCCGCGCACACCACCCGCGGCCTCGCCAAGACGGGCGGCACCCTGCTCCCCGCCGCCCCCGGCACCGAGACCGAGTGGCTGGACGCCCTCGCCGGCGGCGTCGGCCTCGACGAGACCGGCGTCCGCGCGGCGGAGGCGCTGCGCGCCGAGGGCTCCGTGATCCTCGTCGGCGAGCGGCTCGCCGGCGTACCCGGCGCCCTCACCGCGGCCGTCCGCACCGCCACCGCGACCGGGGCCCGCCTGGTGTGGATCCCGCGCCGGGCCGGCGAACGCGGCGCCGTCGAGGCGGGCGCGCTGCCCTCGCTGCTGCCGGGCGCCCGCCCGGCCACCGACCCGCGGGCCCGCGAGGAGATCGCCCGCGCCTGGGGCGTCGCCGAACTCCCCACCGGATACGGGCGGGACACCGGCCAGATCGTCGAGGCCGCGGCCAACGGCGAACTCGCCGCCCTCGTCGTCGGCGGCGTCGGCGTCGAAGACCTGCCCGACCCGGCACGGGCCCGGCAGGCGCTCGACGAGGTCGGCTTCCTCGTCAGCCTGGAACTGCGGCCCGGCGAGATCACCGAACGCGCCGACGTCGTCCTCCCCGTCGCCGCCGTCGCCGAGAAGGACGGCACCTTCCTCAACTGGGAAGGCCGCGTACGGCCGTTCGCCGCCGCGCTCAAGCCCGACCAGATGACCAGGCGGCACGTCCAGCCCGACGGCCGGGTCCTGCACATGCTCACCGACGCGCTCGCGCACGCGCAGGAACAGCGCGGCGGCACCGGACACGGCGGCCTCGGCCTGCCCGACGTCACCGCGGCCCGCACCGAGATCGACCGCATCGGCGTCTGGGAACGGAACACCCACGACACCGCCCCCGGCGCCACCCCGGCCGCACCCCGCACGCCCCAACTCCCGCAGCCCGCCCGGGGCGAGGCCGTCCTCGCCGGACACCGGCTGCTGCTGGACCAGGGCCGGCTCCAGGAGGGTGACGAGGCACTCGCCGGCACCCGGCACGCCGCCGTCGCCCGGCTGTCCGCCGCCACCGCGGCCGAGACCGGCGTCAAGGACGGCGACCTGCTCGCCGTCACCGGACCCGCCGGATCGACGGCCCTGCCGCTGCGGGTGACGCCCATGCCGGACCGGGTGGTGTGGCTGCCGATGAACTCCACCGGCGGCGGCGTCACCGGCGACACCGGGGCCCGCCAGGGCGAACTCGTCCGCATCGGCCCCGCACCCCTTCCGGGCACCGACGACCAGGCGGAGGTGGACGCATGAGCGCCCTCGCACTCGCCCCCGCCGGGGCGGCACCGGCACACCTCGCCGCCGAGGACCTCTCCGTCTTCGGCACCGACCCCTTCTGGCTGGTCGCCCTCAAGGCAGTGTTCTGCTTCGCGTTCCTGATGGTCGTGGTGCTGCTGTCGATCGTCATGGAACGCAAGGTCGTCGCCTGGATGCAGCTGCGCGTCGGGCCCAACCGGCACGGCCCCTGGGGCATGCTCCAGTCCCTCGCCGACGGCATCAAACTGATGCTGAAGGAGGACGTCGTCGTCTCCGGCGCCGACAAGGCCGTCTACATCCTGGCCCCGGTGCTCGGCGCGATCCCCGCCTTCATGGCCATCGCGGTCATCCCGTTCGGGCCGCCGGGCAACGAGGTGTCGATCTTCGGGACGCGCACCGCGCTCCAGCTGACCGACCTCCCCGTGGCCCTGCTGTTCATCCTCGCCACGTCCTCCATCGCCGCGTACGGCACCGTCCTCGCCGGCTGGTCCTCCGGATCGACGTACCCGCTGCTCGGCGGCGTCCGCGCCGTCGCCCAGTCCATCAGCTACGAGGTCGCCATGGGCCTCAGCTTCGCGGCCGTCTTCCTCTACTCCGGCTCCATGTCGACGTCCGCGATCGTCGACGCCCAGTCCGACACCTGGTTCGGCGTGCTGCTGCCGGTGTCCTTCCTGATCTACCTCGTGTCGATGGTGGGTGAGGCGCACCGGGCGCCGTTCGACATGCCGGAGTCCGAGGGCGACCTCGTCGGCGGCTTCAACACCGAGTACTCGTCCATCAAGTTCGCGATGTTCATGCTCGCCGAGTACGTCCACATGGTGACGGTCTCCGCGCTCGCGGTGACGCTGTTCCTCGGCGGCTGGCGGGCGCCCGCGCCCATCTCCTCCGTCTGGGAGGGCGCCAACCACGGCTGGTGGCCGATGCTGTGGTTCATGGCGAAGCTGCTGGTGCTGCTCTTCGTCTTCGTCTGGATCCGCGGCACCCTGCCCCGCGTCCGCTACGACCAGTTCATGAAGCTCGGCTGGAAGGTCCTCATCCCCGTCTCGCTGGTGTGGCTGATGCTCGTCGCCACCGTGCGGGCCATGCGGAACGAGGGCTACGACTTCAGCGACATCGTCTACTGGGTCGGCGGCGCCGCACTCGCGATCCTGCTGCTGTCCTTCGTCTTCGACGCCGTACGCGGCAGGAAGGAAGCCGCCGAGGAGGAAGCCGCCGAGGCCGAGCGGAAGAGCGAGGTCTTCGACCCCATGGCCGGCGGCTACCCCGTACCGCCGCTGCCGGGACAGACTCTGCCGCCCGTCCCGCGCCGCCGCTCCCGCGCCCACGACGCGGACCGGCCGCTGGTCGGCGCGGGCGGTAACTCCGGCTCCCCGGGCGGGACTTCGCCCCAGAACTCCGAGGGACTCCAGGGAAAGGAGGCCGACGGTGCCTGACAACCCCGTGGCCGGCTTCGGCGTGACCTTCAAGGACATGTTCAAGAAGCGGCTCACCGAGCAGTACCCCGAATACAAGAAACCGACGGCACCCCGCTTCCACGGACGTCACCAGCTCAACCGGCACCCGGACGGGCTGGAGAAATGCGTCGGCTGCGAACTGTGCGCCTGGGCCTGCCCCGCCGACGCCATCTACGTCGAAGGCGCCGACAACACCGACGAGGAGCGTTACTCGCCCGGCGAGCGGTACGGCCGCGTCTACCAGATCAACTACCTGCGCTGCATCCTGTGCGGCCTGTGCGTCGAGGCGTGCCCCACCCGGGCACTGACCATGACCAACGAGTACGAACTCGCCGACTCCTCCCGCGAATCGCTCATCTACACCAAGGAGGAGCTGCTCGCCGGCCTCACCGAGGACATGGTCGACAGCCCGCACGCCATCTACCCCGGCATGACCGAGAAGGACTACTACCGGGGCCTGGTCACCGAGGCCGCACCCGGCACCGTCCAGCAGACGGTGCACGACACCGGCACCCCGCAGCCCTCCGCCGGCACCTTCGGCCCGGACGAACCCGCCGACGAGGCCGACGTGCACGAGCCCCTCGAAGGCACCGTGCTCGGCGGCTCCCGCACCGGCGGCCCCGAGACCCAGTCCGCCACCGGCACCCACGGCGGCGCCGGCGGCACCGGGGAGGGCAGGTCATGACCGACAGCACGCTCACCACCCTCGCGGCGACCGGCGTCTCCTCCGGCGAGACCCTCCAGTTCTGGGTGCTCGGCACCGTCGCCGTCCTCGGCGCCCTCGGCACCGTCCTGATGCGCCGCGCCGTGCACGCCGCGCTCTGCCTCGCCGGCACCATGATCATCCTGGCGCTGTTCTACCTCGCCAACGGCGCCTACTTCCTCGGCATCGTCCAGATCGTCGTCTACACCGGCGCCGTCATGATGCTGTTCCTGTTCGTGCTGATGCTCGTCGGCGTCAGCGCCGCCGACTCCCTCAAGGAGACGCTCAAGCACCAGCGCTGGCTCGCCGCCGCCTGCGGCCTCGGCCTCGGCATCCTGCTCATCGCCGGCATCGGACAGGTCACCGTCGGCTCCTACGCCGGACTCGCCCAGGCCAACGCACCGGGCAACGTGCACGCCCTCGCCGCCCTGCTGTTCACCGAGTACGTCGTCGCCTTCGAGATCGTCGGCGCCCTGCTCACCGTCGCGGCCGTCGGCGCCACCCTGCTCACCCACCGGGAACGCATCGAGAAGAGCAAGTCCCAGCGGGAACAGGCCGAAGCGCGGGTCCGCCGCGGCCACCAGCTGCCGCCGCTCCCCGCACCCGGCGTCTACGCCCGGCACAACGCCGTCGACCGCCCCGGACTCCTGCCCGACGGCAGCCCGTCCGAACTCACCGTCAGCGCCGTCCTCCGCGAACGCGGCCAGATCCGCGAAGTCGCCCAGGACGAGATGGCCTCGCTCACCGCCCTCGAACAGCGCACCGCCGACTACCAGGGCAAGCCCCCGTCGCGCCGGCCGCTCAAGACCGCCGCACCCGACCGGCCGGGCACCGCGGGCAGGGGAAGCGGCGCCACACCCGTCGAGGCACCCCCGGCGGGCGCCCGCGCGGACACGCCCGCAGAGGAGGAAGCCCGCCAGTGAGCCCCGTCAACTACGTCTACCTCGCCGCCCTGTTGTTCACCATCGGCGCCGCCGGAGTACTGCTGCGGCGCAACGCCATCGTGGTGTTCATGTGCGTCGAGCTGATGCTGAACGCGGCCAACCTGACGCTCGTCGCCTTCTCCCGCATGCACGGCAACCTCGACGGCCAGATCATGGCGTTCTTCGTCATGGTCGTCGCCGCCGCCGAAGTCGTCGTCGGGCTGGCGATCATCGTCATGGTCTACCGCTCCCGCCACTCGGCCTCGGTCGACGACGCCAGCCTGATGAAGCTGTAAGGGGTACGAACCAGTGGAGTCATTGATCGGACTGCTCGTCGGAGCCCCGCTGCTGGGCGCTGCCGTGCTGCTGTGCGGCGGGCGGCGACTCGACCGCACCGGGCACTGGCTGGGCACCCTGCTCGCGGCCGCCTCCTTCGCCCTCGCCGCGGTCCTCTTCCTCGACATGCTCGGCAGGCCCGCCGACGGACGGGCCATGCACCAGCACCTGTTCAGCTGGGTGCCGGTCGGCGGCTTCCAGGCGGACGTCGCCTTCCAGCTCGACCAGCTGTCCATGACCTTCGTGCTGCTGATCACCGGGGTGGGCACACTCATCCACCTCTACTCGGTCGGCTACATGGAGCACGACGCACGCCGCCGCCGCTTCTTCGGCTACCTCAACCTGTTCCTCGCGGCGATGCTGCTGCTCGTCCTCGCCGACAACTACCTGCTGCTGTACGTCGGATGGGAAGGCGTCGGCCTCGCCTCGTACCTCCTCATCGGTTTCTGGCAGCACAAGCCCAGCGCGGCCACCGCGGCGAAGAAGGCCTTCCTCGTCAACCGCGTCGGCGACGCCGGACTCGCCATCGCCATCTTCCTGATGTTCACCACCTTCGGCAGCTTCGCCTTCGCGCCCGTGCTCTCCGACGCCGGCGCCGCCAGCGAAGGCATGCTCACCGCCATCGGGCTGACGCTGCTCCTCGCCGCCTGCGGCAAGTCCGCCCAGGTGCCGCTCCAGTCCTGGCTCGGGGACGCCATGGAAGGCCCCACCCCCGTCTCCGCACTGATCCACGCGGCCACCATGGTCACCGCCGGCGTGTACCTCATCACCCGCTCCGGAGCCATCTTCAACGGAGCCCCCGACGCGCAGACCGTCGTCGTCATCGTCGGCGCCGTCACCCTCCTCTTCGGAGCGATCGTCGGTTGCGCCAAGGACGACATCAAAAAGGCCCTCGCCGGCTCCACCATGTCCCAGATCGGCTACATGGTCCTCGCCGCCGGACTCGGCCCCATCGGCTACGCGTTCGCCATCATGCACCTCGTCACCCACGGCTTCTTCAAGGCCGGACTCTTCCTCGGCGCCGGCTCCGTCATGCACGGCATGAACGACGAGGTCGACATGCGCAAATTCGGCGGCCTGCGGAAGTACATGCCCGTCACCTTCGTGACCTTCGGCCTCGGCTACCTCGCCATCATCGGCTTCCCCGGCCTCTCCGGATTCTTCTCCAAGGACCAGATCATCGAGGCCGCCTTCGCCAAGGGCGGCACCCAGGGCTGGATCCTCGGCGCCGTCACCCTCCTCGGCGCCGGCATCACCGCCTACTACATGACCCGCGTGATGCTGCTGACCTTCTTCGGCGAGAAGCGCTGGGAACCCGACGCGGAAGGCAACGCACCGCACCCGCACGAATCCCCCAGGTCCATGACCATCCCCATGATCCTGCTCGCCTTCGGCTCCGTCTTCGCCGGCGGACTCTTCAAGGCCGGGGACTCCTTCGTCGGCTGGCTCGAACCCGTCACCACCTTCGAGCACGGACACCCGCCCGTCAGCGCCCTCACCGTCACCGCGGCCACCATCGTCGTCCTGCTCGCCGGCGTCGCCGTCGCCTGGACCCAGTACGGGCAGCGCCCCGTACCGAAGACCGCGCCGCGCGGCAGCTTCCTCACCCGCGCCGCCCGACGCGACCTCCTCCAGGACGACTTCAACCACGTCGCGCTCGTCAAGCCCGGCGAATACCTCACCCGCGGACTCGTCTACATCGACCACAAAACCGTCGACGGCATGGTCAACGGCACCGCCGCCTCCTTCGGCGGACTGTCCGGACGGCTCCGCAAGGTCCAGAACGGTTTCGTCCGCAGCTACGCGGTCTCGATGTTCGGAGGCGCGGCCGTCCTGGTCGCCGCGACCCTGCTGATGAGGGCGGTCTGAGTCATGTCCACAGCCACCGCAGGATTCCCCCTGCTCACCGTCACCGCCGCACTGCCCGCAGTCGGCGCCGTCGCCACCGCGGCCGTACCCGCGGCCCGGCGCACCGCCGCCAAATGGCTGGCCCTGCTCGTCTCCCTGGGCACCCTCGCCCTCGCGGCCACCGTACTGCTCCGCTTCCAACCCGGCGGCGACCGCTACCAACTCACCGAATCACACGCCTGGATCGCCGACTTCGGCGTCCGCTACGAACTCGGCGTCGACGGCATCGGCGCGGCCCTGATCGGACTCACGGCCCTGCTCGTCCCGTTCGTCATCGGCGCCGCCTGGCACGACGCCGACCCCGCCGAAGGAGACGCCCCCACCGGACGGCGCTGGCGACCCACCCAGGGCTTCTTCGCGCTGATCCTCGCCGTCGAGGCGATGGTCGTCATCTCCTTCGCCGCCACCGACGTCTTCCTCTTCTACATCTTCTTCGAAGCCATGCTCATCCCGATGTACTTCCTCATCGGAGGCTTCGGAGACCGCGCCCACAGCGCCGGCGAGGAAGAAGGCGCCAAACAACGCAGCTACGCCGCCGTCAAGTTCCTGCTGTACAACCTGGCAGGCGGCCTGATCATGCTCGCCGCCGTCGTCGGCCTGTACGTCGTCACCGCCGACCAGCTCGGCGAAGGCACCTTCTCCCTCCAGGCCATCACCGAGGCCCGCGCCTCCGGCGAACTCGACATGGCCACCGGCACCGAACGCCTGCTCTTCCTCGGCTTCTTCTTCGCCTTCGCCGTCAAGGCCCCGCTGTGGCCGCTGCACACCTGGCTGCCCAACGCCATGGGAGAAGCCACCGCACCCGTCGCCGTGCTCATCACCGCCGTCGTCGACAAGGTCGGCACCTTCGCGATGCTGCGCTTCTGCCTCGGCCTCTTCCCCGGCGCCAGCGGATGGGCCACCCCCGTCGTCATCGGCCTCGCCCTCGTCAGCATCCTCTACGGGGCGCTGCTCGCCGTCGGCCAGCGCGACATCAAACGGCTCATCGCCTACGCCTCGATCTCCCACTTCGGGTTCATCGTCCTCGGCATCTTCGCGATGACCAGCCAGGGCCAGGGCGGCGCCACCCTCTACATGGTCTTCCACGGCATCTCCACCGCCGCCCTCATGCTCGTCGCCGGATTCCTCATCTCCCGGCGCGGCTCCCGGCTCATCGCCGACTACGGCGGCGTGCAGAAGGCCGCACCCGTCCTCGCCGGCACCTTCCTCGTCGGCGGACTCGCCACCCTGTCACTGCCCGGACTCGCACCCTTCATCAGCGAATTCCTCGTCCTGGTCGGCACGTTCAGCCGCTACCCGGTCGCCGGAATCGTCGCCACCGCCGGCATCATCCTCGCCGCCCTCTACGTCCTCCTGCTCTACCAGCGCACCATGACAGGACCGCTGGAGAAGGAAGAGATCAAGCGGCTGCCGGACCTGCGGGCCCGCGAACTCGCCGTCGTCGCCCCGCTGATCGCCTTCCTGATCTTCCTGGGCGTCTTCCCCAAGCCGCTCACCGACGTCGTGAACCCCGCCGTCGAACACACCCTGTCCGACGTACGGAAGACCGACCCGAAACCGGAGCATCCAGTCGCCGACAAGGGCTGGTTCGACTACACGCCCGGAGGTGACCACGAGTGAGCGCACTCACCACAGCGGCAGACATCCACACCGCCGCACACAGCGCCCTCGGCACAGCAGCACCCGTCCCCGGCAGGTGGACCCTCGGCGCCGAACAGCTCCAGGCACCCAGCATCGAGTACGGGCAGCTCTCACCCACCCTGATCGTGCTCGGCGCCGCCGTCCTCGGCATCCTCGTCGAAGCCTTCGCACCCCGCCGCGCCCGGTACGTCAGCCAACTCCTGCTCTCCGCACTCGGGTTGGCCGCCGCGTTCGCCGCCGTCGTCGGACTCGCCGTCGCCGGACACGGCACCAGCCGCGCCCAGGTCGCCGGCATGGGCGCCATCGCCGTCGACGGGCCCGCGCTGTTCCTCCAGGGCGTCACCCTCCTCGTCGCCCTCGTCTCCGTGTTCGTCTTCGCCGAACGCCGCCTCGAACCCGCCGCGCACGGCGCCCGCGTCGACTCCTTCGCCGCACAGCCCGCCGCCGTCCCCGGAGGCGACGGCGAACGCGAGGCCAACCGCGCCGGCTGGACCACCACCGAGGTCTTCCCGCTGCTCCTCTTCGCCGTCGGCGGCATGCTGATCTTCCCCGCCGCCAACGACCTCCTCACCCTGTTCATCTCCCTGGAGGTCTTCTCCCTCCCGCTCTACCTGCTCTGCGCCCTCGCCCGCCGCCGCCGGCTCCTCTCCCAGGAATCCGCGGTCAAGTACTTCCTGCTCGGCGCCTTCTCCTCCGCGTTCCTGCTGTTCGGCGTCGCCCTGCTGTACGGCTACGCCGGCACCGTCAACTACAGCGGCATCGCCCGCGTCATCTCCGGCGCCGAACAGACCACCACCCCGTTCCTCGCCAGCACCACCGCCACCGACGCGCTGCTCCTCATCGGCGGCGCCATGGTCCTGATGGGCCTGCTGTTCAAGGTCGGCGCCGTCCCGTTCCACATGTGGACCCCGGACGTCTACCAGGGCGCACCCACTCCCGTCACCGGGTTCATGGCCGCCGCCACCAAGGTCGCCGCCTTCGGCGCCCTGCTCCGGCTGCTGTACGTCGTCCTCCCCGGCCTCCGCTGGGACTGGCGGCCCGTCATGTGGGGCGTGGCGATCCTGACGATGCTCGCCGGCGCCGTCATCGCGATCACCCAGACCGACATCAAGCGGCTGCTCGCCTACTCGTCCATCGCACACGCCGGGTTCCTGCTCGCCGGCGTCATCGCCACCTCGGACGCGGGCATCTCCTCGGTGCTCTTCTACCTCGGCGCCTACTCGTTCGTGACGCTCGGCGCCTTCGCCGTCGTCACCCTCGTCCGGGACGCCGGCGGCGAAGCCACCCACCTGTCCAAATGGGCCGGACTGGGCCGCCGTTCACCCCTGCTGGCCGCCGTCTTCGCGGTGTTCCTGCTGGCCTTCGCCGGAATCCCGCTCACCTCCGGGTTCGCGGGCAAGTTCGCCGTCTTCAAGGCGGCCGCCGAGGGCGGCGCGGGCGCACTCGTCGTCGTCGGCGTCATCGCCTCGGCCATCGCCGCGTTCTTCTACATCCGGGTCATCGTGCTGATGTTCTTCAGCGAACCGAAGGCCGACGGCCCCTCCGTGGCCGTGCCCTCCGTGATGACCAGCAGCGCCATCGCCATCGGCGTCGCCGTCACCCTCGTCCTCGGCATCGCCCCGCAGTACTTCCTCGACCTGGCATCCCAGGCGAGCACCTTCGTACGCTGAACCGGCACGGGTACGCCCGGCTCCCCTCGCGGGGGCCGGGCGTACCCGTTTTTGCGGACGGACACGGGCGGGTGACATGCGCGGACGGCAACCGGCGCCGGGGGTGACACGTTCGGGTGGCGTGGAGGCCCGGGGCGTGACCGGGGGCGGTACGGGGCGTTCACGGGGCGTATGGGGTGTGCATGCCAGGTGTGTGTATGCGCCCCGCACCGTCCCGTAGGAACGTCCCGCTCCAGGAGCAACCCGTCATGCTGATCCGCAGACTCGCCGCCGTCACCGTCCTCGCCTCCGCCGCCACCCTCACCGCCGCACTGGCACCGGCCACCGCCGCGCCGCTCCCGCTGCCGCCCGTCCACCACGCACCGGACGGACCCACGCAGTCCCTCGGCGGCCAGCTGCTCGGCGCCCCCTCCGAAGCCGCGCCCGACAGCCTCACCGTCACCGTCTCGAAGACCGGCCAGGCCGCCGACCAGCGGACCTACCGGCTCAAGTGCCACCCCGTCGGCGGCAACCACCCCAACGCCCAGGGCGCCTGCGACCAGCTCGACGAGAACACCGAGTGGGGCAAGGACGCCTTCGCCGCCACGCCCAAGAACCAGAAGTGCACCATGATCCACGGCGGCCCCGAGACCGCCCACGTCGAGGGCACCTGGCAGGGACGCCCCGTCGACGCCGACTTCGAGCGGTCCAACGGCTGCGAGATCGCACGCTGGGACAAGCTCAGCGAGGTACTGGACACCGCACGCTGAGCGCCGGTCACCGCACGACACGTGCCCGGGAGGTCGCCAGGACCTCCCGGGCACGCGTGTGTCGGGACGCTGCCCGGCCGGTTCAGTTGGTTCTCCGGGGCCGGGGCCCGCTCAGTTGGGGAGCTGCGCCGCGTCGGTCGGCAGATCCGACGGCAGGTCGCCGGCGCCCGAGGGCAGCTCGGTGGGCAGATCCGTGGGCAGACCCTCGGCCGGGTTGCCCTCCGTGTCGGACGCCTTGGTGAACTCCGAGGTCTCGCCCGACTCCCACTTGACCGTCATCTTCTTCGCGTCCGCGTGCTCGACGGTGCCCTTGCTGTAGTCCCCGCCCTTCTGGCAGGTGAGATCCAGCGACACCGGGCTGCTGTCGGCGGCGACCGTGCCGGAGCAGCTCGCCTTGCCCAGCAGCACGACCCGGTCCTTGGCCACGGCCAGGATCAGGGTGTCCTTGGACGAGTCCCCCGTGAGGCTGGTCGCCCAACCGCCCTGGAGCGCCTTCGCGTCGACGTGCGAACCGCCGCCGCCCTCCTGCGAACCCTGGCTGCTGCCGCCGCTGTCGCCCGGCGAGTCGGAACCGCCCTTGTCGCTGCCGCTGCTGCAACCGCCGACCAGCAGTGCAGCGGCGGCCGCTGCCGCGGCGACCCCCGTGATCCGTGCCGAAGTGCGCACGTCTTTCCCTCCGTTGAGTACGTGATGCGTCATCCGTCCGCCGCGTCGGCCGGACGGGACGGGCCGCATCGGCGCCGGGTCCGCGTCGCGCCGGTCAGGCGGATTTCAGGTACGCGTCAATCTAGCAGCGGGCACCGACAGGACGTGCGGGATCGTGCGCCCGCAGCCGTACCGTGACGGGGCTGGGACACCGGGCGAACTCGGGTTGGTCGCGGAGGGGTTGGGCTGCCGCCCGGGCCCGCGCCGGTCCGTGACCGGCCCGGGCCCGGGGGAGGGGTGTCAGGCCGTCGCGGGCGGGTGGACGGTGCCCGTGACCTCGCCGAGAGCGATGCGGGTGCCGTTCGGGCCCGGCGCCCAGGCCGAGAGGGTGACCTCGTCGCCGTCCTCCAGGAACGTCCGCTTGGCGTCCGGGAGTTCGAGCGGCTCGCTGCCGCCCCAGGTCAGCTCCAGCAGCGAACCGCGCTGCCCCGGCTCCGGCCCGCTCACGGTGCCGGACGCGAACAGATCGCCGGTACGCAGCGAAGCACCGTTGACCGTCATGTGCGCCAACTGCTGCGCCGCCGTCCAGTACATGGTGGAGAACGGCGGCTCGGCGACGGTGTGGCCGTTCAGGGTGACGGTGATCCGCAGGTCCAGGCCCTCAGGATCGGCGCTCGCCGAGTCGTCGAGATAGGGGAGGAGCGGGGCGTCGGCGTCCCGCGCGGGCGGGGCCGTCCGGGCCGCGTCCAGCGCGTCGAGAGGCGTGACCCACGGCGAGACCGAGGTGGCGAAGGACTTGCCGAGGAACGGGCCGAGCGGCACGTACTCCCACGCCTGGATGTCCCGCGCCGACCAGTCGTTGAGCAGCGTCACGCCGAACACGTGCTCCCGGAAGCCCGACAGCGGGACACCGGCCTCACCCATGCCCGACGGGGTGCCGACGACGAAGCCGACCTCCGCCTCGATGTCCAGCCGCTGCGAGGGCCCGAACGACGGGACGGCCTCGTTCCGCGGCTTGCGCTGGCCCTGCGGGCGGACGACCGGCGTCCCCGAGACGACGACCGTGCCCGCCCGGCCGTGGTAACCGATCGGCAGATGCTTCCAGTTGGGCGTCAGCGGCTCGCTGTCCGGCCGGAAAATCTTCCCGACGTTGGTGGCGTGGTGCTCGCTCGCGTAGAAGTCGACGTAGTCGGCGACCTCGAAAGGCAGGCGCAGCCGGACCTGTTCGAGCGGGTGCAGGTGCGGGGTGACGGTGTCACGGTGCGCCGGATCGGTCAGCCAGCCGCGCAGCTCGGCCCGGACGGCCTGCCAGACGGGGCGGCCCGCGGCCATCAACGGGTTGAGCAGCGGCTGCCGCAGCAGCGGGGCGTGCGCGGAACCGACCGCCTCGGCGACCGCCGCCGCGTCCAGGACATACGCGCCGTACCGGACACCGACCCGGGCCTGCGCGGCATCCTGCTCCCCGCCGGTGGTGAACACACCGTAGGGAAGGTTGTCCGGGCCGAAGGGGTCGTCGTGGGGCAGGTCGAGCGGGTGAGCTCCGGCGGTCGCCGTGGTGTCCCTCTGGGCCGTCATGGGCGCAGCCTCGCCTTCGAGATCGTCGGTCACGGGCCAGCTCAGACTACGACCGCGAACACGTCGTGGTCACTGGTTCACGGGGGCGGATGTTCTGTGGGCGGACGGGGGGTACCGGATTCCGGGCATGTCGGGTGGGTGGGGTCCCCCCCCCCGCCCCCCACCCCCTCCCTCTGCCCCTCCCCCTTACCGAAGCCCCGGGACGGCGCGGAGTTCGGTGATCCGCAGCAGCCGGGCGAGGAGCACGAACAGGAGCAGCATGGTGACGCCGCCCGCGGTCACGCCCAGTACGGGTGCCCACGTCTCCCAGCTCTTGTCTGCCGTCCAGCTCTCCGGTATCGCCGTGCCCGCGGCGGCGCGTGCCACGAGCCAGCCCGCTCCGGCGGCGGCCGCGGCGCAGGCGGTGAGCTTGCCGTAGGTGCGGCACAGCCGTTTGCCGTCGAGCCGGCCGGCGAGCTTCCGCCGCAGCAGCAGCGCCGTGACGAGCAGCCCGATCGCGTAACTGGCGCCGTACGCCGCGGCCATGCCCGTCACCGACCACCGGGCGGGCAGCAGCAGGTGGCAGCCGGTGGCGAGCAGGATGTTGGCGCCGCTGATCCACACGGCCATCCAGAACGGGGTGCGGGTGTCCTCAAAGGCGTAGAAGCCGCGCAGCAGCAGGTACTGGGCGGAGAAGGGGATCAGCCCGAGCCCGAACGCCTGGAGCATGTGGCCGAGTGGCTGGGCGGAGGCCGCGTCGGCGGTCCCGTGCGAGAAGAGCAGCTGTGCCGTCTGCGGCCCGAACGCGACGAAGAAGAACGCGGCCGGGACTATGACGACACCGCTCACCCGCAGGGCCCGCGAGAGGTCGGCGCGCAGGTCGTCCAGCCGGTGCTCGACGACGGCGCGGCTCATGCGCGGCAGCAGGGCGGTGATCAGCGAGACGGTGATGACGGACTGCGGCAGCATCCAGATCGTCTGTGCGTAGCTGTACGCGGTGAAGCCGACGCCGTCCTTCGGCAGGGCCTGGTCGGCGGCCGAGGCGTAGCGGGTGACGAGGGTGCTGGCGACGACGTTGGCGAGCACGAACAGCAGGGTCCAGCGTGCGGCGGTGACGCTCTTCCGCAGTCCTGTGCCCCGCCAGTCGAAGCGCGGCCGGAAGCGGAAGCCGGCGGCTCGCGTGTAGGGCACGAGGGCGAGGGCCTGTACGGCGAGGGCGCCCGTGGTGCCGAGGCCGAGCAGGGTCACCTGTGCCGGGGTGATGTCCGAGACGCTGTCGGGCACGGTCATCATGCCGAGGTAGATGCCGAACATGGTCAGCAGGACGATGTTGTTGAGCACCGGCGTCCACATCATGGCCCCGAACCGCTCCCGGGCGTTGAGCACTTGGCCGAGCATGCTGAACAGTCCGTAGAAGAAGATCTGCGGGAGCAGGAACCGGGCGAAGACGACGGTCAGTTCGAAGGCTTCGTGGTTCTCCGGGGTGTCCTGCTGGTAGAGGCTGACTATCTGGGGTGCCGCCCATACGGCGAGCGCCGTCCCCACGCCCAGGACGCACATCACGAGGGTCACGAGCCGCTGCTCGAACGCCCGCCCGCCGTCGGCGTGTTCGGCCCTGGCGCGGACGAGCTGCGGTACGAGGACGGAGTTCAGCGCGCCGCCGATGAGGAGGAAGTAGAGGCTCGTCGGAACGGTGTTGGCCTGGTTGTACGTCGTGGCGAGCAGGCCCGTGCCGAGGGCGGCGGCCTGCAGCACCGTCCGGAGCATGCCCGTCGCGCGGGAGACCACCGTTCCCGCTGCCATCAGGATCGATGAGCGGCGCAGGCCGCGGCCTGCGCTGTTGGGATCCGTGCTGTGGTCGTTCTCCGTCGGTGCGCCGTGCGTCGGTCGCGTTGTCCCCTCCGTCATGCGGACAACGTACGGGGATTTCTGGGGAGGGGGAGAAGAGGAGTCTCTTGCTGTGGATAAGTGGCTGCCTGTGGATAACTCGGTGCTGCGGGGCCGGAGATGAGGCAGTCTGGGCGGCATGTTGTCGATGTTGCTGACATTCCTCGGCGTCTCTCTCGTTCTGACGGCCATGCCCGGGCCCGACACCTTGCTCGTCGTCCGCAGTGGGCTGCGTGGCAGGGCGGAGGCGTTCGCGGTCGGTGCGGGTACGGCCGTGTCCGCGCTGGCCTGGGGTGTTGCCGCGGCGTTCGGTCTGGCCGTCGTTCTCCAGCAGTCGGCGGTGGCCTTCACCGTGGTGAAGATCGCGGGTGCCGCGTATCTGCTCTGGCTCGGGGCGCACACCCTGTGGAACGCCCGGCGGTCGGCCCGCGCCGCCCGGAAGCCGGACGGCGGGAGCGAGGCGGAGGCACCGGCGGAGCCGTCCGCGGGTGGTCCGGCGCCGGCGTCCGGTTCGGCGTGGTCCGGGCTGCGTACGGGGCTGATAGCGGGGATCCTCAACCCGAAGACGGGGCTGTTCTACGTCGCGGTTCTCCCGCAGGTGCTGCCGAAGGACGCGCCCGTCCTGTCCTCGACGCTGCTGTTCGCCGTCGTCGACGCCGCGGTCGTCGTCGCCTACATGGCGGTCCTCGCCTCGCTGGCGGCGCTGCTCCTGCCGTACCTGCGCCGTCCGAAGATCCTGCGTAACGCCGAACGCGTCACGGGCGTCTCGCTCATAGGTCTCGGCGCCCACGCGGCCGTCGAATAGGGGGAGTTGGCGCCCCGTTCCGAAGGTTCGCGATTCAGGTGCACCCGGCCCCCTGGGCACGGGAGTGCCCCGGCGGCAGCGGCCACTGCCCCGGGGCTGGTCACCCTCAACTACTGGAAGAGAGTCGATGACAGTTCGGGAATCTATCCGCTGTGCGGTGGGCGCACTACTGGTTCGGCTGTTTCCGCCCACAAGAAAGCGACGTGACCGGAAAGCAGCGCCCGGTCCCGCACCGGAACCGTCCGGCATCGTTCACCGGCCGTCGCGTCCTGTGGTCAGGCGCGTACGGAGCGGGGTGCGGCCCGGCGGTCCGGGCCGCCGGGACGTCCTGGTGCTCGGGCGGGAGCGGTGCGGCCGGTTCCGCGAGACGGGTGGTCATGCCGGTGGTGTGCGGCCTCCGCGCCGTGCGCTGCGGGCGAGGTATGTGCGGGGCGGGCGCTCCGTTCGCCGGGGCGGCGCGTCAACAGGGCTGTGGGGGAGGCGCGTTGGCGGGCTCCGGGCCGACGGCTTCGGCTCCGTCGCGGTGCGGTGCGTGCGGTGGCTCCGGTGGGGACGCTGGGGCGCGGGGTCTGTGCACCGGGCCGGCTCGTGACCGGGGCGGCTGGTGTGGCGGGAAGGGTGTGAAGGGTGTCGGTCGGGCGGCCTAGGGTGGCTGGCATGGGTAGCAGGGGCGAGACAGCCGGGAGCGGTGCGGGCGTGCACGACGACGCGGGCATGTGGGGCGACGACCCGGCCACGTGGGGTGACGACCCCGGGATGTGGGGTGAGGAACCCCCGTGGGACGAGCCGGTGCCGGAGGCCGACTGGGGCCGGGCGGACGGGCCGGGCGCGGAGGCGGACGCCGGCGCGGCTGCCCCGGGCCCGGTGGCCGCGGCGCTGGAGACGGCGCCGGGGGACGGGGAGAGCCGGGCGCGGCGGGTGCTGCACCGCGTCTTCGGGTACGAGGCGTTCCGCGGTGAGCAGGAGGCGATCGTCGACCACGTGGTCGACGGGGGCGACGCCGTCGTGCTCATGCCGACCGGCGGCGGCAAGTCGCTGTGCTACCAGATCCCGGCCCTGGTCAGGCCCGGTACGGGCGTCGTCGTCTCGCCGCTGATCGCGCTGATGCAGGACCAGGTCAAGGCGCTGGAGGCGCTGGGCGTCCGCGCGGGGTACATCAACTCCACGCAGGATCTGGACGAACGCCGGGTGATGGAGGCCCAGTTCCGGGCCGGTGAGCTCGACGTGCTGTATCTCGCGCCCGAGCGGCTGCGTACGGAGTCGGCGCTGGAGCTGCTGAGCAGCACCGAGATCTCGCTGTTCGCGATCGACGAGGCGCACTGCGTGTCCCAGTGGGGGCACGATTTCCGGCCGGACTATCTCGCCCTGTCCCTGCTCGGCGAGCGCTGGCCGGACGTGCCGCGGGTGGCGCTCACGGCGACGGCGACGGAGGCCACGCACCAGGAGATCACGCAGCGGCTCGGCATGGACCGGGCCCGGCATTTCGTCGCCGGGTTCGACCGGCCCAACATCCAGTACCGGATCGTGTCCAAGAGCGACCCGAGGAAGCAGCTGCTGAAGCTGCTGCGGGAGGAGCACGCGGGCGATTCCGGGATCGTCTACTGCCTGTCGCGGAATTCGGTGGAGAAGACCGCCGAGTTCCTGTCCCGGCAGGGCATCGCGGCCGTCCCGTACCACGCGGGACTGGACGCGGGGACGCGTGCGCGGCACCAGTCGCGGTTCCTGCGGGAGGACGGCCTGGTGGTGGTGGCGACGATCGCGTTCGGCATGGGTATCGACAAGCCGGACGTGCGCTTCGTCGCCCATCTCGATCTGCCCAAGTCAGTCGAGGGCTACTACCAGGAGACGGGCCGTGCCGGCCGGGACGGGCTGCCGTCGACGGCGTGGATGGCGTACGGCCTCCAGGACGTGATCCAGCAGCGGAAGCTGACGGAGAGCGGTGAGGGCGACGAGGCGTTCCGGCGCCGTGCGGCGGCGCATCTGAACGCGATGCTGGCGCTGTGCGAGACGGTCGAGTGCCGCCGCAGGCAGCTGCTGGCCTACTTCGGGCAGGAGCTGGAGGGCGGCGCCACCTCCTGCGGGAACTGCGACACCTGCATGAACCCGCCCGAGTCGTGGGACGGCACGGTTCCGGCGCAGAAGCTGCTGTCGACGATCGTGCGGCTCCAGCGGGAGCGGGGGCAGAAGTTCGGCGCGGGCCAGATCGTGGACATTCTGCGGGGGCGGCGTACGGCGAAGGTGGGCCAGTTCCGGCACGACGAGCTGTCGGTCTTCGGGATCGGGGCCGATCTGAGCGAGGCCGAATGGCGCGGTGTCGTACGGCAGTTGCTGGCGGGCGGTCTGCTGCGGGTGGAGGGCGAGCACGGCACGCTGGTGCTGTCCGAGGACAGTCAGCTGGTGCTGCGGGGCGACCGCGAGGTGCGGCTGCGGCACGAGGCGAAGGCGGCCGCGCTGCCGCGGGAGCGGCGCTCGCGTTCTTCGGCGCCGGCCGCGGCGGAGGATCTGTCGGGTGCCGATCTCGCCCTGTTCGAGGCGCTGCGGGCCTGGCGGGCCGAGCAGGCGCGGGAGCAGGGCGTCCCGGCGTACGTGATCTTCCACGATGCGACGCTGCGCGAGTTCGCCGTCCGCCGTCCCGCTTCGTTGGCCGAGATGGGCGAGGTGAGCGGGGTCGGTGAGAAGAAGCTGACGACGTACGGCGAGGGTGTGCTCGCGGTGGTGGCCGGTGCCGGGGCGGAGGGGGACGGCTAGGCGGGTGCGTCGGGGATCCGGTAGCCGGGGACGGAGGGCCAGCGGACGGTGAGGACGACGGATTCCTCCTCGGCGTACCAGGAGTGGTCGGTGCCCTTGCCCCACACCACGTAGTCGCCCTGTGCGCACAGGAGCACGCTGCGGCCGGGGAGTTCGACGCGGAAGCGGCCGCTGATCAGGACGAGCAGCGCGGTGCGTACCTCGCCGGTGGCCCACTGCGCGCGCTCGTCGCCGGGCGGGTGGACGCCCCATTTGATCTCGACGTCCTCGCTGTGCCGCGGGTCGCCGGCGTCCTTGAAGTGGCCCAGCAGCCAGCCGCGGTCCAGCGCCGCGTCGGCTCCCGCGTTGCCCACGTACACGCCGTCGCTCGGCCCGTCCACGTTCTGCTCCATACGGGGACGCTATCCGGGGCCGGTGGCAGTGGGCCGTGCGGGGGCCGGACGGCGCCGGCCCCCGCACGGCAGGGTCACCCCGCCGTGCGCGGGATGCGGCGCTGCCAGGTGCGGTGGAAGAACTCCTGGTCGCCCTCGCTGCACAGCAGTTCGTTGTCGGTGATGAAGTCGGCGCCGTCGGTGGTGATCTCGGAGCGGACCCGTACGCGCGCGTCCCAGCCGAGGTCGGGGCGGTGCAGGCGGATCGACCAGTCGGAGCGGGTGCGGGCGCTCAGCGGGTCGGACTCCTGGACGGTGTACGTCTCCAGCGCGTCCTCGGTGAACTCCAGGCCGTCCGGGTAGATCCGGGTGCCGCCGTAGCGCGGGTCGACCTCCAGCTTCCAGGTGCCGGCGGCGACGTCCCGCACCACGAGCCGTTCGGGCCGCTGGTCGGGCACCTCCGGGTATTCGACGCCGAGCGGCTCCGCCTGCTCCGGCGCCTCGAAGGTGATCGGTGCCCGCTCCGCGTCGCCGGAGGTGTCGCGGACGGGGAACTCGACGCCGCTGGCGGCCGGTTCGACGCTCCAGCCGGCTTCGCTGCCGGGCTGCGGCCAGATCCACGGCCAGTACGCGGAGGACAGGGCGACGCGGATGCGGTGTCCGGCGGGGAAGGCGTGCCCGATGCCGTTGAGTTCGAAGGAGACGTCCTCGGTGGTGCCCGGTTCCCAGGTGTGGACGGTGTCGCGGCCGTGCCGCGCGGACAGGTTGAGCACGCCGCGGGTGACGAGGGTGGAGGAGCCGTCGGGCGCCACGTCGCAGATCCGGGCGATGACCTGGCCGCGCGGGACCTCGGAGGTGAGGCGCAGGGTGACGCGGGGGCGGCCGAGGATCTCCAGCCGGCCGGTGAGTTCGGGCAGGTCGAAGCAGACGGAGCGGCCGTCCTCCTCGCGCTGGTCGGGCGGCAGGTCGGAGTCGTTGCCGAAGGGGAAGTAGCGGCCCGCGTCGAGGCCGGTCTGCTGCGGCGAGCACACCCGGACGCGTTCGCCGGGGGCGCCGGGGAGGGTGTGCGGGGTCATGGTGACGGCGTCGGGCCAGTGGTCCTCGCCGACCCAGCGGCCGTCCAGTTCGGGGTAGACGGTGGCCGGCGGGTGGGATTCGCTGATCCAGGCGCGGAGCAGCGGCTCGTCCATGACGCCGGTGTCCTCGTCCTTGAGCCAGTGGTCCCACCAGCGCAGCGTCTCCTGCAGGAAGCCGATGGCGGGCCCGGGCGGCAGGCCGCGGTCGGGGTACTGGTGCGACCAGGGGCCGATCAGCGCGCGCACGGGGGCTGTGCTGTGCCGGGGGAGCTGTTCGACGAGGCGCAGCGCGGTGTCGCGGTACGGGTCGTGCCAGCCGCCGACGGCGAGGACGGGGGCGCGTACGGCGGAGTAGTCCTCGCAGACGCTGCCGTGCTTCCAGTAGTCGTCGCGGGTCTGGTGGTCCAGCCAGGTGTGGATGAACGGGTCGACGGCTTCGAGCCGGTCGCGCCACATGCCGCGCCAGGCGTCGCCGACCTGCGCCGGGTCCGGCGGGCGGGAGACGAAGGCGAGCATGGTGGACGCCCAGGCGTGCATGTCGACGGCGAGGACGGAGCCGCCCATGTAGTGCACGTCGTTGTCGTACCGGTCGTCGGCGGAGCAGACGGTGACGACGGCCTTCAGTGCCTCGGGGGCGCGGGCGGCGAGCTGGAGGCTGTTGAACCCGCCCCAGGAAATGCCGAACATGCCGACCTTCCCGGTCGACCAGGGCTGCGCGGCGAGCCAGGCGATGACGGCTTCGCCGTCGGCGAGTTCGGTCTCGTCGTACTCGTCGCCCGGCATGCCCTCGGAGTTGCCGTGCCCGCGGACGTCGACGCGGACGGAGGCGTAGCCGTGGCCCGCGTACCAGGGGTGGCGCTGGGCGTCGCGGGGTGCGGTCCAGTCGCTGAGCCGGTAGGGGAGGTACTCCAGCAGGACCGGGACGGGCGCTTGGGTGCGGGGCCGCCAGATCCGGGCGTAGAGCCGGGTGCCGTCGGGGAGGGGGATGCGGACGTCCTCGCGCAGCACTTCGTGCGGGAAGGACTCGGCGGTGCGGATGTGCAAGGAAACCTCTGCGTCTGCTCGTCGGGGGAGGGCGGCTCAGTGGACGGGCGCCATGGTGCGGCGCAGCCAGGGCAGCGCCGCCATCACGGCGAGGCCGAAGACGACGGTGATGCCGCCGTTGAGGCCGAAGTAGACGGGGGCCGACAGCTGGTCGTACAGCTTGACGGTCTGCGCCTGGATGCCGTTGGCGAGGGCCAGGGACAGCATCCACAGGGCCATGGTCTGGCTGGAGAACGCGGCGGGCGCGAGCTTCGTCGTGGCGGACATGCCGGTGGTCTGGAGGATGACGTCGCCGGAGCCGAGGAGGACGAAGGCGGCGACCATCCACCAGACGGCCATCTTCCAGTCGTCACCGGTGCGTCCGCTGGTGGCCCAGGCCATGACGAGGAAGGAGAGCCCGCCGAGGACGACACCGAGCGCGATCTTCCGCGAGGCGTGCGGCTGCCGCGTTCCGAGCTTGACCCACAGCGCGGCGATGACCGGCGCCGACAGCACCTCGACGACGCCGAGCACGGAGTTGTACCAGGTGGAGGGGAACTCCCAGCCGAAGACCTCGGTGTCGGCGTGATCGGCGGCCAGCAGCGTCATCGTCGAGTACGACTGGAACAGTACGAGGTTGAAGACGACGGAGGCGGCGAACAGCACGATGTAGGGCCGCAGTCGGCCGCGTTCCTCGGAGCTGACGCGGGGGCTGCGGAACATCACCACGAAGTACGCGACGGGCGCGAGCACGGAGACGAACGAGGCCAGGTCGACGACCTTCGCCATGGACAGCCAGCCCGTTCCGCTGAGCAGCACGGCGACGAGGGCGAGGACGACGGCGCCCGCCACGATCAGCCAGACCGCGCGGCGCATCGCCGCGTGCGGCAGCGCGTACTCGGCGGCGTGCTTGCGGCCGGCGAGGTCGCGGCGGCCGAGCACGTACTGGATCAGGCCGAGGGTCATGCCGACGGCGGCGGCGGAGAAGCCCCAGTGCCAGCCCTGTTTCTGGCCGAGCCAGCCGGCGACGAGCGGGCCGAGGAAGGCGCCGATGTTGATGCCCATGTAGTACAGCGCGAAGCCGGCGTCGCGCCGTTCGTCCTCGGTCGTGTAGAGCTTGCCGACCATCGAGGAGACGTTGGGCTTGAGCAGCCCCGTGCCGAGGATGATCAGCCCGAGCCCGACCCAGGTCATGGCGGCGGTGGGCACGGCCATCGAGTAGTGGCCGCAGGCGATGAGGATGCCGCCGAGGAGGACGGCCCGGTAGGCGCCGAGGATGCGGTCGGCGAGCCAGCCGCCCGCGACGGAGACGAGGTAGACCAGCGTTCCGTACGCGGCGACGACGGAGGCGGCGGTGCCGGAGGCCATGCCGAGCCCGTCGTTGGCGACGGTGTCGGAGAAGTACAGGACGAGGATCGCCTGCATCCCGAGGAACGAGAACCGTTCCCAGACCTCCAGGCCGCTCAGCGGCAGCAGGCCCCGAGGATGGCCGAGAAAGGACCGCTCGTCGTCCGCGGTGGCGGGCATACCGGAGCCGGAGGCAACCGGCGCGTCACTCGCCGTAGCTCCCTGCGGGGACCCCCGGCCGCCGTCGTCGTCGGACGAATGGCTTGAATTGGGCGGCGGGGCCACGAGCAACTCCAGGGGCGTCGGTGATTCGCGTGCCTCTGCTTCCCCGGCCGTGCACGGCAAACCACGTGGAGCGGGGTGACGTGCAACATACCGCGCGGGGGCGGAGGAAGGCCCGGATCCGGCGCCAGTCGGACGTGCTGGACGGGCGCCGACGGTGATCACCGGGTGACCGGATACGCTGCCGGGAGATGGTGGCACTGAGTTATTGAGACACCGCACGATCACACTTGATCGTTCATTCATCGTACGCAGACAGGAGTACCCCTCGTGACCGTCGTCGGGCCCTTCGGACTGACCGTGCGGGACAGCGCTGTCGAAGCTGACGTCCAATCAGGGATGGCGGCCGTCG
This sequence comes from Streptomyces sp. HNM0574, assembly GCF_012726235.1. Taxonomy (GTDB): domain Bacteria; phylum Actinomycetota; class Actinomycetes; order Streptomycetales; family Streptomycetaceae; genus Streptomyces. The sequence goes on from NZ_JAASAH010000017.1 coordinate 116,416, forward strand.
AAGAAGGTCTCTTCGAGGCCACCAAGAGCGATGTCCCGTTCATAACGGAGGCTGCCCAGCACCTCGTCCGCGCGGGCGGCAAGCGTTTCCGTCCGCTGCTGGTGCTGCTGGGCTCCCAGTTCGGCGACCCGCACGCGCCCGGAGTGGTGCCGGCCGCCGTCGTCGTCGAGCTGACGCACCTGGCGACGCTGTACCACGACGACGTGATGGACGAGGCCGATGTGCGCCGCGGGGTCCCCAGCGCCAACGCCAACTGGGACAACTCGGTGGCCGTCCTCACCGGCGACTTCCTCTTCTCCCGCGCCTCGCGGATACTGGCCGACCTCGGCCCCGAGGCCGTCCGCGTCCAGGCCGAGGCGTTCGAGCGGCTGGTCACCGGCCAGATCCTGGAGACCGCGGGCCCCGGCGAGCACAGCGACCCCGTCGAGCACTACCTCGAGGTGATCGCGGGCAAGACCGGTTCGCTGATCGCGGTGGCCGGACGGTTCGGCGCGATAATGGCCGGCGCCGACGAGTCGGTCGTGGAGATCCTCACCCAGTACGGCGAGCGCATCGGCACCGCCTTCCAGCTCGCCGACGACGTCCTCGACGTCGCCAGCGACTCGCACGAGTCGGGCAAGACGCCCGGCACCGACCTGCGCGAGGGCATCCCCACCCTCCCCGTGCTGCACCTGCGGGCGCACGCCGCGTCCGAGGCGGGCACCGACGAGGACCGCGCCCTGTGCGAACTCCTCGAGGGCGACCTGTCCGACGACGGCCGGCACGCCGAGGCGCTGCGCAGGCTCCGAGCCCACTCCGCGCTGGAGAAGGCCCGCCGGGACACCGTCCGGTACGCGGAGGAGGCCCGCGCGATGCTCGGCCCGCTGCCCGACTGCGCCGCCAAGACCGCGCTTTCGGAACTCTGCGACGCCGTCGTCCACCGCGCGGGCTGACCACCGGCCCCGCCCGGGTGCCCCTCAGGGTGCTCTCGGGGTCGGACGGGACCGTGTCATCCCCCAGGACTACGCGGAGTTGGCCCCAGCGGCTGACGACGCGTGCCCCGGAACCTGATGCCATGGACGCACACCGTCTCCCGCACACCCGGACCGTTTCGGGGGCCGCCCGGGGACAATGGCGGCAGGGGATGGACGCGTGCGCAGTCCGACCGCCACCGACACGGAGGTAGGCACAGATGGCACAGATCCAGCCGGGCGAGCCGGAAGGCAGCTCCCAACTGCCGCCGCAGCAGCCCGCAGTGGAGCCGCGGCCCGCGGCGCCCGGCCGCAGGAAGGCCGTGCGGTACGGCGTACCGGTGGCGGTCGCGGGCCTCGCGGCGGCGACGGTCGGATTCGTGCCCGCGCTCGCCAGCGCCGGTGCGCCCGACCTGCCGAAGATCTCCGCCGAGGAACTCGTCGCGAAGATGGCGTCCTCCGACGTCCAGCAGCTGTCCGGCACCGTCCGGGTCAGCACCGACCTGGGGCTGCCCGAACTGCCCGGCATGAGCGGCGGTAGCGCCTCGGGCGCCGCTGCCGAGGGAGGCGAGGGCGGCCTGTTCGGCGGCCCGCAGCAGCACGGGGCCGAGGGCGAGGGCCCGGGCGACGGGGCCGGTCGGGGCACCGCGCCGCAGGACAAGCTGATGCAACTCGCCTCCGGCGAGCACACGTTGCGCGTCGCCGCCGACGGCCCGGACAAGCAGCGGCTGTCCGTCGTCGAGGACACCTCCGAGTACAGCCTGATCCGCAACGGCGGCGAGGTGTGGGCCTACGACAGCGGCAACGACACCGCCCACCACGCGAAGGCGCCCGCGGGCGCGCACCAGAAGCCGGAGGGCCACGGCCCCGCCGCCGGCCTGCAGGACGTCACCCCGAAGGAGGCCGCGCGGCAGGCGCTGAAGGCCGCCGACGAGACCACGTCCGTGACGGTCGACGGCACCGCCAACGTCGCCGGGCGGGACGCCTATCAGCTCGTGATCGCGCCGAAGGGCGCCCCCGACTCCACCGTCGAGGCCGCCCGGATCGCGGTCGACGCGGAGAACGGCACCCCGCTGAAGTTCACGCTGAACCCGAAGGACGGCGGCAAGCCCGCCGTTGACATCGCCTACACCAAGGTCGACTTCGCCAAGCCCGAGGCCGGCACCTTCGACTTCACCCCGCCGAAGGGCACCGAGGTCATCGAGCAGGGCTCGGACGGCGGCCGGGGCGAAGGCCCCGCCGCGAAGCCGCTGCCCGCGCTGCCCGGCCTGCCCGGCGCCGAGGGCGGTCCGGCCGCCAAGGACGGCAAGGGCGGGCCGTCCGGGGTGAACGTCCTTGGCGAGGGCTGGGGTTCGATCGCGAAGATCAAGGGGCCGGAGGGGCTCGCGGGCGCCGCCGGCCAGGGCGGCCAGCTGCTGGACAGCTTCACCGAGAAGGCCAAGGGCGAGTTCGGCACCGGCCGCGTCGTCAGCACCCGCCTCGTCAACGCCCTGCTGACCGACGACGGGACGGTCTACGTCGGCGCCGTCACCAAGGAGGGCCTGATCAAGGCTGCCGAGGCCGACAGCAAGTAGCCGGCGGCAGGCGACCGAACCGGCCGGAGGCAAGCAACGGCGTGGGCCGTGCGCCGCCGCCCCAGCCCCCCCGTCACCGGGGCGGCTGCCGGGCGGCGCACGGCCCCCGCGCGGTATCGGAGCACGGTCTGGAGCAGCGCCCATGGCAGCAGCGGACGCAACGGCAGGGGACGCGACGGTGACCGACGCGTCGGCGGCGGACGCGCGGGGAGCGGAGCCGTCGCCCGTCGCGGGCGGTGGCCCCGTCATCGAGACGCGTGGGCTGAGCAAGCGGTACCGCCGCGGCGGGCTGGCCGTCGACGGGCTCGATCTGGCGGTGCCGCGCGGCAGCGTCTTCGGCTTCCTCGGGCCCAACGGCTCCGGCAAGACCACCACCATCCGCATGCTGCTCGGCCTCATCGACGCGACGTCCGGCAGCGCCCGCGTCCTCGGCGAGCCGATGCCGGGCGCCGCGCGGCGCGTCCTCCCACGCGTCGGCGCGCTGATCGAGGGGCCCGCGCTCTACGGCCACCTCTCGGGCCGGGACAACCTCGCCCGGTTCGACGCCGCCGACCCCACGGCCGACCCGCGCACCCGCGGCCGCCGCGTCGGGGAGGCGCTGGAGCGGGTCGGGCTCGCCGCCGCCGCGGGCCGGAAGGCACGCGCGTACTCGCTGGGCATGAAGCAGCGGCTCGGGCTGGCCGCCGCGCTCCTCCAGCCGCGCGAACTCCTCGTCCTGGACGAGCCGACGAACGGGCTCGACCCGCAGGGCATGCGCGAGATCCGTTCCCTGGTACGGGAGTTGGCGGACGACGGCATCACCGTCTTCCTCTCCTCGCACCTGCTGGACGAGATCGAGCAGGTCTGCACGCACACGGCCGTCATGAACCGCGGGCGGCTCGTCACCCAGGGCACCGTCGCCGAGATGGCCTCCGGCGCCCGGGACCGGCTCACGGTCACCACGCCCGACCCGCAGCGCGCCCGGGTCGTCCTCAAGGAGTACGGCCTGACCGACCTGCGGGTGACGGAGGAGACCGTCTCCGGCGAACTCCCGCCGGGCCCGGCCGACTCCGGCGGCCCCGTCGATCCGGCCGAGGTCAACGCGGCGCTCGTGCGCGCGGACGTACGGGTACGCGGCTTCGGCAGGGAACGCGCCTCGCTGGAGGACGTGTTCGTCGCACTCACCGGGGAGGGCTTCGATGTCGCGGACTGACGTCCGGACCGACGGCCGGGGTACCGGGGCGGCCGCGCGGCCGGTCTCGCCGCTGTGGACCCTGGCGCTGTTCCGGAGCGAACTCGCCGTGACCTTCCGCCGCTGGCGCACCCTCGCGCTGCTGGCCGTCCTCGCGGGCATCCCCGTCCTGGTCGGCGTCGCGGTGCGGATCGAGACCGCGGACGGGGGCGCGGCGGGCGGCGGCGGTCCGGCGTTCCTCTCGCAGATCACCAACAACGGCCTGTTCCTCGTCTTCACCTCCCTCGCGGCGACCCTGCCGTTCTTCCTGCCGCTGTCGGTGGGCGTCGTCGCGGGTGACTCCGTGGCGGGGGAGGCACACGCCGGGACGCTGCGCTATCTCCTCGTCGCCCCGGCCGGGCGGACGCGGCTGCTGTGCGCCAAGTTCGCGGCGACGCTGGCCTTCTGCGGCGCCGCCACCCTCGTCGTCGCCCTCTCCGCGCTGGTCACGGGAGCGCTGCTGTTCCCGGTGGGGGAGGTGACGCTGCTGTCGGGGACGAGCGTCCCGTTCGGCGAGGGGCTGCTGCGCGCGCTCGCCGTCGCCGCCGCCGTGGCGCTGTCACTGGTCGGGCTGGCGGCCGTCGGGCTGTTCGTCTCGACGCTGACGAACAGCGGCGTCGCGGCGATGGCGGCCACTGTCGGGCTGCTGATCACCGTGCAGATCCTGAACACGGTCCCGCAGCTCGACAGCGTCCACCCGTATCTCTTCCCGCACCACTGGCTGAGCTTCGCCGACCTGCTGCGCGACCCGGTCCTGTGGGCCGGACTGCTGAAGAACCTCGGGCTCCAGGCGCTCTACGCGGCGGTGTTCGGCTCCGCCGCCTGGGCACGCTTCACCAGCCGGGACGTCACCGCCTGACGCTCACTGCTTGATCCAGTCCGGGGTGAACCGGGAGAAGAAGATGCCGCCGAAGCCGTCGACCTCGTACAGGTTGCCGACGGAGCCGTCGCCCAGCACCGCCATCGTCGAATAGCCCGCCTCGCCCGGCTCGATGACGGCGTCGTGGCTCCAGTTCGCCCCGTCGTCGGTGCTCAGCCGGACGGTCAGGTTCTCGCGGGCCGTGGCGGAGGCGGTGTTGCTGAACAGCGCGGTGCGGGTGAGCCCCGGGGCGCCCGGGCCCGGCTTCAGGTACGAGATCTCGTCGCCGTTGTTGCGCGGGTCGACGAGGACGTCCGAGGACTTCATCTCCCCGTACGGCGCCGAACCGTCGGGGGACGTCGCGTAGTTGCGGTTCTTCATCGTGTTGTGCCGCATGTTCTGCGCGATGTCGCCGTTGCCGCGCTGCACGGCCTTGCTCTCGTTGACGAGCGATCCGGCCTTCGCGCCGGGGCGCCACGTCCGGCCGTGGTCGTCGCTGATGATGTTCGTCGCGTGGGTGACGTCGTCCTCGGTGCGGTACACGATCGGCTGGATCAGGCGTCCGCCGTCGGTCTGGATGCCGTGCCCGGAGGCGGCGAAGAGGTTCATCCACGTGGTGCTCTTGACCTGCGGGTTGAGCTCCACGGGCTCGCTCCAGGTCCGGCCGTCGTCGTCGCTGGTGCGGTAGCGGATGTGCAGGCTGTTGGGATCGTCGGGGGTGTTCACGCGGGAGTCCCGGTTGAAGAAGCCGGTGCCCTCGGGGCTGTGGTTGTAGAAGAGGAAGACACGGTTCGTCTCGCGGTCGACGAGCAGGCTGGAGTCCCCGGAGCCCTCCTTCGTGGTGTCGCTGTGCTGCACGATCTCGGGCGTGCTCCAGGTCTGCCCGCTGTCGGTGCTGCGCCGCATCCCGATCTGCACGTTCCCCGGCAGGTCGGCGCTGCCGTCGATGCGGGCGTCGGTCACGGCCAGGACGGTGCCGTTGTTCGTGACGGCCATGGCGGGGATGCGGACGGACTTGGAGGTGCCGGTGTACTCCTTGCCGTCCGGCCCCAGCATGCCCTCGAAGCGGGTGCTGCTGGAGAACAGCTCGGTGGTGTTCATCTGCGGCTTCCCCTCCCCGAGGCCGCAACTCCCGGTCCCGCTCTCGGTCTTCTTGAAGCCGCCGGGCGCGGTCACCTCGAACGCGTAGGGGCGGCCGTCGGGGCGGGTCCAGGACAGGGCGCGGTGCTCGCCGGCGGCGACGGTGCGGCTGATGGTGCCGGCCTCGTCGTCCGGGCCCTTGATCGTGAAGGTCTGCTCCGCGTCCGACCGGTTGGTGAGGAACAGCCGCAGCCGGCCGTCCGTGCACTGGGCGCCGACCCGGGCCGAGAGCGCCCCGGCGGTGGCGTTCCCCTGCTCGTTCTTCGACGGGGCGGCCTGCGCGGACAGCGAGCCGAGGGCGGGGAGGGCCAGCACCAGCCCGGCGAGTGCGACGCTCCTGGCGCCGGGCCGGGCCGGGCTCCTCCGGCGGCGGGTGCTGCGGCAGGTGGACCAGGGACCTCTGAGACGGTGACGCGGCTTCAGCTCCATGCGCGAGCGCTCCCTCAATATGTGTGACGTCAGACGTCCTATCTCCAACGGAGGCTAGGGACGGCCCAGTTGAGCGTCAAGGGTTCGCGTGTGCGGGCGCGGCGCCGGGCGTACGCGGCGCCCGGGCGGGCCTCGTGCGCGGGGGAGTGCGGGCCCGAATCAGGCCGGGGTGTGCTGCTGGGCCGTGGCGAGGCGCCGGCGGACCGGCGCGTAGTGCTCGGTGAGGGCCTCGGAGAAGCCCGCGATGTCGGCGGCCCGCGCGGTGTCCACGATGCGCTGGTGCGCGGCGATGGTGTGCTGCTCGTCATCGGCGCTGATGACGTTCAGATGCGGGGAGACGACGGCGTACACGTCCCAGAACGCCATCGACAGCTGGCCGATCAGGCCGTTGCCCGAGGCGTCGGCGAGGTGTGCGTGGAAGGCGCGGTCCGCGTCCACGAACTCGTCGCTGCCGCGCGTCTCCTGCTTGCGCATCACCTCGACCAGACCCTGCATCGCGTCCAGCCGCTCCGGCCCGAGACCGGCCACGATCTGCCCGGCCATGCTGCGTTCCAGCAGCTCACGCGCCTCCACCAGATCCGAGATCGCGCGCATGTCGTCGCCGGAGCCGAGCATTCCGCGGAACGAGAGCGACTCCACCAGCGCCGCCAGGCTGAGCCGCCCCACATAGGTGCCGTGCCCGTGCCGCACCTCGACGATGTCCAGCGCGTGCAGCGTCTTCACGGCCTCCCGCACGCTGGAACGGCTCGCGCTCAGCGCTTCGCACAGGGCGCTCTCGGTCGGCAGCGGATCGCCGGGGCGCAGGTCGTTCTCCAGGATGTACCGCTTTATCCCCTCGGTCACTTCCTGCCGCAGCAACTGCCTGCCGCCGGTCCGGTGTTCCGGCACCCGCCCGCTCCCCACCTGCTCGTCCCCCGCTCGTCCGCCTGAGACCCGCCAGCATACGTGCGCCCCGCGCCGGGCCGGAGCGAGTCCTCAGGCGACGCAGAACTCGTTGCCCTCCGGGTCCAGGAGGACCGACCAGGCGCCCTGCGGCTCGTCCACGTCCCGCAGATGCCGGGCGCCGAGGGACACCAGCCGCTCCACCGTCGCCGCACGCGCCCCGGGGCCCGCGTGCACGTCGACGTGCAGCCGGTTCTTCGCCGTCTTCGTCCCGGGACCGGCCTCCGGCACCCGCTGGAACAGCAGCCGCCGGCCGAGCCCGATCCCCGTGAACTCCTGCACCGGATCGTCCGGATGCCGCACCGCGACCGCCTCCGCGAAGAAGCGCCGCCCCTCGTGCTCCGCCGTCTCCGACGCGTCGATCGCCCCCGACTCCAGCAACTGCCCGATCAGCGCACTGTTGTCCTCGACCTCGTACTCCAGCGCCGCCCCCCAGAACACCGCCTGCGCATACGGATCCGCCGCATCCACCACCAGCTTCCACCCGAGCGCCATCCCGGCCACCTCCGTCAGCTCGCTACGACCCAGCGTCGGTGGCCACGCTAGCCGGGGGGACCGACAGGGGCCGGAGGTACGGACCGGCGGAGGACGTGTCTACGCCTCCGGCTCCAGGGAAGCCGGAGCCGCCTCCCGCGGCGTGTCCGGAGCCCCCGTCTCCGCCGCATGCCGTGCCGCCCGGGCCTCGGCCTCGCGGAGGGTGGTTCGGGTGCGGTGGGCGGTGTGGAGGGCGTCCCAGGTGAGGAGGCAGATGGCTACCCAGACGAGGGCGAAGCCGGCCCAGCGCTCGGGGGGCATCTCCTCGTGGAAGACGAGGAGGCCGAGGACGAACATGAAGGCGGGGGCGAGGTACTGGAGCAGGCCGATGGTGGAGAGCGGGAGCCGGACGGCCGCGCCGCCGAAGAAGATCAGCGGGAGGGCCGTGGCGATGCCGGAGAAGGCGAGCAGCAGGGCGTGCCCCGGGCCCTCGGCGGTGAAGCTGCCCTGGCCGGTGACGCCGAGGTAGATCAGGAAGCCGAGCGCGGGGAGGAACTGGATGGCGGTCTCGGCGCTGAAGCCCTCCACCCCGTCGAGCCGGATCCGCTTCTTGATCAGCCCGTACGTGGCGAAGCTGAAGGCGAGGCCGAGGGAGAGCCAGGGCATCCGGCCGTAGGCGATGGCCATCACGGCGACGGCGGTGGCGCCGATGCCGACGGCCGCCCACTGCGCGGGGCGCAGCCGCTCGCGCAGCAGCAGGACGCCGAAGGCGATGGAGACCAGCGGGTTGATGAAGTAGCCGAGGGAGGACTCCAGCACCCGGCCGACGGTGACGGACCAGATGAACAGGCCCCAGTTGACGGAGATGACGGCGGCGGCGAGGACGACCAGGCCGAGCTTGGCGGGCTGCTTCAGCAGCGCGCGTATCCAGGACCAGCGGCGGAGCATCAGGAGTATCAGCAGGGCCGTGGGCAGGGACCACACCATGCGCTGGGCGAGCACCTCGAAGGCGCCGGTGGATTCCAGCAGGTGCCAGTAGAGGGGGAGGAGCCCCCACATGCCATAGGCGGCGAAGCCGTAGAGCAGGCCGGTGCGCTGCTCGCTGTGCGGGCCCACGGGGGCTCCCTTCGGACGGGCGGGGAGGGAAGGACGCTCGTCGCAAGGTAGCGCCGTCCCCGGTGGCTGTCATTTCCGTTTCGGATTATGGTCCTGACGCCCGGGGGCGGGGGAACAGACGACCGCGGCCCCGCTCCTCGACGTGAGGAGCGGGGCCGCGGCCGGATGCCGGGGGCGGTCAGCCGACGACCGTCCAGGTGTCGTTGCCCGCGAGCAGGGACGACAGGTCGCCCTTGCCGTTCTGCTCGACGGCGCGCTCCAGCTGGCCGGTCATCTCCCGCTCGTACACCGGGCGCCGGACGTCCCGCAGCACGCCGATGGGCGTGCGGAACAGGGTCTCCGGGTCGGCGAGGCGGGAGAGGGCGAAGGCCGTGCCGGGGGACTCGGCGTGCGCGTCGTGCACGAGGACGGCGTCGGTGCCCGCCTCCGCGACGTCGACGATCTTCAGCTCGCCCGAGGCTGGGTCGCGGACGACGCCCTGCGAGCCGAGGCCGTCCTCGCCGGGCAGGCCGAAGCGGATCGGCTCGCCGTGCTCCAGGCGGATCACGGCCTCCTGGGCCTGCTGCTTGTCCTTGAGGGCCTCGAAGGCGCCGTCGTTGAAGATGTTGCAGTTCTGGTAGATCTCCACCAGCGCCGTGCCCTGGTGGTCGGCGGCGGCGCGCAGCACGCTGGTGAGGTGCTTGCGGTCCGAGTCGACCGTGCGGGCCACGAAGGTGGCCTCGGCGCCGAGCGCGAGGGAGACCGGGTTGAACGGGGAGTCCAGCGAGCCCATCGGGGAGGACTTGGTGAGCTTCCCCGCCTCCGAGGTCGGGCTGTACTGGCCCTTGGTCAGCCCGTAGATCCGGTTGTTGAACAGCAGGATCTTGAGGTTGACGTTCCGGCGCAGCGCGTGGATGAGGTGGTTGCCGCCGATGGACAGCGCGTCGCCGTCACCGGTGACCACCCAGACGCTCAAGTCCTCGCGCGCCGCGGCGAGTCCGGTGGCGATGGACGGGGCGCGGCCGTGGATGGAGTGCATCCCGTAGGTGTTCATGTAGTACGGGAAGCGGGAGGAGCAGCCGATGCCGGAGACGAAGCAGATGTTCTCCTTCGCCAGCCCGAGCTCGGGCATGAAGCCCTGGACGGCGGCGAGTACGGCGTAGTCACCGCAGCCGGGGCACCAGCGGACCTCCTGGTCGGACTTGAAGTCCTTCATCGACTGCTTCGCCTCGGCCTTCGGCACGAGCGAAAGCGCCTCGGCGCGGTGCAGGTCCGGGCCCTCGGTGAGGGTCTCAGCCATGGTTGCTGGCCTCCTTGAGTGCGGTCGCCAGCTGCTCGGCCTTGAACGGCAGTCCGGTGACCTGCGTGTAGGACTGGGCGTCGACGAGGTACGTGGCGCGGATCAGGGTGGCCAGCTGCCCGAGGTTCATCTCGGGGACGACCACCTTGTCGTAACGCCGCAGCACCTCGCCCAGATTCCCGGGGAACGGGTTGAGGTGACGCAGATGCGCCTGCGCGATGCTCACCCCGTCCCGCCGCAGGCGGCGGACGGCGGCGGTGATCGGTCCGTACGTCGAACCCCAGCCGAGGACCAGGGTGGTGGCGTCGCCGGTGGCGTCGTCGACCTCCAGGTCGGGCACCTCGACGCCGTCGACCTTGGCCTGCCGGGTGCGGACCATGAACTCGTGGTTGGCCGGGTCGTAGGAGATGTTGCCCGTGCCGTCCTGCTTCTCGATGCCGCCGATGCGGTGTTCGAGTCCGGGGGTGCCGGGGACGGCCCAGGGGCGGGCCAGGGTCTGCGCGTCCCGCTTGTACGGCCAGAAGACCTCGGTGCCGTCGGCCAGCTCGTGGTTCGGGCCGGTGGCGAACTGGGTGCGGAGGTCGGGTAGTTCGTCCGTCTCCGGGATGCGCCACGGCTCGGAGCCGTTCGCGAGGTAGCCGTCGGAGAGCAGGAAGACGGGGGTGCGGTAGGTCAGCGCGATGCGGGCCGCGTCGAGGGCCGCGTCGAAGCAGTCGGCCGGGGTGGACGGCGCGACGATCGGCACCGGGGCCTCGCCGTTGCGGCCGTACATGGCCTGCAGCAGGTCGGCCTGCTCGGTCTTGGTGGGCAGGCCGGTGGAGGGGCCGCCGCGCTGGATGTCGACGATGAGCAGCGGGAGTTCGAGCGAGACGGCGAGGCCGATCGTCTCCGACTTGAGCGCCACGCCGGGGCCCGAGGTGGTGGTCACGCCGAGCGAGCCGCCGAAGGCGGCGCCGAGCGCGGCTCCGATGCCCGCGATCTCGTCCTCGGCCTGGAAGGTGCGCACGCCGAAGTTCTTGTGCTTGGACAGCTCGTGCAGGATGTCCGAGGCCGGGGTGATCGGGTACGAGCCGAGGAACAGCGGCAGGTCCGCCTGCTGGGACGCGGCGACCAGCCCGTAGGACAGCGCGAGGTTGCCCGAGATGTTCCGGTACGTGCCGGGCGGGAACGCGGAGGAGGCCGGGGCGACCTCGTAGGAGACGGCGAAGTCCTCCGTCGTCTCACCGAAGTTCCAGCCCGCGCGGAAGGCCGTGATGTTGGCCTCGGCGACCTCGGGCTTCTTGGCGAACTTCGTCCGCAGGAAGTGCTCGGTCTGCTCCGTCGGCCGGTTGTACATCCAGGACAGCAGGCCCAGCGCGAACATGTTCTTCGAACGGCCCGCGTCCTTGCGGCCGATGTCGAAGTCCTTGAGCGCCTCGACGGTGAGCGTCGTCAGCGGCACCTCGTGGACGTTGTACGCCTCCAGCGAGCCGTCCTCCAGGGGGCTGGTGGCGTACCCGACCTTGGCCATCGCGCGCTTGGCGAACTCGTCGGTGTTGACGATGATCTCGGCGCCGCGCGGCACGTCGTCGATGTTGGCCTTCAGTGCTGCCGGGTTCATCGCGACCAGCACGTCCGGGGCGTCGCCCGGGGTGAGGATGTCGTGGTCGGCGAAGTGCAGCTGGAAGCTGGAGACGCCGGGGAGGGTGCCTGCGGGGGCGCGGATCTCGGCCGGGAAGTTCGGCAGCGTGGAGAGGTCGTTGCCGAAGGAGGCGGTCTCCGAGGTGAACCGGTCGCCGGTCAGCTGCATGCCGTCGCCGGAGTCGCCCGCGAAGCGGATGATCACCCGGTCCAGACGCCGGACCTCCTTGTCACCCCCCGCGGCGTTGGCGTCGCGCCCGCCCGGGACGGACTGCGCGTCCGGCTCGGCGTGCGCGTTCGGGCCGGCACCGGGGTGCCGGCCTGCTGGGCTACTGACCTGACTGGTCACGGTGGATCGGACCTCCCTCGCGGCGGCGGCTCGCCAGCCATCGTACGTCGGTAAGGTTTGCCTTCCCGTTACCAATCACATAATGGACGCCCCGGTGAGACGGACAGGGCGGCGGAAGCGGGTGCTCCGGTCACCGGGGGACGGATCGGCCCGTCTCGGCGCACCTCGTGCCGGATGGCCAAGGAGCCCTGGTCATGCGGGTCTTGGCCGGTCGAGCTGGGGTTTTCCGCGGAGCGTTCCGGCGGCTACGAACCCAGGTAGGTCAGCACGGCCAGCACCCGACGGTGATCCCCGTCACTCTGCGAGAGGCCCAGCTTCATGAAGATGTTGCTGACGTGCTTCTCGACCGCGCCGTGGCTGACGACGAGCCCGGCGGCGATCGCCGCGTTCGTCCGGCCCTCCGCCATCAGCCCCAGCACCTCGCGCTCGCGCGGGGTCAGCCCCGCCAGCACGTCCTGCTTCCGGCTGCGGCCCAGCAGCTGCGCCACCACCTCCGGGTCCAGCGCGGTGCCGCCCTCCGCGACCCGGACCACCGCGTCGGTGAACTCGGCCACGTCCGCGACCCGGTCCTTGAGCAGGTAGCCGATGCCCGTGCTGGAGCCGGCGATCAGCTCCGTCGCGTAGCTCTCCTCGACGTACTGGGACAGCACCAGCACGCCCAGCCGGGGGTGCGCGGAGCGCAGCGTGATCGCGGCGCGTACGCCCTCGTCGGTGTGGGTCGGGGGCATCCGGACGTCCGCGACGACCACGTCGGGCAGCGCGCCCTCGGCGGCGAGGCCGTCGACGGCGCGGACCAGGGCCTCGCCGTCGCCGACGCCGGCGACCACCTCGTGTCCCCGGTCCGTCAGCAGCCGGGTCAGGCCCTCGCGCAGCAGTACCGAATCCTCGGCGATGACGACCCGCACCCGACTTCTCCCTCACGTCCCGTTCCGGCGGAGCCTCCAGCATTCCAGAACGGGCGCGCGGGTCAGGGCAGTTGCTGTGAACCCGCCGGACCCGCCGCAGTGCGGGACGGGCCGAGCAGGGCGCTCGCCAGTCCGCGGTCCAGGCCCGTCAGCCCGCGCACCAGCCACGGGGTGAGCAGGACCAGCGCGAGCCCGGCGGCGGACACCCCGGCGATCTCCTGCGGGGTGTCCAGGAACCAGCCGTTGCCCTGGCCGTCCCCGTACACCTGGAGTCCCGGCTGGTCCATGTAGTGCGGGAAGACCCAGCGCCAGGCCGGGTACAGCAGCAGCGACCAGCCGGCCGGGACGAGCGCGGCGGTGACGGTGAACGTGCACAGCGCCACGGGGAAGTGGACGAGGCTGTGCAGCAGGTGCCGCCAGGAGGCGCCGTCGCGGAGCAGCGCGCCGATCCAGGACGCGGGGCCCGTGCCGCGCCGCAGCGCCCGCACCGGCTCGGGCGGGGGCACCTCGTGGTCCAGCAGGTGGCGGGCGCGGCCCCGTTCGACGTGGCCCGTGCCGCGGGCGAAGGCCAGCGCGAGGGCGAGCACCGGGACGCCGAGAAGGGTGACCAGCAGTCCCGCTCCGGCCGCGAACAGGGTGACGCCGACGCCGAAGGAGAACACGGCCACCGGCAGCCCGGTGACGGCGTGCAGGTACGCGCGCCAGGTGCGGCCCTCGAAGGGGGCGCGCAGCACGGACGGGGTGCGGTGCCGGGGGCGCGGTTCGCGCGCCGCGCGCGGTGTCTCGTACGTCGTCGCCATGGCCTCTGTTTCCCTCCGGTGCTTCCTCCGGCCGCGCTCGGCGGCCCCGGTGTCCAGAATCCGGCCCCGGGGTGGTGCGGGGCCATGGCGTGCGCCGGTCTTTCCGGGCGGGGGTTTTCCCTACCCCGTGACGGGGGCGGGCGCCGACTCGGCCTCGCGCCAGGGGAGTTGGGCGGTGACGGTGGTGGGTCCGCCCTCGGGGGAGTCGAGCAGCAGCAGGCCGTCGACGGCGCCGAGGCGCTCCGCGAGCCCGGCCAGGCCCGAGCCGTGCGCGGCCGTGGCGCCGCCCCGACCGTCGTCGCCGACCCGGAGCAGCAGCCGGTCGCCCTCGCGCCGCACCTCGACGTACGCCGACGTGGCGCCGCTGTGCTTGCTGACGTTCTGGAGCAGTTCGGACGCGGTGAAGTACGCGATGCCCTCCAGCGCGCTCGCCGGGCGCCCGGTGAGCCCGTCGTCCACGGTGGTGCGCACCGTGCAGCGGGCGGCGAGCGCGGAGAGGGCGGGGCCGAGGCCGCGGTCGGTGAGGATCGCGGGGTGGATGCCGCGGGCGAGGTCGCGGAGCTCCTGGAGGGCGAGCTTCACCTCGCCGTGCGCCTCGTCGACCATGCGGGCCGCGGCCTCCGGGTCCTGGAGCAGCTTCTCCTTGGCGAGGCCGAGATCCATGGCGAGGGCGACGAGCCGGGCCTGCGCGCCGTCGTGCAGATCGCGTTCGATGCGGCGCAGGTCGGCGGCCGCGGTGTCGGCGACGGTGCCGCGGTCCGACTCCAGTTCGGCGATGCGGCGCTCCAGTTCGTCCGAGGGGGACAGCAGGGAGCGGACCATCGCGCGGTCCACGTTCGTCAGCCCGCGGGCCAGCCACGGCAGCAGCGGCCAGGCCACGACCAGGGAGACGAGGGTGACGGCGAACGCGGCCCAGGACCAGGGCAGCCGGACGAAGAAGTACAGCGCGTGCCGCCAGGCGACCGGGTCGCGCAGCCGCATCCACAGCCAGGGGAAGAAACCGGCGGCGCCTTTCGCGGCGTTCCCGGATTTCCCGTAGTGCCCGGATTTCCGCGGCCGCATCCGGCTCGGCTCCTCGACCCGGGTGCCGAGCAGGGCGCGGGCCCGTGCCCGCTCCAGGCCGCCGATCCGGCGGCAGCCCGCCAGGGTCAGGGCCAGCAGCGGCAGTCCGACCACGGTGACCGACAGCCCGACGCTCCCGTAGAAGCAGACCGTGATGTACCCGAACCACACGGTGTCCAGCAACGGGTTGAGCAGCAGGTGGGCGATCTCCCGCCCGGTGGCGGCGGAGAGCGGGGGCCGCGGCGGCGGCAGCGCGCCGTCGTCCGGGGCGGTGGCCCGGGGCAGTCTCTTCCCCGGGGGGTGTGCGCTGGCGGTCATGCGCCCCAGCCTGCCGCGCGCCCCACGCCCGCGCCATGGGGACCGGCGCAGGCCGGACCCGGGGGTTAACCCCACCGTCCCCGGGGTGGCGCCGGGCCCGAACCGGCCACCGGCGACGGGGTGTTGACCGGCGCGGCCCGTCAGGCGACCCAGTGGGGCCGGGTGACGGCGCTCGCGAGCGGGGCCGGGTCGGAGAGCGCCGCCGCGATGCGGCGCACCGCCTCCCGCAGGACCGGCGGCGGCAGCGTGTAGGGGATGCGGAGGCGGTGCTCGTGCGTGCCCGGGTCGACGCCGAAGCGGGCCCCGCTCTCGATCCGCACCCCGCGCCCCGCCACCCGCTCGGCGAGCGAGCTCGCGATCGGCTCGCCGAGATCGGCCCACAGGGACAGCCCGCCGGGCGGCGTGTGCACCGTCCACCCCGGCAGGTGCTGCGCGAGCGCGCCGGTCAGCGCCTCGCGCTGGGCGCGGATGCGCTCCAGCCGGGGCGGCAGGATCCGCTCGGTCTCCTCCAGCAGCGAGACGGCCACCAGCTGGTCCACCACGGACCCGGCCATGTCCATGCTGACCCGCAGCTCGGCGAGCCGGCTGACCACCCTGCTGGAGGCGGCGCGCAGCCAGCCGATGCGCAGCCCGCCCCAGTGGCTCTTGCTGATCGACCCCATCGTCAGCACATGGCTCGCCCCGCCCGGCGGTGCGTGCGAGACGAACGCCGGGGGCGTCGCGGCGTCCAGTGCGATGTCGGTGAGCGTCTCGTCGACGAGCAGCCAGGTCCCGGAGTGCCGGGTGGCGCGCAGCAGTTCGCGGCGCTGCTCCTCGGGCATCAGCGCGCCCACGGGGTTCTGGAAGTCCGGGATGAGGTACGCCAGCCGCGGCACCACCTGCTTCAGCGTCGACCGCATGATCTCCACGTCCCAGCCCTCCTCGGACACCGGGACGGGCGCGATCCGCAGCCGCGCCTGCCGCATGGCGTCCAGCGCGTTGGGATACGTGGGGTTCTCCACCAGCACCCGGTCGCCGGGCGAGGCCAGCAGGGCGAGCGCCAGCGACAGGCCCTGCTGCGCCCCCGAGGTGATCAGCACCTGCTCGGCACGGGTGGGCACCCCGCGCCGCGTGCACCGTTCGGCGACGGCCTCGCGCAGCTCGGGCAGCCCGTACGGGTGGTATCCGGGGGTGTGCGCCCGCTCGGCGATCAGCGGCATGCTGCGTTGCAGGGCACCGGTGAGGACCTCCTCGGGCAGGCCGAGCGCCGCGGCGGCCAGGTCGATCCCCTCGTCCTCCAGCGGCGGCGGCTTCCTGGCACCGGCGGGCCTGACCCCGTCGGGCAGCGTCGTCCAGGTGCCGGAGCCGACGCGGCTGCGCGCGTAGCCGCTCTCCCGCAGCAGGTCGTAGGCGGCGGTGACGGTGGGGCGGCTGACCCGGAGCACGAGCGCGAGTTCGCGCTCCGCCGGGAGCCGGGTGTGCAGGGCGACGCGGCCCTCCAGCACCAGGGTCCGCACGGACTGCGCGAGATGGCGGTAGGCCGAGGTGCCGCTGGGCAGCGCGGGCAGCAGCGCGAGCAG
Organism: Streptomyces sp. HNM0574; assembly: GCF_012726235.1. GTDB lineage: Bacteria > Actinomycetota > Actinomycetes > Streptomycetales > Streptomycetaceae > Streptomyces. The sequence goes on from NZ_JAASAH010000017.1 coordinate 133,002, forward strand.
CTGGTGGGCGCCGATGAAGCGGTGACCGCCCGAGGGGGACGGCGCGGAGGCCGGTCCGGTGCCGGGCAGATCGGTGATGGTCATGTGTCCTCTCCTCCGCCGGGCGCGCGTCCTCGCGCGGTGCCCGCCCGTGACGCCGGGGGTGCTGCCACGGGCGGGCCGGGTGCCGGTGGACGCGCGGCCCGTCCCTCGCCAGGGGGGAGCCTGATATGGCGGACGGTGCCGCGCAGCCGGCCGGAACGCCGGTCAGCCTAGGGCGCGGCCCCGCACGCCTGACTGTCCAATCTCCCGAAGTGGCCAGCCCCGCACGGGAGTGCGGCCGTCCACCGCCCCGAACTGCCGCCCGGCGACGGGGTACATGGCAGGACATACGGTGACGTAACAGCAGGGCACGGGGGAAGACGGATAACCGCCCGGAACGACCGGCGGGCCGGCGCCGGCCGGGCCGCCGCCGGGAGACGGGGCTGTCCGCCGAGGTGAGCGCAGGGCCTAGACTCCCGTGCGTACAGATCGTCGAACGCGGACTTCGGCGCGGACATCAACACAGCGAGCAGGTAAGGACGGGCGGACGTGCCGGACTACTTCCACGGCTACGCGGTCGTCGGGCTGGTCGCGGTCGTCGGGGTGCTCTTCGTCGCCGTGGCCTTCGGGGCCGGGCGGCTGCTGCGCCCCGTGGTGCCGACCCAGGAGAAGCTGCTGACGTACGAGTGCGGCGTCGACCCGGTCGGTGAGGGCTGGGCCCACACCCAGGTCCGCTACTACGTCTACGCCTTCCTGTACGTGATCTTCGCGGTCGACTCGGTCTTCCTTTTCCCGTGGGCGACGGTCTTCGCCGCGCCGGGCTTCGGCGGGATCACCCTGGTGGAGATGTTCATCTTCCTCGGGTTCCTGACCGTCGGCCTGCTGTACGCATGGAAGAAGGGCGTCCTGGAATGGACGTAACGCGCAAGACGAACGGCACGACCACCGATCTCCCCGACCCCGCTCCGGGCGGCACCGTGGAGCGGCGGAAACTGGGCCCGCTGGCCCGGCTCGCGCCCGAGCCGATGAAGGTGGTCCTCAACTGGGGCCGCCGCTACAGCCTGTGGGTCTTCAACTTCGGACTGGCCTGCTGCGCCATCGAGTTCATCGCGGCGTCCATGGCGCGGCACGACTTCATCCGGCTCGGCGTCATCCCGTTCGCGCCCGGCCCCCGGCAGGCCGACCTGATGGTTGTCTCCGGCACGGTCACCGACAAGATGGCCCCGGCCGTCAAGCGGCTCTACGAGCAGATGCCCGAGCCGAAGTACGTGATCTCCTTCGGCGCCTGCTCCAACTGCGGCGGCCCGTACTGGGACTCGTACTCGGTCACCAAGGGCGTCGACCAGATCATCCCCGTCGACGTGTACGTCCCCGGCTGCCCGCCCCGGCCCGAGGCGCTGCTCCAGGGCGTGCTCAAGCTCCAGGAGAAGATCGCCGCCGAGTCCACGGCCGACCGCTACGGCAAGCCCGCCGCCCCGGCCCGCCCCGGCGCGGCCCAGCTCAGCAGCGGACTCGTCGCACCGCCGCCGGCGCCGGGCGCGAGCACCGGGGGCGGCGGCAACGGCCAGGGGGAGGGCACCCGGTGAGCGGGACGGACGAGACGCCGGAGCCTGCCGAGGAGCAGGAGACGGAGGCGGCCGCGGCGCAGCTGCCCGTGGGGTGGCTGCCGCGCAGCGCGCCCGAGCTGTTCGGCGAGGGCGCGAGCGCCGAGGAGAGCTACGAGCTGCTCACCGTCGACGTGCCGGCCGCGGCCTGGACCGAGGCGCTCACCACCGCGCGCGACACCCTCGGCTGCACCTACTTCGACTGGCTCAGCGCCGTCGACGAACCCGGCACCGGCTTCCGGGTCTGCGCCCACCTGGCCGCGCTGCCGACGGGCACCGGCGGCGGCGCCGTCCACCGGCTGGTGCTGCGGACGACCGTGCCGCACGACCGCCCCGAGCTGCCCACCTGCACCGGCGTGTTCGCGGGCGCGGGCTGGCACGAGCGGGAGACGCGGGAGATGTTCGGCATCGGCTTCACCGGCCACCCGTACCCCGAACCGCTGCTGCTGCCCGAGGAGTTCGAGGGCCACCCGCTCCGCAAGGACTTCGTCCTCGCCGCCCGCGTGGCCAAGGCGTGGCCCGGCGCGAAGGAACCCGGCGAATCGGGACACGGCGGGCCGAAGCGCCGCCAGATGCTGCCGCCCGGCGTGCCCGACCCGAACGAATGGGGCCCGCTGAAGGGCCAGTTGCCGCCCGTGCCCGCGCGCCCGGCGCGGGGCCGCGCCGCCTCCGGCGAGCGCCCCGCCCGGCGCACCCGCAGCGCGAGCGCCGGTTCCGCGAGCCAGGGCGCGACAGAGGAGGCCGCCGCGACCGGCGAGGCCGCGGAGTCCGCACCGGCCGAGGGCCAGG
>NZ_JAASAH010000018.1 GCF_012726235.1 Streptomyces sp. HNM0574
CGGAAACCCAGGCAGGCCGGAACGCGGAAGGCCGGACACACAGCAGGGCCACCGGCAGCCCAGACAGAACGGCAGGCCCAGGAACCAGGGCCCAGGAGATGAGACCCGGGAAGCAAAGGCCCAGGAGGCCGGGGCCCGCCCCACCTCAGCACACGACACCGCAGGCCGCGCGCGCCCCTCCCCCGCCTGAGCGTCCCCCGCCCCGACATGCACCCCCCCACCACCCCCCGGCACCCTGACCTGAGAGCGGCCAGGACCGGCCGCACCCGGGAGCGGAGGTGGGCACCATGACAACAGCCGAGACACCCAACGGCGGCCGGGTACTGATGGCGGCCGACGGCTCCGAGGCCGACGCCGCGACCGCTGCGCTCGCCGCACACGAAGCACGCCTGCGCAGCTGGGCGCTGCATGTGGTGCATGTCCTGCCCTGGCCCATCGCCGCGAGCATCCGCACCACACTGCCCCCGCCCAGCAGTGCCCTCCACCAGCACGCAGAACAGATCGTGACCGACGCGGCACACCACGCCACCACCGCCCAGCCCGAGGTTCCCCTCTCCCGGGAAGTCATCGTGGGCCAGCCCTTCACCGACCTCACCGCACAGGCCCACCAGGCGGACCTGACCGTCCTCGGCAGCAGCGGACGAGGCGCCCTCGGCTCAGCCGTGGAATCCGTCGCCGTCTACCTGAGCGCGAACACCACCTGCCCCATCCTCGTCCAGCGCGGCCGCCACCAACCCGACGGACCCGTTCTCCTGGCCACCGACGGCTCCCCCGACAGCCACGCCGCAACCGACTTCGCCTTCACCGAAGCCGCCCTGCGCAACGCCCCCCTCCTCGCCCTGCACATCGCAGCCCCCCGCCCCGGCCCCGCTCCCGCCGGCATGAACGCCATGGACACCCTCCTCTTCGAAGACCCTCCGGACCCCGACGACACCGACGCCCAACACGCGACCGAACAGGCCCTAGCCGCACACCGCGAAAGACACCCCCACCTCGACGTCACCGTCCGCACCCAGCGAGGACGCGTCAGACCCGAACTCATCGACGCCAGCAACCACGCACAACTCCTCGTCCTCGGCGCCCGCGGCAGAGGCGGCTTCGCCGGACTCCTCCTCGGCTCCGTCAGCCAAGCCCTCCTCCAACACGCCCACTGCCCCCTCACCGTCATCCGCCACGACCACACCACAACCCAACAGACATGACCCCCACACGGCACCACACGCGCTAGAGACCGTTCAGACCAGACACGAAGCGGCCACCAGCCAGCTGAACAACCCACCACACCCCGGCACCCACGCCGTCACCCCCACCGAAAAGGGAGGCCAACGGCGCATCTTGCGCCTGGTGTACGAGGTGAGCCAGGGACGGACGGAAGGCTGAGCCACGCGGCCGCATCCAACTCCGCACCAGGCCAGGCGACCTGGGGTCGCCCCCTCCAGCCGACGTCACCACAGCGAGAAGGCCGGGGCCCATTCCGGCCCGGAAACCACACCGGGCCCCCATCGACCCGCCCGAGGCGAAGCCCAGCCCCCTCAACAGCACCTCCGCACAAGCAACATGCCCCTGGCCCGGCGGCCGGGCCGGGAACGAGGTGCGTGTGGTGGCCAGGAAGAAGCAGTTCGACGTGGACATCGCGACCCTGCACCCGTCACCCTGAAAACGGGCACAGAGCGGACCCGACCACGCCACCTCACCAGACAACGTAGCGGCCCCCGGCCCACGCCCGGCAGAGACAACGCCCGCCCCCACCCGCACACCTACGCGGCAGGGGAGACCGGGGAAGAGACGCGGTGGCGGAGCCGCCAAAAGGGCTCCGCCACCGGGACGTTGGAGGATCAGGGACGCCAGCGCGCCGGCCGTCCCCGAATCAGCAGCTCAGATTCCCACCGGGCTCCACGCCGAGGAGCTGCGCGAACCGCTTGTAGGTGTCGACGCGGCTCTGCACCTGACCGGGGTTGCCGCCGTCGCATTCGAGGGTGCCGTTGATGGCACGGATCGTCTCGCCGAACCCGGCCCCGTTGACCATCGCCTCGTGGGGCGTCATCGTGCCCGGACCGCTCTGGGTGTTCCAGTACCACAGGCCCGTCTGCCACGAGACCGCCGCGTCGTTCTGCACCAGGTCCGGGTTGTTGAGGAGGTCGATGCCCAGCGCGTCACCGGCCGCCTTGTAGTTGAAGTTCCAGCTCAACTGGATCGGGCCACGACCGTAGTACTTGTCCCGCCCCGCCGGACAGCCATAGGGCTGGGAATCGTCGCAGTAGTGCGGGTAGTTCGAGGTGTCCTGCTCGACGATGTGCACCAGCCCACCGGTCTCATGACTGACATTCGCCAGGAACGCCGCGGCCTCCTGCTTGCGTACGGTTTCACTCCCGGTCCGGGTGAATTCCGGATACGCCTTCAGCGCCGACGTCAGACCGCTGTAGGTGTAGAACGCATTCCGGCTCGGGAACATCTCCTCGAACTGAGCCTCACTCACCACGAACTCCTCCGCGGCCGAGCCCCCTTCCCCCTTCGCCCCCGACGTACCACCGGCGTAACCAGCCGACGCCGGCCACGCAAAAGCCAGCAACGCCACAGCCGAGGCAAGGGCGGTCACGATTCCGAGCATGCGCACACGCATCTATCCACTCCCAGAAAGAGGGCACACCGGAGCCGGACGACAGCCCGCAAGAACCACGGACGCAGCGAACACCCCGGACTTCGTTGGCCTAGACCATAGCGACAGACATGACCCCGTCAAGACCACACCGGCCACCGCACCCCAGGGCCCCACGACCACGCACGGCTCACCAGCCGGCCCGCGAACACCCGGGCCACCACCCGTCACGTCAACAAGACGGCACAGGCGGCCCGTTCGGACAGCGCGACGAACCCCGGACCGGCACCGGCAGAACCCCCACTGGAAGGACTCAGCCGACCAAAGCCGGACCCGCCACCCGACCCCAGGGCAGGCAGACACCCCGGACCCGGCGAGCTGCCCAAACGCAGTTGGGCCGGCCCGAGCTCCCGGTGGGAAGGAGCTCGGACCGGCCCAAGTCAGAACACCCTGGCCGGATCAGCGGTTACGGCTTCACCAGCATGATCGAGTTGATCGGGGTCATGTCCTTCTCCAGGTAGGCGTTGGCCGGGAGATGACCCTGGCAGTCCCCCGTACCGTTCGCGCCGGTGCAGGTACGGGCCGTCGCACCACCGGTCTGGTTGTTGAACAGGAAGTGCTTGCCCGTCTGGCCCTGGATGTTGTGCGCCCCGTAGCTGTGGAAGGTGTGCGACGGACGGTCGTTGTTCCAGCCCGCGTTCTCCGGGTACAGACACACTGCACCCGAAGGGCAACCGTGCGAACTGGCCTGAGTCTGGGCGGCGTTGGCGCCGGTGACGCCGATGGATGCCAGAGCACCCACGGCGAAGGTGAGCGCGGCGGCCTTGGCGATCTTACGCATGTCATTTCCCCCTGTAGTTCATTCTCTTGCGGTCCACGACCCCGGACGATGCGAACCGGACGGCCGTACATCAGCTACACGCACGAGCAAGCCCACCCGTATGACACCAACTCCGGGTGACCCGCATCACACGCAGCGACCCCTCGGCGCCAGAGCCGGACGAGGCGGGAGCGGCCACGGTCGGCGGACTCGAACCCAACCGGCTTCGCCCGCACGACGCCCCGCCCGATGCTGGTCAGCGCCAGCTCGCGACCCGCGGAGCGCCGATGGCGTCGAAGTTCGGGACCCCCGTGTCCGGATTGAGGGTGCCGCCCTTGCCCTCGCAGCCCACCTTCGGGAAGAAGGTGTAGACGTCCCGGCTGTGGTTGTAGACCGAGGCGGCCGGGATCGGCGTGTCCCCGCAGGTGGGCATGTTCCACGGATCGACATTCACCGGAGTACCCCGGTAATCCCGGTCCGGGTAGAAGCACACCTGCTCGGCCGGGCACGACGCCTCGGCGCGAGCCTTCGCCTCCGCCTGGGCAGCAGCGGACCGGACGGTGGGCTTGGTGGTCTGGGCCGAGGCGGTGGCCGGTGCGGCAACGGCCCCCAAGGCGCCGACAGTGGCGATCACACTCAGCGCGGCGGCCAGCTTCTTGCCGGTAGTACGCATCTCGCTCTCTCCCCGTGTGGTGGTGAAACACTTTCCGCTCCACACACGGCCGGGGCGGGCAATCCGTACGACACCAAGCGATGTGACCTGCATCACATGGGGGGGGCTGGGGTCAGACCGGCTTCCGCCACACCGAGACGTGCTTCACCGAATCCCCCGTGAACGACGACCCGTCCCAGTCCCCGACACGACGCTCCAGATCCAGCCCAGCAATACGAGCCATCAGGTCCAGCTCCGCCGGCCACACATACCGGTGCCGGGAGTGACCGCGACGGTAAGGCCCCTCCCCGCCGTCACGAGTGAAGTGATGCGAAACCAGGGTCTGTTCCACCACGTCGACGGTGTCGAAACCCAGGTGATCCTCCGACACGTCAAAAGGCACCGCCACCTGACCCGGCGGAAGGAACCGCAACGGCGGCACCCCCAGCTCGATGACGAACCGGCCACCCGGACCGAGGTGCCGTGCCGCATTGCGGAAGCATTCGACCTGCTCGTCCTGGGTCAGCAGGTTCGAGATCGTGTTGTAGACCAGATACACCAGGGAGAACTCGCCGGGCACCACCGTCGTGGCCATGTCCCCGATGACGACCGGCAGTGTCTCCTCGTCCACCTTGCGGCGCAGTACCGCCGCCATGTGCTCGGACAGTTCGATGCCCGTCACCGGCACGCCCCGCCGGCGGAGCGGAACGCCCACCCGTCCGGTACCGATGGCGAATTCCAACGCCCGGCCCTCCCCGGCCAGTTCGGTCAGGAAGCCGAGCGCCGGGGCCAGGGCGGCGGGTGAGGAGATCGCATGTTCCTCGGTGTCGTAGCGGTCGGCCATTGCGCGGGTCCACAGCTCGCTGCTTGTCACAAGCCGTCACCCTGCCGCGCGCGACGGGCAGTTGTCGACGCAAGTATCGTCCCCTGCGGGAGCGGTGGGCATCACGCGCGGGCGGGGAGGTCGTTCAGGCGGGGGAAGTACCAGCGCATGATGGTGCGCAGACGGTCGGCGTCCGGGCGTCCCCAGTCCCGCTGCAGTTCCGCGGTCAGGGAGATCGCGGTGACGGGTCGGGCTCCCGCGTGCACCATCCGCTGCATGGCGCTGTCGTGGGCGGCGGGGCTGATGCCGCCGATGGCGTCCGCCACGGGGTAGATCTCGTAGCCCTCGCGCAGCATGTCCAGGGTGGGGAAGGCGACGCAGACCTCGGTCCACAGGCCGGTCATGAGGATTTTTCTGCGGCCCGTGGCCTCCACCGCGGCACGGAAGTCCGGGTCTTCCCAAGAGTTGAGGGTCGTGCGGTCGATCTCCTCGGTCTCCGGCAGGGCTCCGCGCAGCTCCTCGATGGTGCCGCTGTTGGCTCCGAGTTCGACGCCGACCGTGGTGAGGACCACCGGCAGCCCGTAGGCCGCGGCCGCGCGGGCGACGGCCGTCACGTTCAGCATCAGCTCCTCGTGGCCGATGGAGGCGACGGTGCCGACCTGTTCGGGCTGGTAGTCGATGAGGACGAGTGCGGCGTTGTCCGGGGTCAGCAGGTGGTCGTCGCTCCGGGGCGGGGTCTCGCCGGACATGGGGCCTCCTGGCTCGGCGGTGGCGGGCGGCCCGGCGGCGGGTGCCGGGCCCGCGACCACTACACACCCGCGCCGCGCCGCAGCCGCCGAGGGACACACACCTGTGCCCCGGACGCAGCCGCCCGGACCGGGCTCACCAGGTGACGGGAAGGCGGGCCGGCATGATCGCCATCCGGTCCGGGTACCAGGGCACCTCCTCCACGGGGACGTCGAGGCGGAGGTCCGGCAGCGCGTCGAAGAGGACGCGGAAGGCGACGGCGGACTGCTTGCGCACCAGGTGGGCGCCCGGGCAGTGGTGGCGTCCGTAGCCGAAGCGCAGGTGGGGGTTGGGGCTGCGGGCCGGGTCGAAGGTGTCGGGCTCGGGGAAGGCGGCGGGGTCGAAGTTGGCCGCGTCGAGGGAGAGCAGGATCAGCTCGCCCGGCGTCGCCGAGGCCGTCTCCAGCTGTACGTCCTCGGTGACGAAGCGGGGGATGGCGTTGCCCAGTACGACGCTGTAGCGCAGCAGTTCCTCGACGCACTGCGGCATCGTCTCCGGGCGGGCGCGTACCGTCCGTACGGCGTCCGGGTGGCGGAGCAGGTTGAGTGCGGCGACGCCGAGGAAGCCGGCGAAGTCCTCGTAGCCGCTGACGAAGAGAACGGCGAGGATGTTGGACAACTGGCTCTCGGTGAGGCGCTGTTGGCCGGTGTTGAGGTCGGCGAGGCGGTCCGCGAGGCCGCGGGGGCTGCCGGGGGTGCGGGCGGCCGTGTGGGCCGCCATGTAGGCGCGGATCTCCTCCCAGTTGCGGGCGAGTTCCTCGTTCGAGTACGTCACCATCGTCAGGTCGGTGTCGGCACGCTGCGCCAGCCACGCGTGGTCCTCGAACGGCAGGCCCAGGGTGCGGCACAGGCACTGGGCCGCGACCCACTCGGCGAAGTGCAGTTGCAGGTCTCCCGGGGCGCCCCGGTCCGTCATGTCGGCCAGCCCCTCGCGGGTGATCTGCTCCACCCACTCCGGCGGCAGCTCCGGCTGGTGACGGCCGAGCGTCCTGAGCACCTCGTCGCGCAGGCCCGCCCGCTGAAGGTGGTTCATCGCGTCGAGCAGTTCGGGGGCCAGGATGGGCGCGTCCTGCTGCGGGCTGTCCTCGTCCGCCAGCGCGGAACGGGCGAAGGAGCGGTCGCGCAGAATGCCCTGCGCCGTCTCGTACCCCGTCACCAGCCACGCCTCGCCCCCGGCGTTGGTGCGTACCCGGGCGACGGGGCACCGGCCGCGCAACTCCCCCAGTTCCGGGGCGAGTCGGTCGCCTTTGGTGCTGAACGGATAGTGCGGCAGGGACGTGTGCGGTGCGGTCACGGGAGTGTGGACCTCGGCTTCCGGAGAGACGGACGGGGGGACGGTCACCAGCGGACCGGCAGGCGGGCCGGGGCGCGCAGCGGTGTGGACTCGTCCCAGGGCAGGGAGGCGGCCGGTTCGGTGAGTTCGATGTCCGGCAGGCGTTCCAGCAGGACCTGGATGACGGTGGCCAGTTGCAGACGGGAGAGGTGCCCGCCGGTGCAGGCGTGCGGCCCGTGGCCGAAGGCGAGGTGCGGGTTCGGGGTGCGGGCCAGATCGAGCCGGTCCGGGTCGGTGAACGCGCGCGCGTCGCGGTTGGCCGATGCCGGTACGGGGATGACGGCGTCGCCGGCCCGGATGTGCCGGCCGTGCAGGGTGAGGTCCTCGCGGGCGACGAGGATGTTGATCGCGTTCATCAGCGGGACGTAGCGCAGCAGTTCCTCCACCGCGGGGCCGATCCGCTCCGGTGCGTCCCGCAGGCCGCGCAGCTGTTCGGGGTGGGTGAGCAGGGCCAGCAGGGCGTTGCCGGTGTGCTGCATGTTCGTCTTGTAGCCGGCCATGAGCATGGTGACGACGAAGCTGACGACGTCGTCCCTGGTCAGTCCGCTCCCGGGGCGGCGGGACTCGGTCAGGAGCAGCCGGATGTAGTCCTCGCTCTTCTCCTCGTCCTCCTTGCGGGCGACGAGGTCGGAGGCGTAGTCCTGCAGGGCGTACAGCGCCTGGAGGACCTTCTCCATGGGCAGTCCGGCGGCGCCGAGCAGGGTGAGGGTGTGCGGGAGGTAGCGGTCGCGGTCCTCGTGGGGCAGGCCGACGGTCTCGCAGAGGGCGCGCAGCGGCAGCGGTTCGACGTACGCGGGGACGAGGTCGGCGGTCCGGGCGGCTCCGGCGTGCGCGGTCATCGTGTCGAGGAGTTCCTCGGCGATGGCGCGTATCCGGGGGGCCATGAAGGCCAGCCGCCGGCGGCCGAAGAGGGGGAGCACCGCGCGGCGTACGCGTTCGTGGTGCGCGCCGGTCATCTCCAGGAAGGTGGGCAGGCACGGTGGGGGCGCGTCGGCGCCCTCGCGGGGCGGCCAGGAGGAGAGCAGCGGGCGGATCAGCCGGGGGTCGGCGAAGGCGGCGCGGGCGTCCGCGTACCGGCTGAGCAGCCAGCCCGTCTCCCCGTTGGGCAACTGGGCCCGGACGACGGGCTGTTCGGACCGCAGCCGCGCGTACCCGCACGGCGGCCCGGCCGTCCCGGGCTCAGCGGCGGGCACGGGGACGAGCGGCCCCGCACCGAGCCGTACGTCCGTGTCCTGTTCGCTGACGCTCATGCGGGGGACTCCTCTGTTCCGGCGGGGGCGGTGGCGGGGCGGGTGAGGTAACCGGTGGTGAAGAAGTGCTCCAGGTAGCGGTCGAGGAGGGCGGCGTCGACGGGCGGGCAGGTCAGTCCGCTGCCGGAGAGCGCCCGTTCGGTGTTGTGGCGGCCGAGGGCCGGGAAGGTGTCCTTGAGGTACATCTCCTTCACCGACATGTCGGCGCCGCGGCTGCGGTCGACGCACAGCGAGACGAACGGTGCCGTCGCGCTCGTCGGGTTCTGGGCGACGTGCCGCACCAGTTCCCCCACCCACTCCCCGTACGGCAGCGTCCGCAGGGCGAAGCCCGCGGCGCGCATCCGGTCGAGGACGTCGCGGAGCATGCCCGGGCGGGGGTTGGTGAGGTGGTGGACGCGGCCCTCGGCCGGGCGGCGGGTGGCGATGTGCACCAGGGACTCGGCGAGATGGTCGACGGGGACGAAGTCCATCGGCAGCTCGATGTCGGGGGCGAGACCGGTGTCCGCGATCATCTTGAACAGGGAGCAGATGGCCGTCTCGGTGTTGCACACCCCCGACGCGCGGTCCCCGGTGACCTCGTACGGCCGGTACACCGCGACGGGCAGCCCCTGCTCGGCCGCGCGTTTGAGGACTTGCTCGGCGACCCATTTGCTCTCGGCGTACCCCATGGTCAGCGCCTCGGGGTGGGCGAGCGGCAGGTCCTCGCCGACCTCGCGGACGCCGGCGGCGCCGAAGCCGGCGAGGACGGCGACGGTGGAGACGAAGTGCACCGGCACGCGGCGCGGTGCGGCGATGCGGATGACCTCGCGGGTGCCGTCGACGTTCGCGGCGCGTAACGCCTCGTACGGGTAGAGGAAGTTGACCTGTGCGCCGTTGTGCACCACCAGGTCCAGCCGGGCGGCCAGTTCGGCGCGGTGTTCGGGCGGCAGGCCGAGGCCGGGTTCCGCCAGGTCGGCGGGGAAGCATTCGATGCGCTCCCGGGCGGCCTCGTCCGGCCGCAGCCCGTACCGGGCCAGCGCGGTGCGCACCCGCTGGGCCGCGTGCGCCCGGCCCGAGGCCCGCACCGGGCAGTGCACCCGTGCGCGGGTGGTGCGCAGCAGCCGGTCCAGCAGGTACGCGCCGACGAAGCCGGAGGCGCCGGTGAGCAGGACGTGCCGGGGGTCGCCCGGGCTGGGGGCCGGGCCCTCGGCGGGCGGGAGGGCGAAGCCGAGGGCGGTCTCGGCGGCGAAGTCGACCGCCGGGCCGGCCCCGGCGCTCCGTCCGGCGCCGCCGCGCGCGGTGCGCACGGCCTCGGTGAACCCCTCCAGGCTCGGCGCCGCGAGGAGGGTTCTGACCAGCGTCGACCCGTACGCGGCGTCGATGCCGAAGACGGTGAGGGTGCGGGTGACGACTTCCGAGGCGAGCAGGGAGTCGCCGCCGAGGAGGAAGAAGTCGTCCCCCGGCGCGGGGCGGATGCCCAGGACCCGGTGCCACACCTCGGCCACCACACCGAGCGTCCCCTCCGGTGCCGGCCCCTCCGGTGCGGCGGGCTCGTGGCGGGCGAGGTCGGCGGCGGCCGCCAGCCGGGCCCGGTCGATCTTGCCGCCGCTGGTGACGGGGAAGTGCTCCAGCGGCACGAGGGCCGGCACGGCCTGTGCGGGCAGCCACTGGGCGCAGTACGCGCGCAGCGCGGACAGGGACACGGGACGGTCCGGGTCGACGGGCGTGACGTAGGCGGTGAGCGCGTCCGGCCCGGCCTCGACCGCGGCCTCCCCCACCGCCGGGTGGGCCCGCAATCTGGCCTCCACCTCGTCCAGTTCGACCCGTACCCCGCGCAGCTTCATCTGGCGGTCCAGCCGCCCCCGGTACTCCAGCAGCCCCTCGTCCGTGCACACGGCGCGGTCCCCGGTCCGGTACAGCAGTCCGTCCGGTTCGACGGCGGGCAGGGAGACGAAGCGCGCGGCGGTCAGCTGCGGGTCCCCGAGGTAGCCGAGGGCCAGCCCGTCCCCGCCGACGTACAGTTCGCCCTCCTCGCCCGGCGCGGCGGGAGTGCCGTCCGGGCGCAGGACGTGGCAGGTGGAGGCGCCGAAGGGGCGGCCGAGGGGGACCTGGCCGGCGTCCGCGGGCAGCGGGCTGAGGATGTGCGCGCTGGAGACGACCGAATTCTCCGTCGGCCCGTAGAAGTTGACGACCGTCGTCCGGGGGCAGGCCGCGAGGACGGCGTTCGCGAGGTGCGGGTCCATGGCCTCCCCGCCGGCCGAGACGAACCGTAAACCGGCCAGCGCCTCGGGGCGGCTGCGGGCGACGAGGTGGAAGACGCTGGTCGTCAGGTAGGCCACGGTGACGCCGTGGTGGCGCAGGAGTTGCTCCAGCGCTGCGGGGGCGAGGAGTTCCTCGCGTTCGGCGAGGACGAGGCAGGCGCCGGTGAGCAGTGCTCCCCAGATCTCGATGGTCGAGGCGTCGGAGGACAGCCCGTAGGCGTGCAGCACCCGGTCGTCGGGTCCCGGCGGCGGGATCTCCGTGTCGGACAGCACGAGGCGGACCACGCCCCGGTGCGGCAACGCCACCGGCTTCGGCCGGCCCGAGGTGCCGGAGGTGAACGCCACGTACGCGCAGTCGGTGCCCGCGGGCTCCAACTCGCCTGCGGGAGCGGCCTGTTGCTCCCCGTCGAGGGAGAGGTGCACCCGCAGACCGCGCACCCGGCGCGCGCTGCCCGGCAGGGTGACGGCGACCCGCAGCCCGGCGTCCTCGGCCATGGCGCGCAGCCGGGCCGGCGGCAGTCCGTCGTCGAGCGGGACGTACGCGCAGCCGGCCTTGAGGATGCCCAGCATGGCGACGAGGGCCTCGGGCGAGCGGCCGCCGCAGATGCCGACCGGTTCACCCGGTTCGGCTCCGGCGGCGCGGAGGCGTGCGGCGAGCGCCCCGGAGCGTGCGTCCAGTTCGCCGTAGGTCAGGGTCCGCTCGCCCTGGCGGGCGGCCGGTGCCTGCGGGCGGGCCGCGGCCCGGTCCGCGAACAGTGCGTGCAGCGTGCGGTCCCGTGGGTAGCCGCGCGCGTCGGGGCTCGGAGCGGTGCTGGGGGGACGGTGCCGGGGGCCTCTCGGGGCGTCGACGTCGGGCATCTGTGGTCCCTGGTCCTTCTCTTCGTTCGCTTCACTTCTCGTCGTGCGCGTCGGGGTCCTGGGGTCGGGAACTGCGGTCAGTCGGCGAAGCCGGCCGCGAAGGCCGCGAAGTCGGCGGTGCGCCAGCGTTCGGGGCGCATGCGGAAGACGACGTCGTCGGTCAACTGGTCCGTGGTGGCGGCGAGATAAGCGCGGGCCTCGTCGGGCGCCAGGTAGCGGAGGGCCAGGCCCTCGCGGACGGCCGGGTCCAGCGGGTCCGCGGTCCCGGTGACGGGGCCCTCGACGCTGACGTACCGGTACGGCGGGTTCTCGTCCTGCACGCAGAGGCTGAAGCGTCCGGCGGCCCGCAGCAGCCTGCCCTTGACCGACTCCCTGCCCGTCTCGACGACGACCTCGCCCCCCGGCTCGTACCCGTACCAGACGGGCACCACCAGGGGTGCGCGGCCGGTGCCCCGGGAATCGGAGACGCCGAGGAGGCCGACACGGGGGGCGGCGAGGAACCGTTCGCGGTCCTCGCGGGACATGGCAGGCAGCATGCGTCCAACTCCTTGCTCTGACCGATTCCTTCACGGCCGTGCGCTCTTCCGTCAGGATCGGTGAAGCAATGCGGGAGAAGCGGAGCTATCGGCCGCAAACCACCCATTTGAGGTGTCCTGGGCGGGCGGACGTCCGCACCTCCGCCTCAGAAGCGGCGCTCCCACCAGCCGGGAATCTCCGGGTCCGCGCCGTACGTCGCGTTCAGCACACGCAGGTCCACCGCCCCGACCACGGCGGCGAACTCGCGGCGGGCGCGGCGGGAGAGGGAGCGGAGCACGTGCTCCAGTCCCCATCTGCCCTCGGGCGGGCCGTAGAAGCAGTGGGGGCATGCGGAGTGCCCGCCGCCCTCGTCCTGTTCGACGGGCCCTGTGTGGTGCCGGCGACGGGAGCACATCGCAGCCGCCTGGAGTTTCCAGCAGGCGAGATCGCGGGCGGCTTCGCCCGGCAGTCCCCAGGCACGTTCCAGGCGATGGATCTCCGCCAGCGTCGCCGCGGACACCCCGTCGATCACGGAGTACCTCTGACGCCTGCGCGGAGGGAGAGGGAGAGCGGCCCGCACGGCCGCGGGCGGCCTACGCCCCATCGCTCCCGGAGAACCGGGCGCCGGCCCGGGCTCCACTGGATTCGCGCGGCGCTCCTTCCGCCGTGCACAGCTCCTGTTCCCTCACCCTCCCCCACCGCGCCCGATACGCGGCCCCAGTTCGCGGGCCAGGGCGAGGGTGAGGGCGCGGAAGACGGGGATCTCGGGGTGGGTGCGGGGGGTGTGGTCGGCGCGTACGGCGAGGTAGCTGCTCTCCCAAGGGGCGTCGAGGACGGGGACGAAGACGGCGCCGGGCCAGGCGTAGTAGCGCGCGAAGGAGGCGAGGCCCGAGCCGGCGGCGCGGCCCGTGACGACTCCGGTGAGGACCTCCTGCGGGGTGAGCGCGGTCTCGGTGCTGCGGCGGGGCGCCTCGTCGCCGAAGTAGAGGTACTCGGTGAAGGGGCGCGGGGTGTGCGCCGGGACGCGGAAGAAGGGCAGGTGCGCCATGTCGGCGATGCGGAGCCCCTCGCCGCGGGCGTCGGCGTAGGGCGAGGAGCGGTGGACGACGACGATGCGCTGTTCGGTGGTGAGCACGTCGGCGGTGACGCGCTCGTCGTCCGGGGCGGGGCGGACGAAGGCGACGTCGACGCGGTCCTCGACGAGGGCCGAGGAGTGTTCGGTGAAGTCGAGCTGGCTGATCTCGACGGGAACGTCGGGGCGGGCCCGGTGAAAGGCGCTGATGGCGGCCGGGGTGAGTTCGGCGGAGCCGTGGCCCATGATGCCGACCCGGAGCGGGCGGGCGGTGCGCGGTCCTTCGGCGGCGAACTCGGCCATGTCCTCGCGGGCGGCCTCGGCCGCGGCGAGCAGCCCGCGCGCGTGCCCGGCCAGCCGCTGTCCGGCGGGGGTGGGCACGGCGGGCGGGCCGCGGTGCAGCAGCCGTGCGCCCGTCTCGCTCTCCAGCTTCGCCACGTGCTGGGTGACGGCCGCGGGGGAAAGGAAGAGCCGTCCGGCCGCCTTCCCGAAGTGGCCCTCGTCCACCACCGCGAGGAACGACCGGAGCAGGCGAAGATCCATACCTTTCAGCGTACGACGGGTGGCGGGGCGGTAGGCAGCGGCGTTCAGGAATCGTGAACGCGTGCGGCGCGGGGGCCGGGCCGGGCCGTACACAGGTCTCATGACCTGCACAGATGCCACCGATGTCCGCCCGCGCTCCGCTCCCCCGGCTCCGGGGGCCGGGCTACCCCGGCCCGGGGTGCGGGCGGCCTGGATGATGATGGCCTCGGGCTGGAGCGCGAACCAGTTCTCCGCGCTGCTCGGCTCGTACCAGAAGGGGCTGGGGCTGGCCGGGCCGACGGTGACGGGGCTGTTCGCGCTGTACGTGCTCGGGCTGATACCGGGGCTGCTGGCCGGTGGTCCGCTGGCCGACCGGTTCGGGCGGCGGCCGGTGGCCTTCGCCGCGCTCGCGGTCAATCTGCTCTCCAGTCTGGTGCTGATGGCCGGTTCCGCCGTGCCGGGCCTGCTGCTGCCCGGGCGGCTGCTGACGGGGGTCGGGGCCGGGGCGCTGCTGGCGGCCGGGAGCGCGTGGGTGAAGGAGCTGTCCGGCCCGCCGTACGCGGTGGACGACGGTTCCGCCGCCAGGCGCTCCGGCCTGTTCGTGTCGGCGGGCTTCGCCTCGGGCGGTCTGGTCGCCTCGCTGATCGCGCAGTGGGCGCCGTTCCCGCTGGTCAGCGCGTATCTGCCGCATCTGGTGCTGGCCGTTGCGGCGGCGCTCGTCGCCCGTGGGGCGCCGGAGACGCGGCCGGAGCCGTCGGCGCCCGCGCGTGCGGCGGACCCGTCGCCGGTGGACTGGCGGCGGTTCCGCCGCGCGGTGCTGCCCCTCGCCCCGTGGATCTTCGCGGCCCCGACGATCGGTTTCGGCACGCTGCCCGGCCTGGTCGACGGCGGGCTGGACGGCTGGCGGACGGTGTACGCCGGGGTCGCCACCGCGGTGGTGCCCGGCGCGGGGATGCTCGTCCAGCCGGTGGCGCGGCGGCTGGCGGCGCGGCACCGCATCGCCACCGGCTTCGCGGGGCTGGCCGTGATCGCGCTGGGCCTGGCACTGGCGGTGCCGGCGGTGGTCCGGTCGCAGCCGGTGGCGGCGCTGGCCGCGGCGGCGGTGCTGGGCGCGGGGTACGGGCTGGCGCTGACCTTCGGGCTGACCGAGGTGGCCGTGCTGGCCCCGGCGCACCAACTGGCCCGGCTGACCGCGCTGTTGTGGAGCCTGGCCTATCTCGGCATGTTCGCCCCGTACGCGGTGACGCTGCTCGCGGGCGCCTTCCCCGTCCCGGCGGTCCTGGGCGCGGCGGCGGTGCTGGCGGCGCTGACCTGCGGGGCCTTCACGGTGCTGAACCGGCGGGAGGCGTAGGCCGGGCGGCCAGGCGGTCGACCTCGTCGTAAGTCGGGGGCGCGTCGCCGGGCGGCCGCTGTCCGGCGCGGACGGCGGTCGCCGTGGTGACGGCCGCGGCCAGGGCGGTGCGGTAGAGCAGCGAGCCGAGGCTGACCCGGCGTACGCCGAGCGCGGTCAGCTCGGCGAGGGAGGGTCCGGCCGCGGAGTACAGGATGTTCAGCGGTGCGGTGAGTGCCCCGGTCAGCGCCGCGATGGTGTCCGGGTCCGTGAGGCCCGGCACGAACACCCCGTCGGCGCCGGCCTGTTCGTAGTGCGCGAGGCGGGCGAGGGTCCGGTCGGGGTGGTGGCCGTGCCAGTGGGTGTCGGTACGGGCGTTGACGAACAGGCCGGGGGCGGCGGCCTTGACGGCGGCGATCTTGGCGGCGTGCAGGCGCGCGGGGGCGAGGGTGCCGTCGGGGCGGCCGTCCTCCAGGTTGATGCCGGAGGCGCCTGCCTCCTGCAGCGTGCGGGCCAGTGCGGCGACCTCGTGCACGTCGTCGCTGAAGCCGCCCTCGGCGTCGACGGTGAGGAGGAACGGGCCCCGCCCGAGCGCGCGGGCGAGTGCCACGGTCCTCGACGCGGTGGCGCCCGCGCCGTCCGGCAGGCCGGCGGCCGCGGCCACGCCGAGGCTGGTGGTGCCGACGGCCGGAAATCCCTGCTCCGCCAGGGCGGTTGCGGAGGCGGCGTCCCACGCGTTGGGCAGCAGCAGCGGCCCGTCGGGCTGCCGGTGCAGCCGGGCGAAGGCGTCCGCCGCGTACGTCCCGTCGGCCTGGTTCTCGTGCGTCTGCTCCGGGTGGCTCATGCCCTGACGTTAGGGCCCGGACGGTTCGGCGCCGGCCGAAGTGCGGGTGCGCCATGATGGCCGCATGTCACCGCTCGCCGAGACCGCCGGTCTGCTCGCCGACCGCACCCGGGCCGCGTTCTGCCTGGCCCTGCTGGACGGGCGGGCCTGGACGGCGGGTGAGCTGGCCCGGCATGCCGGGGTGCGGGCGTCCACCGCGAGCGAGCAGCTGTCGCGGCTGGTCGCGGGCGGGCTGCTGGCGGAGGAGCGCCAGGGTCGGCACCGGTACGTCCGGCTGGCAGGTCCGGAGGCGGCCGGGCTGGTCGAGGCCGTCGCGGCGTACGCGCCGGAGGACGCGCGCCCGCGCACCCTGGGGCGGTCCGCGCGGCAGGGAGCCGAGGCCAGGGCCCGGACCTGCTACGACCACTTCGCGGGCGAGCTGGGCGTGCGCCTGGCGGACGGGATGGTGGCCCGGGGCCTGGTGGCCGAGGACTCCGGCCTGGCCGTCACCCCGGAGGGCCGCGCCTGGCTGGCGGACGTGCTGGGTCACCGCCAACGCCCGGGCTCCCGGCGGCCGTTGGTGCGCGGCTGTCTGGACCGGACGGAGCGCCGGCGTCATCTGGCGGGCGTCCTGGGCGCGGCCCTGTGCGCCACGGCCTTCGACCGGCGCTGGGTGCGCCGCGTCGGCTCGGGACGCGCGGTGCTCCTGACCCCGGCCGGGGACGAGGCGTTCCGCGGGCTGCTGGACGTCCGGGCCTGATCCGGCCGCGGCGAAAAGCCGTGGACGGCCTGCCCTCGACCGGCGCAGGATGACGCGGGACGGGAGGGAGTGCTCACGGTGGACGTGTTCCTGGAGACCGAGCGGCTGATCCTGCGCCGCTTCACCGAGGCGGACGCCGACAGCCTGGTGGCGCTGGACGCCGACCCCGAGGTGATGCGTTTCCTCACCGGCGAGCCCACACCGCGTGCGGAGATCGAGAACGAGGTGCTGCCGGGAATCCTGCGGGACTACCGCGCGGGACGGGCGGGACGCTGGGCGGCCGTCGAGCGCGCCACCGGCGGCTTCGTCGGCTGGCTCAGCCTCCAGCCGCCCGAGGACGGCGGCACCGAGGAGGTGGAACTCGGCTACCGGCTCATGTCAGCGGTCTGGGGCCGGGGTTACGCCACCGAGGGAGCCCGCGCCCTGATCCGCAAGGGCTTCACCGAACTCGGCATGCGGCGGGTGTGGGCCCAGACGATGGCGGTCAACACGGCCTCCCGCCGCGTGATGGAGAAGTCCGGTCTCCGCCATGTGCGCACCTTCCACCCGGAGTTCGACGACCCGCTCCCGGGCAGCGAGCACGGCGAGGTCGAGTACGCGCTGCGGCGCACCGAGTGGGCCGCGCGCCGTCGCCCCTAGCGGGTGGGGCTCACGCCTGGCCGGGCGGGGCCGGGACGGCCTGGATGTCGAGTTCGACGCGGATGGAGGAGCCGATCGCGGCGATGCCGGCGTCCAGCATCTTGCGCCAGTTGAGGGTGAAGTCCTCGCGGTGCAGCTCGACCCCGGCGGAGCAGGCCGTGCGCGTCTCGCCCTGGATGCCCGTGCCGACGCCCAGGTAGCGGGTGTCGAGGGTGACGCTGCGGCTGACGCCGCGCAGTTCCAGCGCGCCCTGCACGGCCCAGCGGGTGCCGCCCCGGTGCACGAAGCGGCTGCTGTGGAAGTGCAGGTACGGGTAGCGCTCGACGTCGAGGAAGTCGGCGGAGCGCAGGTGGTCGTCGCGCAGCCGCATGCCCGTGTCGATGCTCGCCGCGTGGATGAGCACCTCGACCTCGGAGTCCTGGGCGTTCGGCGCGACGGTGACCCGGCCCTGGAAGTCGTTGAAGCGGCCGTGCACATGGGCCAGTCCGATGTGCCGGGAGATGAAGCGCACCGAGCTGTGCGAGGGGTCGATCTGCCACTCGCCCGCGGTGGGCAGCGGCGGCGCGGGCGCGACCTCCATGGTGATCGTCGGCAGCGGCGTCCTGCTCCCGTCGCCCACCGACGTCCGGCTGCGGACCGGCTGGTACCCGTCGGCCGTGACCAGCACCTCGTACGAGGCGGGCGGCAGCGTGGCCGTGAACCGGCCGTGGGGGTCGGTCTGCCCGGTCATCAGCTGGTGGCCGCCGGACTCCGTGAGCGTCACCTTGGCCGCGGACAGCGGCAGCCCGACCGGGTCGTGAACGGTCAGGTCGAGCGCACCGGCCCCTTGCGGGATGGGCGCGCGGAGGTGCGGTGGCGGACTGGTACGGCTGCTGCGTCGGCGTGACAGGATTCCCAAGGGCATACGCTCCATCGTGACACTCTCCCCACCAGCCCGGATGAAGAGGGGTGGAAACGGACGAGAGCACCGGTATCGCTATACTCCCGCGCCGCCACCCCTTCCGGGAAACGGGGATCTTCGGGACGTGGCGGGCGGATGGTGCGTCAACTGCCTTGCCCGCTGTGCACATAGGACCCGCGCCTGCGCATCGCTCTCCCTCGGCACCACTCCCGCTTGGGTTCACAAAGTCACTGCTTGGAAAATCCAACTCGTCTCGCTAGGCTCCCTCGCCATGCGTGTGGTGGTGCTGTGCGGTGGCGAGAGTTCCGAACGCGACGTGTCGCTGGCCTCGGGATGGGCGGTGACGCGGGCCCTGCTCGAGCGGGGGCACGAGGTCGTGGTGGTCGATCCGGCCGCCGCGGTCCCGGTGCTTGCCGGGCCGCTGCAACCCGGGGACGCGGCCGGTGAGTTCACTGTGGGGCGGGAGCCGCCGTCGCTCGCGGAGCGGGACGAGCTGCGGCGGCGCATGCACACGGCACTGACCGGCGGCCCGGTCCTGGAGCTGCTCCGCGGCGCGGACACGGTGTTCCTGGCGCTGCACGGCGGCTGGGGTGAGGACGGGCACGTTCAGGCACTGCTGGAGATGGCCGGGGTGCGGTTCACGGGTGCGGACAGTGCGGCGTGCGCGGCGGCCTGGCACAAGGGGCGCGCGCAGGCGGTTCTGGGCGCGGCGGGCCTGCCGGTCCCCGAGCGGGTCCCGTGGCGGCCCGGTCCCGGGGCGGTGCCGTCGGACGTGCGGCGGCTGCTGGCGGCGGGACCCGTGGTGGTGAAGCCGGCCGCGGACGGGTCGAGCGTGGCAGTGCACCGCGTCGGCTCGCTGCCGGAGCTGACCCGGGTGGTGGCCGAGGAGTCCGCCGGTGACGTGGAGCTGCTGGTCGAACCGTTCCTGGCGGGGCGGGAGTTCACCGTGGCCGTGGTGGGCGGCGAGGCGCTTCCCGTGGTCGAGATCGAGCTGACGACGCCGATGTTCGACTACGCGGCCAAGTACCGGCCCGGGGCGGTCGGCGAGGTGTGCCCGGCCCGGGTGGACGACCGCTTCGCCGACCGGCTGCGGGAGTCGGCCCTGCTGGCGCACCGCGCGCTGGGGTTCGGGGCCGGGGCGTACTCGCGTACCGACTTCCGGTGCGACTCCGGTGGCGAGCCCTGGTGTCTGGAGGTCAACGCGCTGCCGGGTCTGACGGCGGGAAGCCTGCTGCCGTGCGCGGCGGGCGGCGCCGGGTGGACGTACCCCGTCCTGGTGCAGCGGCTCCTGGACCTCGCGGCACCGGCGCGTGCGGACGTCACCGCGGGCTGACCCCGTGCCGGTCGACGGCTGGTCCGCCCGCCCCGTCCCACCCGCATCCCGTGTCCCACCGCGTACGTCCCAGGTGGGGCTGCGGTGCAGGTCAGGAGGGGGACGTCCCAGTGGGGGCGGGGAGGGGGACGGTGGGGGACGGGGTGTGCCGTACTGGGTGGGCGCCCGGCGGTCGCCGTGAGGACGGCGGCGGAACTGTGGGCCGGGAGCGCATCGCAGCCGAGGAGGGCACATGTCCGCGAACCCCACGAACGTCACGCGCCGGAGGAAGCACGTCCCGGCGCTCGCCTCGCTCGCCACGACCGCCGCGCTGACGCTCGGCACGCTCGCCGCCGCCGGCCCGGCGCAGGCCGCGGCTCCCGCGTCGGACGCGCGGGCCGGGGCGTCGGCGGCGATGTGTGTGAAGACCACGGCCGAGAACAAGGCGCACGGTTACAAAGTCACCGTGCGGAACAAGTGCGGCAAGAAGGTCAAGGTCAAGATCATCATGAGTTACGCGAAGGACAGCCGCTGCTTCGGTCTCAACAAGGGGCAGACGCGGTACCGCGAGACGGGCGGTCTGGGCGTGTGGAAGAAGACCGTCTTCTGCTGAGCCGGGGCGAGGCGCCGGGTCCGTGCCGTGCCCGGCGCGCGGCTACGATCGAACGGTCATGATCAGAGTTCGCGGTGTGGTCCGTCCTCTCGTCCGGTCGTTCCGGCGGTGGGCGGTGACCACGCTGCTGCCGGTGCTCTCGCCGCGGGGCGCGCTGCGGCTGGCGCGGGTCGAGGGGGCGGCGCAGTTCGCGCTGCACGCGGCGCTGGGGATGGCCCTCGCGATGCTGCCGCCGGTGCTGGCCGGGCGCCCCGATCTCGCGGTGTATCCGGCGCTGGGCGCGTTCACCGCCACGTTCGAACGGGGGCTGCCGCACCGGCGGCGGCTGACCGTCCTGGCCGTCGTGGCCGCGGCGATGACGGTGGCCGTCGGCGCGGGTTCGGCGCTGGCGTCGGTGACGGGACCGGACGCGGGCCGGCCCGGCGACCTGACGGTGATCGCCGCGACGGCGCTGGTCGCCGGAGCCGCGAAGTACCTGTGCGACGTGACGAGGCTGCGCGGGCTGGGCGCGGTGCTCGTGCTCCTCGGCTTCGCCGTCGCCGCCGACCACGCGCCGCGCCCCGGCGAGGAGTTGCTGCCCACCGCGCTGGCCGCGTTCGGCGCCGGGATGGCCTGGCTGCTGGCGTGGGCCGGTTCGCTGTGGCGGCCGGACCGGCTGCAACGGCTGGCGGTCTCGGAGGCGCTCGGTTCCGTCGCGGCCCTGCTGGAGGCCGCGGGCCCGGACGCGGCGCTGCTCGCGCGTCGGCGGGCGACGACGGCGGTGCTCCGCGCGCACCGCTCGCTCGGCATCGAGCCCGCCGCGTCCCCGCAGGGCCGGGAGCAGGGCCGGACGCTGGTGCGTCTGACCGGGATGACGTGGACGCTGCTGGTCACCTCCGTACGCGAGCCGGTGCCGGGGGTGGCGCCCTCGTTGCGGCGGCAGGCGCGGCTGCTGGCCGACCGGCGCCGCCGGCTGCCTCCTGTGGTGGACGGGCTGCCGCTGGACGTGGTGCCGTCGCCGGCGGGGACGTCGCCGCACGTGCCGGGGGCGGACGGGGAGCCGCTGCGGGCGCGGAGTGCCCGGCACCGGCTGGCCTCGCTCGTCGCCCCGGCGCTGCGGACCACCGTCGGTACGGGGCTGGCGGGCGGGCTGGCGCTGGTCCTCGGTCTCGGGCACGGGTACTGGGCCGCGATCACGGCGGCCGCCGTGCTGCACTCGATCAACGTCTACAGCACCGTGCACCGCGCGGTGCAGCGCACCCTGGGCACGGCGTTGGGGCTGGTGCTGGCCTGGGCTGTGCTGGCCACGCGTCCGGAGCCGCTGGTGATCGTGCTGGTGGTGCTCGTCCTGGAGTTCCTGCTGGAGTACGTGGTGGCCCGCAACTACGGGCTGGGCGTGGTCTTTCTGACGCCGCTGGCGCTGCTGCTGAGCGAACTCCAGACGTCCGCCTCGCCGGGGACGCTGCTGCACGACCGGGTGACGGGCAGCGCGCTCGGCGTCCTCGTCGGTCTGGGCTGCGCGCTGCTGGTGGTGCACGACCGGGCCGCCGCGCGGGTGCGTCACGAACTGGCCGTCTGCCGGGGCGTGGTGGAGCGCGCGGCGGAGGCGCTGGACGGGCCGCCGGAGCGGCGCCGTACGCATCAGGGCCGGCTGGCCGCCGCGCTGGTGGACCTGCGCGAGGCGGACGACGCGGCAGCCGGGGAGCTGTGGTCGGCGGGCATCGACCCGGCCGAGCTGGCGGCCGTGGAGCGGCGCGCCTACGACCTGCTGCACCGCCTCGCCGGGCCGTAGGCGGCGCGGGTCAACCCGCCGGTTCCACCGTGACCTTGACGTGCTTCATGATCGGCTGGTCGCTCTGGGTGCTGTGGTCGGACAGCGCGCACAGGACGTTCATCTCGGGCATGTACCCGGCGGCGCAGCCGCGCGGGAGTTCGTAGGGCACGGCGAGGAAGCCGTCGAGGGAGCGGGTGCTGCCGTCCCTGGCGGTGCTGGTGATGTGCACCGGGTCGAACTCGGCGAGGCCGCGCTCGCGCATGTCGTCGCGGTTCATGAAGACGAGCGTGCGCAGGTTCCGGATGCCGCGGTAGCGGTCGTTGTCCGAGTAGACGGTGGTGTTCCACTGGTCGTGGGAGCGCATGGTGCCCAGGGCGAGGGTGCCGGGCTCGGGGACGACGTCGGGCAGTGCGGCGGTGGAGAACTCGGCGCGTCCGGAGGGGGTGTGGAAGACCAGTTCGCGTGCGGGCTGCCGGATGCGGAAGCCGAGCGGCAGGCGTACGCGGCGGTTGAAGTCCTCGAATCCGTCGAGGGCCTTGGCCATGGTGTCGCGGATGCGGTCGTAGTCCTCGATGTACCACTCCCACGGGGTGGGGCTGTCGGGGAGTGCCGCGCGGGCCATGCCCGCGATGATCGCCGGTTCGGACAGCAGGTGCGGTGAGGCCGGGCGTTTCATGCCGACGGACAGGTGCACCATGCTCATCGAGTCCTCGACGGAGGTGCTCTGCACGCCGCCGCGCTGGTGGTCCTTCTCGGTGCGGCCGAGGCAGGGCAGGATCAGCGCCCGCCGGCCGTGCACGAGGTGGCTGCGGTTGAGTTTGGTGCTCACCTGGACGGTGAGCTCGCAGCGGCGCAGCGCCGCCCAGGTGCGCGGGGTGTCGGGGGCGGCGAGCGAGAAGTTGCCGCCCATGCCGACGAAGACGCTCACCTCGCCGCGTTCCATGGCCCGGATGGTGCCGACGGTGTCCAGTCCGTGCTCGCGCGGCGGCCGGATCGAGCAGACCTCGGCGAGCCGGTCCAGGAACTCCGGTTCGGGCCGGTGGTCGATGCCGCAGGTGCGGTTGCCCTGGACGTTGCTGTGCCCGCGCACGGGCGAGGGCCCGGCGCCCTCGCGTCCCAGATTGCCGCGCAGGAGCAGCAGGTTGACGATCTCGCGGACGGTGTCGACGCCGTGCTCGTGCTGGCTGACGCCGAGGCACCAGCTGACGACGGACCGGTCGGCGTCCCGGTACACGCGGGCGGCCCGGAGGATCTGTTCCCGGCTCACCCCGGACTGGTGCTCCAGCTCCTCCCAGGGGGTGGCCTCGCACTGTGCCCGGTACGCGTCGAAGCCGGTGGTGTACCGGTCGATGAACTCCCGGTCCAGCGCCTTGGGATCGGTCACCGACTGTTCCAGGACCGCCTTGGCCATGCCGCGCAGCAGGGCCATGTCGCCGCCGACGCGGGGCTGGAGGTTGAGGGTGCTGGTGCGGGTGGGCTTGTAGAGCGCCATGTCGAGGAAGTCGTGCGGGACGATGGTGCGCCTGGCGGCGGCCTCGACGAGCGGGTTGACGTGCACGATCTGCGCGCCGCGGCGGTACGCCTCGGCCAGCGCGGTGAGCATGCGGGGCGCGTTGGAGGCGGCGTTGACGCCGAGGACGAACAGCGCGTCGGCGGTCTCCCAGTCCTTGAGGTCGACGGTGCCCTTTCCGGTGCCGAGGGACGCGGTCAGGGCGCGGCCGCTGGCCTCGTGGCACATGTTCGAGCAGTCGGGGAGGTTGTTGGTGCCCAGCTCGCGGGCCATCAGCTGGTACAGGAAGGTGGCCTCGTTGCCGAGCCGTCCCGAGGTGTAGAAGGAGGCCCGGTCCGGGTCGTCGAGTCCGCGCAGGGTGCGTCCGACGAGGTCGAACGCCTCCTTCCAGCTGACCGGGACGTAGTGGTCCGACTCCGGGTCGTACGCCATGGGTTCGGTCAGCCGGCCCTGGTCCTCCAGGGCGAAGTCGCTCCACCCGGAGAGTTCGGTGACGGAGTGGGCGGCGAAGAAGTCGCGGCCCACGCGTTTCCCGGTCATCTCCCAGGTGACGTGCTTGATGCCGTTCTCGCAGATGTCGAGGTGCAGGCCCTTGGTGTCGTCGGGCCAGGCACAGCCCGGGCAGTCGAACCCGCCGTTCTCGTGGTTCATCCGCATGATGGCCCGCGGCCCGTCCACGAACGCCTTCTCGCGGGTGAGGAACCGGGCCACGCTCTTGGCGGCGCCCCAGCCGGCGGCGGGGTGGTGGTACGGACGGGAGGCGGGTGCCCGGTCGGGGGGCGGGCCGGCGGGCGGCTCGCGCTGTTCCCGTGTGTCGTCGGAGGCGCTCTGGTCGTCGGAGACGCTCACGGCTGGTCACCCTTCCGCCGTTCGGGACTTCGGCCGGGGCCCGGCACTTCCGGTCAGGCTAGGGCGGCGGTGCGGGGGTCGCCATGCGGGGCCGCCGGGTGCGGGCCGTCGTGCCGGGCGGGCGCGGAGGTATCAGCATGGGGAGCGGCGCCGTCCCGTCGCCGCCCGTCCGGAGGGAGAGCCCGTGGCCGAGTCCCCGCCCGTGCCCGTGTCCCAGTCGGTGACCGTTCCGCCGTCGCGGGCCGCCGTCTTCCTCGTGGTCTCGGTCCTTCCGGGCGGGGAGGAGACGGTGCGGGGGCTGCTGGGGGACGTGGCGGGGCTGCGGCGTTCGGTGGGGTTCCGGGTGCCCGAGGCGCAGCTCGGCTGTGTGGTGGGCGTCGGGTCGGACGCGTGGGACCGGCTGTTCGCGGGGCCCCGGCCCCGGGAGCTGCACCCGTTCCCGGAGCTGGACGGGCCGCGCCACCGGGCCCCTTCCACCCCCGGCGACCTGCTGTTCCACGTGCGGGCCCAGCGCATGGACCTGTGTTTCGAGCTGGCCAGGCTGATCGGCGACCGGCTGGGCGGGGCGGCGGTGGTCGTGGACGAGGTGCACGGGTTCAAGTACTTCGACGAGCGCGACCTGCTGGGCTTTGTGGACGGGAGCGAGAACCCGGAGGGGCCGCTCGCTGAGGACGCCGTGTTCGTCGGCGAGGAGGACCCGGAGTTCCGGGGCGGGAGCTATGTGGTCGTGCAGAAGTACCTGCACGATCTGGCGTCCTGGAACGCGCTGCCGTCCGACGAGCAGGAGAAGGTGATCGGCCGGACGAAGACGGCGAACGTCGAGCTGGACGACGAGGTGAAGCCGGCCGATTCGCACGTCGCGCTGAACACGGTCACCGACGACGAGGGCAACGAGCGGAAGATCGTGCGGGAGAACATGCCGTTCGGCAGTGTCGCGGACGGCGCGTTCGGCACCTATTTCATCGGGTACGCGCGCACGCCCGAGGTCACCGAACAGATGCTGCGCAACATGTTCCTGGGCGATCCGCCGGGATCGCACGACCGGATTCTGGATTTCTCGACGGCGCTGACCGGGGGTCTCTTCCACGTCCCCACCGCGTCCTTCCTCGACGACCTCCCTCCCGCGCCCGGGCGGCGGCGCGGCGGTCTGCACATCGGCAGCCTGAAAGGAGAACGGCCATGACCTCGCCCGACGGCATGACCAATCTGCACCGCGAGCTGGCCCCCATCACCCCCGCGGCCTGGGGCGAGATCGAGGAGGAGGCCGACCGGACGTTCCGGCGGAACGTGGCGGGCCGCCGGGCCGTGGACGTCACCGGGCCGGACGGCCCCGGGCTGGCCGCGGTCGGCACCGGCCACCTCTCCCCCGTGGACCCGCCGGCCTCCGGCGTGAACGCCCAACTGCGCGTCGCGCAGCCCCTGGTGGAGCTGCGGGTGCCGTTCACGGTGAGCCGTACGGCGGTCGACGACGTCGAGCGCGGCGCGCAGGACTCCGACTGGCAGCCGGTGAAGGACGCGGCGCGCACGATGGCGTTCGCCGAGGACCGGGCCGTGTTCGACGGTTTCGCGGCCGCGGGGATCGACGGGCTGCGCCGCCGCACCTCGAATCCGGTGCTGGCGCTCCCGGCCGAGCCGCGGGAGTTCCCGGACGCGGTGAGCCGTGCCCTGACGGCGCTGCGTCTCGCGGGGGTCGGCGGCCCGTACACGCTGCTGCTGGGTGCCGACGCGTACACGGCGGTGAACGAGACCTCCGACCACGGGTATCCGGTCGCCGCGCACATCGGCCGGATGCTGGACGGGCAGCTGGTGTGGGCCCCGGCGCTGGACGGCGCGTTCCTGCTCTCGGTGCGGGGCGGGGACTTCGAGCTGCGGTTCGGCCAGGACCTGGCGATCGGCTACGCCTCGCACGACGAGAAGGACATCGAGCTGTACTTCCGCCAGACGTTCACCTTCCTCACGTACACGGACGAGGCCGTGGTGGTG
The DNA here is from genome assembly GCF_012726235.1 of Streptomyces sp. HNM0574. GTDB lineage: Bacteria > Actinomycetota > Actinomycetes > Streptomycetales > Streptomycetaceae > Streptomyces. Next base: position 25,941 of record NZ_JAASAH010000018.1, read on the forward strand.
CTGGACTCCGCCGGGTGAGGGCGGTCCTCGGGGTCATGCCCGTTCCTGGCGGCGGCCGCCGAAGGCGAGGGCGAGGGCTGCGCCGAGGAGGAGGGCGCCGAGGGGCCAGCGGACGGCGGCGGTGAAGCCGTGCAGGGTGGCGGCCTGGGCGCTGCCGTGGAAGCCGGAGGCGGCGCCGGCGGCGACGGTGTTGAAGACGGCGGAGCCGAGTGAACCGCCCGTCTGCTGGGCCGTGTTGAGCGCCGCCGAGGCGATGCCGGAGTCGTGCGCGGGGACGTCGGCGGTGGCGGCGGTCATCATCGCGAGGAAGCCGGTGCCCATGCCGAGGCCGAAGACGACGAGCGCCGGCAGCACGCCCGTCGCGTAGTCGTCGTCCGGGGTGAGGCGGGAGAGCAGGAACAGGCCGGTGGCGGCGAGGGTGAGTCCTGCGGTCATCATCGTGCGGGGGCCGAGCCGGGGTAGCAGCCGGGTGCTGAGCTGGGTGGCGGTGGCCGTGGTGACGACGCTGATCGGCAGGAAGCCGAGCCCGCTGGCCACCGCCGACCAGCCCATCACGGACTGCAGGTGGTAGGTGAGGAACAGGGCGACGCACAGCTGCGCCGACATCATCACCGCGCCCGCGACGAGTGCCGCGACCCGGCGCCGGTCGCGCAGCAGCCGTGGCGGCAGCAGCGGTGCGGCGCTCCGGGTCTGCCGGACGCCGAAGGCGGTGAGCAGCACGGCCCCGGCGGCGAGCGTGCCCAGGACGAGGGGCGAGGTCCAGCCGTCGGACTCGGCCTGACTGGCGCTGTATACCAAAGCGGTGAGGCCGCCGCAGCCGAGCACCGCTCCGGCGACGTCGAGCCGGCCGGCGGGGCGTTCCTCCCGGCCGGCGTCGACGCAGCCCGCGCGGGCCAGGGCGAGGAGCGCGATGGGCACGTTGACGAGCAGGCACCAGCGCCAGCCGAGCCACTGGGTGAGCAGCCCGCCCAGGACGACGCCGAGCGAGGCGCCCGCGCCGCCGAGGGCGCCGAACACGGCGAGGGCGCGGCGGCGTTCGCGCAGGTCGGGGAAGGTGGTGGTGACCAGGGCCAGGGCCGAGGCGGCGAGCAGTGCGGCGCAGGCGCCCTGCGCCGCGCGGGCCGCGAAGAGCACGCCGGCGGTGGGTGCGGCGCCGCCCGCGGCGGAGGCGAGCGCGAAGCCGGCCAGCCCGGTGACGAAGACCCGCCGCCTGCCCGCGTGGTCGGCGATCCGCCCGGCGAGCAGCAGGAGTCCGCCGAAGGCGAGGGTGTAGGAGGTGAGGACCCAGGGGCGGTCGCCGTCGGAGAGGTGCAGCTGCTGCTGGAGGGAGGGCAGCGCGACGTTCACGACGGTGCCGTCGAGCATGATCATCAGCTGCGCGAGGCCGAGCACGCACAGCGCCCACCAGCGCCGGGGCGGGGGCGCGGCGGGCTCCGGGGCCGTGGTGGACGGGGTGGGCCCGGTGGACGTGCTCGGCTCTGTGGACACCCATTTTGTATACCAAATCTCGTGGGGTGGCCCGCCTCCCGGGTGCCGTACGCCCAAGTACCCGTCCTCCAAGGGCAGTTGGCCGGTACGGGACGGGCTGCCGCCGCGCCGGGCCGCCCCGTGATGGGATTCCGGCATGGCCTCTCCCGTGATGTACCTCTTCGGCTCCGCCGCCCCGCCCGTCCTCGACCTCGTCGGCGCCGTCGAGCGGGCGCGGTCCGCGGGCTGGTCGGTCTGCGTCGGCCTGACGCCGACGGCGGCCGCCTGGCTGCGGGACGAGGTGCCCGCGCTGGAGCGGATCACCGGGCGGCCGGTGCGCAGCGCCCCGCGGATGCCCTGGGACGAGGAGGTGTGGCCCCCGGCGGACGTGGCCGTCGTGGCCCCCGCGACGCTGAACACCGTCAACGTCTGCGCGCTCGGGCTGACTCCGCACTTCGTGGGCGGCTGGGTCGCGGAGGCGATCGGGAAGCGGTGGCCGCTGGTCGTCATGCCGTGCGTGAACAGCGAGTACGCCACCCATCCGCAGTTCGGCACCAGCGTCGCGACGCTGCGCGGCGCGGGCGTGCGCGTCCTGCTCGGCCCCGGCGGCTTCGAGCCCCGCCCGCCGGGCCAGGGCGACCGGGGCCGCTACCCGTGGCACCTCGCCCTCGACGCGGCGGCGGCCGCCCTCGACGCGGGCGCCGGGCCCGGCACCGCCCCGTAGGCCCCGGACTCCCCCGCCCGGCCCGTCAGTTCGCGGCGGACGGGCCCGTCCATCCGGCGGGGATGCGGGCGAGGCGGACGCGCTGCGGGTGGTCGCCGACCTCGACGGTGGCGACCTTGCGGCCGGTGGCGAAGTCGATGGCGGTGACGGCATCGGCGCCGCTCTCGGAGATGACGCAGGAGCGGCCGTCGCCGCTGACCGTGGCCCAGTACGGCTTGTCGGCGGTGACCAGCGGGCCCTCCCGGAGGGTGCGGCGGTCGACGACGGTGGCGTAGTCGTCCATCGTCCCGGCCACGCACAGCTTCTCGCCGTCCGGGCTCATGGACATCCCGTGGTGGCGGGAGTCGTTGACCCAGTCGGTGCGCTTCTCGCTGGTGTCCGGGTTCTTCGGCAGTTCCTTGACGCGGGTGACCTCGTCGGCGGCGACGTCGTACTCGACGAAGCCGTTGAAGAACGACACCTGGAAGTACAGCTTCGACTCGTCGGGGGTGAAGGCGACGGGGCGGACGGCGTCGGAGAGGTCCTCCCGGCCGAAGGCGTCCAGCCGCTCCCGCATGTCGATCACCCTGACCTCCTCGAAGGTCCCGGCGTCGACGACGGTGATCTTCCGGTCGCCCTTCGTCCAGTCCATGAACGGGGCGTCCAGGTCGGTGTTGACCTCGCCGATCGACATGTTCCACAGGTACCGGCCGCCGTCGGTGAAGACGTTCTCGTGCGGCTTGTCGCCCGCGCGGAAGGAGCCGCGCTGCTCGCCGGTGGTGATGTCCAGGACGTGAACGGTGTTGGAGGTGGAGGCCGAGACGGCCACCCGCTTCCCGTCCGGCGAGACGGCCATGTGGTCGGAGCGGAAACCCGACACGCGGAAGCGCCAGTTGAGCTTCCCGGTGGCCAGGTCGACGGAGACGACGTCGGCGAAGCTCGGGCGCGAGACGACCATCGCCGAACCGTCCGGGGTGGCGTACATGTCGTCGACGAACTGGTCGTGTCCCTCGCCGGGGCCCTGCCGGATACCGAGGAAGAAGGCGAGCTTGAGCGGGTCGGTGTAGATCTCGCGCAGGCGTTCCGCCTTGTCGGGGATGACGTTGATCCGGCCGATGCGCGCCAGGTCGCCGCCGGGTTCGACGACGTCGGCCGTCCCGTCCCAGTTGTTGCCGACGAACATCACCTCGCGCAGCTCCGCGTCCCCCTCCCCCGGCGCGGCCGCGGACGCGAGCGTCGTGCCGGCGGCCGCGAGCAGCAGCGCGACCGCGAGGGTGACGGCCGCGCGGCCCCGTCGGCTCGGGGCTGCCGCTTCGTTCCGCTTCGGGCTGGGGCGCACGGGCAGCTCTCCTCGGTCGTCAACTCGGCCCGCGCGGCGCCGTGTTGACGGTGGGGCGGGCGGGGCGCACCGCGCGCACCCCCAAAGGCTTACCGAAGGTAACCACCGTTTTCGCGCACCACAAGAACCCGCGCACGCGGAAAGCGGAAAGAAAACCGGAGGGGAGAGAGGAGGGGGCCGAAAAGGAGGGCCGTCCGCTCCTTGCCACTCTCAACGTATAGCCGACGGGGGGCCTTGCGGCAAGGCCCCGGGTATGCCCAGAATCATCGGCCGAAGCCGGTACCTGCGGAAACAGCCGGAATACCGGAAGTGTGCGAGACATTCCGGCCCGCTCGGTCCGGGTCCGGTGAACGGGAATGTGATGCGTGACGTGATCGTGGTCGGCGGCGGGCCGACCGGTTTGATGCTGGCCGCCGAATTGCGGCTGCACGGGGTGGACGTCCTGCTGCTGGAGCGGGAGCCGGAGCCGACCGGGCAGTCCCGCGCGCTCGGGCTGCACGCGCGCAGCGTCGAGGTGATGGACCAGCGCGGGCTGCTCGGCCGGTTCCTCGCGCACGGCGAGCGGGTACGGGCCGGCGGCTTCTTCGCCGGCCTCGGCACGAGCTGGCCCGAGGGCCTGGACACGGCGCACAGCTACGTCCTCGCCATCCCGCAGGCCGTCACCGAGCGGCTGCTGACGGAGCACGCGGCCGGGCTCGGCGCCGAGTTCCGGCGCGGCCGCACGCTCGTCGGGCTGAGCCAGGACGCGGACGGGGTGACCGTCGAGCTGGCGGACGGCACCCGGGACCGCGCGCGGTATCTCGTCGGCTGCGACGGCGGGCGCAGCACGGTGCGCAAGCTGCTCGGCGTCGGCTTCCCCGGCGAGCCCGCGCGGACCGAGACGCTGCTGGGCGAGGTCGAAGTGACGGCGTCCCAGGAGGAGTTGGCCTCCGTGGTGGCCCGGGTCCGCAGGACGCAGGCGCGGTTCGGCACCATGCCGCTGGGCGACGGGGTGTACCGCGTGATCGTCCCGGCGGAGGGCGTGGCCGGGGACCGCTCCGTGCCGCCGGGGCTGGAGGAGCTGAAGGCGCGGCTGCGGGCGGTGGCCGGGACGGACTTCGGGGTGCACTCGCCGCGATGGCTGTCCCGCTTCGGGGACGCGACGCGGCTCGCCGAGCGCTACCGGACGGGCCGGGTGCTGCTGGCCGGGGACGCGGCGCACGTCCACCCGCCGACCGGCGGGCAGGGGCTCAACCTCGGTGTGCAGGACGCGTTCAACCTGGGCTGGAAGCTGGCCGCCGAGGTCGACGGCTGGGCCCCGGAGGGCCTGCTGGACAGCTACCACGCCGAACGGCGCCCGGTGGCCGCCGAGGTGCTGGAGAACACCCGCGCCCAGACGCTGCTGCTGTCCGCCGAGCCGGGGACCCGGTCGGTGCGCGGGCTGCTGGCGGAGCTGATGGAGTTCGAGGAGGTGAACCGGTACCTGATCGAGAAGATCACCGCGATCGGCGTCCGCTACGACCTCGGCGAGGGGCACCCGCTGCTCGGCAGACGGCTGCGGGACGTCGCCCTGAAGCGCGGCCGCCTCTACTCCCTGCTGCACGCCGGACGCGGCCTGCTCCTCGACGCGACCGGGCGGCTGTCGGCGGCCGGCTGGGAGGACCGCGTCGACCACGTCGTGGACGGCAGCGAGGAACTGGACGTGCCCGCGGTGCTGCTCCGCCCCGACGGCCACGTCGTCTGGGCCGGGGAGGACCCGGCGGAGCTCACCGGCCGGCTGCGGAGCTGGTTCGGCGCGCCGGCCGCCTGAGCCGGTCCGGGGTGAACTACTCCTGTTCCAGGGTGAGTTCGCACCAGACGGTCTTGCCGTTGCCCCGGGGTTCGACGCCCCAGCCGGTGGCGAGCTCCTCGACGAGCATCAGGCCGCGGCCCGAGGTGGACTGTTCCGTCGCGGCCCGGCGGCGGGGCGAGGCGGGCGAGGAGTCGCTGACGGCCAGCCGGAGCGAGCGGCCGCCGGGCTGCACCGGCCGGGCCGTGAGGGTGGCGTTGTCCTCGGTGTGCAGCAGGGCGTTGGTGGCGAGTTCGCAGGCGAGCAGCTCGGCGGTGTCGCCGAGGCCCTCCAGCGACCATTCGTGCAGCGCTTCCCGCAGCGCGGTCCTGGCGGTGCGCAGCGATTCGGCGTCGGCGAGGGTGAGGGTGATCTCCATGCGGGGCGCGGGCGCCGCCTCCGGGCTGGAGCGCTTGAGGACGAGCAGGGCGACGTCGTCCTCCTCGCCGGTGTACCCGGCCATGGTGTCCAGCAGGTGGTCGGCCAGGTCGTCCGGGGACGCGGGGCCGCCGCGGACGGCGTCGAGGAGCCGGGCGCGGCCCTCGTCGAGGTCGGCCGAGCGGGCCTCGATGAGCCCGTCGGTGCACAGCACCAGCGTCGCTCCGGGGTCGAGCACCGTCTCGTACGCCGGGTAGGCGGGCTGGTCGCCGGGGGCGGTGAGGCCGAGCGGGAGCCCGCCGGGGGTGTCGAGGCGGACGGTGTCCCGGTCCGCGCGGCGCAGCACGGGGTCGGGGTGGCCGGCGCGGACGACCGAGGTCATGCCGGTGTGCGGGTCGAGCAGGGCGAGCAGGCAGGTGGCGAAGCGGTCGGTGTCCAGCTCGGCCAGGAAGGCGGAGGCGCGGGCCATCACGGTGGTCGGCGGGTGCCCCTCGGCGGCGTACGCGCGCAGCGCGATGCGGAGCTGGCCCATGACGGCGGCGGCGGTGACGTCGTGGCCCTGCACGTCGCCGACGACGGCGGCGATCCGCCCGTCGGGGAGGGTGAGCGCGTCGTACCAGTCGCCGCCGATGCCGCCGCGGGCCCGGGTGGGCCGGTAGCGGGTGGCGAGGTGCAGGCCGGGGACGTCCGGGAGGCTGCCCGGGAGCATCGCCGTCTGGAGGCCGGCGGCGAGTTCGTGCTCCTGGTCGTAGAGCAGCGCGCGTTGCAGGGCCTGGGCGATGACCTTGCCGAGCGCGGTGAGGACGGTGCGCTCCTCCGGGGTGAAGCGGGCGGCCCCGTGGTAGGTCAGTCCGACGGCGCCGATCGGGGTGTCCTGCGCGATCAGCGGCAGGTAGACGGCGGCGGAGGCCTCGGCGAACCGGGTCAGGTAGGGCTCCAGCGCGGGGTAGCGCTGGACGAATTCGGTCCGGCTGGTGACGAACACGGCCTCGCGGGTGCGGACCGCCTCGGAGAGCGGCAGCGGTTCGGTCAGGCGGGACAGGTGGAAGTCGCGGATGAGGTCCTGGTGCACCCCGTTCGAGCCGACGAGCTCCATCCGGCCGTTGTCGGTCATGCCGAGGACGATGCTGGCCGCGCCGAGCCGGGCCAGGAGCCGGGAGGAGGTGAGCGCCTCGGCGACGTCCCCGACGGTGACGGTCGGGACGAGGGCGTCGCTGACGTGGCCGACGATGTCGGCCTGCCGGCGCCGGTCGTCCCTGGCCTGGCGCAGCTGCTCGGTCTGGTCGACGGCCCGCAGTTCCTGGCTGGCGTCCCGGATGATGCCGATGACCCGCGTCGGCCGGCCCTCGGGGTCGCGGACGATGTGGCCCTGGGTGTGCGTCCAGCGGAGGCGTCCGGTGGGCCGGCGGACCCGGAAGTAGAGGCTGAAGTCGGAGCGTTCCCGCATGGCGCGCTCCACCAGCTCCTGGATGTCGGGGAGCTCGCTGGGCACCATCCGCTCGCCCAGGGCGGCGAGGCTGCCGTCGAACTCGCCGGGGCGGAAGCCCATCACCGCGAGGCCGGCCTCGTCGTAGTGCATCACGCCGGCGACGACGTCCCAGGTGAAGGTGCCCATGCCGTTGACCGCCAGCGCCACGTGGGCGGCGGCCTCCTGGCGACCCCGCGTGTCCGGCCCGCTGCCGGGGCCGACGAAGCGATGCATGGACCTCCTCCTGGCCGCAGTCCTCGGTGCGCGTGGGCACCGTGACCACGACCGCGCCGGGCGGCGCGGACGTCAGTCCATTCTGCGCGGGGCCGTGCCGGGCCGCTCGGCCGTCAGCGCCCGGTACCGCCGGTAGGCGGCCGTGCCGGGCGACCTCGGCCGCGTCGGGCGTGAGCCGCGCGTCCTCGACGGTGGTCTCGTGGACGACGAACCGGTAGGGGCCGAGCTCGCCCTCGCGGAGGAACCTGAAGCGGAACCGTACGGGCGCGTCCGCGCCCGTCTCCTCGCTCAGCTCCCTGCGGGCCGCGTCCTCGTACGCCTCGCCGACGGCGCCGGCCACCGGCCGGCTGTGCTGTCCGGGGAAGCGGGAGCCGGTGGCGGGGCGGCGGTGGACCAGGTACCGGCCCTCCGCGTCCCGGCAGAGCAGCATCGCCATCCGGTGGAGCCAGCCGTTCCGGACGGCCTCGGCCCGGCTGACGACGCCCGGCACCCGGTCCTGCTCGTCCACGCGTTCCAGGATCCAGCTCTGTCAGGCGCCGTGACGGCGGGGTCAACGGGCGGGGTGTGCGCGTGAGTTGCCTCAGGGGACGAGGACGAGGCGGCCGCGCAGGCCGCCCTCGGCCAGGCGGGCGTGGGCCGCGGCGGCCTCGGCGAGCGGGTAGGTACGGGCGACGCGGGGCGCGAGGCGGCCGTCGTCGGCGAGGCGGGCGAGTTCGGCGAGCTGCGCGCCGTCGGCGGTGACGTCCAGCGCGCCGACGCGGATGCCGCGCTCGGCCTCCGGTTCCTGGCCGGGCCAGACACCGGCGTAGGCGCCGCCGTCGCGGACGGGCGCGAGCGCCTCGGCGCCGAGGACGGCCGCGTCGAGCACCCCGTCGAAGGCGGCGCGCGGGGGCGCGGCCGTGCGGGGCAGGAAGTGGTGTGCGCCCCGGGAGGCGAGGAACTCCTCGTCGCCGGCCGAGGCGAGGGCGGTGACCTCCAGGCCCCGGACGTGGGCGAGCTCCACCGCGTGGGCGCCGACGCCACCGGCCGCGCCGGTGACCAACAGGCTCTGCCCCGGGGCGAGTTGCAGGATGCCGAGGGCCTGGGCGGCGGAGAGGGCGTTGAGCGGCAGCGCGGCCGCGTGCACGTCGTCGAGGCGGGCGGGTGCCGGGGCGAGCGCGTCCGCGTCGAGCACGGCGTACTCGGCGTGCGTGCCCAGCGGGGTGCGGTGGCCGGTGGCCAGGCCGATGACGCGGTCGCCCGGGGACCAGGCGGCCCCGGCTCCGCCGACGGCGTCGACGGTTCCGGCGACGTCCCAGCCGAGGCCGAGGCGGTCGCCGTCGGCGCCGAAGACGCCGGCCCGCATGGCCGCGTCGACCGGGTTCAGCGCGGCGGCGGCGACCCGCACCCGCACCTGGCCCGGGCCGGGCCCGGGGACGGGCAGTTCGGTGATCTCGACGGCTTCGGGTCCGCCGAAGCGGGACACGGTCGCGGCACGCATGAGCATGGGGATCCTCCCGGGGCGCGCTCGGGCCGGTCCTGCGTGGGTCCGGCCGCACGCCCGTGACGTGGTTTCTTACCGTTGGTGCGTAGCCTCATGCTGAGGGAGCGCGGAGGCCGCCGCAAAAGGCACACGCGTGTGCGGAACGGGAAGGACGGGTGCGCCATGGGCGACACGGAAGGCTCACGCGCGCAGGGTGCGGGCCGGCCCGGCCCCTGCGGGCGCTGGCCGGCGGAGCAGGGCGAGACGATCCGGCAGATCGTCGAGCGGGCCGGGGACAAGTGGACGGTGCTGGTGATCGGCGCCCTCCAGGAGGGTCCGCTGCGCTACACCGATCTCCAGCGCTCCGTGCCGGGCGTCTCGCAGCGGATGCTGACGCACACGCTGCGCCAGCTCCGGCGCGACGGGCTCGTCACCCGCACCGCCTTCCCCGAGGTGCCGCCGCGGGTCGAGTACGCGCTGACCGGCCTGGGCGCCACGCTGCTGGACGCGGTGACCGCGCTGATCGACTGGGCGGGCACGCACCACGACGAGATCCACGCCAACCGCGCGCGCTTCGACACCTCCGGCACCCCGAACTCCCCTGGCCCGAAGGCGAGTTGACGGGCCGGCCGGCGGTGCGGCGGCTCTTGTCGTCCGGGGGCCGAGCGGGTAGACCTCCGTACTGATCGCGTCACCGACCGTGTCCGTGCGTGCGCGTGCCCGGAGTTGCGCGCCTCGCACGGTTCTGCCGCCGCCCGAAGGGTTCGCATGGGACCGTCCAGACCATCACCGCTCACCGGCTCCGTCAGCGCCGTGCTCGGCGCCGCCCTCGTGGCGACGCTCGCGGGCACCCTCCTCGCCCCTCCCCCGGCGTCCGCCGCCGGCCCGGCTCCCGCTCCCGTCACGGCGGTTGACGCCCCGGCGGACGCGCGGGACACCCGCGGCTTCCCGCGCCGTACGGTGCTGGACCCGCCGCCCGTGAACGGGAAGGACGCCTCGCTGAAACTGGGGCTGGCGCCGTACCACTCGCTCGCGCCGCGGCTCAACGCGCTGCAGCGGCTGGGCGACCGGGTGAGCGTGGAGGTGGCCGGGCGCAGCGCGGGCGGGCACGAGCTGTACCTCGTGACGGTCACCGCGCCGGAGAGCGCCGCCGAGGCGCGGGAGCAGGAGCGGATGCGGGAGCGGATCGAGAACGCGCCCGCGTCGGCGGCGAAGGATCCGCGCATCAGGTCCGCGTACAAGACGCCGGTGTTCTTGAACAACAACATCCACGGCAACGAGTGGGAGGGCACGGACGCCGCGCTGCGGCTGATCGAGCGGCTGGCGAAGGCGGCGGACGCCGGGACGTCGGCCCTGCTCGCGAAGAACCGCGTCCACATCAACGTGACGGCCAACCCCGACGGCCGGATAGCCGGCACCCGGGCCAACTCCCGGGGGTTCGACCTCAACCGGGACTTCATCACCGCGAGTCAGCCCGAGACCCGCGCCGTCCGGCGGATCGCGGCCGAGCGGCAGCCCGCGCTGATGCTGGACCTGCACGGCTACGTCAACGGCACCCTGATCGAGCCGACGACGCCGCCGCACGGCGAGAACTACGAGTACGACCTGTTCCTGAAGAACGCGTACCGGAACGCGCTCGGCATGGAGCAGGCGGTGAACGCGCTCGGTTACACCGAGGACGGGGACGGGGTGAAGCCCCCGGTGATCCCGTTCCGGGACCAGAAGGAGGGCTGGGACGACTGGCCGCCGCTGTTCACTCCCCAGTACATGCCGTTCCAGGGCGCGGTGGCCTCGCACACCGTCGAGTTCCCGCTGCGGGTCAACAACGCGGCCTACGAGAAGCTGCCGGTGCGGGAGCTGCGGCGGCGCGCGGAGGTGAACACCCGGATCGCGGGCGCGGCGATGCGCGCGACCCTCGACTACGCGCGGCGGCACCGTACGTCGGTGATCGCCGACCAGATCGAGACGTTCCGACGGGGTGCGGCGGGCGAGGCGCAGCGGCCGGTGTCGGAGGAGACGGTGCCGGGTGTGCCGGGCATCGGGCCCGAGGACGTGTACACCACGCGTTTCCCGCGCGCGTACGTGATCCCGGCCGGCGGCGGAGGGCGGTCCCCGGCGGCAGCGGCGCGGCTGGTGGACCATCTGGTGGCCAACGACGTCCGGGTGGAGCGGGCCCGCGCGGACTTCCGGCTCGGCGGGCGCGGGTACCGGGCGGGCTCGTACCTCGTCGACATGCACCAGCCCAAGCGCGGGCTCGCGAACGTGATCCTCGCCGACGGGCGGGACATCAGCGACGACGTCTCCGCGATGTACGACATCTCCGGCTGGAGCCTCGGCCTGCTGTGGGGCGCCCGGGTGGACGCGGTGGAGCGCGGGGCGCCGCGGGTGCCGGCGGATCCGGTGCGGGCGGCCGCGCGGGACGGGGGTGTCGCGGCGCGGGGTGACCTGCGGCTGCGGCTCGACGACCCGTACGAGGTGGCGGCGCTCAACTCGCTGCTGGCGCAGGGTGTGCGGGCCCGCCGCACGGACGACGGCGCCGCGGTGCTGCCGGGCTCGGCGCGCGGCCTCGCCCGCGAGGCGGCCGCCCGGTTCGGGGTGACCTTCGGCGCGGCCGGTGAGCGCGGGACGGCGGAGCTGCGGCGTACCCGGGTGGCGGCGGCCGTCACGCCGGGTGAGCGGTTCGCGCTGCGGGAGATGGGCTTCGCGGTGACGCCGGTCTCGACGGAGCGGCTGAACGCGGGCTTCGACTGGTCCGGGACCGACGCGCTGCTCGTCTCCTCGGGGCTCGACCACGGGAAGCTGACGCGGGCGGCGCGCGAGGCGTTCGCGGAGAGCGGGGTGGGCGTCGTGGGTGTCGGCGCGGAGGGCGCCGCGTTCAACGAGGCGGCCTCGCTGCTCCCGGTGACGGGTGTGCGCGGCAACGGGGACGCGAACGGGGTGGTGCGGGTGCGCAACGCGGGCGGCCCGCTCACGGCGGGTGCCCCGCCGCACTCCTTCGTCTACGCGCCCGGCTGGTTCACGGGCCTGGGCGACGGTGTGCGCGTCGAGCAGTCGTACGCCGGTGACGGGCCGCTGGTCTCCGGGCACTGGCGGGCCGGGAAGGACGGCGCGGGCGGTCCCGGGGACGCGGCCGGGAGGCCCTCGGTGGTCTCCGGTTCCTCGGCGTCCGGGGCGCCGGTGGTCCTGTTCGGTACCGAGCCGATGTACCGGGCCCATCCGAAGGGCCTGTACGCGCAGGCGGCCCGGGCCCTGCTGACCCGCTGAGGGGCGGCGCGGGGGCCGAAATCGCTGGTGAGCGGGCCGGGTTAGCTCTGCGGGGTATCGGTCGGTACGGTTCCTCCCCGGTCATCGGTTTCTAACGGAGGAATTCATTCCGTGTCCCCAACGCACATAGCCGCCGCGCCCGACGTGAGCGAGGCCGCCGGCAAGGCGGAACTCGCCCAGGGGTGGGTCGAGGACAACATCGATCTGCTGATCGGTGTCCCGCTGCGCATCCTGCTGATCGTCGTCGTCGCGGTGATCGTGCGCGCCTTCGCGAAGCGCGCCATCACCCGCGTCGTCCAGCGGGTCATCAAGGACGCCGAGGAGAACGGCGGCACCCAGCGCAGCCGCGGCCCCGCGGTCCTGCAGCGCGCGGCCCGGACGAACGAGCGGCGCCAGCAGCGGGCCAAGACCATCGGCAACGTGCTGAGCAGCATCGCCACCATCGTGATCGCCGTGATGGCGGTGGCCATGGTGCTCGACCAGCTCGGCATCGCGCTCGGCCCGCTGCTCGCCAGCGCCGGTGTCGTCGGTCTGGCCATCGGCTTCGGCGCGCAGAGCCTCGTCGCGGACTACCTGTCCGGCCTGCTCATCATGTTCGAGGACCAGTACGGCGTGGGCGACAGCGTCGACCTCGGCGAGGCGGTCGGTGAGGTCGAGGAGGTCGGCCTGCGGCTGACCAAGATCCGCGACCTGTACGGCGGCCTGTGGTGCATCCGGAACGGCGAGATCCTGCGCGTGAAGAACGACAGCCAGGACTGGGCCCGCGCCGTGCTCGACATGTCCGTCTCGTACGACGCCGACCTGGACAAGGTCAGCCAGGTCCTCACCGAGACCGGCCGCGAGATGCGCGAGGACCCGGAGTTCCGCGACGTGCTGCTGGAGGACCCGTCGGTGTGGGGCGTGCAGTCCCTCGACGCCGACGGTGTCGTCGTGCGGCTCGCGGTCAAGACCGTGCCGCTGCAGCAGTGGGGCGTCACCCGCGAGCTGCGGCTGCGCGCCAAGAAGGCGCTGGACGCCGCCGGTGTCGAGCACCCCTTCCCGCAGCGCACCCTGTGGGTCCGCAACGACGAGGCGGCGGCCGTCGGCACCATGAAGCCGGCCGACGCCGACGCAAAGGCCGGCAAGACGGTCTGACCCCGGCCCCCGGCTTCTTCCGCGACGCCGGTTCTCCGGTCCCCTCCCGGGACCCGGAGGACCGGCGTCGTCGTCTTTCCGCCGGGGCCGCTGACAGACCCCCTCGCTACAGTGACGCCGGACCGGACCCGACAGCGAGGAGTGAGCGTTCATGGCGATACACGGCGGATTACACGTCAGCCCGGAATTCCCCGCGCTGCTGGAGCGGATCGACGCCCTGGGCCCGGAACTCGACGCCGGCGCGGACGCGGCCGAGGAGCGCGGCCGGCTGGACGAGGCCACCGCGCGGGCCCTGCTGGACGCCGGCACGGTCCGGGCCGTGCTGCCGCGGAACCTCGGCGGCCACGAGTTCTCCCCGCGCCAGCTGATCGAGACGGTCGAGCGGCTCACCCGGTACGACGCCTCCGCGGGCTGGACGGTGATGGCGCTCCAGCTGATGACGGGCTCGACGGCCGCCTATCTCGGCCCGGTCGCGGCGGCCGACCTGTTCTCCGACGTCGCGGGCGGGACGTACGCGCTGCTGGCCGGGCACGGCACCCGTCCCGGCCGGGCCGTTCCGGTGGACGGCGGCTATCTGGTCAGCGGCAGCTGGCAGTTCGCCTCCGGCATGGCGCACGCCACGCACATCCACAGCGCCGTCCAGGTCGAGGGCAGCGGCGAACTGCGGGTGCTGGCGATGCCGAAGCCGCGGGTGGAACTCGTCGACAACTGGGACGTGCTGGGCCTGCGGGCGACGCACAGCATCGACTACCACTGCGCCGAGGTGTACGTCCCCCGGACGCACACCTATCCCGCCACCACCACGGAACCGGCCCACGGCGGCGCGGTGTACCGCATGGGCCTGGTCAATCTGTCCGCGATCGGGCACACCGGCTGGGCGCTCGGCGTCGGGCGGCGGCTGCTCGACGAGCTGCGGACGACGGTCGCGGCCCGGGCCGGCGGCCCGAACGCCGCCGCGGGCAGCGGGCACTTCCACGCGGAGTACGCCTCGGCCGAGGCCGCGCTGCGTGCGGCGCGGGCGTGGGTGACGGAGGTCTGGCGGGACGTCGAAGTCACCCTGGACGCGGGCGAGTTGCTGAGCACCGAGCAGGACACGCTGCTCCGGCTGGCGCTGAACCACACGACGTCCACCGTGCGGGACGTGGGCCGGACGGTGCACCGCTGGGCGGGCACGGCCGCGATCCGCCGCGGCCCCCTCGACCGCTTCCTCCGCGACCTCGGCACCGGCGCCCAGCACATCACCTCCGGCCCGGCGGTCCTGGCCAACTGCGGCCAGTGGCTCAGCGGCACCCGGCCGAACGCCCACTGGGAGTTCCTGGACCTGGCGCCGTGAGCGGCGTTCCGGAGTCGGGAGTGACCGTCCTGGAACGTCTGGAAGCCGTGCTGTCCGGCCCTGGCCCGGGGCCGCCGGAGCGGCGCGCGCGGATCTTCGAGCTGCTCGGGCGGGAGCCGGACCACGGTGCCGGGGCGGCCGCCGCGTGCCTCTCCCGTACGGAGAACCGCAGGCCGGCCGGGTACGTGTCGCAGTACCTGTCCCGTCTTCCGGGCGAGCGCGCGGCGAAGGTCCGCGCCGCCGAGGCGCTCCGTACCTCGCCGCTGACGTGCGGCGCGGCGGAGCGCCTGGTGCGGTGGATGCGGCCGGAGCTGCTCGACGCCTTCGTGCGGGACCATCTCGCCCTGCCGGACCCGTCCGCGCTCGGGCTGCGCGACCCGTGGGCCGGGCTGGCCTCGGTGGTCTTCGTGATCGCGGCCGAAGACCCCGGACGCGTCCGCCCGTTCGCCGGCCGGATCGAGGACCCGTTCATCCTGGGCCGGCTCGATCTCGGCGCCCCGGACGACGTGGTCGACGCGCTGGTGGCGCGCCGGCGGGCCGGCGGGGACGCGGCGCACCTGGAGACGGCCGCGCGGGCGCGCACCGGGTACGCGCGGCGTCAACTGCTGGCGCTGCGCGCCGAGTTCACGGCCGTGGACAGCTGCGAGTTCTGCGCGGACCTGGAGGGGACGGAGCATCTGGACGACGCCGACTGTCTCGATGCCGAGGCCGAGTGGGAGCGGCCGGCGCACCAGTCGGGCGTGCTGCCCGACACCGGGCGCCCGGCCGGGTTCCGGCCCGCACGCGGGCTACGTCGGACCCCGGGGCGCGGGGCCGCACCGGCTCGGCGGCCCGGCCCCCGGCGTCCTCCCCCGGTGCCGCGTCTGCGCCGAGCCCGCCGCTCCCCTGCTGACGCCGGCCTCTGCCGCCCTCGCCCCCGAAGTGGGCCCGGAGGACCCGGTGTTCCTCTGGTTCACCTGCGGCTGCCGGGACACGGACGAGCTGACCGCCGCCCGGACCGAGGGCGGGTTCCGCGCGTACGGGCACGAGTGGGGCCCGGTCGGCGCCGCCGGACCGGAGCCGCGCACGCTGCCGGAGGAGCGCGCGCTGGTGCTGGAGCCGGCCCGGGCGCCGTACGAGGTGAGCCGGGCGGTGCAGGGGTTCGCGCAGCACCAGGTGGGCGGTCTCCCCGGCTGGACACTCGGTCCGGAGCCGCATCCGCGCTGCCCGGAGTGCGCGTCCTCGATGCCGTATCTGGCCACGCTGGCGGGCGGGGTCACCCCGTTCGGCGCGATGCCCTTCCGCGGGAACGTGTACTGCTTCTGGTGCGCGGGCTGCCGCGTCGGCACCGCGACGCTCCAGGAACGTGACGCCTGAGCGGGGCGGCCCGGGCCCGTGATGCCCGGTGCGCCGGTTTTGCGGGGGTGTGGGTTTCTGCTTCAGTGCGGGACATGACCAGTGTTCCGGAGACCGTCAACGGCCCGCGGGGAAGCGGTGGTTCAGGGGTCGCCGCGATGGACCGGAAGGGCGGCCCGGGGCACACGGTGCTGCTCGCGCTGGTGCTCGCGGTGCCGGTGGTGAAGGTCGCG
Organism: Streptomyces sp. HNM0574; assembly: GCF_012726235.1. Classification (GTDB taxonomy): domain Bacteria; phylum Actinomycetota; class Actinomycetes; order Streptomycetales; family Streptomycetaceae; genus Streptomyces. The sequence continues at coordinate 42,098 of NZ_JAASAH010000018.1, forward strand.
TACACGGCCGGTGAGGGCGGTGCGGTGCGTGAGGTGTTCTCCGGGATGGAGCTGTCCAACTGGCCGGACGTGCTGGTCGGGATGGTGCTCACGAACGCGCTGTTCGGCGCGGTGCTCGGGGTGGTGCTCTCGCGGGTGCTGTTCGCGGCGTGCGCGGCGCGCGGTGCGGTGCCGGGCGGTACGGGGCCGGCCGCGTCCGCGCGGCGGCTGGCGCTGAGCCTGGTCAATCCGCTGGCCGTCGGCGCGATCATCGCCTGCCTGTTCGGGCCGTGGTGGGGGCTGGGCACGTTCCTGGTGGCCGTCGCGCTGCGGCAGGGCATCGTCGTCGAGTACCGGACGGGCCGCCGCGGCCACCACCACCGGCACGCCGAGGCGGCGCGGCCCGGGCCGTGGGTGCGGCGGTGGGTGGCGGCCGAGCAGTGGGCCGCGCTGGCGCTGACGGTGGTGGTGCTGCCGGTGCTGGCGTTCGCGGCGGCGGTCGACGGGCGGGCGTGGACGACGGTGGTGCGCTGCGAAGTCACCGACGTCGCGGGCACCCGTACCGACCGGCTGATCGAACTCGGCCGCAAGGGCAACGGCGTCGTCGGCTGGAACCTGGCGTCGCACCAGGTCTCCAACGGCACGGGCTGCGAGAAGACCGAGGAGCTCGTCGTGCGCGACCCGCTGTGGCGCTCCTGAGATGTTCACCGGCCGTCACCGGCGTCCGGGGCGCGCCGGCCGACGCGCGTCCGCTGTCCGCCCCCGAACACGCCGCCCTGACGGCCATGTTGCACGGGCCGGCGACCGGGCGCGGGAGGCGGTACCGGGGTGGCAGGTGCGCGATCCGGCCGCGCATCTGCTGGGCGGCTGCTACGGCCGTCTCGCCCACGACCGGGAGGGCCCCTCCCCCGCTCCCGGCGAGACGCCGGAGACCTTCCCGCACCGCGCCGGCCAGGAGTGGGCAGGTGGCCCGCTTCTTCGAGGCCCGCCGGCCAGGACGCCCCCTGGCACTCGGAGACCGCATGGCACCTGCGCACCCGCGGCATCGGCCCGGACGAGGGCCCGGCCCGCGCGGGCGTGGACGGCGGCCGCGGGCCGGCCGCCACCATGTGGCGGATCGCGCGGTGACTGCCGCCAACTGCCCGTCGGCGCCTGCCCGTTGACGCCCCTAGTCGGCGAGCGTCAGCCCCTCGGCCACCACGTGCCCGTCGTGCAGGACGGTGCGGTCGGTGCCGCGGTCCATGACGGCGGAGGTGGGGGTCTCGCCGTCGACGAGGAGGAGGTCGGCGCGGTCTCCCGGGGCGAGGCCGGGGCGGTCGGTGACGGAGGTGAGGCGGGGCAGCTCCGGGTCGAGGATCGCGGCGCCGCCGCGGGTGGCGACGGCCAGGCAGTGTTCGACCAGTTCGTCGGCGCGGAAGCGCTGGGTGAAGGCGAGTTGCCAGGTGCGGTCGAGCATGTCGCCGTTGCCGTACGGGGACCAGTAGTCGCGCTGCCCGTCCTGGCCGAGGCCGACGCGTACCCCGGCGGCGGTGAGCCCGGTCAGGGGCAGGGAGTGGTGCTGGGCGGGGGCGACGGTGGCCATGGAGATGTCGAGTGCGGCGAACTCCTCGGTCAGGCGGCGGGTGGTGGCCTCGTCGACGCCGCCGAGGTCGTAGGCGTGCGAGAGCGTGACCCGGCCCGCCATGTCCAGGGCGCGCACCCGCTCCAGGATCAGGTCGGCGCTGAACACGCCGAGCGTGCCCGGCTCGTGGAGGTGCACGTCGACGGGTGCCTGGTGGCGTTCGGCCAGGTCGAAGAGGATGTCCAGGTGGCGCACGGGGTCGCGGTCGAGGGTGCACGGGTCGATGCCGCCGACGACGGCGGCGCCGGAGGACAGTGCCGCGTCGAGGAGTTGGGGCACGCCCTTCTCGCGGAGCAGTCCGGCCTGCGGGAAGGCGATGATCTCGACGTCGGCGCGGTCGGCGTGCGCCTCCTTGGCGGCGAGGACGCCCTCGAAGCGTTCGAGTCCGCAGTCGGCGTCGATCTGCGCGTAGCTGCGGACCCGGGTGGTGCCGCACGAGATCATGCGGCCGAGGGTGTGGGTGGCCCCTTCGGCGACGCTCCGTTCGGCGTCGCGCCAGTGCGCGCGGTCGTTCATCACCATCGGCCAGATGCCGGGGGCGCCGGTGTGCGGCCGGAAGGGCAGGCCGAGGCGGGTGGAGTCGAGGTGGCAGTGCACGTCGGCGAACGCGGGGAGCGCGAGCCGGCCGCGGCCGTCGACGGCCCCGTCCCGTGACGAACTCCCGGTGGCGCGGGCCCGGTTGGGGTCGTGCGGGGTGACGGCGGTGATCACCCCGTCGGTGGTCTCGATGTCCGAGGGGGCGCCGCCCCAGGGGCGTACGTCGGTGACCAGCATGTCGCGGCTCCTTCGTCCGGGGTGGGTGCGGGGCGTCAGTGCGGGGCGTCGTGGTCGAAGGGCGGGAACGTCGGGGGGAAGAGGGTGTCGGCGTCCCTGCGGAGCGTGTCGCGTGCGGAGTAGGCGGCGCGCATCCGCGCGAACAGGTGCTGGGCGCGCTGCCGCAGGTCCGCCAGGTCGACGCCGGGGATGCCGCCGTCGACCAGGACGGGGCGTCCGGCGACGACGGAGTGGGTGGCCTGCCGGGCCGTGCCGTTGAGCAGGAAGGTGCGGACGGGGTCGTCCTGGACGCCGTCGCGGATGTCGTCCGTGCGGAAGGCCACGAGGTCGGCCTGCGCGCCGGGTTCGAGGCGGCCGAGGTCGGGGCGGCCGAGGGCGCGGGCGCCGCCGAGAGTGGCGGCCTCGACGTAGTGCTCGGCGGGTGCGGCGTCGTGCCGGCCGTCGACGATCTTGGCGAGGTGGATTCCGGCGTCCATGCCGCGCACGAGGTCGGGCGGGAAGGAGTCGGTGCCGAGGCAGAGGTTGACGCCGGCGCGCCGGTAGCTGCCGAAGGAGCGCAGGACCTCGCCGTAGCGCAGGGAGGTCTGCGGGCAGTGGACGACGGAGACCCCGTGGCGGGCGAGGGTGTCCAGGTCGCCGCGGTCCTCGCCGTGCACCCGCGGGTGCCGGTCGGTCACGAGCCCGTGCGGGACGAGCAGGCGGGTGCCGAGCAGCCCGGTGCGCTCGAGCAGGCGCAGGGGCGTCACGCCGTGCCGCCGCTCGGTCAACTCCCGTTCCAGCAGCCCCTGCAGGCAGTGCAGCCGGACGAGGGCGTCGCGGCGCCGGGCGACGTCCGCGGTCTCGCGCAGGAGTTCCTCGGTGAGCGTCTCGATGCGGCAGGGCAGCAGCACCCCGTTGACGAGCGGGTCGCCGAGGGACGCGGCGTGGTCGAGGAAGCGGACGGCGTCGCGCAGTCCCTCGCGGCCGCGTTCCTCGTCGAAGGCGACGTCCCGGCCGCCGTCCGGCAGCGCGATGTTGACGCCGGAGCGGTAGGCGGGGCCGAGGTAGCCGCGCAGTCCGATGCCGCGGGACTCCTCGGCCATGGCGGTCAGTTCCTCGTAGGGCTCGGCCCAGGAGCTGTGGATCTCGGAGGCGATCGGCATGTAGGTGGTGATGCCGTGCAGGGCGAGCTGGACGAGGGCGTAGTGGCGGACGGTGCGGCGTTCGGCGGGGGTGAAGACGTCGCGCCGCCGGTGGGTGAAGTAGTCGAGGGACCACTGGTGTCCGGGGGCGAGGTCGGGGCCGGCCCAGGAGTCGAGGACGAGGTGGTCGATGTCGGTGAGGGCGTCGAGGTCGATCAGCCCCGGCAGGACGAGGGTGTCCGCGCCGAGGTCCCGGTCCTCGTCGACGTGGCCCGGGTAGTGGCCGCCGACGTGGACGAGGGTGTCGTCCTCCCAGACGATCTCGCCGTCGCGCAACAGCCGGTGTCCGCCGTGCTGGTGGGCGAGCACGTGTCCGGCGCGCCAGCGCGTCCGCATGGGGCCTCCAGGGTGGGTGCGGGCCGGTCCGCTCGGGGCCGGCGAGGCGGACCGCGATCGTATCCAGCGGTATACCAAATGCGAAAGGCAAGATCCGCGACGACCTGAAATCGCTGATGTCCCAGGCATGGACAGGGAGTTGGCGCACCGTTACACCTTTGGCGGTATACCAAACGCGGCGGCCCCGCGGCTCCGCCCGGGCGCGCCGTCAGCGAACTCCCCGTACCGGAGGCAGTCATGGATCGGACCCCCAGCACACGCACAGCCGGTCCCCCGGCCGGGATCACCCGGTCCCACTGGGTGAGCGCCACGGTGCTCTCCACCCTCGTCTCCGTCGTCGCCGTGCTCATCGGCGAGCACACCTTCGAGATCGGCCCGGCGGCCGTCGCGCTGTTCCCGATCGTCTGGGCGGTGCTGCTCGGCGGGATCGTCGGCGTGCAGCGGCTGCGGCCGGTGACCGGCTCGACCCGGGCCGTCTCGACGGTGCTGCTGGAGATCAGCATCGTGCTCTTCCTCGCCCGGCTGGGCACCGACATCGGGCCCTCGCTGGCGAAGTTCACCCACCTCGGCCCGGCGATCGTGCTCCAGGAGGTCGGGCACATCTTCGGCACCGTGATCCTGGCGCTGCCGGTCGCGGTCGGGCTCGGCATCGGACGGGCGGCGATCGGCGCCACCTGGTCCATCGACCGCGAGTCGTACCTGGCCTTCGCGATCGAACGCTTCGGCGTGCGCTCCCCGGAGTACCGGGGCGTGTTCTCGGTGTGGGTGCTCGGCTCGGTCTTCGGCGCCCTGTACATCTCGCTGCTGGCCGGAACGCTCGGCAGCATCGGCCTCTTCCACCCGCTCGCGCTCGCGCTGGGACTGGGCCTCGGTTCCGGCTCGATGATGCTCGGCGGCGTGGGCGCGCTGTCGCTGATCTACCCGGACCGGGCCGCGGAGATCACCGCGCTCGCGGCGCTGTCCAACCTGGTCACCAACCTGGTGGGCTTCTACTCGGGGATCTTCCTGGCGCTGCCGCTCTGCCGCCGCCTGTACGCCTTCTGGAGCCGGGTGTTCGGCCGCGACGACGAGGGGCGCCGGGTCCGCACCCCGGCGCGCACCGGCGGCGCGGAGGCCGAGGCCGAGGAGTCGCGCCCGGCGCCCGAGGTGGTGCGGGACCCGGAGCTGGCGACGCCGCCGCGGGTGCAGCTGCTCGCCTACACGGTGGTCGGACTCGGCGGCCTGCTGGTCAACGCCCTCGGCACCCAGCGGCTCACCCTCGGCGACGTCGTCGGGACCGCGTTCCTGCTCGCGCTCACCCGGGTGTGCTTCGCCCTGTCCCGGAAGCTGCCCGCCATTCCGGCCAGCGTGTTCGTGCTCGCCCTCGCCACCCTGCTCTCGGCCCCGTTCGCGCCGACGGGCGCGTGGCTGACCGCGACGGTCGGGAACCTGGACGCGATGCTGATCGGCCTGCCGGGGCTGGCGATGGTCGGGCTGACGCTCGGCCGGGACGTGCAGGCGCTGCGCCGGCTGAGCTGGAAGATCGTCGTGGTGGCGCTGATGACGTACACCTCTTCCTTCATCGCGGCCGCCGCCCTCGGGCAGACGGCGCTGCATCTGTGACGCGGTACGGAGCCCGGGTCGGCGTCCAGTGGCTCACGGCACCGGCGGGGTGAACTCCAGCCGGGGCCAGGGGGCGGCCTGTTCGTAGGCGGCGCACACGTCCAGCAGTGCGCCGTCCGCGAGGTGGCGGCCCATCAGGTGCAGGCCGACGGGGAGGCCCTCGTCGGTGAGTCCGGCCGGGACGGAGGCGGCGGGCAGGCCGGTGAGGTTGGCGAGCGGGGTGAAGGACGTCCAGTGGTCGGAGCCGACCATCCGGCCGTCGAGGAGCTCGGGCCCCTGGACGCCCACGGGGAAGGCGGCCGAGGCCGTCGTCGGGGTGACCAGCAGGTCGTAGCGGGCCATCAGCCGCGCGGTGCGGTGGACGACGGACTTGCGGGCGATGTTGGCGTCGGTGAACTGCTCGGCGGTCCACGGGGTGCGCAGCATCGCGGTGAGGTGCGGGGAGAGGTCCGCGCCGTGGCGGTCGGCGAGTGCGCGCATGCCGGTCAGGTCGCTCTCGGCGGCGACGGTCGCGCGGAAGGCCTCGCCGAAGTCCGGCAGCCCCAGCTCCTCGCCCGTCAACTCCTCGACGTCGGCGCCGAGTTCACGCTCCAGCACCCGTACGGCCCGTTCGGTGACGCGGCGTACCCCGGGGTCGACGGCGACGCGGCCGAGGTCGGGGCTGTAGGCGACGCGGAGGCGCGGCAGGGGGTTGCGCCCTCTCCAGTCGACGTCGCCGCAGGGGATGGAGTGCCGGTCGCGCGGGTCGGGCCCGGCCAGTACCGAGAGGAACAGCGCGGCGTCGGCGACGGTACGGGTCAACGGGCCGATGTGCTCCACCGATTCCCAGCCGGAGACGCCCGGGAAGCGCGCGTCCCGGCAGCTGGGGTAGACCGGGACGCGGCCCATCGACGGCTTGAAGCCGAAGATCCCGCACAGTGCGGCGGGCACCCGCACCGAGCCGCCGCCGTCGCTGCCCAGGGCCAGCGGCCCGAGCCCGGCGGCGACGGCGGCGGCCGCCCCGGCGCTCGATCCGCCCGGGGTGAGGCGCGGGTCCCAGGGGTTGCGGGTGGGCGGGAAGAGCGGGTTGTGGCCGGTGGCGCTGTAGCCGAACTCGCTGGCGTTGGTCTTGCCGAGGACGACGGCGCCCGCGGCGACGGACCGTTCGACGACGATGTCGTCCTCGTCCGGCACGAAGTCGCGGTAGGCGACGGAGCAGGAGGTGGTGCGGATGCCCGCGGTGCTGATGAGGTCCTTCACGCCGAGCGGCACCCCGGTGAGCGGCCCGGCCGGGCGTCCGGCGGCCAGCTCCTCGGCGAGCCGGCGGGCCCGGTGGCGGGCGAGGTCGGGCGTCGGGGTGCAGAAGGCGTTCAGGTGCGGGTCGACGTCCTCGATCCGGGCCAGGACGGCGTCGGTCACCTCGACGGGCGACAGCTCGCGGTCCCGGACGCGGGCCGCGGTCTCGGTCGCGGTCAGACGGCAGATCTCGTCGCGCTCGGCGGTGTTCACGGGTGCGTCCTCGGGTGCGCGGGCGCCGGGCGGCGCCGGTACGGGCGGGCAGTGCGGCCGCCGTCCCGGTCGGGGGCCGGCGGCCGTCGCGGGTCACAGCACGGCGATGCCGAGCGGGCGCCGGCCGGCCGGGAGGCGGCGGGTGTCGCCGCTGTCGAGGTCGACGACGGTGATGCCGTCCCAGTAGCCGTCGCGGGTGAAGCCGCCGGTGACGTACGCGGTGCGGCCGTCCTCGGAGACCTCGGCCGTCTCGTGCGGGCCGTCGAGCGGGATGACCTTCTCCTTGCCGTCCGGGCTGCGGACGGTCAGCGAGGGGCCCTCGTCGGTGGCCGGGTCGATGGGTCCGGTGCCGACGGCGAGCAGCGTGCCGTCCTCGGTGACGGTCGCGCCGTGCTGGTGGGTGTTGGCGGTCATCCGCTCGATCCGCGACTTTCCGGTCCGGGGGTCGACGACGACCAGCCGCTCGCCCTCGAACGGCAGCAACAGGCGTCCGTCGGAGGGGCGTACGGCCGCGTAGTGCGGTTTGAGCCAGGAGCCGAGTCCGCCCTCGGTGCCGTAGGGCGCGACCTCGATGCGCCGGCTCTTCTCCATCGAGGCGGCGCGGACGACGGTGACGTCGAAGCCGTCGTGGCCGGTGGCGTACACCTCGGAGCCGTCGCGGGAGACGTCCACGTCGAAGGGGCGCCGTCCGGTCTCCGCGGTCCCGGTGACCTTCAGGGTGCGGGTGTCGACGGCCTCGACGGTGCCGTCGTCCCCGGGCACGTTGACGCCGACGTAGACGTGGTCGCCGTCCGGCGCGAGCGCGATGCCCATGCCGCCGCCCCGGTACTCGCCGTACGTCGCGGGGCCGAGGTTGCCGGTCTCGTAGCGGACGACGTCGAGCAGCCTGCGGCGCTCGGTGTCGACGACGGCGACGCCCTCGGCGGTGGCGACCCAGGCGCGGCCGTCCTCGCCGACGGCCAGACCGTAGGGCGCGGTGCCGACCTTCACCGAGTCGACGGGGCCCTCGTCCGGGTCGACGAAGGTGACGGTGTCGGCCCCGAAGTCCGTGACGAGCAGGGTGCCTTCGGGGGTGCGGGCGCGGTCGGACGTCTTCGCGCCGGAGTCCGTCGCCTCGGGCTTTCCTGCCTGTGCGGGCCGTTCCGGACCGTCGGGGGACTCGGCGGAGCCGCAGCCCGTGGCCAGGGCGGCGAGGGCGGTGGTGAGCGCGGCGGCGGCCAGGGCGCCGCGACGGCCCCCGGGGTGCCGGCGCGTCACCGTACGGCCCGCAGGAGTGCGGCGATCTCGCGGAAGCCGAGGCGCTCGGCGTGTTCCAGCGCGGTGACGCCCTCGCCGTCGGGCAGGCCGGGGGTGGCGCCCGCCGTGACGAGCAGTTCGACGATCTCCTGGTGGGCACGGCCGCCGTCGCCGAGGATGACGGCCTCCAACAGGGCGGTCCAGCCGAGCCGGTTGACGTGGTCGACGTCGATGTCGGTCTCGCGCAGCAGGGCGCGGACGTAGTCGACGTGGCCGCGTTCGGCGGCGGGGATGAGGGAGACGCCGCCGAAGCGGTTGCGCAGGGTGAGGTCGGGCCCGGCGGGCAGCAGGACGCGCATCATGCGGACGCTGCCGGTGACGCCGGTGACCAGCCAGGGGCTGTCGTTGCGGTCGTCCTGCGCGTCCGGGTCGGCACCGGCGGCGACGAGCAGCGCGGCGGCCTCGACGTGGTCGCCGAGGGCGGCGAGCAGCAGCGGGGTGCGGCGGTGGCCGTCGCGGGTCTCGGTGCCGGCGCCGTCGGCGAGCGCCGCGCGTACGGCGTCGGCGTCGCCCGCCTCGGCGGCGGTCAGCAGGGCTCGGTCGGCAGGGGACACGGGGAGGCTCCTCGGGTGGATCAGGGCGCGCAGCGCGTTCAGGGTGGTCCGGGTCCTCGTGCGCACCACGATGCCGACGCCGGACCTGAGGCCCGCACGGATCCGGGCCGGGTCGAGGACCCGGCGGCACACGGTACGGGGGGCTTTGTGCGCCGCCGGGGGCCGGGTGGGCGCGCGGCCGGGGGCGCCGGCTCCGTCGCGCGGGGGATGAGGGGTGCGGGAGGTGCCGGGGCGCGGCGCTGGGGTGTTCTCGACGTGCCGCACGGTCAACCTCCGGAATCCGGCGGGGCGTCGCCGTCCGTCGGCGCCGCCCGCTCCGGGTTCCATGCTGGCCCCGGTGCGGGGCGCGCCGGGTCGGCGTACCGGCTGGCGGTGCGGGGCGGGTCGGTGGACCCCGGGGTCGGCCGATCGGTTGACCCGGAATCCGGGACGCGGGGCGACAATGCGCGCTGCCGTGCCACCGGCTGGACATTGGCCGTGTGCCCCGGGCGCGGGCCGGGCGCAGCATCGCGGTATGCGACACGTACAACTCCCCCTCGCCCGGACCGTGGCCGAGGAGACGCGGCGGCGCCGGCGGGTGCTGCGCGCGGTGCTGACCGGGGCGTTCCTCGCCACCTGTGTGCTGACCGATCTGGCCGACCACGCCTGGGACCACTCGCCGGTGACGGCCGAGCCGGAGGCCCTCGGCTACGCGGCGGCCGCGGCGGGCACGTGCGCGCTGTGTGTGGCGAGCGCGGTGCGGCTGCTCCGGCTGTGGGTGCGGGAGCGGGGTCCCGGTCCGCTTCAGGGGCAGTACGACTCGAGGGTGCCGCGGCGGCGGATGTCGAGCGTGGCGCAGTGGAAGGAGCCGCCGAACGGCGCGTAGTGCAGCAGGTCGCAGGGAACGGGCTCGAATCCCCACTTCTCCAGGGCACGCAGCATTCCGGTGTGGTGGCGTTCGGCGATGACGCGTTTCCCGTCCAGCACGAGGACGTTCATGCTGAGCCATTTCCCGCACATCGAGGTGAGTTTCAGCAGCCGGTCGTCGATCGGGTCGGGTTCGGGGGCGATCAGCACGTCCCAGGAATTCAGTGCCTCGGGCAGCCGGCCGACGTCGACGTACTCGGGGTTCACGAGGACTTTTCCGGGGGCGAGGGGCAGGAATGTGGTGTCGATGTGCATGGGGGTGCGGCAGCTGCTCTCGATCTCGTGAATGCGGTATCCGGGGCCGAGGTGCCGGCGGAGCCATTCGATGCCGGTGCGGTTGGTGACGTTGCTGCGGGTCACGAAGAGGTCGCGGCCGGCGCGTACGAAGTCGGCGGCGTCGAAAACCGGCTCGAACTCGGTGAGGACGTACCGCATGGGCTCCCCCTCGGCGGGCGGGCGGAAGCCGTCCACGAAGAGCTCGTCGGTGAGCTGCGGCCTGGGTGCGGCGGTCCAGCGGGCGCCGCGCCGGAAGTAGTCCTTGAGCAGCTCGCGGTAGGAGTGCGTCTCGAAGTAGCGGCAGGGCCAGGCCATCGGGGTCTCGATGATCTCGTCGCCGATGACGAGCATGCTGTCGCGCGGGCAGGTGTTGCAGAATCCGCGGGAGGACCATTCGGGGGTGCGGAAGCGCTTTTTGTGGTCGACGGCTTCCGGGCGCCGCACGGTGACGCCGAGGGATTCCAGGAGCGCGATGAACCCGTCGAGTTCGCGCTGGGCGCGTTCGACCAGAACGCGCGGGTACTTGAACCCTGCGGCCGGCCGCTGGACGTGCGTGGCCCAGCGGGGAACATTGCAGGAGACGACCGGGTGACTGGACGGAATCGTCGCCCCTTCGAGGCGGCCGACGACGATTTCCTCCAGCGGGTCCCATTCGTTGTGCGAACCGACCGGCGAGGCAAGGGACTCCCCCACCATCTCCCACCACTTTCGTCCGGAGAATTCCGTATGGGGGACGCACCCTATCCAACGCCCGCGGTCTGCCGGGGATTTCGGGGCCCGGACGAGGTGGCACGGCTGCGGGCCGAATCCGGGGGCGACGTCGCGGTGTTCGGCAGTTGGGGCCTCAGGGGCCGAGCAGCCGGTCGAGGTGGGCGCGTACCGGCGGGAAGAGGCCGTGCGGGAGCCGGGCGGCGGTGAGCCAGGCGACGGCGTCGATCTCGGCCGGTGCCGCGACGTGCGCGCGGCCGGCCAGTACCCGGCAGGCGGTGTAGACGACGGTGCGGCCGGTGTGCGGGTGGATGCGGCGGCCGAGCGGGGCGACGGGCGCGAGCGTCAGTCCGGTCTCCTCCAAGGTCTCGCGCACGGCGGCCTGTTCGGCGCTCTCCCCCGGTTCGACGGCCCCGGCCGGGAACTGCCACCGCAGCCCCGGTTCGGGGACGCGCCGCCGCACCAGCAGCACCCGCCCGGCCTCGGCCACCACGGCGGCGGCGATCCGAGGCCCGTACGCGTTCCCGCCGTCGTTCCCGTGCGCCGTCATCGGGCCATTGTGCGGGAGGGGCGGGCACGCGTGTGGGGTGCGGGAAGGCGCGGGGTGCGGTGCCACGGAGGTGCGAGTGATCGCCCGGGTGGCTGATTCGGGGCGAGGCGCACCGACCGGAGGGGCCGGCTGCGCCAGAGTGACGGGCGACCGAACCGCCGCGCTCCCCTGGAGACTTGATGAACCGCCGCTTAGCTCTGTCCGGCACCCTGATCGCCCTGGCCGCGCTCACCGCGTCCCCCTCGGCCGCGGCACCGGCCGACCCGGACTGCTTCGACCGCGAGAAGCGCCCGTACACCTCGGTGGTCGACAGCCACCTGCACTTCCGTCCCTTCGGCGGGCCCGCGATCCCGTTCGAGGAGATGACGGGGTACCTGCGCGACACCGGGGTGCGCTACGCGAACGTGTACGGGATCGGGCAGACGCTGCCGGCCGGGTCCGACTGCACGTACTACCTGAGCTGCCCGGGCACGAAGGTCACGCCCAGCATGAAGAACGACTTCGCCAACGCGCGCGACCTGCTGGACCACACCCCGGAGGACATCCAGCTCACCCTGTCCATGACCTTCCCCGACCTGGCCAACCCCGAGGGCGTGCTGGAGAGGATGAAGCTGCTGGAGGAGGAGTACCCGGGCAGGTTCCGGTGGATGGGCGAGGTCAACCTCGTCAAGCAGGCGCTGCTGAAGAACGCGCACGAACCGGCGGACAAGGCCGACATCGCGGCCTGGGCGCCGTTCATGAAGGAGCTGCGCGACCGGGACATCCCGCTCACCATCCACTCCGACCTCGGCAACGACCGGGACCGCACCAAGTTCCTGCCGCTGATGCGGGAGGTGCTGGAGCGCTATCCGGACAACGAGATCGTGTGGGCGCACATGGGCCTGTCCAAGGAGCTGTCCACGATGGACCCCGCCCAGCACACGGCGATCCTGGGGCAGTTGATGGACCGGCACCCGAACCTGGCCGTCGACATCAGCTGGCGGGTGCTGTACGACCAGTACTTCTCGAAGCGTGAGGCGCGCAGGCACTACGTGCCGTTCCTGAACCGGTACGCGGACCGGGTCCTCCCCGGCACCGACTTCGTCGCCTCGCGGGACAAGAACTTCCAGGTGTACAAGGACGAGTTGGAGGTCACCAGCCGTATCAACCGGTATCTCGACGACAAGGCGTTCCGTCAGATCGCCCTGGGCCAGAGCTACTTCGACCTGGTCGGCCTGAAGGACAAGGCCCCGCGCGTCTGCGAGCGCGCCTGACGGTTCCCCGGGCCGGCGCCGCACGGGGGTGGTATACGAAGCGGACTCCGTGCCGCCCCCGTCGGCCCGGCGGCCCGGACCGGTGCCCGGGGGCCGCCGAGACGGTATACCGGACGGCGGACGTATCGTGGCCGTCGGGCCGGCGTCGCCCGCGGCGGGCCGGCAGCGGCCCGGCGGACGGCGTCCCCGTGACGGCGGGAGAGGGCCGGGCGCGACGCGGCCGCGACGGAAGGTGCGGGAGACGGTGGGCAGCACAGGACCGGCGGTGGCGCGTGCGCCGCTGGGCGAGCAGGCACGGGACGCGGTACGGGAACGCGTCATCGACGGCCGGTACCCGCAGGGTTCCCGCCTGGTCGAGCGCGAGATCGCCGAGGAACTGGCCATGTCCCGCGTGCCGGTGCGCGAGGCGCTGCGCTCCCTGGTCACCGAGGGGCTGCTGGAGCTCCTGCCGCACAGCGGTGTCCGCGTGCGGCGGCTGGAGCGCTCCGACGTGGAGCAGCTGTACGAGGTGTGGGAGCCGCTCGCGGTGCAGGCGAGCAGGCTCGCCGCGCGGCGCGTGGCCGAGCACGCCCCGCAGGACCCGCCGGGGCTCGACGCGCTGCGCACCGCGCTCCGCCGGGCCGACGACGCGGCGGCCGTCGGCGGCGGAAAGCCGGAGGTCACCGCGAACGTGAGCTTCCACCAGCGGATCGTGACGCTCAGCGGCAACCGCCTGCTGGAGCGCACGATGGAGCCCCTGGTGTGGCAGCTGCGGCTGCTGTTCGGGCTGAACACCGAGCCGCAGCACATGCGCGACCAGCATCACCGCATGTACGCGGACATCACCTCGGGCGAGGAGGAGACGGCGGCGGCCTGCACGCTGCTGCACGTCCGCGACAGCCGCCGCGCGGCGCTGCGCAGCCTCCCGCACGGCTGACCGGGCTCCGCGCTTTCTGTATACCAATCCTGGGAAGATCTCCCCGCACATCCGGCATAACGGCGCCGACCCCTTGCCCGTACGGCTGCTCCGGTATACAAACGCGCCGTGGCCCCGTGCGCGTCCGCGCCCACGGGGCCGCCCCACGCCCCTCCCCACTCCCCCAGTCAGGAGCAGCCCATGTGCGTCGACCCCGCCCCGCCGCCGCCCTCCGCCCTCACCCGCCGCGGGGTCCTCGCGGGCGCCGCCGCGCTGGCCGGTACGGCCGCCGCGCTCACGCCGGCCGCTTCCGCCTCCGCCGCCGCGCCGGCCCGCGCCGCGGGCTCCGGGGGCGGCCGGGTACGCGGCGGTGACCTGGTCATCGAGGGCGGCACGCTGCTCGACCCGGCCACCGGGCACGTCACGGAGGACGCCGTCGTCGTCATCGCGGGCGGTTCCGTGACGGCGGCCGGCACCCGCGACGCCACCCGCGGCGCCCGCGGCCGGCTGTCCTCCGGCGCGGAGGTGCTGGACGCGCACGGCCGCTGGGTCCTGCCCGGTCTGACGGACGCGCACATCCACCTCAACACCGTCGCCGAGGCGGGCGACGCGCTCCGCTTCGGCGCCACCAGCGCCCGCAGCGGCTCGACCGACTTCTTCCAGGACGTCGCCGTCCGCGAACTCGCCCGGCAGGCCCCGGAGCAGGCGCCCGCGCTGCGCGCCGCCGGTGTGTTCGTGACCCCGGACCTGGCCGACACCCTGCTCGCCGACCCCGAACTCACCGAGCTGGCCCGCCTGAAGGACGGGGTGCGCGAGGCCGACGCGCTGCGCCGCGTCGTCCGCGTCAACCTCGGGCGCGGCGTCGACGTCGTCAAGACCCGGGTGAACGAGCGCGCGGGCATGCCGGACCAGGACCCGCTGACCCAGGTCTACGACCGCGAGCAGCTGTCCGTCATCGTGGACGCGGCGCGGCGCGGCGGGGCCGGGGTGCTGTGCCACAGCTACAGCGAGAAGGGCTGCCACGACGCCGTCATGGCGGGCATCCGCAGCCTGGAGCACGGCGTGTTCGTCGGCGAGCGGACGCTGCGCGAGATGCGCCGCCGCGGCACCTGCTTCACCCCGACGCTCACCGCGATCGCGGGCATGGTCGACTCGGACGACCCGGTGCTCGCCGAACGCGGCCGCACCTACCTGCCGGTGCTCAAGGAGGCCGTGCGCACGGCGCACGAGCTCGGGGTGCCGCTGGCCGCGGGCACGGACTCCTCGGGCGGCGACGTCGAACCCGTGGGCCGCGAGGCCGAGTTGATGCGCGAGGCGGGCCTGCCCGCGCTGGACGCGATCCGTACCGTCACCACCGGCGCGGCCGAACTCCTGGGCCGCGCCCGCACCTCGGGCCGGCTCGCCCCGGGCTTCGCGGGTGACGCGGTGCTGCTGGACGGGGACCCGCTGAAGGACGTCGGCGTCCTGAAGCGGCCCGTGGCCGTCGTCCACGCGGGTCTGCGGGTGCCGAAGAAGAGCTGACCCGCCCCGGAAATGGCGAAGGCCCTCCCCGGGAGCGGGGAGGGCCTTCGCGTGCGGCGGATCAGACGCCGACGGTTTCCCGTTCGGGTGCCTGCTGCTGTTCGGGCAGCCGACGGAGGCGTTCGCCCTCGATGTCGAGGTCGGGCAGCGCCTTGTCGACGGGGCGGGGCAGCCACCAGGCGGCCCGGCCGAGCAGCGACATCACGGCGGGGACCAGCGTCATGCGCACGATGAACGCGTCGACGAGCACGCCGACGGCGAGTGCGAACCCGATGGACTTGATGATCGGGTCGGGCATGAACACGAAGCCGCCGAAGACCGCGGTCATGATCAGCGCGGCGGCCGTGACCACCCGCGCGTTGTGCCCGAGGCCGTTGACGGTGGCCTGCTGCGCGGTGTCGCCGTGCACGAAGTCCTCGCGCATCCGGGAGACGAGGAAGACCTCGTAGTCCATGGCGAGTCCGAAGAGGATGCCGATCAGGAGGATCGGCAGGAAGCTCACCAGCGGGCCGGGGCTGTCGACGCCGATCAGGTCGGCGAGGTGCCCCTGCTGGAAGATGGCGACGGTGATGCCGAACGTCGTGCCCACCGTGAGGAGGAAGCCGAGCGCGGCCTTCAGCGGCACCAGCACCGAGCGGAACACCAGCATCAGCAGCAGCACCGAGAGGCCGACGACCAGCAGCAGGTAGACGGGGAGCGCGTCGGCGAGCTTCGCGGAGACGTCGATGCCCAGCGCGGTGGCCCCGGTGAGGGCGATGTCGGCGCCGCCGACCCCGTCGAGCCGGTCGCGCAGGTCGTGCACGACGTCCTCGGTCGCCTTGTCCGTCGGTCCCGACTCGGGTATGACGGCGAGCAGCGCGGTGGTGCCCTGCTCGTTCAGCTGCGGCGGGGCGACGGCGAGCACGCCGTCGGTCTTCTGCACGATGCCGGCCGCCTGCTTCGCCGCGGCGCCGGTGGACTTGGCGTCGTCGCCGGAGACGACGGCGACGAGGCGGCCGTTGAAGCCCTCGCCGAAGCCTCGCTGATCAGATCGTAGGCCTCACGGGGCGAGGAGCCCTCGGCGGCGGTGCCCGCGTCGGGCAGGGCGAGGCGCATGTCCTGCACGGGGGTGGCCAGGACGCCGAGGCCGAGGATGCCGACGAGCAGCACGGGGACCCGCAGCCGGGTCACCCAGCGGCCCCAGCGGAAGCCGAAGCCCTCGCGGGCGGCTTCGCCGGACGCGGCCTTCGCGCCGTCACGTTCCTTGCGGGGCAGCACCTTGCGGCCCGCGAAGGCGAGGACGGCGGGCAGCAGGGTCAGCGCGACCAGTACCGCGACCGCGACGGTGCCGGCGGCCGCCAGGCCCATGACGGTGAGGAACGGGATGCCGACGACGGCGAGTCCGGCGAGCGCGATGACCACCGTCGCGCCCGCGAAGACCACGGCCGAGCCGGCGGTGCCGACCGCGCGGCCCGCGGCCTCCTCGGGTTCCTTGCCCTCGGCGA
This sequence comes from Streptomyces sp. HNM0574, assembly GCF_012726235.1. Classification (GTDB taxonomy): domain Bacteria; phylum Actinomycetota; class Actinomycetes; order Streptomycetales; family Streptomycetaceae; genus Streptomyces. The sequence goes on from NZ_JAASAH010000018.1 coordinate 58,522, forward strand.
GGAACTGGCGGTAGCGGGAGGTGATGAAGAGCGAGTAGTCGATGCCGACGGCCAGGCCCAGCATCAGCGCGAGGATCGGCGCGGTGGAGGTCAGTTCGACGACGCCGCTGAGCGCGTACAGTCCGGCCATTCCGGCGGCCACCCCGACCAGCGCGTTGACCAGGGTCATTCCGGCGGCGACGAGCGAGCCGAAGGTGATCACGAGGACCACGGCGGCGACCAGGACGCCGAGGATCTCGGTCGAGCCGACCTCCGGCTGAGCGGTCATCACCTCGCCGCCGTGCTCCACCCGCAGGCCCTCGGCGTCGGCGCCGGCGGACTCGTACGCCTCGCGCTGCGCGTCGGTGACGTCCTGCGCGGGCTTGTCGAACTGGACCTGGACGAGCGCGTAGCGCCCGTCCTTGGATACGGAGCCGGTCTTGAACGGGTCCGTCGCCGCGGTCACGCCCGGTACGTCGGCGGCCTCGCGGACGACGGGTGCGACGGCGGACGGGCTGAGCTTCCCGTCGCCCTCGGGGGTGAGGACGATGGTGCCGGTGGCGCCGCTGGCCTGGGGGAACTCCTCGGCGAGGGACTCCATGGCGCGCTGGGACTCGGTGCCCGGCATCGTGAACTTGTCGGTGGTCGGGCCGCTGAACGCGGCGGCAGCCCCGCCCAGCAGGGCGAGCAGGAGCAGCCAGACGGCGGTGACGCGCCCCCGTCGGCGGAAGGAGAACCGGCCGAGCCGGTACAGCAGGGTCGCCATGCGAAGTGTCGTCTTTCCTCGGTGGTTCAGTGGTCGTGGCCGAGCGTCCGCAGGGCGCTGCGGATCATCCCGTCGCGGAGCACCTCGTGCGGTACGTCGATGTCGCCGGCGCTGGTGACGAAGACGCCGCCGAGCACCATGTGCGCGGCCACCCGTGCCTCGGCGTCGGAGGAGCCGCCGGCCATGGCGGTGAGCAGTCCCTCGGCCAGGTCGCCCACGCCCAGCGCGGGGTGGCTGGCCATGCGGGGCAGGTCCTCCAGGAGGATGCGCAGCTCCCGGCGGAATCTCAGGGCGAGGTCGACGTAGCCGTGCACGGCGCGGGTGACGGCCTCCTCGCCGTCCAGGGCCGCGAGTTGTCCGTTCAGTTCCGCGAGGCCCGCGCCCGCCGGGGTCAGCAGCTCGGTGAGGATCGCGTCCTTGTTGGCGAAGTGGTAGAGCAGCGACGCCTTGGAACAGCCCGCGTCCGTGGCGATGTCCTGGAGCGAGGCGCCCCGGAAACCGTGCAGGGCGAAGAGGTCCAGCGCCGATTCGAGAATCTGTCCCCGCAGGGCGGTAGCGGAACGTGCCATGCCGTCGAGCGTAACTGTCCGATCGGTCAGAACTGACCGATCGGACAGCCGGTTCGGGGTGAAACGCGTCACCCGCCCGAGGTGTCCGGGGACGGCGCGACGGGGGTGGCGTGGCGCCAGTACTGGCGGGTGGACTCCTCGCGCACGACCAGGCCCAGCCGGGCCAGTTCGGCGCGGAGTTCGCGGGCGTCCCGGGCGTCGCCCTTCGCGCCCAGGGCGCGCTCGCGGGCGGCGAACAGCGCATCGGCGCCGGCCGGGAGGCCCGCGGCGCCGCGCACCCAGCGGCGGAAGTCCGCGCCGTACGGGTCGCCGTCCGCCCACGGCCAGCCGTGCGCGGTGAAGGCGGCGGCGAGGCGCTGCGGGTTCAACCCGCTCTTCTCACGGGCGAGTTCGGTGCCGTCGGGGGCGAGCAGCACGAGCCGGCCGGCGTCGCGGAAGGCGAGGCCGGTCCCGGCCCGGGTGAAGGTGCGGGGCGCGTCGCGGACGTCGAGCTCCACGTCCGCGTCGGAGACCCGGACGGTGAGCGCCTCGTGCGCCGCGAGCAGGCCGAGGGCCAGCCCGCCGAGCAGGCCGACGGCGGCCGCGCCGCCGGTCCGCCACGGTTCGGGCACGGAGGTGACCAGCCGGGCCGGGCCGTCCACCGGCGACCAGGGCAGCCCGAGGAGCCATGCGGCGAGCGGCGGCAGCAGCGCACCGGCCGCCGCCCCGGCGAGGGTCAGCGCCGCCGCGGTCAGCCGGACCCGTTCGGCGACGGTGGTCCGCGCGGCGCTCACGCCCGCTCCCGGGGCCCGGCCGCGCGGCGGCCCAGGGACTCGCCCGCGCCGATCACGGCGGCGCCGAGCACCACCAGGCCGATCCCGGCGTACAGCTCGTAGCCGCTGAACAGGCCGACGCGGCGCACCAGTCCCCACAGCCGGAACCAGCCCAGCAGCTCCTGCCCGAGGGCTCCCAGGCCCTGGAGGATCAGGACGGCGCCGAGGAATCCGAGTACGTTCTTCATGTCCGCGACGCTAGGGACCGCGGCGGGGGCCCGGCGTCGGCCGAAGGCAGCGGGCCGTGCGACGCCGGTATCCGGGGGCGGCCCGGTTGTCGTCCGAAGGTCTACGGCGGGTCGTCCGAAGGTCTCGGGGCGGTGCCCGTTCCCGTGCGCGGCGGCGCCCCGGCCGTACATTCGACGGCATGCCCCCGCTCCGCACCAGGCCGTTCCGCGGTGCCGGCCGCACCCCGCGCGACTGGCTCGCCGACATCGGCTTCTTCCTGTTCGCCGCGGTGTTCTCCGTCGTCACCGCCGACAGCGTCGTCATCGACCCGGAGACGCCGCGCAGTTGGCTGCTCGTCGACCAGGCGGTCGGCGCCCTCGCCTGCGCCTCGGTCTTCCTGCGCCGGCGGTGGCCGGTGCCGCTGGCCGTGCTGCTGCTGGTGACGGGCATGTTCTTCCACTTCGTCACCGGGGCCACGCTCGTGGTGCTGTTCACCGTGGCCGCGTACCGCTCGCGGCGGCTGACGGCCGCGGTGGCCTCGATCTCCCTCGTCCAGTTCACGGTGTTCCTGCTGAGCGGTCCGGAGGCCGAGCACGCCGAACAGAAGGCGACGGGCTCGGCGTTCACCTACTTCGCGCTGGTGGCCTGCGCCTTCGGCTGGGGTCTGTACGTGCGCTCGCGGCGCGCGCTGGTCGCCTCCTGGGAGGCGCGGGCACGGCAGGCGGCGGCCGAGGCGCGGCGGCAGGCCCGCGAGGAGATCGCCCGCGAGATGCACGACGTGCTGGCGCACCGGCTGTCGCTGCTGAGCGTCCACGCGGGGGCGCTGGAGTTCAACCCGGGCGCGGGCGAGGCGGAGGTGCGGTCGGCGGCCGGGGTGATCCGGAGCAGCGCGCACCAGGCGCTGCAGGACCTGCGGGAGGTGATCGGCGTGCTCCGCGCCCCCGAGCCGGACCCGGCGGCACCGGAGCGCCCGCAGCCCGGGCTCGCGGACGTGGCCCGGCTGGCCGCCGAGTCCCGGGACGCCGGCGCCGACGTCACCCTGCGCGACCGGACGGCGCCCGCCGAGGGGCTGCCCGCCACCACGGGCCGCACGGCGTACCGCATCGTCCAGGAGGCGCTCACCAACGCGCGCAAGCACGCCCCCGGCGCCCCCGTCACCGTCACCCTCTCCGGCGCCCCGGGCGAGGGCCTCAGTGTCGGGGCGGAGAACCCGGTGGGGGCGGGCGGGAGCGTCGTCCCGGGGGCGGGGCTGGGGCTCGTCGGGCTCGCCGAGCGGGCCGAACTGACCGGCGGGGAGCTGGAGTACGGGGTGCGGGACGGGGTCTTCCGGCTGCGGGCGCGGCTCCCGTGGACGCGGCCGGAGACCGGCGGCGGGGACGCGCCGGGGGCGTGAGCCCCGTTTCGGGGTCCGGCTGCGCGGTACCCGGCAGCGGAACAGGTCGTCCCCGACGAACCACCGGCAGACCGGGAGGAACCATGCCCGCGGGTGCGAACGCGAAGCGAGAGCGGCAGTACGAGCACATCAAGGAGGGCCAGAAGCGGCGCGGTGCCTCCGAGGGCCGGGCGGAGGAGATCGCGGCCCGCACGGTCAACAAGGAGCGCGCCCAGGCGGGCGAGTCCCGCAGCGCCAGCCGCACCTCGACGCGGGACAAGCCGGCGCCGGAGCGCGGCGGCGAGCGGTCGGGCAAAGGCAAGGGCCCGGTGAGCCCGACGCGGGACCAGCTCTACAACGAGGCCCGGCAGAAGGGCGTCGAGGGCCGCTCCAAGATGACCAAGGAACAGCTCGCCCGGGCCGTCGGCCGCTGACCGGGACCCGGGGTCTTCGTGCTGCGCGCGCTCGCCGACGTGCTGCGGGCGGCCGGCGCCGCCGTCTCCGGCGCGGCCTCCCTGCCGTTCAAGCTGCTGTCCCGGCTGCTCCGCGGCGCCTCGCGGAGGACCGGCGGACGCTGACCTGCGCCCACCCCGGCGGAGCCCGGCGGGAGGCCCGGGCCGGGGTGCCGTGCGATGGTCGGGTGGTGGGCCCGCCCGTCCAGCCCGTGCGCGGGGCGTGCCGCCGCCACGCAGGGTGGAGGTGTCGGCGGTGCGGGGCGGGGAACCCGGGCCCAGACCGTTGAAGGGCCGATCTTCCGGCACGCTCCCCGCCGGTCCGAGAGGTGGATGCGATGAGTTCCATGGGTCCCGAAAACTCCGGCCGCGATCCGCTCGGCGACTTTCTCTCCCGGTTCTTCGGGGCGGGCGGCGGCGCGGGCGGCCCCCGTCCGGACTCGCGCTACTACGACTTCCTGCACTTGATGAGCGAGCCGGCCCGGCAGCTGGTCTCGGGCGCGGCCCGGTACGCGGCCCAGCACGGGAGCAGCGATCTGGACACCGAGCACCTGCTGCGGACGGCGCTGTCCTCGGAGCCGACGCGGGGCATGGTGCAGCGCGCGGGGGCGGACCCGGACGCGCTGGCCGAGAAGATCGACGCGCACGCGGACGAGGGGCCGTCGCGCAGTTCGGTCTCGGTCAGCCCGGCCGCGAAGCGGGCGCTGATGGAGGCCCAGCAGGCGGCGCGTACCGCCGGGGCCTCGTACATCGGCCCTGAGCACATCCTGATGGCGCTGGCGGCGAACAAGGAGTCGACGGCGGGGCGGATCCTGGACGCGGCCGCGCACTTCGGACCGTTCGGCTCGTACGGGCCGTTCGGTCCGGAGAACGGGCCGGGGGGCGGTCAGGGGCCCGGCGGCCCTCGCCCCGGCGGGGAGGGCGGAGGTCCGGGGCCCTGGGCGGGCGGCGGGCAGCGTCCCGGCGGCGCCCCCAGCCGGACGCCGAACCTCGACAAGTACGGCCGTGATCTCACCCAGGTCGCCCGCGAGGGGCGGATGGACCCGGTGATCGGGCGGGACGAGGAGATCGAGCAGACCGTGGAGGTGCTGGCCCGGCGGGGCAAGAACAACCCGGTGCTGATCGGCGAGGCCGGGGTGGGCAAGACGGCCGTGGTGGAGGGGCTGGCGCAGCGGATCGCGGACGGGGAGGTCCCGGACAACCTCGCGGACCGGCGGGTGATCCAGCTGAACTTCTCCGCGCTCGTCGCGGGCACCCGGTACCGGGGCGACTTCGAGGAGCGCCTGACCGGCCTGATCGACGAGATCCGCGACCGCAGCGACGAGATCGTGGTGTTCATCGACGAGCTGCACACCGTCGTCGGCGCGGGCGGCGGCACCGAGGGCGGGTCGATGGACGCCAGCAACATGATGAAGCCGGCGCTCTCCCGCGGGGAGCTGCACGTGATCGGCGCGACGACGCTGGAGGAGCACCGCCGGTACATCGAGGCGGACGCGGCGCTGGCACGGCGATTCCAGCCGGTGCTGGTGCCGGAGCCGACGACGGCCGACACGGTGGAGATCCTGCGCGGCCTGCGGGACCGGTACGAGGCGCACCACCAGGTCCGCTACACCGACGAGGCGCTGGTCGCCGCGGTGGAGATGTCCGACCGGTACCTGCCGGACCGGCATCTTCCGGACAAGGCGATCGACCTCATCGACCAGGCGGGCGCCCGCGTCCGGATGCGTTCCTCGACCCGCAGCGGCGACGTGCGGGCGCTGCAGCGCGAGGCGGAGCAGGTGCGGCGGGACAAGGACCAGGCGGTCGCGGCCGAGGACTACGAGCGGGCCAAGGAGCTGCGCGACCGGCTGAACGAGATCGAGCGGCGGATGGGCCAGGACGGCGAAGCGCACCGCCCGCACGACGAGTTCGCCGAGGTGACGGTCGAGGCGATCGCGGACATCGTGTCCCGGCAGACGGGCATCCCGGTGAGCAGTCTCACGCAGGAGGAGCGGGAGCGGCTGCTGGGCCTGGAGCAGCATCTGGGCGAGCGGGTCATCGGCCAGGACGAGGCGGTCACGGCGGTCGCGGACGCGGTGCTGCGCTCGCGCGCGGGGCTGGCCAGTCACGACCGTCCGATCGGCAGCTTCCTGTTCCTCGGCCCGACGGGTGTGGGCAAGACGGAGCTGGCGCGGGCGCTGGCCGAGGCGCTGTTCGGCAGCCAGGACCGGATGGTGCGGCTGGACATGAGCGAGTACCAGGAGAAGCACACGGTGAGCCGCCTCGTCGGGGCGCCGCCCGGGTACGTGGGCCACGAGGAGGCCGGGCAGCTCACCGAGACGGTCCGCCGCAACCCGTACGCGCTGCTCCTGCTGGACGAGGTGGAGAAGGCGCACCCGGACGTGTTCAACATCCTGCTGCAGGTGCTGGACGACGGGCGGCTGACGGACGCGCAGGGCCGGACGGTCAACTTCAGCAACACGGTGATCGTCATGACCAGCAACCTCGGCTCGGAGGCGATCACCGGGCGCGGCCCGCGGCTGGGTTTCGGGGACGGTGCGGAGGGCGACGAGAAGGCGCGTCAGGAGCGGGTGCTGCGGCCGCTGCGCGAGCACTTCCGCCCGGAGTTCCTCAACCGCATCGACGAGATCGTCATCTTCCACCAGCTCACCGACGAGCAGCTGCGGCAGATCACGGACATGCTGCTGGACGAGACGCGGCAGCACCTGCGTTCGCAGGACGTGGAGGTGACGTTCTCGCCGGAGGCGGTGGAGTGGATCGCGCGGCGCGGCTACGCGCCCGAGTACGGTGCCAGGCCGCTGCGGCGCACGATCCAGCGCGAGGTGACCAATCAGCTCTCCCGCAAGCTGCTGCGGGGTGAACTGGCCCCGCACGAGCGGCTGTTGGTGGACGTGGAGGGCGACCGCCTGGACTTCCGGCAGGAGCAGCCGGCGGGCGGAAGCGACTGAGGGCCGTCCCGGCGGAGGGTCACAGGCCCGGGAGGCGGTCCTGTTCGACCTCGTGCCCGTCGGGGCGCGGGGCGATGCGGACGGCGAGTTTGGTGCGGCAGTCCGGGCCGAGGCCCCACATGCGGGAGGTGCGGTCCCGCAGCGGCTGGCCGCACATGCGGCACACGGCGCGGCGTCCCTCCTCGGGGTCGGTGCCGGGGAGGGGCACGGGTTCCTCGTGCGCGGCGCGCTCGTCGTTCATGGCGTCCGGTCTATCAGACCCCGGCCGGGGCGCTGCCGGGGTCTGTCCCGGAATGACCGGCTAGTGACCGGTATCCGACCGTGATCTCCCGCTCACAGGACGCCGCTTGACCGACCGGGCCGGTAGTCGGGTTAACATGTGAGCGCCGCCTAGCTCGAAAGTTAGATCACTGTGACTGTCAAAGACGACTCGTTCACCAACTGGAAGAACCGCGAGGAAATCGCGGAGTCGATGATCCCGCTCATCGGGAAGCTGCACCGCGAGCGGGACGTCACCGTCCTGCTGCACAGCCGCTCCCTGGTGAACAAGTCGGTGGTCAGCATCCTCAAGACGCACCGCTTCGCCCGGCAGATCGCCGGTGAGGAACTCTCCGTCACCGAGACGATGCCCTTCCTGCAGGCCCTCACCACCCTCGACCTCGGTCCCTCGCAGATCGACATCGCGCTGCTCGCCGAGACCTACCGGGCCGACGAACGCGGCCTGTCCGTCGAGGAGTTCACCGCCGAGGCCGTCGCCGGGGCCACGGGCGCCAACAAGATCGAGTGCCGTGAGCCGCGCGACGTCGTGCTCTACGGCTTCGGCCGCATCGGCCGCCTCCTGGCCCGGCTGCTGGTCGAGAAGGCCGGCTCGGGCAACGGTCTGCGGCTGCGCGCCATCGTCGTCCGCAACAGCGGCGGTTCGGCAGCGGACGACCTGGTCAAGCGGGCCTCCCTGATGCGCCGTGACTCCATCCACGGCCAGTTCCAGGGCACGATCACCGTCGACGAGGCGAACAGCACGATCATCGCCAACGGCAACGAGATCAAGGTGATCTACGCGGGCGACCCGTCCGAGGTCGACTACACCGCGCACGGCATCAAGAACGCCATCCTGATCGACAACACCGGCAAGTGGCGCGACCGCGAGGGCCTTTCCACGCACCTGCGCCCCGGCGTCGAGAAGGTCGTCCTCACCGCGCCGGGCAAGGGCGACGTCCCGAACATCGTGCACGGCGTCAACCACGACATGATCAAGCCGGACGAGCAGATCCTGTCCTGCGCCTCCTGCACGACGAACGCGATCGTCCCGCCGCTGAAGGCGATGGCCGACGAGTACGGCGTCGTCCGCGGCCACGTGGAAACCGTCCACTCGTTCACCAACGACCAGAACCTGCTGGACAATTACCACAAGTCCGAGCGCCGCGGCCGGTCCGCGCCGCTCAACATGGTGATCACCGAGACCGGTGCCGCCTCCGCCGTCGCCAAGGCGCTGCCGGACCTCCAGGCGAAGATCACCGGCAGCTCGATCCGGGTGCCCGTGCCGGACGTCTCGATCGCGATCCTCAACCTCCAGCTGGAGCGCGAGACCTCCCGCGAGGACGTCCTGGAGCACCTCCGCGAGGTGTCGCTGACCTCGCCGCTGAAGCGGCAGATCGACTTCACCGACTCCCCGGAGGCGGTCTCCAACGACTTCATCGGCTCCCGCCACGCCTCGATCGTCGACGCGGGCGCCACCAAGGTCGACGGCGACAACGCGATCCTCTACCTCTGGTACGACAACGAGTTCGGCTACTCGTGCCAGGTCATCCGGGTCGTCCAGCACGTCTCCGGCGTGGAGTACCCGACGTACCCCGCGCCCGCGGTCTGATCACCCTCCGGGTGCCACGACGCCGCTGACACCGCCCGTCCTCCGTACTACCGCCTCACGTCCGGCGGCACGGAGGGCGGGCGGTGCTCGTCGTACCCGGCCGGCCGCGCGTCACGTCGTCGGTGCGGGGCCGGTGCGCCGGCCGGCGTGGAAGCGCGCCTTCTTCTGGCGGTTCCCGCAGGTGTTCATGTCGCACCATCTGCGGGTGCGGCTCCGGCTGGTGTCGAAGAAGGCGGCCCGGCAGGTGGGCGACGCGCACAGGGCCAGCCTGCCGTCCCGTTCGCCCGCGATGACGCCGACCGCGTCGGCGGCGATCACGCCGAGGGCGTCCGCCACTTGCGCATCCGGGCCGAGCCGCCATCGCCGCTCGCCCTCGGGCGTCAGGACCGCCGCGGCCCGCCCCCGGGCACTGTGCTCGTTGATGACGTGGACGGCGGGGGCGGGCAGAGCCTCCCGGAGCGCGGCCGCCGTCGCGGCGGCGTGGACCGACTCCCGCAGTTCCCTGGCCCGTTCGAGCTGGGCAGCGGTGCAGGAGTCCACGGCGAGGCCGTACACCGCCAGCCAGTCGACGAGTCGGTGCGGTGCGGGAATGCGTTCCACCGGCTCGCCGTGACGCTCCGACAGCGTCCCCGTGAAGCTGGTCGCCAGCACGGTGCCGAGGCGGAACTCGGGGAATGCAGCGGACATGGAACCACCATAGCCGGTTGCCATGAACCGAGAGCCAGGGTAGAACCGCCATAGCCGGTTCACGAGTGGCCGGTTCCGCGACGGCCAGGAGGTCTCATGTCCCGCCCCACCGGCGACGTGCACGCATTCGCATCCCACGTGGCGGAAGCCGAACTCGACGACCTGCGCGCGCGGCTGGCCGCGGCGCGGCTACCGGAGGCCGAGACGGTCCGCGGCTCGGCACCCGGCGCGCGGCGCTGGGAGCAGGGCGTCCCCCTCGCCGATCTCGTCGACGTGGTGCACCACTGGCGCACCGGATACGACTGGCGGTCCTTCGAGGAGCGCCTCCACCGGATCGGCCAGTTCCGCACGGTCATCGACGGTCTGGGAATCCACTTCCTGCACCGCCGGTCCAAACGCGCGGACGCGACCCCGGTGATCCTGACGCACGGCTGGCCGGGGAGCGTGGCCGAGTTCGTCGACGTGGTGGACGAACTGGCGGAGCCGGAGGACCCGGCCGCGCCGGCGTTCCATGTCGTGGTCCCGTCACTGCCGGGCTTCGGATACAGCGACAGGCCGGACGCCACCGGGTGGGGGGTCGAGAGGATCGCGGCCGCGTGGGTGGAGCTGATGGGAAGGCTCGGGTACCCCACGTTCACCGCCCACGGCGGGGACTGGGGCGGTGTGATCACCACCGTCCTCGGCAGCAGGTTCCCGGAGCACGTGCTGGGCATCCACTCCACGCTGGCACAGGCACCGCCGGGGCTGACGACGGACGGGCTGACGGCGGCCGAGCGCCGGTGGGCCGAGGAGACCCGCGACTTCTGGAGCCACCGCGCGGCGTACGCCAAGCAGCAGGCGACCCGGCCGCAGACCATCGGCTACTCGCTCGTCGACTCTCCGGTCGGCCTTCTCGCCTGGATGCTCGACAAGTTCGCCGAGTGGACGGACACCGAGGACAGCCCGTTCGAGACGCTGTCGAGGGACCGCGTGCTCGACGACGTCACCCTCTACTGGCTGACGCGGACCGGTGCGTCGGCGGCCCGTATCTACGGTGAGAGCCACGGCGGGATCAACGCCCTGGACCCCGGCCTCCGGGTCGACGTCCCGACGGCGATCACCGTGTATCCCCGGGACATCGAGAAGTGCCCCCGCCCCTGGGCACAGGAGCGGTACCGGCGGATCGTCCGCTGGCGGACTCCCGAAGCCGGGGGCCATTTCCCGTCGTTGGAGGTTCCCGGGTACTTCGTCGAGGACCTGCGGGAGGGTCTCGCGGCGGTGCTGGCCGCTCCTCGGTGAGCGCGGCCGTGCCGGAAAGGAGGTGCGGAACAGGTGTGCGGTTGACAGGGTGAGCCCATGAACTCTCCGCACGACCCCGCCTCCGGCTCCCCCTCCCCCGGATCGGCGGACCTGATCACCACCCCCGTCACCGCCCCGCTCCTGCGCGGCGCCCTGGAGGTGGAATCCACCCCGGACGGGCTGCTGCCGCACCGGCTCCCCGCGCGGGCCCGCGCCCAGTTCCCCGACGGACAGGTGGCGATGGCCGAGGCCCAGCCCTCGGGCGTCCGGCTGGCGTTCCGCACCCGGGCCACCGTCGTCGAGCTGGACGCGCACCGCACCAGGAACAGCTACGTGGGCGCCCCGGAGCGCCCGGACGGGCGGTACGAGCTGCTCGTCGACGGCCGCCCCGCCGGGGAGGACAGCGTCCCGGGCGGGAACGTGCTGCGGATCGACATGACCGCGGGCACCGCCGAGACCCTGCCCGGGCCGCCCGGCACCGTCCGGTTCACCGGCCTGCCCGCGCGGAGCAAGCACGTCGAGATCTGGCTGCCGTACAACGAGATCACCCGGCTGATCGCGCTGCGCACCGACGCCCCCGTGGAGCCCGCGCCGCCGCTCGGCGAGACCGGCCGCCCGGTGTGGCTGCACCACGGGAGTTCGCTCAGCCACGGTTCCGACGCGGCGGGCCCCACCAGCACCTGGCCCGCGCTGGCCGCCTCGCTGGGCGGCGTCGAGCTGGTCAATCTCGGCCTGGGCGGCGCCGCGCTGCTCGACCCGTTCACCGCCCGCGCCCTGCGGGACACCCCGGCCGACCTGATCAGCCTCAAGCTGGGCCTCAACGTGGTCAACGCCGACCTGATGCGGCTGCGCGCCTTCACCCCCGCCGTGCACGGCTTCCTCGACACCGTCCGCGAGGGGCATCCGGACACCCCGCTGCTGGTGATCTCGCCCGTCCTGTGCCCCATCCACGAGGACACCCCGGGGCCCGGCGTCCCCGACTTCAGCGGCATGGACGAGGGGCGCATCCGGTTCCGCGCGGCCGGGGACCCGGCGGAGCGGGCGAGCGGCAAGCTGACGCTGAACGTCATCCGGGAGGAGCTGGCCCGCGTCGTCGCCCAGCGCGCGGCCGAGGACCCGCACCTGCACCACCTCGACGGGCGGGAGCTGTACGGCGAGGCCGACTTCGCCGAACTCCCGCTGCCCGACGGTCTCCACCCGGACGCGGCCACCCACCGCCGCATCGGCGAACGCTTCGCGTCCCTGGCCTTCGGCGCGGACGGTCCCCTCGCCCCCGGGACGGCCTGAACTCCCGCCCCCACAGCGGGCTTTCCTTTTTGGAAAGTCCTTGAAAGAGTGGCAAGTACGCGGCGGTCGCCGGACCGCCGCGCGCTCCGCTCACGAAAGGCCAGGCCCGTATGCCCGCACAGCACGGCGACCCCGCAGCACCCGCACCCGCCGGGGAGACCGACGCCCTGGGAGGGGCGGAGGCGGCGGCCGCCGCGAGCGGCGACCTGCGGGAGGCCGAGGCGGCGCGCGAACGGGCCCTGCTCCAGGCCCAGTTGTCGCCCGCCTGGTACGGCCCGGCGGGCGCGCTCCTTCTGTCGGCCTACGGAATCGGCATGGGCGCGGTGTACGACGCGGACGGGATCGGCCTGTGGCCCCTGGTCGGCCTGCCGGTCCTGCTGGCCGCGATCGCGCTCGGGCGGATACGGCGCCGCCGCTCGGGCGTGCTGGTGCCGCGCTCGCACAGCCGACGGCGGGGGGCCGCGGTGGCCGGGGTCGTGGTGTTCGCCGGAGTGTGGGGGGTGTGCACGCTGGCCCTGGGCCTCGGCGAGCAGGTGTCGCTCGGGATCACCGGCACGGCGCTCGGGCTGTGGACCTGGGGCCAGTGCGTCCTGCGGAACGTCACGGTCCGGCGGAAGCTGCGGGAGCTCGCGTGACGTCCCCGGCGCCCGGCGCGCTGGACGGGGCGTTCCGGCATCCGACCCGGCTGGCCGTGGCCGCGTTCCTGTCCGCCTGCGAGGAGGCCGAGTTCGGGACCCTGCGGGACTACTGCCAGGTGTCCGACTCGGTGCTCAGCAAGGCCGCGTCGAATCTCCAGACCGTCGGCTACCTCGACATCCGCAAGGGGTCCGTCGGCCGGCGCTTCCGTACCTGGCTCTCCCTCACCCCGGACGGGCACGAGGCACTGGCCCGGCATCTGGACGCCCTCCAGGAGCTCGCGTCCGCGGCCCGGCAGGCGGGCGCGGGCGCCGTCGACTCCGCCGGGGCGGACGGGAGTTGAGCCCGGCCGGAGGGGTGTCCGGCGCCCCGTGGACAATGGGCGGATGAAACGACCTGTGATCGCCGTGGCCGCGTGTGTCCTGCTGTGGGGGCTCTTCACCGTCGGGTCCCCGATGCTGAAGGAACACAACGAGAGCTTTCCCGACACGTTCAACGACGTGGTTCTGAAGGAGCGCGTCAAGACGTTCCCCACGGCGGCCGAAGCGCCGGAATCCGGGGACGGCGAGGGCAGGTTCGTCCTCCCCGGCTGGGTCCCGGAGGACGCCACCGAGGTGAAGGTCAAGATCGAGACGACGGGGAACGCGGAGCTCATACGTTTCGACCTCGGCGACACCCCGCTGGACCCGGGCGAGTTGAAGAAATGCAGGGCCGGCGGCTTCGTCGAGGGCCCGAAGCTGCGCGCCTCCTGGTTCACGGCGGAGCCGGAGGAGGGCGACGGGCGCGCCGACTGCTCGGAGATGTACGAGTTCCGCGTCCTGGAGAAGGGCGGCCAGGTCTTCGCCTGGAGCAACGGGAACTACGCCGGGGAGTAGCCCGGCCCCCTCAGCCGTCGCCTCCGCCGCTCCTGCCCCTGCCGGGGAGGGTGGTGCGGGGCGCGGCGCCGCTCCCGTCCCCGGCGTCGTCCTCGTCCTCGGAGCGCCCGTAGCGCCCGGTCAGGTACAGGAGCAGGAGCGCCCCCAGCACCACCACGACGACCTCCGTCACGCGGCCCCCTTCCGCGTCGGGCCGGCGGCACGGACACGCGCGTGCGCCGGCCACCCGATGAACTCCCCGGGACGGGTGGGGCGCCCCGGGGCGCCGCCGTCGCGCGGGTTCCCCGGAGTCTTCCCGGTTCGCGCCCGCGCCAACTCCCTTTCCGCGCCGGGGTTTTCGGCGTCCCGCAGCCGGGGGTGACAGCCGCCCGCCGGGTCGCGTTGACGCGCCCGGGGAACGGGCGGACACTGCGGGCAGGTCCGAGTGAACGCGAGTTCACCAGGCGAACAAGGCCCTGCGGCCGTCGCTCCCGGGCCGCACCGCACCGCCCCCGCACCCCGAAGGACCCCGTCTCATGACCCTCCAGCGCGAGCTGCTGATCGACGGCAAGGACTCCCCCGCCGCCTCCGGACGCACGGCCGAGGACGTCGACCCCTACACCGGCGAGGTGTACGCCACCGTGGCCGCCGCGGGACCCGAGGACGTCACCCGCGCCGTGGACGCGGCCCAGGCCGCCTTCGACGCCTGGGCAGCGCTCGACCCCTTCGCCCGCAGGAAGATCCTGCTGGACGCCGCCGACCTGCTGGAGTCCCGGGGCGAGCAGGCCGTGGAGCTGATGGCGCGGGAGGCGGGCGGCGCCCGGCCCTGGGCCCTGTTCAACGTGCGGCTGGGCGCGAACATCCTCCGCGAGGCCGGCGCCGCCGTGACGGCGCCCCGCGGCGAGGTGCTCAGCTCGCAGGAGACGGGCAAGCTCGGCCTCGCCGTGCGGGAGCCGGTCGGCGTGGTGGCGGCCTTCTCGCCGTGGAACGCGCCGGTGATCCTCGGGGTGCGCTCGGTGGCCGCCGCGCTCGCCGCGGGCAACACGGTGGTGATGAAGCCCAGCGAGGACGCGCCGCTGGCCTGCGGCCTGTTCGTCGCCGACGTGCTGCGGGACGCCGGGCTCCCGGACGGCGTGCTGAACGTCGTCACCAACGACCCGGCGGACGCGGCGGAGATCGCCGAGACCCTGGTCGCCGACCCCCGGGTGCGGGCGGTCAACTTCACCGGCTCGACGCACGTCGGCCGCATCATCGGCACCCACGCTGCGCGCCATCTCAAGCCCGCCGTCCTGGAGTTGGGCGGCAAGAACGCCGTCGTCGTCCTCGACGACGCGGACGTGGACTACGCGGTGGACGCCGTGACCTTCGGCGTCTTCATGAACGCCGGGCAGATCTGCATGTCCGGCGACCGGGTCCTGGTGCACGAGTCGCTGGCCGGCGAGTTCAGCGCCCGGCTCGCCGAGAAGGTGAGCGGCCTCCCGGCCGGTGACCCGGGCGAGCCGAGCACCGTGATCGGCCCGCTGGTCAGCCGGGACGCGGCCCGCCGGGTCGCCGCGCTGGTCGCGGACGCGGTCGCCAAGGGCGCCACCGTCCTCACCGGCGGCGGCGAGCCCGAGGGCGCGGTGCACCCGGCGACGGTGCTCACCGGCGTGCCGCGGGACGCGGAGCTGTACCACGGCGAGGCGTTCGGCCCGGTGTGCGTGATCGACACCTTCGGCACCGACGACGAGGCCGTCGCCCTGGCCAACGACACCGAGAACGGGCTCACCGCCGGCGTCATCACGGAGAACGGCACCCACGGGCTGCGCGTCGCCCGCCGGATCCGCACCGGGATCGTGCACGTCAACGACCAGTCGGTGGCGGACGAACCGCAGGCGCCGTTCGGCGGGTTCAAGGCCAGCGGGTACGGCCGGTTCGGCGGGCGCTGGGGCATCGAGGCGTTCTCCAACACCCGCTGGGTCACCCTGGCCACCGAGCAGGCGCAGTACCCGTTCTGACCCCCGGTCAGCCGACGGAGTCGAGGAAGTCCAGGATCCGGCGGTTGACCTGCTCGGCGTGGTCGATCTGCGGCCCGTGCCCGGTGGCGCGGACGATCTCGGCGCGCGCCCCCGGCACCAGCCGCGGCACCCGTTCCGCCTGGCGCCGGGGGTGCACCAGCAGGCTCCGCTCGCCGAGCACCAGGTACAACGGCGTGCGGAGGGTGCGCAGTTCGTCCTCGGTGAGCGGGAGCGGCGCCGGGCGCCGGATGCGGTGGGCGCGCACCCCGGCGCGGATCATGGCCCGCAGTTCGGGGACGACGAGGACGGGCTGTTCCAGCCAGGCGGCCAGCCGGGGGCGCAGCGCGCGGGGCGCGAAGGTCGCGAAGTAGCCGGCGAAGATCCAGGCGAAGAAGCGGAGGCCGACCTTCTCCAGCCCGCCGGGATCGAGCAGGGTGACGGAGGCGAGGCGGCCGGGGGCGCGGTGCGCCTGGTTCAGCGCGAGCCATCCGCCGTAGGAGCTGCCGACGAGGTGGACGCGGTCGAGACCGAGCCCGTCGAGCGTCTCCTCCAGCCAGGCCGCGGCGCGTTCGGGCTGGTGGACGGCCTCGCGCTGGACGCTGCGGCCGGGGTCGCCGGGGGTGTCGACGGCGTAGACCGGGCGTTCGGCGGCGAACGCGGGCGTGTTCGGGTACCACATCGCGGAGCAGCTGCCCGAGCCGTGCACCAGGACGACGGGGGTGCGGGCGGCCGCCGGCCCCTCGGTCGGCCCGTACCGGTAGACGTGGGTGGTGCCCGCGCGGGTCTCCACGTCGGTCTCCGCGACGGCGGGCGCGCCCAGCGCGTAGACGGCGTCGCAGGCGGCGAAGTAGCGGTCGCGCAGCGCCTCGTCGACGTAGCGGCCGACGTCGGCCGGGACACCCTCGCGGGTCACGGATTCGGACACGGTGCACCTCCTGGGGAGCGTCACTCTCTCGTGGTACGACGGTACCACTGTGGTGGTACGGCGGTACCATCTCAGGGTGCGGGCCCCGGCGGCCCGCGCGCGCACCGGAGCCAGCGAGGAGGAGACCGGCCGATGAGCAGGCGTGTGGACCACGACGAGCGGCGCGGGGAGATCGCCGCGGCCCTCGTCCGGGTGGCGGGGCGGCGCGGGCTGCACGCCGTGCGGATGCGGGACACGGCCGAGGAGGCCGGGGTGTCGGTGCGGCTGGTGCAGTACTACTTCGACACCAAGGAGAAGCTGCTGCACCACGGACTCCAGTACCTCGCCGACGAGTTCGGCCGCCGCGTCGCCGCCCGGCTCGCCGAGGCCGGGGAGGACCCGGGCCCGCGCGAGAAGATCGACGCGCTGCTCATGGTCTCGCTGCCGGCCGACGAGGAGAGCCGCACCTTCCACCTCGTCTGGACCTCGTACGCGGTGCTCGCCGTGACGGACGAGGCGCTGGCCGCGCAGCCCTTCCTCAGCAGGCCGGACGCCGCCGAGGACCTGGTCGCCGGGCTGCTGGAGGAGGCGGCCGGGCAGGGCCTCACCGAGCCGGGGCTCGACGCGCGGACCGAGGCCGTCGCCCTGCTGGCCCTGTCGGCCGGGCTCGGCACCGCCGTCCTCAGCGGCCAGCGGGACCCCGGCTCCGCCGCGGCCGTCCTCCGCCACCAGCTCGGCCGGCTCTTCCGGGACGGGGAGCGAACGGGCTGACGCGGACGGGGCACAGCTCTCCTCGGCGGGTACGTATCGGGTCGTATCCGGTGGACGGACGAGGAGGACGGGTCACGTGACACGCAGGACGGTGCGGATCGCCATGAACGGCGTCACCGGACGGATGGGCCACCGCCAGCACCTGGTCAGATCGGTCCTGGCACTCCGCGAACAGGGCGGGCTCGACCTGGGGGACGGCGAGGTGCTGTGGCCCGAACCCGTGCTGGTCGGCCGGCGCGGCCACGCGCTGGCGGAACTGGCCGGACGGTACGGGCTGGACGAGTGGTCCACCGACCTGGACGCCGTGCTCGCCGACCCGTCCGTCGAGGTCTACTTCGACGCACAGGTGACAGTGGCCCGCGAGGAGGCGCTGCGCCGGGCGATCGCGGCGGGCAAGCACGTCTACGCGGAGAAGCCGGCCGCTTCGGACCTGGCGGGCGCGCTGGAGCTGGCCAGGAGCGCGCGGGCCGCCGGCGTCCGGCACGGCGTGGTGCAGGACAAGCTGTTCCTGCCGGGGCTGCGGAAGCTGAAGCGGCTGGTGGACGGCGGCTTCTTCGGCCACGTGCTGTCCGTGCGCGGCGAGTTCGGCTACTGGGTCTTCGAGGGCGACTGGCAGGAGGCGCAGCGCCCGTCCTGGAACTACCGCGCGGAGGACGGCGGCGGCATCGTCGCCGACATGTTCCCGCACTGGGAGTACGTGCTGCACGAGCTGTTCGGCCCGGTCCGCTCGGTGCAGGCGCTCGCCACGACGCACATCCCGCGCCGCCGGGACGAGCGGGGCGAGCCGTACGCGGCGACCGCGGACGACGCGGCGTACAGCGTCCTCGAACTGGACGGCGGGATCGTCGCGCAGATCAACTCCTCGTGGGCGGTGCGCGTCGCCCGGGACGAGCTGCTGGAGTTCCAGGTGGACGGCACGGAGGGTTCGGCCGTCGCCGGGCTGCGCGGGTGCCGCGTGCAGCACCGGTCGGTGACGCCGAAGCCCGTGTGGAACCCGGACCTTCCGGCGGGCGATTCCTTCCGGGAGCAGTGGCAGGAGGTGCCGGACAACGGGGAGTTCGACAACGCGTTCAAGGCCCAGTGGGAGCACTTCCTCCGGCACGTGGCGCGGGGCACCCCCTTCCCCTGGGACCTCGTGGCCGGGGCGCGCGGAGTGCAGCTGGCCGAACTGGCGCTGGCCTCCTCGGCCGGGGGCCGCCGGATGGCCGTCCCGGAGCTGTCCCTGTGAGCGCGGGCATCCGGCTCCCGGACGGGAACGGGGAGCTGCGTACGTACGTCCCGCGCACCGAACCCGCCGTCGGCCCGACCGAGGTGGCCCAACCGCCCCGTGCGCGCGCCGTGTTCGCCGCCGCGCACGTGGTCGCCGACCCGTACGCGGAGACCTCGCCGGACGGGCCGGCGCGGCTGGACTGGGAGGCCACGCTCGCGTTCCGGCGGCACCTGTGGGCGCACGGGCTGGGCGTCGCCGAGGCGATGGACACCGCGCAGCGCGGCATGGGCCTGGACTGGGCGGGCGCGGCCGGGCTGATCCGGCGTTCGGCGGCCGAGGCGCGGGCCGTCGGCGGCGCCCTCGTCTGCGGGGCCGGTACGGATCAACTCCCGCCCGGCACCGCGGACCTGGCGGCGGTGCGGGCCGCGTACGAGGAGCAGCTGGAGGTGGTCGAGGCGGCCGGTGCGCGGGCGGTGCTGATGGCGTCCCGCGCGCTGGCGGCCGCGGCGCGCGGCCCGGAGGACTACGCCGGGGTGTACGGGCACCTGCTGCGGCAGGCGGCGGAGCCTGTGGTGCTGCACTGGCTGGGGCCGATGTTCGACCCGGCGCTGACGGGCTACTGGGGCAGCCCGGACCTGGACGAGGCCACCGCCGCCTTCCTCCGCGTCGTCGCCACGCACCCGGAGAAGGTCGACGGGGTGAAGGTGTCCCTGCTCGACCCCGGGCGCGAGCGGGCGCTGCGGCGCGCGCTGCCGGCGGGGGTGCGCTGCTACACCGGCGACGACTTCCACTACCCGGAGCTCGTCGAGGGCAACGCGGAGGGCTTCAGCGACGCGCTGCTCGGCGTCTTCGACCCGCTCGCGCCGCTCGCCGCCCGCGCGGTACGCCACCTGGACACCGGCGGGACGGCGGCATTCCGCGCGGTGCTCGACCCGACGGTTCCCCTGGCCCGGCACCTGTTCGCGGCGCCGACCCGCTACTACAAGACGGGCGTGGTGCTGCTCGCCTGGCTGGCCGGGTTCCAGGAGCACTTCGTGATGGCGGGCGGCCTCCAGTCGGCCCGTTCGCTCCCCCATCTGGCCCGCGCCTACGAACTGGCCGACGGGATCGGCCTGTTCCCCGACCCGGGCCTCGCCCGGCACCGCATGCGGCAGCTGCTCGACCTCCACGGAGTCCGGCCATGACGGGTGACTACGCACGTCTCTCCATCAACCAGCAGACCGTCAAGCAGCTCCCGCTGCCCGAGCTCACGGAGCACCTCGCCCGGCTCGGCGTCCCCGGCGTCGGACTGTGGCGCGGGCCGGTGCGGGAGTACGGCCCGGAGCGCGCGGCGCGGCTGGTGCGGGACGCGGGGCTGACCGTCACCTCGCTGTGCCGGGGCGGCTTCCTCACCGACCCCGGCGCGCAGGCGCGCGAGCGGGCGCTCGCGGACAACCGGCGGGCGCTGGACGAGGCCGCCGCGCTCGGCACCGGCGTCCTCGTCCTCGTCGCGGGCGGTCTGCCGCCGGGCAGCCGGGACCTGCCGGGCGCCAGGGAACGGATCGCGGACGCGCTGGGCGAACTGGCCCCGTACGCGCGGGAGCGGGGCGTCACGCTCGCCGTCGAGCCGCTGCACCCGATGTACGCGGCGGACCGCTGCGCCGTCTCCACCCTCGGGCAGGCGCTCGACCTGGCGGAGCGCTTCCCCGCCGCCGAGGTCGGCGTCGCGGTGGACACCTACCACCTGTGGTGGGACGACGGGCTGGCCCGGCAGATCGCGCGGGCCGGACGCGGCGGACGGATCGCGCTGTTCCAGGTCGCCGACTGGGTCACGCCGCTGCCCGAGGGCGTGCTGACCGGGCGCGGGCAGCTCGGGGACGGGGTGATCGACCTGCGCGGGCTGCGCGCCCAGGCCGACGCGGCGGGCTACGCGGGCCCCGTCGAGGTGGAGATCTTCAACGAGGGCCTGTGGGCCCGCGACGGCGCGCGCGTCCTGGCCGAGACCGCCGAACGGTACGTGCGGCACGTGCGGTGAGGCAGCGACGCCGATGATTCCCGGCGGGTCCGGCGGTCGTTCCCCGTGCACCCCGTGACGCCTCGCGTGACGGCCGACGGAGAACGGAGAGCGGAGAGATGGCACTTCCCGAGGGAGTACGGCGCCCCGACGTGGTCGGCAGGGAGGAGTGGCTCCGGGCCCGCAAGGAGCTGCTGGCCGAGGAGAAGCGGCTGCGCCGCGCGCAGGACGCGCTGAACGCCAGGCGCCGCAGACTGCCGATGGTCCGGATCGAGAAGGAGTACCTCTTCGAGGGCCCCGGCGGCACGGTCGGCCTGCGGGACCTGTTCGGCGACCGCAGCCAGCTGTACGTGCACCACTTCATGTGGCGGGACGAGGAGGACCGGGGCTGCCCCAGCTGCACCGCGGCGGCCGAACTGCACTTCACCCCCGCGTTCCTGGCGCATCTTCAGGAGCGGGACGTCACCTTCGTCTGTGTGTCGCGGGCGCCGCTGGCCTCGATCGAGAGCTACCGCGGCGAGCGGGGCTGGACCTTCCCCTGGTACTCCTCGGCGGGCGGCGACTTCCCGTACGACTTCCACGTCTCGCTGGACGAGCGCGTCGCCCCCGTCGAGTACAACTACCGCACCAAGGAGGAGCTGTCGGCCTCGGGCTTCCCGGAGGAGGCGATGCGCGGCGACCTGCCGGGCAACAGCGTGTTCCTGCGGGACGGGGACGAGGTCTTCCACACCTACTCGGCCTACGCGCGGGGCCTCGACCAGCTCTTCGCCCCGTACCACTTCCTCGACCTGACCCCGTACGGCCGCCAGGAGGCGTGGGAGGACTCCCCCGCGGGCTGGCCGCAGCGCCCGACGTACGCGCCGGGCCGGCTGACCCCGCGCCCGGGCGGAGGGGAGTGCTGCTGACGCCGGTTCGGCCCGGCTCAGTTCTCGGCCGGCACCGGGAGGGTGGCCAGGACCTGGAAGCCGCCGCCGGGGCGCGGGCCGGTGTCGATCGCGCCCCCGGACAGCCGGACCCGCTCGCCCAGCCCGATCAGCCCGTGCCCGCCGCTGGGCAGCAGGTCCGCTCCCCCGGCGTCCGGACCGTGGCCCTCGGCGGGCCCGTTGGTGACCTCGACGCGCAGCTCCCGCCGCCCGTAGCCGAGCCGGACCTCGGTCTCCGCGCCGGGCGCGTGCTTGTGCACATTGGTCAGCGCCTCCTGCACCACCCGGTACGCGGCGCGCTCCACCGGGTCGGGCAGCGTGCGCCGCTCGCCCTCGGCCCGCAGGGTGACGGGCAGTCCGGCGGCGCGCGAGGCGGCCACCAGTCCGCCGGCCTGCTCCAGCGTGGGCCGCGCCCGCTGCTCCTCGGCGGACGGGGCGTCGCCGGTCCCTTCGGCGGACCCGGTGCCGCGTGCCGGTTCCTCGCCGTCGCGCCGCAGCACACCGAGCATCTCCCGCAGTTCGTGCAGCGCCTGCCGGCCCGCCGTGCGGATGGTGGCGGCCGCCTGCCTGCTGGTCTCCGGGTCGTGGGCGACGGCCTCCAGCGCGTTGGCGTGCACGACGATCAGGCTCACCTGGTGCGAGACCACGTCGTGCATCTCCCCCGCGATACGGGCCCGTTCCTCGACGCGGGCGGCCTCCGCAATCAGCCGCTGCTCCCGCTCGGCGCGCTCGGCCCGCTCCAGCAGCGCGGCGTGCACCGCGCGGCGCTCCCGCACGTACAGGCCGATGAGCAGCGGGACCAGGAGTTGCACGGCGAAGCGGAACAGCCAGCCGGCCAACTCGCCCAGGGTGAGCGCCGGGAGGCTGTCCCACGGGGCGAAGGCGAGCAGGCCGACGCCCGCCAGCGCCCAGGTGAGGGCCTGGCTCCTGGTGTGCCGGTAGGCGCCGGCCGCGTAGAAGGCGAAGAGCCCGGCGAAGGGGGACGCCTGGGTGACGGCGCCCGCGAGCGAGACGAGCGCGACGGCCACGGGGAAGCGGCGGCGCGCGAGGAGCGGCAAGGCGCCCAGCGCGGCGAGGAGATGGTTGCCCCACGGTTCGGGCGCGGGCCCGAGGTAGGGGTTCTTGGTGCTGGCGTACACCGAGAGCAGGAGCACGAGGGCGGTGGTCCAGCAGTCGGCGGCGACCGGCCTCCGCACCGCCCGCCACAGGCTCCGGGACCGCTCCCGGAGGCCGTCCTTCCGCGAGGGGGCCGGGCCGGGGTCCGGGGGCGTGGGGTGTCCGGCGTCCGCGGGGCCGGTTCCCGTCTGTGCGCCGGGTCCTGGCTTCGTCCGGCCCGCGCGGCTGCTGTCGTTCATCGTCCACCGAGGGTAGACACCCCGCGTACGGGCTCTCCGCGCACCCTGCCGCCCGGCTCCCGGCGTCTGCTTGACTGGCCCGCGCCCCCTAGCCGTCCCGGGAGGTCCGCGCATGGGCACGCTCTATCCGCCGGTCGAGCCGTACGAGACGGGGATGCTCGACGTCGGCGACGGGAATTTCGTGTACTGGGAGGTCTGCGGCAACCCGGCGGGCAAGCCCGCGCTGGTCGTGCACGGCGGCCCCGGCTCGGGGTGCGGTCCGGGCGCCCGGCGCTGCTTCGACCCCGAGCGGTACCGGGTGGTCCTCTTCGACCAGCGCGGCTGCGGCCGCAGCACCCCGCACGCCGCCGACCCGGCCACGGACCTGCGGCACAACACCACGCGTCATCTGGTCGCCGACATGGAGCGGCTGCGGGAGCACCTGGGCATCGGGCGGTGGCTGCTGTACGGCGGCTCGTGGGGGTCGACGCTGATCCTGGCGTACGCGGAGGCCCACCCGGAGCGGGTCACGCAGATCGTCGTCCCCGCCGTCACCACCACCCGCCGCTCGGAGATCGACTGGCTCTACCGGGGCGTGGGCCGGTTCTTCCCCGAGCAGTGGGAACGCTTCCTCGCGGGCGCCGGCACACCCCCGGACGGCGACGTCGTCGCGGCCTACGCGGCGCTGACCAACCATCCCGAGGCCGCCGTCCGGGAGCGGGCCACCGCCGACTGGTGCGCCTGGGAGGACGCGGTCCTCTCCGGCGAGACGGGCAACGCCTCCCGCCCGTACGGCGACCGGCCGCCCGCGGCGCGGACGGCGCTGGTGCGGATCGCCGCGCACTACTTCGCGCACGGCGCCTGGCTGGAGGAGGGCGCGCTGCTCCGCGACGCCGGACGGCTGGCGGGCATCCCGGGCGTGCTGATCCACGGCCGTCTCGACCTGGGCGGCCCGCTGCGCACGGCCTGGGAGCTGGCCCGCGCCTGGCCGGACGCGGAGCTGACCGTTGTCGAGGACGCGGGCCATCTCGGCACCGACGCCACCGCCGCCCACGTCCTGGCCGCCCTGGACCGCTTCGCCGCGCACTGAGGCGGCCCGGACGCGCCCCCGTTCAGGCCGGGTTGTCCGCCGGTGCCGGTTCGCGGGCTGCGGGTGCGCGGCCGAGGCGGCGGACGGCGGGGACGAGGGCGATGGCCAGCGCGCCGACGGCGCCCGCGAGCGCGAAGGTGAGGAAGCCCCACCCGGCGCTGCCGCCCGCGAGGACGACCCCGCCGAGCCACGGGCCGACGATGGCGCCGCTGCGGCCCACCCCGGTGATCCAGCCGAGCCCGGCGGCCCGCTCGCTCGGCCCGTAGGTGGCGTCGCTCGCCGCGTAGACCATCGTCAGCGCGCTGAACAGCCAGATGCCGGTGAGGAAGACGACGACGTACGCGACGGCCAGCGGCAGCGGGAAGGTGAGCAGCAGGGTGCCCGCGGCGGTGAGCACGAACCAGATCGCGGCGACCCGTACCGCGCCGAACCGGTCGGCGGTGCGTCCGGCGATCAGCATGCCGACGATGCCGCCCGCGTTGATCACCATCAGGAAGGCGACGGAGGAGGTCGTGCCGTAGCCGGAGGCGCGCATCAGCTGCGGGAGCCAGGTGCTGACGCTGTAGACCAGCAGCAGCCCGCAGAAGGCCGCGGCCCAGAACAGCGGTGTCGCCCAGCGCAGTTCGCCGCGGAACAGCGCGGCGACGGCGGCGAGCCGGCCCTTTGCCCCGCCTTCGGGCGCCTCGGCGGCGGCGGGGCGTGCCATGCCGTACCGGTCGGCGAGCGCGTCGGCCTCGGCGCGGCGGCCCTGTGCGAGGAGCACGCCCGGCGACTCGGGAAGGTACCTGAGCAGCAGCGGCACGGCGACGACGGCGGGCAGGGCGCCGGCCCAGAACACCCAGCGCCAGCCGTGCTGCGGGTCGAGCGGGCCGAGGGCGAGCCCAAGGCCGGTGGCGGCCATGCCGCCCGCGTGGTACGAGGTCATCAGCAGGCCCATGGCCAGCGCGGCCCGCCGCGGCGGCGCGAACTCGGCGACCATCGCGAGGCAGGTGGGCATCAGCCCTCCGAGGCCGAGCCCGGCCAGGAACCGTCCGCCGCCGAAGACTTCGGCGGTGGGCGCGAGCGCGCAGAGCGCGGAGCCGGCGGAGAAGAGGACGATGCTCCACACCAGGACGGGCCTGCGGCCCAGCCAGTCGGTGACGTTGCCCGCGGCGAGGGCGCCGACGAGCATGCCCGCCGTGGTCCAGCTGCCGATGCTGCCCGCCGCGCTCTCGGTGAGGCCGAGGCCCGGGTCGTCGAGCAGGTGCGGCATGACGGCGCCGTAGATGTTGACGTCCATCCCGTCGAAGAAGACGGCGAGCCAGCACAGGGCGAGGACGGGGGCGACGGACCTGAAGTCGTGGCCCCGCGCCGGCGGCGCGGCCGAAGGACCGTTCGGGGACGGGGACATGGCGGCTCTCGTTTCTGCCGGGGACGGGACGGGGTGGAGCTCGGTCAGGGCAGGGGCAGCCCGGTGTACTGCTCGGCGAGTTCGGCGCGCGCGGTGCGGGAGGTGACGACCCGGTCGAGCCGGGCCCGCCGGAGCCGCCGCTCGAAGGGGTCGGCGCCGGGGTCGGTGTGCAGCATCGTCGTCATGCCGTAGCTGAAGCGTTCGGCCTGCCAGACGCGGCGGAGGCAGTCGGCCGAGTAGCGCTCCAGGCGGGCGGCGGAGCCGGTGCGCCGCTCGTGGGCCAGGGCCCGGGCGAGGGTGACGACGTCGCCCACGGCGAGGTTGAGGCCCTTGGCGCCGGTGGGCGGGACGATGTGCGCCGCGTCCCCGGCGAGGAACAGGTTCCCGTGCCGCATCGGCTCGTGCACGTAACTGCGCATCGGGGTCACGGACTTGGCGGTGACGGGCCCGCGGCGGAGGGTCCAGCCGTCGTGGGTGGCGAGGCGGCGGTCGAGCTCCTCCCAGATCTCCTGCTCGCTCCAGTCCGCGGCGTCGGTGCCGTCGGGCACCTGGAGGTAGAGCCGGGAGACCTCGGGCGAGCGCATGCTGAGCAGCGCGAAGCCCCGTTCGTGGGCCGCGTAGACCAGTTCGTCGCTGGAGGGCGGCACGTCGGCCAGGACGCCGAGCCAGCCGTACGGGTAGTCGCGGCCGAAGACGTGGGAGACGTGCGCGGGGACGGCGGTGCGGGAGACGCCGTGGAAGCCGTCGCAGCCGACGACGTAGCGGCACTCCAGGACGTCCTCGCGGCCCTCGTGGGTGAAGCGGACGCGCGGGGCGTCCGACTCGGCGTCCTCGACGGCGAGGGCGGTGGCGCCGAACAGCAGCGGTCCGCCGTCCTCGGCCCGGAGGGCGATGAGGTCCTTCACGACCTCGGTCTGCGCGTACACCATGACGGAGCGGCCGCCGGTGAGGGCGGGGAAGTCGATGCGGTGGCGGGCGCCGTCGACGCGGAGTTCGATGCCGTCGTGGCGGAGCCCCTCGCGGTCCATGCGGCCGGCGGCGCCGCACTCGCGGAGGACGTCGACGGTGCCCTGCTCCAGGATTCCGGCGCGCTGGCGCGCTTCGGCGTAGGCCCGGTCGCGGCTCTCCAGGACGACGGAGTCGATTCCGGCGCGGTGCAGGAGGCGGGCGAGCAGCAGCCCTGCCGGTCCGGCGCCGATGATGCCGACGGTGGTGCGCATCGGGGTCGTCCCCTTCCGTGCGGGCGGGTGCGGCGGCGTTCAACTGCCCGGGCACCCCGCCTTGTTCGCCTGGTGAACTTCTGTTCATAATGTGCTCGCCGGAGTCTCCGTCCACCGGAATTCCGGTGTCAACGGGTGTGCGCGAAGTTCCAACGGCTGGAGGGGCGCGATGCCGGGAGGGGAGACCGGGGCGGCCGTACGTCCGCTGGAGCGCGGGCTGGCCGTGCTGCGGGCGATGGCGGACCCGGGCGGGCAGGGGAAGGAACGCTTCCGTCCGGCCGAACTGGTGCACGCCACCGGCCTGCCGCGCTCGACCGTCGACCGGGTCGTCGCCACCCTCGCCCACCTCGGTTACGTCCACTTCGACGGCGTGACGGCGGCACCGGCACCCCGGCTGATGGAGCTGGGCAACGCCTACCTCGACGCCTCCGGGCTGCCCGGGGCACTCGCCGGACGGGCCGCCCGGCTGGCCGACGAGCTCGACGAGTCGGTGTCGCTGGCCGTGCCGGACGGCGACGGCGTCCGGTTCGTCGCGCAGGCCACCCGCCGCCGCACCATGGCCCTCGCCTTCCGCATGGGCGACCTGCTGCCAGCCGAACGCTGCGCCCCCGGCGCCCTGTTCGCCGCCGCCTGGGACGCCGCCCGGTGGCGGCGCTGGCGCGAGCGGCACGCGGCGGACCCCTGCGACGCGGGCTTCCCCGCCGTCCCGCGCCGCCGCCCCGGGGCCGGCGGCGGTGAACCGGGCGCGGTCGAGGCGGAGTTCGCCCGGCGGGCCGGCGCTGCGGGCGCCGACGGGTGGGCCGTGGACGACCAGCTGATAGAGCCGGGGCTGGTCGCCGTCTGCGTCCCCGTGCACGGGCCGGACGGCTCGCCCGCCTGCGCCCTGAGCGTCGTCAGCCACACCAGCCGGCACGACGCGCCCGGACTGGCCCGCGCGGTGCTGCCCCGGCTGCGGGAGGCGTCGGCGGAGATGACGGCGGCGCTCGGCGGACCGGTCCAAGGCCCCGACGGCGGGGGCGGGTTCGCGGACGCCGCCGGCCTGCCCGGTGCCAAGGCGGAACTCGGGGCCGGGTATCTGCAGTCGCTCGCGCGCGGGCTCGCGGTGCTGCGGGCGCTCGGGCGCGCGCGGGGCGCGGGGCTGCCGCTCACGGCGCTCGCCGAGGCCACGGGCCTCCCCCGCGCCACCACCCGCCGCATGCTGCACGCCCTGGAGACCCTCGGGTACGCGGCCGCCACGGACCCGTCCTCGCACGGGTCCGCGCGGGCGGCCGGGCGGCTCTTCCGGCCGCTGCCCCGGGTGCTGGAGCTGGGCCACGCGCGGCTGTCGGGCCTGTCCTTCGCCGACATCGTCCAGCCCCATCTGCGGCGCCTGGTGGACCGGGTGGACGAGTCCGCTTCCGTCACCGTCCTCGACGAGCCGGAGCGCACCGACATCCGGTACCTGGCCCGCGTCGACTCCAGCCGCGTGCTGGGCGTCAGCATCGCCCCCGGCACCCGCTTCCCCGCGTACGTGACGGCGATGGGCCGGGTCCTGCTCGCGGGGCTCCCGGCGCCGGAGCGGGCTGCCGCGCTGGCGCGGGCCCGCCCCAGGGCGCACACCCCGCACACCGTCACCGCGCCGTCCGAACTGGCCGCGCTGGTCGAGCGGGCGGCCCGCGAGGGCAGCGCCGTGGTGGGCGACGAGCTGGAGGAGGGGCTGCGCTCGGTCGCCGTCCCGCTGCGCGCGGCGGACGGCCGGGTGCTCGCCGCCGTCAACATCGCCCGGCACTCGGGCACCGGGTCGGCCGAGGACACCCGCCGCGAACTCCTCCCGCACCTGCGGGAGACGGCCGCCGCGATGGAGGCCGACCTCCGCGTCGCGGGCCGCCACCAGCCGCTGCGCACCTCCTGACAGGCGGGCCCGCGCACGCCGGCGGGCGCACCCTCCGGAATCCCTCGTGAACTACGGGTGAACCGGCTGACGCCGCCCGTGCGCGGGCGTCATCATGCTCCCGTGCCTTCCTGGACGGACCATCTCCGCTTCGCATTCCAGCCCGTCGTCAACCTCGCGACCGGATCCGTGGCAGCGCTGGAGATCCTCGCCAGACCGGAGACCGGCAACGTCCTCGCCTCGGCCCGCCGCGCCCCCGGCCTCGACGGCGAGATCGCGGCCCTGGGCATCCTGGCCGCCGCCCGCCAGGAGACCCTGCTGCCGCTGCACGTCAACGTCTACGCCGCGACCCTCGCCGAGCTCGGCGACCTGACGGCCCTGCGCAAGGCCGTCCGGGAGGCGGGCCGCCGCCCGTGGGAGGTCACCGTCGACGTCGGGGCGCCGTTCACGCACGTCCCGCGCCGGGCGCTGCTGGCCGGGGTGCGGGCGCTGCGCGAGGACGGCTTCCGGATCAGCGCCGACGGCGTCGGCGACGGCGACCTGCCGCTCACCCTGCTCGCCGACCTCTCCCCCGACATCGTCAAGCTCGACGCCTCCCTCACCGCGTCCCTCCCCACCTCCCCCGGGCCCGGCGCGGACGCACGCGTCCCGCAGGACGACGGGCCGCACCCGCACGGCGGGCAGGACGCATCCGAGGAGCAGTCCGGGAGCCCGGGCCACGAGGCGCGGCGGGCCGCCGTCGCGGCGATGCGGCGGCTGTGCGACGGCGTCGGGGCACTGCTGGCCGTCGAGGCGGTGGAGACGGAGCGGCAGTGCGCCGCCGCCAGGGCGGCCGGGGCCCAGCTGGCGCAGGGCCACCTGTTCGCGCCGCCCGCGCGCCGGCCCACGACGGGTGTGCACTGGCCGACGGGTACCGGTCCCGCCGCGCCGCCGCAGGACCCGGCCGGCCCGCCGGTCTCCCAATTCCTCCAGCCCGCGGCCCTGTTGCCGGTGTCCGTCTCGGCCGAGGAGGTGCGCGCGCTGCTCACCGGCGCGCCCGAGGTCTCGGGCGTGGTGCTGGTCGACGCGGACGGCGCCCCGGTCCGCACCGTCGACCGGGCCCGCTTCCTGCTGTCCCTCTCCGGCCGGTACGGGCACGCCCTGCACGCGGACCGTCCCGCGATGCGTCTCGCCGACCCGCCCCGCACCGTCCGCACCGGCGCGACCGCCTGGGAGGCGCTGGACGTGGTCGCGGCCGACGAGCGGAGCCGCACCGGCGACGACGTCGCCGTGGTGGACGACGAGGGCCGGTGCGTGGGCGTCGTGCACCTCGCCGACATCGTGCGGGCGCTGGCCGAGTCCCGGGTGGAGGAGGCGGCCGGGCTGAACCCGCTGACCCGGCTGCCCGGTTCGGACTCCGTCAACGCGGAGGTGCGGCAACGCATCGCGCAGGGCCGGGCGTTCGCGCTGAGCTGGCTGGACGTCGACGGCTTCAAGCAGGTCAACGACGGCGCCGGGTTCGCCGCCGGGGACGAGCTGATCCGTGCCGTCGGCAAGGCGCTGGCCACCGCGGCCGAGGGCGACGCCGAGTGCCGGGTGGGGCACATCGGCGGTGACGACTTCCTGCTGCTCGCCGGTCCCGAGGGGCCCGCCGCGCTGGCCGCGGCCGCGCTGGACACGCCCTGGTCGGCGGGCGGGATGCCGGTCACCATGTCGCTGGCCACCGTGCACTGCGAGCCCGGCGGCGTCGAGGGGCCCGCGGACGCGGCGGCCTGCCTGGCCCCGCTGAAGAAGGCGGCGAAGGCGCTGTCCGGGTCGAGCTGGGTGCGCGGCAGGCCCGGCGAGAGCGGGTACGAGGTGCTGCGCGGGGAGGAGGGCCCCGACCAGGCACGGGTGCCGGGTCAGGCGGCGGGCGACCGGGACGGTCCGGCTCGCCCGGTGCGCGCACAATCTTGACGGTCCCTCACCTGCGATGAACACTGCCGTCACGCTCGTCACGGAAGCCGGGCGGAACGGGGCGATCGCGGGCACGGCAGACAGCCGGCGCGCCGGCCCGTTCCCGGCGCGGCTCCACGCGGTGGGCGTTCTCGGATACGCGAACCCGCCAAGACGGCCGGCGCCTCGGCCCCGGCCGGGGATTAGGAGCCGGCATGGACCAATTCTCCAATGGGGACATCTTCGCGGGTGAGGTGATCGGCACCGCGATCCTGATCCTCTTCGGCGCGGGCGTCTGCGCCGCCGTCAACCTCCGCTTCTCCAAGGCCCAGGCGTCCGGCTGGATCGTGATCGCCTTCGGCTGGGGGTTCGGCGTGCTCGCGGGCGCGTACACGTCCCTGCCGCTCTCGGGCGGCCACATCAACCCGGCGGTCACCGTCGGTCTCGCGGCCGACAGCGGCGAGTGGGGCAAGGTGCCGCTGTACATCGGCTCGCAGCTGCTCGGCGCGTTCATCGGCGCGGTGCTGACCTGGGTCGCCTACTACTCGCAGTTCGGCGCGAACGCCGACCCGGAGACCTCGCAGGGCACGCTCGGGATCTTCTCCACCATCCCCGAGGTGCGCAATCCGGCCGCCAACCTCGCGACGGAGACCATCGCCACCTGCGCGCTGGTGCTGCCGATCCTCGCCTTCGGCGCGACGAAGGCGCTCGCCGAGACCGGCACCCAGGTGCTGATCGTCTCGCTGCTCGTCGTCGGCATCGGTCTGTCCCTCGGCGGTCCGACGGGGTACGCCATCAACCCGGCACGTGACCTCGCGCCACGGATCGCGCACAGCCTGATGCCCATCCCCAACAAGGGGACCTCGGACTGGGGTTACGCCTGGGTGCCCGTGGCGGGCCCGATCCTCGGGGCGCTGCTGGCGGCCGGGATCTACCAGCTGGCCTTCTGAGGCGGCCGGGCACGTTCCGCGTCCGCCGCATCCCGTCGAACAAGGGACCTTCCACCATGACTTCCGGCACGACTTCCGGCACGACAGAGCGCTACGTCGCGGCGATCGACCAGGGCACCACCTCCAGCCGCTGCATCGTCTTCGACTCCGGCGGCGGCATCGTCGCCGTGGACCAGCGGGAGCACCGGCAGATCTTCCCCCGGCCCGGCTGGGTCGAGCACGACGCCACCGAGATCTGGGCCAAGGTGCAGGCGGTGGTCGCCGGGGCGCTCGCCAAGGCCCGGCTGCGCCCGGACCAGTTGAGCGCGCTGGGCATCACCAACCAGCGGGAGACGACGGTCCTGTGGGACCGGGCCACCGGCGAGCCGGTGCACCACGCGATCGTCTGGCAGGACACCCGCACCTCCGGGCTCTGCACCCGGCTGGGCGGCGACATCGGCCAGGACCGCTTCCGGGCCCGCACCGGGCTGCCGCTGGCGAGCTACTTCTCGGGGCCGAAGGCGATGTGGCTGCTGGAGAACGTGCCCGGGCTGCGGGCGCGCGCCGAGGCGGGCGAGATCGCGTTCGGCACCATGGACAGCTGGCTGATCTGGAACCTCACCGGCGGCCCCGAGGGCGGCGTGCACGTCACCGACGTGACGAACGCGGGCCGCACGATGCTGATGAACCTGGAGACCCTCCAGTGGGACGAGTCGATCCTGGAGGCCATGGACCTGCCCGCGGCGATGCTCCCGGAGATCAGGTCGTCCTCGGAGGTGTACGGGCGCACCGTCGGGCAGTTCGCCGGGGTTCCGGTGGCGTCCGCGCTCGGCGACCAGCAGGCGGCCGTCTTCGGCCAGACCTGCTTCGGCGTGGGTGACGCCAAGAACACCTACGGCACGGGCTCGTTCCTGCTGCTCAACACCGGCACCCGGCCGGTGCCCAGCACCAGCGGGCTGCTGACGACGATGGGGTACCAGCTGGGCGGGCAGGAGGCCGTGTACTGCCTGGAGGGCTCGATCGCGATCACCGGGGCGCTGGTGCAGTGGTTCCGGGACCAGCTCGGCATCATCGGCGACGCCGCGGAGATCGAGGAACTGGCGGGCAGCGTCGAGGACAACGGCGGCGCGTACATCGTGCCCGCCTTCTCCGGCCTGTTCGCGCCGTACTGGCGGGGCGACGCGCGGGGCGTGATCACCGGCCTCACCGGGTTCGTCACCAAGGCGCACCTGGCGCGCGCGGTGCTGGAGGCGACGAGCTGGCAGACCCGCGAGGTCGTGGACGCCATGTACCAGGACTCGGGGGTGCGGATCACCTCGCTCAAGGCGGACGGCGGGATGACGGCCAACAATCTGCTGATGCAGCATCAGGCGGACGTGCTGGGCGTACCGGTGATCCGTCCGGTGATCTCCGAGACGACCTGTCTGGGCGCGGCGTACGCGGCGGGCCTGGCCACCGGTGTCTGGTCCGGCCTGGACGAACTCGCCGCGCACTGGAAGCGGGACGCCGAGTGGACCCCGCGGATGAGCGCCGAGCAGCGGGAGCGGGAGTACGCGCAGTGGCGCAAGGCCGTCGAGCGCAGCTTCGGCTGGGCGGACGACTCGGCGGGATAGGGCCGGTCGCGCGGTTCCCCGCGCCCCCTTTTCCGGGGCGCGGGGAACTCGTGTGTCAGCCGCCGGCGGGGGCGGGGGCCGGGTGGGTTCCGCTGTAGCGCATGGCGTGCTCGACGACGGAGATGAGCACCTCCCGCACCGAGTCGCGCTCCCGCGCGTCGCACAGCAGCACCGGCGTCTCCTCGTCCAGGTCGAGCGCCTCCCGCACGGTCTCCACCGGGTAACGCTCGGCGTCGTCGAAGCAGTTGACGGCGACGGTGAACGGGATGCCCCGGCGCTCGAAGTAGTCCACCCCGGCGAAGCTGTCGGCCAGCCGCCGGGTGTCGGCCAGGACGACCGCGCCCAGCGCGCCCTGGGACAGCTCGTCCCACAGGAACCAGAAGCGGTCCTGCCCGGGGGTGCCGAACAGGTACAGCACCAGTCCGTCGCTGATGGTGATGCGGCCGAAGTCCATGGCGACCGTCGTCGTGGACTTCTGCTCCACGCCGTCGGTGTCGTCGACGGGGCGGCCCGCCTCGGTCAGCAACTCCTCGGTCCGCAGCGGCTTGATCTCGCTCACCGCGCCGACCAGGGTCGTCTTCCCGACGCCGAAGCCGCCCGCGACCAGGATCTTCAGCGTCACCGGTTCGGTGCGCGCGCTCTTTCGTGCCGCGCGCTTAGAGCGCCCGAAGGCCATTGATTACCTCTCTGAGGATGCTCTCGTCCGGCAGCTCGGCCGGGGGTACGGGGCGGCTGACGCGGACGAGTTCCGCGTCGATGAGGTCGCCGACGAGGACACGGACGACCCCGACCGGGAGGTCGAGGTCGGTGGCGAGTTCGGCCACGGACTGGGGGCTGCTGCGGCACATCAGCACGATGTCGACCTGCTCGGGGGCGAGGGTCGTGTCGTGCAGCAGCGCGTCGTCCCCGTCCGCTCCCGCGTCCGGGCCGCCGTCGTCCGGCGCCTCCGGGTCCTCGGCGATCACGAGAGCGATCAGGTCGAGCCGCTCCTCGTGGGCTCCGCTCCGGGTGCGGCCGCGCGTCATGGCGTACGGCCGCACCACAGGTCCTGCCGCGTCGTCGAACCAGCGGTCCGTCATGCCTCGTCCTGTCAGCGTCCGGTCAGCGTCTTGTCGGGTCCCGCCGGTCTCCCGGCGGGGTGCCCCTCTCCACCTCTCACCTGCCGTCCGAGCTGCCGCGCGGGGCGGTGCTCAGGTGCGTACCGACCCGCTTGACCAGCAGCGTCATCTCGTAGGCCACGAGGCCCACATCGGACTCGGCGTCGGCGAGGACGGCGAGGCAGCTGCCGTCACCGGCGGCGGTGACGAACAGGAAGGCGTCGTCGAGCTCGACGACGGTCTGCCGGACGCTGCCCGCGTCGAAGTGCCGGCCGACGCCCTTGGCGAGGCTGTGGAACCCCGAGGCGACGGCGGCCAGGTGCTCGCTGTCCTCCCGGGTGAGGTCCCGCGAGACGCCACGGGGCAGTCCGTCGCCGGAGAGTACGAGGGCTTTGCGGATGCTGCCGACGCGCTCCACGAGGTCGTCGAGGAGCCAGTTCAGCTCCCCGGTGCCCGAGGTGTTCTGCGCTGCGGCCTGTGGTGCGGTCATCGACCGTCCCCCTCCGGTGTCGTTCCTGGTGCTGTCTCCCCCCGCTGACGCCCGGGGCCGTTCCCCCGGGTGTCCCGCGCCGCGTCGCCCTCCGGGCCCGCGGCGCCGCCGGTGCCGGCCGAGCTCTCGCCGGTCTCGCTGTTCTTCGCGCGTCCGCGCTGCCAGCCGCGCTGGAGCGAGGCCATCCGGCTGCGGACCTCGTCCGCGTCCCGGTCCTCCAGCGCGGGCGCCGGCTCCGCCGCGCGCTCGCCCTTCCCGCCGCCGCTCTCCTGGCCGTCCTTGCGCAGCTGCGGCGCGAGGTTGGCCTGGCGGACGCGGCGCGGCAGGCCGCCGACGGTGGCGGCGGGCTGCTCCTCGCCGGCGCCCTCGCCCTGGGCCGCCGCGGGCCCGGTGTCCGTGGCGCGGGTGCGCCGGGGTTCCGGGCTCGGGTCCGAGGGGGCCTCGGTCCCGGCGCGGCGGGTGCGGTCCCGGGCGGCGTCGTCCTCGCGCTCGCCCCGCCGGTCGCCGCCGACGCGGCGGCCGTTGTCGGAGACGAGGACGGGCGTGTTCCGGCGGCGGCGCGGCAGCGGTGCCGGACGGCCGGACGACTCGTCGGGCTCGCCGCGTGCTTCGCCGCGTCCGTTCCCCGCCGCCGTGACCGGGGGTTCCGTGGACGGGGGCGAGGGGCGGGGGCCCGCGGGGCGGGAGCGTTCGGTCTCCTCGTCGGCCTGCTGGTGCTGTTCGGCCGCGGCCTTGCCGAAGAGGCCGCCGCCCGCGGGCGCGTCCAGCTCCGGGAGCGGCGACTCCAGTTCGACGGGGCCCTTCAGCGGGCGCGGCGAACCGCCGCGCTCCAGCGAGGGCTTCGGGTCGCGGCTCAGCGCGCCGAGGCCGCTGCGGCCCGGGGTCTCGGCGCCCGCGGGCGTGCCCGTCTCCTCCCCCGCGTCGAGCCCGGCGCGGCCGCCGTCGGCGCCGTCCTGCGTCTCGGTGAGCACGCTGCCGGGGATGAGGACGACGGCGGTGGTGCCGCCGTACGGCGAGGGCTGGAGGGAGACGCGGACGCCCTGCCGCTGCGCCAGCCGGGAGACGACGAACAGGCCGAGCCGGTCGGTGTCCGACAGTTCGAACTCGGGTGTCTCGGCGAGCCGGAGGTTCGCGTCGAGCAGCGCGTCGGCGGGCATGCCGAGGCCGCGGTCGTGGATCTCGACGGTGAACCCGTTGGCGACGCGCTCGCCGCGTACCTGCACGGCGGTGTGCGGCGGCGAGAACACCGTGGCGTTCTCCAGGAGTTCGGCGATCAGGTGAGTGAGGTCGGCGACGGCGGAGCCGTCCACGGCCAGCCGGGGCAGGCGCCGCACCTCGATCCGTTCGTAGTCCTCGACCTCGGAGACCGCGGCGCGGACGACGTCCATCAGCTGGACGGGCTTGCGCCACTGCCGCGAGGGCGCGGCGCCGGAGAGGATCACCAGGCCCTCGGCGTGCCGCCGCATGCGGGTGGTGAGGTGGTCGAGGCGGAAGAGGTCGGCGAGCTCGTCGGCGTCCTCGGTGCGGCGCTCCATGGTGTCCAGCAGGGTGAGCTGACGGTGCAGCAGCACCTGGTTGCGGCGGGCGAGGTTGACGAACACCTCGGACACTCCGCGCCGCATGTCCGCCTGTTTGACGGCCGCTTCGACGGCGGCGCGCTGGAGGGTGTTGAGCGCCTGCCCGACCTGGCCCATCTCGTCCGGCGGGTACTCCAGCCTGGGCGCCTCGGTCTCGACGTCGACCTCGTCGCCGGCGGCGAGGCGGCGCATCACGCTGGGCAGCCGCACGCCGGCCGACTCGTTGGCCTCCTTGCGGACGGCGTTGAGGTCGCGGACGAGTTCCCGGCCGACGCGGAAGGAGATGACGATCGAGCCGACGACGGCGGCGAAGCCGAGCACGCCGATCAGTCCGGCCTGGGTGAGGACCTTGGTGGCCTCCGGCTCGACGCGGCGCTGGTAGCGGCCGCCCGCCTCGTAGCCGAGCCGCTCCAGCGTGGTCAGCACCGTGGAGGTGGCCTTCTCCCAGCGTTCGCCGCTGACGACGGAGGCGCCGCCGGCGCCCGCGCCGACGATGGTGTCCTCGTACGCGCGCAGGGTGCGTCCGTCGGTGCTGTTCCAGAACTTCTCGAAGATCTCCCGCTCTTCGGCGGGCAGCGACTGGAGGTTGATCTCGTAGGTGAGGTTGCGCTCGGCGACGCGGTCGGAGAACGCGCGCCGGTCGCCCTTGGTCATCTGCCCGGAGGCGATGGCGGCTGCCATCAGCGCGTCCTCGCGGGAGAGGTACTCGCGGGCGCGGGTGAGGCCCACAAGTGCCCGGCCCTGGGTCTCCAGTTCGACGTTCTTGAGGCCGTTGAGCGTGGTGAGGAAGGAGTAGCAGGGGTCGACGAGGGCGTTGTACGCCTGGAAGGCGCCGCCGCGGGTGATGGTGTTGTCCTCGACCTGGGAGCGGATCTTGTCCAGGCCCTCCAGGGCGTCGGTCATCTCGTCGAGGCGGCGGCGCGAGTCGGCGGTGAGGTCCGAACGCAGGCCGCTGTCCCGGGCGTTGCTGCGGAG
Organism: Streptomyces sp. HNM0574; assembly: GCF_012726235.1. Classification (GTDB taxonomy): domain Bacteria; phylum Actinomycetota; class Actinomycetes; order Streptomycetales; family Streptomycetaceae; genus Streptomyces. The sequence continues at coordinate 95,494 of NZ_JAASAH010000018.1, forward strand.
GGTGAAGACCTCCTGGTCGGTGTCGCGCTGGAGTTTGCGCAGCCGCGTCAGGGCGTCCGAGCGGCGCGGGTCGGCCAGGTAGACCAGGATCTGGCGGCGCTCGTTCTGGATGGCTTGTGCGGTGTTCTCGGCGGGGGTGCCGACCTTGTCGACGGTGCCCGAGACGCTCAGCAGGTGACCGGCCTCCTGGCCCGTGAGATAGCTGGCGAAACCCCAGATGGTGGTGAGGGAAACCAGCGGCACGAGCAGCAGCACCACGATCTTCCGACGGATCGACTTCCCTCGAAAGCGCATGGCCTCCCCTACGTAATTCCCTCCGTACGAGGGCGTGTTCCGACAGCAAACGGCGTGAGCTTACTACTGGCGGACCACCGGCTCGTAAGAATGGCCGAGCCGGGCAACCGGCGCACCAGGGTGCCTCATCCTGGGTTGTCCGTCGATGCCCTACACGTGCCCCGAGATTGTGGTGCAGCCCACCCGCGTGGAACCGTGTGCGCAGGGAACGCCGTGCAGGGGGAGTGAAGAAGTCATGTACGCGAAGCCGCGGTTGCCTGATCCGGTGCGCAGAGCGGCCGTCCGCGCCGTCGTGATCGTCGCGCTGACGCTGGTCCAGCTGATGGCGGCGGTGCTGTGCTCGCTCGCCGGGGTGTGGCTGGCCTTCCCCATGGGGCTGTTGACGGTGGCCGGCACGATCGCCGCCACCTGGGGCGTGCTGGACGTGTGGGTCACCCGGCAGGTGTGGGTGCAGCGGCACGGGGTGCTCTCGGAGCCCAGCAGCGTGGCCCGGGACCGCGCGTGGGCCCGGGCCAGGGCGCGCGGCGCGGAGCCCGGGGCCGGTCCGTCCGCCGCGGGCCCGTCCGCTGCGCCCGCGACGGCTCCGCGGCGGTCGCCGCCGCAGGGCCGTCACACGTCCGTCACATCCCGGGAGCCGGTGCGGGAGACGCCGGAGCGTCCGGCTCCGCTTCCGGGGTCTCCGGTGCCGCTGCGGCAGCCGCTTCCCCGGGCTCGGCGGGAGCCCGGTGCTCCTCGGCCGGACGGTCCTCGGGGCGGCGGAACATCCGGGTCGCCGTGATCTCCCCGTGCACGGTCTCGCCCTCCGGGTCCTGCTGGGGCAGTCCGGGGCGCAGGTGCTCCTCGACGCTGATGTACTTCAGCCCGGCCCGCAGGTCCGCGTCGTTCCGCATCCGGATGACGAGCGGGAACTCGGCGAGCGCCGTGGTGTCGAACAGGCCCGTGGTGTACAGCAGTTGGACGCCGAGCGCGTCGGCGACGGCGCGCTGGAGCTCCAGCAGGTAGGTGGCGTTGGCCCGGCCGATGGGGTTGTCGAGGAACAGCGTGCCCGCGTGCCGGTGCTTGTCGTCCCCGCGGTCGTTGGAACGGAGCGCGGCCATCGTGCAGTACAGCGCGATCGCGGCGGTCAGCAGCTGGCCGCCGGAGAAGACGTCGCCCATCTGCCCGACGGGGACGCGCTCGGCGCGGAGCACCGCGTCCGGCTTGAGGATCTCCACGGCGACGCCGCGCGGCTGGAGCGCGGCGTGCACGCCGCGCAGCAGCAGCGTCATGCCGTCCCGCCGCAGGTCGGAGTTCTTCCGGACGGCCGACCTGGTGGCCTCGTCGATGACCTCGCCGAGCCGTTCGGTGAGCGTGGACTGGTCCGGGTCGTCCATGCGGATGCGCAGGAACTCCTGGCCCGACCACTCCCCCAGGCCGCCGGGCAGCCGGGAGAGGCGCTGGGCCGAACGCAGCGTCGCCAGCGAGGACTCGACGAGCCCGCGCAGCCGGTCGACGATGCTGTCGCGGTTGCGCTCCAGCTGGTCCAGCTCGTCGCTGAGGACGCGCAGCCGGGGCGCGAACGCCTCGGCCCACGCGGCCGCGTGCTCCGGCAGCGCGGCCGCGGGCAGTTCGCGGATCTGCTGGCGCGCCGGGGTGCGCACCTGTTCGTAGCGGGTGGAGTTGGCGTGCCGGACGAGGACGTCGCTCGCCTCCCGTACGGCCTGCTCGGCGGCGGAGAGGTCGGCGGCGCAGCCGCGCAGCGAGCGGCGGGACTCGGCCGCGGCCTGCCGGGCCTCGGCGAGGGTCCCGGCGTACGGTTCGGCGCGCTCGGCCTCCTCCTCGCGGTCGGCCGGCTGCGGGTCGCGCAGCAGGTCGGCGAGGAGGGCCGCGGTCTCGTCGAAGCCGCCCGCGGCGTCCTCGGCGGCGCGGTGGGCGCGGACCAGCTCGGCGTGCGCGGCGCGGGCCGCCTCCAACTCGTCCTCGCGCGCGGCGAGTTCGGTGTTGGCGGTGCGGAGCAGGGCCTGGGCCTGCTCGGCGTCGGCCGGTACCCGGTCCTCGGGGAGCGCGGTGTGGGCCTCGCCGTCCTCCGGGGCGAGCCGCTCGGCCTCGCCGCGCAGCCGCCCGAGCCGTTCGCTGGCTCCGGCGGCGCGGGTCTCCAGCTGCTGCACGAGGGCCTCGGCGCGGGCCGAGGCGGCCTGCCGGGCGGGGCCGTCGGCGCCCTCGGGCCCGTCCAGGAGCTGGGCGGCGCGGGTGCGGACCTTGTTGGTGAGCCGGTCGAGCGCGGCGAGCGCGGCCGACTCGTCGCTCTCGGCGCGGGCCTGTTCGGCGCGGAGGTCGGCGCCGACGCCGACCTTGTCGTACACCTGGGAGGCCGTGCGGTACGCCTCGCGCAGCGCGGGCAGCGAGGCGGGTGAGGAGTCCTCGGCGCCCGGCCGGTCCTCCTCCAGGTCCTCGGGGACGCCCGCGATCTCGGCCCGTTCGGCGCGCAGGGCGCGGGCGGTGCGGTGCGCGTCGTCGGCGGAGCGCTGGGCCGCGCGGCGGTTCTCGTCGGCGGCGTACGCGCGCTCGACGGCGGAGCTCGCGCGCTCCTCCGCCTCGGCGGCCTCGTCGGCCAGCTCCCGCAGCCTGGAGAGCCAGGTGGCGCGCTCGCGCAGCCGGAAGGCGAGCCCGGCCAGCGCGTCGGCGCTGCGGCTGGCCTGCTGCGCCATCGCCTGGCGCTCGTCGCGTTCGGCGACGGCGCGGGCCGAGACCTCCTCGGCCTCGGCGCGGAGGGCGCGGCACTCCTCCAGGCGCTGCTGCGCCTCCTGGGCCGCGCGGCGCGCGTCGGCCGCGGCGGCGGCGAGTTCGGGCAGCCGCCCGGCGGGGCAGTGGGCGCGCCAGGAGGAGAGCCGGGCCGCGAGGGCGCGGTCGGCGGAGAGGCGCGCGGCGAGGGCGCGGATCTCCTCGTCGCGGGCGCTCGCGCGGCCGCGCAGCTGCTGCCGCTCGTCGTCGGCGGCGCGCTCGTCGTGCATGGCCGGGTTCGGCGGGACCAGGAACACCTGGGTCTCGTCGGCGCCTTGGCCGGCGGCGGCCGGTGCGGGTGCGAGGAGCGCGGCCGCGGTGCCGACGGCGACGGCGGAGCGCGGCAGCAGCGTCGCCTCGGCGAGGACCTCGCGGGCGCGGGTGTGGCTGGCCGGGTCGGTGATGACGACGCCGTCGACGAGTTCCGGGCGGGCGGCGAGGACGGCGGAGTGCTCGGCCGGGTCGACGGACTGGGCGAGGTAGCGCCAGCCGGGCAGGGCGGGGACGCCGTGCTCGCCGAGGTACTCGACGGTGGCGAGGACGTCGGGGCCCGGCGGCAGCAGGCCGCCGTCGCCGAGCGCGCCGAGCATCCGGGAGTCCTCGGCGGCGGCGGTGCGCAGGTCGAACAGCTGCCGTTCGGAGGCGGCGACGGACTCGTCCAGCAGCTCGCCGAGCGCCTCGGCGCTGCGGTCGAGGTCCTCGGCGCCGAGCGGGCCCGGGCCGGGAGCCGGCTCGCCGGTGCGCTGGGCGGGGAGCGCGTGGCCCTCGGACGGGGCCGACGGGTGCGGCAGGCCGAGGAGTTCGGCAAGCCGTTCCTCGGCGCCCAGTGCCTCGGCGGTGGCGCGCTCGGCGCCGTACGCGGACTCGGCGGCCTCGGCCGCGTCCGCGGCGCGGGCGGCGGCGAGTTCGGCGCGGGAGTGCTCGGACGCCGCCTCGGACGCGTGGTCGGCGGCGGTGCGGGCGCGCTCGCGGGCCTCCTCCCAGGCGGCGGCCGCGGTCTTCTCGGCGTCGGCGGCGGCGAGCGCGGCGCGGGCCGGGTCGGCGCCCTCGCCGGTGCCGTCGGCCGCGTCCGCCGTTCCGTCGCCGGAGGAGATCCAGCCGGCGCGGACGGCCTCGGCGGTCTCGGCCTCGACCTCGCTGAGCCGCTGGCGGAGGTGCTCGGTCTCGCTGCGGGCCCGCTGGGCCTCGGTGGCGGCGGCCGTCGCGTCCCGGTGCGCCGCGTCGCTCTCCTCCTGGAGGGCGGCCGAACGGGCCTCCTCCTCGCCCGCGATCCGCTCGCCGTCGACCGCCGCCTTGTGCAGGGCCCTCACGAGCGCGGCCGCGGCCTTGCCGCGTGCGGCGAGCGCGGGCGCGGCGTCCCGTTCGGCCTCCTGGATGGCGGCGGAGACGCGGGCCGCGCGGTCGGCGGCCGAGCGGTGCTGGAGCACCGTCTCGGCGGCCTGCCAGGCGGCGTGCAGGGTGCGCGCGTCGAGCAGTTCGCGGCGCTGGGAGGCGGCCGCCTTCTCGCCGGCGGCGAGCGCCAGCGAGGCGTGCCGGTAGGCGAGTTCGGCGGCGACGAGGGAGGCGCGGGACCGGGTCTCGCCGGCCCGGGTGACGGCGTGCCCGGCCTCGTCGGCGCGTTCGGCGAGCTCGGCGGCGCGGCCGCGTTCGCGGGTGCCGCGCGCGGTGAGCTGCCGGGCCAGGGAGCGGGTGCGGGACTCGGCGCCCGCGTGCACGCCGCGGGCGCGCTCGCGCTTCCCGGCCGCCTCGGCGATGCGGCGCAGGTGGTCGAGAGAGCCGGCGGTGAAGTCGCGTTCGGCGGTGAGTTCGTCGCGGCGGCCGAGCTTGTGCGCGAAGCCGTGCACGAGGTCGGCGAGGCCGTCGGTGTCCCGGGTGTCGGTGACGGCCCGCAGCAGCAGGTCGGTGAAGTCGGAGTCGTTCTTGACGGCGAACAGGCCGGCGGCCTCGCCCTCGTCGGCGTTCATCTCCCGCTGGTAGCGGAAGAGTTCGGGGTCGAGGCCGAGCCCGGTGAGGTGCTCGTTCCAGCGCTCGTGGACCTCTTCCCAGCACACGTCGAGGTTCGGGTACGCCTTGCCGGTCTCGGTCAGGACGTCCCGGAAGCCCTTCATGGTGCGGCGGCGGCCGCGCGCCGCCGAGGCGCCCTCGGAGGAGGGCCGCAGCGCCGTGGACTCGGCGACGGGAAGCGAGTCGAGCCCGAGGCCGGGGCCGGGACGGAAGGAGTACCAGGCCTCGGCGAACTTCCGCGGGTCGCCGGAGACCTGGCGGCCCTTCCACTCGCTGACCTTGCCGACGACGATCGACTCACCGGTGCGGGTGTGCTGCCACTCCAGGGCCACGTGCCCGCAGTCGTCGGCCAGCAGGAACTTGCGGAGCACGCCGGAGCTGGCCCCGCCCAGGGTGTTGCGGTGGCCCGGCAGCATCACCGAGAAGATCAGCTTCAGCAGGACGGACTTGCCGCCGCCGTTCTCCAGGAACAGCACGCCGGCGGGCGCGGGGCGGCGCGGCGGGCCCGTCGGCTCGTCCTCGAAGAAGTCCGCCTGCGTCGGCGCGGGGCTGGGCACCGGCGCGCCGACCCCGCGCAGGTCCAGCACGGTGTCGGCGTAGCGCGCACCGGCGGGCCCGATGGAGTAGAGGCGGATCCGGGACAGCTCGTACATGGCGGGGCTCTCGTCGTGAAGTCGGTGGGGCGTACGGTCAGGAGTGGAAGGGGAGGCCGGCGTCGGCGGCGATCTCCAGGTCGTCGGCCTCGTCGGGCGGGAGCAGGCTCGCGCTGCCGTCGCTGACGGGCACGACGCCCAGTTCCAGCAGCTCGGCCATGGCCGCGTTCCCCGCCATGTCGCGCACCTGCAACTGGTAGCGGGGGGTGGTGCGGTAGGTGCCGCCCGCGTCGTCGCCGGTGCGCTGGAGGAAGCCGGAGTCGGCGAGGAAGGAGACCGCCTTGGCGATGATGCCGGTGGTCGAACCGGCCAGCCGCCGCGCGTCCTTGGTCGCGCCGGTGGCACTGCGCCGGGCGTACACCCGCCAGGCCGCCTCCAGTCCGGGCGCGCCCGTCTCCGGATCGGTGTTCTCGCCGTCCTCCTCGGCCCGCTCCTCCAGCTTCCGGCAGGCCTGCCGGACGAAGGAGTCGACGCCGTTGACGGTGATCCGGCCGATGTACGCGTCGTCCGCGAGGTCCTCGGGGCGGGGGAACGCCATGGCCGCGACGGCGAGATGGGCCAGCCCGTGCAGGAAGCGGTCGGCGGAGTCGGCGGTGGCGCGGCGCGCGTAGTCGCCCATGCGGACGGCGAAGACGGACTCCTCGTCGGCGGCGAGCGCCATCCCGGCCCGTGTGGAGACCTCCAGGACGACGAGGCCGAGGCCGGTGGCGACGGCGTCCGCGAGGCGCGCGAAGGCGGGTTCGTCGCGGTACCGGCGCAGCAGCCCGTCGTACTCGGCGTCGCGCGCGGGCAGCAGCTTGGGGTGCAGCCCGAAGGAGACCAGGCGGGCCGCGTCGGAGGCGTCCCCCGGGGTCACGGCCTGGGGCCCGGGGCGGGGCTCGGGCTCGCGTTCCGGCTCGGGGTCCGGTTCCGCGAAGGGCTCGTCGTCGTGGCCGGACTCCGGTGGTTCCGGGGCCGGTTCGGGTTCCGGGGCCGGTTCCCAGGGCTCGCCGGTGACCGCTCCGGGCTCCGCCGGTGCGGGTGCGTCGGGGTGGTGCTCGGTCACGGGTGCTGCGCTCCTGGGGTGCGGGGACGGGAGGTTCGGCGGGGGCGGGTCACGGGGTCTCCGAGCGGTCGGCTGCCATGCCCGCCGCGTCGAGGACGGCGGTGCCGAGGATGAGGTCGGCGCCGCCGAACTCCGGGTCGTCCAGCTGCTGTCCGTCGTCGACGGCGAACAGCAGCTGCCGCTCGCCCTGCCGGTAGGCGGTGCCGACCGGCGGGCTCGCCGCGTGCACGGCCAGCAGCGCGACCAGGTACGGCAGTTCGGGGTCGCGTTCGCGGGCCTCGGCGAGCAGTCCGGAGAGGCGGCGGGGCGCGTCGGCCGGGAGGTCGAGCAGTTCGGTGGCCGACTCCAGCTGCTCCTCGCTGAACCGGCTGTCGTCCGGGGTGGCGACGAGGTCGGGCTCGGGCATCTCGGCACCCAGGTGCTCGCGCGGCGCGGGCGGGGTGAGCAGCAGGTCGACGAGGTCGCCGACGCGGACGGCGCCGGGGGTGCGCGGGCCGGTGCCGCGCGCGAACCAGGCGTCGGTGACGCGGGTGGCGTGCTCCAGCGGCAACGGCAGGACGGGGGCGAGGAGTTGGCCGTAGACGTCCGTGCCCGTCCGGGCGGCGGGCGGGGCGAAGGACTGGCGGTCCTGCTCGGCCCGGAACAGCGGCCCGGCCTCCAGCAGCCGGGACTGGAGCTGGGTGTGCCGGCGGATGCAGTCCTTGACGATGTCGACCAGTTCGGCCGCGCGGCGCTTGTGGTCGGCGCCGCGCTCGGACTCGGCCTCGTCCCTGACCTTGCGGATGTTGGTGAGGATCGCGTTCTCGTGGCGGTACCGCTCGGCGACGTGGTCCAGCGCCTCGGTGATCATGTCGGGCACGGAGCGGAGCCAGTCGACGGCGCGGACGTTTCGCCGGGTGGACTCCAGGGTGCGGCGCAGGGATTCGGAGTACTGGACGGTGCGGTACCTGGCCTGCTCGGCGGCGAGCTGCGCGTCGGCCAGCCGGCCGCGGCTGATGAGCACCTCGAGCTTGACCTCGGCGGCGATCTGGGCGCTGGTGACGTCGGTGTCGAGGGCGCCGACGAGGACGTTCACCGCCTCGTCGGTGGTGCGCAGATAGACCCCGCCGCCGGGCCCGGGGACCTCTTCGACGAGCTTGAAGTCGTAGTCCCGGCGGACGTAGCCGCCCTCGGCGTCGAAGGTGCCGTACACGGCGCGGAATCCGCGGTCGACGCTGCCGACATTGATCAGGTTCTCCAGCACCCAGCGGGCCACCCGCTCGTGCTCGGCGCCGGGGTGCCCCGGGGCCTGGGCGGCGGCGCGGGGGACGAGCCGGGCGACTATCTGCTCGTGGTCGGCGCCGGTGTCGAAGTCCATGTGCAGGGTGACCAGGTCGATCGCGGCGAGCGCCAGCTCGGCCATCGCGTAATGCCCCACCTCACCGGCGAGGTTGGCCTTGCGTACGTCCAGGTCGTGCAGCGGCGCGGTGCAGGCGAGCGCGCGCAGCCTGCGTGCCAGGCCCTCGTCGGCCGCGGGGCCGGGGGCCGGGGAAGCGAAGGGAGGAGTGCTCACCGGGACGTACTCAGTCACGACGGACACACTAAGCGGTCACCCGGACAACGACCGAAACGGCATGGATGTCAGGGTTCGCCGCTCCTGTCCGGTGCACGGGGTGCGCGCCGCCGCTGCACCCGGACGGCACACCTCACCGCCGACGCGACAGTTTACGCAGCTCAGCGCGGGGACCCGCAGCCGGGTCGGCCTCCGGCCCGCGGAGTGCCCCGCGCCGCGGACCGGGTGTCATACGGCGGGGCGCCCCGGCTCGTGTACCCGGTGTCCGGTACGCGCGTACCCCACCGATCCCCGAGGAGTCACGATGCGAGAGATGTCCGTTCCGCGCCTGGCCGTTCCCTGCGCCCTCGTCCTCGCGGCGGCTGCCGCACCGCTGTTGGGCGGCACCGCGCACGCGGGCCAGATCTGCACCGTCGTGCACCACGACGCCCCGCGGTACGCGGAGGACCGCGTCGACAGCAGGATCATCGGGACGATGCAGCGGGGCCAGGAGGTCGGCGTCTCGACGGACGCGAACCTGTACCGCGTCTCCCGCGCCGACAACGGCGCCCCGCTCGGCTTCATGCAGCAGGCCGACGTCGACTGCGGCAACGCGGGCTGAGCGGCGGCTACGGCAGCAGCGCCGCGAGTGCGCCGAGGGTGCGGGCGGCCGGGGCCGGGTCGGTCAGCCACTTGAGGTGGCTGCCCTCCAGGGTGCGGACGTCGTAGGGGTTGTCCGGGGTCAGGGCGTCGCCCTCGCGGATCAGCCGGTCCTGTATCGCGAGCGGCATGCTGGTGTCCCCGGCGAGGCGGACGTAGGTGCGCGGGACGCGGCCCCAGGTGGCGGCCTGCGCCCGGTCGTCGGGGGTGCCGGCGTCCAGGTTCTCGTCGGGCTGGAAGGTGTTGAGGAAGGTGAGGAACTCCTCCTCGGTGCCGTCCGCGAGGAAGGCCGCCTTGAGCGCGGCGAGCGCCTCCGGGTCCGCGGTGCGGAAGTTGGCGCGCAGCAGCCCGAGCCGGGACGGGTCGGCGGCCAGCAGCGGGGCGAGGGCCGCGGCGTCGACCGTGGCCATCTCCGGTTCGGCGTAATAGTCCTGGACGTCGAGCTCGACCGGGCACCAGGCGGAGACGTACACCAGGCGGTCGATGAGCTCGGGGCGCGCGTTGGCGGCCGCGGTGGCGGTGATGCCGCCGCGGCTGTGCGCGACGACGATCACCGGGCCGTTCCGCCGGGCCCGTTCGAGGACGCCGGTGAGGTAGGCGGCGTTGTCGGCGAGGGTGACGCCCTTGATGGCACCGGGCTCGGCGGCGAGGCCCTCCGGGTCCTGCGGGGACTGGTAGGCGCGCAGGTAGGTGGCCCGGAAGCCGTGTCCCGGCAGGTCGACGGCGACGGACCGGTGGCCGAGGAGGCCCAGTTCGGCCTGGAGCGGCGCGAAGGAGAAGGAGTTCGCGAAGGCCCCGTGGACCAGGACGTAGGTCGGCTGCGGCATGTGTCTCCCCCGTGTGCGTGCCCCGGGCCGGCGGGAGTCCGCGCGGCCGGGGTGAGCCTAGCCGAGCCGCCTGCGGAAGCACACGCGGTGCTGGCCGGGCCCGTCGTAGTCGCTGTGCAGCGGCAGCCCCTCGGCCGACTCCCGGTCCCCGGGCACCGGTTGGAAGCCCATCGCGCGGTGGAAGGCGACGGAGCCGTGGTTCCCCGGCGAGGTGACGGCCCGAACCTCCCGGCGTCCGGCCCGGGCCGCGCGGCCCAGGAACGCCTCGTACAACTCACGGCCCACGCCCAGGCCGCGCAGTTCCGGGTCGACGCCGACGAAGTGGATGTAGGCGACCTCCGGGTCGTCCGCCGAGTCGAAGCCGACGAGGAAGGCGCGGACGCCGGTGCCGTCCTCGCGGACCAGGCTGGTGCCGGCGAAGAACTGGAGGAAGAGCCGGGGCAGCAACAGCGAGAGCTCCCTGGCCTGTTCGGGGGTGCGCGAGTCGCCCCACCACCGCTGTACGCAGGCGACGATGGTGCCGTGGTCGGACTCCCGCGCCGGACGCGTCGTCGCCGTCTGCTCTCCCGCTGTCACGGGTCTCCCTCCGCTCGCCGTCCCGGGGTTCCGTACCCGCCGCCGCCCGGGGTACGCACGATCAGCACGTCACCGGCGGCGAGTTCGGCGGTGGCGCGGCCCGCGAGCTCCTCCCGGCGGCCGTCCGCGCGTTCCACGGTGTTGACGGCGAGCGCCCCGGGCCCGCCGCCCGCTATGCCGTACGGGGGGACGCGGCGGTGGTTGCCGAGCAGGGCCACGGTGACCGGTTCCAGGAAGCGCAGCCGGCGCTCCACGCCGTCGCCGCCGCGGTGCGCCCCGGCGCCGCCGCTGCCGCGCCGGACACGGAAGTCCTCGACGCGTACCGGGTACCGGAGTTCGAGGACCTCGGGGTCGGTGAGGCGGGAGTTGGTCATGTGGGTCTGGACGGCGTCGGCCCCGTCGAAGTCCTCGCCCGCGCCGGAGCCGCTGGCGACGGTCTCGTAGTACTGGACGCGGTCGTTGCCGAAGCTGAGGTTGTTCATCGTGCCGGAGCCCTCGGCCTGCACGCCGAGCGCCGCGTACAGCGCCCCGGTGACGGCCTGCGAGGTCTCGACGTTCCCGGCGACGGTCGCGGCCGGGTGGACGGGGGCGAGCATGCTGCCCTCGGGGATGCGGATGTCGAGCGGGGTCAGGCAGCCGCTGTTGAGCGGGATGTCCTCGGCGACGAGGCTGCGGAAGACGTACAGCACGGCGGCCGTGACGACGGAGGCGGGCGCGTTGTCGTTGGCCTCGCTCTGCGGCGAGGTGCCGGTGAAGTCGAGGACGGCGCCGCGCCGTTCGCGGTCGACGGTGACGGCCACCCGGATCACCGCGCCGCTGTCGGTCTCGTAGCGGCAGGAGCCGTCGCGGAGGCGGGGGATGATGCGGCGGACGGACTCCTCGGCGTTGTCCTGCACGTGACCCATGTAGGCGCGGACGACGTCCGGGCCGAACTGGTCGGTCATGGCGCGCAGTTCGGCGATGCCCTTCTCGTTCGCGGCGATCTGGGCGCGCAGGTCGGCGAGGTTCGTCTCCGGGTCGCGGGAGGGGTACCGGGCGCCGGTGAGCAGGGCGCGGGTCTCCTCCTCGCGGAAGCGGCCCCCGGTCACCAGCGGCCAGTCGTCGAAGAGGACGCCCTCCTCCTCGACGGTGCGGCTGAAGGCGGGCATCGACCCCGGCGTGATGCCGCCGATCTCGGCGTGGTGCCCGCGCGAGGCGACCAGGAAGCGCAGTTCCTCGCCGCCGGGCCCGAAGACCGGGGTGACGACGGTGACGTCGGGCAGGTGGGTGCCGCCGTGGTACGGGTCGTTGACGGCGCGCACGTCGCCGGGCCGGAGCGTGCAGCGCCCGTGCGCGTCCCGGTTGCGGCGGAGGACCTCCTTGACGGTGTCGCCCATGGAGCCGAGGTGGACGGGGATGTGCGGCGCGTTGGCGACGAGGTTGCCCCGGGCGTCGAAGAGGGCGCAGGAGAAGTCCATCCGCTCCTTGATGTTGACCGACTGCGCGGTGCTCTCCAGCCGGGCCCCCATCTGCTCGGCGACGGCCATGAAGAGGTTGTTGAAGATCTCCAGGCGCACCGGGTCCACCCGCGTGCCCGCGGCCGGTCCGCCGGTGCGGGGCCGCACCCGCTCCAGGACCAGGTGCCCGCGCGGTCCGGCGAGGGCACGCCAGCCGGGTTCGACGACGGTGGTGGCGTCGGCCTCGGCGACGATCGCGGGCCCGGTGACGGTGTCGCCGGGGCGCAGCGCGTCGCGCCGGTGGAGCGGGGTCTCGCGCATCCGGCCGTCCGCGTACATCCGCACCCGGTCGGCCGGTACCGCCGGGCCCGTGCGCGGGGGCCCGGGGACGGCGGGGGCGCTGTGCCGTCCGGCCCGGCCGGTGGCCTCGGCGACGGCGGTGGCGACGACGAGCGGCCGGTCCATGGTGAAGCCGTACCGGGCGCGGTGCCCGTCGGCGAACTCCGCTGCCATGGCGTCCCGTTCGCCCAGCGGGACGGTGAGGACCGCGTCGGTGCCGGCGTAGCGCAGCTGGAGCCGGGAGGCGGTGGTGACGGCCGCGTCGGGGAGGCCGTCGGCGCGCAGCTCCTCGCGGGTGCGGCGCTCCAGCCGGGCGCAGAGGCGGGTCACCTCCGCGAGGGTCTCCTCGGTGAGGGCGGCCTCGACGGACTGTTCGCGCAGCGCCGTGGCGTCGGCGACGCCGATGCCGTAGGCGGAGAGCACCCCGGCGAGCGGCGGCACGACGACGGTGCCGATGCCGAGCGCGTCGGCGACGGCGCAGGCGTGCTGCCCGCCGGCGCCGCCGAAGCCGGCGAGCGCGTACCGGGTGACGTCGTGGCCGCGCTGCACGGAGATCTTCTTGACCGCGTTGGCCATGTTCAGCACGGCGATCCGGAGGAACCCGGCGGCGGCCTCCTCGGGCGTGCGCCCGTCGGCGGTGCGCGCGGCGAGCGCGGTGAAGCCCTCCCGTACGGCCTCGGTGTCCAGCGGCAGGTCGCCTCCGGGGCCGAACACGGCCGGGAAGTGGGCGGGTTGGACGCGGCCGAGCAGCACGTTGGCGTCGGTGACGGTGAGCGGGCCGCCGCGCCGGTAGCAGGCGGGCCCGGGGTCGGCGCCGGCCGAGTCGGGGCCGACGCGGTAGCGGGCGCCGTCGTAGTGCAGGACGGAGCCGCCGCCCGCGGCGACGGTGTGGATGTCCATCATGGGCGCGCGCATCCGCACCCCGGCCACCTGCGTGCCGAACACCCGCTCCAGCTCGCCCGCGTAGTGCGAGACGTCGGTGGAGGTGCCGCCCATGTCGAAGCCGATGACGCGGTGGTGGCCGGCCTCGGCGCAGCTGCGGGCCATGCCGACGACGCCGCCGGCCGGCCCGGAGAGCACGGCGTCCTTGCCGCGGAAGTGCCCGGCCTCCCGCAGCCCGCCGTTGGACTGCAGGAACATCAGCCGCACACCGCGCAGTTCACCGGCGATCTCGTCGACGTAGCGGCGCAGCACGGGCGAGAGGTAGGCGTCGACGACGGTGGTGTCGCCGCGGGGCACCAGCTTGATCAGCGGGCTGACCTCGTGCGAGCAGCTGACCTGGGGGAAGCCGGCCTCCTCGGCGAGCCGGGCGGCCTGAAGCTCGTGCACGGGGTGCCGGTAGGCGTGTAGCAGGACGATCGCGGCGCTGCGGAAGCCGTCCCGGTGCGCCGCGGCGAGGGAGGCGGCGAGCGCCTCGGCGTCGAGGGGCCGGACCACGCCGCCGTCGGCGGCGAGCCGTTCGGGCACCTCGATCACCCGGTCGTACAGCGCCTCGGGGAGCCGGATGTGCCGGTCGAAGAGGCGGGGCCGGTTCTGGTAGGCGATGCGCAGCGCGTCCCGGAAGCCGCGGGTGGTGACCAGGACGGTGGGCTCGCCCTTCCGTTCGAGCAGGGCGTTGGTGGCGACGGTGGTGCCCATCCTGACGACGCCGATCCGCTCGCCGGGGACGGGTTCGCCGGGGCGGCAGCCGAGCATCCGCCGGATGCCCTCGACGGCCGCGTCCCGGTACCGCTCCGGGTCGTGCGAGAGGAGCTTGCCGGTGACGAGACCGCCCTCGGGGCATGTGCCCACGACATCGGTGAAGGTGCCGCCCCGGTCGACCCAGAACTCCCAGCGTCCGCTCACGGCCACCACCTCCGCGGTCCTACGCGCCGGACTCCCCCGGTCCGGAGGAGCCCGGCCCGTAGGGTCAGCGTCCGCCGTCGGGGCTGAGCCTGCCACGCACGGCGCTCTGCACGCCCTCTTCCTCGGCCGGGTCGGTGGCGAGCCTGCGGAGCCGTTCGACGACGCGTTCGTCCCCGGTGGCCGCGTGTTCGGCGGCCACCTCGCGGGTCGTCTCCTCGCAGTCCCACAGGCACTCGACGGCGAATCCGGCGGCGAAGGACGGGTCGGTGGCGGCGAGCGCGCCGGCCGCGCGGCCGCGCAGCTGGGAGGAGGCGGTCTCCCGGTAGACGTGCCGCAGCACGGGCGCGGCGCAGCCGATCCGCAGCCGTCCGGCGCCGTCGACGAGCGGGCGCAGCCGGTCGCTGTCGGGGCCCTCGCGGCGGACGGTGTCCCGCAGCGCGTGCAGCACGGCCTCGGCGTCGGCCGGTCCGCCGCAGCAGGCGAGCATCTCGGCGGCCGCGGCCGCCAGTCCCGCCGGAAGGGTGCCTTCCGGCACGGCGCACCACTGCCGGGCCCGGTCGAGCGCGGCGGCGGAGCGCATCCGGCCGAAGGAGGCGCAGGCGGAGCGGGCGACGCTTTCGCACGGGTCGGCGGCGGCCTCGCGGATCAGGTCGAGCGCCGCCGGGTCGCCGCGTTCGGCGAGGTGGCGGACGGCGGCGGCACGGGCGCCCTCGCGCAGGCCGCGGGCGGCGGCGAGCAGCTGCGGGCGGTCCCCCGGCCCGGCGACGGCGGCGAGGCAGCGGGCCGCGGGGGCCTCGCGGTGCTGCGGCGGGTGCGCCTCGTACCCGTCCTGGGCCCAGTCGAGGATCTCGGGGACGCTCCAGCCGGGGCGCGGCCCGGGGGTGCTGAGCTGGCGCTGCCAGCGGTCGAAGCAGCCCTGTTCGCGGACGCGGCGCAGCCGTTCGGCCTGCCGGGGGCGCTGCGGGTCCTCGGCCCACAGCCGCCAGGGCCGGGGCTCGAAGGCGTCACGCGCGGCGGCGGCGAGGGCCGTGTCGCCCTCGGGGGTGTGCGGGAAGCGGGCGAGGACGGCGGGGCCGAGGGGACGCAGGCCCTCGTCGTCGTCGCGGACGGCGAGTTCGTCCAGCGCCCACTGCCAGTTGGCGCCGGCGGCGGCGTACCGGCGGAGCAGGCGCAGGGCCTCCTCGTCGCCGTACCCGACGAGGTGGCCGAGGACGGAGAGGCACAGGCCGGTGCGGGTCTCGGTGCCGGAGTCGGCACAGGAGGTCCCGTCGTCGACGGGACAGTCGTCGGGATGGAAGAGGTGCTGCTCGAAGGCGTCGAGGCCGGCGTCGAGCTCGACTTGCAGCCGCGCGTAGTAGAGGGAGCGGTGCTCCAGCTGCCAGTCGCGGCGCGGGTCGTGCAGGACGCACTGACGAAGCGCGGCGAGCGCTTCGGTGCGGGGCGCCGCCAGGGCGTGCAGCGTACCGTCGCCGCGGCCTCGCTGAAGGAGGCCGAGCAGGGTGCCGCTGGGCGCTATGTCTGGATCGACGGAATCGACGAACATAAGGGTCAGCATCCGGTGCGGGGTCTTCGACTGGCAACGGGATTTTCCGCTGACCAGCATTCTTTGCCGTTGTCCCCGCTTCTGCTCCCGGCATTCCTCCGGCCGTACGGGGGTCGGTGCGGGTGCGGGATCGAGCCTGGCAGCGGGCCCTGGGAGCCTACCGGGAAGTGAACGGGAAGCCACCCCTCGGGGCGGCTGCGGAGCTCGCCGCTCCGGATGCCCGCCGAAGGGCCCGGGGCATATGACCGCAGCACCACCGGATCGTGTGTTGCCAAATCCCTTACGGGCGCTCGCACGCTGTGCAACAGTCTATGAAGTCCTCATCCCGTATCGGAGACTGTCATGCCGTCCCACCTCCATGCGGACCGTTCAGTGCCCTGCCCGCCCGACCGCGGCACGCTGGACGCCCTCATCACGCAGGCCCGCCGCCTCCGCGGCGACCTCGACGCGGTACGCCCCGACGACGTCGCGGACGCGTACGAAGAGGGCGCGGGCGGTTCGCGGACGCGCTGGCAGCGCGCCCTCTGCGACCTCGCCGCGCGCCACCTCGACAACCTCGGCGGTCACCTCGACCAGCTGCGCGAGGGCGTGCCCGCCGCGCCGTACGCCCCGCTGCCCGGCGCCTGCGCCCCGGGCGCGGAGGGCGGCGAGCGCGCCGCGTACGGCCCCCTCGCCGACGGCCTCCCGCCGCTCTCCCCCGCCGGTACCGCGCCCGCGGGCACCTCGCGCGCGGGCCGGGTCGGCAGCGCCGACTGGGACTTCCTCACCGACCGGGTCTCGTGGTCGGAGGAGCTGTACGCGATCTTCGGCCGGACCCCGGAGGACGGCCCGCTCACCCTCGACGAACTGCCCTCCTGGGTGCTGCCCGAGGACCAGCCCCGGCTGGCCGCCGCCGTCACCGACTGCCTGGTCGACGGCAGGCCCGTGGACCAGGAGTTCCGCATCGTCCGCCCGGACGGCACCGAGCGCGGACTGCACATGATCGGCGAACCGCTGCTCGACGCCGACGGCGCCACCGCCTCCATGTGGGCCGTCGTCCGGGACGTCAGCGCGCTGCGCAGCAGCGAGAGCACGGTGCACGAGACCCGCGACTCGGTGGAGCGCGAGGAACACCTCGCGCGCACGGAGCACCGCGTCGCGGTCGAGCTGCAGGAGACGGTGCTCCCGCCCTGGCGCGGCTCGTTGCGGCTCTCCGAGGCGTCCGGGGACGGCGGCCCCGCCACCGGCGCGCTCGACGTCGCCGCGCACTACCTCCCCTCCACCACCAGCCCGCTGATCGGCGGCGACTGGTACGACGCGCTCGAACTCCCCGACGGCGGCACCCTGTTGTCGGCCGGTGACCTCACCGGGCACGGCGTCGCCGCCACCTCCGGGATGGCGATGCTGCTGGGCGCGGTGCGCGGGATGGCCGTCGCCGGGATCGCGCCCGGCACGCTGATGGGCCACCTCAACCAGATGCTCGACTCGGCGGCCCAGCCCGCCCTCGGCAGCGCGCTGTGCTGCCGGTACGAGCCCCGCGGCCGCACCCTGACCTGGGCGCAGGCGGGCCACCCCGCGCCGCTGGTGTTCCGCGGCGGCGGGGGGCACGCGCTGCGGCCCCCGGAGGGCGTGCTGCTGGGCGTGACCTCGGGGTCCTCCTACGGGGAGTGCACCGAGCGGCTGGAGCCCGGCGACATCCTCGTACTGCACACCGACGGGCTGGCCCCGCGCGCGGGCGACGAACCGCAGTCCGGTGCGGCGCACCTGCTGCGGCTCGCCCCCCGCTTCTCCTCGGCCCGCACGGCGCAGGAGTGCGTCCGCGCGATCGTCGAGGTGTTCGGCGACCAGCCGCGCGAGGACGACGCCTGCGTCCTCGTCGCCCGCGTCAGCGACGACTGAGGTACGGCGGAAGCGGGCGCGCGCACGCGAACGCCCTTGCCGGCACGCGTCGTCGGGGCCCGAGGCCGCCCCGCCGGTCAGACCGAGCGGAGGCCGCCCCGGGGTACGCCCTTGGTGGACCTGGCCCCCCGCGGGATGCCCGGGGGCACCTGGCGTTCCGCCGAGGTGCGCGGTGAGCGGGGCAGGGCGGCCTGGATCTCCTGCCGCAGGTCCTCGATCTTCGAGTAGCCCGCGTACTGGCCCGTCAGCCGGTACATCTCGCGGAGCCGGTCCCAGGTGCGGTGCGAGGAGTTCTCGCCGATGGCGAGCAGCGCCATCCGCGCGTAGCGGTCGGCCTGTTCGGGGTCGTCGGCGATGAAGCAGGCGGAGGCCAGCGAGATGTAGTCGAAGATGTTCGACCGCTGCCGTCCGTCGCCCCGCAGGTCCAGGGCCCGCTTGGCGTGGTGCTCGGCCGTGGGCGCCGCCTTCGGGTCGTGTTCGGCGAGGGTGCGGAAGGCCAGGGCCTGCATGCCGTGCAGGTCGGCCTCGTCGAACATCTGCATCCAACTCGGCGGCGGGACGTCGCCGTTGTCCGAGGCGAACAGCTCCTCGGCCTCGCCGAGGGTGCGCCGCATGCGACGGCCGTCGCCCTTCGTGGCCTGGGCCCACGCCTCGATGGTGTGCAGCATGGCGCGGGTGCGCGGCAGGGTCTCCTCCCCGGACCCCGAGCGGGCCAGCTTCATCAGGTCCAGGGCGTCGTCCGGGCGGCCCAGGTGCACCATCTGGCGGGCGGCCCGGGAGAGGGCCTCGCCCGCGCGGGGCCGGTCCCCGCCCTCGCGGGCCGCGTGCGCGGCGATGATGAAGTACTTCTGCGCGGTGGGCTCCATGCCCACGTCGTGCGACATCCAGCCGGCCAGCACCGCGAGGTTCGCCGCGACGCCCCACAGGCGGCGCTGGAGGTGGCCGGGGTGGTCGTAGGCGAGCATGCCGCCCACCTCGTTGAGCTGGCCCACCACGGCCTTGCGCTGGAGGCCGCCGCCGCGTGCGGCGTCCCAGGCGCGGAACACCTCGACCGAGCGCTCCAGCGCCTCGACCTCCTGGGTGCCCACGGGGGCCGCCTCGTACAGGTCGTAGGCCGCCTGGTCGGTGTGCACGGCGCCGTCGTGGGGGAGCGCGAGCCGGGACGAGGGTTCCGTCCTGAGCCAGTCGTACATGGCAGCGGTGAGTGCTGATCCCGCGGTGAGCGCGGCACCCGCGCCCACCAAGCCGCGTCGGTTGAGCATGAGGTCCATTCCCGTGAATTCGGTGAGGACCGCGGCGGTCTGCTCGGGCGCCCATGGGAGTCCGTCGCTTCCGGACTGCCGTCTCCCGGTGCGCCCTGCCTTGCCGAACCCGAGGTCCTCGATGGTCACGACACGGCCGAGTCGCTCGGTGAACAGGGCGGCCAGCACCTTCGGCACCGGATCACGGGGGCTCTCCCCCATGTCGATCCAGCGCCGCACACGCGAGGTGTCGGTCGACAGCTGCGGATGGCCCATGGCCGCCGCCTGCTTGTTGACCAGCCGCGCGAGCTCGCCCTTGGACCAGCCGGCGAGGCCGAAGAGGTCCGCGAGGCGGGTGTTGGGTCCCTTGGTCACGTCAAGCCCCCAGGTTCTCGGCTGAGTTGACACTAACCGTCCCGCGAAGGGGCCTGCGAGCATTCGCCAGGGTTCGCCAGGGTTCGCCAAGTGGTGTGCCACCCGCGCCGGGGTGTCCTGTAGGAACGCGCCACCCCGGCCCGGACCGGAACCGCTCGCTCCGCACCTTCCGCGTGCGGGAGCGGCGACGGTACGGGCGGCCGGGCCCGGTACGGCACCGCACTCCCCAGGGTGCTCGTCCGCCGCACCGGTCCCGGCCCCGCCGGGCCGGGGAGCGCACCAACCCGTCGGCGCACGAAGGGATCCTGCTCGCCCATGTATCCAGCAACGTCCCCCGTGTCCGCAGCGCCCCGGCAGCGCCGCGCGCAGCCCTACGGCGGCGCCGGACCCGGCACGGTCCCCGTCCCGCCACGGCCCGCCACCCCCTACACCGGGGGGCACGGGCCGCGCGTCGGACAGCCGCGGCGCACCAGCGGCACGAACGGCATCGGGGTCCAGCCGCTCAGCGGGCGGCTGGACCTGTCCGGGCCGCAGGGGGCCCGGATCCGGTCCGCGATCGCCGCGGTCAACCGGATCTGTCCCGAGTTCCAGCCGGTGCAGCTGCTGCGGCGGCACGGCCGTACGGTGCTGCTCGCGGGCACGGCGGGACGGAGCCCCGTCGTGGCCAAGTGCCTGCTGGACCACTCGCCCGCCTGGGCGGAGCGCTTCGAGCACGAAATAGCGGCCTACCGCACGTTCGTCCGGCACCGTCCGCCGGTGCGGGTGCCGCGGCTGGTGGCCGCCGACCCGGAGGCGTGCACGCTGGTCATCGAACGGCTGCCGGGCCGGGTCGCCGCCACCCGCCGCCACCCCTTCGACGCGCCGCCGCCCGGCGACCTGCGCGCGGTGCTGACGGCGGTGGGCAAGGTGAACCACTGGCAGCCGCCGCAGGGCATGTTCGACCGTCCGGTCGACTATCCGGCACGGCTGAACCGCTACCACGAGCTGGGCCTGCTGACCGACCGTGACCTGGGCGACCTGCAGAAGCTGCTGCACGGTGTGGCCCGCGCGGGCGGCCGGCAGGGCGTGCCCTGGCAGTTCTGCCACGGGGACGCGCTGCTGACGAACGTGCTGCTGGCCCCCGCCGGTCCGGCCCTCGTCGACTGGGAGCACGCCGGCTGGTACCTGCCCGGCTACGACCTGGCCACCCTGTGGTCCGCGCTCGGTGCCGCGCCCGACATGAGACGCCGGATCAGCCAGCTCGCGCAGCTCCAGGGCCCGGCCGCGCGGGACGCGTTCCTGGTGAACCTGATGCTGGTCCTCACCCGGGAGATCCGCACGTACGAGACCGCCGTGCAGCGCACCATGCGCGAGCCCGCGCCCCCCGGCGCCACGGCTCCCACGGGCGGCGACGAGCGGGCCGGCGGCATGGCGACGGGCGAGCAGCAGCGGCTGCTGCTGCGGCGCCTGCACGACGACTGCGGGCTCGCCCGGCGTGCGGTACGCGCCGCGGTGGGCACCCGCTGAGGGCGCCGTCCGGTGACGGGGGCACCAGGGGGATGCGAGCGCCGGGCCACAGTACGCGCGGCCGCGCGGGGGTGGGCACGTGGTGCGACGTGCGGCGGCCGTGGGCCCCGGGGTGATGCGGTCCCGGGGGCGGTGGCCGCGGGGTGTCGTCGGTCCGGGCCGACGGCGCCCCGCGGACCCGTGCGGTGGGAGGGGCGCCGGGTACGCGGGTGACGGACCGGCCCGACGCGGGAGATTGACGGGTCATCGGGCAACGGATACCACTGTGATCCGCCCGTGCCCCGCAGGCCCGGGGCACCCGTACGAGGAGGCCGCATGCCTGGATCGTCGTCCGAGTCCCCGGCGGAGCCCGAAAGACCGGCCCCGGGTTCCCGCCACGCCCGCCCGCTCCGTCGACGCCGTCGCCGCTCCGGAGCAGGAACGGTTCACCGGCGGTCCGTCCCGGTGCGGGGCGCCGTGCTCGCGGCCGCGGCCGGACTGCTGCTGCCGCTGGCCGTGACGGGGCCGCCCGCCGGGGCCGCGTCCGGGGCCGACGGCGGTCAACAGGGCGCGTTGCAGCGGGCGTTCGCGGAGGCGGCCGAAGCGTACGACGTGCCCCGCGAGGTGCTGCTCGGGGTCGCGTACCTCCAGTCGCGCTGGGACGGTCACGGGGGCGCCCCAAGCGTGTCCGGCGGCTACGGCCCGATGCACCTGACCGACGCCCGCACCGCGCTGGCCGGCCGCGCCGCCGGGCACCCGGGCCACTCGGACCGCGAGGACGCGCGCGGCGACCCGGCCCGCGCCCCGCGCCTCGCCTCCGCGCCGGCGGGCGGGGGCGCCGAGGCCCGGGGGCGTGAACTCCCGGCGCGGCTGCGGACCTTGGAGCGTGCCGCCCGGCTGACCGGGCTGTCGCGGGCCGAGCTGCGCTCGTCGCCCGAGGCCAACATCCGGGGCGGCGCCGCGCTGCTGGCGCGGGCGCAGCAGCGGCTGGGGCATCCGCTCAGCTCCGATCCGGCGGACTGGTACGCGGCGGTGGCGGCGTTCCCGTCCTCGCCCGGGGCCTCGGCCGGGGCGGCCTTCGCGGGTGAGGTCTTCGAGGTGATCCGGAGCGGCGAGCGGCGGGTCACGGACGCGGGCCAGCGGGTGGAGCTGGCCGCGCGGCCCCGACTGCGGCCGGACGCGGACCAGTCGGGCCGGGCGCGGAAGCTCGCCTCGGCCTCCTCGGACCGTGCGGACTGTCCGCGGGGGCTGTCCTGCGAGTGGCTGCCCGCGCCGTACGAGGAGTACACAGGCGACGACGGCGAGGCGGACTTCGGCAACCACGACAAGACGCGGCGGCCCGGCTCGCAGAAGATCGAGTACATCGTCGTGCACGACACCGAGGGCGCCTGGGACGGGGTGATGGACCTGATCCAGGACCCGAAGTACGTGTCGTGGCACTACACGCTCCGCTCCTCGGACGGCCATGTGGCGCAGCACGTGGCGAACAAGGACGTGGCCTGGCACTCGGGCAACTGGTACGTCAACTCCGCCTCGATCGGCCTGGAGCACGAGGGCTTCCTCGCCGATCCGGACGCCTGGTTCACGGAGGCGATGTACCGCTCCTCGGCGCGGCTGGTGCGGCACCTGGCGGCCGAGTACGACATCCCGCTGGACCGGCAGCACATCCTCGGCCACGACAACGTGCCCGGCGTGACGCCCGCAGCGATCCCGGACATGCACACCGACCCGGGCCCGTACTGGGACTGGGCGCACTACTTCGAGCTGCTCGGCGAGCCGTTCACCGGGGAGCGCGGCGGGGGCGCGCGCGGGCTGGTGACGATCCGCCCCGACTACGCGGCACACCGGCCCGAGTACACCGGGTGCGAGAGCGGCAAGAAGGGCGGGAAGAGCACCAACTCACCCTGTCCGCCGCACGGTTCGGGTGCGGTGCGGCTGCACACCGCGCCCCGGGAGGACGCGCCGCTGGTGAAGGACGAGGGGCTGCACCCGGGCGGCGGCGAGTCCACGACGGGCGTCAACGACACCGGCGCGCGGGCCTCCACCGGCCAGCAGTACGCGGTCGCCGGTGCCAAGAAGGGCTGGACGGCCGTCTGGTACCTGGGCCGGAAGGCGTGGTTCCGGAATCCGGCGGAGGCGCCGGCCGCGGTCCCCGCTTCCGGCCGCGTGGTGACCCCGCGCCCCGGCAAGGACACGGTCCCGGTGTACGGCACCGCGTACCCGGAGGAGAGCGCGTACCCGGACGGGGTCGAGCCGCGGAAGCTGACGCCGCTCCCGTACACCGTGCGGGCCGGGCAGCGGTACGCGGCGGCCGGGCCGGCGGTGCGGGGGACGTACCTGTCCGCGCCGGACTTCGACCCGGAGGCGGAGAAGTTCCGGGTGGTGCGGGGCGGCCTGCGGTACGTGCAGATCCAGCTCGGGCACCGGGTCGCCTTCGTCAGGGCGGACGACGTGCGGATCACGGAGGTGGGTGACGGCGGGCGCTGAGCGACGGCGAGGGCGGTGGCACGGTCGTCCGTGCCACCGCCCTCGTGCTGTGCCGGGGCCGTGCGGGCCTACTGCTGGAACATCTCCGCCGGCAGCGGTTTGAGCAGGGCGTACAGGTCGCTGGTGATGGGGCGGTCCCAGCTGGCGATGGTCACCAGGACGCCGTCGCTGCGGTCGAACTGGACGCAGGAGATGCGGTCTTCGGACAGCTTGACGCGGCGGACGATGAGGAGGTTGTCCTCGTGCATCACCGGGTCGTCCTCGACGCCGAGCACCTCGACCGGCTCGTCGTTCTCCAGGGCCTCCAGCAGCTGCTGGACCTCGAAGGGGGCCTGGCCCTCGTCGACCTCGCGGGCGGGCGAACCCTCGGGGAGGTTACCGATGATCATGGCGGGGCCGCGCCCGCCGAAGAGGTCGTACCGGAGGAAGACGCCCTGGCAGGTGCCGTCCGGAGCGGGCAGCAGGCCCGCGCCCAGATTGCCCGGCCAGTCGGTCGGGTCCATGGCCAGGACGTCGAAGTCCGGACCTGCGGGCACGGCGGCGCTGCGGCGGCGGAGGAACGACATGACCTCCATGGTACGTGGCACCCGCGGTGACCTGCCGCCGGGCCGGACCGCCGCAGCGGGCGGCCCGGGGCCGTACCGGCTCAGGTCAGGTCGAAGCGGCCGTCGCGGGCGCCGTGCACGAAGGCGTTCCACTCCCCCGGGGCGAAGATCACGGCGGGGACGTCGGGCGTCCCCGCGTTCCGCATCGCGATCCAGCCCTCGACGAAGGCGATCTCGACGTCTCCCCTGCCCTGGCTGCCGGACTGCCAGCGGGCGCCGCTGAGGTCGAGGTCGGGCCGCGGCGCCGGCGTCCGCACCGCGGTGCCCGTCGCTGCGCTTCCGGTCGCTGCCGTACTGGTCACGGGCGTGCCGGTCACTGCCGTGCTCGTGATGGTGCGGTCGGCCACGTGCGTGCTCCTCCCGGTGGGCGTGACGGCGGCCAGCGTAACCACCCGGAGCGGTCCGGGGACAGGCCGCGTACGGGACTGTCCGGAGCGCTCCGCGCGGGCGCGCGCCCCGGGGGCCACGCGGCGCCGATTCCCGTCAGGACGTGGGCGGTTCGGCGCCGACGAGCCACATGGCGAAGAACTGCGAGCCGCCGCCGTACGCGTGCCCGAGCGCCCGTCGCGCGCCCTCGACCTGGTGCTCCCCCGCCTGCCCGCGCACCTGGAGCGCGGCCTCGGCGAAGCGCAGCATCCCGGAGGCGCCGATGGGGTTGGTGGAGAGCACCCCGCCCGAGGGGTTGACGGGCAGGTCGCCGTCGATCTCGGTGGCTCCGGACTCGGTGAGCTTCCAGCCCTCGCCCTCGGCGGCGAAGCCCAGGTTCTCCAGCCACATCGGCTCGTACCAGGAGAACGGGACGTACATCTCGACGGCGTCGATCTCCCGCCGGGGGTCGGTGATCCCGGCCTGGCGGTAGACGTCGGCCGCGCAGTCGCTGCCCGCGCGGGGCGAGACGGCGTCCTTCCCCGCGAAGAGTGTCGGCTCGCTCCGCATCGCCCCGCCGTGCACCCAGGCGGGCGGGCGCGGGGCGCGCCGGGCGCCGTCGCGGCCCGTGAGGACCATGGCGCAGGCGCCGTCGGAGGAGGGGCAGGTCTCGGAGTAGCGGACCGGGTCCCACAGCATCGGCGAGGAGCGCACCTTCTCCAGCGTGATGTCGTGCTCGTGGACGTGCGCGTAGGGGTTCTTCAGCGCGTTCCTGCGGTCCTTGTAGGCGACGAGGGAGCCGACGGTGTCCGGTGCCCCGGTGCGCCGCATGTACGCGCGCACGTGCGGCGCGAAGAAGCCGCCGGCGCCGGCGAGCAGCGGCTGCTGGAAGGGGACGGGCAGCGACAGGCCCCACATGGCGTTGGACTCGGACTGCTTCTCGAAGGCGAGGGTGAGGACGGTGCCGTGCACCCGGGCGGCGACGAGGTTGGCCGCCACCAGCGCGGTGGAGCCGCCGACGGAGCCCGCGGTGTGCACGCGCAGCATGGGCTTCCCGGTGGCGCCGAGGGCGTCGGCGAGGTAGAGCTCGGGCATCATGACGCCCTCGAAGAAGTCGGGCGCCTTGCCGATCACGACGGCGTCGACGTCGGCCCAGTCGAGCCCCGCGTCGTCGAGCGCCCGCCGGGCCGCCTCGCGGACGAGTCCGGCGAGGGAGACGTCCCGGCGGGCCGAGGCGTGCTGCGTCTGGCCGATCCCGACGACGGCCACGGGCTCCTTGTGCGTGGTGCTGCCGCTCATTCCGCCTCTCCCCCTTCGAGGACCGCGACGAGGTTCTGCTGGAGGCACGGCCCCGAGGTGGCGTGTGCCAGTGCGCGCCGGGACTCGCCCCGGTGGATGCGGGCCGCGGCCTCGCCGATGCGGATGAGCCCGGCGGCCATCATCGGGTTCGCGCCGAGGGCGCCGCCGGACGGGTTGACGGTCACGTCCGGCTGTCCGTCCAGCCGGAGGGCCTTGCGCAGGACGAGTTCCTGGGCGCTGAACGGGGCGTGCAACTCGGCGGTGTCCACGGGCCGTTCGAAGGCTCCGGCGCGTTCGGCGGCGAGCCGGGCGGAGGGCGAGTCGGTGAGGTCGCGGACGCCGAGGCCGTGCGCCTCGATGCGGTGGTCCATGCCCGTGATCACGGCGGGCCGCTCGCAGAGCCGGCCGGCGACGTCCCCGGCGGCGAGGATCACGGCGGCCGCGCCGTCGCCGACGGGCGGGCAGTCGGCCGCCCGGAGCGGTGCCACGACGTAGTCCTCGGAGGCCGGCGCGGCGCTCCGCTGCGCGTACGGGTTGGCCCCGGCGTCCCGGTGGCTGCGGGAGGCGACGCCGGCGAACGCGGCCTCGTCCGCCTCGCCGGTGTCCATCAGGGCCCGGGCCTGGAGGGCGGCGAGGGAGACGGAGTCGGGCCAGAGCGGCGCCGTGTAGTACGGGTCGAGCTGGCGGGTGAGGACGTCGCGGAGCTCGCCGGGCGAGGACTTGCCGTAGGAGTAGACGAGTGCCGTGTCGGCCTCGCCGGTGAGGATCTTGACCCAGGCCTCGTACAGCGCCCAGGCCCCGTCCATCTCGACGTGCGACTCGGAGACGGGGGGCCAGGCGCCGACGCCGTCGAGGGTCATGGTGAAGGAGAAGGCGCGGCCGGCGAGATAGTCGCAGGAGCCCGAGCAGGTGAAGTCGATCTCGCCGGTGGTGAGTTGTGTGCGCTCGAGGACCTCGCGGAGGACGGGCATGAGCATCTCGACCTCCGAGAGCTCGTCCGCCGCCCGCACGTGCCGGGTCTGGGCGAAGGCCACGACGGACACCTCGCGTGCGGGCCGCATCACAGCACCTCCTTGTAGTCGTCCCAGTCGGCGTCGGGTTCGCCGGTGGGGCGGTAGTGGTCGGGGAAGCGGCCGTCCTCGGTCCACACGGGTTCGACGCGCAGCCCCATCCGCACCTGTTCGTAGGGGATTCCGGCGACGCGGCCGTGCAGCGCGAGCCCGGCGCCGTCGAGGGCGATGTGGGCGTAGACGTAGGGGACTTCGATGTCCAGGTTCTTCGCCTTGATGTTGACGACGCAGAAGGTGGTCACCGTGCCCCTGGGCCCGCACTCGACGCGCTCGCCGGTGGGGACGCCGCAGGTGGGGCAGGCGCCGCGGGGCGGTACGTAGACCTTGCGGCACTCGGGGCAGCGTTCGCCGACGATCCGGCGCTCGGCGAGGGCGTGGATGTACCGGGTCTGGGCGCGGCCGGGGGTGTAGGTGTAGTCGAGCCGCGCGGGGGCGACGATCCCGGTGACGGGGTCGGTGAACTCGCCGCTGTGCGCGCGGGGTCCGGCGTCCGGGGGGCCTTCCGCGTCCGCCGGTTCGAAGCAGGCGATGTCGGTGATGGCGCCCTGCCGCTCCCCGGCCCAGCGGACGCGGACCCGCATGCCGGTGCGCACGGCCTCGGGGCCCGGTGCGTCGAGGGCGTGCAGGAGCGCGGTGTCGGCGCCGTCGAGGCGGACGAGGACCCAGGCGAAGGGGGTGTCCAGGGGCTGTCCGGCGCGGGGCCGCGGGTTCCAGGCCCAGGTGGTGACGGTGCCGGTGGGAGCGACCTCGACGAGTTCGCTCAGCTCCTCGGCGGTGTCCGGGTCGTACTCGGCGGGCGGCACGAGCACCCGGCCCGACGTGCCGCGCACGCCCAGGACGGTGCGCTCGCGCAGGCCGGTGAGGAAGGCGCTCTGGACGGACCCGAGGGAGCGGGTGAAGGGGAACTCGACGACCAGGGGTGCGCTGAGGGTCTCCGGCGGGGAGGCGTGCGACGTCATCTCGGGGATCTCCGTTTCTGGCCGGGTGCCGGGGCGGGCGCGTCAGGCGCGGCGGTAGACCGGGGGGCGTTTCTCGGCGAAGGCGCGGGCGCCCTCCTTGGCGTCCGCGGTGCCGAACACGGGCCAGCCGCGCTCCAGTTCGGAGGCGAGCGCGTCCTCCTCGGTCATCCCGGCGGTCTCGTAGACGGACGCCTTGACGGCCTCGACGGCCAGTGGGGCGCAGGCGTTGACGCGCTCGGCGATCTCCAGGGCGCGCTCCAGCGCGGCGCCCTCGGGGACGACGTGCCCGACGAGTCCGATCCGCGCGGCCTCCTCGGCGCTGTAGGGGCGTCCGGTGAGGAGCATCTCCAGGGCGTGGGTGCGCGGGATCTGGCGCGGGAGCCGGACGGTCGAGCCGCCGATGGGGAAGAGTCCGCGGCGTACCTCGAAGAGTCCGAAGGTGGCGGTCTCGGCGGCGACGCGGATGTCGGTGCCCTGGAGGATCTCGGTGCCGCCGGCCACGCAGTGGCCCTCGACGGCCGCGATGACGGGCTTGCGCGGGCGGTGGTGCCGGAGCATCGCCTTCCAGTGCAGGTCGGGGTCGGCCTTGAGGCGGTCGCGGTACTGCTCGCCGGCCATGCCGTCCCCGGCGAGGGCCTTGAGGTCCATGCCCGCGCAGAACACTCCGCCGGAGCCGGTGAGGACGACGGAGCGGACGGCGTCGTCCTCGTCGGCCTCCTCCCAGGCGTCGTGGAGTCCGACGAGCATGGGGAGCGACAACGCGTTCTTGGCCTCCGGACGGTCGAGGGTGAGGACGAGGGTCGCGCCCTCGCGCCGTGTCGTCAGGTGTTCCGTACCGCCCATGGGGTGTCCTTCCGGTACGCGCGGCTCCAGACCTGGAACAGGTTGCAGTAGCGCCGTCGGTACTTCAAGAGCTTTCTGACAGGCAGTCAGATTTTTCTGCCGCGGCCCTTCCCGCCTCACGCGCCTGATGCTCTGATGACGGCCAGGCGGCGTCCCGCGCCGGTCACGGGCCCGGTGCGCGCGGGCGGCGGGAGGCGCCGAGGACGCGGACACCCTGGGCTGGAGGAGAGCCGTGGAGTACAACCTTGCCGACCTGTTCGAGTCGGTCGCCGACACCGTCCCGGACCGCGAGGCGCTGGTGTACGCCGACCATCCGGGCACCGGCGCCGAACGGCGCCTCACCTACCGGCAGCTGGACGCGGCGGCGAACCGGATCGCCCACCATCTCGCGGACAGCGGGGTGCGTCCGGGCGAGCACGTCGGGCTGCATCTGTACAACGGCGTCGAGTACCTCCAGACGGCGCTCGCCTGCCTGAAGATCCGCGCCGTGCCGGTGAACGTCAACTACCGCTACGTCGAGGAGGAACTGGTCTACCTCTACCGGGACGCCGACCTGGTGGGGCTCGTCTTCGACGGCGAGTTCACCGGGCGGGTCGCCGCCGCGCTGCCCCGCACCGAGCGGCTGCGGCACCTGGTACGGGTCGGCCCGGCGCCGGAAGGGGCGCCCCAACCGGCGCTCGCGCCCGTGGACTTCGCCGCCGCCGAGGCGTCCGGCTCGCCGGAGCGGGGCTTCCCGCGCCGCTCCGGGGACGACCAGATCATCATCTACACCGGCGGCACCACCGGCATGCCCAAGGGCGTGATGTGGCGGGCCGAGGACATCTTCTTCTCCGGGATGGGCGGCGGCGACCCCACGGGGACGCCCGTCTCCCGGCCCGAGGAGCTGGCCGAGCGGGTCGCGGCCGGCGGTGCGGGCCTGGTGTTCTTCCCCACCCCGCCGCTGATGCACGGCACCTCGACGCTGACCGCGTTCATCGGCCTGCACTTCGGCCAGAAGCTGGTGCTGCACCGGAAGTTCGTGCCGGAGGAGGTGCTGCGCACCGTCGAGCGGGAGCGGGTCACCGCCGTCTCGCTGGTCGGCGACGCGATGCTGCGCCCGCTGACGGACGCGCTGCGCGGCCCGCTCAGGGGCACCGACTGCTCCTCGCTGCTGGCCGTCTCCAGCTCCGGCGCCGTCCTCTCCGAGACCGTACGGGCCGGCTTCGCCGAGCTCGTGCCGCACGCGATGCTGATCAACAACTTCGGCTCCTCGGAGTCCGGCTTCAACGGCACCGCGACCGCCGACTCCGGCCCCGAGAAGGGCTTCCGCATCCAGGTCAACTCCGGTACGGCGGTGGTCGATCCGGCCACCCGGCGCCCGGTGGAACCGGGCGGCACGGGCCGGGTCGCGCTGCGCGGGCACGTCCCGCTGGGCTACTACAACGACCCGCAGAAGACGGCCGAGACCTTCTTCGAGGCGGACGGGGCCCGCTGGGTGCTGCTGGGCGACATGGCGACGGTCGGCGAGGACGGTGTCGTCACCGTGCTCGGGCGCGGCTCGCAGTGCATCAACACCGGCGGCGAGAAGGTCTTCCCCGAGGAGGTCGAGCAGGCGCTCAAGGCGCACCCCGATATCTACGACGCGCTGGTCGCCGGGGTGTCCGACCCCCGCTGGGGCTCGCGGGTCACGGCCGTCGTCCAGCCCAGGCCGGGCGCGGCGCCGCTGACGGAGGACGCCGTGCGCGCGCACTGCCGCGGGCGGCTGGCCGGGTACAAGGTGCCGCGCACGGTGGTGCTCAGCGACCACATCCAGCGCTCCCCCAGCGGCAAGGCCGACTACCGCTGGGCGAAGGCCGTCGCGGAGCGCGGCTCCGGTGCCTGACGGTCCCGCGGGCGGGGCGCGGCCGCTGCCCGCGCCGCCCGACCCGTTCGCCCCCGCCCGGCTCGGACCGCTGACGCTGCGGAACCGGCTGCTGAAGGCCGCGACCTTCGAGGGACGCACCCCGGAGGGGCTGGTCACGGACGAACTCGTCGCCTTCCACCGGGACATCGCCGCGGGCGGCGCCGCGCTGACCACCGTCGCGTACTGCGCCGTCGCGCCGGAGGGCCGCACCGAGCGGCGGCAGATCGTGATGCGGCCCGAGGCGGCGCCGGGGCTGCGGGAGCTGGCCCGGGCCGTGCACGGCGAGGGCGCGGCCGTCGCGGCGCAGCTCGGGCACGCGGGCCCGGTGGCCGACGCGCGCTCCAACCGGGCGCAGGCGCTCTCCGCCTCGCGCCGGCTGTCGCCGCTCAGCGGGCGGTTCGCGCGGGCGGCGACCGAGGACGACTTGGCGCGCGTCGTACGGGGGCACGCGGACGCGGCGGAGCTGGCCGCCGAGTGCGGATTCGACGCGGTGGAGCTGCACTTCGGGCACACGTACCTGATCGGCTCCTTCCTCAGCCCGCGGCTCAACCGGCGCCGGGACGGGTGGGGCGGGAGCCTGCCGGCGCGGGCCCGGCTGGCCCGCGAGGTGGCCGGCGCCGTACGGGAGCGCGTCGGGGACCGGATCGCGGTGACGGCGAAGCTCAACATGACCGACCGGGTACGCGGCGGCCTCACGCCCGAGGACGCGCTGCGGGCGGCCCGGCTGCTGGAGCGGGACGGGCACCTGGACGCGCTGGAGCTGACGGCGGGCAGCTCGCTGCAGAACCCCATGTACCTCTTCCACGGGCCCCCGCCCGTCGCCGAGTTCGCCCGCGCCATGCCGCAGCCGCTGCGGCTGGGCGTACGCCTCTTCGGGCGGGCCTTCCTGCGCCACTACCCGTACGAGGACTGCTATCTGCTGCCGCTGGCCCGCCGGTTCCGGGCCGCGCTGGGGATGCCGCTGGTCCTGCTGGGCGGCGTCACGGGCAACGAGAGCGTGGCCCGCGCGATGGGCGAGGGCTTCGACTTCGCCGCGATGGGACGGGCCCTGCTGATGGAACCCGGCCTGGTGCGCCGGATGGAACGCCAGGCCCGCGAGGGCGGCCCCGCGGCCCGCTCGGCCTGCGTCCACGGCAACGCCTGCATGCCCACCATCTACACCCGCACCCACTGCCCGCTCGCCGACCTGCGGCGGTAGCGCCCACCGGGGGCGCGGGGAACTGCGCAAGGGGCGCGGGGAACTGCGCGACCGGCCACGGCGGGCCGGTAGCCGGCACACCTCCGGGGTACCCCAACTCGCGTGCCGGGCCCGCCACTTGGAACGAGCCCGGCACGCAAGGGGACTCAGCCCTGTGCGTCGCCCGCGTCCTCCGGCGCCCCGCGCCGGGCCAGTTCCGAACGGCGGTAGGAGTAGGCGAAGTAGACGACGAGGCCGATCAGGAACCAGACGCCGAAGCGGGCCCAGGTCTGCCACTCCAGGAACGTGATCAGCCACAGCGAGAAGATCACGCCGAGCGCGGGGACGACGGGCATGCCCGGGCAGCGGAAGGTGCGGGGCAGTTCCGGCCGCCGGTAGCGCAGCACGATCACGGCGGCGCAGACGACGGCGAAGGCCAGCAGGATGCCGATGTTGGTGAGTTCGGCGGCCTCCTCGATCGGCAGGAAGCCCGCGATGACGGCGGAGGCGCCGCCCGCGATCCAGGTGACCCGGGTGGGCACGTGCCGCGTCGGGTGGGTCTTCGCGAACCACTTGGGCAGCAGCCCGTCCCGGCTCATCGACCACCACACCCGGGTCACGCCGAGCATGAAGGTGAACATCACGGTGAGGATGCCGATGATGGCGCCGATCGCGATCACGTCGGCCAGGCTTCCGAGGCCGACCGAGGCGAAGGCGCTGGACAGGCCACTCTCGCCGTCGATCTCCTTGTAGTTCTGCATGCCGACCAGGACGAGGCAGACCAGCACGTACAGCACCATGGCGATGGCCAGCGAGTACACGATCGCCTTCGGCATGTGCCGCTGGGTGTCCTTGGACTCCTCGGCCGCCGTGCTCATCGCGTCGTACCCGAACACCGCGAAGAAGACCGTCGCCGCGCCGGTGAAGGCGCCGCTGAGGCCGAACGGGAAGAACGGCTCGTAGTTCGAGGTCTTGATGTGGAAGAAGCCGACGACGATGACGATCAGCACGACCAGCACCTTGAGCACGACCACGACCGTCTCGGCCCGGGCCGCGCTCTTGATGCCGCGCGTCAGCAGATAGGCGATCAGCAGGCACAGCAGCGCGGCGAACAGGTCGACCCGGTGCCCCTCGCCGGTGCCCGGGGCGCCGAGCATCCAGGCGGGCAGATCGATGCCGATCGAGTCCGCGAGGAACGAGGCGTAGCCCGATATGCCGATGGCGACGACCGAGACGATGGCCGTGTACTCCAGCAGCAGGTCCCAGCCGATGAACCAGCCCGCGAGTTCACCGAGCACCGCGTACCCGTAGGTGTAGGCGGAACCGGCCTTCGGGATGAGCCCGGCGAACTCGGCGTACGACAGCGCCGCGGCCGCGCTGGCGAGGCCGGCGATCAGGAAGGAGATGAGGACGGCCGGGCCCGCCTTGCCGCTGGCGACGGTCCCCGCCAGCGTGAAGATGCCGGCGCCGATGATGCCGCCGACGCCGATGGCGGTGAGCTGCCCGAGCCCGAGGACCCGGGTGAGCTGACCCGATCCGCCCTCGGTCTCCTCGATCTGTTCGATGGGTTTGCGGCGCAGTACGCCCTGCCCGCTCCACAGCCCGCCCATGGGGATCCCTTCCCTTGGCGCTCACGTGTTCCCGGGTGGCGCGATGTCACCGCTCCTCGCCCGGCGGAGGATCATCATGTACCTGTCGGGCCGATCGGGGAAGGCCCCGTCACCGCCTTCGGGACGACGTACGGCCACCGGCTTCTGTGGTTTCCGCCGACTCCCGTTGCTACAGCGGCTTTTCGCGTCCCTCCCAGTACGGCTCGCGCAGCCTGCGCTTGTACAGCTTGCCGTTCGGGTCGCGGGGCATCTCGGCCACGAAGTCCAGCGTGCGGGGCCGCTTGTAGCCCGCCAGCCGCTCCGCGCAGTGGGCCAGGATCTCCTCGGACAGCACCGGGCCCGGCGCGTACCCGGGGGCCGGCTCGACGACGGCCTTGACCTCCTCGCCCCAGTCGTCGTGCGGGATGCCGAAGACGGCGGCGTCGGCGACGGCCGGGTGGGTCAGCAGCGCGGACTCGATCTCGGCGGGGTAGATGTTCACGCCGCCCGAGATGATCATGTCGATCTTGCGGTCGCGAAGGAAGAGATAGCCGTCCTCGTCGAGGAATCCGAGGTCGCCGACGGTGAAGAAGTCGCCGATCCGGTTCTTCCTGGTCTTGCCCTCGTCGCGGTGGTAGGCGAAGCCGCCGGTGCTCATCTTCATGTAGACGGTGCCGAGTTCGCCCGGCGGGAGCCGCTCCCCGTCGTCGTCGAAGACGGCGAGCTCGCTGATCGGCCAGGGTTTGCCGACCGTCCCCGGCTTCTTCAGCCAGTCCTCGGCGGTGGCGAACGCGCCGCCGCCCTCGCTCGCCGCGTAGTACTCCTCGACGCAGGTCCCCCACCAGTCGATCATCGCCCGCTTGACGTGGTCCGGGCAGGGCGCGGCGCCGTGGATCGCGTGCCGCATCGAGGAGACGTCGTACGCGGCGCGCACCTCGGGCGGCAGCGCCAGCAGCCGGTGGAACTGGGTGGGGACCATGTGCGTGTGGGTGGCGCCGTGGGTGTCGATGAGCCGCAGCATCTCCTCGGGCCGCCACTTGTCCATCACCACCAGCCGGTGCCCCAGGTGCAGCGCCGCACCGGCGAACTGGAGCACCGCCGTGTGGTACAGCGGCGAGCAGACCAGATGGACGTTGCCGTCGAAGGGCCGGATGCCGAAGATCCCCAGGAATCCGCCCAGATGGGCCTCCTCGGGGAGCCTGCCGCTGAGCGGGCGGCGGATGCCGCGGGGGCGTCCCGTGGTGCCGGAGGTGTAGTTCATCACCCAGCCCCCGGTCCGGCCCTCCGGCGGCTCCCCGGAACCCGTGAGCAGCTCCTCGTACGGGCGGAAGCCGGGGACCTCGCCGACCGCGTAGCGGTGCTCGCGCGGGAGCCCGGCCTCGTCGGCGGCGGCCGTCGCTGCCTCGGCGAAGCGCTCGTGCGCGAGCAGCACCCGGGCGCCGGAGTCCTGGAGGATCCAGGCGATCTCGGGGCCGACGAGGTGGTGGTTGACGGGCACCATGTAGAACCCGGCCTGGGTGGCGGCGAGATAGGCGGTGAGGAACTCGACGCCGTTGGGCAGCACCACGGCGAAGGAGTCGCCGGTGCCGAGCCCGGCGGCGCGCAGCCCCGCGACGAGCCGGTTGGCCGCCGCGTGCAGCCGCGCCGCGCTCCACTCCTCGCCGTCGGGCGCGACCAGCACGGTGCGTTCGGGGTCCCACTGGGCCTGCGCCCAGAAACCGGCGGGCGGCTCCGTCGCTGCGGGGGCGGTGTCGTCGTGCTCGGGCATGGCCTGCTGCTCCTTCCTCGGCGGACTGACGGCACGGACGGGCTGGACGGACGGAGGGCTCAGCCGTTTCCCGCGACGCGGTCGAGACGCCGCACCGCCCGCTCGAAGCCGCGGGTGAGGTCGTCCACGACGGCCTGCACGCTCCGTTCGCTGTTCATGGACCCGACGATCTGGCCCACCGGAGTCCCCAGCAGCTCCTCCGTCTCGTGGTGCTGGATACGGGAGTTGGCCTCGGCGACCAGCAGCCCCTGGAGCGGCATCGGCAGCGGACCCGGGCCCTCCGGGTCGTCCCAGGCGTCGGTCCAGGCGGTGCGGAGCTGACGCGCGGGCTTGCCCGTCAGCGCCCGGGAGCGGACGGTGTCCCCGGAACCGGCGGCGAGCAGCTTCTCGGTGAGCCTGCGGGAGTGCAGCTCCGCCTCCGTCGTCGTCAGCCAGACCGAGCCCAGCCAGGCGCCCTGCGCGCCGAGCGCGAAGGCGGCGGCGACCTGCGACCCGGTGCCGATCCCGCCCGCGGCCAGCACCGGCAGCGGGTCGACGGCCTCGACGATCTCCGGCGTCAGCACCATCGAGCCGATCTCGCCCGTGTGCCCGCCGGCCTCGTAGCCCTGCGCGACGACGACGTCGATGCCGGCCTCCTTGTGCCGCCGCGCGTGGTGCGCGCTGCCCGCGAGCGCGGCGACGAGCATGCCGTGCCGGTGCGCCCGCTCGACGACGTCGGGGGGCGGCGAACCGAGCGCGTTGGCCAGGAGTTTCACGGGGTAGTCGAAGGCGACGTCGAGCTGTGAGCGGGCGACGCTCTCCATCCAGCCGGTGATCCGCCAGCCGCCCTCCTCGCCCTCGGGCAGCGGCGGGACGCCGTACCGCTCCAGCACCTCCTGCGCGTAACTCCGGTGCTGCTCGGGGATCATGGCCTCGACCTGTTCCTCCGTCACCCCCTCGACCTTCTTGGCGGGCATGACGACGTCGAGCCCGTAGGGCAGTCCGTCGGTGTGGTCCTGCATCCAGTCGAGGTCGCGCTTCAGCTCGTCCCCGGCGGCGTACCGCACGGCTCCGAGCACGCCGAAGCCTCCCGCGCGGGTGAGGGCCGCGGCGACGGCGGGGAAGGGCGTGAACCCGAACAGCGCGTGCTCGACTCCCAGCTTCTTGCTCAGCTCCGTCTGCATGGGGCGCAGGATGCCGCAGCGGGCCGGGGGTGTGAAGAGATTTTCTGATGGAGCATCAGTTTTCTTGCCCGCGCCCCCCCCCCCCCCCCCCCCCCCCCCCCCCCCCCCCCCCCCCCCCCCCCCCGCCCCCCCCCCCCCCCCCCCCCCG
>NZ_JAASAH010000019.1 GCF_012726235.1 Streptomyces sp. HNM0574
CGGAAACCCAGGCAGGCCGGAACGCGGAAGGCCGGACACACAGCAGGGCCACCGGCAGCCCAGACAGAACGGCAGGCCCAGGAACCAGGGCCCAGGAGATGAGACCCGGGAAGCAAAGGCCTGGAACAAGGCCCGGAAGCAAAGCCCGGGAAACAAAGCCGGTAGCCGAAGGCCCAAGGCCCCGGAACAGCAGAGCTACGTACGCGACACCGGATGCTGGACGCGCCCCCTCCCCCGCAGCCCGCCATGACCAGCAACCCGAGACCCCCACGGCCAACCCTCCACCGCCCCCGGACACCGCACCGAGGCAGGACGGCACCCGACAGGGGCATGCCCCAAACGGTGTGCCACGGTGACCGCATGGAATGGAACGGTGACGCCTATCAGGCCCGGTTCGACCGCCTCGCCCGCGAAGGAGAAGACGTCCACGCAGAAGCCACACTCGTCCGCTCCTTCGCACCCACCACCGTCCTCGACGCCGGCTGCGGCACCGGCCGCGTCGCCATCGAACTCGCCCGCCACGGCATCACCACCACCGGCATCGACAACAACGCCTCCATGCTCGCCACCGCCCGACGCCTGGCCCCCACCCTCCACTGGCACCAACACGACCTCACCAACCTCAACCTGCAACGCACCTACGACATCGTCGTCATGGCCGGCAACGTCCCCCTCTTCACCCCACCCGGAACACAAGCCGCCCTCATCCACGCACTCGCCCGCCACATCCGCCCCGGCGGCCACCTCATCACCGGCTTCTCCCTCAACCGCGGCTACACCCTCACCGACTACGACACCCACTGCCACACCGCCGGCCTCACCCACCACACCCGCTACGCAACCTGGCACCAAACCCCCTACACCGGAGGCGACTACGCCATCACCATCCACCACCAACCCCCAACCCCAGACCCCTGACCCACCTCCGAGGGACCACAGCCGAGGGGCCACAACACTGACCCACAGCCGCGGCACCAGCCCCGGCCACACCCACCCAGAGACAAGCACTCCGCTGGCATCCGCGTCGCGGAAGCGCGGAAGGACCCCAACACCCAGGGCCACCACCGGCAACAACAGGACGCCCCCGGACAGAAGCAGACGGCCACCCACCGACGAGGGTCAGGCCAACAAACGGCTCCGAGCGCGCCCCCAGATCCCCACCCGGTCAAACACCTCCGCATGCCAAGTACTGGACGTCAACGCCCCTCTGCCCCGGTACCTGCGCATGATCTCGGCATGCGGCCCCCAGCCGACGAACCCCTGCAGGGCGGCCTCGTTGCGCCAGATGGCTACCGCGCCGCAGTGGCGGGTGAAGGGGCGTGCCCATAGCCACATGCCGTATGCGCCTTGCAGGTTGGGCCAGTTGGTGGCGAGGCGGCGGGCTGCGCGGTGGGCGGCGGGGAGGTCTGTGGCGGTGTTGAGGTGGAAGTCGGTGATGCTGACGAGGACGGGGCCGGGCTGGTCGTGGTCGGGGCCGGGGATCCAGGAGGAGCGCAGCAGTTTCGTAGGCATGTGCTTACGGTCTGATTGTGCCTATGGTTTGTCAACGGGTACGTTCGCGGTATGTCCGCCTCTCCCCCGCCCCGGCCCGGCCTCGCTGCGATGGTCGTCCCTCTCGGGCGTGCTCTGATGGCCGCCGAGCGGCCGGTCCTTGATGCTCACGGCCTGACCATGTGGGCGTACACGGTGCTCTCCCATCTGGACGAGACGCCGCTGCGTACGCAGGCCGCGCTGGCCGAGACGATTCACGCGGACAAGACGCGGATCATCGCCGTGCTCGACGATCTCGAGTCCCGTGGGCTGCTCACCCGGCGGCCCGATCCGAAGGACCGTCGGGTGCGGCTGCTCTCGCTCACTCCCGAGGGGCGCCGGCTCCGGGGGGTGGTGCAGGCCGCTGTCCAGGCGGGCGAGGAGCAACTGCTCGGGCGGGTTCCGGAGGCCGACCGGGAGGTGTTTCTGCGGGCCTTGCGTCTGGTGTACGAGGTGAGCCAGGGACGGACGGGAGGCTGAGCCGCGCGCCCGCGTCCAACTCCGCACCGGACCAGGCCTCCTGAGAGGGCACCCTCTCAAGCCGACCAAGATCGATTGTCAGTGGTGGGTGAGACGATCGATGCATCGAGTCGGAAGAGGGGGAGCCTTTCATGTCCGGAACTCAGAACTACATCAATCACGTTGCTCTCGTGCTGGATGCCAGTTCGTCGATGTCGCATCTGAGCGGCAAGGTGGTCGAGGTCGCCGATCAGCAGATCGCGTATCTGGCCCGCCGGTCGAAGGAGCTGGATCAGGAAACCCGCGTCACGGTGTATGTGTTCGCCAGCGATGTGGAGTGCGTCGTCTACGACAAGGACGTGCTGCGGATGCCGTCCTTGAAGCAGCTCTACCAAGTCGGTGGCATGACGGCACTTTTGGCGGCCACGTTGAAGTCGCAGAACGAGCTGGCGCAGACGGCTCAGCTCTACGGTGACCACAGTTTCCTGACCTTCGTACTGACCGACGGGCAGGAGAATGCCAGCCACCGCTGTCCCGACGCCCCGGCCTCGAGCCCACGGGAACTGACCGAGGCCGTGGCGAAGTTGACGCGGACGCAGGAGGACAACTGGACGCTGGCCGTCCTGGTGCCGGACCAGATGGGCAAGCGGGAGGCCATGCAGTGCGGCTTCCCCAAGGACAACATCGCCATCTGGGACGCCACCAGCACCCAGGGGCTGGAAGAGGCCGGGCAGGCCATTCAGCAGGCGACCGAGAATTTCATGGTGGGCCGTGCGCAGGGTATCCGCGGGTCGCGGGCGGTGTTCTCCACCGGGGCCGAGGCGGTCAACAAGGACACCATCAAGGCCGCTGGTCTCACGCCGGTGAAGCCGTCCGAGTACCAGCTGATTCCGGTGGCTCGCGAGGCGGGAATCCGGGAATGGGTCACCGAATGCGGACACACCTACCGCACCGGCTGTGCGTTCTACCAGCTCAGTAAGTCGGAGAAGGTCCAGGCACGGAAGCAGATAGCGGTTCTGGAGAAGAAGACGGACCGCGTCTACACAGGGCCGGAGGCCCGTACTCTTCTCGGACTTCCCGACGCGGAAGTCCGCGTCAAGCCGGACCACAACGACGACTTCACCATCTTCGTGCAAAGCACCAGCGTCAACCGCAAACTCGTACCGCACACCCGGCTGCTCCTGATGATCTGACACCTCTTTCGTGGAATGCCCCGACGGCCGGCCGTCGGGGCATTCCGGGGCGCGGCCGTCGGGGTTCCGTCCGTAGCGCTGTGGGCGGTTCAGGTTTTCCTGAGGGCCTGGGTAGCCTGTGCGGGTGATCAGCATGGATTGGGACGGCCTCACCGACCGCGGCCGCTACGGCAAGGCGTTCTTGGAGGAGCGGGACCGGTTCTCGGACAAGGCCCGGGACGCTGACTGGACAGGCATGTTCGAGGTTTTGGGAAAGAACGCCGGGTGGGTCAACCTCCCCCGGCCCGGGAACCGTACCGGCTTTGCTCCCCTGCATCAGGCGGCTTGGCACGGCGCGGACTTCGCTGTCGTCTCCAGGCTTCTCGCGCACGGTGGCTGGCGCACTCAGCGCACCCGGGACGGGCAGCGTCCCGTGGATGTCGCACGGGAGCGGGGACACACTCACTTGCTGGAACTCCTCGATCCAGTCGTGGTGCGGCCACTGCCTTCTCCTGCGGAGATGCTGGAGGACCGCTTCCACGCTCTGCTCCGAGAGAAGACGGGACGCTGTTTCGAGGAGACCCATCACCTACTGCCTCCGCTGTCTCCACTGACGGAGGGGCCGGCCGTGCAGATCGTCTTCCCCGTCGTGGGGATGATGGGAGGCTTCACCTACCGGCTTGAGGAGGACCGGCTGCGCGTACACGCCCACTCACGGATGGACTCCGACGGCGGGGACCATTACCACGTCACGCCTCAGGGGTGGACCCGCATCAAGCACTCGCGTATGTCTCCCCCTCCCCTGCCGGCCCCGCAAGCCCCTCCGTCCTGACGGAGTCGCACAGCGGCCGCATTTCACCTGCCGTGTAGCAGCACGCCGCCCAAGCCGGGGCGGGTCGTGTCCGGCCAAGAGCGCACCCCTACCCCCGCCGCAGTCGGCGGATTTCCCAGCAGGAGACTGCCGTTACCGACAGTGGGCCGCCGAGGAGGGCGGTGAGGGCGAGTGGTGTCGGGCCCGGTGGCAGGCCGCCCGTCAGGAGGCCGAGGAGGGCCAGGGCCCAGACCAGGACGGAAGTCACCAGTGCGGGCAGTGCCGCGTGCACGGCGGAGAGGTTGAACGCGCGGCGCAGCGCCGGGCCCGACGCGAAGCAGAGGAAGAAGAGTCCCCACCAGAACGGCGTCCAGAGGGCGAAGAGCAGGGCGACGGTGAGCACCAGGAGCAGCAGACCGGGCGGGCCGTGGAACTCGTTGGGCAACAGGTCCATCCCCTCGAACGCCGCCCAGAACGCCAGCGGCACCAGGAACCAGGCGCCGAAGTACCACAGGGCCGACCGTCCGGCCGGCCACAGGTGCGTCCTCATGGTCTGCCGCGCCCCGGGCCTGGCCGTCCCGTAGAGCAGCGCCACCACCGACGCCGCGATCAGCAGTGCCGACCAGGGCGCCAGCAACATCCGGTACACGGTCTGCAGATACGCCTCCTGCACGTCCTGCCGGTCACCGAACACGGCCAGCAGCGCCCCCGACATCACCAGGGCCGTCCAGGCCCGCACCCGCTGCACGCGCAACACCTCGGGGTCCTCCGCGTGCCCTTCCGGGCGCAGCGGGAAGATCCGGCGTGCCGAACGCCGTGCCGTACGGGCCAGTTGGTAGCCGAGGACCAGTGGCACGGTCAGCCACCACAGGCACGGGAGAGCCAGCACCACCCACACCCCCCGTGGCGCGTCCCCCAGCGACGGCCATTCCTCCTCGCGCAGCCGCTGCCACGGCCGCGGTGCGCCGTGCGGTAACTGCCCGGACGGGTGGGGTGCGTCGACGCCCATGGGTGCCCCTTCCACGGTTCGGCCGGTCCCGGCGGTCGCCCGCGGCATCTGCGCAACGGCCCGCCCCGCCCGCCCTTCGCCGTCCTCACGACGGTAGCGACCGGCGCCCCGGGCCGGTGCCCGTTGGCGAGAACCGGCCGTCGGCATCGAGCCGTCGGCGGGCCGCCTGAGCACCGTGCACAGTACGCCGGAGATTTCGAGCAGCGTGCACCTTGGGCGGCGGGAAGGGCGGCTCTAACGTCTTTCGTGGCGGGGTCCGGGCGTTACCCGGGAACGTGGTGCTTCCCGTGCGACGGGTGGTCTTCACGCCAACGGGGCGGAATTCCCCGGCAATTGAGCATGCAGCAGAGTGAACGGGGGACGCGTCACCATGTTCAGCATCATTGTTGTTCCGCCGGGGAGCGGTGCGCCGGACGGGCAGCTCCGGCTCGCCCCCGGGGAGGCTCTCGACTTCGGCCGTACGGTGGCGGACGGCGGCTCCGGGGCCAACCGGCAGCTCACCATTCCGCATCCGGGGGTTTCCCGGCATGCTGGAATTGTCACCGCGTCCGTGGCTTTCTGGTCCCTGAGTAATCTCAGTACGGGCCAGACGTACGTCGTGGAGAATCCCGAGGGCGCGGGCGAGCACATCAAGGTCGCGCCGGGACGCGTGGCCGCGCCGGTGCCGTTCGAGTTCGCACGTGTGGTGCTGCCGGCGAACGGCGAGCTGCTCGCGTTCGACGTCTGGGCGCCGCGTCACGACTACCGCAGCAGTACCGGCGGTTTTCCGGGGCAGACCACGGCGCCGGCTTTCGCTCTGGACCGGTCGACGCGCTACTTCCTCGTGCTGGTCGCGCTGTGCCGCCCGCGGCTGTGCGGTGACCCGTACGCGGTGCTGCCCACCACGGACCAGCTCGTGGACCAGCTCCGGCCGGTCTGGCCCGGGGTGAGCCGCAGTGCGCTGCAGTGGAACATCGACTATCTGGCCGTCAAGCTGCGGCTGAAGGAGCCTGCGGAGTCCGCCGACCGAGGGCCGCGCTGCAACGGGAAGAAGGAGTCGCTGGTTTCGCTCGCGCTGCGGTTCGATCTCGTGCGGGAGTCCGATCTCGATGTGTTGCGCGGGGCGGTGGCGCGATGACGGGGCGCGGCGAGGGGGCGCATGCGGTGGTGGTGCCCGCCGGGTACCGGGTGGGCGGCTGGGAAGTGGGTGAGCCACTCGCGTCCGGCGGCTTCGCCAGCGTCTACCGGGCGCGCCGGGCGGGCGGGGGCGGCGGATCTCTTCCGGAGGAGGCCGCCCTGAAGTTCCTGCCGACCGGCACCCGGACGCCCCGCCAGCTGCGTCACCTGCAGGATCTCGCGCGGCGTGAGCTGGAGATCCACCGCAGGCTGCGGCGTCCGCGGCTGATCCGGATGTACGAGGCCCTCACCGTCGACGATCCCGGGCGGCCCGCGCTGGACGGTGCGACGGTCCTCGTGCTGGAGCGTGCCGAGGTCTCGCTGGACAAGGTGCTGGCCCGGACGGGTCCGCGTCCGCTGGCGGGCGGCCCGCGGCTGCTGGCCCAAGTGTGCGAGGGGATCGCACAGTTGCACCGTGCGGGCTGGGTGCACGGTGACCTCAAGCCCGGCAACGTTCTGCTGATGCCGGACGGCACCGTACGGCTGGGCGACTTCAACCT
This sequence comes from Streptomyces sp. HNM0574, assembly GCF_012726235.1. Lineage (GTDB taxonomy): Bacteria > Actinomycetota > Actinomycetes > Streptomycetales > Streptomycetaceae > Streptomyces. Next base: position 6,637 of record NZ_JAASAH010000019.1, read on the forward strand.
GGCGGCGGAGATGGAGGGCACCCACGGGTACGCGCCCGCTTTCGCCTCGCCCGACTACACGCCGCCGGAGCTGCTGTGGGGCGAGCTCGACGCGCGTGGCCGGCAGGTCCGCCCGTCGGTCGACGTGTGGGCCTTCGGTGTCGTCGCGCACCTGGTCCTGACCGGGGTTTCGCCGCTGCCGGGCGCGACCGCGGCGGCGCGGCGGGAGGCCCTGGCGTCCTACGCGCAGGGCCTGTGCGAGCTGCGCCTGTCGCCCGAACTCCCCACGGCCTGGCGGGAGATCGTCACCGACTGTCTCGCCCGTACGCACGAGGAGCGCGCCGCGCACGAGGTCGGCTCGCTGCTGCGCCGCGTCGAGTCGGCGGCGGGGACGGGCCGTTCGCCGCGGCTGCCGAGGCTGAGACCGCGCCGCGGCGGCCGCAGACGTCTGGCGCTCGGCAGCGCTCTCCTCACGGCCGCGGTGGGGGTGGGAGGGAGTCTGGTCGCCGCGGACGGGAGGTTCTCCGGCTCCGAGGCGCCCGCCGGCTTCGAGCGGTGTTCGCGGGGCAACGTCTGCTTCTTCTCCGGGAAGGACGGGCGGGGTGAGGTGTGCAACTGGTGGGACAACGAGCGTGACTGGCTGAGCGGACGCGTGGTGTGCGGCTGGGGTGCGGAGAATCCGCCGCGGTCGGTGTTCAACAACGGCTACACCGAGGACGAGCCGTACCACGACGTGCTCTTCTACCGGGAGGCCGACTACCGGGGCCGGATCGGCTGTGTACCGGCGGGTGAGCGGCGGAACCTGTCCGGTGCGGGGGACGTGGTCCGTTCGCTGGAGTGGGAGAGGAGCTGCGCTCCCTGAGAGTTGCGGGGTACGCGCCGTGCGGCGCCGCGCGCAGCATGGTGCGTGTTCACGGAGCAGCACCATCGATGCACACAGGGGGACCTACGCGTGAAGACCACACGGAAGCTGATGCGCCCGGCGCAGGCGGTTGTCGCAGGCTCGGCGGTAGTGGCGCTCGGGGCCGGGATTTCCCCGGCGGGCGCGGCTTCGCCCGGCGCCCCGGCCGTCGAGCGGGAGCCGGTGGCCGAGGCGGCGGCGAAGGGCAAGCCGAAGTTCCAGATGCCGTTCCGGTGCAAGAGCAAGATGCGGCTCGACACCTGGGGTCACAGTCCCGCCCTGGACATGGTCAAGAAGGGCAATCCCGGTTCGGCCGGCAAGGCGGTCGTGTCCTCGTACAAGGGCAAGGTCGTGGGGACGTACTACACCAAGGGTTCGGGCCACACGATCCAGATCAAGCACAAGAACGGCTGGTTCACGGCCTATTACCACCTGAAGGATGACGCGAACACGTACGTGAAGGAGGGCCAGAAGGTCAAGCGCGGCAAGAAGATCGGCCGCATCGGGGCCTCCGGCGCCACCACGCACGCGCACCTGCACTACGAGCAGCGCTACAAGAAGTCCGGGAACTGGACCGGTGAGAAGCACCGCAAGGCGGTCCACTTCAACGGGAAGAAGTACACCGGCGCCAACAACACCTGGAAGAGCGTCACCAGCAAGAACTGCTGACCGTCGCCTCCGGCGGGTTTCCCGCGCTCCGGAACGGGGCGCGGGAAACCCGCTGTCCGGGGCGCGCTCAGACGGCGCGGCTGCTGGTGATGCGGAGGGCGTGGACGAGTTCGTGGATTCCGGTTCCCGAGGTCAGCAGATCGAGGCCGAGTACGGCCTCGGTGGTGCGGAGATGGGCGCGGACGGTGTTGCGGCTGATGCCCATCCGGTGCGCGGCCCGCTGGGCGTCGGCGTTCGCGTCGATCCAGGCCTGGAGTGTGCGGCGGTGCTGGGGCCGGAGAGGGCGCAGGAGGCTCCCCGCCCAGGCCGCGGCGGGTTCGACGCTCAGCAACTCCTCCAGGGGCGGGGGTGGTTGCTCGCCGTCGGGTTCGGGCCCGGTGAGCGAGTCGCTGAGCGCGAAGGCCAGATGGATCTCGGCGCGGGTGCGGACGTCGGTGAGGTCGAGGCCGAGGGCGTCTTCCACCTGGCCGATGTACGTGGTGACGGTGTTGCGGCTGAGGTTGAGCAGCCGGGCCACGCCTGCGCGGGGCATGCTCAGGGAGAGGTGGGCGATGTCGGTGCTGGCCGGCGGGACCTGCGCCAGGGGCCGCAGTACGGCGCGTGCCCAGGCGAGGGCGGGCCGGTGGGGAAGGATGCCGTCCAGGGAGGTCTGGCCGTGGTGGAAGGCGACGCGGTCCGGGGTGGTGCGGGCGGCGGCCAGGGCGTGGTTGGCCTGGCTGTAGGCCTGGGCCGTCGAGCCGAGGGGCTGCGGGCCGCTGATGCCCAGCGCGTAGCGCGGATTGTCGCGGACGAGACGGCGCAGGGTCTGCTCCAGCCCGTGTGCCTTCCCGCTGCCGCCGCCCACTCCCGCGTCGTCGGGAATGAGGCAGATCAGGTGCTCCTTGAAGACGGGGCAGTGCACCAGCAGTCCCGGCCCGTGGTAGCCGGAGGGGTCCTGGTAGGCGCGGGCGATCCCATCCCGGTCGGCGGACGGGCAGCGCAGCAGGTGGATGCGCAGCCGGTCGGCGTCCAGCAGCGGCGGCACGGCGCCCGTGGTCATCCGGCGGGCCAGCAACGGGTCCCCCGCGAGCAGTGCGTGCAGCACGGCGAAGCGGACCTGGTGCGCCTTGTGCTGGTAGCCGCGCCAGGTTCTGTCGCGTGCGCCGGCGCTGCGCAGCAGTGCGACGACGCTGCCGGTGTGTGAAGCCAACACCACGGTCTCCGGGGAGGGTTGCGAAGCGCTGGCGAGGACCAGAACCGGCCGCGGCGGGTGCGACTCCAGCGCCTCGCAGCGTACGTGCCACTCCCCCGCGCTCGTCGCGGCCGCGGCCAGCTGCCCGCCGGCGATGCGTGCGAGCACCGGGGAGAGCGAGGCCAGCACTTCGCGGGGGAAGCCGGCGGTGGACGACTCCACGGTGTCCGCGTCGTCCGCGACCAGCGCGAGATGGGCGCCCGTCTGCCGCTGCAGCCCGTCCAGGACCTTCCCGACGTCCGGCTCACCCCCGTGCGCCATCTGGCTCCGCGCCTCCCGCAGCAGCTTGTCCAGCCGTCCGTCCCGCGACCGCGCCCCCGGTTCGCCCACGCCGCCATCCCCCTTGGTCGATGTGCCCTGTTCCTACCCTGCTGCGGCGTGAACGCCGCATGGTGACGCCGACGCGCCCTTCACGGTCGCGTCGCTCCACCGCTCGCGTGGGCGGGCGGCCGGTGACCGGGGTGCCGGGCGGCGGACTCGACCGTGACGGGCGCCGTCGTGGGGGATGCGCGCCGCCACCGGCCTCCGGCGGGTGGCGAATGGCGCCAACAGCCGTGCCGGGCTGGGCCGTTCCGGCTACGTGCCGACGATGGCGCGCAGCGCGTCGATGTGGGCCCGGTACGCCGCGCGTCCTTGGCGGGTGAGTTTCAGCCACACCCGCTGCCGAGTGTCGCGCACGGCCTTGCGCTGCTCGATGTAACCGGCGTCCATGAGCACGGTCACGTGCTTGCTGAGCACGGACGCCGAGACGTCGAGCTGCTCCTGCACCACGGCGAACTCCGCCTCGCCCGCGGTGTCCAGGACCGCGCAGATGCGAAGCCGGTTGGGCGCGTGGATGGTGGCGTTGAAGCCGCTCATCGGGCTGCCGGTGCTCGCGCTCACGACGCCTTCCGGTGCAGGTGGACGAACCGGAGGTGGAAGGCGAGGGAGACGGCCGCCCCCACGGCAGCGGCGGCGAACAGCCACAGCGGCTGTCCGGTGTACCGGAACGCGTAGCCGCTGCCCAGCACGAGCACCGGCAGTCCGACGATCGCCGGCAGTGTGACGTGCCGGGGCAGGACGTCCATGCGCAGCGCCACGCCCGTCCTGGCCCGCCAGCGCCTGCCCGCAACGGCGAAGAGCGCGAGGAAGACCGTCTCGCTCACGAACATGGTGACGGTCCACGCCCACTGCGGCATCAGCCACTCGGGCTCGGCCAGCACACCACCCAGCGTGACCGGCAGGACGACGAGCATGGCGGTGGTGATCACGACGAACCACACCGGCCACGGCGTGGCGGACCGTGCGGCGACGGACGCGCGGACCCGGTCGGTACCGGCCAGGGCGGCACGCGCCTCCTCAGCCGATGGGCGGACAGCTTCCCCGTTGGTTTCCATGCCGGAAACTGTAGCGGCCGGTTTCCACACCGGCAAACGTAGAGTTTCCGTACCGGAAACTGATGGTCCAACACCCGGGCAGGCCGACCGAGTTCACCACCGACCCTTCCCCCTCCGCGTGACCAGAGCCCGCTCCAGGCCGAGGACCGTGCCGAAAAGGTCGGTGTGCAGGGGAACTGGGTCACGCTCGCCCCGGGCCGGTCGGGTGCCTCCGAGGCCACGTGTGCACCGTGGAGCACGAGCGTGGGCGGCATCGACCGGGGCGGCCGGGCCGCCTGGGTCCGGGGGCCGGCATCAACTCGGCCGAGAGGAGGGGGGCTTCCGGTCTCGTCGCCGGTGACCGCGTCGGCGGGGATCGGTGGACTGAGGCGAGGGGAGCTCGCTACCGAGCGTCATCCCCAGCCCCGCCCGTACGTGAGCCCCCCACGCACACACCCGGGCGCCCGCCACATGGAGACATGGCGAGCGCCCGGGTGTCGTCTCAGGTGCGGGTCCTGATCAGTCCTGCCGGCTGGTGACCTCGAGGAGGTGGTAGCCGAACTGGGTCTTCACGGGGCCCTGGACCTCGTTGACGGGCGCGCTGAAGACGACGGTGTCGAACTCGGGGACCATCTGGCCGGGGCCGAAGGAGCCGAGCTCGCCGCCCTGGCGGCCGGAGGGGCAGGTGGAGTTGGCCTTCGCCAGCTCGGCGAAGTCCGCTCCGCCCTCGATCGCCGCCTTCAGCTCGGTCGCCTTGTCCTCGGAGGGGACGAGGATGTGCCGCGCGGTTGCCGTGGCCATGGGGGTACTCCTTTGCATCGGAATGTGGATCCCCCGAGACTCTCACGAACGCCGAACCGACACGCACCAGGGCAAGGGCTCACCGCCCGGCCCCCTGCCGGGACGGACAGCGCACCGGGTCGTGCGACGGTCGGCCGGTCGCGTGCGCACGCCCCTCCCGCGGCCCGATGGCGGCTTGAACCCGGCTACGGGGGGCCGCGTGTACGGAACAACAAGCAGGCTGTCACCACGAGTTCTCGCCACGCCCTACTTCGCAGCCCCCGCCCGCACCGGAACACGAAGCAGCCGCTCCGTCCCCCACACGGCCAGCGCGCAGCCCGCGAATCCGGCCCCGAGGAGGCTGGCGTACGACCAGCCGCCGGCGGTGAAGGCGGCGGTCGTCGTGGCCGCGCCGAGGGCGGAGCCGAGCGAGTAGAAGACCATGTAGCCGCCGATGACGGTGTCGGCACGGTCCGCGTACACGGCGGTGAGGTGGTGCTGATTGCTCACGTGCACGGCCTGGACGGCGAAGTCGAGGATCACGATGCCGAGGACGAGGAGCCACAGGGACCACGGCAGCTGCGCGATCGCCGCCCACGAGAGGACGAGCAGGACGAGGGCGAGACCCGTGACCGGAACGGCCCGCCCCGCGTCGGCCCACCGTCCCGCGCGTGCCGCGCCGAGCGCGCCGGAGAGTCCGACGAGGCCGAACAGTCCGATCCCGCTCTCGCCGAGCTGCCACGGCGGGCCCGCCAGCGGCAGGGACATCCCGCTCCACAGGGTCCCGAAGGACGCGAAGAGGAAGAACGCGATCAGTCCGCGCGTCAGCAGGGTGCGCTGCCCGAACAGTCCGCCGCCGAGCGCGAGGACGGCCCGCCCGTACCGGACGGACCGGCCGGGACGCATCTCCGCGGGCAGTACGGCGAGGACGAGGCCGGCGAGCCCGAGGGACAGCACCGCGAGCACCGCGTAGCAGCTCCGCCAGCCCCACACCTCGGCGAGCGAGCCGGTGACGACCCGCGAGCCCAGGATGCCGACGACGACGCCCGAGGTCACGACGCCGATGTTCCGGCCGCGTTCGGCGGGCGGCGAGACGGACACCGCGTACGCCACGGTGGTCTGCACCACGACCGCGAACAGCCCGGCCACCGCCAGCCCCGCGAACGCCGTGCCCGGCCCCGACGCCGAGGCCGTCAGGGTCAGGCCCGTCGCGGTGACCGCCAGGTGCACGGCGATGAGCCGGCGCCGGTCGGCCACCGCATCGGCGAGCGGCACCAGCAGCACCAGCCCTGCCAGATAGCCGAGTTGGCCGGTCGCGACGATCCAGCCGGTGAGCCCCGGCGGCAGGCCGAGATCGCGTCCCATCACGTCGAGGACCGGCTGCGCGGCGTAGACGCCGGCCACCGCCACACCACAGACCACCGCGAGCAGTAACCGTCGCCACGCGTCCATCCCGCTCCCCAATCAGTAGCGTATTGCAACTGATTGGACGCTACGGCATGCGGCATGATGGTTTCAATCCGCAACCCATTGGGAGGTGTCATGCCACGCCCGGCCGACCGCGTGCCGAACCCCGACTGGACCGACCCCGACTGCCCCGTCGCCCGCACCCTGGACCTCGTCGGCGACCGGTGGAGCCTGCTCGTGATCCGCGACGCGATGGACGGGGCACGGGCGTTCACCGAGTTCCAGCGACGCACCGGCATCGCCCGCAACATCCTCACCGACCGCCTCCGCAAGCTCACCGCCCACGGACTCCTCGCCCAGCGCACCGCCCCCTCGGGCCGCCGCCAGGAGTACGTCCTCACCGACGCCGGCCGCGCCCTGTTCCCCGTGATCCTCACCCTGCGCCAGTGGGGAGAGCACCACGCCTTCACCCCCGACGAGCCCCACTCCACCCTCCTCGACCAACACGGCACCCCCGTACCGCAGTTCACCCCGACCGGCTCGGACGGGACACCGCTGGACGCGGAGACGACGCATGTGGAGAAGGCGCGGTAGCCCGGTGGCAGGACGCCGGTGTCCCGGGCATCGGACCACCTGTGCGGCGCGCCCCCAGGGCGGGGCGATTCCTCGGGACACGACATGGCAGAGGTCTGCCGTGATCAGCGCCGGGGAGACAGGGCATCGCGCCAAGACGTCGGCCCGTGCCCGGCGTACGTCGTGATCAGTCCGTCGGAGCGGATTTAAAGTGGCCCGATGCCGCTTGTCGAAGTTGTCCACGCGCCCGGTGTGGCCGAATCGAGCCTTCGCGAACTGGGGTCGGTGCTTCCGCACCTGGTGTCGAAGGCCGTGGAGTGTCCCGAGGAACCGTATGACGGGGCCTTGCGGCCGGGTGATGTGGAGATTCGTTTCCGAAAGCTCAGCCCGTTGGACCGCAGCGGCCTGGACGTGGTGATCGAGGTGAAGTCCAAGTGGTTCGAAAGCAGGGCCGCCAACCGGCAGGAACGCGTGGACAGGCTTCACAAGGACATCAGGACCTCGACCGGGCTCCGCGATTTCGGCATCTACTTGTCGCTCCCGTCGGCCGCGTGGTCGCAGGGAGACTGAACCGGCACCACAATGAGGTTCGCCCCGCTCGCCCTGACCTCCCCCTCCAGTACGTCCCTGGGTACGCTCCTCGGACGCTGAAGGATCAGGTTGCGTCCGCGTCGATGCCCACAGCACCCACCGAGGTCAACGACCGCCCGAGGCTCCCGGTGAGGATGCGGGGGTGTCGGCGCCACCACCACAGGTCGGGGCCGGGGAGTCGGTGGAAGTGGGCGAGTGCTTGGCCGTCGTCGTCGACGGTCGAGGCCCGGTAGCGGTCGTCGAGGGCTTCGATCCGCAGGGTCCAGAGCTGGACGATGTGTTCGTCCAGCAGGAGCCAGGCTTCGTGCAGCCAGTTTCTGCAGCAGAGGTCCTTGGTGTACTCGTCGATGGTGTGCACCAGCGCGGCCCACGCCGCTGTCATTCCGCTGACGGTGAATGCCGTTCGCCGGCCGCGCTGATGCAGCAGCTCTCACGCCGAATTCCCTTCCGGCGAGCGGGATTTACCCCCTGGCTTCGGAGCGCGGGACAGCGCGCACGTCCCCGGCCCGGCCGGGAAGACCACCGGCGCCCTCGAAGCTGCTTGACTCTCCCACCGAGGGAGAGTCGAAGGTGGGGCGCATGAGCAGCGACGACGCGTCGGGGCCGACGTGGAGCATCGGGGACGTGGCGCGGGAGGCCGGGCTGTCGGTGAAAGTGGTCCGGCACTGGTCGGATGTGGGCGTCGTGACGCCGGTCGGCCGGAGTGCCGGCGGCTATCGCCGGTACGACGCCGCCGGTCTGGCCCGGCTGCGCCTGGCCCGCACGCTGCGGGACCTGGGGATGGGGCTCGGTGAGATCCGGGACGCGCTGGACCGTGAGGACGGGCTCACCGAGGTCGCGGCCGCACACGTCGAGGCACTGGAGACGCAGATCCGACGGCTACGGGCCCACCAGGCCGTCCTGCGCACCGTCACCCGTCGCACCACGCACGAAGGACTCGCCCTGATGACGCGTACCGCCCACATGTACCCCGACGAGCGGCGCAGGCTCGTCCACGACTTCCTCACCGGCACGCTCGGCGATCTGGACGTCCCCCACTTCCGTGAGGGGCTCCTCGCGGCCGGGGCCTGCCTTCCGGACGATCCCACCGACGAACAGGTGGAAGCGTGGCTGGAATTGGGCGAGTTGGTCGCCGGCGGGGAGTTGGGGCCCGCCATGCGGCGGCTCGCGGAGTACGCCGCCCGTCAGGGGAAGGGGGTGCGGGACGCCGCCGTGGCGGAGGAGATGCGCGCGCTCACCGACACCTGGACGGCGCGCGTCCGCGAGGCGGTGCGGACCGGCACGGCGGCCGACTCCCCCGCCGCCGACCAGGTGGTCGCCGACGTCATCGCCGCCTGGCTGCCCAGTCGCGCCAACTCGGCGCCCGGCGTGAGCACCGACGACGCCGAGGCCCGCGCGCTCCTGCGCGAGCAGCTCACCGCCGCGGCCGAACCCGCCGTGGAACGCTTCTGGCACCTGCTGTGCGTCCTCGGCGGCCGCCCCGCACCCGCCGGGATCGCCGAGGAAGGACGGTGGCTCGTCACCGCCCTGCGCACCAACCCCGCGCCCGGCGCGCGCGACGCCCAGCTCGAAGCCCTGTACGCGGACGGCACCGACCCGTGGCCCGGCGGCGTCCTCGACGCGTTCACGCGCGTCCAGGACCGCGTCGCGGAACTCGTCCGCGCAACGACGCCCGGTCAGTTCGGTCTGCCGACCCCCTGCTCGGCCTGGACCGTACGCGATCTGCTCGACCACCTGGTCTGGGAAAACATCATCTGGGGCGGCCTGGCGCAGGGCTCCGCTCCCGACGGCGGACCCGACGAGGACCACCTCGGTGACGACCACATCGCCGCCTTCGAAACCGCCGCCGCCGAGGCCCGCGCCGCCTTCCTCCAACCGGGCCTGCTGGACCGCTCCTTCGGCCCCGCCCCGGGCCGCCGCCTGGTCGAACAGCTCCTCATCGAACTGCTCGTCCACGCCTGGGACCTCGCCACCGCCCTCGGCCACGACCCCGGCCTGGAGCCCAAAATCGCCCACGCGGCCCTCCCCGTCGTCCACGACATCTACGGCCCCCTCCCCCGCACCCCCGGCGGCTCCCTCGCCCCACCCCGGCCCGCCCCCGCCCACGCCCCGGCCCTGGACCAGGTGGCGGCGTTCCTCGGGCGGCGCGTCGGGGGGGGTGAGCGGGTTGGGGGGCCGCATACCGTACGGGCCCGAATGGGGCCTGTTCATGCGGGCTTCGAGGGAGCCGGCCCAATTCGCCGGCAAGCAGAGGGCCCACCACGCTCCCGTCCGAACCCCTGGGCCACGTAGGCCACTTCACGCCCCAACCCGGGGCTCAGTGCCTCAACGTCCGTCCCAGAAGGGGCAGTAGGCGGTTCCAGTGGTGTTGCAGGGCGGTGGGGTTGTAGGCGTCGGTGTCGGACATGGTGAAGCCGTGGGTGGTGTCGGGGTAGATCTCTGAGGTGTGGTGGACGCCTGCGGTGTTCAGGGTGTGGTTGAGGTCGGTGAGGGCTTCGGGGGTCATGTCGCCTTCGGCGTGGGCGAGGTGGGTCTCGGCGGTAATGGTGGTGAAGAGGTCGGGGCCGTCGGCGGTGACGGGGCCGTGGAAGGCGGCGAGGGCGGCCACCTGGGTGGGGTGGGCGGCGGCGGTACGTACGGCGAGGAGGCCGCCGATGCAGTAGCCGGTCACCGCGACCGGGCCCGCGGCGGCCTCGGGCTGGGCGGTGAGGAAGCGGAGGAACGCGTCGGCGTCGCTCAGGGCGCGGTCGGCGGTGTGTGCCTCGATCAAGGGCATCAGCCGGGCGAAGACCTCGGGGCGTTCCTTCTCCCCGATGTACTCGGGGAGTTCGATCACCGGTGCCGGGCCGTGGCGGTAGAAGAGGTGGGGGACGAGCACGTAGTAGCCGTGTCCGGCCAGTTCGCGGGCCATCTCGCGCAGTACGGGGCGGATGCCGAAGCCGTCGGCGTACATCAGCACGCCCGGGTGCCGCTCGCCGTTGTCCGGGAAGGCGGCGAACGCGTCGGCCAGGCCGTCCGCGGTGGGGATCGTGAGCGTCTTGGTGAGCATGGATTCTCCTGTCGTGGTCGAGGTGTTGAGCCTTGATCGACACGACGGAGGCGGAGCCCGTGCTCCTGGGCCGGACGGCAGGGCCGCACCGGCCCGTGCGGTGCTCAGCGGAGCACCGGGTCACCGATCCGTGTGTGGCGCGAAGCCGTCCCGGTAGTCATGGCCGGGCAGCTTAGCGCAGGCACGCGAGGGCCTGGTCGCGGCGTCCTGGAACGGCGGGCAGCACGAAGAGAGGGCCCCTCGGTAAGGGGCCCTCTCGTTTGCTCCCGCGACTGGACTCGAACCAGTAACCTGCCGGTTAACAGCCGGCTGCTCTGCCGATTGAGCTACACGGGATTGCTCGCCTGGTACCCGCCGTCCGATGCCGGGGGCGCGTCCTCGCGGTGAACAATATTAGCGCACGCACACGCGGGCTCGTGCCGGGTCCACGGTCCGGTCCCCTCGTCGTCTTTTCCGCCCGTGCGGGACGCGGTCGCAGTGGGGTTTTTCCATGGCAGTGGCGCGAGAGCCCTGATGGAGTGGCGGGATGACGACGCTGCCCTACCGCGTGCTCCGGGCGCTGGAGGAGTTCAACGCGGCCCACCCGTGGGATCACAACGCGCACTACCACCCCTGGATCCTGCGGCAGCTCCCCCGGCGCTTCGGGAACGCGCTGGACGTCGGTTCCGGGAGCGGTGAGCTGGCCAGGCTGTTGGCCGGGCGGGCCGACGCGGTGGACGGGATCGACGCCGACCCGCAGATCACCGCCCGGGCACGGGAGTTGACGCCCCGGGACGCGCCCGTCGGCTTCACGGTCGCGGACGCGCTGACGGGAGTCCCCGCGGAGTCCTACGACGTCATCACCTGCGTCGCCACGGTGCACCATTTGCCGTTCACCGAGGCACTCACCGTCTTCCGCCGGCACCTGGCGCCCGGCGGAACGCTGGTGCTGCTCGGGCTGGCCCGCCCGGGCACGCCTGCTGACTACCTGCTCGGCACGGTCGCCGCCCCGCTCAACGCCGCCACGGGCCTGCTGAAGAACCGGGGGCACGCGGCACCGCCCCCGGTCTCGATGACGGCGAGGACCCGTCCGGCGGAGATGAGCTTCCCCGAGATCGTCCGCGAGGCCACGGCCGTCCTCCCCCGCGCGCGGCTGCGGCGGCGGCTGTTCTGGCGCTACAGCCTGGTGTGGCGCCGTTGTTGAGGGTGGCCAGGGGTCAGGCGAGGTCCTGGGCGACGGTCACCTGGGCCGGGGTCTCGTTGCCGAGGGCGGCCAGGAGGTCCGGGAGCGGGAGGGAGGCGTACCAGTCGGCGAATTCCTCTCCCGTTCCGCGGAACCACCAATGCGCGTCCGAACCGAGTGCCTCCAGCGCGGGCACGGGGGTGTAATGCAGTTCGCAGGAGACCTGGAGATATCCCTCGCCCTCTTCCGCATCCTCGGGGAGTTCCAGTTGCCGGGTGAGGTTGAGCGTGAACATCCGGCTTCCGGTGAGGCTGGTCACTCCGTATTCGAAGAGGCACCCGTCGGCGTCCTCGTTCTCCGGGACGGGGAAATCGGCGCGGGCGAAGCGGGAAAAGGCCCGCAGTGCCGGGTGCGGCTGGCGGTCTGCCGCGTTCGCCGTTTCCTCGTCCAGGAGTTGACGGTATACGTCCGAGGCCTCCGCGATGCGAAACATGGGTCCCACGTGCTCCGTTCTGAGTCTGCTGAAGGTTTAGGGCCACGGGCCGGAAAGGAGGCCGGTCCGGATCTTGTCCAGGACGGCGTGCGCTTCCGTCGCGTTCCGCGCTCCCGCCATGAGCCTGTTGACTTCGTCGTAGTACGCGTTCGTGTGCACTTTGGAGTGTACTGCCGTGCCGTTCGGGTTCGCGGAGGCCGAACCCCTCGGCAGGAAAGCGCCGTTCCTCGCGTCGTTGATGTCGATTCCGAACCGCTGCAGCTGGGCCCGCGCCGGCGCCGCTTTCGCGGAACCGCTGGCCACCATGTGGTGCGCGGCGGTGTCCGGTGGCCGGGTGATGTTGTTGGCGACCATGTTGTCGCCCAGCACCTTCGCGTTCCCCGAGCAGGTGTTGGGCGCCAGGCCGAGCGGGTCGAGCCAGGTGAGCGGGTTGTGGACGTACGCGAGCGGGTTCGGGCCGGGGAGGAGGCCCAGCGGGTCGGGGGTGGTGTAGCGGGCGGTTTCCGGGTCGTAGTGCCGGAAGTGGTTGTAATGGAGGCCGGTTTCGGGGTCCTCGTACTGGCCGGGGAAGCGCAGCGGGGTGTGCGCCGTGGCGTCCCGGTTGCGGGTGGTGGTGCCCCACAGGGTGGTGCGGGAGCGCCAGGCGATGTGGCCGGTTTCGTCGACGAGTTCGGTGGGGGTGCCGACGAGGTCGGTGACGAGGGCGAAGAAGCGGGAGTCGTACTCCCCCTGGGTGAGCTCCCGTCCGTGGCGGGGTTTGCGCTCCAGCTGGGTGAGGGGGCGGTGGTCCTCGTGGTCCCAGGTGAGGGTGACGCCGGTGGCCGAGTCGGTCTGTTCGGCGAGGCGGGTGCCGTCCCAGGTGAAGTGGACGGCCTCGGCCACCGAACCGTCGGCGTTCATGCGGTACTTGGCGGTGCGGCGGCCGAGCGGGTCGTAGGTGTACGACCACAGGACTCCGTCGGGGGTGGTGCAGGAGACGAGGCGGTCCTCGGTGTCCCACCGGTAGTGCCAGGTGTCCGGCTTGCGGGACAGGCGGCGCTTCTGGCGCAGGAGCATGCGGCCCGCGCCGTCGTGCTCGTAGCGCACGTCGCCTGCGGTCTCGATGCGGGTGCCGGTGTAGGTGCGGGCGCCGCGGGCCTCGGCGCGGCCGGCCTTCTCCGGCCAGGTCGCGTCGGTCTGGTTGCCCGCCGGGTCGTAGGCGTAGGACTCGGTCCAGCCGCCGGCGGTGACGGTCAACGGGTGCCCGGCCGGGTCGAGTTCCATCTGCTGGACGGTGCCGGTGACGGACTCGGTGACGGCCGTGAGGTGGTCGTCGGCGCGGTAGGCGTAGCCGCGGTCGCGGAGGGTGCGGCCGGGGGTGACGAGGCCGTGGGCGACGGGGCGGCCGGCCGTGTCCCAGGCGGTGGTGGCCCGCACGGGCGCGGCCTCGGTGCCCCAGATGCGGGCCAGTTCGCGGCCGAGGACGTCGTGGGTGAAGTCCACCCGGTGCCCGTCGGTGGTGAGGGAGACGCGGTTGCCGACGGCGTCGTAGCCGAGTTCGGTGACGGCGCCCGTGGGGGTGGTGCGGGAGGTGCGGCGGCCGAGGTGGTCGTAGGTGTAGCGGGTGGTGCGTCCGTCCACGGTCTCGGTGAGCGGACGGCCCATGAGGTCGCGTTCGAACTCCAGGGTGGAGTGCGGGGATTCGGCCCGGAGGAGTGCTCCGCCGGGGTCGTAGGTGTACGACGTGCGTACCCCGGCGGTGGTCTTGGCCCGGAGCCTGCCGACGGGGTCGTAGTCGTAGGTGATCGTCTCGCCCAGCGGGGTGGTGCGGGCGACGACGTGGCCAGCGGCGTCGTGGGTGTAGGTGACCTCGCGGCCGTCGTAGTCGGACTCGGCGACCAGGCGTCCGGCGCTGTCGTAGGTGTAGTCCCAGCTGAGGCCCTGCGGGTTGCGTACCCGGGTGAGGCGCAGCTCCGGGTCGTAGGTGAAGGTGCGGCGGACACCGTCGGGGCCGGTACGGGCCACGGGCCGGTCGAAGTGGGTGTACTCGGACGTGCTGACGCCGCCTGCGGGGTCGGTGCTGGTCAGGCAGTTGCCCTCGCCGTCCCAGGTGAGGTGCGCGGTGCGGCCGTCGGGGGTGGTGCGGCTGGAGAGCAGGCCCTCGACGGTCCAGGCGGCACGGGTGACCGCGCCCAGCGGGTCGGTCACCGCGGTGGGCCGGCCGAACGCGTCCCGTTCCACGGTGACGGTGCTGCCGGAGACGTCGGTGACGGTGAGGGGCAGGCCCGCCGGGTCGGTGACGTGCGTGAGGACCGCTCCGGAGGGGTCCGTCTCGGTGGCCGGGGCGCCGTTGGGGTGGTGGGTGCAGCGGTGCGTGCTGCCGTCCGGGGCCGTCACCTCGGTCGGGTTGCCGCTCTCGTCGTAGGCGTACCGCCAGGTCGTCCCGTCGTGCCCGGTCGAGGTGAGCGGGAGGTTGAGTGCGTTGTACGTCGCCGTGGCGCGGGTGCCGGACGGGAGTTCGACGGCCGTGGGGTTGAAGGACCGGTCGTACTCGTAGCGGGTGGTGTGGCCGAGGGGGTCGGTGCGGGCGAGGAGGTGGTCGTAGCGGTCCCACTCGGAGGTGGTGGTGTGGCCCAGCGGGTCGGTCTCGCCGGTGACCTGGTACAGCTCGTTGAGCTGGTAGACGGTGGTGGCCCCGCAGGCGTCGGTGTAGTACGTCCTCCTCAGGTCGGGGTCGTAGGCCCAGCGGGAGGAGAGGTAGCCCTCGGGGCCGAGGGTCTGGGTGACGCGGTGGTCGTCGTCGTAGACGTAGCGGTAGGTGGAGCCGTTCCGGTCGGTCCAGGAGGTGATGCGGGAGCGGTCGTCGTAGCCGAACTCCATGGGTTTGCCGGAGGAGTTGGTGACGTGGGTGAGGTTCCCCGCGTCGTCGTAGGCGTAGGACATGACCTGGACGGGGCCGTCCGGCGTGGTGACGGACAGCCGGGTGATGCGGCCCACGGGGCATTCGAGGGTGACGCGGTAGCCGCCGGTGTGGGTCAGTTCCGTCGGGGTGCCGTCCTCCTCGCGGAGGACGGTGGCCGCGTTGCCGTTGCGGTCGTGCCAACGGGTCAGCCAGTACAGGCTGTTCTCGTACGCGGGGCGGCCGCCGTCGGTCGGGGCGGGGTGGCCGGCGAAGACGTGGACGACGCCGGTGTGCGGGTCGGTGACGTGGTAGACCGACTCGCCCGCCTCGCCGGTGCCGGCCGCGGTCAGCGGGAGGCGGGGGCCTTCCTCGGGCCAGACCTTCCCGTCCGTGCCGCCGGGCAGCCGGGGGTAGGTCAGGACGGAGCCGTCCTCGCGGGCCCAGAACACCCGTCCGGTGTCATCGGCCTCCAGGCGCTGGTCGAGGGTGGAGGCCCAGGAGGGGCCGAAGAACTGGCCGTAGCGGTAGGTCGAGAGGTGGGTGCGGGAGACGGTCAGCGGCAGGATGCCGGGGAGCTCCAAGTCGGTCTGCGGCAGCAGCATTTCGCCGCTGGCGACGTCGACGGGGTCGGTCCGGCAGGTCTTGATTCCGCCGGACCTGCCGTCGACGCGGATGTCGACCTTGGACGACTTCATCGGTCCCGGCTTGACGCCCTTGATGGCCGAGCCCAGTCCCCCGAGCCCCTTGAACAGGGCGGCGCCTCCGGCGACCATGCCGACGACGCCGAGCACGATCTCGCCGATGTTCCACTCGCCCGTCTCGGCCATGATGGAGATGTTGATCCCCAGCGAGGCGGCCCCGGCCACGATGCTGCCGATGGTCAGCGCGATCCCCAGGCCCTGGAGGCCCGGCACGAGCAGGGCGATGACGCCCAGTACCGCGCTGATGATGCCGAGGGCCGTGCTGAACGCCTTCTTGATCTTGTCCCAGAGGCTGTAGCCCTCGACGGACTCGCCCTTGGCCTCGTCCAGCGCCCGGGCCGCGACGCCCGCGTCCTCCTCGCGCACCTGCCGCGCGTCCTCGGCCAGCAGCCGGGCGGCGTCCAGGTCGGCCTGCGCGTCGTCGGCCCTGGCCTGCGCCGACGACTGGCTGCTGCGCGCCTCGTCCAGCGCGCGGCGGGTGCTGGCCCGCGCCTCCTTGTCGTCCGGCGGCGGGTCCTGCCCGTCGAGCCGGCCGATGTCGGCCCCGGCGGCGCGCACCACCTCGGTCGCCGACTCCAGGCGCTGCTTGGCGTCGCGCCCCTGCTCCAGCGCGCCGTCGGCCTTGCGCTGCTGGTCGCGCAGCGACTCGACGTACGTGCTCAGCGCGCCGGCCGCCTGGTCGTAGGAGTCGTGCAGTTTGCGGACCTGTTCGGCGAGGTCCCCGAGCTTCTCGCGGAGCTTGTCCATGGACTTGCCCTCGCCCACCTGGTTCCCCTCCAGTCCGGAGACCAGGGGCAGGGCGTCACCCGCGTCGTTCGCCACCGAGCGGTAGCTGTCGGCGAGTCTGCCGAGCATGTCCGCATCGCCCGGCGTCGGGTCGTCGGAGAACCCGAAGACGTCTTCCCATTCGGACACCGCAGGTCGGACCATGGCCGCGACCTCACTTCCCTTCGTGTCCGGCCGCACCGGCCGTGGTCGTGGTGTCCGCCGTGCTGTCCGCCGCGTCGAAGCGGAAGGACGCGGCGATCGCGTCGAAGACCTCGTAGAACTGCTCCGCGAGGTCCACGTTCGGGGTGGAGCAGGCGAGCAGGAGGTAGTCCCGGCTGTGCGGGACGGGGATCAGGGTGTGCCGCATCGCCGTGGGTACCCGGTTCCCCTTGATGTCGACGTCCTCGACCCTGGTGATCCGGCCGACGGCGCCGACCCCGGGCAGCTCCAGCAACTCGACCTCGCCGGGCGGCAGTCCGGTGCCCTCCGCGGCGGTGGCGACCTGCATGCCCGCGCCGACGACGAGGTCGGCCAGGTCCTCGGACTCGCCCTCCGGCACGGTCATCCGCAGCACGACGGCGGTGGCGCTGAGCACCAGCGGGGCGGTGCCGGCCTTGAGGATCCTGAGCATGCCGGAGGCCTGCAGCGCCCCCTGCCCGTACGCCTCGCGTGCGGTCTGCCGGGTGGTGCGGATCAGGCTGTCGAGCTGCTCGCGGGGCAGTTGCGGCGCGCCCTCGGCCTGGGACTCGATCTGCCGGCGGATCGACGCGTCCCGGGTGGCCGGGTCGAGGTCGAGGTGCCACCAGGAGTCGGGGAACCTCAGTCCGTAGCCCACGGGCGTGGTACCGGAACGTTCCGTGACCGGCTGCGTCATGACTCGATTCCCTTTCGCATGGCGCCTGTTGTCACGCTTCCTGCTGGGACTCGTCCAGCGATGCGCCGGTGTCCTCGTCCGTCTGCGTGAAGTTCTCGGCGATCTTGTCCGTGTTCTCGGCGAAGGTGTTCACGTTGTCGTGGACCCGCTCGTGGCCCGCGGCCCACGCCTTGTCGAAGCCGTCGAGGGCGTCCGCGAGGACCCCGTCGCCGACGAGGTCCTTGAAGGAGTCGGCCTGGCCCGTGGCGTGGTAGAGCGTGGCGGAGCTGCCGAGCATCTCGCCGATGTTCTTCAGCTCCGCGACGGTGTCCTTCAGGTCCTGCACGGGCACGCTGATGCGACCCACCGGTACCTCCCCTCCTGTGCCGTACGTCCGGCCCCGTCCTCCGTCGAGGGCGGGGCCGGATGCGCCGGGCACGTCAGCCGACGGAGCCGGCCGTCGCGGTCAACTCACCGGCGCCGCGCGGCTCCTGGACCGCCGTCGGACCGGTCCGCCGGCGGGTCTCCGGTGCGACAGTGCTGCCGCACAGACCATTACGCGGCGCACCGCTGATCGGTTCACCGCGTTCCGGAACCGTGACAAAGATCGCCCACGGCACCACGTCGCCGCCCTGCCCTGCGCCAACTCCGCTGCCGAGTCTGCCTGTTGAAGCTGTGAATCGTTTCCCGGCGGTTCGGCGGCCGTCCCGGCTCCGTGGTCGGATGGCCGGGGGGGGCGGTTCCACGCCTCTCACCCACCAGAACGGAGGAGCACTCCGCATGCTGACGGAGGACCGGGCGCGCGAGGCAGCGCTGGCGTTCCTCGACGGCCTGTACGCGGGCGAGTACACGATCGTGCTGCCGGAGGGGTGCGCCCGCGAGCACCGGTGGGCCTGGGGCGTGGTGTTCGACACCCAGGAGCACATCGACACCGGCGACGTCATGCGGGCCCCGCTGTCCCGTCTGCTGTACGTGCCGCAGGACGGTTCACCCGTCGGCTTCGTCCCCACCGCGTTCCAGGTGGACGAGACCACGGCGTTCCTGGAGACCGGTGTGACGCCCGAGCGGCTGCGTCCGGGGGCCTGAGCGCGCAGGGGTCCCGTGCAGTGGGCGGCCTGCCCGGGTCCTACAGATCCCTCGCCTTGCGCCGACCGCCCCCCTCACCCGCGCAGCCGCGCGTTCAACCGGGCTGCCTGGCGGGTGAGGTGGTCGCGTTCGGGGAGGGTGGGGGCCGTGCGGGCGGCCCGGGTGTAGAGGCGGGCGGCGGTGGTGAGGTCGCCGTCGCGTTCGTGGAGGTGGGCCGCCACGGCGGTGTGGCGGGGCAGGGCGGGGTCGAGGGGGGCCAGGGCGGTCAGGCCGGCGCGCGGGCCTTCGGCCTCGCCGACGGCCACGGCCCGGTTGAGGCGGGCGACGGGGCTGTCGGTGAGGCGGACCAGTTCGTCGTACCACTCGACGATCTGCGGCCAGTCGGTCTCCTCCGCCGTCGGGGCGTCGGCGTGCAGCGCGGCGACAGCGGCCTGGGCCTGGAACTCGCCGAGCCGGTCGCGGGCCAGCGCGGTCTGGAGCAACTCGACGCCCTCGGTGATGAGTCGGGTGTCCCAGAGTCCGCGGTCCTGCTCGGCAAGCGGGACGAGGCTGCCGTCCGGTGCGGTCCGGGCCGGGCGTCTGGCGTGGTGGAGCAGCATGAGGGCGAGCAGCCCGAGGGCCTCCTCGTGGCCCCTCGCGCGCGCGAGCCGGCGGGTGAGGCGGATGGCCTCGGCGGCGAGGTCGACGTCGCCGGAGTAGCCCTCGTTGAAGACGAGGTAGAGGACGCGCAGCACGGTGGCGAGGTCGCCGGGCCGGTCGAGGCGGACGGTGGAGACGGTCCGTTTGGCGCGGCTGATGCGCTGCGCCATGGTGGCCTCGGGCACGAGGTACGCCCGGGCGATCTGCCGGGTGGTGAGGCCGCCGACGGCGCGGAGGGTGAGGGCGACGGCGGAGGCGGGGGTCAGGGACGGGTGGGCGCAGAGGAAGTACAGGCTGAGCGTGTCGTCCGCGGCCCCGCCCGGGCCGGGCGGGGGCTCGGCGTCGGCCCGTTCCTCGCGCCGCCGCCGTGCGGTCTCGGAGCGGACGGCGTCGAGGTACTTGCGCCAGGCCACCGTGACGAGCCAGCCCTTGGGGTCGCGCGGCGGGTCCTCGGGCCAGGTGCGGACGGCCTCGACGAGGGCGTCCTGCACGGCGTCCTCGGCCGACGCGAAGTCGGCTCCGCGGCGGACGAGGACGCCGATCACCGCGGGCACCAGCTCCCTGAGCAGCGACTCGTTCACTCGGCGGCGGTGGCCGTCGGCTGCTCGCCGTAGAACGGGCGGACCTCCAGCCATTCGTGGATCGGCTCGCCCCCGGCGCCCGGGGCGGCGGACAGCTCACCGGCGAGTTCGAGGGCGCGGTCGTAGGTCTCGACGTCGATCACCATCCAGCCGGCGATGAGGTCCTTGGTCTCCGCGAACGGGCCGTCGGTGACGGGCGGCCGCCCCTCGCCGTCGTACCGGACGAAGGTGCCCTCCGGGGAGAGCGCCTGGCTGTCGACGAACTCGCCGGTGTCCTCCAGCCGGGCGGCGAAGTCCCGCATGTACTGCACGTGGGCCGTGACCTCCTCCGGCTTCCACTGGTCCATCGGCACGTCGTTGACCGAGGCCGGCGCGCCCCGGTAGTGCTTCAGCAGCAGGTACTTGGCCATGATCTTTCTCCTTGGTGAGGTGCGGCCGGTGCGGCCGCGTTCGCTCCGGGGACGGAGCCGCACCCGACGTCTCGACATCCCCGGGGGAGATTTTTCCGGGGGATTTCTCCTGGGGGTGGCTTCCGCAGGGGCGGGGCGTGTCAGCGGGGCCGGTTCCTTCGCGTGGCGGTCACGTGCGGGGGGGGGAGTCCGCCGTACGGGGCGGTGGTGTCCGTGCTCAGGGTCCGGTCGGCGGCGCTCCTCACGCGCGTGCGGGCTGACCACCACGGGACCGGGCCCGCCGGTGACGTGCCACGCGGCGACGACGTGCGCCGGCAGTCGAGCGGGGGCTCTTCGGGTGACCTCCTCTCCGTCCGGGAAAGGTACCGGCACCGGTACGGATGGTGGCCGGTTTCCGGGGAGGCGGTGAACTGTCCGCTGTTGGGGCTAAGTTGGCCGGATGGCTGACGTACTGGTCATCGGTTACGACCCCGCGGCGATCCCCGGCGCGGACGGGGACGCGCTGCGGGCGGCGCTGGACACCGAGCTGGCCCGGTTCGGGGAGCACGGGATCGACGCGGACGCCGCGCTGGTCGTCCACGACGGGTCGGCGGGGGCGGTGCTCGCCGGGGCGCTGACCGAACGGGCCTGGCGGGTGGTGGTCATCGGCGGCGGCATCCGCAAGGACGAGGGGCTGCTGCCGCTGTTCGAGCAGACGGTGAACCTGGTCCGCCGCCACGCCCCGCAGGCCGCGATCGCGTTCAACTCCCGTATCGGCGACAGCGTCGAGGCGGCGCTGCGGTGGCTGTGACGGAGTGCGCGCGGCGCTGATCCCGGGAAACCCTGCGCCGGCCGCGGGGCACGTGCGAGGCTCGGCGGGACGTGCGTGAACCGGGCCCGCGCCGCCGGGCGTCCGGGCCGTCCGTCCCCTGGAGGCCCGTGTGCCCGCGATACCGGTCAGCGAGGTCGATCTCTACACGCCCGCCGCGCGGGCCGACCCGTACGCGCTCTACGCGGAGCTGCGGGCGCTCGGCCCCGTGGTGCACCTCCCCCGGTACGACCTGTACGCGCTCCCCCGCTACCGGGACGTACGCGCCGCGCTCATGGACTGGCGGACGTTCTCCTCGGCGCGCGGCGTGTTCGTCGATCCGGGGATGAACGCGCGGCTGGCGGGGATCACGCTGTGCAGCGACCCGCCCGAGCACACCGCGATGCGCGCGGTACTGGGCCGTCCGCTGCGTCAGGACCGGATGCGGGAGATCGTCCCGGTGATCGAGGCGGAGGCGGAGCGGATCGTCGCCGAACTGCTCGGCCGGGGCCGGTTCGACGCCGCGACGGAGCTGGCCGCGCGGCTGCCGATGGCCGTGGTCTCCGACCTCGTGGGCCTGCCCGCCCGGGGGCGCGCGCGGATGCTGGAGTGGGCGGCGGCCATGTGGGACATGCAGGGCCCGGCCGACGGGCGTTTCGCGCGGGCGGCGCCCGTGGTCGATGAGTTCATGGACTTCGTCGCGCAGGAGGCGGTGCCCGGGCGGATCGCGCCGGACGGCTGGGCGGCGCACCTCCACCGGGCGGCGGACCGCGGCGAGTTGCCGCGCGAGAAGTGCCCCGCGCTGATGCTCGACTACGTGACGCCGAGCCTGGACACCACGATCCTCGCGATCACCGGCACGATCGCGCTCTTCGCCGAACACCCGGACCAGTGGGACCTGTTGCGGGCCGACCGTTCACTGATCCCGCACGCGATCAACGAGTCGCTGCGCCTGGAGTCCCCCGTCCCGCAGTTCAGCCGGGTCCTCACGGAGGACCACGCGATCGGCGGGGCCGCCCTCCTCTCGGGCAGCCGGGTGGCGCTGCTCTACGGTTCGGCCAACCGCGACGAGCGCCACTACCCCGACCCGGAACGCTTCGACATCACCCGCCGCCCCTCGGACCACCTGGCCTTCGGCCGCGGCGAGCACGTGTGCGTCGGCATGCACCTGGCCCGCCTGGAGCTGAGCGCCCTGCTGCACCGGCTGGCCGACCGGGTACGCCGCTTCGAGACCGTCTCCGCCGCCCCGCTGGTCAACAACGGGCTGCGCGGCCTGGCCCATTTGGAGGTCGTGGTGCACACGGATTCGCCGGCGCAGGCTCCGCGTGCGAACGCGAGGCGTCCGCAAGGGAGTGGGACGAAGGAGGCGGGGGATGCCCGGGTGATCGTCAGAGCTGCGCGGGAGCGGGACGTCCCCGGCCTTCTCCGCCTGGCGGCCGAGGTCGAGGAGTG
This sequence comes from Streptomyces sp. HNM0574, assembly GCF_012726235.1. Taxonomy (GTDB): domain Bacteria; phylum Actinomycetota; class Actinomycetes; order Streptomycetales; family Streptomycetaceae; genus Streptomyces. The sequence continues at coordinate 28,985 of NZ_JAASAH010000019.1, forward strand.
GTTCGGGCCGATGGTGGAGAATCCGGGGTTCCGGGAGGCCGTGGCCCGGCACGTCCGCAGGTCCACCGCGCTGGTCGCCGTGTCGGGTCCGCACGTCCTCGGCGGGCTGCTGTCCGGCGGCCGGGCGCCGGTGCACCGTGTCCACTGGCTCGTCGTCGCGGAGCGGGAGCGCGGGAAGGGTGTGGGGCGGGCGCTGATGGCGGAGGCGGACCGGCGGTTCGCGCGCGGGGCGGACGCCGTCGAAACCGTCGAGGTGGTCACCTTCGGCGCCGACCATCCGGGGGCGGTCACCAGCGGTGCGCGGGTCTTCTACGAGCGGCTCGGGTTCCTGCCGGGCGAGGCCGCGGAGCCGGGCCCGGAGGGCGGTTCGCGTCAGGTCTACCGGCGGTCCCTCGGCTGAGGGCCCGGCGCTTCAGTCCTCCTCCGCCTCCGCGCCGGAGAGTGCCTCGGCGATCATGCGGGTGGCGAACTCGGGGTCGTCGGTGATCCGGTTGACGTGGTCGGCGAGGAGGAAGGCGGTGACCTCCAGGGGTGTCATCTCGGTCTCCGTCCAGTAACCGTACTGTTTACGCCACAGGTTGGGGCTGAGGCCGGTTCCGGCGGCGATGAGCAGGCCGGCCATGGTGGGGATGGCCTCGGGCGAGACGCTCTTGGGCATCATCCGCATCGTGGCGACGAGGGTGGGCACGACGTACTCGATGACGTCCTTGTCGTGGTCCTCGTACGCGGCGCGCAGCCACTGCATGTACATGTAGATGAGCGTGCAGGCGCCGTCCAGCAGGTCCTCGAACCCGCCCGCGCTCACCGAGGCGGCGAACTGGTCGGTCAGCGCCTGCTGTTCGGCATCGCTCAGCCGCTTCTCCGCGCTGATCTCCTTGAGCCGCGAGTCGACCATCATGAGCGCCGCCCCCACATCACCGGCCGGCGCGTGCACGGGATCGCAGGGCGATGACACAAACTCCTCCTCGGTCGACGTTCCGCAGCGCAACGTGCCCGCACAGTAACCCACCGCCCGGACACAGATATGACGAATCCCGCGAAAAGATCGCGGGAGAGCGTACGGGGCCCGCCGAGCGTCAACTCCGGCTCTGGCCGCGGAATCCGTGACGGCAGGACCTTTGTCCTGGCCCCAACCGGGCTGCGGTGCGGGTACGTTGCCCCCATCATCGCGCATCAGCGGATCCGCTCCGCTCGTCACCACTCGGGAGAGATGTCCGTGCGACCCGCCCCGTCCTTCGTCCGCTCCTTACGGGAGAGCCTGCGACGCTCCGCCCGCAGGCGCAACGGCCCCCCGCCGCCTTCGGCTCCACCGGCCGTCCCACCGGGTCCGCCACGCGAGCGCAGCGCCTTCGATGCCGCGTGGGACGACTACGTCCCCGAGGCACGGGATCTGCCACGCAGGGCGAAGGTGAGGGTCACCGCTTGGCGCGTGGCCATGGCCGTGGTCGTCCTCGTCGCCGCGGCGTTCGTCACCCAGCGCCTCGACCTGTGGCACACGGAGAGCGCCAAGCGCGCGGAAGACGTCGCGGAGAAGGCGATCGACGCGGAGGAGGCGCCGTTCACCGCCCATGTCAGCCGCTTCCGGGAGGACACCTCCATGGTGCAGGCGGGCAGGTACGTGCTGGACCGGCCGCTCACCGCCGCCGAGCGGCAGAAGGCCGCCTCGTTCGCCATCGACACCACCGAGATGGACACCTTCCTGCGGTCGATCGGCGCCCGGCGCCTGGGCGACCCCAGCAAGATCCCGCACAACGTCGACACCCCGCCGTACGCGGACGCGTCGTCCTTCAATCTGCAGCTGCACAGCTCCCGCAAGTCGACCCTGACGATCACCGACCTGCGTGCCAAGGTGCTGCGCTGCAATCCGTCCCGCGCCCGCGCGGTCTTCGAGCGCCACCCCGAGGGCGAGGCGGCCTATACCGGCGTCCTCTACGACCTGACCAAGGAAGGCTCCGCGGCCGTCACGACACAGGCGACCGGCAGGGAGACCGAGGAACTGGGGCAGCCGTTCTTCCGGAACAACGTGATCAACCTCGGCGGCGGGGAGGAGCCGGCGAACCTGCGGGTGGAGAGCCTGACCAGCGGCCGTTCCTGCGCGTGGGAGCTGCTCGCCACCTACTCGGACGAGACGGGCACGCACACCCGCGCCATCCGGGACAGCGGGAAACCGTTCTTCACCGAAGCCGCGCCCGTGAGCCCCGACCAGTACTGGGTCGCGGCGATGACCGACACCGAGGACGGCGAGTGGGCCGATTGCGCGACCGGCAAGCCGTCCTCGGATGTCGTGAAGTACACCTGCGAAGGCTCCAGGCGACAGAACTAGCCCCCCGCGCCAGGGGCCTGCCGACGGCCCGCCGGAGGTGAACGGAGCTTGCTCCGCCGCCGCGGGAGCGGCCCGGTTCCCCCGGGCCGCTCCCGCGCCCCGCTCAGCCCCGGTACTCCCAGTGCTGCATGACGGCGACCTTGGGCATCCAGCAGGTGGCGGTGGAGGTCTGGCGGTGGTTGACCCATTCGCCGGTGGTGCGGGTGCCGCTGCCGGTCTTGGGGTCCTCGCAGCTGACGACGGCGCGGTACTGCTTGGGCGAGTCGACGTCGCAGCGGTAGTTCACGGCCGTCCAGATGCCGCGGTAGTCGCTCCAGATGCGGCAGCCCGGCGGGACGCCCTTCGTCTGGACGCCGCCCTCGTCCGCGAAGGAGACGGCCGGGCGGGTGGGCTGGGCCGACTGCGGCGTCGCGCCCGCCGGTGCGGCCGTCGCGCCGAGGGCGCCGGCGGCGGCCAGCAGGGTGAGGGCGGTGGTGGTCGCCTTGCGGCGGATACCGAGGGTCATGCGGTGCTCCCCGTGGATCGGTGTTCGTCTTCTGACGCCCCCTACACGTGCGCCGCGATCGTCCGTATGACCCACCGGAAGGTGATCTGGCCCACAGTGGCGGTCAGTTGGCCGGGAAGTCGTCCGGAAGCGTTCTTGATGGGGCGTCAGGTTGCTGGTGTGATCCCGGGGCCGGGACATCGTCGTGCGGAGGTCTGCCCGTGTACCGACGTCTGCTCGCTGGGATCGTGACGCTCGTGTGCTGCGCCGTGGTCGGCGCGGGAGGGGGCCCCGCCACGGCCGCCGGGAAGGCGGACACCGGCGGGCCGCCGTCGCCGCCGCGGCTGACCGACGAGCGCGGACGCGTGCTCACGCTGCGCGGGTGGAACGTCGAGGACAAGACGCACCGGGGCGAGGAGGCGCTGTCCGCCATCACCGAGCGGCACTTCCGGGACCTGCGGGAGCGGGGCTTCAACTTCGCCCGGCTGCTGGTCTTCTGGGACGATCTGGAGCCCCGGCCCGGCCGGTACAGCGAGGACTACCTGGCGAAGATCGAGCGCATCCTGGACTGGGCCGAGCGGCACCGTATCCATGTCCTGATCGACGCCCACCAGGACGTGTTCGGCCCGGCGTTCGGGCACCGCGGCATCCCGGAGTGGGCCACCAGGACCGACGGTCTGCCCTTCGAGCCGCACCCGGACGACTGGTTCGCCGAGTACTTCGAGCCGGCCGTGCAGCGCGCGTTCACCCACCTGTACGAGGACGCCGATCTCCAGCGGGCCCAGGCACGGATGTGGCGGGTGCTGGCGGAGCGGTTCGCCGCGCATCCGGCCGTGCTCGGCTACGACCTGATCAACGAGCCGATGGGCGAGCTCCGGGCCGGTGAGGACATCCCCACCGCGGCCCGCCGGATCGAGGCCGAGCAGCTCACCGGCATGTACAACCGCCTGGCGGACGCGGTCCGTTCCGTCGACCAGGAGAACTGGATCTTCTTCGAGCCGACCCCGGTCGTGGGCGAGGGCGTGCCCACGGGCCTGGGCCGCGTCGACGACCCGAAGGCGGTCTACGCCCCGCACTTCTACAGCACCGCGATGGAGGCGGGCGCCGACTACGACCCGTCGGCCGGCTGGATCGAGGCGTACGAGGCGGCGGTGCGCGTCTATCCCGAGCGGTACGGCGTGCCGGTGGTGGTCGGCGAGTGGGGGCCGCTGAACAGCGGCCTGCCGAACATGGGCCGCTTCTACCGGGACGCGCTCGCCTCGCTCGGCCGGTACAGCTCGGGCTGGGCGGGCTACGTCTGGTGCTACGGGGGCGGCTACTGCGCCGTCGACGAGCAGGGCCGCTTCCGCCCCAACAAGGAGCGGACGGCCGCCCCGTACGCCCCGGCGGTGGCGGGCGCGGTCACCGAGGACGTGTACGACCCGGACGCCGGGACGTACCGGCTGACGTACCGGGCGGGGCACGGCGTCACCGAGCTGCGGGTCCCGCCCCGTCCCGGCGGGTGGCGGGTGCGGGTGACGGGTCCCGGCTGGACGGCGACGCCCGGGCTCCCCTCGGACCGGGCGGCGACGGCCCGGGTGCACGCCCGTCCGGGCGCGACGGTGACGGTCACCGTGACGCCGGGGCACGGCTCCGGCTGAGCGCGGGTGTCCCCCCGTCCCCCGGGATCGTTCTCCGCGTGGGGAGGGCGGAGTTTCCGTGCGTACCGTGCGCCCCTCCCCCGCCGCCCGACCGACCGTTCCCGCTGGAGAGACGGATGGACTACTACGACCTCGGCACCCACTCCCGTCCCGTCACGACTTCCTCGGCGTCCGCGCAGCTGTGGTTCGACCGTGGCCTGATCTGGGCGTACGCCTTCCACCACGAGGAGGCTCTCGCCTGCTTCGAGGCGGCCGCCGAGGCGGACCCGGAGTGTGCGATGGCGTACTGGGGCATCGCCTTCGTGCTCGGCCCGAACTACAACAAGCCCTGGGAGGCGTTCGACGAGGAGGACCTGTCCCGTTCCGTCGGCCGCGCCCACCGGGAGGCCGAGCGCGCGCACGCGAAGGCCGCGGCCGCCACCCCCGTCGAGCGGGCCCTGATCCGGGCGCTGCGGAGCCGGTACCCGCGGGCGGAGCCGGACGGGGACTGCGCGGCCTGGAGCGTGGCCTACGCGGACGCCATGCGCGCGGTGCACGACCTCGCCCCCGACGACCCGGACGTGGCCACGCTGCACGCGGACGCGCAGATGAACCTCACGCCGTGGCAACTGTGGGACCAGCGCACCGGGTTGCCCGCCGAGGGCGCGCGCACGCCGGAGGCGAGGGCCGTACTGGAGCGGGCGATGGACTCGGGGCCGGGCGCGCACCATCCGGGCGTGCTGCACCTGTACATCCACCTGATGGAGATGTCCCCGACGCCCGAGGCCGCGCTGACGGCCGGGGACCGGCTGCGCGATCTGGTGCCGGACGCGGGCCATCTGCAGCACATGCCGACGCATCTGGAGGTGCTGTGCGGGGACTACCGGCGGGTGGTCTCGGACAACTCGCGGGCGATCGCCGCCGACGAGAAGTTCCACGCGCGGGCCGGGGCGATGAATTTCTACACCCTGTACCGCTCGCACAACTACCACTTCAAGATCTACGGCGCGATGTTCCTCGGCCGGTCGGCCACCGCGCTGGAGACCGTCGAACAGCTCGAAGCCTCCATTCCGGAGGAGCTGTTGCGGTGGGGCAGTCCGCCGATGGCCGACTGGCTGGAGAGCTTTCTCGGCATGCGCGTCCACGTGCTGATCCGCTTCGGCCGCTGGGACGACCTGCTCCGCCTGCCGCAGCCGGCCGACCCGGAGCTGTACCGCGTGACCACGGCGATGCGGCACTACGGGCGCGGCGTCGCGCTCGCGGCCACCGGGCGGACCGGCGAGGCCGCCGCCGAGCGGGAGCTGTTCCGCGCGGCCGTCGCCCGGGTGCCGGCGACCCGCATGCTGTTCAACAACACCTGCGCCGACATCCTGGCCGTCGCCTCCGCCATGCTGGACGGCGAACTGGCGTACCGGGAGGGCGACTTCGACACCGCCTTCGCCGCCCTGGAGCGCTCGATCGCACTGGACGACGGCCTGCCGTACGACGAGCCGTGGGGCTGGATGCAGCCCACCCGCCACGCCTACGGCGCCCTGCTGCTGGAGCGGGGCCGCGTCGCCGAGGCGGAGGCCGTGTACCGGGCCGACCTGGGCCTGGACGACACGCTGCCGCGCGCCTGCCAGCACCCCGCGAACGTCTGGTCGCTGCACGGGTTCCACGAGTGCCTGGTGCGCCTGGGCAAGGACGCGGAGGCCCGGATCGTGGCGCAGCAGCTGCAGTTCGCGGCCGCCCTGGCGGACGTCCCCGTCCGGGCGTCCTGTTTCTGCCGCCTGGAAACGGACGGCGGGAAGGGCTGCTGCTGAACGTCATTGACCTCAGGTGCTCCTGAGGTTCTACGTTCGGCGCATGTCCAGTACTTCTGATCCGAACGAGAACGAGGCCGCTGCTCACGGGAGTTGGCGCGACTTACTGGGGGGCCGGAACCGCCGGGTGGCCGTGGTCCTCGCCGGCGGTGTGGGGCTGTACGCGACCAATGTGTTCCTCACGACGAGTCTGCTGCCCGCCGCCGTGGAGGAGATCGGCGGCCGCAGGTTCTACGCCTGGGTGACGACCGTCTTCCTGCTGGCGTCGGTGATCTCCTCGACGCTGGTGAGCACGCTGCTGCCGCGGCTCGGCGCGCGCCGCACGTACTTCCTGGCGCTCGGTTCCTTCGCCCTCGGCACGGTGACCTGTGCGGCCGCGCCCGCCATGGAGGTGCTGCTGGCCGGGCGGTTCGTGCAGGGGCTCGGCGGCGGCCTGCTCTGCGGCCTGGGGTACGCGCTCATCCGTGCGCTGCTGCCCGAGGGCCTGTGGTCCCTCGGGACGGCGCTGGTGTCCGCCATGTGGGGCGTGGGCACGTTCCTGGGCCCCGCGGTCGGCGGCGCCTTCGCGCAGTACGACATGTGGCGCGGCGCGATGGTGGCGCTGCTGGTCGCGACGGGGCTGGTGACCGTCCTGGTGCCGCTGGCGGTGCCCGCGGCACGGAACGGTGACGTCCCTCCGGTGGCCTCGCCGCTCACCGTGGGGCTGCTGGTCGGTGCCGTGCTGCTGGTGAGCCTCGGCAACATCGTGAGTTCCACGGCCCTGCTGGTCGTGCTGCCGGCGGGAGCACTGGCCGGGCTGTTCCTCGCCTTCGCGCACGACAGGCGGCGCGGGGGCCGCATCCTGCCCCGCTCCGCGTTCTCCTTCTCGTCCCCGCTGCCCTGGTGTTACGGCGCCATCGCGCTGCTGTCGGTCGCCTCGCAGATCGAGGCGTTCATCCCGCTGTTCGGGCAGCGGCTGGCCGGGCTGGCCCCGCTGCTCGCCGGCTTCGCCGGTGCCGCGATCGCGCTGGGCTGGACGCTGGGCGAGATCCCGAGCGCGACCGTCGCGGGACTGCGGGCCAGGAGCCGCGTGGCGTCCGCGGGTCCGCTGCTGATCACGGTCGGCTTCGTGACGGCCGGGCTGGTGACGGCGGAGGCCATGGGCGTCGGGGTGACCGTCGTCTGGGTGGTGGCCCTGCTGGTCGGCGGCGCCGGTGTCGGTATCGCGTGGCCGCATGTGGCGACCCGCGTCATGAGCGGTGTCGCCTCCGACGACGAGGGCGACACGGCCGCCTCGGCGATCAACACCGTGCAGCTCGTCTCGAACGCCATCGGCTCCGCCGTCGCGGGCGTCCTCGTCCACCTCGGCGGCCCCGCGCCCGCCGGCCAGGCCCGCCTGGCGCTCTGCGGGATCGGGCTGGCGGGCGTACTGGGCGCCTGGTGCGTCTGGCGGGGGACGGCGGCCTGGCGCCGGAAGGCCGCGCCCGAGCTGCCCAAGACCGCGGTGCGGACGGAGGGTTGAGGGTGCCGGTCGCCCGCGTCCGCGTACCGGTTCAGCGGGTGGTGGCCACCTGTGCCAGGAAGGCGTCGACGAGGGCGGCGGTGCGGGCGCGGTAGTCCGGGGTGGCGGCGGCGAGGCCGGTGACCAGCGCGTCGCAGGCCGCGCGGTCCAGGCCCGCGGCGCCGGCGGCGAGAGCGTAGCCGCCGTTGTCGAACCAGGACTGGAGGGTGGCGGGGGTCAGTTCGGGGTGGAACTGGACGCCGAGGCTGCGGCCGAGGGTGAACGCCTGCGGGCAGACCTCGTTGCGGGCGAGTTCTTCGGCGCCCTCGGGGAGGGTGAAGCGGTCGCCGTGGAACTGGAACCAGGGCCCCGGGCCGAGCAGTTGGGGCCGCTGGGCCTCCAGCTCGGTCCAGCCGAGTTCGAAGCGGCCCGCGGGCCGTACGCTGCCGCCGAGCGCGGCGGCCAGCGCCTGGCCGCCGAAACATATGCCGAGCACGGGCACGCCGGCGTGGTGGGCCTCGCGCAGCAGCCGGAGTTCGGCGGTGATCCAGGAGTTCATGCGGGTCACCGACCAGGGGGCGCCGAGCGGGACGATGAGGTCCCAGGCGGTGGGGTCGGCGGGGAAGCCGGCCTCGGCGGCGTCCAGGTCGGGGGTGTCGTAGCGCTCCTCGGGGACGACGGTCATCTCGACGAGCCGGTAGCCGCGTTCGCGCAGCCTGGTGCCGACGTGTCCCGCTGACGAGCAGTGGTCGTGGTGGATGACCAGCGCGGCCGGCTGCCGTTGGCCGGTTCCTGCCGCCGTGGGTGTGCTGCTCACCGGTGCGCCTCCTGGGTCGTGTCGGTGCGGACGGTCACTGTTCCCTTCCCACGGCGCCCGCCTTTCCCACCGTGCCCGCCTCTTGTCGGCGTGGCCGCCCCAGCTTACCGTTTGGCCTCAAATCATCACCCCGTCCGGAGAGGTTCCCATGCCGCTGCCGCAGCCGCACCCGCGTCCCGCCGCACCCCGGATGACGCTCGTGCTGACCGAGAACTGGACGATGACCGGGGGCCGTTGCGATCTGGACGCCGTGCTCCGCTGGGCCCGCGAGGCCGAGGAGGCGGGCTTCGACTCGGTGATGCTCAGCGAGCACATCGTGCTCGGCCCGGACTCCGGCGCGCGGGGCCTGATGCCGAACCCGCGCGAGTACGCGCTGCCGGGCAACCAGGACCCGGACACCCCCTGGCCCAGCTCGGTGGTGCTGCTCTCCGCGATGGCCGCGGTGACCGAGCACATCCGGCTCGCGGCCGCCGCCGTGCTCGCCCCGCTGCGCCACCCGCTGCTGCTGGCCAAGGAGCTGGCCACCCTGGACCTGCTCTCCCACGGGCGCCTGGTGGTGCTGCCGACCGTGAGCTGGTCGAAGGACGAGTACGCGGCACTCCAGGTGCCCTTCGCGCGGCGCGGCAGGCTGCTGGACGAGCACCTGGCGGCGTGGGAGGCGCTGTGGCGGCCGGGCCCGGTGACCTTCGAGGGCGAGCACTACCGCTTCCGTGACGTCCACCTGGAGCCCAAGCCGTTCCGCCCCTCCGGCCCCGAACTGTGGTTCGGCGGCGCCACGTTGCACGAGCCGCTGCTGCGCCGGCTGGTGCGCCACGGGGACGGTTTCAACCCGCTCGGCCGCCCCCGCCCGGAGGAACTGGCGAGGCTGCGCGCGGCGATGACCGAGGCCGGGCGGGACCTCGCGGACCTGGAGATGATCGGCGGCACCCGCGCCGCCTTCCCCGACGACGCATCGGTGGCCGGTCTGGACGCCGCACTGGAGAGCATCCCGGCACAGCTGGAGCAGGGTTTCGGCACCTTCTGCGTCAAGCCCTCGCAGTTCACCGACGACCCGCGAGACGTGGCCCGGTTCTGCCGCGAGGTGATGCGCAAGGTGCACGCACTGACCTCCTGACGGCCGCACCGCACAACCCACGGCCACCTCGTACGGGCCCGTACGGATTACCGTCGCACCTCTTGGCAGGCACCCTCCCCCGCGCTTACGTTTGGCCTCAAATGAGATCCGAGCCAACAGGTGCCGGACGCAGGGCACTTGGTCCCGCCCCCGTCCAGGAGGTCCGCCGTGCCGACTCCCGCAGATCTGGTGCTGTACGGCGGCACCGTGCTCACCATGGACGCCGCCTTCTCCCGCGCCGAGGCACTGGCCCTCCGGGGCGGGCGGGTGCTGGCCGCCGGGAGCGAGGCGGAGATCCGCGCCCTCACCGGGCCGCGCACCACCACCGTCGACCTGGCCGGGCGCACCGCGCTGCCCGGCATCAACGACTCCCATCTGCACGCCGCCGCCTTCGGCGCCTCCCGGCCCCCGCACTCCCTGGACTGCGGCTCCGCGGCGGTCTCCTCGCTCGCCGGGCTCGCCGAGGCCGTCCGCGAGCGGGCCGCCGCCCTGCGGCCCGGTACCTGGCTCACCGGCAGCGGCTGGGACCCCGGCTACCTCGCCGAGTGCCGGGCCGACCCGCGCCGCCACCCCACCGCGGCCGACCTGGACGCCGCCTCGCCCTCCCACCCCGTCGCCCTGACCGACTTCTCCGGGCACAACGTGCTGCTCAACTCCCGTGCCATGGAGCGCGCGGGGATCACCCGGCACACGCCCGTGCCGCCCGGCGGCGTCATCGAGCGGCACCCGGACGGCACGCCCACCGGCCTGCTGCGGGAGAGCGCCAAGGACCTCGGGTACGCGGCCGTCCCCGCGATGACCGGCGAGCAGCGGGAGTCCGCGATCCGCACCGCCGTACGGCTCTGCCACGCCGAGGGCATCACCTCGCTCACCGAGCCGGGGCTCGGCCCGGGCGGCACCTCCCTCTTCCTCGGCGCCGCGCACACCGACACCCTGCGCGCCTACGCCCGGCTCGCGGCCGCCGGTGAACTGGGCGTGAGGGTCAGCGTGCTGCTGCTGCCGCTGGAGATGGGCGGCGCCGCGTCCGGCCTGCCCGAGCGGCTCGCCGAACTGGAGGGGATCTGCGCGGACGCCGACCCGCGCCTGCTGAACGTCCTCGGCGTGAAGCTCTTCGCCGACGGCATCCCGCCCGCCCGCACCGCCTGGATGCACGAGCCCTACGAGGAGAGCGCCGGCGGCGGCCGCGGCGGCCTGTGCCTGCACGGGCACAGCCACGCCCAACAGGTCGGCGAACTGCGGGAGATCGTCCGGTACGCGCACGCCGCCGGCCACCAGCTCGGCGTCCACATCACCGGCGACGCCGGGATCGACGCCGTGGTCGACGCGTTCACCGAGGCCCAGCTCGAACACCCCAGGCCGGACGCGCGGCACTACCTCATCCACGGCGACTTCGCCTCGCCCCGCGCCCTGCGCACGCTCGCCGCGCACGGCTGGGGCGCCAACATGAACCCGGGCGTCAAGGACACCGTCGCGGACCTGATGGTCGGCGTCGCCGGTCCGGAACGGGCCGCCTACCAGTGGCCGGTGCGGGACGCGGTGGCCGCCGGGATCGCCGTCACCGCCTCGTCCGACGCCCCCGTCACGCACCCCGACTGGCGCCGCGGGGTGGCCTCGATGATGCTCCGCGAGTCCCGGGCCTCCGGCCGGGTCAGCGGGCCCGAACAGCGCGTCGGTCTGGAGACCGCGCTGCGCGCCTACACCACGCACGCCGCGCGCCAGGACTTCGCCGAGACCTGGAAGGGCACCCTGACCAGCGGCGCGGCGGCCGACGTCTGCGTCGTCGACGGGGACCTGCCGCACGCAGGACCGCACGAGATCGCCGAACTCCCGGTCGCGCTCACCGTGTTCGACGGGGAGATCGTGCACGACGCGCGCTGAACCGGCCGTCAGTCCCCTCCGCCGACGCCGCGCCATGCGTCCTCGAGGACGGCGAACAGTTCGGAGTCGCGCCAGCCGTCCCGGATCAGGGCGGTGTGCCGGAGGCGGCCCTCCCTGGTCATGCCGAGCCGGCCGAGCACCCGGGCCGAGCCGAGGTTCCGCGGGTCGCAGGTGGCGTACACGCGGTGCAGGCCGAGCCCGTCGAAGGCGCGCGCCAGCAGCCCGGCGCCGATCGCCGTCCCCACGCCCCTGCCCCAGACCCGGGGATGCACGGCGTAGGTGATCTCCCCCTGCCGCTGCGCCCGGCTCCGGACGTGCAGCTCCCCCATGCCGACGACGTCGCCGCCGGACCGCGCCGCGTACGCGTACCGGTGCTGCGGTGACCGTTCCCAGGCCGCGGCGGCCTCCGCCACGAACGCGCGGGTCTGTGCCTCGGTGTTGGGCCCCCAGGTCTGGTAGCGGCAGACCTCGTCGAGGGAGGCCCAGGAGTGCACGGCCCGCCAGTCCGCCGGTTCGATCCGGCGCAGCGTCACGGCACCCCGGCTGCTCCCCATATGCCTGACGGACGTACGGGGAGCGCGCGTCGGTTCCTCCTGCGCCGTCAGCGGGCGGCTTCCACCAGGGCGGTGAAGAGGGCCTGCTGTGCCGGGTCGGTGGCGGCGGTGTCCTCCGGGTGCCACTGGACGGCGGTGAACCAGGCGCGGCGGCCGGGGAGTTCGAGGGCCTCGGGGGTGCCGTCGGCGGCCCGGGCCGTCACGGTGAGGCCGCGTCCCGGGGCGTCGACGCACTGGTGGTGGTGGCAGGAGACCTCGGCCTTGTCCGTGCCGAGGACGCCGGAGACGCGTGAGCCGGGGCGCGTCGCGACCGGGTGGACGAGGTGCCGGTGGGCGCGTCCCGGGCCGCCCATGTCCTGGCGCAGGGTGCCGCCCAGCGCGATGTTGACGGCCTGGAGTCCGCGGCAGACGGCCAGCACGGGCAGCGGGGAGGCGAGGGCGGCGCGGGTCAGCGCCAGGTCGAAGGCGTCCTGCTCCTCGTCGACGTCGTACACCGCCGCGTGCACAGCGGCCTCCGCGCCTGCGTAGTGGTGCGGCGCGAAATCGCCGCCGCCGGGGAGGAGGAGAGCGTCGCAGCGGGCGAGGCGCGCGGCCGCCTCGGCCTCGTCGGCCCGGCCGCCGGGGGCGTGCGGGAGCAGCATCAGGGGCTCGCCGCCCGCCCGGTACACGGCTTCCGCCAGGGCGCGCGCGGTGACCACGGCCGCGTACCTGAGGACGGCGGTGTCCGGCGAGAAGCGCTGCGGGAGCGCGATCAGGGGGCGGGTCACAGCCGGATCCAGGTGGTCTTGAGCTCGGTGTACTTCTCCAGCGCGTGGGCGGACTTGTCGCGCCCGTTGCCGCTGTGCTTGTAGCCGCCGAAGGGGACGGTGAGGTCGCCCTCCTCGTAGCAGTTGACCCAGACGGTGCCGGCCCGCAGCCTCCGGGCGACGGTGTGTGCCGTGGTCAGGGAGCCGGTCCAGAGCCCGGCGGCCAGGCCGTACTCGGTGTCGTTGGCGAGGCGGACGGCCTCCTCGGCGTCGCGGAAGGTGAGCACGGAGAGCACCGGGCCGAAGATCTCCTCCCGGCAGACCGCGGCCGACGGGGCGACGCGGTCGAGGACGGTCGGCGCGTAGTAGCTGCCGCCGGGGACGCGTTCCAGCCGGGTGCCGCCGGTGCGGAGCCGGGCGCCGCCCGCTACCGCGCCGTCGACGTGGGACTGGAGGACGCCGACGCAAGCCTCGCCGGACTGGGCGCCCATCCCGGTGGCCGGGTCCAGCGGGTCGCCGACGCGCAGCGCCCGGGCCCTGGCCACCACGGCGTCCACGACCCGGTCGGCGACGGACTCGTGGACGAGCAGCCGGGAGGGCGCGGTGCACATCTCGCCCTGGTTGAAGAAGATGCCCCAGGCGGCGGTGGCGGCTGCCACGTCCAGGTCGGGGGCGTCGGGGAAGACCAGGTTGGGAGACTTGCCGCCCAGCTCCAGCCAGACCCGTTTGAGGTTGGAGTCGGCGGCGTGGTGCAGGAAGTGCCGTCCGACGGCGGTGGATCCGGTGAAGGCGAGGACATCGACGTCCGGGTGGAGGCCGAGGGCGCGGCCCGCGGTGGGGCCGTCCCCGGCGATCACGTTCAGCACGCCGTCGGGGAGGCCGGCCTGCTGCGCGAGTTCCGCGAGGAGCAGCGCGGAGAGCGGGGTGACCTCGGAGGGTTTGAGCACCACCGTGCAGCCGGCGGCGAGCGCCGGGGCGAGTTTCCAGCCGGCGAGGGTGAGCGGGAAGTTCCAGGGGACGACGGCGCCGACGACGCCGGACGGTTCGCGGGTGACGAGCGCGAGTGCGGCGGGATCGGTGTGCGGGGACTCGTCGGCGAGCTTGTCGGCGAGCTGGCCGTAGAAGCGGAACGTGGCGGCGAGGGCGCGCAGTTCGACGCCGTACGCCTCGCCGACCGGTTTGCCGTTCTCCAGGGTGACGGTCAGGGCGAGCCGGGTGCGGTGTTCCTCGGCCTCCAGGAGTCCGGCGAGGCGGAGCAGGACGCGGCCGCGGTCGGCGGGGGCGAGGCGGGGCCAGGGGCCGTGGTCGAAGGCGCGGCGTGCGGCGGCGACCGCGAGGCCGGTCTCCGCCGGGCCCGCGTCGGCGACGTCGGCGAGATGGCGGCCGTCGCGGGGCGAGGTGACGGGGAAGGTGGCGCCGCCGCCGGGTTCGGCGCGGCCGTCGATGTGGTGCGTGGTGCGGAAGGTGGCCTTCTCGGCGTGCGCGGTCCAGTCCTGGTGGCTGCGGGTGGCCAGGGCGTCCGGCATGGTGCTGCCTCCTGGTACATATCGTTTGGGCTCAAACATAGCCCGGACTCCCGTGCGCCGACAGGGGGTTGACCGCCGCCATCGCCACCCATACTTTGTTTGAGCTCAAACGATATGGAGGTCTCGCGATGGCACCCATCCCGCAGCAGGACCCGGTGGCCCGGGTCGCCGGGGTCCCGGTCGACACCCGGCACTGGATCGGCGGCGAACGCGTCGCCTCCGCCGCCGCCTTCCCCGACCACTCCCCCGTCGACGGCGCGCTCCTCGCGCACGTCGCGCGCGGCGGCGAGGCCGAGGCGCACGCCGCCGTCACAGCGGCACGGGACGCCTTCCCCGGCTGGGCCGCCACCCCGCCCGGGGAACGCGCCCGCGTCCTGCACCGCATCGCGGACGGCATCGAGGCCCGCACCGAGGAGCTCGCGCGGGTGGAGACCGCCGACAACGGCGCCCTCCTGCGCTCCCACCGGCGCGGTGTGATGCCCCGCGCGGCGCAGAACCTCCGCCACTTCGCCGACCGTCTTCTCACCCTGAACCACGAGGACTTCGAGACCCGGGGCCACAGCAACCACGTCAGCTGGGACCCCTCGGGCCCCGCCGTGCTGATCACGCCGTGGAACGCGCCGCTGATGCTCGCCACCTGGAAGCTCGGCCCGGCGCTGGCCGCGGGCTGCACGGTGGTGCTCAAGCCCGCCGAGTGGGCACCGCTGACCGCCTCCCTCCTCGCCGGCATCGCCCACGAGGCCGGCCTCCCCGCCGGGGTGTTCAACCTGGTGCAGGGGTACGGAGCCGAGGCCGGGACCCCGCTGGTGTCCGACCCGCGGGTGCGGCGGATCTCCTTCACCGGCTCCGTCCCCACCGCCCGGACGATCGCCGGGCACGCCGCCGCGCACCTCGTCCCTACCAGCTTCGAACTGGGCGGCAAGTCCCCGCTGCTGGTCTTCGCCGACGCCGACCTGGACCTGGCGGCCGGCCTCGCCGTCGAGCAGTACGACAACGCGGGCCAGGTGTGCCTCGCCGGGACCCGGCTGCTGGTCGAGGAGTCCGTGCGGGACGTCTTCCTGGAGAAATTCCTGGCCAGGGCACGGGAGTTGACGCTCGGCGACCCGCGCGACGAGGCCACCTCCATGGGCCCGAACATCCATCCGCGCCACCTGGAACGCGTGGACGGCTTCGTCCGGCGGGCCCTCGCGGCCGGGGCCAGGCCGCTGCTCGGCGGGGAGCCGCACACCGCCCTGGCCGAGCGGCTGGGCGGCACGTACTACCTGCCGACGCTGCTCACCGACGTCGCCCAGGACTCCGAGATCGTCCAGGAGGAGGTCTTCGGCCCCGTACTGACCCTCCAGACCTTCGCCGACGAGGAGGAGGCCGTACGGCTCGCGAACGGCACCCGCTTCGGCCTCGCCGCGACCCTCGCCACCGGCGACCCGGAGCGCGCCGAACGGGTCGCCGCACAGCTGGTCGCGGGCACCGTGTGGACCAACTGCTTCTTCGTACGGGACCTTTCGGCGCCGTTCGGCGGCTCCCGCGAGTCCGGCATCGGCCGCGAGGGCGGCGACTGGTCCTTCGACTTCTACTGCGACCTGAAGACCACCGTCACCGCACCGGCGGGGTGGTCCTGATGGGCGAGATCGCCGGCGCCGGGCTGCTGGCCCACGTACCCACCATCGTGCTGCCCGAGGCCGTCCGCAGGGAACTCAACGACGGGCAGGAGATCTCCCTCGTACCCGGGCTGGAGCGGCTGCGCGAGGACGTCTTCGAACGCGCCGACTACGACACCGTGGTGGTGCTCGACTCGCACTGGGCCACCACCGTGGAGTTCGTCGTCGCCGCGCAGCAACGCCGGGCCGGGCTGTTCACCTCCGAGGAGCTGCCGCGCGGGATGCGCCGGATGCCCTACGACTACCCGGGCGACCCCGAACTCGCCCACTCCGTCGTCCGGTTCGCCGGGAAGCACGGCACCTGGATCACGCCCGTCGACGACCCCTGCCTGCCGGTGCACTACGCCACCATCAACCTGTGGCACCACCTCGGCCGGGGGCTGCCGGACAAGCGGTGGGTCTCGGTCGGCGTCTGCCAGACCGGCGACACCGAGGACCACCTGCGCCTCGGCCGGGCCCTCGCGGACGGCATCGCGGCACTGCCCGGGCGGCGGGTGCTGCTGATCGCCTCCGGCGCGCTCTCGCACACCTTCTGGCCGCTGCGCGAACTCCGCGCCCACGAGGCGTCCGACCCGGTGCACATCCGCACCCCCGAGGCCCGCGCCGCCGACCTCCGGCGCATCGGCTGGCTGGAGCGCGGCGAGCACGCGCAGGTGCTGGACACCATGCCGGAGTTCCTCCGCCACAGGCCCGAGGCCCGCTTCGGCCACTACCTGATGATGCTCGGCGCCCTCGGCGAACACGCCTGCACGGCACCGGGACGCGCCTACAGCGCCTACGAGAACTCGGTCGGCACCGGCCAGATGCACCTGTGGTTCGACCGCCCGTCCGGCGGCTGGACGGCGCCCCGGCACGCAGCGAAGGAGAGCACCGTATGAGCGAGCGCGAGTCCACCGTCGAGTACCGCCGCGTCCTGCTGGACGGCGCGGCCGCCCTGGTACGGGTGGCCGGTGAGGAGCTGGTGGCCGGGGACGGACGGCGGGTGAAGGCCGCCGAGGCGGTCCATCTGCCGCCGGTGGTGCCGTCGAAGGTGATCGCGGTGCACCTCAACCACCGTTCCCGGGTGGAGGAGTTCCGGACCGGGCTGCCGCCCGCGCCCACCTACTTCCACAAGCCGGTCTCCGCGCTGAACGCGCACGGCGGCGCCGTCGTCCGACCGGAGGGCTGCCGGTACCTCAACTACGAGGGCGAGATCGCCGTCGTGATCGGCCGGACCTGCCGGAACATCTCCCGGGACGAGGCCGGCGCGCACATCGCCGGCTACACCCTGGCCAACGACTACGGGCTGCACGACTTCCGGGACACCGACGCCGGTTCGATGCTGCGGGTCAAGGGCTCGGACACGCTCTGCCCGCTCGGCCCCGGCCTCGTCACCGGCTGGGACTTCCGCGACAAGTGGCTGCGCACCCTGGTCAACGGCCGGGTGGTGCAGGACGGTTCGACCGCCGAGATGGAGTGGGACATGCACTATCTCGTCGCCGACATCGCCCGCACCATCACCCTGCACCCCGGTGACGTGCTGCTGTCCGGCACCCCCGCGCACTCGCGCCCGGTCCGGCCGGGCGACGTGGTCGAGGTCGAGGCGGAGGGCCTGGGCCGGCTGACCAACCGGATCGTCACCGGCCCGGCGCCGGTGCGCCCCGAGGTGGGCGCGCAGCCGACCGCCTCCGAGGAGGTGCTCTCCACCGCCCTCGGCGGCGACTGGGAGTTCCGCGGCGTCCGCGCGCCCCGCCGCTCGTGAACTCCCCTCCATCCGGCCGCACTTCCTCTCGAAAGGATCACGCCATGAAGGTCATCGTCGACATGGACGTCTGCCAGGACCACGGCCAGTGCGTCTTCGCCGCGCCCGAGGTGTTCTCGCTGGACGCCGACGGACGGCTCGGCTTCGTCGAGCACCCGGACGCGTCGCTGCGCGAGGAGGTCGAGGACGCGGCGGACGTCTGCCCGCTCCAGGCCATCCGCGTCGAGGACTGATCCCGCCCGCGACGTGAGGAGGAGACGTCATGGCCGCCGAGCACCCCGCCCCGGCCGCACGCCGCATCGCCGTCGTCGGCGCCTCGCTCGGCGGTCTGCGCGCCGCCGAGCAACTGCGCGCCGCCGGCTGGACGGAGCGCCTCACCGTCTTCGGTGACGAGGCGCACCCGCCGTACAACCGTCCGCCGCTGTCCAAGGAGGTGCTGGCCGGGAAGGCCGCGCCCGGCTCCACCGAACTGCGCCGCCGCGCCTCCACCGAGGACGTCGAATGGCGGCTCGGCACCGCCGTCACCGGCTGCGACCTGGCCGGACGCCGGCTCACCCTGGCCGACGGCTCGGCCGAGCCCTTCGACGGTCTCGTCGCCGCCACCGGCATCCGCCCCCGCCGGGCCGCGCTGCCCACGCCGGACTCCGCGCCGCCCCGTCACACGGTGCGCACCCGGGAGGACGCGGCGGGGCTGCGGGCCGCGCTCGTCCCCGGGGCCCGGCTGGTGGTGATCGGCGCCGGGTTCGTCGGCATGGAGACCGCGGCCACCGCCCGCACACTGGGCTGCGAGGTGACCGTGACGGCGCCGGAACGGCTGCCCATGGAACGGGCGCTGGGCGCGCTGCTCGCGGAGGCGCTGCTGCTCCGGCACCGGGAACGCGGGGTGCGCTTCGCGCTGGGCCGCACGCCCGCCGCGTTCACCGCTGGCGGCGTCCTCCTGGACGACGGTACGGAGCTGCCCGCCGACGTGGTGGTCGAGGCGATCGGCTCACTGCCCAACACCGAGTGGCTGGCCGGAAATCCGGGCCTGGACCTCTCGGACGGCGTCCTCGTCGACGCGGCGCTGCGCGCGCCCGGGTACCCGTGGCTGGTCGCGGTCGGCGACGTCGCCCGCTTCCCGAACGCCCGCTACGGGGGTCCGGCCCGCCGCGTCGAACACTGGGCCGTGCCGGGCGACTCCGCGAAGCACGCCGCCCGCTCCCTGGTCGCCCACCTGAACGGGACGCCGGACGGGCGGCCGCCGTTCGCGCCCCTCCCCTCCTTCTGGAGCGACCAGTTCACCCTCCGCCTCCAGTCCTTCGGCGCCCCCGCCCTCGCCGACACCACCCGGCTCCTCTCCGGCACCCCCTCCCCCGACCTCCTCGTCGCCGCCTACCGCGCGGGCACCCTCATCGCCGTCACCTCCCTCGGCGGCCCCCGGGCGGCAGCCGCGGCGGCATCGCTCCGGGGGGAGCTGGGGTAGGGGGTGGGGCTTCTCGGGCTCACCCCGCTTGCCGCGGCGCGGAGTTGGGATCCCGCCCCGCTTGCCACGACGCGGGGTGCCGCCTCCTTCGCGGGCCGGCCCCGCTTGGGAGAACTGCGCCCAGGCGCAGGGCTGGCAAGCGCAGCGCCCCAGCCCCGGCGCGGGGTGCTCAACCGGCGTCACGGACCACCCCGTACGACGTGGTAAGCGCAGTTCCCCGCGCCCCTCACGGGGGCCCTACGCCCGCCGCCGGCGCCCGCTGCGGCGCCGCGGCGGGGCCGCGCCGTCGAGGAGGTGGAGCCGCCGCTCCTCCCCGTGCTCCTCCGTGTGCACCACGATCTTCCGCAGCAGGTCGGCCAGAATCCGGTTCTCCGTGTCCGTGAGCGCCTCGGTGACGAAGGCCTCCTCCGCGTTGAACGCCGGGAACAGCTCCGCCATCACCTCCTCGCCCTCGTCGGTGAGCCGGAGCAGCGCGAGGCGCCCGTCGTCGGGGTGGCTGTTGCGCTCCAGAAGTCCCCGTCCGGCGAGGGTGCGGGCGACGCCGGTGAGGGTGCCCTTGGAGATGCCGGCCTCCTCGGCGACGTACCGGGTCTCCATCTCGCCCCATATCCACACCACCCAGAGCACGACGAAGGACGTCCAGGTCAGTCCGGCGTCGCGGAGCACCGAGTTCTCGAAGTGCTGGCGCACCGCGGCCGCCGCGCGGTAGATGTTCGAGACCGAGGCCTGGCGTTCCAGCCGTACCGGGGTGTTGCCCAGCTTGGCGGCCACCGCCTTCTCGGTCTCGCGGATCGATCGTGACTCGGTCACCCGGTCTTCTCCCTTGCCGCTCGACAGACACGCCCGTACGATCGGCGCCGCCGATATCCGTACGGGATCAAACGATAACGCTTTCCGGCCCCGCTCCGCCCGCGAGCCGCTCTCTCCCCGCGCAGCCGCCCCGGCCACCGCACCGCGCCGACGAGACCGCCGCGCCCATCCTGCCCCGTCTCCCCTCTGGAGTCCGGCATGCCTCTCACCCCCTCCGCCACGGACGGCTCCCCCGCCGTGGCCGGACCCCCGCCCTCCGCTCCCGCGCCGCAGCGCCGGATCGGGGTACCGGGCATCGTCTTCTTCATCGTCGCAGCCTCCGCGCCGCTGACCGTCGCGGCCGGCGGTTTCACCCAGGCCCTCGGAGTGACGGGGGTGCTCGGCATCCCCGTGCTGTACGCCGCGATCGCCGTCGTCCTGGCCCTGTTCACCTCCGGCTACGCGGCGATGAGCCGGCACATCACCGGCGCCGGGGCGTTCTACGCGTACGCGGCACAGGGCCTGGGCCGCCCGGCCGGAGTGGGCACCGCCTTCGTCGCGCTGGTCGCGTACAACGCGATGCAGGTCGGCCTGGCCGGGCTCTTCGGCGCCACCACGGCCGAGTTCGTCGAGGCCAGGACGGGGGTGGAGGTGCCCTGGTGGGCGCTGGTGCTCGCGGTGACGGCGCTCGTCGGGGTGCTGGGCTACCGGCGGGTGGACGTCAGCGCGAAGGTCCTGGCGGTGCTGCTGGCGGTCGAGTTCGCCGTGGTACTGGCCTTCGACCTGGGCCAGCTGGGCCACGCGCCGCAGGGTCTGTCGACGGTGCCGCTGACTCTCCACTCCGCGCTGGACGGACAGTTGGGCGTAGCACTGTGCTTCGTCTTCGGCTCGTACATGGGCTTCGAATCGGCCGCGCTCTACTCCGACGAGTGCCGCGACCCGAAACGCACCGTGGCCCGGGCCACCTACACGGCGGTCGCGGTCGTCGGACTGTTCTACGCCTTCTCGTCCTGGGCGATGATCGTCGGAGCGGGCCCGGACCGGGCCGTCGGCATGGCCCAACAGCAGGGCCCCGAGCTGCTGTTCACCCTGGGCTCCGACGCCCTCGGGCCGCTCTTCGCCGACCTGTCCCAGCTGTTCCTGATCACCAGCATCCTGGCCTCGCTGGTGTCCTTCCACAACGCGGTGGCCCGGTACGTCCGTTCACTCGGCCGCGAACAGGTCCTCCCGCGCGGCCTGGGCGCGCTGCACCCGCGGCACGGCTCCCCGTACCGGGGCTCGCTGCTGCAGACGGTGGTGACGGTCGCGGTCACCGTCGCGTTCGCCGCCGCCGGACGGGACCCGGTGGCCGACGTCTTCACCTGGCTGACGAACCTGGGCGCGGTCGGGGTGATCCTGCTGATGCTGGTCACCTCCGTCTCGGTCGTCGCCTTCTTCGCCCGCCGCCAACACCTGGGCACAGGCGAGCGCCTGTGGCACCGGGTGGTCGCCCCCGTGCTGGCCGCCATTCCGCTGGCGGTCATCTTCTGGCTGGCGCTGTCCACCTTCTCCGTCCAACTGGGCGTCGCCCCCGGCAACCCCCTGCGCTGGATCCTCCCCGGCCTGATCGTGGCCTCCGCCGCCGCCGGCCTCGCCTGGGGCCACCACCTCCGCCGCTCCCGCCCCACGGCCTACGCCCGCATCGGCACCAGCCGCGCCGAGTAGCGCAGGCCCGGCAACCGGGGCGGAGCCCCGAAAAGGGGCGCGGGGAACTGCGCGACCAGCCACGACGCACCCGCACCTCAGCAACGCGGGCGAAGCAGCCGACCCGGCCGGATGGAGGCGCGACTCAGCAACTCACCCCTGCCGGGCGGGACTTGCGGCATCCTTCCGGGCGACGGCGAGCACGGCCATGTGGTCCCGGTCACCGGCCCCGGGCAACAGCTCCTCCTGGTTGAGGGCCAGCCCGTGATGCGCGATCAGGGTCAGCCCCGAGGCGTCGAGCAGGCGGCCGGCGGTGGCGAGGGGGAGGTGGAACTGGGGTTGCCGGAAGGTGGTCCGGTTCCACGTGCGGGCGTCACCGCTGGAGAAGTGGTCCACCTGCACCTCCATCAGCCGCTCGTCCGCCGGGTAGCCGCGCATGACCACCATGCCGCCCGGACTCTCGTGAACCCACGGACCGGACAGCAGGGACTCGCGCAGCCCCAGCGTGTACAGGTCGAAGAGGAACAGCCCGTCCGGGCGCAGCAGCCGGTAGACGCCGTCGAACGCCGCCCGCAGTTCGCGTTCGTCGTGCAGGTAGTTGAGCGGGCCGCCGAGCATGACCGCCACGTCGAACGGGTCGAGCTCGGGCAGTTCACGGAGATCGCCCGGGACGAAGCGCACCGTGGACGCGCCGGGTTTGGCCGCCGCGACCTTCAGCATGCCGGTGGAGCAGTCCACACCGGTCACCGAGAATCCGGCCTCGGCGAAGTGCAGCGTGCCCTTCCCCGTTCCGCAGCCGAGATCCACGAGACGGTCCCCGGGCGCACCGTGCCGGTCGATGAGCGTGCGGTACCGGGCGCATCGCGCCCCGTCGTCGTCCGTGGCGTAGATCGCGTCGTAGTCCTCGGCCAGGCGGTCGTAGCTGTGACGGGTCGTGGAGGAGAAGGATGCCGATCGTGCGCTCACTGTGCCGCAACTCCCCGATGAGAGGTTCTTCCTGACGAAAGACCTCCCGGCCCGCGAGGACGCCGGGGCGATGACGCAGGGTCTCCGGTGGGTCTGCTTGCCTCCCGGCCTTCCCCCCCCTCCCCCGGATTCCGCAGCCGGCCGACGGCTTCCACCCGATCGGGGGACGCGTAACCGGCCGCGGCCCGTGCGGGCACCACGGTGCACAACGTGCCCTGGTACACGGCGAGTTCGGCCGCCCTCGGGGCCGGACGACGGGGTCCCCGTGCGGCGGGCTCGTCACGGCCCGGCCCAACTCCCCGCGTCACATGCCCGGTTCGGCCCCGGAACATCTACCAGCCCGTCACCGTGCCCGCTTCGGCGGCGAGGAGGGTGCCGCCGTCCCAGACGACGCCGACCTGACGGTAGTAGGCGCCGAGCGGTTCCTCGACGGTGAGGGCCGCGAGTTCCTCGGTGGGCGCCTCGAAGAGGTCCAGTTCGGCGTCCCCGGACCAGGCCGGGCCCGCCTCGGCGTCGGCGGCGCCGGAGGCGACCAGTTCGTCGAGGGCGAGGCCCTTGCCGTCGATGGCGGGCAGCCAGCGGTGGTGGGCCATCGGGTGACCGTTGACGAAGCCGTTGTGCGGCGACGGCTCGCGCAGCGTCACCACCGTCTGGGCGAGGCGGCGGTCGGCGGCGGCGAGGGTGGCGCCGAAGCGGGCGCCCGCCTCGATGCGCGGGGCCGGGCCGTAGGGGTGGGGGCGGGTCATGTGGATCGAGCCGAGCTTCTTCGGGTAGCCCTGGTGGTTGCCGCGGGCGACGGCGAAGTCCTTGTCCACCCAGATGTAGACGCACCGCGAGTAGGTCCGCCCGGCGTACGCGCAGCGCACCACGGCGAAGCACTCCTTGTACTGGGCGCGTACGGGGTCGAGCAGTTCTTCCCCGCTCCCGCCGCAGGACTGCCAGTCGGCCCAGATCAGGGCCACCGCACCGGGGTCCTCCTCGGCCAACCCCAGGGGCGCGGGCAGGAGTTCACGTACCCGTGCCGGGTCGGTGCGGTATTCGACGGTGAGCAGGTCGCCGGAGTAGTGCCACGGCGGCGCGAGGATCAGGGACGAGCGGCCGGTGGCGGTCTTGGGCTGGTAGAAGCCACGGACGGTGGACATGCTGGCACTCCCGGGGACGAGGGATCTCGTTTGGGCCCGTACGATATGCGCCGCGGCGGCACCTTGTCACGGGGGCCTCCGCACCCGGGACGTCCCACCGGCCTTCGGCCCCGGTGTGCGGAGTGCCGGCGGTCACGGGCACCGGAACCGGCCGGCCGCGGGGCGTCCCGAGAGGCGTCCCGCGGCCGGGGGCCACCGGGGCGGCGTCAGGACGCCCTGCGGCGGCGTGCGCGGCGGATCAGCAGCCAGACCGCCCCGGTGACCGCGGTTGCCGCCGCGGCCACGTCGGGGGCGACCATGTTGATCGGGTCCGTGTCGTTCGGTTCCTCGGTGGCCCTGACGTTGGTGAGCGCCGCTCCACATCTGCTGCTGGTCTCCGGCAAGGAGGTGAACGACAGCGTGTAGGTGTCCTTCGTGGCGACGAAGGTGTAGGTCTGCGGTGTCCAGTCGGGAGGCCGGTTCGACGTACGGCGGGGCGGGTCGATGGTCTTGGGTTCTTCCCCGTCCACGCCGACGGTGAAGGGGACGTTTCCGCCGTACCAGGTGTTGCAGCTGCCGTAGGGAGAGCGGGTGGAGTCGAAGGTGATGGTCACGGTGGAGCCGGGGGTGACCGTGAGGGTGCGCTCGATACCGCCCGGCGAGTATTCGCGGTTCAGGTCGATGCACTGGGTTCCGGCGGGGTGCTCGCACAGCGAGGCCGAGTACAGGTCGACACCCGAGCCGGTGGTCGTCCAGCCTGTGATTTCCGTGCTGTTGCCGTAGACGTTGCGGTAACTCGAGGCCAGGTGAGGGGAGTCGAAGGAGCCGTTGGACACCGGGACCGGGTCCGCGTGGGCGGCTGTCGCCGCGGCCAGGAGCGCGGCACCGGCCGCGACCGCGGCGAGAGGGGCGGATCTGTGTTTCATGCGGTGGCCTCTTTCTCTTGCAGGGCGGGACGGACCGGGCGGCATCAGGTGCGGTCGGCTTCCGCGTCCGATGCGGTGGGATGCGGGCGGCTGAGCGCGAGGAGGAAGGCGGCGAGGGCGGCGGCCAGGGTGACCAGGGAGAGCAGCGTGCCCAGGTAGCGGTGGCCGAGGGCGTAGCCGGTGTCGCGGCCGGCCAGTGCCACCAGCCCGTACAGGGCGCAGATGCGCAGTTGGTTGCCCAGGACGGCGACCAGACTGGCCACTGCGGCCGCGGCGACCACCGCCCAGGCGGGGCGGCGCCGGGTGATCGCGGTGAGGGCCGCGGCGCCGCACCACAACAGGGTGACGATGTAGACGGATGTGCACTGGCTGGTGATCCGGCCGCCGAAGACCTGCAGAGGTTCCAGGAAGAGCCATACCTGTGGCGCCTGGGGGTTGGCCACGGCGCGGTGGCCGGTGACCGCGGCGACCACGTGAGCGGCGAGTTGTGCTTCACCGACGCGGAAGCGGTGCTCGCCCAGGACGAGGGCCAGCGCCAGGGCGGCGCACCCCAGGGCGCCGGTCAGCCGGGTCAGCCGGTGCAGCACGGTGCGGAGAGCGGAGGTCACTTGGGCAGCGCCCCCGCCGGTGCGGGCGCGGTGTCGAGGACGCGGCGGGTCTTGTCCCACCCGTGCCGTCGGCGCAGCATGCGCAGCAGCCCGCGCCAGACGGCGGCGTAGGCCACGTAGTTGGCCGGCAGGAGCACGTGGCCCAGCAGCAGACTGCGCAGGAGCGAGCAGTCGCCGGCGCGGCGCCGGTAGAGGCAGGCGGCGATCAGGTTGGGGAAGAAGGAGACGACGTACCAGAGCAGGGCCGCGGGCACGGTGGAGAGACCTTGACCCCACAGTTGTCCGTGACTGAGGTGGAAGACGGTGACGGCGAGGGTGAGGTGGAAGAGGACGGACCAGCCCAGCACCAGCACCCAGGGCACCAGGAGGTACATGGTGACCTCCAGCAGAGCGAGGTGCCCCACCCGCAACGAGGCCCACAGTTCGGGCAGTCGGGTCACGGCGGTCATGTGGCCCTGCATCCAGCGGGTGCGCTGACGGGCCAGCCGTCGCCAGGATTCCAGCCCCTGCTGCTCGACCCAGGCATGCGGGGTGGAGGTCAGTTTCCAGCCCCGGGTGACCAGGGAGACCGTCAGGTCGAGGTCTTCGGTCAGGGCGCTGGACCAGGGGTGGTCGCTCACCGTGAGCAGCGCCGACAGGCGGGTGAACTGACCGTTGCCGCCGAGGCTGACGGTGGAGGTGGCGATCCGGCCGAACTGGGAGACGGCGGCCAGGCCCCAGAACTCCATGTCCTGCACCCGCGTGATCAGGCGGTGGCGGTTGACGATCCGCACCGGGAGCTGGGCACCGCCCACCCGGGGGTCGTCGAACAGTTCCAGGACCTGGTCCACCGCCCGTACGGACAGTCTCCCGTCGGCGTCCATCACGCCGATCACCACATCGTGGGGCGGCAGGCCGCGGAGGGCGATGTCGGCGACCACGTGGCGAAGCCCGGCGTTGAGGGCGGCCCCCTTGCCCTGGCGGGCCTCGGGGGCGGTGCGGGTGATCACGGTCAGGCGGCCCTCGGGGCACGCGCCACGCGCTCGCGGCACGGTGGCGTCCGCGCATCCGTCGTCGATGAGGACGACGTGGGCGCGGGGGTCGGCAGCGCACAGCTGCGTGACCGTACGGGCGATGACTTCCTGCTCGTCCAGGCACGGCACGAGGAAGTAGATCTGCCGCACGCCGCCCCGGCCGGTCAGTTCGAGCGGCACCGGTCCGCGCCGTCGCATGCGCCGTTCGTGGCGCAGTCCGCTGATCGTGGTGGCGAGAAAGTAGAGCAGCCCGGCGCAGATGACGACCGCGACGACGGCCTCGTACAGGCCCACCAGTGCTTTCGGCACCGCCGCCTCACCCTTCCCGGTTCGCGGCCTGCGCGCGGCGGCGGGCGATCGCCCGTACCGCGAGAGCACCGAGGACCACCGCCCCCACGGCACACAGCACCCACAGGATCAACGGCGTTCCGGTGTCGGCCAGTTCGGAAGGGGAGGGCGGGAGGGAAGGGGTGTACACGAAGGATTCTTCCGATCTTTCACGGGAGGCGTCCGGGAAGGGCGGTCATCAGGTCAGGCGCTGGCCAGGTCCGGTGGGTGCGGCGCGGCGCCGCGTGGAGCGGTGACGGGCAGGTGCGGGCCGGTGCGCTCTGCGGGCAGTTGCGCGGCTGCGCAGGCGCAGCCGGCCGCACGGTGCACCAGACGGGCGATGCGCGTGGAGGCGCGCCCGTCCCCGAACGGGCTGGGCAGGGACCGCAGTTGGTCATACAGGCCGGGGACCCGGGCCAGGCACTCGGTGACGGCCGTGGCGATCTGCCGCGGCGTCACCAGCCGGGCGAAGTCCGTCATGGCCTCGGGCCGTTCGGTGCTGCGCCGTACCACCACCAGCGGCCGGCCGAGTACGGTGCACTCTTCCTGCATCCCGCCCGAGTCGGACACCACCACGGCTGCCCCGGACGCGAGGGCCAGGAAGTCCCGGGGCGGCAGCGGCGAGGACGGACGGAGCGGGGCGAGCAGGCCGCTCAGGCCGTGGCGGTCGACCGCGGCCAGGGTCCTGGGGTGCAAGGGCAGCACCACCGGGCAGGGGAGGCGGCCGAGTTCGGTCAGGATTCGCCGCAGGACGGCGGGATCGTCGGTGTTCTCCGGCCGGTGCACCGTAGCCAGCACGTACCCGTTGATCCCTACGCGATGGGAGGCGGTGACGCGTTGCCGGTCGGCGTCGGTGGGCAGATTCCGCCGCACTGCCTCGACCACGGTGTTTCCCGTGACGAAAACCCGGTGCCCGGGAATTCCCTCGCGGGTGAGATTGTCTGCGTTCAACTCGGTCGCGGCGCACAGGACGTCCGACAGATGATCGACCAGAATGCGGTTGTGTTCCTCCGGCATGGACCGGTCCCGGGAACGCAGCCCCGCTTCGACATGGACCAGCGGAATACCTCGCGCATTGGCAGCCAGCGCTCCGGCCAGAGTGGCATTCGTATCACCCTGCACCACAACTGAGCGCACCTCGTGCCGGGCCAGCCAGGCATCCACACCGGTGACCCCCTCCCCGATCTGTCGTCCACGGCTGCCGCCGCCGACCGAGAGCTGGAGTTGCGCCAACGGCATCCCCGTCCCGGAGCCGACCTTTCCGGCCAGCTCCGGATCGAAATGCTGTCCCGTGTGGATCACACTCGCCGCGGCACCCAGCAGATTCACGAGCCCGGCAAGTTTCACCGTTTCCGGTCGCGTGCCCAACACCACCGCGACACTCGACGGCGGGAGCCGGGAACAGCGGAACTCGGCGAAGTGAGGCGTGGGCAGAACATCCAGAGACATTCGGCATCTCTCTGTGAGGGGGGGAGGGACGACACTTCAGCCCGAACATCTCAATTCATCATCCATAACGCTGTTCTCACACGATGAATGAATGAAGACTTGCCCCGCCAGGCCCATTCGTCGGATTTTCCGCATTCCCCCCTTGGCCCTACGGGACCGCGGGGACATCGCCACGGACCACGGCGAGGAGGGGGCCCGCACGGACAGACCCTGCCGACGCCCGTGTTCACGACGGCCGGACGGGAGCCCGAACACCCGGGCCCGGTGGGCCAATTCGGCACTCGGCCCTCTTGTGCCCGCCGCCGGGTCTCCCTAAGGTGCACAGTGCCCGGATATTGTTTGATCTCAAACGAGAACCGGCTCCCGCTCAAGTCCCGCACACCCGCCGCCCGGTGCGGCGCACCGTCCCGATCCGCTCCGCAGAAAGGCTGGGACACGGTGAGCAACGACGCAGCACCCTTCTCTCCCGCCACCACCCCCGACGAGGCCGTCGCCGCTCTCCGCGCGCAGGGCACGGACGTCGTCCGCGTCGTGTATCCGGACATGATCGGGGCCGACCGGGGCCGGGACGTCCTGGTCGAGCACCTGCCCTCGGCCTGCGGCCACGGGCTCTCCTTCTGTCACGCCGTGTACCACACCAGTCCGCAGGGCGACGTGGTGCGGGTCCCGGGCGGGCTGGACGCGGGGCTCCCCGACGTCCAGATCCGCCCCGACCTGGCCACCCTGCACCCGCTGCCCTGGGAGCCGGGCGTCGCCTGGTGCCTGGGCGACGCCACCGACCCGGCCACCGGAGCGCCGCCCCACGAGTCGCCGCGCGACCTGCTGCGCGGCGTCGTCGAACGGGTCTCGGGCATCGGCGGGACGGCGCTGACCCCGGTCGTGGGCCCGGAGTTGGAGTACTACCTGTGCGAGCGGGACGAGCGCGCGCCCGGCGGCTGGGCCCCGTACGCGCCGGCGCCCGGGAACGTGTACAGCGCGGGTCGGCGCGGCGATCCGGACTCGCATCTGCTGCGCACCCTGCGGCTGCTGCGCGATCTGGAGATCGGCGCGACCATGGGCAACCACGAGTTCGACAGCGGCCAGTTCGAGGTGAACCTCGACCACTCCACGGCCCTGGACGCCGCCGACCGCGCCTTCCGCTTCAAGTCCGCCGTGAAGGAACTGGCCCGCACCGAGGGCCGCCAGGCCACCTTCATGGCCAAACCCTTCAACGGCCTCGGCGGTTCCGGATTCCATCTGCACCTGTCACTGCTGGACACCAAGGGCCGCAACGTGTTCGACGGTGCGGAGGGCGACGACGGGCTGTCCGCCACCGCCCGGCACGCCGTCGCGGGCGTCCTCCGGCACGCCCCCGCGCTGGCCGCGCTGCTCAACCCCACGGTCAACTCGTACAAGCGGTTCGGCCCGGACACGCTGGCCCCCTGGCTGATCGACTGGGGGCTCGACAACCGCAGCGCCATGCTCCGCATCCCCCCGGAGCGCGGCGCGGGCAGCCGCATGGAGCTGCGGCTCGGCGACGCCTCGGCCAACCCGTATCTCGCCGTCGCGGGCACCCTCGCGGCGATCGGACTCGGGCTGCGCGACAAGTGCGAACCGCCGGCGCCGCTGGACGGCTACGGCTACCGCACGGAGCTGTCCGCCGAGCTGCCCCGGACCCTGCCGGCCGCGCTCGACGCGCTGCGGGCCGACACCGAGTTCGCCGGCCTCCTCGGCCCCGGCTTCACCCGCTCCTTCCTCGCCTACAAGCGCGACGAGGTCCGGCGGTTCCAGCAGCACATCACCGACTGGGAGTTCACCGAGTACGCGGCTCTGACGTGAGCGCACCGCCCCCGACCGAAGGAGTCCCCGTGACCGCCCCGACCACCGCCCGCGCCACCGGTCCGCTCCCCCTGGAGGAGGTCGATCTCGCCGACAACGACAACTTCACCGACGGCGACCTGCCCTGGCGGATGCTGGAGACGCTGCGCCGCGAGGACCCCGTGCACTGGCAGCCGGAACCGGCGCCCAACAGCGGCTTCTGGGCCGTCACCCGGCACGCGGACATCGTGACGGTGGACCGGGACGCGGAGACCTTCACCTCCACCGGGTTCACCAATCTCGAAGAGGTCGACGACGCCCTGAAGGACAAGCGGCGCTCCCTCCTCGAAACCGACGGACTGCGCCACCGCGCCCTGCGGACGCTGCTCCAGCGCCGCTTCACCCCGCGCGCCCTGGCCCCGTACGAGACGTATCTGCGCGGGCTGACGGCCACCACGCTGGACGCGGCACTGGCCCGGGGCAGCTTCGACTTCGTCAAGGAGGTCTCGGCGGACTTCCCGATCAACGTGCTGGCCCGGCTCCTCGACGTCCCCGAGGGGGACACCCGGCAGCTGATCGACTGGGGCAACCGGATCATCGGCAACACCGACCCCGACTACGCCGACGTCCTCCTGGAGAGCGAGGACAGCGAGCGCTACCGGGACCTGCCCTTCCGCTCCCCGGCCGCGCTGGAGGTCTTCGAGTACGGCCGCGCGCTGGCCGCAGCCCGGCGCGGCAAGGACGGCGGTGACCTCGTCTCCGCCCTCGTCAACTCCGCACCCTCGGACGGTGTCCCGCTCTCCCCGCAGGACTTCGACAACTACTTCCTGCTGCTGGTGGTGGCGGGCAACGAGACGACCCGGCACGCCATTTCGCACGCGATGCACGCCCTGATCGAGCACCCGGAGCAGCTGCGCCTCCTCCAGCGGGACCCGTCGCTGATCCCCGGCGCGGTGGAGGAGTTCCTCCGCTGGGCGTCCCCCGTCTACCACTTCCGGCGGACCGCCACCCGGGACGTCGAACTGCGCGGCAAGCGGATCAGGCGGGGCGACAAGGTGGTGCTGTGGTTCGCCTCGGGCAACCGGGACGAGGACGTCTTCGAGGAGCCCGGCCGCTTCGACGTCACCCGCCGGAACGTGGACCACGTCACCTTCGGCAAGGGAGGCCCGCACTTCTGTCTGGGGAACTCGCTGGCCCGGATGGAGATGCGGATCATGTTCGAGGAGCTGCTGCCGAGGATCGCGGACATCCGGCTCGACGGCGAAGTGCGGCGCGTCCGCTCGAACTTCGTGAACGGCATCAAGGAACTCCCGGTCACCGTCACCCGGGCCTGATTCCGCAAGCACGGTGCGGCACCCGGCGAGGGGGCGGGTGCCGCACGGCCGGTCAGCCGGTCCTGGGCTCCAGGCGGTAGTCCAGGGGGACGTAGCCCGGGTCGACGGTGGACGTGCCGCCGTCGACGGTGAGCGCGGCCCCGTTGACGTACGAGGCCCCGGGCCCCAGGAGCCACAGCACGGCGCGGGCCACCTCCTCCGGGGCGGCCGGCCTGCGCTGCGGGACCAGGGCGGTGGCCTCGCGGTAGGCGTCCTCGGTGGAGAGTCCGGACGGGGCGCCGAAGGCGGCCATTTCGGCGTCGGCCATCTCCGAGCGGGTCCAGCCGGGGACGACGGTGTTGGCGCGTACGCCACGCGGGCCCGCCTCGGCGGCGACGACCGTGGTCAGCATGTGCGCCCCGGCCTTGGAGGCGGCGTACGCGGCGGAGCCGGGCGCGGCCCGCAGTCCCGCCACCGAGCCCACCGTCACCATCGCCCCGCCCGTGTCCTCCAGAGCCGGGAGCGCGGCTCTGGCGAGGAGGAAGACGGAGGTGAGGTTGGTGGCGAGGGAGGACTCCCAGTCCTCGTCGGTGAGTTCGCGCAGCGGTGCGGCCCGCATCACCCCGGCACAGGCCACCAGTCCGTCGAGCCGTCCGTGCGCGGCGAGCACGTCCTCGACCAGCTGCCGCACCTCGGCCGGGGAGGTCGCGTCGGCCGGGTGCGCGGTGCCGCCGCACTCCTCCGCGAGCCGCCGCAGCGGGTCCGCCCGCCGCCCGGCCAGGGCGATCCGGGCGCCACCGGCCGCCCCTTCCCTGGCCACCGCGGCGCCGATCCCGCTGCCCGCGCCGACGACCAGGTGGACGGGGGCGGCGGGATGCGTCGGGCGAGCGTTCATCCGGGTCCTCCTCGGGGCGGCGGCAGGGGCCGAACCCGGCGGCGTGGACTGCCGGTTGGGGACACCGGGTTTCATTTGGCCTCAAACGCTAGCCGTCGGCTCCCGTCCCCACAACAGCCCCGCCACCCCGGGCGGCCCGACGCCCCGAACCCGCCTGGCAGACTGCCCCCGCCCGCACCCCGGCGTCCTGGAGCCCGCATGCCGTCACAGCCCGTCGTCCGTCCCGCCCACGCCGGGGACCTCGCGGCGCTCCAGGAGCTCGCCCGGCGCACGATCGACGCCTGCTACCGGCCCTTCCTCGGTGACGAGAACGTCGACGGGTTCATCGGCTCGGGCGCCTCGGACGAGCACCTCGCGCACCATCTCGGGCAGGGGCACGTCCACTGCCTGGAGGCGGACGGCGCCGTCGCGGGACTGACCGTCCTCGACGGGCCGACCGTCGACCTGGTGATGACCGACGTCCGCCACCACCGCCGCGGCCTGGGCACGGTGCTGCTCGCGCGGGCCGAGGAGCTGCTGTTCGCCCGGTACGAGGAGATCCGGCTCGACAGCTTCACCGGCAACACGGCCGCCTTCGCCTTCTACGAGGCGCGCGGCTGGCGGGTGTCGGGCTACACGGAACCGGACGGCGGGCTGCCCGCCAGGGCCGGGTTCGTCAAGCGCCGGCCCGCGTAGCGGCGCGGGCCGGGTGGCGGGAAACGCACGTTCGCCGCACGGGGCGCGGCCGGTGCGGCGGCGGGAAATGCGGCGAATGTGGTCGGATGGCGAGCGGTGCCCGTACGCACGCGGGCCCGCGCAGTGACACTTCCGAGAAGGTGAAGGATTCCACGTGGCAACCACGCGCACCGCACGAACGGTCTGGGAAGGCGAACTCCTCACGGGCAGCGGCAACGTCGCCTTCGAGTCCTCCGGCATCGGCACCCAGCCGGTGACCTGGCCGTCGCGCGCCGAGCAGCCGAACGGCAGGACCAGCCCCGAGGAGCTGATCGCCGCGGCGCACTCCAGCTGCTTCTCCATGGCGCTCTCGCACGGCCTGACCGGCGCCGGCACCCCGCCCACCCGGCTGGAGACCCAGGCGGACGTCTCGTTCCAGCCGGGCGAGGGCATCACCGGCATCCACCTGTCCGTCCGGGGCGAGGTTCCGGGGCTCGACGCGGACGGCTTCGCCGCGGCCGCCGAGGACGCCAAGAAGAACTGCCCGGTCAGCCAGGCCCTCACCGGCACGACGATCACCCTGACCGCCGAACTCGTCTGACCGCACGGCCCGTTCACCCCGCCGCCCGGCCGCCCCTCGGGGCAGCCGGGCGGCGGTGCGTCGGCGCTCTCAGTGGCAGCAGTCGAGGATCTGCGGGGTCCAGTCGCGGGCGAGGACGTCGACGAGGCCCAGGTCGGTGATCTTCATCGTGGGCGAGACGGCCAGCGTCAGCGTCGAGACGCTCATGAACGGGTTGCGGTGACGCCACCCCCAGGCGCCCAGTTCCGCACGCACCCGGCGGGAGGCCTCGGCGACCTCGGCGGCCGGCCCGTCCGACATGACGCCGCCGACGCCCAGCGGCAGCCGCGCCGTCACCACGCCGTCCCGCGCGACGGCCACGCCGCCGTCGTCGGCGAGCACCGCCTCCGTGGCGGCCCGCATCGAGGCGCGGGCGGAGCCGAGGGTGACGAGGTTGTGGCTGTCGTGCGCGTAGGTGGTGGTCACCGCGCCGTCGCCCAGTTCCATGCCGGTGACGGGGACGCAGGCGGTGTGGTCCCGGCCGTGCCGGTTGCGCACCCAGCACAGGGCCGTGTGCCCCTCCCACTCCACGACGCCGCCGGTGACGGCCAGTTCGACCTCGGCCGGTTCGGTGTAGGTGTCGACGGGGTTGACGCGCAGGCCGCGGAAGCGGTGCCGCCCGTCGGGCAGGTCGACCCGCCAGCGGTACTCGTCCTCCGGCACACCCCGCACGTGGACGGAACCGGCGAACGGGTGGGTGACCGCGCGGGGTTCCTCGTACGCGGCCTGCCCGCCGGTGGCCACGATCCGGCCCCCGGCGAGCACCGTGTCGACGGCGAAGTCCTCCAACGGGCCGTCCAGCAGCACCAGATCGGCCCGCTTGCCGGGGGCGACGACGCCGCGGTCGAGCAGCCGGAGGCGCTGCGCCGGGGTCCAGGTGAGCGCGCGCAGCACGTCGAGCGCGGGGAGGCCTGCGGCGACGGCGGTGCGGGCGATGTGGTCCAGGTGGCCGCTGCCGGTGATGTGGTCGGCGGCCAGGTCGTCGGTGACGAGGCACAGCGGGGGCAGCCGGGGCAGGTCCAGCAGGGCCCGGACGACCTCGGGTTCGAGGCACTTCTCCTGGAGCATGACGGTCATGCCGAGCCGGGCCTTCTCCACCACCACCTGTGGGCTGTTCTTGGTGTGGTCGGAGTCGATGCCGGTCGCCATGTAGCGGCTGAGCTCCTCCCCCGTCAGCCCCGGGCAGTGGCCGTCGAGGACGGTGCCCCGGCTGCGGGCCGCCTCGATGATCGCGTGCATGCGGGGGTCGCCGGAGACGACGGCGCGGTAGTCCATGACCTCGGCGAGCGCCTGGACGCCGTCCCAGCCCAGGAGTTCGTCCACGTCCCCGGCGTCCAGGTGGGCGCCGGAGTGCTCGAACCCGGCGAGCGCGGGCACGCAGGAGGGCACGCCCCACAGCTGGGTCTGCGGGGTCCCGCGTCCGGCGTCGATCATCCAGCGCATGGCGGTGCGTCCGGCGACGTTGACGATCTCGTGCGGGTCGGCGAGGACGCTGGTCGTGCCGCGCGGCAGGGTCAGCCAGGCGAAGGCGGCCGGGGTGAGGAAGGAACTCTCCACGTGCATGTGCGCGTCGACGAAGCCGGGGACGATCAGCCGGCCTGCCGCGTCGACCGTCTCCGCCGCCGCTCCCCCGGTGCCGGGTGGCACGACCCCGCTGATCTCCTCGCCGGTGACGAGGACGTCGGCGGTGAAGGTCTCGCCGGTGAAGACGGAGACGACGCGGCCTGCGGAGATGCGGATGTCGTGCACGGGGCTTCCTCGTCGGTGAAGTGGGGGGCTCTCGGGCGGGGTTCGGCGCGTGGTCAGTGCAGCGAGGTGGCGAAGAAGTACAGGAGGAAGGGCAGCATCGCCCACATCCCGGGGTGGATCTCGCGGAACCGTCCGGCCGCCGCCTTGACCAGGATGTACGCGGTCAGACCGGCGGCGATGCCGGTGCCGAAGTTGCCCCAGAAGAGGGTGCAGGCGGGCACCAGCGCCGCGGGGACGGCGTCGGTCGGGTGCGTCATGTCGATCCTGCGCAGCCCGGCGAGCATGGACAGCCCGATGAAGATCAGCACGGGCGCGGTCGCGGCCTGCGGGATCGTCGTGGCGAGCGGGGTGAACAGCAGGAGCAGCGCGAACAGTCCGCCGGTGACGACGGAGGTGAGTCCGGTGCGCCCGCCGCTGTCGGAACCGGCGGCGGACTCCAGGTAGGTGGTGACGCTGGGGCCGCCGACGGCCGATCCGCCGATCACGCCGACCGAGTCGACCAGGAAGGGCTTGTTGACGCCGGGGAACTGCCCGTTGTCGTCGGCGAGTCCGATCCGCTGCGCGACGGCCATCACGACGCCGGTGGCGGAGAAGAACTCGGAGGCGAAGAGCGCGAACAGGTACGGCAGGTACTCCGGCTTCAGCGCACCCAGCAGGTCCACCTCGAAGGCCACCGGCGCGGGGCTGCCGGGCAACTGGACCCAGGTGTCCGGGAGTTGGGCAACGCCGAGCGGCAGCGCCACGACGGTGACCGCGGCCATGGTGATCAGCAGCGTGCCGGGGACCTTCCGCGCGGACAGCGCGGTGACCAGCACGAGCCCGGCGAGCGCCAGGAGCGCGGCGGCCGAGGTGAGGTCGCCGAGCTTCATGCCGTCGGCGTCGGCGTGGATCAGCCCGGCCGACTCGAAGCCGAGCTTCGCGATGTACAGGCCGATGGCGGGGCCGATGGCGAGCCGTACGCAGTCCGGGATGATGCGGGTGACCAGCTGCCGCACGCCGAACAGGGTCAGCAGCAGGAAGGCCACGCCGGACCAGAAGACCATGCCCATGGCCACCGGGTAGGGCACGTGTTCGTGCTGGATCAGGGTGACCGAGACCAGCGCGACGCCGCCGAGCCCGGGCGCGAGAACGAAGGGCAGGTTCGCGTACAGGCCCATGAAGAACGTGGCGAGCACGACGGTGAGGATCACGCCGGTGGTCGCCGCCGCGTGCGGCACGCCCGCGTCGGCCAGCATGCCGGGGACGACCACGACGACGTAGGCCGAGGCGAGGAACATGCTGACGCCGGCGAGGAGTTCGGTGCGCACGGAGGTGCCGCGTTCCCTCAGCCGGAACATCCGGTCCACGGCCGACGCACTTCTTGGCGCGCTCTCGGTCTCCATCGCCGCTCCTCATGAGTGCAATCGTTTGCAACAATCGTGTGCCGGAGTAGAGTACGGGCGGGCCGGGCCGGCGTAAAGAGCGGGCCCGGGGACGGATCACGGGAGAGGCGGACGGGATGGCGCGACTGGCGGACGTGGCCCGCGCGGCCGGGGTCTCGGCGGCCACCGTGTCCCGCGCGCTCAGCCGCCCGGACATGGTCTCCGAGGCCACCCGCACCCGCGTACGGGAAGCCGCCGATGAGCTCGGCTACCGGCACCACCCCGCGGCCCGCGCCCTGATCACCGGCAGGTCGGGACTGCTCGCCTTCAGCGTCCCCAGCCTCGCCAACCCGTTCTACGCGCCGGTGATCGCCGGGGCGCAGGCGGCCGCCGAGGAGGCGTCCTGCGAGCTGATCGTGGTCGTCACCGACGGCTCACCCGACCGCGAGGAGGCCCTCTTCCACCGGCTCGCCGACCGGGTGGACGGCTTCGCGGCCGCCGCGCCCCGGCTGCCCGGGCCCCGACTGGCCGCGGCCGCCGGGCGGTTGCCGCTGGTCACGGTGAACAGGCGGGTGCGCGGCGTCGGTTCGGTGGTGATCGACACCCCGGCCGGGATGGCCGAACTCGGCGCGCACCTCGCGGAGCTCGGGCACCGGCACCTCGCCTACCTCGGCGGCCCCGAGGGCTCCTGGATGGACCCGCGACGGCTGCGCGGGCTCCGCGAGGCCGTCCCCGGGTGCGAGGTCACCGCCCTCGGCCCGTACCCGCCCGAGTTCGAGGCCGGCGTGCGCGCGCTGGACGCGCTGCGGGATTCCGGCGCGAGCGCGGCCATCGCCTACAGCAGCACCCTGCTGTTCGGCGTGCTGCACGGGATGACCCTGCGCGGCCTGCGGGCACCCCGGGACCTCAGCCTGGCCTGCGCCGACGACCTCTCGGCCGCCGGCCTGGCCATGCCGGACATCACCGCGCTGCGCGTCCCGGCGGCCGACGCCGGACGGCAGGCCGTGGAACGCCTCCTCGGCCTCGTCGGCGCCCCCGCCACGGCCGCGACCCACCGCCTCCTCCCGGTGAGCCTCTCGCCCCGCGCCTCCACGGGGGCACCGCCCGGGTGACGGACTCCGGGCGTCCGCACGGGAGTTGACGCGGTCACCCCGACGGGAGGGGCGGCAGCGGGAGCGGGAGTCCGGGGAGGCCGTCGATGCTGGTGGCGACGTGCTCCTTCGCGTGGAAGTAGGCGTCCAGCGACGCGTCGGACTCGCGGGCGAAGCGCGAGCCGTGCAGGGTGCGGTCCTCGTCGTAGGTCATGAACGGGACGCCGTACCCGCAGGTGTCGCGGATCTTCTCGGCGCGTACGACGACGACGGCGCGCAGGCCGTGCCGGGTCGGGTCGATGTCCGGGAAGTGCGCCAGGAGCGCGGCCCACCGGGCGTCGTCCCGGAAGACCGGCTCGCCCCGGCCGTGCACCCGCACGATGTTGGGCGGCCCGTCGAAGGCGCACCACATCAGGGTGATGCGGCCGTTCTCGCGCAGGTGGGCGATCGTCTCGGCGTTGCTGCCCGCGAAGTCGAGGTAGGCCACGGTGTGTTCGTCGAGCACGGCGAACGAGCCGTCGAGGCCCTTGGGGGAGAGGTTGACCGTGCCCTCGCCGTCCAGCGGCGCCGTCGCGGTGAAGAAGATGTGCTGCGTCTCGATGAACGTGCGCAGCCTGCCGTCTATGCGCTCATAGCTCTTTCCCATGAGGGCGATTATGCGGCGGAGTCGACCGCTCACGCACGGGTGTCCGAGGCCCGGACGGGGCCTCAGCGCCGGATGTGTCCCAGGGTCGTGGCGGTGGCGACGGCTGCGGTGCGGGAGTCGACGTCGAGCTTGGTGTAGATGCGGGTGAGGTGGGACTTGACGGTGCCTTCGGTGAGGTGGAGGCGGGCGCCGATCTGCTGGTTGGAGAGGCCGTCGGCGACCAGGGTGAGCACCTCCGTCTCGCGCCGGGTCAGTGCCGTGCCGGGGGTGCGGAGCCGGTTCATGAGCCGGTCGGCGACGGCCGGGGCGAGGGTGGTGCGGCCGGCCGCGGCGGTGCGGACGGCGGCGGCGAGTTCCTCGGGCGGCGCGTCCTTGAGGAGGTAGCCGGTCGCCCCGGCCTCGATGGCGGGCACCGTGTCGGCGTCGCTGTCGAAGGTGGTGACCACCAGGACACGCGGGGCGCCGGGCCGCGCGGTGATGGCGGCGGTCGCCTGCGCGCCGCCCATGCCGCCGCCGAACTGGAGGTCCATCAGGACGACGTCGACGCCGCCCGCGGCGGCGCGCGCGACGGCCTCCTCGGCGGTGGCGGCCTCGGCCACGACGGTGAGCCCCGGCTCGGTCTCCAGCACGGCGCGGAGCCCGGCGCGCACCACCGGGTGGTCGTCGGCGAGCAGCAGGCGGATGTCGGGTGCGGTCATGGGCGTGCCTCGGTGTCGGGTGCGGGCGGGGCGAGGGGGATGCGCGCGGCCAGGGCGGTGCCCCGGCCGGGCGCGGATTCGATGCCGAGGGTGCCGCCGAGCGCCTGCGCGCGGGCGCGCATCGCGGGCAGGCCGAAGCCGCCGGACGCGTCCGCCGCGGGCAGGCCGTCCGGGTCGAAGCCCGCGCCGTCGTCGACGACGTCCACGGCGACGTGCTCGCCGAGGTAGCTCAGTGTCACCTCGGCGGTGCCGGCGTGCGCGTGCTGGACGGTGTTGGCCAGCGCGGACTGGGCGATGCGCAGCAGCGCGACCTCGTACGCGGTGGGCAGCGCGACGGCCTCGCCGGTGTGGTGGAAGCGGACGGTCAGCGGGTGACGGGCCGAGGTGGTGGCGCAGAGCCTCTCCAGGGCCCCGGCCAGGGTGGCGTCCTCGTCCTCCAGGGCCGGCGGGGCGAGGGCGGCGACGAAGCGGCGGGCCTCGGCGAGGTTGTCGACGGCGGCCTGCCGGGCCTGGCCGACGTGCGCGGTGGCGGCCTCGGGCCGGTCGGGCAGGGCGCGTTCGGCGGCGCGCAGCAGGAGCTGGATGCTGGTCAGGCCCTGGGCGAGGGTGTCGTGGATCTCGCGCGCGAGGCGTTCCCGTTCGGCGAGCATGCCCGCGGTGTGCTGGGCCTCGGCCAGGTCGGCGCGGGTGGCGGTCAGTTGCTCGATCAGGCGGCGCCGCTCCTCGCTCTCGCGGTACAGCGCCTGGTAGCCCCACACCACGGCCATGGCCACCCCGCCGCCGAGGAGCGGGCCTATGGCGGCGGCCGGGGTGAAGGCGCCCTGGTGCGCGGCGAAGGCGACGATGGCGGCGGCCGCGGTGACGGTGACGGCGGCCGGGGCCAGGCGGCGCGGGAGCAGGTGCAGCTGGAGGAAGTACATCGGGAACGCCACCCACACCCCGTCGGCCGAGAGGGCCAGCAGGAGCAGCCAGACGAGCCAGAGCACGGTGAGCCACCAGGCGGCGGCCCGCCGGGAGCGGCCGACGGCCGGGATCGCGGGCCCGGCCGCATAGGCCAGGCCGACCAGCCCGACGGCGGCCACCGTCCAGGCGGGGTGCGGCTGGCCGGCGCCCAGGGCACGGCCTGCGGTCAGCCCGAGCAGGCCGAGCACCAGCAGGTGCAGGCAGCGGACGAGGATCTTCGAGATGGGGGTCGGCTCGTTCACGGTCACTCCAGCCTAGGAAGCAACGGGCGCGGCGGCATCAATCGAAAGTCACAGATCGCCCGCTCACTTTCCGTCCGCGAAGTGCCGTCCTGAGCGCGATGCCCGGGCGGGGGTCCGGCGGCGACGGTGGGGACCGTAC
Organism: Streptomyces sp. HNM0574; assembly: GCF_012726235.1. Lineage (GTDB taxonomy): Bacteria > Actinomycetota > Actinomycetes > Streptomycetales > Streptomycetaceae > Streptomyces. Next base: position 69,238 of record NZ_JAASAH010000019.1, read on the forward strand.
CGATTCCGCCGTATGAAAGGGCTGGCCAGGACATGTTTGTCGGCTGGAGGGACCTGCGGTTCGCCAAGGGGCGTTTCGCTCTGATGGGGACCGTGATCGTGCTGATCACGCTGTTGGTGGGGCTGTTGTCCGGGCTGACGGCCGGGCTGGGGCAGCAGAACATATCCGCCGTCACGGGGCTGCCAGCCGACCGGATCGCGTTCGCCGCGCCGGGCGGCGGCCAGGAGCTGTCGTACGCCAACTCGTCCGTCACCGAGCGGCAGTGGAAAGAGTGGGCGGCGGAGCCGGGTGTGGAGAGCGCCGAGCCGCTGGGCATCTCGACCACGAAGGCCGCCGCGGGTGACACCACCACCGGCGTCTCGGTCTTCGGCGTGCGCCCCGGGTCGGCGCTCGCGCCGGACAGCGGAAAGCTGGAGCGGGGGACGGCGGTGCTGTCGCGGCCCGCTGCGGAGGAGCTCGGGCTGCGCGCGGGCGGGACGTTCCGGCTGGCCGGGCAGGAGCTGGAGGTGGCCGCCGTCCGCGGTGATGCCTCGTTCAGTCACACCCCGGTCGTCTTCACCAGCCTGGACACCTGGCAGCGGACCGCGCCGCCGGACGGCGGGGCGGACGGTCCCACGGCCACCGTCATCGCCCTGAAGACCGGTTCCGGCACGGACGTGGCGGCGGCCGACGAGCGGGCCGGCACCAGCACCGTCACGCGGGAGGAGTCGCTGTCCGCGATCGGCTCCTACACCTCGGAGAACGGCTCGCTGCAGCTGATACGCGGCTTCCTGTTCGCCATATCGGCGCTGGTCATCGGCGCGTTCTTCACCGTGTGGACGATCCAGCGCAGCGGTGACGTGGCCGTGCTGAAGGCGCTGGGCGCCTCGACGGCGAACCTGCTGCGCGACGCCCTCGGGCAGGCCGTCGTCCTCCTCGTCGGAGGCACGCTGGCCGGGACCGCACTCGCCGCCGCGATCGGCGCGGCGCTGTCCGGCGGGCCCGTGCCCTTCCTGCTGACGCCCGCCACCGTCCTGGCACCGGCCGCCGTGATCGTGCTGCTCGGCGCGCTCGGGGCCGCCCTGTCCATCCGCCGGATCACCTCCGTCGACCCGCTGATCGCCCTGGGGAGCGCACGATGACCCTCGACCTGAACGACGTCACCCTCACCTACCCCGACGGTGACCACCGGCTCACCGCCCTGGACCGGGTCAGCCTGCGGGTCGACCGGGGCAGCCTGGCGGCCGTCGTCGGCCCCTCGGGGTCGGGCAAGTCCAGCCTGCTGGCCGTCGCCGCCACGCTCATCACGCCGGACTCGGGCACGGTCGGCATCGACGGGACGGTGACCACGGGCATGTCCAGGCGTGAGCTGACCGCGCTGCGCCGGACGAAGATCGGCATCGTCTTCCAGCAGCCGAATCTGGTGGCCTCGCTCACCGCGGCCGAGCAGCTCCAGGTCATGGCCCAGATCGACGGACGTTCCCCGGGCGGGGCGCGGCCCCGCGCCATGGAGCTGCTCGACGCCGTGGGCCTGGCAGGTCAGGCCGACCGGCGGCCGCACCAGCTCTCCGGCGGGCAGCGCCAGCGGGTGAACATCGCGCGGGCCCTGATGAACGACCCCACGGTGCTGCTGATCGACGAGCCCACCAGCGCCCTGGACCACGAGCGCGGCGCCGCCGTCCTCGGCCTGATCACCGAGCTGACCCACCGGAACGCGACCGCCACCGTCCTCGTCACCCACGACCGCACCCATCTGACCGCGGTCGACCGGATCGCCGAGGTCCATGACGGCCGCCTCACCACTCCGGTGCCGAACTGACGGGCGGGCGCGGACAGTTGGGGGGCGGGGCGCTCCCGGAGCGCCCCGCCCCCGTGCCTCAGATCAGGCGGCGGTTCTCGCGGCGGGCCTCGGCCCATTCGCGGAGGAAGCCGCGGCAGATCACGAAGAGCACGCCGGCCACGAGGGCCGGCCACATCAGGACGTACACGGTCAGCGCGAGAGTGCTCACCGGATCCCCTTTCCCTGTGCGGTGGTTGCTGTCCTCACGCCGTGCCCGCCGGCGCTTCCTCGGCCGGCCCGTCGCCGGCCGGGCGCGGTGCCGACTGCCCCGGCGGCTCCGGTGGCCGTTCCGCCGCTCCGTCGCCGTCGAAGTCGCCGGTGCGGCGGGCGATCACGGCGAAGTCGAAGTCGCGGCCGCTGCGTACGGACATCGCCCAGCAGACGACGGTGCTCACCGCGTACGCGACGAGGGAGCCGCACAGCGTCGCGTACTCGTGCAGGGTGCCGAGGGCGAACGGGGCGGCGGCCAGCGCCGCGAGGGTGCCGACGATCCGCGCGGCCCGCACGCCGAGGAAGCCGAACGTCATCAGGCCGAGGACGACGCCGATCCCGACGACCGACAGCACGTCGACGGCGATGCCGAGGAGACCGCCGGTGGGGAGCCAGCCGAAGCGCACCGGCAGGAACACCGCGAGCGCCGCGAGGACGGAGGTGGTGAAGGCCCGGCTGGTGACCTTCTCCCAGTAGAAGCTGGCCAGTACGGGGAAGACCAGCGCGCCCCAGAGGGCGCCGACGAACACCAGCAGGTCGAGGATGCTCAGCCGGAGGCTGGCGAAGGCCACGGCCGCGGCGGTGGCCACGACCATCGTGACGCGTCCGACGAGCAGCATCGTCCTGGGGTCGGCCTTCTCCTTGCCCGCGACGGTCTGGCCGTAGACGTCGGTCATCACGATCGAGGACAGTGCCGCGAGGTCGGAGTCGGCGGTGGAGGACAGCGCGCCGATGATCATGATGAAGAAGACCGCGAGCAGCACCGGCGGCAGGTAGGTGGCCGCCATCTCGGGGATGAGGTTGTTCAGGTCGCCGCCCGTCGGCTCGAACCCGAGGTAGAGGGCGAGCACGCCGATCATGCCGACGCCGATCACCATGGCGCCGTAGCCGAGGGTCGCGGTGACGAAGGTCGGCTTGATGAGGCTCTGTTTCACCGCGAACAGCCGTTGCGCGATGGTCTGGTTGCCGATGGCGTAGGCCAGTACGGCGGCGATGTAGGGAGCGCCCTGGTTCATGAAGGCGTCGCTGGAGAAGAAGTCGCCCTGCTGCGGGGTCAGTTCACCGGCACCGGTCTCGAATGCCGCGGGGAATCCGGCGGCGAGGAAAATCACCGGCACGATGACGACCACCGCGCCGAGCATTGCGACGACCTGGACGAAATCCGTGAGCACGGAGGCGCGGAATCCGGACCAGAGGGTGTAGAGCAGCACTCCCCCGGCCACCGCGAAAACGCCCTGGGTGAAGGTGAACGGCGAGAGCAGCGAGATCAGTACGCCGCCCGCGAGGAAATTCGACATCAGGCTGATCAGGCTGCCGACGAGGTTGGAGCCCGCGAGCAGCAGCTGACTGGAGCGTCCGTGCCGGGCGTACATGACCTCGGCCAGGGTGTGTGCCCGTGGCGCGACGGCGCGGATGCGCTTGCCGAAGGGGTAGATGAACAGAATCATCAGGGCGCCCCAGAGCCCGTAGTGAATGGGCCCCGAAATGCCGTAGGTGTAACCGGATGTCGCCGAGGCGTACATCGAGGAGGCCCAGATCCAGGTGGCCGTCATGCTGGCGGCGGATATGCCGAATCCGATGTTGTTGCCGCCGGTCATGTATCCGTCGGCGTTCTCCTCCTTCCTGCCGATCCGGGCCGAGAGCAGGAAGGTCCCTCCGTAGAAGAGGACCAGCAGGCCGATGAGTACCGCTGCGCTGAATTGAGCCGATTCCGTTCCGCTCACACGCACCACCTCCACACGCGTCGGGGAGCCCGGTGGCCGGCGGCGCACCCGGCAACCCCGGCATGCGGCCGGGCGCCTGCGGAGCACCCGCTCCTGGGAAGGCAGGGCCGGGCTCCGGCCCGGGGCGGCGTCGGAGGCGCCGGCCCCGGAGTCGTTCACAGCAAGGCAGGCCCTTTGAGCCCGCAAACAACCGGCACCTTAGCAAGCTCTTTACGCACTCTTGACGCTCCGCCAACGCGGGCCCCACGCACGGCCGTTACACCCGGTTCGGCACGCTTCACCAGGAATGCTCACGGATTCCGCGCCCGCAATGCCCGTATCGCACCGGCCGCACTGTCCACATCCACCCGCTTCTTCACAAGTAGCATCCGCGACGTCAACGGCTCGGCAGGTAACAAGGATCACCAACGGCGGGGGCTGGAGGGCGCGTCAGCGGGCGGCGTCCTCCGGTGGTTCGGGCGTCCACGCGTCCTGGATGGCGCGGTGGAGGTCGAGGAAGAGGCCGCGGGCGGCCGTCTCCCGCTCGGCGAGCGGGCAGTGCTCGCGGTAGGCGGCGAGGAAGCGCCGCTCCGCGGCCGGCGCGTCCTCCGGTGTCGCGCCCGCAGTCAGGAAGAGCTGCCAGCTGACGACGTCGTGCAGGAGCGGACCGCGGCTCGGGGTGCCCCAGTCGATCAGCGCGAGCGGACCGGGGCCGCGCAGGATCTCGGGAGCCGGGTCGCCGTAGAGCACGCCCTCGGTGAACGTGGTGCGGGACAGCGCCTTCAGCGCCTTGCGCAGGGCGGCGCCGCGGCGCCTGCCGAGGCGCCGGGCCTCGCCCCGGTAGTGGTCGAGGAGGTGCCCGGCGGGCCGCGGCACCTCCGGCAGGGTCGTGAGCAACCGGTGCACCCGGCCGAGGAGTTCACCGGCCTCCCCGGCGGCCGCCCCGTCGGAGGGCTCCAGCGGCGCACCGGGGACGAAGGTGTGCAGGGCCAGCGTCCAGGGGCGGCCCCGGTGGCGGACGACGGGGCGGTACAGACTGCCGTCCGGGGCGGGGACGGGTGCGCCGGTGGGGACGCCGGCCCGGTCGAGCACGGAGGCGATGCGCAGCCCCGGTGCGACGTAGGCCGGTTCGTCGAAGGTCAGCTTCGCGACGTAAGGACCGTCCCCCGTCTCCACCCGCCACACCCGCGAACGGTCGCCGAGAACGGTCAGTTCGGCCGCGACGCGCGGCCTGGTGAGCTGCCACGGGCCGAGCAGCTCGGGCAGGCGGTCCTCCCGACTCGGGTTCATGCGGGGGCGGTTCCTCTCTTCCCGGTGAAGGTCACGGTCGCGCCCAGGGGCCGCCGGGGCGGCGCATTCGACGCCACGGCCTGCGGGACCCGCGCCCGGTCAGTGCGGTGTACGCGTGCTCCAGGCCCGCCGTGCGGCCGTGGCCCGTCTCGACGTAGCGCTGCCCCGTCGCGGCGCACGCCTCGCGCAGCGCGGCGCTCCGTCCGCTGATCCACTCGGCGGTCCGGCGGTAGGTGGCCTCGTCGGCCCCCTCCAGCCACTCCGGGGAGATCCGCAGGCCGTCGGCCGTCATCGCCGTGTCACCGAGGAAGACGGCGGTCACCGGGAGCCCCGACTCCCGTGCCGCCAGGACAACTTCGGGCGTGACGACGTCGCCCTCGACCACGTAGGGCTCCTCCTCCCCCAGCCCGTCCGCGGCCGCGCGCAGGAACTCCAGCAGGAACGGACGGGCCGACTCCGCCTTCCCGGCATGCGTCCCGTGCCGCACCCCCAGCTCCGGAGCGGCCTGCGCCGGCATCGACACCCACACATCCGTCGGACACCCCGGAACCCCGTCCCGCTCCAGCAGCATCCCGGCCAGGGTGCTCTTCCCCACCCGCGGCGGCCCACCGATCGCCCAGATCACCCCCTGGACGCTAGGGCGGGGGCACGGCGCGGGGCAACGCGATATTCGGGGAGCGGGGTGTCATACGTGCGACCGGCCCCGGTCGTGTAGTCGGTGTCGGTACCCAACTCACGGGGAGGAACGGAGACATGACACTCAGCATGCGCCGCAAGGCAGCCGCTGCCCTGCTGGGCTTCGCCACCGTCGGGGCACTCGGCGCGGCCGCCGCACCGGCCGGAGCCAGTGTGCCCACGTCCGCCACCGCACAGCAGCCGCCGTCGTCACCGCGGACGCTCGACGCGGCCACGAAGGCACGCATCCAGGAACAGTGCCCGCCCGGCAACGTGTGCTTCTGGGAGACCCGCTACTTCGGCGGCGCATTCCGCGCGTACCCGGACCCCTGGGCCGGCGGGATCTGCGAAGCCACGCCGATCCGGGCGGGGTCGGTCTACAACCGCGACGACCAGACGTGGAACTTCTACAAGGCGCCGGGCGACGACTGCTCGAACGAGGCCCTCAAGTTCAGCCTCGCGCCTGAACAGTGGAAGAACGGCGTCGAGTTGATGGACCCGGTCACGGCCTGGAACTGACCCGCGGCACGGCCCGGAGGAGCCGGCCCCGGGTCGCACCCGGCGGCCGGTGACTCCCCGCCGGGCTCACCGTCAGCCCTGCTCCCCCACAAGCTGCCCCCCGATCAGCTCCCGTGCGAGCCCCGCCGTGGTGAGCAGGGAGGTGCGGGGGATGCCGAGGTTGGCCTGGACGGAGAGGCCGTGGACGACGGACTGGAGGAGGCCGGTGAGGGCGGCGGTGTCCGTGCCGGGGGTGAGGTCGCCGTCGCGGGCGGCCCGGTCGGCGCGTGCGCGGAGGGCCCGTTCGTTCCAGCCGTGGAGTTCGGCGTAGTAGGCGGTGGTGTCGAGGGTGCGGGTGCTGTCCGTCATCGCGGCGCTGCTGAGGAGGCATCCCGGGTGCGTGTCGGCGGGCATGGTGAACTCGTGGACGGAGTCGGTGAGAAGGCGTTCGGCGACGGTGCCGAAGTCCGGTTCGGCGACGGCCCGGCGGTAGATCTCCCGGTAGCGCTCGGCGTAGGTGCGCACCGCCTCCTCGAACAGTCCGGCCTTGCTGCCGAAGGCGGCGTACAGGCTGGAGGTCGAGAGCCCGAGGGCCGCGGTGAGGTCGCGGGTCGACGTGCCGGAGTAGCCGCGCCGCCAGAAGAGGCGGGCGGCGTCGAGGATCGCGCGGTCGCGGTCGAAGGCTCGTGGTCGTCCACGGGTCGGCTGGGACACCCTTGCATTGTAGAACGGGTGCTCCATAATGGCTTTATGGAGCGAGCGATACAGAAAACGCTGCCGGTCGGTGACGGCAGCTGGGTCACGGTCGACGTGTACGGGGACCCGGGGGCGCCGGGACTCGTCGTCGTCCCGGGCGCGATGAGCGACGCGCAGGAGTGGCGGCAGGTCGCGTCCGCCGTCGCCGCCTGGCCGTCCGTCGCGGTCGTCAACCGCCGGGGCCGCGCCCCCTCGGGGCCGCTGACTCCCGGGTACGCGCTGCGCACGGAGGTCGAGGATCTCGGTGTCGTGCTCGACGAGTTCGAGGGCACGCGGGCGCTGTTCGGCTGGAGCTACGGCGGCCTGATCGCGCTCCTGGCGGCCGACGGGCGCCCGGTGCCGCACGTGATCGCCTACGAGCCGGTGATGCGGCCGTTCGGCGCCCACGTACTGCCGGACCTGCGAGCCGCCGAGGAGGCCGCGGACCGGGACGCCACCGTCGAGACGGTGCTGCGGAAGCTGGCCGGTCTCGGCGCGGAGGACGTCGAGGCACTCCGCGCCGACCGTCCCGGCTGGGCGGCGCTGCGGCACGTGAGCAGGGCCTCGTACGCCGAGCTCGCCGCGATCAACTCGGCCTCGCTTCCCGGGGAGTTGGCGCGCCGGGCACAACGGGTCGATCTCGTCGTCGGCGGGCGCAACCAGGGAACGGCCCCCTACGGGACCTCGTTCGACGACGTCCGGGAACACGTCCCCCGCGCCGGCACGCACGTGCTCCCCGGCCAGGGGCACCTGGCCCACGCGGAGGAGCCGGACGCGCTCGCCCGGCTGCTCGACGGCCTCGCGGGGGCGCCGCTGGATGACGCCGGCTGACGGCCCGCCCTAGAGTGCGGCGGATGGACGATCGGGGTGAGCGGAAGCCGGGCGGGCCCGACGGGGTGGGGTGCGTGCCGAGTCATGTGGCGGGGCGGGCGCGGGAGTTCACCGATCCGCTGTGGCGGGTGCGGGTCGCGCTGCGGCCGGTGGAGGCGGAGCTGCTGCGCACCGCGCCGCTGCGCCGTCTGCACTCCGTCGCGCACGCCGGGGCCTCGGCGCTCACCACCCTCCAGACGTACTCCCGGCTGGAGCACACCCTCGGCGTGCTCGCGCTCGTCGCGCACTTCCGGCCGGAGGACGAACCGCTGCGCGCCGCCGCCCTGTTGCACGACATCGGACATCTGCCGCTGAGCCACAGCGCCGAGGGCGTCGCCGGGTTGGACCATCACGCCCTCGGCGCGCGGCTGCTGCGGAGCGATCCCGTCCGCCCCGTCCTGGAGCGGCACGGGATCGGGGCCGAGCACGTCGCGGCGCTGCTCGCCGGTGACCCGCCCTCACCGCTCACCCGCCGCTCGGGCCTGCTCAACCTCGACCACCTCGACTCCTATGTCCGCAGCGGACGTTCGGCCGGGCAGCTCGACGAGGACCCGGCCCGCCTGCTGGCCCGCCTCCGCCTCGCGGACGACGCGGTCTCCACGGACCGCGCGACGGCCGCCACGCTCGTCTCGCTGGTCGGCGCGGAGGCCCGGCTGCACACCTCCTGGGACAACGTGGCCCCGGTCTCCGTCGTACGCCATCTCGTCGGCCGTCTCCTGGAGAGCGCCCCGCTCTCCCCCGCCGCGCTCGCCCGCATGACGGACGCCGAACTGTGGTCGGCCCTCGCCGCCTGCCCCGCCACCCGCGCCGAAACCGCCCGGCTCCACCACGAGCCCCACCGCCTGCACGTCACCACCGCCCACGCCCCCGCCACGGCCCGCCCCTTCGCCCTCCGCAAGATCTACCGCTCGGCCCCGCTCGTGCACGGACGGCCGCTTGCCTCCTCGGCACCCGAACTGGCCCGAGAGCTGGACGGGTTGGGCGCCCTGCCGACGGAGTTCCGGGTGTGGTGGGACTGAGGTTTCCCTCCCGGGCCAGTACCGTCGGAGCATGGGCCACGACGGCGTCCTGCTGACCGAACAGCTCGCCTGCTACCGGGCCGCGGCGGCCGAGTACGACCGGCCCTACACCGAACGTGCGGACCTGCGGCGGCTGTTGGCGCGCGCCGGTGAGCTCCCGGTCCGGGGCGAGGTGCTGGAGCTCGCCTGCGGGACGGGGCGGTGGACGCCGGTGCTCGCCGCGCTCGGCGACTGTGTGACGGCCGTCGACGCGGCGGCCGAACCGCTGGAGCTCGCGCGGGTGCGCGTCACCTCGCCCACGGTCCGCTTCGTGCAGGCCGACCTGTTCACCTGGCGACCCGAACGCCGGTACGACACCGTCTTCTTCGCCTTCTGGCTCTCCCACGTGCCCCCGTCGCGGCTCCCCGCCTTCTGGGACACCGTCGCCGCCGCACTCGCCCCGCACGGCCGCGCGGTCTTCGTCGACGACGGCCCCGCGCAAGCAGCGCACGAGGACGTCCTCCCGGACCGGACGGCCCCCACCGTGCTCCGCCGCCTCGACGACGGCAGCCGGCACCGCGTCGTGAAGGTGTTCCACGACCCGGCGAAGCTCACCGCGGACCTCGCGGCGCTGGGCTGGACGGCACACATCCGCCCGGCCGAGGGGAACTACCTCGTCGGCACCGCCATGCGGGAGGCGGACGCCTGTCACCCCGTGGTCAGCAGCGGGCCAGCATCTTCCTGAGGGCCGCCTTCTCGGACTCGGTGACCGTCAGCTCGTACTGGTGCTTCACGTCGATCCAGTCGGAGGCGTAGCGGCACCAGTACGACTTCAGCGGCGGCCGCCACTGGTCCGGTGCCTTGTCGCTCTTCTCCTGGTTGACGTTGTCGGTGACCGCGAGGAGCTGCTTGCCCTTCAGGTCGTTGGCGAACGTGCGGCGTTCCTCGTCGGTCCACTCGTCGGCGCCGCTGATCCACGAGTGCGCGAGCGGGACCACGTGGTCGATGTCGACATCCGAGGGGTCGGTCCACTTCTCGCCGTCGTACGGGCTGGTCCAACTGCCGCGCTCCGGATAGCAGTCCGAGCCGGTCTCCACCCCGTCGCCGTCGCGCTTGAGCACGGCCTCGCGGGTGTCGCAGCCGTCGCCCTGGCTGATCCAGTGCGGGTACTTGTCGCGGTCGTACCCGTCCATCGAGCCGCGCGGCGCGACGGTCAGCCCGTCCAGCCGCTTCCCCGGGTCACCGGCCGGCTCCGAACCACCGGGCGCGGCCGGGGACTCGCCGCTGCTCCCGCCGCCCGGTCCCGTACCGCAGGCGGTCGCTCCCGCCAGCAGGACGGCACAGGCCAGGACGGTCAGACGTGCACGACGCATGGGACCCCCGAAACGGACGCGGTGAACGGGCGTGAGGTACTTACCCGCCCGCGCTCGCACACATCCGGACGACGGGAGTCCGGTCACGCCCGGTCCCATCCGGTCGGGTGCGGTCTCAGCCGGACTCGTGGGGAGAACACACCGGGCACCCGGCGGCGGTTCAGGCGTCGGCCTCGGCCGGGGGCGCGCCGGCGGACAGGTAGAAGCCGAGGGAGTTGTTGGTGGCGTGGATCAAGTGCTCCTCACCCGCGCCCCATTCGGCGAGGGCCGCGGCCCAGCCGAGGACGCTGGCACGCTTCACGGCCGTCGCCTCGGCCGAGGTCTGCCAGGTCTCCGGGTCGGTGACGGGCTCGCCGCGCAGATGCAGGGTGAGGCCGAGCAGGATCAGGTCCCAGCCGACGCCCGCGGCCGCGGGCCCGAAGTCGTCCCAGTTCTCGGGGTCGTGGGTGGCGAGGTGGTCCAGCGTGACCTGCGTGCCGCCGTCCGCCGCCGGGGCGAGCCGGACGGTCAGTTCGCTGGTGACGGCCTGCTCGCCGTACAGCCAGGTGAGCCGGATCAGCCGGCCGTCCCCGTCCGGGCCGCAGGCCAGCACGGTGCCGTGCGCGTTGCCCTCGACGGCGAAGTCTCCGCCCTCCCGCAGCTCCCCCGCGACGGGGGCGAGCCACGCGGCGAGCTCCTCCGGCTCGGCGCAGGCCCGTAGCACCCGCTCCACCGGGGCGGCCACCTCCGCCCGCACCGTCAGCCGCCGGCCCTCCTCGCCGTCCCCGACCGCACAGCTCACGACCTCCCGGCCGATCCGCTCCATCACATCCAGCACACGCCCACCCCCACACTCACCACAATCCGGCCGACCACCCTACCGACCTGTGGGAGGGGTGGTCGGGGGCGTCCTCGCCGCACGGCTCGGTGCCTAGACGTTGTCGAGGATGCGGGCGCGCCGCTCCCGGTACTCCGCGTCCGTGATCGCGCCTGCGGCGCGCAGCTGGTCGAGAGTGTTCAGCCGCTCCGCGATGTCACCGCCGGTGACCGGACTCGCCGGTGTCTCCGGGGACTTGGCCGCAGCGCCTCCCTGCGCGATCACCATGCGTAGCCGGTCGGACAGCGCCTTGCCGTCCGCCTTCGGCACACCGGTGATGTCCGCCTTGTTGCCCGACGCGAAAACGGTCAGGGTTCCGGTGACCGGCCCGCTGTGCCACTGCACGGAGGAAATCCTGGAATACGGGAAGTCCTCCAACCGCTGCGACATCACACCGTGCTTGAGGAAGATCAGCCGCCGGTCGGTCATGGCCAACAGCCCCACGCCGGCCCCGTACGCGCCCGTGGCGAGCAGCTCGACGTCCTCCCCTTCCCAGAGCACTTCGGGGAGGTGCGTGATCTCGCGTTTCGCGCCGATCGTCTGGCTCAGGCGTTCAGCAGCCGCGTCGATGTCGGGACGCACATGGATCCTGGCCATCAGAGCACCTCGCAACCTTGGCCCGGCCCGCGGTCACGAGCCCCGTACGGGGCGGCAGCCCGGAGACCAGGGACACCGCCATCTTCGCCCCTCGCCCGTGGGAACGCAGCTCCGCCCGGGACACCGGCTGCCTCACCCCCCGAAACCCCCGTCGAACCCGGCAGGTGGGCGGAGGTAGCGGGCCGGGGTGGTGCCGACGTGGCGGGTGAAGTGGCGGGTGAGGTGGGACTGGTCGTGGAAGCCGACGGTGGTGGCGACCTCGGCGGGGCGGTGGCCGTCGAGGAGGAGGCGGCGGGCCCGGCCGATGCGCCGGCCGGTGAGGTAGGTGTGCGGTGGCAGGCCGTAGGCGCGGGTGAAGCAGCGGATCAGGTGGGTGGGGTGGGCGTGGAGGGTGCTCGCGGCCTCGCGCAGGGAGATGCCGGTGCGGATACGTGAGTCGAGCAGCTCCCGCAGCTCGGCGGCGAGCCGGCCCGCCTCCCGGCCCGGTGCGCGGGGCCGGAGCGCGGCGAGGTGGGTGTGGAGCCGTTCGCGGATGAAGGCGAGGCGGGACTCGGCCTCGAGACCGTCACCGGGATGAGCGAGGGCGGCGTGCAGCTGGTGGATGCGGCGGCGCAGCGGCCCGTCGTCGAGGACCGGGGCCTCCACGGCGCGGCCGGCCAGCCGCTCCGGGAGCACGGTGTCGTCGAGATAGAGGTTGCGTTTGCGGAAGCCGGACGGGGTGACGGTCCGGCCGTCGTGCGGGACGCCCGGTGGCAGCAGGAGGACGGCGGTGGTGCCGGTCGCTCCGTGACGTCTGCGGTCGAGTGCGAAGTCGACGGTGCCGCCGTCGAGGATCATCAGGTCCCAGGTGTCGTGGGTGTGGGCCGGGTACGCGTGGTCGGTGAAGTGCGCGTGGAAGACCTCGGCGATGCCGGGGACCGGTGGTCTCCAGGCGCTGACGGACGTGCGGGGCCGGTCTGCGGTCGCCATGCGAGGAACGTACAAGACCGGCGGAGTCCGGCCGCGGCAGGCTCGTGGTGCCGGGCGGGGAGCCGGAAGGGTGCTTCCTCGCCGGCCTGAGAAAGGGGCGAACCCGTATGTCCGAGTCCGTTGTTCCGGTCAATCTCGCCGAGCGGCTGTCGCGGTTCGACGAGCTGTGGTCGCAGAAGACGGTGGCCGCGCTGAACGACTACGAGGTCAAACTGGCCAAGCTGAAGGGGGAGTTCGTCTGGCACACCCACGAGGACACCGACGAGCTGTTCCTCGTCCTCGACGGGCGGCTGACCATCCGGCTCAGGGATGCCGATGTGGTGCTGGAGACCGGTGAGCTGTTCGTGGTTCCGCGCGGGGTCGAGCACTGTCCGGTGGCGGACGAGGAGACCTCGGTCCTGCTGTTCGAACCGGCGGGGACGCTCAACACCGGTGACGCGGGAGGCCCGTTGACGAAGGCGGCCGAAATCCTCGGCTGACGGGCGGGCGCCGGCCTCCCGGGCCAGCGGGTCCGGGGGTCGGTGCCGAAGCCCGCCGTGCCGGCGCCTTACGCCGTCGTGCGGCCGGGACTTCGGCAGTGCGGTGGTGAGCCCCTCACGTCCCCGTCAGGGTCGTGCGGAGGTGTTCGGTGTCCGGCTTGCCGGCCGAGGTGAGGGGGAGGTCGGGCAGGAGGTGGAGGGTTTCGGGGGCGTAGAGGGGGCCCTGGCGGGCGGTGACGAAGGGGCGGAGGTCTTCGAGGGTGGGGTGGTGGCCGGGAGTGGGGACGACGGCGGCGTGGACGTGTTCGGTCTCGTCGGTGTCCCGTACGCCGAAGACGGCGCACTGGGCGACGGACGGGTGGGCCAGGAGGAGTTCCTCCACCTCGGTGGGGTGGACGTGGCCGCCCACGACGACGATGACGTTGCGGCGCCGGCCGACTACGAAGAGGTAGCCGTCGGCGTCGAGGTAGCCGAGGTCGCCGGTGCGCAGCCAGCCGTCGCGCAGGACCTGGGCGGTGAGTTCGGGCTGTTTCCAGTAGCCGGGCATGACGACCGGTGAGCGCACCTCGATCTCGCCCTCCTCGCCGGGCGGGAGGGTCCGGCCGGCCTCGTCGCGGACGGCGACCTCCAGCCAGGGCAGCGGGCGGCCGACGGTGACGCGGCCGTCGTGCCCGGTGACGGAGTGCTCGTGCGGGGCCGCCTCGGAGATCGCGGGCACCTCGCTCTGCGCGTACCAGCCGTACAGGATCGGGCCGAAGACCTCGGCGGCCTGGCGGAGCCGGGCGGCGGAGGCGGGTGAGCCGCCGTAGGTGATGCGGGTGAGGCTGCTCAGGTCCGTGGACGCGAGTGCGGGGTGGTCGAGGAGCCGGTGGAGCAGGGGCGGCAGGAGCCAGATGTGGGTGACGCGTTCGCGGGCGACGGCGGCGAGCACCTCGCCGGGGTCGAAGGTGAGCTGGAGGACGACGGAGCCGCCGCGCAGCAGGGCCTTGTCGGTGAGGAAACCGGAGAGGCGGGCGAGCGGGGTGCAGGCGAGGTAGCGCGGCGGGTCGCCCGCCTCGGCGACGGGGATGGCGACGCCGCGGCTGTAGGGGCCGTGGACGGTGCGGATTCCCTTGGGGATTCCGGTGGTTCCGCCGGTGTGCTGGATGCCGAGGTCGTCCTCGGGGCCGACGGGGGACGGGAACGGGACGGGCTCGCGCCGGCCGGCCGCGGCGACGACGTCCTCGCCGAAGCGGCCGGAGCCGAGGCCGAGCACGGCGGGCCCGTCGAGCAGCGGCAGGAGTTCCGCCGCCGTCCCGTGCCGGGTGGGGTCGACGAGGACGAGGGTGGTCTCGACGCTCTCGGCGATGCGGGCGAGCACGGCGGGCGCCATGCCCTCGTAGAGGTGGACGACGCGGGCGCCCGCGTGGTGCGCGGCGTAGCGGGCGGTCAGCGCCTCGGGGGTGTTGCCGGTGAGCAGGCAGACGGTGGTGCCGGGGCCGAAGCCGCGGGCGGCGAGTTCGGCGGCGAGCCGGTGGGTGCGTGCGCACAGCTCGCCGCCGGTGAGCCGCCGTCCGTCGGCGGCGGTGACGACGGGCCGGTCCGGTGCGGCGGCGAGCGCGTCGAGCAGGGTCTGGGTGTAGGGGACGAACGCGGGCGTGGGGCCGTCGGTCATGCGAGTGCGCTCCTTGGCACCGTGCTGCGGGCGCGGGCCCCGGCACCGCCGGGGCCGGCACGGACGGGGTCAGCGTAACGGGCGGTGGCCGGCGGGTGGTTCAGTCCGAGCCGTCCCGGGCCCCGCTGCCGTCCTCGGGGCACGGGTAGGTGTCGTCTCCCTGGGTCCACTCCCGTCCCGCGTCGATGTTGTTGCCGGACTTGCCGCACATCAGGACGACGGACGAGGTGTCGCCCTCGTGGTGGAGGACGGTCAGCAGCTTGTTCTCGGGGCGGGGTGCGCGCTCGGGGAAGTCGACGGCGCCGCTCGCCCCTTCCATCCCGAAGGTGCCGTTGGCGACGTACTGGTGCACGTTCCGGCGGTCCAGCTCGACGCCCGTCGCGTGGGCCTCGCTCGCGGCCTCGGCGAAGACGTGGACCGCGTCGCGGGAGAGCGCGGCGTGCCCGTCGTTGACCCACAGGTCGTCCTCGCGGAACTCCTCGGCGTACCGCTTGTTGTACGCCTGGGCCGTGGAGTTCCGGTCCGGGTGGCCGACCGGGAGGGTGTGCGCGGTGTGGAAGAGGTGGAGCCACGGGTACTCGGCGTAGCCGCCGCTCAGGGCCGTGTTGGTGAGTTCGTTGCCGCCCATGACGCTGAGGTCCTGGTTGGCGCAGTCGCCGATCCGGTACTCGTCGAGGAAGGCCTTGAACTCCCGGGAGCGGGACGTCCAGTACACCAGGGTGCGGTCGTTCCTGCTGACCCGGTCGCAGACGGCGTTCGCCAGCCCCTGGATGTCCCAGACCCGTTCGAGGCCCGGCTCGCCCGCGGTCCCGCCGGCGCGGTCGCCCGGCGTGAAGCCGATCCTGGCCCCGGAGCCGGTGAACGGCTTCTGCCGCAGGAACTCCTTGCCGAGTTCGTTGCTGTAGACGTCGGCGGGGTCGGTGACGACGGCGACGTCCGTGGCGGGTGCGCAGGTGCGCCCGCCGGTGCGGACGGTGTTGGCGTGCTGGAGGAAGGAGGCGGTCACCTCGGCCTCGCGGGCGTTGTTGGGCGCCATGCCGTGGTAGCCGAGGCCGATCTCCAGCGCGTTCGCCGAGGCGGAGGTGGTGACGACGGGGATCCGGGCCCGGTCGAGGATCTTCAGCGCCTCCAGCGTCTCGGTGCGGCTCTCGGTGAACCCGGTGACCCCGATCAGCCGCTCCCGGTCCGCCTCCCGCGCGATCTTCCGTGCGGCCTCCTCGGCGTCCCGGTACTCGACGCCCGCCTCGTACATCCTGATCCGGACCCAGATCCCGTGGTCGTCCCTGGAGGCCCGTTCGTTGAGTTCCTTCAACGCGATGGCCACGCCGCGCAGTTCGGGTATCGAGCCGCCGGAGCGCACCTCGTGCTCGTTGCCCGGGGGCCTGGAGTGGATCAGGCCGAGGGTGACGGTGCGCTCCTTCTCGCCCTTGCGTTCGGCGTACGCGCTGCGTTCGCGGATCAGGTCGAGCGCCTGCTCGTGCTGCTCCTGGAGGTCCCCGGCGCGGCCGCCGCCCTGCCGCACCCGGGTGCCGTCGATGCAGCGGTCGTCGTCCTCGTGCAGCGGTCCCGGGCCGACGAACGGCAGGAACGAGAGGGTGCCCAGCAGCCAGAGTGCGGCCAGCAGCGCGGCGCCCTCCAGGAACAGTTCGGTGGCGGGGCGCATGCGGAGCAACGGCCGCCACACGGAGCGCACTTCCATGGTCGAGGCGACGGGCGGCGGCAGCGTCACCGCGAAGGTGCCGGCGGCCTCGCGGCGGTCGGTCCGCAGCCGCCGGGCCGCCGCCGACAGGCCCTCGGGGCCCGGCTCGGTGCCGGGTTCGGGCGGGAGCGCGGCGACGACGACGGTGGCGGGGTTGGGGCACTCGCGGTGCCGTTCGTCGTAGAGCGCGAGGAAGGCGGTGACCACGTCGGCGCCCGGCCCGCCGCCGTCGAGCAGCAGCACGCTCCGGGGACGGCGGCGGCGCCGGCCCGGGTGCAGAACTCCCTGGCGGGCGTAGCCGTTGAGGTCGATCATGAGCGCGGTGAGGACCAGCGCGTCCCAGGCGTCCGGGCCCTGCCCGCGGGTCCCGGCGAAGCTGCGGACGGCGGCCCGGCAGGTGCGTTCCCCCTCGTGGTCCTCGGGCCACAGCGTCCGGTAGCGGCGGAGGCGGGAGAGCCGGAACGTCCAGCGCCACTCCCACAGGTGGCGCGGAATCCTGCGGGCCAGCTGGACGAGCGGGGCGAGCGGGACGGTGAGGATGCCGGCGCTGACGGTCCCGCCCTCCGCGTTCCCGCCCGGCGTCCCGCTCTCGGCGCCGGGCCTGATCCGCGCGTGGACCTCGGCGGGGAGCGGGGGTTCGCCGTCGTCGGCGCGGGCGGCGCTGTGGGTCACGAGGTCGTAGGCGGGCAGCCGCAGTCTGCCCATCTCCTGCGGTCCCTTGGCGCGCAGCTGTGCGGCGATCTCGGCGAGCAGTTCCTCGCGCGTGGCGGGCGGTGCGGGGACGAAGGCGTGCGGGACGCAGGAGACGACGCCGCGCGTCTTGGAGTACCGCAACAGGCCCTCGCGCAGGGCCGCCAGGGCCTGCGCCCCGTGTTCCGGCCGGGTGCGCAGCGCGACGGGAGGGTGCTTGGGCACCCGCTTGGCGCTCCGGCGTCTGGTCCGCACCGCCGAGCGGAACGCCTCGACGAAGTCCGTGCGGTGGCTCCATCCGGGAAATTCCTGCACCACTGCCTCCCCGTGTGCGCGGGCCGGGCCTCGCGCGGTCAACTGCCGTTCGTGCGGCACCAGTTGCGGACGTCACCATAGGTCCCGGCGCCCGGCCCCGGGAGGGGCTTCCCCGAACCGGTACCGCCCCCTCGCGCGGAGGACGGCGTTCCGCCCCGCTTCACCGCGCCGGGCCGCCGGGCGCCCTCACGGCCTGGGCCCGATCCCGGTGCCGAAGCCGGGGCGGGGGCCGGTGGCTGGGGCGTCCGGAGCGGTGGTTCCGGCGGGCGGCCCGGTGGTTCCGGCGTCCGGCCCGTCCTCCTCGTCGAGGAAGTCCTCGGGGGTCAGGCCCTCCAGGCCGCGCAGGGTCTCCTCCATGACCTCCGCGTATCCGGAGCTGGACGCGATCTCGCCGAAGGTGTAGATGCCCTGCTCGACGGCCTCGCCGATCTCGCGGGCCTCGGCGCGTCCGCTGTCGCGCAGGCGGGCCGCCAGCTGAGCGAGGATCCGGTCGGTCTCTTCGTCGTGTCGCACGGGTGGTGCCTCGTTCCGTCGGGGGTGGACGCGGGGTTCAGCGGCTCTGGTACTCGGCCAGCACCGGCGGTACGGAGTCGGCGGCCTTGAGCTCGGTGAACTCCCGACTGACGCTCTCCAGCCCGGAGTTGGCCGCCTGCACCGCGGCCTGGAACTCGGACGTGCGCGCGGCGATCCAGTCGACCTTCTCGCCGAGCAGCCGCGCCGACGCCTTGGACGCGCCGCTCAGCAGCGCCTTCACCAGGCCGATGCCGGTGGCGATGTCGATGACGGCGGAGATGGCGGGCGCGAGGTCCTGGTACGTCTGGTGCGCCGCGGCGGCGGCCTCCTCGTACAGGTCGGCGGCGTCCTCCAGGGGCTGCACCATGCCGTCCTGGATCTCCTTGGCGGCGTTGTGCACGGCGAGGTTGCAGGCCATGTACGCGTTGCCGTCCCAGACCGCCTCCAGCTGGTCGACGTGCGCGACCAGATTGGTGACGACGGCGCGGAGGCCGTCCGCGAGGTTCCGCAGCGCCTTGGAGATCAGGACGAACTGGTCCCAGTCCCCCGCGATCGGCCGCCCGATCAGCTCCAGCGGGTCGTGGCCGGTCACGAACTCGACGACGTACCGGACGTAGAAGGTGAAGCTGAAGTAGTCGAGCACGCCCGGGGGTTGCTGGACGCCCTCGATGCCGTCGCCGCCGACGGAGACGGGGGTGTAGTGGCCGTCCGGCTGCTCGGGCGGGGCGAAGGGCTGTCCCCGGCGGCCGGTGGCGGGCTCGCTCCCCCAGAGTTCGCTGTCGGATCTGCGCAGGTCGGCGACCATCCGGGCGTCGGCGCGGTAGAACTCCTCCAGCGTGCGCAAGGTGGCCTCCTCGGCCGCCTCGTTGGTCTCGTAGAGCCGGAAGGTGGCGTCGAAGTTCTCGCTCAGGGTGGTCGCGAAATAGGTGCGCAGTTCGCCGAGCCGGTCGTCGACGGCGGTCCGTACGGCCTCGTGTCCGCCCGACAGGCGGTTGATGATGCCTTCCTCGGCGAACGTGAGGGACATGTAGCCGTCGATGTACGAGCGGCCCTGCTGGGTGTCGCCGCCCAGGTTGTCCAGCGCGGGCAGGATCTTCCGTGCCTCGCTCTGGTCGAACTCGATGTCGTTTCCCATGCGGCCCACTCTCCGGACCCCACACCGCAGCGGCCACCGTCTGGGAGATCACGGGACATCCCGGCTGTGACCTGCGGGGAATCCGGTCCCGGTGGGACGTCATGGGACGTGGGTGACGGGCCCGGGCGGGCGGGCCCCGGCCGTGTGGTCAGGCGTCGGCGGGGCGGCCCATGAAGCCGCGGTCGGCCAGTGCGGGCAGGCCGCGGCGGTCCCTGGTGGTCTCGTCGAAGTCGTCCAGGAAACCGTGCAGGGTGTCCGCGAGCCGGTCCATCGAGTCCACCGAGAACAGGACCGGCTGATAGCCGTTGACCTGGTAGGGCAGGCGCGCCATCTCCGCGAGGTCGAACTCCCTGATCTGCGCGCGGGACAGCCGGCCGAGCTCCCCGTACGAGGAGAGCAGCGCGGCCCCGTACGCGCGCGGTTCGCCGTCCTCCAGGGCGACGCCGTACTCGAGGGTGAACCAGTAGACGCGGCTGATCAGGTCCAGGGCGTCGGCCGAGTCCACGCGGGAGGCGGCCCGGCCCACGGTGCGGTACAGGTCGGCGAAGAACGGGTCCGAGAGGTGGATGCCGTGCCCGAACACGTCGTGCAGGACGTCCGGTTCGGGGGTGTAGAGCGGCATCGCGGGGTGGCGTACGTACTGCACCGCGTGGAAGCGGCCGTCGGCCATCGAGCCGAGGAAGCGCTTGTTGGGCACGATGCCGCCGGCGAGGGTGAAGCGGAATCCGGTCAGGCGCTCCAGCCGGTCGGAGACGTCCTCGTGCTGGGGTACGCCGTCGGCGGGGACGGGTGCGTCGGCGCGGGCCCGGAGGATCTCCCGGCAGGCGAAGCGGTCCTGCGGCTGCCGCAGCGCGCGGTGCACGGTGCGCCAGGTGGCGTGCTCGTCCTCGGTGTAGGTGACCGTGGGCGAGGGGTCGCCGACGGCGTGGCCCTCGGCCCGCGCGGCGATCTCGTCGCGGCGGCGGACGTAGTCCCGGTCGGCGAACCCCGGGTGCTCCCCGGAGTGCCCGAACCGGGTGCTGCCGGGGTCCAGCGGGGTCAGGCTCATCCAATCGATCATGTGCCGATCCTGGCCTTCCCCTCCCCGGCCCGCCCGGCTGCCGCGCCCGCCTCCACCCGGACGGTCACCGCGATTCCGGCATGCGGCACGGCTCCTCGCACGGGCGGCGTACGGTCGCGTATCCCGGTGCCGGGGCGCGGCGTTGGACGGCCGTGATCCGTACACTCGCCGCCCGCCGCCTCCGCTTCCTCCGCCGTCTCCCGGGTGCGCCGCCGGGGCCGTGGGCCCGGCTGCTCTGCGCGCTGGTGGCGGTGGCCCTGGTGGGGGCCGCGGCGCCGCCGGGGGACGTGTCGGGGCTGTTCGGCGCGGAGGTCCGGCGGATGCCGACCGAACGGCGGGTGGTCGCGCTGACGTTCAACGCGGCCTGGGACGCCGAGGACGTGCCGGAGGTCCTGCGGACGCTCCGGCAGCGGAAGGCACCGGCCACCTTCTTCCTGACCGGGCAGTTCGCCGAGCGGCACCCCCGCGCGGCGCGGGCGATGGCCGCCGAGCACGGCATCGGCAACCACTCCCACAGCCATCCGCACTTCGACGGCCTCTCCCGGGCGGAGACCAGGGAGCAGGTGCTGCGCGCGGACCGGGCGATCCGCCGGGCCACGGGCACCCGGCCGCTGCCGTTCTTCCGTTTCCCCTTCAGCGCCATCACGCCGCGCGGCATCGCCCGCGTCAACGCACTGGGCTTCGCGGACATCGAGTTCACCGCCGACACCAACGGCTATCTGGGGACCGAGGGCGGCATGACCGTCGACAAGGCCGTCCGCCGGGCCCTGGACGCGCTCACCCCGGGCGAGATCGTGCAGCTGCACGTCGGCACCAGCGACCAGGGGGTGCGCGGACTCGACGCCCGCGCACTCCCCCGGATCATCGACGCCGTACGGGACCGCGGCTACCGGATCGCCGACCTGGGCGACCTCGCCCGGGGCAAGGCCGCGCGCTGACGTACCCGGCCGTCACGCCCGCGGTGCCACGCCCCCGGCGAAGGGCATCGCCCGCCAGGCGTCCAGCGCGGGCGTCAAGTAGCCGTGCAGTTCGGGGAGTTGCGGGACGAGGGTGAGGGTGGCGACGACGCGGAGCATGCCGACGGCGTTCACGAAGCGCAGGACGTCCTCGTCGAGGGTGCGCAGGCCCTGGTTCCGGGCGCCGCGGTCGTAGGCGGCCTCCAGCTCGGGGCCGAGGGCGGCCAGGTCCCACTCGACGGGGCCCAGGGTGACGAGTTCGAAGTCGGAGTAGCGGTCGCCGTCCACGCCGGAGAAGACGTTCGCGGGCGGGGAGTCGCCGTGCACGGGCTGGAGGCCGACTCCGGGGAAGGCGCGCTCGAAGGCCGCGCGGGAGCGGACGAGCGGTTCCAGCACCCGCCATTCGCGGTGGGCGCGGTCCAGGTCGGCCGGGCCGAGGAGGTCGGGGCGCTTCTCCAGCAGCGCGAGGCTGTCGGTGACGAACTCCGGTTCGGCGGCGGACAGGAAGGACAGCGGGCCCGGGTAGTCGCGCAGGGCCGCGTGCAGCGCGGCGGTGCTCTCGGCGTTGGCCGCGTAGTCGGGTTCCTTGTCCCGGTCCTCGGCGACGAGCTGCCAGAACGTCATGGCGAAGCCGTCGCGCCGCACCGGCTCCCTCGGCACGAGGGGGCTGGGCGGGATCACGGGGGTGCCCTGCGCGTCGAGCCAGTGGGCCACGTCCAGCTCGGCCCGCTGGCGCCGCTCCAGCGCGGCGGGGTCGGCGGCGGGCGGCAGGACGACGGGGATGCGGGCCACGACGGGGGCGGGCGCGAGGTGGACGACGACGGAGAACAGGTCGTGCAGCACCGTCCCGTCCGTCACGGTCAGCCCGAGCCCGCGCCCGGCCGCGACGGCCGCGTCGACGGCCGCCGCGGTGCGCCGGGCACGCTGCTCGGGCGTCAACGCGTCGGACGTCACGGGCTCGGGGGCGGTCGGGTCCGGGGTCACGGAATCGGTCATGGCCCGATCGTTCCATCCGGTGACGCGTATCGGCGCACCATTTTTCGCGGGGCCTGTTCGCCGGGCCGGACGGTGGGAGAGGATCGCTGACCGGCACGGCACGGAGGGGCTCGGACCGGGGAGGCACAGTGGGGCTGGGAACGGTGGTCGTCACCGGAGCCGCGGGGAAGGTCGGTTCGGCCGTCCGCGAGGCCTTGCGCGGGGAGGCGGGACGGCTGGTGCTGCTCGACCGGGTCCCGCTGCGGGCCGAGGCCGCGAACGAGGTGGTCCGCACCGTCGACCTGCTCGACGCGGCGGCCGTCGAGTCCGCGCTCGCGGGCGCCGACACGGTGCTCCACCTGGGTGGGATCCCGGACGAGGCGCCGCTGGACGAACTGCTCGACGCCAACGTGCTGGGCACCCACCACGTCCTGGAGGCCGCCCGCCGCACCGGGATTCCCCGCGTCGTCCTGGCCAGCAGCAACCGCGTCACCGGCTGCTACCCGGCCGCGCACCGCACCGCGCCGCGCGACCCGGTCCGTCCGGACGGCCTGTACGGGGTGAGCAAGGCGGCGCTGGAGGCGCTGGGGCGGCTGTACGCGGACAAGTTCGGGCTGTCGGTGATCTGTCTGCGGATCGGCAGCTTCGAGGAGGAGCCCTCCGAGCCGCGCCACCTGGCGACCTGGCTGAGCCCCCGGGACGCCGTCGGCTTCTGCCGCGCCGCCCTCACCGCCCCGCCCTCCACCCGCTTCGCCACGGTGTACGCCGTCTCCGCCAACACCCGCCGCTTCTGGCGGCTCCCGACGGAGGCGGACTCCTCCACCGCCGAGGACTTCCTGGCGTACACGCCTCTGGACGACGCCGAGGGGTACGCGTCCCGGATCGACGGCGCCGACGAGGCGGCCGGTCCCGGGGAGCCGCAGGGCGGGCGGTTCGCGCTGCCCGGGTTCACGCTGCCGCACCTCCGGTCCGGGGCCAACGGCCGCTGAGGGGACGGCCGTTGGCTCCGGGAGCCGCGCGTCAGGCGGTGCGGAGGGCCGGGTCGCTCACGCCCGGGCCGCCGGTCTCGACGTGGCCCGCGAGGCGGCGGCGCCAGCCGTCGTCGGTGTCGGTGGTGACGGTCAGGTCGTACCAGCGCTCGCTGTCGCCGAGCCCGAGGGTGCGGTGCAGCCGCTCGCCGGGGCGCACCGGGTACGTGCGGGACGGGCCGCCGTACGCGTCGGTCACGGTGAGGCGGCAGGCGTCCTTGCCCCGGTTCGTGAGGGTGAGCGCGAGGTCGCCGCTGTCCGCGAGGTGACGGGCCGTGACCTCGGGGCCCTCCGTGCCGCCCGGGCCCTCGAAGGTGCGCAGGAAGCCGTTGGGCCCGTGCACCGTCAGCGCGTAGGCGCCGTCGGAGGCGTCCCAGGAGTCGGAGAGTTCGGCGCCCGCGTGCGTGGTGTACGTCCAGGGCCCGTCGGTGCGGTCGGCCGCGGTGACGAGGAAGTGCGCCCCGGCCTCCGGGCCGCCGCTGAAGGTGAGCGCGAACCGGCCTTCCCCCGCCTGGAGTTCGCCGTCGGTCACGGGCGCGTAGGGCAGCGGACGCGTGGGCCGGGAGCCCCGCTCCTGGCGGGGCAGCGCGGGTTCGGCCGGCGGCTCGGGGACGTAGTCGTCGTGCCGCTCGTGGTCCGGCGGCTCGTACGCGTCGGTCGCGGGCAGGGAGGCCGGTTCGGTGTCCTTGAGGGAGAAGTCGAAGGCCGAGGTGAGGTCGCCGCAGATGGCCCTGCGCCAGGGCGAGACCTGCGGTTCGTGCACGCCGAACCTGCGCTCCATGAAGCGCAGGATCGAGGTGTGGTCGAAGAGTTCGGAGCACACGTACCCGCCGGTGCTCCACGGCGAGACGACGAGCATGGGCACGCGCTGGCCGAGACCGTACGGTCCCGGCTCGTACCCGGCGACCCCGCCCCGGTAGGAGTCGAGTTCGGTCTCGACGGTGGACCGGCCGCGGTCGGCGTCCGCCGGCGGGAAGGGCGGGACGACGTGGTCGAAGTAGCCGTCGTTCTCGTCGTAGGTGAGGAACAGTGCGGTCTTCGCCCACACCTCGGGGTCGGCGGTGAGCGCGTCGAGGACCTGGGAGACGTACCAGGCACCGTAGTTCGCGGGGAAGTTGGGGTGCTCGGTGAACGCCTCGGGGGCCGCGATCCAGGAGATCTTCGGGAGGGTTCCGGCCTTGACGTCGGCCCTGAGGTCGTCGAGGAGGGTGTCGCCGTTCTTGGCGTCGGTGCCGGTACGGGCCTTGTCGTGGAGCGGGTCGCCGGGCTCGGCGTTCTGGTAGGCGGTGAACCAGAGCAGCGAGTTGTCGCCGTAGTTGCCCCGGTAGGCGTCCTCGATCCAGCCCCAGCCGCCGTCCTTGTCGAGGCCGTCGCCGATGTCCTGGTAGATCTTCCAGGAGACCCCGGCCCGCTCCAGCCGCTCGGGGTAGGTCGTCCAGCCGTACCCGGCCTCCTCGTTGCCCAGCACGGGCCCGCCGCCGCTGCCGTCGTTGCCCGCGTGCCCGGACCACATGTAGTAGCGGTTGGGGTCGGTGGCCCCGATCATCGAGCAGTGGTACGCGTCGCAGACGGTGAACGCGTCGGCGAGGGCGTAGTGGAACGGGATGTCCTCGCGGGTCAGATAGGCCATGGTTCCGGTGCCCTTGGCCGGAATCCACCGGTCGTACTTCCCCTCGTTCCACGCCTCGTGACCGCCGGCCCAGTCGTGGTTGAGCCCGGCGATGAACTGCATGCCCAGGTTCTCGGCCTCGGGCCGGAAGGGCAGCACGTCCTTCGTGCCGTCGGACTGGTGCCAGACGTCCTTCTCCCCGGCCGGTGCGGCGGGCCGCGGGTCGCCGAAGCCGCGGACGCCCTTGAGCGAGCCGAAGTAGTGGTCGAAGGACCGGTTCTCCTGCATCAGCACGACGATGTGCTCGACGTCCTCGATGGTGCCGGTGCGGCGGGCGGCGGGGATGGCGGCGGCCCGCTGGATGCTGCCGGTGAGCGCCGCGCTTCCGGCGGTCGCACCGGCGATCTGGAGGAACCTGCGGCGGTTGAGTTCTGGCATGTGCCTGCTGACCTCACGGGAGGAGTGCGGATGCGTCGGGGCCCGTCGGAGTCTGCCACCCCGACCCTCCCCGGGGAAGCCAACCTGTCTGAACAAGCAGCGAACTCCCGAGAGACGGCCGACCTCCGCATACCCGCTCTGCCTGGCCGAACACTGTGAACAGGCCCACTCTCCAGCCCTGACCTGCGCACAACGCAAGTCCGGATACGCGGACGGGGACGCCCGCGCCGGGCGCCCCCGTCCGTCGGCCGCGGCAGGTCAGCTGCCGAAGGGGATGTCCTTCGGTCCTGCCATGCGGCGGGTCTCCGGGTGGGCCTTCACGTAGTCCTGGATGTACGAGAGCGCCTCGCGCACACCGCCGTCCTTGGTGCCGCAGCCCTTCGGGCCGCTGACGCCGTCCGGGTAGCAGGACATGCGGTTGCCGTAGATCAGCGCGTCCACGTCGGCACCCGAACGGGAGGAGTCCAGCAGGGCGTCGGAGCGCTCCCGGTCGCCCTTGCCGACCGTCCAGCCGACGGTGCGGGCCAGTTCGCCGCGGTCACGGGCCTGGCCGGCGAAGCGGAGCTCCTTGTGGATGCTGTCGGACTTCAGCGCCATGCTGAACAGGCCGTTGTCCATGACGCGCTGGTTCCGGGGAATGTCCGGGCCGTGCTTCGCGAAGCCCTCGCGGACCTCCTGGTCGGAACCGCTGAAGCTGACGGCCTCCTTGGAGTTCAGCTCACCGATGGTCTTCTTCCAGCCGCTGCCGCCCTCGCTCCCGTAGAAGCCGTACAGCACGCGGATACCCTCGGGCTCCAGCTTGCTGCGCGCCATGTCGCGGAGCGCGGCGACGGAGCATTGGCGCCACTTGGCGTCGTCGCTGTCGCACCAGTCGGGGTTCTTCATGTCCAGCCAGACGAAGGAGACATGGCGTCCCTTCCGGTGCTCGCGCACCACCTGGTCGAACATGTCCTCCATCGTGTCG
This sequence comes from Streptomyces sp. HNM0574, assembly GCF_012726235.1. Taxonomy (GTDB): domain Bacteria; phylum Actinomycetota; class Actinomycetes; order Streptomycetales; family Streptomycetaceae; genus Streptomyces. Next base: position 95,346 of record NZ_JAASAH010000019.1, read on the forward strand.
CCGTAGCTGGTGAGGGTGCCGTCGTGGTCGGCCCACCAGCCCTTCTTCCAGGCGGTGGCGTCGATCTCCAGGGCGTTGGCCCCGTGCTTCGTCGCCGAGGTCACTCCCTCCGTGGTCAGGACCCGGTGCGCGATGGCCCAGGTCGGACGCTGCTGGGTGGAGTCGGACGTCTTCTTCTCCGCGGGCTCGGTCTCCCCGGCGTCGGCGGTTCCGGCCACCAGGGCGGTGGCGCAGACGGCCAGGGTCAGGGGGAGCAGGGTCCCGCGAAGTCGACGTGCGCTGGGCATGTACGAATGCGTCCTTCCGTTTTCCGGACCGGCCCGCGGCGGCCGCGCGGCCCCGTGCCACGCGGCGGCCGTGCTCCGGCCGTCGCGGGACGGACCCCGCGACCCGCAGCAGCGTACGTCAAGTTACCCACGGGTAATCAACCGTCGCGGTCCGCGCACGGGCGGGCGGCGGGATCGCGGTCCGCCGCGCGGGCTCCGGCATTCAGTCCAACTCCCCCAGCAGACCCAGGAGTTCACGTTCGCGTGCGGCGTCGAGTCCGGCCGGGCGGGCGCGGTCCAGGCCCTGTGCGCGCTCCCAGGCCAGGGTGTCCGCCAGCAGCCCGTCCCGGGGCCGGTGGCGCAGCCCCGCCGCCCGGGCCGCCGCCCCGGTACGGGCCGACCAGCCCTCCCAGCCCGGTTCGACGAGCCACATCGGCAGCGATCCGGGCCCCATGAACGCGGCGACGCCCCGCTCCCGCAGCCACCCCGAGTCCGCGGCGACCACCCGGCCGGTGTGGCCGCCCACCGCACGGCTCCGCTCGACCCACTCCCCGAACGGGACGACCGGGCCGACGGCGTCGTAGGTGCCCGCCCGCCCCGCCTCGGCCGAGTCCAGCAGCCAGGCGCACAGGTCCCGTACGTCCACGGCCTGGGTCGGCAGGTCCGGTTCGTCGGGGACCAGCATCGGGCCCAGCGGATCGCGCGCGGCCCGGGCGACCCAGTAGCCGGTACGTCCGGTGTGGTCGCCGGGACCGGCGATGAGCCCGGCGCGCGCGGTCAGCAGCCGGTCGCCCACGGCGGCCGCCGACGCCTGTTCGCAGGCGGCCTTGGCCTCGCCGTACAGGTCCCGGCCCACCTCGTCCAGGGCCGTCGGGGCGAGCAGCGGGGTGGACTCGTCCGCGCCCACCGCGTCCCGGGAGGCGTAGGCGCTGCCCGAGGAGACGTACGTCCAGTGCCGGGCCCTGGCGGCCAGCGCGTCGAGGGCGCCGCGGACGAAGCCGGGCTGCCAGGACACCTCGAACACCGCGTCCCAGTCGCGGCCCAGCAGCGGGGCGTACGCGGCGGGGTCCCGCCGGTCGGCGGCCACCAGCGCGGCGCCGTCGGCGACCGTCCCGCTCACGCCCCGCGCGAGGCAGGTCACCGCGTGCCCCCGCTCCCCCGCCTGCCGTGCCAACTCCCGTCCCACCCACGCCGTTCCGCCCAGCACCACGATGTCCATCCGTCCAGCGAAGCACCGCACGCGCCCGCGCGAGCGCGGATCTGCCCACGGCAGAGTTCTCAGGCGCGGGAGCGGCCGGTGAAGCGGGACGGGGGTGTGCCGAAGGCGCGGGTGAAGGCGGCGGTGAAGGCGGCCGGTGAGGCGTAGCCGAGACGGCCCGCCGCCTCGGTGACCGTGGCGGTGCGCAGCAGCGGGATCGCGGCGAGGAGGCGGGCGCGGGCCCGCCAGTCGGCCGGGCTGCGGCCGGTCTCCGCGCGGAAGCGGCGGGTGAAGGCACGCTCGCTCATGGCCGCGGCGGCCGCCCAGCCCGCGTTGGTGGTGCCGGTGTCGGGCGCGGCCAGGTAGGCGCGGCAGAGACCGGCGAGCGCGGCGGAGGCCGGCAGGTGCAGGTGGTACGGGAGCGGGGTGCGGGCGGCGATCTCGTGCAGCAGCAGCGCGGCGATGTGCCCCTCGCGCCCGGTGAGGTCGTACTCCGGCGTGAACTCGACGGCGGCGCGCAGCAGTTCGCGCAGCAGCGGCGGCACGTCGACGACGGTGCAGGTGGCGGGCCACCAGGGGACGGCGCCGGGTTCGACGTACAGGCTGCGGGTGCTCACCTCCAGCATGTGCACCCGGTGCGGGGTGGCGGCCGGGATGAGGACGCCGCGCTCGGGCGGAACGGTCCAGGTCCCCGCGTCGGTGTCGACGACCATCACGCCGGTGGCGCCGTAGAGGAACTGGGCGCGGCGGTGCTCGTGCCAGTCGAGCAGATGGCCCGGCGGATAGTCGGTGCCGATGGGGAGGACGGCCCGGTCGAGGTGGTCGACGTCGGCCAGGGGGACGTTCTTCACCGGGCCACCGTAGCCGCCGTCCCCGCGGGCCACGGGGGTGGCCGGGACGCGAAGGAACTGTGCCGACCTTCGCATGCGGGCGCGGGCGCCCGGCTGGTGGGGTGGCGGGTGTGAACGCGGCGGATGTGACGGGTGTGGTGGGTGTGGACGTGCTGGCGCTGATCGGTATCGGGCTGCTGACCGGGGCGACGACGGTGCTGTTCGGCTTCGGCGGCGGCTTCGTCGCCGTCCCCGTCGTGGTGTGGGCGGACGCCGCGCTCGGCGGGGACGCGATGCGGGTGGCGACGGCCACCTCGGCCGTGGTGATGGTGGTGAACGCCGGGTTCGCCACGGCCGTCACCCCGCGCCGGGTGCTCACCGCGCTGCGCGGCAGCGGCGGGCTGCTCGGGCTGCTGGTGCTGGGCGCGACAGCGGGGGCGTGCGCGACGCGGGTCGCGCCGCCGGCGCTGGCCCGGTGGGCGTTCGTCGGCTACGTCGCGCTCACCGTGGCCGACCTGCTGCTGCGGCCGGGGTTCCTCCGGCCGGGCGCCGGGGACGGGGACCCGGACGGCGGGGGCGGGGCGCGGCCGCTGCCGGTGGTCCTCGGGATACCGGTCGGGGCGGTGGCGGCGTTCCTCGGGGTGGGCGGCAGCGTGATGACGGTTCCGGCGATGCGGCGGGCCGGGCACCCCATGCGGGTGGCGACGGCGCTGGCCAACCCGCTGACGGTGGCGATCGCGCTGCCCGCCGCCGTGGTCTGCCTGGCGGCCGGGGCGGCGGTCCGGGACGGCGCGGACGTGTTCCTGGTCGGCCTCGTGGACCCGGTCGCGGCCGGAGCGCTGCTGCTGGGGGCGCTGCCGGTGATCACCGTCCTGCGCCGCCGCCCGCCCCGCATCCCCGACCGGGCCCACGCCTGGGGCTACATCGCCCTGCTCACCGTCGTCGCCCTCGCGATGCTGCCGCCGGGCGGATGAGACGGGGCCGGGCGCCGGCCAACCGGGCCGTGCGCGCGGGAAGTTGATGGTGGGCGCGGTGGAACCCCGGTATCTTCGGTGGTATGGGGGACACCGGCATGACGGACACCACGGACAGCCCCGACGACGACCGGCCCCGCGAGGCCCCGCGCGTGACGAACCTGATCAACGGCGAGGTCAGCCACAGCGTGGTGATCCAGGCCGGTTCCGTCGAGGGCGAGGTGCATGTGCACGCGCCGCCCGGGCAGAGCGCCGAACATGCCGCTGCGCTGGGCGAGTTGGAGGAGCGCGTGGCCGCCCGGGAGCGGGCGGAGCGCGAGGAACGGGAGCGGCACGAGCGGGAGCGGGACGAGGCCGAGCGCCGCCGGCGGCAGGAACAGCTGCGCAGGCGCCGGAACCGGGACCTTCAGGCGATGGTCGAGGCCGAGGAGGAACGCGCCGAGACCACCAGGAAGGTGCTGACCGGCGTGTCCCTGGCGCTGGCGGTCGTGGTACTGGCCGTCGGCATGCTGAGCCGCAGCATCTGGGTCGTCTATCTCGGGCTCTTCGTTGCGGGCGCAGGCGGGTTGGCGGCGCGCCTCCCCAACGCGGCCCTCCAGGGCGGCCGCCGGGAGACACAGGCCGACGCCGCCCTCTCCCGCCGGGCCGCCTCCGAAGCGGACCGGGACCGGGGATGGTCCCAACTCCCGGGGCGCTCCTCCTGGTTCTGACCGGCTCTCTCAGCCGGTGTCCCGTGCGGGCCGGCAGGTGGTCAGGAGGAGGCCGTCGCCGACAGTGCGGGTGCAGGTCAGGCGCATGGGCTTCCGGGCGCCGGTCTCGCCGAAGGCGCGCCCGCCGGGCGCGCCGAGCACCACCGGGCAGGTCATCAGGCGGAGTTCGTCGACGAGGTCGTGCTCCAGCAGCGTCCCGACGAGCCGGAAACCGGCGTGGACGACCACGTCGCCGTCCACCCGCACCACCTCGCCGACCACGTCGGCACCGTTCAGCACCGTCGAGTTGGCCAGCCCGGGTCGTCGAGGTGACGACGTACTCCGGCAGGGCGTTTCAGCCGGTCCGCCCACGCGCCGCTCCGGGACGGCCACCGGGCGGCGAACCACTCGTGGCTCCGCCGCCCGAGGAGCAGCGCCGCCGCGGCCATGGCCTCCTCGCACTCGGCCTCGGCCCACGCCGCGCGGTCCCGGCTCCCCAACAGGCCGAAACCAGGTGCAGAACGTGCGACCGGCCGCGGTGGGCACGCACGGCCGCACGGTTCGCTCCGTCGGCCCCTCGTGGCCGGGCTCAATCCGAGCCCTGGGCGCGGCCCTTGCGGAGGGTGTGGGCGCACCAGCCGATGAGGAAGGCGTTGACCAGCGCGCCGAGGCCGACGGACAGGTAGACCATCGAGGTGTGGTCCGGGAGCACGAGGAGGATCAGGCTCACCGGGGCGGTCGCGAACAGGGGGATCACTCCGGCGAACGAGGCGTCCGGCCCGTGCGAGCTGACCACGACGGCCCAGACCTGCAGCCCCGCGCAGAGGACGAGGTACAGCAGGGCGAAGGGGCTCCCGAAGGCGGCGCGCAGCAGCCCGCCCTCGGTGCGGGAGGTACGGGAGGTGTCGGGACGGGTCATGGTGCGGTGCTCCTCGGAAGTGGCGTGCGGACGGCGGGAGTTGGTGGGTTGCGGGGCTCGTGGGCAGGGCTTCGTGGTCGAGGCCGGGTGGTCAGGGCTGTGTCCTGGGTGGGTTGGCGTGGGCGAGGCCGAGGTCGTAGGCGAGGATCGTGGCCTGGACCCGGTCGCGGAGTTCGAGCTTGCGCAGCACCGCGTTCACATGGGACTTGACGGTGCCGACGGTGATGTCCAGCTCGGCGGAGATCTCGGAGTTGTCGAGCCCCGAGGCGACCAGCGTCAGGACGGCGCGTTCCCGCGCGGTGAGCCGGTCCAGGACCGTCGGGCCCTGCGCCGCGGACGGGCCGGTGGCCGGACCGGCCGCGTAGTGGCCGATCAGGCGACGGGTGGCGGAGGGCGCGAGGACGCTCTCGCCGGCGGCCACCGTCCGGATGCCGTGCAGGAGTTCGGCCGCGTGCACGTCCTTCAGCAGGAACCCGGAGGCACCGGCGCGGAGCGCGTCGAAGACGTACGCGTCCAGATCGAAGGTGGTCAGGACCAGCACGCGGGACGGGCTCTCGCGCGAGGTGAGGATGCGGGTGGCGGCGATCCCGTCGAGCCCCGGCATGCGGACGTCCATGACGATCACGTCCGGCGCGAGCTCCCCCGCACGCGTCACCGCCTCGGCCCCGTCCCCCGCCTCGGCGACGACGGTCAGATCGGGCTCGGCGTCGATCACGGCGGCGAAGCCCGCCCGGACGACGATCTGGTCGTCCACGACCATCACGCTGACGGTCATCGGGCCATCACGCTGAGAGCCATCGTCATCCTCCTGGCGGTCTGGGGCTTGTGGGCCGGATCGGGGGCGTGTGTGGGGGTGTTGGGGTGCGTCGTGGCCGGGGCATGAGCGGGTCTGGGCCTGCGGGCGGAAGTCGTCATGTGCCTTGGGGTGGGTCGGGGTGAAAGGGCAGGGAGTCAGGGGGCCGCTGGAGCAGCTGTCAGGGGAAGCGTCAGGTGCAGGGTGGCGGGCCGGTGGGTGGTCAGGGTGCCGCCGAGGGCTGTGGCGCGGGCGGACAGGCGTTCCGGGGCGGTGGAGCCGGTGGCCCGGGGGACGTCGGTGGCGGTGAGGGTCAAGGTGCCGTCCGTGGCGTCGAATTCGAGGACGGCGCCGTCGTCGCCCGCCTCCAGGACGGTCTCGGCCGCGCGGTAGGCGGCCAGGTCGACGGCCGTGGGCAGCTCCTCGGGGACCCGGTCGGAGACGCTCAGGCGCACACGGCGGCCGGTGGCCCGGCACTGGTGCGCGAGCAGGTCCAGGGCGTGCAGCGTCGGCTGCGGGCTGCGGGCCGGCTCAGGGGCGGTCTCGGGCTGTGTCTCCCCCAGTTCGCCGGAGCCGGACCCGGCGGACGCTTCGGGCTCCCCCGCCTCGCGGACGGTGTCGAGCAGGGCGCGCATGGCCGTCAGGGCGCTGCGGGCCTCCGCGGCGGTCCGCGCGAGGTGTCCCGCCTCGGCTTCCTCGACGACGCGGGCCGTACGGGCCAGGACGGTGGTCTCCAGCCCTGTGGTGATCCGGCGGCGCTCGGCCCACGCGTCCCGTACGGCCTCCCCTGTCCAGCTCGCGAGGCGGTGGTGGTGCGCGGCGCGGCCGGCCTCCCGGCGTGCGCGGTGGCGGGCGCCGGAGAGCCCGGCGACGCCCACGGCGAGCGCCGCGACGGCGGTGGCGACGGCGGCGAGCCCCCAGCCGGGCATCCCCGCCGGGCCCCGGGCGGACTCACCCCGGGCGAGGAGGGAAACGGTCAGCGTCACGGCGTGCACGGCGACGGCGGCCGCGCCCATCACGGCGACGTGCGGACGTGCGGCCGGGGACGCGTCCCCCGCCCGGGGCCGACGTCGGCCGAACGCCCTTGCCCGGACGGTGACTTGACCGTCCGCGCCGGCCTCGCCGCGAGGGGCGGCCGTGCGGAGGGCGAAGGCGACGCAGGTGATCAGCAGGCTCAGTGCGGACGGGAGGAGTGCCGGGCCGGTGTACCCGCCCGCCGGCATGGCGAGGGGCCAGAGCGCGGCGAGGGTGAGGAGTACGGCGGGTGCCGTCCGCGGGGCGCGGCGGAGCCACAGCAGGGTGAGGGTCTGGGCAGTGGCGAGGAGGGTGAAGAGCGCCCCGGCGGAGACGCCCGGACCGGCGGGGACGGTCTCGCTCCGGATGACGAGCAAGGGCAGCAGCGGCTGGAAGCACAGGCCTGCGGCGGCGACACCCTGCGCGAGGCGGTGGCCCCGCCCGGCGCGGACCTCCGTCGGCGTGCCTCCGGCACGGCCCGGGAGGACCGCACGGACCTCCCAACCGCCGTCCGGCGTCGGGCCGCTGGTGAGCGTGCCGCCGGCCTCGCGCGCCCGCTCGCGCAGGAGCGTCCGTCCGCGTCCGCCCCCGAGCCCCTCGGGCCGGCGGCCGCCCGTCTCCGGCGCGGCGTTGGTGACGACGACCTCGGTGCGGGCGTCCTCGTACGTGCAGCGGACGGTGGTGGCGGCGCCGGGCGCGTGCCGTACCGCGTTGGTGAGGGCCTCGCGGACGATCCCGAACACGGCGTCGCCGACCGCCCCTTCGGGCAGGCCGGACGGGTCGTCGGTGTCTCCCCATGCGCAGGTGAGCGGCTGGCCGAGGGCGCGGAAGCCGGTGACGAGCTCGCGCAGCCGCTCCCCCGTGGACGGGAGGTCGTCCGCCGACGGGGCCGGGGCCTTGACGGCGCCCAGCGCCCGGGTCACCTCGCGCCCGGTGCGGGCCGCGAACCGCAGGGCCTCGTCGGCCAGTTCGGGGCGGCGTTCGCGCAGCCCGAGCGCGGCCTCCACGGTGACCACGACCGCCGTCAGGTGGTGTGCGCTGACGTCGTGCAACTCCCGCTCCATGCGGCGCCGTTCCGCCGCAGGGAGCCGTCGGCGTTCCGCCTCGGCCCGGCGTACGCGCTCCTCGGCGGCCCGGCGGGCGGCACTCCGCCGCCGCGCGTACCGGCCGGTGCCGGTCGCGGTGGCGTACAGCAGGGCGGTCAGGACGAGGTCGAGGCCCTGCGGATCGCCGAGGCCGTGCAGGCTCAGCCCGTGGACGAGCTGCCAGAGGGCGAGGGTGCCGACGCTCAACAGCGCGGTGGGCGCGTCGCGATCGGCGGCTACCGTGTGCAGCGCGAGGGCGACGCCCGCGGTGCCGAGCACGGCGACCGCGCCCGTGGGCAGGGCGGCCGCGCCCATGGCGCAGACGGCGGCGGCCAGGACGAGGACGGGCACGGGCCGGGTGCGCCGGGCAGTCAGCGCGGCCGCGACCAGGCCGTCGGCCAGGGCCGCGCCGAGCAGCTGCCCGACCGTCGGCAGGGCACCGCTCAACAGGGCGGTCCCGGGCCACACCATGGCCTGGACGCCCAACAGCAAGATCGGCAACAGCCGTTCACCCGTGCGTTTCATGATGACCCCAGGCTATGGCGGCCCGCCCGTGGCCCACGTCGCCCTTCGGGCCGATTACCGGCTCCAACCAGGGTTAGACGTTCCACCGCCCCGCGCCCCGCCCCCAGGGGGACCCGGGCGAGCGCCCCCGTCCCCGAGGGCACACCCGTTCGCACTCCCGGGCACACCGGCGTCCGCCTGAGGTACGACGCACGCGGGGCCCCGGGTTCACGGCCGCTGCTGGTACGCGCCGAGCCGTGCGCGGGCCTCCTGCTCGGTGAGGCCGAGGCCCTGGCCGACGGACTCCCAGCTCAGGCCGTCGGCCCGGACCGCGCCCGCGGCGTCCCTGGCGATGCGCGAGGTGGCGCCCTCCAGCAGCGCGACGGCCCGCAGGGCCGCCAGCGGCGCCTCCTCGGCGAGCGCCGTCAGCCGTTCCTCGGTCTGCTGGAGCAGTGCCTCCAGCCCGGCGGGCAGCGGGACGGAGCGGCCCTCGACCTCGTCGACGTGCCCCTGCCAGTCGCCGTACGGGCCGGCGGGGTCGACGTCCGCGTCGCCGCAGCTCCAGTCGATCGGGTACTCCCGCCGCCCCCGCCAGCCGCAGGAGCAGGCGCCGCGGACGGAGGCGGCGCGCTGGGTGCCGAGCGTGCCGTCGTAGACCCACCACTCCGAGGTCTTGTGGACCCGGGCGCCGCTCCCGATGTCCAGGTGGACCGGTTCGGGCTCGCTGCCGTCGATCAGGAGCGCCACCGGCCGGCCTTCGTGCGACGCCCCGAACTGCTCACTCCGCCACCCCACATGACCCTCCTGACGCTCGTGCCGCAGCGCCTGCGGCCACCGCCCAGGGTGCCCGAGCGCGGAAGCCGCGTCAGGAGAACGCGGCGGACTCACCACCGTCCGACCACGGGAGTACAACGCCGGCACCCGTGTCCTACTCCCGTGCCACCGGGCGGAGGCCGGACCGGGGACACCTGTGCGAGCCCGCCCGCGCCTCACTCCCCCTTGCGCATCAGCAGGTGGCCGCGGCGGAAGCGTTCCGACTCGCGCGGCTCGCGGAGCATGCGCCCGGTCTCGGTGAACCCGGCCGCGGCGGCGAGCCGGGCGAGTTCACCGACGGGCCACCGGTAGGCGGTCGTCACCTTGTGGTCGAACTCCGTCACGGGACCGCCCTCCGCCTCGAAGAAGGCGAGCAGCAGATACCCGCCGGGTGCCAGCACGCGCCCGAACTCGGCGAGGTACGCGGGGATTTCGGACGGCGGGGTGTGGATGACGGAGTACCAGCCGACGACGCCGGCCAGCGCGCCGTCGGCCACGCCCAGGGCGTCCAGCGCGTCCATCGAGCCGAGTTCGAACCGCAGGTCCGGGTACGCCGCGCGGGCGAGGTCGATCATCGCGGGCGACAGGTCGACGCCGAAGGCGTCCAGGCCCAGGCCGCGCAGGTGCGCGGTGAGCTGGCCGGGGCCGCAGCCGAGTTCGGCGACGGGGCCGGGCGCGGTGCCGAGGACGTGTTCCGCGAAGGCGGCGAGCAGGGCACGGTCGAGCGGGAGGCCGTCGAGGTCGTCGCGGGCGAGTTCGGCGTAGAGCTCGGCGACGGCGTCGTAGGCGTCGGCCGTGGACGGGTTGCCGGAGGGCGTGGAGGGCGTGGAAGAGGTTTCGGTCACGAGCGATCACCCTAGAGCGCCCCCGGCGCACGGGGACGGCGGGTCCGCCCCTCCGACAGGGCGCCGAGGAGGCGCAAGAACCCCAGGTGGAATACCCCCCTAGGTATCCCTGTTACGGTGGAGACAGATACCCCCCGGGGTACACCGGAACAGAAGGAGGCGTCGTGTACTTCGTCGACACCCTGGAGACCGAGGGACTGGGCAACCGCAGCTACCTGAGCGGCGGACCACGGGCCGCCGTGGTGGTCGACCCGCCACGGGACATCGACCGCGTCCTCGCGGCCGCCACCCGGCGCGGCGTGCGGATCGCGTACGTGGCGGAGACCCACCTGCACAACGACTACGTGACCGGCGGACTGGAGCTGGCCCGCGTCAGCGGCGCCCGCTACCTGGTCCCGTCCGGCGCCCCGGTGTCCTTCGCCCGCACCCCGGTCGACGACGGCGACGTCTTCGCCGTGGACGAGGGCGTCGCCCTGCGGGCCGTCGCCACCCCCGGCCACACCCCGCACCACACCTCGTACGTGCTGGAGGAGGACGGGCGCCAGGTCGCCGCGTTCACCGGCGGCTCGCTGCTGATCGGCACCGTCGGCCGGCCCGACCTCGTCGAACCGCGGCTGACCGGCCCGCTGGCCCGCGCGCAGCACGCGTCCGTCCACCGCCTGGCCGACGAGCTGCACGACGAGGTGTCCGTGCTGCCCACCCACGGCTTCGGCAGCTTCTGCGCCGGCGCTCCCGCCGACGGCACCGAGAGCACCATCGGCCGCGAGCGCGCGGTGAACGCCGCGCTGACGCAGGACGTCGAGACCTTCGTCGCGGAGCTGCTCGCCGGACTGGAGGACGTGCCCGCCTACTACACGCACATGGGCCCGGCGAACGCGGCGGGACCCGCGCCCGTGGACCTGACGCCCCCGGAGCCCGCCGACGCGGAGCAGATCGCCGCCCGGCTCGCGGCCGGTGAGTGGGTCGTGGACCTGCGCAGCCGGGTCGCCTTCGCGCAGGGGCACCTCGCCGGGTCGTTCAACTTCGAGGGCGAGGGCAAGCTCGCCGCGTACCTGGCCTGGCTGATCCCGTGGGGCAAGCCCGTGACGCTGCTCGCCGAGACCCCGGAGCAGATCGCCGACGCGCAGCGCGAGCTGGCCCGCGTCGGCATCGACCGGCCGGCCGCCGCCGCGAGCGGCGGGCCCCGGGAGTGGACGGTCGCGGGCGAGGAGCTCGCGTCCTTCCCGCGGGCCGACTTCGCCGGGCTCGCCGCCGCCCTCGCCCGCGGCGAGGAGCCGGTGGTGCTGGACGTGCGCCGCGACTCGGAGCGGAAGGGCGCGCACCTCGCGGGCTCGGTGCACATCCCGCTGCACGAACTGCACGCGCGTCAGGGCGAGGTGCCGCCCGGCACCGTCTGGGTGCACTGCGCGGGCGGGATGCGCGCCGCGATCGCCGCCTCGCTGCTGGACGCCGTCGGCCGCGACGTCGTCGCCGTCGACGACGGTTTCGACGCGGCCGGGACGGCCGGTCTCCCCGTCGTCCGGACCGGCACCCCGTGACCCGCCGCATACCGGACGGCCCGCCGACTGCCGGAACGGGGCGGGCCGTTCCGTCCGGCAGGGCAGTACGGGGCCGGCGCGGATGAGTGCGCTGATCCTGGCGCTGATCGCCGGTGCCGTGGTGGGGCTGGCGCTCGGGGCGCTCGGCGGGGGCGGCGGCGTGCTCGCCGTCCCGGCCCTGATCTATCTGCTGGGCTTCACCCCGTCCGCCGCCACCACCGCGGGGCTGCTGATCGTCACCGCCACCTCGCTGACCGCGCTGTGGACGCGGGCCCGCGCCGGGCATGTGCGCTGGCGGGCCGGGGCGCTGTTCGCCGCGGCCGGACTCGTCCCGGCGGCGCTCGCCGGGGCCGCGGCCGCGCACCTGCCCCAGCCGGTGCTGACGGGCGCCTTCGCGCTGCTCGCCGCCGCTGCCGCCGTCCGGATGCTGCGCCCGGCGCGCGGCACCGGGGACGGGTCCGCCGCCCCGCGTCCCGGCCGGGCGGCCGGGGCGGGGGCCGGGCTGGGCGCCGTGACGGGGCTGCTGGGGGTGGGCGGCGGCTTCCTCGCCGTGCCCGCGCTGGTGGCCGTACTCGGGCTGGAGATGCAGGCGGCGGTCGGCACCAGCCAGCTCGTCATCGTCGGCAACTCGCTGGCCTCGCTGGCGACCCGCGGGTTCACGGCGAGCGGGCTCGACTGGGCGGTGATCGCGCCGTTCACGGCGGCCGCGATGCTGGGCGCCTGGGACGGCAAACGCCTGGCGGGCAAGCTCTCCGGGCCCGCGCTCCAGCGGGTGTTCGCCGTACTGCTGCTGGCGGTGGCGGCGTTCATGCTCGTGGACGCGCTCTCGTGAGGCGCCCGCGGCGGGCGGGCGCCCCGGAGCGCGGGTCAGGCCAGGGAGAGGAAGAGCTTCTCCAGGCGGGCCCGCATCTCGTCCTTGTCCTGGGTGGCCGTCTCTGCGTCGCCCATGCAGTGCTGGAGCCCGGTCGCGATGATCGAGAATCCGGCGCGGTCCAGGGCCCGGGAGGCGGCGGCGAGCTGGGTGACCACGTCCTCGCAGTCCCGGCCCTCCTCGATCATCTTGATCACTCCCGCGATCTGGCCCTGCGCGCGGCGCAGCCGGTTGACCGCGGTCTTCAGTTCCTCAGCCGCCATCGTCAGTTCCACGACCGTTCCCTTCTGTATACCCCTACGGGTATGGTACCGGAGGGGTGCACCGAGAAGAACAGGAAAACCTCATGATCACTTCCCTCACCCCCGAGCAGGCCCTCCCCCGGCTCGACGAGCTCACCGTCGTCGACGTCCGCACGCCCGGCGAATACGCCTCGGGCCACGTGCCCGGAGCGCACAACGTCCCGCTGGACCAGCTCGGTTCGGCCGTGCCCGCGCTGCGGACGGCAGCCGGCAAGCGGGAGCTGCTGCTGGTCTGCGCCTCCGGCAACCGCTCGGCGCAGGCCACCGGGCTGCTCGCCGAGCACGGCGTGGAGGCGGCCGATCTCGCCGGCGGCACCAGCGGCTGGAGCGCGGCCGGGCACCCCCTGGAGCACCCGGCCGAGAAGCGCGCCACCTGGGCCATGGAGCGCCAGGTGCGGTTCGCCGCCGGCTCGCTGGTACTGACCGGACTCATAGCCGGGCGGCGGCTGCCCGCCGTGCGCCTGCTCTCCGCCGGGGTCGCGGGCGGCCTCGTCTTCTCCGCGCTCACCGACACCTGCGGCATGGCCCGCGTCCTCGCGAAGCTCCCGCACAACCGCCCCTGCGCCGGCGAACTGGCGGACACCCTGGACGCGTTGGCCTCCTGACGTCCCGGGGGGCCTGCCCGGGGCGCGCGCAGCCCCGGACAGGCCCCCAACTGCCCCTGTGCAGGCGGATTCTGTACCCGGCGCCCGCCCGTGGTTGCATACCGTGCATGATTCCTGACGCTACGCATCCACAGGCCACGTATCTCGACCGGATTCTGTCGGTCTGGGAGAAGGACGAGGACACCGAGGCCCTCGCGGACGGCAGCACGCGGCTGACCCGGCTCCAGGCCAGGGAGCAGCTGTTCCGGCTGGCCCGCGCGCTCCGGGACCAGGGGCTCGCCCCGGGCGACAGCGTCGGCCTGTTCCTGGCCAACCGCGCGCAGACGGTCCTGACCGAACTGGCCGTCCACCTCCTCGGCTGCCGCGTGGTGTTCCTCCCGCCGGAGCCAGGACCCGGCGAACTGGCCGGACTCGTCGACCAGTCGGGCACCCGCACGGTGCTCGTCGACCCCGCGTTCGCGGACCGGGCCGACGCCGCGCTCGCCCGCTGCCGCAGCACCCCGTCCGTACTGAGCCTCGGCCCGGCGCCGGGCGGCCGGGAGAGCCGGGACCTGCTCGCGCTCGCCGCCGCCCAGCCGGCCACCCACCCCGGCGAGGCCCCGCGCCCCGGCCTCTCGGACGTCGTGACCGTCCTCTACACCGGCGGCACCCTCGGCCGTCCGAAACTGGCCGCGCACAGCAGGCTGCTCTACGACGCGATGGCCGGCGGCGCCGCGCTCGCCCCCGGCGGCGACCGGATGCTCGCCACCACGATGGTCACGCACAGCAGCGGCCATCTGGTCATGCTCCACGCCCTGTTGACGGGTTCGACCCTGGTCGTCCTCCCCGAGTGGGACGCGGAATCCGCGTTCACCGTCCTCCGGGAGGAGGAGATCACCGTCACCGCGCTCGTCCCGCCGATGCTCTCCCGGCTGATGGACCTCCCCGGCTGCCGCCCCGGCGCGCTCCCCCGCCTGCGGCAGATCAACATCGGCGCGGCACCGATCGCACCGGCCCGCCTGCGCCAGGCCGTCGAGACCTTCGGGCCGGTGATCCACCAGGGGTACGGCCAGTCCGAGTGCCTGGGCATCACCAAGCTGCCGCCCACCGACCTGCCCGACCCCGCCGACACCGGCTCCCCGCTGTGGCGCAGCTGCGGACGCCCGCTGCCCGGCACCCAGGTCGAGATCCGCGACGCGGACGGCACCGTACTGGCCGCCGGCGAGACCGGCTCCGTCTGGGTGCGGAGCCCCGCGGTCATGCTCGGGTACTACCGCGACCCGGAACGCACGGAGGAGACGCTGCGGGACGGCTGGCTGCGCACCGGCGACCTGGGGCACCTCGACGGCGAGGGCTTCCTCTACCTCGTCGACCGCGAGAAGGACGTGATCGTCACCGGTCCGGTCGGGGGCAACGTCTACAGCCGCGTCCTGGAGGACTACCTGCTCACGCTGCCCGGCGTACGGGAGGCCGCCGCCGTGGGCGTGCCGGACGAGCGCTTCGGCGAGGCGGTCCGCGTCTTCCTCTCGGGCGAGGACCTGGACCCGGACGCCGTCTCGGCCGCCGTCACCGGCGAGCTCGGCCCGCTCTACACCCCGCGCGAGATCCTGCTTCTGCCCGCCCTGCCCCTGACGCCCGTCGGCAAGACCGACAAGCGGGCGCTGCGGAACCACGGCGGGGACGCCCCGTCCGCCGGATGAGCGCATGCGGAACGGGGACGGCGGACGCAGGCTGGCCGTATGCCTCCACCAGTCGTCGTGCACCCGCCGGACCACGAGGGGGCCCGCCGTGTCCAGTGCGACGGCGAGGACCTCGGCCGCGCCTTCAACATCTATGACGTGATGGACCTGCTCAACCGGGCCGGCCTCAGCCGCGCCGCCACCGCGTTCGACGACACCACGATCTTCGACTGGCGCGGCGGCGGCCCGTACCACTGGGAGCCCGGCCCGGACGCCGCCCGGGACACCTGAGCCCCGCCCGTCCGCCTCACCCTCCGGCCGCGCGCCGCGAGGCCGTGATCTCCAGGCGGACGCGGCGGTCCTCGGGGCCCCGGCGCGGGCAGCTGGCGCACTTGGACTCGCCCGGCGCCTCGTAGATCAGGCAGCAGGAGCCGCGGCGGACGAAGCGTTCGACCCCGCCGGGTACGGGCGGCACCGGGAACAGCCCGTCGCTGCCGTCGGGTACCGGCACGTCCACCCAGCGGGGCGCGGGCAGCGGCCAGCCGACCGCGTCGGCGAGCCGCCCGGCGAACTCGGTGGCCTCCGCCGTCCGCCCCGTCTCGCGGCCGACGCTCAGCGCCACGTTGGCCAGCGCATCGCAGGCCAGGGACCACAGCGGGCGGGGCCGCAGGCCCGTCACCCCGGCCAGGTTCCCGACACAGGTCTCCAGCAGCGTCCGCAGCTTCCCCGGCAGGTTCTGCGCGGCGGGGCCCGGCAGGACGCGGGTGGGGCGGGCGACGGTGAGCCGGCCCTGGCCCTCCTCCCGCAACAGCAGCCCGTCGGGGCCCGGGTGGGCCGCGGTGCCGGTGAGGAAGCCGGTGGCCACGGGCGGCGCGAGCAGCACCGTGCTCGACGAGTACCACCACAGCGTGCCCGCGACGCGGACGTCGTCCGTCCCCCAGCGCAGCGCCGAGAGCCGGACCTGCTCGCGCAGCCACGCGCGGTCGCCCAGCAGCGGTCCTGCGGCCGCCTCCGCCGCGCCGAGGGGCGTTTGGAGCGCCGTCAGGGCCGCGGTCGTCGGCGCCCGGCGCGCGACCTCGTCCAACAGGGCGGCGACGGCGGGGGGTCGGACGGGCGCCGCGTGCCCGGCGTACGCCGGGCCGTCCGGGGGCGCCGTGCCGTGCGCCGAAGAGTCCGCGTTCCAGGTGTCGTTCACGTCCGCCACCGTACCGAGCTGCCCGTGTCCCGCCAGACCGCACCGTGCGCGGCCGGTTGTCTACGCGCGCCTCACAGGGGAGTTCACGATTTCTGTACGGAAACGTTTCCGTCCCGTCATTCGACGGCGCCGGTGCGGTGGGAAGCTTCGCCGGAGCCGGCGTACGGCCGGCCGGTGCCGCGCGCACCCCCACATCGCGGGCGGCGCCCTCCACTTGGGGAGAGGACACGAACGTGGACTTCCGCTCTTCCGGCAACCCCAGCACCCCCCACACCACGGGCACCCGCGCGAAGCCGGGCCGGCGCCGCAGAGTCGCCGTCGGCGTGGCCGCGGCGGTGTGCGGCACGGCGATAGCCGTCGCGGGCACGTACGTCCCGGCCTCGGCGCAGATCACCGGCGGGGCCGCACCGGCCGGGTCCGCCGCCGACGATGCGTACTACGACGACGCCAAGGGCAAGACCGGGCAGGAACTCAAGGACGCGCTGCACACCATCGTCAGCCGGGACGTGAAGACGCTCTCGTACGACGAGGTCTGGGAGGCGCTGAAGAAGACCGACGAGGACCCGGAGAACTCCGCCAACGTCAAGCTGCTCTACTCGGGCCGCTCCCAGTCCAAGGACGACAACGGCGGCGGCGACGGGCAGTGGAACCGGGAGCACACCTGGGCCAAGTCGCACGGCGACTTCGGCACCGCGCCCGGCCCCGGCACCGACGTCCACCACCTGCGGCCGACGGACGTGAAGGTCAACAGCATCCGCGGCAGCAAGGACTTCGACAAGGGCGGCGAGGAAGTCGAGGGCGCCCCGGGGAACTTCACCGACGGCGACTCCTACGAACCGCGCGACGAGGTCAAGGGCGACGTGGCCCGCATGATCCTCTACATGGCCGTCCGGTACGACGGCGAGGAATCCTTCCCCGACCTGGAGCCGAACGACAAGGTCGACAACGGCTCGGCGCCCCACATGGGCCGCCTGTCGGTGCTGAAGGAGTGGAACGAGAAGGACCCGCCGGACGCGTTCGAGAAGAACCGGAACGAGGTCATCTTCGACTCGTACCAGCACAACCGGAACCCGTTCATCGACCACCCGGAGTGGGTCGCCGAGATCTGGAAGTGAGCCGCGCCTGAGCGGCCGTGACCAAGGCGGGTGTGCCCCGGCGCGGGGCGCACCCGCTTCGGCGTGCCGGGACGGCACGCCCGGACTCAGGAGCGGCGGGCGTCGGCGGCGAGGACGGCCTGGAGCAGGCCGGGGAAGAGGGCGTCGAGGTCCTCGCGGCGCAGCGAGTTGAGCTTGGCGGTGCCCCGGTAGCACTGGTGGATCACGCCGGCCTCGCGCAGCACCCGGAAGTGGTGGGTGCTGGTGGACGGGGAGACGGGGAGCTCGACCTCGGAGCAGGTGGCGCCGTCCTCGGCGGTGGCGAGGGCGCGGACCACGCACAGGCGCATCGGGTCGGCGAGCGCGTGCAGCACGTCCTCGAGGCGGATCTCCTCCGGTTCGGGGTGCGGCAGGTCGCGCCCGGTGGACGCGCCGGCTGTCCGGCGGGGGGTCTGCGTCGGCACGTGTGGCCTCCCTCTCTGCTGGCCCGCTGCGGCGGCCTCTCCGCCCTCCATCGTACGGCGGCCATCGTACTTTGACATCCACCGTAGTTTGACACCTGCCGTACTACGGTGGTTATCGTAGTTCCACCGTTCCAGTCCACCGAGGGAGCCCTACCGTGAGCGAGTTGTTCGCACCCCTGACGCTGCGTTCGCTGACCGTGCCGAACCGCGTGTGGATGGCACCCATGTGCCAGTACTCCGCCGCGCCGGACGGACCGGACCAAGGCGCCCCGAACGACTGGCACTTCGCGCACCTGGCCGCCCGCGCCGTCGGCGGCACCGGCCTCGCGCTGGTCGAGGCCACCGGCGTGACCCCCGAGGGCCGCATCTCGCCCTACGACCTGGGCCTGTGGAACAGCCGCCAGCAGGAGGCGTTCGGCCGCGTCACGCGCTTCCTCGACGAGCACGGCACCGTCCCCGCCATCCAGCTCGCGCACGCCGGACGCAAGGCCGCAACCGAGCGCACCTGGGTCGACCGCGGCGCCCCGATCGGCTCCGGCACGTACGGCTGGCAGCCGCAGGCGCCCAGCGCCCTCGCCTTCGACGACGCCTCGCTCACGCCGCAGGAGATGACGGCCGAGGACATCCAGCTCGTCGTCCGGCGCTTCGCCGAGTCCGCCGAGCGCGCGCTGGCCGCCGGCTTCCGGGCCGTCGAGGTGCACGGCGCGCACGGCTACCTGATCAACGAGTTCCTCTCCCCCTTCACCAACCGGCGCACCGACGCGTACGGCGGCTCCTTCGAGGGGCGCACGCGCTTCGCGCTGGAGGTCGTCGACGCCGTCCGCGCGGTCTGGCCCGAGGAACTCCCCGTCCTGTTCCGCATCTCGGCCACCGACTGGCTCACCGAGAACCCCGAGGACCCGCGCGAGGGCTGGACGGCCGACGACACCGTCCGCTTCGCCAAGGAGCTCCACGCGCACGGCGTCGACCTGCTCGACACCTCCACCGGCGGCAACGCGCCCAAGGCCCGCATCACCACCGGCCCGAACTACCAGGTCCCGTTCGCCGAGCGGGTGAAGCAGGAGACGGACATCGCCGTCGGCGCCGTCGGCGAGATCACCGGGGCCCGCCAGGCGGAGGAGATCATCGCCTCCGGCCGCGCGGACGCCGTCCTCCTCGGCCGCGAGCTGCTGCGCCGTCCGTACTGGGCCAACGAGGCGGCCGCCGAACTCGGCGCCGAGCCGACCTGGCCCGACCCGTACCACCGCGCGGTCTGAACCACCCGCACCCCGCCGCCGGTTCCGCGCACCCGCGCGGGACCGGCGGCTCAACCCCCGTTCCCGGCCCCGCCGTTCCGAACGGGAGTGCGCCCGCGGCCCCGGAGCGGGCGGCCGCCGCCCGGCCCGCTCACCCTCTCCGCCCCGGAACGGCTACGGTGCTGCCTATGCAGATCAACGGGGCCCAGGGCGGCACTCACGGGTACGCGCTGCTCATAGCCGCCTCTCCGCACAGCCGGAACCCGGCCATGAAGGCGACGGACGCCCTTCCCGCGCTCGCCGCCGTACCGCCCGGCACGCTGCTCGGCACCAGCACGGCCAGCGTGGTGCAGCTCGCCGACCCCGACGACCCCAACGTCGTCCTGTCCCACCTGCGTACGGCCGCCGCGCACGACGGCCCGCTGCTGGTGCACGTCGCCGGGCTCGTCATGCTGGACTCCCGGCAGCACCTGCCGCACCTCGCGCTCGCCAAGTCCACGGCGCGCACGGTCCGTTACACGGGCCTGCCCTGGCACTGGCTGCAGGCGGAACTCCAGACCAGACCGCCCGGCACGACGACCGTGCTGGCCGACCTCGTCGCGGACGACGAGCTGTGGCAGCGGCGCGGCGAGACCCAACTGACGGCCGGGCCGGCGACGTACGGCGTCCTGGTGCCCAACCGCTCCCGGCGGCGCGGCGGTCCGCCGGCGGCGCCGGTCTACAGCCAGGCCGTCGCCGCCGTCCTGCGCTCCGTCGGCGGCGCGGAGCGCCCGGACGACGCGACGCTGCACCAGCAGGCCGTCGCCCACTCGGGCCTCCCCGCCCACGACCCGACCCGCCTCCAACTCCTCGCCGCCACCACCCCGTTGCCCCACGGCAACGCCCCGACGACGGCCCCCGCCCCGGAACCGCCCACGGCCCCCGGCCCCGTCCCCCACCCCACCGCGGGCCCGATGCCCCCCGCCGCACCCCCGGCCGGCCCGGACCGCACCCCGCCCCCGCCGCAGCCCGGCCCCGCGCCGGCACCCCCGGCCCCCGAGCCCCC
>NZ_JAASAH010000002.1 GCF_012726235.1 Streptomyces sp. HNM0574
GCGCTGGCCTTGCGGGTGGCCCGGCGGCGCGCACGGGGCGCGGGCGCGGCGGCCTCGCTCGCGGGGGCTTCGGCCGTCGCGGCCGCGCTCTCGCCCGCGTCCACGGGCTGCGGCGCCGGGGCCGTCTCGACGACCGCGCTCGCGGCGCTCTCGGCCGGGCCGGCGGGACCCGCGGGGCGGGTGGCGGCGCGGCGGCGCCGGCGCGGCGGAAGGGTGTCGCTCGGGGAGGTGCCGGCGGCGGCCGCGTCCCCGTTCTGCTGCTGTGTGGTGGTCTCTTCGCTCTCCGCGTTTGCGGATTCGATCGGTTCGAGCATGCGGGCAGTTCTCCCGTCACGCTCCCGGGCGCCGCGCCCGGCTCTTGTGGGTGCGGCCCCGCACTGCGCGGGGCCGCACTCCGGGGCGTGGGCGCCACACGGGAGCTGTCGTGTCGCTCGCCGGTTCCGGGCCTGTGCGTGAACCCGGCTACGGCGAAAGTCTGCTGGTCAGTGCGCTCGCCTGCCGGACAGCGGTCCAGGGTGGCTCCCTGGCGCGTGCATCAGCGGTGGCGCATTCAACGGTGATCCTCCAGGCCGTGGCCTACGCGCTGCCGCCCGGCGCCGTCGCGACGGCGGTTGCGTCGCGGTCGGGCGCCAACGGGTCGGTCACCGTGCCGGACTCCGTATCGAGCGGCCCCTGCGCCAGCCTGGTCACCGCTGCGGCGACCGGCGGCGCCAGGTCGGCCGTAGCGCGGAGACCGGACAGGACGTCGTCGGGTCGTACGACAGGTGTCAGGTGTCGTACTACCAGGCGCAGTATCGCACAGGGACCCTCTCCCGGCCTATCGCCCCTGTCCTGCGGATCGGCTTCCGCTGAGGTCAGGGAGGCGACGGCGGCGCGGGCGTCGAAGGTGCGGATGCCCTTCTTCGTCTGCCGCTGGACCTCCACCGTCTCCGCCGCCAGGAAGGCCGCGACGGCGCGCTCGGCCTCCTGGGGCGTCACGCCGTCCAGCCGGATCTCCCAGGTGGAAGCCTCCAGCCGGTGGGCGAAGTCGGAGGCCGAGGCGGACGTGGCCGTCTCGACCGCGTCGACGATGTCGAGCCCGTCGGGCATGAAGTCGTCGAGCAGGTCCCTCAGTACCTCGGGGTCGCGCCGCTCGGTGAGGGCGATCTCCAGGTACTCGGCCTCGCTGCCGGTGCCGGTGGGTGCGGCGTTGGCGTAGCTGACCTTGGGGTGCGGGGTGAATCCGGCGGAGTACGCCATGGGCACCCCTGCCCTGCGCAGCGCCCGTTCGAACGCGCGCTGGAAATCTCGGTGACTGGTGAACCGGAGGCGGCCACGCTTGGTGTAGCGAAGTCGAACACGCTGCACTGCGGGTGCGGGCGGCGGGCCTTCGGGCTGTCGCTTGCCCAGTGGTTCTCTCCTCGGTGCCGGGCGGCGCACCGTCGAGCGGCCGCCCTTCGTGTGTCTGTCAAAGGGGGCGGAAGTCCGCTCGGGCGGTGTGGACGGGCCCGGTCTCGCCGGGCCGGTCCGCCCCGTCGGCGGAGAAATCCTTCTGCCCAGGGTACGCGGCGTGTCCAGAGCCGCCGCCCCGGCTCCTCGTTCCGGGTGGTTCAGCCGCCGGTGCCCGGGGTGTCCGCCGTGTCGATCCAGTACCGCAGTTTGGCGCCGCGCCGGTCCTCGAAGATCCCGCCGCAGGCCTCGATCACCCGGCGCGAGGGCAGGTTGTCGTGGTCGCAGGTGACGAGTACGGAGCCGAGCCCGAGCGCCCGCGCGCGGGGCAGTGCCGCGCGGAGCATCGCGGTGGCGTGGCCCCGGCGGCGGGCCGAGGGGCGTACGTCGTAGCCGATGTGGCCGCCGTACTCGCGCAGGAAGTCGTCCAGCCGGTGCCGTACGGCGAGCCGACCGAGGTAGATCTCGCCCTCGGTGCACCAGAAGTGGGTGCACGGCACGGTGCCGGTGTCCCGTCCGGGCCCGCTCTGCTCCCGCAGCCAGGCCGTGTACGCGGCGAAGACCGCCGGGTCGTGCCAGCGGTCCCCGTACGCGCGGATCTCGCGGGCGACGGCCGAGCCGTCGTCCGGGCCGCCGCGGCCCTCCGCGCGGAACTCCGCCATCGCGTCGAGGAACGAGGCGTGCACGGCGGGCGTCGGCGCTGTCAGTTTCGGCATCACACCAGTGTGGCCGGGCCCCGAAGGGCCCGGCCACAGAGCTGCGGGACGGCGAAGTCGCCGGTGCGCGCGGTTACTTGACGACGGTCAGCGGCAGCAGCTTCTTGCCCGTCGGGCCCATCTGGATCTCGGTGTCCATCTGGGGGCAGACGCCACAGTCGAAGCAGGGGTCCCAGCGGCAGTCGGGAACCTCGGTCTCGTCGAGGGCGTCCTGCCAGTCCTCCCAGAGCCAGTCCTTGTCGAGACCGGAGTCGAGGTGGTCCCAGGGGAGGACCTCCTCGTAGGTGCGCTCGCGCGTGGTGTACCAGTCGACGTCCACGCCGTAGGCGGGCAGCGCCTTCGCGGCCGCGGTCATCCACAGGTCGTAGCTGAAGTACTCGCGCCAGCCGTCGAAGCGGCCGCCCTGCTCGTACACCTCGCGGATGACGGCGCCGACGCGGCGGTCACCGCGCGAGAGCAGGCCCTCGACGATGCCGGGCTTGCCGTCGTGGTACCGGAAGCCGATGGAGCGCCCGTACTTCTTGTCTCCGCGGATCTTGTCCCGCAGCTTGGCGAGCCGGGCGTCGGTCTCCTCGGGGGACAGCTGCGGCGCCCACTGGAACGGGGTGTGCGGCTTGGGCACGAAACCGCCGATGGAGACGGTGCAGCGGATGTCGTTGGAGCCGGCGACCTCACGGCCCTTGGCGATGACGTTGACCGCCATGTCGCCGATCTGGAGGACGTCCTCGTCCGTCTCGGTGGGGAGGCCGCACATGAAGTACAGCTTCACCTGACGCCAGCCGTTGCCGTACGCGGTGGCGACGGTCCGGATCAGGTCCTCCTCCGAGACCATCTTGTTGATGACCTTGCGGATGCGCTCACTGCCGCCCTCGGGGGCGAAGGTGAGGCCGGAGCGGCGGCCGTTGCGGGTGAGCTCGTTGGCCAGGTCGATGTTGAAGGCGTCGACGCGGGTGGACGGCAGCGAGAGGCCGATCTTGTCCTCTTCGTAGCGGTCGGCGAGGCCCTTGGCGACGTCCGCGATCTCGCTGTGGTCGGCGGAGGACAGCGAGAGCAGGCCGACCTCCTCGAAGCCGGTGTTCTTGAGGCCCTTGTCGACCATCTCGCCGATGCCGGTGATCGACCGCTCGCGCACCGGCCGGGTGATCATGCCGGCCTGGCAGAACCGGCAGCCGCGCGTGCAGCCGCGGAAGATCTCGACGGACATCCGCTCGTGCACCGTCTCGGCCAGCGGCACCAGCGGCTGCTTCGGGTACGGCCACTCGTCGAGGTCCATCACCGTGTGCTTGGAGACCCGCCACGGGACGCCGGAGCGGTTGGGAACGACGCGGGAGATCCGGCCGTCCGCCAGGTACTCGACGTCGTAGAACCGCGGCACGTACACGCCGCCGGTCTTCGCCAGCCGCAGCAGCAGCTCGTCCCGCCCGCCGGGCCGGCCCTCCTGCTTCCACGCCTTGATGATGTCGGTGACCTCGAGGACGGCCTGCTCGCCGTCGCCGATGACCGCGACGTCGATGAAGTCGGCCACGGGCTCCGGGTTGAACGCCGCGTGCCCGCCCGCCATCACGATCGGGTGGTCCTCCGTCCGGTCGGCCGCCTCCAGCGGGACGCCGGAGAGGTCGAGCGCGGTGAGCAGGTTGGTGTAGCCGAGCTCGGTGGAGAAGGAGACGCCGAGGACGTCGAAGGCGCCGACCGGGCGGTGCGCGTCGACGGTGAACTGCGGGACGTCGTGCTCCCGCATCAGCTTCTCCAGGTCGGGCCACACGCTGTAGGTCCGCTCGGCGAGCACGCCCTCGCGCTCGTTGAGCACCTCGTAGAGGATCATGACGCCCTGGTTGGGCAGTCCCACCTCGTAGGCGTCGGGGTACATCAGCGCCCAGCGGACGTCGCAGGCGTCCCAGTCCTTGGTGGTGGAGTTCAGCTCTCCGCCGACGTACTGGATCGGCTTCTGGACGTGCGGGAGGAGGGCCTCCAGGCGCGGGAAGACCGACTCGACAGGCATGGGTGGTGTCCTCGGATCTGGTGTCTCGGATCAGGGGGCTCGCGTCAGAGCATCAGCGGGCTGTACGTGCACAGGTGACCATCCAGCCTAACGCCCGCGCCGCGCGCGTTTCCCGCCAGCGCCGACGTACCGGTCCCCGACGTGCCGAGGGGCGCACACCCGCTGGTGTACGCCCCTCGCTGTGGCTCCGTCCGGTCCGCCCGCGCCGCTATCCGGCGACCGGGCGTTGCACCCTGATCGACTGCAACAGCCCCACCGCGATCCACACCGCGAACATCGAGGTACCGCCGTAGGAGACGAACGGCAGCGGAAGGCCCGCGACGGGCATGATGCCCAGCGTCATCCCGATGTTCTCGAAGGACTGGAAGGCGAACCAGGCGATGATCCCGGCGGCGACGACGGTGCTGTAGAGCTCGTTCGACTCCCGCGCGATCCGGCAGGCCCGCCAGATCACCACGCCCAGCAGCACGATGATCAGCAGCCCGCCGACGAAGCCGAGTTCCTCGCCCGCGACGGTGAACACGAAGTCCGTCTGCTGCTCGGGCACGAACTGGCCGGTCGTCTGGGTGCCGTTCATCAGGCCCTTGCCGAGCAGCCCGCCCGAACCGATCGCGATCCGCGCCTGGTTGGTGTTGTAGCCGACGCCCGCCGGGTCCAGGGCCGGGTTGGCGAAGGCCGCGAACCGGTTGATCTGGTACTCGTCGAGCAGCCCCAGCACCCACACCAGGACCGCGCCGCCGGCTCCCGCCGTGCACAGCCCGATGATCCACCGGTTCGAGGCACCGGAGGCCAGCAGGACGCCGAGCACGATCACCACCATCACCATCACCGAGCCGAGGTCCGGCATCAGCATGATGACGACGATCGGCGCGGCCGCGATGCCCAGCGACTGGAGCACCGTGCGGTGCGCCGGATGGTCGAGATCGCCCGCGTCGACCCTGGCGGCGAGCAGCATCGCCATCGCCAGGATCACCGTGATCTTGATGAACTCGGCGGGCTGGATGGAGAATCCGGCGCCCAGCTGGATCCAGGCCCGCTGCCCGTTGATGGTCGCGCCGAGCGGCGTGAGCACCAGCAGCGCCAGCACCAGGGTCGCCCCGTACAGCACCGGCACGGCCCCGCGCACCCGCCGGTGCCCGAGCCACACCATCCCGCCCATCAGCAGCAGCCCGACGACCAGGCTGAGGAAGTGCCGGGTGAGGAAGTAGTACGGGTCGCCCTGGTTGAGGTCGGTCCGGTTGCGGGTGGCCGACCAGACCAGCAGCGAACCGATGACGGACAGCACGATGCCCGAGCCGATCATGATCCAGTCGAGCCGCCAGACGACGGAGTCACGGCCGGTGAGACGGTCCCAGACGCTGCGGCTGCGCGGCCCGTAACCGCTGAGCGTGTACGAGTGCGTGCTCATCCCTGGCCCTCTGCTTCCGACTCCTGACGCGCCGGCTGCGCCGCGGCACCCGCGCCCCCGCCGCCGGGATCACCCCCGCCGCCGTCACCACGCGCGTCCCCGCCGCCGGCCCGCTCGTCACCACCGTCGGCTCCGCTGCCGTCACCGGCTCCGCCGCCGCCGTCACCGCCCGCCTGCTGCGCGGGGGCCTCCTGCTCCGGGTCCTCGCCCGGCTTGGCGGGCTCGTCCTGCTCGGGCGGGAGCTTGCCGCGCTCGGCCACGATGTTGCCGTGCTTGTCGATGCGGGGCAGCGCCTTCTCCGGCTTCGGCAGCAGGGCCCGCTTCGGGTGGATCTTGCCGTCCTTGTCGACGCCGTAGATCGCGTTGTAGATCTCGCGCACGGCGGGGCCCGAGGCACCGGAACCCGTACCGCCCTGGGAGATCGTCATGACGATCGTGTACTCGTCCGTGTAGGTCGCGAACCAGGACGTGGTCTGCTTCCCGGCGACCTCGGCGGTACCCGTCTTGGCGTGCATCGGGATCTTGTCCTGCGGCCAGCCGGTGTCCCCGAAGCGCCAGGCGGCGGTGCCGCGCTCGGCGACGCCCGCGAGGGCCTTGTCCATCTTCGCGAGGTTCTCCTTGCTGATGGGCAGCTTGCCGTGCGGGCTCGGCTCGATCTCCTTTATGTCCTTGCCCTTGGGGTCGACGACGGCCTTGCCGATCGTCGGGTCGAAAAGAGTGCCGCCGTTGGCGATGCCCGCGTAGATCGTCGCCATCTGGATCGGGGTGACGAGGGTGTCGCCCTGGCCGATGGAGTAGTTGACGCTGTCACCGGCGCGCATCTTCATGCCGGAGACGCAGTTCTCCTTGGCGATCTTGTCCGCGTACGACTTGGGGTCCTTGCCCTGCTGGCACCAGGCGTCCTTGTTGGCCTTCCAGTAGTCCTTCTTCCACTGGCGGTCCGGGACCCGGCCGGTGACCTCGTTCGGGAGGTCGATGCCGGTCTTCTTGCCCAGGCCGAACTGGTGGGCCGTCTTGTAGAACCAGTCCTTGGTGTCCTTCTTCGGCTTGTTGCCGCCGTCCTTCTGCCACTCCTTGTGGGCCAGCCGGTAGAAGACGGTGTCGCAGGAGACCTCCAGCGCGCGGCCGAGGCCGATGCTGCCGTGGCTCTGCGACTCGAAGTTCTTGAAGACCTGCCCGCCGACGCTGTACGAGGAGCTGCACTCGTAGTTGCCGTCGAAGGGGTAACCGGCGTTGATCGCGGCCGTCGTCGGAATGACCTTGAAGATCGAACCCGGCGCCGCCAGGCCCTGGATGGCGCGGTTGAGCAGCGGGTAGTTGGACTTCTTCCCGGTCAGCTCCTTGTACTTGTCGCCGGAGATGCCGCCGATCCAGTCGTTGGGGTCGTACTCCGGGTTGGAGGCCATGGAGACCACGCGTCCGGTCTTGTTCTCCATGACGACGGCCGCGCCCGCGTCCGCCTCGTAGTTGCGGCCGGTGTTCCGGTCGTGCTCCTTGCGGGCCGCCTTCATCGCCTTGTCGAGCTGCTTCTCGGTGACGGCCTGCACCCGCGAGTCGATGCTCGTGACGAGGCTCGACCCCGGCACCGCCTTGTCGCTCTTGGCCCGTCCCATCACGCGGCCGAGGTTGTCCACCTCGTACCGGGTGACGCCCGAACTGCCGCGCAGCGCGCTGTCGTAGGAGCGCTCGATGCCGGAGCGGCCGATCTCGTCGGAGGAGAGGAACGGCGAATCGGTCTTCTTCGCCTTCTCGATCTCCTCGTCCGTGACGGGCGAGAGGTACCCGAGCACCTGCGAGGTGCTCGCCCCGTACGGAGCGGGGTAGCGGCGTACGGCGGTGGGCTCGGCCGTGATCCCGGGAAAGTCCTCCGCGCGCTCCCGGATCTGCAGGGCCTGCTGCGTGGTGGCCTCGTCGGTGACGGGGATGGGCTGGTACGGAGAGCCGTTCCAGCAGGGCTGCGGGGTCTCCGCGTCGCAGAGCCGGACCTTCTCGCGCACCGTCTTCGGGTCCATCCGCAGGACCTTGGCCAGCCGTTCGAGGACGGCCTTGCCCCCGTCGTCCATCTTCATCAGGTCGGTGCGGGAGGCGGAGACGACGAGCCGGGTCTCGTTGTCGGCGATCGGCACGCCGCGCGCGTCGAGGATGGAGCCCCGCGTCGCGGGCTGGACGACCTGCTGGACGTGGTTGCCCGACGCCTCCTTCTGGTACTCCTCGCCGTTGCGGACCTGGAGATACCACAGACGCCCGCCGAGCGTGGCGAGCAGGGACATGACCAGAATCTGGATGGCGATGAGCCGGATGGAGACCCGCGAGGCCTTCTCGGGAAGGCGGCTCACAGCTTCTTCACTCCCTTGATCTTCCCGGCCTTGTTCCGTGCCGTACGGCGTCCGCTGCCGAGCAGCTCGCTCTTCTGGCCGCCGAACCGGACGGTCTTGCCGTTCCGTTCGGCCTTGCCGAAGCCGCCGCGGCCGCCCGGCCTGCTGAAGATCCCGGCGCCCGAACCGCCGATGCCGATCCCGGCGCCCGAGGTCAGCCAGCCGTAGCTGCGGTCCCGGCCGCTGGCGGTGCCGCCGCCCGCGCCCTCGGTCGCGACCGGGTCGCGCTGGGTACGGCGGGCCAGCGCCATGATCACGGGAACTGTGAAGGGCGCCAGCAGCAGGTCGTACAGGGTCGCGGTGAACAGCAGCCCGAGGATGCCCGCGGTGCCGGCGGCGGTGTCGCCCACCAGCGCGCCGACGCCCGCGTACAGCAGCGTGGAGCTGATCGCGGCGACGCCGACGACGAGCATCGGCACCGTCGCCGAACGGTGCTGGCCCGACTCCGGCTTGGTCAGCCCCGCGACGTAGCCGACGACGCAGAGCACCAGCGCGTACCGGCCCACCGCGTGGTCGGCGGGCGGCGCGATGTCGGCGAGCAGCCCGGCGACGAAGCCGATCAGCGCGCCCGCCGTGTGCCCGTAGACCATGGCCAGGCCGAGGACGACGAGCAGCAGCAGATCGGGGACCGCGCCCGGCAGTTGGAGTCTGGCGAGCACACTCACCTGGACGATCAGGGCGACGACCACGAGGAAGGTCGAAAGCAGCATCCGGTTGAGGCGCATCGGGTCAGCTCCTGGGGGCGGTGGCGCTCGCGCTGGGCTTTTCGGTGACGGTGACCGTCGGGGCGGGCTTGGGCTTGGCCGGTTTCTCGGGCCGCAGCACCTCGTCGCGCGGGTCCTCGCGCGGCGGTTCGACGACGATGCCGACGATGTCGAGCTTGCTGAAGCCCACGAAGGGACGGACGCTCACCGTCCGGGTGAGGTCGCCGCCGGTCCGGTCCACCTTGGTGACCTTGCCGACGGGGACGCCCGGGACGAACGGCTTGTTGTCCTGCGAGCCGAAGGTGACCAGCCGGTCGCCCTTGTCCACCTCGGCCTTGCCGTTGAGGAGCTGGACGGTCAGCTCGTTGCCGCCGCGGCCGGTGGCGAAGCCCAGCTCGTCGGTCTTCTCCATCCGGGTGCCGACGGTGAAGTCCGGGTCGTTGGCGAGCAGGACGGTCGAGCTGTCCGGGCCGACGGTGGTGACCCGGCCGACCAGACCCTGTCCGTTGATGACGCTCTGGTCGCGGACGATGCCGTCCTTGCTGCCGGCGTCGATGGTGATCGTCCAGGAGAAGCCCTGGGCGGCACCGATGGCGGTGACCTGCGCGCCCTTGATGCCGTAGCCGCCGGCACCGGCGGTCTTGAGCAGGTCGTCGAGTTGCTTGGAGCGGGAGCGGTTGCGGTCGCTGGAGCCGAGCTTCTGCTTGAGCGCGGCGTTCTCCTGCACCAGACGGCTGATGCGGTCGTGACGCTCTCCGGAGTCCCGTACGGCACCGACCGCGTTTCCGACGGGGTCGACCGCGGCGGAAACGCCGTTCTCCACGGGGCCGAAGACGGAGGCCGCCCCCTGCCGCGCGCTGTCGAGCGGGGACTGCTCGCCGCCTCTGATGTCCACCGTGATCAGTGCGAACGCGATGGCGATCAGCAGTACGAGCAGCAGCCGGCTTTCTCGTGTGTCCCTCACGTGCGGCGGCCGTGCCTTTCCTCAGTCGGAACGGGTCGTGCTCTGTCGTTGTGGGTACGGCGGGCGCTGCCCTGCGCTGGCCGGCATCGCCCGCCGTGCCGCCGGCCGCCGGTGACGGGGGCCGGTCTCGGCTGTCGTTCGGCTGTCGTCCGGAAAAGGGTGTCCGGGAACAGTTAACGAACCGCCGCGCGGACAGTCAGCCATCCACGCGGCGGGGCGTCGTATTCAGTTCATCGCCTCGGCTGGGCGTCGAGCACCTGCTGGAGTGCTTCGAACTCCTCTACGCACTTGCCGGAGCCGAGGGCCACGGAGTCCAGCGGGTCCTCCGCGATGTGGATCGGCATGCCGGTCTCCCGGCGCAGCCGCTCGTCCAGCCCGCGGAGCAGGGCCCCGCCGCCGGTGAGGACGATGCCGCGGTCCATGACGTCGCCCGAGAGCTCGGGCGGGCACTTGTCGAGGGTGGTCTTCACCGCGTCGACGATGGCGTTGACCGGCTCCTCGATGGCCTTGCGCACCTCGGCCGCGGAGATGACCACGGTCTTGGGGAGGCCGCTGACCAGGTCCCGGCCCCGGATCTCGGTGTGCTCGTCCTTGTCGAGCGAGTACGCCGAACCGATCGTGATCTTGATGGACTCGGCGGTGCGCTCGCCGAGCAGGAGGCTGTACTCCTTCTTGATGTGCTGGATGATCGCGTTGTCCAGCTCGTCGCCCGCGACGCGGATCGACTGGGCCGTGACGATGCCACCGAGCGAGATGACGGCGACCTCGGTGGTCCCGCCGCCGATGTCGACGACCATGTTGCCGGTCGCCTCGTGGACGGGGAGCCCGGAACCGATCGCCGCGGCCATCGGCTCCTCGATGATGTGCACCTGCCGGGCGCCCGCCTGCGTGGACGCCTCGATCACGGCGCGGCGTTCGACGCCGGTGATGCCGGAGGGGACACAGACGACGACGCGGGGACGCGCCATCCAGCGTCGCTTGTGGATCTTGAGGATGAAGTAGCGGAGCATGCGCTCCGTGATCTCGAAGTCGGCGATGACGCCGTCCTTCAGGGGACGGACGGCCACGATGTTGCCGGGGGTACGGCCGATCATCTTCTTCGCCTCGGCGCCGACCGCCAGAATTCCGCCCGTGTTCGTGTTGATGGCGACGACGGAGGGCTCATTGAGGACGATCCCGCGGCCCCTGACGTACACCAGCGTGTTGGCGGTCCCGAGGTCGACAGCCATATCACGGCCGATGAACGACATGTTGTTCGCCATAGGATGCGGGCCTTCCAACTGTAGCGATGTGAAGTAGGAGGATGGCAGGAGAGGGGGGACGCGCATGCACTGAGTGGCGCGAGGTTCCATCGTAGACGCGGATGCTCGAACACGCGGCGAGGGTGCCTCCGCCATTCTCCGCACAACACACGTCGCACCTGCGAAAAGTGACGTCGTGTCCGGGTGATGCCTTCCCCCGAACAGGCGTGCATATGCGTCAGGGGCGGCCGTTGGATTCGGCCGCCCCTGATCACCAGGGACTTCAGGGCTGATGCCCCGTCAGAAAACCCTCAGACAAAGTTCGGGAAAAAAATCTTCATCTCGCGCTCGGCCGACTCCTCGGAGTCCGACGCGTGAATGAGGTTCTCCCGCACGATCGTGCCGAAGTCGCCGCGGATCGAGCCGGGCGCGGCGGCGATCGGGTCCGTCGGACCGGCCATCGTGCGCAGCCCCTCGATGACCCGCTCGCCCTCGACCACCATGGCGACCGAAGGGCCCGAGGACATGAAGGTCATCAGCGGCTCGTAGAAAGGCTGGCCCTCGTGCTCCGCGTAGTGCGTCTCCAGCAGCGGGCGGTCCAGCGTACGAAGCTCCAGCGCGGAGATCTTCCACCCCGCCTTGCTCTCGATACGGCCGATGATCTCGCCGACCAGACCGCGGCGGACCGCGTCGGGCTTGAGCAGGACGAGCGTGCGCTGGCTCATGGTGGATGCTCCTCGTACTGAAGCGGAAAGCTGTGCTGCAAAAACGGGTTCCCCGAGGCTACACGGGGATCAGCTGCCGCTTTCACACAGTGCTCCTCCCGCCCCCGCTCTCACGTCGCGTAACGCGCCTTTGCCTCGTCGACTTTCCGGCCGAAGTGAACCGAAGCCCACCACAATCCGGCGAAACACGCGCCGAGGAAGAACATCGTGGGAACGATGAATCCCGACGCGATCAACGCGATCTGCAGAGCCCAGCCGAGCTGCACCCCGCCCGGACGCGTCAGCACTCCGCAGAGCACCAGGCTGAGCAGCATCGCGACGCCGCTGACCGTCCACAAGGTGCCCATGGGCACGTCCGTCGTCCGCATCGCCACCAGGCCCGCGAGGCCGATCACGAAGAACTCGCCCACGAGCGTGCTCGCGCAGAGCGTGCGCATCAGCGCCCCCTCTTGAGCAGCAGCCGGGCCTCGCCCGCCGTGATGACCGAGCCCGTGACGAGGACGCCCGCGCCCGCGTACTCGTCCTCCTCCTCGGCCAGGGTGATCGCCTGCTCCAGCGCGCTGTCGAGCTGCGGCTCCACCTGCACGCGGTCCTCGCCGAAGACCTCCACCGCGAGCGCGGCGAGTTCGTCGACGTCCAGGGCGCGGGTGGTGGAGTTGCGGGTCACGACGATCTCCGCGAAGACCGGCTCGAACGCCTCCAGGATGCCGCGGACGTCCTTGCCCATGCTGGTGCCGACGACGCCGACCAGGCGGCTGAAACTGAACGCCTCACCGACGGCGGCGGCGGTGGCCTGCGCGCCGGCCGGGTTGTGCGCGGCGTCGAGCAGCACCGTCGGGCTCGTACGGACCAGCTCCAGGCGGCCCGGCGAGGAGACCGAGGCGAACGCCTGGCGGACGACGTCCAGATCGAGGGTGCGCGCGTGCTCGGCGCCGATGCCGAAGAACGCCTCGACGGCGGCGAGCGCGACCGCGGCGTTGTGCGCCATGTGCGCGCCGTACATCGGCAGGAAGATCTCCGGGTACTCGCCGCCGAGCCCGCGCAGCGTCAGCAGCTGCCCGCCGACCGCGACCTCCCGGGAGACCACGCCGAACTCCATGCCCTCGCGGGCGACCGTCGCGTCCACCTCGACGGCGTGCTTGAGCACGACCGAGGCGGCCTCGACCGGCTGCTGCGCCAGCACGACCGTCGAACCCGGCTTCACCACACCGGACTTCTCGACGGCGATCGCCTCCGGCGTCGCGCCGAGCTTCTCCGTGTGGTCCAGGCTTATCGGGGTGATCACGGAGACGCCCGCGTCGATCACGTTCGTCGCGTCCCAGCTGCCGCCCATGCCGACCTCGACGACGGCGACCTCGACCGGAGCGTCGGCGAAGGCCGCGTACGCCATGCCCGTGAGCGCCTCGAAGAAGGACAGCCGGTGCTCCTGCTGGGAGTCGACCATGTCGAGGAACGGCTTGATGTCGTCGTAGGTCTCGATGAACCGCTCGGCCGGGAGCGGTGCCCCGTCGACGCTGATCCGCTCCGTGATCGACTGCACGTGCGGCGAGGTGTACCGGCCGACGCGCAGCTCGAAGGCGCTCAGCAGCGCCTCGACCATGCGGGCCGTGCTGGTCTTGCCGTTCGTGCCGGTGATGTGGATGGAGGGGTACGAGCGCTGCGGGTCGCCCAGCACGTGCATAAGGGCCTGGATGCGCTGCAACGACGGGTCCAGCTTCGTCTCCGGCCAGCGGCTCATCAGCTCGGCCTCGACGCGGCGCAGCGCCCGGTCGGTCTCGGGGTCCTCGGGGCGGGCGGGCACCACGTCCGCCTGCGGCGGGCCCGCCTGGGTGCGCAGGGTGCGGCTGCCGGCCTCGATCACCGCCAGGTCGGGATCGCGGTCCGTCTCCTCCCCGACGATGCTCTCGAAGTCCGGGACCTCGGAGGGGTCGGGAATCTCGTCGTACAGCTCGTCGTCGGACTCGTGGTCGCCGGGCTCGGGCTCGGGGGGCTGGGGCTGGTCGCTCACGCGCCCCAGTCTACGTACCGGCGCCGACGATCAGGCCGGGCGGCCGGTGCTCGCCGCGCTCCCCCGCCGCACCCCTCGCGCACGCTCACCGCGACCGGTTCCGGCCACCGGATACGACGGTGCCGCGCGGACGTTTCCGCCCGCGCGGCACCGGTGCTGCTACGGCTTCGCCGTCACGCCTGGGGCAGGCGCTCCAGCTGTTCCCTGATGCGGGTGATGTCCGCCTCGGCCGCGGCCCGGCGGCCGCGGATCTTCTCCACGACCTCGTCCGGAGCCTTGGCCAGGAAGCCCTCGTTGCCGAGCTTCGCCGTGGTCTGCTTCAGCTCCTTCTCGGCCGCGCCGAGGTCCTTCGTCAGCCGCTTGCGCTCGGCCTCCACGTCGATCGCGCCGGACAGGTCCAGCGCGACCGTGGCGCCGGCCACCGGCAGCGAGGCCGTGGCCTGGAAGCCCTCGCCCGCGGGCTGGAGGCGCAGCAGCTGCCGGATCGGGGCCTCGTGCGCCGCCAACGGCGTTCCCTGCAGGCTCAGTTCGGCCGGGACCTTCTGGCCGGGCTGGAGCCCCTGATCGGCGCGGAAGCGGCGGACCTCGGTGATCGCCTGCTGGACGGTGGCGATCTCCTCCTCGGCGGCGGCGTCCCGGAAGCCCGAGTCCTGCGGCCAGGCGGCGACGACGAGCGACTCCTCCGCCGAGCCCTGGCCCGTCAGCGCGGTCCACAGCTCCTCGGTGACGAACGGCATCAGCGGGTGCAGCAGGCGCAGCATCACGTCGAGGACCTCGCCGAGGACGCGCTGGGCGACCTCGGCCGGGCGGCCGCCCGCGTAGAAGGTCGTCTTCGAGAGCTCGACGTACCAGTCGAAGACCTCGTCCCACGCGAAGTGGTAGAGGGTGTCGCTGAGCTTCGCGAACTGGAAGTCGTCGTAGTGCGCGTCGGCCTCGGCGACGACGGTGTTGAGCCGCGAGAGGATCCAGCGGTCCGCGCCGGACATCTCGGCCGGGTCCGGCAGCGGGCCCTCGACCGTGGCGCCGTTCATCAGCGCGAAGCGGGTCGCGTTCCAGATCTTGTTGGCGAAGTTCCGGGACGCCTTCACCCAGTCCTCGCCGATCGGCACGTCCGTGCCGGGGTTGGCGCCGTTGGCCAGGGTGAAGCGGAGGGCGTCGGAGCCGTACTCGTTCATCCAGTCCAGCGGGTCCACGACGTTGCCGAAGGACTTGGACATCTTCTTGCCGCGCTCGTCGCGCACCAGGCCGGTCAGCGCGATGGTGTGGAACGGCGCGACGCCGTCCATCGCGTACAGACCGAACATCATCATCCGGGCGACCCAGAAGAAGATGATGTCGTGGCCGGTGACCAGGACATCCGTGCCGTAGAACTTCTCCAGGTCGGGCGTCTCGTCGGGCCAGCCGAGGGTGGAGAAGGGCCACAGGCCGGAGGAGAACCAGGTGTCGAGGACGTCGACGTCCTGCGTCCAGCCGTCCGCCTCCGAGGGCGGCTCCTCGTCGGGGCCGACGCAGCGGACCTCGCCGTCGGGGCCGTACCAGACGGGGATGCGGTGGCCCCACCACAGCTGGCGGGAGATGCACCAGTCGTGCATGTTGTCGACCCAGTCGAAGTACCGGGAGGACATGTCCTGCGGGTGGATGCGCACGCGGCCGTCCCGCACCGCGTCGCCCGCGGCCTGCGCCAGCGGGCCGACCTTGACCCACCACTGCATCGACAGCCGCGGCTCGACCGTCGTCTTGCAGCGCGAGCAGTGGCCGACGCTGTGCGTGTACGGGCGCTTCTCGGCCTTGATGCGGCCCTGCGCGCGCAGCGCGCCGACGATCGCCGAGCGGGCCTCGAAGCGGTCCAGGCCCTCGAACGGGCCGTGCACGGTGATCACGCCGCGCTCGTCCATGACCGTCAGCATCGGCAGGTCGTGCCGCTGGCCGATGGCGAAGTCGTTCGGGTCGTGGGCCGGGGTGACCTTGACCGCGCCGGTGCCGAACTCCGGGTCGACGTGCTCGTCGGCGACGACCGGGATGGTGCGGTCCGTGAGCGGCAGCTTGATCTGCTTGCCGACGAGGTGGCGGTAGCGCTCGTCCTCGGGGTGCACGGCGACGGCGGTGTCGCCCAGCATCGTCTCGGCGCGGGTCGTCGCGACGACGACGGCGGTGCCGTCCTCCTCGTCGCCGTACTGGAGGGAGACGAGCTCGCCGTCGTCCTCCTGGTACTCGACCTCGATGTCCGAGATGGCCGTCAGACAGCGCGGGCACCAGTTGATGATGCGCTCGGCGCGGTAGATGAGGCCGTCGTCGAACATCCGCTTGAAGACGGTCTGGACGGCGCGCGAGAGGCCCTCGTCCATCGTGAAGCGCTCGCGCGACCAGTCGACGCCGTCACCGAGGCGCCGCATCTGGCCGAGGATCTTGCCGCCGTACTCGCGCTTCCACTGCCAGACGCGGTCGACGAAGGCCGTACGGCCCAAGTCCTGCCGGGACAGGCCCTCTTCGGCGAGCTGCTGCTCGACCTTGTTCTGCGTGGCGATGCCCGCGTGGTCCATGCCGGGGAGCCACAGCGCCTCGTGGCCCTGCATGCGCTTCCTGCGCGTGAGGGCGTCCATCAGCGTGTGCTGGAAGGCGTGGCCCAGGTGCAGGGAGCCGGTGACGTTCGGCGGCGGGATGACGATCGTGTACGGCTGCTTCTCGCTCTTCGCGTCGGCGGTGAAGTAGCCCCGGTCTACCCAGCGCTCGTACAGCTTCCCCTCTACCTCGGCCGGCGCGTACTGGGTCGGCAGATCTGCTGGGGCTGCTGCGTGGGGCCCGTCGAAGTCCGGGCTCTGCTGAGTGTTCTCGGTCACGACCGCCAGTGTACGGGCGCCCGTGTCGCGGTCTCGAATCGGTTTGCAGCCCGCTGTCCCCTCCGGGCGGACCATCCGACAGGATGTAGGGATCGCTTAAGCGCGTTCGCGCGCGGTAACCACGGAGGGAAGCGCCACCATGAGTTTTCAGCAGCCAGGCCCGTACGGCCAGCAACCGCAGCAGCCCGGCGGAGGCCCGAACCCGTACGGTGGCCAGCCCGGTGGCGCCCCGCAGCCCGGCTACGGCTACCCGCAGCAGGGCCCGGCCGGTCAGCCCCAGCAGCCCGGTCAGCCCCAGCAGCCGGGCCAGCCGCAGCAGCCGTACGGCCAGCCCCCGCAGGGCCAGCCGCAGCAGCCCTACGGCTACCCGCAGCAGGGTCAGCCCGGCGTCCCGCCGCAGTACGGGTACCCCGGTGGTCCGGGCGGCCCGGGCGGGCCCGGCGGTCCCGGCGGGCCGCAGAAGAACGGCATGAGCGCCGGCGCGATCACCGGCATCGTCGTGGGCGCGGCCGTGCTGATCGGCGGCGCGATCCTCGCGTTCGGGCTGCTGGGCAGCAGCGGTGACTCCGGCGGCTCGGGTGGTTCGGGCGGCTCGGGCGGCACCGGCGGCGGTTCGAGCGAGGAGGTCGCCAGCGGCTCGATGAAGCTCACCACGCCGGAGACCATCGCGGGCGGCAAGTACGAGCGCATGCCGAACAACGCGCAGCTGAAGCAGCAGGAGCAGAGCCTCCAGGGCAGCCTGCCGTCCGACGGCACCGCGAAGGTCGGCATGTACTCGCAGGGCGGCAACAGTTCGCCCGCCGCGGGCGGCCTCGTGATCTCCGGCGCGTACGGCGAGATCGACGCCGGCTCGGAGAAGATGCGCAACGACATGCTCGACGGCATGGGCAACAACCCGAGCGCCTCCTCGGCCGAGGCCCGGCGCGAGTTCACCCCGCGCGGCTCCAGCGGTCCCGAACTCACCTGCGAGGTCTTCAAGATGGACCAGGGCGCCGTCCCGGTCTACGTCCCCGCCTGCACCTGGGCCGACAGCTCGACGATGGCGACGGTCGCCGAGTTCGGCGCCGCGAACGCCTCGCTCGACAAGGTCGACATCGAGGAGTTCGCGCGGACGACGGCCACGATCAAGGAAGAGATCACCGTCCCCAGGTGATCCGCGCGCACACGCGACAGGGCCCCGGCGGTGAACCACCGCCGGGGCCCTGTGCGTTGCGTGAGGTGTCTACGCGCTCTTCTCGTGCCGCTGGGACTCGCCGCCGCGGGAGCGGGGCACCAGCGTCGGGTTCACGTTGGAGTGCACGACCTCCTCGGTGATGACGACGCGCTCCACGTCCTTGCGGGACGGGACCTCGTACATCACCGACATCAGGACCTCTTCCATGATGGCCCGCAGGCCACGCGCCCCGGTGCCGCGCAGGATCGCCTGGTCGGCGATGGCCTCCAGGGCCGGGCGGTCGAAGTCCAGCTCCACGCCGTCGAGTTCGAAGAGCCGCTGGTACTGCTTGACGAGCGCGTTCCGCGGCTCCAGCAGAATCTGCAGCAGCGCCTCGCGGTTGAGGTTGTGGACGCTCGTCATGACCGGGAGACGGCCGATGAACTCGGGGATCATCCCGAACTTCACCAGGTCCTCGGGCATGACGTCCTCGAACTTGTTCGCCGCGTCCGTCTCCCGCTTGGAGCGGATGTCCGCGCCGAAGCCGATGCCCTTGGCACCGGCCCGCGACTCGATGATCTTGTCCAGACCGGCGAACGCGCCGCCCACGATGAACAGCACGTTCGTCGTGTCGATCTGGATGAACTCCTGGTGCGGGTGCTTCCGTCCGCCCTGCGGCGGCACCGAGGCCGTCGTCCCCTCCAGGATCTTCAGCAGGGCCTGCTGGACACCCTCGCCGGAGACGTCGCGCGTGATCGACGGGTTCTCGCTCTTCCGCGCGACCTTGTCGATCTCGTCGATGTAAATGATCCCGGTCTCGGCCTTCTTGACGTCGTAGTCCGCCGCCTGGATCAGCTTCAGCAGAATGTTCTCGACGTCCTCGCCGACGTAACCCGCCTCCGTCAGCGCCGTCGCGTCGGCGATGGCGAAGGGGACGTTGAGCATCCGGGCCAGCGTCTGCGCGAGCAGCGTCTTGCCGGAGCCCGTCGGACCGAGCAACAGGATGTTGGACTTGGCGAGTTCGATGCCGT
The DNA here is from genome assembly GCF_012726235.1 of Streptomyces sp. HNM0574. Lineage (GTDB taxonomy): Bacteria > Actinomycetota > Actinomycetes > Streptomycetales > Streptomycetaceae > Streptomyces. The sequence continues at coordinate 18,590 of NZ_JAASAH010000002.1, forward strand.
CCTCACGGCCCTGCGGGCCGCCGTTCTCGCCGGCCTGCACTCGCTTGTAGTGGTTGTAGACCGCGACGGAGAGCGCCTTCTTGGCGGCGTCCTGGCCGACCACATAGCTCTCCAGGAACTCCGAGATCTCCCGGGGCTTGGGAAGTTCGTCCCAGCGCACCTCGGAGGACTCGGCGAGCTCCTCCTCGATGATCTCATTGCACAGGTCGATGCACTCGTCGCAGATGTACACACCTGGTCCCGCGATGAGCTTCTTCACCTGCTTCTGGCTCTTCCCGCAGAACGAGCACTTGAGCAGATCGCCGCCATCACCGATGCGTGCCACGAGGTGCTTCCCCTTCGCCTGGGATCCGTCAACTGTGACGAACCGAGGTACGTGCTCTTTGACGGTACCCTGCCGGGCCGCCGGTTTGGGCCCCCCTTGGACCGACTCCGTACATCCGGACAACCCAAGGGGGGACGGGGACAGTTACGTCCCCCTCGAAACGGGACGAGTGCTCCCGCCTCGCCCGTCAGACGCCGACCGACGTCTTGCGCGTCGTGACGATCTGGTCGATCAGACCGTACTCCAGCGACTCCTCGGCGGTCAGGATCTTGTCGCGCTCGATGTCGTCACGGATCTGCTCGATCTCCTTGGTGGAGTGCTTGGAGAGCATCTCCTCCATCTGGACCCGCATCCGCTGGATCTCGTTCGCGGCGATCTCCAGGTCGGAGACCTGGCCCCGCCCGGTCTCGCTGTACGGCTGGTGGATCAGCAGACGGGCGTTGGGCAGCGCCATCCGCTTGCCGGGCGTACCGGCGGCCAGCAGCACGGCCGCGGCGGAGGCCGCCTGGCCCATGCAGACCGTCTGGATGTCCGGCTTCACGAACTGCATCGTGTCGTAGATCGCCGTGAGCGCGGTGAACGAGCCGCCGGGCGAGTTGATGTAGATGGAGATGTCACGGTCCGGGTCCATCGACTCCAGGCACAGCAGCTGCGCCATGACGTCGTTGGCCGAGGCGTCGTCGATCTGCACGCCGAGGAAGATCACACGCTCTTCGAAGAGCTTCGCGTACGGGTCGTACTCGCGGGTGCCCTGCGAGGTGCGCTCGACGAAGCGCGGGACGACGTAGCGCGACTCGGCCTGGGGGCCGGTGTAGAGGCCGGAGCCGGGGAAACCGGAGGAACCGGGGTTCTGGGTCATCGGAGCCTTCTCCTGGTGCTGGGCTGACTGCGGTCGGTGGCTGCGTGCCGTGCGTGCGGCGCGGTTCACGCGCCCGTGCCGCCACCGCCCGGCAGCTGGGCCGCGGAGCCGTAGACCTCGTCGATCAGGCCGTACTCCTTGGCCTCCGGCGCGGAGAACCAACGGTCCCGGTCGGCGTCGTGCGTCCACTGCTCGACGGTCTGGCCGGTGTGCTGGGAGGACAGCGTGGCCATCTTCGCCTTGGTGCGGAGCAGCTGCTCGGCGTGGATCTTGATGTCCGAGGCGGAACCCGCCAGCCCTGCGGACGGCTGGTGGATCAGGATCTCGGCGTTCGGCAGCGCGAAGCGCTTGCCCGGGGTACCGGCGCTGAGCAGGAACTGGCCCATCGAAGCGGCGAGGCCCATGGCAATGGTGACCACGTCGTTCTTGATGTACTGCATGGTGTCGTAGATCGCCATGCCGGCCGTGATCGAGCCGCCGGGGCTGTTGATGTAGAGGTAGATGTCCTTGTCCGGGTCGGCGGCAAGGAGCAGCAGCTGCGCGGTGATCTTGTTGGCGATGTCGTCGTCAACGGGCTGGCCCAGGAAGATGATCCGCTCGTTGAGCAGCCGGTTGTAGACCTGGTCGCCGAGGCCACCACCAATGTTGGGCTCAGCGGCGGCGGAAGGCATCGGAAGCGTCACGTGTCCACCTGCTCGTATCCGGACGGTCGCCGTGGCGTGCCGTCACTGGGGTCTTCGTGTACTTGGGACCCTAACGCGCGGCCCGTCCGGCGCCATCCCGGTCTCAGAGCTGTTCGCTGTGAGCGCAGGGCCGGTTCCCGCACGTCATGGGCTTGCGCGTTGTAGCGCGACGGGCCCGTACGCGCTTGCGTACGGGCCCGTCTCAGCCTGTGGGGGCGATCAGGCCTCGGCCTTCTCGTCCTTCTCCTCGGACTTGGCGTCCGCGGACTCGGCCTCGACCGTCTCGGCGGTCTCGTCCTCGTCGTCCAGCTCGACCGTCTCACCGTTGGTGTCCTTGACGGTGGCACCCTCGACGACCGTGGCCAGCGCCTTGCCGCGCGCGACCTCGCCGACGAGCATCGGCACCTGGCCGCCCTCGACGACGGCCTGCGCGAACTGGTCGGGGCTCATGCCGGAGGACTGGGCACGGCGCATGAGGTGCTCGGTGAGCTCCTCCTGGCTGACGTTCAGCTGCTCCTTGTTGACGATCTCGTCGAGGAGGAACTGGGTCCGGATGCCCTTCTCCGCCTGCTCCTTGAGCTCGGCCTCGAAGTCTTCCTCGGACTTGTCCTGGATCTTCAGGTAGGTCTCCAGGTCGAGACCCATCTGACCCAGCTGGTGGTTGACCAGGTTGTGCTTGCGGGACTGGACCTCGTCCTCGAGCAGCTTCTCGGGAACCGGGATCTCGGCCAGGCCGAGCAGCTCGTCGAGGACCTTCTCCTGGGCCTGGGTGGCCTGGTCGTTCTTCTTCTGCTGCTCCAGGCGCTTGCGGCTGTCGCCGCGCAGCTCCTCGAGGGTGTCGAACTCACTGGCCAGCTGGGCGAATTCGTCGTCCAGCTCGGGCAGCTCACGGGCGGAAACGGTCTGGACGGTGACCTTGACCTCGGCCTCCTTGCCCGCGGCGGAACCGCCCTTGAGCTCGGAGGTGAAGGTGGCCTCGCCGCCGGCCTCCAGGCCGGTGACGGCGTCGTCGATGCCGTCCAGCAGCTCGCCGGAACCGATGGTGTAGTCGACGCCCTCGGCCACGCCGTCCTCGAGGACCTCGCCATCGACCTTGGCCTCGAGGTCGATCTTGACGACGTCACCCTCGGCGGCGGCGCGCTCCACGGCGCTGGTGGAAGCGAAGCGCTCACGCAGCTGCTCGACGGCCTTGTCGACGTCCTCGTCCGAGACCTCGGTGGCGTCGACCTCGACGGAGATGCCGGAGAAGTCCGGGATCTCGATCTCGGGGCGGACGTCGACCTCGGCGGTGAAGGCGAGGAGTTCGTTGTCCTTCAGGTCGGTGATGTCGACCTCGGGCTGGCCGAGCGGGTTGAGCTCACCCTCCTCGACGGCGGACTGGTACAGCTTCGGAAGCGCGTCGTTGACGGCCTCCTCGAGAACGGCGCCGCGCCCGAAGCGCTGGTCGATCACTCGCGCAGGGATCTTGCCCTTGCGGAAGCCAGGCACAGAGACCTGCTCGTTGATCTTCTTGTACGCCGCGTCGAGGCTGGGCTTGAGCTCCTCGAAGGGCACCTCGACAGTGAGCCGAACCCGGGTCGGGTTCAGGGTCTCCACGGCGCTCTTCACGGTCGGTCTCCTTGGGGCTGACTTCTGGGGGTAGTTCTTTGAGAGGGCGCCCCGTATGTGATGCGACTCGTATGCGGACACGACACAGGCACGCGCGTCTTTCATAGTACGTGGTCGGGGTGGCCGGATTCGAACCGACGACCTTCCGCTCCCAAAGCGGACGCGCTACCAAGCTGCGCCACACCCCGTCGGTGCGACACGTAGAGTACATGCCGTACAGTGCGTCTGTGCCGCTCGGCGGACGTCCTGGGCCCGGGTTGAGGCCCCTCGGGGGCTGGTAGTCTCAGGCCCGGCGTCAGCAGCGCGCCGCTCGCGGGCGTAGCTCAATGGTAGAGCCCTGGTCTTCCAAACCAGCTACGCGGGTTCGATTCCCGTCGCCCGCTCCACACAGAACGGCCCGGCTCCTCTCGGGGGAGCCGGGCCGTTCTGTTTGTGCGCCGCGTACCCGGCGTTCGTTCCGCCGGCGTGATCACAATTGCCCTGCCGCCGTGCGCGGTTGACCGCGTTCCGTGCGCGCAATACGGCGCGCACGGATTGCCGCGGGCTTCCCGCACTCAGGGAGTGTCAGAGACTGATGCCGTTGATCGTGTCGGCGATCGAGTTGAGGAAGCGGTTTATCGACGGGGCGATGCCGCTGGAGGCGAGGAAGAAGCCGAAGAGCACCGCCACGACGGCGGGTCCGGGCTTCAGGGATTTGCCCCGGATCAGAACGACCATGATGACTGCCAACAGCACCACTACAGACAGTGAAATGGCCACAACTGATCACACCCTCGCGGTCGGTACACCTCACCCGGACCGGGGGCCGTCACTGATTCCCACCCCCGCCGGACACCATCGTGCCACCAACTCCCGTACGGCTGGAGCCGGGTGACTCTTTGTCGACCCGTGGCCGGGCAGCCCCGCGGACGGGGCCGGTCACTGGTCGTTGCGGTTCTTGCCCCAGCGCGGCACGGCGTACACACGGCGCGCGCACCCGCGAGCACGCCCCCGCACCCGCCACGGACCGGGATCACCGGCGTACGCAGCGCATACGCGGCCCGTCACGGGGCGGGAAAATCCTGGGAAGAAGCGGGGGAAAGCGAGGAGATCACGGGGACGGGGCGGTGAACCCCGGCGCGGGGCACGGTGATTGTGGAGTAGGACACACTCGCGGCGGCGCGGCCCGAGAGGCCCGGAGGGACGGGGCGCAAGGGGGCAGAACCCTCAACTCGCCCGTATCCGGACGACTTACGGCTCCCCGGACAACGTTCCGAGCTGCGAGGAAACCCGTCGTGGCTGTTCAAGACCCCTTTCGAGGGTGACGAAATGACCCGGCGGGAAGTTGTCGAGGAACCGTGACAAGAATTTACGGGCAACAGGTGTGAGGGCTATCGTGCGGCAGATGTTGCACGCCGGTAATGAGCGCAACCCGCTTCCCCCCGCCCGCCCGGAGAAGGCCCGGGCGGCGCGTCACGCGTCGCCGAAGGGCTCCTCCGCGCCGGAGAAGGGAAAGCCCGCGGGCAAGCAGCGTGATCCTTTTCTGGACAACGCCAAGTACCTCACGATCCTGCTCGTGGCCGTCGGTCACGCCTGGGACCCGCTGCGCGACGACAGCCGCACGGCCGGCGCCCTCTACTTCGTGCTGTACACGTTCCACATGCCGGCGTTCATCATCATCTCCGGCTATCTGTCCAGAAGTTTCCAGGGCAAACCCAAACAGATCCAGCGGCTGATCACCGGGGTCGCGGTTCCGTATGTGATCTTCCAGGTCGTCTACACCTTTTTCATGCGGTGGGCGACGGACAACCCGGACCGCGAGTTCCACCTGCAGGAGCCCGGCTTCGCGCTGTGGTTCCTGATCGCGCTCTTCCTGTGGCGGCTGACGACGCCCATCTGGAAGAACCTGCGCTGGCCGCTGCCCGTCGCGCTCGCCATCGGTGCCGCCGCGAGCGTCACGCCGACGGTCTCGGGCGACCTGAACCTGATGCGGGTGCTGCAGTTCCTGCCGTTCTTCGTGCTGGGGCTCCAACTGCGGCCCGAGCACTTCGAGATGGTGAAGCGGAAGGGGATGCGTCCGGTCACCGCGGCCGCCGCCCTGGTCGCGCTGGTCTTCGCGTACTGGGCGGTGCCCCGGATGTCGAAGGGCTGGTTCCTGCACGACAAGGCCGCGCAGGACCTGGGCGTCCCCGCCTGGGTGGGGCTCGTGATGTACCTGGCCGTCTTCGGCTGCGGCCTGGTGATGACGGTGTGCTTCCTGGCCTGGGTGCCGCGTCGCCACATGTGGTTCACGGCGCTGGGCGCCGGGACGCTGTACGCGTACCTGCTGCACATCTACCCGATCAAGATCTCCCGCGAGTTCGACTGGTACGACATGGCCTGGGTGGATCATCCGCTCAGCCGGGTCGCCATCACCGTGCTCGCCGCCGTGATGATGACGCTGCTGTGCACCGCGCCCGTGCGCAAGGTCTTCCGCTTCGCGATGGAGCCGGAGATGAAGTGGTTCTTCCGGCCCGATCCGGCGGCGGAGGCGCGCAAGCGCGAGCAGTCGGCGCCCGGCGGTCAGGCAGGTTCCGGCGAGGGCGCGGCCGTCGCGTCCGGAGCCGGGGCCCAGGGCGCGGACGCCGGTTCGCAGAGCGGGCAGGCGGGTTCCGCGCAGTCCGAGCACGCGCAGCAGTCCCGCGTGGTGTGAGGCACGGCGTGTGACACCGGCCCGGTGACGTGCGGGGCCCGCGGGACTTCGGTCCCGCGGGCCCTTCGTCCGTTCACGGGGCCCGGCCGTGCCGTGGCCGGGTCAGTCGCGGCGGAGGAGGAGCAGGGCGCGGTCGTCGTTGACGTCACGGGCCACGGACTCGATCAGGTGCCAGGCGGCGCCGTGGAAGCCGGGGGCGACGTACCGGTCGGCGGCGCCGGTGAGGCGGTCCATGCCGTCGGAGAGCTCGCGTTCGGCGGTCTCGACGAGTCCGTCGGTGAAGAGCATCAGGACGTCGCCGTTCCGCAGGGTGCCCTTGACCGGGTCGAACTGGGCGCCGTCGTAGACGCCGAGCAGCGGCCCGTCCCCCGCCTTCTCCTCCCAGGTGCCGGTTCCGGCGGTGCGGTGCAGGGCCGGGACGTGTCCGGCGGAGAACAGTTCGTAGTCGCCGCTGTCCAGGTCGAGGACGAGGTGGACGGAGGTGGCGAAGCCCTCCTGCCAGTCCTGCCGCAGCAGGTAGCCGTTGGCGGCGGGCAGGAAGGCGTGCGGCGGCAGGGAGCCCAGGAGGCCGCCGAAGGCGCCGGAGAGCAGCAGCGCGCGGGAGCCGGCGTCCATGCCCTTGCCGGAGACGTCGGTGAGGACGAGTTCGAGGATGCGGTTGCCCGGGCCGGTACGCGCGGCGACCACGAAGTCCCCGGAGAAGGACTGCCCGCCCGCCGGGCGGAGCGCCATCTCGCGGTGCCAGCCGGGCGGCAGCTTGGGCAGCTTGCTCTGCACCCGGATGCGCTCGCGCAGGTCGAAGAGCATGGTGCCGCCGCGCCGCCAGGGCACCCCGACCCGGCTGCGGAACTGCGCGACGAGCAGCCCCGAGAGCCCGGCCGCGGCGACCACCAGGACGGTGCCGGGCGTGACCCGGCCCGCGCCGTCCTCGAAGGGGCCGAGCACCGAGGACTCGACGACGAGGGCGACGGCGCCCGCCGCGTACAGCGCGATCAGGTTGGACGGGCGCAGCAGCAGACCGCCCGCGATGATGGGCAGCACGAGGGCCTCGGGGGCGCTCCACAGCGGGAGTTGGACGGTTGCCGCGGTGAGCAGGACGATCGCCAGGAGCAGCGTGACGAAGGCGAACCAGTCGGACGTGCCGCCCCTGAAGTAGTCGACGGCGGACCGGCGCATGCTGGTGCGGGCCCGGTGCAGAGCCTTGCGCGTCCGCTGCCACCGGGCCGCCAGGGGTGAGAAGCCCGGACGACGTGCCGCCATGCCCCGGGACCTTATCCACACCCCCTGCGGCACGTCGATTCCCGGCGCCGTCCGTGCCCGGCGCACACCGTGCGCGGATACCTGCGCGGAGGCGGCGTCGGCCCTCTCGGGGCGGTGCGGGCGGCGGGCGCGCGCGTGGCGGCGCCCCCTCGCCGTCCGAAGTGACCGCGGCGGTCCGGGCGTTGCCGGTCCGGCACCGCGGGCGTCCGCTCAACTCACCCGCGGTACGCGGGAGATGGGCACCGGGCCGGCCCGGGCCGCGGCGGCGGATGTGCTGGTCAGCGGCGTTGGCAGCCCGGGCACCAGAAGAGGTTGCGCGCAGCGAGATCGGCGGTGCGGATCTCGCTGCCGCAGATGTGGCAGGGCCGCAGGGCCCTGCGGTAGACGTACACCTCGCCGCCGTGGTCGTCCACCCTCGGTGCGCGTCCCATGGCCTCCGGCAGGTGTGCGGGGCGCACGGTGTCGATGCGGTTGTTCCGTACGCCCTCGCGCATCAATCCGACGAGGTCGTCCCAGACGGCTTCCCATTCGCGCCGGGTGAGGTCGCGGCCGGCGCGGTACGGGTCGATGCCCTGACGGAAGAGGACCTCGGCCCGGTAGACGTTCCCGACGCCCGCGATGACCTTCTGGTCCATCAGCAGCGCGGCGACGGTCGTCCTGCTGCGGGATATCCGCGCCCAGGCGACATCGGGGTCGGTGCCGGGGCCGTCGACGGCCGGTTCGCTGCCGGAGTAGGTGTGCACGGCGCGGAGCGGGTCGGGGCCGAGGCGGTCGTGGACGGCCTGCTTCTCCTCGTCGGTGACGAGGGCGCAGCGGGTGGGCCCGCGCAGGTCCGCGTAGTCCTCCTCGGTCGCCAGCCGCAGCCGGACCTGGCCGACGGGGGCCGGTGCGGGGCCGGTGCCGAAGCCGAACTTGCCGTACAGGCCGAGGTGGACGTGCACCCAGCCGACGGGTTCGAAGCCGAGGAAGAGGTGCTTGCCGTGGGCGTCGGAGCCCGTCATCACCTGTCCGTCGAGGAGCGCGGCGCCGTCGGCGAACTTGCCCTGCGGGCTGGCGGCAAAGACGGACCGGCCGCCGAACACGCGCTCGTGATCGGCGGCCAGCCGGTGGATCGTGTGCCCTTCGGGCATCAGTCCTGCTGCGGGTGGTGGGCCGGAACGGCGGGCAGCTTCCCGCTGGTCTCGTAGTCCGCGAGCATCTCGATGCGGCGGGTGTGGCGCTCGCCCTCGGAGTACGGCGTCTTCAGGAAGGTCTCGACGAACTTCACCGCCTCGTCGGTGGTGTGCATCCGCGCACCGATGCTCACGAGGTTGGCGTTGTTGTGCTCGCGGCCGAGCGCCGCCGTCTCCTCGCTCCAGGCGAGGGCGCAGCGGGCGCCCTTCACCTTGTTCGCGGCGATCTGCTCGCCGTTGCCGGAGCCGCCGATGACGATGCCGAGGGCCTCGCCGTCCGCGACGGTGCGCTCGGCGGCGCGCAGGCAGAAGGGCGGGTAGTCGTCGTCGGCGTCGTAGATGTGCGGGCCGCAGTCGACGGGCTCGTGCCCGGCGGACTTCAGCCAGTCGACGAGGTGGTTCTTGAGTTCATATCCGGCATGATCGGAGCCGAGGTACACGCGCATGGGGCGAGTCTATGACGCCCGCCGCCCGGCCTCGCCGCCCCCTCGCGCCACCGCGGCGGCAGGGCGCGAGCGGGGCGCGGCGAGGGGGAACGTCAGCCGCGGCGGCCGACGAGCTTCCACGCGGTGGGCAGCGCACCCATGGCGAGCGCGGCCTTGAGCGCGTCACCGATGAGGAACGGCACGAGCCCGGCGGCGAGGGACTCGCCCAGCGACATGCCCGTGGCGAAGGCCAGGTAGGGGACGCCGACGGCGTAGATGGCGGCCGTGCCGAGCGCCATCGTCCCGGCGGTGCGCAGCACGCCCCGGTCGCCGCCGCGGCGGGCGAGGGCGCCGACCATGGTGGCGGCGATCAGCATGCCGAGGACGTAGCCGAACGAGGGGGCGCCCATGCCGGACTGGGCCTCGGCGAACCAGGGCATCCCGGCGACGCCGGCGAGCGCGTACAGCGCCAGGGCGAGGAACCCGCGGCCCGCGCCGAGACCGGCGCCGACGAGCAGCGCGGCGAAGGTCTGGCCGGTGACGGGCACCGGGGAGCCGGGGACGGGCAGGGCTATCTGCGCGGCGATGCCGGTGATCGCGGCACCGCCGACGACGAAGGCCGCGTCACGGGTGCGGGCGCGCGCGGCGGACGCGGCGGGGAAGAGGTCGGCGAGCACGGCGCCGGGGCGCAGTGCGGTCGCGGTGGGGGTGAGGGCGCTCATCGAGGTGACTCCCTGTATGTCGTCGGTGCGCGGACTGTTCGACGCTAGCCGACGGGGGCCCGTATGACGGCGTGAGCTTGGTGACAAAGCGGAGCGGCAAAACTTGTTCCGGTGCGCTGCGGGCCCGGAAACGGGGGCGGCCCGGAATCGGCGGCAATGCGCGGGGGTTTTCCCTGGACCCCCGGCGGCATCGCGGATACATTCCGCCCGTATCATCCGGCTACGACCCGTGAGGTCCCGTCCGGATGCCGGAACGTTATGCACGGCTATTGAAGTGCCGCGAGAGGCTGCCGACACTGATCCGTGCGGAACACGGACCAGTTTCTCTTCCCCTCAATCCCCAGGAACGGCCATACATGTCGCGCACCGCGCTTTCCGACGCGCCGCCTCCTCAGGGTCCGCAGAACTCTGCGGGCGCCGATCCGGCGAAACCTTCCCTCTCTCACGGCCTCAAGCAGCGCCACCTTTCGATGATCGCCCTGGGCGGCGTCATCGGCGCCGGCCTCTTCGTCGGCTCGGGCGCGGGCATCGCGGCCGCCGGTCCGTCGATCGTCATCGCCTATGCCGCATCGGGTGCGCTTGTCATGCTCGTGATGCGCATGCTCGGCGAGATGTCCGCGGCGCACCCGGCCTCCGGTTCCTTCTCCGTGCACGCCCAGCGCGCGCTCGGGCCGTGGGCCGGATTCACCTCGGGGTGGATCTACTGGACGCTGCTGTGCGTGGCCATCGCGACGGAGGCGACGGCGGCGGCCGACATCATGACGGGCTGGCTTCCCGGCACCGAATCATGGATGTGGGTCGCGCTGTTCATGGCCCTCTTCTGCGGGACGAACCTGGTAGCCGTGCGGAACTTCGGTGAGGCCGAATTCTGGTTCGCCGCACTGAAGATCTTCGCGATCACGGCGTTCCTGCTGCTGGGCGTCTTCACGGTGATAGGGGTCGTGCCGGGTGTCGAGGCGCCGGGCGCCAGCAATCTCACCGGCGAGGGCGGATTCTTCCCGAACGGCGCCAACGGTCTCGTGGTCGGCCTGCTCGCCTCGGTCTTCGCGTACGGCGGCCTGGAGACGGTGACGATCGCGGCGGCCGAGTCGGAGAACCCGGTGCGGGGTGTGGCCAAGGCCGTGCGTACCGCGGTGTGGCGTATCGCGATCTTCTACGTCGGTTCGATGCTGGTGATCGTCACGCTGATCCCGTGGGACGACAAGTCGGTGCTCGCGGGCCCCTACGCCGCGGTGCTCGACTACGTGGGCATTCCGGCCGCCGCGCAGCTGATGAACATCGTGGTGCTGGTGGCCCTGCTGTCCGCGATGAACGCGAACATCTACGGCGCCTCCCGGATGTCCTTCTCGCTGATCGACCGCGGCGAGGGTCCTGCCTTCCTCGGCAAGGTCAGCCGGGGCGGGGTTCCGCGGCGTGCGGTGATCGCCTCCTCGGTGATCGGTTTCGTCGCGGTGCTCTTCAACTACTGGTGGCCGGACACGGTGTTCCTGTGGCTGCTGAACATGGTCGGCGCCGCGACGCTCGTGGTCTGGGGCTTCATCGCCGTCTCGCAGCTGATCACGCGCCGCCGGCTGGAGCGTGAGGCGCCGGAGAAGCTCGTCGTGAAGATGTGGGGCTTCCCGTGGCTGACCTGCGTGGCGATCGTCGGCATCGTCGCGGTGCTCGGGCTGATGCTGCGCGAGGGGGACACCAGGACCCAGCTGGCCTTCACCGCGGGGCTCACCGTCGTCCTCGCCGTCGTCGGGCTGCTGCGCCAGAAGCTGCGCGCCCGCTCCGCCGAGGGCGCGGCCCCGGCGGGCGAGGCCGCCGTCCCGGCGACGGGCGTCGCCCTCGCCAAGGAGGACGCCCCCGCCGAGGACGGCGGCAGCGGTGCCGGTGACAGCGACAACAGCGCGGGCGGCAGCGGGAACTGACCCGGCGAAACCCCCGACGACCTGCGGAGCGGCCCCTGATGGAGGGGTCGCTCCGCAGTCGTATGCGCTCTTGCTGCTAACTTCTTCTTGCAAGTAATGTGCAATAGCGGAGGGGACCGCATATGGCTACCTATTCACTTCCGGATCTGCCGTACGACTACTCCGCGCTGGAGCCGGTCATCAGCGGCGAGATCATCGAGCTGCACCATGACAAGCACCACGCCGCGTACGTGAAGGGCGCCAACGACACGCTGGAGCAGCTAGCGGAGGCGCGTGACAAGGACCAGTGGGGCAACATCAACGGCCTCGAGAAGAACCTGGCCTTCCACCTCTCCGGGCACATCCTGCACTCCATCTACTGGCAGAACATGACCGGTGACGGTGGCGGGGAGCCGCTGGAGAAGGACGGCACCGGCGAGCTGGCGGACGCGATCCACGAGTCCTTCGGCTCGTTCGCGAAGTTCAAGGCCCAGCTCAGCAAGGCCAGCGCCACGACGCAGGGTTCGGGCTGGGGCGTCCTCGCGTACGAGCCGGTCACCGGCCGCCTCATCGTCGAGCAGGTCTACGACCACCAGGGCAACGTCGGCCAGGGCTCCGTCCCGATCCTGGTGTTCGACGCCTGGGAGCACGCCTTCTACCTGCAGTACCGCAACCAGAAGGTGGACTTCGTCGAGGCGATGTGGCGCGTCGTCAACTGGCAGGACGTGGCCCGGCGTTACACCGCCGCCAAGGAGCGCGCGAACAACCTGCTGCTGGCGCCCTGACGCCGGTACGCCGGAGAACCCCCTGTCCTCGTGATCGTCTTCTCACCGCTCACAGGGCAGGCGGCGCACAGAGGGAGGGCCCCCGTACGGACGTGACGTACGGGGGCCCTCCTGCCGTGCGCGGGGCTCAGTCGAAGACGGGGTCGGTGTCGCGGGTGCGCTTGATCTCGAAGAAGCCGGGGGTCGAGGCCACCAGCAGGGTGCCGTCCCACAGCCGTCCGGCCGCCTCGCCCTTCGGGGCCGGGGTGACGACGGGGCCGAAGAAGCCCAGCCGTTCGCCGTCCGCGCCGGGGACCGCGATGACCGGGGTGCCGACGTCCTGGCCGACGAGGTCGATGCCCTCCTTGTGCGAGGCCCGCAGCACCTCGTCGTACTCGGTGGAGTCGGCCGCGTCCGCGAGCTCGGCCGGGAGGCCGGCCTCCTCCAGGGCGCTGACGTACAGTTCGCGGCTCTGTTCCTCGCCGCGCGGGTGGAAGCGGGTGCCCAGCGCCGTGTAGAGCGGGCCGAGGACCTTGTTGCCGTACTTCTGCTCGGCGGCGACGCAGACCCGCACCGGGCCCCATGCCTGCGTGAGCAGTTCGCGGTACTCGTCGGGGAGTTCGTCCAGCTTGTTCTCGTTGAGGACGGCCAGGCTCATCACGTGCCAGCGGACCTCCACGTCACGGACCTTCTCCGCCTCCAGCATCCAGCGCGACGTCAGCCACGCCCACGGGCAGCGCGGGTCGAACCAGAAATCGGCGGGGGTCTTCTCGGGCATGGCCATGAACTCCTCGTGCGGAATGGACATACGGGATGGTGCGGCACCGGCGTGTGACGCGTACGGACGGTACCGACGCAACGGGAACGCGGGGCGGCCCGCCGCCATTCCCGCGCCGGGCCGCCCCATCCCGGCGTCCGGGCCGGTGTGTGCCGCGGGTGCACCACTACCGCATGCGATGCTGATCCGGACTGTTCGACATGCGAGACGAGGGAGTCACGTAGTGCCCGGAGAGAACCTGACCCGTGACGAGGCGCGGCAGCGGGCCCGGCTGGTGTCCGTCGACGGGTACGAGGTGGCGCTGGATCTGCGCTCAGCCACCGCTCCCCCGCCGAACGGCGGCCCCCGCACGTTCCGTTCGACGACGACGATCCGCTTCCGCTGCGCCGAGCCCGGCGCGGACACCTTCGTCGACCTGGTCGCGCCCTCCGTCCACTCGGTGACGCTCAACGGCCGCTCGCTGAACGCCGACACCGCCTTCGACGGCGCGCGGATCGCGCTGGGCGGGCTGGCCGCCGAGAACGAGCTGACCGTCGACGCGTCCTGCGCCTACAGCCGCACCGGCGAGGGGCTGCACCACTTCGTCGACCCCGAGGACGGCGAGGTCTACCTCTACACCCAGTACGAGCCGGCCGACGCGCGCCGCGTCTTCGCCAACTTCGAACAGCCGGACCTGAAGGCCCCGTTCGACTTCACCGTCACCGCGCCCGCCGGCTGGACGGTGCTGAGCAACGGCGCGGCGCTGGGCGAGCCCCGCCCGCTGGACGACGGGGCGGCGGCGCTGCACCGCTTCGCGCGGACGCGGCCGGTCTCCACGTACATCACCGCCGTCGTCGCCGGTCCGTACCACTACGTCACGGACACCTACAAGCGGAAGCTGCCGGGCGGCGACAAGCTGGAGGTGCCGCTGGGGGCGCTGTGCCGCAAGGGGCTGGCCAAGCACTTCGACGCGGACGACATCTTCACCGTCACCAAGCAGGGACTGGATTTCTTCCACGACCACTTCGACTTCCCCTACCCCTTCGGGAAGTACGACCAGGCGTTCGTGCCGGAGTACAACATCGGCGCCATGGAGAACCCGGGCTGTGTGACCTTCCGCGAGGAGTTCGTCTTCCGCGGCAAGGTGACGCAGGCGTCGTACGAGGGCCGAGCGAACGTCATCCTGCACGAGATGGCGCACATGTGGTTCGGCGACCTGGTCACCATGGAGTGGTGGGACGACCTGTGGCTCAAGGAGTCCTTCGCCGACTTCATGGGCGCGCTCGCGCTGGTCGAGTCGACGCGCTTCTCGGACGGCTGGATCACCTTCGCCAACCGCCGCAAGGCCTGGGCGTACCGCGCGGACCAGCTCCCCTCCACCCACCCGGTGACGGCCGACATCCGTGACCTGGAGGACGCGAAGCTCAACTTCGACGGCATCACGTACGCGAAGGGCGCCTCCGTCCTCAAGCAGCTGGTGGCCTACGCGGGGCGCGAGGCGTTCATGGAGGGCGCGCGGCGGTACTTCAAGCGGCACGCCTGGGGCAACACCACGCTGCGGGACCTGCTCTCCGTCCTGGAGGAGACCTCCGGGCGGGACATGGGCGAATGGGCCGGGGCGTGGCTGGGCACCGCGGGCGTCAACACCCTCACCCCGCAGGTGACCTACGACGCCGAGGGCCGCGTCACCGAGCTGGCCGTGCTCCAGGAGGCCGGCGGGGAGCAGCCCGTCCTGCGCCCGCACCGCGTCGCCGTGGGCCTGTACCGGCGCGACGCGGACGGCGCCCTGGTGCGCTACGCGCGTGCGGAGACCGACGTCACCGGCGCCCGGTCGACGGTGCCCGAACTGGCGGGCAGCGAACGCCCCGACCTGGTCCTGGTGAACGACGCGGACCTGACGTACTGCAAGGTGCGCTTCGACGAGGTGTCCCTGGCGACGCTCCGGGACCACCTCGGCGAGCTCGCCGACCCCATGGCCCGCGCCCTGTGCTGGTCCGCGATGTGGAACCTGACCCGCGACGGGCTGCTGCCCGGCCGCGACTTCGTCTCCCTGGTGCTGCGCTTCGCTGGCCGTGAGACGGACATCGGCGTGCTCCAGATGCTGCACGCCTGGGTGCGGACCGCCGTCACGCACTACGTGGACCCGTCCTGGCGCGAGGAGGGGCAGCAGGCGCTGGCCGAGGGCGCGGTCAGCGGGCTGCGGCAGGCCGAGCCCGGCAGCGGCCACCAGCTCGCCTGGGCTCGGTTCTTCGCCGGGGTCGCGGTGCGCGAGCACGATCTGCGGCTGCTGCAGGGGCTGTTGGCGGGCAGCGCGCGGATCGACGGTCTGGACATCGACCAGGAGCTGCGCTGGTCCTTCCTGGGCACCCTCGCCGCCGAGGGGGTGGCCGACGAGCAGGTGATCGGCGCCGAACTGGCGCGGGACGACACGGCGTCGGGCAAGCGGCACCAGGTGCGCTGCCTGGCCTCGCGTCCGTCCGCCGCGGTCAAGGACCAGGCGTGGGCCTCTGTCGTGGCCTCGGACAAGCTCTCCAACGCTCTGGTGGAGGCCACCATTTCGGGCTTCGCCCAGCCGGGGCAGCGCGAGCTGACCGCGCCGTACACGGAGCGCTACTTCGCGGCGCTGGAGGAGGTGTGGCGCACCCGCTCCATCGAGATCGCGATGGCGATCGTGCGCGGCCTGTACCCCTCGCTCCAGGACGACCCGGCCACCCTGGACGCCACCGACGCCTGGCTCGCCGCGCACGAGGACGCGGCCCCCGCGCTGCGCCGGCTCGTGCTGGAGTCCCGGGACGACCTGGCGCGGGCGCTGCGCGCCCAGGAGTGCGACGCGGGCGCCACGGGCCTCCGCGCGGCCGACGGCGTACCGCGGATCTGACGGGAAACCGGGTCGCCGCCAAACAGCCTGTGCCGCAGGGGAGTTGGGCAGCGACCCGGTCCGCTCAGGCCACCACGGGCGTGAGCAGCGGTGAGTCGCCGCTGCCGCCCTGGAGCCAGCGGCGGTAGCTCTCGCTGGCGCGGGCGACCTCGGCGTACGCGGACTCCAGGTCGTCGAAGAGCGCGTCCGTGCCTCCGGGTGCCGTGCGGCGCGTCCCCGGTGCCGTCCTGGTGGCGAGCAGCAGCCGTACGGCGAGCGGGTCGCCGCACAGCGGACGGATGACGGTGCCGGGGCGGGCGCGTGCGGTGGGCTGGCAGGCGATGACCACCTCGCCGGAGGCGACCAGGTCGGCGGCGGCCAGATAGTCGCCGAACACCACCCGCGGTTCGATGCCCGCCTCGGCGAACACCCGGCGCAGGCCCGGCCAGTCGCCGTCGACGCTCGGGTCCACCATCCAGCGGGAGTCGGCGAGGTCGGTGAGGCGGGGCGCCGGCTCACCGGCCGCCGGGTGGCCCGAGGGCAGCGCCACGAACTGCGGCTCCCGCTCGACCAGTACGCGCGTCTCCAGCCCCTCCGGCACGGACAGCGGGACGCCCTCGACCTCGTGCACGAAGGCCGCGTCGAGCTGGTTGGCGGCCACCATCCGCAGCAGCGCGTTGGCGGAGACGTCCATGTGGATGGTGGTGTCCGTCTCCGGGAGCCGGTCGTGGATGCGGCGCAGCCAGCCGGGCACCGCGGGCGAGCCGGTGCTGCCGATCCGCAGCCGCTCCCCCGCCGCGCGTCCCGCCGCCTCCTGCGCCTCGCTGACGAGTGCGGCCATCTCGGCGATGATCGGGCGGGCCCGGCTCAGCACCGAGCGCCCTAAGGGGGTGGGGGTGCTGCCGGAGCGTCCGCGGAAGAAGAGCTGGCCCCCTACGCACTGTTCGATGCGGCGGAGCTGCGTCGTCAACGAGGGCTGCGTCATGCCCAGTTGCCGGGCCGCCTTGTGCACACTGCCCGTCTCGGCTATCGCGCACAGCGCACGAAGGTGCCTCACTTCGAGCTCCACGCGTCGGAGCATACGGCGCGTGTCCATGTCACACCAGACGTCTCACGGCCACGGATCGCCCCCGTGGCCGCAGGCCGAACATCTGGCGCACATCGGGTGATGGGGCCGCGCTATCGCCACTTGCCATCATCCCGGGGCCGTGCCGTCTCGCACAGACTCTCCGGCAGCAGAGTACGCCGGTGGCGCCGGCGGGCCGCGTCCTGCCCTGCGGCGGCCGGTGCCACGGACGACAAGGAGACCCCCCATGAGATACCGGAAGACCGCACTCACCGCAGCGCTCGGCTTCGGCCTGGCGGCGAGCCTGGGACTGGGCGCGACGGGCGCCTCGACCGCGGCACCGGCCGGCTCCTCCGGCACCGTCACCGCCGCGCAGGGTGCGGCCGAGTCCGACGCCTCCGGCGTCCAGCGCGCGGGCTACACGGGCGAGAACCAGAAGGGCAACGAGGCGTTCTTCAGGGCCGTCATGAAGCACGCCCTGGAGAAGCAGAAGGCCGAACCCGGCATCCAGCAGGTCACGGTGACCTACGACGCCAGCAAGGCCCCGACGTTCAAGAGCCAGATAGCCAACAGCACCCAGGTGTGGAACTCGGCCGTGAAGAACGTCCAGCTGCAGGAGGGCAGCAACGCGAGCTTCGAGTACCGCGAGGGCGACGACCCGCGCGGCTCGTACGCGCAGACGGACGGGCACGGCAACGGCTTCATCTTCCTGGACTACAAGCAGAACAAGGAGTTCGACTCCAACCGCGTGACCTCGCACGAGACCGGTCACGTGCTCGGCCTGCCGGACAACTACCAGGGCCCCTGCGAGGAGTTGATGTCCGGCGGCGGCCCCGGCCCGTCCTGCACCAACGACAAGCCCAACGCGCAGGAGTCCGCCAAGGTCGACCAGCTGTGGGCCAACGGCCTCGCCCAGTTCTTCTTCGGCCAGGCGGCGTACGGCCAGACGGCATACGCCAAGTAACGGCACCCGCGCAGCAGCGCCACGCGCACCACGCCACACCGCACCTGTCACACCGCACCACCTGCCTCCCCACAGGCGAAGGGCCCCCGGACTCCTCGGAGTCCGGGGGCCCTTCGCCGTCGGGCGGGACGGATCAGCCGGCGGCCGCGTCCGCGCGCTGCGCCTTCAGCGCGCGCTCCACCCCGGCCCGGGACTCGGTCACCAGACGCCGCAGCGCGGGGCTGGGCGAGGCGCCCGCGAGCCACGCGTCCGTCGCGTCCAGGGTGTCCTGCGAGACCTGGAGCGTCGGGTACAGGCCGACGGCGATCTGCTGCGCCATCTCGTGACTGCGCTGCTCCCAGACGTCCTTGACCACGGCGAAGTACTTCTCCGTGTACGGGGCGAGGAGTTCCCGCTGGTCGGTCTGGAGGAAGCCGCCGATGACCGCCTCCTGCACCGCGTTGGGCAGAGTGTCCCGCTCGACGACGGACGCCCACGCCTCGGCCTTCGCCTCGGCGGTCGGCCGGGCGGCGCGGGCCGTCGCGGCGTGCCGCTCGCCCGCCGAGGTGGCGTCGCGCTCCAGCTCCGCGGCGATCTCCTTCTCACCGGCGCGGCCCGTGGCGGCCAGCCGCTGGAGCAGCGCCCAGCGCAGGTCGGTGTCGACGGCGAGGCCCTCGACCGTCTCCGTGCCGTCCAGCAGCCCGGCCAGCAGGCCGAGTTGGGCGTCGGTGCGGGCGACGGCGGCGAAGGCGCGGGCCCAGGCGAGCTGGTGGTCGCTGCCGGGTTCGGCGGCGCGCAGCTGCTCCAGCGCGGCCTCGGCCCAGCGCAGCAGCCCCGCCTCCCGGCTCCCGGGCTCCGCGTACAGCTCCAGTGCGAGCTTCACCTGGCGGTGCAGGGACTGCACGACGCCGATGTCCGACTCCTTGACGATGCCGGAGAGCACCAGGTCCAGGTAGTCGCCGGTGGCGAGTTCCGCGTCCCGGGTCATGTCCCAGGCGGAGGCCCAGGACAGGGCGCGGGGCAGGGACTCGGTGAAGTCGCCCAGGTGCCGGGTGACGGTGGCGAGGGACTCGGCGTCGAGGCGGACCTTCGCGTAGGTGAGGTCGTCGTCGTTGAGCAGGAAGACGGCGGGGCGCTTGCGTCCGGTCAGCGCGGGGACGTCGGTCAGTTCGCCGTCGACGTCGAGCTCCACCCGGTCCGTCCGCACCAGCTTGCCGCCTTCGAGCTCGTACGCGCCGATGGCGATGCGGTGCGGGCGGAGCGTGGGCTCGCCCTTCGCGCCGGCCGGGAGGGCGGGTGCCTCCTGGCGGACGGCGAAGGAGGTGACCGTGCCGGAGGCGTCGGTCTCGATCTCGGGGCGGAGGACGTTGATGCCGGCCGTCTCCAGCCACGCCTTCGACCAGGCGGTCAGGTCGCGGCCCGAGGTCTCCTCCAGGGCGCCGAGCAGGTCGCCGAGGCGGGTGTTGCCCCACTCGTGACGCTTGAAGTAGCGCTGCACGCCGCTGAAGAACTCGTCCATGCCGACGTAGGCCACCAGCTGCTTCAGGACGGAGGCGCCCTTGGCGTAGGTGATGCCGTCGAAGTTGACGAGCACGTCGTCCAGGTCGCGGATGTCCGCCATGATCGGGTGCGTGGAGGGCAGTTGGTCCTGCCGGTACGCCCAGGTCTTCAGCTGGTTGGCGAAGGTCGTCCAGGCGTGCGGCCAGCGGCTGCCGGGGGCGTGCACCTGGCAGGCGATGGAGGTGTAGGTGGCGAACGACTCGTTCAGCCAGAGGTCGTTCCACCACTCCATGGTGACGAGGTCGCCGAACCACATGTGCGCCAGCTCGTGCAGGATCGTCTCGGAGCGGCTCTCGTAGGCGGCGTCCGTGACCTTGCTGCGGAAGACGTACTGGTCGCGGAAGGTGACCGCGCCGGCGTTCTCCATCGCGCCCGCGTTGAACTCGGGCACGAAGAGCTGGTCGTACTTCTCGAAGGGGTACGGGTAGTCGAACTTCTCCTGGAACCAGTCGAAGCCCTGCCGGGTGATCGCGAAGATGGCGTCCGCGTCGAGGAACTCGGCCAGCGAGGGGCGGCAGTAGATGCCCAGCGGCACCGTCCTGCCCTGGCCCTCCCAGCTGCTGTGCACCTCGTGGTACGGGCCGGCGATGAGCGCCGTGATGTAGGTGGAGATGCGCGGGGTGGGCGCGAAGCGCCACACGTTCTTCGCGGCGCCCTCCGGCTCGGGCGTCGGCGAGTTGGAGATGACCTTCCAGCCCTCCGGCGCCGTCACGGTGAACCGGAAGGTGGCCTTCAGGTCGGGCTGTTCGAAGCTGGCGAAGACGCGGCGGGCGTCCGGCACCTCGAACTGGGTGTAGAGGTACGCCTGGTCGTCGACCGGGTCGACGAACCGGTGCAGGCCCTCACCGGTGTTGGTGTACGCGCAGTCGGCGGTCACCCGCAGTTCGTTGCGGCCCGCGACGAGCGACGGCAGGGCGATCCGGGAGTCCTGGAAGACCTGCCCGGGGTCCAGGGACTCGCCGTTGAGGACGGCCTCGTGCACGGTCGGCGCCACGAGGTCGATGAAGGTGCCGGAGGCCCCGGAGAGCGCGTCCCCGTCGACGTCGAAACGGACGGTCGTGACCGACCGGAAGGTGCCTCCCTCCTGCGCCCCGCCGAGGTCGAGCTCGACCTCGTAGGAGTCCACCGTGAGCAGCCGTGCCCGCTCCTGGGCCTCTTCTCGTGTCAGATTCGTGCCAGGCACGTGTGGTCTCCCAACTCTCGCGGGCCTCTGTTCTGTCGTAGTCCCGCCATCCTTCCACGCCCGGCGCCGCGCGGTCCGGGCACCGGGAAGACCGCCGCGACCGGCTTTCCGTGCGTACCGGCGGGCGGGGTGCGGCACGTCGCGGGAGGCCAATGGGCGTACGGCGTTCCCGTGCCGTTCAGCCGCAGGCCATTCCGGCTGCCAAGCATCCACCTGGGCGGGGGCAGGCCCCGCCGCACCGGACGCGTTCGCACTCGGGAGACCGCGTATGTCACGCAGCAGCCGTCTCGCACTCGACCGCCGTACCCTGCTCGCCACCGCAGCCGCGGGCGCGGCCGCCGGGCTCGGTTCGGGCCTCGGCCTCACGGCGGGCACGGCCACGGCGGGCCAGCCCGCGACGGCCCGCGCGGTCCCCGGCGCGCGGCCGCTCGCGCCGCGCGGGACGGCGGCGACGCCGTCGGTGTCCGGCACGACGCTGGAGGCCGTCTCCGCGCCGCGCGGGGACGGTTCGGGCGAGGGCTATCTGCGGCTGGAGCGGGGCGCCGCGTGGCAGCGGGTGGTACGGACCGAGCTGGCCTCCGCCTCCGGCGGGCGGGAGGACAGGCGGACGGCCCTGGCCTCGTTCGTCCAGTTCACCGACCTGCACATCGTGGACGTGCAGCACCCGCTGCGCTACGAGTACCTGCGCACCGAGACCAGCAGCGCCTGGCGCCCGCAGGAGGCCCTGTCGGTGGCCGGCGCGGTGTCCCTGGTCGAGCGGGTGAACGGCCTGAAGGGCGGGCCCGCGACGGGCGCCCCGCTGTCGTTCGTCGTCACCACCGGCGACAACACGGACAACAACAGCCGGGCCGAACTGGAATGGTTCCTCACCGTCATGAGCGGCGGGCGGATCACCCCCAACACCGGGGACCCGCGCCGCTACGAGGGCGTGCAGAACAGTGGCCTGAAGCTGTACTGGCACCCGGACGACACGCTCAGGGACGACGACAAGGCACTGGGCTTCCCCGCACTCGACGGCTTCCTCCAGGCCGCCATCCGCGAGGTGAACAGCCCCGGCCTGACGCTGCCCTGGTACTCCACGGTGGGCAACCACGACCTGCTGCCCGGCGGTTGCTACGCGTCCGGGGACAGCTTCTTCGGGGAGTTCTCGGTGGGCGGCAGGAAGCTGATGGAGCTCGCCTCGGAGAAGGAGGGCGAGCAGCTGTGGAAGACGGTGAAGGAGGGCGGCGACCCGAAGGGTGAGCTGTTCCGGGAGCTGCTGCGCTCCCGGAAACGCGAGATGCGTCCGGTGACGGCCGACGAGAAGCGCGCCCCGTTCACCCGGGAGGAATACCTGCGGGCCCATCTGCGCCCCGAGTTCCGCGGCGCCGGGCCCGTGGGGCACGGCTACACCGAGGAGTCCGTCGCGGAGGACCGGCTGTACTACACCTTCCGGATATCCGAGGACGTCGTCGGCATCAGCCTGGACACCACCCGCCCGGACGGCCACTTCGAGGGCCGGGTCGGCACGGAGCAACTCCGCTGGCTGGAGCGGCAGCTGAGACGGCACGAGGACGGCTACGTCCTGCTCTTCAGCCACCACACCAGCAGCACCACCCCGGAGGGCGGCCCCGAGGTCGTCGACCTGCTGCGGCGCAACCCGCACGTCCTGGCGTGGATCAACGGGCACAGCCACAAGAACGCCATCACCCCGCGCGAGACCTTCTGGGAGATCTCCACCGCCTCGCACATCGACTTCCCGCAGCTGGCCAGGATCGTCGAGGTGACCGACAACAAGGACGGCACCCTGTCGCTGTTCACCAGCCTCGTCGAGTCGGCGGCGCCGCACGGCACGGACTTCGAGGACCTCTCGCAGACGGGACTGGCCGCGCTCTACCGGGAGTTGTCCTTCAACGCCCCCGGCGCGCGGGACACCCTGGCGGGCGAACCGGGCGACCGGAACACCGAACTGCTGCTCCCCAAGCGCTGAGGCTCAGTCCCGCGTCCCCGCCCGTTCCGCCAGTGCCCCGACACAGGCCCGTACGGCGGGGCTCTCCGCCCGGGCGCGCCACACCGCCATCACCTCGCGCCCCAACGACGGTCTGGTGGGCAGGAAACGGACGCCGGGCGGGGCCGGGCGCTGGCCCGCCTCGGGCAGCAGGGCGAGCGTCAGCCCTTCGGCGACCAGGGCCAGCTGGGTCGCGAACTCGCTGACCGTGTAGCGGATTTCGGGCTCGGGACCCTGGGCGCGCATCGCCTGGAGCAGCGCCTCGTACGGTTCCGTGCCGGGTGGGCAGCTGGTCCAGATCTCGTCGCCGAGTGCGGCGAGGTCGAGGGTGCCGCGGTCGGCGAGCGGGTGCCGCTCGCTCAGCGCGACGTGCACCGGCTCGACGGCGAGCGTGCGCAGCGCGAGCCCTTCCGGCAGCCGCACCGGGCGGTTCGTCCAGCTCTCGACGAGCAGCAGGTCGAGGTCGCCGCGGGCCAGTCGCGGGATCATGTCGACGCCCTCGCCGTCGACCAGGGTGGGCGTCAGCCGCGGGTGGGCGGCGGTGAGCGAGGCCAGGACGTCCGGCAGGAGCGCGCGCAGGGCGCTGCCGACGCCGCCGAGCCGCAGCGGGCCGAGGATCTCGTCGTCCAGATCGGCGAGGTCGGCCTCGGCCGCCGCGGCCTGGGCGACGACGCGGGCGGCGTACGCGGCGAGCACCCGGCCCGCGTGGGTGAGCCGGACGGTGCGGCCGTGCGGCTCGAACAGCCGGTGGCCCGACTCCCGTTCCAGCTTGGCGAGTTGCTGCGAGACGCCGGACGGGGTGATGTGCAGGGCCCGCGCGCCGGCGGCCAGGGAGCCGTGGACGGCGACGGCGTCGAGGACGCGGAGTCTCTCCAGGTTGAACACGGGCGCCAGGCCAATCAGTAAGAAGCGCTCAACAGTACCGACAACAAATCGTTGCTTTTGCTTTCTCGTGCACGCAGGCAGAGTGAAGCACATGGGACGGCGGGAGAGCGGCACGCGGGGGAACGGCGGTACGACGGCTCCGGGAGGACGCCTCCCCGGCCTGCGCGCACGGCTGCCGGTACGGCCGGGGCCCGCGCTGCTCGTCGTCCTCGGCTCGGCCTGCACCTCGGCCTCGGGCACGTTCATCAAGCTCTCCCAGGTGAACGCGGGCACGGCCGCGTTCCTCCGCTGCGTGCTGGCGCTGCTCGTCCTCGCGCCCTTCGCAATCGCCGAGTACCGCAGGGCGGGCGGGAGACCGCTGCGGCTCCAACTGCTCGACGTGGGGGCCGGGTTGCTGCTCGGCGTGGACTTCGTCTTCTGGTCGCAGAGCATCCAGGACGTGGGCGCCTCCATCGCCACCGTCCTGCTCAACGTCCAGCTCGTCGTCTTCCCGCTGCTCGCCGTGCTCACCGGGGCGCGGCTGTCCCGGGGATTCTGGGTCACCGCGCCGCTGATGATGGCCGGGGTGGCGCTGGCCAGCGGTGCGCTCGGCAGCCCCGAGCCGGGCAGCGAGCCGGTCTCCGGCGTCGCGTACGGCACCGCGGCCGGAGTGGCCTTCGCGGGCTACCTCTTCCTCACCCGGCTCGGCGGCACCCGGGGCACGGACCGGAAACCGGACGGGACGGGCCGGCCGCACATGTTCCTTCCCGTCTGCATGTCGACGCTCGGCGCCGCGGTGGGTTCCGGCGTACTGGGCGCCGCCTGGACGGGCATCGACCTCAACCCCGGCTGGCCCGCCTGGGGTTGGATCGTCCCGATGGCGCTCTTCGGCCAGGTGCTCGCCTGGCTGCTCATCAACCCCGCGCTCCCGCGCCTCAGTCCGGACACCGGGGCCACCCTGCTGCTCCTCCAGCCGGTGCTCGCCATGGCGATCGGCATCGGCGCACTCGGCGAACGTCCCACGCCCACCCAGTACGCGGGCTGCGTCCTGATCGTGCTGGTGGTCTGGCGGGCGGGACGGCGGGGTGACGAAGGCGACAGCCGTCCGTCGAAAACGGTCACACAGCACAGAGGCGGCCACATCCACCGGTCGCGAAACACCCAATCCGAACCTTCCGGATCATCCGCCGACACCCGCGGCGACGACCGCGCGAACACCTGAGGAAACAGCCCTGACCAGGGCTTTCCCTGGTGATCTTCGAACGGCTAGGGTCACTCGGCATGTTCGTCCGTTCGACTGTCGTGGCCCTGGTGGTGACCGCGACGGTCGCGGCCCTCTCCGTCAGCTCGTCCGCGGCCGCCGACATGGGGCACTCCGCCACCCAGGACGCGATGGACGCCGCCGTGGAGCGGGAACGGCTGCCCGGCGTACTGGGTCAGGCCGAGGACGGCGGCGGCGTGTGGAACGGCGCCTCCGGGGTGGCCGACCGGGAGACGCGGCGTCCCCGGCTCCCCGACGACCGCTTCCGGATAGGGAGTCTGACCAAGCCGTTCCTCGCCGTCGTCCTCCTGCAACTGGAGGCGGAGCGGGTACTGGACCTCGACGCACCGGTCGAGAGCGTGCTGCCGGGGGTCCTGGAGCGGACGGAGGACGGCGGCGCCCCGCCGGTCACCCTGCGGCAGCTCCTCCAGCACACCAGCGGCGTACCGGACTTCGTGGAGGATCCGGAGTTCCAGCACGCCTATTTCAGCCGCGAGTTCCTGCGGAACAGGTTCGATTCGCACCGCCCGTCGGACCTGGTGCGCACCGCCACCCGGCTCCCCGCCGACTTCCCCGCGGGCACCGACTGGGAGTACTCCAACACCAACTACGTCCTGGCCGGAATGGTGGTCGAGGAAGTCACCGGCCGCCCGTACGCGGAGGAGATCGAGCGGCGCGTGCTGCGCCCCCTCCGCCTCGACGGCACCTCGCTCCCGGGCAACTCCCCGCGCGTACGCGGCGATCACGGGCGGTCCTACTCCACGCTGTTCGCGCCCGGCCGCCGTCCCGCCGTCCACGACGTCACCGCGCTCGACCCGTCACTGGCCGGCGCCTCCGGCGAGATGATCTCGACCACCGACGACCTGGTGCGCTTCGTACGTGCGCTGATGACCGGTGAGCTGCTGCCGCCGGAGCAACTGGCCGAGATGAAGCGGACGGTGCCGGCCGACGACGGCAGCCGGTACGGGCTGGGGCTGACCCGGCGCACCCTGTCCTGCGGCACGACCGTGTGGGGCCACGACGGCACCATCCACGGCTCGCGCTCCACCGCCGTCACCACGTCCGACGGCTCCCACACGGCGGCGTTCAACCTCAACGGCGACTGGGCGGGCGACACCCTGGACCTCCTGGAGGCCGAGTTCTGCCCGACGCGCCCGGTCCAGTGGCTCAGCCAGTGAACCGGTCACCCGACGAGCCCCGTCCGGCCGGAGGACGAGTGGCTCATCCACTCGGCCACTCCTCCAACCTGCCGCGCACACGTCACGGCGGCTCAGTGGCTCAGCCACCCGGCCACTCGGCCACCCGGCCACCGCTCAGTACGGCCGGACGACCACGTACTCGGCGGGCGCCCGCTCCACCGCCGCCATCAGCGCGGTACGCACAATCGCGGCCTGCAGCCGCCGGTCCTCCCGCAGCCGCCCCGGCGGGATGTGCACCACGGTGATCCCGAGACGTTCCAGCGCCTCCCGCTTCCGCGCGAGGTCGGGCCAGGGCCCGTTGTCGCCCTGCCCGTGCGCGTCCGCGGCGATCTCCACGGCCACCGCCTCGTCCGGCCAGTAGGCGTCCACCCGGCCCACCGACGGCGCCCCGGGCAGCCGCAGGTCGACGTTCCAGCACGGGTCGGGCAGCCCGTGGCAGAACACCATGTCGTAGAGCAGCCCCTCGGTGACGGCCCGGCTCTCGGCGAGCAGGCTGTCGACGGCGTCCACCATGTGCGGCCGGCCCAGCAGCCGCGCGTTGCTCAACTCCCGCACGACGGGCTGGGCTTCGCAGTGCCCCCCGCGCACGGCCTCGGTCAGCAGCCGGCGCGCCGCGAGCGCGTCCGGCGTACGGGCCACCGCGTCGGCGAGCGCACGCGGCACGGGGGCGACGGGGACGCCGGTGATCTGCTCCGGCTCGGGCAGATCACTCCCCCGCACGATGCGGGCGCACCCGATGGAACGCAGCCGCCTGGTGCGCGGGACGAGAACGTCGATCTCCTCCAGCGCGCGCAGCGGCGGCGCGGCGTCGAACCCGTGCAGCGCGAGCGCCGCCAGCCCCGTGATCATCACCTCGGGCTGGGGCTCGGGCCGGGCCCCGGGCGGCTCGCCGGACCCCGCGGCGTCGGCCGCCTGCGACGGTCCCGGCTGGGTCGGGATGGGGAGGCGCCCGGTGTACTGGAGGGCGGCGTGCAGGCGCTCCTCGCTCGTCGGCGGCCCCGCGTGCAACAGGTAGACCCCTGGCAGCAGCATCTGCCAGGGGCCTCCGGGACGGCAGCGCTCACCGGCCGCGGCGGCGGTGACGCCCAACTCGCGCAGGGCACGGGCCGTGGCGACCCGGCAGCGCGCGCCGCCGGTGAGGTCGCCGGACGAACAGGGAGAGAGCGGGGTGTCGTACGTCATGCTCCGGCGAATCCCCCGTCCGGCCCAACTCCCAATCCTCTGTTACGAGTTCGTCGACAAAGCCGGACAAGCCTGCCCTAAAGTACGGGAGTTCGAATGCCGAGCAGAGTCGCCCACCGCCGCCCCGCCCGCTCAGTCCCGCCCGTCCGGCGCGGACCGTGCGCACTTCCGGCGCAGCTCCTCCCGCCCGCGCTCCGTCAGACCCCCGTGCAGCCGGAGCCGTGCGATGCCCCCGTCCGGGAACACGTCGAGGCGTACGTGGGTGACCGCCGCAGGTGCGGAGAGGGCGAAGCGGTGCGGGGCGTCGGGCTCCAGCGCGGTGCGCGGCAGCAGTTCGCTCCACGTCTCACCCCCGTCGGCCGAGCCGTGCAGGGCGACCCAACCGGCCGCGTTGCCCTTGTAGTTGGCCGTGTCGATCTCGACGGCCCGGATCTCGCCCTCGGCGGCGAGGCGCAGCCGCACCCAGTCGTGCCCGGTGTCCCGCCTCCGGCGCACCTCCCAGCCGTCGTCCATCTTCAGCGAGATGCCGGGCAGGGTGATGTTGGCCGGGTCGGAGAAGAACCGGTCCGAGGCGTCCTCGACGCTGCATCCGTTCAGCGCGGAGCCCAGGTCGCTGGTGCCCAGCAGGTCCAGCCACGACGGATCGGGCACCACCTCGCCGTGCACCCGCAGCCGGGCGATGCCGCCGTCGGGGTACTGCCGGAGCCGCAGGTGCGTCCAGCGCCGGCCGTCGGCGACGGCGAAGCCGTTGGCGGAGTGCCCGTACACGCGGGTGGGCGGCAGGAGTTCGTGCCAGGTGACGTCGTCGGCGAGCAGCCGCTCGGGGCCCGGGGTGCCCTCGACGGCGGCGGCCTCCAGGGAGACGCGCTGCGGGTAGTTGCCGCGGAAGTGCGCGGTGTCGACGACGACTCCGTGGATCACGCCGGGGGCGCCCAGCCGGATCAGCGCCCAGTCGTGGTCGTCGGCGCCGGGGTGCGGGGAGCCGGCCCCGGGGCCTCGGCGGCGGCGGGTCTCCCAGCCGTCCATGACCTTGCCCTTGTGCGCGAAGGCGGTGGGGTCGAACCGGGCGGGGCCGGGCTTGAGGAGGTTCTCGCGCTCGGCGAAGAACTCGTCGTTGGCGGCAATGACACCGGCGCCGAACCGCCGGTCGGCGAGGTCGGCCAGCCGGGTGAAGTCCTCCCCGGAGGGGCCGGTTCCGATGCGGTCGGTGTAGTCGGCGTAGGGGTCGCCGGAGCGGTAGGGCTGAGCGTCGTAGGAGTGCGTCACCTGGGACCTTTCCGTCGGGTCTGCGGTCGTCCGTGGACGTCTACGACCCTGGCAGCGGCCGAGCTGTCAGGTCCATCGAAACAATCCACCGGCGCCGTTCAGCCGAACTGAACATTCGAGGCGGCACGCACTACGCCGGGAAAAACGTCGAGGACGCCCCCGGTGCGGGGGCGTCCTCGACCTATGAAGGTCTGGTCCGGTGTCCCGGGATCCTGCGACTCAGCCCTGCTTCTTGCGGGACTTGTCGCCCACGGCCACCAGGCCGGCGATCACCAGGAACAGGACGATGGGTGTCACGACATAGAGGCCGAGTGTCTCGATCACACTCAGGCCCGGACCGGGGTCGTCGCCATCGTCTCGCGTGAGCGCGAAGGCGGGAGACGACAGCAGCATCAGCAGCGCGGAGCCGGCCGTCACGGTGCCGGCGCGCAGGGCGTTTTTGTTGACCTTGTTGCTCACGCAGTCAACATATCCGACGCCCTCGGGGCCCGCGCGACCGGGTGCCCCCTGGGTCACCTCAGGGCGTCCCGCACGTCCGCGAGCAGCGCGTGCGCACGCGGCGAGGCGGCCAGGTCCTCCAGGCTCACGGGGCGTCCGTCCGCATCGGCCACGGGGAGGCGCCAGTTGGGGTACTCGCTGCTGGTCCCCGGCAGGTTCTGCGGACGCCGGTCACCCACGGCGTCCGGCAGCCAGACGCCGAGCATCCGGGCCGGGGTCCGGGCGAGGAACCGGTACGCGGCCCGCACCTCGCCCTCCTCGTCGCCGACGCCCTCCGGCAGCAGCCCCAGCCGGACGAAATGGCTGAGCCACTCGGCCACTTCGGAACTGTCCGCGCACCGCTCCTCGGACAGCGTGCGCGAGAGCAGCCCGAGCCGGTGCCGCAGCGCGACGTGTTCGCCCGTGAGCCGCGCGGCGGTACTGGGCAGATCGTGCGTCGTCACCGTGGCCAGACAGTCGGCCCGCCAGTCCGCCGGGGCAAGCGGCTCGGCCTCGCCGCCCGGGGAGGCCGAGGCGTAGTCGCGCTCGAACCAGAGCACCGAGGTCCCCATGGCACCGCGCCGGGCCAGGTCCTCCCGTATCCCCGACTCGACCGTCCCGAGGTCCTCGCCGATGACGGCCGCGTCCGCGCGGTGCGCGGCCAGCGCGAGGCAGCCGAACATCGCCTCCGAGTCGTAGCGCACGTAACAGCCCTCGGTGGCCTTCCGGCCCTCCGGGATCCACCAGAGCCTGGAGTGCCCCATCACGTGGTCGACGCGCAGCGCACCGGTGTGCCGCAGCTGCCCCGCGAGGACCTCGCGGTACGCCGCGTACCCGGTGCGCGCCAGCGCGTCGGGGCGCCACGGGGGAAGCCCCCAGTCCTGTCCGTGCGGGTTGAACGCGTCCGGCGGGGCGCCGACGGACATGCCGGACGCGAAGACCTGCTGCTGCGCCCAGGCGTCCGCCCCGTGCGGATGGACGCCGACCGCGAGGTCGTGCACCAGGCCGACGGGCATGCCCGCCTCCCTGGCGGTCCGCTGCGCGCGCTCCAGCTGCTCGTCGGCGAGCCAGGCGAGCCGGCAGTGGAAGTCGACGCGCTCCATGTGCTCGCCGCGGGCCCGCGCGGTGCGCGCCGAGCGCGGGTCGTCCAGGCCCTGCGGCCAGTCGCGCCAGTCGGGGCCGTGCAGCTCGGCCAGCGCGCACCAGGTGGCGTGGTCCTCCAGCGCCGTGCCCTGCTCGGCGAGGTAGTCGCAGTAGGCGGCGCGGCGGCCGGGCGGGAGCGGGACGCGGTGGACGAGTGCGAGGGCCTCCCGCTTGAGCGCCCACACGGCGTCCCGGTCGATGTGCGCCCCGCCCTCCAGCACGCCGGCGCGGAGCGCGTCGGCCCGGGCGAGGAGCGCGCCCGCCCGCTCCCGGTCCGCGCCCCGCAGCGCGCCGTACTCGGGCACGTCCTCGACCCGCAGGTGCACCGGGTCGGGATAGCGCCGCGAGGAGGGCCGGTACGGGGACGGGTCCGAGGGGGCTCCCGCGGCGCCGGGGACGGCGGCGTGCAGCGGGTTGAGCTGGAGGAAGTCGGCGCCGAGGGTGCGGCCCGACCAGTCGGCGAGGTCGGCCAGATCGGCGAGGTCGCCCATCCCCCAGGACCGGGAGGACAGCACGGAGTAGAGCTGGACGAGCAGTCCGTAACCGCGCCCCGCTCCCGCGCGGGTGCGCGGCGCGGGGAAGCCGTCGGGCGCGGCGATCAGGGTGGCGTGCGCGGCGCGGCCGTCCGGCGCCTGGGCCCGCAGGCTGTGCACGCCGGGGGGCAGCTTCACGCCGGGGCCCCAGTCGAGGGTCTCGCCGCTCTCGGCCAGGACGCGGAGGACGGTCCCGTCCGGGAACGAGGGCAGCGTGTGGCGGCCGGAGCCGGTGCGCAGCACCACGGTGGGCGGCAGGAGGCGCAGCGCGTCCTGCTCGTGGCGCTCCAGGGCCGCGCGCAGCGCCCTGGGCGTGGACGCGTCGACCCCGAGGGCCGCGAGCGCGGCGACGACCGTGTCGTCGGGAACCTCCACGGTCCGGCCGGGGGCCGGAGCGTAGGACGTGGCGACGCCGTGCGCCGCCGCGAGCCGCGCCAGGCGGCTCATCAGATGTCCGAGGACTCCGTGCCGAAGCCGGTGCCGGTGGGCTCACTGGTGAGCGGCAGCTCGGCGAGGGGCGGCTCGCTCGTCAGCGGAGCGACGTCGGCGAGCGGGGGTTCGCTGGTGAGCGGTGCTTCGAAGCAGCCGCAGGAGCACGAGCCGTCCAGTCCGGAGTCGGGGTCGGACACACCGGACAGGGCTACCGGCCCGTGCCCCTGTTTGGACAGCGTCTGCTGCGGGAGCGGAGTCAGGGCGGACATCAGAAGTGCGGACGCGGCCACGACGGGCCTCCGTTCGTCGACATCAGGCGGTCACGACTCGCCATACCCATTCGGCGGCCGCGCAGACGTACCCGGCGGGGGAACGTGGTCCAGCTCACTCCCCGGCGGCAGGAAAAATCCACGGCGGCGGACCGTACGGAGCGAAGAGACACGATCATATCGGGCATCCCGCGCCACTATTTGCGGAGGGGTGGCCGAGGGTCACGCTGAGCGAGCAGCCGCGCCGGTCGAGTGTTCACCGCCGGTACGCCCGGCACGCGACGGGCCGACATGTGTGCTCCACGAATGAGGCGCATGCACCCGATCCTCACATTGACACCCACAACCCGCTGGTGATGGGCTCACAGCCGATTGGCGCTCTTCTGGCCTCGGGGAGGAAGCAAGTGGGCACAGCGTCACGCGGAGGGGTACGGCGCCGGGCGGGCGCCACTGCCGTCGCGGCGGCATTCATCGGCGGGCTGCTCTCGGGAGCACCGGCGGCGCAGGCGGCACCGCCACCCGCGCCGGACGGCGCCGCGGCGAACGCACCGGAGGAGGACACCGGCACGGCGAGCGGCCTGCCCTCCGTCTGGCCGCGCCCCCAGTCGATACGCGCGCAGGGCGCGTTCGTACCGGTGGGCCGGGAGGTCACGCTCGTCGCCGACGCGGACGCGGACGAGGCGGCGCTGGAGGTGCTCCGTTCCGCGCTGCGCGAGGCCGGCGCCCGCAGCGTGCACGACTCCACCCCCGACGAGGCGCCAACCGGCGCCCCCGGCCGCGGACTTGTCGTCCGCGCGGGCAGCGAGTCCGCCGCGGCGGCCCTGCGCGCGCTGAAGGCGCCCGCGAAGGGCGACCTCCCGGCGGGCGGCTACCGCCTCGCCGTGGGCCGCGCCCCGGACGGCGAGCGGGAGCGGGACACCGTCGCGCTCGAAGGCACGGACGGCGCGGGGCTGTTCCACGCCGCGCAG
The DNA here is from genome assembly GCF_012726235.1 of Streptomyces sp. HNM0574. GTDB lineage: Bacteria > Actinomycetota > Actinomycetes > Streptomycetales > Streptomycetaceae > Streptomyces. The sequence continues at coordinate 50,918 of NZ_JAASAH010000002.1, forward strand.
ACCCTGCGCCAGCTGATCACCGCCCGGGAGGGCAGCACCGGCTTCGCCGGCGCCACCGTCCGCGACTGGCCCACCGCCGCCGTCCGCGGCGTCACCGAGGGCTTCTACGGGCAGTCCTGGTCGCAGCGCGAACGGCTCTCCCAGCTCGACTTCCTGGGCCGCACGAAGCAGAACCGCTATCTGTACGCGCCGGGTGACGACCCGTTCCGCCAGGCGACGCGGTGGCGCGACCCGTACCCGGCCGGACAGCGCGCCGAGTTCCGCGCGCTGGCCGAGCGGGCCCGCGCCAACCACGTGACCCTCGGCTGGGCCGTCTCGCCCGGGCAGGGCCTCTGCTTCTCCTCCGAGGACGACCGTAAGGCGCTGCTGCGCAAGGTGGACTCCATGCGGGCGCTGGGATTCACCGCGTTCCAGCTCCAGTTCGAGGACGTCAGCTACAGCGAATGGCACTGCGGGGACGACGCCGACACCTACGGCTCGGGCCCCGGCGCCGCCGCCAGGGCGCACGCGGAACTGGCCAACGAGGTCGCCCGCCACCTGGCCGAGCGGCACCCGGACGCGGAACCGCTGTCCGTGATGCCGACGGAGTACTACCAGAAGGGCGCAACGGAGTACCGCACGGCGCTCGCGGACAAGCTGGACGACGGCGTGGAGGTCGCGTGGACGGGCGTGGGCGTCGTCCCGCGCACCATCACGGGGCGTGAACTCGCCGGCGCACGGGAGGCGTTCCAGCAGCACCCCCTCGTCACGATGGACAACTACCCCGTCAACGACTGGGCGCAGGACCGCATCTTCCTCGGCCCCTACCGCGGCCGGGAGCCCGCCGTGGCCGCCGGTTCGGCCGGGCTGCTCACCAACGCGATGAAGCAGCCCACCGCTTCCCGCATCCCGCTGTTCACCGCCGCCGACTACGCCTGGAACCCGAGGGGTTACCGGCCGGACGCCTCCTGGCGGGCCGCGATCGACGACCTCGCGGGCGGCCCGGCGGCCGAGCCCCGGGTGCGCGAGGCCGTGCGGGCGCTCGCGGGCAACGACGCCTCGTCCGTCCTCGGCGGCGAGGAATCGGCGTACCTGCGGCCCCTGATGGACGACTTCTGGTCCGCGTACGAGAGCCACGACCGCGCGGGGCTGCGCCGCGCCGCCGGCCGGCTGGAGGACGCCTACCGCACGATGCGCGAGGCCGGCGACCACGTGCCCGAGGAGCTGCGCCGCGAAGTGCAGCCCTGGCTGGAGGAGTTGGCGCTGCACGGAGAGGCCGGGCAGCAGGCCGTGGCGATGCTGCTGGCCCAGTCCCGCGGTGACGGGGCGGCGGCCTGGCGCGCGCAGCACGCACTGCGGGAGTCGCGCGGCGCGATCGCGAAGGGCCCGGCGACGGTCGGCAAGGGCGTCCTGTCCGCCTTCACCGACAAGGCGCTGAAGGCCGCCGACAAGTGGACCGGCGTCCCCGGCGGCGCCGACGGCCTCACCAAGAAGGACGGCCCCGGGAAGGAGAAGCGGGACGCCTTCGGCAAGGGCACCACCGTGGACGCGGCGCCCCGGGCCCGCGAGGGCTCCTCGGCCGCCGACGCGGTCGACGGGGACCCGTCCACCGCGTACCGCAGCGCCACCGCGCCCGCCACCGGCTGGTTCACCTCGGGACGCGCACGGCCCGGGATCGCCCCCGCCGCGCCGGGGCGCGACCCGTCGGCGCCCGGCTCGCTCACCGTGCGGCTGCCCGAGCCCCGGCGGCTCTCCGCCGTCTCCGTCCTCACCGAGCCGGGCTCCGGCACCCGCGCGGACATCGAGGCGCACGTCCCCGGCGAGGGCTGGCGGCGGCTCGGCGCGCTCTCCGGCAGCGGCTGGACGCAGGCCGGGGCGGACACCCGCGCCGACGCGCTGCGGCTGTCCTGGACGAAGGGCTCCGCCGCACCCGTCGTCAACGAGATCACCCCCTGGTACGCGGACACCCCCGAGGCGTCCCTCGCACTGTCCGAGAAGGAGGTGTACGTGCCGATCGGCGGCGAGCCGGCCGAACTCTCCGCCGAACTCGGCGCACAGCGCCCGGGAAACGTCCGCGACCGCATCCGCGCCTCGGCCCCCGAGGGCTTCACCGTGCACACCCCGGAACGCACCACCGTCCCGCGCGGCGGGACGGCCTCCAGCCCGGTCCGGATCGCGGCCGGGAAGTCGGCCGAGCCGGGAGAGCACCGCGTCACGCTGTCCTTCGGCGGCGAGAAGCGCACCGTCACCGTGCACGCGTACCCGAAGCCGGACGGGCCCGACCTGGCGCGGGAGGCGCGGGCGACGTCCTCGGCCGACGAGACGGCCGACTTCCCGGCCCGCGCCGTCAACGACGGCCGGAGGGACACCCGTTGGTCCTCCCCCGCGAAGGACGGCGAGTGGGTGCAGCTGGAGCTGGCGAAGCCCGCGCGGGTGGGCGAGGTGGTGCTGTGGTGGCAGGACGCCCACGCCGAGCGGTACCGCGTGCAGTTCTCGTCGGACGGCAAGCGCTGGCGCACCGCGGCGACCGTGCGGGACAGCGGCGGCGGCCGGGAGTCCGTGCGCGTCCCGTCCGGCGAGAAGACCCGCTACATCCGGGTGCAGGGCGACGAACGGGCCACCGAGTTCGGGTACTCGCTGTGGGCGGTGGAGGCGTACGGCCCCCGGAAGGCGTCCCGGAACGCGCACGGCTCCGCCGGGAAGCACACCGGCCGTCCCGCGGACCACGCGGGCAAGGGACGGGGCGCCCCGGAGGACGCGCGGGCCCGGGAGCGGCACGGGACGGAGCAGCCGGGCAACTCCGGTGCGGGGCACGGCGCGGGCGGCGGCTGAGCCCTCGCGAGGGGACGGCCGGGCCCGGTGGCGCGCGGTGCGGCGGCCACCGGCCCGGACATGACGAAGCCCGGACTCAGGCAGGTGATCTGCCTTCGATCCGGGCCAGGGCGTCGTCCGCTCCGTATGGCTGGAGATAGGGCATCCAGCGCGGGTCCCTGTGTCCCGTGCCGATGATCCTCCAGGCCAGTCCGGAGGGGGGTGCGGGTTGATGGCGCAACCGCCAGCCGATCTCGGCGACGTGTTTGTCCGCCTTGACGTGGTTGCAGCGACGGCAGGCCGCGACCACGTTCTCCCAGATGTGCTGTCCGCCGCGACTGCGCGGGATCACGTGGTCGACGCTGGTTGCGACACCACCGCAGTACGCGCACCTGCCGCCGTCCCTGGCGAACAGGGCGCGGCGCGTCAGCGGCACGGCACCGCGGAAGGGCACCTTCACGAACCGCTTGAGGCGGACGACGCTGGGGGCGGGTATGACATGGGTCGCGCTGTGCATCAGGGCGCCGGAGTCCTCGAGACTGACAGCCTTGTCGTTGAGTACGAGGATGAGCGCGCGGCGAAGCGGTACGACGCCGAGCGGCTCGTACGACGCGTTGAGGACCAGGACATGCGGCACGGTGCCTCCAGTTCCGTCGGCGGCGCGTGGCTCGCGCCGGGACGATCTCTCCTCAGTGTGTCCCGTGTCCCTGCGACTTCGCCACCACGACCACGTCACGCACTGAGCGTGTTTTCAGCCACACCCTCTTCATCCCCCGCATCGCGGGTTTCCTCCCTCCAACATGGGGATGTGCGGGGCGGGATCGGGTTCAGCGCGGCCCCTGACCGCCATTTGTGAAGGACGTGCGCCGTTAGTGTGGTCGCACGTTCGCGACGGCCCCCCGGCGGACGCGCCCGCACGGAAGGTACTGCTGTGTTCTCGCTGCTCACCGCCACCCCGGAGACCGGGGCGCCCCTCCTCGCGGACTCGACCTCCGGCGCGAGAGGCGCCACCTCGCTGGAGGAGGCTCACGAGCGGGCCACCAACGCCGCCGGCTGGATAGAGGCCAACTGGTCGGACTGGCTCGCGACGGGGCTGCGCATCCTCCTCATCACGGTCATCGCCGTGGTGCTGCGCTACGTCATACGACGGGCCATCACCAAGCTGATCGAGCGCACCAACCGCAGGTCGGAGGCGAGCGACCGGAACGCGCTGAGCGGGCTGCTGGTCAACCGGGAGCGCCGGATGCAGCGCTCCGCCGCGATCGGCTCGGTGCTCCGCAACGTCGCCTCGTTCGTCATCATGGGCACCGCCGTGCTGATGGTGCTCTCGGTGCTCGGCATCAACCTCGCGCCGCTGCTGGCCAGTGCCGGCGTGGCCGGTGTGGCGCTCGGTTTCGGCGCCAGGAACCTCGTCACCGACCTGCTCGCGGGCATGTTCATGCTCCTGGAGGACCAGTACGGGGTCGGCGACCGGGTCGACGTGGGCGAGGCGTCGGGAACGGTCCTGGAGATCGGGCTGCGGGTGACGCAGTTGCGCGGCGACGACGGCGAGATCTGGTACATCCGCAACGGCGAGATCAAGCGCGTCGGCAACCTGAGCCAGGGCTGGGCCACGGCCGCGCTCGACGTACAGGTCCGGTCCGACGCGGACATGAACGAGGTCAGGTCCGCCATCGCCACGGCCGGCGAGCAGCTCGCGAAGGGCACGCCGTGGGACGAGGTGCTCTGGGAGCCGGTCGAGGTCCTGGGCCTGGACTCGGTGACGCTCGACTCGATGGTGATCCGGGTGTCGGCGAAGACCATGCCGGGCAAGGCGCTCGGCGTGGAGCGCGAGCTGCGCTGGCGGATCAAGCAGGAGCTGGACGGGCGCGGCATCGAGATCGTGGACGACGAGTCGCTGGCCCTGGAGGCGCGGTCGCGGGTCGACCTGCACAAGGACGAGGGCGCCAAGGAGTCCAGGGTGCCGCCGCAGCGCTGAGCCGCGTCGGGAGCGGGGTCCGGAGCCGGGTGACGGCTCCGGACCCCGCTGCTTTTCGGTCTCCCGCCCCTCGTCCGGGCGACGGCGGATCCGGGCCCACCGTTGACGCGGGAGCGGCGTGCGCCTACCGTCCTGACGGCAATAGGAAACCTTCCTAACAGTTGTCCCGGCCGGGAGGAGGCAGCCCACGTGAACGGACCGGGCACCCCCCAGGTGCTGCGCGCGATGAACGACCGCAGCGCACTCGACCTGCTGCTCGCCCGAGGACCGCTCTCCCGCACCCGGATCGGCACCCTGACCGGCCTCTCCAAACCGACCGCCTCCCAGCTGCTCGCCCGCCTCGAATCGGCCGGACTGGTCGTCGTGAGCGGCCGCAGCGAGGGCCGCCCCGGCCCCAACGCCCAGCTGTACGAGGTCAATCCGCGTGCCGCGCACGTGGCCGCACTGGACGTCACCACCGCCGGCATCCGCGCCGCCGTCGCCGACATCACCGGCCGCACCGTCGGCCGGTACACGCTGGACACGACGGCGGGAGACGCACCGGACGGGACGGCGGAACAGGTCGCCGCAGCCGTCGAAGGCGCCGCCGCCGACGCCGGGGTGGACGCCGGGGCGCTGCACCGGATCGTCATCGGCACCCCGGGCGCCTTCGACCCGGGCACGGGACGGCTCCGCTACGCCTCGCACCTGCCCGGCTGGCACTCCCCCACCCTGCTCGACGAGATCGCCGCCGCCGTCCACGCGCCCGTGCGGTACGAGAACGACGTGAACCTGGCCGCGGTCGCCGAGTGGCGGCTCGGCGCGGCGCAGGGGCGGGAGGACTTCGTCCTGCTCTGGAACGAGCAGGGCATCGGCGCCGCCGTCGTCCTCGGCGGCCGTCTGCACCGGGGGCGGACCGGCGGCGCGGGCGAGGTCGGCTTCCTGCCCGTCCCCGGCGCCCCGCTCGTCCGCGACCCGGGGCGGCGGGGCAGCGGCGGCTACCAGGAACTCGCGGGCGCCGAGGCGGTGTTGCGGGCCGCGCGGGAGCTCGGGCTGCCGCACGACCCGTCCGCCGAGCCGAAGGACGCGGCCGCCGCGCTGCTGTCGGCGGCGGCCCGCGTCGTCGGCCCGGGGCACGCCCCGGCGACGGACGGCGCGGGTGAACGGGGCGTGTACCGCGAGCTGTTGGGGCGGTTCGCCGCCGGGCTCGCCGTCGGACTGGCTGCCGTGGTGACCGTGCTGGACCCGCAGCTGGTGGTGCTCGCCGGAGGGCTGCCGCAGGCCGGCGGCGAACCGCTGCGCGCCCGGGTGGAGGGCGAACTCGGGGAGATCGCCGTGCCGGTGCCCCGGGTGGTGCTGGGCACCGTCACGGACGGGCCCGTGCTCGGCGGCGCCCTGCAGAGCGCGCTGGCCACGACCCGCGACGAGGTGTTCGACACCTCCGCCTGACGTCCCTCGTCGGGACCTCAACCGCAAACCGCAACCGCAGGACCGGAGCGAAAGGCTGACTGGCGTGAAACTCGCAGTGGTGGGTGGCGGTTCGACCTACACCCCTGAACTCATCGACGGATTCGCGCGGTTGCGGGAGTCGTTCCCGCTCACGGAGCTCGTGCTCGTCGACCCGGCCGCGGAACGGCTGGAACTCGTCGGCGGACTCGCCCGCCGCATCCTCTCCGCCCAGGGCCACCCCGCCACCGTCGTCACCACCTCGCGCCTGGAGGACGGCGTCGCGGGCGCGGACGCGGTGCTGGTCCAGCTGCGCGTCGGCGGGCAGGCGGCCCGCGCCGAGGACGAGACCTGGCCCCTGGAGTGCGGCTGCCTGGGCCAGGAGACGACGGGCGCGGGCGGGCTCGCCAAGGCGCTGCGCACCGTACCGGTCGTGCTGGACATCGCGGAGCGGGTCCGGCGCGCCAACCCGGACGCCTGGATCATCGACTTCACCAACCCGGTCGGCATCGTCACCCGCGCCCTGCTGCGGGAGGGGCACAAGGCCGTCGGACTGTGCAACGTGGCGATCCACCTCCAGCGGAAGTTCGCCGCCCTGCTCGACGTGCCGCCCTCCGAGCTCCACCTCGACCACTACGGACTGAACCATCTCACCTGGGAGTTCGGCGTCCGGCTCGGCGGCCCCGGCGGCGAGGACGTGCTGCCGTCGCTGATCGACGGGCACGGCGCGCGGATCGCCGAGGACCTCCGGCTCCCGCTGCCGCTGCTCACCCGCCTCGGCGTCGTCCCCTCGTACTACCTGCGCTACTACTACGCGCACGACGAGGTGGTCGAGGAACTGGGGACGAAACCGTCCCGGGCCGCCGAGGTCGCCGAGATGGAGCGGAAGCTGCTGGAGATGTACGGCGACCCGGCGCTGCGCGAGAAGCCCGAACTGCTCGCGCAGCGCGGCGGGGCCTTCTACTCGGAGGCCGCCGTCGCCCTGGCCGCCTCGCTGCTGGGCGCACCCGGCGAGCAGTCGACCATCCAGGTGGTCAACACGTACAACAACGGCACGCTGCCCTTCCTCCCCGACGACGCCGTGGTGGAGGTGCCGGCGCACATCGGCCACGACGGGGCCAGGCCGCTGCGGGCACCCGCGCTCGACCCGCTGTACACCGGCCTGATGGCACACGTCACCGCCTACGAGGACCTCGCGCTGGACGCGGCGCTGCGCGGCGGCCGGGAGCGCGTCTTCCGCGCCCTGCTCGCCCACCCGCTCGTCGGCCAGTACGCGCAGGCCGAGGCGCTCACCGACCGGCTGCTGGCGCACAACGGGAAGCACCTGCCGTGGGCCTGACCGCAACGACCGCCTCCTGCCTGGCCGTTGACGCGGGCAACAGCAAGACGGACGTGGCCGTCGTCAACCCGGACGGGTCCGTGCGCGGACGCGCGCGGGGCGGCGGGTTCCAGCCGCCCGCGGTGGGTGTGGCCGCCGCCGTGGCCGCGCTCTCCCGCACCGTCGGCGAGGCGCTGTCCGCGGCGGGGACGGCGTCCGTCGGGCACGTCTCGGCCTGCCTCGCCAACGCCGATCTCCCCCGCGAGGAGGCGGAGTTGGCCGAGGCCGTCCGGGCGCGGAGCTGGGGCCGGACGGCCGAGGTGCTCAACGACACCTTCGCCGTGCTCCGCGCCGGGCTCCCCGACGACGGCTCCGTACGGCACGGCGTCGGTGTCGTCTGCGGCGCGGGCGTCAACTGCGTCGGCCGGGCGGCGGACGGGCGCACCCACCGCTTCCCCGCCGTGGGACAGCTGTCCGGCGACTGGGGCGGGGGCTCGGGGCTCGCCGCCGAGGCGCTGTGGCACGCGGCCAGGGCCGAGGACGGGCGGGGCGAGCGGACGGAGCTCGCGCACACCGTGCCGCGCCACTTCGGGCTCGGCTCCATGCGGGCGCTGATCGAGGCGCTGCACCTGGGAGACCTCCCCGCGTCCCGGAAACACGAGGTCACGCCGCTGCTCTTCGCCTCGGCCAGCGCCGGTGACGCGGTGGCACGCGCCCTGGTGGAACGCCAGGCCGAGGAGATCGTCTCCATGGTGACGGTCTCGCTGTCCCGCCTGGACCTGCTGCGCACCCCGACCCCGGTCGTGCTCGGCGGCAGCGTCGTCGCGGCCCGGCACCCGGTGCTGCACGGCGCGCTCACCGCACGGCTCGCGGAACGCGCCCCGGCCGCCGCACCGCACGTCGTCACCGCGCCGCCGGTGCTCGGGGCCGCACTGCTCGGCCTGGACCGCGCGTACGCGCCGCCCGCCGCGTACGCGCGGCTCCGCGCCGGGTTCGCCTGAGCCCGGACGCACGCGAGCCGCGGGGCACATCGCGCGTGCCCCGCGGCTCGGACCTGCCGTGCGTGACGGGCGTCAGGACCGGTGCAGCGTGATCGTCGTCCAGGCGCCGACGTGCACCCGGTCGCCCTCCATCAGGGGGACGGGGACGAAGGGCTGGATCGGCTCGTCCGCGTTGTTGATGGTGGTGCCGTTCGTCGAGTCCTGGTCGACGACCGACCAGGAGCCGTCGGGCTGCTGGACGAGCACCGCGTGCTGGTGCGAGACACCCGGGTCCTCGGGCGACCTGGCCAGGTCGATGTCGGGCGACTCGCCCGTCGACTGACGACGGCGCCCGATGGTGATCTGGTGCCCGGTCAGCGGCAGTTGCTGCTGCTCGGTGTACGCCGGGAGGTTGAGGCTCGCCGCCTCGGGACCGCTGCGCTCCATCATGGCCGCGAAGTACTCGTGGTCCGGGGCGACGACCGCCGTCCAGCCCGCGCCGGGCTGCCCCTCGGGCGGCGTCCCCTGCTGGGGGAAGCCCTCGGGCTGCTGCGCGAAACCGTCCTGCTGCTGCGGAATCCCGTCGGGCGCCTGCGGGGTGCCGGGCGGGGGCAGCGGCCAGTCCCCGCTCGGCGGCGACTGCGGCTGCTGCGGCGGGTACGGGGCCGGGGGCGCCTGCTGCGGGTGCGGGGCCTGCTGGAAGCCCTGGCCGAAGCTCTGCTGGTTCGGGTCGCCGTACGGGCCCGGCTGCTCCTGCTGCTCCGGGACCAGCGGCTCGGCGGGACGGTTCATCTGCGAGGGACGCGAGGCCTCGTAGTCGAACTGCTGCTCAGGGCCGCCCTCCTGATAGCCGGGGAACGGCGCCTGCGGCGGCACCGGCTGACCGGGCTGGCCGGGGAACTGCCCCGAGGGCGGGCCCGGCTGGCCCGGGAACTGTCCCGAACCCTGCTGCTCGGGCGGCTGGCCCGGCTGCCCGGGCTGTCCCGGGAACTGCCCCGGCTGGCCGGGGAACTGCTCGCCCTGGCCGCCGAACTGCCCGGAGGGCGGGCCCGGCTGACCGGGGAACTGCCCCTGCTGGCCCGGGAATTGCTCGCCCTGGCCGGGGAACTGGCCCGGGGGCGGGCCCGGCTGGCCCGGCTGGCCCATCTGTCCCGGCTGGCCGGGCGGCGGGAAGCCGGGCTGCTGGCCCTGCTGCGGGGGCGGCGGCGCGAAGTTGGTGGGGGTGTTGGTGAGGAAGTTGTACCGGCACTGCTCGCAGAACGGCGCCTGTGCCTCACGCTGCGTGCCGCACTGCGGGCACGGTTCGCCGGGCTGCTGGAGCTGCTGCCCGGGCACGGGCGGCGGCGGAGTCACGGGGCCCGGGTAGCCGTAGCCCTGGCCCTGGCTCTGCCCCTGGCCCGGCATCTCGGGGAAGCCCGGGGCGCCCTGCGGCGCGGGGGCTCCGGGCGGGACCGGCGTACCGGGGGCGGGCGGCTGGGGCGCCGGAGGCTGCTGGGCCGCGGGCCCCGGGTAGCCGTAGCCTCCGCCCTGCCCCTGCGGGGGCGGCGGCGGGGTCGGCGGAACGGAGCCGGCGGGCGGCCCGCTCGGTGCGTCGGCGATGCGGTGACCGCACAGATCGCACCAGTCGTCGGCCGCCGACTGGTGGCCGTTCGGGCATGTCGGCATGGTGAGTGCCTCCCCCTCCGTACTCCTGATCTTCCGTACCCAGCGGCGCTGATCCGCTTCGCACGGGCCGTCCGGTCGGACCGTGATGTCTCGCGTCCGGTGTGACCGGCATCGTTCGCACGGCGCCGGAGACCGCCGCCGTCAGCGGAACAGTACCTGTCACGGCGTCGGCGGCGTCCACCACCGTGAAAGACCCTTCGGGTGGTTTCCCCGTCACCGGGCGTGCCCGCCGGGCGGATTTCACGCCGGATTCGCCCCCGGATTTCCGGTTTCACCCGGGGGCCGGTGGCTCCCTGGCGACTCCCCGGATACCGCGCGCGGGCACCGTCTGTCCCGCGTACCGGAGGACTTGGGGATTCGTCACAGTCGGCCGGCGGGCGCCCGCGCACGCCCCGCCCCCGCGACGTGCCCGTGCGCCTCCCCGCTCCCGTGCGCGGGCCCCCGCCCCCGCGCGGACTTCGCCCTCGGCGGACGCGCGTGACGAACGCGACAGCGGCGGGAGCGGGGCGGCCGGATCAGTCCGGCATGGCGAACGGGACGACGGCCACGGTGATGTTGTCCATCCCGCCGCCGTCCAGCGCGTAACCGACCAGGTGCTGCGCGCACGGGAGCGGCCGGGCGTGCGCGTCCTGCGGGACGACGGCGGCCATGTCCTCGGCGGACTCCGCGTAGTTCCACAGTCCGTCCGTGCACACGATGACCACACCGGAGCGGTCGGGCTTGAACGAGGCGGTGTGCGGGTCGACTTCGTGCGCGTCGGCACCGAGCCAGCCGGTGATCGCGTGCGCCCGGGCGTCCGCGTACGCCTCGGCCTCCGTCATCAGCCCGGCGGAGACCATCTGGGCCGCCCAGGAGTCGTCCTCGGTCAGCCGCGCGGGCGGGGCACTGCGGTCGTCGGGGACCCAGTACGCGCGGCTGTCGCCGATCCAGCCGACGGTGAGGACGCCCTCGGCCGTGAGGGCACTGACGATCGTGCAGGCTGGCGCGTTCTTGGACGGCTCGTTCGGCCCCTCGGAGGCGAGGTGGGTGACGGCCTCGGCGGCGGCCACCAGCGCGTCGTGCATGATCTGCTGCGGGTGCGCGCCGTGCGGCACCGCCGCGCCCATGGACTCCCCCGCCGCCTTCGCCGCCGCGGCGGACGCGTCGTCGGGCCGGGTGGCGGAGGAGACGCCGTCGCAGACGACGGCGATCGTCGCCAACGAGCCGCTCGCGGTGAAGGATTCGAGGACGGAGAAGAAGTCCTCGTTCCGGTGGTGGCGCAGGCCCCGGTCACTGGCGACGGCGACGCTCGGCAACGCGCGCTCCATGTGGTCGCGTTCGAGCGGCTGCTTGTGCCCGCAGTGCTCGCAGTACCCGTCGCTGTCGACCGTCCCCGTGCCACAGGCGACACAGTGCGGACCGGCAGCACCGGAGGGCGCGGCGGCCGGTGCCGGGACGGCCGGTGCAGGGACGGCCGGTGCAGGGACGGCCGGTGCAGGGACGGCGGGCGCCGGAGCTCCGGGCGGCGGGTAGGAAGGAGCGGGCGCCGGTGCCTCTCCGGACGGGAACGCCGCGTCGCTGACGGTGGGCACGTCCGGGCCGCGCTCCCGCTTGCTCATCGCGGCCTCGTACGCGGTCTGCTGACCGCGCGGCACGAAGTCGTCGAGCACGGCGCGGGGGGCGAAATCGTCCAGCACCGGCCGGGCGTCCGCACGCGGATCGGGCGCGGGCGGCGGCGCGGGGGCTTCCTCCGGCTGCGGGGCCTCGGCGGGCGGGGCCACCGGCGCGGCGGGCGCGCCCTCGGCCGGGACCCCGATGCGGGTCTCCGGCACGGGCGGCGCGGGCCGCGGGTGCGGCGGGTAGGCCGGCGGCTCCGGCGCCTGGGCCGGAGGCACGGCGGCGGGCGCGCCGTACTGGGGCGGCGGCCCGTACTCCGCGGCGCCGTACTCCGCGCCGCCCTGCCCGGCCCGGCCCGGCGGCGGCTGCCGGACGGTGGACGTCGGCAGCGTGAAGTCCGGCTCCGTCGGGGTGGGCGCCGCGGGCGGCGCCGACGGGGGCGGCGGGATGTGCACCGAGGGCAGCGTCGGGGTGGGGACCGCGGGCGGGGCCGTGGGCGGCGGGGGCGCGCCCGGAACGGTCGCCCGGCCTCTGCCCGCCTGGGACACATGCTGTGCGGCAGCCGCCAGTTCGGCTCCGCAGGCGCCGCAGAAGAGGTCTCCCTCTTCCAGCGGCTCCGCGCAGCTGGGGCATCCGGACAGTTGGTTGAGCTGTGGCATTGTCACACCCACGTCCTGGGGCGGAACCGGTTCGCGCGTTCCACCAGTTCGATCCTCTCAGTGCCGGACTGTGCGAGCCGGGCGAGCAGACGGTACGCGCGCTCCAGTCCGAAGCGCAGCCCTTCCTCGTCCAGCGGGCTGCCCAGCAGCGGCTCGGACCGTGCGGGCGCGGGCCCGGCGGCCGTGGCGGCCCCCGGACGTCCGGCGATCACCCAGTCCAGCGCGCTGCCCAGCACCTCGGTGGTGAGCTCTTCCCGGCGCGGGGCGTCGAGCCCCGCGTCCTGCAACCGCCCGACCTCGCGCGCGGCCGCACGCAGATCGTCGAGCAGTGGTTCGTGCGGGGCGCGCTGCCGCAGCCGCGCCCTGATCGCGGCGACGCGGGCCGCCGTGTAGTGGATCGACGAGGCGGGGACCGACTCCAGGGCCTCGACGGCGCCGCTCCGGTCCCCGGCCGCGAGCCGCACCCGGGCCAGGCCGAAGGCGGCGCTCACGTAACTGATGTCGGTCGTCCACACGATCCGGTAGTACTCGGTGGCGTTGTCCAGCTGGCCGAGGGTCTCGGCGCAGACGCCGAGGGCCAGCTTCGGGGCCGGTTCGCCGGGGAACGCGTCGTAGACGGCGTCGAAGGACAGGGCCGCGTTCTCCCGGTCGCCCGTCACCAGCGCCACCAGGCCGCGGTACCAGATGACGCGCCAGTCCTCCGGGTACCGGCCCTCCAGTTCGGTCAGCAGCCGGGCCGCCGCCGTCCGGTCCTGGGCGGTGTCCCGCTCCAGCAGCGCGCGCAGTTCGCGCAGGCGCAGCTCCAGGGAGTCGGCCGGTGCGCCCCGGAGCGCGCCGAGCAGTTCGCCCGGTGAGGAGGCCATCAGGCCGGTCAGGAAACCGGCGTTGGGATCGCCGGGGTCGACGCGGGGCACGGGCAGGGCCAGGGCCGTGGCCCGGGCGTGCAGCGGCACCAGGCGGACCGGTTCGCCCGCCTGTCCGGAACGGGGCGCGGGGCCGGGGCGGCCCTCCAGCCGGACGTGCGTGGGCGTGCTGCCGTGCGTGCCGTACTGCTGGGCCGCCGTGCTCTGCTGCGCGAGCGTGGTGGCGGGGGCCGGTTTCCCCGTCCGGCCGCCCCGGCGCAGCAGACCGCGGCCCGGCGGTACAGCGGGCGTGACGGGGCGGGCGCCCAGCGCGGAGGTGTCGCCACAGGTGCGGGCGAGGAGTTCGGTGTCGACGACGCGCAGCTCCGGGCCGAACAGGGTGGACATGGCGGGCCGTTGGCGTTCCGTCTGGAGCGCGACGACCTCGCGCAGCACCCCGAGCAGCTGCTCGGCCATCTCCTCGGCCGAGGCGAACCGCCGCTGCGGGTCCGGGTCGGTGGCGCGGACCAGGAAGCGGTAGAAGGACTCGTACCGCTGGAAGATCCGGATGTGCTGCGGGTCCGGAAGGCTGTCGGCGTAGGTGCTGGTGTAGCCGCGGAAGTCGAAGGTGAGCACCGCCAGCGTCCTGGCGACGGTGTAGAGGTCCGAGGCGACCGAGGCTCCCTCGGTGACGACCTCCGGCGCCTGGAAGCCGACCGTGCCGTAGACGGGGCTGGCGTCGTCGTCCATGCGGCGGACCGCGCCCATGTCGATGAGCTTCAACTGGTCCTGCTGCTGGATGGCGTTGTCGACCTTGAAGTCGCAGTAGAGCAGGTTCCGGCTGTGCAGGTGGCCGAGCGCCTCCAGCGCCTCCAGGCCGTACGCGCACGCCTGCTCCACCGGCATCGGCTCCCGGCTCCCGCTGGGCGTGCGGCGCTCGTTGGCGATCTGCTTGAGCGACTTGCCGCCGACGTACTCCATGACGATGTAGCCGTCGACGCTGCCCGTCCGCTGGTCGAGGTGCTCGACGAAGTTGTAGATGCGGACGATGTTGGAGTGCTCGATCTGCGCCAGGAACCGGCGTTCGGAGATGGCCGCCGCCATGGCGTCCTCGTCCCCGCTGTCGAGCAGGCCCTTCAGCACGACCCAGCGGTCGGAGACGGCGCGGTCCGTCGCCAGGTAGATCCAGCCGAGCCCGCCGTGCGCCAGGCAGCCCGCCACCTCGTACTGGCCCCGGACGAGATCGCCGGGGCGCAGCTTCGGGACGAAGGAGTACGGGTGCCCGCACTTGGTGCAGAACCCCTCGGTACGTCCTGGCCGTTCGGCCCGCGCCCGGCCCACCGGCGCCCCGCACCGGCTGCTGCTGCAGAACCGCTTGCGCTCCGGCACCTCCGGGTTCGCCAGGACGACGGCCGAGGGGTCGGCCCGCGGCACGTCCGGGACGGCGACGAGGCCGGCGCCGAGCCTGCTCCTCGTCGTCGTCTTCGCCGAGGAGCGCGAGCTGCGCACCGACACCAGCCGGGCCGTGCCCTGCGACAGCTCGCGGGTGAGCCGGCCCGACACCGAGCGGCGGGAGGAGTGCGAGCGCGTCGAGGAGAGGGACGAGGGGCGCGAACGCGCCGAGGAACCCGAGGAGCCGGAGGCGGGCGCGGGGCCCTCCCGGACGGCGCTGGTCAGCCCCGTCGGCGCCACCCCGAGCATGCCGCCGGGCGCGACGACGGGCGCGAGCCCGCAGGTGTCGCAGTACAACTCCCCGGCGCCGGCCGCCTCGTACGCGCCGCCACAGCCGGGCCGCTGGCACGGGCCCGCGCCCGCGGCCGGTTCCGGGAACGCGGCAGACGCCGGGGCACCGGCGCCGGGCCCGGCCGGCTCTTCCCGTCCGCTCATGCGCCCTCCTTGTCCTGTGCGGGCACCCTGTCATGTCCGGGGGCCTCGTGCGCCACCGCGCCCTCCGGTACGACCGAGACGCCGGTCTCCGCCCCGTCCGTCACGCTCTCCGGGCCGGCGGCTCCGTGGCCGCCGTTCATGGTCTCCGGCGGTCCGGACCGGTGCGGCACCAGGGCCTCCTGCACCGAGCCCTGGTAGCGCAGCACCGCGTCCTCGGCGGCGCGCAGATCGCAGGGCGCGCTCCACAGCATGCGGCGCGCCGCGTCGTACCGCTCGGCCAGCACCGGGTCCTCCCCCACGCCGTGCCGGACGACGCGCGCCCGGCAGGAGTCGAGCCGTCCGCGGAGCTCGGCCCGTACGGCCAGCGGGGCCGTGACGGCGGAGAGTTCGGCGCGGGCGCGCTCCAACTCGTCCTCGGCGCGCGGCTCCAGGCTCTCCAGCAGCGGCGACAGCCGGTGCCACTGGCCGCGTCTGCGGTACTCGGCCGCCGCGGAGAGCTGTTCGTGCAGCGCGGTGGGCGGCCCGCTGACGGCGGGCACCTCGGAGGCCGCGATCTTCGCCAGCACCTCGCCGCGCGCCTCGCGGGCCTCGGCGAGCGTGCGGTCGGCGCGGGAGAGCACGTCCCGCAGGGCGAGCAGACGCGCCTCGGCGTCCTGCCGGACGTTGAGCACCGCGTCCACCTCGCGGCGGACGTCCTCCAGCGCGCGGGCCGCGCGGTCGTAGCGCGCGGTGTCCGGGCGGCCGCCGCCCGGGGCGCTGCTGCCGCTCGCGGGCGCCCAGAAGGCGAGCGGGTCGGAGATCACCTCGGCGCGGAGCGCGGTGAGTTCCCGGGTGGTGCGCTCCAGGTCGTCACCGGCCGGGTGCTCACCCGGGCGTACACCGGCCGACCGGGCCAGGGAGCGGACGCGGCGGAGCTCGGCGGCGAGCATGTCGATCCGCGCGGGCAGCGCGGACCAGACCGTGTCGGCGGCGACGACCACGTCGAGGGCCTGCGCGTACCCGGAGTTCATGGCGTCGACCAGGCCGCTCAGCGTCAGTCCGGGCCCGGTCTCCTCGCCTTCGCCGGTCACGCGGTGGGTGCCGCGCAGGAGTGCCGTCAGCTCGGTGAGGTCGTCGCGGCTGGGCCAGCGGCGCCGGGCGCGGATCTCACGGGCCTCGCCGAGGACTCGGGTGTAGGTGTCGAAGGTGTTCCACAGGCGGGTGATGTCCCGCTCGGTGCCCGCCCAGCGGCGTGCGGTGGTTCCGGTGAGCTCGGCGCCCTCCAGGAGGCCGCGGCCCGCGTGGTCCTGGAGCGCGAGCAACGACGTCTCGACGGCCTCGTGTTCGGCGTCGAGGCGCTCCAGGGCACGGTCCACCTCCTCGCGGCTCATCACCGGCCCGGTGGGTCCCGCGGGGCCCATCGATCACCTCACTGCTCTCTCGCCCTGCGCCTGGCGCCGACTGCTTCAGTCCCGGTACTTCGGTTCGGGCGGCGACGGCCTCTTGCCGTCCTGCGTACCCACCATGTTGTCGGCCAGCCACTTCTCGTACGAGGCCCGCCACTTGCTGTCACGGTAGTCGTCCAGCACCTTGTTGACCCTGCGGACCAGATCTTCGTCCGCGCGGTTCATCGCGACGCCGTACGGCTCAATGGTCTCCGGTTCACCGATGAGTTCGACGGAGGGGTCCTGCGCGGCCTGACCCGCGCCCAGGGCGCTGTCGGTCAGGGTGGCGTCCGTGCCGCCGAGTTGCATGCGGACGAGACAGTCGAGCTGATTGTCCACGACGAGGATTTTCGCCCCCAGACCACGGTAGCCCTCGCTCCGCATCAGCGTCTCGGCCGTCGAACCGGCGGCGACGCAGAGCCGCTTGCCCCGCATGCTCTCGTTGAAGCCGGTGACCCGCGCCTTCTCCTTCGGCACCACCAGCTGCTGCCCGGCCTCGAAGTACGCGGTGGAGAAGGCGACCTGGCGGATGCGCTCGCAGTTGACGGTCATCGCGCGCACGACCATGTCGACGTCCCCGTCCTGAACGGCGGTGACGCGCTGGTCGGTGGGGATCGTCTTGTACGTGACGTCCGGGTCGGGGCCGAGCAGGTCCGTCGCGATGGCCTGCACCAGATCGATGTCGAAGCCCTCGATGCGCCCGGTGGACGGGTCTCGGTACCCCCACAGATAGCTGTTCTGGTCCACGCCGACGACGAGCCGGCCGCGCTGCTTGATCCGCGTCACCGCAGGACCGGACCCCGCCGAGGGCTTCAGGCTCGCGGCCGGGTCCTCGCCGTCGGCGCAGGTCTCGGGCTCGGGCGCCGCGCGCAGCGCCGGTGACCGCTCCGCGTCCGCGCGGGCGCCGACGGCGCCGTGGCCGCTCCCGGCGCCGGACGACCGGCCCTCGGCGGCGGGCGGCGCGGGCGCGGCGGAGCCGAGCACCGTGGAGGCCAGCACCGCCGTCACGACGGCGAGCCCGCTCAACGCGACCGCGAGGGACCGGCCGTCGCGCCCGGCCACCCCGCGCATCCGGCGTCCCGCGCGCGGCGCCTCCCCGTGCCTCTCCCGCTGCGGCTCCCCTGCCCTCACGGCCGACTCCCCCTCACCGGTACTCCGAAAGCCTGCGTCCCATGCCCGTCACCGCCGCCGCGGCACCGGCGATCCCGAGCGCGACGGCCCCCACGGACAGGCCCGTCAGCGCGGCCCGCCCGCCACCGGCGGCCTCCTCGAACTGGGCCTGCTCGTGGCCGCTCGCCTTCTCCAGCGCGGCGTCCACCGCGTCGAAGCTCTCGCCCGTGCTGCCGGAACCGCCGATGACCTTGGCGACGGCCGCCTCGTAGTCGCCGTCGTCGGAGGCCGTCCGCGCCTGCGCGTGCCGCTGTTTCCACACCTCGACGTGGCGCTGCGCCCCGGCGACGGGTGCGCGCCCGGCGCTGTCGTCGGCCAGCCGCAGCGCGTCGCCGAGCAGTCCGCCGTCTCCGGAACCGCCGCCTCCGGCCCGCTCCGAGCCGGAGAGCGTCCGCATCTGCCGCGCGTACCCCGTCTCGTACCTGGCGTCCCCGCCGCCGCGCGCGACCAGCGTCATGTTCTCGTTGCCGCGGGCCTGGAGGGCGCCGGTGCGCGCGTCGTTGAGGACCCGCAGGGAGTGGGCGCCGTTCTCCTCGGCCTCCGTCAGGCCGGACCTGGCCAGTCCGTGCCCGGCGGCGAGCCACAGCAGGAGCACGGCGCAGGCCGCCGTGGCGCCCGCGAGGCCGGGGTTGACCATCCGGTTGGTGCGCAGGAAGTCGCGCCGCTGGGCCCACAACAGCCCGCCGACGGCGGCGACTCCGGCGGCCAGCGCGAACCACGGCAGGCTCCTGGCGTCCGCCGAGTCCGCGGCCAGCCGTTCCGTCTCGGCCTCGTAGAGCGTCCTGGCCGCGGGGAGGAGCTCCTGGCGCATCTGCTCGTTGGCGTACCGCAGATAGGCGCCGCCGAGCGGGAGGCCCTGCCGGTTGTTGGCGCGCGCCGCCTCCACCAGGCCCGTGTACCGGGGGAGTTCCTCGTTGAGGGTGCTGATCTGCCGCTGCGCGGTGCGCGAACCCTCGGAGTTCGCCGCGGCCTTGGCGAGCAGCGTGGAGGCGTCCCGGATGTCCTTCTCGTACCGCCGGCGGACGGAGCGCGGCTCGTCGCCCCCGGCGAGGAAACCGCTGGACGCGACGGTGTCGGCGTCGGCGAGCGAGCGGTAGACGTGCGCCGCGTCGGCGCTGAGCGGCTGGCTGTGGTCCACGACGGCGCCGGCGGCCGCCTGCCGGTCCGACACCTGCCAGGCGGCGACGACGCCGAACAGCACGACCAGCGCCGCCAGCGCGGCCCCGATGATCCGCAGCCGTCCCGGCTCCGTCGTGGCCGCGGCCCGCAGCCGGTGCACCCCCTCCGACCAGGCCGTACGCCGCGGCTCCGCCCACCCGTCGGACGGCACCTGCCCAGGCCCGCCGGGCAACGGGGCCGCGGCGGGGGCCGGTTGGCCGGGCGCGGGGGACGCGGGCGCGGGCTGGGCGGGCACCTGCCCCCGCCCGGCGGCGGGTTGGCCCGCCGAAGCGCCACCCGCGACGGCGTGCGTCGGCTGGGAGACAGGGGTCGAGGGCGGTACCGGGAGGTGCCCCTCCTCGGGCAGCGGACCGGGCTGCTGCGGCACCGGTCGCCCGGGCGGCTGTGTCACGGCTCGGAGCCCTCCCCCTCGGTCACTGACGACCCCGGTCCCTCCGGTCTGCCGCGCGTGCGGGCCGGGGCGGAGCCATGCCCAGCAGTATGGCGGGAGGCACCGACAGGCACAGCCTTTTGGCCGGGATCTTGTTCGTATCGCGATCTTCCGCGCGCCTCCCCGTTCCGTGAACACGCCCCCGCGCCCGCCCCCGGTTCCCCCGTTACGTCCCGTCCCCGCCCGGAGCGTCGAACGGCCAGCCGTACGGGCCCTCTTCGCGGTCCAGCCAGGCCCACTGGCCGCCGTCCCCGACCGTCATCCCGTACCGCTCGCGCGGCGGGCAGTCCTCGTCGCGCCACAGCCGGTACGCGTCCGCCGCCTCCAACTGCCCCGCGCACAGGGCGAGCAGGAACCGGAACGAGTCGTCCGACCGCGCACGCCGGGGCACTCCGGACAGTCCGGGCGCGGGTGGCGGCGGCGGGGTCGCGCCGCGCAGCGGCACGAAGAACGCGGGGGTGGCCAGGAAGTGGCCCGCCGCGTGGGACGCGTCCGTCACCCGCAGCCGGACGAGCCCCGTCGCGACGGGCGCCAGCACCAGCGCCCCCGGCGCGCACTGCGCGAGCCAGCCCGGCGGGACGCGGGGCAGCTCGCAGGTCGCGATGATCCGGTCGTACGGCGCGTGCTCGGGGCAGCCGAGCGCCCCGTCCCCCGTGACGACGTGCGGGTGGTGGCCGGCGGCGGCGAGGTGGGCGCGTGCCGCGTCGGTGATGTCCCGGTCGAGGTCGACGGTGGTGACGTTCCGCTCGCCGAGCCGGTGCGAGAGCAGCCCCGCGGTCCAGCCGGGCCCGGTGCCGATCTCCAGGACGGTCATGCCGTCCCGGAAGTCGAGCGCCTCCAGCATCCGCGCCATCAGCGACGGCTGGCTGCTGGAGGAGACCAGCACCCCGTCCCGCACCCGGGTGGCCAGCGGCACGTCGTCGTAGACGCCCGCCCGCCAACGGTCCCGCACCCGCGGATCGGGGTCGTCCCGCCACAGCCGCCGGTAGTCGCCGTCCGGACCCGTCGCGTAGTAGTACGGGACGAAGGTCTCGCGGAGCACCTCCTCGAAGGCGGCGCGCCAGTCCGGGTCCGTGAGCGCGCCGCCCGCGACGATCTCCCGTACGAGACCCGAGGCAGCACCCATGCCCCCACTGTGCGGCGCGGTGCCGCCGGACGCGAGGGCGCCGCGGGAGGACGGCGGGCCGCGCGGTGTGACCTGCGGTACATACCCGGGAGTAGCGGGCTGTGGGGGCTTAGGACCGGGGGCCTCGGTCTCCGCGTCTGCGACCATGGGGGACGTGATGGAGATTCCGCGCGGCAGCTTGCAGACGCAGACCTTCTACGAGCAGGTCGGCGGCGAGGAGACCTTCCGGCGCCTCGTGCGGCGCTTCTACGAAGGCGTCGCCGGCGACCCGGACCTGCGGGCGATGTACCCGGAGGAGGACCTCGGCCCGGCGGAGGAGCGGCTCGCGCTCTTCCTCATGCAGTACTGGGGCGGCCCCCGCACCTACAGCGAGTCCCGCGGCCACCCCCGGCTGCGGATGCGGCACGCGCCGTTCAAGGTCGACCAGGCCGCGCACGACGCGTGGCTGCGGCACATGCGCGAGGCCGTCGACAGCCTGGAGCTCGACCCCGAGCACGAGCAGCAGCTGTGGAAGTACTTCGTCTTCGCCGCCCGCTCGATGGTCAACTCCGCCGACTGAGCGGACGCGCACGAAGGGCCGGGTCCGGCAGCCGGACCCGGCCCTTCGTGTGTCAACTCCTCCTCGGCGCGGGGCAGTTGCTCCCGTCCCCGCTCAGACCGGGGTGACGCTCAGCCCGGCGCCCTTGCCCGCGGCCCGGACCGCGACGGAACCGTCGGTGGTCCGCAGCCGCAGCCACGCGCCCGCGCGCAGCAGCACCACCGGCTCCTTGCCGCGCAGGAAGCCCAGCGCGTGCGCGGCGTGCACGGCGCGCAGCGGCAGGCCCGTACGCCCCAGCGGACGGGACCAGATCTCGTCGGCGAGCGCGTCCAGCGTCTCGCGCGTCCGCGCCCGCTCGTTCAGCTTCTCGGCCCGCTCGCGGAACTCGCCCACGGCGGCGACGGCCACCGTGCGCACCGAGTCCGGCGGCAGCTCGGCGAACGCCTGCCAGCCGCCCCGCGGCGGCAGCACACCGGCCCACGGCGGCCCGGTGACGGGCCCCGGAATCCGGACGCTCTCCTTCTCCTCCTCTATCCCCTCGAGGAGTTCACCCGCCGAGACGGTGACGTCCAGCTCCAGCGGCTCCAGCAGCCGCCCGGTGCGGACGGCGAGCACCTCGAACCGCGCGGGCTTGGCGAAGATCCCGGCGACGCCGCCGCCCGCCTGAATGCGGACGGCCGCGTTCTTCTCCCAGCGCAGCAGCCGTCCGAGGAACGCGGCGAGACCCGCCGCCTCTCCGGGGTCAGCGAATACCAGACGCTGTTGCACTGTCATCGAAGTAGCCTTCCAGGAACGTCCGTTCGGCGGCGCTGAGCCGACGGGGACGCTCCCTCTCCAAGTCGTAGGGGACCACGACGGTCGTGGCGCGCACGTACACCGTCTGGGGGTCCTTGATTTCGTACGCGACGGTCGCGGAGGCGGCGCCGAGCTTGGTCACCCAGAGTTCGACCGTCACCGGCTCGTGCCGGTGGACCAGGGGGCGCAGGTAGTCGATCTCGTGCCGCGCCACGACCGAGCCCCCGGTGAACGGCGGCAGCTCGTCCGGCTCCGCCCGCTCCCCCGCGTCCGGCCGCGCCTCACGGGCCAGCCGGAACATGAAGTCGATCCGCGCCTCTTCCAGATACCGGACGTGGACGACGTTGTTGACGTGCCCGAAGGCGTCCATGTCCGACCACCGCAGGGGACACCGGTATATGTGCCGCACGCTCAGCTCGCCTGCCTCATCCCTCGCATCTTCGGCGGGCCCGCCACCGGATCGCCCGGCCACGGGCCCCGCCCGGTCCCGCCAGGAGGCCGCGTCCTGACAGGCGTGCGGGGGCGCACCGGCGAACCGGGCGCCCCCGCGATGTCCCTCAGCCGCGCGTGAGCTTCTTGTACGACGCGCGGTGCGGACGGGCCGCGTCCGGGCCCAGCCGCTCGATCTTGTTCTTCTCGTACGACTCGAAGTTGCCCTCGAACCAGAACCACTTGGACTCGCCCTCGTAGGCGAGGATGTGGGTCGCGACCCGGTCGAGGAACCAGCGGTCGTGGGAGACGACCACGGCGCAGCCGGGGAAGTCCAGCAGCGCGTTCTCCAGGGAGGACAGGGTCTCGACGTCGAGGTCGTTGGTCGGCTCGTCGAGGAGGAGCAGGTTGCCGCCCTGCTTCAGGGTCAGCGCCAGGTTCAGCCGGTTGCGCTCACCGCCGGAGAGCACGCCCGCGGGCTTCTGCTGGTCCGGGCCCTTGAAGCCGAACGCCGAGACGTAGGCGCGCGAAGGCATCTCGACCTGGCCGACGTTGATGTAGTCCAGCTCGTCGGAGACGACGGCCCACAGCGTCTTCTTCGGGTCGATGTTCTCGCGGCCCTGGTCGACGTAGGAGATCTTGACGGTCTCGCCGACCTTGATCGAGCCGGAGTCCGGCTCCTCCAGGCCCTGCAGCATCTTGAACAGGGTGGTCTTACCGGCGCCGTTGGGGCCGATGACGCCCACGATGCCGTTCCGCGGGAGCGTGAAGGACAGGTCGTCGATCAGCACCTTCTCGCCGAACGCCTTGCCCAGGTTCTCGACCTCGACGACGACGTTGCCCAGACGCGGGCCCGGCGGGATCTGGATCTCCTCGAAGTCCAGCTTCTTGGTCTTCTCCGCCTCGGCGGCCATCTCCTCGTACCGGTTGAGCCGGGACTTGGACTTGGCCTGGCGCCCCTTGGCGTTGGAGCGCACCCACTCCAGCTCTTCCTTCATGCGCTTCTGGCGCTTGGCGTCCTTCTGGCCCTCGACCTTCAGGCGCGCCTGCTTCTTCTCCAGGTACGTGGAGTAGTTGCCCTCGTAACCGACGGCGCGGCCGCGGTCGAGCTCCATGATCCACTCGGCGACGTTGTCGAGGAAGTACCGGTCGTGGGTGATCGCGACGACGGTGCCGGGGTACTGCGCGAGGTGCTGCTCCAGCCACTGCACGGACTCGGCGTCCAGGTGGTTGGTGGGCTCGTCGAGGAGGAGCAGGTCGGGCTGCTCCAGCAGCAGCTTGCAGAGCGCGACGCGGCGGCGCTCACCGCCGGAGAGGTGGGTGACGGGCCAGTCGCCGGCCGGGCAGCCGAGCGCGTCCATGGCCTGCTCCAGCTGGGACTCCAGGTCCCAGGCGTTGCTGTGGTCCAGCTGCTCCTGGAGCTTGCCCATCTCCTCCATGAGCTCGTCCGAGTAGTCCGTCGCCATGAGCTCGGCGATCTCGTTGAAGCGGTCGAGCTTCGCCTTGGTCTCCGCGACGCCGTCCTGGACGTTCTCCAGCACGGTCTTGGACTCGTCGAGCGGGGGCTCCTGCAGGAGGATGCCCGCCGTGTAGCCGGGCGAGAGGAAGGCGTCGCCGTTGGACGGCTGCTCCAGCCCCGCCATGATCTTGAGAACGGTGGACTTACCGGCGCCGTTGGGGCCGACGACACCGATTTTCGCGCCGGGCAGGAAACTCAGGGTGACGTCGTCCAGGATCACCTTGTCGCCGTGCGCCTTGCGCGCCTTGCGCATGGTGTAGATGTACTCAGCCAAGAGAAACCGTCCGGCAATCTGTAGTGTCGATGCGGCCTAGCCGCGTGAGGTCAGATGGACCCATCTTGCCGCACGGCGCCCCTCTCCCCGAAACGGGGCGGCTCCGGCTCCGCCTTCCACCGATGCCGCCCCGCGCCCGCGCGACTACTGTCCGGAACTGTCCGAATCGGTCCGGGTCTTGCTCTCCGAACCCTGGGGACCCTCCGCGTCCGCGGAGTCACCCGGGGCACTCGCGCCCACCGCGTCGCTCTCCGTCGCACCGTCCTCCGCCGAGCCGTCCCCGGACGCGTCCTGCTCCGGTTCGCGCCTGCGGACGGCGAGCAGGGCGACGGCGCCGACGAGGACGAGCGCCACCGCAATGCCGATGATCAACGGGGTGTTGCTGCTGTTGCCCGTCTCCGCGAGGTCCGGGTCCTGGCCGGCCTCGCCGGAGACGGCCTCGCCGCCGTCCGAACCGGCCGTCGCGATGGTGCCCGGGCCGCTGCCGCCGCTCTCCGTGCCGGTGGTGTCGGCGCTGTCCGGGGCGCCCTGCGGGGTGACGCCCTCGTCGGCGCCCTCGGCCGCCGTCCTGGTGACCGTCTCGCAGTCCAGCACTCCCATGAACGGCTCGGCCTCACCGGCCGCCCCGGGCAGCGCGATGCGGTACGCCTGGTCCTCCTGGACGGTGACCGGCGCGGTCCGGGTATGCCCCGGGGCCACCTCGTACTTCTTGCCCGCGAGGCTGAACCCGTAGGGCTCGTCACCGCCGTTGGTGACGGTGACGTCCACCGAACCGTCGGCGCAGTTCTTCCGGGCGTGCGCCACCGGCACGGCGCCCGAACCGCCCCACCGCGCCGACGCCGTCGCCGAGACGGTGGACTGGCTGGAGCCCGCGAGGATCTGCGTCTGGCTCTTGGCGTGCTCCCCGGTCCCGGTGAGTACGCGGCCCACCGGCACCTTCGTCGAGGCCGTCACCGTCAGCGAGGTGGAGCCGGACTCCTCACCGGCGGGCTCGGCGGCCTCGACCGCCGCAGCGGCCTCACCGGCCTCGCCCGCGTCCCGGCCCCGGCCGGCCTTCCCCGCCGGCCCGGCCTCCGACTCCCCGCCGGGGAGCTGGAAGTAGAGCTTGCTGCCGTCCCGCGCGGAGGTCACCTGCTTGCCGTCCGCGTCGACGAGCTTCACGCCGCGGGCCGCCGCGTCCGGAGCGGGGGCGACGGCGACGCTCGGGGCGCCGGTACGCACCGTGACGGGCCCGAGCCGGTCACCGGGCCGCCCGGCCACAGCGGAGGAACCCAGCGAGAGGGAGGCGGACGGCTCCGCCATCTTCCCGGCCCGCTCCTGGAGGAAGTCGGCCAGCTTCTCGGCCGCCGGATCGGCGGCCTCCACCTCGGCCCGGTCCGAGTACCGCCAGATCGCGACCTGGGTACCGGCCGCGGCCGTCTCGGGCGTGAGCCGGCCGGAGCCGGAGGTGCGCGCGAGCGCGTGCAGGTCGTCGACCTTCGGGTACGAGTGCTCCAGGATCCAGCGGATCTTCCCGGCGTTCCGGTTGTCGTGCAGCGAGGACGTCTTCCAGGACGCCTCCTCGTAACGCGCCTGGTCCAGCGCGGGGTTGTCGATGTCGACGCTGTACGTCTGCAGACGCCCGCCGCCGTCGACGGCCATTTCGAAGAGCCCGGCCCCCGTTCTGCGCTCCTCGCCCTCTCTGCGTACGACAGCCTCGTCCGAGATGCGCAGACCCTCCAGGGTCGCGGCGGCGCCGCCCGTGCGGGCGGCCTCGTCCTCGGCTGCGGCCGGTCCGGCCCCGGCGACCGTCCCGGCCGCTAGCAGGCCGGGAGCCACCACCGCGGCGGCGACACGTGCGGCCGACCGCCTCCGTACAAAGGTCATGGTCTTCCCCTCTGGCCGGGACGCACAGGCTTCGTCACTGGTCGGATCCGAAGCGGTCGAGGTGACCGGCGTCCCGCCGGTAAAGCTCTCACCCCCGTCAGCTACCCGAAGGATCGTAGAGAGCGGGCACAGCACGTTCCCCACGAATCCCGCCGTACAAGCGTTCTGACTCGGAATCGTTATCACTGAATCCGGCGGACCCGGACGATCACGACACCGGCCTCCCACCTGGAACGATGCCTTCCGCTTAGATGGCGACGTACGCGACGTCAGCCGTCCGCGGTGACTGCCGTGATTCCAGGGCCTGTTGAGGACGAGCGGCCCCCGGCCTCCGGCCGCCGCGCCCCCTTCACCAGCTCCGGCCGCGGCACCACCACCCGCACGAAGGCCGCCGTCCCGCGCGTCAGATCGTGCCCGACCGACCAGGCCGCGATCTCCGCCGAGAGAAACCGCCGACGCCCCTTCTCGTCCCCCTCGCCGACCTCGCCGGCCTCGTCCTCACGGATCCGCAACTGCCCGTGGACGACGACGGGTTCACCGACGGAGACGGACGAGGCGAGGTTGGAGGCGAGCGTCCGCCAGGCCCAGACCGTGTAGAAACTCGTGCCCGCGTCCGCCCACTCGTTCCGCTGCCGGTCGAACCTGCGGGCCGTGCACGCCAGCCGGAACCGCGCGCACGGGACTCCCCCGGCCGCCGCCCTGAAGTCGACCGCCGTCGCGACGTTCCCCACGACCGTGACAGGCGTTCCCCTCATGTACGTCACCCCCTCGACCGCCCGGAATCTCCGAACGGACAGCCAGGATGCGGCAGTTCGCGAAATCCCGCTCCGGCCTGTGGACCCGCGGACGGCTGTGGACAACGCGCCCACCCGGGAGGGTGACGGAACCCGCGGCTCCGGTCACTCAGAAGGTACGCAGCCCCTCGCCCGCCGCGATCACGTACTGCTCGCGCACCTCGCGGTACCGGAGCAGCTCCGACGCCACCGGCTCCAGCACCCGTGAGCGCCCGCAGCCGGCCGCGAGCCGCCGCAGCCGCCGCTCCTCCTCCAGCCCGTACGCCCGCGCCGGCCCCCGCGCCGCCATCCGGCACCCCCACGCCAGCAGCGGACTGGCCACGGAACCGGCGAGCAGCACCGCGACCGGCAGCCACCCCTCGTCGCCCTCCGCGCCCATGGCGGCGGTCACGAGCCAGACCACGCCCGCCAGTTGCACCAGGAGCAGCAGCGACTGCATCAGCCGCGCCGCCGTCCACCAGCGGGGCCGCGGCACCCGGAGCCCGTGCTCCCAGGCGGCGCCCCGGACGGTGCCGTCCTCCGGTTCGCGCAGCACGCCGTCCAGTGCCTCGGGCAGCCCCTCGGACCCCTGCCACGCCGCGTCCCGCACGGTCTTCTGCCAGGCCTCCGGCAACCCCGCCGAGGCGCCCTCGCCCAGCTCCCGCACCGCCTGGGCCACGACGGGGCGGGCGACACTCGTCCGCCGCACACCCGCGGTGCTCTCCGGAACAGAGGGAAGCGAAGTCTCCGACACCGCCCCGGAGTTGGTAGCCGTAGAGGAGGAACCGGAAGCGCCGTTGCGGGCCCGTCGGGCGTCGAGCCACTGCGTGAGCTGGGCCCACGGGGTGCCGCACGCCTGTTCCGCCTGCCGCAGCCAGGCGCGTTCGGCGGCCTGCCCGGCCGCGCCCGCGCCGACGGCCGTGGCCAGCCGGTACTCGAAGTCCTCGCGCGCCGCGTCGGTCAGCCCCGCGGGCCCGTCCAGCGGCGAGCCGGGCCCCGGGTCCGCGTACACCGGACGCAGCCGCGCCACGGCCCCGTCCACATCGGCGCCGAGCCGGAGCGCCGCCGCGCGCCGCTCCGCGACGAACGAGCCGATCTCCTCGCGCAGTTCGGCCATCCCGGCACCGGTGAGCGCCGAGACGGCGAGCACCCGGGCACCGGGTTCACCGTGCTCGCCGAGCGCCATGCCGTCCTCGTCCAGCAGCCTCCGCAGGTCGTCGAGGACGGTGTCCTTGGCCTCTCCGGGGAGCCGGTCGACCTGGTTCAGGACGATGAACGTGACCTCCGCGTACCCGGCGAGCGGGCGCAGGTAGCGCTCGTGCAGCACGGCGTCCGCGTACTTCTCCGGGTCGACGACCCACACCACCGCGTCGACGAGGCGCAGCAGCCGGTCCACCTGGTCCCGGTGGCCCGGCGCTGCCGAGTCGTGGTCGGGGAGGTCGAGCAGGACGAGGCCGGACGGTTCCGGGGCGCTGGAACGGCACCGCAGGTGGCGGGCGACGCCGAGCCGGTCCAGCAGCCCGTCGGCGGTACCGGGGTCGTGCCGCGCCTCCCAGGAGCAGGCGACGGGTTCCGCCGTGGTCGGCCGCCGCGTACCGGCCGGGGACAGCGGCGCCCCGGCGAGCGCGTTGAACAGGGAGGACTTCCCGCTCCCCGTGGCCCCGGCGATCGCCACCGTGGTGCAGGTGCGGGGCAGCCGGCCGCGCGCCGCCGCCTCGTCGAGCAGCCGGGACGCCTCCTCCAGCACCTGCCCGTCCACCCGGGTACGGGAGAGCCCGATGAGTTCACGCAGCGCGCCGAGCCGCTGCCGCAGCGGCTCCTCGTCGAACTCCCCCGCCGGAAGCGGAAGTTCACCGTCCTCCCGCCGCACGGGCGGGGAAGAAGCGGGCGCGGGCTGTTCCGGTACCGGTGCCGCGAGGAGGGTGCCCTCCCCGCCGACCGTACGGGCGGCCTCGTCGCGCCCCCACGCCTCGCGGCGTTCCCGCAGCGCCTGCCGTTCCCGCTGCTCCAGTTCCTCCCTGCGCTCCCGCAGCTCCCGCTCCTCCTGGAGCCGGCGCTGCCGTGCGGTGGTGGCCGCCAGGTGCTCGGCGGCGGAGAGCCGGTCGGCCGCGGAGGCGATGCGGTGCGGGGGACGCGCGCCACGGCCCGGCTCGCCGCCGTCCGGGACGGTGCGGCCCGCCCGGTCGGCGCGGCGGGCGATCAGTCCGTCGTCCCAGGCGCCCGCGCCCCGCTCGCCGGGAGGCGGTCCGGGCGTCCGGCCGTCGTCGCCCTCCCCGTCCGGGCCGGCGGTCCCGGCCGGTGTGCTGTCCGTGTGGTCCTGCTCGGGCGACACCTCGGTCACCTCTCCCTCTGTACCTGCGACAACTCCCGTACGGGGCGGCCGGATTCGGCCCGGCGCAGCTTCGAGAACGCCGCGATCAGCTCCACCTGGACGTCCGAGGTGGTCTCCAGCGCGTCGACGGGCTCCAGCCTCCGGTCGCGCTCGCTGCGCAGCACCCGCTCCAGGTAGTCGGCCAGCAGCCGCCTGCCCTGGGTGCGGAGCCGCTTCGCGCGCTCGGCGCCGATCACGCCGGAGAGGGTGCGGGTCGCGCTGCGCGCCCGCTCGCCGCCCAGCAGGACGGCGGCGAGCAGTCCGGCCGTCTCCTCGGCCCCCGCCGCCGAGTTCCGCTCGGCGGAGCGCACTTCCTCCTCCGCCATCTCCTCCAGGCACCGCCGCCAGCGGCGGACCAGCACGGCCACGCGTCCGGGACCGTCCTCGGCCGCGGCGAGCGCGATCTCGGCGGCCACGGCCGACAGCGCCGCGGCGGAAGCGGCGGCGGGCCCCGGCGGCTGCACCGGGGTCACCCGCACCGCCTCGGGGCTGTCGGCCGCGCGCGTCACGGACCGGGGCGCGTCCGGCTGTGCGACGGGGCGGTCCGGAGTCTCGGCGTACGGTTCCCGCGGCCAGGCGGCGACGACCCGGTCGTCCGCCGCGGCGATCGCGTCGGCGAGGAGCGCGGCCAGGCCGTCCTCGAAGGCGTCGAGCAGTTCGTCGCCGCCGCTGTCGACGGGGAAGCCGCGCCAGTGCTCGGCGGCGTCGCCCGCCATCAGCTCCCCGTCGGCGATCCGCCGCCGCACCTGCTTTCCGGCCTCCTCGTACGCCTCCTCGACGTGCCGGCCCAGCCGCAGCGTCGCGGAGTGCTGGGCGGCGGAGGCGCTCGCCAGCGCGCCCACCCGGGAGCGGAGCGAGGCGAGCGCCCCGGCGGCCGTGCGCCCGCCGGCGGCGGCCCGGGTGTACGGGTCCATCGCGCGCCGGGTGAGCCACTCGCGCAGCGCGGCGACGGCCGTGGTCGGCAGCAGGCCCGAACCGCCGGCGGACTCGGGGAGTTCGGGAATGGTGAAGCGCGGCACCGCGGACAGGCCCTCGCTGTCCAGGAGTTGGCCGTACTGGCGGGCCACGTCGGTCGCGATCTGGTGGGGTACCCGGTCGAGCACGGTGGCGAGCGTGACGTCGTACTCCTTGGCGGTGCGCAGCAGGTGCCAGGGGACGGCGTCGGCGTAGCGGGCCGCGGTGGTGACGAGCACCCAGATGTCGGCGGCGCAGATCAGCTCGGCGGCGAGGTCGCGGTTGCGGGCGACGAGGGAGTCGATGTCCGGGGCATCGAGCAGGGCGAGGCCGATGGGCAGGGCCGGGTCGGTCTCGATGCGGAGGGCGCGGGGGGTTCCGCCGGGTGCCGCGCCGTCGTCCGGGTCGGTGTCGCAGCCGTCGTCGTACTCGGTCTCGTCGAGGCGGCCGTCCTGGCGCGGCATCCAGACGCGGCCCAGGCGCGGCAGCACGCGCTGGGCCGCGAACCAGGGGTAGTCGTCCGGATGGCAGACGAGGACGGGGGTGCGGGTGGTGGGGCGCAGCACGCCCGCGTCGCTGACTCTGCGGCCGACGAGGGAGTTGACCAGGGTGGACTTCCCGGCTCCGGTGGAGCCGCCGATGACGGCGAGCAGCGGCGCCTCGGGAGCGCGCAGCCGGGGCACCAGGTAGTCGTCGAATTGTGCGAGGAGCTCGTCCCGCGACTTGCGCGCTCGTTCCGCCCCCGGAAGCGGCAGCGGAAAGCGTGCGGCAGCGACGCGGTCGCGCAGTGCGGTCAGCGCTTCCAGCAGTTCAGGCCGTACGTCCAAGATCGCCACCTGGGCAGAATGCCCAAATTTGCTGGCTTTTTGAAGCGCATCCACGGTCCTGCACCCGGAAAAACGGGGCTTTCACCCGCGAACGGCCACATTCGCCCCATGTGGCCCACACGGCGACCGCGCCGCAGGGGACTCAGCCATAACGACTGCGCAACACCCGGGCCACACAGTGCCAAAATCGCTGCGCAAATCGCACCAGCCTGCGATTATCGGGACCGCTTCACTGAACCTCCACATGGTGTCGCGGCCATGGAGCAAGGAGCGCGGGTCGAGTGGCCCCCTATCCTTGACAGCGCCGTGGCCTCCCTGGAGGAGCACGACCGCCCGTGAACGGGACCGGCCCCCGTAGCTCAGTGGATAGAGCAGGCGCCTTCTAAGCGCTTGGCCGCAGGTTCGAGTCCTGCCGGGGGCACTTCTTCTCTCCCCTTCGCCGGAAGGGGATTTCCTGCTTCAGGGCAGAGCCCGGCACCTCCCCGCGGCACCGGCCGGCGGGAGGGCGGTCGTCGGTCGAGGGAGCCGGTCAGGAGTGCGGCGGGGCGCCTCGGCTGTCGGTGGTGATCCGTAGCCTCTGAGCATGGATGGGGCGGAGAGCGCAGCGACGGGCGACCACACCAGGGCCTGGTCATTCCTGATCACCGGTGAGGAACGGCAGTTCCAGGGAAACGCCGGTTACGAGGACGTGGCGGAGGAGTCGTACAGCTACGACTCGACGGTGGGGAATTACCGACGGGTGGCCGTGGGCGATCTGGTGGTCATCCGGAACAGCCGCGAAGCATTGGGCGTCGGCTATGTGGAGGAGCTGGAGGTGCTGCCGCACCAGCAGAAGCTTCGCAGCCGTTGCCCGGGTTGCACGAGTACGAGCTTCAAGGAACGGACGACCGAGCGGCCGCGCTACCGCTGCAGCCCGTGCCGTAAGACGTTCGACCGGCCGAACGTCGAAACGATACCGGTGACCACGTATCGGGCTCACTACGGAGGCACTTGGCAGCCCCTCGACGGATGCCTGGACAAGTCTCACCTGGCTGAGCTCAACCTGAGCAGGTCCGACCAACAGTCGATCAAGGCGTTGGACCCGCGAAAGACGTTCGCCGCTCTCCAGGCCCGCGGTGTCCGGCTCCCCGGTCAGAGTGGCTCATCGGGGCCGTACCGGCAGCGCCCCTTGGAGCTGCCGGGAGGCCGGCAGCGGACGACGACAGCAGCCCGACGGGGCCAAGACGCCTTCCGCAGGGCCCTCGTGCGGCACTACGGCCTGATCTGTGCCGTAACGGGTCCGGCCCCGGCGGAGGTGCTCGAAGCGGCGCACCTGCGTCCGTTCGCCACCACCGAGAAGCACCGCACCGACGAGGGCCTCCTGCTGCGGGCCGACATCCATCGGCTGTTCGACAGCGGTCTCCTGGCCTTCAGTCCTCGCCTCGAGGTCTGTGTCGCTCCGAGCCTCCGTGCCTACTCGGCCTACGGCAGCGTGCACGGACGACGGCTGCACCTTCCGGAAGACCCGGTGCTGAACCCGGACGTGATCCGTGAACACCACACCGCCGTCACCGCCACCTGGTGACCGCGAGGCGTGAGGAGACGTTTCGCGGCTCCCTCACTCCGTGCTCTCTCCCCGGTTCAAGGCGGACGTGGCTGGATTTGTCACCGTTGCGAAACAGCGTGAACCGGCGCGTGGGGTGCTGCGTACTGCTCGGTGCGGCACGTGTGCCGCAGCAAGCTCCGTACGAGGGAAGGAACCGACATGGCCGGCGGCAACATTCAGATCAGCCCGGAGGAGATGCGGGAGGCCGCTACCTGGCTGCAGAACCAGAAGGAGCTCATGCAGCAGAGCCTGCACGAGGCCAACACCAAGATGGACGAGATGGTCGCGGCCGCGTACGCGACGCCCGGCTCCGAGAGCAAGTTCCGTCCGTTCTGGGAGGAGTACAAGAACGGCACGCAGGAAGCGATCGAGGGCCTGCACGGCGTCAGCGAGTTCATCAAGCAGGTCGCCGACGCGTTCGTCGACACCGACGACCAGACGGCCGGCTCCATCGGCTGAACTCCCGTGCCACGGCCGGGCCCCGCGCAACGCGGGGCCCGGCCCGCGCGAGGAGAGAAAGGGACGTTGGATGTCGCGTATTCGCATCCCGGTGGACGAACTGACCGACACGATCGACGCGCTCAAGGAGATCCGGGACCGGATCGACAACACCGCGAGGCTGTACAAGGTCGGCACGGAGGACGACGTGGGCGACTCCGGGCTGGTCTCGGGCGTCGACAACTTCGACAAGGCGTGGGTGGCCGGCCACGAGAAGGTCCAGGAGAACGTGGACACGTTCAAGGAGACCTCGCAGGGCATCATCGACAGCTTCACGGAAACGGACAACGAGGCAGGCAAGGCGCTGGATGACCCCGCATGACGAACAGGGCGAGCCGCGCCCGATGCTGCTGCCGTCCGACGAACGGCCGCCCGGCGCCCCCGCGCGCTACACCCTGAAATTCCCCTCCACCTGGTCGCACTTCGACCTCGATCCGAGCACCAGGGACGCCTCCATCCGGCGCCGTATCGAGGAACAGGCCAAGGGGCACGCGAAGTTGACGCGTGACCAGGTGGACTCGCTGGTCCGGGAGGCGAGGAAGGCGGCGCGCGAGGCGCACGCCCAGGGCGCCCTCCAGGTCTGCGGGCTGCTGACCTTCCTGGCCGACGGCAGCACGCTGAACGCCACCACGATGGTCATGCGCACCCGCATCCCCGAGGACCAGTCGGCCGACCTGGTCGAGCAGATGACGGCCGCCGGTGTGGCGAACAACCGGAGGTCCCCGGGCCGGGGCACGGA
Source organism: Streptomyces sp. HNM0574 (assembly GCF_012726235.1). Classification (GTDB taxonomy): domain Bacteria; phylum Actinomycetota; class Actinomycetes; order Streptomycetales; family Streptomycetaceae; genus Streptomyces. The sequence goes on from NZ_JAASAH010000002.1 coordinate 84,555, forward strand.
CGCGAACCGGGTCGAGATCGTCGAGCTGCCCGAGGTCGGCAGCGCCGGGCGGATGACCTCGATCGAGGACTTCGACTACTTCGGGAAGGCCACGGTCCGCACCGCCGTGCACCAGATCGTGATCCCCGTCCCGTCGAGCCGGGACCTCATCGTGATCGGCAGTTCGACGCCCAACATCAGCCTGTCGGAAAACTTCTTCAACGTGTTCGACGCCATCGCCACGACCTTCCGGTTCCACGACGAAGAGGTCCCCGACGGCGTCGGACCCACCAGAACTGACAACGGAAAGTGAGGTCGGGGCATGCGGCCACCGCTGTCCGACTGGGAGACGGTGTTCAGCCTCTCGGAGGACCCGACGCCCGGCGACCCCGAAATTCTTGACCGGCTCGCCTCGGAGTACCGCTCCATCTCGCGCGACGCCGACTCCGCGTACTCCGTCGTCGCCCGCCTGGAGTCCCATGACCTGGGCGAGGGCAAGTCGATGGACGAGCTGCGGAAGAAACTCGCCGAACTCCCCGTCCAGGTGCGCAAGTTGCAGACGTCGTACGAGGCCGCGGCCGACGCCGTCTCGAAGTACGCGACCAGGCTGCGGGAGGGTCAGGACAAGGCCGACCGGGCGCTGGACCAGGGCCGCGTCGCCAAGGAGAAGCTCGACTCGGCCACGCTGGTGGCGGCGGCCGCCACCGGCGTGGTGAAGGGCCTCGACAACGCGAAGGCGCCGCCGCCGGACGACGACGAGGCCCGCAGCAGCGCCCGGCGGGCGATGGCCGACGCCAAGCAGGAGGAGTCGGCGGCGAACAAGTCGGTGGAGAACGCCGACGCGGAGCTGGAGGCGGCCAGGATGCTGGCCGTCGACGCGCAGGAGCTGCGGGTCACGGACGCGGGGCTGGCCAAGCGGGAGCTGGAGGACGCCGAGAGCGAGGCCGTCGAGGGGAAGAGCATCTGGGAGAAGTTCCTGGACATCATGGGCATGGTGTTCGGGATCGTCGGCGCCATCCTCGGCGTCATCGCGACGTTCATCACCGGGCCCGTCGGGCTCATCCTCGCGGTCGGCAGTTTCGCGCTCGGGGCGGCCTCGCTGGGGATCACGGTCGGGAAAGCGATCAAAACCGGGAACGTGGACATCGCGGGGATCATCCTCGGCGTCGTCGGCCTGGCCTTCGGCGGGTTCTCCATCGCCTCGGCGGTCAAGGGGCTCGGCGGCCTGAGCGGCCTGAAGGGCATCAGTGCCGGGCAGTGGTTCAAGGGGTCGGCCACGAACCCGTTCAAGTCGCCCGGCGGGCTCGAAGGCATCACGAAGAACCTCTCCCCGGGCAAGCTGGACGCCCCGCAGCTGCCGAAGCTCGACTTCGGGGGCGGCGCGGCCAAGTGGGCGGACGACACCCTGGGCGCGCTGAAGCTGCCGAAGCCGGCTCCGATCCGTCCTGCGCCGACCACCGCCCCGCCGCCGGCGCCCAACATCACACCGGCAGGGCCCAACATCGGGGCATGGGTCGACGGCACGAGCCTCGGGGCCACGGCCGCCGGCGTCATCTACACGCCGATCTCCTTCGTCGGGAAGTCGGATGCCGCCGTCCAGGCGCCGGGTGACTTCGACATGCAGGCCTGACCACAGCGCCCGTCACGCAGGAGGGCTCCCGCCGAATTTCTCGGCGGGAGCCCTCTGTTGTGCGCGGGGAGCGTCAGTTCCCGGCGGGCGGGACCACCGTCTCCGGGACCTGGACGGTGCGCAGCACGCCGTCGCCCAGGTGCAGGATCGCCCGGCCCGGGCGGGTCGCGCCCAGGCGGCTGCGGGGCACCTTGACGCCGATCAGCTCGCCGTCGCTCATGTTCTGCGGCTTCAGCAGCAGACCGCAGCGGTTGCGGCGGGCCTCGGTGTGCCAGCCGGAGTAGCCGGAGGCGAGCCGGTCGGTCTGGCCCGCGATCACCAGGCCACGGCCGGTCTGCGCACCGGACTTGGCGATCTGGTTGAGGACCGTCTCGGCCTTCGTCTTCAGCATCAGGTCGGCGTCGTCCAGCAGGACGACCGCGCCGTTGGGCGCGCCCGACAGCGCCTGCTCCAGCTCCATCGGGTCGATGTCCCCCTCCTCGTACACCGCGAGGACGCCGGGACGTCCGGCCAGTTCGCGCAGCGGCGACCTGGCCGGGGCGCCGATCACCACGGGCGTGCCCGCCGACAGCAGCGAGAGCGCCACCGTCGACAGCACCGTGCTGCGCCCCGAACGGGCCGGGCCCGCCACCAGGAAGGTGGAGGTGACATGGAAGTCCGGCCCGTACGCGGTCAGTTCGTCGCCGCCGACACCGGCGACCGCCCACTGCGCGTGCGGCCGGGGCTGCGGCGCGTACGCGACGGCCTCGTCCCAGGTGAGCCGGTCCGGCAGGGTGTCGACCCGGAAGGGCTTGGTGTACGCGGGCAGGTACGAGGCCTGCTCCCGGCAGTCCGCCGCGATCCGGTTGAGCGCCGAGGTCTGCGCCTGGCCGCCCGGGTCGTCGGCGAGCAGCGCGATCTGCACCTCGGCCTTGTCGGCGGCGCGCAGCGCGCGGCCCGGCGGGATCTCGTCCGGGACGTTCCGCTGGGTCACGCCGATCATGCCGTACTCGGACTTCTCGTTGAGCTTGAGGACGAGCTTGTCCTCGGTGGAGCTGCCGACCCGGCTGGAGAACAACGCCCGGTCGCCGGTCATCAGCAGGTGGATGCCGACGCTCGCGCCGTCCCGCAGCAGGGTGAGCAGGCCGTTGAGCAGGTTGCCCGAGTCGTACTCGCCGAGCTGCTTGTCGAACACCTCCCAGCGGTCGAGGAACACCACGATGTGCGGCGGCCGTTCGTCCGCCGGCAGGGCGCGGCGCAGCTCGGGCAGGTCGGCGCTGCCGCGCGCGGCGAGCATCTCCTGGCGGCGGCCGAGCTCCTCGTTCAGCCGCGCCAGGAGGCGGGCCACCCGGTCGGGCTGGGTGCGCTGGGCGACGGCGCCGCAGTGCGGCAGCCCCTCCAGCGGCAGCAGCGCGCCGTTGCCGCAGTCGATGCCGTACATGTGCAGCTGGCCCGGCGAGTGGGCGCGGGCCAGGCTGCCGGCGATCGTGCGCAGCGTCTGCGACCTGCCCTGGCGCGGGGAGCCGATGATGTGCAGGTGTCCCAGCGTCGCCGGGTCGAGGACGAGCGGGCGGCGGGCCTGCTCGGCGGGCAGGTCGACCACGCCGTACACGACGGGTTCGAGGTCGTAGCCGTCGGAGGGCGGGGCCTCGGGCAGGTCGCCGGTGACGATGCGCTCCGGCAGCGGCGGCAGCCAGGGGCTGTGCTGCGCCGGGATGTTCAGCTCGCGGTCGGCGCCGCGGATCGCCGCGACCAGGCCGGTGAGGTCGGTCTCGACCTCGCTGGGCCCGCTCTCGGTCCGGCGGGGACGCGGCGGGAGCGGCTCGCCGAGCCGCTCCCAGCCGACCGCGACGGCCCACGGCTCGGGCAGCGAGGACGCGACGGCGCCGGGCCTGCGGCCGCCGACCCGTCCGGCCTGGAAGGGCACCAGGGAGGTCTGGCCGAGACGGACGAAGGCGCGTCCCGGGTTGCTCTGCGAAATCCCGGCCGCGTCACCGGAGTTGATGACGTCCTGGCTCTCGCCGGAGTCGGTGACCCGCAGCGCGATGCGCAGGTTGGTGTTGGCGCGGATCTCGGAGGAGACGACGCCGCTGGGGCGCTGGGTGGCGAGGATCAGGTGGATGCCGAGGCTGCGGCCCCGCTGCGCGATGTTGACCAGGCCCTTCACGAAGTCGGGCAGGTCACGCACCATCGAGGCGAACTCGTCGATGACGATGAGCAGCCGCGGCATCGGCGCCCGCCCGCTGTTCGGCTCACGCTCCAGCAGCTCGACGTAGTCCTCGATGTCCTTCGCGCCCGCCTCGGCCAGGATGTGCTCGCGGCGGGTGAGTTCGGCGGTGAGGGAGACCAGCGCGCGCTCGACGAGGTGCGCGTCCAGGTCGGTCACCATGCCGACGGTGTGCGGCAGGTCCACACAGTCCTTGAACGCGGAGCCGCCCTTGTAGTCGACGAGGACGAAGGTCATCGCGTCCGGCCGGTTCGCCACGGCGAGCGAGGCGACCAGGGTCTGGAGCAGCTCGGACTTGCCGGAGCCCGTGGTGCCCGCGACGAGCCCGTGCGGGCCGTCCCGGCGCAGGTCGAGGTAGAACGGGCCGTCGAGCGAGACGCCGATGGCCGCGCGGGTGGAACGGCCGCCCGCCTGCCACCTGGCGCGGATGCCGTCGGACTGCGGCGGGTCGAGGGAGAGGACCTCCAACAGCCGTGCGGAGCCCGGCAGTACGGCGGCCTCCTCGTCGGAGCCGCCCGGGTCGCGCAGCGGGCCCATGGCGCGGGCGAGGGAGCGGCACCAGTCCGGGGAGACCGCGTCCGGGCGGATGCCGGTGACGGTGCCGGCGCCGGAGCGGCCGACCCGTACGGTGCCGCCGGGCTCCTCGGCGACGACGGCCTGGCACTCCTCGGGCAGCAGCCGCTCCTCGGTGTCGAGGCACAGCGCGCGGACGCCGACGGCGGGGCCGTCGCGGAGGATCTGCACGACGCCGGGCAGGGAGCGCAGGCGGCGGGCGCCGTCGAGCACGACGAGCACGTCGGGTCCGGCGGGCCGCTGCCGGCCGTCGGACTCGGCGACGCGTTCGCCGATCAGCGCGGTCAGTTCGGCGATCCGGCGGGCGCAGGTCTCGGTGCCGGTGCCGATGCTGGCCGGGGTGTCGCCGGACTTCTTGCGGACGTGCGGCAGCCAGCGCATCCAGGACCAGGCGTCCCGGTCGGGGCCGCCCGCGGTCAGCAGGTGGATCTGGAGGTCGCGCGGGCTGTGCAGAACGGCGGCCTGGGCGACGGCCCAACGCGCCACGGCCCGCGCGGACTCGCCCTCACCGGCGATGCCGAGCACGTGGTGCTGCCGGAGCGGGACGGTGACGGGGACGTCGAGCGCGGTCCACGGGTCGTGGCGCCGGTGCTCGTCCTTGGTGGGGTCCCGGAGCACGACCTCGGAGGGCTGGTCTGCGGTGCCGATGCGCAGGTCGAGGAAGTCCGCGTCCGAGGTGCGGCGCTCCCACAGGCGGCGGCGGGGGCCGACGGCGGTGAGGATGACCTCGGCCGGGTCGGGGAAACCCCGGCGCCTGGCGGTGCGTTCGGCCTCCAGGGCGGCCTCGGCGTCCCCCTCGATCCGCTCCTTCTTCTCCTTGTACGCGGCGACGGCCTCGGAGTGCGTCTGGCGTCCGCTGCGCCGGTTCATCATGTAGTTGCCGAAGATCGCCACCGGCGAGAGCAGACCGAACAGCAGCATGCTGGGCCGGTCGAACATCTGCCAGCCCGCGACGGCCATGATCAGCGGGACGCAGGCGGCGATCCACGGCAGCGGCCGGTTCCCCGGCGCCTCGGGCGGCGAGGGGAGCGTGAACCGGGTGGTGGTCTCGGGCGGGCGGAGCCGCGGGGGACGGTTGTAGTCCCAGCCGGAGCCGTCCTCGGACGCCTGCACGGCCGCGTCCGGGCGCTGCGGGAGCGAGAGTTCGAGCAGGCAGTCGCCGACGAGGAGCTGCGCCCCGGCCGGCCAGCCGACGGACTCGCCGACGTCCTCCCGGTCCAGCTGCACCGCGGCGGACTCGTCCTCGCCGGCCGGTGCGTCGCCGTCCGGCGCGACGCGGCAGCGTCCGCCGGGGCCGACCTGGAGCAGCGCGCGGGGCCGGTCGGGGGCGGCGCGCAGGACCTGCGGGGTGCCGTCGTGTGCGAGTCCGATCCGGTACTCGCCGATGTCGAGCCGGTGCACCGCGCCCGCTCCGGGGCCGCCGACCGCGCGGACCTCGACGAGCCCCGTCGGCTCGGCCGACGGCGGCCCGGCCGGGCGGCCGAGACCGACGACGGCGGAGTGGTGCAGCGGCGACTCGCGCAGCGGCATGTCGGCGGGCAGCAGCCGGCCCTCCGCGTACACCCCGGACCCCTCCGGGGGCAGCGGGACCCCGCCCGCCCGGGCCAACGCCTGCGCGACGGCCCCCACGGGGGTGTCGGGGTCGGCGTCGAGGTGGACGTCGAACGCGTCACCGCCTCCCTCGACCACGGTCAACATCAACGACACAGGACGTCCTCCAGCTGGGCGTGTTTGCGTAGGGCCGCGGGAGCGCTGCTTCGCAGCTCCCGGCCACTGTCGTGAGCTACGGCCCGGGGGCCCGGATGGTTCACGCGCCGCGCGGACCCGTCGCCGGAGCGCACGGGGACGGGTGGTGAACCATCCGCGGCCGCGGCCCGTAGTGAGCTTCGGGTGCAACGGCGCCGCAGCCCGTCCGCGGTACCGCGCCCGCCACCGATCGCCCCGGTCCCCGGTGCCGAGGCGTCCCGACAAGGAGTCAGAAGATGATCTGGTACGTCGCGCTGGCAGTGGTGCTGGGGCTGGCGCTGGCCGGCGCGCTGGCCGCGCTGGTCGTCACCGAACTGCGCAACCGTCCGCCGAAGCCCGTCGCCCCTTCCGCCGCCGTCCTGGGGCGGGAGGCGCTGGACGTCATCGACACGGGCCTGCGCAGGCTGACGGGCGAGTGCCTGCGGTCCGGCCGGTCCCTGCCCGACCTGTACGCCGTCGTCTACTCGGAGGCGCGGCTCGGCCTGCTGCTCGCCGGTACGGAGCAGAACGCGCCGGCGCCGTTCAAGGCCGAGTCGGACGGCGAGCGCTGGACCGTCGCACCGGAGGGGCTGGAGCGGCCGGGGCCCGAGGGCGAACCGGCCCTCCCCTACGCGCTGACCGTGACCGTCGGCACCGACGGCGGCGACCGGGTGCTGGTCGACCTCTCGCGGGCCTCCTCGACGGTCTCCGTCGCGGGCCCCGACGAGGAGGTGCGCCGCTGGGCGCGGGCGGTCGTGAGCGAGGTGCTGACCGGTCCGGTCGGCGGTCTGGCCGAGGTGACCCTGGTGGGTTCCCTGGCCACCGACGAGACGCTGAACGGGGCGGGGCTGCGTTCCTCGCGGCTGCACACGGCGGCCAGCCTGGAGGAGGCCCTCACCAGGACCTCGGCCCCCGCGGGCGCCCCGTCCCCGCAGACCTCCGACGTCACCCAGATCTTCCGGCTCATCGAGGGCCGCAGCCAGATCGCCGTGCAGGGCGACGCGCCGCACCTGTTCGTGGTCGACGCCTCCCAACTCCCGCAGCGGCAGGGCGCGATGGAGGGGCTGCGGCAGGGCGACGCGGTGCTGGTGCTGGGCGACGCTCCCGCCGGGTGGCGCTGGCAGGCCGGTGCGGACGGTTCGCTCGACACCGGCCCGCTCGGCCTGAGCATCAACCGGCACGCGGGGCGCCTGGTATGAGGCTCAGCCGGCGTCCCGGCCGGAGTCGTGCGCGTACAGGCCGCGGCTGGTCAGCGCCTGGCGCAGGGCGCGGGCCGCGTAGTAGGTGCGGGACTTGACGGTGCCGGGCGGGACGCCGAGCACGGCGGCCGTCTGGTTCACGCTGCGTCCCATGTAGTGCACGTGCAGCAGGACTTCGCGCTGCGGGGGACGGAGGTCGCGGAGCGCTTCGGCCACCACGTGGGAGGTCAGGACATGGTCCACGCCGTCGGACACCGGGAGGTGGGTGAGTTCCGGGTCCCCGGTCTCCGGCGGCCTGGCCTGCCGGGCCCGGTGTCCGTCGATGACGAGGTTGCGCAGGACGGTGAACAGCCAGGGCCGGACGGATTCGGCGGTCGGGTCGAGCTCCTCCGCGTGCCGCCAGGCGCGGATGGCGACCTCCTGGAGGACGTCCTCGGCACGGTGCCAGTCGCCTTCGAGCCGCCGCGCGGCGAATTGGAGCAACGCGCTTCCGTGGCACTGGTACAGGGTCCGCAGGAACTCCTCCGGCTCGGGTTCCTGCCTCTGGGGGCGGGGTATGCGGTCTTCGGGTGAAACCGTGGCCGACAAGGGCCTGTTCCTCTCCGGTCGTCTGTGGGGGGCGACGGAAACGGCCGGCGGCTGGGCTGGCCGAAGGCGTGGCGGCGCGATCGGCCATACGTACCGTGGGTCATTTCTACCGGTGTTCCTGGGGCCCGAACGGGCCCGCGGCCACGCTGATTCCGACCGGAATTGCACGCACGCGCACCGCGGTTGACGTCATCGCTCCAGGTGGGAGGCCGGGCGTGCCCCGTCGCACGCCCGGCCGCTGCGGTCGGCCGCCCGTTTGTGCCCGGACGGCGGCCGCGCTCAGCCCGGTTCGGAGGCGGAGAGCGAGGACACCTCGTCCTGCGTCAGCTCCCGCTGGTAGACGTGGACGTCGGAGATGTCCCCCTTCCAGTGGTCCGCGGGCTTCCCGCCGTTCTTGCCCCGGCCGATCGCCAGACCGCCGGTGGGCTCGACGGGGTTGGTGGCCTTCCGGGTCCCGGCGAGCTCACCGTCCACGTAGATCTTCATCTGCTTCTCGTCCTGGCTGTAGGTGCCGACGAGGTGGTACCAGCGGTCCTTCTCGGGCTCACCGGTCTTCTGGTCCAGGGTCCTGGCGCCGATGAAGCTGAACGCGAACCGCTTGTCGGCGCCGGAGTACTGGAGGTAGAAGGTGCTGGCCTTCTCCCCGTCCACCGAGACGGCGGTGCGGAAGCCGTTCATGTTCTCCGCGGTGAGGCGGACCCGGGCGGCGACCGAGTAGTCCTTCTTCGCGGTGTCGAGCACCGGGGAGGAGATCTCGGCCGAGCCGTCGGTGCCGTTCAGCTGGAGGGCGCCGCCGTTGGGGCCGTCCGCCCACTTGGTGCCGCCCTTGGTGACGGCGTCGGGGCCTTCCGCGCGACCGGTTCCGGACTGGTGCAGCGGCCACCAGCCGTCCCCCTCCAGGTCCTTCGCCTCGTCACCGCCCGATCCGGACGCGCTGGTTTTCTCTTCGGCGGCCTTTTTCTCTTCAGGCTTCTCGCCGGTCACGATCTGGACGACGACGAAAGCCAGCGCGACGGCCAGCGCGGCGATCAAGGCTATGAGCGACCATCTGCGCGTCATGAGTCTCCCCGGAGGTACGGCATAAAGCTGTCGTCAGTGATCACGTACCTGATCCACAACTGGTTCAACGTGAACCGGAATCGGCCGGATTCATCTGCCGGAGCGAGACTTCGCGTGCCGTGGCGAGACAAGGACCGAACCCGTCCGCCGCGGGGGAATCGTGCCACTGTGCGGAGCGCCTGCCCGCTCGCGCGCGCGGCACGCGTCCCGATTCACCCCCGGCACCTCATCAACTGCCGGTTTATCACACCAATTCGGGCGGATCACTCCCGGGGTGCCGTCCCGCGACGGCAGGCGCCCGCGGCATGTGACGCTTCTCTCCGGCTCCTCCGCCGAGGACCTTCATGTCCGGTTCTGCCGCATAGGGGATGACCTGCGGTGATGGCCGGTCACGTGCGGGTAGCTGGCGTAATCGATCTTGAGAGGGGGGTTTTGGAGCATCAGGACAGGTCTGTTTACGGTCACTCCGCTCGTCCCGTTCACCGCTGTCCCCAGCGGTGAACAGCCGCGACCGTAAGGAAAGATCACCATGCTGTTCTCCGGACAGGGCCGTCACCGTCGCCCCTCCAAAGCCACGCGCATCGCCACCCTGACCGGCGTCACGGGTGCCGCGGTGGCCATGCCCCTGCTGACCGCGGGCGGCGCCCAGGCCGCCTCCGTGGACACCTGGGAGAAGGTCGCGCAGTGCGAGTCGGGCGGCGACTGGTCCATCAACACGGGCAACGGCTACTACGGCGGGCTCCAGTTCTCGCAGTCCAGCTGGGAGGCCGCCGGCGGCACCCAGTACGCGCCCCGCGCCGACATGGCCACCAAGGACCAGCAGATAGCCGCCGCCGAGAAGCTGCTCGCCCTCCAGGGCCCGGGCGCCTGGGCGTGCGCCGGTGCGGGCGGCCTGACGGCCGGCGGCCCCTCGGCCGACGTCAACACCGGCGGCTCGCAGCAGCAGGAGCAGAGCAAGCCCGCCGAGCAGCCGCAGCAGGAGCAGCAGGAGCAGCCGCAGCAGCAGGCCGCGCCGAAGCCGGAGGCCGAGCCGGAGCCCCAGCAGGAGTCGGCCCCGCAGCAGCAGGCCGCTCCGCAGCAGCAGGCCCCCGCGCCGAAGCCGCAGCCGGCCGGTGACGGCAACTACACCGTCAAGTCCGGCGACACCCTGAGCGAGATCGCCCTCGCCCACGGCACCGACTGGCCGAGCGTGTACGAGGACAACAAGTCCGTCATCGGCGACGACGCCGACTTCATCCTCCCGGGCCAGAAGCTCCAGATCGGCTGACCCCAGCCCCTCCGCCCGGCGACGGACCCGCCGCAGCCCGTGCTCCCACCCCCGAGGGCACGGGCTGCGGTGCGTCCGGACCCGGCCCCCAACTCCCCCAGCGCGCAGGTGTTTTCGGCTCAAGGACGCCTGGACAGCACACGTCGCACCTCGTAGACAGGCAACCGGGGAGGACGCCGCTCGGGAGCGGCGGAAGCACTCGTCCAGTGACCATATGATCGGTCGACGAGCGAGAGGGCGTGTCCGCGATCCGCGGCGCCGCCCGTCCGGGAGGGGTCGAGAGCGTGCGGGGTGAGGGCGGCGGTGACACCGGTTCGCCCGACGGGCCTGCCCGCGTCCCCCTGCCCTCCGCACTGTCCCGTCCCGCCGGAATCCGGCTCCGCCCCTTACCGCGGCCGCTGTTGACGACGCTGGGCTGGACGGCCGCGACGCTCACCGGCCTCGCGCTGCTCGTCGGTGCCTTCCTCCAGGCCTGGCGGCACGTACGGCTGACGCCCGCCCTGGTCGACGACTGGCCGGGCGGCGCCGCGGGCTTCGGGTTCTGCTGCGCGGTGGCCGTCCTCGTGGGCCGACTCTGCGTCGGGCACGCGCTCCGTACAGGACGGCGGCGGGCGTTGCTGCCGGTCGGGGTGCTCATCTGTCTGACCGGGGCCGTGCACGGGCTGGCCGCCGTGCCGCCGCGCTGGTGCCACCAGTCCACCAGCCCCCGCTGCGGCGACCTGCCGGGTGCGGCGGAGGCCGGGCTGGTCTTCCTCGGCGTGCTGATCGCCGTCTTCTTCCTGCACGGCACCTTCCGCTCCGCCGTCCGCCGCGTCCGGACCGCGCTCGTCCGCCCGCGCGCCTGAACCGCTCGCCCACCAAGTGCGGCCGCCATGCGTACCCGCCGCGCCGCCTGCGCAGACAGAGAGAGGACAGGACGGGCGCAGGGAAGGAAGAGCGCGCATGCGCAGCAGGGTCACTTGGGCGGTCGTGCGGGGAGCACTGCGCACCGTGGGGCGCGCCGGCAGGAGCGTACGGCTGGGATACCGGCACGGTTTCGAGAGCGGCATGCTGGTGGACCATCTCTACGCCGCCGAGGCCCGCGGCCTCCCCGGCATCGGCGCGGCGGTCGACCGCCGGCTGCTGGCCAGCGAGGAGGCCCGCACGGTGCGGGCCCGCGGCGCGCTGCTCCAGCAGGCACTGCGCGAGGAGATCGCGGTGCGCGGCGGCGAGATCCGCATCCTGGACGTGGCCTCCGGGCCCGGCCGTTACCTGCTGGACCTGCTCGCCGAGGACCAGCCGGGCAGCCAGCTCCGCGTCGTCTGCCGGGACGCGCTCCCCGCCTGCCGGGCCCGGGGCCGCCGCCTGGCGCGGGAACGCGGGCTGCCGGAGGGCGCGGTGACGTACGAGCCGGGCGACGCGCTCGCTCCCGCGCCGCTCGCGGACGGCGGGACGCCCGACATCGTCGTCGCCTCGGGCCTGTACGAACTCGTCCCCGACGACGAGACGTTCCTGGCCTCCCTGGAACGCCTCCGCGCCCTGCTGGCGCCGGACGGGACGCTGCTGTTCACCGGGCTCAGCAGTCCGGCCGGGACGGAGCGCGCCCGCCAGGTGCTCACCGACCGGAACGGCGCGCGGCTCAGGCTGAGGCACCGGCCGGCGGAGGAGGCAGAGGCGTGGGCGATGAAGGCGGGCTTCCCCGCCGAGGGGCTGCACAGCCGCACCGACGCGTCGGGCGTGTGCACCGTGACCCGCTGCGGGCTGTGACGTGCGGGCCGAACTCTCTTACGGTGTCCGCCCGTTGGACTCTCCTGCCTCGCGCGAGGGGTGGTGACCTGCGGGTTCCCCGCACGATCCCGGAAGCGGGGGCGGCGGCCGCGGGTGGCCCGGTTCCGCCGGGCCGCTGGACGAGGTGAAGCCGATGCCCCCACCCCCGTCGGGGGCATCGGCTCCCACTGCGCCATCGGCGGCGACGGCCGTTCCGGGCGCGCCGTGCGCGGAATCGAGCGGGGTTCGGCACCCCGGTCGTCCGGCAACGGGCCCTGCGGGCGCGGCACTTCACTCTCCCCCGAGTGGGCCGCGCGCCCCGGCGACGCCGTCCGCCATGTGGCTACATAGTGACACGCTGTAGCACCATGCGGCATTGCCGGAACCCGGCAATCTTTATCGCTCACTTACGTCCGGCTGCCGGTGCAACCGGCGCCGGTTCCCACGCCGCGGAACACCTTCACGACGGATGCGTCACCGCTTTCGTGACATGGCCCGCACGTCAACTCCCGGCACACGCGGGAGAGTTCACCGTCACAAATCGTGCTCGGGCCACCGGAGCAGCCGCGCGCCCATCACGGCCGTCTCCAGGGTGAAGCGCTGGAGCGCGTCGTTGGGGGTGTATCCGGTGAGCGTGTGAATCCGCTCCAGCCGGTACGAGAGGGTCCGGACGCTCACCCCGAGCCGCCGGGCGGCCTCGGCGTTGACGTAGCCCGACTCGGCGCACACCGCCAGCGTGTCCAGCAGCGGCCGCGCCCCGCCGCGCGCCCGGGTCAGCGGCCCGAGCACGGAGCGCACCAGATCGGACATCGCGGCCCGGTCGCGCAGCAGCACGGGGAAGACCAGCAGCTCGGCGGCGTTCAGCCGGACGGCCTCCAGCCCGAGCCGGCCCGCGAAGTCCAGCGCGCTCAGCGCCTCTTCGTAGCTGCGCACCACGCCGCCCGCGCCGCCGTGCTCCCGGCCGACGGCGACGCGCCGGGCCGGCGCGTAGCCGGGCCCCGGGTCCTCGGCGAGCCGCGCGAAGGTCTCCAGCACCTCCAGTTCGCTGCTGCCCGCGATGCACACCAGCCGGCCCTCCTTGGTGGAGAGCAGCACGTCCCGCTGTCCGAAGCGGCCGATCAGTTCGCGTTCGATCCGGCGGACGGTCGGGTGGACGTCGTCGTACTTCTCCGCGCCCGTCGCCACCGCCACCGCGTGCACCCGCGCGAGGCGCAGGCCGAAGCGCTGGGCGCGTTCGGCCAGGCGCCCCATGTCGCTGCGCCCGTAGAGCAGGTCGTCGATGAACTCCCGCCGGGCGCCCTCCTCCTGGCGGACGGCCATCCGCTGGGCGCGCTCGTGCCCCTCCCCCAGCGCCGCCACCGAGGCGTCGACCGCGGCGAGCACCGCGTCGCCCGTCCGCGCCCGCTCGGAGGCGGTGGCGGCCCTGGCGACGCCGGGGAGCGTGCCCCACAGAGCGCGCGTCCGGCCGAGGTAGAGGCCCACCAACTCGCGGAGTCCGTAGCCGCGTTCGGCGGCGCGCTCGCCCAGCAGGCGGAAGGTGTCGAGTTCGTCGCGACGCGGGAGCCGGCCCGTCTCCGAGACCTCGGCCAGCAGCTGCGGGTACCCGCCGAGGAAGGACTCCACCGGCTCGGCCGGCTGCCCCGGCCGCTCGGGCCCGCGGGCCGCTCCCCCGGCCCGCGGGGCCGACGTCCGCACGCCGGTCTTCCCCAGCGTCGGCCGGTATCCGCTCCCGGAAGGCTCGCCCTCCGGTTCCTTCCGCGCGGAGGGCGGGCGCGGGGTCTCCGCCGGATTGGACGACCGCGCCAGGCGGGAGAGGCGGGGTGAACCCGTCGAACGAGCGGGCCGGGACGACCGACCCGTGCCGTCGTTCTGCATGCCGATCCCCCACCCCCGGCCACGGTCCGCGGCCCTGTTCCGCTGCGTGTGCGCGGTGACTGTGTGTACAGCCTTCGCCGTGGCTCAACCCTATCGATGACGGACGCCCCGGACCCGTCCTCCCTTGACGCGGCCCCGGCGGACGCTTGGCGCGTACGCACCATCCGGCACTCCGCCGGACAGACGGGACGAATGAGACGCGGGTCACACGCGGTGGGTACGAGACCCCTTCTGCCCCGTGCTGCGGGGCCACAACCGTCCCGGAGCACTTCCCGGGCCCCTTCCGGGACGCCGCCGACCGCTCGGCCGGGGCGCCGAGGCCAGGTACGGTGTAAGGGCGGCGTCAAGAACGTCCGTGTGAATCATGGTGTGCCGGGAAGTCTGGTCGGCGGTTTTTCAGCCTGTTCAAAGCCGTCTGACGGAGAGTACCCAGCATGACCCCTTCCACCCAGCACACCCCTGAGAGCGGGCCCGCGGAGCAGCGCGCCGATTTCCTGGCACGCCCCTCCGCGAAGGAACGCAGACACCTCACGGACGCCCTGCGCACCGAGACGGTCGGCGGAATGGTGCTCCTGGGCGCCGCGATGGTGGCCCTGATCCTGGCCAACACCCCGCTCAGTGACCTGTACGAGTCCGTCAGGTCCTTCCACTTCGGCATCCCCGCGCTGGGGCTCGACCTGTCGGTCGAGCACTGGGCGTCGGACGGTGTGCTGGCGATCTTCTTCTTCGTCGCCGGTATCGAGCTGAAACGCGAACTGGTCGCGGGCGAACTGCGCAGGCCGGCGGCGGCCGCGCTGCCCGTCGCCGCAGCCATCTGCGGCATGGTCGTGCCCGCGCTGTTCTACCTGGGCATCAACGTCGCCGGGGACGGCCAACTGCACGGCTGGGCCGTGCCGATGGCCACCGACATCGCCTTCGCGCTCGGCGTCCTCGCCGTCATCGGCACCAACCTGCCGTCCGGCATCCGCGCCTTCCTTCTGACGCTGGCCATCGTCGACGACCTCGGCGCCATCCTCGTCATCGCGGTCTTCTACACCTCGACGCTCAACTGGCTGGCCTTCGGCGGCGCCGTCGTCGGCCTGATCGTCTTCCGCGTCCTGCACATCAATCTCCGCGTGCGCGGCTGGTACATCTACGTGCCGCTGGCCCTGGTGATCTGGGCGCTGATGTACAACAGCGGCGTCCACGCCACCATCGCCGGTGTCGCGATGGGCATGCTGCTCCGCGTCACGCCGCTCAAGCGCAGCGACGGCACCGAGGAGGAGGAGTCGCCCGCCGAGCACATCGAGCACAAGGTGCGCCCCCTGTCGGCCGGTTTCGCGGTGCCGCTGTTCGCGCTCTTCGCCGCCGGTGTCGGCGTCTCCGGTGACGCGCTGGCGAAGACCTTCGCCCAGCCCGAGGCGCTCGGCGTGATCCTCGGTCTGGTCGCGGGCAAGTTCATCGGCATCCTGGGCGGCACCTACCTCACCGCCCGCTTCACCAAGGCCAGGCTCAACCCGGACCTCGGGTGGCCGGACGTCGCCGGTGTGGCGCTGCTGGCCGGTATCGGCTTCACCGTCTCGCTGCTGGTCACCGAACTCGCCTTCACCGACAAGGACACGACGGAACACGTGAAGGCGGCCGTGCTGATCGGCTCGCTGCTCGCCGCCGTCCTCGCCTGCGTCCTGCTGAAGATCCGCGACACCAAGTACCGGGCCCTCTACGAGGAGGAGACCCGGGACGAGGACCAGGACAGCGTCCCGGACATCGACCAGGACGAGGACGCCGAGCTGCGCCCCGCCGAGGCCGCCCGCCGCGCCGCGGAACGCGAACGCACCGCGCTCGGCAAGAACGAGCAGGACGGCGGCCCGGCGTCCGCGTAGCCGGACGAGGGCACCGCGCACCGTGAAGGGCGCGGAGGGGAACGCCCCTCCGCGCCCTTCCGCTCGTCACCGGCGCCCTCACCCGGGCCCGAGCTGGAGGCGCAGGAAGCGCGGCCGGTAGAGCTCCACGTCGCGGTGGATGGCCGCCGGGTCGCCGAGCACGTTGACGTCGTAGCTGACGAGCAGTTCACCGCCGGGCCCGATCGCGGGGTGCCCCTGCGGGTTGTACGGGACGGCGCCCGCCGCCGGACCGCCCGGCGGCAGCGGCGGCTTCGCCACCGGGGACGGGCCGTGCCATGGCCCCGTCGGCGAGCACGACCAGTACGAGACGATGTCGGACAGCCCCTGCCCGTCCGGGCCGCCCGCGTCCATGGTCAGCAGCAGCCAGCTGTCGCCGTGCCGTACGACGCTGTAGGTGCCGGTGGCGCCCCGGTTGGGTGTCTTGCCGACGAGTATCGGCGCCGACCGTGCCGGATCGCGCCGCCAGCCGTCCCCGCTCCAGTACCGCCAGGCGTCCGCCTCGGCCAGCCGCCCCACGGGGACGCGGGCCACGTGGGCGCGGGACGGGCCCCCGTCGACGCTGCCCTCGTCGGCGCCGAAGACGTACGTCCAGCCGCCCCGGGTGACCGCCGAAGTGCCGTACAGGACACGGCGGTCGACCTCGGGGCCCGGCGCGCTGTGCACCGTGCGGAGGCTCTCCAGCTTCAGGTCCGGCAGGGAGAGCGTCGCGACCTCGGTGGCCCGGGGGACGCCGAACACCCAGGGCGGGGAGCCCGCTTCGCGCTGCCAGAGCAGCACCCGCACCACCTGCTCCCCCGCACCGCCGCCGCGGGGTTCGACCACGGCCTGGACGGGCCAGCGCCACACCTCGCGTCCGTCCTCGGTGGCCGTCCCGGCGAACAGGGCGGTGTTCCGGCCCTGTTGCTCGCCGAGCAGGGTCCGCTCGACCGTGCCGCCGGACGAGAGCACCAGGCCCGCGTTGCGGACCCACACGGGGCCCGGGGCGCGGCTCCGGCCGCCGTGCACCTCGTCCAGGAAGGTGTCGGCGGACATCCACAGGATGCGCCCGTCGGGGAGGCGCACCGAGCGGGAGCCGTCGCCGCCCGTCCAGTCGTCCAGGCGCGTGTTGTCGTCGGCGTAGCGGGCGAGTTCGGCGGTCATGCGGTCGTCGGTGCGCCAGCCCTTGACGGTGACGCCGTCGCAGGCGCGCCGCGTGCTCTCCTCCCCCGGCACGGTGACGACGAGCGCGGCGACCACGGCGGCGGCCAGCACGCCCGGTACGAGCCTGCCGTGCGGGAGCCGGGAGCGGCGCGGGAGCCGGAGGAAGCGCGGCCGTGCCGGTAACCGGTCGGTCCTGTGACTGTCCATCCGCAGCAGGCTACGGCCGCCGGCCGCCGCCGGACAGTCACGCGGGTGAGCGCCGGCCGGGTGTGCCCTTGCCCGAGGGAGCGCGGGGCGCCGTCGCCTCGGCGAGGTCGTCGAGCGCGTCGGTCAGCAGGTCGGCCGAGCGCAGGGCGACGGACGGCGGCCCCGAGGACTCCCGCTCCCACCAGGCGGACAGCGCCTCGTGCACGGGACCCCAGTCGACGGGCCGGTTCTCCCGGATCGCCGGTGCGGCGTTCGCCATGGTGGTGCTGAGCGCGGTGACGAACTCGGCCGCGCCCTCGTTCGGTTGGGCGTCGCGGGACGGCAGGTGGGCCTCCAGCAGCATGGTCACCCGCCCCATGGTGACCATCGCGGACTGCGCGTCGGAGGCGGAGCGGCGGGAGAGCCTGCCCCGGTGGCGGACCGGTTCGGCGCCGGCCCGGCTGACCGTCTGGTCCCACAGCTGCCGGGACGCGCGGGTGTCCAGCAGCGCCTCGCGGACCTGCCGCGAGGAGCGCTGCGCCGGACGGGAGAACGCGCCGAGCACGGCGATGGAGTAACGGCCCGTCGCGGACAGCCAGTCGGCGAGCCGGTCGCGCAGCAGCGGCGTCTCCCAGGCGGGGAAGACGGCGTAGCTCAGCATCGCGATGACGCCGCCCAGCGCGGTCAGCGCGATCCGCTCCAGCGCCGTCTGGGACCACAGGGAGCCCGCGATGCCGAGCAGGAACACCACGTACGCACCGGTGCAGACGGAGGCGATGGCGTAACCGGTGTGCATCAGCAGGTACATGAAGCCGACGCTGACGACGGCCAGCGCCGCGCTCACGTAGGCGCCCGGATGGAACAGTGCCATGACGGCGCCCGCGAACCCGACGCCCACGAGCGTCCCCGCGAAGCGGGCGACGCCCCGCTCGTACGTCCGGGAGAAGTCCGGGCGCAGCACCATCACGGCGGTGAGCGGCACCCAGTAGCCGTGCACGGGCGGCAGCGCCTGGCCGAGGACGTACCCGGCGGAGGCGACGACGGCGACCCGCAGCGCGTGCCGGAACACCGCGGACTTCATGGTGAACTCGCGCCGGAAGGTGCGCAGTGCGACGGGCACGAGCCGCGCCAGCGAGGGCCGGTTGAGGTGGCGGGTGCGGCGCACCACCTGCCCCGAACCGGTCTCCGTGGCGCCGGTGTGCTCGCCGCTCTCCGCCTCGCCGGGCCGCACCTCGCCCGCGGTGACGGGCGAGTGCCAGGTGGCCATCGGCAGCAGCGGGATGGAGCGCGTCACCTCGACGGGTTCCTCGGCCGCCTCGACAGCGCCGTCCGTCAGCGCGATGAGCCGCATGGCGGCCTTCCGCGCGGGCCCGTTGAGCTTCGGCCCGGACTCCGGGACCTGGAGGACCTCCAGCGCGCTCTCCGGGATGCGGACCCGCTCACCGCGCCGGATCGCCCTGGCCACCGCGTCGAGCACGGTCGCCGCGGCGGACAGCAGTTCCTGCACCCGGTCCCGCTCCGGGCCCTCCAGCGGGGCGCCGCCGACCACCGGGTCGGCCAGCGAGGCCAGGACGGGGCGGAAGCTCTCGGCCAGTCCGCGGTACCCGCCGAGCTGGCGCGGGCGGCGCCGGGCCTGCCGCGGGGTGACGGCCGCCGCGCGGCGTGCGGTGATCAGCGGCTCGGGGTCGAACGGCGCCGTGGGGTCGTGCCGCAGGCGGCGCGCGTAGTCGGCCACTCCGGCCAGCGCGTCGGCGAGCGCGTCCCGTCGCTCGCCCCAGGGCCGGACGGGGAAGAGGATGATCAGCCCCGCCTGGATGAGCCCGCCGACGGCGATGAGCGCCGCGTGGGTCAACGCGCCGAGCACGGACGTGGGCAGGGTGATGACGATCATCATCACGGCGATGGTCAGCGCGGCCACCACACCGGACGTCGGGCCGATGCCCCAGGCCATTCCGGCGGCGAAGGCCCACACCGCGAGCAGGAGGACGAAGAAGACGATGTGTCCGGCGAGCAGATAGCCCAGGAAGCTGGAGACGGCGAGGCCGGTCGCGGCGGACAGCGCGAGGACAGGGCGGGGCCGCCAACTCCGCTGGAACGTCGCGACACCCGAGGCGAACGCGCCGAACGCGGACGAGACCGCGAGCTGCGGCGGTCCGATCCACAGCGCGATCCCGATGACGAGCGCGACACCGCACGCGCCGCGCAGCGCGATGAACGGGGTGAGGGAGGTGCGCTCGACCGTCAGTCCGGAGCGGGCCGTCTCCTTGAGCGCCCGGAGCCAGGGCATGACAGTCATCCCCCGAGAATAACGGGCCGCAAAACGGACACGGCGATCATCCCCGCGGCCCCGCTCCCCCCGCACCGACGACGCGGGGAGAGCGGGGCTCGGGCCGGAACGGCGGCCCGTCAGGAGGACGTGGGGAAGCCGAGGTTGATGCCGCCGGAGTCGGCCGGGTCGGGCCAGCGGGTGGTGATGACCTTGCCGCGCGTGTAGAAGGCGATGCCGTCGTTGCCGTAGATGTGCAGGTCGCCGAAGAGGGAGTCCTTCCAGCCGCCGAAGGAATGGTGGCCGACCGGCACCGGGATGGGCACGTTGACGCCGACCATTCCGGCCTCCACCTCCAGCTGGAAGCGCCGCGCCGCCCCGCCGTCCCGGGTGAAGACGGCCGTCCCGTTGCCCCACTTGCTGCTGTTGACCAGCCGGATCGCCTCGTCGTACGTCCCGGCGCGGACGACGCACAGCACCGGGCCGAAGATCTCGTCCCGGTAGGCGTCCATCTCCGGGGAGACCCGGTCGAGCAGGGAGACGCCGAGGAAGAAGCCCTCGGGGTGGCCCGCCACCGAGTAGCCGGTGCCGTCGACGACCACGTCGGCGCCCTGCGCGCGGGCGCCGTCCACGTAGGAGGCGACCTTGTCGCGGTGTTCGCGGGTGATGAGCGGGCCCATCTCGGACTCGGGGTCGGTGCCCGGGCCGATGCGGAGGGCGCGGGCGCGCTCGGCGATCCGGTCCACCAGGGCGTCGCCGACGGAGCCGACGGCGACGACGACGGAGACGGCCATGCAGCGTTCGCCGGCCGATCCGTAGGCCGCGTTGATCGCGTTGTCGGCGGCGAAGTCGAGGTCGGCGTCCGGGAGGACGAGCATGTGGTTCTTGGCGCCGCCCAGCGCCTGCACCCGCTTCCCGTGCTCCACGGCCCGCAGCTGGACGTACCGCGCGATGGGCGTGGAGCCGACGAAGGAGACGGCCGCGACGTCCGGGTGCTCCAGGAGGCGGTCGACGGCGGCCTTGTCCCCGTTGAGGACGTTCAGCACGCCGTCGGGAAGCCCGGCCTCGGCCGCGAGTTCGGCCAGCCGGTACGCGGCGGAGGGGTCCTTCTCGCTGGGCTTGAGGACGAAGCTGTTCCCGCAGGCGACGGCGAGCGGGAACATCCACATCGGCACCATGGCGGGGAAGTTGAACGGGGTGATGCCCGCGACGACGCCCACCGGCTGCCGGATGGAGGCCACGTCGATGCGGGTGGAGACCTGGGTGGACAGCTCGCCCTTGAGCTTCTCGGGGATGCCGCAGGCGAGTTCGAGGATCTCCATTCCGCGCGCCACCTCGCCGAGCGCGTCCGCGTGCACCTTGCCGTGCTCGGCGGTGATGAGCGCGGCGAGCTCCTCGCGGTGGGCGTCGAGGAGTTCGCGGTAGCGGAACAGGAAGGCGGTACGCCTGGCCAGCGACGTCTGCGACCAGTCCGCGTACGCCTCACGGGCCGCCTCGACGGCCGCGTCGACCTCCTCGGCCGAGGCGAGCGCCACCCGGGTGGGCTGCGCGCCGGTGGCCGGGTCGTAGACGGGGCCGAAGGTGCCGGACGTGGGCTCGGCGGGCTTGCCGCCGATCCAGTGGCCGAGGGTCTTCATCACAGGGGCCTCTCTGGGTGGCTGGGAACGGTGCGCGCCGCGCGGGACGGTGCGCGCGCGGCTCGTGCGGGATGCTGCCCCGCCGCGCACCGTCCCCACACGCGGGCGGGGCCGGTCACAGGTACCGGCGCCGGTCCGCGGCCCGGCGCTCGTACTCCTCGCGGGCCCCGCGCGCCGCGGGGCGCGCGGAGGTCCCGGCGACCACGACGTCCCACCAGGCCGAGACGGGCGGGCCCGCGGCCGGGTCCGCCGGAGCCGTCTCGACGTACACGCAGGTCGGCCGGTCGGAGGCGCGGGCCTCGGCGAGCGCCTCGCGCAGCGCTTCGCGGGTCCCGGCGCGGAGGACGTCCATGCCGAGCGAGGCGGCGTTCGCGGCGAGGTCGACGGGCAGCGGGTCGCCGGTGTACGTGCCGTCCGGGGCGCGGTGGCGGTAGGCGGTGCCGAAGCGTTCGGCGCCGGTGGCCTCCGAGAGGCCGCCGATGGAGGCGTAGCCGTGGTTCTGCACCAGGACCACGTTGATGTTCACGCCCTCCTGGACGGCGGTGACGATCTCGGTCGGCAGCATCAGATACGTGCCGTCACCGACGAGCGCCCAGACGGGAGTCCGCGGCGCGGCCAGCCGGACGCCGATGGCGCCGGGGATCTCGTAGCCCATGCAGGAGTAGCCGTACTCCAGGTGGTACTGGCGGGGTGACCTGGCGCGCCACAGCTTGTGCAGGTCGCCGGGGAGCGAGCCGGCGGCGTTGACGACGACGTCCTCGTCCCCGACGACGGCGTCCAGCGCGCCGATCACCTGGAGCTGCGTGGGCCGGGAACCGCCCGCTCCCGCGTCGTACGCCCGCTCGACGACGCGGTCCCAACTCGCCTTCCCGCGCGCACAGTCGGCGGCGTACGCCTCGTCCACCCGGTGCCCGGACAGTGCCCCGGCCAGGTCCTCCAGGCCGGCCCGCGCGTCCGCGACGAGGGGCAGGGCGCTCATCTTGTGGCCGTCGAACGCGGTGATGTTGAGGTTCAGGAAGCGCACCGACGGTTCGGCGAACAGCGTCCCGGAGGCGGTGGTGAAGTCGCTGTAGCGGGTGCCGACGCCGATGACCAGGTCGGCGGCGCGGGCCAGTTCGTCGGCGACGGCGGTTCCGGTGTGGCCGACGCCGCCGAGGTCGCAGGGGTGGTCGTGGCGCAGCGAGCCCTTGCCCGCCTGGGTGGAGACCACCGGGATGCCGGTGGCATCGGCGAGCGCGCGCAGCGCGTCCTCGGCCTCGCTGTGGTGCACCCCGCCGCCCGCGACGATCAGCGGCCGGCGCGCCCCGCGTACCGCCTGCGCGGCCTCCGCCAGGGCGCCGGGCTCGGGGCGGGGGCGGCGTACCGGCCACACGCGGTCGGCGAAGAACTCCTCGGGCCAGTCGAAGGCTTCGGCCTGCACGTCCTGCGGCAGCGCGAGGGTGACGGCGCCGGTGTCGGCCGGGTCGGCGAGCGTCCGCATCGCCTGGAGCGCGGCCGGCACGAGTGCCTCGGGGCGGGTGACGCGGTCGAAGTAGCGGGAGACCGGGCGCAGTGCGTCGTTCACCGACACGTCCCCGGCCCAGGGCACTTCGAGCTGCTGGAGCACCGGGTCGGCGGTCCTGGTGGCGAAGGTGTCGCCGGGCAGCAGCAGGACGGGCAGCCGGTTGACGGTGGCGAGGGCGGCTCCGGTGACGAGGTTGGTGGCGCCGGGGCCGATGGAGGTGGTGACGGCGTGCGCGGAGAGGCGGTTGCGCTGCCGGGTGTAGCCGACGGCGGCGTGCACCATGGCCTGTTCGTTCCTGCCCTGGAGGTAGCGCAGCGGCGCGCCGGGCCCCTGGCCGCTCTCCACCAGGGCCTGTCCGAGGCCCGCGACGTTCCCGTGGCCGAAGATGCCCCAGCAGGCGTCGATCAGCCGGTGCCGCGCTCCGTCGCGTTCGGTGTGCTGCGCGGCGAGGAAGCGGACGAGCGCCTGCGCGACGGTCAGCCTGCGGGTGCCGCCGCGGCTCGCGCCGCCGGCGGGTGGTGTGGTGGTCATGCGTGCTGCTCCCCTTCCGCGGTGGGCGCCTGGTAGAGCGGGAGCCTCGGGTCCACGGGGCTGTCCGGCCAACTGTCCCTGATCCAGGCGTGGTCGGGGTGGTCACAGATCAGCCAGGCGCGCTCCTCGCCCGGGCCCGCCATGACGTTGAGGTAGTACATGTCGTGCCCGGGCGCCGCCATGGAGGGCCCGTGCCAGCCGTCCGGGATGAGCACGGCGTCCCCGGCGCGTACCTCGGCGAGGACGTCGGTGCCCCGGCCGCGGCCGCTGGGCGAGACGCGCTGGTAGCCGACGCCCTCCGTGCGGCCCCTCCCGTCCGGGTGCTCGTGCGGGGCGATCTCGAAGTAGTAGATCTCCTCCAGTTCGCTCTCCTGCCCCGGCCGGCACTCGTCGTGCTTGTGCGGCGGGTAGGAGGACCAGTTGCCGCCCGGGGTGAGCACCTCCACGGCGATGAGCCGGTCCGCCTCGAACACCCCGGCGGCGCCGAAGTTGTTGACCTGGCGCGAGCAGCTGCCCGTGCCGCGCAGCTCGACGGGGACGCCGCCGGCCGGCCCGTACCGGGCGGGCAGGCGCCGTTCGCAGCGGGCGCCGGTCAGCGCGAAGCGGCCGCCGTGCCCGGAGGTGACGGTGACGTGCGCGTCGCGCGGCACGTAGGCGAAGTCCGTCACGCCGTCGAAGACGCTCTCCCGCCCCCGCAGCGCGAACCGGTGCTCCGTCCCGTCCGCGTCCGAAATCGTCACCGTGCAGCCGCCGTTGAGCGGGAGCACGATCCACTCGCTGTCACCGGCGCCGAAGTCGTGCGTCCCGCCGGGCTCCAGCCGCAGCACCCGCAGCGAGGAGTGGTCCCACCGCGCGCGCTCCGGGCCGATGTCCAGCGCGTACGGGCCCGAGGCGGTGCTCCCGGCGCGCAGGTGGAGGCCGTCCGCCCCCTCCGCCGTGTCCGTCACGTGTCCCCTCTCTCCGTCCACGTCCTCTCTCCTTCCCTCGCGCCGCCGCGTCACAGCAGTCCGACGGCGGTGTCGACGGCCTTGGCCACGTCGCCGTCGGGCGGGTGGAGCAGTGCGCGGCCGACGACCATCCCGCGTACGCCCGGCAGCCGGAGCGCCCGGCGCCAGCGTGCGTAGGTGCCGTCCTGGTCGCCTCCGGTCTCACCGCCGAGCAGGACGGTGGGCAGGGTCGAGGCGCCGCACACCCAGGCCATGTCGTCCGCATCCTCGGGCACCGGGACCTTCAGCCAGGTGTAGGCGGACGTCCCGGCGAGTCCGGAGGCGATCGCGATGGACCGGGCCACCGACTCGGCGCGCAGGTCGTTGCGGACGGCCCCGTCCACCCGCCGGGAGAGGAACGGCTCGACGAAGACGGGCAGTCCGCGTCCGGCCATCTCGTCCACGGCGCGGGCCGCCGCGTGCAGGGTGGCGAGCGAGCCGGGGTCGTCGTAGGCGATGCGGAGCAGCAGTTTCCCCGCGTCGAAGCGGAACCGTTCCAGGTCGCGGGGGCGGTAGCCGGTGAACCTGTCGTCCAGTTCGAAGGAGGCGCCCGCGAGTCCGCCGCGGTTCATGGAGCCCATGACGACCTTGTCGTCGAGCACGCCGAGGAGCAGCAGGTCCTCCAGGATGTCGGCGGTGGCGAGGACG
The DNA here is from genome assembly GCF_012726235.1 of Streptomyces sp. HNM0574. Taxonomy (GTDB): domain Bacteria; phylum Actinomycetota; class Actinomycetes; order Streptomycetales; family Streptomycetaceae; genus Streptomyces. The sequence goes on from NZ_JAASAH010000002.1 coordinate 109,183, forward strand.
CCGTCGACGCCGGGGCGGGACAGCGCGAGGCAGAGCCGCTCCAGCAGTCCGGCGCGGTCGGCCATGGCGAGCGGGTCGTCGCCGACGGCGAGCACGCCGCGGGCCGGATGGTCGGCGGCGAGGATCATCAGCCGCTTGCCGTCGCGGACGAGCGGGCGGCGGACGCGCCGTGCCGCGGCCTCGGCGACGGCCTCCGGACGGCTCGCGCGCAGGGCGCCGAGCTCGGCGATGCTGATTCCGCTCAACGGGGGCTCTCTTTCGGACGGTTGGGCCGGCTCAGTGCCGCAGCAGGTCCTCGACCTCGGCGGCGGTGGGCATGGCCGGGGAGCAGGCGAGCCGGGAGGCGACGAGGGCGCCGGCGGCGTTGGCGTACCGCATCACGTGCTCCAGGCCCCAGCCGGCGAGGAGGCCGTGGCAGAGCGCGCCGCCGAACGCGTCGCCCGCGCCGAGCCCGTTGACGACGTCGACGGGGTGCGGCGGCACCTCGGCGGCGGTGCCGTCGCGGTGCAGCGCGAGGACACCCTCGGGGCCCTGCTTGACGACGGCGAGGTCGACGCCCGCCGCGATGAGTGCCTCGGCGCAGGCGCGGGGGTCGCGGGTGCCGGTGGCGATCTCGCACTCGTCGACGTTGCCCACGGCCACCGTGCTGTGCGCGAGGGCCCGCTCGTAGTGGGCGCGGGCCTCGTCCGGTCCCGCGGACCAGAACATGGGCCGCCAGTCCAGGTCGAAGACGGTGAACCGGTCCGCCGCGCCGTCGGCGGCCGCGCTCCGGGCGGCGAGTGCGTCGAGGGTGGCGGCGCGGCTGGGTTCCTGGCAGAGGCCGGTGCCGCTGGCCCAGAAGATCCGGGCGGCGGCGACGGCCCCGAAGTCCAGCTCGGCGCTGTGGATTTCGAGGTCGGGGGCCTTGGGCTCGCGGTAGAAGTACAGCGGGAAGTCGTCCGGCGGGAAGATCTCGCAGAAGGTGACGGGGGTCGGGTACCGCTCGACGGCCGTGACGAAGCGGTCGTCGACGCCGAACTCGCCGAGGGCCTGGTGGATGTAGGTGCCGAACGGATCCTGCCCGGTACGGCTGATCACGGCGCTGGACCGGCCGAGGCGGGCGGCCGCGACGGCGACGTTCGTCGGCGAACCACCCAGGAACTTCCCGAAGGTCTCCACCTGCGGCAGCGGCACTCCGGTCTGGAGCGGGTAGAGATCGACCCCGATGCGGCCCATCGTGAGGACGTCGAACGGCTCGGTCATGGCGGCCCTTTCCGCTGTCGTACGCCTGGTCGGCACGCGCCGGTGGCCTCATCGTTGAACCTGACGGAAGCCCGTGTCAATGATTTGTCCTTACATACGGACGTCGCGGGCCGCGCCTGTCGCACCCCTCGCCAACTGCGAGGTCACAATGAAGTGTTGTCATGACAAGCCCTTGACAGTGACTCCACCGGGACGTTTGCTCGCGGTGGCCATCACCCACCGGCCGGCCACCGCGTCGCCCCGCCGGCCGCTCCGTCTTCCCCGGTCCCGCAGACCGCGAGAGGAGCCCCCATGCCCGCTGCCCTCGACCGCATCCGGGTCGGGTCCGCACCCGACTCCTGGGGCGTCTGGTTCCCCGACGACCCGCTGCAGGTGCCGTGGCACCGCTTCCTCGACGAGGTCTCCGCGTCCGGCTACGAGTGGATCGAACTCGGGCCGTACGGCTACCTCCCCACCGACCCCGCGCGGCTCACCGAGGAGACCGGCAGGCGGGGCCTGAAGGTCTCGGCCGGCACCGTCTTCACCGCACTGCACCGCGGCCCCGCCACGCACGAGGCGACCTGGGAGCACGTCAGCCGGGTCGCCGCGCTCACCCGGGACATGGGCGCGCGGCACCTGGTCGTCATCCCGTCCTTCTGGCGGGACGACAAGACCGCCGAGATCGTCGAACCGCGCGAACTGACCGCCGAGCAGTGGGCCCATCTCACCGGCGGAACGGAGTGGCTGTCCCGGAGGGTGCGCGAGGAGTACGGCCTGGACGTCGTCGTCCACCCGCACGCGGACACCCACATCGACACCGAGGAGAACGTCGCCCGTTTCCTCGACGGGACGGACCCCGGCCTGGTGAACCTCTGCCTGGACACCGGCCACTACGCCTACTGCGGCGGGGACAGCGTCAAGCTGATCGAGACGTACGGGGAGCGGATCGGCTACCTCCATCTCAAGCAGGTGGACCCGGAGGTGCTCACCCAAGTCGTCCGCGAGGGAACGCCGTTCGGGCCGGCCGTGCGACAGGGCGTGATGTGCGAACCGCCGCTCGGGGAGCCCGCGCTCGAACCCGTGCTGGAGGCCGCGCAGGGGCTGGGCGTCGAGCTGTTCGCCATCGTCGAGCAGGACATGTACCCGTGCCCGCCCGAGCGGCCGCTGCCCATCGCCGAACGCACCCGCCGCTTCCTGCGCTCCTGCGGGGCCTGACGCCCGCGTCCGCTGTCGACCGGTCCGTCACAAGCGTCACGAATATCCGGCCGCCGTGTCACAGTCCGTCGACAGGCCCTCTCCGCTCCCGCCCCGCACCGTTCACGGGGCAGTGACTGATGGTGATCAATAGTCACTCCCGTGGGAGGTGCAGAGAGATGACCGACAGACGGCTCTGGTCGTACAAGGAAATCGCGGCGCACATCCGGGTCCGGACGGACACGGTGCGTTCGTACCGCAAGCACGGTCTGCTGCCCGCACCGGACCTCGTGGAGGGCGGCAGGCCCTACTGGTTCGCCGACACGATCCGCGCATGGGTGGAACGCCGCCCGGGCCACCGGGGAGGCCGATAACCCCGCGCACCGCACCCGTCCCCGTGGCCCCGGCCGCCTCGCTCCCCGGAGAGGCGCCCGGGGCCACTACAGTGAAGAGGCGCTCCGGCGAGGGCACTTGGCGCCCCCGGGCCGCGTCATCCTCCGCCGCCCGCGACGGGAGCGGGCCCCGCGCGGGACCACCCGAACCGGCGACCCCGGAAGCACCGCCGACCCCCACGGACGGGATACCTAGGGGGGGTAAAATGGCGGATGTGGGGCACGGCGTGCCGTCACACCGCACGATGACGCGAGGAGAGACCCATGAGCAACGTCACCACCGTCTACCAGGTCACCGGCATGAGCTGCGGCCACTGCGAGGGCGCCGTCACCGAGGAGGTGTCGGCGATCGAGGGCGTCGAGTCCGTGAAGGCCGTCGCCTCCACCGGTGAGGTCACCGTGATCTCCGCCGCCGCACTCGACGACGAGGCCGTCCGCGCCGCCGTCGACGAGGCGGGCTTCGAGCTCGCGGGCCGCGCCTGAGCCCAGCCCCGGCCCCCCGGGGGCCCGAGCACCACATCCGTCCTTCCGGGAGCGTCCCGCCATGTCCAGCAGCACCACCCCGGCCCCGCCGGAGGCCGGCGTCCCGGCCGCCCCCGAGCACCGGGTCGAACTCGCCATCGGCGGCATGACCTGCGCCTCGTGCGCGGCCCGCGTGGAGAAGAAGCTGAACCGGATGGACGGCGTCACCGCCACCGTCAACTACGCGACGGAGAAGGCGAGAATCGCGCACGGCGGCACGGTGACGGTCGAGGACCTGATCGCCACCGTCGAACGCACCGGCTACACCGCCGAGCCCCCGCCCGCCGCCGCCCCCGAGCCCGAGCCGCGGGCCGACGGCACGGAAGACGCGCCGCCCGGGGCGAGCGAGGCGGACGGCGAGGACGGGGAGACCGCCGCGCTGCGGCAGCGCTTCCTCGTCACGCTCGTCCTGTCGCTCCCCGTCGTCCTGCTCGCGATGGTGCCGCCGCTCCAGTTCGACAACTGGCAGTGGCTCTCGCTCACCCTCACCGCGCCCGTGGTCGTGTGGGGCGGCCTGCCCTTCCACCGCGCCACCTGGACGAACCTGCGGCACGGCGCGGCCACCATGGACACCCTGATCTCGGTGGGCACGCTCGCCGCGTTCGGCTGGTCCCTGTGGGCACTGTTCCTGGGCGACGCCGGCGACCCGGGCATGCGGCACGGCTTCGGCTCGGCGCTGTCGGCGGTCACCGGCGACGGCCGGATGCCCGGAGCCTCCACCGTCTACCTCGAAGTCGCCGCCGGCGTCACCACGTTCATCCTGCTCGGCCGCTTCCTGGAGGCGCGGGCCAAGCGGAAGGCGGGCTCCGCGCTGCGGGCGCTGATGGACCTGGGCGCCAAGGACGTCGCCGTGCTGCGGGACGGCGCGGAGGTCCGCGTCCCCGTCTCCGCGCTCGCCGTCGGCGACCGGTTCGTGGTCCGCCCCGGGGAGAAGATCGCGACGGACGGCACCGTGCTGGAGGGCGCCTCCGCGGTGGACACCTCGATGCTGACCGGCGAGTCCGTCCCCGTGGACGCCTCGGCGGGCGACGCCGTGACGGGCGCGACGGTGAACGTCTCGGGGCGTCTGGTCGTCGAGGCCGGCCGGGTCGGCGCGGACACCCGGCTGGCGCGGATGGCGCGGCTCGTCGAGGAGGCGCAGAGCGGCAAGGCCGAGGTGCAGCGCCTCGCCGACCGCATCTCCGCGGTCTTCGTCCCCGTCGTCCTGCTGCTGGCCGTGGGCACGCTGCTGGTCTGGCTGGCGCTGACCGGCGAAGCCGCCGAGGCGTTCACCGCCGCGGTGGCCGTGCTGATCATCGCCTGCCCCTGCGCCCTGGGCCTGGCCACGCCGACCGCGCTGATGGTCGGCACCGGACGCGGCGCCCAGCTGGGCATCCTCATCAAGGGCCCCGAGGTGCTGGAGAGCACCCGCCGCATCGACACCGTCGTCCTCGACAAGACCGGAACCGTCACCACCGGCGCGATGACCCTGCTCGACGTCGTCCCCTCCGAGGGGACCGACGCGGACGAACTGCTGCGCGTGGCGGGCGCCCTGGAGGACGCCTCCGAGCACCCCGTCGCGCGGGCGATCGCGGCCGGCGCCCGGGAGCGCGGGGCCGCGGACGCACCCGCGCCGGTGGTGCGGGACTTCGAGAACCTCGCGGGCACGGGCGTACGCGGAACCGTGGACGGCCGGAGGGTCGAGGTCACCCGCGCCGTCGAGCTGCCGGAGGCGCTGGCCGCGGCCCGGCGGGAGGCGGAGCGGCAGGGCCGCACGGCCGTGGCCGTGACCTGGGACGGAGCGGTGCGCGGCCTGCTCGCCGTCGCGGACTCGGTGAAGGAGAGCAGCCCCGAGGCGGTGCGCCGGCTGCGGCAGCTCGGGCTGCGCCCGTACCTGCTCACCGGCGACAACCAGGCCGTCGCCCAGGCCGTGGCCCGGGAGGTCGGCATCGGCTCGGGCGATGTCATCGCCGGGGTCCTCCCCGAGGACAAGGCGCGCACCGTCGCCCGCCTCCAGAGCGAGGGCCGCACCGTCGCCATGGTCGGCGACGGCGTGAACGACGCCGCCGCCCTGGCGACGGCCGATCTCGGCCTCGCCCTCGGCACCGGCACCGACGCCGCGATCGAGGCCGCCGACCTCACCCTCGTCCGGGGCGACCTGCGTGCCGCGGCCGACGCGATCCGCCTCTCGCGGCGCACCCTGGCCACCATCAAGGGCAACCTCTGCTGGGCTTTCGGCTACAACGTCGCCGCGCTCCCGCTCGCCGCCGCCGGTCTCCTGAACCCGATGATCGCCGGGGCCGCGATGGCCTTCTCCTCCGTCTTCGTCGTCACCAACAGCCTCCGCCTGCGCCGCTTCGGCCGGACGGCGGACTGAGCACACCAAAAGCGCCCCGTCCGACAGGTCCCCCCACGGGCCCGCCGGCGGGGCGCTCTCGTTTCCCGGTCACGGATTCCCCCCACGGGATCCTGGCCGGGTGCTCGCATGGCTGTACGTACGGACGGGAGGGCCGCTCAAAGCTCCCCGGGCACGTTCACCCTTTTGTGCGGCGCCGGGCTCGTCCCCCAAAGACTCGCTCGACGCGTGACGACGGTTCCGCCGGGAGCCGGTCGTCTCCCGGTTAGACAGGCGAATCCCCGAAATGGTTACCCCCCAATTTCTGTGATCTACGTCTCTCCGTAGATCTCTTCCGGCGCCCCTCGCTCCGCAGCGGCGCGCGGGCGCCCGGGACGGCGCGCGGGCATGCGAAAGGCCCCGGCCGATGACGACCGGGGCCTTCCCAGGGGACTCCGAGAGGCGTCCGACGATTCCCGGGGAGGGATCAGCGGGACTCGACGGGGACGTAGTCGCGCTCGACCACGCCGGTGTAGATCTGCCGCGGGCGGCCGATCCGGGAGCCGGGCTCCTTGATCATCTCGTGCCACTGGGCGATCCAGCCCGGCAGCCGGCCGAGCGCGAACAGCACGGTGAACATGCTGGTCGGGAAGCCCATGGCGCGGTAGATGAGGCCGGTGTAGAAGTCGACGTTCGGGTAGAGCTTGCGCTCCACGAAGTAGTCGTCGCTGAGGGCGTGCTCCTCCAGGCGGAGCGCGATGTCGAGCAGCTCGTCGCTCTTGCCGAGGGCGGAGAGGACGTCGTGCGCCGCGCTCTTGATGATCTTCGCCCGGGGGTCGAAGTTCTTGTAGACGCGGTGCCCGAAGCCCATGAGCTTCACGCCGTCTTCCTTGTTCTTCACCTTGCGGATGAAGGTGTCGACGTCGCCGCCGTCGGCCTGGATGCTCTGGAGCATCTCCAGCACGCTCTGGTTGGCGCCGCCGTGCAGCGGGCCCCACAGGGCGTTGATGCCCGCGGAGACCGAGGCGAACATGTTGGCCTGCGAGGAGCCGACGAGGCGCACGGTGGAGGTCGAGCAGTTCTGCTCGTGGTCCGCGTGCAGGATCAGCAGCTTGTCGAGGGCGCTGGTGACGACCGGGTCCAACTCGTAGTCGGCGGCCGGGACGGAGAAGGTCATCCGGAGGAAGTTCTCGACGTACCCGAGGTCGTTGCTCGGGTAGACGACCGGGTGACCGATGGCCTTCTTGTAGGCGTAGGCCGCGATGGTCGGCAGCTTGGCCAGGAGGCGGATCGTCGAGAGGTGCCGCTGCTCCTCGTCGAACGGGTTGTGGCTGTCCTGGTAGAAGGTCGACAGGGCGCTGACGACCGAGGACAGCATGGCCATCGGGTGAGCGTCACGCGGGAAGCCGTCGTAGAACCGCTTGACGTCCTCGTGCAGCAGCGTGTGCTGGGTGATCTCGTTCTGGAAACCGGCCAGCTGATCGACCGTCGGCAGCTCGCCGTTGATCAGCAGGTAGGCGGTCTCGATGAACGAACCGCGCTCGGCCAGCTGCTCGATGGGGTACCCGCGGTAGCGCAGAATGCCCCGCTCGCCATCCAGGTAGGTGATGGCGGATTTGTAGGCGGCGGTGTTGCCGTAGCCCGAATCCAGGGTCACCAGACCGGTCTCGGCGCGCAGTTTGCCGATGTCGAAGCCCTGGTCGCCGACCGTGCTCTCGACCACCGGGTAGCTGTACTCGTCGCCTCCGTACCGAAGTACTACAGAGTTGTCGCTCACGTCATCCCTCACCGACGTAGTGCCTCTTCTTCGAGGTGCCCTGACTCTCTCCACTGTCCCCCATTCCGTGCAGTGCGGTGCACTCGGGGTCGGCCAAAGGGCTCCTGGGTGGCACGGAGTGCCGCCCAAGGGAACATCCTGCACCCTCGGAGCTCCACCGGTCATCCCCCGGTACCCCCCGCGCCCGTGGCGTGCGACGACGCGCCGCCGAGACGGGGTGTCAGCACGGTGCGCCGCGGACCCGCGGAAACCGCGCGAACAGCCTGGCCCGGAGCCCTCCGGGAGCCGACGGGCACCGGAGGACGTTTCGCCCGGGTCACGGCGGTATGCGGCGGATTGCACTGAAGCACCATTCCTGCACGCGTCGTGACAGGAATCACCACTGCGGGGGACTCGCTCCCCTGGAAGGCCGGAGGGTGACCGCGTACGCGCCTGCCCGCTCGTCCGCGCCGTCGGCCACGCCCCCCGTACACCCAACTCCCCCTGAACCAGGGGCCGCTGGCATGGTCACGATCGGATGTCGACCCCTTGTGCCGCGCGGCGGGCGTCGCTTCTCATGACGGATGTAATCGTTACCACGGCGCACGATCTTCCCCTCGGGAGTCCCTGCGATGACGAGCATCAAGGACGTCGCCACCCGGGCCGGTGTCTCGGTCGCCACCGTCTCGCGCGTGCTGAACGAGCACCCCGCCGTCCGCGAGGACACCCGCTCGCGCGTGCTGTCGGCGGTGACCGACCTCGGCTACCGGCCCAACGCCGTGGCCCGTTCCTTGCGTACGCACCAGACCCGCACCCTCGGACTGGTCATCAGCGACGTGCTCAACCCGTTCTTCACCGAGCTGGCCCGCGCCGTCGAGGACGCGGCGCGGGAGCGCGGCTACAGCGTCATCATCGGGAACGCCGACGAGCGGCCCGACCTCCAGGACCACCACATCCGCACGCTGCTCGACCGCCGCATCGACGGCCTGCTGGTCTCCCCCACGCACGGCGGCACGGCCCTCACCCGGGAGGCGGCGCAGGCGCGCACACCCATGGTGTTCGTCGACCGCTGGATCGACGAAGCCGCCTTCGCGCACGTGCCGGTGGTCCGCACCGACGGCTCCGCCGCCGTGCACGCGCTCGTCGGCCACCTGCGCGCGCTGGGCCACCGCCGGATCGCCATCATCGGCGGGCCCAGCGAGACCACCACGGGGAACGAACGCGTCGACGCGTTCCGGGACGCGCTCGCGGCGCACGGCCTGTCCCTGCCCGCCCGTTACGTGGGGCAGGGCGACTTCCAGGCCGAGAGCGGACGCCGTGCGACGGCCCGCTTCCTCGCGCTGGAGGAGCCCCCCGAGGTCATCTTCGCCACGGACAACCTGATGGCCCTGGGCGCGATGGACGAACTCCGCTCCCGCGGCCTGCGCGTCCCCCGCGACATGGCCCTCGCCGCCTTCGACGACGTCCCGTGGTTCCTGCACACCGACCCGCCGATCACCGCGGTCGCCCAGCCCACGGAGGAGCTCGGGCACCGCGCGGTACACGCCCTCACCGGCCTGATCGAGGGCCGCGGAGCGGACTCCGTCACGCTCACCGCCCGCCTCACAGCGCGCCGTTCCTGCGGCGAAGACGAAGGGAGCCCCACGTGACCACCCCCGACCCCGGCAGGCGAGGGGGCCCGCCCCCCGGAGGGCCGGCCCGCGAGCTGCTGCGCACCCGGGGCATCCGCAAGACCTTCCCCGGCGTCGTGGCCCTGGACGGCGTCGACTTCGACCTCCGTTCCGGCGAGGTGCACGTCCTGCTCGGTGAGAACGGCGCGGGGAAGAGCACTCTGATCAAGGTGCTGTCCGGGGTGCACCGCGCGGACGAGGGCGAGGTGCTGCGCGAGGGCAGGCCCGTACGCGTCGGCGGCGCCGAGGACGCGGCGCGGCTCGGAATCGCCACCATCCACCAGGAGTTCACCCTCGTCCCGCAGCTCTCCGTCGCGGAGAACATCTTCCTCGGACGGCAGCCCCGGCGGTTCGGGATGGTGGACCGGAAACGGATGCGCGCGGACGCGGCCGTGCTGCTCGACCGGGTCGGGGTGGACGTCCCGCCCGGCACGCCCGTCGGTGAACTGGGCATCGCACACGCCCAGATGGTCGAGATCGCCAAGGCCCTGAGCCTGGACGCGCGCATCCTCGTCATGGACGAGCCGACGGCGACGCTGACGGCGGGCGAGGTGGACCGGCTGTTCGGGCTCGTGCGCCGGCTGCGGTCGGAGGGGGTGGGCGTCGTGTTCATCACGCACCATCTGGAGGAGATCGCGGCGCTGGGCGACCGGGTCACCGTCATCCGGGACGGCCGGAGCGTCGGCCAGGTACCGGCCACCACACCGCGCGACGACCTGGTGCGCATGATGGTCGGCCGCAGCATCGAGCAGCAGTACCCGCGCCACGCGGCGCAGGTGCGCCGGACGGAAGGCGCCGGGGAGGTGGCGGACAGCGCGCCGGAGCGCGGGAGTTCCGGGGCGCCGCTGCTGCGGGTCGCCGGGCTCACCCGCGCGGGTGCCTTCGCGGACGTCTCGTTCGAGGTGCGGGCCGGTGAAGTGGTCGGCCTGGCGGGCCTCGTGGGCGCGGGCCGCACCGAGGTCGCCCGTGCCGTGTTCGGGGCTGACCCGTACGACGCGGGCAGCGTGGAGGTGGACGGCCGGAGGCTGGCGCGGCACGACGTCCAGGCGGCGCTGGCCGCCGGGGTCGGGCTGGTGCCGGAGGACCGCAAGGGCCAGGGGCTGCTGCTGGACGCCTCGGTGGAGGACAACCTCGGCCTGGTGACGCTCGGTTCGGCCACCCGCGGCGGCTTCGTCGACCGCGCGGGCCAGCGCAGGGACGCGGCACGCATCGCCGATCGGCTGGCGGTGCGGATGTCCGGGCCCCGCCAGCCCATGCGCACGCTCTCGGGCGGCAACCAGCAGAAGGTCGTCATCGGCAAGTGGCTGCTGGCCCGCAGCCGGGTGCTGATCCTCGACGAGCCCACCCGGGGCATCGACGTCGGCGCGAAGGTCGAGATCTACGAGCTCGTCAACGAACTGACCGCCTCGGGGCACGCGGTGCTGATGATCTCCAGCGATCTGCCCGAGGTGCTGGGCATGAGCGACCGGGTCCTGGTCATGTCCCAGGGCCGGATCGCCGGGGAGCTGACCCGGCGCGACGCCACCCAGGACGCGGTCATGGAACTGGCCGTCGGGACCACGGCGCACCACTCGGAACGGAACACGGACGAAGCGAAGGACAGGGAGACCCCTCGTGGCCATTGACACCCGGAAGACCCGGAAGAGCGGTGCCGCCGGGGACCACCGCAAGGGGTCCGGCGGGGCCCAAGCCGGGCCGCGCGGCGGGGACTTCGCCGCGACGGCGCGGCGGCTGCTGGCGGAGAACGGGGCGCTGAGCGCGCTGGTCGTCCTGGTCGCCGTGCTCGCGGTGATGTCGCCGGACTTCCTGGGCACCCAGAACCTGCTCAACGTCGGCGTCCAGGCGGCCGTGACCGCGGTGCTGGCCTTCGGCGTCACCTTCGTGATCGTCGCGGGCGGCATCGACCTGTCCGTCGGCTCCGTCGCCGCGCTGGCCGCCATCATGCTCGGCTGGATGTCGACCGAACAGGGCCTGCCCGTCTGGCTGTCGGTGCTTCTCGCGCTGGCCACGGGTGTCGCCTGCGGCCTGGTCAACGGCGGGCTGGTGGCGTACGGGAAGCTGCCGCCGTTCATCGCCACGCTGGCCATGCTCTCGGTGGGGCGCGGGCTGGCACTGGTGATGTCCGAGGGGAGCCCGATCACGCTGCCCGACTCCGTCGCCTCGCTCGGCGAGACGCTCGGCGGCTGGCTGCCCGTACCGGTGCTGGTGATGGTGGCGATGGGCGTCGTCACAGCTGTGGTGCTCACGCGGACGTTCAGTGGACGCGCGATGTACGCGATCGGCGGGAACGAGGAGGCGGCCCGCCTCTCGGGGATCAGGACGGGGCGTCAGAAGCTCGTCGTCTACGCGCTGTCGGGGGGCTTCGCCGCGGTCGCGGGCATCGTGCTGGCGTCCCGGCTGGCCTCGGCGCAGCCGCAGGCCGCCGCGGGGTACGAACTGGACGCCATCGCGGCGGTGGTGATCGGCGGCGCGAGCCTGTCCGGGGGCGTCGGGAAGGCTTCGGGGACGCTGGTCGGAGCGCTGATCCTGGCCGTCCTGCGGAACGGTCTCAACCTGCTGAACGTGTCGGCTTTCTGGCAGCAAGTCGTGATCGGAGCAGTCATTGCGCTCGCCGTGCTTATCGATACACTGCGTCGCCGCGCATGATCTCTATGCGATGGGGGGAGCACGTGTTCGTTTCATCTGCCGTCGACTGCAAGGAATGCAGCAATGAGCAAGGGCAAGCGCACGTCCGCCGCACTGACCACTGCGGCACTGGTCTTCACGGCGACCGCGTGTGGAACCGGAAGCACTGACTCCACAAGTGGAGACAAGATTGAACTCGGGCTGGCCATATCCAGCCTGAACAACCCCTTCTTCGTCGAGATGAAGAAGGGCGCCGAGGCCGAGGCGAAGAGCCAGGGGGTCGAACTGAGCGTCCAGGACGCCCAGGACGACGCGTCACGGCAGGTGAACCAGGTGCAGAACTTCACCAGTCAGAACATGAAGTCCGTCATCATCAACCCCGTGGACTCCGAGGCCGCCGCCCCCGCCGTGAAGGCGGCCTCCAACGCGGACATTCCCGTCCTCGCCGCCGACCGCAGCATCAACTCGGGGGACGTGAAGGCGACCGTCGCCTCCGACAACGTCGAGGGCGGCAGGCTCGCCGCCAAGCAGCTCGCCGAGGAGCTCGACGAACAGGGCGAAATCCTCGTCCTGCGCGGCCAGTCCGGCACCTCGGCCTCCCGCGAACGCGGCAAGGGCTTCGCGGAGGGCATCAAGAAGTACCCGGGCATCAAGGTCGTCGCCAAGCAGCCCGCCGACTTCGACCGGGCCAAGGGCCTCGACGTCACCACGAACGCGCTCCAGTCCCACCCGAACATCACCGGTGTGTTCGCCGAGAACGACGAGATGGCGCTCGGCGCCGTCAAGGCCCTCAAGGGCGACGCGGGCACCAAGGTGAAGGTCATCGGCTTCGACGGGACGCCGGAGGGCCTGAAGGCGATCGCCGGCGGCAAGCTCACCTGCTCCATCGCCCAACAGCCCGACGAACTGGGCAGAATGGCGGTACGGAACGCGGTCAGACTCGCGAACGACAACGACGTGGACAAGCAGATCAAGGTCCCCGTGAAGGTCGTCACGCAGAAGAACGTCGACCGCTTCTCCTGACCCGCCCGGGCTTCGAGGGGGCCGGCCGGTGACCCGGCCCCCTCGCCCCCACGCGGTGCTTGTGGCGCACGCCGCCGTCTGGTGCGGTGAGCGGATGCGACTCGCCTTCTCCACCCTCGGTGTCCCCGGCCTCCCCGTGCCCGAGGTGGTCCGCCTCGCCGCCGACTGCGGCTTCCAGGGCGTCGAACTGCGCACCCACCCCGAGGAACCCGTCCACCCCGGCCTCTCCCCGCGCCAACGCGCCGAGGCGGCCCAGGAGTTCACGTCCGCCGGGGTCCGCCTCCTCGCCCTCGCCGGATACGTCCGCGTGGCCGCGCCCGGGGACGACGGGGAGGTGCTCGCCGAACTGCGGCAACTGCTGGAGCTGGCCCGCGACTTGGGCGCACCGTACGTCCGGGTGTTCCCCGGCGGCGGGGACGCGGGGTCCGGGGAGGGCGACGCGTACGCGGTGCGGCGGCTGGCGCGGGCCGCGCCCGTCGCCGCGGATCTGGGGGTGCGGATTCTGCTGGAGTCCCACGACTCGCACCGCCGGGGCGAGGACGTCGCCCGCGTCCTCGACGCCGTGCGCCACCCGGCGGCCGGCGCACTGTGGGACGTGCTGCACACCTGGCTCGGCGGCGAGACCCCCGCGAGGAGCCACCGCGCGCTCGCTCCCCACCTCGGATATGTGCAGGTCAAGGACGTCGCCTCGGCCGAGGACACCGCACCGCTCCCGCCCGGCGCCGGCGTCCTGCCGCTGCCCGAGGCGGTGGGGCTGGTGGCGCGGGACGGCTGGCTGTGCTGGGAGTACGAGAAGCGCTGGCACCCGGAAGCGCCGGAGCTGCCCGCGCTCCTGCCCGGCGTCCGCGACCACCTGCTGGGCCTCGCGGCCGTCCGGGGCTGACACCGCGAACGGGCCGCCCCGCGCACCTGCTCCGCGGGACGGCCCGGCACTCGCGCCCCGGTCAGGGGCGCAGCATCCGCTCCCTGGGGTCGGGACGGTCGAGCTCGGCGTCGTACGTGGTCAGCCGCTTCGGCGCGGCGCCCTTGTCGGCCGCGGCGCGGTCCACGCCCGCCCATTCGAGCAGCGACTCGGTGGCCGCCTCCCGGTCCTTGCCGGCGAGCATCGCGATCTGCGCGCCGTGGTTCGCGCCCGGCGCGGTGTAGACGTGGGAGTCCTCGCTGCCCCGGCCGACCCGGAACGGCTCCGCGCGCCACGGGTCCTTCTCGCCGTTGACGAACAGCATCTCGGAGGACCGGGTCCGCACCCAGCGGTCGATGTCCTTCATCGCGCCGTGGTCGAAGCTGTCCATCGGGATGTCCCTGGGGACGTACGTGCGCGGGGAGTTGAGGCCCGGGTACTTGCGCAGGTCGTCCAGCAGGGGCTCCTCGTAGTCGGGGGAGCCGAGCTGGGTGCCCGCCTGGTAGTAGTACGGCACGTAGTCCTTCATGCCCTGGTCCGTCCCGGCGTCCCAGCCGCCGATCTTGTCGGCCCAGGTGTAGAGGGCGTCGGTGGAGGCGTCGGGCGTGGGGACGTCACCGCACTCCTTCTCCTCCAGGTGGTACTGCCAGAAGCCCCAGACGAGGTCCTGCGCGATCAGCTCGAACGCCTTGTCCACGCCGCCGACCGTCTCGAAGGTGTAGCCGCCCTTCTTCGCCCACTTCGCCAGCCGGTCGACCATCTCGCCGCGCCGCTCGAAGATCTCGCGCTGTGCGGCGTTCAGCCGGTCGCGGCACTGCTTCGTGCCGACGTTCTCGAAGAAGTCGTAGTACGCGCCGTCCTCGTCGTTCCGCACGTCGTTGGGCGCGACGTAGGCGACGGTGCCGTCCATGTCCTGCGGGTAGAAGCGGCGGTAGTAGGTGGCCGTCATGCCGCCCTTGCTGGCTCCGGTGGAGATCCAGTTCTTCGCGTAGACGCGCTTCAGCGCCGAGAAGATGCGGTGCTGGTCACTGGCGGCCTGCCAGATGTCCAGCTTCGACCAGTCGGCCGGTTCCGGGCGGGACGGGGTGAAGTAGCGGTACTCCATCGACACCTGGTTCCCGTCCACCATCTGCGTCGGTTCGGTGCGCTTGGGTTCCGGGTTCAGGGTGTAGCCGCCCGTGTAGAAGACGGTGGGCCGGTCCTCTCCCTTGTGCAGGAGGGATATCCGCTGCTGGAAGGTCCCCTCGTCGGGGTTCCGGTGATCCACCGGCTGCTCGTAGTTGAGGACGAAGAAGCGGTAGCCGTCGACCGGCTTCTCCTCGATCAGGCTCATTCCGGGAATGGCGAGGATGCGGTCCTTGATGTCGGTCCCGGCCGCTGTGGCGGCCCCCGCCGACGAGCCGCCGACGCCCGTGACACCGATCAGCACCACGAACGACAACAACCATCTGAGCGCTCTGCGCATGTGCTCTCCCCTGGATCCGGCAAAGGTCGCAGTGAACCTATAGCCGTGACTCCCCTCCCGCCAGACCCAGTTGGCCCCCGAGCCACTCCACTGCACCGCCCCTGACGCCCTCCGCGCGGGCCGCCTACGCTGGCCGCCATGACTGACGCCGCGCCCAGCCCGCTCGCCACCGGTCCGCGTGACATGGCCCTGCTGTCCTTCCACCCGGCCGCCGAGTTCACCGAGGACCACCGCTTCGAGGACGCCGAGGTCGGCTACGCCGTCGTGATCCTGCGGCACGGGGAACGGCTGCTGATGGCGTACCAGTGCGAGCGCGCGTGCTGGGAGCTTCCCGGCGGCGGCATCGAACCGGGCGAGCCGCCGAGGGAGGCCGCGGCGCGTGAACTGCGCGAGGAGACGGGCCAGGTGGTGCCCGCCGGCCGGCTCCGCTTCGACGGCTTCGCGAAGACCGCGCTGGGCCCCGAGCGCAAGGTGCTGTACGGCGCGGTCTTCACCGCCGTCACCACCTCCCCCGTGCCGTTCACCGCCAACGCCGAGATCTCCCGCGTCCACTGGCGGCACGGCGACGAGCCGCTGCCGGGCGGCCACCTGGTCCAGACGGTGGACGAGTTCCTCGTCGGGCTGTGCCCGCTGTAGCGGGCAGGCTCACCGCTCGGTGACGCGCAACTCCGCGATCCCGGCGGGCTTGTCCGCGTCCGCCGAGGTCACCGTGGTGCGCACGTAGCGGAACGGTGCCCGCTGCCCGTCCCGGGGCGCGGGGCGCCAGTGCCTGCCGTCCGGGGAGACCTCCGTCCGGTGGCCTTGGGGCTTCGTGCCCGACCAGGTGTGCGCGATCCGCGCGGCCGGCACCGGGCGGGCCAGCCGGACGGTCAGCGTGCCCTTCGCGCCGTCCGGGGCCCACGCCGTCGCGTCGCTGCCGTCGACGGCGGCGCGCGCGTACATGCCCGGCTGCTCGGAGCCGGCCCGCGCCGCCTGGCAGCGTGCCGCGTCGTCCGTCGGCGTGAGGTCGGGGCGCCGGGTCCTGAACACGGCGGGGGCGGACTCGCTGACGGTCTGCTCGCCCCGCGGGCCCTCGACGCGGAAGGGCGCGCCCTCCCGCAGCCGCACGGTGGTGTGGTGCGCCTTCATCTCGATGTCGTACGTACGGCCCTGCCAGCGCAGCCCGTTGAGGGTGACGCCCCGGGCCAGCCGGGGCGGCAGCATCGGGTCCAGCTTCACCCGGTCCTCTCGCATCCGCTGTCCGGTCAGCCCGTTCGTGAACACCTGGAGGAAGCCGCCCTTGCCGGTGAGGAAGTCCTGCGCGGGCGAGCCCGACAGCGGGTCCTCGGCTCCGGCCTTCTCGCCGCGCGCCTCGGAGAACAGCGCGTACGGGCCGCGCATGAACGGGCGTACGGAGCGCTCCAGATAGGTGTCCACCGCGCAGCCCGGCTCGTTGGTGCCGGCGGCGACGACGGCGTGCACCGAGTCGGTCATCGCGGGGCCGTCGGGGTCGGTCCTGGCCGCGTAGTGGTCCAGCGTCCTGGCGGCGGTCTCCTTCCGCATGGGCCACTCCAGGGGGTACATCAGCAGCACCGTGTCGGCCTGTTTGATGAGCGAGCCGTCGTAGCCCGCGTACTGCCGGAAGACGCCGTTCTTCTCGTCGAAGGGGATGCGCAGGCCGTCCGCGACCTTCCGCCACCGGGCCGGGGCCGTCTCGCCCAGCAGCTCGGCGGCGCGGGCCGCGTGCCGGAGCGCGGTCGCGGCGCCCGCGTTGGTGAACACGCCGTCGTCCACGCCGTTGCTGTACTCGTCGGGCCCGGCGACGTTCCGCACGGAGAAGCTGCCGTCGCCGTTCCTGGTGGCCCGGTCCGCCCAGAACGCGGCGATGCCCTTCAGCAGCGGCCAGCCCCGCTCGCGCAGCCAGCCGGTGTCGCCCGTCGCCGTGTAGTACTGCCAGACGGCCAGGGCGATGTCGCTCTGGAGATGGTTCTGGGTGCGGCAGTGCGGCGGGTCCCAGCTGTGGCACTCCTTCCACAGGTCGCCGTGGCTGCCGGTGTTCCAGCCGTAGAAGAGCCCGGAGTGGCCGAGCTTCTCCGCGTTCGCGCGGGCACCGGCGCGGGTGCGGTAGCGGTAGTCCAGTACGGAGCGGGCCAGTTCGGGGTGGGCGGCGAGCAGGCTCGGGTACATCCAGGTCTCGGCGTCCCAGAAGACGAGGCCCGCGTAGTTGTCGCTGCTGAGCCCGGTGGGCGCGATGCTGTCGTCCGCGCCCTTCCGGGTGGCGGAGAACAGCCCGTACTGCGCGGAGCGGATCCACCGCTGGAGCTCTGGCCTGCCCTCCACCTCGATGCTGCCGCGCCACAGCCGCTCCCAGGCCGCCGTGTGGCCGGCGAGCGTCCGCCGCCAGCCCCGCTCCGCCGCGTCCCGGGAGGCGGCGACGGCGTCGGCCCGGGGCGCGGACGAGGTCAGCGCGGTGTCGACGCCGACGTACTTGGTGAACGCGTACGTGCGGCCGCGCTCGGCGGTGAAGGACGCGCTCTGCCGGGCGGTCAACTTCCGTTCCGTGGCTGCCTTTTGTTCATCCTCTGTACGCACTGCGGGGCCCGGCCGCAGGGTGGACGCCACGGCTCCCTCCGTCCCGGTGCCGTCCGCGCGGAAGCCGACGCTCATCGTGCCCGCGCCCCGGTCCGCGGCGCCGGTGGCGGCGATCCGGCGCGCGCCCCGCCCGTCCAGCACATCGGTGACGCGCGCCCCGCCGCTCCAGTGCGGGGTGACGCGCAGGCGCACCGCGCCGGCGTGCGCGTGCGCGCGGTCGGCGAGGACCTCGTACGTCAGGTCCGTCCGGCGCCCGTCCGACGCGGTCCAGGTGAGCGAGGTGCGGACGAGGCCCCGGCGCAGGTCGAGGGACTGCGTCCAGTCCGAGACGCGGGCGCGCGGGGTGCCGGAGGAGAAGGTCTCGCCGCGCCCGTCCGAACCTCCGTCGGTGGCCGTGAGGTTGAGCCCCGTCCAGGTGGGGAGGGCGGCCAGGACCTGCCGGCCGTCGGCGGTGCGCGGGTCGTGCGCGTACAGGCCGGCGACGAACGCGCCGTCCTGGCGCGGGGTGAACAGCGGCCAGCCGGTCTTCTCGCCGGTGGCCGAGTGGCCCGCGCCGCGGGGCCCGATCCGCTGCCCGAGATAGCCGTTGGCGACGTACGGGCGGTGGCTGTCCCGCTCGCGCACGGCGTCGGAGCGCAGCACCCAGCCGCCGTCGGACGGCGGGGCGGCGGGGCGGGGCGGCCCCGGGGAGGGGGCGGCGGGGGTCGTCAGGGAGGCGGCGGTCACCAGGGAGCAGACGAGCACGGGGACGGCCACACGCGCGGCTCTGAGCATGCGGTGAACCTAAAGTTGTGAACATGACGAGTCAAGAGTTCGCGTCATGTGTTCAACCCCCGAAAGAAAAAGGGCCGCCGGAACACAACCGGGGCGCGGCGACCCGGACTTGGGTCGCCGCGCCCCGGTGTGAGACGTCCCGTCAGGCGGCCGCCGGCTCGGTCTCGCCGGTGAAGGTGCGCCACAGCCGCGCGTAGGCGCCGTCCCGCTCCAGCAGCTGCCGGTGCGTGCCGTCCTCCACGACCTTGCCGTGGTCGAGGACGATCACCCGGTCGGCGCGGGCCGCCGTGGTCAGCCGGTGGGCCACCACCAGGGTGGTGCGGGTGCCCGCGAGCCGGTCGGTGGCCTGGTTGACGAGGGCCTCCGTGGCGAGGTCGAGCGCGGCGGTGGCCTCGTCGAGCAACAGCACGTCCGGGTCGACCAGTTCGGCCCGGGCGAGCGCGATCAGCTGCCGCTGCCCGGCGGAGAGGTTCCGTCCCCGCTCGGCGACCTCGTGCAGATAGCCGCCCGGCAGCGAGGCGATCATGTCGTGCGCGCCCACCGCCCGCGCGGCGGCCTCGACCTCGGCGTCCGTGGCGTCCATCCGGCCGTAGGCGATCGCGTCCCGCACCGTGCCGGGGAAGAGGTACGGCTCCTGCGGCACGACGCCCAACCGGTGCCGGTACGCCGTCAGATCGAGGGTGCGCAGGTCCTGCCCGTCGGCGAGCACCGCGCCCGAGGTCGGGTCGTAGTAGCGGGCCACCAGTTTGACCAGGGTGGACTTCCCGGCGCCCGTCTCGCCCACGAAGGCGACCGTCTGACCCGCGGGGATCGTCAGGTCGACGGCGCTCAGCGCCGCCTCCTCCCGCGCGGCCCGCTCGCCCGTGCCGGGCTCGGCCCCGTCCTCGGCCGTGGCGTACCGGAAGTGGACGTCCCGGAAGGTGATCTCGCCGCGCAGCCCGTCCACCGGGCCCGGGCGCTCGGCCTGCGGGGTGCTGCTCTCCTCACGCATGAGCTGCTGGATGCGGCCGAGCGCGACGGACGCCTGCTGGTACCCGTCGAACACCTGGGAGAGCTGCTGCACGGGGGCGAAGAACAGCTCGATGTAGAGCAGGTACGCGACCAGCGCGCCCGCCGTCAGCGTGCCCTCGTCGATCCGTCCGGCGCCGACGATCAGCACGGCCGCCGTGGCGAGCGAGGCGAGCAGCTGGACGAAGGGGAAGTAGACGGAGATGAGCCACTGGCCGCGGACCCGGGCCTGGCGGTAGTGGTCGCTGCGCCGCGCGAACCGGTCGGCGCCGCGGCCCTCACCGCGGAACGCCTGCACCATCCGGAGCCCGGCGACCGACTCCTGCAGATCCGCGTTAACCGCGCTCACCCGCTCCCGCGCCAGCTCGTACGCCTTCACGCTCTTCCGGCGGAAGACGTACGTGCCGACGGCGAGCAGCGGCAGGGTGGCGAAGACGACCAGCGCCAGCTGGACGTCGAGCACGAGCAGGGCGACCAGGATGCCGAGGAAGGTGAAGAGCGAGACGACGGCGGTGACCAGCCCGGTCTGGAGGAACGTCGAGAGCGCGTCCACGTCGGTGGTCATGCGCGTCATCACCGCGCCGCCCAGGTGGCGCTCGTAGTAGTCGAGCCCGAGCCGCTGGAGCTGGGCGAAGATCTTCACGCGCAGGACGTAGAGCACGCGTTCGCCGGTGCGCCCCATCATGCGCAGCGAGAGGATCTGGGCCAGCCACTGTCCGACGACGGCGAGCAGCGCGAAGCCGGAGGCCGCCCAGACGGCGCCCAGCGCCGCCTGCTGCACGCCGTCGTCGATGCCGTTCCGGATCAGGACGGGCAGGAGCAGTCCGAAGCCCGCGTCGAAGGCGGCGAAGAGCAGCGCGAAGACGAGCGCGGCGCCGAACCCGCGCAGCAGCCGGCGCAGCCCGTAGGACCGCTCGGGCGCCCCGGCGGCCGCCTCGTCGACGTCCGGGGTGTCGGTGGCCGGGGGCAACGCGGCGACCTTGGCGAGGAGTTCGGGGCTGCCGGGCATCGCGCCCAGCTCGGAGCCGAAGGCGCCGGGACGGCCCGCCTGCGCGGCGGAGACCCCGGCACGGCCCGAACCGGCTCCCGGGGCGTCCGCGGCGTCTTCGTCGGCCGGGCGCACCCAGAGCTCGGGGGTGACGTCGCCGGGCGCTTCGTCGGGGGTGCCGTCGGCGCCGTGCGCCATTCCGGCCGGGTCGCGCTGGACGCCGCCGAGTTCGTCGGGGTCGGTGAGCAGCCGGCGGTAGAGGTCGCAGCGTCCGGTGAGCTGCTCGTGGGTGCCGATGTCGACGAGCCGTCCGCCGTCCAGGACGGCGATGCGGTCGGCCAGCGCGAGGGTGGACTGGCGGTGCGCGATGAGCAGCGTGGTGCGGCCCGCCATGACGCCGCGCAGCGCCTCGTGGATCTCGTGCTCCACCCGGGCGTCGACGGCGGAGGTGGCGTCGTCGAGGAGGAGCAGGCGGGGGTCGGTGAGGATGGCGCGGGCGAGCGCTATGCGCTGCCGCTGGCCGCCGGAGAGGGTGAGCCCCTGCTCGCCGACCTCGGTGTCGTAGCCGTCGGGGAGCTCGCTGATGAAGCCGTCCGCCTGTGCCGCGCGCGCGGCGGCGCGTATCTGCTCGTCGGTCGCGTCCGGGGCGCCGTAGGCGAGGTTCTCGCGTATGGAGTCGGAGAACAGGAAGCTGTTCTCCGGGACGAGGCCGATGGCCGAGCGGAGCGAGTCCAGGGTGAGGTCGCGGACGTCGTGCCCGCCGACGCGGACGGCGCCGCCGGTGACGTCGTAGTAGCGCGGCAGCAGCAGCGAGACCGTGGACTTGCCGCTGCCGCTGGTGCCGACGACGGCGACCGTCTCGCCGGGCTCGATGCGCAGGCTGAAGCCGTCGAGGACGGGGGCGTCGGCGCGGTAGCCGAAGCTGACGCCGTCGAACTCGACCGACGCGTCGGCGTCCTCGGGCAGCTCCCGGGCGTCCTCCCGTTCGGTCATCTGCGGCTCGGTGTCGATGAGCTCGTAGACCCGCTCGACGCCGGCGCGTGCCTGCTGCCCGACGGTCAGCATCATGGCGAGCATCCGGACCGGGCCGACGAGCTGGGCCAGGTAGGTGGAGAAGGCGACGAAGGTGCCGAGGGTGATCTGCCCCTGGGTCGCCATCCAGCCGCCCAGCGCGAGCATGGCCACCTGCCCGAGCGAGGGCACGGCCTGGAGGGCCGGGGTGTAGCGGGCGTTGAGCCGGACGGTGCGGAGGCGCGCGGCGAAGAGTTCGCGTCCGATGTCGCGGAGCTTGCGGGACTCCTGCTCCTCCTGCCCGAAGCCCTTGACCACCCGGACGCCGGTGACGGCGCCGTCGACGACGGAGGCCACCGAGCCGGCCTGCTGCTGCGCGTACCAGGTGGCCGGGAAGAGCCGGGCCCGGCTGCGGCCCGCGATCCACCACAGCAGCGGGAAGACGGCGAGCGAGACGACGGTCAGCAGCGGGGAGAGGGCGATCATCACGACGAGCGCGACGGCGAACAGCAGCACGTTGCCGATCATCATCGGCAGCATGAACAGGAGGCTCTGCACGAGCTGGAGGTCACTGGTGCCCCGGCCGACGACCTGTCCGGTCGACAGCTCGTCCTGGCTCCGGCCGTCCAGCCGCACGATCGCCCGGTACATCTCGGTGCGCAGATCGTGCTGGACGTCGAGCGCGAGCCGCCCGCCGTAGTAGCGGCGGGCGTAGGTGAGGACGTAGATGACGGCTGCCGCGGCGATCAGCAGGCTGATCCAGAGCAGCATCCGGCCGCTGCCGCCGACCACCACGTCATCGATGATGACCTTGGTCAGCAGGGGTATGAGGGCCATGACGCCCATGCCGCCGAGTGAGGCGCCGAGCGCCAGCACCACGCTGCGTTTGTAGCGCCAGCAGTAGGACGCGAGGCGTCGCGCCCAGCCCGTCGGCCGCTGCTCGGAGCGGCCGCTCTCCGGTTCCGTCTCTCCCCTGGTCACGGTCGTCGTCGCCGTACCCGCCACGCTGCGTCCCTCGCCCTCGTTGTGACCGTCCCTGTCTGCGTGAGCCCCAACGTCCTGCAACGGAGTTTTCATCCCACCGCAACACGGCGCGACCGGAGAGACGGGGACGGGGCACGGAACGGAGCGGGGGCCGCCTCGGGCGGCTGGAGGAGAACGGCCGGTGACGGCCCTGGGGAACGGGCGACTCCCCAGGACCGCCCCGGCCACGGGGACGTCCATGGATGCAGACAGGCAGGCACCCCCCACGAGGCCGGCACTGTCGCCGTCATGCGACGCCCCCATCCCGCGGGATCGCGTTCCGCAGTCTGTCGATTACCTCCACGAAATGCACGTCCACCGAACAGAATCAGTAACGTTGTGTGTTAAATCAGATTCGCACAGTAATCCTCAGAGATCGTCGCCGCCTCTTCGCGCACCGCACGGACCAGCGGGTTTCGCAGCTCTACAGCGGCGTCGTACCCGCACGGGGGGCCGTGCGCCGCTCCGCGCCCACCCCGAACACGGCCGGAAATCAACCAGTGACAGGGCGCATTCGGCACGGCGTGCGGTACGGGAGCGGCGCACGGGGCTCAGTCCTGTACGGAGCGCGCCTCGGCGATCTGCCGCGACATGATCGTCGTCAGCTCGTAGGCCGTGTGGGAGGCGGCGACCGAGGTCATCTCCGCGTGGTCGTACGCCGGGGCGACCTCGACCAGGTCGGCGGAGACCAGGTGGCAGTCCGCCAGCCCACGGAGGATCTCCAGCAGCTCCCGGGAGGTGAGCCCGCCGGCCTCGGGGGTTCCGGTGCCGGGCGCGTGCGCCGGGTCGAGCACGTCGATGTCGACGGAGATGTACAGCGGCCGGTCACCGATCCGCTGCCGCAGCTGGTCGGCGACCTCGTCCACGCCGCGGCGCATCACGTCGGCCGAGGTCACGATGCCGAAGCCCATCCGGGCGTCCTCGTCCAGGTCCCGCTTCCCGTACAGCGGGCCGCGGGTGCCCACATGGGAGAGCGCGGAGGTGTCCAGCAGGCCCTCCTCGAAGGCCCGCCGGAACGGCGTCCCGTGGGTGTACTCGGCGCCGAAGTAGGTGTCCCAGGTGTCCAGATGGGCGTCGAAGTGGAGCAGCGCCACGGGACCGTGCTGCCGCGCGACGGAACGGAGCAGCGGCAGGGCGATGGTGTGGTCGCCGCCGAGGGTCATCATCCGGGCGCCGGTGTCCAGGATGCTGTCGGCGGCCTCCTGGACGGTCTCCACCGCCTCGTTGATGTCGAACGGGTTCGCCGCGATGTCCCCCATGTCCGCGACCTGCGCGAGCCGGAACGGCGACGCGTCCTGCGCGGGGTTGTACGGGCGCAGCAGCCGGGACGCCTCACGTATCGCGTTCCCGCCGAACCGCGCGCCGGGCCGGTACGACACCCCCGTGTCGAACGGGACGCCGACGACGGCGACGTCCGTGCGCCCGCCGACCTCGTCGATCCGCGGCAGCCGCGCGAACGTGGACGGGCCCGCGTAGCGCGGGACGCGCGAGGAGTCCACCGGGCCCTGCGGCCCGTCGGCCGCCCCGCGGGGTACCCCGGACGGCGTGGAGGACAGGGAGGACGCGTACTGCGGATACTGGTTCTCGGACTCGGAGCTCGTCATGGGAGTGAGCGTAAGTGCCCTGTACAGCGCCACCATTTGGACAGTTCAGCGAGGCCGCGGACGGGCTTTGCACCCATGTGTACATGGGGTCACGGCGGCCGCACGGCGCTCCCCGGGAGGGAGGTACCGCCCACGCCGCGGGCACGGACGGGTGACAATGACCGCATGTCCATATTCGCCGTGCCCGAAGCGCCCTCCCGTTCCGAGCTGATCAGCCATCTCGTCCGCACCCGGATCGCGGGCGAGGTCGCCACTCCCCGCGAGAACAACCTCTCCCACTACCGCAAGCTCTCGAACGGTGACCGCCACTACTGGCTGGGCCTCGAACTCGGCGACAGGTGGACCGACGAGCAGGACGTCCTCGCCGTGATGGCGGAACGCTGCGGCGTCGTCGACGACGCGGACCACCGGGCCGGGCAGGACACCATCGACCCCGAACTCACCGTCGGCGCGCTGGACCGCGCGGCCGCCGAGCTCCGCAAGGCCGCCGAGACCCGCGCCACCGTCCTCTTCGCCACCGGCCACCCGGGCGCGCTGCTCGACATGCACGGCGCGGTCGCCAGGGCGCTGGACGCCGCCGGGTGCACCGTCGTCCGGGTGCCGCTGGGCGTCTTCGCGGACGAGGGCGTGGTCGTGCAGTTCGGCGGCGTCGCCGTGTACGAGCGCGGCGCCTCGCTGTGGCACACCCACTCGCCCGAGCCGATGGCCCGGGTCCTGAACGCGCTGGAGGGGGCGGGCCGGAAGCTGCCCGACCTGGTCGTCGCCGACCACGGCTGGGCGGGCTGCGCCGCGCAGCGCGGCATCACCACCGTGGGCTTCGCCGACTGCAACGACCCGGCACTGTTCCTCGGCGAGGCCGAGGACACCCTGTCCGTCGCGGTCCCCCTCGACGACCACGTCACCGACCCGCGCTTCTACGAGCCGATGACGGCCTACCTCCTCAAGGCCGCCGACCTGGCCTGACGGACCGGCCGGGACAGAACGGGGGCAACGCCGGGACGGAGGGCCGGAATTCGTGATTCCGCGCCCCTCAGTCCCGTCCCCTCGGCACCCGCACGACGCCCTCCTGGATCACCGAGACGGCCAGCCGTCCGTCCCGGGTGAAGATCCGGCCCTTGCCGAGCCCGCGCCCGCCCTGGGACGTCGGGCTCTCCTGGTCGTAGAGCAGCCACTCGTCGGCACGGAACGGACGGTGGAACCACATCGCGTGGTCGAGGCTGGCGCCCACCACGTCGCCGACGGCCCAGCCGCCGCGCCCGTGCGCGAGGAGCACCGAGTCGAGCAGCGTCATGTCGGAGACGTAGGTGGCCAGGCAGATGTGGAGCATCGGGTCGTCCAGCTCGCCGTCCAGCTTGCCGTTGGTCCGGAACCACACCTGCGACCTGGGCTCCTTCGGGCTGCCCACGCTGCCGAACGGGGGCTCGGCCACGTACCGCAGGTCCACCGCGGCGCGGGCCTTCATCAGCCGGCGCGGGATCTCCTCGTCGCGGAAGAGCTCCGTGTAGCGGGGCAGCAACTCCTCTGCCGTGGAGAGCGTTTCCGGGTCCGGGGCCTCGGGCATCGGCTCCTGGTGCTCCAGCCCCTCCTCGAAGGTCTGGAAGGACGCGGAGAGATGGAAGATCGGCTGCCCGTGCTGGACGGCCACCACCCGCCGGGTGGTGAACGACCGGCCGTCGCGGATGCGGTCGACGGTGTAGACGATGGGCGCCCCCGGGTCACCGGCACGCAGGAAGTAGGCGTGCAGAGAGTGCGGCAGGCGCCCCTCGGGCACGGTGCGGCAGGCGGCGACGAGCGCCTGCGCGGCGACCTGCCCGCCGAAGACGCGGGGGACGAGGGACGCGCGGCTGTCCCCGCGGAAGATGTCCCGCTCGACCCGCTCCAGATCGAGCAGGTCGAGCAGGGACGTCAGTTCGTGGCTCATGTGGCTGATTGTGCACGCCTCGGGCTACCGAAGGTTACGGCGAAGATCACAGCCCCATGGACTTCGCGACGATGGAGCGCATGACCTCGCTGGTGCCGCCGTAGATCCGGGTCACCCGGGTGTCGGCGTACAGCCCGGCGATCGGGTACTCCAGCATGTAGCCGTAACCGCCGTGCAGCTGAAGGCACTTGTCGATCACCTTGGCCGCCAGCTCGGTGGTGAACAGCTTGGCCGAGGCGGCGTCCGCCGGCGTCAGCTCCCCCGCGTCCAGCGCCTCCAGCGCGCGGTCGACGACGGCCTGCATGGCGTCGACGTCGGACTTGCAGTCCGCCAGGACGAACTTGGTGTTCTGGAAGGACGCGACCTCCTTGCCGAAGACCGTGCGCTCCTTGACGTACTCGTGCGCGAACCGCACCGCGGCGGCGGACTGCGCGTACGCGCCGATGGCGATGCCCAGCCGCTCCTGCGGCAGGTTGTGCGTCAGGTAGGAGAACGCCTTGCCCTCCTCGCCGAGCAGGTCCCGGGCGGGCACCTTGACGTCGGTGAAGGAGAGTTCGGCCGTGTCGGAGGCGCGCAGTCCGAGCTTGTCGAGCTTCCGCCCGACGGCGTAGCCCTCACTCTTCGTATCGACGACGAGGATCGAGATCCCGCCACGCCGGTCCTCCGCGGACGGCGGCGCCGTACGGCAGCAGACCAGGACCCGGTCGGCCTGGACGCCGCCGGTGATGAAGGTCTTGGCGCCGTTGAGGACGTAGTGCGTACCGTCCTCGGACAGCTTCGCGGTGGTCTTCATCCCCGCCAGGTCGGACCCGGTGCCCGGTTCCGTCATCGCGATAGCCGTCATCATCTCGCCGGAGACGAACGACGGCAGCCAGCGCCGCTTCTGCTCCTCGCTGCCGTACTTGAGGAGGTACGGCAGGCACAGCGCGGTGTGCACGCTGGAGCCGCCGAAGCTGACCCCCGCCCGCGCGCACTCCTCGGAGATGACGGCGTTGAACTTGAAGCTCGTCTCCCCCGCGCCGCCGTACTCCTCCGGCACCTCGATACCGAAGATCCCGAGCTCACCCAGCTGCTTGTAGAGCGAGCGGGGGACGTAGCCCTGCTCGGACCACTGCTCGTAGTGGGGCGCCACCTCGCTCCGGATGAAGTCACGGATGGTCTGACGGAACGCCTCGTGGTCCTCGTTGAACACCGTGCGACGCACTGGCACGCCTCCTCGTCTAAGCGCTTGCTCAGCCGTCAAGCTACCTACGGTCACTCCCCCTGTCCAGAGCCGGAACAGCCCGCCGTCCGGCCGTTTCCGAACAGGGGGAGGCCGGGCGGGGGTTGGGGTTCGCGCGAGGGAACGGCCGCGGCCGGCGCGTCAGTCCCGCGGCAGGGGCCCGGACGGGGCCGCCGCGGAGAGGGCGCCGCGGGCGAGGCGGTGCAGGAGGGCCGCGGTGGTCGCGCGGTCCGGGAGGGTGGACGGGCCGCCGAGGTGCGGCGTGGAGTTGAGCAGCCCGAAGACGGTGTGCACCGAGACCCGCGCCTCCAGCTCTGTCAGATCCGGGTAGACCTCGCGCACGGCGCCCACCCACAGCTCCACGTACTGCCGCTGGAGCTTGCGGACCCGCTTGCGCTCGGCCTCCTTGAGGCGGTCCAGCTCGCGGTCGTGGAGCGTGATCAGCGCCCGGTCGTCGAGCGCGAAGTCGATGTGGCCGTGGATCAGCGCGTCCAGCGCCTGCTCGGGGGGCAGCCCGGCGGCGGTGGACTCCTCCAGGCGCATCCGGCCGCCGTCGTGCAGCCGCTCGCTGATGCCGACGAGCAGCTCGGCGAGCATCGCGTCCTTGCCCGCGAAGTGGCGGTACAGCCCCGGGCCGCTGATGCCGACCGCGGCCCCTATCTCGTCGACGCCGACGCCGTGGAATCCGCGCTCGGCGAACAGCCTGGCGGCCTCGCGGAGGATCTGCTCCCGCCGGGTCGGGGCCGCTTCCCCCGTCTTCGCCGCCGCCGTCTTCGTGCTCATGAATCCATTCTAGACAGCGACGTTAGTGGGCGTTAACCTGACGTCGTCGAGTTAACGCCCACTAACGTCCGGCGGCGGCCGGAGCGGGCGGAACACGCACCGGACATCGCACGGTCGAGCAAGGGGGCTCAGCGGCATGGACGAGCAGACGGTGCCCGCGGCGGCGGGATCGGCACCGGCGCTGACGAGCGCGGCCGATCCCGCGTCCGAGACGTACCGCGCCAACGAGGCGGCGCACCGCGAACTGGCCGCCGGCCTGCGCGAGAAGCTCGCCGCGGCCCGGCTCGGCGGCGGCGAGCGCGCGCGCACCCGGCACACCGCGCGGGGCAAGCTGCTCCCGCGCGACCGCGTGGACGCGCTGCTCGACCCGGGCTCGCCCTTCCTGGAGCTGGCCCCGCTCGCGGCCGACGGGATGTACGACGGCGCGGCACCGGCGGCGGGAGTGATCGCCGGGATCGGCCGGGTCGCGGGCCGCGAGGCCGTGATCGTCGCCAACGATGCCACCGTCAAGGGCGGCACCTACTACCCGATGACGGTCAAGAAGCACCTGCGCGCGCAGGAGGTGGCCCTGGAGAACCGCCTGCCGTGCGTGTATCTGGTCGACTCCGGCGGCGCCTTCCTGCCGATGCAGGACGACGTCTTCCCGGACCGCGAGCACTTCGGCCGGATTTTCTACAACCAGGCGCGGATGTCCGGCGCGGGCATTCCGCAGATCGCCGCCGTCCTCGGCTCCTGCACGGCCGGCGGCGCGTACGTCCCGGCCATGAGCGACGAGGCGGTGATCGTCCGCGAGCAGGGCACGATCTTCCTGGGCGGGCCGCCGCTGGTGAAGGCCGCGACGGGCGAGGTCGTCTCGGCCGAGGAGCTGGGCGGCGGCGAGGTGCACAGCCGCGTCTCCGGCGTCACCGACCATCTCGCCGAGGACGACGCGCACGCGCTGCGCATCGTGCGGCGGATCGCCGGCACCCTGCCCGAACGCCCGCCGCTCCCCTGGTCGGTGACGCCCCCCGAGGAGCCCGCCGTCGACCCGGCCGGCCTGTACGGCGCCGTCCCCGCCGATTCCCGCACGCCCTACGACGTGCGCGAGGTGATCGCCCGCGTCGTGGACGGCTCGCGCTTCCAGGAGTTCAAGGCCGAGTACGGCACCACGCTGGTCACCGGCTTCGCGCACATCCACGGCCACCCGGTCGGCATCGTCGCCAACAACGGCATCCTGTTCTCCGAATCGGCCCAGAAGGGCGCGCACTTCATCGAGCTGTGCGACCAGCGCGGCATCCCGCTGCTGTTCCTGCAGAACATCTCCGGCTTCATGGTCGGCCGGGACTACGAGGCGGGCGGCATCGCCAAGCACGGCGCCAAGATGGTGACGGCCGTGGCCTGCGCGCGGGTGCCCAAACTGACGGTCGTCATCGGCGGTTCGTACGGCGCGGGCAACTACTCGATGTGCGGCCGCGCCTACAGCCCCCGCTTCCTGTGGATGTGGCCGAACGCGAAGATCTCCGTGATGGGCGGCGAGCAGGCCGCCTCCGTACTGGCGACCGTCAAGCGGGACCAGATGGAGGCGCGCGGCGAGGAGTGGAGCGCCGAGGAAGAGGAGGACTTCCGGGCCCCCGTCCGCGCCCGGTACGAGGAGCAGGGCAGCGCCTACTACGCCACGGCCCGGCTGTGGGACGACGGCGTGATCGACCCGCTGGAGACGAGAACGGTGCTGGGGCTCGCGCTCACCGCGTGCGCCAACGCACCGCTGCCGCAGAAGGATCCGACCGCGCCGGGCTTCGGCGTCTTCCGGATGTGAGGGGGCCGAGATGACGATGTTCGACACCGTCCTGGTGGCAAACCGCGGCGAGATCGCCGTACGCGTGATCCGCACCCTGCGGCGGATGGGCGTCCGTTCCGTCGCGGTGCACAGCGACGCCGACGCCGGCGCCCTGCACGTACGCGAGGCGGACACTGCCGTGCGCATCGGCCCGAGCGCCGCGGCGGAGAGCTACCTCTCGGCCGAACGGCTGCTGGAGGCGGCCCGCCGCAGCGGCGCCCAGGCCGTCCACCCCGGGTACGGATTCCTCGCGGAGAACGCCGCGTTCGCCCGCGCCTGCGCCGAGGCCGGGCTGGTCTTCATCGGGCCGCCCGCCGACGCCATCGAGACGATGGGCGACAAGATCCGGGCCAAGGACACCGTCCGCGCCGCGGGCGTCCCGGTGGTCCCGGGGTCCACCGGCAGCGGCCTGAGCGATGCCGAACTCGCCGAGGCGGCACGGGAGATCGGCATGCCCGTCCTGCTGAAGCCCTCGGCCGGGGGCGGCGGCAAGGGCATGCGGCTGGTGCGGGACGAGGCCCTGCTGGCGGAGGAGATCGCCGCCGCCCGCCGTACGGCGCGGGGCTCCTTCGGGGACGACACCCTGCTGCTGGAACGCTGGATCGACAGCCCGCGGCACATCGAGATCCAGGTCCTCGCCGACGGGCACGGCAACGTCCTCCACCTCGGCGAACGCGAGTGCTCCCTGCAGCGCCGCCACCAGAAGATCATCGAGGAGGCCCCGAGCCCCCTGCTGGACGAGACGGCCCGCGCCGCCATGGGCGAGGCCGCGGTCGAGGCGGCCCGCGCCTGCGGGTACCGGGGCGCCGGCACGGTCGAGTTCATCGTCCCCGGCCGCGATCCCGCCTCGCACTTCTTCATGGAGATGAACACCCGCCTCCAAGTGGAGCACCCGGTCACCGAGATGATCACCGGTACGGATCTCGTGGAGTGGCAGCTCCGCGTCGCCGCCGGTGAACAACTCCCCTTCGCCCAGCGGGACATCACCCTCACCGGCCACGCCGTCGAGGCCCGGCTCTGCGCCGAGACGGCCCTGGTCGGCGCAGAGCCGGACGGCACGGAACGGGTCGACTTCCTGCCCTCGGCCGGCACCGTCCGCCTGCTCCGCGAACCGCTCAAGGAGGGCGTCCGCACCGACTCGGGGCTCGCCGAGGGCACCGAGGTCGGCACCCTCTACGACCCGATGCTCGCCAAGGTCATCGCGCACGGACCGGACCGGGCCACCGCGCTGCGCAGGCTGCGGGCGGCGCTCGCGGAGACGGCGGTGCTCGGCGTGGAGACCAACACCGCCTTCCTGCGCCGCCTGCTGGCCCACCCGGACGTGGTCTCCGGCGCCCTGGACACCGGCCTCGTCGACCGGGACGCGGCCTCGCTCGTCGAGCGCCGCGTCCCCGACGCGGTGTACGCGGCGGCCGCGCTGCTCCGGCAGGACGCGCTGGAGCCGCACCGCGAGCCCTCCGGCTGGACGGACCCGTTCTCCGCGCCCACGGGCTGGCGGCTCGGCGGCACCCCCGCCTGGACGGTCCACCACCTCCGCGTCCCCGGCCACGACCCGGTCGCCGTGGGCGTACGGACCGGCCCGGACGGGCCCGAGGTCCGCATCCGCCCGACCGCGCCGGACGACACCCGCCCGGACACCGCCCCGGATTCCGGACCCGAGCCCGGCCCCGGCTCGGCGGGGGACGCGGGCCCGGACGAGGCCGTGGTGCGTCCCGCCCGGCTGCGCAGGCATCCGGACGGCACCAGCGCGAGCCTGGAGTGGGACGGCACCACCGTCCGGCTGGACCACGCCCAGGGCACGAAGGGAGCGGACGTCTGGATCGGCCTCGACGGCGACAGCTGGCACCTCCAGGACCACGACCCGGTGGCCGCGGCACTCAGCGGCAGCGCCACGGCACACGGGGCGGACGCCCTGACGGCGCCGATGCCGGGCACCGTCACCCTCGTCAAGGCCGGTGTCGGCGAGGAGGTCACCGCGGGCCAGAGCCTGCTCGTCGTCGAGGCGATGAAGATGGAGCACGTGATCACCGCCCCCTTCGACGGGACGGTCACCGAGCTGGACGTCACCGCGGGCAGCGCCGTCGCCATCGACCAGGTGCTGGTGGTCGTGGAGCCCTCGGCCGGAGCGGCTCCCGGGCCGGAGAGGAGCGCATCGTGACGGAGAACCCCGCGAGCACGGCCCCCGCGCAGGGCCCCGCCGCCGGCGCCCCCTCGGGGCTGCCCATGCGGGTCCCGGCCGGGGAGGGCCTGCCGTCCTCGGTGCGGATCCACGAGGTCGGCGCCCGGGACGGCCTGCAGAACGAGAAGGCGACCGTCCCGGTCGAGGTGAAGGCCGAGTTCATCCACCGGCTGTACGCGGCCGGCCTCACCACGGTCGAGGCGACCAGCTTCGTCCACCCGAAGTGGGTGCCCCAACTGGCCGACGCGGAAGCGCTGATCCCGCTGCTCGACGACCTGCCCCGGGAGCGCGAGCGGCTGCGGCTGCCCGTCCTGGTGCCGAACGCGCGCGGGCACGAGCGCGCCCTCGGCCACGGCTGCCGGGACATCGCCGTCTTCGCCAGCGCCACCGAGTCCTTCGCCCGGGCGAACCTCAACCGTTCGCTGGACGAGTCGCTCGCCATGTTCCGTCCCGTGGTGGAGCGCGCGCGGGAGCACGACCAGTGGGTCCGCGGCTATGTGTCGATGTGCTTCGGCGACCCGTGGGAGGGCCCCGTCCCGCTCGCCCAGGTCGTGGACGTCTGCCGGCGGCTGCTCGCCTTCGGCTGCGACGAGCTGAGCCTCGGCGACACCATCGGCGTGGCCACCCCGGGCCACGTCACAGCCCTGCTCACGGCGCTGAACGAGGCGGGCGTGCCGGACGGGCGGATCGCCGTCCACTTCCACGACACCTACGGCCAGGCCCTGTCCAACACCCTCGCCGCCCTCCAGCACGGCGTGCGGACGGTGGACGCCTCGGCCGGCGGCCTGGGCGGCTGCCCGTACGCCAGGAGCGCCACCGGAAACCTCGCCACCGAGGACCTCGTCTGGATGCTGAACGGCCTGGGCATCGACACGGGCGTCGACCTCGCCCGGCTCACCGCCACCAGCGTCTGGATGGCCCGGCAGCTCGGCCGCCCCAGCCCCTCCCGTACGGTCCGCGCGCTCGCCGCCGGCCAGGAGTCGCCCCCGGACCCCGCCTGACCGTCCCGACCACCCGTCCCGCCCGGCCCCCGCCGGCCGTCCCCTCCTGCCTCCCGCCCGGCCCGGACGATCTCCGGCGCCCGGGGAGGCGCGGGGACGGCGAGCAGAAGGAGCAGTGAGCGTCATGTCCCTCGACCACCGTCTGACCACCGAGCACGAGCAACTGCGCCGCACGGTCGAGCAGTTCGCGCACGACGTGGTCGCCCCCGTCATCGGGGACCACTACGAGCGGCACGAGTTCCCGTACGACATCGTCCGGCAGATGGGCGAGATGGGCCTCTTCGGGCTGCCGTTCCCCGAGGAGTACGGCGGCATGGGCGGCGACTACCTGGCGCTCGGCATCGCCCTGGAGGAGCTCGCCCGGGTCGACTCCTCGGTGGCCATCACCCTGGAGGCCGGCGTCTCGCTGGGCGCGATGCCGGTGTTCCGCTTCGGCACCGAGGAGCAGAAGCGCGAGTGGCTCCCCCGGCTGTGCGCGGGCGAGATGCTGGGCGCGTTCGGCCTGACGGAGCCGCAGGCGGGTTCCGACGCGGGCGGCACCCGCACCACCGCCGTACGCGACACCGCGACGGGTGAGTGGGTGATCAACGGCAGCAAGTGCTTCATCACCAACTCCGGTACGGACATCACCGGACTGGTCACGGTCACGGCGGTGACGGGCCGCGCGGAGGACGGCTCGCCGCACATCTCCACCCTCCTCGTCCCGTCCGGGACGCCGGGCTTCCAGGTCGCGGCCCCGTACTCGAAGGTCGGGTGGAACGCCTCGGACACCCGCGAGCTCTCGTTCACCGACGTCCGCGTCCCCGAGGCGAATCTGCTGGGCGAAGAGGGCCGCGGCTACGCCCAGTTCCTGCGCATCCTGGACGAGGGCCGCATCGCCATCGCGGCCCTCGCCACGGGCCTCTCGCAGGGCTGCGTCGACGAGTCCGTGGCGTACGCGAAGACCCGTGAGGCCTTCGGGAAGCCGATCGCGGCCCAGCAGGCCATCCAGTTCAAGCTGGCCGACATGGAGATGCGGGCCCACACCTCGCGGGTGGCCTGGCGGGACGCGGCCTCGCGGCTGCTCGCGGGCGAACGGTTCAAGAAGGAGGCGGCGCTGGCGAAGCTCTACACCTCCGAGTGCGCGGTGACGAACGCCCGCGAGGCCACCCAGATCCACGGCGGGTACGGCTTCATGAACGAGTACCCGGTGGCCCGTATGTGGCGGGACGCCAAGATCCTGGAGATCGGGGAGGGGACGAGCGAGGTGCAGCGGATGCTGATCGCCCGGGAGCTGGGCGTCGGCTGACGGACTCCGGCGGCCCGTTCACCGCCGGAACGTGAGCGGGCCGGGCGGCGGCCGCCTCCGCGACCACCGCCCGGCCCTGCTCCTGAATCGGCTCCCGCGTCGGGAATCGGACGCGGACGTCAGGCGTCCGGCCAGGGCACCTGCGGGGAGCGCCAGTAGGTGATGCCCAACGCGTCCCAGCGCGGGGCCTGTTGGGCCAGCCGCTCGCGGTAGTCGGCCCAGTCGTGGGTGTCCGCCGGGGACCAGCCGAGCTCGGCGATGCCGGGCAGCCGGGGGAAGGCCATGTAGTCGATCTGCTCGATGCTCTCGATGCGTTCGGTCCACAGCGCCGCCTCCACGCCGTGGACGGCCTCCTCGGGCACGCCCTTGAAGTAGCTGCCGGGGTCCCAGTCGTAGGACTGCCGGGTCTCGACGTGTCCGGCCCAGTCCAGCCCGTAGGGGGTGTCCTTGTTGTACTTCATGTCGAGGTAGGCGCGGTTGGCCGGGGAGAGGATGAGCCGGGTGCCGTTCTTCGCGGCCTCCACGACCTCCTTCTCCTTGCCCTCGGTGCCCCAGTACTGGGCGATGGCGCCCTCGGCCGGCCCGGCCCCGGTCAACTGGTGCCAGCCGACGACGGTCTTGCCGTACTTCGCGACGGTCCGCTGGGCGCGTGCCATGAAGGCCGCGTAGTCCTTCTTGTCGGTGGAGTGCGCCTCGTCGCCGCCGATGTGCAGGTAGGGGCCGGGCGTCAGGCGGGCGATCTCCCGGACGACGTCGTCGACGAAGTCGTAGGTGATCTCCTTGCCGACGCACAGGGAGCTGAAGCCGACCTCGATCCCGGTGTACGGCGGGGGCGCGACGCCGTCGCAGTTGAGCTCGGCGTACGAGGAGAGCGCCGCGTTGGTGTGCCCGGGCATGTCGATCTCGGGGACGACCGTCACGTTGCGCGCGGCGGCGTAGCGGACGATGTCCCGGTACTGCGCTTGCGTGTAGTAGCCGCCGGGCCCGCCGCCGACCTCGGTCTTCCCGCCGTGCTCGGTGAGCCGCGGCCAGGACTTGACGGCGATCCGCCAGCCCTGGTCGTCGGAGAGGTGCAGGTGCAGCTTGTTCAGCTTGTACATCGCGATCCGGTCGATGTACTTCTTCACCGTCCCGACGCCGAAGAAGTGCCGGGATACGTCGAGATGGGCGCCACGGTAGGCGTACCGCGGCTCGTCGACGACGGTGCCGGCGGCGATCCGCCAGGGCCCGTCCTGCGCGGTGCGGGACTCGGCCCGGTCGGGGAGCAGCTGCCGGAGGGTCTGGATGCCGTTGAGGAGTCCGGCGCGGGTGGTGGCGCTGAGGTCGGCGGAGTTCTCGTCGACGGTCAGCCGGTACCCCTCGGCGCCGAGGCCGTCCCGCTTCGCCCCGCCCGGGGGCGCGGGGAGTTCGTCGACGATCCGGAGCCGGAGGCCGTCCTCGCCGTGTGCGGCGGTGACGGGCAGGGCGTAGCCGGTGGACGGGCGCAGCAGCGCGGCCAGTTGGCCGGCGGGCCCGCGCGCCTCGGCCCTGGCGCGTCCGGTGCCGCCGAGGCGGATGGGGGTGTCCTCGTCGAGGGTGAAGTGCCCGTCGGCGGGGGTGACGGAGGCGGGCGCCGGGATCACCCGGTCCAGTCCCTTGACCCGCTCCCCCGCGCCGCCGGAGGACGGGGGCGCGGCGGCGGCGGAGGCGGGGACGGTGGTGGCCAGCAGCGCTGCGCAGATCAGCAGTGGTCTGAGTCGTCTCACGAGCGGTCCCTTCGGTGGGCTGCGTGCATGGCGTGGGCACGAGCCGTGGGGCACCGGCGCCGGTCACGGGCCGACGTGCGCGACGCATGCGGGAGGTGTGTACGTGCTGCGACCGAACGGTCACACTGTGGCCGCCCCCTCGGGGAGGGTCAAGGGTATAGACCAGCACCCGAGGCCGCTCACCCGTTCTCCCGAGCGCCACCCGGCCACCTTTCGCCGCCCGCCTGCCCGATATCGGGCAGGTTTCTTGCATAACCCGCCGCGAAGGATCAGTATCGACGCGTGCTCGAAGCCCGAACGCCGGTCCACGACGACCTCATCGACCACCTGGTCCGCTCCACCCCGCTCCAGCGCGGTGAAGCCGCCCGGGTCGTCCTCGACGTGCTGGCGTACTTCGACGAGACCACCGAGGAATACGTCCGCCGCCGCCACCGCGAACTGCAGTCCAGGGGCGTGACGAACGCCGACGCCTTCGAGCGGATCGCGGACGAGCTGCCGCGCCGGGCCGTGGCGCCACCCTCGCTCTCGCTCCGCCAGCTGCGCCGCATGGTCTACGGCTGACGCGGACGACGGGCACCCCCGCCCCGGCGTGGCACACCGCACCGGGCCCGGACAACAGCCACCGTCGGACCACGGCCGCCCGGCACCCGAACGGACCGTCGGCACGGAGCCCGGCGCACCGGAGGACCGGAACCGCGGCACCCGGAACCCGAGTCCGGAACACAGAACCCGAAAACGGCACACCCCGGAACCGCAAGATCCGGTACCGGCACCAGCACCACACAGGACAGAAGGAGAGGCGACAGCCAACATGTGCGGAATCGTCGGATATATCGGCAAGCGTGAGGTTGCCCCGCTTCTCCTGGAGGGGCTCCAGCGCCTGGAGTACCGCGGCTACGACTCCGCGGGCATCGCCATCCACAGCAGCGGAACGGGCAAGAGCGCGGGCCTGAAGACGGCCAAGACCAAGGGCCGCGTCCGCGACCTGGAGGACCGCCTGCCGAAGCGCTTCGCGGGCACCACCGGCATCGCGCACACCCGCTGGGCCACCCACGGCGCCCCGAACGACGTCAACGCGCACCCGCACGTCGACCCCGGCGAGCAGGTCGCCGTCGTGCACAACGGCATCGTCGACAACGCCTCCGAGCTGCGCGCCAAGCTGACCGCCGACGGCGTCGAGTTCGTCTCCGACACCGACACCGAGGTCCTCACCCACCTCATCGCCCGCGCCCAGGCCGACACCCTGGAGGCGCGCGTGCAGGAGGCGCTGCGGCACGTCGAGGGCACGTACGGCATCGCCGTGCTGCACGCCGAGTTCCCGGACCGGATCGTCGTCGCCCGCAACGGCTCCCCCGTCGTGCTGGGCATCGGCGAGCACGAGATGTTCGTCGCCTCCGACGTCGCCGCGCTGGTGTCGCACACCCGCCAGGTCGTCACCCTCGACGACGGCGAGATGGCCACCATCAAGGCCGACGACTACCGCACCTACACCACCGAGGGCTCCCGCACCTCCGCCGCGCCGGAGACCGTGGAGTGGGCGGCCGAGTCCTACGACATGGGCGGCCACGACACCTACATGCACAAGGAGATCGCGGAGCAGGCCGACGCCGTCGACCGCGTCCTGCGCGGCCGGATCGACGACCGCTTCGCGACCGTCCACCTCGGCGGCCTCAACCTGGACGCGCGCGAGGCCCGTTCGATGCGCCGGGTGAAGATCCTCGGCTGCGGCTCCGCGTACCACGCGGGCATGATCGGCGCCCAGATGATCGAGGAGCTGGCCCGCATCCCCGCGGACGCCGAGCCCGCGAGCGAGTTCCGCTACCGCAACCCGGTCGTCGACCCGGACACGCTGTACATCGCGGTCAGCCAGTCCGGCGAGACCTACGACACCCTCGCGGCCGTCCAGGAGCTCAAGCGCAAGGGCGCCCGGGTGCTCGGCGTGGTCAACGTCGTCGGCTCCGCCATCGCGCGGGAGACGGACGGCGGCGTGTACGTCCACGCGGGCCCCGAGGTCTGCGTGGTGTCGACCAAGTGCTTCACGAACACCGCCGTCGCCTTCGGCCTGCTGGCCCTGCACCTCGGCCGCATCCGCGACCTGTCCGTCGCCGACGGCAAGCGGATCATCTCCGGCCTGCGCCAACTCCCGGGCCAGATCGCGGAGATCATGGAGCGCGAGGACGAGCTGAAGAAGCTCGCGGCCGAGTACGCGCACGCCAAGAGCATGATGTTCGTCGGCCGGGTGCGGGGCTACCCCGTCGCCCGTGAGGCCTCGCTGAAGCTCAAGGAGGTCAGCTACATCCACGCCGAGGCGTACCCCGCCTCCGAGCTGAAGCACGGCCCGCTCGCGCTGATCGAGCCCGCGGTACCGACGGTGGCGATCCTTCCGGACGACGACCTGCTCGACAAGAACCGCGCCACGCTGGAGGAGATCAAGGCCCGCAGCGGTCAGATCCTCGCGGTGGCGCACCAGGAGCAGGAGAAGGCCGACCACACCTTCATCGTGCCGCGCAACGAGGTCGAGCTGGACCCGATCCTGATGGGCATCCCGCTGCAACTCCTCGCGTACCACACGGCGTTGGAGCTGGAGCGCGACATCGACAAGCCGCGCAACCTGGCGAAGTCCGTCACCGTCGAGTGACCTTCGCAGGGGAGGCGGAAGGCGGAATCCCGCACGGGCCACCAACCGTGCGGGATTCCGCCTCCCCTGTGCCGGCGTCGCCCATTACGCCGGCGGGTGGCTGCGTCCGGGGACCGTCACCTCCCCTTCCGCAGCACGCCGTTCGTGTTTCCTGTATGCCCCTCACAAACGCACATTCCACCTCCGGGACCGGACGGATTTGCCCACAGGGAACACACCGGAACCTTCGGGTGACACCCACCGCACGCCGGACACCCCGCCGGAGTACGGGAGTTGGGTGAGCGGCGCCGCACGCGGGACGGGAGGGGCGGCCGGGCGGACCGCTCAGGGGACGACCACGACGGGCCGCTGCGCCCTGCGCGCGAGGCGTCCCGCGACGGAGCCGAACATCCGGCCCACGAGGCCGTGCGTCGAGCCGACGACGATCGCGTCCGCCTCGTACTCCTGCCCGACCTCCTCCAGTTCGTGGCAGATGTCGCCGCCGCGCTCCACCAGGACCCAGGGCACCTCGGACAGGTGGTCCGCACAGGCGAGTTCGAAGCCGAGCACCTCGGTGCGGTGGTCCGGCACGTCGACGAAGACGGGCGGCTCGCAGCCGGCCCACACCGTCGTCGGCAGCCGGTTGGCGACGTGGACGATGATCAGTCCCGAATGCGAACGGTGGGCCATACCGATGGCATACGCCAAGGCGCGCTCGCTCGACATGGAGCCGTCGAAGCCCACCACCACGCCGTGCTGGAAGGCGGGGTCGCACGAATGGCGCGCGTCGTCCACCGCTTCGGGGCCCACCGTCGGGTCGTCTGCGACCCGCTTGCGGTCCGCTGGGTCAGGGATCTCGTGTCCGGCCATCGGTATCTCGGCGAAGGGAGCCTCTGTGCGGAGGGAACGGCGGTTGGCTCGTGCGCTCACGGGCACAGCCTCGGGGGCATCCGCCAAGGATGCTCTCCTGGCTGCTACCCCAAGGGTACGGCTGCACTCCCCCCCCCGCGCCCAGGGCTCGGCGGGCGGTGACCGGTCACGCGCTGACCCCGGAGCATGCCTCAGCCCCGCGGTTTGCGCAATGCCCCGCAACGCCCCTTACACGGCCCTCCGAAGCCGTTCCCGGGCCTGAATCCGGCCATCTCCGCCCCACCACGCGCACACCCGGCCCCCGGCACCGTCCCCGACGGCCACCCGTCCGTGCGACGCCGCCCCGGAGCCGCGCGGGGTGCGGGGCCCTCCTGTCACGCTCCTCGCGCGCGCCCGCACGGGAGGTGACCGCGGACGCACACCCGCCCGGCCCGGGCGCCGCCCCGCACCACCACCCGCCCCGCCCACCCTTCGCGCACACCGCTCCCCCGGCCACCCCCTCGGCGCCTCCCGCCCCGCCGGCCTCCCCGTACGCGCAGGTCCCGCCCGTACGCGCGGTCCCGGCCGTACGCCGCCGTCCCGTACGCAGGGGCCGCGCGGGACGGCGGGGCAGGGGGCGCGGGGCGTCCGGCGGGGGCGCGGGGCGGGCCGCGCGTCCGCGGCGCACGGGCACACCGGGGCGCGTGGTGGCGGCCGGGGAGGGGGCCGCCGGGCCGGCGAGGCGTGATCGCGTCGAACGGGGGCCGACAAGCCACCACTTGGACGTCCCGGACCGCTCGCGGGAACTCGTCCGGCGGACCCGACGGAGCGTCAAGTCGCCGTTAAATCACGGAGTTCGGCATCCTGGCGGCACGTCCCGACGGCCGGATCCCATATGTGCGCCCCGCTATTTTCAGCCAACTTCCGGAAGCCCGGCACCTGTTGCACGGAGGCCCCGCAACCCCCTTGTCACCAGGCAGGAAAGGACCGCCGGGCACGTGTGGGCCCTACGGGGACGGGGCAGGGACGGCATGCGCACTTCCCAGCGGAGCCGCCGAGTGGAACGCTTCGTGATCGAATGCTTCACGCCAAGTTGCCTTATCGACATAGCGCCGGGTGTCGAACTTGTCCCGCCGACCTCATCCGACGCAGTAGATTCGATCTTGGCTATCGCCGCGGGGGAAACGTGCAGGACCGAGAGGACGCGACGATTGAGGGGGGCTTAGTTCCAATGAGCCAGGACTCCACGAACGGCCCGGC
Source organism: Streptomyces sp. HNM0574 (assembly GCF_012726235.1). GTDB lineage: Bacteria > Actinomycetota > Actinomycetes > Streptomycetales > Streptomycetaceae > Streptomyces. The sequence continues at coordinate 149,926 of NZ_JAASAH010000002.1, forward strand.
GACGACGACCCGCAAGCTGGCCGCGCGCCGCCGGCGCGAGATCGTGGCGGTGTTGCTCTTCAGCGGTGGTCCCATCTTCGAGAGTTCCATACCGCTGTCCGTCTTCGGTATCGACCGGCAGGACGCGGGAGTTCCCCGCTACCGACTGCTGGTGTGCGCCGGGGAGGACGGCCCGCTGCGCACCACCGGCGGGCTCCAACTGAGCGCGCCCTACGGGCTCGAGGCGCTCTCCCGGGCGGGAACCGTCGTGGTCCCCGCCTGGCGCTCCATCACCCAGCCCCCGCCGGCCGCGGCGCTGGAGGCGCTGCGCCGCGCACACGAGGAGGGTGCCCGCATCGTCGGGCTGTGCACCGGCGCGTTCGTGCTCGCCGCGGCCGGACTGCTGGACACCCGCCCGGCGACGACGCACTGGATGTACGCGCCGACGCTGGCCAAGCGCTATCCCTCCGTCCACGTCGATCCGCGTGAACTCTTCGTCGACGACGGCGACATCCTCACCTCCGCGGGGACGGCCGCCGGGATAGACCTGTGCCTGCACGTCGTGCGGACCGACCACGGTGCCGAGGCGGCCGGTGCGCTCGCCCGCCGCCTGGTCGTCCCGCCGCGGCGCGGCAACGGCGCGGAGTCGGGTGGCCACGCACGCCACCTCGACCGCTCCTTACCCGAGGAAATCGGCTCCGATCCGCTGGCGGAAGTCGTCGCGTGGGCCCTGGAACACCTCCACGAGCAGTTCGACGTGGAGACCCTCGCCGCACGCGCGTACATGTCCCGCCGGACCTTCGACCGCCGCTTCCGCTCGCTCACCGGGAGCGCTCCCCTGCAGTGGCTGATCACACAGCGGGTGCTCCAGGCGCAGCGGCTGCTGGAGACCTCCGACTACTCCGTCGACGAGGTCGCGGGCCGCTGCGGCTTCCGCTCGCCGGTGGCACTGCGCGGGCACTTCCGGCGTCAGCTGGGCTCCTCGCCCGCCGCGTACCGGGCCGCGTACCGGGCCAGGCGGCCCGACAGCGGGGGCAACGGTGACGAGGCGCACACCGAGCCGGCGGGCGTGGCCCAGGCGGGCATCCCGGGGCAGGGCGGTCATCTGCCCGGGTATCCGCAGGGGCACGGCTACGGCGCGGTCCCCGCGTCGCGCGCCGAGTCCGCCCTGGCGCCGCGTCCGGAGGGCCGGGAGTACCGGGAGCCGGTCCAGGGCCGCGAGGCCAGGGACGGCCGGGAGCTGCGGGATCCCCGTGATCTCCGCGAGCCCCGGGACGCGCGGGATCTCCGGGACGCCAGGGAGGCCGGAAGGGTGCCGGGAAGCCCGGGAACTCCGGGTAAGCCCGAATCCGACCTGTACACCTCCAGGCTGCCGGGACAGCGTGGCCGGGGCCGGGGCTGAGCGACGTAGGGTGAAACGTATGAACGATCGCATGGTGTGGATCGACTGCGAGATGACGGGGCTCTCGCTGTCCGACGACGCGCTCATCGAGGTGGCGGCCCTGGTCACCGACTCCGAGCTGAACATCCTCGGCGAGGGCGTGGACATCGTGATCCGCCCCCCCGCCGAGGCGCTGGAGACGATGCCCGAGGTGGTGCGGCAGATGCACACGGCCTCGGGCCTGCTGGAGGAGCTGGCGGGCGGCACCACGCTCGCCGACGCCGAGCAGCAGGTCCTGGCGTACATCAAGGAGTACGCGGCGGAGCCGGGGAAGACCCCGCTCTGCGGCAACTCCGTCGGCACCGACCGCGGCTTCCTGGCCCGGGACATGCCGGAGCTGGAGGGGCATCTGCACTACCGGATCGTCGACGTGTCCTCCGTGAAGGAGCTGGCGCGGCGGTGGTACCCGCGTGCCTACTTCAACAGCCCGGAGAAGAACGGCAACCACCGCGCGCTCGCGGACATCCGTGAGTCGATCGCCGAGCTCCGCTACTACCGGGAGTCGGTCTTCGTGCCGCAGCCAGGCCCGGACTCGGAGACGGCGAAGAAGATCGCGGCGAAGCACGTGCTCCCCCGCGCGGAATGATCCCCTTCCGAGGGGGGCCGGGGAAACCTGGCAGCGAGCACCCCCTCGGAGCATGTAGACTCTCTCTTGGCCGCGCAGGAAAGCGCGGGTCACGGTGGATGTAGCTCAGTTGGTAGAGCACCTGGTTGTGGTCCAGGAAGTCGCGGGTTCAAGTCCCGTCATTCACCCTCAGGGAGAAGGCCCGGTCCGGGAAAACGGACCGGGCCTTCTTCGTGTGTGCGGCCGTAGATGTGCGGTGGCCCCCGGCGCCGCGCCTTCTCAGGGAAAGCGCCGCGCGGCGCCGGGGACCAACCTCGGCCCGGCGGCGGCCGCATGACGTACGTCACACGTCCCGCCGGGTGGCTCTCACGTCAGCCGTACGCCCTTGCGGGCCAGGTACGCGACGGGGTCGATGTCCGAGCCGTAGCCGCGCTTGGCCCGTACCTCGAAGTGCAGGTGCGGGCCCGAGGAGCGGCCGGTGTTCCCGGACTTCGCGATCAGCGTCCCGGCTCCGACGGGGGCGCCGGCGCGTACGTAGATCTTCGAAAGGTGCGCGAAGAGGGTGTACTTGCCGTCGGCCATGCGGATCGTGACGGCCTTGCCGTAGTCGCCGGAGGTTCCGGCGAAGACGACCCGGCCCTTGCCGACGGACCGGACGGGGGTGCCGCTGGGGACGGCGAGGTCGACGCCGGTGTGGTGGCCGGCCGCCCACTTGCCGCGGATTCCGTACTTCTGCGAGACGGGGTATCTGCCGGTCACGGGGCGGGCCCAGCCGCCGGACGGGGCGGCCGCGCGCTGTCGCGGCCCCAGGGCCTGTGCGGCGTCCGCGCCGCGTTCCGTCGCGTTCGACAGTGCTGCCCGGCCCCGGTCCGCCGCCGGTGCCGGGGCGGCCGAGGCGGCGGTGAGGCCGCCGACGAGGAGGGCCGCGGTGAGGGTGCCGGCGGCTATCCGGCGGGCGGTCTGCGCTGCGTGCCGAGTTGTTGCAGTCATACCTGTGAAGCAAAGGGCACCCGGCACCGGTACGCACGCGGGCGGTGTCCACAGGAGTGAAGCGCCGGGGATGTCTCACTGCCCGTCATGTCCGTGGCCCGCGCGCGGGCTGACGGTCCGGAAGCCGCCGGACGGAGCGCCTGCCGCGCGGAACTCCCCTGCTCGCGTGGGGTGTTGGCGCGGTCAGGTGGAGGCGCGGGGGATCAGCCGGGTCGGCAGGACGAGCTGGGGCACCCCTGCCCCCGCGCCCGCGCGCGTCGGCTGGGCGATCCGGTCGAGCAGGGTGCGGGCCATGACGCGGCCCATCTGCTCCATGGGCTGACGCACCGTCGTCAGCGGCGGGTCCATGTGGCGGGCGACGGCCGAGTCGTCGAAGCCGACGAGGGCGACGTCCTCGGGGACGGAGCGTCCCCGCTCGCGCAGGGCGACGCGGGCGCCGGAGGCCATCACGTCGGAGGCGCAGAAGACGGCGTCGAGGGAGGGGCTGCGGTCGAGGAGGGCGCGCATGGCGCGGCGGCCGCCCTCCTCGGTGAAGTCGGCCTGTTCGACGAGGCGTTCGTCGTCGTCGAGCCCCGCGTCGCGCAGCGCGTCGCGGTAGCCCGCGAGGCGGCAGCGGGCGGCGTACATGTCTGCGGGCCCGGTGATGGTGGCGACAGCGCGGCGGCCGCGGGCGACGAGGTGTTCGACGGCGGTGCGGGCGCCGTTGCGGTTGTCGGCGTCGACGTACGCGACGGTCTCGTCCTCGCCCCGGCGGCCGCCCAGGACGGTGGGGGTGCCGAGGTTCTCCAGGACGTCGGGCAGCGGGTCGTCGGTGTGCACGGAGACCAGCAGGGCGCCGTCGATGCGGTGGGCCGAGGCGTACTGCGCGAACCGGTCGCGCTCGTGGCTGTCACGTATGAGGGTGAAGAGCAACTGCATGTCGCTGTCGGCGACTTCGGTGCTGATGCCGCGGAGGATGCCGGAGAAGTACGGCTCGGCGAAGCGGGTCTCGGGCTCGGGGACGACGAGGGCTATCGCGTCGGCGCTTCCGGCGGCGAGGGCCCGGGCGGCGCGGTTGGGGACGTAGCCGAGTTCGGCGACGGCCGCTTCGACCGCCGCGCGGGTGTGGTCGCTGACCCGGGGCGAGCCGTTGATGACCCGGGAGGCGGTGCCCCTGCCGACGCCCGCCAGCGCGGCGACCTGCTCCAGCGTCGGCCGGGTGCCCGCTCCGGGGCGCGTGGCCCTGCGGGCCCCGCCCTCGCCACGGCCGACGCGTCCGTCCCTGTCCCGTGCGGCGCCTGTTGCTGCCATGGTGCTTGTGCCTCCCCCGTCGGCCCAGCGGACCTCTGTCGTCCGAGCACATCCGTGATCATTGAACTACACCCGTGTGCCTGCCGGTTGGCGGCCGGAACCCGGGCGCGTCGCTCCGGAGCGTACACAGGCGAGCACGAAGAGGACGGGGCACGGCGGGTGGGGGGATGGATTCCGCCGTGCCCCGTCCTGGCGGGGCCCATGGGGTGGCCCCGCTGTGGGGGGTTGTGTGGGGGGTTGTTCCGTGGGGTCGCGCGGGTCAGCCGGTGAATGCCTCGGTGAACTCGTACGGCTGCTGCTCGACGCTCGAACAGGTCGGGTCCGCCTGGTCCTTGGCGCCGCCGGGGCACTGCTTGTCGCGGGTGCCGGACCACATCGAGACCCAGGCCATGCCCTTGGCCTCGGCGAACTTTCGTACCTCGGCGGCGTCTTCGGGCGTGAAGATCTCGACGGGGACGTCGTTGACGCCGATCATCGGGGTGATCGCGACGGTGGCCCAGGCCTCCGCGTCGTCCGTGATGTCCAGGGCGCTCTTGACCTGCTTCTGGGTGGCCTTGGCCGCGCTGGTGGCGTACGCGCCCATGTCGCCGTCGTAGGAGGGCCCGTAGTCCATCGCCATGACGTTGACCGCGTCGACCCGGACGCCGTTCCGCTTCGCGTCCTTCAGCAGGCGCTCGCCGTCGGGGGTGAGGCCCTCGGGCATGACCGGCAGGGTGAAGGAGACGTCGAGGTCCTTGTGCTCCTTCTGGAGCGCGGCGACGGCCTTGGCGCGCCGGGTGTTCGCCTCGGTGTCGGGGAGGGCGCCGCCCTCGATGTCGAAGTCGGCCTTCTTCAGGCCGAAGGTCTCGACGACCTTGCCGTAGGCGGCGGTGAGTTCGGCCACCGAGTCGCAGGCGAGGGCGAGTTCGGAGCCGTTGGCGCCGCCGAAGGAGATCCGTACGTCGCCGCCCTTGGCGCGCAGCGCGTCGACCTGCCGGGCGACGGCGTTCTCGCCGAGGTCCTGGGTGCCGCCCCACTTGGGGACGCAGCTGCCGTCGCCGGCGGTGACGAAGGCGAGGTGGAATTCCTTGACGCCGGTCTTCCCCGCGCTCTTCACCAGGTCGTACGAGGGCTGGAGGGAGGTGTCCACGTACGGCGCGAAGGCGGGGCCCGCCGCGCGGGGCGCGTCCTCCTGGCCCGCGCTGGCGTTCCCGGCGAGGGCCAGTCCGCCGGCCGCGACCGTCGCCGCCGCCGCTGCCGCGCCGGCGAGCTTCACCTTGCGGTGCACGCGTCGGCGGTGGGTGCCGGTGTTCGTCATGAGTGCTGCCTCTTGTGTGGGGTCCGGTGCGCGGATCGCGATCCCGTGGGGGGTGTGGTCGACCGGGCAGCACGCTAGCGCCGCCGAAACGGGCGAAGGGGACCAACCGGGGCGCGGGCAGCGGGACTTATGGCCCGCTTAAGGCGGACGAAGGACGGGCATCAGGTGGCGGCGCGGCGGCCGTGCCGGCGCACCCGGTGGCGGCGGCGCGCGCCGCGGGTCTCGGCCGGGCGCAGCGCCAGCCACATCCGCACCTCGGTGCCGCCCAGCACGGACCGGCCGACGCGGACGTCGCCGCCGGTCGACTCGGCGACCCGGCGCACGATGTCCAGCCCGAGCCCCGTGGAGCCGCGGCTGCCGTCCCCGTGGCCGCGGCGCAGCGCCGCGTCCGGGTCGGCGATGCCGGGCCCCGCGTCGGAGACGAGGACGATCACGGAGTCGGTGGCGGAGCCGCCGTGGTGGACGTCGACGGAGAAGGCGGTGCCCTCGGGGGTGTGCCGGAAGACGTTGCCGAGCATCGCGTCGAGCGCGGTGGCGAGTTCGGTACGGGCCACCGGCACGCGTACCGGGCGTTCCACCCCGGACAGCCGGACCTCGCGGCCCTCGTCCTCGGCCAGCGCCGACCAGAACGCCATCCGCTCGCGGGCGACTTCGGCGACGTCGCAGCCCGCCGGGACGCCGGGGCCCGGGGGCTGTGCGGCCTTGCGGTCGCGTGCGGTGCGGATGATCTGGTCGACCTCGCCCTCCAGGGTGGCCACGGCCTCGCGGGTCTGATCGGCCGCGTCGCCCTCGCCGAGCGAGGCCGCGTTCAGCCGCAGCACGGTCAGCGGGGTGCGCAGCCGGTGCGACAGGTCGGCGGCCAGCTCGCGCTCCTTGGCGAGCAGCTGGACGACCTGGTCGGCCATGGCGTTGAAGGCGACGGCCGCCGAGTGCAGCTCCTTCGGCCCCTCCTCGGGCACCCGGACGCCGAGCCGCCCCTCGCCCAACTCGTGTGCCGCGTCCGCGAGTTGCTCGGCGGGGCGGACCATGCGGGTGCCGAAGCGGTCGGCGACGGCGACCGAGCCGGCGATCAGGGCCAGGCCGACCCCGGCGAGCACGACCCAGGAGGTGGTGACGCCGTTGGTCATCTCCGCGTCCGGCACGAACACCTCGACCACGGCCACCTCCCCGCTGGCCACCGCCGTCGGCAGCAGCAGCGCGAGCCCGCCGGGCACCCGTACGGTCGCGCTGCTGCCGCGCTCCCGCGCCCGGTCCAGCCGGTCCTGCGGGACGCGCTGGTCGCCGAGTTCGACGGCGGGCTGCGCGCGTGCGCCGGAGCCGCGGGCGTCCGCGGGCGCGGCGGGGACGTGGACGGCGATGCGTCCGTCCGAGCCCGCCTGGGTGCTGGCCACGGCCCGCTTCAGCTGCTGCCGGTCGGTGGTGATGGCCAGCGCCGGGCCGACGGCCGCGGCCTGGCGTTCGGCGTTCGACAGGGCGCGGTCGGCGGCCATCTCCTTGACGACGAGGCCGAGCGGCACGGCGAACGCGATGACCACCATCACGGTCACCGCGAGGCAGACCTTGACCAGGGCCCATCTCACGGCCGGGCGCTCACGTCACCCGGGGGCTCCAGCTTCACCCCGACTCCGCGCAGGGTGTGCAGATAGCGCGGGCTGGCCGCCGTCTCGCCGAGCTTGCGGCGCAGCCAGGAGAGGTGGACGTCGATGGTCTGGTCGTCGCCGTAGCTCTGCTGCCATACCTCGGCGAGCAGTTCCCGCCGGGCCACGACGACGCCGGGGCGTCCGGCGAGGAAGGCCAGCAGGTCGAACTCGCGCCGGGTCAGGTCCAGCGGCCGCCCGTCCAGCTCGGCCTGCCGCCGCAGCGGGTCGACGGCCAGGCCGCCCACCCGCAGTGCCCGGTCCTCCCCGGCGCCCGCAGCGGAGCCGGGGCGCGACCGGCGCAGCACGGCCGCCATCCGCGCGGACAGGTGCTCCACCGAGAACGGTTTGACGAGGTAGTCGTCGGCGCCGTCGTTGAGCAGCCGCACGATCTCCGTCTCGTCGTCCCGCGCGGTGGCCACGATGACGGGGACGTCGGTGACCCCGCGCAGCATCTTCAGCGCCTCGGCACCGTCGAGGTCCGGCAGGCCGAGGTCGAGGATGACGACGTCGAAGCCGACCTGTGCCACCTCGCGCAGCGCCTCCAGCGCCGTGCCCACGCTGCGCACGGTGTGCGAGGCCTCGGTGAGGTGCCGGATGAGCGCTGACCGGACGAACTGGTCGTCCTCGACGACGAGCACACTTGGCATGGGCGGAACCGTACGCCATTAGGGTGAGCCGGATGCAACGACGACAGTGGGTGCAGAGCGGGGCGTGGGTGCTGGCCACGTGCGCCTCCGTGACCGTGTCCTGGTTCGGCGTGCACACCGTCGTGGCGGGCACGGCGTACGACCCGCCGCGCGCGATGCCCGTCTCCGGCACCCCCGGCGCCGGCGGGGACCCGCCCCGCGCCTCGTCCACCCACCGCCCCGAGCCCTCCCGCTCCCCCGGCCCCTCAGCGCCGGACCGGGACGAGAAGCCGGACGCCTCCCCCTCGGGCGAGGCACCCACGCGCTCCCCGGGGAGCACCGGCGCCGAGCCGCCGGGCGGCGCGAGCCCCGACGGCGGCGACGACGGTCCGGACGGCCCGGGTACGGGCGGCGGGTCCCGGGACGCGAGCGGTGAGGTGCGGAGCGCGTCGGTGACCGGGGGCCGGGCCGTCTTCGACGTCGGCGAGGACGCGGCGACGCTCGTCTCGGCCACCCCGCACGGCGGCTGGTCGATGCAGGTGTGGAAGACCGAGACCTGGATCCGGGTGACGTTCACCCAGGGCGACCGCGCCTCGACGGTCTTCTGCCGCTGGGACGAGTCCGCGCCCCGCATCGAGACCTTCAACGGCTGACGGGCGCCCCGGGCGTCAGTCGAAGGCGCCGGGCGGCGGCTCGGGCGAGGGGCGGGCCGCCGCGTCCGTCACGGGTGCCGCGCCGCCCGCGAAGTCCGCGAGCGCGCGGCCGCTCTCCACCCGGGCCGGGTGCGGGTCGCCGGCCGCGCGGCGGGTGAGCTCCGCGACGGGCAGCGCGCCGTCGCCCGCCAGCAGGACGCAGTTGCCGAAGCGCCGCCCGCGCCACACCGCCGGGTCCGCCACCGCGCAGACCTCGCCGAACACCGCCCGCGCGGTGGCGATCTGGCCCCGCAGATGCTCCAGCTGACCGCCGCCGGAGCCGGGCGTACGGGACGGGGTCGGCCCGTCGGTGATGTTCGCCGCGTACTGCCCGCCGGGCGCCAGCACCCGGCGGACCTCGCCGAGGAACTCGGTGGTCGTCAGGTGGGCCGGGGTGACGGCGCCGCTGAACACGTCGGCGATGACGAGCCCGGCCCAGTCGTCGGGGAGCTTCGCGAGCGCCTCGCGGGCGTCGCCGCCGCGTACCCGGATGCGCCAGTTCCGGTCCAACGGCAGCTCCGCGCGCACCAGTTGCACCAGCCGCTCGTCCCGCTCCACGGCCTGCTGGGCGGAGCGCGGGCGGGTCGCCGCCACGTAGCGGGCCAGGGTCAGCGCGCCGCCGCCGAGGTGCAGCACGGACAGCGGGCGTCCGGGCGGCGCGGCGAGGTCGGCGATGTGGCCGAGCCTGCGCTGGTAGGCGAAGTCGAGGTACGCCGGGTCGTCGAGGTCGACGTACGACTGGGGCGCGCCGTCGAGGGCGAGGGTCCAGCCGCGGGGCCGCTCGGGGTCGGGCAGCAGCTCGGCGTACCCGCCGTCGACGGCCGCGCCCACCGGCTGCCGTGCCTGCCGCGTCCGCCGCGTCCGGGAGTTCTCCCGTGCGCCGGCCTCGCTCCGCTCCCGCTTCCTGCCCTTCGCCACGGCCCCAGTATCCCGCATCGCCGCAGGCCACCGGGGCGGCGGTTCAGCGGCAGCGGTCGGCGGCCTCGATGGTGCGGGCCGCCTCGGACAGCGCGGCGCGCAGCCCGGCCGGTTCGCTGGCCGCGACGTGCGCGCCCTCGGGCGGGACCAGCCAGCGGGTGCCGGTGACGGGCGGGTCGCCCGCGGCGGCGCGGGGCCGTACGCAGGTCTCGGTGCAGGCGCTGCCCGGCAGGTCCCAGTGCTCGGCGGTGCCGGGCGGGACGAGGAAGCCCAGGGTGTCGCCCGCTCTGTCGTGCAGCACCGGGCCCACGCCGTCGCGCAGCCGCAGGATGTCGACGGCTTCGAGCCCCTGGCGGGCCGGGACGGTCACCAGATCGCAGGGTGCCCGGCCGACCGAACTGTCGGCGTGTGCACCGGTGTCCAGCATGGGGACGCCTCCTCCGAGCTCCTCCGCGGCGGTCATACCGAGTTCAACGGAGCAACGTGTCAAGGGCTACGGCGGCGGAACGCCGCAAAGGATGGCACTTCATGGCAAATGCTGGGTGAGATATCCGTTTTGTAGCCAAACTCCACGCAGTGACCGTCGTCACAGCCTGTACGGTCCCGCCATGGCGTCGTCACCTTCTGCGTCACAGGGCCCGCGGCGCGGACCCAACACCGCCTTTCGCCGGCTGCGGGGCGCCCTCTCCCCGGGCGAATTCGCGGCGGCCGTACGCCGGTCGGCACGTGAGATCGGCGAACAGGTCTCGTGCGACGCCCGGTACATCGGGCGCGTGGAGGCCGGAGAGATCCGGTGTCCCAACTACGCGTACGAGCGGGTGTTCCTGCACATGTTCCCGGGCTCCTCGCTCGCCGACATGGGCTTCGCCCCACGGGAGACGGTGCGCGGCCGCGCGGCGCGCGACCGTCGCGCTCACGGAGGTGAACAGGCGCCCCCGCAGGCCCCGTTGCGCCGCGCGGAACCGCTTTCCGCCGACGCCCATCACAGCTTCACCGACTGTCCCGAGATGCATGAGGAGAGCGACGTGCTACGTCGCGCGTTTATGACCGGCGGCCCGGCCGCCCTGGCGGCCGCCTCGATCGGCGCCCCCCTGCTGGACGCCGTGCGGGCGCGGCCCGCCGCCGCTGCCGAGCGGACCGCCGTCGCGGCACACCGCGCGGGCGAGGCGGAGGCGAGCGCCGTGGAGGGCGCCGTCCGCCGCATCCGGCTGCTCGACGACCGGCACGGCGCCGACGGCCTGTTCCGCCGCGCCGGGGACTCGCTCCGGGCCGCGTACGAGCTGCTGGAGTCCACGGCGCACCGCCGCTCCGTCTCCGACCGGCTGCACAACGGCGCGGGCGAACTGGCCATCTCCGTCGGCTGGTTGGCGCACGACTCCGGCCGGTTCGACGACGCGCGCTCGCACTACGCCGAGGCGCTCGCCACGGCCCGCGTCGCCTCCGACGCGGCGCTGGAGGCGCACGCCTTCTGCAACACCGCCTTCCTCGCGCGGGACGCGGACCGCCCCCGCGAGGCCGTACGGGCCGCGCAGGCCGGGCAGTCGGCGGCGGCGCAGCTGGGTTCCGCGCGGCTGCTGTCGCTGCTCAGCCTGCGCGAGGCCGGCGGCTGGGCCGGGCTGGGCGACCGTACGGGCTGCCAGGAGGCGCTGGCCCGGGCGCACCACCACTTCGAGCGGGGCCCGGCGGACGGCGACCCGGAGTGGATGTCCTTCTTCGGCGAGGCCGAGCAGGCCGGGCTGGAGGCCCAGTGCTGGTCGGCGCTGGGCGACTGGGGCCGCGCGGTGGAGCACGCGCGCCGCGCGGTGGCCCTCCAGGACCCCCATTTCGTGCGCAACAAGGCGCTGTTCACGGCCGAGCTCTCCGGCGACCTGGCGGCGCAGCGGCGCCCCGAGGAGGCCGCCGAGGCGGGCACCCGGGCGCTCGCGCTGCTCGGCCCCGTCACGTCCTCGCGCATCCGCGGCATGCTCGGCACCACGGCACGGCGGCTGCGCCCCTACCGCGCCGAGCCGTCCGTCGCCGCCTTCCTGGAACGGGCGAAGACGGCCTGACGGGCGGCTCCCGGGTCAGTCCAGGTGCCCGGTGTCGTTCCAGCGCTCGACGGCCGGGGCGCCGTACGCCCAGCCCAGGACGGAGAGGGAGGCGGGCGAGAGGCGCAGCCTGGCCGCGAAGGACGGGTCGTAGCCGAGCCAGCGGGCGCCGAGGACGCGCAGCACGTGGCCGTGCGCGAAGAGGAGGACGTCGCGGTCGGCCGAGCGGGCCCACTCGACGACCTCGTCCATGCGCGCGGCGACGGACGCGAGCGCCTCGCCGTCCTCGACGCCGTCGCGCCAGATGAACCAGTCCTCGCCCGCGCGCTGTTTGATCTGCGCGGGCGTCAGGCCCTCGTACGCGCCGTAGTCCCACTCCATGAGCGCGTCCCAGGGGCGGGCCGCCTCGCCGAAGCCGGCCAGTTCGCAGGTCTCGGCGGCCCGCACCAGGGGGCTGGTGCGCACCTCGACGTCCGGGAGGCCGTCCCAGGGCGCGCGGTGCAGGCGCTCGCCGAGCAGCTTCGCGCCGCGCCGGCCCTCCTCGAGCAGGGGGATGTCGGTACGGCCGGTGTGCTGGCCGGTGACCGACCACTCCGTCTGACCGTGCCGGACGAGCAGGACGCGCGCTGCCATGGGGGAACCTCTTCAGCCTGTTCTTCCGCTTCTGTCCCGTCCATCTTCGCGCAGCGCACGCGGATACAGCGCGCCGGGCCGGTCTCCCGGCCCCGGTTGTCGGCGGGGGATGCCAGACTTCGGCCGGTACTGCACTCTCCCGCGAGGCTCACACCGATGAACCCCTCCCCCGACCCCGACAGCGGCACAGCGGCCACCACGGCACAGCCGGTCCCGGCGCCCCGCGCCCCCGGGCTGCGGCGGCGGCTCGCCGAGCTGCGCGGCGGCCCCTCCGTCCCGCCCCGCCCGCTGGACGCCCGCGCCCTGGCCGCGCTCGCCGCCAATCCGGGCTGCCACCGCCGCGCCCTGCTGGACGGCGCCGGGGTCGACAAGGGCGCCGTCGCCGAGGCCATGGGGGCGCCCGCTTCCTTCGGCCAGTCGCAGTTCGCGCTGGTACGGGGCAACGCCTTCGAGGCGAAGGTCAAGGGAGACGGCAGCGCCGGGCTGATGGCGCTGCTGTGCGCGCGTACGGGGGAGCCCTGCCCCGAGCCCTCGGAGGTGAGGGTTCCGGAGCTCACGGCCGACGGCCCGGCCGGCCGCACGGAGCGCACCAGGCTCGCGCTGGAGGAGTCGGCCGGCGGCTGGGCGCTGCTGGACCACCCGATGCTGGCCCTGGACGTCGCCGGGACGACGGCGTACCTGGAGCCGGACGCGCTCGCCGTGCACCCGGACGGCAGTCTGACGGTCGTCGAGATCAAGTCCTTCCCGATCCTGGACGGCGCGGCCGACCCGGCGAAGGTCGGCGCCGCGGCCCGCCAAGCCGCCGTGTACGCCCTGGCGTTGGAGCGCTCCGGGCTGCGCCTCCGGGTCCGCGAGCAGGCGCTCCTGGTCTGCCCGAAGGACTTCTCCAACGTGCCCACGGCCGACCACGTCGACCTGCGCAAGCCCCGGGCCGCCACCCGCCGCCAGCTCGACCGGCTCACCCGCGTCGAGGACATCGCGGCCGCCCTCCCGGACGGGATCTCCTTCGACCCCGCGCGCCCGCCCGAGGAACTGCGGGCCGCGGTGGACACGGTGCCCGCCGCGTACGCGCCGGAGTGCCTGGCCGGGTGCGAGCTGGCGTTCCACTGCCGCTCCGGGGCGCGCGCCGAGGGCGCCGTCGAGTCCCTGGGGCGTTCGGTGCGGGGCGAGTTGGGCGGGCTGCGCACCGTCGGCCAGGTCCTGGAGGCGGCGGCCCCGGGCCAGGGCGAGGCCGCGCACCCGGACCCGGCCGTCGCGGCCCTGCGCCGCGCGGCGCGGCTGCGCGCCGAGGCCCTGGCGGGCGCGGCCGCCGGAGGAGAGAAGACCGAGGAGGACGCCCCGTGTCGCTGATGTCCGCGCTGGCCCGCATGGAGGCCGTGGCCGCGGGCCGCGCCCAGCCGCTGGCCACGGTCCGGCACCGCCGGCTGGCCGAACACCCGCTCGTCCTCGTCCCGTTGACCACGGCCGGTGAGACGGGCGCGCCGCTGGGCGCCCTGGCCGGGTGCGACCGTGACGCGCCCGAGCTGCTGGTGGTGCCCCAGCCGCGCGACCGTGACCTGCGCTTCGCCTTCCTGGCCCGGCTCGCCGACGTCCTGCTGCCGCACTTCGCATCCGCCGCGGACGACGTCGAGTTCGAGCAGCGCAAGGAGACGGACCCGGAGACGGGCAAGAAGGTCCCGGTCGAGGTGGAGCTGTGCCGGAACGCGCCGCAGCTGCTGGTGCCGAACGCGCCGGGCGTCGACTTCGTCCGCCTGCTGGGGCGTTCGATGCGCTTCCGGCGCACGGCGGAGGACGACCCGGAGGCCGCGCACCCCGCGCCGCCGTACGTACCGCTGCTCGGCCGCTGGCTCACGCACTACGGCGAGCGGGCCCGGGTGCCGGGCGCCTCGCTGCTGCTGTCGATGACGGAGCTGCTGTCCCGCCACTGGGCCACCGGCCAGAGCGGCCTGGAGGACCAGCACCTGGGCGCCCTGCTCGCCTGGACGGACCCGCCGGAGGACGGCGACGGCGCCGCGGCAGCGCTCCGCGCCGAGACGGCCCGCGACGCCTCCGGCCAGCTGCTGCTCCCGCCCGCCGGGCCCGCCACGGACCCGGCCTTCGACAACCGGCTGCTGGCGCCCGCGATCGCCCGGTACGACGCGCGGGTGCCGGGCGCCGAGGACGAGGTGCGGGAGCTGGTCGCCGGGCAGTTGCGGCCGACCTGGGACGCGATGTGGCGGGGCGTCGACCTGCTGCGTGCGCTGCCCGAGGGGCCGCGCGTCGAGGGCCGCTGGAAGCGCGACCGCTGGTCGTACACCGGCCACCGGGACAAGGTCCGCGCGGGCGAGCCGCCGCAGCCCCGCCGGGACGACGCCGTCACGGCGGCGAACAAGCTCGCCACCCGCGAGCAGGCGCAGGCCAGGCTGGAGGCCGAGGAGGCGCTGGACGATCCGCTGGTGATGGCGGCCCGGCGGCTGACGGGCGAGGCGTTCGAGGGCGTGGTCGAGTCCGTGGAGGAGGCGTGGTCGGAGGGCCGGCGGCCGATGCCGCGCCCGCTGGTCACGCTCCGCACCGAGGACAGCCCGCTGCTGGCCGAGGGCGAGAAGGTGCACCGCGCGCTGGGGGTGCCGGGCGAAGGGACGCAGCAGAGCGCCGAGTTCGTGGCGAGCCCGGGGGCCGGGCTGTTCACGCTGCGCCTGGTGAACGGCATGGGCCGGGCCAAGGAGCCCGCCCCGGGCACGGTTCCGGTGCCGGGCGAGCGGGTGTGCTGGACGCTGTTCGAGCACGCGCCGCGCGGCGGCCCGGGGCTCCCCGAGCCCGAGGACACCCCCTGGACGCACGGCGGCCCGCCGCCCGAACCGGCCGCAGGACAGGGCGCCTTGGCGCCCGACCCGGTCACCGCCGAGGACCTGCTGTGAGCCCCGGCACCCACCGCAGCACGAGGAAGGACACCCGGTGACGCGGACAGCCCCCGCCCCCACGGACGCCACGGACCCGGAGCCCCCGGCCCCGGGCGAGGCCGCCGGCCGCGCGACGACGGCGATCCTGCACGACACCCTGCACGGCACCCACCGCGGCGTGGTCGTCGACTCGCCCCCGGGCGCGGGCAAGTCCACGCTCGTCGTCCGCGCGGCCCGCGAACTCGCCGCCGCCGGACACCCGTTGATGATCATCGCGCAGACGAACGCGCAGGTGGACGACCTCGTCGACCGTCTCGCCACCGCCGACCCCGAACTGCCCGTCGGCCGCCTGCACAGCAGCGACGCGCGGCCGTACGACCCGGTGCTCGACAGCCATGCCTCCGTCGTCACCTCGGCCAAGCCGGCGGATCTGCTCCAGCTCCCGGTGGTCGTCTCCACCGCCGCCAAGTGGGCCTGGGTGTCGGTCGATTCGCCCTGGCCGCACGCGATCGTGGACGAGGCGTACCAGATGCGGTCCGACGCGCTCCTCGCCGTGGCCGGGCTGTTCGAGCGGGCGCTGTTCGTGGGCGACCCGGGGCAGCTCGACCCGTTCAGCCAGGTCGGCGCCGAACAGTGGGCCGGGCTGACGTACGACCCCTCGGCCAGCGCCGTGGCCACCCTGCTCTCCCACAACCCGCACCTGCCGCAGCACCGGCTGCCGGTCTCCTGGCGGCTGCCCGCCTCGGCCGCGCCCCTGGTCTCGGACGCCTTCTACCCGTACACCCCGTTCCGCAGCGGCACCGGACCCGGCGACCGCGCGCTCTCCTTCGCGACGCCGGCGGACGGTTCGGCCACCGACGCCGTGATCGACGAGGCGGCCCGTACCGGCTGGGGTCTGCTGGAGCTCCCGGCCCGGCGCACCCCGCGCACCGACCCGGAGGCCGTCGCCGCGGTGGCCGACGTCGTCCGCCGCCTGCTCGCCCGCAACGGCGCGTCCACCAGCGAGCGTTCCGACGTCCCTGCGCCGCTGGGCGCCGACCGCGTCGCCGTCGGCACCGCGCACCGGGACCAGGCGGCCGCCGTCCGCGCCGCCCTGGCCGCGTGCGAAGGCGAGGACGCCCCCGAGGGTCTGGCGGAGGTCACCGTGGACACCGCGAACCGGCTCCAGGGACGGGAGTTCGACGTCACGGTGGTGCTCCACCCGCTCTCCGGACGCCCCGACGCGACGGCGTTCCACCTGGAGACGGGCCGCCTGTGCGTGCTCACCTCACGGCACCGGCACGCCTGCGTCGTCGTCTGCCGCGCGGGAGTTCCCCAGCTGCTGGACGACCACCCGTCGACGGAGCCGCTGGCGCTGGGCGTGCCCGTCGCGTTCCCGGACGGCTGGGAGGCCAACCAGGCGGTCCTGTCCCACCTCTCGGCGCACACCGTGCGCACCGAACCGGGCCGCTGACCCCCGCGCCGGGGAGGACAATGGAAGGCGCGGCACCACGCGGCCCGAGCCCCACGGCCACGGACGCCCGTCCGTGACCGAACGACGTACCGGTGACCAGAGGAGGTCCCCATGCCCGAGCCGGAACCGGCTCAGGACGCGCGCGGCGGCACCCCGCGCGCGCAGCACTTCCGCCGTCCCGCCTCGCTGCTCTTCGAGCCGCCCGAGGCGGAGGCCGACGCGGAACACTTCTTCGACCTGGAGTCGATCGAGGACCCGAAGGAGCTGCTGGGCCGCGCGACGGATCTGACGCTCGCCTTCCGCTCGGCGGCCGACCGCGCCATGGAGTTCCAGGCGGTGGCCGCCGCGCAGCTCGCCGACCCGAAGCGCTTCGACCGGCTCTCCGAGGCGGCGATCGCGGAGCGCGGGGAGTGGACCGAGGACTACGCGCGCAAGATGATCGAGTTCGGCCGCGAACTCCTCGCCGACAAGGGCGCGGCGGAGTAACTCCCGTCCGTGCACGGCCCGGACGCGCGGACGGTACCCGATGCCGGATCCGCTTGTCCCGGTTTCCGCCGTTCCGGGCGAACGGCCCCGCAGCGGCCGATAACTCTGTGCCATGAGCACTGTTGACCGGGAGCGTCCCTCCCGAGCGCACCCGGACGTCCACGACCTCGCCGGCCGGACGGCGGACCGTCCCCGTACGGCCGCCGGGCGCGGCGGCGCGGCGGCCGAGCCGGCGCGCGTCACCCCGGCCGGTGCCGACTGGCTCGCCTCCGCGAGCGTCTTCCCCCGCAGCGTCCACGCCCTGTGGCGGCTGCGCCCGGGCGCGCCCGGCGTGCTGCCCTGCGGCCGGGCCTTCGACGTGGTGAGCGTCGCGCCGGTGTTCGGCCGCCGCCTGCTGGACCGGCTGTGGTCGGCGGGCCCGGGCAGCGGCCCCGTCGCCACGCACCGCGGCCGGATGCTGCTGTTCGCCGAGCCGGGCACGGCCCACCGGCTGCCCGCGCTGCTCGACTGGGAGGAGTGGCGCACCCCGCGCCCCGGACCGGCCACCCCCGGTTCCGCTTCCGGCCTGGCCTCGCTGCTCTGCCACGGCCGGGGGGACGCGGTGACGGTGCCGTCGCCGCTCCCGCCCGAGGACCCGGGCCCCGCCTCCGGCTCGCGCTGGCTGGTCGCCCCGGACGTCCGGCACCCGTGGCTGCCCGGCGCCGAGGCGCTGCTGCGCGCGTGCCTGCGCGCCGAGCTCTCCCGCGAGGACCGCCCGCCGGAGGCCCGGGACGGGGCCGCGCGGCGGGTGCCGGCCGTCGGCGCAGGTCGTGGCGTGGGTCACGACTCCGGGCCGGGAGGACTATCGATTTTTATCCCGGCGGGTGGTGGTGCTAATGTCTACGACGTCAGCAGGCGCCGTTAGCTCAGTTGGTTAGAGCAGCTGACTCTTAATCAGCGGGTCCGGGGTTCGAGTCCCTGACGGCGTACAGACAGGCGAAAGCCCCTCGTGAGAGCGAGGGGCTTTCGTCGTTCCCGGGGCCGCTAGTCGCGGGCCTCCCCCAGCGGGCCCCGCGTGATCCGTACGTCCCAGCCGCCGTCCTGGCCCCGGCCGGTGACCTCCACCCGTACGCCCCCGCCGCGTTCCGTCGCGAAGCTCTCGCCCTCGCCGAGCGGGGCGTCCGCGAGCGCCGGGTAGACGGAGCCGTCGGCGCAGCTCCGGGTGCCGGGGTGGCCGTCGACGACCTCGATCGGCCCGCGCGTGGACGCCCGGTCGCTGCGCACCCAGTACAGGAGCACCCCGCCGTGGCACATCCCGCTCTCGGCGCTCCGGGTGCCGCGCACCTCGACGGCGAGGGCCTCGCGGGCGCCGGTGCGGACGACGGCGAGCCGCTTGTCCTCGCCCCCGGTGCCGAGCGGGGTGCGGTCGAGGGAGTACAGGGTGTGGGTGCTGCTGCCCTCGGCCTCGGCGACGCAGTCGACGTGGGGGCGGCCGAGCCAGCCGAGCTTCCACTTGTGCCAGGCGAAGGGTTCGGGCGCGAGGCCGAACTGGCTGCCCATGAGGTCCCAGTCGCCGACGTAGGTGTCCCAGTCGCCGGTCCCCGTACCGGCACCGTCGCCGTCGGGCCGGTGGTAGAGGTCGGGGAGGTCGAAGACGTGGCCGGTCTCGTGGGCGAGGACGTGCCGGTCGGGCGGGCTCTGCTCGAAGACGGTGACCAGCCGCTTGATGGCGGAGCCGTCGGCCTCCAGCGGTTCGTCGAGATTGACGACCTTGGTCGCGTCCGAGTTGACGCCGCGCGCGTCCGGGTCGGCGACGAGGTAGATCACGTCGTACCGGCTGAAGTCGACGTACGGGTCGGCGGCGGCGACCGCGTCCCGCAGGTACCTGCCGCGCAGCTCGGGCTCCCAGTCCCGGTGGATGCCGTACGAGGTGGAGGCGGCGGGCATCCGGATCCAGTGGCCGAAGGTGTGCGGGCGCAGGGTGAAGCGGCCGTAGGAGGCGCGGTCGAAGAAGTCGGAGGTGGCCGGGAAGTGGTCGGCGGCGAGCTGCCGGGGGCGCACGGAGGGGCGGGCGTCGGGGAACGCGAGGAAGATCATCGCGGCGTCGAGCGAGCCCTCGGGGCGGGGGTAGTCGGCGTTCCAGGTGTCGGTGCCGAGCGAGTGGTGCGCCTCGGTGCGCGGGAGCGCGCAGGGGACGGTTCCGGTGGCGGCGGAGGCCGGGCCCGCGACGAGGGCCATACCCGTGAACGCGGTGAGCGCGGTCCCGAGCGTCGCCGTCCGGCGCCAGCCGCGCCCCCAGTGCACTCCCCCGGGTATGTGCGATCGCGCCACGTCTCGACCTCACCGTTTCAGGAAGCAGGGACGACCCCCACGCTGTCGCCAATGTCCCGTGAAGTCCTGTTCCGGTAGGCCGGGTGAGTCACACGCGGTACGACTAACTCCACTACTCTCCGTGGCTTTCGATCAGCTTGTGGCGCCGCCCGGGCAGAAATGTTCAGCCGTGGGCCGACCCGTTTGCCCCACGGACATCAATGGCCGTTTCCCGCATCCAAGGCACTGGCTCCGCGATCGCACGAACCTCTATGATCGGCACATTTCCAGCGCGGATCCGCCTCCTGACGCCGCACGGCGTTCCTCCCCGACGGGGGCCGGCCGATCCGTACGAGTCGAATCCCCCGCGGGAGCGATTGGTGAACGGACCCCTCGAAGGACCGGGCAACAACGCCGGCGACACACCCCGAACAGCACCGCAGGACACAACGGAAAGTAACCGTGAACCGCCGCGGAACGGCAGCAGGCAACGCCGCCGGGACCGCGGCTCCCGGATCACGCAGAGCGACTTCCGGGCCGCGTTCGGCGCGGCCCAGCTCGCCATGGCCATCGTCGACCGCGACGGCCGCGTGGTCACCGCGAACCGGGCGCTCGGCACGCTGCTCGGCACCAGCCCCGAGTCCCTCACCTCGGCCACCGTCTCCGACCTGACGGGCCTCGGCGGCGATGACCCGATGCGCCGCCGGTACCACGAGACGCTGCTCGGCCGCGGCGGCCGGATGACCTGCACCCGGCGCCTGAAGCACACCGACGGGCACACCCTCTGGGCCGAGGTGACCGTCACCCCCACCGAACGGGAGGGCGAGGCGCTGCTCGCCGTCACCGACATCAGCGAGCACCGCGACCTCCAGGAGCGCCTGCGGCACCTGGAGATGCACGACCCGGTGACGAAGCTGCCCAACCGCACGCTGTTCTTCGAACGGCTCGCCACGGCGCTGGCCGAGACGGCGACCGGCCGGATCGGCGTCTGCTACCTGGACCTGGACGGCTTCAAGGCGGTCAACGACACCCACGGGCACCGGGTCGGCGACGAGCTGCTCAACGCGGTCGCGCAGCGGCTGCGGCTCTGCTCGCAGGACCACGAGCACAGCGGCGACGGCGGCGGCCAGGGGCATCTGGTGGCGCGGCTCGGCGGCGACGAGTTCGTGATCCTGGTGGAGAACTCGACCGGCACGGAACAGCTCTCCGGCCTCGCGCAGGCGGTGACCCTGGCGCTCCAGCCGCCCTTCGAGCTGGCCGGACAGCGGATGGCCGTCTCCGCGAGCGTCGGCGTCGTCGAGCGCGAGGCCGAGGGCACGACGCCGACGGAGCTGATGCAGGCCGCCGACACCACGCTGTACTGGGCGAAGGCCGACGGCCGCGCCCGGTGGACGCTCTTCGACCCCGAGCGCAACGCGCACCGGATGACCCGTCAGGCGCTCTCCAGCGCGCTGCGCGGCGCCGTCGAGCGGGGCGAGTTCCTGCTGGAGTACCAGCCGATCGTCGGCTTCGACGACGACGGGCTGCGCGGCGTCGAGGCCCTGGTGCGCTGGCAGCACCCGCAGTTCGGGGTGCTGCCGCCGAACCGGTTCGTCGGGCTCGCCGAGGAGAACGGCGCGATCGTGCCGCTGGGCCGCTGGGTGCTGGAGGAGTCCTGCCGCCAGGCCAGGCGCTGGATGCGGGAGCGGCCGGACGTGCCGCTGTTCGTCAGCGTCAACGTCGCCGTGCGGCAGGTGTGGGACGCGGATCTGGTCGCGGACGTCGCGCGGGTCCTGGAGGAGACGGGGCTGCCCGCCGACCGGCTCCAGCTGGAGCTGACCGAGTCGGCGGTGATGGGCTCGGCGGGCCGGCCGCTCCAGGCCCTGCAGGCGCTGAGCGGGATGGGCGTACGCATCGCCATCGACGACTTCGGCACCGGCTACTCCAACCTCGCCTACCTGAGCAGGCTTCCGGTGCGGGTGCTGAAGCTGGACGGCATGTTCGTCCGCGGGTTCCGCGCCGCACGGCACCAGAACCCGGCGGACGAGACGATCGTGACGGCCCTCGTCCAGCTCGCGCACCAGCTGGGGCTGACCGTCACCGCCGAGTGCGTCGAGGGCCCCGCGCAGGCCGAACGGCTGCGCCGGATCGGCTGCGACACCGGACAGGGCTGGCACTACGCGAAGCCGATGGCGGCCCGCCGCGTCTCCGCCCTGCTCGCCGTCCAGCCCGCACCGCCGGAACACCCCGCGCCGCCCGGGCCCGAGGCCCCCTGAGCGAGGCCCCGGCCCGCGCAGCCGTCCGCGCCCCGTCCGGCGCCCGGCCGGCTCAGTCCTCGTGCGGCATGCCGTACGCGTCCGCGATCAGGGAGACGGAGCGGACGCGGGCCTCGGGCGCGTGCACGTTCGCCGTGATCATCAGCTCGTCGGCCCCGGTGCGCCGGGTCAGCGCGTCCAGCCCCTCGCGCACGGCGTCGGGGGTGCCGTGCACGACGTTGCCCGACCAGCTGTCCACGAACTCCCGCTCGGCGGCGCTGAACTCGTACGCCTCCGCCTCCTCCGGCGTCGGCATCAGACCGGCCCGTCCGGTGCGCAGCCGCAGCATCGACAGGGCGCCGGTGAGCGTCTGACGCCGCGCCTCCTTCTCGTCCTCCGCCGCCAGCGCGGCCACCCCGATCGCCGCGTACGGCTCGTCGAGGACGGCCGACGGGCGGAAGTGCTCCCGGTACAGGTCGAGCGCGGGCAGCGTGTTGGCCGAGGAGAAGTGGTGCGCGAAGGAGAACGGCAGGCCGAGGCTGCCGGCCAGCTGGGCGCTGAAGCCGGAGGAGCCGAGCAGCCAGACCGAGGGCCGGCCGGTGTCCCCGCCCTGGACCGGTCCTGGCACGGCGTGGATGCGCGCGTAGCGGTGGCCGTCGGGGAACGAGTCGTCGAGGAACCGGATCAACTCGGCGAGCTGCTGCGGGAACTCGTCGGCGCCCTCCCTCAGCCGGTCGGTGCGGCGCAGCGCGGCGGCGGTGGCGCCGTCGGTGCCGGGGGCGCGGCCCAGGCCGAGGTCGATCCGGCCGGGCGCGAGCGCCTCCAGCGTCCCGAACTGTTCGGCGACGACGAGCGGCGCGTGGTTGGGCAGCATCACGCCGCCGGAGCCGAGCCGGATGCGGTCGGTGTGGGCGGCCAGGTGGGAGAGGATCACCGCGGGCGAGGAGCTCGCGACGCCCGGCATGGAGTGGTGCTCGGCGACCCAGTGGCGGGTGAAGCCGCGCCGTTCGGCCGTCCGCGCCATCTCGACGGAGGCGCGCAGCGCGTCCCGCGCGCTCTGCCCGACGCCGACGTTCACCAGGTCCAGGACGGACAGCGCGGCCGGTGCGGTGCCCTTCGCGCGTCCGCGGACGGGGTCGTGCCGCTCTCCGGCCGGGCCGCGGTGCGTGCCGTGCCCGCCGTCTGCCGCTCCGGTGCTCGTGCCCTGTGCGTCGTCGCCCACCGTGGCCCTGCCTCTCCCCTGATGCGTCTGCTGCGTCCGTTGCTTCCGGGGACGACAACCGCGCGCCGGGTCCCGGTCTTCCCCGTGCGGCGTGTGCTTCGCGCCACGGGCACCATCTACGGGTCGGCCGGCGCGGTGCCGCCGGCGTGCCAAGGGCATCACGGCTGTGGAGGAAGCATGCGTGTCACCGGGTTCGACCACCTCGTCCTCAACGTCTCCGACGTCGAGCGCTCGCTCGCGTTCTACCGGGACAGGCTCGGCCTCGCGCCGGTACGGCTGGCGGAATGGCGGGCGGGCGAGGTCCCCTTCCCGTCCGTCCGGGTCAGCGCCACGACGATCATCGACCTCGTCCGCGCGCCCGGCGGGGCGCCTCAGGGCGGGAACGTCGACCACATCTGCCTGACCGTCGCCCCGCTCGACTGGCAAGAGGTCGTCGACTCGGGCGAGTTCACCGTCCTCGACGGCCCGGGCACCCGCTTCGGCGCCCGCGGCGAGGCCCAGTCGCTGTACGTCCGGGACCCGGACGGCAACACCGTCGAGCTGCGCTGGTACCCGCAGGACGCCTGACGCGCGAGGGGCCCCGGACGCGGGGTGCGTCCGGGGCCCCTCGGCGGGCGGGCCGTCAGGCCGCGAAGAGCGTGCCCAGGCGGGGGCAGCGGACCGTGCGGTCCAGCAGGCGCAGGCCCTCCCAGGCGGTGACCTGGTTCGCCGTGAGCACCGGCTTGCCCAGCGACTCCTCGATCCGCGGAATCCAGGCCGCGCTGTGCAGCGCGGTGTCCGGCAGCAGCACCGCCTGCGCCTGCGGGTGGTCCCCCGCGGTGGCCATGGCGAGCACCTCGTCCAGGCCCCAAGTGCCCACCTCGGCGGCGGTGATGATGCCGCTCCCCCGGTGCGAGACGACCTCGGCGCCGGCCGCCTTGAGGAACGCGGCGAAGAGCTCGGCCACGTCGTCCGGGTACGTCGCGGCGACGGCCACCCGCTCGGCGCCGAGCGCGCGGACGGCGTGCGCGAAGGCGAAGGAGGTGCTGGAGGCCGGGAGCCCCGCCGTCGCCGACAGCTCGCGCACCTGCTCGTGCGCGCCCTCCCAGCCGAAGACGAAGCTGGCCGAGGTGCAGGCCCACACGACGGCCTGGACGTCCTGCCGCTTCACCTCGTCCACCCGGGCGGCCAGCCGCGCCGTGGAGCCCATCTCCAGCAGGGCGTCCACCCGGTGGGCGTCCTCCCCGATGTCGGTGTGCACCAGCGGCAGCCGGACCCCGGCGCCCGCCTCCGCCAGCATCCGCTCCAGGCGCGGATAGTCGTCCTCGGCCGAATAGCCGGGGTAGAGGAACCCCACCGCCTGCTCCGGCCGCCCTGCCGCCTGTGCCATCTACGCCTCCTGACGCGTCGTGCCGAGTGCTGGTGCTGCTGCGACGCGGCGGGCGAGGCGCCCGCCGCGTCCGGGAATCCGGCCGGTCACCGGGGCGGCTGCGGGCCGCCCCACTCGTCGCCGCCGGCCGGCGGGTACGGCGGGTCGAAGCCGTCGAGCGGCTCGCCGCCCTCGGCGCCGGCGCCCGCGAGCGCCGCCTCCTGCTCCACCGGGTCGGCGGCCGGGGGCACGTTCGCCGCGGCGGGACCGGGGGGTTCGGCGGGCGGCGCGGGCGCCATCCCGGCGGGGCCGCGCCGGGCCGCCGGGTCGAGCAGCGCCTGGTACGCGCCGACGGCTTCCTTGCCGACGCGGCGCAGCGCGGCCCACATCGTGACCTGGTTCGCGGAGAGGACGGGCATCCGCAGCTCGGCCTCCAGCTGCGGGATGACGTCGTAGGTGGGGAGGTTGGTGCAGCTGATGAACAGCGCGTCGGGCGCGTCCCCGACGGCCTCCCGCGCCATCTCGACCACGTCCCGGTACGGCACCTTCCAGATGTGCCGGGTGAGCCCGAGGTACGCGCGGCCGGTGACCGCGACCCCGGCCTCGCCGAGGAAGTCCTCCAGCGAGTCCGTCACGGACTTGGTGTAGGGGGTGATGACGGCGACGCGCCGCGCGTCGATCTCGCGCAGCGCGTCCAGCAGGGCTCCCGACGTCGTGAGCGACGGCGTCTCGGACGCCTGTTCCATGGCCGCGCTCATCGCTCGCTCGCCGCGCGTCCCGCCGACGAAGCTGCCCGATGTGCAGGCGTACGCGAGGACTTCGGGCTCGACGGCGGAGAGGGCCTGCACGGCCGAACGCAGTGTCTCGTGCTCACTGACCAGCCGGGCCTGGTCGAGGCTGACCTCGACGGGAACAAAAGGGGTTCGCGTGAGGTGCAGGGACACGTCGTCCGGCACCCAACGCCACAGCTCGCGATCCAGCGCGAAGTCGAACGGAGCGACGATTCCTACACCACGCTGCGGTTGTGGTCCGCCGAGGAAGGAGACATCCATTTCGAGCCCCAAGAGAACGGAGGGGTGGCCTGTGGCCGGAAGGCCGAAGGGCCGAGAGAAAAGGAAAGCCGGTCAAAAGCCGGAACGCCGGGACAGATGCCTTTGTTGACGACGGTAGTTCGCTCTCCCTACCGTGGTCAATCCTCGCATCTCCGCCGGGGTTCGCGCCGTCCGCACACCAGGCCGCCCCTCGTTTCGAAACGGTTTCCCGCCGATGACAGAACGCCGTGAACCGCCCGCCCGTCCGACCGTCCTGGTCCTCGACGACGACCCGTTGCCGGATCTCGGCCGGCTCGCCGGACGGGCCGAGGTCGTGCACACGGACGAGAAGGATCTCGCCGGTCTCCTCCCCTCCGCCGACGCCCTGCTGGTCTGGGATTTCCTCTCCGACGCCGTACGCGAGGCGTGGCCGGGGCCGGGGCCGAGGCCGTCCTGGGTGCACACCCCGAGCGCGGGCGTGGACCGGTTGCTCCCGGAACTCTCCGAGGGTCCCCGGGCCGCCGAAACGGTCCTCACGAATGCCCGGGGAGTCTTCGACCAGCCCATTGCCGAATACGTGGCCGGAACCGTACTGGCCATGGCCAAGGATTTCCCCGGAACGTGGGAATTGCAGAAGCAGAGGCAGTGGCGGCACCGGGAGACAATTCGGGTCGGCGGCACCCGTGCCGTGGTCGTCGGTTCGGGCCCCATCGGCAGGGCAATTGGCCGCACTCTGCTGGCACTGGGTGTCGAAGTCGACCTCGTCGGCCGCAGGGAACGCGGCGGCGATCCGGAATTCGGGCTGGTCCACGCGGCGGGCGCGCTGGACGCGCTGCTCGGCGAGGCGGACTGGGTGGTGTGCGTGGCCCCGCTGACGGAGTCCACCCGCGGGCTCTTCGACGCGGCGGCGTTCGCGCGGATGAAGCCCACGGCCCGCTTCATCAACGTCGGCCGCGGCCAGCACGTCGTCGAGGGCGACCTGGTGGAGGCGCTCTCCCAGCGGCGGATCGCGGGCGCCGCGCTGGACGTCTTCGCCGAGGAGCCGCTGGGCGAGAGCCACCCGCTGTGGGACGTGCCCGGGCTGCTGATCTCCCCGCACATGAGCGGCGACACCATCGGCTGGCGCGACGACCTCGCCGAGCAGTTCCTCGACAACTTCGACCGCTGGACGTCCGGCGAGCCGCTGCTGAACGTGGTCGACAAACGGCTCGGGTACGTACCGACCACCTGACGGCGGGGACGCGGCCGCCGGGCCGTGTCCCCGTGCGCGGAGCGGGAGTTCGCTTCTCCGAGGGCCCACGCCAGGGCGTGGCGCGGGCCCACAGTCCGGGCCGGTGATGGGCCGGCCCCCGCCCTCCGGGAGGTTTCGTGATGTCGGATCTCACCACCATGACTGCCGCTCAGCTCGTCGCCGGATACGCCGCGGGGGACTTCTCCCCCGTCGACGCCACCACCGCCATGCTGGACCGCGCCGAGGCCGTCCAGCCACGGGTGAACGCCTTCGTCCGGATCGACCACCGGGACGCGCTCGCGCGGGCCCGCGCCGCCGAGGAACGCTGGCGCCGGGGCGAGCCCGCCGGGCTGGTCGACGGGGTCCCGGTGACGGTGAAGGACATCCTGCTCCAGCGCGGCGGCCCCTCGTACAAGGGCTCCTGGTCGGTGGGCGAGGAGGGCCCGTGGGAGGAGGACGCGCCCTCGGTGGCGCGGCTGCGCGAGCAGGGCGCGGTCTTCCTGGGCAAGACCACCACCCCGGAGTTCGGCTGGAAGGGCGTCACCGACAGCCCCCGGCACGGCGCGACGGGCAACCCGTACGACCCGTCCCGCACCGCCGGCGGGTCCAGCGGGGGCGGCGCGGCCGCGGTGGCACTGGGCGCGGGGCCGCTGGCGCTGGGCACGGACGGCGGCGGCTCGGTGCGCATCCCGGGCTCCTTCTGCGGGGTCTTCGCGCTGAAGCCGACCTACGGGCGGGTGCCGATCTACCCGGCGAGCGCGTACGGGACGCTGGCGCACGTCGGGCCGATGACGCGGGACGCGGCGGACGCGGCGCTCGCGATGGACGTCATCAGCGGGCCCGACCCGCGCGACTGGTCCCAACTGGCCGCCCCGGCGGGCTCGTTCCGCGAGCGGCTGGAGGGCGGGGTGCGGGGCCTGCGGATCGCGTACTCGCCGGATCTGGGCGGCCGGGTGGACGTCGACCCGGAGGTGGCGGCCTCGGTGCGGCGGGCCGTGGACCGGCTGGCGGAGCTGGGCGCGCGGGTGGAGGAGCGGGACCCGGGCTTCGAGGACCCGGTGGAGGCGTTCCACACCCTGTGGTTCAGCGGCGCGGCCCGCGTCACCGAGGCGTTCACGCCCGAGCAGCGGGCGGAGATGGACCCGGGTCTGCGCGAGGTCGTCGAACAGGGCGCGTCCTACAGCGCGTTGGACTACCTGGCCGCGGTGGACGTGCGGATGGCGCTGGGCCGGGCGATGGGGGTCTTCCACGAGACGTACGACCTGCTGGTCACCCCGTCCATGCCGGGCACGGCCTTCGGCATCGGCCGGGAGGTGCCCGAGGGTTCGGCGCACACCCGGTGGACGGGCTGGACGCCGTTCACCTACCCGTTCAACATGACGCAGCAGCCGGCGGCGAGCGTACCCTGCGGCACGGACGGCGAAGGGCTGCCGGTCGGCGTGCAGTTGGTCGGCGCGCGGCACGCGGACGCGCTCGTGCTGCGGGCCGCGCACGCGCTGTACCAGGACGGGCTGCCCGCCTCCGTGGCGCCGCCCGCGCTGTGAGCCCGGACTGAGACGAGGGGGCGGCCCGGCGCGGGCCGCCCCCTCGTGCGTGACGCCCTTACGCGCGGCGGAAGTTGAGGCTTTCGCCGAGGGCTCCGGCGCGCCAGAGGTCCTGGCAGGCCTCGGCCATCTCGTCGAGTCCCTCGACGACCGTGCCCCAGACGATGCCGGGCACCCAGCCGGCGTCGCCGTTGAT
Organism: Streptomyces sp. HNM0574; assembly: GCF_012726235.1. Lineage (GTDB taxonomy): Bacteria > Actinomycetota > Actinomycetes > Streptomycetales > Streptomycetaceae > Streptomyces. The sequence continues at coordinate 177,937 of NZ_JAASAH010000002.1, forward strand.
GAGCAGGTTGTTGCGCTCGTAGAAGAGCGCGAGGTCGACGACCGTCCTGCGGGTGGCGTGCGCGGCCTGGCCGCCCCGGGACTCCGCCGCGGCCTCGTAGCCGTAACTCGACGTGCTCAGCTGGGTGTCGCTGAAGGTGAAGTAGCAGAGGTCGCCCGGAATCGGGGTGATCGTGGGGTTCTCCAGCGGCGGCTCTTCCGGAGCAAAGGGCGGAATCAGAGTGTAGATCTCATTCCGGGCGTACTTTGCGTGGTACACGTCGCCGCCCAGGGGCAGCGCGTTCCACACCGCCGCGCACGTCACGGGCGCACGGTCGTCGAGGAGCTTCGCCGTGCAGCGCACGCCGCGCTTGTCCAGCGAGACTTCGAGGAAACGCTCAGCCATCGGGCCTCCGTTCAGGAGTAGTTGGTCATCAGTCGGTCAACTGCGTGTCAATGGTGACGCAGCGGTCAAGTCCACAACGAATGCGTGGCAGGCCGGAAACGATCCGCATAACTTCATAAGAACGGGGTACTCGCGGCCCATGGCTCCACCACAAGAGCACAACATCACAGCGATGGGCAGACGTCTGACACGACGTTCCCTGCTGACGGGGATCACCGCCGTCGGCGCCGTGGGAACTCTCGGTCTGACCGGCTGCAGCAGGGTCTCGACGGGGGACACGAAGAAAGGAGGAGACCTTCTGGAGCGACTGCGCGCGCAGGGATTCGTGCGGGTGGGAATCGCGGGCGAGCCGCCGTTCGGATATATCGACAGCGACGGCGAACTGACCGGCGAGGCACCGAAGATCGCCGAAGCCGTGTTCAAACGTCTCGGGATCGATAAAATCCAGCCCGTTCCCACGGAGTTCGGTTCTCTGATACCGGGCCTGGCGAACATGCAGTTCGACGTCGTCTCCGCCGGGATGTACATCACGCCCGAACGCTGCGACAAGGTCATTTTCTCGGACCCCACCTACGAGATGCTCGACGCCTTCATCGTCAAGAAGGGGAATCCGAAGAAACTGCACGACTACCAGGACATTGTGCGGACCGGCGCGAAACTCGCGAGCGGCACCGCGTACGCCGAGATCGACTACGCGATCGGGAACGGCATCAAGCGCTCCGACATCACCGTCCTGCCCGACCAGCTCGCCGGTCTGCTCGCCGTGGAACAGGGCCGGGCCGACGCCTTCGCCGGTACCAGCGTCACCGTCCGTACCGTGCTGGAGCAGACGAAGAGCAAGCTGGTGGAGTCCAACAAGCCCTTCCAGCCGATGATCGGCGACGAGCCGCAGATCGGCGCCGGCGGGTTCGCCTTCCGTCCCAACGAGACCACGCTGCGCGACGCGTTCAACCGCGAGCTGCACCAACTCAAGCGCAGCGGCGAACTGTTGGAGATCGTGAAGCCGCTCGGCTTCACGCGGACGGAGATGACCGACCTCACCGCCAAGGAGCTCTGCTCATGACCTGGGGCCTGTGGAACACCTGGCTGCTGCCGGGGATCTGGGTGACGTTGCAGGTGCTGGTCCTCAGCGCGGCTCTCGGCGCCGTGGTGGCCTTCGCCATCGGGCTGGCGCGTACCTCGCGGCTGTGGATCGTGCGCTTCCTGTCCGGCGTCTACTTCGAGGTCTTCCGCGGCACGTCCGCGCTCGTGCTGATGTTCTGGATGTTCTTCGTGATGCCGCTCGCCTTCGGCTGGCAGCTGGTCCCGATGTGGGCGGCGGTGCTGGCGCTGGGCCTGTCCTACGGCGCGTACGGCTCCGAAGTCGTGCGCGGCGCGGTGCAGTCGGTGGCGACGGCGCAGCGCGAGGCGGGGATCGCGCTGAGCTTCACCCCGGCCCAGCGGATGCGCCGGATCATCCTGCCGCAGGCGTGGCCGGAGATGATCCCGCCGTTCAACAACCTGCTGATCGAGCTGCTGAAGGGCACCGCGCTGGTCTCCATCATCAGCGTCGCGGACATCACCTTCGCGGGCGGGCTGATCCGCAACGCCACGGGTGAGAGCTCCAAGATCTACACGATCATCCTGCTCATGTACTTCGTCCTCGCCTTCGTCATCACCCGCGGCATGCGCGTGCTCGAACGGTCGGCGAAGGCCGGGATCGGACAGGGGGAGCCCCGGCGCGGGCTGTTCACCCGCCGGCCCGACAGCCGCGGTGAGCAGGCTCAGCCCGCCGCGCAGACCCCCGGAGGTGCCGGATGAACTGGGACTGGTCGGCCCTCGAGGACTTCATGCCACGGTTCTGGGACGGCGTGCTCGTCACCCTCCAGGCCCTGGTGCTCGGCTCGTTGATCGCGTTCTCGCTGGGTCTGGTGTGGGCGCTCGCGCAGCGCTCGACGGCCCGGTTCGTCCGCTGGCCGGTGACGGCGCTCACCGAGTTCGTGCGCAACACTCCGCTGCTGGTGCAGCTGTTCTTCCTGTTCTACGTGCTGCCCGAGTGGGGCCCGACCCTCTCCCCGCTCACCACCGGCGTCCTCGCGCTCGGCCTGCACTACTCGACGTACACCGCCGAGGTGTACCGCGCGGGCATCGAGGGCGTGCCGAAGGGGCAGTGGGAGGCCGCCACGGCGCTCAGCCTGCCGCGCACGCGCACCTGGACCGCGGTGATCCTGCCGCAGGCCGTCCGGCGCGTGATCCCCGCGCTGGGGAACTACGTCATCGCGATGCTGAAGGACTCGCCGATGATCGCCGTGATCGGCGTGCTCGACATGCTCGGCGAGGCCCGCCAGTTCGGCGCGCAGACCTTCCAGCCCACCGAGTCGATCACGCTGGTCGGTATCGCCTTCATCGTCATCGCCTACCCGGCTTCCCTCCTGATCCGATCCCTGGAGCGTCGTCTTGTCCGCAGTTGAGAACTCCGCCAGCCAGGAGACCCCCAATCCGAAGACCGACGGCAGCGAACTGATCCGCTTCGACGGCGTCACCAAGCGCTTCGGCGACGTCACGGTCCTGGACGACCTGGACTTCTCCGTCCGCTCCGGGAAGCACGTCACGTTGATAGGCCCGTCCGGCTCCGGCAAGACGACGATCCTGCGGCTGCTGATGACGCTGGTGAAGCCGGACGCGGGCACCATCAGCGTCGGCGGCCGCTGCCTGACGCACCAGGAGCGCGGCGGGAAGCTCGTCCCGGCGGGCGAGAAGCACATCCGCGAGGTGCGCAAGGACATCGGCATGGTGTTCCAGCAGTTCAACCTCTTCCCGAACATGAAGGTGCTGCGGAACATCACCGAGGCGCCGGTGCACGTGCTCGGCCTGTCCAAGGACGAGGCGGAGCAGCGCGCCCGCGAACTGCTCGAACTCGTCGGCCTCACCGAGCACATGGACAAGTACCCGACGATGCTCTCCGGCGGCCAGCAGCAGCGCGTCGCCATCGCCCGGGCCCTGGCCATGCGCCCGCAGGTGCTGCTGCTGGACGAGGTGACCTCGGCCCTCGACCCCGAACTCGTCGCGGGCGTACTGGACGTGCTGCGGGACATCGCGCACTCCACGGACATCACCATGCTGTGCGTCACCCACGAGATGAGCTTCGCCCGGGACATCTCGGACGACGTGCTGATGTTCGACGGCGGCAAGGTCATCGAGTCCGGCGCCCCGGAGAAGCTCTTCAACGACCCCGAACACGAGCGCACCCGCGAGTTCCTGGGCGCGGTGCTGTGACCGCGACCGCATGACCGCTGCCCGGAGCCCGTCCCCAAAAGGGGCCGGGCTCCGGGCAGTTGGGGTGCGTGACCCGGGTGCATTCCGGGCAGTCGAGGATCAGCCACCCGGCAGGCAGCCGACGGCATATGCCGATAGGTGCAACGACCCCACCACACAGCCCTCTTGACCACTATCGTGAGAAGCACTGTCGTGCGCTCTCCGCGCCGGCCGGGCTCCAGGGCCGGGCCGGAGGTCCACGGCCAGGCCGGTCGCACCCTTCAGGGAGGTCACCGTGGCGCTCAAGCGGGAGCCAACCACGCCGTTCCACTCTGTGCAGTACGCGCTGCGCGTGCTGGAGGCGGTGGCCCGGCACCACGACGGCGTCTCCGAGGACGTCCTCGCACGTGAGACGGGCCTGCCGCCCGGACACCTGGCGCATCTGCTGCTGATGCTGGCCCGCGAGGAGTACGTCGAGCGGCTGGCCGACCACACCTACGTGGTCGGCGAGGCCCTGGTCCTCCTCGGCTCCGGAGGGGACCGCGTCCGCGCGCTGCACGAGCGGCTGCGGAACACCCTCGGCGAACTGCGCGACAGCGTCGGCGCCGCCGTCTACCTCAGCCGTTACAAGGACGGCGAGCTGGAGATCACCGACTACGCGGACGGCCCGGAGACCCCGGCCGTGAACCAGTGGGTCGATTTCCGGTCGGCGGTACACGCCACCGCCATCGGCAAGTGCCTCCTCGGCCAGCTCGACCACAACGGCCGCAAGGATCACCTCGCCCGGCACAAGGCCGCCCGCCTCACCTCGCGGACGATCACCGACGAACGGCTGCTGCTGAACGCACTGGAGAACCAGCCGCCCACCGTCCCGGTGCTGGATCTCCAGGAGTACGCGGTCGGCACCGTCTGCGCCGCCGTCCCGGTCACGGCCGGGGCCTCGGTCGGCTGCCTGGCGCTGTCGCTCCCGGTGGAGAACGCGCACCGGCTGCGGCGCGCGGCCGAGACGCTGAGCCGCAAGGCCGGGCCCGTGATGCTGTCGCTCTCCCTGTGAACCGGGGCTCCGCCGGGGCGGACCGGATCTTGGTTATGAGCACCCCTCGGAAGGGGGTAGTATTTCTGTTGTCGGGCCGGGGAAACGGACCGACAAACACCGCAGGCGCCGTTAGCTCAGTTGGTTAGAGCAGCTGACTCTTAATCAGCGGGTCCGGGGTTCGAGTCCCTGACGGCGTACATGTGAAGCGGGCCCCTCGCACAGGCGAGGGGCCCGCTTGTTGTGCGTGCCACACCTCCCGCGGAGCGCCCGGCCGGCCTCAGTGCGAGAGGCGGGCGAGATCGGGAGTACGACGCCGGGCGGCTCCCCCGAGCGCGACGGCGACGCCGGCCACCGCCCAGACGGCCAGCACCCACATCGGTCCTGCCAGCGCGTTGCTGTGGAAGTAGACCAGGTGCCGGACGGCCGTGGTGCCCGCGCCGGGCGTGAGCCAGTCACCGATCGCCCGCCAGAACGGCGGGATCATGCTGCTCTGGTAGGCACCGCCCGCGCTGGGGTTGCCGAGGACGACGAAGACGACGATCGCCAGCCCGATGCCGATGATCCCGAACAGCGTCTGCAGCGCGATCGTCACCGCGCCCGTACCGAAGACGATCAGCGCCCCGACTCCCCACAGCTGCGCGAAGTGCCCCGGCAGCGCGTCGAGTACGGGGTCGACGATGACGGCTCCGCCGAGGCCCGAGCAGACGGCGTACACCGCCATGGCTCCGAGCCGGATCACCGCGCGGCGGAGGTTGGCGGGCCTGGCGCCCGCGGTGACGCCGAGCATGGAGGCGGCGAGGTAGCCGCCGACGGTCCAGCCGATGACGAGGTAGAAGGCGGTGAGGCTGCCGTGGTCCTCGGCGTGCGCGGGGACCACGTCGTCCGTGGTCACGGTGCGCCGCTGTTCCGCCGCCGCCTTCTCGAAGACCGTCGTCACGGCCTGGGTGACGGAGCTCCCGGCGGCGGAGGCGACGAGCAGCCGGTCCTCGGTGCCGCGCGGGTTCATCACGTAGACGGCCTCGGCGTCGCGTTCCAGCAGCCGTTCGCGGCCGGCCTTCTCGTCCGGTACGCGGGTCACCGAGAGCGGGTCGCCGGGCAGCGCGTCGAGCCGGTCGGCGGCCTTCCCGGGGGCGACGACGGCGACGGGGACGCCCTGCGGCTCGGGATGGTGGAAGGAGCCGATGTACGAGAGCAGGAAGCCGAGTTGGACGAAGAAGACCGCGACGACGAGCAGGAACGCGCGGGCGGTGATGGCGTCCCTGAGCTCGGAGACGAAGAGCGAGGTGGAGCGGGGAGTGCGAGCGGGGTGGGACATGGCGGCATCCTTACGAGGTGATGTGTCCCCATGGGTACCGCAATGCGCCCTCGCCGCGCGGGAACCCGGCCCGGACGGAGGGGCGGAACGGCGCTCCATTGGTCTGGACATGACGTACCGGCGGGCCTAGATTCCCTTGTGGTCTAGACCGCCCACCGCTTCACCGCTCCATCCCGTGCGCACACTCCCCGATCCCCCCACGAGCGAGCAGGAGAGCAAGCATGCGCAAGAAGATCACCGCGGCCGTCGTCGGTCTCGGGCTCGGCGGCGCCGCGATGCTGATGACCGGCGGCCCGGCCCAGGGGCACGGCTTCAGCACCGACCCCACGAGCCGTCAGGCGCTCTGTGCCGACGGCAAGGTCAAGGACTGCGGCGCCATCCAGCACGAGCCGCAGAGCGTCGAGGGCCCGAAGGGCTTCCCGCAGGCCGGGCCGAAGGACGGTCTGATCTGCGCGGGCGGCAACGAGGGCTTCAAGCAGCTGGACGACCCGCGCGGCGGCGGCTGGCCCCGTACGAAGCTGAACTCCGGGGCCGAGCACACCTTCTCGTGGACGCTCACCGCGCGGCACTCGACGACGGACTTCCAGTACTTCATCACCAAGGACGGGTACGACCCGAGCAAGCCGCTGACCCGGGCCGACCTGGAGCCGAAGCCGTTCCTGACCGTCCCGATGGACAACAAGCAGCCGCCGGCCAACTGGTCGGCCAAGGGCACGATTCCGGCCGGGAAGTCCGGCAAGCACCTGATCCTGGGCGTCTGGAACATCGCCGACACCTCGAACGCGTTCTACGCCTGCTCCGACGTCGAGCTGTGAGCCTGCCGCGCGCGGGCCGGGGGCGCTTCCGCCTCCGGCCCGCGCGCGTCCGACGGAACGCTCGACTCCCGCTGTGTGCCCGGCCCGTGAGACGACTGGTTGACACTGCCATGCCAGGCTGGAACCGTACGGGCGTCACAACAAACGCATAGCGAGACGACGGTGCGCAGGAACCCGGTGCGATTCCGGGACGGTCCCGCCACTGTGTCCGCGCGGGGCCCGGGTTCGGGCGCGCCGTGCGGGAGTCAGGAACTGGCCCGTCGTTTCTCCACCGATGGGGCGTGGAAACCCCAGGAGGAGGCACAGCGGATGTCTTTCCCCACCGCGGACACGACCGCCGTCCCCGAGGCCGCGACCGCGCGCGCCCGCGACTGGCTGATCCTCGCCGCCGCCGCGATCGTGGCGCTCGTCGCGCTGTACGCCGTGTTCATGGACAACGGCAACGTCATCGCCGCGACCGGCAACTACCTGCACGAGTTCTCCCACGACGGCCGGCACCTCTTCGGCGCCCCCTGCCACTGACGAGGAGCCGTCCGAACCTCATGTCCCAGTCGACAACTCCCTACCCCGTGCTGCCCGTTCTCGGCCGGGGCGTCCTCGCCGGCGGTGTGGCCGGGCTCGTCTCCGGGCTGTTCGCGCTGCTGCTCGCCGAACCGCTGATGGACCGTGCCATCGAGCTGGAGGAGAAGCGCTCGGAAGGCGGCGGGCACGCGCACGCCCCCGCCGCCGAGGAACTCTTCTCCCGGGGCACGCAGCACGCCGGGCTCGTCGTCACCGCCGTCGTCGTCGGCCTCGCCGTCGGTGTGTTCTACGCGCTGGCGCACCTGGCCGTGCACCGCGCGGACGCGCTCACCCGGCGCCCGTGGGAACGCGCGCTGACGCTGGCCGGTGCCGGATTCCTCGCCCTGTCGCTGCTGCCCGCGCTGCGCTACCCGGCGAACCCGCCCGGGGTCGGCGACAGCGGGACGGTCACCCAGCGCCAGTCGCTGTGGCTGGCCGCGCTGGTCATCGGCGTCCTCGGGATGGTGCTCGCCCGGCAGCTGCACCGTCGCGTCGGCGCCGTCGGGCACGGTGCCCCGGCCCGCCAACTCGCCGCCGCTGCCGCCGTCCTGGTCACCCTCGGCGCGCTGTTCCTGCTGCCGGGGAACCCGGACCCGGTGCCCGTACCGGCCGCGCTGCTGTGGGACTTCCGCGTGCTGTCCCTGGCCGGGCACGCCCTGCTGTGGGCGGTACTCGGCACCGTCTTCGGCGCCCTCGCGCTGCGCCACGCGGCGCGGAACGGGCCGGCCTCGGAGGGCGAGCCCGAGGAGGCGGCGGCCCTCCTGTGAGTACGCCGACGGCCCCGGCCCCCTCCGGCGTACCGGAGTGCGGGGCGGGGCCGTCGGCGTTCCGGCCGGGTGCCGTCAGACGCGGTCGACGAGGTCGGCGATGGAGTCGGTGACCGTCGTCGGGCGGTACGAGTAGCGGTCGACCTCCTCCGGCCTGGTCAGGCCCGTCAGGACGAGGAAGGTCTCCAGGCCCGCCTCGACTCCGGCGAGGACGTCGGTGTCCATCCGGTCGCCGATCATCGCGGAGGTCTCCGAGTGCGCGCCGATGGCGTTCAGCCCGGCGCGCATCATCAGCGGGTTGGGCTTGCCGATGAAGTACGGCTCCTGGCCGGTGGCCTTGGTGATCAGGGCGGCGACGGAGCCGGTGGCGGGCAGCGCGCCCTCGGTGGAGGGGCCCGTCTCGTCCGGGTTGGTGGCGATGAAGCGGGCGCCGTCGTTGATCAGCCGGATCGCCTTGGTGAGCGCCTCGAAGCTGTAGGTGCGGGTCTCGCCCAGGACGACGTAGTCGGGCTCGGTGTCGGAGAGGACGTACCCGATGTCGTGCAGCGCGGTCGTCAGACCGGCCTCGCCGATGACGTACGCCGTGCCGCCGGGGCGCTGGTCGTCCAGGAACTGGGCGGTGGCCAGCGCGGACGTCCAGATGTTCTGGACGGGGACGTCCAGGCCGATACGGCCCAGCCGGGCGTGCAGGTCACGCGGCGTGTACATCGAGTTGTTGGTCAGCACGAGGAAGGGGCGGCCCGATTCCTTCAGCCGCTTGAGGAAGGCGTCGGCCCCCGGGACGGGGACCCCCTCGTGCATCAGCACACCGTCCATGTCGGTGAGCCACGACTCGATCGGCTTGCGCTCTGCCACGGTGACGGCTCCTGCCTGGTCCGGGAGTGGTGTCGGGACGGTCGGCTCGCGGGCCGGAAGGGCCCGCCGCGGCTTTCAGCCTACGGCCTGACCGGCCCGGACACCGAGGCCCGGGCGTCCCCGAGGCCGGAACACCCGCGCGGCCGCCCGCCGGGGACGGCCGCGCGGGGAGGGTGCCGCGGGCTCAGCTGCCCGTGGCCTCCTTCCAGCTGTCGATGTACCCGTTGAGGTTGCGCTGGACGTCGTCCCAGTCGGGGCGGAAGATGTCGACCCCGTCGAGGAGCTTGTCCAGTTCGGCCGCGTCCTTGTCGGTGGCCTTCACGTCCTCGCGGACGGTGAAGCCGCCGCCGACGGAGGACACCTCCTGCTGTGCCTGCTCGCTCAGCAGGAAGTCGAGCAGCTTCTTGCCGTTCTCGGAGTTGGGGGCACCCTTGACCAGGCCCGCCGCGTACGGCAGCGCGAAGGTGGACGGCTTGGTCTTCTCGTCCTTCGCGGGGAACCAGATGCCGACGTTGGGCATGGACTTCGTCTGCGCGTAGTTCATCTGCACATCGCCATTGGCGACGAGGAGTTCGCCCTTGTCCACCTTGGGTGCGAGCTTGCTGGTCGAGGAGGACGGGCCGACGTTGTTCTTCTGGAGCTTGCCCAGGTACTCCATGGCCTCCTTCTCGCCGCCGAAGTCGTGCATCGCCTTGACCAGCAGCGCCGTTCCGTCGCCCGCGACGCCGGGCGTGGAGTACTGGAGCTTGCCCCGGTACTTGGGGTCGAGCAGGTCGTCCCAGGTGGCGGGGGCCTCGTCGGCGGAGAGTTCCTCGGTGTTGCGGATGAACCCGAAGTAGTTCTTGACGATCCCGGTCCAGGTGCCGCGCGCCGACTTCTCGCCCTCGGGGACGTGTTCGGAGCCCTTCGGCTCGTACTTCGTGAGGAGGCCCTTGCTCTCCGCCTGCTGGATGAAGGGCGGGAGGGTCACCATCACGTCGGCCTGGGTGTTGTTCTTCTCGCGGACGGCGCGCTGCACCATCTCGCCCGAACCGCCCTCGACGTACTCGACCTTGATGCCGGTCTTCTTCTCGAAGGCCTTGAACTGCCGGTCGTACCAGCCGTCGCCCTTGGTGCCCTTGAGGCCGTCGGCGCTGTAGACGGTGACGGTGCGGTCGCCGGAGGAGGCGGAGCCGGTGCCGCCGCAGGCGCTGAGCCCGGCGGCGAGGGCCAGCACCCCGGTGGCGGCGACGGCGGAGCGGACGGCGGGACGGCCGCGCAGGCCACGGCGGGGCGCGCGGGAGGACGGGGCGGGGCCCGAGGGGTGAGCAGCGGACATGTGGACAACAGCTCCTCGGCGAGCGGGGTTGGGGAGGGCGGCGCGGGCGGGCCGGGCCGCGCGGGCCCGGCCGTCCGGGCTCAGCGGTAGGCGGCCTTGGTGCGGACGCGGGAGACCGCGAGCAGCACGAGCAGGGTGGTGGCCATGAGGACGACGGCGATGGCGGAGCCGGTGAAGAGCGATCCCCGGTCGGTGGCGGCGAAGATCTGCACCGGCAGCGGCATCCAGTCGGGCGGGTAGAGCATCATCGTGGCGCTGAGCTCGCCCATGGACAGGGCGAAGCACAGCCCGGCCGCCGCGTTCAGCGAGGGCAGCAGCAGCGGAAGCTTCACCCGCCACAGCACGTACGCGGGACGGGCGCCCAGCGAGGCGGCCGCCTGTTCGTACGCCGGGTCGAGACGGGTGACGGCCGCCGAGACGGACTGGTACGCGAAGGCGGTGACCAGCACGGTGTGCGCGAGGATCACGATCCAGCGGGTGCCGTTGATCGGGAACGGGTCCCGGCTGAAGGCGACCAGCACGGCGAGGCCGACGACGACGGACGGCACCGCGACCGGCAGCACGAACAGCGCGTCCAGCAGCTTGCCCAGCCGCCGCCCGAGGGCGGCGGCCGAGAGCGCGGCCCAGGTGCCGACGACCAGGGCGATGGCGCTGGCGGCCAGCGCGGTCTGGAGGCTGACGCCGAGCGCCGCGAGGGACTCGCCGCGGGTGGCGGCCTCGTAGTGGGCGACGGTGGGGCCGGAGGGGAACGCGCCGCTCCAGTTGGTGGAGAACGAGGCCGCGGCGATCACCGCCAGCGGCAGCGCGAACAGCGGCACGAACAGCACCGCGAACACGGCCCACCCCGCCCAGCGGCCCTTACGACTGTGCACGAGCACGGTTGCTCCCTCCTCCCGCGCGGGCCGCGACGACCCGGTAGAGGCTGTAGAGGCCGACGGAGAGGACGACGTTGACGGTGGCGACGACGCAGGCCGCCGCCCAGTCCGACTCGAGGATGGCCTTGCTGTAGACCAGCATCGGCAGGGTCACCACGTCCTTCGCCCCGGTGAAGAGGACGATGGCGAACTCGTTGAGGCAGAGCACCAGGACGAGGCTGCCGCCCGCCATCAGCGCCGGGTACGCCTCCGGGAGGATCACCGTGCGGATGATCCGCAGCGGCCTGGCGCCCAGCGAGGAGGCGACCTCCAGCTGTGCCGTGTCCAGTTGGGAGAAGGCGGCCAGCAGCGGCCGCATCACGAACGGCGTGAAGTAGGTGACCTCCGCCAGCAGCACGCCCCACGGGGTGGTGAGGAAGTCGAAGGGGCCCTCGGCCGCGCCGGTCACGTCCGTCCAGACGCCGTTCGCCATGCCGACCGTCCCGTAGAGGAACAGCAGCGCGAGCGTGATCAGGAAGGACGGGAACGACAGGAAGACGTCGATGAACTTGGAGACGGCCCGGCTGCCCGGGAAGGGCACGAAGGCGACGATCAGCGCCAGCACGAACCCGAGCACCAGACAGCCGGCCGTGGCGCCGAGCGCGATCCACACCGTGGTGGTCAGCGCGTCGGAGAAGGCGGTACTGGCGAAGACGTCCCCGTACGCCTCCAGGGTGACGCCGCCCTCCGGCTCCGGTACCAGGGACTGCCAGAAGACCAGGGCCAGCGGCCAGAGGAAGACGGCGGCCAGCACGGCGACGGGCGGCAGCGACCACAGCCGCGTCGCCCACTCCCGGCGCCGCCGCGACGGGGCGGGGGCCGGGCCGGACGGGGGCGTGCCGCCGGGGCGCGGGGCCGGGGGCGCGGGGGCGCCGGTGCGGGCCCCGGGGTCGGCGGTCCGCGTGGCGCTAGCCATCCGTACCGCCGCCCCGCGTGCGCGCGGCCGCCTCGTCCCCGGCGGGGAGCAGCACCGCGTCCTCGGTGGCGAAGCTGAGCGCGGCCTCGTCCCCGAGCCGGGGCGGCTGCCGCAACTCGCGGATGTCGGCGGTCACTTCGTACCCCTCGACGCTGACCGTGACGCGGTGCGTGGAGCCGCGCCACTGGAGGCCGGTGACGGCGCCGTGCAGCACGTTCGGGCCGTGCTCGCCCAGGGAGACCAGATGCGGGCGCACGCACAGGGTGCCGCGTCCCTCGGCGTCGAGCGCGCCGACGCCCTCGGCGCAGGTCAGCTCGGCGGCGCCGAAGCGGACGGTGCGCTCCCCCGCCCCGTCCCCGCGCGGCGAACCGTCCGTCACCGGGAGCAGGTTGGCGCTGCCGACGAAGGAGGCCGTGAACGCGCCGCCCGGCTCGCGGTAGAGCCGCTGCGGGGTGCCGACCTCCTGGAGCCGCGCCTTGTCCATGACCGCGATCCGGTCGGCGAGGGTGAGCGCCTCCACCTGGTCGTGGGTGACGTAGAGGATCGAGACGTCCGGCAACTCCCGGTGCAGCCGGTCGAGTTCGGCGAGCATGCCGGAGCGCAGCTGCGCGTCCAGCGCGGACAGCGGCTCGTCGAGGAGCAGCACGCCGGGACGGACGGCCAGCGCGCGGGCGATGGCCACGCGCTGCTGCTGGCCGCCGGAGAGCTCGCGCGGGTAGCGGCGGGCGTAGGCGCTCATGCCCGTCATCTCCAGGGCCTCGCCCACCCGCCGGTCGATCTCCTCCTTGGGCAGCTTCGCCTTCCGCCGCCCACCGCCGAAGGCACCCCCTCCCGCCTTCAGTCCGAAAGCGACGTTGTCGGCCACCCGCATGTGCGGGAAGAGCGCGTAGCTCTGCACCACCATGCCGACCCCGCGCTGGTAGGGCGGCAGGTCGGTGACGTCGCGGTCGCCGATCCACACCCGGCCGGAGGCGGGGGTGACGAAGCCGGCGACGGCGCGCAGCGCGGTCGTCTTGCCGGAGCCGGACGGGCCGAGCAGGGCGACGACCTCGCCCGGTGCGACGGTGAGGTCGAAGGTGTCGAGCACGACGTTCCGGCCGTAGGCGACGGTGACGTCGTCGAAGCGGATTCCGCCGCTCCCCGGGCGTATGTCCCCGGGCGGCGCGGTGACGGCGGCGGGCGCGGTCATACCGGCGCCCCCGACGCGCCCGTCGCCTCCGGCCGGGCCGTCACGGCGGCCAGGTCGTCCAGCAGCGCCGGCAACTCCGCGACGGAGCCCAGGACATGGGTGGCGCCCGCCGCGTGCAGCGTGTCCGCGTCGTGCGCGCCGGTGCGGACGCCCGCGACGACGGCGGCGCCCGCGCGGCGCCCCGCGCGCATGTCGTAGGCGGTGTCCCCGGCGACGGCGATCTCGGCGACGTCGTCGGCCGCGCCGGTGCGCAGCAGCGCGGCCAGCACCATGTCCGGGTAGGGGCGGCCGCGGCCGCCGACGTCGGACGGGCACAGCGCGTCGGCCGCCAGGTCCTGCCAGCCGAGCGCGGTGAGGATGGCGTCCTGGGTGGGGCGGGCGAAGCCGGTGGTGAGCACCACCGTGCGGCCGGCGGCCCGCATCGCGTCGATCGCCTCGCGGGCGCCGGGCACGGGCGCGCAGTGGCCCGCGTCGACCAGTTCGGCGTAGGCGTGCTCGAAGGCGGCGTTGGCGCGCTGCGCGCTGTCCTCGTCGCCGAAGAGGTGCCGGAAGACGGAGATCTTCGACTCGCCCATGGTGGCCCGCACGTAGGCGAGCTGCCGCTCGTGCTCGGGGCTGCCCGGGGTGACGCCGAGGGCCTCGGCCGCGGCCTGGAAGGCGCGCTCGACGAGCCCGTCGTCGGCGACGGTGGTGCCCGCCATGTCGAGCACGACGAGCCGGCCGACGGCGGGTGCGGGGGTGTGGTCCGTGGTCAATTCGCTCACCATCCGAGGGAGTTCGCGGTGTCCTCGGCGATCGCCGGGGAGCAGGTCATGCCGCGTCCGCCGGGCCCCGTGACGAGCCAGGCGTTCGCGTCCTCGCGCAGCCGCTGCCGGTGCACGACGCTGACGCCGTCGGTGCACTGCGCGTACACCCCGGCCCAGCGGCGCCGCACGGGCGGCAGTGCGCGGCCGAGGATGCGCTCGACGACGCCGGTGAGGTGCGCGTACGCCTCCTCCTGGACGTCGAAGCCGAAGGGCGTCTCGTACTCGTGGGTGTCGCCGATCGTCAGCGAGCCGTCCTTGCGCTGCACCATCAGCAGCTGCATCTTGTGCCGGTCGGCGACCGGGGTCTGGGACTGCGCGGCGGCCATGGCGTCCAGCGCCTCGCCGCCGTACGCCGGGTAGTAGCGGAAGCTGTCGGCGTCGGCGACGGCGGTGGTCAGCTCCTCGTCCAGCGGCGCGGTCTGCATCATCTGCAACCGGACGCGGCGTACGGGCAGTTCGCCGCCGGTCAGCTCGCGGACCATGCCGCCCGTCCAGGCGCCGGTGCACAGGACCAGCGCGTCGCCCTCGTGGATCTCGCCGTGGTCGTCGCGCACGGCGGCACGGCGGCCCGGCAGCACCTCGCGGACCTCGCGGCCGCCGAGGAAGGTGTACCGGCCCCGGGCCCGCTCCCGCAGCGCGTCCTGGAGCGCGCGCTGCGCGGGACGGGGCTCGACGGCGGCGTCCTTCTCGCAGTACAGCGCCCCGCGCACGGCCTCGCCGCGCAGCGCCGGGTTGACCGCGCGCGCCTCCTCGGGGGTGAGCAGCCGGTAGCCGCGCTCGGCGGCGTCGGGGCGCTCGGCCGCGGCGCGGGCGACGGCCAGTTCGGCCTCGTTGGTGACGACGGTGAGCGAACCGGCGGGGCGGAAGCCCAGGCCGGGCACGCGGGCGCCGATGCCCTCCCACAACTCCCGTGCCCGCAGCGCGACTTCCAGCTCCGGACCGTCGGCGCGGCCGCCGACCCAGACCAGTCCGAAGTTCCGCACGGACGCGCCGCGCGCCTGCTCCTCACGCTCGATGTGGACGACCTCGTGGCCGCGTTCGATTGCCTGCCAGGCGTGCATGGTGCCCAGCACGCCGGCTCCGACGACTATGACTCGCATGGCCTGAACGGTGGCCGTCCTGCGTGTACCGGGCGGGGCCCTTCGGTGACGCGCGGGTGAACCGGCCGCCAAGCCTGGCCCAGACCCGTTACCGTTCCGTGATCCCCAACGGGCCGCCACCGCACGGCAGTTCACCAGGAAAGGGGCGGAAACGGTCAGGGGGGGGTGGACGGGGCGTCGCGTCGGGCGTCAGCTGCCGAGGCGGGTGGTGAAGCTGAACCGGTCACCCCGGTAGAGGCTGCGCACGCGCTCCAGCGGGCGCCCCTCGGTGTCCCGCGACAGCCGGTGGATCAGCAGCATCGGCAGCGCGGGAGGCGTCCCCACCAGCAGCGCCTCGCGCGGCGTCGCCAGCACCGTCTCCAGCCGCTCGTCCGCGTCCCCGAACGCGGTGCCCTCCGGCGCCAGCCGCTCGCTGAGGAACGCGTAGAACGAGGAGTCCGGATCGAACTCCCGGTCCAGCCCCGGCACCCGCTCGACCAGGATGTACGTACTCTCCAGCCCCACCCGCTCGTCGTCGGCCAGCAGCACCCGCTCCATGTGCCACACGCTCGCGCCCGGCTCGGCGCCCAGCTCCCGGGCCAGCCCCTCGGGGCACGGGTGCCGCTCCAGCCCGATCAGCGTCCGGCCCGGCTCACGGCCCTGCCTGCGCACGCCCTCGGTGTAGCTCGCCAGCGACAGCGGCTGCTCCAGCTTCGGGCCCGCGACGACCGTGCCCCGGCCCGAGCGGCGCAGCCGCCCCTCCAGGTGCAGCTCGCGCAGCGCCTGCCGGAGCGTCTCCCTGGACACCCCGAAACGCACCGCCAGATCGCGCTCCGTCGGCAGCAGCCCGCCCTCGCCCAGCTCGTCGAGGAGCGGCACCAGCCGCGCCTTCACCGCGTAGTACTTCGGTACCCGGCCGTGCTCGGGTATGCCGTCGCGGACGGCGGCGCTGCTGTCGTACGGAATATCCACCCCCGCATCCTCCCAGCCCCCGCGCGCCCGCCGGCGCGCGTCCCCGGCGGGCGCGACCCCGGGCACGCGGCCCGCGCCGCCGCCGGTCACCATGAACGGTATGCACGCAGCCACGTCACCCTCCCCCGGTCCCTCGGCCGGTGCGGCCCCCCTCCGCGTCGGCCTCATCGGCTACGGCCTCGCCGGGTCCGTCTTCCACGCCCCGCTGATCGCCGCCACCGACGGGCTCGCCCTCGACACCGTCGTCACCTCGAACCCGGAGCGCCAGGCGCAGGCGCGGGCCGAGCACGGGGACGGCCTGCGGACGGTCGCGGGCCCCGACGAGCTGTTCGACGCCGCCGGCCGCCTCGACCTCGTCGTCATCGCCTCCCCCAACCGCACCCACGTCCCGCTGGCGCACCGCGCGCTGGAGGCCGGGCTGCCCGTCGTCGTCGACAAGCCGCTCGCCGCGACCGCGGCCGAGGCCGACGCGCTCGCCGACCTCGCCGACGCGCGCGGACTGCTGCTCTCCGCCTTCCAGAACCGGCGCTGGGACAACGACTTCCGCACCCTGCACGCGCTGCTCGGGCAGGGTGCGCTGGGCGAGGTCCGGCGCTTCGAGTCCCGGTTCGAGCGCTGGCGGCCGCGTCCCAAGGGCGGCTGGCGCGAGTCCGGCGACCCCGCCGAGCTCGGCGGACTCCTCTACGACCTCGGCAGCCACGTCGTCGACCAGGCGCTCGCCCTCTTCGGGCCCGCCGCCACCGTCTACGCCGAGGCCGACATCCGCCGCCCCGGCGCGGAGGCCGACGACGACACCTTCCTCGCCGTCACCCACACCTCGGGCGTCCGCTCCCACCTGTGGGTCAGCGCGACGGCCGCCGAACTCGGGCCGCGCTTCCGGGTGCTGGGCAGCGACGGCGCGTACGTGAAGTACGGGCTCGACCCACAGGAGGCGGCGCTGCGCGCGGGCGAGCGGCCGGTGCCCGGGGAGCCGTGGGGCGTGGAGCCGGAATCCGCCTGGGGCACGCTCGGCGCGCTGGACGCCGTCCGGCCCGTGCCGACGGAGGACGGCGACTACCCGGCGTACTACGCGGCCGTCGCCCGCGCCCTCCGCGAGGGCACGCCCCCACCGGTCACGGCCCGCGAGGCGGCGGCGACCCTCCGCGTCCTGGAAGCGGCCCGCCACTCGGCCGCGGAATCCCGCACGGTACGGGTCACGGGCTGACGCCCCGCCCCGGCGCGGGGTGCGCATCGCCGTCCACGGCGCGGGGTGCAACTGCCGTCACCGGGCCACCCCGTACGCCGTGGCTCGGGCTTTTGCGCAGTTCCCCGCGCCCCTTATCGCGGGCCCACCCCGCTTTGCCTGCGGCGCTTCTCGGGCTCACCCCGCTTGGGAGGTCTGCGCCAGAGGCGCAGGGCTGGCAAGCGCAGCGCGGGCCCGCCACGGCACGGGGTGCGCAACTGCCGTCGCCGGACCACCCCGTACGCCGTGGCCGATCGCGCAGTTCCCCGCGCCCCCCAAGGAGCGCCGTTCCCCGCGCCCCTTGCGGGCGCTACGCCGGCTTGAGGGATTGGCGCTGGCGGCCCAGGCCGTCGATCTCCAGCTCGACCATGTCACCGGCCCGGAGATACGGCTTGGGTTCCGGCTGGCCCATGGCGACGCCCGCCGGGGTGCCGGTGCTGATGACGTCGCCCGGGTACAGCGTCATGAAGTGGCTGAGATAGCGCACCACTTCGGCCACCGGGAAGATCTGCTCCGCCGTCGTGCCGTCCTGCCGGAGCGTGCCGTTCACCCACAGGCGTACGCCGAGCGCCTGCGGGTCCGGCACCTCGTCGGCCGTCACGAGCCAGGGCCCGAGCGGGGTGAACGTCTCGCAGTTCTTGCCCTTGTCCCACTGGCCGCCGCGCTCGATCTGGAACTCCCGCTCCGAGACGTCGTGCGCGACCGCGTACCCGGCCACGCAGGCGAGCGCCTGCGCGTCCGTCTCCAGGTAGCGCGCCGTACGGCCGACGACGACGGCGAGTTCGGCCTCCCAGTCCGTCTTCCGGCTGCCGCGCGGGATGAGCACGGTGTCGTCGGGGCCGACGACGGTGTCCGGAGCCTTCAGGAAGACGATCGGCTCCTCGGGGACCGCGGCACCGTTCTCCCGTGCGTGGTCGTGGTAGTTGAGGCCGATGCCCACGACCTTGCCGATACCGGCGACGGGCGGCCCGGTCCGCAGCCCGGTGGCGTCCAGCGTGGGCAGGGCACCGCTCGCGGCGGCCTCCCGTACGCGGGCGAGGGCGGCATCGTCGGCGAGCAGCGACGCGTCGATGTCGCCGATCACCCCGGACAGGTCCCGCAGGGCTCCGTTCTCGTCGACGAGCGCGGGGCGCTCGTTCCCGGCTGTTCCGACGCGCAGCAGCTTCACAGTCTCACTCCCGTGGTCGAGGACGCCGATGGGAACGGCCATCGGGGCGAAGTGTTCGATCCTCCAAGGGCTGGTTCAGATAGGCAAGACCCCGTTCACCTATTGGACCTGGGCCTTGGCCGAGGCCCGGCGGCCGGAGGACTCCGGCACGGGCGGCCGCCCGGCACCGAGGGCCGCGCGCTCCACCGCTGTCCACGCCGTCGTCGTCGCGAGGTAGAGCCCGGCGGCCAGCGGCACGACGGCGGCTGTGATGACGGTGCCGAAGGAGAGCAGCGGCAGCAGCCGCGTCATCGCCTCCCCGCCGGGCAGCTGCGCCGAGGCGTCCGGCCGCGCCTCCCGCGCCTCCCGTGCGAGGCGCCGGTTGCGCAGGTACGTCCAGACCGCGACGGCCGTGACGACCGCGAACAGGCCCAGGTACACCAGCCCTTGGGCGCCGAACGGGCCGCCCTCGGCCAGCGCGTCGGCCCAGCGGCCGCCGAGCGGGGCGCCGAGCAGCGTGTGCCGCAGCAGCCCGTCGTCGGTGGTGAAGACGTGGTACATGGCGAAGAAGAAGGGGAGTTGGAGCAGCGTCGGCAGGCAGCCGGCGACCGGTGAGGCACCCTCCTTCGCGTACAGCTCGTGGACCGCGCGGCGCATCCGCTCGGGGTCGTCGCGGTGCTTCTTCTGCAGCTCGGCCACGCGCGGGCCGACCTTGGCCCGTACCCGCTCACCGCGTACGGCGGCGCGCGCCAGCGGATGCAGCGCGAGGCGGACGCAGAGCGTGCACAGGATGATGGCGGCGGCCGTGGCGGCGTCGCCGAAGGCGGGCCGGAGCAGCCCGGAGAGGGCGGCGACAGCCGAGGACAGGGGATCGAGGAAAGACATGACCGGGCACTCCACGGGTCTCGTCGTGCGGATCGGATGAGAGATCGGCGTGACGACGAGCCGCGCAGGCGCGGCGGACAGCAGGGCTGGGTGGCTGGCTCAACCCGCCCGGTCAGGGCAGGAGTTCGGCCCGCCCGGTCAGCACGCGGGTGCGTACCGGGAGGCCGGGCGGAGCACGCTCCGGGCGCCGGGTGTCCGCGGCGGCTGCGCGGCCGTCGCGGGGCACCGGCCCGGTGCTCGGGGGCGGGGACGTCCGGCGGCGTCCGGGTCGCGCTGCGGCAGGAAGGCCGTACGCAGCGCGCGGTCCCGAAGCGCCGTACGTATGCGGCCCGTCGGTGGTGGCGGGGCCGCGGCGGCGCTCTGGAGGACGCCGCTGATCAGGAGCAGCGCCGCGGTGGTCGCGGCGGCGGCCAGTGCGGTGGTGAGCCCGGCCTCGGTGAGGAGGAAGGCGGTGAGCGTGAGCAGCAGGGCGGTGAGATACATCCGCCAGGCACGCACGATGCGGTACACGGTCACGCTTCCCCCCTTCGCTCTCCGACGGCCGTACGCGGTATCCCGGCCGACCCGTACACACTAACCCCGGGGTCCGACACTCAACCCCGTTGAGAGGGACGCCGGTTCGGCCCCGACGGTTGAACGTCCGCGTCACGCGCCGGGTTCCCGGAAACCGTCCGGGCCGCCTCGTACTCCTCGTCGTCGTACGCCGTGTCCGAGGCGAGGACCTCGGTGTCCGGGCGCGGGTCGGCGGGCGGACGGGGGCCGAGGAAGGTGACCAGCAGGGTGACCGCCAGGTTGGCGGCGAGGGCGACGAGTCCGGCGTTCAGGCCCCACACCGGGTCGTTCCCGGTGAAGACCAGGGCGCAGACCAGCGCGACGCCGACGACGAGCCCGGACACCGCGGCCGTGGCCGTCAGCCGTCGCCACACCAGGCCCAGCAGCAGCATCGGCAGCAGCTGCGCCATGCCCTCGTAGCTGATCAGCGACAGCCGCACCAGGGTGTTCGGCACGGTGTAGGTGAGGACCAGCGCGAGCGTGCCGGAGACCACCACGACGACCTGCGACCACAGCTTCTGCCGGCCGGCCAGCCGGGGCACCGCACCGAGCACGCTACGTCCCCACATCGTGCCGATGACCAGCATGAACACCGCCATCGGCACGATCGAGGAGAGCGCTGCCGCCGCGCCCGTGAGGCCGACGGCCCAGCCGGGCAGCGCGTCCACGACGAGCTTGAACAGCGCCAGGTTCGAGTCGGCGCCCTGGAGTCCCGGCACGACGAACAGCGCGGCGAGCCCGAGCAGCATCGGCACGAAGAGCAGCACGTTGTAGAAGGGGAGCAGGACCGCGTTGCGGCGCAGCGCGTCGGCGCTGCGGGCGCCGAGGTAGCCCGCGACGGTGGTCGGGAAGATCACCACGGTCAGGGAGTTGAGGAACGTCGTCGAGATGAACCAGCTCTCGCCGAGCCCGCCCGAGGCGTGCCCGGGGAAGGTGAGCCACTCGTTCCGCTCCGCCACCAGCCGCCGGAAGAGCTCCGCGTAGCCCGTACCGCCGTCGCCCGCGCCGGAGTTCGCGAAGTAGTGCATCGGCACGTAGAACGCTAGGAAACCCAGGGTGAGGATGACCAGGACGTCCTTCAGCGCGGACACCCAGGCGCTGCCCCGCAGTCCGCTGAGCACGACGAAGCCCGTGGTGATCGCGAAGGCGAGGAAATAGGCCCAGTTGAGGCTGATCGTGCCGTAGGAGATGGTCGAGACGACCACGCCCATGCCGGTGATCTGGAGCTGGATGTACGGCAGCAGGAAGACGGTCGCCAGCACGGCGACCGCGCCGCCGAGCCAGGGCCGCGCGTACCGGTGGGCGATCATGTCGGTGATGCCGACGAGCCCGTGCCTGCGCCCGTACGCCCACAGCATCGGGCCGACGACGTAACCGATCGCGTAGCCGCAGGACATGTACGCCAGCACGTACAGCACCGGCGCCCCGAAGTCGTAGCCCCAGCCCGCGGCGCCGAGGTAGCTGAAGCTGGTGTACCCCTCGCCCGCCATCAGCACCCAGACGAAGACCGGGCCCAGGCTCCGCCCGCCCACGGACCATTCGGCGAGCCCGCCGCCGGCCCGCTTGCGGCGTACCCCGCGTACGGACAGCAGGCCGAGGGCGACGGTGAGGGCCATGAAGAGCGCGAAGACCCCGGTGGCGGCAGCGGCGTCGCTCACGACTCCCCGCCCCCGTCCGCGCGTTCCCGCTGCGCACGCCGGTCCGCGCGGTAGGTGCACCAGACCAGCGGCGGGGTGAGGAGCGTCGCGCCGAAGAGCCAGACGAAGAGGAAGGGGACCCCGAAGACGGTCGGCTCCACCCGGTTCACCAGCGGCACCGCCGCCAGGTACAGCACATACGGGGCGAGCAGCCACAGCAGTTGAGGACGTGTACGCACGTCGCGGCAGCCTATCGGGGCTCCGCCCGGCGCAGCTCACCCCATACGACGAGACGGTATGTCGAGGTGTACTCGGGCGTGCAGGTCGTCAGCGTCAGATAGTGGCCGGGGCCGGACATCCGCTGCCGCGGATGGACGCTGCTGTACGGGACGGGTTCGAGCACGGTGCCGTCGCCCGGTGTGGTCTGCGCGATGGTGCGGGCGACGGCGTACACGTAGCGGGCGTCCGCCGTCTCGACGCGGATCTCGTCGCCGGTCCGGAGCCGGTTGAGGTAACGGAAGGGCTCGCCGTGCGTGTTGCGGTGCCCGGCGACGGCGAAGTTGCCCGGGGCGCCCGGCTCTCCGGTCTGCGGATAGTGCCCGACGTACCCCTTGTCCAGCACCCCCGCCTTGCTCACGCCCTCGGCGACCGGCGCGCTCACCCCGAGCCCGGGGATGCGCAGCACGGCGTACGCGGGGCCGTCGTCCTCGCCCGGCGCCGGCGCCTCCGCCCCGGTTCCGGACCGCTGCTCGTCGGGGGTGGCTTCCGGCCGCGGGGCCGCCGTGGCCTCGTCGGACGGGGCGCCCCGTCCGGTGCCCCAGGCGCGTTCCAGGCTCTCGACCTGCTCCCGGGAGTCGGCGCGTGCCTGCTGGTTGGTCCACCACAGCTGGTGGGCGACGAGCAGCAGCACGACGACGCCCAGCGTCACCGCGCCCTCCGCCGCACCCCACAACAGCCGCGCCGCCCACTCACCCCGGCCGGCCCGCCGCCCCTGCACCACGATCCGCCCACGCGTCCGCATCGCGCGCACGATAGGGGCTCCGGCCCACACCCGGAAGGGGCGTGCGCCCGTCAGGGGCGCGGGGAGGTGCGCCCGTCAGGGGCGCGGGGAGGTGCGCCCGTCAGGGGCGCGGGGAGGTGCGCCCGTCAGGGGCGCGGGGAACTGCGCGACCAGCCGGGACGGCGGGGTGGCCCGGTGACGGCGATGCGCACCCCGCGCCGGGGCGGGCGCTGCGCTTGCCAGCCCTGCGCCTACGGCGCAGTTCTCCCAAGCGAGGCGAGCCCGCGGGCCCAACTCCCCCTACCCGCCCAGCAGATGCGCCACCGTATGGATCGCCAGCCCCGCCAGCGCCCCCACGACCGTCCCGTTGATCCGGATGAACTGCAGATCCCGCCCGATGTGCGCCTCGATCTTCTTGGAGGTGTGCTCCGCGTCCCAGCTCGCGACCGTCTCGGTGATCAGCGAGGTGATCTCGTCCCGGTAGGTGGTGACGACGTACACCGCCGCGTCCTCGACCCAGGTGTCCACCTTGCCCTGGAGCCGGTCGTCCCCGGCCAGCCGCTGCCCGAGCGAGAGCAGCGCGGACCGTGCCCGTACCCGCAGTTCGCTCCCCTCGTCCTCGGCCGCCGCGACGATCATCGAGCGGACCGCGCCCCACGCCGAGGCGATCAGCTGCTGCACCTCGGGACGGCCCAGCACCTCACTCTTGAGCCGCTCGACCTTGGCCCGCGTCTCCGGGTCGGTCTGGAGGTCGGCGGCGAAGTCGGTGAGGAAGCGGTCGACGGCGCCGCGTGCCGGATGGTCCGGCATGTCGCGCATCTCCGTGACGAAGCGCAGCAGTTCGCGGTAGACGCGCTCGCCGACCTTGCGGTCCACGAAGCGCGGCGTCCAGCCGGGGGCGCCGCCCGCGACGGCGTCCATCACCGAATCGCCGTGCTCCTCCAGCCAGTCGGCCGCGCGGACGCACACCAGGTCGACCACGCGCCGGTGCCCGTGGTCGGCGACGACCCGCTCCAGCATCGAACCGAGCCCGGGGGCGATCTCCTGCGCGTCGGCCCGCCGGGTGACGGCCTCGCCGACGACGGCCTGCACGTCGGTGTCCCGCAGCACCGCGAGGGCGCCGCGCAGCGCCGTGGACAGTTCGGCGGTGACGCGCTCGGCGTGCGCGGGCTCGGCGAGCCAGCCGCCGAGCCTGCTGCCGATGCCGACGGCGCGCAGCCGGGTGCGTACGACGTCGGAGGAGAGGAAGTTCTCGCCGACGAAGTCGCCCAGGCTCTGGCCGAGTTGGTCCTTCTTGGTCGGGATGATCGCGGTGTGCGGGATGGGCAGGCCCATCGGCCTGCGGAAGAGCGCCGTCACGGCGAACCAGTCGGCGAGCGCGCCGACCATGCCGGCCTCGGCGGCGGCCGCGACGTAGCCCGTCCAGGCTCCGGCGCCGCTGTTCCCCGCCCAGGTGGCGAGGCCGAAAATCACCGCCATCAGCAGCAGCGCGCCGGTCGCGATGCCCTTCATCCGCCGTACGCCGCGCTGCCGTTCGCGATCGGCCGCGGTGAGTGCGCCGGGGCCGGTGGGTCCGGGTGCGCCCGGTCCGCTGCCGGGACCGCGTCCGCCGTCTGTGATTGCGCTCACCCGGGCCGCCCGTCCACCCGCGATCTCACCCGCATTTGTCCGTTCCATCCCGCTCCACCGATCGCCCTGTTCCCCCTACAGTGTCCCAAGCCGCCCGAGCCATGGAACGCAGGACGGTTCGCGGGCGTCTTGGAGTCCGGGTGCCCCCTGACCACGGGCGCCCGACGCGTTTGCCGCGGCACCTCAGGCACCGCCCCCGGAAACGCGCCGCCCGCCGATCGTGGGATCATGCAACCGCGACCACCCGGAGCCTCGGGCTCCGCCTGCCCGAGGAGATTCACCGAGCATGACCAGGAACATGGGTTATGCCCTGCTCGCCGGTTTCGCGGCGATCGTCGTACTCGTCTCCACCGCCGTCTTCATCGGCGTGGGCAGCGAGGACGGCAGCCTGGACGGCTCCTCGCAGAGCTCGGACAACACCGCGTCGCCCGCCTCCTCGGGCCGCTGGGTCGGCACCTGGTCCGCCTCCCCCGCCGCCGCCGAGCCGAAGACGCAGGACGGCTTCGCGGACATGTCGATACGTAACGTCATCCACACCTCCGTCGGCGGCACCGGCGCCCGCGTCCGGCTCTCGAACCTCTACGGCACCCGCCCGCTGACCATCTCGCACGCGACGCTCGCCCTCGCCGCCGCACCCAGCAACCCCACGGCCGCGACGGGCACCATGCGCCGCCTCACCTTCGGCAACGACCCCTCGGTGACGATCCCGGTCGGCGGCATGATCACCAGCGACGCGGTACGCCTGAACGTCCCGCACGCCGCCGACATGCTCGTCACCACCTACTCCCCCAACCCCTCCGGCCCCGTGACGTACCACCCGTACGCGCGCCAGACCAGCTATCTCGCCGAGGGCAACAAGGTCGACGAGGCGGCGGGCACCGCCTTCACCCAGCAGAGCCCGTACTGGCGCTACCTCACGGGCGTCGACGTGTGGAGCGCGGAGACCGAGGGCGCCGTGGCCGTGCTCGGCGACTCGATCACCGACGGCATCACCTCGTCCCCCGGCGCCAACCGCCGCTGGACGGACTTCCTCGCCGAGCGGCTGCGCACCGAGCGGAACGCGCCCCGCTACAGCGTCCTGAACAGCGGCATCAGCGGCAACCGCGTCCTGGTCGACGGCAGCCGCTTCTCCCCGAACAACGGCCCGAGCGGCCTGACCCGCATGGAGCGCGACGTCCTCTCCCGCACGGGCGTGAAGTCCGTGATCATCGAGATGGGCCTCAACGACATCATCAAGCCGCCGCGGCAGTACGACGCCGAGAAGATCGTCGAGGGGCTGCGGCAGCTCGTCGAGCAGGGGCACGCGCGCGGGCTCCACGTCGTCGGCGGCACGCTGACCCCCTTCGGCGGCCACCGCGGGTACCAGCCGCGCATGGAGGCCGTCCGGCAGCAGGTCAACGAGGAGATCCGGGCCGGCAAGGTCTTCGACGCCGTCATCGACTTCGACGCGGCCCTCCGCGACCCCGCCCGCCCCAACAGCCTCCGCCCCGCCTACGACTCGGGCGACCACCTGCACCCCAGCGACAACGGCTACCGCGCCATGGCCGAGGCCGTAGACCTCAAACTCCTCAAGGCCGACGCAGCCCGCACCAAGCTCTGAGCCAAAGAGCTGAACGCCGCGGCGGAGAGCCGCGGTTGGTCCTACCGGCGCAATGTGCCCTGCTCGACCGACGAGTTCGGCGGCGCCGGTCCGCTGCCGGCGACGAAGGGCGTCGCGGGCGGCCATCTCTTCACCTGGCGGCCCGGACCGCGTAGACCGATCCGGCGAACCCCGGGCTTCGCCGAACTCTTCCCGCCGCCAGGCGACTTGGACATGGTCGCGCTCCCCGGCCGAGGCGGAGTTGCGTCGCCACGTTCCCGCGCCGCGCTCCCGCCAGGCCTCACGCCACCCGAAGAGCCCTCGCGTCACGGGAGTTGACGTCCCGCCCCCATCGGAAAGCACCGGCACCCCTTAGCACACCTTCCTGTGAAAATCTTGAGCAGAGTGCATAACGGTCCAATTCAGCGGCCGGGTGCACCCGCTCACCCCGGTGATCATGGAAAGGCCTGCTGGCCCGCAGGCCTCGGGGGGAGACCGCCCTCGAGCAGGTGCGAAGGGGGGCGCTGATGACCGGTAATTACCAGGTCGAACCGAGCGAGCTGCGCTCGGCAGCCAAGAAGATCAAGGACGCGGCCGGTGACAGCGACAAGGTGAAGCTCGGCGAAGCCAAGGACTCGGTCGGCGACTTCGGCCACGACGCCGCGTCCACGTCGTTCAGCCGGTTGATGTCGACGTGGGAGAAGGCCGTCTCCGAGCCGCTGAAGGGCGATGCGGAGGCCTCCGCAGAGAAGCTGGAGGACACCGCCACCTCGTACGAACAGGCGGAAACGGACTCCAGCCACTACTTCCAGCCGCCCGGCGGCCAATACCCAGGTTTCGCGCAGCCCGGTTTCAACCAGCCCGGCGTCGGCCCGTACTCGCCGATGCCGAGAGTGCTCTGAGGGGGCTGAACGGTGCTGCAACTCGGTCAGACCCGGGACCCCAAGGCGCTGGTCCCGGGAGAGCCCTCGAAGCTGGACGCCACGGCAGACAAGCTCGACACGTACGCGGAAAAGCTCGACGGCATCGGGGACCGGCTCGGAGCCGTCCGCATCCCCGGCTGGACGGGCAAGGCCAGCGACGGGTTCTGGGACGACTTCTCGGGCCAGAAGAAGCGCTGGTACCGCGGCTCGGACTCGCTGGGCAAAACCGCCACCGCGCTCCGCGACTACGCCGGCACTCTCGAATGGGCCCAGACCCAGGCCGATGACGCGATCCGGAAGTTCGAGAAGGGCGACGAGGACGAGGCCACCTCGATCCTGAAGACGGCGCGCGAACGCGTCGAATCGGCAGGCGAGAGGGCGACCAAGAAGTTCGAGGCACAGGACGGCGGAGCGGGCGACGCCCCGGACTGGCTGTTCTGGTCTCAGGGGGCCGCGAGCAGTGAGGGCAAGACCTCCAAGGACGTCAAGCAGCAGGAATACGGTGGGCTGAACCCCAACAGGCCCAAAACCTGGGGTGATTTCAAGGACCTGTCTGCAAGGGACCGCGAGGAACTCCGGGATCAGACCAAGGGCAACGGCCCGGGCATCAGCGTGGCGGGCCCCTCGGTCAGCGGCAAAGCCAACGTCTGGGGTGAAGACGTCAAGGGACGCGGCGAGTTCGCGGGCGGCGACGTCTCCGGCAAAGCAGGCGTGGAACTGCTGGGCGTCGAGGGCCAGGCAGGCGTCGGGGCCCGCGACGGCAACGCCACGGCCAGCGCTTCGGCGAAGGCGTACCTGGCCCAGGCAACGGCGGAGGGCAAGTACGAGGCCGGCTATTTCGCCGCCTCCGGCAAGGCGAATGCCTCGGCGGCCGCGGAAGCGGCCGCCCAGGGCAGCATCGGCAAGGACGGAGTGCACGCCGAAGCCAGTGCCGCCGCGGTGGCCAGGGCCAGCGCGGAAGGGCACGCCGACGTCGCCGGAATCGGAGCCGGTGTCAAGGGCGAAGCCTGGGCCGGTGCCGGGGCGGAGGCCAAGTTCGACTCCGGTTTCAACGACGAAGGAAAGTTCGTCATCGGCGCCGAAGCCGGTATCGGTCTCGGCGTCGGCGCGAAGCTCGGCGGGTCGATCGAGATCGACCCGGGCAAGGTCTCCGATGCGGTCAGCGACGGCGTGGACGCGGTCGGGGACTTCGCCGGGGACGCCAAGGACACCGTCACCGGATGGTTCGACTGACCCGCGCCGGGGTGCTCCCGCCCCTTCCGCACACCGTCGTACGCCGTACCGCAAGGAGTTGATCCACCATGCCCGGCACACTGCCGGTGCCGATCGGCTGCGAGCTCCCGCAGGGCTGGCAGTCGGCGCCCCCGGACGAGGTCGGCGCCCCGAACGCCGCCTTCGTCGCACTGCACATGGCCTCCCGGGGCCAGGGCTTCATGCCGAACATCACGGTGACCGGACGTCCCCTCGAGGCCTCGGCGAGCCTGCGTTCGCTGGCCGACGCCTCGGTCGCCCGGCTGCGCGAGAACGTCGGCCCCGTCGAGATCGTCAAACGCACCGAGGTGGGCACCTCGGAGGTTCCGGGGCTCGTCGATCCCCCGGGAATCGTGCAGAACGTGCGGATCCAGGCCACCGTGAACGACCAGCCGATGGAGCTCGCACAGAGCCAGTTCCTGCTGGTGCTGGAGGACAAGCACCAGCAGAACGAGCGCGGCGAGATCGAGATCGCGCTGACGGCCGAGTTCAGCCGGCTGCACGAAGTGCTGGAGGACTTCCAGGACTTCCTCAGGACCGTCCGGCCGGCAGGTGCGGCACCGGCGGCCTGACGGCAGCGGTAGGTCCATGGGCCCCTGCACTGGGGCCCATGGAGCTGCCGCGCCCAGCGTGATTTCCCCAAGCCGACGCAGTTGGCGCGTCATAGGATCGATCGGAGATGGTGGTGGCATGGAAGCCGTGATCGTGCTGGTGTTCTTCGGGGTCGTGTACCTGGTCACCCGGAAGTACAGGGCCAAGCGTTCGGAGAGCCGGGGGCAAGGGCCTGAGGAGCTGAAAGCTCTGGCGGAGAGCCGGGGGTGGACCTATGAGAGGAATGTGCCCCGGCTGATCGACGAGTTCGGCGGCGCTGGTCCGCTGCCGGTGACGAAGGGCGTCGCGGGCGGGGATGTCGTCTCCGGGACACACCGCGGATCTCCCTTCCGGGCGTTCGAGCACTCGTGGTCCACGAGTTCCCCCACCTCCGCCGAGATCGGAGAGACGCACGCGGATCGGATCAACTGCCACTCGGTCTGGGCCATGGAACTGAACAGCCCCGCCCCGGAGATCCGCATCCTCAACCGCACCTGGCACCAAAAGCTCAAGCGCGGCACCCCGCTCACCACCGGCATCCCCCGCTTCGACGACAACTTCCACATCACCGCCGAGGACGAAGCGGCCGCCCGCACCCTCCTCCACGGCGACCTGGGCCAATTCCTCCTGAACGACGGCCGCTTCGGCGACCTGCAACTCGAAATCCGTGGCAACACCCTCATCACCTGGCGCACCAAGCACAAGCTCACCCCCGAAACCCTCGACGCCCCGCTGGACTTCCTCGCCGACGTCGTGGAGCACCTCCCCGCGCGCACCCCGTAGGGCGGCCTCACCGTCCCGCGTACATGCGGGCGATGACCTCCTCGATGTCCGGTTCGCGTACCGAGAGGTCGACCAGGGGGTAGTCGGCGGCGATCCGGGCGACGAGCGGGGCCGCGCTGGCGGAGGAGGGGAAGGCCAGCCACTGGCGGGGGCCCTGGGTGCGGACGGTGCGGGCGCCGTCGATGCCCTCGATGGGCGGGAGTTCGCGCTCCAGGTCGACCACGAGGGTGCGTTCGCTCTCGCCGATCTCGTGCAGGCCGCCGAGGGCACCGTCGTAGACCAGCCGCCCGTGGTCGATGACCATCACGCGCTCGCAGAGCTGCTCGATGTCGGTCAGGTCGTGCGTGGTGAGGAGGACGGTGGTGCCGCGTTCGGCGTTCAGTTCGCGCAGGAAGCGGCGGACCGTGGCCTTGGTGACGACGTCGAGGCCGATGGTCGGCTCGTCCAGGTAGAGGACCTCGGGGTCGTGCAGCAGCGCGGCCGTGATGTCGCCGCGCATCCGCTGGCCCAGCGACAGCTGCCGGACGGGGACGTCCAGCAGGCCGCCCAGGTCGAGCAGTTCGACGCAGCGGTCCAGGTTGGCGCGGAAGCGGGCCTCGGGGACGCGGTACATGCGGCGCACCAGCGCGTAGCTGTCGCGCAGCGGCAGGTCCCACCACAGCGTGGTGCGCTGGCCGAAGACGACGCCCATCCGCCGGGCCAGCAGGGCGCGTTGGCGGCTGGGGTCGAGTCCGGCGATGCGCAGCCGGCCGCCGCTGGGCGTGAGGATGCCGGTGAGCATCTTGATGGTGGTGGACTTGCCCGCGCCGTTGGGCCCGATGTAGCCGACCATCTCGCCGCGCGGCACCGTGAACGAGATCCCGTCCACGGCCCGCACCTCGTGCCGCTCCCGCCGCAGCAGCCCGGCCCGGCGGCGTACGGAGAAGACCTTCTCCACACCGTCCAGTTCGATGAACCCGTCACCCATCACGCGCGCTCTCCTTCCTGTCGTGAGTCCGCGCCCCGAAAGGGGCCCGGGGAACTGCGCGAACAAGCCCACACGCACCCGCGGCACACGGACTGCGCCCCCTCATCGGCCGCCCCCACCCCGCCGGACGGCGTTCAGCTCCCCGTGCTCCGGTACGCCCGCAGGCCCGCGCGCCACACCACGCCCGCCGCCGCGCAGCATCCGGCGGCGACCAGTGGGGCGGCGAAATCCAGCCATCCCGGCAGGCCCAGCGGGTCGTCCCGGCCCAGGATCCACAGCGCGGGCAGCCAGTTGACGAAGGCGAGGGGCACCACGAAGGTCACCCCGCGCACCAGGTCGGTGGCGAAGACCGTCGGCGGGTACTGGAGCAGGGTCACCCCGCCGTAGGTGAAGCTGTTCTGCACCTCGGCCGCGTCCTGCGTCCAGAACTGCACGGCGCCGCCGAGGACGAACAGCGCGCAGAAGATCACGGTCCCGCTGAGCAGCATCACGGGCAGCATGAGCAGCTTGGCGGCCGTCCAGTCGATCTCCAGCCGGGTCAGCGACCAGCCGAGCACCAGCCCGCTCTGGGTGATCCGCCCGAGCCGCCGCAGCGCGAACCGGTCGGCCGCCGCCTGCGCCAGGACGGGGACGGGACGCACCAGCAGCGTGTCCAGGCTGCCGTCGCGAATGCGGGCGCCGATCCGGTCGAAGCTGCCGAGCAGCAGGTCGGCGAGGCCGAAGGCGGTGCAGGCGACCCCGTACAGGAAGGCGACCTCGGGCAGCGAGAAGCCGCCGAGCGCGTCGACGTGCGAGAACATGATCATGATCGCGACGAAGTCGAGACAGGTCGTCACGAAGCTGCCCACGGCGAGCAGCAGGAACGAGGCCCGGTACGCCAGCGCGGAGCGCACCCACATGGCGACGACGAAGCCGTAGGCCCGTACGCCCCACAGCGCCCGCCCGGCCCACCCGGGCTCGCGCTCGCCGTCGTGGAGCCCCGACTCCCGTGCGGGCGCGGCCTCTTCGAGAGTCCCCTCAGCCACCCTGGACGACCACCTTCCGGGTCGCGAGCGCCTGGAGCGCCCGGCCTGCGGCGAACAGCGCCACGATCCACACCGCCTGGAAGGCCAGCGCCTCCAGCACCGCCCACCCGGGGTACTCGCCCAGCAGGACGTCCGCCGGCACCTGGAGCGTCGCCGCCCAGGGCAGTTGGCGTACGACCTCGCCGAAGGCGCCGGGGAAGACCGTGAGCGGCAGCAGCATCCCGGAGAAGAACATGCTCAGCAGGGTGCTCAGCATGTTCAGCCCCGTCCCGTCCAGCAGCCAGAAGGCGCTGAGCGCGAAGAGGTAGCGCAGCCCGAAGCCGGTGACGATGCCGAGCGCGGCCGACAGCAGGAACAGCGCCCAGTGCCAGGGCGAGGACGGCAGCGCGAGGTCGAAGACGAGGGCGCCGACGGCCATCGGCACGACGCCGCGGCCGAGCAGGTGGAAGGCGGCCCGGCCGAGGTCGGCGGCGAGCCACCAGAGCTGGAGGTCGGCGGGCCGGTACAGGTCGACGGCGACGTCTCCGCTCCGGATACGATCCTGGAGCTCCTCCTGGAACCCTCCGCCGATGAGTGCGGCCGCCGCCAGCAGCGCCTGCCCGGTCCAGACGAAGGTCAGCGCCTGCGACTGGTCGTATCCGCCCAGATGGGGGCGCTCGCTCCAGAGGGCGATGAAGGTGTAGGCGAGGATGAACCCGAAGGCGGTGTTGGTGAAGACGCCCGCCGCCGTGGCGGTCCGGTAGGTCGCGTAACGGCGGAAGCCACTGGCCGCTACCGCGAAATAGAGACGTAAACCACGCATCCTTTCGGGCTCCTTCCCCGTCTTCTCTCTAGCAGGACCAGTCGGAAACGGTCGGATTCGAAAAGCCGGGGGCCGCACGGCCCCGGAGCGAGTCCGGAGCACGGCAGAGCAGAGATCCGAGAACAGAACCGAAGCGAATCCGAAGCGAGGCAGCCTAGCCGGGGCCCCGAACGGGCAACCACCCATTATTCAGCGGCAGAAGTGACGCACGGTACGCGTCCGACCCGCCGTGAGCGGCCCGGACGGCAGGCCCGCACCCGACCCGGGTGCGGATGATGTGACAGTGTTTTATGGGGCGTACGACCGAATCGCCCGAGTCTGGACGAGGAGTCCCCGAAGACATGAGTGACGAGCCGAAAGGCGGCGACGAGGGCTGGGAGCCCCGGCCCGACCCCGCCGACGAGGCCACCGGGCGCCGCCGCACCGGACTGCGGCGGCTGATCCCCACCTGGCGGATGGTGCTGGGCGGGGTGCTGCTGGTGCTCCTCGTCCTCACCGGCGGGCTCATCGCGGGCTACCAGCTCGTCGACATCCCCTCGCCGAACGACGCAGCCCGCGCCCAGACGAACGTCTACCTCTACTCCGACGGCAGCCAGATCGCGCGGGACGGCGAGGTCAACCGGGAGAGCGTCAGCCTCTCGCAGATCCCGAAGACCACCCAGCACGCCGTCCTGGCCGCCGAGGACCGCGAGTTCTACCACGAGTCGGCCGTCGACCCGAAGGCCATGCTCCGCGCGGGCTGGAACATGCTCACCGGCGGAAGCAAGCAGTCCGGATCGACCATCACCCAGCAGTACGTGAAGAACTACTACCTGGGCCAGGAGCAGACGCTCACCCGCAAGGCCAAGGAATTCTTCATCGCGCTCAAGCTGGACAACGAGGTCAGCAAGGACGAGATCCTCCGCGGCTACCTCAACACCAGCTACTTCGGCCGCAACGCGTACGGCGTCCAGGCCGCCGCCCAGGCGTACTACGGCAAGGACGCCGTCGAGCTCTCCACCGCCGAGGGCGCCTACCTCGCCGCACTGGTCAACGCCCCCAGCGCCTACGACACCCGCGCCCACCCGGAGAACCGGGGCCGGGCCGTGGCCCGCTGGAACTACGTCCTGGACGGCATGGTGAAGGAGGGCTGGCTGAGCCAGTCCGACCGGGACGGCATGAAGTTCCCCGACCCGGACCCGGCCAAGCCGCCGACCGGTCTCTCCGGCGAGCGCGGCTATCTCGTCGAGGCCGTGAAGAACCACCTGATCGGCAACGACATCGTCGAGGAGCAGGACCTCGCCGCCGGCGGCTACCGCATCACCACGACGCTCGACCGCGACAAGCAGAAGGCCATGGCGAAGGCCGTCGACGACCGGCTGCTCTCCCAGCTCGACCCCGAGGCCCGCAAGGTCGACGAGCACGTCCGCACCGGCGGCGCCTCCGTCGACCCGCGGGACGGGAAGATCGTCGCGATGTACGGCGGCGAGGACTACACCAAGCAGTTCGTGAACATGGCCACCCGCCGGGCGTACCAGGTCGGTTCGACGTTCAAGCCGTTCATCTTCACCTCCGCGCTGCAGAACGGCTCGCAGACCCAGGACGGCCAGCCGATCACCGCCGACACCACCTACGACGGCACCAACAAGCGCGAGGTGGTGAACAACGGCCAGGGCACGGGCTACGCACCCGAGAACGAGGACCACAAGTCGTACGGCGAGATCCCCGTCTCCACCGCGATGGACAAGTCCGTGAACTCGGTCTTCGCCCAGATGGGCGTCGACGTCGGTCCGAAGACGGTCAAGCAGACCGCCATCGACCTCGGCCTCCCCGCCGGCACCCCGAACATGCCCGAGGACGGCTCCATCTCCCTCGGCGTCGCCACCGCCTCCCCGCTGGACATGGCCCAGGCGTACGGCACGCTCGCCAACCACGGCAGGCACGGCCCGTACACCATGGTCGAGAAGGTCACCCACGGCGGCGAGGCCGTCGACCTGCCCGAGACGACGCCCAAGCAGAAGGTCCCGCGCAGCGCGGCCGACTCCACCACCGCCGTGCTGGAGAGCGTCGTCGAGGGCGGCACCGGCACCGCCGCGCAGGCGGCCGGACGCCCCGCGGCCGGCAAGACCGGCACCGCCGAGGAGGACAAGGCCGCCTGGTTCGCGGGCTACACCCCCGAACTCGCCACCGTGATCAGCGTGATGGGCCAGGACACCGACACCGGCGCGCAGAAGCCGCTGTACGGCGCCGCCGGACAGCCCCGCGTCAACGGCGGCGGCTTCCCCGCGCAGATCTGGGCGGACTACACCCGGGAGGCGCTGGAGGGCGAGCCCGTCACCCAGTTCGAGCTGGAGACCGGCGGCAACGCGCAGGTCCCCAGCTCCCCCGGCACGGAGAGCCCCGGCACCGAGCCGCCGAGCTCGGAGGAGCCGACCACCGAGCCCCCGCCCAGCAGCGAGGAGCCGACCACCCCGCCCGGCACCGAGCCCCCGCCCACCGACGAGCCGACCGGCCCGCCGCCCACCTCGGGCCCGGGCATCCCGCCCACGGGCGGCGTCGAGGGCGGCACCACCGGCGGCGATCCGGGCGGCGGCGACCAGGGCGGTACGACCGGCGGCCCGGGCGGCGAGGACGGCGGCACCACCGGTGATCCGGGCGGTGGCGGCTGGGACGGCGGCACCGCCCAGGGCCCGTACCCGTAAACCGGACCGCGCCTCTGCGCATGCGAACGGCCCGCCCACCGCGAGGAGCGGTGGGCGGGCCGTTCGGCTGCCGTCAGAGGTACAGGCCCGTGGAGTCCTCGGAGCCCTGGATGCGCTCGGCGGCGACCGCGTGCAGATCGCGCTCCCGCATCAGCACGTAGGCCACGCCGCGGACCTCGACCTCGGCCAGGTCCTCCGGGTCGTACAGCACCCGGTCCCCCGCCTCCACCGTCCGCACGCTCTGGCCGACGGCGACGACCTCGGCCCAGGCGAGCCGGCGCCCGACGGCGGCGGTCGCGGGGATGACGATGCCGCCCGAGGAGCGGCGCTCGCCGTCCTCGCCGTCGGTGCTCACGAGCACACGGTCGTGCAGCATCCGGATGGGCAGCTTGTCGTGGTGCGCGGCACTGGCGGCCGCACCGGCCTGGTGGGTGGACGTCTCGGAACTCACGGCTAGACGGTAACCCAGCCCGCCCGCGCCCCGTCCCGGAGCCGTCCGTTCCGGAACGGCCGTCCGCGCGCCCCGCTACTTCCGGTCGCGGCGGGAGGAGAGCAGGCACAGGCCGCCGATCACGACGGCGGCCGCGACCGCGGTGGGGACGACCCGTTCCATGCGCGGGGCTCCGTCCTCACCGACGAACTGGGACCGTACGTCCGAGATCGCGCGGTTCGCCGCGACGTAGGCCCGTCCGGCCGTCCGGTCGACCGCGGCCCTGGCCTTGGCCTTGGCGTCGTCGGCGATGGTCTTGGGATGGACGCGTACGGCGATCTCGTCCAGCGCGACGGCCAGCTCCTGCCGCCTGCGGACGATGTCCGCCTCGATGTCCGCGGGGGTCCTTGCTTCCGGCACCGCGCTGCCTCCGTCGCTGTCACTCGTACTCGTGCGTCACACCTGGCTGCCGGACAGTCTGTCAGCTCGTCGCCCCGCTCGCCCCACGCCACCCCCGGCAGACGGCCTCCGGCTAGGCTCGGGCGACGACCCTTGTCCTTAAGCCCTCCCTTTCCCAAGGAGCACAGCGCCGATGAGCGAGCGACTGCAACCCGGTGACGCGGCACCCGACTTCACCCTCTCCGACGCGGACGGCAACGACGTTTCCCTCGCGGCGCACAAGGGCCGCAAGGTGATCGTGTACTTCTACCCCGCTGCGCTTACCCCGGGATGCACAAAACAAGCCTGCGACTTCACGGACAATCTGGAGCTGCTCGCCGGAGCCGGTTATGACGTGATCGGCGTTTCCCCGGACAAGCCGGAGAAGCTGGCGAAGTTCCGGGAGACGGAGGACCTGAAGGTCACCCTGGTCTCGGACCCGGACAAGGCCACGATGCAGGCTTACGGCGCCTTCGGCGAGAAGAAGCTCTACGGCAAGACCGTCACCGGCGTCATCCGCTCGACCGTCATCGTCGGCGAGGACGGAAAGGTGGAGCACGCGTTCTACAACGTGAAGGCCACCGGACACGTCGCGAAGCTCATCAAGGACCTCAAGCTCGGGGCCTGAGAGGGCTTCGCGAGCTCCCGAGAGGGCCTGAACGGAGAATTCCGCCCGGCGAATTCGACTGTCATCCCAACGCAGTTGGGGACAATCCGCCCGGGTGGACCGGGGTGGGGCGTGCAACGGGGTCACGGTGTGCGGTACAGATTGAACGCATGACTACCGAGGCCCCGGCCCCCGATCCGGATGCCGTCAAACGGCACCGACTCCTCTACCGGGCCATAAAACGCAGAACACAGCCCAAGATCCGACGCAGCGACATCACCGTCACCGACGAGGCGACCGTCCGCCGCGCCACCAAGGCAGCCGCACTCGGCAATGCCATGGAATGGTTCGACTTCGGCATCTTCGCGTACCTCGTCGTGACCATCGGCCACGTCTTCTTCCCCGGTGAGGGAGCGACGCAGCTGCTGGCCGCGTTCACCACGTTCGCGGCCTCGTTCCTCGTCCGGCCGCTCGGCGGGCTCTTCTTCGGACCACTCGGCGACCGCATCGGCCGCAAGAAGGTCCTGGCCCTGACCATGATCCTGATGGCGGTCGGCACCTTCTGCATCGGCCTGCTGCCCGGCTACGCCTCGATCGGCATCGCCGCGCCGATCCTGCTGCTCGTGTGCCGCATGGTGCAGGGCTTCTCCACCGGTGGTGAATACGGCGGAGCGGCCACGTTCATCGCGGAATACGCGCCGGACAAGAAGCGCGGATTCTTCGGCAGTTACCTGGAGTTCGGCACCCTCGCCGGCTACACCGGTGCCGCGGGTCTGATCCTCGTCCTGAACACCACTCTGGGCACCGAGGCGATGGAGTCCTGGGGCTGGCGCATCCCCTTCCTCATCGGCGGGCCGATCGGCCTGGTCGGTCTCTACCTGCGGATGAAGCTGGAGGAGACTCCGGCCTTCCAGAAACTCGCCGCGGAACAGGCCGCGAAGCCCAAGCAGAACGAGAAGCCGCAGGCCGGCGAGAACGGCGAGGAGACCGCGCCCGTCGCGGCCGAACACGCCCCGCAGCAGGAGTTCAAGACGATCTTCGCCAAGCAGTGGCGGACCCTGCTGATCTGCATCGGACTCGTCGCGGCGTACAACATCTGCCACTACATGCTGACCTCGTACATGCCCGCCTACCTCACCGAGGAACTGGGCTACGAGAACTCCATGGAACTCATCGCCGCCATCATCGCCATGGTCGCGATGATGCTCGTCATCCACCGGGTCGGCCGGCTCAGCGACCGGCGGGGACGCAAGCCCGTTCTGATGGCGGGAATGGCCGGATTCCTGCTGCTGACGGTGCCCGCTTTCTGGCTGTTCCAGCAGGGCAGTTTCGTGTTCGTGCTGCTCGGCCTGATGATTCTCGGCGCCTGCCTGGTCTGCCTGCTCGGCGCGATGTCCGCGACGCTGCCCGCGCTGTTCCCCACCAACGTGCGCTACGGCGGCCTCTCCATCGGCTACAACATCGCCGTCTCGATCTTCGGCGGTACGGCGCCCACGGTGATGACGTACCTGGTCAACACCACCGGCGACAGCATGGCCCCCGCGTACTACGTCTCGGCGGCCGGCCTGGTCGGCATGATCACCGTGCTCTGCCTCAAGGAGACGGCGCAGCAGCCGCTGGCCGGTTCGCCGCCCGCCGTCGCCACCCAGCAGGAGGCGGAGGACATGGCCAGGGCCCAGAAGCCGGAACCCACCTTCTAGGCGGGCCCGGCGGCGGGCCGCCCCGTGTTCCTCGTCGGCCCGGACGGGCCCGGCGACGAGGGGCGCGGGGCCGCCCGCTGAGGGTGCGTCACCCGTGGCCGGTAGCTGTCGTCCTGGCACCACGTCGGATGCCCCTCGCCCGTCCGGGCGGATACGATGGCCCGGCACGCGGCGGTGGCGCAGCAGGCGACGCAGCTGGTTTAGGTCCAGTGGCCCGTGACAGGGCTTGAGGGTTCGAATCCCTTCCGCCGCACAGCACGAAGCCGGGCGGCCGCATCGAGGAGCGGCCACCCGGCTTCTCGCTGTTCCGGGGGCCTGCCGCCGGTCAACGGGGCCCGCGGGAGGGGCGGTTCAGTCGAGGACCTCGCGCAGCACGGGCACCAGCGCGCGGAAGGCCCTGCCGCGGTGGCTGATGGCGTTCTTCTCCTCGGGCGAGAGCTCGGCGGCCGTACGGGTCTCGCCCTCGGGCTGGAGGATCGGGTCGTAGCCGAACCCGCCGTCGCCGGACGGCTCGTGGCGCAGGGTGCCGGGCATCCGGCCCTCGACGACGCGTTCCGTGCCGTCGGGCAGGGCGAGCGCGGCGGCGCAGGCGAAGTGGGCCGAGCGGTGCTCCTCGGCGATGTCGGCGAGCTGGGCCAGCAGCAGTTCGAGGTTGGCGCGGTCGACGTTGCTGTCGCCGGGCCGGACGAAGTCGCCGTGCCGGCCGGACCAGCGGGCCGAGAAGATGCCGGGCGCCCCGCCGAGCACGTCGACGCAGAGCCCTGAGTCGTCGGCGATGGCGGGCAGGCCGGTGGCGCGGGCGAGGGCGTGGGCCTTCAGGAGCGCGTTCTCGGCGAAGGTCACCCCGGTCTCCTTGACCTCGGGGACCTCGGGGTAGGCGTCGGCGCCGACGAGTTCGAAGCCGAGGTCGGCCTCGGCGAGGATCGCGCGGAGTTCGCCGACCTTGTGCGCGTTGCGGGTGGCGAGGATCAGGCGCTGGGGGCTGGAGCTGCTCATGCGCCCGATTATCCAGCCCGGCGCCGCCCCGCCCGGTGCCGGGCGGGGCTCGGACGGGCAGGCCTGGTCAGCCCGGGGTGCAGACCTTGGTCAGCTCGTCGGCCGCGTCCCCGACGGGCGCGAACTTGACGGGCTTGCCCTCCTCGACGGACTGCTGGGCGTCGCCGACGGCCTGGTTGAGGTCGTCCACGGCCTTGTTGACGTCGGCGTCGCCGGTGCTCTCCCCGATCTTGTCGAGGTTCTTGTCGATCTTGTCGAGCGATTCCTTCGCCTGGGTCGGGTCCTCCCCGGCCTGGCCGACGGCCTGCTGGAGATCGTCGGCCGCCTCGGCGACCGTGACGGCCGTGTTGGCGCAGTCGAGCGCCTTGTCGACGGCGCCGCAGCCCGTCACCGCGAAAGCGGCGAGCGCGGCGGAACTGGCGGCGGTGATGAGCGCGGTACGGCGTCGCACGGGCAGAGCCCCTCTTCTCGTGTCCGTCCCCCCGTGGCCCCGGTGGGCCGCGTGGCCGGGCCGCACGGCATGACCCGTGCGGCCCGTACTCGGTGAGACGCGTAAAGCGCGCGCAAAGTTTCGCCCTGGAGCGAGATATCCGGAGTTATTTTCCGAGCGCCTGCCGCTGCGCCCCGTCGAGCTGGGCGCAGCCCTTGGCGGCGAGGTCGAGCAGCGCGTCCAGTTCCTCGCGCGCGAAGGGCTGGCCCTCGGCGGTGCCCTGGACCTCGACGAAGCGGCCGTCACCGGTGCAGACCACGTTCATGTCGGTCTCGGCGCGGACGTCCTCCTCGTAGCACAGGTCGAGCAGCGGGGTGCCGTCCGTGCCGACGATGCCGACGCTGACGGCGGAGACGGTGCCGGTCAGCGGCTGGTTCTTGGCCTTGATCAGCTTCTTCTCCTGACCCCAGGCCACGGCGTCGGCCAGCGCGACGTACGCGCCGGTGATCGCCGCCGTCCTGGTGCCGCCGTCGGCCTGAAGGACGTCGCAGTCGAGGACGATGGTGTTCTCGCCCAGCGCCTTGAAGTCGACGACGGCGCGCAGCGAGCGCCCGATGAGACGGGAGATCTCGTGGGTGCGTCCGCCGATCTTGCCGCGTACGGACTCGCGGTCGCCGCGGGTGTTGGTGGCGCGGGGCAGCATGGCGTACTCGCCGGTGACCCAGCCCTCGCCGCTGCCCTTGCGCCAGCGGGGCACGCCCTCGGTGACGCTGGCGGTGCACAGGACCTTGGTGTCGCCGAAGGAGATCAGCACGGAGCCCTCGGCGTGCTTGCTCCAGCCGCGTTCGATGGAGACGGGGCGCAACTGGTCGGCCGTACGGCCGTCGATACGAGACATGGGGGCGAGCCTAGAGCCTGTCCGGCTCCTCGCGCCGACGAGGGGGTGCCCCTGTCCGTACGTCCCCGGCCGCGGGTGCGTGGTGGTTGATCGCGCAGTTCCCCGCGCCCCTTCCGGGCTCATGGTGAAGGGCCCGGTCCCCCTCCGGGGACCGGGCCCTTCACCATGAGCCGGTGGGGCTCACATCATGTCTTCGATCTCCCCGGCGATGGGGTCGGCGTCGGTGCCGATGACGACCTGCACGGCCGTACCCATCTTGACGACGCCGTGCGCGCCCGCGGCCTTGAGCGCGGCCTCGTCCACCAGCGCCGGGTCCTCGACCTCGGTGCGGAGGCGGGTGATGCAGCCCTCGACCTCGCTGATGTTCTCCAGGCCGCCGAGCCCGGCGACGATCTTCTCAGCCTTGCTGGCCATGTCTCTCTCCTGATGTCTCGGCCCACTGAAGTGGGGCGGGCGTGTGCGGGGCGTGCCCCATGTTTCCGGAGGAGTGCCCACGTTCGGCCCAGCTTTGCGGGCGGGTGCCCGTGGACTGGCGAATGATGGCGTCACCCGGCGCTCCGGGACGACCCGGCGCGCGTCCGTACCTCGCGAGAGGTCTACACCAGTATGCGCCAAGCGGTGGGAGTCGGCGCCCACGGGTCCGACGGTCGGGAGGAGTTGCGGTGAGTTCCAGTGCAGCGGCCGTGCCGCAGGGGAAGAAGCGCCGGGCGGCGTTCTTCCAGGGGCTGCAGAAGATGGGCCGCAGCCTCCAGCTGCCCATCGCCGTCCTCCCCGCCGCCGGCATCCTCAACCGCCTCGGCCAGGCCGACGTCTTCGGCGAGGAGGGGCTCGGCTGGGACAACGTCGCGAAGGTCTTCCTCGGCGCCGGCGGCGCGCTCCTCGACTCGGCGCTCGGACTGCCGCTGCTGTTCTGCGTCGGCGTGGCGATCGGGATGGCGAAGAAGGCGGACGGCTCGACGGCGCTGGCCGCCGTCGCCGGGTTCCTCGTGTACTACAACATCCTCCAGCAGTTCCCCGAGTGCCCCTCCGGGATGACCTTCACGGACAAGACGTGCCTGGGCGAGAACGGGGAGACGGAGCTGCCCACGTTCCAGAACCCGGGCGTGTTCGGCGGCATCATCATGGGTCTGCTGGCGGCCTGGTTCTGGCAGCGCTTCCACCGCGTGAAGCTCGTCGACTGGCTGGGCTTCTTCAACGGACGCCGGCTCGTCCCGATCATCATGGCGTTCGTCGCGCTGGCCTTCGCCTGCCTGTGCCAGTGGGTGTGGCCGCCGGTCGGCCAGGCGCTGGTGGACTTCAGCAAGTGGCTGACGGATCTGGGCTCGTGGGGCTCGGGCATCTTCGGCGTCGCGAACCGGGCGCTGATCCCGATCGGCCTGCACCAGTTCCTGAACACCTTCATGTGGTTCCAGTTCGGCAGCTACACCAAGCCGGACGGCGAGGTCGTGCACGGTGACATCAACCGCTTCCTGGCGGGCGACCCGGACGCGGGCCAGTTCCTCACCGGGTTCTTCCCGATCATGATGTTCGCGCTGCCGGCCGCCGCGCTGGCGATCACGCACTGCGCGCGGCCCGAGCGCCGGAAGGTCGTCGGCGGTCTGATGCTGTCCACGGCGCTGACGTCCTTCGTGACCGGCGTGACCGAGCCGATCGAGTTCTCCTTCCTCTTCGTCGCCCCGCTGCTGTACGTGCTGCACGTGGTCCTCACCGGCGTCTCGATGGCGGTGACCTGGGCGTTCGGGGTGCACGACGGCTTCAGCTTCTCGGCCGGACTGATCGACTACGTCATCAACTGGGGCCTGGCGACGAAGCCGTGGCTGATCATCCCGATCGGACTGTGCTTCGCGGCGGTCTACTACGCCGTCTTCCGCTTCGCCATCGTCAAGTTCGATCTGAAGACGCCGGGCCGCGAGCCGGAAGAGGTCGCCGAGGAGATCGAGAAGGACAACACCAAGTGACGGCCCACGGCTGACCGCCGGGCTCCCCGTACCGCTCCGCCCCCGCACCACCGGCCCTCCGGTGCGGGGGCGGCGGCGTGCGTGGCGGGCGTCAAGCGGCCCCGTACTCAGGGGAGTTGCGGGCCGGTGATTGCGGCGCTTTCGTCCCGGCTTGGCACCCGCATCCGGGCCGTCATCCGGACAACGGGGACAAACGGAAATCGACTATTCCTCAGCCCCCGGCCGCCGTGCTAATAATGGTCTAAACCACTACTGGCTCAGACCTCGCGGCCGCACGGCCGTACGGAGCCGCCGCCTCCCTCCCGGTCCCCACTGGATCGCTGCCCCTGGCGGCTTCATGTCCCCTGGAGGAAGTTGATGTCCACGGCAACCGCCGACGACAAGCCAAGCCGCGGCTCCGCCGTCATGGCGACGGCGCAGCGGATCGGCCGCAGCCTGATGCTGCCGATCGCCACGCTGCCCGCCGCGGCGCTGATGGTGCGGCTGGGTCAGGACGACATGCTGGGCCGGGCGAACTTCCCGGCCTTCCTGAACCGCATAGCCGAGTTCCTCGCGGCCGGCGGCAGCGCGCTGCTCGACAACATGCCGCTGCTGTTCGCCGTCGGTATCGCCGTCGGCTTCGCGAAGAAGGCGGACGGCTCGACCGGCCTCGCGGCCGTCGTCGGCTACCTCGTCTTCAAGAACGTGCTCGGCACCTTCACCGACGGCAGCATGCCGAAGGTCGAGGAGGTCCAGGACGGGAAGATCGTCCAGGTGGCGCCGCCCGTCGACGCGGGGGTGCTCGGCGGCGTCGTGATCGGCATCGTCGTCGCCCTGCTCTACCAGCGGTACAGCCGCAAGAAGCTGCCCGACTGGCTCGGCTTCTTCGGCGGCCGCCGTCTGGTGCCGATCGTCTCCGCGTTCGCGAGCCTGCTGATCGGTATCGCCTTCGGCTACATCTGGCCGGT
Organism: Streptomyces sp. HNM0574; assembly: GCF_012726235.1. Taxonomy (GTDB): domain Bacteria; phylum Actinomycetota; class Actinomycetes; order Streptomycetales; family Streptomycetaceae; genus Streptomyces. Next base: position 221,176 of record NZ_JAASAH010000002.1, read on the forward strand.
GCTCGGCACGGGTCTGCACAACTTCGGTGAGTGGCTGGTCGGTTCGGGCTCCGTCGGCGCCGGCATCTACGGTGTGGCCAACCGCGCGCTGATCCCCGTCGGCATGCACCACCTGCTCAACTCCTTCCCCTGGTTCCAGGCCGGCGAGTACGAGGGCAAGCACGGCGACATCGCGCGCTTCCTGGCCGGTGACCCCACGGCCGGACAGTTCATGACCGGCTTCTTCCCGATCATGATGTTCGCGCTGCCCGCCGCCTGCCTCGCGATCTACCACTGCGCCCGCCCCGAGCGCCGCAAGGTCGTCGGCGGCATGATGCTCTCGCTCGCGCTGACCGCCTTCGTCACCGGCGTCACCGAGCCGATCGAGTTCACCTTCATGTTCCTCGCGCCGGTGCTGTACGGCATCCACGCGGTGCTGACCGGTGTCTCCATGGCCCTGACCTGGGCACTCGGCATGAAGGACGGCTTCGGCTTCTCCGCCGGCGCGATCGACTTCGTGCTCAACCTCGGCATCGCCACCAAGCCGTGGCTCCTGGTCCTGGTCGGCCTCTGCTTCGCGGCGGTGTACTACGTGCTCTTCCGCTTCGCGATCACCAAGTTCAACATCCCGACGCCGGGCCGCGAGTCCGACGAGGAGATCGAGGCCGAGGACAAGGCCCAGTTCAAGAGCTGATCCCCGCGCACACGACGAAGGCGCCCGGAACCCTTGGCGGTTCCGGGCGCCTTCGTCCTGCTTCCGGCGTACCGGGGTCGTTCAGATCTCGTACACGCCTGCCGGGCGGGCGAGTTCGACCGGTCCGCCGAACACGTCCTTGGCGTCCCGCAGGTTGATCTGCGGGTCCGTCCACGGGGGTACGTGGGTGAGCACCAGACGTCCGGTGCCCGCGCGCCGGGCGCACTCGCCGGCCTCGCGGCCGGTCAGGTGCAGGTCCGGGATGTCCTCCTTGCCGTGCGTGAAGGACGCCTCGCACAGGAAGAGGTCCGCGCCGGTGGCCAGCTCGTCCAGCGCGGCGCTCGGCCCGGTGTCTCCCGAGTAGACGAGCACCTTGCCGCTCTCCCGGTGCTCGACCCGGAACGCGTACGCGGTGACCGGGTGCGCCACCTCCACCGCGCGGACCGCGAACGGGCCGAGGTCGAAACGGGAGGTGCGCGAGAGGTCGTGGAAGTCGAAGACCTCGCTCATCGCGCTGTCCGAGGGGGTGTCCCCGTAGGCCACGGTCAGCCGCCGCTCGGTGCCCTCCGGACCGTAGACCGGGATCCTGCCGCACCGTCCGCCCTCGTGCCGGTAGTAACGGGCGACGAAGTACGCGCACATGTCGACGCAGTGGTCGGAGTGCAGGTGGCTCAGGGCCACGGCGTCCAGGTCGTACAGCCCGCAGTGCCGCTGCAGCTCACCGAGCGCGCCGTTGCCCATGTCGAGGAGCAGCCGGTACCCGTCGGCCTCGACGAGGTAGCTCGAACAGGCCGAGTCCGCGGAGGGGAACGACCCGGAACAGCCGACGACGGTGAGCTTCATGGAGCGGGAACCTCCGTTGGCGGCCGGGGTGGATACCCCTTGCCGGGGCGAGGGGCGGGACCATCGAGCGTAAGCCGCGGCGGGCCGGGTGACTCCCCGGGAGCGCTGTGGTGTGGGCGGAATCACCGAGCCGGGGTACCGTCGGCAATCCGTGATCTTGGGGAGAGCAACCAGGACGGAAGCAGGCAGGAGGCAGCAGCGGTGGACACCTTGTGGTGGCTGGCCCTGGGCGCCGTCGTGGTACTCGCGCTGGTCGCGGCGCTCATCGACGGGCGGGGCCGGCTGGGCCCGCGCCGCCCCTCCGCACGGGTACGCCGCCGCTCCCCCGCCGGCCTCGCACCCGGCGCCGGGCCGCTGCCCGGTGAGATCTGGTGGGCCGAGGTGCCGTACGAGGACGGGCCCGGCAGCAAGGACCGGCCCTGCCTGGTGCTCTCGGTGGGCCGGGACGGCGCCCGCGTCGCGAAGATCACCAGCCGGCGGGCCGAGGACGAGCGGCCCGGCGTCCTCGCGCTTCCGCCCGGTGCGGTGGACGACGCGCGGGGGCGGCAGAGCTTCCTGGAGACGGACGAGCTGCGGCAGGTCTCGCTGAGGGGCTTCCGGCGCCGCGCGGGCGAGGTGGACGCCGAGCTCTGGGACCGGGTGCGCGAGCTCACGGAGGGGTGAGGGGCGCCGCGCGCAGTTCCCCGCGCCCCTGAGGCGGGGCGCGGGGTTCGCGGGGTCAGGCCCAGAGCTGGCCGTGGAGGGCCTCGACGGCCTCCTCGGTGGAACGGGCCGTGTAGATGCCCGTCGAGAGGTACTTCCAGCCGCCGTCCGCGACGACGAACACCACGTCGGCGCTCTCGCCCGCGCGCTGTGCCTTGCGGGCGACGCCAAGTGCCGCGTGCAGCGCGGCTCCTGTGGAGACTCCCGCGAAGATGCCCTCCTGCTCCAGGAGTTCACGGGTGCGGGTGATCGCGTCCTCGGAGCCCACCGAGAACCGCGTGGTGAGGACGGACTCGTCGTACAGCTCGGGCACGAAGCCCTCGTCGAGGTTCCGCAGGCCGTAGACGACGTCGTCGTAGCGCGGCTCGGCGGCGACGACCGCGACCCCGGGACGGTGCTCACGCAGGTACCGGCCGACGCCCATGAGGGTGCCCGTGGTGCCGAGCCCGGCGACGAAGTGCGTCACGGAGGGCAGGTCGGCGAGGATCTCGGGCCCGGTCGTGGCGTAGTGGGCACCCGCGTTGTCGGGGTTGCCGTACTGGTAGAGCATCACCCAGTCCGGGTGCTCGGCCGAGAGCTCCTTCGCGACCCGCACCGCGGTGTTCGAACCGCCCGCCGCGGGCGAGGAGATGATCTCCGCGCCCCACATGGCGAGCAGTTGGCGCCGCTCCTCGCTGGTGTTCTCCGGCATGACGCAGACGATCCGGTAGCCCTTGAGCTTCGCGGCCATCGCCAGCGAGATGCCGGTGTTGCCCGAGGTCGGCTCCAGGATCGTGCAGCCCGGGGTGAGCCGCCCGTCCTTCTCCGCCTGCTCGATCATGTGCAGCGCGGGCCGGTCCTTCACGGAGCCGGTGGGGTTGCGGTCCTCCAGCTTCGCCCAGACCCGGACGTCCTCGGACGGCGAAAGCCGTGGGAGACGCACCAGCGGGGTGTTTCCCACGGCTTCCAGCGGACTGTCGTAGCGCATCAGCGCATGCCTCCGGCGACGGCCGGAAGGATGGTGACGCTGTCGCCGTCGCTGAGCCGGGTGGAGATGCCGTCGAGGAAGCGCACGTCCTCGTCGTTCAGGTAGACGTTCACGAAGCGGCGCAGCTTGTCGCCTTCGACGAGGCGGTTCTCGATGCCGTTGTGGCGGCTCTCCAGGTCGGCGAAGAGCTCGCCGATGGTGCCGCCCTGGCCCTCCACGGCCTTCTGGCCGTCGGTGTAGGTGCGGAGGATGGTCGGGATGCGGACCTCGATGGCCATGGGTGAACTCCTGTCGGAGGGAGGGAAGCGTGCGTGATCGGACGTACGCGCGAGATGCGTGGCCCGCGCGGGTTCGCGGGGGTGCGGGGCCCGTTACGGGACGGCTCGTCCGGCGTCGCGCGTCCGGGCGGTGGCCCGGAACGGGGCATGCCGGAAGGCGGGACCGGGGCGGCCGTCAGGCCGGGTTCGCCGCGCCGCGGGGACAGATGGCGCTGGCGAGGCGGCACAGGTCGACGTGCAGGCGCCCCACGAGCAGCAGCGTGCCCGGGGTCTTCGTGTCAGCGCTCACGTCGTGGACAACCATGGGTTCATCGTATCGATTCCCCGTGCGGCGTCCGGGTCTCGGGTTCACGATGCGGACGATTCCGTCTCGCGGTCAGTAATTCGCGACGATGTGGACGTCTTCTTCGCTGATCTCGCCGTCCACGATGCGGAACGACCGGAAGGAGAACGGCCCTTCGTCGTTGCCGCACTCGCTGGTGGAGACGAGCACGTAGTGCGCGCCGGGCTCGTTGGCGTAGGTCACATCGGTGCGCGAGGGGTACGCCTCGGTCGCGGTGTGCGAGTGGTAGATGACGACCGGCTCCTCGTCGTTGTCGTCCATCTCGCGGTAGAGCTTCAGCAGGTCGGCCGAGTCGAACTCGTAGAAGGTCGGCGACCGGGCCGCGTTCAGCATCGGGATGAAGCGCTCGGGGCGGCCCTCGCCGACGGGCCCCGCGATCACGCCGCAGGCTTCGTCGGGGTGGTCCTGACGGGCGTGCGCGACGATCTTGTCGTGGAGCTCCTGGGAAATGGTCAGCATGGCCGCAAGGATAAGCAGACCTCCGGCGCCCGAATCAGGGTCTGTCCGGCCAGCGGTCGTTGATTGTCCACGCCTCGGACAACGGGCCCGCGTACCACCGTCCGGGAACGCCGCGGGGCCCGTGCGTACCCCGGTGGGTACGGACGGGCCCCGCGGGCGTCAACCGCCGGTTCAGGCAGAGGTCTTGGTGAACGTCTCCGGGTTGCGTGCCTTGATCACGAAGTACGAGACGGTCAGGATCGCCGCCCAGACCGGTGCCCCGTAGAGCGAGACCCTGGACTCGGCGTCGAAGCCCATGAGCACGACCACCATGGCGATGAAGGCCAGCGCGATCCAGCTGGTCCAGGGGGCGCCGGGGGCGCGGAAGCTGGACACCGGCAGTTCGCCGCGGTCGGACTTGGCCCGGTAGACGAGCTGCGAGCACAGGATCATCGCCCAGGCCCACATGCCGGAGATCGTCGCGAAGGACACCACGAGGTCGAACGCCTCGGAGGGCCACTCGTAGTTGATCCAGACGCCGACCATCATCAGCGCGACCGAGAAGGACGTGCCGACCAGCGGCAGCCCGTTCCGGGTCAGCTTCGTGAACATCTTCGGGCCCTGGCCGTTGAGCGCCAGGTCCCGCAGCATCCGGCCGGTGGAGTACATGCCGGAGTTGCAGGAGGAGAGCGCCGCGGTCAGCACGACGAAGTTGACGATGCCGGCGCCGAACGGCAGCCCGATCTTCTGGAAGGCGGCGACGAACGGGCTGGTGCCCGGCTCGAAGACGGTCCAGGAGACGACGGACAGGATGATGATCAGCGAGCCGATGTAGAAGAGCGCGATGCGCCACGGCACGGTCTTGATCGCGCGCGGCAGATTCTTCTCCGGGTCGACGGACTCACCGGCGGTGACGCCGACGAGTTCGACCGCGAGGAAGGAGAACATCACGATCTGCAGCGTCATCAGCGTGCCGCCGACGCCGTTCGGGAAGAATCCGCCGTCCGCCCAGAGATGGGTGAAGGAGGCGGTCGGCCCGGCGTCGGAGAAGCCGAGCGTGATCACGCCGAGGCCGATCAGAATCATGCCGATGATCGCGGTCACCTTGACCGCCGAGAACCAGAATTCCAGCTCACCGAAGAGCTTCACGGATATCAGGTTCGCGCCGTAGAGGATCAGCGTGAAGACGAGGGCCGACACCCATTGCGGGATGGACGGCCACCAGTGCTGCATGTACGTCGCCGCCGCCGTGACCTCGGTGATGCCGGTGATCACCCAGAACAGCCAGTACGTCCAGCCCGTCACGAAACCCCAGTAGGGACCGAGGAATTCACGGGCGTACGTCGAGAACGAACCGGAGACGGGCCGGTACATGAGCAGTTCGCCCAGGGCCCGCATGATCGCGTAAATGACGAGCCCGGCGAGGGCGTACGCCAGGATGACGCTGGGCCCGGCCTTTGTGATGGATTTTCCCGCGCCGAGGAAGAGGCCCGTCCCGATGGCACCGCCGATGGCGATCATCTGGATCTGCCGGGCACCCAGTCCTCGCTGATAGCCCTGTTCCTCGGATTCCCCGTTCATTTCCGGGGCTGCTGTCCCCGGGGCACCGTCCGACGGACGGTGTTCTCCGACCTGCTGCGAGGTCATGTGTGGTGCGCCTTTCTCCATTCCGACCCGGTCTGTCCGGATCGGGTCCCGATCCCCCCGGATGGAGTTGTGCATACCGACGGTCGGCCGGCCAGCGCCGTCGTGCTGCGACAGGGGTGGTGTCGGCACGACAGAACGGCCAGGTTTATCACGAATGGCGGAATCTGCCAGGGCCCCGGGTCGCCGCATAACGGACATCGGGCCCCGGAGTGCGCAAAGTCACGACGGTCGTGATGCTTTCGTTAACCGGTCTTTGCCGTCCGTATAACGAACAGCTGTCACCGCGTCACAACCGTGCGTGAAGACGGCGGAATGCGGTCACGACGCGGCGCCGACGGCGCCGGAAGGCAGAGAAACGGGACGAGAGCGGCCGTTCGACGGGGGAGATTACCGGCCACCCCGCCCGGATGGCGAGACGCGTGCGGGCACCCGTCACACAGCGGGACGGGTCAGGGAATCAGCGTCTCGACGAGGGTCTCCTGGAGCCCGCCGAGCCAGAGGTACGCCATGACCATCGGCTTGCGGGAGTCGGAGTCGGGGAGCCGGTAGAGCTCGTCGTCATCGTCGTCGCTGACCCCGAGCCGGGTGCCGATGGCGAGCCGGAGGTCGTTGAGCGCCGTCAGCCACTGGTGCGACTGCTCGGACGTGAGCGTGAGCACCGCGCCCCGGTCGCCCGCGGGCGTGAGCGAGTCCAGCGCGCGCACCACGGCGAGGCCGTTCTCGCGCTTGCCCGCGCGCAGGTCGTTCTCGGTGTAGCGGCGGAACTCGGAGGACGCGCTGAGCGCCTCCCCGTCCTCGTTCCCCGGGCCCGCCGCGGGACCCTCGCCGTACGCGTCCGGGAAGAGCCGGGCCAGCACCGGGTCGGACGGGGGCTCGCTCGGGCCCTCGGCGAACAGCGCGGCCAGCGGGTCCTCGCCCTCGGCTGGCTCGGGTCCTGGACCGATGAGCTCCAGGAGCTGGACGGCGAGGCTGCGCAGGATCGAGATCTCGACCTCGTCCAGCGCGATCGCCGCTCCGCCGTCGCCCGTCGCCTCGAAGTGCCCCGCCATCAGCGGTCCTGCTGAAGGGTCGCCCACAGGCCGTAGCCGTGCATGGCCTGGACGTCGCGTTCCATCTCCTCGCGACTGCCGGTGGAGACGACCGCGCGGCCCTTGTGGTGGACGTCCAGCATCAGCTTCTTGGCCTTGTCCTTCGAGTAGCCGAAATACGCCTGGAACACGTAGGTCACGTAGCTCATGAGATTGACCGGGTCGTTGTGGACGATCGTCGCCCAGGGCACGTCCGGCTCGGGAACCTCCACGGGTTCCTCGGCGGACTCCAGGCGTTCCATCTCAGAGGGCGCGACACTCACAGGTCCCATGCTGCCACCACCGGTGGCACGTCGCGCAAACGGCCCGGACCGTACGGCGGCACGCGCCCCGGTGCCGCGGCCGCCCACCCCGAATATCGTCAACTTGACGAGATCTGGGGTACGCTCATCCGTATGAACACAGGCGACACGGGACTGCCGGTGGACGTGCCCTCCACGGCGCTCTTCACCGACCAGTACGAGCTCACGATGCTGCAGGCCGCGCTGCGCGGGGGCACCGCGGGCCGGGCCTCGGTCTTCGAGGTCTTCACCCGGCGGCTGCCCAACGGCCGCCGCTACGGGGTGGTCGGCGGCACCGGGCGGGTGCTCGACGCCGTCGAGAACTTCCGCTTCGACGCGCAGATCCTGGGCTTCCTCCGCGCGCAGGGCATCGTCGACGAACCCACCCTGGAGTGGCTGGCCGACTACCGCTTCGGCGGCGACATCTACGGCTACCCGGAGGGCGAGGTCTACTTCCCCGGCTCGCCGATCCTGCGCGTCGAGGGCAGCTTCGCCGACTGCGTGCTGCTGGAGACGGTCATCCTGTCGATCCTCAACCACGACTCCGCCGTCGCCGCCGCAGCCTCCCGCATGGCGCACGCGGCCGGGGGCCGCCCGCTGATGGAGATGGGCGCCCGGCGCACCCACGAGCTCTCCGCCGTCGCCGCCTCCCGCGCCGCCTACGTCGGCGGCTTCGCCACCACCTCCGACCTCGCCGCCGGCTACCGCTACGGCATCCCCACCGTCGGCACCAGCGCGCACGCGTTCACCCTGCTCCACGACAGCGAGCGGGACGCCTTCACCGCGCAGGTCGACTCGCTGGGCGGCGGCACCACCCTGCTCGTCGACACCTTCGACGTCACCGAGGCCGTCCGCACCGCCGTCGAGGTCGCGGGCCCCGACCTCGGCGCCGTCCGGATCGACTCCGGCGACCTGCTGCTCCTCGCCCACCGGGTGCGCCAGCAGCTGGACGAACTCGGCGCGCACGGCACGAAGATCGTGGTGACCAGCGACCTGGACGAGTACGCCATCGCCTCGCTCGCCGCCGCGCCCGTCGACGCGTACGGCGTCGGCACCCAGCTGGTGACCGGCAGCGGGCACCCGACCTGCTCGATGGTCTACAAGCTCGTCGCCCGCGCCCGCTCGGACGAGCCCGGGGCGCCGCTGGAGTCGGTGGCCAAGAAGTCGATGGGCGGCAAGCTGTCCGTGGGCGGCGCCAAGTGGGCCGCGCGGCGGGTGGACGCGGACGGCGTCGCCGAGGCGGAGGTCGTCGGCACGGGCCCCGTGCCGGACGAACTCACCTCGCGGCAGCTGCTGGTGGAGCTCGTGCGCGGCGGGGAGATCGTCGGCCGCGAGCCGCTGGAGGCGGCGCGCGACCGGCACGCGCGCGCCCTCGCGGGCCTGCCCATGTCGGCGACGCAGCTCTCCCGCGGGGAGCCGGTGCTGCCGACGGAGTATGCCTGAGGGGACGCGCGGGTACTCAGGCGTCGAACGCCGGACCGACCGAGAACCACCACCGAGATCCCTCACCGCCGAAGGGCGCGCGCCATGCACCGGGCACTGATCGTCGTAGACGTGCAGAACGACTTCTGTGAAGGCGGCTCCATGGCCGTCACGGGCGGGGCCGAGGTCGCCGCCGAGATCACCGAGCTGATCGGCGACGCCTCCGCCGGGTACCGCCATGTCGTCGCGACCCGCGACCGCCACATCGACCCCGGGGAGCACTTCGCCGCCGAGCCGGACTTCGTGCGCTCCTGGCCGCCGCACTGCGTCGCGGGGACCGAAGGCGTGGGATTCCACCCGAACTTCGCGCCGGTCATCACCGCGGGCGCGGTCGACGCGGTCTTCGACAAGGGCGCGTACACGGCCGCGTACAGCGGCTTCGAGGGCACGGACGAGTCGGGCACCCCGCTCGCCGAGTGGCTGCGCCGGCACGACGTGCAGGAGGTCGACGTGGTCGGCATCGCCACCGACCACTGCGTACGCGAGACGGCGCTGGACGCCGTACGCGAGGGCTTCCGCACCCACGTCCTGCTCTCGCTCACGGCGGGCGTCGCGGAGGAGACGACGCGGCGGGCGCTGGAGCAGTTCGCCGAGGCCGGGGTCCGGACCTCGGGCACCCCGGCGACGGGCTGAGGCGGACCGGACGACGCAGCGGCGCCCCGGACGGATCGGACCGTCCGGGGCGCCGCTGTCGTGCTCAGCTACCGGTCACGCGGTGCGGGCGCGAGGGCCCCCGGGATGCAGGAGTGCGGCGATGGGACGCCAGGACTCGCGGTCGTCGAGCGGTACCGCGCGCCACACCAGCCCCTCGGGGTGGTGCAGGACGGCGGTCACCTCGTCCGCGGTCGGCGGCTCGGTGTTCCCGTTGAGATAGACGGAACGCAGGCCCAGGTTCCGGATCCGGGTGAGGGCGCGCGCCCGGTTGAGCGCGTGCACCAGGACGCGTACGCGCGGCGGCTCGTCGGCGCCGCGGCGGCAGGCGCCGGCGGCGCGGACGGTGTGTGCCTCGTCCGCGTGCGCGGACCAGCGCCGTGGCGCGTACGCCTCCTCGGCCCGGCGGGAACGCGCTGGTCGTGGGCGGTCCGGGCCCGGGAACAGGCCCCTGCCGATGCCGCTGGTCATGCGGCCGGGCGTCGGGCCGGTCGCGCCCGCCACCTCGGCGTAGGGCCTCGGGATGGTCAGCGCGACGATCACGCTGCCGTCCGGAAGCTGGACGAATCCACCTCTGGTCATGATCAACATCTCCCCCGCGAGACTGGTAGCTGACGGGCCGACGGAAAGACCCGCAAGAGGCATCTAAACCCGCCGACGCGTCGACCGCCAGGGGGGTAACGGCCGATCATGTTTTGACCTGCAACGATGCAAATTAATTCCTTCCCGGGTTCACCTGATGAGTGATCGTATGCCCGGTACTCGTCATCTCACCGGCTGTGACATGACCGTCCGGGGAGCTGACTCCTGACGCCCGGATTGCCGTTCTTGCACCTTATTTCCCTGTCCGCGTCTTATAGGTGCTATGCGTCAACCGCCCGGAAGGCGGGGCGAGTTCGGGCGCCCGGAGGCGGTGGGGCGTCCGGCTCCGTGCGGCCTTCCGACGAGGCCCGTGAGCGCCGTCACAGGGGTGGCGGTGGGGTGCGTCCGGCCCGGCGGGGAGCGGTTCGGGGCGACGTGGCGGCGGGACGGACGGGTGCGTTCCGGCTGCGGGGCCAACGACGGGGCGGAGGGCGGCACTTGGGCACGGAGGGGCGATGCCCCGTCCGCCCTCGGCGCCTCTGAGACGGGCTCGCGTGGGGCCCATCGCCCCTCCCCCGCACCGGAGTTGACCCCCGGGGCCCGGCGGGGGCGCACCGGCGCGCGCATCGGGCCGCGCGGCTCTCCGTGGCCGGGTGCGCCGCCCGTCGCATCGCGGTTGCGAACAATCGATTCTGCGTCGCGAACTCCCCGACCCCGCCCCGGAGATCACCGGCGATCACCCAAGGGACGAGTGGTGCGGGTGGTGCGCGCCGCGCTCAAGTCACCTGTGGTGTCCGCCAGTTGGGACAGGACGGCGGCGTGAGGGGTCGTGTGCGACTGTGCGCCCCCTGTGCACCTGAGCCGTGCGGCAGCTCACGCTTACCGTGGTTTTCGCCCGGGCATTCCGCACCGTAGAGTCGTTCGATGGCGCACGGTTTGTACCGAGTCGATCGACCAGCTCACCACCGACCACATCTCTGAGGACGGATTCCGCCATGCCGCGTCCGACTCCTGCACAGCTCGCCTACGGTTCGGCCACCGTCATCTGTTCGGCACTGGCCATGCTGCTGCTCACGGAGACACAGTCGGGCCCCGGCGTCGTGGCGATCGCCTGCGTGGCGCTGGCGCTCGGCCTGGGCACCGCGCTCGGCGTACCCCGCCTCCGTGCCGCCCGCTCGACGCCCGCCCCGCGCCCCGCCGCGGCCAGGGCCCCGTACCGCGCCCAGGCCACCGTCACGGCGCCCGCGCCGAGTGCCGCCGGCCCCGAGGCGCCCCGCCGCGTCCCCGAGGCGACGCTGCATCACTGAGCGCGGCCAACAGCCCAGCGGTCACCGCGAGTTGGAGCACGCACGAGGGCGGTGCCACTCCGGTCGACCGGAGTGGCACCGCCCTCGTGCTGCCCGGGAGCCGTCAGGGCGTGGCGACGACCACCGTCTTCGCGGCCTTGTCGTGGACGCACTGCTGGTACGGCTTGTCCCAGGTGCAGAAGAGGACGTTGACCAGCCAGAAGAGGAAGCCGATGCACGGGACCAGCGGCGGCACCTGGTAGACGACGGCCCGGACCCAGCCCGGACTCCCCTGCGGTACAGCCCCGTTGGAGAGCATCGCGACCCGGATGCGCATCGCCTTCTTGCCGAGCGTCTGGCCGTCGCGGGTCAGCATGATGCCCTCGTAGATGAGGTAGACGAGGGTGTAGACGCCGCCCTGGGCCGCCGAGTCGTCGGTGTCGTTCCAGTCGTAGCCGCCCTGGATCAGGCCCATCACGATGCCGACCGGGATGCCGATGATCAGCGCGTCGATGATGCGGGCGAGCAGCCGCTTGCCGCGCGAGGCGAGCGGCGGCATGCCGGCGAGCGGGTCGGCCGCGCCGCCCCGGTCCCCGTACGGGTTGTCGTAGGGCCCGCCGCCGTACGGGCCGCCGCCCGGGGGCGGTGGGCCGCCGCCGTAGGGGTCGCCGCCGGGCGGCGGGGGCGGCGGGGCGCTGCCGTAGGGCGAGCCGCTGCCGGAGGGCGGCGGTTCCGAGTGGCCTGGCTTCCGGAAGGGGTCGTTCTCGGGCTGCTCCGTACTCATGGCCCGAGTGGAGCGCGGGGCAGGGGACCTCGCACGTCGCGTGTGCCGTTGGAGCGACCCGCTGCCCCGTCCGGCCCACGGGCGGGGCGGACGGGGCGCTGCCGGACGTCAGAGGCCGAGGCCGCCCGGGGACGGGCCGCCGCTGTCGGTGGCCACGAAGGTCTTGGCCACCTTGTCGTGCCAGCACTGGCGCCACGGCCGGTCGAAGAGGCACCAGGCGGCGTTCACCACGCCGACGACGACGAGCGAGAGCCCGCCGTACACCAGCCAGCGCAGCAGCGCCGGGACGAACTCCGGCTTGTCCTGCGCCTCGACGCTCAGCACCCGCAGCCCGAAGAGCTTCTTGCCGAGCGTGCGGCCCCAACGGGCCGTCGGCAGCACCTCGTAGAGCAGGCCGAAGACGAGCAGGACGCCGAGGACGACGGCGAGGTAGCCGCCCGTCGTGCCGTCGATCAGCCAGACCTGCTCGGTCTCGCCGGACAGCTCGACGGCGCGCATCTTCTGCTCGATGTGCTCCATCCCGGCCGTGACGAGCGGGAAGGCGACGGCGCCGGCGACGGCCGAGGTGATCACCGCGTCCACCAGCCGGGCCGCGAAGCGCTTGCCGAGCCCGGCGGGACGTTCCTGCCTGCTCGCCGCCTCCAGGAACGGGTCGGAGACCGGCGGACGCCACGGAACCGCGCCCTCCGGACCGGGACCGCCCTGCCCGCCCGGGAAGCCGCCTGCCCCCGGGCCCTGCGCCAGGTCGTGCACCTGCTGGGCCCAGCCGGGCGACTGCTCCGGCACGCCCTGCTGCGGCCCGGGGTGACCGGGGCCCGGCTGGTGCTGAGCCGGCAGGCCCGGCTGCCCCGGCCCCTGCTGCCCGGGAAGCCCCGGCGCGGGCTGGGCCTGGCCCGGCACACCGGGGGCGCCGGGCTGCGGCTGCTGCGGCGCCTGCCCCGAGTTGGGGAGCGGCTGCGGGTCCTGGAAGTTCTGCGGGGCCGCCGGGGGGCCGGACTGCCGGGGCGGCAGGTCGGTGCGGCGGAGGCCGACGGTGTGGTCGGGCACGGCGGAGGCGCCACCCTCCGAACGGCCGCCCTCCGCCTCGCCCTTGAGCGCCGCGGGGCTCACCGCGCGCATCTGGAACGTGCCGTCCCGGGCCGCGCGGCCGCCCTGCTGCGCCTCCTCGGCCGGGGCGCCCTGGCCCTCGGGCCGGCCGTCCTGGCCCCAGGAGACGCGGTTGCCGCCCTGGCCCGGCAGGCCCGCCTGGCGGTTGGCGTCGGCCTGCCAGGCCGGTGCCGAACCGTCGGGCTGCGCCGGCGCCTGGCCCGCGGGAGCGCCGGTGGACTGCTGCGGTACGGACGCGCCCTGTCCCGCCGCCTGGCCCGCGACCTCGTCGAGGAAGACGGGACCTGTCTCCTCGGCGGGGGCCGGTTCGGCGGCGGTGGGGGCCGGGGGCGCCGCGGCCGAAGCGGCGGCCGAGGGCGGCGGGGGCAGCTCCTCGCCCTCACGGGGCTCGGGCCGGCTCGTACCGGGCACCCAGGCCGAACCGTTCCAGTAGCGGATGTATCCGGGAATGGAAGGGTCCGGATAGTAACCGGCAGTGGGGCTTCCGCTGGCGGATCCTGAGGATGGCGCGCTCATGATGTCCGGGTCCCGTATCTGTTCGACCGTGGTGTCGGCGTTTGTATCGGTATGAGGTGCGTGGGGGCAGCGGCAGCGCGGCGGGGTCGGAACACCACCGTGTGGCGCAAGGGTCCACATCTACCAGACGGCGGCGACAGCTTGCCCGCCTCTGTCGCACGCACGCGTACTTCAACGCGAAAAGAAATCTGCCGAAAGGTGTGTAAGGAAGTGCCGACAACGCGCTCTCCCCCTGTGTACGCCGCCGTTGGCGGAACGGAAGTCCGTGAAGGAGCGCAGCACATGCACACCGTCATCGAACGTGAGCTGGAGATCCAGCTGGTGCTCTCGCCGGAGCGCAGCATCCCCGTGCCGGCCCGGCTCACCTACCGCCCCGAGGACCCCTACGCCGTCCACATCGCCTTCCACGTCGGCTCCGAGGCGCCCGTCCACTGGACGTTCGCGCGGGAGTTGCTCGTCGAGGGGGTCTTCCGGCCCTGCGGCCAGGGGGACGTGCGGGTGTGGCCGACGAAGTCCGGCTCGCGCAGCATCATCTGCGTGGCGCTCTCCTCCCCCGACGGCGACGCCCTGCTGGAGGCGCCGGCCGGCGCGGTCTCGGCCTGGCTGGAGCGCACGCTGCGGATCGTGGCCCCCGGCACGGAGCACGAACGGCTGGGAATCGACGAGGCGTTGGGCAAGCTGCTCACGCCCACCCCGAGCGACGACCTCTACCTGCGGGACCCGTGGCCGTCCGACGAGACCGGCGAGACGCAGGGCTGAGGTGCCGCACCGCGCACGCGGGGCCGCCGCCCCGGACGCGGCACGGCACCGGCACACAGGAAGATCACGGGACGAGCCACTCGTATCGATGAAGAATCCATGGATTCCCGGGCGAGAGAGACGAAAATCCGCCACCATTTCAGCCATGCCACACGACCAGCACCCGCAGCGGACAACGGGGTCCGCCGGTACGGCCGTTGAAGAGGGTGACGTGATGCGCGAGCGCGCGTGGGAGCCCGGGACGGACCCGGCCTCCGGGGGACCCCTGTCCGCCGGGTCCCCCGAAGGACCGCTGCCGGTCGGGGAACAGCCCGGCGCGGAGGACGAGTTGATCCGGGACGGGGACGGCGTCCGGCTGAGCGTCGGGATGCATCTCGCCGATCTGGCGGAGCGGCTCGACCCCGACACCTTCACCCTGTTCCTGAAGATCATGGGTGGCCTGGGGCGGGCCTTCGCGCAGCGCAACCAGCAGGTCGACGTCGAGATGACGCCCGCCGAACGCGCCCTGTACACCCCGGAGTTGCAGCGGGAGCTGGTCCGGCTGCTGGAGAAGGCCGGGGTTCCCGCCGAGCACGTCGTCAGCGATCTCGCCGTCGCGGGCTCCGACGGGGAACGTCCCCCGGACCGCGCCCGCCGGAGCCGCGCCTGAGCCCGGACCGGCGGGGGCCCGCGCCCGCGGACGGACGCGAGCGCGCCGCCGTCAGAAGAGCTTGCCCGGGTTCAGCAGGCCCAGCGGGTCGAAGACCTGCTTGATGCCGCGCTGCATCTCCACGTTCACCGGGCCGAGTTCGCGGGCGAGCCACTCCTTCTTCAGAATGCCGACGCCGTGCTCCCCCGTGATGGTGCCGCCCAGTTCGAGGCCGAGCGCCATGATCTCGTCGAAGGACTCGCGGGCGTGCCGCGACTCCTCCTCGTCCGTCGGGTCGAAGCAGACGGTGGGGTGGGTGTTGCCGTCCCCCGCGTGCGCGCAGACGCCGATGGTCAGGCCGTGCTTCTCGGCGATGGCGGCCGTCCCCTTGAGCAGGTCGGCGAGCTTCGAGCGCGGGACGCAGACGTCGTCGATCATCGTCGTCCCCGTCACCGCCTCCAGGGCGACGAGCGCGCTGCGCCGCGCCTGGAGCAGCAGTTCGGACTCCGCGTGCCCCTCGGCCGGTACCACCTCGCTCGCGCCCGCCGCCGCGCACAGTGCGCCGACCGCGGCCAGGTCGGCCGCCGGGTCCGCGGTGTCGAAGGCGGCGAGCAGCAGGGCCTCGGTGGTGTCCGGGAGGCCCATCTTCGTCAGGTCGTTGACGGCGCGGAGGGTGGTGTTGTCCATGAGTTCGAGCAGCGAGGGCACGTGGCCGCTCTCCATGATCCGGCAGACCGCCTCGCAGGCGGCGTCGGTGGAGGGGAACTCGGCGGCCAGCGCGAGCTGTTGCGGCGGTACGGGCTTGAGCGCGAGCACCGCGCGGACGACGATGCCGAGGCTGCCCTCGGCGCCGACGAACAGCCGGGTCAGGTCGTACCCGGCGACGCCCTTGGCGGTGCTGCGCCCGGTGGACATCAGGCGCCCGTCGGGGAGCACCACGTCGAGCCCGAGCACGTACTCGGCGGTGACGCCGTACTTGACGCAGCACAGGCCGCCGGAGCCGGTGCCGATGTTGCCGCCGATGGTGCACTCCTCCCAGCTGGAGGGGTCCGGCGGGTAGGAGAGCCCGTACTCGTTCACGGCGCGGGAGAGGACGGCGTTGACGACCCCGGGCTCGACGACCGCGGTGCGGTTGACGGGGTCGATCTCCAGGATGCGGTCCATGCGGACGAGGGAGAGGACGACGCAGCCCTCGCCGGCGTTGGCCGCGCCGGAGAGGCCGGTGCGGGCGCCCTGCGGGACGACGGGGACGCGGAGCGCCGTCGCGGTGCGCATCACGTGCCGCACCTGGTCGACGGTACGGGGGAGGACGACCGCGGCGGGGGTTCCGGCCTCGCAGAAGCTGGCCATGTCGTGGGCGTAGGACCGGGTGACGTCGGGGTCGGTGAGGACGGCGTCGGCGGGCAGTTCTTCGCGCAGCGCCTCGATCAGCTCGCTCATGCCCACACCCTCGCACCGGCTCGGGGCTTGCGGAAGATCACGGTCAACGCCCGCGGTGGGCACGGGCGTTGACCGTGACGGATCAGAGGTTGCCGCGCTTGTCCTGCTCGCGCTCGATCGCCTCGAAGAGGGCCTTGAAGTTGCCCTTGCCGAAGCCCATGGAGCCGTGCCGCTCGATCATCTCGAAGAACACCGTCGGCCGGTCCTGGACCGGCTTGGTGAAGATCTGCAGCAGGTAGCCGTCCTCGTCCCGGTCGGCGAGGATCTTCAGCTCGCGCAGGGTGTCGATCGGCACCCGGGTGTCGCCGACCCACTCGCCGAGGGTGTCGTAGTACGAGTCGGGCACGTCGAGGAACTGCACGCCGGCGGCGCGCATGGTCCGTACCGTCTCGACGATGTCGTTGGTGGCGAGCGCCATGTGCTGGACGCCGGGGCCGTTGTAGAACTCCAGGTACTCGTCGATCTGCGACTTCTTCTTCGCGATCGCGGGCTCGTTGATGGGGAACTTGACCTTCTTGGTGCCGTCCGCGACGACCTTCGACATCAGCGCGCTGTACTCGGTGGCGATGTCGTCACCGACGAACTCCTTCATGTTGGTGAAGCCCATCACCTTGTTGTAGAAGGCCACCCACTCGTTCATCTTGCCGAGTTCGACGTTGCCGACGCAGTGGTCGATGGCCTGGAAGGTGCGGCGGGCCGGCGGCGCGACGATCGGCTTCGCCGCGGTGAAGCCGGGCAGGTAGGGCCCGTCGTAGCCGGTGCGCTCGACGAGCGTGTGCCGGACGGCCCCGTAGGTGCCGATGGCGGCGAGGACGACGGTGCCGTGCTCGTCCTTCAGCTCGTACGGCTCGGCGACGCCGGTGGCGCCGTGCTCGACGGCGTACTCGTAGGCGGCGCGGGCGTCCGGGACCTCGATGGCGAGGTCGACGACGCCGTCGCCGTGCTCGGCGACGTGCTCGGCGAGGAACCGGCCCCAGTCGGTGGCGGGTTTGATGACGGAGGTGAGGACGAACCGGGCGGAGCCGGATTCGAGGACGTAACTGGCCGTCTCCCGGCTGCCGTTCTCCGGCCCCGAGTAGGCGACGAGCTTCATGCCGAACGCCGTGGAGTAGTAGTGGGCGGCCTGCTTGGCGTTGCCGACGGCGAAGACGACCGCGTCCATCCCCTTGACCGGGAAGGGGTCTGCCTGCCGTGCGGTACCGGGGGTCTCGTGCGTGGTCTCAGTCATAGTCGCAGGCTCCCCCGCTTCCACAAGGTGCGCAATACTTTGCGCATCCACTGGACACCTTGCACAGCAGACCCTGGAATGGGCCGAGCGATCTGTACAAGCTGCGCACAAAGTTGGTTACTGGAGGGCAACCCTTGGGTATTGATCGGCTCGATGCACGACTACTCGAACTCCTCGCGGACGCCCCACGGATCGGGGTGCTGGAGGCGTCCCGCAGGCTCGGGGTCGCCCGCGGCACCGTCCAGGCCCGGCTGGACCGGCTTAAAGCCACCGGAGTGATCCGCGGCTTCGGCCCGGACGTCGACCCGGCGGCGATCGGCTATCCGGTCACCGCCTTCGCCACCCTGGAGATCCGGCAGGGGCAGGGCCCGGACGTCCGGGCGCATCTGGCGACGGTGCCCGAGGTCCTGGAGCTGCACACCACCACCGGCCACGGCGACATGCTGTGCCGCCTCGTCGCCCGCTCCAACGCCGACCTCCAGCGGGTCATCGACCGCGTCGTCGGCTTCGAGGGGATCATGCGCGCCTCCACGGCGATCGTCATGGAGAACCCCGTCCCGCTGCGGATCGTCCCGCTCGTCCGGCAGGCCGCGCGCCTGGCCGACGAGGGCCCCTTCCCCGGGGCGCCCCCCGTGGCACCCCCGCCGCACGGGCCGCTCCACGAGCCGGACGACGAAGCGCCGGAGTGACCCGAGGCCGGGACGGGGTCCGCCACCACCGAACATCCGAGAAGAGAGAGCCGCTTGAGTTTCTGGGAATATCTCGGCGACCGGCATGCCCAGTTGCTGACGGATTCGCTCCAGCACGCGAGCGCGGTCCTGCAATGCATGGCCGCGGCCACCGTCATCGGCGTCCTGCTCGGCGTGCTCACCTACCGCAGCGAATGGGCGGGCAGCCTCGCCACCGCCACCACGGCGACGATCCTGACCGTCCCCTCCCTCGCCCTGATCGGGCTGCTGATCCCCGTCGTCGGCCTCGGCGTGCTGCCCACGGTGGTCGCGCTGACGCTCTACGGGCTGCTGCCGGTGGTGCGGAACGCGATCGTCGGGCTCCGCGGCGTCGATCCGGCGCTGGTGGACGCGGCGCGGGGCATCGGCATGTCCAGGGCCGCGCGGCTGCTCCGGGTCGAACTGCCGCTCGCCTGGCCGCCGATCCTCACCGGCATCCGGGTCTCCACGCAGATGCTGATGGGCATCGCGGCGATCGCCGCCTTCGCCTCGGGCCCCGGGCTCGGCAACCTCATCTTCCGCGGCATCGCCTCGCTCGGCAGCGCCAACGCGCTGAACCAGGTGCTCGCGGGGACGCTCGGCATCGTCGTCCTCGCCCTGCTCTTCGACGCCCTGTACGTCCTCATCGGACGCCTGACCATCCCGAGGGGGATCCGTGCCTGACGCACCGAGCCACGAGCCCGACTCTCCGCATACGCCCGCCGGTTCGCTGACCACCGGCGCCACCATCCGGCTGGAGGGGCTGACCAAGCGGTACCCCGGCAGCGCGGCACCCGCCGTGGACGACGTCTCCATGGAGATCGAGGCGGGCGAGACCGTCGTCTTCGTCGGCCCCTCGGGCTGCGGCAAGTCCACCACGCTGAAGATGATCAACCGGCTGATCGAGCCCACCTCGGGCCGCATCCGGATCGACGACGAGGACGTCACCGACATGGACGCGGTGAAGCTGCGCCGCAAGATCGGGTACGCGATCCAGTCCTCGGGCCTGTTCCCGCACATGACGGTCGGCCAGAACATCGCGCTGGTGCCGAGGATGACCGGATGGTCCAAGCAGCGGACGAAGGAACGCGTCGCCGAGATGCTCGACCTCGTCGGCCTCGACCCGGCCGAGTTCACCGGCCGCTACCCGCGCCAGCTCTCCGGCGGCCAGCAGCAGCGCGTCGGCGTGGCCCGCGCGCTCGCCGCCGACCCTCCGGTGCTGCTGATGGACGAGCCCTTCGGCGCCGTCGACCCGATCACCCGCGACCACCTCCAGGACGAACTGATCCGACTCCAGCGGGAGTTGCGCAAGACCATCGTCTTCGTCACGCACGACTTCGACGAGGCGATCAAGCTCGGCGACCGCATCGCCGTCCTCCGCGAGCGCTCGCACATCGCCCAGTTCGACACCCCCGAGGCGATCCTCACCAACCCGGCCGACGACTTCGTCTCCGGCTTCGTCGGCGCGGGCGCGGCCCTGAAGCGGCTCAACCTCAGCCGCGTACGGGACGTCGCCGTCGTCGACTTCCCCACCGCCTCCGTCGACCAGCCGCTGGCCGAGATCTTCGAGACGCTGCGCTCCGGCTCCACCAACGAGGTGCTGCTGCTCGACCGGAACCGGCGCCCCTACAAGTGGCTGCGCCGCGGCGACGTGATGCGCGCCAAGGGCTCGCTCGCCCGCGCCGGCGCCCTGGTGCACGACACCGTCACCCGGGACGCGACGCTCCGGGACGCCCTGGAGGCGGTGCTGACCGACAACGCCGGACGCGTCGCCGTCACCGGCAGGCGCGGCGAGTACACCGGCGTCGTCGACATGGAGACGCTGATGAACTCGGTGCACGAACTCCTCGACGCGGACCGGATGGACGCCGCCGAGCACCAGCACCGCCTCGCCGAAGCGCAGCACGGCGGCACCTCCTCCCAGGAGGACCCCGCGTGAGCGAACGGACGCAGGAACGCGCGGACCTGGACGCGCGCGACCCGTACGCGGAGGAGGCCCCCGGCGAGCGCGAGCCGGAGACGGGCGGCGCCCGGGGCCCGCTCGGCCGGCTGACCTGGCCCCGGCTCACCCTCGTCCCGTCCGTCGTCGCGCTGGCGCTGCTCGGCACCTGGCTGTGGTTCCGCGACGCCGAGCTGGACTCGATCGCGCGGAACGCGATCGTCTCGGGCAATGTGCCGCTGCGGCTGTGGGAGCACGTCGAACTGACGGCGCTGTCCACCTTCTTCGTGCTGGTCATCGCGATCCCGCTGGGCATCGCGCTGACCCGGAAGCGGCTGCGCGGGGTCACGCCCTTCGCGATGGCCGTGGCCAACCTCGGGCAGGCGGTGCCCTCGCTGGGCCTGCTGGTGCTGCTGGTGTTCTGGATCGGCGTCGGCCCCGGCACGGCCGTCACCGGCATGGTGATCTACGCGGTGCTGCCCGTGCTGGCCAACACCGTCGCCGGGCTGCGGGCCATCGAGCCGGGGCTGGTCGAGGCCGCCAAGGGCATCGGGATGTCCCCGCTCGGGGTGCTCACCAAGGTCGAACTGCCGCTCGCCGTCCCGCTGATCCTCGCCGGGGTGCGCAACGCGCTCGTGCTGAACGTCGGCACGGCGACGCTCGCCACGTTCATCGGCGGCGGCGGGCTCGGCGACCTGATCGCCGCCGGCATCACCAGCCAGCGGATGCCGGTCCTCTTCCTCGGCTCCGTGCTGACCGTCGCGCTGGCCCTGCTCGTCGACTGGCTCGCCTCGCTCGCCGAACTGCTGCTGCGCCCCCGCGGCCTGGAGGGATCGCCCTGATGCGGAAGCACACATCCGTCCGCGCGCTCGCCGCGGGCGCGCTCGCGCTCGTCCTCGGCGGCTGCGGGCTGGTCAGCGGCAGCCCCATGACCGACGAGGTACGGCCCGGCAGCGCGGCCGCCGGCGGC
This sequence comes from Streptomyces sp. HNM0574, assembly GCF_012726235.1. Lineage (GTDB taxonomy): Bacteria > Actinomycetota > Actinomycetes > Streptomycetales > Streptomycetaceae > Streptomyces. Next base: position 242,515 of record NZ_JAASAH010000002.1, read on the forward strand.
GCGGCGAACCGTCCGCTGGAGGGCGCTCAACTGACCGTCACCTCCAAGGAGTTCACCGAGCAGATCATCCTCGGCCAGATCATGGGCCTGGTGTTCCGGGCCGCCGGTGCCGAGGTCGTGGACCGCACCAGCATCCAGGGCTCGATCGGCGCCCGCGAGGCCGTCAGGTCCGGCGCCGCGGACGCCATGTACGAGTACACCGGCACCAGTTGGATCACCTACCTCGGGCACGCGAAGCCGGTCACCGACCGGCGCGAGCAGTTCGAGGCCGTACGTGCCGAGGACCGGAAGGAGGGCATCAGCTGGCTGGAGCCCTCCACCCTGAACAACACCTACGCGCTGGCCGTGAACCAGAAGGCGCGGAAGAAGTACGGCCTGGAGACGCTCTCCGACGTCGCCGCGCTCTCCCGGAAGAAGCCGGAGGCGATGACGGTGTGCGTGGAGAACGAGTTCGCCTCCCGCGACGACGGTCTCAACGGCATGGTGAAGCGCTACGGCATGAAGCTGCGGCCCGCGAACCTGCACAGGATGAGCGGCGGCCTCGTCTACACGCAGACCGCGAAGGGCTCCCCCTGTACCTTCGGCGAGGTCTTCACCACCGACGGCCGGATCAAGGCGATGAACCTCCATGTCCTGGAGGACGACCGGCACTTCTTCCCCAACTACGACGCCGCCCCCGAGATCCACGCGGCCACCCTGCGCAAGCACCCGGAGATCGCCGAGGTGCTGGCTCCGGTCACCCGCGCGCTGAACAACGAGGAGGCGCAGAAGCTGAACGCCAGGGTCGACGTGGACGGCGAGGACCCGCACACGGTCGCCGAGGAGTGGCTCGTCGACAAGGGCCTGATCCGCGCGGACTGAGCGGAACCTCCAGGGACGGCGGCGGATCAGCAGCTCGGTACGTCGCCGTCCTTCTTCAGCTCGCGGAGCGCGTCCAGCGCGCCGTCCAGCGTCTTGACCGGGATCAGCCGGAGCCCGTCGGGCAGGTTGCTCTGCGCGTCGGAGCACTCGGCCCGCGGGACGAGGAAGGCCGTCGCGCCGTCCCGCTTCGCCGCCTTCGTCTTCAGCGGCACCCCGCCGACCGGGCCGACCTTGCCGTCCTCCGCGATGGTGCCGGTACCGGCGACGGTCTCGCCGCCGGTGAGGTCCTCGCCGCCGGCCTTGCTGATGATCCCGAGGGTGAACAGCAGCCCGGCGCTGGGGCCTCCGACGTCGGCCAGCCGCAGGCTCACGTCCAGATCGGACGTGTGCAGCGCGCGCTGCGCGGCGCGCACCGCGTCGTCCTGCGACTGCTTCATCTCGTCCGCGTTGTGCTTCTTGATCTCCTCGGTGCTGCCTCCGACCGGGTACACCGCGTCCCGCGGCATCACCGCGCGGTCGGTACGGAACCAGCCGCGCACCACGTCGGGCAGCCGGACCGTCGCCTCCGGCGGGGTGGCCGCGATCGTGGTCATCAGCAGCCCCCCGTCGGCCGGGTCGCTCCGCTCCCCCGACGTGCCCTCGACACTGATCACCGGCTTGCCCCGGTTGCTGCCGAGCACGTCGGCGGTGATGCCGGGCTGCGCGAGGGACATCGGCAGCGGCGCGAAGGCGGCCACCGCGAGCAGCGCCACCAGCGGCAGGAAGCAGAGGGCGATCGTGCGGCGGCGGGAGTCGTGGACCAGGCCACGGAGGAAACCGGTGGCGGAGGACGGGGCGGACGTCGGCTTGTCGGGGGACTGGCGCGCAGAGGTCACCCCCGCAATCTAGACGACCGTCACCGAAGGGCTTCGGCCACCTCCCGCGCCGCGCCGACCACCCGCTCCCCCACCTGCGGCGGAACCGAGTCCGCGAGCATCACGACGCCGACGCTGCCCTCGATGCCCGTCACCCCGAGCAGCGGCGCGGCCGCACCGCTGGCGCCCGCCTCCAGCTCGCCGTACGTCAGTTGCACCCCGGGCCCGCCCGGCCCGGGGGCGCGGGCCGCGAGGATGGCGCGTCCGGCGGCGCCCCGGTCCAGGGGGTGCCGGAAGCCGGTGCGGTAGGCGACGTGGTAATCCGTCCAGCTCGGTTCGACGACGGCGACGGCCAGTGCCTCGCTGCCGTCGACCAGGGTGAGATGGGCCGTGGCGCCGACCTCCTCGGCGAGGGAGCGGAGCGCGGGCAGCGCCGCCTCGCGGACGAGCGGCTGCAGCTGTCTGCCCAGGCGCAGCACCCCGAGTCCGACGCGGGCCCGGCCTCCGGCGTCCCGGCGCACCAGCGCGTGCTGCTCCAGAGTGGCGAGCAGCCGGTAGACGACGGTGCGGTTCACGTCGAGCTTGCCCGCGAGTTCCGTCACGGTCAGGCCGTGGTCGGTGTCGGCGAGCAGTTTCAGGACGCGCAGTCCCCGGTCGAGCGTCTGGGAGGTCTCCGCGGTCACGACGCCCCTACCTCCATCCGAAATGGCGGCGCCCCGGCGTGGGGTGCCGGAAGTCGCCGGTCACGGTGGCACCGGCTGCGCTCCGCGGCATTCCTGCCACGGGGCGGATGTGACGGCACACTTAAGCACCCGGCACCGCCCTCCGGAAGGCCCTGTCCACTATCCGGGCAGGCGGCGGACAGCCGTCCCCGGCACCCCCGCGCTCACCTGCCGCTTTGTCCCGGAGCCCCGCGTACGCTCCCCAACTCGCCCCGTACGGCGGCGAGTTCGGGGAGGGGCGGGATCACTTCATGCGGGTGGCCCACTCGCGGACCTTCTCGATCCGCGCCTCCAGCTGCCCGGCCGTGGCCTCCGCGCTCGGCGGCCCGCCGCAGGCCCGCCGCAGCTCGTTGTGGATGACGCCGTGCGGCTTCCCGCTCTGGTGCACGTACGCGCCGACGAGGGTGTTGAGCTGCTTGCGCAGGCCCAGCAGTTCCTTGTGCGTGACGACGGGACGCCGCTCGGCGGGCATCTCCAGCAGGTCGGCCTCCTCGTCCGGCCGCTTCCTGCTGTGCGAGATCTGCCGCGCCTGCCGCTTCTGGAGCAGCAGTTGCACCTGGTCCGGCTCCAGCAGCCCCGGGATGCCGAGGTAGTCCTGCTCCTCCTCGCTGCCCGGGTGCGCCTGCATCCCGAACTCGGCGCCGTCGTACATCACCCGGTCGAAGACCGCGTCCGACTCCAGCGCCTCGAAGGGGAGTTGGTCCTGCTCCCCGGTGTCTTCGTCCTGCTCCTTCTCCGCCTCCTTGAGGAGGTCGGCCTCCTCGGCGTACGGGTCGTCCTCGCTGTCCTTCTTCGGCTTGTCGAGGACGTGGTCGCGCTCGACCTCCATCTCGTTGGCGAAGGTCAGCAGCGAGGGGATCGTCGGCAGGAACACCGAGGCCGTCTCGCCGCGCCGCCTGGACCGCACGAAGCGGCCGACGGCCTGCGCGAAGAACAGCGGCGTCGAGATCGTCGTCGCGTACACCCCGACGGCCAGGCGCGGGACGTCGACGCCCTCGGAGACCATCCGGACGGCGACCATCCACCGGTCCTGCGACTGCCGGAAGTCCTCGATCCGCTGCGAGGCGCCGGTGTCGTCGGAGAGCACGACCGTCGCCGCCTGCCCGGTGATCTTGCGGATGAGCTTGGCGTAGGAGCGCGCCGAGTCCTGGTCGCTGGCGATGACCAGGCCGCCCGCGTCGGGGACGGCCTTGCGCACCTCGGTCAGCCGCTGGTCGGCGGCGCGCAGCACGGACGGCATCCACTCGCCCTGCGGGTCGAGCGCCGTGCGCCACGCCTGCGAGATCGCGTCCTTGGTCATCGGCTCGCCGAGCCGCGCCTCGATCTCGTCGCCCGCCTTGGTGCGCCAGCGCATGTTGCCGCTGTACGACAGGAAGATCACGGGGCGGACGACGCCGTCGTCGAGCGCGCTGCCGTAGCCGTAGGTGTAGTCCGCGACGGAGCGGCGGATGCCCTCGGCGTCCTCCGCGTAGTCGACGAAGGGGATCGGGTTGGTGTCCGAGCGGAACGGCGTACCCGTGAGGGCGAGCCGCCGCGTCGCCGGTTCGAACGCCTCCTGGCACGCCTCGCCCCAGGAGCGGCTGTCTCCCGCGTGGTGGATCTCGTCCAGGATGACCAGGGTCTTGCGCTGCTCGACGCGGTTGCGGTGCAGCATCGGGCGGACGCCGACACCGGCGTAGGTCAGCACCACCCCGTGGTACTCCTTGCCGAGCGGGCCCGCGCTGTACTCCGGGTCCAGCTTGATGCCGAGCCGGGCCGCCGCCTCGGCCCACTGCTTCTTCAGGTGCTCGGTCGGGGCGACGACCGTGACCTGCTGCACGATGTGGTGGTGCAGCAGCCAGGACGCCAGCGTCAGCGCGAACGTGGTCTTGCCCGCGCCCGGGGTCGCGACCGCGAGGAAGTCACGCGGCTGCGCCTCGATGTACGAGTCCATCGCCGCCTGCTGCCAGGCACGCAGCTTGCTGGCCGTGCCCCAGGGGGCCCGGCCGGGGAAGGCGGGCGAGAGGTGATTGTTGGAGGTGGTGGCGGTACTCACGGTCTCCGTCGGGGTCGGCACCTGTTCGCGGGGTCGCGCTCCGCGTGCGTACCGTGCGCGGGGCACGGCGGACTCGCGGGCTCGTCTCGTGCACGGGTCGCGGGAGCGGCTCGCGCACGAGCGGTCGAAGCAACCGCGTCAGCCTACCCGCGCCGGGTGACCCTTCGGCGGACTCCGCCCCGTACCGCGGGCAGGGTGCGAGCTAGCTCACACGGGGCGGCCGGGGCGGACGCGGGGCGTCACGTGGTGAGCAGCACGCCCGCGTAGCCGACGCCCGCGATCACCACCCAGGAGCACAGCCCGAGCAGCGCGACCCGGCCCCCGGTGCGGGCCAGGGACGGCAGGTGCACGGCGCTGCCGAGGCCGAACAGGGCCGCGGCGAGCAGCAGTTCCTGCGCGGTTCCGGCCGCGTCGAGGGCGGCGGCGGGCAGCAGCCCGGTGGTGCGCAGCAGCACCATGGCGAGGAAGCCGAGGACGAACAGCGGCACCAGCGGCGGCCGCCGCGTCCGCGCGGACGCGGCGGAGCCCGCGTGCGCCCGCCTGCGCCGTACGGACAGCGCGACGGCGGCGACGAGCGGGGCCAGCAGCGCGACCCGCATCAGCTTCACCAGCACGGCCTGGCCGAGCGCGTGCTCCCCCGCGGTCTGCGCGGTGGCCACGACCTGGCCGACGTCGTGCACCCCGGCGCCGACCCAGCGTCCGAACTGGCCGTCGTCCAGGCCCAGCGGGTGCTGGAGCAGCGGCAGCACGGCGATCGCGAGGGTGCCGCACAGGGTGACGAGCGCGACCGAGGTCGCGGTGTCCCGCTCCAGCTCGCGGTCGGCGGCCGGGTCGCCGCCGCGGCGCACCTCGGCGACGGCGCCGATCGCGGAGGCGCCGCAGATCGAGTAGCCGGTGGCGATCAGCAGCGGCTGGTCGCCGGGCAGTCCGAGGCGGCGCCCCAGCCACACGGTGCCGGCGAACGTCGCCGCGACGACGGCGCACACCATCAGCACCGTCGCCCAGCCGATCCCCAGCACGTCCCCGACGCTCAGCTTCAGCCCGAGCAGCACGATTCCGGCCCGCATCAGCCGCTTCCCCGCCAGCGACAGCCCCGGACGGCAGGCGCCGTTCACCAGTCCGCGCGCGCCCGGCAGGTGCGCGGCGAGGATGCCGAGCAGCACCGCCGCCGTCAGCAACGGCACGGCGGGCAGCAGCAGATGGACGCCCGCCGCCACCGCGACCCCGGACACCGCGAGCGCCAGCCCGGGCAGCGCGCCGGGCCCGCGCGGGGCGGGGGCGCCGGTTCCGCGCGGGCCGTGCGGCTTCGTGGACGGCCGGGTCCCCAGCAGCGCCATCAGCGGTCGGCCGGAAGGTCGTAGACGCGGCGGACGCTGGTGCCCAGGCGGGAGATGTCGGCGCCGTAGAGGTGCAGCGAGACGGCCTTCTCCCCGCAGCCGTTCCACACCCGGTGGATGTCGCCGGGCGGCGCGAAGCCGCAGACGGAGCCCTGCGGGTTGGTGACGTCCTCGGTCGCCACGAGCGTCGCGCGCTCCCCGACGGCGCCGGCGGGCAGCAGCCGGTAGCGCCGCTCGTGCTCCTCGCCCCGGTGGACGCCGGTGACGCACCAGGAGACGTGGTCGTGCACGGAGGTGGCCTGCCCGGGCAACCAGACCAGCGCGACGACGGAGAAGCTGCCGTCGTCCTCCGCGTGCAGCAGGTGCTGGCGGTAGCGCTCGGGGTCGCCCTCGGTCTGCGCGGGCGTCAGCAGGTCGCGGGCGCCGAGGTGCGGGGCGAGCTTCTCGCCGACGAGGTAGGCGGTGACGTCGGGTGCCAGTCCCCGGCCGACGGCCTCGCGGACGTCGGCGACCAGGGCGTCGAGCCGGGCGGTACGGGTCGTGGGAGCGGCGGCTGCCGAAAGCGGAGGGGCCATGTCCGGCAGCGTCGCGGGGGCACGAACAGGCGTCCAACGACGGTTTGTTGGCCCTCCGCTCGGGCCGGCTTATGGATGCCGCTCAGCAGCCGACGCGGTTGGCGGCCACCCGGCGCAGCTCCTCCAGCACCAGCGCCGTCGCGGGGATCTCCAGGTGCTCGCGGAGGACGTACGCCGACACCTGCCGACGCGAGGCCGGGTCCAGCGCGCGGCCGGTGACCTTGTTGTGCGTGAGGAAGGAGAGCACCAGGCCCGGCATCATCGCGATCCCCAGCCCCTCGGCGACGAGGCTCTGCACGACGAGGTTGTCGTCCGTGGTGAACGCGATGTCCGGGGCGAAGCCCAGTTCGGCGCACTCGTGCAGGAAGTTGGCCCGGCAGCGCAGGCAGCCCGCGATCCACCGCTCCCCCGACAGCTCCTCCAGCCGCACCGCGCGCCGCCCGGCCATCGGGTGGCCCGTCGGCATCAGCACCGTCAGCTGGTCCTCCATCAGCGGGATGGCGACCAGTTCCTCGGGCACCTGTTCGCGCAGGCCCGGGTAGGTGAAGGCGAGCGTGATGTCGCACTCGCCGCGCACCACGCGCTCCAGCGACTCGGGCGGCTCCTGCTCCTGGAGCTCGACCCGTATCCCGGGGTGCGCGGACGCGAGCCCGGCCAGCGCCTCGGGCATCAGCGTCGCGCCCGCGCTGGGGAAGGCGCAGACCCGTACGCGGCCCTCGCGCAGCCCGGTCAGCGCGGACATCTGACGCTCGGCCGTCGCGATCGAGTCGAGGATGACGCCCGCGTGCCGGGCCAGCGCCTCACCGGCCTCGGTCAGCCGCATCCGCCGCCCGGCCCGGACGAACAGCGGGCTCCCGACGGCCCGTTCGAGCCCCTTCATCTGCTGCGTGATCGCCGGCTGCGTGTACCCCAGCTCCCGCGCCGCCGCCGTGTACGAACCGCAGCGGACCACCGTGTGGAACGTCTTGATGTGCCGGGAATCGAACATGCCCGCAACCATAAGCAGAATTTGGGATCGCGGGACAGGGGGCCTCGGCGGCTTCTGGATCAGGGGCGGGGGGCCGCCGACCCGGGCTGCTCCTCATGCAGATCACGAAGGACCCGGGCAATCGAGGACGTCTCCTCGACCTTGCCCGCGGCGATGTCCATCACGAGGGCGAACGCACGGTCCTGGTCGACGCCCACCATGTCCGCCCCGTTGAAGTCCAGGAAGACGACGGCGCACATCCAGGCGGTGCGTTTGTTCCCGTCCAGCAGAGGGTGGTTGCACGTCAGCGAGTGCAACAGCGCCGCCGCCTTCTCGAACAGGCCCGGATATGCCTCGACGCCGAACATCTGCGACCGCGGTCGCGCCATGGCGGAGTCCAGGAGCCCCAGGTCCCGCACCGCGACCTCCTGCTCGGAACACGCGAGCTGCGCAAGGTCGAGCGCTTCCTGCACCGTCAGGTACTTCACGCACCCTCACCCAGCCTGCGCAGCAGGTCGGCATGGCGCGTGGCGTACTTGGCACCCAGCTTGCGGACGGTCTCCCGGTCAGCCTCCTCGACGAGATACCGCTCGACCGCCTGAAGCACCACCGCGTGCATGCTGCGCCCCTCCAGCTCCGCCCGCTCCTTGAGGGAGTCCTGAACATCTTCCGGCAGTCTCAGATTCATAGCCATACCAGAAAGATACCGCCGGTGACCCCAAAGTGGTACCACGCGCGGGCCCCTCACTCCGCCCGCAGCCTCCCCGCCGCCGCCGTGGCCAGGGCGGCTGTCGCGGCGGAGACGGTGTAGACCGCGAGGAAGGCGAGGGGGCGGTCGGTGGAGGTGGGCTGGGCCGTGCTGACGTGGGACGACGCGGAGACGGAGCCGCCGCCGAGGGCGGCGAAGACGGCACCCGTCGCGGCGAGGAGGACGACGTTCGAGAGGCTGTCGGACATCTGGAGCGCGGCCGAGTTCCGGCCGGTCTCCTCCGGTTCGGACAGCCGGAGCAGCAGCACGCTCACCGAGGAGATGACCAGCCCCATCCCGAAGCAGGCCAGCGCCATCGCGACGGCCAGCGTCCACACCGGTACCGCCGGGAGCAGCACCACGGGGATGTACGCGATCCCGCCCGTGACCAGCAGCATTCCGCCCCGCACCAGGCGTACCCGGTGCGGTTCCATCCGGGGGCGCGACTGCGTCCAGGAGCCGAGCGCCCAGGTCACGCCGCCCGCGGCCAGGGTCAGCCCGGCCAGCGTCACCGGCACCCCGCGCTGGGTCACCAGCATCAGCGGGACGAAGCTCTCCGCGACGATGAACGAGCCCGCCGCCAGCCCGCGCAGCAGCACCACCGCCGGCAGCCCGCGCGCCGCCCGGTAGGTCCCGCGCGGCAGCAGCCGGAGCGCGGACGGGACGAGCAGCGCGGCGCCGAGCACGGCGGGGACGAGGGAGAGCGGGCGCAGTTCCTGGCCCGCGTACTGGAGCAGCCCGGCGCCCACCGCGAGCACCACCGCCGTCCGTAGCCGCCCCCGCTCCTCCGCACGCCGCCCCTCCTCGCCGGGCCCCGGGACGTCGCGGGCGCGCGGGGGCGGGCCCGAGGCGGCGCGGGTCAGCGGCGGCAGCATCGCCGCGAGCGGGCCGAGCACGAGCAACGGGATGCCGAGGAACACCCAGCGCCAGCCCAGCTGTTCGGTGACCGTGCCGGAGACCAGCGGCCCCACGACGGAGGGGATCACCCAGGAGGCGGCGAAGGCGGCCAGCACCGTCGGCCGCAGCCGCTCGGGGTAGGCCCGGCTGACGGTGACGTACAGCGCGACGATCACCAGTCCCCCGCCGACGCCCTGCACCGCGCGGCCCAGGACGAAGACCCACATGGCCGCCGCCGTCCCGGACAGCACCAGCCCCGCGCCGAAGGCCGCGATGCCCACGCCCAGCGGGACGACGGGCCCGCGCCGGTCGCACCAGATCCCCGAGCCGACCATGCCGAGCAGGCAGGTCGTGAAGTAGGCGGAGAAGGCGAAGGCGTACTCGGACACGCCGTTCAGCTCGCTCACCGCGACCGGCATCGCGGTGCCGACCGCGGTCGCCTCGAAGGCGATCAGCAGGACGACGGAGACGATGCCGAGCGTCAGTGCCCGGTACGGGCGGGAGAGCACGGAGCCGGCGGGCGCGGTCGCCGGGGCCTCCGGCTCGGAACCGGCCGTCCGCGCGGGCCGCGTCGCGGGCTCGCCCACGTCGTCGAAAGCGCTCATGGGCGCCAAGGTACGGGCCCAACACCCGGGCGCGCGCCTGTCTTTCGGCCGTTGCCGGGTCGGCCGTCCGGCCTAGGGCGCGGGTGCCGGAGGAGCCGGGCGCGGGCGGCACCGGCGCCCTTTCGGGCAGGCTGGAGCCATGCCGCACTTCACCTCGTACGACGGAGCACAGCTCGCCTACCGGGTCCTGGGCCACCGGGACCCCGGCCCGGGCGGGGCACCGGTGGTCTGCCTCGCGGGCGGGCCCGCGCGGGACGCCGCCTACCTCGGCGGGCTCGGCGGACTCGACGCCCGCGTCCCGCTCGTCGTCCCCGACGCGCGCGGCACCGGCGCCTCGCCGACCGCCGCCGACCCCGCCGGGTACGCCTTCCCCCGGCTCGCCGAGGACGTCGAGGCGCTCCGCGCGCACCTGGGCCTGGACCGGTTCGCGCTGCTCGCGCACGACGCGGCGGCCGCGACGGCGCAGGCGTACGCGGCGGCGCACCCGGAGCGGCTGAGCTCCCTGGTGCTGCTCAACCCCGGGTCCAGGCTCCAGGGCCGGCTGCCGCACGACGCGCGCGAGATCTTCGAGTCGCGGGCGGCCGACGAGGACTGGTGGGAGGACGCCTACGTCGCCGTCCAGCTGCTCCAGCACGCCGACGACCTGGACGAGATCCGCGACCTGCTGCTGCGTGCGGCACCCATGGCGTACGCCAGATGGGAGGGGCCGCAGCAGGAGCACGCGCTGGCCGAGGGCGAGCAGCTCAACCCCGTTCCGCGCGCGGCCTTCTGGCAGGGCGTCGACGAGGCGGCGGGCGACGCGATCGTGGCCGGACTGGCGGCCGTCGAGGCGCCGGTGCTGGTCGTCACCGGCGCACTGGACGCGATCACCGGGGTGCGCGGCGGCGAGTACGTCGCGGAGTGCTTCCCCGAGGCGCGCGTGGTCCGCCTTCCGGAGGTGGGGCACTACCCGTGGGTGGACGCGCCGCAGACCTTCGTCCCCCTCGTGGCGGACTTCCTGCGGGGGACCTCGGAGGGGGCGTGAACTCCCCCGTGTGAACGGCGTGTTGCACTCCCGCGACAGGGACCGGCGGCCCCTTGCCCGGGCGGCGCGCGGCGGCGAGAGTCGTGGTGTGCGGACCGCAGCCGGAGACGGCGCGGCACCGCACCGGGGCCGTGTGCCCGAGTGGCTGAGGGGCCGGCCTGCAAAGCCGGTTACGCGGGTTCGATTCCCGCCACGGCCTCCACGACCGGGGGCGCTCCGCACCAGCGGGGCGCCCCCGGCCAGCCGCACGCCCCCTCAGACCGTGAACCGCCGTACGTACCGCTTCTGCCACGGGGTCTCGACCGCGCGCTGGTCGTAGCCGCGGCGCACGTACGCGACCGCCTCGCCCGCGGGGACGCCGTCCAGTACGGCGAGGAGGGCGAGGGCCGTGCCGGTGCGGCCGCGGCCGCCGGCGCAGGCGAGTTCGACGCGTTCGGCGGCGGCCCGCTCCCACACCTCGCCGAGGACGGCGCGCGCCTCGGCCCGGTCGGCCGGCAGGCGGAAATCCGGCCACCGCAGCCACCGCGCCTCCCAGGGCTTCGCCGGAGGCGGGCCGCCCAGCAGGTACACCCCGAACTCCGGCTCCGGGCCGGGCGGTTGGGGCGCGCGCAGCCCGCGCCCGCGCACCAGCCGCCCGGAGGGGAGCACCAGGACGCCGGGGCCGTCCGCCGGCCAGGTCTTCGCGGGCTCGCTCATCAGGTCACCGTAGCCGTGCCGGGGCGCGGCGAACCCCTGTCGCGGGCAGGCGAGTTCGAGCCGGGGTACGTCGCGCGGGCGTAATGGCGTACCGCGGCCTTCACAAGCGGAGTGTGACGCGCAACACTCTCGCCACGCACAGGCCGCACGCGCCGGCCCCGCAACCGGAGCCGGGCCGGGCCCCGAGCCGACCGCACCCCTCGCGGAGGTGGCACGCCATGTCGCCCGACACGTCACCGCACACCAGCCCCACCGGCCCCACGACCCCGCGCACCCCCTCGCAGCACGCACCCCCGGACACGGCCCTGACCGCCGAACTGGCCGCCGCCCAACGGCTGCTGGACGACCTGACCCGCAGCGTCTGCCGGCTGGAGCAGCGCGTCGGCAGCGGTCTGGAGGTGCGGCGGCTGCGCAGCGACACCGAGCACCTGCGGGAGTCCCTCTCGCTGCTGCGCGCCGCGTCCCCCGAGGACCCGGACCGCCCCGCGCCGCCCACCCCCGAGATGGTCGCCATCCCGGACCAGCCCTACGACTACGCCCTGTGGGCCGACGCCGACGACGAGGGCCTCGGCTCCCGGGACCGGCGCGCGCCCTGACCGGACCGGCGCCCGACCCCGCCAGGCCCGAACCGCCCTCGTCGTACGGAGAGTTCCCGTTGGCCACCGACACCGGACAACCGCCGCCCTCCCCCGACCCGTCACCGTCCTCCAGACCGGACCCAGGACCGCGTGCACGCGGCGTACGCTCCGGGTCGCGGGCCGCGATCCCCGAGCCGCACCTGCGCCGCGACCGCTGGTGGCTCTCCCCCGCGCTGACCGCCCTCGGGCTGCTGGCCTTCGTCGTCTACTCGTCCTGGCGGGCCTTCGCGAACGCGGACTACTACGCGGCGCCCTACGTCTCCCCGTTCTACTCGCCCTGCTTCGCGGCGAACTGCGCGGAGATGAAGGGCGGCCCCAACCTGCCGCTGTTCGGGGAGTGGTGGGGCCTCTCGCCCGCGCTGATCATCCTGGTCTTCCCGCTGGGCTTCCGGCTGACCTGCTACTACTACCGCAAGGCGTACTACCGCGGGTTCTGGGCCTCGCCCCCGGCCTGCGCCGTCGCCGAGCCGCACCGGCGCTACTCGGGCGAGACCCGCTTCCCGCTGATCCTGCAGAACCTGCACCGGTACTTCTTCTACGCGGCGCTGCTGGTCGCCCTCGTCCTGACCTGGGACACCGTGCTGGGCTTCCGGGACGCGGAGTACGCCTGGGGGCACATGGGCCTGGGGACCGTCGTGTTCCTCGTCAACATCGTGCTGATCTGGGCGTACACGCTCTCCTGCCACTCCTGCCGGCACATCGTCGGCGGCCGCCTTCGGCACTTCTCCCAGCACCCGGTGCGCTACCGGCTGTGGGGCTGGGTGGGCCGGCTCAACCAGCACCACATGCTGCTGGCCTGGGCCTCCCTGATCAGCGTCGCGCTGGCGGACTTCTACGTCTACCTGCTGGCGACGGGCACCTTCACCGACCCCCGGCTGTTCTGAGACGCGCACCGCACCGTCCGCACCGTCCGTCCCGTCCGAGAGGGATTCACCAGACATGACGCACGTGGAACGCCGGCAGTGGGACGTCGTGATCGTCGGTGCCGGGGGAGCCGGGCTGCGGGCCGCGATCGAGGCGCGCGAGGCGGGTATGCGCACCGCCGTCATCTGCAAGTCCCTGTTCGGCAAGGCCCACACGGTGATGGCCGAGGGCGGCATCGCCGCCAGCATGGGCAACGTCAACGACGGCGACAACTGGAAGGTGCACTTCCGGGACACCATGCGCGGCGGCAAGTTCCTCAACCACTGGCGGATGGCCGAGCTGCACGCCAGGGAGGCGCCCGAGCGGGTGTGGGAACTGGAGACCTGGGGCGCGCTGTTCGACCGCACGGCCGACGGCCGGATCTCGCAGCGCAACTTCGGCGGCCACGAGTACCCGCGCCTCGCGCACGTCGGCGACCGTACCGGCCTGGAGCTGATCCGCACCCTCCAGCAGAAGACCGTCGCCCTCCAGCAGGAGGACCACAGGCTGAGCGGGGACCACGAGGCCCGGCTGAAGGTCTACCAGGAGTGCACCGTCACCCGGGTCCTCAAGGACGAGGCGGGCCGGGTCTCCGGGGTGTTCTGCTACGAGCGCGAGTCCGGCCGGTTCTTCGTGCTGGAGGCGCCCGCCGTGGTACTGGCGACGGGCGGCATCGGCAAGTCGTTCAAGGTGACGTCCAACTCCTGGGAGTACACCGGCGACGGGCACGCGCTCGCGCTGCTCGCGGGCGCCTCGCTGGTCAACATGGAGTTCGTGCAGTTCCACCCCACGGGCATGGTCTGGCCGCCGTCGGTCAAGGGCATCCTGGTCACCGAATCGGTGCGCGGCGACGGCGGGGTGCTGCGCAACGCCGACGGCAGACGCTTCATGTTCGACTACATCCCCGAGGTCTTCCGCGAGAAGTACGCCGAGACGGAGGCCGAGGGCGACGGCTGGTACGACGACCCCGACCACCACCGCAGGCCGCCCGAACTGCTGCCCCGCGACGAGGTGGCCCGCGCCATCAACGCCGAGGTCAAGGCGGGCCGCGGCTCCCCGCACGGCGGGGTGTACCTGGACGTCTCCAGCCGGATGCCGGCCGAGGTCATCGCCCGCCGGCTGCCGTCCATGCACCACCAGTTCAAGGAACTCGCCGACGTCGACATCACCGCCGAGCCGATGGAGGTCGGCCCGACCTGCCACTACGTGATGGGCGGCGTCGACGTCGACCCGGACACCGCGGCCGCCGTCGGCGTGCCCGGGCTGTACGCGGCGGGCGAGGTCGCCGGCGGCATGCACGGCAGCAACCGGCTCGGCGGCAACTCCCTCTCCGACCTGCTGGTCTTCGGCCGCCGCGCGGGCCTGCACGCGGCCGAGTACGCCGCCGGGTACGCGGCGGACGGGCGCCCGGCGGTCGGCGAGGCGGAACTGGCCGCGGCGGCCGCCGAGGCGCTGCACCCGTTCAGCGCGGCGGAGGACGCGGCCGGGGGACCTGAGGCGGAGAACCCGTACACGCTGCACCAGGAGCTCCAGCGGACGATGAACGACCTGGTCGGCATCATCCGCCGCGAGGAGGAGATGGCCGGTGCGCTCACGGTGCTGGCCGGGCTGCGCGAGCGCGCGGAGCGGGCCGGGGTGGAGGGGCACCGCCAGTTCAACCCGGGCTGGCACCTGGCCCTCGACCTGCGGAACATGCTGCTGGTCAGCGAGTGCGTGGCCCGCGCCGCGCTGAACCGTACGGAGTCGCGCGGCGGCCACACCCGCGACGACCACCCGGAGATGGTCCGCGAGTGGCGCCGCGCCAACCTCGTCTGCACGCTGCGGAGTTCACCGGGGACGGCGGACGACGGGGACGCGGCGGCCGCCACGCCCGGCCGGATCGCGCTGCGGCGCCGCGAGATGCCGCCGATCCGCGCCGACCTGCTGGAGCTGTTCGAGAAGGACGAGCTGAGGAAGTACCTGACGGACGAGGAGCTGGGACTCGCATGACGACGGCGGAGACGGGCACGCAGGCGGCGGACTCCGGCAGCTACGAGGGCCGGTTCCGGGTCTGGCGCGGCGACGTGGAGGGCGGCGGCCTGGAGGACTTCCGGGTCGAGGTCAACGAAGGCGAGGTCGTCCTCGACATCGTGCACCGCATCCAGGCCACCCGGGCCCCCGACCTGGCCGTGCGGTGGAACTGCAAGGCGGGCAAGTGCGGTTCGTGCAGCGCCGAGGTCAACGGCAGGCCCCGGCTGCTGTGCATGACCCGGATGTCGGTCTTCGACCGCGCGGAGACGGTCACGGTCACCCCGCTGCGCGCCTTCCCCGTCGTACGGGACCTGGTCACCGACGTCGGCTTCAACTACACCAAGGCCCGCGAGGTACCCGCGTTCGTGCCGCCGGAGGGGCTCGGGCCCGGCGAGTACCGGATGCAACAGGAGGACGTGGGGCGCTCGCAGGAGTTCCGCAAGTGCATCGAGTGCTTCCTGTGCCAGGACACCTGCCACGTGGTCCGCGACCACGAGGAGAACAAGGAGGCGTTCGCCGGGCCCCGCTTCCTGATGCGGATCGCCGAGCTGGACATGCACCCGCTGGACGCGGCCGAGGACAGGGGCCTGGACCGCAGGTCCACCGCGCAGGACGAACACGGCCTCGGCTACTGCAACATCACCAAGTGCTGCACCGAGGTGTGCCCCGAGGGCATCCGGATCACCGACAACGCGCTGATCCCGCTCAAGGAGCGTGCCGCCGACCGGAAGTACGACCCGCTGGTGTGGCTGGGCAACAAGATCCGCCGCCGGGGCGCGTCCGACTGAGCTGCCGGGGCCCGGCGTTCAGAAGAGGCTGAGCAGCGCGTCCGTCGGGTCGGAGGGTTTCGTGTCGCCGTCGGGCAGGGCCAGTTCGAACCAGACGGTCTTGCCCTTCGGCGTCCGCCTGCTCCCCCAGCCCATGCTGAGCAGCCCCACCAGTTGCAGCCCGCGCCCGCCCTCGTCGGTGTCGTGCGCGCGGCGGCGGCGCGGCTGCACCAGGCCGCCGTCCCACACCTCGCACACCAGGGTGCGGTCGAGCAGCAGCCGGACCCGGATGTCGCCCTCGCCGTGCCGCAGCGCGTTCGTCACCAGCTCGCTGACCAGCAGTTCGGTGGTGTCGGCCAGTCCGTCCAGGTCCCAGGCGCCCAGCTGTTCGCGGGCGTGCTCGCGGGCGCGGGCGACGGAGCGCGGCTCGGCGGGCAGCGTCCAGTCGCCGACGGACTCCGCGGGCAGGCCCTGGACGCGGGCCATGAGCAGGGCGATGTCGTCCTCGCCGTGGTGCACGTTGAGGGTGTTCAGCACCCGGTCGGCGACGTCCTCCAGCGGTTCGGTGGAGTCGGTGAGCGCGGCACGGAAGGCGTCCAGGCCCTCGTCGAGCGGGTGTTCGCGGGACTCGACGAGCCCGTCGGTGTAGAGCGCGAGCATGGCTCCGTCCGGCAGCTCGACCTCGATCTCCTCGAAGGGTTCGCCGCCCACCCCGAGCGGCACCCCCTTGGGGACCTCCAACAGCAGGGCGGGTTCGCCGGGTTCGACGACGATGGGCGGCAGGTGTCCGGCGTTGGCGATGGTGCAGCGCCGGGTGACCGGGTCGTAGACGGCGAAGATGCAGGTCGCGAGGTACACCTCGGAGAGGTCGGTGCCGCCGCGCTGGGAGCGGGGCGGGCCGCTCAGCCCGCGCGCGATCTCGTCCAGCGCGCCGATGACCTCGGCCGGTTCCATGTCGGTGGTCTGCGCCAGCGTCCGTACGGCGGTGCGGAGTTCGCCCATGGCGACGGCCGCGCGCAGGCCGCGGCCCATCACGTCGCCGACGACGACGGCCGTGCGGTGGCCCGGGAGTTCGATGACGTCGAACCAGTCTCCGCCGACCTCGGTCGCGGAGTTGCCCGGCAGGTAGCGGCAGGCGATGTCGAGCCCCGCGGCCTCCGGGTCGTCCGGCGGCAGCAGGCTGCGTTGCAGTATCAGGGCGCGCTCGTGTTCGCGGCGGTAGAGGCGCGCGTTGTCGATGCAGACGGCGGCGCGGGAGGCGAGCTCTGCCGCGAGCGCGGCGTCCCGCTCGCCGAACGGCTCGCTGCCCTTGGCCCGGGAGAACTGCGCGAGGCCCAGCACCCGCCCGCGCGCCGTCATCGGCACGGCCAGCGTGGACTGGACGACCGAGCCGAACGCGTCGGCGGCCCCGGCCCCTTGGCCCGGAATGTGCTGAACCCGGCCCGTACGCAGGGCCGTCGCGCAGGAGGAGCCGAAGGCGTAGCAGTGCGTGGCGCCGACGCTGACGGGGCTGCGCCCGTCCAGCCCGCCCATGCCGTGCCCGGGCGGCGCGTGACCGGCCGGCCCGTGGTCGTCGGGTGCGTGCCCGTTCTGGCCCGGCAGCAGCGTCAACGGGGCGTCGGCGACAGCGCTCGCGTAGGCGACACGGCGGAGCTCGCCGCTGCTGTCCCCCGGCCCGGCGGGGCGCGGTTCGTCCCCGGCGAGGACGTCGCGGTAGAGGTCGACGGAGGCGAGGTCGCAGAACTGCGGTACGGCCACGTCGAGGAGTTCGCGCGCCGTCGTCTCCAGGTCGAGGGAGTTCCCGATGCGCGCTCCGGCGGCGTTGAGCAGGGCCAGGGCACGCCGCACGTCGTCCGGCTTGCCCGCCGCCTCAACTGGGATGTCGCTCAATGCCGCCCCTTCCCGCGACCCGTGAGTGTCCCGGTCCGAGCAGTGTCGCAGGTCAACGCCCCACGGGAGAATGCTCTTTCCGATCGCTGCACGATTTTCTGCCGGTTACGACAAAACTCCGTCGCCGCACACATCACTGTGCGGGCTCCCCCGTCTGTCCACCGGGGGTCACCCCTGACTCCTAACCAGCCAGGACGCGCGTGAACCTCGCTCGGACGACGATCACGCCCACGTCACCGGCACGATCTCGTGAACCGCGGAGGACGCCGGGTGACGCGGGCCGCGCGGGACGGCCCCGAGGGGGTTCAGGGCAGGGCGAGTTCGAACCAGACGGTCTTTCCCATCGGCCCGTGCCGGGTCCCCCAGCGCCTGGCCTCGCGGGCGACGAGCTGGATGCCGCGGCCGCCCTCGTCGTCGGTGGTGACGGAGCGTTCACGGGGCGGGTCGGGCAGCGGGTCGGAGACCTCCACGAGCAGCGAACTCCCGCGCACCATGCGCACGCCGATCGGACCGTGCGCGTACCGCTGCGAGTTGGTCACCAGCTCGCTGACCAGCAGCACCGCCGTGTCCTCCAGCGCGGACAGCCCCCACTCGTGCAGCGCCGCCCGCACCACCCGGCGCGCGTGCCGCACCGCGTACCGCTCGGCCGCGAAGGTCCACGAGGCCGCACTGCCCTCCGGCAGCCCGCCGAGCCGGGCCATCAGCAGCGCGACGTCGTCGGCCGCCTCGGCCCCGTTGCGGCTGGTCAGGTCGGCGAGCAGCTCGTCGCAGAGCCCCTCCAGGCGGGGCGCGGGGCCGTCGTGCCGGGCCGGGGCCCGGGTCAGCAGCGTGCGCAGACGCTCCAGGCCCTCGGTGATGTCCTCGCCCCGCGACTCGACGAGCCCGTCGGTGTAGAGGACGAGCACCGAGCCGTCCTCGACGTCGATTTCGGTGGTCTCGAACGGGACGCCGCCGACCCCGAGCGGAGCGCCGGTGGGCAGGTCGAGCGCCCGCGCCCGCCAGCCGGCGTCCGGCGCGTCCCCGCTCCGGGTGAGCAGCAGCGGCGGCACGTGCCCGGCCGTGCTCAGCGCGCAGCGGCGGGTCGAGGGGTCGTAGACGGCGTAGAGGCAGGTGGCGACGAGGGTGCCGTCGGGCCCGCCCTCGGCGAGGCCGTCGGCGAGGTCGTTGATCCGGCGGAGCAGCTCGTCGGGCGGCAGGTCGAGCGCGGCGAGGGTGCGCACGGCGGTGCGCATCTGCCCCATGGTGACGGCGGAGCGCAGCCCGTGCCCCGTCACGTCGCCGACGACGAGCGCGACCCGGCCGCCCGCGAGCGGGATGACGTCGAACCAGTCGCCGCCGACCTCGATGCCGCTGCTCGCGGGCAGATAGCGGTAGGCGACCTCGATGCCGGGCGCCTCGGGCACGCGCTGCGGCAGCAGGCTGCGCTGGAGCATGAGGGCGCCCTCGCGCTCGCGCGCGTAGAGCCGGGCGTTGTCGAGGGAGATGCCGGCCCGGTCGCTGAGCTCCATGGCGAGGCCGACGTCCTCGGCGCCGAAGGCGTCGCGTCCCTTGGCCCGGCTGATGATCAGGACGCCGAGGACGATGCCCCGCGCCCGCAGCGGCACCGCGAGCAGCGAGTGGATGCCCAGCTCGCGCGCGATGTCCAGCTTGGGGTCGTCCGGGTCGGCGGCCTCGGTGATCTCCTCCCAGGTCGTGGTCAGCAGCGGGGCGCCGGTGTGCAGGACCCGGCCGAACAGCGTGCCGGGCAGGTACGCGGCCTCCTGCGTGACGTGGAAGAGCTCGTCGACGACCGGCCCGGCGTCCCGTGCCGCGTAGCCGGCCTGCATCAGCGGTGTGCCGGGCACGGGTTCCGCGTCGGCGCCGGGCAGTTCGCCGCCCTCGGCGAGCGGCGCGGCGAGCATCACCCCGGCGTAGTCGGCGAAGCGCGGGACGAGCGCGGCGGCGAGCGCCTGCGAGACGGCGTGCACGTCGAGCAGGTCGGCGAGCGCGACGCCGACGTCGTCGAGCAGCGCCAGCCGCTCGCGCGCGGACTCGGCCTTGCGGAGCGCGTCGCGCCGCTCGGTCATGTCCATCACGGTGCAGCTGACGCCGAGCACCGTCCCGTCGTGGTCGGCGAGCCTGCTGTAGGAGACGGAGCGGGCGCCGACCCCGTCGGGCGCGCGGACCAGCCGGTCGACGACGGGCCTGCCGGTCTTGAGCACGGACGCCTGGACGGCGGCGACCTCGGCGGCCATGGCCGGCGGCAGCACCTCGTGGACGCTCTTGCCGGGGTAGCTGTCGGCCGGGCCGCCGTGCAGCCGTGCGAGGGCCTCGTTGACGCGGACGTACCGCTTGTCGGTGTCGAAGAAGGCGATGCCGAGCGGCGAGGAGACGAAGAGGGCGTCGAGCGCGGCGAGGTCGTGCTCGACGGCGCGGATGCGGCTGGTCTCGACGATGTCGGCGAGGACGAAGGGGTGCGACTCGGTGTCGGTGAGCACCGAGGCCCGCCCCTCGACCTCGACGACGTGCCCCTGCCGGTGGTGGACGTGCAGGATGCCGCGCCAGCGCAGGGCGTGCCGCAGCTCGTGCCGGATGGCGACGTCCTCGCCGGGTGCGAGGAACTCGGTGATCGGGCGCCCCATGGTCTGCCCGGCCTCCCAGCCGAGGATCTCCTCGGTGGTGGGGCTCCACAGGAGGATGCGGCCGTCGTCGTCGAGCATGACGGTGCCCACGCGGAGGATGTCGAGCAGCGAGGCCGTGCGGGGTTCGACGGGCACACCGCCGTCGGCTCCGTCGCCCAGGTCTTCGTTCACACCGCCACGTCCCTGCTCGGGTACGCTCGCCCGGGATTTTCCGGGCAAACCGGACTATCTGTCCGTATACCCGATTGTGTCGGCGGTCAGCCCTGGGCACCGCTCCCGGAGTCCATGCGCTCGACCAGATAGTCGCCCGTGGACCCGTCCGCCGTGCCCTTGAGCCGCTCGGCGATCTCCTGCGCCTCGGACCGGGTGGCGTAACTGCCCACGCGATAGCGGCCGCCGCCCACGTCCCGGCGTATGACATGCCAGGGAAGAACGACGTTGCTGTCACCACCGCCCACGCTTCGCATATGCCGAAGCCTACGCCCGGCCTTCACCCTCAGCGTTCGGTTTTTCACACTCGGGCAGCATTTTCGGCCACGGCCGGAACGAGCGGCCCCGAAGACCCCACCGGAAGACCGCCCGGCTACTTCACCGGAAGGTGGTACGCGACCCGGTACCGGTCCGCCGGAATCACCACGTCCGCCGTCTCGACGGGCCGGCCGCCCGCGAAGAACGTGCGCGCCACCACCATCACCACGTGCCCCGGCACCCCGCCCAGCGCGGACATCTCCTCCGCCAGCCCGGGCCGGGCGCCGACCTCCTCGGTGACGTTGTCGACGACGAGGTCGATCGCGGCCATCCGCTCCACGACGCCCTTGCCGCCGAGCGGACCCTCCTCCGGCAGCATCACCGGCGTCCGCCCCGTCAGGGACAGCGGCTCCCAGGAGGTGGAGCACATCACCGGCTCACCCTCGGAGCGGAAGAGGTAGCGCGTGCGCATGACCCGCTCGCCCGGAGCGATCCGCAGCCGCTCGGCCGTGGCCGGGCAGGCGTCCTCCTGCGCGCTCTCCGACTCCCAGGTGCCCTTCACGCCCTCGTCGGACTGCTCCTGACGGAAGGGCGTCGCGTCACCGAGCCCGCGGTATCCCGTACGGGCCACCCGGCGCGGCAGCGGATGCTCGCGCACGTACGTGCCCGAGCCGGAGCGGCCCTCGACCAGGCCCTCCGCCATGAGCACCTTCCGCGCCTCCAGCGCGACGGTGTCGGAGAC
This sequence comes from Streptomyces sp. HNM0574, assembly GCF_012726235.1. GTDB lineage: Bacteria > Actinomycetota > Actinomycetes > Streptomycetales > Streptomycetaceae > Streptomyces. The sequence continues at coordinate 263,875 of NZ_JAASAH010000002.1, forward strand.
CCCGTACTCCTCGCGGATGCGGGCCTGCGACGGGAGGCGGGTGTGCGGCGGCATGTGACCGTCCACGATCTTCTGCCGCAGATCTCCGGCCACTCGCAGATACGCAGGCTGCTCACCGAACGGCACGAGCACCCCTCCCCGTTCCAGCCCGATCCAACAAGGTTGACAGCGAGCAACAGCTTGGCAACTCAGTGTTGTTGGCCGCAACATCCGGCCAAGGTTTCACCTGATGTGATGAGTTGCTGCTCACGCCCCGCACAAACGTCACGCCCCACGCACGCCCCCGCGCCCCCTCCGCACACCCCCGGCGGGGACGCGAGAGGCAGGTGAGCGAGGGGTGGCGCGTACCGGGGACGCCGGGACCGCCGCCGCGCCGCCGAACTGACGTCCGGCCGAACTCCCGTGCCTCCGGGGCCCGTTCAGTCCTGCCGTACGGCTGCGGATGCGCGCCCCCGCAGCGCGAGCGCGGTGACCGCGCCGAGCACCATCAGCGCCGCGCCCGTCAGCAGCGCCCGGTCGGTGCCCTGCGCGAGCGCCGCCGGGTCCGTGCCGTGCGCCGAGGAGGCCACGACCATCGCCAGGGAGACGCCCATCGCCGAACCGATGTACCGCGCCGTGTTGTTGGCGCCCGAGCCCATGGAGGCGCGGTCGGCCGGCACGCTCTCGACGGCGAGCCGCGGCAGCGCCGCGTTCAGCAGCCCGCTGCCCGCGCCCGCGAGCAGGAAGCCGGGCAGCAGCGCCGGCCAGGAGCCGGAGCCCGGCACCCCGAGCATGGTCAGCGTGCCGGCGGCGGCGAGCGCGAAGCCGAGCGCGAGCTGGCGGCGGGCGGTGAACGCGGCCGGGAGCCGCCGCACCTGGAGCGCGACGAGCAGCGCCGTCGCCGACCAGAGGCACAGCAGCCAGGCGGAGCCGAGCGCCGGCAGCCCCATGGTCTGCCGCAGCAGCGCGGGCAGGTAGCTGAACAGGCCGATCACCCCCAGCCCCGTGAACAGCGCCCCGCTCGTGGCCACCAGGAACGACGGACGGCGGAACAGCGCGAGGTCCAACAGCGGCGCGGAGACCCGGCGTTCGACGAGGACGAAGCCCGCGCCGAGCACGGCCCCCGCCAGCAGCAGCACGCCGACCGCGGGCCGGAGCCAGCCGTCCCGCCCGAGCGTCAGCGCGGCGAGCAGGGCGGCGGCGGACAGCCCGAGCAGCAGCGCACCGCCCAGGTCGGGGCGGCCGCGCGCGCCGGGTGCGCCGCGCGACTCGGTGAGCGCGCGGGCCGCGTAGCCGCCGACGGCGAGCATGGCCGCGGCGTACACGGCGTAGACCAGCCGCCAGTCGACGGCGGCCAGGCCGGCGGCGGCGACGGGGCCGAAGGCTATGCCGCCGCTGAGTGCCGCGCCCCAGATCCCGGTGGCCCGGTTCCGGCCGGGTCCTGCCGGGAAGGCGTGCGCGATGAGTCCGAGGCTGCTGGCGATCAGCGCGGCGCTGGCGGCGCCCTGGGCGACCCGGGCCAGCGTGAAGGCGAGGGTGCTCCCGGCGGCCGCGCCGAGCGCCGCCGTCACCGCGAGCCCGAAGGCGCCGGTGACGAAGACGCGCTTGCGCCCGTGGTCGTCGGCGAGGCCGCCCGCGACGAGGAGGACGGCGGCGAGCCCGAGGGCGATGCCGTTGATCAGCCACGCCTGGCCCGAGGGGCCGGCGCCGAAGGAGGCGCCCATCCCGGGCAGGGTCAGCATCGGCGCGGTGTAGTTCATCAGCGCCACGAAGGTGGCCGTGCCCGTCGCGGCGAGCACCGCCCGCCGCCCCGCTGCCCCGGCCTCCGCCACCTCCGAGGGCGCCGCCGGCGTCTGCACCGTCGTCACTCCCCCCACCTCCTCAGTTCACTGAACGAACAGGGTTCGGTGAATGAACCCCCGAGTCCGGAGCACCGTAGCAGCTCTGGTTCATTCACTGAACCCACATCGGTTAGGGTGGGCGTCATGGCGCTCAAGAAGGAGTACGCGACGCAGGACTGCGCACTGGCCCGCACGCTCGAACTCGTCGGCGAACGCTGGACGATGCTCGTCGTCCGGGACACCTTCTACGGCGTCCGCCGCTACAGCGACTTCCTCGCCCACCTCGACATCCCCCGCGCCGTCCTCTCCACCCGGCTGCGGACCCTGACCGAGGCGGGCATCCTCGACAAGCGCCGGTACGCCGAGTCCCCGCCGCGCGACGAGTACGTGCTCACCGACAAGGGCGAAGCCCTGTGGCCGGCCCTCCACGCCCTCCTCACCTGGGGAAACCTGCACGCCACCGACTACCGCACCCGGCACCGCGAGTTCGTGCACGCGCTCTGCGGCTCCCCGCTCACCACCGCGGGCGGCTGCGAGACCTGCGGCCGGTCCGCGATGCCGCCCGCCGAGATCGACGTCCACCCCGGCCCGGGCGCCCGGGACCACGAGCGCTCCGACCCGGTCAGCCGGGCCCTGCTGCGCCCCCACCGCCTCCTGGAACCGCTGGACACCACGGCCTGAGCAGCGCACCCGCGGAAAACCGGATGCCACGCCCGGTGGGAGCTTGTTAGCTTCGACCGCCATGAAACCGCTCACCGAGGGGGACGTCCGCGCGTCCTTCGTCAACTGCTCCAAGGGCGAGAGCCGCCGGCTCGCCGTCCCCCGCGACCTGGCCGAACGGCCATGGTCCGAGCTGGACTTCCTCGGCTGGCGCGACCCGGGGGCGCCGGACCGGCGCTATCTCGTCGCCGAGCTGGAGGACGCGCTCGTCGGCGTCACCCTGCGCGCCCCGCAGAACGTGCACCGCAGCTTCACCAAGACCAACGTCTGCAGCCTGTGCCTGACGGGCCACCCCGGTACGGGCGTCGCGCTGCTCGCCGCACCGAGGACGGGCCAGGCCGGGCGGCAGGGCAACACCGTCGGCGCGTACGTCTGCTCCGACCTGGCCTGCTCGCTCTACATCCGCGGCCGGAAGCGGATCGCCGCCTCGCAGCGCCACCAGGAGACGCTGACCGCCGCCGAACGGGCCGAGCGGCTGCGCGGCAACCTGCGCGGCTTCCTCCAGCAGGTCGGCGTCCCCGACCCCCGGCCCGTCCCCGCCGCGGCCTGAGGCCACGGCCGGGGAACCGGAGGGGAGCTCAGACCGTGTGGACGACCTCGCCGCCCACGACCACGGCCTCCGCGACCGTGCCGGGGATGTCCCCGGGCGGGCAGCGGAGGATGTCGCGGGAGAGGACGGTGAAGTCGGCCAGCTTCCCGACGGTCAGCGAACCCCGCTCGTCCTCAAGGAAGTTGGCGTACGCGGAGCCCATCGTGTAGCCGTGCACCGCGGTCTCCACGTCGACGGTCTCGGACGGCATCCACGCCTCTCCCCCGTCGAGCGAACGGCGCGTCACCGCCGTGTAGATACCGACCATCGGGTCCATCTCGGCGACGTTCCAGTCGCTGGAGAAGGCCAGCGTCGCGCCCGCCTCGCGCAGGCTGCGCATCGGCCACGCCTTGTGCCAGCGCTCCTCACCCACGTTCACCGCCCAGTCCTGCCCGGGGCCCGCGATCTCGGGCGCACAGTGCCGGGGCTGCATGCAGGCGACCACGCCCAGTTCGGCGAACCGTCCGACGTCGGCGGGGTCGAGGCACTCGACGTGCACGACCTGATGCCGCGCGTCCCGCGGCCCGTTGACGGCGCGGGCGTGGTCGACGGCGTCGAGGACGGTGCGGATGCCCCGGTCGCCGGTGGCGTGCACGAAGCACTGGAAGCCGCGCGCGTCCAGCTCCGTCAGCAGCGAGGCGAACTCCTCCGGCGGGTAGAACGTCTCGCCCCGGTGCTGCCCGCAGCCCGCGTACGGGGCGAGCAGCGCGGCGGTACGGGGCTCGACGACGTCGTCGATGTACAGCTTCAGCGGGCCGACCCGCATCCGGTCGCCGGTGTACCGCTCGGCGGCCCGGGCGAACTCCTCCAGGTCCTCCTTCGTCGTCCCACGCGGGTGGAACAGCGCCGCGACGAGCCGCGAACGCAGCCGGCCCTCGGACCGCGCGCGGTCGAACAGGGCCAGGTCGTCGAGGGAGTTCTGCGGCTCGACGACGGTGGTGATCCCGTACCGGACGGCGTCGTCCAGGGACTTCGCGAGCCGCCCGTACTGCCGTGCCGGCGAGGCCCACGGCACCCCGAGCTCGCGCAGCGCCCGGTGGCCGTCCCTGGAGAGGCCGCGCACGGCGAAGTCCGTGACGAAACCGGTGGGTTCGCCGGTCTCCGGGTCGGTCCGCGCCGTGCCGAACGGCAGCTCGGTACGCGCGGCGGTCACCCCCAGCCGGCGCAGCGCCGCGGTGTTGAGCCACGCGGTGTGCACGTCGTAGCTGAGCACGAAGGCGGGGGTGTCGCCGGTGACGGGGTCGAGGTCCTCGGCGCGGGGCATCCGCCCGCCCGCGATCGCCGAGTAGTCGAAGGCCTCGCCCTCGATCCACTCGGCGTCCGGGTGCTCCGCGCGCCAGGCGCGGATGCGCTCGTGCACGGCCTCCAGCGAGCCGGCGCCCGCGAGCTGGACGCAGGCGTCGTCGGAGCCGAGCCGTACGTGGTTGTGCGCGTCGATGAAGCCGGGCAGCACCAGCCGCCCGCCCGCCTCGATCACCCGGGTTTCCGGGCCGGTCCAGGCGGCGGCGCCGTCGTCCCGGCCGAGCCAGACGAGCCGGCCGTCGCGCACGGCCAGCGCCTGGGCCTCGGGCAGCTCGGGGTCGACGGTGTGGACGCGGGCGCCGCGCACGACGAGATCGGCGGGCGCCGCGCGGTCGGGGGTGCGGGTCATACGTACGTGCTCCTGAACTGTTGCGGTGGTGCGGGGAGTCGGGTCGAGGGTCAGCGCGGGGCGGTGAGCGCCTCCCGCCGGACGAGGACCCAGTAGGCGAGCGCGGCGATCACGGAGCCGGCCGACGAGAGGTCGGTACCGCCGAGCGGTGCCACCAGCGGCCCGGTCCACACCTCGCTGGAGCAGGTCAGCGCGGAGAAGACCATTCCGGCCAGCAGGGCCGTCACGCCCGCCGGGTGGTATCCGGCGCGGTACCAGTACGCGCCGTCCGGGCCCGCGTGCAGCGCGCCGGTGTCGTACCGGCACCGGCGCAGCAGCATGTCGGCGAGGAAGACGCCGCCCCAGGGCGCGAAGACGACGATCAGCAGGGAGAGGAAGCTGAGCAGCGACTCCGTGAAGTCGGTGAGGAACAGCGCCCCCGCCGCACCGAGCGCGGTGACGGCCGCGCTGATGAGGATCGCCTTGGACCGGCTCCACGGGATGCCCAGTACCTGGAGGTTGAGGCTGGACGAGTAGAGCGTGATGATCGAGTTCGTCACGGAACCGCCCAGTACCAGCGCGAGGAAGAGTGGCTGGAACCAGCCGGGCAGCAGACCCTCCGTGCCCGCGACCGCGTCCGTCATGTCCGCCTGCGTCGCCGCCGCCGCGCCCGCGACGCCCAGCGCCACGGACGAGACGAAGCCGCCCAGCGCGCCGCTGAGGGTGAGCGGGCCCAGCCGGGTCGTGCGCGGCAGGTAGCGGGTGTAGTCGGCGGGCATGGGCAGGTAGGAGAACGGCCCGGCCAGCGTCACCACCAGCGCCAGCGACCAGGCGGCCGCACCGCCCCCGTCCGGCACCGGGCCGGTGTCCGTACCCGGCAGCAGCAGGACCACCAGCGCGGCGAAGCCGAGGGCGAGCGCGTAGGCCAGCTTGCGTTCCGCGTACTGCACGGTGGCGTGGCCCCACAGCGCGACGACGAAGGTCAGCGCGAGCGTGACCAGCAGCCCGAGGGCGCGTGCCGTGGGCCCGTGCCAGCCGAGGTCGGCCAGGAAGGCGGTCAGCGCCAGCGCGCCCACGACGGTGTTGACGATCGTGTAGCCGATGCTGACGACCCAGTTCAGCAGCCCCGCCGGCCAGTTGCCGCGCACGCCGAAGGCGGCCCGGGAGATGACGAGCGTGGCGGTGCCCGTCCGTACGCCGCTGAGTCCGGCCGCGCTGATCGCGAGGAACGACAGCCCGCCGATCACGACGACGGCCACGGCCTGCCAGAAGCTGAGCCCGAAGGAGACGGCGAGGGCGCCGTTGATGACGTAGGTGAAGGTGAGGTTGGAGCCGAACCAGAGCCAGAAGAGGTCCTTCGCCCCGCCGTGCCGCTCCTCGTCCGGGATGGGGTCGATGCCGTGCCGCTCGACCTGGAACACCTCGTCGGCCGGGCGGACTTCCACGGGGGTGGCACCCCCGGCGCCCGGCCCCGGACCTGTCGTCGTGCGCTGCTGTGTCATCCCGCTCCCGCCGGCCGGGCGGCCGCGAAGGGGCCGCCGTACGATCTAGAACAGCGTTCAAACTCTTTGAGTGCCATTCAAGATGCTGGCCGACGGCCCCCGGGTCAAGACCCCGGACCGGATCGGCCCGGCTAGGGTCGTTCCCCGGCGGACTCGGCACGACGGAGGGCGGCACCGGTGACCAGGGCGATACGGCGGCGCGACGGGCTCGACTCCCGCGCCCGCATGCTCGAGGAGGCCATGACGGCCATCGCCGAGGGCGGCCTCGCCGCGCTCACCATGGCCGCGCTCGCCCGGCGGCTCGGCACGAGCGGCGGCCACATCCTCTACTACTTCGGCAACAAGGAGCAGTTGCTGCTGGAGGCGCTGCGCTGGAGCGAGCAGGCCCTCGCCGAGGAGCGCGGCTCCCTGCTCACCCGCCGCGTCACCCCGCGGCGCAGGCTCGACCTGTTCCTCCAGCTGTACCTGCCCCGGGGCACCCGCGACCCGCGCTGGATGCTCTGGATCGAGCTGTGGGCCCGCACCCCGGCCAACGCCGAACTCCTCGCCGCCCAGGAGGAGCTCGACGCCGCCTGGCAGCGGGACCTGGAGAGTCTGCTCGCCAAGGGCGTCGACCGCGCCGCCTTCGCCCCCATGGACGTCACCGAACGCGCCGTCGAACTCCTCGCGCTCCTCGACGGGCTGAGCACCCGCACCGTACTCGGCCAGCGCGGCACCGGCCGCGCCCAGGCCCTCGCCGCCGCCCGCTCCGCCGCGGCCCGCCTCGTACCGGACGCGTAGCCCGGGGGCTCCGCCCTCCGTCCTACGCCGATGAGCCGAGCCCCGGGCGGCCGCGCGCCCGAGGTGCCGGGGGCCGCGCGCGTGGCACCGTGAGCGGATGAGCAGTCACAGCTGGCCGGACCATCTCTCCGTCGGCGCCGTCCGGTTCGCCCGGCCGACCGGCAGGTACGACGAGGCCCTCACCTTCTACCGCGACGACCTCGGGCTCCCCGTGCTCGCCCAGTGGCGGGACCACGACGGCTACGACGGCGTCGTCTTCGGCCTGCCCGGCACCCCGGTCCACATGGAGCTGACCCAGCACGGCCACCCGCCGCACGTCCCCGAGGCGAGCCCCGAGAACCAGCTCGTCCTCTACCTGCACGGCACCGGGGCCCGCGACGCCGCCGTCCGCCGCATGGAGTCCCGCGGCCACCGCCCCGTCCCCGCCGCGAACCCGTACTGGCCGGGCCACGACGCCGTCCTCTACGAGGACCCGGACGGCTGGCAGGTCGTGCTGGCGCCGTGGATCTTCCCCGAGGACCCGCCGCAGGCGGCGGACTGAGGACGGGTCAGGAACCCTGGAGGGCGCGGAAGGAGTCGAACCAGACGCTCGTCCGCCCCGCCTGGCCGCTCCCCTCGACCGTGCGGTTCGCGTACAGCGGGTTGAGGATCCACGGCTTCTTGTCCGGCCCCCAGCCCGTCCGCATGGACCGGATCTGCGCCACCCCGTACGTCGCCACGGCGAGCTTCCCGGTGTCCCGGAACATCCCTACCTGGCGCGTCAGATAGTCCTTGTGCGAGGCGAACCACGGGCTCATCGCGAGGAAGTCGTCCCACCGCCGCTGTGGGAAGGGCTTCTCCAGGGCGGCGCCGATCTCCTCCCACACCCGCCTCTCCCGGGGCACCCGGTACTTCTCGGCGTAGGCCGCCGGCACCGCGTCCCGCATGTGCTTCTCCCAGTGCAGCACCAGCGAGAACTCCGTGGCCAGGAACTTCTTCCCCCGCTCCAGACGCGAGGCCACGTACTGCACGTACACCCCGGCGGCGCGCAGCGAGTCGACGTGCGGGTGGATGTCGAGCCCCTCGATCTCCGGCTTCCGGTTGACGAAGGCGACCCAGCGCTCGGTGGCGGGCGTACGTCCGTCCTCCCGGTCCAGGTGGTTGAGGGCCCCCATGTACAGCCGGGTCCCGCGTCCCTGGACGCTCTTCGCGCGGCGGGCGATGACGTGCTCGGCGACGTGCTCGTAGAACACGTTGAGCCGCCGGTCGCGCTCGTCCTCCAGGGTCTCCAGGAACGGCTCGTTGCCGACGGTGAGGATGTCGACCTTGCCCAGGACGGCGTCCAGCACCCGGTCCACCCGGCGCAGTTGGACCTCCATCTCCTTGCTGCCCGCCTCGGGGAGCGACTGCTTGAGGTCCCGGAAGGGGAACTTCAGCGAGAGGATCGTCCGGAAGTTCTTGCCGCCCGCGTCGAGCAGCTTGGCGACGGCCCGCTGCCGGGCCGGGTCACCGGCGTCGAGGTCCGCCGTCATCGGCACGAAACCGCGCACCCAGGACGTCGAGAGCGCCTCGACCTGGCCGAGGCTCATGTCGGACGGGTCCTCGTTGAAGTTCACCCCCAGCGCCCCGTCCGGCGCCTCCCCCGCACTCTGCTTCCGCACCCGCTCCTCGCTCTTCGCGTCCCCGCCCGAGGAGCGGCCTCCCGTGGGGCCGCAGGCCGACGCGAGCAGAACGGCGCCGGACACCCCCAGCAGCCGACGGCGCGAGGCGAACGGGACGGACGGCTGGTACTGCATTGCTGTTCCCCGATTCCGGTCGAGTCATCGCCGGCCGGGCACGCCGAACTCCCCTGCCCCCAGGCCCGGTTCACCCCGCGCCGCCCCCGGCATGGTCCGTGCCCCCTCAACGTAGGCCACCGCCGCCCGCCTCGAACTCCCGTCCCCGGCACCGGAACACCACCCGAACCACCCGGTGACAGCCCCGTGACGCCAAAGGCCGCCCCGCGTATGCGGCCACAAGCGGCGACCGGTGAGCCCGGCCGTGCGGCCCGACGGCCGGTCTTCAGTGCCGGTCGCGGCCGGCTCGTTCAGCAGCCGCCGGTGGCGGGTCCGCCGATCTGGACGGTGGCCGGTGCGGCGCAGCAACCGCCTTCCCCCTGAGCGCCGTCAGCGGTGCCGGGTTCGTCGAAGAGTCCGGAGCCGCCGCAGACGCCGGTCTCGGCGAGGATCAACTCGACGCGGGCGGCGGCCTCGTGGTCTCCGGCGAGGGCGGCGGCGACGGAGCGGGCCTGCTCGTAGCCGGTCATGGCGAGGAAGGTGGGGGCGCGGCCGTAGCTCTTCATGCCCAGGAGGTACGCGTCGGGCTCGGGGTGGGACAGTTCCTTGGCGCCGTGGGGGTAGACGGTGCCGCAGGAGTGGACGTTCGGGTCGATGAGCGGGGCGACCTCCACGGGGGCCTGGAGGCGTTCGTCCAGGCCGAGGCGCAGTTCGGTCAGGTGCGTCAGGTCGGGCCGGAGGCCGGTGAGGACGATGACCTCGTCCACCGGGTCGAGGTGGCGGCCGCCCTCGTCGGTCAGGACGACCCCGGTGCCCTCCCGGGTGACGCTCTCCGTGCGGAAGCCGGTGACGGCGGTGGCGTGGCCGGCGTCGACGGCGGCCTTGGCGCGCAGACCGAGGGCGCCGCGTGCGGGCAGCTGGTCGGCTTCGCCGCCGCCGAAGGTGTCGTCGCTGATGCCGCGCCGCAGTACCCAGGTGGCGTGCGTGCCCGGCACTTCCTCGGCCAGGGCGGCGAGCCCGGCCAGGACGGTGAAGGCGGAGGCGCCGGAGCCGACGACGGCGGTGCGCCTGCCCGCGTAACGGGCCCGTACGACGGGGTCGTTCAGGTCGGGGACGCGGTAGCTGATGCGGTCAGCGGCGGCCCGCTCGCCGAGTGCGGGGAGGCCGTTGCCGCCGAGCGGGTTCGGGGTGTTCCAGGTGCCCGAGGCGTCGATGACGGCCCGGGCGAGGATGCGCTCCTCGCCGCCTTCGGGTGTGGTCACCTGCAGGGTGAAGGGCTGCTTGTCGCGGCCGGCGTCGACCACGCGGTCCCGCCCGGCTCGGGAGACACCGGTGACGCGGACGCCGTAGCGCACGCGCTCGCCGAGGGCGTCGGCGAGCGGCTGGAGGTACTGCTCGGCCCAGTCCCTGCCGGACGGGTACGTGCTGCCCTCCGGGCGCTGCCAGCCCGTGGGGGCCAGCAGCTTCTCGGCCGCCGGGGCGATCACCTCGTCCCAGGTCGAGAACAGGCGAACGTGGCCCCACTCGCGCACCGCGGTGCCCGCTTCCGCACCTGCCTCCAGCACCAGCGGCTCCAGGCCGCGCTCCAGCAGGGATGCGGCGGCTGCCAGGCCGACCGGCCCGGCGCCGATGACGGCCACGGGAAGTGCGGACTGCTGCTCGGTCATGAGGAATCCCCTCGCCACTGCTTTGATGGATATCGATTCAGTACTGCGAGTGTGCATCCGGCATTGACAAGTGTCAATATAGAAGAATGTCGAATCTGATGGATCGCACCGCAGGGGAGGACGAGGAGCGCCCCGAGGAGGTCGTGCCGTGCTGCCCGCCGCTCGACTCTCCCGACCTGGCGGCAGAGGACGCGCAGACGATGGCCACGATGTTCAAGGCCCTCGGCGACCCGGTCCGCGTGCTGCTCTTCTCCCGGGTCGCCTCACATCCGGACGGCGAGGTGTGCGTGTGCGACCTGGGAGATCTCGGCGTCTCGCAGCCGACCGTCTCCCACCACCTCAAGAAGCTCCGCGACGCCGGCCTCGTGACCTCCGAGCGGCGCGGCACCTGGGTCTACTACCGCGTCGCGCCCGGAGTACTCGCCCGCATGAAGACCATCACGCGCTGAGGTCCCCGCCGGGGGACGGCGTCAGCCGAGGAGCGCGGTGATCTCGCGAACGGCATCGCGGGCCGGGCGGCCGACGCCGACGAGGGTGGCGGAGGCCGGGCCGGTCCAGTCGCCGTAGCCGAGGAGGTGCAGGCCGGGCTCGCGGACGGCACGGGTGCCGGCCGTGGGGACGTGGCCGCGGGCACTCCGGAGTCCGAGCGGTGCGAGGTGGGCCAGGGCGGGACGGAAGCCGGTGCACCAGATGACGGCGTCCGCCTCCTGCCGCGAACCGTCAGGCCACACCGGGCCGTTGCTGTCCAGGCGGGCGAACATCGGCCGTGGGGCGAGGAGTCCGCTGTCGCGCGCGGCGCGCACCGACGGCACGGCCACGATGTCGCCCAGGGAGGCCACTCCGCCGGTGTCCTCCCGGCCGGCGTCCAGGGCACGACGGCGGGCCGTGGCGGTGTCGAAGAGGGCGCGGCCGTCGATGTCGTCGGGCAGGTAGCGGGGCGGACGGCGGGTCGCCCAGGTCAGGTCGATGCCGTCGTGTGCGGCGAGGTCGGCGGCGATCTGTGCCCCGGAGTTGCCGCCGCCGACCACCGTCACCCGCTGCCCGGCGAAATCCTTCGGAGAGCGGTACCCGGCGGTGTGCACCTGACGGCCCCGGAAGTCGGCCTGCCCGGGGACGGCCGGAACGAAGGGGCGCCTCCAGCTGCCGGTGGCGCTGACGACGGCCCGGGCCCGCCAGGTACCGGAGTCGCTCTCCACACGCAGGAACCCGCCCTCGCCGTGCACGCCCCGCACGCGGACGGAGCGTTCCACCGGCAGGCCGTAGCGCTGCTCGTACTCGGTCAGGTACCGCACCACGTGGGCCGCCTCCGGGTACTCCTCGCCCCGCTGGACGGGCATGAGCCGGCCGGGGAGCGAGGAGTACGGGGCCGGGGAGAAGAGGCGGAGGCTCTCCCACATGTGCCGCCACGCGCCGCCCGGTTGGGCGTCGGCGTCGAGGACGGCGAAGTCCACCCCGGCGCGACGCAGGTGGTAACCGGCGGCGAGCCCGGACTGGCCGCCGCCGATCACCACCACATCCGTCGTACGGGGCCCGCTCACGCGCCGGTGAGGCTCTGGGCGCTGAACTTGCGGCGCCAGGCGAGCGATACGTACACCAACGCGATCAGCACCGGGACCTCGATGAGCGGGCCGACCACGCCGGAGAGGGCCTGGCCGCTGGTGACGCCGAAGGTGGCGATGGCGACCGCGATGGCCAGCTCGAAGTTGTTGCCGGCGGCGGTGAAGGCGAGCGTGGCGGTGCGGTCGTAGGGCAGGCCGATGGCCTTGCCGAGGGCGAAGGAGCCGAAGAACATCACCGCGAAGTAGGCCAGCAGCGGCAGCGCGATGCGGACGACGTCCATCGGCTGCGAGGTGATCGTCTTCCCCTGGAGGGCGAAGAGGACCACGATCGTGAACAGCAGGCCGTACAGCGCCCAGGGGCCGATCTTCGGCAGGAACTTCTGCTCGTAGGCCTCCCGGCCCATCCTCTTCTCGCCCAGGCGGCGGGTGAGGTATCCGCCCAGCAGCGGGATGCCGAGGAAGACGATCACGTTCAGCGCGATGTGCCACACGGGGACGTCCAGGCCCTGGCCATTGCCGAGGCCGAGCCACTGCGGCAGCAGGTCCAGGTAGAACCAGCCGAGCAGGCCGAAGGCGAGGACCTGGAAGACGGAGTTGAGGGCGACGAGCACAGCTCCGGCCTCGCGGTCGCCGCAGGCGAGGTCGTTCCAGATGATCACCATGGCGATGCAGCGGGCGAGGCCGACGATGATGAGGCCGGTGCGGTACTCCGGCAGGTCGGGCAGGAAGGTCCAGGCCAGCGCGAACATCACGGCCGGGCCCAGGACCCAGTTGATGACCAGCGAGGAGACCAGCAGCTTCCGGTCGCCGGTGACGGTGTCGAGCCGGTCGTAGCGGACCTTCGCGAGCACCGGGTACATCATGATCAGCAGGCCGAGCGCGATCGGCAGCGAGATCCCGCCGATCTCGACCTTGCTCAGCGCGTCACCCAGCCCCGGTATCGCCCGCCCCAGGCCGAGGCCGACGCCCATGGCGATCAGGATCCACACCGCGAGGAAGCGGTCGAGGGTGGAGAGCTTGCCGACGATCCCGGCCTCGGCGGGATCTCCCCCGGCGGGCTCCGCGGGGGTGCCGGTTTCGGTCCTGGTCACGGGCAGGCTCTCTTTCGGTCTGTCTCGATGGTCGTACGGGCGGTCTCGGCCAGCTCCGCGAAGGAGCCGGCGAGGGCGGTGAGGACGTCGGGCCGCAGCCTGTAGTACGTGTACCGGCCGCAGGGCTCGGTCTCCACCACCCCGGCCTCGCGCAGGACCCGCAGGTGGTTGGAGAGGTTCGTCTGCCGGGCGCCCGTCTCCTCCACCAGGTGCGTGGTACACAGCGTTTCCCGCGCGAGCAGCGTCACGATCCGGAACCTGAGCGGGTCGGCGATGACCCGGATCAGGTCGACACCTTCCGGCGTCACTTCAGGTTTGGCTGACGTCATCATGCGCTGATACTGTCACATCACTGCCTGCTGATGCCAGCCAGGGCTGACATCCCTGATGGTGGCGCGAGACGCCGCCCTCGACGAAAGAGATCCCCGGTCATGTCCGACAAGCTCTCCGTCCTGTTCGTCTGCGTGCACAACGCGGGCCGCTCCCAGATGGCCGCCGCCTGGCTGACCCACCTGGCGGGAGACCGCGTCGAGGTCCGCTCCGCCGGTTCCGCCCCGGCCGACGCCGTCAACCCCGCCGTCGTCGAGGCCATGCGCGAGACGGGCATCGACATCGCCGCCGAGACCCCCAAGGTGCTCACCGTCGACACCGTCCAGGCATCCGACGTCGTGATCACCATGGGCTGCGGCGACGCCTGCCCCGTCTTCCCCGGCAAGCGCTACCTCGACTGGACGCTGACGGACCCGGCCGGCCAGGGCATCGACGCCGTACGCCCCATCCGCGACGAGATCCGCACCCGCATCGAGGACCTGATCACCGAGATCGCCCCGGAGCCGGCCAACTGATTCCAGGCACCCGCGGGGTCACCAGCCGTCACGGGCGGGGCTTTCACGGGAGCTTGCGGTCGGCCCCTCGCCGCGGTGCTTCTCACTGAGCCACGCCACCGCATCCCAGTACGCCGGCTCGGCGTGGAAGCGGGCGGTGACGGCGCAGTGCGCCCTCCGGGGCCGCGGGCTCGTCCGTAACGAGGCCGGGGGGGATGTCACCGCGGACGACAGGCCGCAGGTGTTCGCTAGTGATCATGCACAACAGCGTTGCGCAGCAGGTGAGTTACGGGCGGCGCCTCCGCGTCATCATCGCTCGCCCGGATGACCCGGTACGTCAGTTTCCGGCTGAGACCGGGGAGTTGGAGTACCGGCCCCGGAACTGCCGCGCGGGGGAAGCGCGCGTCCAGATCCGGCACGGAGTCCGGAAGAGGCGGCCTGAGCACGCCCGTTGCGTTGAGCCACGGCGCCACTCCTGCGGACTCCTCGCGGGCCGCGAGCGCCGCACAAGCACTCCGCCGCAGGCCAGACCGCCTCTTGACCCGAGACTCAGACGTTGAAGCGGAACTCCACCACGTCGCCGTCCTGCATCACGTAGTCCTTGCCCTCCATGCGGGCCTTGCCCTTGGCGCGGGCCTCGGCGACGGAGCCGGTCTCGACGAGGTCGTCGAAGGAGATGATCTCCGCCTTGATGAAGCCCTTCTGGAAGTCGGTGTGGATGACACCGGCGGCCTCGGGGGCGGTGGCGCGCTTCTTGATCGTCCAGGCGCGCGCCTCCTTCGGGCCCGCCGTGAGGTACGTCTGCAGGCCGAGGGTGTCGAAGCCGACGCGGGCGAGGGTGGCGAGGCCGGGCTCCTCCTGGCCGACGGTCTGGAGGAGTTCGAGCGCCTCCTCCTCGTCCAGCTCGACGAGGTCGGCCTCCAGCTTGGCGTTGAGGAAGACGGCCTCGGCGGGGGCGACCAGGGAGCGCTGCTCGGCCTTGAAGTCCTCGTCGGTGAGCTCGTCCTCGTCGACGTTGAAGACGTAGATGAAGGGCTTGGTCGTCAGCAGGTGCAGGTCGTGCAGCGGCTCGGCGGCCTCGGTGCCCTGGGCGATACCGGCGGCGAAGAGGGTGCGGCCCTCCTCCAGGATCGTCCTGGCCTCCTGGACGGCCTTGAGCTCGGGCTGCTTGTCCTTCTTGACCCGGGCTTCCTTCTCCAGCCGCGGCAGGACCTTCTCGATGGTCTGCAGGTCGGCGAGGATCAGCTCGGTGTTGATCGTCTCGATGTCGCTCTTCGGCGAGATCTTCCCGTCGACGTGCACCACGTTGTCGTCCTGGAACGCCCGGATGACCTGGCAGATCGCGTCGGACTCACGGATGTTGTGCAGGAACTTGTTGCCCAGGCCCTCGCCCTCGCTGGCGCCGCGCACGATGCCCGCGATGTCGACGAAGTCGACGGTGGCCGGGAGGACCTTCTCCGAGGTGAAGATCTCGGCCAGCTTCGCCAGCCGCGGGTCGGGGACGCCGACGACGCCGACGTTCGGCTCGATGGTGGCGAACGGATAGTTGGCCGCCAGCACGTCGTTCTTGGTCAGGGCGTTGAAAAGGGTCGACTTGCCGACATTGGGCAGACCGACGATTCCGATCGTGAGCGACACGTGGCGACTTCCCGTTACGAGTGTTGGGGCGGTGATCCTGGCGATCCTGGTGGGCCGGAACGGCCCGGCTCCTGCGGACCCCTGCGGGCGCCCCGGGCCGATCCACCAGTCTACGGGCTCCGGCGTTCGGGCCCCGATGCGTGTCCGTGCCGTACGCCGGGGCCGCCCGCGGCCTACTTTGGGACGGTGGAGCAGCACAGTGCGCGTACGAGTCCCCCTGGCCCCGGCGCCCCGGAGGCGCACTCCGCCCCGTCCGGGGACGGCCCGTCCTCGACGGGGGCGCGGCTGCCGCGCCCGACCCGCGGCGGCAGGGCACAGCCCCGAAGCCCCGGCGAACGGCGCGGCCCCCGTGACCGGCCGGACGAGGCCGCCGGACGGTCCCGTTCCGCTTCGTCCGGCCACTCCCGCGAGACCGCGACCGTGCACCAGGCCGCCGTCCGGATCGCGCCCGTACCGCGCGCGGTGTCCCGGTTCGCCGCCAGGCTGCCGCGGCCGAAGCTGACGGGGCTGGGGGCCGGGGTGCTCGCCGTCCTCGCGATGCTGCTGGTCGGCGGCCTGGACGCACTGCTGCTGGACGGGGAGCCCGTGGTGTACGGGGTGTTCTTCGTGCTGGTGTGCCTGGCGGTGGCCTCGTGGGTGCGGCCCTCGGAGCTGATCGCGGCGCCGGTCGCGGTGCCGCTGGCGTTCGGCGCGGGGCTGTTCTTCATCAGCGGCGGCACCCCGGGCTTCGGCGGCCAGTTGATGGGGCTGTTCTCGACGCTCGCGCTGGAGGCCGGCTGGCTGTACGGGGGCACGCTGGCGGCGGCCGTGATCGTGACCGCCCGCAAGGCGGTACTGATCGCGCAGGTCGCGCGGGCGCGGGTGCGGGCCCGCAGGGAGGCGCGGCGTACCGGCCGGGTGGTCGCGGGGTCGCGGAGACCCTCGGGGCACACCGCCTCCTGACCGCAGGACACACGCGAAGGCCCCGGTGACGGGTGCGGGGATCCCGGTGGGATCCCGGCCGTCACCGGGGCCTTCGTACGGCGGGCGTGGGCCCGTGGGTCACTTGACCTTGTCGGCGGCCTCCGCGCGCAGGTCGCGGCGCAGCTCCTTGGGCAGCGAGAACTGCATGTGCTCGTCGACCGGCTTGACGATCTCGACGTCCTCCCAACCGTGCCCGGCCAGCCACTCCAGGACGCCGTCGACCAGGACCTCGGGCACCGAGGCGCCGGAGGAGAGGCCGATCGTGGTGACGCCCTCCAGCCAGGCCTCGTCCAGCTCGCTCGCGTTGTCCACGAGGTGGCCGGCCTTGGCGCCGTGGGTGAGCGCGGTCTCGACGAGGCGGACGGAGTTGGAGGAGTTCTGCGAACCCACGACCAGCACCAGGTCGGACTCGGCCGCGACCTGCTTGATGGCGGTCTGGCGGTTCTGCGTGGCGTAGCAGATGTCGTCGCTGGGCGGGGAGAGCAGGTTGGGGTACTTGCCCTGGAGCGCGTCGACCGTCTCCATCGTCTCGTCGACGGAGAGCGTGGTCTGGGAGAGCCAGACGACCTTCTCGGGGTCGCGGACCTCGACGTTCTTCACGTCCTCCGGGCCGTCGACGAGGGTGATGTGCTCCGGGGCCTCGCCGCTGGTGCCGATGACCTCCTCGTGGCCCTCGTGTCCGATGAGGAGGATGTCGTAGTCCTCCTTGGCGTACCGGACGGCTTCCTTGTGGACCTTGGTGACCAGCGGGCAGGTCGCGTCGATGGTGGCGAGCTTGCCGCGCTCGGCCTCCTCGTGGACGACGGGGGCGACGCCGTGCGCGGAGAAGATCACGATCTCGCCCTCGGGGACCTCCGTCGTCTCGTCGACGAAGATCGCGCCCTTTTTCTCCAGGGTCTGGACGACGTACTTGTTGTGCACGATCTCGTGCCGCACGTAGACCGGCGCACCGTACTGTTCGATGGCCTTCTCGACGGCGATCACGGCACGGTCCACGCCCGCGCAGTAGCCGCGCGGCGCGGCGAGGAGGACCCGGCGGTCGGAGCGGCGCTGTCCGGCGGCGGCAGCGTCTCCACCCGGGGCGGCGGCAGGAGTCGGGCTGGAGGGCGTTGCAGACATGCCCCCATCGTAAAGGCGCGGAGCAAGCGCGCTCGCCGCCCGCGGACGGGCCCCCGTCCACCGGCCGGATCTCCCGGAAGGGGCGGTGGACGTGCGGCAAGCTAAGGGCCATGGCTGACTCCGGAGCCCCTGATTCCTCCTCGCACCTGACCCGGGCGGCGCCCGGCGCGGGCGGGCGGCTGAAGCACACCCTGGGCCTGCGCGACCTGATCGTCTACGGGCTGCTGTTCATCGCGCCCATGGCCCCGGTCGGCGTCTTCGGCTCGCTGGACGCGCGCAGCCACGGCGTCGTCCCCCTGGTGTACGTGGTGGCCACGATCGCGATGGCCTTCACGGCGTACTCCTACATGCGGATGGTGCGGGCCGTGCCGCGCGCCGGCTCGGTCTACTCCTACGCGAGTGCCGGCCTGGGGCGGGGCGCGGGCTTCGTCGCCGGGTGGATGGCGATGCTCGACTACCTGCTCATCCCGGCCGTGGGCTACCTCTTCTCCGGCATCGCGATGAACCAACTCGTGCCGGCCGTCGACCAGTGGATCTGGACGGCGGCCGCCGTCGTCGTCACCACGGGGCTGAACCTCTCGGGGGTGCACCGCGCGGCCGTCGTCGGCTTCGTGGTGCTGGCCATGGAGATCGTGGTGCTGCTCGTCTTCGTCGTCGCGGCGGTGGTGGTTCTGGCTCAGGACGGACCACAACGTGACTGGTTTTCGCCGTTCACCGGTGACCGGACGTTCTCGGCGGTGGCGGTGCTCAGCGCGGTCTCGGTCGCGGTGCTGTCCTTCCTCGGCTTCGACGCGATCGCGAACTTCGCGGAGGAGACCGTCGGCGGCACGGCGCGGGGCGCGGCGACGGTCTCCCGGGCGCTGCTGGGCTGCCTGCTGCTCGCCGGGGTGCTCTTCCTGCTGCAGACGTACCTGGCGGCGCTGCTGACGGCCGAGCCCTCGGCCCACTTCGCGGAGCATCCGGCCACCCAGGGCGAGGCGTTCTACACGAGCACGGAGTCGGCGGTCGGCGGCTGGCTGCAGACGACGATCGCGGTGAGCAAGGCGATCGGCGCGGCCTTCGCGGCGCTGGCCGGGCAGGCCGCGGCCGGGCGGCTGCTGTTCGCCATGGCCCGGGACCGGCGGCTGCCGAAGGCGCTGTCGCGGGTGGACCCGGGCAGCGGCGTCCCGCGCCGGACGCTGCTGCTCACGGCCGTGATCACGGCGTGTGCCGCGGTCTGGGCGGCCCGCACCGCGGACGGCCTGGACCGGCTGGTCTCGGTCGTCAACATCGGCGCCCTGACCGCGTTCGGCCTGCTGCACCTCTCCGTCATCGGCTACTACGGGGTGCGCCGCCTGGGCGGTACGCCGCACCCGTTGCGGGACTGGGTCCTGCCGCTCGTCGGCCTGGGCATCACCGTCGCCGTGATCGTGACGGCGCACCACGACGCCCACCTGGTGGGGCTCGCCTGGCTGGCCGCGGGCCTCCTGGTGCTGGCCCTCCTGTACCGCCGGGACGGCGGGCCCGGTCCTGCGACGGGGGAGCCCGCCGCGGAGGCGGACGGGGCGGACTCCCGCTGACCGCGCGGGCGTCGGGGCCTGGTGTCGGTGCCAGACGCTAGCCTCCCCGTATGGCTCTGAAGACGTCCGCGGAAGCACCGATTCCCGTGCACGAGGTGTCCCGGCTGATCGGCGGGTGGATCGACCGGCTCGGCGCGGTGTGGGTGGAGGGGCAGATCATCCAGCTCTCGCCCCGCCCCGGCGCCGGGATGGCCTTCATCACGCTGCGCGACCCCTCGCGGGACGTCTCGATCAGCGTCACCTGCTACCGCCAGGTCTTCGACCGGGTCAAGGACGTCGTCGCCGAGGGCTCCCGTGTGGTGGTGCACGCGAAGCCGGTGTGGTTCGAACGGGGCGGTTCGCTGTCGCTGCGGGCCGCGGAGATCCGTCCGGTCGGCATGGGTGAACTGCTGGCGCGGCTGGAGCAGTTGAAGAAGACGCTGGCGACCGAGGGGCTGTTCGCGCAGGAGCGGAAGCGTCCGCTCCCGTTCCTGCCGCACCGCATAGGGCTCGTCACGGGCCGCGCCTCGGACGCCGAGCGGGACGTCCTGCACACCGCGCGGGAGCGCTGGCCCGCGGTCAGCTTCACCGTGCGCCACACCGCGGTGCAGGGCGTGAAGGCGGTGCCGCAGGTCATCGAGGCGGTACGGGAGCTGGACGCCGATCCGGACGTGGACGTGATCATCGTGACCCGGGGCGGCGGCAGCATGGAGGACCTGCTGCCCTTCTCCGACGAGCGGCTCGTCCGCACCGTCGCCGCCTGCACCACCCCGGTGGTCTCCGCGATCGGGCACGAGGCGGACACCCCGCTGCTCGACCTCGTCGCCGACCTGCGCTCGCGCACCCCGACGCACGCCGCGAAGGACACCGTCCCGGACGTCGGCGAGGAGCGCGAGCGGGTACGGGAGTTGCGGGCCCGCGCCTGGCGCGTGGTCAACGGCTTCCTGGACCGCGAGGAGCGCGGGGTCACCGAGGCGATGAGCCGTCCGGCGATGGCCGACCCGTACGCGATGGTGGAGGAGCGCGAGGAGGACGTCGCCTTCCTCGCCCAGCGCGCCCGGCGCACCCTCGGGCACCGGCTGGACCGCGCGGAGGACGAGCTGGAGCACACCCGCGCCCGCGTGGTCGCCCTCTCCCCCGCGGCGACGCTGCGCCGGGGGTACGCCGTGCTCCAGCGCGAGGACGGCCACGTCGTCCGCTCCGCCGAGGAGGCCCCGGAGGGCGCCGGGCTG
This sequence comes from Streptomyces sp. HNM0574, assembly GCF_012726235.1. Taxonomy (GTDB): domain Bacteria; phylum Actinomycetota; class Actinomycetes; order Streptomycetales; family Streptomycetaceae; genus Streptomyces. The sequence goes on from NZ_JAASAH010000002.1 coordinate 284,301, forward strand.
CGGGCGAGGGTCGCGGAGGGTGAGTTCGGCGTGACTGTCTCACCCCGCGCTTAGGCTGGAGCGCATGGCTACGGCGCGGGCGGGAGTACAGGCGTGAGCACGGACGTGAGCAGCGGATCGACGGCGGGGACGGGTGTGACGGACGGGACGGACGGCCCGGGCGAGGAGCTCTCCTCGCTGAGCTACGAGGAGGCGCGCGCCGAACTGGTGCGCGTGGTCCAGCAGTTGGAGACGGGCGGCTCGACGCTGGAGGAGTCGCTGGCGCTCTGGGAGCGCGGCGAGGAGCTGGCCGGGGTGTGCCGCGGCTGGCTGGAGGGCGCCCGCGCCCGCCTCGACGCGGTGCTGCGCGCCGAGGAGGGCGCGGAAGCGGAGTCCGGCGAGGAGCTCGGCGAAGAGGACTGACCGGCCCGGCCGGAATAACCGGAGGCCGGGGACGCTTGAGGGGAGCGGCCCCCCGAGGGGGTGACGAGCGAGACATCACCATTTGGTTGAGCTTTTAAGTATGTCGGCTTTATGGTGTCTCGTACCGATCGAACTCCCACCGCAAAGGCAAGGCACCTTCATGGCTCTCGCCCTCGACCCCGCCGCCCAGGACCTGCTGTTCCGCGAGGCCCACACGGCCAACACCTTCACCGACGAGCCGGTGACGGAAGAGCAGATACAGGCGGTCTACGACCTGGTGAAGTTCGCGCCCACCGCGTTCAACCAGTCGCCGCTGCGCGTCACCCTGGTCCGCTCCCCCGAGGCCCGCGAGCGGCTCGTCGCGCAGATGGCCGAGGGCAACCGCCCCAAGACCTCGTCGGCGCCGCTGACCGCGATCCTCTCCGTGGACCTCGACTTCCACGAGCGGCTGCCCGAGCTCTTCCCGCACGCCCCGCACATCAAGGACGCCTTCTTCTCCGAGGCCGCCCCGCGCGAGGCCGCCGGCACCTTCAACGCCACGCTCCAGGCCGGGTACTTCGTCCTCGGCGTCCGCGCCGCCGGTCTCGCCGCCGGCCCGATGACGGGCTACGACGCGGACGGCGTCAACAAGGAGTTCTTCGGCGACGGCAAGCAGAAGGTCCTGATGGTCGTGAACATCGGCAAGCCGGGCGAGGGCGCCTACAGCCCCCGCTCCCCGCGCCTGTCCTACGAGGACGCCGTCACCACGGTCTGATCCCCACGCCCGCACACAACGGTGGCCCGGAAGCCGACGCTTCCGGGCCACCGTTGTGTGCGGGCGGTCAGCTCTTCGCGGCCTCTTCGGGCTTCGCCTCGCCGCCGGTCTTCGCCTCGCCGCCCTCCTCGAGGGCCTCCGCGAGCCGGGCGAGCTGCTGGAAGGAGGCGGTCCCGGTGACGACGGTGGTCGCGGCGCCGGACTCTTCCTCCGGAGCGACGCGGACGAGCGCGTCGTACTTCTCGCCCTCCCAGCGCTGCCACTCCTCGTCGCCCACGCGCATGGTCTTGTCCGTCTTCTTCGCGCCCTGGGTGACCTTGCCGACGTAGGTGTCGGCCGGCTTGTCGTCGCTCTGCTCCACGGCCGCGTACTCGTTCCCCGGCGCCATGAAGCCCAGGTGCCAGGCCGAACCCTGCGGGCCGTCGGCCTCGTACGTCACGGAGGTCGCGCGCCACTCCTTCGACAGGCCCTTCGGGGCGGCGACGGGGTAGGGCGCCGCGCGCTGGGCCGACTGCAGCTCCACCTGGTAGCTGACGGGCTTGACCGGGTCCTCGCCGTCGTCGTGCGGGACGAAGATGTAGATGACCCACGCGGCGAGAACGATCACCGCGAGCGAGATCACCATGTCCCGCACCGACTGCTTGCCACGCTGCTTGTCTGCTGCCACGTTCCCATCGTCCCCTATGCCCCAGGCCACACCGGCCCCGGGTCCGGGGCCCGCAGCGCGCTCATCCGTGGGGCCCTCTGCTCACCCTGCCGGGCGCTCGGTAAAGTCGTCACCAACCCTCAGCCGCCCGGCCGCCGCCGAGCAGAAAGGTGTCTGGTGATGTCAGACCACCATCTCCCGTCCCCGCTGGAAGTCAGCCCGGAGGCGCCGGACCGCAACCTCGCGCTCGAACTCGTCCGCGTCACCGAGGCCGGAGCCATGGCTTCCGGCCGCTGGGTCGGCCGGGGCGACAAGAACGGCGCCGACGGCGCGGCCGTGAAGGCCATGCGCTCGCTCGTCTCCACCGTCTCGATGAACGGCGTCGTCGTCATCGGCGAGGGCGAGAAGGACGAGGCGCCGATGCTCTACAACGGCGAGCGCGTCGGTGACGGCACGGGCGCCGAGTGCGACGTCGCCGTCGACCCCGTCGACGGGACGACCCTCACCGCGAAGGGCATGGGGAACGCCGTGTCCGTCCTCGCGGTCGCCGAACGCGGCACCATGTTCGACCCGAGCGCGGTCTTCTACATGGACAAGCTCGTCACCGGCCCGGAGGCGGCGGAGTTCGTCGACATCACCGCACCGCCCGCGGTCAACATCCGCCGCGTCGCCAAGGCCAAGGGCTGCACGCCCGACGACGTCACCGTCGTCGTCCTCGACCGGCCGCGGCACGACGGGATCGTCAAGGAGATCCGCGAGGCCGGGGCGCGGATCAAGTTCATCTCGGACGGCGACGTCGCGGGCGCGATCATGGCCGTGCGCGAGGGCACCGGCGTCGACATGCTGCTCGGCGTCGGCGGCACCCCCGAGGGGATCATCGCGGCCTGCGCCATAAAGTGCCTCGGCGGCACGATCCAGGGCAAGCTGTGGCCGAAGGACGAGACCGAGCGGCAGCGCGCGCTGGACGCCGGGCACGACCTGGACCGGGTGCTCCAGACCGAGGACCTGGTCGGCGGCGAGAACGTCTTCTTCGTCGCGACCGGCATCACCGACGGCGACCTGCTGCGCGGCGTGCACTACCGCGGCGAGCGCGCGTACACCCAGTCGCTGGTGATGCGTTCGCGCTCGGGAACGATCCGGCAGATCGAGTCCACCCACAAGCTGTCCAAGCTGCGGGCCTACAGCGCCGTCGACTTCGACCGCGCCCGCTGACCCCCGGGGCGGTCAGCGGAACACCGGGACAGAACGGACGGGCCCCGTACGGCAGTTGGCGCCGTGCGGGGCCCGTGGCGTCCGGTTCAGGCGATACGGGGGATCTGCTGGGGCTCGCTCGCGGCGGCCGGTGCCACCGCGTCCCTGCGCCGGCGTCTGGCGAGGACGACCCGGCGCTCGGCGGCGGTCAGCCCGCCCCACACCCCGTACGGCTCGGGCAGCATCAGCGCGTGCTCCCGGCACTCCACCAGCACGGGACAGCGGGCGCAGACCCGCTTCGCCGCCTGCTCGCGCGCGAGGCGTGCGGCCGTCGGCTCCTTCGAGGGGGCGAAGAAGAGTCCCGCCTCGTCCCGGCGGCAGGCCGCCTCGGAATGCCATGGCCCCGCCTGGTCGTCACGCGCCGGCATTCGCTGGGCGGGGACAGTAGCGGCAGCCTGCGGGGACTGATGCGGCGGTTGCAGCACGGTCTGCTCCTGACGAGACGACGGTGATTCACCTTCATCCGCCTTGCTGCGCACGGCAGTTCGTGCTCCTGGGGCCGTACGAGAGACGATGCCCGAGCCCTACCCGCTGTGCGTACCGGTATGCATACCGTGGCGCTCTGCCCCAGCCTTCCCTCGCCGCACTCCCCGTCCGTGCGCCCCAGGAGCCTCCCCACGGCGCACCATCCCCACGCGTGCGCCCGCCGAGGCACGGCCCAACCACGGTCGGCGGACGGGGTGTTCGGGAACGCAAAGACTCCGGGCGCGGCTCAGACGTCCTTGCGGAACTTGTCGCGGAGGTCGCGCAGCCACTTTCCGGGCTTCGGCTTCGCCTCCACGCTGCCGAAGATCGCCGACCCCTCGACCAGCACCACGGGGGCCGCGGCCTCGTCCGACTCCATGGTGCGCACCTCGAACGAGCCGAAGATGCCCGCACCCTTCTGCTGGAGCGTGACGTTCTCCGGCACCAGGATCTCGACGCTGCCGAAGATCGCGTTCGCGTTCAGCTGGACGTGCTGCTGGGTGAACACGGCCTGCGTCAGGTCGATCTCGACACTGCCGAAGATCGCCGTGGCGTTCACCTTGCCCGGGACGCGCCACCGGCCCTTCCGCGTCGCGGAGCTGAAGATCGCGGCGACGTCGTCCTTCGCGCCCGCCCGCGCGTCCGCCTCCCCGTACGCGAACGTGGCCGAACCGGGGGCCTGCGAGGGCGCCTCCGGCGTCCGGGCACCGGCGGGCAGGTCCCGTACGACGGGCTCCAGCTCGCCGACGGTCTTGGCCGCGTACACCGTGTCCAGCCGCTCCGAGTGCTCCGCCGCGTCCAGCCGCCCCTCGGCGAGGGCTTCCCGCAGGATGTCGGCGACCCGGTCACGGTCGGCGTCCGACGCACGCACGGAGACCTCGGCGGCGGCCGGCTTCTTCTCGGGCGGGGAGTCAGTCACGGGCCCAGACTAGCGAACGCGATAGATCGCGACCAGGCGTCCGAGAGGGCTCCGGCCCGGCAGCACGGGCCCGTGGGCAGGTGAGTGCAACCTCACCGTCCCCGCCCGCCGGCCGCGTTCTACGCTGTGGAACGCATCGTCGAGAGACCAGGCGAGAGCCACAGCGAGAGGAAGAGCCACACCGATGTCCAGCTCGAAACCGTCCCCGGCGTTCACCTACACGGATCTGCTGCCGACCGGCGACGATCCCACGCCGTACCGCCTCGTCACCGCGGAGGGCGTGAGCACCTTCGAGGCGGACGGACGGACCTTCCTCAAGGTCGAGCCGGAGGCGCTGCGGAAGCTCGCCGCCGAGGCCATGAAGGACATCTCGCACTACCTCCGCCCCGAGCACCTCGCCCAGCTGCGGCGCATCCTCGACGACCCGGAGGCCAGCGCCAACGACCGCTTCGTGGCCCTGGACCTGCTGAAGAACGCCAACATCGCGGCGGCCGGCGTGCTGCCCATGTGCCAGGACACCGGCACCGCCATCGTGATGGGCAAGCGCGGCCAGCAGGTGCTCACCGAGGGCGGCGACGAGGAGGCCCTCTCGCGCGGCATCTTCGACGCCTACACCGAACTCAACCTGCGCTACTCCCAGATGGCCCCGCTGACCATGTGGGACGAGAAGAACACCGGCACCAACCTCCCGGCCCAGATCGAGCTGTACGCCAACGACGGTGACGCGTACAAGTTCCTGTTCATGGCCAAGGGCGGCGGCAGCGCCAACAAGTCCTTCCTCTTCCAGGAGACCAAGGCCGTCCTGAACGAGGCCTCCATGATGAAGTTCCTGGAGGAGAAGATCCGTTCGCTGGGCACGGCCGCCTGCCCGCCGTACCACCTGGCGATCGTCGTCGGCGGCACCAGCGCCGAGTACGCGCTCAAGACCGCCAAGTACGCCTCCGCGCACTACCTCGACGAGCTGCCCGAGGAGGGCTCCCCGGCCGGTCACGGCTTCCGGGACAAGCAGTTGGAGGAGCAGGTCTTCGAGCTGACCCAGAAGATCGGCATCGGCGCCCAGTTCGGCGGCAAGTACTTCTGCCACGACGTGCGCGTGGTCCGCCTCCCCCGGCACGGCGCCTCCTGCCCCGTCGCCATCGCCGTCTCCTGCTCCGCCGACCGGCAGGCCAAGGCGAAGATCACGGCCGAGGGCGTCTTCCTGGAGCAGCTGGAGAAGGACCCGGCCCGCTTCCTCCCGGAGACCACCGAGGACGAGCTGACCGAGGGCGCGGGCGCCGACCTCGACGCCGTCAAGGTCGACCTCACCCGCCCCATGGACGAGATCCTGGGCGAGCTGACCAAGCACCCGGTCAAGACCCGCCTCTCGCTCACCGGCACCCTCGTCGTCGCCCGCGACATCGCGCACGCGAAGATCAAGGAGCGGCTGGACGCGGGCGAGGAGATGCCCCAGTACCTCAAGGACCACCCGGTCTACTACGCGGGCCCCGCGAAGACGCCGGAGGGCTACGCGTCCGGCTCCTTCGGGCCGACGACGGCGGGCCGGATGGACGCGTACGTCGAGCAGTTCCAGGCGGCCGGCGGCTCCAAGGTGATGCTGGCCAAGGGCAACCGCAGCAAGCAGGTCACCGACGCGTGCGCCGCGCACGGCGGCTTCTACCTGGGCTCCATCGGCGGTCCCGCGGCCCGGCTGGCGCAGGACTGCATCAAGAAGGTCGAGGTCCTGGAGTACGAGGAGCTCGGCATGGAGGCGGTCTGGCGGATCGAGGTCGAGGACTTCCCGGCGTTCATCGTGATGGACGACAAGGGCAACGACTTCTTCACCGACCCGGGCCCGTCCCAGCCCTTCGTCACCTCCATCCCGGTCCGCACCCAGGGCTGACCCCTCCCGCGCGCCGGCAGCACCGGGCGGCGCACCTCGAAAGAGCGTGCGCCGCCCGAACGGATGACTCCCCACCGGAACCCTGTCGTCCGCCGACGGGCCGTCCGTAGCGTCCCGGGCATGGTCAATTCCCCGCACGAGGCGCACCATCGGGCGTTCCAGGAGATCCCGGAACTCTTCAGCCGCGCCTTCCGCCTGCTCGGGTTACCCGACCCGGGCCCGGCGTCCGCCACCGAACTCAACTGCGACGTCACCGAGCTCAAGCGGTCGAGCGCCGCATCGACACCCTGATGAGGCTGGACTGCGAGAGCGGTCGCACGTATCTGCTGATCGTCGAGGCCCAGACGAAGAAGGACCCGGACAAGGCCCGGAGTTGGGCCTATTACCTCAGCTGTCTCGCGAACAAGTACCCGTCGTACGACCCGGTGCTGCTCGTGGTGTGCCGGGACGGGAAGACCGCCGACTGGGCCGCGGGCCCGTTCCGCGTCGGGCACACCGCGCAACCCAACCTCTTCGTCACCCCGTTCGTCCTGGGCCCGGAGAACGTCCCGGTGATCGCGGACATCGACACCGCCGCGGCGGACCTCCCCCTCGGCCGAGATCTGGAGGAAACTCATGGGCACGGGACTCTTCTCGCTCAACGGCTTCGTCGCGGAGGGGCTGCGGGACCAGGGGGAACTGCGAAAGGGAATCGCGAATCTGCTCGTCGTCCTCCAGGCCCGCCCCTTCACGCTGACCGACGCCGCGCGCGAGCGCATCACCACCTGCCGGGACAACGACGCCCTCGACCGCTGGTTCCGCCGCGCCCTCACCGCCACCACCCTCGACGAGGTGTTCGGGGAGGAGCAGGGAGACTCCGGAGAGCCGAAGCCGGAGGGCCCCAGCACATGAACGCCCGGCCGAGCCCCGGCATGGACGTGGCGACGCTGTACTTCCTCATCCGTTGCATGCCGGACAGAGAGACCAGACAGGAGTACGAGGAGGCGCTGCTCGAAGGGCAGCGCCGGGGAAACCCCGGCGAGTATCTGGCGTCCTGGATTCGAGGACGGATCGAGCAGTGCATCGCGAATCTGCTTGCCGTCCTGGAAGCCCGCCAGATCCCCCTGCCCGACGCCGAACGCAAACGCATCACATCCTGTCGGGACAGCGCGGCCCTCGACCGCTGGTTCCGCCGTGCCCTCACCGCCACCACCCTCGACGAGGTGTTCGCGGAGGAGGACGAGGCGGCGGTCGACAGGGTCGCGGGAGGCTGAGCACGGGGCGCCGGTCCGGGTGTGCCTGTGCCGGAATGCGGGTCGGGGTGCGGGACGCTGTGCTCTACGGAGGTGCGAAGGCTGATGACCGAGAGTACGGAATACCGGACCGAGCACGACTCGATGGGTGAGGTGCGGGTGCCCGCACACGCCAAGTGGCGGGCACAGACGCAGCGTGCGGTGGAGAACTTCCCGCTCAGCGGGCAGCGTCTGGAGCGCGCGCACATCGAGGCGCTGGCCCGGATCAAGGCGGCGGCCGCCGTGGTCAACGGCGAGCTGGGCGTGCTGGAAGCGGACATGGCGGAGGCGGTGCGGGGCGCGGCCGAGGAGGTCGCCTCGGGCCGCTGGGACGACGAGTTCCCGGTGGACGTCTTCCAGACGGGCTCCGGCACCTCGTCGAACATGAACATGAACGAGGTCGTGGCCACGCTGGCGACGGAGCGGCTGGGTTCGCCCGTCCACCCCAACGACCATGTGAACGCGAGCCAGTCGTCCAACGACGTCTTCCCGTCCTCCATCCACATCGCGGCCACGGCGGCGGTGACGGCGGATCTCATCCCCGCGCTGGAACACCTGGAGGCGGCGCTCTCCCGCAAGGCGGAGGAGTTCGCGCCGGTGGTGAAGTCGGGGCGTACGCATCTGATGGACGCGACGCCCGTCACCCTCGGGCAGGAGTTCGGCGGGTACGCGGCGCAGGTGCGGTACGGCGTCGAGCGGCTGCGTGCCTCGCTGCCGCGGCTGGCCGAACTACCCCTGGGCGGAACGGCGGTGGGCACCGGCATCAACACCCCGCCCGGTTTCCCCGCCGCGGTGATCGACGCGGTGGCGGAGTCGACGGGGCTGCCGCTGACCGAGGCGCGGGACCACTTCGAGGCGCAGGGCGCGCGGGACGGGCTCGTGGAGACCTCGGGCCAGCTCCGTACGATCGCCGTCGGGCTGACGAAGATCTGCAACGACCTGCGCTGGATGGCCTCGGGGCCGCGTACGGGGCTGGCCGAGATCGCGCTGCCCGACCTTCAGCCGGGCTCCTCGATCATGCCGGGCAAGGTGAATCCGGTGGTCCCCGAGGCGGTGCTGATGGTGGCCGCACAGGTGACGGGGAACGACGCGACGGTCGCCACGGCCGGCGCCTCCGGCAACTTCGAGCTGAACGTGATGCTGCCGGTCATCGCGAAGAACCTGCTGGAGTCGGTCCGGCTGCTGAGCAACGCCGCCCGCCTGCTCGCGGACCGTACGGTCGACGGGATCACGGCCGACGCCGAACGGGCCCGGGAGTACGCCGAGTCCTCGCCCTCGGTGGTCACGCCGCTCAACAGGTACATCGGGTACGAGAGCGCGGCGGCCGTCGCCAAGAAGGCGCTGGCCGAGCGGAAGACCATCCGCGAGGCGGTGCTGGAGTCCGGTCACGTGGAGCGGGGGGACCTCACGCTGGAACAGCTGGACGAGGCGCTGGACGTCCTGAGCATGACGCGTCCCTAGCGCTCGAACTCCCTGCCGTGCCGCCCCCGTTCGGAAGGGGGCGGCTCCGGCGGGCCCGGCCCTTCGCGCCTGCCCCGGGCGCCTCCCACCCGTGCGGTACAGCTCACGGCAGGGCACAGGCGCCACCTCTAAGATCTGCGCATGACAGCGGAATCGGCAGGAAATCCGGCGGGAGCGGCCACGCCGAGCACGGCCGCCACGCCGGCGGGGCAAGGGGCCGCAGGGGCCGCACGGGGACGGGACGGCGGAGACGGCGCCGTCGGCTGGCGGCCCGGCGACCAGATTCTGTGGCGGTACCGCGCCAACGGCCGCCCGTACCCGCACATCTGCCGCCCGGTGACCGTTGTCGAGGACTCCCCCGAGCGGCTGGCGGTGTGGATGGCCCCGGGCACCGAGTGCGTGAAGCCCGTGCTGGCCGACGGCAGGCCGCTGCACCGCGAGCCGCTGGCCACCCGCTACACCAGCCCGCGCACCACCGCTCGCGCGCAGTGGGCCGGAACGGGGGTGCTGAAGCTGGCGCGTCCCGGGGAGCCGTGGTCGGTGTGGCTGTTCTGGCAGCGCGGCTGGCAGTTCAAGAACTGGTACGTCAACCTCGAGGAGCCGCATACCCGCTGGGCGGGTGGCGTCGATTCGGAGGACCACTTCCTGGACATCACCGTGGCCCCGGACGGCAGTTGGCGCTGGCACGACGAGGACGAGTTCGCGCAGGCGCAGCGTGACGGGCTGATGGACGCCGGGCTGGCGGAGCGTGTGCACGCGGCGGGCCGGCGGGCCGTCGAGGTGATCCGGGAGTGGGGGCCGCCCTTCTGCGAGGGCTGGGAGAACTGGCGCCCGCGCGAGGGCTGGCCCGTGCCCGCGCTGCCGGACGACTGGGATCGCACACCCGTACCGGCGGGCACCCCTGCGGGCGGAACGTCGCGTTCCGCGGAGGACGGCGAGGAGGGCCCCGACGAGGGCGCCAACAGCCGTGACTCTTCGCACAGTTGGCCCACCGGTCACACGGGCGAGACCGTCCGGGACGCCCCCGCGCGGGGTTCCGTTTCGGGCCCCGCTTCCCGTTCCGCTTCATGACGCGCCCGGTGACCTGCCCGGTGACCGGCAGCGGAATCGGCGCCGGGAGCGGCTCAACGGAGCGGTACGGCCCGGATGCCGGTGCGGGCGGCGGCGCCGGTGACGTGCCGGCGGCGGCCGCTTCCGCGCGCCGGGGCCCGGCGGGGCGTGACGCTGTTTGTTCACATTGTGACCGGCCCGGCCTGACGTTCCCTCTTGAAGAGCCCCCATACTGCAAACGTAGGATCAACCTCCGTAAGCACACTGCTGCACAATTCCTTTTCCCGTCGGGGAACTTGGCGCGCGGCCAGAGAGGAGCCTCGTCGTGAGCAGCAATGACCGGTCAGGGGCGTACAAAGACTTCGGCCGGTCCGGAATCGACCGGACCGGGCAGGCCGAGGCCTTCGACGCCATCAGCGACCGCTATGACGACGCGTTTCCGCACAAGGAAGGGCAGATAGCGGACGGGGCGTGGCTGGCGCGCGAACTCCCGCCCGGTTCCCGCATCCTGGACGTCGGGTGCGGTACGGGCCTGCCCACCGCACGGCAGTTGACGGACGAGGGACATCATGTGACGGGGGTGGACCTGTCCTCGGGCATGCTGAAGCTGTCACGTGACAACGTTCCCGAAGCGGAATTCCATCGGCTGGACCTGGCGGACCTGGAACAGCACGGCCTCGGGCCATTCGACGGCATCGCCGCGTTCTTCTCGTTGCTGATGCTCCCGCGACAGGAGATCCCCGTCGCGCTGCGGATGCTGCACGGCAGGCTGCGCCCGTCGGGCCTGTTGGCCTTCTCGATGGTGGAAGCGGATATCAATGACTTCTCGATTCCGTTCTTGGGTCACACGATCCGGGTATCCGGCTATCTGCGGGACGACTTGCGTACCACCGTGCGTGACGCCGGTTTTGAGATCGTCGGGGAGGATGTCTATGCGTACGCACCAGCGAGCACGGACGTGCCGCCCGAGATCCAGCTGTTCCTGCGCTGTCGCCGGCTCCCGTAGTCCCGTCCGTGCCGGAACACCGGGGGAACGCGTTCCGGCATCGGCCGACGGAGGATTCCGGTGCCGGGCACGGGGTGTCCCCGGCCTCGTCCGGGGAAGCGGAACGGGGTCCGGTGAACCGGCCCCGGTCCGGACGTCAGGCACTGGGACGCAGGCACGGAGCGCTCGACGCGCAGCCCCGGATGGATGGAAACCGAACGCGTGACGGAGCACGAATCGCCCGCGACGAGCACGCCCTCGTCGCCATCCCCGACCGCGGGTCACCCCGCGGCAGGCCGAGCAGACCATACGGACCGAGCCACCATGGCGCATGCCGCGACCCCCGACCCGCGTGACGAGGGTGCCGAAGGCCCCCACGGCACCGGCCCGTCGGGCACCCCGTACGACACCGACCCGCCGTCCGGCGACGGCGAGGCGCGGGCGCGCCGCCGTGCCCGCCCCCGCCCGCCGGGCGCCGAGGGGGCCTCGGCACCGGCCGCTCCCGGCGGCTGCGCGTCCGCGGGTCCCGCGGGTGCGGGCGGGGCTCCCGTGCCGCGCCAGGCGGGCCCCGACTCCGCGCCGCGGGAGGGCGGTTCGGACCACCCGGAGGTGGGCCGGGCCGCTCCGGAGGACGGCCGGGGGCGGCCGGCAGGGAGTCCGGGCGGGTTTCCGGGTCAGCCCGCGGGCACCGTCCGGGTGGAGGAGAGCGACGCCGAGCGGGAACGGCGCGGCGGCGACCGGCTCCGGTTCGTCGGCGCGGCCACCCGCCGGATCGCCCGCGGCATAGACCTCGACGAGACGGTGCTCGGGCTGTGCCGGGCGAGCGTGCCCGCGTACTCCGACGCGATCCTCGTCTACCTGCGCGATCCGCTGCCCGTCGGCGACGAACGGCCCGCCGAGCCCTTCGTGTTGCGGCTGCGCCGCTCCGACCGCATCCCGGAGGACCCGCACCCCTACCAGCGCCCGCAGGCCGACCCCGAGGCGGTCCGGCAGGCGCAGCAGGCGGAGGCGGGGACGGAGCGGACGACGTCGGCCGGTCAGGGCCTGTCGCTGCTGTCGACGCTCGCGGACGGCAGCTCCACGGCGGCCGAGTACGCGGAGGTGGAGCCCGGCGGACCGCTGGCCGAGGTGCTCCGCGGCGTCCGTCCGGTGTTCGCGGACACCGGTGCCGCGCGGGCCGCGTTCCCCGAACTGCTGGGCCCGCAGCGGCAGATCCCCGAGGGCAACCGCGCGATCCTGGCCCCGTTGCGGGGACGCCGAAGAGTGATCGGCGCCGCGGTGTTCCTGCGGCGGCCCGAGCGTCCGCCCTTCGCCGCCGACGATCTGCTCATCGCGGGCCAGCTGGCCACACACACCGCGCTGGGCGTCGACAAGGCGGTGCTGTACGGCCGTGAGGCGTACATCGCGGACGAGTTGCAGCGCACCATGCTTCCCGACGAGCTGCCGCAGCCCACCGGCTGCCAGCTCGCGAGCCGCTATCTGCCGGCCGCCGAGACGGCCCGGGTCGGCGGGGACTGGTACGACGCGATCCCGCTGCCCGGCAGCCGGGTGGCGCTGGTCGTGGGCGACGTCATGGGCCACTCCATGACCTCCGCCGCGATCATGGGCCAGCTGCGTACGACGGCGCAGACCCTCGCCGGGCTCGACCTGCCGCCGCAGGAGGTGCTGCACCACCTGGACGAGCAGGCCCAGCGGCTCGGCAGCGACCGCATGGCGACCTGCCTGTACGCGGTCTACGACCCGGTCGCGCACCGCATCGTGATCGCCAACGCCGGACATCCGCCGCCCGTGATGCTCCATCGCGGCGGCCGGGCCGAGGTGTTGCGTATACCGGCCGGTGCGCCGATCGGCGTGGGCGGCGTCGACTTCGAGGCCGTCGAGCTGGACGCCCCGGCGGGCGCGACGCTGATGCTGTACACGGACGGCCTGGTGGAGTCCCGGCAGCGGGACGTGTGGACCGGGATCGAGCACCTGCGGGAAAAGCTCACGGCGACCGCGCAGTTGACCCGCCCCGGCGCCTCCGCACCGCTGGAGCCGCTGTGCGACGAGGTGCTGGACATCCTCGGCCCCGGCGACCGGGACGACGACATCGCGCTGCTCGCCGCCCGCTTCGACGGCATCCCGCCGAGCGACGTCGCGTACTGGTACCTGGACCCGCGCGCGCAGACGGCCGGGCAGGCTCGCCGGCTCGCGCGGCGGGCGCTGACCCGCTGGGGGCTGGAAGAGCTCAGCGATTCGGTGGAGCTGCTCGTCAGCGAGGTGGTGACGAACGCCGTGCGGTATGCCGAACGCCCCATCACCCTGCGGCTGTTGCGGACGGACACGCTGCGCTGCGAGGTCGGGGACGACGTGCCGCAGCTGCCCCGGCTGCGGCAGGCGCGCGCGACGGACGAGGGCGGGCGCGGCCTGTACCTGGTGAACCGGATGGCGCGCCGCTGGGGCGCGACCCGGCTGTCGACGGGCAAGGTCGTCTGGTTCGAGCTGGGGCTTCCCTTACACGAGTGACGCCCGCCGCCCGTCCAGGGCACACACGACGTGGGGCGGCTTCCCGGTACGAGACCGGGAAGCCGCCCCACGTGCGATGCTTCAGATGCTTCAGCCCGCGAGCTGAGCTTCCGACTCCAGCGTCGCGCCGACGGCCTGGATCACCGAGGCGATCTTGAACGCCTCCTGGATCGTGTCGCGGTCGACACCGGCCTTGCGGAGCACCTGCTCGTGCGAGTCGAGGCACATACCGCAGCCGTTGATGGCGGAGACGGCGAGGGACCACAGTTCGAAGTCCGTCTTGTCGACGCCCGGGTTGCCGATGACGTTCATCCGCAGGCCGGCGCGCATCGTCCCGTACTCGGGGTCCGAGAGCAGGTGACGCGTGCGGTAGAAGACGTTGTTCATCGCCATGATGGCGGCGGCGGACTTGGCCGCGGTGTACGCCTCTTCGCTCAGGTTCTCCTTCGCCTCCGGCTCCAGCGCGCGGAGCACGATGCCGGAGCGGGACGCGAGGGCACAGGCGAGGACGGAGCCCCAGAGCTGCTGCTTGGGGAGGTCCGAGTTGCCTATGACGGAACCGAGGTTGAGCTTCAGGTCCTTGGCGTAGTCGGGCAGCGCCGACTTCAGGTCATCGAGAGCCATGGGTGATCACTCACCGGCCAGGAGCGCGACCGGGTCGAGGGTGTCCTCGCCGGAGGTCCAGTTGCAGGGGCACAGCTCGTCGGTCTGCAGCGCGTCGAGGACCCGGAGGACCTCCTTCGGGTTACGGCCGACGGAACCGGCGGTCACCATCGTGAACTGGATCTCGTTGTTCTGGTCCACGATGAAGACGGCACGCTGCGCGAAGCCGTCCTCGCCCTCGACGCCGCAGTCCCGCATCAGGTCGTGCTTGGAGTCGGCCAGCATCGGGAAGGGCAGGTCACGCAGGTCGTCGTGGTCCTTGCGCCAGGCGTGGTGCACGAACTCGGAGTCGCCGGAGACGCCGAGGATCTGCGCGTCACGGTCGGCGAACTCGTCGTTCAGCTTGCCGAACGCGGCGATCTCGGTGGGGCAGACGAAGGTGAAGTCCTTCGGCCAGAAGAAGACGACCTTCCACTTGCCCTCGTAGGTCTTGTGGTCGATCTGCTCGAACTCCTTGCCCTTCTCCAGGGAGACACAGGCAGTCAGGTCGAACTCGGGGAACTTGTCACCGACAGTGAGCAACACGCACTCCTTGCAAGGCGGGAGATCCCCTTGCGGGGGCCTTCCTCGGGGTTGGACGAAGGCCACACTGCCACACCCCTCATTGATCGCAGAAATAGCTACCCTTGCTGGTGTTGATCGGAGGTGGTTATCAGTGACGCCCGTCACTCCCCCTGTGTCCTCGCACACGTCCCGCACCAGACAGCCGAGCCTCTCGCAGTTGAGAGCCTTCGCCGCCGTCGCCGAACATCTTCACTTCCGGGAAGCCGCCGGCTCCATAGGCATGAGCCAGCCGGCCCTCTCCGGGGCCGTCTCGGCACTGGAGGACACCCTCGGGGTGCAGCTGCTGGAGCGTACGACACGCAAGGTCCTGCTCTCCCCCGCGGGGGAGCGGGTGGCGGCCCGCGCCCGGCGGGTACTGGACACGGTGAGTGACCTCATGGAGGAGGCGGAGGCCGCCCGCGCACCCTTCACGGGTGTGGTCCGGCTCGGCGTGATCCCCACCGTCGCGCCGTATCTGCTGCCGACGGTGCTGCGGCTCGTCCGCAAGGAGTACCCGCAGCTCGACCTCCAGGTGCACGAGGAGCAGACCGCCTCGCTCATGGACGGACTGCTGCGGGGGCGGCTCGACCTGCTGCTGCTCGCGGTGCCGCTCGGGGCGACGGGGGTCACCGAACTGCCGCTCTTCGACGAGGACTTCGTGCTCGTCGCGCCGAGCGAGCACGAGTACGCCGGGCGCGAGGGGCTGCCGAAGTCCGCCCTGCGCGATCTCGACCTGCTGCTGCTCGACGAGGGGCACTGCCTGCGCGACCAGGCGCTGGACATCTGCCGGGAGGCGGGGCGCGCGGAGGCCGCCCGGGCGGGTTCGTCCGGTACGGGGGCCGGCGCCGGGGCGCCCGTGACGACGAGCGCGGCCGGGCTGTCGACGCTGGTGCAGCTCGTCGCGGGCGGCATGGGCGTCACGCTGCTGCCGCGCACGGCGCTGCGGGTCGAGACGGCCCGCAACGAGGAGCTGGGCACCGGCTACTTCGCCGACCCCGCCCCGTCCCGCCGGGTCGCACTGGCGATGCGGACCGGCACGGCACGGGAGAGCGAGTTCCGGACCTTCGCGAACTCGCTGCGGGAGGAGCTGCGTTCGCTCCCCGTCACGATCACGGAGTGAGCGGGCCGCCCTACGGCTCCTCCGGGGTGCCCGCTTCCGGTTCCGTCTCCGGGGACTTGGGCGGGCGGCCGCGGCGGGGGTGGGGGCGGGCCTCTCGGGGGAGGCGGCCCGCGTCGCCCAGGGCCTTGCGGAGCAGGAAGTCGATCTGCGCGTTGGTGGACCGCAGTTCGTCCGCCGCCCAGCGGGCCAGCGCGTCGTGCATGGCCGGGTCGAGCCGCAGCAGCACCTGCTTCCGCTGCTGCCGCGGCTTCCGCTTCCGGGGTGCGCCGTCGGACGTGTCGGACTCGCCGGGCGCCCCCGGCTCCGGGGAACCGGGGGCGTCAGCGGCGTCGGGGGCGTCGGGGTCTCCCGGCGTTCCGGGGCTGTTCTGTTCCGTCACTGGTAGAGCGAACCGGTGTTCATGACGGGCTGGGGCGAACGGTCACCGCAGAGGACGACGAGCAGGTTGCTGACCATCGTCGCCCTGCGCTCCTCGTCCAGTTCGACGAAGTCCTGCTCGCTGATGCGGGTGACCGCGTCCTCGACCATCCCGCAGGCGCCTTCGACGATCGTCTTCCGCGCCGCGACCACGGCACCGGCCTGCTGACGCTGGAGCATCGCGGACGCGATCTCCGGCGCATACGCGAGGTGCGTGAAGCGCGACTCGACGATCGTCACGCCGGCGGCCTGGACGCGGGCGGTGAGTTCGACCGCGAGCTTCTCGGTGATCTCCTCGGCGTTGCCGCGCAGCGAGAGAGCGTCCTCGTCGTGCGCGTCGTACGGGTACTCGATGGCGATGTGCCGGACGGCGGCCTCGGTCTGCGTCGAGACGAACTCGACGTAGTCGTCCACGGAGAACGTGGCCTGCGCGGTGTCGGCGACCTGCCAGACCACGACGGCGGCCAGCTCGATCGGGTTCCCGTACGCGTCGTTGACCTTGAGGATCGCGGTCTCGTGGTTCCGGACCCGGGTCGAGATCTTCGTCCGCGTGGTCAGCGGGTTGACCCAGCGCAGGCCGTCGGTGCGGATCGTCCCCGTGTACCGGCCGAAGAGCTGCACGACGCGGGCCTCGCCCGGGGCGACCATGTTGAGCCCGGCCATCGCGAACAGCGAGCCGATCAGCACGACGATGCCGACGACCAGCAGCGTGGCCCCGATGCCGCTCGCGCCGCTCTTCAACTGGGTGCCGCCGAGGACGATTCCGCCGACGCCGGCGAGGACGCCGATCAGTCCGAGCAGCAGGGCGACCCCGCCCGGGATGCTGTTGGCGGTGTTCTCCCGCACCTGTGCCTTCGGCATCTCGGGCAGGTCGGTCGCGTCCGGCGTGCGGTCCGCTGGGCTGTGGTCAGGCATGAGGCCCCCCGTCTTCTCCGGTGTCGGTCGGTCTGCGGAGGACGCGGCGCACGGCACACCGGGCATCGGCGCACCGGGCCGCCGCCATCCTCGCGGTACGCCGACTGTATCGCACTTACCTAGCAAGGTGCTATCACTTTTACCGGACCCGGCTCCCGGGCCGAGCGCGGAGACCACCCGGCCCGGGATTCGCCCGACGCCTCGCCTACTCGGTACGCAGCCCCTCCGAGCGCATCACCCGCCACAGGGACGGCAGGCTGAGCAACGTCACCAGCGCGATCAGCGCGAGGCCGACACCGGTGATCGGTAGGAAGACGAACCAGTCCGCCACGGGGCGGGAGATCAGGGCCAGCAGCGCACGCCCCAGCCCGAGCCCGAAGACCACCGCGAGCACCATCCCCAGCGCGACCGGGATCGCCGTCTGCCAGAACACCGACCAGGCGAGCGTGCGCCGCTGGACGCCGAAGGCGACGAGCACCGACAACTGCCGCTTCCGCTCCCGCAGTTGCTCCAGCGTCGTGACGGCCATGCTGGCGCCGATCAACAGCAGGACCCCGACCGCGGCGGCCAGGATGCCGCGCTGCACCCCCTGGAACTCTCCGGACGTCACCGTCGCCCGCGACTGCGTGAGCGAGATGGCCGGATTCGCCTGGAAGACAGCGGTACGCGCCCGCTCCAGTGCCTCCCCGTCGCCGGGTTCGAGGTGCATCCAGCCCTCGTAATAGGCGGGCGGCGGCGCGGACTTGCCCAGGGCCGAGGGCGTGACGAGCAGGCCCCACGGGTCCACCCCGTCCGGAACCTCGGCCGCCCGGACCTTCTCGACGCCACGGGGGACCCGCCACAGTCGGTCGCCCCCGCCCTTGCCGCCCGGGGCCTGCTCCGCCTCCGACTGGAGATCGAAGACCTCACCGGGACGCGGCTGCCGCAGTTCGGCCCCCGGCCCGGCGGCGAAGTAGCTCCCGCCCTCCCGGCAGTCGGGAATCCGCGCCAGCTTCCGCAGGGTGGCGCACTCGGCCACCACCATGCCGGTGCCCTCCTCCGACTTCGAGCCCTTCAACTCCGCGTAGGCACCGGCGTAGACCGTCGCGCTCCGCACCCCCTTCGTCCGCGCCAGCTCCTTGTCCAGCTCGCCGGCCTGCTGCGCCGTTCCCGGGGCGCCCCAGACGGTCAGCTCGGCCGGGGCCGGGTTCTGCCCCGTCGGCCTGGTCTGCAACTGCTCGACCGACGAGAGGAGCAGTTGCAGGGCTATCGCGCCCGCGACGGCGATCGTGATGCCGGTGACCGCGCGGGTGGCGTTGCCGCTGTTGAGCTGGAGCCGGCGGACGGCGAGCTGCCAGGAGACGGGGCCGCCGCGCAGCCGCCGGACGAGCAGCTCCACCACCCACGGCAGCAGCACCGCCACCCCGCTCAGCAACAGGGCGACGCCGGCCACCACTTGGAGCTCGCCTATGGACGTGTCCGTCCGCGTCACCGAACCCGCGAGGGGCAGCAGCAGGAGCAGGCCGAGGACCGGCGGCAGCAGCCGCCACCACAGCCGCCTGGGCCGCGGTGTGGACTCCCGCATCACGCCGAGCGGTTCGATCACGATGCCCCGCAGCGCGAAGAGGGACACCAGCACCGCCGCCACCGGAACGGCCACCACGATCAGCGTCGCGAGCGCCGGCCCCGGGGTGACGTCCGAGGGGAACACGCTCAGCCCGAACAGCGACACCTTGCCGATGAAGACCCGGCCCAGCAGGAAGAACCAGCCGCCGAGCAAGAGCCCCAGCAGCGCGCCCACCAGCGACTCCCCCGCCGCCATCCGCCGGGTCGTCGCCCCGTCGGCGCCGACGAGCCGGATCGCGGCCAGCCGCCGGTCCCGCCGCTCCCCGCCGAACCGCACGGCCGTCGCGATGAAGACGGCGATCGGCATCAGCAGCACCGCGCAGGCCACGACGACCAGGAGGAGCAGCGTCGCGTCCTGCTCCCGGTCCGTCTCGGGGGTGCCGAAGCTCTCCGTGCGGATGCTGGCGTCGGCGCCCGGTTCGAGCTGGTCCGTGCCCTTGTAGAACGCCAACTCCGCGGGCCCGAGCAGCCCTTCGTCGCCGATGGTGCCGACGACGCGGGCGTCGAGCCGTTGGCCCAGCTCCTTGCCGTGGTCCGATTCGAGCAGCCGCTCCAGGGCCGGGGAGACCACCATCTCGCCCGGCTCCGGCATCCGCTGGACGCCCGGCGGCAGAGGCGGAACGCTCCCCTCGGGCTGGAGCAGCCTCCCGTACAGCTCCTCGCCCCGGTAGCGGTTGTTGGCGTCCTGCGTCAGCACCGAGTGGTCACTCGGGGCCGGTTGCTTCTCCTCGTAGTTCTGCACCGCCTCGCGCGCCTGGGTCCGGTGCCCGTGCTCCTCACTGAGGGTCGGCACCGAGGAGGCCAGCAGCAGCATCGCCACGCCCAGGCCGACCCCGACGGCCGTGAGCACGCTGCGGGTCCACCCCTGGCGGCCGCCGCCGACGGCGAACCTGGCCCCCATGAGCAGGTCACGGACCCACACCCGGGCGCCGCTCGGGCCGACCGCGGCGTCCGCGCGCACCCCCGCGCTCACCGGGCACCCGCCATGTCCCGGGCGCGGCCGTCGCGTACGACGATCTCGCGGTCCGAGTAGGCGGCGACGCGGGATTCGTGGGTGACGAGAACGACCGCGGCGCCCGTCTCCCGCGCCGCCCCGGTCAGCAGCTCCATGACGCGCTCGCCGTTGAGCGTGTCGAGCGCACCGGTCGGCTCGTCGGCGAAGATCACGCGCGGCCCGCCGGCGAGGGCGCGGGCCACCGCGACGCGCTGCCCCTGGCCGCCGGACACCTGGCCGGGACGGTGGTGCCGGATGTCCTCCACCTCCAGCCGCTCCAGCCAGGACGCGGCCCTGGCCTCGGCGTCCTTGCGGCGGGCGCCGGCGAGCCGGAGCGGCAGCGCCGCGTTCTCCAGGCAGGTCAGCTCCGGCACCAACTGGCCGAACTGGAAGACGAATCCGAAGTCCGAGCGGCGGATCGCGCTGCGCGCCGCGTCGGACAGGGCCGGCAGTTCCTGCCCGCGGTAGCTGACGCTGCCCTCGTCGGGCGGCACGATCCCGGCGAGGCAGTGCAGCAGCGTGGACTTGCCGGAGCCGGAGGGACCCATGACGGCGACGACCTCGCCCGGACGGATCGAGAAGTCCGCGCCGTCGAGCGCCGTGGCGGAGCCGTAGGACTTGCGCAGGCCACGGGCCACCAGCAGCCCGCCGGAGCCCTCGCCCGCGCCGTCGGCCACCGCCCCGGCCGACTCCCCGCGAGCCGGACCGGGTACGCCCCCGAGGCCGGGGCCGGTGTCGGCGAGTGTCATGCGCGTACCTCCGAGGCGAGCTTGTCGAGGCGTGCCGCGGCCAGTTCGAGCCAGCGCAGGTCGGCCTCCAGGTGGAACAGGGCGTGGTCGCAGATGAGTTGGTCGGCGAGCTCGCCGCTCTGCTTGCGGCGGGTCAGCTCGCGCATCAGGCGCAGGTGCTCGGCGCGCTGGGTGTCGAGCAGCTCGGCGGCGTCCCGTTCGGTGAGCAGAGCGAGAACGACCTTGGTGTAGAGCGTGCTCTGCAGATAGGGCTCGGGCTTCTCGGGCCGGCCGAGCCAGTCGGCGACGTCGGTGACCCCGGCGTCGGTGATCGCGTACCGCTTGCGCTCGGGGCCGCTGCCCGACTCCACCCCGTCGACCTCGACGAGGCCGTTCTTGAGCAGGCGGGACATCGTCGAATACACCTGGCCGTAGTGCAGCGGACGGTCGTGGCCGAAGCGTTCGTCGAAGGCGCGCTTGAGGTCGTACCCGTGGCGGGGCCCGGACTCCAGGAGCCCGAGCAGCGTGTGACTGATCGACATGCCGCGGACTCTACACCACGCGTATACATCGTGTGTATACCTGTGGAAAACTCACCCGGGCACGCACGGAACGGCGCCCCGGAGCAGTTCGCTCCGGGGCGCCGTACGGGTTCCGTTTCCGCCGGGGGCCGGCCTCCGGGCCCGGCCCTTCCAGGTCAGTCCCCGTTGACCTTGGCGGCCACCCGGTCGCCGAGCGTCTTGTCGACGTTCCGCCAGTACTGCACGGCCCGCGACAGCACGGGCTTGCTGACGCCGCCCAGCAGGTGACCCGAGATGTTGTTGACGAGCCGCTCGCGCGCCGCGTCGTCCAGCACCTCGCGGACCATCGTTCCCGCCTGGCCCCAGTCGTCGTCGTCACGCCGCAGGGTGTAGGCGTTCCGGACCATCTCGCTGTCCTCCACGGTCCAGCCCACCGGCTCCCCCGCGCGGGTCGGGTCGGCCGCCGGGCCGCCGTAGGAGTTGGGCGCGTACGGCCTGGCCACGTTCGGCGAGTCGTACCGCATCGGCCCGTCCTTGGCGTACGAGTGCACCGGCGCGTGCGGGCGGTTGGGCGGCAGCTGCGTGTAGTTGGGCCCGATCCGGTAGCGGTGCGTGTCCGGGTACGAGAAGAGCCGGCCGAGCAGCATCTTGTCCGGCGACGGGGCAATGCCGGGCACGAGGTTCGACGGTTCGAACGCCGCCTGTTCGATGTGGATGAAGAAGTCCTCCGGATTCCGGTTGAGCGTCATCCGGCCGACCTCGATCAAGGGGTAGTCGCCGTGCGGCCACACCTTGGTGAGGTCGAAGGGGTTGAAGCGGTAGTCCGGCGCGTCCTCGAAGGGCATGATCTGCACCTTCAGCGTCCAGGAGGGGAACTCGCCCCGCTCGATCGCCTGCGACAGGTCGCGGCGGTGCAGGTCCGCGTCCTCGCCCGCCAGGCGGTCGGCCTCGTCCTGGGTGAGGAAGTCGATGCCCTGGTCGGTCTTGAAGTGGTACTTGACCCAGAACTTCTGGCCGGCGGCGTTGACCCACATGTAGGTGTGCGAGCCGTAGCCGTTCATGTGCCGGTACGAGCTGGGGATGCCGCGGTCGCCCATCAGCCAGGTGACCTGGTGCGCGGACTCGGGGGACAGCGTCCAGAAGTCCCACTGCATGTCGTTGTCCCGCAGGCCCGTGTCGATCCGGCGCTTCTGGCTGCGGATGAAGTCCTGGAACTTGATGGTGTCCCGTACGAAGAAGACCGGCGTGTTGTTACCGACCAGGTCGTAGTTGCCGTCCTCGGTGTAGAACTTCAGCGCGAAACCGCGCGGATCGCGCCAGGTGTCGGGGCTGCCCTGCTCCCCGGCCACCGTCGAGAAACGGGCGAGCATCTCCGTCCGTTTGCCCGGCTGGAAGAGCGCGGCCTTGGTGAACTGGCTGACGTCGTTGGTGACCTCGAAGATGCCGTACGCGCCACTGCCCTTGGCGTGCACGACCCGCTCGGGGACCCGCTCACGGTTGAACTGGGCCATCTTCTCGATCGTGTAGTGATCCTGGAGCAGGATCGGCCCGTCGGGTCCGACGGTGAGCGAGTGCTCGTCGCTCTCCACCGGAATCCCGGCGTTGTTGGTCGTGTAGTCGCTCATCGAGCGCCTCCGAGTGCGCGAGGGTGGGACTGCGGTGGGGCGCAGCCTTTCCCAGGAAAACCCGCCGACGAAGTGTCGGCAACCGAACCGCGACCGACGTGCCGCGAACTCGTTCGATGGGCCCAGACCGGCACCCCGCACCCCGGCCCGTCCGGACGTTTCCGCCTCTCCGGGGCATCGAAGGCGACCAGCGGACAACCTTCGCGGCCCGGACCGCGTCCCTGTCACCGGCGCCTGAGCGCAGGCGGCGGAACACCGGCCGTGGGTCCCCCTCACGGCGGCGACGGAGACAGCCCGGAGACGAAGCGGATGCCGTACGGAGACCCCACGCGGTCGCCCGGTCCCACAGCCGTACCCACCCCGGGCCCCGACGCGGCCGGCCCCTGCCCGGAGGCGGAGGTTCCGCCCCGTTTCCCGCGGACCCGGCGGCTCCTCCTCCGGTTCTGCCGTCGCCCGTACTGGCAGCGGCCCCGTACGGACTGGCTGGTGCGGCGCTGGCCCGGGCTCACCGCGACCTGCGTCGCCACGGTGTTCTTCTGGCTCTCCCTCACCCCGTCGCTGGTCCCCCGCCCCTGGTACCTGCAGGGCGTGATCGGCGGGATCACCGCGGCCATCGGGTACGCGCTGGGCGCGCTGGCCCACTGGCTGATCCGCCTGGCGGTCACCGCGCTCCGGCCGCGCCCGGACGCCCGGCGGCGCGCCCAACGGCTGCGGGCGCGCGGCTGGCTCGGCTACTACGTCGCCGCGGTCGCGCTCACCGTCGTCGCCCTGTCCGAGAGCGCCCGGATGCAGCGGGAGCTGCGGGCGCTCCAGGAGCTGCCGGAGACGCTGACCTGGCACTCGCTGATGATCAGCCTGCTCGCGCTCGCCGTCGCCGCGGCCCTGGTCCTGATCGCCAGGACGGTCCGGCTGGGCACCCGCGCACTGATACGCGTCCTCTGCCGGTTCGTGCCCCGCCCGCTGGCGGTGGCCGTGGCACTGCTGGTCAGCGCGACGGCCGTGGTGGTCGGCTCGCGGGACGTCGTCTTCGGGCGCGGGGTCGTCGACGTCGCGTCACGGATCGCGGAGAGCACGAATCAGGACACCAAGGAGGGGATGCGGCGGCCGTCCTCGCGGCTCGTCTCGGGCGGCCCCGAGTCGCTGGTCCGCTGGGAGGATCTCGGCTACGAGGGGCGCAACTTCGCCGGTTCGGCGCTCTCCGCGCGGACGATCGAGCAGGTCACGCACCGTCCGGCGCGGGAGCCGGTCCGGGTGTACGTGGGCGCGCAGAGCGCGGACGGTTTCGCGGAGGGCGCCCGGCTGGCCGTCGCCGAACTGGAGCGCACCGGCGCCTTCGACCGGGACGTCCTCGCCGTCGCGGGCACCACCGGCAGGGGCTGGGTGAACTCGACGGACGCCGAACCGCTGGAGTTCCTGCACGGCGGGGACACCGCGATCGTCGCCATGCAGTACTCGTACCTGCCGAGCTGGCTGTCGTTCCTGGTCGACAAGGAGCAGGCGGGGCGCGCGAACCGCGCGCTGGTCGAGGCCGTCCGCGCACGCCTGCTGGCGGAACCGCCCGACGAACGGCCGAAACTGGTCGTCTTCGGTGAGAGTCTCGGCGCGTACGGCATCGAGGCGGCCTTCGACGGCCCGGACGACCTGCTGCGCAAGGTGGACGGCGCGGTGCTGGCCGGCTCCCCCGACTTCGCGCCCATCCGCCGCGAACTCACCGCGGGCCGCGACCCCGGCACTCCCGTCTGGCGCCCCGAGTACGCGGACGGCCGGCACTTCCGCTTCGCGCAGTGGCCGGAAAAGGACCTCGCCAGACCCGAGGGCGCGTGGCGGTATCCACGCGTCGTCCATCTCCAGAACGCCTCGGACGCCGTCGTGTGGTGGTCCCCCGAACTCGCCCTGCACCGCCCCGAATGGCTGCGGCAGCCGCTGGGTCCGGACATCACGGACGAGGTCAACTGGTTCCCGTTCGTCACCTTCTGGCAGACGACGGTCGACATGGCCGTCTCGTACGGGGTGGAGGCACCGCACGGCCACCGGTACGGCACGGGCTCCGTCGAGGCGTGGACGTCCGTGCTGCCGCCCGACGACTGGACGGACGAGGACACCCGCCGGCTCAAGCGGCACATGGACGCGCGCGAGGCCCCGTACTGAGCGAGCGGGGCGCCCCGTCCTCCGACAGGGCGCCCCGCTCGCGACGCGGATTCCGGATCGCCGTTCCGGAGGGTTCCGTTCAGCCCTCCGTCGCCGGCTTCACCGCCGTGGCACCGGGCGCCGGCCCGCCCGCCTCGTCCTCCGGAGGCCCGTCCTCGCCGTGCCCCTGCCCCTTGCGTACGGCCTGTTCGTTGGCGTACGCGCGCAGATAGCCGACCACCGTGTTGAGCACCGCCACCAGCGGCACCGAGACGACCGCGCCCGGGATGCCCGCGATGAGGCTGCCGCCCGTGACGGCCAGGACCACCGCGAGCGGGTGGACGCGGACCAGCCTGCCGAGGATGAACGGCTGGAGCACATGGCTCTCGATCTGCTGCACGGCCAGCACCACCGCCAGCGCGAGCAGCGCCGTGACGACACCGTTGGTGACGAGGGCGACGAGGACGGCCAGCGCACCCGAGATGACCGCACCGACGATCGGGATGAAGGCGAACAGGAAGATGAACACGGCCAGCGGAACGGCCAGCGGAACGTCGAGGATGTAGAGGCCGATGCCGATGAACACGGCGTCGATGAAGGCCACTATCAGCGTGCCGCGCACATAGCCGGTGAGCGTGATCCACGCGCGCGGGCCGGCGCCCGAGACGCCCTCGCGGGCCGCGGACGGGACGAAGTTGAGCGTCCAGTTCCAGATCTTGCGGCCGTCGTAGAGCAGGAACAGGGTCACGAACATCGACAGCAGCGCGCCCGAGAGGAACTCGAAGACGACGGTGACGCCCTCCAGTCCGGCGGTCGTGACCTCGTTGCTGTTGTCGCCGAGCCAGTCGCTGACGTTCTTCGCGATGTCGCTGATCTGGTCCTCGGACACGTGGAACGGCCCGCTGACCGCCCAGGTCTTGAGCTCCTCGATACCGTCCTGCACCCGGTCGGTCAGCGTCGGCAGGTTCTCCATCACCTGCGCGACGACGAACCAGCCGACCAGCCCCATGATGATGAAGCCGCTGATGAAGGTGACGGCGGTGGCCAGCCCTCTGCCGAGCCCGAGCCGCCGCAGCCGGGCGACCGTGGGCTGGAGCAGCGCCGTGATCAGCAGTCCGGCCGAGAAGGCGAGGATGAGCAGGCTGATGCTGCTGATGATCTGGATGAGCACCCAGATGACGCCCGCCAGTACCAGCAGCCGCCACCCGGCCTCGGCCGCGACCCGCATGCCCCAGGGCACGACCGTCGCGGGCTCGGGCCGTGCGGTCACCGCGGGCGCGTAGTCCGGCGGCGCGGGCACCCGCGCGGCTCCGGCGGCCCCCGCGCCACCGCCCGCGGAGGACCCGGAACGCCCGGAGGAGCCCGCACCACCGGAAGCGGCACCGCCGCCCTCCGGCGTCACACCCGTCTCCCCCGCACCGGCAGCACCGGGAGCGGGCTGCGGCGACTGCGCGGACGGTCCTGTTCCGGCCGTGTCCGGCGACCGCGCCGGTTCGGGGGGCACCTCGGACCCGACCGCGTCCTCCGCACGCCGTTCGGCGATTCTCGCCGCCCAGCGCGTCAGGCTGGTGCGCAGCCTGTCCACCCTGCTCGTCATGTGCCGCTTCCTCCGCCCCCGGGACCCCGGACGTCCTGCCTCGTACCTGCTGTTCGGTGTACGTCGTCGTACCTCGTACCTCTGGGGGACGACGTTACCGGCGCCGGAGGTTGCCTGATCGCCGAATGCGCGACGCACGCCGCACCCGCGGGGCCCTCCGCCCGGCCCCGGCCCGCTTCCGGCGGCCCCGGACGCGGACAGCACGGTGCCCCCGCCCGGGGGAACCGGGCGGGGGCACCGCTGAAGCTGTGTCCGCTTTCCGTCGTGCGGCCGTGGGCCACCGGACGGACGGCGGCTATGAAACTGTGTGGCTGTGGTGCCGCGGCCGGAGGCGCCTGGCGGGCGCCCCGGTTCCGTCACCGCTCACCGGCTCAGTACCAGTTGTTGGCCTGCCAGAAGTCCCAGGCACCGCAGGGGCTGCCGTACCGGTCGTTCATGTAGTTCAGGCCCCACTTGATCTGGGTGGCCGGGTTGGTCTTCCAGTCCGCGCCCGCCGAGGCCATCTTGGTGCCGGGCAGTGCCTGTACGAGACCGTACGCACCCGAGGACGGGTTGCTCGCCTGGTAGTTCCAGCCCGACTCGCGCTCGACGATCTCGGAGAAGCACTGGAACTGTCCACCGCCCACGATCTGCTGGGCCATGGCCTTGACGTCGGAAACGCTGTAGGAGCTCTGCTGGACGAGGTCGCCGAGCGCACCGCGCTCCTCGGAGCGGCTGGCTGCGGCCTCGGCCTCCTCCCGCTCCTTGGCCGCCTTTTCGGCTGCCGCCTGCTCGGCGGCCTCCTTCTTGGCGGCCGCGTCCTCGGCGGCTTGCTTGCGGGCTGCTTCCTCCGCGGACTTGCGCGCTTCCGCGTCGGCAGCGGTGGACGCCGTGTCCGCCTGCTGCGTCAGGGATGCGGTCTGCACCTCGGTCTGCTGACCGGCTGGTATGTCTGCGAGGAGCGTCGCGTCAGCCGCAGTTGCCTCGACGTCGGTAGACGTCGCCTGCCCCTGCTGGCTGCCTGAGGCAACACCGACGACGGCGCCGACGGTGGTGACCGCAGTGGCGGACGCCACGGCGAATCCCCGGACCGAAATCCGAGTCACACGGTTTCCTTCCAACGTGCCCGCTTGGGTGACCACGCGGGCGCAATCGTGCCCCTGGCGCTGGCCTCCTCGGAACTTCGGTCACCGGAGGCGCGGGCCCGGTACGGGTGCCACCTCCGGGAAACCCGGGGGGCGACGACCCGCGTGGTGCTTCGGGCGGCATACGACGTGACTGCTGTTCAGTTCTGTACTGCTGTGCTGTGTCGCACCGTTGGTGGTGCTGTTGTGCCGTATGCGGGGCCTGACAGAGCCACACCCTGCCGGACGCTCGGGCGTGGTGGCAATTCCATCATGGGTGGGAAAGCTCACAGGGGGTTTGCCCCCCGGAATTCCGGAAAGACGCGCGCCGAGCGCCGGGTGTCGCTAGGCTGCTGGACCTTCTCCGCGGGCCTCCTGACGGGGTGTCACTCCACCGCACCGTCGCCGCAGGTCAAGGCCGTTGCCACGATACATCACCCCGGTGCGCCCCATCGGCGCGAAGGGGCGCGCACGTTGCCGGGCGGGGCGCACGGGAGCACGTCGAGGTCCGTGGAATCGCGACGCGGCCCCGACACGCGAGGTGCCGGTCGCCCGGATGAGCGACCGGCACCGAATGATTGAGCGTTTCGCCGATAGCGGTCAGATCCTGCCGTCCTCCAGCATTTCGGTCACCAGGGCCGCGATCGGGGACCGTTCGGACCGCGTAAGCGTGATGTGCGAGAAGAGCGGGTGCCCCTTCAGCTTCTCGACGACCGCCACCACACCGTCGTACCGGCCGACCCGCAGGTTGTCCCGTTGTGCCACGTCATGGGTGAGAACGACCCGTGAACCGGAGCCGATTCGGGAGAGCACCGTCAGCAGCACGTTCCGCTCCAGGGACTGTGCCTCGTCGACGATGACGAACGCGTCGTGCAGCGAGCGGCCGCGGATGTGCGTGAGCGGCAGGACCTCCAGCATCCCGCGCGCGACGACCTCTTCGATGATCTCCCGTCCGGCGACGGCCCCGAGGGTGTCGAAGACCGCCTGGGCCCAGGGGTTCATCTTCTCGGCCTCGGTGCCCGGCAGGTAGCCCAGTTCCTGGCCGCCGACCGCGTACAGCGGACGGAAGACCATCACCTTGCTGTGCTGCCTGCGCTCCAGCACCGCCTCAAGGCCCGCGCAGAGCGCGAGCGCGCTCTTGCCCGTGCCGGCCCGGCCGCCCATGGAGAGGATGCCGACGTCCGGGTCGAGCAGCAGGTCGAGCGCGATGCGCTGTTCGGCGCTGCGCCCCTTGATGCCGAACGCCTCGCGGTCACCCCGTACGAGCTTCACGCGCCGGTCGGGGGTGACGCGGCCGAGGGCCTTGCCCTTCTCGGACTGGAGCACCAGACCGGTGTGGACGGGCAGTTCGGCCGCCTCGGGGACGAAGAGGCTCTCGGCGGCGAAGAGTTCGTCGATGTCCTCGCCCGGGAGGGTGAGTTCGGACATCCCGGTGCATCCGGACTCGGTGACGGCCAGCTCGGCCCGGTACTCCTCGGCGAGCAGGCCGACCGACGACGCCTTGATGCGCAGCGGCAGGTCCTTGGAGACGACCGTGACGTCGTACCCCTCCGCCTGGAGGTTTCTGGCGACGGCGAGGATCCGCGAGTCGTTGTCCCCGAGCCGGAAGCCCGCGGGGAGAACGGTGGTGTCGGAGTGGTTGAGCTCGACCCGGAGGGTCCCGCCCAACTCCCCGATGGGGATCGCCGCGTCGAGCCTGCCGTACCGGACCCGGTACTCGTCCAGCCTGCGGAGGGCCTGCCTGGCGAAGTAACCGAGTTCGGGATGGTGACGTTTGGCCTCCAGCTCGGTCACGACGACGACGGGCAGCACGACCTCGTGCTCGTCGAAACGGTCCATTGCCGTCGGGTCGGCGAGCAGCACGCTGGTGTCGATGACATACGTGCGCCGGTCGGACTCGGTGCGCTTCTTGCTGATCACCACGGGTGGACGTACCCCCTCGGATGAGGTCGGGGAGCGACGGCGTCGCGGGGGAAGAGCCGGTGTGGGTACCCGCGCAGCGCGGACCGGTCACCGGCCCTGCGTGTCACCCGCGTCGTCCGCACATGTGCTGCGGCGTCCGTGGTCTGCAATCGGGCCTCCCGGCGGTCGAGACCCGTGGCGGGCCTCGATCTGGGGAGGGTATTCCCCCGCAAGTACCCGACCATGCAACGGCATATGACGCGGAACCATCCGGCGTGCGAACGCCGGCGACGGGGCGCGTACCGGCGCGCGGTACCGCCTTCCTGCGCCATCTCCCCGCACCGGCCCGCCTGTTCGTACGCCCCGCGCACGCCAGTTCGCCCGCGCCGGCGGGGCGCTTCGAAGCGCCTCGGGGGGGGTGGGGCCCGGGGTGGTCAGCCGCCGTAGCGGCGGTGGCGGTAGGCGTAGTCGCGGAGGGCGCGGAGGAAGTCGACCTTCCGGAACGCGGGCCAGAAGACCTCGCAGAAGTAGTACTCCGAGTGCGCGCTCTGCCACAGCATGAAGCCGGAGAGCCGCTGTTCACCGCTGGTGCGGATGACGAGGTCCGGGTCGGGCTGGCCGCGGGTGTAGAGGTGCTCCGAGATGTCCTCCACCGAGAGGTTCTCGGCCAGCTCGTCGAGCGAGGCGCCGGAGAGGGCGCGGTCGGCGAGCAGCGAGCGCACCGCGTCGGCGATCTCCTGGCGGCCGCCGTAGCCGACGGCGACGTTGACGGTTATCCCGTCGATGTTGCCCGCCTTCTCCTCGGCCTCCTTGAGCACCTTGCGGGTGCGGTCGGGGAGCAGGTCGAGCTGGCCGACGTGGTGCACGCGCCAGCGGCCGTCGGCCGCCAGGTCGCGGACGGTGTCCTCGATGATGCCGAGCAGCGGGAGGAGTTCCTTGTCCGGGCGCGTGAGGTTGTCCGTGGAGAGCATCCAGAGCGTGACGACCTCGACGTCGGTCTCGTCACACCAGCCCAGCAGTTCGTTGATCTTGCTGGCGCCGGCCTTGTGCCCCTCTTCCGGACTGCCGCCCGCGGCGCGTGCCCAGCGGCGGTTCCCGTCGAGGATGACACCGATGTGCTTGGGCACCTGCGAGTGGTCGAGACGGTCCTCCACCCGGCGCGCATAGAGCTTGTACACCAGGTCGCGAAGCTTCATCGGTAAGGCCAGCCCCTTCATGCCGAGTCCGGAATCCCAGCACCTTACTGCCGGGCGACCCGTGGAACGAAGCCGGGCCGTGGCCGGTGACCCGGGCCACGGCGGAGGGACCGCACGGAAAAGAGCGCGGATGGGGCCGCTTGATAAGAAAGGGGACATGGATCGCGACGTTCCCCCTTACCTGGCAGCTCAGACGCGGTACGACGCCATGGAGTACCGCCGTACCGGCCGCTCCGGGCTCAAGCTTCCCGCCATCTCGCTCGGCCTGTGGCACAACTTCGGCGACGACCGCGCGCTCGGCACCCAGCGCGCCATTCTGCGCCGCGCCTTCGACCTCGGCGTCACCCACTTCGACCTGGCCAACAACTACGGTCCGCCGCCCGGCTCGGCCGAGCTGAACTTCGGCAAGATCCTCGGCCAGGACTTCCGTTCGTACCGTGACGAACTCGTCATCTCCACCAAGGCCGGGTACCTGATGCACCCCGGCCCGTACGGCGAGTGGGGCTCCCGCAAGTACCTGATGTCCTCGCTCGACGCCTCGCTGAAGCGGATGGGCATCGACTACGTCGACATCTTCTACTCGCACCGCTTCGACCCCGACACCCCGCTCGAGGAGACGATGGGCGCCCTCGCCTCCGCGGTGCGGCAGGGCAAGGCGCTGTACGTCGGCGTCTCCTCGTACAACGCGCGGCGGACGCGGGAGGCGGCGGGGATCCTCCGGGAGATGGGCGTGCCCGCGCTCATCCACCAGCCGTCCTACTCGATGCTCAACCGCTGGACGGAGGAGGACGCCCTGCTGGACACGCTGGAGGAGCAGGGCATGGGCTGCATCTCCTTCGCGCCGCTCGCGCAGGGCCTGCTCACCGACAAGTACCTCGACGGCGTCCCCGAGGGCTCCCGTGCCGCGAAGGGCACCTCGCTCGACGCGGGGCTGCTGACCGACGAGGTGGTGCGGCGGCTGCGCGGCCTGAACGCCATCGCGGAGCGGCGCGGCCAGAGCCTCGCGCAGCTGGCGCTCAGCTGGGTGCTGCGGGACGAGCGGATGACCTCGGCGCTCATCGGCGCGAGCAGCGTGGCCCAGCTGGAGGCGAACGTGGCCGCGCTGGGGGCGCCGGAGCTGACGGACGAGGAGCTGCGCGAGATCGACTCGTTCGCGGTGTCCGAGCCCGGCACGAACATCTGGGCCCGCAGCAGCAACTCCTGACCCCGGCGCCCGGGCACAAAAAAGCGGGCCGGTCCGTGGGGGGATACGGACCGGCCCGAGGGGGGGTTTCCACCTTAGCCCCTTCACGGGAGTGCTTCGTGCATCAACTACTTTCCGGGCCGTGTCGCGTACGCCTCACCCGGCCACACGCGGCGACAGCGCTCACACGCTGAGTGCTCCGGCCAGCACCGCGAGGAAACCGCCGAGCAGCAGGAACGGGCCGAACGGCAGTTCCGTTCCCCGGCCCGCGACTCTTCGCAGACGGCCTCTGACCAGCATCGTCACGCCCCAGACGAAGGACAGTACGAAGCCGAGGAAGGCGCCGGCGAACAGCGCGTCCCAGCCGTACCACCCAAGAGCGACCCCGACGGCGGGCGCGAGCTTGACGTCTCCGAAGGCCATTCCGCGCGGGCTGATGAGGTGCAGGACACAGAAGACGGCGCCCAGCACCACCCCGCCCAGCAGCGCCCGCGGCCAGCTTCCGGCCGCCGCGGGCAGCAGCGCGGCCACACCGAGCAGCGTCGCGAGGGCGCCCGCCAGCGGCAGCGTCAGGACGTCCGGCAGGCGTCGCACCCAGCCGTCGACGGCCGCCAGCAGCAGGCCGACGGGCACCGCGAGCAGCCACGCCGCCAGTTCGGGCCGCCATCCCGTGGCCGCCGCGAGCCCCCCGCAGCAGGCCCCGGACACCAGCGGGAACAGCAGCTCGCCCCGCCCGAGCCCGTACGCGCGGGGGCGGGGGCAGCGGGGGCAGCGCGCCGGGCCGAGCCAGCCGCGGCCGGGCCCCGTCAGCGGATGGCCCTGCGGGCAGGCCGCACGCGCCGGCTCCCCCGGCGGCACCGCGAACCGGTAGAGGGGACGCGGGAGGAGCGCGCCGGCCGCGATCCCGTACGCGGCCGCCGCGCAGACGAGGAGCAGCGGCGCGAGCAACACGCGGGCGAGACTACGTGCCGGGTACGACAACGGGCAGGGCGTCAACGCGCCGTGCGGGAGGGGTGGTTGGGCGCGGGACGGTGATGTCGGGGCTTGTCGGGGTTTCGGGCTCTCGCTCTCGGACGGGTGGTGCGTCAGCATGGTGCCGCGTCGGACACTCAGCCGGTCGGGGGTGCAGCAGTGAGCAGAGGGAAGCACCGCAGGCGGGAGGCGGACGAAGGGGAACTCACCCTGGAGGAGGCCGTCGAGGCAGAGCTGCGGGGCGAGTTGGCCGACACCCCGGCCGACCGCGCACGGCGCGGACGCTGGTGGCTGATCATCGCGGCCGTGCTGTTCGCGACCGTCGTCCTCCCCCGGATCGTCGGCCCCGAGAGCCACTCGACGGCGGCCCCCGCCACACCACGCCCCTCCGCTTCCGAGGGCTCCCCGTCCCCCGGTACGCGTTCCGGCTCCCCGGCGCCGACCGCCGGTTCGGCCGCCCCGGAGCCCTCGGCGACCGGCCGCGGCCGGGCCGTACGGGCCGGGGACTGCCTGTCCGCGCACCACTCCGACGAGGGCACCGGCTGGAACACCCGGGCCCCGGCCGCCACCACCCGCGTGCCCTGCAACGCGGCCGACGCCCGGGTCCGCGTCACCGCCGTACGCGAGAAGCCCGGGGACTGCCCCACGGGGAGGGGCCGGGACGCCTGGCGGGCCGCCGGGACCTCCGGCGCCGCGCTGTGCCTGACGCGCCAATTCCGGCAGGACGACTGCCTGTTGGCCGCACCGGCGGGCGCGGAACGCGGGGAGGCCGAGGCGGACCGGGCGCGTCGGCCCGGTGCGGATTCCGGAACGGGTTCCGGAACAGGGCCGGATTCCGGCTCCGGTTCCGGGGGTGTGCGCGCCGATCTGATGTCGGCGCCCGACTGCGGGCTGCGGGCCCTCCCCCAGCCCTACGACCGCGTGCTGACCGTCACCGGCATCCACCAGGACGCACCCCGCACCCTGCCGTCCGGCTTCTGCGCGGACGGGCGGGACGGCGGCCGCGGACGGGCCTGGCGGGTCGGCGCGGGCGACACCGTCGTCTGCACCACCACCGCGCGCTGACCAGCGCCGTCGCGCCGGCCGTCGGCTCCGGGCGGCACGCGGATGGCCGACGCGCGGACACCGGTACGGCGGTTTCCGTTAGACCGCCGGGGTCACACGTCGGCCCAGCCTGATTCGGTGCCGCGCGGCAGGGGTCACGTATGGGAGGTACGAGTCATCGGCTCTCACCGACCTTCATGGAGGTATGACCATGCGCAGGAATGTCGCACGTGCCGCCGCCACTCTCGCCCTCGGCCTCGGCGCCCTCGCCCCGATGAGCGGCGTGGCCACGGCACACGACTACGACATCGACCGCGGCCACGGCTTCATCGGCTGCGCGGGCAGCGGCCACAACGTGGGCGGCCCGAACGGGATCAGCACCGGTGGCGCCGCCTGCGGCGCGGCCGGCGGCTTCTCCTCCGTGGAAACGGACTGACCGCACAGCCGACAGGTCCGCCCCGTCCCGCACGGGAGGAGTGAGGACCGCAACGGCCCGCACGGCGGGGGCCGGCCGTACCGGAAGGTACGGTCAGCCCCCGCCGTTCGTGTGCCGGGCCCCGGGTCTCACGGGGGTGCGGCGGCGGGCGGGGCGGGTCGCGGCGGCGACCGCGACCGCGCCGCAGGTCAGCAGGAACGGCAGCGCGTAGCCCTCGGCCAGCGCGAAGTACGGGATTCCGGCCGCCGCGGCGGGCACGCAGTACACGGCGGCGGCCACGGACAGCGCGAGCTGGACCCGCGGCGGGCCGTCCCGGTTGAGGCGTACGACGAGGGCCGCGAAGACCGCCGCCCAGAGCAGCAGCCGGGGCTCGTCCCACCAGCCGCCGTCGCGCAGCCACTCGGCGGCGCGGAACCACAGGTGCTCGGCGAGGGTGTCGTGCAGCCGCGCGAAGTCCTCCGCGTAGGACGGCGGACGGGCGGGTGGCGGTCCGCCCAGGTCACCCAGGTCGCCGCGGACGGCTTCGCTCGCCACGAGCAGGGCCGCTCCGAGGGCGTGCGGGACGCCGGTCGCCCAGCCGATGGCGCGTCGGCGGGCCGCCGGGGGCACCTCCGGTTCCGGTGTTCGCTCGTCCCGCGCGGGCACCTCCGCCCCCTTCGTCACACGGTTCACCGACGTACGTCGGGGGCTGTCTACCCCCGCGCGTCACGCCCGACTCCGGTTTATGCGGGGGCAGTTGTCGGTGGCAGGCCTTACTGTTGGTGGCATGCTCGTCACTCCACAGCACGCCGCCGAGGGCCCCTCCGCCGCCGAGGCCAACGACGCGATCCGCCGCTTCGTCGCGGGCCGCACCATGTGGACGCAGGCCGACCTCGCCGAACTCGACCGGCTGCGCGCCGCATGGCAGCGCGCGGTCCGTTCCGAGATAGTCAGCGCCGCCTGAGAACCGGTTCCCGCCCCGCCACGCCGGACGGTGGCGGGGCCCCACCGCGCGCCGGACGCGGTCAGTTCTGGCGGGGGAAGGACACCTCGACCCGGCGGTTCTTCTCGCGGCCCTGCTCCGTCGCGTTGTCCGCCACCGGGTAATCCTCGCTGTAGCCGCGGACGTTGAAGCTGATGCCCGAGTCCAGGACCTTGGCGAGCTCCTCCTGGACGGCGGCCGCCCGGTTCCGGGACAGCTTCCGGCCGTGCTCGTAGCTGCCCAGGTCGTCGGTGAAGCCGAAGACGTTCAGCTCCTTGGCGCCCTGCGTGCCGACCTCCTCGGCGATCTCCCGGATGCGGCTGTGCGCGCTGTCGTTCAGCTTCGCGCTGTCCTTGGGGAAGAGGACCTCCGCCTGGAGCGTGAACTTCGTCTTCTGCGTGCTGTCCTCGCGGCGCTCCTCACCGGCCAGGTCCTCGGTGACGAACTTGATGTCGAGCACCTTCGACGGCGCCAGCTTCGCCCCGTCGGCGAGCCGCAGCCCCGCCGCCTGCGTGTCGAGCTTCACCGGCGGCTTGGAGTCCCCGATGTTGTCCGGCGCCTCGCTGTACTTCGGCGCGGGCGCCCCGCCCTCCCCCGGCAGCGAGGGGCCGCCGGTGGGGATGGTGGTGGGGTCGTCGGAGCCGGGGAGCGGGGCGTCCGGCAGGGGTGTCGGGTCCGCCTGGGCGGTGGTCGCGACGGCGACGGTCAGGAGCAGCGCGCAGGCCGAGGTACAGGCCGCGAACCGCATCGCGTGCTGGCGAGGGCGTCTCATTCCCACCTCACTCTTCCGAGATCTTGAAGTTGGCCGGAGGCATGTCGCCGATCTGGAAGTCGACCTGGTTGCGGTCCTCTGGCGGTGCCGGGAACTGCGCGTACCAGGGCTTCTTGTCGCCCGGCTGGAATCCGGTGCTGAACTTCGTGCACAGGCAGCGGCCTTCGGTGTCGCGGAGGATGAAGTAGCGCTTCTTCCCCTCCTTGTCGACGAGCTTGGCCCCGGCCATGGAGCTGCTGTTCTTGGCCAGTTCGGACTCGTCGCCCTGCCAGCCCGGGGCGACCCAGGTGCTTCCCGAACCGTTGGTGACGGTTCCGGAGACGGTGACGAAACCGCCCTTCTCGCGCGTGGCGGAGTCCACGGTCAGCGTGATCCCGTCGCCGCCCTTGACCTCGGCCAGCGGGGTGCTGTCGTCCGGGCCGGCTCCGGCCTCGTCCTTGCCGTCCTGGCCCGCGGGATTCGGCGTCCTGCTCTGGCCGCCGCCGGAATCGTCACTGCTGCAGCCGGCCAGCGTGAGAACCAGACCGGCCGCGACCGCCACGGCGGTCGTCGCGCTGCGGGGCACCGTGCCGCGCCGAATCATCATGGATCGCTCGTCTTTCATCAGTCGTTGGCTCGTCATTCGACCAGGACCACGGAGAAGAGGTCGGACGGCTCCAGGTCGGTGTCCTCGTCGGGGTCGATGGTGAAGTCCTCGCCGTCGCAGGTGAGTTCGACGGCTCCGGCGTCCTCGTCGGCGGTGCAGCGCGGGGTGATGACGGCCGTCGCCGAGGCCCGGCCCTTCTTGTTCCCCGCCCCGGGCACGATCGTGTCGCCGGTGTCGAAGCGCGTCTCGATCTCGACGGTGTAGCCGTCGTCACCGGAGCGCGTGATCTGCTCGCAGCTGAGGACGTCGGAACGGTTCTTTCCGGCGAAGTACTCGGCCTCGCCGCAGCCGTCGCCGGTGATGTCGCCGATGCCGTCCAGCCAGTCCTGCCAGGAATCGTCCTCCTCGACCGCGTCCAGGAAGCCGTCGAAGAGCTCGTCCCGGTCGTCCTGGGCCGCCGCGAGCGCTGCCGCGTCCGCCGCCGACTGCCCGCCGTTGCGTACGGTTCCCGCCTGGGCGACGGTGAGGAACGCGAAGGCCAGGAAGAGGATTCCGGTCATCAGGGCCGTGCACAGCAGCAGCGTCTGGCCGCCGTCGCCGTGCAGGCGGCGACGGGTCAGCCGCCGATGATGTTGTTGACCGCGCCCTGGATCGCCGTGGCGATCGCGGTGTCGAGGTTCAGCGCCCGCACCGCCAGGATGATGGCCGCGACGATGATGATCAGGCCGACGTACTCGATCAGGCTGGCGCCGCGGTCGGCGTCGGGGCCGCGGGTGTGGCGGGTCGCCCGGTGGTACCAGGTGCGGACGTGGCGCACGGCCTTGGACATCGTGTTCTCCTCCGTTGGCGGGTGACTCCGCGTACTCCCGCGGGGCCCAACGGCGGGCCGGTGCGGGGCGCTTGGTGCTGGGGGGACGGCCGGGGCGGGGCGGCGGGGCGTCGGGGGTGTCACGCATGACGGGCCGCGCCTTCCGCGGGGAACGCCGCGACCGTGGTGATCGCTGTCAGACACACGGTGGCGTCCCTCCCGCTCCTGTTCCTCGTCCCGCGCGTACGGCCTGGCCGGTACGTGCCGCTGCCCCGGCCCGTACCGCCGCCCCCGCCCGTGCGGCGCGCGCGGGTCCGCGGCCCGGGTGGCGGTGCTGTTGCCGCCCCGGGAGGTGCGTCGGGGCGTGCGGCGGTGGCGGACCGCGCCCATGGCCCGCCGGTGCCGTATGGACGCCGACTGTGCCACACGGCGGGGGTCCGGCGAGGGCGAGTACGGAAAGTCCCGCCGGTGCAAGGGGGTTGACAGCCGTCCGCGCGCACAGGCGCCACCGGCACGGCGGGTGCCGGTGCTGCGGGTCGCGCGGTGGGCACGGCGGGTCTCCTCGGGCCGGCGGGTGACGGCGGGGACGGGCGGGACGGGCGGGGCCGGGGCCCGGTGCCGCTCCCCCGGCCGGTGTTCGCGGGCCCTCCCGGGACATCCCCCGGGTGCGGGCCGGTAATCCCTCGCACCGTCAACCGCCCAGTACCGAGCCGAAGTCGGTGTCGGAGCCGAGGACGAAGGTCGCGACGATGAGGATCAGCGCGCCCGGCAGCAGGAAGACGATGGTGGCCATGGTCGCCTTGGGGAC
This sequence comes from Streptomyces sp. HNM0574, assembly GCF_012726235.1. GTDB lineage: Bacteria > Actinomycetota > Actinomycetes > Streptomycetales > Streptomycetaceae > Streptomyces. The sequence goes on from NZ_JAASAH010000002.1 coordinate 322,515, forward strand.
GGTCTTGGCGGCCTGGCGGCGGGCGTTCTGCGCGTCGGTGCGGCGCATGTCGGTGGCGATCTGGACGAGTGTGTCGGCGATCGGCGCGCCGAGTTCCTCGCCCTGCTGGAGCGCGCTGACGAACTGGTCGACCTGCTCGCTCCGGTTCCGTTTGCGCAGCTCGTCGAAGGCTTCGCGGCGGCTGACGCCCATGTCCATCTGGCGCAGGGTGATGCGCAGTTCGTCCGCCCAGGGGCCCTCGTACCGCTCGGCGACGCGTTCCAGCGCCTGGCGGAAGCCGAGTCCGGCGGAGACGACGACGGCGAGGACGTCGAGGAAGTCGGGGAGGGTGCGCTCGATGACGCGTTTGCGTTCCCGTACCGCCTGGCGGATGGCGAGGTCGGCGGCGCAGGCACCGAAGGCGAGCACGAGAGCGGTGAACAGCCAGCTGTCGGTGGCGATCCCGACGAGTGCCATGAGCAGCCCGAACAGTCCGTACACGGCGCGGCGGGCCGCGTACCGCTCCAGGGTGAGGCCGCCGGGGTTGCCGGCCCGGTCGATGGCGCGGCGTTTGCGTGCGGAACCGGTGGGGCCCATCAGGCGCAGGACGAGCGGCGCGAAGCGCATACCGAGCCGGTCGACGGCGGCCTCGGGGCGGGTGGTGCGGGTCGCGCCGACCTCCAGGGCGACGGCGAGGTCCTCGGGCAGCCGGGTCTCGGCGCGGTACATGCGGAGCCCGGTGAGGGCGCCGAGCACGGCGAGCGCGGCCAGCGCGGCGAGCAGCAGGGGCATCCAGGACGACATCAACTCCGCCTCCCGGCCTCAGACTTCGATCCGGCCGAGGCGGCGGATGACGAGGAAACCGGCGGCGAAGAGCCCGACGGCGACGACCACGGTGATCTGGCCGACGACCGAGCCCGTGACCTTCTCCAGCGCCCCCGGCATCATCCCGTTCACCATGAGCGCGGCGCCGAGGCCGAGCAGCGGCACGGTGAACGCCGTCGCGTTGACCTCGGCGAGCATGGTGCGCACCTCGCGCCGGGTCTCCTTGCGCTCCTCCAGGGTGGTGGTCAGGTTGCGGAGCGAGCCGACGATCGTGCCGCCCGCGCGGTTGGCGAGGACGAGGGTGGTGACGAGGACGACGAGTTCGCGCGAGGGCAGCCGCTCCGCGAGCTCCCCGAGCGCGTCCTCGACGGAGCGGCCGACGGCCAGCTGGTGCGCCACGCGGGTCAGTTCGTCGCCGGCGGGCGCGTCCAGCTCCTCGGCCGCCATGCCGAGCGCGGTGCGGAGCGCCAGTCCGGCGGAGGTGGCGTTGGCGAGGATGCGGGAGAGTTCGGGCAGCTGGTTGATGAACTGCTCGGTGCGGCGCTGGCGTTGGTGGTTCAGGAAGGCGTTCGCGGACAGGACGCCGATGACGCCGGCCAGCGGCCCGAAGAACGGCGCGAGCACGGAGGCGGCCAGCAGCCACAGTCCCGCGACGCCGGCCACCAGCCACACCGTGAACTCGCCCGGGGTCACGTCCAGTCCCGTCGCGTCCAGCTTCAGCTGGAGGCGGCGGCCCGCGCGGGTGCCGCGCAGCCGCCGGTCGACGGGGGCGAAGCGGCGCCTGCGCAGGCCGGTGGCGTCGGGCGGCGGGGCGTAGCCCTCGCTGCCGCCGCCGCCCGCGGTGAGCCGGTCGATCAGGGCGCGGTGCCGGGAGCGCCCGGCGGCGTACGTGAGCGCCCCTGCGGTCGCCAGCGCGAGCGCCAACAGCGTGGCGCCGAGGGCGAGTTGTGCGGCGGTGGTCATGCGCGGGCCTTCCCTTCCCTCCCCTGTGCCCCGTGCGCCGCCGGCAGGCGCGTACAGGGCGGCCGCGCGCGGGCGTACGCGTACACGCGTGCGGCATTCCCCGCCCTACCCCTCGGGGCGCCACCTTCATGCACGGCGGCGCGTCCGAAGCCGAACCGTTACGGGCCGTCTCAGAGCTTGGTGACGCGCAGGCTGCCGTTGTTCAGGAACCACTCGATCCGGCCGCACTCGGTGCAGATGAAGCCGTCGGCGTCCCGGTTCGCCCAGTCCAGGTTGAGGAAGGACATGCCCGTGGTGTTGAGCTTGATGGGCCGCTCCAGAAACGCGTCGTTCCGGCAGAGCGGGCACGTCAGCTGGTGTTCCCCCGCGAACACCTGCACGGGACGAACCTTGTGGATCATGCGAACTCCTGTTTTGTTGCGTGCTGCGGTCCAGGGGAACGGTACGGGTGAGAGGCGGCACGGCGTGGACGAGTGGGCAGGGGTACGGGAGTTGCTCGGGACCGGGTACATCGGGGCCGAGCAGGCCCGGGCCGTACGGGAGCGCGCTCCCGGGTTCGCCGCGCGGATTCTCGAACACCTGGGGGCGGCCCGGGACTCGGGCGACTGGAGCCGGTTCCTCCGGCTGGCCAACCTCGCGGCGTGGCTGCGTCCCGCGGGGCTGGGTGAGCTGCTCGTCGCGGTGCTGGCGGAGCGGCCGCCGGGGCTGGACGTCGAGGATCTCGTGGAGATTCTCGGCGAGCTGGAGACCCCGCAGGCCGTCCCCGTCCTGGCGCAGCTGCTCCGCGAGTGGCCGCGGGACCCGTACCGGTGGCTGAGCCTGAAGTGCGTCCGGTCACTGGGCGCGATCGGCGGCGAGCGGGCCCGGCGGGCTCTGCGGGAGATGGCGGAGGGGGACGGTCCGGATCCCCTCCGCTGGAACGCGGCGGTGGAGCTGGGCATCGAGGACGAACTCGGCTTCGACGAGGAGGAGATGGACGTCTGTCCCTGAGCGCCGGGGCGCCGCGGCCGCGCCCCTCACCCCTCCCCCTCCTCCACCCCGAAGGCCGGGGGTACGGGTTCGGCGGACATGGCGAGGCGGCTGGCCGTGCGGCGGGGGACGGGGTGGTGCAGGAAGTCGCCGTGGACGGTGCCGGAGGCGGTCATGGGGCGGGCCTCGAAGCGGGAGAGGGTGGCGAGGCGGAAGGGTTCGCGGCCGTGCGAGGCGAGGAGGGCGATCTCGACGATGCGGCGGGACCCGTCGGCCATGCGGGCCAGCTGGACGAGGACGTCGACGGCGGAGTTGATCTGGTCCTGGAGCGCCGCGAACGGGATCTCCACCTCCGACATGGACGCGAGCGTCTGGAGCCGCATCAGCGCGTCCTCGGCCGAGTTGGCGTGCACGGTGGCGAGCGAACCGTCGTGCCCGGTGGACATGGCCTGGAGCATGTCGAGGGTCTCGCCGCCGCGCACCTCGCCGACGATGATGCGGTCGGGCCGCATCCGCAGCGAGTTGCGGACCAGGTCGCGGACGGTGACGCGGCCCTTGCCCTCGACGTTCGGCGGCCGGGTCTCCAGGCGGATGACGTGCTGCTGCTGGAGCTGGAGTTCGGCGGCGTCCTCCACGGTGATGATCCGCTCGTGCCCGGGCAGCAGGCCGGACAGGGCGTTGAGCAGCGTGGTCTTCCCGCTGCCCGTGCCGCCGGAGACGATCACGTTGAAGCGGGCGCGGATGAAGGCGGAGAGCAGCGCGAGGATGTGCTCGTCCAGCGTGCCGAGGCCGATCAGTTCGCCGAGCGTGTAGGCGCGGGGGAAGCGGCGGATGGTGAGGGTGGGGCCGGTGAGGGAGAGCGGGGGGATGACGACGTTGACGCGTTCGCCGGTCGGCAGTCGCGCGTCGACCATCGGATTGGACTCGTCCACCCGCCGGTTGACCGTCGAGACGATCCGCTCGATGGTCTGCATCAGCTGCTCGTCGGAGGCGAAGCGGACGGGTACGCGCTCGACGCGGCCCGCGCGTTCGACGTAGATCTGCTCGGGCCCGTTGACCATGATCTCGGTGACGGTCGGGTCCTCCAGCAGCGGTTCGAGGACGCCGAGGCCCAGCGCCTCGTCCACGACCCGGCGGATCAGCAGGGCCCGGTCGTGCGTGGCGAGGACGGGCCCCTCGCGGCTGATCAGGTGCCCGAGCACCCGCTCCAGCCGGTCCCGCCGCTCGGCCGGGGCGAGCGCCGACATCTCGGCGAGGTCGATCTCCTCCAGCAGCTTGGTGCGGTAGGCGGGGACGAGGTGGCCGACGCTGTCCGCCGGCTCGGCGGCCGGACTCCGGGCCTCGTCAGGGGTGTTGGGGCCGGGCTGGTGGGCGGCGGTGGTCGGGTCGGCGGGATTGCCGGGTCCGGTGACGCGGGAGCGCAGGCTCATGCCCGGCCTCCTCTCGGTGCGGCGGGGGTGCGGTCGGGGTTTCGGTCCTGGTCAGTCACGGGGCATCGTCGCGGTACGGGACGCCTCGCCGAAGTCGTCGACGCCCGGCACCAGGGAGGGGATGGTCACCCGTGTGGTGACGGTGACCTCCTCGTCCGAGCCGCCCAGCGTGAACGTGCTGCGCGAGGCCGTCCAGCCGGACATCGCCGCCCGCCCCGTGGACTCGTACCCGTCCGCCACGTCCTCCTGACTCGCCGTACGGGCCGCCGCGCGGGCCCCCGTACCGGCCTGCTGCACGGCGTACCCCGCCACCCCGAGCTGGATCGCCGCCACCGCGACCAGCAGCAACAGCGGGAGCACACCGGCGAATTCGAGGCTGGAGGCGCCGCGGTCGCCTCGGGTGCGGGGCGGGGTGGTCGTGGGGGTCGTCCGGGTCATCGGGTCAGCCCTCCTCCGCCGCGCCCGCGCTGCCGGTGATGCGGAAGGGCAGCTGGGCGGCGCCGGGGAAGAGGACGGGGGCGCTCAGGCCGACCTCGGCCTTCCACAGCCCGCCCGTACGGGTGCAGCTCACGGCCGCGCCGGACGCCCACGCCTGCGGCAGGTGCTCCGTCGCCGCCGCGCGGCAGGCGCCCTGCGGGTCGCCGTCGGCGGCGGCCGCGGTCGCGGCGCGGGCGGCCTCGTCGGCGGAGTTGCCCGCGAGCGAGAAGGTGTACCCCAGCAGCACGCACTGCCACAGCACAGCGGCCACGGCCAGCACCACCGGCGCCGTCCCCACGAACTCGACGGTGGCAGCGCCTTGTTGGCCGCGCAGGCGGGGGGTGCGGGTGCCCCCGTGCCCGTTGGGGGCCTTCTCGCGGGCCGTTCGTACGGGTCTCACCCCTGGCCTCCTGTGCCGTCCGGCCAGGGGGTGGTGGGGGTGGGGTGTGCGTGTTGGAGCGGGGGGTGGGGCGGTGGTGCGGAGGGGGGTTCCGGCGTGAGGTTGGGGGCGGGGCCCGGGGCAGGGCCTGAAACGGGGCCAGGCGCCGGATTCGGCATGGGGCCGGAGACCGCGCCTGGGACAGGGCCCGGGGCTGGGCCAGCCGCCGGACCCGGCGCGGGGCCGGAGACCGCGCCCGGCCCAGAACCCGGGGCTGGGCCAGGGGCCGGACCCGGCACCGAGTTGGCAACGGAGCCCGGAACTGGGCCCGGGCCAGAACCAGACGCCGAACTCGACACGGAGCCGGAGACCGCACCCGGCCCAGAACCCGGGGCAGAACCAGGAGCCGAACTCGGTACGGAGCCGGAGACCACACCCGGCCCAGAACCCGGGCCAGAACCAGACGCCGGACCCGGCACCGAACCGGAGACCACACCCGGCCCAGAACCCGAGGCAGAACCAGACGCCGGACCCGACACCGAGTTGGCAACGGGGCCCGGAACAGAACCCGGGCCAGAACCAGCCGCCGAACTCGGCACCGAACCGGAAACCGCACCCGGCCCAGAACCCGAGGCAGAACCAGACGCCGGACCCGACACCGAACCGGAAACGGCGCCCGGAACTGGGCCCGGGCCAGAACCAGCCGCCGAACTCGACACGGAGCCGGGGACGAAGCCCGGACCGGGCACCGGCGCCGAGCTGGGTACGGGCCCCGGGACCGAACCCGGCACCGACCCCGAGTACGCCACCGGACCCGAGCCGGGGCCGTCCTGCGCCGTGGATGCGGGACCGTACGGCCCCGCGCCACCAGGCGCACCCGGGTCCGACGCGGGGCCGCCGGCCGGCGAACCGGCAACAGCACCGGGGGACGCCCCCGGAACGCCACCCGACGCAGACCCAGGCACCTGCCCCGGACCGCCCACGGAAGTCGCCCCCGGCGGCAGCGCCTGCGGCGGCGGGACCGCGCCCGGAGGGAGCGCCGGGCCCCCGCCGCCGGTCGAGTCCGTGCTCGCCGTGCTCTGGCGGCCCGGTTTGCGTTGTTTGCTCCCGAGGCGCCAGCCGCCTCGGGCGCTGCCCCGAGTGTCCGTGTCGGTGGGGGCGTCCGGCTGGCCTGCCACGAGGCCGAGTTCGCCTGCCAGGGACCACAGGGCCTGTTTGACGGTGCCGCGTGCGTCGAGGTCCTGGACGCGGCCCGCGTCGAGGGCGGTCTGGAGTTCCTTGAAGTGCGAGGGGACGGTCGAGCGCGCGACGGCCGTGCCGACGATGCGGGCGACCAGCGGCGGCTGGATCTCGGCCGTCCGGGAGGCGCGGTTGACCAGGACCGTCGTGTCGTCCGCCGTGCGGACCCTGAGCCGGTCCCACAGCCGCACCATGCGCTTGGCGGCGCGGACGCAGACCACGTCGGGGGTGGTGACGAGGACGGCGCGGTCGGCGGTCTCGACGGCGGCCGTGTTGCCCGCGTGCATCTGGGTGCCGCAGTCGACGACGACGACCTCGTAGCGGGCCCGTACGGCGGCGAGGACCTGCCGGGCCGCGCGGTCGTCGACCTCCTCGCCGCGTTCGCCGTCGCCGGGGGCGAGGAGCAGGGCGAGGCCGGTCTCGTGCGGGTAGACCGCGTCGTCGAGGACGCGGGGCGAGATGTCGGCGATGCCCGCGAGGTCGGCGACGGAGCGGCGGAACTGCACGTCCAGGTAGGAGGCGACGTCGCCGGACTGGAGGTCCATGTCGACCAGGGCCGTGCTCCGCCCGGACGCCTGGGCCGCCAGGGCGAGTTGGACGGCGGTCAGGGTGGTGCCGACGCCGCCCTTGGCCCCGGCGACGGCGACGAGCCGCCCGCTGCCGCGGCCCTGCGCGCCCGGGTGGTGCGGGAGCCCGGGGACGCCGGCGCCCGCGCCCGCGAGGTGGCGGCGTACGCCGGTGGCCCAGCCCGCGGCGGGGCCGATGCGGGCGGCGAGTTCCTCGTACGTCGCGGGGAGGCCGACGACGCCGCGTGCGCCCGCGTCCATCGCGGCGGAGTAGAGGGAGGCGCCGGTGTCCCGGGTGAGGAGCACCACGGCGACGGCGGGGAAGCGCTGGGCGATGTCCCGGATGAGCTCCAACGCGGGCTGCGGGCCGATGAGTTCGTGGACGAGGACGACCTCGGGGAGGGTGTCGGCGGATTCCGCCGCCTGCCGGGCGAGGACGTCCAGCAGCTGCGCCGAGCCCGTCACGGGCTCGGCGGCCCGGCAGTCCGGCAGCTGCCCGAGGAGCGCGGCGAGGGACCTGGCCGCCTCGGGGTCGCCGACGGCGGGCTGGATGCGGGTGGCCATGGGACTCTCCTGCCTCACTCGTCCCCGGAGAGGGTGTACGTGCGTTCGCTCTCGGGGACGCGGGTGTCGTCCCCGGGTGCGACGAGCGCCAGCCGGACGTGCTCGGCGAACGACTCGGCGTAGGCGACGCGCTGGGCGTCGGCCGTGGACAGCGCGAAGGTGATCGGTACGCCCTCGGCCTCACGCTGGCGGGCGCGGTCGTCCTGCTCGTCGCGCTTGTCGAGCGGGGTGAGTTCGCCGACGTCGAGGACCCGGGCGCCGGGGACGATCACCTGTGAGGTGTTCGGGGCCGCGCCGCCCTTGCCGCCGCCGCTCTGCCGTTCACCCTCGAAGGTGGCGAAGATGTTCACCCGGCTCCCCGGGTTGATCTTTCCGGCGACGCCGGTCTCCGCGTCGATCATGATGGCGATCTCCTGCTCGCCCTCCTTCAGTTCGGGCCGCTCGGCGAGCATGTCCGTCTGGAGGAGGGAACCCTCGCGGAGCGGGTTGAGGGCGATCTTGCCGCGCAGCTGTGCCGGGTCGGTGACGGCGGTCTCGGAGAGCCAGCGTTCCGGCACGGAGACCTTGGTGAGCTGCGCCTCGGTCAGCGGCTTGTACGCCGGGACGTCCTGTTTCAGCTCGTACGCCGTGGTCTCGGGACCGACCTTGGACTCGACGTTCCGGATCAGTGCCAGCACCCCGGCGAAGGCGGCTATGGCGCAGAGCACGGAGACGAGCAGCAGGATGACGCCACGGCGCTGGCGTGAATTCATGGACGAAGACCTCGTGGACTGGCTATGACGGCGGAACCTGGCAGGGCGGCGTGCGGCGGTGCGGGTGGTTCGGTGGTGGCGGGGCCCTGCGTGACGGCGGGGCGGTTGGGGGTGGCGGGGGCGGCGCAGAACACGCAGCGGTCGCCGATGAGTTCGAGCCCGCACCAGGAGCAGGAGTCCCGGCGTACGGAGGCGACGAGCTGGTACAGCACGGAGGCGTCGGGGATCGCGGCGGCGAACTCGGTGAGCCTGCCCGTGCCCCACCAGCGCGGCGAGTCCTCCGGCAGCTCGGCTTCCCGGACGGCGCCGGCGCGCCATCTGCGGGCGAGGTGGCGGGAGACCCAGTCGGAGTCCAACGGGCCGCGGGCGAGGGTGATTTCGGTGGTGAAGGGCGGCCCGTCGAGGCCGTCCTCCTCGGCGGAGGAGCCGCCCTGGATGCGGACGAGCCGGGGGGTGGGCGCGGCGAGCACGGCGAAGTGCGTGCCGGGCATCCAGGAGGCGGCGTGGGCGGTCAGCGAGACGGGGATCTGGGTGCCGGAGTCCAGCTTGGCGACGGAGGCGAGGACACCACCCGCGTAGATGTAGTGCGTGAGGAGCCGGGCGGCCGCGCCGAGCACTCCGGGGCTGAAGCCGCACAGCGACAACTGGCGCAGCTGCCGCACCAGTACGGCCGTGCCCAGCGGTGGGAGGGCGACGGGGAGCAGCGCGATCCGGTCGCTCTCCAGCACCGAGCGCACGGCGTGCAGCCGGTGCAGGTGCGGGGTGGGGAGCGTCGCGGGGTGGAGCAGGACGACGTGGCCGTGCTGCCGGAGGAGTTCGTGCATGGCGGTGAGCGCGGCGTCCAGGGGCTGTTCGCCGGGCGGGCCGAAGACCTGCGCGTCCGGCGTGAACCGGCCGTCGGCCGGGGCCAGCACGTGGCCGTGGCCGGTGACCGCCACCGCAGTAGACATCCCGCCCCGAGCCCCCTCAGCCGGTCGCACGTATCCCGTCGCGCAGCAGATCCGGGGCCATCACACCGCATCGGTGCGGCCCGCGCCAGGGAATCGCGACACCGCGATCCCCTTCGGCAGGTGGACGGCCGCCGGAGCCGGCGGGCGCGGTGCCGCGCGCCGACCGTCTCCGCCGCATCTGGAAGCCATACCCCCGCCGCCCGCCCGGCCAATCCCGAAGCCCCGGTCCGTCCCGCCCCGTGAGCACGCGTACGCACCGCGTGCCCACGCTTCGGGCGGCAGGTCATGTACCGCCGCTACCAGGGGAGTTCGCGGATCTGCTGGACGCACAGCACGATGAACAGCAGCCCGGAGGCTATGAGCAGGACGTTGCTGAGGACGCCGTTGCGCCACTCGCGGGGCGTGTGGCGGGAGTTGAGCAGCCAGACGAGAGTGAGCGCGAGGAACGGCATGAAGAACGCGCCGAGCACGCCGTACCCGACGACGAGTCCGAAGGGCTGGTCGAGGAAGAGCAGCGTCATCGGCGGGAACGTCAGCCACAGCAGGTACGCCTTGTACGGCCAGGAGCGCTCGCGCTCGCCGCGCGCGACAGCGTCGGCCTCCGGCTCCTCCGAACCCCCGGCCTCCGCCGTCGCCTTGGCGTCCCGCGCGGCGCGCAGGCGTGCGCAGAAGTCGGCGAACATCAGGCTCACGCCCTGCCACACGCCGATCAGGGAGGAGAAGGAGGCGGCGAAGAAGCCGACGAGGAAGAGATTCGCGGTGACGCTGCCGAACCTGTCCTCCAGGATGCCGCCGAGGTCGACCAGGCCCTTGTCGCCCTCGGTGATCGAGGCGTGCGAGGCGCTCAGCAGCTCGGCGCCGACGAAGAGCATGGCGACGACGAAGACGCCGGTGGTGATGTAGGCGACGCGGTTGTCGAGCCGCATCATCTTCATCCAGCTGCTGTCGGTCCAGCCCTTCGCGTTCACCCAGTACCCGTAGGCGGCCATGGTGATGGTGCCGCCGACGCCGCCGACGAGCCCGAGCGTGTACAGCAGCGAGCCGTCCGGGAGGACGGGCACCAGCCCGGCGAAGGCGTCGCCGATGTCGGGCGCGACGCGGACGGCGAGATAGACGGTGACGACGAACATGACGCCGATCAGGACCGTCATGACCTTCTCGAACACCGCGTACCGGTTGAACCAGACGAAGACCAGGCCGACCAGGCCCGAAATGATCGCCCAGGCACGGAGGTTGAGGACGTCGGGGAAGAGCGCGGCCAGCGGCAGCCCGGAGGCGGACATCGCCGTCGCGCCGTAGACGAAGCCCCAGATGACGACGTACACGGCGAAGTAGACCGTCGTCCAGGAGCCGAGGGCGCGCCAGCCGTGGAAGAGGGTGCGCCCGGTGGCGAGATGCCAGCGGCCGGTGGCCTCGGCGAGTGCGATCTTGACGATGCAGCCGATGACGGCCGCCCACAGCAGCGTGTACCCGAACTTGCTGCCCGCGATGAGCGTGGCGACGAGATCGCCGGCGCCGACGCCCGTCGCCGCCACGACGATGCCGGGCCCGACGCGTTTCCAGCTGGCCTTGCGCAGTGCGGGCGCGGGCGCCTCGGGAGCGCCGGCCGCACCGCCGCCTGTGGTGTTCTCGGTTGTCATACGCGACCGCCCTCTGTCCGTGCCCTGTCGTGCCCGCGTATCAAACCCCGGGGCGACGGCCCGCACAACGCCTGTGGATAACTCTCCCCTCACGATCCGGAACCGGTCCGCATCCGGCGTCCCGGCGACGGCGGTGGGGCCGCGCGCCGGACAGCGAGTGAACGGTCCTTCATGTGTGGAGTATTGACAACGGCATTGGTCTGGACCACGTTGTTGAACAGCGCCGGGCCCGCGCCGAACCGCACCGCATGGCACCCCCTCACCGTCCCCCAAGCTCCCCTTCAGCGGAGGCAGTTGTGGCATCCCCTGGTTCCAGAACCCCCTTCACCTCCCCCCGGCCCCGGCGCTCCCGGATGCTCGCCGGCGTCACCGCCGCCGTGCTCGCCACCGGCGGCATCGCCCTGGCCGGCACCGCCAACGCGGGCGAGACCGGCACCGGGACGTCCGCCTCGTCCCAGCAGCCCGCCGTCGGCGCCTCGGCCGTGCCGAAGCACGCCGTCACCGGCTACTGGCAGAACTTCGACAACGGCGCCAAGGTCCAGAAGCTCGCCGAGGTGCCGGACGACTACGACATCGTCGCCGTCGCCTTCGCCGACGCGACCGGCAAGCCGGGACAGGTCGACTTCAAGCTCGACCCGGCCCTCGGCTACGCCTCCGAGGCCGACTTCAAGGCCGACATCGACGCCCTGCACAAGAAGGGCAAATCGGTGATCATCTCGGTCGGCGGCGAGAAAGGTGCGGTCAGCGTCGGCAGCGGCGCCGCGGCCGACGCCTTCGCGAAATCCATCACCGGCCTGATGGACAAGTACGGCTTCGACGGCGTCGACATCGACCTGGAGAACGGCCTCAACGCGACGTACATGACGCAGGCCCTGAAGTCGATCCACGCCGCGAAACCCAACGTCGTGGTGACGATGGCGCCGCAGACCATCGACATGCAGTCGCCGCAGAACGAGTACTTCAAGACGGCGCTGAACATCAAGAGCTTCCTCACCGTCGTCAACATGCAGTACTACAACAGCGGTTCGATGAACGGCTGCGACGGCAACGTCGTCAGCCAGGGCAGCGTCGACTTCCTGACCTCCCTCGCCTGCATCCAGCTGAAGAACGGCCTCGACCCGTCCCAGGTCGGCATCGGCACCCCCGCCTCCCCGCGCGCGGCCGGCGGCGGCTACGTCGACCCCGCCGTCGTCAACAACGCGCTGGACTGCCTTGCCAAGGGCACCAACTGCGGCACCTTCAAGCCGGACAAGACCTATCCCGGCATCCGCGGCGCGATGACCTGGTCCACCAACTGGGACGCCACCGCGGGCAACAAGTGGTCCAGCACCGTCGGCCCGCACGTCGACAAGCTGCCGTAACCGGCCCCCATACCGGTACGGAGTGTCCCCACCGCTCCGTACACGTGCGACGCCCCCGCCCGGAGAGCCCGGGACGGGGGCGTCGCCTCGCGTCATGCCGGCCGGCGCGTCACGGCTTGGGCAGGGCGCAGTCCGGGAGGGAGAGGTCGACCTTGTTGCCCTCACCGACGCACTGCGTGAGCGTGTACGTCTGCTGGCCGTAGGCGATCCCGTGCCGGACCGTCACCTTGCCGTCCTTGTCCACCTCGCAGGGGTTGTTCATGGTGCACTCGGCACCGTCCTCGTTCCGGGTGTTGTTGACGCCGACGACCTTGCCGCTGGCGTCGTCCACCACCGGGGAGCCCGAGGTGCCGCCCTTGGTCTTGCAGTCGGCGGTGTAGCGGAGCGAGTCCTTCATCGTCCAGTCGGCCTCGCGCAGCTCCGGCACGAAACCGTCGAGGGAGCAGGAGAAGGTCTCCTTCCAGTAGCCGGAGACGACGGTGATGGCCTTACCCTTCTCCGGGTGCTCGGCCTGCACGTCGAGCGGGGCTATGCCGCTCTCCTTCTCTATCTCCTCGTACGTGGAGTCGAGTTCGTACAGCGAGACGTCGGTGTCCGTCATCGTCGCGTACGCCAGCTTCGTCGCCTTCAGCTGCGCCGCCTCGCCGCCCTTGGCGTCCAGCAGCGTGAAGCCGCGGCTGGAGGGCTGGTCCGTGATGACCTGGTCCGGCTTCGGCATGCCCTCCTCCAGGCAGTGGCCGTTGGACAGCACCAGCCCCGGGTCACCCGGCTTGGAGTCCGGCATCCGCACCAGCGAGCCGGAACAGTTGCTGAGCGCGACCGTCCCCGCGAAGTCCGGCGCGGCCTGCTGCGCGGGCCCCTGCTGCGGCGCCTGCCCGGCCCGCGCGATACTCCCGAACTCCGCCTGGCCGCCCGCCTCCTGAGCCACAGCGGGCCCGCCCGCGATCCCGGCGAGGGCGGCGGCCCCGAAGAGCGCACCGGCCAGCGTCCCGACGAGAGGTCTGTTCATGGTGGGGGGTTCCTCTCCCTTGAAGAGCATGGGGTTGAGCATGACGCGCAGCATTCTTGGGGGCGGGGCGGTCGGCCACAAGACCGCGACGAGAGCGGGGAGTTGATCAAACCCCCACCCGAACGCGTGAACCTTGGGTGAAGCGGGTGTGACTGGCGGGTCCCGGGCGCCGCCGCGCTCACAGGCCCCTGATGCATCATGCGGGGGAAGCGCCGCAAGCAGCGGTAGGGCCAACCAGCGGAAGGTCAGGAGCAGTTGGGCGTGAGTACACGCAAGCCGCACTACCCGGTGCCGTCCGAGGAGCGCACGCAGGCCATGGTGGAGGGGGTGCTGCGCGGCAGCGACCGCGTGGTGGCGCTCCATCCGGTGCAGCAGATCGACGCGCTCGGCCGGACGGTGCCGAAGCGGCTTCGTCCGCAGCCGGCGGTCTTCCCGCCCAAGCCCCCGGTCGAGCCCCGCCGCATCCCCTGGTGGGAGTACCCGCTGGTCGCGGTCCTCTCCGTCTACCACTACGTGACGCTCCCCTTCTACTGGATCGGCGACAAGATCGCGGACGGCATCTTCTGGCTGTTCCGCACCCCCAAGCGCCGCTACAAGCTCAAGCACCTCAAGGGCGGCTGGAACAGTCACGCCGGCGGGCTGGTGAGCAAGACCCGCCCCGCCGACCACCAGGCACTCGTCGTCGGCGACCGCCTCCTCGCCCTCGTCCACGTAGGCCCCGAGGCGGCCGAACTGGCCTGGTCCGTACCGCGCGAGCAGCTGACCGGAGTCGAGTACGAGACCTGGGCCAGGAAGCCCGGCGTCCCGCGATCCGTCGTCCGCTTCCACTTCGCGGACGCCTCCTGGGGCGACATCAGCGCGAACGGCCTGGGCCCGGGCTGGCAACAACTCCTGGAGCATCTGCCGAAGCACTGAGCCGTCAGGCCCGGTTGATCACAACAGCCCCCGCTTGCGCTCCAGCCCCGCGCGCTCGGCTCGGGCGAGGCGGGCGCCGTCTGCTTGCCGGCGTTCGGCGGCTGTCGCGTCCCAGTCCGCCGGGCGCATCAGGAGGAGGGCGTTGCGGGTGGGGATGGTGGCCACGCCGCCGAAGGGCAGGTCGCCGGCGATCCAGACGCCTTCCTTCGCGCCCTCGGGCCAAGAGCCGCGGTCCTGGACCTCCGAGGCCACCATTTCGCGGCGCTCGGCACCCTTGCGCCGCTTCACGTGAAGGGTGGAGAGCGTCCCGTGGATGCTGTTGGCGGACTTGCTGTGCCGGGCGTACGCGGCGGGTTCCAAGGGGTACTCGGCCAGCACCTTCCGGCACCTGCGGAGACGGAACGGGTACGTCGAGAAGGTGTAGAGCGTGAAGACGATCCCGATGACGCCCGGCGCCGCGGGCAGCACCGTCCAGAAGGAGTTCGGTGCGCCGAGTCCGGTCAGGACGACGGGGAGGAGCGCCAGGAACCCGAAGGCCGCGATACGCGCCCCGAAACGGAGGGCCAGGAGCAGGGAGCTGCTCCGCAGCACCGGACCCGGGTCCAGCGCGTCGGGCGAGGTCTCAGGGATGGCACACAGGGGCGCCGAAGCCCCGTCACTCGCGGGCGAGTTGGCGGGGCTGCGGGGCGTACGGGAGGGCACGGTCAGTCTCGGACCGAGGCGATGAAGGCCGACCAGGATGACTGCTCGAAGACCAGGACCGGGCCCGAGGGCACCTTGCTGTCCCGGACGGGGACGACGCGGGAGAAGCCGTCGGCCACCTCGAGGCATTCACCGCCGTCCTGGTTGCTGTAGGTGGACTTGCGCCAGGACATGGCGGTCACGACGCCGTCCGCCACCTCAAGGCATTCGCCGCCGTCCTGGTTGCTGTAACTGGACTTGCGCCAGGACGCGGCAGTCACGTCGACTCGGACAGCTCGCACGGGACATCCTCCATCAGCTGAGAGATCACCTCACGGGACTCTCGCGGGGACAGCGCAAGATCCCGCAACTGATCGTATGCGAACCGCAGTCGGTCGACGTCCTGCGTTCTCTCGATCAGCTCGCCCGAGTATCCCGTCTCGACGTATGCCACGGTACGGCCGTCCGGAAGCCATAGGAACATGGTGTCGGTCTGGGTCAGGCGATGGAGACCGACAGAGGCACGCACCACCTGGATCGTGACGTTCGGCAGCTCGCCCATGCGGAGCAGATGCTCAAGCTGGGCCCGCCACTCCCCCGCGTCCGGTAGCGGGCGCCGCAGGACCGCCTCGTCGAGGATCGCGCGGAATTGTGGCCCCTCTGCTCGACTGAGAAACTCCTTCCTGCCTGCTCGGGCCTCAACCTGGTCCTCCAACTCGTCTTCATCTATCGGACCGGCCGCCCTGAGCAGCACCCGGGCGTACGCGGAGGTCTGGAGCATCCCGGGAACGACGCTCAGCGCGTACTTCTGCAACCCCGTAGCCTGCGCCTCCAAGCCCATGTAATGCCGGTACCGCTCCCTGAACTGCGACGTGTCCCGTAAGGCGAGTTCCCACAGGACGATCAGGTGCGTCGTTCCGTAGAAGCGGTCGAGTTCGCGGGCCAGTTCGGGGCCGCCGAGGCTGGTGCCGTGTTCCATGTGGCCGAGGTGGCTGTGGTCGGCGCGTACGGCGTCGCCGAGGAAGCGGAGGGAAATGCCCTTCTCGCGGCGGAGGTCGGACAGTTCCTCGGCGTAGCGGGCGCGTGCGGTCTGGCTACGGCCGGACACCGGCCGTCGTGGAGGCATCTCGGTCTCCCTCTGTGGGTTTTGTGGGGTTACCGGCTCACCGCGTGGCTGTACTCGCCCAGCTCGCCGGAGACGGCGTCCCGGTGCTGAATGCTCGACACCGTAGGGCACCGGAAGCGGAAAAGGGCGGGTTAATGGCAAATCAACTGACTTCTACGGACACCGAGTTGGGGTGGCGGATCGGCCAGCTGGTGCGGGACGGGCGGACCGGGCGCACGGGGCAGTTGATGGATCTCGGACCGTGGCACGATCCGGCGACGCGCGGGGAGCACCAGGTCGCCTTCCTCCGTCCCGTCGGGGGCGGACGGGAGTGGACGACGCACCCGCGGCACCTGACGCCGGCGGGGAGTCGGGACGGGGAAGGCCGGTGAGGCCGTACGTCGTCACGACGCGGACGGTGGACTTCTCCCCCTCGGTGAACTTCCGTGCCTGGCGGGAGTCCTGGCCGGAGCCGGTACCGGAGGGCGGGTGCGCGTGGCTGCCCGGCCCGTGCATGCTCTTCTGCCGGCGCGAGGACGTGCGCGTCCGGTGGCTTGGGCCCGTGCACGCACCGGCGGGCATCGGTGCGCTGTACGCGTGCGCGCTCTGCGTCGGTGAGCTGAACCAGCTGGTGGGCGAGCAGCTGCGGGCCAGGGACGACCCGGAACACGGGGAGCGGTCGCGCCGCAGGCGGAGGCGGCGCGAGGGGCTGCGGGCGCCCCGCGTCCTCCCGTGGCGGGCGGACGGGCGGACGCCCGCGGCCCCCGCTCCCCTCCCGGACGCCTGCGAGCACGCGAAGGTGGAGCGGCGCGCCGGAACGGCGTACTGCGCGGGCTGCGGGCGTCAGCTGTATCTGTGAGGCCCCCTCACCCCGCGAAGTACCCCAGAATGTCCGTCAGTTGGGGCTCTATCGGGTTGTCGAGTTCGTCGGTTTTCCAGAAGAGGACGTTGAGGGCGCCGAGGGGGTAGGCGGCGCCGCCGTGGCGGAGGGTGGGCTGGCCGAGGTGGGGGGTGTTGAGGACGCTGGGTTCGTGGGGGTCGAACAGCGGGGACGGTTCGTCGGCGTGCAGGGACTGGGGGCGGTACTGCCAGGTCACGTCGGGGCGGGTGTGCCGGACGACCTCGCCGATGTACCAGACGGCGCCCTGGAGGAACGGGGTGTTCTTGGCGGCGAGCACCTCGTCGTCGCTGCCGAAGCCGCGGCGTACGACGTCCTCGAGGAGGGTGAGGGACGCGGGGGTGAAGTCCCAGCGGTCGGCGGCGCCGGAGCCCTCCGCCCAGGCGGGGAAGGCGCGTTGCCGCGCGTCGAGCCAGCGGGCGAGTTCGGGGTGGTCGGCGCCGGAGCGGCGTTCCGCCTCGACGGGGTGCAGGTCGGTGGCCGGCTGCCAGCCGGGGCGGTGCTCGCGCAGCCCGTCGACGGCGGCGCGCAGCCGTTCGGCCTCGCGGGTGAAGGCGTCGCCGGTGCGGGTGCGGACGGCGTAGGCGATGAGCAGGAAGGGGGCGAGGGGGCTGAGGCCGAGCTCGGGGTCGGGGCAGACGACGGGCTGGCCGCCGGGGGCGCCGGGGGCCTCGCGGCCCGTCCAGCCCCAGGAGCCGCCGGCGACGGAGAGCAGGGCCTCGCCGAGGTAGAGCATGCTGCACAGGGTGGGGCGGAAGTCCGCTCTGACCTCCTCGCCGGGGGCGTACTCGGTCAGCAGGTGCGCTTCGAGGGCGGCCAGCGAGTCGGCGCTGAAGTCGAACGGGAAGTCGTCGTCGAGCAGTTCGGCGCGCATCTCGCGGAGCTGCTCCGGCATGCCGGTGATCCAGTGGCTCAGCAGGCGTTCGGCCTCTTCGTGGTCCAGTGCAGATCGGCTCATGCGGACACGGTAGGGAAGGGGGCCGACAGCACGCCCCGACTTCCCGCTTTCTGCTACGGGTTGGCACAGGAACGCGAAATTCCGCCGCCCCGGCACGGAGGAACCGGTACCGGGGCGGCGGGGTGCGGCGCTACACGAACAGGCTCACCAGTGCGGCCACCGCGAAGCCCGCGACGGAGAGCACGGATTCGAGGACCGTCCAGGACTTCAGGGTGTCCCGCTCGGAGATGCCGAAGTACTTGGCGACCATCCAGAAGCCGCCGTCGTTGACGTGCGAGGCGAAGATCGAGCCCGCCGAGATCGCCATGATGACGAGCGCGACGGCGGCCTGCGAGAAGTCGCCCGCGGACAGCAGCGGCGCGACGATGCCCGCCGTGGTGACGATCGCGACCGTCGCCGAGCCCTGCGCGACGCGCAGCACGACGGAGATCAGCCAGGCGAGGAGGATGACGGGCAGGCCCGCGTCGCTGAAGGTGTCGGCCAGCGCCTGGGCGACGCCGCTGCCCTGGAGGACGGCGCCGAAGATGCCGCCCGCACCGACGACCAGCAGGATGTTGCCGATCGGCTTGAGCGAGGCCGTCGAGACCGTCTCCAGCGACTTGCGGGACCAGCCGCGGCGGATGCCGAGCAGCCAGTAGGCGAGGAAGAGCGCGATGGTCAGCGCCACGAAGGGGTGGCCGAAGAACTCGATGACCGAGCGCAGCGTCGATTCGCCCAGCGCGATCGAGGAGAAGGTCGCCAGCAGGATCAGGAACAGCGGCGTACCGATGATCGTGAAGACCGTCCCGAGGGCGACGGGCTTCTCGCTCCGGGTGATCCCGGAGGCTTCCTGCTCGGCGCGGATGGCCTTCTTGGCGTCCTCGGTGGCCTCGACCATGTCCTGCGGGACGGGCACGAAGACGCGCTTGCCGATCCACGCGGAGTACGCCCAGGCGGCGAGCACGGCGGGGATGCCGCAGACGACGCCCATGAGGATGACCCAGCCCAGGTCGACCTTGAGCAGTCCGGCCGCGGCGACCGGGCCCGGGTGCGGCGGCAGGAAGGCGTGGGTCATGGACAGGCCCGCGAGCAGCGGCATCGCGTACAGCAGGATCGACTTGCCGGAGCGCTTGGCGGCCGCGTAGACGATCGGCGCGAGCACGAAGATGCCGACGTCGAAGAAGACGGGGATGCCGAAGATGAGGCCGGTGAGGCCCATGGCCAGCGGGGCGCGCTTCTCTCCGAAGAGGTTGAGCAGCCGGTTGGAGAGCGCCTCGGCGCCGCCGCTGACCTCAAGGATGGAGCCGAGCATGGTGCCCAGGCCGATGATGATGGCGACGTGTCCGAGGATGCCGCCCATGCCGTCCTCGATGAGGGAGACGGCGTCCGACTTCTGGACGGTGCCGAAGAGTTCGGTCACGGAGAGGCCCGCGCCGAGACCCACCGCGATGGACACGGCGAGCAGCGCCACGAAGGGCTGGAGCCGGAACTTGATGATCAGGACGAGCAGCAGCACGATGCCGAGCGCGGCGACCGTGAGCAGGCCGGCTGTGCCCGGTATGAGCGCCAGCAGTCCACCGGTGTGCGGTGGCGCCTCCTGGGTGGGGGAAGCGGCGAGCAGCATGGAGAACCTCGTTGTTTCCGTGCGGTGTCGGGGTTGGGGGAGGTACGCGGAGTTTTCGCGTAGGGGGTGCCGCGGCACGGACGGGTGGCTTCCGCGCCGGGGCTGAGCGGTGGCGCGAGTGCGCCGTGAGGGGGGTGGGGGCTGAGCGTTGGGGGCGGCTCAGCGGGCTCGGACTGCTGAGCGTGCTCGGGCGGCCGGGCCCTGGGCACTCCGGACTCCGGGCCCGGGGTGACGGGCGGGAGGGGGTCCGGGTTCCGGGTCCGCCGGGTTCACCTGGCCGGTGCGGACGCGTCGGGTACGGGCGTCAGCGCGCTGCGGTGAACGGGCGGGCGGGATGTGCGGTACTGCGGGATTCTGAATTTTTGTTCAGTATGCGTCGTTCGTCCCGTACGCCCTATGACGCGGGCCACAGGGGGTGCGGGCCGGGGTGACGCCGCTCGTGGGCTCCCCGCGGGGAGCCCACGAGCCTGCGCGCCGACGGGCGAACTCGCCCGGGGCGACGGCGGGTTGGGCCGGACCTCAGCCGAGGACGGCGAGCGCGTCGATCTCGACGAGCAGGCCGGCGGGGAGGCCGACGTACACGGTGGTGCGCGCGGAGGGGGCCTCGGCCAGGTCGGCGAAGTACTCGTTGTAGATCGCGTTGAGCTCGGCGAAGTGGTCGGTGTCGGTGAGGTAGACGCGCATCATCATCACGTCCTCCCAGCTCGCGCCGCCCTCCTTCAGGATGGCCTCGACGTTGGCGAGGGTCTGCAGGGTCTGCTCGCGCAGGCCCGGGCCGACGGGCGTGGGGGCCTGGCCCTCGACGGCCGGGCCGAAGCCGACCTGACCGGCGACCTGGAGGATGTTGCCCTTCTTCACGCCGTGCGAGAACTTCGCGGGCGGGGTGGTGTGGGTCGCCGGGGTGATGGCGGTCTTGGTCAGCTTGTCGCTCATGGTGCGGACCTGTCCTTAACTTTCCTTGGAGGGGGTGGTGCTCGGCGAAGTGCCGGAGTACTCGGCGCTGATGGCGTCGGCGGTGCGGCGCACCAGCGGGAGGAGCCGGAGGAGTTCGTCGGCGCTGACGACGACGTTCGGCGCGGAGACCGACATGGCGGCGACAGTGCGTCCGTCGGCCCCGCGGATGGGCGCCGCGACGCAGTTGATGGACTCCTCGTGGCCACCGAGGTCGGTGGCCCAGCCCTGTTCGCGCACCTTCGCCAGTTCGCCGAGGAAGGCGGAGGCGTTCGGCGTCGAACGGGGCGTGTACATGGGGTAGTCGAGCTTCTCGGCGACGGAGCGCCGCTCGAACTCGGTCAGGTCGGCGAGCAGCAGCTTGGCCACGGCCGCGACGGTGATCGCGACGGGCTTGCCGATGCGGGAGTACATCCGCACCGGGTAGCGGCTCTCGACCTTGTCGATGTAGAGGACCTCGTTCTCCTCGTAGACCGCGAGATGCACCGTGTGGCCGGTCTTCTCGTTGAGTTCGAGGAGGTGGGAGTGGGCGATCTCGCGCACGTCGAGATTCTCGACGGCCTCCTGCGCGAGGGCGAAGAGGCGCGCGCCGAGGCGGTAGCGCTGGTCGGGCTGGCGGTGCACCATGCCGTGCTCGTGCAGCGTGCGCAGCAGCCGCAGCGCGGTGGACTTGTGCACGTCCAGCCGCTTGGCCACCTGTTCGAGGTTGGCCGGGCCCTCCGCGAGGAGCGGGAGGATGCTCAGTGCGCGGTCGACGGTCTGGCTCATGGTGCGCTCGCATTCGTCGCTGTCTGGCCGGATACCCCGGGCTCACCTGAGCTGACAGTCTCGCCTGCCGGGTCCGGGGACCCGGGGGCCGCCCCGCTCGTCCCCGCGTCCCCCGCCGTCCAGCCGGGGCCGAGGCGGAGCGCGGTCCAGTCGGGGGCGGGGAGCGCGGCGAGCCGGTCGGCGAGGGCGCGGGCCGGGGGTTCGGCGACGTCGCCGGGTTCGGTGAGCGCGGCGGCCGCGGTGAGGTGGCCGTGCCGGAGGCGGTCCGCGAGCGGCAGCCCGCGCAGGGTGGCGGAGAGGAAGCCGGCGGCGAAGGCGTCGCCCGCGCCGACGGGGGTGACGACGTCGACCCGCAGCGCGGGCACCGTCACCTCCTCGTCGGTGCCCTCGGGGCCGCGCGCCCAGGCGGTGGCGCCGGTGCTGCCGTCCTTGACGACGAGGACGGCGGGCTCGGGCAGCGCGGCGCGGACGGCGGCGGCGCCGCCCGTCACGCCCCAGGCGGCCTCGGCCTCGTCCAGGCCGACGAAGACGAGGTCGGCGCCGCGCGCCAGGTCGAGCAGCACCTCGGGGCCGGCGTCCGTCCGCTGCCACAGGCCGACGCGGTAGTTGACGTCGAAGGAGACCAGCGGGCGGCCGGCGCGCGGGGCGAGCAGGCGGCGCAGCAGGGCGAGGCAGTCGGCGGAGAGGGCCGCGGTGATGCCGCTGAGGTGCAGCATCCGGCCGGAGTCGGCGTCGTCGAGGGAGACGGTGCCGGGGGACATGGCGGAGGCGGCCGATCCGGCGCGGTAGTAGGCGACCTCGGCGACCGGTTCGGGGTCGTCGTCCGCTTCGAGGGTGGTGGCGCGCTCGCCCTCGGTACGGAAGTAGATGCCGGTGGGGCGGTGCGGGTCGCGGCCGACGGCCGTGACGTCGACGCCGTGCTCCGCGATGCCGCGCAGCAGGTGGTCGCCGAAGCCGTCGGTGCCGACGCGGCTGAGCCAGCGGGCGGTGTGCCCGGTGCGGGCGAGGGCGCAGGCGACGTTGGACTCGGCGCCGCCGATCGCCCGCTCGAAGGAGGGCACATCGGCGAGGCGCCCCGGCCGCGACGGCAGGAACGTGACCATGGACTCGCCCAGGCAGACGACGTCGGTATGCGGGGTGCTGGTCACGATCGGTACGACTCCTCATCCATTGACCTGGTCTTCGCCGGGATGCTAGACAGCATTAAGCGTTATACGCAATGGGTGTTGCATGATCTGCAACCGCGATCTGCACACAGGGATTCATCGGTCTGCCAACGGAGTCGCCATGTCCACCCCCGACAACCCCGTCACGGCCCGCCTCGGCGGACTCGACAGCGAGATCGTCGACCACCGCTTCAAGGGACTGCCGCCGGACGCGGCCGGGAAGACGGTCGGGGAGCTCGCGGCCGAGCGGCGCAACCTCCACACCGGCGGCTTCACCACCCCCGTCATGACGCTCTCCGCCGAACACCTGGCGCACAACCTCGCGCTCATGGAGACCTACACCGAGCGGCACGGCCTCGCCTTCGCACCGCACGGCAAGACCTCCATGGCCCCGCAGCTCTTCGCCCGCCAGCTGGACCACGGCGCCTGGGGCGTCACCCTCGCCGTGCCCCACCAGGTGCGCGTCGCCCGGGAGTTCGGCGTCCCCAGGATCTTCCTCGCCAACGAGCTGGTCGACGCGGCCGCGCTGCGCTGGATCGCCGCCGAGCTCGACGCCGACCCCGCCTTCCGCTTCATCTGCTACGCCGACTCGCCGCGCGGCGTCGAGCTGATGCACGCCGCGCTCACCGAGGCCGGCGCCACCCGCCCCGTCGACGTCGTCATCGAGCTCGGCGCGGGCGACGGCGCCCGCACCGGCGTCCGCACCGAGGCGGAGGCGTATGAGATCGCCGACCTCGTCGCCGCCGCCGACACCCTCCGCCTCGTCGGCATCGCGGGCTACGAGGGCGAGGTACCCCAGGCCGACCACGCACGAGTGACGGCCTGGCTGCGCCGGCTCACCTCGCTCGCCGTCGAGTTCGACAAGGCCGGCCGGTTCGCCGACCTGGACGAGATCGTCGTCAGCGCGGGCGGCAGCGCCTGGTTCGACGCCGTCGCCGAGGTCTTCGCCGAACTGCCCGAGCTGTCACGCCCCACGCTCAAGCTGCTCCGCTCCGGCGCGTACGTCTCGCACGACGAGGGCCAGTACCGGAAGGTGACGCCGTTCAACCGGGTGCCCCAGGAGGGCAGTCTGCGCTCGGCCTTCACCCTCTGGTCGCAGGTCGTCTCCCGCCCCGAGCCCGGCCAGGCGTTCCTCAACGCGGGCAAGCGGGACGCCGCCTACGACCTGCACCTCCCGCAGGCCCGCGCGGTACGCCCCGCCGACGGCGGCCCCGAGCGCGCGGCCGACGGCGTGCACGTCGTCTCGCTCTCCGACCAGCACGCCTGGGTACGCACCGAGGAGGACGTGACGCTGGAGGTCGGGGACCGGGTGGCGCTCGGCATGTCCCACCCCTGCACGATCTTCGACAAGTGGCAGCTCATCCCGGTCGTCCAGGAGGACGGCACGGTGACGGAGTACATCCGCACCTACTTCTGATCCGCCTCAGGTACCACTCCCCCAAGGCCGCGGGGCCTTCCCCTCCCCCGGAAGGACCCCGCGCGCCGGGGCCGGACGCCAACTCCCCCGTGCGGCGTCCGGCCCCGGCCCTCTCACGAAAGGCAGCCGCCCCCATGGGCACCACCGGCTCCCCCCAGTCCGCGCACACCCACGATCTCGTCCTCCGCGGCGCCGATGTCGTCGACGGCAGCGGCGGCCCCGCGTACCGGGCCGACGTCGCCCTCCGCGACGGGCGGATCGCCGTGATCGCCCCCGAGGGGGGCGGTGTGCCCCGGCCCGGCGGCGCCCGCGTCGTCGACGCCGACGGGCTGGCCCTCTCCCCCGGCTTCATCGACATGCACGCGCACTCCGACCTGGCGCTGCTCCGCGACCCGGACCACTCGGCGAAGGCCGCGCAGGGCGTCACCCTGGAGGTCATCGGCCAGGACGGCCTGTCCTACGCGCCCGTCGACGACGCCACCCTCGCCGCCGTGCGCAGCGCCATCACCGGCTGGAACGGCGGCGCCCCCGGCGACACCTCGGTCGACTTCGACTGGCGCACCGTCGGCGAGTACCTCGACCGCATCGACACCGCACACGGCGGCCACGGCACCGCCGTCAACGCCGCGTACCTGATCCCGCAGGGCACCGTGCGGATGCTCGCCGTCGGCTGGGACGACCGCCCGGCGACGCCCGAAGAGGTCGCGCGGATGCGGCAGTTGGTCGCCGAGGGCCTGGAACAGGGCGCCGTCGGCATGTCGTCCGGGCTCACCTACACGCCCGGGATGTACGCCTCCGACGCCGAGATCACCGAGCTGTGCCGCACCGTCGCCGCCTACGACGGCTACTACTGTCCCCACCACAGGTCCTACGGCGCGGGGGCACTCCAGGCGTACGAGGAGATGGTCGACCTCAGCCACGAGGCGGGCTGCGCGCTCCATCTCGCGCACGCCACCATGAACTTCAGCGTCAACGAGGGCAAGGCGCCCGACCTGCTGGCCCTCCTCGACCGCGCGCTGGACGACGGCGCCGACATCACCCTCGACACCTACCCCTACACCCCCGGCTGCACGACCCTGGTCGCCATGCTGCCGAGCTGGGCCAACGCGGGCGGCCCCGAGGCCGTCCTCGACCGGCTCGCCGACGACGAGACCTGCGCCCGCATCCGGCACGTGATGGAGGTCGAGGGCGCCGACGGCTGCCACGGCGTCCCCATCGAGTGGGACGCCATCGAGATCTCCGGGACGAGCAACCCGGCGCTGAGCGACTACGTCGGCAAGACCGTCGCCGCCTCCGCCGCCGAGCGCGGCGAGGAGCCCTTCGTCACCGCCCGCCGCCTGCTGATCGAGGACCGGCTCGGCTCGACGATCCTCCAGCACGTCGGCCACGAGGACAACGTGCGGCGGATCATGCGCCACCGCGTGCACACCGGCGGCAGCGACGGCATCCTCCAGGGCGCCAAGCCGCACCCCCGCGCCTACGGCACCTTCCCGCAGTACCTCGGCCGGTACGTACGGGAGTTGGGCGTGCTCTCGCTGGAGGAGTGCGTCGCCCACCTCACCTCGCGGGCCGCCGCACGGCTGCGCCTGCCCGACCGCGGCCTCGTCCGCGAGGGCTACCGCGCCGACCTCGCCCTCTTCGACCCGGCGACGGTCGCGGCCGGCTCCACCTTCGAGAACCCACGCGTCCTCCCCACGGGCCTCCCGCACGTCCTGATCGACGGCCGCTTCGTCATCGAGGACGGCCGCCGCACCAGCACCCTCGCGGGCCGCTCCGTCCGCCGCACCCCGTCGGCGTCCGAGGGCCGCTGACGGGGGCACCGGCCCCTTCCTCCGGGGAGGGGCCGGTGCCCGCCCGCGCCTACTTGTAGGGGCGCCAGCCGGAGGTCCGCACCGCGAACCCCATCGGCTCCGGCATCCGGATCTCCTGCCCGCGTCGTGCGGATCGACGGTCAGGCAGACGGGGATGCCGGCGCCCGCGCACCGGAGCCGCTTGCCCTCCCGGTCCCGCTTGACGGCCGTCCGCGATGAGCAGCCCCCGCTCGTTCCACGCCTCGAACGGCTCCGGCGTGTGCCTGACCAGGCTCCGCCCGGGGGTGCCGTGCACGTGACCGGGGTTGGCCTGCACCACGAGCTCCCCGTCGAGCAGTTCCACGCGCAGGCCGTCGGGGACCTCCAGGTCGTGCCAGGCGCGGATGAGTGCGCTCCTGTTCACGAGATCCTCCTGCGGTCGCGCGGTCTGCCCCCAGCGTAGGACGCTCCCGTGGGCACCGTGCGAGTCGTTCACGTCGCCGTTGCCCTCGCCCTGGCCCCCGTGCCCCGTGGGCATGTCATGATGCGGCCCCCTGCATCATGGGGACCAAGGGGGATGATCATGGCGAAGAGCCTTTCCGCGTCCGGGGAGTTCCCGGCGTCGTTGTCGGGGCGGGTGGTGTTCGCCGCCTGGTGCTGGGTGCTGTCGCCGCTGTTCTTCGTCGCGGAGGGGATCACGCGGGCCGCGTGGACCACGCCGTACAGCACGGCGGAGAACTACATCAGCGACCTGGGCGCCGCCCACTGCGGCACGGTGACCATCGAGACGGCGCAGACCTACGAGGCGTACGTCTGCTCGCCGCTGCATCCGCTGATGAACGGCGCGTACATCACCGTCGGCCTGCTGGCCCTGACCGGCGCGCTCGCGGGACGGGCGGCCTGGCCCAGGGGGCGGGCGGCGACGAGCGGTGTCGTACTCGTCGGCCTGGCCGGAGTGGGCGCGATCATCGCGGGGCTGTTCCCCGAGGACGTGAACCTGGAACTGCACCTGCTCGGCGCCCTGTTGGCGGTTCCCCTGTCCAATATCGGCATGCTGCTGCTCGCGCTGGTGCTGCGGCGGAGGAAGCCGTGGCTCGCCGCGTACACAGGGCTGACGGTGCTGGTCGGCCTGACGGGGCTCGTCCTCACCGGAAGCCCGGATTCCGGCATCGGCATCGGGCTCGCGGAGCGGCTCGCCGGGTACCCGTTCGAGGCGTGGAAGACGGTCGTGGCGGTGGTGCTGCTCGTCGCCTGGCGCCGCTCGCGCCGCGGGGTCCAGGAGACCGGCACGCTCTGACGTTCACTTCTTCGTGTGGGACCAGATGGTGAGCTTGAGGGCGACGGAGTCGTCCATGCCGCCGTCCGGTTCGGCCTGCTCGATGCGGAAGTAGCCGAGGAAGTCCGCCGAGTCGGGGGACTTGACGCAGTAGCCCTTGCCCTCGGGCTCGGTCTCGGCCAGCGGGATCGTCTCCGTGTACTTCGCGCTTTCCCGGCACAGCCCCGCGCCGGGCTTCTCGCCGGGTCCGACGCGGGCGAAGACGACCTCGGTGGACGGCGAGGCCAGCTCGTCCGAGACGGGGTCGTACGCGATGTCGCCCTCCAGCGCGTAGCTCTTGTGCACCTCGAACGAGGCGTCCGTGACCTTGACCGCCTGCTGGCCCTGGATCTCCACGTCCTTGGTGAGCGCCGTGCCGCCCGCGCCCGCCGAGGGTCCGGACGGCGACTCGGGGCCGCCCTCGTCCTCGGTGCCGCCGGGTGCGGCGGGGGCGGTCTCGGTGACCGTGACCGTCGGCGCGGGCCCGGCCGTACCGTCGGAGCCGCCGGAGTCCTTCGGGATGACCGTGGCGAGGACGGCGCCCACCCCTGCGAGCAGCGTGCCCACGGCGCTGATGGCGGCGATCATCTGCGCGCGGCTGTAGCTGCGCGCGTCCGGGGGCACGGCCCCGGCGCCCGCCGCGTCCTCCCCGTCCGGCAGTCCCTCCGGCTCACCGGGACCACGCGTACCGCCAGACCGTCCCCTCACCGCACGTCCCCCAACTCATCGGCGCCCTCCCGTGGTTGACCCACGGGGGCACCGATCGTTGCACACCCGGGGCCGCCCGGCGCACCGGATGTACCGCCGGGAGCGGGCCCGTCAGTGGTGCTGGTACGCGACCAGCGAGATGCCCACGTAGTGGACGACGAAGGCCGCCAGGGTGAGGGAGTGGAAGACCTCGTGGAAGCCGAACCAGCGCGGCGAGGGGTTCGGGCGCTTGATGCCGTAGATGACCCCGCCCGCGCTGTAGAGCAACCCGCCGACGATCACCAGGACGAGGACGGCGACGCCGCCCGCGCGCAGGAAGTCGGGCAGGAAGAAGACCGCGGCCCAGCCCATGGCGATGTAGCAGGGCGTGTAGAGCCAGCGCGGGGCGCCGACCCAGAAGACGCGGAACGCGATGCCGAGCGCGGCGGCGATCCAGATGCCCCACAGCAGCAGGTCCCCGCGTCCCTCGGGCAGCAGCAGGATCGTCAGCGGGGTGTAGGTGCCCGCGATGATCAGGAAGATGTTCGCGTGGTCGAGCCGGCGCAGGACGGCGCCGGTGCGGGCGCTCCAGTCGCCCCGGTGGTACAGCGCGCTGATACCGAAGAGCAGGCAGGCGCTGAGCGTGTAGACGGCGCAGGCGATGCGGCCGCGGGTGCTGCCCGCGAGCGCGGTCAGGAATATCCCCGCGGCGAGGACCGCCGGGAACATCCCCGCGTGCAGCCAGCCGCGCAGCCGGGGCTTGATGAACTGCGGAATCGAGGCGGGGTGGGCTGAGTTGGGCGTCCGCTCCAGCGTGGGAGGCGCGTCGGCAGTCATGCGGGCATCGTACCTACGCAACCGTAGGTTCCGGCACCACCCCCGCCGGGGCCCACTACCCGGCCGCGAGCACCCGGCCCCGCAGACACGCCGAGGGCGCCGGGAACGCGGCCCGGACGTGTTTCCACGGCACCCGGACGGCTCCTGGTCGTTGTCCCATTCAACACGTGCGAAGCCGTCCCGAACACAGTGAGTGGTGGCCGCCACACCATTTCCATCTGGACAGCGAGGCTCTACGCTCGCATGATCAGATGAGCAAGAGCGACACCGGATGAGCACGGAAGTTCCAGCCACGAACGCATCCGGGTCGCGGCCCCCAAGGGGTACTGAGGAAAACAACACGAAGAAGCGGATACAGGTGCACCTGTCCGCAAAAACCCTCACAACGTCTGGAGCGATCGTGGCGCGCAGTACTGCGGCTCCCATCAACACCCCCGCACCGACCCGTCACCAGGAACTGATCTCCTGGGTCGACGAGATCGCGGCCCTCACCGAGCCGGACCGCGTCGTCTGGTGCGACGGCTCCGAAGCGGAGTACGAGCGGCTCTGCGAGGAGCTGGTCGAGAACGGCACCTTCCGGAAACTCGACCCCGTCAAGCGCCCGAACTCGTACTACGCCGCCTCCGACCCGACCGACGTCGCCCGCGTCGAGGACCGGACCTTCATCTGCTCCGAGAAGGAGGAGGACGCCGGGCCGACCAACCACTGGAAGGCCCCCGCGGAGATGCGTGAGCTCTTCGCCGGCGAGAAGGGCATCTTCCGCGGCTCCATGCGCGGCCGCACGATGTACGTCGTCCCCTTCTGCATGGGCCCGCTGGGCTCCCCGCTGTCCGCACTGGGCGTCGAGATCACCGACTCCGCCTACGTCGCCGTCGCGATGCGCACGATGACCCGCATGGGACAGCCGGTGCTGGACGAGCTCGGCGAGGACGGCTTCTTCGTCAAGGCCGTGCACAGCGTCGGCGCCCCGCTCGCCGAGGGCGAGGCGGACGTGCCGTGGCCCTGCAACAGCACCAAGTACATCTCGCACTTCCCCGAGTCCCGCGAGATCTGGTCCTTCGGCTCCGGCTACGGCGGCAACGCGCTGCTCGGCAAGAAGTGCTACGCCCTGCGTATCGCCTCCGTCATGGCGCGGGACGAGGGCTGGCTCGCCGAGCACATGCTCATCCTCAAGCTGACCCCGCCGCGCGGTGAGTCCAAGTACGTGGCGGCCGCCTTCCCGTCCGCCTGCGGCAAGACCAACCTCGCGATGCTGGAGCCGACCGTTCCGGGCTGGACGGTCGAGACCATCGGCGACGACATCGCCTGGATGCGCTTCGGCGAGGACGGGCGGCTCTACGCCATCAACCCGGAGGCCGGCTTCTTCGGCGTCGCCCCCGGCACCGGCGAGGACACCAACGCCAACGCCATGAAGACCCTCTGGGGCAACTCCGTCTTCACCAACGTCGCGCTCACCGACGACGGCGACGTGTGGTGGGAGGGCATGACCGAGGAGAAGCCCGCCCACCTCACGGACTGGAAGGGCAACGACTGGACGCCCGAGTCCGGCACCCCGGCCGCCCACCCCAACGCCCGCTTCACCGTGCCCGCCGGGCAGTGCCCGATCATCGCGCCCGAGTGGGAGGACCCGCGGGGCGTGCCGATCTCGGCGATCCTCTTCGGCGGCCGCCGCGCCACGGCCGTGCCGCTGGTGACGGAGTCCTTCGACTGGCAGCACGGCGTCTTCCTCGGCGCCAACGTCGCCAGCGAGAAGACCGCCGCCGCCGAGGGCAAGGTCGGCGAGCTGCGCCGCGACCCGTTCGCGATGCTGCCCTTCTGCGGCTACAACATGGGCGACTACTTCGCGCACTGGATCAACATCGGCAAGAAGGCCGACGAGACGAAGCTGCCGAAGATCTACTACGTCAACTGGTTCAAGAAGAACGACGCCGGCAAGTTCGTCTGGCCCGGCTTCGGCGAGAACAGCCGCGTCCTGAAGTGGATCGTGGAGCGCCTCAACGGCGAGGCCGAGGCCGTCGAGACGCCGATCGGCCACGTGCCGCCGAAGGAGGCCCTGGACACCAGCGGTCTCCAACTGAGCGACGAGGAGATGGACTTCATCCTCTCCGTCGACAAGGAGGTCTGGCGGGACGAGGCGGCCCTCGTGCCCGAGCACCTCAACACCTTCGGTGACCACACCCCGAAGGAACTGTGGGACGAGTACCGCGCGCTGGTCGAGCGCCTGGGCTGACCGGCACCACAGCGGCCCCCGCGACGGTTTCCGTCGCGGGGGCCGCGTGCGTGTCGTACCCCTCGTACCCCTGCGGCGCCGCGGCCCGGAGCCGGATCAGCTCACCAGGTCGGGACGCAGCTGCTGCGCGTGCGCCTCCATGCGCTCGGCGGCGAGCGCCATCGCCGTCCTGTCCTGCCGGGACGTGGCGATGACCAGTGCGTTCCCGGCGAGCCTGTGCGCCCGCCGGTGCAGCGAGAGCAGGTGCTCCCGGGCGGCGCTGCGGGCGGAGGGCTCCGCGCGCAGCGGGGCCCGGCCGCCGTCGAGCCGGGCGGCGTGCTCGGCGAGCCGCTGCGCGGCGTCGTCGAGGGTGGCGTCCGGCGTCAGCGCGCGCAGCTCGTCCGTCACGGTCAGCAGCGCGGTGAGGTGACCGCCGAGCCGGATGTCCAGCTCCTCGGTGCGCGAGCGCTGCGGGATCTCGGGGCCGGCCATGGAGTGGACCGACTTGGTGCGGATCGGTTCGTACATGGAAGACCTCCTGCGTGGTGTACACAGGAGTCTATCCCAGATTGGACAATGTCTAAAGTTGTTCTTGGTCGACTGCTGGACCCCTGGTCAGGGCTGGCTGTACCCCTCCAGGAAGTTGCCGATCCGGGTCACGGCGTCCCGCAGGTCCTCCACTGGCGGGAGGTTGACCAGGCGGAAGTGGTCCGGCTCCGGCCAGTTGAAGCCGGTGCCGTGCACGATCATGATCTTCTCGTCGCGCAGCAGGTCGAGGACGAGCTGCCGGTCGTCCTTCACCTTGTACACCTTGGGGTCGAGCCGGGGGAACGCGTAGATCGCGCCCTTCGGCTTCACACAGGTGACCCCGGGGATCTGCGTCAGCAGCTCGTACGCCACGTCCCGCTGCTCGCGCAGCCGCCCGCCGGGGAGCGTCAGTTCGTTGATCGTCTGCTTGCCGCCGAGGGCCGCCGCGACGGCGTGCTGTGCGGGCATGTTGGCGCACAGCCGCATGTTCGCGAGGATCGTGAGCCCCTCGATGTAGCTGCTCGCGTGCGCCTTCGGGCCGCAGACCGCGAGCCAACCGCTGCGGTAGCCCGCGATCCGGTACGCCTTCGAGAGGCCGTTGAAGGTGAGCGTCAGCAGGTCGGGGGCGATCACCGAGGTCGGGGTGTGCGTCGCGCCGTCGTAGAGGATCTTGTCGTAGATCTCGTCGGAGCAGACCACCAGGCCGTGCCGGCGGGCGATGTCGGTGAGCCCGCGCAGCATCTCCTCGTCGTAGACCGCGCCCGTCGGGTTGTTCGGGTTGATGATGACGAGCGCCTTGGTGCGGTCGGTGATCTTGCGCTCGATGTCCGCGAGGTCCGGCATCCAGTCCGACTGCTCATCGCAGCGGTAGTGCACCGCCGTCCCCCCGGAGAGGGAGACGGACGCCGTCCACAGGGGGTAGTCGGGGGCGGGGACGAGCACCTCGTCGCCGTCGTCGAGCAGCGCCTGCATCGACATCTGGATCAACTCCGAGACGCCGTTGCCCAGATACACGTCCTCGACGGTCAGCGGGATGCCGCGGGTCTCGTAGTGCTGGACCACGGCACGGCGGGCGGAGAGGAGGCCCTTGGCGTCGCCGTAGCCGTGCGCCTCGCCGACGTTCCTGAGCATGTCCTCAAGAATTTCGGGCGGGCACTCGAAGCCGAAGGCGGCCGGGTTGCCGGTGTTGAGCTTGAGAATGCGGTGACCTGCCGCCTCGAGCCGCATCGCCTCCTCAAGAACCGGGCCACGGATCTCGTAGCAGACATTGGCGAGCTTGGTCGATTGGATCACCTGCATATCGCCACCATACGGGCGTGGAACCGGGCCCGCCGCGTGTTTTGCGCCACCTCCGGGACCCTCTCCGAACGCACTGCGGAATCCGTGGCCGAGCGCCCTTCCGGCCGGTCAACCGCAGGCCGCAGGGCCGCTTCACCCCCAACACCGTCACCCGCCCGGGAGGTTGACTCTCGTCACACTCCGGTGGTTACCGTCAGAGGCGGCAACACCACCCAGGGTCATCGAGGGAGTCCGCCCGTGCCCGCAGCCCGTCCCGCCTCGCCCTGGCCCCCCTCTCCCGCCGCCTCCCCGCCGGAGAACGCGGCGGACGACACCGGGGCGCACCCGCGCCGCTGGTGGGCGCTGACCGCGCTCGGCGTCTGCATGCTCGTCCTCGGCTTCGACCTGACCATCCTCAACATCGCGCTGCCCGGCATGGCCGCCGAACTCCGCGCCGACACCGGCCAGATGCAGTGGATCGTCGACGCGTACGTCGTCGTCTTCGCCGCGACGATGCTGCCCGCCGGGCTGCTCGGGGACCGCTTCGGACGGCGCCGGCTGCTGATCGCCGGGCTCGCGGTGTTCCTGCTCTGCTCGCTGCTCGGCACCCTCGCCGGCAGCCCGGCCCAGGTCATCGCCGCCCGCGCCGGCATGGGCCTCGGCGGCGCGCTCGTCACGCCCCTCGCGCTGTCCGTCGTCCCCTCGCTGTTCTCCTCCGCCGCCGAACGCACCCGGGCCATCGGCCTGATCAGCGCGGCGATGGCGGCCGGGATGCCGCTCGGGCCGATCCTCGGCGGCTGGCTGCTCGACCACTTCTGGTGGGGCTCGGTCTTCCTGGTCAACGTGCCGCTCGCCGCGCTCGGCATCGCCGCCTGCCTGCTGTTCCTGCCCGAGACCCGGGACCCGTCCGCGCCCCGCGTCGACCCCCTCGGCACCCTGCTGACCGTCACCGGGCTCGGCACCCTCGTCCTCGCCGTCATCGAGGGCCCCGAACGCGGCTGGCGCGACCCGCTCGTCCTGGCCGCCTTCGCCGCCGGGGGCCTGCTCCTCGCGGGGCTCGTCGCGCGGGAGACCGTACGGGCGCGCCGCGCGCCCGGCGCGCGCCCCATGCTCGACCTGGCGCTGCTGCGGCACCGGGCGTTCCTGTGGCCCACCGTCGCGGCCTCCTTCGTCACCCTCGTCATGGCCGGACTCCTGTTCGTCCTCCCCCAGTACCTCCAGACCGTCCTCGGGTACGACGCGCTCGGCACCGGTCTGCGCCTGCTGCCGATGACGGCCGGGCTGCTGACCGCCGCCCGCACCGCGGGACCGCTCGCCGCGCTGGCCGGGCCCAGGACCGTCGTGGCCGGCGGCCTCGCGCTGCTCGCCTGCGCGGCCTTCCTCGGCGCGGGCACGGACGTGCACGACGGGTACGCGCCCACCGCCGCCTGGCTCACCGTCACCGGCTTCGGCGTCGGCTTCGCGATGCTGCCCGCCATGGACGGCGCCCTCGCCGCGCTCCCGCCCGAACGCTCCGGCAGCGGCTCCGGGCTGCTGATGACCGTGCGGCAGACCGGCGCGGCCGTCGGCGTCGCCCTGGTCGGCAGCCTGCACTCCGGGCGCTACGCCGCGCGGCTGGACACCGGGACGCTGCCGGACGGCGCCGCCGAGGCGGCCCGCGACTCGGTCGTCGGCGCCCACCTCGTCGCCGGACGCACCGGCTCGCCCCGGCTGGCCGCCGCGGCCGACGCCGCCTTCGTCGACGGCATGACGCTGGTGCTCACCCTCTGCGGCGGCACCGCGCTCGCCGCGGCGCTGGCCTGCGCACTGCTGCTCCCCGGCCGGGAGAAGCGCGGACCCTCTCCCGGCACGGCGCCCTCCGGATCGAGCCGCTCCGGTTCCGGCCATGGCCCCTGACCAGGCCGATGGCCGAGAATGAGGCCATGGCCAGCGCACGCACCGCCCCCGGCGAACCCGCCCGCCCGGAGAAACGCACCCCCTTCGCGGCCCCCGCGCGGCCCGGCCCCGGCGGCGAGGGCCCAACGGCGGTGCCGCGCCCCGGACTTCGCGAGCGGAAGAAGATCCGGACCCGCCGGGACATCCGCACCGCGGCCTTCCGGCTCTTCACCGAGCACGGGTACGAGGCCACCTCCGTCGACCGGATCGCCGAGGAGGCCGAGGTCTCCCCCAGCACCGTCTTCCGCTACTTCCCCACCAAGGAGGACATGGTCCTCCTCGACGACTACGACGAGCTCCTCGCCGGCGCCCTGCTCGCCCGCCCCGCGGCCGAACCACCCGTCACCGCGCTGCGGCATGCGCTCCTCGACGTCGTCGCACAGGCACTTCGGGAGGACCACGAGGAGGCCGAGCTGCGCATCCGCCTCGCCGTCGAAGTCCCCGCCGTCCGCGCCCGGATGACCGAGTCCACCTGCGTCGCCGGCGCCACCCTCGCCCACGCCCTCGCCGAACGCACCGGCCGCACCCCCGACGACCTCACCCTCCGCGTCCTCACCGGCGCCGTCACCGGAGCGCTCACCCAGGCGATGTTCCACTGGGCCGCCCACCCGGAACAGGCCCCGCTCCTCACCACCCTGGAACGTGCGCTCACCACCCTGGAGGCCGCCCTTCCGGGCCTCGGGACGCCTTCCGCCCGACACGGCGGACGTTGAGCGCCCCTTCTCGGGCTCGCGGCGCCTTTTCGGGTGCGGCGCCGTCGTGGCTCAGGTTTTCGCGCAGTTCCCCGCGCCCCTTGCCTCGGGCTCACCCCGCCTTTTCGGGTGCGGCGCCATCGTGGCTCAGGTTTTCGCGCAGTTCCCCGCGCCCCTGTAACCGCCTGCGGCGCTTGGGAGAACTGCGCCGAGGCGCAGGGCTGGCAAGCGCAACCCCGGCACGGGGTGCGGGGCTTCACGGGGTGCCCCTTCCCCGCACGTCGGCGAGTGCAGGCGCGATCCGGTCGCTCGCGCAGTTCCCCGCGCCCCTGTAAGCGCCCGCCCCGCTTGGGAGAACTGCGCCGAGGCGCAGGGCTGGCAAGCGCAGCCCCCGGCACGGGGTGCGGCGCTGCACGGGGTGCCCCTTCCCCGCACGTCGGCGAGTGCAGGCGCATCCCGGTTGCTCGCGCAGTTCCCCGCGCCTCTGAGGGTGCCGTTCAGCCCCGGAGTGAGCGTTCCAGCAGGTCCGGGTCGGCGGTGGGGGCGTCGCAGGTGAAGTGGCGGCAGACGTAGGCCGTGGCGCGGCCGTCCAGGAGGGGGCGGTCGCGGAGCAGGGGTACGGCGGCGGCGCTCCGGTCGGTGTCGGGGGCGCCGAGGGCGACGACCGCGCCGGGGGCCGTCGCCAGCAGGGCCGTGCGGTGCAGCGTGGCGCGCGCCGGGTCGTCCGGTGCGCCGAGGACCGCGACCTCGCGCGGCCCGTCGAGGCACGCCTCGGCCGCGGCGAGCCCCCAGCCGATGAAGCGCGGGGCGCGCGAGGCCAGCGCGCGGACGATGCCCAACGCGCCCTCCGCCGCGTCCCGGTGGCGTCCGCTGCCGGTGAGCGCGGCGTACGTGAGCAGCGCGTGCGCCGCCGCGGTCCAGCCGGACGGGGTGGCGTTGTCGGTCGGGTCCTGCGGGCGGCGGATGAGGCGCTCGGCGTCGTCGGCGGTGTCGTAGAGCGTGCCGTCGGCGGCCGTGAAGTGGGTCAGCACCACCTCCAGCAGCACCCCGGCCCGCTCCAGCCACACCGCGTCCCCGGTGACGGAGTACAGCGCCTGGTACCCCTCGGCGACGTCCGCGTAGTCCTCCAGGACTCCGGCGCTCGGCCCGGCCGCTCCGTCCCGCGAGGTACGGGCCAGCCGCCCGTCCTCCCCGGTGTGGAGCCCCGCGATCAACTCCCCGGCGGAGACGGCGGCTTCGACGAGATCGGGCCGCTCGAAGTACGCGCCCGTCTCGGCCAGCGCCGCCACGGCCAGCCCGTTCCACGCGGCGACGACCTTCTCGTCCCGCTCGGGCCGGACCCGCCGCTCCCGCGCCGCCAGCAGCCGCGCGCGGACGGACGCGATCCGCTCCTCGTCCGCGTCGTCCGCCCGCGTGCCCTCCCCCGGAAGTTGGAGGACGGAGGCGCCCTCCTCGAAGGTGCCCTCGTCCGTCACCCCGAAGTACCGCGCGGCGAAGGCCCCGTCGTCCTCCCCGAGTACCTCGGTGAGCTCCCCGGGAGTCCACACGTAGAACGCGCCCTCGCGGTGCCTGCCGGTGCCGTCGTCGCTGTCGGCGTCCAGCGCGGAGGCGAACCCGCCCTGCTCGGTGCGGAGTTCGCGCACCAGGAAGTCGGCGGTCTCCAGCGCCACCCGCCGGTCCAGCTCCGTGCCGGTGGCCCGCCAGGCGTGCGCGTACAGGCGGCACAGCAGCGCGTTGTCGTACAGCATCTTCTCGAAGTGCGGCACCGTCCACGAGGCGTCGACCGAGTACCGCGCGAAGCCGCCGCCCAACTGGTCGTAGATCCCGCCGCGCGCCATCGCGTCGCAGGTCTGCCGCACCATGTCCAGCGCCCCGTCCGAACCCGTCCGCGCGTGGTGCCGCAGCAGGAACTCCAGCGCCATGGACGGCGGGAACTTCGGCGCCCCGCCGAACCCGCCCCGCTGCGCGTCGAATTCACGGGTCAGCCCCAGCAGCGCGGCACCCAGCTCCTGCTCACCGGGCGGCCGCGGCTCGTCGTACCGGATGCCGCGCCCGGCCAGATCGTGCACGATCCGCCCCGCGACCTCCGCGACCTCGTCCCGCCGGTCCGCCCACGCCGCCGTGACACCCTCCAGCACCTGCCGGAACGAGGGCATGCCGTGCTTCGGGACGGGCGGGAAGTAGGTGCCGAAGTAGAACGGTTCGGCCTCCGGCGTGAGGAACACCGTCATCGGCCAGCCGCCCTGCCCCGTCGCCGCCTGCACGGCCTCCATGTAGACGGCGTCGACGTCGGGCCGCTCCTCCCGGTCGACCTTCACCGACACGAAGTGCTCGTTCAGATACGCCGCGGTCTCCGCGTCCTCGAAACTCTCGTGCGCCATCACATGACACCAGTGACACGCAGAGTAGCCAACCGACAACAGCACGGGCACATCCCGCCGCCGCGCCTCCCCGAACGCCGCCTCCGACCACGGCCACCAGTCGACGGGGTTCTCGGCGTGCTGAAGCAGGTAGGGGGACGTCTCATCCACGAGTCGGTTCGCCATACGTCCATGGTCTCGCACGGGGGTGGGGGTGGGGTGCGGGGCGCCTCTACGCATAGGAGTCGAAGAGGTGATCCATCGTCTCGGCGAGGATCGCGGCCCGGGCGCGGTCGGTCTCCTGCCGGCTCAGGGCACACACCACTCCGCGCAGGCGATGCCACGCGGAGTCGTCACCATCCATCACGTCCTCCACCAGCGGGTCCGACGTGAGTGCTAGGCACTCGGCC
This sequence comes from Streptomyces sp. HNM0574, assembly GCF_012726235.1. Lineage (GTDB taxonomy): Bacteria > Actinomycetota > Actinomycetes > Streptomycetales > Streptomycetaceae > Streptomyces. The sequence continues at coordinate 360,121 of NZ_JAASAH010000002.1, forward strand.
AGCAGCGAGCGGGTGGACGTCTCGGGCGGGTGCGGATCCGGGCTCTCCCAGCCCGACGACAGGTACCGCGCCGGATCGGTGAGCATCCAGCCGACCAGGCGGCGCTCCCGGAAGAGCAGGTCGGTATCGGGAGCGACGCGCAACCTGAACCTTTCCCCCTGCGGCCGGTCCTCCCCCAGACACACGAGATGCCCGGCCTCCGCGTCGGACCACCGCGTCACCGCCTGCGGCAGGTCGAACCCGGATGCGCTCACGGCCCGCAGCCCGCCCGTGACCACAGGGCATGCTGTCCACGACCGGCTGACCTCGGGCGCAGGGTCCGCTGCCTCGGGCGCGTACAGCACCAGGCCGCACAGCTTCCGGTCCTGCTCGCGAAACCGGACGTCATCGGTCTCCGACCAGAGCCACTGCATACTGCCGAAGGTGTCGGCGAATCCGCGCTCCCGGTCAGCGGCGTTCACGTACGGCCCGACGGTCACGTGCGGTCCGGAGAAGGCGAAGCGCGGGAGGTGGCCGAGGGGTTCGTCAGTGATCCGCGCGGCGGTGGTGGGGGTCAGGTAGAGCTTCATCGGAGTGTGCCCTTCATTACCGTTCACTTCAACCGCAGCTCAGACCCTCGGGCAATCCGACCGGCCACCACGCCCACGCTTGACGAACCGCGCCAGGCTGGGGAACCAACAGAGCTCCCGAGTTTGCACGTTGAGGCGCAAAGAGCCTCGACCCGGGGCACGATGTCCGCTCCACCGTGAAGACGATCAGCACCCGTCAACAGAATTGTCGGCAAGCGCTACCCATAGCGCAGCAGCCAGGTCACGGGCGTCGTCCCGGTACCAGCCGATCCGAGTGTGGAAATCCTCCTCCCGCGAGAACTGGCTGAGCGCATGAGAGAGGGAGAGGTAGGCAAGCCGCAGGCCTCGAACCCCGAGGACGTACTCACGGCTTTCCTCTCGGTCGAACCTCCTCGCCAGTTGCAGAATTTCGCCGGACGAGGCATCCACGAAGAAGCACAACGCGTCCTCGGGAGCCTCATGGAGAAAGTACAGACACTCCCGGATCAAGGCACCTTGCTCCGGAACCAATTTGAGGGTGACTTCCTCTTCCGTGATACCGATGACACGGACACGCTTTCTCACGCCGATGCACGCCCTTCCCGAAGCGGCCCCATCAGCCACTGAAGTACTGGAGGACAGAGCAGGGCGAGGACCACGCCACCAAGTCCTTGGCGGCCCCAGGCCGTTCGCCCCCCGAGGAATCCGGCGGAGCCACACTGATCCCTGGAATGCGGAGGGTGAAGAAGCGGGCCCGTGCCCCGGCAACCCGCAGAGCAATGCGCGAGTTGAGCCCCAGCTCCATGGCGAACTCGTCAGGTGACGTACGCGGGGAGCTCGACATCACAGTCCAGACCCTGCTCTCCTCCGGCTCCGCAGACCAGATGTGAAGTTCCCGCAAACCATGTACGACCAGCAAGCCGGCCTCACCATCGTCGAACTGCAGCGCAGTGCGCAGGTCGAAGAGCAATCCCGCCGTCCCCGAAAAGGAATGGACGCGTGTATCGACGAGTTGAACCTCCTGCAACACGTCTTCGACCGTTCGGGGATCCTCCGAAAGGTCGGCTGTCCGGCTCAGATCCACGCAGGAATCGGCCAGCAGGTCTTCAACAGGGCTCATGGGACCCGAAGTTGACCGTCGGGGACCTTTCAGCGGGCCATTCGGGCTCGATGCGGACCATTCAAAGTTACCTGATCACCAACTTGCGAAAGGCTGCACAGTGGCAAAGTTCGGGCACCCGAGCTCCAGTGCCCGTTTGAACTCTCCAGTAAGGCCCCGGAGTAGGAACATGACATCATCTCGCGATGCAAGCTCCACCTCAGGGCTCGGCCCCCATTGAGTACGCGACGAACACCGCACGACAACAACATCGAGGTCGGGCGTGAAGGTTAGACACCTTTCGACCCCCTGTCCATAGAAATCGATGACCGCCTGCTCACCGCACTGCACAGCATGAATCGCTTCAGGGGCCTGCTCGATCACAGTGGACAAATCGTAAGGGACGTCGACCGGCCAACCATCCTGCCCAAATCCACCCACATGGAACTGGCAGTCCGTCTCTGCAAGGAGCTGGCACGCATCCATGACCAAGGACTCGTAATCGAGCGAGGAGTCAGGTACCGCATCCGTGGCCACTTGCCCAGAAGGAGGAGTGATGGACATGTAAAGGTTCACGTTCTTCTCATTTCACAATAGGGAAGGCCGTCTTATAGGTTCCATCCTTCTTGGGAACCAAGCGAGCATGGGTAGGCTCAACGATTTCACCATCCGACCTGATCACCTGCCCCATCCCCTTGGGGATGGGGATATCTCGAACCCCGCCATCGGGGTCATGCTGAGATTTCAGGAACTCGGCAGCCTTGCTGTTGTCGAGCCACTGCCCCTGGTCATTACCTGTACTGCGCGCCCGGTCGATCAGGCTTTGAGTGTTCCGCTCTCCTGCCCCGTGCTGACTGAACGTGTGCCCAAAGGTGGGCCGGCTCTTCTCGTTCCAATTAAGGTCTTCGGTTGCCTTCTTGCACGGCGTCAGCCCCAGCGGGTCAGTCCACCCGTGCGGATTGTGTACCCACGCAACCGGATTCGGGTGTGGTGCGAGCCCCAGCGGGTCGGGGCTTGCGTACCGGGCCGTCAGAGGGTCGTAGTGACGCTTGAGGTTGTAGTGAAGTCCGGTCTCCGGGTCGGCGTACTGGCCGGGGTGGCGGAGCGGGGTGTGGGCGGTGCTGCCGCGTGCCACGGCCGTGGTGCCCCACAAGGTGCTGCGGGTACGCCAGGCCAAGTCGCCGTCAGGGGCGACCAGTTCCGTCGGGGTGCCGACCAGGTCGGTGATGATCGCGAAGAAGCGAGCGTCGACAGCCTGTTGGCTGTCCGGGTCCAGCGCGCGCTCGGTCTGGGCAATTGCGGCGAGGCCGTTGTACTCCCAAGTGAGAGCGATCGGTCGCTCCGAAGCGGCACCGGTGGTGCACTGCTCGATGACCTGTGTGCCGTCCCAGCTGAAGACGGTTTCCTCGATCACCTGACAGTCGGCGTCGAGGCGCTGCTTGGCACTGCGGCGGCCAAGTGGGTCGTAGCGGTACCGCCAGACCGCGCCGTCGGGCGTGGTGCAGGTGGTCAGGTGGTCTTCGGCGTCCCACTCGTAGCGCCACACGTCCGGCTTGCGGGACAGCCGGGTCTTGCGACGTTCGACGACACGGCCGGCCTCATCGTGAACGTAGGTCCACCGGCCTGCCCTGGTCACACGGGTGCCGGTGTACTCGCGGAGGCCGGTGGCGGATTCGCCGTGAGAGGCGGGCCAGGCGGCTTGCGCAAGGTTGCCCGCGGTGTCGTAGGCGTAGGTCTCGCTCCAGTCCTGACCGGTGACCTGGGTGACGCGGCCCGCGCGGTCGAGACGGAAGCGGCGGGAGCCGTTGAGGCGGTCGGTGAGGCCGGTGAGGTAGCCGTCCGGACGGTACTCGTAGCTGCGCTGCTGCACCACCCCTCCGGTGCCGCCGGCGACACGCGGATCGCTGGCGCCACTGTCGGCGGTCACGCTCTGGGCGACGAGACGCCCTGCCGTGTCCCACCGGTTCACCCAGTTCAGCGCGGTGTCGACCTGGCGGCTGGTTTCCCGGCCCACGATGTCGAAGGTGGAGTCGAGGGCGTGACCGTCCAGGTCCAGGCCGACCCGGTTTCCCGCGGCGTCATACGCATAGGCGGTCACGGCACCGGCGGGGGTGGTGCGCCGGACAGGACGGCCGAGCTCGTCCCGCTCGAAGGCCAGCACCCGGCCCTCGTACATCTCCGTGCGCAGGCGTCCCATCCGGTCGCGTTGCAGCACCAGTTCGGAATCCAGCGTTGCCGCGGTGACCAGGCGCCCCGCCGGATCGTAGGTGTACCGCGTCTCGTCACCGTCGACGTTCTTGCATGTCATCAGGCCGAGCAGGTCGTACTGGTAACTGACGGACTGGCCCGCCATGTTCGAGTACATGCTCAGTCGGCCCGCGTCGTCGTGCGTGTAGTACAGACGACGTCCGTCGAAGTCCTGTTCGCCGATGACGAGTCCTGTGGCGTCGTACTCGTACTCCCAGGTCAACCCCTGCGGGTTGGTGACCTGTCGCAGCCGCAGCTCGGTGTCGTACGCGAAGGCGTGGCTTGCCCCGTCCGGATCGGTGCGGGCCTGCAGCAAGTCGAAGTGGGTGTAGGTGTACTGGGTGACGCCGCCTGCCGGGTCCGTGTGGCGCAGGAGGTTGCCTTCGCCGTCCCACTGCCACGACTCAACGGCGCCGTCCGGGCCGGTGCGACGGGTGAGTTTGCCGTCGGGGGTCCAGTGCATGTGCGTGGAGTTGCCCAACGGGTCGGTCACCGCCGTCGGACGGCCGAAGGCGTCCCGGTGGTACGTCGTCGTGGCACCCAGCGGGTCCGTGACGCGGAAAGGCAGCCCGGCCGGATCACTCTCCACGCGCGTGACCTGTCCGAGCGGGTCGGTCACGGAGGCGAGCCGGCCGCTGCTGTCGTGTCCGAGCAGCGTCGTCGTGCCGTCCGGACGGGTCACCCCGAGAAGCCGCCCCGCCCCGTCGTACTCCCTCCGGGTCACCGCCCCGTCCGGGTCGTGTAGTTCGGTCGGGTTGCCCGCGTCGTCGTAGGTGACGGAGGCGGTGGTGCCGTCCGGGCGTTGGACGGTCAGGGGGCGGCCGTGGGGGTCGTAGGTGTACGTCGTCGTGGCGCCCAGCGGGTCGGTGACCGTCAGGGGGCGGTGGTCGTCGTCGTACGTCGTGCGGGTAAGACGGCCGGCGCGGTCGCGTTCGGTGATGATGCGCAGTCGGTCGTCGACGGTGAAGTGGGAGGTGTGGCCGAGGGAGTCGGTGACGCGGGTGAGGGTGCAGCCCGGTTCGGGGCTCTCCAGGGCGTACTCGAAGCGGGCGGCGAGGTGGCCCGCCTCCCCCTCGTGGCTGATGCAGCGGTCTTCGTCGTCGTAGACGTAGGAGAACGAACTGCCGTTGCTGTCGGTCCACTTGGTGATACGACCGCGGTCGTCCACGTCGTAGACCGTGGGGCGGTCTTCCGCGTCGGCCACGGAGGTGAGGAAGCCGCGGTCGTCATAGCCGTAGGTGCGGAGGGTGACCGGGCCTTCGGGGGTGGCGAGGGCGAGGCCCGTGATGCGGCCCTCGGTGCAGGTGAAGAGGAGTTCGTAGCCGCCGGAGTGGGATATGGAGTGGGGCCGGCCCAACTCCCATTCCACGGAGAGCCAGTTGTCCTGGGCGTCGGCTGTGGAGACGAGTCGGGCGATGCCGTCGCCGCCGGGTTCGACGCCCGCCGGCGATTCGAAGGTGCGGGTCAGGCGCGTGACCGGGTCGAACAGCCGGTAGGAGCCGTCCGGTTCGCGCTCCAGGGCCCACGGGACGCCCTTGAGCGGGGTGACGGGCAGGCCGGGGGCCGGGTGCGGGTAGGCGCGGACGCTGCCGTCCGCCGCGACGTGACACACGCCCTCGGCGTCGATTTCGAGCCGTTCGTCGACGGTGGAGGCCCAAGCCGGGCCGAACCAGCCGCCGTTGCGGTAGGCGGACTCGAAGGTGCGGGTGAACTCCAGCGGGAAGGTGCCCGGCAGGGTCACGTCCGTCTGCGGGAGGACCATGCGGCCGGTGGCCATGTCGACCGGCTCGTTCCGCAGGACCTTGCAGTTCAGGTCGCGGGCCAGATCGTCCAGGCGTTCCTTGACGGACCTGCGGGCGCCCTGTTTCACGCCCTGCTCGACCGCTTCCTTCGCACCCCCCTTGATGCCGCCCTTGATCCCGCCCTTGACCACGCCGCCCGCGCCCTTGCCGCCGACGACCTCGACGAGGATGCCGCCCAACGCCTCGGACGGATCACGCCAGTTCTGGTTCTTGACGATGCCGACGAGACGTTCGGGGTGGGCGACGGTGGACGCCAGGCCGGTGACGACTCCGTTGAGGTTGGTCAGGTACTGGCCCGGGTGGGTCAGGTTGTACGGGTCGGTCGGGTTGAGCATCCGCACCAGGCCGACCGTCTCGCCCAGGCCCTTCAGCGCACCACCGAGCAGGTGCACGCTGTTGAGCGCCATCCCCTCGGCCATGTCCCGGCCGGCGGACTTGAGCATCTCCCAGCCGCCGGGCATCTCCGGCGCCTGCTCCACCAGCCCCTTGACCGCGTCGGCGGACCTGCGGGCGGCGTCGTCCCGCTGGTGCCGCGCCTCGGTGACCATGTGCTGGGCCCGCTCCAGGCCCGCCTTGCCCGGGTCCTGGAACGGCGGCGGCTTCGGGCCCGGGTCCTGCCCGGCCTCGTTCTTGTGGTTCCACTCGTCGGCGGTGTCGTTGTACTCCTTGACCGCCTTGTCCGAGGCCGCCTTGGACTCCTTGTACAGCGCGACGGCCTCCTTCGCCTCGCCCTGCGCCCACTGCACCGTCGAGGCGTACTCGACCAGCGTCTTCGCCGCCGCCTCGCAGGCGTCCGCGGCGCCCGTCCAGAACTTCGGCTGCGGCTCGAACTCGGCCCGGAAGGCGTCCCCCGCCTCGCCCTCCCAGCCGTGCACGTCCAGCCGCTTGAGACCGGAGCCGAGGTTGTCGAACGCCTTGAAGAAGTCCCGCAGATGCTCGGCCCGTTCGGTCAGCTTCTCCACGTCACCGTGGATGATCTCCTTCGGGTCCTCCGTCTCGCCCAACTGGCGTTCGGAGACCTCGGCGCCGAGCTTGTCCGCCGTCCACTCCCCGGCGTCCCTCACCCCTTCGGCGGCATCCTCCAAGCCGACGTGGTCCAGCCCGTCGGCGGCCGTGTCACCAGCCCACTCAAGGCCGTTGCCCAGGGCCTCGCTGCCCTTGTCGACGGCGCCGACGACCTCGTTGAACGCCTCCCCCAGCCCCATCGTCAGCTACCCCCGTCGCCCTTGCCCTGCTGCTCCTCGGGAGCGCCGTCCCACTGCCAGTCGGAGTCGTCCCACCGGTCGGGGCCGGCGACGTCCTGCCACGGGGAGGTCGAGAAGTCCTCCCCGGTCTGCTTCCACTGGTCGCCCATCGCGCCCCAGTCCGGCTGCGAGGTGTCAATCTCGGGCTTCGGCTTCAGCGACTCGTCCCACACCTCGCCCCAGGACCTCTCGCCCGCCGTTTCGGCATTGGCCATGCCCTCGGCCGGGTTGTGCGAGAACGCCGAGGTCACGACCTCCTTGAGGCTGTCGTTCACGTACTGCTCCTGCTCGTGGTACAGCCCCGCCGACAGATCCAGCTTGTACGCGATGTCGTTCAGCTGCTGCATCTTGCCGTGGATCGCCATCCCCCAGCGGCCGCAGAACTGCCCGAAGACGTCCGCGAGTTCACCGGAACCCATGTCCATCCCGGACATCAGCATGAACTGGAACCCGTGCCCCTGCTGCGCCGTGACGGAGAAGTAGCCCGTCGCCTCCAGCTCCGCCTGCGCGTCCCGCAGCCCCTTCTCGACCTGCTTGGCCGCCTCCGGATCGAACGAGTACCCGCTGCTCATGAGGACGCCCCCTCGACCACCGCGTGACCGGCCACGATCCCCTCCACCGGCGGCAGCACGAACGCGCCCTCGCTGCCGACGTCGACGGCGACGCCGCAGGGGCCGTCGACCTCCCCGACCGTCTCGTCCAGCAGCCGCGCCCCGTACACCCGGCGGAACGGCCACTGGCCTCCCTCGCCCCGTGACCGCGCGAACGCCGTCAGCGTGTCCGTATCGGTGAAGGCGTAGATCCACCGCACGCCGCCCAGATCCCCCGTCATGATCCCGCCGTCCCGCAGCGGAACCAGCACCAGCGAACGCCGGAACTCCCCCACCAGCGCCCGCACTTCGGCCAGCGCCTCATCCGGACCCTCGGTCTCCCCCGACAGCATCGCGCCCCCAACCCCCGCTCGAACCAGGCATACAAGCGTAGAGGAGCCGTAAGGGCCCGGACCAGCATGTCTGTACGGGGCAGGTGAGGGCTCCCGGAGCTGGTGGCCGGGTCAGGCGCCGGGGGAGCTGAAGGCGTCCAGGGACTCGGGAAGCGTCTGGCCGCCGTCGACGGTGAGGGTCTGGCCGGTGATGTAGGCGGCCTCGTCGGAGGCGAGGAACAGGACGGTGTGGGCGATGTCCTCGGTCTCGCCGAGCCGGCCGAGCGGGATCGCGGCCGACATCGTCCTCAGGTACTCCTCCCCCAGACCGGCCAGCCCCTCGGTACGGACGTTCCCGGGGAGGACGGCGTTGACGGTGATGCCCTGCGGCGCGAGTTCGAGCGCCGCGCTGCGCAGGAAGCCGAGCTGACCCGCCTTGCTCGCGCCGTAGTGGGACCAGCCGGAGTACCCGGTGGTGGGCCCGGTGACGGACGACGTCAGCACGATCCGGCCGTGCCCGGCGCGCTCCAGCAGGGGCAGGCAGCTCTTCACCGTGAGCATCGTGCCCCGCAGGTTGACCTCCAGCACCTCGTCGATGTCCGCCGCCGTCATCTCGCGCAACGGCTTCTCGGGGAAGATCCCGGCGTTCGCGCAGACCAGGTCGACATGACCGTGCCGCTCCTCCGCCTCCGCCGCCATCGCCTCCACCGCCTGCGGATCCCGCAGATCGACCCCGATCCCGTGCACCCGCCCACCGGTACGCGCGGCCAGCTCGACGGCGGACTTCCGCGCCACCGCCTCGTCCCGCCCCGTCACCACAACCGCCGCACCCCGCGCGGCGAACAACTCGGCGACCCCACGCCCGATCCCCCGCGTCCCCCCGGTCACGATCACGGACCGCTCCCGCCAGTTGGTCACCGTCATCCCCGCCTCACTCCCTCTCACCGTTCCACCCCTCACGCAGTACGCGCGCATCGCCGGTTCGGCGTGGGGCGGGCGTCACGCTAGGGGGTGTGCGGGGGCGGAGGGGTGCGGGCGCGCGTGGATGGCCGGAAGGTGATGGGGGTGGGCGGAAGACGGGTGGGGTTACCGGGAGTTCGGGGGCCGGGGGTCGCGCCCAGCGCAGGCGGGCCTCAGAAGCTACTCTTCGTTCACCGCAGGTGTCGGCCCATATGGATCCACATTCTGCGGAGCTCCCCGGGAAGCCATGAAAAGTAGCCCCACCAGAGCGGGTTGACGAAGTTCACCCAGCTCTTCCTGCGCTTGAGGTGGCGCGCCCAGCAGGCATCCTGTTCTTCCACGGAGGCCGGCATGGAAGGGGGCATCCCTCTGGGATCGAGCTCCTTCCGAAGGTTCCGTAAGGCACCGAAAGCGTTCACGCCGAGCGCTGAGAACTCATCGCTACGACGTGCAGACGCGAGAATCACGCAGAAGTACTCACCCTCGCAAACGCTCAGAAGCCACTCCTCTTCCTTCCCCGCGACCTGAACGTTGACAGCGAACTTTTCAGGCATGAGTTCGGCTTTAAGTTCCGACGCGCACCTGCAAACCATGCAGACGCCGTGACGTCACAGGCCAATAAGAGCTTCCACAGCCGTAATATCACCATCACCTGCATACTCCACGGAAATGTCCCCGCACCTCACAGAGCACCTGGAAGCAGAGGTGCCAAACTCTATCCTATAAACACCCGAATCAGCATGACAGAAGAGCTCTGCCACTACAGAGACAACACTGTCTCTCGGCATAGAATAATCCGGGTTGTCCTGCCGACCCCAGGGCGAGCAGTCAACAATCGGAACCCCTGACACAGCCTCCTCGATGAACTGCCCGCCGCGCATGGCGGCGGACGAGGGCGCCTCGATCACAATGAACTGCAACAAGGCGCCGTCCTGGGGGTCCACCTTGACCTCGACCTCTCCGGACACAGAGCCAGTGATACGCAAATAAAGGGGCCGTTGACCACTCCCGGAACCCCAAGACGCCGAAAAGGGGATCCAGGGGTCGGACTCCGCCGTTCCTGTCTCGCAGCCCTTCACCCCTACGACCTTCAACACTGTCTTCACCCCTTGTACAGCCCGTGAATCAAAGCAGGAAGTGGATCCTCGGGGCGCTGACTGAACTTCAACTCCCACCCGCCCACTTCAACCATCCTACCCAGTGGAACGCCATCCCTTGAGGCCTCCGCAACAGCGGACTGGAGACTCCGCAGCTGCTGTTGGTTGATCTGGCGAACATGGTCAGGGCCAACTAGCTCATTCATCCGCCCTCGCGCATATTCATCCATATGCTTCGTTGCATTTCCATGGACCCATACTCTGGCATCACCTGCTTGCATTTCAAAAGATTTGGGGAGGTCCGTGCCAGGATAATTGGGCTGTGTGCCCTTGATGTCATCCCAAACAGTTCCGGACCGACAAGCCGCCAACCCCAGCGGATCAACCCACCCCTGCGGATTGCTCACATACGCGACCGGATTCGGCGAAGGCAAGAGCCCCAGCGGGTCCGGCGAAACGTACCGCCCCGTCGTCGGGTCGTAATGCCGGTTGAGGTTGTAGTGGAGGCCGGATTCGGGGTCGTGGTACTGGCCGGGGAAGCGGAGGGGGGTGTGGGCCGTGGCGTCGGCGGTCCAGGTGGTGGTGCCCCAGAGGGTGGTGCGGGTGCGCCAGGCGATGTCGCCCTGTTCGTCGAGGAGTTCGGTGGGGGTGCCGACGAGGTCGGTGACGATGGCGAAGAAGCGGGAGTCGATCTCCGCCTGGGTGGTGGTGTCGGTGACGCGTTCGGTCTGGGTGAGCGGGGTGAAGCCGTCGTGGTCCCAGGTCAGGGTGATGCCGGTGCTGGTGTCGGTCTGTTCGACGAGAGTGGGGCCGTCCCAGGTGAAGTCGGTCCGTTCGGTGACGGTAGTGCCGTCGGGCGCCAGGCGCAGCTTGGCGGTGCGGCGGCCGAGGGGGTCGTAGACGTAGCGCCAGCGGGTGCCGTCGGGGGTGGTGACGGCGCACAGCCGGTCCTCGGCGTCCCACTCGTAGCGCCAGGTGTCGGGCTTGGCGGACAGGCGGGTCTTCTGGCGGAGGACCATGCGGCCCGCGGCGTCGTGTTCGTAGCGGATGCGGCCGGCCGAGCCGATGCGGGTGCCGGTGTAGGTGCGTTCGCCGCGGGCGGCGGAGGCGGCGTGCCGGTCGGGCCAGTCGGCGCGGGTCTGGTTGCCGGCCTCGTCGTAGGCGTAGGACTCGGTCCAGTCGCGGGCGCGGACGGTGGTGACGCGGCCGGCGGCGTCGAGGTCGAAGCTGCTGGGGCCGTTGAGCCGGTCGGTCAGGCCGGTGAGGGCGCCGTCGGCGCGGTAGGTGTAGGCCCGGTGCTGGACGGGGCCCGCCGCTGCCTGGACGGTCTGTTCGGCGAGGCGGCCCGCCGGGTCCCACAGCTGGGCCATGGACACCGAGGCCCCCACCCGGCGCCCCGTCTCCCGCCCCGCCGCGTCGTGGGTGAAGTCGAGGGCGCGGCCGTTGGTGGTCAGCCCGGTGCGGTTGCCGGCGGCGTCGTACGCGTACGTCGTCTCCGCGCCGGACGGGGTGACGCGGCGTATTCGGCGGCCGAGGATGTCGTACTCGTGGAGGAGGGCGCGTCCGTCGGTGGTCTCCCGCAGGACGCGGCCGGCGGCGTCCCGTTCGAGGTCGACCGTGGCCTCGGGGCCGGCTGCCCGGACGAGCGCGCCGGTGAGGTCGTAGGTGTACGTCGTCACCGCGCCGTCGGCGTTCTGGCGGGTGACGCGGCCGAGTGCGTCGCGGTCGAAGCCGATGGTCAGGCCGAGGGCGTCGGTGCGGGTGCGCAGCGCTCCGGCCGCGTCCAGCTCGTAGGAGACCGTGCGGTCGTCGAAGTCGGTCTCGCCGACTAGGCGGCCGGCCGGGTCGTAGGTGTAACTCCAGTGCAGGCCCTGGGGGTTGGTGACCTGGGTGAGTCGGAGTTCGGTGTCGTGGCGGAACTCGTGGCGTACGCCGTCCGGGTCGGTGCGGGCGGCGAGCAGGTCGAAGTGGGTGTACTCGTACGCCGTCACCGCGCCGAGCGGGTCGGTGTGGCGGAGGCAGTTGCCCTCGCCGTCGTACTCCCAGCGCTCCGTGGCGCCGTCCGGGCCCGTACGGGAGGCGGGCTTGCCCTCCGGGGTCCAGGTGAGGGCGGTGACGTGGCCGAGCGGGTCGGTCAGGCGGACGGGGCGGCCGAAGGCGTCCCGCTGGTACGTCGTGGTGGCTCCGAGCGGGTCGGTGATCGTCAGCGGGAGCCCCGCGCGGTCCGTCGTCACCGTCGTGGCGTGGCCCAACGCGTCGGTGACGGCGGCCAGATGACCCGTCGCGGTGTAGGTGAAGCGGGTCGTGGCGCCGGAGGCGTCCGTGACGGCGGTGCGGTTGCCGTGCGCGTCCCACTCCAGCCGGGCCTGCACGCCCTCGGGACCGGCGACGATCACCGGCCGGCCCTCGCCGTCCCGGCCGACGCTGGTGTAGTGCCCGTCGGGGCGGACGACCATGACGGGGCGGCCCGCCTCGTCGTAGGCGTACGAGGTGACGCGGCCCAGCGGGTCGGTGACCGTCAGGGGGCGGTCGTGCTCGTCGTAGGTGGTGCGGGTGGTGGCGCCGGTCGGGTCGGTCTGTTCGACGAGGCGGCAGCGGAGGTCCGTGAGGTACCGGGTGGTGTGGCCGAGGGAGTCGGTGACGGCCGTGGCCCGCTGGCCGTCCGCCAGCTCCTCGTAGCGGAAGGTGCTGCGCAGGTGGCCGTCCTGACCCGACTGGTAGGTGCAGCGGTGCTGTTCGTCGTACACGTACGAGAAGGCGGAGCCGTTGCTGTCCCGCCAGGCCAGCATGCGGCCTTCGGTGTCGTTCGTGAACTCGGTCGGCCTGCCGGAGGAGTTGGTGACCGAGGCCAGGTGGCCGTTGTCGTCGTAGCCGTACCGGACCAGCGGCTCGGGGACTCCGGCCAGGCGGAGTGCCGTGATCCGGTTCCGGTTCTCGTCGGTGTCGAACTCCAGGCGGTAGCCCGCGCTGTGCTCGACCGCGAGCGGCACACCCTGTGCGTCGCGTTCGAAGGTGAGCCACTGGGTGGTGCGGTCGGTGATCTGGGAGAGCGGCGCGACGCCGTCGCCGCCGAGGTCGGCGGCAGGCGGGTCGAAGTGCCACACGCGGCCGGACTCCGGGTCGGTGACCGTGTAGTCGCCGTGCGCGGAGAGCTCCAGCCGCCAGCGGCGGCGCCCCTCCTCCGGCAGGGTCGGGACGCCCACCGCCGGGTGCGGGAAGGGCAGCAGGCTGCCGTCCTCGGCGACGAGGACGACGCCCTCCGCGTCGATCTCCAGCCGCTGGTCCACCGTCGAGGCCCAGCACTGCCCGAACCAGCCGCCCGAGCGGTACGAGGACTCGAACGTACGGGAGAAGTCGAGCGGGAGCAGCGCGGGCAGCCGGACGTCCGTCTGCGGCAGGATCATGCGTCCCGTCGCGACGTCGACCGGGTCCTGGCAGGTGTCCTTGCGCAGGGACTCGCGGATCTTGTCGAGCGTGTTCCGGATGCCGTCGAGGGAGTTGCGCGCCGCGCCCTTGGCCCCGGCGCGTGCCCCGGATCTGGCCGCGCCCTTGGCCACACCGCCGGCTCCCTTGGCGCCGACGAGGTTGGACAGCAGCGTGCCCGTCGCCTCGTGCGGATCGCTGCCCCAGCCGGAGCCGATGATCGCCTTCGGCAGGCGTTCCGGATGCGCGGCCGTGGAGACCAGGCCGGAGAGCACCATCTGGGAGTTCGAGAGCCACTGGCCGGGGTGCGTGAGGTTGTACGGGTCCATCGGGTTGACCGTCCGGACCAGCTTGCCCACGTCCGCGAGGCCCTTGACGAAGCCGCCCGCCAGATGCATCTGCCCCAGCTGGGACGACACGACCCCGTCCAGGGCCAGCTGCTGCCCGCGGTCCAGGAACGAGGGCTTCGCCGGGGCCTGTTCGCGGGCCTCGGCCACCGCGCGGGCCGCGTCCTGGGCCGCCGACCCGCGCTGTGTGCGTGCCTCGGCGAGCAGGTGCCGGGCGGCCTCGCGGCCCTCGTTGCCCGGGTCGGTGAAGTCGCCGGGCTTCGTGGGCTTCGGGCCGGGGTCCTTCCCGGCCTCGGACGCGGCGTTGTACTCCTCCGCCTTGGCGTTGTACGCGTCGACGTCGGCGTTGTGGCTGTTGCGCGCCTGCTCGGAGCGCTTCTCGGCCTCCTTCCAGCGGTCGATCGCCTCCCGCGCCTGCCCCTGCGCCCAACTGACCGTCGCCGCATAGGTCTTCAGCGCCCGGCTCGCGTCCTCGCAGGCGTCCGCGGCCTTCAGCCACTGCTTCGGCTGGACCTCGAACTTCTCCCGGAACCGGTCCGCCGCCTCGCCTTGCCAGTCACCGGCGTCCAGGCCGCGCATGCCCTGCCCGACCCGTTCGAAGGCGCCGGAGAACCGCTTGAGGTTCCCGGCGCGCTCCTCCAGCTTGTCCGGGCTGCCGTGGATCAGCTCCTTCGGGTCCTCCGTCTCGCCCAGTTCCCGCTCGGCGACGTCCGCGCCCATGCGGTTGGCGACGGATTCGCTGCCGTCCCGGACGGCTTCGGCGCCCGACTTCCAGCCGACGGCGTCGAGGGCACCCGCCGTCGCACCGCCCGCGCGTTCGATGCCCTCGCCGACGGCCTCCTTGCCCTTGTCGAGGGCCGCTTCCGCGCCCTCGCCGAGGTCGTTGAGGAATCCCCCGACTCCCATCAGCCCTTCCCCCCGTCACTGCCGCTTCCTCCGGCCTCCGGCTCCCCGTCCCACTGCCAGTCCACGCGGTCGGTGTAGCCGGGGCCGGCGCCCAGGGGTGAGCTCTTGACGTCCTCGACGGTCTGGCCCCAGGAACCGAGCGCGTCACTGGCGCCCCGCAGCAGGGAGTCGGTCGAGTAGTCGGCGTCCCGGGCCTGTGTGTAGGCGTTGTCGCCCAGGGTCTCCTTCCAGGAGCGGCCCTCGATCTCCTCCTGACTCAGGCCCGGGTCACCCATCGCCGAGGACACGACCGTCTTCAACGTGCCGGACACGTACTGCTCCTGCTCGTGGTACATGCCGGCGTTGAGGTTCAGGGCCATGGCGATGTCGTTCGCGTCCTGCATCAGGCCGTGCACGCCCCACCCCCAGCGGTCGCAGAACCCGGCGAAGGCGTCGGTCAGTTCCGCGTCGCCGACCTCCAGGCCCTTCAATTCCATGTCGGAGAAGCCGTGTCCGAGGTTGGCGCTGATGTCGAAGCCGAACTCCTTCAGCTCCTCCATGGCGTCGTTGATGCCCTTCTCGACCTTCCTCAGCGCGTCCGGATCGAGCCGGTAACCGCCTGCCATCAGCCGTTCCCCTCCCCTTGGACGGCGCTCGCGTCGACGGCCGCCTCGTCCGGGACCACGCCGCGCACGGGCGGCAGCAGCATGCCCGCTCCGGAACCCGCGTCCACCGCGACGCCGGCCGGTCCTGGCACGGCCGGTACGACGACGTCCAGCAGCCGGGCGCCGCGCATCGTCAGGTACGCGGCTCTGGAGTCGTCCCCCAGCCCGCGCGCCCGCGCGAAGTCCGCCAGGGGTTCCTCGCCGGTGAAGGCGAACAGCCAGCGCAGGCCCTCGGACTCCACCGTCAGCAGGGAGTCGTCCAGCGTCGGCACGAGCACCACGCTGCGCCGGAACTCCCCCACCAGCGCGCGCAGATCGACCGACTCGTCCCCGCCCGACAGTGCCGCGAGGCCCTCCGCCAGTTCCCCCACCGGCATCTGTCCCACCCCCCAGGCCGTACACACGATCAGTCGGTCACCCTAACGGCGACCGGTGACAGCCACCCCGGATTCCGGCGGGGGACGTGCAGCTCAGAGCGGCTTTGGGAGTTCGTGGCGACGGACACGGGCCCCGGACGCCGTACCGTCCGGGGCCGTCGGGTAGTGGCAGCCGTTCACTCCCCCGCCAGCGGCGAAGCGTTGACCGCCACCAGGGTGCCGCTGCCGACGAGGCCGATGGTGTCGACGGCGAGTTTCGCGGGGAGGGCGTACTCGCTCTCGCGGAAGGACTCGGAGTTGAGGAAGGCCGTGCAGGGGCTGAGAGTGGCGAGGGCGCCGGAGGCGGTGGTCGCGACGTTCGGGAAGGCGTTCCGGCCCGCCTTGTAGCCGTAGTAGAGGAGGCCGAGGACCCCGAGGCCCGTGGTCAGCCACGGGGTGAACCTCTTGACGAGCTCGTACGCGGCCTGGATGCGGCTGAGGGAGACCAGGACGACGCAGATGACGAACTCGACGACGTGCGCCGCGCAGATCGCCGCGACCGGGTCCCGCAGTACGCTCACCGCGCCCTTGACGTACTCGTAGTTGGCGAGCCCGAGCGTCAGCACGGTCAGCACCAGGCTGCCCGCCGAAAGCCAGGTCGGCGTGGCGTCGCCCATCCAGTCGGAGGCGACGGCGGGGAGTACGGAGAACGCCGTGAGGAGGCCGGAGACGAACAGGCAGAGCTTGGCGGCGTCGGAACCGCCGTCCGCGTCAAGGGAGTTGAGCTCGGGCAGCGTGCCGCCCGGGAAGGGCTCGGC
This sequence comes from Streptomyces sp. HNM0574, assembly GCF_012726235.1. Taxonomy (GTDB): domain Bacteria; phylum Actinomycetota; class Actinomycetes; order Streptomycetales; family Streptomycetaceae; genus Streptomyces. The sequence goes on from NZ_JAASAH010000002.1 coordinate 376,534, forward strand.
GTTGCCGTGGGCCAGTTTGTACACGACGGTGACGGGGACGGCCGCGAGCAGCGCGATCAGGTTGGCCAGGTTCAGCGGTTCGTTGTCCGGGTCGCCGCCGCCCGCGGCGACCACCCACCTCCACAGTGTCCTCAGCCCGTCGGGGACGGGGAGTTCGGCCCGGAGCACGTCGTCCAGCGCACCGATTCCGACGTCCACGAGGTCGGCCACCCCGTCCACGAAGCCCTTGATCACGACCAGCAGCGCGTCCTCGATGTCGCCCGCGAGGCCGAGCAGGTCGCCGACGGTCTTGTCGGACGAAGGGTTGGTGATCAGGTCGCCGCCGAGTGCCAGGAGATCGTTGCCGATCTTCTTGCCGTCGTTCGTGAAGCTGTCGAGGTTCTGCCGGAAGTCGTTCCAGGCGGTCTCCAGCGCGCTGTGTCCGCCCAGTTGGAGCTCGCCGGGCGGGGTGGCCCTGACCTTGTCGTACAGCCAGTTCGCCGTCGGGTCCTGGGTGTGCTCCCTCAGCTTCCCGCCCTCGCTGCCGGGCCCCGTCCCTGTGCTCAGCGGATGGTGCCCGTACGTGCTCCGCGCCTGCTTCACGGCCCGGCGCAGTGCGTCGCGTTCGTTGTCCAGCCAAGTGTCGGCGGCCTGCTTCATACCGGTGACCTGCTTCTGGGCCTGCCCGAACGCCAGGTCCATGCCCTCGGTGAACGCGCACTTGGTACGCCACATCGCCGGGAAGTCGAGCAGCGCCTTGAGCCACTCGATCGCCTTCCCGACGGTGTCCACGATCTTCTGGAACAGGGTGACGACGGCGTGGCACGCCTGCTGGATTCCGGCGATCACGAGCTTGCCGCCCTTGACGAACTCCTGACCGAGCCACTTCACCCCGTCCAGGACCACCTGGGACTCCTGCACCACCCACTTCGCGGCCGTCGCCACCCCCCGGGAGACGCTGCGCCAGACGTCCCCGGCCCAGTGGGTGAACGAGTCCCACCAGCCCTGCGCCTCCGCACCGTCCCCCTCCTCGGGAGCGGCGACGGTCACGATGCCCTGCGGCTCGGTCCCGAGTCCGGCCGCGGCCGCCTGGCGCATCCAGTGCGCGGCGTCCTTCCTGGTCTGCTCCTCCGCCTCCGAGTTGAGGTGCTTGAGCGCCTCCCCGCCCTCGTCGAACTGCGGGAGCGGCCCGCGCGGATCCGTCTCGCGGAGGGTGCCCGTCCCCTTGAGGTAGGACAGCACCTTCTGGCCGGGGCGGGCCGTCACGATGAACGACCCCGCTTTCAGGTCCAGTTCACGTGCGGTCAGTCCACCTCCGGCGGAGAGGGTGAAGACCACCCGGCCGGCGTCGTCGGCGTACACCGTGGCTCCGCCGTGGGTGACGGTCAGCATCCGCGGGTGGGTCTGCTTGCTCGCCGGGCGCGGGTCCCTCCAGTAGATCTCGCAGTCGGCCGCTCCCTCGGGGGCGCTGATGCCGACCTCGGCGTGCGGTACGGGGGCGCCGCGCTGGTCCCGGACGACGGCCTCGACCCGGTGCACCGTCTTCTCCAGCAGCACCCCGCCGGTGGGCGGCAGGACGTCGACTTCACGCCACATCCGCGTGCGCATGTCCTGGACCTCCAGGCGGAGCCGGCGGTCCTGTGCGCCGTAGGAGAAGAGCAGGGACTCCTCCCACATGTCGTGGCTGACATCCATGTCCCCGACGCCGGTGTCGACGGGGACTGGCGGACAGAAATTCGGGTGCCCGTCCTCGCCCCTCGGTTCGCTACGGTCCTGGCGGATGACCCACAGCCGCTGTTCGGTGTCGTGCGCGTACAGGTCCCAGAACTCCCCCGCCTTCTCCTTGCACGTCCGGCTGACCACGCGGTCGAAGCGGCACTCCGCGGGGACGGCGGACCCGAGCTGACGGACGGAGATCGGGACGTAGAGCCGGCACGTTCCCACCAGCGTCGCCAGGGTCCCGTCGGCGTTCAGCAGGAGGACGTCGTTCCCGCGCACGGCCAGCACCTCGGCGATGTCCTTCTCCGCGTCGGCGCACTGGGGCCCCCTCGGCTCCCAGCCGCCGAACTCGGTCCAGTCGAAGTAGACCCGGCGCCTGTTCTCCTCGTCGAGGAAGGCGCTGACGGCGTACGTCTTCTCGCCGTACGGCAGTGCCGACATCAGGCTCCAGCGGCGCATCGCGGGCGCCCCGCTCTCCACCCAGCCCCCGTACTGGTTCAGGGTGAAGCAGTACGGCCCCCTGCTCTCCCGCGCGACGACGACGAGCGGGCGGTCGCGCACGTAGCCGACGTCCAGGCCGTTGCACCCGTCACCGGCGCTTCCGTACCCGATCGGTTCGGTCCAGGTGTCGTCGCTGCGGTGACTCGACCACAGCAGCTTCCCGTCCTCGATCATCACGCAGAGCAGTCCCCCACCGTGACGCAGCACCGCGATGTGCGTCGGGCGGCGCCCCGGGAACGGCCGGGAGGTGCGCCAACCGTGCGGCTCCGACGGGTCGTTGACGAGGTGGATCACCTCGCGCGCGCCGGAGTCGCCGCTGATGACCAGGCATTCGAGCCTGTTCCCCTCCACCCACTTGTAGCCCCAGTGGTCCCAGACCCGCCCCTTGTACGGGTGCCGGAACGGCGCGATCGGCCGCCCGCACTCCTTCGCCACGGGGATTCCCGCCGACTCCACGACGTCGTGCATCAGCACATCCGCGACGTCGATGCTCTTCGGCGTCTGCCCCGTCACGGGCGCCTCTGCGGTTGCCACGGCCATCGCCACACTCCTCACGGTGAGTTGCCAACACGGCTCAATCCGTCACCCTCCGTACCCACCTCGCCCCCGCCACACGACCACCCCGCACGGGACGACCCGGACGAGCGAGCGAGCCCCGGACGCTGACGCGAACTCACCCGGGCAGCGACTCGACGGGGCGCGCATCCCCGCACACGACGAAGCCCCGCCGCCAACTCCTCAGTCGGCAGCGGGACTTCAGGCTCCTCACGCGGGAAGCAAGACGGAGCGAGGGGCTCCGTATCACCCCTGAGCTCAGGCGATGGCCGCGATATCACCGTCGTCGAAATAGATGGCCTGGTGAAGGCGGCCCCCCAATGCGGCGGCGAAGCGAGCGAGCACATCCTGGCCGGAGAGGTGGCCTCGCTCGATCTGCGACACTCGCCCCTTGGTGACCCCCATACGCTGGGCCACCTCCTGCTGCGTCAACCCCCGGGCCTTCCTCAGCTCCGCGAGCCGGCGCCCGGTTACCTCGGCAAGCAACTCCTCCTTGCCGGCCCGCACGGCCTCCTCGCCTCCGGCTCGGGCGACGTGTTCGGCTCGGATGTCCTGCCAGCGCGTGTACTCACTCACGGTCGTCCTCCCATATCCCGAGCACGTTCCTTCAGATAGATCTCGTAGCGCTGCTCGGCCAGCGGAATCGCTTCTTGGTACCACGCGTTCCACCGCCCGGACTTGTCACCCGCGACCAACAGGATGCTCGAGCGCCATGGGTCGAAGGCGAACAGGATCCGCGCCGTCCCCGGCCGTAACTCCTTGAGATTCGCCATCGAAGTGCCGCTCAGGGTGTCCACCAGTGGACGCCCCAGGCCAGGCCCGCTTTCGGCCAGCGCATCGAGTGCTTGCACCACTCGAGCGTGCATCTGGTCGTCCAGGCCATCAATCCAGTCCCGCACTTCGTCGACCAACAGGATCTGCCACTCACCGTCCACACGGTGAAGTATAGCGAAAGCTATACCGACCGTCGGGTCGACGGACCAGAGGGCCGACAGAAACAACGGGACCGGAATCGCGTCACCCGCACACCCCCGAAGCCGTCCGCACTGCCCCACCCCCGTTCTCGTCGTCGGTGGCGAGGACCGCGCGGTGGGTGTTCGGGAGGCAGTCGAGGGCCTCGATCTTGTGGCCCTCGAACTTCTTGAGGAGTTCGGGCTTCTTCTCCGCCTTCAGGGTGAGCTTGCCGGAGTCGGCCGAGAGGTGGCCCGCCGCGTAGACGCCGGAGTCGAAGGGGCCGTCGTCGCCCGGGTCGGAGGCGGAACTGACCAGCAGGTCACCGGAGTTGGTGATCTTCAGGTCGGAGGCGTGGCGGATGTTCTTCGACGGGTACGGGGCCTCGACCTCGGCCGTCTCGACGTCGCCGAACCGGGCACCCTTGCCCGCGAAGTCGACGGACGCCGCACGGAGGGTGGTGGGGGTGGCGTCGTCGCCGCGGTTGCCCCAGGCGGCGACGAGGCCGTCGCCGGCGGGGGCGAGGGCGAAGTTCTCGTAGTTGTCGTCCTTCACCTTCGCGGGGAGGGCGAAGGTGCCGAGCACCTTGGCCGTGCCGCCGGCGAGGCGGAAGTGGTAGCCGGTGCCGTCGCTGGTGACGGCTACGTACTCGGCGGCCCCGCCGGTCCTGCCCGGCACGTCGTCGATGGCCTCCAGGTCGACGGGCTGCTCGCCCTGCCAGGTCAGCTCCTGGACGCGGGGCTGCTCGCCCTTCTCGTACGCGACCTCGGCGAGGCGGCTCTCGCCCGCCTTCTTGCTGTCGCGGACGACGAGGGCGGTGAAGGCGTCGCCGTCCTTGTCCGCCTTGGTGACGGATATGCCGCTGGCGCCGCCGGTCATGCCCTTGCCGATCGGCTGCCAGTCACCCCCGGCCCCGTTGGCCGTTCCGGCTCCCACGGTGAGCGTGACCGCCGCGGTGGCTGCGACTCCGGCGAGTGCGGACGTGAGCAGGGTCTTGCGGTGCATGGGTAACTCCCCGGGCGCTCATCGTGACGCGCGTAGACAATGGGTGCCGGGACGCTAGCCCCGCCCGCCACGCGACCGCAACGCTCGTGCCCGCGACGGAAATCCGGCACACCGCACATCCCGGACAGCACCCGACGGTATCCGCGCCACCCCGGAACCCCACCCCGGGCAGGCACGTTGCCGGAGACTCGATGCACGGGCCACCGAACCCCTCACCCACCACCACGGATTCCGCGAACTCGCGGGCGGTGAGCGGGATCTCAGCGACGACGGCGGACCGAGGCCGATGCCGCGATCGGGCGCTCACCCACCGCGACGGTCACACGAGGCCGAGATAACGGCTGACGACGGTCTCCACCTCCGCCATTTCCTCGCGGGGGAGGTAATCCACGGGATCGCCGACCACGTACTCGGTGTCGATGGTGCGGATCTGGTCGACCAGGAGCCGTGTGGGCCGCCCGGCGATCTCCAACTCCGGCCGCAGCACGGAGGGCTGGGCGCTCGTCGAGGTCGGCACGACCGTCACGACGCTCCAGTCGTCGCGCTGAATGCTCAGCACCAGCCCCAGCCGTTTGCCTCGCTGCTCACGACCGCGCTTCGCGTCACCGAGGTCGATCCGGTAGACGGCCCCCCTGATCACTGCGCACCGGGCGGGAGGGAGGAGAAGCGCCGGTGCGCCTCGCTGCCCCGGAGGTCGACGATTTCGCCCTCGGGGCCGTAGCCCCAGTCGTCGGGCTCGTCGCTGAGGTCTTCGCGCTTGAGCCGGTACATGTCCAGATGGGCCTTCTCCGTCCACGCCTTCTGCTCCAGCAGGCGCAGCGCGCGACGCAGAACGTCACTCTGGGATTCGCCCTCCGCCTGCTGCTCGCCGAGGATGCGGGCATCCTCTTCCGTGGGCCTGAACGCGACCTGCTTACTCATACCCACCACAGTGACCCCCTGTTTGACAGTTGTCAAACAGGGGGTCACGTGCAACGATTCTGCGCTCACTGCCCCGGCGGCTGCTTCGCCGCCCGGCCGCCCGCGGCTTCCCAGCCCGCGACGGCGAGGGCGCGGTAGCCGGCGTACTCGGCGGCGGGGTCCGCGGAGTCGGCCCAGGGGACGGCGCCGACGTAGCCGTCGACGGCCTGCACGGCGGAGACGGCCTCCTCGTACCGTTCGGCGCGGACGAGGAAGCAGACGAGCAGGTGCAGGACGTGCGGGCGCACCGGGTGGTCGTCCTCGACCTGGTCGACGGCGTACTCGGCGGCCTCGATCGCGTCCCGGATCTCGGCGCCCTGGTACAGGCTGCGCACCATGTTCACCTCGGGGAGGTGGTCGTGGAGCGCGAAGAGCGGGAGGGCCGCCAGCAGGGTGCCCTCGGGGGCCTGGGCCGCGGCGGTGCGGGCGAAGGCGTCGGCGTCCTCGCGGGAGCCGCTCCACTTGGCCGACCAGTACGGCAGGGCCGCCAGGTGCGCGCCCATGTGGTGCGGCGCGAGGCGGCGCACCTGGGACCACAGGGCCTCGAAGTCGGCCTTGCGGTAGCTGAGATGACGGGCGACGAACAGCTCGGTGATGTGCGGCGTCGGGTCCTCGGGGGCGAGCTTCGCGGCGTCGTGGCAGACGTTCCGCGCCTCTTCGAGGATGATCCGGTGGTCGGCCGAGCCGGTGTCCGCGAGCGCCTGCCAGACCAGGAACTGGGCGTACACCTGGGCGCCGCCCGCGTCGTCGGGGCGGGCCGTGCGCCAGTTCCGCAGCCAGCGCGCGTCCTGCGCCTTCGGGCCCTTGCTGAGGGAGAGCGCGCCGTCCGCCGCCTCGCCGCGGCCGCCGTCCACGCCGACGGCCGAGGAGCCGCCGGCCTGGGCCAGCTCCATCGCCGCCGCACCCGCGAGGGACTGCACGCGCTGCCAGCGCAGCTCCCACTCGTCCCCGGTGAAGGCCAGCAGCCGGGCGACCGGGTGCCAGTCCTGGGTGCGCTGGGTCTCCTCCAGCGCGTCGACGAGCTCCTGGTCGGGGCCCGGCAGCCGGACGTCCAGCTGCGCGGCGGGGACCAGCCCGTACCCGGCGGTGGGGTCGACGGCGGCCGTCAGCCCGGCCCGCCCCTCCTGCCGCAGCTTGCGCCGGCGCATCGCGGGGCGGGCCAGCACGCCGACGATGGCGGTGACGGCGATCAGGAACAGCAGTACTTCCATGGCTTGCGGCTCTCCCCCGGGGACGGCGACTCGGGCTCCGGGCGGCCCGGATTGGCCGAGCACGCCCTGCCTACACCGTACGGCGCATTACTCTCGCCCCATGAGTGAGCAGCGCGACATCCACAGCGACAGCCACAGCGACCAGCACGACCGCACGGGCGATCAGCCCGGGAAGCACAGCTTCGAGACCCTCGCCATCCACGCGGGGAACGAGGCCGACCCGGCCACCGGTGCCGTGGTCCCGCCGATCCACCAGGTGTCCACGTACAAGCAGGACGGCGTGGGCGGGCTGCGGGGCGGCTACGAGTACAGCCGCTCGGGCAATCCGACGCGTACCGCGCTGGAGGAGAACCTCGCGGCGCTGGAGGGCGGGCGGCGCGGCCTCGCCTTCGCCTCCGGCATGGCCGCCGAGGACTGCCTGCTGCGCACGCTGCTCGCGCCCGGCGACCACGTGGTGATCCCGAACGACGCGTACGGCGGCACCTTCCGGCTCTTCTCGAAGGTCGCCGAGCGGTGGGGCGTGCAGTGGTCGGTGGCGGACACCTCGGACCCGGCGGCGGTCCGCGCGGCCGTGCGCGAGAACACGAAGGCCGTGTGGGTCGAGACGCCCTCGAACCCGCTGCTCGGCATCACGGACATCGCGGCCGTCGCCGAGGTGGCGGGCGGCGCGGGCCTGCGGCTGGTGGTGGACAACACCTTCGCCAGCCCGTACCTGCAGCAGCCGCTGGCGCTCGGCGCGGACGTCGTCGTGCACTCGACGACGAAGTACATGGGCGGCCACTCGGACGTCGTCGGGGGCGCGCTCGTCGTGCGGGACCCGGCGCTGGGCGAGGAACTCGCCTTCCACCAGAACGCGATGGGCGCCGTGGCCGGGCCGTTCGACTCCTGGCTGGTGCTGCGCGGCGCGAAGACCCTCCCGGTCCGCATGGACCGGCACAACGCGAACGCGGAGCGGATCACCGAGATGCTGACCTCGCACCCCCGCGTCGCGCAGGTCTACTACCCGGGGCTGCCCTCGCACCCCGGGCACGAGACGGCGGCGAAGCAGATGCGGGGCTTCGGCGGGATGGTCTCGTTCCGCGTCGCGGGCGGCGAGGAGGCGGCGGTGCGGGTGTGCGAACGCGCCCGGCTGTTCACCCTCGGTGAGTCCCTGGGCGGCGTGGAGTCGCTGATCGAGCACCCGGGCCGGATGACGCACGCCTCGACGGCCGGTTCCCAGCTGGAGGTCCCCGCCGACCTGGTGCGGCTCTCCGTCGGCCTGGAGGCGGCCGAGGACCTGCTCACCGACCTCCGGTACGCGCTCGCCGACGGCTGACGGACGGCGCCCGACGACGGGCGGGCGGCGGGGAGTTCGCGGAATCCCGCGCGACTCCCCGCCGCCCGCCCTCTCGTGTGCTCAGCGGCTCAGGCGGATTCGCCCGGCCCGCCTCCCGGCTGGATGCCGAGCAGCGCGGAGTTGAAGCGGGTGAGGAGCGCGCAGAACGCGTCGCGGTCCTCCTCGTTCCACTCGGCGGTCAGCAGGCCCATCAGCTCGCGCCGCGAGGAACGCACCTCCTCCAGGCGGGACATGCCCCGCTCGGACAGGCTGAGCACGACGGCGCGGCCGTCCTCCGGGTGCGAGGTGCGGCTGACGAGCCCGGCGTCGACGAGCGGCGCGACCTGGCGGGTGACGGTGGAGGAGTCGATGCCCATGCCCGCGGCCAGCGCCTTGACGCCCATCGGGCCCTGCTTGTCGAGCCGGTTGAGCAGCAGGTAGGCGGCGCGGTCCATGGAGTTGCGCGCCTGGCCGACGCCGCCGAGGCGGGTCTGCTCGGCACGCCGCGCGAACACGGCGACCTGGTGCTGGAGCACGTCGAGCACGCCCTCGACCTCGGGCGCCCCCGCGCCTCCGTCGGGATCGGGTGCGGAATCCGCGGCGTGGCCGGCCGGGTGGGGGGCAGTGCCCGGCGTGGTGGCGCGGCCTTCGGTGGCGCCGCTGTCGGTCGTCATGTCCGGGTGTGTGGGCATGGCGGGTGCTCGCTTCTTTGGGATGTACCGGGGTCCGTGGGGCCGCGCGGGCGCGACGGGATCTGCGGCAAAGGGTACGCGGCCCTGCCCGGAACCGGACCGGCGCTGCCCGAACCGATATCAACCGGTGAGGAGCCGGAACGGGCCCGTCGGCCCCGGAAAGGCCCGCCTCCCCGGCCCGCCGAACCGGGAGGGACCGTACGGGCCCCGGCGGGAACCCCCGTTACGCCCGGAACGAACGGTTCCGGGACGGCCCCGCAGGAACCGGACCGGAGTGCACCGCATTCCGGACGGCGGGCACCGTTTTTCCTGACGCGTGGGGCCCCATCCGGCCACCGTGCTGCGACACTTGCCGCATGGTCGCCAGTCCTGCCCAGCCGTCCGGACCCACCGCGGCGTCCGGCCCCGCGCACGATCCCGCCGCCCTTCCCGCGCCGACGGTCGAGGACGTGCGGCACGCGCAGAAAACGCTCTCCGGTGTCGTGCGGACGACGGCGCTGGAGGGCAGCCGTCACCTCTCCTCCCTGCTCGGCTCCCCGGTGCACTTCAAGTGCGAGAACCTCCAGCGCACCGGCTCGTTCAAGCTGCGCGGCGCGTACGTGCGGATCGCCGGGCTGTCCCCGGCCGAGCGGGCGCGCGGCGTCGTCGCCGCGAGCGCGGGCAACCACGCGCAGGGCGTCGCGCTGGCCGCCTCGCTGCTGGGCGTCCGCTCGACGGTCTTCATGCCGGAGGGCGCCCCGCTGCCGAAGGTCGCCGCCACCCGGGACTACGGGGCGCAGGTGCGGCTGCGCGGCCAGGTCGTGGACGAGACGCTGCGGGCCGCGCAGGACTGCGCGCGCGAGACCGGCGCCGTCTTCATCCACCCCTTCGACCACCCGGACGTGGTCGCCGGCCAGGGCACCCTGGGCCTGGAGATCCTGGAGCAGTGCCCGGAGGTGCGGACGATCGTCGTCGGCGTGGGCGGCGGCGGTCTCGCGGCGGGCGTCGCGCTCGCGGTGAAGGCGCTGCGGCCCGACGTACGGGTGGTGGGCGTGCAGGCGGCGGGCGCCGCCGCGTACCCGCCCTCGCTGGAGGCCGGGAAGCCGGTGGTGCTGGAGAAGCTGTCCACGATGGCGGACGGCATCAAGGTGGGACGCCCGGGCGACGTGCCGTTCGCGCTGGTGGAGGACCTGGTCGACGAGGTGCGCACGGTCTCCGAGGACGCCCTCTCCAGCGCGCTGCTGCTGTGCCTGGAGCGGGCCAAGCTGGTCGTCGAGCCCGCGGGCGCCAGCCCGGTCGCCGCGCTGCTGGCCGACCCGGCGGCCTTCGAGGGCCCGGTCGTCGCCGTGCTCTCCGGCGGCAACGTCGACCCGCTCGTGCTCCAGCGCACCCTGCGGCACGGCATGGCGGCCGCCGGCCGGTACCTGTCGCTGCGGCTGCGCCTGACGGACAGCCCCGGCGCGCTCGCCGCGCTGCTGCGAGAGCTGACGGTGGCGGACGCGAACGTGCTGGACGTCGGCCACGTCCGCACCGACCCGCGGCTGGGCCTGGACGAGGCCGAGGTCGAGCTGCACCTGGAGACGAAGGGGCCGGAGCACTGCGTCGAGGTCACCTCGGTGCTGCGCGCGGCGGGCTACAAGGTCATGAGCTGAGCCCCCGCTCCCGTCACCGGCCGTCCCCGCGGGTTTCCGGAAAGTGCCCCTGATGCCGCCCGGCGTGGCCGAAAATAGAATCGAGCGGTCGGGCGACGACCAGACCACGTGACGGGGGTCCGCTGATGCCAGACGCCATTCATGCCGAGGGGCTCGTGAAGACCTTCGGGGAGGTCAGGGCGCTGGACGGCGTCGACCTCGACGTTCCGGAGGGCACCGTGCTGGGCCTGCTCGGCCCGAACGGCGCGGGCAAGACCACCGCCGTACGCGTCCTCACCACCCTGCTCCAGCCGGACGGCGGCCGGGCCGTCGTCGCCGGGCTCGACGTCGTCAGGCACCCCAACGAGGTGCGGCGCTCGATCGGGCTCTCCGGCCAATTCGCCGCCGTCGACGAGTACTTGACCGGCCGCGAGAACCTCCGGATGGTCGGGCAGCTCTACCAGCTGTCCGCGCGGGACGCGAAGCGCCGGGCCGACGAGCTGCTGGAGCGCTTCCACCTCGCCGACGCCGCGGACCGTACGGCCAAGACGTACTCGGGCGGCATGCGCAGGCGGCTCGACCTCGCGGCCGCGCTCGTCGTCAGCCCGCCGGTGATGTTCATGGACGAGCCGACCACCGGGCTCGACCCGCGCAACCGGCAGGGCCTGTGGGAGGTCATCGAGGAGCTGGTCTCCGGCGGTACGACGCTGCTGCTCACCACCCAGTACCTGGAGGAGGCCGACCGGCTGGCGCACGACATCGCCGTCGTCGACCACGGCCGGGTCATCGCGCGCGGCACCTCGGACCAGCTCAAGGAGCAGACCGGCGGCGAACGCGTCGAGGTCGTCGCCCACCTCCGCGAGGACATCGGCACCGTACGCGGCATCCTCGCCCGGCACAGCCTGCCCGCGCGCTCCGGCGAGGGGGACGGCCTGGCGGCCGTGGCCGTCGAGGAGCACACCCGCAAGCTGACCGTCCCGGTCGCCGGCGGCGCGAAGCTGCTCGCCGAGGTCATCCGCGAACTGGACGGCCAGGGCGTCGAGATCGACGACATCGGCCTGCGCCGCCCCACCCTCGACGACGTCTTCATCTCCCTCACCGGCCACGCGGCCGAGGCGGAGGACGCCGGGGAACCCGGCCCGGAGACGGACCCGGAGGACCCCGGCGCCCCGTCCACGGGCTCGACCCCGGACGGCCCCGGCCGCCGACGGAAGCGGAACGGCAAGCGGAAGGAGGCCGCCCGGTGACCATCACCACGGACCCGAGAGGCTCGGGCGGAAGCGGCGTCCCCGGCCCGGCGGCACCCCCGGCCAGGGGCGGCATCGCACAGTCCGTCTCCGACTCGCTGATCATGGCCAAGCGGAACCTCATCCGGATGGCACGCATCCCCGAGGTCGTGATCTTCGGCCTGATCCAGCCCGTCATGTTCGTGGTGCTCTTCAGCTACGTCTTCGGCGGCTCCATCACGCTCCCCGGAGCCGGGATCGACGCCGACAGCTACCGCGAGTTCCTGATGGCGGGCATCTTCGCGCAGACCGTCACCTTCGCCACCGCGGGAGCGGGCGCGGGTATCGCCGAGGACATGCACAAGGGCCTCGTGGACCGCTTCCGCTCACTGCCCATGGCCCGCGGCGCCGTCCTCACCGGTCGCACCCTCGCGGACCTCGCGCAGACCGCGCTCACCCTCGTCGTCCTCGCGGGCGTCGCCCTCCTCGTCGGCTGGCGCACGCACGAGAACGCGCTGAAGATCCTGGCCGGTTTCGGCCTGCTGCTGCTCCTCGGCTACGCCTTCACCTGGATCGGCGCGCTCATCGGCCTGACGGTGCGCACCCCGGAGGCGGCCACCTCGGGCGGCCTGATCTGGCTCTTCCCGCTGACGTTCATCTCCAACGCCTTCGTGCCCTCGCAGAACATGCCGTCGGTGCTGCGCCACATCGCCGACTGGAACCCCTTCAGCGCCACGGTGCAGGCCTGCCGCGAACTGTTCGGCAACATCCCGCCCGGCTATCCCGTGCCCGACGCCTGGCCGATGCAGCACCCGGCGATCGCCTCGCTGCTGTGGTCGCTCGTCATCATCGCCCTGTTCCGCACCCTCGCGGTCCGCAAGTACAAGTCCGCCGCCGCCTGACCCGCGCCCGCGGAACGCGGGAGGGCCCCGCCGGAGATCTCCGGCGGGGCCCTCCCGCGTATGTGCCCTTCCCGTACGGGCGGCTGCCTCGGCGCTCACGCGCCGGCGGCGCTCAGCTCCGGTACGGCTTGGCCTCCAGGACGGTGACCGAGGCCATCTTGCCGTTCGGCAGCTCGTACTCGCACTCGTCACCGACCTTGTGGCCGTTCACGCCCGTGCCCAGCGGGGACTGCGGGGAGTAGGTCTCGATGTCCGCGCTCGCGTACTCGCGGGAGGCCAGCAGGAAGGTGATGGTGTCGTCCTCGTCGCCGTCGAACGCGACCGTGACGACCATGCCGGGCTCGACGATGCCGTCGTCCGCGGGCGCCTCACCCACCTTCGCGTTCAGCAGGAGCTGCTGGAGCTGACGCACGCGCAGCTCCTGCTTGCCCTGTTCCTCCTTGGCCGCGTGGTACCCGCCGTTCTCGCGGAGGTCACCCTCTTCGCGAGCCGCCTCGATCTTCTTGGAGATCTCCGTGCGTGCAGGACCCGACAGGTACTCCAGCTCGGCCTTGAGCTGGTCGTACGCCTCCTGGGTCAGCCAGGTGACGTTGTCGCTGGTCTGGGTCACAGGTGCTCCTCGTCGGTACTGGTTTTTCGGTACGTGATCAGGTCGTGATACAAGCAACGCCCTACCCACAGGCTGCGCCTGTAAGGGCGGGCGGAAACTACGAGCCTAACAATTCCGGGGGAAAAGGGAAGAAGGTAAAGCGCTGGGCTACGAGTCAGTCACCGCTGGTGACTTCGCAGCCGACCAGCTCAGCACTGGTGGCGCGGGCGGTCGTCCGGACCGTCACGACGGAGTCGATCCGCTCCTCACCGCTCTTCACGCGCACGGCCTTCCGGCCGACCTCGGCGCCGCTCTCCTCCTGCGTCCGTAGGGTGCACACGCCCGACGCGTCCTTGTCCTTGCGGACTTCGAGATGGGCCTCGACGGCCTCGTCCGACACGACCTTGAACTTGATGAGTTCGCCGCTCACGCCCTGCGAGGAGATGTACCCGGCGCCGATCCAGGCGATCAACGCGACCATCAGCGCGCCCAGTACCGCACCGGTGATCTTCAGCCTGCGGTCCGTACGCGCCTCGTCACCGCGCGCGACCCGTCCGTACCGGCCCTCCGGCGGCACGGCCGCCCGCCCCGAACCGGCCGACCCCGCCGAGGGGTTGGCGGACGACGACGAACCGGTCCGCAGGTCAGCCATGGCGGGTCCTATCCAAGGGGTGGTCGGGAATACAACGCAGTGGTGATTCGGTCACTATAGAAGCCGCCTGCCGCGACGAGTGAACGAGGATCGAGTCTTGACTGAGCAGCTCCGACTGATGGCCGTGCACGCCCACCCCGACGACGAGTCGAGCAAGGGCGCGGCGACCATGGCCAAGTACGTGGACGAGGGGGTGGACGTGCTGGTCGCGACCTGCACGGGGGGCGAGCGCGGCTCCATCCTCAACCCGAAACTCAAGGGCGACACCTACATCGAGGAGAACATCCACGAGGTGCGCCGCAAGGAGATGGACGAGGCACGCGAGATCCTGGGCGTCAAGCAGTCCTGGCTCGGCTTCGTCGACTCCGGCCTGCCCGAGGGCGACCCGCTGCCGCCGCTGCCCGAGGGCTGCTTCGCGCTCCAGGACGTCGACGAGGCGGCCGGTGCGCTGGTGAAGCTGATCCGCGAGTTCCGCCCGCACGTCGTCACGACGTACGACGAGAACGGCGGGTACCCGCACCCGGACCACATCATGACCCACAAGATCTCCATGGTCGCCTTCGATCACGCGGCGGACACGGAGAAGTACCCGGAGTCCGAGTTCGGGCCCGCCTGGCAGCCGCAGAAGCTGTACTACAACCAGGGCTTCAACCGCTCCCGCACCGAGGCGCTGCACAACGCGCTGCTGGACGCCGGCATGGACTCGCCGTACGGCGACTGGCTGGAGCGCTGGGAGAAGATGGGCATCCACGAGCGCACCCTCACCACCTACGTGCCCTGCGGCGACCACTTCGAGATCCGCGACAAGGCACTGATCGCGCACGCGACGCAGATCGACCCCGAGGGCGGCTGGTTCCGCATCCCGCTGGAGTTCCAGCGGAAGGTCTGGCCGACGGAGGAGTACGAGCTCGCCAAGTCGCTCGTCGAGACCTCCCTCCCCGAGGACGACCTCTTCGCAGGCATCCGGGACAATTGACGGCATGGATGCCATGAGCGCGACGCAGACGACCGCCTACCAGCTCCTTCCCCTGGCGAAGGAGCTGGATGAGAACAAGGTCACGCCCGGCGTTCTCGGCTTCGCGGTCTTCGCCGTGATGGGTGTCGCGGTGTGGATGCTGATGAAGTCGATGAACCGCCACATGGGCAAGGTCGACTTCACCGAGCCGGCCCCCGCGACGGGCCCCGGCTCCGCCACCGAGGCGGCCACCGCCGAGCGGACCGAGGAGTCCGCCCCCGGCAAGGCCGAGCGGACGGCGGACGAGGCCACGCCGGACGCGAAGCAGTCCGACGCGAAGGAGCCCGGGGCCGACGGCAAGGCCGGCCCCGGAGCCTGACCCGGCCGGGCCGTACGGACGCCGCAGGAACCCCGTACGAACCCGCCGCAGGAACCCCGCCGTACGGCACGGCCGCGTGAACCGGCCGGTACGGCGGGCACGAACCGACAGGAGAACCCCATGCTGTTCGGCCGCCACCTCAACCAGCTGCCCACGCCCGAGGAGGCCCTCAAGGGCCGCCCGGAGCGCGCGTACGCGGTGCCCGAGCGGCACACCGTCCTCGGTAACCCGCTGCTCGGCCCGTACCCGGAGGGCCTGGAGGTGGCGGACGTCGGCATGGGGTGCTTCTGGGGCGCGGAGCGGATCTTCTGGCAGGCCGAGGGCGTGTGGACCACGCTCGTCGGCTACCAGGGCGGGATCACGCCCAACCCGACCTACGAGGAGGCCTGTTCGGGCCTGACGGGTCACACCGAGGCGGTCCGCGTCGTCTTCGACCCGTCGAAGATCAGCTACGCCTCGCTGCTCAAGCTGTTCTGGGAGAGCCACGACCCGACCCAGGGCTTCCGCCAGGGCAACGACCGCGGTACGCAGTACCGTTCGGCGATCTACACCCACTCCCCCGAGCAGCAGCGCACCGCCGAGGCGTCCCGCGACGACTACCAGCGCGCCCTCACCGCCTCCGGCCACGGCACCATCACCACGGAGATCCTCCCCGCCGAGGACCGCCCCTTCTACCCCGCCGAGACCTACCACCAGCAGTACCTGGACAAGAACCCGGCAGGCTACTGCGGCATCGGCGGCACGGGCGTCTCCTGCCCGGTGGGCATCGCCCCGGCGGAGTGAGCCTCCCGCACACCCCGTGAGCGGGCCCCGTCGCCGTAGGTGCGGTGACGGGGCCCGCTGGGGCTCAGCCCCTGAAGCCGTCCCCCCGCACCGCGGAGACGAACGACGACCACGCGTCAGCGGAGAAGCTGAGCGGCGCCCGGGAGAGGTCCTTACTGTCCCGGACGGGAACGCTGCCGCCGGACGCCAGAACCGGGGCCCACTCGACGCACTGGCCCCCCTCGCCGTCGCTGTAGCTGGACTTGATCCACTCGTGCTTGCCGTTCATGGTCATCCTTGATGCGGTTGAGGTGAGCCACTGACTCGTACGGGCTCAGCGAGCATGCCCGCGCGCGAACGGGAACACCTGCGTCCGGCGTAGCGTGGGGCGTACGTCCAGTTGGCGGAGGTGCGCGCGTGTACCACGATCACGAGACCATCGGTGACCGGATCGGGCGGCTGCGGGAGCGACGCGGGCTCACGCAGGAGCAGTTGGCGGAGCGGGCCGGTCTGTGTGTGGACACCGTGCGGAAGCTGGAGCAGGGGCGGCGGCTGACGGCCCGGCTCGCCACCCTCAACCGGTTCGCGCACGCCCTCGACGTGGAGACGTCCCTGCTCATCGGCCAGCCCGCGACCTTCGAAGCCCGGCGCGACGACGGCGACTCCCCGTCCGTTCTGGCCCTGCGCCGGGCCGTCTCACCCGTCGGCGATCTCCTCCCGGACGAGCCGGACCCCGAAGACCCGCCTTCCCTCGGGGCGTTGCAGGACGCGTTGCGTTCCACCGAGGGAATCCGGCGCGACGGGCGGCTCGGGGCCGTCGGGAGCGTGCTCCCGCAGTTGATCAACGACGCCCGCGCGGCCGCGCGTTCGCTGCACGGCGCGGAACGGCGGGCCGCACACGCCGTGCTGGCCGAGGCGTATCAGGTCGTGGCGACGACCCTCACCGCTCTCGGCAAGGAGGACGCGGCATTCACGGCGATGGAACGCGCCACGGAAGCGTCCCGGAATTCCGATGACCCCCGGCTGGAAACCGTCGGCGCCTCCACTCTCGCCTGGATCTTCACCAAGCAGGGCCGCCTGGAGGAGGCGCGGTACCTCGCTCTCCGGTACGCGGACGCGAAAGAACCCGGATTCCGTTCCGATCCGGCCGACGTGTCCCTGTGGGGAATTCTCCTCCTCCGCGCGGCGACGGCCACCGTCCGTCAGGGAGAACAGCAGCACGACCGCGTGAAAGAACTGTTGCGGATGGCCACAGCCGCGGCGGCGGCCATCGGAACGGACCGCCTCGATTACGCGACCCCTTTCGGACCGGCGAACGCCGGGGTGGCGAACGTCAACTTTCTGGTGGAGATGGCGAAAAGCGAGGAGGCCGTCGCCTCGGCCCGTTCCGTTCCCTCCCTGCACTCGCTGCCGCCCACATGGCGGGCCCGCTTCCACCTCGACCGGGCCCTCGCCCACACGGACCTGGGGCAGGACGACCGGGCCACGCGCGCGCTCCTGCTCGCCGAACAGGACGCCCCCGAGTGGATGCGCTACCACGGGACGGCCCGTCGCCTGGTGACCGAGCTGCGGAGCCGGGAGCGCCGGCGCGCCTCCCCCGTCACGGAGCTCGCGGACCGGCTCGCGCTGGACGGCTAGGACGCGGCGTCCCACCCGCCCGCGAATGTGGCACAGGGCGTCGCTGTTTTCCTGCTCCCTGATTCCGTAGTTTCGCCGCCATGAAGGAGCGCGCACAAAAACGCATGACGCTGCGGACGTACCGCGTCCGGGCTGACGGCACCCGGACCGAAAGGGGCCCGACCCGCGAATTCACCGCCAGGCAAGGACGATGAACACTCGCGCACGCCAGAATGACGCCCCCGCATTCCGCCGCCCCTTCGGGCCCGACGGAATGCAGTGCATCGTCCCGGGCTGTATCCGGCGCTCCAACTCTCCTCCCCCGGTGATGAGTTGTGGGGCTTGCCGTGACCTGGCAAGTCGGCCTGTGCTGGTTCTGTCACTGCGTCGACCAGTGGGTGCAGTGGATCGGGCACGTCTCCGCGCCGTCGGGGGACGGGCACGTCTACGCCTGCGGGCCGTGCGTGCGGCGGCAGCGGGGTCGAACACCCCTTTCCCCGGAAGAGTGAATTTGCTGCAACTATCGGCCAGTACAGGGGCAGTTGGCCGGATATCTGTTGTCCGGGACGCATTGACGGGGAACCCTCGCTGGTCGGCGCGTGCGCCGGAGTCCCGGGGTTTTCCGGGGTGTTCGTGGTTCCGTCCACGGTGATCGGGCCGGGGCGGTGGGACAGACGAGGAGAGTGGATTCGTGCGCAGGGTGATGAGCGGGAAGGCCGTGGGGCGGACGGTCGCGGCGCTGGCGGGGGCGCTGGTGCTGGCGGCCTCGGGGGTGTCGGCGCAGGCCGCGCCGGCGGTCACCGGAGCGACGGCTCCCGCCGCGGCCCCTGCCCCGGCGACGGCCGGAACGGTCATCGACAGCACCGACGCCTCCTTCGACCGCGAGGTGGTCCAGTCGGACAAGCCGGTTCTGGTGTCCTTCTGCGCCGAGTGGGCAGAGCAGTGCCGGATGCTCGACCCGGTCCTGCGGGACGTGGCCGGGGACTACGCGGGCCGCGCGAAGGTCGTCCGGCACGACATCGACCGGGAGCCGGAAACGCACCCCAAGTACGACGTCACCGCCGTCCCGACCCTGAACGTGTTCAAGAACGGCCAGATCGTCGCCACCCGCATCGGCCCGTCCGGCAAGGCCGACGTCGTCAAGCTGCTGAACCGCGCCGGAGTCTGAGCACCGTCGAACCCGCGGCCGCTCAACGGCCCTCGCGCGCCCGCGGGTTCGGCGGCCCGCCCGCCGCGAGCGCGGCGCGGAAGCTCCCGGCCTTCGCGGCCGGGTCGTAGTCCGGGCCGACGCCCTCGACGAGCACCACGTCCCCCTCGATGTGGCGGGTGCGCAGTGGCACCAGCGCCTGGTACGCGGGCGACTCGTACCAGGCGCGGGCCGCGTCGAGGCCGGGGAAGGCGATCAGCACGAGCGCCCCGGGGACGGCGCCCTCGCGGACCTCCTGCCGGCCGCCGTGTGTGAGGAAGCGGCCGCCGTACGGGTCGAGGGTGGCCTGGATGCGTTCGACGTAGGCGATGAGGTCCGGGTGCGGCGCCGCGGGGCGCAGGTGGCCGATCGCGTACGCGGGGGACGTGGACGGTCCGGGCATGGCAACTCCTCCGTCGGGCGGGGCAGTTCAACGGGAACGATGCTGCCCCGGACCGCCGCCGTGCGCGATGACCCGTGAGGTCAAGAGGGCCCGCTCGGCAGCCCCAGGTCCTCGCGCATCAGGCGGCGCATCGCGGTGAGCCGGGGCGTGACGGCGCGCAGCGCCTCCAGCGCGCTGTCCGGCGTCTCGCCGGGCCGCGCCTGCCCCCGGTCGACGCGCTTGGCGGCGGCGTCCGCCTCGGCCAGCAGCGCGTTGACGTCCCGGGAGGCGTCGAGGATGTGCTCGGGGACGAGCATCTGCGCCTCCGCGTACCGGTCGCGGTAGTCACGGCGGGTCTCCTCCAGGTGCGCGCGGTCCTCGTCGGTGTAGACACCGTCGCGCAGGCGGTGCAGGGCGTCCTTGAGGAGCGTGTGGAACTGGCGCGAGGCCCGGTTCATCGCCGTGTACGCGGCCCGGCGTTCCTCGAACTCCCGCCGCCGCCCGTCCACTTCACGCTGCCGTTCCTGCTGCCGCGCGGTGGCGCGCTGCGCGACGAGCGGCGCGAAGAGCGTCCCCAGGACGCCGACGACTGCGGTGATCATGGCTGCGATGACGGCACTCACGGCGCCCGACCCTACCCGCGCACCCGCCGCACCGGACCGGGCCCTGACCCCCAACAGCGGCCGCGGCGACGGTAGTTTGCCTCGCGGACGTGCGAGGCGACGGAAGGCGGAAGATGGCCGAGGAGACGACGGAGCCGTTCAGCGTGCGCATCGAGGTGCGCGGCTACGAGACGGACGCGCTGGGGCACGTGAACGCGTCGGTGTACGGGCAGTACGCCGAGCACGCGCGCTGGAAACTGTTCGAGAAGGCCGGCATCCGGCAGCGGGACCTGCTGGCGGCCCGCATCGGCCCGGTGGTGCTGGAGCTGCACTTCTCCTACCGGAACGAGCTGCGCGCGGAGGACGAGGTGGACGTCGACTGCGTCGTGGAATGGGGCGAGGGCCGGACGATGACCACCCGGCAGACGCTGCGCCGCGCGGACGGCACCGTCGCCGCCGAGGTCACGGGCACGGCGGTGGTGGTCGACCTGGACCGGCGCAAGGCGGTGGCCGACCCCCGCGCGGCCCTCCGCGAACTGGCCGCGCACCCCGGACTGTTGGGCCTCTGAGCGGCCAGGGAAACACGACGGGCGGGCACGGGAGCCGACTCCCGTACCCGCCCGTTCACACGTGGCGTGGTGTGCCCGGCGTCAGACCGCCGAACCGGCCTTCCACTGCTCCCAGTCCATGTTCCAGCCGTTGAGGCCGTTGTTGGGCTGGATGGTCTTGTCGGGCGAGCCCTTGACCTCGACGATGTCGCCGATCATCGAGTTCTCGTAGAACCAGCCGCCGTCGGTGCTGGTGCTCCCGGCTCCCTTGGTGTCCTTCAGACCGACGCAGCCGTGGCTGGTGTTGCCGGTGCCGAAGGGGGCGCCCCAGTAGTTGCCGTGGATGAAGGTGCCGGAGGTGGAGAGACGCATGGCGTGCGGGACGTCCGGGATGTCGTAGCCCTCGGCGCCCTTGCGGCCGAAGCCGACGGTCTGGCCGTCCATCCGGGTCTCCTTGTGCTTCTCGGAGATCACCATCTTGCCGTTGTACGTCGGGTTCTTCTTGCTGCCGGCGGAGATCGGGATGCTCTTGATCTTCTCGCCGTCGCGGACGACCGTCATCGTGGCGTTCTTGACGTCGACGGTGCTCACCTGCTGGCGGCCGACGTTGAAGTGGAAGGTCTTGTCCTGGACGCCGGTGATCCCCTCGGCGCCCTTCACCCCGTCGAGGTTGAGGTCGACCGTGACCTTCGATCCGGCCTTCCAGTACTCCTCGGGGCGGAAGTCGAGCCGCTTGCCGTCGAACCAGTGGCCGACGACCTCCTGGCCGCTGCTGGAGCTGACCTTGATCGCGGACTGGACGGCCTTCTTGTCGGTGATCTCCTTGTCGAAGTTGATCGACACCGGCATTCCCGCACCGACGGTCTGGCCGTCCTCACCGGCGTAGGTGCCGATGAAGCTGTTGTCGGGGGACACGGTGGTGAAGGCGGAGTTCTCGACGGCCTTGCGGCCCTCGCCGTCCTTCGCCGTGGCCGTGAGCTTGTACTGAGTGGCGCGCTCCAGCTGCTCCTTGGGCTTCCAGGACTTCCCGTCCTCGGATATGGAGCCCTCGACGACGGTGTCGTCCTTGGCGGTACGCATGTCCACCTGGGTGAGCTTCCCCTTGCTCACGGTGACATTGCCGCCGGTGTTGATGCTGGCGCCGTCGGACCCGTCCTTGGACGCGACCTTTATTCGGGCCACCGACTCATTCTTCTCGGACATCTCGGACTTGGCGTCGGAGCCGCTGCCCCCGTCGCCGTCACCGCCGAAAAGGCCGCAACCACTCAACGTCAGCACTCCGCCCAGCAGTACGGCTGTCGCCGCTATACCCCTGCGGTGCCTGCTCGGCGCTGTCACTGGCTTCTCCATCAACGTCGGAACCCCATGTCTCCCCGAAACACTGCGTACGCCCCCTACCGGTGGAAACCGGACATGCGTACCCCAGCTCTACGCAAGAGAACGCAAATCTTCCTATGGTCGGTTCCACACACGGGAAAACTGTGGGGTAGCACACGTACAGCACATGCGTGCAGTGACGTACGCGGGACGCTCCGGACAGGGCCCGGCGTTCGGCGCCGTGTCGGCGACGCGGCGGCCGAGGGCTCGGACGCGCTCCCGGATCACCAGGCGCGTTCCCCGACGGGCACGTCGTACACCTCCTCACCTGCCGCGTTCTCGTCGTCCTCGTCGTCCTCGTCGTCCCACTCCGGGTCGACCTCGGCGGCCTCGCTGCCCCAGGTCGCGTGGGACAGCTCGACGCCGGGGAGCTCGGAGACCAGGTCGACGGGGTCGACGAGGTACGCGATGGCCTCGCCCGCGTCCCTGCCGACGATCTCCCTGGCGTGCCCGCGCTCGTCGTCGGGGAGCAGCGCGTCGCTGTCGATGCGGTCGAGCGCGGCTCGGGCGAGAGCTTCCGGATCGGCGATTTCGACGACCAGTTCCACCCGGAGACGCACCTGCGGAAGTCCGTTTGATGTCTCGTCAGAAGTCATGCCACGGAGAGTAGGGGGCACGTCGGCCTCGACTTCCCTGCGACCCGCCCCAATCAGTAACATCGTTGCCCACGCCGCCAGTTCACTGCGTCTGCGCAGGAGCGATGCACTCGGAAGGGGTTCTTTGTGGCTGGAGCCGGACAGTCCGCCATGTCCGCACACCGCCGCCCGCTCGTGACGGCAGCCGCCGCCGGAACGGTGCTCTTCGCTCTCTGGTTCGTCCCGACGGCGAAGGCGTCACCGGAGCGAGGAATCCCCTCCACACCCTCAGCCACAGATTCCGCTTCCGCCTCTCCCGGGCTTCCGTCGCCCGGCCCGGCGCAGGACTACACCGTCGGCGAGGGCTCCGCCGTCGCGACGCACGCCGTGGCACAGCCGACGCGGCTCGCCGACACCGGCGGCGCCGAGACGGCGCCCTACGTCGCGGGCGGACTCGGCTTCGTCTGCGTCGGCGGCGCCCTGCTGCTCCGCGCCGCCCGCCGCCCGTCCGGCCGCTGACGGCCGCGTCGGCGCGCGCTCAGGAGCCGCGGAAGCGGCGGCGTTCGCCGGTGCCCGGGTCGGCGGGCGCGTCGGCGAGGCGGACGACGGGGTCCCAGACGCCGCCGTCCCGGCCCGCGACCACCGGTTTCGTGGCCCGCGTCGACTTCGCCCGGTACTGCGCCGCGTCCGCCAGCCGGAACAGCCGCCGCCCCGAGCGCACCTCCCCGACGGGGTCGCCCGTGGACGCGACGCCGCAGGCCACGCCCTCGCTCCCGGCCGGCCCGGCCGCCCGGCGGCACACCTCCTCGGCGACGCGGACCATCTCATCGGCCGTGGGCCCGACCGCGAGCAGGCAGAACTCGTCGCCGCCGAGCCGGGCGGCGAGCGTGCCGGGGAGCATCGCGGCGCACAGCGACAGCACCGAGCCGAAGCGCTCCAGCAGCCGGTCGCCCGCCTCGTGCCCGTAGGTGTCGTTGACCCGCTTCAGGCCGTTGACGTCGCAGACCGCGAGGGAGACGACGGTGTTCTCGACGCGGTGCTCGGCCAGGCCGTCGTCCAGCCGTATGTCGACGGCGCGGCGGTTGGCCAGGCCCGTCAGCGGGTCGGTGAAGGCGAGCAGCCGCACCTCCTCCAGCCGCTCGTTCTGCGCGATGCCCGCGGCGACGATCGCGGCGAGGACCGTCGCGAAGTCGGCGTCCTCCGGCCCGAAGACGGGCGCGTCCACGCCCCGGGCGACGTACAGCTCGCCCCAGGCGCGGGCGTGCAGCACGATCGGCGCGACGACACAGCTGCCCCGGCCCCGGCGGCGCAGCGCGGCGACCCGCTGGTGGCAGTACGCGCCCGTGCCCGCGTGCGCGCCCTCGCGGGTCTCGACCCAGGCCCGCTGCTCCTGCACACCCCCGGCCCAGCGCTCGTGCAGGAACTCGGTGACCTCGGGGAAGTCGTGCACCGGGTACGACTCGTCCTCGGGGAACTCGCGCTCGTCCCCGGCGAGCTCGCCCACGTTCGTCAGGACCCGCAGCCTGCCCCGCTCGCGCTCCCACACCGACACCGCGGCGAAGGAGCCGTCCAGCGCGGACCTGGCGCCCAGCGCCGCCGCGTGCACGACGTCCCGGTGCCGGTCGGCGAGCAGATCGCCCGGGGGCACGGACCGCCCCTCGGGGGACGCGGGACGTGCCGCCGCCTGCGCGGCGGCCATCGCCTGCGCCAGCCCGACCACGGCCCGCAGCCGCGCGTCCTCACCCATACGGCCAAGGCTAAGAGCCCGCGCCGCGTACCGCTGCCTCACCCCTCACCCTGTGTCACCGCCCGTGCTCGCCGGCCGCGGGCGCGGGGCTCACTCCCCCGGCCAGTCCGGCTTCCGCTTCTCGTTGAAGGCGGCGACGCCCTCCGCGCGGTCCCCGGAGAAGGCGACCTCGCGCCACGCCTCGTTCTCGGCCTCCAGCCCGTCGGGCAGCGCCATGCCCCAGCCGGTGCGCAGCGCCCGCTTGGCGGCGCGCAGCCCGACCGGCGAGTTCGCGGCGATCCGGGCGGCGAGGGCGAGCGCCTGCTCCCCGTCCTCGCCCTCCTCGACGAGCTGGTCGACGAGGCCGATGCCGGCCGCCTCGGCCGCCTCGACCCGGCGCGCGGTGAAGACCAGTTCGGCGGCGCGCGCGGCGCCGACCCGGCGGGGCAGCAGCTGGGTGCCGCCGCCGCCCGGGATGACCCCGACGGACACCTCGGGCAGCCCGACCACGGCCGTCGGGTCGGCGACGATCACGTCGCAGGAGAGGGCGAGTTCGAAGCCGCCGCCGAGCGCGTAGCCGTGCACGGCGGCGATGCTGGGCATCGGCAGATCGAGCACGCCGGTGTACGCGGCGCGGGTGTACGGGCGCTGCTGCGCCAGCTCCTCGTCGCTCAGCGCGTTGCGTTCCTTCAGGTCGGCGCCGACGCAGAAGGCGCGCGCGTTCGAGGAGGTGAGGACCGTCGCGCGGACGTCCTTGTCCTGGGCGAGGGCCGCGCAGGCGTCGCTGATGCAGCGGGCCATCTCGGTGGAGACCGCGTTCATCGCGCGGGGCCGGTCGAGGACGAGCTCCGCCACATGCGTCCCGCTGTCCCTGCGGACCAGCACCCACTCGCCGTACCGCTCTTCGCTGACCATCTCGGCCTCCCGGTTAACGCTCGCTCACATCGGCGCCCACTCTACGTCCCGCCACCGACACCGGGCAGGGGTGATCGCGGACCAACTCCCGGCAGGGGGACGGCCGTACGGGCGGCGGTGCAGGTCAGCGGCGGCTCAGGGGCGGCGGGTGAGCATCCACGGCTCGACGACGCCGAGGCCGCGGACCGGGCGCTGGTAGAGCGGCTGGAGCGCGAACCGGAAGCCGGGCTCCTCGGCCGCCTCCTTCTCCGACTCCGGCGCCTCCTCGGCCGCGATCAGCTCGGCCCGCACCTCGCCGTCGACGAGCACGGTGTCCTTCGGCGCTATCGACGTCAGCCTGCTGGCCAGGTTGACGGTGTTGCCGAAGACGTCGCCCATGCGGGTCGTCATGGTGCCGAAGGCGATGCCGACGCGGAGCTCCGGCATCGTGTCGTCGTTGCTCATCGTCTCGATCAGGCGGAGCCCGATCTCGGCCGCCGTGCCCGCCTCCTCGGCGACGTAGAGCACCTCGTCGCCGAGCGCCTTGATCAGCCTGCCGCCGTGCGCGGCGACCAGGTCGGCGGCCGTGGTCTCGAACGCCTCGACCAGTTCGCCGAGTTCGTCGTCCTCCAGGCGGCGGGTGAGCCGGGTGAAGCCGACGAGGTCGGCGAAGCCGATGGCCTGCCGCCGGTCCACGGTGTCCTCGTCGTCCATCGCCTGCACGACGCGTCCGGTGGCCGCGGCCAGCTGCCGGCGCCAGACGTAGACCAGGAACTCCTGCAGCTCCGGCAGCAGCAGCTGGATCAGCGGGTAGGCGACCTCGTTCCGCGTCATGCCGGGCTCGGGGGGCTCGGTGAGGCCCATCAGGAAGGAGTCGATCTGCCAGTCGGCGAGCCGGGCCGTGGTCTGGCCCGTGGAGCGCGCGACCTGCACCGCCGTCGCCTCGCTCAGCAGGCCCGCCTCGACGAGACCGGCGAGGCGGCGCAGGGCGAGGACGTCGGCCTCGGTGAGCGCGCGTTCCTGGCCGACGTCGGCGAAGCCCATCGCGCGCCAGAAGCGGGAGGCGAGCTCCATCGAGACGCCCGCCGCGCGGGCCGCCTGGAACGGGTTGTACTGCCGCTCCGAGCCGAGGATCAGCTCCTCGATGCCGAGCGCGCTGGGGTCGTCCTCCGTCCCCCTGCGTGCGCCGCCGGGGGCGGGTGCGTCGGCCGGTTCGGCGGGCTCCGCCGGGGCCGCGGGCTCCGCCGCTTCCCGGCCGGCCGGCTGCGGTCCGGTCGGCTCTGGCTCGGGTCCGGTGGCGGGGGTGTCCGGTTCGTCCACGGTCACTGCCCGCCCCTCCGCGAGGTCCGGTCGTCCCTGCGCACTGCCCTTCCGTTCTGTGTGCTCGGCGTTCTTCGCGGTCCTGCCCGTCCGGGCCGCCCCGGCCCGCGTACCGCGCCGAGGAGGCGCGCCGTTTCCGTACCGCCGGGGCGGCGAACCGCACCGCCGTACGAACCCGTACCGCGCCCACCGGCTGTCCACAATACGGCAGCTGTGGGCTGGCTCACTCTCCCGGCGCCGGGCGGAGATGCACGATGTCCCCGGCCCCCACCGGACGCTGAACTCCCTGCTCAGTGGCGAGGACGAGCCGTCCGTCCCCGTCCACCGCGACGGCCTCGCCCGTCAGGTGCTCGCCGCCCGGGAGTTCGGCCCGCACCGTCCGGCCGAGGGTGGAGCAGCCCGCCGCGTAGGCCTCCAGCAGACGGCTCTCGGTGGGGTCGCCGCCGGTCGCCGTCCAGCGGCCGTACCAGTCGTCGAAGGAGCGGAGGACGGCGCGGAGCAGGGGGTCGCGGTCGGCGGCGTGCGCGCCCGCGAGGGTCAGCGAACCGGCCGTGGGGACGGGGAGTTCGGCGGCCTTGAGGGAGACGTTCAGGCCGAGGCCGAGCACGACGGTGCCCTCGCCCGCCTGTTCGGCGAGGATGCCGCCGACCTTGCGCTCCTCGCCCCCGACGTCGGCGAGCAGGTCGTTGGGCCACTTCAGCGCGGTGTCGATCCCGGCCGTGCGGGCGACGGCGGAGGCCGTGGCGACCCCGGCGAGCAGCGGCAGCCAGCCCCAACGGTCCTGCGGGACGGCGGGCTTGAGCACGAAGGAGACGAACAGCCCGGAGCGGGGCGGGGCGCTCCACTGCCGGTCGAGCCGGCCCCGGGCGGCCGTCTGCTCCTCGGCGACGAGCACGGTGCCCTCGTCCAGGCGCTCCCCGGCGCGGAGGCGCTCGGCGAGGTCGGTGTTGGTGGAGCCGGTCCGCTGCACCACCTCCAGCGCGGTCCACAGCGCGTCGGGGCGGAGCAGGGCGCGGCGCAGGGCGGCGGCGTCGAGCGGCGGGCGGTCGAGGTCGGTCCAGCGGCTCGCGGGGCGGTCCGCGTCCTCGGGGCCGTCCTGGCTGCCGGGACCGTCGGGCGAGTTCGGCGAGTTCGGCGTCATCGGGCCAGCGTAGGCGGCCCGTCGCCGCCCGCCGCCGAGCCATGCGGACGTCCGGGTTCCGCCCCCGGTGAGCCGCCGGAGGGGATGTCCGAGAAAGGGGGGAAGGGTGGGGGCGTGGGGAATTGGGCGGGTCGGACCGTGACCAACGCCGCACCGCCGAATCGGCCCAGCGCCGATAGCCTACGAACCAGTAATCGGCGGTAGCCGCACGTAGCCGTCCGACGACAGTTCCGACCGGTCCCCTCACGCACCACTCTCACGCCCGACGAACGAGTAGGAGCCGCACGCTGATGTCCGAGCCGCGTGAACAGCACAGCCCCGACATCCACACCACCGCGGGCAAGATCGCGGACTTCGAGCGCCGTGCCGCCGAGGCGACTCACGCGGGCTCGGAGCGCGCGGTGGAGAAGCAGCACGCGAAGGGCAAGCTGACGGCCCGTGAGCGGATCGATCTCCTGCTCGACGAGGGCTCGTTCACGGAGCTGGACGAGTTCGCCCGGCACCGTTCGACCAACTTCGGCCTGGAGAAGAACCGCCCCTACGGCGACGGCGTCGTCACCGGGTACGGCACCGTCGACGGCCGTCCCGTCTGCGTGTACTCGCAGGACTTCACGATCTTCGGCGGCTCGCTCGGCGAGGTGTACGGCGAGAAGATCGTCAAGGTCATGGACTTCGCGCTGAAGACCGGCTGCCCGGTCATCGGCATCAACGACGGCGGCGGCGCGCGCATCCAGGAAGGCGTCGTCGCGCTGGGCCTGTTCGCCGAGATCTTCCGCCGGAACGTGCACGCCTCCGGCGTCGTCCCGCAGATCAGCCTGATCATGGGCCCGTGCGCGGGCGGCGCGGTCTACTCCCCGGCCATCACGGACTTCACGGTGATGGTGGACCAGACCTCGCACATGTTCATCACGGGCCCGGACGTCATCAAGACCGTCACCGGCGAGGACGTCGGCTTCGAGGAGCTGGGCGGCGCCCGGACGCACAACACCACCTCCGGCGTCGCGCACCACATGGCGGGTGACGAGAAGGACGCGGTGGAGTACGTCAAGGGCCTGCTGTCCTACCTGCCGTCGAACAACCTGTCCGAGCCGCCGGTCTTCCCCGAGGAGGCCGATCTGGAGACCTCGGACGAGGACCGCGAGCTGGACGTCCTCATCCCGGACTCCGCGAACCAGCCGTACGACATGCACAGCGCCATCGAAGGCGTGCTGGACGACGGGGAGTTCCTGGAGACGCAGGCGCTGTGGGCGCCGAACATCATCACCGGGTTCGGCCGGGTCGAGGGCCAGTCGGTCGGCGTCGTCGCCAACCAGCCGATGCAGTTCGCCGGGTGCCTGAACATCGACGCGAGCGAGAAGGCCGCGCGCTTCGTCCGCACCTGCGACGCGTACAACATCCCGGTGCTGACCTTCGTCGACGTGCCGGGCTTCCTGCCGGGCACGGACCAGGAGTACGACGGCATCATCCGCCGCGGCGCCAAGCTGATCTACGCGTACGCGGAGGCCACCGTCCCGCTGATCACGGTCATCACCCGCAAGGCGTTCGGCGGCGCGTACGACGTGATGGGCTCCAAGCACCTGGGCGCCGACCTCAACTTCGCCTGGCCCACGGCGCAGATCGCCGTCATGGGCGCGCAGGGCGCGGTCAACATCCTGCACCGCAAGACCCTCGCCGCCGCCCCCGAGGACGAGCGCGAGGACCTGCGCGCCGAGCTCACCCAGGAGTACGAGGACACGCTGCTCAACCCGTATACCGCGGCCGAACGCGGGTATGTGGACGCCGTGATCATGCCGTCGGAGACGCGGCGGCACATCACGCGCGGACTACGGCAGCTGCGCACCAAGCGCGAGCAGCTGCCGCCGAAGAAGCACGGCAACATCCCGCTGTAAGCACCTCGTGCCCGCGCACCGCGAGCGAGCGGCGCGCGGGCACGTCGAGCAGTCCGACGCAAGGCCCGCAGGACCGCGAGGAGGCGTCCACGATGCCGGAGTCCCACGAGACCCACGAGCCCACCGAGGCATCCGCACAGACACCGGGCCCCGGGGAGCACCCGCCCATCCCGCCGATCAAGGTCGTGCGCGGCAATCCGACCCCGGAGGAACTGGCCGCCGCGCTGGCGGTGGTCCGGGCCAGGGCCGCCGGTGAGCTGGCGGCCCTGGCCGGGGCGGCGGGCGCGGCCGCCCGCCACACCGAGTGGTCCGACCCGGCCCGCACGGTCCCGCGCCGTGTGCCGCACCCGGGCCCGACGGCCTGGCGCACGGCGTACTGGCCCGCCTGAGGCGGGAGTTGCGCGTCACCGGTGGTCCGGGGTGACCGTCCGGTGACGGACCGTCCCCGTCCTGCCCGGCATCGGGCAGGACCGGGGCGCGGCCTGAGTACGCGTACTCAGGCGCGGGCGCGGCGGGGCGGCGCACGATGGACTGATGCTCTGGTCCGATCCACGCGACGAGCCGCCGCGGGAGCTGCGCGCCGCCGAGGCGAAGCTCCGCCGGCTGGGGTGGCTGCTGCCCGTCGTCGCCCTGCTCGCCCTGCTGCTGACCACCGGCATCCACTGAACGCCCGGCATCGTCCGGCCGCCGGGGGTTCCCTACGATGACGGCCATGACCACGGACACCACCCCCGCCGCAGGACCGGCCCGCCGTCTCGTTCTCGCCTCCGCCTCACCCGCCCGGCTCGGGCTGCTCCGGCAGGCCGGGATGGCGCCCGAGGTGATCGTCAGCGGCGTCGACGAGGACGCGCTGTCCGCGAGCACCCCGCACGAACTGGCGCTGCTGCTGGCCGAGGCGAAGGCCGCGGCCGTGGCCGGGCGCCCCGAGGCGGCGGACGCGCTGGTGATCGGCTGCGACTCGGTGCTGGAGCTGGACGGCGCCGCGCTGGGCAAGCCCGCCGACGCCGAGGAGGCGACGGCCCGCTGGAAGGCGATGCGCGGGCGCAGCGGCGTGCTCCAGACCGGCCACTGCGTGATCGACGCGCGCAGCGGCGACCGCGCCTCGGCCACCGCCTCCACCACGGTGTGCTTCGGCGAACCCTCGGACGCCGAGATCGCGGCGTACGTGGCCTCGGGCGAACCGCTGCACGTGGCGGGCGCGTTCACGCTGGACGGGCGCTCCGCGCCGTTCGTCGAGCGGATCGAGGGCGACCACGGGAACGTCATCGGGCTGTCGCTGCCCCTGCTGCGCAGGCTGCTCGGCGAGCTGGGCACCCCGGTCACCGACCTCTGGGTCTGAGTCGGACGCCGGGCTCCGCCCGTTTCCTCCCGATGTTCCGGGCGGCCGGAAATCGCCGTCCCGGAACGGATGTTGAGGGGTGGGCTTACCGGGAGAAACGTCGCTCAATCGAGATCTTCAGGTCCGTCGTGCCTGATTAGCATCGCCCGTGCAACGCACACGCAGTTCCGGGCGGCCTCCGCGCGGTGCTGCGGCCACCGATCGAAAGGCACGACGGAGTGTCCAGAAACTCGCCACCGGACATAGCCCCGCGTACTACCGGACGCACCCTCCCGCGCACAGCCGTCTGGATCTGCGTGGCCGCCGTCGGAGCGGCGGGCTGGGCGGCGCTCGCGCTGTCGCGGGGCGAGAAGATCTCCGCGATCTGGATCGTGGCCGCCGCCGTCGGCTCGTACCTCATCGCGCAGCGGTTCTACGCCCGCTTCATCGCCCGCAAGGTCCTCGTCACCGACGACACCCGGGCCACCCCGGCCGAACGGCACGACGACGGCGTGGACTTCCACCCCACGGACCGGCGGGTGCTCTTCGGCCACCACTTCGCCGCCATCGCGGGCGCGGGGCCGCTGGTCGGCCCGGTGCTCGCGGCGCAGATGGGCTATCTGCCGGGGACGATCTGGATCATCGTCGGCGTGATCCTGGCCGGCGCCGTGCAGGACATGGTCGTTCTCTTCTTCTCGATGCGGCGGAACGGCAAGTCGCTGGGCCAGATCGCGCGGGACGAGATCGGCCGGGTCGGCGGAATCGCCGCGCTGATCGCCGTGTTCGCGATCATGATCATCATCCTCGCGGTGCTCGCGCTGATCGTCGTGCAGTCCCTGGCCGAGTCCGCCTGGGGCACCTTCTCGATCTCGATGACCATCCCGATCGCCCTCTTCATGGGCGTCTACCTGCGCTATCTGCGCCCCGGCCGGGTCGCCGAGATCAGCCTGATCGGGGTCGGACTGCTGCTGCTCGCGATCGTCAGCGGCCGCTGGGTCGCCGAGGCGCCGTGGGGCGAGATGTTCGTCCTCTCCCCCAGGACGCTGGTGATCTGCCTGGTGGTCTACGGGTTCGTCGCGTCCGTGCTGCCGGTGTGGATGCTGCTCGCGCCGCGCGACTACCTGTCGACGTTCATGAAGGTCGGCACGATCGTGCTGCTCGCCGTCGGCGTGCTGCTGGCCAACCCCGACCTGGCGGCGCCCTCGCTGACCGAGTTCGCCACCCAGGGCAACGGGCCGGTCTTCGCCGGTTCGCTGTTCCCCTTCGCGTTCATCACCATCGCCTGCGGCGCGCTCTCCGGCTTCCACGCGCTGATCTCCTCGGGCACCACCCCGAAGATGATCGAGAAGGAGAGCCAGGTCCCGCTCATCGGCTACGGCTCGATGCTGATGGAGTCCTTCGTCGCGATCATGGCGCTGGTCGCCGCCTGCGTCATCGACCCGGGCCTGTACTACGCGATGAACGCCCCGGCGGGCGTCCTCGGCGACAGCCTCCAGTCGGCCTCGCAGGCCGTGCAGGGCTTCGGCTTCCACATCACGCCCGACCAACTCCAGTCCATGGCCGACCAGGTGGGCGAGGAGAGCCTCGTCGCCAGGACGGGCGGGGCGCCGACGCTCGCGGTGGGCATGGCCGTCATCCTCGCGAAGGCGTTCGGCAGCGAGGGCATGATGTCCTTCTGGTACCACTTCGCCATCATGTTCGAGGCGCTGTTCATCCTGACCGCCGTCGACGCCGCCACCCGCGTCGGCCGCTTCATGCTCCAGGACACCCTCGGCAACATGATCCCCCGCTTCCGCGACAAGACCTGGAAGCCCGGCATCTGGATCACCTCGGCCCTCGTCGTCCTCGCCTGGGGCTACTTCCTGTGGGTCGGCGTCACCGACCCGCTCGGCGGGATCAACCAGCTCTTCCCGCTGTTCGGCACCGCGAACCAGCTCCTCGCGTCCATCGCGCTGGCCGTCGCCACCACGCTGCTGATCAAGGCCGGGCGGCTCAAGTGGGCCTGGGTGACGGGACTTCCGCTGCTCTGGGCACTCGCGGTCACGATGACGGCGAGCTGGCAGAAGGTCTTCTCCGCCGACCCGACCGTCGGCTTCTTCGCGCAGCGCGGCAAGTACCAGGACGCGCTGGAGCAGGGCAAGGTGCTGGCCCCGGCAGGTTCACTCGACGAGATGCGGACCGTGGTCCACAATTCAACCGTCACCGGCACACTGTCGGCGGTGTTCGCGGTACTGACCCTCGTCATCGTCGTGGCCTGTGCCGTCGTGTGCGTCAAGGCGGTCCGCGGGGGCGGATCGCTGCCCACCCGGGAGGACGAGTACGTGGAATCGAAGCTGGTGGCCCCCTCCGGGCTGATCGCCACCGCCGAGGAGAAGCGCGAACTGGCCGCGGCCACCGCGGGCTCCGACGGAGCCGCGCCGTGACCCGCGCCGCCCTTCCGCACGACCCCGGCGCCGCACCCCGCCTCAGGGCGGGGGGCGGCGCCGCCGCGCGGCTGCGGCACGCCGGCGCCTGGCTGCTCTGGTACGTCCGCGAACTCAACGGCGAGCACGCGTACGAGCGGTACGCGGCCCGCGCCCGCGAACGGGACCCGCACACCCGGGTCATGACCCGCCGCGAGTTCGAACACCACCGCACGGACCGCCGCGACCAGGACCCCCGAGAGGGCGGCCGCTGCTGCTGAGCGCCCCGAAAGGGACGCGGGGAACTGCGCGACCGCGCCCGACGGCGCCGCACCCGTCAACGGACCTACAGGGGCACCCCGTTGGACGAAACGTCCCCCGCACCGTGGCGGGCCTACGCTTGCCGGCCCTACGCCTCGGCGCAGACCTCCCAAGCGGGGTGAGCCCAGGAAAGGGGCGCGGGGAACTGCGCAAGACCCGAGCCACGACGGCGCCGCACCCGTCAACGGCGGCGCAGAACAACCCCGTTGAACGCAACGGCACCGCGCGGGGTGAGCCCGCGAAAAGGGGCGCGGGGAACTGCGCGAACCCCGAGCCACGACGCACCCGCACCCCGGGATGCACCGAACGCAACGCGGCCCGCAGGACCTCAACTCGCCGCAGCCGGCGTCTCCTCCGCGGCCGGCCGGCCCTCGCCGTAAGAGACCAGCGTCCAGACCAGCGCGCCCAGCACCAGCATCATGAAGAGGAAGGCGAGCCAGCCGACGAGGCCGACCGTCGCCGCGCCCAGCAGCCCGTGCACGACCGCCGCGCTGATCAGCAGGATGCGGAAGAAGCCCGCGGGAGCCTTGTCGGTGAGGGCCGTGCGGAGCAGAACCGCCGCGCAGAGCAGCAGATAGGCGCCGAAGAGGGCGCCGGCGATCCACGTCGAGACGGACATCGCGTGCGGCGCGAGCCCCGCGAGGGACATCGCCTGGTCGTCGACGACCAGCCCCAGCACGAGGTTGAGGAAGACGATCCCCACCGCCTCGACCACCAGGACCAGCGCCGCCACCGCGGCCACCGGGCGTCTGACTGCCACCCGCCCCACCTGCTTCCTCGTCACCGGCCCGGCGGCCGACTCACCGTCCGCGCGTACGTCCGGCCGGAAGCCCGGCGGAATGCCGCCCGTTACCGGAAGTACGTCGCTGCGCGCACCGACGCTACTTACGGGTATCACCCCCGGCAAGAGGACGGACCGAAAGCAAAGATTCCGTCCGGCGTTCGTAGGGTTCCCACAAAGACGCGGGAGGTTCAGCTCCCCGACCGGACAGAGACCTTGACCACACAGAATGATGACCAGCGGATTACCGAAGGCGGCGTACCTTGGTGGGACAAGGAAGGGCGGGGGTCGCTGCGGACTCGGGTAACACTCTGTGTGGGCAAGCTCACCCCCCATACGAGCTCGGCGTGTGTGTCGTCAGTACCTAAACTCGCCTCGTAATTTGTTGCGGCGCAGCGCCAAGTAGGGAGACATCGTGCGCAAGGTGCTCATCGCTAATCGCGGCGAAATCGCCGTCCGTGTCGCCCGGGCCTGCCGGGACGCGGGCATCGCGAGCGTCGCCGTCTACGCGGAGCCGGACCGGGACGCGCTGCATGTCCGCGTGGCCGACGAGGCGTTCGCACTGGGCGGTGACACCCCGGCCGCCAGCTACCTGGACTTCGACAAGGTGCTGAAGGCCGCGGCCGATTCGGGCGCGGACGCCATCCACCCCGGTTACGGATTCCTGTCCGAGAACTCCGACTTCGCGCAGGCCGTCATCGACGCGGGCATCACCTGGAT
The DNA here is from genome assembly GCF_012726235.1 of Streptomyces sp. HNM0574. Lineage (GTDB taxonomy): Bacteria > Actinomycetota > Actinomycetes > Streptomycetales > Streptomycetaceae > Streptomyces. The sequence goes on from NZ_JAASAH010000002.1 coordinate 411,296, forward strand.
CGGCCCGCCCCCGCAGGCCATCCGCGACCTCGGTGACAAGGTCGCCGCGCGGCACATCGCGCAGCGCGCGGGCGCCCCGCTCGTCGCGGGCACCAAGGACCCGGTGTCCGGCGCGGAGGAGGTCGTCGCCTTCGCCGAGGAGCACGGCCTGCCCATCGCCATCAAGGCCGCCTTCGGCGGCGGCGGCCGCGGCCTGAAGGTCGCCCGCACGCTGGAGGAGGTCCCCGAGCTGTACGACTCGGCGGTGCGCGAGGCGGTGGCCGCGTTCGGCCGCGGCGAGTGCTTCGTCGAGCGGTACCTGGACCGTCCGCGGCACGTGGAGACGCAGTGCCTCGCGGACAAGCACGGCAACGTCGTCGTGGTCTCCACCCGTGACTGCTCGCTCCAGCGCCGCCACCAGAAGCTGGTCGAGGAGGCGCCCGCGCCGTTCCTGAGCCAGGAACAGAACGAGGAGCTGTACCGCGCGTCCAAGGCGATCCTGCGCGAGGCGGGCTACGCGGGCGCCGGCACCGTGGAGTTCCTCGTCGGCCAGGACGGCACGATCTCCTTCCTGGAGGTCAACACCCGCCTCCAGGTCGAGCACCCGGTGACCGAGGAGATCACCGGCATCGACCTGGTCCGCGAGATGTTCCGGATCGCCGACGGCGAGGAGCTCGGCTTCGACGACCCGCAACTGCGCGGCCACTCCTTCGAGTTCCGGATCAACGGCGAGGACCCGGGACGCAACTTCCTTCCCGCCCCCGGCACGGTCACCAAGTTCGACCCGCCGGCCGGTCCCGGCGTCCGGCTGGACGCGGGCGTCGAGTCCGGTTCGGTCATCGGCCCCGCCTGGGACTCGCTGCTCGCGAAGCTGATCGTCACCGGCGCGACGCGGCAGCAGGCGCTTCAGCGGGCGGCGCGGGCGCTGGAGGAGTTCACCGTCGAGGGCATGGCCACGGCCCTCCCGTTCCACCGCACGGTGGTCGCGGACAAGGCCTTCGCGCCCGAGGTGAACGGCAGCCCCGACGCCCCGTTCGACGTCCACACCCGGTGGATCGAGACGGAGTTCGTCAACGACATCAAGCCCTTCGCCCCGGCCGGCGGTGCCGAGGAGGAGGACGGCGAGGGCGGCCGCGAGACCGTCGTCGTCGAGGTCGGCGGCAAGCGTCTGGAGGTGTCGCTGCCCTCGTCGCTGGGTGTGACGGCGGCGCCCGGTGCCGCCGCTGCCGGCGCGGCGCGGAAGCCGAAGCGCAAGGCGGGCAAGAAGTCCGGCTCGGCGGCCTCCGGTGACGCGCTCGCCTCGCCGATGCAGGGCACGATCGTCAAGGTCGCGGTCGAGGAGGGCCAGCAGGTCGAGGAGGGCGAACTCGTCGTCGTCCTGGAGGCGATGAAGATGGAGCAGCCGCTGAACGCGCACCGCTCCGGCACCGTCAAGGACCTGCAGGCGGAGATCGGCGGCTCGCTCTCGGCGGGCACCGTCATCTGCGAGATCAAGGACTGACACCGAAACACCGCGAGGGCCGTGGCGTCCGGTTCACCCGAACCGGACGCCACGGCCCTCGTCGTGTGCGGGGCGGCCTCCAGCTCTGCACAGGGCCGTCAGTGCGTCGCGCACAAGTCAAGGGCTCAGCGGCGCACCTGGAGAGCGGACACGAACGAGGCCCAGCCCTCCGCCGGAAACACCAGCACCGGACCACCCGGCGCCTTGCTGTCACGCACCGGCACCACAGCGGCGAAGTCGTCGGAGACCTCCACGCACTGCCCGCCGTCCGGGTTGCTGTAGCTGCTCTTACGCCAGGTCGCGGCGCTCAGATCGATGGATCGCACGGCACTTCCTCCAACATCCGCAGGACGAACTTCCGCGACTCGGCAGGGGACAGAGCCAGGTCGCGCATCGCATCGTAAGCACGTTGCAGCCGCTCAACTCGCCTGTTTTCTTCGATGAGTTCGCCCTGGGAGGCGTACTCCGTGTACGCCACGGTACGCCCGTCAAGAAGCCTGAGGAACATCACGTCCGTGCTCACCAACCCGTGCAACCCAGCATCATGGGGCAGCACATGGAGCGTCATATGAGGGCGCTCGCACGCTTCGGACAGGTACTCCAGCTGTTCTCGCCACTCACCGACGTCCCGCAACGGGGTTCGGAGCGAGGCTTCGGACAGAATCACGCGGAACGGCGGCGCATCGTTGCCTTCCAGCAACTGCCTTCGGCCTACCCGCGCATCCACCTGCTGAGTGAGTTCCGGCTCTCGGTAGCCACCCGCCGCCAGCACCTCCCGTGCGTACGCCGGGGTCTGGAGCAGGCCCGGGAGGACGCTCACCGCGAAGTGCCAGAGGCTGAGCGCCTGGGACTCCAGCGCCATGTAGCGGCGGTAGCGTTCGCGGAACTGGGTGTTGTCGCCCGCGGCCAGCTCCCATAAGGCCAGGAGCAGGCCCGGGGTGCCGTAGTAGTGGTCGAGGGCCTGGGCGACCTCGGGGCTGCCCAGTGTCTCGCCCTTCTCCATCTTGCCGAAGAGCGACCAGTCCCAGCCCAGCTTCTCGCCGAGCTGGCGCAGGGTTTCGCCGCGTTGCGTGCGGAGCAACCGCAGCTCCTCGGCGAAGCGTTGGCGTGGACTCTGGCTGCGGCCGGTGATGACCCGTCGTGGTGGCATGGTGCGGCCTCCCTCCGTGGAAGGTGTGGAACTCACGCTGTGCGACGGGGAAGCCGAGCCCGTCGGCGGCGTCGGGGGCCTTGTCCGGGTACATGCTCGTACTGCTCGGGCCACGCACAGTAATCCACCGCGCGCGGCTCACACAGAGAAACGGCGAACAGCGGAAGGAACCCCCATGACGGCACCACGACACATCCCCAACGAGGCCCTCAGCGGCCCCACTTCGTCTCCCGTCGATGCCATGGTCCGGGAGGCACTCGCGGCCCGGGACGCGCTCGCGGCGGTGCTCACCCGCGCGGGCGTGCAGCTGCCCGCGATGGACGTCCGTACCCCGTGGGCCGACGAGACGGGCCACGCCCTCGTGCACCTCGGGGTGTGCTCGGCCCCCGTCGCCCGCGCACTGGCAGATGTGATCGCGCGGGGCGCGGACCGGTGACAAAGCAGCACGACGGGCGGCCCAGGCTGCCCCGGGGCGGCGGGACGGTACGGGACGGAGCGCCTCAGCGGCGCCGTACCCCCTGCTCGGCCGGGACGGCGCCGCCGCGCAGCTGTCCCGGGCCGCCGGGTGAACCCATGGCGCCCTGCGGGTAGTTGCGGCGCGGGCCCGGTACGGGCGGCTGTCCGCGGCCCGCCTCCGGCGGCCGGCCGGCCGCCGGATTCTGGTGCCCCGCGCCGCCGTTGAGCCCGCCGGACCCTGAGCCGTGCCCCGGACCGTGCCCGTGCCCCGGCGCGGCCTGCCCGGGTGCCTGGCCCTGGTGGCCCTCGCCGCCGGGCCCCGAGCCCGCGACAGCGATCTGGACGCCCTGGTCGGCGAGCGCCTGGAGTTCGGCGCCCGCGCGCTCGTCCTGGGTGGCGGGCTCGTCGGTGACCAGGCGCGTCATGATGTCGGTCGGGACGGTCTGGAACATGGTGTCGGTGCCGAGCTTGGTGTGGTCGGCGAGGACGACGACCTCGGCGGCGGCCTGGACGAGGGCCCGGTCGACGCTGGCGGAGAGCATGTTGGACGTGGAGAGCCCGCGTTCGGCCGTGAGCCCGGCGCCGGAGAGGAAGGCGCGGGAGACCCGCAGCCCGTGCAGGGACTGTTCGGCCCCGCTGCCCACCAGGGCGTAGTTGGAGCCGCGCAGGGTGCCGCCGGTCATCACGACCTCGACCCGGTTGGCGTGCGCCAACGCCTGGGCGACGAGCAGGGAGTTGGTGACGACGGTCAGGCCCGGCACCCGGGCCAGCCGGCGGGCCAGCTCCTGGGTGGTGGTGCCCGCGCCGACGACGATGGCCTCGCCCTCCTCGACGAGTCCGGCGGCGAGGTCGGCGATGGCGGTCTTCTCCGCCGTGGCGTGGTGGGACTTCTGCGGGAACCCGGACTCCCGGGTGAAGCCTCCCGGGAGCACCGCCCCGCCGTGCCGACGGTCGAGCAGCCCTTCCGCCTCCAGCGCCCGCACGTCTCTGCGTACGGTGACTTCGGAGGTCTGGACGACGCGGGCGAGCTCGCGGAGCGACACGGCTCCGTTGGCCCGCACCATTTCGAGGATCAATTGGCGACGTTCTGCAGCGAACACGAAACTGACAGTAACCCCAACGACCGTCTGTTTTCAGCAGCTTCCGTCGATTAACGGAAGTTGTCCATATGGGAACCCTCGACGTGGTATAAGCCCCGCGCCCGGGCCGGCGCTCCCGGGGCCAACAGCCCCGGGAGCGCCGGGAATCAGCTCTCCTCGGCCGTCTTCCGGGTGTGCAGCTGGCGCGCGACCTCGGCGATCGAGCCGGTCAGCGAGGGGTACACGGTGAACGTGTTGGCGATCTGCTCGACGGTCAGATTGTTGTCCACAGCAATCGAGATCGGATGAATCAGCTCACTCGCCCGGGGAGCGACGACCACACCGCCGACGATGATGCCCGTACCGGGACGGCAGAACAGCTTCACGAAACCGTCCCTGATGCCCTGCATCTTGGCGCGCGGGTTGCGCAGCAGCGGCAGCTTCACCACGCGCGCGTCGATCGTCCCGTTGTCGATGTCGGCCTGCGTGAAGCCGACCGTCGCGATCTCCGGGTCGGTGAAGATGTTGCCGGACACCGTACGGAGGTTGAGCGGGGTGACCGCGTCGCCGAGGTAGTGGTACATCGCGATCCGGCCCTGCATCGCGGCCACCGAGGCGAGCGCGAAGACGCCGGTGCAGTCGCCCGCCGCGTACACGCCGGGGGCGGTGGTGCGGGAGACCTTGTCGGTCCAGATGTGGCCCGAGTCCTTCAGCTTCACGCCGGCCTCTTCGAGGCCCATGTCACCGGTGTTGGGCACCGCGCCGACCGCGACCAGGCAGTGCGAGCCGCTGATCACGCGGCCGTCCTGGAGCGTCACCTCGACGCGGTCGCCCACGCGCTTGGCCGAGGCCGCGCGGGAGCGGCTCATCACGTTCATGCCGCGGCGCCGGAAGACGTCCTCCAGCACGGCCGCCGCGTCCGGGTCCTCGCCCGGCAGCACCCGGTCCCGCGAGGAGACCAGCGTGACCTGCGAGCCCAACGCCTGGTAGGCGCCCGCGAATTCGGCGCCCGTGACACCGGAGCCGACGACGATGAGCTCCTCGGGGAGCTCGTCCATGTCGTACAGCTGCTTCCAGTTGAAGATCCGCTCGCCGTCCGGCTGCGCGTCCGGGATCTCGCGCGGGTGGCCGCCGGTGGAGACCAGCACGGCGTCGGCCGTCAGCCGCTCCTCGGAGCCGTCCGCCGCCGTGACGACGACCTCGCGGGAGCCGTCCGGCGCCTGCGAGGGCTCCAGCCGGCCGCGTCCGCGCATCACCCGGGCACCGGCGCGGGTGACGGAGGCGGTGATGTCGTGGGACTGGGCGAGCGCGAGCCGCTTCACCCGTCGGTTGACCTTGCCGAGGTCGACGCCGACGACGCGGGCCGGGTCGTCCGGGTCGTGGGTGCTGTCCTCGACGCGGATGCCGAGCTCCTCGTACGAGGAGTCGAAGTTCGTCATCACCTCTGCGGTGGCGATCAGCGTCTTGGACGGGACGCAGTCGGTGAGTACCGAGGCCCCGCCCAGACCGTCGCAGTCGACGACGGTCACCTCCGCACCGAGTTGTGCGGCCACCAGCGCCGCCTCGTAGCCGCCAGGTCCGCCACCAATGATCACGATCCGAGTCACATACTTCATTGTCGCGCACACGCCCCCGTCGCACGCCCTCGCCCCCTCCAATGGGGCCGTATGTCCGCCGGAGTCCGCCTCGTCCCGCCCCTCCCCTCCCGTACGCTCTGCCTCATGTCGCTCTACGCCGCGTTCGCCGCCAACCTCGACGCGCGGCTGATGGCGCGCCGGGCCCCGCACTCGCCGCTCCGCTGCACCGGCTGGATCACCGGCTGGCGACTGGCCTTCGGCGGCGAGGACATGGGCTGGGACGGCGCCCTCGCCACCCTCGCCGAGGAGCCGTCGGCGCAGGTCTTCGTCGCGCTGTACGACGTCGCCCCCATGGACGAGGAGCCGCTGGACGGCTGGGAGGGCGTCCCGCTGGGCATCTACCGCCGCACCCGACTGCTGGTGCACACCCTCGACGGCGACCTGCCCGCGTGGACCTACGTCCTCAACGGCTACGAGGGCGGCCTGCCCTCGCCGCGCTATCTCGGCGACGTGGCCGACGCGGCCGAGTCGGCGGGCGCACCGCACGACTACGTGACGGAACTGCGCAAGCGCCCCTGCTGAGCGCACTCCGGTACCGCGCGCGGCCGTCCGGCCACGGAATGTTTTCGTGACCGACCTCGCTCTACGCGCGTAGGCGAAGAGCGGCTACGCTCGTCGCGTGAACGCTAATCCCACTGCTCATCTCGACTCCGACCCCTACGCCTCCGCCCGCGAGGCAGCCGCCAAGCTCCGGGAGATCACCGGGGTGGACAGCTTCGACGCCGTCCTCGTCATGGGCTCCGGCTGGGTGCCCGCCGCCGACGCGCTCGGCACCCCCGAGCACGACTTCCCCGTCACCGAGCTGCCCGGCTTCCCGGCGCCCGCCGTCGCCGGGCACGCGGGCCGCGTCCGCTCGTACCTGGCGGGCGGCAAGCGCGTCCTGGTCTTCCTCGGGCGCAGCCACTACTACGAGGGCCGTGGCGTCGCCAGCGTCGTGCACGGCGTCCGCACCGCGGTCGCGGCCGGCTGCGGCACCGTCATCCTCACCAACGGCTGCGGCGGCCTGCGCGAGGGCATGCGCCCCGGCCAGCCGGTCCTGATCAGCGACCACATCAACATGACCGCCGTCTCGCCCATCGTCGGCGCCAACTTCGTCGACCTGACCGACCTGTACTCCAAGCGGCTCCGCGGCCTCTGCCAAGAGGTCGACACCACCCTGGAGGAGGGCGTCTACGTCCAGCTCCCCGGGCCGCACTACGAGACGCCCGCCGAGATCGGCATGGTCCGCGCCATCGGCGGCGACCTGGTGGGCATGTCCACCACGCTGGAGGCCATCGCGGCGCGCGAGGCGGGGGCCGAGGTGCTGGGCATCTCCCTGGTCACCAACCTCGCCGCCGGCATCACCGGTGAGCCGCTGAACCACGAGGAAGTCCTCCAGGCGGGCAAGGAGTCCGCGTCCCGGATGGGCACCCTGCTCGCCAGCGTGCTCGACCGCATCTGAGCCGCGTCCCGACCGCAGCCGAGAACCCATCAGCCGCAGGCCCGTAGCCGTACCGGAGAGGCAGACACCCGTGCACGACGAGGCGATCGCATCCACCGTCCGCTCCTGGATCGAGGAGGACCCCGATCCGGACACCCGCAAGGAGCTCACCGCGCTCCTGGAGGCGGGTGAGACGGAGGAGCTCTCCGCGCGCTTCTCCGGCACGCTCCGCTTCGGTACGGCCGGGCTGCGCGGCGAACTGGGCGGCGGCCCGCTGCGGATGAACCGCTCCGTGGTCATCCGCGCAGCCGCCGGACTCGCCGCGTACCTGCGCGGCCGCGAGACCGGCCAGGACGGGCCCGGGCTCGTCGTCATCGGCTACGACGCGCGGTACAAGAGCGCCGAGTTCGCCCGCGACACCGCCGCCGTGATGACCGGCGCGGGCCTGCGCGCCGCGCTGCTGCCCCGCACCCTGCCCACGCCCGTACTGGCCTTCGCCGTACGGAAGCTGGGCGCCGTCGCGGGCGTCATGGTCACCGCCAGCCACAACCCGCCCCGCGACAACGGGTACAAGGTCTACCTCGGCAAGGGCTACCCGGACGCGGACTCGCTGGGCGGCGCGCAGATCGTGCAGCCAGCGGACAGCGAGATCGCCGCCGAGATCGACGCCGTCGGCCCGCTCTCCGGCGTGCCCAGGCCCGAGAGCGGCTGGGACGTGCTCGGCGAGGAGATCGTCGAGGCGTACCTGGAGCGCGCCGCCGGCACCCTCACCCCCGGCTCGCCCCGCGGGCTGCGGACGGTGCACACCTCGCTGCACGGCGTCGGCGCGGAGACCGTCGAGGCCGCCTTCGTCCGCGCCGGGTTCCCCGCGCCGCTGCCGGTGGCCGAACAGGCCGCGCCCGACCCGGACTTCCCCACCGTCGCCTTCCCCAACCCGGAAGAGCCCGGCGCCATGGACCTGGCCTTCGCCGCGGCGCGGGCCGCGGCCGAGCGCGGCGAGCCCGTCGATCTCGTCCTCGCCAACGACCCCGACGCCGACCGCTGCGCCGTCGCCGTCCCCGACGCCGACGGCGGCTGGCGGATGCTGCACGGCGACGAGGTCGGCGCCCTGCTCGCCACCCACCTCGTCGCCAAGGGCGCCGAGGGCGCCTTCGCCACGACGATCGTCTCCTCCTCGCTGCTCTCCCGGATCGCGGAGGCGGCCGGCACCCCGTACGAGGAGACGCTCACCGGCTTCAAGTGGCTGGCCCGCGTGGAGAACCTGGCTTACGCCTACGAGGAGGCGCTCGGCTACTGCGCCGACCCGGACGGCGTCCGCGACAAGGACGGCATCACCGCCGCCCTCCTCGTCGCCGAACTCGCCGCCGGACTCAAGCGCGACGGCCGCACCCTGACCGACCTCCTCGACGACCTCGCCGTCCGGCACGGCCTGCACGCCAGCGACCAGCTCTCCGTCCGCGTCGAGGACCTCTCCCTCATCGCCGACGCCATGACCCGGCTGCGCACCACCCCGCCGCGCACCCTCGCCGGTCTCGCCGTCGCCTCGGCCGAGGACCTCACCCGCGGCACCGACACGCTGCCGCCCACCGACGGCCTGCGCTACCGCCTCGCGGGCGACACGGAACGCGGCATCGAGAGCGCCCGCGTCGTCGTCCGCCCCAGCGGCACCGAGCCGAAGCTGAAGTGCTACCTGGAAACGGTCCTCCCCGTCCCCACCCACGACGCCCTCCCGGCGGCCCGCACCCGCGCGGCGGAGTTCCTGAAGGCCCTCAAGACGGACGTTTCCCGGGCGGCGGGGGTCTGAGGGGGCCAACTCCCGGACGTACGGGGGCAGTAGCGGGCACACTGCCGCCCATGCGCCGCATCACCGGGCCGGAACTCCGGTCCCACCACGAAGCCGTCCTGGCCGCTCTCGCGTCCGGGACGGCTTCGCGTGCGACGGACGCGGCACGGCCCGGAGGCCCTCGCCGCTTCGTACCCGTCGAGGAACTCCAGCGCAGATGGCGGGACCTGCCACACGTGGACGCCGCCCGGATGCGCGCCGAGGCCGACGCCTTCTTCGGCGACGAGGACCGGCTCACGCCGCCCCGATGACGCGCCCCTCGTACTCCAGCGAGACGGAGATCCGGGCGCCGAGCGCGGCGGCGTACGCGCGCAGCGTCTCCAGGCTGCGCACCTCGCCGCTCTCGATCTGCGACACCCGCGCCTGCGAGACCCCGAGCACCGTCGCCATGTGCCGCTGCGTCAGCCCCAAGTGCTCGCGGAGTTCCCGCAGATGGTGTCCCAGCGCGAACGCCTCGGTGGCCTGACGGGCCTCACGCTTCCGCTCGGCCCACTCGGCTTCCGAGACCTCCGGCTCCCGCTCCCGCCTGCGCCGCTTCACCTCGGCCCAGCTGCTGTACCCGCTCATCGCTCCTCCTGTGCCACGCGGTACTCGTCGTACCGGGTCTCGGCGAGGGAGAACGAGGCGATCGCCGACGGGTGACGCCCCTCAGCGCATGACGTACAGCACCACCAGAGCCGCGGCCCCCAGGGCCGCCGGCCCGAGGATCTCGTAGGCCCAGCGGACGGTGACGTGGCCCTGGGCCGGGGGTGAGTCGGCGTGCTGTTCGGCGAGTTCGCGGAGTTCGTCGATGGTGCGGTCGGAGGGGGCGCGCTTCTCCTCGGTGTCCTCGGGGGTCGCGACGGCGGGGGCGCCGCCGAGGCCGAAGAGGCCGCCGCCGCGCGCGGGCGGGCGGCCGGAGGCGACGCGCTCGTTGTGCCGGGCCGCGCGCTTGCGGGCGCGCAGCGAGACGGGGATCGCCCACAGCTGGTACTTGGTCCCGTCCGCGACGACCTCGCTGGAGTAGCCGGAGCGTACGGACTCGACGGTGCCCCACGGGACGGTGACGGTCCGGAACGGGTTGCGGACGCGCAGCCGTTCGTCCCCGGCGTGGACGGCGGGGCGCAGGGTGTACGCGACGACGAGCGGCGCCATGAACAGCAGGCCCGCGAGCGCGATCCACGGGGTGCGGCCGCTGCCGGTGAGCGCCGCCTCCACGCCGAGCCACACCCCCAGCGCGAGCAGCAGGACGCCGCCGGCCATCCCGGCGGGCGAGCGGTAGCAGCGCTCGGCGTACGCGGGGCGCTGGGCGGGCTCGGCGGGGTGCGCGTTCTCGTTCTGCTCCGGCTGCTCGCTCGTCATGTCACCGATTCTGCCGGACCGTCCGGATGCCGGACGTTGCGTTCCCGCATCGATCTTCCGGTCCCGGGGACCGTCGGCGAAAAACCCTCTCTGGCCCGGACGCTACGCGTGTAGATATGCTCGTCTTGTGACCATGCCCAACTCCCCGCAGCCCCCGGCTCCCGGAGCCCCCGCCCCGCCGGACGTGACGTCCTCCGACGCGGCTCTGCGCCGCTTCCTGCACGGTCTTCCCGGCGTCGACGCGGTCGGCCTCGAAGCCCGTGCCGCCTCGCTCGGCACCCGTTCGGTGAAGGCCGAGGCGAAGGCGTACGCCATCGATCTGGCCATCTCCATGATCGACCTGACCACCCTGGAAGGCGCCGACACCCCGGGCAAGGTCCGGGCCCTGTGCGCCAAGGGATGCCACCCCGACCCGACCGACCGCGGCACCCCGCAGGTCGCCGCCGTCTGCGTCTACCCCGACATGGCGGCCACGGCCCGCGAGGCCCTCGCCGCGAGCGGCGGCGCCGCGCTGCGGGTGGCCTCCGTCGCCACCGCCTTCCCGGCCGGACGCGCCTCGCTCGCCGTCAAGCTCGCCGACACCAGGGAGGCGGTGGCGGCCGGGGCCGACGAGATCGACATGGTCATCGACCGCGGCGCCTTCCTCGCCGGCCGGTACCTCCAGGTCTTCGAGGAGATCCGCGCCGTGAAGGAGGCCTGCGCACGTCCCGACGGCGGCGCGGCCCACCTCAAGGTGATCTTCGAGACGGGCGAGCTCGCGACGTACGACAACATCCGCCGCGCCAGCTGGCTCGGGATGCTCGCGGGCGCCGACTTCATCAAGACCTCCACGGGCAAGGTCGCCGTCAACGCGACGCTGCCGAACACCCTGTTGATGCTGGAGGCGGTGCGCGACTTCCACGCCGGCACCGGCACCCGCGTCGGTGTGAAGCCCGCGGGCGGCATCCGGAACACCAAGGACGCGATGAAGTACCTCGTCGTCGTCGGCGAGACGGCGGGCGCGGACTGGCTCAGCCCCGACTGGTTCCGCTTCGGCGCCTCCAGCCTGCTCAACGACCTGCTGATGCAGCGCCAGAAGCTGCGCACCGGCCACTACTCCGGCCCCGACTACGTGACGGTGGACTGAGCACCCATGACTACGAGTTCACTCTTCAGCTACGCGCCGGCGCCGCAGTCGCGCTCGGTCGTGGACATCGCCCCGTCCTACGGGCTGTTCGTCGACGGTGAGTTCCGCGAGGCGGCCGGCGGCGCCGTCCTCAAGACCGTCTCGCCGGCCACCGAGGAGGTCCTCTCCGAGGTCGCCCGCGCCGGGGACGAGGACGTCGACGCGGCCGTGCGGGCCGCCCGCCGCGCCTTCGGCCCGTGGTCCGCGCTGCCCGGCGCCGAACGCGCCAAGTACCTCTTCCGCATCGCGCGGATCGTCCAGGAGCGCGCCCGTGAGCTGGCCGTCCTGGAAACCCTCGACAACGGCAAGCCGATCCGCGAGTCCCGGGACTCCGATCTGCCGCTGGTCGCCGCGCACTTCTTCTACCACGCGGGCTGGGCGGACAAGCTGGGTCACGCGGGCTTCGGCCCGGATCCGAAGCCGCTGGGCGTCGCGGGCCAGATCATCCCGTGGAACTTCCCGCTGCTGATGCTGGCGTGGAAGGTCGCCCCGGCGCTGGCCACCGGCAACACCGTGGTCCTCAAGCCCGCCGAGACGACGCCGCTGTCCGCGCTGTTCTTCGCGGACATCTGCCGCGAGGCCGGGCTGCCGCGCGGCGTGGTCAACATCGTCACCGGTGACGGCGCGGCCGGCGCGGCGCTGGCCGCGCACCCGGACGTGAACAAGGTCGCGTTCACCGGGTCGACGGCCGTCGGCAAGGAGATCGCCCGCACCGTCGCCGGTACGGACAAGCGGCTGAGCCTCGAACTCGGCGGCAAGGGCGCCAACATCGTCTTCGACGACGCGCCCGTCGACCAGGCCGTCGAGGGCATCGTCAACGGCATCTTCTTCAACCAGGGCCAGGTCTGCTGCGCCGGTTCGCGGCTGCTCGTCCAGGAGTCCGTCGAGGAGGAGGTGCTGGACGCGCTGAAGCGGCGGCTGGCCACCCTCCGGGTCGGCGACCCCCTCGACAAGAACACCGACGTCGGCGCGATCAACTCCGCCGAGCAGCTCGCCCGGATCACCGAGCTGGTCCGCTCCGGCGAGGAGGAGGGCGCCGAGCGCTGGACGGCGCCCTGCGAACTCCCGGGCGAGGGCTACTGGTTCGCGCCGACGGTCTTCCGCGGCGTCACCCAGGCGCACCGGATCGCGACCGAGGAGATCTTCGGCCCGGTCCTGTCCGTCCTCACCTTCCGGACCCCCGACGAGGCGGTGGCCAAGGCCAACAACACGCCGTACGGGCTGTCCGCCGGGATCTGGACGGAGAAGGGCTCGCGGATGCTCCAGGTCGCGCAGCAGCTCCGCGCCGGAGTGGTGTGGTCCAACACGTTCAACAAGTTCGACCCGACGTCGCCCTTCGGCGGCTACAAGGAGTCGGGACACGGCCGCGAGGGCGGCCGCCACGGTCTGGAGGCCTACCTCGATGTCTGAGACCGCGAAGAAGCCCAGGGCCGCGAAGAACGCCAAGGCCGCCGCGCCGCGGCTGGCCGTGTGGAAGACCTACAAGCTGTACGTCGGGGGCAAGTTCCCCCGGTCCGAGAGCGGACGGGTGGCCGAGGTGACCGACTCCCAGGGTACGCATCTGGCCAACGCCCCGCTCGCGTCGGGCAAGGACGCGCGGGACGCGGTCGCCGCGGCGCGCAAGGCGTTCCCCGGCTGGTCGGGGGCGACGGCGTACAACCGCGGGCAGGTGCTGTACCGGGTCGCGGAGATGCTGGAGGGCCGCCGCGAGCAGTTCGCCGAGGAGGTGGCCGCCGCCGAGGGCCTCTCCCGCGAGGAGGCCGCGGCCCAGGTGGACGCCGCCGTGGACCGCTGGGTCTGGTACGCGGGCTGGACGGACAAGGTCGCGCAGATCGCGGGTTCGGCGAACCCGGTGTCGGGACCGTACTTCAACCTCTCCACGCCCGAACCGACCGGTGTGGTGGCCGTGCTGGCACCGCGTGAGTCCTCGCTGCTCGGCCTGGTCTCGGTGCTGGCGCCGGTCCTGGCCACGGGCTGCACGGCCGTCGTGGTCGCCTCCGAGGACCGGCCGCTGCCCGCGCTCTCGCTGGCCGAGGTGCTGGCGACGTCCGACGTGCCGGGCGGCGTGGTGAACGTCCTCTCCGGCCGCACCCGCGACATGGCGCCCACCCTCGCCGCGCACCAGGACGTCAACGCGCTCGACCTGGCCGGTGCCGCCGGAGACGCGGAGCTGGCCACCGAGCTGGAGGTCGCGGCCGCCGGGACGGTCAAGCGGGTGCACCGCCCGGCCGTCCCCGCCGACTGGACGGCCGACCCCGGCACGGGCCGCCTGCTCGCCTGGGTCGAGACCAAGACGGTCTGGCACCCGATGGGCATGTGAGACCGGCCCCGCAACACCGAAGGGCCCGCCGGGAGTTGCCCCCGGCGGGCCCTTCGCCGTCCCGCCTCAGCCCGGGAGAGCGTCGGTGACGGGGCCGACGAGCGGGAGTTCGTCGAGCGAGGCGCCCTCGGCGAGCGGTCCTGTGACGGCCGCGGTGCTGATCGGCTTGAAGTCGGCGACCTGGGTGGCCAGCGCGTTGTCGAGCGGGTCGACTCCCGTCTTGGCCAGCGGGTTGAGCTGGAGGTCCTTCACGGGGCCGAGCGCGCCGGAGACGCTGTAGCCGAGGGAGTCGGCCGCCGTGCCGAGCGAGTCGGTGGTGGTGCCGACCGGTTCGTGCAGCGCGGTCGTGTCGAGCGTGCCGACGGGGGTCTTCTCGCGGTACTCCTGCTGGCCGCCGCCGTCGGCGGCCACGGCGCTGCCTCCCGCTCCGGTGACGACGGCCCCGGCGGCGGTCACCGTCAGTGCCGCGGCGCGCAGGACGCGGGGGAATTCCTTCTGACGTGCGTGACGCGGACGAGAGCTCACGAATCCACCTACCAGACCTCTACGTGACAAACCGGCGACTCAGCGTAGTCCCTCCGCGCGCCCCGCCACCCCCGACTCCCCCGTACGGGCCCCCGTACGAACCCGCAGCCGAGCAGGGGCCGTCACTCCCCCCGCAGCACCCCCGCCAGCGCCGAGGTGCCGTGGACGTGGAGGGCGGACCCGGTCCGGGCCTCGGGGAGGGTGAGGGTGCCGTCGGTGAGGCGGGCGGCGGTGGTGGCGTCGAGTTCGAGTACGGCGTCGGGGGCGGGGGACGGGCCCTCGCCGTAGGGCGGGATGCCGTCGAGCCGGAGATGGAAGGTGCCCTCGTCCAGGCGTACGTCGACGGTCCCGTCGACGCCGGCCTCCGCGGCGGTCCGGCGGAGCACGGTGCGCAGCGGGAGCGCCGCCCAGTGGGCGCGGACGGCGTCGGTCGGACGGGGTTCGGCCAGTTCGGCAGCGCCCCAGGTGCTCAACGCGCCGAGTACGGGCAGGAGTTCGCGGCCGCGCTCGGTCAGCTCGTAGACGTGGGCGACGCCGGGCGGCGGGAGGCGGCGGCGTACGGCGAGGCCGTCGCGTTCCATGTCCTTCAGCCGGGTGGCGAGCATGTCCGTGCTGACGCCGGGGAGATCGGCGTGCAGGTCCGTGTACCGGCGGGGACCGGCGAGCAGTTCGCGGACGACGAGCAGGGTCCAGCGGTCCCCGACCAGGTCGAGGCCGCGGGCGAGGGCGCAGTACTGGTCGTAACTCCGGCGCGGTCGGCGTGGTGACATGACGCTCAGTGTAGACATGTGGTTGGACTTTCCAAGTCCCAGCTTGGTAGAACCAAGCACATCATCGGGGAGCGACCGGGAGGCAGCCCATGGGCACCGAGACCACGACCGACACCGGAACCGGAATCGACACGGGGATCGCCGGCGCCACCCGGAACGCGGCCGCGGCGGAGGAGAGTTCACCGCCGGAGTGGGCCGGATTCCGGCAGTCGAACAAGCTGAGCGAGGTCTGCTACGAGATCCGCGGACCCGTCATCGAGCACGCCGACGCGCTGGAGGAGGCGGGGCACAGCGTGCTGCGCCTCAACACCGGGAACCCGGCGCTGTTCGGCTTCGAGGCGCCGGAGGAGGTACTTCAGGACATCATCCGGATGCTGCCCCAGGCGCACGGCTACACCGAGTCGCGCGGCATCCTCCCCGCGCGCCGCGCCGTCGCGCAGCACTACCAGGAACGCGGCCTGGACACCGGCGTCGAGGACGTCTTCCTCGGCAACGGCGTCTCGGAGCTCGTCTCGATGTCCGTGCAGGCGCTCGTCGAGGACGGCGACGAAGTCCTCATCCCCGCACCGGACTTCCCGCTGTGGACGGCCGTGACGACGATGGCGGGCGGCAAGGCGGTGCACTACGTCTGCGACGAGTCCGCCGACTGGTACCCCGACCTCGACGACATGGCCGCGAAGATCACCGACCGGACCAGGGCCGTCGTGATCATCAACCCCAACAACCCCACCGGCGCCGTCTATCCGCCCGAGATCCTCCAGGGCATCCTGGACCTCGCGCGCCGGCACAACCTGATGGTCTTCGCCGACGAGGTCTACGACAAGATCCTCTACGACGACGCCGTCCACCACACCGCCGCGACGCTCGCCCCCGACCTCGTCGTCCTCACCTTCAGCGGGCTGTCGAAGGCGTACCGGGTCGCGGGCTTCCGCTCCGGCTGGCTCGTCGTCTCCGGGCCCCGGCACAAGGCGAAGAACTACCTGGAGGGGCTGACGATGCTCGCCTCCATGCGCCTGTGCCCCAACGCGCCCGCGCAGCACGCCATCCAGGCCGCGCTCGGCGGACGGCAGAGCATCAAGGACCTCGTCCTGCCCGGCGGCCGGCTGCGCGAACAGCGCGACCGCGCCTGGGAGAAGCTCAACGAGATCCCCGGCGTCTCCTGCGTCAAGCCGAAGGGCGCGCTGTACGCCTTCCCCCGGCTCGACCCGAAGGTGCACAGGATCCACGACGACGAGAAGTTCGTCCTCGACCTGCTGCTGCGCGAGAAGATCCAGGTCGTGCAGGGCACCGGCTTCAACTGGGCGGCGCCCGACCACTTCCGCATCCTCACCCTCCCGTACGCGGACGACCTGGAGGCCGCCATCAGCCGCATCGGCCGCTTCCTGGAGGGCTACCGCCAGTGACACGGCGGCGGGCCCGGGCAGGTTCGGCAACCCGGGGGCGCCGCGGGGCCCGCATGGCCGAGAATGACTGCCCGTGACCGACGACTTCAGCGCCGACGCCCCGGACGGCGGCTCGACGGGCCCCGGCATACCCGGCACACCCGGAACGCCGGGCCGCACGGAACCTCCCCGCGGCCCGGCCCGGGTGATCCTGCTGACCGGACCCTCCGGTTCCGGCAAGACGCGGCTGTCCGCGCGCAGCGGGCTGCCCGTCCTCCGGCTCGACGACTTCTACAAGGAGGCCGGCGACCCGACGCTGCCGCTCGTCCCGGGCAGCGAGGACATCGACTGGGACTCCCCGCTCTCCTGGGACGCGGACGCCGCCGTCGAGGCCGTCACCGCCCTGTGCCGCGAGGGCGGCACGGACGTCCCCGTGTACGACATCTCCGTCAGTGCCCGCGTCGGCGCCGACCGGCTGGACCTGGACGGCGCCCGGCTGTTCGTCGCCGAGGGGATCTTCGCCGCCGACATCGCCGCCCGCTGCCGCGGCCTGGGCCTGCTCGCCGACGCCGTCTGCCTGCGCGGCCACCCCTTCACCACCTTCCGGCGACGGCTGGCCCGCGACGTGCGCGAGAGCCGCAAGTCCCTCCCCTTCCTGCTGCGGCGGGGCTGGCGGCTGATGCGGGACGAGGGCGCCATCGTCGAACGCCACCGCGCGCTGGGCGCGTACCCCTGCGCGCGGGACGAGGCGATGGCCCGCATCGCCCGCCTCCGCGCCGGAAGCGGAATCCCCGGCTAGAAGCTGAACATCATGAAGGCGCCGTAGCCGCGCTCGGCCGCCGCCGTGCAGAAGGCGACGAGTTCCTCGTAGGCGTCCTTCAGCCACTCCAGCTCGGAATCCGGGTCGAAGCGCCACATGTTGGGGTAGACGTCCTCCTTCGTCATCTCCTCCGGGTGGTAGTGAGCCGCCAGCTGCTGCCACGGGGTCGCCCGCAGATCCCGTGCCAGGCTCGCGATCTGTTCGGGAGTCCAGCCGAAGAGGGTGCCGTCCTCCTGGATCGTGAACCCGTCCATCAGGAGGTCGACATCCACCTCCGCCTCGTCGAACAGGAACTGGAGACCGGCCCACGCCTTCTCGGGGCCGCAGTCGGGGCGGCCGGGCGCCTCAGGGTCGTCGAAGTCGTACAACGCGTCGACGTACTCGTCGGCCCAGTCCGGTTCCTTCTCCGCCCGGTCCAGCTCCTCCGGCGTCGCGCTGACGAACGAAATGGTCACGCTCATGAATGGCCCCTCCCCGTTGGCGTACGGCCCGGCCAACTCCCCGGCCGAACCCTGCCGTTGAGTCTTCCACCCGGGTCTGACAACCGGGCCCGGCGCAGGCACGAGGACCCGCACACGCGAGAAGAGCGGTACCGGCCAGACCCCCCGGCCGGCCGGTACCGCTCTCCTCTTCCCCCGTTCCCCCGTTTCCCCTTGCGCCGGAATCCCCCGATCCCGGCTTCCCCCGTTTCCCCTGTGCCCCTCGGGCCTTCGGGCGGTACGTCCGGGCGGGCCCGGACGTACGTGGTCCAACTCCCCGGCGGGTGCCGCGCGTCAGGCGACGAGCTCGCCGAAGGACTCCTCCTCGCTGCGGCCGAAGCTGAGCACGTCGTCGTCCCGCAGGCGGCGCAGCGAGCGCCAGATGCTGCTCTTCACGGTGCCGACGCTGATGTTCAGGATGTCGGCGATCTCCGGGTCGGTGCGGCCCTCGTAGTAGCGCAGCACCAGCATCGTGCGCTGGAGTTCGGGCAGCCGGGCGAGCGCCTGCCACAGGACGTTGCGCAGCTCGGTGCCGCGCATCGCGTCCTGCTCGCCGGGCGTCTCCGGCAGCTCCTCCGTCGGGTACTCGTTCAGCTTGCGGCGGCGCCAGGCGCTGATGTGCAGGTTCGTCATGGTGCGGCGCAGGTAGCCGCCGACGGCCGCCTTGTCGCTGATCCGGTCCCAGGCGCGGTACGTGGAGAACAGCGCGCTCTGCAGCAGGTCCTCGGCCTCGAACCGGTCACCGGTGAGGTGGTAGGCGGTGGCGTAGAGGGAGGCGCGGCGCTCGCGGACGTAGGCGGTGAACTCCGCTTCGGAGGAGAGCTCAGAAGCGGGTTCGGGCGCTGCGGACTCCGTGACCGTCACCGGCTCCTGGGCCGGGCTCTCCGTCTCCGGCTTCTCGACCGTGCCCGCGTCGACCGCGGTGATGAACGGCACGTGCTTGCGGGCGGTGCCCCGGGGGCAGCCGCGGCCGCCGCCGAACGTGCCGGACTCCGGAACGCGCGGGGCGGGAACCGTCGGGGTGTGCAGGCGCGTGTGAAGAACTGTGCTGTTGGTGGTGCGGTGCAGTGTGTTCATCTCGCGCCCCCTTCTGGAGCCAACCGGTCGCTTGCTCGATGACGTACACATTGCCGCGCCAGTTTCATCGCCAAGTCCCCCGACTGTCACAGAGGTGTCACAGGGCGGCTCTTCACCCTCCGCACCCGTAACCCCCGACGGCGAAATCGCTGGCCAGAAGCGTGATCGCGGCCCGTGACAGGACAAGCGGAATCCGGGAGAGGCGCGTCACCGTCACGGCGCTCCGTGACCCGCTGTCCGCCGCCCGCGCACGCTGCGTGGCGCACGGGCCCGTCCCCCGCGCGGGGCCGGGGGTGCGCCCGGACGGGCAGTCGAAGTCCGCGGGGGCCATGGGCCAGAATGGCGCGCGTGTCTTTCCTGTTGCTGATCGAGGACGACGACGCCGTCCGTACCGCCCTGGAGATGGGTCTGACCCGTCAGGGCCACCGCGTGGTGACCGCTCCGTCCGGCGAGGACGGCCTCCGCATGCTCAAGGAGCAGCGGCCCGACCTCATCGTGCTGGACGTGATGCTGCCGGGCATCGACGGCTTCGAGGTCTGCCGCCGCATCCGCCGCACGGACCAGCTGCCGATCATCCTGCTCACGGCCCGCAGCGACGACATCGACGTCGTGGTCGGCCTGGAGTCCGGTGCCGACGACTACGTGGTGAAGCCGGTGCAGGGCCGGGTGCTGGACGCCCGCATCCGCGCGGTGATGCGCCGCGGCGAGCGCGAGTCGAGCGATTCGGCGACGTACGGCAGCCTGGTCATCGACCGTTCCGCGATGACCGTGACGAAGGACGGCGAGGACCTCCAACTCACCCCGACCGAGCTGCGGTTGCTGCTGGAGCTGAGCCGCAGACCGGGCCAGGCGCTCTCCCGGCAGCAGCTGCTGCGCCTGGTCTGGGAGCACGACTACCTGGGCGACTCGCGGCTCGTCGACGCCTGCGTGCAGCGGCTGCGCGCGAAGGTCGAGGACGTCCCGTCGTCGCCGAAGCTGATCAGGACGGTGCGCGGGGTCGGTTACCGGCTGGACGCCCCGCAGTGACGGAGGCTCCCCCGTCCGCCTGCCCCCGCCCGGGCACCTCCGCTCCCGGGCGCTGGCGCGAGCGGCTGGCCGGGGTGCTGCCGACGCTGCGGCTGCGGCTCGTCGTCGTCTTCGCGCTGGTGGCGCTGACCGCCGCCGTCTCCGCCTCGGGCATCGCCTACTGGCTGAACCGCGACGCCGCGCTGACCCGCGCGCAGAACGCGGCGCTGAACGACTTCCGCAAGTCCATGGAGGACAACGTCGGCAGCCTGCCCCGCGGTTACACCTGCGGCCAGCTGCGCGAGACCGCGGCGAAGATGGCGCACACCACCCAGGAGTACGAGGTGGTGCTGATCGGCGAGGGGGACGACGGCAGGAAGTGCACCGTCTCCTCCGACCCGGACTCCTTCGGCACCGGTGACGTGCCGCCGCAGCTGACCCGCGCGGTCGTCAAGCGCCGGGCCGTCGGCGAGGGCAACGACTTCCCGTACCACCTGTACTGGCAGCGGATCACCCGGAACGGCGGCAACGAGCCGTACCTCGTCGGCGGCGCGAAGCTGATCGGCGAGGAGAGCGAGGAGCCCACGCCCTCCGGGTACATGCTCAAGTCCCTCGCGCCCGAGCAGGACGACCTCAACTCGCTGGCCTGGTCGCTGGGCATCGCCACGGGGCTGGCGCTGATCGGCGCCATGCTGCTGGCGCAGGCCGCCGCGACGACGGTGCTGCGTCCCGTCGGACGCCTCGGCGACGCGGCGCGGCGGCTCGGCGAGGGGAAGCTCGACACCCGGCTGAAGGTGACGGGCACCGACGAACTGGCCGAGCTGTCCCGGACGTTCAACCAGGCGGCGGCCTCGCTGGAGCAGCGGGTCGCGGAGCTGAGCGCGCGCGAGGAGTCCTCGCGCCGCTTCGTCGCCGACATGTCGCACGAGCTGCGCACGCCGATGACGGCGATCTCGGCGGTCACCGAGGTGCTGGAGGAGGAGCAGGACAACCTCGACCCGATGATCGCCCCCGCGGTCCAGCTCGTCGTCAGCGAGACCCGGCGGCTGAACGACCTGGTCGAGAACCTGATGGAGGTCACCAGGTTCGACGCGGGCACCGCGAAGCTGGTGCTCGACGACGTCGACGTCGCCGACCAGGTCACGGCCTGCGTGGACGCGCGGGCCTGGCTGGACGCCGTCGAACTCGACGCCGACCGCGGCACGACGGCCCGCCTGGACCCGCGCCGCCTGGACGTCATCCTCGCCAACCTGATCGGGAACGCGCTCAAGCACGGCGGCTCCCCGGTGCGGGTCTCGGTGCGTACGGAGAGCGGCGCGGAGGGGGACGCGGCGGGCGACGAGCTCGTCATCGAGGTCGCCGACCGCGGGCCCGGCATCCCCGAGCAGGTGCTGCCGCACGTCTTCGACCGGTTCTACAAGGCCAGCGCGTCCAGGCCGCGTTCGGAGGGCAGCGGGCTCGGGCTGTCCATCGCGCAGGAGAACGCGCACATCCACGGCGGCGCGATCTCGGCCCGCAACGCCCCCGAGGGCGGCGCCGTCTTCACCCTGCGCCTCCCCCGCGACGTCGGCGCCCGCTCCCGCGACGAGGACGAGGAGGACGACGGGTACGAGGGGGAGCGCGGGGACGCGGCCGACGACGGCCGGAAGCACGGGAGCACGGACCGGAGGAACGACGAAGCATGACCCCCCGGCCCGAACATCACGCGACGCCGCGCACCCGTACCGCCCCGCGGGCGCGCGCGGGTGCGGCGCTCTGCGCGGTGCTCGCCGTGCTCACGGCGGGCTGCGGCGTGCGCGCCACCTCGGTGCCCGTCGACGCCGGCGCCGCGCCGTCCCGGGTGGCCTGCGTGCTGCCGGAGGGCGGCGCCGAGGACGCGTCCAACGCCGGCACCGAGCGCGCGCACGTCTACCTGGTGTGCAGCGGCCGCGTCTCCGCCGTCGACCGCCACGTCGACCTGCCGGAGGGCGGCTCGCCCGCCGAACGGGCCGACGCGGCACGGACGTTGCTCACCGCGCTCCAGGCCGCGCCGGACAGCGGCGAGGAGTCCGCCGGCTTCACCACGGACGTGCCGCGCGACCTGCGGATCGCCAAGCCACGCGCCGGCGACCCGGAGCGGACGCTGCGGCTGAGCGCCCCGCCGCGCGAGCTGCCCGCGTTCGCGCTGGCGCAGCTGGTGTGCACCTTCGCGGACAGCCCGCTCGGCGGCAGCGAACGCACCGTCGTCCTCGCCGGACCGGGCGAGGCGCACGACGCGGACGCCGCCCCGGCCCGCTACACCTGCGACACCGAGCTGCGCACCGACGGGGACGCCGCGAAGACCGCCGGGACGCCGGTGTGAGGGCCGCTCCGTTCCCCGGCGGAACCGCGGCCGCCGGTGGCGGCGTCCCAGGGGGAGTGCAGCGCCATGGCCGTGGCGGCGAATCCGCCACTCCCCGCATCCGTCTCACCGGGCTCCTCCTGCTGAGCGCGCATCTGGCGATCGTCGGCTGGCTGACCCTGCGTCCGCTGTCCGTACCGTGGGTCGCCCCGGCGAACCTCGAACCGCTCGCCACCATCAGCGCCGAGCTGGAGCACGGCCCGCGCGAGGCGTTCGCACAGCTCGGCGACGCGCTGCTGCTGCTCGCCCCGCTCGGCGTCCTGCTGCCGCTGGCGACGGGACGGCTGCACCGCTCCCTGACGGGCACCTGGCTGCGCACCGTCATGGCCGGGGCGATGCTCTCGCTGGTGCTGGCGCTCGCGCAGTCCGGGGTGCCGGGGCACGTCGTCAACATCGACAAGGTGCTGCTGAACGCCACCGGCGTCGCGCTGAGCTGCCTGTTCCTCTTCCCGCCGGTGCGCGCGGTGCTGCGCCGCCGCCACCCGGCCGCGCTGCGGCTGCCCGGGCAGCCGCCCGCGGGCTCGGGGGCGACCCCGAGAAGGGCCAGGGTCGGGATCGCTCCCTGAGGACGACGCCGGGGCGCCCGCGCGGACCTACCGTGGAATCACGGAGGGGCCGCGACGTACCGCCCGCCCGTGAGTCAAGAGCGAAGGAGCCGCACCATGGCCGCACCACTCGTCCGTCCCCGCGACAACCGGATGATCGGCGGTGTGTGCGCGGGAATCGCCCGCCGCTTCGGCATGAAGCCGAACACCGTGCGGATGCTGTTCGTGGTCTCCTGCCTGCTGCCGGGGCCGCAGTTCCTGCTGTACCTCGCGCTGTGGATCCTGCTCCCCGACGAGGGCGCGCGCACGGCCTGGTGACCACCGCGCGCGACGACGGGCTCACGCACGACAGTGGCGGGCCGCACCCGGCGAGGGGTGCGGCCCGCCACTGTCGTGCGCGGGGGTCCGTCAGCCGACGGGGAGGCCACCCAGCAGACCGCCCTGGTTGGCGCCCTTGGACAGCGCCTCCTCCGCGACGGACGTGAGCATCTTGCCCGCGGGGCGCACGACGTCCTGGCTCTCGCCGAGGGTCTCGGCGGTGCCCTCCGGCAGGTTCGCGGCGAGGCTCTCCGCGGGGACGCTCTCCACGGCACCGGCGGCGGTGCTGGTGGCGCCGTCGAGCGTCTGGGCGGTGTTGGCGGAGGCGACCCCGCCGCCGGCGGCGGCGAATGCGGCGGAGAGGGCGGCGACGCCGAGCGTCTTCTTCGTTACCTGCTTCATCAGTGACTACGTCCTCATGTGGGGGCTTTTGAGCAGCGCCGATGAACGT
Organism: Streptomyces sp. HNM0574; assembly: GCF_012726235.1. GTDB lineage: Bacteria > Actinomycetota > Actinomycetes > Streptomycetales > Streptomycetaceae > Streptomyces. Next base: position 434,939 of record NZ_JAASAH010000002.1, read on the forward strand.
AGCCATGGATTCCGACGTGCCGCAAACATCCGGCTTTGGCCGGGAGTCGGCGCGGCGCGGCGTTTCGCCGCCGCTCCGCGCCGTCCGCGAGCGCGGCCCCGCGTGCCAGGATCAGCCGTTGCCGTTGCGGTATGCGCTGGTCACAGCGGTGTCGGGCGGTGAGGCCCGGAAGAGCCACTCGGCCTTGAGCTCGGCGTAGCCGGGCTTGATCACCTCGTTGATCATGGCGAGACGTTCATCGAAAGGAATGAACGCGGACTTCATCGCATTGACCGTGAACCACTGCATGTCGTCGAGCGTGTAGTCGAACGTCCGGACCAGGTGCTCGAATTCGCCGCTCATCGTGGTGCCGCTCATGAGCCGGTTGTCGGTGTTCACCGTGGCGCGGAAGTGCAGCCTCCGCAGCAGCCCGATGGGGTGCTCCTCGTACGAGGCGGCGGCGCCGGTCTGGAGGTTCGAGCTGGGGCACAGCTCCAGCGGAATCCGCTTGTCCCGCACGTAGTTGGCGAGCCGCCCCAGCGTCACCGAGCCGTCGTCGGCGACGTCGATGTCGTCGATGATGCGGACGCCGTGCCCGAGCCGGTCCGCGCCGCACCATTGGAGGGCCTGCCAGATGGAGGGCAGCCCGAAGGCTTCACCGGCGTGGATGGTGAAGTGGTTGTTCTCGCGCTTGAGGTACTCGAACGCGTCCAGGTGCCGGGTCGGCGGGTGGCCCGCCTCGGCGCCCGCGATGTCGAAGCCGACGACGCCCGAGTCGCGGTGCCGGTTGGCGAGTTCGGCGATCTCCAGGGCGCGGGCCGCGTGCCGCATCGCGGTGAGCAGGGCGCCGACGCGGATGCGGTTGCCGTCCTCGCGGGCGCGGCGCTCGCCCTCGCGGAAGCCCGCGCTGACGGCCTCGACGACGTCCTCCAGTTCGAGGCCGCCCTCCAGGTGCTGCTCGGGCGCGTAGCGCACCTCGGCGTAGACGACGCCGTCGGCCGCGAGGTCCTCGGCGCACTCGGCGGCGACGCGGAACAGGGCCTCGCGGGTCTGCATCACGCCGACGGTGTGCGCGAAGGTCTCCAAGTACCGCTCCAGGGAACCGGAGTTGGCGGCCTCCTTGAACCAGCGGTCCAGGCGGTCGGCGTCCGTCTCGGGGAGCGCGGTGTAGCCCGTCTCGCGGGCCAGGTCGACGATGGTGCCGGGGCGGAGGCCGCCGTCGAGGTGGTCGTGCAGCAGCACCTTGGGGGCGCGGCGGATCTGCTCCGCCGGAACGGTGTGGATGGGCTGGCTCATCATTTCGGCACTGTAGCTGCTACGCGCGTAGAACACATCGCCCCGGACTGACGCTTTTCAGCCACTCCCAACCGGGTTCCGGGACGCCCCCGCAGAACCGGTGACGCCCCGGCACTGTATGGACACCCCCGCTTCTGCCATCGTTCTGCCCATGGCTCAACACGCTTTGCCACAGCGGCGGCAGGCCCGGATCGGGCGGCCGATGGGTACCGCCGACGGCCACACCCCCGACGCCGTCGTCCTGCTGCTCCCCGGAGGAGGCGTCGCCCGCAGCGTCCGCCGCCCCTCCCCCGTCCCCGCCGCCGCGGTGCTGCCGCTGGCGCGCCGGCTCGTACGGGCCGCGCGGGACGAGCAGTTGGCGGCACACGTCGTCCACTACCGCTGCCGTGGCTGGAACGACGAGGCCGCCCATCCCGCCGGGGACGCCGAGTGGGCGCTGGACGAGGTCGTCCGGCGCTACGGCGACGTGCCCGTCTGCCTGGCCGGGGTCGACGTCGGCGCCCGCGCGGCCCTCCGTGCCGCCGGGCACCACCTGGTGGAATCCGTCGTCGCGCTCGGCCCCTGGCTGCCGGACAAGCCGGGCGAGGAGCCCGTCGAACAGCTCGCCGGACGCCACGTCCTCCTCGTGCACGGCACCGACGACGCGCGCACCGACCCCGAGCTCAGCTACGAACTGGCCGAACGCGCCAAGCGGATCACGCCGGACGTGTGCCGCTTCGAGGTCCACACCGACGGCCACGGGCTCCGCGGCCACCAGTCCGAAGTCGGCGCCCTCGCCCAGGACTTCGTCCTCGGCTCCCTCTGCGGCCGCGACTACGCCCGCCCCGTCGCCGACGCGATGGCGGCCCCGCCGCCACTGGGCCTCCGGATGCCGCTCGCTTCGGGGTTCGGGAAGTCGTTGCGGTAGCTTCCGGGCCCGTTCCGTGCGTCGCGGGGTGCGGACCCGCCGGGGCTCGGGGTGCCCCGTTCCGTGCGTCGCGGGGTGCCGGTGTGTGGCGGGTTGCTCCCGCAGTTCCCCGCGCCCCTTTTCGCGCTCGCCCCGCTTGGGAGGTCGGCGCGTAGGCGCAGGGCTGGCAAGCGCAGCGCCCGCCCCGGCGCGGGGTGCCCGTTCCGTACGTCGCGGGGTGCCGGTGTGTGGCGGGTTGCTCGCGCAGTTCCCCGCGCCCCCTGGTCGGGGCTCCGCCCCTACCCCGCCCGTCGTCCCGTGTGCACGGTGCTGGCGGCGAGGTAGAAGGCGTCGGGGCGGTGGAGGATGCTGTCGGGGGAGTTCTCGTCGAGGAGGGTGTCGAGGGTGGTGAGGTCCTCGGCGGGGAGGTCGTCGGCGAGCATGTCGCGGCCGCGGGCGAAGTAACCGTGCAGGTGGGCCCGGTCCTCCTCGCTGAGCGGGGCCTGTTCCTGGATCAGGAAGGTGCGGGTGCCGGAGTGCTCCAGTCCGGCGCGGATCAGCATGCCGGGCCAGTCCTCGACGGTGTCGACGGCGCCGGGCAGTTCCGCGCGCATCCGCGTGAACCAGTCCTCCCAGGCCGCCTCCATCCGCACCTGGAGCCCGGGCCGGCCGAGGCCGATGTCGCGGGGCAGACAGCGGGAGCCGAGGCCGCGTTCGACGACGGCGAGCATCCCGCCGGGCGTGAGCGAGGCGGCGAAGGCGTCCAGCGCGGCCTGCTGGTCGCCGATGTGGTGGACGACGTGGCTCGTCCAGATCACGTCGGCCGCGCCGAGCTCGCCGAAGTCGTCCGGGAGTTCGGCGTGCAGCGTCGACACCCGGCCGTGCACGCCCTCCCGTTCGGCGCGGACGGTCACCCGCTCCAGCAGCCCGGGCGTGCTGTCGACGGCGACGGTCTCGGCGGTGGGGAACGCGTGCGCGAGCACCGCCGTCGCCACGCCGGGACCGCTGCCGACGTCCAGTACGCGGCCGACGGTCTCGGCGCCCCAGCCGCCCTCCAGCAGCAGGCCGCGGACCCAGGCGGCGGCCTCCTCCAGGAAGGGCAGCCGCAGTTCGGCCTCGCGTTCGAGGTGCGCCGCCATCTCGGCCCAGTCGATGTCGTCGTGGCTGTGGTGCGCGTGGTGTCCCTGGTGGTGGTGCGGGTTCGTCGGCATGACCCCTCTGCTCCGCGGCCCGGCGGGCCGTCACTCGTACCTACGGTGCGTCACCGGCATACGTGCCGCGCGCGGGAGGCCGTCATGCGCCCCGCGCCACGGCTCACCCCGAGAGGAGCTGGCCGCGCCGGCTCAGCAGGAACTGTTTGAACGCCGCCACCGGCGGGGTGTCCGGATGCCCCGCCTGCCAGGCCAGCCCGATCTCGCGCACCGCCCGCGGCGCCGTCACCGTCAACTCCCGTACGCCGGGCCGCGGCAGCGCGGGCGGCGGCAGCAGGGCGACCCCGAGACCGGCGGCCACCAGCCCGCGGATCGTCTCCGCCTCCTCCCCCTCGAAAGCGATCCGCGGGGTGAACCCGGCCTGCGCGCACAGCGCGTCCAGGATGCGGCGCATGCCGTAGCCGCGCTCCAGCGTCACGAAGGACTCGTCGGCCGCCTCCGCCAGCCGGATGCGCTTGCGCGAGGCGAGCCGGTGGTCGTCCGGCACGACCAGGCTCAGCCGCTGCTCGTCCAGCCGCCGCGCGACGAGGTCGGGCGCTTCGGGTACGGGCGAGGTCAGGCACAGGTCGAGCTCCCCGGCGCGCAGCCGGTCGAGCATCGCCTCGCCGTAGTTCTGCACCAGCGCGAACCGCACCCGCGGATGCTCGGCGCGGAAGGTGCGCAGCAGGCCGGGGACGGTCTCCCAGCCGAGGGTGTGCAGGAAGCCGAAGGCGACCTTGCCCGTCGCGGGGTCGGCGTCGGACCGCACCGACTCGGCGGCCTGCTCGACGGAGGCCAGGGCGCGCTCGGCGGAGGCGAGGAAGGTGCGTCCGGCGGGGGTGAGGGAGAGCGTGCGGCCGTGCCGGGCGAAGAGCGCGACGCCGAGATCCGACTCCAGCCGGGTCATCGCGCGGCTCAACGTGGACTGCGGGACGCCGAGTTCGTGTGCGGCGCGCGTCACGTGCTCGTACCGCGCGACGGCCGTGAACTGCGCGAGCCGCGGGGCGAGCGAGGCGGCCCAGCTGGATGTGACCAAGATGTCTTCTTCGTTGCCTGACCGTGACATGACCCGTCTCATCTGCGGTGATGCATGGATGGATCGATTATCGCAGTTTCGTGCATTGGACGCATGAGGTCCGGGGCCGTACGTTCCTTGACATGCCTGCTGTTGATACCAAGGCGTCCACCACGGTGGACGCCGCCTTTGACCCGGCCCCCTCCTCCACTCCCTCCGCGAAGCCCGCGAGCCCCACGACGGCCGCCTCCGCGGACTCCGCCTCCGGACGCCCCGCCGACCCCGAGGCCACCAAGCTCAGCCCCGGCGACCCCGGGCACTCGCGGATGCGGCTCGCGCTCTTCGCCGCAGGACTCGCCACCTTCGCGCTGCTCTACTCCACCCAGGCACTCCTCCCCGAGATATCCCACTCCCTGGGGGCCACCCCGGACCAGGCGAGCTGGACGGTCTCCGGCGCCACCATCGGCCTCGCCGTCGCCGTGCTCCCGCTCGCCGCGCTCTCCGAACGCTTCGGCAGGCGCCGCATGCTCACCGTCTCCATGACGGTGGCCGTCGCGCTCGCCCTCGTCATCCCGTTCGCCCCGAGCCTCGGCGCGCTGATCGCGCTGCGCACGGCCCAGGGCGCGGCGATCGCGGGCGTCCCCGCCTCCGCCATGGCCTTCCTCTCGGACGAGGTCCGCTCCCGGCACCTCGTCGGCGCCATCGGGCTCTTCGTCGCGGGCAACAGCGTCGGCGGCATGAGCGGCCGCATCCTCACCGGCTGGGTCACGCAGGCATGGGGCTGGCGGGCCGGGCTCGCCGCCGTCGCGCTGACGTCGCTGCTGGCGCTCGTCGCCTACCAGCTGCTCGTACCGCGGGCCCGCAACTTCACGCCCGCGCCGCTCAACCCGCGCGCCGTCGCCCGCACCGTCGGCCGGCACCTGCGCAACCCGCTGCTGGTCCGGCTGTACGTCATCGGCGGACTGTTCATGACCGTCTTCGGCGCCGTCTACACCACCATCGGCTACCGCCTCGTCGCCGAGCCCTTCGGCCTCTCCCAGGGCCTCGTCGGCTCGATCTTCGTGATCTACCTCGTCGGCACCGCCGCCTCCGCCACCGCGGGACGCCTCAACAGCTGGCTCGGCCGGCGCGGCACGCTCTACCTCGGCATCGGCACCGCCTCCGCCGGACTGCTGCTGAGCCTCGCCGACAACATGGCCGCCGTCGTCCTCGGCCTCGTCCTCATCACGGCGGGCTTCTTCGCGGGCCACTCCGTCGCCTCCGGCTCCGTCAGCCAGACCGCGACCGAGGGCAAGGCCCAGGCGTCCGCGCTCTACCAGATGGCGTACTACCTGGGCAGCTCCGTCGGCGGCGCCCTCGGCGCGGCCGCCTTCGCCTCCGCGGGCTGGTCCGCCACGGTCGCCCTCACCCTCACCGCCATGACCCTCGCCGCAGGCGTCACCCTGTACGCGACCCGCCGGGCCGTGGTGCAGCGGCGGGCGGTGGCGGCCTGACACACGCCCGCTTCGAAGCCCCCGGCGCCTGCTCGGCTCCGGGGGCTTCGGGTGTTGGCGGTCAGACGCGGCCGAAGTCGTCCGCCACCGCACCCGTCTCCCCCAGGGACGGATATCGGTCATCCTCGGCGGGTACGCCGCACCGCACCGGCCACGAAAGGGAGTTGGCGATGACCGTCACGTTCTGGTCCCGACGGGAGGAGGGCGCCCGGGGACGGGTCGTGCCGTCCCGGTTGGCCGCGGGTCTGCTCACGGGGATGGTCGCGGTGCACATGGTGCTCATCGTGTTCGGGAACGTCACGGACTTCGGTACCAACCGGGAGTTCGTCCGGCACGTCCTGTCGATGGACACCACCTTCAAGGACCCGGACCTGATGTGGCGCGCGGTGGCCTCCCGCCCCCTCCAGGACGCCGCCTACCTGCTGATCATCGCCTGGGAAGCCCTGACCGCCATCCTCCTCACCCTCGCCTGCCTCACCTGGGTACGCGCCCTCCGCCCCGGCCCCCGCGCCCGCGAGGCCCTCCCCCGCGCCCACCGCCTCAGCAGCCTGGGCCTCCTCGCCGTGATGCTCCTCTTCGGCGGCGGCTTCCTCACCCTCGGCGGCGAGTGGTTCGCCATGTGGCAGTCCGAGGACTGGAACGGCCTCGACTCGGCCCTGCGCAACTTTCTGGTGGCGGGGGTGGGGTGGGGGGTGGTGCAGGTGTCGGTGCGGGACGAGGGGAGCACGCACCGGAACCAGGCCGGGGAGGGCGAAGTGTGACGGGGAAGAGTCCCTCTTGACCGGTTCGTGGTCCGCACGCATGTGTTGCTGATCGGCGATGTCCCGCGCGCGAGAGCGGAGCCAGCGCAGGGCGAGGCGTGGGGTTGGGGCCGTGTAGGTGCCGAGGTTGTAGCGCGGGCCCGAGGTGATGAAGGCGGTTGCCTTGCATCGGAGCGGTGTGCGCCGTGGGGTGGCTGCCGTCAGCATGCCGGGATCTCCGTGGCCGGGTTCGCCCCGGACAGCGACAAGTCCGGTGCGACGACTTGGAGTTCAGCGGTCACGGTGTGGCCGCTCTTCTCGTCGCCTCGGATACGGAGTCGGTCGGCGAGGGCGGAGACGAGGCCGAGGCCGCGACCGTGCGGCTCGGTCTCGTCCGGTGCTTCCACGCGAGGAGCGCCGGGCTTGCCGCCCGCGTCCGTGACCGAGATGGCGAGCGTGCGGGGTGAGCGGGTGACCGTGACGTGGAAGGCGCACCGGCCGCTGGAGCTGTGCAGCAAGGCGTTCGTGGCGAGCTCGGTGACGATCAGCGCGGCGTCGTCCGCCTGCGGGCTACCCGTGAGGATGTCGCGCGTCCAGCGGCGGACTCGGCTGACCTCCTCGCTGCGTCCCGGACAGGTGAACTCCCAGACCCTGGCCCTACTCATATACTCGTCCATACGAGTTCCTTTGTGCTGGTGACAGCTACGGGTAGGAAATGTGAGCTAGATGAGCCGTACGCCGTCGTGAGCGCGGACGGCAGGTGGGGACGGGGCGTCGAGGGCGTCCAGGACGCGGACCGCGTACGCCTCGTCGGCCAGTTGGGAGATCTCGTCGCGAGTTGCCCAGCGCAGGGCGTATGTCTCGTCACCCGTGGTCGGGACACCATCCGTCGCTTCGCAGCGGAAGACCAGCGAGACGATCAGACCCGTCATGTTCTTGTAGACGCCGGTCAGCGTGGCCGGGAGGGCGATCTTCAGGCCGGTCTCTTCGAGCACCTCGCGTTGCAGGGCCTCGGGGACCGTCTCCCCGGCTTCGAGGACGCCGCCCGGCGGCTCCCACCGGCCGTTGTCCCGGCGCTGGATCAGCAGGGCGCGGCCGCACTCGTCAACGATGACTCCGGCGACGCTCACGGAATGGGGGCGCTCTGCAGTACTCACGTTCCTCGGTCCCCTCGGCTGGCTAGGCTCAACACCGTAGCAACGAACCGCACCATCTCGTCTAGACATCTAAAGGAGTACATATGGCGGGCATCCCCTCCGGCACGCTCGGCTCACTGGACCCGACCAGCGACCGTGCCGCGTTCCGCCAGATCGCGGACCGGATCAGGGAGGCGATCGACAAGGGACACTTCGCGGAAGGCGCCAAGTTGCCGTCCGAGTCGGAACTCGTCGAGCACTTCGGCAAGACCCGGATGACGGTAAGGAACGCGCTCGCCATCCTCCAGAGCGAGGGGCTGACGCTGCACGAGCACGGCAAGGGCGTCTTCGTCCGCACCCGCCCGCCGGTACGCCGCCTGGCGTCCGACCGTTTCGCCCGCCGTCACCGCGAGCAGGGCAAGGCCGCCTTCACAGTGGAAGCGGAAGCCGCGGGGAGCAAGCCCGAGGTGGACAGCCTGGTCGTGCGCGAGGAACGCCCCTCGCCGGAGGTCTCCGGGCGGCTTGGCTCTGCCCGTAAGGTCCTCGCTCGTCGTCGCCGGTACCTGCCTCGACGGCCGGCCCGTCGAGTTCGCCGTCTCGTACCTCCCGCACGACATCGCGCGGGACACCCAGATCGCCGAGCCCAACCCCGGCCCCGGCGGCATCTACGCCCGACTCGAAGAACTCGGCCACCACCTGGACCACTTCGACGAGGAGATCCGCGCGCGGATGCCCGCACCTGATGAGGTCAAGACGCTCCGCCTCTCCTCCGGCGTCCCCGTCATCCAGCTCATCCGCACCGCGTACGACACCGAGGGGCGGGCCGTGGAGGTCTGCGACACGATCATGGCGGCGGACGCCTACGTGCTGACGTACCAACTCCCCGCAGATTAGGGGTCGTTCGGGGACGTGATCGCAGCTGCACGGGCCCCCGGACGCCCCCGGCACACCACCCACCCCACCACCACCCCCACCCCCACCCCCGCCGTGTTGTTGGCCCAGTCGAGGGGCTGGCAGGAGCGGGTGGGGTCGAGGGTTTGGAGGAGTTCGACCAGGGCCCACAGGGCCGAGCCCGTGAGGGCGACCATGAGGGGGCGGCGGGTGGTCAGTGTGCCCAGGAGTCCGACGGGGAGCCAGAGGAGGATGTTGACGGCGTTGTGGGCCGGGCCGCCGGTGAGGGTGCGGTGGGAGTTGCCGGTCAGGCAGGCCGTGAGGCGGTCGGTGACGCCGGGGGCGAGCTGGTCGGGGAGGGTGAGGCCGAGGCAGAGCGCGAGCGCCAGGGTGAGGGCGAGCGTGGTGCGCGGTGACCGGCCCGTGCGGCGGGCCAGGGGGCGGTGGGCGAGTACCGCTGCCACGGTGAGGAGCAGGGTGAGGGCCGCCATGACGGCGCTGTGCGTCGGGGTGGGCATGCGGGCAATCTATGCCTGCGGTGCGCAGGAGTCCCGGGTGCCGACGGGGTCAACTGGCCTTTGTGTGCTGCCCGTTGGGGAGGAGCGTAGTCTCATGGCTCCGATGCGTCACAGTGCCGTGCGCAACACGCCTGTCTTCAGGGAACAGGAGGTTGACCGGTGATCACTCTGGCCGCTGTGGGCGGGGTGGCTCTGATCGAGTTGGGCATGGTGCTGACTCCGGGGCCGAACATGGTGCATCTCGTCTCGCGGGCGATCGCGCAGGGGCGGAGGGCGGGGCTGGTGAGTCTCGGGGGTACCGCCGTCGGGTTCGTCTGCTATCTGCTGGCCGCCGCCGCGGGGCTGTCCGCGCTGTTCGCCGCGGTGCCGGTGGCGTTCACGGTGGTCAAGCTGGCCGGGGCCGCGTATCTGGCCTACCTCGCCTGGGGCATGCTCAGGCCCGGCGGCCGCTCGCCCTTCGCGCCGGACCGGGACCTGCCCCCGGTCTCCGACGCCCGGCTGTTCGCCACGGGGCTGCTGACGAACCTGCTCAACCCCAAGATCGCGCTGATGTACGCCGCGCTGCTGCCCCAGTTCCTGGACCCGCAGGGCGGCCCCGCCTGGGCGCAGTTGCTCCAGCTCGGCGGTGTGCAGATCGTCGTGGGCGTCGCCGTGAACGGCCTGATCATGCTGGGCGCGGCCCGGGTCTCGGGCTTCCTCGCCGCCCGCCCCCGCCTGATGGCCGCCCAACGGTTCACGGCAGGCGGCCTGCTCGGCGCCTTCGCCCTGCGCACGGCACTGTCCCGGACTCCGGCCTCCGCCTGACCCGGGGCCCGCGTCGCTGCGCCCCGCCGCCGCCCGTCCCGGGGCCTGCGGCACTGCACCCCGCCTCCACCCGACCCGGAGCCCGCAGCACTGCACCCCGCCGCCCGTCCCCGGCGGACGGCCCGGCGGGCAGGCTGGCGCGGCCGGCCGGGGGCGGCGGCGCGGACGCCCCGACCGGAGGCGCCGGCGTGCAGGTCGAGCACGCGGGGTCCGCGCGTCACCCCGCCCCCAGCATCAACTCCGGCCGCCCCCAAGGGATGTGCGGCGGCGACGCAGGGACCGTCCCCACCCGTTCCGCCCCGACGCGGAGGTAGAACGCCTCCGCCGGCGGGTGGGAGACGATGCGGATCGCGGGGTGGCCGGCGGCGCGGGCCACGCCGCGTACGTGGTCGAGGAGGAGGCGGCCGATGCCGCGGCCCTGGGCCTCGTCGGCGACGAAGGCCAGGTCGAGTTCCGGGGGTTCGGCGCCGAGCAGCAGGGAGCAGAAACCGAACAGACGGCCCGAGGAGGGCTCCACCGCCTTCCACACCTGCTCGTGGGTGAGGTACGCGGGGGTCACCCGGTAGCCCGCGATGATCGAGGCGTAGCGGCCCTCGTACGCGCGGGAGGCGTGGACGAGGGCCGTGAGCGCGTCGGCGTCCCCCGCCCCAGCGCGCTCAACAACGGGCGCACCAGGGCGAGTTGGTGTCATGCCCGCACCCGGTCCAGGACGATGGACGCGCTCGCGCCCCCGTCCCCGGCCCCGATGGTGATCGCGTCGTCCAGGGCCGACTGGGCGGAGGTGAAGCGGTCGGGGGTGTCGGTGTGGAGGGTGAGGAGGGGGGCGCCCGCGGTGACGCGGTCGCCGGGTTTGGCGTGGAGTTCGATGCCGGCGCCGGCCTGGACGGGGTCCTCCTTGCGGGCGCGGCCCGCGCCGAGGCGCCAGGCGGCGAGGCCGACGGCGTACGCGTCGAGCCGGGTGAGGGTGCCGCTGGCGGGGGCGGGGACGACGTGCTGTTCGCGGGCGACGGGGAGCGGCGCCGCGGGGTCGCCGCCCTGGGCCTCGATCATGCGGCGCCAGTGGTCCATGGCGGTGCCGTCGGCGAGCGCCTTGGCGGGGTCGGCGTCCGTCAGCCCCGCCGCGTCGAGCATCTCGCGGGCCAGGGCGAGGGTGAGCTCGACGACGTCCTCGGGGCCGCCGCCCGCCAGGACCTCGACGGACTCGCGCACTTCGAGGGCGTTGCCCGCGGTGCGGCCGAGCGGGGTGGACATGTCGGTGATGAGGGCCGAGGTGCGCACACCGTGGTCGGTGCCCAACTCGACCATGGCGGTGGCGAGTTCACGGGCCTGCGCGGGAGTCTTCATGAACGCGCCGGAGCCCGCCTTGACGTCGAGGACGAGCGCGCCCGTGCCCTCCGCGATCTTCTTGCTCATCACGGAGGAGGCGATCAGCGGGAGCGACTCGACGGTTCCGGTGACGTCGCGCAGCGCGTACAGCTTCTTGTCGGCGGGCGCGAGCCCCTCCCCCGCGGCGCAGATGACGGCGCCGACCTCGTCGAGGACGCGCAGCATCCCGGGGGTGCCGAGCGAGGCGCGCCAGCCGGGGACGGACTCCAGCTTGTCGAGGGTGCCGCCGGTGTGGCCGAGCCCGCGCCCGGACAGCTGGGGCACGGCGGCGCCGCAGGCCGCGACGAGCGGTGCGAGCGGCAGCGTGATCTTGTCGCCGACGCCGCCGGTGGAGTGCTTGTCGACGGTGGGGCGGCGGAGGGTGGAGAAGTCCATCCGGGTGCCGGAGGCGATCATCGCGCGGGTCCAACGGGCCGTCTCCGCCCGGGACATGCCGTTCAGCAGGATGGCCATGGCCAGCGCGGACATCTGTTCGTCGGCGACGGTGTCGCCGCGCGTGTAGGACTCGATGACCCAGTCGATCTGCGCGTCGGTGAGCGTGCCGCCGTCGCGCTTGGTGCGGATGACGGAGATGGCGTCCATGTACGGGAACTCCTCGAAGTGCTCGAAGGGGGCGGCCGTCAGCGGTCGAGGTCGGAGGGGCCGAAGGCGTCGGGGAGCAGGTCGGCGAGGGTGCGGATGCCGTGCGCCGTGTCCATCAGGAGGGCGGCGCCGCCGTGCTCCCACAGCAGCTGGCGGCAGCGTCCGCACGGCATGAGGACGTCGCCGTGCCGGTCGGCGCAGGTGAACGCGGTGAGCCGGCCACCGCCACCGGCGACGAGCGCGGAGACCAGGCCGCACTCGGCGCAGAGCGTGACCCCGTACGCGGCGTTCTCGACGTTGCAGCCGGTGACGGTGCGGCCGTCGTCGACGAGTGCGGCGGCGCCGACGGGGAAGCGCGAATAGGGCGCGTAGGCACGGGACATGGCGTCCCTGGCCCGCTGCCGCAGCGCCTCCCAGCCGACGTCGGAAGGACCGTCCGGCGGACGGGGTGCGCTCATGTGCCCTGGCCTCTCAGATACGGCTTGCCGACGGCCTTGGGCGGGCGCAATCGCTGGGCCGCGAGCGAGAGCACCAGCAGCGTGGTGACGTACGGGCTCATCTCGACGAACTCCAGCGGCACCGTCTCGGTGGTCAGGAACCACGCGAGCAGCCCGGCCGCGACGACCATACCGACGAGCGCGGGGACGCGGCCGCCGCCACGCAGCCGCCACAGCGCGAACCCGGCCAGCAGCACCGAGGCGAGCAGCAGCAGCGCGTGCACGGTGGGCCCGCCCGCGCGCAGCTGGAGCGCGTCCATGAAGCCGAACAGGCCCGCGCCCATGGCGACTCCGCCGGGCCGCCAGTTGCCGAAGATCATGGTGGCGAGGCCGATGTAGCCGCGGCCGCCGGTCTGCTGGTCCTGGTAGATGTGCACGCCGATGGCGAGGAAGGCGCCGCCGAGCCCGGCGAGCGCCCCGGAGACGACGACGGCCGCGTACTTGTACCGGTACACGTTGACGCCGAGGCTCTCGGCGGCCGCCGGGTTCTCGCCGCAGGAGCGCAGCCGCAGCCCGAACGAGGAGCGCCACAGCGCGAAGAAGCTGCCCACGAACAGCCCGGCGGCGAGCAGCGTCAGCCAGGAGACGTTGCTGACCAGCGCGCCGAGGATGCCGGCCAGGTCGGAGACGAGGAACCAGTGGTGCGCCTCGACGGACCGGAGCGCGTCGGCGACGCCGGGGACGGTGAACGTCGGCATGTCGGCCATCGGCGGGGACTGTTTGTCGTTGCCGCCCGCCGCCGCGGCGGCGCTGCCCTCGGCGCCGAACCACAGCTTGGCCAGGTAGCGGACGACGCCGAGCGCGAGGATGTTCAGCGCGACGCCGGAGACGATGTGGTCGACGCCGAAGGTGACGGTGGCGACGGCGTGCAGCAGCCCGCCGAGCGCGCCGCCGACGACGCCGGCGAGGGCCGCCGCCCAGGGCCCGTGCTGCCAGCCGACCCAGCCGGCGGCGAAGGTGCCGAGCATCATCATGCCTTCGAGGCCGATGTTGATGATGCCCGCGCGTTCGGCCCACAGCCCGCCGAGCCCGGCGAGCCCGATGGGCACGGCGGCGGCGAGGGCGCTGGCGTACTGGCCGCTGGCGGTCAGTTGGTTGGCGCCGGTGACGATGCGCAGCAGCGAGAACGCGACCAGCGCGCCCGCGATGATCAGCAGCACCACCGGGTAGCTGAGGCGCCTGCTCTTCACGCGCGCGATCCCGTTCCTGACGGCCGTGCTCATGCCCCCACCTCCGCCGTCTCGTCGTTCCCCCGGGCCTGCGAGGCGAGTTCCTCGCCCACCCGGCGCTGCTGTCTGCGGAGGCCGTAGCGGCGTACGACCTCGTAGGCGATGACGACGCAGAGGACGATGACGCCCTGCATCACGCCGACGATCTCCTGCGCGTACTCCTCGAACTCCAGCTGGGTGCCGGTGCGTTCGAGGAAGCCCCACAGCAGGGCGCCCAGCAGCATGCCGACCGGGTGGTTGCGGCCGAGGAGGGCGATGGCGATGCCGGTGAAGCCGATCCCGGCGGGGAAGTCGGTGCCGTAGTTGAAGGACTTGTTCAGCAGCGTCGGCAGTCCGACCAGTCCGGCGACGGCGCCGGAGAGCACCATCGAGGTGACCACCATCCGCTTCACGCCGACGCCGCCCGCCGAGGCGGCGGACTCGGAGCGTCCCACCGTGCGCAGGTCGAAGCCGAAGCGGGTGCGGCCGAGGACGAACCAGTAGGCGAGGCCGACGGCGAGCGCGATGAGCACCGAGCCCCACACCGGGTCCGGGTCGGTGGGGAAGGTGAAGAAGCGGCTGGAGGACGGCAGATCGGGGGTGTGGAAGAGGTTGCCCTCCCGCTCGGCGAGGCGTCCCTCCTGGAGGAAGTAGCCGATGAGCGAGGCGGCAATGGAGTTCAGCATGATCGTCGTGATGACCTCGCTGACCCCGCGCGTCGTCCGCAGCAGCCCCGCGATGCCCGCCCAGACGGCGCCCACCAGCATCGCGACCAGGATGATCAGCGGGATCTGCACGAATCCCGGCAGCGTCAGCGCCCCGCCGACGACGGCGGCGGCGAAGGCGGCCACCCGGTACTGGCCGTCGACGCCGATGTTGAACAGGTTCATCCGGAAGCCGATGGCCACGGCGACGGCGGACAGGTAGTACGGCGTGGCCTGGTTGATGATCCACACCTGGCTGTCGCTCTTGGAGCCGAAGTCGGCCATCACCCAGAAGGCGTGGAAGGGGTCCTTGCCGGTGGCGCCGATGACGACGCTGGTGATCGCGAGCGCGGCGACGATCGCCAGCAGCGGCGCGGCCAGCGCCAGCACGATCTTCTCCCGGTCGGGCAGCTTCACCGCGCACCGCCCCCCGCCGCGCCCGTCATGGCGGAGCCCAGCTCCTCGGGGGTGACGGTGGCCGGGTCGGCGTCGGCGACGAGCCGGCCCCGGTACATCACGCGCAAGGTGTCGGAGAGGCCGATGAGTTCGTCCAGGTCGGCGGAGATCAGCAGCACGGCGAGGCCCTCGGCGCGGGCCGCCTTGATCTGGTCCCAGACCTGCGCCTGGGCGCCGACGTCCACGCCCCGGGTGGGATGCGCGGCGATCAACAGCTTCGGCCGGTGGCTCATCTCCCGGCCGACGATCAGCTTCTGCTGGTTGCCGCCGGACAGCGAAGCCGCCGTGACCTCGATCCCCGGGGTGCGCACGTCGTACGCGTCCACGATCCGCGCGGTGTCGGCGCGGGCCCCGGCCAGGTCGAGCAACTGCCCCTTGCTGTTGGGCGGTTCGGTGACGTGGCCCAGCATGCGGTTCTCCCACAGGGTGCCGTCCAGCAGCAGCCCGTGCCGGTGCCGGTCCTCGGGCACGTAGCCGATGCCGCGTTCGCGGCGGGCGCGGGTGGGCCGGTGGGTGAGGTCCTCGCCGTCCAGGGTGACGGTGCCGGCGTCCGCCTCGCGCATGCCCATCACGGTCTCGACGAGCTCCGCCTGCCCGTTGCCCTCCACCCCGGCGACGCCCAGCACCTCGCCCCGGTGGATGGTGAAGCCGATGCCGTCGAGCACCGCGCGTCGGTCGCCGTCGCTGTCGGTACGGGTCAGCCGCAGCCCGTCCACGGTGAGCATCGGCACGTCCGTGACGGTGGACTCCCGCGTCTGCGGCGAGGGCAGTTCGGCGCCGACCATCAGCTCGGCGAGCTGCCGCGGGCTGGTCTCGCCGGGCCGGAGCGAGGCGACGGTGGTGCCCCGGCGGATGACGGTGATGTCGTCGGCCACGTCCAGCACCTCGCCGAGCTTGTGCGAGATGAACAGCACGGTCAGACCCTCGGACTTGAGCTCCCGCAGGTTGTCGAAGAGCGCCTCGACCTCCTGCGGGACGAGCACGGCCGTCGGCTCGTCGAGGATCAGCGTGCGCGCGCCCCGGTAGAGCACCTTGAGGATCTCCACGCGCTGCCGGTCGGCGACGCCGAGGTCCTCGACGAGCGCGTCGGCGCGGATGCCGAGCCCGTACGCGTCCGAGAGTTCCCGGATGCGGGCGCGGGCGCGGGTGCCGATGCCGTGCCGGTGCTCGGCGCCGAGGACGGTGTTCTCCAGGACGGTCAGGTTGTCGGCGAGCATGAAGTGCTGGTGCACCATGCCGACGCCGTGCGCGATCGCGTCCCCGGGGCTGCCGAAGGACACCCGCTCGCCGTCGACGGTGACGGTGCCCTCGTCGGGCTTCTGCATCCCGTAGAGGATCTTCATCAGGGTGGACTTGCCCGCGCCGTTCTCCCCGACGAGCGCGTGCACGGTGCCGCCGCGCACGGTCAGGTCGATGTCGTGGTTGGCGACGACGCCGGGGAACCGCTTGGTGATCCCGCGCAGTTCGACGGCCGGGGCCCGGGACGGGGCGTCGGGCGGTGGCGCTGGTGAGGGGTTCGGGCTGGTGATGGCGCACGCTCCTCGCGAGGTGGCGGGTGGACAGCGCACGCCGCCCCGCCGGTACCGGGCCGCGCTGCGCCTCGGCCGGGGGTGGTGGCCGGGCGGCGGAGGGCGGGGCCCGGCCGGGTGCGGTGGCGGGGCGACGGGACGGGTTCGGGTGGGTCGACTGCCCCGTCAGGGGCGGTCGTCGACCTTCACCTTGCCGTCGGCGATGTCCTTCTTCGCCGCGTCGATGTCGTCCTTGATGTCGTCGATGAAGCCGCCGGAGGTGGCCACCGAGACGCCGTCCTGCTTCAGGTCGAAGGAGTGCGTGCCGTGCATCGGCTTGCCGTCCTCGACGCTCTTGATCAGGTCGAACACGGCCACGTCGACGTTCTTCACGGCCGAGGTGAGGATCGCGTCCTTGTACTTCGCCAGCCCCGGCTGCCGGTACTGGTCGGAGTCGACGCCGATCGCCCAGGCGCCCTTCTCCTTGCTGACCTCCTCGATCGACCCGACGCCGGACTGCCCGGCGGCCGAGTAGATGACGTCGATCCCGGAGTCGAGCATGCCCTTGGCCTTGTCCTTGGCGGCCGCGGGGTCGTTGAAGCCCTTGGTGTTCGTCGGGTACAGGTACTGCGAGGTCGTCTTGATCTTCGGGTCGGTGTCCTTGACGCCCTGCTCGAAGCCCGCCTGGAACTTCTGGATCAGCGCGTTGTTCACCCCGCCGATGAACCCGACCTTCTTGCTCTTCGTCTTCTTCGCGGCGGCCACCCCGGCCAGGTAGGACGCCTCGTGCTCGGCGAAGACGAGGCCCGCGACGTTCTTCGCCTTCGAGGGCGAGTCGACGACGCCGAAGGTGGTTCCGGGGAAGTCCTTCGCGACCTTGTTGACGGACTTCCCGTAGTCGAACCCGACTCCGATGACGGGATTGAAACCGGCCTTGGCCAGCGAGGAAAGGCGCTGTTCCCGCACGGATTCGGTCTCGTCGTTACCGGCCGACATCTCCTTCATGCCGACGCCGAGTTCCTTCTTCGCCCGGTCGGCGCCGCGCGCCGCGGCCTCGTTGAAGGAGTGGTCGTCCCGCCCGCCGACGTCGTACGCCAGGCCGACGCCCTTGTTCTTGTCCCCGGCGGACTCGGTGGAACTTTCGCCGCATGCGGCGGTCGTCAGTGCGAGGGCCGCCGTGGCGGTGACAGCGGCAGCAAGCTTTGTTACCCGGCGCAAGAGGACGTCCCCTTCGGCTGTCTGGACGCGCCGCACGCGAACCCGCGGAACCGGCGCTGGCTTCCGGCAAAGATAACGCGCGTAGATTTCAGGTAAACCCCTCTCACGCGATCTCCGTAAGCCGTTACCCGATCGCGGCCTGGCGGGGCGTCAGGAAATGGGCGGAGGGGGTTGTTCCGGTTGTGCACGCCGGAACCACGGACCCCAACCCGGTCCGCCGCGAGGGGACTTGACCGAGCCGGGGCCCCGTCAGGCTTCCGGTACTGGACCGAGGAGGATCAGCTGCGACAGAGGGCGTAAGCGGCGGCGCTGCCGTGGGCCTTCGCGGCCCAGGCGTTCTGCTTCCACGCCGAAGGCGCCGAGGCGTCCAGGACGTCGCCGTTGTTCGCGAGCCCTCACCCGTGCCCGCCCCCGATGAGCCGGGTTCCGGCCGGGCACTGCGGCCGCATCGGTGAACGGCACGCCGTGGCACGCGACTTGATCGACCGTGACCTCTCACGCCTTCGTGGCATCGCCGGACAAACAGGTGTGAGCAGGGGCGATGACGTCGTCCGCAAGTACGCGGGCAGTCCGCGTGGCCGCCAGAGGCAACCCCGCGGCAAGCCCCGACGTCTTACCCGGTGTCGTACGCAGAGGGGCGACCTCTGTCGAGAGGTACCGGCAACCGACGGGAATGGGTGCACTGCATGGCGATCGACCCCGGATTCTGTCTGGACGTTCCGGAGGGCTTCGACGACTCGGAGGACGAGACGGGGGTGCATCCCATCGCCCGGAAACTGTTCCCCGCCTCGACGGCCGCGGGCGCCTTCGAGAAGGCCCATGCGTGGCTGAGGGAGCAGGACGTCCGGGTGGCGGACGTGTCCTGGAGCTACCTGCACGGCGAGGACGAACCGCACACGCTGAGCGTCTACTTCATCTTCGAGCTGGAGGAGGACTGAGGGCGCCCCGGGGCTTTCGGACCGGCGGTGTGCCGCCGAGCGAAACGCGGCCGCCCGCTCAAGCGGGCGGGGTGTCTCCCTTCGGCCGCTGACCGAAGGGAGACACCCCGCTGGAGACGTGCGCCGATGTCAGGCTCTTATGCCGCGCTCTCCATCTCGGCGAGCGCCTCCTCGAGTTCCGCAATCTGTGCCGCGGACATGTTGATCTTGACGAGGGCGATCCAGTCGTTGAAGGATCCCGAGAAGGCGTTCCACCCCTCGACGCCCTTCTGGACGATCTGGCCGGGGACGGTGTCGAAGAAGTGCTTGACTCCTTGGACGGCGCTGGTGGCGGCATCCCCGACGGCGTTGGCCGCGTTGCCGATGGCCGAGATCGCGTCGTCGAAAATGTTGTAGTGGTCTTCGCCGGACAGGCTGCCGCTGAGGCCCTCGGCGAGCCTCGCGTAGGAGTCGGCGTGCATTTCACCGAGGCGGAGACGGGCGTCGTTGAGCTGGGCGACGGCTTCGTCGTCGGCGAGCTCCCCACCCTTGTGGCCTCGCTCGACGCGCTCGATGTCATCCCGCAATTCGCGGAGCCCGCTCGAGTGGAAGTCGACGAATTCCTTCAGGGCCCGCTTGGCGTCTTCAGGGAGGGCGCCCGGCTTCCACTCCCCGAGTTCTTCACGGCGGGGGTAAGGGTGCCGGGCGCCTCCGGAGAGGACGTTCTGCCCTTGGGTGAGGTGGTGGTCGAGAAGACTCCGGAGGAGTTCCTGCTTACCTTCGATGTTTACCCGTGTGGTCTCGGTCATTCCGCCACCGTACGCAGAGCGTTACGGAGGATTGCCGCTCACCGATGGCGTGTCTCCCCGAGCGAAGATGACGGCCGGAAAGCCGTCGCACGTCCGCCCGGAAACAAAACGAACTCATCAAGACATGCTCTGAACTGCGCATCCCTTGACGTCACTCGGAAACGGCCGGACGAACCTATTCCCCGTCCGTCGCCCGCCCCCGCACGAGGCTCAGCAGCGCACCCCCGCCGAACACCAGCACCACGGTGAGGATCTTGGCACCCAGGAGCCCGATCAGCGGGAGGCCCGCGTCGCCCTCGGGCCGGAAGTACGTCCACGTGCCCAGGACCGATCCGAGGGCGACCAGGGCGACGGCGCCCCAGGCCGCCAGGTGCGCCCGGCGGGACGTCCTGCCCTGCGGTGCGTCCTTGTCCGTCACGGTCAACTCTCCTTCGCGGACGACGACTTCACCAGCAGGGACGTGCGCGACGGCCCGGACGGTTCACCACGGGGCCGCCCCAGTAGCCTCCGCCCATGACGAGCGCGACGGAGCAGGGGACGCGGAACGGGCCGGTGCGGGAGGACGAGCGGGCGCGGGTGGCCGCGTTCCGTGACCGGGTGGGGGTGGACCAACTGGTCGATGTGCACACGCACTTCATGCCGAAGCGGCTGCTGGACAAGGTGTGGGCGTACTTCGACGCGGCGGGCCCGCTCATCGGCCGGCCCTGGCCGATCACGTACCGCGAGGACGAGGACCGGCGCCTGGCGACGCTGCGCGGCTTCGGCGTCCGCGCGTTCACCTCGATGCTGTACCCGCACAAGCCCGGCATGGCCCGCTCGCTGAACGACTGGTCCGCCGACTTCGCCGCACGCACCCCCGACTGCCTGCACACGGCCACCTTCTACGCCGAACCGGGCGCCGAGGACGACGTGCGGCGCGCGCTGGAGCAGGGCGCGCGGGTGTTCAAGTGCCACGTACAGGTCGGCGCCTTCGACCCCAACGATCCGCTGCTGAAGGCCACTTGGGGCCTGCTGGCCGAGGCCGGCGTCCCCGTCGTCACGCACTGCGGTTCGGGCCCCGTCGCCACCGAGCACACCGGCCCCGGGCCGATCGCGGCGCTGCTCGCACGCCACCCGCGCCTGCGCCTGGTCGTCGCCCACCTGGGGATGCCGGAGTACGCCGAGTTCCTGGCGCTCGCCGAACGGTACGACGGCGTCCTGCTCGACACGACGATGGCCTTCACCGACTTCGCCGAACGCGACGCCCCCTTCCCGCGCGAGGCCCTCCCCCGCCTCGCCGCCCTCGGCGACCGCGTCCTCCTCGGCACCGACTTCCCGAACATCCCCTACTCCTACGCCCACCAGCTGGAAACCCTGGAGCACACGGGCCTCGGCACGCCCTGGCTCCGCGCCGTCTGCCACGACAACGGGGCGCGGCTGTTCGGACTGTGAGCCCGGAACGGGAGAACTCCGGGCGACGTGTTCGAATAGCGGTGCGAGGGGGACTTTTTCGGACACGGTGAGGGAGACGCGGTGGGGGCACCGGGGAACGGGGCGACGGGGGCCGTGATGTGGCTGGTGCTCGCGGCCGGGGCGCTGGTCGCGGGGGTGGCGAGCGCGTCCGAGGTCCGCGGGGCGCTGGAGGAGGAGCGGGCGTACCGGGCCGCCCCCGAGTGCGCCTCCGTGCCGGTCGAGCCGTCCGGCTGCCGGTGGCGGCAGGACTTCACCGTCCAGCAGGCGGAGCTGCACCGCAGGGAGCGGAGCGCGTCCCCCGAGGCGCGGCTGCTGCTGCCCTCCGGCAAGCCGTGGCCGGTGACGTTCCGGACCACCGATCCCGTGGCCTCGGAGCTGGAGCCGGGCGACAAGGTCACCGGCGTGATCTGGCACGGGCAGGTCGTCGAGGTACGGGAAGGCGGCCGGACGCAGCAGACCACCGACGGCCCCGTGGGCTGGCCCGCGGACCGGCTCGGCGGCGCCCTCGCCTGCCTCTCCTTCGGTCTGACCGCCCTCCCCGGAAGCCTGTGGACCCTCCTCGCCCGCGGCAACCGCCGGCACGCGCGCGCGGGTCTCGTCCTGCGGTGGCACGGCGTCGTCCTGGCCCTCACGGGCTTCCTCACGCTCTTCGCGCAGGGCTCCAACTCCTGGCCCCTCTGGTCGATCCCGGCGATCTGGGGCCCTCTCGCCCTCCTTCTCCTCGCCTCCACGACGGCCTTCGCCCTCGCGGCCCTGCGCGGCGAACTCCATGACGAGGAAACGCCGCCGGGCGCGCGGGGGCCGGCTCGGGTCCCGCCGCCGGGGCCGCCACCGGGCGCACGGGGACAGGACGGGGTGACGCGGCCGGGGCCGCCGCCTGCGCCGGCGGAAGGCCGGTCAGCTGCCCCGCAGGGCCCGCCCGGGTCGCCGCCCGCCCCGGCGGAAGGCCCGTCAACCGACCCGCAGGACGCGGCACGGGTCCCGCCGCCTGCGCCCTAGCAACTCGGCCCGGGAATCCGCGCGTTCCGGCCCCGTACGCGCCGCGAGGCGCAGCGGGTACAGTCCCCGCGAGCCGACCCGGGGGGGCGACGTGAACAGTTCGGTCAGCCAGATCGTCATCGCGGTACTGGGCATCGCGGGCACCCTCGCCGCTGCCGTGATCACCCAGCGCGGCGCCGACCGCGCCCGGGCCCGCGAACTGGAGCACGCCCGCCAACTCCAGCGCGACGAACGCGAGTACGCCACCCGCCAGGCCGACCTGGAGGCCCGCCGCGCCTGCTACGCGGCCCTCAGCGCCGGAACCCGCGACCTGGCCAACGCGATGACGCACGTCCTCCACGCCCTGGAGCGGGACGAGGTGACCGACGAACTCCGGTCGGAACTCGACCGCACCCGCCGCGACCACCGCCTCCGCCACGCCGAGGCCCAGATGGTGCTGCCCGACCCCGTGTCGCAGGCGGCCAGCACGGCCAACCGCCATCTCGGCGCGGCCTACGGCTTGTTGAAGCGCTGCGACGAAGGCCGCGCCGAGCGGGAAGAGCACCTGGAAGCCGCCCGCGAGAGCCTGAACGAGCTGTGGGGCCCCCTCTGGAACATGCGCCACCTCATGCGCGTCGACCTGGGCGTCACCCCGCCCGGCGAGGAGCCGTAGGGCCGTCCTCCGGCCGGGGTGGACGGGCCGGAGCTAGGTGACGGTCCGGCTTCTGCGCCCCTCATCGGAGGGCAGCTCTCGCACGTACGTGGCACGGTGTGGGGTGCGGGCAGCTTCGTCCAGGTCCTGCGGGGTGTTGACGGCAGTCCACGGTTCGTCCACCGGGTACCCCACGAGGTTCCGCGTGCTGATCAAGTGGGCGAGAGTGCTGGTCTGGTGGTCCCCCTCCTTCGGCAGCAGTCCGGTGACGGAAGGCTCGAACAGATAGAGCCCGGCGTTCACTCGGCCGGCCAAAGGCTCTGCCAGGTTCAGGGTGATGACTCGTCCCACGGCGTCGCACACCGCGGTTCCGGCCCCTGCTCGTGGCCGTGCCAGCGCCACGGTCGCCAGTCCGTCCTGCCGCCGGTGGTGGTTGACCATGCACGAGAGGCAGAAGCTGGTCCAGATGTCACCGTAGAGAGCAAACCAGGGCTCGGATGGCCAAGGGAGCGCGCCGGCAGCCTTGTTGAGCCCGCCGCCACGACCCAGCGGACGTTCCTCCACCACGACCTGGGTGTGCAGCGGCTGACGTCGGGACCCAAGGTGCGCGGTGATGACCTCCGCCTTGTATCCCGCCGAAACGACCACGTACTCCACACCGTGCTCGGCGAACCAGTCGATCTGGTGCTGGAGAATCGGTGTGCCGCGCACTTCCACCATCGGCTTCGGCCGGGAATACGTCAGCGGCCGTAACCGTCGGCCGATTCCCCCGGCGAGGATCACTGCCTGCCGTACGGCAGGCAAGGGGCCGTGTCTGCCTGGCAAGACCGACCTCACCGTTCCTCGGCGCATGGCCACCGAAACGGTCGTGTGACGCGGCCGTCCCGTGGTGGAGTCCCGGCGACTCCGATGCGCCAGTTCCTCGGCTCTTGGTTCCTCACCAGGTGCGCCATGACTCCATTATTGCCCCTTGCACACCGGGGTAACCTGCGGCTTTCAGCTGTTGATGAGTGCGGGACGAATTCCTCGGCGGGCAGGGTCTCAGGGAAGTGTTCAGCCAACACCCTGCGGAGTTCCGGACGTTGCCCCCTTACCGCTCAGGTGTCAGCCGGAAGGCAGCCCCAGGATGTCGCGGACACGCCCCACCAGTGAGTGAAAGCCCAGCACCGTGATCAACCCGCCCCGGCCCACGAGTTCGGCAGCCTGGTGAACGGCCTCGCCCGTATCGGACACGACGTGGCAGCCCTCGCGCGGTGCCACCGTACGGCGCAGCTCCCCGGGGTCGGCCTCGTTGGCGTCTCCGATGCGAGTGAAGACCACGGGCCAGTTCCCGGGCAGGGGAGCCAGCATGGCTGCCGCGTCCTTGTTCCGTACCGTCCCGAAGACGACGGCCGCCCTTTCCGCCGTACGCGCCCGCCGAAGAATCTCGGGGGCCACGGTGGCCACTCCTTGGGGGTTGCTGGCCGAGTCCAGCAGGACCTGCCCCTGCCACTGTTCCAGCCGGGCCGGATTCACCAGTTCCAGGCGGCCGGGCCAGCGGGTGGCGGCCAGGCCGGATCGCAGCGTCTCGTCCGGAATGGCGGGGACCACGCCGCGTTCGATGAGCGCATCGACGCCGGCGACGGCAAGCGCCAGGTTGCGGTGCTGGTGAGACCCGGGAAGTGGACAGGGTAGTCCGACGTGCCGGGCACGAGGAGTGGACACCTCCAACCCGGCCTGGCCGCACGGGTGTTCTGTCTTCCGTTGCCGGGCGTCCTGCCGCACAAGGATGTCCTTGTGGAGACGCCACACCGTCAGCCCCGTGCGGCGCTCCAGGACCTCGCCGACTGCCTCGGCCGCCTCGGCGGGCAGCGCGCCGAGGACCACGTGGTCTCCGTCCCGGACGATGCCCGCCTTGTTCCGGGCGATCTCCGCCAGGGAGTCCCCCAGCAACTCCTGGTGGTCCAGGCCCACGCCGGTGAGGACCTTCACGCCGGTGTCAAAGCAGTTGACCGCGGTACGCAGCCCACCGATGTTGGCCTCCAGAACGGCCAAGTTCACGTCCTCGCGTGCGAAATGGGCTACTGCGGCGGCCGCGTGCAGGGCCTGAGCGTTGGCCGTACGGCCGATCCGCTGCATGGCGCGGTCGACCTGCTCGTACGCGTGCCGACAGTCAGCGGCCGAGATGGGCCCGCCATTGACGCGAATCCGCTCGGTGAGCTGCTGAAGATGGGGGCTGGGCATGCTGCCCACGCGCATTCCGGCCGCCGCGAGCACGGAGACCGCGAACGCGCACGTGGACCCCTTCCCGTTGGTTCCGGCAACCGTCATGCCCCGCAGGGCGCGCCCCGGGTCGCCCAGCGCCTGCAAGAGCTGCGGTAATGCGTCACCGCCCGCCCGGTTGTACTGATACCGCCCCAGAATCTCCCGGAAAAACTGGTCCTCCATGCGCCAACACTGTGCCAGAGGACCCAACCCGCGAGAACCGGACCACCCACGAGGCGCGCCTCGATGGCCGAACCGGCCCAGCGACGCGACAGGGATGTGGACGGCCTTGCCGCCACCGTTCGATGCAGCCTCCGCTGTCGGCTCAACCGCACCGAGCCCCGGCCCGGTCGGGCCGAGGCTCGTGCAGGTGCTTGCGGACGCGTCAGACGTCGCCGGACAGCGAACCGCCCTTGACCTCCGACACGAAGGGCACCCACGCGGCGGCCGGGAAGACCAGTACGCCTTGCGCCAGGTCCTTGCTGTCGCGGACGGGGACGACGCTGTCAGCCCCGTCTGCCACTTCGAGGCAGCTGCCCCCGTTGGAGTTGCTGTGTCTCGACTTGCGCCAGGTGGCCGCGCCGACGAAGTCACGGGCGACCTCAAGGCAGTCCCCGCCGTTGGTGTTGCTGTGGCTCGACTTGAACCACGTGGCCGTGCTCAGGTCCTCGATCGCCTTCATGATGCGTCCTCCTCCGGCAGCCCCAACTGGGCCGAGCCCCGGCTTGGTTGGGCCGGGGCTCGGTGCAGATGCTTGCGGTCGGGTCAGGCGTCGCGGGACAGTGCGCCGCGCTTGACCCCCGCTACGAAGGGTGCCCACGCAGTGGCCGGGAAGACCAGTACGCCTTGCGCCACGTCCTTGCTGTCGCGGACGGGGACCAGGCCATCGGCCCCGTCTGCCACTTCGAGGCAGCTGCCCCCGTTGGAGTTGCTGTAGCTGGACTTTCGCCAGACAGAGGTCAAGTCTCGGGCGTCTCGCATGACGTGCAGTCCTCCATAGCCTCTCTGATCAGTTCCGCTGACTCACTGAGCGAGAGAGCGTTGGCGCGCAGAACGTCGTACTGCCTCCGCCAGCCCCGGACGTCAGCGGCGTCCTCATAGAGATGGCTCACCTGGATGCCTTCTTCATACGCGACGCTGACGCCCTTCGGGAGTGTGAGGAGGTTGAGCGCGCCACCCATCAACGCGTGCAGCCCAGACCGGAACGGCATCACCTGAACCTTACTGTCCGGAGTATCCACCTGCTCAAGGAGCACTGCCAGTTGGTTATACGTCTGCTCCGGGCCGACGACCCGCCTCCACAGTACGGACTCGTCCAGGATCGCCCACCGCAGCGGATTACCCCCTGAAGTCCGTGGCTCCTGGCGCGACAACCGCGCTGCGACGAGCTCTTCCACCTCCTCCGCCGTCAAATGCTCCTGACAGCTCAAGAAGGCCCTCGCATAGTCCTCGGTCTGGAGCAGGCCCGGGACAACCTGCGGTTCGTAGACCTCGATGACGGTTGCCTTCGCCTCGAAGTCCATGAACCTCCGGTACTGATCCGGATGTGCCTCCCGCTTCACCAGTGCGTGCAGGCGGCCGAAGAAGCCGTCCAGGCCCAGGGCCAGGTCGAGTTTCGGGGGGAGGTCGGGTGGGGG
This sequence comes from Streptomyces sp. HNM0574, assembly GCF_012726235.1. GTDB lineage: Bacteria > Actinomycetota > Actinomycetes > Streptomycetales > Streptomycetaceae > Streptomyces. The sequence continues at coordinate 461,135 of NZ_JAASAH010000002.1, forward strand.
CATCAGCTCGGCCGTTTCTACGCGGGCGAGGGTGCTCTTGCTGGAGTTGACGATCTTCGCGAGCTGGAGGAGTGACAGGCCCGCCTCCTCGCGGCGGCGGCGCAGTTCGCTGCCGAAGAAGTGGCGCGTCGACCTGTCGGGGGTGAGTGACTGCGACTGGAACCTCATGTGTCCACATCCCTTGCCGTCCCACGGAGAGGTTGGGACGGCCGCTCTCGTCCCACCGCGCGGCTGGGACGACGACCCTCTGTTGTGGTCAACCCGGCGGTACCAGGCTGCTTGCTACGCAACGTAGTTGGCGAGGTCCCTGCCGCGCAGGGATTTCGTATAAGAGACGGGAATACGCTGAGGTGTTCGCATTCATCACCCGTTGTGCCGCGTTACTGCGGGCCGCGTTCGGGCCGGGAACGGGACGCAGGCGGCACGGCGGCGGACGTCACCGGAGCGGCGGGAGCGACGTCGCAACGGCCCCGGCGCCGAGGCCGGACCCGCGCCCGCGCCGCCGACGCCGCGCCCTGTACGTCCGCGCCTTCGCCCCGCCCGCCCTGCCGGAGCACGTCCCCGGCCCCGGGCCGCACGAGGGGCGCATCGCGGGAGACGACTGCGCGCTGGTACGGCCGTACGTCCTCGCGCACGAGGCGGAGCGGGACGGGGCCGTCGCGTGACGGGGCACGGCCAGGGCCGTCACACGACGGAGGACGGAGAGGCGCTGCGGCTGCTGCCGTGGACGGGTGAGGGCGGGCAGTCGTGCTTCCTGGACGGCGGGGAGACGCCCGGCCCTGTGTCCAGGACGGCGGACGAGATGGAGCGTGTGCAGTTGCGGATGGGCGCCGAACTGCGGGTGTATGCACGGGAGTTGGCTTGCGAGGAGGCCGGGATGGAGGCGCGGGAGCTGCGCTACCTGGCCGGAAGGCTGTGCGAGGCGCTCGGGGACGCGCTGCGGATCGCGGAGAGCCGGGGCGCGCGGCTGGAGGGCCGGGCGCCCCGGTGGAAGGGGTGAGGGCGTCAGCCGCGGGTGTCCAGGAGGGCGGCGGCGGTGAAGAGTTCGACGCCGATGCCGATGGCGCGTTCGTCGACGTCGAAGTCGCCCTGGTGCAGGTCGCGGACGCGGCGTTCGCCGGGGGTGCGGACGCCGAGGCGGGCCATGGCGCCGGTGACGTGTTCGAGGTACCAGGAGAAGTCCTCGCCGCCGAGGCTCTGTTCGGTCGGCTCGACCGCGTGCGCGCCGGCGCGGGCCGTCATGGCCTCGTGCAGCAGCTCCGTCACCCGGGCCTCGTTGACGACGGGCGGGACGCCGCGCACGTACGTCACCTCGGACTTGGCGCCGTGCAGGGTGGCGACCTCGTCGATCGCCGCGTGCACCAGATCGGGGGCCTGCCGCCAGGCGGGGAGGTCCAGGCAGCGGACCGTGCCGGAGAGTTCGGCCTCCTGCGGGATGACGTTGCAGGCGTGGCCGGAGACGACGCGGCCCCAGGTGACGCTCATGCCGCTGCGGGCGTCCACGCGGCGGGAGAGCAGCGCGGGGACCTCCGTGACGATCTTCGCGGCGGCGTTGACGAGGTCGGTGGTCAGATGCGGGCGGGCGCTGTGCCCGCCGGGGCCGCTGAGCTTGACCTCCAGCCGGTCGCAGGCGGAGGTGATGGGTCCGGTACGCAGGCCGATCTTTCCGACGTCGACGCGCGGGTCGCAGTGCACGGCGATCACCCGGCCCACGCCCTCCAGGACGCGGCCCTCGATGGCGTCGGTGGCGCCGCCGGGCATCAGCTCCTCGGCGGGCTGGAACAACAGACGGACGGAGTGCGGGAGTTGACCCGCGCGGGCGAGCTCGGCGAGGACGAGCCCGGCGCCGAGGACGACGGTGGTGTGCACGTCGTGGCCGCAGGCGTGCGCGCGCTCGGGGACCGTCGAGCGGTACGGCACGTTCTTCACGTCGGGGATGGGCAGCGCGTCGATGTCGGCGCGGAGCGCCAGCAGCGGCCGCACGCCCTCCCCCTCGGGGGCCAGATCCGGGTGCACGTCGCAGATGAGGCCGGTGCCCAGCGGCAGGACCCGGGGACGCAGTCCTGCCTGCTCCAGCCGGGCCTTGAGGGCCGCGGTGGTGCGGAACTCCTGATTTCCCAGCTCGGGGTGCATGTGCAGATCTCTGCGGAAGGCGATCAGCTCGGCGCGCAGCTCCTCGGTGAGGATTCCGGGGAGCTGGGGCAGCGCTTCGGGCGGAGCGTTCCGTGGTGCCGGGCGGGTCGGGTCCACCTCCGGCTCAGGGGACAGGAGTTCGTTCATGGGGCGAAGATTAGGCGCAGCGCACAAGCAACTGACAGCGGTTCCGGGAAAGTTCAGCCCCACAGGGGACGAAAAACTGGGCCGGGCGGAGGTTATGTCCGGTTGCCGCTGGGTATAACTCTGCGCTTTGCCGTAGACACCGCGTAGACGATCTACGTCACGGCGGCGGTCACGTCACGGACGGGCCGGGGGCGCTCGGCGCTCCGGGCGAGCCCAGCCTGCGGGCGCCGCGCGCGGTGCCCGTCACCCCGGAGAGGAAGCCCTCGGCGCGCGGGGAGGCCCCGTCGGTGAGCCAGGACGGGTCGATGTCGCAGACGGCGACGGTCACCGGCGTCCCCGTCAGGGCGAGCGGCAGGGTGTGCACGACCGTCGAGGGGAAGCTGAGGATGGTGCGGCCGATGGGGCCGCGCCGGGCGACGAGTTCGAGCGGCAGGTCGGGGCGGACGATCTCCAGCCCGGTGGCCGCGGTGACCTGCGCCAGCTTCTCGGCGTTCTCGCGGCGGTGCGCGAAGTAGCGGGTCGCGCCGTGCGCGCGGGCGAGTTCGGCGACGGCCTCCAGGTAGCGGTCCATGTCGACGACGCCGGTCTCGACGAGCGAGGTGCCGACCAGGTCGGTGCCGCGGGTGAGCCGGGGCGGGCCGAAGCGGGAGCGGGTCCAGGCGAAGGCGTTCCGGGTGAGGGCGACGCCCAGATCCGCGACGGAGTCCTCGACCGGCATCGAGGAGAACAGCTCCACCCGGCGTCCGGGCCCCGGGGTGAGGCGGCTGCGGGCGCGCTGCGAGAAGGGGGCGAAGAGGGCGGCGCGGGGGCCGCCGGCGCCCTTGCGGTGCCAGCGTACGAAGCGTTCGCTGCGGGCGAGTTGGGCGGCGAACTCCATGGTGGCCGTGCCGTCGTCGACGACCACGACCTCGGGTGCCGAGGTGAGCGTGAGCAGCAGCTGCACGTAGCGGGAGAAGGGGTCGCCGATGACGATGCGGCGGGCCCTGCGGAGCGGGGCCGCGAGGGAGCCGATGGTCTTCACGGGCGCGGCGGCGCCGTCCCGCGCCTCCTGCCAGTCGACGGTGAGGCCCTCGTCGCGGGCGAGTTCGGCGACGCGGCGGAGCTGGCCGCGGGTCATCGGGTCGTGCGGGGCGAGGACGACGACGGTGAGATCGGGGCCGGTGCGGGCGCCGCCCGCGATCCGGTAGCGGTCCGCGGGGTCGGTTTCGTCCTCGTCCCAGTCCGGCACCGGGTCGCCCTCGTCACCCTCCTCGTACGGGAGGGGCGGGCCCGTGTCGGTGTCCTCCGGCTCGCCGGGGAGCGGCTCGTCCTCGTCGGGGACGGCGGCTCCGGGGGTGAGGCCGGGGTCCAGTCCGGCGGCCACGGTGTCCGGGACGCGTCTCTCCGTGGCCTCCCGCCGGGCCCGGCGCTCGCGTGCGACGGCCGGGTCCTGGAAGGCCCACTCCAGGACGTTCAGGAGTTGTACGGGGCTCTCGACGAAGGCGAGTGTCCCGCCGCCCCCGCGGCGGGTGCCCCGGCCGGACGCGGCCGTCTCCGGGGCGGTCGGGCCGGGGCGCGGCCCTTCGGATCTGCTCAAGGCGTGACTCCGTGGTCCCTTGGCCCGCGGGCCCCCGGAACGCCGGGGGACCGCGGGCCGTTCAGAGCGTGCAGAGCGTTCCGGCGGGTCAGACCGTGACCGGGGTGCCGGCCTGCTCGGCCTCCTCGGCCTCGGCGACGACGCCCTTGACGCGGCGGAGCTTCGACATCGGCTTCAGCTCGCTGTCGTAGACCTTCTTCACGCCGTCACCGAGGGACTCCTCGATGGTGCGGATGTCCCGCACCAGGCGCACCAGGCCCTGCGGCTCGACGGAGGCGGCCTGGTCGGAGCCCCACATCGCGCGGTCGAGGGTGATGTGCCGCTCGACGAAGCAGGAGCCGAGGGCGACGGCGGCGAGGGTGGTCTGGAGACCGGTCTCGTGGCCGCTGTAGCCGATCGGCACGTTCGGGAACTCGTTCTGCAGGGTGTGGATCATCCGCAGGTTGAGCTCCTCGGCCTTCGACGGGTAGGTCGAAGTGGCGTGGCAGAGAACGATGTTCTCGCTGCCCAGGACCTCCACCGCGTGCCGGATCTGCTTCGGGGTGGACATGCCCGTGGAGAGGATGACGGTACGGCCGGTGGCGCGCATGGCGCGCAGCAGCTCGTCGTCGGTGAGGGAGGCGGAGGCCACCTTGTAGGCGGGGACGTCGAACTTCTCCAGGAAGGCGACGGACTCCACGTCCCACGGGGAGGCGAACCAGTCGACGCCGCGCTTCTTGCAGTACTCGTCGATGGCCCGGTAGCCGTCCTCGTCGAACTCGACGCGGTGCCGGTAGTCGATGTACGTCATCCGGCCCCAGGGGGTGTCGCGCTCGATCTCCCACTGGTCGCGCGGGGTGCAGACCTCGGGAGTGCGCTTCTGGAACTTGACGGCGTCGCAGCCGGCCTCGGCCGCGGCGTCGATCAGCGCGAAGGCGTTCTCCAGCTCACCGTTGTGGTTGATGCCGATTTCACCGGTGACGTACACGGGGTGGCCGGGGCCGACGAGACGGCTGCCGAGGGTGCGAAGGCGGTTGGTGCTCATGGAGAAAAGATCTTTCTGCTAGAGGGAGGGCTGCAGCGGCTGCTGCACCGGCTGCTGCGTGGGCTGCTGCAAGGAGGGGCCGAGAATCCACGAGGCGATCTCGCGGACCGCGCCCCCTCCGCCGGGCGCCGAGGTGACGGCGCGCGCGGCGTCGCGGACGACGTCGTGCGCGCCCGCGACCGCTACCGGCCAGCCGACGAGGCCGAAGCACGGCAGGTCGTTGACGTCGTTGCCGACGTAGAGCACGCGCTCGGGCGCGATGCCCTGCTCCTCGCACCACTGCTTCAGGGCGAGGTCCTTCCGGTCGATGCCGTGCAGCACGGGGACCTGGAGCTTCCTGGCCCGTGCGGCGACGACCGGGTTCACTTCCGTGGACAGGATCAGCAGCGGGAGCTCCGCCCTGCGGAGCGCCGCGATGCCGAGTCCGTCGCCGCGGTGGACCGCGACGACCTCCCGTCCATCGGCGTCGACGAGCACCCTGTCGTCGGTCTGGGTGCCGTCGAAGTCCATGACGATCGCGTCGATGTCGTCCCGTCCGGGCAGGACGCCCCGGCCGGACGGGCCGTCGAACTCCGCGCCGCGGCCGTTGACTTCGGCAGCGGAGAGCGGGGCGCCGTCGAGCAGCGGCGCGAGGGCGCGAGCCCGGTCGAGGTCGTGCGGATCGTCGATCTCCAGGACGCGGGCCGGGTCGGTACGGACCGGCTCGGTGCGCCCGAAGAAGCGGTGGCCTGCCTTCCGGAAGCCGGCGGCGTCCATGGCGTACGCGGCGCCGGTCTCCAGCAGGTCCTGCGGGCGGTCCTGGCGGCGCGGCCGGAACGCCTTGTCGTGGTTGACGCCGACGCCGCCGCCGGTGCCGCCGGTGCCGTCGTCGGCCCGCCACACGAAGCCGTGGAACGGCGCGACGGTCAGCGCGCTGTCGGCGCCCTGCCGGGCGACCGCGTCGGCCACCCCGGCCACGTCCTCGGGACGGAGGAAGGGGCTGGTGCACTGGACGAGCAGGACGACGTCGACGGCCTCCTCGTGCCGGGCCTCGTAGACGTCCATGGCGTGCAGCACGGCGGCCTCGCTGGTGGCCAGGTCGCCGGCGATCTCGGCCGGGCGCTCGACGACGCCGGCGCCTGCGGCGCGGGCCGCCTCGGTGATCTCCGGGTCGTCGGTGGAGACGACGACGCCCGTCACGGGCCCGGCCTCCAGGCAGGCCCGGACGGCACGGGTGACCAGCGGGACGCCCGCGACCGGGGCGAGATTCTTCGCGGGCACGCCCTTGGAGCCGCCGCGCGCGGGGATCACCGCGAGGACGCGGGGCGCCGAGCCCGGGGCTGTCGCCGGGTGCGAGTCAGTCATGTCGGCTCCTCGAAGGGTCGGGAGAGATGCGCCCCGAAAGGGGCGCGGGGAACTGCGCGAACGGCCCGAACGCACCCGCACGCGACGATGGACAGGAAGGGGCACCCCGAGATCCGCCGAGCACCCGGCGACGGGGGCGCTGCGCTTGCCAGCCCTGCGCCTCGGCGCAGACCTCCCAAGCGCAGTGCGGGAGTTGAGGGGCGCGGGGAACTGCGCGCTCGGCCGGGGCGCACCCGCACCCGGCGCCGCACACGAGGCGCCACCCCGCGCTCCGCCTCCGGCGCGACGCCGCGCCCCCGCTCACAGCTGCCCCATCCGCCGGATGACCGGGGCGACGCGCTGGACGCCGTGCCGGTACGCGCCCCTGGCCGCGTCCCGTACGGCCCCGCGGACCACGCGGCGCAGACCGGACTCGTCCGTCTCGGCGACGGTGGCGAGGGGCTCGCCGTGCGGGCCGAAGCCGTAGCGGCCGAGGATTCCGGGCAGGTATCCGGGCGCGGTGACGGGCGTGTAGTAGGGCGCGAGCGGCGGGAGTCGCTCCTGCCCGGCGAGCGCGGCGACGCGTTCGCGCGCCGGGTCGAAGGCGTCCGCGTAGCCGGTGCCCTCGGGCCAGGGGCCGACGCCCTGCCGCGCGGTCCAGGCCGGGTCGGCCTCGGGCAGGGTTCCGGCGTCCAGCTGGTCCCAGGAGACGAGGCAGCCGGAGCCGAGGAAGTGGTGGTTGCCGAGCACCTCGCGGATGCCGAGGTCGGTGAGGACGGCGGTGGGCACACCCCGGTGCAGGGACTCCAGCGCGGCCGTCGAGCTGACGGTGACGAGCAGGTCGCTGCGGTCGAGGATCTCGCCCATGTGCCCGTAGACGAGGCGGCAGTTGGCGGGCAGCCCGCCGGGAATCCGCTCGGCGAGCCGCTGGTAGGGCTGCTCCTCGATGTGCGTGGTGTGCTCGCCCGGCCTGCTGCGCAGCTTCACCAGGACCTCGCGGTCCGGGTGCGCGCGGGCGTGCCCGGCGGCGCGGCGCAGCAGGTACATCCGGTCGGCCCGGCTGACGGGCACCGAGGGCTGCGCGGCGAAGACGACGGTGAAGGGGCGGGGCCCGGCGGCGGGAGCGTCCGCTCCCTGCCGCCCGGCCTCCCCGTCGAGGAAGGGGAGGGCGCACTCGGTGACGGAGGAGGCGTCGGCGCCGGCGCCGGTGTAGACCTCGCGGAAACGCTCCGCGTCGTAGCGGGAGTTGGCGAGGACGAGGTCGGCACCGTGCCGCAGCAGCAGTCCGTCGGCGAGCTTCTCGTAGACGACGCCGACGTAGCCGGTGGCGACGACGGGGCGCCGGACGCCTGAACTCCCGGCCGCACCAGGGGCGTTGGGCCCCGTCGCGTGGGCCATGCCGTGCAGCATCGCCTGCACGGCCCCGCCCACGCAGGCGAGGACGACCAGGTCGTACCGGCCGCGGTCGGCGACGGCGCGCACGAAGCGGGCGCCGGTGGTCTCGGTGAGCGAGTCCACGCTGACCCCGACCTCGGCGAGCTGCCGGGGAGTGGGGGTCGCCCGGCCGCGCAGCAGCATCCCGTCGATCCTGGCGTCGGGGGCGAGGCGGCGCGCGGTCAGCGCACCCCATTTCCACCGCGTATCGGAATCGGCGAGAACTGCTGTGCGCAGTGCGGAAGAAGTACGTGAGGGCACGTCACAGACGCTAAGAAGGGATTCCGATTCCCTGCCCAACTCAAATACAACAGACGGTTAACAGCGCGCCGACGGAAAACCAACCGGCCCGCGAAACCAGCGAATTCAAGCCCGTTAACCATACCGCCACATTGCGTTCACCCCTGCGTACAATGCAGGTCACGACGGAATCCGGGAGAGCCCCCTAATCTCACTCGGGTGGTAAAGCTCTCCGTCATCGTGCCGTTCTACAACGTGCAGTCCTATGCGCCGGAAACCCTGCGGAGCCTGCGTGCGAACGCCCGCTCCGACATCGAATTCCTGCTCGTCGACGACTGTTCCTCCGACGGTACCCCCGAGATCCTCGAACGTGCCGAGCGGGACCTCCCCGGCGCCGTTCTCCTGCGGCACGCGCAGAACGGTGGTCTCGCCACGGCGCGGAACACCGGCCTCGACGCGGCGCGCGGCGAGTACCTCGCCTTCCTCGACGGCGACGACTGGATCGCCCCGGGGTACTACGAGGACCTGCTCGCCACCATCGAGCGCCTGGGCTGCGACTTCGTGCGTACCGACCATGTGCAGTGCACCGCGCGCGCCCGCACCCTCGCGCGGGTCCCGCACGGCCGGCGCGGCGTGGTGATGAACCCGCGCGAGGCGATCCTCCCCGCCGACCGCAGCACCTCCGTCGACTACGCGTACGCCTGGGCGGGGATCTACCACCGCAGACTGCTCGACGCGGGCCTGCTGCACTTCACGCACGGGCTGCGCACCGCCGAGGACCGGCCGTGGATCTGGCGGCTGCACCGCGAGGCCGAATCCTTCGCCGCCGTCGGCCTGTTGGGCGTCTTCTACCGGCGCGGCGTCGCCTCCTCGCTGACCCAGATCGGCGACGTGCGCCAGCTGGACTTCATCCGGGCCTTCGACCAGGTCGTCGAGGAGACCGCGAAGGACCGGGACGCGGACGAGCTGCTGCCGAAGGCCGTCCGTACGTACTGCGCGATCATCTCGCACCACCTCACGAGTGGAAGGTTCGAACCGCAAGTGGCCCGTAAGCTGCGCGCGATGAGCGCCGCCGTCCTCAAGCGGCTCCCGTCCGGCGTCCTCGACGGCGCCCTGGACTCCATGGACGCCGAGCGCGCCAACCGGCTGCGGCGGCTGCGGCGCCGCCCCGCCGCCTCGGTCGCCTCCGGCGTCCCGTCGCAGGGAGCGGGGGCGGCGGCCTGATGCGCACGCAGATCTTCTTCGCCTCCACCCTGTACGGCGCCGCGACGCTGGCCGCCGCGCTCGACGCGGGCCGCTTCGACTCCGCCGACCGCCGGGTGCTGCTCGTCTCCAACAACGCGGCGAGCCCCGAGACGACGCCCGCGCTGGACGCGATGCCGGGCTTCGAGCGGCTGCGCGGCCGGTTCGACGAGGTGCTCTCCTGGAACGAGGCGATCCGCCCGTTCCACCCCGGCGCCTGGTCGCCGCGCACCGACGACGCCCCGCTCTGGGAGCGGTACCTGCGGCTGCTGTGGAACCTGGGCGAGGGCCCGGAGCACGAGGTCGAACTCGCCGTCGAGTCCATCCAGGTGGAGCCCGCGCTCGCGCTGGCCCGGCTGTTCCCGGACGCCCCGCTCGACGTCTACGCCGACGGCCTGATGAGCTACGGGCCGACCCGCAACAAGCTCAACCCGCTGGTCGGCACCCGCGTCCGCCGGCTGCTCCACCTCGACCTGCTGCCGGGCCTGCGGCCCATGCTGCTCACCGAGTTCGGCGTCGAGGCCGAGGCGATCCCCGCCGAGGCCTTCACCGACGTACTGGCCGAGCTCGCCAAGGACGTGCCGCGGAGCGTGTCCGAGGCTCCGGAGGGCGCGGCGCTGCTGCTCGGCCAGTACATGGCGGCCCTCGGCATCCTCAGCGACGCCGAGGAGGAGGAGCTGCACGTGCGGATGCTGCGCGGCGCGGCCCGCCTCGGCCACAAGGCCGTGGTGTTCAAGCCGCACCCCATCGCCCCGGCCCGCTTCTCCCGCGCGCTGGAGAAGGAGGCGGACGGCCTGGGCGTCGAACTGACCGTCCTGGACTCGCCGGTGCTCGCCGAGGTGCTGTACGAGCGGACCCGCCCCTCGCTGGTCGTCGGCTGCTTCTCCACCGCGCTGATGACCGCCTCCGCCTTCTACGGCCTCCGCGTCGCCCGCACCGGAACGGACCTGCTGCTGGAGCGGGTCGCCCCGTACGAGAACAGCAACCGGATGCCGGTGACGCTGGTGGACGCGGCGCTCCCCGAGATCGGCGACGCCTCGGCCGTCGGGGACTGGCGCGCGCCGGACGAGCGGACCGTCGCACGTGAACTCACGCCGCTGGTACGGGCGGTGGGCTACTGCATGCAGTCCAAAATCTACCCGTCGCTGCGCGAGGAGGCCGAGCGCTATCTCGCGGCGCACCTCGACGCGCACACCCGCCGCTACTTCAAGCGGCGCCGGCTGACCTCACTGGGCCTCCCGGGCGCGGTCCCCCGCCAGTTCGCCTTCGTCCCGCGCAACCGGACGGTACGGCGGGTGGCGCGGCGCGCCCGTGCCCTGAAGCGGGCCGCGCTCGGCTGAAGGGCGCCAGGCGATGAGCACCCCCACGACGACGGCCGGCCCGCTCCCCCAGGCGGCGCCCGCTCCCCCGCCCTCCCCGGCCCGCGCCCGCGGTCCCGCGCGGCTGCGCGCGCTGGACGGGCTGCGGCTGCTGGCCGCGCTGATGGTCGCCGCGTACCACTTCGGCGGCCGGGACGGCGAGGTCGGCGAGGCCTGGGGCACCTCCCCGGCCGAGCAATTCCCCACCCTGTCCCCGCTGTTCGCCTACGGCTGCCTCGGCGTGCAGGTCTTCTTCGTCATCAGCGGCTTCGTCATCTGCATGACGGGCTGGCGGGCGGCCGGCACCGGCGACGGCGTCTCGCGGCTCCGCCGCTTCGCCGTCTCCCGCGTGACCCGGCTGATGCCCGCGTACTGGGCGGCGATCGGGCTGGTCACCCTCGTCTTCGCGCTGCCCCCCGTGGTCTACGAGGCGGTCTCGCCCAGCGACGTGCTGGTCAACCTCACGATGCTCCAGCAACCGCTGGGCGTCGACCGGGTGCTGGGCGTGTGCTGGACGCTGTGGGCCGAGGTCCGCTTCTACGCGCTGTTCGCGCTGTGCGTGGTGCTGCCCGGTCCCAGCCGCCGCCGGGTGGTGCTGTTCTGCGCCGCGTGGCTGCTGGGCACCGCGCTCGCCGAGGCGTCCGGCTCCGCGCTGCTGGACCTGGTCCTGATGCCGGAGTACGCACCGTTCTTCACCGGCGGCGTCGGCCTCTACCTCGTCCACCGGTACGGGCACGACGCCACCGCCTGGGCGATCGTCGGCGTCAGCTGGCTGCTCGGCCAGCACTACGCGGTGCGGGAGCTGTGGCACCCGCCGGACCCGGAGTTCTTCTCCTACCGCCCCTCGCTCGGCATCATCGCCGTCGTCACCCTCGGCTTCGCGGCCGTCGCCGCCGTCGCGCTGGGCGCCCTCAACTGGGCGGACTGGCGCTGGCTGACGACGGCGGGCGCGCTGACGTACCCGTTCTACCTGGTGCACGAACACCTCGGCTGGGTCGCCATCCACCTGCTGCACCGCGGCCTCGCGCTGCCCTCCTGGCTGGTGCTGCTCCTGACGACGGCCGCGATGCTCCTGCTCGCCTGGCTCCTGCACCGCGGCGTGGAACGCACCCTGGGCCCGCGCCTCAAGCGCGCCCTGACGGCCCCGTCGGCACGCTGACCGCTCCTCGTCCGCGTTCCTCTAGGGTCTGGCCCATGTCAGTTCACGATGTACAGATCGAAGCGCTCCAGGGCGGTCCCGCCGGGCTCGACGGGTACCGCGGCACCGCCGTCCTCGTCGTCAATGTGGCCTCCCGCTGCGGCCTCACCCCGCAGTACACCGCGCTGGAGCAGCTCCAGAAGCGGTACGCGGAGCGGGGGTTCACCGTCCTCGGCGTGCCCTGCAACCAGTTCGCCGGCCAGGAGCCGGGCACGGCCGGGGAGATCGCCGAGTTCTGCTCGGCGACGTACGGCGTCTCCTTCCCGCTGACGGAGAAGGTGGACGTGAACGGGGACGGCCGGCACCCGCTGTACGCGGAGCTGGTCGGCACCGCGGACGCGGACGGGCACAGCGGGGACGTCCGCTGGAACTTCGAGAAGTTCCTCATCGCCCCCGACGGCACCGTCACCGCCCGCTTCTCCCCGCGCACCGCCCCGGACGCCGAGGAGGTCACCACCGCGATCGAGTCCGTCCTCCCGGGCTGATCCCTCGACCGCCGCTTCCCACGGGCCCGTTCCGGTACGCCGGGACGTCCCACCCGGACCTCGTCCCGGAGGGCGTCCCCGCAGGTCGGCGCGTCCCCGTCCCGCCCGTACCGCTGGGTCGGGCGCGGGGCTGCCGTCCGCCGGGGCGGGTGCCCAGGATGTGGTCGTGCCGGACGACGGTTCCGGCACGGCCCGTTCAGGGCGGACACCGCAAGGGGGAAGCAGCATGAAGTTCCGCAAGGGAATCGCGACGGCCGCGGCGACGCTGGTGGTCGCGGGAGGCGCCGCCGTGGGCACCACGGGGACGGCGCAGGCGGCGAAGAGCGACTGCCCCAAGGGCTACCTCTGCTCCTGGAGCACGACCCACTTCAAGGGCAAGCCGGGCAAGGTCTCCGGGAACAACGCCAACCTGCGCAAGTACCACAAGTTCGCCACCTCACGCTCTATCTACAACAACGGCAAGAGCTGCAGCGTGAAGGTCTGGGCCGGTACGGGGATGTCGGGCAAGTCGGTGACGATCAAGCGCGGCTACCAGTTCCACGACACGAAGAACAGCGTCCTGCGCAACGGTGCGGGTTCCAACCGCTGGTGCTGACCGGCCCGTTGGGGGCGCGCACCCGGTCCGCCGGGCGCGCGCCCCGGCGCCCGTTCCCGTACGTGTCCGAGGGGGAAGCCATGCCGTCCCGGTTCGTCACCGGAGCCCTGCTGCTCGCCGTACTGGCCGCCGGCACCGTTGCCTGCGCCCGGCCGGAGAGCGGCGGCCACGCCGAGGGAGCCGCGCGGGCCCACCCGGCCGCCGTCGCGCGCACGCCCGTCCCGTTCACCCCGCCCGTGCCCGCGCTCTCCGACGGCGAGCAGCGGCGGTTGGACCGCGCGGAGAACCGGCTGGTCGACGCCTGCCTGAAGCGGAAGGGCATCGACGTCGCCCCGGCGAAGCCGCCCCGACCCGGCCCACTCAGCCGTGAGATCCCGGCGTGGAACCCGTACGCCCTGCTCACCGACGACTTGGCGGACCGGGACGGGTACGGCCTCACCAGCCCCGTGCTGCGCGGCGAACCGCCGTCCGACCGCGAACCGGAACGCGAGACCTCGGCCGGTGAGGCGGAGTGGGACCGGGCGATGGACGGGACGGACGCGCACCGCGAGAGCGTCCGGCTGCCCACCGGCGGCTCGGTGAGCCGGAACACCGACGGCTGCCGGTTCCGCGGCGGCGAGGAGCTGTACGGCGAGGGCTGGGACCGGCTGCTGTACGGCTACCAGTTCCTGGCCAACGAGGTCGTCGCCGAGGCCGGCCGGGCGCCCGGGGTGACGGCGGCCCGCGCGCGCTGGTCGGCCTGCGTCACGGAGTCCGGCCTCGGGAAGCTGGGGCACCGCCCGGGGAAGCCCGAGCGGCTGCGCGAACGGGTCGCGGAGCGGCTGGACGCGGCCCGCGGGGACGGCGCCGCGCTGGAACGGGTGGCCCGTACCGAGCTGGACGCGGCCCGCGCGGACGCCCGCTGCCAGCGCGAGAGCAGGCTGCGCGAGGCGGTGACGGCCGCGCAGCGGGAGGCCGAGCGGCCCGCTCTCGCCGCCCACGGCGAGCTGATCGCGGACTACGCCCGCGCCCTGCGCGCGGCACTCCGCGACTGAGCCCCTCGTCCCACGCACGGCCGCCCGCCCGCGAACTCCTCGCGGACGGGCGGCCGATGGCGGAAGGGGCGGGCTAGAGCACCAGCGAGAGCAGCAGCAGGAAGATCAGCGAGACGACGGAGATCAGGGTCTCCATCACCGACCAGGTCTTGATCGTCTGGCCGACGCTCATCCCGAAGTACTCCTTCACCAGCCAGAATCCCGCGTCGTTGACATGGCTGAAGAAGAGCGAACCGGCGCCGACGGCCAGCACCAGCAGGGCCACGTGCGCCTGGCTCATGTCGGCCGCGAGCGGGGCGACGAGACCGGCGGCGGAGATCGTCGCGACGGTCGCGGAGCCGGTGGCGAGGCGGATGCCGACGGCGATCAGCCAGCCGAGCAGCAGCGCGGAGATGTTCCAGTCCCTGGAGAAGTCCAGGATCATCTCGCCGACGCCGACGTCGATCAGCGTCTGCTTGAAGCCGCCGCCCGCGCCGACGATCAGCAGGATGCCCGCGATCGGCACCAGCGACTTCTCGACGGTCTGCGTCAGCCGCTCCTTGCCGAAGCCCGCGGCCCGGCCGAGGGTGAACATGCCGACGACGACGGCCGCGAGCAGCGCGATCATCGGCGACCCGACGACGTCCATCACCCGCTGGACGGGGCTGGCCGGATCGTCCACGACGATGTCGGCGAGCGCCTTGGCGAGCATCAGCACGACTGGCAGCAGCACCGTGGTCAGCGTGGCCCCGAAGCCGGGCCGGCGCTCCAGCTCCTCGGAGGGCCGCGTCGGGATGAGCCCCTCGGGCGGGGTGACGTCGACCCAGCGTCCGGCGAGACGGCCGAAGAGCGGGCCCGAGATGATCAGCGTCGGGATGCCGACGAGGACGCCGAGGGCGAGGGTGATGCCCAGGTTGGCGTCGAGGGCGCCGATGGCGGCGAGCGGCCCGGGGTGCGGCGGCACCAGCCCGTGCATCACGGACAGGCCCGCGAGCGCGGGGATGCCGATCCGCATCAGGGAGAAGTTGCCGCGCTTGGCGACGAGCAGCACCACGGGGATCAGCAGGACGATGCCGACCTCGAAGAACAGCGGCAGTCCGACGATGCCCGCGATCAGGGCCATCGCCCAGGGCATGGCCTTCTGCCCGGTCCTGGCCAGGATCGTGTCGACGATTTGGTCGGCGCCGCCGGAGTCGGCGAGCAGCTTGCCGAGGATCGCGCCGAGCGCGATGAGGACGCCGACACCGGCGACGGTGTCGCCGAGGCCCGCGGTGAAACTCTCGATGACCTTGTCCAGCGGTGCTGCGGCGACGGCGCCGAGCACCAGCGAGCCGATCGTCAGCGACAGGAACGCGTGGACGCGGAACTTGGTGATGAGCAGGACGATGACGGCGATGCCGACGAGGGTGGCGATGCCCAGCTGGGCACTGCCGGCGGAGGTGATCGGGTCGACCGGCTCCGGTCCTGCGGCCAGCATCTCGGCACTGAGATGGCGCACGGCTCTTCCTTCGGGTGCGGGGGCGGGGTCCTGGGGAGGGGGCGTACGGGCGGCCGTGGGGGGTACGGCCACCCGTACGCGCTGACCGTTCTACCGGCTCGCCGGCACGCGGCCCGGGACGCTTCGGTCCCGGGCTCCGGGCGGGCGCCGGGTACGGTCAGCCGCCCGCGCGTCCGGACGGGGGAGGACCGGACGCACGGGAGTTCTCGGGAGTCCCGCGGAGTTCGGGGGCTCCGCGGGACGGGTCACGCGCGGGCGCTCGCGGCGTACTCGGCACCGCGCGCCGACTGCTCGCGCGCGTGGGCCCGTACGGCCTCGGCGGCGCGGGCGGTGACGGTGTGCTCGTCGGCGTCGACGCGGACGGGGGCGCCGCGCTCGTCGGGCTGGAGCGGTTCGAGGGTGGCGAACTGCGAGTCGAGCAGCGCGGTGGGCATGAAGTGGTCGGTCCGCTGCCGCATCCGCTCGCCGATCAGCTCCCGGTCGCCGGTGAGGTGCACGAAGAACAGTCCGGGGGCCGCGGCGCGGAGCCGGTCGCGGTAGGAGCGCTTGAGCGCCGAGCAGCTCACGACCCCGCCGAGACCCTCTCGGCCGTGGGCCCAGGCGCCGATGGCGTCGAGCCAGGGGGCGCGGTCGGCGTCGTCGAGGGGGGTGCCGGAGGACATCTTGGCGACGTTCGCCGGGGGGTGGAAGGCGTCGGCCTCCGCGTAGGTGACGCCGAGTTCACGGGCGAGGAGCTCGCCCACCGTCGTCTTGCCGGTTCCGGCTACGCCCATGACGACCACCACGTCGGTCGTCCGTGCGGCATTGGCACTCATCGCTCACACCTCGCTGTCCTCTTCGACCTCGGCGCCGAGCACACTCAACCTCATAGGTCACACGTATTCAATAGCTGGACATGAAATCGTCATACTTAATAGGGAGTGATTCCAGCCACGTCCGCGCGTACCGGACCACGTAGGGTTGTCATGACAGGGGCGGGCACGGAATCCACGGGAGAGACATTGGCGAGCGAGGCCGCGGCGGAGGGGATGCCGGGCGGACGCCCGAAGCAGGGCATGGGCCTGCACTCACAGGTGCTCGCGCGGCTCGGACCCGCGATCACCGCGGGCGAGTACCCGGCCGGCACGGTGCTGCGGGCCGACGAACTCGCCGAGCGGTACGAGGTCTCCCGCACCGTCGTCCGGGAGGCCGTCCGTGTCCTGGAGTCGATGCACCTGGTCGAATCGCGCCGCCGGGTCGGCGTGACGGTCCTGCCGCAGGACCAGTGGAACGTCTACGACCCGCAGGTCATCACCTGGCGGCTGGCCGGAACCGATCGCCCGCGCCAGCTGCGCTCCCTCACCGTGCTGCGCTCCGCCGTCGAGCCCGCGGCGGCCCGGCTCGCCGCCGAGCACGCCTCGGCCGAGGAGTGCGCCGAGATCACCGAGCAGGCGCTGGGCATGGTGGCGACCTCGCGCGGCCAGCAGCTGGAGAAGTACCTCGTCCACGACGTGGCCTTCCACCGCGCGATCCTGCGCGGCTCGCGCAACGAGATGTTCGCCCGGCTCGGCGACGTCGTCGCCGCGGTCCTCACCGGACGCACCCAGCACGAGGTGATGTTCACCGACCCGCGCCAGGAGGCCGTCACCCTGCACGTCCGCGTCGCCGAGGCGATCCGCGAGGGGGACGGACCGCGCGCCGAGGAGACGATGCGCACCATCACGGTCGACGCAATGCAGGAACTCGACGTCCTGACGCCGTAGCACCCCGTCAGGGGCGCGGGGAACTGCGCGAGAGGCCACGGCGGCGGGGTGACCGTCAACGGCGGCGCGGGGGCAGCCCGCGAAAAGGGGCGCGGGGAACTGCGCGAACGGCCACGGCGGCGGGGTGGCCCGGTGACAGCATGGAGCACCCCGCGCCGGGGCGGGCGCTGCGCTTGCCAGCCCTGCGCCTACGGCGCAGTTCTCCCAAGCGGGGCGGGCCCGCGAAAAAGGGGCGCGGGGAACTGCGCAAAGCCCGAGCCACGACAGGCGCCGCACCCCTGAACGGCGGTGCAGGGGCTGCCCGTTGAGACGCACCCGCACCCCGCGCCGAACCCTCACGCCGGCCCCAGCGTCGCCGCCACGCCCGTGATGACCGCCCGGAGCCCCTCCTCGAACCGCTCCTCATAGCCGTCGAAGAGATCGTCGCCCGTGGCAGTGGTGAGCGGATACTCCGGACCCATCCGCCGCGCCCGCTCGGCCGTGTCGAAGCCCGGCGTCCGCTCCCCCGGCATCGGGTGGACGCCCTGCTCCTCGATGACGAAGCCCTCGGTGAAGCTGTAGACGATGAACGCGGCCCGCGCCGCCGCGTGCGGGTCGAAGCCGGCGGCGACGAGCCGCCCGAGCTGCTCCTCCATCCACGCCGCGTGATCGGTGTCGGTCAGCCGCGTACCGCTGAAGACCTTCGCGCCGTCCCGGTGTTTGAGCAGCGCGCGCCGCAGCCGCCGGTGCACCTCGGCGAGCCCCTCGCGCCAGTCCCCCGTGTCGGGCAGCGGCTCCTCGCGCATGGCGCGGAACATCGCGGTGGCCATCTCGTCCAGCAGGGCCTGCTTGTTGGCGAAGTGCCAGTACAGCGCCGGGGCCTTGACGTCGAGGGCCTGGGCGACCTTGCGGAGGGTGACGCCCTCCAGCCCGGCCTCGTCGAGCAGCCGCAGGGCGGTTGCCACCACCCGGTCCCGGTCCAGTCGTGTCGCTCGCGCCATGTTGACAACTTAACACCGTTAACCCCATGCTCGTCGACATGAGCGAACTTAACGACGTTAAGGAACGGGCCCGGGTACTCGTCGCCGGTGCGGGACCCACCGGCCTCACCCTCGCCTGCGACCTCGCCCGCCGCGGCGTCCCGCACCTGCTGATCGAGGCGCAGGACGAACTGTTCCCCGGCGCCCGCGGCAAGGGACTCCAGCCCCGCACCCTGGAGGTCTTCGACGACCTCGGCCTGGTCGACGCCGTCCTCGCCGCCGGCGGCCGCTACCCGCGCGTGCTCGACTGGGAGGGCGCGGTACGCGGCGAGACCTTCGACCTGGTCGAGCCCATGCCGCCGCGCCCCGGCGTCCCGCACCACGAGTCGCTGATGCTGCCCCAGTGGCGCACCCAGCGCCTGCTGCTGGACCGGCTGCGGGAACTCGGCGGCGACGTCCGCTTCGGCACCCGGCTGACCGGCCTGACCCCGGACGCCGAGGGCGTGACCGTCCGACTCACCGGCCCCGAGGGCGAGTTCACCGTCCGGGCCGGGTACGCGGTGGGCGCCGACGGCGGACGCAGCGCCGTACGCAAGCAGCTGGGCATCGGCATGGAGGGCGAGACCGTCGACCCCAGGCCGATGATCGTCGCCGACGTACGCCTCACCGGCCTCGACCGCGAGCACTGGCACGCCTGGCGCAAGGCCGAGGGCGGCGGCGCCACGCTCTGCCCGCTGCGCGGCACCGGGGACTTCCAGCTCCAGGCCCAGTACGACGACCCGGACGCCCGCCCCGACACCAGCCCCGAGGGCATCCGCGCCCTCATCGGCGCGCGCACCGTGCTGGACGCCGCCGACGTCCACGAGGTGCTGTGGGCCTCCGAGTTCCGGGCCCGCACCGCGCTGGCCGAACGCTTCCGGGACGGGCGGGTCTTCCTCGCGGGCGACGCGGCGCACCTGCACTCACCCGCGGGCGGACAGGGCCTCAACACCGGCATCCAGGACGCCTACAACCTCGGCTGGAAGCTGGCCGCCGCCGACGGGCCGCAGGACCCGCTGCTCGACACCTACGAGGCGGAACGGCTCCCGCTCGCCGCCGACGTCCTCGGGCTGAGCACCCGCATCCACCGCGCGACCGTCGCCGGCCGGGTGCTCCAGCGCGGGCGCGACACCCAGCAGCTCGACCTGCACTACCGGGACAGCGCGCTCACCCGCCAACACGGCGCGCCCGCCGGGGAGTTGCGCGCCGGTGACCGGGCGCCGGACGCGCGCTGCACGGCGCCGGACGGCACCGTCTTCCGCCTCTTCGACGCGTTCCGCGGGCCGCACTGCACGCTGCTCACCTTCGGCGGCGCGCCACCGCTCCCGGCGCTCCCCTCGTACACGCGCGCCACGGGCCTCCGGCACTGCGTCGTCGCCGCGACGGAACCGCACGCGGAGGGGGCGTACGGCACCGGCACGTACCTCGTCCGTCCGGACGGGTACGTCGCGGTCGCGGGCTGAGCGCCGGGGGGTGCGTTCCTCGCGGGGTGCGTTCCTCGCGGGGCGCGTTCCTCGCGGGGTGCGTTCCTCGCGGGGCGCGTTCCTCGCGGGGTGCGTTCCTCGCGGGGTGCGGTACGTCGCCGGGCGCGGCGCCGTCGTGGCTCGGGTTTTGCGCAGTTCCCCGCGCCCCTGATCGCGAGCCCGCCCCGCCTTGTTCGGGCGCGGCGCCGTCGTGGCTCGGGTCTTCGCGCAGTTCCCCGCGCCCCTGATCGCGGGCTCACCCCGCTTGGGAGAACTGCGCCTTAGGCGCAGGGCTGGCAAGCGCAGCGCGGTCACCCACGCGCGGGGTGCTCCATGCCGTCACCGGACCACCCCGTACGTCGTGGCCGTTCGCGCAGTTCCCCGCGCCCCCAAGAGGGCGCCGTTCCCCGCGCCCCTACAGCGCCGCAGGCCAGCGTTCGGGCCAGGATCGGTCGGACTGGAGTTGGGCGGTGAGGGAGAGGAGGAGGGGCTCGGAGGCGTAGGGGCCGAGGAGTTGGGCGCCGAGGGGGAGGCCGGTGGGGGTGAAGCCGGCGGGGACGTTCACCGCGGGCCAGCCGAGGACGTTCCAGGGCCAGGCGTACGGGCAGTGGGCGATCATCGTCCGGTCCGTCTGCCAGGCCCCCAGCCGCGCCAGGTCGCCGATGCGGGGCGGCGGCGTGGCCGTGGTCGGCGCGAGGACGACGTCGTAGCGCCGGAAGACGCGGCCGACCCGGCGCCGCAACGGCGCCTCGGCGGCCCGCGCGGCCCGCAGCACCGGCCCGCCGAGCAGCCGCCCCGTACGTGCCGCGCCGCGCGTACGCGGGTCGAGGAGGGCCGGCTCGGGGACGCGGTCCGCCCAGGCGCGTACGCCTCCGGTCGCACGGGGGACGAAGGTGAGTCCGATCGGCCCGTACTCGGGGTCCGCCTCCTCCACCTCGTGGCCGAGGGCGGCGAGCCGTTCGGCGAGGGCGGCGACGGCGGCGCGTACGCCCGGGTCGAGCCGCTTCGGGGTGGCCGTGAAGGGCATCCGGGTCGAGAAGGCGATCCGGAGCCGCCCGGGGTCGCGTCGGACGGCGGCCAGCGCGTCGATCCGCGGCGGCCGGTGCAGGTCGCCGTCGGCGTTGCCGGACGCGGCGTCGAGGAGCAGCGCCGCGTCCTCGACGGTGCGGGCGAGCGGGCCGAAGACGGTGATGCCGTTGAACGCCTCCGGCTCCGGCCAGGTCGAGATCCGCCCGCGCTGCGGCTTGACGCCGACGAGGTGGCTCCAGGCGGCCGGGATGCGCACCGAGCCCGCGCCGTCCGAGCCGAGCGCGGCGGGGACGAGCCCGGCCGCGACCGCCGTCGCGGAGCCGCCGGAGGAGCCGCCGGGGGTGTGCTCCGGGTTCCAGGCGTTGCGGGTGTCACCGAAGGCGGGCCCCTCGGTGAACGGCCACTGGCCCAGCTCGGGGCTGTTGGTCTTGCCGACGACGACGGCACCGGCCGCGCGCAGCCGCCGTACGGCCTCGCTGTCGGCGGTCTTCGGCGGGAAGGTGCCGGGGCAGCCGAAGGCGGTCGGCTCGCCCGTCACGTCGGTGTCGTCCTTCACGGCGAGGGGGACGCCGAGCAGCGGCCTTCGCTCGCCGCGGGCCAACTCGGCGTCCGCGGCGTCCGCTTCGGCGAGCGCGGCCTCGGCGCGGACGCGGCGGAAGGCGTTGAGCGTGGGCTGGGTGCGGGCGATCCGGCCGAGGGCGCGTTCGGTCAGCGCCCGCGAGGTGACCTCACCGGCGGCCAGCGCGCGGGCCTGCGCCGCGAGCCCCTCGGGCGCGCCGTGCTCCGCGCCGGCCCCGGGTGCCGCGTCGTCCGTGGGTCCGGAAGTCTCGTGGGTCACCCAACACTCCTCGCCGGGACGGCGCTCCGCCCCTCGCCCGCGCCCCCGCGCGAGCTCGGGGCGCACGTCAGCACTTGCTGTACCCGCCGGTAATACCCCTGCATCCTGCGCCACTTCGGCCCCGACGGCAACGCCCCGGGGAGCGGACCGCCGGCTCAGAACCGTTCGGCCGGTTCGTAGCTGCCCCATACGCCGCGCAGCGTGGAGCAGACCTCGCCGAGGGTGGCGCGGGCGCGCAGCGCCTCCTTCATCGGGTACAGCACGTTCGCCGACTCCGTCGCGGCGGCGCGCAGTCCGGCCAGCCCGCGCTCGACGGCGGCGCCGTCCCGGGTGGCGCGCAGCCGGGCCAGGCGCTCGGTCTGCTGCCGCTCCAGGGCGGGGTCGACGCGCAGCATCTGCTGCGGCTCCTCGCGCTCCAGCCGGTACCGGTTGACGCCGACGACGACCCGTTCCCCGCTGTCCTGCTCCCGAGCGACGGCGTACGCGCTGCGCTCGATCTCCTCCTTCTGGTAGCCCGCCTCGATCGCCGCGACGGCACCGCCGCGCCGCTCCACCCGGTCCATCAACTCCCGCGCCGCGGCCTCCACTTCGTCCGTCATCGACTCGACGGCGTACGAACCGGCGAACGGGTCGGCGGTGGCGGCCACGTCGCTCTCGTGGGCCAGTACCTGCTGGGTGCGCAGGGCGATCCGGGCCGCGGTCTCGGTGGGCAGGGCGAGGGCCTCGTCGTAGGAGTTGGTGTGCAGCGACTGGGTGCCGCCGAGGACGGCGGCCAGCGCCTGGGTGGTGACGCGCGCGATGTTGACCTCGGGCTGCTGGGCGGTCAGCTGCACCCCGGCGGTCTGGGTGTGGAAGCGGAGCTTCCATGAGCGCGGGTCGCGCGCGCCGAACTCCTCGCGCATCAGCCGGGCCCACATGCGCCGCGCGGCACGGAACTTGGCGACCTCCTCCAGCAGCGTCGTCCGCGCGACGAAGAAGAACGACAGCCGTGGCGCGAACTCGTCGACGTCCATCCCCGCCTCCAGCGCGGTGCGGACGTACGCGATGCCGTCGCTGAGCGTGAAGGCGATCTCCTGCGCGGGCGTGGCCCCGGCCTCCGCCATGTGGTAGCCGGAGATGGAGATGGTGTTCCATCTCGGCAGCTCGGCGCGGCAGTACCGGAAGATGTCCGCGACCAGCCGCAGCGAGGGCCGCGGCGGGAAGATGTACGTCCCCCGCGCGATGTACTCCTTGAGTACGTCGTTCTGGACGGTGCCGCTCAGCCGCGCGGTGTCGGCGCCCTGCTCCTCGGCCACGAGCTGGTACAGGAGCAGCAGCGGCGCGGCGGGCGCATTGATCGTCATCGAGGTGGAGACCGACTCCAGCGGGATGCCGTCGAAGAGGACGCGCATGTCGTCGAGCGAGTCGACGGCCACGCCGACCTTGCCGACCTCGCCGCTCGCGAGCGGCGCGTCCGAGTCGTGGCCCATCTGCGTGGGCAGGTCGAAGGCGACGGACAGGCCGGTGGTGCCGTGCGCGATCAGCTGCCGGTAGCGGGCGTTCGACTCGGCCGCCGTGCCGAAGCCCGCGTACTGCCGCATCGTCCACGGCCTGTGGGTGTACATCCCGGGGTGGATGCCGCGGGTGTACGGGTACTCCCCCGGTGCGCCCAACTGCCGTGCCGGGTCCCACTCCTGGAGGTCCTCGGGCCCGTACACGGGGTGGATGGACCATCCGCTCTCGCTGCGCCGGACGTCGTCCGCCATCACTCACGCCTCCCGCCGCTCGCGGCCGGCCGTCCGTTTTCGGCCGCTGCCGCATGGTTTCCGCCTCTCAGGATGCCCGTGCCCGGGAAGGTTCGGGTGCGGGCCACGCTGGGCAGAGTGGGTGGGGAAGTCCGGCGGCATCGGGTGGGGAAGTCCGGGACTGTTCCGGGGGTGTGGGATGGCTGAGGGGCTGGGCGGCACGCGCGGGCGCGCGCCGGGACACGAGAGCGCACGGGGCAGACGGAGCGCCCCGGAAGGCGCCAACACATCGACGTACAGGGGCAGTTCGGCGGCCGGACCGCCGGGACGCCGGGGCGGGCGGCTGCGCGTGCTCGCCCTCGCCGCCGCGCTGACGGTGGGCGCGGGAGCGCTCGCGGGGTGCAAGGCGGAGACCGGCGACGGCGCCCTCGTCCGGGTGTCGAAGCTGCCGGAGGCACCCGCCGCCACCGAGCCCGGGCCCGGACCCGAGGAGCCGGTGCGGTCCCGGCTGCCGGAGGCGCCGGTGGCGCAGTCCCCCGTCGGCTCGAAACGGCCGGTGACGCCGCGCCCGTCCCGTACCGCGCCGCCCGCCGACCGGGTCGTGCTGAAGCCGGGCGCCGAGGGCCGGGACGTACGCGAACTCCAGGCGCGGCTCCAGCAGTTGAAGCTGTTCGCGCTCAACCCGACCGGCTACTACGGCAAGGTCACCGCCGCCTCCGTGCGGCTGTTCCAGGAGAAGCGGGGCGAGAAGCGCACCGGCACCGTCACGGCCCGGCTGCGCACCGCGCTGGAGGCCCGTACCCACGAGCCCACGCGCGCCGAGCTGTACCCGCCGACGCTCCGCCCGCTCGACGACCCCGACCCGCGCTGCCGCACCGGCCGCGCCCTGTGCATCAGCAAGACCAGCAGGACGCTGGCGTGGATGGTCGACGGGAAGGTCCGCGAGGCGATGGACGTCCGCTTCGGCTCCGCGTACACGCCCACCCGCGAGGGCCGGTTCAAGGTCGACTTCAAGAGCCGTCACCACCACTCGACGCTCTACGACACCCCGATGCCCTACGCGATGTTCTTCAGCCGCGGCCAAGCGGTGCACTACTCGGCCGACTTCAAGGCCACCGGCTACAGCGGCGCCTCGCACGGCTGCGTGAACGTACGGGACAAGAAGGCGCTCGCGGCGGTCTTCGCCCAGGTGAAGAAGGGCGACAAGGTCATCGTCTACAAGTGACCTCCCGCCGCCGGGGCGGGAGGAGAGGAAGAAAGGGCGCGGGCGGGGCCGGGGGAACGTGCCCCGCCCGCGCCGAACGCGCGACCCCAGAGGTACGGGGGGAACCCCGGGATAAGTCGCGCAGCCGATGACCAGTCGGCTCACTTCACTCAGCGCCGGAAGCCCGCAAAGTGTCACACCCGACCCCGGAAAGCTGTCGTGCGCTGGGTCACAGTGGCGCGCTGACCTGGGTCACGAGTGGCCGGGGCACGCGGCGAACTGCCGCCGCCGGTGCGTGGGTTGGCCTGTGGTGACGTCCCGCGCGCCGGCCCGCGCGGAGTCCTACGCGCCGTCCCGGGCGCCGCTCTCGTCGGCGCCACCGGTGCCGCCACCGGTTCCGCCCTGCCCCGCTTCGGTCCCGCCGTCCGTTCCGGAGCTGTCCGCTCCAGAACCGCTCGTTCCGGAGCCGCTCGTTGCGCCGTCGCGGTGCTGCCCGTCGCCGTCGTCCGGTGCCCGGCCGCCGTCCGTGGTGTGGCCGCCGTCGCTCGTCCCGGAGTCGCCCGAGCCGGAACCGGTGGTTCCGGAACCGCCGGAGCCCGAACCCGAGCCGCCCGAGGCGGTGTCGCCGCCCGAGCCGCCGTCGGTGAACCCCCCGCCGCCCGTGCTGGGCGCCTCCCCCGTGCCCCCGCTGTCACCGGGTGCGGGGACGTGCCCGCCCCCGCTGCCCGAACCCCCGCCGGACGAGCCGCCCGAGGACGAGCCGCCCGTCGTGCCCCCCGTCGAAACGTTCCCGCTGTCGACCGCCGCGCAGTAGCGCTTCACCGACTTCCGCCCGCCGGCGGCCTGTTCGAGCTTCCTGCGCTGCTCGGCGGAGAGCTTCTCCTCCTCGTACGCCGTGCACAGGGCCTTCGCCAGCGCGGTCCGGTCGCCGCCGGGTATCCGCCCGTCGTCACTCTCGCCCGAGCCGGTGGACGACCCGGGCGAGCCGGGTCTGCGCCCCAGGTCGCCGCCCGCGATGTCCTCGCTGGGCCCGGTGGATTCCTGCCCGTCCCGACCGGAGCCGCCCCCGCGACGGTCCGGATCGCCGGTGCCCGAACTCTCGCCTCTGCCGCGCCCGGTGGCGCCGTCGGAGCCGTCGCGGGAGTCCGTGGCGTCCGGGTCCTCCGGCAGCAGACTCGCGTCGCCCAGCACCGACTCCTCCTCCGTCGCGCCGGGGCTGGCCAGCGGGGACACGCTCGCAGGTCTCCCCTTGCCGCCGAACGGCGCGGGCAGCACACCGGCGCTGCCCGCCATCGCCACCCCGCCGAGCGCACACCCGGCGACGGCCATCGCGAACCCGGCCTTCAGCGGACGCCCGGCCAGCGAGGGCCGCCGGCGCGCCTCACCGCGCCGGTGCACGCGGGCCCGCAGCCCGCCGACCGCAGCGGCGGGCACGTCCGGCACCACGTGCGCGGCCCGGTACGCGGCCACCGCGGCGTCCTCACCGGGCAGTTCGGCACCCGAGGCGCCCGGGGCACCGGCGCTCTCCGCCACGTCGAGCCGGGGGGTCAACTCCCCCAGCGCGGCGGCCAGTCGGTCCTCGGCGGAGGCACCCGCCTCCACGACGGCGCCCGCTCCGCCCCCGTCCGGGGTCACGTACCCGGGGTACGCCGAGGCCCCGGGGCTACGCGCATTGATCCGCGGCGCGTCACCGCGCGCGTCGACCGGCACACCGCGCAGCAGGCGCTCCGCGGCGTCGTCGTCCAGCCACTTGTACCGGTCGTCCGCCATCACGTTTCCCTCAGCGTTCGCGCGGCCTTCTGCGTCACAGTGCGCCCCGTGCCGCGCGGTGCCGCTCCCTGCCCCTCGGCCGCGTTGCCGGGAGTGCCGCCGTCGACGGTGACGGCCGGCTCCACCCCGTCCGACTCATCCGTCTCGTCGAGCAGTTCGGCGAGTTTCCGCAGCCCCCTGTGGGCCGCCGTCCGTACGGCTCCGGCCCGCTTGCCGAGCACCTCGGCGGCGCTCTTGGCGTCGAGGCCGAGGACCGCGCGGAGCACGACCGCCTCGGCCTGGTCCCGGGGCAGCCGCGAGATCAGCCGCATCGTGCGCCCGGTGCCGAGCGATTCCAGTGCCTCGTCCGCGGTGTCGGAGCCGCCCGGGAGCCCCGTGAGTTCGCTCTCGTCCCCGCCGACTACGGGACGCCGCCCCCGCTGACGTATATGGTCAAGTGCCCGGTTACGGGCGATTCGTGCCGCCCAGCCGCGGAAGCGGTCGGCGTCCCCCTTGAAGCGCGAGAGATCGCGGGCTATCTGGAGCCACGCCTCCGAGGTGACGTCCTCGGCGTCGGCCTCCGCGACCAGCGTCCGCACGTAGCCCAGCAGCCGCGGGTGCACGGAGCGGTAGACGAGACGGAAGGCCGCCTCGTCCCCGCGCTGCGCGGCGTCCACCGCAGCGCTCAGCTCCGCGTCGTCCCCCTGCACGCTGTGTCTCGCCTCACTCCGCGACGTCGCGACGATCCGGCCGCGTCCTGGTCCGTTCCTGCGGCCGTACTCGCGGGCCGGGGCGGCCCGCCGTCGCCGGTGCGCCGCTGCCGTACCGCCTGTGCTGCCGTACTGCCTGTGCTGTCGTGCCGTGCTCCTGCCCCGGCGCTCGCGCCGGTCGTGCCCGGCGCCGGTCGTACCACTGCCGCGACGTTGCGGGTGCCACCAGCAGCGATGCGAGGAAGCACGCTAAGGCCAAGTGCGCTCCCACGTCCATGCCGACTGACCGGCCGGTTGACCGCGTAACAATTTACGGGGCCCGGGCGCTGAGAAGGGTACGGGCTGCCGCTGGCGTGGTGCGCCCGTACTCGACGGCGGCCGGAGTCTCTCCTGTGGGGGGTGGCGACTCCGGCCGTCTTCGCATCTCCGGCCGCCCTTTCCCCGCACACACCCGCGCCCGTGCCGCGGGTGCGGGCACGGGCGCGGGGCCGCTTCCGGCGCTACGGGGTCACTTCTCCACCCGGTCCGCGAGGGCGCGGAATTCGCTCCAGCTGCGCTTCGGCTTCTCCGGGTCCCACAGCTTCTGCGCCGTCGCCGCGAGCGGCAGCCGGATGCCGCGTGCCACCTGCTGCGTGGTCTGCGCGTCCGCGATGTCGCCCCAGACGGCGAAGCGGCCGCCGAGGATGCGGTCGCTGCCGGAGAGGGACTCCGGCACCGGCTTGGTGCCGCGCACCACGGCCGGGGTCCACTCCTTGTAGATCCGCTCGCCGGTCGGGTACTCGAACTGGTTGGGCTCGCCGAGCACGTAGTACAGGTACTCGTCGTTGAGGTTGACCACCTTCCAGCCCTCCTTCAGGTACTCGGTGGGCTCCCGCATCCCGTACTCGGTACCCGTCCAGTAGCCGACCTGCCGGTCGCGGTTGGCGCGTACGGTGCCGTCCTTGTGCAGCCCGTCGTTCCAGACCTCGGGCGTCTTGCCCTCCTTGCGGACGGTCTTCGCGCGGTCGTTCAGCCAGGCCGTCGCCAGGTCCTGGACCCGGGCGTCGCTGCCGTACTTCTCACGGGCGAGCTCGGCGAGACCCGGGTAGGACGCCTCGGGGTCCTGCTTCATCAGTGCCTGGTACTCGTCGCCGCCCAGGTGCCAGTACTTTCCGGGGAAGAGCCCGGCGTACTCGCGGAGGAGGTCGTCGACGATGCGGGCCGACTCCGGCTTGCCGATGTCGATCGCGCCGGGCGTCGGCTGCCCCGAGGCGTCCTTCAGCTGGAGGTCGGGGTGTTCGTCGATCACGGCACCGAGGTGCCCCGGGGAGTCGATCTCCGGGATGACGGTGATGTGCCGGGAGGCGGCCAGCTTCACGATCCGGCCGAGCTCCTTCTTGGTCAGGTGCGGGTCGGACACGATCTCCGGGTGCGAGCTGCTCTCGACGCGGAACGCCTGGTCGTCGGAGAGGTGCAGCTGGAGCTGGTTCAACTTCAGGTCGCCCATCTCCCGGATGCGGTCCTCGATCCACTCGGCCGGGTAGTGCTTGCGCGCGATGTCCAGCAGGAAGCCGCGCTGTGCCCGGTCCGGGGCGTCCCGGACGGTGCCGTCGGCGAAGCGGCCCTTGTCCCGGACGGTCTGGAGCAGGGTGCGGGTTCCGTAGAAGACCCCGGCGTCGGTGGAACCGGTGATCCGCACCTTGCCGTCCTTGGTCTCCAGGACGTACCCCTCGCGGCCGGTCTTCGCGCCCTTGTCCAGGGCGAGTTCGACGTCACCGGCGCGGGCCGGGCCCTTGCCCGCGTCCGCCTTCAGCTCACCGGCGAGCAGCTTCGCCTCGTCGGCGAGCGGGCCCTCCGGGTCGGCGACGACGCGCGTGGTCTTCCCCGGCTTCCAGCCGGGGCCGCGGGTGGCCTTCCAGTCACGTACGGCGGGGATCGACGTCGGGGCCGGGCCGACCCGCGCGGGGCCCGCCGGACTCGCCTCGGCGGTGCGGTCGTCGGAGGCGGCGTCGCCGGTGCTTCCGGTCTCGCCCGCGTCACCGCCCGAGCCGGACGGAAGGAGATTCAGCGCCAGGACCACCACGGCGCCCGCTGCGATGACGGCCGCCGCGACGACCCACGATTTTGGCCACTTACGTCCCATACGGATACGGTATTGCCCCTTTCCTGACCAAGTTCGCCAGACATGAGCACGGATCTCGTTCCCTTGCGGGTGAAATTCGCGCATCCGTCGGACGGTTCGGCGGCCGCCTCGTTACGGTGACCGAATCCCGCCCGGCACCGCCGTATCGGACGTCACATCCGGCGCGCCGCGGATCCCACCCCGCACACTGCCAGACGACGTGCGGCGGGGCGGCCCGATCCGGGAGATCCGGGAGCCCGGCGAGAACAGCCAACTCCCCCCGGCCCGCGGCCCGCTCACCGGCCGGACGCCCCCGAACCACCCGCACCACCCCGAAGCAGCGCCCAACCCGCCCGCACCGACGACGGATCCGAGGAGTCCATGCGCCCGCAGCACCCGAGCACCCCGCGCCGCCCGCACCCCGCGACGCGCCCCGCGCACTCCCCGGCCGCCGCCCACCCGGCGCGCACGGGCGAGCCGCGCACCAGCGGCGGCATGCCGCTCCCCCGGCTGAACACGCTCCCCGCGATCGAGGCCGAGGCGCTGCTGCGCCGCTGCTGCGGCAGCCACCGCTGGGCCGAGCGGATCGCCGAGCACCGGCCGTATCCGGACGCCGAGTCGCTGCTGGCCGCCGCCGACGAGGCCAGCTACGACCTGACGCAGGACGAGCTCGCCGAGGCGCTCGCCGCCGAGTCGGCCCACCAGCCCCTGACCCGGCACCCGCAGGTGGACCAGCCGGGCGTGCTCGCCGCGCACACCGCCCTGCGGGCCGCGAGCGCCGCGTACGAGAGCCGCTTCGGGCACGCCTTCGTGATCTGCCTCGACGGCTACCGTCCCGGCGAGCTGCTGGACCAGACCCTCGCGGGCATCCGGGCCAGGCTCGGACACGAGGTGGACGAGGAACGGGCCGTCACCGCGGACGAGATGCGCCGGATCGCCCGCGGCAGACTCGCCCGTCTCGTCTCCCGCGGTGCCGAGCCGAGGACGGCCGAAACCCCCGGAATCACTGGGCCGTCCGTGCCTGATTGATCACACCGCCCGACCCGGCACCCGCGTCCCGACACGGCGTCGCTACGATGGCCGCGGCCGGTGGACCGTACCCGGCCGGGCCCGACCGACACCGCTGGACTTTCCGAGACAGGGGGCGGCTGGCTCCGATATCCGCTCCCGGAGGGTTAAACCGTGCCGGCTGGAACGCTGTATCGCGGCCGGGAAGGCATGTGGTCATGGGTGGCTCATCGAGTCACCGGTGTCCTCATCTTCTTCTTCCTGTTCGTGCACGTCCTGGACACCGCACTCGTCCGCGTCTCGCCCGAGGCGTACGACGACACTGTCGCGATCTACAAGACACCGCTCGTCAATCTCATGGAGTACGGCCTCGTGGCCGCCATCCTCTTCCATGCGCTCAACGGCCTGCGGGTCATCGCCGTGGACTTCTGGTCCAAGGGCGCCAAGTACCAGAAGCAGATGCTGTGGACCGTGATGGGCATCTGGGCCGTCCTGATGGTCGGCGCCTTCTACCCCATCCTGCAGCACACCCTGCGCTCGCTGTTCGGGAGCTGATGAGAGATGTCGACGGAGACTGCAAACGCGGGTAACGCCGAAGGCACCGAGGGCGTGCGCCTGTACGACGTGGACAATCCGGCTCCCCTGATCGAGCCGCCCCGGGCCCGTACCGCGAAGACGCCGAAGGCCACCCGGACCAACTTCGAGATGTACGGCTGGCTGTTCATGCGGCTGTCCGGCATCGTGCTCGTCGTCCTCGTCCTGGGTCACCTGCTGATCCAGCTGGTGCTGGACGGCGGCGTGAGCAAGATCGGCTTCGCCTTCGTCGCCGGCCGCTGGGCCTCGCCCTTCTGGCAGGCGTGGGACCTGATCATGCTGTGGCTCGCGATGCTGCACGGCGCCAACGGCCTGCGCACGGTCATCAACGACTACGCGCAGCGGGACAACACCCGGTTCTGGCTGAAGATGCTGCTGTACACGGCCACGGTGTTCACCGTCCTGCTGGGCACGCTGGTGATCTTCACCTTCGACCCGAACATTCGCTGACCGGCCCGCCGGGGACGAAGCTGAGGTAAACCCCATGAAGATCCACAAGTACGACACCGTCATCGTCGGCGCCGGCGGCGCGGGCATGCGCGCGGCCATCGAGTCGACCAAGCGCAGCCGTACGGCCGTGCTGACGAAGCTCTACCCCACCCGCTCCCACACCGGCGCCGCGCAGGGCGGCATGGCCGCCGCCCTCGCGAACGTCGAGGAGGACAACTGGGAGTGGCACACCTTCGACACGGTCAAGGGCGGCGACTACCTGGTCGACCAGGACGCCGCCGAGATCCTGGCGAAGGAGGCCATCGACTCGGTCCTCGACCTCGAGAAGATGGGCCTGCCGTTCAACCGGACCCCGAACGGCACCATCGACCAGCGCCGCTTCGGCGGGCACAGCCGTAACCACGGCGAGGCCCCCGTGCGCCGGTCCTGCTACGCGGCCGACCGCACCGGCCACATGATCCTTCAGACGCTGTACCAGAACTGCGTGAAGGAGGGCGTGGAGTTCTACAACGAGTTCTACGTCCTGGACCTGCTGCTCAACGAGGACTCCGCCAACGGGGGTGGCAAGAAGACCGCGGGCGTCGTGGCCTACGAGCTGGCCACCGGCGAGATCCACATCTTCCAGGCCAAGGCCGTCGTGTTCGCCTCCGGCGGCAACGGCAAGTTCTTCAAGGTCACGTCCAACGCGCACACCCTCACCGGCGACGGCCAGGCGGCCGCCTTCCGGCGCGGACTGCCGCTGGAAGACATGGAGTTCTTCCAGTTCCACCCGACCGGCATCTACAAGATGGGCATCCTCCTCACCGAGGGTGCGCGCGGTGAGGGCGGCATCCTCCGCAACAAGGACGGCGAGCGCTTCATGGAGAAGTACGCGCCCGTCATGAAGGACCTCGCCTCGCGTGACGTCGTCTCGCGCTCCATCTACACGGAGATCCGCGAGGGCCGCGGCTGCGGTCCGAACAAGGACCACGTCTACCTGGACCTCACGCACCTGCCGCCGGAGCAGCTCGACGCGAAGCTGCCGGACATCACCGAGTTCGCGCGGACGTACCTCGGCATCGAGCCGTACACCGACCCGGTGCCGATCCAGCCGACCGCGCACTACGCGATGGGCGGCATGCCGACGAACGTGCTCGGCGAGGTCCTCAGCGACAACGACACCCCGGTCCCGGGCCTGTACGCGGCGGGCGAGGTCGCCTGCGTCTCCGTGCACGGCGCGAACCGTCTGGGCACCAACTCGCTGCTCGACATCAACGTCTTCGGCCGCCGCGCCGGCATCGCCGCCGCCGAGTACTCGGCCACCGCCGACTTCGTCGAACTGCCGGAGAACCCGGCCGAGTTCGTCGAGAACGAGGTCGAGAACCTGCGGGACGCCACCGGCAGCGAGCGCGTGGTGGAGATCCGCACGGCGCTCCAGGAGACCATGGACAAGAACGTCATGGTCTTCCGTACGGAGCAGACGCTGAAGGAGGCCGTCGAGGAGATCGGCCAGCTGCGCAAGCGGTACCGGAACATCAGCGTCCAGGACAAGGGCAAGCGCTTCAACACCGATCTGCTGGAGGCCATCGAGCTGGGCAACCTGCTCGACCTGGCCGAGGTCATGGCGGTCTCCGCGCTGGCCCGCAAGGAGTCCCGCGGCGGTCACTACCGCGAGGACTACCCCAACCGCGACGACGTCAACTTCATGCGCCACACCATGGCGTACCGGGAGACGGACGACAGCGGCAAGGAGTCGATCCGGCTGGACTACAAGCCGGTCGTCCAGACCCGCTACCAGCCGATGGAGCGTAAGTACTGATGAGCACCGCTGTCATGGAGAAGGGCGAAGCGGAAGCGCCCGCCTCGCACCTGATCACCGTCACCTTCCGGATCCGCCGGTTCAACCCGGAGATCGCGGAGGAGCCGTGGTGGGACGACTTCACGCTGGACATCGACCCCAAGGACCGGGTCCTGGACGCGCTGCACCAGCTGAAGTGGGAGAAGGACGGGACGCTGACCTTCCGGCGCTCCTGCGCGCACGGCATCTGCGGCTCGGACGCGATGCGGATCAACGGCCGGAACCGGCTGGCGTGCAAGACGCTGATCAAGGACATCAACCCCGAGAAGCCGATCACGGTCGAGGCCATCAAGGGCCTCACGCCGCTGAAGGACCTCGTGGTCGACATGGACCCGTTCTTCCAGGCCTACCGGGACGTCATGCCGTTCCTGGTGACCACGGGCAACGAGCCGACGCGCGAGCGTCACCAGTCCGACGAGGAGCGCGCCCGCTTCGACGACACCACCAAGTGCATCCTGTGCGCCGCGTGCACCTCCTCGTGCCCGGTGTTCTGGAACGACGGCCAGTACTTCGGCCCGGCGGCGATCGTCAACGCGCACCGCTTCATCTTCGACTCGCGTGACGAGGCCGGTGAGCAGCGGCTGGAGATCCTCAACGACCGCGACGGCGTGTGGCGTTGCCGCACGACCTTCAACTGCACGGACGCCTGCCCGCGCGGTATCGAGGTCACGAAGGCCATCCAGGAGGTCAAGAAGGCGCTGATCACCCGCCGGTTCTGACGACCGACGAGCCAGCGCCGCCTCGCCCCCGCCGGATGCTTCCGGCGGGGGCGAGGTGCGTCCGCCCCCTCGAACAGCCGCCCGGCCCGGGGGAGTTGGGACGGCCGCATCCGGGGTATGGGGTGACCGGGCCCGCCACGGGCCCCCGCACCACGCACTGTCCGGCTGTCCGCGCGGGCCCGCGCGGCACTCGTCGTCAGGAGTTCGCGTGAGACGTACCAGATCCGGCATACGCACCGCGCTCGGCGCGCTCGCGGGCACCACCGCGCTGCTCGCCTCGGCCCTCGCCACGGCGGGCCCGGCGTCCGCCGAGCCCGCCCCCTCGCCCGTCTCGTCGGTCCAACGGCCCGCGCAGGCAAAGGAGTTCTGGACGGCGGAGCGGATGCGGTCGGCCCAGCCGCTCGACCTGCTCGACGTGGGCAAGCGGGCCGTCGACGAGGTGCGCGAGGCCGTGCCCGGCGGCGAGGAGCTGACGGTTCCGCCCTCGGTGGGCAAGGGGATCGGCAACGCGCTGCCCGAGACCGGCGGTTCCTGGACGGGCGGCGGCGAGGTCGTGAAGACCTCCGGCCGGGTGTTCTTCGAGTACCAGGGCAAGCAGGCGTCCTGCTCGGGCAACGCCGTCACCAGCGACAACGCCAGCACCGTCATCACCGCGGGCCACTGCGTGAAGATGGAGGGCAGCTGGCACAAGAACTGGGTCTTCGTGCCCGGTTACCACGACGGCCAGGCCCCGCACGGCAAGTGGCCCGCCACGAAGACGCTCACCACCCCGCAGTGGGAGGCGAGCGAGGACATGAACTACGACGTGGGCGCGGCCGTCGTCCAGCCGCAGGACGGCAAGCGGCTCACCGAGGCCGTCGGCGGCCAGGGCCTGGCGTTCAACTCCGGCTACGGCCAGGACATGTACGCCTTCGGCTTCCCCGCGGCCGACCCGTACGACGGGGAGAAGCTGACCTACTGCAGCGGCACCACCTTCCGGGACGTGCTGCTCACCCAGGACCACGCCATGTCCTGCGACATGACGGGCGGTTCGAGCGGCGGGCCGTGGTTCACGAAGTTCGACGAGTCCACCGGCAAGGGGCTCCAGTCCTCGGTGAACAGCTTCGGCTACGTGTTCCTGCCGGACACCATGTTCGGCCCGTACTTCGGGGACGACGCCAAGGCCCTGTACGAGAAGGCCCAGAGCGCCTGACCCGGCGCGGAGGGGCCGCCCCTCCTACCCGCGCACCGCGCCTGACTCACCGGTGAGAGTCGTCTCGTCCGGCGCGCTGGGGTACGCGGTGCGCGGGTGCGTAGGGTGCGGCGCGTGGCACCTACGGCACGCAAGGCACGAACGGTACGAAGCACACCAGCGGTACGCAGGCGGGCAGCGGCGGCGGCCGCCGCGCTCGCCGTGCTGGCCGGGGCCGGCGCGTGTTCCGGGCCCGGCCCCTCCGGTTCGCCGGCGGGCTCGGGCTCGCCCGCGGGTGACCGGGACCGCGCGGGCGTCCGGGTCGAGGCCGAGCACGGCACGGCGCTCGCCGACCGCCCGACCGGCGTCCGCGTCACGGGCCTGCGCCCGCACCAGGAGGTGACGGTCACCGCCGGCGCGAAGGACCAGCGGAGACTGCCCTGGTCCGCGAGCGGCCGGTTCACCGCGGACGCGAAGGGCGTCGTCGACCTCGGCGAGCAGGGGCCGCGCGGCGGCGAGCCGTACGCCCGGGCCGACGGGATGGGCCTGGTCTCGTCGATGCTCCCGCAGGACCCGCGCGCGGCCCGCAAGATCGGCAGCGGCGACGCCTTCTCGTACCACCCGCCGGCGCCCGCGCTCGACCGCTCCTTCCCGGTGCGGCTCACGGTGACCGCCGAGGGCGGCAAGGAGGACGGCGAGGAGCTGGCCGACCGTAGCCTCACCCGGGAATGGCTGGCCGACGGTGTCGGGCACGAGCGGCTCACGCTGGGCAAGGACAAGATCGACGGGGAGCTGTACACCCCGCCGGAGGGCTCGCCGAAGAAGGCGCCGGTGCTCGTCTTCGGCGGCTCCGAGGGCGGCAACTCCGGCGAGTACACCGCCGCGCTGCTCGCCTCGCACGGCCACCCGGCGATGTCCCTGTGCTACTTCGACTGCGGCGGGACCTCCTCGGACGGCAAGGGCGCCGACCGCCCGGACGGCATCGACATGATCGACCTGGGCTACTTCACGCGCGCCGCGAAGCGGCTGAACCAGGAGCCCTCCGCCGACCCGCGCAAGCTCGCCGTGATGGGCAACTCGCGGGGCAGCGAGGTCGCCCAGCTGCTGGGCCAGCGGCACCCGGAACTGGTCCGCGACGTGATCGCGTACGCCCCCTCGTCCAAGGTCAACGGCCCGCTCGACGGGGCGGGTCCCGGGGCCTGGGCCGAGCACGGGAAGCCGGTGCCGCAGGGGCCGATCCGGCTGGACGAGGTGCGCGGCACCGTCCTCGCCGTCGCCGGGGACAACGACAAGATGTGGGGCTCGGCCGCCTCCGCCCGCGACATCGCCGGCCAGCACGGCGCCTCGGGCCAGCGGCACCGGCAGCTGACGTACGAGGGCGCCGGGCACCACGTCAACTGGTTCCCGTACGGGCAGCCGGGGCAGGAGGGCGGGGCCGACGGCGCCGTCGTCTCCACCTCGGCAGCGGATCAGCGGGCACGGGCGGACAGCTGGCCGCGCGTGCTGAAGCTGCTGGATCGCTGACCACCGGGCGGCACCGCGTACCGGCGTCACCGTATGGAATGACGCCGGTACGCGCCGGATTTCCCGTTCGTGGCCGGATTGCTTCGGCGGGCCGCCGGGCAGGGCCGGGAAGCCGTGCGGGAGGGGTGATCCGGTGCCCGAGGTCACTGCGAAACCGGGCGCGGGGCGCGGTGCGGACCTGAGACAATGACGACATGGTCAACGATCGTCGTCCTCGTGTGCTCTCCGGTATCCAGCCGACCTCCGGCTCGTTCCACCTCGGCAACTACCTCGGCGCCGTGCGCCAGTGGTCTGCCATGCAGGAGACCCACGACGCGTTCTACATGGTCGTCGACCTGCACGCGATCACGATCCAGCAGGAGCCGGAGCAGCTGCGCGCCAACACCCGTCAGGCCGCGGCCCAGCTGCTGGCCGCCGGGCTCGACCCGGAGCGCTGCACGATCTTCCTGCAGAGCCACGTCCCCGAACACACCCAGCTCAGCTGGATCATGGAGTGCATCGCCGGGTTCGGCGAGGCGTCCCGGATGACGCAGTTCAAGGACAAGTCGGCGAAGCAGGGTTCGGACCGCACCTCCGTCGGCCTGTTCACCTACCCGCTGCTGATGGTCTCCGACATCCTCATCTACCAGGCCGACCAGGTGCCGGTGGGCGAGGACCAGCGCCAGCACATCGAGCTCACGCGGAACCTCGCGGAACGCTTCAACAGCCGCTACGGCAAGGCGTTCACCGTCCCCGAGCCGTACATCCTCAAGGAGACGGCGAAGATCTACGACCTTCAGGACCCGTCGGTCAAGATGAGCAAGTCGGCCTCCACGCCGAAGGGCATCATCAACCTCCTCGACGAGCCCAAGGTCTCCGCGAAGAAGATCAAGAGCGCGGTCACGGACACCGGTTCGGAGATCCGCTTCGACGAGCAGGAGAAGCCCGGCATCAGCAACCTGCTGACGATCTACTCCACGCTCACCGACACCTCGATCGCCGAACTCGAGACCCGGTACGAGGGCAAGGGTTACGGTGCGCTGAAGACCGACCTCTCCGAGATCGTCGCCGACTGGGCGGGCCCCTTCCGGGAGCGCACCCAGGAGTACCTCGACGACCCGGAGACGCTGGACTCGCTCCTGGCCAAGGGCGCGGAGAAGGCACGGTCCGTCGCGGCGGAGACCCTGGCGCAGGCGTACGACAAGGTGGGTTTCCTGCCCGCGAAGCACTGACGAGAAGGCCGGGCCCGAAGGGCGGGCCCGGCACGCGACGGGGCAGGCAGCGCGGGAGCGCGGAAGGGAGTACCGAGGTGGGGTCCGTCACCCTGGGCGTATCGATCGCGGTCCCGGAACCGTACGGCAGCCTCCTTCAGGAGCGGCGTGCCGGTTACGGAGACCCGGCGGCGTACGCGATCCCGACCCACATCACGCTCCTCCCGCCGACGGAGTCGGACCCGGCGCTGCGCCCCGTCATCGAGGCGCACCTGGCGCGGGTCGCCGAGCAGGGCCGGCCGTTCACGGTGCGGCTCTCCGGCACGGACACCTTCCGGCCGCTGTCGCCCGTCGTGTTCGTGAACGTCGCCGAGGGCGGCGAGGCGTGCGCGCTGCTCCAGGAGCGGGTGCGCGCGGAGGACGGCCCGCTGGTCCGCGAGCTCCAGTTCCCGTACCACCCGCACGTCACGGTCGCGCACCACACCTCCGAGGCGGAGATGGACGCGGCCCAGGCGGGGCTGGCCGGTTTCGAGGCGGCCTGGACGTGCTCCGGCTTCGCGCTGTACGAGCAGGGCGAGGACGAGGTCTGGCGGCTGCGGCGGAACTTCACCTTCGGCGGCGCCGCCGTCCCTCCTACCGGGCCGGCGGCTGAGGAGGCGGCGCCACCGCTGTCGGCCGTCCCGCGCCAGGTCCCGCAGGGCTCGCCGGCCTGCGGCGGCAGCTCCCCCTCGGTGGCCCCGCTCGCCTGACGGCCCCAACTGCCGTACGGGAACGGCCGGTTGAGCCCGTCGTGGCCCGGTGACCGGCGCGCCGTGGGTCACCCGCCTGCGTGCACCGGGTACTCCACCCGTCTTACGCTGCGCCCCATGCTGATCACACTGGCGTCGGCCGACGCTGCCCCGGGCAGGCGGTGACCATGGACTGGCTCACCAGACTTCCGGTGATCGGGCCCGTCGCGGCCTGGTTCTTCCGCACCCGGCTGTGGCACGTCTACCTGCACCTCGACGCCCGCAAATGGACCCGGCTCGCGGCCGCGCTGACCTTCACCAGCTTCCTCGCGCTGTTCCCGATACTCGCCGTCGGCGCCGCGATCGGCGCCGCCACCCTGACCCCGTCCCGGATGAAGACGGTGCAGGACTGGATGGCCGACCAAGTCCCGGGGATCTCCGACCAGTTGGACCTTCAGTCGCTGGTCGACAACGCGGGCACCGTCGGGGTCGTCGCCGGTGTGCTGCTGCTCGTCACGGGCGTCGGCTGGGCGGGCACGCTCCGCGAATGCCTGCGCGCCATGTGGGACCTGGAGGAGGACCCGGGCAACCCGGTCGTGCTGAAGCTCCGCGACCTCGGCGTGCTGGTCGGGCTCGGCGCGATCGGGCTGCTCTCCATGGCCGGTTCCACCTTCGCGGTCTCGGCGGTGAACTGGACGGCGAGCCGGATGGGCCTCGTCGAGGGCGGCGTCGGCACGGTGCTGCTCCGGCTCGCCGGGTACGCGGCCGCCGTCGCCGTCGACTTCGTGCTGCTGTGCTACGTGTTGACGCTGCTCCCCCGGGTCAGCCCGCCCCGGCGCGCGACGGTGTGGGCGGCGCTGATGGGCGCCGTCGGCTTCGAGCTGCTGAAGGCGCTGCTGGGCGGCTACCTCCAGGGCGTCGCCGCGAAGAACATGTACGGCGCCTTCGGCGTGCCGATCGCGCTGCTGCTGTGGATCAGCTTCATGGCCAAGCTGCTGCTGTTCTGCTCCGCCTGGACGGCCACCGAGCCGCTGCGCGGCGGCCGCACGGCCTCCGAACAGGCCGTCGCCGAGGAGGAGGCGGCATCGGCGGAGACGGAGACCGAGGCGGAGTCGGACGAGAACGCGGCGGCGCGGGCTCCTGATGCGGAGCCCGCGCCGGGGGCGACCGAGGCGGACGGGCCGCCGGGGAGAAAGGGCTGACGGTCAGTCGCGCGGGGTGCGGCGGCGGGAGCGGGCCAGGTCCGGGAGCGGCCAGCGGCGGTGCACGCCGTAGCCGACCACCGCGAGCAGCACCAGCGCGCCGCCCGTGACGCCGATGGCGATGCCGACGCCGCCGTCGGCGTCCCTCGGCTTCTGCTCCTTGGGCTCGCCCGCTCCCCCGGCCTGGCCCGCCGAGTGCGCGTGCTCGCCGGCGCTGCCCGGCTCCACGAGGTGGCCGACGGGGCGGACCTTGTC
This sequence comes from Streptomyces sp. HNM0574, assembly GCF_012726235.1. GTDB lineage: Bacteria > Actinomycetota > Actinomycetes > Streptomycetales > Streptomycetaceae > Streptomyces. Next base: position 500,637 of record NZ_JAASAH010000002.1, read on the forward strand.
CGCCGCCTCGAAGCCCCAGTCGAAGAGCTTCGCGGTCTCCTTGTAGACCTCCAGGGACGCGTCCTTCTCGGGGTGCATGACGGTCACCAGCAGGACGCGGCCGTCGCGTTCGGCGACGCCGGTGAAGGTGCTTCCCGCGTTGGTGGTCGTGCCGTTCTTCACGCCGGCGATGCCCGGGTACGGGTCGAGGTCCAGGTCGCCGGTGAGCAGCCGGTTGGTGTTCTGGATCTCGAAGTACTCGCGTTCCTTCGGGCTGTTCTTGCCGTCGTCGCCGTTCTCCCCGCCCTCGTCGGCGCCCTTCTTCTTCTTCTTGAAATCGCCGGGGAACTTCGCCGTGGCCGTCGCCGCGTACTCCCGGAAGTCCTTCTTCTGCATGCCGGAACGCGCGAACAGCGTCAGGTCGTACGCCGAGGAGACCTGCCCCGGCTGGTCGTAGCCGTCCGGGCTGACGACGTGGGTGTCGTCCGCGTGCAGCTTCTCGGCCTGTGCGTTCATCTCCTCGACGGTCTTCTCGACGCCGCCGTTCATCGCGGCGAGGACGTGCACGGCGTCGTTGCCGGAGCGGAGGAACACGCCCCGCCACAGGTCGTGCACGCTGTAGCTCTGGCCCTCCTTCACGCCGACGAGGCTGCTGCCCTCGCCGACGTCCTTCAAGTCCTCGTGCGTGACCTTCCGCTCCGCCGACTTCGGGAACTTCGGCAGCACGGTGTCCGCGAAGAGCATCTTGAGCGTGCTGGCGGGGGCCAGCTTCCAGTGCGCGTTGTGCGAGGCCAGGACCTCGCCGGACTCGGCGTCCGAGACGATCCAGGAGCGGGCGCTCAGCTTCTTCGGCAGCTCCGGCGCCCCCTTCCGCGGGCTCACCTGCGTGCCGGGCAGGCCGAGTTGGCTGCCGCCGACCGTCGACATGCGGGCGGGCGGCTCGGCCTTCTTCTTCTCCTCCTTCCCGTCCGGCGGGTCGGCCGCCATCGCGGGCGCGGCGCCCAGCACGGGGACCAGCAGCACGGCGGCACCGGCGGCCGCCGCCGCGGTCCGAACACCGGCGCCACGGCGGGGAACAGGCAGGAGACGGGAGGCGCGCGAAGCACGAGAGGCACGAGAAGAAGTGGGCACGAATCGAACGTACAGCGCCATGGCCCCCAGCGGGACAGTGCGGGGGCCGCAAACCGGCCGCACGGTAACCCCTCCCGGCGACCCCGATCCCCCAACTAGCCATACTGAGGACCATGCACCGGACCTCCACAGCCGAGGGGCGCCGTCGGCCGTCCCCGCTCACGCTCAGCCGTCCCGTCTCCTGGTTCCTGCTCGCCTTCGGCGTGTGGTCCTGGTTCGTCTGGATCACGTTCGTCAAGAACCTGTTCAAGGACGGCAGCGGGCTCGCCTTCGACGACGCCGGGGACCCGACGGGCTACTTCTGGGTCCATCTGGTGCTGGCCATCACCTCCTTCCTGCTCGGCACCGCGATCGGGGTCATCGGACTGCGCGGACTGCGCGCGCTGCGCGGGGCCCGGGGCGACGACACGGAGAGTGATCCCGGCTCCGGCACCCGGGCCGGGTGACGACGCGCATGGGAGCGGTCTTCGCCCTGGTCGCCCTGCTGATGCTGGGCGTGATCGGCTGTGTGCACTGGTACTTGTGGAAGCGGCTCGTCCGGGACGTGTCCGTGCCCGGCGGGCCGTGGCGGCGTACGGGGACGGTACTGGCGGTGCTGCTGCCCGTCGTCGCCGTCGCCAACTTCGTGCTCTCGCGCGCGGGCGTGCCCTTCGGCGTCACCCAGGTCCTGGCCTGGCCCGGGTACCTGTGGCTGGCGCTGATGCTGTACCTCCTGCTCGCCCTCGTCGCGGGTGAACTGCTGCGCGGGGCGGCCCTGCTGTACGTGCGGAAGCGGCGCCGGGCGGGTGCCGGAGGGGACGCGGAGGCGGAGACCGAGGCCGGAGCAGGCGAGGGTGCCGGTGCGGGTTCCGCCGGGCACGTGCGGGACGTGGCGGGCGGTGACGACGGCGCGGTGGCCACGGTCACGGCCGAGGAGACCGCCGAGGCCGAGGAGGCCCCGGCCGGGAGCGGCGAGGCGCCGAAGCCGGCCGCCTCGCGGCGGGTGTTCCTCGCGCGGACGCTCGCGGTCGGCGCGGGCGTCGCCGGTGCGGGCACGGTCGGCGCGGGCGCGTACGGGGTGCTCAACGGGCCGACGCTGAAGCACGTCACCGTGCCGCTCACGAAGCTGCCGCGGGCCGCGCACGGGTACCGGATCGCGGTCGTCTCAGATGTGCACCTCGGGCCGATCCTGGGCCGGGCGCACACGCAGCGGATCGTCGACACGATCAACAGCGCGCAGCCGGACCTGGTCGCGATCGTCGGCGACCTCGTCGACGGCACCGTCGAGGATCTCGCGCCCGCGGCCGAGCCGCTGCGCGGACTCCGTTCGCGGCACGGCTCGTTCTTCGTCACCGGCAACCACGAGTACTTCGGCGACGCGGGCGAGTGGGTCGACCACGTCCGGGAGCTCGGGGTGCGGCCGCTGGAGAACGCGCGGCTGGAGATGCCGTACTTCGACCTGGCCGGGGTGAACGACGTCCAGGGCGAGGAGCAGGGCGAGGGGCCCGACTTCGGCAAGGCGCTCGGCGACCGGGACACCTCGCGCGCCTCGGTGCTGCTGGCGCACCAGCCGGTGCAGATCCACGAGGCCGTCGACCACGGCGTGGACCTCCAGCTCTCCGGGCACACCCACGGCGGCCAGTTGTGGCCGGGCGAGTACCTCGCGGGCCTGGCCAACCCCACCGTCGCGGGGCTGGAGCGGTACGGGGACACGCAGTTGTACGTGACGCGCGGCGCGGGCGCCTGGGGTCCGCCGGTGCGCGTGGGCGCGGAGTCGGACGTGACGCTCGTCCGGCTCGCCTCCCGGCAGACCTGACCGGCGCGCTCAGCGCGCGGTGTCGGTGAGCAGGCCGGTCAGGGCGTCCAGGGCCGCGGGGAAGGCGTGTTCGGGCGGGGCGCCGTAGCCGACGACGAGGGCCTGCACGTGCGGCCCGTCCGGGGCCGCGGCCGGGTGGCGGAACCCGGCGAGGCCCTCCAGCGCGATGCCGCGGCGGTCCGCCTCGGCCAGGACGGCGGACTCCTCGGCGCCGGGCGGGAGTTCGACGATGGCGTGCAGGCCCGCGGCGATGCCCGTCACCCTGGCCTGCGGAACGTGCCGTTCCAGCGCGGCGACGAGCCGGTCGCGGCGGCGCCGGTAGCGCTGGCGCATGGCCCGCACGTGCCGGTCGTAGCCGCCGGACTCCAGGAAGTCGGCCAGGGTGAGCTGGTCGAGGACGCCGGTGGTCCACTCGCCCGGGGCCTTCGCCGCCAGCGCCGGGCCGAGCAGGTGGGACGGCAGCACCGCCCAGGCCAGCCGGAGCGCGGGGAAGAGCGCCTTGCTGGCGGTGCCGCAGTACACGACGCGTTCGGAGTCGAGGCCCTGGAGCGCGCCGACCGGTTTGCGGTCGTAGCGGAACTCCCCGTCGTAGTCGTCCTCGACGACCAGCCCGTCCCCGCGCCGCGCCCAGTCCACGACGGCGGCCCTGCGGTCCGGGTGCAGCGGGACGCCGGTGGGGAACTGGTGGGCCGGGGTGAGCAGCACGGCCCGCACCCCGGCGGCCTCGGCCAGGCTTCCGGTGCGGGCGCCGTGCGCGTCGAGGGGCAGCGGACGGCTGCGCACGCCCGCGTCGGCCAACAGCCGGTGGTGGTACGGCAGTCCGTACGTCTCGACGGCCGCTTCGCCCGGCAGCACCCGGGCCAGGACGGTGAGGAGCTGCGCGAATCCCGCGCCGACCAGGATGCGTTCGGGGTCGGCGCGTACGCCGCGGGCGCGGGCGAGGTAGTCGGCCAGGGCGCGGCGCAGTCCGGGGCTTCCGCGCAGGTCGCCGTTGCGCAGGGCCTCGCTCGGCGCGGCCGCCAGGGCCCGCCGGGAGGCGGCGGCCCAGGCGGTACGCGGGAAGGCGGAGACGTCGGGTATCCCGGTGCGCAGGTCGTGCGCGGGCCGCACCGGCATCCGGGTGTGCGTCCGCAACGGGGCCTCCGGGCCGGACGGGGCGGGCCGGCCGGGCCGCGGGCCCGGGGGTTCGGCGCGGCGCGCGACGCGGGTGCCCGCGCCCCTGGCCGCGGTGAGCCTGCCCTCGGCGACGAGCTCGCTGTACGCCTCGGCCACCGTGTTGCGGGCGATCCCGAGATCGGCGGCCAGCTGGCGGGAGGAGGGCAGCCGGGTACCGGGCGCCAGCCGGCCGGTGCGGACGGCCTCGCGCAGGGCGCGGACGAGGGCGGTGCGGAGGCCGCCGGTGCGCGCGTCGAGGGCGCTCCCGAGGTCGAGGTGCAGGTCGTGGCCCGAACCGTGGCTCGGCTGCTGAGACTTGGCCCATTCTTCCGGCATGGGAATGGACCATATTCCCTGGGCTAAACCGGCCTAGTCTCGGGGCCATGACGACACATGCGACGACCCCGCGGATGAACATCTGGAAGACCGCCCCCGCCGTGTACGAGGGCATGTCCGCCTTTCAGCAGGCGGCGGCGAAGGGCCTGGACAAGGTCGTGGCCGAGCTGATCAAGATCCGTTGCTCGCAGATCAACAAGTGCGCCCACTGCCTCGACATGCACCTCACGGAGGCCCGCGACCAGGGCGAGTCCCAGCTGCGACTGGACCTCGTCGCCACCTGGCAGGAAGCCACGGGCATCTTCACCGAGCGGGAGCAGGCCGCGCTGGCGCTGGCCGAGGCGATCACGGTGCTCACCGACGGCTTCGTCCCCGACGAGGTCTTCGAGCGGGCCGCCGCGCACTTCGACGAGGCCGAACTCGCCCAGCTCATCGCGCAGATCGTGGCGATCAACGCGTGGAACCAGTTCAACGTCACCTGCCGCACCGTCCCGGCCGGCGTCCGCCGCGCGCTCCGCGAGCAGGCGTGACGGGCCGCGCCGCGGCGTTCCGGGCGCTGCACCACGGGCGGGCCGCGGGCGATCCGCTCGTCCTGCCCGGGCCGTGGGACGCGGCGAGCGCGCGGTCCTTCGTCCGCGCCGGGTTCCCCGCGCTGGCGACGCCCAGCCAGGGCATCGCGCTCGCCCTCGGGTACGAGGACGGGGAGACCCCGGCGGAGGAGATGTTCGCCGCCGTCGCCCGGATCGTCGCGGCGGTGGACGTACCCGTCACCGCCGACGTCGAGGACGGCTACGGGCTGCCGCCCCGGGAGCTGGTCGCCCGGCTGCGCGAGGCGGGCGCCGTCGGCTGCAACCTGGAGGACTCGGCCCGGGGCGCGGGCCGGGTGGACGCCGGGCGGCAGGCCGCGTGGCTGGCGGCGGTCCGGGAGGCGGCGGGCGACGGGCTGTTCGTCAACGCGCGGATCGACAGCTACCTGCGGCCGCCTCCCCCGGGCTCGCCCGGGCCGCTCGCGGACGCCGTCGAGCGGGCGCGGCGGTACGCGGCGGCGGGCGCCGACTGCGTCTACCCGATCAAGGCGCCGCCGGAGGACCTGCGGGCGATCGCCGACGCGGTGGACGTCCCGGTCAACGCCCTGTGCGCGCCGGAGCGTTCACCGGCGGACCTGGGCCGGGCCGGCGCCGCACGCGTCACCTTCGGCGGCGCCCTGGCCTTCCGCACCCTGGCCACAGTCGACGACCTGGCCCACGAACTCCGCACCCGATAGGGGCGCGGGGAACTGCGCGAACAGCCACGACGGCGTGGGCGGCCGTCAACGGCGGTGCGGGGGCAGCCCGTTGAACGCATCGGGCACCCCGCGCCGGGGCTGAGGCGCTGCGCTTGCCAGCCCTGCGCCTCAGCGCAGACCTCCCAAGCGGGGTGAGCCCGCGAAGCGGGGTGCCCCGAAAAGGGGCGCGGGGAACTGCGCGAAAAGCCCGGGCCGAAACGCACCCGCACCCCGCGACGTACCGCACGAGGAAAAGCGCAGCCCGAGAGGCCCCCTCACTCCCCGTCGAGCCCCCAGAGCCACATCTTCCAGGTGCCGCGGTTGTCCTCGACCCACTCCTTGGCCGCACCCTCCGGCGTGATCCCGTCGTCGGTGATGCGCTTGGCGACCTTGTTCTGGTCGTCCTCGCTCCACTGGAAGTTGCGCAGCATCTCCGCCGCGTCGCCACCGTTCTTGCTGAAGTCCGCGTTGAGGTACTTCTTCAGCTCGTCCTCGGGGTAGCCGCAGGTGACCTTCTTGACGTCCTCGCCCGCGCAGCCGTCGTAGTACGCCGGCAGCCGGACCTCGGTGAGTTCGACCTCGGCGCCGATCCAGTGCGGCTGCCACCAGTAGGCGAGGAACGGCTCGCGCTTGGCGGCCCGTTCGCGGATCTCCTTGAGCTGGGCCTTCTCGCTGCCCGCGTAGGACGGCTCGTAGTTGAGCCGGAGGTTGTCGATGAGTTCCTCGTCGTGGGTGAGGAACTCGCGGGAGCCCTCCAGGAGTTCACCCTTGCCGCTGCCGTCCTTGGCGAAGAGCTCCGCGTACCGGTTGAGCTTCTTCCAGTCCGTGATGTCCTTGTGCTCGGCGGCGAGGTAACTCGGCACGTACCAGCCCATCTTGCCGGTGATACCGAGCGAACCGGCGGGGACGACGGTGCCCTTCTTGTCGACCCAGGTGCGGCGCTCCTCCTTGCGGCCCCAGTCCTCCAGGATCGCGTCCGCCTTGCCGGTGCCGATCGCCTTCCACGCGTCGGCCTCGTCCATCTTCTTCAGCGTGACGTCGTACCCCAGCTCGTGCTCCAGGAGGTACTTGGCCACGGCCGCGTTGGCCTCGCCGCCCGCCCAGGTGGGGACGGTGAGCACGACGGATTTGTCCGCGCCGGAGCTCGCCTCACCCCCTCCGCAGGCGGTGAGCAGCAGGAGCGAGGTGGCGGCGAGGAAGGCCTTGCCCTTACGTATACGGAGTGTGCGCATGGCAGTGCTGACCTGTGGTTTCGCGAGAGTCGTGGGGGAGTGAGCACGATCTTAGACGACGGTTCTGTGGGCGGAGACCGAGAACCGGCCCCCCGGCGGACACACCGCGGGCCCGGAACGCCGGTGCGTTCCGGGCCCGTTGGCGAGGTGACGCCGGGTTACCCGAGGTGGGACGGGGTGCGGTGGCCGGCCGTCGGACCGGTCGTCACTTCTTCTTGTCCGGCATCCACTTCGACCAGGTGGACTTGTTCTCCTCGACCCACTTGGCCGCCGCCTCGTCGGTGTCCATCTTCTCGATGGTCATCCAGCGCACGACCTGGGTCTGGTCCTCGGTGGACCACTTGAACTTCTTGAGGAACTCGGCCGCGTCCCCGCCGTTCTTGGCGAAGTCGGCGTTCATGAACTTCGCCAGCTTCGTGTGCGGGTAGGCGCAGTCGACCTTCTCGGCGACGGCGTCACAGCCGGGGGTCCGCTTCGGCAGCTTCACCTCGACCATGTCGACCTGCTCGTTCAGCCACTGCGGCGTCCACCAGTAGGTGATGAACGGCTGCTTGGCCTTGTACTTCTTCTGGATCTCCTTGATCTGCGCGGCCTCACTGCCCGCGTAGACCGTCTTGAAGTTCAGACCCAGGTTCTTGATGATCGCGTCGTCGTAGGTGCTGTAGGAGGGCGAGCCCTCCAGCAGCTGGCCCTTGCCGCCGCTCTCCGGCGTCTTGAAGTCGTCCGCCAGCTTGTTCAGGCCCTTCCAGGTCAGCACCTCGGGGTGCTTCTCGGCGTAGTACCGGGGCACGAACCAGCCGATGTGCCCCGTCACGCCCATGGGGCCCTCGTACGTGACGGTCTTCTTCTCCTCGACGTACTTCTCTTCCTTCTTCGGTACGCCGCGCCAGTCCTCCATCAGCGCGTCGGCCTTGCCGGAGTTGAGCGCGTCGAAGGCGACGGGCTCGTCCATCTGCGTGGCCTTGACGCGGTAGCCGAGCTCCTTCTCCAGGATCTGCTTCGCCACCGCCGTGTTGGCCTCCGCGCCCGCCCAGGAGGCGGTCGGGAGCACGACGGTCTTGTCGCTTCCGCTGTAGTACGGGTCGGCCTTGCCGCAGGCGCTGAGGGTGGTCACCAGCGCCAGCGCGCCGGCGCCCGCCATCAGCGCCGTACGGCGGCGACGGGTGCTGCGGGGGGAGTGCATGGGTGCTTTCCTTTTGCCTCGGACGGTCCCTCGGACCGCGCCACGGATGGTCATCACGCTGCGGTCCCCCCTCACTTGCCGCTCTTGCCGGAACCGGCGGACTGCGTCAGCCGGTCCAGCATCAGGCCGAGGCAGACGATCGAGATGCCGGCGGTGAGACCGACACCCAGGTCGCTCTTCTGGAGCCCGTAGACCACGTCGTAACCGAGCGCGCCACCGCCCACGAGACCGCCGATGACGACGATCGCGAGGACCAGGACGACGCCCTGGTTGACCGCCAGCAGCAGCGAGCGGCGGGCCAGCGGCAGCTGCACCTGGCGCAGCTGCTGCCAGGTGGTCGAACCCAGCGAACGGGACGCCTCCATGGCGGCCGGGTCCACCGAGCGCAGACCCTGCGCGGTGATCCGGACGACGGCGGGCAGCGCGTACACCACGGCGGCCGCGATGGCGGCGGGACGGCCGACGCCGACGAGGGCGACGACCGGCACCAGGTACACGAACTGCGGCATCGTCTGCATCACGTCCAGCACCGGCCGGATGATCCGCATGAACCGCTCCGAGCGGGCCGCGACGGTACCGATGGCGACGCCGAGGATCAGCGTCAGCACCAGCGCGACGATGACCTGCGCCAGGGTGTCCATCGACTTGGGCCAGGTGCCCATGACGCCGATGACGCCGAGCGACAGCACGCCCGTCACGGCGGCGCGCCAGGAACCGGCGAGCCAGGCCAGGACGGCGACGAGCAGCAGCAGGCTCCACCACGGGGTGGCCTGGAGCGCGTCCCGCATCGGGTTGAGCACCCAGGTGGTCATGTTCGCGGCCCAGACGTCCGTGCCGCCGACGACGGGGACGCCGGAGCCGACGTGGTCGGTGATCCAGCCCATGCCCTTGGTGATCGGCGAGGAGATCCGCACCGTCCACTCGGAGGGCCAGAAGCGCTGCCCCGCGATCGGGCCGCTCAGGTACGCGACGACGCCGAGCACGACGAGCCCGGTCCACGCGGGCCAGCCGCGGAGCCTGGAGAGCGGGCCCGGGTCGGCGGAGCCGTTCTTCAGCGCGGCCGGGGACTCCAGCTGCTCACCGGCGGCGGCCGTGGCGCGGTCGAGCCAGATGGCGATCAGGACGATCGCGACGCCCGCGATCAGCGACATGCCGAAGTTGTCCTTGGACAGGCCCTGGTAGACCTTGTCGCCCAGACCGCCCGCGCCGATCATCGACGCGAGGACGACCATGCCCAGCGCCATCATGATCGTCTGGTTCAGGCCGAGCAGCATCTCCTTGCGGGCCAGCGGCAGCCGGGCCGTCCGCAGCCGCTGCCAGGGCGTGGCGCCCAGCGAGGCCGAGGCCTCCAGCGCGGCCGGGTTGGCGTTGCGCAGGCCGAGCGAGGTGAGCCGGGCCATCGGCGGAGCCGCGTAGATGACCGTGGCGACGAGCGCGGCCGGGGAGCCGATGCCGAACAGCAGCACCAGCGGCAGCAGGTACGCGAAGGCCGGCATGACCTGCATGGTGTCGAACACCGGGCGCAGGATGCGGTCGCCCCGTTCGGACAGTCCGGCGATCATGCCGAGGAGCAGTCCGACGACGGCGGCGACGGCCACGGCGACGATCATCAGCGAGAGCGTCGCCATCGCGTAGTCCCACAGGTTCAGCACGCCGCACACCGCGAAGGTGCCGACGGTGATCCCGGCGACGCGCAGCGACCGGCGGTGCAGCCCGCCGCCCGCGACGTACCAGGACAGCAGCGTCGCCAGGCCGGTGACGCCGATCCAGCCGATGGTCGACAGCACCATGTAGATGTTGTCGACGAGCGCCTCGGCCGAGTTGCTGATGTGCAGCAGGAAGTACAGGAACAGCCAGTGCTGGTCACGCTGGTCGGTGAGCCAGTTGCTGACCTCGTCCAGCGGGGTCTTCACGTCGTAGACGAGCCCGCTCGGCCAGGCGCCGTTGCCGGTGACGACGGCGCTGACCACGACCACCAGCAGCGCGGCCAGGAAGATCGGCAGCTTGCCGGTGACCAGCCGGGTCGCCAGACGCGAGGGCTCGTCGCCGGAGGGGGCGCCGCCGGACGGTCCCGCCGGGGACGTCGCGGGCTTGCCGGACTCGACCGCGGGCGCGGACTTCGCCGCGGGCGCGGTGTCGGGGGTGGCGGTGCTCATGCGGAAGCCACCTCTTCCTCCTCCGGCTGCTCCTCGGCGGACTTCGCGGACTGCGCCGGAACCTCGGCCTTGGCCTCGGACTCGGCGTCCTTCGCCGCGTCCTTCTCCTCCGGGCCGTCCACGCCGGCGACGACGCCGAGCAGCTGCTGACCGTCGACGATGCCGACGGTGCGGCCGTTCTCGACGACGCGGGCGTGCTCGCCGCTGCGCGCGACGGCCTCGACGGCGTCGGCGACGACGGTGTTCGGCTTCAGCGCGATGCCGGTCTCCGCCTCGCCCGGCTCGGCCGGACGCATCGCGCGGCGCACGGAGATGACCTGCTCGCGCGGGATGTCACGGACGAAGTCGCGGACGTAGTCGTTCGCGGGCGAGGCGACGATCTCCTCGGGGGTGCCGCACTGCACGACCTCGCCGCCGCGCATCAGCGCGATCCGGTCGCCGAGGCGCAGGGCCTCGCTGAGGTCGTGGGTGATGAAGATCATCGTCCGGCCCTCTTCCTCGTGCAGCCGGACGACCTCCTCCTGCATGTCCCGGCGGATCAGCGGGTCGAGGGCGCTGAAGGGCTCGTCGAAGAGCAGCACCTCGGGGTCGACGGCCAGGGCGCGGGCGAGGCCGACGCGCTGCTGCTGGCCACCGGAGAGCTGGCCGGGGCGGCGCTGGCCGAGACCGGCGAGGCCGACCTTCTCCAGCATCTCCCGCGCCTTGGTGCGGCGTTCGGCCCGCGGCATGCCCTGGATCTCCAGGCCGTAGGCGATGTTGTCGAGAACGGTGCGGTGCGGCAGCAGGCCGAAGTTCTGGAACACCATGGCGGCCCGGCGGCGGCGCAGCTCACGCAGCCGCTTGCGGTCCATGCCTATGACGTCCTCGCCGTCGATCTCCAGCGTGCCGGAGGTCGGCTCGATCAGCCGCGTCAGGCAGCGCACCAGCGTCGACTTGCCGGAGCCGGAGAGGCCCATGACGACGAAGACCTCGCCCTTGCGGACGTCGAAGGAGACGTCGCGGACGGCGGCCGTGTTGCCGGTGGCCTTGGTCAGCTCGGGGCCGGAGAGTGCTTCCAGTTCCTTGTTGCCCGGGACCTTGTGGGCCTTCGGACCGAAGACCTTCCACAGGTTGCGGACGGAGAACACCGGGGTGCCCTCCGCCTCCTGGCCCTTGGTGGTGTCGGCGGACTTCTCGGCACTCGTCACGGCGTCGGCTGCCTTCGCGGTGGTTGCGGTCTGCTCGGACTCGTTCTGCTGCGCGGTGGTGGCGGCCTCTTCGGCCTGCGCCGCGCTCTTGGGGGTCTCGGACATCACGCAACACCCCCCTGGGTAGTGGACTCGGCGGGCCGGATGAGATCGACCGCCTTCTCGCCCAGCATCAGCACGCCGATCATCGGGTTCACGGCGGGCATCGTCGGGAAGACGGAGGCGTCCGCGATGCGGATGCCCTTCAGCCCGCGCAGGCGCAGCTCGGGGTCGACGACGGCGAGTTCGTCCTCCTCGGCGCCCATCCTGCAGGTGCCCGCGGGGTGGTAGACGGTGTGCGCGACCTTGCGGGCGTACTCGCTGATCTCCTCGTCGGAGGTGACCTCGGGACCCGGCGCGACCTCACGCTTGATCCACTTGGCGAAGGGCTCGGCCTGCGCGATCTTCCGGGCGATCTTGATGCCGTCGACGAGCGTCTGCCCGTCGTAGTCGCCCTCGTCCTCGAAGTACTTGAAGTCCAGCGCGGGCTTGACCTCGGGGTCGGCGGAGGTCAGGTAAACCCGGCCGCGGCTGCGGGACTTGGGGATGTTCGGGGTCATCGACACGCCGTGCGGGGGCCGTTCGTAGCCCAGTCGCTCGGGGTTGTCGGTGAAGGGGATCTGGTAGAAGTGGAACATCAGGTCGGGGCCCGCGTGTTCGGGGTCCCGCTTGACGAACAGACCCGCGTCGGAGTCCATCGCGGAGTTGCCCGGCAGCTCGTCCGTCTCCCAGACGATGACCGACTCGGGGTGGTCGATGAGGTTCTCGCCGACACCCGGCAGGTCCTGCACGACCGGAATCCCCAGCGCCGACAGGTCCTTCGCGGGACCGATGCCGGAGTGCATCAGCAGGCGGGGCGTGTCCACGGCACCGGCGCAGACCAGCACCTCGCGGCCGGCCTCCAGCAGCTCCTCGGTGCCGTCCTTGCGGCGGATGTGCACACCGGTGACGGTCTTGCCGTCCGCGCCGCCGAACTCCAGCTTGTACGCCCAGGTCTCCAGCAGGATGTCGAGGTTCGGGCGGTCACCGGCCTCGATGTGCGGGTGCAGGTACGCGACGGAGGCGGAGGAACGCTTGTTGTTCTCCGGGTGGTAGGAGAGGTCGAAGAAGCCGACGCCCTCGTCGAACGGCTTGTCGTTGAAGCCGACGACCTCGGGGACGTCCAGCGCGTCCTTCGTGGCCTCGATCCAGTCCGTGGCGATCTGGTTCTGGTCCTTCTTCGCCACGCGCACGATGTTGTTGCGCAGCTTGTGGAAGTACGGGTCCATCTCGGACGCGCCCCAGCCGGTGGCCCCGTTGGCCTCCCACTCGTCCCAGTCGGACGGCAGCGGCTTGAAGGAGATCAGGGTGTTGTGCGACGAGCAGCCGCCGAGCACCTTGGCGCGGCTGTGCCGGATGTGGCTGTTGCCGCGGGGCTGCTCGGTCGTCGGGTAGTCGTAGTCGAGCTCGCCGCCGAGCAGACCGAGCCAGCGGCGCAGGGTCAGCACCTCGGGACGGTCGATGTCGGAGGGGCCGCCCTCGATCACGGCGACGCGGATTCCGGGGTCCTCGGTGAGCCGGGACGCGATGACCGACCCGGCCGTGCCACCACCAACGATGACGTAGTCGTAAGCACTCATGGGGATGTTGCTCCTCGGGGTTTTCGCTCAAGCACTCGCGCGGGGACGCGAGTCGGGGATGCTTGATCTCTTCTCGATGTGTCGTGCGGGTCGTGCGGGTCGTGCGCTGTGGCGCGGGTCAGCCCGCGAACCAGCGGACCGGCTCGGGCCGCAGGTTCTCGTACACGTGCTTGGTCTCGCGGTACTCGGCCAGGCCGTGCGGGCCCAGCTCGCGGCCGATGCCGGACTTGCCGAACCCGCCCCACTCGGCCTGCGGCAGGTAGGGGTGGAAGTCGTTGATCCAGATCGTGCCGTGGCGCAGCCGGGAGGCGACGCGGCGGGCGCGCGCGGTGTCGGCGGAGAAGACGCCGCCGGCCAGGCCGTACTCGGTGTCGTTCGCGAGGGCGACGGCCTCGTCCTCGGTCGTGAACGTCTCGACCGTGAGGATCGGACCGAAGGTCTCCTCGCGGATCACCGTCATGTCGCGGTGGCAGTTGTCCAGCACGGTCGGCAGGTAGAAGTAGCCGCTCTCCGGACGGACGTCGGACGGCTCGGGCCGCGCGCCGCCGCAGACCAGGGTCGCGCCCTGCTCGACGGCACCGGCCACGTACTTCTCGGTCTTCGCCAGCTGCGGGGCGGAGACCAGCGGGCCGCACTCGACGCCTTCCTCGGTGCCGCGGCCGAGGCGGATCTTCCGCGCGCGGGAGGCGAGTTCGGCGACGAAGCGGTCCTTGACGGACTCCTCGACGATGAGCCGCGAACCGGCGGAGCAGACCTGGCCGCTGTGGATGAACGCGGCGTTCAGGGCCTGGTCGACGGCGAGGTCGAAGCCCTCCTCGGTCGCGCAGATGTCGGCGAAGACCACGTTGGGGTTCTTGCCGCCCAGCTCCAGCGCGACCTTCTTGGCCTGCGCGACGGCCGCCTGGCCGACCTTCGTGCCGGAGACGAGGCCACCGGTGAAGGAGACGAGGTCGACGTCGGGGTGGGTGCCGAAGCGGGCACCGACCGGGTCGCCCGCGCCGGTCACGATGTTCGCGACACCGGCCGGGACACCGGCCTCGACGATCAGCTTGACCAGGTGGATCGTGGTCATCGGCGTGACCTCGCTGGGCTTGATCACGAAGGTGTTGCCCGCGGCGAGCGCCGGCGCGATCTTCCAGCTGGCCTGGAGCAGCGGGTAGTTCCAGGGCGTGATCATCGCGCACACGCCGACGGGCTCGTGCACGACGACGCTGTGCACGTCGGCGCTGCCCGCGTCCACGACCCGGCCGCCGGACTCGTTGGTGACGAGGTCGGCGAAGTACCGGAAGGCGGAGGTGACGTCGTCGACGTCGACCCGGCCCTCCTCGACGGTCTTGCCCGCGTCGCGGGACTCCATCAGGGCGATCTCCTCGCGGTCCCGCTGGAGGAGGTCGGCGACCTTGCGCAGCACGGCGACGCGCTCGGCCGTCGTGGTACGCGGCCACTCACCCTCGTCGAAGGCCCGGCGCGCGGCGGCGATCGCCGCGTCGGTGTCCGCCGCGTCACCCTCGGCGACGACGGCGAGAGTGGTGGCGTCGGCCGGGTCGAGGATTTCCCGCGTGCCGCCGGCGGTGGCCGTCCGCCACACGCCGTCTACATGAATGCTCTCGATTACGGACACCTTGGGTACTGCCTTCCATTACCGAAATGTTCCTTGCGGTCCCACCGGGGGACACAGCAACTGACGTCCCTGCCCCGTCTTCGCGATTGCATGTCTGTAGGTGGCGAATAAGTGGCCTTCCTCACTGCAACCGCTTCTGTCAACGGCGCAAAACAGGGATGAAGAGGTCCATACCGGACCTGATGTACGGCCAAACACGGCCCGTCACCCGCCTCTCGGCGCGCGGAACGGGTGGCGGCGTGCGGACGCGCGGGAGGCATCGGCGCCTCGGTTTTACGGACACGGGGTGTACGTACAAGCGCGGGGGCACGTGTGCAAGGGGTTGCGGGAGAGTTACCCGGGGTTGTTCCGCGTGGCGGGGGCCGACGAGGGTGGACGTGCGGGCCGGACGTGCGGGCCGGAAGGGGCACCCGTACCGTGATCGAGGAATACGACCCGTAACGCACCGAATGTCCGGAGGTGGTCCGGAGTCATGCGGATTCAGCACAGGGGGCGTGGAGGGGGCCGGCGGTACGGCGCGGCAGGCACCCTCGGCATCGCGGCCGTCGCCGTGGCCATGACCGCGCCGCCCACGGCCGCGGCCGCCACCCCGGCGGCGCCGCCCGGCCCGTCGACGGCGAGCGGGGACCTCGACGGGCTCTCCGCGGCCGAGATCGCCGACCGCGCCCGCGCCCAGGCCGGGTCCATGCAGTCGGTGCGGCTGACGATGCGCTCCCCCGGCATGACGCTCCACCTCGCGCTCGACGAGAAGGGCACCTGCGCGGGCAAGGCCGCCCTGGGCTCGGGCAAGAAGAACGGCGGCAGCGGCGCGCAGGGCACCGTCACCTTCGTCAAGCACGGCAGGACGGTGTGGCTCAAGCCCGACAGCGCCTTCTGGAAGAGCCAGATCGGCGGCGAACGCGGCGCCTCCGTGGCCGACTTCGTCGACGGCCGCTACATCAAGGGCACCACGGCCGACGGCCTGATGAACGGCATGGCCGCCACCTGTGACTTGAAGACCCTGCGCCGCAGCATGACCGACGCCTCCGGCTCCGAGCCCGGCGCACAGGGCGACCCCGGTTCCCGGAAGCCCGGCGAGTGGCAGCGCGGCGAGACCCAGGAGGTGCACGGGACACCGGCCGTCGAGGTCAGCCGCAGCGTGCCCGAGGGCCGGGTCAGCGTGCTGGTCGCCGACGAGGGCAAGCCGTACCCGCTGAAGCTGACCCGCTCCGCCGAGGCCGGCCAGGACGAGCTCGAACTGGACGACTTCAACAGGCCCGTCAGCGCCGGCACCCCACCCGCCGCGCAGACGATCGGCGTCACGGAACTGGAGCAGGCCCTCAAGGCCCCGCCGGCCGAGAGCGTCTGACGCGAGGCCCCAACCGCCCGCGCACACCCGGGAGTTGGACACACCACGGGCCCGTGCGCTCCGTCCCCGCCCGGAAGGCGGAGGAGCGTACGGGCCCGTGGACGCGTCGCGTCAGACCGCTCAGATGAGGCCGAGGCCGCGGACGGCGTCGCGCTCCTCGACGAGTTCCTGGACGGAGGCGTCGATGCGGGTGCGGGAGAACTCGTTGATCTCCAGGCCCTGGACGATCTCGTACTTCCCGTCCTTCGTGGTGACCGGGAAGGAGGAGATGATGCCCTCGGGCACGCCGTAGGAGCCGTCCGAGGGGATGCCCATGGAGGTCCAGTTGCCCTCCTCGGTGCCGTTGACCCAGGTGTGGACGTGGTCGATGGCGGCGTTCGCGGCGGAGGCGGCCGAGGAGGCGCCACGGGCCTCGATGATCGCGGCACCGCGCTTGGCGACGGTCGGGATGAACTCGTCGGCCAGCCACTTCTCGTCGTTCACGGCCTCGGCGGCGTTCTTGCCCGCGACCTCGGCGTGGAAGATGTCGGGGTACTGGGTGGCCGAGTGGTTGCCCCAGATCGTCAGCTTCTTGATGTCCGAGACCTGGCTGCCGGTCTTCTTCGCCAGCTGGGTCAGCGCGCGGTTGTGGTCGAGGCGCGTCATGGCGGTGAAGCGCTCGGCGGGCACGTCCGGGGCCGACGCCTGGGCGATCAGGGCGTTGGTGTTGGCCGGGTTGCCGACGACCAGGATCTTGACGTCGTCCGCCGCGTGGTCGTTGATGGCCTTGCCCTGCGGCTTGAAGATGCCGCCGTTGGCCTCCAGCAGGTCGCCGCGCTCCATGCCCTTCGTCCGCGGCCGGGCACCGACGAGCAGACCGACGTTGGCGCCGTCGAAGGCGACGTTCGGGTCGTCGGAGATCTCGATGTTGCGCAGCAGCGGGAAGGCGCAGTCGTCGAGCTCCATGGCGGTGCCCTCGGCGGCCTTCAGGGCCGGGGTGATCTCCAGCAGGCGGAGATTGACCGGCACATCCGCGCCGAGCAGCTGGCCGGAGGCGATGCGGAAGAGCAGTGCGTAGCCGATCTGACCGGCCGCGCCGGTGACGGTGACGTTGACGGGAGTGCGGGTCATGGCGGTCTCCGTAATACCTGACGTTGGCTAGAGGGTCGCCCGCGCCGGCGGAGCGGTGGCTCCGCGCCACGGGGCGGCCCTGCCCTTGTGTGAAGTCTCTCTACATCAAGAGACCCCGCGTCAGGCTATCCGACGCACCTCGGACGTGGGCAGCCGCCCGCTCCAGGAGGGGGAGAGCGGGCGGCTGCCGGGTGCGGTGCCGCGCACCCGTGGGGGGTACCTGGCCTTCGCCTGCCCCGGATTCGCCCCGCCATGCCTCCGTAAGTCCCGAGGTCTCCCGGACGAGGGACGACGGGGATACGGGGCTGACGTCACGCGCCGCCGTCGAAGCAGGTGCGTTCGCCGCCGTCGGCCGGGAGATGGCAGACGGTGACGTCCCGCGGGTCGCGCACCGCGACCATGGGGCTGGTCCCCCAGTACTCCGTCTCGTACTGCTCGGCGATCCGGAGCTTCTGCGTCCGGACGCCGGGGGCCGAGACCTCGAACACGTCGCCGACCTCGTGGCCCCAGGTCCGCACCCAACTCGCCCCGCACCGCTTCCCGTAGCGCAGGTCGACGCGCAGGCCCTCGCGGGGCCGGGTGGTGACGACGCTGCGCGGGTCGATGCCGCAGTGCATCAACTCCGGTGACTCGCCCGTGCACTTGGCGCCCCGGCAGCCCGGCGCGATCCCCTCCTCCGCCTCGCCCTCCCCCGGCCAGAACACCAGCGCCCCCGCCACGGCCGCCGCGCACACCACCGCGCCGACGGCCGAGGCCAGCACCACGGCCCGGCGCCGGCCGCGACGGGGCGGTTCCGGCGGATCCTCGGACGGCGACGGGACCTCGGACGCCTCCGCCGCCTGCTCCGTGGCCGCCCCCGAAGTCCCCGCCGCCGGCCGGGTGTCGAGCGTCGTCGTGCCGTGCTGCCGGGTGTGCTCGCCCGCTCCCTGCCGGGCCGCCCGGCCGCTCCAGTCGAGTTCGGCCAGTTCCCACAGCGCGAGGCAGCGGCCCGGCGGTTCGCCCGCGATCCGGCAGAGCGACTCGACGGCGTCCCGCGGCGGAAGCTTCTTGCCGTTCAGATACCGCTCCCAGGACGACTTGCTGTACGTCGTCCGGCCCGCGAGGGCGACCAGGCTGAGCCCGGTGCGCCCGCGCAGCTCCCGCAGCGCCGCCACCAGTCGGGCGCCCTCGGGGGACTGTTCGGGCGTGCTCATCGGCGCAGCACCTTCCAGGTGTCGGGCCCGACCTTGCCGTCGTCGGGGATGCCGGCGTCCGACTGGAGCCGCTTGACGGCCCGTTCGGTGCCGTTCCGGTAGACGCCGTCTATCGCGCCCGGCTGGTAGCCCGCCGCGCGCAGCAGGCACTGCGCCTCGACGACGTCCCAGGTGGTGCTGTTGTACTCCATCAACGCCGTGCGGGTGACGCTGTGTCCGGCGTAGGTGCGCCCGTCGTGGCGCTGGATGTCGCACCGGTACGTCGTCCCCGGCTCCCAGACGTACGGGCCCTCGTGCGCCGTGATGCGCGGGTCCCGCTCGGCCTCGTCCGACCAGGGCGCGAGGGCGAGGAGTAACCCGGCGGCACCCAGCACCGCCACGGCACCCGCGCCGACGGCGATCAGCCGGGCACGGGTCCACCGCCGGCCGCCGTCGTCCCCCGTACCGTCCAACACGTCCTCGGAACCCGGGACTTCGGGTTCGGGAAGGGCCGGGTCGGCCGGCGGTGCGGACTCGCGGGCCGCCTCGCAGACCTCGTGCAGGGCGAGGAGGCGGGTCGGGTCGGCGCCCGCCACCCGGGCCAGCTCCTCCACGGCCCCGCGCGGTGGCAGGGTCTTGGCGTTCAGATACCGCTCCCAGGACGACTTGCTGTACGTCGTCTTCGCCGCCAGCGCGGCGAGGCTCAGCCCACTGTGGTCCTTCATTCTTCGCAGATGCACGACCAGTTGCCGGACCCGGTGATCGACCGTGTCCGGCAGCTCTTTCCAACGCGGCATGTTCCACCCCATACGCGTGTGGTTTGCGAGGCGCGCAGGCGCCTGCCGTCGTCACCGACAGCGCCTCGATTCTCCATGCTTGCGCACGAGTTGGGGCATCCGCAGCGTTCCGGCCAACCGCCCCGTCCCCGCGCCGCCTCTCCCCCGCGCGCGTCCCCGCAGGTCGGGGGCGGGGACGTCCCAGGCGGGCCGGTGTCCGGGGGCCGCGCTGGCGCCGGGCGCACTCCGGGGCGCATGGTCGGTGGCGGGGACGGCGCGGTCCACCCCGCGCCGTCCCCGCTCCCGTACCGCGCACACGACGACGGCCCGCCCTCCCCGGGGGAGAGGACGGGCCGCACGCACAGGGCCCGCGCGGTACGGGCGCCCGCGCTAGCGCACGAAGAAGTGCATGATGTCGTCGAGGAACGGGATGCTGATCACCGGCTTCGGCTGCGCCATCAGCGCCAGCATCGTGATCATGAAACCGAGGATGCCGTACGTCAGCATGTCCGTGAACCGCGAGCGCACGGCCAGCATGCCGACGGACACCAGCGCCCAGCGCAGCACCGCGCCGCCCAGCAGCGACAGCCCGATGATCAGCAGCCCGGCGCGGAACGCGCCGATGGTGACCAGCAGGCCGATCAGCACCCCGCAGCACACCGCCAGCAGCGGCCACTGCCGGTACGGCGCCGGGTAGTCGGCGCCCATCGCGCGCCCGCCGCCCTCGGGGCGCGCGGTGTCCCGCGTGAACGTGGGGAACCGGCGCGACTTGCGCACACCGGCCGAGGCGCTGTCCGCGGCGCGGCTGATCGCGCCCCGGATACGCTCCGTGCCCTTCTCTCCGCCCATGTCGGCGAATCCCTTTCCTGGTCGCGCTGTGCGTCTCGCCCGGTGCGCCCCGCGGCCCGGCCCCGGGGCGCTCGCCGGGGGCGTCAGCCCGCGGTGATGCCCGCGGCGCGCTCGGCGGCCTCGACGACGTTCACCAGCAGCTGGGCCCGGGTCATCGGGCCGACGCCGCCGGGGTTGGGCGACAGCCAGGCCGCGACGTCCCGCACCCGCGGGTGCACATCGCCGACGATCTTGCCGTTCTCGTCGCGGCTGACGCCGACGTCGAGCACGGCCGCGCCCGGCTTGACGTCCTCCGGCTTGACCAGGTGTGGGACACCGGCGGCGGCGACGACGATGTCCGCCTGGCGCAGCATCTCCGGGAGGTTGCGGGTGCCGGTGTGGCACTGGGTCACGGTGGCGTTCTCGCTGCGGCGGGTCAGCAGCAGCGGCAGCGGACGGCCGATGGTGACGCCCCGGCCGACGACGACCACGTGCGCGCCCTTGATCTCCACGCCGTGCCGGCGGAGCAGCGTGACGACGCCCTGCGGGGTGCAGGGCAGCGGCGCGGGCTCGTTGAGCACCAGACGGCCGAGATTGGTGGGGTGCAGGCCGTCCGCGTCCTTCGACGGGTCCATCAGTTCCAGGACGCGGTTGGTGTCGATGCCCTTCGGCAGCGGCAGCTGGACGATGTAACCCGTGCAGGACGGGTCCTCGTTCAGCTCGCGCACGACGGCCTCGATCTCCTCCTGCGTGGCCGTGGCCGGCAGTTCGCGCTGGATCGAGTGGATGCCGATCTGCTCGCTGTCGCGGTGCTTGCCCGCGACGTACTTCTGGCTGCCGACGTCGTCACCGACGAGCAGCGTGCCGAGACCGGGCGTGCTCCCCCTCTCCTTGAGCGCGGCGACACGCTCCCTCAGGTCGGACTTGATCGCTGCTGCGGTGGCCTTGCCATCGAGAATCTGGGCCGTCATGCGGTCATTCTCGCGGATGCGGGCGCGTGGTCTCCAATCCGTCCGGCCGTCACGGGCTCCTCACGTCCGCCGTTGTGGGGGTGCGCCGCGGCTCAGTACGCTGCGTGGCGTGTTCAGCGTGATCGTGGTGCCTGACAACTGCGGGGGCCCGGACGGGCAGTTCCGCCTCGAACCGGGCGAAACCCTCCGTTTCGGACGTGTGGCCACGACCGGGACGTCCCGGACAACGCTCACCATCCCGCACCCCGGAATCTCCCGCGCCGCGGGCGAGATCACCGCCACCGGCGCGTTCTGGACGGTCACCAACCTCAGCCGCCGGCAGACGTACGTGATCGAGAACCCGGAGGGCGCGGGCGAGCACATCAAGGTGGCGCCCGGCCGCGCCGAAGCGCCCGTCCCCTTCGAGTTCTCCCGGATGGTCCTGCCCGCCGGCGGGGACCTGCTCGGCTTCGACGTCTGGGCGCCGCGCCACGACTACCTGGAGGGCCCGGACATCGGCGGCGAGGCCACCGCGCTGCCGTTCCCGCTCGACCGGGGCAAGAAGTACTTCCTCGTCCTGGCCGCGCTCTGCGAACCCCGCCTGCGCGGCGACCCGTACGCGCCGCTGCCCACCGTCGAGCAGCTCATCGAGCGGCTCCGGCCGCAGTGGCCCGCCGCCAACCGGGCCGCCGTGTACTGGAACATCGACTACCTCGCCGTCAAACTCCGGCTCAAGCCACCGCCGGAGGAGGCGGGAGCGGCCGGTTCGGGGCAGCGGCTGAACGGCAAGAAGGAGGCCCTGGTCTCCCTCGCGCTCCGCTTTGACCTGGTACGGGAGGAGCAACTGTCCGTACTGGAGGGACAGTTGTGATGACCACCGCAGGCGGGAGGCGGTCCGGATGAGCCACGCGGCGGGCGGCCCCGCCACCGACGGCTTCGCCGTACGCGTCCCGCACGGCTACCGGGTGGGCCCCTGGGAGGTGCGGCAGCCGCTCGCCTCGGGCGCGTTCGGCAGCGTGTACGAGGCGGTCCGCGTGCCCGGCGCGGGCCGTGAGGACGTACCGGACGTCGCCGCGCTGAAGTTCCTCGCCACCGGCACCCGCACCCCGCGCCAGCTCCGGCACCTGCGCGACCTCGCCGAGCGGGAACTCCAGCTGCACCGGACGCTCCGGCGCCCGCGCCTGATCCGCATGTTCGAGGCCCTGACCGTCGACGACGCGGCCTCGCCCGAGCTCGACGGCTCCACCGTCCTGGTCCTGGAACGCGCCGAGACCTCCCTGGACCGGCTGCTCGCCGCCTCCCCCGCGCCCGCCGCCGGACCGGCGCTGCTGGCGCAGATCTGCGAGGGGCTGGCCCAACTGCACACCGCGGGCTGGGTGCACGGCGACCTCAAGCCCAGCAACGTCCTGCTCATGCCGGACGGCGGCGCGCGCCTCGGCGACTTCAACCTCGCCTCCGAACTGGAGGGCACCCACGCGTACGCGCCCGCCTTCGCCACCCCCGACTACACCCCGCCCGAACTCCTCTGGTCCGAGATCGACGAGCGCGGCCAGCGCATCCGGACGACGGCGGACATCTGGGCGTTCGGCGTCCTCGCCCACCTCGTCCTGACCGGCTCGCTGCCCTGGCCGGGCGGCACCCCCTCGGCCCGCCGCGACGCCGCGCTGCGCTACGCGCGCGGCACCGACGCGCTCCGCCTCTCCCCCGAACTGCCCGACGCCTGGCAGCAGATCGTCACCGACTGCCTGGCGCCCGCGCACGCGCCGAGGGCCGCGCACGAGGCGACGCGGCTGCTGGAACGCCTCCGCCCGCTCGCCGGCGAGGACGGCCCCGACCCCGGGCACCTCGCCGCGCTCCGCACCCTTACCGCCGCCGGGCCCGGCACCGACGACGCGCCCACCCAGCCCCCTTCGGCCACCCCGGCCACTCCCGCCGCTCCGTCCGCCCCGTCCGAGGACACCGCGCCCCCGCCCGCCCGCCCGCACCGGCGGCGGAACGTCCTGGTGGCCGGGGCCGCCGCTGCCGCCGTGCTCGCCGGGGCGCTCGGCTATGTCGCGGGCGAGAGACCGGCGGCCCTGTTCGGTCCTGAAGGGCGCGAGGGCGGCAACAGCGCGGGCACGACGGGCGGTCCGGCGGAGAAGGGCCGCGGCGGGCCGCGCTACGGCGCCGCGGAACTCCGCGTGGACGCGGGCGTACCCGTCCGCTACCGCAAGCTCATCGTCGACTCCGCACACTCCTGCCTCGAACCGGACGTCACCCCGGCGCTGATCGCCGCGCTCCTGAAGACGGAGAGCGGCTTCGACCCGCACCTGAGCGATCCCGGCACCGGCCGGAGCGGCGAGTACGGCATCGCCCGCTGGTCCCCGCACGTGCTGCTCCACTACCTCGACGAGAAGGACCGTCCCGCGAACGGCGGTCCGCCGAAACCGCCGTTCCCGCCCGAGGTCTCGATCCCGGCCGTCGGCCGCTACCTGTGCCAGATCGCGCCGCGCCTGCGGCCCGGACTCGACGGCGACCCGCGCGTCCTGATCGCCGCCTCGTACCGCACATCGGCGACGACCGTGAACCGGGAGGGGGGAGTTCCGGACCGGCACCGCGGCTACGCGGACCGCATCGAGCGGCACCTCAAGGAGTACACCCCCGCCGGGGCCCGGTGACCCTATACATCTTCAGGTTCCGCGCGGGCCCGTCCTCGGCGAGAGTGAACATCGGCGGGGCACCCCTCTCCACCGAGGCGGTGCCCGGCCGTACCGCCCGCCGGAGCACCTCCCGGCGGGCACGCACAACAACACCCATACAGAAACTCCCGGCACCAGCCACACAGTTCCGGCGGGCCGTCCCGAACAGGACACCACCGGACGGCCGGTGCCGACGAGGGGCAGCCCCGGGGAAGCACGGGGGACACGGGGGAACGGGGGCCCCGGTCACGGGCTGCCGCTGCCAAGGCCCGCACCGGTCACCGACCGGTCGCGGGCCTCGGCGCGTCCGGGGGCCTGACGGCGGACCGTCAACTCCCCTGCCGGGGTGGCCACTCGGCGCGGGCACCCTGCCGACACCCCGCCGACACCGTTCCCGCACGCCTCGCGCATCAGCGCGTCACACCCCGCGTGGGGGCGCCGTACGCGCGTTGCGGATTCGCCACATTTGAGGATCTTGGCTGGACACAGTCACACTGCACCGCGCACCATTGTGCGGCGGCGCCGCGCCCGTACGGGAGGGCCGACGGTACGGCGCCGGATCTATCGGGGGAGGAACACCGTGCGTCTGACGTACCTCACGCTGACCGCGTGCGGCATGCGCGGGATCGGATGCGCCCTGCCCCGGAGCCTTTCGGCCCCGTCCGTCCCCATCCGTCCATGCGCAACGCCCGGAGGAATCCGCTCGTGAGTTACCCACCGCCGCCCGGCCAGAACCCGAACAACCCGTACGGGCAGCAGCCGCAGCAGCCCCCGCAGCAGCCCTACGGCTACCCGCAGCAGGGCCAGCAGCCGCAGCAGCCCGGCTACGGCTACCCGCAGCAGGCGCAGCAGAACCCGTACGGCCAGCAGGTCCCGGGCCAGCAGGGTTACGGCTACCCGCAGCAGGGCCAGCAGCCGCCGCCCGGCACGGTCCAGGCCAACAACGGCTACATCAGCATCGGCCACCACGGCCCCGTGCTGCTCGCCACCATGGGCCAGCGGTTCGCCGCGCGTCTGATCGACGGTCTGATCACCTCCGTCATCATGGGCCTCCTGATGGGCCTCGGCATGGCGAGCGCGCTGGGCATCGCCTCGGACGTCGAGGACTGCGGCACCTACACCGACCCGGGCTACAACAGCTGCATCCAGGAGCAGCAGGACGCCGCCTCCGGCATGGTCGGCGGCTTCTTCATGCTGCTGCTGGCCTTCGCCGTCTTCATGCTGCTCTACGAGTGGCTGATGATCTCCTTCAAGGGCGCGACCTTCGGCAAGATGGCCATGGGCCTGCGCGTGGTCAAGGAGGCCGACGGCAACGTTCCCGGCCCCGGTTCCGGCTTCCTGCGCTACCTGGTCCCGATGGCCGCGAACCTGGTGTGCGGCCTCGGCATCGTCGTCTACCTGTCGCCGTTCTTCGACAACAGCGGCAAGTCGCAGGGCTGGCACGACCGCGCGGCGAGCACCGTCGTCATCAAGACCAAGTAACCCCGCGAAGCGGGCCGCGCGCCGCCGCACCCGCCACACATCGCACCCGGGGCGCACCAGCGCTCCGCACCACGACGAAGACCGCGCCCCGGCCGAACGGAGGCGCGGTCTTCGTCGTGGTACGAGCCGCCCCGCCACCCACAAGACCCGGAAGAGACAGATGAGTTACCCGCCGCCGCCCGGCCCCGGCAACCCCGGCACCCCCGGCCCCAACCCGTACGCGCAGCAGCCGGGCCAGGTGCCGAACCCGTACGCGCAGCAGCAGCCCTACGGCTACCCGCAGCAGGCCCCGTCCCCGTACGCGCAGCAGCCCGGCGGGTATCCCCCGCAGCACGCCGCGCCCACGGTGATGCCCAGCACCGTGAAGGCGGCCCGGGTGATGCTCTTCGTGCTGGGCGGGCTCGGCGTCCTCACGCTGCTCCTCGTCATCGGCATGACGGTGTTCCTGAACGCCTCGGCGAGCCGCTCCGAGTACGACACCTCGGGCGCGATGGCCGTGACCACCGGAGTCGCCATCGTGCAGGGCCTGATCGCGGTCGTCATCGCCGCCGCCGGCTTCGTCCTCGGCGCGCAGGTGCCCAAGGGCGGGAACGGCGTGCGCGTCGGCGGCATCATCTACGGCTCGCTGATGGCGCTGGGCGGCCTGATCAGCATCTTCAGCCTCGTCGGCATCGTCCCGCTGGCCCTCGGCACCATGGTCGTCATCTTCCTGGTGAACAAGGACGGCGAAGCCTGGTTCAACCGCCCGCGGTACTGACGCCCACCGCCCACGACGCCCCAAGAACGGAACACACGCCATGAGTTACCCGCCCCCGGGCTCCCCCGGTCCCGCCGCGCCGCCGCCCTACGGGCAGCAGCCGGGCCAGGCGCCGAACCCGTTCGCGCAGCAACAGCCGTACGGCGCACCGCAGCAGGGCGCGCCCCAAGGGCCGCCGCAGGGTTACGGCTTCCCGCAGCAGGCCCCCGGCCCGTACGGCGGGCCCGGGATGCCGCAGGGTGCGCAGGCGCCGATGCCGGGGAAGGCGAAGGCGGCGCGGCTGCTGATACTGGTCGGCGGGATCGGGCAGGCGCTGAATCAGGTGTGGGCCCTGATCAGCCTGATCAGCGTCACGAGCGAACTCTCCGACGGCCCGGTCGGTTTCCTCGCCTACCGCTATCTCCTCGCCGCCTTCTGGTTCATCGTGGCGCTCACCGGCATACTCCTGGCCGTCCGCTTCCCCCAGGGCCAGGCCGCGCTGCGGGCGTCCTCGATCGTCTGGGCCTCGGTCATGATCATCGGCGCCGCGATGGGCACGATGCCGCCGGCCCTGCCGATGGCGATCGTCGTCAACGGCCTCTGGCTCGCGGTCTACATCGCCGTCATCGCGCTCCTGACCCAGCGCGAGACCGGCGCCTGGTTCAACCGCCCCCGCCCCTGAGGGAGTTGACGCACGTACGGGAACGGGCCGGGGCCCGGGACGGAGAACTCCGCCCGGGCCCCGGCCCGTTCCGCACCCGACCGGCGCGGCTCAGTGGAAGAAGTGCCGCGTGCCGGTGAAGTACATCGTCACGCCGGCCTTCTTCGCCGCCTCGACCACGGCCTCGTCCCGCACCGAACCGCCGGGCTGCACCACGGCCTTGACGCCCGCCTCGGTGAGCACCTCCAGACCGTCCGGGAACGGGAAGAACGCGTCGGAAGCGGCGTACGCACCGCGCGCCCGCTCCGCACCGGCCCGCTCCACGGCGAGCTTCGCCGAGTCGACCCGGTTGACCTGGCCCATGCCGACGCCGACGGTCGCGCCGTCCTTGGCGAGCAGGATCGCGTTCGACTTCACGGCACGGGAGGCGCGCCAGGCGAAGGCCAGATCGGCGAGCTCGTCCGCGCTCAGCGCCTCGCCGGTGGCCAGCGTCCAGTGCGCCGGGTCGTCGCCCTCGGCCTGGAGGGTGTCGGAGATCTGCGCGAGGCCGCCGCCGTCGATCGGCCTGAACTCGGCCAGCAGCGAGGGCGCTTCGGGGCAGCGCAGCACCCGGATGTTCTTCTTCCTGGTCAGCGCCTCGACGGCGCCGTCCTCGTAACCGGGGGCGACGACGACCTCGGTGAAGATCTCCGCGACCTGCTCGGCCATCTCCCGCGACACCGGCCGGTTGACGGCGATGACGCCGCCGAAGGCGGACAGCGGGTCGCACTCGTGCGCCTTGCGGTGCGCCTCGGCGACGTCCGAACCGACCGCGATGCCACAGGGGTTGGCGTGCTTGATGATCGCGACGCAGGGCTCGTCGTGGTCGTACGCGGCCCGCCGCGCGGCATCGGTGTCGGTGTAGTTGTTGTACGACATCTCCTTGCCGTGCAGCTGCTCGGCCCCGGCGAGCCCGCCGCAGCCGCCGCTGTAGAGCGCGGCCGCCTGGTGCGGGTTCTCGCCGTAGCGCAGCACCTGCTCACGCCGGTAGGTGACGCCGAGGAAGTCGGGGAACTCGCTCTCGTCGACGGCCGCGTACCCGGAGGCGAACCAGGCCGCGACGGCCACGTCGTACGCGGCGGTGTGCTGGAACGCCTCGGCGGCCAGCCGCTTCCGCGTGGCCAGGTCGAACCCGCCCTCGGCGGCGGCCTTCAGCACGTCCTCGTACCGCTCCGGGTCGACGACGACCGCGACCGAGGGGTGGTTCTTCGCCGCGGCGCGGACCATCGAGGGGCCGCCGATGTCGATCTGCTCCACGCACTCGTCGGGCGCGGCACCGGAGGCGACCGTGTCCTCGAACGGGTACAGGTTGACGACGACGAGCTCGAACGGCGCGACCCCGAGCTCCTCCAGCTGCGACCGGTGGGCCTCCAGCCGCTGGTCGGCCAGGATGCCCGCGTGGACGCGCGGGTGCAGGGTCTTGACCCGGCCGTCGAGGCACTCGGGGAACCCGGTCAGCTCCTCGACGGGGGTGACCGGAACCCCGGCCTCCGTGATCTTCTTCGCCGTGGAGCCGGTCGAGACGAGCTCGACGCCCGCCGCGTGCAGCCCGCGGGCCAGGTCCTCAAGGCCGGTCTTGTCGTAGACGCTGACCAGGGCGCGGCGCAGCGGCCGCTTCGTCTCCGGTGCCACCACGTCGTCCGTTCCCGGGGTGCTCATGCCGCCCTCACTCATCTCGCAGTCGTACCTTTCGCCCCTCGATGCGGTAGCCGTCGCGGGAGAGGCGGCCCACGACGTCGACGAGCAGCCGTCGCTCGACCTCTTTGATCCGCTCGTGCAGAGCGGCACCACCGTCGTTGTGGTCCTCGTCCAGGATCTCGACCACGCCCTGGGCGATGACCGGTCCCGTGTCGACGCCCTCGTCGACGAAGTGGACGGTGCACCCGGTGACCTTGGCGCCGTACGCGAGCGCGTCACGCACGCCGTGTGCCCCGGGAAAACTGGGAAGGAGTGCGGGGTGCGTGTTGATCAGCCGCCCCCCGAACCGGGCGAGGAACTCCTGGCCCACGATCTTCATGAAGCCCGCCGAGACGACCAGATCGGGCTCGTAGGCCGCCGTCGCCTCCGTCAGCGCCAGATCCCACTCCGCGCGCGAGGCGTACTCCGGCACCCGCCGGACGAACGTGGGAATCCCGGCCCGCTCGGCCCGGGCCAGCCCCTCGATACCGGCGCGGTCGGCGCCGACGGCGACGATCCGGGCGCCGTAGCCCTCGACGCCCCCGGCCTCGACGGCGTCGAGCAGCGCCTGCAGATTCGTGCCCGAGCCGGACACGAGCACCACCAGCCGGGCGGGCCGGCCACCGCGCTCCGCACGGCCGGGGAAGCCCGCAGGGCCGGGATCGAGCGAACCCGAAGTACCGGAGGACGGGAGTGGGCTCGAATGCGCGGCCACGACAAGGCTCTCTCTCACGGGAGATCGGGATTTGTGCGGTCGTACGAGTACGTGGAGCGGAGATTTCCGGGGAACTCTACGAAGCGCTCGACCGTCGGCAACGATACCGGCACCTCGGACGGCCCCCACGGGACGGGGGCACAAGCGGAAGGTAGCGTCAGGGAAACGGATCCGCAGGTGCCACGGCAACAACAGGGGAAGACACCCATCACATGACCGACCGACGCCGCCGCACGGCCCCCTCCGACACCTCAGCGCGCGAGGACAACCCCTTCGCGCCACCGCCCGAGGGGACCCCGGACCAGCCGTGGCAGCCCCGCCGTCCCGCCGACGGCCAGGGCGGCGGCAAGGGCACGGGCGGCTCCGGCGACGGCGGAAACGGCAACGACGGCGAGGGCTCCGACGGCCGCTCCTCCTGGGGCAGCCAGTGGAGCAGCCGCCAGCCGGGCCGCCAGAGCGGCGGCTTCGGCAGGCCCGGCGGCGAGGGCGACGGCCAGGGCCCCGGCGGCCCCGGCCCCGGCCGCGGACTGCGCTGGGACCCGACGGACCCGATGCAGCGCCGCGCCCGGTACGCCCTGCACTCCGGGATCTGGGCGCTGTTCTTCGCCCTGTTCAGCCTGCCCCCGGTGGCGCTGCTGCTCGGCGCGCTCTCCCTGTACTGGGGCATCTCCTCGCTGCGCGCGCGGAACCGCGCGGGCGCGGCCGGCGCCAAGGACGGCACCGAGGGCCGCGCGTCCGGCGGCGGCACCCGCGCCACCGCCGAGGACGTCGCGGGCAGCGACCGCAGCGCGACGAGCGCCCCGCACCCGGCGGCCGACGAGCGCAGCGAGGCGGCCAAGCAGCTGTCCGCGCAGGTCGCCGTCACCCCGGCGCAGGCGGCGAAGGCCCAGGCCACGGCGGCGATCAGCGGACTCGTCACGGCGAGCCTCGGGCTCGTGGTCGTCGCGGCGACCTTCACCGTCCAGCTCGTCTACAGCGACTACTACACGTGCCGCCAGGACGCGCTCACCCAGACCTCGCGCGACCAGTGCGAGAACCTGCTGCCCGAGAACCTGCGCCCGCTGCTGGAACAGCGCACCCCCGAGTAATCACCGGCGCACCCGCACGACGGAGCCCCTCGGCGATCCCGATCGCCGAGGGGCTCCGTGCTTCCGGATCACCTTCCGCCGGGCCGGTCCGGGGGTTCGACGTCGCCCATGAGGTCGCCGGAGGACTCCTTCAGCGCGGCCCAGCGGGTGCGGCGGGCCCCGGTGGAGTGCCAGTCCGGACCGGGCCCGTCCCCCGTACCGGTGGCGCCGTCGGACTCGGCGGGCAGCGCGAGATCGACGTGCACCGGCGCCCGGTCCCGCCGCTTGCGCTCCGCCTTCTCGCGCTGCTTCGCGCCCTTCCGCTCGGCCTTCGCCAGCTTCGCCGCGCTCTTCCGCTCGGCCCGCTCGCTCCGCCGGCTCCGCTTCCCCTCCGGCTCCGCGCCCGTCGCGGAGCCCCCGTCCGGCGCCCCGGCCTGCCCCGGCACGGAGGCCCCGGCTCCGGTTCCGCCCTTCGCCGCCCGGCGCTCCGCCCGCTTCCTCCGCCGCCGCTCCCGCCGCGACTCCGCCTCCTCCGCCGTCCCGTCCGGCTCCGGGGCGGGCTCCGTGACGGGCTCCTCGCGGACGCGGCGCTCGCGCAGGCGCCAGGCGCGGACGGTCAGG
The DNA here is from genome assembly GCF_012726235.1 of Streptomyces sp. HNM0574. Lineage (GTDB taxonomy): Bacteria > Actinomycetota > Actinomycetes > Streptomycetales > Streptomycetaceae > Streptomyces. Next base: position 531,194 of record NZ_JAASAH010000002.1, read on the forward strand.
GCCGCGGGGACGCCGACGAGCGCCGTCCAGGCGAACGCGGCCAGCCCCGTCAGCCACCAACTCGGCCCGAACCAGGCGAGGGTGCCCGTCCCCATCGCGCCCCCTGCCGAGGCGGCGAGGAAAGCCGTCGCCGCGCCGCACGCCCCCGCCGCGAGCCCCGCCGTCAACGCCGTCCCGCGCGGCCCGGCCGTCCCCGCGCGCTCCCCGCGCACCGGCACCGCGGCCCGCGCCACGCACCAGCCGCACGCCGCACCGGTGGCCACCGGCCACACCCCGGCGACACCCCAGAGCACCGGCCCGCCGGGCCCCTCACCGGGGACGGCGGCCAGCAGCGGGAAGTCCGGCAGCTGCGGGTAGCCGTGCGCACCGAGCGGGCTGACGACGCTGCCGCCGCCGATCGTGAAGCCGGGCCCGAGCCCGTACGAGGCGGCCCAGACCACGGCGTTGGGCGCGAGCGCGAAGGCGAGCAGGAGCAGCGCGAACCGCCCCGGCCAGTCCGCCGTCAGCTGCGGGAACGCCGAGGTCACCGCGTCCCCGTGCCACAGCAGCCCGGCCCCGAACAGCAGGCTCCCGCCGACCAGGAGCACGGCCAGCGCCAGCCCCGAGGACCGCAGCACCGCCAGCACCCGCGCCCGCGTCAGCACCCGCCACAGCCACGCCCCGCCGACGGGGACGGGACGCTCGCAGGCGGTCCAGACGGCGACGCCCGTCACGCAGGCGGCGGTGAACGGCAGTTGGAACGCGGCGCTGAGCACGTCCACGCCGATCGCCCGGCCGCGGGCCGCGTAGATGACGGAGAGTCCGCCGACGAGCAGGTACCCGCCGCACACCCACCCGGCGACAGCGGCGCGGCCGCGGTCGTCGACGCGGAGATCGGCCTCGTCGAAGGCGTGCTGCGCCGCGCGGTAGAGCAGCCAGACCGGCAGCACGGACAGCAGCAGCGGCGTCATGCCGAGCGGCGCGGGGGCGCCGGACAGCGTCTCGTTGCGCACGAGTTGGACGCCGTGCGCGAGCAGCCACAGATCGGCCGCGACGTGCAGGGCTCCGTCGGCGCCGCTGTCGGGATAGGGGGAGGTGATCCACAGCAGCGTCGCGAGCGCCGCCAGCGCCCCGAGCCCCAGACCCGCCGCCACCATCCCGCCGAGCAGCCAGGCGCCCGCCGCGGGGAGTGCCGGGGGTCCGCCGTGCCGGGCACGCGTCCTGCCGACGTCCGACGTCCAGCTGCGATACGTCACTTGGCTCACGTCGACATGCTGCCAACAACACCCGTTTCCTCCGGGTATCGCGCATATAGTCGCTGTGTCGCAGTACATACGTATTTGCACCTTTTCACAGGATTGCCGACGTCACTCCGCCCGCGTCCCGCCGTGCGGAGAGGAAGCAGCTCTGATGACGGGTAAGCGGAAACAGGCCGCGCGCACCGCGCGCCACCCACGCAGACCGCGAAAGGCGCACCGCTCGACCCCGGTGCGCGGCGGCCCGCCCCACCTCCCCCAGCACACCGGACCGTCCCCTTCCGCCGAGCCCGCCGAAGCGCGGACCCCGGAGCCCGAGCACGCCCAGGCGCCCGGACCCGCCCCCGCCGACGGCCCGTCAGCCGCGCACGACAGCCCACCGGATGACGGCCGGATGGCCGCCGACGAGCCGGAGGAGGACGGGGAGGCGGCCGTCGCGGACGCCTTCGCCCCGCGTCCCGCGCGCACCCCGCTGCACACCACCGACTCCCCCGGCCAGGCCTTCGACCTGCTGTACGCGCGGTACGCGCGCTCGCTCACCCGGCAGGCGTTCCTGCTCAGCGGCCGCCGCGACACCGCCGGGCTCGCCGTCGCGTACGCCTTCCACTCCGCCTGGGAGAAGTGGCCCGAGGTCGCCACCTCCCCCGAACCGGCGGGCTGGGTACGCGCGGCGGCCTACTCCTACGCCCTCTCCCCCTGGCACCGGCTGCACCCCGGGCGACGGCGGCCCGAGCCGTACCAGGGGCCGCCCGCCGACCGCGCCCTCGTCGAGGCGATGACGGCGCTGCCGCGTACGTACCGGGCCACGCTGCTGCTGCACGACGGGCTCGGGCTCTCCGTGTCCGAGACCGCCGAGGAGACCGAGGCCAGCCTGCCCGCGGCGGAGGGGCGGCTCGCGCACGCGCGGGAGGCGCTCGCCGCGCGCGCGGACGAGCTGCGCCAGGTGCCGGCCGCGCTGCTAGGCGAGCGGATCGGGCGCAGGCTGCGGGAGTTGGGGGCCGCGCAGCCGGTGCCGGTGTCCGCGGCCGCGACCGTACGCAAGGGCAGCGAGCGGGGTACGCGGCGGCGGACGCAGGCGGCCGTGGCGCTCACCGCGCTCGTCGCGACGGCCACCACGCTCACCGCGCTGACCGTCGATCACCCGACGGACCCGCCCCGCCGGCCGGGCAACGGCGGAACGTTCGTGCCGGGGCCCGACGGGCAGCCGCTGCCGGGGCCGATGAGCGCGGGCCGGGCCGCGACGGACGGCGAGAGCGCGTACCTGCCGATGCTGCGGTCGGCCAACGAGCACCGTGAGCTCGCCGAGTTCACCTGGGTCGACAAGAAGGAGGACAACCTGACGGGGCCGCCGGGCCAGTGGTGACACCCCGCCGGGAAACGCCGAAGGGCCCGCTCCCCCGTGACAGGGGAGCGGGCCCTTCGTTCTCGGCCGTTCGGCCGCCGGGCGGCCGGAGGCGGGGTTCAGCCGCCCAGGACCTCACGCGCCAGACGCGCGGTCTCGGACGGGGTCTTGCCGACCTTCACGCCCGCGGCCTCGAGGGCCTCCTTCTTCGCCTGCGCGGTGCCGGAGGAGCCGGAGACGATGGCGCCGGCGTGGCCCATGGTCTTGCCCTCGGGCGCCGTGAAGCCCGCGACGTAGCCGACGACCGGCTTCGACACGTTCTCCTTGATGAAGTCCGCGGCACGCTCCTCGGCGTCGCCGCCGATCTCGCCGATCATCACGATCAGGTCGGTGTCGGCGTCGGCCTCGAACGCCTTCAGCGCGTCGATGTGCGTGGTGCCGATGACCGGGTCACCGCCGATGCCGACGCAGGTGGAGAAGCCGATGTCCCGCAGCTCGTACATCATCTGGTACGTCAGCGTGCCGGACTTGGAGACCAGACCGATGCGGCCCGGCTTGGTGATGTCGGACGGGATGATGCCCGCGTTCGACTGGCCGGGGGTGATCAGGCCGGGGCAGTTCGGACCGACGATGCGGGTCTTGTTGCCCTTCTGGGAGGCGTAGTCCCAGAAGTAGGCGGTGTCGTGCACCGCGATGCCCTCGGTGATGACGACCGCGAGGCCGATCTCCGCGTCGACGGCCTCGACGACGGCGTCCTTGCAGAACTTCGGCGGGACGAAGATGACGGTCGCGTCAGCGCCGGTGGCCTCCATGGCCTCCTTGACGCTGCCGAAGACCGGGACCTCGGTGCCGTCGAAGTCGACGTTCGTGCCCGCCTTGCGCGGGTTCACGCCGCCGACGATGTTCGTACCGGAGGCCAGCATGCGCTTGGTGTGCTTCTGGCCCTCGGAGCCGGTCATCCCCTGGACGATGACCTTGCTTTCCTTGGTGAGGAAGATAGCCATGGTGTGTCGGTTCCTCGTCCCTTACTTCGCAGCCAGCTCGGCGGCACGGTCGGCCGCACCGTCCATGGTGTCCACCTGCTGAACGAGCGGGTGGGCGGCGTCGGTCAGGATCTTGCGACCCAGCTCCGCGTTGTTGCCGTCCAGGCGCACGACCAGCGGCTTGTTGACGTCCTCGCCCTTGGACTTGAGCAGCTCCAGGGCCTGGACGATGCCGTTGGCGACGGCGTCGCAGGCGGTGATGCCACCGAAGACGTTGACGAAGACGGACTTGACGTCCGGGTCGCCGAGGATGATCTCCAGGCCGTTCGCCATGACCTCGGCGGAGGCACCGCCACCGATGTCGAGGAAGTTGGCGGGCTTGACGTTGCTGTGCGCCTCACCGGCGTACGCGACGACGTCGAGGGTGGACATGACCAGACCCGCGCCGTTGCCGATGATGCCGACCTGGCCGTCGAGCTTCACGTAGTTGAGGCCCTTGGCCTTGGCCGCCGCCTCCAGCGGGTCGGCCGCGGCCTTGTCCTCGAGCGCCTCGTGGTCGGGCTGGCGGAAGTCGGCGTTGGCGTCCAGGGACACCTTGCCGTCCAGCGCGATGACCTTGCCCTCGCCGGTCTTGACCAGCGGGTTCACCTCGACGAGGAGGGCGTCCTCCTTGATGAAGACGTCCCACAGCTTGATCAGGACGTTGACGACCTGGTCGTGCAGCTCGGCCGGGAACTTGGCGGCCTCGACGATCTCGCGCGCCTTGGCCTCGGTCACGCCCTCGATGGCGTCGACGGAGATCTTGGCGAGGGCCTCGGGCTTGGTGGCCGCGACCTCCTCGATCTCGACACCGCCCTCGACGGAGGCCATGGCCAGGAAGGTGCGGTTGGTGCGGTCCAGGAGGAAGGAGACGTAGTACTCCTCCTCGATGTCCGCGGTCTGGGCGAGCATCACCTTGTGGACCGTGTGGCCCTTGATGTCCATGCCCAGAATGGCGTCGGCCTTCTCGACAGCGTCCGCCGGGTCAGAGGCCAGCTTCACGCCGCCGGCCTTGCCGCGGCCGCCGGTCTTGACCTGCGCCTTGACGACCGCGCGACCACCCAGTCGCTCGGTCACCTCGCGCGCCGCCTCGGGCGTCTCGATGACTTCACCGGCCAGCACCGGTACGTCATGCTTGGCGAAGATGTCCCTCGCCTGGTACTCGAACAGGTCCACGCGCTGCGTCCCCTTAATCAGTGGTATCGCGGTCGTTGTCAGCGTGGGCGTGCCGCGTGGCCGCGGCGTCGGCGGTAACGCGCGGCATGTCCGCCTTGCAGGTTAGCTCTGTGCGTGAGCGCTTCATAAATCGCAGCTCACACCGGAGCGGTGACAACAGTCACAACGCCCTGCGAAATCCGCAGCCCCCGCCCCGCCGCAGCTCCTCCTCGGGAGCGTGCGACGGGCGCGGGGGCCGGTGTGTGGTACGGGGCCGGGGCACCGTGCGGAGCACGTGCGCCGGGGCGGCGGGGTACGGACGCGGCCGAGCGGTGGCCGCGCGCCGCCCGCGGCCCCGTACCGCCCCAAGTGGCCGCGTGGCGGCGGGACTCGGGGCCCCGGGGACGGGGTCGGTGGCGTCAGGGGACGGGGACGGTCGGGGTCACCGGGAGCTCCGGGACGGCGAGCGGGACGACGCCGACGCTCGGCACGCCCGGCACGACCTCGGGAACCCCGATCTCGGTGCCCTCCGGGATCACCCCGTCCTCCGGCAGCGCCCGCGCCAGGGTGACGGGGGCCTCGTGCGCGAGCCCGCGCACGGTGCCCACGGACGGGAGCGGAGCACCAGTCGCGGCCCCCGGCACGTCTTCCGCGGCTTCCTTCTTGCCATCGCCTGCTGCCTCGATGTGGTTCGTGAGTGCCCGTTGACCGGCGGCCTGGTGGGCCGCGCCGGTCCCGGCCGCCTGGGACGTACCGGCACCGGCGGCCAGCAGCCCGGCGGCCACCGCGACGACGGCCGCTCCGCGGCGGACGCCGCCCGCGGTCACCCGCGCGCGGGTACGTGAGCTGCTGCGTGAGCGCGTGCTGCTGCGCATGGCTGCCTCGATTCGGTTGCGGTGAACGGTCGGTCGCGGTTGCACGGTAGGGCGTCAACAGCCCTTCGGGAACGGTGAGTCGGGAGTGCGGGGTGGCTCGCCCCCCACGGCAGGCCACCCCGCACCTCCCTTGTCCGGCCCCGGGCGGCCGTCCCTGGTGGACGGCCGCCCCTGCCGGACGGTCCTCATGCCGGACGGCGCTCCGGCCCGGCCCCGGCCCGCCGGCCGGGAGCGGCGGGCCGGGTCAGCCGTCGCCCTTCCGCGTCCGGTCTCAGACCGCCGGGACGCCGGCGGGCAGGGAGACCGGCAGGCTGGTCGCCGGGAGGGTGGAGGCGACGGGCAGGGCCGGGATGTTGGCGGCGTCGGTCAGGTCGCCGGTGCCCGGGAGGGTCGCGGCGCTCTGCAGACCGGAGACCGCGTTGCCCGCCAGGGCCTGGCCGTCACGGGCGGCGCCGGAGCCCAGGCCGCTCGCGAACGGGACGGCGCTCTGGCCGAGGCCCGAGCCGTAGGCGACCGCGTCGGTGGCCACGCCCTGGCCGAGCGCGGAGGTCTCCCGGGCGACGCCCTCGGCGTACGGGGCGGTGGTGGCGGCGGCGTTGTCGACCGTCACGGCCGCGTCGTCACCGGCCTGACCGGCGACGGGCAGGACCTTGCCGACGACGCTCTGCGCGACGGGCGGCAGGGTGCCGGCGGTCGCCCGGGCGAGCACCGGCTGCACGGCGGCGGTGCGCTCGTCGGCGCCGGCGAGCGTGCGCTGCGCGACACCGTCCTGCACCAGCCCGGTGACCTGCTCGGGGCTCACACCGGCGGGGAGCTGGTCGGCGGAGACCGGGAGCTGGTCGGCCGAGACGGGCAGCTGGTCAGCGGAGACCGGGAGCTGGTCGGCCGAGACCGGGAGCTGGTCGGCGGAGACGGGGAGCTGGTCGGCGGAGACCGGGAGCTGGTCAGCGGACACCGGCAGCTCGTCGGCCGAGACCGGGAGCTGGTCAGCGGACACCGGCAGCTCGTCGGCCGAGACCGGCAGCTGGTCAGCGGACACCGGCAGCTGGTCGGCCGAGACCGGCAGCTGGTCAGCGGAGACGGGCAGCTGGTCGGCCGAGATGCTGTCGAGGTTCGGGATGCCGGGGACGGCGCCGACGAGCGGGGCCGTGGGGAGGCCGGCGCCCGGGAGGGCGGGCAGGGTGTTGCCGGCGGTCTCCTGCACGTCGCCGAGGGCCTTGGTGGCGTCGGCGTCCCGCACGGCGCCCTTGGCCTTGCCCGCGACGCCCTTGGCCTTGCCGGTGACGCCGTCGATCTTGCCCTTGGCGCCCTGGACCTTGCCGGTCGCGCCCTCGACGGTGCCGGTCACGTCGCCGGTCGCGGGGAGCTGGTCCTGGGCGCCCTCAAGGGTGCCGGTGACGGTGCCGGTGACGTCCTCGACCGGGAGCTGCTTCTCGGGAACGCTCTTCGTCGGCAGCTTCTCGGTCACGTCCTGCGTGGTGTCCTGCGCCGTACCGCGCACGCTGTCGACGGTGTCGGTGACCGTGCCGGTGCCCAGGTCGGTGGGCAGCTCGGCGGCGGAGGCGGAGGCGGCGCCCAGCGCCCAGATGCCGGAGGCGGCGGCAGCGACGGCGACGGAACGGCGGATGCTCTTGCGCATGGGAGGGGGATCCTTCGAAGTTCGGAAGAGTTTCGGCTACGGGCGGACCTGGCCACCCCCGCGTGGCAGGTCACAGCGGTGCTGCCGGAACGGAGCGCGCGTCGGTGCGGCGCGGTGGAGTCGGCAGCAGTCGCGGCGGTACGGGCGCGAAGCGCCGTCAGTCACCGCGAACCGGGGGAACGGTCCGCCCTAGCCGGGGAATTCGAGGATCTCGGCGGCACGCTCACGCGTCGGCGTGCCGTCGGCGGCCCGCACAGCACCGGGCTGCGGAAGGCCGAAACGCTCGCTGTCGGAGAGATACGCGGCGAGCTGGTCGACGCCGCCCCGCGAGCCGCCGTGCCCGTCGCCGGCGCTCTGGCCGGACGAGGTGGACAGCTGGCCGGGGAGGCAGGGGGTCTGCCCGGAGGGCAGGTGCGGTCCGGGCAGCGGGCCGCCGGGACCGGACCGGCCGTCGTCCGCGACCGCCTGGACGGCGGTGCCGTCCGGGAGCGCGGAGGCGGGCAGGGTGGTGGCCGCGTCCGCGCCGGCGTGCGGGCCGAACGCGCCGTCGTGGGCGGCGGAACGGTCCGGTGCGTCCTTGTGCGCGGGCTTGGCGGCACGGTCGTGCCGGTCGTCCCGGTGGCCGCCTTCGGCGTGCTCGGCGTCGCCGCCGGGCAGGACGCCGTCGACGGTTTCGCCCAGGTCAGCCCGCTCCACGACGCCGTTGACGGCCTCACCCACGGGACGGGTCACGCGCCGGGCGCCGTCCGTCTGTTCGGTCACCGGCTCGGTGACCTCGTCGACGGCCTCACCCGCGGCGGCGCTCGACCGCTGCCGGTGCGCGCCGATCTCCCGCGTGGTCCGCTCGTCGGCCTCGCGCACCGCCTGCACGGGACGTACCTGCCGCGGCGCGGTGTCGGCCTCCGTGTCCACCAGGGACGTGCCGTCGGACCCCGGGAGCGCCGAGGTCGTCGAGGCCGCCTGCGCGCTGCCGCCGAAGAGGAGGCCGAGCGCGAAGAGGGCGCCGAGGAAGAGCGCCGTCAGCAGCGCGCGCCGCGCACCGGCCGAGCGCGGCATGCGCACGGCGGCGGGAACAGCGAACACTGCGGACAAGGGGGGACCTTCCCGAACGGAACGGAAGCGACGAGTGCGAACACGAGGGTGGTGACAGGCGATTGGCCTGCCGGAAGGAACCGAGGGGCTGCGCAGGGGTGTGTTCACCGCGCCGGCGCCACGCCTCTCGGCGATGGCTCTGATCCTTGCACGACGACCTGCCCCCGGCGCAACTCCCGTCACAAACTGTTCACGTGACGTCTCGGCGGCGCCGGGAGGTGCGGAAACGGGCGCACTCCGGCATCCCGGTCAAGCACTCCTCCGGCCTGCCGGAGCGCGCGGATCAGGGTTCCGGTACGGGCAGCGGGCGCTTCTCGATCGCGGCCGCCATCACCTCGGGGAAGTGGTCGGGGGTGCAGGCGAAGGCGGGGGCGCCGAGGGCGGCCAGGGCGCTCGCGTGCTCGCGGTCGTACGCCGGGGCGCCCTCGTCGGAGAGCGCGAGCAGCGTGACGAACTGCACGCCCGCCGCCTTCATCGCGGCGACCCGGCCGAGCATCTCCTCGCGTATGCCGCCTTCGTAGAGGTCGCTGACGAGGACGACGACCGTCTCCGCGGGGCGGGTGATCCTCGACTGGCAGTACGCCAGCGCCCTGTTGATGTCCGTGCCGCCGCCGAGCCGGGTGCCGAACAGCACGTCCACCGGGTCGTCGATCTCCTCGGTGAGGTCGACGACGGAGGTGTCGAAGACGACGATCCGGGTGTGCAGCGCCCGCAGAGAAGCCAGGACGGCGCCGAACACCGAGGCGTACACCACGGAGGAGGCCATCGAGCCCGACTGGTCGACGCAGAGGACGACGTCCTTCCTCGTGCCCCGGGCCGCGCGGCCGTGGCCGATGAGGCGCTCGGGGACGACGGTGCGGTGCTCCGGCAGGTAGTTCCCGAGGTTGGCCCGGATCGTGCGGTTCCAGTCGATGTCCTGGTGCCGGGGACGGCGCACCGTCGCCGAGCGGTCCAGGGCGCCGGTGAGCGTGGAACGGGTGCGCTCCGCCAGCTTCCGCTCCAGCTCGGCGACGACCTTGCGCACGACCGTCCGCGCCGTCTCCCGGCTGGTCTCGGGCATGGCGGCCTGCAACGAGAGGAGTGTGCCGACGAGATGGACGTCCGGTTCCACCGCCGCCAGCATCTCCGGTTCCAGCAGCATCGTGGACAGCCCGAGCCGTTCGACGGCGTCCCGCTGCATGACCTGGACGACGGACGAGGGGAAGTACCTGCGGATGTCGCCGAGCCAGCGGGCCGCCTCCGGCGCGGAACCGCCCAGGCCGGCGCCGCGCTCCCGGCCGCGCGGGCGCCCCTCCGTCGCGCCGTACAGCGCTTGAAGGGTGCGGTCCATCTCGGCGTCGGTGCCGGTGAGTTCGCGTCCGGTGCCGTCGACGTCCTGGCCGCCGCCGAGGACGAGCCGCCAGCGGCGCAGCCGTTCCCCGGTGTCCACGGGTGCCGAAGCCGGCTGTGCGGAGGGTGCGTTCATGCCACTGCTCCTTCGGTCGCGGACGGTTCGGGCCTCGGGGCTCCGGGGGCCCCGGGGCCGAGCAGGAGGTGGAGGGTGGGGAGGACGGCGTCGGCGCGTACGAGGTCGAGGCCGGGGCCGAAGCCGGGGGACGGCCGGCCGTCCCCGCCCCCGGCGTCCGCGTACCGGCCGGGGCCGCGGCGGATCAGTTCGCCGAGGGTGCGGCGCAGGCCCGGCTCGTACTCGGCGAAGGTGCGGCGCAGCAGGGGCAGGACGTCGGTGAAGGCCTCTGCGGGGACGGACGTGAGCCAGCCGTCGATCAGCGCGAGCAGCCGTTCGTCGTGCACGAGCAGCATGCCGCCGCCGGAGAGGAACCCCTCCACCCAGGCAGCCGCCTCCGCCGGTGCGGTGCCCGGCGAGAGCGCCAGGCTCATCAGCCGCTCCGCCTCGTCGGCGGCCAACCGGCCGTCGTCCAGCAGGAGTCGGGCGCACCGGCCGCGGATCAGCCCCGGAGCGCGCTCCCGTACGGCGAGCGTGCGCAGCACCTGCTGCCAGCGCTCCCGCACCCGCGCGCCGCCGCCCGCTCCGGGGTCGTGCGCATCGGAGCCGTGCGCTCCGGGGCCGTGCGCTCCGGGGCCGTGCGCGAGGAGGGTGGTGGCGCGGTGGACGGCGTCGAGGTGCTCCCGCATCCGGGCGGCGCCCTCGGCGTCGAGGCCGGAGCAGGCGGGCGGCAGGCCGACGCAGATCCGCTCGGCGAGGCCCTCCGCGACGTCCGCGAGGGAGGCGGCGCCGGTGCCGCGTACGTCGCCGTACCGCACCGAGCGCACCAACGCCGGGAAGGCCTCGGCGAGATGGCCGACGTCGGTGTCCAGCGCGGCCCGGTCCGCGAGTGCCCGCAGGACCACCGGCAGCGCCTCGGGCAGCTCGGCGAGCAGGCAGCGCTCGGCGAGCGCGGTGACCTCGGACAGCGCCGTCGCCTCCGCGGCGCCGGAGGCGGCCCGGGCCGTCGCCGCGGCGAGCACCGTCGTGCCCCACACCCCCGCCTCGGCGACCCGCACCGACAGCTCCGGCTCCCAGCACAGCCGCCAGCTCTCCCGGAACGTCCCCGTGCTGTGCGTCCGCGAGACGGCGGGGACGCCCCAGTCGACGCCGAGCAGCCGCAGCCGGTGCAGCAGCCGGCTGCGCGCCGCGTCGTTCGTGCCGCGCAGATCCAGCTCCAGGTCCCGCCCGGCCGCCGCGGGCTTCAGCCGCAGCCTGCGCTGCTGCCGGTGCAGGTCGTGCTGGAGCGGGACGGCCGGGGCGCCCTCGGGCACGGCGCCGAGGACGTCCCCGACGACGAGCCCGTCCCGCACGAGCGCGAGCGGTACGTCGGAGCCCCCGCACATCACGGCGCGCACCGCGTCCGTCGTCTCGCCCAGGCCGGGGAGCGGGCGGCCGCGCAGCGCGGCGAGCGCCCCGGCGAGCCGAACGGCCTCGATGACGTGCGCCGAGGAGACGGGGTGGTCCTCCGCGCGGAGGAGCCCCGCGACTTTCGTCAGCCAGCGCTCGACGGGCCTGTCCGGCGCGGCGAACAGATGGCCGTACCAGCCGGGCGAGTCGATGCCGGCGCCGTAGCCGCTGCGCCGGGCGAGCCGGCGGTGCGTCCACGGCACCCAGGTGACCTCGGTCTTCACCCTGGGCAGGCCCTTGAGCAGGGCGCGGTCGGCGGTGACGGTGGACCGGGCGGCCAGGGCCGGTACGTGCCAGGCGCCGCAGACGACGGCCACGGCCTCGTCCCCGTACGCGCGGCGGGCCTCCCGCAGCCGCAGGCGCATGTGCGCCTCGCGCACCAAGTCCCGGGCGGAGGCGTCCGGTTGGCTCTCGCGGAGGGCGGTCATCGCCTCGGCGAGCGCGGCGAACGGCGCGTACGGACCGCCGCCGGAGCCGGTGCGGTGCTCGACGGCGTCCTCCCACCAGCGCTCGGCGTCGTCGTACCCGGCGGTCCCGGCGAGCACGGCCAACGGGTCGGTGCGGACGTCGGGTTGCGCCTCTGCCTCTCCGGTCATGGCCAGGGTGTGCGCCGCGGGCAGGTCGATGAAGCGGACGGGGACGTCCCGCTCCAGCGCCCAGCGGATCGCCACCCACTCCGGCGAGAACGCCGCCAGCGGCCAGAACGCGGCCCGGCCCGGCTCGTCCACCGCGTGCGCGAGCAGCGCCACCGGCGGGCGCATCTCCTCCTCGCCCGCGAGCGCGACCACGCCGTCCGCCTCCGGCGGCCCCTCGACGAGCAGCACCCCCGGCTCGTACGCCGCGAGCGCCGCCCGTACCGCGCGCGCCGAGCCGGGGCCGTGGTGCCGCACCCCGAGCAGCAGCGGCTGCCCGGCCGGACGTCCGGGCGCGGCGCTCATCCGGAGACCTCGCGGCAGGCGCGGTAGAAGTCCTGCCAGCCGTCGCGCTCGCGGACGACCGTCTCCAGATACTCCTTCCAGACCACGCCGTCCGTGGCCGGGTCGCGGACGACGGCGCCGAGGATGCCGGCGGCGACGTCCCCCGCGCGCAGCACCCCGTCCCCGAAGTGCGCGGCGAGCGCCGTGCCGCCGGTGACGACGGAGATCGCCTCGGCCGTGGAGAGCGTCCCCGAGGGGGACTTGACCTTCGTCCGGCCGTCACCGGTCACACCGTCCCGCAGCTCGCGGAAGACGGTGACGACGCGGCGGATCTCGTCCGTGCCGTCGGCCGCCGGGGGCAGGCCGAGCGAGCTGCCGATCTGCTCGACGCGGCGGGCGACGATGCCGACCTCCTCCTCCGCCGTGCCCGGCAGCGGCAGCACGACGGTGTTGAACCGGCGGCGCAGGGCGCTGGAGAGGTCGTTGACGCCGCGGTCGCGGTCGTTGGCGGTGGCGATGAGGTTGAAGCCGCGCACCGCCTGCTGCTCCTCGCCGAGTTCGGGAACGGGCAGCGTCTTCTCCGAGAGGACGGTGATGAGGCTGTCCTGCACCTCGGCCGGCATCCGGGTCAGCTCCTCGACGCGGGCCGTCGCGCCGCGGGCCATCGCGCGCATCACGGGGCTGGGCACGAGGGCGTCCCGGCTGGGGCCCTCGGCCAGCAGCCGCGCGTAGTTCCAGCCGTACCGCACGGCGTCCTCGGCGGTGCCGGCCGTGCCCTGCACGAGCAGCGTCGAGTCGCCGCTGACGGCGGCGGCGAGATGCTCGGAGACCCAGGTCTTCGCCGTGCCCGGGACGCCGAGCAGCAGCAGGGCGCGGTCCGTCGCCAGGGTCGCCACGGCGACCTCGACGACGCGGCGCGGGCCGATGTACTTCGGCGTGATCACGGTGCCGTCCGGGAGCTCGCCGCCCAGCAGATACGTGGCCACGGCCCACGGCGACAGCCGCCAGCGCTCCGGCCGCGGACGGTCGTCGACGGCGGCCAGCGCCCGCAGCTCCCCGGCGAAGCTCTCCTCGGCGTGCGGCCGCAACGCCTGCGGGGCGGCGGCGACTTCGGCGGTCTCGCTTGCTTCGGCAGTACGGGAATCGGTCACAGGTGTCCCCCTCCACACGCGGTGGTTCCGCACGCCGGGACCGGTGGTTCCGACGTGTGCAACAGCCTGCACCCCGGCACTGACAATCGCTCCGGACACCGCTGTGAGCTGCAACGACGCGCTGTGCGGCGGCCGTTGTCAGTGGTGCCTCGTAACGTCTTCGGCATGACTGGAGTGGGGGTCCGCTGGACGGCGGAAGAGGTGCTGGCCCTGGCGCCCGACGCGGCGTCGGGCCGGGCGGGGAGCAGGCTCGCGGCGCCCGGTCCGTGGTCGGCGGCCGGTACGGGCGGCGGCGCGGTCTGGGGCCGCTGCGAGGGCGGCGGCGGGGAGCCGTACCGGACGGTGGTGGATCTGGAGGGGGTGGACGCCAACGCGCCCGGATACCGGTGCAGTTGCCCGAGCCGCAAGCTCCCCTGCAAGCACGCGCTGGGCCTGCTGCTGCTCTGGGCCGCGGACGCCGGCGCGCGCACGGCCGTCCCGGAGACGCAGGAGCCGCCCGGGTGGGCGCGGGAGTGGCTGACCGGCCGCAGGCGACGGGCCGGCGCGGGCGGGGACGGGACGTCCAGCGCGGAGCGGCGGGCGCGGCGGATGGCCGCGGGCGCCGCCGAGCTGGAACAGCGCCTGGCCGACCTGCTGCACGGCGGCCTCGCCGGCGCCGACCGCGCCGGGCACACGGAGTGGGACGAGATCGCGGCCCGCATGGTCGACGCCCAGGCGCCCGGACTCGCCTCGCGGGTACGGGAGTTGGGCGCCATACCGTTCTCGGGCAGCGGCTGGCCGGAGCGTCTGCTGGAGGAGTGCGCGCTGCTCCACCTGCTCAACCGCGCCCTGCTGCGGCTCGACGCACTGCCCGAGCCGCTCGCCTCGACGGTCCGCGCCCACGCGGGCCTCACCGTCGGGACGGCCGACGTACTGGCCGCCGGGGAGACGGCCGCGACGCCGGCACCGGTGCGGGACGAGTGGCTCGTCCTCGCCCAGCACGACACGGAGGAGGGACGGTTGACCGCCCGGCGGATCTGGCTGCACGGACGGCGCACGGGCCGGCCCGCGCTGCTGCTGTCCTTCGGCGCCGCGGGCCGGCCCCCCGGCACCGCCCTGCCCGTCGGCTCGGCGCTGGACGCGACGCTCTGCTTCTACCCGGGCGCCCCGGCGCTGCGCGCCCTCGTCGCCGAACACCACACCGCACCGCACGACCCGTCGGCGGCCCCGGCGCCGGACCGGCCACCCGTGCCGGGCTTCGTCCCCGAGGGCGGCACGACGTCCGACGCCCTCGCCGGGTACGCGGCGGCGCTGCGCGAGGACCCGTGGCTGGAACGGCATCCGGCCGTGCTGGCCTCCGTCTTCCCCGTCCCCGGCGAGGACGGCGCGATACGGCAACTCGCGGACGCCGAGGGCGAGTCGGCCCTTCCGGTGGCCCCGGGCGAAGCGTCCCGGCTGTGGCGGCTGGCCGCGGTGTCGGGCGGCAGGCCCGTCACCGTGTTCGGCCTCTGCGGTCACCGCGGCTTCACCCCCTGCACGACCTGGCGCGAAGGCCACACCATCCCGCTCTGAACCGCGGACACCCGCGCACGAACCCACCACGACGGCACCGCGCCCCGCACCGAGGGCGCCCGAACGGGCCGGACCGCACAGGCCGCCCCGCTACCCCGTCATGCCCTCGGCCCCGCGCCGCCCGTCCATGACCGACGCACCACCCCACGGCCCGCCGCACGGCCGGCCACGTCCCATTCCCGAGCAGACAGGAGCACCGGCGTCCGCACGACGTACCGCACCCGCCAGAGCCCGACCCACCGCCCGCACCACACCCACCGCCCGCACAGCACCCGAATCCACCGCACGCACCGCACGCACACGACGAACGGGGACACGGTGAACGCATCCTGGAGTGAGCTGGTCACCTCCGCGCTGCTCGGCGCCGAGCGGCGCACGCCGCCCGGCGGCAGCACCACGGCGCTGCTCGACGCCGCGGCGGCCGAGACGGTACGCCGCCGCGCGGGACTGCGCCCGGCACCCGCCGCACCGCGCCCCGAGCCGGCCGCCGAGGACGGGCGCCCGCCGCTGCCCGCCGCTGCCGAGGCCCGGCTGCGGGCACTGCTGGCCGGACGGTCCGGCGGCACGGGCGCGGCGGGCGGCAGGCGCGGCAGCGCCCCCGACCTCGCCGAACTGCTGCCCCAGTGGCTGACCCTGGCCTGCGCCGCCGGCTACCGCGCCCCCTCCGACCTCGTCCCGGCCCTGCTGGACGCGGCCCGGGCCCGTACCGACCTGCGGCAGGACGCGCTGGCCTTCGGCGGCCCGCTCGCCCGCTGGCTCGCCCGGCTCAACCCGGACTGGAAGTTCGCCCTCCGCGGCGCGAACCGCTCCTCCGCCCCGCGCTGCGCCTCCTCCCGGGACGACAACCACGCCTCCGTGCACGGCCAGGCGTCCGTACGGGAGTTGTGGCAGGAGGGCCTCTTCGCCGAGCGCGCGGCACTGCTGACGGAGCTGCGCCGGCGCTCCCCGGGCGAGGGCCGCGAGCTGCTGGCCTCCACCTGGCCGTCGGAGCGGGCCGAGGACCGGCTGATGCTGCTGGACACCCTCCGCGAGGGGCTCTCCCCGGCGGACGAGCCATTCCTGGAGCAGGCCCTCGCCGACCGCAGCCGGAACGTCCGCGCGACGGCGGCCGAGCTGCTCGCCACGCTCCCCGGGTCGGCGCTCGCGGCGAGGATGGCGGACCGCGCCACGGCGCACGTCACCCTCGCCGCCGCGCCGGACACCGCGTACCTCACCGTGGACGCCCCGCAGACGTGCGACGCGGCGATGCGGCGGGACGGCGTCGTGCCGACGCCGCCGCAGGGGCACGGCGAACGGTCGTGGTGGCTGGGCCAGTTGGTGGCGGCGGCTCCGCTGGCCGTCTGGCCCAGCCGCCTCGGCGGCCGCACCCCGGCCCAGATCACGGCACTGCCGGTGGCCGACGGCTGGGCGCGGGACCTGCGCGCGGCCTGGTGCCGGGCAGCCGTCCGGCAGCGGGACGCCGCCTGGGCCCGTGCCCTGCTGGGCGCCCCGCGCGACCAGCCCGCCGAGGGCCCCGGCGATCCGGCGAAGCTGCTGACGGTCCTGCCGGAGGACGAACGGGCCCGCTGGGCCGGACAGTTCATCGAGGCGCACGGCCTGTCGGACGCGTTCCGGCTGCTCGGGGTGTGCGCCGTCCCGTGGGCGCGGCCGCTGGGCCGGGCGGTGGTCGACGCCTTGCAGATCGCCCGGGACGCGGGCAACTACCCGTGGAGCTTCAGCGGCGTGATGGGCCTCGCGGAGCGCTGCCTCGACCCGGCCGAGACGGAGCGGCTCACCCCGCTGGCGGCCGTCCCCGAGGAACCGGCAGACGGCTCGCCCGGCGCGGGCGCGTACTGGGCGGAGGCGTTCCAGCGCCTGGTGGCGACCCTGCGCCTGCGCGCCGAGATCCGCACCGAACTGGGCGTCCCGGCGGCCGCCGGATGAGCCGGCCCGGATCGGTCAGGCGGCGAGCTGGCGTACGTGGGTGCGGATCCAGTCGACGACCTCGTTCATCGTGGCGCCGGGGGTGAAGATCTCGGCGACTCCCTGGCGCTTGAGCGGCTCGATGTCGTCCTCGGGGATGATGCCGCCGCCGAAGACCTTGATGTCCTCCGCGTCCTTCTCCCGCAGCAGCTCCAGCACCTTCACGAAGAGCGTGTTGTGCGCGCCGGAGAGGATGGAGAGGCCGATGGCGTCGGCGTCCTCCTGGATCGCGGTGTCCACGATCTGCTCGGGGGTCTGGTGCAGCCCCGTGTAGATGACCTCCATACCGGCGTCGCGCAGCGCCCGCGCGATGACCTTCGCCCCCCGGTCGTGGCCGTCGAGACCCGGCTTGGCGACCACTACTCGGATCGGACCCGACACACCCATCACTGCCTCCATCCGCGGCGGCTCCGTGGAGCCGGTGCTCTGCGACGGCCTGACCGGCATCGTCGAGTGCCGGAGTGAACGAACGTTATCCACAGCATCCCGCACCCGACCGTTCCGTGTCCTGAAGGGAGGGGGAAATCACACCCGGTAGCTGCCGCACACACGGTACGCAGCCATGCGGCCCCGCGCGGGCATGACGGCGCCCCCCGGCCCGAACCGGACGGCTGCACACGGTTCTTCACCTGCTTCCGGAGCGACGGCATCTCCGGCAAATCTGCACAAGGTCGAACAGTTCTCGAACGCCTGGCCAACTACCGGTCCGTAGTCCGCCGAAAGACGGCTGATTGCCCGGATCCCGGAGTTGCAAAACCTGTTGAAGATTGTCGTCGTCGCATACCGCCGGGTACAGTCGCCGAACTGCTCCGCCCTTGCTGTCGAGGCGAAAGAGAAGTTGGTGGTGAACGACCGTCACCCGTCGGGAAGTACGAACCCGGCCGATAGCTCCCAGGACTTCTCGTACGCATCCCACGGCGCTGGGTACGAGGCGTCCCCGTACGGCACGGACGCGTATGCCCAGCAGGCCCCCGAGGCCATGTACGCGCCCTCGTACGACGGTTACCCCTCCGGCGGTTACGACAACCTCGCCGACGGCTACGGCGCCGCCTCCTTCGGCGGCGGCGACCCCCTCTTCGGCAGCATGCCGGGTCCGGGACAGGACACCGGCACGTACGCGAGCGGCACCTTCGACGCCTACGGCGCGCACGACGCGTACCCGGGCCCCGAGTCGTACGACGCGTACGCGCAGGGCGGCACCGGCTACGACACCACCGGTGCCTGGGCCCAGGCCGGGTACGCGGAGCCGGGATACGCCGGTTACCCGGACGTCACCGGCGGCATCCCGGCGCAGCCGGGCCCCGAGCAGGCGGCCGACTACGGCGTCCCGGCCGGGCAATCCGCCTGGGAGACGGGCTCGTTCGACACCTCCGGTTTCGACACCGGCACCTTCGACGCGTCCGCCTTCGACACCTCCGGCCCGGAGGGCTACGGCAACTCCGGCTACGGCGAGGCGGCTTACGCCGATTCGGGTTACGACACCGGCACGTACGGAACGGTCGGCTACGACACCGGTGCCTATGCCACCGGCGCGTACGACTTCGGCACCGGCTTCGAGACCGGCGCCTACGACACCACCGGGGCCGACACCTCCGGCTTCGGCACCTTCGACGCCGGCTCCCCGGACGCCAACTCCTTCGAGACGGGCGGCTTCGAGACCGGAGCGTTCGAGACCGGCTCGTTCGACACGGGAGCCTTCGACACCGGCGCCTACGCGGGCGGGTTCGACGGGGCCGCCTCGTACGGCGAGGCGCAGTGGCAGACCGGTGACGACTTCAGCAGCGCCTCCTGGGACACGGGCCAGTGGGACGGCGGGCTGCCGCAGGACCAGGGCGCCTGGGACACGGGGCTGACCGAGCAGCCGCTCGCGAACGTTCCCGAACAGGGCGCCGCCGAGGGCCCGCTGGACGAGACCTCCGTCTTCGACCCCGCCGCCTTCGAGACCGGAACCTTCGAGACCGGCGCCTTCGAGACGACGGCCTTCGAGGCCGTCCCCGGCGAGACCGCCGTGCCCGGCGCCGACTTCGACTCGCTGTACGCCGCGCACCAGGACGACGTCCCGGGTGAGGCCGCCGACGAGGGTGTGGGGTCCGGCGCGTCCGGAGTCTCCCCGTCCGTCGTGGTGCCGTC
This sequence comes from Streptomyces sp. HNM0574, assembly GCF_012726235.1. GTDB lineage: Bacteria > Actinomycetota > Actinomycetes > Streptomycetales > Streptomycetaceae > Streptomyces. Next base: position 550,158 of record NZ_JAASAH010000002.1, read on the forward strand.
CTCGCGCGGGCGGCGGCGTTCGCCCAAGCCGCGGCGTTCGGCGCTGATGACGGTCGCGGTGCCGTCGGTCGCCGTGCTGGGTGTGACGGGTGTGGCCGCCGCCTCGGTGATGGGCAGCGGCACGGACGACGACAAGACCACCGAGGCAGCGGACAGCGCGAGCGAGGGCCAGCCGGTCAAGCCGTCGAAGGCGAACAGCAAGCTGGACACCCAGCTCGCCGGACTCTCCGCCGACGCCGACGACTTCGCCGACCGCGCCAGCCGTACGCAGGAGCGCATCGACCTGAAGAAGCGCCAGGCCGAGGAGCGGAAGCGGAAGGCCGAGGAGGCGGCGCGCAAGGAGGCCATGCGGCCGAAGTTCGCGCTGCCGGTCAAACAGCACGGTCTGAGCGCCCAGTTCGGCTCGGCGGGCGTCAACTGGATGTCCGTGCACACGGGTATCGACTTCCCCGTCAGCTACGGCACCCCCGTCATGGCCGCCACCGACGGGACGATCACCACCAAGTGGGACATCTCCTACGGCAACATGGCCGTGGTCACCGCGCCCGACGGCACCGAGACCTGGTACTGCCACCTGAGCAGCACCAAGATCCGCTCCGGTGAGGTCAAGGCGGGCGACACCATCGGGTACTCCGGCAACTCCGGCAACTCCACGGGCCCGCACCTCCACTTCGAGGTGCGCCCCGGCGGCGGCGACGCCGTCGACCCCCTCCCCTGGTTCCGCGGCAAGGGCCTCGACCCCACCTGACGGACCCGCCCCTCAAGGGGCGCGGGGAACTGCGCGAACAGCCACGACGGCGCCGCACCCGACAACAGCACCGCACCCCGGCAAGGGAACGAACCCCGCACCGGGGTGCTGCGACCCCGAAAAGGGGCGCGGGGAACTGCGCGAACAGCCACGACGGCGCCGCACCCGGCGACGCACCCCGATAGGCGCAGCCCCGCACCCGGCGGGGGAAACGCAGCGGCTACAGCTTCTCGACCGGCGCGTACCGCAGCAGCAGCCGCTTCGGCTTCTCGGCGCCGAAGTCGATCGTCGCCTCGGCGTTGTCCCCGCTGCCCTTGACGCCGACGACCGTGCCGAGGCCGAAGCTGTCGTGCGTGACGCGGTCGCCCACGGAGAGCGGGACCACGGGCTTGTCCCCGCCGCGCCGCGTCGCGAAGCCGCTCGGCCCGCTCCGTCGCGCCGCGGTGCCCGAGGTGGCCAGCGAGCCGCCCCCGCCGAAACCGGAACCGATGCCGCCGCGGCTGGTGCCGCCGGCGCCCGCGCCGGAGGACGCGCCGGTGCGCTTCCACTCCAGGTAGGTGTCCGGGATCTCCTCCAGGAACCGGGAGGGCGGGTTGTACGAGGGCTGGCCCCAGGCGCTGCGCAGGGTGGAGCGGGTGAGGTAGAGCCGTTCGCGGGCACGGGTGATGCCCACGTAGGCGACGCGGCGCTCCTCCTCCAGCTCCTTGGTGTCCCCCAGCGCACGCAGGTGCGGGAAGACGCCGTCCTCCATGCCCGTCAGGAAGACGACGGGGAATTCGAGGCCCTTGGCGGTGTGCAGGGTCATGAGGGTGACGACTCCGGTGTCGTCACCCTCCTCCTCGTCCGGGATCTGGTCGGAGTCGGCGACGAGCGCGACGCGTTCCAGGAAGTCGGCGAGGGTGCCCGGCTCGTCCTCGCCGCGCTCCTGCTCGAACTCCAGGGCCACGGCGGCGAGTTCCTGGAGGTTTTCGATGCGGGTCTCGTCCTGCGGGTCGGTGGACGCCTGGAGTTCGGCGAGATAGCCGGTGCGCTCCAGCACGGCCTCCAGGATGGTGGCCGGTCCGGCGCCGGAGTCGACGACCGTCCGCAGGTCGTCCATCAGCACGTTGAAGCGGCGGACGGCGTTGGCGGAGCGCGCGGCCATGCCGTACGCCTCGTCGACGCGGACCATGGCCTGCGGGAAGGTGATCTTCTCGCGGGCGGCCAGCGCGTCGATCATCGCCTCGGCGCGGTCGCCGATGCCGCGCTTGGGGACGTTCATGATCCGGCGCAGCGGCACCGCGTCCTCGGGGTTGGCCAGGACGCGCAAGTAGGCGAGGACGTCGCGGACTTCGCGGCGCTCGTAGAAGCGGACGCCGCCGACGACCTTGTACGGCAGGCCGGTGCGGATGAAGACCTCTTCGAACACCCGGGACTGGGCGTTGGTGCGGTAGAAGACGGCGACGTCACCGGCGCGGGCCTCGCCCGCGTCGGTCAGCCGGTCGATCTCGTCGGCGACGAACTGGGCCTCGTCGTGCTCGGTGTCGGCGACGTACCCGGTGATCGGGGAGCCGGTGCCGGCCTGCGTCCACAGGTTCTTCGGGCGGCGGTTCTCGTTCCGTTCGATGACGGCGTTGGCGGCGCTGAGGATGGTCTGCGTGGAGCGGTAGTTCTGCTCCAGCAGGATCGTCGTCGCGTCCGGGTAGTCCTCCTCGAACTGGAGGATGTTGCGGATCGTGGCGCCGCGGAACGCGTAGATGGACTGGTCCGCGTCCCCGACGACGCACAGCTCGCCGCGCTCCGGGACGGGGCCGGACTCCTCGTCCTCCTCGCCGGTGCCGACGAGTTCGCGTACGAGCGTGTACTGGGCGTGGTTGGTGTCCTGGTACTCGTCGACGAGGACGTGCCGGAAGCGGCGGCGGTAGTGGTCGGCGACGTCCGGGAAGGCCTGGAGCAGGTGGACCGTCGTCATGATGATGTCGTCGAAGTCCAGCGCGTTGGCCTCGCGCAGCCGGGCCTGGTACATCGTGTACGCCTCGGCGAGGGTCTTCTCGAAGCCGTCGGCGGCGCGCTGTGCGAAGTCCTCCGGGTCCACCAGCTCGTTCTTGAGGTTCGAGACCTTGGCGGTGAAGGACTTGGGCGGGAACTTCTTCGGGTCCAGCTCCAGGTCCTTGCAGACCAGGGCCATCAGGCGCTTGGAGTCGGCCGCGTCGTAGATCGAGAACGACGAGGTGAAACCGAGCTTCTTGCTCTCGCGGCGCAGGATGCGCACGCACGCGCTGTGGAAGGTGGACACCCACATCGCCTGCGCGCGGGGGCCGACGAGCTGCTCGACGCGCTCCTTCATCTCGGCCGCGGCCTTGTTGGTGAAGGTGATCGCGAGGATCTGGCCCGGGTGCACCCCGCGGGCGCCCAGCAGGTACGCGATCCGGTGCGTGAGCACGCGGGTCTTGCCGGAGCCGGCGCCGGCGACGATCAGCAGCGGCGAACCGGTGTGCACGACGGCGGCGCGCTGCTGCTCGTTCATCCCGTCCAGCAGCGCGGCGGTGTCGACGACGGAGCGCGGGGCGCCGTCCCGGTGGTACGACGGGGCGACGCCCGCCGCGCCGGGGCCGCCCATGAAGGTGCCGGCGAACAGGTCGTCCGGGATGTCCTCCTCGGGGCGGGGCTCCTCGTACGCCTCGGGGGGCGGAGGTTCCTCCTCCGGGGCAGGCGTGGGGCCGGGCCCGCCCTTGGGGTCGAGGCTCGCCAGGAAGCTGTCGTCGAAGAGGCTGCTCATCGTCGTCCGAGTCTAGGCGGCCGCGCCGACAGCGGGGAGCCGGATGCCGGGACCCGGGGAAGGACGGGCCCGGTACGGCCGCGGCGGCCGGGGCGCGGGGCGAACAGGCCCGTGACATACGCCACTTGCCCGTCGCTGACCTGTGCTGCTGTGTGACGGCGGCGTCACGTATCGGACCTATCGCACACCAGCCTTCACAGGAGAACCACAGCTTCGCTACGGTGCGTGCCGGGCGGCCCGCAGATCCGTCGGCGAAAGCGCCGGCACGGGCGGCCTCCGCCGAGTCCGGCCCCGCGCAGGCACACCGCGCGAAGCGCCGGAGCCGGGACCCACACCGCGCACCGCGTGCGCACCCGGGGTGAATCGGAACGTGCGGCCGCGCCGGCAGCGGATGCCGAGCGGCGGGCGCACCGACCGTAGGGCAGCCTTCCGACGCCCGAATCCGACAGTGGGCTCGCCCCTGTGGCAAAGGGGCACCTCGGTAGGCGGTCCACGGAAGGAGCCGCCGGTCTTGGCGTCGCATCGCAAGCCGCGCACCCCGCTGTCCCGGTCCGCCGCGACCCGGCGCGGTGCCGCCTCCGTCACCACCGCGGCACTCGCCTCGGTCACCCTGCTCTCCCAGAACGCGAACGCCGCGCCGGCGGACGGCCCCGGCGGCGCCGGGAGACCGTCCGTCGAGGACGTCAGGGCGCAGGTCGACAAGCTCTACCGGGAGGCGGGCAGTTCGACCCAGCAGTACAACGCGGCCAAGGAGAAGACGGAAGCGCAGCGGGACAAGGTCGAGAAGATCCTCGGCCGGGTCGCCGCGCGTACCGAGAAGCTCAACGACGCGCGCCGCGTCCTCGGCAGCTACGCCACCGCCCAGTACCGCACCGGCGGCATGTCCCAGACGGCGACGCTGCTGCTCACCCAGGACCCGCAGGGCTTCTTCCGGCAGACGCACCTGCTGGAGCGGATGACCGGACGGCAGGAGCGCGCCCTCACCGCGTACGAGGAGGAGCAGCGGGCCGCCGCCGGGCAGCGGCGCGAGGCCACGAAGGAGCTCGCCGCGCTGTCCGAGGCGCAGTCCTCGCTGCGCGCCGACAAGCGGGACGTGCAGGCCAAGCTGGCCGAGGCGCGGCAGCTGCTGTCGCAGCTGACGGCCGAGGAGAAGGCGCGGCTGGCCGCGATCGAGCGGCAGAAGGAGGCAGAGGCGCGCCGCGTCGCGGCCGAGCGCGCGGAGCGGGCCGAGGCCGAGCGGCGGCAGGCCGAGCAGGAGCGCCGGCAGCGCGAGGACGCGGACCAGGGCGCCGGGCAGGGTTCCGGTTCGGGCGGCGCGCCCAGCGGCCAGGTGGAGAAGGTCCTCGCCTTCGCCGAGCAGCAGTTGGGCAAGCCGTACGTCTGGGGCGCCACCGGGCCCAGCTCCTACGACTGCTCGGGCTTCACCCAGGACGCCTGGAAGGCGGCCGGGATCTCGCTGCCGCGTACGACGTACGACCAGGTGAAGGTCGGTACGAAGGTCGAGAAGTCGGCGATGCGCCCCGGCGATCTCGTCTTCTTCTACGACGACATCAGCCATGTCGGCATCTACGTCGGCGACGGGCAGATGATCCACGCCTCGAAGCCGGGCGACGACGTGAAGTACGAGTCGGTGGACTACATGCCGTTCCACTCGGCGGTACGTCCCGCCTGACGGGCGGCCCCGCCGCCCCGCGCATGCGGGAGGGGCCCGGACACCACCCCCGTCCGGGCCCCTCTCGTGCGTCTCGTGCCGCCGCGGCTCAGGTCCAGAGCAGGGCGATGAAGATGTTGGCGGTGGTGAGCAGGCCGACGGTGCCGAAGACGGCGGGGGCCACCTTCTCCTCGTCCCGCTTCACGTAGACGAGGCCGAGGATCACCACCAGCAGCGCGAGCTTCACACCGATCTTGATGTTGTCGACCGAGCTGCCGGCCGCCTGGTTCAGGCCGACCAGGGCCACGCCCGTCACCAGCATGGTCAGCGCGCCGTGCAGCATCGCGGGCACCATCCGGGCCTCGCCGGTGCGCATCGACTTCACCTGGACGAGGAAACCGCCCAGCAGGGACGCGATACCGATGATGTGCAGGGCGACGAAGATGTGGATGAGGAGCTGCATGGCCCGGAGCGTAGCCGGGGCTCCCGCACCCGCTGTGCACCAGGGTGCCCCGGTTCCGTGCACGGCGGGTGAGAGAATCCCGGATTCGCCGGGCCGGGCGGGGAGGCGTCAGCGCAGGCGGGCGCGCAGGGCCCGGAGGGTGTGCTCGTCGAGGCCGCCCTGCCGCAGGTGGGCCGCCGCGTCGAAGTCCGTGGCCAGGGCGAGGATCTGTTCCCTGGCCGTGGTGCCCGCCCTGCGCAGCGCGGCCGCCACGTCCGGGGCCTGGTCGGGCACGCCCTGCGCGGCGAAGTAGGCGGCGAGGCGGCCGGTGCTCCGCTCGAAGTCCTCGGCCACGGCCTCCGGTCCGGCGCCGGCGAGCAGCAGCAGGAGCAGCGCGATCAGGCCCGTGCGGTCGCGTCCGATGCGGCAGTGGAAGAGGACGCCGCCGGGCTCCGCGTGCGCGACGGCCTCGGCGACCCGGGCCGTGCGCTCGGGGAAGCGGTCGAGGAAGGGGCGGTAGTAGAGCGGGGTTCCGTGCCTGCCGTCGCCCCAGTGGTCCCAGAACTCGCGGTCCTCCACGCCGTCGAGCGGGAGGTGGAGGGTGGTCAGGGCGCTCGGGCGGGGAGCCGCGTCGGGCCGGAGTTCGTCGTCGTTGCGCAGGTCGATGACGGTGCGGACGCCGTGGGCCCACAGCGCCTCCCAGCCCCGCCGGGTGAGCCGGTCGACGGCGTCGGACCTGACGAGGGCGCCGGTGCGCAGCGCGCCGCCGTCCCGGGTCGGTATGCCGCCGAGGTCACGGACGTTGAAGCAGCCGTCCCAGGCCAGCGTGCGCCGCATCCCGGCCCCTCCCGTCACTGCCCGGCCGGACCGAAACCGCCCTGCTGCGGCGGGTGTTGGCCGTAGGCGTGCGGCTGCGGGGGCATCTGCTGCCCGTACGGCTGGGGCTGCGGCTGGTACGGGCCCGGGGCGCCGGGGCCCGGCTGCGGGGCGCCGTACGGGGCCGGCTGCGGGGGCTGTTGGGGCTGGGCCTGCGGACCGGGCTGAGCATACGGACCGGCCTGGGCGTACGGACCGGGCTGAGCGTACGGGCCCGGCCGGCCGGGGGCGTGCGGCTGCTGCGGGGCTGTGAGGGCGGGGTGGTTCGGGGGGAGGTAGCGGGTGCGGCCGGTGTCGTCGGTGAACCTGACCAGGCCGGACTTCTCCAGCAGGGCGGCGGCCTTCGCGTTCCGGTTGCGCGTCCAGAGGAAGCCGCCCGCCAGGATCAGCATCAGCAGGGCGTAGAACGAGCCGTACCCGTAGTACTCGGCGGGCGAGTCCGCCCGGACCAGCAGCTGGAAGATCAGCAGCAGGGTGAGGCCGGCGGCGACGACGCCCATCCGCTTCTGTGCCTGCGGGCCCGTGACGTCGAAGTTGATGCGGGCCTTGAGGAGTTCGAGGTGCGCGGCGGCCTCGGGCAGCGGTTCGAGCCCGCCGCCGGGCCGCATCCCGGGCAGGTCGCCGCCCTGGCCGGCCTGCGGGTACCGGGCCCAGGTGGCGGCGGCGCGCTGCTGCGCCTCGGGGGACGGGTCGCGCTGGAGCAGGGCGACCGAGCGGTTGTCGCGGCCGCCGCTCCTCGCGTCGCCGTACATGAAGCCGAACTGCTCGGCGACGAGCGTGAGTTTGGCGAGCTTCGTGACCGGGGCCCACACCGCGGAGACGGTGACCTCGTGGTGGGTGGCCATGGCCTGGAGCATCTGGCTGACCTGGCGGCTGCTCACAATCCAGCCTTCCTTCTGCTGCCTGTACGGCTTCGGGTGCGCTCGGTCCGGGGGAATCGACGGGAAGCATAACGAGGCCCGCCGACAACGGCCCGTGCTGTTCATGACCCTGGCCACTTGCGGGACGCGGAGGTAGCTTCCGCCTCCCGCCACCCGTCGGCCCGGACGCGAGGAGCAGCCGATGCCGTACCCCGCCCAGCCGCCCGCGCCGGTCCCCGCAGACCGGCTCCGCTTCCCCCTGCCGCCCGAGCACACCTCGCCCGAGGAGGAACGCCGGCACCGGCTGGAGCGGCTCGCCGCCGCGCTGCGCGTGTTCGGCCGCCTCGGCTACGACGAGGGGGTGGAGGGCCATCTGACGGCGCGGGACCCGGAGTTCACCGACTGCTACTGGGCCAACCCCTTCGGCGTGCCCTTCCGGCACGTCACCGTCGGGGACCTGATCCTCGTCGACGGCGAGGGCCGGGTCGTCGAGGGGCGGCGGCACGTCAACCAGGCCGCGTTCACCGTTCACTCAGCTGTGCACCGGGCCCGCCCCGGCGTCGTGGCCGTGGCGCACGCGCACACCCCGCACGGGCGCGCGCTCGCCGCGCTCGGCGAGCTGCTCGAACCGATCACCCAGGAGGCCTGCGCCTTCTACGAGGACCACGCGCTGCTCGACGCCGCCACCGGCGTGGCCGTCGACCCGGCCGAAGGGCGGCGCGTCGCCGAGGCCTTGGGCCCGCACAAGGGTCTCGTCCTGCGCAATCACGGGCTGCTCACGGTCGGCACGACGGTGGACGCGGCCGCCTGGTGGTTCCACCAGATGGAGCGCGCCTGCGGCATCCAGCTCGCGGCGCGGGCGGCGGGGAAGCCGGTGCCGATCGGGCGCAAGGAGGCGCTCGCGATCCGCGAGCAGATCGGCGGCGATCTCGCCGCGTGGATCAGCTACCAGCCGCTGCACTCCGCCGTGGTCCGGGAGGAACCGGACCTGATGCGCTGAGACCGCCCCCGATGAGGCACAATTCCCTTCCACTGATAGTCAGTTGAGCGTCCCGCACGAGGAACGGGCGGGACGCCGGCAAGAGAGGGGTCGCACGCGGCAGCCGCTCGGGGACGGCGGCGCGAGGCGCGCCCCGGGGAGCGCGGCGTGGGCGGCACAGACGACGGCGGCAGCAGGCCGCTGACCGGAAGCGGAACCCGGACGGGAACGGCGACGGCGACGAAACCCGGCACCGGGGCGGCAGCCCACGACGACGGCCGGACGCAGGCGGCCAGGGAACGCCACCGGCAGGCGCTCGCCGCCTTCCGCGAACGCCGCGAGGCGCTGATCTCCGGCGACGAGATCCCGGCCGCGCTGGCGCACTCCGCCGGCGCCTCCCGCCAGTGGATCTCCGACGAACTCGCCCTCTGCGCCCGTACGGTGGCCGACCGCGCCCGCGAGGAGGGCGCCGCCCGGCTCGCGGGCCTGTGGCGGCACACCGTGACCGCCGCCTGGTCGGCGGCCGGCGTCCTGCTGCTGCTCCAGCTGGTCACCGCGCTCGGCGCGGGGTGGACCGCGGCGCGTACGGCGGGCCTGCTCGCGGCCGTCGTGACCGCGGCGGCGGTCTCGGCCGCGGCGTACGCGCACCGGCGGCGCGGCGGCGCGCTGGCCCCGTTCATCGGCGAGGACAACCGGCTCTCCACCTCCCGCACGGTCGCCGCCGCCTGGGTCCTCCTGGCCGCGTACGCCGTGCTCCTCCTCGCGCTGCGGCTCGCGGGCGCGGGCGGCGCCGGGGAACGCCGGGTCCTGCTCGCGGGGCTGGAGTTGCAGCGCGGCGCGGGGCTGGTGACGGTGGTCGCGCTGGCGTGTGCGGTGGCGGCGCTGGTGAGCCGTACCGTGGCGCGGCGGGTGCGGGCGCAGCGGTTGCAGAAGGTGCCGGCCGACCGTCCCCGGGCCCGCGATCTCCTCACGGACGACGCGGGGCGCGGCAGCTTCACGGATGTGCAGTACGTCGTCGTGCACGCGGTGGCCGTGGTCTTCGCCGCCGTCCGGCTCGCCGGGCAGCCGGAGCAACTGCCCGATCTGCCCTGGGGCCTGGCGCTGCTGGCGGCCGTCTCGGCGGGGACGTACCTCGCGGGCAAGTTCGCCGAGGGCGGGCCGGCCGTGATCCTCTCCGTCGTCCGGGCCCGCGAGATCGGCGACCTGCACGCGCCCGTCCGCACCGGCGACGACCTGGAGATCCGCGGCACCGGCTTCGTCCCGCCCGGCGCGGGCACCCCGGACCGGCTGGCCCGGATGGTGGTCCGGATCGGCACGGTGTACGTGCACGTCCCGCTGGTCCCGAGGCCCGGCGGCTTCGCCAGCCCGACGGACCACACGCTGACGGTCCCGGTCCCGGTGGAGGTCGAACCGGGGCGGGTGGACGTCCAGGTGGTCACGGCGGCGGGCGTGGAGACCAACCGCTGCACCGTCGACATCGTCGACTGACCCGCCCGCGGAGGACGGCGCAACTCCCGATCGCGGCACCGCACTTGCCCGGTACCGCGCCCGGATGGGAAGAATCCCGGGCACGGACACCCACGCACACCCACGGACCCGGCCGTGGGCACCCACGACGCCCCCGGGCGGCTCACGGCGGGTCGGAAGGCGGGACACGCATGGCACTCGGCGATCGCACGGGCAGCGTCGGCGGCGGAGCGCACGCCGTCGGCGGATTCGAGGGACCGGTGGGCGCGGGCGGCGGCCTGCGCGCCTCCGCCGCACGTCACGCACTGCTGCCGCTGCGGCTCTTCCTCGGCGGCACCTTCCTGTACGCCGGCATCCACAAGCTCACCGACCCCGCGTTCCTCTCCGGGGACGGTCCGGGGTCGCTGGCCCAAGTCCTGGACGGGGCAGGGCAGTCCGCCGCCCTGCCGGCCCTGGTCGAGCTGGCGCAGACCGGACCGACGGGCTTCGGGATCGCCCTCGCCGCCGGGGAGATCGCCGTCGGGCTCGGCACGCTGGCGGGTCTGCTCGGGCGGCTGGCGGCGCTGGGCGGGCTGCTGATCTCGCTGTGCCTGTGGCTGACGGTGAGCTGGTCGAGCTCGCCGTACTACTACGGCAACGATCTGCCGTACCTGATGGCCTGGGTGCCGCTGCTGCTCGCGGGGACGCCGAGCCACTCCCTCGACGCGGCCTTCGCGCTCCGGCGGCGGCGCCGGGGGCGGCAGATCTTCGGCTGAGCCGGTTTGCCTCTGGGGCAAATTTGTTGCCCGGGAGGCAAGGACCGGCGTTAATGGCCCCATGGCCAACTCGTCCCCCGAGGGTGCGGAAGCCGTCCCTTCCGTCGCCCCTCAACTCCGTGAGCGGCGCCGCGCCGTGGGCCTCACCCTGGAGGCGGCGGCCGCCCGCACCGGCCTCTCCCCCGCGCACCTGTCGCGGCTGGAGACCGGACAGCGGCAGCCGTCCCTGCCGGTGCTGCTCACGCTCTCGCGTTCCTACGGTACGACGGTCTCCGACCTGCTGGGCGAGACCCCGCCCGCCGCCTCCCCCGTCGTACGGGCCGGCGCGGGCGAGACCGCGCGGGCCGGCGGCTGGACGTACCGGCCCGCGGGGAACCCCGGCCGTGCCATGCAGGCGCTGCGCGTGCGGGTGCCGAGCGACACCCAGAACAACCTGGTGCGGGTGCACCCGGGCGAGGAGTGGCTGCACGTCCTGACCGGACGGCTCGCGCTCGACCTCGGCGAGAGCTCCTACGTCCTGGAGCCCGGCGACTCGGCGCACTTCGACTCCATGACGGCGCACCGCATCTCCGCCGTCGGCAGCGCCCCGGCCGAGCTCCTGTTCGTCCACACGCTGCTGCGCAGCCCCGCGTCCGAGATGTGCCTGGGCGACGCCCGCCCGGTGCCCGACGAAAGGCGGCCCTGACCATGCCGGACCACCGGACCAGCGACCACGCCCGGCAGGACGGCGGGCGCACTGGGCGCTCCCTCGCCTCCGTGACCGAGCGGATTCCGCGCGGGCTCGTCATCCGCCTCGTGGTCTACCTCGTCGTCGGACACGTCTTCGCCGGCTTCCTCTGGCTGCTGTTCGCGCTCGGCGCCGAGAGTCAGTGAGGCCCGGGGCGAGCCCGGCCGAGGCGGCGGACGCAGGACGCCGTCAGCGAGGTGAGCCCGCCCAGCAGCAGCGCGAGGGGCACGAGCACCAGCAGCAGCCACACCGGCACCCGCCACCCGCCGTACGCGTCCATCAGGTACGTCAGCGCCGCGACCAGCAGCGCCGCCCCGAGCACGAACCGCGCGGGCGCGAAGCCCCGCTTCCGCCCGGCCGGACCGGGGTTGTCGGTGACGTCGTTCATCGTGCGGGCTCCTCGTGGGACGCGGGCCGGTCGGGGGCGTGCTCTTCAGGACCAGGGGGTCCCGAGCCGCCGGGGGCACGCTGCCCGGTCCCGTCGGAGCGCTCGCCGGACGGGAGCTGGCGGACGACCTCGACCTGCCCGACGTCCACCCCCAGCTCCAGCCGGACGGTGCCCTTCGCGTCGGCGCCGCCGAACGGCTCCAGCGTCGTCCGCATCCGCCGGTCCAGGCCGCCGGACGAGGAGAAGACGACGAGGCCGTCCTCGTCGGTGCGTACGGGGACGCGGACGTCGCCCACGTCGGAGCGCGCTTCCAGCTCGACGGTGGCGTTGCGGGGGACGACGACCTTGAGCCGTCCCGCGCCCAGCTCGGCGCCGGTCCGCACGGTCTGGCCCTCCTTCAACCGGAGCCGGCGCAGGTCCAGTTCGGCCTCGCCGCTGTCGAGCCGGTAGGCCGGTCTGGTGTCGGCGACCGAGGACGGCGTCCACGTCCGGGTCTTCCACTCGGTGCCGATCCCGGCCGGTACCAGCGAGGACCCGGCGAGCAGCAGCGCCGTCAGCACCACGGCCAGCACCGTGCCGACCCCGAGACGTCCCACGAAGGCGCTGACCAGCAGCCCGGTCCCGAACACGGCGAGGGCGCAGGCGAAGCCGGTGAGCAGGCTCGTCCGCAACGGCTGGTCGCCCCAGGTGAGCGCGATCCCGGCCGCGCCCGCGAGGAGGGCGCACAGGAAGACCAGCCCGCCGAGCGCGGGCCCGGCCGCCGGCCGCCGCTTCCGCGGGCGCCCGCTGCCGGGCGCGGTTCCGGTTCCGGACGGGGGCGTCGTGCCGTCGCCCGGGTCGCCGAGGGGACGTCCGGGCCAGGCGTACCTGGCCGCGCGTTCGGCGTCGGTGAGGACCGCGTCGTCGGGTCCCCACAAGTACGGCTCCCCGGCGGCCGGTTGGCCGGGCTCACCCTTCGTGAGCGGGGCGCGCCACCAGGACGGTCCCGAGGGCACGGGCGGAGCCTGCGCCTCCGGGGGCGCTTCGGCGACCGCGTGCGCCGTCGCCGGGTCCGCCGGCACCCCCGCCGCCTCGCCCGCCTCCGACCTGCGCCGGTGCTGCGACCAGTACGCCGCGCCGGTCACCACGCCCGCGAGGACCAGCGAGACGGAGGTGCTCCGGGTCCCCATCGACGCCAGGAACAGCCCGCAGCCGACCAGCGCGACCAGCACGGCCGCGAGCGAAGCCCCCTCGACCCGGCCGGAGAGCAGCCGCCGCAGCTCGTTCTCCCGGTCGCCCTCGGCGGGGATGAGCAGCCAGGCCAGCCCGTAGAAGATCAGCCCGATGCCGCTCACCACGGACAGCACACCCAGCGGGACGCGGAACAGCACCGGGTCCAGGTCGAAGTACCGGCCGAGCCCGCCGCACACCCCGCCGACCACCTTGTGCTGCCTGCTCCGCAGCACCCGCCGCGGCTCGGTGCCGTCGCCCCGCTCGGCGGCACCCTCGTCGGGTCCCCACAGGGGCCAGCGGGCGGAGTCCGCGTCGGTGCCGGTTCCGTGCCCCGCCGCAGGAGCGGGCCCGTCGTCCGCGCCGGTGGGGTGCCGCGCGTCCCCCGGGCCGGACGTGCCCTGCGGCTGGTTCTCCTCGCTCATGGGCTCCATCGTCGCCTCCCGCACCCCGCTCCGGCATCGGGGCCCGCCCCGGAAGCGACCCTGAGATCCGGCCCCGCCCCGGCCCCCGCGGCCCCGTCCCGGGTGGGGGAAGCATCAGGGGCCGACCCTGATGCCCGACGCCCCGGACCCGTGTGACGATCGGAGCATGACCGCCTCCCCCACCGAGAACAGCGCACGGACGGCGGGCGGCGGCTCCCCGGGAGCGTCCGGCCCGGGCCCCGGCGCCGCGCCCCCGCACCCCGGGGAGGAGCCGCCGCTGCGGAAGCTCTACCGCAGCTCGGAGGGGCGGCTGCTCGGCGGCGTCTCGCGCGGGCTCGCCGGACACCTGGGGCTGCCGGTCTTCTGGGTCCGCACCGTCTTCGTCGCGCTGGCCCTGGCCAACGGCCTCGGGGTGCTGCTCTACGCGGCGTTCTGGATCACCGTGCCGCTCGGTACGGGCGGCGTCGGCGCCCCGCCGTCCGCCCCCGCGCCGCACCTGCGCCCGCATCCGCACACCGGCGGTGACCAGGGCACGGACGGGGCGCGGCGGCGCGGACGCCTGCGGCGGCCGGACAAGGGCCAGGTCTTCGCGTTCCTGACGCTGCTGCTGGCGATGTTCGTCTTCGCCGACAACTTCCAGTTCGGGCGCGCCAACACCTACCTCGTGCCCGCGCTCCTCATCGGCCTCGGCGCGGCGCTCGTCTGGCGCCAGGCGGACGACGCGCGCCGCGCCCACTGGGCCGAGGTCACCCGCCGCAGCCGGCTGCTGCCGCTGGCGCGCAGCGCCGTCGGTGTGCTGCTGGTGGCCGTGGGCGTGTCCGGGATCGTCGTGGTCCAGGGCTCGGCGGGGCATCTGGGGCCCGCGCTCCAGGCCGCGCTGGCGATCGTCGTCGGCATCGCGCTGCTCTCCGGCCCGTACCTGGTGCGGATGATGCAGGACCTGTCGGAGGAGCGGCTGATGCGCATCCGCGCGCAGGAGCGGGCCGAACTGGCCGCGCACGTCCACGACTCGGTGCTGCACACCCTCACCCTGATCCAGCGGAACGCCGAGTCGCCCCGCGAGGTCGCCCGGCTCGCCCGCGCGCAGGAGCGGGAGCTGCGCACCTGGCTGTACAAGCCGGGCACCGCCGCGGGCCCGGAGGACGCCGAGGCGGAACCGGCCACGCTCGCCGAGTCGGTGCGCCGCACGGCGGCCGAGGTGGAGGACTACCACGGGGTGCCGGTCGAGGTGGTCTCCGTCGGCGACTGCCCGCTCGACGAGAAGCTCGGCGCCCAGGTCCAGGCCGCACGCGAGGCGATGGTGAACGCCGCCAAGTACGGTGGCGAGGGCGGGACCGTACAGGTGTACGCCGAGGTGGAGGGCGAGAGCGTCTTCATCTCCGTACGGGACCGCGGCCCCGGCTTCGACCCGGACACCGTGCCCGAGGACCGGATGGGCGTACGCGAGTCCATCATCGGCCGCATGCGCCGCAACGGCGGGACGGCGCGGCTGCGTTCGGCACCGGGCGAGGGGACCGAGGTGGAGCTGGAGATGGAGCGGGAAGCCGGCAGGGCCGACAAGAGGACGACGGACTGATGACGCAGCACGGACACGAGAACGAGCACGAGGGCGCGGCACCCAAGAGCCCGGAGGGCACCGGCCGGGTGGCGCGGGTCGTCCTGGTCGACGACCACCGGATGTTCCGCGCGGGCGTGCGCGCCGAGATCGGCGGCACGGAGACGACCGGCGTCGACGTCGTCGGGGAGGCCGGTGACGTCGACGAGGCGGTCGAGGTCATCACCGCCACCCGCCCGGACGTCGTCCTCCTCGACGTCCACCTCCCGGGCGGCGGCGGGGTCGAAGTGCTGCGCCGGAGCGCGGCGTTGACGGCCGACCCGGAGCGTCCGGTGCGGTTCCTGGCCCTGTCGGTCTCGGACGCGGCGGAGGACGTCATCGGCGTCATCCGGGGCGGCGCGCGCGGCTACGTCACGAAGAGCATCACGGGGCCCGACCTGGTCAGCGCGGTCTTCCGGGTCGGCGACGGGGACGCCGTCTTCTCGCCCCGCCTCGCCGGCTTCGTGCTGGACGCCTTCGCCTCGACCGACGCGCCGCCCGTCGACGAGGACCTCGACCGCCTGACGCAGCGCGAACGCGAGGTGCTGCGGCTCATCGCGCGCGGCTACGCGTACAAGGAGGTCGCCAAGCAGCTGTTCATCTCGGTCAAGACCGTCGAGTCGCACGTCTCGGCCGTGCTGCGCAAGCTCCAGCTCTCCAACCGGCACGAGCTCACCCGCTGGGCGACGGCCCGCCGCCTGGTCTGACGCCCGCCGCGGGGCGGCACCGTCCCGACGCGCAAGGGCCGCCGAGCGGTAACTCGGCGGCTCCGCACCGCACATGAGGGGGCGCGTCAATGGCTGCACGGCCCCGCGTGGAGCCCGGCCGACCACGGGCGCACGCGGGCGACGCCCTGTGCACCGTGAAGGGAGACCCCTCATGTCCGCGGTTCCCAGCATGCCCGGCACCACCGACGTCCCACGCGCCGCCCCCGATTCCGGTTCCGCCGCCCCAGCCGCTTCCGCTTCCGGCAGCGCGTACGTCACCTCGATCGCGAGCACGCCGGAGCTCGTCCGGGCCGCGCAGCGGCTGCGCCACCGGGTCTTCGCCGAGGAGCGCGGCGCCCGGCTGCACACCCCGGTCGCGGGCCACGACGTCGATGCCTTCGACGAGACCGCCGACCACCTCGTCGTCACCGACCGGACGGACGGCACCGTCGTCGGCACCTACCGGCTCACCCCGCCCGGACGCACCGAACGCCTCTTCTCCGACGGCGAGTTCGACCTCGGCGGCCTCCCGGCGGACATCCGCGCGTCGATGGTCGAGGCCGGACGCGCCTGCGTCCACCCGGACCACCGCTCGGGCGCGGTGATCAACGCGATGTGGGCGGGCCTCGCCCGCTACGTCCTGCTCTCCGGCCACCGCTACCTGGCGGGCTGCGCCTCCGTACCGCTCGCCGCGGCGCACGGCGGGGCCGACGAGCGGGCCGCGGTCAGCGCCTGGCTGCTGGCGCGGGGCAAGCACGCCTCCCCGCCCGGCGTCCGCGTCCTCCCGCACGACCCGTGGCTGCCCGCCGGCCCGCTGGAGGGCACGCCCCGGTACGCCGACCTGCCCCCGCTGCTGCGCGGCTACCTGCGCGTCGGCGCCTGGCTCTGCGGACCGCCCGCCTACGAACGGGACTTCGGCGACGCCGACTTCTTCGTCCTGCTCGACATGGAACGCATGAACGACCGCTACCGCCGCTACTTCCTCGGCGAGGACCGGTGAACGCCTGGTCCCCGGCGTCCCCCTGCACCACCACCCGCTGCCTGGGCCCCGACGCCGGCGGCGCGTCCCCGCGCGAAGTGCTGCGCCGGTACGCGGCGTTCGCCGCCACCGTCGCCGGCGTACTGGCCCGCCCGGGGCGCCTGGACACCGACCCCGTACGCCTGAGCGCGGCGGCCCGCGCCGTCCTCGCAGCCCTCGCCGTCACCCTCGACGCCCCCGAGCCGCTTCCGGAACCCCGGGCCGCGGACGCGCCCGGCACGCTGATCGTGGCGAACCACGTCTCGTGGCTGGACGTCGTCGCACTGCTCGCCGTCGCCCCGGCGCCGCTGCTGGCCAAGCGCGAGGTCGGCGACTGGCCGGTGGTCGGCCCGCTGGCCCGGCGCGCGGGCACCCGGTTCATCGACCGGGACGGGCTGCGCCGGCTGCCCCGCACCGTCGCCGATGTGACGGACCATCTGCGCACCGGCGCCCCGCTGGTGGTCTTCCCGCAGGGCACGACGTGGTGCTCGGCGCCCGGCGGCGCCTTCCGGAGGGCCACGTTCGAGGCGGCGCTGCGCGCGGGCGCCCCCGTCCGCCCCGTCGCCCTCGTCTACACCCGCGACGGGCGGCCGACCACGGCGCCCGCCTTCGTCGGCGACGACGCCTTCCTGCCGTCCCTGCACCGGGTGGCCCGGACGGAGGGGCTCACGGTGCACGTCCGTACGGGCCCGCTCCTGGCGGCCCCGCCGCCGGGCCCCGCGCCGCAGCGGCGCCGCGCCCTGGCCGCGGCGGCCCGGCAGGCGGTCGCGGAGGCCGCGGGCCGGGTACCCGTACGTTCCGGCGCGGCGGGTGCTGCCGTCCCAACGGGGCCTGCCGCGGCGGTGGTTCCGGTCCGGCGTCCGGTTCCGGGGACCGCGCCGGGGCTGGTTCGGGCGGCGCGCGCGGGCGGGCCGGAGCGGGGTGTGCGCGGGGTCTGAGTTCACCCAGGCCGTCGGCGTGGCACCCCGCGTCGGCGCTGCGGCCCGTGGAATGGTGCGTCGGCATGAGGGATGCCAGTAACGAGCAGACCGTCGCATCCGAATCCGGCACAGCGGCCGCCGACGCGGAATGGGCGCGGCGGCCGCGGCCCCACCGCGGCGGCCGGCTGGTCATCAGCTGGGTGACGTCCACCGATCACAAGACGATCGGCTCGATGTACATCATCACGTCGTTCGCGTTCTTCCTCATCGGCGGCGTGATGGCCCTGCTGATCCGCGCGGAACTCGCCCGCCCCGGAATGCAGCTGATCTCCAACGAGCAGTTCAACCAGGCGTTCACCATGCACGGCACCATCATGCTGCTGGTGTTCGCGACGCCGCTCTTCAACGGATTCGCCAACTGGATCATGCCGCTGCAGATCGGCTCCCCCGATGTGGCGTTCCCCCGGCTGAACATGCTGGGCTACTGGCTCTACCTTTTCGGCTCCCTCATGGTCGTCGGCTCCCTGCTGACCCCGCAGGGCGGCCCCGATTTCGGATGGACGGCGTACTCCCCGCTCAACAGCGCCGTCCGTTCCCCCGGCGTGGGAACAGACCTGTGGATCATGGGACTTGCGCTCTCCGGATTCGGCACGATTCTCTCGTCGGTCAACTTCCTGACGACGATCATCTGCCTCCGCGCCCCCGGCATGACGATGTTCCGGATGCCGATCTTCACCTGGAACGTGCTGCTCACCGGCGTGCTCGTGCTGCTGGCCTTCCCCGTCCTGGCCGCCGCGCTGTTCGCGCTGGAGGCCGACCGGAAATTCGGCTCCCAGGTCTACAACGCGGCCAACGGCGGTGGTCTGCTCTGGCAGCACCTGTTCTGGTTCTTCGGGCACCCCGAGGTCTACATCATCGCGCTGCCCTTCTTCGGCATCATCTCCGAAGTCATCCCCGTCTTCGCCAGAAAGCCCATCTTCGGCTACATCGGACTCGTCGGCGCGACCATCACCATCGCCGGACTTTCCGTCGTCGTCTGGGCGCACCACATGTTCGTGACGGGCGGGGTCCTGCTCCCGTTCTTCTCCCTGATGTCGTTCCTGATCGCCGTTCCGACGGGCGTCAAGTTCTTCAACTGGATCGGCACCATGTGGACCGGTTCGCTCTCCTTCGAGACGCCGATGCTGTGGTCGATCGGCTTTCTCGTCACCTTCCTCTTCGGCGGCCTGACGGGCGTCCTCATCGCGTCCCCGCCGCTCGATTTCCACGTGTCCGACACGTACTTCATCGTCGCGCACTTCCACTACACGGTCTTCGGAACCGTGGTGTTCGCGATGTTCGCCGGGTTCTACTTCTGGTGGCCGAAATTCACCGGGAAAATGCTCGACGAACGGCTCGGCAAGACGCACTTCTGGACGCTCTTCACCGGATTCCACCTCACCTTCCTCGTCCAGCACTGGCTGGGCGCCGAGGGCATGCCCCGCCGGTACGCCGACTACCTCGCCGCCGACGGCTTCACCGCGCTCAACACCGTCTCCACCTTCGGCTCGTTCCTGCTCGGCGCCTCGATGCTGCCGTTCCTCTACAACGTGTGGACGACGGCGAAGTACGGCACGCGCGTGCACGAGGACGACCCCTGGGGGTACGGGCGTTCGCTGGAGTGGGCCACCTCCTGCCCGCCCCCGCGCCACAACTTCACGGCCCTCCCCCGCATCCGCTCCGAGTCGCCGGCCTTCGACCACCGGCACCCCGGCATCGCGGAACTCGACCGCGCCCGGAACGCCCCCGTCGCCCCCTGACCCGGGCTCAGCCCTGCGGGGAGGCCGGCGTCATCAGCTTCCCCGGGTCCGGGAACGGGGCGAAGCCCGCCTTCTCGTACCCCGTGCGCGTCCAGCGTCGACAGCGGCACCCGCTTGAGCCGGTACGGCGCGCGCGTGTCCCGCACGACCTGCGCCACCCACGACCCGAGGCCCGCGCCGCGGTGCCCGCGGGCGATGCTGACGTCGCAGAGCCAGGCGAAGGTCGCGTGGCCGGTGACCACCCGGGCGTATCCCACCTGGGCGGCCGCCGCGTCGTAGACCCCGAAGTTGAGCGACGCGGCGGCCGCCCGTTCGGCCGTCCCGCGGCTGCGGCCGACGGCCCGGAAGGCGTCCGTCGACAGCCGGTTGCGCCGGGATGGTGGCCGGGCCGCCCGGCGGCGCTCAGCTGTGGAAGGCCAGGTACGGGGCGAGGGCGAGAAGGGTGGCGGCCAGGGCGTACTTGAGGTGGCGGACGGGGACGGCGTGGGCGATGCGCCAGCCGATGAACACGCCCGCCAGCTCCGGTACGCCGACGATCAGCGCGAGCATCCAGTCGACGGAGCCGTGCCACGCGTACCCGAGCGTGCCCACGCTCGCGATCACGACGGACTGCGCCTGCGCGGCGGCCAGCGCGGGCAGCAGCGGCAGCCCGCAGAGGACCAGCAGCGGGACGCTCAGCATCGGGCCGCCCAGCCCGAACAGCCCCGCGGCGACCGAGACGGTGAGGCCGACCGCCCCCGCCGTCAGCGGCCCGGGCTCCCGGCCCCCGTCCGCCGCCGCGTCCCGACGGGCGATGCGCCGCTCGCGGAGCAGCACCAGCAGGCCCGTGACGGCGACCGCGGCGGCGAGCAGCAGCCCGAACACCCGGCCGCTGACAGCGGTGTTGAACTGCACGCCCAGCGGCGTACCCACCAGCGCCGTGCCCGCGAGGACGAGGGCGGTGCGGCGCGTGGCCGGCTCGCGCAGCTGGCCCGAGCGGACGTAGACCCCCGTGCCCGCGATGCCGGTGGCGACGTGGGTGACGATCGCGGTGCCCGCGACGCCCGCCGGGGAGAGGCCCGTGAGCAGGAACATCCCCATCGTCGGCAGGACGCCGCCGGGGCCGACGGCGGTAATGCCGATGCCCCCGGCGAGCCCGAACAGGGCCAGCAGCACCAGCACGACCGGCTCGCTGTCCATCACCGCTCCTCTTCCGCGCCCGCCCGGCCCGTCCTGTCCGCGGTGGCCGTGGCGGAGCCGCGGGGCAGGAAGGCGTGCAGGGCGAGCCGGTCGGCCCGTACGCGCAGGGACTCGGCGTCGACGGGGCGGCCGTCGGGCAGCCGCGTCAGCCGGTCGATGGCGAACACGGCCGCGCCGTCGGCGATGCCGAGCAGCGCGGCGGTGTCCGCGTCGGCGTTGACGGCGTGGACGGTGACCTCGGCGCTGCCGAGCGGCCCTCCGGTGGTCTCCTCGATGAGCGCGAAGACGTCGCGGTGGGCGAGGTCGGCGTCGAGGAGGGGGCGGCCGATGTCCGGTGCGAGCCAGGTGGTGTCGACGGACAGCGGTTCGCCGCCGAGCCGGCGGAGCCGTTCCAGGTAGACGGCCTCCGTGCCCTCGGCCAGACCGAGCCGCTCGGCGATGACGCCGGGCGGGCGGGCGACGATCCGGGCCGCGCGCACCTCGTTGGTGACGGCGCCGTAGCCGGTGAGGGTTTCGGCGAGCCCCGTCAGACGGTCCAGCCCGTGCCCGTACTTGGGTGTGACGATGGTGGTGCCGATGCCGCGCCGGCGGGCGACCAGCCCCTCGTCGCGGAGCAGGCCGAGCGCCTCCCGTACCGCGTTGCGCGAGGCGCCGAGGCGTCGGCCGAGCTCGCGCTCGTCGGGCAGGGTGCCCTCCGGGAAGGCGCCGGAGACGACCTGCTGCCGCAGTACGTCCGCGACCTGCCGGGCCCGCTCGGCCCTCGGCCAGGACGAGACCCAGCGGCCCCGCTCCCCCGCGGAGTCGTCCCCCGTATCGCTCCCGTGGTGACCGTGCTCGCCCATCGATCCGCCTCTCCCAGCCGGTTCCGGCGGGCGGCTGGACCGCCCGGCCCGTCCCCGGAACGGTAGCGGCCCAGCATTACGCCAGAGTTACGCCACACCTCCTGACCTGCGCAAACGCTTGACCAGCCCGGATGCCCCCACCCCGCGGCACAACGCTGGAGCTCCGCCGCCCCGGCGGCCCCGCCCCCCCCGGTGACCGCCCGGGGTCAGTTGAGGGTGTCCGGGTCCGGGCCGGTGCGCATGCCGCTGTCGAGGGCGGCCACGGCGTCCATGTCGGCCTGCGTGAGGGCGAAGCCGAAGACGTCGAGGTTCTGCCGGATGCGCTCCGGGGTCACGGACTTGGGGATGACGATCGTGCCCTCCTGGAGGTGCCATCGGAGCACCACCTGGGCCGGGGTCTTGCCGTGCCGCTCGGCGATGCCCGCAATCGCCTCGTCCTTCAGCAGGGCGCCCTGCGCCAGCGGGCTCCACGCCTCGGTGGCGATGCCGTGCTCCGCGTGGAAGGCGCGCAACTCCCGCTGCTGGAGCCCCGGGTGGAGCTCCACCTGGTTGAGCACCGGGACGATTCCGGTGTGGTCCAGGAGCCTGCGCAGGTGCGCGGGCTGGAAGTTGGAGACGCCGATCGCCCTGGTCCGGCCGTCGGCCAGCAGCTTCTCCATGGCCCGGTAGGTGTCGAGGTACCGGTCACGGGCCGGGGTGGGCCAGTGGATGAGGTACAGGTCGACGTACTCCAGGCCCAGCTTCTCCAGCGAGGCGTCGAAGGCGGCGAGGGTCGCGTCGCACCCCTGGTCGTCGTTCCACAGCTTCGTGGTGACGAAGAGCTCCTCGCGGGGGACGCCGGAGGAGGCCAGGGCGCGGCCGACACCCGCCTCGTTGCCGTAGACGGCGGCGGTATCGATGCTGCGGTACCCGGACTCCAAGGCCGTGCCGACCGCGGCGGTGGTCTCCTCGTCCGGGACCTGGAAGACCCCGAAACCGAGCTGCGGAATGGTGACGCCGTTGTTGAGGGTGACGTTCGGGACGGGGGTGGTGCTCATGCTGTCTGTGCTCTTTCTCTCGTGTGCACGCTCGGCCGGGAGGGCCGGACGCGGATGCCTGGGCGGCCTGGGGCGGAACGGTCAGCTGCCGGAGGTGACGCCGGCCGTGACCCCGCCCGCGTCCGGGTCTGCGGCCCCGGAACCCGTGACGACACGGCTCCCCCGGGAGGCGCCGCGCTCCAGCGCTGCGGAGAACAGGGCGAGGACGAGCGCGGAGGCCGCCAGCGCGGCCCCGATCCAGTTGGGCGAGGTGTAGCCGAGGTCGGCGGCGATGACGAGACCGCCGAGCCAGGCGGCCAGCGCGTTGCCGAGGTTGAAGGCGCCGATGTTCAGGGCGGAGGCGAGCGTCGGGGCACCCGCGGCCTGGTCGAGGACCCGCTTCTGGAGCGGCGGCACCGTGGCGAAGCCGAGCGCTCCGATCAGGAAGACGGTGACGGCGGCGGCGGTCTTGTCGTGTGCGGTGACGGTGAAGGCGGCCAGCACGACCGTCAGCGAGCCGAGCGCGACGAACAGCATCGGCATCAGCCTGCGGTCGGCGAAGCGCCCGCCCGTGAGGTTGCCGAGGACCATGCCGAGGCCGAACAGGACCAGCAGCCAGGTGACCGAGGAGCCCGCGTACCCGGCGACGTCCGTCATCATCGGCGCGATGTAGGTGATCGCCGCGAAGACGCCGCCGAAGCCGAGCACCGTCATCGCCATGGCCAGGACGACCTGGACGTTCCGGAGGGCCGCCAGTTCGTGGCGCAGCCGGACGCCCTCCGGCTTCGGCACCTCCGGCACGAGCCGGGCGATGCCGGCCAGGCCGACCACACCGAGCGCCGCGACGATGAAGAACGTGGCCCGCCAGCCCGCCGCCTGGCCGACGAAGGTGCCCAGCGGGACCCCGACGACGTTGGCGACCGTCAGGCCGGTGAACATCATCGATATCGCGGCCGCCTTCTTCTGCGGCGCGACCAGCTCGGCCGCGACGACCGAGCCGATGCCGAAGAACGCGCCGTGCGCCAGCGAGGCGACGACCCGTCCGGCGAGCATGACGCCGAAGGCGGGGGCGAGCGCGGAGAGCAGATTGCCCGCGATGAACAGCCCCATCAGGAGCATCAGCATCCGCTTGCGGGAGATCTTGGTGCCCAGGACCGTCATGAGCGGCGCACCGGCCATGACGCCGAGCGCGTACCCCGTGACGAGGAATCCGGCGGTCGGCACCGACACGTCGAAGCTCGCGGCGACCTCGGGCAGCAGGCCCATGATCACGAACTCGGTGGTGCCGATCCCGAAGGCCCCGATGGCGAGGGCCAGGAGCGCGAGAGGCATGAGGGGTTGACCTTCCCGGACGGGTGCAGTGGCGCGTAGCGTGCGTTCACAATAATTGCAGACGCGCGATAATGGCAAGCGCCGGATTTTCGTGTGTGCGTCGTACCATGGAGACCCGGACCCGGCGCCGACGCCGCGGCGCACCCAAGGAGGCCCTGAATGACTGCCACGGACCCGGCCATGACCGCCCTCGCGCAGAGCTGGTGCGCCCTGTCGTTGCTGCACAGCAGGATCGAGCAGCACCTGGAGCGGGAGCTGCAGAAGCACCACGGCCTGAGCGTCCGCGAGTACTCCCTGCTGGACGTGCTGAGCAGGCAGCACGACGGCGAGGGCGGACACCTGCAGATGAAGCAGGTGGCCGACGCCGTCGTGCTCAGCCAGTCCGCCACGACCCGGCTCGTCACCCGGCTCGAGGACCGCGGCCTGCTGGTGCGCTATCTGTGCCCCACCGACCGGCGCGGGATCTACACCAACGTCAGCGAGGCCGGGATGCGGCTGCTGGAGGAGTCCAGGCCGACGAACAACGAGGCGCTGCGCGGGGCGCTGGACGACGCCGCCGAGGTCCCCGAGCTCGCCCCGCTGGTCAGCACCGTCGAGACGCTCCAGGCCGAGTCCCCCGCAGCCACCTCCGACTGACCCGGGCAGCACACACGAAAGGCGGGCGGGGCCGTGGCCCGCCCGCCTCGTCGTACCGTCGTCCCGCGTCCGCTATCCGGCGTCGTCGAACTCCTCGTCACCGGCGTGCAGTTCTGCGTCCGGCGCGGCGCGCAGGGCCGCGATCCACAGCGGCGCCAGCCAGTGCAGCACCAGCAGCGCGAAGGCCGCCGCACCCAGCGGCGCGAGCATCCCGTCCGCCGTGAGGCCCGCGAGGCCGGCGGCCCAGAGGCCGGCCAGGGCGAGGAGCATCCCCCGCAGCGTCAGCCGGTGGGCCCGGGTGTAGACCTCGCCGCGCTCGGCGAGCTGGCGCTCGTCGAGCATCCGGGAGCGCAGCTCCAGCAGGCCGCGGGTGCTCGCGTTGAGCACGCCCGTGACGGGAATCCAGGCGACCATCGGCGCCAGCAGCGCGGCGAGCCACCAGCGCCCCTCGGTGACGAACAGCGCGACGAACCCGGTGACCATCACCGCCGTCAGCGCGATGTGCGCGACGACGAGGGCACGGCGCCTGCCGCGGGTGGCGTGGACCTTGGTGACGCGCGGATCGTTCATGGTGCCGAACATCCAGCGGTCGTAACGCGTGGGCTGCGCGGTCGAGTTCATCGTGTCCTCCCCGTGGACGGCCTGGTTCCGTAGACCTCGTCGGTGAGCGAGGGGAAGGGCTCCAGCGAGAAGAGCGCCTCCACCGGCAGCGCGAAGTGCGCCGCGATCCGCAGGGCCAGGTCGAGGCTGGGGTTGTACTGGCCGCGCTCGATGTAGCCGATGGTCTGGTAATGCACGCCCACCGCCTCCGCCAGGCGCTGACGGCTCACCTTCCGCTCCGCCCGCACCACGGCCAACCTGTTGTGCACCTGCTCGCTCATGTATAAGAAGTACTACATTCGAGAGCAGGTTGGCAACGCAGGGGGCAGCGGCCAGGGAACAAAAAACCGCGCCGCCCCTCCCCGAAGGGAGCGGCGGCGCGGTACGCCTCAGGAGGACCCGGCGGTCACTCCCACTCGATGGTGCCCGGAGGCTTGCTCGTGATGTCCAGCGTGACGCGGTTGACCTCGGAGACCTCGTTGGTGATGCGCGTCGAGATCCGGCCGAGCACGTCGTACGGCAGGCGGGACCAGTCGGCCGTCATCGCGTCCTCGGAGGAGACCGGACGCAGCACGATCGGGTGGCCGTACGTCCGGCCGTCGCCCTGGACGCCGACCGAGCGCACGTCGGCGAGGAGCACGACGGGGCACTGCCAGATCTCGCGGTCCAGGCCCGCGTTGGTCAGCTCCTCGCGGGCGATGGCGTCGGCCTCGCGCAGCAGGTCGAGCCGCTCGCGCGTGACCTCGCCGACGATCCGGATGCCGAGCCCGGGGCCGGGGAAGGGCTGGCGCTGGACGATCTCGTCCGGCAGGCCCAGCTCCTGGCCGACGAGGCGGACCTCGTCCTTGAAGAGCTTGCGCAGCGGCTCGACGAGCTCGAACTCGAGGTCCTCGGGGAGCCCGCCGACGTTGTGGTGCGACTTGATGTTCGCCGTGCCGGTGCCGCCGCCGGACTCGACGACGTCCGGGTAGAGGGTGCCCTGCACGAGGAACTGCACCTCGGCGCCGGCCTCGCTGCCCTCCGCGACGAGCTCGGCCTGCGCCTGCTCGAAGACGCGGATGAACTCGCGGCCGATGATCTTCCGCTTCTCCTCGGGGTCGGAGACCCCGTTCAGCGCGACGAGGAACTGCTCGGCGGCGTCGACGACCTTGAGCTGGACGCCCGTGGCCGCGACGAAGTCCTTCTCGACCTGCTCGGTCTCGCCCTTGCGCATCAGACCGTGGTCGACGTACACGCAGGTGAGCTGCGAGCCGATGGCCTTCTGCACCAGCGCAGCCGCCACCGCGGAGTCGACGCCCCCGGAGAGGGCGCAGATGGCGCGCTTGTCGCCGACCTGCTCGCGGATCGCCGCGACCTGCTCGTCGACGATGCTCTCCGTCGTCCACGACGGGGTCAGACCCGCGCCGCGGTAGAGGAAGTGCTCCAGGACCTGCTGGCCGTGCGTGGAGTGCATCACCTCGGGGTGGTGCTGGACGCCGTACAGCTTCAGCTCGTCGTTCTCGAAGGCGGCGACGGGGACGAGCTCCGTCGACGCGGTGACGGTGAAGCCCTCGGGCGCGGCCGAGCAGGCGTCGCCGTGCGACATCCACACCTGCTGCTGTGCCGGGGTGCCCTCGAAGAGCGTCGAGTCGGTCTTGCCGACCGTCAGGTCCGTGCGGCCGTACTCACGGCTGCCGGTGTTGTCGACGGTGCCGCCGAGGAGCTGCGCCATGAGCTGGAAGCCGTAGCACATGCCGAAGACCGGGACCCCGGCCTCGAACAGGGAGCGGTCCAGGGAGGGCGCCTCCTCCGCGTACACCGAGGAGGGACCGCCGGAGAGGATCACGGCCTTCGGGTTCTTCGCGAGCATCTCCGACACCGGCATGGTGGACGGGACGATCTCGCTGTAGACCCGGGCCTCGCGCACGCGGCGTGCGATGAGCTGGGCGTACTGCGCGCCGAAGTCGACAACGAGGACGGTGTCCGGGGCGTTGTCCGGCGCGGCGGGGGGCACTGAAACCACGAAGCTGCCTTCCGGCGGTGGAGCGGGGGTGTGTTTTCCGATTCTAACGGGCTCCGGGGGATGCCCGGCTTGGACGTCGTCCGGGGCTGGTGCATACTGACCCGCATGTTCCAGCACACCACCTTCTGGTTTACCTATGGCACCGGCCCGGCCGGCTGCTGTGGGTCCGTCGGTGGTTCCTGAACCACACATCTTCAGACCTCACCAGACGCCCCGGGCCCGGTCGGCCCGGGGCGTCTGCTGTTGTCGGCGCCGCCCGGGCCGGGGCGGGGCGGAGCGCCTGGTGATCCCCGAAACGGACGGAGAGATCACATGAGCAGCACCACGACCGGTACCGACGAGGCACCGGCCGCCGAGATGATCACCGGTGCGCGCGAGCGGATCGACGCGCTCGACGCCCGGATCATCGCGCTCGTCCAGGAGCGGATGGCCGTCTCCGAGAGCATCCAGCGCGCCCGGATCGGCTCCGGCGGACGCCGCGTCCACCTGACCCGCGAGATGGAGATCCTGGACCACTACCGCGAGGCGCTGGGCCGGCACGGCACCCAGCTCGGCATGACCCTGCTCGGCCTGTGCCGCGGGACGCTGTGAGGCGTCCGGTCCGCCCGTACGCGCGTGCCGGGTGCGGGCAGGCGTGCGGAAGGGGGCGGTCCGCGGGGTGCGCGAGGGCTGGTCACCCGTACGGCCCGTGACCGCCCAGGGAGGGCTTCGTTGGACCCGGTGTTCCCGATGCCGCACGGCGCCAGGCGGCCAGGGGGCAGCGACACCGGAGCGATGAGACGCCCGCCTCCCCCATGAGGCGGCGGAGGCGGAAGCGTCGTGGGACCTCGCTCCGGTGCGAGTGACCGGACAGCAGGGGACAGCAGCCCGGTCACGATTCCCTCCCGTCACGGCGGGGGGACAGCGGTCGGTTCCGGGGACGCCCGGACCGGCCGCTCCGCGGCTCCCTGGGGTGCCGCGCACTTCGGCAGGAGCCAGCGTACCCGTACCGTACTCGCACTGTTGCTCTCAGTGGTGGACCGGGGCGTCAACTGGTCTTCCGCAGAAACCATTTGCCCGAGGTGGGGCCCGGTTCGGGGCGCTGCGGGCCACGGCGTGCCCGAGTCGGACCGAAGTACGTCGAAACGCTTGCGCGGCACGAGTCGCATCCACCACGATGCACACAGGAAGCGGGCGACGGGCCCCGTCCGTCGTCCCCCGTGACGGACGTGACCCCGCCCGCTGCCATTGGTTCAACCAATGCGCGCGGCGCTACCCCCCGGCGCCGCCTCTCAGTACGGGCGCTGCCCTGACGTCCGTGCTGAACGCCAAGGGCCCCGCGGGCGCCGCCGGTTCACCGGCAGGCACCCCGGGGCCCTTCGCAGTGGGACCTCAGCGCCCGGCCGACTCGGTGTCCTCGGCGCCCTCGCCCGCGCGCCGGCGCGGGACGGACGGCACCGGGAGGACCGGCAGGCGGAGGGCGCCGAACGCGCCCTCGGGGACGGCGGGTTGACGCGGGGCGACCGGCGAGAGCAGCGCGTACTCCTCGCCCTGGGCCGGACGCGTGTCCGCCTCGCCCTTGTTGGGCCACAGCGCGATCGCGCGCTCCGCCTGCGCCGTGATCGTGAGCGAGGGGTTGACGCCGAGGTTGGCCGAGACGGCGGCGCCGTCGACCACCGAGATCGCCGGGTGACCGTACAGCCGGTGGTACGGGTCGATGACGCCGGTGTCCGCGTCCGAGCCGATCGGGCAGCCGCCGAGGAAGTGCGCGGTCAGCGGAGTGCCCATCAGTTCACCGATGTTGGTGCCGGCGAAGCCGTTGATGTCGTCCGCGAGGATCCGCGCCGCCTCCGCGCCCTCGGGGATGTGCACGGGGTTGGGGGCGCCGTGGCCCTGCTTGGCGGTGAGCAGGCCCTTGCCGAGGCCCTTGTCCTTGCGGAAGGTCGTGAGGGAGTTGTCCGAGGTCTGCATGACCAGGCCGATGATGATGCGCTCGGACCACTTGCGCGCGGAGAGCGAGCGGGCGAACAGCACCGGCTGGCGCAGGCAGGTCAGCACGTGTCCGAGGCCCTTGGGCAGCTTGGTGGCGTGGTTGACCTGGAGCGTGGTGAGGGCGCTCATCGCGTTCGAGCCCTTGCCGTAGCGCACGGGCTCGATGTGCGTGTGGTCGTTGGGGTGGATGGACGAGGTGATGGCGACGCCGCGGGTGAAGTCGAGCTTCGCGTCGGCTCCCTGCTTGTGCCGGTAGCGGCGGTCGACGGTCTGCGCGCCCACCAGCGCCTCGGAGTTGGTGCGGGTCAGCTCGCCGAGCCGGGGCGAGAGGCGCGGCAGGCGGCCCGCGTCGCGCATCCGGTGCAGCAGCGTCTGCGTCCCGTACGTGCCGGCCGCGAGGATGACGCGGCGGGCGCGGAGGAGGCGCGGTGCGGCCTTGCGCCGGTCGGTGCGGACGACGCCGACGGCGACGCCCTCGTCCGTGTCCCCCTCAAGTTCCTCCAGGGAGACGACCGTTGACATGGGGTGGACGACGGCGCCCGCCTTCTCGGCGAGGTAGAGGTAGTTCTCGTTCAGGGTGTTCTTGGCGCCCCTGCGGCAGCCCGTCATGCACTCGCCGCACTCGACGCAGGCCCGCCGCGAGGGGCCGGCGCCGCCGAAGTACGGGTCGGGCACCTCGCCGCCCGGCTCGGCGCGCGGGCCGTCGGCCGTGCCGGACTCGCCCTCGGAGGCGTCGTTCTGGCCGGGCACCGCGTCGCGGCCGTCGCCGAAGAAGACGCCGACGGGGGCCATGTGGAAGGTGTCGCCGACGCCCATCTCCTCGGCCGTGGCCTTCAGATGGACGTCCGAGGGCGTCATCGTCGGGTTGAGGCGGGAGCCGAGCATGCGCTGTGCCTGGTCGTAGAAGGGGGCCAGTTCGCGCTGCCAGTCGGTGATGTGGCCCCACTGGCGGTCCTGGAAGAACGCGGGCGGCGGGACGTAGAGGGTGTTGGCGTAGTTCAGGGAGCCGCCGCCGACGCCGGCGCCTGCCAGGATCATGACATTGCTGAGCAGGTGGATGCGCTGGATGCCGTAGAGGCCGAGCGCCGGGGCCCACAGGTAGTTCTTGATGTCCCAGGAGTTCTTGGGCAGCGTCTCGCGGGTGAAGCGGCGCCCCGCCTCCAGCACCGCGACCCGGTACCCCTTCTCCGTCAGGCGCAGCGCCGACACCGAGCCGCCGAAGCCGGAGCCGATCACGATCACGTCGTAGTCGTAGTCCTGCTCGGGCGCGTCCGGGGAGCGCTGCGACGTGTCCTGCTTCCGGGCAGTCTTCTCCTGCGGCACGGGGACCTCCGGTTCGGTGGGTGACGGGCGGCTCAGGTCAGGGGCGCCACGGGTGCGGCTGGTCGTGCGGTACGGGCGTGGTGCGGCAGGGGTGCACCACAGGGCGCGCGGCCGGGGAGGGGCGCTCCCCGGCCGCGCTGCGAACGGGCCGCCGCGCGGCGGGAGTTCAGCGGAGGCGGAGCAGCTTCAGGGCCTTGAGCGAGGTGCTCATGAACGCCGCGTACTGCTCGTCGGTCATCCCGAACGAGGGCGCCATGGGCAGCACCCGCTGGTGGGCGACGGTCTGCGGCTCGGTGTACTTGAGGATGCCCTCCGAGCCGTGCCTGCGGCCCAGCCCGGAGTCGCCCATGCCGCCCATCGGGGACTGCGCGCTGCCGTAGGCCGCCGCGTAGCCCTCGTTGACGTTGACGGTGCCGGCGTGCAGGCGGGCGGCGACGGCGCGGCCCCGGCGGCCGTCCTTCGTCCACACGCTCGCGTTGAGCCCGTACGGGGTGGCGTTGGCCAGGGAGACGGCCTCGTCCTCGTCGGAGAAGCGGTAGACCGAGACGACGGGGCCGAAGGTCTCCTCGCCGCACACCGACATCGGCGACTCGACGCCCTCCAGCACGGTCGGCTCGTAGAACAGCGGGCCGATGTCCGGGCGCGGGCGGCCGCCCGCGAGCACCTTCGCGCCCTTGGCGACGGCGTCCTCGACGTGCTGGGTGACGGTGTCCAGCTGGCGCTGCGAGACGAGGGAGCCCATGTCGGCGCCGTAGGCCAGGCTCGCGCCGAGCCGCATCGCCTTCACCCGGGCGGTGAAGCGCTCCAGGAAGTCCTCGGCCACGGCCTCGTGCACGTACAACCGCTCGATGGAGATGCACAGTTGGCCCGCGGAGGAGAACGCGCCGCGCACCGCGCCGGCCGCCGCCTTGTCCAGGTCGGCGTCGGGCAGCACCAGCATGGCGTTCTTGCCGCCGAGTTCGAGCGAGCAGCCGACCAGGCGGGCGGCGGCCTGCTGCGCGACCTGGCGTCCGGTACGGGTCGAGCCGGTGAAGGAGACGTAGTCGCCGCGCTCGGCGACCTCGGGGCCGACGACCGGGCCCTCGCCGAGCACCACCTGCCACACGCCCTCGGGCAGCCCGGCCTCGATGAGCAGCCTGCGGGCCCACAGCGCGCTGAGCGCGGTCTCGGTGTCGGGCTTCATCACCACGGCGTTGCCCGCGACGAAGGCGGGGAGCGCGTCACCGACGGAGAGCTCGAAGGGGTAGTTCCACGGGGCGATCTGCCCGATCACCCCGCGCGGGTGCCGCAGTTCGGACACCTTCGTCAGCACCGGTATCGCGCCGGTGTGCCGCTTGGTGCGCAGGTACGAGGCCGCCTTGCGCCCGTAGTGCCGCGCGGCGATCGCGACGGCCTGCACCTCCTCGTGCGCGTGCAGCCGCGCCTTGCCCGTCTCCAGCTGGATCAGGTCGAGGATCTCGCTCTGCCGCCGCAGCACCAGGTCGTGGAAGCGCAGCAGGACGGCGGAGCGCTGCCGCACCGGCGTCGCGGCCCAGGCGGCCTGCGCCTCGCGCGCCTGCGCGAAGGCCGTCTCGACGTCCTCGGGCGTGGACTCGGGAAGCTCGGCCAGCCGCTCCCCCGTGAAGGGGCTGTGGTTTTCCGTCTTCCCGCTGCCGGTGACCCCCTGGGTGAGGCGGGCGACGAGGTCACGGGTGACCACGTCGGCGGCGGTACGCACCCCGGAGGGGGCGGTGGCGATGGGATTTCCGTCCGCGGCGCCGGAATTGTCCTTGGTGGGCACCGGAGCCTGCGAGTCCTGCGAGTCCGTCATGCCGCCGAGACTACGACTGCGGGTGCACCCGCGCATACCCAGCGGTAACCACTTTTCACGGAATCCGCCAGTGATTGCTGGCGCGACGGGCCCGCCCGGGCACGGCCCCGGTGTCAGCGGGCCGGGGCCGGGGAGGCGGCGGAGGTGCGGGTGAAGGTGCGGAGGGCGGTGTCGAACTGCTCCTCGACCACGGCCTTGCGGCTCTCCGGGCCGGAGACCCACACGTCGTACATGGTGTCGCCCTCGTCCCAGCTCTGGTCGAAGGTGTAGCGGGGGCCGCCGTCCGCCGCCGTCCCGTCCCAGGCGAACTGCCAGACCGCGCCCGGCGCGCCCTCGAACGACCGGGAGCGGACCGAACCGTCCCGGTAGCCCGAGTACTGCTCGGGGCCCTCGGCGTGCGCCTCCCCCATCGCCGCCGCCGCGCCGCCGGGCTCGCGCTCCTGGAGATGGATGCCGATCCGGTAGGTCTTGCCCGGCGAGTAGTAGTAGACCCGCGGCGGCTCGTAGGAGCGGGTGAAGCCGTGCGGCACCGCGAGGCGGAAGCCCGCCGGGTCCCGGACGGTGCGGTAGCCCTCGGGGGCTGTCGCCGAACCGGCCTCCGCCGTACCGGAGTTGCCGGAGGCCTCGGCGTCCTTGCCGGGGTCCGTGCGTCCGCTGTCGGCCGCGCTGTCCGCCTGCTTCCGGGTGCCGGACGGGCCGTCCGTCCCGCCCTTGCCGCCGGTGCCGAGGACCACCGCGACGGCCACGCCGCCGCCCACGACCGCGGCCACGAGCACGGCGGCGAGCAGCCGCAGCCGGGCTCGGCCGGGGCGGCGGGGGCGCGCGAGCGGCTCCTTGGGGGTGGACTCGGGGGGCTGCGGGGCGGGGGTGGGCTCGGCGGGCTGCGGGGCGGGGGCGGGTTCCGGGGTCGGGGGCTCCTCGGGGGCGGGGGCTTCCGGCTTCGGGGGTGCGGGGGCCGGGGCGTCGACGTCGGGGTGGGAGCCCGGGCCGTCGAGGGTGGCGCGGTTGTTGGTGGTCGGCGTCGCCTCGTGGACGGCGGCGTGCGCGGGGGCGGACGGGGCGGCGACGGGCGCCGGGGCCTCCGGCATGGTGCCCGTCTCGGCGTAGGTGCGGAGCAGGTGTTCGGCGGCGGTGAGCGGCATCCGGCGTTCCGGATCGCGCTCCAACAGGCCGCGGACGACCGGACGGAGAGGTTCCGCGCTGGCGGGCAGGCGGATTTCGGCCAGCGCGACCGCGTGCAGCACCCCGGCGAGGTTGTCGCGCCAGAACGGGGTCGTCCCCTCGACCGCCGCGCACAGCAGCACGCCCAGCGACCACAGGTCGGAGGCGCCGTCCGAGGGCCTGCCCTCCATCCGTTCCGGAGCCGTGTACTCCGGCGACCCGACGAAGGCCCCCGTCTCACTGATCGTCGTCGCCCCCGGCACCCGGGCGATCCCGAAGTCCGTCAGGACGACCCGGCCGGTGCCCGACTCCAGCAGCACGTTCGCGGGCTTGAGGTCGCGGTGCAGCACCCCGCGCGCGTGCGCGGCGCGCAGCGCGCCCGTGAGCGCCAGACCGACGCGGGCGGCCTCCCGCGCGCCGAGCGGACCGTCGTGGGCGATCACGTCCGAGAGCGACCGCCCCTCGATCAACTCCATGACGATCCAGGGCCGTTCGTCCTCCTCCACCACGTCGTGGACGACGAGGATGTGCGGGTGCACCACCTGCGCCACGGTGCGGGCCTCGCGCAGCGTACGGTCCCGCAGGCCGCGCGCCGCCTGCGTGGACAGGCCCTCGTCCAGGTGGAGCTCCTTGACCGCGACCTCCCGGCCGAGCAGCTCGTCCTCGGCCCGCCAGACGGTGCCCATGCCGCCCCGGCCCAGCCGCGAGCCCAGCCGGTACCGCCCGGCCAGCAGGTACGTACCCCGCTCGGCCGCGCCGGGCCAGGAGTCGCCGAAGCGGCCGAAACCGTGCGGTCCGTACTCCGGGGTGTCGGCGGCGTACGGTACGTGCTCCGCCGAGGTGCTGAAGCCGTCGTACTCCGGCTCCTCGAACTCCCGCACGTCGCGGGCCCGTTGCGCGGGCGCGGCGTACTCCGGCTCCCCGCGCTCCGCCTCGCGGACCTCCCCGAGCGGGCGCGCGCGCTGTTCCCCGTGATCCCCGTTGACCGCCATGCGCACATCATGCCGCAGCGCCGCGTACGGCCCGCGAGCGGAGGCCGGTGCGCGTCATTCCGCTTCTGCGTGAGGCTCAGCCGCCGGTCACGCGGTAGGTGTCGGCGACCGCCTCGAAGTGCCGGTCGATCTCCTTCCGCTTCTCCTGAGAACCCATCACGAGCAGCACGTGGTACCGCCCGTCGAGGACCATCGCCCGGTTCCGCGCGTAGACGTCGCGGCCGCCGTCGCGCCAGGTGAAGGTGCCCTCCGCCATCGCCGAGGCGCCGACGTCGATCCGGCGCAGGCCCGAGGTGGTGGCCCAGTCCGAGGCGCGGTACGCCTTCAACTCCGGTTCGTCGTCGCTCTGGTAGGACATCGGGTCCCTGCCGTACTTCCGCACCGTGTCCCGGCCCGGCACGAGGACCATCTCCACCTGCCCGCCGTTGTACCGGACCTGGGCCCCGTGCGTGGACCGCCGGTCCCACTCCTCCGGCACGGCGACGGTGAAGCCCGCCGGGTCGTTCGCCGTCTTGTATCCGTCGGGGACGGCCGGCGCGGAGGTCTGCGGATGCCGCGTTCCCGCGTCGCCGCCCTTGCCCGGGTCCTTCGGGCGCCCGGCGGCGTCCCCGTCCGGCGCGGTCGTCTCGGGGCCGGCGCCGACCTCGCCCCGGCGCTGCTCGCCCCCGGCGTCCACGCCGCCGCCCTTCGGCATCAGCAGCACCGCGTACAGCACGGCCGCACCCAGCCCCAGCAGCACGCACGCCAGCAGCCAGCGCCCCAGCCGCTGCGGGCTCCCGGCCTTCCGCTCCCGCGCGGCGGACCGCTTCGAGGACGCGGCGGCGGCTCCCGCGTGCGGGGTGACGCTCTCGGCCGGCGGGGCGGGCGGAGGTGGTGGAGGCGGCGCGGGCGGCGCCTTCGGACGCTTCCGTTCACGCGTGCGCCCGGCGCGTGCCGCCTGCGGGGCGCCGGCCGTACGCTCCCCGCGCGGGCGCTTCGCCGCACGGCGGCGCCGTACGAGCTCGCCCCGGCGCCGCAGGATCGGCAGCCGCCGCGGGTCGGACCGCTCCCCCGGGTCCAGGGCCGGCGGGCCGAGGACGGTACGCCGCCCCACCTCCGGCTCCGGCGCCGAGCGCACCAGCGAACGCAGCCAGCCGCGCAGCTCCTCGAAGTCCGGCCGCTCCGTGGGGTCCTGGCGCAGCAGCGACTCGACGACCGGACGCAGCGGACCGCAGTCCTCCGCGAACGCGGGCGGCTCCGCGCACACCAGGCCCACCAGCTCGGCCACCCCGTCCTCGGGGTACGGCGAGTGCCCCTGGACGGAACGGAACAGCAGCGCGCCCAGCGCCCACAGGTCCGCCGCCGGGCCGACCGGCGGCGCCAGCCGCCAGTTCTCGTACACCGGCCCCGCCTGCTCCGGAGCCCAGCGCTCCGTCACCGCGCCCACCACCGTCATCCGGGCCTGCCGCGCCCGCTCCGCGGCCAGGGCGCTGGCGGGGCCCTGGTAGGCGTCGTGGTGGGGGGCGGGTTCGGTCCGGGGGGAGGTTCCGGTTCCGGGTGCCGTGTTGGTTCCGGTTCCGGGGTCGGCCGTTGGTGCGGCCCCCTCGGCGTGCTCCGGCGCCGTCGCGGGCGGGGTGGCCTCGTCGTGCTCGGGCCAGGTCAGCGGTACGGGGCGGCTGTCGGGGCGGCGGGCGCCCGGGAGGGACGCCGGGCCCACCTCGTCGCCGGGGGCCGCGCCGTCCCGGGGCCGCTCCTCGCCGGGCGCGGACCACCAACTCGCCTGTGTACGGCCGTCGTCCGGGGCCGCGACCGCCTCGCCGGGGGCCGGCCGTCCGGCGCGCTCGGCGGCGGCGCGGCGGGCCCCGTCCCGGTACGCGGCGACGGCGCCGCGCCGGGCGGCCCGCGCCTCGGCCTCGGCGTCCGGCGCCCCGTGCCCGTCGTCACCGGAGCCGGTACGCGCCGCGGAGAAGCCCTCGGGCAGCGGGATGTCCGACCACGCGGGGAGCCCGCCGGGCCCCGCCGGGGTCAACTCCCCCGCCGCGCCCGGCTCCTCGCCCGCACGCGGCCCCGGGATCGCCACCGTCCCGGCGCCGTCGTCCGCTTCGGGCTCGGGCTCGACTTCCGTTACGGGCCCGGCAGTACGGTCGTCGCCGTCTTCCTCGGGTATCGGGCCCGGGTCCGTCCCCGGGAGGACGGCGTAACCGCACAGGGTCTCCTGGGCCGCGCCCAGGGCGAGGCCGGTCAGGATGGCGCGGCCGTCCTCGCAGAGGTAGACGGAGTCGGCGGTGATGTTGCGGTGCGTCCAGCCGTACGCGTGCACCACCCGGAGCGCGGCGAGGAGGTCGGCGGCGATCTCGGCGGCGCGGTGCGCGCTCAGCGGCCGCTCCGCGAGGTGCGCGGAGAGCGGCCGGGCCGGGAGCAGTTCGCTGACGATCCACAGCCCGTCGCCCTCGACGAAGACGTCGTAGACCTGATCGAGACGGGGATGGTCGGGAATCCGGGACGCGGCCGCCGCGGCCTCCACCGCACGCCCCACGGCCGGATCGACGTGCCCGCGCCCGTCCGCGCCGTACCCGGAAGGAGCGGCACCGTCGAGGAACTCCGCCTCGACGACCTCGGGAAGCGGAACCTGCCGCACGGACACGTCCTGCCCACTGGCCGTGTCGTAGGCGATACCTCCGGCGTAGTCACCGGGGAGGAGGGGAGGCAGGCGGTAGCGACCGGCGAGCAGGCGGTCCCCGTAGCCCGCGTTGTCGTTCACGACGCCTCCCCAAAGCGGCGCGAGCCGTCAATTCCTCGCTACGTCCGCACCATTGCGGACGTATACGGCCCACACTCATTCACGATACGTGCCCGAGCGTTCCCGCGCCGCCCCACCGGCGACCGGAGCCCCCTCGGGCAGCTTTCCCCTTTCCGCCGGGCTCCCAACGCCCGTGATCCGACCGTGAGTTCGACGTGGCAGCCCCGGACGTACCCGTCCGGTCACCTCAGTCGGTCGGCTTGAAGCTCTTGAAGGCGGTCTCGCGGAGCGTCTTGCACTCCTTCTCGTCCCACTTGTCGGCCGCGCAGGTGATCATGATCGCGTAGCCGTGCGAGTCGTCCACCTTGAAGCCGCGGTTGAGCACCCGCACCTTCTTGCCGTCCTCCTCGCGGAGGAACTGCCAGTCGGCGACGGTCGGATAGTCCCGCCAGTCAACCGACTTCAGACTGAGCCGCTGGTACCCGTTGCTGCTCGCCCGGACGGAGGGCTCCAGCTGGCGCCAGGCGGAGGCGGCGTCCGACAGCGGGCGGGCGTTGAAGTCGATCTGGATCTTGGGCAGCCCGTCCGAACCGGCGTACCGGGCACCCGAGTTCTGGCCCGCTATGCCGACGTGCTCGAACCCGTCGGGCATCCCCAGGGCGAAGTGGAACCGGTTGTCCGTGACCTTCCGGTACGCCTCCGGCAGCTCTCCGCCGTCCCCCTTGTCCTCCTTCTCGTCCTTCTCCCCCTTGTCGTCCTTCTCGGGGGCGGGCTCGGCCGCGTCGTCGGAACCGGAGGCGTCCTCGTCCTTGCCGCCGTCGCCGGGGGCCTTCGCGTCGTCCCCCTTCCCGCTCGCGCCGGAGGGCTTCTCGCCGCCCGCGCCGCTCTCCTGCCGCGCGCTGCCGCCCTTGTCGTCACCGTCGGCCGTCGACAGCGCGACGGCACCGACCAGCACGCAGACGGCCACGACGACCGCGGCCGCGATCCCGACCGCCCTGCGCGGCAGCCCCGTCACAAAGGCGCGCACCGACTCGACGGCCGCCGCGCCACCCCCGGACGCTCCCGCACCGGAACCCTTGCCGGAGGCCGTCCCGCCCCCGGACGTCCCGGCGGCAGCCGCGGGCGCCTCGGCGGGCAGCCCGCCACTCACCGCGGCGGCACCGGCGCTCTTCCCCTTGCCCGCACCGGAAGCGGAACCCGAACCGGAACCCGAGGAAGCCGCCCCCGAAGCACCGGACTTGGCCCCCGAACCACCGGAGCCCGAACCGGAGCCCGAACCCGCGACAGCGGCGACCCCGGCCGCAGCGGCCCCCTTCTTCCCGCTCCGGGAGCCCCCGCTCTTGCCTGAACTCCCCTTCGCCGAGCCCCCCTTGGCCCCTGCCGACGAGGCACCGTCCCCCTCCGGCTCCGGCGGCACCGGCATGCTGCGGGTGGCGTCCGCCGGGGCCCCGGCGGCGTCGCCCGGCTTCTCCCCTGCGGCGACGGGGCGCAGCAGCGCCTGCGCGGCGGCCACGTCCAGCCGCTCGTCCGGGTCCTTGGCGAGCAGCCCGAAGATGACCTCGCGCAGCCCGCCGGCCCGTTCGGGCTCGGGGACGGGCTCGGTCATCACGGCCGTCAGCGTGGAGATCGCCGAGCCCTTGTCGTACGGCGGACGGCCCTCGACCGCCGCGAACAGCAGGCCACCGAGGGACCACAGGTCGGCGGGCGGGCCCGGCGGCTTGCCGCGCGCCCGCTCGGGCGAGATGTACGAGGGGGCGCCGACGAGCATGCCGGTGCTGGTGACGGAGGGGTCGCCCTCGACCTTCGCGATGCCGAAGTCGGTGAGGACGACCCGGCCGGTGCCGTCCTCCAGAAGCACGTTGGACGGCTTGACGTCCCGGTGGAGGATGCCCTCGCGGTGCGCGGCGCGCAGCACGTCGAGGATGGCGAGTCCGACCTCGGCCGCGCGCTGCGGCTCCAGCGGACCGTCCTCCCGTATCTGGTCGGCGAGGGAGCGGCCCTCGACGAGTTCCATGACGATCCAGGGGCGGCCGTCCTCGTCGACGACGTCGAAGACGGTGACGGCGCTGCCGCTGCGGATGCGGGCAATCGCCTTGGCCTCACGGAGCGTTCGCGTCACGAGGCGCTGCTTCTCGTCCTCGTCGACGCTCGCCGGGAAACGCAGTTCCTTCACCGCGACCGTGCGGCCGAGGATCTCGTCCTCCGCACGCCACACGGTGCCCATACCGCCGCGGCCGAGGACACCCCCGAGCCGATAGCGCTTCCCTACCAGCCGTCCTGCGTCCTCGCTCATGAATCCCCTTGTGTCCCCTCTGCGTCGAGCCCAAGCCGCCCTCGCAGAGCCTTCATTGTGGACTATGGCTCTGACAAGTCACGTACGGGGGCTCCACAGCTGCCCCACATCCGTGCCCGTGGTTACCGGGAGACACAGGGGTGCTCCCCCACCCCTCCCGATGCCCGTCGGTGCGGGCCCCCGGCGGTCCGCGACGGGACGCCGGACGGCTCCGCCCGGGACGCCCCACAGGGTCCCGGACGGAGCCGCTGTTCACAACTTGCCCACACTTCCGCCATGTTCAACGTCGAGCCGCGCACACACCGGCGCGCGCACCCGCACGCCGCGCCCCGGAAAGCCCGTCACGCGCCCGACACCGTCACAGACCTGTGACGAACGCGTCCGCACCGGACCGCGCATACCCCCGCACATCCGGCGCTACAGCGGAACGATGTCCTCCGCGCCCAGTCGTGCCGCGTCGGCCGTGAGGTCGTCGGGCTGCCGCTGCGACTCGCGCTCGGCCTCCACCCGCTTCTCGTAGTGCGCGACTTCGCGGTCCACCTGGTCCGCCGTCCAGCCGAGGACGCCCGCCATCAGCTCGGCGCACTCCCGCGCGCTCCGCGTGCCCCGGTCGAAGGTCTCGATGGAGATGCGCGTCCGCCGGGTCAGCACGTCGTCCAGGTGCCGGGCGCCCTCGTGGGTGCAGGCGTAGACGATCTCCGCCTTGAGGTAGTCGTCCGCCGCCGGCAGCGGCTCGCCGAGCTTCGGGTCCTCGGCGATCAGCTCCAGCAGCTCGTCGGCCAACGAGCCGTAGCGGCCCAGCAGATGCTCGACCCGCGCCACGTGCAGCCCGTTCCTGGCGGCGATCCGGGCCCGCGCGTTCCACATCGCCGGATACCCCTCGGCCCCCGCCAGCGGCACGTCCTCCGTGCAGCACTCGGCGACCCGGTGGTCCAGCCCGTGCACCGCCTCGTCGACGGCGTCCTTCGCCATCACCCGGTACGTCGTGTACTTGCCGCCCGCGATGACGACCAGACCGGGGACGGGATGCGCGACGGTGTGCTCCCGCGAGAGCTTGCTCGTCGCGTCCGACTCCCCCGCCAGCAGCGGCCGCAGACCCGCGTAGACGCCCTCGACGTCGTCCCGCGTCAGCGGCACCGCCAGCACCGAGTTGACGTGGTCGAGCAGGTAGTCGATGTCGGCGCTGGAGGCCGCCGGGTGCGCCTTGTCGAGCTCCCAGCTGGTGTCGGTCGTCCCGATGATCCAGTGCCTGCCCCACGGGATCACGAACAGCACGCTCTTCTCGGTGCGCAGGATCAGACCCGTGGTGGAGTTGATCCGGTCCCGCGGTACGACGAGGTGGATGCCCTTCGACGCCTTGACGTGGAACTGGCCGCGCTCCGCGATGAGTCCCTGGGTGTCGTCGGTCCACACGCCGGTGGCGTTGACGACCTGCTTCGCGCGCACCTCGAACCGGCCGCCCTGCTCCAGGTCCTCCACCTCGGCGCCGACGACCCGCTCCCCCTCACGGAGGAAGCCGACGACCCGCGCCCGGTTCGCCGCCTCGGCGCCGTAGCTGACGGCGGTCCGCACCAGCGTCGTGACGTACCGCGCGTCGTCCATCTGCGCGTCGTAGTACTGGAGCGCGCCGACCAGCGCGTCCTTGCGCAGACAGGGCGCGACGCGCAGGGCGTGCCGGCGCGAGAGGTGACGGTGCGTCGGCAGCCCGCGCCCGTGCCCGGACGAGACCGACATCGCGTCGTACATGGCCACGCCCGTGCCCGCGTACAGCCGCTCCCAGCCGCGGTGCTCCAGCGGGTAGAGGAACGGCACCGGACGCACCAGGTGCGGGGCCAGCCGCTGGAGCAGCAGCCCGCGCTCCTTCAACGCCTCGCGTACCAGCGCGAAGTCGAGCATCTCCAGGTAGCGCAGCCCACCGTGGATGAGCTTGCTGGACCGGCTGGAGGTGCCGGAGGCCCAGTCCCGCGCCTCCACGATTCCGGTGGACAGACCGCGCGTCGCCGCGTCCAGGGCGATGCCCGCGCCGACGACTCCGCCGCCGACGACCAGCACGTCCAGCTCGCGCTCGGCCATCCGGGCCAGCGCCTCGGCACGCTGCTCGGGTCCCAGTGTCGGTGTCCTCAACGCTGCCTCCTGCTCGGGGTGGTGTCGCTTGCTCGGATGTCCCGGCGCGGCCGCCGCGGCCCGGTGGCCGCCGGACGCTCCGTGGCCGTGCCCGCCGCCGCGCCCTCGCCGGTGTCCTGCTGCCCGTCCGTCGCCGGTGCCCTCGTCGTACCCGCTCCCCTGCCGATGGTCCCCCATTCCCGCGACTTTGGCCGTGCGTCGGCCCTGCCAGGGACGCAATACCGCATAACTGTCATATAGGCCCTTAACCTGAAATCGCGTCGCGCACAACTCGCGACGCCCACCGGGAGCACCGCTCTCGCCCCACCGGGCGCGCGGACGGGGCTTCCCGGGGGACGGGAGGCCGGGCCTCCCAGGTGACGCAGAGCGAAGCCCTCCTCGGTGCGCTAGGAGAAGGATGTCCGTCATGCCCGCAGATCTCACCGTGTACGGACTCGGTCATTCGGGTCTCCCGGTGGTGCAGGCAGCCGTGGCCGCCGGCATCAGCACCCTCGGGTACGACCCCGACGAGGAGACCGTCGCCGGGCTCAACGCGGGCCGCCCGCCGGCCGACGCCCCGCTGACCGCCGCCGAACTGCGCCGCATGCTCTCCCGCGGCTTCCGCGCCACCAGCGACCCGGCGCACCTCGGCCGCTCCCGCACCGCCGTGATCTGCGCGCCCACCCCGCTCGGCGCCGACCGCGCCCTCGACCTCGGCGCCGTACGCGCGGCGGCCCGCACCCTCGCCTCCCGGCTGCGCCCGCG
The DNA here is from genome assembly GCF_012726235.1 of Streptomyces sp. HNM0574. Taxonomy (GTDB): domain Bacteria; phylum Actinomycetota; class Actinomycetes; order Streptomycetales; family Streptomycetaceae; genus Streptomyces. The sequence goes on from NZ_JAASAH010000002.1 coordinate 592,225, forward strand.
TACGACGGTGATCCTCGAATCGACCGTCTACCCGGGCAGCACCGAGGACGTGCTCCGCCCGATCCTGGAGGACGGCTCCGGCCTGCGCGCCGGCCGCGACTTCCACCTCGCCTGCTCCCCCGCGCGCACCGACCCCGGCAGCCGCAGGTACGGCTACGCCAACACCCCGAAGGTCATCGGCGGCCTCACCCCCGCCTGCACCGAGGCGGCCGCGGCCTTCTACGGGCGGCTCACCGACAAGGTCGTCCGCGCCCGCGGCCCGCGCGAGGCCGAGACGACGAAGCTGCTGGAGATCAACTACCGGCAGGTCAACATCGCGCTGGTGAACGAGATGGCGGTCTTCTGCCACGACATCGGCGTCGACCTGTGGGACGTGATCCGCTGCGCCGAGACCAAACCGTTCGGCTTCCAGGCGTTCCGCCCAGGACCCGGCGTCGGCGGCCACGGCGAGCCCGTCGACCCCAACTACCTGGCGTACCGCAGCCGTTCGCTCGGCTACCCGCTGCGCATGGTCGAGGTCGCCCAGGAGGCCAACTCCCGGATGCCCCGCTACGTGGCCCAGCGCGCGGCCGCGCTGCTCAACGAGCACGGCAAGTCGGCGCGCGGCGCCCGCGTCCTGCTGCTCGGCGTCACCTACAAGCCGGACCTGGCCGACCAGCAGGGCGCCCCCGCCCGCGAGGTCGCCACCCGCCTCAAGGAACTGGGCGCCCAGCTCGGCTACCACGACCCCTACGTGATGCAGTGGCACGTCGCCGACCAGCCCGTGCCCCGCGCCGACTCGCTCTACGAGGCCGCCGCGGCCGCCGACCTGACCGTCCTCCTCCAGCACCACCGCACCTACGACCTGCAGGGTCTCGCCGCCAAGGCCCAGCTGCTGCTCGACACCCGCGGCGCCAGCCCCACGGGCGCGGCCCACCGGCTCTGACGGGCACCCGCACACGACGAGGGGCCCGCGGCGTACGCGAGAACGTACGCCGCGGGCCCCTCGTCCGCGTTTCCCGGTGGGCCGGGGGTCAGCGCGTGACGGTGACCTCGACGCGCTGGAACTCCTTGAGCTCCGAGTACCCCGTCGTGGCCATGGCCCGCCGCAGCGCGCCGAAGAAGTTCATCGAACCGTCGGGGGTGTGCGAGGGGCCGAGCAGGACCTCCTCGGTGGAGCCGACGACGCCCAGGTGCACGCGCTTGCCGCGCGGCACGTCGGCGTGCACGGCCTCCATGCCCCAGTGGTAGCCCTGCCCCGGCGCGTCCGTCGCCCGGGCGAGCGGCGAGCCCATCATCACGGCGTCCGCACCGCAGGCCACGGCCTTCGGCAGGTCGCCGGACCAGCCCACGCCGCCGTCCGCGATGACGTGCACGTACCGGCCGCCGGACTCGTCCATGTAGTCCCGGCGGGCCGCCGCGACATCGGCGACGGCGGTGGCCATCGGCACCTGGATGCCCAGCACGTTCCGCGTGGTGTGCGCGGCACCGCCGCCGAAGCCGACGAGGACACCCGCGGCACCGGTACGCATCAGGTGCAGCGCGGCGGTGTACGTGGCGCAGCCGCCGACGATCACCGGGACGTCCAGCTCGTAGATGAACTGCTTGAGGTTGAGCGGCTCGGCTGCACCGGAGACGTGCTCGGCCGAGACCGTCGTGCCGCGGATGACGAACAGGTCCACGCCCGCGTCGACGACGGCCTTGGAGAACTCGGCCGTCCGCTGCGGCGACAGCGCCGCCGCCGTGACGACACCGGCGTCCCGCACCTCACGGATGCGCTGGCCGATCAGCTCTTCCTTGATCGGCTCGGCGTAGAGCTCCTGCATCCGCCGGTTCGCCGTCTCGTCGTCCAGCTCGGCGATCTCCGCGAGCAGCGGCTCCGGGTCCTCGTACCGGGTCCACAGGCCCTCGAGGTTCAGCACGCCGAGTCCGCCCAGCTCACCGATCCGGATGGCGGTCTTCGGGGAGACGACGGAGTCCATGGGGGCCGCGAGGAACGGCAGGTCGAAGCGGTAGGCGTCGATCTGCCAGGCGATCGAGACCTCCTTCGGGTCGCGCGTACGGCGGCTGGGCACCACGGCGATGTCGTCGAAGGCGTACGCCCGCCGTCCGCGCTTGCCGCGCCCGATCTCGATCTCAGTCACGTGTGAAAGCCCTTCGCTGTGGTGTGCCGCTCCAGTATCGCCGACACGCCGGAGCCCGCGGCCGGGGGTCCGGCCGCGGGCTCCGACACGTCACCGCACCTGGCGGACGGGGTCCGGAATGCCAGGCGGTCGCTCAGCGCCGCGTGTAGTTGGGTGCCTCGGTGGTCATCTGGATGTCGTGCGGGTGGCTCTCCTTGAGCCCCGCCGAGGTGATCCGCACGAAGCGGCCGTTGTCCTTCATCTCGGGGACGGTCCGCCCGCCGACGTAGAACATCGACTGCTTCAGCCCGCCGACCAGCTGGTGCACCACCGCGGACACCGGACCACGGTAGGGCACCTGGCCCTCGACGCCCTCCGGGATGAGCTTGTCGTCGCCGCTGACCTGCTCCTGGAAGTAGCGGTCCTTGCTGTACGACTTCGCGCCGCCGCGCGTCTGCATCGCACCCAGCGAGCCCATGCCCCGGTACGACTTGTACTGCTTGCCGTTGATGAACAGCAGCTCACCGGGCGACTCCTCGCAGCCCGCGAGCAGGCTGCCGAGCATCACCGTGTCCGCACCGGCGACGAGCGCCTTGGCGATGTCGCCGCTGTACTGGAGACCGCCGTCGCCGATCACCGGAACCCCGGCGTCCTTGGCGGCCTGCGCGGCCTCGTAGATCGCCGTGACCTGCGGGACGCCGATACCGGCGACGACGCGGGTGGTGCAGATCGAGCCGGGGCCGACGCCGACCTTGATGCCGTCCACACCCGAGTCGACGAGCGCCTTGGCGCCGTCCCTGGTGGCGATGTTGCCGCCGATGACGTCGACGGCGGCGTTCGACTTGATCTTGGCGACCATGTCCCCGACGAGCTTCGAGTGCCCGTGCGCGGTGTCGACGACGATGAAGTCCACCCCGGCCTCGACCAGCGCCTGGGCCCGCTCGTACGCGTCGCCCGCGACACCGACGGCCGCGCCGACGAGCAGCCGGCCCTCGCTGTCCTTGGCGGCCAGCGGGTACTGCTCGGCCTTCACGAAGTCCTTGACCGTGATCAGACCCTTGATCACGCCGCTGTCGTCGACCAGCGGAAGCTTCTCGATCTTGTGCCGCCGCAGCAGCTCCATCGCGTCGTCCCGCGAGATCCCGACCTTGCCGGTGACCAGCGGCATCGGCGTCATGACCTCGCGCACCTGACGGCCGCGGTCCAGCTCGAAGGCCATGTCGCGGTTGGTGACGATGCCGAGCAGCTTGCCCGCGCCGTCGGTGACCGGCACGCCACTGATCCGGAACCGCCCGCACAGCTCGTCGGCCTCACGCAGCGTCGCGTCCGGACGGATGGTGATCGGGTCGGTGACCATCCCGGACTCGGACCGCTTCACGCGGTCGACCTGCGCGGCCTGGTCCTCGATCGAGCTGTTGCGGTGGAGCACACCGACGCCGCCCTGACGGGCCATGGCGATCGCCATGCGGGCTTCGGTGACCTTGTCCATGGCGGCCGACAGCAGCGGCACGTTCACACGGACGTTCCGCGAGATGTACGAGCTGGTGTCGATGTCCTGCGGTGCCATGTCCGACTCGCCGGGCAGCAGCAGCACATCGTCGTATGTCAGCCCGAGCATGGCGAATTTGGCGGGCAGTCCGTCTGCCCCGAGGCTGTCTGCTGTCATGACACCTTTCCAATGCTTGCCCTGGCGCGGACGTCCATGCTAACGGCCCGGAAAGACTGCTTCCGTATCAGCCGCCGGCCCCTACTGCTCGGCCAGCGCCCTGAGTCGACTCAACGCCCTGTGCTGAGCAACGCGCACGGCCCCCGGGGACATTCCGAGCATTTGCCCCGTCTCCTCCGCGGTCAGCCCGACGGCGACGCGCAGCAGCACCAGTTCACGCTGGTGCTCGGGAAGGTTGGCCAGAAGCTTCTTCGCCCACTCGGCGTCGCTGCTGAGCAGCGCACGCTCCTCGGGCCCCAGTGAGTCGTCGGGCCGCTCGGGCATCTCGTCCGAGGGGACGGCGGTGCTCCCGGGCCCGCGCATCGCGGCCCGCTGCAGGTCGGCGACCTTGTGCTGGGCGATGGCGACGACGAACGCCTCGAACGGCTTGCCCGTGTCCCGGTAGCGCGGCAGCGCGCACAGCACCGCGATGCAGACTTCCTGCGCGAGGTCGTCGACGAAGTGGCGGGCGTCACCGGGGAGACGGGTCAGACGGGTGCGGCAGTAGCGCAGCGCCAGCGGGTGCACATGCGCGAGGAGGTCGTGCGTGGCCTGCTCGTCGCCCTCGACGGCACGCTGCACGAGGGCGCTCACACTCGTCCTGCCCTCCTGCCCGTCGTCGCGCATCGGTCCATGGTGCACCGAGGTCCGACGATCCGCCGCACCACTCCCGTGGTTGTGCACCGAAGCGTTATGAGCAGGTGCACCGGTCCCCATGTCCCGTGCCCTCCCCTCACGCCTGACCGAACGGTCCCCGAGGAACTCCATACCTCAAGCATGCGGCACGCGTGAGATTAGTGTGCCCGTCGCCCGGTTCCGCCATCCCGCCCTCCCCACGGGATTCCCCGCGGCCCGCCCGCGTACGCGACGCGGTGATGACGGGCCCGAACGGCTTCCGCGAGCCGGAAGAGGGGCGGGCCGGGGAACGGGCGGGCAGCCGGCGGATGTGAGGTACCGGACGGACCGCCGTCAGCGGACGAGGCCCCAGCGGAAGCCGAGTGCGACGGCGTGCGCACGGTCCGAAGCGCCCAGCTTCTTGAACAGCCGCCGCGCGTGCGTCTTCACGGTGTCCTCGGAGAGGAACAGCTCGCGCCCGATCTCGGCGTTGGAACGGCCGTGGCTCATGCCCTCCAGCACCTGGATCTCGCGCGCCGTGAGCGTCGGGGCCGCGCCCATCTCGGCCGAACGCAGCCGCCGGGGGGCGAGCCGCCAGGTCGGGTCGGCCAGGGCCTGCGTGACGGTCGCGCGCAGCTCGGCCCGCGAGGCGTCCTTGTGGAGATAGCCGCGCGCGCCCGCGGCCACGGCCAGCGCGACCCCGTCGAGATCCTCGGCGACGGTCAGCATGATGATGCGCGCGCCCGGGTCGGCGGACAGCAGCCGCCGCACGGTCTCCACGCCTCCCAGGCCGGGCATCCGTACGTCCATCAGGATCAGGTCGGAACGGTCGGCACCCCAGCGGCGGAGAACTTCCTCGCCGTTGGCCGCCGTCGTCACACGCTCGACACCGGGCACGGTCGCGACCGCGCGGCGGAGCGCCTCTCGGGCAAGCGGGGAGTCGTCGCATACGAGGACGGAAGTCATGACCGCCCTCCGCAGCTGCTGCGCATCACCTTGAGCCTCCAGGCTGTTACAAGTCGTCACCTGGGCGATTGCGGGCTCCGGAGGCAGGGCTCCGAGCCGTTTCCGCCAACCGCCTACGCACTCTCAACGACGGTCACCCAAAAGAGTTACGGCTTTCAGCCGTCGCGATCGGCACTCTACGTGATTGGCCGTACACAGTTCAGCCACCTCGCGGGACTCGGTTTCACTACTCCCCACCTGTACCGATTTGCCCTATTTAGGTCGTATTAGCCGGAGAACCTTCCGTTTCGCTCCACATGTGACTAGATTCGCAATGAGTCATATTTACGTACGCATGACTCGTGAGCCTCAGCACGCCATCGAGAGGACGCGCAATGGCAGACTTCTCCCGCCTCCCGGGCCCCAACGCCGACCTGTGGGACTGGCAGCTGCTCGCTGCCTGCCGCGGCGTGGACAGCTCCCTCTTCTTCCACCCCGAGGGAGAGCGGGGAGCGGCCCGCAGCGCGCGCGAGGCGTCAGCGAAAGAGGTGTGCATGCGGTGCCCGGTCCGCGCCGAGTGCGCGGCACACGCACTGGCCGTACGGGAGCCGTACGGCGTATGGGGCGGCCTCACGGAGGACGAACGCGAGGAGCTCATGGGACGCGCGCGCAGCCGTCTGGTGACGGCCAAGAGCGCGTCGGGCGGATAGGCAGAAACGTTCACCCTGGAGGGCGCCGCCCCGGGTCCGGCCAACCGGCCGTATCCGGGGCGGCGTTCTGCGTGGGGCGTCCGGAGCTCCGGGCAAAGTCGTGGCCGGGATTTTCCGGTTGCCCCCAAGCTCCGCTTATGCTCGAAGCATGTTCGAGGCCCGCCATCTCCGTGTGCTCCGCGCCGTCGCGCAGAGCGGCTCCTTCGCCGCCGCCGCCCGCGAGCTCGGCTGTACCCAGCCCGCGGTCAGCCAGCAGATGAAGGCGTTGGAGCAGTCCGCGGGGACGCCGCTGGTGGTGCGTACCGGGCGGGCGCTGCGGCTCACGGAGGCCGGTGAGGCGCTGGTGCGGCACGCGGCCGGGATTCTGGCGGGGCTGACGGCGGCCGAGGACGAGGTCGCCGCGATCGCCGGGCTGCGCACCGGACGCGTCCGGCTCGTCTCCTTCCCCAGCGGCAGCTCCACGCTCGTGCCCACCGCCGTCGCCGCCATGCGCGCCGGGAGCCCCGGCACCCGGGTCTCGCTGGTGGAGGCGGAGCCGCCGCGGTCGGTGGACATGCTGCGCGAGGGCGAGTGCGAGATCGCGCTGGCCTTCCGCTACGACGCCTCGCCCGAGTGGGACGACCTGGTGGTCCGGCCGCTGCTCACCGACCGGCTCGTCGGACTCGTGCCGGAGGGGCACCCGTTCGCGGACGGCGGGGGTGACGAAGCGGGCGACGGGATCGGCATCGGCACGTTCGCCGGGGAGCCGTGGATCGCCGGGTGCCCGCGGTGCCGGCGGCATCTCGTCGAGGTGTGCGAGCGGGCCGGGTTCACGCCACGCATCGACTTCGCGACGGACGACTACCCGGCCGTCGTCGGGCTCGTCGGCGCCGGGCTCGGGGTGGCCGTCCTGCCCGAGCTGGCCGTGGAGTCGGTGCGGCCGAAGGGGACGCGGACGGTGCGGCTGGCGCCCGAGGTGCGGCGCGAGGTCGTCGCGCTGACGCTGCCCGACCTGGAGCGGGTGCCCGCGGTCGGGGCGATGCTGGGGCACCTGGAGTCGGCCGCGGGGCCCGGAGTTTCCTGAGCCGCGAGCTGCCGCCGGCGCACGGCCGGGGCTAGCGTGGAGGCATGCAGCTGGTCTCCGTGAACACCGGACCGTTACGGGATCCGGCGTACGCCGATGCCCGCACCGCGATCGACAAGCGGCCCGCGGGCGGGCCCGTCGCCGTCCGGGCCCCCGGCCCGAAGGGCGAGGGCGGCAGCGGGCTGGTGACGGACGCGATCGGGGACCGTCGCCGGCACGGCGGTGACGACCAGGCCGTGTACGCCTACGCCCGCGAGGACCTGGACGAATGGGAGCGGGCGCTGGGGCGGGAGTTGGCGCCCGGCCTCTTCGGCGAGAACCTCACCACCTCCGGAATCGACGTCAACGGCGCCCTCGTCGGGGAGCGTTGGCGGATCGGTGCCGACGTGCTGCTGGAGGTCACCTCGCCGCGGGTGCCCTGCCGGACCTTCGCGGGGCGGCTGGGCGAGCGCGGCTGGGTGAAGCGGTTCACCGCGGCGGCGCTGCCCGGCGCGTACCTGCGGGTGCTGGAGCCCGGCGAGGTACGCGCCGGGGACGCGATCGCCGTCGAGCACCGGCCCGGGCACGACGTCACCGTCGCGCTGGTCTTCCGCGCGGTGACGACCGAGCCGGGGCTGCTGCCCCGGGTCGCCGCCGCCGGGCGGGAGGCGTTGCATCCCGAGGTGTGGCGGAAGGTCGGCAACCGGACGAGCGGCTAGGGCTCCTCGCGTCGGTCCGGGTCGGGAGGGGGCGTGCGGCCCCGATACCGTGCCCCCCATGACGACTGCGTTGATCACAGGAGCGACCGCCGGTATCGGCGCCGCGTTCGCCCGGCGGCTGGCCCGCGACGGACACGATGTGGTGCTCGTCGCCCGGGACGCGGACCGGCTGCGGAAACAGGCGACGGAACTGCACGACCGGCACGGCATCGAGGCTCAGGTGCTCGCCGCCGACCTGGCCACGGACGCGGGCATCGAGGCCGTCGAGGACCGGCTGCGGGACCCGGCGCGGCCCGTCGAACTGCTGGTCAACAACGCCGGGTTCGGGCACAAGGGCACCTATCCGGACGTGCCGATGGACGAGGAGCTGAAGATGCTCAAGGTCCACTGCGAGGCCGTGCTCCGGCTGACCACGGCGGCCGCCCAGGTGATGCGCGAGCGCGGCCGGGGCGGCGTCGTGAACGTCTCCTCCGTCGCGGCCTTCGTGCCGCGCGGGACGTACGGGGCGAGCAAGTCCTGGGTCGTGCAGTTCACGCTGGGGGCCGCGCAGGAACTGGCGGGCACCGGCGTGCGGTTGATGGCGCTGTGCCCCGGGTTCGTGCGGACGGAGTTCCACTCGCGGGCCGAGATGGACACCGGCTCGATCCCGGGCTGGATGTGGCTCGACGCGGACAAGCTGGTGAACGCGGCGATGAAGGACCTGGCGCGCGGGCGGAACCTGTCCGTGCCTGACCCGCGCTACAAGGCACTGACCGGGGTCTCCAAGCTGGTGCCCTCGTCGCTCATCGCGCGGGCCTCGAACGGGGCGGGGCGGCGCTTCCGGGACTAGCGCGGCCAACCGCGGCCGCGCGGCGGGCTGTTCACGCACCCGCCCTCCGGAAAACCGAGAGGCCCGGCTCCCCCCGTGGGGGTGCCGGGCCTCTTCCGTGCCTGAGTGCCTCAGTGGGCGTGGCCGTGGCCGTGACCGGCGGCGGCCTCTTCCTCCTCGGCGGGCTTCTCGACGACCAGGGTCTCGGTCGTGAGCAGCAGCGAGGCGATGGAGGCGGCGTTCTCCAGCGCGGAGCGGGTCACCTTGACCGGGTCGATGACGCCGGCCTTGACCAGGTCGACGTACTCGCCGGTGGCCGCGTTGAAGCCGTGGCCGGCCTCCTGCTCCGCCACCTTCGAGGTGATGACGTAGCCCTCGAGGCCCGCGTTCTCGGCGATCCAGCGGAGCGGCTCGACGACCGCGCGGCGCACGACGGCGACACCGGTGGCCTCGTCGTCCTGCTTGCCGAGGGAGCCGTCGAGGACCTTGCCCGCGTGGACGAGCGCGGAGCCACCACCGGAGACGATGCCCTCCTCGACCGCGGCGCGGGTCGCGGAGATGGCGTCCTCCAGACGGTGCTTCTTCTCCTTGAGCTCGACCTCGGTCGCGGCACCGACGCGGATCACGCAGACACCGCCGGCGAGCTTGGCCAGACGCTCCTGGAGCTTCTCGCGGTCCCAGTCGGAGTCCGTGGCCTCGATCTCGGCCTTGATCTGCGCGACGCGGCCCTCGACCTCGTCGGCCTTGCCGGCACCGTCGACGATCGTGGTGTCGTCCTTGGTGATGGTGACGCGGCGGGCGGAGCCCAGCACGTCCAGACCGGCCTGGTCGAGCTTGAGGCCGACCTCCTCGGCGATGACGGTGGCGCCGGTGAGGGTCGCCATGTCCTGCAGCATCGCCTTGCGGCGGTCACCGAAGCCGGGGGCCTTGACCGCGGTGGCGTTGAAGGTGCCGCGGATCTTGTTCACCACGAGGGTGGAGAGCGCCTCGCCCTCGACGTCCTCGGCGATGATCAGCAGCGGCTTGGAGCCACCGGACTGCATGATCTTCTCGAGCAGCGGCAGCAGGTCCTGGATGGAGCTGATCTTGCCCTGGTGGATCAGGATGTACGGGTCGTCGAGGACGGCCTCCATACGCTCCTGGTCGGTCACCATGTACGGCGAGAGGTAGCCCTTGTCGAAGGCCATGCCCTCGGTGAAGTCCAGCTCCAGGCCGAAGGTCTGGGACTCCTCGACGGTGATGACACCGTCCTTGCCGACCTTGTCCATCGCCTCGGCGATGAGCTCGCCGACCTGCTTGTCCTGCGCGGACAGGGCGGCGACGGAGGCGATGTCCTCCTTGGAGTCGATCGGGCGGGCCGCGGAGAGCAGCTCGTCCGAGATCGCCTTGACCGCGGCGTCGATGCCCTTCTTCAGGGCGGCCGGGGAGGCGCCGGCGGCGACGTTCCGCAGGCCCTCCTTGACCAGGGCCTGGGCCAGCACGGTGGCGGTGGTGGTGCCGTCACCCGCGATGTCGTTGGTCTTGGTCGCCACCTCCTTCACCAGCTGGGCGCCGAGGTTCTCGTACGGGTCCTCGGCCTCGACCTCGCGGGCGATGGTCACGCCGTCGTTGGTGATGGTCGGGGCACCGAACTTCTTGTCGATGACCACGTTCCGGCCCTTGGGGCCGATGGTGACCTTGACGGTGTCGGCAAGGCTGTTGACGCCCCGCTCGAGGGCGCGACGGGCGTCCTCGTCAAACTTCAGGATCTTCGCCATGTGAGCGCTCAAGTCCTCTCAAACGAACCGCGCCCCGGCCCCGGCTGCTTGACAGATGCACAGCGGGAACGGGGCACGGAACAGAAGCAGATGTCTTCCGGCTTCGGTGACTTACTTCTCGACGATCGCGAGAACGTCGCGAGCCGAGAGGACGAGGTACTCCTCGCCGCTGTACTTCACCTCGGTGCCGCCGTACTTGCTGTACAGCACGATGTCGCCGACCTTGACGTCGAGCGGCAGACGCTGGCCGTCCTCGAACCGGCCCGGGCCCACGGCCAGGACGGTGCCCTCCTGGGGCTTCTCCTTGGCGGTGTCCGGGATGACCAGGCCGGAGGCCGTGGTCTCCTCGGCGTCGAGCGGCTGGACCACGATGCGGTCCTCGAGCGGCTTGATGGCAACCTTGGAACTGGCGGTCGTCACGATCCGACCTCCCCCTTCGGAGATCTCAATCCGTGGAACACGGGGTCTTATGTCTGGGGTGGCGACCTGGTAGATCCGTCGTCGCGGGTGCCGGATCTGCCCCGTCGCTAGGGTTGGCACTCCCACCTGGAGAGTGCCAGGGTCGACATTATGCCGCGGTTAGCACTCCGTCAACCAGAGTGCCAGTTCGCCGCGTCAGCCCCTCCGGTGACGGGCCCCTCGCCCGCCGGGAGCGGACCCGGGCGGGAACAATGGGCCGCGTGGATCTCGACGCGTTCTCCCGGCTGCTGACCGACGAGGGGCAGGCCCTGCTTGCCTCGCTGCACGACTACGACCCCGGTCAGGAGCTGGCCGTCGCCACCCGGCTGCGGCGCTCGCACGACGCCGGGCTGGTGACGGCCGCACTGGCCCAGGCCAGGCTGCGGCAGCGCGCGGTGGCGAAGTTCGGCGCCGAGGACGCGGCCCGGATGTACTTCACCCCGAACGGCGTCGAGCAGGCGACGCGGGCGAGCGTCGCCGCGTACCGCGCCGGACGGTTCGCGGACGGGCTGGGCGTACGGAGCCTGGCCGACCTGTGCTGCGGGATCGGCGGGGACGCGATCGCCCTGGCCCGCGCGGGAGTCCGGGTGCTGGCCGTCGACCGGGACCCGCTGACCTGCGCCGTGGCGGAGGCCAACGCGCGGGCGCTGGGCCTGGATTCGCTGATCGAGGTGCGCCGCGCCGAGGTCGCGGACGTCGACGTCACCGGGTACGACGCGGTGTTCGTGGATCCGGCGCGGCGGGGCGGGAAGGGCAGGGTCTTCGACCCCGAGGCGTACTCGCCGCCGCTGTCCTGGGCGGTCGGCGCCGCCCGGCTGACGCGCTGTGCGGCGCTGAAGGTGGCGCCCGGCATTCCGCACGAGGCGGTGCCGGAGGGCGCCGAGGCCGAGTGGGTCTCGGACGGCGGGGACGTGAAGGAGGCGGTGCTCTGGTTCGGCTCCGGCGCCACGGACGGGGCCGTGCGGGCGACGCTGCTGCCCGGGCCGCGGTCACTGGCCGGGCGCGGGCTGCCCGATCCGGAGCCCGGTCCCGTGGGGCGGTACCTGTACGAGCCGGACGGGGCGGTGATCCGGGCGCATCTGGTGGCGGAGGTCGCCGAGGAGCTCGGCGGGCGGCTGATCGACCCGACCATCGCGTACGTGACGGCCGACGAGCCGGGCAGCTCGCCGTTCGCGACCGGGTACGAGATCACCGATGTGCTGCCCTTCCACGTGAAGAAGCTGCGGGCACTGCTGCGGGAGCGCGAGGTCGGCGTCGTCACGGTGAAGAAGCGCGGTTCGGCCGTCGAGCCGGAGGAGCTGCGGAAGAAGCTCAAGCTGTCCGGGCCGCAGGCGTGCACCGTCTTCCTCACCCGCGTCGCGGGCGCCCCGTCGATGCTGCTGGGGCACCCGCTGCGGTGAGCGCGAGCGTCAGCCGCGGGTGAAGTCGCCGCGGGCCACGCGGTCCGCGAGCGGTTCGTCGCCGAGGGAGCCGTAGCCCGTCGCGGCCCAGAGGCTGTGCTCGGCCGGGACCTCGAAGTACGGGACGTCGCGGCCCTCGTGCTGTGCGGTGAGGACCGCGGGGGCCCGGCGCTCCGCGACGGCCGTGCGGCACTCGGCGCAGACGGCGACGTGCAGCGCGTCCCGGCGGCCGAGGGGGCGCCAGCGGATGCGGCGCTGGGCGCGGCCGTGCAGCGGGTGGAAGAAGCACAGCGGCAGTGGGCGGCGCTTCCTCGACGCGCGGGGCGCCCGGGCGAGCGCGTCGCGCCCCTCGGCGACCAGCGCGAGCACACCGGCGAGATCGGGGATACCGTCCGCGCGGTCGAGCACGCTGCCCGCCGCGGTGTACGCGTCGAGCGCCCGGCGCAGGGCCTCCGGATCGCCGCCGTCGCCCGTCTCCGCGGTGCTCAACTCCTCGCCGAAGGCGACCACTTCCTCCTGCGCGCGGCGCCGCACGCTCGCCTCGTCCGCCTCCCGCGCGGCCGCGAGCACGGCCCGGGGCGCGGCGAACGGCGCGGCCGCGGCCGACCTGCGGCGGCGCACCAGGAGGAACCCGGCGGTGCCGAGCACGGCGACGAGCGCGGCGCCCAGCGCGAGCGGCAGGGCCCAGCCGCTGCCCGCGTCCGGGCCGTCGTCGCGGCCGGTGCCGTCCTCCAGGTGGGCGGTGGCCTTGTCGTAGATCGCGTCGCCGTCGCCGGAGGCGATGTTGTCGACGGCGCGTTCGACGCGGGCGGCGAGCCGCTTGCCGCGCATGTCGGGCTGGTGGTCGACGGCGGCGACGGCGTCCAGCGCGTGGAACCTGTCGAACGGCCAGTCGTGGCCGGACAGGGCGTCGGCGCTGGTGTCGCTCATGGTGACGAAGGCGGCCTCCTCGCCGGACCCCGCCTTCCCGCCGAGGCGGTCGCGTACGGCCTCGGCGAGCTGGTCCGACTTGCCGCCCCACTCGTCGCCGGTGGCGAGCGGCACCAGGATCACCTTGATCGGCATCTTCGTCCGCTCGATCCGCTGCGCCAACTCCCGCTGCTCGGCGGGGCGTACGACGCTCTCGTACGCCGGGTCGACGTAGACCGGGGACTCGCGCAGCGCCTTCGCGATCCGCTCCCCCGGGCTCTCGGCGGGCGCCGCGACGGCCGCCGGGGCGGCGAGGCACCAGGCGAGGAGCGCCGCGAGCAGCAGCGTCAGCGCGCGGGACGCCGGGGCGGCCGGCGGGGACGTGCGGGGATCAGTGGACACCGGCGGCCTCCCGGACGCTGTTGACGACCTCGTCGATACCGAGGAACGCGCCGCCCTTGCCGGTCAGCGGCCCGGGAACGGCGTTGTACGGAACCGTCCTGCCCGCGCGCGCCGGGTCCGCGACCAGCAGCAGCCGGGTCTCGCCCAGCGTGCGGGCCGTGCCCGGGTCGTCGGCCAGGGCCGCGCACTCGGCGCACACCTGACGCCGCTGCCCCCGCCGCTTGCCCCGCGTACGCCGAACGTTCCGGGTGCCGGTGGCCGGGCCGTGCAGCGGGTCGACGCCGCAGAAGTACGGCGGGAGCGCGGCCTCGTCGGACGGCTTGGTGCTCAGGGCGGCGCGGGCGACGCGGAGGAGGGCGACGGCGGCGATGAGGGTGGGCTGGTCGGCGTCCTTGTCGACGGCGCCGTCGGCGTCGCGGTCGGCCAGCAGGGACGCCGCGTCGAGGCAGTCCCAGGCCCGCACCCGCGCGGCGTCCGGCAGGTGCTCGCCCTGCCGGTCGAACTCCTCGCGCAGCTCGGCGAGTTCACGCCGCGCGGTACGGCGCAGCGATCCGGCGCCGGGCGCCCGGGGCCCGCTCGGGGCGGCCGGGCCCCGCTTCTCCCCCGTCCCGGCGCGGGACCTGCGGACGCCCGCGGACACGGCCGCGACCAGCCCGCTGAGCGCCGCGGCCCAGGCCGCGCCCTCCCAGGCGGCGCTCGTCAGATCGCCGGAGAAGAGGGAGGGAACGTAGTTCTCCTCGTCCGGGGTCTCGGGCGGGAGGCCCAGGTAGGGCTCTCCCGGCGGGCCCGAACCGAGGGTGCCGAGCTCGTCGATCACGCCGTCGACCCGCGCGAACAGGCCGGAGGCGTCGCCGGTGCCGCCCTCCGCTTCCGCCTTCCTGGACTCCCGCTGGGCGTCGTCGAAGGCGGCGTCGTCGATCTTCTGGAGGCCCGAATCGTCCAGCCGGACGCCGAAGTTGACGATCTCGACGTGCGGCCGGCGCGGATCGGACAGGAGATACACGGCGCCGTCCCTGCCGCCGTCCTCGGCCAGCTGCCGGTGCAGACCGCGGGCGAACCACTCGACGGAGCCGCCCTCCGGATCGTCCGAGGCGGAGGGCACGACCACGACGCGGACCGGGACGCGGGACTTCTCCGCGTGCGCGGTCAGCGTGCGCAACTGGGCGCCGGAGAACGGGCGGGGCGACTCCGGATCGACGTAGACCGGGCTCTCCCGCAGCCCGGCCACCACCCGGTCGGTCCGCGCCCGCATGTCCTCCGCCGTCGGGGGCGGCGCTCCGGTGCCCCGCTTCTGGTCGAAGGCGGCGGAGGCGCCGAAGCCGATGGCGAGCGCCGAGGCCCCGGCGACGCCGACCAGCAGCAGCGGGTGCAGCACCCGGCGGCCGCGCCGTCGGACGCACCAGCCGAGGCCGACGACCAGCACCGGCACACCGCCGAGCAGCAGCCCCGTCAGCCTGCTCTGCTCCTCGCGCTCCCAGGCGGTGACGTAGGCGCGCTCGGGTTCGTTGCCGGAGTCGACGCCGTACTTCCGCTCCGCGCTCTCGGCGCGGGCCTCGGCACCGGCGGGGCCGAGCCGCAGGATGTCGACGAAGCGGGTCAGGTACTCCAACGACGTGGCGTCGTGCGGGGATTCGTAGAGCGCGGCGCGGCCGGCCTCCTCGTACGGCACGTCGACGCCGAAGGCGGCCGCCTCGGTCTGGTACCCGCGGTCGTTGAGCAGCAGGTAGAGGCCGTCCTTGCCGAGCCGGTCGTGCACGGCGGGCAGCAGATCGGTCTGGCCCGCCGTGACGCCGCTGGGCAGCACCATGACGTACGTGGGCACGCCCGTCCGCTTCGCCTGCTCGGCGAAGGCGGGGGCCGAGGAGCGCGGGGTGACGCGCGGGGCCTGGTCGGTGACGTAGACCGGGTTCTCGCGCAACCGCTCGGCCAGATAGGCGGTCTGGCTCTCGTCCGGGCCCGCGCCGGGCGCCGCGGTGGCGGCGCCCGAGGAGAGCAGGGTGAGGGCCGCGAGCAGCAGGGCCACGGCCGCGGTCACGCGGGCCGGGGCGCGGCGGAACCCGCCGCGCTGTGCGCCGGAACGGCTCATGACGTCTCCCCCGAGAACGGTGCTGCGCTGCTCGGCCCGTGACGGGCCCGCGCCGGTGGCTGTGGTGTCCGACCATCCTGCCCGGTGCCACTGACAGCGCGCGCCCCAGGGCCCGTTACGGGGCGGTGCGCGAGGCGTCAGACCTGTTCGAAGCGCCAGCGGTGCACGGGCCGCGCGATCAATTCCGCTTCCGGGTCGGGGAGTTCGGGCAGCTCGGCGTCGTAGGCCGCGTCCCACCAGGTGATGACGAGGACGCGGCCGCCGGGGGCCGAGAAGGTCTCGCGGCGCAGCGGCTTTGGTGCGAGCTCACAGGCGCGTGCCCAGTCGAGGAGCTCGGGGCCGCGGCCGGGGGCCGACTTGGCCTCCCACATCAGGGCGACGGTCATCAGGCGTAGAGGTTCTTCCTGCTCAGCTCGTGCACGTGGTCGTGATCGTGGGAGTGGCCGTGCCCGTGGCCGCCGTCCCAGCCGGGCTCCGCCGGGAGGTGCGGCTCGGTGACGGGCAGCGAGGAGTCGGCCGGAAGGTCCCAGGAGGACGCGTTCCGGTTCCGGGCCACCATCTCGGCGCCGAGCGCGGCGACCATCGCGCCGTTGTCGGTGCACAGCTTCGGGCGGGGGACGCGCAGCGTGATGCCCGCGTCCTCGCAGCGCCGCTCGGCCATCGCCCGCAGCCGCGAGTTGGCGGCGACGCCGCCGCCGATCATCAGGTGGTCCACGCCCTCGTCCCGGCAGGCGCGGACGGCCTTGCGGGTCAGCACGTCGGTCACCGCCTCCTGGAAGGACGCGGCGACGTCCCGCACCGGCACCTCCTCGCCCGCGTTCCGCTTCGCCTCGATCCAGCGGGCCACGGCCGTCTTCAGGCCGGAGAAGGAGAAGTCGTACGGCGCGTCCCGCGGCCCGGTGAGCCCGCGCGGGAAGGCGATGGCCTCCGGGTCGCCCTCGCGGGCGTACCGATCGATGACGGGGCCGCCGGGGAAGCCGAGGTTGAGGACCCGGGCGACCTTGTCGAACGCCTCGCCCGCCGCGTCGTCGATGGTGGAGCCCAGCGGCCGCACGTCGGCGGTGATGTCGGGCGCGAGCAGCAGCGAGGAGTGGCCGCCGGAGACCAGCAGGGCCATGGTCGGCTCGGGCAGCGCGCCGTGTTCGAGCTGGTCGACGCAGATGTGCGAGGCCAGGTGGTTCACGCCGTAGACCGGCTTGCCCAGCGCGTACGCGTACGCCTTCGCCGCGGAGACGCCGACGAGCAGCGCCCCGGCGAGCCCGGGGCCCGCGGTGACGGCGATCCCGTCGAGGTCGCGGGCGGAGACGCCGGCCTCGCGCAGGGCGCGGTCGATCGTGGGGACCATCGCCTCCAGGTGGGCGCGGCTCGCGATCTCGGGGACGACGCCGCCGAACCGGGCGTGCGCGTCGACGCTGGAGGCGACCGCGTCCGCGAGCAGGGTGTGCCCGCGCACGATACCGACGCCGGTCTCGTCGCAGGAGGTCTCGATGCCGAGAACGAGCGGCTCGTCGCGTGAGTCAGCCATGGGTGTGCGTTCCTTGAGCGGGGGGCGTGGAGAGGGACGTGGAGGAAGAGGACTCGGGGGTGCCGCCGTCGTCGAGTGCGCGGCGCATGACGAGCGCGTCGACGTTGCCCGGCTGGTAGTAGCCGCGGCGGACGCCGATCGCGCGGAAGCCGTAGCGCTCGTAGAGCCGCTTGGCCGGGGCGTTGTCGACGCGCACCTCCAGCAGCACCTCGTGGCAGCCGAACCGGACGGCGGCGGCGAGGAGTTCGTCCATCAGCCGTCCGGCGAGCCCGGTGCCGCGGTACGCGGGGAGGACGCCGATGGTCTGGATGTCGCCGGTGCCCGCGGTGGTGGCGAGCCCGCCGTACCCGGCGAGGCGCCCGTCCTCGGCCTCGGCGACGACGTAGCGGTGGGTGGCCGACGGGCCGCGGGTGCGGGCGAGTTCGGACCAGAACAGCCCCGCGGTCCAGGCGTCCTCGGGGAACAGCTCGTGTTCGAGCCCGAGCACCGCCTCGATGTCCCACCAGCGCATCTCGCGCAGCCGGGGCAGAGGGGGCGCCGGGGCACCGGACGGGGAGGTCACTTCGGGGTGACCACCTTGTAGTTGGCGGGCACCTGCGCGTCCGGGCGGCGGAGGTAGAGCGGACGCGGCGGCAGGAACCCGGCCGGGCCCTCGGCGGCGAGGGTCTCGGCGGCGAGCCGCGCGAGCGAGGTGGCCGACTGGTCGGCCGGGAGCTCCTCGCGCAGCCCCGTGAAGGTGTCCCGGTAGAGCACGGCGCCCGCGCCGACGGCGGGGACGCCGGCGACCTGCTCCGCGAGGTCGGCCGGCCGGTCGACGGCGGGCTCGCCCTCGCGGGTGCGGGAGTCGGCGTACCGCGCCCAGTACACCTCCTTGCGCCGGGCGTCCGTCGCGACGACGAACGGGGTGTCCAGACCGGAGGCGTACGCGATGCCGTCGAGGGTGCACAGTCCGTACACCGGGGTGCCGAGCGCGGCGCCGAAGGCTTCGGCCGTCGCCAGGCCCACGCGCAGCCCCGTGTAGGGGCCGGGGCCGACGCCGACGACGAAGGCGGAGACGTCGGCCAGCGCCCGGCCCGCCTCGGCGAGGACGCGGTCGACGGCCGGCAGCAGGAGTTCGCCGTGCCTGCGGGCGTCGTTCTGGTCCGAGGCGGCCAGGGTGCGGTCCGCGTCCGCGTCGTGCAGGGCGACGGTGACGGCGGGGGTTGCGGTGTCAAGAGCGAGCAGCAGCACGCCCCAAGCCTACGGGTGCTGCGCACCTCGCTGGGCTTGGGAGGTCTGCGCCGAGGCGCAGGGCCGGCAAGCGCAGCACCCCGGCGCGGGGTACGCATACCGGGAGGGAGTGCCCCAGCAGGTACGTCGCGGAGCGCGGGTGCGCGCCGGGTTGCTCGCGCAGTTCCCCGCGCCCCTTCCGGGCGCTACTTCGCGGCCTCGCCGAAGGGGATGCCGGCGCCGGTCATCTTGGCGCGGATGCCCTCCTTCTCGACCTCGATCCGCTTCAGGCGGACGTCGCCCGGCATCTCCGGCAGCTTGACCGCGAGCGAGAGCTTGTCGGCGAGCTTCGGCACCCGCAGGTTCTTGATCCCGTCGACGACGGACGGGTCGATGCCGACCTTCTCCAGCAGCCAGGGGTGCTCCAGCGCCACGTCCAGCATGTTGACCCGCATCAGCCGGTCGAGGAACTTCGGCTGGCCGGTGACCCGCGCCAGCTCCGCCTCGCTCGACCGCACCCGCTGCGCGTGCTCGGGCGTCAGCCCGAAACGCTCCGCGACGGACCCGACCCGGAACAGCGCCTTCGCCTTCTCCGCGTCCCGCTGGATCCGCTCGGCCATCGGACGGGCCAGCCGCAGCCCGCCGTCCTCGCCCGGAACGTACGCGAAGAGCCCCGGCACCTCGATGCTCATCCGGTCGACCGTGGTGCCGACGCCGTGGTCGCTCATCCGCTCCACCTGCGCCCTGGCCTTGACCCTGACCTCCTTGCCCGCGACGGGCAGCCGGCCGTCCGCCATCACGGTGTTGGCGCCGCCGTGGGTGAACTTCACCTGGGAGGTGCCCAGTTCGCGGTCCAGGTCGTCGAAGTCCAGCAGGACGTCGCCCTGCATCCGGCCGAGCACCGCGCCCTTGATCGACGTCGGCCCGTCCCCCACGATCTTCACGTCCTCGACGGTGCCCTTGACCTGCGCGACCGAGATCCGGCCCGCGGGCATGTCCGGGATGGCCACGTCGACGCTGTCGAGGCGCTCCGAGGCGAGCTGCGTGAGGAAGGGGAACCCTCTGATGTGCACCTCGGGTTCGGCGTGCAGCTTGGCGGCCTTCTGGATCTGCTCGGCCGCCTTGTTCTCCGCGTAGAGCGCGGCCCAGCGGTCACCGACCGCGAGGAAGGCCAGCAGGACGACGAGCGCCACCCCCACCTTCACACCCCGCCGCAGCCGGGAGCGGCGCCGCCGGCGCACCAGCCGGTCGCGGGCCGCCGACTCCTCCTGCTCCGGCTCGTCGTAGTCCGAGCGCAGCGCGGCGCCGACCACGTCGAGCGGCCCGGTGTCTCCGTCCCTGGGCCCGTCGTACGCACCGGCACGGGGGGTGTCGTACGGCTCGGGCCCGGGGCCGGCCGCCAGCTCCTCGTAGGGGTTCGGCCGGGGCGGCTCGTGGGGGTCCGCCGCCTCGGGCGAGGCCAACTCCTCGTAAGGATTCCGTGTACCAGGTATGTGAGGTGTGGAACTTGTCGATGAGCCGTGGGGGGTCATCGCCATATGCGACCACAGGCCCGGCGCTCTCTCCAAGTCCTGCCGGACAGCTCGGGTGTTACGGGTTCGTGACCGGAAAACCCCCGCACAGGCGGGCAGATCGGACGTCCAGGTCGCGCCTTCCGGGGCGGCCCCGGCCTGCTCCGCGGGACCCGGTCACGCCCGCGACTGCTACCGTCGGCGGCAGCGCAGGGCGGACATCAGGAGAGGTGGCGGCGCACGGTGGCACGGAGCGGCAGCAGCGCGGGTGTGGTGGTGACCGGGCTGACAGCGGCGGCTTTCGCCGTCGTCGGATTCCTCGCCTACCAGGCCGACGCCGCACAGGAGCGCGCCGAGAAGCGCAAGCCCGCCGCCTCGGCCCCCTCGAAGCCCTCGGCCGAGGAGCGGCAGCGGCAGCTGGAGGCGCTGCCGAAGCAGTCCGGCCAGGGCGAGCGCGTCGTGTACTCGCTGAAGCGCGAGCGCGTCTGGCTGGTGACGGCGGCCGGGAAGGTCAAGCGCACCTACGAGGTCGGCCCCAGCACCGTCAGCCCCGAGCCCGGCACCTACCAGGTGACCTCGCGGGCCGCGCACGTCACGGGCTCGGACGGGATACCGATCGAGAACGTCGTACGGTTCACCACCGTCGGCGGCACCACCATCGGGTTCAGCGCCGCGCTGGACGGTTCGATGCCGGAGGGCGATCCGGCGCGCAAGACCGGCGGCATCCGCGAGAAGCGCGCCGACGGCGAGGCCCTGTGGCTCTTCGCCCCGATCGGCACCAAGGTCGTCGTCGCCCCCTGACCCGGCCGGTCGGCCGGGCCCGCGCTCAGACCCTCAGGCCGCGTCCCGCTCCTGGTGGGGCTCCTCGCCGTCCTGGGCGCCGGGCACGCGCGGGACGTCCTGCTCCGCCTCCGGCGCGGACGGGGGCTTGGACACCGCGTCCGCCGCGGCGCAGGACGCCAGCAGCTCGTGCATCGGCACCACCTGAGGGGACTGCGCCGTCCCCCGCTTCCGCTCACGCTCTTGGGCCGTCATGGGTCCCTCCCGGGGCTCCTGGGGCGTGGTTAGGTACACCTAACCCACGTCTCGGCCTCCATAGGACCATGCCCGGCACGACGAGCGCAACATCTTCCCGACAGGCTGTCGGAACCGGCGCGGCCGCGCGGCGCTGCCCCTCCCGGCCCGTCTGACCTGCCCGGTCCTACGCGACGGAGAGCACGGAGAGATCGGCACCGGCCCAGCGGGCGCCCAGCCCCGTCACCGTCACCGTCCGCACGTCGCTCTCCTCCTCGCCCTCCGCGCCACCGGTGCTCTCGCCGCCGACGGCGCGTTCGATGACGATGCTCAGCCGGTCCTCGGACAGCTCCTCGACCTTGCCCTCGCCCCACTCGACGACCACCACCGACTCGGGCAGCGAGACGTCCAGGTCGAGGTCCTCCATCTCGTCGAGCCCGCCGCCCAGCCGGTACGCGTCGACG
Source organism: Streptomyces sp. HNM0574 (assembly GCF_012726235.1). Classification (GTDB taxonomy): domain Bacteria; phylum Actinomycetota; class Actinomycetes; order Streptomycetales; family Streptomycetaceae; genus Streptomyces. Next base: position 613,607 of record NZ_JAASAH010000002.1, read on the forward strand.
TGCACCAGCGCGGGCCCCGCGTCGAGGGCCGGGTGGACGCGGGCGATCACAAAGGTCGGCGAGGTCACGGCCCCGCGCACGCCGAGGCCCTCACCGAGCCCGCGCGTCAGCGTCGTCTTCCCGGCGCCCAACTCACCGGTGAGCAGGACGAGATCGCCGGGCCGCAGCAGCCCGGCCAGCCGCCGCCCCACCTCCCGCATCTCCTCGGGCACCGGGACGGTGACGGTGTGCCGGACGGGTTCGTCGAGGGTGGAGGACAGTGGTGCTTCCATGGGTCCGGATGGTACGCGGATGCCCCGCCTGTCCGCTCCGGCGGGAGCGCGGGTTCAGGCGCGCTCGTCCCGGTCCTCGTCGGGCGGCCCGTCGTCCCCGGTGACCGCACGGGTGATCAGGTGCGCGAGCGCGTCGTTGACCTCCGCCGGGCGCTCCAGCATGGCCAGGTGTCCGGTGCGCTCCAGGGTGACCAGCCGGGACGCGGGGAGCGCGGCGGCGATGGTCTCGCTGTGCGCGTGCGGGGTGAGCAGATCGCGGTCGCCGGCGAGGACGAGTGCGGGGACGCCGTCGAACGCGGCCAGCGCCGCCGTCTTCTCGTGCGCCTCGAAGGCCGGGTAGAACTCCGCGACGACGTCGACCGGCACCGCCTCGATCATCCGCTCCGCGAACCTGGCCACCCCCGGGTCGACTTCGCGCACGCTGCCGAAGGAGTACCGCTTGACCAGGCCCGCGAACAGGTCGGCCGCCGCGCGCCGCCCCCGCTCGACCAGTTCGGCCTGCGCGACCAGCGCCTTCAGCACCCCCGGCACCGCCCTGCGCACCGCCCGCACCCCGGCGGCGGGGAGCGGCAGGCCGTAGCTCGTCCCGTCGAGCCCGCCCGCGCTGGTGTCGAGGAACGCGACGCCGGTGACCCGCTCCGCGACGTACTCCGGGTACTGCGCGGCGAGCGCCATCACCGTCATGCCGCCCATCGAGTGCCCGACGAGCACCACGGGGCCCTCGGGCACCGCCGCGTCGAGCACCCGCTTCAGGTCCCGGCCGAGGTCGTCGACGGAGACCTCCTCGCCGACGGGACCGCGGCCGGAGCGGCCGTGGCTGCGCTGGTCCCAGTAGACGCAGCGGACGGCGCCCCGGAACGCGGCGCGCTGGAAGTGCCAGGAGTCCTGGTCGAGGCAGTAGCCGTGGGTGAAGACGACGGTCGGGGCCGGGGACTGCGGGGGTGCGGCACGGCGGAGCCTGAGCAGACGCCGCAGCCGGTCCGGGGCAGAGCCGTCACGTCCGCTTCCGCCCCGGGCTGCGGTGGCGGTTCCGGTACCGCCGATGCGGACCGGGTCGACGGTCGGGCCCCCGACGCCGTCGCCCGCGGCCGCCGCGGTCCGCTCGCCGTCGGCGGGCTCCTCGGTCTCGTAGTACAGCGCCGTGCCGTCCTCGGCCTCGACGGTGGCGGGGGTGCCGCGCAGCGTCCCGTACGGGCCCGCCGCGTCGAGGGTGAGCCGGGCGCTGCGGCGGACGCCCCGCTGCACGGTGAGCCGCTCGACGGCGACGCCCGCCGCGACGGCCCCTATCGCGGCGCCCGCGAGACCCGCCCTGCGGCCCCAACTCGCCCCGCCCGCCCGCACCATGGCGTCACTCCCCCGGGCCGGGTTCCGCATCGCCGCCGGGCTCGTGTTCCGGATCGCGGTAGACGCGGGGGACGCGGGTGCTGATGCGGGTGACGATCTCGTAGCCGATGGTGCCGGCGGCGCGGGCCCAGTCCTCGGCGGTGGGCTCGCCGCGGTCGCCGGGGCCGAAGAGCACGGCCTCCTCACCGACCCGCGCGGCGTCGCCGCCGAGGTCGACGACGAACTGGTCCATCGCCACCCGGCCCGCGATCGTCCGCCACTTCCCCGCGACCAGCACCGGGCCCGTGCCCGAGGCGTGACGCGGGATGCCGTCCGCGTAGCCGAGCGGCACCAGCGCGAGGGTCGTCTCGCCCGGCGTGCGGTAGGTGTGGCCGTAGCCGACGCCGTGGCCGCCGGGAGTGTTCTTCACCAGCGCGATCGAGGCCGACAGCGTCATCACCGGACGCAGCCCCAGGTCCGCCGGGGTGCCCAGCTCGGGGGACGGCGAGAGGCCGTAGACCGAGACGCCGGTGCGGACGAGGTCGAAGTGTGCCTCGGGGAGGGTCAGCGTGGCGGGCGAGTTGGCGTGGTGCCGCACCTCGGGGTCGAGTCCGGCGCGGGCCGCGACGTCCAGCGCCTCGTGGAAGCGGCGCAGCTGGGCCGCGATCGAGGGGTGGCCCGGCTCGTCGGCGCAGGCGAAGTGCGACCAGACGCCCGTCACCTTGAGCGCGCCCTCCGCCTCGGCGGACCTGGCCGCGGCGACCAGCCCGGGCCAGTCGGCGGGCTGGCAGCCGTTGCGGCCCAGGCCCGTGTCGGCCTTGAGCTGCACCCGGGCCGTGCGGCCGCAGGCGCGGGCCGCGGCGACGATCTCGTCCAGCGCCCAGCGGCCGCTCGCCGAGACGTCGATGTCCGCCTCGATCGCCTCCCGCCAGGGGCCGCCCGGCGTCCACAGCCAGGCCATGATCCGGCCCCGGTCACCGGCCGCGCGCAGCGCGAGGGCCTCCTCCGGCGTGGCCGTACCCAGCCAGCTCGCCCCCGCCTCGCGGGCCGCGCGGCCGCAGCGCACGGCGCCGTGCCCGTACGCGTCCGACTTCACCACGGCCATCAGCTCGGCACCGCTCGCCCGGGCCCGCAGCGAGCGGACGTTGGCGCGCAGCGCACCGAGATCGATCTCGGCACGGGCACGGTGCGGCCGCGGCGCGGCCCCGGAAGCGGTCGGCATGTCCTGATCGTTCACAGCGTCCAGTGTCGCAGCCCCCACCCCGAAGCCCCCACGAGCGCCCGAGAAGGGGCGCGGGGAACGGCGCGACCAGCCCCGACGGACCCGCACCCCGCAAAGCACCTCACCTCGCAAAGCCCCGCCCCCGAAAGCACCTCACCCCGCCACATCCCTCCAGGCCCGGACCAACGCCCCCGCCACGTCCGACGCCCCCGGCGGCTCCGCCGCCAACCGCCCCGCGAGCCCGTGCACATACGCCCCCGCGACCGCCGCGTCCCGCGCGGACAGCCCCGCCGCGAGCAGCGACCCGACGAGCCCCGAGAGCACGTCCCCGCTGCCGGCCGTCGCCAGCCACGGCGTACCCGTCGGATTGGCGCGCACCGGCAGCCGCGGCTCCCGCCCGTCGGCGACCAGCGTCGTCGAGCCCTTCAGCAGCACCGTCGCCCCCGTCCGCGCGGCCAGTTCGCGCACCGCGTCGAGCCTGCGGGCCTCGACGTCCTCGCGGGTGCGGCCGAGCAGCGCGGCGGCCTCGCCCGCGTGCGGCGTGAGCACGGTCGGCGCCGTACGGCCGCGCAGCCGGTCCTGGTCCAGCAGCCGCAGCCCGTCCGCGTCGACCAGTACCGGGACCTCGGAGTCCAGCACCTCCTCCAGCGCCTCGCGGGACTCCCGGCCGTCCCCGATGCCGGGCCCCACCGCCCACGCCTGCACCCGCCCCGCCTTCCCGGGCGGACCGGGCGAGACCAGCGTCTCCGGGTACGCCGCGACGACCGCCTCCGCGCCTGGCCCCACGTACCGCACCGCGCCCGCTCCCCCGCGCAGCGCGCCCGCGACGGCCAGCACGGCGGCCCCCGGGTAGCGGCCCGAGCCCGCGACGACGCCGACGACACCGCGCCGGTACTTGTCGCTCTCCGCCTGCGGCCTGGGCAGCAGCGCCGCCACGTCCGCGTGCTGCGGCGCCTCCAGCACCGGCGGACCCTCCGGCTCCAGTCCGATGTCGACCAGCCGCAGCGCCCCGGCGTGCTCCCGGGCCGGGTCCACCAGCAGCCCCGGCTTGTACACCCCGAAGGTCACCGTCGCGTCCGCGACGACCGCCTCGCCCGCCACCTCACCGGTGTCGGCGTCGACGCCGCTGGGCAGGTCGACGGCCACCACGGGCACGCCCGCCGCGCGCACCCGGCGCACCAAGTCCCGTGCGTCGGGCCGCAGTCCACCGCTGCCGCCGATGCCGACGATCCCGTCCACGACCAGATGGGCCGCGTCCACGGCGGGCCCCGCGTCGGCGCTGTCGTGCCGGACGGTGCGCCCGCCCGCGCTCCGCAGGGCGCGCAGCCCACCGGCGTGCGCCCGCGCGGGCGCGAGCAGCACGGCCGTGACGCCCGCGCCGCGCCGGGCCAGCCTCGCCCCCGCGTACAGCGCGTCCCCGCCGTTGTCCCCGCTGCCGACGAGCAGCACCACCCGGCGGCCCGAGGTGCGGCCCAGCATCCCGGAGCAGGCGGCGGCCAGCCCGGCCGCGGCCCGCCGCATCAACGCACCCTCGGGCAGCCGCGCCATCAGCTCCCGCTCGGCGGCCCGTACCGTCTCCACGTCGTAGGCAGTCCTCATGCCCCCAGTCTCACGGAGACCGGCGCCCCGCACCCGGCCAACCGGCCCGTCAGCCCTCCGCGATGACCACGGCCGAGGCCACGCCCGCGTCGTGCGAGAGCGAGACGTGCCAGCCCGTGACGCCCAGCTCGTGCGCCCGCGCCTCGACCGTGCCCCGCACCGTCAGCGAGGGCTGCCCCGTGCCCGCCGTCACCACCTCCGCGTCCGTCCAGTGCAGCCCGGCCGGTGCGCCCAGCGCCTTGGCCAGGGCCTCCTTCGCGGCGAAGCGGGCGGCGAGCGAGGCGATGCCGCGCCGCTCCCCGCTCTCCAGCCACAGCTCGCCGCCGGTGAACAGCCGCCCCGCGAGCGACGGGGTGCGCTCCAGCGCCTCCCCGAACCGGTCGATGCCCGCGACGTCGATCCCCACTCCCACGATCGCCACGGTCACTCCACCGTCACGGACTTGGCGAGATTGCGCGGCTGGTCGACCTCGTTGCCCCGCGCCGTCGCCAGCTCGCAGGCGAACACCTGGAGCGGCACCGTCGCCACCATCGGCTGGAGCAGCGTCGGCGTCGGCGGCACCTCGATCAGATGGTCCGCGTACGCGCGCACGGCCTCGTCCCCGCGCTCCGCGATGACGATGGTGCGCGCGCCCCGCGCCCGGATCTCCTGGATGTTGGAGGCGATCTTGTCGTGCAGCACCGAACGCCCGCGCGGCGGGGGCACCACGACCACGACCGGCACGTCCTCCTCGATCAGCGCGATCGGCCCGTGCTTCAGCTCGCCCGCCGCGAAGCCCTCGGCGTGCATGTACGCCAACTCCTTGAGCTTCAGGGCCCCTTCGAGCGCCACCGGGTAGCCCACGTGCCGTCCCAGGAACAGCACCGTGTTCTTCCCCGCCAGGCCGCGCGCCAGCTCCCGCACCGGTTCCATCGTCCCGAGGACGTCCTCGACCGCACCGGCGATGTCGGCCAGTTCACGGATCACCGTCGCGATCTCGTCGCCCCACTGCGTGCCGCGCACCTGGCCCAGGTAGAGCGCCACGAGATAGCAGGCCACCAGCTGCGTGAGGAACGCCTTCGTCGAGGCGACCGCGACCTCCGGACCCGCGTGCGTGTACAGCACCGCGTCCGACTCCCGGGGAATCGTCGAACCGTTGGTGTTGCACACGGCCAGCACCTTGGCGCCCTGCTCGCGCGCGTGCCGCAGCGCCATCAGCGTGTCCATCGTCTCCCCGGACTGGCTGATCGCGACGACGAGCGTGCGCCCGTCCAGGATCGGGTCCCGGTAGCGGAACTCGCTGGCCAGCTCCGTCTCGCAGGGGATGCGCGTCCAGTGCTCGATCGCGTACTTGGCGATCATCCCCGCGTGGTACGCCGTGCCGCAGGCCACCACCACGATCTTGTCGACCTCCCGCAACTGCGCGGCGGGGATGCGGACTTCGTCCAGCGACAGCGCGCCGTCCGAGCCGATCCGGCCCAGCAGCGTGTCCGCCACGGCACGCGGCTGCTCGGCGATCTCCTTCAGCATGAAGTAGTCGTAACCGGCCTTCTCCGCGGCCGAGACGTCCCAGTCCACGTGGTACGCGCGCACGTCCTCGGCCGGGACGCCGTCGAAGCCGGTGACCAACACCCCGTCCCGGCGCAGCTCCACGACCTGGTCCTGGCCGAGCTCCACCGCCTCCCTGGTGTGCTCGATGAACGCGGCGACGTCCGAGGCCAGGAACGCCTCGCCGTCCCCGATCCCCACCACCAGCGGCGAGTTGCGGCGCGCGCCGACGACCAGGTCCGGCTCGTCCGCGTGCACCGCGACCAGGGTGAACGCGCCCTCCAGCCGGCGGCACACCTGCCGCATCGCCTCGGCCAGATCGGCGCAGGAGGAGAACGCCTCGGCCAGCAGATGCGACACCACCTCGGTGTCCGTCTCCGAGGACAGGTGCCGGCCGCGCTCCTCCAACTCGGCGCGCAGCTGGGCGAAGTTCTCGATGATGCCGTTGTGCACCAGCGCCACCCGGCCCGCGGAGTCCAGGTGCGGGTGCGCGTTGACGTCGTTCGGAGCCCCGTGCGTGGCCCACCGCGTGTGCCCGATCCCCGCCGGACCGGCGGGCACCGGATGCTCGTCCAGCGCCTTCTCCAGGTTCGCCAGCTTCCCCGCCTTCTTCACCGAGGCCAGCCCGCCGTCCGCGAGCACGGCCACACCGGCCGAGTCGTAGCCCCGGTACTCCAGCCTCCGCAGCCCCGAGATGACGACATCGAGAGCCGAACGCCCACCCACGTAACCGACGATTCCGCACATGCCCAGCAGCCTACGCCGGGGTGGGGCGGGCTCCCAGAACTGCGGCGACGGTCAGGAGCCGGGGGTGGTCTCGCCCTCTCCGGGCGGCGGGGGTTCGCATGCCTTGCCGTCATTGTCCGCGTCGAGCTCGTCGGAGTAGCCGGGGTCACCGGGCAGCAGCGGGTCCTTGCCCGCCTCCCGCACCTCCGCGCAGTTCTTGTACATCGGCGACGTCCCGCTGTCCTCCGGCGGCTCCGCGCCCGGCCCCTCCTGGATGTCCGCGCTCGCGATCTCCCCGTCACGGACCGTGTACGTGCCGCTGAACTCCTTCACGGACCCGTCGCTCTGCAGGGCCGCCAGCTGGACCGAGACGGTGTCACCCTCCGTGCCCAGCACCACGACCTCGGTGTGCTCGGTGGTGTCGAAGCCGTCCACGTACTCCTCGTACGAGCCGGAGAGGTTCTTGCCGCCGAGCTCCCAAGCCCGGCGGTAGTCCTGGTCGTTGAGCGCCGCGAAGTAGGCACGGACGGTGCCGGCCGCCGCCGAGTCCTCCTCGGGCGGCTCCTCCGGCGCCTCGGTCTCCTCCGGCGACTCGGGGCTGGGCGGCGGCGCCTCGCTCTCCGTCCCGTCCGGCGAGGGCTCGGTCTGGGTGACCGTACGTGTCGGCGCGGGTGGGTCCGGGTCGCCCGTACAGCTGCCCACCCCCGCCACCAGCCCGGCCGTCAGCAGCACGTACAGCAGCGCACGGAGAAGGCGACTCACCGTCATCACCTCACGAGGCAGGTCTCACCCCTCGACCGTGCACCCGCCCCGTCCCCCGCGCCCGTCGATCACCGGCGCAGGCCCCGGCCGGGAACGCCCCGGTGCCCAACGCGGCCCCGTCAAGGGCCGGTTCAGCTCTCGCGCGCTATCCGGTCGATGGCGTCCTCCATCAGCTCCAGGTACTCCGCCTCCTCGCAGCGCGGTTTGCTGCCCATGACGTACAGCTCCAGCGCGTCCGTGAGGTCCTCCGTCAGATCCTCGTCCGGGAGGTCGACGGCGAGGGCGCTGTGCACCTGGCCCGGGATGTCCGTCAGCGGCGGCGGTACGGAACGCTTCCGCCCGAAACGTCCACGACCAGTGCGGGATATGCGGCTCGTGCGATGCGACATGACGGGAATGTAGCGGGAAACACACGACACGTACACCTGCCGGACACATGCGCTCCCCCACCCCCGGCGTGAGCGCCCTCGCGCCGCCGCGCAGAATGGCCCCGTGTCAACGAAGCCCTACGTCGATCTCCCGCGCGCGGAGTGGAGCGCCCTCCGGGAGCGCACGCCCCTGCCCCTCACCGCCGACGAGGTCGAGCGGCTCCGCGGGCTCGGCGACGTGATCGACCTCGACGAGGTCCGCGACATCTACCTGCCGCTGTCCCGGCTGCTGAATCTCTACGTCGGCGCGACGCACGGCCTGCGCAACGCGCTCAACACCTTCCTCGGCGACGTGGGCTCCCGCGGCGGCGCGCAGCGCGGCACACCGTTCATCATCGGCGTCGCGGGCAGCGTGGCCGTCGGCAAGTCGACGGTCTCCCGGCTGCTGAAGGAGCTGCTCTCCCGCTGGCCCGAGCACCCGCGCGTCGAACTCGTCACCACCGACGGCTTCCTGCTGCCCAAGGCCGAACTGCACAAGCGCGGGCTGATGTCCCGCAAGGGCTTCCCCGAGTCCTACGACCGGCGCGCGCTGACCCGCTTCGTCGCCGACGTCAAAGCGGGCAAGGACGAGGTGACGGCACCCGTCTACTCACACCTGATCTACGACATCGTCCCGGGCGAACGGCTCACCGTGCACCGCCCGGACATCCTCATCGTGGAGGGTCTCAACGTCCTCCAGCCCGCGCTCCCGGGCAAGGACGGCCGCACCCGGCTCGGGGTGGCGGACTACTTCGACTTCTCGGTGTACGTCGACGCGCGCACCGACGACATCGAACGCTGGTACCTGAGCCGCTTCCGCAAACTCCGCGAGACCGCGTTCCAGGACCCGCGCTCGTACTTCCACCCGTACACCAAGGTGTCCGAGGAGGAGGCGCTGGAGTACGGCAGGAACACTTGGCGCACCATCAACAAGCCCAACCTGCAGCAGAACATCGCCCCGACCCGCGGCCGCGCGACCCTCCAGCTCCACAAGGGCCCCGACCACACGGTCGAACGCCTCTCCCTCCGCAAGCTGTAACGCCCGAAAGGGGCGCGGGGAACTGCGCGAACAACCAAGACGGCGCCGCAGGTTGACGACGCACGAAAGCGCCCGAAAAAAGGGGCGCGGGGAACGGCGCGACCAGCCACGACAGCCCCGCAGCCCGAACAACAAGCGCACCCCGCACCGGGGCCCGGGCCTGCGCCTGACGGCGCAGACCCCAGCACAGCCCGGGCGTCAGCCCAGAACGCTCTTCACCACATCCGCCAGCCGCCCCGCGACAGCTCCCGCCTGCTCACTGTCCGCCGCCTCCACCATGACCCGCACCAGCGGCTCCGTACCGGAGGAACGCAGCAGAACCCGCCCCGTCTCCCCGAGTTCCCGCTCGGCGTCGGCGACCGCGGCGGCGATCTCCGGCTCGCTGTCGACACGCGTCTTGTCCACGTCCCGGACGTTCACCAGGATCTGCGGCAACCGCTCCATCACGGCGGCCAGTTCGGCCAGCGACTCACCCGTCGCCGCGACCCGCGCCGCCAGCATCAGACCGGTGAGCGTGCCGTCGCCGGTCGTCGCGTGGTCGAGGACGATGACGTGCCCGGACTGCTCGCCGCCGAGGGCGTAGCCGCCGCGCTTCATCTCCTCCAGGACGTACCGGTCACCGACCGCCGTGCGCTGCAGCGCGATCCCCTCGCGCTCCATGGCCAGCTTGAAGCCGAGGTTCGACATCACGGTGGCCACGACGGTGTCCTGCCGCAGCCGCCCGGCCTCCTTCAGCGCGACACCGAGGACGGCCAGGATCTGGTCGCCGTCGATCTCCCTGCCCTGCGCGTCGACGGCGAGGCAGCGGTCCGCGTCCCCGTCGTGCGCGATGCCGAGGTCCGCGCCGTGCTCGACGACGGCGGCGCGCAGGCCCTCCAGGTGCGTGGACCCGCAGTCCTCGTTGATGTTGAGCCCGTCGGGATCGGTGCCGATGGTGAACACCTCGGCCCCGGCGCGCGCGAAGGCCTCCGGCGAGACACGGGCCGCGGCGCCGTGCGCACCGTCGATGACGATCTTCAGCCCGTCCAGCCGGTTCGGCAGCACGCCCACGAGGTGCGCGACGTAGTTGTCGAAGCCCTCGTCGTAGTCCCGCACCCGGCCGACGCCGGCGCCGGTCGGACGCTCCCAGACCTCGCCGGAGCGGTGCCCGGAGTACAGCGACTCGATCCGGTCCTCCAGCTCGTCGGCCAGCTTGTGGCCGCCGCGCGCGAAGAACTTGATGCCGTTGTCGGGCATCGGGTTGTGGCTCGCGGAGAGCATCACGCCGAGGTCGGCGCCCAGCGATCCGGTCAGATACGCGACGGCCGGAGTCGGCAGCACGCCCACGCGCAGCACGTCCACACCCGCGCTCGCGAGGCCCGCCACCACGGCCGCCTCCAGGAACTCCCCCGAGGCCCGCGGATCCCGGCCGACGACCGCCACCGGACGGTGGTCGTCCAACTGACCGGCCTCGCCCAGGACATGAGCCGCCGCGACCGACAGGCCGAGCGCCATCTCCGCCGTCAGGCCGTCGTTGGCGACACCGCGTACGCCGTCGGTACCGAAGAGTCGTCCCACTTGTGCATCCTCCGAGATTCCGCGCATTGCCGCCCCGGAGCCCTCTGCCCTCGGCCCCGGCGTATCTGCGGCAGTATTCCCGCCCGGGGACGGGTTCCCTCACCGGCCTCTCCGGCCGCTCCTCCTGGTAGACGAACGCCCCGGCGGCACGGTTGTGCCGCCGGGGCGATTCGCCGCTGAATGATTCAGCCAGCAGGCGAGATCAACGCTTGCTGTACTGCGTGCCCTTACGAGCCTTCTTCAGACCGGCCTTCTTGCGCTCGACGGCGCGAGCGTCACGGGTCAAGAAGCCGGCCTTCTTCAGGGACGGACGGTTGTTGTCGACGTCCGCCTCGTTCAGCGCACGGGCGACGCCCAGGCGCAGCGCGCCGGCCTGACCCGAGATGCCGCCGCCGGAGATGCGGGCGATGACGTCGTAACGGTCGTCCAGCTCGAGCACCTTGAAGGGCTCGTTGACTTCCTGCTGGTGCACCTTGTTCGGGAAGTACCCGGCCAGGGTGCGGCCGTTGATCTTCCACTGACCGCTGCCCGGAACGATCCGGACGCGGGCGATGGCGTTCTTGCGGCGACCGACGCCGGCGGCCGGCTGCGGCTCGCCGAAGCGGGAGGCGAGGGACTCGGAGGTGTACTCCTCCGGCGCCTCGGGGGTCTCGGTCGTGTACTCCTCGACGCCCTCGACGGGGGTCTCGGCGGTGGTCTCGGCCACGATTCTCCTCAGCTTCTCTTCAGTCTTTACGGGGTGGCCGGACTTACTGCGCGACCTGGCTGATCTCGTACGGCACCGGCTGCTGGGCGCCGTGCGGGTGCTGGTCCCCCGCGTAGACCTTCAGCTTCGAGAGCATCTGACGGCCCAGGGAGTTCTTCGGGAGCATGCCCTTGACGGCCTTCTCGACGGCCTTCTCGGGGGTCTTCTCCAGCAGCTCGTCGTAGCGGACGGAGCGCAGACCACCCGGGTAACCGGAGTGCCGGTAGGCCATCTTCTGGATCCGCTTGTTGCCGGAGAGGTGCACCTTGTCGGCGTTGATGATGACGACGAAGTCACCGGTGTCGACGTGAGGCGCGTAAACCGGCTTGTGCTTGCCCCGGAGAAGGGAGGCAGCCGTAGAGGCCAGACGGCCCAGGACGACGTCCTGCGCGTCAATGACGTGCCACTGGCGCTGAACATCGCCGGGCTTGGGGCTGTACGTACGCACGGTCGTAGCCTTCGCTTCAGTATTGGATGTCCCCGGCACGGAGCACCGGAGGAAGGGTCCTGACAAGGCCACCGAGGCGACACATCAGCTCGACCACGGCGCGGCTGACGCGGGCCCGCCGCTGGTCACTGGTGATCGTCGGTAGCCGGTGTAAGGGCCCCTCACGTGAGAATGAGCAAGCCAATACACACAACGACCTCGCAGAATACCGGCGGGCCCCCACACGGGTCAAAACCGGGTCCGGTCTCCGCCGGGAACCGCCCGCTCAGCGCTGCCGCAGCACACGCCCCTCGTCCCAGACCGGCTCCGGCACCTCGCGCACCGTGCCGTCGGCGCCGAAGACGACGAAACGGTCGAAGGAGCGGGCGAACCAGCGGTCGTGCGTCACCGCCAGCACCGTCCCCTCGTACGCCTCCAGGCCCTCCTGGAGCGCCTCGGCCGACTCCAGGTCGAGGTTGTCCGTCGGCTCGTCCAGCAGCAGCGCCGTCGTACCGGCCAGCTCCAGCAGCAGGATCTGGAAGCGCGCCTGCTGCCCGCCCGAGAGCCGGTCGAAGGGCTGCTCGGCCTGGTGCGTCAGCTCGTACCGGCGCAGCGCCGACATGGCCGCGCCCCGGTCCCGCGCGTGCTCCGTCCACAGCACGTCCAGCAGCTTCCGGCCGCGCAGCTCCGGGTGCGCGTGCGTCTGCGCGAAGTGCCCCGGCACCACCCGCGCGCCCAGCCGCCACGCGCCCGTGTGCGCGACCTCGTCCTCACCGGTCAGCAGCCGCAGGAAGTGCGACTTGCCCGAGCCGTTCGAGCCCAGGACCGCGACCCGCTCCCCGTAGAAGACCTCCAGGTCGAAGGGGGTCATCAGGCCCGTGAGCTCCAGCCGCTCGCAGGTCACCGCGCGGACGCCGGTGCGCCCGCCGCGCAGCCGCATCGTCAGCCGCTGCTTGCGCGGCGGCTCGGGCGGCGGGCCCGCCTCCTCGAACTTCCGCAGCCGCGTCCTCGCCGCCTGGTAGCGGGAGGCCATCTCGTCGCTGCGGGCCGCGTACTGCTGGAGGTCCTGCACCAGCTTCTTCAGCTGCGCCCGCTTCTCGTCCCAGCGGCGGCGCAGCTCCTCGAAGCGGGCGAAGCGCTCCTGCCGCGCCTCGTGGTACGTGCCGAACCCGCCGCCGTGCACCCACACGTCGCTGCCGCCCGGGCTCGGCTCGACGCTCACCAGCCGGTCCGCGGCGCGGGCCAGCAGCTCCCGGTCGTGCGAGACGAACAGCACGGTCTTGCGGGTCTCCCGCAGCCGCTCCTCCAGCCAGCGCTTGCCGGGGACGTCCAGGAAGTTGTCCGGCTCGTCCAGCAGCAGCACCTCGTCGCCGCCGCGCAGCAGCGCCTCCAGCACCAGCCGCTTCTGCTCGCCCCCGGACAGCGTGGACAGCCGCCGCCACTGCGCCTTCTCGTACGGGACGCCGAGCGCGGCCGTGGTGCAGATGTCCCAGAGGGTCTCCTCCTCGTACCCGCGGGCCTCGGCCCAGTCGGCGAGGGCCTGCGCGTACCGCAGCTGGGCCCGTTCGTCGTCGTTCTCCATGATCGCCAGCTCGGCGGCGTCCACGGCGCGGGCCGCCTCGCGGATCTTCGGCGGGGCGACGGACACCAGCAGATCCCGCACGGTCTCCTCCTCGGGACCGTCCGCCTCCTGCCCGCCCGTTCCCCGTACGCCGATGAACTGGGGCATGACGCCGAGGCCGCCGCTGACCGTCACCGTGCCGCCGTGCGGCGTCAGTTCACCCGTGAGCAGCCGCAACAGGGTCGTCTTGCCCGCCCCGTTGGGACCGACCAGCGCCGCCGACGTGCCTTCCCCGACCCGGAACGAGACGTCGGCCAGCAGCAGCCGGCCGTCGGGAAGGTAGTGGTCGAGATGCGCCGCCTCCAGGTGTCCCATGGCGGGGATTGTCGCCCTGGCATCGAACGAGGGACAACCGAATAAGATGCGCCCCATGAGCTTTGGGCAAGGGGGACCCGACTGGGGTCCCGGAGGTTCCTCGACACCCGACTGGTCGGCCCTCGCGGACGAGGCCGAGCACGACCGCGGACGCCGCCGTCGCTGGTGGCTGATCGGCGGCGGCGCGCTGGCCGCGGTCGTCGTGGCGGGCATCGTCGCGACGGCGGTGATCGGCCAGGGCGGCGGCTCCGAACCGTCCGCCGGCGGCGGCGCCTCCCCCGACCTGCCGTCGAGCACCCCGGGCCAGCCCCAGCCGACGTTCAACGACGAGCCCCCGCCGCCGCCCCCGCCCCGCGACTTCATCGCCACCGCCGAACGCGACAAGGCGCCCCTCACGCAGGAGTCGCTCTTCCCCGGCGACAAGGCCACCATCAACGGCCGCGCGTACAAGAAGGGCGCGGTCAGCGCCGCGAAGAAGTGCGCCTCCGGGGCGCACTCCGGGCTCGGCCCCGTCCTGACGAAGAACGGCTGCGACGGCCTCTACCGCGCCACCTTCACCCGCGAGGACCTCGCCGTCACCGTCGGCATCGCGGTCTTCGACGACGCGGAGACGGCGACGAAGGTGAAGTCGCAGTACAAGCCGAACCTCAAGGCCCTCCCGGGCAACGGCGTCCCCGACTTCTGCCGCACCGTCTCCTGCCGCACCACCGTCAACTCCCTCGGGCGGTACGCCTACTTCACCATCTCGGGCCGCACCGACGGCAAGGAGTCGACGGAGCAGGACAAGGCCGCGACGCGGGCCGGGCTCGACGGCTCGAACTACGCCTACGCGCGCATCCTCCAGCGCGGCAAGCTCCAGTCCCAGGAATGGGTCGACGCACAGACGGAGAAGCGCAACTCGGGCTGACGCGGCGCGCGTCCCTGTCCACCGGACCGGTTCCGTAAGGTTCCGGTCCGTGCCGGGTTCCGGTCCGCCGGATTCCGGTTCCGGTACGGCCGGAGCGGGCAGCAGAACCACCGGAACGGGGCCGACCACCCCGGCCGCCCCGGCCACCCCGGCCGTCCGGGCCGCAGCGCACCGGCGGCCACGACCAGCACCAACCCCGCGCGCGAGCACCACGCGCCGGGCCCACGACGGAGGGGGAAGCCGCCATGGCGGCAGGAGACGCGCACGAAGGCGCGGACGACGGCAACAGACAGCAGCCCACGGGCTGGGGCACCCCGGGACCCGGCATACCCCCGCCCCCACCGGGCCACGCGCCCGGCTACGGCGGCCCCTACCCAGGCGGACACCCCGGCCACCCCGGACAGCCCCCCGGGATGCCGGGGATGCCAGGACCGGCCATGCACGGGATGCCGGGCATGCCCCCGGTCATGGCGCCCCCGAAGCCCGGCGTCATCCCGCTGGCGCCGCTCGGCGTCGGTGACATCCTCGGCGGCGTCTTCACCACCATCGGCCGCTACTGGCGGCAGATCTACGGGCTCACCCTCGCCGTCCTCGGCTCCGCCCTGCTCGTCTGCGCCATCGCCGCCGGCATCGGCCTCGCCATCGCCTGGGGCACGCTGAGCGAGGTCTTCGCCGACATCGACAACCCGCGGGCCGCGGGCGGCCAGATCGGCGTCCTCGTCGCCACCGGCATCGGCGTCCTGCTCGTCTGGATGCTCGTCGGCCTCTACACGACGGCGGCACTGCACGCCGTCAACGCCGTCACCGCCTCCCACGCGGTCACCGGCGAACGGGCCGACGCCGGCCGGATCTGGCGGCAGGCCCGCCCCCGCGTGCTCTCCGTCATCGGCACCCAGCTGCTGACCGGCCTGATCATCGCCGGGATCGTCCTCGTCGGGTACGCCGTGATGGCGGGGGCCGTGTTCGCGGCCGTCGCCGGCGGCGGGGACGGCGCCGGCACCGTACTGGGCGTGCTCGTCGCCGTGCTGGTCGGCATCGCCCTCGCCTGCACGGCCGCCTTCCTCTACGTCCGCCTCAGCATCTCCTCGCCCGCCGCCGTCCTGGAGGGCCTCGGCCCCGCCACGGCGATGGGCCGCTCCTGGCGGCTGGTGCGCGGCTCCTGGTGGCGGGTCCTGGGCATCACGCTGCTGATGGGCATCCTGGTCGCGATCGTCCAGCAGATGCTGCAGTACGCGATCATGCTCGTGACGATGCTGTCCATGGCCGCCTCGCAGGGCCCGGACGGTGAACCGAGCCTCGGCGTGGCCGTCGTCGCCATGGCGCTGCTCTTCGGCGGAATCGCCGTGGTGTCCGTGCTGACGCTGCCGTTCTCCCACCTCACGGCCACGCTGCTGTACGTCGACATGCGGATCAGGAACGAGGGCTTCGACCTCAACCTCGCCGCCGCCGCGGGCCTTCCCCCGCACCGCCCCGTCGCCCCCTGACACCGCTGCCCCGGCCCGGGCAGCACGCCCGGGCCGGGCAGCGGGGGCCCAACTCACGGGCCGGGCCAAGCCGTTGAGGGGCCGCGCCTCAGCAGCAGCCGGCGCCCGGCAGCGAACGCTTGTTGCGCGAGGCGAGGTTGCGGGCGGCCAGGTCCTCGTCCGCCGGGTAGCCGACCTCCTCCAGCACCAGCCCGTGCGGCCGCACCACGTGCACCGCCGAGTCGCGGACACCCGCGGCCAGCACCCGTCCCGGCCACTGAGGCGGACGGTGCCCGTCCCCGACGAACAGCATCGCGCCGACCAGCGAACGCACCATGTTGTGGCAGAACGCGTCCGCCTTCACCGTCGCCTCCAGCACCCCGTCCTCGCGACGCACCCAGTGCAGCCGCTGCAGCGTACGGATCGTGGTGGCGCCCTCCCGCTTCTTGCAGTAGGCGGCGAAGTCGTGCTCGCCGACGAGCGCGACGGCCGCCGCGTTCATCGCGTCGACGTCCAACGGCCAGTTGTGCCACAGCACATGACCGCGCAGCAGCGGGTCGACCCCGCCGGGATCGTCGCAGACCCGGTACGCGTAACGCCGCCAGATCGCGGAGAAACGGGCGTTGAAGTGCTCGGGCGCGCGGCTGACCCGGTGCACCCGCACGTCCATCGACAGCCGCCCGGCCAGCCGCCGCAGCAGCTGGTCCCCGTGCTCGGCCCACACCTCCTCGGGCAGGTCCACGTGCGCCACCTGCCCGCGCGCGTGCACCCCCGCGTCCGTACGCCCCGCGACGGTCAGCTCCACCGGGTCCGGCAGCCGCAGCACCACCCGCAGCGCGTCCTCCAGGTCCCCCTGCACCGTGCGCCGCCCGCGCTGCTTGGCCCAGCCGGAGAACTCCCGGCCGTCGTAGCTCAGGTCGAGCCGCACCCGCACGAAGCCGGGCTCAGGGGCATCACTCATCAGGACTTCCTCGAAACGATCAGCTGGGAGCAGTACACGGAAAAACGAGAGCGGGCCCGCTCCCCGGAGGGAACGGACCCGCTCACCAGGCTCGAAGAGCCTCAGGCGTCCTTGGACTCGCCCTCGGACTCCGACGCGGCGGCGTCGGCGGCCTCGGCGTCCTTGGCGGTGCGCTTCGTCGCCGCCTCGGCCTCGCCGACAGCCTGCTGCTGCACGGTCAGGGCCTCGACCAGCTCGATGACCGCCATCGGGGCGTTGTCGCCACGGCGGTTACCGATCTTGGTGATGCGGGTGTAGCCACCCGGGCGGTTCTCGTAGCGCGGGCCGATCTCGGTGAAGAGCGTGTGGACGACGCTCTTGTCCAGGATCGTGCGCATGACCTGGCGGCGGTTGTGAAGGTCACCCTTCTTCGCCTTGGTGATCAGACGCTCCGCGACCGGGCGCAGGCGGCGGGCCTTGGCCTCGGTGGTGGTGATGCGACCGTACTCGAAAAGGTCCGTCGCCAGGTTCCCCAGCATGGCCTTCTGGTGCGCGGCGCTGCCGCCCAGACGGGCACCCTTGGTGGGCTTGGGCATGTCTCTCTCCTTGGGTTTCCTGCACCGGCCGTATCAGGTACCGGAACAGTCCCGGCCGTATCAGGTACCGGGGTACTTCCCGCGGCGGGCCGGTGCCCGCACGGGGTGCGCCCCGTCAGGGGCGCGGGGAACTGCGCGACCGGCCACAGCCGGCCCGCAGCTCCCCTACGACAGCACAGCGCACATGCTCAGCGCTGTCGGCACTGCAGGGCGCCGAGCCCTCAGTACTGCTCGGTCTCGACGAAGCCCGCGTCCACGTCGTCCTCCGCGCCGAACGCGTCGGCGGCGGCGGTCGGGTCGAATCCGGGCGGGCTGTCCTTGAGCGCCAGACCCATGCCGGCCAGCTTGGCCTTGACCTCGTCGATGGACTTCGCGCCGAAGTTGCGGATGTCGAGCAGGTCCGCCTCGGAACGGGCCACGAGCTCGCCCACCGAGTGGATGCCCTCACGCTTGAGGCAGTTGTACGAGCGGACCGTGAGCTCCAGCTCCTCGATCGGCAGGGCCAGATCGGCGGCGAGCGCGGCGTCCGTCGGGGACGGGCCCATGTCGATGCCCTCGGCGTCGACGTTCAGCTCCCGGGCCAGGCCGAAGAGCTCGACCAGCGTCTTACCGGCGGAGGCCATCGCGTCACGCGGACGCATGGCCTGCTTGGTCTCGACGTCGACGATCAGCTTGTCGAAGTCGGTGCGCTGCTCGACACGGGTCGCCTCGACCTTGTACGTGACCTTGAGCACCGGCGAGTAGATGGAGTCGACCGGGATACGGCCGATCTCCTGGCCCACCTGCTTGTTCTGGACGGCGGAGACGTAGCCGCGGCCGCGCTCGACCGTGAGCTCCATCTCCAGCTTGCCCTTGCCGTTCAGCGTGGCGAGGACGAGGTCCGGGTTGTGCACCTCGACACCGGCCGGCGGCGCGATGTCGGCGGCGGTCACCAGGCCGGGGCCCTGCTTGCGCAGGTACATCACGACCGGCTCGTCGTGCTCGGAGGAGACGACCAGGCTCTTGATGTTCAGGATGAGGTCGGTGACGTCCTCCTTGACGCCCGGCACGGTGGAGAACTCGTGCAGGACACCGTCGATCCGGATGCTGGTCACAGCCGCACCGGGGATCGAGGAGAGGAGCGTACGACGCAGGGAGTTACCGAGGGTGTAGCCGAAGCCCGGCTCCAGCGGCTCGATCACGAACCGGGAGCGGAACTCGTCGACGACCTCTTCGGTCAGAGAGGGGCGCTGAGCGATCAGCATGGGGATTTTCCTCCAGTCTTCGGCAACCACTATTTGATGCCGATCCACCGGGCGGACCCGGTGTCACTACTGCAAGGGTACGGGCGACGCCACCGGACACACCCCGTCGAGGACGGAATTTCCGTGCGGCAGGACCCATACCGCCCCGCTCCGCCACTTCGGGACGGAACGGGGCGAGAGCCGCCCCCGGGCCACGCGGCGCGTGACCGCGGGAGCGGCGAAACCAGCCGGAGGCCGGACGCGGGTCAGACCCGGCGGCGCTTCGGGGGACGGCAGCCGTTGTGCGGCGTGGGCGTCACGTCCTGGATGGAGCCGACCTCGAGGCCCGTGGCCTGCAGGGAACGGATCGCGGTCTCACGGCCGGAGCCGGGACCCTTGACGTAGACGTCGACCTTGCGCATGCCGTGCTCCTGCGCACGACGGGCCGCGTTCTCGGCGGCCATCTGCGCGGCGAACGGCGTCGACTTGCGCGAGCCCTTGAAGCCGACGTGGCCGGCGGAGGCCCAGGAGATCACGTTGCCCGTGGGGTCGGTGATCGAAACGATGGTGTTGTTGAACGTGCTCTTGATGTGAGCGTGCCCGGCGGGGACGTTCTTCTTGTCCTTGCGGCGCACCTTCTTGGCGCCCGCCGTACGGCCCTTCGGAGGCATATGGATCTACTCCCGTGGAGGTGGTCGGTCCTGAAACACGGACCGCTGAAAAGCGTCCGGTCAGGACTACTTCTTGCCCGGCTTCTTCTTGCCGGCGATCGCGCGACGCGGACCCTTGCGGGTACGAGCGTTGGTCTTGGTGCGCTGGCCGTGGACGGGAAGACCACGGCGGTGCCGCAGACCCTCGTAGCAGCCGATCTCGACCTTGCGGCGGATGTCGGCCTGAATCTCACGGCGGAGGTCACCCTCGACCTGGAGATTGTTGTCCACGAACTCACGGATCTTGACGAGGTCTTCCTCGGCGAGATCACGGACGCGGGTGTCCGGGCTGACCCCGGTCTCACTCAGGGTCTGCTTGGCAAGGGTGCGACCGATGCCGAAGACGTAGGTGAGGGCGACCTCGACGCGCTTCTCACGCGGGAGGTCGACGCCTGCGAGGCGTGCCATTGATGTGGCTCCTGATGCTGTATCGGAGGTCTTCAGCAGCACCTGCCCTGATCCGTGCTCTGCACGGTCAGGTCCCCGGCCTCCGACCGGGGGTGTCGTCCCCACCGACATGACGGGTCACGGCGGGGGGTCGGGTGACTGCTGTGTACTTGTCGCTTGCGTCGCGCGAAGTCTGCGAGGTGCGAAGCTGGTGAAACGCGGAAGTCCGGAACGGACTTCAGCCCTGGCGCTGCTTGTGGCGCAGGTTGTCGCAGATCACCATGACCCGGCCGTGACGGCGGATCACCTTGCACTTGTCGCAGATCTTCTTGACGCTCGGCTTGACCTTCATGGAATTGAGGTTCTCCGGGTCTGGCCGCACCTCACGGGAGCGAGGACACGGCGCGATCTGACGATCTACTTGTAGCGGTAGACGATCCGCCCGCGCGTGAGGTCATACGGAGACAGCTCCACCACGACCCGGTCGTCGGGAAGGATACGGATGTAGTGCATCCGCATCTTGCCGCTGATGTGCGCGAGGACCTGGTGCCCGTTCTGGAGCTCCACCTTGAACATTGCGTTCGGCAGAGACTCGACAACGGTGCCCTCGATCTCGATGGCCCCTTGTTTTTTGGCCATGCTCTAGAGCTTCACCTTCCGGGATCGGCTACCTGGGGTGGTCCCAGGCATACGTGTACACCGGGACCGACGAGCCATCCTACGCGACGCCACCCCGGAAAGACGAATCCGTGGAGCATCCCCGACTTTCAAGATCCTTACGCCAGGAACCGGCACCTTCCGGTGCGTCCCGGCCCGGCAGGAAAGCCGCGCGACGGCGAAAACCGGCCCCGCTTACGAGCCGGGCTCAGCCCAGCGGGTCCGGCGCCGCGGTCACCCCGAGCTCGGCGAGCTTCGCCTTGCCGCCGTCCGGCGCCGTCAGCACCAGCGGCCCCTCCTCGGTCAGCGCGACGGAGTGCTCCCAGTGGCTGGACCAGGTGCCGTCGTTGGTCAGCACCGTCCACTCGTCGTCCAGCACGTGCGTCTTCGCCGTGCCGAGGCTCACCATCGGCTCGATCGCCAGGCACATGCCCGGCACCAGCTTCGGCCCGCGGCCGCGCCGGCGCTCGACGTAGTTCAGCAGGTGCGGGTCCATGTGCATCTGGCTGCCGATGCCGTGGCCGCCATAGTCCTCGATGATCCCGTACTTGCCGGAGGCCGGACGGGGCTGCCGCCGGATGTAGCCCTCGACGGCCTTCGAGATGTCGACCAGCCGGTTGCCCTTGCGCATCGCGGCGATGCCGGCCCACATCGACTCCTCGGTGACCCGGCTCAGTTCGTGCAGCTCGGGCGCGTGGCCCTCGCCGACGAAGACCGTCAGCGCGGCGTCCCCGTGCCAGCCGTCGATGATGGCGCCGGCGTCGATGGAGATGATGTCGCCGGACTTCAGCACGGTGTCGGTGCCGGGGATGCCGTGCACCACGACCTCGTTCACGGACGTGCAGATGTTGCCCGTGAAGCCGCCGTACCCGAGGAAGTTCGGCTTCGCGCCGTGCTCGGCGAGGACCTTCGCGGCGACCTCGTCGAGATCCTTCGTCGTCGCTCCCGGCACGGCGGCGGCGGCGCACTCCCGGTGCATGGCGGCGACGACCAGCCCGGCCTCGCGCATCTTTGCGATCTGCTCCGGAGTCTTGATCTCCACCATGCGGACGACGCCTTCCCTGCCCAGTGCGGCTAGCTGCTGCTCGGCTGTGAATCGGATGTACTCGGCTGTGCTCGGCCCACCGGGAGTCCGTGCCTCCCGGGCCGTCTCCCCCGGACGCGGTGCGCCGGAAGAGGCTGTTTCAAACGATACGGCCGCGGTGCCCCGAAGAGCACCGCGGCCGTCACGAATTCGGCTCGCGGACCGGGCGGCGGCTGCGCCGCCCGCGTACCGGCCCCTCGACCGTCAGTCGCGGCCGAGCGCGCGCATCGCGCGTGCGGTGACCTCGGCCACCTCGCCGAGCGCGGAGATCGTCGTCACCAGGCCCTGGGCCCGGTAGTGGTCGATGATCGGCTCGGTCTCGCTGTGGTAGACGGCGAGGCGCTTGCGCACCGTCTCCTCACGGTCGTCGTCGCGCTGGTACAGCTCGCCGCCGCACACGTCGCACACGCCGTCCTGCTTCGGGGCGCTGTACTCGACGTGGAAGACGTGGCTGCTGTCCGCGCGGCAGATCCGGCGGCCGGCGATCCGCTTGACCACCTCGTCCTCGGGCACCTCCAGGTCGAGGACCGCGTCGAGCTGCTGGCCCTCCTCCTTCAGCGCGCCGTCGAGGGCCTGGGCCTGGGCGAGGTTCCGCGGGAAGCCGTCGAGCAGGAAACCGCTCTCGGCGTCCGGGGCGGACATCCGGTCCTTGGCCATCCCGATGGTCACCTCGTCCGGCACCAACTGCCCGGCACGCATGTACTCCTGGGCCTGCTTGCCCAGCGGAGTGCCCTGGCTGATGTTGGCACGGAAGAGGTCACCCGTGGAGATGTGCGGGATCGACAGATTCTCGGCGAGGAACGCGGCCTGCGTTCCCTTGCCCGCGCCAGGCGGTCCGACGAGGACGATACGCATCAACGGAGGAACCCTTCGTAATTGCGCTGCTGAAGCTGGCTCTCGATCTGCTTCACGGTCTCGAGCCCAACACCCACGATGATCAGGATGGACGTCCCGCCGAACGGGAAGTTCTGCTGAGCACCGAACGCAATCAGCGCGACGGTCGGCACCAAGGCGATCAGACCCAGATACAGAGATCCGGGCCACGTGATGCGGTTCAGCACGTAGCTCAGGTACTCCGCGGTGGGACGACCAGCCCGGATGCCCGGGATGAAGCCACCATACTTCTTCATGTTGTCGGCAACTTCTTCGGGGTTGAAGGAGATGGCGACGTAGAAGAACGCGAAGAACACGATCAGCAAGAAGTACGTGGCGATGTAGATCGGGTGGTCGCCCTTGACGAAGTGGGCCTGGATCCACTGGGCCCATCCCGCCTGGGATCCGCTGAACTGAACGATCAGCGCCGGGATGTAGAGCAGCGAGGACGCGAAGATGACGGGAATCACACCGGCCTGATTGACCTTCAGCGGAATGTACGTGGACGTACCGCCGTAACTCCGGCGCCCGATCATGCGCTTCGCGTACTGCACGGGGATGCGGCGCTGGGCCTGCTCGACGAAGACGACGAGGGCCACCATGGCGAGACCGCAGACGATGACGGCGCCGAACTCGATCCAGCCGCCCGCGAGTTTGCCCTGGTTCTTGATGGCCCACAGGGCCCCGGGGAACCCGGCGGCGATCGAGACGAACATCAGGATCGACATGCCGTTGCCGATACCGCGGTCGGTGACGAGTTCACCGAGCCACATGATGAGACAGGTACCGGCCGTCATCGTGACGACCATCACGATGGTGGTGAAGATGGACTGGTCCGGAACGATCTGGTCGGCAACCTGGCAGCCCTGGAACAGCGAACCGCTGCGCGCGGTGGCGACGAGACCCGTCGCCTGCAGGATCGCCAGGGCAACCGTCAGATAACGCGTGTACTGCGTGATCTTCGCCTGCCCGGACTGCCCTTCCTTCTTCAGGGCCTCCAGCCGCGGGATGACCACGACCAGCAACTGCAGGATGATGCTCGCCGTGATGTAGGGCATGATGCCGAGCGCGAAGATCGTCAACTGCAGCAGAGCACCGCCGCTGAACATGTTGACGAGCCCGAACAGCCCCTGGCCGCCCTCCATGTCCTTCATGCACTGGTTGACGTTCTCAAAGCTGACGCCCGGCACCGGGATGTGTGCCCCGAGTCGGAAGAGCACCATGATGCCGAGCGTGAAAAGCAGCTTCTTGCGCAGGTCGGGCGTCTGAAACGCCCGGGCGAACGCGGTGAGCACGGTGCCTCCTGCGCCCCCCGCGTTGGCTCGCGAGAGGTGACGGTCTTGAGGATCGACAGTTAATTCCGGCCGCCCGCCAGGTGGTTGGAGCCGCGGGTGGGCCCCGCGACGACACAGGCAGCGCCTGCCACCTTACCGGCGACGGCACCGCCCTAGAAACGACCAGCCGTGGAACGACCGACCGGGGATGCCCCGTTGGGACATCCCCGGTCAGTCAGTCAACGAACTCAGACGAGCTCAGTGACGGTACCGCCAGCTGCGGTGATCTTCTCCTGGGCGGAGCCGGAGACCTTGTCGACGGTCACCTGCAGTGCCACGGAGATCTCGCCGGCGCCGAGCACCTTGACGAGCTCGTTCTTGCGAACGGCGCCCTTGGCGACCAGGTCGGCCACCGTGACCTCGCCACCCTGCGGGTAGAGCGCGGCCAGCTTCTCCAGGTTCACGACCTGGAAGTGCTTGTGGGCGGGGTTCTTGAAGCCCTTGAGCTTGGGCAGCCGCATCTGCAGCGGCATCTGCCCACCCTCGAAGCCTGCGGGAACCTGGTAACGGGCCTTCGTGCCCTTGGTGCCACGTCCGGCCGTCTTGCCCTTGGACGCCTCACCACGGCCCACGCGGGTCTTGGCGGTCTTGGCGCCCGGAGCCGGCCGGAGGTTGTGGACCTTCAGCGGATTGTCCGCCATCTCAGTCGACCTCCTCGACCGTGACGAGGTGACGCACGGTGTGCACCATGCCGCGCACCTCGGGACGGTCCTCGCGAACGGCCACGTCGTTCACACGCTTGAGACCCAGGGTCCGCAGCGTGTCGCGGTGGTTCTGCTTCGTCCCGATAACGGAACGAGCCTGCGTGATCTTGATGCGAGCCATTACGCACTCACCCCGGCACGGGCCCGCAGCAGAGCGGCGGGCGCCACGTCCTCGAGCGGCAGACCACGACGGGCGGCGATCTCCTCGGGACGCTGAAGTCCCTGCAGGGCCGCACGCGTGGCGTGCACGATGTTGATCGGGTTCGCCGAGCCGAGCGACTTGCTCAGCACGTCGTGAATGCCGGCGCACTCCAGCACGGCACGCACCGGACCACCGGCGATAACACCGGTACCCGGGGAAGCCGGCTTGAGCAGCACCACACCCGCGGCCTCCTCACCCTGGATCGGGTGGGGAATGGTGCCCTGGATGCGGGGGACCTTGAAGAAGTGCTTCTTGGCCTCCTCAACGCCCTTGGCGATGGCGGCCGGCACCTCCTTGGCCTTGCCGTATCCGACACCCACGGTGCCGTCACCGTCGCCCACCACGACCAGCGCGGTGAAGCTGAAGCGACGACCACCCTTCACAACCTTGGCGACACGGTTGATCGCGACAACGCGCTCAACGTATGCGGTCTTCTCGGCGGCGGCGCCGCCGTCCCGGCCCTTACGGTCCCGCCGCTCGCCGCCACCGGCGCCGCCACCGCGGCGCTGGGGTCCAGCCATTGGAATTACCTCTCTCGTTTACGTCCGCTAGCTCGGGACGGGCTCAGAACTTGAGCCCGGCCTCACGGGCGGCGTCAGCCAGAGCGGCAATCCGCCCTGCGTACTTGTTTCCACCGCGGTCGAACACGACGGTCTCGACGCCCGCAGCCTTCGCACGCTCGGCCACCAGCTCGCCGACCTTCTGCGCTGCGGCGCCCTTGCCACCCTCGGCACCGCGGACGGAGGCGTCCAGGTGCGACGCGGACGCGAGCGTGTGGCCCGCGACGTCGTCGATGACCTGCGCCGTGATCCCACGGTTCGAGCGCGTCACGACAAGGCGGGGACGCTCCGGCGTACCCGAGACCTTCTTCCGGATGCGGATGTGACGGCGCTTGGTGGCGGCACGCTTGTATGCGTCGCCCTTGGCGATCTTCACGCCGTATGACATGGCTTACTTACCAGCCTTTCCGACCTTGCGGCGGATGGTCTCGCCCGCGTACTTGACGCCCTTCGCCTTGTACGGGTCAGGCTTCCGCAGCTTGCGGATGTTCGCGGCGACCTCGCCGACCTTCTGCTTGTCGATGCCCTCGACCGTGAACTTGGTCGGCGACTCGACCTTGAACGAGATGCCTTCCGGCGCCTCGATCAGGATCGGGTGGCTGTAGCCCAGGGAGAACTCCAGGTTGGAGCCCTTGGCCTGGACGCGGTAACCCACGCCGTTGATCTCGAGGTCCTTGGTGAATCCCGTGGTCACGCCAGTGATCATGTTCGCCACCAGCGTGCGGGACAGACCGTGCAGGGCCTTGTTCCGTGTCTCGTCGTTGGGACGGGTGACGACAACTGCGCCCTCCTCGTCCTTGGCGACCTCGATGGGCGATGCAACGGTGTGCGCGAGGTTGCCCTTGGGGCCCTTCACGGCGACCGTCTGGCCATCGATGGTGACGTCCACACCGGCGGGAACCTGGATGGGGAGCTTGCCGATACGCGACATTGCTTTGCCTCCGTTCCCTTCCGTTACCAGACGTAGGCGAGGACTTCCCCGCCCACACCCTTCTTGCTGGCCTGCTTGTCGGTGAGGAGCCCGTACGACGTGGAGATGATCGCCACGCCCAGGCCGCCCAGCACCTTCGGCAGGTTGGTGGACTTCGCGTAGACCCGAAGGCCCGGCTTGGAAATCCGCTTGATGCCGGCGATCGAGCGCTCGCGGTTCGGGCCGAACTTCAGCTCGAGGACGAGGTTCTTGCCAACCTTCGCGTCCTCGGTCTTCCAGCCGGTGATGTAACCCTCCTGCTGGAGGATCTCCGCGATGTGCGACTTGATCTTGCTGTGCGGCATCGACACGGAGTCGTGGTATGCCGAGTTCGCGTTTCGCAGACGCGTCAGCATGTCTGCGATCGGATCGGTCATGGTCATGTGATGGCCTTCGGCCTCTCTCGCCGGGGTTTCCTGTCTGCTCCGTCCCTCTCCCCGGTCTGTGCCGGGACGGGTGCGATGCGGGGACCTACGGCGTAGTAAGCGACTTTGAGCGGGCTTGACCCGCGTGCGGTCACGGGGCGGCGGCGCCCAACCCCACAAGGCTAAGCCATGTGGTGCGGGCTCCGCTCGCCTCGGTACTTACCGAGAGTCCTGGCTGGTCCAACTCCCGCCCGGACAGCGCCACTCGGGACGCGGTCCGGGCGAAGAGCGGGATTACCAGGAGCTCTTGGTGACGCCCGGCAGCTCGCCACGGTGCGCCATCTGACGGAGGCACACGCGGCACAGGCCGAACTTGCGGTAGACGGAGTGGGGACGACCGCAGCGCTGGCAGCGCGTGTAAGCACGCACCGCGAACTTCGGCTTGCGGCTGGCCTTGGAGATCAGAGCCTTCTTCGCCATGATCAGTTCTCCTTGAACGGGAAGCCGAGGTGACGGAGAAGGGCGCGACCCTCGTCGTCGGTGGTCGCCGTGGTGACCACGGTGATGTCCATGCCCCGGACCCGGTCGATCTTGTCCTGGTCGATCTCGTGGAACATGACCTGCTCCGTGAGACCGAAGGTGTAGTTGCCCCGGCCGTCGAACTGCTTCGGCGACAGACCGCGGAAGTCGCGGATGCGCGGCAGCGCGAGCGTCACCAGGCGGTCCAGGAACTCCCACATACGGTCGCCACGCAGGGTCACGTGGGCACCGATCGGCTGGCCCTCACGCAGCTTGAACTGCGCGATGGACTTGCGGGCCTTGGTCACGGCCGGCTTCTGGCCGGTGATCGTGGTGAGGTCCTTGATGGCCCCCTCGATCAACTTGGAGTCGCGGGCGGCGTCGCCCACACCCATGTTGACCACGACCTTGGTCAGACCCGGGATCTGCATGACGTTCTCGTACGAGAACTCGTCCTGCATCTTGCCCTGGATCTCGGAGCGGTAGCGCTGCTTGAGGCGCGGTGCGTCAGTGGTGGCAGTCATCAGATGTCCTCACCGGTCCGCTTGGCAACGCGGATCTTGTTGCCCTCGTCATCGAAGCGGTACCCGACGCGGGTGACGACCTTCTTGCCGTCCTTCTCCACGACGAGCTGAACGTTGCTCACGTGGATCGGGGCCTCGGTCGTCACGATGCCGCCGGTCTGCGAACCGCGAGCGGTCTGGCCGGCCTTCGTGTGCTTCTTGACCCGGTTGACACCCTCGACGAGGACGCGGTTGTCGCGGGGGTAGGCCACGATGACCTTGCCCTGCTTGCCACGGTCCTTGCCGGTGATGACCTGGACCAGGTCACCCTTCTTGATCTTCATCGGTTACAGCACCTCCGGCGCGAGGGAGATGATCTTCATGAACTTCTTCTCGCGCAGCTCACGGCCCACGGGGCCGAAGATACGGGTGCCGCGGGGGTCGCCATCGTTCTTGAGGATGACGGCCGCGTTCTCGTCGAAGCGAATGTACGAACCGTCGGGCCGACGGCGCTCCTTGACGGTGCGCACGATGACGGCCTTGACGATGTCGCCCTTCTTCACGTTGCCACCGGGGATCGCATCCTTGACGGTGGCCACGATGACGTCACCGACGCCCGCGTAGCGCCGGCCCGAACCGCCGAGCACACGGATGGTGAGAATCTCCTTCGCACCCGTGTTGTCGGCGACGCGAAGCCGAGACTCCTGCTGGATCACGTCTATCTCCTGATCGTCTGCCGGTTCCCGGCGGGGAGTTGGCCACGGAGCGTGGTCAACTCCCCGCCGAGCCTGGCGGAACTCATCCTGAAGGAAGCCCTCCAGGAGCTATTGGTTACTTAGCCTTCTCGAGGATCTCGACGATGCGCCAGCGCTTGGTCGCGGACAGCGGCCGGGTCTCCATGAGGAGGACGCGGTCGCCGACGCCCGCAGCGTTCTGCTCGTCGTGCGCCTTGAGCTTCTCGGTACGGCGAATGACCTTGCCGTACAGCGCGTGCTTCACGCGGTCCTCGACAGCGACGACGGCAGTCTTGTCCATCTTGTCGCTGACGACGAGGCCCTCGCGGGTCTTGCGGAAGCCGCGCTCCTGCTTTGCAGTCTCAGTCACATTCGTCTCGCTCATCAGGCGCTCTCCACCGTCTCGATGCCCAGCTCACGCTCACGCATCAGGGTGTAGATCCGGGCGATGTCCTTACGGACGGCCTTCAGCCGGCCGTGGTTCTCGAGCTGTCCCGTCGCCGCCTGGAAGCGGAGGTTGAACAGCTCCTCCTTGGACTCGCGAAGCTTGGCGACAAGCTCCTCGTTGCCCAGCTCGCGCAGCTCGGACGCCTTGGTTCCGGCCGCCATCACGCGTCACCTGCCTCGCGCCGCACAATGCGGCACTTCATCGGAAGCTTGTGGGCGGCGCGGGTGAGCGCCTCCTTGGCAATCTTCTCGTTCGGGTAGGACAGTTCGAACATCACGCGCCCGGGCTTGACGTTCGCGATCCACCACTCCGGAGAACCCTTACCGGAACCCATGCGGGTCTCGGCGGGCTTCTTCGTCAGCGGACGGTCCGGGTAGATGTTGATCCAGACCTTGCCGCCGCGCTTGATGTGACGGGTCATGGAGATACGAGCTGCCTCGATCTGCCGGTTCGTCACGTACGCGCCGGTGACGGCCTGGATGCCGTACTCACCGAAAGCAACTTCGGTGCCACCCTTGGCCATGCCCTTGCGCTTGGGGTGGTGCTGCTTACGGTGCTTGACCCTGCGAGGGATCAGCATTGTGGTCAGGCCTCCGTTCCGGTGCTCTCAGCAGCCGGAGCGGCGGCGGCCTCGGCCTTGGGGGCCTCAGCGGCAGCGCTCTGGTTCGACTGCTGCGGCTTACGACCGCGGCCGCCACGCTCGCCACCACGACGGGGGCGGTCGTTGCCACCGCGCGAGGGGCGGTTGCCCGCACGCGCCGCGGCGTTCTCGGCGCGGACCTCAGAGATGTTCTTGACGTCGCCCTTGTAGATCCAGACCTTCACGCCGATGCGGCCGAAGGTGGTCTTGGCCTCGAAGAAGCCGTAGTCGACGTTCGCGCGAAGGGTGTGCAGCGGCACACGGCCCTCGCGGTAGAACTCCGAGCGGGACATCTCGGCGCCGCCGAGACGGCCACCACACTGGATCTTGATGCCCTTGGCGCCGGCCTTCATCGTCGTCTGCATGCTCTTGCGCATGGCGCGACGGAAGGAGACGCGGGAGGACAGCTGCTCGGCAACGGCCTGGGCCACCAGCTGCGCATCCGTCTCGGGGTTCTTGACCTCGAGGATGTTGAACTGGATCTGCTTGCCGGTCAGCTTCTCCAGGTTGCCCCGGAGACGGTCGGCCTCCGCGCCGCGGCGGCCGATGACGATGCCCGGCCGGGCGGTGTGGACGTCGACGCGGACGCGGTCACGCGTGCGCTCGATCTCGACCTTGGAGATGCCGGCCCGCTCCATGCCCTGCGTGAGCATCTTGCGGATCGCGACGTCTTCCTTGACGTAGTCCTTGTACAGCTTGTCGGCATACCAGCGCGACTTGAAGTCGGTGGTGACGCCGAGCCGGAACCCGTGCGGGTTTACCTTCTGGCCCATTACCGGGTTCCTTCCTTGCTGCTCACGACCACGGTGATGTGGCTCGTCCGCTTGCGGATCCGGTAGGCACGGCCCTGGGCGCGCGGCCGGAACCGCTTCAGGGTCGGGCCCTCGTCGACGTACGCCTCGGAGATGTAGAGGCTGTCGACGTCCGTGTGGTCGTAGTTGTGCGCGGCGTTGGCGATGGCGCTGTCGAGCACCTTGCCCACGGGCTCGCTCGCGGACTGCGGAGCGAAACGCAGGGCCGCCTGCGCCTCCGTGGCGGCCATGCCACGGACAAGGTCCACCACCCGGCGGGCCTTCATGGGCGTGACGCGCACATAGCGCGCCTGGGCCCTGGCTTCCATGGTTGTCCCTTCGGTGTCAGTCATAGTCTTCACACCCCCGCCATCAGCGACGACGCGACTTGCGGTCGTCCTTGACGTGGCCGCGGAAGGTGCGGGACGGCGCGAACTCGCCGAGCTTGTGGCCGACCATCGACTCGGTGACGAACACCGGGACGTGCTTGCGGCCGTCGTGCACCGCGATCGTGTGGCCCAGCATGGCCGGGACGATCATCGAGCGGCGAGACCAGGTCTTGATGACGTTCTTGGAACCCGCGTCGTTCTGGACGTCCACCTTCTTGATGAGGTGGTCGTCGACGAAGGGTCCCTTCTTGAGACTGCGCGGCATCTAAAACCCGCCTCCTAGCGCTTCTTGTTCGTCTTGCGGCGGCGGACGATGTACTTGTTGCTGGCCTTCTTCGGCGAGCGCGTACGGCCCTCCTTCTGACCCCACGGCGACACCGGGTGGCGGCCACCGGAGGTACGACCCTCACCACCACCGTGCGGGTGGTCGATCGGGTTCATGACCACACCACGGACGGTCGGGCGGACGCCCTTCCAGCGCATACGGCCGGCCTTGCCCCAGTTGATGTTCGACTGCTCGGCGTTGCCGACCTCGCCGACAGTGGCGCGGCAGCGGACGTCGACCAGGCGGATCTCACCGGACGGCATGCGGAGGTGGGCCATGCGGCCCTCCTTCGCGAGCAGCTGCACCGAAGCACCGGCGGAGCGGGCGAACTTGGCGCCGCCGCCCGGCTGGAGCTCGATGGCGTGGATCGTCGTACCGACCGGGATGTTGCGGAGGGCCAGGTTGTTACCCGGCTTGATGTCCGCGTTCGGCCCGTTCTCGACGACGTGGCCCTGCTTCAGGCCGGCGGGGGCCAGGATGTAGCGCTTCTCGCCGTCCCGGTAGTGGAGCAGCGCGATGCGCGCAGTGCGGTTCGGGTCGTACTCGATGTGCGCGACCTTGGCCGGCACGCCGTCCTTGTCGTGACGACGGAAGTCGATCACGCGGTAGGCGCGCTTGTGGCCACCACCCTGGTGACGGGCGGTCACACGACCGGCGTTGTTACGGCCGCCCTTGCTGTGCAGCGGGCGGACCAGCGACTTCTCCGGCGTGGACCGCGTGACCTCGACGAAGTCGGCGACGCTGGCGCCACGACGGCCAGGAGTCGTCGGCTTGTACTTGCGGATACCCATTTCTCAGTCCTCGTCCGATATCGGACGACTCGGACTCCGTTAGGAGACCGGGCCGCCGAAGATGTCGATACGGTCGCCCTCAGCGAGGGTCACGATGGCGCGCTTCGTGTCGGCACGCTTCCCGTAACCGGTGCGGGTGCGCTTGCGCTTGCCCTGCCGGTTGATCGTGTTGACCCCGGTGACCTTGACCGAGAAGACCGTCTCGACGGCCTGCTTGATCTGGGTCTTGTTGGCACGCGGGTCGACGATGAACGTGTACTTGTTCTCGTCCAGCAGCGCGTAGCTCTTCTCCGAGACCACCGGCTTGATCAAGATGTCACGGGGGTCCGTGAACGTCTTGCTGGTGACCGTGGCGGTTGCCTCGCTCATCAGGCTTCGCTCCCTTCGAGCTCAGCCCCGGCCTGCCGGCCAGCGACGAAGGCCTCGAGGGCGGCCTTCGTGAAGACCACGTCGTCGGAGACGAGCACGTCGTACGTGTTCAGCTGCCCCGGCTCCAGGATGTGGACCTGCGGCAGGTTACGGGCCGACAGCCAGGCGTTCTCGTCAGCGCGCTCGGCGACCAGGAGCACGTTCTTGCGCTCGCTGATCTTGCCGAAGAGGGTCTTGGCTGCCTTGGTGGAGACGGCCTCCTCGACCACGCCGGAGACGACGTGGACGCGGCCGTGACGGGCCCGGTCGGAGAGGGCACCGCGCAGGGCGGCGGCCTTCATCTTCTTCGGGGTCCGCTGGGAGTAGTCACGCGGCACGGGGCCGTGGACGACGCCACCACCGGCGAACTGCGGCGCACGGGTCGAACCCTGACGGGCGCGGCCGGTGCCCTTCTGGCGGTACGGCTTCTTGCCACCGCCGCGGACCTCGCCGCGCGTCTTGGTCTTGTGCGTGCCCTGACGGGCAGCGGCCAGCTGGGCGACAACGACCTGGTGGATCAGCGGAACGCTGACCTGCGCGTCGAAGAGCTCCGAGGGGAGCTCGACGGTCCCGGTCTTGTCGCCGGCCGGCGAAAGGATGTCAATGGTGCTCATCGGTTACCTCAGGCCCCCTTGGCCGCGGTACGGACCAGGACGAGGCCGCCGTTCGGACCGGGGACTGCGCCCTTGATGAGCAGCAGGCCCTTCTCCGCGTCAACGGCATGGACGGTCAGGTTCTGTGTGGTGACCCGCTCATTGCCCATACGGCCGGCCATGCGCGTGCCCTTGAACACACGGCCCGGAGTGGCGCAGCCACCGATGGCGCCCGGCTTGCGGTGGATGCGGTGCGCACCGTGCGAAGCCTTGCCGCCGCGGAAGTTGTGGCGCTTCATGCCACCCGCGAAGCCCTTGCCCTTGGACTTGCCGGTCACGTCGACCTTGATGCCGGCCTCGAAGGTCTCGGCGGTGATCTCCTGGCCGAGCGTGTACTCACCGGCGTCGGTGGTACGCAGCTCCACGAGGTGACGGCGCGGGGTGACGTCGGCCTTGGCGAAGTGACCCTTGAGGGGCTTGTTCACCTTGCGCGGGTCGATCTCGCCGAAGGCGATCTGGACGGCGGCGTAGCCGTCCCTGTCAGCGGTGCGGACCTGGGTCACGACGTTCGGACCGGCCTTGACGACGGTCACGGGCACGACGCGGTTCTCGTCGTCCCAGACCTGAGTCATGCCGAGCTTCTCGCCCAGGACGCCCTTGATCTGCTTAGCCATCTTCTTCCCGCCCCTCAGAGCTTGATCTCGATGTCGACGCCGGCCGGGAGGTCCAGGCGCATCAGCGAGTCAACGGTCTTGGGCGTCGGGTCGAGGATGTCGATCAGACGCTTGTGCGTACGCATCTCGAAGTGCTCGCGCGCATCCTTGTACTTGTGCGGCGACTTGATGACGCAGTACACGTTCTTTTCTGTGGGCAGCGGCACCGGGCCCGCGACCGACGCACCAGTGCGGGTCACCGTCTCGACGATCTTCTTCGCCGAGTTGTCGATGACCTCGTGGTCGTAGGCCTTGAGCCGGATGCGGATCTTCTGTCCCGCCATGGCTACTTCGTAGTCCTGTCTCTCGTAACGCTCTGGAACCCGGGCTCGTCCGCTCCACCCACGACTCGAACCGACCCACGCGGTCGGGCGTGTCGTCATCCTCCCGAGATTCTCCAAAGGGAGTTTCCACAGAGGGATTTGGGGGGAGAGAGCCCACCGGGTGCCTGGCTGGAAGCCCCTCCCGCACTTCCCGGAAGATTCCCGTACTTCCACCCCTGATCAGGGGTGACGAATACCTGGGACTCGCTTCCAGTCCTCCCGGCGGGAGGCGCGCGGCATCGGCACTCAACCGAGCAACCTGGACAGTGTGCCACAGGCCAGCACGGCAAGGCCAATCGGGTGCAGTTGTCAATAGCGGCTCGGCGCGAGGCTGGTTGAGCCCTCGCCCCAACTCGCCGCCAGGCAAGGGAAACCCCACTCACCACGAGTGGCGAGTGGGGTTTCCCGAAAGGTCAAGTGACCCTGATCAACAATTACTTGATGATCTTGGTGACCTGGCCGGCGCCGACGGTGCGGCCGCCCTCACGGATGGTGAAGCGCAGGCCCTCCTCCATCGCGACCGGCTGGATCAGCTGGACGGTCATGGAGGCGTTGTCGCCCGGCATGACCATCTCGGTGCCCTCGGGGAGGGTCACGACGCCGGTCACGTCGGTCGTCCGGAAGTAGAACTGCGGACGGTAGTTGTTGAAGAACGGGGTGTGGCGACCACCCTCGTCCTTCGACAGGATGTAGGCCGTGGCCTCGAACTCGGTGTGCGGCGTGACCGAACCCGGCTTGATGATGCACTGGCCGCGCTCGACGTCCTCGCGCTTGATGCCGCGGAGGAGCAGACCGACGTTCTCACCGGCCTGGCCCTCGTCGAGGAGCTTACGGAACATCTCGATACCGGTAACGGTGGTGGAGGTCTTCTCCTCCTTGATACCGATGATGTCGACGTTCTCGTTGACCTTCAGGACACCGCGCTCGATACGGCCGGTGACGACCGTGCCGCGACCGGTGATCGTGAAGACGTCCTCGATGGGCATCAGGAACGGCTTGTCGGTGTCACGGTCCGGAGCCGGAACGTTCTCGTCAACAGCGTCCATCAGCTTGAGGATGCCCTGAGCGGCGTCCTCGTCGCCCTCCAGCGCCTTGAGCGCGGAGACCTTGATGACCGGCAGGTCGTCGCCCGGGAACTCGTACTCGGAGAGCAGCTCACGGACCTCGAGCTCGACGAGCTCCATGATCTCCTCGTCGTCCACCATGTCCGCCTTGTTGAGGGCGACCACGATGTACGGAACGCCGGACTGGCGCGCGAGGAGCACGTGCTCCTTGGTCTGCGGCATCGGGCCGTCGGTGGCGGCGACCACGAGGATGGCGCCGTCCATCTGGGCGGCACCGGTGATCATGTTCTTGATGTAGTCCGCGTGACCCGGGCAGTCGACGTGCGCGTAGTGGCGGTTCTCCGTCTGGTACTCAACGTGAGCGATGGAGATCGTAATGCCGCGCTGGCGCTCTTCCGGCGCCTTGTCGATGTTCTCGAAGGCAGAGGCCTCGTTGAGGTCCGGGTACTTGTCATGCAGCACCTTGGTGATCGCCGCGGTAAGAGTGGTCTTACCGTGGTCGATGTGACCGATGGTGCCGATGTTGACGTGCGGCTTAGTCCGCTCGAACTTCGCCTTCGCCACTGGGGTCCTCCTGTGGACTGGTGCTGTACACCCTCCACGTTGTGCGGAGGGGTTCAGGTGGTCGTACCGAACCGGCCAGGACCCCGAGGGGGACGCCCTTGACCTGTTCGCTTTGGGGGCCGGCTGCGGGGGCCCCGGCGCACGGAATCAGGTGACCTGACCGCTGTGCGCCGAAGCGCCCCGAATGCCTTTGCTCCAGCCTAAGGGGTGAGCAACGAGGTGTTACTCGCCCTTGACCTTCGCGATGATCTCCTCTGCGACGTTCTTGGGAACCTCGGCATAGGAGTCGAACTGCATGGAGTAGTTCGCGCGACCGGAGGTCTTGCTGCGGAGATCGCCGACGTAGCCGAACATCTCCGACAGCGGGACCAGACCGGTGACCAGCTTGGCGCCGCTGCGGTCCTCCATGGACTGAACCTGGCCACGGCGCGAGTTGATGTCGCCGATGACGTCACCCATGTACTCCTCGGGCGTCGTCACCTCGACCTTCATCATCGGCTCCAGCAGGGCCGGGCTCGCCTTCCGGGCGGCTTCCTTGAACGCCATGGAACCGGCGATCTTGAACGCCATCTCCGAGGAGTCGACGTCGTGGAACTGGCCGTCCAGCAGCGTCACGCGGACGCCGGTCAGCGGGTAACCCGCGAGCACGCCGAACTCCATGGCCTCCTGGCAGCCCGCGTCCACGGACGGGATGTACTCCCGCGGGATGCGGCCACCGGTGACCGAGTTGACGAACTCGTAGCCGTCGCCCTCAAGAGGCTCGACGTCGATCTGCACCTTGGCGAACTGACCGGAACCACCGGTCTGCTTCTTGTGGGTGTAGTCGACCTTCTCGACCTTCTTGCGAAGCGACTCGCGGTAGGCCACCTGCGGCTTACCGACGTTGGCCTCGACCTTGAACTCCCGCTTCATGCGGTCGACCAGCACATCGAGGTGCAGCTCGCCCATGCCGGAGATGATGGTCTGGCCGGTCTCCTCGTCGGTGTTCACCTGGAAGGACGGGTCCTCCTCGGCGAGCCGCTGGATCGCGACACCGAGCTTCTCCTGGTCACCCTTGGACTTCGGCTCGATGGCGACCTGGATCACCGGGGCCGGGAACTCCATGGACTCCAGGATCACCGGGTTGCTCGCGTCCGAGAGGGTCTCACCGGTGGTGGTCTGCTTCAGACCCATGACGGCGACGATGTCACCGGCACCCACCGACTCGATCTCCTCACGCTTGTTCGCGTGCATCCGGTAGATCTTGCCGATGCGCTCCTTCTTGCCCTTCACCGAGTTCAGGACCTGGGTGCCCGTGTGCAGGCGGCCCGAGTAGACCCGGATGAAGGTGAGCTTGCCCAGGTGGGGGTCGCTCGCGATCTTGAAGGCGAGCGCCGACATCGGCTCGTCCTCGGAGGGCTTGCGCTTCAGGATCTCCTCGGAGTCCTTCGGCGACTGGCCCTCGATGGCCTCGACGTCGAGCGGCGACGGCAGGTAACGGGCGATCGCGTCGAGCAGGGGCTGAACGCCCTTGTTCTTGAACGCCGTACCGCAGAACACCGGGGTGACGGTCGTGGTGCCCTCGGCGCCGGTGGAGGCGAGGGTGATGCGGCGGATCGCCGTGTAGAGCTGCTCCTCGGTGGGCTCCTGGCCCTCGAGGTAGAGCTCCATCATCTCCTCGTCGTTCTCGGCGACGGCCTCGAGCAGCTTGCCGCGCCACTCGTCGGCGGTCTCGAGGTGCGTGTCCGGGATGTCGACGATGTCGTAGGCCTCGCCGAGCTTGGTCTCGGCGGACCAGACGAACGCCTTCATCGTCACGAGGTCGACGACGCCACGGAAGTCGGACTCCGTGCCGATCGGCAGCTGCATGACCAGCGGCTGCGCACCGAGGCGGTCGACGATCATGTCGACGCAGCGGTGGAACTCGGCACCGGTGCGGTCCAGCTTGTTGACGAAGCAGATGCGCGGAACGCCGTAGCGGTCCGCCTGCCGCCAGACAGTCTCGGACTGCGGCTCGACGCCGGCCACACCGTCGAACACCGTCACAGCACCGTCGAGCACGCGCAGCGCACGCTCCACCTCGACGGTGAAGTCGACGTGGCCCGGGGTGTCGATGATGTTGATCGTGTAGTCGACGTCGTTGAGCGGCCAGTGCGTGGTCGTCGCGGCAGACGTGATCGTGATGCCGCGCTCCTGCTCCTGGGCCATCCAGTCCATCGTGGCAGCGCCGTCGTGGACCTCACCGATCTTGTAGCTACGACCGGTGTAGAACAGGATCCGCTCGGTGGTCGTCGTCTTGCCCGCGTCGATGTGGGCCATGATCCCGATGTTTCGGACCTTGGCCAGGTCAAGTGAAGTGGTAGCCATAAGGCTTCAGTCTTCTCTCGGTCTCGATGGGGTTAGCGACTACCAGCGGTAGTGCGCGAAGGCCTTGTTGGACTCGGCCATCTTGTGGGTGTCCTCGCGCTTCTTCACGGCAGCGCCGAGGCCGTTGGAGGCGTCGAGCAGCTCGTTCATCAGACGCTCGGTCATAGTCTTCTCGCGGCGGGCGCGGGAGTAACCCACGATCCAGCGCAGTGCGAGAGTGGAAGAGCGGCCGGGGCGCACCTCGATCGGAACCTGGTACGTCGCACCGCCGACGCGGCGGGAGCGGACCTCCAGGGTCGGCTTCACGTTCTCGAGCGCGCGCTTCAGCGTGATGACCGGGTCGTTGCCGGTCTTCTCGCGCAGGCCCTCCATGGCGCCGTAGACGATGCGCTCGGCGGTGGAGCGCTTGCCGTTCAGCAGCACCTTGTTGATGAGGGAGGTCACCAGAGGAGAACCGTAAACCGGGTCGATGATGACCGGGCGCTTCGGGGCGGGGCCCTTACGAGGCATTCTTACTTCTCCTTCTTGGCGCCGTAGCGGCTGCGAGCCTGCTTGCGGTTCTTGACGCCCTGCGTGTCGAGGGAGCCGCGGATGATCTTGTAGCGAACACCCGGCAGGTCCTTCACACGACCACCGCGCACGAGCACGATGGAGTGCTCCTGCAGGTTGTGGCCCTCACCCGGAATGTACGCGGTGACCTCGATCCCGCTGGTCAGACGCACACGCGCGACCTTACGCAGGGCCGAGTTCGGCTTCTTCGGGGTGGTGGTGAAGACACGCGTGCAGACGCCACGACGCTGGGGGGAACCCTCAAGTGCGGGCGTCTTGTTCTTCTCGACCTTGTCCTGCCGGCCCTTCCGGACCAGCTGCTGGATCGTAGGCACTACTTCTCCGGTTTCTGTGTGCCGATCTCGGTAAAGCTAACCCGGGCCACAGCCCCGACCCACGTGGTCGGGTGTGTCGAAGACCGCAGCATCCCGCGAAGGCGGGGGAACGTGCGGATATTCGGCGTCGCCTGCATTCGCATCCCGGGCGGCTGAGCAGCTGCTGGCCGTTTTACGGGAGCGCAGGGGATACCCCAGGCACAAGGTCAGAGCGTACCTACCGCGTCGTCCCCGGTCAAAACAAGTGCCCACGCGGTCGCCGTCCGCGGCGGAACCCTCACGCCCACGGACGACCGTCTCCAGACCTACCCTGCTCCGACGCCTCCAACTCCCCGCGGACCCACGGAAGTTGCGAGCCCGTACGCTAGACGACCGCCAGCAGGAAGAACAGCAATACCACGCCGATCGCCGAATAGCCCAGCGCGAGCCCCGCGATCGCCAGACCGTCCCCCTGGTCCCCCGACCTCCGGATGTCCCCCCGCGCCTTGTGCCCCAGGATCACCGCGGGCAGCGACGTCACCCCGCAGGTGAACGGGGAACCGATCGCCAGCACCAGCGAGGCCACGGACGCCGAGTTGTACGGCCGCGCCGGCGGAGGCGGCGCGCTGTAGGGCACCACCGCGTTCCCCTGGTACGGCACCGGCCGCCCCGGATACGACGGCGGCAGCGGCGGCCCCGGCATCGGCCCGTGCGGTACGTCCCCCGTCAACTGCTGGAGCTCCTCGACCGTCCGCGCCGACATGGCCTTGCCCACGCGGTAGTCGTACTCCTCCTTGGTCAGCCTGCCCTCGGCGTACGCCGCCCTGAGCACATCAGCCGCCCGCTCGCGGTCCGCGTTCGCAGCCAGCATCCGCATCACCCCTCCCGGCAATACTGCACTGACTCCCCGCTGAATTCCCAACTCGCAGCGTGGACTGTTACCGGCTCCGGACACGCGACGGCCCAGCGCACAGCCCTGCGCGGGCCCGCGCGCGGAAACGCCGCAGGGCGGCCACCCCCGAAGG
This sequence comes from Streptomyces sp. HNM0574, assembly GCF_012726235.1. Lineage (GTDB taxonomy): Bacteria > Actinomycetota > Actinomycetes > Streptomycetales > Streptomycetaceae > Streptomyces. Next base: position 653,163 of record NZ_JAASAH010000002.1, read on the forward strand.
GGTGACCGCCCTGTGAGCTGAGCCGGATCGGCCGGGAGCCGGTCAGGCGCTGTACGGACCGTAGTCGTAGTCCTCCAGCGGGACCGCCTGGCCGGAGCCGGTACCGAAGGGCGAGTAGTCGATGTCGTCGTAACCGACGGCCGAGTACATCGCGGCCTTCGCCTCCTCGGTGGGCTCCACCCGGATGTTGCGGTAGCGGGACAGGCCCGTACCGGCCGGGATGAGCTTACCGATGATGACGTTCTCCTTGAGGCCGATCAGGGAGTCCGACTTGGCGTTGATCGCCGCGTCGGTCAGGACCCTGGTCGTCTCCTGGAAGGAAGCCGCCGACAGCCACGACTCGGTGGCCAGCGACGCCTTGGTGATACCCATCAGCTGCGGACGGCCGGAGGCCGGGTTGCCCCGCTCCGCCACGACCCGACGGTTCTCACCCTCGAACTTGGTGCGCTCCACGAGCTCACCCGGCAGCAGCTCGGCGTCACCGGACTCGATGATCGTCACGCGGCGCAGCATCTGCCGGATGATGATCTCGATGTGCTTGTCGTGGATCGACACGCCCTGCGAGTTGTAGACCTTCTGGACCTCGCCGACCAGGTGGACCTGGACCGCACGCTGACCGAGGATCCGCAGCACGTCGTGCGGGTTGACCGCACCCTGCGTCAGCGGCTGGCCGACGGAGACGTGGTCGCCCTCGCCCACCAGCAGACGGGCACGCTTCGAGACCGGGTAGGAGGTCTCGTCCGAACCGTCGTCCGGCGTGACGACGACCTTCTTGGTCTTCTCCGTCTCCTCGATACGGGCACGGCCCGCGGACTCGGAGATCGGCGCGACACCCTTCGGCGTACGGGCCTCGAAGAGCTCGACGACACGCGGCAGACCCTGGGTGATGTCGTCACCCGCCACACCACCGGTGTGGAAGGTACGCATCGTCAGCTGGGTACCGGGCTCACCGATGGACTGGGCCGCGATGATGCCGACGGCCTCGCCGATGTCGACCAGCTTGCCGGTGGCCAGCGAACGGCCGTAGCACATGGCGCAGGTGCCGACGACCGACTCGCAGGTGAGGACCGAGCGGGTCTTGACCGTCTCGACGCCGTGCCGCACGAGCTCGTCGATGAGCACGTCGCCCAGGTCGGTGCCGGCCGGGGCCAGCACCTTGCCGTCGACGACGACGTCCTCGGCGAGGCAGCGCGCGTACACGCTGGTCTCGGCGTCCTCGGCCTTGCGCAGCACGCCGTCGGCGCCCTTGGAGGCGATCGTCAGCTTCAGACCGCGCTCGGTGCCGCAGTCCTCCTCGCGGATGATCACGTCCTGCGAGACGTCGACGAGACGACGCGTCAGGTAACCGGAGTCGGCGGTACGCAGAGCGGTGTCCGCGAGACCCTTACGCGCACCGTGGGTGGCGATGAAGTACTCGAGCACGGACAGACCGTCGCGGTAGGACGCCTTGATCGGACGCGGGATGGTCTCGTTCTTGGCGTTCGCCACCAGACCACGCATACCGGCGATCTGACGCATCTGCATCATGTTTCCTCGCGCGCCGGACTCGATCATGATGAAGATCGAGTTGGTGCGCGGGAAGCTCTTCTGCATCGCCTCGGAGACCTCGTTGGTCGCCTTGTTCCAAATGACGACCAGTTCCTGGGTCCGCTCGTCCTTGGTCATCAGACCGCGTTCGAACTGCTTCTGAACCTTGAGGGCCTGGGCCTCGTAGTTCTCCAGGATCTGCGGCTTCTCCGGCGGACCGACGATGTCGGAGAACGCGATGGTCACACCCGAGCGGGTCGCCCAGTAGTAACCGGCCGACTTCAGGTTGTCGAGCGCCGCGGCGACGACGACCTTCGGGTAGCGCTCGGCCAGGTCGTTGACGATCTGGGAGAGCTGCTTCTTGCCCACCGTGTACTCGACGTACGGGTACTCCTCGGGCAGCAGCTCGTTGAAGAGCGCGCGGCCCAGGGTGGTGTGCAGGCGGAAGCCGTCGCCCGGCTGCCACTCCGGCTCACCCTCCGCCGGCTCCGGCGGCGTCCAGCCCGCGGGCGGGGTCGTCCCGGCCGGGAAGCGGATGTCGACCTTCGCCTGGAGCGAGAGCTCGCCGGCGTCGAAGGCCATGATCGCTTCGGCGGTGGAGTTGAACGAGCGGCCGTCGCCGATCGTCTCCCGCTGCTCCTCGTCCGTGGAGAGGAAGAACAGGCCCAGCACCATGTCCTGCGTCGGCATCGTCACGGGACGGCCGTCGGCGGGCTTGAGGATGTTGTTCGAGGACAGCATCAGGATGCGGGCCTCGGCCTGCGCCTCCGCGGAGAGCGGCAGGTGCACGGCCATCTGGTCACCGTCGAAGTCCGCGTTGAACGCGGTGCAGACGAGCGGGTGGATCTGAATGGCCTTGCCCTCGACCAGCTGCGGCTCGAACGCCTGGATACCCAGACGGTGCAGCGTGGGCGCACGGTTCAGCAGCACCGGGTGCTCGGCGATGACCTCTTCGAGCACGTCGTACACGACCGTGCGGCCGCGCTCGACCATGCGCTTCGCCGACTTGATGTTCTGCGCGTGGTTGAGGTCCACCAGGCGCTTCATCACGAACGGCTTGAAGAGCTCCAGCGCCATGGCCTTCGGCAGACCGCACTGGTGCAGCTTCAGCTGCGGGCCGACGACGATGACGGAACGGGCCGAGTAGTCGACGCGCTTACCGAGCAGGTTCTGACGGAAGCGGCCCTGCTTGCCCTTGAGCATGTCGGACAGCGACTTCAGCGGACGGTTACCGGGACCGGTGACCGGGCGGCCGCGGCGGCCGTTGTCGAACAGCGCGTCGACGGCCTCCTGCAGCATCCGCTTCTCGTTGTTCACGATGATCTCGGGGGCACCGAGGTCGAGAAGCCGCTTCAGACGGTTGTTCCGGTTGATCACGCGGCGGTACAGGTCGTTCAGGTCGGAGGTCGCGAAGCGGCCACCGTCCAGCTGCACCATCGGACGCAGGTCCGGCGGGATGACCGGCACGCAGTCGAGCACCATGCCCTTGGGGCTGTTGCTCGTCTGCAGGAACGCGGAGACGACCTTGAGGCGCTTGAGCGCGCGGGTCTTCTTCTGGCCCTTGCCGGTGCGGATGATCTCGCGGAGGCGCTCGGCCTCCTCGTCGAGGTCGAAGGTCTCCAGGCGCTTCTGCAGAGCAGCGGCGCCCATCGAGCCGTCGAAGTAGGTGCCGAAGCGGTCGCGCAGCTCGCGGTAGAGCAGCTCGTCGCCCTCGAGGTCCTGGACCTTGAGCGACTTGAAGCGGTTCCACACCTCGTCGAGGCGGTCGATCTCGCGCTGCGCGCGGTCGCGGATCTGCTTCATCTCGCGCTCGGCGCCCTCGCGCACCTTGCGGCGGACGTCGGCCTTGGCGCCCTCGGCCTCCAGCTCGGCGAGGTCCGTCTCCTGCTTCTTGGCGCGGGCCTCGAGGTCGGAGTCACGGCGCTGCTCGATCTGCTGACGCTCGACGCCGACGTGGGCCTCGAGGGAGGGCAGGTCGCGGGTACGACGCTCCTCGTCCACGTACGTGATCATGTACGCCGCGAAGTAGATGACCTTCTCGAGGTCCTTCGGCGCCAGGTCCAGCAGGTAACCCAGGCGCGAGGGAACGCCCTTGAAGTACCAGATGTGGGTGACGGGCGCGGCAAGCTCGATGTGGCCCATCCGCTCACGGCGCACCTTGGCGCGCGTGACCTCGACGCCACAGCGCTCACAGATGATGCCCTTGAAGCGGACGCGCTTGTACTTGCCGCAGTAGCACTCCCAGTCCCGGGTCGGACCGAAGATCTTCTCGCAGAAGAGTCCGTCCTTCTCGGGCTTGAGCGTGCGGTAGTTGATGGTCTCCGGCTTCTTGACCTCACCGTGGGACCACTGACGAATGTTGTCAGTGGTGGCCAGGCCAATCCGCAGTTCGTCGAAGAAGTTGACGTCGAGCACTCTCGTCAATCCCTCTCAGGGTCGTGTCAATCGATGGTCTGAACGGGGTCGCGGAGGCGGGACGCCTCCCAGGCCCCCAGGGCCGAGGGGGAGGCCGGGGTGCTTGGTGGCAGCACCCCGGCCAGCTCCGTCAGACCTCTTCGACGCTGCTCGGCTCGCGCCGGGACAGGTCGATGCCGAGCTCTTCCGCGGCGCGGAAGACGTCCTCGTCGGTGTCACGCATCTCGATGGACATGCCGTCCGAGGACAGCACCTCCACGTTCAGGCAGAGCGACTGCATCTCCTTGATGAGCACCTTGAAGGACTCGGGGATGCCCGGCTCGGGGATGTTCTCGCCCTTGACGATGGCCTCGTAGACCTTCACGCGGCCGGTGACGTCGTCGGACTTGATGGTGAGCAGCTCCTGCAGCGCGTACGCGGCGCCGTACGCCTCGAGGGCCCACACCTCCATCTCACCGAATCGCTGGCCACCGAACTGGGCCTTACCACCCAGCGGCTGCTGGGTGATCATGCTGTACGGGCCGGTCGAGCGCGCGTGCAGCTTGTCGTCGACCAGGTGGTGCAGCTTCAGGATGTACATGTACCCGACGGAGATCGGGTCCGGGAACGGCTCACCGGATCGGCCGTCGAACAGCTGCGCCTTGCCGGAGGGCTGGACCAGGCGGTCACCGTCACGGTTCGGGACCGTGGCGTTGAACAGACCGGCGATCTCGTCCTCACGCGCACCGTCGAAGACCGGCGTCGCGACGTTGGTGCCCGGCTTGACGTCGTTGGCGCCGATCGCGGAGAGGCGGTTCGCCCATTCCTCGTCGATGCCCTCGACGTTCCAGCCGCGGCTGGCGAGCCAGCCGAGGTGGATCTCCAGGACCTGTCCCGGGTTCATTCGGGACGGGACACCCAGCGGGTTGAGGATGATGTCGACCGGGGTGCCGTCCTCGAGGAACGGCATGTCCTCGACCGGCAGGATCTTCGAGATGACGCCCTTGTTGCCGTGACGGCCGGCGAGCTTGTCACCGTCGGTGATCTTGCGCTTCTGCGCGACGTAGACGCGGACCAGCTGGTTCACGCCCGGGGGCAGCTCGTCGCCCTCCTCGCGGTCGAAGACGCGGACGCCGATGACCTTGCCGGTCTCACCGTGCGGCACCTTGAGCGAGGTGTCACGGACCTCGCGCGCCTTCTCACCGAAGATCGCGCGGAGCAGCCGCTCCTCGGGGGTCAGCTCGGTCTCACCCTTGGGCGTGACCTTGCCGACGAGGATGTCGCCGGCCTCGACCTCGGCGCCGATGCGGATGATGCCGCGCTCGTCGAGGTCGGCCAGGACCTCCTCGGAGACGTTCGGGATGTCCCGGGTGATCTCCTCCGGGCCGAGCTTGGTGTCACGGGCGTCGACCTCGTGCTCCTCGATGTGGATCGAGGAGAGGACGTCGTCCTGAACCAGCCGCTGGCTGAGGATGATCGCGTCTTCGTAGTTGTAGCCCTCCCACGGCATGAAGGCCACGAGCAGGTTCTTGCCGAGCGCCATCTCACCTTCGTCGGTGGACGGGCCGTCGGCCAGCACCTGGCCCTCGACGACGCGGGCGCCGTCGTCCACGAGCACCTTCTGGTTGAAGGAGGTGCCCTGGTTGGAGCGGGTGAACTTGGCGACGCGGTACGTCGTGTAGGTGCCGTCGTCGTTGGCCACCGTGACGTAGTCGGCGGAGACCTCCTGGACGACACCGTCCTTCTCGGCCTTGATGACGTCACCGGCGTCGACCGCGCAGCGGTACTCCATGCCGGTGCCGACCAGCGGCGACTCGGCCTTGATGAGCGGCACGGCCTGCCTCATCATGTTCGAGCCCATGAGCGCGCGGTTGGCGTCGTCGTGCTCGAGGAACGGAATCATGGCGGTCGCGACCGACACCATCTGGCGCGGCGAGACGTCCATGTAGTCCACGTCGGTGCCGGGGATGAGGTCGACCTCGCCGCCACGACGACGGACGAGGACGCGGTCCTCGGCGAAGAACATGTCGTCGTTCAGCGGGGCGTTCGCCTGCGCGATGACGAAGCGGTCCTCTTCGTCGGCCGTCAGGTAGTGCACCTCGTCGGTGACGCCACCCTCGATGACCTTGCGGTACGGCGTCTCGACGAAGCCGAAGGCGTTGACCCGGCCGTACGAGGCGAGCGAACCGATCAGACCAATGTTCGGGCCCTCAGGGGTCTCAATCGGGCACATGCGGCCGTAGTGCGAGGGGTGCACGTCACGGACCTCGAAGCCCGCGCGCTCACGGCTCAGACCACCCGGACCCAGCGCCGACAGACGGCGCTTGTGGGTGAGACCCGAGATCGGGTTCGTCTGGTCCATGAACTGCGACAGCTGGCTGGTGCCGAAGAACTCCTTGATGGAGGCGACGACCGGCCGGATGTTGATCAGGGTCTGCGGCGTGATCGCCTCGACGTCCTGGGTGGTCATCCGCTCACGGACGACGCGCTCCATACGGGCGAGACCCGTACGGACCTGGTTCTGGATGAGCTCGCCGACGTTCCGCAGACGGCGGTTGCCGAAGTGGTCGATGTCGTCGGTCTCGATGACGATCAGATCGCCCTCGGCCGAGGTCGACTCGGTCTCGCCCGCGTGCAGCTTCACCAGGTACTTGATCGTGGCGATGATGTCGGCGGTGGTGAGCACGCCGGAGTCCAGCGGCTCGTCGCCGCCGAGCTTCTTGTTGATCTTGTACCGGCCGACCTTGGCCAGGTCGTAGCGCTTCGGGTTGAAGTAGAGGTTCTCGAGCAGGGTCTGCGCGGCCTCACGCGTCGGCGGCTCGCCCGGACGCAGCTTGCGGTAGATGTCGAGCAGCGCGTCGTCCTGGCCCTGGGTGTGGTCCTTCTCCAGGGTCGCGCGCATCGACTCGTACTGGCCGAACTCCTCGAGGATCTGCTCGTTCGTCCAGCCGAGCGCCTTGAGCAGAACGGTGACCGACTGCTTGCGCTTGCGGTCGATACGGACGCCGACCATGTCGCGCTTGTCGACCTCCATCTCCAGCCAGGCACCCCGGGACGGGATGATCTTGGCGGAGAAGATGTCCTTGTCGGACGTCTTGTCGATGGAGCTGTCGAAGTAGACACCGGGAGAACGGACCAGCTGCGAGACGACGACACGCTCGGTGCCGTTGATGCAGAAGGTGCCCTTGTCCGTCATGAGCGGGAAGTCGCCCATGAAGACCGTCTGGGACTTGATCTCGCCGGTCTCGTTGTTCGTGAACTCGGCGGTGACGAAGAGCGGAGCCGCGTACGTGAAGTCGCGCTCCTTGCACTCGTCGATGGAGTTCTTGGGGGGCTCGAACCGGTGGTCGCGGAACGTCAGCGACATCGACCCGGAGAAGTCCTCGATCGGGGAGATCTCCTCGAAGATCTCTTCCAGACCGGACTTCGTGGGGACGTCCTGCCCGCTCTCCAGCGCGGTCTCGACCCGGTGCTTCCAGGCGTCGTTGCCGAGTAGCCAGTCAAAACTCTCGGTCTGGAGCGCAAGAAGGTTCGGAACCTCGAGGGGCTCCTTGATCTTTGCAAAAGAGATACGCAGCGGGGCGGTGCTGGCGCCGTTGTTCGAATTGGCAGTCGAGGCGGTGCGCGAGGCGGCCAAGAGGGGGTCCTTCCGAGGGCTCGGACTCTCTACGCGCATACCGGTGCCCCTGGTGACGGGCAGGGAGCAGCTAACAGGCAGCGCAAAGGGTCAGTGTAGCCACTGGGCCCACTGATGTCCAGAGCAGATTTCCGGAGACCTTGATATCGCTATCGTCCCCGCCTCCTGCCGGTGGCAATCCGTCCTCCGGGAAGAGATCTCCCCAACTTGTTCTTCATCGCGACGGTCCCCGGCCGGCGGCCTCGGTACGCCGGACCGGAGTGTGCTTGCCGCAACACTTCCCGCTTCGTCACCGATCCATGCCTCGGTACCCGGACCGATGTGACGACGCGTCCCGAGAATTACGCGCTGCGTGCCGTACGTCAAGGCCCCCGGGGGTCAACGAAGATCACCCTACCCGTCCGCACGGGCGAGCGACGCAACCGTCGTGGATACGCCGAAGGGCGACCACCCGAGTGGGTGATCGCCCTTGGCTGAAGAGTCCGGGGACTCAGCGGGTCACTTGACCTCGACGGAGGCGCCGGCGCCCTCGAGGGCCTCCTTGGCCTTCTCCGCGGCGTCCTTGGCGACCTTCTCGAGGATCGGCTTCGGGGTGTTGTCCACAACCTCCTTGGCCTCCTTCAGACCCAGGGAGGTCAGCTCACGCACGACCTTGATGACCTGGATCTTCTTGTCGCCGGCGCCGGTGAGGACGACGTCGAACTCGTCCTGCTCCTCAGCGGCCTCCTCGCCGCCACCCTGCGCGGGGGCGGCGACAACGGCGGCGGCCGGAGCGGCAGCCTCGACGTCGAACTTCTCCTCGAACTTCTTCACGAAGTCGGAGAGCTCGATGAGGGTCATCTCGCTGAACTGCTCGAGCAGCTCGTCCTGGCTGAGCTTCGCCATGGTGGTGGTCCTTCCACTAATTCGGCAGGTGCCGGGTTATCCGTATCGGCGGGCTTACGGGCCCGCTGCGACCGAGTGGTGCTTGTTACTCGGCCTCGGCGGGAGCCGAAGTATCGGCACCGCCCTGCTCGACCTTGCTGCGCAGCGCGTCCGCGGTGCGGACGAACTTCGTGAGCGGAGCCTCGAAGGTCGCCGCGGCCTTGGCCATGGATCCCTTCATGGCGCCGGCCAGCTTGGAGAGCAGCACCTCGCGGGACTCGAGGTCCGCGAGCTTCTGCAGATCGGCCGCGCTGTACTGCGCGCCGTCGACAATGCCGCCCTTGATCTCGAGGGCGGGGTTGTCCTTGGCGAAGTCACGAAGACCCTTCGCCGCCTCGACCGGGTCACCGGTCACGAAGGCGACGGCCGACGAGCCCGTGAAGAACTCGTCCAGCTCGTTGATCCCGGCCTCATTGGCCGCAATCTTGGTCAGCGTGTTCTTCACCACACGGTACTGAGCGTTGTCACCGAGCGAGCGGCGCAGCTGCTGGAGCTGAGCCACGGAGAGCCCGGTGTACGCGGTGACCACGGCAGCGTTGGAAGCGCGGAACTTGTCCGTCATCTCCTCAACGGCGACGATCTTGTCGGGTGCGACCTGCTCCCTCGCCATGAGCCTCGGCCTCCTTCCGGGTGATGAGGACCGCTCGGAAGGGCCGGGCAAACGAAACGCCCCAGCGCAGGCGCATGGGGCGTGGCTTCACAGGGAGCGCGCGCACGAAGGCGTGCGTCAATCCAGGAGAGCTGTTGCTCAGGGCACCTGCACGGGCCGTCCGCAGCTTGCGGATCCTTCGGTCGTCCGCTCTCGGATTGAGCAGGACGACGACCAGCGGTCTTTGGCTTCGTAGTGAGAGTACGCGAGCGGCCCCACAAGCACCAAATCGTGCTGTGGAGCCGCTCGTCACACCGTCCGGCGGGGTCTCCCGCTGCGGGTCACTGCGGGACGCCGCCGCCCAGGGCGTCCTCGAAGTCCATGGTGTCGCCGGCCGGGGGCTCCTCGACGGTGACCTTGGTGCCGTAGTCGGAGTACGTCACGGTCGAGTCCATCGTGCCGGCCTTGCTCTTGGCCTTCTCGCGCTTCTTCACCAGGAGGTCGTCGCCGTTGATCCAGACGTCGACGGTCTGCGTCTTCAGGCCCTGCTTCTCCATCGTCGCGACGAGCTCCTCCTGTTCCTTCTTGCTGAGGTTCTTGGACTGCATGCGCGTCATGTCGGAGATCTTGACCGTGCCGCTGTAGTGGTCGGCCTGCTCGCCGTTCACCGTGTCGGTGCCGACCTTCTCGACCTGGCCGCTGGCGATCAGCATGTCGACCGAACGCGTCGGGTTGTTGTTCTGCGCCTGGTCCTTGACGAGCGCGCCCTGGGCACCGGACTTCTCGGCGAGCTTGTCGTAGTCGATCTTCATCCACGGCTTGGCCTTGGCGCCCATGGCCTTGGCCGCGTCGCCCGTCTCCGAGTACATCGCGTCCTCGGTGTAGCGGACCGTGGTGGGCTTGCCGGCGCCGGGCTGGGCCTTCGCCGAGCTGCCCTTGGCGGTGATCTGCATCTCGCCCGTCGTGCTGCCGCTGGACCAGTCGATCGCGCCCTCGGTCTCGGTGACGATCTCGCCCTGCGGCATGGGCTGCTTCTGGGTGCCCCGGACCTTCGCCGACTGCTCCTTCCCCGTGCTCTCGGACGCCTTCTTCAGCGCGGCGAGCGCGCCGTCGGCCCCGCCCCCGGCGTTGGCGTCGTCGCCCTTCGATCCGCCTCCGCAGGCCGTCAGGCCCGCCATGAGAACGACACCGGCAGCCGCCGCGACGATACGAGTCCTGTGCACGGGTTTCCCCCAGAGATATTCGGCTTGAGCTGATGAGCAGAGGCGACAGTATCCCGATCGCGCCGCCGCCGTACAAAGAAGCCGGGCCCCGCACCTGTTGAACAGATGCGGGGCCCGGCTCTGTGCTGCGGGAGGTACGTCAACCTCGCGCCGTGAGCGGCACTCAGACGGCGGCGGGGTCCTCTTCGACGAGGAGGTTCCGCGTGCGGTTGGCGTCCATCGGGATGCCGGGGCCCATCGTGGTGGTCAGCGAAGCCTTCTTGATGTAGCGGCCCTTGGCGGCGGACGGCTTCAGACGCTGCACCTCTTCGAGGGCGGCGGCGTAGTTCTCGACGAGGGACTTCTCGTCGAAGGACGCCTTGCCGATGATGAAGTGCAGGTTCGCGTGCTTGTCGACACGGAACTCGATCTTGCCGCCCTTGATGTCGTTGACAGCCTTGGCGACATCGGGGGTGACGGTGCCGGTCTTCGGGTTCGGCATCAGGCCACGCGGACCGAGCACGCGGCCGAGGCGGCCGACCTTGCCCATGAGGTCCGGGGTGGCGACGACGGCGTCGAAGTCCAGGCGGCCGCCGGCGACCTCGGCGATCAGCTCGTCGGCACCGACGATGTCGGCGCCAGCGGCCTCCGCGGCTGCAGCACGGTCGCCGGTCGCGAAGACCAGGACCCGGGCGGTCTTACCGGTGCCGTGCGGGAGGTTCACGGTGCCGCGGACCATCTGGTCGGCCTTGCGCGGGTCGACACCCAGACGCATGGCGACCTCGACGGTCGCGTCGAACTTGGACGTCGAGGTCTCCTTGGCCAGACGCACGGCCTCGAGCGGGGCGTACAGCCGGTCCCGGTCGATCTTGGCGTCGGCGCTGCGGAGATTCTTGCTGCGCTTCACTTCTGCTCCTGGTTTCGGCGTCTCACGACGTCAGCCGCGAGACAGGTATGGAGTGGTGGTACGGGCCGCGCCCGGCCCTTCCACGCGGGGTGGTGCGGGGCTTGCCGGTCGCCCGGCGGTGACCTGGTGGTCAGCCCTCGACGGTGACGCCCATCGAACGAGCGGTACCGGCGATGATCTTCTCCGCCGCGTCCATGTCGTTGGCGTTGAGGTCGGGCATCTTCGTCGTCGCGATCTCACGCACCTGGTCGCGGGTGATCTTGGCGACCTTGTTGACGTGCGGCTCGCCCGAGCCCTTCTCCACACCGGCGGCCTTGAGGATCATCTTCGAGGCCGGCGGGGTCTTGGTGATGAAGGTGAAGGAGCGGTCCTCGTAGACCGTGATCTCCACCGGGATGACCCAGCCACGCTGCGACTCGGTCGCGGCGTTGTAGGCCTTGCAGAACTCCATGATGTTGACGCCGTGCTGACCCAGCGCCGGGCCGACCGGCGGTGCCGGGTTCGCGGCTCCGGCCTGGATCTGGAGCTTGATCAGCCCCGCGACCTTCTTCTTCTTGGGAGGCATGCTCTCTCCGGGTCCTAGTGAGAGGTGATTCGTCCTCCATCCATCATCCGGATGGAGGCATACCGCACCACGATAGCCCGTACCGCGGTGTGCTCTGAAACCGTCGAGGTCAGACGGGCTTTCGTGCAGCCCGTCTGACCTCTTCGGAAGTCTTCTCGCGCGCTCCTCGCGGAGCGGCTGTTCAGTTCTTCTGGATCTGGTCGAAGCTCAGCTCGACCGGGGTCTCGCGACCGAAGATCTCGACGAGGCCCTTGACCTTCTTCGAGTCGGCGTTGATCTCGTTGATCGTCGCCTGCAGGGTCGCGAACGGACCGTCGGTGACGGTGACCGCGTCGCCCACCTCGAAGTCCAGCACCTGGACCTCGACCTTGCGGCTGGGACCGCCGGCGGGCTTGGCCTCCTCGTCGGCGACGGCGGCCTTGGCGGCCTTCTCCTCCGCCTCGGGGGCGAGCATCTTGACGATCTCGTCGAGCGTCAGCGGGTACGGGTCGTACGCGTTGCCGACGAAGCCGGTGACGCCGGGGGTGTTCCGGACGACGCCCCAGGACTCGTTCGTCAGATCCATGCGGACGAGCACGTAACCGGGCAGCTTGTTCTGCCGGACGGTGCGGCGGTCGCCGTTCTTGATCTGGACGACCTCTTCCTGCGGCACCTCGGCCTGGAAGATGAAGTCCTCGACGTTGAGCGACACGGCGCGCTGCTCGAGGTTGGTCTTCACGCGGTTCTCGTAGCCCGCGTAGGTGTGGATGACGTACCACTCGCCGGGGAGGAAGCGCAGCTCGTCGCGGAGGGCCGCGATCGGGTCGACCTGCTCCTCTTCCTCGGCCTCGGCGGCCTGCTCGTCCGCGGCGTCCGCGTCCTCGGCGGTCTCCGCGACGGCGTCCGTCTCGACGTGCAGCGCGGCCTCCTCGGCCGGCTCGCCCGCCGCGGCGTCGGCAGCTGCCGCCCGGTCGACACTGTCGTCCGCCGCCTCGACGATGTCGCGCTCGGTGTCATCGCCCAGCTGGGGCTCGACGGCGTCGTTCAGGTTCGGGTCAGACACGGTGGCTGCTTCTTCCTGGCTTCAAGGGGTCGAACATGCGGAAAGGGACCACGCCGTGCGCGGCCTCCGCGGAGGTCAGCCGAAGACGCGCTTGACGAGTTCGGTGAACCCGTAGTCAATCACGGTCACCAGACCGATGATGATGACGACGAAAACGATGACGACGGTGGTGTACGTCGAGAGCTGATGCCGGGTGGGCCAGACGACCTTGCGGAGCTCCGCGACAACCTGGCGGTAGAAGAGACCCAGCCGGCCGAGCGGGCCCTTGCGTCCGCGCTTGCCTCCGCGACGGGGCTTCTTGCCCGCGCCCGACGACCCTCCGGGTTCGGGGACCTCGGTGGTGTCCGTGATCTCCGTCACTCGTCCTCACCTGATCCGGGTCGTTGCCGTACGGCGTCCGGCCCGGCCGCACGGCGGTGCATTTCAGTACGTACGCAAGCACACACCTAGGTGACTATGTGTGTAGCAGGGCCGGAGGGACTTGAACCCCCAACCGCTGGTTTTGGAGACCAGTGCTCTACCAATTGAGCTACGACCCTTTGTGGTTCTCCCAACCTACCGCATCCGCGTGAGTGCTTTGAGTGCGCACATCCGCACGGACGTACGGGCGGAAATGCGCGCCGCTTGTCCGGTCGACGGGAGCCAACGACGCAGAAGTCTACGTGTTTCCCGGCGTCAGGTCGAACGGCTCCCCTCGCCACCCTCCGTGACCGCCCCCGGCGAGGGGGTGAGAACCGGGCCGTCACGGGGCCGGAGCGCGGTGCCAACGGGTCCCGACCAGCCCGTGAAACCCGGGTGCCCGGCGGAGAGACGGTCTGGGAACATGCCTCTATGACCGCTGGAACCTCACCCGCACAGTCCCCCTCAGGTCCTACCGAGCGGCGCGTTTCCGCTCGTATCGGGGCCATCTCCGAGTCCGCGACGCTGGCCGTCGACGCCAAGGCGAAGGCCCTCAAGGCGGCCGGCCGCCCGGTGATCGGCTTCGGCGCCGGTGAACCGGACTTCCCGACGCCCGACTACATCGTCGAGGCCGCTGTGGAGGCATGCCGGAACCCCAAGTTCCACCGGTACACCCCGGCGGGCGGGCTGCCCGAGCTCAAGGCGGCGATCGTCGAGAAGACCCGCCGGGACTCCGGTTACGAGATCGAGCCCTCCCAGGTCCTCGTCACCAACGGCGGCAAGCAGGCCATCTACGAGGCCTTCGCCGCGATCGTCGACCCGGGCGACGAGGTCATCGTCCCCGCGCCGTACTGGACGACCTACCCCGAGTCCATCCAGCTCGCGGGCGGTGTGCCGGTCCCCGTCGTCGCCGACGAGACCACCGGGTACCGCGTCTCCGTCGAGCAGCTGGAGGCGGCGCGCACGGAGCGGACCAAGGTCGTCGTCTTCGTCTCGCCGTCCAACCCGACCGGTGCCGTCTACTCCCGTGAGCAGGTCGAGGCGGTGGGCCGCTGGGCCGCCGAGCACGGCCTGTGGGTGCTGACGGACGAGATCTACGAGCACCTCGTCTACGGCGACGCCGAGTTCACCTCGCTGCCCGCCGTGGTGCCCGAGCTGCGCGAGAAGTGCGTCGTGGTCAACGGCGTCGCCAAGACGTACGCGATGACCGGCTGGCGTGTGGGCTGGGTCATCGGCCCGCAGGACGTGGTGAAGGCCGCGACGAACCTGCAGTCGCACGCCACCTCGAACGTGAGCAACGTCGCGCAGGCCGCCGCGCTGGCCGCCGTCTCCGGTGACCTGGACGCCGTGGCCAAGATGCGCGAGGCCTTCGACCGCCGGCGTCGCACGATCGTGCGGATGCTGAACGAGATCGACGGCGTCGTCTGCCCCGAGCCGGAGGGCGCGTTCTACGCGTACCCGTCCGTGAAGGGCCTGCTGGGCAAGGAGATCCGGGGCCGCCGTCCGGCCAGCAGCGTCGAGCTGGCCGAGGTGATCCTGGAGGAGGCCGAGGTCGCGGTCGTCCCGGGCGAGGCCTTCGGCACGCCGGGCTACCTGCGGCTGTCCTACGCGCTCGGCGACGAGGACCTCGTCGAGGGCGTCTCGCGGGTGCAGAAGCTGCTGGGCGAGGCGCGCGACTGACGTCCGCCCCCGCCGGGAATTCCCGCGGCCCCCGCTCCGGTACCGGAGCGGGGGCCGTTCTCGTGTTCGGGCGCGCACCTGAACGGGCCTGTGGGCCGAAGTGACTACCGGACCGGGCCCGGGATGCGGCAGGATCTCGGGATGGAGCAGTCTTCCGGGGAACGCCCGCCGTCCACCGCGCACACGGCAGCCCGCGATGTCCGCACGCTGCCGAAGGCGCATCTGCATCTGCACTTCACCGGCTCGATGCGTCCTGAGACGCTGCTGGAGCTCGCCGACAAGTACGGCGTCCACCTGCCGGAGGCGCTCAGCGGGGGCGAGCCCCCGCGGCTCCGGGCGACGGACGAGCGCGGCTGGTTCCGCTTCCAGCGGCTGTACGACATCGCGCGCTCCTGCCTGCGCTCCCCCGAGGACATCCAGCGGCTGGTGCGGGAGGCCGCCGAGGAGGATGTGCGGGACGGTTCGCGCTGGCTGGAGATCCAGGTCGACCCCACCTCGTACGCGCCCCGGCTCGGCGGGCTGACCCCGGCGCTGGAGATCATCCTCGACGCCGTGGACCGCGCCTCGCGGGACACCGGCCTCGGCATGCGCGTGCTCGTCGCCGCGAACCGGATGAAGCACCCGCTGGACGCGCGGACCCTCGCGCGGCTGGCCGTGCGCTACCGGGACCGCGGGATCGTCGGCTTCGGGCTGTCGAACGACGAACGGCGCGGTTTCGCACGGGACTTCGACCGCGCGTTCACCATCGCCCGGCACGGCGGACTGCTGGCCGCGCCGCACGGCGGCGAGATGTGCGGCCCGTCGAGCGTCCGGGACTGCCTGGACGACCTGGGCGCGGCGCGGGTCGGCCACGGCGTGCGGGCCGCCGAGGACGCCCGGCTGCTGACGCGGCTCGCGGAACGCGGGGTGACCTGCGAGGTGTGCCCGTCCTCGAACGTGGCGCTGGGTGTGTACGAGCGGGCCGAGGACGTGCCGCTGCGCACCCTGTGGGACGCAGGCATCCCGATGGCGCTGGGCGCGGACGACCCACTGCTGTTCGGTTCCCGGCTGGCCGCGCAGTACGAGCTGGCCCGCGGCACGCACGGCTTCACCGACGCCCAGCTCGCCGAGCTGGCCCGGCAGTCCGTGCGCGGCGCGGCGATGCCGGACGAGGTGCGCGGCCGCGTCCTCGCCGACATCGACGGCTGGCTCGACAGCTCCCCGGAGGCCGCGGTTCCGGCGGGCCGGGGACGTGTGGCGCCAGCCGCCGCCGGGCTCAGGTGAGGCCGGTCAGCAGCGTGCGGGCGAGGGCGCGGGCGAAGTCGTCGAGGGGCTGCGGAGGCTCGTCGGCCGAGAAGTCGTGGAGGAAGGCCCGCTGGGCGCAGGCGCCGAGGAGCAGGGCGGCGGCCGCGTCGGTGTCCGCGTCGGCGCGGAGCCGGCCCGCGTCGCGCTGGGTGCGCAGGTAGCGGGAGAGGGCGTCCAGCGGGAGCCGCGGTCCGGCGCCCAGTTCGCGCAGGGCCGCGTAGTGCCGCTGCTTGAGCGCGGGTTCGGCGTGCAGGGACGCGGCTATCGGCACGCTCCGCTCGTAGAACAGCGCGGCCTGCCGGGCGATCTCGACGAGGCTGTCCTCGACCGGCCTGGAGGCGCCCGCGCCCTCCGCGTTGAGCTCGTCGAGCAGGGGGTTGAGGCGGGGCAGCCGCTCCCACAGGACGTGGACGAACAGCTCCTCCTTGTTGGTGAAGTGCTTGTAGAGCGCCGCCTCCGAGCAGCCTGCCTCGCGGGCGATCTCCTTCGTCGTGGTGCGGGCCAGGCCGATGGTGCGCATCAGGCGCTCGGCCGCGTCGAGAATCCGGGAGCGCGTTGACGTGGGCGTGGGCATTCACCCACTCTAATCCTGAGTGAGTGAACACTTACCCACCTGCCCGCCTCACGAGGGAGCGCGGGACGAGCGAACGGGAGAAGGTCATGCGCTTCACGGTCTTCGGCGCCACCGGCGGTACGGGACAGCAGCTCGTACGGCAGGCGCTGGAGGAGGGTGCCGAGGTCACCGCGGTGGTCCGCGACCCGGCCCGGCTCCCCCTCCGGCACGCCAGGCTGGAGGTGGTGACGGCCGAGCTGACCGGCCCGGACGTGCTGCGCCCCGCCGTGGCCGGCCGGGACGCGGTGCTCTCCGGGCTCGGCTCGCCGACCAACAAGGGGGCCGGGATCGCCTCGCGGGGGACGCGGGCGATCGTCGGGGCGATGGAGGCCGAGGGCGTCGCGCGCTTCCTCGCGGTGAGCGCGGCCCCGCTCGGGCCGACGCCCGAGGGCGAGTCGCTGTTCTTCCGTACGGTGCTGAACCCGCTGGTCAAGCGCGCGCTGCGGGGGGTGTACGCCGACCTGGCGGTGATGGAGGAAGTGATCGCCGCCAGCGGTCTCGACTGGACCGTCGTCCGCCCGCCGCAGCTGACGGACGGCGCCGGGACGGGCCGCTACCAGCGGGTCCTGGACGGCAACGTGCTCGGTAGCCACAAGATCACGCGGGCCGACCTGGCGCACGCGATGCTGACCATGCGGGACGACCCGGAGACGGTGCGCCGGGCCGTCGGCGTCGCGGCCTGAGCCGCGGCGTCGGACGTCAGAGCGAGCAGCCGACCGTCACGGGCTCGTTGACGAGGGTCACGCCGAAGGCCGCGTGCACCCCGTCGCGCACCTCGCGGGCGAGGGCGAGCAGGTCCTCGGTGGTGGCCTCGCCGCGGTTGGTGAGCGCCAGGGTGTGCTTGCCCGAGATGCGGGCCGGGCCCGTGCCGTAGCCCTTGGTGAAGCCCGCGCGGTCGATGAGCCAGGCGGCGGAGGTCTTGGTGAGCCCCTCCCCCGCGGCGAAGGCGGGCGCGGCGACGTCGTCGCCCAGGTGTTCGGCGACGCGCTCGGTGAACGCCTCGAACTCGGCGTCCGTCAGCACCGGGTTGGTGAAGAAGGAGCCGGCCGACCAGGTGTCGTGGTCCTCCGGGTCGAGGACCATGCCCTTGCCGGCGCGCAGCCCGAGCACCGTCTCGCGGGCCGTGGTGACCTCCACCCGGTCGCCGGGCTCGACGCCCAGGACGCGGGCGGTCTCCGCGTACTTGATGGGGGCCGACATGCCGCCCGCGTCCTCCAGGTGGAAGCGGACGCGGAGGACGACGTACCGGTCCGGGTCGGCCTTGAAGCGGCTGTGCCGGTAGGCGAAGCCGCAGTCGGCGTTGCTCAGGGTGACGGTCTCGTCCGCGCGCCGGTCGTAGGCCACGACCTCGCGGATGGTGGCCGAAACCTCCTGGCCGTACGCGCCGACGTTCTGGATCGGGGTCGCCCCGGCCGAGCCGGGAATCCCCGCGAGGCACTCGATCCCGGCGAGGCCGGCGTCGGCGACGCGGGCGACGGCGTCCGACCAGTTCTCCCCCGCGGCGAGTTCGAGCGCGGTGCCGGAGAGCGCGAAGCCCCGGGTGGCGATGCGCAGGGCGGTGCCCTCGAAGCCCTTGTCGGCGATGACGAGGTTGCTTCCGCCGCCGACGAGCAGCAGCGGGGTGCCCGCCTCGTCGGCTTCGCGTACGGCGGCGATCACCTCGTCGTCCGTGGTGGCGGTGACGAGGCGGGATGCGGGGCCGCCGAGCCGAAAGGTGGTCAGCGGGGCCAGGGGGGCGTCGTGGAGTTCCTGCACGCGCTCAAGCGTACGAGAGCCGCGCGGCGCCGGTTCCCACGCCCCGCTGACCACCCGGCAGGCGGAGGCGCGACCGCTCAGGCGAGGCGGACGACGGCGCGGGCCATGCCGAGCACCTTGCGGCCGTCGCTGACGGCGGTGAGGTCCACCCGGACCGTCCTGGCCTCGTCGTCCAGCTTGGCCGCGACCTTGCCGGTGACCTCGATCGTCGCGCCCTTGTCGTCGTCCGGGACGACGACGGGCTTGGTGAAGCGGACGCCGTACTCGACGACGGCCGCCGGGTCCTGCGTCCAGTCCGTGACGACGCGCGCCGCCTCGGCCATGGTGAACATGCCGTGCGCGATGACGTCCGGCAGGCCGACGTCCTTGGCGAAGCGCTCGTTCCAGTGGATCGGGTTGAAGTCACCGGAGGCGCCCGCGTACTTGACGAGGGTGGCGCGGTCCACGGGGAAGGTCTGCGCGGGGAGTTCGGTGCCCGCCTCGACGTCCGCGTAGGCGATCTTCGCAGTCATCGGCGTCACTCTCCCTCGGCGGCGCGTGCCACCAGCTTCGTCCAGGCGGTCACCACGTGCGCCCCGGTCTCGTCGAGGACCTCGCCGCGCACGTCCAGGATGTCGTTGCCCGCCATCGACTTGATCGCCTCGATCGTCGAGACCACCGACAGGCGGTCCCCGGCGCGCACGGGGCGGGTGTAGGCGAACTTCTGGTCCCCGTGCACCACGCGGCTGTAGTCCAGGCCCAGCTGCGGGTCCTCCACGACCTGGCCGGCGGCCTTGAAGGAGATGGAGAACACAAAGGTCGGCGGGGCGATCACGTCGGGGTGCCCGAGCGCGGCCGCCGCCTCGGGGTCGGTGTACGCCGGGTTGGCGTCGCCGATGGACTCGGCGAACTCGCGGATCTTCTCGCGTCCGACCTCGTAGGGCCGGGTGGGCGGATAGCTCCGTCCGACGAAGGACTGATCGAGCGCCATGGGTGCGGAACCTCCTGCGGCTGGGCAGGCCGCGGCCGGGAGACGGCAGCGGCCACGAAGCGGGGCGGGGCCGGACACCGGGCGGCGCGGGCAGGCGGAGGGCCGCCCGCCGCCGGGGTCCGGCGGAGCCGGCCGTCCCGGCCGGGGCCGGTCGCGGGAGGACCCGCGTCCGGAGCGGCTGAAGCGCCCGGGGCGCTTCAGGGACGGACGGACCGGGACCAGGCTACGGAGCCGGACGGGAAACACAGCACGAGGCCGCCCCCGAAAAACGGGGACGGCCTCGTGCCAGGGCCTGATTCAGCGCGTCTCGCGGTGCGCGGTGTGCGAGTTGCAACGCGGGCAGTACTTCGCCATCTCCAGGCGGTCCGGGTTGTTACGCCGGTTCTTCTTGGTGATGTAGTTCCGCTCCTTGCACTCCACGCAGGCCAGCGTGATCTTCGGGCGGACATCTGTGGCAGCCACGTGAGTGCTCCTTGACCGTGGGCCTCCCCCGGGCGCCCGCCCGAGGGGAAGGATGGGCTTTACAACGCAAAAGAGAGTAGCCGATCGAAGGACCGAGCCCACAATCGGCTACTGTCGGTGAAGTAGCGGTGACCGGACTTGAACCGGTGACACAGCGATTATGAGCCGCTTGCTCTACCGACTGAGCTACACCGCCGTGATGTTGAGAATCTCCCGCCGGTTGACGGGAGTCCCACATCAGAGCCCCAAAGCGGAATCGAACCGCTGACCTTCTCCTTACCATGGAGACGCTCTGCCGACTGAGCTATTGGGGCGAGCGATGAAGACATTACACGTCCGGCAGCCAAAGGTGAAATCCGTATCCGCGGCCCCCGCCCGACGGCCATTTCCCTCCGCAACACCGCGCCGACGTGCGCCTCAACCGCCCCTGGCACCACGCCGGTACGACTATTGAGCTCCTCCGCGAAGGCGCACATCCGGCGTCCTACGCTCGGTCACGCTGCGCGATCTTGACCGTTTGCCGACGTGGGGAGCCCGATGGCCGACAGCCAGCCGCAGGAGCCGTGGCCCCGGGAAGACGACGGCACGAGCGGCACCGGCCCCCGGGCCCGCACCCTCGTCCTCGGCGGCGCCCGCCTCGCCGACGGCCGCACCGTGGACGTCCGGATCGGCGGCGGGCGGATCGAGGCCGTCGGCACCGCAGGCAGCCTCACCCGGGACCGCAGCCCGCGCGAGGGCACCTGCGTCGACCTCTCCGGCTACCTGCTGCTCCCCGCGCCCGCCGAACCGCACGCGCACTACGACACCGCGCTGACCGCGCCCGGACGCGGCGGGCCGCCCGGCGGCGCCCCCGAGGACGTGCAGCGCCGCACCACGGAGGCCGCGCTGCTCCAGCTCAGCCAGGGCGCGACGGCGCTGCGCACGCATGTGCACATCGACGGGGTGGCCGGACTCCGGTCGCTGGAGGCGGTGTTGCGCGCCCGGCGGGCGCTGCGCGGGCTGGTGGAGCTGACCGCCGTCGCCGTCCCCCGGCTGCTCACCGGCCGCGCCGGGTCGGACGGGCGGGTGCTGCTGCGGGACGCGGTGAAGATGGGCGCCGCCGTCGTCGGCGGCTGCCCCGACCTCGACGCCGACCCGGCCGGGTACACCGAGACCGCGCTGGACGTCGCCGCCGAGCACGGCTGCGCCGTCGACCTGCACACCAGCGGCGAGGACCCGGCGCGGCTGTCCCGGCTGGCCTCGGCCGCGGGCGGGCTGCGGCCCGGCGTCGCGGTCGGCCCGTGCGGCGGGCTGGCGCGGCTCCCGTACGAAACGGCGGCGCGTACGGCGGAGCAGCTGGCGGCGGCCGGCGTCACCGTGGTCTGCCTGCCGCAGGGCAACTGCGGTGCGCTGGCGAGCCCTTCGCGCACCCGGGCCTCGCACGTCACGCCGGTGCGGATGCTGACGGCGGCCGGGGTCTCGGTGGCGGCCGGGAGCGGGGCGCTGCGGGACGTGGCCAACCCGGTGGGCCGGGGCGATCCGCTGGAGGCCGCCTATCTGCTGGCCTCGCACGGGGAGGCGCGGCCCGAGGCGGCCTACGCGGCGGTGAGTTCCCGCGCGCGGGCGACGATGGGGCTCGCGGAGGTGCGGGTGGAGGCCGGGTTCCCGGCCGAACTGCTCGCCGTGCGCGGGGCGGAGATCTCGGCCGCGCTGTCCCTCGCGTACAGCCGGGTGGTCGTGCACCGGGGGCGGGTGGTGGCGCGGACGAGTGCCGTGCGGGAGTACTGCGACTCCACGGGGCCCGCCGGGCCGGACGGTCCCGCCGGGCCCTCGGGCGGCACCGGTGGTTCCGGCGGCCAGGGCGGCTCCTCGGCCTCTCCCGAACTCGGGCTGCCCCGCCAGTCGCAGGGCTGACGCCGGCGCCGGTCAACCTGCGGGTGGCGTACGGCAGTCGGCGGACCGGCGGCGACGGCGGGCGGGGCGACGGGCGTACGGTCGGGGCATGCGCACAGTCATCGCTGGTGGACACGGTCAGATCGCGCTGCGGCTGGAGCGGTTGCTCGCCGCGCGCGGGGACGAGGTCTCGGGCATCATCCGCAGGCCGGAACAGAGCGGCGACCTCCTCGCCGCGGGAGCCGAACCGGTCGTCTGCGACCTGGAGTCGGCGACCGTGGAGGACGTCGCGCGGCACCTGGAGGGGGCCGACGCGACCGTCTTCGCGGCCGGCGCCGGGCCCGGCAGCGGCGCGGAACGCAAGGAGACGGTGGACCGCGACGCGGCGCTGCTCCTCGCGGACGCGGCCGAGGCCGCGAGCGTACGGCGGTTCCTCGTGGTCTCCGCGATGGCGGCGGACGCCTCTCTTGCCGGGCCGCCCGCCGGCATGGACCCGGTCTTCGCCGCGTACCTGCGTGCCAAGGGCGCGGCCGACGACGCGGTACGGGCGCGGGCGGCGCTGGACTGGACGGTGCTGCGCCCCGGCCGGCTGACGGACGGCGCGGGCACCGGGCTCGTCCGCCTGGCCGAGTCGACGGGGCGGGACGAGGTGACGCGGGACGACGTCGCCGCCGTCCTCGCCGCCCTGCTGGACGAGCCGCGCACCGCCGGGCGCACGCTCGAACTCATCGGCGGGACCACGCCGGTGGCCGAGGCCGTGGCGGCGGCGCGCTGAACCCGGGCCGGGAGCACGTCAAAGGGGCCGTCGCGCGGGGGAGTTCCCCGTGCGGCGGCCCCTTCGTGCTGCCGTGCGCCGTCAGGTCCCGGCGTCCGTACCGTCCTCGTCCGGGGGGACCGGGCGGCGGAGGCGGACGACCTCGGCATTGAACTGGGCGCCGACGAGGAAGGCCAGGTTCGTCATCCACAGCCAGACCAGGAAGACGACGACGCCCGCGAGCGAGCCGTACAGCCGGTGGTACGTCGGCACGTGCGAGGTGTAGAGCGCGAATCCGGCCGAGGCCACGAGCCACAGCACCACCGCCAGCGCGCCGCCGGCCACCCGCAGCCGGACGCCGCCGGTGACCGGCGGTCCGGTGCGGAAGAGGATGAGGACGAGCACGGCCACCAGGAACGGCAGCAGCGACCACTTGACGGTGTTCCAGGCATCCACCGCGGCCTCGCCCACCCCGAGCAACTCGCCCACCGTCCGGGCCGCCTCGGCGCTGACCACCAGCACGCACACGCTGGAGACGAGCATCGCGAGGAGCGCCAGCGCCCGCAGCACGATCCGCGGCGTGGTCCGCCAGACCGGCCGGTGGTCCTTCACCCCGTACATGGAGTGCAGCGCGCGCCGGAAGACGCTCAGATAGCTGGACGCGAACCACAGCGCCCCGACCGTGCCGAAGGTGGCCAGCAGCCAGGCCGCCGTCTGCTGCCCGGCCATGTCCTTCAGTACGGCCGCCATCGCGTCGCCCGCGTCGGCCGGGAGGAGGACGGGCAGCTGGTCGATGAGTTCCCGCGTCGCGTCCTTGCCCGCGATGCCGACCGTGGAGACGGAGACGAGCAGCGCGGGGAAGATCGCGAGCACCGCGTAGTAGGTGAGCGCGGCCGCCCAGTCCATGACGTCGTCGTTCCAGATACGGCCGGGCGTGCGGCGCAGGGCCGTCCACGCCTCGGTGCGGCGGGAGCGGCGGCGCGCCGCCCGGGCCGCGGGCGAGGTGGCGGAGTGCGGCCGGGGGGCCGGTACGCCCCGGGGCTCGCGTTCGCTTCGGTGGCCGGGGGCCGAGGTGGCCGTCGCGCGTCCCTCGGACATCCGTCGCTCCCCCATTTCCAGTCATGACAGCGAGAGGCCCCTGACTGCTCTCGCAGTCAGGGGCCTCTCGCTTTCCTGTGGCGGCGCTAGGATTCGAACCTAGGAAGGCTGAGCCGGCAGATTTACAGTCTGCTCCCTTTGGCCGCTCGGGCACACCGCCAGGGTTTGCCGCCTCGGGCGCCGGTTTTTCCCGGTGCGCCGTGGCAACGGTGTAAACCATACCTGATCCAGGGGGGTGCTTCGCCACTCGGTTGATCAGCGCCCCGGGGGCGGCCCGGTGGCTAGGCTGGCGGTACGGCCGCGCGCGAGCGGGCCGCTCTTTTCCCAGTCTCTGAACCTTCTACGTACGAGGAGCCAACTCACCATGGCCGACTCCAGTTTCGACATCGTCTCGAAGGTCGAGCGGCAGGAGGTCGACAACGCCCTCAATCAGGCCGCCAAGGAGATCTCGCAGCGTTACGACTTCAAGGGCGTCGGTGCCTCGATCGCGTGGTCGGGCGAGAGCATCGAGATGCGGGCCAACTCCGAGGAGCGGGTGAAGACCGTCCTCGACATCTTCCAGGGCAAGCTGGTCAAGCGCGGGATCTCGCTGAAGTCGCTGGACGCGGGCGAGCCGCAGGCGTCCGGCAAGGAGTACAAGCTCTCGGCCGTCCTGAAGGAGGGCATCTCGCAGGACGACGCCAAGAAGGTGGCCAAGGTCATCCGTGACGAGGGCCCGAAGGGCGTCAAGGCGCAGGTGCAGGGCGACGAGCTGCGGGTCAGCTCCAAGAGCCGGGACCACCTGCAGGACGTCATCGCGCTGCTGAAGGGCAAGGACTTCGACTTCGCCCTGCAGTTCGTCAACTACCGCTGACCCGGCGCCGGTTCGGCCACCGGCCCGCCGCCGCGGCGCACCGCCTCACCCCTCCCCCGCCGGCTCCCCGTGCGGTACGGAGGGGTGCTGCTTTTGTGGTAGCTGTGCGATGTCTGTGTACTGTCTGTGCGTGGGGCGGGGCGTTCGCGGGGGTTCGCGGCCTTCGCCGGGGGGACAGGGTGGGATATGGCACATACGCGCTTTGCCACGAGCTCTTAAAGGGGCGTTCAACAGCCGGTAATGTCCGCAGCTGCAGAGCTGCGCCGTTTCGCGGATCTCTGCTTCCGACCTGACGACTGTTACGACCATCCGGCACCAACCTGCCGAGAGGGTCCCGCGGGAAAGGCACCTCATGTCCCCGGACTCCGTCGGCTTCGCGTTGCTCCTGCTCGGAGCGATGCTGCTGATAGCCAAGATCATCCGAGTGAAGTGGCGGCTCCCGCAGCGGCTGTTCGTCCCCAGCTCGATCATCGCGGGCTCGCTCGCCCTGCTGCTCGGCCCCGACGTCCTCGGGCGCCTCGCCTCCGCGCTGGGCACCGACCGCTTCGCCGACGCGGGGCTCTTCACCCAGGACATCCTCGACGTGTGGTCGACGCTGCCCGGGCTGCTGATCTCCGTGGTCTTCGCCGGGCTCTTCCTCGGCAGCCCGCTGCCGAGCTTCCGCACCGCGCGGGAGCAGGCGGGCCCGCAGATCGCCTTCGGGCTGACCCTCGCGAGCGGCCAGTACGTGCTCGGCATCCTGCTCGCGATCCTCGTCCTCAGCCCCGTCTTCGGGCTGCCCGTGCTGAGCGGGTCGCTGATCGAGATGGGCTTCGAGGGCGGCCACGGCACGGCCGCCGGCATGGCCGGGGTGTTCGAGCAGTACGGCTTCCCCGAGGGGAAGGACCTGGCGCTCGGCATGGCCACCGTGGGCCTGCTCTCCGGCATCATCCTGGGCATCGCGCTGATCAACTGGGGTGCCCGCAAGGGCCACGCGACGGCGCTGAACGGGGGCGCGGCCTCCTCGGACGAGGACCGGGCCGGTGTGGTGGCCAAGGACCGGCGGCAGTCGGCCGGTGCGCTGACGGTGCAGCCCGCGTCGATCGAGTCGCTCTCGCTGCACTTCGGGCTGCTGGCCGTCGCCGTGCTGGTGGGCTGGGTGATGCTGACCGCCATGCAGTGGGTGGAGCAGCAGCTGTGGGCGGACACGGTGGAGATCTTCTCCGCGGTGCCGCTGTTCCCGATGGCGATGATCGGCGGCATCCTCGTCCAGATCGTCATCCAGTCCTTCGACAAGCGGGAGGTCGTGGACCGTCCGATGGTCGAGCGGCTCCAGGGCCTGTCGCTGGACGTGCTGATCACGGCCGCGCTCGGCACCCTGGCGCTGGACGTGATCGCCAACAACTTCGGCGCGTTCGTGCTGCTCGTGGTGGTGGGCCTGGCCTGGTCGCTGTTCGCCTTCTTCGTGCTCGCGCGCCGGGTGCTGCCGGACTACTGGTTCGAGCGCGGCATCGGCGATCTGGGGCAGTCCCTCGGAGTGACGGCCACGGGGCTGGTCCTGCTGAAGATCGCCGACCCGGAGGTGAAGACCTCCGCGTATCCGGCCTTCGGGTACAAGCAGCTGATCCTGGAGCCGTTCTTCGGCGGCGGGCTCGTCACGGCGGCGGCGATCCCGCTGATGGCCAACTTCGGCCCGTACTGGCTGCTGGGCGGCATGGCGGTGCTGCTCGCCGTCTCGCTCGCCGTCGGGCTGCTGCACTACGGGCCCAAGGGCCGCAAGGGCGGCGGGAGTCCGGGGGCCCGGGACGGTGACGGTTCCGGGCGGACGGCCGACGTGGCGGCCTGAGCCGGTACGCGCGCGAGGCGCGGAACGGGAAAGCGCGGGCGGTGGCCGGGGTTCTCACGAACTCCGGCCACCGCCCGCGCTTCGTCGTGGTGCCGGTCAGGGAGCGGGGCGCGTCACCAGCGGTAGCGCGGCAGCGCCTCGGCCGCCTCGGTCGGGACGATCTCGCGGCCCAGCGGCGTCAGGGAGATCGGCACGAACTTGAAGTGGGCGATGCCGAACGGGATGCCGATGATGGTCACGCAGAAGGCGATACCGGCGGTGATGTGCCCGATGGCGAGCCAGATGCCCGCGACGACGAACCAGATGACGTTGCCGACGCCCGAGGCCGTCCCCGCGTCCCCGCGCCGCACGACGGTGTTGCCGAACGGCCAGAGCACGTAGCCCGCGATGCGGAAGCAGGCGATGCCCCAGGGCAGGGTGACGACGAGGATGCAGCAGATGACGCCCGCGAGGAGATAGCCCAGGGCCATCCAGAGCCCCGAGAAGACCAGCCAGATGAGATTCAGCAGAGTTTTCACGGGCGCCAGCCTGCCATTTTCTCCAGCCGCTCGATGCGGCGGTCCATGGGCGGGTGCGTGGAGAACAGCTTCGTCATGCCGCCGGCGCGGCCGAAGGGGTTCGCGATCATCATGTGGCTCGCCGTCTCCAGCCGTGGTTCGGAGGGCAGCGGCAACTTCCGTGTCCCGGCGTCGAGTTTGCGGAGCGCGGAGGCGAGGGCGAGCGGGTCGCCGGTGAGCCGGGCGCCGGAGTTGTCGGCCTCGTACTCGCGGGAGCGGGAGACCGCGAGCTGAATCAGGGAGGCCGCCAGCGGGCCCAGGATCATGATCATCAGCATCCCGGCGAGCCCGGGCCCCTCGTCGTCGTCGGAGCGGCCTATGGGGATCAGCCAGGCGAAGTTGACGAGGAACATCACGACGGAGGCCAGCGCGCCCGCGACCGAGGAGATCAGGATGTCCCGGTTGTAGACGTGGCTCAGCTCGTGGCCGATCACGCCGCGCAGCTCACGCTCGTCCAGCAGGCGCAGGATGCCGTCGGTGCAGCAGACGGCCGCGTTCCGCGGATTGCGTCCGGTCGCGAAGGCGTTGGGCGCCTGCGTCGGGGATATGTAGAGCCGGGGCATGGGCTGCCTGGCGGTGTTCGACAGCTCTCTGACCATGCGGTACAGCCCCGGCGCCTCGAACTCGCTGACCGGGCGGGCCCGCATGGCGCGCAGCGCCAGCTTGTCGCTGTTCCAGTACGCGTAGGCGTTGGTGCCGAGCGCGACGACCAGGGCGACGAGCAGCCCCGTACGTCCGAAGAATCCGCCGATGACGAGGATGAGAGCGGACAGTCCCCCGAGAAGCAGGGCTGTCCTCAGCCCGTTGTGCCGGTGCACGGTACGCCCTCCAGGTGGTGCAGCAGGGGAACCCTGAGCCAGGTGGTCTCTCCACCCTCCAGTGGACCCTCACGTCATGGTCAACGCGAGGCGGCTGCGCGCAGTTCCCGGCGGCCCGGGCGCCGGGGGCGTGCCGGGTCAGTGCCCGGCGGCCGTCATGTGGGTGAGGACGAGCTGCGGGTCGAGCGAGAGCACCACGGCGGTGACGGCCGTGAGCGCGATGGCCGCGGCCAGCGGGCCGGGGATGCGCGACGGGCCGGTCCGCTGCTCGGGCGCGGGTTCGGGCGCCGGGCGGAAGAGGTACGCCGTCCAGCGCAGGTAGTAGTAGAGCGCGACGACGACGTTCGCGGCGGTGAGCACCGCGAGCCAGCCGAGGCCGGCCTCGACGGCCGTGGAGAAGATCGCGACCTTGGTGAACAGGCCGATCAGGCCGGGGGGCAGCCCGGCCAGGCAGAGCAGGAAGAAGCCGAGCACCACGGCGGTCAGCGGGTGGGCGCGGTACAGGCCCCGGTAGTCGTCCAGCCGGTTGGCCGGGCGCGTGCGCGCGATGTGCGCGACGACGGCGAAGGCGCCGAGGTTCACGGCCGCGTACATCAGGAAGTACCCGATGGTCGCGCCGACGGTGGCGAGCGCGGCCCGAGGGTCGCTGTCCGCCGTGTACGCCGCGGCGGCCAGCGGCACCAGCAGGTAGCCGACCTGGCCGACGGACGACCAGGCCAGCAGGCGTACGGCGCTGCGCCCCCGCTCGGGGCGCTGCCGGACGGCCGCCACGTTGCCCGTGGTCATGGTGAGCGCGGCGAGCACGGCGACGACCGGGCCCCACAGGTGCGCCTCGGCCGCGAAGGCGCGCAGGCACAGCATGACGAGGCCGGAGATCCCGGCGGCCTTGCCGACCACGGAGAGGAACGCGGCCACCGGCACCGGGGCGCCGACGTAGGTCTCCGGCACCCAGAAGTGGAAGGGCACCGCCGCGGCCTTGAACGCGAAGCCGACGAGGGTGAGGACGACGCCGGCGGCGGCGAGCTTCGCCAGCCGCGGGTCGGTGGCGTCGAGCCCGTCGGCGACCTGGGAGAAGTGCAGGCTGCCGGTGGCCGCGTAGACGAAGCTCGCGCCGAGCAGGGTGACGGCGGTCGCGGCGACGGACGAGAGGAAGAACTTCAGCGCCGCCTCGGAGGAGCGCCGGTCCCCGCGCCGCAGTCCGACGAGCGCGAACGCGGGCAGCGAGGCGACCTCCAGCGCGATGACCAGGGTGACCACGTCGCGGGAGGCGGGGACGAGCGCGGCGCCCGCGGTGGCGGACAGCAGCAGGAACCAGAACTCGCCCTCGGGCAGGCGCAGTTCGCGTACCGAGGTCATGGACAGCAGCGCGGTGACGAACGCCGAGGCGAGCACCAGGAACTGCATGACGACGGTGAAGGAGTCGGCCACGTAGCTGCACGCGTCGGCCGGTCCGGCGCCGCCCGCGTCGGCGAGGCAGAAGGTACTGGCCGTCTCCCCGCGCAGCCACAGCAGCGGCAGCGCCGCGAGCACCAGCCCGGCGGCGGAGAGCAGGCCCAGCAGCCGCTTGCGCGCCTCGGGCAGGAACAGGTCGGCGACGAGCACGACCAGCCCGAACACGGCGGCGGTGACGGGCGGCGCGATGGCGAGCCAGTCGACCGACTGCACGAGGCTGCCGGCGGCGAGGGTCTGGACGGGGACGGTCATCGGGTCACTCCTGGCAGGAGGTTCTGCACGGCCGGATCGGTCAGGCCGAGGAGGGCCGCGGGCCACAGACCGCCGACGACCGTGAGCACGGCCAGCGGGGCCCAGGCGGCGAACTCGTGCGCGCGGATGTCGGGCAGCGCGGCGACGGGCTCGCCGCGCTCGGCCCTCACGGCGCTCTCCAGCGCGGCCTCGCCGGCCTGCTCGGCGGCGAGGGTCTCCTCGCTCCCGGCCGGGAGGTTCTCGTGCGCGGCCGGGTCGCCCATGCAGACCCGGCGGACGACGACGAGCAGGTAGGCGGCGGTCAGCAGGGTGCCGAGGCCGCCGAGTGCGGTGAAGACGAGGAAGGCGGGGCGGCTGAGCCCGTCGGCGGGGTGGAAGGAGCCGAGCAGCGCGAGCATCTCGCCCCAGAACCCGGCCAGTCCGGGCAGTCCGAGGGAGGCGACGGCGGCGAAGGCCAGCAGCCCGCCGAACCGGGGCGTCCGCCCGTACAGCGCCGCGCCGGTCTCGCCGGCGAGGGCGTCCAGGCTGGTCGTCCCGGTGCGTTCCTTGAGGGCGCCGACGAGGAAGAACAGCAGGCCGGTGATGAGGCCGTGGGCGATGTTGGCGAACAGGGCGCCGTTGACGCCGGTGTGCGTCATCGTCGCGATGCCGAGCAGCACGAAGCCCATGTGTCCGACGGAGGAGTACGCGATCAGCCGCTTCAGGTCACCGCCCTGACCGCGCGCCGCCAGGGCGAGGCAGGCGAAGGAGCCGTAGAGGATGCCGACGACGGCGAAGGCGCCCAGGTACGGCGCGAAGGTCTCCATGCCCTCGGGCGCCGCGGGCAGCAGGATGCGCACGAAGCCGTAGGTGCCCATCTTCAGCAGCACCCCGGCGAGCAGCACGGAGCCGGTGGTCGGGGCCGCGGTGTGGGCGTCCGGGAGCCAGCTGTGCAGCGGCCACATCGGGGTCTTGACGGCGAGTCCGATGCCGATGGCGAGGACGGCGACGAGCTGGGCGCTGTGGCCGAGCGAGGCGCCGTTGTCGGTGGCGAGTGCCACCATGTCGAACGTGCCGCCCGCGAGTCCGAGGACGAGGAGGCCGATCAGCATGACGACGGAGCCGAGCAGCGTGTAGAGGATGAACTTCCAGGCGGCGGGGCCGCGTTGCTCGCCGCCCCAGCGGTTGATGAGGAAGTACATCGGGATGAGGACCATCTCGAAGGCCAGGAAGAACAGCATCAGGTCGAGCACCGCGAAGGTGGCGAGCGTTCCGGCTTCGAGCAGCAGGATCAGGGTGACGAAGGCGCGGGCGCTCGTGCCGTGGCCCTCGGGGGGTGAGAAGTAGCTGTAGAGCGCGCAGAGGAAGGTCAGCAGCGCGGTCAGCACCAGCAGCGGCAGCGAGATGCCGTCGACGCCGAAGTGCAGGCGGACGTCGAGCGCCGGGATCCAGCTGATGTCGGTCTGCGCCTGCATGGTGCCGGGGCGGCTGTGGTCGAAGCCGAAGGCGAGGGCGAGCGTGCCGAGCAGGACCAGCCCGGTGACGGTCACCCCGTGGCGCAGCACGGCCTGTTCCGGGTCGCGGCCGCGCAGTCCGGGCGGTGCGGGAAGCGGAGCGGCCGCGGCGCCGAGCAGCGGCAGGACGACGACGGCGACGAGGATCAGCTGCATGGTGGTCTGGTTCACGCTCCCCCACCTCCGGTGGCGGCGAGTACGGCGGCGACGGCGAGGACGACGGATCCCGCCAGCAGCGCGGTGAGGTAGGTCTGCACGTTGCCGGTCTGGGCGCGGCGCGCGAGCGTGCCCAGCAGGCGCGTCAGGCCCCCGGCTCCGGTGACGTAGGTGTCGATGACCGTGCGGTCGAAGAAGCGGACGAGCCGGGCCGCGCCCTGCGTCGGCCGCACGAGGAGCGCGGTGGCCGCCGCGTCGGCGTGGAAGCCGGAGGCGGCCGCGCGGTGCAGCGGGCCGAGCAGCAGGCGGCCGGGGTCGGCCGGGTCGGCGGCCGGGTTCGCGGTGTCCGCGCGGGCCGCGGCGTGTGCGGTGGTGTGCCGCCAGGCCGCGTAGGTGACGAGGGCGCCGACGAGGGCGACGCCCGTGGCGAGGACGGAGGTGGTGGCCGTCGGCGCGAAGGAGCCGCCGTCGAACCACTCGGGGAGGACGGCGAAGGCGAGGCCGAAGGCGAGGGAGGGGGCCGCGAGGACCCACAGCACGATGTTCATCACCAGCGGCGTCGCGGCACCGTGCCCGTCGGCCGGGGCGTCCGGGGCGTCCGCGGCGGGTGCCGGGGCCTGCTCGCGGCGGGCGAGCGGGCCGATGCGCAGCCAGAGGCGGGTGGCGTACGCGGCGGTGAGCAGCGCCGTCAGCAGTCCGGCGACGAGGACGATCCAGCCGGCCGCCGCCGGGACGGCCTGCTCCGCGCCGCCGGCCGCGCCCTCGGAGCCGCCCGCGAGTGCCGCGTGCTCGGCGGCGCCCAGCACGGCCTCCTTGGAGAAGAAGCCGCTGAAGGGCGGCATCGCGGCGAGCGCGAGCAGGCCGATCGTCATCGTCCAGAAGGCGTCGGGCGCGCGCTTGGCGATGCCGCCCGAACGCCCGATGGCCGCCAGCGAGTTGGTCCCGGCGACGTGGATGACGACCCCGGCCGCGAGGAAGAGGAGGGCCTTGAACGCGCCGTGCGAGATGAGGTGGAAGACGGCCGCGCCCCGGTCGGCGACGGCCAGCGCGGCCGTCATGTAGGCGAGCTGGCCGATGGTGGAGTAGGCGAGCACGCGCTTGATGTCGTCCTGCGCCAGCGCGGCCAGCGCCGAGCCGATCATGGTGACGGCCGCGATGACGGCCATGACGACGAGCGCGGCGCCGGAGGCGACGAAGACGGGCAGCAGCCGCGCGACGACGTACACACCGGCGGCGACCATCGTCGCCGCGTGGATCAGCGCGGAGACGGGCGTCGGGCCCGCCATCGCGTCCGGCAGCCACACGTGCAGCGGGAACTGCGCCGACTTGCCCGCGACTCCGGCGAGCAGCAGCAGTGCCACGACGGTGGGGTGGGCGAGTTCGAAGCCCGAGACGGAGGAGGTGAGCCGGGTGACGATGTCGGAGATCCGGAAGGTCCCGGCGTCGGAGGCCAGCGCGAAGATGCCGATCAGGAACGGCACGTCGCCGAGCTTGGTGACGAGGAACGCCTTGAGCGAGGCGGCCCGCGCGGCCCGCGTCTCCCAGTAGTGGCCGACGAGGAAGTAGGAGCAGATGCCCATGACTTCCCAGCCGACGAGCAGCACGATCAGGTCGTCGCTGTAGACGACGAGCAGCATCGCGGCGGTGAAGAGGGAGACCAGCGCGGCGTAGGAGGCGTAGCGCGGGTCGTCGCGGAGATAGCCGGTCGAGTACAGCTGCACGCAGCTCGCGACCACGCCGACGAGGACGGCGACGAGTGCGGCGAACCCGTCCACGTGCAGGGCGAGCTGGACCGGCAGCGCCTCGTTGCCGGTCGGCGTGAGGCCGCTCGCGGCCTGGATCGCCGGGCCGCCGCCCTGGCGTGCGGCGACGAGCACGGTGAGGACGGTGGCGAGCAGCGTCGGCAGCACGGCCAGCGGCCGGGCGAGGCCGGGCACCCGGCGTCCGAGGAGCAGTCCCGCGAGCGCGCCGAGGAACGGCAGCACCGGCACGAGGACGGCGAGGGTCGTGGTGGTCACGCGGTCGTCCTCCCGGCGGGGGTGACCTGGCCGGGAAGGGGGCCGGCCCCGGTGTCGGTGGTGGCGGGCTGCTCGACGTACGCGGACTCGTCGTCGTCGCCGGGGTGTTCGGTGAGGTCGCGGAGGCGGTCGACGTCCGAGGTGCCGCGGTTGCGGTACACCAGCAGGACGAGGGCCAGCCCGATGCCGATCTCGGCGGCGGCGACGGCGACGGTGAAGAGCGTGAGGGCCTGGCCGGCGTGCAGGGTGTCGCGGAGCCAGACGTCGAAGGCGACGAGGTTGAGGTTGACGGCGTTGAGCATCAGCTCGACGGCCATCAGGACCAGGATCGCGTTGCGCCGGGCCAGCACTCCGTAGAGGCCGACGCTGAAGAGCAGCACGGAGAGGACGGCGGGGTAGGCGAGATGCATCAGCCGCGCACCTCCCCGCGCCCGGAGCCGCGCCCGGCCCGGTCCGTCTCGCGTGCCTTGCGCTGCCGCGAGAGCACGATCGCGCCGACGAGTGCGGCGAGCAGCAGCACGGACAGCGCCTCGAACGGCAGCACCCAGAAGCGGAAGAGCGCCTCGCCGGTGACGCCCGTGGAGCCCATCACGCCCTGGTCGAGGTCGATCCAGGTGGTGCGGAAGGCGTCGACGACGAGCGTCACGAGGGTGCCGGCGGCGAGGACGGCGACGATGAGCGCGGCCCAGCGGTTGCCGGAGTCGGCGTCGGGCGAGCGGCCGATGGGGGCCCTGGTCAGCATGAGTCCGAAGAGCAGCAGGACGACGACGGAGCCGACGTAGATCAGCACCTGCACCCAGGCGATGAACTCGGCGGTCAGCAGCAGGTATTCGACGGCGATCCCGCCCAGGGTCGCCACCAGCCACAGCGCCGCGTGCACCAGCTGCTTGGTGGTGACGGTGACGACGGCGGCGCCGAGGGTGACGATCCCGACGAGCAGAAAGACGATCTCGACCCCGGTGGGTGACAGGAATCCGGGGTGCGCGGCGGCGAGGTTCACTCGGTCCCCTCTTCCGGCTGCTGTTCCTGGCGTGCCTTCTCCTCGGCGGCCGCGAGCTTGTCGGCGGTCTTGCGGGCCGCCGCGATCTCCTTGGGCTCCTCGGCCTTCACATCCAGCGCGGGCGGTTCGGGCACCGTCCACATCCACTCGCGGAGCTTGTCGCGCTCGTGGGTGAGTTCGTGGATGTCGGTCTCGGCGTACTCGAACTCCGGGGACCAGAACAGCGCGTCGAAGGGGCAGACCTCGATGCAGATGCCGCAGTACATGCACAGCGAGAAGTCGATCGCGAACCGGTCCAGGACGTTCCGGCTGCGTTCGCGTCCGCC
The DNA here is from genome assembly GCF_012726235.1 of Streptomyces sp. HNM0574. Lineage (GTDB taxonomy): Bacteria > Actinomycetota > Actinomycetes > Streptomycetales > Streptomycetaceae > Streptomyces. The sequence goes on from NZ_JAASAH010000002.1 coordinate 687,587, forward strand.
GGGCGTCGCCGCGGGGACGGTCTCCTTGTGCGAGTCGATGTAGATGCACCAGTCCGGGCACTCACGGGCGCACAGCATGCAGACCGTGCAGTTCTCCTCGAACAGGCCGATCACCCCGCGGGTGCGCGGCGGCAGTTCGGGCTGCGTGTCCGGATAGTGCTCGGTGACCGACCGGCGGGTCATCGTCCGCAGGGTGACGGCCAGGCCCTTGGCGAGGCCGGAACCGGGGAACGGGCGGGACACTTACTGGATCACCACCTTGACGACGCCGGTGACGGCGATCTGGAGCAGGGCGAGCGGGACGAGCACCGTCCAGGCGACGCGCTGGATCTGGTCCTCGCGCAGCCGCGGGTAGGTCACACGCAGCCAGATGACGCCGAAGGCCAGCACGGCCGTCTTCAGCAGCATCCACAGCCAGCCCGCCTGACCGGCGAGGGGGCCGTGCCAGCCGCCCAGGAAGAGCACGGCCGTCAGCGCGGAGAGGATGACGATGCCCGCGTACTCGGTGAGCAGGAACAGCGCGAACCGCAGGCCCGTGTACTCGGTGTACGCGCCGAAGATGATCTCGGAGTCGGCGACGGGCGCGTCGAACGGCGGCCGTTGCAGCTCGGCCAGGCCCGCCACGAAGAAGACGACGCCGCCGATGATCTGCCAGGGCAGCCACCACCACTGCCAGGCGTCGAGGATGCCCGGCAGCGAGAGCGTGCCGGCGGCCATCGCCACGGAGGCGGCGGCGAGCAGCATCGGCAGCTCGTACGCCATCAGCTGCGCGGCCGTGCGGAAGCCGCCCAGCAGCGAGAACTTGTTGGCCGAGGCCCAGCCGCCCATCAGCGAGCCGAGCACCCCGACCCCCATGACGGCGAGGACGAAGAAGATCCCGGCGTCCACGGTCTGGCCGACGGCACCGGGCGCGACCGGGATGGCGATCAGCACCAGGAGGTACGGGATCAGCGCGACGGCGGGCGCCATCTGGAAGATCCGCCGGTCGGCCCCGGCCGGGACGACGTCCTCCTTCTGTGCGAACTTCACGCCGTCGGCGACGAGTTGGGCCCAGCCGTGGAAGCCGCCCGCGTGCATCGGGCCGACGCGGCCCTGCATGTGGGCCATGACCTTGTGCTCGGTCTGGCCGACCAGCAGGGGCAGCACGAGGAACGCGAGCAGCACGGCGAGCAGCCGCCACACGACGTCGAGGACGTCCATCAGGCGTCTCCTTCCGTCTCGTTCGCGCCGTCGTCGTTCCGGTTCTCGTTCTGCCCGGCGTCCGGCTGCTGCTCGCGGGCGGGGCGGGCGTGGTGCCAGGGCGCGTCGGTGGAACGCGTCCCGGGCTCCGCCTCGGTCGCGGGTTTCGCCTCCGCCTCCGGCTCGGGTGCCGGTTCCGGTTTCGGCTCGGCGGCCGGGGCCTGCTGGCTCGCCGAGCCCTGGCTGACGCTGCGGTTGCGGCGCGGGGTGCGGGCCGGACGGGCGGGCGCCTGGCCCTCGGCCGGTGCGGACTCCGCGGCCTCGCCGGTCGCGGCGGCCTCCTCTGTCGCGCCCTGGCTCGCGGAACCGGCGCTCGCGCTGCGGGTGCGCCGGGCGGGGCGCTCGCCGGGT
>NZ_JAASAH010000020.1 GCF_012726235.1 Streptomyces sp. HNM0574
CGAAGTGCCAGTACGGGGCGGCGTCACGCCCGAGGTTCCGGTACGGGGCGGCGTCACGCCCGAGGCTCCGGGGTGCGTTGGCCTCGCGGGCGAAGTGCCAGTACGGGGCGGCGTCGCAGGCGGGGTTCCGGGGGGAGTTGGCGTCGGTGAGGTGGTGGAAGTCGTTGTGGCCGCTCGCTGCACGGGGTGCGGGGTGGGCGGGAATGAGGCGGGAGGGAGTATCGGGGCGGTTGGGGTCGGGGTTGTGTGAGTCGGCGGGAGGGAAGTGGCCGGCGCTTCGGGGTGGGTTGGCGTCGGAGCCGTGGTTCCGGGGGGAGTTGGGGTCGGCAGGGTGGTGGGGGTCGTTGCTGCTGCCCGCTGTACGGGATGTGTGGTGGACGGGCGGGGGACGGTGGGAGGGGCTGCCAGGGCTGTGTGGGCGGGTGGGAGGGAAGTGGCCGGCCCTTCCGGGCGCGGTGCGGGGGTGGGCGGGGTTCGGGTGGGTGTGCGCTGGGCGGGGGCGTGGTGGAGTGCGGACGGGTGGGCCGGTGACGGGCCTCGCGGTGTGCCTGTCGGTGTTGTGGGTGAACTGGTCGGTGTGGCAGGCGAATTGGGTCGGTGAGGTTGGGTGGCGCCGGGGCTGGTGTGCGGGGCTCCGGTCGGGCGCGCTCCGGTCGGCGAGGTGCCGGACGGATCGGGGTCGTGGCGCGGCGGGGTGCGGGGTGGGGCGGGCCGGCGTCGGGCGGTTGACGGGGCGGGGCGGCCGGTGTCCGGGACCCGGCGCATCTGTACGGCGGGGGGCGGCTGTTGCGTCGCCGGTCCTGCGGCCGGATACGGGATCGCGGGAGTCAGGGCACGTGCGGAGGCGAGCGGGCGTACCGGTATGGGTACGGGGGTGCTCGCCTCCCGCTCGCCGGGTGCTTCCGTCTTGCGTCCCGAACTCGGTGTCTCTGTCCGGGAGTTCGGACCGGGAGACGGCTGCTGGGTCTCGGCCAGGGCGTGCCGCTGCACGGCGGAGGGCTCGGGGGAGGAACCGGCGGCGCTCGCCTGACCATCCGGGCGCGGTGGCTCGGCGGCGCGGGTGCGCTGGGCCGGAGCCGGTCCGCTCTGCGCCGTGCTCCGGGCCGGGGCGGGCCGGGGCGCGGCCGCCGAACGGTCTTCGGGCGTGAACTCCCCTCCCCTGTCGGGCACTCCCCGGCCAAGGAGCGGTGTGGCGTCCGCCGGTGGCGTGGCGAGTGGCGCGCCGAGCAGCGGTCGCGTACGGGGAGCCGGCTCCGGCCGCTTCGGCGGGTGGCCGTCCGAGGCTGTCGGAGGGCCGAGGCCCGTCGGTGCGGGTTTCGGGCCCGCGCTTCGGGTCTCGGTGGGCCGGGGCCGCGGGCGGGCGCTTCTCTGGACGGGTGCCGTTCGCGGGCCCGTTGCCGGGGCCGGGGCTTCTCCGGGGTGCGTGACAGGAGTGGCCGCCGAAGCAGTCGCCGCGTCGTCCGCCGTCCGTCCCGGCCGGCCTGCCGCCGACTCCGGGACTCCCCCGGACCTCGGCGGTGTGACCGGCCGCTCCCTCCCGGCGGTGGGCTTCTCGGGCGGGAGTGCTTCCGCCTCCGTATCCGATCGTCCCGCCGTGTCCGAACTCGGCGCCTCACCAGGGGTGTTGGTCCGGTCCGCCGAAGTGACAGCCGGCAGGGTCCGCCGCTGCACCGCAGGCGCGCGCCGCGAGGCGATCAACGACGTACCCACCGGACGCCGCACCGCGCGAGACACCCCACGGCCGGAAGTCCCTTCTCCTCCACCGCCGCCGGATCGCCGCGAGCCCGACTCCACCCGACCGGCACCCGCCGACCGGCTCACCGCCCGCGCGACAGGCAACGCAGAAGGCGCATCCGGGGTTCCGCCAGGCAGCGCAGACTGCGCAGGCACGGCAGACGTCCCAGACCCGGAAGCCGTCGGAGACGTCCCAGGCACCGACGGCTTCGGTGACGCCCCAGGCACCCCGAGCGCCTCAGCCACCACCGGCCCGGGAGACGCCACAGGCATCCCAGGCGTCTCGGCCGCCGGAGACTTCCCGGACACCGCCGACCCCGGAGACACCACAGGCGTCCCCGTCGCCTCAGCCACCGGAGACTTCCCGGACGCCGCCGACCCCGGAGACGCCGCAGGCATCCCAGGCGCCCCATCCACCGGAGACTTCCCGGACGCCGCCGGCCTGGGAGAAACCGCAGCCGCCGGAGACGTCCCAGGTACCGGAGGAGTCGCAGGCCCCGGAGCCGCACCAGGCGTCTCGGACGTCGTATACCCGGACCTCGGCACAGCGCCACCGTCACGCCCCACGTCACCGCCGCCCGACGGCACCGGACGCACCTCAACCCCGCGTCGGGGCAGGACAGTTGGCACCGGAGCCCGTACCGAGCGCTGCACCCGGGACCGGCCCCCGGCAGCTCCACCCGGTGCGCTCCCCTGCCCGTCCGGCGTATCCGACGCGACCGGAAGGGAAGGGGGCGGGCCCTCAAGTCCCGTGGCGGGGCTTCCGGGTACGGTCAGCAGGCCCGAGACCAGGCCGCCCGGGGCGCTGTCCAGTACGGCGTGGGAGAGGGCTCCGCCGAAGGCCGGGTTCTGGCGGGTGGACAGACGGTCCCCGAAACCGGCGTCCGCGACCGGCCCCGCCGTCGCCGCGCTCACCCGCTGCACCGGCGGCAGCGCGTTCCACGCCCCACCACTCGCCCCGGACACCCCCGGAGCCCCCGAACCACCAGGCACCCCCGGGACATCCGAAGCGCCCGAGGCGTCCGACGAACCCGCAGCCGCCAAAGCACCCGAGGCGCCCGAGCCACCTAAGTCACCCAAGAACCCCGAGGCCGTCGAGGCCCCCGAGTCACCCGAGAACCCTGAGCCACCCAAGTCACCCGAGACGTCCGACGACCCCGAAGCCCCCAAGCCACCCGACGACCCAACGGCCCCCGATCCCCCCAGTCCACCCCCACGCCTGAACCACTCAAGAATCCCCACGTGCGCCTCACCCCTCCGAGGCGCGGGTGATGAGGGCCGCGATCTGGTGGGTGTACTCGCGGCGGTCGGGGTGTTCGAGGTCCAGGATGTCCTCCAGGCTCCAGTGGAAGTGGTAGGCGACGTACGCGATCTCCGCGTGCAGCCGGTCGGTCGCGTACGTCACGATTCCCCCAGGCGGCTCCCGCCGAGTTCGACCTCGAACGGCTGCTCGCAGTGCGGGCAGGAGACGCCGGCGCGGGTGTGGCCCTCGGCGTTGATCTGCCGGTAGAAGTCCTGGAGGAACGCCAGGTCGGAGGCGAAGAGCTGTTCCACGACGCCGTCGTGCACCGAGGGCAGCGTGCCGAGCCGGGTGATCACGCGGCCGAGCAGCACCACGGACAGGAACGCCGGGTTCTCCTGCACCCGGACGTCCCGCAGCGGCACCAGTTCGTCCCTGGCGGTCGCGAGCCGCATCACGCCCTCCCGGTGCACGGTGCCCGACTCGTCGACGTACCCGCGCGGCAGCTCGAACGGGAACTCGGTGCGGAGCCGCTGCGGTTCGGGGGCCGGGGCGGGCGGGGTCTCCGGGTCCTGACCGGCCTCTCCCGGGGGCGGCTTGAGGGCGGAACGGCGCATTACTCGATGACCAGTTCTTCGAAGGTGATGGTCACGGTCTCGGTGAGCGCGGCCGCCTCGCCGGCCTTCACGGTGCTGGTGTCGATCTTGCTGCACCAGGCGTTGCGCAGGTTGTAGCGCTTCACGGGGTTGTCCTGGAAGTCGAGCATCATGATGGTGGCGTTCTTGCGGGCCGAGTCCATCTGGCCGTTGACGGACTCGTTGATCCACTCGTTGAAGGAAGCGGACTGCGTCATACCGCGCACGACGGTGCAGGTGCCGGCCTTCTTCACGCCGGGCAGCTTCTTGACCATCGCCTTGCCCTGCGCGGAGACCTGGTTGTACTCGATGACGTCCTGCTCGATGCTCAGGCCGTTGACCTCCGCGAGGTACTCGACCATGACGCCGTCGATCTGCAGGCCGAAGTTGTGTGAGGTGAGCGCGTCACCCGGCTGGAGACTCATGTCTGGTGCGTCCCTGTCCTTGTCGGTCCGATCGAGGTTCCGGAGCGCGGACGGCCTCAACTGCCGCCGCTACCGGGGTGGTTACTCCTCCAGCTCCCCGCTGCCGCTGGAGAACTGGGCCAGCCGGAAGATCACGAACTCGGCGGGCTTGACCGGCGCGATGCCGATCTCGCAGATGACGCGGCCGAGGTCGACCGACTCCTGCGGGTTGGTCTCCTGGTCGCACTTGACGTAGAAGGCTTCCTCAGGGCGCGCACCGAACAGGGCCCCGCCGCGCCACTCGTTGACCAGGAACGCCGACACGTTCCGGCGGATACGGGCCCACAGCGCGTGGTCGTTCGGCTCGAACACCACCCACTGGGTGCCGATGAGGATCGACTCCTCCAGGTAGTTGAAGTAGCGGCGGATGTTCAGGTACCGCCAGGCCGGGTCGGACGAGACCGTACGGGCGCCCCAGACGCGGATGCCGCGGCCGGGGAAGGCGCGGACGCAGTTGATGCCGAGCGGGTTGAGCAGGTCCTGCTCGCCGCGGGTGATCTGGAGCTCCAGGTCGACGGCGCCGCGCACGACCTCGTTCGCGGGGGCCTTGTGCACGCCGCGCTCGGAGTCGTTGCGGGCCCAGATCCCGGAGATGTGACCGCTGGGCGGGACCATGCGGGGCTGGCCGGTGGCCGGGTCGAAGACCTTGAGCCACGGGTAGTACAGGGCCGCGTACTTGGAGTCGTAGCCCGCGGTGTCCTGCCGCCACTGGCGGACCTGGCGCGCGTTCAGTCCGGGCGGCGGGTCGATGACGGCGACCCGGTCGCCCATCAGCTCGCAGTGCGCGATCAGTCCCAACTGCACGGCCTTCAGGGCGTCGTGGTCGATCGCGCCGCGCTGGTAGGCGGCCATCAGGTCGGGCACGGCCACCATGGAGATCTCGTCGACGGCCTCGAGGCCGCCGAAGCCGGTGCGGTCGGCGGAGTCCCCGAGGTACTCGGCGGGCCCCGGCTGCGCGGCGGGCTCCGCGGGTACGGCCGGGGCCGGCGCCGCTGCGGGCGGGCTGAGCGTCACGGTCTGGTTGTCGGGCCTGGCCAGTTGCCCCGCGGCGGCCGCCTCCTGCACGGTGATGAGCTTGGAGCGCTCCTTGACCTGGGTGACGACGTAGCTGCGGCTGCTCTTCTTCGCGCTGACGCTGAACGTCTCCACGGCCTTGTCGCCGTCCTTGACGATCAGCTTGAAGCGCTCGGCCGGCCCCTCGCCGTCGGCGTCGGCGACCTCCACCGTCAGCGCTCCCGGCGCCACGGCCCGCACCTGGAAGGTGCCCAGCTCCGCCGGTTCGCCGGGCGGGAGTTCGGCCGGCGCGGCGGTGCCGTCGGCGCTCCGGCCCGCATCGGCCTCGGGGCCGCCGGGTGTTCCGCCGACGCGGACGACATACGCGGCCGTGCCGCCGTTGTTGAAGAAGCCGTAGACGCTGTGAGCGAGGTAGTACCCGTCGGTGAAGTCCCCGAAGGCCGCCACGTACTGCGTCCAGTTGGTGACCAGGGTCGGCTCGTTCAGCGGCCCGTCGGGTGCGAGACCGACGAAGGCCGCCACCGAGGTCCCCACCCCCTCGATGGGGCGCGACCCGCTGGCCACCTCCTCGACGTAGACGCCGGGCGACAGGTAGGACGGCATGCTCCACTCTCCTCCGGTACTCGATCGGGCCCCGCCCACCCTGCGTCCCCCGGGCCCCCCGGGGTACGGCCTCCGGGACCAGCCCCGGGGCAAGGTCCTTGCCCTCGGGGGCAGTTGGGGGTGAAGGGTCAGGGGCAGGTCACGTGAGCCCGGCCTCGCTGAGCGCTTGGCGGCCGTCCGGATAGGTCGTCTCGATGTACGCCCGGACATCGGCGTCCGGGACGGTGAACTGCTTGTACGCAGCGCAGTCCTGGAGCCAGCTGATTCCGGGCTGAACACTCAGGCTCTTGTACGTGCCCTTTCCGTCGGTGCCCTGGAAGCCGTACTTCTTGCTGTCGCCGGTGAGCCACTGGATGATCGAAGCGACGTCCTTGGGCTGCGGTTTGAATGCATCGGTCGCCCCCTTCTCGAATGCGTCCTTGAGCTCGGCGGCCACCGTGGATTCCTCGGACGTACCGGAGAGGGTGCCCCTTTTGTAGAGCGCAAGGCAGTGGCCCATGTACTGCCTGCGAGTATTCTGATTCGCGCCTCCGGTGACGCCGTCGGCCGCCTTTCGGGCATGGTCGAGAAGAGAGGGGGAGGCACCCGCGATGTCCTTGCGCATGCGGTCCATCGTCAGCTCGAAGGACGCCCGCTCCAGCCAGTAGTCGGCGAAGACCATGGGATCGTCCGCGATGGCGGGTCTGCCCGCCTTCTCCCATTTATCCGTATGCGACGTGACCGTTTCCAGGCTCACCGCCGGATAGGTGATCTCGGCGACGTACGGCTTGTTCGCCCACCCGGGACCGTCCTTCCCGGTGATGTGCCCCTTGGAGTTTTCGGACGTGATGTCGTACCAGCCGACGGCTTTCTTGCCGTGTGAGAGCACGACATCGGGGCGGGTGTTGCCGTCGGTGGCCTGCAGGAGCACCGAGAACGTGTGGCCGGACGCCGACCCTGCCCATTCTTTCCCCAGCTTGAGGAACACCTTGGTCCCCAGGGATTCGATGGCGTAACCGACCCGGCTGGGCAGCATGCCGGCCATGTCCTGCGGCGTCACCCGTCCCTCCTCATACGCCTGCCACTCCTGCGCCCACAGCTTCGTGTGCCCGTCCGTTTCCGAGACCTTGGGGTCGGTCGGATTCTGGGTTGCCTGTAGCCAGGCAAGCCGGACGGCGGCATCGAGCTTCTTTGCGAAGGCCGCCAGGTCCTCCATGACCTTTTCGTCGGCCCCCTTGTCCGACGTGCTGTAGGCAACGACGGTCCGCTGCACGGCCTCCGGACTGCCCCCCGCCCGTACATCCCCGCCCTGCTCCGGCCCGACCGGCACCGGCCCGCTCAGGGCCCTCGTCGCGTTCGCCTCGGCCTCCCGTTCGAAGTGGTCCGACGGGTCGGAGAGGGACAGGCCCGAGCCGTTGTCCGTGCCGGCGACGGGGCCGCGGCGCTGCTGGATGACGTGGGTGAGTTCGTGGGCGAGGGTGTGGCGGTCGGCGCCGCCCTCGCCGAGGACCACGTGGCTGCCCGACGTCCAGGCCCGCGCGCCGAGTTCGGCCGCCGAGCGGCGGGCCGTGCCGTCGGTGTGCAGGCGGACGTCGGAGAAGTCGGCCCCGAGCCTGGCCTCCATCTCGTTCCGGACCGGTTCGTCGAGCGGCTTCCCCGCCGAGCGGAGCACCTCGTGCGCCACCGACCGCTGGAGGGGAGGGCCGTCGTCGGCGAGCATCCTGGCCACCGCGGCGTTGCCGGCGCTCCGTTGCAGGGCGCGCAGTCTGTGCGCCGCCGGGGACGCGGTGTGCGGGCGTTCGGCGCGTCGTGGGGTCCGGGACGTCTGCTGTTCCGGCCGTTCCTGTGCGTGCAAGACCGCCTCCGTCCGTAGGGGTGCGACGGCGTCTTCCTACGGGAGGGGGCGGTCCCCGGGGAGAGTCCCGGGGGCAGATCCCGGGGCAGCGGTGCTTCCTCCGGCGCCCCTGCCCGCGAGGACAGCCGAGCCTGCGCCTTCGGGCAGGGGTCGCTACCCCTCAGCTTGCGACAGCGGGCGGGGTGGCTCCGTAGCGTCGCGGTATGAGCTTGTGGACCTCCCTGGAACCCGCCTCGGCGACCGTCGACCCCGGCGGCACGACGACCGTGCGGCTGCGGATACGCAACACCGGTGACGTTGTCGACGAGTACCGCTTCGAGCCCGTCGGCGACCCGGCACCGTGGACGAGAGTGGAGCCGCAGTCCCTGCGCCTGTATCCCGGCACGACCGGGACGGTGGAGCTGACGTTCGCCCCGCCCCGCACCCCGGACGCGGCGGCCGGGCCGCATCCGTACGCGGTGCGCATCACCCCGACCGAGCATCCGGACGCGGTGACCGTGCCGGAGGGCAACCTCACGGTCACGCCGTTCACCGAGGTACGCGCCGACCTCGTACCCCCCACCGTGAAGGGGAGGTTCCGGGGGCGGCCGAAGCTGGCGGTCGACAACCTCGGCAACACCGGGCTCACCGCCTCGATCAGCGGCAGCGACACCGCGGACGAGCTGTCCTACGAGATCCATCCGGGCAATGTGCAGATCGAGCCGGGGCGGGCCGCGTTCGTGGACGCCACGCTGCGGCCGAAGCAGATCGTCTGGTTCGGTTCGGCGCAGCAGCGGCCGTACACGATGGCGGTGCAGCGCTCCGGTGTGGAGCCGCTGGCCGTGGACGGCACCTATGTGCAGCGCGGGGTGCTGCCGCGCTGGCTCGCCACGTTCTGCACGGTGTTCCTGGCTCTGGCGATCACCTTCGTGGTGCTGTGGATGGCGTACAAACCGCAGGTGCGCACGGCCGCCACGGCAAAGAGCGAGGGCGCGGGGCAGAGCATCGCGCCGACGCCGAGCGACGCGCCGCCGGAGCCGGAGCAGCCGAAGGAGCCGGAGAAGCCCGAGGACGGCGGCGGAGGCGACGGCGGGGGCGGCGGGGGTGACAAGCCGCCGCCGCAGCCGCCGAAGAAGCAGGGTCCGGTGCCCGCGCGGAACGTGGCGCTGTACAACACGGCCACCGAGAAGTGCGCCGACATCCCGGGCTTCGGGAAGGGCCGGGAGGCCGCTCCGGTGCGCCAGTTCGCCTGCGACAAGTCCCCGCGGGACAACCAGCGTTGGCACCTGGACGTGAAGCAGCCGAAGGGCGGCCCGGGCGGCCGCCCGCTGTTCCTGATCGTCAACGCCAAGGACGGGCTCTGCATGGACCTGCCCGAGTTCGGCGCCCAGCCCGTGCGTACGAAGGTGTGGGAGGGCCGCTGCAACGGCACGCCCGAGGACAACCAGCTGTGGTGGGCGGCCGAGCAGGACGACGGCTCGTACTGGTTCCGGAACTTCGCCAGCAACAACAAATGCCTGGACGTGGCGGGGAACCGCGTCCGGGACAACGACACCGACCTGATGCTGTTCGACTGCGCCACCACCGACGACCACGGGTGGCGGATCGTGAAGACGCAGGACAGCTGACCGCGCGCGGGGCGGGCCGCGTGGCCCGCCCCCCTCACCAGCCGCCCTCGCCCGGGACCAGGCGCCCGGCCTTGCGGTACTCGCGGCGGGCGCCCTCCAGCAGGTCTTCGGTGGTCACCGCGCCGTCCGGCCGGGCGGCCGCGGCGTACGCGGCGGTGACGACGGCGCTGCGGATCGAGCCGCCGGAGAGCTCGAACTCGCGCGCGCAGGGCTCCGGTTCGGCGTCCTCGGCGCACGGTACGCCCGCGAGGCTGTGCCGCCACAGGGCCAGCCGCTGCCCGGCGTCGGGGAAGGGGAAGTCGACGACCAGGTCGAGGCGGCGGGTGAAGGCCTCGTCGATGTTCGCGCGCAGGTTGGTGGTGAGCAGCGCGATGCCGTCGAAGGACTCCAGGCGCTGGAGCAGGTAGGCGCTCTCCAGGTTGGCGTAGCGGTCGTGCGCGTCCTTCACGGCGGAGCGCTTGCCGAAGACGGCGTCCGCCTCGTCGAAGAGCAGCACGGCGTCGGTGCGGTCGGCCTCGGTGAAGATCCGCTCCAGGTTCTTCTCGGTCTCGCCGACGTACTTGTCGACGACGGAGGAGAGCTGGACGACGTAGAGGTCGAGGCCGAGTTCGGCGGCGACGACCTCGGCGGCCAGGGTCTTGCCCGTGCCGGACTCCCCGGCGAAGAGCCCCAGCACCCCGCGGCCCCGGCCGCCCCCGGCGCTCAACCGCCAGTCGCCGAGGACGCGTTGGCGGTGCCGGGCGCGCAGGGCGAGTTCCCGGAGCCGGTCCAGCGGCTCCTCGGGCAGGACGAGGTCCGGCCAGCCGACGTCGGGCCGGATGCGGCGGGCGTGCCGCTCCAGGCCCGAGGCGGACTGCTGGCGCGCGCCCAGGCGCAGGTGACCGGCGGTCACGGCGGTGCCCTCGAAGGCGGCGAGCTCGCGGGCGGCGCGCACGGCGCGGACGAGCCGGTCCCCGGCCAGCCGGTACGGGGCGACGGTGGCCTCCAGGTCGAAGTCCGGGGCCCCGCCGAGCGCGTCGGCCCACGCCTCGGTGGCCCCGCCGGCCGTGCCCGGCGCGTCCAGCACGAGCGGGTCGCGGGCGCACCAGCGCGGGTCGTAGGCGCGGGTGCCGCAGAACAGGACGGTCACGTCGGGCGCGGAGAGCGCCCGCAGCAGCGGCCCGGGCTCGTCCGGCAGCGGCGAGACGACGAGCGCGCGGCCGCGCAGCCGGGCCTCCCTGAGCACCTCGGCGTACGGTTCGGCGGCGTCGGAGGGGGCGGGCCCGGGGGTGAGGTGCAGGGCGTCCAGGCCGGCGGCGCGCAGGGCGGAGGCGGCGCAGCCGAGTCCGTCCCCCTCGCGGCGCTCCCGCAGGTGGGCCAGGAAGGGCCCGGCGGCGGCCCGTTCGGCGAGGCGGCGGGTGACGTGGTCCTCGTACGGGGCGGCCGGGGCGGTGAGCGGGCGGAGCCCTCCGGTGACGGCGGGGTCGGGGGTGTCGTCGCCGAGGAGGTGGGCGACGGTCCGGTCCGGGACGCGCAGGGTGCGGCTGAGGAAGGGCCGTTCGGGCTCCTCGACGGTGAGCAGCCCGTACGCGGTGAGCGGTGCCTCCGGATGGAAGGCGGCGCGCGCGCCGGGCCGGTGCGCGGGCAGCCCGCACAGGTCGAGGGCGAGGCCGACGGTGGCCCGGCGCCGGCTCACGTCGTCGTTGAGGTAGCCGTACAGCGGCTCGAAGGAGCGGTCGAGGTCGGGGGCGAGGGCGACGAGCAGCAGCCGCGCCTCCGTGGCGGTGAGGCCGAGGCGGCGGGCGAGCGGCGGGAGCCGGTCCCCGGGGTGCGCGCCGTCCTCCCACGTCCCGTCGCCGGGCGGGGCGGGGGTGGCCAGTGCGTGGCGTACGGCCGTCTCGTCGAGGTAGAGGCCGCGCAGCGGGTCGGCCGCCGTCGGGTCGTCGGCGCTGCGCCGTTCCACCAGACGGGCCACGTGGGCGCGGAGCCGGGCCACCCGGGCCAGCAGCGCGTCGGCGGCGTCAACCGGGCTGTCGGCGCCGGGAGTCCGGGCGTCCGGTGCGGCGCCGTTGCGGTGGGTGCCGGTGGTCATCGGGCGCGGCGGCGCGCGAGGGCGGCCCGGCGGGCCTCGGCGACCTGGTGTGCGCGGTGGTGCCGCTCCCCCGCCGCGTCCGGGCCGCCGTCGACGGCGCGGGTGCGGACGGTGGCGCCCTCGGTCACCGGGGGCCCGGCGTCGTACTCGGGCGAGGCCGGGAACGGGGCGGTCACCACCACGTCGACGGACGGCTTGAGTTCGCCACCGAGCGCCGACCAGATCTCGGCGAGGGAGCGGGCCTCGGTCTGGATGCCCGCGACGGTGACCGGCACGGAGAGCCCCAACTCCCGCAGGGTGCCCGGGAGTTCCTCCGGCGGGACGACCTCGCGGACCAGCAGGGTGGCGAGCGCGGCGGACAGCAGCCGGTGCTCGTCCTGGGGTGCCTTGGTCCATGCCGTGAGCAGGTAGGAGAGCCGGAACCAGCGCGGCGGCTGGCGGCGTTTCCGGACCGCACCCTCCTCGTCGGTGACGGGGACGGTGCCGCGCTGGCGGCGGGCGACGTCCTCGCGGATGTCGTACAGGTAGAGGTTCAGGGCCGGGGCGTTGCGCCGGGCCGCCCAGTCGCGGGTGGGCGCCTCGAAGGCGAGGCCGATGCCGGAACCGGCCAGCGTGCCCTGGTCGAGCAGGCCCTTGAGGACTTCGTCCACCTCGTGGATCACCGTCGCGCTCCCGCCTGCCATCGCCGCACGGACCGTTCCGGCCCGGTGCCGATCATGCCCGTGGTGTCCCGTCCCCGGCAGGGACCGCCGGGGACGGGACGGGGGCACGGCCGGTTGCCCCCGGGGGCGGGCCGGCCGTGCCCTCACGGTCAGATGTAGCCCTCGCGCAGCGCGTACGCGACGGCGTGCGCGCGGTTGCGGAGGTGCAGACGGGTGGTGATCCCGTGCATGACGTTCTTGACGGTGCGTTCGGAGTAGGCGAGTTCCTCCGCGATCTCCGCGGTGTCCAGTCCCTCGGCGACCAGCCGCAGGACGTCGACCTCGCGCGGCACCAGCCCGGCGACGGGGGTGCCGGTCTGCTGGGCGGCGGAGCGCTGCATCGTGGCCACCCGGTTCAGCAGCCGGCCGAGCAGGTCGGCGGGCAGGTCGCCGTCGCCCTGCGCGGCGGCCAGCACGGCCTGCAACAGCCGCTGTTCGGTGGCCTCGTGGCGCCACACCACCGCGCCCACGCCGCACTCGATGACTTCCAGGAGTTCCGCCTCCCGCAGGTTCCGCACCACGAGGACGGCGTGCGCGCCCTCCCCGCGGACGAGTCTGCGCAGGCTGGTCAGGGTGCTCTCGTCCGGGGTCTCCCCGATCAGTACCGCCACCGTCCCCGGAACGGCCGACTCCGTGACGTCGCGGAGGTCGATCTCGGGGTGCAGCCGTAACTGACTGACCGTCCCCGCGCGGGAGATGGGGTCCTCGGAATGCACCACCACGGGGACCCGGGCCGGCCCGGTCGTGGCCGTGCGTCCCGTCCCCGTCGGTTCGGTGGTGATCGTTCCCCGTACCCGGCTCCGCCCCGTGCTTCGCACTGTACTGTTCAACTTTTCCCCCATGCGGCAGTCGTCCCGCCGCAGTCGTATTTCGCCGAAGTGGTCATGGCCACGCCCTGGCCCCTGTCCCGAAACACTGATCACCGGCCCGCACGCGCACGGGCCTCCCCCGGGGACGCGGCACGCTGTCCCGACCGGCCCATCTCCGCGGGAGCACGCGCGCTCCCGGGGCCCCGGTTCCGGGCCGGGGCGCCGGCCCCGGTGGCGCCCTTCGTCCGGCGCGGCCGGGTCGCCGCGTCCCCGGACCCCCTGGTCCGGTGCTGATGCTGCCAGTTGCCATGTCCGTGTTCCCCCACTCGCCGGAGGCGCTGAACGCGGCCGCGATACGCGGGCACAGTGACCTCTACGCAGAACGGCGGCGAGCGGTTCACGGCTTTACGGAGCCGTCACGAACTTTGGCAGGAAATCGCCCTGTACGGGCCCCTCTCGGTACGCGCGTGGGCCCGGGCGGAGTCTGCCCGGGCCCACACCCTTCTCAACCGCGCCGGTCCGTCACGGGGTCACGATGGCGAAGTTGGGGTTCGGCTCCTCCACCACGTCCCAGACCTTCTTCAGCAGCGAGGCGTCCCCCTTCACCTTGACGTCCCCGAGGCCCTTCCCGGTCACCAGCCCGATCAGCTGGGGCTTGGTCATGGTGAGGGTGACGTCGGCGTCCGGGTCGGTCTTGCCGTCGCTGAGGTAGGTCAACGCGCCGTTCCGGAGCGTCAGGTGCCACACGCGGTCCTCGGACGGCAGGTTCCAGTCCATCCGGAGGGTGAGGTCCCACGCCTCCGGCCCGTCGATCCGGACGGCCATCATGTCGATGAGCTGGTCGACGCTGAGGGCCTGCATCATGTCGCCGCCGGCCACGTTCGTCGGGGTTTTCTCGACGCCGCCGCGCAGTTCCTTGGCGCCGGTGAGGTAGAAGTTCCGCCACACGGCGTTCTCCGAGGCGTGCCCGAGGTCGGTGTAGACCTTCGCCAATTCCTGCTTGGCGGCCTCGTATTCGGGCTCGGCGAAGACGAGGTGGTTGAGCAGGGTGGCCGCGAACCGGAGGTCCTTCTCCTTGACGCATTTCTTCGCCTCGGCCAGCGCGGCCTTCTTTCCGCCCAGCGCCTTGACGTACCGCTTTCCCTGGGCGGCCGGCGGGTGCTCCCACAGGTGTGCCGGGTTTCCGTCGAACCAGCCCATGTAACGCTGGTATATCCCCTTGACGTTGTGGCTGAGCGAGCCGTAATAGCCGCGGTTCTCCCAGGCTTTCGCCAGGGCCGGCGGCAGGGTGATCTCTTCGGCGATCTCCGGGCCCGTCATTCCCCGGTTGATCATCCGCAGGGTCTGGTCGTGCATGTACGTGTACAGGTCGCGCTGGTTCTCCAGCATTTCGCGGATGTTCTTCTCGCCCCACGTCGGCCAGAGGTGCGTCGTGAACATGACGTCCGCCTTGCCCTCGCAGAGTGCAATCGCCTCGTTCAGGCAATGCGCCCACTGCCGTGCGTCACGGACCGGCGCGCCGCGCAGCGTGATGATGTTGTGCATCGTGTGCAGAGCGATCTCCGCGATGCACACGGCGTTCAGCTCGGGCAGCAGGAAGTTCATCTCGGCGGGGGCTTCGGTCCCCGGCGTCATCTGGAACTCGAAGCGCACGCCGTCGATGACCTCGGTCTGCCCGGTCTCCGTGACGTCCTTGGTGGGCGGCACCAGGCCCGTGGTGCCGGAGGCCGTGGTCTGTCCGAGTCCGCAGCCGATCTGCCCCGAGGCCGAACGCGGCAGCTGGGCGCCGTACATGTACGCGGCCCTGCGCTCCATGGCCGTGCCGGCGTACACGTTCTCGGCGGCGGCGTGCGCCATGAATCCCTCGGGAGCGAGAACGGGGATGTCGCCCGGCTCGCCGTCGGGCAGGACCCCTCGGCAGCCGCCGAAATGGTCGGCGTGGGTATGGGTGATGACGAGCCCGGTGACCTCGGTCTTTCCGGCCTTCTTCCCGCGGTGTTCCCGGTACAGCTCCAGTGCGGCGGCGGCTGTCTCGGCGGCGAGGAGAGGGTCGATGACAATGATTCCGCGATCCCCCTCGACCATCGTGATGTTCGACAGGTCGAGCCCGCGCACCTGATAGACCCGGTCGGTGACCTTGTAGAGGCCCTGCTTCGACGCGAGTTTCGACTGCCGCCAGAGGCTGTCGCTGGCGGTCCTGGGGGCGTCCCCCTTCAGGAAGTCGTAGGAATCGCTGTCCCAGACGACCTTTCCCTTCTCGTCCTTGACGACGCCGGGGGTGAGGGCCGCGATGAAGCCCTTGTCGGCGTCGGCGAAGTCGTCCTTGTCGCCGAAATCGAGTTCGCTCTCGTCGACGGCGCTGGGGGCGTCGCCCTTTCCGTAGGTGGTGGTGACGCCGTCCGGGTCGGGGCCGGGTTCGGACCCCACCGCGTATCCGGCGGAGGCGGCGACCGCGGTGACGCCCGCGGCGGCGATGAGAGAGCGTCGGTTCAGGGAAGTCATGCGTTTCCTCAACTTTGCGGGGAACAGAAGGAGTACGCGTACGAGGCCCCAACATGACAGCGCCCCAAGAGCGAGTCAAAAGTTCCCGGGGATTCGCTTAACTTTCCCTTACGGCCCCGGAGTTGAGGAATAAATAAAGAACGCGGAAGGGGCCGTGACTGCTTACCCGCCGCTCACTACGCCCAACTCGACGCCAGCCGCCCCGAATTACGGCAAAGGCGGTTCCCGGCGAACCGTCCGTTCATCTCGCATTCCACTGCGCGACATCTGCGCTCCACCACCCGGCACGGCACACCCGCACCCGGATCCAACCGGCCTTCCGCGCACTGTGACGCATCACGCAGAGCGCGGGACGGGCCCCGCCGGCGGCCGGTCCGGGACACCGGGTCTCCCCCGCCGTTCCTTTGCTACTTCCCGAAGCCGACGTACCGGCGGCAGGGCCCGGATGGCTGGATCGCGCACGTACGGCGCGCCGGGCGTGCGTCCAACTCGACCTGGGACAAAGGGAGTTGGCGACACGGGTAGTAGCGGGAAGGCACCTGCGGAGGGGGCCGGTTTCAGTCATCCGGGCAGTACCGACTTGACCCTCTCTTGATGATCCAACCGACACCGGCTAACAATTAGGCGGGCCTTACCGGCCGACCCCGAGACACATCCGAGGTGCACACCCCAGCAATTCCCGTTTCTCCGTTCTCCGTTAATTCACCGGCGCCTCGGCGGCGCGGAACCTCTGAGAAATAGGGGCGATAGTGAAACGCATACCCGTGTCCGTCCACACGTCCGATCCGCTGACCGAAGCCGGAATTCTCAGCTGCTTACGCGACGACCCCGCGCTCACCCTCGTCGGCGGGAGCGACGCCCCCGCGGAGGGCGTCGCCGTCGTCATCACCGGACGCCTGCACGAGCTCGCCGAGACCAGGCTGCGCAGGCTCGCCCGCGGCACGGAGCAGAGCATCGTGCTCGTCGCCGACCAGCTGCGCGAGCCCGAGATGATGGCGGTCGTCGAGTGCGGGGTCCGCGTCGTCGTCTGGCGCGGGCAGGCCACCCCGGCCCAGCTAGTGGAGGCGATCCACGCCGCGGCGCGCGGCGAGTCCCTGGTACCCCCCGATCTGCTGGACCGCCTGATGGTGCAGACGGGCAGGCTGTACCGGCACAGCCTGAGCGACGCGGACCAGCCGCTGACGCTCGGCCTGGCCCCCCGCGAGGTGGACGTCCTGCGGCTGGTCGCGGAAGGGCTCGGCACCCGGGAGATCGCGGACAAGCTCGCCTACTCGGAGCGGACCGTCAAGAAGGTGCTGCACACCCTGATGACACGGATGCACCTGCGCAACCGGGCCCACGCGGTCGCCTACGCGCTGCGCGAGGGCCACATCTGACACCCGGCCCGGAGGTCACCCACGGCCCGGGGCCCGCAGCCAGGCCGCGGCGTCGGGAGGCAGCTC
The DNA here is from genome assembly GCF_012726235.1 of Streptomyces sp. HNM0574. Classification (GTDB taxonomy): domain Bacteria; phylum Actinomycetota; class Actinomycetes; order Streptomycetales; family Streptomycetaceae; genus Streptomyces. Next base: position 16,657 of record NZ_JAASAH010000020.1, read on the forward strand.
GCCCCCGTCGGCGGGAGCGCTGGCGAGCAGCAGGGTGTGGCCGGCAGGCAGGGCGAGGGGGCGCGGGCCGAAGTTCACCAGGCAGAGCAGATCGCCGCGCCGGAAGGCGAGGACGTCCCCCTCGTCCCCGTCGTAACCGGGCAGCCAGTGCAGCGGTGCCCCGTGCGGCACGGTTCCGGAGCGGCGGAGGCGCAGGGCCGTGCGGTACAGCTCCAGCATCGAGCCGGGTGCGCCGTCCTGCGCCTCGGCGGTGAGCGCGGCCCACTCCTCCGGCTGCGGAAGCCAGGGTTCCGCGTCGGTGCGGGTGAAGCCGAACGGCGGGGCCGTGCCGGACCAGGGCAGCGGGACGCGGCAGCCGTCGCGGCCGGGGTCGGTGCCGCCGGAGCGGAAGTGGACGGGGTCGCGCAGCCGGTCCGGAGGGATGTCCTCCGCCTCGGGGAGGCCCAGTTCCTCGCCCTGGTAGAGGTAGACCGAGCCGGGCAGGGCGAGGGTGAGCAGGGCGGCCGCGCGGGCGCGGCGGGTGCCCAGGGCCAGGTCGGTGGGGGTGCCGGTGGTCTTGGCCGCGAGGTCGAAGGAGGAGTCGGCACGTCCGTACCGGGTGACGGTGCGGGTCACGTCGTGGTTGCACAGCACCCAGGTCGCGGGGGCGCCGACGTCGGCGTGCGCGGCGAGGGTGCCGTCGATCCGGGCGCGCAGCTCGGCGGCGTCCCAGGGGCTGCTGAGGAAGTCGAAGTTGAAGGCGGTGTGCAGCTCGTCGGCGCGCAGGTAGCGGGCGAAGCGCTCGGGCGCGCCCGGGAGCCAGATCTCGCCGACCAGGACGCGGGGTTCGGGGTAGGAGTCGGCGATGCGGCGCCAGGAGCGGTAGATGCCGTGCAGCTCGTCGCGGTCGATGTAGGGGTGGGGGCCGCCGTCGGCGGCGGTCAGACCGTCCTCCGCGAGGTCCGGGAGGGACGGGTCCTTGGCCGAGGCGATGGCGGTGTCCACGCGGACCCCGGCCACGCCCCGGTCGAACCAGAAGCGGAGGACGTCCTCGTACTCCGAAACGACCTGCGGGTGGCCCCAGTTGACGTCGGGCTGGTCGGGGGTGAACAGGTGCAGGTACCACTCGCCGGGGGTGCCGTCGGGGTCCGTGGTCCTGGTCCACGCGGGGCCGCCGAACTCGGAGCGCCAGTTGTTCGGCGGTTCCGCGCCGCCGGGGCCCCGTCCCGGGCGGAAGTGGAACCTGGCCCGTTCCGGGCTGCCCGGCGGCGCGGCGAGGGCGGCGCGGAACCAGGGGTGGGCGCGGGAGAGGTGGTTGGGCACCAGGTCGACGAGGGTGCGGATGCCCTGTGCGCGTGCCTCGGCGATCAGCCGCTCGGCCTCGTCGAGGGTGCCGAACAGCGGGTCGACGCCCCGGTGGTCGGCGACGTCGTAGCCGCCGTCGGCCATCGGCGAGGGGTACCACGGGGTGAACCACAGGGCGTCGACGCCCAGTCGAGCCAGGTGGGGCAGCCGGGCGCGGACGCCCGCGAGGTCGCCGGTGCCGTCCCCGTCGCCGTCGGCGAAGCTGCGCGGATAGATCTGGTAGATGACCGCGTGCCGCCACCAGTCGTGACCGTCCGGCGGGGGCGGCGGGCTCGGGTCCGGGCGGCTCACGGGGTGCGCACCGCCGGGGCGAGGTGTTCCGCACCGACCGCCCACAGGCCCGGCAGGACGCGGTCGGCGGCCGAGTGGTCGAGCGAGCGGGTCAGTTCGGTGGGGACGGCGGTGACGGTGATCCCGGCGGCCTGGGCGGCGCGGATGCCGGTCAGCGAGTCCTCGAAGGCGACGCAGCGGGCCGGCGGCACGCCGAGCCGGGCGGCCGCCTCCAGGTAGACGGCCGGGTCGGGCTTGCGGCCGTCCACCTCGTCGCCGCCCACGACGACGTCGACGTACTCGGCGATCCGGAAGTGGTCCAGCCAGCGCCGCACCCACGCGGCGTCGGCCGCCGAGGCGACCGCCACCGGCAGGCCCTCGTCCCGGAGCCGGGCGAGCAACTCGCCCGCGCCGGGCAGGAGTCGGATGTGCTCGGGGGTCATGTACCGCTCCCAGAGCCGGCCGAGGCGCTGCTTGAGCTCGGGGTGCTTACCCGGGCCGGGGTCCGGGAGCAGGGCGAACAGGCGCGGGTAGGCGTCCGGTCGGCCGCACACCTCGCGGGCCCACACCTGCGCGGGGAGTTCGGCGCCGTGCTCGGCGAACAGGGCCGAGCAGGCGAGGAAGTCGGACCGTACCGAGTCGATGAGGACGCCGTCGTGGTCGAAGATCACGGCCTCGGCGGGGGCGGGGGTCGCGGTGTCGGTCATGTGCGTCTCCTCGGTCGGGTCGGGTGCTGCCCTGCTCGGGCCGGCCGCTGTCACAGTTCGCGGATGACGCGGGCCGGGTTGCCGACCGCGAGGACCTTGGGCGGCAGGTCCTTGGTCACCACGCTTCCGGCGCCGACGACGGTCTCGGCGCCGATGCTCACCCCGGGCAGGACGGTCACGCCGCCGCCGAGCCACACCCGGTCGCCCACGGTGACGGGGGCGGCGATCTCCCACATGTCGCGGCGCAGCCCGGGATCGAAGGGGTGGTTGGCGGTGTAGAGCCGGCAGTGGGGGGCGATGAGGACGTCCTCGCCGATCACGATGGGGGCGCAGTCCAGCATCGTCACATCGAAGTTGACCTTCGTTCCGGCGCCGAGCTCGATGAAGAACCCGAACTCGCACAGGAAGCGGGGCATCACCCAGCCGCCGGGGCCGACCCGGCCCACGAGGTCGCCCAGGAGGGTCTCGCGGGCCGCGAAGTCGGTCATCCCGGTGGAGTTGAACTTGTCGAGCAGGTCCATGCAGCGCAGCCGGTAGGGCGTCAGCTCGGGGTCGGTGGCCGAGTACAGCTCGCCGCTCGACAGCCTGGCCTTGATCCGGTCCAGCTCGGTTTCCGCAGGGTTCGTGGGGCTCATCGGGGAGCGGGTGCCTTTCTGGGTACGCGGGGCCCGGGCGGTCAGCGGCGGTGCAGCCGCAGCGCGACGGGGCGGTGGTCGGAGGCGCCGGGACGCTCGCCGTCGGGGTGCAGCCGGGGATCGTCCAGGGCCCGGTACCTCACAAGATCACGGAACAGGGCGGGGGTGAGCAGGAACACGTCGATCCGCCGGGGTGCCTCGTGGGGCGGGTGGAAGCCGAAGGTCGGTGCCCGTTCGCCGAGTTCGGCGCCCGCGTCGAGGAACAGGGGGTCCTCCGGGTCGCCGAGCAGGCGGCGCAGCGGCTCCCGGTCGGCGCGGGTCTCGCCGGGCAGCGTGTGGTCCGCGCGGCGGTGGCGGGGCACGGTGGACCAGTCCGGTTCGGGGTCCCCCGGCGGCAGCGAGTTCGCGTCCATCGCCAGCAGCGTGGGGTGCGCGTCCGGTGCCGCGTACTGGCGCAGCCGGTCGGACTCGATGCGCCGGTTGGTGGCGCTGAACGGGTCCAGGTGGGCCACCACGCAGGTCAACGGGGCGGATCTGCCCGGGAGTTGCAGGGTGACGCTGCCGTGGCCGTGCCAGGTGGTGAGCTCGGGCGGTGGCTGGTCCTCGGCGAGGAGGCGGATGTCCGGCTGCCAGAAGACGGCCAGGTTGCAGCCGGTCCTCGCGGGGAACAGCGTCCCTTCCATGCCGAGGGCGGCCTTGGCGTCCTCGAAGAAGGCGCGGCCGTTCCGCTCCCAGCCCCAGCCCTCGGTGGTCATCAGCACCCTGGGGCGGTGCTCGCGGATCAGGTCGCGTTGCAGGTGCCAGCGGGTGTCGCGGCCGTACAGGCGGTCGATGCCGGCCTCGTAGAGGTTCCAGAACATCACGAGGTCGGCGTCGTCCGCCTCCGGCTCCTCCGGGTGGGCGGTGCCGGTCACTTGATGCCCACGACCATGGACTCGGGGCCGTCCAGGTGCTCCACCCAGGTCCGGCCGAAGCCGGTCTCGCGCAGCCACTCCTGGCAGTCGGCGCCGGTGTAGTCGAAGCCGCCCGGCACCTCCGCGTGCATGATCAGGCTGAGGATCAGCCCGACGGCGTTGCTGCGCCGGTCGTCGTCGATGAGCGTCTCGTAGACCAGGACGGCGCCGCCCTCAGGCAGCGCCTCGTAGGCGGCGCGCAGCAGCCGGAGCTTCTCCTCGCGGCCCCAGTTGTGCAGGACGTGGCCGAGGACGAGGACGTCGGCCGAGGGCAGCGGGTCGCGGAAGAAGTCGCCCTCCTGGAAGACCGTCCGGTCGGCGACGCCGAGCCGTTCGGTGTACTCCCGGAACCCCTCGCGGGCCGGGGGCAGGTCGAAGCCGGTGGCGGTCAGGTGCGGGTGGCGCAGCAGGACGTGGCCGGGGAGGGCGCCCTCGGCGCAGCCGATGTCGGCCAGCGAACGGTAGCCCTGCCAGGGGAACTTGTCGGCGATGGCCTGCGCGGAGCCCATGCTCAGCGCGGTCATGTCGCGCTGGAAGGCGCGGACGGAGTCGTCGGCCGCGTACATGGACGCGTAGAAGTCCCGTCCGTCCCTTGCGCCGAGGGCGGCCTCGCCGGTGCGGAGCACGGTGGTCAGGTCGTCCGCGAGTCCGGCGCACTGGGTGACGAAGCTGTCGCCGAGGTAGGTGGTCGGCCGGTTCGCGTCCAGGTACTCGGCGGCCTCGGGCGCGTTGGCGTAGACGGCGTCGTTCCGGTGCAGCAGGTCCAGGGCGACCAGGGCGTCGAAGAAGTCGGCGGCGGGGCGGGGGTGCAGGCCGAGCCGGTCGCGCAGTTCGGGTCCGGTCAGGGGTTCCTTGGCGAGCTCGGTGAAGACGCCGAGCTCGACGGCGCTGAGCATGGTCTTGGTCTTCCAGTGCGCCCACATCAGGTCGGTGACGGGCTGCGGTGAGGTCATGGGGATCTCTCCAGTTCGGCGTGCGGGGTGGTACGGGACGTCCGGCCGGGCAGTACGGGCGCGGGACGGCGGGCCAGCCGGGCGGCGAGGACGACCGCCGCGCCGGTGAGCAGGGTGAGGCCGGTGAGCGCGAGGGGGATCACGGCGGTCCGGCCCGGGCCCGCGGCCAGGCCGATGAGGTGGGGCAGGGCCGCGCTGCCGACGAGATTGGCCACCAGCAGCACGGAGTTGACCCGCTGCGGCGCGGGCAGCAGGGCGTTCGCCCAGGCCAGCGCCGTCGGGAAGACGGCGGCCAGGGCGAGCCCGGCCAGCCCGTACGCCGTCGGTGCCCAGGCGCCGACCGTGGTGGCGGCCAGTGCCCCGGCGGCGGCGAGCAGGCAGAGCCCGATCAGCCGGGGCGGTCCGAGCCGCCCGGCGGCCCACGGCAGGACGAGACGGCCGGCGGTGAGCCCGGCCCAGAACAGCGCGGTGTACTCGGCCGCGCGGGCGGCCGGGTACCCGGCGGCGGCCAGGTGGGTCGACTCCAGCGCCCCGATGCCCGCCTCGACGCCCGCGTACAGCAGGGCCGCGGCGGCGAACACGGTGAGCAGCGGCAGCGAGGCAGGCGCGGGCGACGCGGTGCCGGGCTCCTCGGCCACGTCGCCGGTGCGCCGGGCGGTGAGGAGCAGCAGCGCGAGGCAGCCGGTGGTCAGCAGCAGCCCGGAGACGCCGTCGAGCCGGCCGACCAGCAGCGGGCCGAGCGTGGCCCCGGCGCCGAAGCAGGCGTGCAGCAGGTTGAGCATCAACACCGGGCGGGGCGTGGCGGGTTGGGCGAGGAAGGTGTTCAGCTGGAGGATCAGCCCGCCGTATCCGGCGCCCGCGAGGAGCGCGAAGCCGCACAGCACCCACCAGGCGGGCGCGAGGGCCAGGCCCGCGCTGCCGGCCGCGAAGGCGAGCAGCAGCGCGGTGACCCGGCCCCGGCCGGTGCGGCCGCCGCGCGCGCCGAGCCCGCAGCCGAGGATCGCCGCCAGCGCGCCCAGGTTGTAGAGCACGACGGCCTCGGTGCCGCTGCCGTCACCGAGCGCGTACGCGGTGCGCAGCAGCGGCAGCGCGGCGCCGAGTGCGCCGGTGACGACCCCCAGCAGCAGCGAGAGGGCCAGCGCGGCCCCGACGAGCGGGCCGGCGGGCGCGGGTGTGCCTCGGGTCACCGCCGGTCGCCCAGGGGCGTGGCGCTGATCCGTACCGGGGTGAAGGCTCCGGCGGCGGACGGGGAGAACGGGGCCTGGACGAAGAGGCCGAGGCGCAGCTCGTCGGCGGCGAAGCCGTGGAAGGTGCGGACGAACTGCCAGTCCCCGTCCGGCTCCTGGCGGAAGAAGACGGCGTGCCGCCTGCCCTCCCTGGTCAGCAGCAGGTCGGCGGCGGGCCCGGCCAGCGCCGGGCCCATCGCCTCGTCGGACGCCGGGCGCGAGTGCACGGTGACGACCGCCCAGCCGCCCGCCCTGGTCCGCTCCACGCACACCTTGAGCCAGCCGTCCTCGCCGTGCAGGGCGAGGCCCGCGGCGTCGCCGAAGGCGCCGCCCTCGACGGCGATCCGGGCGGAGGCGGTGAAGTCGCCGCGTACCGGCCGCTGGAGCAGCGGCAGCCCGTCGGCCTCGTAGGAGCCGGGCAGCGCGTACAGGTCGGCGCCGCCCGGTGCCTCGATCCGCAGGAGCCGGCCGTCGCGGGAGGTGGCGGCGGGGGTGCCGCGCCACTGCCAGGGGTCACCGGCGTCGGTCCCGTCGGGCCAGGAGAGTTCGGTGCTTCCGGTCACGGTGCCGTCATCCCACCGTCGACGCTGATCGCCTGGCCGGTGACCTTGGTCGCGGCGGCCAGGTAGGCGACCAGTTCCGCGAGGTCCTCGGGGGTCTGGAACTCGCGCTGCGGGATCATCGTCCGCATCCGCTCCCAGCACTCCTCCTCGCTCTCGCCGGGGCGGACGAACTCGGAGAGCAGGTAGCGCCACATGTTGGACCGGACGATGCCCGGGCAGACCGCGTTGACGCGGATGCCGTCGCGGGCCACCTCCTGGGCGAGCGCGGCGGTGAAGCCGACCACGCCGAACTTGGCGGCGCAGTAGTGCGCCACCTTGGCGAAGCCCGAACGCCCGGACACCGAGGAGAAGTTGACGATGGCGCCGCCGCCGGAGGAGCGCAGCAGCGGCAGCGCGTGCTTGGCGGAGAGGAAGACGCCGTCCAGGTTGCCGGAGACGACCTGCTGGAACTCGGCCAGCTCCATCCGCTCCACCGGGCAGACGTGGGTCACGCCGAAGGCGTTGACCACCGCGTCGAGCCGCCCGGCGTCCTCGGCCAGATCCGCGTAGAGGCGGCGGATGTCGTCCTCGTCGGTGGCGTCGGCCTGCGCGGCGGTCACCCGCAGCCCCGACTCGGTCATCCTGGCGGCCAGCTTCTGCGCGTCGGCGTAGCCGGTGACCTGCGTGGATTCGTAGTGGTTGAAGTGCGAGGGGAGCCGGTCGGTGTCGGCGACGACGACGGTGGCGCCGCGCCGGGCGAACTGCTCGACGACGGCCGAGCCGATGCCCCGGCCACCGCCCACGACCAGTGCCACCTTGCCGGTGAAGTCCGCGGGGAGATCCATGCGTGTCATTCCTTTCCTGCCCCGGCGCCCACCGGTTCGGGCGCGAGGCGATAGGGGAGCGGCGGCAGGACGAGTGCGTCCAGGAGCCGGGGGAAGGCCCGGTAGTCGGCCAGGTTGCGGTCCGGGCCCGTCACCAGCTCGCGCAGCGCGGCCAGTTCGCGGCCGGTGGGCCCGTCGGGTCCGGCGGCCGCGGTGTCGAGCGCGTCCAGGACCGCCCGGTCGCGGCCGCCGAAGAAGTCGGTGAACAGCTGCTCGGCCCGCGCGAGGTCCCGTTCGGGGTCGGCGCCGGTACGGGGTGCGACGCGCAGCCGGGCGGGCAGCCGGGTGTCGCAGGCGATGTGCCGGTCGGCCGGTTCGCCGGAGAGGGCGCGCAGGAACGCCTCGTCGCGGAACGGTTCCGCGCCGCGCACCTCGGCAGGTGCGAAGTCCCGTTCGGTGAGCTTGCGTACCAGCGTGTCTTCGTCGACCCGGCCCAGCGGGCCGACCCGGCTCATGACGAACTCGCCGGAGGTGTCGAGCGCGGTGGGCACCAGGTTGCGGGCCGGCAGCAGTTCGACGGCCGGGCCGACGTCGGCGGCCAGTACCGGCACGCCGTGCGCGAGCGCCTCCAGCACGACCCGGCCGAGCGTCTCCCGCGAGGCGGTGCTGGGGAACAGCAGGACGTCGACGCGGGCGAAGAAGTCGGCGAGCCGGTCCTGGCCGAGGACGCCCAACTGCTCGGCGGAGCCCGGCGGGACGCCCTGCGCGTGCAGGGCCTCGCCCACCGCGTCGGGCCGCCAGCGCGGGTGGTTGGGCTTGCCCGCGTACACCAGGCTCGCGCGGCCGCCGCTCTCCCGGTGGCAGCGGGCGAAGACGGACAGCACCTGGTCGAAGTTCTTCGCCAGGGACAGCGCGCCGAGGTAGCCGATGCGCAGCGTCTCCCGCGTCCCGGGGATGCGCTTCGGCGCGGACCGGGGCAGCCGGTCCAGCATCGGGTAGGCCACCGCCGAGTTCTCCTCGGTGACCGAGGAGAAGTGCCGGATGAACAGGCGGCGGGTGTACTCGGTGGGGAACAGCACCAGGTCGCCCTCGCGCACCAGCGGCGCGCACAGCTCCTCCTGCGCCCAGTAGCCGGACCACAGCGCGGTGTGCACCTCGCGGACGATCCGGAACCGGCCGCCGGTCCGCTCCCGCCACCGGTGGTAGAGGAAGGCGTACGGCCCCGAGCCCGCGTAGACCACGTCACCGGGTCCGGCCGAGGCGACGCTGTCCTGGCCGAGGGTCAGGTCGTGCCAGGAGACCCGCCGGATACGGGTGAGCAGTTCGGCCATCTCACGGTGCATCAGGATGGCGCCGTCGACGATGCCCTCGGTGTCCGGGGAGCGGTAGTCATGCGTATGCAGCAGCACGGGCGCCCTCCCCCGGTGCGTCGTCGGCCGGGGCCTGTGCGAACCCGCCGAGCAGGTCCCGGAGTTGGTCCGGGCTCATGCCGTGCCGCCGGAGCTGTTCGGCGTGCACGCAGTTGGCGATGTCCCGGCGTACGCCGTGGACCCGCGCGGGCAGCAGGTACTTGGCGCGCAGCCGCTCGCCGAAGCCGCCGTCGACGCCGTTGTACTCGACGGTCAGCAGGCGCCGGCACCCGGCGAGCAGGGCCAGGGTGGCGGAGTCGAACTCGGGGTCGAGGGCCGCGCAGTGCAGGTGCGGAATGCCGGCCTCCCGGTTGGCCTCGGCGACGAGCACGCTCGCGTAGCCGAAGGTGACCACGGCCCGCTCGGGCTGCCCGGGGCCGGGCGGGGTGACCCACACGCCGCCGTCGAGCCCGGCCGAGCAGTCGAAGGCCGGCGGGTCGAACTTGGCGTCAACGGCGCTCACCACGTGGGTGACGTCCGGGTGCTGCTCCAGCCGTTCGACGCAGGCGGCGTACTCGGCCTTGGTCACCGGCTCGTAGACCCGGGTGTGCAGGATGCGCCCGAGCAGGTTCGTCGCGTTGTGCGCGCCGCCCCAGGCGCCCCAGCTGCGTCCGGCGAGCACCAGCAGGCGGCGGACGCTGGTGGTGGCCTCGGTCAGCATGCTCAGCGAGTCCATGTAGTACATCGCGTCGGTGGCGACGACCTTGAGCGTGTCCTCGGGCAGCGCCAGCGTCAGCCCGAGACTCAACGTCTCCGCGAGGCCGGTGTTGGTGTACGGGACGTGGCCCCGCAGCCCGAAGCGGGCCGCCATGTCGGCGGTGAACACGGCCGGTTCACGCCCGGTGCGCTCCCGGTGCGCGGCCAGCACCGCGCCCGAGGTGGTGGCGAAGGACACCTTGGCGGGCGCCGGGGCCGGATCGGGCCCCCGTGCCGGGTCGGGTGCCCGTGCGGGCTTCGGCGCCGTGGCCGACGCGGCGGACGTCGTCGGCTTGAAGCTGTGGTCGCCCTTGCGGGTACGGCACACCAGCGCGGCGGAGGTAGGGCCGGCCAGCAGCTCCCCGAGGGAGCCGCGTACGGCCGCGGTGTCGAGGCCGTCGGTCTCCTCGACCCGGCCCAGATAGCTCGCCAGGTAGTCCCGGCTGAGCGGCTCGGGCAGCGGCTCGATGCCCTTGCCGTTGGTGTCGACGACGAGGATCAGGTTGGCCAGGCCCGCCTCGTGTGCGAAGCGCAGGCACTCGAAGGCCACGCCCTCCTGCAGTTCGCCGTCGCCGGACAGGCAGACCACCTTGCGGTCCTCGCCCCGGCGCGCCAGCTCGAAGGCGAGGCTGACGGCCTGCGCCACGCCCACGCCGAGGCTGTAGCGCATGGTGTTGGTGAAGCCCAGCTCGCGGTGGATCACACCGGTCAGGCCGCCCTGGTGGAGGGTGGCCAGCGGCGCGAACGGGAAGGTGCCGCGGACGTGGTGCTCGGCGTAGAAGGCGGGGGCGATGTGCCCGCGTCCGACGATCAGTTCGGCCGGTCCGGTGCCGGTGGGCGTGACGGCGGTCCCCGCTCCGGCGCCCGCGCCAGGACCGTCCTCGGGGGCCAGGCCGAGCTCGAAGCAGGCCCGCACGATCGCCAGCGAGGAGAGGTTGCTCTGGTAGTTGCCCGAGCCGGCGATCTCGTGCATCCGCAGCAGCACCCGCGCGCTGTCCTCGTGGGGCCGCTCGGGCACGGCGGCGGCGAGTTTGCGCAGGCTCTCCGTCAACGGGCCGCTGTAGTCACCCCGTTCGAGCTCGTCGAGCTCGCGCCGCACCACCGCGCTCTCCGCCTCGGTGAGGCGGGGCAGCGCGGCGCGTGCCGCACGGTCGACGAGGGTCCGCAGCTCGCTCATCGGCCCGCCCCGAAGATCTCGTCCAGGGCCTCGCCCAGGATGGTGAGGATCTCGTCGGCCTCGGCACGCGTGGTGACGAACGCCGGGGCCAGCACCACCCAGTCGTCCTGCCCGCGGATGATCAGCCCCCGGTTCAGGCAGGCCCGCGCGAGCCGCTCGCCGATCGGGCCCCGGCCGCCGTCGACGGCCGCGCCCTCGTCGAGCTTCGCCCCGTACAGCAGGCCGGTGGCGCGGAGCCTGCCGCGCCCGGTGAGCAGCTCGCGCAGCCGCGGCTCCAGGTGGGCGGAGAGGGCGCGCACCTTGGTGAGGTGGTCGCCCTCGCGGAAGTGCCGGACGGCGGCCAGTCCGGCGGCCGCGGCCATCGGGTTGGCCGCGTAGGTGTGCGAGGGCGCGAAGGAGACCTTGCCGTCACCGCTGTCCAGCACCGCGGCGATCCGCTCGTGCATCAGGACGGCGGCCAGCGGCGCGTACCCGCCGGAGATGCCCTTGCCGACGCACATCAGGTCCGGGGTGACGCCGAAGTGCTGGGCGGCGAAGGGGTGTCCGGTGCGGCCGAAGCCGGTGACGATCTCGTCGAAGACGAGCAGCACGCCGTGCCGGTCGCAGACCTCACGGACCCGGGCGAGGTAGTCCTCGGGCGGGACGGCCATCCCGCGCAGGTGGATCACCGGTTCGACGACCAGCGCGGCCACCGAGTCCGGGCCCTCGGCCTCGATCGTCCGCTCGATCATCGCGGCGGCCAGCTCGCCGGACTTCTCGCGCGGCACGTCCCAGAACTCCTCCAGGCAGTCCGGCGGCCAGACGTGCACGACCCCGGGCAGGCCCGGGCCGAAGCGGCTGACGTCCGGGCGGCCGGTCAGGGTCAGCGAGCCGAACGTCGCCCCGTGGTAGCCGTGGTAGTAGCTGAGCACCTTCACCCGGTCCGGGTTGCCGTGCGAGCGGTGGTAGAGCCGGGACAGCCGGACGGCCGCCTCCACGCTCTCGGAACCGCCGTTGACGAGCTTCGCGGCCGTGATGCCGTCCGGTGCCAGGTCGACCAGCTCGGCGGCGAGGTCGAGCGCGGCCCGGTTGGCGCCGTGCAGCGGCGGGTTGAAGGGCAGGGTGTGCAGCTGGTCGTCGACGGCCTGGGTGATCGGCCCGCAGTCGTAGCCGAAGCAGGTGACGAACACCCCGGACAGGGCGTCGAGATAGCTGCGTCCGGTCGCGTCGGACAGCCGGATTCCCTTGGCGGAGGTGAAGAGCAGGGAGTCCTCGGAGTGCGGGACCTCGAAGCAGTAGGCGGACATGTCGGCCGGCCACGGCGTGGCCGCGGTCTCCTGAGCAGGCATGCGGAATCTCTCTCTGGTCGCGGGAGAACGTCGGGCTCGAAGAAGGGAGTTCAGGGGGTTCGCGCGGGCGCCCGTCGGGTCATGCCGGCGGCGGCGCGGTGAGCAGGCGGTGGATCTCCAGCCGGCGCAGCGGGGACAGCAGGGCGAAGTAGCCGGGCCAGACGGGGCTGAGGATGTCCCGCTCCAGGATGTCCTTGGCGATGTCGACGATCACCGGCAGCGAATGGGCCAGCAGCAGCGGCATCAACAGCCGCTCCTCGCCGGGGCACAGCAGCCCGCGCCGCTCGGCGACGCGCCGGAAGTCGCCGACGGAGCGAGCGCGTTCGGCCGGACCGGCCACCCGTCCGGCGGCCTCGGCCAGCCAGGCGAGGTCGAGCAGCCGGTCGCCGACGTGCAGGTTGTCGAGATCGAGGACCCCTTCGACGGTGGGCTCCTCCCGGCCCGGCCCCGCCGGGGCGAACAGGAAGTGGTGGTGGTGCAGATCGCTGTGCACCACGGCGGGACGGTCGCACGGCTCCCCCGTCGCGGGGACCGGGTGCTCGGCCAACAGCCGCCCGGCGGCGGCCACTTCGCGCAGTGCCTCGGCGGCCGTGCGGTGCCATGCGTCCTCGCCGCTTTCGGCCAGGGGCAGCAGCCGGTCCACGGCGTCCCGGAGCGCGGACGGCCAGTGCTCCTCGTCCACCAGCCGCGGCAGGTGGACCGTCGCCAGCTCGTCCCGCACCCCGGACGGCAGCCCGTCCAGCGCGGTCCGCAGGTCCAGCCCGGTACGCACCACGGCCCGCGCCTGCCCGGGGGTGAACTCCCCCGCGGCCGCGCCCTCCAGAAGCGGAACGAGCTCGCAGACGAGCCCCCCGCGCCACACGCCCGGGGCGCCGTCCACCGCGGGCACCGGAGCCGGGAGCGGCACGCCGCGGCTCCGGCAGTGCGCCGCGATCCGCTCCTTGAGCGGGTAGAAGCGCGGCGCGCGGGCGGCCTCCGGGTTCAGCTGCACCTTCAGCACATGACTGCCGGTGCCCTCCCCCACCCGCCACAGGCCGGCGGTGTGACTGAGCGGCACGGCGCCACCGGCCGAGAACGGGCGCACCGGCTCACCGGCCCACCGCTCCCCCCAGCCACCGGCCAGCACCCGGCGCACCCACTCCGCACTGCCGGCCACACCTCCCAGGTCCTCCACCGACCGCTCCTGACTGCGCATATCGTCCCTGTTCACGAGGCACTCACAAGATCCACCCCACCGCACCCGCCGTCCCCCGCAACAGGTCCACAGGGCCCCTCCACGGGGCAACTCCGCGGCCCCGATCGATCACCACCTGAGGACCATCCGACCCGGCGTCACCGTGCGCGCCAGGCGCACCCGGGACTGCCTCACGTCGCCAACTTCCGGGCCTCACAGGGGCGTTGCGGGGGTTGGCTGCCCTTGTTGGCTTCACGGGGGTGGCCGATGGGGCAGGGGCGGGGGGTCTGATGGTCCCGGGGGTGGGTCTTGGGGTACGGGGGTCTCGTGGGGTCAGGGTTGGGTGCGTGGGGGCTTGGGCCGGGTCTGTGGCGTGCGGAGCAGGTGGGGCGAGTACGGGGCCCGGGTGCGGGTACGCGGGGCGCGGGCGGGGCCGGGCATGCGCACCAGGTGGGGACGAGTGCGCGGCCCGGGTACCCGGACCGGGCGCGGGCCACGTGCGGGTGCACGGGCTCAGTGCAGGCGAGCGGGACGCGTACGGGCGCGAACTCCGTACGGCCACGCGCGAACCCGCGCCTGCGAGCCGACCAGGCGCGGGCCGGGGCTCGGACCAGGTGCGGGACACGGGCCCGTGCGGGCGAGTGGGGGTCGTGTGCGGGCACACAGACTCCGTAAGGGCTGGCGGGTCGTGCGCCCGTAAAGGCGAGCAGCCCCGTGCAGACGCACGGACTCAGTGCGGGCGAGCAGGCCACATACGAACTCCGTACCAGCGCACGCGAGTTCATGCCCGCGAGCCGATCAGGTGCGGGCCCGGGCATGCGGACCAGGTGCGGACGGGCACCCGGACCGTGCGGCACACGGGCCCGGTCGCACAGGCTCCCTGCGAGCGCGCAGGCCACGCACAGGCACAGGCCCGGAGAGCACAAGTGAGCAGGCCACATCCGGGCGCGAACTCCGTACGGCCACGCGCGAGCCCATGCCCGCGAGCGGACCAGGTACGGGCCCGGGCATGCGGACAGGTGCGGACGGTACCCGGACCGGGGTGCGGGACACGGGCAACGTACGGTCGCGCGAGCCCATGCGGGCGAGCAGGCCACGCACAGGCGCACGGGCTCGGAGCGCGGTAAGTGAGCAGGCCACATCCGGGCGCGAACTCCGTACGGCCACGCGCGAGCCCGCGCCTGCGAGCGGACCACGTGCAGACGCACGGACTCACTGCGGGCGAGCAGGCCACGTGCGAACTCCGTACCAGCGCACGCCAGTTCATGCCCGCGGGCGGACCAACTGCGGCCCGGACATGCGGGCCAGGTGCGGACGGGAACCCGGGCCGGGTGCGGCACGAAACATGTCCGGGCGAGCAAGCCACGACGGGCCCGTGAACCCCGAGCGCGAGGCACGTGCGGCGGGCTCCCTACCCGCGAGCGGGCCACGTACAGGACCGCAGATGCCGGGCAGGTAAAGCAGGCCGTCGCGCGAACCCCGGGCGCGGGCACACACCGGGGTACGGACGCGCAGACCTCGTGCGGCCAAGCGGGCCTCGCGCGGAGCACCCTGACGCCCGGAACAGCGCGGCGCCCGGCGGATCCAGTCCGCCGGGCGCCTGCCTTCCTCGGGGTGACCCCGGGGCTCCGCTCAGGAGCGTTTTCGATCCCGTATCTGCCGCACGGCCACCGTCAACGCGGCGAACGTGAAGCCGAGCGAACCCAGCCACAGCACGGCGGCGGCTCCCGGTACCACTTGCGACAGCAGCACGAGCGCGACCGCCGACATCAGGAACGCCACCGTCAACTGTTGCGTCTTCACCACGAACCTCCCCCTCTTGCCGGTCACCTCCATCCCAACACGCCGCCACGGGCCGCGGTGAACGCCGGGTCCGGACCGGGCAAGTCCCCGCCGTCGCAGGTCACATGGCGGGCGGCATGCGGCCGGAGCTCGCCTGCTCGATCAGGTCCTCGGTCTCGTCGCTCAACGGCCCTTCCCCGTACGCCTTGCGCAGCTCACGCTCGGCCCCGACGGACTCGGCCGCGGACGCCGGGTTGGCGACGAGGAGGCCGTTCGGCAGCGGTTTGCCCGTCATGGCGTTCCAGACCTCGGAGGCGAAGGCGGCGCAGTTGTAGCCGCCGAGGTGGTACCGGGCGCCGGTCCTGGCGAAGGCCGCGTGGTACCCCTCCACCACGTCGTCGAAGCCGACGCGCGCCGTCTTCCGCTCGTCGTGGCCCTCATGGCCGTCCGGGCACATGATCTCCCCGGGGGCGCTGCGGACGGTGATGGGCTCCGCCGGGTAGAAGCCGAACTCGGTGCTGTCCCCGAGCGGGGAGACGACCTCGATCCAGACGTGCCCCACCTCGCCCCGGTAGAAGTCCCGGCTCACCCAGGACGCACCGGAGTCGATCTTCGCCGTGACCGTCCACGGCTTGTCCTTCGCCTCCGGGGACGTCCTGCCCTTCTCGATCACGGTCCGCAGCGGCCGCAGCCGCTTGTGGAAGGGCAGCGCGGCCTCCTCGGACTTCGCCTGCTCCCCGGCCGGCGCTCCGGATTCCGACGCGGAGTCCGTGTCCGACTCGAAGACCGACCGGGGCTCCTGGGCCCCCTCCTCCGGCACCCGCTGCACGGCCGGCGCCCCCGCACCCTGCCGCCCCTCGCGCAGCATCCGTACCACCGCGTCGTTCCCGGCGGCCCCCTGAAGCTCCGCCAGCCCCGCGGCCCCGGACGGCGCCCCCGCCCGCGAGCCGCCCACCGGCGCACGCCGCGCCGCACGCCGGGGCCCCCGCTCGCCCCGCCGCTCCTCACGCCCGGCCCTCTCCATGTCCGCTCCCTCCCGCCGACCCTCCACGGATACCGGGCCGCCGCCGCCCATCGGAACGGGCGGCGGTACCGGGACGGGGGCAAGGCCGCTGCCCGAAGGGGCGCATCCCCCTGGAGGAGGACGCGGCGGAGGCCGCCCGGAGCGGGTCAGTCGAGGACGGCGAACGCCTCGACCTCGACGAGGACATCGGGCTCAAACAGGTAGTCCACGCCGATGAGCGACGCCGGCGGCAACGGTTGCGGAATGCCGAGTTCGGCGACGACGCGGTCGATGCCGGCCATGAAGTCGTCCATCTTCTCGGGGCGCCACCGGGTGGCGAAGAACCTGAGGCGTACGACGTCGGAGAAGCTCGCCCCGGCACCGGCCAGGCCCCGCGCGGTGTTCCGCAGCGCCTGCGCGACCTGCCCGGTGAGGTCACCCGTCGCGACCCGGTTGCCCTCGGCGTCCCGCGCGATCTGACCGGCCACGTGGACCTGACGGGTACCCGTACCGATCGACACATGGTGGTAGGGCACAGGCTCGAACATGCCCTCGGGGGTGCACAGTTGGACCGTCATGGGACTCCCCTTCGCTCTTGCCCGAGTAGGTATCCCATGACTACCTTGTATCCAAAGGGAACCTCAACGAGACCAGGTGTCGTGCCCGATACCTCCAAGGCCGCCGTGCCCCAACTCACGGCCGCGCACCGCGAGTTGCTCGACCAGATCCTCGACAAGTGGTCCCTCCAGGTCCTCGACACCCTCTGCGGAAACCCCTCCCGCTTCAACGAACTCCGCCGCGCCATCCCCGTCGTCACCCAGAAGTCCCTCACGGCCACCCTCCGCCGCCTGGAACGCAACGGAATGATCGAGCGCGCCGTCGTCAACACCCGCCCCCTGGCCGTCGAGTACCGCATCACCCCCCTCGGCACAACCCTCCAGGACCTGATAAACGCCCTCCACCACTGGACCACCACCCACATGCCGGCCGTCGAAGAGGCACGGGAGAGGTTCGACGAGGGGTGAGAGGCGTATGCCGCCGCGGCCCCGGCCGCCCCGGATAAAGTCCCCCCGTGGCTGACACAGAACGGCGTCCGGGCGAGGGGGAGGCCGACGCGGAGGGCGTGTTGCGGGTTGTGCGGTTTTTCGACTCGCTGCTTGAGGAGCGTGCCGGGCTGGAAGAGTTGCTGGCCGCGGCCGCCGAGGTCGCCGGGTGTCCGTGCGGGGTGCGGGCAGCTGATCCGTTGGTCGGGTTCTCGGTGGATGCCGGGGGCCGGGTGGGCAGCAGTGAGCCGCCGCCGGGGCGGGTCCTGCGGCCGTTGCCGGCCGGTGCGGAGGTGTGGCTCGCGCGGAGCGGGCCGGCGTGGCCGCTCGACGGTCTCGTGCTGGAGCGGCTGGCGGCCGTGTGCTCGGTGGTGCTGGACCGGCTCGCCACGCGGCTGCCCGGCCTCGGCGACCCCGGCCTGCTCGAACTGCTCATCGGCGAGGACGCGGGCGTCGTCGACCGTGCGCGGGCCGCGCAGCTGCTGGGCTTCCACAGCACCGACGAGCTGCAGCTCCTCGCGGTGGCCGGACCCGAGGGCGCCTGGGAGGCCGTCGCCGAGCAACTGCCGGACCACCGCGGCCGGTTGAGGACGACGGACCTGGGGAAGGTCCGGGCGATGGTCACCACCGGCGCGGTGCCGGAGGAGCTGCGCGCGCCTCATCACGTACGGATCGGCGTCGGGCGGCGGCTGCCCGCGCTGGAGGCGCCGCGGTCGTGGGCCGGTGCGGCGGCGGCGCTGCGGTTCGCGCGGACGTACGCGCCGGGCGCGGGCGGTCCGGCGATCGCGCGCAACCCCGTGATCTTCAGCAAGGATCTGGGCGGCTACCTCCTGCTCGCCCGGCACCTGGACACCGCCTACCTCGACGAGGTCGAGGACCTGGCGGTGCTCGACGGGATGGCCGCCGACCCGGCGCTGGCCGAGGTCCTCACCACGCTGCACGTCCTGTGCTTCAGCGGGACGGTACGCGCCACCGCGCGCGAGCTGCACCTGCACCACAACTCCGTGCGCCACCAGATCGCCAAGGCGGAGACGCTGCTCGGGTTCCGGGTGACCGAGCCGATGGGGCAGCACCGGCTGCTCCTGTCGCTGGCGCTGCGCCGGCTCCGCGACGTGGCCACCGGCGAATAGCCGGACGCACGGAAGGCCAGGGCCAACTGGCGGGAAAAGCCCCCCGAACCGGCGCCAACTGTCCCAGGACCGTCCCCCCGTCCCCGGTGAAGTCTTGACGAAGCACTTCACCGAAAAGAGGGACGCTCGTGAACAGCGGATTCGATCCGGAACTGCACCCGTCGCAGCTGCCGGAACTCGACGTCGGCGACCTGCCGACGGCCCGGGCCACCGTCGCCGCCATGTACGGCCAACTGGGCACGCGGGTACCGGCGGTGGCGGTGGAGCGGCGGACGATCCCCGGCCTCCCCGGGGAACCCGAGGTGTCCGTCGCGGTCTGCACCCCGCACGGCCGCGTCGAGCCGTCACCGGCGTATCTCCACCTCCACGGCGGCGGGTTCGTCCTCCCGGACGAGAACGCGGACGCGGCGACGGCGGCCCGGATCGCCGCCGAGCTCGGCGTGCTGGTCGTCTCGCTCGACTACCGGGTCGCGCCGGAGCACCCGTTCCCCGCCGCGCTCCAGGACTGCCACGCCGCGCTGGCCTGGGTGGCGGACCGGGCCGGGGCGCTGGGCGTGGACCCGGACCGGATCGGGGTGGGCGGCGTCAGCGCCGGGGGCGCGCTGGCCGCCGCGACCGCCCTGCGGGCAAGGGACGAGGGCGGGCCCGCGCCGTGCTTCCAGGTGCTGGAGACCCCGGTGCTCGACAACGCGCTGGACACCCCTTCCATGCGGGAATTCACCGGCACCCCGATGTGGAACCGGCACAACGCCGTTCGCAGCTGGCAGCACTATCTGGGCGACAATTCCGTGCCCGGGAATGCCTCGCCCTATGCCGCCCCGAGCCGTGCCACGGATCTCGGCGGCCTGCCGCCGGCGTACGTGTCGGTCTGCCAGTTCGACCCGCTGCGCGACGAGGGAATCGGGTACGCGCAGCGCCTTGTGCAGGCGGGGGTTCCGGTCGAACTCCATCTGTTTCCCGGCACGTTCCACGGTTCCGCGGGCGCTTTCCCGCAGGCCGGTGTGTCCCGCCGGATGAACCGCGAACTCCTCGACGCACTCGGCAGAGGACTGGGCGTCGCCTCCTGACCTTCCACCGGAACTTCCCAAAGGTGCATCCCTTGACGAACAGTGACACCTCGGCCCGCACTCAACCAGGGCCCGATTACGACGTACTGGTCATCGGCGCCGGTTTCGCCGGTCTGCACATGCTGCACGAACTCCGCGCGAACGGATACGCGGTGCACGTCTTCGAGACCGGTTCCGGAGTCGGCGGTACGTGGTACTGGAACCGCTATCCGGGCGCGCGCTGCGACGTGGAGAGCATCAACTACTCGTACTCCTTCTCTCCCGAACTGGAGCAGGAATGGGACTGGTCGGAGCGCTTCGCCACCCAGCCCGAGATCCTGCGCTACGCCGAGTACGTGGCCGACCGCTTCGACCTGCGCCGCGACATCTCGTTCAACACCCCCGTCGAAAGCGCCGTATTCGACGACGAAGCCGGGATCTGGACCCTCACCACCGGGGCGGGCGGCCGGAGTACCGCCCGTTTCCTGGTCACCGCCGTGGGCTGTCTCTCGGCCTCCCGCATTCCCGATTTCCCGGGGCTGGATTCCTTCACCGGCGCGGTCTACCACACGGGCAGGTGGCCGCACGGTCCCGTGGACTTCTCCGGAAAGCGGGTCGGCGTCGTCGGAACCGGGTCCTCGGGAATCCAGGCCATTCCGCCGCTGGCCGAGGAGGCGGAGCGGCTGACCGTGTTCCAGCGCACGCCCAACTTCACGGTACCCGCGCGGAACCGGCCGCTGGGCGAGGAGGAACGGCGGGAAGTCAAGCGAAATTACCGGCAGTTGCGGGAACAGGCCCGCAACACGCCCTCCGGGCAGCTCATCGAGGTCGCCGGGAAATCGGCGGTCGCGGCCCCGCCCGAGGAGGTCACGGCCGAACTCGAAAGGCGCTGGCGCGCCGGCGGGAACTTCTTCGTCGCGGCCTACGCCGACGTCCTCACCGACGAGCGCTCCAACCGGCTCGTCGCCGAATTCGTACGCGAGAAGATCCGCGAAACCGTCTCGGACCCGGTCACCGCCGGAAAACTCTCCCCGACGAACCACCCCATCGCCGCCAAGCGCATCTGCGTCGACACCGGCTACTACGAGACGTTCAACCGGCCGGACGTGGACCTCGTCGACGTCCGCGAGAACCCCATCACCGAGATCACCCCGCGGGGCATCCGGACGACCGCCGGTGAGCACGCACTCGACGCGATCGTCTTCGCCACCGGCTACGACGCGATGACCGGCCCGCTGACCCGCATCGACATCCGCGGCAGCGGCGGCGTCCCGCTGGCCGAGCGGTGGGCGGCCGAGGGGCCGCGTACGTATCTGGGGCTGGCGGTGGCCGGGTTCCCGAACCTGTTCACCATCACCGGCCCAGGCAGCCCGTCGGTGCTGGCCAACGTCATCATGTCGATCGAGCAGCACGTGGAGTGGATCACCGGCCATCTCGGCCACCTGCGCGCGAACGGGCTGACCCGCAGCGTCGCCCGCGCCGACGCACAGGACGCCTGGGTCGAGCACGTCAACAAGGCTGCCGACGCGACGCTCTACCCCGAGGCCAACTCCTGGTACCTGGGCGCCAACATCCCCGGAAAACCCCGGGTGTTCATGCCGTACGTCGGCGGGCTGGACGTGTACCGGAAGAAGTGCGACGAGGTGGCCGCCGGCGGCTACACCGGCTTCGCCCTGAGCGGCGACGACGCGTCATGACCCGAACAGCGAGGACGACCATGGAACCACTGCGCTTCGACGACCGCGTCGCCGTCATCACCGGCGCCGGACGCGGCATAGGCGCCGCCCACGCGCGGCTGCTCGCCGCACGGGGCTGCCAAGTCGTGATCAACGACCTCGGCGTCACCGCGTCCGGAACGGGAGGCGACACCACCCCCGCCCGCGCGACGGCCGACGCCATCCGCGCGGCCGGCGGCACCGCGATCAGCGACACCTCCGACATCGCCGCCCCCGAGGGCGCGCGGGAGCTCGTCCGGCGCGCGGTGGACGCGTTCGGCCGCGTCGACATCGTCATCAACAACGCGGGCATCTACGAGCTGGACAGCTTCCCCGAGCTCGAACTCGACGACCTGCGCCGGCACTGGGACGTCCACGTCGGCGGCTCCTTCAACGTCACCCGCGCGGCCTGGCCGGAACTCTCCGCACGCGGCGACGGACGGGTGGTCATGACGACCTCGACCGGCGCACTCGGCGCGAGCACCATGACCTCCTACGGCAGCGCCAAGGCGGGAGTCGCGGGGCTCGCCCGCGCCCTCGCGCAGTCCGGCGCGGCCTCCGGCATCAAGGTCAACCTGGTGGCCCCCTTCGCCGACACCCGCATGAACGCCATCGGCACGGGCCGCGCGGAGGACGACGTGCCCGCCGACGCCGAACAGCGCACGGCCGACCTCGTCTCCCCCATGGTCGCCTGCCTGGCCCACGAGTCCTGCCCGGTGACCGGCGAGACCTTCCTCAGCGGCATGGGCCGCTTCGCCCGCTTCTTCATCGCCGAAACCGACGGCTACCTCCCCGAGGACCCACCCACCATCGAATCCCTCGCCACCCACTGGAACACCATCACCGACCCCTCCCGCGGCTACGGCATCACCACCGACGTGTGGAACTGGTCGGAGCGGAACGCGGGGGTGTTGGGCGGGGGGCGGGGGTAGTCGTCCGGACCGGAACGCCCCTCGCGTACCGGCCCGGATTCGGCAGCCCGTACCCACCTTGGCGTCCCGCGACGGTCTCAGCGTCCGCCGGAAGCCGAGGAGCCCGGCACCTCGCCCCCCCGTCAATCACCGCCCTCTCCCGCCCGGAACGGAGCCCACCGCCGCCCCGATCCCCGCCAGCAGGAGTTCGAGGCCGAAGGTGAAGCGTGCGTCGAAGTCGAGCAGGGGGGTGACCGGGCCGGCGGCCAGGTGCGGGTAGCGGCCGGTGCGTACGACGTCGGCGAGTGTGCCGGCCTCGCCTCCGTCGGCGCCCTGCTCTTCAAGGGTCTCCCCCAGCACGTAGCAGAAGACCGAACCGGCGGCCCACAGGCCGTGGTCGCGCGGGAGGCCGGCGTCGCGGACGCAGCCGACGAGGGTGTCTATGTAGGTCAGGTTGTTGCGCTTCGCGGCGTAGTTGCCGCCGACGATGCGTGCCCCGTCGCGCTGGGCCAGCAGGGCCGTGCGCAGGCTCGCGGCCAGGCCCCGGACGCGGTCCGTCCAGGCGCCGTCGGGCGGGGCGGCGGGCAGCGCCCGGGCGAGGATCGCCTCGGCCATCTCGTCCACGAGCGCGTCCTTGCCGCCGAACAGCCGGTAGAGCGTGGGCAGATGCACGCCGAGCCGGTCGGCCAGGCGGCGCATCGTGAGCGTCTCCAGGCCGCCTTCGTCCACCAGCGCGAGCGCCTCGCGCACCGCACGGTCGGCCCGCGCGGCGGCCGGTGTGCTGCGTCCGCGGCCCTTCTCCTCCATTGACATGTTAACGATGTTATCAGTAGCGTGCCCGAGTGCTGATAACGCTGTTAACACTCTGAGCCAGGGAGCGAGATGCCTGCTACCGCCTCCACCCCCGCCGACGCCCTCGACGTCACCGTCCGGCAGCTCCGCTGGGAAGCCGACGGCGTCGTCTCCCTCCAACTGGACGGGGACGGGCCGCTGCCACCGTGGGAACCCGGGGCGCACGTCGACCTCGTGCTGCCGACCGGGATTCAACGCCAGTACTCCCTGTGCGGCCCCACGGACGAGGGCGCCCCCTACCGGATCGGCGTACGCCGGGAGCGGGCCGGACGCGGCGGCTCCGAGTACGTCCACGCCTTCCTGCGCCCCGGCCAGCGCCTGCGCCTGAAGGGCCCGCGCAGCAACTTCGGCTTCCGGCCCGCCACTTCGTACGTGTTCGTCGCCGGCGGTATCGGCATCACCCCGATCCTGCCCATGATCCGCCGGGCGGAGGCGTGGGGCACGCCCTGGCGGCTGCTGTACGGCGGCCGCACCGCCGCGTCGATGCCCTTCCTCGACGAGCTGCGGCCCTACGGCTCGCGGGTGAGCCTCTACCCCGCCGACACCGTCGGCCGCATGCCCCTGAGCTCACTCTTCGCCGGAGTCGAACCCGGAGCGAAGATCTACGCCTGCGGCCCGGCAGCCCTGCTGAACGCACTCGACGACGCCGTGGCCCACTGGCCCCGGGACACCCTGCACGTCGAACGCTTCAAGGCCCACCGCCCCCAGGCACCCGCCGACGACAAGCCCGTCGACGTCGTCTGCGAGACCTCCGGCACCACCGTCACCGTCCCCGCGGGCCGCAGCATCCTGGACGGCCTCGAAGACGCCGGAATCCGCGTCCCGGCGTCCTGCCGCTCCGGACTGTGCGGCTCCTGCGCGACCACCGTGCTGGAGGGGGAGCCCGACCACCGCGACGAGATCCTCACCCCGGACGAACGGGCCGCCGGCGACCGGATGTTCGTCTGCGTCTCCCGCGCCCGCACCCCCCGACTCGTCCTCGGCCTGTGACCACGAGCCCCGTGAAAGGACGGCACCCCATGGGCACGCCCCGCACCGCCGCGGACGCCTACACCCCGGTGACGATGCGGCGCATCCGCGAGATCGTCGGACACCCGCCGCGCTTCATCGCGGAGAAGAAGGACTCCCGACTGGGCGAGTTCTCCGCCCGGTTCATCGCCCACAGCCCCTTCTTCTGCATGGCCACCGTCGGCGCCGACGGACAGCTGGACACCAGCCCCCGCGGCGACCCGCCCGGCTCCGTCCGCGTCCTCGACCCCTGGACGCTCGCCCTCCCCGACCGCCCCGGCAACAAGCTCGCCGACAGCTTCGAGAACCTCACCCGCAACCCTGCGGTCGGCCTCGTCTTCTTCGTCCCCGGCGTGCGCGAGGTGATCCGGGTCAACGGCGACGCCTTCGTCACCGACGACCCGGAACTCCTCGACATGCTCGGCGCCGACGGCAAACCCGCCGTACTCGCCACGATCGTGCGCGTCCGCGAGGTCTTCGGCCAGTGCGGCAAGGCCGTCATCCGCGCCGCCCTCTGGAACACCGAAACCCACGACCTCGCCCGAGCGGCCCTGGCCGACGGGGACTTCTACACCCTGACGATCGCGGAGAACGCCGCCAGGATGGCCGACGCCCTCGGCCCCCTTGCCGACAACCTCCACGAAACCGTCGACGACCACTACCGGCACGGGCTGTACTGAGGGGGGGTCATACGGCGATGGAGTTCTCCCGAACCCCGGCTCCCCCAAGTACGTCGCCGCGGATCCGGCATCAGGCGCTCATCTCAGGGCAGGTGCGACGGCATCCGTCGTGACGGAGCGCTGGCACCTCGCCGACGCCGCTTTCCTCGTCGGCTTGGAGCACCCCGACGCCGCCCTCCTGGAACAGATCGCGCATGCCCTGCTGCCCGATCACGCGAGCGGTGAAGGCGAGCTCGCGTCCCCCCGCAACGGGCATGCGTCCGTGGGCCACGTTCCGCACCGGTGACCGCGTCGATTTCCGGACGGTCGTCAATCCGGTCCGCGCCGTCCCCCATCGCCCCCGACGGCGTCAGCCGCATCGGAGCCGATGTGGACACCGAACGCCTTGCTCTGCGGATGCTCCCGAAGGTCTCCAGCTCAACGTCGCGAAAGGGGCTGCGCATCGGCCGTGCGGAAATCAAGGGCACGCTCACCGTGACCGACCCGAAGACATTCGTGACGGCACTCACCCGGGGCATCGGACACGCACGCGCCTACAGTTGCGGCTTGCTCGTCGTGCGATGACCCACACCGAAGCCCGGCGCCCAGCAGCCGGACCACCGGTGCCGGGCGCCGGGGCGGAAAGGGGGCCCACCCCTCTCTCTGTTCGGCCCGCTGTCGGACAGGGAGAGAAAGCGGGTGACCGGAGCATGCGGGGCCTTGGGTAACGAGCCGGGCCCCGGGCGTTACCGGCCGGTCCCGCGGCGGGTCAGTAGACGCTGACTCCGTAGGCGTTCAGCGCCTCGACCACCGGCTGGAAGAAGGTGGTGCCGCCCGACCTGCAGTTGCCGCTGCCGCCCGAGGTGAGGCCGTGTGCGGTGGAACCGGAGTACAACGCCCCGCCGCTGTCTCCCGGCTCCGCGCACACCGTGGTCTGGATCAGACCGTGCACGATGTCGCCGTTGCCGTAGTTGACGCTGGCGTTGAGGGCGGTGACGCGGCCGCTGTGGGTGCCGGTGGTGCTTCCGCGGCGGGTGACCGACTGCCCGACTGAGGGGTCGGCGGCGCGCGTGATGTCAACGCCGCCCACCGTTCCGGGCTTGGAGATCGAGGAGTTGGAGTACCTGACCAGCCCGTAGTCGTTGCCCGGGAAACTGGAGCCCGCCGTGGAGCCGAGCACCGTGGAGCCACTGGAGTTCGCGTACCAGGTACTCGCTCCGTTGGTGCAGTGGCCGGCGGTGACGAAGTACTGAGCCCCGCTGCCGCTGCGGACGTTGAAGCCCAGGGAGCAGCGCGACCTGCTCGTGTAGATGGCGTCACCGCCGGAGATGAGGGGCTTGAACGTACCGGGGACCCGCTCGATCTCGATGGCGCCGGCCTGAGCCCCGGCGGCCTTCTTGATCTGCGCGAGCTCGGACGTGTCCACCGTGCTGTCGGCCGTCACCACGACGGCGTCGGCGGCCTTGTCGACGTACCAGGCGGTGCCCGCGACATCGGCGTCGTGCACCGCGTCGCCGGCTGCCGCGAGTTGCTCGGCGCTGTACGTGTGGGGGGACTGTGCGCCTGCCCCGGCCGGTGCTGCCAGTACGGCTGCGGCGGCCAGTCCGGACGCCGCCGCGATCAGGGCGGTTCGTCTGCGGCGGGTGGGTGTGCTGCTGAGAGCGCGCTGGAACCTCACTTCTTCCTCCACAAGGAATCGGGGGTCCGCCGTCGAAGGGCAGGCCCGTGAGACGCGGTCAGATGCGCGGCCATCGCGTATTGATGTGCACCTGGTAAGCGCTGAGGGGAGTATTGGAACCCTTCTTCGACAGCGCAAGAGGCACCTTTCAGCCGAGGCCGGATGTCGGCGCTCTTTCCAGGGCCTCAACACCGGGTGAACGGAGAACCGCACGCAGGTTGACAAGCGCGCGGTGGACGCGCGGCGCATGCGGGTGGCCGGCACGCGGCTGCACCGGAGGGGCACTGGCACATCCGTGCACACGCGGCCCGCGCCGACAACTCCCGTCACACGCCGGGCAGTTCCCCACGGGCGGCACGAGAAAGGGCCCCCGAAGGGGCCCTTGGCTCCGTGCGGCGGTGGCACCCGCCCCGGCGCGGCGACTCGGATCACCCGCGTCCGCCGGGGGTGGGTCTCATGGACCTCTCCGCAGCCCGGTGACGTGTTCCCGGTCGTGAACGGCCCCAGGTGCGCAACGTCGCAGGGCGTCAGACGAAGCAGCACCTCGCTCCCCGCCTACCGAGGAGGCCTGACGCCCCCCCGTACCAGCCGATCGGCCCCCGGCTCACCGCGTCCTCCCCCGCAACTTCAGCTTCCCCGGCGGCAGTTCGGGAGCGGTGAGGGGGGCGCCGTCGTAGCCATGGACGGTGCCGAAGCGGGGGCCGTCCGTCCAGTCCGCGCGGGCCCGTGCGATCTCTTCCGTGGAGCGGCCTACGAAGTTCCACCACATGACGAGTTTTTCCTCGAAGGGTTCGCCGCCGAGGAGCATGAGGCCGCTGTCGGATTCGGCGCGGACGGGGAGGGTGTCGCGGCCGCAGCCGAGGTAGAGCATCGAGCCGGGGGCGAGGGGGACGCCGTCGACGACGGTTTCGCCGGACATGGTGAGGACCGCGTACTCGAAGTCGCGTTCCAGCGGCAGGCGTACGTCGGTGCCGCGGGCGAGGGAGATGTCGGCGCCGACGAGGGGGGTGTGGACGGTGCCGGGCGAGCGGGCGCCGTCGAGTTCGCCGAGGAGGACCGTCGCCTCCAGTCCGCCGCCGCCGGTGACGACGGGCAGGTCCGCGTGGTGTTCGAAGGCGGCGGGGCCGTGCCTGCGCTCGTCGGGGAGGGCCACCCACAGCTGGGCGCCGTGCAGGTACCGGCCGTGCGGGCGCGGGGACTCCTCGGAGTGCGAGATGCCGTGCCCGGAGGTCATCAGGCCGAGTTCGCGGGGGCGGACGGTCTGCTCGCTGCCGAGGCTGTCGCGGTGCAGCACCTCCCCGTCGTGCAGCCAGCTGACGGTCTGGAGCCCGATGTGCGGGTGCGGGGGCACCTGCATGCCGGGTTCGTCGGCGATGTCGTCGGGCCCGTAGTGGTCGACGAAGCACCAGGCGCCGACCATGCGGCGGCCGAGGCTGGGCAGCAGCCGGCGTACCTCGGTGCTCTCGCCGAGGGGGACGCGGCGCGGTTCGAGGAGTTCGTGGACGGGCCGGGCCGAGATCTCCTCCCGGCCGCCGCAGGGCGCGGGGACGGGCCGCAGATCGAGGTTGCTCATGGGTGTGGCCTCTTCCTGCTCGGGGAATGCGGACGGGGCGCACCGACGTTACAGAGTTCGGCCGCACCGGTTTCGCAGCGCGGACCGTTCCGGCGACCATGCCCCACCACAGCAGGAGCAGTACATGAGCACCATCGAGCTCACCAAGGACAACTTCGACGAGATCGTCTCGGGCAACGACTTTGTCCTGATCGACTTCTGGGCGGGCTGGTGCGGCCCCTGCCGCCAGTTCGCCCCCGTCTACGAGGCGGCCGCCGAACGGCACACGGACCTCACCTTCGCGAAGGTCGACACGGAGGCGCAGCAGGAGCTGGCCGCCGCGTTCGAGATCCAGTCCATTCCGACGCTGATGATGGTCCGCGAGCGGATCGTCGTCTTCTCGCAGCCGGGCGCGCTTCCGGAGGAGGCCCTGGAGGACCTGATCCGTCAGGGACGGGAGCTGGACATGGACGAGGTGCGTCAGTCGGCGGTCGAGGCGGGCGCCGCGTCCGGTTCCTCCGCTCCCCCGGCCTCCTCGGACTGAACCCGGGCGCGGGAGGCGACGACGGCCGAGGCGGCCACGGCCGCTCCGGCGAAGGACGCCAGCATGATCCACGGGCGGTTGAAGCAGTGGTTCATGGTCTGGTCGACGGAGTACCTTCCGGGACCGGTGAGTCCCAGCGCGGCGGCGGTGAACCCCAGGAACGCGGGGTACTCGTAGCCGCCGGACATCGCGAAGAACCCGGCGGGCGCGTGCACGGCCACGGCGCCCGCCATCGCCCCGGCGGCCGCCGCACCGGCCGCCGGGGTCGCGAGTCCCAGGGCGAGGAGCAGGCCGCCGCCCGCCTCTCCCGCCCCGGCAGCGGCGGCGGCCTGCCGTCCGGGCCGGAAGCCCATCTGGTGCATGGCCTCGGCGGTGGCCTCCAGCCCGGGGCCGCCGAACCAGCCGAAGACCTTCTGCGCGCCGTGCGCGAAGAGGACGCCGCCGGTTCCGGCCCGCAGGGCGAGCAGGCCGAGGTCCTTGCGGGTGGCGGCCGAACCGGCCTTGCTGCGCGTGCACTTCATCGCTGTTTCCTCTCGTGTGACGTGTTCGGGGCCTTGTCCTGTGCGCGGGTCAGGGGGCGTCGTACGGGGACGGGCCCGGGGTGCGGAGGACGTCCGTGAGGGAGTAGCCGACGGGTTCCTCCAGCTGTGCGTAGGTGCACTGGCCGGGCTCGCGGTCGGGGCGCCAGCGGCGGAACCGGGCGGTGTGCCGGAAGCGGTCGCCCTGCATGTGGTCGTAGGCGACCTCGCAGACCCGCTCGGGGCGGAGCGGCACCCAGGAGAGGTCCTTGCCCGCGTTCCAGCGGCTGGGGCCGCCGGGCATCCGGTCCTTCTGGTGGGCCTCCTCGCGCTGCCAGTCGGCCCAGGGGTGGGCCGCGGCCTCGTCCCCTTCCATCCGCAACGGGCCGAGTTCGGCGAGGAGTTCGCGTCGCCGCTGGGCGGTGAACGCGGCGGTGACGCCGACGTGCTGGAGCGTCCCCGCGGTGTCGTACAGGCCGAGCAGCAGCGAGCCCACGCCCTCGCCGCTCTTGTGGACGCGCAGCCCCGCGACGACGCAGTCGGCGGTCCGCTCGTGCTTGACCTTGGTGAGGACGCGCTCGTCCTGCCGGTAGGGCAGTCCGAGCGGTTTGGCGACGACGCCGTCGAGGCCGGCGCCCTCGTAGCGGCTGAACCACGTGCGCGCGAGGTCCACGTCGCGGGTGGCGGGGGCGACGAAGACGGGGTCGCCGGTGTCGCGGAGGGCGTCGGTGAGGGCGGCGCGGCGTTCGGACTGCGGGGTGTCGAGCAGGGAGCGGTCGCCGAGGGCGAGCAGGTCGAAGGCGACGAAGGCGGCCGGGGTCTGCTCGGCGAGGAGCCGGACGCGGGACTCGGCCGGGTGGATGCGCTCCAGCAGCGCGTCGAAGTCGAGCCGTCCGCCGCGCACGATGACGATCTCCCCGTCGAGGACGCAGCGGGGAGGTACGTGGTCGCGCAGCGCCGTGGCGACCTCGGGGAAGTAGCGGGTGAGGGGTTTGGTGGTGCGGCTGGCGAGCTCGGTCTCCTCGCCGTCGCGGAAGGCGATCGC
Organism: Streptomyces sp. HNM0574; assembly: GCF_012726235.1. Taxonomy (GTDB): domain Bacteria; phylum Actinomycetota; class Actinomycetes; order Streptomycetales; family Streptomycetaceae; genus Streptomyces. The sequence continues at coordinate 46,381 of NZ_JAASAH010000020.1, forward strand.
CCGGAAGCCGTCCCACTTGGCCTCGTACTGCATGCCGGGCGGGATGCGCGCCGCCGCCCTGGCGAGCATGGGCTTCACGGGCGGCATCACCGGTAGGTCCATGCCCGTGATTGTGGCGGCGCGGCGCGGGCGCCGCCCGTCGGGAGCGGGGGCGCTGGCGCGGTCCGGGGAACGGGCTCCGGGCGGCGGTGCCCGAGGGGGCGGCTTAGCGTGGCCGTATGGCTGACGCGGTGGAGCTGACGGCGGGCGGCAGGCAGGTGCGCCTGTCCCATCCGGACAAGGTGTACTTCCCGCAGCGCGGGTTCACCAAGCTGGACGTGGCCCGCTACTACCTGTCCGTGGGCGAGGGGATCACGCGCGCGCTGCGGGACCGTCCGACGACGCTGGAGCGGTACCCGGACGGCGCGGACGGCGAGTCCTTCTTCCAGAAGCGCGCGCCGAAGGGCCACCCGGAGTGGCTGCGGACGGCGCGGATCTCCTTCCCCAGCGGCCGGTACGCGGACGAGATCTGCCCCGAGGGGGTGGACGCCGTCGTGTGGGCCGCGAATCTGGGCTGCCTCACCTTCCACCCCTGGCCGGTGCGGCGTGCGGACACCGACCACCCCGACGAGCTGCGCATCGATCTGGACCCGCAGCCCGGCACCGACTACGCGGACGCGGTGCGCGCGGCCCGCGAGCTGCGCCCGGTGCTGGCGGAGCTGGAGCTGGTGGGCTGGCCCAAGACCTCGGGCGGGCGCGGGCTGCACGTGTTCGTGCCGATCGTGCCGGAGTGGACGTTCACGCAGGTGCGGCGGGCGGCGATCGCGGTCGGCCGGGAGCTGGAGCGGCGCTCGGGCGGGCGGGTCACGACCGCGTGGTGGAAGGAGGAGCGCGGCGAGCGGATCTTCGTCGACTACAACCAGACGGCCAGGGACCGCACCATCGCCTGCGCCTACTCGCTGCGGCCGCGCCCGCACGCGCCGGTGTCCGCGCCGCTGCGCTGGGACGAGGTGGCGGACGCGCGGCCCGAGGACTTCGATCTGGCGTCCATGCCGGTGCGGTTCGCCGAGGCCGGTGACGTGCACGCGGGCATGGAGGACGCGCCCTGCCGGCTCGACGCGGCGCTCGAACTGGCCGCGCGGGACGAGCGCGACCACGGCCTGGGCGATCTGCCCTACCCGCCGGACCATCCGAAGGCGCCGGGCGAGCCGAAGCGCGTGCAGCCCAGCCGCGCCCGCCGCGGCACGGACTGAGCCGCACGCGGGTCAGCGGCGCCTGCGGGCGTGCAGGACGCTGTCGCGCATCGTGACCGTCTGCCCGTCGGGCCTGGTCACCGTCCGGGTCGGGGACTCGGCGGCCAGGATGTCCCAGCGCTCCGGGTCGAGCACGGCGGCGGCCTCCTCCGCGGTGAAGCGGACGCCGGGCAGCGAGGCGTGGCCGCCGTCGCCCTCCGGGTCGGCGGGGTGGTGGCCGACGACGAGGAGGCTGCCGCCCGGCGCGACGGCCTCGGCCAGCCGCCCGAACAGCACCTCGCGGGACTCCGCCGCGTGCACGTAGTGCGTGGTGACGAGGTCGAAGCCGCGCCGGGGCGGCGTCCAGGCGGTGAGGTCGGCGCACTGCCAGTCGATCCGCGCTGCGGTCTCCTCGCCGGCGTTCCGGGCGCGGTCGCGGGCCCGGCCCAGGGCCGCGTCCGCGAGGTCGACAGCGGTGACCCGCCAGCCGCGCGCGGCGAGCCAGACGGCGTCCGCGCCCTCGCCGCAGCCCGCGTCCAGCGCGGTGCCGGGCGCGAGTTCCCCGGCCCGGGCCGTCAGGTAGGGGCTGGGTTCGGCGGTGTGGAGGGTGTGGCCGTGCGGGCCGTGGTGGTGGCGGTCCTGGTAGTGCGCGTCCCACCAGGTGCGGTCGAACTCGGTGGATTCCGCGGGCTGTTCGGGCATGGGGGTGGTCCTTTTCGGGTGTGCTGCGGGGGCTGTCAGGGGGTGGTGGCGCGGCGGGCCTCGACCGCGCGGCGGGTCTCCTCGGCGACGAGGTCGGCGTTGATCCGGGCCGCGGCGCCGGTGCCGGCCGCGGCCGCCGGGCCGACCTGCGCGACGGGGTCGCTCACGTTGCCCGCGGCCCACACGCCCGGCACCTCGGTGGCGCCGGTCGCGTCGACGGGGATGTGGTCGCCGACGCCCGACGGGTGTGCGACGGGCCGCAGCCCGAGCCGGTCCAGGAGGTCCGCGCGGGCCCGCATCCGCGGCGCGACGACGACCGCCTCGCGGGCGACCACGGTGCCGTCGGCCAGGCGTACGCCGGTGAGCCGGTCGTCCTCCGTCTCCAGGGCCGTCACCTCGCCGGGTACGACGCGGATGCCGCGCGCGGCGAGCTGTTCCGCCTGTTCGGCGTCCGGGGGCGTGGTGTGCGCGAAGAGCGTGACGTCGGCGGTCCACTGGCGGAGGAGCAGGGCCTGGTGCGTCGCCATCGGCCCGGTGGCGAGGACGCCGACGGGGCGGTCGCGGACCTCCCAGCCGTGGCAGTACGGGCAGTGCAGCACGTCCCTGCCCCAGCGCTCGCGCAGTCCGGGGACGTCGGGGAGTTCGTCGACGAGCCCGGTGGTCACCAGCAGGCGGCGGGCCGGGAGGGTACGGCCGTCGGCGAGCGTCACCTCGAAGGCGGCGGGTACCTCCGGACCGGGCGCCCGCCCGGTGACACGGGTGACGGCGGTGACCTCGCCGTCGACCAGCAGGCCGCCGTAGCCGCGCACTTCGGCGCGGCCGCGGGCCAGCAGTTCGGCGGGCGGGAGGCCGTCGAGGGCCAGGAGCCCGTGCACGCCCTCGGCGGGGGCGTTGCGCGGGGCGCCGGCGTCGATCACCGCGACGGACCGCCGGGCGCGGGTGAGGGTCAGCGCCGCGCTCAGTCCGGCGGCGCCGCCACCGACGACCACCACGTCGTACACATCCTGCTCGTTCATCCCGGCCTCCTCGCGACCGCACCGTGGGCTCATGGGGACCACCCTGCGGGAGCGGACGCGAGGAGGCAAAGATTGTTGCCGGTACGGCAAACCCCGTCAGGGGGCGACCGGCTCCGCCTCGACGACGCAGGCGAAGGACGGGGTGGGCACGATCCGGGTGAGGCGGTAGCCGGAGCGGGCGAACAGCTCCTCGAACTGCTCGCGGGTGCGCTCCTTCCCCTCCAGCAGCGTCATCATCAGCCCGTCGATGGTCTTGCCCGGGTGCGGCGCGTTGTCCCGGGGCAGCACCGCGTCGACGACGAGCAGCCGCCCGTGGTCGGGGAGCGCGCGGCGGCTGGCGCGGAGGATGCGCGCGGAGTCCTCGTCCGACCAGTCGTGCAGCACGTGCTTGATCAGGTGGACGTCGCAGCCCTCGGGGACGGAGGTGAAGAAGTCACCGGCCTCCGTGCGCCAGCGACCCTTCAGCTCGGGCACGTCCAACCGGTGCCCGGCGACGACGTGTTCGAGGTCGTACAGCACGCCGTTCAGCACGGGGTCGGCGGTGAGCAGCGCGCGCAGCAGCCCGCCGCGTCCGCCGCCGATGTCGGCGAGGGTGGCACCGGGCGGGAAGGCGTAGGAGGCGGCGACGGCGTGGTTGACGAGGTCGGAGAAGCCGGCCATCCCGGCGTCGAAGGTGGCCGCGGCCTCGGGGACTTCGGAGAGGTGCTGGAAGAAGGTCTTGCCGTACGCCGTCTCGAAGCCGGGGGTGCCGGTGCGGACGGTCTCGTGCAGGTGGATCGTGGGGTGCCAGAACATCTCGTCGCCGAGGAGCATCGCGAAGTCCCGCAGCGGCGGCTGGGCGTCGGCGCGGAGCGCCTCGGCCATGGGCGTCAGGTGGAAGCGGCCCTGCTCGTCCTCGCGGAAGATCTCCCGGGTGGCCAGGTAGCGCAGGATGCGGTAGAGGTTCGGCTCCTTGAGGTCCGCGAGGGCGGCGAGCTGTCCCGCGGTGCGGGGGCCGTGCTCGGCGAGCAGGTCGGGGATGCGGAAGCGGACGGCGGTGTGCAGGGCCGCCGGGTACAGCTGGCCCATGATGGCCTCGATCAGCTGCGCGGCCTGCCGGAGCTGCGCCTGCTGCGCGGCGTCGGCACCGTCGGGGTGCTCGGCGTTCTCGGGGGTGGGGCGGTCGGTGGCCATGGGCGTCTCCGTGACGAGGGCGGACCGGTGTGACCCCCTGGATTACCGGCCCCGGGCCGGGGACGACAGACCTGGTACGTAAGGGAGTTGAGGAGGCGGCGCACACACCCGCGCGCACGCCCCCGCCCTCCCGTCGGGCTCCCCCGTCAGGCTTCCTGCCAGTGGGCGCGGCCGAGGCCGATCAGCCGGAGCTGGCGCTGGGCCTTGCGGGAGACGCTCTCCGCGTCCGGGCCCTCGCCCTGGGCCGCCTCCAGGAAGGCGGAGGCGGTCATCACCATGTGGTCGACGTACAGCTCGCCCAGCATCCGCATGTCGGCGGCGCTCCACCCTCGGGAGACGGCGTCGGTGCCCAGCGCGGCGGCCACCTCCTCGGCGAACCGGTCGAGTTGGGCGCCGATGGCCTTGCGGACGTCCTCCACCCCGCCGTGCCGTTCGCGGGCGATGAAGCGGATGTGCGAGGGGCGCTCCTGCACGTACCTGGCGAGGGTGGCGACGGTGGCGCCGATCCGCTCCAGCTCGTCCGAACGCTCCGCGAGGACGGTGCGCACCACCTCGTGCAGGCTGCCGAGGGACTCCTCGACGAGGGCGACGCCGAGGTCCGCGATGTCCCGGAAGTGCCGGTAGAAGGCGGCCGGGGCGACGCCGACGGCACGGGTGACCTCGCGCAGCCCGAGGCTGCTCAGACTCTGGTGCTCCAGCAGCCTCAACCCGGCGTCGAGCAGGGCGCGTCGGGTCTTGGCCTTCTGGACCTCACGGGTGGTGGCGGTGTGGCTCATGTCATTCAGTAAACAGTCGTTCTCCCATCGGTGGCAAGGTACGCTGAAGTCGGTGAACAGTTGTCATCCCAACTGTTCACCGACTCACCCGAGTTCGCGGATCCAGCCCTTCGCCGAAAGGTTGCACGTGATCTTCATCGTTGCCGCAGTGATGCTGCTGGCACTCGTCGTGGGAGCCGCGGCACACCTGCCGCTCCCCGCCACCCTGGCAGCGGCCGCGGTCATCGCCTGCTGGCTGCTCGTCTTCGCCGTCCGTGAGCGCAAGCACCGTCAAGGGAGCTGACCATGAGCGCGACGCACACACTCGACGCGCACCACCGGCCCGCCGCCACCGCCCCGGACCGGAACCCGGCCACCACCCCGGCCGCCCCGCCGAAGCCCGCCGCCGCCACGGCGGCCGGACGCGTCCGGGACCGGGACGCCGACGGCATGGCCGTCGCCTCCTTCGTGCTCGGGCTGACCGGGCTGCTCGTCTTCAACCTGATCCTCGGCCCCTGCGCCCTCGTGCTCGGCGGGCTCGCGCTGCTCCGGGGGACCTCGCGCCGGGGCCGCGCCGTGTTCGGCATGACGCTGGGCGCCGCCGACCTCGTGGTGCTGGCCCTCGCGGTCGGCAGCGGCCAGGCGATGACCTGGACGCTCGCGGGCTGACCCGGGCGAGCGTCCCCGAACGGGCCGCCCGCTCAGGCCGGTTCGGCCAGCAGCAGGGCGAAGCGCCCGGCCCGGTCGGTCCACCACTCGCGCACGGCGAAGCCGCCGCGGGCGAGTTCGGCCGTCAGACCGTCCCGCCGGAACTTCACCGAGATCTCCGTCCGCAGCTCCTCCCCCGCGTCGAAGTCCGTGACGACGTTGAGCGCCGGCAGCTCCACCCGCTGGGCCGTACGGGCGCGCAGCCGCATCTCGATGCGTTCGGCCGCCGCGTCCCACACCGCCCGGTGCTCGAAGGCGTCCGGGTCGAAGTCCGCGCCCAGCTCCCGGTCCAGCACCCGCAGCACGTTCTTGTTGAACTCCGCCGTCACCCCCTGCGCGTCGTCGTAGGCCCGGACCAGCACCTCCGGGTCCTTGACGAGGTCGGCGCCGAGCAACAGCGCGTCGCCGTCCGCGAGTTGGCGGCGCAGGCCCGCGTAGAAGGCCGGGCGCTCGTCGGCGTCCAGGTTGCCGAGGGTGCCGCCGAGGAAGGCGACCAGCCGGGGGCCGTGCTCGGCCGGCGGCAGCACCAGGTCGGTCTGGAGATCGGTCACCACCGCGTCGACGTGCAACTCCGGGTATTCGCGGCACAGTTCGGCGCCCGCCTCGCGCAGCGCGTCCTCGCTCACGTCCAGGCCCGCGTACCGCTCCAGGGTGCCGTGCGCGGCCAGCGCGTCGAGCAGCAGCCGGGTCTTGCGGGAGGAGCCCGAGCCGATCTCGACGAGGGTGCGCGCCCCCGTCGCCCCCGCCACGGCCGCCGAACGGGCGCGCAGGATCTCGGTCTCGGCACGCGTCGGGTAGTACTCGGGCAGCCGGGTGATCTCCTCGAACAGCTCGCTGCCGCGGGCGTCGTAGAACCACTTGGGCGGCAGCGTCTTGGGCCGCCCGGTCAGCCCCTTGAGCACATCGGCCCGCAGCGCGTCGGCGAAGTGCTCGACGGGCAGCCGGCGGACGAGCCCGAACCGTGCGGGACGGGTGTGCGGATCGGTCGTCATGCGGTGGCTTCCTCTCGCGGAGGCGGTGGCGTCGTGGACCTTCGGGGCGCGGCGGCCGGTCAGCGGACCGGCGCGGTGACGGGCTGCGCGGGCGCCGGCCCCGGCAGCGGGATGAAACGGACGCCGTGCGGCCCGGCCAGCAGCACGTGCCCGTCCGGCACTTCGCGCCAGCCCTCGCGCGCGTCCGGCTCGGAGGCGACGAGGACGGCGCCCGGCGTGTGCCGGTACCAGAGGCTGTCGCCCTGCCGGGTGGCGGTGACCGTGCGGCCGTCGGTGAGCAGGAAGTTCAGCCGGGCGCCCGGCCGTTGGGCGTCGACCTGCCGGACGAGCCCGGACAGCGCGTCGGCCGCGCTCTCACCCGCGCGCAGACGGCGCAGCAGCAGCGCCCACAGCAGCGCCGAGTCGCACCGCGCCTCCATGGCGAGCAGCTCGGCCGTGCCGACGTCGCCGCCGGAACCCCCGGCGCCCGCCAGGTCGTCCGCGAGCCGCTGCCAGTCGTGGACCGCGCCGTTGTGGCTGAACAGCCACCCCTCGGCGGCGTACGGCGCGGCCGCCGCCTCGTCCTGCGAGGTGCCCGGGGTGGCGTCGCGCACGGCCGCGAGGACGGCGCCGCTGGTCAGGGTGCGGGTGAGGTCGGGCAGGTTGGGGTCGGCCCAGATCGGCACCGCGCGCCGGTAGCGCGCGGGCGCGGGCGCGCCCGGGACGCCCGCGTCGGGCGGGTACCAGCCGAGGCCGAAGCCGTCGGCGTTGACGGTGCCGTGCCGCTGTCTGCGCGGGGCCCAGGACTGCTCGTACAGGCCGTGCCGCGGCCCGGAGACGACCTCGGCCAGCGGCACCGGCGGGCCCAGATAGGCCAGGTGACGGCACATCAGCGCCCCTCCCCCGGCCGCGCGGTCCGCGCCGTGCGGAACCCGGCGAAGATCTGCCGCCGTACGGGCAGGTCCCAGTTGCGGAAGGTGCCCCGGCAGGCCACCCGGTCGGTGCCGAAGGAGCCGCCGCGCAGCACCTTGTGCCCGGGCCCGAAGAACACCTCGGAGTACTCGCGGTACGGGAACGCCGCGAAACCCGGGTACCCGGTGAAGTCCGAGGCCGTCCACTCCCACACGTCCCCCAGCAGCTGCCGCGCGCCGCACGGCGCCGCGCCCTCGGGGTACGCGCCCGCCGGGGCCGGACGCAGGTGCCGCTGGCCGAGGTTGGCGTGCTCGGGGCCGGGGTCGGCGTCGCCCCAGGGGTGGCGCAGCGAACGGCCGGTGGCCGGGTCGTGCCGCGCGGCCTTCTCCCACTCGGCCTCGGTCGGCAGCCGCCGCCCGGCCCAGCGGGCGTAGGCGTCGGCCTCGTACCAGCTGACGTGCTGCACGGGCTCCTCGTCCGGTACCGGCTCGGTGTGCCCGAAGCGGCGGCGCACCCAGCCCCCGCCGGGAGCCTCCGCCGGGCCGCCGTCCCGCTGCCAGAACAGCGGGGCCCGCAGCCCGGCGTGGCGGGCGTACTCCCAGCCCTCCGGGTCCCACCAGCGCTCCTCCTCGTAGCCGCCGTCCTCGACGAACCTGCGGTAGGCGGCGTTCGTGACCGGGGTCGTGTCGAGCCAGAAGGCGCCGGTGAGGACGGTGTGCGCGGGGCGTTCGTTGTCCAGCGCCCACGGTTCGCCCTCGGCGCCCATCACGAACGGGCCCTCGGGGACGAGGACTTCGGCGGGCAGCCCGGCGGCCGAGCCGCCCGGCGGCGCGGGCGCGTCGAGCACCGGGGCGCCGCGGCGCAGCTGGTGCGTGGCGAGCATCGTCTCGTCGTGCTGCTGCTCGTGCTGGGCGATCATGCCGAAGACGAAGCCGTCGGCGAGCAGCCGCCGGTGCCGCTCGGCGTCCGGGTCCGCGGCGTCCGCCCCGTTCCGGCGCGTGCCGGACTCCGCCTCGGCCAGGACGGCGAGGGCGCGGACGCGTACCTCGGCGGCGAAGGCGCGGGCCGCCTCCGGCGCCAGCATCGGCAGGGCGGGGCGGTCGGCGCGCGGGGTGCGGAACGCGTCGTAGACCGGGTCGAGGTCGGGGCGCAGCCCGGGGCCGCCGCCCGCGGCGCGCAGCAGCCAGATGTCCTCCTGGTTGGCGATGTGCGCGAGGTCCCACACCAGCGGGGACATCAACGGGGAGTGCTGCGCCGTCAGTTCGTCCTCGCCGACGGCGTCGGTCAGCAGCGCGGTCCGCCGCCTGGCCCGCTCCAGCGCCTCGCGGGCCCGGGCGTAGGGGCAGCCGGCGGGGGTCGTGGGGATCGTCGGTGCCTGGGCAGGCCGCGGTGGCCGGGTGTCCTGGGACATGGGGTGAGCTCCTCGGGTGGTCAGCCGCGCAGGGCGTCGAGTCGGTCGTGCGCCGGGCAGCGGCCCCGCGCGGTGTAGCGCTCGTGGAAGGCGGCGACGGCGCGGTGCGGTTCGCCGCCCGGCTCGGTGCGGGCCAGCGCCTCCTCGGCCGCGGCCACGCAGCCGCGGACGACGGGGCCGAGCAGCGGGTCGGCCGGTCCCTGCCGCGCCGCGCGCTCCCACAGCCCGCGCTCCCCGGCCAGCGCGGCGGTCGCCTCCCAGGCCGACTCGGCGGCCCGGGGGTCGTTGAGCAGGGTGGCGGCGACGGCGGTCGCGGCGATCCAGTCGTCGCCGGCCTGCGCGTCGATCATCCGCAACTCCAGCCAGCCGCGCGGCCGTACGGGCGGGAACAGGGTGCTCAGGTGGTAGTCGAGGTCGTCGCGGGTGGGCGGGCGCAGCCCGTGCCGGCCGCCCAGCCAGGAGCGGAAGGTGAGCCGCGGCGGGGCCGTCCACGCCGCGGGCGGATCGCGGCGCAGACACATCACCTCGGCGTCCAGCGCGTACCGGGTCCACAGCGCCCTGGGGTCGCCGCCGTCGGGCGGGGGCCGGGTGCGTCCCGGGTCGATCCGGTCCCAGACGCGCTGCCGGGTGGAGAGCCACCCGGTCGGACGGGAGCGCCACAGCGGCGAGTTGGCGAAGGCGGCGACGAGCACGGGCCCGAGCCGGTGCGCCAGCCGCCAGCGGTGCCGGTACCCGGTGACACCCTCGGACTCGTCCCCCGCGTCCAGGCTCACCTGGACCGCGGCGGTGGCGCGCATCATCGTGCGCCCCCAGGGGCCCGACTGGTCGAAGTACGCCTCCATCGCCCGGTAGCGCGGGTGCGTCAGGACGCGCGGCGGGGCGAACTCCGGGTCGAGGCCCCGCCCGTGGAGCAGGACGCCCTCCTCGGCGACGGACTTGCGGAGCACGGCGAGATCGGTGGCGGCCAGCTCCACGCACTCCGCGAGCGTGTCACCCGGCGGCGCGCTCACCTCCAGCTGTCCGCCCGGCTCCCGGGTGAGCCTGCTCCCGCCGGGCAGCGCCCCCGGGGTCCAGAGCGGGTCGAGCACCCCGTCCAGCCGGGTGGCGGGGACGGGGCGGGCGGGGTCGGTGCTGTCGCGGACGAGCCACTCCAGCTCCACCCCGACGCGACGGGGCGGGCCCGTCTTGAAACAGATCCCGCCCACATGGTCTTCGGCTTGTTCCACGTCCAGTACGGCTTCCACTGCCCCTCCTCGGGGAGCGCGAACGGTCCGGGCGGGCCCGGACCGGGAACATCCCAGAGCGTGCGGCGGGGACCGGCCCGCGCGCAAGACGGCGGAGCGGTACGGAGCAACCGGAGCACCCGGCGGGGTAGCCCGGTGCCCCGGACGGCCCCCGCGCGGGCCCGGCCCGGCGCGGGGTGCGGCACAGTGGGTCCCGTGGCGGAGGTGGAGATCACGCGACCGGAGAAGGTCCTGTTCCCCGACGACGGGATCACCAAGGACGACATGGCCGGCTACTACCGGTCGGTGGCCCGCCGTGCCGTCCCGCACCTGCGGGGGCGGCCGCTGATGATGGAGCGCCACCCGGACGGCATCGGCGGCGAGCCGCTGATGCAGAAGAACGCCCCCGGCTACTTCCCCGACTGGGTGCGCACCGCCGAACTCCCCAAGGAGGGCGGCACCGTGCGGCACGTGCTGTGCGACACCGCCGACACCCTGGTGTACCTCGCGGGCCAGGCGTGCGTCACCCCGCACCGCTGGCTCGCCAGGGCCGCCCGTCCGCACCATCCGGACCTCCTCGTCGTCGACCTGGACCCGAGCGGCGGCGCGGACTTCGAGGACGTGCGGTTCGCCGCGCGCCGGGTCGGCGAGCTGCTCACCGAGGTGCGGCTCCCGTCCCGGCTGATGACGACGGGCTCCCGCGGTCTGCACGTGCTCGCGCCGCTGGACGGGAAGGCGGACTTCGACACCGTGCGCGAGTTCGCCCGCGGCCTCTCCGGCGTCCTGACGCGCCGGCACCCGGACCGGCTCACCGAGGAGCCCCGCAAGGCCAACCGCGGCGACCGCGTCTACCTGGACATCCAGCGGAACGCGTACGCGCAGACCGCCGTCGCCCCGTACGCGCTGCGGGCACGCGCCGGGGCGCCCGTCGCCGCGCCGATCACCTGGGACGAGCTCGACGACCCCGAACTGACGCCGCGGCGCTGGACCTTGCGCACCCTCGGCGAGCGGCTCCGCGCCCGCGACCCGTGGGCGGACGCGGACACCCGCGGCCGCTCGGTGGCCGCCGCGGCCCGCCGCCTGCGCTCGGTGGAGTGACCCGGCGCCGCACACCGGCCCGTTCCCGTCAGCCCCGGTACGCCTCCAGCAGCCGGAGCCAGACCTCGCTGATCGTCGGGTACGCGGGGACGGCGTGCCAGAGCCGCTCCAGCGGGACCTCGGCGGCGACCGCCAGGGTGGCCGAGTGCAGCAGCTCGCCGACGCCGGGGCCGACGAAGGTGGCGCCGACGACGACCTCCCGGTCGGTGTCGACGACCATCCGCGCGTGCCCCCGGTAGCCGTCGGCGTACAGCGCGGCGCCCGCGACGCCGCCGAGGTCCACGTCGACGGACCGCACCCGCAGCCCGCGCTGCTCCGCCTCGGTGACCGTCAGCCCGGCGGCGGCCGCCTCCGGGTCGGTGAACACCACCTGCGGGACGGCGAGATGGTCGGCGGTGGCCGCGTGCGCGCCCCAGCGGTCGGTCTCCAGCAGCGGCACCCCGGCGGCGCGGGCCGCGATGGCCGCGCCCGCGATCCTGGCCTGGTACTTGCCCTGATGCGTCAGCAGCGCCCGCCCGTTGACGTCCCCGACGGCGTACAGCCAGCCGCCGTGCACGGCGGGGACGCGGCAGCTGTCGTCCACCTCCAGCGGGCCGCCGGGCCGCAGGTCGACGGTCTCCAGGCCGAGGTCGTCGGTGCGGGGCGCGCGGCCGGTGGCGAACAGCACCTCGTCGGCCTCCACCCGCCCGCCGTCGTCCAGCGTCAGCGTCACGGGCCCGCCCGGCGCGGGGCGTTCGACGGCGGTGACGCCGACGCCGCGCCGGACCGTGACGCCCGCGTCCTCCAGCGCGTCCGCGACCAGCTCGCCCGCGAACGGCTCCATCCGCGGCAGCAGCCGGCCGCCCCTCACGAGCATCGTCACCTCGGAGCCGAGCGCCCGCCAGGCGGTGGCCATCTCGCAGCCGACCACGCCACCGCCGACGACGGCCAGCCGCCCCGGCACCTCGCTCGCCGACGTCGCCTCCCGGCTCGTCCACGGCCGGGCCTCCGCGGCCCCCGGCAGCGGGGGCACGACGGCGCGGCTCCCGGTGCAGACGGCGACGGCGTGCCGGGCCGTCAGCTCCACCCGGCCGCCCTCGGGGGTCTCCACGGCGACCCTGCGGGCGCCGTCCAGCCTGCCCCGGCCGCGTACGAGGTCGATGCCGGCCGAGTCCAGCCAGCCCACCTGGCCCTCGTCGCGCCAGCCGGAGGTGAACCCGTCCCGCCGTTTGAAGACGGCACCGGTGTCCGGTCCGCCGTCGACGGACTGCGAGGCGCCGTCGACCCGGCGCGCGTCGGCGAGCGCGAGCGCCGGGCGCAGCAGCGCCTTGCTCGGCATGCAGGCCCAGTACGAGCACTCGCCGCCGACGAGTTCGTGCTCGACGACGACGGCGCTGAGCCCCGCCGCGTGCGCCCGGTCGGCGACGTTCTCACCGACCGGTCCCGCCCCGATGACGATCACGTCGTACTCGACGGGCCCTGCGTCCCCGGCGCGCACGGACGCCGGCTCTTCGGTGCTCTCGGACGGGCTCATGGCGGCCTCCACGGGCGGTGGTTGTCGGCCCGCCCGGCCGGGCAGCCCCCGGCCGGGCGGCGTTCCTCAGTCGGCGGGCACGAGGACCACGGGGCAGTGCGCGTGGTGCAGCACCGCGTGGACGACGGGCCCGAGCTGGAGTCCGAGCCGGCGCTGCCGCCGGCGCGGGGTGGTCAGGACGACGAGGTCGGCGGCGCGGGTCGCCTCGATCAGCGTCGCCGCGGGCGGCCCGCTCTGCTCCCGCCCCTTGACCCGGACGTCCGGGTACTGCTCCCGGAGCGGGGCGACGGCGGCGCGGACGAGTTCGGTCGCGGCCTGCCTGGCGCCGGCGTCCTCGCTCGGGGGCACCGGGATGTTCGGCGGCATCGGCGGCCGCGACCAGGCGTGCAGCACCCGCAGCGTGGAACCGGTGCGCTGCGCCTCGTCGAAGCCGAAGCGGACGGTCTCCGTCTCGGCCGGGGAGCGCACGCCCACCAGGACGGTGCCGCGCGCGGTGGCCTCCTCGACGGAGCGCTCGCCACCGACGACCATCAGCGGGCCCTGGCAGTGCGCCGCGGCGCGGAGGCTGACGGAGCCGACCAGCAGCCCGGCGAAGCCGCCGTGCCCGCGGGTGCCGACGACGGTGAGGGCCGCGGTCCTGCTGGCCTCGACGAGCGCGTCCGCTGCGCCGGACTTCGACTCGACGCGCGGGAACACGTCCAGCTCGGGCGCCCGTTCCCGGACGCGGGCGACCGCCGCGTCGACGACCTCGGCCGCGGCCCTGCGCAGCCACTCGGTGTCGGTCTCGGTCACGGGCACGGCCGAGCGCTTCGGCCAGCCCGCTCCGCAGAGGACCTCCAGTTCGGCCTTACGAGCCCGCGCCTCCAGCACGGCCCGGTCCAGGGCCGTCTGCGCCTGCTTCGATCCGTCGATACCCACCACGACACGGTTCGTCCTGCCGGTGCCACCGGACTGGTCACTCATCGTTCGTCAGCTCTCCCTCGGCTCGCTCGGCTCGCTCGCGTGCGTCCCCAGTGTGCGTGACGTGCGGGGCGGCTGGCAGCTCAAGGGACAATCACGGCCCTGCCGTTGATGTTTCCGGACGTCAACAGCTCGTAGGCGCGCGGTGCTTCGTCCAGCGAGAAGGTCTCGACGTGGATGTCGAGCACGTCCTGCCGGGCCAGTTCGATCAGTTCGGCGAACTCGGACCTGGTCCCCCAGTACGGCGAGCGGACGGTGGTCTCGTGCGGCAGCGTCCCGAAGCCGACGGGGAGCGCGCCGCCGCCCAGGCCGACGACGGTGACGTCGCCCTCGACGCCGACGCTCTTCCCGGCGAGCGCCACCGTGGGCGGCGCTCCGACGAAGTCGAGGACGACGCTCGCCCCGACGCCGCCGGTCAGCTCGCGGATGCGGGCCGGTGCCTTGTCGTCGGAGAGCAGCGCCTCGTGCGCCCCGACGGTGCGGGCGAGTTCGAGCTTGCCCTCGGTGACGTCGAGGGCGATCACCCGGCTCGCGGTCATCGCCCGCAGCAGCTGGATGCCGACGTGCCCGAGCCCGCCGGCCCCGATGACCACGGCGGTGCTGCCGGGCACGAGCTTGGCCAGGGACAGCTTCACCGCGTGGTACGGGGTGAGCCCCGCGTCGGTGAGCGGCACGGTGGTGACGGGGTCGAGGTCGCCGATCGGGACGAGGTGCCTGGCGTCGTCGACGAGCAGGTACTCGGCCATGGAGCCCGGTTCGCCCAGGCCGGGCGGGAAGATGCGCTCGGCGTCGGCGCGCAGGCAGTAGTTCTCCTTGCCCTGCGCGCACATCCGGCACACGCCGCAGCCCCACGGCCCGTACACGGCGACGGAGTCGCCCACGGACACCCCGCTCGCGCCCGGACCGAGCGCGGCGACGGTGCCGACGCCCTCGTGCCCGAGCGTTAGCGGGAGAGGGAAGGACAGCTGGTCCGCGGTCATCTCCATGACGGCGATGTCCGAGTGGCAGGCCCCGGCCGCGGTGACCTTCAGCAGCACCTGCCCCGGCCCCGGTTCCGGGTCCCGGACGGTGACCACGACGGGCGCCGCGCCGACGCTGGGGTACTGAAGTGCCTTCATGGACGATGCTCCATCTCCGGACGACTCCACGCATTATGTCCGAGTCGCGGGGGTTCCGCGCCCCGTAAAAGGGGCGCGGGGAACTGCGCGATCAACCACCCGCGCACCGGCAGCCGACGACGCACCCGCAGCCCCTACCCGGTGGTCTCCCCTGCGGCCCCGCCGCCGCTCCGCACCCGGCACACCAGCGAGTCCTCGTCCACGTCCACCACCACCGTGTCCCCCTCCGACGCCTCCCCGCTCAACAGCAGCCCCGCGACCCGGTTGTCCAGCTCCGTCTGGATCGTGCGGCGCAGCGGGCGGGCCCCGAACTCGGGGCGCGTACCGTGCGCGACCAGCAGCTTCTTCGCCGCCTCGGTGACCTCCAGGCCGATGTCCTGGGACCGCAGCCGCCGGACGCTGCGGTCCAGCAGCATGTCCAGGATGCGGGTCAGGTCCGCCTCGGTGAGGCCGTGGAAGATGATGATCTCGTCGATGCGGTTGAGGAATTCGGGCAGGAAGCGCCCGTTCAGGTCCTCCATCAGCTGCTCGCGGATCTCGTCGACCCGTCCCTCGTGGGCGAGGATGCGCTGGGCGCCGATGTTGCTCGTCATGATGACGACGGTGTTGCGGAAGTCGACGGTCCGGCCGCGGGCGTCGGTGAGCCTGCCGTCGTCGAGCACCTGGAGCAGCGCGTTGAAGACGTCCGGGTGTGCCTTCTCCACCTCGTCGAACAGCAGCACGCTGTACGGCTGCCGCCGCACCTTCTCGGTCAGCTGGCCCGCCTCCTCGTGGCCCACGTAGCCGGGCGGCGCCCCGACCAGGCGGGAGACGGTGTGCTTCTCCTGGAACTCGCTCATGTCGAACCGGACGAGCCGCCCCTCGTCGCCGAACAGCAACTCGGCCAGCGCCTTGGCCAGTTCGGTCTTGCCGACGCCGGTCGGCCCGAGGAAGAGGAAGGAGCCGACGGGCCGGTCCGGGTCGCCGAGCCCCGCGCGGTTGCGCCGTACCGCCTGGGCGACGGCCGTCACCGCCTCGTCCTGCCCGACGACGCGCTCGTGCAGCGCGTCCTCCAGCTTCATCAGCCGCTCGCGCTCGCTCTCGGTGAGCTGCGCGACGGGGATGCCGGTGCGGCGGGAGAGCACCTCGGCGATGTCCTCGGCGGTCACCGACATCACGCCCTCGCGGCGCTCCTCGACCCCGGCGAGCTCCGCCTCCACCCCGGCGATCTCCTCCCGCAGTTCGGCCGCGCGCTCGAAGTTCTCGGCCGCGATGGCCTCGTCCTTCTCGCGGCTCAGCTTGGCGATCCGGTCCTCGCGGGAGACGACCTCGGTGGAGCGGCCCAGGGAGCGCAGCCGCACCCGGGCGCCCGCGGTGTCCATCAGGTCGATGGCCTTGTCGGGCAGGAAGCGGTCGGTGACGTACCGGTCGGAGAGCACCGCCGCCGACTCCAGCGCCTCGTCGGTGAACCTGACCTGGTGGTGCGCCTCGTAGGAGTCCCGCAGCCCGTCGAGGATCTGCACGGTCTCCTCGACGGTCGGCTCCGGGATGGTGACGGGCTGGAACCGGCGCTCCAGCGCGGCGTCCTTCTCCACGTGCCGCCGGTACTCGTCCAGCGTGGTGGCGCCGATGACGTGCAACTCGCCGCGGGCGAGCGCGGGTTTGAGGATGTTCCCGGCGTCCATCGACCCCTCGCCGCCCGATCCGGCGCCGACGACGGTGTGCAGTTCGTCGATGAACAGGATGGTGGAGTCCTCCGCCTCCCGTACCTCGTCGATGACGGCCTTGAGCCGTTCCTCGAACTCGCCCCGGTACTTCGAACCGGCCACCAGCCCCGTCAGGTCCAGCGCGATGACCCGCTTCCCCTTGAGCGTCCCGGGCACCGTGCCGGACACCACGCGCTGCGCGAGCCCTTCGACGATCGCCGTCTTACCGACGCCGGGCTCGCCGATCAGCACCGGGTTGTTCTTCGTCCGGCGGGAGAGGATCTCGACGGTCTGCTCGACCTCGTCCGCGCGGCCGACGACGACGTCCAGCCGCCCGGTGCGCGCCTCCTCGGTG
This sequence comes from Streptomyces sp. HNM0574, assembly GCF_012726235.1. Classification (GTDB taxonomy): domain Bacteria; phylum Actinomycetota; class Actinomycetes; order Streptomycetales; family Streptomycetaceae; genus Streptomyces. Next base: position 63,192 of record NZ_JAASAH010000020.1, read on the forward strand.
AGGTCGCGCCCGTACTGGTCCAGGGTCGGGGTGTCGCTCGGCGCCGCCTCGCCGGACGGCGCCTCGGTACGGCTCGCGGCGACCGCGTCCCGGCGCAGCTTCGCCGGGTCGGCACCGTACGCGTCCAGGAACCTGGCCGCACCGGAGCTGTCGTCGGTGACGAGCGCGGCGAGGATGTGCTCGGGCCCGATGTACGAGACGCCGGCCGCGCGCGAGTGGGCGTGCGCCGAGGTCAGGACGCGTTTGGCCGAGGGCGTCAGCCCCGGCTCGGAGGAGGCGGCGCCGCTCTCGCCGGGCAGGGCCTCGGCGATGCTCGCGGCGAGCCGGTCGGGGTGGGCCCCGGCCCGCGCCAGCGTCGACCGCACCGGCTCGGTCTGCGTGCACGCCCACAGCAGGTGCTCGGTGTCCAGGTCGGGGCTGCCGTCCTCGCGCGCCCGCGCCTCGGCACGGGCGATCAGCTCCCGCGCGGAGTCCGTCAGCAGCTCGCCGATGGGGACGCGCTGCATCGCGGGCGGCGAGGACACGGGGGACATTCCGAAGAACCGGTTGAGGAGCTCGGAGAACGGGTCGGGCGAACCGAACGAGCCGTACGGGGACATGGCCATGAGCGGAGCCTCCCGGGGTGCGGCGCCCGGCACTGCCACCGGCGCCCGGCGTGGGACACGTCTCGCCCCACTAGAACAGCGCCCGAAAACCTCCGCAAAAGCACCGCCGGTCGGCTCCGCACCGGCGCCTGGGAGCGCGTCCACGGAGCCGGGCCCGGCGGGAAGGCGTCACCGCACCGGCGTTCCGGGGCGCCCGGCGGGTCCCTCGTTCTGGGGGCGCGGGGGCGTGCGCCGGGGCGCATCACCGCGGAAGGCGGGGTGCGTCCGCGCCAGACGCTGCCGGTACGCGTCGAGTACGGGCCGCTCCCCCGGCGCGGGCAGCCGGGACCACAGGTGCACGTCGGCGGCGGTCAGCGTCTCGCCCAGCAGGTGCCCGCGCCCGGCCAGCCGCCGCTCGGCCTCCCGCAGCCCCTCGTCCCCGCACTCCTCCAACAGCGCCTCGAAGCGCGCGATGTCCCTGGTCAGCGCGGCCGGGAACAGCTCGGGCCCGGTACCGGTGCCGAAGCAGCCCGCGAGGTCGCGCACGATGTCGGGCGCGTGGTTGCTGACGATCCGCCCGCTCCAGCCGTCCCCGAGCACGGGCGCCGCGAACGGCCCCTCGCACCGGTGCCGGGTCGCCTCGTACAGCCCGCGCAGCACGGGGTGCCCGGCGTCGGGGGCGGCCGGGGGCAGCAGGGTGACGGGCAGGACGGCGTCGAGTCCGAGGAGCCGGTGGGTGACGGCGATCCGGACCGAGGCGGGCCCGGGCGGCGCCAGGTACAGCCGGTACCGGTGCGGCGCGGCGTGGAACCCGCTGCCGGGACGGCTGCCGATCCGGCCCCGGAACACGGGGGCACGACGGGCGGGCGGGACGGGGCGAACGGCGGCCGCGGCGGGGCCGGTTGAGGCGGCAGAGGCGGCGCGGGGGGACGTACAGCCGGGCAGGGCAGTGGACATGACTCTCCCTCAGCGGGGCGGATGACCGGATGTCGTACGCCGGGTGCTCCGGCGTCCGCCCTACCTCGCGCTGGCGACGCGCAGGAGGTCGATGTGCCGGCGGGAGGTCAGCAGCCAGCCGCGGGCCGCGGCCGGCGCGGCGGCGGGCCGGGAGAGCCATGGCCGGGCGAGGGGGAGGGAGTTGGGGAGGGTTGCACGCCGGAGCGCGCACGGGAGGGTGCGCGCGGGTGCAGGGCGGGGCCCGTGTCCGGGCCGCGGCCTCGCACCGTCCATGGCAGTCCACCGATCCGTCCGGGACGCCCCGCGTGCCGTGGCTGCGCCGGGGCCTCTTCGGATTGTCGGCGCCGCCGGTTGCCCGGTCAACAGCCGGGCAGGGGGCGGCCCTTCAGGACGCCGTCACGCCGTGGGGCGGGACGGGGCCGGGGCCGGTCAGCGGCCGGTCAGGCGCCGGATCTGCGCGCGGAGCCGCAGGTGGGACGCGATATGTCCCGGAGCCAGGAGGGCTGCTGGGCGATCTCGAGCAGGAGCAGCAGGCGGGTGAGCGGGTCCTCCCACGCGTACTCGGTCTGATCTCCCTCGGGGCCCGCGGAAGCGACGCGGTCGGTGCCGTATGGCGTCATCAGAACTCCAGAGCGCGAGACGGATGATCTTGAACTCCGTGTCCTCGCCCGCAAGTTGGGGGTCTAGTTCAACTGCGCGGGTCATTCTGGCGGAAGCGTGCTTACGGGTGCAAGCACGTCTGCAATTACAGATGCAAGAACGGGAAGCTGTGGCACAGTGAGTTCCATCAGGACCTGATGACCGGAACTCCCAAGGAACTGACGGAGAGGCGCACATGCACATCCAGAACGGCATCGAGGCCACCCGACTCCACGACGTCACCTGGCGGAAGAGCGCGCGCAGCAACCCCAACGGGAACTGCGTCGAGCTCGCCGGGCTGCCCGACGGCGGCGTGGCGGTGCGGAACTCGCGCCACCCTGCCGGTCCGGCGCTGATCTACACCCCCGCGGAGATGACCGCCTTCATCCAGGGCGCGAAGGACGGCGACTTCGACGACCTGATCACGGCGGGCGACTGACCACTGCCCACCCACTCGAACCCCAACTCAGCGACTCTGGCCAGCGCGTGAGAATGTGCCCCGGTCATGAGGCTCTGCCACATGACCGGGGCATCCGCAACCAGCAAGGCTGTACGGTCCCTTCGCGAGGTGGGACACTGAGCGCCCAGCCCATTACTCAGCGGAGCAAGGACAGGTGATGGCAGCACAGTCGGAAGACGAGATGTCGGTCGGACGCCTCCTCGAGCACCCCAGGGGCGGTCCCACCATCCTGCGTATCGTGCTCGGTACGCAGCTTCGTCGGCTGCGCGAGCAGTGCGGCATCACACGTGAGGCCGCCGGGGACGCCATCCGCGGTTCCCACGCGAAGATCAGCCGCCTGGAACTGGGCCGGGTCGGCTTCAAGGACCGCGACGTCTCGGATCTGCTGACGCTCTACGGCGTCTCGGACCCGGAGCGGCGCGACGAGTACCTCGAACTGGCACGCCAGGCCAGCACCGCCGGCTGGTGGCAGAAGTACAGCGACGTGATGTCGCCCTGGTTCGACAGGCTGCTCGGCCTGGAGGAAGCCGCCTCGGTGATCCGGATGTACGAAGTCCAGTTCGTACCGGGCCTGTTGCAGGCCCCCGGGTACGCGCGTGCGGTCGTCCGCCTCGGGCATCCGCGCGCCTCGGAAGAGGAGATCGAGCGGCGGGTGAGCCTGCGGCTGGAGCGGCAGGCGGCGCTCCGCAAGGAGCACGGGCCGAGGCTGTGGGCCGTCATCGACGAGGCCGCGCTGCAACGGCCGCTCGGTGGCAAGGAAGTGATGCGGGAGCAGATCGAGCACCTGATCAAGGTGTCCGAGGAGCCCAACATCACCGTGCAGATCGCCCCGTTCCAGATCGGCGGTCTCGCCGCGGCCGGCGGGCCGGTGACGATACTGCGGTTCCTGGAGCCCGATCTCCCGGACATCGTCTACCTCGAACAGCTGACGTCCTCGCTGTATCTGGAGAAGCGCGAGGAGGTCGAGAACTACATGGTCGTGATGGACCGGCTGTGCGCCACGTCCGAACCACCGGTCAACACCGCCGGGTTCCTCCGGCGGATACTTGAGCAACTCGACGGGGCCTGAACCGCCCCGCACGTCCGGCAGTCCCTCCCCCACACGTCTTCCGGCGCAGGACCGCACTGGACCCCTGATGCCCGGCAGACCCTGACGCACCACCGGTGTACGTCAGGGCCCGCCGGGCATCATGTGTGTCCGCGGGCGCTCAGGGCTTCCTGGCCACGCCGCCGAACTCGTACCACTCGTCGGTGGGTTCCTTGTGGATCAGGTCCGAGTCGCGGCGCCAGTCGTTGATCCAGCCGAGCCCGGGTTCGAGCACGTCCAGCCCGTCGAAGTACCGCGCGACCTCGTGCGCCTCGCGGACCCTCCCCCACTGGCCGCCGGTGCTCTCGTCCATGAAGGACGTGACCGAGTCCCGGATCTCCCGGTGCGGGCTGACGAGTTGGTTGACGACGACGAAGCTGCCGGACGGCACCCGCTCCAGCACCCGCCCCAGCACCTCGGCCGGACCGCCGCGCTCCGAGTCGTCCGGGATGCAGTGCATCGCGGAGACGAACAGCGCCGCGACCGGCTGCGCCGGGTCGATCAGCCGCTCCACCTCGGGGTGGCCGAAGATCCCGTCGGTGTCCCGCATGTCGGCCTGGAGTACCGCGGTGTTGGTGTTCTCCTCCAGCAGGGCCCGGCCGTGCGCGAGGACGATCGGGTCGTTGTCGACGTAGACGACCCGCGCCTCCGGGTCCACCCGCTGTGCCACCTGGTGCACGTTGTCCTGCGTGGGCAGCCCCGAACCGTGGTCGAGGAACTGCCGTACGCCGTACTCCCGCGCCAGGACGTCCACCACCCGGCGCAGGAAGCTCCGGTTGTTGAGCGCCAGCGGGCGCGTACTGGGAACGACCTTGTCCAGCTCGGCGACGGCCAGCCGGTCCACCTCGTAGTTGTCCTTGCCGCCGAGGTAGTGGTCGTACATCCGGGCCACACTGGGGGTGTTGACGTCCACCGACTCCGGTGCGGCACCCCCCACGACCCGGTCGCCGCCCCCCGCGGTCCTCTCATCCGGCATGCGCGCCTCGCTGTCTCACCGTCTCACGCGTACACGATCCCCCCGCGCGGACAGCATCCCACGCCGGCCGCTCTCGACACCACGTCAACTGCGTTTTCCCGCAAGGAAATACGAGCACCGCACGGGGTGAACGAGAGCGGACCGGCGGGGGATCAGGGGAGGGCGAAACGCTCGGGGGCGCCGTGGATCAGGGGACGGCGAGGCTCAGTTCGGCCCAGACGGTGCGGGCAGGGTGCTCGCTCGCGTGCACGCCCCACTCCTCGGCGACGGCACCGACGAGCTGGAGCCCGCGGCCGTTGACGTCGCCGGGCTCGGCCTCCCTGGGGGTGACCTCGGCGTCACCGCCCTCGTCCACGACCTCTATGCGCAGCCGCTCGGAGCAGACCCGGAGCCGGCAGCGGATGCGCTCGCTGTCGGTGTGCAGCAGCGCGTTGGTGAAGAACTCGGAGACGACGAGCTGAGCCGTGTGCCCGAGGTCCTCGGGCAGGCCCCAGTGCTCCAGGCGCCCGCAGACGCGCTCGCGGGCCTGCGCGACGGCGGACGCCTGCGCGGGGAGGTCGAAACCGTCGTGGCGCACGTCCGCCGCCTCGCCCTCCGGGCCCGGACGGGCCGAGGGCAGGGTCGGATTCGGCGCGGGAAGGGTCGCGAACGGATCGCCGTCCATCGGGGCCTACCGGCCGAGCGCGGGGACAGTGCGCCGCGTCGGCACACGGGGGCTCATGAACTGCATCACGCTCCACACTATGCGCGGTGCACATCACATCTGGCAAGAGGAGTTCTGCAAATTGCAGAATCGGAAGTGCAGTCTGGCTGCCGCAGTCCGGCCGTGGCACACTGCCTACCGCGACAAGTCCAGTAAGGGGAGGCAGAGATGGCGGAGGGGCGGGCCGCGCCGACGGTGGGGCAGATGGTCCTCGGCCTCCGGCTGCGCGATCTCCGCGAGGCCGCGGGATGCACCTTCACGGACGCCGCGCATGCGCTGAGTGTCAACACGACGACCGTGCGTCGCATGGAGAAGGCCGAGGTCGGCCTCAAGCCGCCGTACGTGGAGAAGCTGCTCAAGACGTACGGCGTTCCGGCCGGCGACATCGCCGACTTCCTCGACCTCGTCAACGAGGCCAACCGGCCCGGCTGGTGGCACCGCTTCCGCGACGTGCTGCCGCCCTGGTTCAGCCTCTACGTCAGCCTGGAGGGCGAGGCCGGACTCATCCGCGCGTACGAGCCGCACTGCGTGCCCGGGCTGCTGCAGACCCCGGACTACGCGCGCGCCCTGCTGCGCGCCGGCTTCCCCAACGCCCCGGAGAAGGAGCTCGATCGCAGGGTCGCGCTGCGCATGGAGCGTCAGGAGCTGCTGCGCCGCCCGGACGCGCCCCGGCTCTGGGCCGTGCTGGAGGAGCAGGTGCTGCGGCGGCACGTCGGGGACGCGTCCGTGATGCGGGAGCAGATCGACCACCTCGTGGACGCCACGGCGACGCCGAACGTCACGCTCCAGGTCCTGCCGTACAGCGCGGGCCCGCACCCGGGGATGTTCGGGCCCTTCCAGCTGTTCCGGTTCGACATCCCGGAGCTGCCCGACATCGTCTACACCGAGTCCCTGACCGGCGCCACCTACCACGACGAACGTGCCGACACCGCCGCCTACCTGGAGGCCCTCGACCGGATGGGCGCGCAGGCCGCGCCCGCCCACCGCACCGCGACGATCCTCGCCGACCTGCGCAAGGAGTTCTGACGAGATGCGCCACGACAGGGTTCACAGCACGGGCCACGTGTACAACGGCATGCCGGCCGGCCAGCTGGGCAGCGAGGGCTGGCACAAGCCGTGGAGCGGGCCGAACGGCGGCAGCTGCGTCGAGGTGATGAAGCTGCGGGACGGCAGGGTGGCGCTCCGGCAGTCGACGGACCCCGAGGGCCCCGCGCTGATCTACACCCCGCACGAGATCGAGTGCTTCATCCTCGGCGCCAAGCGCGGCGAGGCCGACTTCCTCCTCCACCAGGCCGCAGTCGCGCCGCAGCCGTAGCGCACGCAGACGGAGAGACCGATGACCGGACAGCGTCAGGCGACCCAGACCGCCCTCGCCGCGGGGAGCGACGCGACGCGCCCGCATCCGGCGCGGGTGTACGACTGGTTCCTCGGCGGCACCAGTCACACCGAGGCCGACGCCCGCGCGGGCGAGGCGGTGCTGGCGGCGATGCCCGTCACCCGTACCGCGGCGCTCGCCAACCGGGACTTCATGACCCGGGCGACCCGGCTGCTCGCCTCCAGGCTGGGCATCCGGCAGTTCCTCGACCTGGGCTCCGGCATCCCGACCGAGCCCGCGCTGCACCGGGTCGCCCAGTCCGTGGCCCCGGACGCGCGGGTGGTCTACGCGGACAACGACCCCGTCGTCCTGGAGCACGCGCGCCGGCTGGTCTCCGGCGCCCCCGAGGGGACGGTGGCCTGCGCGTACGCGGACGTCACCGACCCGGACAGCGTGCTGGACGCGCCCGAGCTGAGCGACACCCTCGACCTGGGCAGGCCGGTGGCGCTGTCCGTCAACGCGGTGCTGCACTTCGTGACCGACGACCGGCAGCCGTACGCGATCCTGCGGACGCTGCTCAGCGCCCTGCCGGCGGGCAGCTGCCTGGTGCTGACGCACGCGACGGCCGACTTCCTCGACGACGGGGCGCTGCACGCGGCGCAGTCCGTGCTCGGGATCTGGGCGGAGAGCGGGTCGCCGGTGCGGCCGCGGAGCGCGTCCGAGGTGGCGCGGTTCTTCGACGGGCTGCGGCTGATCGGTCCCGGCATCGTCCCGCCGCACCTGTGGCACCCGGACGGCCCCCTTCCGCCGGAGCTCGGGCGGACGTCGATCCCGGGCTACGCGGGCGTCGCGCGCAAGCTCTGAGCGCCGCCCCGTTCTCGCGAACCCCCGCTCCCCCGTGTTCCGTTGGCGTTGACAGGGCGGGCGCCGCACCCCGAGGATAAGCAACCGCTTAGCATGGCCGGTGCGCCGCGACGCTGCGACGGGCACCCGGCCACCGCACGCGCGCAGCCGAACGGGATCGGATCACCGCCATGGCCACACCGTCACTCCTCCTCTCCCGCCGCGACCTCGAATTCCAGCTCTACCGATGGCTCGACACCGAGGCGCTCACCCGGCGTGACCGGTTCGCCGAGCACTCGCGGGAGACCTTCGACGACGTCCTCGACCTCGGCGAGCAGCTCGCCACCCGCTGGTTCGCGCCGCACAACAAGCGCAACGACCGGGAGGAGCCGCACTTCGACGGGGAGCGCGTCCACACGCATCCCGAGGTCAAGGAGGCGCTGGACGCCTTCGCCGCCTCCGGGCTGCTCGCCGGCGGGCTCGACGAGAAGTACGGCGGCGCGCAGCTGCCGCACACCGTCTCCACCGCCTGCTTCGCCTACTTCCAGGCCGCGAACATCGGCACCGCCGCCTACCCGTTCCTCACGCTCGGCAACGCGCGGCTGCTGTGCGCGCACGCCTCGGCCGAGCAGATCGAGACGTACGTGCGGCCGATGCTGGAGGGCCGCTTCCACGGCACGATGTGCCTGTCCGAGCCGCAGGCCGGTTCCTCGCTCGCGGACGTCGCGACCCGCGCCGAGCCCGACGGCGGAGCGGACGGCCGGTACCGGCTGTTCGGCAGCAAGATGTGGATCTCCGGCGGGGACCACGAACTGGGCGAGAACATCGTCCACCTGGTCCTCGCCCGCATCCCCGGCGGCCCGCCCGGGGTCAAGGGGCTCTCGCTGTTCATCGTCCCGAAGTACCTGGTGAACCCGGACGGGAGCCGCGGCGCGCGCAACGACGTGGTGACGGCCGGGCTGAACCACAAGATGGGGTACCGGGGCACGGCCAACACGCTGCTCAACTTCGGCGAGGGCGCGCACCGTCCGGACGGCGCCGAGGGCGCCGTCGGCCATCTGATCGGCGAACCGCACCGCGGGCTCGCGTACATGTTCCACATGATGAACGGCGCGCGGATCGGTGTCGGCGCCGGGGCGATGGCCCTGGGGTACACCGGGTACCTCAAGTCCCTGGACTACGCGCGCCAGCGGCCGCAGGGGCGCCCCGTCGCGGGCAAGGACGCGACGGCGCCGCAGGTGCCGATCGTCGAACACCCGGACGTGCGGCGGATGTTGCTGGCGCAGAAGAGCTATGTCGAGGGCGCGCTGGGCCTGTTGCTGTACTGCTCGCGCCTGGTCGACGAGCAGGACTCGGCGACGGAGGAATCCGCGCGCGACCGGGCGCGGCTGCTGCTGGACGTCCTCACGCCGATCGCCAAGAGCTGGCCCTCGCAGTGGTGCCTGGAGGCCAACAGCCTGGCCCTCCAGGTGCACGGCGGCTACGGCTACACCCGCGAGTACGACGTCGAACAGCACTACCGCGACAACCGGCTGAACCCGATCCACGAGGGCACCCACGGCATCCAGGCCCTCGACCTGCTGGGCCGCAAGGTCGTGCTGGACGGCGGCGCCGGGCTGGCCGCGCTCGGCGAGGCCGTCGGCCGGACCGTGGAGCGCGCCGCGGAGGCGGGCGGCGAGGCGGCCGGGCTCGGGGAGCGGCTGCGTACGGCGTGGGAGCGGGTCACCGAGGTGACGGCGCGGCTGTGGAGCGGCGGTGATCCGACGCTCGCGCTGGCGAACGCCACGGTGTACCTGGAGGCGGTGGGCCATGTCGTCGTGGCCTGGGTCTGGCTCGGCCAGTTCCTGGCCACGGGCGGCCGGGAGGACGACTTCCACCACGGGAAGCGGCAGGCGGCCCGCTACTTCTTCCGGCACGAACTCCCGCGCACCGGGCCGCAGTTCGCCCTGCTGGAGTCGCTGGACACCACGACGCTGGACACCGACCCCGGCTGGCTCTGAGCCCCCGCGCACAGCGGGAGGCGGGGCCCGCGCCGTGCGGACCCCGCCTCCCGGTGCGCGTCAGTCGCAGGCGAAGGCGTCGCCCGTGACCGGGGCGCCCTCGACGCTGCTGCGGTCCTCGACCACGTCGACGACCCGGGTGCCCCGCGCGCCGTCGACGGCGGAGAGCCGGACCAGCGGGGTCGCCGGGTGCCCCTTCACCGCACGCGTCGTGGCCCCGGGCAGCGCCGTGGCCAGCGCCAGCGCGTGCGGCTCGGTGCGCGGCGCGTAGGTGATCTCGGTACGGAGCGGGGGCGCGGCGGCCGTCCCCTCGGCGCCGTCCCCGCCCCGCGGCGCGACGTCGAACCCGTTGTCGCGCAGGCCCTGTTCGACCCGGCGTACGCCCTCGCCGTGGCCCTGGACGCGGACGGTGACCTCGCCGGGCGGCAGCGAGACGGGGTGCTTGCCCGGCGCGGGCTCGGTGCGCGGGTCGCCGGTGACGGGGCGGTCCTCGCGCAGGTTGCGGAAGAGCACCTCGGCGCGCGGCGCGTCCCACTTCAGGGTGGAGCCCCACTCGGGGACGCGGTGGTCGAACTCGGAGAGCGGGAGGGTGGCGAACTCCATCCGCTCCGGCCGCAGTCCGCGCAGTTCACGGCCGAAGCCGGCGAGCCTGCCGACGGTCAGCGTGTCGTCGGTGCGGACGGTGGCGCGGAGCGCGGCGGCCGCGCCGTACAGCGTGGCGGGGCTCCCGGCGACGCGCTCGCTGGTGAGGGTCTCCAGCAGGTGCGCGACGAACCGCTGCTGACGGCGGACGCGGCCGAGGTCACCGGGCGGTGAGACGTGGCGGGCCCGCACGTACCGCAGCGAGCGTGCCCCGTCCAGGACGTGGGTGCCGGCGGCCAGGTCGAGGCCGGAGCCGGTGTCGCGCAGCGGCTTGCCGGTGCAGACCCGGTTGCCGCCCGCGCGGTCGACGGTGCCGACGAAGCCCTTGAAGTCGGTCTCCGCGTAGTGGTCGACGCGGACGCCGGTGGCCTGCTCGACGGTGCGGACCGCGAGCGCGGGGCCGCCGTGCTCGTAGGCGCTGTTGATCTTCCCCCGGTGCCGGACGGTCGTCTTCCCGCCCTGCTCGCGGTGGGCGGCGAAGGGGACGTAGGAGTCGCGCGGGATGCTGACGATGCTGACGCGCTTCCGGTCCTCGGAGAGGTGCAGCAGCATCATCGTGTCCGTGCAGTTGCACTCCTCGCCGTTGACGTGCAGCCGGTCCTTCTCGGCCTTCGTCATGCCCGAGCGTCTGTCGAGGCCGACCAGGAGGATGTTCACGCCCGGCCGGTCGGCGGGCCGGCCGGCGCGCCGGGCGACGTCCCGCATCACGGAGGCGACGGCCTCGGGGCCGTCCACCGCTCCGGGTTCGCCCGGGCCCGGACCGCCGTCGCGCTGCCCCGTGGCGGCGCCGACGGTGCCGGGGGCGAGGACGGCGCCCGCGGCGAGGGCCGTGCACAGCGCGCCCGTGAGGCCGAGCCGGCGCGGCCGCGCGGAGCGCTTGAGGGGGGACGGAGTGAGCCGGTGGAGAGGAGACATGGGCTTGCGCACCTCCGCGGGGTCGTACGGGTCCCGCATGGTAGGCACGTGCCCGTGCCCGGCCCCGGCTCATCGGGCACCGGCCCCGGGCCGGGTCACCCGGGAGGTGCAACGGCGCGGGCGGCTCAGCCGACGTCGTCGCGGACCTCCAGCGGGCGGGTCGCCGGGCCCTGGAGCACCTCGCCGTCGACGCCGAACCGGGAGCCGTGGCAGGGGCATTCCCAGGCGCTCTCCGCGTCGTTGAAGCGGACCAGGCAGCCGAGGTGGGTGCAGCGCGGCGAGACGGCGCGGATCTCGCCCTCCAGCGTGCGGTGCACCGCGCAGCGGCGTCCGCGGACGCGGACGATGGCGCCGGTGCCGCGGGGGATCTCCTCGACGGTGTCCACGTGCGAGGTGCCGGCGGTGCGCAGCCGGTCCCCGACGTACCGGCCCGCGACGGCCGACTGGAAGCGGATCAGCGAGGCGGTCTCGCGGGGCCGGAGCCTGCGCGGCTCGTACAGCCCGGCCCAGGGCGGGAGTTCGGCGCCGGTGATGTGCGCGGCGAGCAGCCGGCCGGACAGCACGCCGCTGGTCATGCCCCAGCCGCCGAAGCCGGTGGCGACCCACAGGTGCCGGTCGGCCGGGTGGAAGGGGCCGATGTAGGGGACGCCGTCGGTGGTGTCGTTGTCCTGCGTCGCCCAGCGGTGCACCAGCCGGGCGTCGGGGAAGCGCTCGTAGGTCCAGGCCGCGAGGCGTTCGTAGCGGGCGCCGACCGAGCCCTGCCCGGCGGTGCCCGGCACGAAGGTCTCGCCGGTGACGATCAGCAGCCGCCTGCCCTCGGTGAACGGGTACGGCGCGGTGCGCACGGTGCGGCTGCCGCGCTCGGGCGTGACGTAGCTGCCGCCCGGGTCCTGCTCCTCGGGGAGCAGCGCGGAGACGACGAGTTCGCGGCGCGGGATGAGCCGGGAGTAGGTGAGCGCGCGGTCGAAGGCCGGGTAGTGGGTGGCGACGACGACGTCGGCGGCGCGTACCTCGGCCCCGTTCTCGGTGCCGAGCCGGTACGTACCGGTCCTCGAACGCGCCCGCGAACCGTCCTGCTCCAGCGCCGTGACGCGGGTGCGCTCGCGGATCAGGCCGCCCCTGCGCACCAGGTCGTCGGCGAGGGCGAGCAGGTACTTGCGCGGGTGGAACTGCGCCTGGTCCTCGACCCGTACGGCGGCGTGCACCGGGAACGGCAGCCCGGTGCGGGTGACATGGCTCGCGGGCAGGCCGGCCTCCCGTGCCGCCTCCGCCTCGGCGCGGATCTCGGCGGCGTGGTGCGCGGACTCGACGAAGGTGTGCGCGGGCACCCGCTCCAGCTCGCAGTCGACGCCCAACTCGCCCGCCGTGGCGACCAGATGGGCGAGCGCGTCCTGCTGGCTGCGCGCGTACAGCCGGGCGTCCTCCGCGCCGCGGGTCTCCCGCAGCCGGGAGTAGACGAGGCCGTGCAGCGAGGTGGCCTTCGCCGCGGTGTGCCCGGTGACCCCGGCGGCGATCCGGTCGGCCTCCAGCACGGCGACGCCGCGTCCCGCGCGGGCGAGTTCCCGTGCCACGGACAGGCCCGCGATGCCGCCGCCGACGACGGCGACGTCGACCTCGGTCACGCTGTCCGGGGCGAGCGGCGGGTGGGGGGCACCGGCCGCCGAGAGCATCCAGTACGACTCGTAGCCGATCGGCAGTGTCGTCACCGCCGTTCCTTCCTCCGCATGGGTCCTCCTCGTCGGTGCGCGCGGGGGCGTGCGCGTCCACTGGGTGGTTCCCGTTCGTCCGCGAATCATCCACATGTGCGGACGCGGGGGTTCCGGGAGGGCCGGCCGAGGTGCCCGGGAGGGCTCCCACGGGCCCGGTGCGCGTCCGGAAATCGCCCCAACTCCCCATCGGATTCCGGGATTCCGCCCCCGGAGCGCATTCACGGCACTACGGTGTGTGCTCGCGGGGAGGTCGGATGGAGCAACAGGTCGCTGTCTGCCGGGAGGGGTCCGCGATGGGCGAGGAAGCGGTGCTGACGCCCGCACAGCATCTGAGGGCGCTGCTCACGCGGGTGCAGAACCCGTTCGAGGTCTCGGACGTGACGCTCGGACGCCTGGAGCAGGCCGTGCTGCACCGCGTCGAACCGCACGGCGCCCGGCTCAGCCGGCACGCCCCCGCGCACGCCGTGCGCTGCGGCGGTTACCGGCACAGCTTCCTGCTCACCGACGGCAGCGGCCTCCCGCTGTGGGAGCTGCGCTACGACAGCCCGGAGGCGGACGGCGGGCAGCTGGCCGAGGTGTACGAGGACGAGTCCACGCTCCGCCGGGCCGAACGGCGCGTCCAGGAACGCTCCGGCGGCACCGGCCCGTACGACCCCTTCGACCCGCACACCGCGCTCGACCGGCTGGAGCACCCGCTCGACGGGCCGCCGGGCGGCGCCGGCCACCGCTTTGTCGGCGCGCGCCCCGGCGGCCGCCGCTACGGCGAGGGCAACTCCCCCGAGCACGCCCGCCGCCTGCTGCGCCGCGCCGAGAACGCCGACCGCCCCGGCGACGAGACGCTCCGGCTGCTGGCCACCGCGCGCGGCCACGAGATCGTGCACGTCCCCAAGCCGCACGCGCTGGCCCGCCAGTGGCACGTGTGGTGCTCGGTGTACGAGCACGCCTTCCTGCTGGAGGACGGGCGCGAGATCAGCCTGTACGAACTGGAGCACGACCTCACCGGGACGGGACGCCTCGTCTGCGAGGTCTACCTGGAGGAAGACGTCGCCGACCGGGCCGCGCACCGGCACGCGCGGAACCACGGCATCGGCGGCTGACGGATCTCTGCCCATGGGCTGACCGCCCGTGTGCCCTTGTGACCTTTCACGGCCCGGTCCTATCGTCTTCGCAACTCCCGCTCCCGGGAGCCCAGTTGACCGGAGGACCGCCATGTCCGCACGGGGACGACACCGCCGCAGCACTCCGGGCCCGCTCGCGCGCACCTCGTTCCGGGTGACGGCGGGCGGCGCCGGCATCGCCCTGCCCCTCACGGCCGCCCAGCTCGCCCAGGCCACACCCCCCGAAGCCGCCGACACGGCGGACCACGCGCCGCGCACTGCCCCGGCGGCCGCCGCGCGCGCCGGGCAGGCACCCGTCACGAGCCGGGCCGCCGAGCGGGACGCGCGGGCGGAACAGGCGCGGCGCGAGCGGGCCGAACGGGCCACCACCTACGAAGTCGTCGGCGGGGACTCGCTGTTCGCGATCTCCGAGCGCCAGGACGTCGAGGGCGGCTGGCAGGCCCTCTACGCCCGCAACCGCCCCGCCATCGGCCCCGACCCGGACCTGATCCGGCCGGGACAGCGGCTGGAGCTCGGGGGCGGGGGCGGGGGCGCGGAGGGCCGCGAGGCCGGGCGCGAGGGCGAGCGGGCGGAGGAGCGGGCAGCCGAGCGTGCGGAGGAGCGGCGGGCGGCGGCCCGTGCGGAGAAGCAGCGGGCGGAGAAGCGCCGGGCCGAGGAGAAGGCCGCCGAGGAGCGGGCCGCCGCCGAGCGGGAGCGGGCCGCCGTACGAGCCGAGCGGGAGCGGGAGCGGGCCGCCGCGTCGGCCCCCGTCAGCGGGGTCGGGCCCGGGACGGCGTACCGCGTCTCGGGCGGCAACTGGTCGTCCGGGTACCACACCGGCGTGGACTTTCCCGTCGCCACCGGCACCAGCGTGCGGGCCGTCGGCGGGGGCCGGGTCGTCTCGGCCGGCTGGGCCGACGCGTACGGGTACCAGGTGGTGCTGCGGCACGACGACGGGAAGTACAGCCAGTACGCGCACCTTTCGGCCATCTCCGTCTCGGCCGGCCAGAGCGTCAACTCCGGGCAGCGGCTGGGGCGTTCGGGCGCCACGGGCAACGTCACCGGGCCGCACCTGCACTTCGAGATCCGCACCGGGCCCGGCTACGGCACGGACATCAACCCGCTCGCCTACCTCCGCGCGCGCGGCGTACGCCTCTGACGCTCCCGCTCGTCCCTGGCGTCGTCCCCGCGCCGGCGGCGCCTGAGCACCACGGCCAGGTCGACGGCGGCGAACAGCGCGAGCAGACCGCAGACCACCGTCAGCACCCGCAGCGACCCCTCGCTGGGCACGTCGCCAGGACCGGTCTGCGTCATCCAGTACCAGAACAGCGCCGTCCCGGCGACGAACAGCGGGACGAACACGGTGGCCAGCAGCTGCCGCAGCCGCAGGTCACTCCGCGCCGTCACCGGCTCACTCCCCCGCCGATTCCGCAACACCGCACCCGCCTCCCTCCGGACACCGGGGGCTCTCCTCCCAGTGTCGCGCGGGGTGCGAGGAGAGCCGAAACGCACGCACGGGCAGGCAGTATGTGCCCGAGCGCTTACGTTCAGTACCGCATGCGCGTCAGGCGACGCGTCAGCGCCATCCGTCGAGGGAGACCTGCGGGCCATCCGCCAGGTACCCGCGCAGGGCGCTGGCAGTGGTGCTCACAAAGTCTTCGGGGATCGCGGCGGTGTTGAACCAGCGGACCTGGGAGTGCTTGCGAGGTTCGCGGTTCTCGGGCTCTCCGGACCAGTCGTGCGCGGTGAAGACGACGGTGAAGAAGCCGTTGGGGGATTCGACGCCGCGCGCGCCATGGATGAGGTGGGCGACGCGGAGGGACTCGGGCTTCACCGTCAGGCCGGTCTCCTCGTAGAGCTCGCGTACGGCGGTGTCGGTGATGGATTCACCGGGGTCGTTCTTGCCGACGGGCAGGTCCCATTTGCCTTGGGCGAACTTGGCGTTGGGGCCGCGCTGGAGGAGCAGGACACGGTCGTTGGCGGTGTCGTGGACGATGACGGCGGCAACCAGCAGGGTCATCGATTCCAGGGCGGGCGGGAGAGCGCTGGGTGCGTCGTTGGTGTGCGGCTGGGCCACGGTGTTCCCTTCGTTCGCCGGGGTGTTGGGCATGTTAGAGGAGCGCTTCGCGTACGCGGCGGTGGAGTTGGGTGGCGCCGGGGACTTGGCGTCGCTGGTAGGTGGCGAGGGTGGGGCGGATGGAGGCGATGGCTTTGCGGGTGCGGTCGGAGGTCATGCCGTCCATGAGGTCGAGGGCGGTGGTCCAGGCGGCGATGGCTTCGTCGGCGCGGGCCTGGGCGGCGAGGCTGTCGCCGAGGTCGGCGTGGGTGAGGGCGTGGACGCGTTTGTACTGGGCCGGGTCCCAGCGGGTGAGGGCGGCGCGGTGCTGGAGTTCGGTGCCGGGGTGGTCGGCGAGGTCGGTGAGAGTGCGGGCGGTGTGGCTGGCGACGGTGCCGGCGGCGGGTCCGGAGACGAGGGAGTAGCTGGGCTGGGGCACGTCGTCGCGGAGGAGGGCGTCTTCGGCGGACAGCAGGGCGCGGGCGGCTGCGGGCTTCTCGCCGACGGCGGCGTAGGCGCGGGCATGGGTGATGTGGAGGAGCGCTTCGGTCTGGCCGTCGACGTGGTCGAGCCCGCGCGTGAGGGCGCCTTCGACGAGGTCGACGCAGTGGTGGGGTTGTTTGAGGCTGAGGGCCTGGTGGGCGAGGGCGCGCATCATCCAGGCCGCGTGGGCGTGGGGGTCGGCTTCGCAGGCGAGTTGGTAGCCGATGTGGTAGTAGCGCTGGGCGGCGCCCTCCTGGCCGAGGTCGTGGTGTTTCCATCCGGCGAGGTAGGCGAGTTCGGCGACTGCTCCGAAGGCTTGGCGGCGGACGTGGTCGCTGGGGAAGCGTCCGCGTAGCAGGGGTGCTGCGGTGTCGGCCAGGTAGGCGGTGACGGTGGTGAGGCCGTGGCCGCCGCCGAGGCGCTCGTCGGCGGCGCTGAAGGCGGTGGTGATGTTGCGTACGACAGTCACGTCCTCCTCGCCGATGGTTATGTGGCCGGTGCGGGCGCGCAGGAGTCGGGAGGTGGCTTCGTGGTCGTAGCCGAGCGGCATGGTCACGCCGGCGGTGGTGAAGGCGGCGACGGCGAGGAAGCGGCGGCGTTCCACGTCTGCGCGGCCCAGGTCGGTGGCGGCCGCCACCGGATCGCTCGTGGTGGAGAGGTCTGAGCCCTCGTCCTGGAGGCCGAGTTCGCGGGGTGTGATGGTGCGGCCGGTGCGCCGTGAGAGGGCCTCGGCGAGGTACTGAGGGACGCGGCCGGTGGGGCGGCGGATGCCGTTGATCCAGTGGGAGATGGCGGCCTTGTTGGTCTGCAGTATTTCGCCGTTCTCCGCTGCCACTTGGCGCACGGCGCGGGCCAACACGTCGTAGGTGCAGCCGGATTCGGCAACCACGTCGCGGAGCCGGTTGTTGGGTTCGCCTCGCGTTGCCACAGCCCCTCCCCGAGTAGCGCTGTAAACCGCGTATACCACCTTGCGTGCTCTCCACCGTACCGACTGTGAGCGTCAGTCGGTTCACTGATTGCAGGCCGCCCGGAGCGCACGGACACCCATCCAGGCTCCCCGCCCAAGGTCCGGCCCCCGGGCGGCCTTCCATCCGTACGAGCAACGGAGGCACAGGCATGACCACCCTCTCCGACACGACAGACACGACCATCACGGTCGAGCTGTCCGAGCAGTTCGACCCGCGCTGGAGCCGCCTGCCGGGCATCACGGTGGACGGGCACCGGCTCACCCTCGACCCCGAGGCGTACTTCTTCCGCTTCGAGTCGCACAGCTGGCTGCTGGCCGATTGGGAGTTGGTCAAGAGCGAGCTGCTGCCCGTTCAGGAGACGGCCGAGAGCGCGGTCGAGCAGCTGGCGCTGGACTTCATCACGGCGCACGCCGCCCCGACGAAGGACGCCGAGTCCATCAAGGCCCATGCGGCCCTGGGCGGACGACTGGTGCACGGCTGCCAGTCCGTACCGGACCAGGCCGGCGGCGTGGTGGCCCCGTACGGCACTGCGATGCCCACCTTCCGCGACGAACTGGCCGCGCTCAAGGGCGACTGGCTCGACCAGGTCTACGCCCACCGTCCCGCCCAAGACTGACCACTCCGTACTGCCGCTGGGCGGGCGGGCGAGGAGCCAACCTGCCCGCCCAGCGGCTTCCCACCGCACTGGAGCACACCCGATGGATCAGAAGGACGCTTCCGCCGAACTCCTCGCCGACCTGTGCACCCTCACCAGGCGCGCCGAACCCCAACGGGTCCCTGTGCGCGTGTGGTTCATGTCCGGGGTCGAACGGGTCACCTTTCCCGACGGCGCGACCGCTGTCTTCAAGTACGCCCGCCCGCCCTTCAACCGCGAGGACCAGGCGCTGCGCATGGCCCGCACACGCGGCGTCCCCGTGCCCCGCGTGCACGCCTCCGCCCAGCGGGAGGGCTGGCTCGGGATGCTGATGGACGACCTCGGTGAACCCGTCCGCGAAGCCGACAACTCGGACGGCGCCGCAGCGGCCGTGGCCCTGCACGCCGCCAGGCCCGTCACTGTCCTGCCGCTGCTGGATGAGGCCCGCCTGGCTGCCCTTCCGGCGCGGGCGCTCGACCACCTCGATCACCTGCGCAAGGCCGACCGCTGGCCGGATACCGGAGACGTTGAGGCGACGCTCGACCGCCTGGCTCAAGCCGCCGGCGTCCGAGCACGAGGCGCCGACCTCGCCCCTTTCGGCTGGGTGCACTCCGAGTTCCACCCCACCAGCCTGCACATCTCCCACAGGGGATGGCGGCTGCTGGATCTCGCCCGCGCCTTCACCGGCCCCGGCCTGCTCGACCTCGCCAGCTGGCACGGCACCCTCGACGACCCGGACCCCACCCGGCTTCGGCAACTGCTCGAAACGTACGTGGCTAGCGGTGGCACACCGGACGCCTTCACCGAGCGCGGGGGCTTGCCTGCCGAGGCGTGGGCGCTGGGATGGCACCGGGTCTGGGCCGTGGAGTGGTTCATGGAACAGGCCATCCGCTGGATCAACGACCCAACCACCGACCCGGCCTACCTCAAGGTCGTGCGGCGCCATCTCACGGACGCTGTAAGGCTGTTGGAGGCGTGATGGCCACCACGTATCCCTCGCCATGGCATGCTCACGCACTCCAGCGGCTGGCTTCCGGCCCCGCCGAGCCGCTCACACCGCCTGCCCGGATGGAATGGACCCCACATCGCGCACACGGACCCGGAGCTGAGCTCCTCGGCACCGAGCTGCGAGGCCGCCGCGTCCTCGAACTCGGCTGCGGCCCAGGCCACAACGCCGCCCACCTCGCCCATCGCACAGGCGCCCGGGTGACGGGCATCGACCTGGTCGGCCTCCAGGTGCGGCGAGCCCGCAGCCACTACGGGCACGTCGCCGGCCTCTCTTTCACCGCCGCGCACGCTCTGCACTACCTCCAGGCCGACCAAGGGCCCTTCGACGTCATCTATTCCGTCTTCGGCGCCATCGGCCTCGTCGCACCGGAACTGCTGCTTCCTGCGACCGTCGGCTGTCTCGCCGGGCTAGGGCTGCTCGTCTTCGCTGTACCCCACCCGCGACGGCACGGCCGCTCGCCGGGCCCCGGAACCTACCCCCACCGCGACTTCCTGGCCTTGCCCGACCGCAGCCGGCTTCCTCTCGTCCGCTGGGAGCTCGCTCCCAGCGCATGGGCCCGCCACCTGCGGCGTGCCGGGTTCACGCACGTCACGAGTCAGGCCATCGGCAACCCCGGCAAGGGACGTTGGCCCACCACGCTCCTGATCACCGCGTACAAGCTTTGACCCCGCCCCGCTGGAGGCACCGATGCGTCAGCTTCGCCTGCTCATCGACATCGACGGAGTCCTCATTCCCTTCCCCGATCCGGACGGTTCCGCTCCGGCAGGCCACGTCCACCACCACGTCGTCCCGTCCGGACGGGACCCGTCCGCGCCCGTCCCGATCTGGCTCCACCCCGCCCACGGCCCCATGCTCCGCGCGGTAACGCAGACCAGCAGGCTCGCCCCACGCTGGTGCACCAGCTGGCGGCACGACGCGAGCCGACACATCGCGCCCCTCCTCGGCCTGCCGCCCTGGCCCCACCTGAACCTCCCCCGACCGCAGATCAACACCAGCCACCCCAACGGCTACCTGTGGAAACGCGACTTCGTCGACGCCTGGCTCGACGACGCACCCGCCATCTGGATCGATGACGACTTCACCGCCCTCGACCGCGCCTGGGCCACCCAACGCACCGCCCACGGCCGACCGACCCTCCTCGTCCAGCCCGACCCGCACATCGGACTGCTGCCCAAACACCTCACATCCGTGGAGCGTTGGGCTTCCGGGTTCGACCGGACGCAGGCAAGGTCCACCCGGAAACCCCGTGAGTACCCCGTCCGTTGAGCCCGGGCCGAGGAATCCCATACCACGGCTGCTCGCAGCACGGACCGATGACGGGAATCACTGGGTGACCGGCCTGTGCATGCTCTACTGCCGACGCGACCACACACGCGTGCTGTGGCTCGGCCCCATCCACGCCCCGGACTCCATCGGCAACCTGTACGGCTGCGGCCAGTGCATCGCGGAACTTCACCACATGGTCCACGAACAGCTGCGCCGGAAGGATCTCGGATCGCTGCCTGACCGGGGATCCAGACCGCACCTGTTCTGACAGGCCGGGTCAGCCCGCCGCGGCACCCGCCAGCTCCCCCTGCTCCACCGTCCGGTCGCACCAGCGTCCCAGGAGGGTGCGGTCGTGGCCGACGGTGAGGAGGGCGGCGCCGGTCTCGGTGCGGTAGGTCTCGACGACGGTGACGAGGGCGGCGGTGGTGGAGGCGTCGAGCATGGCGGTCATCTCGTCGCAGATCAGCAAGCGGGGGCGGAGCACCAGGGCGCGGGCGAGGCAGGCGCGTTGCAGCTGGCCGTCGCTGACCTCGTGCGGGCGCCGGGTGAGCAGGTCGCCGCCGAGGCCGACGGACTCGGCCAGTTCGCCGACGCGCCCCGGCACCTCGGCCGCCGGGCTGCCGGTGGCGCGCAGCGGCTCGGCGATCAGGTCGGCGAGCTGGAGCCTGGGGTCGGCGGCCCCGCGCGGCTGCTGGAAGACGACGCCGACCCGGGTGCGCTGGGCCCGGGGCGCCCGGTGCCGCCAGCCGCGTACGGGCTCGCCGCCGAGGCGGACGCTGCCCGCGTACGGGCGGTGCAGCAGGGCGGCGACCCGGGCGAGGGTGGACTTGCCGCAGCCGCTGGGGCCCAGCAGCCCGACGGACTCGCCCTCGGCGACGTGCAGGCTCACCCCGCGCAGCACGGGGGCGCGGCGGTCGTATCCGGCGGTGATCTCGTGGAGTTCAAGCATGGGTGGCGTCCGCCGCGTTCTCGGGGACCAGGAGGTCCCCGTCCGGTTCGGTGGTCAGCGGGTGGTGGCAGGCCGTGCCGCCGGTGAGGGGCGGGAGGACGGCGCAGCGCTCGTCGGCGTGCGCGCAGCGCGGGGCGAAGGCGCAGCCCTCGGGCAGCGCGCCGAGCTCGGGCGGCATGCCGGGGACGGGCGTGAAGGCGCGCTCCGGGAGGGCGTCGAGCAGCCCGCGGGCGTAGGGGTGCCGGGGGCCCGGGGAGCCGAAGAAGCCCCGCGCGTCGGCGAGTTCGACGATCCGGCCCGCGTACATCACGGCGACCCGGTCGGCGACGCGTTCGGCGGCGGCCAGGTCGTGGGTGATGATCAGCAGGCCGTGGCCCGCCTCGGTGTGCCGGCGGAGCTCGTCGACGGTGCGGGAGACCAGGTCGCGGTCGAGGCCCGTGGTGGGCTCGTCGGCCAGCAGCACCGGCGCCTCGCCGACCAGCGCGAGGGCGGTGGCCGCGCGCTGGGCCAGGCCGCCGGACAACTGGTGCGGGTAGGCGTCGAGATGGTCCTCGGGGAACGCGGCCCGCGCGGCCGCCTCCCGCGCGGCGTCCGCCAGCCCGGCGCGCGGGGTGCCGGTCAGTTCGGCGACGGTCTCCTCCAGCTGCGCGCGCACCGTCCGCACCGGGGTGAGGTGCGCGGCGGGGCTCTGCGGTACGAGGCCGACGCGGCGGCCGCGTACGCCCCGGGCGAGGGTGGTCTCGTCGGCGGTGATGAGGTCGAGCCCGTCGCCGAGGACGGCGCTGCCGCTGGTGTACGCGTTGCCGGGCAGCAGCCCGAGCAGGGCCGAGGCGAGGACGGACTTGCCGCAGCCGCTCTCGCCGACCAGCGCCAGGCACTCGCCGGGCGCCAGGTCGAAGGAGACCCCGGTGACGGCGGCGATCTCGGCGAACCGCCCCGGGCGCGGGCCCCGGAACCGGCGGCCGCCCGGCGGCCGTTCCCGGGTGCGGAAGCGGACGTTCAGCTCGCGCACGGACAGCAGCGGGGCGGTGGCGGACTCCGCGGGCCGCTCCTCCGTGACGCCCGCGGCCACGGGATCGTGCGTTCCGGTGGGGGTCACAGGGTCAGCTCCGATCGGCGGCGCGGGTTGATGCGCTCGCGCCAGACGCCCGCGAGCCCGGCGACGGCGAGAGTCGGGACGATGATGAACAGGCCGGGGAAGAGCGTGGGCCACCAGTCACCGGCGAGGAGCGTGCCGCGCGCGTCCTGGATCATGTTGCCGAGGCTGGCCCGGTGGGTGGGCAGGCCGAGGCCGAGGAAGGACAGCGCGGTCTCGTGCCAGATCGCGTGCGGCACCATCAGCACGGCCGCGAGCCCGGCCTGCGGCAGCACCCCGGGCAGCAGGTGCCGCGTGAGCACCCGGCGCCGCGAGGCACCGCCGGAGACGGCCGCGTCGATGTACGGGCGCGAGCGCAGCGAGAGCACCTCGGCCCGCACGATCCGCGCCGTGGACAGCCAGTGGGTCAGGCCCACGGAGATCACCACGGGCCAGACGCCGGGGCGGAACATGGCGACGATGAAGATCCCGAGCAGCAGGTGCGGCACCGAGGAGAAGACGTCCACGACGCGCATCACCAGCCGGTCCGTACGGCCGCCGGCCGCGCCCGCTGCGGCGCCGACGGCGGTGCCGATGACGCTCGCCACCAGCGCGGCCACCACGCCGACGAGCAGCGAGACGCGCAGCCCGTAGATGCTGCGCAGCAGCACGTCCCGGCCGTTGTCGTCGGTGCCGAACAGGTGCGCCCCGGACGGGGGTTGGAGCTTCGCCGCGAGGTCGACGGCCTGCTCGTCGAGCGGGATGAGCGGCGGGACGAGCAGCACGGTGAGCACCGTCAGGGCGACCAGCGCCACCGAGGTCCGCGTCCGCAGCGCCCGGTAGGAGCGGGTACCCCGGGCTGCCCCGCGCACGCGGCGGAGCCGCTCGGCGCCGTCCGGGGCACGGTCCTGCTCCGGCTGCTCGGCGCGGGGCCGCTCGGCGACGGTGGTGTGCGGCGGGTTCGTCGGGGTCACAGCTCCTCCAGTGCGACGCGCGGGTCCGCCAGCCCGTACAGCAGGTCGGAGAGCAGGTTGCCCAGGAGCACGGCGACGGTGGCGAGCGCCGTCAGTGCCGCGAGCAGCGAGAAGTCGGCGGCGGTGGCGGCCTCGACGGTGGCGGAGGCGATGCCGGGCCAGCTGAAGACGGTCTCGATGAGCAGCACGCCGGTGATGAGTTCGGGCACCCGGGAGCCGACGAGGGTGAGCACCGGCAGCAGCCCTGAGCGCAGCGCGTGCCCGAGCAGGACGGTGCGCTCGCGCAGGCCGCGGGCGCGGGCCCCGCGTACCGGGTCCTCGTCGAGCGCGTCGCCGACGCCCTGGCGCACGTACAGCAGGAACCAGGGGAGCTGGGTGAGCGCGAGCACGCTCGCCGGGAGGATCAGGTGGGTGGCCAGGGCTCCGGCGGTGACGACCTCGCTGTCGGTGCCGGTGAGGCCGCCCGCGGGCAGCACGCCGAGCTTGAGCGCGAACAGCCAGACGGCGAGCAGGCCGATCCAGAACGGGGGCGCGGCCTCCAGGGTGTACGCGGCCGAGGTGACGCAGCGGTCGAGGAGGCCGCCCCTGCGGCGGGCGGCGGCGACGCCGAGCGCGGTGCCGAGCAGGACGGCGAGCGCGAACCCGGCGGCGCACAACAGCACGGACCAGCCGAGGCGTTCACCGATGACCTGCGCGACGGGCTGGCGCAGCGCGGTGGAGTCGCCGAGGTCGCCGCCGAGCGCGGCGGTGAGCCAGCGCCACCAGCGGACGGGGAACGGGTCGTCGGCGCCGAGGTTGTGGCGCAGCTGGTCGAGCGTCTCCTGCGAGGCGTTGAGCCCGGCCGTGCCCGCGTACTGCTGCACCGGGTCGAACGGGGACGCGGCGGCGAGCGCGAACACCCCGAGGGTGACGGCCAGCAGGACGGGCACGGAGGCGAGCAGCCGCCGCCCGGCGAGGCGGGCGGCGGGCAGCGCCAGGGGCCGGCGCACCCCGGGCGCGGACGGGCGCCCGGGCGCGGGGTCCGGCGCGGTGGCCGGCCCGCGCCCGGGGGCGTGCTGCGATGTCACTTCTTGCGCTGCCAGTCCTCGACGTTCCACCAGGGCCCGGCGCCGATGCCGTGGTCGTGCGGCTCGACCTGGGTGGTGAGCTTCTGCCAGCCGTCGTTGATCACGTAGACGTGGTCGATGTGCGTGAGGAAGGTGTAGCCCGGGTCCTTGGCGAGCTCCTTCTGCACGGTGTCGTACGCCGTGCGGCGCTCGTCCTCGTCGCGGGTGCGGCGGCCCTCGTCGAGGGCCTCGTCCACGGCCTTGTTGTCGTACTGGGCCATGTTGTTCCAGCCCTCACCGGACTGCGAGGAGTGCAGCGCCGGGTACAGGTCGAAGTCCGGGTCGGCGGGGAAGCCGTTCCCGGCGAGCATCGCGTCCTTGTCGAGGCGGGGCTGGATCACCTCGCGGCTGCCGGCCTGCACCTTGACGTCGATGCCGGCCTTCTTGGCGTCCGAGGCGTAGGCGAGGGCGTGGTCCTGGCGGAGCTTGTCGCCGGAGAAGTACCAGAGGGTGAACTCGGCGCGCTCGCCGTCCTTTTCGCGGATGCCGTCGCTGCCGGGCTTCCAGCCGGCGTCGTCCAGGATCTTCTTGGCCTCGTCCAGGTCGCGCTTCCGCTCGGTGCCCTTGGCGAACCACTCGCTGTCGGTGGAGACCGGGCCGTAGGCGGGCCGGCCGGCGCCGTTGAGGATGGACTTGACCATGGCCTCGCGGTCGACGGCGAGGTCGAGCGCGCGGCGGACGGCCTTGTCGCCGGTGACCTTGTTGCCGCTGGGCAGGGTCACGGCGCGGTAGTCGGCGGTGGTGGCCTCCAGCGTGCGCTTGCCGGAGTCGTCCTTGAAGGTCTTGGCGAGGTTCGGCGGCAGGATGGCGCCGTCGAGGTCGCCGGAGCGCAGCCGGGTGGCGCGCACGTCGTCGTCCTCGATGACGGCGACGGTGAACTTCTTCACCTCGGGGGCGCCGCCCCAGTAGTGCGGGTTGGCCTTGAAGCTGAGCTTCTCGCCCTTGCGCCAGCCGGTGAGGATGTACGGGCCCGTACCGACCGGCTTGGTGTTGTACGCACCGGAGTTGACGTCCTGGCCGCTCGCCGCCTTCTCGGAGGCGATGGGCAGCACGGTGCGCTCGGCGAAGGGTGCGTAGGGGTACTTGAGGGTGAAGACGACGGTGTCGTCGCCCTCGGCCTTCACGCTTTCGAGAGCGTCGAGTTCACCCTTCGAGGGGTTGTTGGTCTTCTTGTCGAGGATGGTCTCGTAGGTGAAGACGACGTCCTTCGCGGTGAACGGTGTGCCGTCGCTGAACTTCACCCCGTCCCGCAGCTGGAACGTGTACTTCTTGCCGTTGTCGGCGACCTCGGGAAGCTTCGTGGCGAGCGCGGGCTTCAGATTCATCTCGGCGTCGTGGGTGAGCAGCCCGTCGAATATCTTCGAGTTGCCCTCCTTGCCGTACCCGAGCATCGGGCTGAGGGTTTCCGGCTCCTGGGCGACTCCGACGGTCAGGGAGTCCTCCCCGCCGCCCGCACCCTCGCCGCCACTGGGTGCCGAGCAGGCCGTCGCGCCGGCCAGCAGCGCCGACACCGCGCCTGCAACGGCGGCAGTCCGCATCGTACGGGCGGTCATCCGTTTCACACTCCCGGTGAAAATCAAACGTTATTGCAAATGCCTCGCAATTAAACAACACAGGGGTGGAGTGCCGTCCACCCCGCCCGCCGAAGAGGTTCCCGGGAACCTTCCTGGTTCGCCCGTCGTCAAGTACCCACGCGTACACGGCTGGTGAGCACCGGGGCGCTTTGCCCGGAAACTCCCTTATGGGGATGACAGGATCCGGCCGCGGACTTCTCGTTTTCTTCCAACGGCCGTGTCAAGGTCAGTAGCCTCATCTTCCGACGGGAAGCCGCCGGAGCTTGATACGACCTGGAGACCCCATCGATGGAACGTCCCGCCTGGGCCCCGCAGGGCATCGACCTGAACGTGCCGAGCGTGTCGCGTATGTACGACTACTACCTGGGCGGGTCGCACAACTTCGAGGTCGACCGGGAGGCCGGACGGCAGGCGGTCGCGGCGCAGCCCGCGCTGCCGAAGATCATGCAGGCGAACCGCGCGTTCATGCGCCGGGCCATCGGCTTCGCGCTCTCGGAAGGCGTCACGCAGTTCCTCGACATCGGCTCCGGCATTCCCTCCTTCGGCAATGTGCACGAGGTCGCGCAGCGCCTCGAACCCACCGCGCGCGTGGTGTACGTGGACCACGACCCGGTGGCGGTGGCGCACAGCCGCGCGGTGCTGGAGGGCAACGAGCGGGCGGGTATCGTTTCGGCCGATTTCCGTTCCCCGCAGGACATCCTGCACAGCCCGGAGACCCGCCAGTTGCTGGATTTCGACAAGCCCGTGGCACTGATGCTGCTCGCGCTGCTGCACTTCGTCGAGGACAAGGACGGTCCGGAGAAGTCGGTGGCCGACCTCGGTTCGGCACTTGCCCCCGGCAGTCTCCTGGCGATCACGCACGCCACCGAGGGCGAGGGCTACGGAACGGCCGGGGTACGGGACGTCTACCGGCGGGCCAGCGCCCCGCTGACGATCCGTCGCCGGAAGGAAATCGCCGGATTCTTCGGGGAGTTCGAGCCCGTGGCGCCCGGCCTGGTACCCCTCCCCCACTGGCGGCCCGACGGGCCACCGGGGCAGGAGGAACCGGCGCTGCTCAGCGGGCTCGCGGGCGTGGGCCGCAAGCCGGCCGAGGGCGGGGAAGCGGACGGCCCCGAAGGTCCGGACACGGCGAAGACGACGGTCAAGGTGGGTAGTACCGGGTGAGTACCACGGTGAACGAGCCCGACGGGCTCGAGGACGACGGCCTCCGTCGGTTCGCGACGATCTGGAGCCGCGCGGTCTACCCGGCGACGCAGACCTCCATGACCCGCGCCGAGTTCGAGGAGTACCTCTACCCGCTGGCGCGCAAGCTCCGCGAGGCCCTGTTCGCGCAGCCCTTCTCCCCGCTCGTCGGGCAGCGGGTGGGCGAGGCCCTCGTCGCGGGGCACTGCACCAGCCCGGACGCGCTGCCGCACATCCTCGGCGTCGTCGAGTCGTACCTGGTGCTGTACGGCACCGCCGACGAGGGCGGCGCCCGGGCCGAGCTGCCCCGGCCCGCACTGGCGACGGACGAGGCGCGGGCGCGCTGCTCCCGGCTCCAGCACGCGATCGCGGCGGGCTTCTCGCGCTCGCTGCGGGAGCGGACGCTCGCGGAGCAAGAGGCCCTGTCCCGGGCCGCGTTGGCCGCGCAGACGGCCGTCGAGGAGGCGCTGCACGCGAGCGAGACGCGGTTCCGCGCGGTGTTCAAGGACGCGACGCTCGGCATCGGCATCGCCGACATGAACGGCCGCATCATGGACGCCAACGGCGCGATGGCGCGGATGTTCGGCCGTACCGAGGAGGACATGCGGCGGCGGAACATGAGCGAGTGGCTGCATCCGGACGAGGCCCCCGAGGCCGCGCGGATGCACCGTCAGCTCGTCCGCGGGGAACGCGAGCACTTCCGGGTGGAGAAGCCGTACCAGCGGCCCGACGGCACGGTGCTGTGGACCAACCTCACGGTCTCGCTGCTGCGGGACGCGGAGGGCGAACCGCGGTACCAGCTGGCCCTGATGGAGGACGTCACCGAGCGCCGCCTCCTCCACCTCCGCCTGCGGTATGAGGCGACGCACGACGAGCTGACCGGGCTGCCCAACCGCACGCTCTTCGCGGAGCGGCTGGAGCGCATCCTCTCCTCGAACAGCGGGGTGCGCCGCTTCGGGCTGTGCTACCTGGACATAGACGGTTTCAAGGCGGTCAACGACAGCCTGGGGCACGCCGTGGGCGACCAGTTGCTGGTCTCGGTCGCCGAGCGGCTCCAGTCCTGCGCGACCGGCCCCGGCCATCTCGTCGCCCGCATCGGCGGGGACGAGTTCGCCGCGCTGATCACCGACCCGGGCCCGGACGACGTGACGGAGCTGGCCCGGCAGGCGCTGGCCGCGCTGGCCACCCCGATCGCGCTGGACGGGCGGGACCTGTCGGTGCGGGCCAGCATCGGCATCGTCGAGGGCGAGAGCGGCGAGCTGCGGCCCGAGGACGTGATGCGCAGCGCGGACATCACGATGTACCGGGCGAAGGACTCCGGCGGGAACCGCTACGAGCTGGCCGACCCGGACTCGGACGCGCAGGCCATAGACCGGCACAGCCTCACCAACCACCTGCCGGCCGCGCTGGAGCGGAGCGAGTTCTTCCTGGAGTACCAGCCGCTGATCCGGATGGACGACGGCACCGTCGCCGGGGCCGAGGCGCTGGTGCGCTGGGAGCACCCGGTGCACGGCAGGCTCGGCCCGGACCGTTTCATCCCGCTGGCCGAACACACCGGTCTGATCGTGCCGTTGGGCCGCTGGGTGCTGGAACAGGCCGTCCGCCAGGCCGTGATGTGGAACGAGCAGGGCGCCGGGGGCGCGGCGCGGGACGGGCACCCGATGCGGGTCAACGTCAACCTCTCGCCGCGCCAGCTGCACAACCCCGATCTGGTCCCGGACACGATCGCCGTGCTGGAGGCCGCGGGCGTCCCGCCGGGCACCCTGTGTCTGGAGGTCACCGAGAGCGCGCTGATAGGAGCGGACGAGGACGAGCTGAAGCCGCTGCGCCAACTCGCCGAGATGGGCGTGGACATCGCCCTGGACGACTTCGGCACCGGCTACTCGAACCTCGCCAACCTGCGGCGGCTGCCCGCGACGACGCTGAAGCTCGACCGCTCCTTCACCCAGGGCCTCCAGCGGCACCCGGCCGACCCGGCGGACGTGACCTTCGTCGGCGGCATCGTCTCGCTGGCGCACGCGCTGGGGCTGAACGTCACCGTCGAGGGCGTGGAGACGGAGCACCAGGCGGCGCAGTTGCGGGAGCTGGGCTGCGACACGGCGCAGGGCTGGCACTACGCGCGTCCGGCCTCGGCGCGGGAGTTCGTCCGCGACTGGGTTCCCGCCCCGCTGTGACGGCGGCGCCGGGGCGGTGACCGCCGCCCCGGCCAACCTGCCGGTCAGACGCGGTCGTTCAGCCACTGGAGGAGGTCCGTGTGGACCTCCTCCCGGTTGGTCTCGTTGAGGATCTCGTGCCGCGCCCCGGAGTACGCGCGCCAGCCGAGGTCGCGCAGGCCCAGGTAGCGGAAGTCCTCCAGGAGTTCGTAGACCAGGGTCATCCCCTGGTTGCAGGGGTCCTCGTCGCCGACGGCGAGGTGCACCGGCAGGTCGCGCGGGATGCGGTCGAGCTGCTCGGGGTCGTTGACCTTGCGGCTGCCGCGTACCCAGTCCAGGGCGAGGCCCGCGCTGAAGGGGAAGCCGCAGGCCTCGTCGGCGACGTAGGCGTCGACCTCGTCCTCGTCCCGGGAGAGCCATTCGTACCCGGTGCGGTGGGCGTAGGGGTTGTTGAAGGCGCCGAAGAGTTCGGGCACGAAGGTGGAGGGGGCGTTTCTGCCGCCCTTCGCGATGTCCTTCTCCAGCCGCTGGATCCAGCTCTCGGCCTCGCAGCCGGGCAGTGAGCGGAAGGTGCCGCTGAGGATCAGCCCGGACAGCTCGCCGCCGAACTCCTGGGCGACGTCGCGGGCGAGCTGCGCGCCCATGCTGTGCCCGAGGAAGAGGTACGGGGTGCCGGGCGGCAGCTCCTCCCGCACCCGGGCGCCGACCGTGCGCAGGTCCTCGACGGTGCTGCGCCAGCCCTCCTCGCCGACGGCGCCCAGGCCGCCGGTGTGCGGGGCGGTGCGGCCGTGGCCGCGGTGGTCGGAGGCGACCACCGCGTACCCGTACCGGTTGAGGAAGCGGGCGAACCTGCCGTAGCGCGCGGCGTGTTCGGCGGCACCGTGGGCGATCTGCACGAGGCCGCGCGGGACGGCGCCCGCGCCCTCCGCGTCGTCGGGCAGCCAGGTGAACGTGGCCACCTCGGTGCCGTCCGCCGCTGTCGTGAAGTCCTGCCGAACGCCCACGGTGCTCCCATCTGTCCGATTCCGTCGCCGTCCGATGCCGTCCGCACGCTTCGGACGGCGCCGGATCACGCCGTCGTGCCCGTACCCGGAGCGCGGCCGGTCAGACCGCCCGCAAGCGGTAACCGTAGCTGTAGGTACGGTCCGCGTGAAGGAGGTATTCCTCCAGCGGAGGCGCTCCCCAGGAGTCGTTGCCGCCGACCCCGGTCTGCCGGTGGTTCACTCCGAGGACGGTCTCCCGACGCGGCGTCAGCTCGTGCGGGTGCTTCGGGCCGTCGAGATCGGACGGCGCGTAGTGCAGGGCGCTGAGTTCCAGCAGCTCCCCGTCCGCGCGCACGCGCAGCCCGGCGCCGTCCTTGCCGGTGAGCGTCGCCCAGCGGGTGCCGGTGACGTTCCCGCACTGCTGGGGCCGGACGTACGGGTGGAACTGCTCGGTAACGGTGCTGCGGTAGCGGCCGACGAGCGCGCCCGTCCTGCGGTCCGCGTAGTTCTCGTGCGGGCCGCGGCCGAACCACTCGAAGGTCTCCCGCCCGGCGGGCAGGGTGACCAGGGCGCCGACGACGGGGATGTCGGGCAGCCCCTTGCCGGGCTCCAGGGTGTGCCGTACCCGCACCTCCCCGTCGCCGCGCACGGTGAAGACGGTGGTCCAGGTGGAGGCGGCGGGCTCGGTCGGGAGGGCGCAGACGACGCGGACGGCGACGGCGGAGGGGCCCTCGGGGGTGACGGTCACCTCCTCGACGGTGCGCCGGGCGCCCGCTTCCTTCCAGGTGGCGGACTTCTTCTCGAAGCCGCGCCCGAGGTCGTTGTCCAGCGGTCCGCGCCAGAAGTTCGGCTCGGGCCCGGTGGTGAGGAGCGCGGTCCCGCCGTGCCGGAAGGCGGAGAGGGTGCCGGTGCGCTTGTCGAGGGTGAGGGCGAAGTCCCGTCCGGTGACGGTGACTTCGCGTGCGGTCTCCTCGAACTCGACGGGCGGCGGCGCCTTCGCGTCCCGCTCGGCGGGCGCGGGCCGCTCCCACTCGGCCGCGCGCACCTGCCCGGTGGCGACCTCGTGCCCGGCCTCGGCCCAGCGGGTGTCCTCGCGGAGCACGAGCGCCAGGTTCAGCCAGTACTCGGCCCCGGGTTCCGGCTCGGCGGGGCGCCGCGCGAGGAGGTCCACGGTGACGGTCTCGCCGGGCCCGGCCTCGGGCGCCGGTGTCGTACCGTGCTGCACGCGGGTGCCGTCGCGGGTGAGTTCCCAGCGCAGCTCGTACGCGCCGAGCCCGGTGAACAGCTGCTTGTTGGTGACGGCGACCCGGGCCGGGCCGCCGCCCTCGGCGGGCGCGAAGGTCATCCGCTGGTAGACGTGCTTGACCTCCCAGATCTCCGGCTCGGGACGGCGGTCGGCGGTGACGATGCCGTTGCAGGAGAAGTTGCCGTCGGTGGGGTAGCCCTGCTTCCAGTCGCCGCCGTAGGAGAGGTAGGTGCGGGAGGGGTCGCCGGGGACGGGCAACCGGATGCTCTGGTCGACGAAGTCCCAGATAAAGCCGCCGTGCAGGTTCGGGTACCGCTCGAACAGGTCCCAGTACTCGCGCAGGTTGCCGACGCTGTTGCCCATCGCGTGCGCGTACTCGCACAGCAGGAACGGCTTCTCGTCGCCGGACTTCCCGTACTCCTCGACCTCGGCCGGCCGGGCGTACATCCGGGACTCGACGTCGGCGACCTCGTTCATGCCCTCGTAGTGCACCGGGCGGGACGGGTCCCGCTGGTGCGTCCAGTCGGCCATGGCGCGGAAGGTGCCGCCCTTTCCGGCCTCGTTGCCGAGCGACCAGATGAGGACGCTGGGGTGGTTCTTGTCGCGTTCGACCATGCTGCGCATCCGGTCGACGCAGGCGTCGGTCCACTCGGGGAGGGAGCCGGGGAGGACATCGCGGACGCCGTGCGTCTCCAGGTTGGCCTCGTCGACGACGTACAGGCCGTACTCGTCGCAGAGTTCCAGCCAGCGCGGGGAGTTGGGGTAGTGCGAGGTGCGGACGGCGTTGATGTTGAAGCGTTTCATCAGCCGCACGTCGCGCAGCATCGTCTCCTCGGGCACGGCCTGCCCGTGGTCCGGGTCGAACTCGTGCCGGTTGGCGCCGCACAGGACGAGCGGCCTGCCGTTGATCTCCAGCCGGCCCGGGCCGAAGGTGATCTCCCGGAAGCCGAACCGGACGCGCTGCACCTCGCGCGCGGCGCTCCTCCCGCCGGGTCCCTCGCTGGTGAGGACGAGGGTGTAGAGGGCCGGCTGCTCGGCCGACCACCGGTCCGGCGCGCGCACCGTGGCGGCCAGTTCCAGCTCGGCCGTCCCGTGCGCGGGCGGGCGGACGGCGCCGCTCAACCGGCCCTCGGTGGCGACGCGTTCGCCGTCGGCGTCGTACAGCTCGGCGGTGACGGTGTACGCGCCCGCGGCCTCGCCCGTGCGGTTGCGCAGCCGGGTGGCGAGGGTGAGGCGGGCGTCGGCGCCGTCGAAGGCGGTGCGGACCTCGACGTCGTCCAGGTGCACGCGGGGCACGGAGTAGAGGTACACCTCGCGGAAGATCCCGGACACGTCGATCATGTCCTGGTCCTCCAGCCAGCTGCCGTCGGACCAGCGGAACACCTCGACGGCGAGGGTGTTGGTGCCCGCGCGCAGCAGCGGCCCGATGTCGAACTCGGCCGGGGTGAAGCTGTCTTCGCTGTATCCGGCCTTCCGGCCGTTGACCCAGACGAAGAAGGCGGACTTCACACCCTGGAAGGAGAGCAGGGTGCTGCGCCCGTCCCAGCCGTCCGGCACCTCGAAGGTGCGGCGGTAGGAGCCGACCGGGTTGAAGGACTTCGGGACGTGCGGCGGCGCCGGCTTCTCGTAGCCGGTCCAGGGGTAGTCGACGTTGAGGTAGATCGGCTCGCGGTAGCCGTGCAGCTCCCAGTTGGCCGGCACCGGGATGCGGTCCCAGCCGCTGTCGTCGTAGCCGGGCTCGTGGAAGCCCGTCGGCCGCTTGTCCGGGTTCTCGGACCAGCGGAAGCGCCAATCGCCGTTCAGGGACAGGTAGTAGGGGGACTCGGCGCGGGGCGCGCCGCGCAGCGCCGCTTCCGCGTCACGGTGCGGGACGAGGGCCGTACGCGCGGGCTCCCGGTTGACCGCGAAGGTGCGCGGGTCGGCATCCCACTCCGTGTTCGCCCCGGTGGCGGCGAAGGCCGCCTTCTGTGAGCTGAAGGCGGCCCAGCCCGCGAGGGCGCCGCCGCTCACCGCCAGAAAACTCCGTCGTGCCAACGACTCAGCGTTCATACCCCAGAAGACACCACAGAACGACACGCCAATCAACGCTTTCGCACACCGCCGGTCGTGCCGTACGCGCTGCGCCGCCGGAGGCGGGTCAGAGCGCGTCGACCGTCCGGGCCGCCGCACGGCGCGCGTCGATCAAGTGGCGGACGAGGGCGACCAGAACGGCCGTGGCCGAATCCTGACGGCGCGCGTCGCACCGGACCACGGGCACCATCGGATCGAGATCGATCGCAGCGCGCACCTCCTCCGTCCCGTAACGGTGCGAGTCGTCGAATTCGTTGACCGCGACGACGAATCCGATTCCTCGCCGCTCGAAGAAATCGACGGCGGCGAAGCACTGTTCGAGCCTTCTGGTGTCGGCCAGCACGACCGCGCCGAGTGCCCCCTCCGACAACTCGTCCCACATGAACCAGAAACGCTCCTGGCCCGGCGTTCCGAAGAGATAGAGCACATGGTCCACGCCGAGCGTGATCCGCCCGAAATCCATGGCGACCGTCGTGGACGTCTTCTGCTCGACGCCCTCCAGACTGTCCGTCGCCGCGCTGACCTGGGTCAGCACCTCCTCCGTACTCAGCGGCTCGATCTCGCTCACGGCGCCGACCAGCGTGGTCTTGCCGACCCCGAACCCGCCCGCGACCAGGATCTTCAGCGCGGTCGGGAAGGGATCGGCGACGCCTTTCGCCTCAGAGTCGTTTACGGAGCCCATCCAGCACCGCCTCCAGCAGTTCTCGGTCGGTCGGGTTCGGGCCCAGGGGCACCCGGGTCGGTTCCCGCGTGGTGACGGCGCCGCAGTCCACCAGGTCGGACAGCAGCACCTTGGTGACGACGACGGGCTGCCCGATCTGCGCGGCGATCTCCGCCACCGAGACGGGTCCGCCGCACAGGTCCAGCACATGCGTGTGATCCGGGCCCAGATAGCTCTGGGGACGGCTCTCGGTGGCCATCACCAGCGTCATCAGGTCGAACTGGGCCGAGGGGCGGGTCCGTCCGTCGCTGACCGTGTACGGGCGGACCAGCCGGCCCGCGTCACCGTCGAGCCACGGAGCGCCCCGCTGGTCGTCTCCCATCCGTGGCCTCAGCGCCCCGCCGGCTGCCGCGCGGGCGTGGCCAGCGAGGAGCGGACGCTCTTGACCAGCATCGCCATCTCGTAGCCCAGCACCGCCGCGTCCGCCTCCCGGCTCGCGGCGACCGCGAGGCAGGCGCCCTGGCCCGCGGTCGAGACGAACAGCAGCGAGGAGTCCAGCTCGACGACGACCTGCCGCACCTCGCCCCCGTCCCCCAGCCGCACCCCGGCGCTGCGGGCCAGCGAGTAGAGGCCGGAGGCGAGCGCCGCCATGTGGTCGGCGGTGTCGGGGTCGAGGCCGTGCACGGCCTTCACCAGTCCGTCCGAGGACAGCAGAAGGGCACTGTGCGAGTGCGGCACGCGCTGGACGAGTCCGGTCAGCAGCCAGGAGAGGTCCGAGTTCTGGCCGACGGGTGCTTCGCTCACCATGATCGCGTTCTTCTCCTTGGGGGACGAGGCCGCACTAACGGGCGGGGCGGGGGAGCTCTCCGGACGGAGGGACATCTCCGGCCGGGGCCCGGGAGTCGGCGGAACCGGGGAATCCGGGGTCCGCGGGTCCCTCCGGTGCTGTCCGGGCCGGAGCCCCGGGGGCGGCGGCTGCGCCGCCGATGCCGTCGGTATGGCTGTCGTCATAGCTGTCGGTGTCCTCGGCAAGGCTCGTGCCGCGCTGGAAGGCGGCCATCAGACCGGGGTCGTGCCCCCGGTCGGAATCGTCGGCGTGCTCGGCGCTCCGGCGCGTGGCCGCCGGTGCGCGCAGTTCGGGAACGAGGTGCTGCTGGCGCTGCCGCCTCGGCAGCCCGGGCCGGTCCCCGCAGGGCACCACACCGCCGGCCGCCTCCGGCGCCCCCTCGCCCCCGGCGGGCACCCCGGCCGCCGGTGTGCCGACGACGTGCGGGGGGCCGGGGACGGGGACGCCACCGGGGGTCGCTCCGTCGGCGTGCGGCGGGGCTCCGGCGTGCTCCGGGGCGTACGCGCGCGGGTCGGCGAACTCCGGGGCGTGCGGGGGCTGTTCGGCGGTCGGCTGCGGCTCCGTGACCGGGGGTTCCGGTGCCGGGGGCGTCTCGGGCGCCGGGCCCGCGGGGGTTCCGGCGGGGTCGCGGACGGTGGTGGATATCGGCGGCGGCTCGGGCGTCGCGTACGAGCCGGGGCCGCCGCCCTGCGGCCTGCGCCGGGGCAACGGCCGCGGCTCACCGGCCGCCTGGCCACCGGCGACGACGGGCTCACCGGCGGGCGCCGCGTGCCGCGGGCCCGGCACCCCGGCGGGCGGCGTACCCGTGCCCGCGGCGGGCTGAGCGGCCGGGGACGCGCCGGACGCCGAAGTCGCCGCCTCCGCGGCGGAGCCGGCGGCGGACGGAGCCTCCTCGGTCTTCGCCGAGGGCCCGGCCTCCACGGCCGCCTGTTCGGCGCCGAGCAGGTCGCGGGGCAGGACCAGGACGGCCTGGATGCCGCCGTAGATGTTGCTCTGCAGCTGGACGACGATGCCGTGCCGCCGGGCGAGGGCCGAGACGACGAACAGGCCGATCCGGCCGTCCTGGAGCAGCTGGCCGACGTCGACCCGGTCCGGGTCGGAGAGGACGGCGTTCATCCGGTTCTGCTCGGCGGGCGTCATGCCCAGACCGCGGTCCTCGACCTCGATCGCGAGCCCGGCCGTCACCTGCTGGGCGCGCAGCACGACGTGGGTCTGCGGGGAGGAGAACACCGTGGCGTTCTCGACGAGTTCGGCGAGCAGGTGGATGACGTCGGCGACGGCGTGCCCGCTCAGGGTGCCCTGGACCGGCGGGACGAGCTTCACCCGCGAGTACTGCTCGACCTCGGCCGTGGCGGAGCGGAGCACCTCGGTGGTGGTGACGGGCCGGTTCCACTGGCGGCGGGAGACGGCGCCGCCGAGGACGGCGAGGTTCTCCGCGTGCCGCCGGATGCGGGTGGTCAGGTGGTCGAGCTGGAAGAGGCCCTTGAGCAGGTCGGGGTCCTCGACCTTGTTCTCCAGCTCGTCCAGCAGCTCGATCTCGCGGTGCACCAGGGACTGGAGCCTGCGCGAGAGGTTGACGAAGACCTCGACCTGCTCCTGGCTCCCGCTGGAGCTGCTCTCGACGAAGGCGGCGGCGCGGCCGATCGCCTCCTCGGCGGTGCGGCGGGCGAGGCCGATCTCGTGGGCGAGGTGGTCGAGCGCGTCGGCCTCGGGGTCGGGACCGTCCGGCGGCGGGGTGCCGGTGCGCTCGGGGAGCCGCTCGCCCTGTTCGAGCCCGCGCACCAGCGTGCGGGCCTCGGCGCGGCCGCGGGCGACGGACCGGCGGAGCGCCGCGTACCGTTCCTGCGCCGCGCGGGCCGAGGCGGACGCGTGGTGCGCGGCGAGGGCGACGACGAGGCAGACGAACAGCAGGCCGCCGCCGAACGCGGCCCACAGCGCGGGGTCCGTGCGTGCGGCGGCGCCGCTGCCGGTGCGGGTCAGGGCGTAGGCGGTGACGGCGGCGGCCGCGCCGGAGACGGTCACGGCGGGCACCACGGCCTGACGCACCGCGCTGTGGCGCAGGGCCGCGTCGGCGGCGCTCTCCCTCACCGGTGCCCTGCCGTGCCGGGCGGAGCCGTTCGCCGCCTTTCCGGTCGGCGCCGCGTGGCTCGGGGGTTCAGGCATCGGATTCCTCGGGCGAGTTGAGGTCTCATGGCGGTGAATTCGGGTGGCGGCGCGGTCTCTTCCAGCGCCGGAGCCACGCTAATCGCCAGGAGAACCGGGACAGGGCACGGTTGGCATATTCGCCACCCCTCGCCAGCCCCTATCGAGTGACCTTTTCGCGCACGCGTTTGACGAAACTCCCGGGTAATACGGCGCGCAATTCCCCTGCGACGAGGACGAGTTGATGAGTCCCCGGCACGGCGGAACGGGGCGGGCCGCCGGCGCCCCGGAGGGCGGGTGCCGCACCCGCCGCCTACCCCGGCCGGGACGCCGGGGAGCCCGCACCGGCGGGGCAACCGCGGCACGGCGGGGCGCCCGGCGTGCCGCGCGAGCCCCGACCCGCGCCCTCCCGCGCCGCACCTCGCACGGCACGGTGCGGCACGTCAACCACTCCTGACT
Source organism: Streptomyces sp. HNM0574 (assembly GCF_012726235.1). GTDB lineage: Bacteria > Actinomycetota > Actinomycetes > Streptomycetales > Streptomycetaceae > Streptomyces. The sequence continues at coordinate 100,956 of NZ_JAASAH010000020.1, forward strand.
CGCCAATCAGTACGCACCTGGCCCGCCCCGTTGACACACGTTCGGCACGGTCCCGATACTGAGCCCACGTACTGAATCGCTATTCAGTTACCGGGCGCGTGCCCTGCCCGCGCGCCCGCCCCGAGCCACCACGCCCAGCCGGAGGGACCATGGCCGATCTCCCCGCGGATCTCCCCACGGAGCTCTGCCCGTTGACGCCCGAGCAGAGCGACATCGTCGACCTCACCCGCACCTTCGCGCGCGAGCGCATCCGCCCCCGCGCGCACGACGTCGACGAGGACGACACCGTCACACCCCGTGACCTGTGGCGGGCCGCCGCCGAGGTCGGCATCACCGGGTTCATGCTTCCGGAGGAGTACGGGGGCGGCGGGTTCACGGACGTGTTCACGCAGTGCCTCGTGCAGGAGGAGCTGTGCGTCGGCGACCTGGGCATCGGCAACCTGCTGTGCTCGAACGGGTTCTTCGCCGACCCCGTGCTCGCGCTCGGCACCGAGGAGCAGAAGCGCACCTGGCTCACCCCGCTCACCGGCCCGGACACCCCCATGACCGCGCTCGCCACCACCGAACCCGAGGCCGGTTCCGACGCCGCGTCCATCCGCACCACCGCGGCCCCCGCCACCCGCGAGGGGCGCCGGGGGTACCTGCTCCGCGGCCAGAAGGCGTGGATCTCCAACGCGGGCGAGGCCGGACAGTACGTCGTCTTCGCCAAGACCGACCCGGCGGCGCGGGCACGCGGCGTCACCGCGTTCCTGCTGCGCGGCGACGCCGAGGGGCTGCGCTTCGGCGCGCCGATGCGGAAGATGGGCCAACGGGCCATCGTCTGCCGGGAGATCTTCCTCGACGAGGTCTTCGTCCCCGAGGAGGACCGGCTCGGCGCCGAGGGCGCGGGCTTCTCCGGACTGATGCGGACCTTCGACATCTCGCGCGTGGTGCTGGGCGCCGCGGCCACCGGTGTCGCGCGCGCCGCCTTCGAGTACGCCACGGCGTACGCCAAGGAGCGCGAGCAGTTCGGGAAGCCGCTCGTGGAGCACCAGGCCGTCGCCTTCCGGCTGGCCGACATGCGGCGCCGCATCGCCGAGTCCCGGCTTGCGACCTGGCGCGCCGCCAAACGCCTCGACGCGGGGCTCGACGCGACGGCCGAGGCCGCCATGGCGAAGCTCTCCGCCTCCGAGACCGCGGCGTGGTGCACCTGGGCCGCCGTCCAGACGCTCGGCGGCTGGGGCTACTCGCGCGAGCACCCCGTGGAGCGCTGGATGCGCGACGCGAAGCTGGAGGAGATCGAGGAAGGAACCTCCGACATCATGCGACTGATCATCTCCCGGAGCCTGTGATGAGCACGCCCACCACCACCCGCGAAGCCTCAACAGGACTGCCACTCCTGGCAGTTGAGGACGCCCGGACCCCCGTCACCGGCGGGGAGGCGCTGGTGCGGGCCCTCGCCGCGCACGGCGCCGAACTCGCCTTCGGCATCCCCGGCACGCACAACCTGGAGATCTACCGGCACCTCCCCCGGCACGGCATCCGGCACGTCAACCCCCGGCACGAGCAGGGCGCGGGGTACGCCGCCGACGCGTACGCGCGCCTCACCGGTCGCCCCGGCGTCGCCGTCACCACCACGGGGCCCGCGCTGCTCAACATCGCGGCGGCGGCCGGGCAGGCGTACTCGGACAGCGTTCCGCTGCTCGTCGTCTCGCCGGGGATGCCGCTGCGCCACCCGGCGCTGCCGACGGGGCTGCTGCACGAGATGCGCAGCCAGACCCGGGCGCTGGACGGCGTCGTCGCCTTCAGCCACCGGGTGAGCTCGGTGGCCGAGATCGGCCCGGCCGTGGCCCGCGCCTTCGCCCTCTTCACCGGCGGCCGGCCCCGCCCCGCCCACCTGGAGATCCCGCTCGACCTGCTGGAGGCCACCGGGGACCCGGGCCCGCCCTGCACCGCGCCGCCCGTGGTGCCCGCCTCCCCCGCGCCGGAGCCGGTGCGCGCCGCCGCGCGGGCGCTGGCCGCGGCGGAGCGGCCCGCGCTGGTCGCCGGCGGCGGCGCGCGCGGGGCCGCCGCCGGGCTGCGGACGCTGGCCGAGCGGCTCGGGGCTCCGCTGGTGACGACGGCGAACGGCAAGGGCGTGCTGGACGAGACGCATCCGCTGGCGCTCGGCGTCGGGCTGCACAGCCCCGCCGTCCAGGAGTGGCTCGCGGAGCGCGACGTGGTCCTCGCCGTCGGCACCGAACTCGCCGAGGCCGACACCTGGGTGGACCGGCTCCCGCTGCGCGGCACCCTGCTCCGGGCCGACGCCGACCCGGGCCAGATGTACGCCGGGCTCCCCGCGGACGTCCCGCTGGTCGGCGACGCGGGGGCCGTACTCGACGCGCTGCACCGCGAGTTGGACGCGTGCGCGCCGGACCCGCGCCCCCGCGCGCCGGAGGAGGCCGGGGCGCTGCGCCGGGCGCGTACCGCCGAGACCCGGGAGCGGGACGCGCGCTGGGTGCCGTACCTCGACGCGCTGCGGTCCGTGCTGGACGAGGACGCCGTGCTCACCTCCGACAGCGCGCAGTGCTGCTACTACGGCGCGCTCCCGCACCTGCCGCTCGGCCCCTCGGGCCGGTATCTCCACCCGACCGGCTTCGGCACGCTCGGGTACGCGCTGCCCGCCGCCGTCGGCGCCAAGGCCGCGGCACCGGACCGCCAGGTCGTCGCGCTCAGCGGGGACGGCGGGCTCCAGTTCAGCGTGCAGGAGCTGGCGACGGCCGCCGCGCTCCGACTGCCGCTGCCCGTCGTGGTGTTCGACAACGGCGGCTACGGCGAGATCCGCGACGGGATGGCCGCACGCGGCGACTCCCCCACCGCCGTCGACCTGCCCGCCGTCGACCTCCCGGCGCTCGCCCGCGCCTACGGCGGCGCCGGCGCGCACGCCCGCACCCCGGACGAGCTGTCCGCCGCGCTGCGCACCGCGCTCACCTTCCCCGGACCGACCCTGGTCGTCGTCCCCGAAACCGCACCGGCCACACACCCGCAGAGCACCGAGGAGCCCACCCCGTGACCGCCCCCGCCACGACCCAGGAACCCGCCCGCACCCCCGAACCGGCCGCCCTGCCCGCGCCGTTGCTCGCCACCACCTGGACCGACCCCGTCACCGGGCGCCGGGGCCACGTCGTCGTCGACCGGCTGCTGCGCGGCGTCTCCAGCGGCGGGCTGCGGATGCGCGAGGGCTGCACCCTGGAGGAGGTGACCGGCCTCGCGCGCGGCATGACGATGAAGGAAGCCCTGCACTACGACCCCGAGGCCCGCTACATCCCGCTCGGCGGCGCCAAGGGCGGCATCGACTGCGACCCGCGCGACCCGGAGGCGTACGGCGTCCTCGTGCGCTTCCTGCGGGCCGTGCGCCCGATCGTCGAACAGTTCTGGACGACGGGCGAGGACCTCGGGCTCACCCAGGACACCGTCGACCGCGCCGCGCGGGAGGCCGGGATCGACTCCACGGTGCAGGCCGTGCACCCGCTGCTGGACGACGAGGAGGCCGCGCGGCAGCGGCTCGCCGACGCGTTCGCCGTCGAGGTGGACGGCATCGGTCTGGACGAACTCGTCGGCGGCTGCGGGGTCGCCGAGGCCGTGCTCGCCACCCTGGACCGCGCGGGCACCCCGTACGGGGAGACGACCGTCGCCGTGCAGGGGCTGGGCACCATGGGCGGCGCCACCGCGCGGTTCCTGGCCCGCGCCGGGCTGCGGGTCGTCGCCGTCGCCGATGTGCACGGCACCCTCGCCGACCCGGCCGGGCTCGACGTCGAGGCGCTGCTCGCCGCGCGCGACGGGCACGGCGCCGTACGCCGCGAGGGCCTCCCGGAGTCGGTGCGGCGGCTGCCGCGTGAGGCGTGGCTGGAGGCCGGGGCCGACGTGCTGGTGCCCGCCGCCGTCAGTTACGCGATCGACGAGGACAACCAGCACCTGGTCACGGCCGGGCTGATCGTCGAGGCGGCCAACATGCCCGTGCTGCCGGGCGCGGAGAAGCTGCTCACCGACCGCGGGGTGACGGTGCTGCCGGACGTGGTGGTCAACTCCGGTACCAACGCCTGGTGGTGGTGGACCCTCTTCGGTGACGTCCCGGCCGACGCGGACGCCGCCTTCGCCTACACCCGGCGGTCCATGCGCGCGCTGATCGACCGGATGCTGGCCCGCGCCGACGCCGACGGCAGCACGCCCCGCGCCGCCGCGCACGCCCTCGTCGCCGACCGGCTGCCGGTCATGGCCGAAAGGTTCGGGTGGTACAGGTGACTCCCCAACAGCCTCCCGACGAGGGCGACGTGGCCCCTTCGGAACACCGGGCGGAAGCGGCGCACCCGCTCGCCGGGCCGCTGTTCGACCCGGGCTCGGTGGCCGTCGTCGGCGCGTCCGAGTCGCCCCGCAAGTGGGGCTACTGGCTGGCCACAGGCGCCCTCGCCGGACGGGACCGCCGCGCCGTGCACCTGGTCAACCGGCGCGGCGGCGCCCTCGGCGGGGTCCCCTTCCGCCCCTCGCTGGACGCGCTCGGCGCGCGGCCCGAGCACGTCGTGGTCGCCGTGCCCCCGCCCTCCGTCCGGCAGACCGTGCTGGACGGACTGGCCGTGGGGGCACGGCAGTTCACCGTCGTCACCTCCGGCGCCCACGGCGAGGAGGGGCCGGCGTCCGCGCCCGCCGAGGAACGCGCGCTCGCCGCTCTGGTCGCCGCGCACGGCGGCCGGCTGCTCGGCCCGAACTGCATGGGCGTCGTCGACACCGGCACCGAACTCAACCTGACCTGGGGCGAGTTCCCGCGCGGCGACATCGGCCTGGTCTCGCAGAGCGGCAACCTCGCGCTCGAACTGGCCCGGCTGCTGCGCCGCTCCGGCCAGGGCATCTCCCGTTTCGTCTCGCTCGGGAACCAGCGCGGGATCGACGCGGCCGACGTGCTGGACAGCCTCGTCGGGCACGAGCCGACCCGGGTGATCGCCGCGTACATCGAGGACTTCCGCGACGGCCGCCGCCTCGCCCGCACCCTCGCCGCCGCGCGGGACGCGGGCAAGCCCGTGCTGCTGCTCACCGTCGGCCGCAGCGCCGCCTCCGGCCGGGCCGCGGCCTCGCACACCGGCGCGCTGGTCAGCGCCCGCGCCACGGTCCGTTCCATGTGCCAGGAGGCGGGCGCGCTGCTGCTGGACAGCGCGGGCGAACTCGTCGACACGGCCGTCGCGTTGCTCTCCCCGGCCCGCGCCACCGGGCGCCGGGTCGCGGTCGCGGGGGACAGCGGCGGGCAGGGCGCGCTGGCCGCGGACGAGCTCGCCGAGCGCGGGCTCGACGTGGCCGAGCCCTCCCCGGACACGGCCGAGGCGCTGTCCCGGCTGCTGCCCGCCGGCGCGGCCCGCGGCAACCCCGTGGACCTCGCGGGCGCGGGCGAGGCCGATCTGACCACCTACGCGCGGGTCGCCCGGACGCTGCTGACCGGCGACGCGGACGCGGCCGTGCTCACCGGCTACTTCGGCGACTACGCCAGCGACAACCCCGAGCACGAGTGGCTGGAGTGCGCGGTGGCCACCGAACTCGCGGACGCCGTCGGGGAGTCGGGCCGTCCGCTGGTCGTGCACACGATGGCGCGGGACACGGCCGCCCTGCGGCTGCTGCGCTCCCGGGGCGTCCCCGTCTACGAGCGCGTCGAGCAGGCGGCCGCGGCGCTGGCCAACGCCGTCCGCTGGGCGGAGGGCACCCGCCTGGACGACGGCGCCCCGCCCCCGGGCCCCGACCCGGACGCGGACGGGGCCACGGCGGCGCCCGTGTGCGACGGCGGGTACCGCACGCTGCGGGAGCTGCTCGGCGCCCGCGGAATCGTCTTCCCCGAGGCCGAGTTCGTGACCACGGCCGACGAGGCGGCCGAGGCGGCGGGACGCGTCGGCTTCCCGCTGGTGCTGAAGGCGATGGGCCTGGCGCACAAGACGGAGGCGGGCGGCGTCGCGCTCGGCATCGGCGACGAGGCCCGGCTGCGGGCCGCGTTCGCGCGGATGAGCCGGGCCACGGCGGCCGGGTCGTACGCCGTCGAGGCCATGGCCCGCATCCCGCACGCCGTCGAACTCATCGCCGGGGTACGGCACGATCCGGCCTTCGGGCCGGTGCTGATGGCGGGCATCGGCGGCGTCACGGCCGAACTGCTCGCGGACACCGCCCTCTGCCTCGCGCCGGTCACCCACGCGCGGGCCCGCAACCTGCTGCTGTCGCTGCGGCACGCGCCGCTGCTGCACGGCTGGCGCGGGGCGCCCTCCCTGGACGTCGACGCGGCGGCGCGGGCGCTGACCGCGCTGGCCCGGGTCGCCGTCGAACACCCGGAGCTGGCCGAGCTGGAGGTGAACCCGCTGCTGGTCCACCCCTCGGGCGCGGTCGCGCTGGACGCCCACGGCGTCCTCGCCCGGGACGGCACCGCCCCGTGACACCGGGGTGCCGGGGCCGCCGCCCCTCGGCGACGGCCCCGGCACCCCGGCACGGCCTCAGCGCGGCGAGGGCAGCCCCGCTGCCGCCTCCACGGACGCCGAACTCCCGTCCTGCGAAGACCCGTCGGCCGCGCGTCCGGCCTCCGCCGCACGCGCCGCCCGGCGTCCCGGCGCCCCGAGGGCGTAGAAGCAGAGCCCGACGACGAGGAACAGCGCCAGCGGGATCACCTGGCTGAGGGTGTACGCCGTCCGCTGCCCCTCGAACCCGTCGGGCAGCGAGGCGGCCGGGTCACCGGCCGTGCCGAACCAGCCCACGCCGAAGCCCGGCCAGATCAGCACGATCACGGTGAACAGCACCAGCCCGGTGGACAGCCCCGTCACCAGCCAGGCACCGGCCCACCCGCCGGGCACCGCGTACGGGCGCGGGGTGTCGGGGTACTTGCGGCGCAGCATCAGCAGCGAGGGGAAGGTGATCACGTACGAGATGAAGGTGGTGCAGATCGTGAGGCTGATCCCGGCGGCGAAGTACTTCTCCGCGTTCCCGCCCGTGAGGTTGAGGGTGACCACGAACAGCGCGGAGGCGATCACCGCGGAGAGCAGGTTGACGCGGACGGGCGTGCCGCGCGTTTCGGAGATCTTGCCCAGCCAGGCCGGCCCGGCGCCGTCGGCGCAGGCCACGGCCTGGGCCCGGTGCGCACCCATGGCCCAGGTGACGCCGCTGGTCAGGAGCGCGATGATCAGGCCGGCCGCCGCGATGCCGCCCAGCACGGCGCCCGCGCCGGAGAGGGTGACGGTGCCGTCGGCCGCGATGTGCCCGCCGTAGACGGTGAAGGCTGCCTTGGAGGCGTCGATGAAGCCGCCGAGGCTGCGGATGGACTCCGAGGGCAGCACGAAGAGGATGCCGAGGATCGGCCCGCCGTACAGCGCGAACGAGGCTAGCCCCGAGCGCAGGATCGCCAGCGGGATGTCCCGGCGCGGGTTCCTGACCTCCTCGGCGGCCGTGCTCGGCAGCTCGAACCCGACGTAGTTGAAGATGAGGACGGGCACGAGCCCGACGAATCCCACGTAGGTCGGCAGGAAGTCACCGGCGGGCAGCGCGTGCACCCCGTGCCGGAACGCGTAGAGGACGACGGAGACGAGGAAGAACCCGAGCAGCACGATCCGGGCGACGGCCCCGGCGATCGGCACCCACTTCCCGACCCGTACGGACTGCACCACGCACAGCGCCGCGAGCCAGATGAAACCCAGCCCCGCCACGTACTTGGCGACGCCGGGCAGCGGCGTGAAGAACTGCTCCCAGGTGGTGAGCGCGACGATGCACAGACTGCCGCCCATCCAGACCGGGTTGGTGATCCAGTACAGGATCTGGTTGAGCCCCGCGGTCAGCCGCCCGAAGGCCAGCCGGGTCCACACGTATGGCCCGCCCTGCACGGGGAAGGCGGATCCGAGTTCGGACACCAGCAGGCCGTAGGGGAGGAAGAAGACGAAGGCGAGGATCACCATCCAGGTGAGCCCCTGCGGTCCCTCGGCCGCGACGGCGCCGATCGTGTCGATGCCGACGAGCGTGCACAGGAGGAAGAAGAAGACGTCGGTACGGCGCAGGTCCTTGCGGAGACTGCCGCGCTGTTCGTCCCAGCCGGGCGAGAGCGAGAGGTCGGGCGCCCGTGCGGACTTCTGCTGTGGTGTGTCGGTCCCGTCTGCTCGGCGCAGATCCGTCACAGGCGCTCGCTCCTTCGGTTGTCCCTGCCCCGGCCAGCTCGCTCCAAACCTCCGCTACTTAATAGCGGAACAGTAGCTACTGACCCTCCAGTTAGTAGTGGCTGACTCTGGACCAGGGACGCGACGCCGTCAAGGGGTGCGGACGTGTGTACAGTGACGCCGTGGCCAGGATCCGGTTGAGCGTGGCCGAACGGCGCGAGGAGCTGCTGAGCGCGGCCGTACGGCAGATCGAGGAGCGCGGGGTGGCGGCGCTGCGCATCGCCGACGTCGCCAAGGAGCTGGGCATCAGCAACGCGCTGGTGCTCTATCACTTCGACACCAAGGAGAAGCTCGTCTCCGCCGCCTTCGCCCACGCGGCGGAGAGCGACCTGAACAAGCTCTCCGCGCTCCTCTCCCGCCGCGGCCCGGCGCTCAAGAGGCTCCGCTCGGCGGTCCGTTGGTACGCGCCGACGGGTCAGGCCAAGGGCTGGCGGCTGTGGATCGAGGGCTGGGCCGCTTCGCTGCGCGAGCCCGAACTCCGCGCCGTCAGCGAGAACCTGGACCGCCGCTGGAAGGCGGCCATCGCCGAGGTGATCGAAGAGGGCGTCACCGCGGGCGAGTTCGCCTGCGAGGACCCGCGCGGCGCCGCCTGGCGGCTGTCCGCCTTCATCGACGGCCTCGCCGTCCAGATGACGGCCTACCCGCAGGCCCTCGGCCGCCGCCGGATGGAGACCTGGGTCGACGAGGCCCTCGCCCGCGAACTCGGCCTCGACCACGCCCCGCGCGCCACCCGCTGACACCTTCCCGCGCCCCCCTGCGCGGGCGGGCGCGGGCCGGGCGCGGGCCGGGCGCGTACGCCCCGGACGTGCGACGACTGTCAGCACCGTCACGTGCACAGCGCTGATTGCCCCCGGCACCCATGACGTATCGTCGGCAGCACCGGCCGCGTCGCCCGGAGCCCGGCGTTCCGGGAACCGGCGGGCGGCCGGGAAGCCGAGCCGCCGCCCTGGCCGCGTACCCCGCGGCCGTGAGCCGCCCAGCAGCCGCAGAGCCGAAGGAGCGCCCGTGACGCAGTCCGCCGAAGCCGAAGCCGCCCTGACCGGAGTCCGTAACTTCCGTGACGTCGGTGGCCTGCCCACCCTGGACGGACGCCGGGTGCGGCCGGGGGTGCTCTACCGCAGCGGACACCTGGCCCACGCCACCGAGGAGGACGCCGCGTTCCTCGGCGGCCTCGGCCTCCACACGATCTTCGACTTCCGCAACTCCGCCGACCAGGCCCTGGAGGGCCCCGACGTCGCGCTCCCCGGCGTCCGCAACGTCCACATACCTCTCACCGACCCCGCCGACGGCGCCGAGTTCTGGACGATGGTGCGGGACGGCGAGCTCGACCAGCTCCGCGCGGCCCTCGCCGACGGCCAGGCCGCGGGCCGCATGATCTCCTCCTACCGCGCCATCATCAAGGGCCGCACCGAGGAGCACGGCAGGCTGCTGCAGGCGCTCGCCGAGGACAGCGTCCCCGCGCTGATGCACTGCGCGGCGGGCAAGGACCGCGCGGGCCTGTCCGTCGCCGTGACGCTGCTCGCCCTGGGCGTGCGCCAGGAGGCCATCGAGGCCGACTACCTGGAGTCCAACTCCCCGCACCGCCGGTACAAGGTCCGCCGCAGCGACAAGTCCGAGGCCGGCATGTCGCCCGAGGTCATGGAGCTCCTGGCGCCGCTCTTCGACGCCCGTCCGACGTACCTCGCCGCCGCCTTCGACACGATCACCGAGCTGTGGGGCGACGTCGACACCTACCTGAGCCAGGGCCTGGGCCTCACCGCCGCGACGCGGGAACGCCTCCAGGGCCGCATGCTGGAAGACTCCTGACGCACGGGCCGTCGCCCCCGCCGCCTCAGCGGCGGGCGGTGACGGCCTGCTTCGCGAGGGTGCGGCCGAAATCCCAGATCAGCCCGCCGCCCGCGTGCGCCTCGTCCATGATCGAGACGAACGCGTCGACGAACCGCTCCACCTCGCGCTCCCCCACGATCAGCGGCGGGATGAGCTTGATGACCTCCAGCTCGTCGCCCGAGACCTGGGTCAGGATGCGGTGCCGCTGGAGCAGCGGCACCACCACCAGCTGCGCGAACAGCCCCTTCCTGGCGGCCTGCAGCATCGTCCAGCGGCTCCGCAGCCCGAGCGAGGACGGCCGCCCGAACTCGATGCCGATCATCAGCCCCCGCCCGCGCACCTCGCGCAACAGCTCGTACCTGCCGGTGAGTTCGGCGAGCCGGCCGCGCAGCAGGTCGCCGGTGCGCCGGGCGTTCTCGACCAGCCGCTCGTCCTCCAGCACCGTCAGCGTGGCGAGGCCGGCGGCCATGGCCTGCGCGTTGGAGCCGAAGCTCGCCGAGTGGACCAGGACCCGGTCCATGGACGAGTAGACCTTCTTGAAGATCCACTCCTTGCCGAGCGTCGCCCCGACGGGCACCACCCCGCCGGAGAGCGTCTTCGCCACGCACACCAGATCCGGGTCGGCGCCCTCCCCGTGCTGGTACGCGAAGAAGTCCCCGGTGCGCCCGAGCCCCGTCTGCACCTCGTCGGCGATCAGCAACGCCTTGTGCCGGCGCAGGAGTTCACCCGCCGCGCGCAGGTACCCGGGCGGCGCCTCGTGCACGCCCTTGCCCTGCACCGGCTCGACGACGAACGCGGCCACGTCGCCCCGCCGCAGCTCCCGCTCCAGCGCGTCCAGATCGCCCAGCGGCACCGCGTCCCCCGGCAGCAGCGGCCCGAACCCGCGCCGGAACGCCTCCTCCCCGTTGACCGACAGCGAGCCCGCGGTCAGCCCGTGGAAGGCGTGCGCGCAGTACAGGACGCGGGGCCGGCCCGTGACGTGCCGGGCGAACTTCAGCGCGGTCTCGACGGCCTCCGTCCCCGAGTTGCCGAAGAACACCCGGTCCAGACCCGGCGCGTGCCCGAGCAGCTTCTCGGCGAGCAGCCCGGGCAGCGGCGGGCAGTCGAACCGGGTCAGGTCGGCGAGCTGCAGGTCGAGCACGTCGTGCAGGGCCTGCCGTACGACGGGATGGTTGCGGCCCAGCCCCATGACGCCGAAGCCCGCGAGCATGTCGAGGTAGTCGCGGCCCTCGGCGTCGTAGAAGTAGGCGCCCTCGGCCCGTTCGTAGAACTTGTCGAAGCCGATGGTGCGCAGCATGCGCGGCAGTTGGTGGTTGAGATACCGGGAGTGCAGCTCGTACCGCTCGTCCCGGCGCTCCCCGAGCAGTTTCTCCAGGTCGAAGCCCGTCACCTCGGTCGCCCTCTCTCCCCGTGATCCCGCCAACCGACCCTCGTACGCCGCTACTTGGGGTTCTGCACGGTCTCCCTGGCCGCGCGCAGCGACTCCTTGAGCGAGCCCATGGTCGCCAGCACGGCGGTGGGTTCGTAGCCGCAGTGCGCCATGCAGTTCGCGCACCGCGGGTCCTTGCCGCGCCCGTACGCCTCCCAGTCGGTCTCCTCGACCAGTTCCTTGTACGTGGGGACGTAGCCGTCGCTCATCAGGTAGCAGGGGCGCTGCCAGCCGTAGAGCGAGTAGTTGGGGATCGCCCAGGCCGTGCACGGGAAGTCGGCGCGGCCCTCCAGGAAGTCCAGGAAGAGCGGGCTGTGGTTGAGCCGCCAGCGGTCCCGGTTGCCGTCGGCGAAGGCTTTGCGGAACAGCTCCCTGGTCTGCTCGACGCCGAGGAAGTGCTCCTGGTCGGGCGCCTTCTCGTAGGCGTAGGCGGGCGAGACCATCATCTCGTCCACCTTGAGGTCGTCGTTGAGGTAGTTGAGCACCTCGACGACGGTCTGCGGGGTGTCGGTGTTGAAGAAGGTCGAGTTGGTGGTGACGCGGAAGCCGCGTCGCTTCGCCTCCTTCATCGCCGCCACGGCCTCGTCGAACACACCCTCCTTCGCGACGGACTCGTCGTGCCGCTCCCGCAGCCCGTCGATGTGCACCGCGAAGGCGAAGTACGGGGACGGCTCGAACTGGTCCATCTTCTTGCGCAGCAGCATCGCGTTGGTGCACAGGAAGACGTACTTCCGGCGGGCCACCAGCTGCTTGACGATCTCCCCGATCTGGGGGTGCATCAGCGGCTCGCCCCCCGCGATGGAGACCATCGGCGCCCCGGACTCCAGCACGGCACCGACCGCCTGGGCGACGGGCATCCGCTGCTTCAGGACCCCGGCCGGGTGCTGGATCTTGCCGCACCCCTCGCACGCGAGGTTGCAGGCGTACAGCGGCTCCAGTTCGACGATCAGCGGGAACTTCTCGCGCCGTCGGAGCTTCTGGCTCAGCAGGTACGAGCCGATACGGACGGTCTGGCGCAGCGGCATGGCCATGACGCGCTCACCTCCAGGGGAGCAGCAAGGATCGGTGCCATTCGACAAACGCGGGCATAACCCGGCGTAGCATGATGAATGCCGATATTCCACCGCGAAGCGTGCCGATGCGAATCAGCTCGTGTCCTGGCGCGTCGACCACCACTCGTACGGCGGCAACCGGCCGCTCACCGGCCGCCGCGACGGCCGCACCCAGGGTGGCGGCGGATTCCATGTCTACGGCGACGGCTCCCGTGGACTCGCGCAGCGCCGCCCGCTCGGCACCCCGCACGACGTGCCCCGATCCGGCCAGCGTCCCCGTGTGCACCGTCCCGAACCCGGCCAGCGCCTCCGCCAGCACCTCACTTCCGGTGCAGGCGGTGCGCCGGTCCCCGTCCCGGGTGTCGGTGGCGACGACGAGGTCGCCCGGGTGCATGCCGGGCGCGAGCCCCGCGCAGAACCCGGTGGCCAGCACCGCCGTCGCGCCGTGTCCCGGCTCCTCGCGCAGTGCCCCCGCCAGCGCGGCCCGTGCGGCCTGCGGCCCCATGCCCGTCCGCAGCACGCGC
>NZ_JAASAH010000021.1 GCF_012726235.1 Streptomyces sp. HNM0574
TCTACCTCGGTGGGGTGATGGAGCACATCGAGGAGGCCGGTATCCACTCGGGTGACTCGGCGTGTGCGCTGCCGCCGATCACTTTGGGCGGTCACGACATCAAGCGGCTGCGCGCCTCAACGGAGGGCATTGCGGCGGGTGTTGGGGTGCGTGGGCTGATCAACATTCAGTTCGCGATGGCCGGGGACATCCTGTACGTGCTGGAAGCCAACCCGCGTGCCTCGCGGACGGTTCCGTTCACCTCGAAGGCGACGGCCGTCCCGCTGGCGAAGGCCGCCGCCCGCATCTCCCTCGGCGCGAGCATCGCCGAACTGCGGGCCGAGGGCATGCTCCCCGCAACCGGCGACGGCGGCGACCTGCCGATGGACGCCCCCATCTCGGTCAAGGAAGCCGTGCTCCCGTGGAACCGTTTCCGTGACGTCCAGGGCCGCGGTGTAGACACCGTCCTGGGCCCCGAGATGCGCTCCACCGGTGAAGTGATGGGTATCGACGGGGTGTTCGGCTCCGCCTACGCCAAGTCCCAGGCCGCCGCCTACGGCGCCCTGCCCACCAAGGGCCGGGCGTTCGTCTCGGTGGCCAACCGGGACAAGCGGGCCATGATCTTCCCGGCTCGTGAACTGGTCGCCCACGGTTTCGAGCTCCTCGCCACCTCCGGCACGGCCGAGGTCCTCAAGCGCAACGGCATCAACGCCACGGTGGTGCGCAAGCAGTCCGAGGGTGAAGGCCCCAACGGTGAGAAGACCGTCGTCCAGCTCATTCACGACGGGCAGGTCGACCTGATCGTCAACACCCCCTACGGCACCGGCGGACGACTCGACGGCTACGACATCCGCACCGCCGCCGTCGCCCGCGCCGTCCCCTGCCTCACCACCGTCCAAGCCCTCGCCGCAGCCGTCCAGGGCATCGAGGCGCTGAGCCGGGGCGAGGTGGGCGTGCGCTCGCTGCAGGACCACGCGGAGCACCTGACCGCCGCACGGTCGTAACCGCCGAACCCGCGCCGGGGGGCGCGGAGTTCCGCCGGCCGCCACCACGGCCGCACGGGACCCCGCGCCCCCCGGCAGGGCGCCTGCCCGACCTCGATCACCCCTCTCGCCGAAGGCTCCCCATGTATCACCTCCTCTTCCGGACCGTGTTCCGGCGGATGGACCCCGAGAAGGCCCACCACCTCGCCTTCTCCTGGATCCGGCTCGCCGCCCGCGTCCCCGTCCTCCGCACCTTCGCCGCGGCCGTCCTCGCCCCGCGCCACAAGGAACTGCGCGTCGAGGCCCTCGGACGCCGGATGCACGGACCGTTCGGACTGGCGGCCGGATTCGACAAGAACGCCGTCGCCGTCGACGGCCTCGCCATGCTCGGCTTCGACCACGTCGAGATCGGCACCGTCACGGGGCAGCCGCAGCCCGGCAACCCGAAGAAGCGGCTCTTCCGCCTCGTACCGGACCGGGCACTGATCAACCGCATGGGCTTCAACAACGACGGCTCCGCCGCCGTCGCCGCCCGGCTCGCCGAGCGGAAGACCGTCTTCCCGGTGACGCTCGGCGTCAACATCGGCAAGACCAAGGCCGTCCCCGAGACAGAGGCCGTCGCGGACTACGTGACCTCCACCGAGGCACTCGCCGCACACGCCGACTACCTCGTCGTCAACGTCTCCTCCCCGAACACCCCGGGCCTGCGGGACCTCCAGGCCGTCGACCACCTGCGGCCCCTGCTCTCCGCCGTACGCGAGGCCGCCGACCGCACCGTCACCGGCCGCCGCGTCCCCCTCCTCGTCAAAATCGCGCCGGACCTGGCCGACGACGACATCGACGCCGTCGCCGACCTGGCCGTCGAACTCGGACTCGACGGCATCATCGCCACCAACACCACCATCGCCCGCGAAGGCCTCGGCCTGACCTCCGCACCCGCGCTCGTCGCCGAGACCGGCGGACTGTCCGGAGCACCCCTCAAGGAGCGCTCGCTGGAGGTCCTGCGCCGCCTCTACACGCGGGTCGGCGACCGGGTCACCCTCGTCGGCGTCGGCGGCGTCACCACCGCCGAGGACGCCTGGCAGCGCATCCTCGCCGGGGCCACGCTCGTCCAGGGCTACAGCGCCTTCATCTACGAGGGCCCGTTCTGGACCCGCCGCCTGCACCAGGGCCTCGCCGCCCGCCTCGCGGCCAGCCCCTACGCCACGCTCGCCGAGGCCGTCGGCGCCGAGGCCGGCGCGCAGGGCACCGACACCGCCGACAGCGACGGGAAGACCCGATGACCACCACCCCCGACACCCCCGGACCGGCCGCCCCCTTCGGCACCCGGCTGCGGAACGCGATGGACGAGCGCGGCCCGCTCTGCGTCGGCATCGACCCGCACGCCTCGCTGCTCGCCGACTGGGGCCTGCCCGACGACGTGCACGGCCTGGAACGCTTCACGCACACCGTCGTCGAGGCGCTCGCCGACCGGGTCGCCGTCCTCAAGCCGCAGTCCGCCTTCTTCGAACGCTTCGGCTCCCGCGGCATCGCCGTACTGGAGCAGGCCATCGGACAGGCGCGGGACGCGGGCGCGCTGGTCCTCACCGACGCCAAGCGCGGCGACATCGGCTCCACCATGGCCGCCTACGCCGACGCCTACCTGGACCCGTCCTCGCCGCTGTTCTCGGACGCGCTGACCGTCAGCGGCTACCTCGGCTTCGGCTCGCTGCGCCCCGCGGTCGACCTCGCCCGCGCCAACGGCTGCGGCCTGTTCGTCCTCGCGCTCACCTCCAACCCGGAGGGCGCCGAGGTGCAGCACGCGGTGCGCGCGGACGGACGCAGCGTCGCCGCGACGGTGCTGCGGCACCTCGCGGAGGCCAACGAGGGCGCGGAGCCGCTCGGTTCGTTCGGCGCCGTCGTCGGCGCCACCCTCGGCGGGACGCTGCGTTCGCTGGACGCCGACGTCGCCATCAACGGCCCGCTCCTCGCGCCCGGTCTGGGCGCCCAGGGCGCCACCGCCGAGGACCTTCCCGAGGTTTTCGGAACGGCGGTGCGGAACGTGGTGCCGAGCGTCAGCCGGGGTGTTCTTCGGCACGGTCCGTCCCGCGACGCGCTGCGCGCCGCCGCGGAGCGTGAGGTGGAGCAACTCTCCGCGGCCATCGGGTAGTCGGAGGGGAGTCGGACGGACGCTGACAGTGACCGTCGGAGGGCTCGTACGTCACACGCGGAAGCCGCCGCGGACCTGCGCCGACGTGTCCCGGAGGGTCCTAAGACCCTACGTGCGGGGGAAGTTGGCCCTGGAAGTGCAGAGTTTTGCCCGGTAATGTCCTGATCGACCTGAGTCTGACCAGGACTTTTCCGCAGTTCTCGCTGACTCCGGGGCCGAGGGCCGCTAGTCTCCGTCGGAGCAGCGCGAACAGGTGCGTTGCTCGTTGCTCCACAGATGTGGGGCTACTAGGTTCCTCACGATCCATATCCGACAGTTCTAACTGAGGTGACGTAGGCGTGGCTCTTCCGCCCCTTACCCCTGAACAGCGCGCAGCCGCGCTCGAAAAGGCCGCCGCGGCTCGCCGGGAGCGCGCCGAGGTCAAGAACCGGCTCAAGCACTCCGGCGCTTCGCTCCACGAGGTCATCAAGCAGGGCCAGGAGAACGATGTCATCGGCAAGATGAAGGTGAGCGCGCTCCTCGAGAGCCTGCCCGGCGTCGGCAAGGTCCGCGCCAAGCAGATCATGGAGCGGCTCGGCATCTCCGAGAGCCGTCGCGTGCGCGGGCTCGGCTCCAACCAGATCGCTGCCCTGGAGCGCGAGTTCGGCGGCGCGACCGCCTGAGGTTCATCGCACTCCGTTTAACCGGGATAATCGCTGCATGAGTTCTGCAGTCTCCCGGGGGGAAACCCCGGAACCCCCGGTTGGCAAGCCGCGGCTGACCGTGCTCTCCGGCCCGTCTGGGGTCGGCAAGAGCACGGTCGTCGCACATCTGCGCAAGGTCCACCCCGAGGTCTGGCTCTCCGTCTCCGCGACCACCCGCGCCCCGCGCCCGGGCGAGGAGCACGGAGTCCAGTACTTCTTCACGGACGATCAGGAGTTCGACAAGCTGATCGCCAACGGTGAACTGCTCGAATGGGCCGAGTTCGCCGGCAACCGCTACGGCACCCCGCGCGCGGCGGTCACCGAGCGGCTGGAGCGGGGCGAGCCCGTGCTCCTGGAGATCGACCTCCAGGGCGCCCGCCTGGTGAAGGAGGCCATGCCGGAGGCCCGGCTCGTCTTCCTCGCCCCGCCCAGCTGGGACGAGCTCGTCCGCCGGCTCACCGGCCGCGGCACCGAGGCGCCCGACGTGATCGAACGGCGCCTCGACGCCGCGCGTACGGAACTGGCGGCCGAGGCCGAGTTCGACAGCACCCTCGTCAACACCTCCGTCGAGGAGGTCAGCGCCGAACTGCTAGCCTTGATGCGAATCGATTGATCTCTCGATCGTCCTTTGATTTCCACTCCACCCTCCGGAAGGCAGAGCGTGTCCTCTTCCATCACCACGCCCGAGGGCATCATCAACCCGCCGATTGATGAGCTGCTCGAAGCCACCGACTCGAAGTACAGCCTCGTGATCTACGCCGCCAAGCGCGCGCGCCAGATCAACGCGTACTACTCGCAGCTCGGTGAGGGCCTGCTCGAATACGTCGGGCCGCTGGTGGACACCCACGTCCACGAGAAGCCGCTCTCGATCGCGCTCCGCGAGATCAACGCGGGCCTGCTCACCTCCGAGGCCGTCGAGGCCCCGGCCGTCGGCCAGTAAGGCACGGCAGGCGAAGCGGACAAGTACCGGATCACGGGCCCGGCAGCGCGGCTGCCGGGCCCGTGGTGTGTCATGAAGTGACCGCGGGGCGCCCGGCGCGCCCGCGTACGGGACCGACAGGCGCGCGCTGCGGCACAGCGCACCGCGCGTGGGGAGAGGCAGCGATGGACAGGCGTCAGGAGCAGCAGGAGCGGCCGCCGGAGACCGGTGCCCGGCCGCGGGTCGTGCTCGGGGTGAGCGGCGGCATCGCCGCGTACAAGGCGTGCGAGCTGGTGCGGCGGCTGAAGGAGAGCGGCCACGAGGTGCGCGTCGTGCCCACCGAGTCGGCACTGCACTTCGTCGGTGAGGCCACCTGGGCCGCGCTCTCGGGGCAGCCCGCCGGCACCGAGGTGTGGGAGACCGTGCACGAGGTCCCGCACGTACGGATCGGACAGCAGGCCGACCTCGTCGTCGTCGCGCCCGCCACCGCCGACCTCCTCGCCAAGGCCGCCCACGGCCTCGCCGACGACCTGCTCACCAACACCCTCCTCACCGCCCGCTGTCCCGTCGTCTTCGCGCCCGCCATGCACACGGAGATGTGGGAGCACCCGGCCACCCGGGAGAACGTCGCGACGCTGCGCCGCCGCGGCGCGCTCGTCATCGAGCCCGACGTCGGCCGCCTCACCGGCGCCGACACCGGCAAGGGGCGCTTCCCCGAGCCGGAGGCGGTGTTCGCGTTCTGCCGCCGGGTGCTGGCCCGCGGCGCGGAGGGCGTACGGCCCGACCTGGCGGGGCGGCACGTCGTCGTCAGCGCGGGCGGCACCCGCGAGCCGCTGGACCCGGTCCGCTACCTCGGCAACCGCTCCTCCGGCAAGCAGGGCTACGCGCTGGCCCGCACGGCGGCGGCGCGGGGCGCGCGGGTCACGCTCGTCGCGGCCAACAGCGAACTGCCCGCGCCCGCCGGGGTCGACGTGGTGCCGGTGGGCACGGCGCTGGAGCTGCGGGACGCGGTGACGGAGGCGTCGAAGGGCGCGGACGCGGTGGTGATGGCCGCCGCCGTGGCCGATTTCCGGCCCGCCGCCTACGCCCGGGGGAAGATCAAGAAGAAGGACGACGACGAGCCGGAGCCGGTCGCGCTGGTCCGCAATCCGGACGTCCTGGCCGAGCTCTCGCGGGAGCGGAGCGGCGCCGGACAGCTCGTCGTCGGCTTCGCGGCCGAGACGGACGACGTGCTCGCCAACGGCCGGGCCAAGCTCGCCCGCAAGGGCTGTGACCTGCTAGTCGTCAACGAGGTGGGGGAGCGGAAGACCTTCGGCACGGAGGAGAGCGAGGCCGTGGTCCTCGGCGCGGACGGCAGCGAGACGCCGGTCCCGTTCGGGCCGAAGGAACGGCTCGCGGACACCCTCTGGGACCTCGTCGCCGAGCGACTCCCGGCCGCGTCCCCGTCCGGGAGCTGACGGTCACCGAGGGTCGCCGGTCCGGGGTGCCGCGCTCGTCGTGCGGGTGCCCGGGCCGGGCCGTCGGGGTGCTGGAGAGCCAGGGTTGCGCTTCCGGTTTCCGGGTGCCCGGTCCGCGGCGCGGGGGCGTACGGTCCGGTGCTCCGAGGGGGTTCGGGGGCGAGGAATCTCGACGGATTCCGAGCAGGAGTTGATGCGGATCTGACCGGAATCTGTCCGGAATCGCCCTATGCATTGCCGATGGCCTGTCCGTATTTGGGATCCTCTGAGGCTTATGTCACGCACGGAAAGCGGCAGTGCGGCCAGTGGGCAAACGGGGACATGTCACCATGGAATCCCGGGCTCCGGGACGCCTCGCGGCGGGCTTCCGCAGGTCATGGTCGTTTCGAAGTTCGAGACTCCGTGATTGGATGCCGGTGGAGATGGATAAACTGGCGACGGACCGCGCTTGGGCGCAGCCCCCAACCGGTCCGACCATGTTCAGCCAGCAGCCGCTGCAACCCCAGGGAGCGATGTGTCCCGCCGCTTGTTCACCTCGGAATCTGTGACCGAGGGTCACCCTGACAAGATTGCTGACCAGGTCAGCGACACGATTCTCGACGCCCTCCTCAAGGAGGACCCGCACTCCCGCGTGGCCGTCGAGACACTGATCACCACGGGCCTTGTGCACGTCGCCGGTGAGGTGACCACCAAGGCGTACGCGCCGATCTCCTCGCTCGTGCGCAACAAGATCCTCGACATCGGCTACGACTCGTCGAAGAAGGGCTTCGACGGCGCCTCCTGCGGCGTCTCCGAGTCCATCGGCGCCCAGTCGCCCGACATCGCGCAGGGCGTCGACACCGCCTACGAGAAGCGCGTCGAGGGCGACGACGACGAGCTCGACAAGCAGGGCGCCGGCGACCAGGGCCTGATGTTCGGCTACGCCTGCGACGAGACCGCCGAGTACATGCCGCTGCCGATCACCCTCGCGCACCGGCTCTCCGAGCGCCTCTCGGAGGTCCGCAAGAACGGGACGATCCCCTACCTGCGCCCCGACGGCAAGACGCAGGTCACCATCGAGTACGACGGCGACAAGGCCGTCCGCCTCGACACCGTCGTCGTCTCCTCGCAGCACGCCGCGGACATCGACCTCGACTCGCTGCTCGCCCCCGACATCCGCGAGTACGTCGTGGAGCCGGAGCTGAAGCGCCTCGTCGACGAGGGCATCAAGCTGGAGACCGAGGGCTACCGCCTGCTGGTCAACCCCACCGGCCGCTTCGAGATCGGCGGCCCCATGGGCGACGCCGGCCTCACCGGCCGGAAGATCATCATCGACACCTACGGCGGCATGGCCCGCCACGGTGGCGGTGCCTTCTCCGGCAAGGACCCGTCCAAGGTCGACCGCTCGGCCGCCTACGCGATGCGCTGGGTCGCGAAGAACGTCGTCGCCGCCGGCCTCGCCGGCCGCTGCGAGGTCCAGGTCGCCTACGCGATCGGCAAGGCCGAGCCCGTCGGCCTCTTCGTCGAGACCTTCGGCACCGCCAAGGTCGACGTGGAGAAGATCGAGCAGGCCATCTCGGACGTCTTCGACCTCCGCCCGGCCGCGATCGTCCGCGACCTCGACCTGCTCCGCCCGATCTACGCCCAGACCGCGGCATACGGCCACTTCGGCCGCGCCCTCCCGGACTTCAC
This sequence comes from Streptomyces sp. HNM0574, assembly GCF_012726235.1. Lineage (GTDB taxonomy): Bacteria > Actinomycetota > Actinomycetes > Streptomycetales > Streptomycetaceae > Streptomyces. The sequence goes on from NZ_JAASAH010000021.1 coordinate 7,842, forward strand.
CTGGGAGCGCACCGACCGCGTCGAGGCACTGCGCAAGGCCGTCGGCCTGTAAGCACCGGCCACACCTGACGCACCGAGGCCCGGCCACCCCGCGAGGGGCGGCCGGGCCTCGGCGTGCGCGGGCAGCGGGCACGGAAGAGCACGGATACGGGGCTGTCGGTGGGGTCTGTTATGACTGAGGGCGTGAGCAGGGACGACGGACAGCGGGGAGGCGAGGCGGCCGAGCAGCCCGAACAGCTCGCGCTGATCCGCGAGACGGTACGCAAACGCACCGAGCCCCGCGCCCGGCCGCGTACCTGGCGGAACGCCGCGCTGGCCGAGACGCTGCCCGTCGCCCGCGTACTCGTCGACAAAGGCATGGTGCACCTCGACCGCCTCTTCGACTACGCCGTGCCCGCCGCCATGGACGAGGAGGCACAGCCCGGCGTCCGCGTCCGCATCCGGTTCGGCGCAGGCGAGAAGGAAGGCCGCCGCGAAGGCGGCAAACTCATCAACGGCTTCGTCGTCGAACGCCGGGCCGAGAGCGACTACCCCGGCGCCCTCGCCCCGCTCGCCCAGGTGCTGTCCTCCGAACCCGTACTCCGGCCCGAACTGCTCCGCCTGTGCCGCGCCGTCGCCGACCGGTACGCCGGCTCCCTCGCCGACGTCGTCCAGCTCGCCGTACCACCCCGCATGGCCCGCGCCGAAAAACGCGCCTCACCCCCGCCGCAGCCCCCACCCCCCGCACCCGAACCGGGCAGCTGGAACCGCTACCCCCAAGGCCCCGCATACCTCCGCGCGTTGGCCGACGGCGGCACCCCCCGCGCCGTCTGGACGGCCCTCCCCGGACCCACCTGGCCCGAAGAACTCGCCCGCGCCGTCGCCGCCGCACTCGCCTCCGGACGCGGAGCCGTCGTCGTCCTCCCCGACGGACGCGCCGCCGCCCGCGTCGACGCCGCCCTCACCGCACTCCTCGGCACCGGCCACCACGTCCTCCTCACCGCCGACGCGGGCCCCGAAGCGCGATACGCGCGCTGGCTCTCCGTCAGCCGCGGCTCCGTACGCGCCGTCGTCGGCACCCGCGCCGCCATGTTCGCCCCCGTACGGAACCTCGGCCTCGCCGTCATCTGGGACGACGGCGACTCCAGCCACAGCGACGACCACGCCCCCCAGCCCCACGCCCGCGAAGTCCTCCTGCAACGCGCCGTCACCGAACAGGCCGGACTGCTGCTCGGCGGCCACGGATGCACCGTCGAAGCCGCCCAGCTCGTCTCCACCGGCTGGGCCGCACCACTCGACGCCACCCGCGACACCGTCCGCGCCACCGCACCCCTGCTCCGCACCGTCGGCGAACTCGACGAAGCCCGCGACCAGGCCGCCCGCACCGCCCGCCTGCCCAGCACCGCCTGGAGCACCGCCCGGGACGCCCTGCCGCACGGCCCCGTCCTCGTCCAGGTACCCCGCCGCGGATACGTCCCCCGCCTCGCCTGCGAACGCTGCCGCGCCCCCGCCCGCTGCCGGCACTGCTCAGGACCCCTCGAAGCCGGAGGCGGCGGCGCCGACCTGACCTGCGGCTGGTGCGCCCGCACCGCCCCCGGCTGGCACTGCCCCGAGTGCGGCGGCAGCCGGCTCCGCGGCCAGGTGTTCGGCGCCCGGCGCACCGCCGAGGAACTCGGCCGCGCCTTCCCCTCCGTCCCCGTCCGCACCTCGGGACGGGACCACATCCTGCACACCGTCCCCGACAGCCCCGCCATCGTCGTCGCCACCCCCGGCGCCGAACCCGTCGCCGAAGGCCCCGGATACGCGGCCGCGCTGCTCCTCGACGCCTGGGCCATGCTCGGACGCCCCGACCTGCGGGCCGGTGAGGAAGCCCTCCGCCGCTGGCTCGGCGCCTCCGCACTGGTACGCAGCCAGACCGAAGGCGGCAGCGTGATGATCGTCGCCGAGCCGACACTGCGGCCCGTCCAGGCCCTCGTCCGCTGGGACCCGGCCGGCTTCGCCGTCAGGGAACTCTCCGAACGCGCCGAACTGGGATTCCCCCCGGTCTCCCGCATGATCGCCGTCAGCGGCCCCGCCGACGGCGTCGCCGCCCTGCTCGACCAGGCCGAACTCCCCCCGGACGCCGAAGTGCTGGGCCCCGTCCCCCTGCAGGCACCGGAACCGGGCCGCCCCCGCAGACCCGGCGGCCCCCCGCCGGGAGAACACTGGGACCGGGCCCTCGTCCGCGTCCCGCCCGGCTCCGGCGCCGCCCTCGCGGCCGCCCTGCGCACCGCACAGGTACAGCGCCTCACCCGCCGCGAAGGCCCCGCCGCCCACCTCCGCGTCGACCCGCCCGACATCGGCTGAGACGCGGGGAAACACCGACGCCCGGCGCACCCACAGGTGCACCGGGCGACAGGAACAGCCGCGGACGCGTCAGCCGTTGCGCGGACCGGGGAAGACGCCCGGCCGGGGCTCCTTCCCCGGCGCGGACCGCGGCGCGGGCGGCGCCGCATGCGTGATGCTCTGCGCCGAGTTCGCCGCCGAACGCACCGCGGGCGCCGGCACCGTCGGCACGGCACCCGTACCGGCACCGTCCCCCGAGCGCGCCGCCGGCACCGACGGGGTGGCCGGGGCGGCGCCCTGACCACCGGACGTGTGCCGCGCGGCCGCGCCGCCCTCGGACGTCTCACGCGGAGCGCTGCGGCGCGCGCCGTAACGGCGGTGCACCGCCTGCTTGGTCACGCCGAGCGCGGAGCCCACCGCGTCCCAGGAGAAACCGAGCGACCTGTCGAACTCGACCGCCGCCGTGACCAGGGTCTCGACGCTGTCCCGCAGCTCCTGGGCAAGGCGCACCGTAGGAGCGGGAGCCCGCCCGTAGACGACGAAGCCCGCGGACGGTCCTGAGCGTCGCGGGCGGTAGACGTTGCCGAGCTGAGCAGTGAGGGTGCGCAGGGCGTCCACCTGCCGGCGGACGCGTTCGATGTCCCGCACCAAGAGGTGCAGGCTCGCCCTCGCCTGTGCGTCGTGGGTTGCGTGGTCGGCCATGAACAAGCCTCTCGAACCGGCGGAAACAGGGAAACGGAGAAACGGAGAATGCGGAATCTGGAAGGACGGCAGGGATCGCAGGAGCGGGGGAAGAGACGGAAGAACAGCGGCAACAGGGAATCGGGTCATTCGGGGCGAGCGGCGCAGGAAGGGGACGGGGAGGAACCGGGGCCGCCAGCCGCCCGATTCGGTCAATCTCACTTGACCAACGCCATAACGGTCGCTCGGGTCACGCACCGGGGCGTGGGCACGGCGGGCACGGGGCGCACGCCGCCCCGTACGCCCCCTCGGCCAAGGGCAGGTGACGGACCGTAGACTGGGCGGCCTTCCGTACGTCAGCCGGCAGCACCCGCCGACCCGGAACCCGTCCACACCGCACCCGCACCGCGGCATCCCGCCCCGGCGGCCTGCCACAACCGCGCACGCGAGAGGTATAGACCCCACGATGAGGCTCGTCTTCGCCGGCACCCCCGAGGTGGCCGTACCTGCCCTCGACGCCCTGCTCGCCTCCGACCGGCACGAAGTCGCCGCCGTCGTCACCCGCCCCGACGCACCCGCCGGACGCGGCCGCCGGCTCGTCCCCTCGCCCGTCGCCCAGCGCGCCGAGGAAGAAGGCATCGAAGTCCTCAAGCCCGCCCACCCCCGGGACGCGGACTTCCTCCAGCGGCTCCGCGACATCGGACCCGACTGCTGCCCCGTCGTCGCCTACGGCGCACTCCTGCCCCGCAAGGCCCTCGACGTCCCCGCCCACGGCTGGATCAACCTCCACTTCTCGCTGCTCCCCGCCTGGCGCGGCGCCGCCCCCGTACAGCACTCCCTCCTCGCCGGGGACGAACTCACCGGCGCCACCACCTTCCAGATCGAGGAAGGACTCGACTCCGGCCCCGTCTACGGCGTCCTCACCGAAGAAGTACGCCCCACCGACACCAGCGGCGACCTCCTCACCCGCCTCGCCTTCGCCGGCGCCGGCCTCCTCGTCGCCACCATGGACGGCGTCGAGGACGGCACCCTCAAGCCCGAACCCCAGCCGGAAGACGGCATCACCGTCGCCCCGAAGATCACCGTCGACGACGCCCGCATCGACTGGACCACCCCCGCACTCCGCGTCGACCGCGTCGTCCGCGCCTGCACCCCCGCACCCGGCGCCTGGACCCTCTTCCGCGGCGAACGGCTCAAGATCCGCACCGCCGCCTCCGACCCCGCCGTCACCGACCTCGCCCCCGGCGAACTCCTCATCGGCAAGAACTCCGTCCACGCCGGCACCGCCTCGCACGCCGTCGAACTGCTCTGGGTCCAGCCCCAGGGCAAGAAGCCGATGAAGGCAGCCGACTGGGCACGCGGCGTACGCCCCGACGCCGGAGAAATCCTCGGAGTCTGACCCCGGCCCGCCCCACCACACGCCCGGCCACCCCGGCCGGGCCCCCGCACCACCGCCCGCGTTCGTGACCGTCCCGCACAGGCGTACGCTGGAGAATCACCGTCATCACAGCACCGGAGCACCTTCCCTCGTGAGCAACCGGCCACGCCGTCCTGCCAAGCCGTACCGCCGTCCGCAGAAAGACCCGGTCCGCGTCCTCGCCTTCGAGGCACTGCGAGCCGTCGACGAACGCGACGCGTACGCGAACCTCGTCCTGCCCCCCATGCTCCGCGCAGCCCGCGAGAAGGACGGATTCGACGCCAGGGACGCGGCCCTCGCCACCGAACTCGTCTACGGCACCCTCCGCCGCCAGGGCACCTACGACGCGATCATCGCCCAGTGCATCGACCGGCCCCTCCGCGAAGTCGACCCACCCGTCCTCGACGTCCTCTCTCTCGGCGCACACCAGCTCCTCGGCACCCGCATCCCGCAGCACGCCGGCGTCAGCGCCACCGTCGAACTCGCCCGCCTCGTCCTCGGCGACGGACGCGCCAAATTCGTCAACGCCGTCCTCCGCCGCATCGCCGCCGACGACCTCGAAGGCTGGGTCGACCGCGTCGCCCCGCCCTACGACGACGACCCCGAACTCCACCTCGGCATCCGGCACGCACACCCCCGCTGGATCGTCTCCGCACTCTGGGACGCCCTCGGCGGCGGCAGCGCAGGCGTCGAAGACCTCCTCGAAGCCGACAACGAACGCCCCGAAGTCACCCTGGTCGCCCGCCCCGGACGCTCCACCACCGAAGAACTCCTCACCGAGGACGCCCTCCCCGGACGCTGGTCCCCCTACGCCGTCCGGCTCGCCGAAGGCGGCGAACCCGGCGCACTCGACGCCGTCCGCGAAGGCCGCGCCGGCGTCCAGGACGAAGGCAGCCAGCTCGTCGCCCTCGCCCTCGCCAACGCGCCCCTCCAGCCCGAGCACACCGGAACGCACACGGCCCGCGACGAACAGTGGCTCGACTGCTGCGCCGGACCCGGCGGCAAAGCCGCCCTGCTCGGCGCCCTCGCCGCCGAACGCGGCGCCTCCCTCCTCGCCGCCGAGAAACAGCAGCACCGCGCCCGCCTCGTCGCCCGCTCCCTCGAAGGCAACCCCGGCCCCTACGAAGTGATCACCGCCGACGGCACCCGGCCCCCCTGGCGCCCCGGAAGCTTCGACCGCGTCCTCGCCGACGTCCCCTGCACCGGACTCGGCGCACTGCGCCGCCGCCCCGAAGCCCGCTGGCGCCGCAGCCCCGAAGACCTCGACGGTTTCAAGCCACTTCAGCGCGGACTCCTGCGCGAAGCCCTCCGCGCCGTACGCCCCGGCGGCGTCGTCGCCTACGTGACCTGCTCACCCCACCTCGAGGAAACCCGCGCCGTCGTCGACGACCTCCGCACCGAAACCGGAGCCGAACTCCTCGACGCCAGGCCCCTCATGCCCGGCGTCCCCGCCCTCGGCGAAGGCCCCGACGTACAGCTCTGGCCCCACCTGCACGGCACCGACGCCATGTACCTCGCCCTGCTGCGCCGCACCGCCTGACCGCAGCCCGGCACCGGCCACCACAACCACGAATCCACCGTCCGACCACACGAGATACTGGAACCATGGCTCAGATCAACCCCAGCATCCTCTCCGCCGACTTCGCGCGTCTCGCCGACGAAGCCAAAGCGGTGGACGGCGCCGACTGGCTCCATGTCGACGTGATGGACAACCACTTCGTCCCGAACCTCACCCTCGGCGTCCCGATCGTGGAATCGCTGGCCAAAGCCACCGACACCCCCCTCGACTGCCACCTGATGATCGAGGACCCCGACCGCTGGGCCCCCGCCTACGTCGAAGCCGGAGCCGGCTCCGTCACCTTCCACGCCGAAGCCGCGGCCGCCCCCGTCCGCACCGCCCGCGAGATCAAGGCCAAGGGCGGCCGCGCCTCCATGGCCCTCAAGCCCGCCACCCCCATCGAGCCCTACGAGGACCTCCTCCCCGAGCTCGACATGCTGCTCGTCATGACCGTCGAGCCCGGCTTCGGCGGACAGGCCTTCCTCGACATCATGCTGCCGAAGATCCGCCGGACCCGGCAGCTCATCGACAAGCACGGACTGTCCATGTGGCTCCAGGTGGACGGCGGAGTCTCCGCCTCCACCATCGAACAGTGTGCCGAAGCAGGCGCCGACGTCTTCGTCGCCGGCTCCGCGGTCTACTCCGCCGACGACCCCGCCGCCGCCGTCCGCGCCCTGCGCACACAGGCAGAGGAGGCGGCCGCACGCGTGGGCTGCGCCCACTGAACGAACAACCGGTGCACGGCGAAGCGCGGTATTCCGCCAAGCACCCTGCACGAGTGGGACCGGCGTCACGCCGGATCTGCAAGGATGAACGCCCAGCGCTGATGCGCACGTACGGGAAGACAGTGAGGTGAGTGCGGTGTCGACGGGTCGGAGCACGCGAATGGGGCCCGCCGAGCTGATGCAGGCAGCGGCCATGGCACGCCGCTTCTACCTCGAAGGCAAATCGAAGATCCAGATCGCCGACGAATTCGGCGTCAGCCGCTTCAAGGTGGCCCGGGTCCTCGAAACAGCCCTGGAGAGGGACCTGATCCGCATCGAGATCCGCGTACCGGCCGAGCTCGACGCCGAGCGCTCCGACGCCCTGCGGGCCCGCTACGGCCTGCGGCACGTCGTCGTCGTCGAGTCACCCTCCGAGGCGGCCGACGACGGCGCGGACCCGGAAAACCTCGGCGAGGTCGCCGCCGACCTGCTCGGCGAACTCGTCACCGACGGCGACGTCCTCGGACTCGCCTGGGGACGCTCCACCATCCACATGGCCGCCGCGCTGCGCCAGTTGCCGCCCTGCACGGTCGTCCAGCTCACCGGCGTCTACGACGCGGGCACCGCCGACCGCGGCTCCGTCGAGGCCGTGCGCCGGGCCGCCGAAGTCGCCGGCGGCGAAGCACACCCGGTCTACGCGCCGATGCTGCTGCCCGACTCGGCCACGGCGGCGGCCCTCCGCAGCCAGACCGGCATCGCCCGCGCCTTCGAGTACTTCGACAAGGTCACCGTCGCCGCCGTGTCCATCGGCTCCTGGGAACCCGGCATCTCCACCGTGCACGACATGCTCTCCGACGAGGAACGCGACCACTACTCCTCGCTCGGAGTCTCCGCCGAGATGTCCGCGCACCTCTTCGACGTCGAAGGCCGCCGCATCGGCCGTGACCTGGGCGAACGCTGCATCACCGTCGAGGCCGAACGGCTCCGCCGCATCCCCGAGGTCGTCGCCATCGCCGGCGGACACCGCAAGGCCGCCGCCATCGGCGCCGTCCTCCGCTCCGGCCTCGTCACCAGCCTCGTCACCGACACTGCCGCTGCCGACTACCTCCTGATGGAAACCCAGCCCGGCCCCAGGCCCGCGCTGGAGAGGGCCGACCCGGACGACTGAGGGGGGTTCCCGGTTGGGGGTTGGCCTTGGGGTGGGCCCCCTCCCCCCCCCCGCCCCCCCACACTCCCCGCCGTCAACCGCGTCCCGTGGTGCGGGTGTTGCGGTGAGGGCGGGTCTGGTCGTCCCGTGAGGTGGCGTGGCGAGGTCCCTTTGTGAGGGTGTTCTCGGGTGGCCGGCCTGTGGGGGCAACCGGTGAGAACACTACGGGGAGTTGGGGGCGGGGGCGGGTGGCCTGTGGACAAGTGGGCTGTTGTGGATGAGGGCGTCACCCTCGGGGCGGTTCGCGTTAGTGTCTTCCCGGTCGCGGCCGGAGGGGCCGCACGGCACGTCGTCGACAGGAGGCACCAGCCAGCCATGACCACGCAGCGCACCCGGCTTCCCGGAGTCGGCACCCAGTACGACATCTCCACGCGCGGCGGTCGCCACATTTCTGTCGTGGCCCATCAGGACGGGCGCCGGTTCGTCGGCTTCTATCAGCCGGATGATCCGGATGCCTGTCAGGCCACGGTTCCGCTCGATCCGGACGAGGCGTCCTCGCTCGCCGAGTTGCTGAACCCGCCCGATACCCCGGATCTGGGCACCACCGAGCTCGACATCGATCTTGTCACCGAGCGGATCCCGCTGACGACTCAATCGCCGTACCGCGGGCGCCCGTTGGGCGACACCCGGGCTCGTACGCTGACCGGCGCCTCCATCGTCGCCGTGCTGCGTCGTACGGGGCCGATTCCGTCGCCGACGCCGGATTTCCGGCTGGAGGCGGGGGACGAACTCGTCACTGTCGGCACCCGTGAGGGGGTCGACGAGCTCATCCGGATCATTTCCGGTACCTGAGCTGACGTACAGCGCCTGGGAGGTGTTCCGCCCGCCGGCCGTCGCGCGGCGGCCGGGGGAGGGGCGAGGCGCAACAACGGGGGCGCGCACAGCAGGAGCGGCGGGCCCGGAAACCGACCAAGAAGGGGCAGGTCCGAGCACGTGCATGAAACCACCGTCCTCCTGATCGAGTTGGGGGCCGTGATCCTGGGCCTGGGCCTGGTCGGCCGCTTCGCCGGGCGTATCGGCATGTCCCCCATTCCGCTGTATCTGCTGGCCGGGCTGGCTTTCGGCCAGGGCGGGATCTTTCCGTTGAACTCGTCCGAGGAGTTCATCGAAGTGGGCTCCGAGATCGGGGTGATTCTGCTTCTGCTGCTGCTCGGGCTGGAGTACACGGCGTCGGAGCTGGTCACCAGTCTGCGGACGCAGTACCCGTCCGGCATCGTCGACTTCGTGCTGAACGCGACTCCGGGTGCGCTTGCCGGGCTGATCCTGCACTGGAGTCCGGCGGGGATTCTCGCGCTCGCGGGTGTCACCTGGATTTCGTCGTCGGGTGTGATTGCGAAGGTGCTGACGGATCTCGGGCGTCTGGGTAACCGGGAGACGCCGGTGATTCTCGGGGTGCTCGTCATGGAGGACCTCTCCATGGCGGTGTATCTGCCGTTGCTGACCGCGTTGATCGCGGGTGCGGGTCTGGCGGGCGGCAGTGTGACGCTGCTGATCGCGCTGGGCACGGTCGGGCTGGTGCTGTTCGTCGCGTTGCGGCACGGGCGGCTCATCAGCCGGGCGGTGAGTTCGAAGACGCCGGAGATGCTGCTGCTCGTCGTTCTCGGGCTGACGCTGGTGGTGGCCGGTGTCGCGCAGAAGCTTCAGGTGTCGGCCGCCGTCGGTGCGTTCCTGGTGGGTATCGCGCTGTCCGGGGAGACGGCGGAGAACGCGCGGGCGCTGCTCACGCCGCTGCGTGACTTGTTCGCGGCGATCTTCTTCGTGTTCTTCGGGCTGTCGACGGTGCCGTCGGCGATACCCCCGGTGCTGGTGCCGGCGTTGCTGCTGGCGCTGGTGACGATCACGACGAAGGTGTTCACCGGCTGGTACGCGGCCCGTCGTGCGGGGGTGAGTTCGCGGGGCCGGTTGCGGGCCGGGGGAGCGCTGGTCGCGCGGGGTGAGTTCTCGATCGTGATCGCCGGGCTCGCGGCCGGGGTGGAGCCGGAGATCGGCCCGTTGGCGACGGCGTACGTGCTGTTGATGGTCATCCTCGGCCCGCTGGCGGCCCGTTGGACGCAGCCGATTGTCGCGGCGGTGCAGCGCAGGTCGGACGGGGCTTCGCGGTCGGCGCCCGCCCCGTCGCCCGCGGCGGAGGCAGGTGCGGCTCCGGTCGAGGGTCCTGCGGGTGCGGTGGAGCGGGAGGAAACGTCCCGGCAGGAGTCGACGCTGGACGGGAGTGCCGAGGACTTGATCCCGCACACCTCGCCCCGCCCGGACCACTGATCCGTCTCGGGCCCGCTGTGGGCTCGTCCTGAGTTTGCGGCCCCGGCCAGATGCGGTTTTCGTTGCGGCGTTCTTGCGTGGATGCCGTGCGGGCGCGAAGAGTTGGGCTCTGCGGGGCGCCGTCGGCCTGGCGCCCGGACGGCTACGCGGGCGAGGGGTGAGCGGACGTGGGGGAACGGTTCGGGCACGCGGTGGTGCTGGGTGCGGGGATGGGCGGTCTGCTGTCGGCCGCCGCGCTGGCGCGGCACTTCGCCCGCGTCACGGTGGTGGAACGCGACCGGCTGACGGACTCCGACGGCCATCCGCACGCCCGCCCCGAAGCCACCTGGTCCGAGGACGGCGTCCCGGAGGACGAGGGGGCGGCGCTGCGGGAGGGGCCGCGGCGTGGGGTTCCGCAGGGGCGGCATGTGCACGGACTGCTGGCGCGTGGCAGCGAGTCGATGGAGCGTCTGCTGCCTGGCCTGGTGGATGAACTGGCCGAGGCGGGGGCCCTGTTGGTCCGGCCGTTGCTGGAGACCCGGTATCTGGTCGACGGGCGGGCGCTGGCGCGCGGGGAGGCGGGTCCCCGGGTGGTGCTGGGTACGCGGCCGTTGCTGGAGTCGGTGATACGTGCCCGGGTGGCGGCACTGCCCGCGGTCGGGTTCGCCGACGGGCGGGATGTCATGGGCCCGGTGCACGAGGGCGGCCGGGTGACGGGTGTGCGTACGGCGCCGGCCGGGGGCGGGGGTGCGGAGGAGGTGTGGGAGGCCGAGCTCGTCGTGGACGCGCTGGGCCGGGCGGGCCGCAGCGCGCGGTGGCTGGCCGAACTGGGCTGTCCCGCGCCGCCGGAGGACCGGGTGAAGGTGGATCTCGGCTATGCCAGCCGTTTCGTCCGGCTCCCGGAGGGCGCGTTCGGCGGCGATCAGGCGGTGCTGATCGGCAATGTGCCGGGTTTCCCGACGCGGGGTCTCGGTGTGCTGCGGCAGGAGGACGACCGCTGGCTGATCACCCTGGCGGGGATGGCGGGTGACCATCCGGGCGGTGACGACGAGACGTTCGCCGCTTTCCTGCGTACGGTGGCGCCGCCTGAGCTGGCCGGGGTGGTCGACGGGGCCGAGCCGGTGGGCGGTATCGCCACGTTCCGCTTTCCCGAGGGGGTCCGCCGCCGGTACGAGCGGCTTCAGGCGCCGCCCGAGGGCCTGTTGGCGGTCGGTGACGCGCACTGCAGCTTCAATCCGGTGTACGGGCAGGGCATGACGGTGGCCGCGATGGAGGCGCTGTGTCTGGACGCGGCGCTGGCCGAGGGCGGTACGGCCGGTCTGCCGCGCCGCTACTACCGGGAGGCGGCCCGTGCGGTGCGTCCCGCGTGGGAGCTCGCGGTCGGTGCCGATCTCAGTGTGCCGCAGGTGCCGGGCCGGCGGACGGCCGTGCACCGGGTCACGCAGCGGTACACGGAGCGGCTGCGCCGCGCGGCGGTCCGGGACCCGCGGGTGGCGGGGCGTTCCTGCGGGCGACTCAGCTCCAGACCCCGCCGGCTGCGTTGTTCGCGCCTCGTACGGTGGCGCGGGTGCTGCGTCTGGGGCAGGGGTTCGTGGAGCCGGTCAACGGGTTCAGCGCACCGCGGTTGACCGTCACCCCCGCCGCGTATGCACTTCCGGCCTCGCGTACAGGTCGTCGATCTCCTGGGCGTAGTGGCGGACTATGGCTTTGCGGCGGGGCTTCATGGAGGGGGTGACGAGGCCGGCGGCGACGGTGAACTCGTGGGGGAGGATGCGGACGGCGCGGACGGATTCGGCGCGGGAGACGAGGGCGTTGGCGGCGGCGACGGCTCGCCAGACCTCCCGGTGGAGTTCTTCCTCGGCGAGGCCGCCGTGTCCGGGGCGGCGGAAGCCGGTCCACTGTTCGACGGCTTCGGGGTCGAGGGTGACGAGTGCGGCGATGTAGGGCCGGTCGTCGCCGACGACGAGGGCCTGGGAGATCAGGGGGTGGGCGCGGAGCCGTTCTTCCAGGGCGAGCGGGGAGACGCTCTTGCCGCCGCTGGTGATGATGACGTCCTTCTTGCGTCCGGTGATGACGAGGTGGCCGTCGTCGAGGTGTCCGAGGTCGCCGGTGGCGAGCCAGCCGTCGTGGAGGACTTCGGCGGTGCCGGCGGGGTCGTCGAGGTAGCCGCTGAAGACGGTGTCGCCGTGCACCCATACTTCGCCGTCGTAGGCGATGCGGAGGCTGGTGCCGGGCAGTGGCCGGCCGACGGTGCCGAAGCGGGGCCGTCCGGGGAGCTGGCCGGTGACGGCCGCGGTGGTTTCGGTGAGTCCGTAGCCGTCGTAGACGGTGAGGCCGGCGCCGGCGAGTCTGAGGCCGAGCTCGCGGCTGAGGGTGGAGCCGCCGGAGACGGCGTTCCTGGCGCGGCCGCCGAGGACGTCGCGCATCCTGCGGTAGACGAGCCGGTCGTAGAGGGCGTGCCGGGCGCGGAGGCCGGGCCCTGGTCCTGGTCCGGTGCCGAGGGTCTGGGCTTCGGTGGCTTCGGCGTGGCGGTGGGCGACGTCCATGGCGCGGTCGAAGAGTCCGCCGCGGCCCGCGGCGACGGCGGTGTGCCGGGCGCGTGCGTAGAACTTCTCGAAGACGTAGGGGACGCCGAGGACGAGGGTGGGCCGGAACGAGGCGAGTGCGGGCAGGAGTTGGGCGGGGGCGAGGTCGGGCTGGTGGCCGAGGAGGATGCCGCCGCGTACGCAGAGGACGACGACCATCAGTCCGTACACGTGGCCGGTGGGGAGGAAGGTGAGGACGGAGGGCTGTTCGCCGGGCGGTGCCATGAGGGTGCCCCAGCCGGCGACGAGGGTGTCGCATTCGGCGGCGAGGTTGGCGTGGGTGAGGACGCAGCCGCGGGGGGTGCCGGTGGTGCCGGAGGTGAAGACGACGGCGGCGGGTGCGTCGGGGGTGACGGCGGCGCGGTGCCGGTGCACGTCCTGGGCGGGGACGGCGGCGCCGGCTGCGGTGAGGGCGGTGACGCAGCCGTCGTCGAGCTGCCAGACGTGGCGGAGTCCGGGGAGGCCGTCGGAGGCGGAGGCGAGGGTCATGGCGTGGTCCTCGTGTTCCACGACGGCGGCGCAGGCGCCGGAGGCGGAGAGCAGTCCGCGGAGCTGGCCGGGGGAGGAGGTGGGGTAGAGGGGGACGAGTTCGGCGCCGAGGGACCACAGGGCGAAGGCGAGGAGGGTGACTTCGAGGCGGGTGCGGGACATGACGGCGACGCGGTCGCCGGGGCGGATGTCTTCGGCGAGGAAGCCGCGGGCGAGGGCGAGGACGCGGTCGCCGAATTCGGCGGCGGTGATCTGGTGCCAGGTGCCGGGGTCGTGCGGGTCGCGGACGGCGGCCCGGGGCAGGTCGGGTTCGTGTGCGGCGGTCGTGTAGACCGGGTCGGCGAGTCCGCCGGTGCGGATTCGGGCCACCTGTCGAGGCGCATGGGCGTCACGCACAGCGCACCTCCCCCTCGTTTCCCCCTCGTCGCGTCGCGCACGCGGCGGTGCGCGACGTGGTCAGCACGGTCAGTGACCACAGCCGCAACCTACCCGGCGGTCACCTGGCTGCCCAGTCCCTTGACACCGTCGTCCGCCGCCCGTGCGTACGGGCCGCTCCGGTCTTCGCTCGTGTGATCGAACGAGGGGGGCGGGCCCGTTCCGGAGGATCGTCCTCTCCCGGCTTCTGGCGGCCACGTGGGAGAATGAAGCACGTGCGTTTTCTGAATGAGCAACTGCCTCCGTACGACTTGACGTACGACGACGTCTTCATGGTGCCGAACCGCTCCGCGGTCGGGTCGCGCCAGGGCGTGGATCTGGCCACCCCCGACGGCACCGGTACGACCATCCCGCTCGTCGTGGCCAACATGACGGCCATCGCCGGGCGCCGCATGGCCGAGACCGTCGCACGCCGCGGCGGACTCGTGGTGCTCCCGCAGGACATCCCGCTGGATGTCGTGACCGAGGTCATCGGGTGGGTCAAGCGCCGTCATCTGGTGCTCGACACCCCGATCCGGCTGGCCCCCGAGCAGACCGCCGCCGAGGCGCTGTCGCTGCTGCCCAAGCGGGCGCACGGCGCGGGCGTAGTGGTGGAGGACGGGCGTCCGGTCGGTGTCGTCACCGAGTCCGACCTGACCGGCGTGGACCGTTTCACGCAGCTGTCCGAGGTCATGTCCCGTGAACTCCTCGTCCTGGACGCGGACATCGACCCGCGCGAGGCGTTCAACCGTCTCGACGCGGCCCACCGCAAGCTGGCCCCCGCCGTCGACGCCGACGGCCGGCTCGTCGGCATACTGACCCGCAAGGCCGCCCTGCGCGCGACCCTGTACACCCCCGCCGTCGACGCGGACGGCGCGCTGCGCGTGGCCGCCGCGGTCGGTATCAACGGTGACGTCGCGGGCCGCGCCGAGGCGCTGCTCGCCGCCGGTGTGGACACGCTCGTCGTCGACACCGCGCACGGTCACCAGGAGCGCATGATCGACGCGCTCAAGGCCGTCCGTTCGCTGGACCCGCAGGTGCCGGTGGTCGCGGGCAACGTCGTCGCCGCCGAGGGCGTGCGGGACCTGATCCAGGCCGGTGCGGACATCGTCAAGGTCGGTGTCGGTCCTGGCGCCATGTGCACGACGCGGATGATGACCGGTGTGGGCCGTCCGCAGTTCTCCGCGGTGCTGGAGTGCGCCGAGGAGGCGCGCAAGTACGGCAAGCACGTGTGGGCCGACGGCGGTGTGCGGCACCCGCGCGACGTCGCGATGGCGCTGGCTGCCGGTGCGTCCAACGTGATGATCGGCTCCTGGTTCGCGGGGACGTACGAGTCGCCGGGGGACATCCAGCAGAGCTCCGACGGGCGGTTCTACAAGGAGTCGTTCGGCATGGCCTCGGCGCGTGCGGTGCGGAACCGTACGAGCGAGGAGTCGGCGTACGACCGGGCCCGCAAGGGGCTGTTCGAGGAGGGCATCTCCACCTCCCGGATGTTCATCGACCCGGCCCGTCCCGGTGTCGAGGACGTGATCGACGCGATCATCGCGGGCGTCCGCTCGTCCTGCACGTACGCGGGCGCGGGGTCGCTGGAGGAGTTCGCGGAGAAGGCCGTCGTGGGCATCCAGAGCGCGGCCGGCTACGCGGAGGGCAAGCCCCTGCACGCCAGCTGGTGACGAGGGCCGGGGCACCCCGGCACGACAACTGCACACGCACACGGCGCGGCACCGGAGCGACCCGCTCCGGTGCCGCGCCGTGTGGTGTTCCGCCGGCTGTGGGGCTGTGACGTGCGCTGCTGATGGGGGTGGACCCCTGCTGCGCGCGGGGGCCGGCGTGGTCTACTGCGGGCGTCCCCCGCCGGCAGCACAGAAGAGCGAACCGACCCCGTGGCCCTGAACGAACTCGACGCCCGCATCGTCCACGCCCTCGCCGGGGACGCCCGCCGCTCCTACGCCGACATAGGCGCCGAGGTGGGTCTCTCCGCGCCCGCCGTCAAACGCCGGGTCGACCGGCTCCGGGAGGACGGTGCGATCACCGGCTTCACGGTGCGGGTCGATCCGGCGGCGCTGGGCTGGACGACGGAGGGCTTCATCGAGATGTACTGCCGCTCCCGGACCTCTCCCGAGGACATCCGCCGCGCTCTCTCGCACTATCCGGAGGTGGCCGCCGCCTCGACCGTCACGGGGGACGCGGACGCCGTGGTGCAGGTCTTCGCCTCCGACATGCGGCACTTCGAGCGGGTGCTGGAGCGGATGGCGGGCGAGCACTTCGTCGAGCGCACCAAGTCCGTCCTCGTCCTCTCGCCGCTGCTGCGCCGCTCCACGGAGCACCCGCCCCGCTGACGGCGCCCCCGCGCAACGATCCGCCGGGGGCGGGGGCCGCGCGTCCGGCGGGCGGTTGCGGGGCGCGGGGCCGGGTGCGGGTGCGCGGGGTGCGCCGGAGGGGCCGCCGGGGCGCCGGTGCGGCGCAACGATCGGCCGCTGTGGGCCGTGTGGACGCAACGAATGGTGCGTCGGTGCGCAACGGATGGATCTTGTCGGGCTGTTCGGGCCGCCCGTACCGTCGAGAACGGATCGACCGGACCGCTCGACCTCCCCTCCCGCCCGGCAAGGAGCCCCAGGACGTCATGACGCCGCTGCGCACCGCCCTCTTCCAAGGCCCCGGCGGAGTCCCCGGCTCCCGTGCCGCCGGACTCGCCGTGCTCGACGACGCGGCCCGCCGCGCAGCGGCCGGCGGCGCCCGGCTGCTCGTCACCTCCGAACTGTCCCTGACCGGCTACGCGCTGGACGACCCGGCCGCGCACGCCGAGCCCGCCGACGGGCCCGGCTCCGAGGCCGTCGCCCGGATCGCGGCACGGCACGGCATCGCCGTCGTGCACGGGTACGTCGAACGCGACCCGGGCACCGGTGCGCTGCACAACTCCGTCCGGCTGACCGGGCCCGACGGGTCGCCGCTCGCCGGGTACCGCAAGACGCACCTGTACGGCGGCTACGAGTCGGAGCACTACACGCCGGGCGACCGGCTGGTGGTGCAGGCCGAACTGGACGGTGTCCGGGTCGGGTTGCTGGTCTGCTACGACGTGGAGTTCCCGGAGGCCGTGCGCGCGCACGCGCTGGCGGGCACCCAGCTGCTGGCGGTGCCGACGGCGCTGATGCGCCCGTTCGAGTTCGTGCCGGACGCGCTGGTGCCGGTCCGTGCCTGGGAGAACGGGATGTACATCGCGTACGTCAACCGGCAGGGGCGCGAGGGCGGTGACGAGTTCGCCGGGCGCAGCTGTCTGGCCGCGCCGGACGGCACCGTCACGGTCCGCGCGGGCGGCGGCGAGGAGCTGCTGGTCGCGGACGCCGATCCGGAGCGGGTCCGCCGGGCCCGTGCCGCGAGTCCGTATCTGGCCGACCGGCGGCCCGAGTTGTACTCCGCCTGAACCGCGCCACCACCCCCTGTACGCCCGCTCAAGGAGAAAGCGCACCCCGATGACCTCCACGGTGCCCACGGCCGCCCACCCCGAGCAGCCGTCGCAGTCCGCGCAGCCCGCGGCGGAAGCGGAACTTCCGCCGCTGACGATGGCGGGCCCCGACTTCCCGTTCGGCTACGACGACTTCCTGGCCCACCCGGCGGGCCTCGGCTCCGTGCCGGCGACCGCGCACGGCACGGAGGTCGCCGTCATCGGCGGCGGCCTCTCCGGCATCGTCGCCGCGTACGAGCTGATGAAGATGGGCCTGCGGCCCGTCGTGTACGAGGCGGACCGGATCGGCGGGCGGCTGCGCACCGCGCGGTTCGAGGGCTGCGGGGACGCCGAGGGCCTGACGGCCGAGATGGGCGCCATGCGTTTCCCGCCGTCCTCGACCGCCTTCCGGCACTACGTGGACCTGGCGGGGCTGGAGACCGAGCCGTTCCCCAACCCCCTTGCCCCGACGACGCCTTCGACGGTCGTCGACCTCAAGGGGAAGTCGCACTACGCCCGCACCCTGGACGACCTGCCGCCGGTCTTCCACGAGGTGATGGAGGCCTGGAACGCCTGCCTGGAGGACGGTGCCGACTTCTCCGCGATGCAGCGGGCGCTGCGCGAGCGGGACGTGCCGAAGATCCGGGAGATCTGGTCCCGGCTGGTGGAACAGCTCGACGACCAGACCTTCTACGGCTTCCTGTGCGCCGCCCCGTCCTTCGCGTCCTTCCGGCACCGGGAGATCTTCGGCCAGGTCGGTTTCGGCACCGGCGGCTGGGACACCGACTTCCCCAACTCCATCCTGGAGATCCTCCGCGTCGTCTACACCGGCGCGGACGACGACCACGAGAGCATCGTCGGCGGCAGCGAGCAGCTGCCCCTGCGGCTGTGGGAGCACGCGCCGGACAAGCTCACCCACTGGCCGCAGGGCACCTCCCTGAAGTCCCTGCACGAGGAGGGCCGGCACCGTCCCGCCGTCACCCGGCTGTACCGCACGGCGGGCAACCGGCTGACCGTCACCGACGCCGACGGCGCGATACGCACCTACCCGGCGGCCGTGTTCACCGCCCAGTCGTGGATGCTGCTCAACCAGATCGACTGCGACGAGGCGCTGCTGCCCGCCGACCACTGGACGGCCGTCGAGCGCACGCACTACATGGAGTCCTCCAAGCTGTTCGTGCCGGTGGACCGGCCGTTCTGGCTGGACAGTGCCGTCGACGACGAAGGGAATGCGACCGGCCGTGACGTGATGAGCATGACGCTCACCGACCGGATGACACGCGGCACGTACCTCCTCGACGACGGCCCGGACAAGCCGGCCGTCATCTGCCTCTCGTACACCTGGTGCGACGACAGCATCAAGTGGCTGCCGCTGGACGCGAACGAGCGGATGGAGGTGATGCTGCGCTCCCTCGGCGAGATCTATCCGAAGGCCGACATCCGTTCGCACATCATCGGCAGCCCGGTCACCGTGTCCTGGGAGAGCGAGCCGTGGTTCACCGGCGCGTTCAAGGCGAACCTGCCGGGCCACTACCGGTACCAGCGGCGGCTGTTCACCCACTTCATGCAGGACACGCTGCCCGAGGACCGGCGCGGCCTGTTCCTCGCGGGGGACGACATCTCCTGGACGGCGGGCTGGGCCGAGGGCGCGGTGCAGACCGCGCTGAACGCGGTGTGGGGCGTCATGCACCATCTCGGCGGCTCCACCGACCCGGTCAACCCGGGGCCCGGCGACCGCTACGAGGAGCTCGCGCCGGTCGAACTCCCGGAGGACTGAGGGGACTTCGGCGGCACGGGGGGCGGGAGCGCCCGGCCGGCTCCCGCCCCTGCCGGTCACCTCACAGGCCCGCCTCACGGACGGCCGGGGCGAGGAGCCGCGCCGCGTCCGTCAGCTCCGCCGCGTCCCGCGCCGCCGACTGGAAGTCGAGCAGCGCCTCGTCGACCCCGGCGGCGACGCCCTGGGCGAGGTCCTCGACGATCTGCTCCACGCTGCCCTCGTGCAGCGCCCGTTCCCCGTCGACGGGTTTGTCCGTCAGCCGGACCGCGCAGCGCTGGACGAGGGTGAGCCGGTCCGGGTCCCGCCCGTAGGACTCGGCGAGTTCCCGTACCCGCGCCCACCGTCCGGCGAGGACCGGGTGCGGCACGAAGGCGGGCAGGAAGCCGTCGGCGCGGCGGGCGACCCGGTCCAGCGCGCGGCCCGCGCTCCCGGCGAGCAGCACGGGCGGTGGCCCGGCGTGCGGTTTGGGGCCCGCGTACGCGGGGGGAACGGTGACGCTCCGGCCCTCGTACGCCACCGGGTCCGGGCCCCACACCGCCTCGCACACGTCGAGGGTCTCCTCCAGCGCGGCGCCGCGGGTGCCGAAGTCCGCGCCCGCCGCCGTGTATTCGTCGCTGGACCAGCCCGTGCCGAACCCGGCGACCAGCCGCCCGCCGCTCGCCGCGTCCAGCGTGGCGAGGGAGCGGGCCAGTTCGTACGGGTGGTGCAGTGGTGCGATCAGCACGCTGGTGCCCAGCCGCACCCGCTCGGTGACGGCCGCCGCCAGGGTCAGCGTCACCAGCGGGTCGGCGCAGTCCCGGTAGAAGTCGCCCCAGGCCAGGCCCGGTACGCCGTACATCCCGTCCCGGGGGTGCACGGGGAAGAGCGTCCGCTCGAACACCCACACGCTGTCGTATCCCGCGTGCTCGGCGGCGCGTGCCACCGCCGTCACGTCGCGGGTGAGCTCGTACTGCCGCATCTGGGGCAGCCCGAGACCGAGTCGCAGAGCCATCTCGTCGTCCCTCCGACGTTCCGCCCGCGCGCCGTCGCACGGGCCTGGCACCTGCCTAGGCGATCCGTGCCGCGGGGGCAACGGGTGTCAGTCCGGGAGCGGGGTGAGGAGGCAGCGGCCCGCCAGGCCGAGGGTGCCGTCGAGGCGTTCGGTGAACTCCTCGGCCAGGCCGGGCAGTTCACGCAGCCCCCACAGCGCGCGGAACGCCGCCCACGCCCCGGCGCGCGCCATCTCCAGGCTCCACGAGCCGAGCAGGTGCGTCAGCGGGTCGGCGACGTCCAGCAGGTCGGGTCCTGGCATCAGGTCCTCGCGGATGCGCTCCTCCAGGCCCGTCAGCAGCTCCCCGACGAGGTCGAAGCCGCCCTCCAGCGCCTCGGGTTCCAGCCGCCGGGCCCGGCAGGTGCCGGCGAGGGCGAGCGGCAGGTCGTGCCCGGTGTGCGCGTTGATGCCGGAGAGCGCGAACTGCAGGACGTGGACGGAGGGGTGGCGGCGCAGCTGGAACAGCGGGCGCCAGCAGGCGGGCGGGCGCCGCCCGGCCCGTTCGGCGTCCACCGCGTCCAGGTAGCGGCCGGTGAGGCGGGCGAGGAGTTCGGCGGCCAGCGCGCGGTCGGCGGACCGGCCGGGGCCGAGACGCGCGGCCCACTCCTCGGCGGCCGGCAGGTACACGTGGTGGAAGGCGGCGACGCCGTCGCCCGGTGGCAGCCGGGTGCCGGCGGTCCGCATCCGTTGCAGGACCAGGTCCAGGCTCGCCGCGCCGTGCGCCGGCGTCCGCTCCACGGCTGTCATCCCGGCAGGGTGGCACCCGCGCCGCGGCCGGGGCCGCGCGCCGCCCCGACAGCCCCCGGACGGGGGACGGGAGCACCGGCGGCGGCCCGGCCCGGGGGCACCCGCCGCCGGTGACCGCACAGGTGTCCGGCTCTCCGCGTCCGCCCCGCGCGCGTTCCGTGAAGGCCACTCGGTTTGTCTTTTGCTGGACACGTCAACTATGAATCGTCCGACTCTGCGCGGTGTGCAGGGCACGGCAACGTGGAGTGTGGTCATGGCAGGCGTCGGTTGGAAGGTGCACGGGGACGGGAAGCATCTCCGGCCCGGTGAGGTGGTCCGGCCGGACGAGCGGCTGAGCTGGGGGCGGACGGCCGGGCTCGGCGCCCAGCACGTCGTCTCCATGATCGGCGCGTGTTTCGTCGCACCCGTCCTCATGGGTCTCGACCCGGGCCTGGCGCTGATGGCCTCCGGCGTGGCCACCGTGCTCTTCCTGCTGCTGACCCGCGGACGGGTGCCCAGCTATCTGGGCTCCTCGCTCTCCTTCGTCGGCGTCTCCGCGGTCATCGCGGGCCAGGGCGGCGACGCGGGGACGCTGACCGGCGCGCTGTTCGTCGTCGGCGCCTGCCTCGCCGGGTGCGGGCTCGCCATCCACGTCCTGGGCGCCCGGGTGATCCACGCGGTGCTGCCGCCCGCGGTCACCGGTGCCGTGGTGATGCTCATCGGCTTCAACCTCGCCCCCGTCACGGCCTCCACCTACTGGCCGCAGGACCAGTGGACGGCGCTGGCCACCATGCTCTTCACCGGGCTCGCGCTGGTGGTGCTGCGGGGCTTCTGGTCCCGGATCGCGATCTTCCTCGGGCTGCTCTTCGGCTACGTGCTGTCCTGGGTGCTCGACCTGAGCCTCGGACAGATCCACTCGGTGGACGGCTCGGGCAAGGTCACCGACCACTGGCGGCTCGACTTCTCCGCCGTCGCGCAGGCCGACTGGATCGGCCTCCCGTCCTTCCACGCGCCCGAGTTCTCCACCTCGGCGATCCTCGTCGCGCTGCCCGTCCTGGTGGCGCTCATCGCGGAGAACGCCGGTCACGTCAAGGCCGTCGGCGAGATGACCGGCGACCCGCTCGACGACAAGATGGGCACCGCGATCATGGCGGACGGTGCCGCGTCCATGCTCTCCACGGCGGTGGGCGGCCCGGCCACCACCACGTACGCGGAGAACATCGGCGTCATGGCCGCCACCCGCGTCTACTCCACCGCCGCCTACTGGGCCGCCGCCGGGTTCGCGCTGCTCTTCGGGCTGTGCCCGAAGGTCGGTGCCGTGGTGGCCGCCATCCCCGGCGGGGTGCTCGGCGGGATCACGGTGATCCTGTACGGCATGATCGGCCTGCTCGGCGCGCAGATCTGGATCCGGAACGAGGTCGATTTCGCGCAGCCGCTCAACCTCGTACCGGCCGCCGCCGGGATCATCATCGGGGTCGGGGACGTGTCCCTGAAGTTCACCGAGACCTTCGAGCTCAGCGGCATCGCGCTCGGCACGCTCATCGTCCTCACCGGCTACCACGCCCTGCGCTGGCTCTCCCACGCCGCCGGCACCCGGCAGCAGCCCCTGCTGGACGGCGGCACCGCCGGCTACGACCCGAAGGACAAGGGGCCGGACGGCCACGGCAAGGCGGACTGAGCACGCTCACTCGTCGGACAGCTTCAGATTCGGCACGCGCCAGGCGGCGATGACGAACGCCAGCAGCAGCACGGCGGCCCCGACGAGGAACACGGCCTGCATCGCGCCCACATAGCCCTCCAGGAACGGGCGGGCCAGGCGCGGGTCGAGGGTGTGCAGGAACGCCGAGTCCTCCAGGTCGAGGGAGCCGTCCGGGCGCAGCACGCCCTTCAACACCTCGGCGTTCTCCGGCTGTTCGGCCAGCTGCCGCACCGACGGCTCCCGGAACGCACCGGCCAGCCGCTCCGCGATCCGGGAACCGGCCAGCGAGAAGAGGACGGAGAGGAACGCGGCGGCGCCGACCGTCCCGCCGTTGGAGCGGAAGAAGTTGACGGAGGCGGTGGCCGCGCCCATGTCCGTGCGGGGTACCTCGGACTGGGCCAGCGTCGTCATCGTCTGCATGGACGCGCCGAGCCCGGCCCCCATGAACAGCATGCCGAGGGCGACCTGCCACAGCGGGCTGTCCACGCCCAGCGTCGCGTACACCACCATGGCCAGGGTGAAGCAGCCGATGCCCGTCACCATGTGGACCTTGACGTTCCCCGTGCGGGACATCAGCCGTCCGACGGTCAGCGTGACCGCGACGTTCGCCGCCATGGTGGGCAGCATCGCCAGACCGGCGGCCATCGGGCTCAGGCCCCGCACCAGTTGGAGGTAGAGCGGCAGGGTCGTCATGGCGCCGAACATGCCGATGCCGACGGTGAAATGGAGCACCGTCCCCAGGCGGAAGCTGCGTATCCGGAACAGCCGCAGCGGCAGCAGCGCCGCCTCTCCCATGCGCCGCTCGACGAGGACGAACACCACCAGCCCCGCCGCGCCCACCGCGTACATGCCGAGCGCGAGCGGTGACGTCCAGCCCCAGGCGCGGCCCTGCTCGGCCACGGTGAGGAGCGGGACGACGCCGACGGTGAGCGCCGCGGCCCCTCCCCAGTCCAGCCGGTGCCGCACGGGCGTGTGCGGGACGCGGCGCAGGACGCGGGTGATGACGGCCAGCGCCACGGCGGCGAGCGGCACGTTCACCAGGAAGATCCACCGCCAGCCGTCGAGGCCGAGCAGCGAGTCGTACCCGGCGAAGACGCCGCCCACCACCGGGCCGACGATGCTCGCGCCACCGAAGACGGCCATGAACCAGCCCTGGTAGCGGCCGCGTTCGCGGGGCGAGGTGATGTCCGCGATGACCGTCATGGCCAGCGACATCAGCCCGCCGCCGCCCAGCCCCTGCACCGCGCGGAACGCGGCCAGCTGGTGGATCGAGCCGGCGAAGCCGCACAGCAGCGAGCCGAGCGTGAACAGCACGATCGCGGCCAGGTAGACCCGGCGGCGGCCGTGGATGTCGGACAGCTTCCCGTACAGCGGGGTGGCGATGGTGCCGGTGACCAGGTACGCGGTGGTCACCCAGGCCTGCGCCGTCAGCCCGTTCAGGTCGTCGGCGATGGTGCGCAGCGCCGCGGAGACGACCGTCTGGTCCAGCGCGCCGAGGAACATGCCCAGCACGAGACCGGAGAGGACGACGACGACCTCGCGGTGCGACAGCCGCGCGGGCGCGCCCGGCTCCGCGGAGTCGGGCGGGGGCTCGTCGCGGGAGGGGGCGCCGGACGCGGGGGAGGACGTCACGTGGTTGCTTCCTTGGTGGTCGGTCTCGGGCCGCGGCTGCGCGGGCCCCGCCGGGGCGGAGCCCGCGCGGGGGCTCAGCCGGCCAGCTTCTCCAGGTCCGCGACGGCGCTGTCGACCTCGGGGAGCGCCAGCATCGCCAGCCGGGCGCGCCGGGCGGCGGCCGCGACACCGTCGTCCGCGAGCAGGCCGCGGATGACGGCGGCGGCGCCCTCGGGCGAACGGTCGGTGATCTCGCGGCCGATGCCGAGCTCCGTCGCGCGCTGCGCGTTCGGGTGCTGGTCCCCGAACTGCGGCAGGACGGCGATCGGCGTGCCGGTGCGCAGCGATTCGCGGACGCTGTTGAAGCCGCCGTGGGTGAGGAACACGTCCGCCGCCTCCAGCAGCAGCGGCTGCGGCAGCCGCTCGGTGAGGTGGACGTGCGGCGGCAGCCCGCTCCCGTCGACCGGCACCCCGCCGGTGGCGACGATCACCTCGCACTCCTCCAGCAGGCCGCCGGTTCGGACGATGCTCTGCAGGGTGGCGGCGGGATCGGGCTGGGGGAACGGGTACCAGTCGTCCTTCTCGCGCTGCTCCATCTGCGTGTGCATCATCGGCAGCGCGGTGCCGAGGGCGGCGAACACCAGCGGGCGGTCGGTGGGCAGTTCGGCGACCCAGCGGGGCAGGACGGAGCTGCGCTCGACGTTCACCGTCTGCCGGTACGAGAGGGACGGCGGCACGTGCAGGGCGAAGGAGTACGCGTCCGGGACGTAGTCCACGCGGCCGTGCGCCACCACCGACAGCGGATCGTCGTCGGCGGGGAGGCCCAGTTCCTTGCGCAGGGTGGTGAGGCCGGGCACGAAGAGCGCCGGGTCGAAGGAGTTGACCAGGCCGGACGGGGTGGGCAGGTGCGGGATGCCGAGCCGTTCGCCGATCAGGCAGGTGCTCAGGTCCATGCCGTCGCGCAGCATCAGGGAGGGACGGAACTCCTCCACGAGCGGCAGCAGGATCTCGTGCATGGACCGGGCCAGGGAGCCGGACAGCCCGCCGGCCATGAGCTTGACCATGAACTGCGTCAGCTCGGCGGGGTCCTCCGGGAGGTCGGCCCTGGTGAGGCCGTCGGCCCGCTCCAGGATGGTGCGCGCGTTGAACTCGGGGAAGACGGCGTCCACGGTCAGGTCGTCGTCCGCGAAGAGGGGGGCGATGTGGGAGGTGGTGGCCACCCGCACCTCGTGTCCGGCGGCGGACAGGGCGCGGAGCAGCGGCAGTTGGGCACGCCCGTGCGAGGGGCTGCCGATGGTGGTGCACAGAACCCGCATGTGAGGGCCTTTCTGTTCGGTCCTGGCTGGGTGCGGAGCCGCCGTGCGTTCTGCGTCCGGCGGCGCGGGGAACCGGGCCCCGAGAATGCGGGCCGGGGAGGGGGTTCAGGTGGTCAGGGCGGCCGTGCGGCCGATGCCCTGCCAGCTCAGGCCGGCCGCCTCCAGGCGGGCCGGGTCCAGGATGTTCCGGAAGTCGTGGACGAGCCGTCCGTCGAGCAGCCCGGCGAGCCGCGTCCAGTCCAGCTCGCGGAACTCGGGCCACTCGGTGAGCACCAGGCAGGCGGCGGCGCCGGTGACGGCCTCGGCCGGGTCGTCGGTGAGGGTGAGCAGATCGCTGAGGTCCGGGCGGGTCTCGCACAGCGCCGGGTCGTAGGCGTACAGCTCGGCGCCGCGTGCGCGCAGGGCGCGGGCGATGGCCAGGGCGGGGGAGTCCCGCAGGTCGGAGGTGCCGGCCTTGAAGGCGAGCCCGAGCAGCGCCAGCCGCACGCCGCGCAGCGTGCCGTCGGGGCCCGCGCAGCCGGCGGCGACGCGGTCGACGAGCTGCCGCTGGTGTTCGACGTTCGTCTCGATCGTGGCCCGCAGCAGCGGGAACTCGACGCCGGCCTGTTCGCAGATGCTGAGCAGCGCGTGGGTGTCCTTGGGCAGGCAGGAGCCGCCCCAGCCGGGTCCTGGCTGGAGGAAGGCCGCGCCGACGCGGGGGTCGTGCCCGAGGCCCGTCGTGACGTCGCCGATGTCGGCGCCGAAGCGTTCGCAGACGGCGGCGAGGTTGTTGGCGAAGGACAGCTTCATGGCGAGGAAGAAGTTCGCGGCGTACTTGGTGAGTTCGGCGCTGGCCGGGTCGGTGAGCACCAGCGGGGCGCCGAGCGGCGCGTACAGCTCGGCCACGCGGCGGCCCGCCTCCCGGTCGGCGGCGCCGACGACGACGCGGTCGGGGTGCAGGAAGTCGTGCACCGCGTGGCCCTCGCGCAGGAACTCGGGGTTGCTGACGACGTGCACGTCCGGGCGGCCGATCAGCGCCGCGACGCGTTCCGACGTGCCCACCGGGACGGTGGACTTGTTGACCACGGCGCAGCCGGCCGGCAGCACCGCGCGGATCTCCGCGGCGACGGCCTCGACGGCGGCCAGGTCGGCGGCACCGCCGGCGCCCATCGGCGTGGGCAGGCAGAGGAACACCACGCCGGCGCCGGTGACGGCGGCGGGGGTGTCCTGGCCGAATTCCAGCAGCCCCGAGTCGAGCCCCTCGCGGACGAGTCCGGGCAGGCCGGGTTCGAGGATGTCGACCTCGGCCCGGCGCAGCCGCGCGACCTTGTGCGGGTCGGCGTCGGCGCACACCACGCGGTGTCCGAGGGAGGCCAGGGCGGCGCCCGTGGTCAGTCCCACGTAGCCGGTGCCGACGACGGCTATGTGTCCTTCGCGCATGGTTGAGCCCCATCTCCTGCCGTGCGGGCGGGCGTTGACGGCGCCACGGTCCCTGGGGAACGGTTCGCCGACGATCGTTCACACGAACGCCGTACTCCACGAACATAAGCCACGGCACGGTGAGTTGGTCAACGGTCGATGACAACGAACGGTGACTTCCGGACAGTCTCGTGAAGCTGGACGATGTGCTGTTCGAACGAAGATCAGCCGGCGGAGGCAGAGGTACCGAAGTGGACGCACCGAAGACACAGGAAACCGCAGGTCAGGGCCCGCATCACGGGGCCGGTCCGGAACGTGCCGACGAGGCGCGCCCGGCGCGCGGCGGCCGGAGGCGCACCGCCTCCGGGACCCGCTCCGCGCTGCTCGCCGCCGCCGCGCTGCGCTTCGGCCGGTACGGCTACGACGGCGCCAGCATCCGCGACATCGCCAGGGACGCGGGGGTGGACGCGGCCCTGGTCTACCGCTACTTCGGCTCCAAGGAGGCGCTGTTCACGTCCGTCTCCGAGGACAGCGCCGCGCTCTTCGGGCCGCTGCTGGAGACCCCGCTGGACGAAGTGGCCGCCTGGATGTGCGACTTCGTCTCCAGCGGCCCGCCGGATGACGAGATCCCGCACCCCGTCCTGTCCGCCCTGCGCTCCTCCGGCCGCGAGGAGACGCTCGCGCGTCTGCGTGACGAGGTGGCGGAGGTCTTCTCGGCCAAATTCGCGGCCCGGCTGGACGGGCCCGACGCGGAGATACGCGCCGAACTGCTCGCCGCCTGGCTGCTCGGAACGAGCCTGCTGCGCAAGGCGTTCCGCACCCCCGCCCTCGACTCCGCCTCCGAGGACACCCTCCACACCCACCTGAGCCACGGCATCACCGCCCTCCT
Organism: Streptomyces sp. HNM0574; assembly: GCF_012726235.1. GTDB lineage: Bacteria > Actinomycetota > Actinomycetes > Streptomycetales > Streptomycetaceae > Streptomyces. The sequence goes on from NZ_JAASAH010000021.1 coordinate 35,327, forward strand.
CGGCCCCGCGGCGCCCACGAGCGGCGGGCCGCCCCCGTGCGGCTGCGACTGCCCGGTGACGGGGGAGCGGGAGGGCTAGGGGCGCCCGTCGCCGCCTGCCCGGGAGCGCCGGGTGTCCGGGTGGTCCTCGCCCAGCACCCGCCGGCGGCGCCGCAGGGTGTCCTCGCGCAGCATCCGGGCGGCCTCGCGCTCGCCCAGCTGCGCCAGGGAGGAGGCGAGCGAGCCGGCCTCGGCCAGGGTGTCCGGATGGTCGTCCCCGAGCGTCGCCCGGTACCGCCGCAGGGTGTCCTCGCCGAGGGCCCGTGCCGCCTCGTGGTCCCCCAGCATCCGCATGCCGAGCGCGAGGTTGCCCGCGGTGCGCAGGGTGGCCGGGTGGTCGGGGCCGAGTGCGCGGGTGCTGCGCCGCAGCGTCTCCGTGTGCGCCTCCCTGGCCTGTTCGTACGCGCCGAGCTCCATCAGGCAGGCGGCGAGGTTGCCGCCCGCGGTCAGGGTGTCCGGGTGGTCCTCGCCGAGGACCCGGGCCGTCCGCGGCACGAGGTCCTCCCACAGCTCCCGCGCCTGCCCGGCCGCGCCGTCGGCGAGCAGGCACCCGGCGAGCCGGTTCGTCAGGGCGAGGGTGTGCGGATGGTCCTCGCCGAGGGTCTCGGTCCACCGGCGGAGTGCGGGGCGCGCGAGGGTCACGCCGAGCCGCTGCTGCCCCGTGACGAACAGGTGGCGCACGAAGCGGAGGAGCAGCGCGCGGAACGGCTCGGGCGCGTCCCCGGGAAAGTCGGCGCGGCCGAGCAGCATCCGGACGGGGCCGGAGAGCCGGGCGTATCCGGGCCACGATTCCGGCTGGTCGGGGTCGGCGGGCCGCAGTGCGGCGTCCAGCTCCAGGACGGTGCGGAGCAGCTCCTCGCGGCCGCCGTCCCCGCCCGTGACCGGGGGCGCGGGGTGTCGTTCCGGCGCGGGCTTCTCGACGCGGAGGGCCGGGCAGCCGGGCTGGTGGCCGCCGAAGCCGCAGCCGGAGCTGAGGGCGGACGGGGACCGGCCGTCGAAGAGCGCGGGCACCGGGTACGCCTCGAACGGGGCGCCGTTGTCGTCGAGGACGAGGGTGCCCTCGTGGATGCCGCAGGCCCAGTCGAGCTCCAGCCGCCAGGCGACCTCGTCGCGGCTGGTGACCACCTCGAAGCGGAACTGCTCGACGTCCGTCTCGCTGATCTGGAACGGGAAGTCGGTGCCCTCCGCGTGCAGTCGAGGCGGGTCGGCGTCCAGGTCGGTGCGGAAGTACCGGGGCACGATCGCCCGGCCGAGCCGGGGCGTGAGGCAGGCCGGGCGCGGTGAACGGCGGGAGACCACGACCGCGCGGGCGCCGTGCAGCACCACCGCGCGCCGGGTGCGGGCCTGGAGGGTGACGACGTAGAGCGTGCCGCTGGGCGTCATGAGCCGGGGCGGGTCGCCGTCCACCACCAGATCGGCGAGGCAGGAGCCGGGCTCCCGCCGCACCGCCGGGAGGACCGGGTCGCGCTCGTCCTCGTCGCGGTCGCGGTCGTAGTGGTTGATCTGCACGTTGCGGGCCTGGACGACAGGGCCGTAGTAGTGGCCGTCGGCCACGCTGTTGGTGTGGCTCTCGACAGGCCGGTCCTCGTTGCGCACAGTGCCCTCCTCCGGCGCCCCGGACGGGCGCGCCCTCGGCGGCAGGCTAGGTGTCAACCCCCGTGCGGGGCAGGTGAATTGACCGGAAGTGTGCCAGGCCACGGAGGGCCGTCCGGTTCAGTCCCCGCCCGTGACGAAGCGGGCGGTCTCCGCTCCGGTGCGGGCCGCGTCGCGGCCGAACCGGAGGAGGTGGCTGCCCGCCTCGCTGACCAGGAGACGGGCCCGGGGGAGCGCGGCGGCCAGCGCCTCGGCGTGGGCGAACGGGACGGCGCCGTCCGCGCGGCCCGCGACCACCAGCGCGGGCACGCGGACCTCGGCGAGCAGCGGCTGCGCGCCCCCGGCGAGGTACCGCAGGTCGGTCGCGAACCCGGCGCCGGAGCGCATCCGCCCCAGCAGCGCGGCGAGTTGCTCACGGTCCGCCGCGTCCAGCTCCGCGAGGACCTCGCCCACCGGCCGGGTGGTCAGGCCGCCCAGCAGGAGCCGCAGCCCGAATCCGGGGCGGCGGCGTACGAGCGCGTGTGTGGCGCCCCAGGTCAGCGCCTCGGTGCGGGGGTGGAACAGCAGCCGCCCGGCCGCCCTGGTGCGCAGGTCCGGCCAGGGCAGCGGGCCGACGGCGCTCTCCAGCACGAGCCGGCGCACGAGCCGGGGGCTGCGCGCCGCCAGGGCCACCGCCGTCGGCCCGCCCCCGGAGATCCCGATCACCGCGTCGAGCCTGCGGACGCCGAGCCGCGCGCACAGCTCCTCCGTCGCCGCCGCGAACCGCTCGGGCGACGGCCCGGTGGACACCGGCGTGCGCCCGTAACCGGGCCGGGAGGGGGCCAGGACGGTGTGCCCGGCGGCCGCCAACTCCCGCTCGCCCACGGCGATTCCGGCCCGCATGTGCCCGCCGTGCAGGATCAGCACCGTGCCGGGGCCGCGCCGGTCGAGCCGGTACTCCACGGGCCCCGAGGGCACCCGCGTGAGGTGCGTGGGGCGGTCGGTGCCGGGGGTGCGCTGCACGCGTGCTCTCCGTCGCTCGGTACGGGGCGGCCGGTACGGGCCGTCATGGGGTGCGGACAGCGTTCCACAGTGCCCAACTGCCGGGCGTGCGCGGCGAGTCGGTGCCCGGCGCGCGCGGTGACCCTCCGTCCGGCGACCGCTGCTGTGAGTCAGGCCACAGCGGCCCGCCGGTATGGCCCCGGGCGCCCCGTGGCAGACTGGACGCAGAACCAGTGACGTCAGCGCACTCCGGGGTCGGTGAAAGTCCGAACCGGCGGTTACAGTCCGCGACCCGATCGCCGCCAGCGGTCGGTTGACCAGGTGAAACTCCTGGACCGACGGTGAAAGTCCGGATGGGAGGCAGTGCGCGACGGGCCGCGAGACGGTTCACCGTCGGCTTCGGCGGTCCGTTCCCCGAGGGGACGGATCTTCCGGATGCCCCCGGTGTGCTCCCCGTTCCGCGTACCCGTGTCTCTTCCCGAAGCGCCCCGGAGTCCGTGCCAGAAGGCAGGAGGACCCGGTGGCCATTCACGCCACAGCGCCGCCCGACGAGCGCGCCGCCATGCGCAGGGCCGTCGAGCTCGCCGCGCGCGGTATCGGCTCCACCAGCCCCAATCCCGTCGTCGGCTGCGTCGTCCTCGACCGCACGGGCCGCACGGTCGGCGAGGGCTGGCACCAGCGCGCCGGCGGCCCGCACGCGGAGATCCACGCGCTCGCCGAGGCCGGCGACGACGCCCGCGGCGGCACCGCCGTCGTCACCCTCGAACCCTGCAACCACACCGGACGCACCGGGCCCTGCGCGCAGGCGCTGATCGACGCCGGGATCGCCCGCGTCGTCTACGCCGTCGCCGACCCCAACCCGACGGCCGAGGGCGGCGGCGCCACCCTCGCCGCCGCCGGCGTCGACGTCGCCACCGGGCTGCTGGAGGACGAGGCCACCGCCGTCAACGCGGCCTGGCTCACCTCGGTCCTCCGCGGCCGCCCGCACGTGACCTGGAAGTACGCCGCGACCCTCGACGGCCGGATCGCCGCGGCCGACGGCTCCAGCCGCTGGATCACCTCCGACGAGGCCCGCGCGGACGTGCACCGGCTGCGCGCCGGTGTCGACGCCGTCGTCGTCGGCTCCGGCACGGCACGCGCCGACGACCCGCACCTCGCGGTGCGCGACGTCCCCGGCGCCGTGCAGCCGCTGCGCGTCGTCGTCGACACCGAGGCCGCCGTCGTCCGCCCCGGCGCGCGCGTCCTCGACGCCGCGGCGCCCACCCTCGTCGCCGTCGCGCGGGACGCGGACACCGCGCCACTCGACGGCGTCGCCGAGTACGTCCGGCTCCCCCGCTCCGCGAGCGGCGCCGGGCTCGACGTGACGGCGCTGCTCGGCGCCCTCCTGGAGCGGGACGTGCGGTCCGTGCTGCTGGAGGGCGGGCCCGCGCTCGCGGGCGCGTTCGTCTCGGCCCGCGTCGTCGACCGGGTCGTCGGCTATCTCGCGCCGGTGCTGCTGGGGGACGGGGCGCCCGCGCTCGGCGACGCCGGAATCAGCACCATCGCCCAGGCGTTGCGGCTGACACTGACCGGTTCCGCACGCCTGGGGCCGGACCTGCGGATCACCGCCGTGCCCCCGGACGCGGTCGGCGCCACCGCCGCCGCCGACCCCGCGTCCCCCGTCCCCTCCGCCCACCCCACCGAGGAGTCCTGAGTGTTCACCGGAATTGTCGAAGAGCTGGGCGAGGTCGTCGCCGTGGAGAACCTCGGGGAGTCCTCCCGCTTCCGGCTGCGCGGCCCCGTCGTCACCGAGGGGGTGCGGCACGGCGACTCGATCGCGGTGAACGGCGTGTGCCTCACCGTCGTCGAGTCCTCCGGGGGCGAGTTCACCGCCGACGTCATCGCCGAGACGCTGCGGCGCAGCAGCCTCGGCGCCCTCGCCGTCGGCTCCCGCGTCAACCTGGAACGCCCGATGGCGCTCGGCGGGCGCCTCGACGGGCACCTCGTGCAGGGCCACGTGGACGGCACCGGCACCATCGAGGAACGCGCCGAGGACGGCACCTTCCGCATCGGACTGCCCCGCGAACTGGCCAGGTACGTCGTGGAGAAGGGCTCGATCACGGTGGACGGCATCAGCCTCACCGTCGTCGAGGCCGGTGACGCGCACTTCACCGTCAGCCTCATCCCCACCACCCTGGAGCTGACCACCCTCGGCACCAAGGGCGCGGGCGAGCCGGTCAACCTGGAGGTCGACGTCCTCGCCAAGTACGTGGAGCGCCTGATGAGCCACGGCAGTCCGGGTGCGGGGGCGGTTCCGGGCGGCGGTGTCCGGTGAGCGCCGTGGACTGGCTCGGCTGGGCCGACGGGCTCAACTCCGAGGCGTTCACCGCCTTCGGGCAGCACGTCATCTGGTCCGACGCCCTCGGCAACACCATCGGCCTCGCCGCCCTCGCCCTCGGCTGGCGCCGCTCCCTGCTGACCTGGCCCGCGCAGCTGCTGTCCGGCCTCGTCCTCATCGCGGCCTACGGCTCGGCGCAGCTCGCGGGCGGCGTCGGCAAGCAGCTCCTGGTCATCGCCGTCGCGGTGTGGGGCTGGCGCCAGTGGAGCCGCGGACGCGGGCAGGCGCAGGACGGGTCGATCGCCGTCCGCTTCGCCAGCGGCTCCGAGCGGGCCTGGCTGATCGCCGGGACGGCGCTCGGCACCGCCCTGGTCGGCGGCCTGTTCTCGCTGGTCCCCGCGCTGTCCTGGAACCCCTGGCCGGACGCCTACATCTTCGTCGGCACCCTCGCCGCGATGGTCGCGCAGGCGCGCGGACTGGTGGAGTTCTGGTTCGCGTGGCTGCTGGTGGACCTGGTGGGCGTCCCGCTCGCCTTCAGCAGCGGACTCGCCTTCTCGGGCTTCGTGTACGTCATCTATCTCGGCCTCGTCCTGTGGGGGCTGCGCGCCTGGTGGCTGCGCTCCCGCCTGGACGCGGCGCAGGGCTCCGAGGCGGAGCCCGCACTGGAAGGAGCCCGGGCATGACCGGCATCACCGCGCAGCAGACCTGGTACGCGGGACACGGCACGGGCGAGGCCGACGACCTCGCCCTGGACCCCGTCGAGCGCGCCGTCGCCGACATCGCGGCGGGGCGGCCCGTCGTGGTCGTCGACGACGAGAGCCGGGAGAACGAGGGCGACCTCGTGATCGCGGCGGAGAAGGCCACGCCCGAGGTCGTCGCCTTCATGATGAGCGAGTGCCGTGGCCTGATCTGCACCCCGATGGAGGGCGAGGACATCGACCGGCTGCGGCTGCCGCAGATGGTGCAGGACAACACCGAGGCGATGAGCACCGCCTTCACCGTCTCCGTCGACGCGGGGCCCGAGCACGGCGTCACCACCGGCATCTCGGCCGCCGACCGCGCCACCACCATCCAGCTCCTGGCGGAGGGCGGCTCGGTGCCGGAGGACTTCGTCCGGCCCGGGCACGTCTTCCCGCTGCGGGCGCGCCCCGGCGGTGTGCTGGTGCGGGCCGGGCACACCGAGGCGGGCGTCGACCTGGCCCGGCTGGCGGGGCTGCGGCCCGCCGCCGCGATCGTCGAGATCGCGGGCGAGGACGGCACCATGCTGCGGCTGCCCGAACTGCTGCCCTTCGCCCGCAAGCACGGGCTCGCGATCATCTCCATCGAGGACCTGATCGCCTACCGCAGGGCCGCCGAGCCGACCGTCCGCCGCGAGGCCGAGACCCGGCTCCCCACCCGGCACGGCACCTTCCGCGCGTACGGCTACCGCTCCACCGCCGACGGCGTCGAGCACATCGCCCTCGTCGCGGGCGACCTCGCCGCGGACGGCGCCGAGGCGGGCGCCGGGGAGGACGTGCTCGTCCGGGTGCACTCCGAGTGCCTGACCGGGGACATCTTCGGCTCGCTGCGCTGCGACTGCGGCCCCCAGCTGGAGGCCTCGCTGGAGCGGGTGCAGGCCGAGGGCAGGGGAGTGGTGCTCTACCTGCGCGGGCACGAGGGCCGCGGCATCGGCCTGATGTCCAAGCTGCGCGCCTACGAACTCCAGGAGCACGGCCGGGACACCCTCGACGCCAACCTGGAGCTCGGCCTGCCCGCCGACGCCCGCGACTACGCCGCGGCCGCGCAGATCCTCGGCGACCTCGGCGTCCGCTCGCTGCGGCTGATGACGAACAACCCGGAGAAGACCGCGGCGCTGGTGCGGCACGGGCTGCGGGTCACGGGGCGGGTGCCGATGCCCGTCCAGGCCGGCGAGCACAACCTCCGCTATCTGCGCACCAAGCGCGACCGGATGGGCCACGACCTGCCCTGGCTGGAGGCCGAACGCGCCTCCGCCTGCGGCAACCAGTGACACCGTCCCAAATCCCCCCGAAACACCTGAAGTTCCCCCGGAAAAACCCCGCATCCGCACAGAGGAGAAGCGCGTGAGTGGCAAGGGCGCACCCGAACTGACCGTCAAGAACTGCCAGGACCTCCGCGTCGCGGTCGTCGCGGCCCAGTGGCACGAGCAGATCATGGACGGTCTCGTCGACGGCGCCCTGCGCGCCCTGGCCGAGCTCGGCATCGACGAGCCGACCCTGCTGCGGGTCCCCGGCAGCTTCGAACTCCCCGTCGTCACCAAGGTCCTGGCCGGCCGCGGCTACGACGCGGTCGTCGCGCTCGGCGTCGTCATCAAGGGCGGCACTCCGCACTTCGACTACGTCTGCCAGGGCGTCACCCAGGGCCTCACCCAGGTCTCCACCGACACCGGCGTCCCCGTCGGATTCGGTGTGCTGACCTGCGACACCGAGGAGCAGGCCCTGGACCGGGCCGGTCTGGAGGGCTCCACCGAGGACAAGGGGCACGAGGCCGTCACCGCCGCAGTGGCCACCGCCACGACCCTGCGCACCGTCTCCGAACCCTGGCGCTGAGGGCCCCGGGCCGACCACGTAGGGTGAGAGACACCATGGCGAACAAGACATTCGAGGAGCTCCACGCCGAGCTCCAGCAGAAGGCCGCCACCGGCGACCCCATCACCTCCCGTACCGCGGAGCTCGTCTCCCAGGGCGTGCACGCGATCGGCAAGAAGGTCGTCGAGGAGGCCGCCGAGGTGTGGATGGCCGCCGAGTACGAGGGGGAGGACGCCACCGCGGAGGAGATCTCCCAGCTCCTCTACCATGTGCAGGTGCTCATGGTCGCCCGGGGCATCTCCCTCGACGACGTATACGCTCACCTCTGAGCCGACGGCTCCGAGCCGCCGGGCAGGCCCGATCCCCGCAGTCCGCGATCCGGACCGCCGGACGGGCCCGTACCGCCCCCGCGTCCGGCGGGCGGACCGGCACCACATCTCCAGCACCGCAACCGAGCACCGTGCTCGAACACCCCAGCTCTCTACGCGAAGGAAGCCCGCCCCATGCTGCGCATCGCCGTCCCCAACAAGGGTTCACTGTCCGAGCCTGCGTCGGCGATGCTCCATGAGGCGGGCTACCGGCAGCGCAAGGACCGCCGCGAGCTGGTCCTCGTGGACAGCGAGAACGAGGTCGAGTTCTTCTTCCTCCGTCCTCGCGACATCGCCGTCTACGTCGGCTCCGGCAAGCTGGACATCGGCATCACGGGCCGCGACCTGCTGCTGGACTCCGGCGCCTCCGCCGAGGAGATCCTCCAGCTCGGCTTCGCCGGCTCCACCTTCCGCTACGCGACGATCCCCGGCACCGCCAAGGACGTGAGCGAGTTCGGCGGCAAGACCGTCGCGACGTCCTTCTCCGGGCTGGTCACCAAGCACCTCGCCGACAAGGGCGTGGACGCCTCCGTGGTGCACCTCGACGGCGCCGTCGAGACCGCCATCCAGCTCGGCGTCGCCGAGATCATCGCCGACGTCGTGGAGACCGGCACCACGCTCCGCAACGCGGGCCTGGAGATCATCAGCGAGCCGATCCTGCACTCCGAGGCCGTCGTCATCCGCGGCGAGGGCGCGAGCGAGGACGACCCCAAGGTCCAGCAGTTCCTGCGCCGCATGCAGGGCGTCCTCGTCGCCCGCCGGTACGTGATGATGGACTACGACATCCGCGCCGAGCACCTGGAGGCCGCGGTGGCCCTCACCCCGGGACTGGAGTCGCCGACGGTGTCCCCGCTGCACGACCAGGGCTGGGTCGCCGTCCGCTCCATGGTGCGGACGAACGAGGCACAGCGGATCATGGACGATCTCTACGCCCTCGGCGCCCGCGCCATCCTCACCACCGGCATCCACGCCTGCCGCCTCTGAGCGCCGGCCCCGCACCCAGCACCAACTCAGCACACGAGCACCGGGATTCGCCCATGTCCGCCCAACTGCCCGCGCTCCCCGTCACGTTCCGGCCGGGGCGCACCCGTGCCGTCCTGATCAGCGTCGGGGTGGCGGTGTTCGCCGTCATCACGGCGATCGCGATGATCCTTCCGACGCTGGGCGCGGGGGAGCGGATGACCTTCGTCGTCACCGGCCTGCTGTTCTTCGGCGTCCTCCTGCTGCTCGCCCGCCCGCACGTCACGGCGGACGAGCAGGGCGTCACCGTCGTCAACCTGACGACGAAGCGGCGACTGGAATGGGCGGAAGTGCTGCGCGTCAACCTCCGCGCCGGCGACCCCTGGGTGTACCTGGACCTCGCCGACGGCACCAGTCTGCCCGCGATGGGCATCCAGCCCGGCATCGGCCGGCAGCAGGCCCTCGCCGACGCCCGTGCGCTGCGGGCCCTGAGCGAGAGCCGCGGTACGAGCCCCGCCTCCTGACACCACCGGCGCCGCCCCGGCCGCCCCCGTCCACGGGGCGCCCGGGGCGGCGCCGTACTCTCCCCCGCGCGATCCGGAGCCCAACTCTCCGCCCGGCGGCCCTGCCCACGCCACCGTCCCCGTGGCTACTCTGGGCCGCGGCGGTGTGCCGTCCCGCACCGGCGACGGCCGCACCGCCGTACCGCGCACCCCGATCCGAGGAGTGACTTCCTACCGCGATGGACGGTTCGTCCGGCAGTACCCGCGCCGTGTCCTTCGGTGAACACCGGGGAGGCACGGCATGACTCTCCCGCTCCTGCTGCTCGCAGCGGCCTTCCTGCTGATCCTCGCCAACGGCTTCTTCGTGGCCGCCGAGTTCGGCCTCGTCACGGTCGAGAAGGCGGACGCCGAACGGGCCGCGGCGCGCGGCGACCGCGGCGCCCGGCACGTCACCGCCGCGCTCCGCGAGCTGTCCTTCCAGCTCTCCGGCACCCAACTGGGCATCACCCTCACCTCGTTGGTCGTCGGCATGCTCTCCGAGCCCGCGCTCGCGCGGCTGCTCAGCGGACCGCTGACGGCCGCCGGGCTGCCCGAGGGCGCGGTGGGCGGCACGGCGGTGGCCGTCGGCATGTTCACCGCCTCCGCCGTGCAGATGGTCATCGGCGAACTCGTGCCGAAGAACTGGGCCGTCTCCCGCCCGCTGGCCGTCGCCCGGTTCGTCGCCGGCCCGCAGCGCGCCTTCTCCGGCGCCTTCCGCCCGGTGATCACGCTGCTCAACACCGCTGCCAACCGGATGGTCCGCGCCTGCGGCGTGCAGCCCGCCGACGAGCTGGACTCGGCCCGCACCCCCGGCGAACTCGCCTCCCTCGCCCGGCACTCGGCCCGCGCCGGCGCCATCGAGCAGGACACCGCCGACCTCTTCGTCCGCACCCTCTCGCTCTCGCTGGGCGGCCTGACCGCGCAGCACGCGATGACGCCCCGGGTCCGGGTCGCGGCCCTCCAGGCCGAGGCCACCGCCGAGGACGTCCGCAACCTCACCCGCGCCACCGGCCTGTCCCGCTTCCCCGTCTACCGCGAACGGCTGGACGAGGTCACCGGCATCGTCCACCTCAAGGACGCCCTCGCCGTACCCGCGCAGGAGCGGCTGCGGACCCCGGTCGCGCGGATCGCCGTACCGCCGCTCCTCGTCCCGCAGACCCTGCCGTTGCGGCCGCTGCTGGAGCGGCTGCGCAGCGAGGCGCCGATCGCCGTCGTCGTCGACGAGTACGGCGGGACGGCCGGGGTGGTCACCCTGGAGGACATCGTCGAGGAGCTCGTCGGCGAGGTCCGTGACGAGCACGACGGGCACACGCCGCCCCAACTCGCCCCCGCCGCACCGGAGTCGGACGGCCGTCCCGCCTGGGACACCGACGGCGGCTGCCGCGTCGACGCGCTCCGCGCGATCGGCCTGGACGCGCCGGAGGGCCCGTACGAAACCGTCGCCGGACTCGTCGCGGACCTCCTCGGCCGCATCCCCGCCCCCGGCGACACCGCACACCTGCCGGGTCCGCCGGTCAACTGCGGGGAGCACGAGGGCGGTTCGGGTGCGGCGTCCGGTGCGGCCGCCGGATGGCAGCTGCGGGTGCGGACGGTGGCCCACCACCGGGCCGAACGGGTCCGGATCGTCGGGCCGTCGGCGGTGCGGGCGCGGGTTCCGGCACCTGCCGCTCCCGGGCCGCCGCCCGGGGCGCGGGAGGACCTGGCCCAGGCGGTGGCCGGATGAGCGCGCTCCAGCTTCTTCTCGCGGCCCTGCTCGTGCTGGCCAACGGGTTCTTCGTCGGCGCCGAGTTCGCGCTCGTCTCCGTCCGCCGCAGCCAGGTCGAACCGCTCGCGGCGGCGGGCTCCGCGCGCGCCCGGCGGGTCCTGGCCGGGCTGGAGAACCTGCCGCAGATGATGGCCGCCGCGCAGTTCGGCATCACCGTCTGCTCCCTGACGCTCGGCGCCGTCGCCGAACCGACCGTCGCGCACCTGCTGGAACCGGTCTTCGAGGCCGTCCGCATGCCGGCCGCGCTGGTTCACCCCGCCGGGTACGCGATAGCCCTCGCCGTCGTCGTCTTCTTCCATCTCGTCATCGGCGAGATGGTGCCGAAGAACCTCGCGATGGCGGCCCCCGAGCGCACCGCGCTGTGGCTCAGCCCCGCGCTCGTCGCCTTCGCCCGGCTCTGCCGCCCCGTGACCGCCGCCTTCGGCGCCGCCTCGGCGCTGATCCTGCGGCGCTTCGGGGTCGAGCCGAAGGACGAGGTCGAGTCGGTGTTCACCAGCGAACAGCTCACCCACCTCGTCGCCGACTCCCGTCAGGCCGGACTGCTCGGCCCCGAGGAGCACGAGCGGCTCTCCGACGCCCTCGGCCTCGCCTCCCGCCGGCTCTCCGACGTCCTCCTCGCCCGCGACCGGCTGGTGACGGTCGGCCCCGGGGTGACCCCGCGCGAGGTCGAGGAACTGACCGTGCGCACCGGCTACTCGCGCTTCCCGATCTGCGCGCCGGACGGCGCCTTCATGGGATATCTGCACGTCAAGGACGTCCTCGACCAGGTCGAGGCGGACCGCGCCGTCCCCCAGCACCTGTGGCGCCCGATGACGGTCCTGCGCGCCGAACTCCCCCTGGACGAGGCGCTGGGCGCGCTCCGCGCCGCCGCCACCCACCTCGCCGCGGTCGCGGACGGCGGCGGGCGCGTGCTGGGGCTGGTCGCACTGGAGGACGTACTGGAGATGCTCGTCGGCGAGGTCCGCGACCCGGCCCACGACCCGCCACGGCCCGGCACCCGGCAGCCCGGCCCTCAGCCCGGCGCGGCCTACGGACCGGACGACGCCGGCCCCGGCGACGTCACTGCGGGGGAGGAGGCGGGTCGGCGCGGGGACCCTCGGGGCCGCCCCGGCCGGACAGCACCTCACCGTACGCCTGCATGAGGTCGGGCAGCCGCAGCGTCGCCAGGTCCTCCCGGGTGGGGGTGCCGGAGAAGTCGGAGAGGCGCAGGTCGCGGTAGGCGCAGCTCTTCTCGTAGAGGGTGCGCAGGAAGCGGCCGTTGCCCAGCTCGTCGATCCAGCCCTGGCCGACGACGTGGCCGCCGATGCTCAGCAGCTCCTCCTTGGCCTCCTCGTCCCACACGTCGCCGTTCTCCGCGGCCAGCACCTCGCCGATCGCGGTCAGCTCCAGCGGGCGGTAACTGGGGAAGTCCACGCGGGTGGTGAAGCGGGAGGAGAGCCCGGGGTTGGCGGCCAGCAGCCGGTCCATGCCCTCCGGGTAGCCCGCGAGGATCACCACCAGCCGGTCCCGGTTGTCCTCCGCGCGCTTCAGCAGCACCTGGAGTGCCTCGTCGCCGTACGCGTCGCCCTTCGCGTAGCCCGAGTTGGACAGCGCGTACGCCTCGTCGACGAAGAGGACGCCGCCCAGCGCGGAGTCGATCAGCTCGTTCGCCTTGACGGCGGTCTGCCCGAGGAACTCGCCCACCAGATCGGCCCGTTGGGCCTCCACCAGGTGGTCCCCGCCGAGCAGGCCGAGCGCGTGGAAGGCGCGTCCGAGGATGCGGGCCACCGTGGTCTTGCCCGTGCCCGAGGGCCCGGAGAAGACGAAGTGCCGCTTCGGCGGCTGCACCGGCAGGCCCTGTCCGGCGCGCAGCCGCGCCATGTGCAACTGCGCGGACAGCGCCCGCACCTGGCGCTTCACCGGCTCCAGGCCGACCATGCGCTCCAGCTCGTCCAGGGCGCGGGCCAGCAGCACCGGGTCCGTGGGCCCGGCGGGCGCCGGCACGTCACCGGGACCGGCCTGCGGCGGTACGCGCGGCTGCCGGAGCGGCCCCGGGTCCATCCGGGTCGGCGCCGCCGGGTCGGAGGACTCCTCGACGCACAGCGCGTCCGCCTCGGGGTCCAGCTCCGGATCGGCCCACTCCGCCGCGTCCTCGCCGCGCCGGCTGCCACGGGGCGGGTCCGCCTGGCCGTTCCCGGAGCCCGTCCCGCCGAGCATGCCGCCCAGCACGTCGTCGCCAGAGGCGAAGTCCCCGTCCGCCCCGTCAACAGGCCCCGGATTCCCGCCGGTTGACGGGCCCGTCTCCGGGTCGGCGACGGTGACGGCCGTGGCCGGGTCGCCCAGGCCGTCGCCGTCGGCGATGGTGGTCAGGCGGGCGGCCGTGTCCATGAACGTCGGGTCGATGCGGTGCACCGCGCGGTACAGCGGCAGCGCGGCCGCGCTGCGGCCGGTGCCCTCGCGGGCCCGCGCCAGCCAGTACCGCAGCTCCTTGCGCTGGGGCTGCTCGCTGCGGCAGCGCATCAGCGAGGCGGCCAGCAGCGGTTCGGCCTGCCCGTACATCTCCAGCCGCACCCGCGCCATGCCCGCGAACAGGCCCGCCTCGATGCCCAGCAGCGGGTCGTCGACCAGCGGTTCGGTGTGCGCGACGAGCCGGTCCCAGTCCTTGGCGAGGTACGCGCGGCACGCGTGCAGGAAGCGGACCTGCGGGTCGCTCTCGGCCGGCGGGCAGTCCGCCAGCGCGCTGTCCAGCTCGGCGACGTGCCGCCCGTCCAGCCAGTGCGAGGCGTGCGCCAGCAGCAGGTCACGAGGGGACTCCAGGACCGGCTGCACCCACCAGCCCAGCCAGTACCAGGAGTTGAGGGTGCGCTCGTGCCGTGCGCGCTGCTCGCCGAAGCGCCGTCTGCTGTGGTGCATGCGCAGCAGCGCGGTGGCCGTGTCGACGCGGAGGGCGTGCAGCCCCAGCCAGGCGTCGGCCATCCCCGGGTCGAGCCGCACCGCCGTGCGGAACTCCTCCTCGGCCTGCGCGTATCCGCCCACGGTGTACGCGTCGACCCCGCGCAGCCAGGCGAGGTCCGCAGGAGTGTGCAGGCCGCGGGTGTCCTGCCGGCCGAAGTCCATCACGTCCCCCACACACCTGCACCCCCGTCGTCTGCCGTCCGCCGTCGGCCGCTCCCCGCGAGCCCGCCCTGGGCGGTCCTCCTTCAGGGGGTGGTGGACGAAGTGGCCCGGGCCGGGCGGGAGTTGGCGCGAGTCCGCTTCCGGTTCACCCCTGCGCCCCGCGTACCCCACGCCGTTTCCGTATCGTACCTGCGCACCCGGCGCGACCGAAGACCGGCGCAGCCGCCGGTCCGCCGGTGGGCGGGCGGGAGCGAGGCGTCCAGGGGGCCGGGGCAGGGGGCGCGGACGGGCGCGCGGCGCGGTGCCGACCCGGGAGAGAGGATGACGGAGAGTGAGGAGCCAGCGGCACGCAGCTCCCGCTCCGGGCAGAACGAAGCCCCCGATCACGGGGGAACAACCGGGGGCCTCGCGTCTGCAGGGGGCCTGTACAGGCCCCCTGTTGGAAACGTAATCCGGTGACGGCGTCCGGGTCAAGCGCCTCTTTCGTGCGCGCACCCGGGAATGCGCGGAGAGCCCCAAGGGGTCACGCTGGGTAGCGAATTGGGGCCGTCACGGCAGTCCCGCCGGACCCCTCCGCACCCCGTAGCCCCCGTGCCCCTGCGACACCAGAAGATGCGCGTGCGGCAGCGAGGGATCTCCCGCGAAATGCGTACGCTCGGCGCGCGTCCAGCCGTCCCAGAACCGGGCCTGCTCCGGACCGTCCCGCAGCCGCCCGCGCTCCCAGCCCACCGCCTCCGGCAGGTCCATCCACAACAGGCAGGCCAGATACGGGCGCAGCGCCCGCCGCCCGGAGCCGACCCCCTCCACCAGGACCACCGGTGCGGGCGGCAGTTCGCGCCGGTGCGGCCCGAACTCCCCGCGCACCCAGTCGTACACGGCGTGCCGCGCGGGCTGCCCGGCGGCGAACGGCTCCAGCACCTGCCGCCGCACGCGGTCCGTCCACGCGAACAGCGCCTCGTGGCTGGCCAGATCGTCGAGACGGACGACGGGGGCGGGCCCGCCGCCCGGCTCCGCCGCCTCGCCGAGGGCCGCGGCCAGCCGCGTCGCGAAGGTCGACTTCCCCGACCCCGCGTGCCCGTCCACGGCCACCAGCCGCACCGGGCCCACCGACGGCGGCAGCCCCCGCAGCCACGCGGCCAGCGCCGCCGGCTCCCCGCTCGCGGGTACGGACGGGGGAGCGGCGGACGGAGGCGTGGGGCGGGACATCACCCCAGCGTACGGCCCTGCGGCGGCGGGCCGTCCCTTGGCCGCGGCCCGCGCGCATGACGCGCCCGGCGGCGCACCTCTGGCCCGCCGGCCCCCGGAGCGGCGATAGTTGACCTGACGTGGACCTGCCGTCGCACCGGGCCGTCCGCACCCTCCGCACTGCAGGCCGACGCCCCGACCCGCCGCACCTCTGCACCGCCTCCCGCCCGTACTCGTATCCGCACCCGTACCCACTGGGGGAACCCCGAGATGAGCGAGTTGAACGAGATGAACGAGATGAGCAGCAGACCGGCCAAGCGCCGCTCCGTCCTCGCCGCCGCCGTGGCCGTCGCGGCCGGCGCCGTCGCCACGTCCGGCACGCCCGTCCGCGCGGCCTCCGCGCAGCCGGGCCGGTCCGCCCCCGGCACCCGCGCCGCCTCCACCGTCGGCCACCGCGCCTGGACCGCCCACCGCGACTGGCTCACCGGCACCCACGAGGGCACCCGGGCCGTGCAGGGCGGCCGCCCCGGCGTCGTCATCGAGGAGCCGCACGGCACGTACGCGTACAAGGATCCGCACACGGGCCGCGAGCAGACCTGGGAGTACGCCCGCTGGACCTCGCCCGAGCACAGCCCCGAGGCGCCCGCGAGCGAGGCGATCGTCTCCTGGAACGCGCACACCCCGCGCGGCACCTGGATCCGCGCCGAGATCCGGGCGACGTACTCGGACGGCGGCACCTCGCCCTGGTACACGATGGGGATCTGGACCTCGGGCGACGGCGACGACGTGCCCCGCCGCACCTCCGTCGACAAGCAGAAGGACGGCAGCACCAGCGTCTCCACCGACACCCTCGCCGTGGACGACCGCGCCACCGGCCTCCGCGTCACCGCCTACCGGCTGCGCGTCACCCTCTACCGGGCCCGGGGCTCGGACACCGGGCCGACCGTCTGGCGGCTCGGCGCGATGACCTCGGACGTGCCCGACCGCTTCGAGGTGCCCGCCTCGGAGCCGGGCAGGGCCGCGGAACTGAAGGTTCCGCGCTACTCGCAGGAGATCCACAAGGGCCAGTACCCGGAGTACGACGGCGGCGGCGAGGCCTGGTGCAGCCCCACCTCCTCGCAGATGATCCTGGAGTTCTGGGGCCGCAAGCCCACCGCCGAGGACCTGGAGTGGGTCAACCCGGACTACGCCGACCCGCAGGTCTGCCACGCGGCCCGGTACACCTTCGACTACCAGTACGAGGGCTGCGGCAACTGGCCGTTCAACACCGCCTACGCGACCACGTACCGCGACATGCAGGCCGCCGTCACCCGCCTCGACGACCTCGGCCAGGCCGAACGCCTCATCGCCGCGGGCATCCCGCTGATCACTTCCCAGTCCTTCATCGAGTCCGAACTCGACGGAGCCGGCTACGGCACCCCAGGGCACCTCATGACCGTCGTCGGCTTCACCCCCGACGGCGACATCGTCGCCAACGACCCGGCCGCCCCCGACAACCCCTCGGTCCGCCGCGTCTACAAACGCCGCCAGTGGGAGAACATCTGGCTCCGCACCAAGCGCAAGGACGCCGACGGCAAGACCACCAGCGCCACCGGCGGCGTCTGCTACCTGTACTTCCCCCTCGACCTCTCGGACGAACAGCGGGAAGTGCTGGGGGAGTTGGGGGTGCTGTAGCGGGCAGGCGGCGGTGACCTCGACGGAGCTGTGCCCGAGCCATCGGGGCACCTCGTGGAGGGAAGCACCTTTCGTCAAGGTCACCGTTGCCCATTTGGGCTCGTCCGCGGAGAGGGGATGTGTCAGAGCCGAGGTAGCCGCGATGACCGCCAAGGCCGCGTCCCGGGCCCCGATGGCAGGAGCGGGCCTCCGGTAGGTCTCCAGGAGATGACCTGCGCCGCGAGCCAGGATCCTGCCCTCGTTATGCCAGGTCACAGCCTTGTGAAGCTGCTCCTGCCACTCCAGGGGAGCATCGCGCACATCCAGCGGCGACCAGGCGTCGGGGGAGCCCTTCAGCCAGGCGATGGTGACCGCATGCTCGTCGTCGGCGTCCACCGCCTCCACAGCCGGCGCCTCGGCTTCCGCCGACGCGTCAGACGGCGGCGCTGCGGCTGTCCCGGACGCGGGCGAGGGGAGGGGGCGGAGACCTGGGGAAGGCTGGTGCTGAGCGGCGCGGTGTCCAGGATGTTGTGGAAGAGCGTCCGCACATCGCGGAGAGCCCGCGTCCCGAAGCCTCGGTGAACAGCTTCAGCTCCCAGCCCAGGTCTTCAATGTGGTTCACGGTAAACATGGTGTGACATTTCTCGATGGGCAGACGGGGGGACTGGGAAACCTGGAATCCAATGTCTCCGGAATCAAGTACATGCCCTATTACTAGTTGGAGGAAATGACCCTTGTTGAGCGAAGAGCAGGCCATTCAAGAGGCCCGGGAATATCTTGAACGAACCTACGCGGGCGAGTACACGATCGTCCTGCCGGCCGGGTGTGCCCGTAAGTACAGCTGGGCTTGGAGCGTTGTCTTTGACACGCAGGAGCACATCGATACCGGTGATGACATGCAGGCTCCTCTGTCCTGCGTGGTGTACGTCCCGCAGGACGGCTCACCTGTGCAGTTCCTCCCGACGGCGTTCACCACCGAGGAAACCGCAGCGTTTCTGGAGACCGGTGTGACGCCCGAGCGACTGCGTCCCGGAGTCTGACCGCGCATGATCCCCGCACAGCAAGCAGCCGCGTGGTTGCAGCACGTCTACCAAGGCCGCGTCGAACTGACCGGCCCCGAACCCCTCGCGCAGTACCGGGAGAGCCTCCTCTTCGGCTGCCGTAACGTGCTCGACCCCCGCGGCCCCGAGGCGGCAGCCGGGGCCGAACCGATGCTCAACTGCACCGTCGCGGTGCCCAGGAACGGCAGCGCGCCGTTCCATCCCGCGACTCACGATCCGCACGCGGACCTGCGCGCCTTCGACGCAGCGCCGCACCCGCGCGGCCCGCAGGACCTGGCCCGGCAGCTCAACGCCCGCGGCTGCGCCCTGGCAATCAGCGCGATGGTCGACGGCGCGCAGGCCACAGCCCTGCCATGGCAGCCCTGGCAGGAACAGCCCGGCTGGTGGCAGCAGTTGGTCAGCCGCTACTTCCCCTCGGCGTCCACGGTCTCGTGTAGTACGTGGGACGAGGTGATCCGCGCCGTGCAGGAGCAGGGGCCGCGTACCCGGGCCCTGGTGTGGGTGCGGAGGGAGGTCAACGGCCATGAGGCCACCGGCACTGTGCTGTTCGCCGACAGTCGGAACGGGAACGTTGCCTTTCTGGACGGTCAGACCGGCGGGCTGGCACAGCTCCAGACGCACGGAATCCGTTCTCTGGCCGTGGCGCGCTTCCAGCCCGCCGAGGCCGACCCGATGCGCCAGCCGGCCCCGGATCTGCAGTCTGCCGTGCGCAAGGCCACTGCGTGGCTGGAGAGCACCTGGGGCCCGGAGGTGGAACTCGTCTCCCCCGATGCCGCCGACGAGTTGCAACGGGGCTGGCTGTTCGCCTGCAACACCCGCCGCTTCCTGCACGAACGGGACGGCAACGCGGGCATGCTCGACGCCGGATTCGTCGTCCCCAAGAGCACCCAAGCACCAATCCTGCTGCCCAATTCCTATCCGTGGCAGTGGCTCGACGCCTGGGACAACGGCGCCACCCCGGGCAACGAGAGCATGCCCTTGCCCCCGGAGCCGGGCCCCGCATCGTGGTTGCCCAACACCTTGGCCAACCTCGAGGGCGACGTGCAGTCCCTGACCAGCCACACCGACTGGGGACAGCTCATCGCCACCATCGCGTCATGGCCCCGGGGAGCCCGCGCACTGGTATGGCAGCGCCGCCGCGACCGCCGCGGCCGCGACTCCACCGGCCTGGTCCTCGTTGCCACCCACGGCCCTGACGGTGTCCAGCTCATCGACAGCAACACGGGAACGACCGCCCGCCTCGAATCGGAAGGCGTCATCGCCCTTCACCTCATCCGCTACAGGTAGGCGCTCTGTGGACCGCCGCAGAACCAGGTGGGGTTGGCTGTGGCGGGGGCTCGGAGGAATGGTGTGAGCAAGGGGACTGCCGCCACCCGTCGGGCGGATTTACTGGGCTGGAGGCACAGAGTTCTTCGAGGAAGCGGCTGGGTGTCGTTGGGCTGGTGCCTGAGCACCGTGGCGGTTCGATGTCATGTGTAGCCGAGGGCGCGGTGGCAGAGGGAGGTCAGAGGGGTCTGGAGCTGTTCTGCTTCGGCCTGGGTGTGTTCGCGGCTGCCGAGGTCGCAGGGGGCTGCGGAACGGTCCGACCTCAAGCAACAGGTCAGGAAGTGTCCGCCCCGCGCGCGGAACGGTCCGGTCAGTGCTGCCTCGGCCGCTGCGCTTGCGTCGACCACTGCAATGTCCGGGACCAGCAACCCGTCTTGACCAGCACGTTGACCGTGTCGAATACCTCGACGTCCGCTCCCGTTTCGTCTGCGGCGTCCTCCAGGAGGCGGGCGAGGTGGCGGGCGGCCCGCTGTGCGGGATTCCCGGGCTGGGGCTCATCATCAACGACCCCTCCACCAGTTCGACGCGGTGGACAGTGTCTTCCGGCAGTCGCAGGACTTCCTGGACCGTCCACGGGCCGGGGTGCTGGCTGTACTCGTGCGCAAGGCTCATGACTCCTCGCCTCCTCCCGGAGGCCCTTCAGCGGGCCCCGGCACGGCCACAGCTGTCCCGCCTCGCTTCCGCGCGCTTGCGCCAACGGCGCGATGTGCGGGGCAAGCGGGGACCTCATGCGGGCTCTGCGAACTGCCCAGACCCGTCAGCTGGAACAACTGTGGTGGCTGCGTGGCCTGTTGGCCGTGCGCGTGCCGCCCCGGTCCATGGCCGAGCCTGTGTGGCGGCCGCCGCATCCGCCGTCTTCGCAGGGGTGGAGGCGTCTCGTATGCTGCCCCCCGTGGAGCGGGGGAAGATAGTCGCGGACCGTTACGAGCTGATCGGCCGTCTGGGCCGGGGCGGCATGGGCGAGGTGTGGGCCGCGCGGGATGGCGTGCTCCACCGTGAGGTAGCGCTCAAGCTGCTGGATCTGGACGGGGTTGCCCATGCTGACCTGCCCCGGCGGTTCGAGCGCGAGGCGGTGGCTGCTGCCCAGATCGTCCACCCCAACGTCGCCGCCCTGTACGACCGGGGCGTTCACGACGACGTGTTGTTCTTGGTCATGGAGAAGGTGGACGGCCAGACACTCGCCGCGCGGCTCCAGGCTGGGAGTCCTTTCCCTCTGACGCGTGCCGTGGCCATCGCCGGCAGTATCTGCGCCGCACTGGAGGCCGCGCACCGGGCCCAGGTCATCCATTACGACATCAAGCCCCACAACGTCATCGTCACCGGCGACGGGCTGGTGAAGGTCATCGACTTCGGGATCGCCGGGTTCGTCCAGGCCGCGTTCACGGTGGCGCGCTCCTCCCAACTGGCCCCGGCCGGAACGCCGGAGTTCGGTGCACCGGAGCAGTTCCTCACGGAACGCGGCGACGAACGCTCCGATCTGTACGCACTCGGTGGGACGCTCTTCGCGATGCTCGGCGGCCGACCGCCCTTCACCGGGCCTAACAGCATGGCGATCGTGCGGCGCAAGCTCGACGAGGAGGCCCCGCCCCTGGACGCGTTGCGCCCCGGCCTGCCGCCGGAGGTGACCGCGCTCGTCGCCGAACTACTGGAGCGCGACCCCGACCGGCGCCCCCAGTCGGCACAGCAGGTCCAACAGCGACTTCAGGCACTCTCGGCGTCGTGCGGGGCAGAGGAAGCTCCCACTGAGGGGATGCCCCCGCCCCCGCGCACCCGCTTGATGGACGACGACATCCGAGGGGAACCTCGGCCGCCCTCTCCCGGCTCCTGGAACAGCGCCTCCACCGACGAGACGCCGTTCACCGCGGACGCTCTGCTGCCGCGGCGGTTCACCGACGACATGGGCATCGAGTTCGCCCGGATCGCAGCGGACACCCGCCTCCCCCGTGAAGCGGGCCCCAGCGACCTGGTCAGGGAACTCGAGTGCCGTGACTGTACTGGGGCGGTCGTCGGCGTCTACGTGGAGCAGCCCGGCTCCCGAGGCATGCCGGAGAACCCTGTCTGCGTCTGCGTCCAGGTCTTCGCGTTCCCTGACTGGGCGATGGCCAAGGACGCGCACGGGTACCTGGGCGACGGGGGCGGAGCCTGGCGCCTCACCATCTGGAGCGCCCGCGACGGGGGCGGGCTCGCCCCCTGTCCCGACAAGGTCCACCGCAGCCACCGACAGCGGTACAGCTGGAGGGAGAACCGCTACCTGAGGGTGGCGGTGGCCTACCGTGCCGACCTCACCAACGACGGCTCCATCCGTCCCTGGCTCGCCGCAGCCGCCCGCAGGGCCGCGTTCTCCGCGGGTCCGCAGAACCACCACGGGTAGTCCGGCTGGCTTCCGTCGTCCAGCTTGGGCGTGTTCGGGTCTCTCAGCGGGCGCCGGCGGGCCGGGGTGGAGGCGGCGAAGCTGGCCAGCGTCTTTGCGAGGCGTACGCGGGGCTGCAGAACGCGAACGACCCCGACCGCAAGAAGTACAGCGTCCCGATGGAGATCAACCACATCCCGCCCAAGTCGGCCTGGAAGGACATCACCGAGAACGGCTTCTACCGCGAGGGGAAGCCGCACGGCAAGCAGAAGGTGCGGTACGGGCCCGCCATCCGCATGACGGAGGACGACCACTCCGCACTGAGCAGCACCGACGGCAGCGCCAAGGCCCTGGCCTGGCAGGCGGAGCAGCGGGAGCTCGTGGCCAACGGATACCTCGACTACGCCATGAAGATGGACATCGACGACATCCGCGCCAAGCACGGTTCCAAGTACGATGCCGAGATCCAGGAAATGATCAAGGTGGCAGATGGACTTCGAGATCCTTCCGCGTCAGGGCATCGGCCCCTTCACGCTCGGCATGACGATGGAGAACGCGGCCGGGGCGGCCGCGGAGTGGGCAGGCACGGAGGTCCGCCTGGAGGACTCCGGTGGTGACGAGCTCAAGGTGCCGGTGCGCCACCCGCACTTCCTCGCCGTTCTGGTGGCCAACGAAGGCACCCGGCTCAACGCGGTGATCGTCCGCCGCTTCCGGGACGAGGACGCCCCCGTCCGCGTCCTCCTGAACGGTACCGACGTCTTCCGCACCCCGATCGAAGACCTGCACAGTGCCCTGGAGGCCCAGGGCCACGAACTCCAGGAGGAGCACGGCCTCGAAGTGCTGGACCTCGGGCTGATCTTCTCCAACGAGAGCAGCTTCGAATACCCCGAGGACGACGAGGGCGTCCCTCTCTACTTCGACACCGTGCTGCTCAGCGACAACAACCATCCGTTCTTCCAGGGGCGTTGGTAACGCCACCGGGGGAGACCTACACCCACTGTCGCCGGCTCCCGCAGCGATGAGGTCGCGGGCGATGCCGGGCGCGCAGGCGCTGGCCAGGGTGAAGCTGGGTCCGTGGGCCTTGAGTTGGATGGCGGCCTCGGCCGCGGACATGTGGGGCACGCTGCGCGGCAGTGCCCGCGGGGAGACCCGCGTGGCCTGCTGCTGTCCCAGGAGCGTGAACTTTTTGACGTACGTCTCCGTACTGTTGCTGCCCACGCCGAGGATGACGCCGATGCGCCGTGCGTCGCAGGCGGTGACGGCGGCGCCCAGTGCCAGGTGACGAAGCGGTCCATGCGACGGGCGACGGCGGGGCCATGTGTCCGGTCGGGCGGGAAGTCCGGGACACGGCAGGAGATGTTGACGGGCAGGTCAACCCCAGGCCAGGCTGCGGCCGGCACACAGGGCCGACCAGGTGTCCTGGGGCATAGGAGTGGGGCGTTCCCTTCTGGCTGGAGGCGTCCGCTGCCGCGCGGAGTCGGTGGCCGTCCCCACGGGTGGCCGGTGTCCGTCGCGTGGCGGCAGGGCTGCGGGAGGGGCGAGGTGAGGCCGGGTCAGGACGGGGTGGCGGGCCGGGCTCCGGGGGGCCGGGCGAAGAGGCCGGTGCCCGACCTCCGGGTCTCCAGGAAGCCGGCGGCGAGGAGGTCCTCGTCGAACTCGGCGGGGCCGCTGCCGGTGCGGGTGTGGCTGCGCAGCTGCCGTTTCGCCGGCCCCACGGCACCGGCGTGGTGGCTCAGACAGCGGGCCGCCCACTGCTCCGCCAACTCCCCCGGATCGTCGGAGACTTCGTGGACGAGGCCGATCCGGGCGGCCTCGTCGGCGGTGACCCTCTCGCCGAGGAGGGCGATCCTGCGCAGGGCCGCGGGCCCCACCTCGTCGAGCAGGCGCGGCATGGCTCCGCCCCAGGAGAGGCCCATGCCGTGGGACAGTTCGGGCAGGGAGAAGGTGGCGTCAGGGTGAGCGATCCGCAGATCGCAGCCCGCGGCCAGGGCGACGCCCGCGCCGGTGGCCCGGCCGTGGACGACGGCGACGGTGACCGCGTCCGTGCCCAGGAGTGCCTGGTAGGCGCGACGGCCCGCCAGCAGGATGCCGCGGACGCCGGAGTCCTCCGCACGGCGCAGCTCCCCCAGGTCCACCCCGGCGCAGAAGCCGGGGCCGGAGCCGCTCAGCACGATGACCCGGGCGTCCAGCCCGTGCAGTGCCTCGGTCAGTTCGTCGAGGGTGCGCCGGTCCAGCACGTTGTGGAGCTGCGGCCGGTCGAGCCGCAGGTGCGCGATACCGCCGTCCACTTCGGTCGCCAGGGTCATGCGCTCTCCTGTCGTGTGCTGTCCGTACCGGGTGCTCCGCAGGCGGCCAGGGGTGCCCGGGCGGTGGGCAGGGCGTCGACGGAGTGCGTCATGACGGTGCCGGTGCAGCGGATCGCACCGAACGCGTACGGCGCCCGGCGTGCGGGTTCCCGCAGGATCAGGCCGGCCTGCTGGAGCACGACGAAGGCCAGCCCTCCCTCGCCGACCGCCCCGAGCCGCATCTCCACGGCCGGACGCTCGGCGGCGTACCGGAGCGGCAGGTGGGCGAAGAAGGAGGCGGAGGTCTCGGTGCCGGCGCCGAGGAAGAACGCGATCCGACGGCTGAGTTCCTGCGGCCGTGCCGCGCGGTCCCGCAGCACGGGACTGCCGGCGCCGCTCTCGCGCGGGTACGTGTACAGCTCCGCTGCCGCCCGCGGCGGCGGGGCGGCGTCGTTGACGTCACCGAAGGCCCGCGTCCGGCGCGCCCCCACCACATACGGCCCGCACCGCCCCGGAGTCGCGTGGAGCCGATGGCGCTCCTCCGGGTGGAGGCGGTGCGGCCGGGCCATGGTGGACGGCTTCTCCGGCAGGCTCCGCGACGGAGCCGGCGTTCCGCTCACGTCCACTCCTCCGCGGCCCGCCGTGTCGGTAACGTCATGGGAACAAGCTGTCCTTCTGCTGCTACTGCATGATGTGCGCACCACTGTGCGGCAACAGGGCGGCGCCTCCCGCCACTTCGGCCCTTTGGCCCTCCAACGAGCGAGACCTGACTTGGCTCGCCGCGGTGTGGTGGTGTAAGAGGCGCCCGCCCGCCCCGTGCGCCTCAGGACAGGGGGAGCGCGAGGCTGTCGGGGATGGCGGTGAAGGCTTCGTCGACGCGTTGGGCCAGGGCCTTGGCGCCGCCGTGGCCGCGGCGTTTGCCGGGGTTTCCGGGGACGCGGCCGGCGACCCAGTTCCGGGCGCCGCAGCGCCAGGCGCTGAGGGTGAACTCGCCGAGCAGGCGCAGCCGTACGTCCTCGCGGCTGTCGGTCTCCAGACGTTCCTCGAGGAGTTCGACGAGGCGTTGCTGGGCCTTCATCGAGGACACGATGCTGTGGTCGCGGAGCACCGGCGTACCCGCTGCGAGACGGCGTGTGCGCAGGAACCGGGTGTCCCAGTCGGCGGGCATGGAGCGGATGGCGCCGGTCAGGGAGGTGCGCAGGGCGTCGAGGGCGGGGCCCTGCCCGGTGTGCTGGGCGAAGCGGGCCGTGTAGGCCTCCCAGAGCTCGCCCTCGGCGGCCATCGCGACGTCTTCCTTGGTGCCGTAGTAGCGGAAGAAGGTGCTGCGTCCGATGTCCGCGTGGGCGGTGAGCTCTTCGAGCGTGACCCGGTCGAAGCCACGCTCGCTGAAGAGCGTCAACGCGGCGTCGGCGAGGGCGCGTCGGGTGCGCTGCTTCTTGCGTTCGCGCAGCGTCGGCGCGCCGTCCGAGGGGCTGGGGCTGTCGGTGACCACGGGGTCAGGGTACCGATTCGGGACTCGGGACGTAATGGCACTGGAGCCAGATCGGCACTCGTGCCAGACTGAGACTCGGTCTCATTTTCTGCGTCTTCGCGAGCACGGGGAGTACCGCTGTGATCAGACACCTGAAGACCCCGCCCGACCCCAACCGCGGCGACGCGCGGACCGTGGTCATCACGGTGCGGCACGTGGGGGAGACACCGGCGCGGAGCGCCGTGGCCGACGCCGCGGTGGCGGCCAGGGCGCAACAGCCCTGGCCGGAGGGGCTGTTGAGCTGGTCCCTGTTCGCCGGCACGGACGGCCGGGCGCTGATGGCCTACGAGCAGTGGAGCGGCGACGGCGCACTGGACGCGGCCCTGGCCGCCGCACCGCCCTTCGTCCCCGGCATCCCGGGAACGGAGCCGTCCGCACCCGTCCGGTTCCGCCTGGAGCGCTCCCGGACGAGCGCGCCGCGGGTGTCCGGAACGGGATGCGTGGTCACCCCGGTGTTCGACGTCGACGGCCCCGAGCGGCAACGGCACTTCCTCGACGAGCTCTTCGCCATGACCGAGGACGTGCCCCCGATGCGCGGGGCGATCGCCGCCCACTTCCACCTCAGCGCCGACGGCACGCGGGTGTTCAACTACGCGGAATGGAGCGACGAACAGGCGCACGTCGAGGCGCTCGCCGCCGAGGACCCGCGCGGGGTCCGGCAGCGGGTCGGCGGGGAGATACCGGGTGTGCGGCCCTGCGGATACCGCCGCTGGTCCCTGCACACCTCGCTCGTCACGGCGGGCCACAACGATGCCCGTTGAGGCCGAGGCCCGGGAAGACGTCCCGGCGGCGGGGAAGTCGTCACTGACGGTGCTGCTCCTGGCCTCGACGCTGGGCGTGATGGGCGGCGCCACCCTCGCCCCGGTGGTCGAGGTGATCCGGCAGGCACTCGACGTCGGAGGCACGGCCGTCGGCCTGGTGCTCACTGCGCACAGTCTGGCCATCGCCCTCGTCAGCCCCCTCGTCGGACGGGCCACCGACCGGTTCGGGCCCCGGCTGCCGCTGGCCCTCGGCCTCGTCGTGTACGGGCTGGGCGGCGGCGTCGGCATGGTCATCGACTCCTACCCGGTGCTGTTCGCCTCCCGCCTGGTGCTCGGTGCCGGGGCGGCCGCCGTGTTCACCTGCTCCACCGCCGCCCTGCTCGGCCTGTACCGCGGTGGGAAACGGGACCAGGTCATGGGGTGGCGCACCACGGCCACCACCGCGGGCGGCTTCCTCTACCCGCTGCTGGCCGGGGCACTCGGAAACCACTCCTGGCACGCCCCGTTCGCCATCTACCTCGTGGGCCTGCCCCTCGGAGTCGCCACGCTGCTCGCCCTGCCGGGGGACACCCCGGCACAGACGGACGACCGGAACGCCAAGGGGCCCGGGGGAGGCGCCGTGCGGCTGCTCCGCGAACGTCCCCTCGTTCTCGGACTGTGCGGCCTGTGGGTGGCGACCACCGGACTGATGATGGTGCTGGCCCTCTCGCTGCCCCGGCGCCTGGACGAACTCGGCATCCACGACACCCTCGTCGTCGCCCTGTACAGCACCGTGCTGTCCTCGGGCGCGGCCGGCCTCGTCGGGCTCGCCTACGCCAAGCTCACCGCCCGTCTCGATCACGCGCTGCTGATGCGGATCGCCGCCGGCTCCTGGACCGCGGCGCTGGTGGTGTTCGCCGCGGCCGAGCACTGGGCCGTGCTGACGCTGGTCCCCGTCCTCACCGGGATCGGCAGCGGCATCGCCATGCCGACGCTCACCGTCCTCGTCGACCGCGCGGTACCCGCCGAACAGCGGGGCACCGCCACCTCGTTGCAGGCCACCGCGCTCTTCGGCGGCCAGTTCGCCTCACCCCTGATCTTCGGCCCGCTGATCGACACCACCTCGACCTCCGCCGCCGCCCTGGCCGCCGCAGCCGGCACAGCGGGCATCC
Source organism: Streptomyces sp. HNM0574 (assembly GCF_012726235.1). Taxonomy (GTDB): domain Bacteria; phylum Actinomycetota; class Actinomycetes; order Streptomycetales; family Streptomycetaceae; genus Streptomyces. Next base: position 62,837 of record NZ_JAASAH010000021.1, read on the forward strand.
TCCTGGCCCTCTTCCGGCTCCGCGTCCCCCCCCCCGGCCGACAGCCCCTCGGCGGAACCCGCCGAGGCCGAGGGGGAGGCGACGGGTCAGGTCGGTGGCGAACGGGCGGGGGAACGCCGGGACGCCCGGTGAGCGAGGGCGGTGCTCCGCTGCGGCGTCAACGGCCGCTGTTCCCCGTGCTGTTCGCCGCCGGCGGCCGCGGCTCCGCTGATAGTTTCCTGCGGTGAGCGAGCAACTGCCCAGCGGCGGCGTCGAGCTGTCACCCGAGGAGATCGGAGCCCTCGACGCCAGGTGGTCGTCATGCTGGACCCCGGGTGAGGTCGCGCGGCGGCTGGCCGGGATCAGCGCGCCCTGGTACGTGGCCGCGGGCTGGGCGCTGGACCTGTTTCGCGGCACGCGGACGCGCGCGCACGGCGACATCGAGATCGCGGTTCCGGCCGCGAGCTTTCCCGAGGTCCGCCAACGCTTCCCCGGCTATGTCTTCGACGCCGTGGGCGGCGGCCGGATCTGGGCGGACGTCACCCCGGAGGTGCCGGCCGCCGTGCACCAGACCTGGCTCCGCGATCCGGCCACCGGAAACTACCTGCTCGACGTGTTCCGCGAACCGCACGAGGGCGACACCTGGATCTGCCGGCGCGACGAGAGCATCCGGCTTCCCTACCGCGACATCGTCCACCGCACCCGGGACGGCATCCCGTACCTGGCGCCGGAACTGGTCCTGCTGTTCAAGGCCAAGCACACCCGCCGAAAGGATCAGACGGACTTCGAGACGACCGTCCCGCGGCTGACCCCGGCCCAGCGCGGCACCCTGGCCGCGCTCCTCGCCCGCGTCCACCCGGGACACCCCTGGATCGCGGGCCTGTAGCGGGCAGTTGACCCGTGTCAGGGCGTGGCCCGGTGCCAGGGCGCGTCGGGCCGGGTGGGTCGCGCGTCGGCGGCCAACTGGAGTGCGTACGTGGGGTGTTCGGCGTCGGGGAGCGGGCCGAGGTAGTGGTGTCCGGTCATGTGGCACCAGGCGGGCAGGTCGAGCGGGGCGGCCGGGTCGGTGGCGATGACGTGGACGACGGTGCCGGGCGCTGCGCCGTCGATCCTCTTGCGCAGCCGGAGGAGGAGGGTGACGCAGAGCAGGCCGGTGCCGTCGACGGTGAGGCCGGGCGCGGGCGACGCGGTCACCGGGGCAGGGTCTGGGTGACGCGCCACAGGCGGCGGGGCAGGTCGCCCTCTTCGAAGGCGTGGACCTCGTCGAGGTCCCAGCCGTCGGCGAGGGCGTCGACCAGGGCGCGGTCGAAGAAGTGGACGGCGAAGCCGCCGTGCTCCCAGATGCCGTCGCCGTGTCCGGTGCCGGCGCCGTGATGGGCGTCGCCGGTGTGCCGGACGGTGTAGACGAAGGTTCCGCCGGGCCGCAGCACGCGGCGGATCTCGGCGACCGTCGCGTGGATCTCCTTCGTGGACAGGGCCATGCACAGCAGCATGTGCGCGAAGACCGCGTCCACGGAGGTGTCGGGCAGGGGCAGCGAGTCGCGTACGTCGTGGACCGCGGTGGTGACCTCTCCGGCCACACCCTGGGCGTGGGCGGCGTCGCGCAGTTGCTCCAGGCCGGTGGGGCTGAAGTCGTCGGCCTGGACGGTGAAGCCCTCGCGGGCGAAGTACAGCGCGTCGCGCCCGTGCCCGGCCCCGAGCTCCAGCACTTTCCGGGCCCCGGCCGCACGGAACGCCGCGGCCGCGTGGACGGCGGGAGCGGAGGGCCGCTCGCCGTACATGCCCGGGTTGGCGGCGTACGTCCGCTGCCAGTGCCGCCGCTGAGCCTCGGCCAGCTCCTGCTCGTCCGTCACGGTCCTCGCCTTCCGGTGCGTCTCCGGCACAGCGTATGGGGGCGCGGCAGTGCCGTGGTGCGCGGGGCGCGGATACACGATTCTCTGAATTCAGCATCTCATGTACAGTCACCGGGGTGCTGACTGCTGCCCCCGACATCGAGGTGCTGGCCCGGTTCGGCCGCGCGCTCGCCGACCCGATCCGCTGCCGCATCCTGCTCGCCCTCCGTGAAGCCCCCTCCTATCCCGCGGACCTCGCCGAGGCTCTCGGCGTCTCCCGTACCCGGCTGTCGAACCACCTGGCGTGCCTGCGGGACTGCGGCCTGGTCGTGACGGTTCCCGACGGCCGGCGCACCCGCTACGAACTCGCCGACGAACGCCTCGGCCACGCGCTGGACGACCTGCGTACCGCCGTGGTCGCCGTCGAGACCGACCGCACCTGCCCGGACGCCGAGACGAAGGGCTGCTGCTGACGATGACCGCCGAGACGCCGCTGTCCCCCGGGCCTTCCCCGGCCCGCCGTGACGCGCTCACGCGCCGCATACGCCTGCTGGTCGCGGCGACGATCGTCTACAACGTGATCGAGGCGATCGTCGCCCTCGCGGCGGGCAGCATCGCCTCCTCCACCGCCCTGATCGGCTTCGGCCTCGACTCGGTCATCGAGGTCTCCTCCGCCGCCGCGGTCGCCTGGCAGTTCTCCGCCGGTGAGCACGCCGTCCGCGAAGCGCGCGAACAACGCGCCCTGCGGATCATCGCCCTCTCCTTCTTCGCCCTGGCCGCCTACGTCGCCTGTGACGCCGTCCGTGCGCTCACCGGCACCGGCGAGGCGGAACGGTCGGTTCCCGGCATCGCCCTCGCCGCCCTGTCGCTGGCGATCATGCCGTTCCTGTCCGCCGCGCAGCGCGGGGCCGGGCGCGAACTCGGCTCCGCCTCCGCGGTCGCGGACTCCCGGCAGACGCTCCTGTGCACGTACCTGTCTGCCGTCCTCCTGCTCGGACTTCTGCTCAACGCCACCCTCGGCTGGTCCTGGGCCGACCCCGTCGCAGCCCTCGTCATCGCCGCCGTCGCCGTCAAGGAAGGCCGAGATGCCTGGCGGGGCAAAGGCTGCTGCGCACCCCCGGCCGCCGCGGCCGTCCCGCCCGCCGGTACCGAGCCGGACGGGTGCGGCTGCGGCCCGGGCTGTCGCTGCTGAGGCGCCGTACCGGTACGACGCACACCAAGTGGCCGGAAGACCAGCCGCATTGCACCCGCCTTCGAGGGAAATCCGCTTGCGACGGCCTGCGCATCCCCGGTACCCAGGCACCGGACGACAAGGAGCCGCAGCATGATCACCCGCCTGGGTTCGTTGAACGAGTTCTGCTGGATGGACCTCAAGACCCGCGAGGTGTCCCGCACCGCCGCGTTCTTCGCCGACGTGCTGGGCTGGGAGTTCGCGGAGGACGAGGAGGACTGGCGCCGCGCCGTCAGGATCTCCGCCGACGGCCACGGGATCGGCGGCGTCAGTGATCTCAGCGCCGGGATCTACCCGCCGGGCACCCCCGCGCACGTCGCCTACTACCTGGCCGTCGAGGACGTCGACCGCCGCACCCGGGCGGCCACGGACCACGGCGCCCGCCTCGTCGTCCCGCCGTTCGACGCGGGGGACCAGGGCCGCGTGGCGACCCTGCTCGACCCCGGGGGCGCGGCCTTCTCCCTGTGGCAGCCTTACGGATTCGCCGGCTGGCACCACCCGCCCGGCGTCCCCGGCACCCCGTACCGCATGGTCCTGGCCTGCCAACAGCCCGAGCGGGCACGGCAGTTCTACCGCGCGACGACGGGCGCCCCGCTCGCCCACGCCGACTTCGTGACCGCCCCACGGGACGCGTCCGGGCCTCCGCAGTGGGAACTCGTCCTCACCGTCGACGCCCCGCCGGCCCGAGCCCGCCCTGTCGGGGACGCCACATGGCGGCTCACCAGCCCCGAGGGCCTGACCTTCCGCCTCCAGTTGCCCGGCACCTGACCCGCTGAGAGGGGACGGCGGGGACTACGGCGAGCGGGGCAGGAGGGTGCCGAGGGGGCCCAGGTCGAGGTTGAGGTCCTCGGGGCGCAGGCCGTGCTGTTCGCGCAGCTCCGTCATCCGCTCGTCGAGCAGCATCAGCGTGGTGCCGATCTCGTCCACCTGCGCGTCCGTCAGGTCGTCCTGCTCGATGCGGCGGACGGCCTGCCGCTCCATCAGCTGGCGCAGCAGTTCCACCACCGTCAGGACGAGCGCGACGAGGTCCCTGCCCACCGTGTCCCGGTCCAGGTCCAGCCGTTCCGTGCTCACAGGGGGCCTCCGTCCGCCCAGGGTGCCTTCACCTTCTCGTTCACCGACGACAGCAGCGCGTGCAGCGAGACCCGCACCAGCGGCACCTCGGCGATGGCGATCACCAGATCGCCGCTGACCACGACGCCGGTCGCGAGCACCCGGTCCAGCAGGTCGACGAGCGGCACCCCGATCGGCCCGCCCGCCCCCTCGGGGCGCTCCCAGGGCACGGGTTCAGTCCGCGTCATCGCGTGCCTCCGGTGCGGACTCCGGGTCGGTGAAGGAGTAGGGGACCCAGGGGCCGGTGATCTCGAACCGGACGTCCTCGGCCCAGGGTTCCCCGCGCAGCCTCGCGACCAGCTCGGGGACGAGGGCGGCCCGGTGCCGGTCGACGAGGTAGGCGGCGTTCAGCACCTGCGGGCGGGTGTCGCCGGACAGTTCGGCGCTGTGCGCGCGCAACCTCCGTGCGGCGACGGCCTGTTGGCCCAGGGCCCGGTGGGCGAGCTCGGCCGCGCGCAGCGCCGCGTCCTGCCGCTGTTCGCGGGCCCGGTTGCGGCCGCGGATCCGCTCCAGGTACGCGCGGCCCGCGCCCGGCGCCGTGGGGTCGGCCGGCCGCTCCGCCCCGGGGGCGGCCGCTTCGGCGCGGGACACGCGGTGCACCTTGACGCCCCACTCGACGCGGTCGCCGATCCGGTCGAGCACCGCGTGGAAGCGCGCGGCCCCGGACCGCACCGCGGCGCGGGCGCGCGCGTCGTCGCGGTAGAGCGTGGCGAACGGCAGCGGTGCGGTGGCTGCGCACCCCGCGGCGGCGTGCACCACCCCGTGATGGGCACGCGCGTACGCCTCCAGCGCCTCCCGGTCGGCCAGCCGCTCCGGCAGCGCCTCCTCGGAGAACACCGCGACGGGGACGTCCTGCACCACCGCGGTGAGACCGGCGGCCGAAAGGACGCGCAGGGCACCGCCTTCCCGGTGGCCCGGTCCGCAGGCCCGCAGAGCCGCCGGATCGCCGCCCCGGCACACGGCGAACACGTACGTGGCCGTCTCCCCGTCTCCGGGGGCGGCCTCCCGTACCGCGGGGGCGGGGGTCGTCGGCGTCATCGGGCCTCACCCCGGCTCTGCTTGGCCGCCACGGGTTCGCGGGTCTCCTCCGTGCGGTGACCCTCCAACACCTCGATGCGCTCCCGGAGTTGCCTGTTCTCCTCGCTCAGCTCGTCGCGCGCCGCTCTGGTGGAGAGCGCCGGGTCCGTCTCCCACCAGTCGATCCCGGCCTTCTTGGCGGTGTCGACGGACGAGACGAACAGCCGCAGCCGGATCGTCAGCAGTTCGATGTCGAGCAGGTTGATCTTGATGTCGCCCGCGATGACGATCCCGGTGTCCAGGACGCGTTCGAGGATGTCGGCGAGGTTGGTGGCGGCCGGCCCGTGTCCGTAGGGAGCGAGCGGCTCGCCGGTACGCATCGGCAGATCTGACATGGTGACGGCTCACCGGCCCCTTTCCGGTTCCTGCTCTTCCTCTTCCTCTTCCTCCTGCTCCTCCTCGGCGGGCTCCTCGTCCTCGTACTCGCCCTCGTCGTCGTACTCGTCCTCGGCGAGCACCTCCTCGTGGCTGCGCACCAGTTCGCCGTCGCGGATCTCGCCGCGCCAGCCCTCGGGCTCCTCCTCGGCGCCGAGGGTCACGTACCGCTGGAAGTGCTTGAGGTCGAGGCGGAGGCGGCGGCCCTGGGCGCGCCAGAGGTTGCCGGTCTTCTCGAAGAAGCCGCCGGGGGTGTACTCGACGACGACCACGATCCTCGTCAGGCTCGGCGCGAGTTCGTGGAAGGAGATGGAGCCGTGCGTCGTGGCCCTCTCGCCCTTGGAGGTCCAGGTGATCCGCTCGTCCGGGATCTGCTCCAGGACGGTGGCCTCCCAACTCCGTTTGGAGGGGCCGACCTTGAGGGTCCAGTCGGAGACCGTCTCGTCGTCCTCGGAGCGCGAGGCGGAGACCACGCCCTTCATGAAGCCGCTGAACTCCTCGAATTCCGTCCAGTGGTCGTACACCAGGCGCAGCGGCAGCCCCACGTCGAGGACCTCGACGATGTTGGTGACCTTCTTGTCACCCGCCTTGCCCCCGCCCCCTCCGCCGCCCAGCGTCGCCTTCACCTTGTCCTTGACACCCTCGACGACCTCGCCCCCGACGGCCTTCGCCGGGGACTCGCCCTGCGCGATCTTCGCGCCGAGCCCCGAGGCCCCGCCCTCCTCGGACAGCCGGGAGACCTTGTCCGCCGCCGCGCTCACCAGCGATCCGGCCTTCGCCACGAGATACTGGCCGATCTCCTCACGCACCCGGTCGAGCCCCGAACTCCCGGAATTCTCCGCACCGTTGCTCCGTGACGTCCCTGACATCGCGGTCACCTCCGTCCTCGGGACCGCGCGGAGGACGACGCCGCAGCCTCACCCGTGCTCTTCGCCGTCCCCTTGGCCCCGGACGACTTCGTCCCCGCCGTCTTCTTCTGCGCCGTCTTCTTCTGCGGGGCCTTCTTCTGTGCCTTCCCGCCGGACGACGTGCCCCCGCTCCCCTCGGACGTGGTGTCCCGTGACGCCTCTTCCGCCTCCTCCAGCGTCTCGCTCAGCGACTTCGTGCGGTCGGCGAGCGAGTCGGCGAAGGCGCCCAGCCGTCGGTCGACGGCCGCCTTGACCGCCTCCCGGCCCACCGACAGCACCTCGCCGCGCACCTGTTCGCCCAGGTCGGCCAGTTGTGGTGACTCGCCGAGTTTGCTCGCCCCCGCCGCGAGCAGGTCCTGCGGCTTGGCCTGGAGCTTCTTGCTCACCACATAGGTGGCCACGACGAGGGCGAGCTTCGCCTTGCCGCAGCGGCCGAGCAGGTAGCCCCCGGCGATTCCGCCCGCGAGAGCGGCGCGTGCCGTGCTGCTCATGACGGGTCTCCCTTCGGTTCCTGGCGTCCGTGTCCGGCGCGCTGTTCGAGCAGGTCCAGCAGCCGCTCTTCGTCACGTTCGAAGTCCTCGGCGCTCAACTCGCCTCTCTCCAGAGCCTCGTTGAGAGCCCGCAGCCGGGCCCGGACGACCGCCGGATCGTGCAGCTCGTTCTCCGCCGCGTCCAGCAGCCGCTCGGCGACCCAGCCGACGCCGCGTACGGGGGCGAGGGGGAGCAGCAGCACACCGCTGAGCAGCCCCATGTCAGCCCCCGGCCCCGGCGGGCACGGACTCCGCGAAGCTGTAGCAGGGCAGGGGCCCGGTCAGCCGGATCCCGGCCCGGCCCCGCTGCTCCGCCGCGAGACGCTCCACCGCGGCGGTGACGTCCGCCAGCCGGTCCCGGTCGACCAGGAAGGAGACGTTGCGGACGCACTCGGCCGAGGCGGGGGCCTCGGCCCGGTCCGCGGCGAACCGGTCCAGCTGCCGCACCGTCTCCTCGGCGGCCTCGGCCGCCCTGCGGTTCAGCCCCGCGGCCACGGCCTCGCCGAGCCGCAGGCTCGCCTCGTAGCCCGGCCTGCTCCTGGCCAGCTCACGGAGCCGCCGCACGCTCTCGTCCTCCCGGACCAGGGCGGCGAGCCCCTCCTCGACGGCGGACACCTTGACGTTGATCTCGCACCGGCCGTCGAGGTGGTCCAGCAGCGCCTCGGTCTCGCGCGCGGTCCCGGCGATGCCCGCGGCCAGCGTCTCCTCGTCCGGCGCGACCATCCCGAAGCGCATGGGGACGACCGGGCCGCGGTCGGCGAGCGCCAGCAGCAGGTCCTGGTGCGCCAGCAGGTCGCGCCGGCGGGCCCGCAGCCCCTCGGGGACGTCACTGACGACCGCGGCCAGACTCCCGGCGGCCAGCAGCCGGACCTCGGCCGGCGGGCTGCCGACCCCACGGCAGGACCCGGGCAGCCGCCACCCGGCACGGACCACGCCGTACGCGTACACACCGCCCGGGGTCATGCCCGTCCCCTCTCGCTCTGCCGCGAACGGGCGCCGGACCGGGCCGACTTCGTGGCCGACGACTTCTTCGTGGCCGACGACTTCTTCGCGGGCGGCTTCGCCGAAGAGGACTTCGTGGTGCCGGACTTGGCGGCGGAGCGCTTGCGGGCGGGCGCCCGCTCCTCCTCGTCCCGCTCGTCGTCCTCGTCGTCGACCCCGAGGGCCTGCTTCGCCTTCTCGCCCACGGCGGACACGGCCTTCTTGGGCGCCTTCTTGCCGACCGCCTTGGCCGCGCCGCCGTCACCCCCGAGGGCGCGGCCCCCGCCGACGCCGAAGAGTTCGGGGACGGAGACGGTGTCGGAGTCGTGCTCCAGGTCGAGCCGGTTGCACGCCTCGGCGAAGCGCAGGTAGGTGTCGACGCTGGCCACGACCACGCGGGCGTCGATCTTGAGTACTTCGATGCCGACGAGGGAGACCCGGACGAAGACGTCGATCACCATGCCGCGATCGAGGATCAGCTCCAGGACGTCGTACAGCGTCCCCGCCCTGGGGGCACACACGACGCCGTCGGCGTACGGGGGAACAACGGTCATGGTGGAGGGTCCTCTCACCGGTCAGGGTCGGTCGGGCCTGGGTCGGCGGTCGCCCGTCGGCGGCTCACTCGTCCGCGGCGCCGCGCCGGAAGCGGCGGACGCGGCGGTACTGCGTGAGTTCGCCCTGCTCGTCCAGCTCCACCTCGTAGGTGGCGAGCAGGCTGGTCGTGTCCGGGATGCGGGGGAGCTCCAGGACATCGACGTGCACCCGCCAGCCGTCCTCGGCCCGGGTCACGGCGGAGACCGCCTCCGGGCGGTGCGTGATCAGTTCGGACAGGCTCTGGCACGCGATGCGCGCGACCTCTCCGGCGCGCACGGCGGGCTTCCCGGCCCGCGAGCGCGATCCGGTACCGGACTGCCGGCTCTGCTTCTGCGACGACGCCATGGGCACAGCCGAACACGGCGCGTCGGCCCGCGCCCGGGGTGCTGCGCCGTACAGGTGCGGACACCCGCGGCCCCGGCCCCGTTGTTGCCGAGGTGCCGGGACGGCCCGACCCTGAGGAAGGGACACCCACACCGGGAGGCGGACATCCATGCCGGACTCACAGCCGAAACCGCTGCCCCTGCCCGACTACGACCAGCTCCCCGCGGCGAGCATCGAGCACCGGATCCGGCCCCTGGCCGGCGCGGAGGTGCGGCAGCTGCTGGAGTACGAACAGGCGCACGCGAACCGGCCGCAGGTCGTCGAGTACCTCACGGCACGGCTGGACCAGCTGGACGCCGGGGCCGAGCCCACGTCCGGCGACCCCGGGGGCGCACAGCCCGACCGCCCGGGTGACACCGCGGGCGGCTCCCCCGCCTCGCCCGACAGCGCGGCCGAACCGACCGAGCCACTCCGGCACGGCAAGCACAGCTTCTGACCCGCCGGGGCGAACTCACGGTGTGAGCAGCGTCTTCACCATGCCGTCCCGCTTGGCCCGGAAGGCCGCGTACGCGTCCGGGGCCCGTTCCAGGGGGAGACGGTGGGTGGCGAAGTCGTCGACGCCGAGCGGGTCGTCGTCGGTGAGCAGGGGCAGCAGCTCGCCGACCCAGTGACGGACGTTGGCCTGCCCCATGCGCAGCTGGATCTGCTTGTCGAACAGCGTCCCCATCGGGACGGGGTCCACGGCGCCCGCGTAGACGCCGACGAGGGAGAGCGTGCCGCCCCTGCGTACGGCGTCCACCGCGGTGCGGAAGGCGGCCAGGCTGTCCACGCCTGCCGTCTCCATCACCTTCTCGCCCACACCGCCGGGGAGCTTCCCGGCCAGCCACTGGACGCCGCGGGTGACGGCGTCGCCGTGCGCTTCCATCCCGACGGCCTCGACGACGGAGTCCGCGCCGCGCCCGTTGGTCAGCCGGCGCACTTCGTCCGGCACCGCCTTCCCCGACGCGTCGAGGTCCAGGGTGTGTGCGCCGCGGGCCCGGGCGCGGGCGAGACGTTCGGGGACGCGGTCCACGGCGATGACCTGTTCCACGCCCCGGTGCAGCGCGATACGGACGCACATGTCGCCGATCGGGCCGAGCCCGAGCACGAGCAGGGTGCCGCCCGGCGGCACGGCCGCGTACTCCACCGCCTGCCAGGCCGTGGGCAGCACGTCGGAGAGGTACACGAAGCGGTCGTCGGGAGGGCCGTGCGGCACCTTCACCGGCAGCGTGTTGCCGAACGGCACCCGCAGGAACTCCGCCTGGCCGCCGGGGACTTGACCGTAGAGCTTGGAGAAGCCGAACAGGGAGGCACCGGTGCCCCGTTCACGGTTCTGCGTGGTCTCGCACTGCGAGTGCAGGCCCTGCCCGCACATCCAGCACGTGCCGCACGAGACGTTGAACGGCACCACCACCCGGTCGCCCACCGACAGTTCGGTGACCTCGGGGCCGGCTTCCTCCACGACGCCCATGGGCTCGTGCCCGAGAACGTCCCCTTCGTCGAGGAACGGCCCGAGCACCTCGTACAGATGCAGATCGGAGCCGCAGATCCCGGTGGAGGTGATCCGGACGACGATGTCGTCCGACTCCCGCAGCCCGGGGTCGGGAACGGCGTCCACCCGCACGTCACGCTGCCCGTGCCAGGTGACGGCTCTCATGGGGTGTCCCACCTCCGTTCGCTTCCTTCGTGCTCCCAGGGTTCCACGGATGGCCGCCCTTCGCGCTTTCCGGGACGGAGACGCTCGCGCGTTCAGGAGGCGGCCCGGGAAGAGCGGACACGACGCCTCTCACGGAACCTGCTCGCCCGGTATCCGTCGGGCTGTGCCCCCCCGTAGCCGCCGAACCCGCCTGCTGATCCTGGGTGTTCCGGCGTGCGGCCCTGTCGTCACGGGGCGGCTGCCCGGATCTCGTCGAACCGGCGTCCCATCCTCTCTGTGAGGACTGCCGCTCTGTCGATGTCGTCCATGGACTTGTTGAATTCCTGCTCGTCGCCGTGGTCGAAGCTGCGCGGGCAGGACTTGGCCGCTTTCAGCGTCAGGGCGTTGTACTTCTTCCAGTGTGCGCCGGCCCGGGCGTCCGGGATCGGGAAGTACTCTCCGGCGTCCTTGGCGACCCGGCCGAATTTCCGGCAGATCGGGGCGAAGACGGATTCCTTGATGACCCCTCCCGCGTCGGCGCTTTTGTGGAAGGCGTCACCGAGAGCCTGATGGGCGTCGGCGAAGCGGTTCATGAGGTCTCCTCCGCCGAATTTCAGCCAGTACTCCAGTTGCGCTCTTCGGATCACCGGGGTGCCGGCCGCGGCGCGGGGCACCTGCGAGTAGGCCTGGTTCCGCTTGTCCAGCCCGTCGCCCGTCCCCTCCTGACCGGCGTCGGCCGCGGCCGCGACCGTGACGGCGGACACCGTGACGGCGCAGATCGCGGCGACAGCGGCCCGCCGGGCGCAGAGCCTTCGCCGGCTCGACGGCTGCCGGACGGGCACCGGGCGTCTCTGCTCAGCCCTGCGGAGCCGCTGAAGGACCAGAACCGCCGCCGCGGCGACGGCGGCCACGAGCGCGGTGGACACAAGAACAGGTGCCAGGAGTGGCCGGGTGACCGTCCATGCCGGGCCCGGCGACCAGTGGCATCGGGAGGCGAGGGTGCTGAGGGGCTGGACGCATCCGTCGACCGACATCAGCAGGTAGTACCCGAGAAGACCGGTCAGCGCGGTGAGTTCGGCGGTCAGCAGGGTGCAGTGGAAGGGGTGGCGCCCCAGCCGGTGGGCGAGGACGGCGCCGGTCGTCGCCGAGAAGGCGACCAGCACGACGAGCACCCACGCGCTCAGGCTCACCGCGTACAGGCCGCCGCGCTCCCCGGATTCCGGCTGCCAGGTGTGCATGTACGCCTTGGCGGCGGCGATTCCGCCCCAGCAGGCCAGTCCGCCCAGCAGCGCGGCCAGCAGTACCGGGCGCAGCGGCGGCCCCGTGTCTCCGCCCGGAGTCCGCCCGGTCGCCCAGGCCGGCAACGGCACCACGCACAGCGCGCAGACCGCGGCCAGCACCAGCGGATGGACAAAGCCGGCGAACATTTCGAACCACACGGAGAGCGCGGAGACCATTCCCCGGTGCTCGGCGATCGGCCCGGGAAAGGTCAGCTCCGTCTCCCGGCGGGCCGCGTCCATGTCGAACCATCCGCCGACCAGATTGATCCCGTACGTCTCCCACCACACCGTCCACGCCGTCAGCAGCAGGCAGCCCGCCGCCATGACCAGCAGCATGGCCGGCCTGCTGCCGCGCCGGGGCCATGCCCTCAGCCACAGCTGCGAGGCCTCCGTGGTCCACCAGGCGAACAGCACGCCGACGGCGACGACGAGGAGGAGAACCTCGGGATGGGGCGGCAGCCAGCGGGTGACCGACACCTGACGCGTCACCACCGCACCGATCGCCATCCCCGCGCCCAGCCACAGTCCGGCACGCACGCCGGACGGCACACGCCCTTCGGTCAGCACGGCATGGGCCACCGCCCGCCACAGCGCGATCCCCGCAACTCCGGTGACCGCGACGGCCCCCAGCAGCGGCACGAGATACGCAGGCCACCCGCTGCCGGCGCTGAGCAGGGTCCCTGCCTGATCGGTCAGCAACACCGTGGAGATGCCGGTCAGGAACATGGGCAGCGCCTGCACACCGAACAGCATCGCGGGGTCCTCGAGCGCGCCCCGCCTCAGATCCCAGCGTGGATGCGTCCGCCACACCTCGGCGAACCGGGCCCAGCCGCGCCCGAACCGGCCTTCGGGCCCGGGCGGCACCGGCGCGGCCCAGCCGCGCGGGTCCGCGCCCGCGCCCACCGCCGCCAGGTCGGCGTACACCTCGCGCATCCGCAGAACGTCCGCGCGGGCCAGGTACACCAGCAGGGTCAGGAACGCGGGGAGGATGAACGCCCGCCCCACGGTCATCTGTTCCGCATGCCGGAACGGCGACTGGAACGACGTGGCGAGAGCGGCCACGCACCACACCAGGTACGGCAGCAGGACCAGCGCGAGGAACACCCGCCACAGGGCGACGGTGGCGTACGTCAACGTGACGTCGCCGTTGCGTACATGGGCGAACTCGTGCAGCAGGACCGCCCGGAACCCCTCCGGGTCGCCGGACCTGCGGGCCAGCAGGCCCGCGTGGAGACAGACGGTCGGACGCCGGGTGCTTCCGTAGACCGCCGCACCGGCCGACAGCACCGTGGGCGCGACGACGAACCGCGGCGTACGGGCCAGCCCGGCCCGGGCCACCACGTCGTGCAGCGCCCCGCGGATCGCCCCCGTACGGTCGACGTCCTCCAGCGGTACGTGCCGGCCCCGCCACCGCTTCCAGGCCGGCAGGGCCCGGAACACCAGTGCCGACGCCACGACCACCAGGACGGGCCACAGCACGTCGAGCCGGCGCGGCATCGACTCCGGTGCGTACCGGGCCAGACAGGCGTCGAGCGCGTCGGTGTGCAGGACCATGCCGATGCTGCTGGCCATGTCGTCGATCCGGTTCGGGTCCACGCCGGCGGCGAGCATGCAGCCCATCGAGTGCGCATCCGTCTCGCTCAGACGGGAGAACGAGACGCTCATCATCATCGCCCCGCTGCTCACCAGCAGCAGGATCAGCAACAGCACGAAGCGGGGAGTGGTCCCGGCACCGATCGCCCGTTCGTCGAACCGGCTCCGCACGTCCGACGTGGTCATCGCGCCCGGCCCTCCTCCACGGCGCCGGCGATCACCACCGCGCGCCCCATGCCAGGCCTGTCATCCGAAGGCCGACGATGTCGCCCATAAGATAACCGCGAACAGCCCGATGCGGCAGGGGAGTTGGCCCCCCGTTCCGGCTGTGACAGAACGTGGACGTGGCGGAGGGACGGCTGTGACTCGGTGCGGGATACAAAGAGTTTCGACCGCATGCACAGCCCACTTCTGGGGGAACTCCGTGAAGTACACCCGCGTCACCGCTCTCGCCGCCGTCGGCGTCGCCGCCACCCTCTCGCTCACCGCCTGCAACGGCACTTCGGGGAGCACGTCCTCCAAGGGCTCGTCCTCCTCGGACGGCGTCACGAAGGAGAAGACGGAGGCCCGCGCGGGCACCGCGAAGGACACGGCGAAGACCGGCGGCAAGGCCCGCGGCAAGACCCCGTTCTGCAGGACGGAAGACCTGGCCATCGACGCGAAGGACGCCGCGCCCGACGAGTCCGCGGGCAGGATCAACATCACGATGGTGAACCGGGGTTCGGCCACCTGCTCGGCGACGGGCTTCCCCGGCGTCGACATCAAGGACGCCGACAACACCTCCAGCCCCATCGGACGCGGCCGCGCCGAACCGCGCATCACCGAGCTCAAGCCCGGCGACTCCGCCGTCTTCAACCTCGCCTACGCCATCGACGCCGGCGGCGACAGCCTCGCCCACCCCACCGACATCCTGGTGACGCCCCCGAACGAGACCCGCCCCCGGAGCCTGAAGTGGCCCAAGGGCGCGGGTGCCATCAAGGGCGCCTACACCGACGTCGAGGTGTATCCGACGCACACGGTGAAGTAGGGGCGTACGCCAGCCGAAACACCGTCATCCCCCCGGGGGCCTTTCCGGTACCCGGGGGCGGGGGGCTCGTTTCCAGGGTCGGTAGCCAGTTCGCGCACCTGACCCGGAGGACCCCATGCCCAGGAGACTTTCGACCGCACTCGCCGTCTTGACGATCGCCGGCAGCGGCATGCTCGGCGCCGCCTCGCCGGCCGTCGCCGCGGCGCCCGTCGAACCCCCGCCGGCCGCGGAGGCGCCCGTCGCCGCGGCGCCCGCACCCGTCGAGGGGACGGTCCGGGAGAAGGCGGACGAGATCATGAACCTCACGTACCGGCAGTTCGCACAGACCCCGCACATCGCGCCGTACAACTGGACCAACGACGGCTGTTCCGTGCCCACGGGCTTCGAGCCGTACAGCAAGGTCTTCCGGCCCGCGTGCGAGCTGCACGACTTCGGGTACCGCAACTACGGCGGCAACTGGGAGCTGAAGCTCAGCCCGACCCGCGAGACCAAGCAGTGGATCGACGGCCGGTTCCGCACCGAGATGCGGCGCGTCTGCGACGACACCTACCGCAACCCGCTGAGCCGGCAGGGCTGCCTGCGCGCCGCCGACGCGTACTACGGGGCCGTCAGCCTCGGGGGCGACAAGGCGTTCTTCTGACCCTCCCGGGCCCGGCCCGACGCGTACGGCTCCGCCCTCACCTCGCCGGTGGGGGCGGAGCCGTACGTCGTGCGGAGTCCTACACCACCGGTGTCTTGAGGACGGTGGAGACCTTGCAGCGGCCCGAGAGGGAGGCGACGCCGTCGTAGGCGTGGACGGTGTCCTCGACCTGGCTCCGGTAAGGGGTGCCGGGCGTCACGGCGTTGACCTCGAAGGGGGTGCTGCTCAGCAGGGAGCCGGAGGAGTCCTCGAAGGTGAAGGTGCCGTTGTAGTCCGAGCCCTCGGTTCCGGAATTGCCGTTGGTGACGGTGTACTTCCAGGTCACCTTGGCCTCGGTCTCGCTGACGCCGGTGATCACGCAGTCGGTGATCCGCACGTCCTGCTCGCCCGCGGTCGTGGGTCCGGGGGACGGCCGGGTGCCGCCGCTGGAACCGCCGGTGGTCACGTTCGTGTCGTAGTCGTCGTCCTTGTAGCTGCCCGAGTCGTAGTCGCCCGTGGAGCTGGAACTGGTCGAGCTGCTGCTGTCGTCGCAGCTGCCGCCACCGCTGCGCCGGGCTCCCGTCAGGGCGACGAGGACCACCGTGACCACGGCCACGGCACGGACATGACGGAGCTTCATAGAGTTCCCCCGAGATGCACAAAAAAGTGAAATGTTCGATGCTGCGCGCTTGTTGGGTTCGCATAATGACGCGCGCACGTCACGATAACAGGGCGTGAAGGCCCCTCCGGCCAGGCGTTTCACAGGGCGGACGGAGCGGACTGCCGCAAGATCACCCAGCCGACGGCGCACGCGGGGTGCCGGGACCTCCGGCGGTGGCCGGGCGGCCGGAGCGCGCGCAGGGTGGGTGCTGGAGGTGGTTGGCATGCCGGGTCTTCTCGACGACGGTCGGCTGGAGGGGCTGGTGCGGGACGCGACGGCCGCGCCGTCCATGCACAACGCGCAGCCCTGGGAGTTCCGCTACCACCGGGCCGCCCGGACGCTGGAGCTGCGGGCCGACTTCACGCGCTCGATGCCGCACGCCGACCCGGACGGGCGCGGCCTGCACATCGGCTGCGGCGCCGCGCTGCTGAACCTGCGCGCCGCCGCCTGCCACGCGGGACTGCGCCCCGAGGTCCGGCTGCTCCCGGACGCCGCGGACCCGGGCCTCCTGGCCGAGGTCCGCTTCACCGAGGGCGAGGGCGCCGACCGGGCGCTGGCCGCGCTGGAGCCGATGATCGCCGAGCGGCACACCAGCCGGTACCCGTACGCGGAGGTCCCGCTGGAGGCCGGGGTGCAAGAGACGCTGGTGGACGTCGCCGCGCGGGAGGGCGCCACGCTGGAGTTCCCCACGGGCTGGCACCTGTCGCACGTCCTCCAGCTCATCCAGGAGGCGGAGGCGGACGAGAGCTACTACGGGGACGTGGACGAGGCGCGCTGGCTGCGGCGGGGCACGGCGGAGTCCGACACCGCCGTGGACGGCATCACCGAGCCCAACCTCGGGGTGCGCAAACGCGGCGGGCGCGCGCCCGTCCGCGACTTCGCGCGCGGCAGCTCCGACACGGACCGGGGGTCCGCCGTCTTCGAGCAGGTGCCGCACCTGGCGCTGGTGTCCACCGCCGACGACGGGCCGCACGCCTGGCTGCGGGCCGGGCAGGCCACCGAGCGGGCGCTGCTGGCGGCCACCGAGGAGGGCCTGGTCGGCTCGTTCGCGACGCAGCCGCTGGAGCGGCGCGACCTGCGCTGGCTGCTGCGCGACCCGGTCGGCGGGGCCGGGCCCGTGCACGTGGTCCTGCGGGTCGGCTACGGGCCGCGCGGCCCCAGCTCGCCCCGCCGCCCGCCCGGCGAGGTCCTCACCGTCCTGCCCTGACGGCGGCCCGGGTTCAGGGTTCGACGAGGCCGGCGCGGATCGCGTAGCGGGTCAGGCCCAGGCGGTCGTGCAGGCCGAGCTTGCCGAGCAGGTTCTCGCGGTGGCGCTGCACCGTCTTCACGCTGATGACGAGCGCTTCCGCGATCTCCCGCGAGGAGTGCCCCTCGGCGACCAGCTTGAGCACCTCCTCCTCGCGCGGGGTGAGGATGCGGTCCGGGGCCTCCTCGCCGCGGCGCACGCGGTCGAGGTAGGTGCGGACGAGGGAGGTCACGGCGCCCGGGTAGACGAACGGCTCGTCCCGCATCGCGGCCCGGCAGGCGGCGACCAGGTCCCGGTCGGCGACGGACTTCAGCACGTAGCCGCAGGCCCCGGCCTTGAGGGCCTGGAAGAAGTACTGCTCGTTGTCGTGCATCGTCAGCACCAGCACGCGGGTTCCGGGGCTGAGCGCGGTCAGCTCGCGCGCCGCCTGGAGCCCGGTCATGCGCGGCATGGTGATGTCCAGGACGGCGAGGTCGATCTCGTGGGCGCGGGCCGCGGCGACGGCCTCGGCGCCGTCACCGGCCTCGGCCACCACCGTCAGGCCCGGCTCGCTCTCCAGGATCAGGCGCACCCCGCGGCGCACCAGGGTGTGGTCGTCGGCGAGCAGGATGCGGATGGGTGCGTCGGTCACGGCAGCCCGGCCCCCTCGGCGGGGGCGTGCCCGGCGTCCCGGGGCACGGGGGCCGTGAGCCGGACGAGGGTGCCGGTGCCGGGCTCCGAGACGAGGTGCAGGGCGGCGCCGACGAGCAGGGCGCGCTCCCGCATGCCGCGGATGCCCGCGCCCTCCTCGGCCGGGGGCGTGCCGCAGCCGTCGTCCCGGACGGACAGCACGAGACCGCCGCGCTCCTCGCGGAGGTCCACGCTGACCTGCCGGGCACCGGCGTGACGTGCCGCGTTGGTCAGGCTCTCCTGCGTCACGCGGTACAGCGCCAGCTCCAGCTCCTCGCCCAGCGGCGGCAGCGGGGAGGCGAACGAGCGCCGTACGGGCAGGCCGGTGTGCGCGGCGAAGTCGGTGGTGAGCTCGGTCAGGGCGCTCACCAGGCCGAGGTCCTGAAGAACGCCGGGGCGCAGCCGGTGCACGATGCGGCGCACCTCGTCGAGACTGCCCCGGGTCGTCTCCTGCGCGTCGAGCAGGGTGCGCCGGAGCGGGCCCTGCGCCTGGTCGGCCGCGCGCTTGAGGTCCAGCAGCACCGCCGTCATGCTCTGCCCGACCTCGTCGTGCAACTCCTGCGCGACGCGGCGCCGTTCGCCCTCCTGCGCGAGGAGGGCGCGGGCGCTGCTGGCCGCCCGCTCCGCCTCCAGCCGCTCCAGCATCGCGTTGAACGCGCGGATCAGCTCGGCGACGCTGCCGTTGCCCTGCACCGGCAGCCGCTGCCCCGGGCGCAGCAGGTCGACGGTGGCCATCATCCGGGACAGCCGGGCCAGCGGCGCGAGGCCGAGACGCAGCATCAGCGCGCTGGCCGCGAGCATCGCGGCCATCCCACCGACCAGGACGGCCGCCTCGGTCAGCAGCACCGGCACGGAGACGGTCACGGGTGCCCACAACAGGGCCGCGGTGGCCGTTCCCACGATCACGGTGTTCAGCCCGAAGAGCCGCCAGAACAGGGACATGCGGAGCACACTTCCTTCTTCGCCGGTGCGGACCCGACTCTCCATCATCCTCCGTCGGCACCGCACCGGCCGTCCGGCCCGGGGGCAAAAGGGGCCCGTGAACCGGATACCGCAGGGAAATGGGGTCTGTGACCCATGGAATCCACGGGACCTTCCGGGGATGGTGGGCCATTGATCCACGGCCGTTCCCCCGGCGCCGGCCGCGTGCCCGCCGGGACCCGGACGGCTGCTTCGTCATGCACATCCGACAGGAGGAGCAGTGCTCTCCGAATCAGCGGCCGACGGCCTCACGGGCTCCGCGCACCTCGCCCCGCCCGAGGCACGCCGTCGACTGGAGCGGGAACGCGCCGCGCGGCAGGCCCAGTTGAGGTCCCTGGACGACGCGGACACCGGGGCCGGCGCCGAGGCCGGGTTCCTCACGGTGCAGCGCACGGCGGCCGAGGACGTACTCGCCGAGGTCGAGGCGGCGCTCGCCCGCCTGGAGCAGGGCAACTACGGCTCCTGCGAGGGATGTGCGGAGGCGATCCCGGCGGAGCGGCTGGAGGCACTCCCGCACGCGCGGCGCTGCATCGGCTGTCAACGCCGTGCCGGCTGAACGCCGCACGCCCGTCCCGCGCCGGCGCCTGCTGCCCTCGGCCCGCCGTCGCCCGGTGCTCGCGCTCGACCTGGGCAGCAGCCGTACCCGCGTCCTGCTCGCCGACCGGGGGCGCGTCGTCGACGTCCCCACGGCGGAGCTCTCCGGCGACGGCGACGCCGACCCCGTCCTGCGCGGCGCCGTCGTCGACGCCGGGGCCGCGGGGCGGCTGCTGGCGCGGGTGATCGGGCCGCGGCTCGCGCGGGCCGACCGGCCGGTGGTGAGCGTCGCCTCGCCGGTGCTGGGCGGGCCCGCGTACCGCGCGGCGGCGCGCGCCGCGGTGCAGGTGCTGCGCCCGCACGCGGTGGTGACCGTCCCGGCGGCGCGCGCCGTGGCACGGTCGGCGGCGGCGGACCTGTCGTGCCCGCTGCTGGTCGTCGACATCGGCGCCCGGCTGTCCGAGGTGGTGCTGCTGGACGACGGCGCCGTCGTCGACGCGCACCACGCGGCGCTGGGCACCGAGGACCTGGACGAGGGTGCCACCCCCGTCCAACTCGCCTCCGTCATCGCCTCGATGACCGCCATGACGGTGCGCCACGACAGCACCTCCGCCGCGCGCGAGGCGCTGCGGCGCGGCCCGCTGCTGGCCGGCGGCGGCGTCCTGCGGCCCGGGGTGGTGGAGGCGCTCACCGAGCGGCTCGACACCTCGGCCCGGATCGCCGCGGGCCCGCACACCGCGGCCGTACGCGGCGCCGCCGCCCTGCTCCGCGACCCGGCCCCGGCCACCCGGCCCACCCTGGGCGGCCGTTCCGCCGCGGGCGGGTTCAGCCCGCTGCCGGCGCGCTGAACCCCCGTGCCGGCCGCGGGCGCCGTGCGCCGGGGCGCACGAGCCGTCCGAAGCCCCACGTCCCCCGGGAGAGACATGGACCGCCCCAGTCCGCGCGGCATCCCCCGCGCCCAGCCACCGCCGCCAGGACCGGTGAGCCGGCTGCCGTGGCGGCGGCGGGGGCACCCGCTCTCGCGCCGTACGGACCGGGCGCGGGCCTGGTGCGCGCTGGTCCTGCTGCCCGTGATGCTGGTGGCCACCCCCGTGTCGACCGTCCTCGCCGGGGCGGCCGCGCACCGGCACCTCGAACGGACCGCCGACCGCCAGCAGTCGGCCCGGGAGCGGGTCACCGCGTCCCTGGTGCACACCGCTCCGGTGCATCCGGAGCCGGGCTCGCCGGAGGCCCGCGAGACCCGCTACCCCGTCCCCGTCCGCTTCACCGATGAGGCGGGGCGCACCCGTTCCGGCACCGCCGAGGTCGTCCCGGGCCTGCCCGGGGGAGCCACCGTCGGCGTGTGGACCGAGAACGGGCGGATCACCGACCCGCCGCTCACCCGCGGCCAGATCCTGCGCGGCACCGTGTACTGGGCGCTGCTCCCCGCCGTGGCCCTGCCGCTGACGGGCACGGCGGCCTACGGACTCGTCAGCTTCCGCGTCAAGCAGCGCAACCTCGCCTCCTGGGACGCGGCCTGGGCCGGCACGGCACCGAGGTGGCCGCCGGGCTGAGGCCTCCCGGGGCGGCGATAGCGTAGGAGCGGCCCGGACGACGAGGAGGACGTGTGCGGTTCGCGTGGCAGGCCCTGCTGGCCGAGGTACCCGGGGAACAGGCCGCCGAGGCGCGGGAGTTCTACGCCGCGCGGACACCGGGGCGCGGCCCCGCCGGCCGCGCGGAGCTGGACGCTGCCCGCGCCGCGTTGCCCGCGCCCCGCGCCGCCGACCCGCCCGCGGACGAAGTGACCGCCGTGGCCGGGGAGTCACGCGTCCCCGTCCGGGTCCTCACGCCCACCGGCGGCCCGCCCCGCGGCGTCCTGCTGGACATCCACGGCGGCGGCTTCTACCTGGACTGCGCGGCCCGGAGCGACGAGCGCAACCGCGCGCTCGCGGAGCAGCTGCGCCTCGCCGTCGTCAGCGTCGACTACCGGCTGGCCCCCGAACACCCCTGGCCCGCGGCCCCCGACGACTGCGCGACGGCGGCGCGCTGGCTCTTGGCGGAGGCCGGACCCCGCTTCGGCACGAACCGGCTCGCCATCGGCGGCAGCTCGGCCGGAGCCACCCTCGCGCTGACGACCCTGCTCCGGCTGCGGGACGCGGGCGCCGCCGGCCGCTTCGCCGGCGCGGTGCTCCACTTCGGCGCCTACGACTTGAGCGCCCGCACCCCCGCCGGACGCCGCATCGCCGACGAGTACTTCCTCCGGGCCTACGCGGGTCACGTCCCCGACCGCACGCTGCCCGACATCTCACCCCTCTACGGCGACCTCCACGGGCTGCCCCCGACGCTGCTGACCGTCGGCGCTGAGGACGTGCTGCTGGAGGACAACCTCGCGCTGGCGGCCCGCCTTTCGGCCGCCGGGAACGACACCGACCTCCGCGTCTACCCCGAGGCCCCGCACGGTTTCACCGCCCACCCCACGTCCCTGGCCCGCACCGCACTCGCCGCCGCCGACGCCTGGCTGCTGGAGCGGATCACCGGGGCGTAGGCGGCGCCGCGTACCCCGCCACGCGAAGGGACGCGGGAGGGGAACCCGCCGTGGGAGAAGTGCTGTTGATCGTGCCGGGGGCCGTCGGCGGCCTGGTCCTGCTCTGGCTGCTCGCCCTGGCGGGGCCGCGCGGCTCCCTGCTCACCGAGGCCGTCCGCCTGCTGCCCGACCTGCTGCGGCTGGTCACCGCGCTCGCGGGCCCGCGCGGGGTCAGTAGCCGTTGCCCGGGCTCTCGTTCTCCTCGCCGCCGGTGCCCTTGCCCTCGACCTTCTCGCCCTCGGCGTCGAGGACGTACCACTCGGCGCCGAACTGGTCGAGGTCCTGACCGTTGGTGTCGCCGGCCTTGCCGTCGCCCTGGAAGTAGTAGAGGGGGTGGCCGTCGTACACGACCTGCTTCTTGCCGTCCTCGCGGGTGGAGGTGGACAGCAGGTCCGCCTTGACGCCGTCGCCGGCCTCGGGCTTGCCGGAGGTGGTCAGCGGGGGCCAGGCTTCCGCGCAGTCGCCGTCGCAGGTCGACTTCGCCGAGGTGTCGGCCTCGAACAGGTACAGCGTGTGGCCTTCGCCGTCGGTGAGGACCTTGCCCAGCTCTCCGGCCTCCCGCAGCGACACCTCCGCCTTCTGCTGCGTGCCGGGGCTCCGGCTCGGCTCCGCCTCCGAGCCGCCGCCCTCGTCCGAGCAGCCGCCGAGGACGGCGGTCAGCAGCACGGCGGCGACGGCGAGGAACGCACCGGAACGCGTGGACATGGGGGCCTCCGAACGGGGACGGGGAAGAGCGGCGGAATGCCACCACAGTCCAGCGCCGCTCCGGCCCCGAGCGGAGCTTCCGCGCCCCGGGCCGGAGCGGAATCCGCCCCATCCGGCGATCCGGGACCGTCTGATCGGTCCACGCCGGAGGCTGCCGGCTACCGCTGCTTCTCGTCCCAGCCGTAGGTGGGCAGGGTGAAGAACTCCTCGCCGTCGAGACGGTCGGCGCTTCCGGTGGCGACGCCCTTCATGATCGACTCCACGCCGGTGCGGACGGTCGCGGTGAACACCTCCTTGTGCTGCTCACCCAGGTCGTCGGACTGGCCCCGGACCTCGAAGAGCACCGTGCCCGTCCCGTTCAGCGCGAAGGCGGAGCGGCCCTGGCCCGGGTACTCGCGCTCGTCGGGGTGGACGTAGCGGCCGATGGCCGACTCCGCCTGGCGCATGCCGTACTCGCCGTGGATCCCCTTGGCGGCGGCGAGCGCGTAGCGCCGCGACTTGTCCTGGTCGAGCGCGGGCCACTGCTTCTTGTACTTGGCGCCGTCCCGCACGCCGAGCGGCGGGTAGTCGATCGCCATGGAGATCAGCTTGCCCTTCTGCGGCCCGCTGGTCAGCCGGTCGCAGGGGCCCATGTGGTGCAGGTCGACGTACGTCTCGACGTGGCCCTTCTCCTGCCGGAGCTGCACGTAGGTGTCGCGGATCGCGCGGGACTCGGGGGAGAGGAAGAAGCCCGGGTCGGTCTGCTCGCCGGGCAGGTCGGCGGCGCGGGGGACGTAGTCCAGGTCCGGGTTGAAGTCGCGGTTGAGGTCGAAGCCGGGCTCGGCGATGCCGTCGCCCTCCTCCGCGTGGTACCAGGCCCTGGGGGCGCCCGCGAGCTGCGGGAAGCGGTCGGTGACCCGGTCCCAGGGGAGCACGTTCATCCGGCGGTTGAGCTCGCCGCCGTCCGGGTTGACCATCGGCATCGCCACGAAGGTGATCCTGCGGAGCAGGGCGCGGGTCTCCGGGTCGTCGGAGGTGCCGAGGTGGTCGAGGATCTCCAACAGGGCCTCGGTGCCGGTGCGTTCGTTGCCGTGGATGGCGCTGGTGACCAGCACGACCTTCTTGCCCTGCCCGGCCCGGGCCCGCCACATCGTGCGGCCCTCGGCGGTCGTCCCCGCCTTGTCCACCCGGACGCGCCCGTCACTGCGGCGCTCGACGGCCTTCAGCTCCCGGGTCAGCTCGCCGTGGTCCGTCCACCCGTCCCACGAGGGGTTCTCCTGGACCTGGCAGGTGTCGATCGGCGGGGTGGCGTGGGCACTTGGCGCGACGGTGACGCTCGCGCCGAGGACGGCGGTGGCGAGCGCGGCGCAGAGGGCACCGGGTCTGCGGACTGCTGCGGACGTGCGCATGAGGCTCCTCGGTTCGTCGGACGGGGGACGAGCGGATGACGAGCACGGACGTACGGGACGGGCAGTGCGGCACGGGCGGCGTACTGAACGGTCTTGCAGTACCGCCCCGTTGATACAACCCGCGCCGACGCGGCCGGTCAAGACACCCGCACCCGGCCGAAGTCGCCCGCACCGGCCGGCGGTTGGCGGCGCCGCGTCCCCCCGTACGCTTCCTCCGGTCAGCAGGCCGAGGTGGACGGAGACGGAGCACATGGCGGGGGAGAGGGACGTACGCGGGCTCGCGGCGGCGGTCGAACGGGCGGCGCGGGAGGCGCGGGAGCCCGAGGAGGCCGGGAACGGCGGCGCGGCCGCGGAGAGTTCGGACGGGGACGCACCGGGGCCGGGGCCGGTGGGCTGGTTCCTGTTCGTCGCGGTGTGCGCCGTGGCCGCGCCCGGGCTGATGTGGCTCGCGCCGGTGGTGCCGCTGCCGGGGCCGGTGGGCGGCGCGGTCTTCCTGGTCTGTGCGCTGCTGGTCCCGCTGGCGCTCGTCCTGGTGCCCGCCGTCCGGCTGCGCCGCGTCCCGCACCGGAAGACGCCGGCGCCGGCCGCCCTCTCGCTCACCGTCGCCCTCGCCGCCACGGTCGGGGTGGCGATCATCGCCCGAACCGGCGGCGAGGAACGGGCGTTGGAGCAGCGGGGCGTGTGGACCGGCGCCGTCGTCACCGAGGTCGACAACCGCAAGACCGACACGTGCACGCTCCGCACGGCCGGCGGCCGCGAGATCTCACCCCTGCTCTCCGAGGGCGACGGCTGCGACGCGGAACGCGTGCGGCGGGGCGAGCGGATGCGGGTGCTCCACGACCCCGAGGGCGCGGCGGGACCGGTCGAGGAGACCGAGGTGGACCTGGACTCCGGCGCGTACGCCGGCCCCGTCGGCGGCCTGGTGGCCCTCACCGTGCTGACCGGCACCTGGGGCTGCGTCCGCCTCGGCCGCCGCGAAACCGAGTAGGACGACGGGGGAATTCCCCCGCGGAACACCGCACCGGGGAATGATTCCGGCCGTTTGTCCGCCGCGCCGGAATGTGCTCCCCGTGCCGGATCGGCGCCGGTATCAGGGTGGATTCATGACCGACTCCAGCACGCCCCCGGGCGGATTCTCCGTCGACCCCGAAGACAAGCGCTACCCCTCACTGAGCCGGGGGTTCAATCAGCGCTGGCTCAGCACCCCCGAGTACATCAGAACCGTCACCTCGTCCGAGGACACCAGAAACGCATTGCAGACGGCATTCGACGAGACGCCGTCCGACCCCGGCCGCACCCGGATCACCGCACGTTCCGGCGGGCA
Organism: Streptomyces sp. HNM0574; assembly: GCF_012726235.1. GTDB lineage: Bacteria > Actinomycetota > Actinomycetes > Streptomycetales > Streptomycetaceae > Streptomyces. The sequence continues at coordinate 88,046 of NZ_JAASAH010000021.1, forward strand.
CTGCTACGAGGATTTCGTCTGCGCGCCCGACGTCCGCGTCATCCTCGACCTCAGCCCCCTGTGCGGAATGTACTGGGACGGGGAAATGCGCGCCCAGTGCGTCGAGGCGGGCGCGACCAACTGGCACACCTACAGCCACCTCTACCCGGCCACCGGCCGCGCCCTTCCCGGCGGCACCTGCTATTCGGTCGGCCTGGGCGGCCACATCACCGGCGGCGGCTACGGAATGCTCTCCCGCAAGTACGGGCTGACCGTCGACTACCTGTACGCCGTCGAGGTCGCCGTGGTCGACGAGCAGGGCACCGCCCGGCTGGTCACGGCCCGGATCGACGACCCCGACCCGTGGCGGAAGGCGCTGGCCTGGGCGCACACCGGGGGAGGCGGCGGCAATTTCGGCATCGTCACCCGGTTCTGGTTCCGGGACGTTCCCGAACCGCCCAGCAGCGTGATGCTCTGCGGCCTGGAATGGAAATGGTCCGACTTCAAGAACCCGGGCGAATTCCACGCCCTGCTGAACGCGTACGGCAGGTACTTCCAGCAGCACCAGGACCACCGGACCGTCGAGGGCAGCCTGTTCACCCTCCTCAAGCTGAACCACCGCAGCAACGGAAAGATCGGCCTCATCGCCCAGATCGACGCGGACGACCGCATCGCCGGTGATCGAGCCATCACGGAATTCCTCGACACCCTCGACGGCGCGATCACCCCGGCGGCCCAGCCGCTCAGCACGGCAATGGGCGAACACCCGCCGCTGCCCACCATGAAGACCCCGCAGTACCTGCCCTGGCTCACCGCGACCCAGACCCTCAACGCCTCGGGCGAGAATCTCTGCGGCAAGTACAAGTCGGCGTACATCAGGGAGCCGTTCACGCCGGAGCAGATCACCGCCATGTGGGACTGCCTCGGAAACACCCGGTTCACCGAGTACACCAATCCGAGCGCGCTCATCCAGATCGATTCCTACGGCGCCGCGGTCAACCGCGCGGAGTTCACAGGAATGCGCACCGCCGTCCAGCAGCGCGACTCCATCATGAAAATGCAGTACCAGGTGTACTGGCCGGTGGACGAGGAGGAGAAGGAACACCTCGACTGGATCCGCGAGACCTACACCGCCACCTTCGCCGCGACCCACGGCGTACCCGCGGTCAGCACCGGGCAGGAGCCGCGCAACACCGACGGCTGCTACATCAACTACCCGGACGCCGATCTGCCCGACGGCCGCCCGGACTCCCTCGCCGACGGCTGGCCGACGCTCTACTACAAGGACGCCTATCCGGCGCTCCGCAGGGTCAAGCGCCACTGGGACCCGCGGAACGTCTTCCGCCACCAGCAGTCGGTCGAACCCGCCGAGCACTACGACCCGGGGAAGCCGCCGCTGCTGCCCTGAGCCCCGGCCGCGCGGTCAGTCCCCGGAGTGCCCGGACGCCGTCAGCGTGCGGATGGCGTGCGAGGCGTGGGTGAGGGTGCGGGTGATGTCGGCGGTGGGCAGGGCGAGTTCGGCGGCGATCTGTTCGGGCGAGAGGTGCCGGAAGTAGCGCATGTGCAGCACCCGCAGCTCGTGCTCGGACAGTGACCCGCCGTCCTCGTCCTCCGGCGTACCCCGGGCGTCACCCTCGGTGGTCAGCGCGGTGTCCAGGCCGAGCGACACCTGGCTGTCCAGCACCTCCAGACCGAGCACCACGTCGTCCTCGTCCAGGCCCGCGCGGGCGGCGATCCGGGCGACGACCGCGTCGCCCGGGCCCGTGCGGCCCTCCAGCTTCTGCAGCGTGCCCCGGACCACGTCCCGCACCTTGCCCACCTGCCGGAGCACGTCGTTGACCGGGTCGTCCTCCTCATGCCCCCGCTGGAGCTCGGCGCGGATCACCTCGTCCGCGAACGCCTCGAAGGCGCCGTCCCGCTCGGGCACGTAGCGGCCGAGCGCCTCGACGAGTCCCGCGTCGGCCGCCTGCCGCAGCTCCTCGCGTCCGACGGCGGGGCCGGCGTAGCGGCGGGCGAGGCGGCGGGCGGTGGGCTGCCAGGCGTCGACGAGCCGGGCGAGCACCTGCCGCCGCTCCGGACCGTCCGGCAGCGAGGTGAGGAAGGCGAACTCCTGACCGGCGTCCTCGCCGGCGGAGCCGGGCGTACGGGTACCTGCGGTGGTGACGAAGCTCATACCTCCACCGTGCGCCCGTGAGCCCGGAACGCCAAGGGACCAAGGTCCCGATCCGCCCGGACGGCCCCGGCGGGACCCCTCACTCCGTCCCGGCCTCGCTCGCCACGTCCACGTCGAGGACGCCGTCCAGTTCGCTGAGCGAGGCCACCAGCGCGGACAGGTCGCCCGCGCCCTCCAGTCCGACCTGCACCGTCACCACCCGCTCCCGCGCCCCGTGCCGGGGCAGCAGCTCCTCGCCCGCCACATGGGCCCCGGTACGCGAGGTCGCCACCCGGGCCACCACGTACCCGGACCGGGTGATGTCGGCCAGCACCTCGCCGAGCAGGCCGCGGCCCTGCACGTACCGCACGTTCAGCGTCGGCGCCGGTGACGTCCAGCGGTCGACAGCCCAGCGGGTGGCCACGGGCAGCAGCAGGATCGCCACGAAGTACGCGACCGTGGCGACCAGCGCCAGCACCAGCAGACCCGCACCGGCGGCCGCCCCCACCGCGGCCGTGAGCCAGATGCTGGCCGCCGTGGTCAGCCCTCGTACGGCGTCCCGCTTGACGAAGATGATCCCGCCGCCGATGAACCCGAGCCCGGAGACGATCTGCGCCGCCACCCGCGAGGGGTCCAGCATCACCTCGCCGTCGCTGAGCACGTCCCCGAAGCCGTACTTGCTGACGAGCATGAACAGCGCCGAGGCGAAACCCACCACGGTGTAGGTGCGCAGCCCCGCCGACTTCTGCTTGACCTCCCGCTCCAGCCCGATCGCGGCCGACAGCACGAACGCGGTGCCGAACTCGGCCACCTGCTCCCAGCCCTGCCCCGACAGCTGCCCGAACGCCAGATACCCCGAAAAGGTCATATCTCCCGCCATGCCGGGCACCCTAGAGTGCCCGCCGTACTCCGCTCGGGGCGCCACACCGTCCGCGCGGCCCGGGCCCGGCGGGCACGGCGGCGCGGACGGGCAGGCTGGGCGGGCCGGTCAGGACCCCGACGCCGAGGAGCACCGATGGACGTCACCGCACTGCTGCTGGACGGTTTCTCGCGCATCCGGGAGGAGGTGCACGAAGTCCTCGACGGGCTCTCCGGGCGTGAGCTCAACGCCCGTACCGACAGCGGCGCGAACTCCGTCGCGTGGCTGGTGTGGCATCTGTCCCGGGTGCAGGACGACCACGTGGCCGACGCGGCGGAGGCCGAACAGGTCTGGACGGACGACGGGTTCGACGAGCGCTTCGGCCTGAGCCTGCCCGCCGGATCGACGGGTTTCGGCCACTCCGCGCGGGACGTCGCCAAGGTCCACGTCACCGGGCCGGCGCTGCTCGCCGAGTACCACGACGCGGTGCAGGCCAGGACCGGCGACTTCGTCCGCGGCCTGGACGGGGCGGCGCTCGACGTGGTTGTGGACGCCTCCTGGGACCCGCCCACCACGCTCGGTGTCCGGCTGGTCAGTGTGCTGTCCGACGGGCTCCAGCACGTCGGGCAGGCCGCGTTCGTCAAGGGCGCCCTGCGCCGGGGCTGACACGGAACGTGAGGGCCCGCCGGTCTCCCGGCGGGCCCTCACGCGGAGCGGGGGCCGACTAGGACTTCTCGCCCTGGTCCTGCTCGGAGCCCTCCACCTCCAGGTTGCCGCGAACCTTCGCGATGAGGTCGTCGACGCTCACGGACTTGTCCTGCTGTGACGTCCCCACGTGGTCCGAGTCCTCCACGTGACTGTGGGCGACGTCGCCGGGTCCGGAGTTCTTGATCACGACCACGTCGGCCATGGCCGCCGGAGCGGCCGCGGCACCGAGGCCGATGGTCAGAACGGACACGGCGGCTGCGCGTATGAGCTTCTGCATGATTCAGATCCCTTGCGGTTCTCATGTGGCCTGACTGTCAGGTCACATGGGCATCCATGAACGCGTCGGGGGCGGGCCGAGACGGGATAAGTCCGATATCCACTCGAACGGTCCGTCGGCGTCTCCGGGTTGGCGGAGCGAGAGCCCGGCCCCTGTCGCCCGACCGCCACAGAGGTCCGTGGAACGGCGTACCGGACGGGCCGCCCGGCTGTCCGGGTGCGTTACCCGTGGTCATATCCTGGGCGGCATGGTGAACGACTCCGATCTGCGGCATCTGCGCCGCTGCGTCGAACTGGCAAGGGAAGCACTCGAGGCGGGGGACGAGCCCTTCGGCTCGCTGCTCGTGGGCGCCGACGGGACCGTCCTGGCCGAGGACCGCAACCGCGTCTCCGGCGGCGACCACACCCGCCACCCCGAGTTCGAGCTGGCGCGCTGGGCCGCCGAGCACCTGCCCGCCGGGGAGCGTGCGGCGGCCACCGTCTTCACCTCGGGCGAGCACTGCCCGATGTGCGCGGCCGCACACGGCTGGGTCGGCCTCGGCCGCATCGTGTACGCCAGCTCCACGGAGCAACTCACGGAGTGGCTGGCCGCGTTGGGCGTCCCCCCGTCGCCGGTACGGGCCCTGCCCATCGGCGAGATCGTCCCCGGCCTGCCGGTGGAGGGCCCGGTCCCGGAACTCGCCGACGAGGTCCACGCCCTGCACCGCAGGCTCCACGAGAAGCACTGAACGGCCGGGGAGTTCCGGGTTGCGCCTCCGGAACTCCCCGGAACCGCGCGGGACTTGAGGCGCGCCTCAGCCCGCCGCCTGCCCTCCCCGGGCGAGGCCGTCCAGGTGGGCGAGGACGGGGGCGATGCCGTCCTCCTCGGAGAGGCGGGCGGCGAGGGCCGTCGCGCGGGAGGCGAACGCGGCGTCCCCGGTGGCCCGTCGGAGGGCGGAGGCGAGGGCCGGTTCGGTGAGCCGGCGCAGGGGGAGCGCGGCCGGTGCGACTCCGAGCGCGGTCAGCCGCGCCGCCCAGAACCCGGCGTCGAACTGCGCCGGGACCGGTACGGCGGGCACCCCCGCGCGCAGGCCCGCCGCCGTGGTGCCCGCGCCCGCGTGGTGCACCACGGCCGCCGTGCGGGGGAAGAGCAGCGGGTGCGGGAGCTCGCCGACGGTGAGCATGTCCGGTCCCTCGGCGGCGAGTCGGGCCCAGCCGCGCTGGATGATCCCGCGCAGCCCGGCCCGGCGCAGGGCCCCCGCGACGAGGCGGCCGAGCCGCTCGCCGTCCGGCACCGTGACGCTGCCCAGGCCGACGAACACCGGCGCGGGACCGGCGGCGAGGAAGTCCTCGACCTCGCGCGGAAGCCGGGCCTCCGGCGGGTCGCAGGGCCACCAGTACCCGGCCGTCCGCAGCCCGTTCCGCCAGTCCGCCGGGCGGGGCACCACCAGCGGGCTGTAGCCGTGGAGGACGGGCCAGTCCGCGCGCTCGCGGGCCCGGTGGGAACCGGCCCGCACGGTGTGCCGTACGGGACCGCCGAGTTCGCGCGCCGTGGCCCGGACGGCGCCGGCGAAGATGCGGTCGACCAGGGCGTTCACGGCGTGGCCCGCGAGCCGGTTGCCCGCCGGGCCCAGGGAGCGGGGTGTGCCGAGGACGGACGGCGGGAACTCGCCGGTGGCCGCGAGCGGTTGGAGGTACACCCCCAGCGTCGGCAGCCCCAGCCCGGTGCCGATCGCGTGACCCAGCGGCGCGAGCGAGCTGGACAGCAGCAGCACGTCGCTCTCCCGCGCCGCGGCGAGCAGCGGTCCGGCCATCCGGCCGACCAGGTCGCGGGCCATCGCCGAGAGCCGCAGCAGCTTCCCGGCGTCCGTGACGCTGCGCTGGAGCCCGCGGCCCCGGGCCGACTCCAGCTCGGCGCGCGGGTCGACGGGCAGCGCGCGGAAGGCGACGCCCGCCGGTTCCGCGAGGGCCGCGAAGGAGCCGTGGGTCACCAGTGTGACCTCGTGCCCCGCGGCCGCGAGCCCGTGCGCCAGCCCGGTGTAGGGCGCGACGTCCCCTCGTGAACCCGCCGTCATCACCGCAACACGCATGGTGCCCAGTATGGGCGCGGGACGCCGCGAGCGGGTGCGTCGCGCCGTCCCCGTACGACGGAATCCCGGCCCCCGAAGGGACCGGGATGCGTGAACGGCGCGGTCAGTGCAGGATCTTGAGTCCGACGACGCAGCCGACGATGCCGGCGAGCATCAGCAGTTTGAGCACCGAGGCGGCCTCGCCGTCGAAGACCATCGCGTAGGTGACGGTCAGTACGGCGCCGATGCCCACCCAGACCGCGTATCCGGTGCCGACCGGCAGCGTGCGCAGTGCGTAGGCCAGGCCGCCCATGCTCATCACGAGTCCGACGGCGAAGACGACGGTGGGCCAGAAGCGGCTGAATCCCTCGGACTTGCCGAGCGCCGTCGCCCAGACGGCTTCCAGGACGCCGGAGATGATCAGAACGACCCATGCCATGACGGACAGCTCCCTCCGTGCCGTCGTCAATGACCGGGTACGGCACCCTCGTCCGGGAGCTTGCTGGGCTCTGCCCATACCTTCTCACAGCGTCGCTCGCCGCTGCCATGAGCCCTTCGTCACCCTCGCGCCGGGACCTTCGCCCCGGCGCGAGGGCCCGGGAATCAGGAAGCGGAGGCGGCCGTCTCGGGGGTCTCCTCGCGCGGGGCGGGGACGGGGGCCTCGGCGTCCTCCAGGGAGACGTCCTTGGTTTCCTTGCCGAGCAGCAGCGCGACCAGCGTCAGCACGGCCATCGCCGAGAGGTAGATCCCGACCAGCCACGGCGAACCGTCACCGGCCTCCCACAGGGCCACCGCGATGAACGGCGCGACGGCGGCGCCGAGGATCGAGCTGACGTTGTACGAGATGCCGGAGCCCGTGTACCGCACGCTCGTCGGGAACAGCTCGGGCAGCAGCGCGCCCATCGGGCCGAAGGTCATGCCCATCAGCGTGAAGCCGAGCACCAGCCACAGCACGACGCCGAGGGTGCCCAGGCCGATCAGCGGCACCCACACCAGCCCGAAGACCACGATCGCGGCGGTGACCCAGATCAGCGTGGAACGGCGCCCGTACTTGTCCGCCAGCGGCCCGGAGACCAGCGTGAACGCGGCGAAGAACACCACGCCGAAGATCATCATCAGCACGAAGGTGGTGTAGCTGTAGCCCAGCCCCGGCACGGGGGCGCCCTTCGGCGCGTTGCCGTAGCTCAGCGAGAACGTGGTCATCAGGTAGAAGAGCACGTACGTCGCCAGCATGATGAAGGTGCCGAGGATCAGCTGCTTCCAGTGGTGCCGGAAGACGGTGGCCAGCGGCAGCTTCCGTACCTGGCCGGACTCGCGGGTCTTGGCGAAGACCGTCGACTCGACCAGCCGCAGCCGCACCCACATGCCGATCGCGACCATCACGGCGGAGAACAGGAACGGGATCCGCCAGCCCCAGGTGAGGAACGCCTCGGAGGGCTGGGAGGGGTCGGCGCCCGCGGCGGAGGGCAGCAGCGCGCCCATGAGGAGGAACAGACCGTTGCCGATGATGAACCCGAGCGGCGCCCCCAGCTGCGGGAACGTGCCGTACAGCGCGCGCTTCTTCGGCGGCGCGTTCTCCGTGGCGACCAGCGCGGCGCCGCTCCACTCGCCGCCGAGCGCGAAGCCCTGCGCCAGCCGCATCAGCACCAGCAGCGCGGTGGCGACCCAGCCCGCCTGCGCGTAGGTGGGCAGCACGCCGATGAGGAAGGTGGCGATGCCCATGGTGAGCAGCGAGATCACCAGCGTGCCCTTGCGGCCGAGCCGGTCACCGAGGTGCCCGAAGAAGACGGCACCGATCGGACGGGCGACCATCGCGGCGCCGAACACGGCGAAGGAGGACAGCAGCGCCGTGGTGGGGTCGCTGCTCGGGAAGAAGAGCGCGGGGAAGACCAGTACGGCGGCGGTCGCGTAGATGTAGAAGTCGTAGAACTCGATCGTCGTGCCGATGAGGCTCGCGATGAGGACGCGGGACCGCGGGTTGACGGGTGTCTGGTCAGGGCCGGTTCTTGCTGCGGACATGTCTCGGTCTTTCGCACGAGGGCTACGAGGCGGCCGCCGACGACGGGCGCCGGCGCCCCGCGCCACGGCGCGCGCCCTTCGTGGAGCGGGTGCGCGGGCGGTGCGGGCGGCGCAACGATCTCACTTATCTCATCTGTCAACCGGGGCGATTTCACAATGTGGGACGGCGCCCCGTCTACGGAGCCGGCTCCCCGGCCACCGTAGAGTGCCCCGCGTAACCCCGTACGGGGAACCGGGGAACCCGGTGGGAGACGGCCAACCGGACGGCCGGCGAACGGCGTTGACGCGGAGGAAGGTGGCACCCGTGAGCGAGTACCGCTCCGAGGGCGGCGATCCGGCCTGCTGGGCCGGGCTGGTGTGCCCGGAGTGCGGCGCGGTCCGGGAGACGGAGGACCCGCGCACCCCGTGCCCCCGCTGCGGCACGGCCCCGGAACCCGCGGCGGACGCACCCCGCACCCCCGAAGCCCCCCGCGCCAGGCGGCGCCGGGACCGGGACCCGGTGACGGGCCGGGCCCAGAACGCCCGCCCCCGGGACGGGCTCGGGCGGCCGCTGCCCTACGGCGCGGAGGGCGTCGCCCGCGCGCCCGAGGGCGTGGTGCGCACCCCGGAGGAGACCCTCACCGAGGCGCAGCGCCTGATCACCGACGGCATGCCCTTCCACGCCCACGAGGTGCTGGAGGACGCCTGGAAGACCGGCCCCGGACACGAACGCGCACTCTGGCGGGCCCTCGCCCAGTTCGCCGTCGGCCTCACCCACGCCGCCCGCGGCAACACCTCCGGCGCCGCCTCCCTGCTGCTGCGCGCTGCCGACGGACTCGCCGCCTGCGCCGCCGACCCGCCGTACGGCATCGACGCCGCCGGGCTCGCCTCCTGGGCCCGTACGGCCGCTGCCGCGCCCGGTACGGAGCTCAGCCCGCCGCCGCTGCGCCGCGGGGAAGCGCCGTGACGGGCGGCTCGTGCCCGTCGTGCGCCTCGGCGGCCCGGCCGGACAGCAGGCGCAGCGCGTCGGCCGAGGCGGGGTCGTTGGGGGTGTAGACCTCCAGCCGGTGGTCGGGGCTCTCGGGCTGGAGCCACACCTGGTAGTCGATGTCCAGGCCGCCGACGGTGGGATGCCGCAGCCGCATCCGGCCCACGGCGCAGTCGGCGACGTCGCCCTTGGCCCACAGGGTGGCGAAGTCCCGGCTGTGCATGGCGAGTTCACCGATCAGCTCGGCCAGCCGCGCGTCGCCCGGGTACCGGCCCGCGGTGAGCCGCAGATAGGCCACGTGGACGCGGGCCAGCTCCTCCCAGTTCGCGTACAGCTCGCGGGCGAGCGGGTCGAGGAAGAACATCCGCGGTACGGAGGGGCGCCGCGCCGGGTCGTCCGGCGCGTCCGGGCCGACGTGTTCGGCGAACAGCGCGTGCCCGGTCCGGTTCCAGGCCAGGACGTCGCCGCGGCGGCCGAGGACGACGGCCGGCATGCCCTCGCCCAGCGAGGCCAGCAGCGCCAGCACCCGGGCGTGCGGCTTCTCCGGACGCGGCCGGACCATGCGTGAAGTGGCGGGCCGCCGGGCGAGGTTGTGCAGGTGCGCCGTCTCGACGGGGTCGAGCCCGAGCACCTGCGCGAGCGCGTCGAGGACCTGCCGGGACGCCGTTCCGGCCTGGCCCTGCTCCAGTCGCGTGTAGTAGCCCGCGCTCACGCCCGCGAGGTGGGCGAGCTCCTCGCGGCGCAGGCCCGGCACGCGGCGGGCGCTGCCGTAGGTGCGCAGCCCGACGTCGGCGGGTGTGACGCGGTCGCGGCGGCTCTTGAGGTAGGCACCGAGGTTCTCCAGCTCCATGCCAGGGAGCGTAGGCGCATCCCGGCGTCCGTGGGTGACCCTGTGAGGTGTACCCACGGGACGGGGATGGCTGCCCCGCCGGCCGGGCCGCAGGGTCTGTGCCATGACACGACAGACTGCTTCTCACTCACCCGGACTGCGGTCCTGGCTCGGCCTGTTGGTGGTGCTCGGCCCCGTCCTGCTCGTCGCGATGGACGGCTCGGTGCTGTTCCTCGCGATGCCCGAGGTCTCCGCCGCCCTCTCGCCCACCGCGGGCCAGGCGCTGTGGATCCTGGACGTGTACGGGTTCACCGTCGGCTCGCTGCTCGTCGCCTTCGGGAGCATCGGCGACCGGTACGGGCGGCTGCGGCTGCTGATGGCGGGCGCGGCCGTGTTCGGGGCCGCCTCGGCCGGGGCGGCGCTCGCGCCGGGTCCCGAATGGCTCATCGCCTTCCGGGCGTTGATGGGCGTGGCCGGTGCCACGCTGCTGCCCTCGGCGCTCGCCGTCCTCGGGGAACTCTTCACCGACCCCCGGCAGCGCTCGCGGGCGATCGGCACCTTCGCCGCCACCTTCGCGGCCGGGTTCGCGATCGGCCCGGTGGTGGGCGGCCAGCTGCTCAGCCGCTTCTGGTGGGGCTCGGTCTTCCTGATCAACCTGCCCGTGGTGGCGGCCTTCCTGGCCCTCGCCCCCGTCCTGCTCCGCGAGGTGCGCGCCACCCGCGGCGGCCGCGTCGACGTGCCCGGGGTGTTCCTCTCCGCCGTCGGCATCCTGCTGACCGTGCACGCGGTCAAGCAGGCCGCGGCCGAGGGTCCGACCGCGGCCACGGCCCTCACCGGGGCCCTCGGCGTCCTCGCGCTGTGGTCGTTCGTACGGCGCCAACTCCGGCTGGAACACCCGCTGATCGACTTCCGGCTGTTCCGCGACCGGGTGTTCACCGTCGCCGCCGTCACCGGTCTGCTGCCGCTGGCCGCCTGGTCGGCGACCGCCTTCCTCGGCGGCGTCTACCTCCAGTCCGTGCTCGGGCTGAGCGTCCTCGACGCGGCGCTCGTCGCCCTGCCCGGCGCCGCGGTGCTCACCGTCACCTGCGTCGTCACACCCGCGCTGGTCGCCCGCTTCGGCACCCGCACCGCGCTGGTCACCTGCCACTTCCTCATCGCGGGCGGACTGCTGCCGCTGCTGGCCACCGGGGTCACGGGCGGCGTCGGCTGGTACGTGACGGCCACCGTCCTCGCCGCGCTCGGCTACGGCATCTCGTTCAGCGTCGTCGCCGACACCGCCGTGGCCGCCGTCCCCGCCGAGCGCGCCGGTTCGGCCGCGGCGATCGCCGAGACCAGCAACGAGATCGGCAACGCCCTCGGCGTCGCGCTCCTCGGCTCGCTGGCCGCGCTGGTCTTCCGGCTCCAGGGGCCCGGCGTCGCCGGAACCCTGGAGGAGACGCTGAGTGTCCCCGGGCTCACCGGCGCGGTGGCCGGCGAGGCCAAGTCGGCCTTCGTCGCGGGGCTGCACCTCGTCGCGGCGCTCGCGGCCCTGCTGCACGCGGCCCTGGGCCTGTTCGCCCTGCGCCACCTGCCGCGCGAGCGTGCCGGCGGGGGCGGTGCGGCCGCCGGATCCGCCGTACCTGCCGAACGCGCGCCGATCCCGGGCAAAAGTTTTGACATCATTTCCCGCGTTCTCACCTGGCCGGTGCGGCGCAATGCTGTGCCAAGAGATTAGTTCACGTCAAGGAGCTTCTTGACCCGGTTCCGGGGCTCGCCTAGCGTCTCTTTCCGGAGAGAGCGGGTGCAACACCGCTGCAGGGGCAATTCGCAGGTGACCGCTTTTTCCGTACGCCCGTCAACCGTCTGAACGGAAAGGGGGTATTCACCATGACTGAGGAGCAGATCATCGAGTCCCGCGACTCCGAGGACATCGACGCCGCGGAGAAGTGGTAAAAGAAATCCGCTGCCCCGGCCCCTGCGCGGGCCGGGGCAGCACTTCTGGCCGGACGGACAGCGGGGAACCGCGGAATGCGAACGGAATGAGCGAGAACGTCGGAACGCGGCCCGGAACGGGTTCCGGGACGCGGGCCGGGCCGAGGGAATGGGCGGGCCTCGCCGCGCTGGCGCTGCCCACGCTGCTGGTCTCGGTCGACATGACGGTGCTGTACATGGCCCTCCCGAAGATCGCGGAGGACCTGTCGCCCAGCGCCACCCAGACGCTGTGGATCACCGACATCTACGGCTTCATGATCGCCGGCGCGCTCATCACCATGGGCACCCTCGGCGACCGGATCGGCCGCCGCAGGCTGCTCATGCTGGGCGGCGCCGGATTCGGCCTGGCCTCCGTACCGGCCGCGCTCGCCACGAGCCCCGAGACGCTCATCGGCACCCGCGCCCTGCTCGGGATCGCGGGCGCGACGCTCATGCCGTCCTCCCTGGCGCTCATCACCGGCATGTTCCGCGACGCGCGGGAACGCGCCTCGGCGATCGCCGTGTGGATGGTCGTCTATTCCGCCGGAATGGCCCTCGGCCCGCTTGTCGGCGGGCTGTTGATGGAACGCTTCTGGTGGGGTTCGGTCTTCCTGCTGAATGTTCCCGTCATGCTCGTCCTGCTGTTCTTCGCGCCGATTCTGCTGCCTGAATTCCGGGCGCCGGGAAGGCGGCGCATCGACGTCCCGAGCGTCCTCCTCTCGCTCGCCGCCATTCTCCCCGTCGTCTACGGGGTCAAGCGCGTCGCGAGCGACGGAGGAATGCAGGTACCCGCAGTCGCCGCAATGCTCGCCGGTGCATTCTTCGGCGCCCTTTTCGTCCGGCGTCAGCGGGCGCGGGGAACGGACGCGCTGCTGGACACCGGCCTTTTCCGCAATGCCGCATTCAGTTCCGCCGTGGCGATGATGCTGCTCGTGCTGACGGTTTTCGGCGGGGTGTATCTGCTGTTCACCCAGTACCTGCAACTCGTCGTGGGACTCACTCCCTGGCAGGCCGGGCTGTGGATGCTGCCGCCGGTCCTGGCCATCGCCGCCGGCAACCTGCTGGCGCCGCCGCTGGCCCGCCGGATGCGCCCGGCGCACGTCTGCGCGGCCGGTCTGGTGGTCGCCGCGCTCGGCGCGCTGCTCTTCGTGCGGGCGGGCGACGGCGCCGGGACGGGGACGGTGACGCTCGGGTGCGCGGTCGTCCTGTTCGGCGTCAGCCCCATGATGGTGCTCGGCATCGACCTCATCGTCGGCAGCGCCCCGCCCGAGAAGGCCGGCGCCGCCGCCTCCGTCTCGGAGACCGGCGGCGAGCTCGGATTCGCCCTCGGCGTCGCCACCTTGGGCAGCCTGGCCGCCTTCGTCTACCGGCAGAACCTGTCCGGCGCCCTGCCCGAGAGCCTCCCGCCGGAGGCCGGACGGGCGGCCCTGGAGGGGCTGGCCGGAGCCGTCTCCCGGGCGCACGAGCTGGGCCCGGGCACGGGCGGCGCGCTGCTGGACGCGGCCAAGGGCGCCTTCACCGACGGGATGAGCACCGTCGGACTGGCCGCGAGCGCGGCCTCGGCCCTGCTGGCGGCGGGCGCGCTGCTCGCCTTCCGGCACATACCACCCACCTCCGGGCCGCCCCCGGAGCCGCAGGACTGACCAACCCGGTCCGTCCGCCCACGAGTTCGCGGAGGGGATCTTGTTCCCGTACGTCCTGGACCACGAAGTGGCCTCAGCACTGCCGGCCGTCGACCACAGCGGTGACGAGGTCTACTGGAGCAGCATCGCCCGGATCGAGCGGCACCTGTCGGAGGTGACCCGTGCCTCCGACGGCTACCGGGACACCCTGGTCGAACTCTCCCGCAACCACCCCGAGTGGCCGGTGCGCGCGCTGAGCCTGCGGCTGCTGGCCCGGGACCTGCCCGAGGACGCCACCGCGCGCGCCGCCATCGGCGCCGCCTCGCACGACGACGTGGACTGGGTGGCCTTCACCTCGATCCGGCTCGTCGGCGAACTGCGCATCACCGAGGCCATGATGGACCTGATCCGCATCTCCGGCTGGCCGAGCAACTTCACCCGCCCCGAGTACACCCGCAAACCGGTCGGCTGCGGCGCCGCGTTCACCAAGCGCGCCCTGGTCGGCATCCTCGGCACCGACGACCACGTGCGGCTGCGCGAGCTGGAGGACGAGCACTTCGCCGACACCCGCCGCCGGATCGCCGACAGCCGCCGCCCCAGGGAGAGTTCGGACGTCGTCACGGTCCCCGCAGGCCCGTTCATCGCCGGGGCCTCGCCGGAGCAGATGTCGGGCACCGGACCGTTCCGGATGGACGACTCGGACAACGTCTGGCACATCGTCGACCTCCCCGCCTTCGCCGTCGACCGCACCACGGTCACCAACGAGCGCTACGCCCGCTTCCTCAAGGAGGCCGAGGGCACGACCGAGTTCGACCACCCCGACCGGCTCGGCGCCGACCACCGCCCCGCGCACTGGCACGACCGGCGGTTCAACCGGCCGGAACTGCCCGTCGTCGGCGTCGACTGGTACGACGCCTGGGCCTTCGCCAAGTGGGCCGGCGGTCGGCTGCCGTCCGAGCAGGAGTGGGAGAAGGCCGCGCGCGGCACCGACGCGCGCGTCTTCCCCTGGGGCAGCACCTGGGACCCGGCGCGGGTGAACTACGTGGACCGCGCGCTCGGCACCGAGATCACCGACCTGGCCGGACTGGAGCGGGCCCTGACCGCCGTCACCTCCCACGACCACCCGGCCGAACCGGTGCTCCCCGCCGACGCGCTGCCCGAGGGCGCGGGCCCGTACGGGACGCTCCAGATGGCCGGGAACGTCTGGGAGATCACCCGGACCAACTTCTTCACCCGCCGGGACATGGAACCGTTCTTCGCGCGGCGCGAACCGGTGGAGTTCATGAACCGCAAGGAAGCCTTCCACGTGCTCAAGGGCGGCACCTGGACCTCCCCCTCCGCCTGCCTGACCACGTTCTACCGAGGCAAGGACCTGCTCACCGACCGGCACAACGAGGTCGGCTTCCGCTGCGTCTACGACGCCTGAGACCGGGGACCAGGATGAAGATCACCTCTTTCGGGCACGCGACCCTCCTCATCGAGCACGCCGGACGCCGCGTGCTCGTCGACCCCTGGCTCTCCCAGCGGCTCGACCGCTTCTGGGAGCGCAACCCGGTGCTCCCCGACGGCCTGCTGGAGATCCTGGAGGGCGGCGTCGACCACATCGTCCTGACCCACCACCACTGCGACCACCTGCACTACCCGAGCCTGCGCAGGCTGGCCTCGGTCCTCGGCGTGACCCCGGGGTCCGATCCCGGCAGCCGGCCCGACGTCGAGGTGCTCTTCCCGCACAGCGGGTACCCGATGTTCACCGCCTCCGGCATGGGGCACATGCCGATCCCGCAGACGCTGCGCCGGCTCGGCTTCCACCGCTTCCGCCCGCTGCGCGAGGGCGACAAGGCGGACCTGGGCGGGCTCACCGTGCGCGCCTTCCCCTCGCGGGTGCGGTTCCCCGAGATGAGCGTGCTGTTCGAGAGCGACACCGGCGCCGTGATGTTCTGCGCGGACGCGGTGCAGCACCCGAAGACCTGGGAGTACTTCACCGGCCCCGACGCGCCCCGGGTGGACGTGGCGTTCCTCCCGGCGCACAGCATCGTTCCCCGGAACGTGCTCACCGAACGGAAGCTCTTCACCTCCTACGAGGAGGCCCGCTCCAACTCGATCGCCGTCTTCGACCGGTACGTCAGCACCATGGATGCCAGGGTGACCGTGCCCTTCGCCTGCGGCTGGCGGGTCAGCTCCGAGGACGCGCCGCTGGACTGGTGCAACCGCACCATGTACCCGTTCACCCCGGTGCAGGCCGTCGAGCGGCTGCGGCTGACGGGCCGCCGCGGCGAACTCCTGCCGCCCGCCACGGTGTTGCGGCTCGACGGCAAGGACGTCGAGGTGAGCACGGTGCCCGGCGTCGAGGTCCCGGAGGACCCGGTCACCGCCTACCGCCGGATCGAACTCGACCCGGGCACGGAGATACCCCCCTTCGACCCGGCGACCGACCGCTGCGGCACCCAGCGCGAGCCGAGCGCCCGGCTGGCCGGGCAGCTCATGGACGGCCTGGTCGGCAGCGACGTCTGGTGCCAGGCGCTGGAGACGGGACGCCGCTACGGGCTGCACGTCACCGACGACGCCGGCGGCACCGAGTCCTTCGTCCTGGAACCGGCGTCCGGCCGGGTCGAGACGCAGCAGGTCGCACCGGAGGACCGGGCCACCGGCCGCTACACGGAGATCGCGGGCTCGACCCTCCAGGCGCTCCTCGACGGTGACCTGCTGTACGGCAGCTCCTGGGGCCTGTGGACGAGCAACGTCGCCATCCTGCCCGCGGTGTTCCACCATCCGCGGTTCAATGCCCGGCACCTGGACACCGTCCTCGCCCGCCCGGCCCACCCGTCCATCCGCAACTGACCGCACACCGCACCGAACACCGAACATGAGGGAGCAGTGCATGACCGAGAACGCTTGGGAAGCCCGGAAGCTCGCCACGGCCGCCGAACTCGACCCGCGGCCCGTCGAGCTGCCGCCCGAGGTGGCACAGGAATGGTGCAACTTCACGCTCTTCCTGCCCGAGCGGCTGCCCGCCGGCACCTCGCTCGGCGCGGGAACGGTACGCCGTGAGGCACCCCCCGGCCGGGTCGGCGAGCACACCGCCGGGCGTACCCCGTGGAGCGAGAACAACCCCAGCGCGCACCGCTTCGAGATCACCGGCCGGGAACGCCGCCTCCGCGTCAAGCAGTTCCTGTACGACTGGGCGTTCCCCGCGCTCGGCCACCCCTGCCTGTGGGAGAGCGGCACCCAGGCCGAGCCGGTCGACGAGCACCACGTGCTGTGGTTCGGCACCGACTACGCGGGCAAGCCCGGCGCCTCCGCGCGCATCGCCCGCACCCTCGTCGAACTCTCCGTGCTGGAAGGCGAGTTCAGCCGGGCCGAGCTGCTCGACCTGTACCGCTCGCTGCGGCCGGTCGCGCCGGGCGTCGCGGAGCGCGTCGGCGCCACGCCGTTCCACGGGCTGAGCTACTGGGCGCGCCGCCCCGAGGCCCACGTCATCGCCGTCCCGCTCGGGCTGTGGCGGGTCCGCCAGTCGGGCAACCTCCGCCTGGTGTGGTCGGAGACGGCGCACACGGCGCGGGACGCGAAGGACGCCGGGCTGCCGGACGAGCTGGGCGGGCTCGCACTGGACTCCTTCGCGCGCGAGACCGGCGGCGAGGACTGGACGGAGCTGGAGGTGGTCTACAGCGGCGGCCGGCTGCGGGAGAAGGAGCTGCGGCTGCACGTCTACCGCCGCAGCCCCGTCCAGGGCGCGCCCGAACGGGACGACCACCCCGGCACCTTCGAGGAGCTGCGGGCGGGCGGCCGCACCGTCCGCCTCGCCTCGATCGACAGCGGCTGCGGCCCGTTCGACGCCCTCGTCGAGAGCCCGGACGGCGGCCAGCGGCTGCGGCTGATGAGCGGCACCGGCGTCGGCTGCGACCGCCAGTGGTTCCTCGGCGCGCTCAACGAACTCGTCCCGCAGGCCGACACCTTGGGCTGAACCGCGAGCCGGACGGACGGGGTCAACGGGGGCTCAACGGGGGCCGACCGGCACCGCCGGGACGGCCGGAAGGGGAGCGGGCACATGCCGGAACGGATCATCTTCAACGCGTTCGAGATGAACTGCCTCGCGCACATGGCACACGGCCTGTGGGCCCACCCGGCGGACAACCGCCGCCGGTACACCGAGCTGAGCTACTGGACGGACCTCGCCGAACTGCTCGAACGCGGCAGATTCGACGCCCTGTTCCTCGCCGACGTGCTCGGCGTCTACGACACCTACGGCGGCAGCCGGGACCCGGCGGTGGCGGGCGGGGTGCAGGTACCGGCCAACGACCCGCTGCTGACCGTCCCGGCGATGGCCGCCCGCACCGAGCACCTCGGCTTCGCCGTCTCGGTGTCCACCAGCTACGAGCCGCCCTTCGGGCACGCCCGCCGCCTCTCCACCCTCGACCACCTCACCCGCGGCCGCGTCGGCTGGAACGTCGTCACCTCCTATCTGCCCGGCGCTGCCCGGAACTTCGGCCACTCCCGGATGACCCCGCACGACGAGCGCTACGACCGGGCCGACGAGTACCTGGAGGTCTGCTACCGGCTGTGGGAGGAGAGCTGGGAGGACGGCGCGGTGCTCGCCGACCGGGAGCGGCAGCGGTACGCAGACCCGGCCAAGGTGCACGCCGTCGACCACGCGGGCACCTGGTTCGACGTCGCGGGCCCGCACCTGTGCGAGCCGTCCCCGCAGCGCACGCCGGTGCTCTACCAGGCGGGGAACTCGCCGCGCGGCCGGGAGTTCGCGGCCCGGCACGCCGAGTGCGTCTTCCTCAGCGGCGTCACGCCCGAGGGCCTGCGCCGGGACGCCGAGGACATCCGGGCCAGGGCCGCGGCCCAGGGCCGCGACCCGCGCGGGATCAGGCTGCTGACCAGCCTGGCGGTCGTGGTCGCCGGGACGGGCGCCGAGGCCCGCCACCGGTACGCGGAGCTCCAGGGCTGGGTGGACCGGGAGGGCATGCTCGCCCAGTTCTGCGGCACCTCCGGCTTCGACCTGCACGGCCGCGACCGCGCGGCCCCGCTCGTCCCGCACCGCACCGACCACGGGCAGGGCGCCGCGGCCCTGTTCGCCGAGGGCAGGCCGGACGGGCCCACGGTCGGCGAGACGGCGGACAACGCCGCGGCGCTCGGGCGGACCACGCTGCTCGCGGTGGGCTCACCGGGCGAGGTCGCCGACCGGATCGAGGGCTGGGTCGAGGAGACCGGCCTCGACGGGTTCAACCTCGTGCCGTTCCTCGCGCCCGGCAGCTTCACCGACTTCGTCGACCTCGTCGTCCCCGAACTCCAGCGGCGCGGCCGGTACCGCACGGAGTACGAGCCGGGCACCTTCCGTGAGCAACTCTTCGGCCCGGGCGCCGCGTTGCTGCCCGCCGACCATCCGGGCGGACGGATACGTGCGGGCGGCGCATCCGCCCGCACGGCCGGGGCCGCACCGGGCTGACCCGGACGGCCCCCGGCGCTGGACGCCCGCGCTCCTCGTCGCGGGCGTCCAGCGCCACGTCAACCGCCGTGCGGGCCCCGGTATCTGCGCAGCCCCGGGTAGGCGCCGGGCTCGAACCCGAGGGAGGCGTACAGCGGTTGGCCCTGCGCGGTGGCGTGCAGCTCCACGCCCGGCACGCCCCCGGCCTCGAACCACTCCAGCAGCGACGTCATCACCGCGCGCGCCAGCCCCCGTCCGCGCCAGCCCGGGTCCGTCACCGTCCACAGCACGTATCCCGCGCGCCCGGCCGGGTTCGACGGGTCCGGCAGGCGGTCCGAGACGATCCCGGCGGCCTGCGCCACGAGCCCGCCGGGGCGCCGCGGATGATCCATGACGCAGACGCGTACGTCGTGCTCCAGGCGCCGGCGGAGCGTCTCCCGGGTGGCGTCCCGCCAGGCCGGGTCCGAGGCGTCCATCCCGGCCTCCTCGAACATCACCGTGCCCAGGCGGATGATTTCCCCGATGTCGGCCGCGGTGGCCGGACGCGGTTTTAATGCTGCTTTCATATTCGGCATCTGAGCTGGCGCTCCTCGTGTTCTCCGTGCGGCGGTCCGGGTCAGGAAGCGGCGGGCCGGGCCCGTGAAACGGCCGTGAAATGCGCGTAGTCGGGGAAGAAGGACAGCTGAATGCGGTCCGCGTGCGCGTGCACGAAACGCGACACCTCGGCCGAGGTGTGCAGCGCGCTGACACCCGTCACCAGGATCAGGTTGCTCTCGGTGTCTTCCATCAGGTCCTTGCAGAATGCGACGAAGTGCCGCGGCAGGATTTTCCCGCGGTGCACCCGGAAGCGCTGTTCCGCCCGCAGGGTGAGCGCGGACAGCAACCAGTCCCGGCGCTGCGGCGCGAGCGGGGCCTCGTCGGCGAACAGGATCGCCGCCTCGCGCCGCTCCGCCTCGGCCCGCAGCAGCGGGTAGGTGTGCTCCTCCCAGTCCCTGACCTCGGCACTGTCCTGCTGGAAGGCCGAACACAGCGGCAGCCGGGAGGAGATGCCCAGCCGCCGCAGCGCCCGCGCGACCGTCACCGTGGACACGTCCACCCCGAACCGGTCCCGCGCGAGCGTGCGGATCAGGGGTCTCGTCCACAGTCCGGCCGGCAGCCCCCAGTCCCGGGGCTCGGTGCCGAACACGACCGAACGGAGCCGCTCCAGCTGGTCGTCGGAGAATTTCGCCGGACGTCCCGTACCCGAGCGGACGTGGACATTGTCGATGCCGCCCGCCCGGTACTGCTGGTGCCAGCGGAAAACCGTCCGCCGCCCGACCCCCAGCATTTCGGCGACCTGTGCGCTGCTCTGACCGGATTCGACGAGTTGAACGGCGAGGATGCGTTCTTCGGTCGTGGCGCGCTTACCCCGGTTGGCCATGAAGGAAATCCTCCAGGACGGAAGACCTGAATGGGAACGCCGGTAAGGCTACCCTTAGCCCGCCCCCGGGTGCCAGGTCGCCCGGTAAGGCGCCGGGAACGCCCGCCGGGTCGAAATGCCTCTCGCCGCAGTGCATTTGAAGAATGGTCAGAGGTGCCGTCGGGGTCAGGGGGTCACCCGCGACGGCCGCGTGATCCCGCCACCACTCCGAGTCACCCCGCCCTGCCCGGACCCGGCATGTCTCGCCCCTCTGGCACAACGTGCCACTTGGGCGTATTGTGAAGGAGTGGCCGGGATCCCGGCCGCAGCCGACCATCCGCCCGCACGGACCGAGACCCGGCCGCCCGGCGACGAAGGAGAAGACCATGAACCGCTACGAAGGCCGCCGCGTACTCGTCACCGGCGGCGGCTCCGGCATCGGCCAGGCCACCGTGCTGCGCGTCCTGGCGGAGGGCGGCCGGGTCGTCGCCGCAGACATCAGCGAGGCCGGCCTCGCCGACACCGTCGACAAGGCGGGCGAGGCCGCCTCCCGGCTCGGCACGGTGACGGTCGACGTCGCCGACGAGGCGTCGGTGCGCGCCGCCGTCGCCGGCGCCGTCTCGACGCTCGGCGGGCTCGACGCGCTGGTCAACGCGGCGGGCATCCTCCGCTCCTCGCACACCCACGAGACCTCGCTGGAGTCCTTCAACCGGGTCCTCCAGGTCAACCTGGTGGGCACCTTCCTGGTGATCCGCGAGGCGATACCGGCGCTCCTGGAGGGCACGGAGCCCGCGGTGGTCAACTTCAGCTCGACCTCCGCCACGTTCGCGCACCCGTACATGGCCGGGTACGCGGCGAGCAAGGGCGGCATCCAGTCCATGACGCACGCGCTCGCCGCCGAGTACAGCAAGCGCGGCCTGCGGTTCACGGCCGTGCAGCCGGGCTCCGTCTCCTCCGGCATGACCGACGCCAGCGGCGCCAGCGGCCAGAGCGCCGGGCCCGGCCTCCCCGAGGACGCCGACATGAGCCTCTTCGCGAAGCTCTCCCCGGCGCTCGGCCAGGGCTTCGCCGCCCCCGAGACGGTCGCCTCCGTGGTGGCGATGCTGGCCTCCGAGGACGGCCGGTTCATCACCGGCACCGAGATCCGCGTCGACGGCGGCACCCACTACTGAGCCGCCGGACGGAGCCGCAGGAGAGGTCGGGAGAGAACCGATGAGCACAGCAGCAAAGGTCTTCCGGGGGAAGACCGCCGTCATCACCGGCGCCTCGGCTGGCATCGGCGAGGGCTTCGCCCGGCACGCCGTCTCCCTGGGCATGCGCCTGGTCCTGGCCGACGTCGCCGCGGACCGACTGCACGCCCTCGCGGGGGAGTTGACCGCCGCGGGGGCCGAGGTCGAGGCACGCGCCACCGACGTCGCCGACCCGGCGGCGACGGAGGAGCTCGCCGAGCGCGCGTACGCCCGGTTCGGCGGCGTCGACCTGCTGATGAACAACGCGGGCATCATGGCCATGGGCTGGTCCTGGGACATCCCGGCCGAGCGCTGGGACGCCGCGCTGCGCGTCAACATCGGCGGCTACGTCAACGGCCTGCGCGCCTTCGTGCCGCGCATGCTGGAGCAGGGCACCCGGGGCTGGATCGCGCAGGTGTCCTCGATCGGCGGCCTCTTCCCCAGCCCGCTGATGGCGCCGTACAGCGTCACCAAGTTCGGCACGCTCGCCCTCACCGAGTCGCTGCACCACGAGATGGGGATGCGCGGGGCGCCGATCCAGGTGTCCGTGGTGCTGCCCGACTCGGTGCACAGCGACATCTTCACCTCGGCCCGCGAGGGCGGCGGCACGCTCCCCGAGGCGGAAGCCTTCAACGAGGCCCTGCGGAAGCGTGCCGAGACGGTCGGCATCACGGCCGGGGAGCACGCGCGGCGCGTCTTCGAGCAGCTCGCCGAGGGCCGCTACTGGATCACCGCCCAGCCCGAGGCCGTCGACGAGGGCCTGCCGCCCCGCACCCGCATGATCCTGGACCGGGCGACGCCCCGACTCCCGGAGCAGGAGGGCTGAGCGGTGCTGTGCGAACCGCCGACGGCCGTGGCCGGCCGTCCCGGCGCCCCCGCGGTGCCGCCTCGTGTCCTGCCTAGACTGGTCCGGTGAACCTCACCGAGCGCCGCAAAGCAGCGACCCAGCTGGAGATCGCCCTGGCCGCGGCCGCGCTCTTCGCGGAACGCGGCGCCCACGCCACCACGGCGGAGGCCATCGCCGACCGCGCCGAGATCAGCCTGCGCACCTTCTACCGGTACTTCCGCATCAAGCAGGACTCCGTCGCCCCGCTGCTGGCCTTCGGCGCGCAGCGCTGGCAGAACCTCCTCGCGGCCGTCCCGTACGAGGTCCCGCTGCCGGACGCGCTGGCGCAGGCCGCCGAGGAGGCCATGACCGAGGAGGGGGAGGTGGCGGCCGAGTCCTTCGAGTGGACCCGGGGCCTGCTCCGCGCCGCCGAGGACGACCCGGCCCTGCGCACCGTGTGGGCCAGCGTCAACCAGGAGTCGGAGCGGCAGCTCGCCCCGCTGCTGGCCGAACGCACCGGCGCCCACGCCGGCGACCTGGAGATCCGGCTGACGGCAGCGGCGGCGACGGCCGCGATCCGCGTGGCCCTGGAGACCTGGGCCACGGGAGACCCGGAGGCGGACCGGGAGGCCGCCGCCGAACTCGCCGTCAGCTCCATGCGCACCCTCACCGCCCCCTTCCGCCACTGACGCCCCGCCCAACGGGCCGTCACCCACCGGCTGTTGGTCCGGGGCCGGACCGCGGTGCGGGGTTCCCGGGTGCCGCGTCTACAGTTCCGCCATGCTGCATCTGCGGATGATCACACCTGCCGCCCGGACCGAAGACGTGACGGCCCTGCTGGAGAGCACGGTCGGGACGGCGCACATCGCCGTGCTCGCCGGGGCGGCCCGCAGCCCGGCCGGGGACGTGGTCCTGTGCGACGTGGCCCGCGAGGCCGCCGACGGGCTGCTGCACCGGCTGCGTGAACTGGGCCTCGCGGACGAGGGCGCCATCGCCGTCGAGGACATCGACCTGTCCCTCTCGGGCCGAGCGGAGCGCGCCGAGCACGAGGCGCCGGGTGCGGGCGTCGACGCGGTGCTGTGGGAGTCGCTGTCGGAGGCCACCCACGAGGAGTCCCGGCTGACGGTGACCTTCCTCGCCTTCCTCACCGTCGCCACGATGCTGGCGGCCTGCGGCGTGGTGACGGACAGCGCGATCCTGATCGTCGGCGCGATGGTCGTGGGCCCGGAGTTCGGACCGCTCGCCGGGATCTGTACGGGGCTGGTGCGCCGGAGCCGGAGTCTGATGCTGCGTTCCCTGCTGGCGCTGCTGGGCGGCTTCGCCGTGGCCATGCTGCTGACCGGCGCGTTCGGCCTGGTCATGGACGCCCTCGGCCTGTTCTCGCACGACCGGTTCAGCGCTGACCATCCGGAGACCTCGTTCATCTGGCAGCCGGACCGGAT
The DNA here is from genome assembly GCF_012726235.1 of Streptomyces sp. HNM0574. Classification (GTDB taxonomy): domain Bacteria; phylum Actinomycetota; class Actinomycetes; order Streptomycetales; family Streptomycetaceae; genus Streptomyces. Next base: position 111,779 of record NZ_JAASAH010000021.1, read on the forward strand.
GTCCCTGGTGGTGGCGCTGTTCGCCGGCGTCGCGGGCATCCTGTCGCTGACCTCGGCGAAGTCGGGCGCGCTGGTGGGCGTCGCGATCTCGGTGACCACCGTCCCGGCCGCGGCCTTCGCGGCGCTGGCGCTGAGTTACGGCGAGTACGGGCAGATGTGGGGCGCCGTCGAGCAGCTGGGCATCAACCTCGCGGGCATCCTCTTCGCGGGCACCTGCACCCTCCTCGCCCAGAAACTCTTCTGGTCCTGGCGCCGCAGGAAGACCCCGGCCCGGCCCCTCGCCTGACGCCCGACCGCCCGCCGCTGCGGGCGATTCGGCATGCCCCGTACCGCCCCCGCGGGGATTGCGGGGCGCCACCGGAGGGAACCACCGCAGGGATCAGCGGGGGCGAGCGGGAAGGGGGGACGGGCCGTGACGCGGGAGGACGGGCCGGCGCCGGGGGAGCCGCAGCGGGCGTCCGGCGGCACCGGTGCGGAGGCGGGACGGAACGGCGGTGACGGGAACGGCTTCTGGCACCGCCCGCAGGGCGTGGTGGCGGTCGTGGGCGGTGTCATCGGTGCCGTCGCGGCGCTCCTGGGGCTGGTCTTCCTGCTCCTGCCCGACCTCAAGCCCGAGCCCGGACCGCCGGAGGCCGAGCTGGTCGACTTCGACCTCGACCGGGAGCGGAACATCCGGGCGGACGTGACGAGCATCGACGGCAGCGCCGGTCAACGGATCACCACCCGCGCGTCGTTGGTGACGGTGACGCTGCGGAACACCAGCCCCGACCCGATGTTCCTCACCCACGCGGACCTGCACTTCGCCTCCGCCGACAGCGTCGGCTGCCTGCAGGGGGGAGGGGCCACGGACATCGAGGCGGCGTACGACGTGAAGGTGCCCGCGGGGGACCGGAAGGACTTCCACGTCGAGCGGAAGCTGAAGTACACCCTGCCGCCGCACCAGCAGGAGCGGATCGCCTTCACGGTGGGCCCGAAGCTGGCCGCCCACCGTTCTCCGCCGGCGGTGTACACCTTCACCACCACGCTGCACCTCGACTCCGGGCAGCGGATCGACCTGCCCCGCGTGGAGTACCTGGCCCCCGTGGACCGGGCGACGGCCTTTCTGGAGGAGGCCCGCAGTTCTATGGCGGGGGAGGCCGCGGGGTGGATGCGCCCGGAGTGCCTCAGGAAGGAAGCCGCCTCCCTGGCGCGGACCGTCGAGCAGGCCCGCCGTCCCTCGCCCGAACTGCGCGAGTTCAGCGCCGAGTTGTCCGCCGTCGTGGCCGGGTGAGACGTCGGTGGTACGCGTGGACGACCGCGTGGCCCTTGCCGCGGGCGATGAGCCAGCGGTTGACGGGGACGGTGACGACGAAGGCGACGGCGAAGGCGAAGGCGAGCGCTCCCCAGAAGAGCCAGCTGGCGAGCCCGGCGTGCATGGCGCCGGGGACGAGGACCATGACGGCGTTGTCGACGATCTCCATGACGGTGATGGAGAGGGTGTCGGCGGCGAGCGCCACCTTCACCGCCTGCCGCACGGGGACCCCGGCGCGCAGGACGCCGCGCACGGTGAGCGCGTAGCCGAAGATGAAGGCGAGGACGACGGCGAGGGCGATGGTCACACCGTTGGAGAGCCCGGCCGCGGTGCCGATCACCATGCCCAGGACCTCGCCGATGGCACAGCCGGTCAGACAGTGCAGCGTCGCCTGCACGGCCATCCGCCAGGACGCGCCCGGGCCGGCGCCGTGCCCCGAGTGCTGGTCGCCGGCGTGCCCGCCGGGCGCGGGGTGCTCGTGCGGTTCGGTCATCGGGTGCTCCGTCGGGCGGTCGGGTGCGGGGCGGG
>NZ_JAASAH010000022.1 GCF_012726235.1 Streptomyces sp. HNM0574
TCCGGGCCGCTTCTCTGCGGTTTCCGGTTTCCCGTCTCCCGCTTTCGAAGCGATTCCGACTCTATCAGATCCGTTTTCCGTTCCGTTTCCGGTCCGGGAACCTTTTCCGACCCCTGTCGGCAGGGTGCTTCTCGGGCTGAATTCCAGTAATCCGGATTTCGCTTTTCGAAGCGGTGAAGACTCTAACTGTCTGCGCCGAGCTCGTCAAAAGCTCTAGGCAACTGTTCGAATCTACGGCCGCGGCTTACCGCTGTCAACGGTTTTCCGGGGCGGCGAGAACAGTAACAGGTGGTTGCGGCCCGGCGCACATCAGGCCGCGGTGGGTACCGGAGCCGGCCGGTCCGCCCCCGCGACGTCCCCCGTCTCCCCCGCTTCCACCGCGCGGCGGCCCAGGACGTGGACGTAGAGGAGGAACAGCGCCTCCGCCGTCACGCCGATCGTGACGCGGGCCCAGGTGGGCAGGCCGGACGGGGTCACGAAGCCTTCGATGGCGCCGGAGACGAAGAGGACGGCGGCGAGGCCGATGGTCATGCCGATCGCGGCCCTGCCCTCCTCGGCCAGGGCGACGCGTCGGCTGCGCGGCCCGGGATCGATGACGGTCCACCCGAGCCGCAGTCCCGTACCCGCGGCGACGAAGACGGCGGTGAGTTCGAGCAGTCCGTGCGGGAGGAGGAGGCCGAGGAAGGTGTCGAGGCGGCCCGCGTCCGCCATGAGGCCGACGCCGATGCCGAGGTTGAGCATGTTCTGGAGGAGCACCCACAGCACCGGGATGCCGAGCAGGGTGCCGAAGACCAGGCAGATGCCGACAGCCTGGGCGTTGTTCGTCCACACCTGTGCGGCGAAGGACGTGGCGGGATGGCTGGAGTAGTAGGACTCGTAGTCGCCGCCGGGGCGGGTCATGCGGCGCAGTTCGTCGGGGGCCGCGATGCTCGCGCGTACCTCGGGGTGGGTGGCGACCCACCAGGCGATGAGGGTGCCGACGACGATCGACAGCAGCGCCGTGGGGATCCACCAGTGGCGGCTGCGGTGGACGGCCGCGGGGAAGCCGGCGGTGAAGAACCGGGCGGCGTCCCGCCAGGTCGACTTCCTCGGTCCGGTCACCGCGCTGCGGGCCCGGGCCACCAGGGTGGTGAGGCGGCCGGTGAGCGCGGGGTCGGGCGCGGAGGACTGGACGAGGGAGAGGTGGGTGGCCGCGCGCTGGTAGAGCGTGACCATCTCGTCCGCCTCTTCCCCGGTCAGCCGGGTGCGGCGGTGCAGCAGGGCGTCCAGCCGGTCCCACTCCGCCCGGTGTGCGGAGACGAAGACGTCGAGGTCCATGGGGAGAGCTTGGCAGATCGCTACCGGGGAACTGCAGACTGTGGGCACAGGTCCGGCCTCCGCAACCGCGCTCCGAGAGGACTCAGGGTGAGCCAACTCGTCACGGGTGACGCCGTCGTACTCGGTCTCCAGCCGGCGCGGCTGCCGAGCAGGGCGCTGTCCGTCTGCATCGATCTGGTGCTCGCCTGGACGCTGTACGTGCTGCTGTCCCTCGCGCTGCTGGCCGTCACCGCGTCCCTGGACGACGCGGCGCTGGCCGCGGTGCAGGTCGGGCTGTTCCTGCTGGTGCTGGTCGGGGTGCCGGTGGCGGTGGAGACGCTGAGCCAGGGGCGGTCGGTGGGCAAGCTGCTGTGCGGGCTGCGGGTCGTACGGGAGGACGGCGGGCCGGTGCGGTTCCGGCACGCGCTGGTGCGCGGGGCGACCGGGCTCGTCGAGATCCAGATGTCCTTCGGGGTGATCGCCTGCGCGGCCTCGCTGGTGTCCGCGCGCGGGCGCAGGCTCGGTGACGTGTTCGGGGGCGCCCTCGTCGTACGGGAGCGGGTGCCCGCGGCGCAGGGGGCGCCGGTGCCGCCTGCGCCGCCCGGGCAGGCGGGGAGCTTCGACGGGCTGGACCTCTCGCGGGTGCCGGACGGGCTGTGGCTGGCGGTGCGGCAGTACCTGACCCGGGCCGGGCAGCTGGACGCCGACGTCGGCCGGTCGATGGCCGGGCGGCTCGCGGCCGACGTCGCCGCATGGACGGGCGCGCCCGCGCCGGAGGGCCTGCCGGCGCCCGCGTATCTGGCGGGCGTGCTGGCGGAGCGGCAGCGCAGGGAAGCCCAACGGGCCTTCGGGGCCGGGCAGTTCGAGCGGGCCCCGGGGCCGGATGCGGTCGTGGCTCCGGCGTCGCGGGCCGGTGGGGAGCGCGATTCCGCCGTCCGGGCGTCTGCCGCTCCTCCGGTGCCGGAGGAGCGGGACGCGGGCCCGGGTGGCGGGTCCGCGACGGGGTTCGTGCCGCCGGCCTGAGCGGGCCGGGTGGCCAACGGCCGTGCGGGGCGGGCCGGTTGGGGCCGCCGGCCGGAGGGCCGAGAGGTCAGGGGAAGACGGACGGCGGGTTCTCGAGTTCCTCCAGCTCGATTCCCGGCGCGGCCAGTACGACGTCGCCCGCGAGGTGGATCGCGGCCTGCTCGCCGGTGCCGACCTCGCTGACCCGGTAGTTCTCCACCGTCAGCGGGCCGTTGTCGGTGGCGTGTGCTTCGGTGTCCAGCAGGGCCCAGGACTGGTCGAGCGTGCGGGGCGCGAGGACGGGGGGTGCGAGGGAGACGAGGCGGACGCGGGTGGCGTCGGCGCCGGGGGTGAGGCGCAGCAGCCGTGCCGTGGCGACGAGGAAGGCGGGCGAGGCGCCCGTGAAGGAGTGCGCGGCGGCGTGGCCCTCCTGGGCGTGCTCGCCGGTGGGGTCGGTGCGTACCCAGCTGACGCCGTCCATGACGCCGCCGCGTACGCGCCAGCTGCCCGCGTGGATCTCCAGGCGGAGGGGGCGGCCGAGTTCGTCGACGGCGAGGTCGACGGAGCCCGCGTGATCGCCGGAGGGGGTGGTGATCTGCGAGACGTAGCGCCAGCCGGAGGGGCCGGTGGCGCACTGGAAGTGCTCGTCACCGAGGGGGGCGTGATCGTGCGGGTCGTGGAGCGAATAGCGGCCGCGGGGCATGGGAGGGACTCTACGTGCGCGGCCCTGAGCAGGCCGAAGGCCCCCGTCCGGAGAGGAGACGAGGGCCTTCGGGCCGGTGCGCGGACGCACCCGGGTCTGTTCCCTGCGGGCTCGGCCCGGCGGGTTCACTCGGCGTCCGTCCCGGCCGTCGCAGCCACGGCCGGGAGGTCGCCTGGGGTGGTGAGCTCACCGCGTGCGGTGGGTCACCGGGAACGGGGACTCACCGGGGGACGGCGGCCCCGAAGGGCCGACCGTGACCGGTGCCGTTCCGTGCCGCTCAGTAGCGGTAGTGGTCCGGCTTGTACGGGCCCTCGACGGGGACACCGATGTAGTCGGCCTGCTCCTTGCGGAGCGTGGTGAGCTTGGCGCCGAGCGCGTCCAGGTGGAGGCGGGCGACCTTCTCGTCGAGGTGCTTGGGCAGCACGTAGACGTCGGTCGGGTACGACTCCGGCTTCGTGAACAGCTCGATCTGGGCGATCGTCTGGTCGGCGAAGCTGTTGGACATCACGAACGAGGGGTGGCCGGTGGCGTTGCCCAGGTTCAGCAGGCGGCCCTCGGACAGCACGATGATGGTCTTGCCGTCCTTGAAGGTCCAGGTGTGGACCTGCGGCTTGATCTCGTCCTTGACGACGCCCGGGATCTTCTCCAGGCCGGCCATGTCGATCTCGTTGTCGAAGTGGCCGATGTTCCCGATGATCGCCTGGTGCTTCATCTTGGCCATGTCCGAGGCCATGATGATGTCCTTGTTGCCCGTGGTGGTGACGAAGATGTCCGCCGTGTCCACCACGTCGTCCAGCGTCGCGACCTGGTAGCCGTCCATGGCGGCCTGCAGGGCGCAGATCGGGTCGATCTCGGTGACGATGACGCGGGCGCCCTGGCCGCGCAGGGACTCGGCGCAGCCCTTGCCGACGTCGCCGTAGCCGAAGACGACGGCGGTCTTGCCGCCGATGAGCACGTCGGTGGCGCGGTTGATGCCGTCGACGAGCGAGTGGCGGCAGCCGTACTTGTTGTCGAACTTCGACTTGGTGACGGCGTCGTTCACGTTGATCGCCGGGAACAGCAGCTGGCCCGCCTGCTGCATCTCGTAGAGCCGGTGGACACCGGTGGTGGTCTCCTCCGTGACACCACGGATCTCCGAGGCGACCTGCGTCCACTTCTGCTTGTTCTCACCCAGGGTGCGGTTCAGCAGTTCGAGGACGACGCGGTGCTCGTCGTTCTCCGCGGTGTCGGGGGACGGGGCGGCGCCCGCCTTCTCGTACTCGACGCCCTTGTGCACGAGCATCGTGGCGTCGCCGCCGTCGTCGAGAATCATGTTCGGGCCGCCGGTGGCGGCGTTCGGCCAGGTCAGGGCCTGCTCCGTGCACCACCAGTACTCGGCCAGGGTCTCGCCCTTCCAGGCGAAGACCGGAACGCCCTGCGGCTTCTCCGGGGTGCCGTTCGGGCCCACGACGATCGCCGCGGCCGCGTGGTCCTGCGTGGAGAAGATGTTGCAGGACGCCCAGCGGACCTCGGCGCCCAGGGCGACGAGGGTCTCGATCAGGACAGCGGTCTGGACGGTCATGTGGAGCGAACCCGTGATACGGGCGCCGGAGAGGGGCTTTTCAGCGGCGTACTCCTTGCGGATCGCCATCAGGCCGGGCATCTCGTGCTCGGCGAGGGTGATCTCCTTGCGGCCGAAGGCCGCCAGCGAGAGGTCCGCGACCTTGAAGTCCTGGCCGTTGGAGGTCGTCGTCATGCGAGCTGCTCTCCTCGGTCTCGAGGTTGTGGCTTGCTGGTCCGTGCTGCGGCGCCCAGGCTGCCCGTGTGGCAGCGGTCACCCCCGGCTTCACGCCAGGAGCGGCCGACCACACGCGTACGGACATACGTGTCCCTTGGCCGCAGCTCAGTCCGTCGGAGGCCCTCTCTCCCTCGGTGGCCCGCAGCGCGGGCCGGCCGACCGCCATCAGCAGCGACGACTGTGCTCATACGAATCTACACCGCTCGTCCGGACGAGCGGATTGCCTGGGCCGGTCCCAAGGGCGACACTGGGTCGGTTTTCGGCCGCCCGTACGGCAGTCCGTACGAGCCTTCCCACCTCAACGCCGGTAAACACCCGCACGCTGACGGCAGCGCAGATCAAGGAGATGTGACGTGACCAGTTCCGACGGCTCGAACGGGGAGCCGCGGCAGGAGGCAGGTCCAGGGCTGCGGCTGCTCGCGGTGACCGCCTGTCCGACCGGCATCGCGCATACGTACATGGCAGCCGAGAAGCTGACGCAGGCCGCCGAGGCCCGCGGGGTCAGCATGAAGGTCGAGACGCAGGGCTCGATCGGCTCGGAGAACGTGCTGACTGACAACGATATCAACGAGGCCGACGGCGTGATCATCGCCGCCGACAAGGACGTGGACCGCGAACGCTTCGCGGGCAAGCGGCTGCTGGTCGTCGGCGTCGCCGAGGGGATCAGCGATCCGGACGGACTGATCGACCGCGTCGGGGACGCGCCCGTGCACGGCGGCGCCGCAACAGCCGGAAGCGGAAGCGGAGTTCGGGATTCCGGCGGTGCGGAGACCGCGGCGCCCGGCAAGAAGCCGCGCGGCCGCGGGACGACGTACAAGGCCCTGATGAACGGCGTCTCGTACATGATCCCGTTCGTGGTCGTCGGCGGTCTGCTGATCGCCATCTCCCTTGCGCTGGGCGGCAGTCCGCAGGCCGACGGCGGACTCGTGATCCCGGACGGCTCGTTCTGGAAGCACGTCAACGACATCGGGACGATCGGCTTCACGCTGATGGTGCCGATCCTCTCCGGGTACATCGCCTACGCGATCGGCGACCGGCCCGCACTCGTACCCGGCATGATCGGCGGCTGGATCGCCAACACCGGTGAGCTGTACGACTCCGAGTCGGGCGCGGGCTTCATCGGCGCGATCGTCACGGGCTTCCTGGCGGGCTATCTGGTCCAGTGGATCAAGAAGGTCCGGGTGCCCAAGTTCGCGCAGCCGATCATGCCGATCATCGTGATCCCGATCCTGGCGTCCTCGGCGCTCGGACTGTTCTTCATCTACGTCATCGGCCGCCCCATCTCCTGGGTGTTCGAGCATCTGACGTCCTGGCTCGGCGGCATGACCGGTACCGGGGCCGCGCTGCTCGGCATCATCCTCGGGCTGATGATCACGTTCGACATGGGCGGCCCGGTCAACAAGACCGCGTTCCTCTTCGGCGCCGGGCTGGTCTCCAAGAACCCCGAGGTCATGGGCATGTGCGCGGCCGCCATCCCGGTGCCGCCGCTCGGCCAGGGCATCGCGACGCTGCTGCGCCGCCGGTACTTCACCGCGCAGGAGCGGGAGACCGGGTACGCGGCCCTGTTCATGGGCTTCTTCGGGATCACGGAGGGCGCGATCCCGTTCGCCGCGGCGCGGCCCGCGCGCGTGATCCCCGCGAACATGCTGGGCGGGGCCGCCGCCGGCGCCGTCGCCGGTCTCGCCTCCGTGGCGGGCAACGTGCCGCACGGCGGCCCGATCGTGGCGCTGCTGGGCGCGGTCGACGGGGTGGCGATGTTCTTCGTCGCGATCGCCGTCGGCACCGCGGTCACCGCGCTGGCCACCGCCGCCCTGCTGTCCGTGGGCCGGAACGAGGCCGCCCGGGAGGCGGAGGCGGACGTACCGGAGGCCGCCGTACTCGCCGGGGCGGTCGCCGTCCCGGTCGGCGCGGGCGGTTCGACCGCCGCCCCGGAAGCGGCGGTCGCGGCTCCGGAGAAGGCCCCCGGGCAGGCCCCGGAGCAGACCCCCGAGGTTCTCTCCGGCTATCTCACGCGCGGGTCGGTGCGGGAGTGGCTGGGCTCGGACGAGAAGGAGGCGGCGGTCCGGGAGATGGCCGGGCTCCTCGCCGGTACGGGCAAGGTGGCGGACGTGGACGAGCTGGTCCGCGTCGCCCTCGCCCGCGAGGAGCAGGGCACGACGGGCCTGGGCGACGAGATCGCCGTGCCGCACGCCAAGACGGACGCGGTCACCGCGCCCGTCGTCGGCTTCGCGCGGTCCGCCGAGGGCATCGAGTGGGGCGCCCCGGACGGGACGAAGGCGCGCCTGGTGTTCATGATCTCGGTGCCGGAGGCGGCCGCCGGGGACGAACACCTGCGTGTGCTCGCGCGGTTGTCCCGGAAGCTGATCGACGCCGACTACCGGCAGCGGCTGCTGGCCGCCGAGGGCGAGGACGCGCTGCTGGAGATCCTCGCCGAGATCCGGTGACGCGGGGCCGCTGAGGCCTGAGCAACGCGGCGGGGCCCCGTCCGGACCGAAAGTCCGGGCGGGGCCCCGCCGCTGTCCGGGCTCAGGCCGTCGCGCTCGCGCCGGTCCCGGCGCGCTCCTCGCGCCAGATGTCCGGCTCCAGGTAGATGGCGCGGCAGATCGGCACGGCCTCGCGGATGCGGGCCTCGGCCGCGTCGATCGCCTCCGCGACCTGGGCGGCCGAATTGTCGTGCCGCACCGCGACCTTGGCGGCGACGAGCAGCTCCTCGGGACCCAGGTGCAGCGTCTTCATGTGGATGACGCTGGTGACGGTCTCGCCGTCGACGACCGCGTCGCGGATCTTCTCCCGCTCGGCCGGGTCGGCGGACTCGCCGAGCAGCAGCGACTTGGTCTCCGCCGCCAGCACGATCGCGATCGCGACGAGCAGCACGCCGATGCAGAGCGTGCCGACGCCGTCCCACACGCCGTTGCCGGTGATCAGCGCGAGGCCGACGCCGCCGAGCGCGAGGACCAGGCCGACGAGCGCGCCGAGGTCCTCCAGCAGGACGACGGGCAGCTCGGGCGCCTTGGCCCGGCGGACGAACTGGCTCCAACTGAGCCTGCCGCGTACCTCGTTGGACTCCTTGATGGCGGTCCGGAACGAGAAGGACTCCGCGATGATCGCGAAGACCAGCACGCCCACCGGCCAGTACCAGTGCTCCAGCTCGTGCGGGTGCTTGATCTTCTCGTAGCCCTCGTACAGCGCGAAGACGCCGCCGATGGTGAAGAGCACGATCGAGACCAGGAAGCCGTAGATGTAGCGCTCGCGGCCGTACCCGAAGGGGTGTTCCTCGCTGGCCTCTCTCTTGGCCCTCTTGCCTCCGAGGAGCAGCAGTCCCTGATTGCCGGAGTCGGCCAGCGAGTGGACGCCTTCGGCGAGCATCGACGACGAGCCGCTGAAGGCGAAGGCGACGAACTTGCTCGCCGCGATGGCCAGGTTGGCGCCGAGCGCGGCAACAATCGCCTTTGTTCCGCCTGATGCACTCATGCGAGTCGGGGGTCCCTTTCCGTGCTCCTGGGGGCAGCCGCGTCTCAGACGGCCACCGTGGCGCGGAAGAGCGTACCGTCACCGGAGAGGCGGACCCGCTCGCCCGCGGGCACATAAGCGGACCCACCGGGCACGAGCGCCAATTCCTCCTCGCCCCCGTCCCGCTCGCCGTGCAGCACGGCGCGGCCCGAGGTGCACAGCAGGATCTGCGGTGCGCGGGAGCCGAGTTCGGGCACGCTGCCGCCGGGGGCGAGGACGTACCGGGAGAGCCGGAACTCGCCGACCGGGGTCTCGTACAGCTCCTCGCCGTCCGGGCCCGCCTCGGGGCGCAGGATTCCGGGGTCGGACGGCTCGAAGCGGACGATCCGCAGCAGTTCGGGCACGTCGATGTGCTTCGGGGTGAGCCCGCACCGCAGCACGTTGTCCGAACTGGCCATGATCTCGACGCCGAGCCCGCTGAGGTACGCGTGCGGCACCCCGGCCCCCAGGTACAGCGCCTCGCCGGGCTGGAGGCGTACGTGGTGGAGCAGCATCGCCGCGATGACGCCCGGGTCCCCGGGGTAGGCCTGCGCGAGCGAGGCGCAGGTGGCGTACGGCCCGGAGTACGCGCCGTCGGCGTCGGCCGCGAGCGCGGAGGCGGCGACGGCGGCCTGCCCGACCGTCTCCGCGATCTCCTCGCGGTCGGCGGTGAGGACGCCGGTGAGCACCTCGCGCAGGGCGCCGCCCTCGGGGTTGGCGCGCAGGATGTCGACGTACGGCTTGAGCCCGTCGACGTCGAGACCGGCGAGCAGATCGGCGGCCTCGGACGGGTGCCGGAAGCCGCACAGGCCGTCGAACGGCGTGAGGGCGCAGATGAGTTCGGGCTTGTGCCCCTCGTCCTTGTAGTTCCGCTCCGGCGCGTCCACCGGCACCCCGGCGGCCTCCTCGCGGGCGAAGCCCTCACGGGCCTGCTCGGGGTCGGGGTGCACCTGGAGGGAGAGCGGGGAGCCGGCCGCGAGCAGCTTCAGCAGGAACGGCAGCTTCGCCCCGTACGCGCGCACGGACTCGGGCCCGAGCTCCCGCACCGGGTCGGCCTCGATCCACCCGGGCAGCGGGGACGGGCCCGCGCCGCGGTCGATCAGCGAGGGCGCCCCGGGGTGGCCGCCCAACCACATCTCGGCCTGCGGCTCTCCGGTGGGCGGGACGCCGAGGAGCTGGGGAATCGCGGTCGTGGAGCCCCAGGCGTACGGCCGGACGGTGTTCTGTAGAGGGTCCATGAGGTGCTCCGCATCGCTGCTCGGTGTGCCCGGGGCTCGGTTCCCGGGGCGGGGTCTGTCGGTCCGGGCCGCGCGGTGCTCTCCCGGGGCCCGGAGGCCGGGATCACTATGCGTCGTGCGCGGCGAGCAGGAGGTAAACGGCGGCGAAATCGGCCGTTGCGATCAGTTCCGCCGCGGTCTCCAGCGGGCCGCTGTCCTCGGCCGGGGCGAGCTCGGTCAGCGGCGCCCCGTGCGTGTGCGCGAGGTCCCGCGCGGCGCCGGCGGCCGAAGCACCGTCCTCCGCCGTCCCGCCGTCGCGCACGAGGACGACGCGGGCGTGCAGGCTCTCCGGCTCCTCGACGCGGTCACGGAAGAAGTCGTCCGGCCCGGCGTCACCGCCGAACGAGCCCTGGAGCAGCGCCCCGTGCTGCCCCATCGCCTCCGGCAGCGCGGCGGCGAGCGCGGGGCGGCCCGGGAGCGCGGTCAGCGTGCCGGCCGCGTGCCGTGCGACGGCACCGGCGACGGCGCCGTCGCTCCACCACAGCGGCAGGGTGTCGGCGAGTTCGGCGGCGAGGCTCTTCGCGGGGTTGCTGTCCACGTCGATCGCGGGCCCGCAGCGTTCGGCGACCCGGTCGAGCCGGTCGGCCAGTGCGTCCAGCGGCGCCCCGCCGGGCTCGCCGGGGAGCAGCCCGAGCCGGTCGGCCAGCATCACCAGCGGCGTGAGCAGCGCCCACAGTTCGCCGGGGGCGGCGGGCAGCGGCTGCGGCGGCTCGGCGACACCGGGGATCTCCAGCGAGTCGGCGACGCCGGCGCGCTGCCCGGCACCGGCGACCGTCCCCGCGGACTCGGCCGGTTCGTACGACCCCGGCTCGGCGAAGGGCGCGTACAGCTCGGGCGCGAGCGGCACGTGCAGCCCGCGGCTCTGCCCGATCGCCCCGGCCAGCGGCGCCCCGGGCGGCGAGACGGCGACGACGCTGCACCCGCGCCGGTACGCCTGGTCGGCGAGCGCCGCCAGGCCCCCTTCCGAGCCGTCGGGGGTGGCGAGCAGCAGCAGGTCGTACGGTCCGGCCCAGCCGGGGAGCGTCCAGGTCAGCGCGCCGGGTGAGACGAAGGGGCCGGTGGGCCGGATCAGGGTGACCGGCAGGGCGCCGCCCACCAGGGCTCCGAGCAGGTCGGCGGCGCAGGCGGCGGCCGGTCCCGTACCGGCGAGGAGCACGGCGCGCGGGCGTCCCTCGGGGCGCAGCTCGGCCAGGCCCGCCTCGGCCGCCCGCCGGGCGCCCGTACGGACCCGGGCTCCGGCCTCGGCCACGCCGCGCAGCAGGCCGCGCGCGTCGGCGCGGACGAGGGCCTCGGGACTGTCGAGTACCGACTCGTCGAGCATTCTCCCCAGACCTTTCGGTCGACTGCCTTGCTGCGGTGTGGTGTTGCCGCGGGCGCGCCGGAACCGGCGCCAGGAGCCCGGCGCGCGGCGGCAGTTGAGGCCGGCCGGCGTCAGGCCGGGCGGCGGGCCTCGTCGACGAGCAGGACGGGGATGCCGTCCCGGACGGGGTAGGCGAGCCCGCACTCGGGGCCCTCGCACAGCAGCTCCTCGTCCTGCTCACGGAGCGGGGCGTGGCAGGCCGGACAGGCGAGGATCTCGAGGAGACCGGCTTCGAGCGGCATGGATACGTCCCTTTCGGCAGGCTGGCGACTGTGCTGGCCAGGGTACCGCCGGGCGCCCGGGACCGTTCGCCCGGCGGCCCCCGCCGCTCAGGCGCGGACGAGGGCGAGGACCTCGTCGCGCACCTCGGTCATCAGCGGCGCCGTCCGGGCCTCGACGTTCAGCCGGAGCAGCGGCTCGGTGTTGGAGGCGCGGAGGTTGAACCACCAGTCGTCCGCGGTGACGGTCAGCCCGTCCAGCTCGTCGAGGCTGACGTCGTCCCGTCCCGCGTAGGCGGCCTTGACGGCGGCGGCGCGGCCGGGCTGGTCCTCGACGGTGCTGTTGATCTCGCCGGAGGCGGCGTACCGGTCGTACTGGGCGACGAGGCCGGAGAGCGGGCCGCTCTGGCCGCCGAGCGCGGCGAGGACGTGCAGCGCGGCGAGCATGCCGGTGTCCGCGTTCCAGAAGTCGCGGAAGTAGTAGTGCGCGGAGTGCTCGCCGCCGAAGATGGCGCCGGTGCGGGCCATCTCCTCCTTGATGAACGAGTGGCCGACCCGCGTGCGGACGGGGGTGCCGCCGTTCTCCTTCACCACCTCGGGCACGGACCACGAGGTGATGCAGTTGTGGATGACGGTGGCGCCCGGCGCCTTGGCCAGCTCGCGCGAGGCGACCAGCGCGGTGATCGCCGACGGGGAGACCGGGTCGCCGCGCTCGTCGACGACGAAGCAGCGGTCGGCGTCCCCGTCGAAGGCGAGGCCGAGATCGGCGCCGGTGTCCCGGACGCGCTGCTGGAGGTCGACGATGTTGCGCGGGTCGAGCGGGTTCGCCTCGTGGTTCGGGAAGGTGCCGTCGAGCTCGAAGTAGAGCGCGTCCAGCTCCAGCGGCAGCCCCTCGAAGACGGTCGGGACGGTGTGCCCGCCCATGCCGTTGCCCGCGTCGACGACGACCTTCAGCGGGCGGATCGCGGTCAGGTCCACCAGCGAGCGCAGGTGTGCCGCGTAGTCGCCGAGCACGTCCCGCGCGGTCACCGTGCCGGGTGCCGCGTCCGTCGCGGGCAGGCCGTTCGCGCTCCACTCCTCGACCAGCGCGCGGATGTCGGCCAGCCCGGTGTCCTGCCCGACGGGCGCCGCGCCGGCCCGGCACATCTTGATGCCGTTGTACTGCGCGGGGTTGTGGCTCGCGGTGAACATCGCGCCGGGCACGTCCAGGCGGCCGCTGGCGAAGTACAGCTCGTCCGTGGAGCACAGGCCGATCTCGGTGACGTCGGCGCCCCGCCCGGCCGCGCCCCGCCCGAAGGCCCGCGCGAGGCCCGGCGAGGAGGGCCGCATGTCGTGCCCGACGACGATCGCCGTGGCCCGGGTGACCTGCACGAAGGCGGCCCCGAACAGCTCGGCGAGCGCCTCGTCCCACTGGTCCGGCACCACACCGCGCACGTCGTACGCCTTCACGATCCGAGACAGATCCACCACGGCCAGCCCTCTCCTGGAGTCCTCTGCGGTCCCGTTGGTCGGGTCCTGCTGTGTGCGCTTCCGGGCCCGGCACCCGCGGTGCGGGCAGATCGGACCGTCGCCCCGGTCGGGGGACCCAAATCTACCCGCAGTGGATCAACGGCATCCGAACGGACCGTACGCTCCCGGCCAACACCGGGTGCCCGCGAAGCGGCGCGGAGGAGAAGCGGGGCCCTGGCCTACTGCTCGGGCGAGCGGAGGACGCGGAGGTGGCCGCGGCGGGCGACCTCCATCGGGTCGGCGTCCCGCCCGTCGGGACCGCCGACGGCGTCCGAGGGCGCGGCGGCCGTGGGGTCGCGGCGCTGCGGCGTACGGGCCGCCTCGCGGACGGCGTTGGCCAGCGCCTCCAGGTCGTCCCCGCTGGGGCGGACGGGCCCGCTGTCGACGGCGAGCCGCACGACCTCCCAGCCGCGCGGCGCGGTCAGCCGCTCCGAGTGCTCGGAACAGAGGTCGTAGCAGTGGGGTTCGGCGTAGGTGGCGAGCGGACCGAGGACGGCCGTCGAGTCCGCATAGACGTACGTCAGCGTCGCGACGGCGGGACGGCCGCATGCGGTGCGCGAACAGCGACGTACAGGGCTCACGACGTTGGACCGTACCGCACTCGCGAGCGGCCTGCGACGACTCTCCCCGAGCTCACTCCCCCGTGTCGTCCGGTTCGCGTGGATGGTCCGACCTGCGGCGGAGGTACGGAATCCGGGGACATGGAGGTGTTCGCGGAGGTCCCGGGCCCGGGGCGCCCGCGCGGGCAGGGGGCGTCCCGGGCCCGGGCGGCGGCCTGCGCGCGCGCCGGGAGGCCGGGCGAACGGAATCAAAACGTGACCCGCCTCCGGCAGCTCGGCCGGGCCGCTCCGGCGGCCGGCGGACCCGTGGGGCCCCTGGCGGCTAGGCTCGGGATGATGAGCAGCACGCCCGTACCGCCCCGCCGACCCGACCCGTCGGACGGCGCCGCCTCCGTTCCGGGGGCCTCCGGTTCCGGTTCCGCTTCGGGTCCGGACGGCGCTGCTTCCGGTGCCGCGGGCGCGGCCGGGGGCGAGGGCGCCCGCCGTCCCCGCCGCCGGGACCGGCACGGGCGCGGCATGCGCGGGCCCGTCGCGCCGCCGCAGGTCCCGCTCTCGGTGAGCCGCTCGGACGCCTTCGACGATCTGGTGCGGGACGCGATCGGCAGGCTGGAGCGGCGCTGGCCGCAGCTGGCGAGCGTCGAGTTCGCCGTGCAGGAGGTGCCGCGCGCGGACAACGGCGAGCTCGACGAGGGCTCGGGCCTGGTGCCGCTCGGCCGGGTGACCCACGCGCGGGGCGAGGAGCCCGACCGCGTGGTGGTCTACCGGCGGCCGGTCGAGCTCCGGGCCAGGAACCGGGACGAGCGCGCGCTGCTCGTCCACGAGGTCGTCGTCGAACAGGTCGCCGAACTCCTGGGCATGGACCCGGAGTCGGTCGACCCGCGCTACGGCCAGGACTGACGCGCGCTGCCCTTCAGTCGTCGTTCAGGACGGAGAGGTCCTGGGTCGCCCGGGGGACGGAGACGGTGCCGCGGTCGTCCGGGAGGCCCTGCACGGTGAAGGCGGAGCCGCCGCCGGTCAGCGTCCGCGCCGCGTACAGCGGGCCGCCGGAGAGCCGTTCGACGGTGACGCCGTAGCTGCCCCTGACGCCCTTCGGCGCGGGCGGCGCGAAGGACTTCGTCGTCCCGCCCTTCACCTCGTACGTCCGGCTCGCCGGGCTGCCGCCGTCGCTGCCCGCCGAGGTGGTGACGCGGACCTTGGCGGTCTTCCCGGTGGCGGTGAGCGTGAGCCGGGGCTCGCGGCCGGAGTCGCCGACGGCGGTGGCGCGCGCGTCCACCGGCCGGGTGGCCGGGACGAACGCGCTCTCCTGGCCGCCGCCCTTGCCCCGGGTGACGCGCAGACCGGCGACGACGGGGGTGGCGCCGTCCTTCTCCGCCGGGGTCAGCTCCAGCGTCCCGGCCTCGCCCTGGGCGAGGTTCTTCAGGTCGACGGCGGTGGTCATGCCGCCGCGCACGTGGAGCGTCTCGTACCCGGCGGGGGTGATCCGTCCGGACGGTCCGGCGAAGCGCACCTTGAGGTCGGCGTCCCGGTCGCCGGGCGCGTGGACCACCAGCCGTACGGAGGCCGCGTCGCCCGGGATGCCGGGGAGGACGGTGCTCGGCGCCGCGTCGGCCGCGGGGGCGATCCAGTCGCCGCCGAGCTTCTCGTCGAGGGACTGCACCTGGGCGCCGACCCGGCCGGTACGGGCGCTCACGTGCAGCGTCGCGTTGGTGACGGGCTCCTCGGTGAGGGTGGAGAGCAGCACGGGGACGGTGGAGCGGGGCGGGACGTTGATCGCCTCGCCCGAACTGGTGCTCACCCGGCCGTCCTTGCCGTAGAGGTCGAGGTCGACGGTGGCGCCGGTGCTGTCCGGGTTGGTGAGGTGGACGTAGTCCTTCCGGTCCTTCGCGGTGCTGGTGGCGGGGAACCAGAAGTCGGTGTCCGGTACCGAACAGGCCGTTCCGTGCAGGCCCTTGCCCGCGCCCGCGCTCACCTCGGTGGTCTGCTGGACCGTCCAGCCGGGCGCGAAGCGGCCCTCGGCCGAGCCGATCAGCGCGGGCGCGTCGCTGCGCGAGGTGGTGGACGTGACGGGTGTGCCGGGGCTCTTCAGCGGCAGCACGGCCTGCCCGCCTTCGTCCTTCGCGCCCTTGCCCTTGCTGCCGTCCTCGGTTCCGCTTCCGGTTCCGGTCTCGGCCGACTCCGCCGGGTACAGCTCGGCGGTGCCGCCCTTCGCGGCGCCGCCCTTCGGCGTGACGGCCGAGTAGACCGTCTCCGCGACGTCCGACTCCGTCGGCTTCGGGCACACCAGCGTGGACCGTTCGACGGGCTTGCGCGCGGCCGCCGCCGGAGCCCGGCCGGCCTCGTCCCCCGGGGCGGCGACGGCGGCGACGCCGGTGAGCGCGGCCAGCGCGGCGACCGCGCCGGCCAGGGTCAGGGTGCTGCGGTTCACTGCTGATCGCTCCTGTCGCCGTACTCGCCCGTCTCGCCCCGCGTGCCGTACGCCCCGTACGCGTCCGGCGCGTAACCGCCCTGCGGGTAGGCCCCGGGGGCGTAGGGATCGACCGCGTACGGGTCCGCGCCGTACCCGCCGGTGCCGTAGGCGTCCACCGGCACGGCGCCGGGCGCCTGCTGCTGCGGTACGCCCCAGCCGGCGCCGTACGGCTGCCCTTCGGGCGCCGGGGCGTGACCGAAGCCGTCCGCGAAGCCGCCGGCCTGGCCCGGCACGTAGGGCTGCTGCCCCGCGTCCGGCCCCGGCGCGTACGGCGGGGGTGCGGGCAGCGGCGTCCCGTCCGGGCCCGCTTCGGGCGCGGGCGGTGACGGGCGTGCGGAGCCGGCGCCCGCGGCCTCGGCGGCGGCGCGCAGCCGGCGCGCGCGCCGGCCCTCGCCCTCGACGGGCTGCGGCGGCACGGCCGGTTCGGCCTCGGGCAGGTCGTCGTCGATCTCGCGCCGCCGTCCGGGCAGCGCGAGGACGATCACGACGAGGGCGAGCAGGCCCTGGACGGACAGCCACACCACGTGCGCGGTGTCGGTGGCCCGCGTGACGTCCAACTTCCCGCCCCCGGCGGGCAGTTCGAAGCCCTGCGCCCAGCCGTCGACGGTGACGGGCCGCAGCGGCTTCCCGTCGAGCGTGGCCTCCCAGCCGTCGTCCGCCGCGTCCGCGATCCGCAGCACGCGGCCGCCCGGACCGTCCGGCACCTGTGTGTGCACCTCGACGGGACCGGCCGCGACCGCCACCGGCTCCGGCTCGGCGCCGCCCGGCGCCTTCCCCTCGCCCGCGACGATGCTGACGCGCGAGACCTGCCGGTCCACGCCCCACAGCGCGCTGCCGTCCTCCTGGCTGTAGCGGGAGAGGCCGGGCGTCGCGTCGAGCGTCCGGCTCATCCGGCGCGGAGCGCCGTCCCGGACCAGGACGTGCCGCACCGCGTAGCCGCTGAGCTGCTCGGACTGGTCGGCGCCCGAGCCCGCGACGAGGTTCGCGACGATGCCGCGCAGCCGCGCGTCCTCGCCGCCCTCGGCCGCGAGGTCGGCGTCCCCGAGCCGGGCCCCGGAGCCGCGGACCAGCGAGTACGAGACGCCGCTGGTCTCCCCCGAGGCACCGGGCGCGGACTCGCCGTCGAGGACGAGGGTGCGCGTCTGGTCCCGGGTCTTGCTCTCCTCCGCGACGAACGCGGGCACCTGGACGGGGTCGCGGCGGGACAGCGGACCGTCCGCGCCGCCCACCATCCAGCCGACCGCCGCGAACAGCGGCGCGGCCACGGCGGCCGCCGCGATCAGCGCCGCCACCGGCTGCCGCCAGCCGAAGCTCTGCGCCGCGACCCGCTCCTTCGCGCCCTCGGCGCCGGTGACCGCCGCGCACAGCAGGCCCAGCCCGTACACCAGCGTGGCGGGCCCGGCCCAGGCCGAGGCGTTCGACAGCGCGGCGAACAGCAGGCCCACCAGCGCGACCGCCCAGGCCGTGCGGATCGCCAACTGCCGCTCCGCGCGCAGCAGCGCGGCCAGCCCGGCCAGCACCACGCCGACGAGCAGCCAGCCGCCCGCGGCGCCGGGGCCGCCGGGCGTGAGCGTCAGCAGGTCCAGCGCGGAGGCCGCGCCCGCGCCGTACGGCAGGCCGACCTCGGCGAGGAACCGCGCGGGGTCCGTCAGCAGCGACAGCGACCAGGGCGCCAGCAGCACCATCGGCGTCACCAGTACGACGAGCACCCGCAGCGCCGTGCCGCGCAGCTCCTCGGCGCCCCGCCACCGCAGCACCAGCAGCGCCACCGCGAGCACCAGCGTCACGGGCCAGACGACGGGCGTGAAGGCCGTGGTCAGGGTGAGCAGCAGCGCGAGCGTCCACGCGGGCCGCCAGCCCGGCTTGCCCCGCAGGCCGCCGGCCGTCAGCGCGACCCGCGCCATCACCGGCAGCAGCACGGCCAGCAGCGCCGTCCCGAGCCGCCCGCCCGCGAGCGCACCCGTCGCGGCGGGCAGGAAGGCGTACGCGACACTCCCCCAGGCCCGCAGCAGCCGCGACTCGGTGAGCGGCCGGGAGGCGAAGTACGCGGTGAGCCCGGCCAGCGGCACGGAACACACCAGCAGCAGCGTCAGCGTGAAGCCGGTGCTGCCGAAGAGCACCGCGGCGACGCTGCCGAGCACCGCGAGGTACGGCGGCGCCGTCTGGGTGCCGCCGGTGCCGACGGGGTGCCAGCTGTCGGTGTAGCGCGCCCACAGGTCACCGACGCCGTCGGGCGCGGGCAGCAGGGCGCCGCCCGCGAGCGCGCCGCCGCCGAGCAGCGCCCGGCAGGCGATCAGCGAGACCAGGAGCAGCACGCCGAACAGCACCGGCCCCGGCTTGCGCGCCACCCGCTTGAGCCGGGCGAACTGTTCGACGTCCAGGAAGTCCGCGTCGTCCTCGCCCGGCCCGCTCTCGACGGCGCCGCCGTGCCGCCCGCCGCCGGAGAGCTCCGGCTCGGACCGCCCGGTGAAGTTGCTGGCGACCTGCTCGACGGTGACGCGCACGGTCGCGCCGGGCGGCGGGAACAGCGGCCGCAGGTCGCGGTGGGCGACGACGGGTCTGCCGCGCCGCCGCCGCGCCGCGAGGATCCGCCCGGGCCGCAGCAACGTGCCGCTCAGTCCGGCGACTTCGTCGAGCGCCTGGCCGGGCACCTTGCCCACCAGGTAGGCGAGCGTCCGCAGCAGCGTGCCGAGGACCAGCCGCAGCAGCACCCAGGGCGCCTTCGCCGTGGGCACGTTGGCGAGCAGGGTGAACACGGCGCCCGCCTTGTCCACCCGGTGCGGGCTCGCCGCGCCGCGCCAGCCCCGGCCGACGCAGTCGACGGGACGGCGTTCGCGGGAGGCGGCCTCCGCGTGCCGCATCACCGCGTCGGGCGCGACGAGCACCCGGTGCCCGGCGGCCTGCGCGCGCCAGCACAGGTCGACGTCGTCCCGCATCAGCGGCAGCCTGCGGTCGAACCCGCCGAGCTGTTCGAAGACGTCGCGGCGGATGAGCATCCCGGCCGTGGAGACCGACAGCACCGGCCGCACCTGGTCGTGCTGGCCCTGGTCCTGCTCGCGCCGCTCCACGCCCGTCCAGCGGCGGCCGCTGTTGGCGATGGAGACCCCGGCCTCCAGCAGCTGCCTGCGGTCGTACCAGCTGCGCAGCTTCGGCCCGACGACGGCGACCGACGGGTCGGCGTCGACGATCCGCAACAGTTGCGCGAGCGCGTCGGGTTCGGGCGCGCAGTCGTCGTGCAGCAGCCACAGCCACTGCACGGGCTCGCCGTGCGGCAGCTCCGGCATCTCGTACGCCTCGTCCCGCCAGGTCCGGCTGACGGGGTCCCAGCCGCTGGGGCGCTTGAGGTACGGCAGGTCGTCGGGCGTGAGGACGGGCGCGGTGCGCGCCGCCTCGTCGACGGCCGCGCCGAAGCCGCTGCGGCGGGCCATGTGCAGCACGCGTTCCGGGCCGAGCGCCTCGGTGACCAGCCGCGCCGAGTCGTCGGCGCTTCCGGTGTCGGCCGCGAGGGCGTACTGCACGGGGCGTTCCTGCCCCGTCAGTCCCGCCAGCGCGTCGGGCAGCCACCGGGCGCCGTCGTGGGTGACGAGCACGGCGGTGACGACGTGCCGGGGGAACTGAGGCGTCCCCGGCTCATGCTGGGCGGAGTGGACCGCCGTATGGCTGTGCACGGACATCGAGGTGCGAGCCCCTCCCCGGGGGTACGGGGGCGGGCCCCCGAAGATGCTGCGACGGACTGCGCCGGCGCCCCGGGACCGGGGCGTCACGCCTCTTCACGGCCCACCACACTAACGGCTCATCCCCCGGGGCCCGTCGGGTCCGCACAACGGAGGGCGGCCGGGGACGAAGCACGTCCCCGGCCGCCCTCACACATCGTCATGCACCGTCGTGAACCGTCCGGAACGCCGGTTCACGGACGCCGTACCGACGTGACGTCCATACCTCGGAGAGGTTCAGACAGCGGCTTTCTTCAGGCGGCGGCGCTCACGCTCCGACAGGCCGCCCCAAATACCGAAACGTTCGTCGTTCGCCAGCGCGTATTCCAGGCATTCGGACCGCACCTCACAGGCGAGGCAGACCTTTTTGGCCTCGCGGGTGGATCCGCCCTTCTCCGGGAAGAACGACTCGGGATCGGTCTGCGCGCACAACGCGCGTTCCTGCCAGCCGAGCTCTTCGTCCGCCTCTTCGACCAGGAGTTGTTGAAACAGCTCGGCCATGTGCGCGCCCCTCGTCTGTCTTTGCTTCCCCGTGATGCCGTCGTTATCGATTCCTCTTGAACGACACGGGTGAAATTACAAGTGTGCCGATCCGGGCCAGTCAAGCCGAGATCTGCTATTGAGCCCGTTATTCACTCTGCGGAACCAAGCGTGACCAGAAGGTGTTCAAATCATGATGAACCATGCCTTTTGAACCCGAGGCTTGTCCAGTTTGCCCGTTCTGGGTCACGAGATGGCCGGAGTGCCGATCACGTCGCCCCGCACCCGCCGGAGCGGAACCGATCACGGTCCGATCACAGATGCGCAACGGCGTTTGTGGGCGCGGATGTTGCGCCATGTGTCCCGGCCGCGGCGCGCACAAACCTTTCGGCGCCCGGGGCAACCGGATGGGATGAAACATTACGCCCAAACGCGACAACCGGTTGACAACCGAATGGGTTGTTGCGTCTCCTGGTCCGCATGCCAGTGACCACCGAGCCCCGTCAGGCCCGCCTCCGCGGGTCCCTTCGCGCGCTCCCGGGTCACTGTCGCTGTCGCTGTACCTGCTGTTGAGGCCCGCTTCTCCACCCGGCCTCCGGCACCTCGGTTCTCCCCGTTCCCTTTCCGGCCCGGCCTCCGCGCGGGCCCGGACCAGCGCGAAAGCACAGATCAGACGTGAACAGCGACGTCGAGATCGCGGGCGACCTCACCGCGATCCCGCATCTCCTCCCGCCCGTCCCCGCCCACCCCACCGGCATCTCCGGCTTCGTGGGACTGGCCCGTTCCCTCGCCGCCGACCGGGACGCCTGGGCCCCGCTCGTCCGGTACGACGCCACCACCCGCTGGTACCACCGGCTGCGCACCGGCCCCGGCTACGAGCTGTGGCTGCTCAGCTGGCTGCCCGGGCAGGGCAGCGGACGGCACGACCACGGCCCGTCCTCCGGTGTACTGACCGTCCTGGAAGGTGAGTTGACCGAGCACGCGCGCGGGGGCGCGCGCGCTCTGGCGGCCGGGGCGCAGCGGGTGTTCGCGCCCGGGTACGTGCACGAGGTGGTCAACGACGGGCTGCGGCCCGCGGTGAGCCTGCACGCCTACTTCCCCGGGCTGACCGAGATGCCCATGCACGCGCCGCACTGCGTGGAGTCGCGGCCGCTGCTGACCGACAGCTCCGTCTGAGGTCGGGCCCGGCGCGGCGGGCCGTCCCCCTCAAGTACCCCGACCTCCGGCTGATGTTCCCGCCGCGCGGGCCTGACAGACTGACCGCATGCAGCGGATTGTGGTTCTGGCCGGGGGCGTTGGTGGTGCCCGTTTCCTTCGCGGACTGAGTTCCGCCGTACCCGAGGCGGAGATCACCGTCATCGGCAACACCGGTGACGACATCCATCTCTTCGGCCTGAAGGTCTGTCCCGACCTCGACACCGTGATGTACACGCTCGGCGGTGGCATCCACGAGGAGCAGGGCTGGGGGCGGAAGGACGAGTCCTTCACGGTGAAGGAGGAGCTCGCGGAGTACGGCGTCGAACCGCAGTGGTTCGGCCTGGGCGACCGCGACTTCGCGACGCACATCGTGCGTACCCAGATGATCGGCGCCGGGTATCCGCTCAGCGCCGTCACCGAGGCGCTGTGCGCGCGCTGGCAGCCGGGCGTCCGGCTGCTGCCGATGACGGACGACCGGGTCGAGACGCACGTACTGATCGACGCGCCGGAGGAGGAGGGCGGCCGGAAGGCCGTGCACTTCCAGGAGTACTGGGTGCGGATGCGGGCGTCCGTCGACGCGCGGGCCGTGGTGCCGGTGGGCGCCGAGTCGGCGAAGCCGGGGCCCGGCGTGCTGGAGGCCATCGCCGCGGCCGACGTGGTGCTCTTCCCGCCGTCCAACCCCGTGGTGAGCGTCGGCACGATCCTCGCCGTGCCCGGGGTGCGGGAGGCGATCGCGGACGCGGACGTCCCGGTCGTCGGGCTCTCGCCGATCGTCGGGGACGCGCCGGTGCACGGGATGGCGGACAAGGTGCTGGCCGCGGTCGGCGTCGAGGCCACGGCCTCGGCGGTCGCGGAGCACTACGGTTCGGGCCTGCTGGACGGCTGGCTCGTCGACACCGTGGACGCGGGACGGGTCGGCGCGGTCGAGGAGGCGGGCATCCGCTGCCGGGCCGTGCCGCTGATGATGACCGGCACCGAGGCGACGGCCGCGATGGCGCGCGAGGCGCTCGCCCTGGCCGAGGAGGTGCGCGCGTGACCGCCGCGGGAGAGGTCCCCTCGTACCGGGTGTGGT
The DNA here is from genome assembly GCF_012726235.1 of Streptomyces sp. HNM0574. Taxonomy (GTDB): domain Bacteria; phylum Actinomycetota; class Actinomycetes; order Streptomycetales; family Streptomycetaceae; genus Streptomyces. Next base: position 22,121 of record NZ_JAASAH010000022.1, read on the forward strand.
CCGTGCCCGGGATTCCCGAAGTCCGCGCCGGCGACGACCTGGTGAAGCTGATCGCGGCCGGGGTGACCGGTGAGGGGCTGCCCGGGCTGGCCGACGGTGACGTGCTGATCGTGACGTCCAAGATCGTCAGCAAGGCCGAGGGCCGGGTGCTGCGCGCCGACGACCGCGAGGCCGCCGTCGACGCCGAGGCCGTACGGGTCGTCGCGCGGCGCGGGGCGGTGCGGATCGTCGAGAGCCGGCACGGCTTCGTGATGGCCGCCGCCGGGGTCGACGCCTCCAACACCGCGGTCGGCACCGTCCTGTTGCTGCCCGAGGACCCGGACGCCTCGGCCCGGCGCATCCGCGAGGGGCTGCGGAAGACGCTCGGCGTCGCGGTCGGCGTCGTCGTCACCGACACCTTCGGGCGGCCGTGGCGGGAGGGCCAGACGGACGTCGCGATCGGCGCCAGCGGCGTCCGCGTCCTGCACGACCTGCGCGGCGGCACCGACGCGATGGGCAACCCGCTCGGCGTCACCGTCACCGCCGTCGGCGACGAACTGGCCGCCGCGGGCGAACTGGTGAAGGGCAAGGCCGACGGCCTGCCCGTCGCCGTGGTGCGCGGCCTGGCGCAGCACGTCCTGGGCGCGGAGCCCTCCGCCCCGGCCGCGGTTCCGGGGGACGCGGACTGCGCGGAGGACGGTCAGGGCGCGCGGGCGCTGGTGCGGGACGCGGCCAACGACATGTTCCGGCTGGGCACTTCGGAGGCCGTACGGGAGGCGGTCACGCTCCGCCGTACGGTCCGCGAGTTCACCGACCAGCCCGTCGACGGGGGCGCCGTACGCCGTGCCGTCGCCGCCGCGCTGACGGCGCCGGCGCCGCACCACACCACGCCCTGGCGCTTCGTCCTGCTGGAGTCGGAGGAGTCCAGGACCCGGCTGCTCGACGCGATGCGCGAGCGGTGGACCGCCGATCTGCGGGCCGACGGGAAGAGCGAGGAGAGCATCGCGCGGCGCGTACGGCGCGGTGACGTGCTGCGCAACGCGCCGTACCTGGCCGTCCCCTGCCTGGTGGCGGACGGGGCGCACAGCTATCCGGACGCGCGGAGGGCCGCGGCGGAACGGGAGATGTTCGTCGTCGCGAACGGCGCGGGCATCCAGAACTTCCTCGTCGCGCTCGCGGGCGAGCAGCTGGGCTCCGCCTGGGTGTCGTCCACGATGTTCTGCCGCGACGTGGTCCGCGAGGAGCTCGGGCTGCCCGACGACTGGGACCCCATGGGCGCGGTGGCCATCGGCCGCGCCGCCGCCCCGCCCCGCGAACGCCCGCCCCGCGATCCGGGAGACTTCATCACCGTCCGCTGAGGCGCCCTTCCGCCGGGGCGGCTACAGCGGGGCGATGTCGCCGACGGGGAAGCGGGGTTGGCGGCGCGGGGGTACGCGGCCGGTGGAGAGGATCAACCGGGTCGCGCGGTGCCGCTGGCCCTGCTCCGCGTAGGGCGCGAGCAGCTCCAGCATTCCCGCGTCGTCCACTCCGCGCGCGCCGGTGAGCGCGTACCCGACGATGCGCGGCAGGTGCAGGTCGCCGACGGTCACCGCGTCCGGGTCGCCGTTGCTGCGCTGGAGGGTCTCGGCCGCGGTCCACGGGCCGATGCCGGGGATCGCCTGGAGCCGCCGCAGCGCCGCGTCCAGCTCCATGCCCGCGGCCTCCTCCATGCGGGAGGCGCGCTGCGCGGCGCGGACGACGGCCGCCGAACGCTTGCCGTCGACCCCGGCCCGGTGCCACTCCCAGGACGGGATGCGGCACCAGTCGCGGGCGGACGGCATCACATGCAGCGACAGGTTCGGGCCCGGCGCGCGTTCGCCGAAGCGGCGCACCAGCAGCCGCCACGCGCGGTACGCCTCCTCCGCGGTGACCTTCTGCTCCAGCACCGAGGGGATCAGGGACTCCAGCACCAGCCCCGTGCGCGCCAGCCGCAGCCCGGGATGCCGCCGGTGCGCCTCGGCCACCAGCCGGTGGTGCGGCACGAAGGCCGACGGGTCGTCCGCGCCGCCGAGCAGCGCGGGCAGCGTCTCCAGCGCCCAGCCGGCTCCGGGCCCCCACGCCTCGGCGCGGACGACGGGCCCGTCCGTCCCGCGCTCCTGCCGCATCCGCAGCGCCGCGGGACCGTCCGGGGTGCGGGTGCCGCGCCAGGCCGCACCGTCCTCGAACCGGCAGGCCGGGTCGTACGGGCCGCGCTGCAGCACGCCCAGGTGCCGGTGCAGGCGGTACGAGCCCGCCCCGGCCGGGGGCGACCAGGTGCGAGTGCGGGGCGGGGTGGACACGCCGAAAGGGTACGGCGTCCCGCGCGCGGACGCGGCGGGAGCGGGCCCCGCCCCCGTCAGCCGCCGGGGCGGCTCACTGGTCGGAGGAGAAGCGGACGGCGCCCGCGGGGATGCGGGCCTCGCACCAGATGCGCACGCCCTCGCGCAGTTCGTTGCCCTCGCCGACCTCGGCGCCGTCGCCGACGACCGTCCCCTGGAGCACGCTGCCGGGGCCGATCCGCGCGCCCGCGCCGATCAGCGAGTCCCGCACCACCGCGCCGGGCGCGACGACCGCGCCGTCCAGCACGGCCGAGCCCTCGACCCGCGCGCCCGCGCCGACCACGGCGCCGGAGCCGACGACGGTGCCGCCGGTGAGCTTGGCGTCGGCGGCGACCTCGGCCGAGTCCAGCACCAGCCGCTCGCCGCACCGGCCCGGCACGGCCGGGGACGGCGCGCGGCCGAGGACGAGGTCGGCCGAGCCGCGGACGAACGCCTGCGGGGTGCCGAGGTCGAGCCAGTAGGTGGAGTCGACCATGCCCTGGAGGTGGGCGCCGGCCGCCAGCAGCCCGGGGAAGGTCTCGCGTTCGACGGAGACGGGGCGGTCGGCGGGGATGCTGTCGATCACGGAGCGGTTGAACACGTAGGCGCCCGCGTTGATCTGGTCGGTGACGATCTCCTCCGGCGTCTGCGGCTTCTCCAGGAAGGCGCTGACGCGGCCGTCCGCGTCGGTGGGCACCAGCCCGTACGCGCGCGGGTCGTCGACCCGGGTGAGGTGGAGGGAGACGTCGGCGCCCGAGCCGGTGTGGGTGCGCACCAGGGCCTCGATGTCGAGTCCGGTGAGGATGTCGCCGTTGAAGATGAGGACGGGCTCGTCCGGTCCGGAGTGGAGCCGGGAGGCGACGTTGCGGATGGCTCCGCCCGTGCCGAGGGGCTCCTCCTCCGTGACGTACTCCAGGTGGAGGCCGAGCTGGGAGCCGTCGCCGAAGTACGGCTCGAAAACCTCCGCAAGGTAGGAGGTGGCCATCACCACATGTTCGACTCCGGCCGCCCGCGCGCGGGCCAGCTGGTGCGTCAGGAACGGCACACCGGCCGCCGGAACCATGGGTTTCGGGGTGTTGACGGTCAACGGTCGCAGGCGGGTGCCCTTGCCCCCGACCAGGAGGATCGCTTCTGTCACCTGTTTCTCTGCTTCCCTCGGGTCCCGCTGACCAGCGCGGCCGGGTGGCCGGCGGCCAGTGTATGCAGACGCCTTCACACTGTCCGGCGGCCACCCGCACACCTTGTGAATCAGCGGCTCACCCGTCGGCGGAACCCCGCCCCGTCACCGTCCCTGGAGCCGGCCCGCGATGGCGCGGACGTCGCCGAGCTTGCCGTAGAGCTTCGCGCCCGGGCAGTCGGTGCTGAAGCCGTCGCGGTGCCCGGAGATGGTGTTGAGCGTGACCTTCCGGCCCTTGGGGTACTTCGTGCCACCTCCCGAGACGACCGTCGTCTTTCCCTTCGCGTTGGCTCCGTGCAGGCCGAGCTTCCAGGCCGTCAGCTTCGCCACGCCCTCGACGGCCTCCCGGGTGGGCGGCGCGCTCGCGTGCGAGCCGATGACGGCGATGCCCGTGCTGTTGCTGTTGAAGCCGTAAGTGTGGGCCCCCATCACGGGATTGGCCACACCTCCGGCACGGCCCTCGTAGATGGTTCCGCACTTGTCGACGAGGAAGTTGTAGCCGATGTCACGCCACTTGCTGCTCTTGACGTGGTACCGGTAGATGCTCCGGATGATCGACGGCGCCTGCTTGCAGGAGTAGTTGTTGCTGGTCGCGGTGTGGTGCACGAAGGCCGTCTTCACGGTCTTGGTGTAGCCGAACTGCTTCTCGCGCAGGCTCTCGTCCGCGCCCCAGCCCTTGCGGGTGACGATGCCGGGACGCGGTCCCACGTGGCCGCGTGCCGCGTCGCGGAGCTCCGGGCCGTACGCGGCCTCGGTGTCGTCCTTGCTGAGGGCCGGGAGTTCGGCGCTCTTCTCCAGCAGTTCGTTGCCGCCCGCGGTCCGCTCGGGTGCGGTCCCGGTGCTCTCGGTGCCCTCGGGGGCCTCGTCGGTGTCCGGGCCGGCGGCGCCCTGGCCGGTGCCGGAGCGGCCCTCGGCGGGCGGTTCCTCGGCGGCGAGCGCGTCGGCGTCCTCGGTCCGGCCGACGGACTGGGCCGTCATGCCGTGCGCCGGGCCGCCGGGGTTCCCGTGCCGGACGGCGGAGGCGGGGCGCTTCTCGGGGTCGGGTCCCGGGGAGACGAGCTCCAGGCTCATGCCCTTCGGCAGCCCGTGGACGACGGCGTCCTCGCGCTTCTCCTCGCGGGCCTCGGCGGCCTCCTCGCGCTTCTCCTCCTCGGCCTCGGCGGCCTCCTCGCGTCTGTCGGCCGCGTCCTCCCGCCGCTCCTCCTTGGCCTCGGCCTGCTCCTCGCGCTTGTCGGCCGCGTCCTCCCGGCGCTCCTCGCGGCGTTCGGCCTGCTCCTCGCGCTTCTCCTCGGCGCGCTCCAGCGCCTCCTCGCGCGGGGAGTCCTGCCGGTCCGCCGTGCCGTGCGCGTGCTTGCCGCCCTTGGGCCCGGGGACGACGCGGACCTCGACGCCGTCCGAGTCGCCGACCCAGAGCGGGGCCGTGGCGCCGCGGGCGCGTTCGCCCCGGCGTTCGGCCGTCGCGGAGTCGGGGCCGTCGTCGCTGTGCGACTCCAGGTTCTGCCAGGAGGTCCACTTGCCGCTGCCGGTGGCGCGGGTACGCACCTGGATCGTCCCGTCGACCTTCGCCTCGGGGTCGTCCCAGACGACGCCGACCAGGGAGAAGCGGTCGACGTTGCGGCGCTTCAGCTGGCCGGCCCGCTCGGGCCCGGCGGTCCGGCCCGCGGTGGCGGACAGCAGGTCCTTGCCGTCGGAGGTCCGGGCGGAGAGCGGCAACGACTGGGTGCTGCCGGGCAGTTCGCGGCCCTTCGCGCGGCCGGTCTTCTCGTGCGCCGCCTTCTTGCCGGGTGCGGCTCCCGGGGCCGGGGCGGGGGCTCCGGCCGTGTCGGCCGCCGCGCGGACGGTGCGGTCTGCGGAGTCGGAGGGGTGGGCTTGGCCGGCGGACACGGCGGGGGCGAGCGGGAGCAGCAGTGCCGCTCCGCAGGCGACGCCGATCGAGGAAACAAGGTATGCACGCATACCAGTGATCGTGGCCATAGTCGGACAAATCTGTCTATTCGGGATCTGACGCTTCGTCGGCCGGGCGGGCGCCCCCGCGACGGCGGCCGGGCTCGGCTCTGACGCCCCGCCAGCTGGGCCCCCGCGTACCCTTGCGCGGATGAACGCATCTGCCCGCACCCCCGCCGACCTGCTGCGTTCCGCGCTCGCCGCGGACCCGGCCCGCCCGCTGGTGACCTACTACGACGACGCCACCTCCGAGCGCGTCGAACTCTCGGTCGCCACCTTCGCCAATTGGGTGGCGAAGACGGCCAATCTGCTCCAGGACGAGTTCTCCGCCGAGCCCGGCGACCGGCTCGCGCTGCTGCTCCCCGCGCACTGGCAGACCGCGGTCTGGCTGCTCGCCTGCTCCTCCACCGGCGTCGTCGTCGACCTGCACGGCGACCCGGCCGGCGCGGACCTCGTCGTCAGCGGGCCCGACACCCTGGAGCGGGCGCGGGCCTGCTCGGGTGACCGGGTCGCGCTGAGCCTGCGCCCGCTCGGCGCGCGCTTCCCGCAGCCGCCGGAGGGCTTCACGGACTACGCCGTCGAGGTGCCGGGCCAGGGCGACCGGTTCACGCCGATCGCGCCCGTCGAACCCGACCAGCCGTTCCTGGTGCTGCCGGACGGCCGTGAGCTGACGGGGGAACAGACGGTCGGACTCGCGCTGTCCGACGCGCGGGAGCGCGGCCTGGCCGAGGGCTCCCGGCTGCTGTCGGTCCTGCCGTACGACGGCTGGGACGGGATCAGCGCCGGGCTCCTCGCCCCGCTCACCTCCGGCGGCTCGACGGTGCTGTGCCGGAACGCCGAGGGGCTGGACGCGGCCGCGCTCGACAAGCGCCGCGAGAGCGAGCGCGTGACCCACACCGCGAGCTGACCCGTCCGGTCCGGCGGGAGCCGTACAACCCTCGGTGCGGTCCGGGGGTCTGTACGGGGAGAGGCGGGCCCCCGCGCGGGGCCGGCCTCGGGCTCCCGCGGGCGCGGGGGCGGGAAGGGGTGAGGCGTGCGGGGCCGGAGCGGAGGATTTTCCGAGGCCCCTGTGAAGAAATTGCGCAGCATCCGTGAGCCGCGCTTTCCGGCAATGGCCTATCGCCTTCCGGAACCCCGGCGGTACGGACCAATCGCCTTGCCGGTACGGAATGTTGTACGCGGCGACCTTCGTCGCGGTGCGAACTCGTGCGCACCGTACGGAATATCCCCCCGGGGCACGTTCGATTTTCTCCGCACCGGGCCGGGACGGGCGGCTCCGATATCCCTCCCCCGCGGAGAACTGATGCAGACGCAAGTGGCTCTCAGGTGCGCGGTGTTCACAACTCCGCGCACGCGTCGTCGCCCTGTGCAAGGAGAGCGTCACGCACCGGAAGTAAGGCGTCGCCATTACCCGGAGAACCGGACACCGATCACCTCGGCCCGCGCCTTGAATTCCCCGTACCCCGCACCGGGTTCACGATCGGACGCGGAGCGCAGCGGTGACGGCACTGCCGGTGAGGAGGTCGCTGCGGGCCATGTCACACGGGTGCCGGACGCGAAAGCCGTGGCGTACGGGGAACGCCGCGACCTCCGGAAAAGATGGCATGCCCGTGACGAACCGCGCAGGGAATGGGGCGAATTGACCAGTTCTGAGTTCGTGGAATTTGTCACCGGCGTCGCTACCCCGCGAACCTGCCGGATAGTGTGGCCGCTCCGGTCCGCCCCGAGGGGGCGACGCCAGGCGGCAAATGGAGGACTTACGCAATCGTGAACGCGCGAGGCCGTGGGCACGCGGGCGATATCGATCCCGCCGATCAGTGGGTGTTCGACCCGAACACCGGCAGCTATGAGCTGCGACTGACCCCCGCTGCTGCCGACTCCCCGAGTCGCTCAGCCAGCAGCCGTCCCTCAGCGCCGCGTCAGAGAAGATCCACGGACGGCGAGACCGTCTCGATTCCCTCCGTCTCCGGGAAGCGCGCCGGAGACCGCACCTCGGCCGGGGGCGGCGTCGACCCCACCGAGGACGAGTCGCGGCTGCCGGGCCAGCGGCGCCGCGCCCGCGCCGCCACACCGGCCTCGGCCGGCGGCGGACGGCGCGCGGCGGGCAAGACCCCGGCGGGCGGCGGGGGACGGCGCAAGTCCCGTGCCAAGGCCGGGACTTCGGGCAAGCAGAAGGCCCTGCGCTGGGGCGGCGGCGCCCTCGGCCTGCTGCTGATCGCGGGCTGCACCGGCGGGTACTTCATCTACCAGCAGCTCGACGGCAACATCAACAAGGTCGACGTCGGCATGAACAACGACGCGGTCACCGACGGCCCGGTGAACATCCTGGTGATGGGCACCGACGCGCGTGAGGGCAAGGGCAACACCGGTTACGGCGACACGGGAAGCGTCGGCCACGCGGACACGACGTTCCTCTTCCACGTCTCCGAGGACCGGACCAACGCCACCGCGCTGTCCATCCCCCGCGACATGCTCACCGACATCCCCACCTGTCCGACCAAGCAGCCGGACGGCAGCATCGAGAAGATCCCCGGCGAGCAGAACGCCCGCTTCAACACCAGCCTGGGCCAGAGCGGCCGTGACCCGGGCTGCACTTGGCGGACCGTCGAGAAGCTCACCGGCGTCAAGATCAACCACTTCATGATGGCCGACTTCAACGCCGTCAAGGAGCTGTCCACCGCCGTGGGCGGGGTCGAGGTCTGCGCCGCCAAGCCGATCAACGACCCGAAGTCGCACCTCAACCTGGAGGCGGGACGTCACACGCTCAAGGGCGAGGACGCGCTCGCCTTCGTCCGTACCCGGCACTCCGTCGGCACGGGCAGTGACCTGAGCCGGATCGAGCTCCAGCAGCAGTTCCTCAGCTCGATGATCCGCAAGATGCAGTCCACCGACACCCTCACCAGCCCGTCGAAGCTGATGGACCTGGCGAACGCGGCGACGAAGGCGCTCACCGTCGACGAGGGCATCGGCAGCGTCAGCAAGCTGGTGGACCTCGCGAACGACCTCAAGCGGGTCGACACCGACAAGATCACCTTCGCGACGGTGCCCGTCGTGGACAACCCGGAGGACCCGGCCACCGTCATCCTCGACGAGGCCAAGGCCAAGCCGCTGTTCAAGATGGTGCAGCAGGACAAGTCGCTCTCCGGAACCAAGAAGAAGGAGAAGAAGGCCGAGAAGCCGGCCGCGGCGAAGAAGGTTCCCGCCTCCGAGGTGGCGGTGAACGTCGCCAACGGCGGCGGCCCCGGCGGCGCCGCGCAGGAGACCGTCGACTGGCTGGCCCTCAAGGGCGTCACCAACTCGGCGAACGCCGGCAACGCGGGCGAGCAACTGGAGCGCACCCGCCTGCAGTTCACCTCGGACCAGGCCGGCCAGGCGGCGACCCTCGCCGCACTGCTGGACCTCCCGAAGTCCGCGATGAAGCAGGTTCCGTCCACATCCGGGGAGGGAATGGACCTGACACTCGGACAGGACTTCACCGGCCCCGGCGACCCCGTCTCCGCACCGGACAAAACCCCTGAAGGGGTTCAGAACGTCAACGCGGGCAACAAGAACATCTGTGCCAAGTAACCTCTACCCCCGGCCCGCCGACGCGCGGGCCGGGGCAAGCACCACCAGGTAAGAACAACGGGGAGGTCCCGTGCGGCCAGACAGCAGCCGAGGCCGGAAGGCAGGCGGCGCCGTGCCCACGGCCGGGGACCGGGGCTGGGACGACTCCCTGTACGAGGGCGGCACTTCGGGCCCGGAGGCCGGTGCGGAGGCCGGCTCCCCCGGCCCGCCCAAGAAACGGCGCTTCCTGCGCTGGTTCGTGCTCGCCCTGTCGCTGCTGATACTCGTCACCGCGGGCGCGGGATACGTCTACTACCAGCACCTCAACGGCAACCTCGGCAAGGACGTCCTCAACCTCGGGGACAACCGGCTGGACCGCAGCGGCCCCAACGCGAAGGGCCAGCGTCCCCTCAACATCCTGCTGCTGGGCTCCGATTCACGCGGTTCGAAGAAGAACGTCGAACTCGGCGGCGCCAAGGCCGAGCAGGGGCGCGCCCCGCTCGCCGACGTCCAGATGCTGCTGCACGTCTCGGCCGACCGCACCAACATGTCCGTCCTCTCCGTCCCCCGGGACACCAGGGCGACGATCCCCAAGTGCACCGACCCGGACGACGGAACGGTCTACCCGGAGACGACGGCGAAGATCAACACCAGCCTCCAGCGCGGCGGTCCCGGCTGCACGGTCGCCACCTGGGAGGAGATGACGGGCGTCCCGATCGACCACTTCATGATGATCGACTTCGCCGGCGTGGTCTCCATGGCGGACGCCGTGGGCGGCGTCCCCGTCTGCGTGGACCAGAACATCTACGACCCGCGCTCCCAACTCCGCCTGAAGAAGGGCGAGTCGGTGGTACGCGGGGAGCAGGCGCTGCACTGGCTCCGTACCCGGCACGGCTTCGCCGACGGCTCCGACATCGGCCGCGCCCGCGCCCAGCACATGTACATGAACGCGATGGTGCGGCAGTTGAAGTCCGGCACCAAGCTCTCCGACCCGGGCCAGCTGCGCTCCCTCGCCGAGGCGGCGACGAAGGCACTCACGGTGGACGAGGGCCTCGGCTCCGTGAAGGACCTGTACGACCTCGGCAACGACCTCAAGCGCGTCCCCACCAAGCGCATCACCATGGCCACCATGCCGTGGGAGTACGCGCCGGGCGGCTTCGTCATACCCAAGGCGGACGACGCGGAGCGGACGTTCTCGCTGATCCGGCACGATGTCGCGCTCGACGGGCGGGACAAGAAGCGTCCGAAGAAGGACAGTTCACCGGAGCCGACGGAGCCTTCCGCGCCCAAGGCCGAGATCCCGGTGGTCGTCATGAACGGCACGGGCACCGCGCTCCAGGCGCCGGTCACCGGCCGGGCCGGGGCCGTCGCGGGCACGCTGAACCAGCAGGGCTTCGCACAGGCGGCGGCCGACCGGACGCCCAAGTCGCAGGCCGACACGACGGTCAGCTACGGGCAGGCGGGGCAGCGCGGGGACGCGCTGGCCGTCGCCAAGGCGCTGGGCCTGCCGGAGCGGGCGGTCAAGCACTCGTCGGCGGTGGCCGAGGTCACGCTGGTCGTCGGCACGGACTGGCGCGAGGGCACGCGCCACCCGGGCGGCTCCGGCGACGACGGCGGGGCCGACAAGGCGCCGGCGAACAAGGCACCGGACAGCGCGGAGGCGCTCAACGGTGACGACAAGGGGGCCTGCATGGAGGTCAACCCGTCGTACACGTGGTGAGGGGCGCCCCGTTCAGGGGCGCGCTTGTCACGTCGTACGGGGTGGCCCGGTGACGGCATGGAGCACCCCGCGCGTGGGTGACCGCGCTGCGCTTGCCAGCCCTGCGCCTAAGGCGCAGTCCTCCCAAGCGGGGCGAGCCCGCGATAAGGGGCGCGGGGAACTGCGCGAAAACCCGCGCCACGACGAAACCCGCGCCCCGCGACGCGCCCCGAAGGGGCACCCCGCGAAGGAAGCGGAACGTCAGCTCGCGTCGGAGGCGAGCACCGGCTCGCGCCGGCTCGCGATGACCTTGCGCGCCAGCTTCTTCGGGCTGGTCAGAAAGCCCCAGCCCCACGACATGTGCATCGTCGCCAGCGCGACGGGAATCTGCGCCCGCGCCTTCAGCGGCAGCCCCTTGCCTGCGGGCAGTGACCCGGCGGTGATGGCCGCGAGGTACCCGGCCGGGAGCACGAAGCCCCACGGGGTGACCGCGACGCCGGCCACGGCGCCCGCGGCGACGGCGCACACGGCCGTCGGCGGCGCGAGGTAGCGGAGGTTGATCGAGCCCGCGTGGTACCGGGAGACGACGTGCCGCCAGCGCCCGTAGTTCTTGTACTGCTTGGCCAGCGCGCGGACGCTGGGCCGCGGCCGGTACGAGACCCGCAGCTCGGGCGAGAACCAGACGCGGCCGCCCGCCTCGCGGATGCGGTAGTTCAGCTCCCAGTCCTGGGCGCGGATGAACTCCTCGTTGTAGCCGTCCTGCTGCTCCAGCACGTCCCGGCGGAAGACGCCGAGGTAGACCGTCTCGGCCTCGCCGGACTCGCCGCCGGTGTGGAAGGCCGCGTTGCCGACGCCGATCCGGGAGGTCATGGCGGCGGCGACCGCGTGCTCCCAGTCGTTCTCGCCCTCGGCGTGCATGATGCCGCCGACGTTGGCCGCGCCCGTCTCCTCCAGCAGCCGTACGGCCGTGGCGATGTAGTTCGGCGAGAGCATCCCGTGCCCGTCGACGCGCACCACGACGGGGTGGCGGGACGCCTTGATCGCGGCGTTCAGCGCGGCGGGCGTCCGTCCGGTCGGGTTCGGCACGGTGTGCACGCGGGGGTCCTCGCGCACCAGCTCGGCCGCGATCTCCTCGGTGCGGTCCTCGGAGGGGCCGACGGCGATCACGACCTCCATCTCACCGTCGTACTCCTGCTCCAGGATGTGCCGGACGGAGCTGCGCAGGTGCCGTTCCTCGTTGAGGACCGGCATGATCACGGAGACGGCGGGGAGTTCCGTGCGCGGGGTGGCGGAGGAGCTATCAGTCACGGGCTCACGTTACCGCGAACGAGCGACACCCCCGCACGCCAGCCGGGTGCCCCGGCCCCGCTGCGGCGGCGTGTATCCGTGGTTGCACATCGTATGGGCCTACTGTCGGCGAAGTCCCCGAAAGCAGACATGTGCGACAGTCCGTCGAGGTGCGGGCGACCGGAGCCGCGCCCCGTTCCGGCCGCGGCCCGGCGGCCGTTCCCGACCGCCGCTGAGGAGTCCCGTTGCCCGGACCGGAGCGTCGTCCTCGCCCCTCGCCCGCCTCCCGGCGGCCCCCGCACGGACAGTGGCACGAGGCCCCCGGCAGACCCCCGCGCTCCCCTCGCCCCGGCGGACGTGACGGACGTGACCCGCGTCGTGCCCGGCGGGCGCGGCGGCCGCGCTGGGGGCTGCGGATCGCGGCGGCGACCTCGGCGCTCCTGCTGCTGGCCAGCGGGGTGGGGCACGCGATGGTGAGCGGGCTCGACTCGGGCGTCCGCCGGGTCGATCCGTTCGGCGGGCTCGGCGACCGGCCCGAGGCGGGCAACGGCGTCAACTTCCTCGTCGCCGGGACCGACGGACGGGACAAGCTCAGCAAGGAGCAGCGCGAGAAGTACCGGCTGGGCGGCACCGCCTGCAACTGCACGGACACGCTGATGCTGGTGCACCTGTCCGCCGACCGGAGCCGGGCGAGCGTGGTGAGCCTTCCCCGCGACACCTACACGAAGCTGCCCGCGCACACGCACCGCGGCAAGGACGGCAAGCCCGTCGAGCGGCGGGACGAGCCCGCGAAGCTCAACTCGGCGTACGCGCACGGCGGCCCGAACCTCACCGTCAGCACCGTCGAGAAGCTGACCCGGGTGCACATCGACCACTATCTGGAGGTCGATTTCGGCAGCTTCATGAGCACGGTGGACGTCATCGGCGGCGTCCCCGTCTGCACGACGAAGCCGCTGAAGGACTCGCACTCGGGGCTGGACCTGCCCGCCGGGACGAGCAGGCTGAACGGCGGCGAGGCGCTCCAGTACGTCCGGGCCCGGCACCTCGACGGGGGCTCCGACCTGGGCCGGATGCAGCGGCAGCAGCGTTTCCTCGCCGCGCTGCTCGACGAGGCGACCAGCAGCGGGGTGCTGATGAACCCGGTGAAGTTCAACGAGCTCGCCTCCACGCTGCTCAAGTCCGTCCGCGCCGACCACGGCTTCGGCAGCGAGCAGATCGTGGCCCTGGGCCGGGTGATGCGGAACTTCACGCCCGCGTCCTCCGAGTTCGCCTCCGTACCGCTGGCCGACCCGGGGCACCAGGTGCCGGGGCTGGGGTCGACGGTGAAGTGGGACGAGGAGAAGGCGGGCGAGCTGTTCACCGCCCTCCGCGAGGACCGGCCGCTGGCCCGGCAGACGGAGGCCCTGAAGAAGCAGCGCGCGCAGGAGCGCGAGGAGGCCCGCGAACGCCGCGCCCAACCGGAGGACGCGAAGGCCGAGGAGAAGGCAGACGAGAAGGAGAAGGAGAAGGGCCCCGCGCACGTCGAGGTCGCGCCGGGCTCGGTCCGCGTCCAGGTGGAGAACGGGACCTCGGAGACCGGCACCGGGCACCGGGCCGACCGGGAGCTGGGCGACGCGGGCTTCGCCACCACGGGCACCCCGCGGAACGCCAAGGACCGGGACGTCGAGCGGACGGAGATCGCCTACGACCCGCGCTGGGACCGTTCCGCGCGCTCGCTCGCGGCCGCGCTGCCGGACGCGAAGCTGGTCAAGGACCCGGGGCGCGGGCCGCAGATGAAGGTCACGGTCGGCGCCGACTTCGAGAAGGTGCGGCCCGTGCGGCAGTCCGTCGCGGACGGTCCCCCGGCGGGGCGGAACGACGGCGGCGCGGTCACCGGCGACCAGGTCACCTGCAAGTGAGCCTCAGACGTTCTTGGCCTCTGCGGGCGGGGACCACTCGCCCTGCTTGGCGTCCCGCAGTTCCTTGATCGCGCGGCGGCGGGCCAGCCGGTGGGTGCGCCGGATCTGCGCCTCCTGGTAGCGGCGCCGGTCGCGGTCGGTCTCGGGCAGCACCGGCGGGACGGCGCGGGGCGTGCCCTGCTCGTCGACGGCGGCGAAGACGAGATAGGCGGTGCCGACCTGGGTGGCCGGGGTCGACTCGTTCCAGCGCTCGGCCAGCACCCGGACGCCGACCTCCATCGAGGACCGTCCCGTCCAGTTGACCTGGGCCTTCACATGGACGAGGTCGCCGACGCGCACCGGCTCCAGGAAGACCATCTCGTCCATCGAGGCGGTGACGGCCGGGCCGCCGGAGTGGCGCCCGGCGACGGCGCCGGCCGCGTCGTCCACGAGCTTCATGATCACGCCACCGTGGACGGTGCCGAGGAGGTTGGTGTCGTTCCCCGTCATGATGTGCGACAGGGTGGTGCGGGAGGCGGCGGTCGGCTTGCCCTGGGGGGTGCCGTCCTCCGCGGAATCCTGGTCGGTCATACAACCCACCTTATGCGCGAGCGTCCAGCAGACATTTGGGACGCCTTCACCGTTCTTTGCATCAGATCTGCTACAGCCGCCCCGGGAAGCGGGACCCGGGGTGTGATCCGGACACGCCAAGCGTGCACACTGCCGTGCATGAACGAGTGGCCCGACGGCAGGACCGACGACTCCCGGCACCAGTACGGGCGCGGCAGCGGATCGCCGACGCCCGACCCCACCCGGACCATGCCGCACACCCAGCGGCCCGGCGTACCGCGCCAGTCCAGAGGCGGGCGCGGCGCGGGTCCCGGCGGTGCGCCGTACGACTCGGGCTACAGCGAGGGCCAGGTCTACGGCGGCGGTGGCCGCGGCCGGGGCCAGGGCCCGTACGAGGACTACCCGTACGACGAGCGGCGGCGGCCCAACTGGGGCCGCAGGTTCAAGGCCGGTGTGATCACGCTGGTCGTGGTCCTGCTGGCCTGGTCGATCGGCACGTACTTCTGGGCCGACTCGCAGCTGCGGCGTGAGGTCGACCTCAGCATCGTCGAGGACCGGCCCGAGGCGGGCGACGGGACGAACTTCCTGATCGTCGGCTCGGACAGCCGCGAGGGGATGTCCGAGCAGGAGAAGAAGGACCTGCACACCGGCTCCGCCGAGGGCAAGCGCACCGACTCGATGATGATCCTGCACGTCGGGGACGGCGAGCCGACGCTCATCTCGCTGCCGCGCGACTCCTGGGTCGAGATCCCGCCGTTCACGGGCTCCGAGTCCGGCAAGCACTTCAGCAACACCCAGCAGACCAAGCTCAACGCGGCCTACTCGCAGGACGGCGCCCCGCTGCTGGTGCGCACCGTTGAGCACAACACCGGGCTGAAGATCGACCACTACGCGGAGATCGGCTTCGGCGGCTTCGCGAAGATCGTGGACGCGGTCGGCGGCGTCGAGATGAACATCCCGCAGGACATCAAGGACAAGAACTCCGGCGCGGACTTCAAGAAGGGCAAGCAGGTCCTCGACGGCAAGCAGGCCCTCTCCTTCGTCCGCAACCGGCACGCGGGCACCGGCGACAGCGACCTGGGCCGGACGAAGAACCAGCAGAAGTTCCTCGCCGCCCTGGCCAGCCAGGCCGCCACCCCGTCGACGATCCTCAACCCGTTCGCGCTCTACCCGACGCTGGGCGCGGGCCTGGACACCCTGGTCGTCGACGAGGACATGGGCATGCTCGACCTGGGCTCGATGTTCTTCGCGATGAAGGACGTCTCCAGCGGCAAGGGCAAGTCGATGAACATGCCGATCTCCGGCACCGCGCCGATGGGCTCGCTGCAGTGGGACCCGGCGAAGAAGGAACAGCTGATCCAGCAGCTGAAGAACGACGAGCAGGTCACGGTCGAGGCCGACCGCTGACGGCCGGCCGCCGCCGCTCGCACACGAGGCCGCCCGCCCGTCCGGATCACCGGAGGGGCGGGCGGCCTCGTGTGTGCCGTCAGTCCTTCGCGCAGAGGCAGAAGGGGTGGCCGACGGGGTCGAGGTAGACGCGGAAGTTCCGCCTGCCGCCGTCGTCGCCCTGCGCGAGGGTGGCGCCGAGGCCGAGGACGAGCTCCTCCGCCTCGTCCATCCGCGCCGTCGGCACGTCGAAGTCGAGGTGCAGCTGCTGGGCGTGCTCCAGGCTCGGCCACTGCGGCGGCTGGTATCCCGGGGACTCCTGGAAGGCCAGGACGCGGCCGTCCGGGCCTGCCACGTCGACCCAGTCGGGCTCCTCCCGGTCCAGCACCTTCCAGCCCAGCACCTCCGCGTAGAAGCGGGCGAGGCGGAGGGGGTCGGGACAGTCGAGGACGGTGACGCCCATCGTCACGATGCTCATACGGGGTTACCCCTTCGAGTCATGTAGCGGTAACGAACGCGGTTACCCCATGATGCGCCCCTGGCGGTAACCTGGCAAGGGTGACGGACCGTACCGCCCCCGAACAGCTGATCCTGGCGCAGGAGTTGGCGAACACGCTCGACGTGGACGCCGGGTCCGACGCGCTCGCCGAGGACGGGGGCGTCGCCGCCTTCGCCGCACGCCTCGGGCTCACCGGGCTCGGCCTGACGGAGCGGGACGCGGACGCGCTGCGGGAGCTGCGCGAGGCGCTGCGGGCGGCCTGCCTGGCCCATACCGGGACGGACGCGCCGCCGGAACAGGTCGCCGCGCTGGGACGGTGGTTCGCCCGCGCGCCGCTCGCGCTGAGCGTGGACGCGGCGGGTGCGGCGCGGCTGCTGCCGGCCGAGGGGCTCACCGGCGTCCCGGCGCTCGCGGCGCGGATCGCGGCCGGGGTCGCGGAGGCGCGGGCCGACGGCAGCTGGCAGCGGCTGAAGGCGTGCCCGGCGCACGACTGCCTGTGGGTGTTCTACGACCGCAGCCCCGCGGGGCGGGGCCGCTGGTGCTCGATGGCGGTCTGCGGCAGCCGCGCGAAGATGCGGGCCTATCGGGCGCGGCGCGGGGGGTGAGGGTTCTTCTCGGGGCGCCCCGTCTTGTGCGGCGGCCGTCGGGGCTCGGGGTTTGCGCAGTTCCCCGCGCCCCTGTTTGCGGGCCCGCCCCGCTTCTTCGGGTGCGGCGGCGCCGGGGCTTTTTCGCGCAGTTCCCCGCGCCCCTTATTCGTGGGCTCACCCCGCTTCTGCAGGTGCGGCGCCGTCGTGGCTCGGGTTTTCGCGCAGTTCCCCGCGCCCCCTATCGCGGGCCCGCCCCGCTTGGGAGGACTGCGCCGAGGCGCAGGGCTGGCAAGCGCAGCGCCCGCCCCGGCGCGGGGTGCACAACCGCCGTCACCGGACCACCCCGTACGCCGTGGCCGTTCGCGCCGTTCCCCGCGCCCCCAAGAAGCGCAGTTCCCCGCGCCCCTGAGAAACCGCTCAGGCCGTGGGGCGGCCCAGGGCGCGGAAGGTCCAGCCGGACTTGCGCCAGAGTTGGGGGTCGAGGGTGTTGCGGCCGTCGAGGATGTGCCGCTGGGCGACCGTCTCGCCGAGCGCCGCCGGGTCCAGCTCGCGGAACTCGGCCCACTCGGTGAGGTGCAGCACGACGTCCGTGCCGCGTACCGCCTCGGCCGCGCTCGCCGCGTAGCCCAGCGTCGGGAAGAGCGCGCGGGCGTTCTCCATGCCCTTCGGGTCGTAGACGGTGACCTGCGCGCCCTGGAGGTGCAGCTGCCCCGCGACGTTGAGGGCCGGGGAGTCGCGCACGTCGTCCGAGTCGGGCTTGAAGGTGGCGCCGAGTACGGCGACCCGCTTGCCGAGCAGGGCCCCGCCGACGGCCTCGCGGGTCAGCTCGACCATCTGGGCCCGGCGCCGCATGTTGATGGAGTCGACCTCGCGCAGGAAGGTCAGCGCCTCGGAGGCGCCCAGCTCGCCCGCGCGGGCCATGAAGGCGCGGATGTCCTTGGGCAGGCAGCCGCCGCCGAAGCCGATCCCGGCGCGCAGGAACTTCTTGCCGATCCGGTCGTCGTGCCCGATCGCCTCGGCCAGCTTCACCACGTCGCCGTCGGCGGCCTCGCAGACCTCGGCCATGGCGTTGATGAAGGAGATCTTCGTGGCCAGGAAGGAGTTCGCCGAGGTCTTGACCAGCTCGGCGGTCGGGAAGTCGGTGACGATGAACGGCGTGCCCTCGGCGACCGGTGTCGCGTACACCGCGCGCAGCAGCGTCTCGGCGCGCTCGCTGCGGACGCCGACGACGATCCGGTCCGGGTGCAGGGTGTCCTCGACGGCGAAGCCCTCGCGGAGGAACTCCGGGTTCCAGGCGAGTTCGGCGTCGTCCCCGGCGGGGGCGAGCTCGGCGAGGCGGGCCGCGAGCCGGTCGGCGCTGCCGACGGGGACGGTGGACTTGCCGACGACCAGCGCGGAGCGGGTCAGGTGCGGGGCGAGCGAGTCGAGCGCCCTGTCGACGTAGCTCATGTCGCAGGCGTACTCGCCGTGCTTCTGCGGGGTGTTCACGCAGAGGAAGTGGATGTCGCCGAACTCGCCGGCCTCCGCGTACGAGGTGGTGAACCGGAGCCGTCCGCTGGCGCCCTCGTGGCCCGCGACGTGGCGGCGCAGCAGCTCGCCGAGGCCGGGCTCGTACATCGGGAGCTCGCCGCGCTCCAGCATGGCGATCTTCGCGGGGTCGATGTCGAGGCCCAGCACCTCGAAGCCCAGCTCGGCCATGGCGGCGGCGTGGGTGGCACCGAGATAGCCGGTGCCGATCACGGTGATCCTGGGCTTGGGCGTGGACATCTAAGGGGCACTCCTGTTGCTACGGGCACATCGCTGGGAACAACGACGCGTACGAGTTGCCCCGCGAGCATAACGGGGAGCTTCCTGTCGTGAACCTCACGTATCCCCGGCCCGCGAATCGCCCCTAGAATTGGGTTACTTAACGGTAACTAGCTTGCCCCGACTCCCCCGGCGGACCGCCGCCGGGAGGTGCCCTAAAAGGAGTGAGACACCTTGGCGTCCTCGGATCGCGGCGCAGCCGCTGACTTCGACCTCTACCGGCCCTCCGAGGAGCACGACATGCTCCGCGACTCGGTGCGCGCGCTCTCCGAGGCGAAGATCGCTCCCTTCGCGGCCGATGTCGACGAGGAGGGCCGCTTCCCGCAGGAGGCCCTCGACGCGCTGGTCGCCAACGACCTGCACGCCGTCCACGTCCCCGAGTCCTACGGCGGCGCCGGGGCCGACGCGCTCGCCACCGTCATCGTGATCGAGGAGGTCGCCCGGGTCTGCGGCTCCTCCTCGCTGATCCCGGCCGTGAACAAGCTGGGCTCGCTGCCGGTGATCCTCTCCGGCTCCGAGGAGCTGAAGAAGAAGTACCTGGGCCCGCTCGCCAAGGGCGACGGCATGTTCTCCTACTGCCTCTCCGAGCCCGACGCCGGCTCCGACGCGGGCGGCATGAAGACCAAGGCCGTACGCGACGGCGACTTCTGGGTGCTCAACGGCGTCAAGCGCTGGATCACCAACGCCGGGGTCTCGGACTACTACACCGTCATGGCCGTCACCGACCCCGAGAAGCGCACCAAGGGCATCAGCGCCTTCGTCGTGGAGAAGGGCGACGAGGGCGTCTCCTTCGGCGCCCCGGAGAAGAAGCTCGGCATCAAGGGCTCGCCGACCCGCGAGGTCTACCTCGACAACGTCCGCATCCCCGCCGACCGCATGATCGGCGAGGAGGGCACCGGCTTCGCGACCGCGATGAAGACGCTGGACCACACCCGCATCACCATCGCCGCGCAGGCCCTCGGCATCGCCCAGGGCGCCCTGGACTACGCGAAGTCCTACGTGCGCGAGCGCAAGCAGTTCGGCAAGCCCGTCGGCGACTTCCAGGGCGTCCAGTTCATGCTGGCCGACATGGCGATGAAGCTGGAGGCCGCGCGGCAGCTCACGTACGCGGCGGCCGCCAAGTCCGAGCGCGGCGACAGCGACCTGACCTTCCAGGGCGCCGCCGCCAAGTGCTTCGCCTCCGACGTCGCCATGGAGGTCACCACCGACGCGGTGCAGCTCCTCGGCGGCTACGGCTACACCCGGGACTACCCCGTCGAGCGCATGATGCGCGACGCGAAGATCACGCAGATCTACGAGGGCACCAACCAGGTCCAGCGCGTCGTCATGGCCCGCAACCTGCCGTAAGGCCCCTCCCGCGTACGCCGCCCCCGTCCGGAACTCCGGGCGGGGGCGGCGGCGTACGCGGTCACTCGCGGGTGCGGGCCGCCGTCCAGTCCAGGACGGCGCGGGCCACCCGCGGCAGCCGGAGCAGTACGCCGCCGTGCGCGGCGCCCGGCACGGTGAGCACCGTGACGCCGTCAGCGGGCATCCCCCGCGCCCGCTGCGCGCGGGCCAGCCGGAGCGAGGGGCCGAAGGGGACGAAGTCCCGCCGGGCGTGGACCAGCAGCATCGGGGCGTCGTCGGCGCCGGAGGCGTGCCGCGCCGCCGCCATGTCCCGCCACACCCGCCCGCACCGGGTGCCGGGGGCGGCGCGCAGGCTCGGGCAGCCGGCGAGGCGCGCGGCGTTGGCCCGCAGGTGCTCGGTCTTCCGCAGCCGCGGCTCCCGCCCCGGCACCCCCGGCGCGGCCCGGAGCTCGCCCTGGGTGCGGAGCGGGTCCAGCGGCGGGGACAGGGCCACCACCCCGGCCACCCGCTCCCGGCCCGCACCGTACGTGCCGACGGCGGCCGCCACCTGCCCGCCCGCCGAGGAGCCCAGCAGCACCAGCCGCTCCGGGTCGACGCCCAGCCGCCCGGCCCGCGCCCGGATCCACCGGAGCGCGCGGAGGATGTCGTTCCGCTGCGCGGGCCAGGCAGCCGCCGCGTTGCTGCGGTAGTCGACGTCGAAGACGACCGTCCCGGCCTCGACGAAGTGCCGCATCCACGGCACCCATCCACGGGAGCGGCCCTGGTACCAGTAGCCGCCGTGCAGCAGCACCACGGCGGGCCGCCCGCCCGGGGCCCGCGCCCCGGCACCGTGCACGACGAGCCGCTGCCGCTCCCTGGGCCCGTACGCGTGGGCGCGCCCGTCCCCCGGGGAGGAGGAACGGCGGGCCTCGGCGGCCGGGAGCACCGGCGCCGCGCACAGCAGCAGAGCCAGGCACAGCAGCACCGCGCCGGCCGGACCCACCGCACCCCGCACGAGACCTGTCCGCACGCCCACAGGCTCGCGGCCGGGGCCCGGGCCCGCACGCGTACACCGTCCATCCGACCGAACCGGGGACGGCCGGACGTACGACGAGGCGCCCCCGGATTTCCGGGGGCGCCTCGTCGTACGCGCGGGTGGGGCGTCGGGCCCCGGGGCGCTACTTCACCTCGGTCATCGCCTCGGTCATCTTCTTGCGGTACATGAAGACCGCGAAGCCGGCGAGGACCGCGAGGGTCGCCTCGGACGCGACCACGGCCGGGGTGCTCAGGTCGGCACCGGCGATGGAGAGCAGACCCGTGACCGAGTCGCCCGCGGTGACGGCGAGGAACCAGACACCCATCAGCTGGCTCGCGTACTTGGCGGGCGCCAGCTTCGTGGTGACGGAGAGGCCGACCGGCGAGAGGCACAGCTCGGCGGTGGTGTGCATCAGGAAGATGAGCACCAGCCACAGCGGGCTGACCTTGGTGCCGCCCTCGGCCATCATCATCGGCACGACGAACACGAAGAACGACAGCCCGATGAAGACCAGCGCGAAGGAGAACTTCACCGTGGTGCTGGGCTCGCGGCTGCGGCGGGCGAGGGCCAGCCACAGCGAGGCGAAGACCGGCGCCAGCAGGATGATGAACAGCGGGTTGATCGACTGGAACCAGGTGGCCGGGAAGCTCCAGCCGAAGATCTCGGTCGCGGTCTTCGAGGAGCCGAAGGCCTGGACCGTGGAGCCGCCCTGGTCGAAGATCATCCAGAAGACGGCGGCCGCGGCGAAGAACCAGATGTACCCGGACATCCGGCCCTGCTCGGCCGGCGACAGATCCTTGTCCCGCTTGATCCGGACCAGCATCCCGACCGGGATCAGCAGGCCGAGCACGGTGAGCGGGATCATCGCCCAGTTCAGGGTGAAGTGCCCGGTGACGCCGACGGCGGTGTAGAAGATCGCGGCGACGGCGAGGCAGATGACCGTCTTGACCAGCGCCGAGTTCCGCTCCTGCGGGGTCAGCGGGTTCGGGACCCGGCTGCTCTTCTCGTCGAGGTGGCGCGAACCGATCAGGAACTGGACGAGGCCGATGCCCATGCCGACGGCGGCGAGGCTGAAGCCGAGGTGCCAGTTGACCGTCTCGCCGATGGTGCCGATGACGAACGGGGCGACGAAGGCACCGAGGTTGATGCCCATGTAGAAGACGGTGAAGCCGCCGTCACGGCGCGGGTCGTCCGGACCGTTGTAGAGGTCGCCGACCATCGTCGAGATGTTGGCCTTGAGCAGACCGGAACCGACCGCGACGAGGGCCAGGCCCACGAAGAACATCGGCTCGCCCGGCAGTGCCAGGAAGAGGTGACCGGCCATGATCACGCCGGCGGCCACGGCGACGGTTTTGCGCGGTCCCCACAACCGGTCGCCGAACCATCCGCCGGGCAGTGCCAGCAGGTAGACCATCGCCAGGTAGATCGAGTAGATCGCGGTGGCCGTGGCCAGGTCCATGGCGAGGCCGCCACCCTGGGACTTCTCCCCCGCGTCGGGGCCGCCCGAGACCAGGTAGATGACGAGCAGCGCTCGCATGCCGTAGAAGCTGAAGCGCTCCCACATCTCGGTCATGAACAGAGTGGCCAGACCTCGTGGGTGGCCAAAGAAGGTCTTGCCCCCGGGGTTACCGGCGGAGTCCTTCGTCAGACTTGACGCCATGTCGAGTTCCTTGCTGCTCGGGACGCGCACATGGGTTGGGAGCACGGCGCGCCCGGTGGGGGAGAGAGAGCCGCTGTGGTCAGGAGCCGACTGCACTCAGGCGAAGACCCCGCGGCCCGGTCCGGGCCCCTGTTCCTGGGCGTCCCGGGCCCGCTGCCCGCGGGACCTTAACGGTCATAATGAAAGCGCCCACACCATACGCCACGGTCTCCGGGGCGACGGAAGAGAATGCGAGCCAAATCACAGGCGGAGCCCGCAACCGGAAAGCAGATTCCAAGGTGCCGTGCACATGTCACCCGGGATCTCCGGCGAGCGGAAGGGACCGCGCTCGCGCCGGGCCGTGAGGACTACCATCGGCCCATGACCCGTGTACTGCTCGCCGAGGATGACGCATCGATCTCAGAGCCGCTCGCCCGCGCTCTGCGCCGCGAGGGATACGAGGTCGAGGTGCGCGAGGACGGGCCCACCGCGCTCGACGCCGGGCTGCGCGAGGGCATCGACCTGGTCGTGCTGGATCTCGGCCTGCCCGGCATGGACGGTCTCGAGGTCTGCCGCCGGCTGCGGAACGAGGGCCACACCTTCCCCGTGCTCGTCCTGACGGCTCGCGCCGACGAGGTCGACACCGTCGTCGGTCTGGACGCGGGCGCCGACGACTACGTCACCAAGCCCTTCCGGCTGGCCGAACTGCTGGCCCGGGTCCGGGCCCTGCTCCGCCGCGGCGCCGGCGCCGAGCCCGCGCCGCCACCCACCACGCACGGGGTGCGGATCGACGTCGAGTCGCACCGCGCCTGGATGGCCGACGAGGAACTGCAGCTCACGGCGAAGGAGTTCGACCTGCTGCGGGTGCTCGTCCGGGACGCGGGCCGGGTCGTCACGCGGGACCAGCTGATGCGCGAGGTGTGGGACACCACCTGGTGGTCGTCGACGAAGACGCTGGACATGCACATCTCGTGGCTGCGCAAGAAGCTCGGGGACGACGCGGCGAATCCGCGCTACATCGCGACGGTGCGGGGCGTGGGGTTCCGGTTCGAGAAGAACTAGCGGGGTCGGCGCTTCTTTCCGTCGAGGGGGTGCCACTGCTGTACGTCGCGGGCCGCGGGTGCGTCGTGGTTGATCGCGCAGTTCCCCGCGCCCCTTTTGTGGCGCACCCCGTAGCAGAAAGGGGCAGCCGATGCGGCGCCGTCTGATCCAGTCCACGCTCGCCGTGGTGCTCGTCGTCGTGGCCGTGTTCGGGGTCTCGCTGGTGCTCGTGGAGTCCCGGACGATCGAGGACAGCGCGGAGGAGAGCGTCCAGTCCGAGGCCGTGCAGCTGGTCTCGGTGGTGGAGAGCCGGATCGTGGCCGGTGAGAAGGTCACCCCGGCGTCGATGCACAACGCGATCCCCTCCAACCGGCACGTGCGGATCGAGGTGCCCGGCAAGGCCGCCATCGAGCTGGGCGAACGCCCCGAGGGACGGGTCATCGAGGCGAGCCAACGGGGCGGGCACGGCGAACGCGTCACCGTGCAGCAGGCGTACAGCCAGGTGCAGGACGAGGTCGGCCGCACGGTGCTGATCATCTTCGCCGTCGCGCTGCTCGCCGTCGGCGCCGCCGCGGTGCTGGCCGTGCGGCAGTCCCGGCTGGTCGCGGCGCCGCTGACGGACCTGGCCGAGACCGCGGAGCGGCTCGGCTCGGGCGACCCGCGGCCGCGGCACCGGCGGTACGGGGTGCCGGAGCTGGACCGGGTCGCGGACGTGCTGGACAGCAGCGCCGACCGGATCGGCCGGATGCTGACGGCCGAGCGGCGGCTGGCCGCCGACGCCTCGCACCAGCTGCGGACGCCGCTGACCGCGCTGTCCATGCGGCTGGAGGAGATCATCGCGATGGCCGACGCGGACGATCCGGGCGAGCGGGACAGCGTCAAGGAGGAGGCCACCATCGCGCTGGTGCAGGTGGAGCGGCTGACGGACGTGGTGCAGCGGTTGCTCACCAACTCGCGTGACCCGCGCTCGGGTTCCGCGATCAGCTTCGACCTGGACGAGGTCGTCAAGCAGCAGAGCGAGGAGTGGAAGCCCGCGTACCGGAACGCGGGCCGGGCGATCGTGCACTCGGGGAAGACCGGGCTGCGGGCCGTCGGCACCCCGGGTGCCGTGGCGCAGGTGCTGGCGACGCTGATCGAGAACGCGCTGATGCACGGCGCCGGGACGGTCGCGCTGCGCACCCGCGTCACCGGGAACCAGGTGGTGGTGGAGGTGACGGACGAGGGCCCCGGCGTCGCCCCCTCGCTGGGTTCGCGGGTCTTCGAGCGCACCGTCAGCGGCCACAACTCCACGGGGCTCGGCCTGGCCGTCGCCCGGGACCTGGCCGAGGCGGACGGCGGGCGGCTGGAGCTGCTACAGCAGCATCCGCCGGTTTTCGCGCTCTTTCTCAGCCGTGAGGTCCCCGACGACCCGGCCCCGTCCGCCTGAGCCGCCGCCCGCGAACCGGAAGCGGAACCGCCGCCCGGGACCGTCCCCGTCCTCGTCGTCCAGGAACACCCAGGTGCGGTAGGACCAGAAGCGGAAGACGGTGCCGAGGCCGAGGCCGATGACGTTCTTCGCGATGTTGTCGGCGAGCGCCGAGGTGTACCCCAGGCCGTAGTGCGAGAGGGCGAGCACGCCGTTCTCGATGACCAGCCCGATGCCGCTGAAGACGAGGAACAGGCCGACCTCGCGGCGCACGTGGTGCTTGTCGGCGCCGCGGTAGGTCCAGTACCGGTTGCCCACGTAGTTCGAGGCGATGGCGACGACGGTGGCGATCACCCCGGACCGTACGGGGGCCATCCCGAAGCCGCGGATGCAGAGGTTGAACACCGCGACGTTGACCAGGAAGCCGATCGCGCCCACCGCTCCGAAGGTCGCGACTTCGCGGGCCAGCCGCCGCAGCCGCGCACGCAGCGAGCGCCGCCCGGCCGTCGAGCCCGTCCCGCGCGTCGTCATTCCTCGGCGTCCCCATCCGTCTCGGGTGTCCCGGGCGTCCGGGGCCCGGTGGGCCTCCCGCCCGCTGGTGGCGTCGTCCGGCTCGTGCGGGAGCCGTGCCCGTGATGTGCCGGTGACGCGCAGACTCATGCTAACCAGCCGGACGGGACCCCACCCGCGGGATCGGCCAGGGGTGTACCGGCGGATCGGACAGGGATCGTGACCAGGCGCTGTCAGAGGATTCTCCGGCCCGGTGCGGGCCGCCGGACGGTGCGTATCCACCACCCCGGCGGGCACCCGAGGCCGGGCGGATACTCTGGACGGCGTGAACTTCCCGGTAGTCGGCATGGTCGGTGGCGGTCAGCTCGCCCGTATGACCCACGAGGCGGGCATCCCCCTCGGCATCAGATTCAAGCTCCTCTCGGACACCCCGCAGGACTCCGCTGCGCAGGTCGTCGGCGACGTCGTCGTCGGCGACTACCGCGATCCGGACACCCTGCGCGCGTTCGCCCGGGGCTGTGACGTGATCACCTTCGACCACGAGCACGTCCCCACGGACCTGCTCCGGCAGCTGGAGGCGGACGGCGTCCCCGTACGCCCCGGTCCCGACGCGCTCGTGCACGCGCAGGACAAGGGCGTCATGCGGGAGCGGCTGGACGCGCTCGGGGTGCCGTGCCCGCGGCACCGGATCGTCGAGGACCCGGCAGACGTCGCGGCGTTCGCCGCGGAGGGCGCTGCGGCGTTCGCCGCGGAGGACGACGGGTTCCCCGTCGTCCTGAAGACCGTGCGGGGCGGGTACGACGGCAAGGGTGTGTGGGTCGTGCGGAGCGCGGCCGACCCGAAGGCGGCGGAGCCGTTCAAGGCGGGCGTGCCGGTGCTGGCCGAGGAGAAGGTCGACTTCGCGCGGGAGCTCGCGGCGAACGTCGTCCGCTCCCCGCACGGGCAGGCCGTCGCGTACCCGGTGGTCGAGTCGGTCCAGGTGGACGGGGTCTGCGACACGGTGATCGCGCCCGCGCCCGGTCTGGCCGAGGAAGCGGCCGTGGCCGCGCAGGAGATGGCGCTGCGGATCGCGCACGAGCTGGGCGTCGTCGGGCACCTGGCCGTCGAGCTGTTCGAGACCCGGGACGGGCGGGTGCTGGTCAACGAGCTGGCGATGCGGCCGCACAACTCCGGTCACTGGACCCAGGACGGCGCCGTCACCTCGCAGTTCGCCAACCACGTGCGGGCCGTGCTCGACCTGCCGCTCGGCGATCCGCGGCCGCGGGCCGAGTGGACGGTCATGGCGAACGTCCTCGGCGGCGACTACCCGGACATGTACTCCGCCTACCTGCACTGCATGGCCCGCGACCCGCAGTTGAAGATCCACATGTACGGCAAGGACGTGAAGCCCGGCCGCAAGGTGGGCCACGTCAACACCTACGGCGACGACCTGGCCGACGTGCGCGAGCGCGCGGCCCACGCCGCCGGATACCTCCGAGGGACGATCACCGAGTGAGCAGCAGCACCGCGGACAGCGCCTCCCCCCTGGTGGGAATCGTGATGGGCTCCGACTCCGACTGGCCCGTGATGGAGGAGGCCGCCAAGGCCCTCGACGAGTTCGGGGTGCCCTACGAGGTCGACGTCGTCTCGGCGCACCGGATGCCCCGCGAGATGGTGGCGTACGGGGAACAGGCGGCGGAGCGCGGCCTGAAGGCCGTGATCGCGGGCGCGGGCGGGGCCGCGCACCTGCCGGGCATGCTGGCCTCGGTGACGCCGCTGCCGGTGATCGGTGTCCCGGTGCCGCTGAAGTATCTGGACGGTATGGACTCGCTGCTGTCGATCGTGCAGATGCCCGCCGGGGTCCCGGTGGCCACCGTCTCGGTGGGCGGCGCGCGGAACGCGGGGCTGCTGGCCGTGCGGACGCTCGCGGCGCACGACGCGGAACTCCGGGAGCGGATGGTGGAGTTCCAGGAGAAGCTCAACGCACAGGCGACGGAGAAGGGCAGGCGCCTGCGCGAGAAGGTCACGGGCGAGTCCGGTTTCGGCTTCGGAGGGAAGTGACCATGGCGGGCGCGGGCACGGACGAACTGCTGACGCGGGCGCGGGAGCTGCTCGCCGCGCACCCCGTCGTCGACGGGCACAACGACCTGCCGTGGGCGCTGCGCGAGCAGGTGCGGTACGACCTCTCGCGCCGTGACCTGGCCGCCGACCAGTCGGCGTACCTGCACACCGACCTGCCGCGGATGCGCGCGGGCGGCGTCGGCGCGCAGTTCTGGTCGGTGTACGTGACGACCTCGCTGACCGGCGACGGCGCCGTCTGCGCCTGCCTGGAACAGATCGACGTCGTACGGCAGTTCACCGACCGCTGGTCCGGCGAGCTGCGGGCCGCGTGCACCGCCGACGACATGGAGGCGGCCCGCGCCGAGGGGCGGATCGCCTCGCTCATGGGTGCCGAGGGCGGGCACAGCATCGGCAACTCGCTGGCCACGCTCCGCGCGCTGTACCAACTCGGCGTGCGCTACATGACGCTGACCCACAACGACACCATCGACTGGGCCGACTCTGCCACCGACGAGCCCCGGCACGACGGCCTCTCCGCCTTCGGCGAGGAGGTCGTGCGGGAGATGAACCGGCTGGGCATGCTCGTCGACCTCTCGCACGTCGCCGCGAGCACCATGCGGGACGCGCTGCGGGTGTCCGAGGCGCCGGTGCTCTTCTCGCACTCGTCGGCCCGCGCCGTCTGCGACCACCCGCGCAACATCCCGGACGACGTGCTGGAGGCGCTGCCGGGCAACGGCGGGGTGGCGATGGCGACCTTCGTCCCGAAGTTCGTGCTGCCCGCCGCGGTGGAGTGGACGGCGGCGGCGGACGAGAACATGCGCGCCCACGGGCTGCACCATCTGAACACCGGCCCGCGCGCGATGGAGATCCACCGGGCCTTCGAGGCGGAGCACCCGCGTCCGGTCGCCACCGCCGCCACCGTCGCCGACCATCTCGACCACATGCGCGAGACCGCCGGCATCGACCACATCGGCATCGGCGGCGACTACGACGGCACCGCCTTCACCCCCGACCGCCTCGACGACGTCGCGGGCTACCCCCACCTCGTCGCCGAACTCCTCGCCCGCCGCTGGTCGCAGGCCGACCTCGCCAAGCTGACCTGGCACAACGCGGTACGGGTGCTGCGCGAGGCGGAGGGCGTGGCCCGGGACCTCCAGCAGCGCCGGGGCCCCTCGATCGCGACGATCGACCAGCTGGACGGCTGACCGTTCGCTTTCTCAACCGGGCGGGCCGGAGCGGCGGTTGACGCCGCTCCGGCCCGCCCGTCGTCCGTCCCCGTCAGGCCCGGGTGCCGCGGAGCCTGCGCCACGGGGTGAGGGTGAACACCGCGCCGCCCAGCAGGACGACGGTGCCGGCGGCGAGGCCGAGGGCCTGGAGGCCGCCGTTGTCGGAGGCGCCGGTCTCGGCCAGCCCGCCGCTCGCGGCTCCGCCGCCGGTCGACTGGGCCGCGCCGCCCGTACCGCCGCCCGCGGAGCCGCCCGTTCCGCCGGTGTCGCCGCCTCCGCCGCTGACGCCTCCCTCGTCGCTGGTGTCGAGTTCGAGGGACGGGCCCGGGTCCTTGCTCGGGGTGCAGGTCGTGGTGGTGCCCATCGCCTCGACGGTGAGGACGCCCGGTGTGAGCGTCGACGTGCCGTCGGCGCCCGGCTTGTAGGTGCCCTTGAGGTCCGGGATCTCGACCGGGTCGCCCTGCTTGACGGGCTCCTTGTTCGTCGGGCCCGTGACCTTCACGGTCCCCTTGTCGTCCCCGCCGACCTTCACCTGCATCGAGGGCTTCACCGAGCCCTCGGGGATCTCGGCCGGGCTGTCCATCACGGACTTGCTGAAGGAGACGGTGAGTTCGAAGGCACCGCCCGCGCCCTTCGCGTCGATCTTCACCGGTGACGTGGCCTTCTTGTCGCCGATCGGGGTCTTGCACGCGTACGGGACCTGCACCTCCTTGCCCGCGAAGGTCTTCCCGTCCGTCTCGCCCCCGGAGCCGCCCGAACCGCCGGAGCCGCCGGACTCCCCGCCTCCGGAGCCCCCGCTTCCGCCGTCCCCGCCGCCTCCGCCGCTGTCCTGCCCGGGCAGGCCCGGCACCCCGGGCACCCCGGGCACGGACGGCACGCCCGGCAGCTTCGGCGGCTCCCCGCCGCCCGGCAGCTCGGTCGGCACCCCGCTCGGGGCACCGCCCGGCAGCCCCGGCACCCCGGGCACACCACCTCCGCCACCGGACTCCTCGGCCTGCGCCGGGCCCGCCGCGATCAGAACACCCGCGCCGCTCAGCAGCAGCGCCGCCGTCCAGGTCCGCCGTGGTTGCCTCATCAGCTCTCCTTCACGAATGCCCTGCCTTGCGGCAGGGAAGGGGACGAATCTCCATGCCGAGCGGGGAAGCGATCGCCGACGTGCTGTAACAGGTCCGACGTGACCGGCCAAGGCCAAGGGCAGCAGCAACCGGGCGAAGGCCCAGCGGAAGGCCGCGCGAGACCATGCCCGGATCGCCGTCCGTGAGGTGAACGCGGCCGTCGGTCTCCAGGCCGCCGGGCCGGCCGCATCGGCCTGTGGAGCCGATGTCACGCCGGGCGGGCAGCCCTGGACAGCCCGGGAATCCACCTGCTCCAGCCGGTGGAGAGGTCACGTCGCGTTTCCCTTCGAAGGGGGACGGTCGTCGAAAGGTGCGGAGACCGTGCTGGTGCTGCTCAGCTCCGGGCCGCGGTCCGGGGTCGCGCCCGTACCGGTGGCCGGGGGTGCACCGGCGCCGAGGGTGCCGGGGGCGAACCAGGGCAGGGCTCCGGTGTGCGCGTCGTCGGTGGCGGGCGCGGGTTCCGGCGCGGTCCGGCCCCGGCCGAGGCCCGGGACGCGGGTGCGGCCGGTGGCCCGGCCGGGGCGGCGCGGGCGTACCCGGTCGACGGCGGCCATGCCGGCGCGGAAGACGGCCGCGGGGACGACGAGGAACAGCAGGGCCCAGAACAGGGTGACGCCCCACGGGCGTCCGACGTCCCAGGGCTGTTCCGTCAGCAGCTTCTTCCCGTACTTGGCGGAGACGGTGTAGTCCCCGTGCGCGCCCGCGGCCAGTTCGACGGGCAGGGCGACGCGCTTCTTCTGGCCCGGGTCGATGGTGCCGCTCCACTGGCGGCGTTCCCATTCCGGCGAGTACACGCCGTGCGCCGTGCCCGTCTCGAACACCGGGTCCTTGGCGGGTTCGGCGCCCAGGTTGCCGACGGTGAGGACGAGTTGGCGCTGCGGCGGCGCGCCGAACCAGGTCAGCAGGCCGCTGCTGCCCTCCAGCCGCGCGGCCAGCACCGAAAGACGTCCGCCGCCCCGGTCCTCGGGCAGCCGCTTCACGGGGTGCCCGGCGACGGTGAACTCCGCGTCGGCCGAGGCGTACGCGCCGGTCACCGTGGAGGCGCGGACCACGCAGGGGCAGGGCTTGGGCGGCTCGGCGACCGGGATCTTCTCCTGGAACGCGCCGTCCGCGCCGGTCGTGACGGCACGGCCGGCCGCGTTGGCGCAGGAGTTGGTGCCGCCGATCGCGTTCTGTCCGCAGATGAGCAGGGTGAGCAGGCTCTCGGGACGCCAGCCGGTGCCGCTGACGGTGACGTCGCCCCCCGCACCGGCCTCGTCCTCGGACAGTTCGATCCGCGGCGCGGACCGTTCCTCGGCGACGGAGGCGGTGGCCGGGGCCGCCGCCGTGGACATCAGCGCCGCACCGGCGACCGCGACGGCCGCCACCGCCGTGCGCAGCCGGCGGCCCGCGCGGTGCCGCACGCCCGCCCCCGCGCCCTTCTCGTGCTCCGGCCACGCCGTCACTTCACCGCTCCCGTCGTCGTCAACTCCGTGTCTGGGGATGGTTCCTGGGCGCCGTCCGGTGCCGGGGGGCCCGCGTCGCCGGCCTCCGTCTCCGTGCCGTCCCGGCGGCCGCGCGCCCGGTGCACGTACCACCAGCGGCCGCCGCCGGCGCCGAAGGCGAGCAGGGCCGCGGTGACGGTCAGGGCGGCCCACGGCACGGCGGTGTACGCGGCGCTGTCCTCGCCCTCGGCGCCGCCGTCCGCGGTGACCGCGACCGTGACGTCGGCGGGGCCGAACGCGGGCGGGTCGCGCCACGGTTCGCGCAGGGTGACCCGCTGCCCGGGCAGCAGCTCGACGGGCAGGGCACGCGGCCCGGCCCGGGTCGCCTCGCCGAACAGCGGGTCGGCGCGGAGCGCGAGGCGGGGCCGGAGCACGGTGTTGCCCCGGTTGACCAGCCGGTACGCAACCTCCGTGGCGCCGTCGTCCCGCTCGCGCACGGTGGCGTCCTCGACGCTCAGCGCCGACAACGCGGGCCCGGTGACGCGCAGTTGGAGCCGTACGCCCACGTCGCGGCCGCCCTCGCCCACCAGGAGGGCCGAGGGGTGGTCGCCGGGGGTGGCACCGGCCGGGACCGTCACCGTGAACGGCACGTCCGCGCGGGTGCGCGCCGGAACCCGGACCTCGCCGGCGCGCGCCGCGCCCTTGTCAGGGAAGGCCACCCAGCGGGCCGCGCCGCCGCTCCGCTTCCCGTCCGGGCCGGTCCCGCGCAGGGTGAAGGTGCGGGCCCGGTCGCTGTCGTTGGTGAGGGAGAGGGTGTCGCGGAGGACGCTGCCGGGCTCGCCCTCCAGGTAGAACTGCTCGCGCCCGGGGCCGCTGCGGCCCACGCTGGACGGCGCCGCCGACCAGTCCCGGCCCTCGTCCGCGGCGGCGGAGCCGGGGGTGCGCTGGCTCGCGGGGGCGGCGACGGCGCGGTCGGCGCCGAGTACGGCCGTCGCGCAGCACACCGCGATGACGAACAGGGCCGGGAGGGTCGTCGGTCGGCGCGGGCTCGCGCTGCGGATCGGCATCGGCGGCTCAGCTCCCCTGGCGGTGCGTGTTCCTTGCCGGTCGGTGCGTGGTCCCGGGTGCTCAACGGGCGTGCCGGGCGGGGCCGTTGAGGTCCCGCCGCCGGGTGCGCCCGTACGCGGCCCCGCGGTACGGGGCGGGGCCGGGAGCCCGGCTCAGCGGTGTGCGGTGGCGTTGCGTCGGGTGACCCACAGGGCCCCGGCCACACCGGCGAGCAGCACCGTGCCGCCGAGGGTGCCCAGTGCCACGGCGGAGTCCGCCGGTCCGGTCTCGGGCAGTTCGCCGGAGCCGCCGGCCGCCGCGCCGCCTCCGCCGGTGGCGCCGCCGGCACCCGCGTCACCGCCGCC
Organism: Streptomyces sp. HNM0574; assembly: GCF_012726235.1. Taxonomy (GTDB): domain Bacteria; phylum Actinomycetota; class Actinomycetes; order Streptomycetales; family Streptomycetaceae; genus Streptomyces. Next base: position 54,988 of record NZ_JAASAH010000022.1, read on the forward strand.
GCCCGCGCCGCCGGCGCCGCCCGCGGCCTCGACGTCGAGGGAGAGCGAGGGCTTCGGGTTGTTCTTCGGCGTACAGGTGGTGGTCGTCCCCATCGCCTTGATGGTCAGCACGCCCGCGGTGAAGGTGACCTTGCCGCTCTTCTTCGGGGTGTACGTACCCGTCAAGTCGCTGATCTTGATGGGGGTGTTGGCCGGGATGGGCTTGTCGTTCGGCGGACCCTTGACGTCCACCTCACCGCTGTCCGCGCCGCCCACCTTGATCTTCGCGCTGGGGTTCATGGCGCCCTTGCCCAGCTCGATGGGGCTGGAGGAGACGCCCTTCTCGAAGGACATCGTCAGCTTGTGGCCGCCGTCGGCCTCGGTGCTCTTGATGTCGATGGGCGAGACGGCGCCCTTGTTCCCGATCGGGGTCTTGCACTGGTAGTCGACGTCCACGGTCTCGGCGGACGCGGTGGGCGCGGACATCAGAACGACCGACCCGGCGGCGACCACCGTGGCCATGGCGAGCGCCGGACCGCGCCGGCGGGCTGGACGTTTCTTGCTCTGGGACACCGGGTTTCCCCCTTCATCCTTGCTCGGCAAGTTTCCTGACGGCACATCAGATGGCCGCTGACAGTACGCCCGGGACCGCAACGATGGAAGAGATGCCGCACCCCTCAAGGGGCGCGGGGAGGGGCGCCCTCCTGGGGGCGCGGGGAACTGCGCGAACGACCACGGCGTACGGGGCGGCCCGGTGACGACGGTTGCGCACCCCGCGCGGGGGTGGCCGCGCCGCGCTTGCCAGCCCTACGCCTACGGCGCAGTTCTCCCAAGCGGGGTGAGCCCGCGACAAGGGGCGCGGGGAACTGCGCAAAACCCGCACCCCGACGGCGCCGCACCCGCCCCCACATGAGCACCCGGAACGCGCGACGCCCCCGCTCTCGCCGAGCGGGGGCGTCGCGCGTAGACCGCGTACACAGGCGGCCACCGGCCGCCAACTCTCAGCCCGGGGCCGGGAGTTCGGCCCAGACCGTCTTGCCCTTGCCCTCCGGGTTGCGGACGACGCCCCAGTCGAGGCAGAGCCGCTGCACGATGAACATCCCGTGCCCGCCCGGCCGTCCGGCCCGGTGCGGGCTGCGCGGAGCCGGGGCGCCCGTGCCCAGGTCGACGATCTCCAGGCGGAGCACCTTCGCACCGGTGCCGATGCGCAGCTCCTCGGGGCCGTCGGCGTGCAGGCAGGCGTTGGTGACCAGCTCGGAGACGACCAGCAGCGCGTCCTCGGAGGCGGCCCGCTGGTCCGCGGTGGCCGCGGGCAGCCAGCCCCAGTCCTGGAGCGCCTGCCGGGTGAAGTCACGGGCGCGGGGCACGGCGCCGCTGACGCCCGAGAGCCGCAGCCTGCGCACCTGCCGCATCCGCCCGTCGGTGCCGCCCGCCTCGCCGGAGCCGGAACCCGCGCCGGAACCGGAGCCCGTACCCGGGGAGCCCTCCGGCACGTCACCACCGGCGGCCGCGCCGCCGCGCCGCGCGGGCGTGCCCGCGTCGCCGGAGCCGGTCGCCTCGGAGGAGCGCACACCGTCAGCCCCGGCCTCCGGTGCGGCAGCGGTCGCCGCGGCGCCCTCGGGCTCCGGAACGCCGTCGCCCGCCGGGTACGGCCGGGTGGTGCTCATCAGTGGTTCACCTCACCGCTCACCGAGTTACCGTCTCGTCGCCCCGCGCCTGTCCGGTCGAACGGCTCGACGAACGTCTGCTGATTCGTCAGGTCTCCTGCCCTCCCGGCACGTGGGAACACCCACCGATTGACCGGGGGCTCTGTGATGCGCGCAACTGTTCCGTGACCCGGTCCACGACCGTACGGACCCGCAACGGGCGCGCCGAGCTCAGGACTCGGGGACATTCGACAGTGCCGCATCAAGATCATCATGCACCGTGAAGACGGCTCCCGCGCCCGTGATCTCGAAGACCCGGGCCACGACGGGGAGCATGCCCGCCAGGTGCACTCCGCCACCCACCGCTTCGGCCTTGAGTCTGGCGCCGAGCAGGACGTTGAGACCCGTCGAGTCGCAGAAGTCCAGCCGTGAGCAGTCGATCACCAACCGGCTGTAACCATCGGCGACGCATCGCTCCAGTGGCTCGCGCAGCAGTTCCGCGGTGTGGTGATCAAGCTCACCCTCGGGTGTCACCACGGCGCTGACGCCCTGGTGCCGTACGTCGACCGTCAGCCGGCCCCGGCTTGTGCTGCCGGGCATCCCGCGGTCCATGCACACCCCTTCTGATCGCCTAAGCGCCCATCACTGCTGCCCCCGTCAGGCGGTTCAAACCCTACGTCTTCACCGGCCCTGCCGGTAGCCGAACAACCCACACATTGGTGCAAATTCGGACAATTAGCGCTTGCCATGCCTATGCGCAAGCAGGTAGCTCTAGTAAGGACCACCCAACCACGTCGGCCTTGGAGGCGCCGCACCCCGTAGTGCACGTCACGGCTTCGGCAGCCATATGCCGAGAGACTGATGGAGGATTCCATGTCACCCCGGCTCGACCACGGGATACCGGGTACCACTGACCCGGCCGCTGAAGAGGGCTTCGTGCCCGAGCAGGCCCAGGACCCCGAACCCACGAGCCCGGACCAGGTCGAAGAGCTCTTCGACCAGCTCCAGCTCCCCGAGATCCCGTACGACGAAGTGGCGCCGCTGGACGCGCGCGCCATGTCCAAGACCCTCTTCGAGCGGCTGGAAAGCCTCGAGGAAGGCACCCACGAGTACGCGTACGTACGGAACACCCTCGTCGAACTGAACCTGGCCCTGGTCAAGTTCGCCGCCTCCCGGTTCCGCTCCCGCAGCGAGCCGATGGAGGACATCGTCCAGGTGGGAACGATCGGCCTGATCAAGGCGATCGACCGCTTCGAGCTCAGCCGGGGCGTCGAGTTCCCCACCTTCGCGATGCCGACCATCGTGGGCGAGATCAAGCGCTTCTTCCGCGACACCTCCTGGTCCGTGCGCGTCCCGCGCCGCCTCCAGGAACTGCGCCTGGACCTCGCCAAGGCCGGCGACGAACTGGCCCAGCGCCTCGACCGCGCCCCGACCGTCGCCGAGCTCGCCGAGCGGCTGAACCTCACCACCGAAGAGGTCGTCGAGGGCATGGCCGCGAGCAACGCCTACACGGCCAGCTCGCTGGACGCCCAGCCCGAGGAGGACGACACCGAGGGCGCGCTCGCGGACCGCATCGGCTACGAGGACCACGGTCTGGAGGGCATCGAGTACGTAGAGTCCCTCAAGCCGCTGATCGCCGAACTCCCGCCGCGCGACCGCAAGATCCTCTCGCTGCGCTTCGTGGCGGGCATGACGCAGAGCGAGATCGGCGAGGAGCTGGGCATCTCCCAGATGCACGTCTCCCGGCTGCTCTCGCGCACCCTCGGCAAGCTCCGCAAGGGGCTGACGCTGGAGGAGTGAGGGCACCCGCCCTCACCACGCACGTCCGCGCGTGACACCGCCGAACCGTCGGGTCACGTGCGCAGGTGGGCCGTCCCGGTACGCAAGCACCGGGGCGGCCCACTGCGTTTTCCCGAGTGAGCCGGCGGAGGCACCGAAAAGGCTTTGCACTTGCTTTGCATACGCATGGCACGCGCATTGCACACGCCCTCGACGCTCCTCCGCGCACCCGCGAACGCGCTCCCCGTGAGCGCCCGCAGGCCCGCCCCACTCCCTGTGCACGCTTCCATCACTTCCCGGCCGCGAAGGCCTCACGCACCCCTGCGCGGATGGGATTTGTCACTGTGCCTGAGCAAACTGGCTGCAAGGTGCACGTGAGAGCATGACCGGGTTCTGACCGCTGATATCCCGACGAACGGCAGGACTCGGCCCCTGTCTCGCTTTCGGTGATCCCGAATCCCTGTCTCGGGCTGGTCCCACGTCCAGTCACGGAGGCGAAGGGAGTTCGGAATCTTGCCCAGCAAGAACGATTCGCAGCAAGGTAGTTACCGTCGGTCTCTGGGCACCGTGGCACTCACCGCCACCGGCCTCGGATCCATCATCGGTTCCGGCTGGCTCTTCGGAGCCGAACGCGCCGCAGCCATCGCAGGCCCGGCCGCCATCCTGGCCTGGGTCATCGGCGCCGTCGTGGCGCTGACCATCGCGCTCACGTACACCGAACTCGGCGCGATGTTCCCCAAGGCGGGCGGCATGGTCCGCTACGGCCAGTACTCGCACGGTTCGCTCGCCGGCTACCTCGCCGCCTGGGCCAACTGGATCGCGATCGTCTCCGTCATACCCGGGGAGGCCACGGCCTCCGTCCAGTACATGAGCTCCTGGTCCTTCGACTGGGCACAGGGACTGTTCGACGGGAAGGAGCTGACCGGCAGCGGCGTCGCGCTCGCAAGCGTGCTGCTCGTCTTCTACTTCTTCCTCAACTGGTTCGCGATCACCCTGTTCGCCAAGACGAACACCGCGATCACCGTCTTCAAGGTCGTCGTACCGATCCTGACGGCGGGCGCGCTCATCGCCGCGCACTTCGACACCAGCAACATCAAGGACAACGGCGGCTTCGCGCCCAACGGTTGGAGCGCCGTCTTCACCGCCGTCGCCGTCTCCGGCATCGTCTGGGCGTACAACGGCTTCCAGTCGCCGATCAACATGGCCGCCGAGGCGCGTACGCCGGGCCGCTCGCTGCCGAAGGCCGTCATCGGCTCCATCGTCATCGCGCTGCTGATCTACCTGGCCCTCCAGGTCGCCTTCCTCGGCGCCGTCCCGGCCGCCGACCTGAACGACGCAGGCGGCTGGGCGGGCCTCGCCTACGACTCGCCGCTCGCCGACCTGTCCCTCGCCTGGGGCCTCAACTGGCTGGCGCTGCTGCTGTACGCGGACGCGTTCATCTCGCCCTCCGGCACCGGCATGATCTACGCCGCGACGACCTCGCGGATGATCCACGGCGTGCAGGAGAACGGGCACCTGCCCGGCATCTTCGGCCGCGTCGACAAGAAGACCGGCATCCCGCGCCCGGCGCTGGTGCTCAACCTCGTCATCGCGTTCCTCTTCCTCGCGGTCTTCCGCGGCTGGGGCTCGCTCGCCGAGATCGTGTCCGTCGCGACCGTCATCTCGTACATCACCGGTCCCGTCGCCGTGATGTCCCTGCGGCGCCTGTCGCCCGGGCTCGGCCGTCCGGTGCGGCTGCGGGCGATGCCGGTCATCGCGCCGCTGGCGATGGTCTTCGGCTCGCTGGTCCTCTACTGGGGCCGCTGGCCGCTCACCGGCAAGGTCATCCTGATCATGGCCGTGGGCCTGCCGATCTGGGCCTGGTACGAGCTGCGCAAGCCCTGGGCCGAGCTCAAGCCGCACCTCAAGGCCGGCGCGTGGGTCGTGACCTACCTGCTGGTGATGGCCGCCACCTCCTGGGCCGGCGGCACCGAGTTCGGCGGCCAGGGCTACCTGGCCCCCGGCTGGGACCTCGCCGTCGTCGCCGCCCTGGGCCTGCTGTTCTACTTCTGGGGCGTCCGCAGCGCCTGGCGCAACCCGTCCCTGGAACGCATCGAACAGGAAATGGCCGCCGAGGCCGAGTCCGACGAGGGCCCCTCCGACAACGGCCCGAACGGCGGGGGCGGCACCCCCGACGACGACGGCCCGGACCCCGCCCCGGCCGGCGACGCCACCCGCGAGCCGGCCAAGGTCTGACCCCCGGCTCCGACGTCACCGAAAAGGCGCCGCCCCGCAACTCGTGCGGGGCGGCGCCTTCGTCGTACGCGGCTCACTCCGCGAGGCGGACGGGATTCCCCGGCTCGTCGAGCCACAGCTCCGGCTCGGCACCGTCACCGGTGAAGGTGAGGCCGAACCGGTCCCGCGCGGGAGTGCCCAAGGCGAGCCACCGCGCGTGGGCGTCCCCGACCTCGTCCCACAGCCTGCGGTCCCCGTGCTGCTCGGTCTCGAACTCCTCGCGGCCCGGGACGTATTCGACCGTCGCCCAGGAACGGGCATCGTCGGACAGCAGCCAGTACGTGGCCTCCCCCGAGCCGTCCTCCGCCTCGTACAGCACCGGGCGGGCGAAGGGAACGAAACGGGAGAGGAACCAGCGTGCGTCCGGCTCCTCCAGCGTGCGCGGATCGATGTCCGTCCCGGCGATCTCGCCGGGCTGCCCGTCGTAGACCTCGCGGATCAACGGGCGGGACGGGCGGTGCGCCTCCGCCCACATGAACGCCGGACTCCCGGAGAACCGTCCGGTGCCTCCCCTCCCCCGCTTGGTGAGCGTCAGCAGGCTGTAGGAGTGGAAACTGTTGCCGTACGGGGTGACGAGCCTGCCGCCGTCGGCGAGTTGCTCCAGCAGGGCCGCCGGGACACCGCCGAGCGTGCAGGTGGCCACGATGCCGTCGTACGGGGCCCGTTCGGGGTGCCCCAGCAGTCCGTCGCCCGGCACGAGGAGCGGCCGCATGCCGCAGCCGTGCAGACTCCCGCGTGCCACGTCGAGCACCTCGGACGCGCTCTCGACGCTCACCACCCGCGCCTCGCCCAGCCGGTGCGTCAGCAACGCGGCGTTGTACCCCGTACCGGTCCCGATCTCCAGTACGCGATCCCCCTCCCGCACGCCGAGCAGCGCGAGCATCTCCAGCATCAGGGACGGCATGGACGAGCTGGAGACCGGAACGCCGTGCGCATCGGTCCGGGTCACGATCGCCGTGTCGTCGTAGACCGCCCGCGCCCACTCCTCCGGGTCACGGGCGCGGTCCAGGCTCTCCGTCCGGTCCGGCACGAACCGGCCCCGGTCGACCCCGGCCACCGCATCCGCCCAGCCCGGCGGCACGGCACCCCTGCCCCTCAGCGCCCTGACGAGGTCTTCGTGCCCGGTCACCGCGCTACTTCCGCTCGGGCGGCCACTTGCCGTCCGACTCCCGGGGCGACTGCTTCTTGTCGCCCTCCTCGCCGCCCTTTCCGTCGCCATGCTTGCCCATCAGCGGGCTCCTCCTTCGCCTTGTCCGTCTTCCCGGTCTTCCCGTGGATTCGTCGCGTACGCCACCCTCACGGAGGGCCGTGTGCACCAGGGTTTCCGGGACGCGGTGTTGAGCGGTCGGCGCTCTCGTAGGCGTGCGGAGCCGCCTGCTGAATTCCACGCTCTCTTCGCCCAACTCCCGGCCGTTGGAGGAGAGGTCCAGGAATTTCACGGGTCAGGGCTTTCGCTTTCCCAGGGAACGTACGCTGGCAAGGAGGTGATTTTATGTCGTCGCTTGCCGAGAACGTCCGGAATCATCGCCGCCGCATGGGCTGGAGCCAGGAGCAACTTGCCGAAGAGGCCGACCTGTCCGTGGGCGTCGTACGCAAGGTCGAGCAGGGCGGGGACGCCAGGGTCGAGACCCTTCACACACTCGCGCGGGCCCTCGGCACCACGACCTCCAGTCTCTTCGCAACGGAAGTCCCCGACCCGGTCCGTGCAGCCGAAGGAGACGGCCCCAGGCTCGCGGAGCTGAGACGAGCGCTCATGCCGCCCGTCGGTCTGTCCGAAGTGCTGGTGGAGCCACCTCAGCCCGTCGATCCGGCCGCGATTCAGCGCGACATCGACGACGCGCACAGCCTGTACCACGCAGACCGCTACGACTCCGTCGCAAAGAAGCTCCCCGGCATCCTGAGCGCCTCCGAGGCCGCGGTCGTGACCGCCGAGGATGAAGATGCTCGACAGCAGGCCGCTGCCGTGCGCGCAGGGGCCTTCCTGCTCGCAGGTAAGTTCCTGACGCAGGTCAGGCGGTACGACATGGCCTACCACGCGCTCTCCCAGGGCATCAGGGAAGCCAGGGAGGTGGGGAAGACCGGCATGGCCGCCACGGGTGTCGTGGGCCTTGCATGGCTACTCCTGAGGCAGGACCGCTTCGACGAAGCGGAACGTCTGGCCACCACGACGGCCTCGGAGGTCGAGCCGCGCATCTCCAGCGCCACGCAAGGTGAGTTGGCCGTGTGGGGTGAGCTTCTTCAGCGTGCCGCCTCCGCGGCCGTGCGGAACAACCGGCCGGACGTCGCGAGGGAGGCCCGACGCATGACGGCGACGGCCGCCAGCGCCCTGGACTCCGAGCACGTGAACTTCCCCGAGCACTGGACCACGTTCGGGCCGGTGACGGCCGAGACGAAGGTCATCGAAGACCTCGCGCTGATCGGGGATTCTCGTGGTGTGCTCCGCCGAGCCGATGAAGGGCCGGTCGGAGCAAAGGCGTTGAAGCGTTTCGGCCGGACGAGCGCGAACAACTGGGACCGGCACCGGCTGGATGTCGCCCAGGCTCACGCCCGACTGGGGTCGCACCAGGATGCGATGGATGAGCTCAACTCCATCCGCCGGACCTCGCCGGAGTGGCTGAAGCACCAGATGATGGCGCGCTACGTCATGGAGGACATCCTGACGAAGCGCAAGCGGACGCTGACCACAGGCATGCGGGACATGGCCTCTCACCTGGGCGTCACCGGGTAACTACAACGCAACGTGGCACTTCGTGACGTACAGCCAGGTAAGTGCCACGTCGCGTGTCTGGGTCATGCCTCTGCGTGCTCGTAGGTTCGTGGTCATGGCAACCACCGACAGAAGGCCGGGCGCCACGGAAGTGCCCAACGGCACGCTGGCGAAAGACCCCGAGCACGACGGCAAGGTCGGCGTGGTGATGGGCAGCGAAGGCCCGTACCTCCAGCTCCGGCCGCTCAACGGCGGCCGGGAGTGGGACGCCAGGCCCGAGAAGATCGAGCGCCTGACCGCCCGAGAGGAGATCAGCGCTCTCTTGGCGGTGCAGAACGAGCGGTCAACGAAGAGGCGCCTGTGAGCGGACGCCGAGCGGTCCTCGTTCACAAGGAGTGGGCGCTCGAAAACTCCGGCCGCAACCCCCTGCATCTCACGTACCGGGAGATCGTCACGCGCCCCTGGCGCACCTGGATGCGGCCGTGATCCGGCGACTCGTCGGCCGGTACGCGGGGGTCCTGTTCATCATCGTCATCGCCGCCTCGTGCGGCCTGGTGGTCGGCGCATCGCTCGCCACGTATTGAGCCGGGTCGCCCTGAGCGAAGGCCCGCGTTCCGCGGGCGTGGCTCCCCCGTCTCCGTTCAGGGCGGCCCCATCAACTCCCGCCCCATCGCACGTGGGCAGAGCCCCGCGGCCGGGACGGGCGCAAGTGAAGGTGGCGCGGGGAAAGCCCTCGCGTCAGCAGGCGCATGAAGGAGAAACCGTGACCCGGAACTCCACCACCGCATCCCTGACCCCGTGGGGCATGAACCGCATGGCGCCCCTCCGCAATGGCGAACCCTCCCCCTGGCGGTACGAGGGGATCGACTCCGAAACCCAGACGGGCCGTTGGGTGGGCGCTGACGGCGTCATGACGCCCGCCGAACTCGGAAAGCACGGCACGTCCGTGAACACCTACCCGCCCACGCAGGTCAGCAAGGACGGACAGCAGGACGGCGACAGCGGCCACGACGCGTCGCAGGACTGAGGGGGTAACTGATGGACGGGCGCCCGGTGTTGGTCGCGACCGAATACGAAGACGCCACTGCCGATCTCGTGATCGCTGAGCTGAACCGGCGCGGGGTGCCCGTCCTGCGGTTCGACCCGGGCCGGGATTTCCCGGACCGGGTCGGCCTGTCGGCCTGCACCGGTCCGCGCGGGTGGCAGGGGAAGCTGTCCGTGGGCGAGCGGGCGGCAGCCCTCGCCGAGGCGAGGGCGCTGTACCACCGACGCCCCAGCCCGTACACGCACCCCCGGGAGGGCGAGCAGGCGGCACGCTTCGCCGCTCAGGAGAACCGCCGCGGCCTCGGAGGCGTGCTGGGTGCACTTCCGGACTGCCTCTACCTGAGTCACCCTCAAGCCATCGCGAGGGGCGAGTACAAGCCGGCCCAGCTCGCCGAGGCGGTACGCGTCGGGCTCCACGTTCCGCGCACGCTCATCACCAACGAACCGGCCGAGGCACAGGCGTTCACGGCCGAACAGCCCACCCTCTACAAGCCGCTGCACGCCGGACCCTACGACGTGGGTGGTGAACCGGCAGGCATCTGGGCGGCCCCCGTGAAGCCGCATGAGATCGACGACTCCCTGCGCCGATGCGCCCACCTCTTCCAGGCCCAGGTCGAGAAGACCTCCGACATCCGTGCCGTGGCCGTCGGCGAAGAGGTCTTCTGCGCGCGCATCAGCGCACCGCCCGGCGTCGTGGACTGGCGAGCCGAGTACACGAGCCTCGAATACGAGTCCGTGGGCTGTCCCGCGGAGTTACGCCGCGCTCTCCTGCGCTTCCTCGACGCTTTCGGCCTGAACTACGGGGCCTTCGACTTCGCCGTCGCCCCGGACGGCTCGTGGTGGTTCCTGGAGTGCAACCCGAACGGGCAGTGGGCGTGGCTCGAAGCCGCCGCCGATCTTCCCCTCACCCGCGCCATCGCCGACCTACTGGAGAAAGGGAAGTGACAGTGAGCGAGAGTTTGTCATCCGAAGGACAGCGAGCCGGCCTGGCGCGGCGGCTGTCCGAGGCCGGCGTATTGCGAAGTCCTGAGTGGGGGGCGGCAGTCCTGGCCGTGCCGCGCGAGGCGTTCCTCGCGGGCGGCTGGTTCGAGTACGAAGACGGGGGCTGGTACCGGCCGATGCCCCCCGCCGACTCGGACGGCGCCCTTGGCCGCGTCTACGAAGACGCCACGCTGGTGACGCAGGTGGCCGGGGCCGTCGTACCCGGCGAAGTCGAGGGACGGATCGCACAGCGGCCCACCTCTTCCTCGACGCTTCCGAGCCTGGTCGTGCGCATGCTGGAGGAGCTGGGGGCCAAGCCCGGTGCGAAGGTGCTGGAGATCGGAACCGGTACCGGCTACTCGACCGCCCTGCTGAGCCACGTGCTCGGCGACGAGCAGGTGACCTCGGTCGAGGTTGACGAAGAGGTCTCCTTCCGCGCCGGGGTCGCCCTCGCCGGCTTGAACTACTGGCCCGACCTGGTCGTAGGGGACGGGCTACGTGGCCACGACGGCGGAGCCCCGTACGACCACGTGATCGCCACCTGCGGCGTCCACACCATCCCCGCGGAGTGGATCGCGCAGACCCGGCCAGGCGGCGAGATCCTGGCCACGGTCGTCGGGTGGATGGGCGCCTCCGAACTCGTACGCCTGACTGTCGCGGACGACGGCACGGCCAGCGGCCCCGTCCTGGGCGGGCAGGTGTCGTTCATGCTCGCTCGCCCGCACCAGGCGCCCCCCTTGGGGGTGCTGCCCGACCTCGACGAGGGCAAGGCGGAGAAGACGGAACTCGGCGCCGACGTGCTGGACGAGTGGACTCCCCGGTTCGTCGCACAATTCGCAGCTCCTGGCACGCAGCGCATCATGCTCCCGCGCAACGGCCGCACGGAGCACATCTTCCTCGACGTCAAAGCCGGATCATGGGCGTCGGTGTACGAGGAGGAGGGCGGCTGGCTGGCCCGGCAGGGCGGACCGGAACGCTTGTGGGACGGCATCGCTCAGCAGGTCACCCAGTGGGAGAAGGGCGGCCGGCCCGCCGTTGAACGCATGAACCTGCACGTCGGCCCCGAAGGGCAGTGGCTCACCTGGGACTGAGCAGAACCACCCACAAAGCCGCCGCCCCAACTCCTGTGGGACGGCGGCTTCGTGGTTTCGGGCCGGAAGGGCGGTTACTGCCGCACCCCCCGGTACCAGACGCCGTCCACCAGGGGGACGCCCGGGCGGTAGGCGAGGTGGACGTGGGAGGGGGCGTCGAGGGTGGTGAGGTCGGCGTAGGCGCCGGGGGTGATGCGGCCGATGTCGTCGCGGCGGAGGGCCCGGGCGCCGCCTGCGGTGGCGGACCAGACGGCCTCGTCGGGGGTCATGCCCATCTCGCGCACGGCGATGGCGATGCAGAACGGGACGGACGAGGTGAACGAGGAGCCCGGGTTGCAGTCCGTGGACAGGGCGACGGTGGCGCCCGCGTCCAGCAGGCGGCGGGCGTCCGGGTAGACGGCGCGGGTGGAGAACTCGCAGCCGGGCAGCAGCGTCGCGACGGTGTTCTCGGCCTGGCCGAGCGCGTCGACGTCGGCGTCGCTCAGGTGCGTGCAGTGGTCGGCGGAGGCCGCGCCGAGCTCCACGGCGAGCTGGACGCCGGGGCCCTGGCCGAGCTGGTTCGCGTGGACGCGGGGGATGAGGCCCTGGGCCGCGCCCGCGGTGAGGATGGTGCGGGCCTGGTCGCCGTCGAAGGCGCCCTTCTCGCAGAACACGTCGACCCAGCGCGCGTACGGGGCGCACGCCTGGAGCATCTCGCCCGCGACGAGGGAGACGTACGCGTCCGGGTCGTCGGCGTACTCGGGGCCGACGATGTGCGCGCCGAGGTAGGTGACCTCGTCCAGCTGCTCGGAGGCGATGCGCAGGGCGCGGGCCTCCTGCTCGACGGTGAGGCCGTAGCCGGACTTGGTCTCCAGGGTGGTGGTGCCCTGGCGGCGGCACTCGGCGATGTAGCGGGCGAGGGTGGCCGCCAGCTCCTCGTCGCTCGCGGCGCGGGTGGCGGCGACGGTGGTGCGGATGCCGCCGGCCGTGTAGGAGCGGCCGGACATGCGGGCGTTGAACTCGGCGGTGCGGTCACCGGCGAAGACGAGGTGGCTGTGCGAGTCGACGAAGCCGGGGAGGACGGCGCGTCCGCCCAGGTCGTGCGCCGTGTCCGCGGCAGGCGCCTGTGCGGCGGGTCCGGCCCAGGCGATGCGCTCGCCCTCGATGACGACGGCCGCGTCCTCGACCAGGCCGAGGGGGCCCTCGGCGCCTTCCAGTGCGGGGTCGTTGGTGACGAGGGTCCGGATGCCGGTGAGGAGGGTGGTGGTCATGTGTCCTTCTTGCGGTGCGGTGGTGGTGCCGGTGGGTGCGGATCGAGGGGTGCGGACGGGTCAGGTGTGCAGGGCGGTGATCGCCGTGCGGAGGGCTCCGGCGACGTCGGGGACGGTGGTGTGGGCGCCGTCGCGGACGATGTGGCGGCCGCCGACGACGGTGTGCCGTACGTCGGCCGCTGTCGCGGCGAACACGGCGGTCTCGGCGCCGAGTTCGGGCGGCGGCCCTGCCGTGCGGACGGAGTCGAGGGCGAGCGTGGTGAAGTCGGCGGGGGCGCCGGGGGTGAGGCGTCCGGCGCCGGGGGCGCCGAGCGCGGCGTGCCCGTCCTCGGTGGCGGCGCGCAGCAGCTGGTCGGCGCTCCAGTGGCCGCGGGTGCGGGTGCGGAGGCGCTCGTCGAGCTCCATGGCGCGGGCCTCCTCCAGCAGGTCGACGACGGCGTGGCTGTCGCTGCCGAGCGAGAGCGGGCTGCCGGCGCGCTGGAGCGCGACGGCGGGGCCGATGCCGTCGGCGAGGTCGCGTTCGGTGGTGGGGCACATGCACACACCGGCGCCGGTGCCGCCGAGCAGCGCGACGTCCTCGTCGGTGAGGTGCGTGGCGTGCACGGCGGTGGTGCGGGGGCCGAGGACGCCGTGGTCGGCGAGGAGGCGGGCCGGGGTACGGCCGTGCGCCGCGCGGCAGGCGTCGTTCTCGGCGGTCTGCTCGGACAGGTGGACGTGCAGCGGGGCCCCGCGCTCCCCGGCCCAGCCGGCGACGGCCGCCAACTCCCCTGCGGGGACGGCCCGTACGGAGTGGACGGCGGCGCCGACGAGGGCGTGCGGCAGGACGGCGGCGCGGTCGGCGAGGGCGGAGGCGCGCTCGGCCCAGGCGTCCGCGGTGCCGTCGGAGAAGCGGAGCTGGTGCTCCTCGGGGGGCGCGCCGGTGCCGCCGGGGCCGAAGCCGGAGGCGAGGTAGGCGGTGTCGAGGAGGGTGATGCGCAGGCCCGCGTCGGCGGCGGCGGCGAGGAGCGCCTCGCCCATGGCGTTGGGGTCGGCGTACCGGGTGCCGCCGGGCGCGTGGTGCAGGTAGTGGAACTCGCCGACGCGGGTGATCCCGGCCAGCGCCATCTCGGCGTACACGGCGCGGGCGAGCGCGTGGTAGCTGTCCGGGGTGAGCCGGGCGGCCGTCCGGTACATGAGTTCGCGCCAGGTCCAGAAGGTGCCGCGGCCGGTCTGGGTGGTGCCGCGCAGGGCCCGGTGGAAGGCGTGCGAGTGGGTGTTGGCGAGGCCGGGGAGGGTGAGCCCGCGCAGCACGGTGGCCCCGTCGGGCACCTCCTGGCCCGCGCGGACCTCGGCGAGGGTGCCGTCCGGCGCGGTGTGGAGGGTGACGCCCTCCGCGACGGTGCCGTCCAGCCGGGCGTGTTCGCACCAGTAGGTCAGCTGCCGCACGTCAGGCCCTCCAGCGCGTCGGCGAGGGCGTGCACTCCGGCCACGCAGTCGTCCTCCTCGGCGGACTCGGCGGGCGAGTGCGAGACGCCCGTGGGGTTGCGGACGTACAGCATCGCGGTCGGCACGGCGCCGGAGAGGATTCCGGCGTCGTGTCCCGCGCCGGTGGGCAGGACGGGGGCGCCGCCGAGGCCGCGGGCGAGCCGGTCGCGCAGGCCGTGGTCGAAGTCGACGACGGGGGTGAAGGACTCGCGGGTGACGGCCACCTCGACGCCGTCGGCGTGGCCGCGCGCGACGGCGGCCTTCTCCACGGCGGAGACCAGCGCGGCGAGGGTGTCCTCGTCGGCGGCGCGGCTGTCGAGCCAGCCGCGGACGAGGGACGGGATGGCGTTGACGCCGTTGGGTTCGACGGAGATCTTCGCGAACGTGGCCAGCGCTCCGGCGAGTTCGGCCTGCTCGCGTGCGGTGAGGACGGAGGCGGCGTAGGTGAGCATCGGGTCGCGGCGGTCGGCGAGGCGGGTGGTGCCCGCGTGGTTGGCCTCGCCGTGGAAGTCGAAGCGCCAGCGGCCGTGCGGCCAGATCGCCGAGGCGACGCCGACGGGGTGCGGGGTGCCGGCGAGGGCGCGGCCCTGTTCGATGTGCAGCTCGACGAACGCGCCGATGCGGGCGAGCCGTTCGGGGTCGGGGCCGAGGGCGTCCGGGTCGTACCCGGCGCGTTCCATGGCCAGGGCCAGGGTGACGCCGTCGCCGTCGCGGAGTTCGCGGGCGCGCGCCGGGTCGAGGACGCCCGCGGTGAGGCGGGAGCCGACGCAGGCGAGGCCGAAGCGGGCGCCCTCCTCGTCGCCGAAGTTGACGATGCCGAGGGGGCGTTGGGGGGCGTGGCCCCGCGCGCGCAGCTCGTCGACGGCGGCGAGCGCGGAGACGACGCCGAGGGGGCCGTCGAAGGCGCCGCCGTCGGGGACGGAGTCGAGGTGCGAGCCGGTGACGACGGCGTCGCCCGCGGCCGGGTCGCCGAGCCAGGCCCACTGGTTGCCGTTGCGGTCGACCTCGTAGGCGAGTCCGCGTGCCTCGGCCTGCTCGCGGAACCAGGCGCGGCAGTCGGCGTCGGCGCCGGTCCAGGCGTAGCGGCGGTAGCCGCCGGAGCCCGAGTCGCGGCCGACGGGGGCGAGTTCGCGCCACATGCGGTGGAAGCCGTCGGGCTCGCCCGCCGGGAGCTTGCGGTCCTGCTGCACTGCCGTCACTCGTTCTCCTCGCGCATCGGTACCCGTACTCCGTGCTCCAGGGCCACCTCGGCAGCGCGCTCGTACCCGGCGTCGACGTGCCGGATGACGCCGGTGGCCGGGTCGTTGGTGAGCACCCGCTCCAGCTTCCGCGCGGCGAGCTCGGTGCCGTCGGCGACGCACACCTGCCCGGCGTGGATCGAGCGGCCCATGCCGACGCCGCCGCCGTGGTGCAGGGAGACCCAGGAGGCGCCGGAGGCGGTGTTGACCAGGGCGTTCAGCAGCGGCCAGTCGGCGATCGCGTCGGAGCCGTCGAGCATCGACTCCGTCTCGCGGTACGGGGAGGCCACCGAGCCCGAGTCCAGGTGGTCCCGGCCGATCGCCAGCGGCGCGGACAGCTCGCCGGAGGCCACCATCTCGTTGAACCGCAGCCCCGCGAGGTGCCGTTCGCCGTGGCCGAGCCAGCAGATCCGCGCGGGCAGGCCCTGGTGGTGGACGCGCTCACCGGCGAGGGTGAGCCAGCGGGCCAGCGAGGCGTTGCCGGGGAAGAGGTCGAGCAGGGCGCGGTCGGTGGCGGCGATGTCCGCCGGGTCGCCGGAGAGCGCGGCCCAGCGGAACGGGCCCCTGCCCTCGCAGAACAGCGGGCGGATGTAGGCGGGGACGAAGCCGGGGAAGTCGAACGCGCGGCCGTAGCCCGCCAGTCGGGCCTCGCCGCGGATGCTGTTGCCGTAGTCGAAGACCTCGGCGCCCGCGTCCTGGAAGCCGACCATCGCCTCGACGTGCCGGGCCATGGACTCGCGGGCCCGCTCGGTGAACTCGGCGGGCCGCTCGGCGGCGAGCGCCGCCATGTCCTCGAAGGCGACTCCGGCGGGGAGGTAGGAGAGCGGGTCGTGGGCCGAGGTCTGGTCGGTGACGACGTCGACCGGCGCGTCCGCCGCCCGGAGGCGCGGCAGGATCTCGGCGGCGTTCCCGAGCAGCCCGACGGACAGCGGACGGCGCTCGTCGCGGGCCCGGGTGACCAGCTCCAGGGCGTGGTCGAGGCTGTGCGCGCGGACGTCGAGGTAGCCGTGCGCGATGCGCCGCTCGATGCGGGACGGGTCGCACTCGACGCAGAGGGCCACGCCGCCGTTCATGGTCACGGCGAGCGGCTGGGCGCCGCCCATGCCGCCGAGTCCGGCGGTGAGCGTGATCGTCCCGGCGAGGGACGGCTGGTCGGTGACGCCCCGGGAGGCGAGCGAGGCGGCGACGGCGGCGAAGGTCTCGTAGGTGCCCTGGAGGATGCCCTGGGTGCCGATGTAGATCCACGAACCGGCCGTCATCTGGCCGTACATGGTGAGCCCGAGGGCTTCGAGGCGGCGGAACTCCTCCCAGTTCGCCCAGTCGCCGACGAGGTGGGAGTTGGCGAGCAGGACGCGGGGCGCCCACTCGTGCGTGCGGAGCACGCCGACCGGTTTGCCGGACTGCACGAGCAGCGTCTCGTCGTCGCCGAGGGTCTTCAGGGTGCGCACCATGGCGTCGAAGGAGCGCCAGTCGCGGGCGGCCTTGCCGGTGCCGCCGTAGACGACCAGCTGGTCCGGGTGTTCGGCGACCTCGGGGTCGAGGTTGTTCATGAGCATCCGGAGGGCGGCCTCCTGCGGCCACCCCCGGGCGCTGATCCGGCTCCCGCGCGGGGCACTCACGGGTCGCGGTCCTGCCATGGCCCTGCCTCCCTGGATCGCGTGGTGCGCTGCTGTGCCTCGGGTACCTCGATGTGCCGCCCTGGATTCAACTATTCACACACTCTACGGAGTGAATAGAGCTAGTCAACAGGGCCTCCCTCACCCCCGGACAGTCCGGCCGTACGCGCCCGCCGCCCCCGGTTCCGTGCTTCGCTGGCCCCATGGACGCCACCGACTCCCCCGCCCCCGGAACCGGCCCCGCCGCCCGCCGCGACCTCGCCGTGGCGGCCGCCGTCCGCCAGGGCCTGGTGACGGAGGACGGGCAGCCGCTCGCCGCACTGCTCGACGTGCGCACCGTCCGCGACGCCGCGGCCGCGCTGCGCACCGCCTTCGACGAGGTGACCGCCCCCGGCCAGGAGGTGCTGCACACCTTCGCCGTGAAGGCCGCCTCGCTCGTGCCCGTGCTCCGGCTGCTCGCCGGGGAGGGCATCGGCTGCGAGACCGCCAGCCCCGGCGAACTGGCGCTGGCCCGCGCCGCCGGGGTTCCGGCCCGGCACACCGTCCTCGACTCCCCCGCCAAGACCCCCGCCGAGCTCCGCGAGGCCCTCGACCTCGGCATCGCCGTCAACGCCGACAACCCGCAGGAACTGCACCGCCTCGACGCGCTCGTACCCGGCCGGGCCGAGGAGTCACTCCGGCTCGGACTACGGGTGAACCCGCAGGTCGGCGGGGGTTCGATCGGGGCGATGAGCACCGCGACGGCCACGTCCAAGTTCGGCGTCGGACTGCGCGACCCGGGTGCGCGCGAGTGGCTCGTCCGCGCCTTCCTCGACCGCCCCTGGCTGACCCGGCTGCACGTGCACAGCGGCTCCCAGGGCGTCCCGCTGGACCTCATGGCCGAGGGCGTCCGCGAGGTCTACGAGCTGGCCGAGGAGATCAACGCGGCCGCCGGAACCCCGCGCGTACGCGTCCTCGACCTCGGCGGCGGCCTCCCCGTCGACTTCACCTCGGACGAGCCCCCCGCCTTCGGCGCCTACGCCCGGCTCCTCGCGCGCACCGCCCCCGGCCTGTTCGACGGGCGGTACGGGCTGGTCACCGAGTTCGGCCGGGCGCTGACCGCGAAGGCCGGGACGGTCCTCGCCCGCGTCGAGTACACCAAGACGGCGGGCGGCCGCCGGATCGCCGTCACCCACGCCGGCGCCCAGCTCGCCGTCCGCACCGTCTTCGCCCCCGACTCCTGGCCCCTCCGCGTCGCCCCCTACGACCCCGACGGCCACCCCCTCACCGGCGACCCCGTCCCCCAGGACATCGCGGGCCCCTGCTGCTTCACCGGCGACCTCACCGCCCACGCCCGCCCCCTCCCACCCCTCACCCCCGGCGACCACATCACCCTCCTCGACACCGGCGCCTACTACTTCTCCACCCCCTTCACCTACAACTCCCTCCTCCGCCCGGGGGTTTACGCCTTCACGACGTCGCCCGACGACGTCCACTTCTCGACGGTGCGGGCGCCACAGACGGTGGAGGAGATGGTGCGGGAGTCGGGGGGCTGAGGGGGCGGCGCCGGGGGGCCTTTCGGTCTGGTGCCTCAACTGGGGTGGGTCAGGGGGGACTTCGCCGGGCAGGGGTATCGTCCGGGCGGGGGCCGCCTTAACTGCCCCGCCATGACTGATGGGTGCGCTTTGCCCGATTGCCCGGAAGTTGCCGAAAGCGCGGCTCACGCTCGCTAGCATCACAGGCCGGGAACTGTGGTCCCCGTGCTTGCGGGGGTGGTCCCGTCGTCACCTCTGGTGCGACGCTCGGCTCGATGTGCCCCCCGCGCGTGCGGGCGTGGTCCCCCAACTCCCGGCACACCAGGGCCCGTTCCCGGGTGCTCCCCGCGCGTGCGGGGGTGGCCCCTGGCCGTAGTCGATGACCGGCGGGGCCTCGGGGTGGTCCCGAGTTCGTGGTGCCGTCATCCAGCTCTGCTCGGCGCTCCCCGCACTTGCGCGGGTGACCCCGCGTCCTCGCTGCGGGTGTAGTAGCCGGACCGGCAC
Organism: Streptomyces sp. HNM0574; assembly: GCF_012726235.1. Taxonomy (GTDB): domain Bacteria; phylum Actinomycetota; class Actinomycetes; order Streptomycetales; family Streptomycetaceae; genus Streptomyces. The sequence continues at coordinate 74,075 of NZ_JAASAH010000022.1, forward strand.
TCCCCGCGTATGCGGGGTTGACCCCGAGCATGGGCACAGTTCGGAACGCTGGGGCCGCATTCCCTGCGCGTGCGGGATCCTGCCGATGAGGCGACGTGGCCACCCGAAGGCTTTGGCTGGCCACACGTTCCAACTTCTCGCGAGCGGGCGACACTTCACCGGACAGCCGACTATCGTCCGTTCGGTACCCCCGGTCACCGCCCGACGCTCTCGCGGGTGACCCAGCCCGCGATGACCGAAAGGCCCTCTTTGCGCAATTCCCCAAAAGCTGCCGAACGCATGGCCCCCGCCCAGTAAACCCACAGGTCACGAACTGTGCTCCCCGCGCGTGCGGGGGTGGTCCCCCGCTTCCGAAGGGGCGTGGGGCTTCCCCGAAGTGCTCCCCGCACGCGAGCCCCTCCGAACGCGCAGCCGGCCGACGGCTCACGAGCACCCCCGAAAGGGCGCGGCCAGCCCCAGCACCCCCGCGCCCCGCGACGCCCCACCCTCCTCAGTGGTGCCAAGCCGAACCCCCCACATTGGCAATCATCCGCTGGAGCACCTTGAGTGCGATGACGTACTCCTCGTTCGGGATGCCTGCGTGGATGCGGGCGCGCAACTCGTCCTGGCGGGTGGCGACTTCGTCGTGGAGGGTGGCGCCTTCGGGGGTGAGGCGGAGGCGGGGGCCGTCGGGGGTGAGGAGGGCGCGGGTGATGAGGGCGTCGGTGTCGGCCTCCAGGTCGTCGCCGGGGCCGGGGTAGCCGCCGAGGGTGCGGAGCATGGTGGCGCGGTCGCAGCCCGCGGGGCCGGCCTCGGCGGCCTGGTTCAGCACCCACCACTGCGGCTGGGTCAGCCCGTACCCGGCGAGGGCGTCCCGGATGTGGCCCACGATCGCCTTCGCGGCCGCGCCGGACCAGTAGCCGATCGGCTGGCCGGCGAGGCCCTCGTCGTCGTGCGAGTACTCCATGGTGCTCAACTCCCCTTCGTCGTCGGCCGGTCTCCAGGACCGTAGAAGGTGAAGTGCACGTGAAGTCAAGGGAAGCGCCACCGGGTCTGGGCCGCCTCGCCCCTGCGGAAGCCGAAGGCGACGGACGGGACGAGGGCGAAGACCAGCGCCTCGCCCTCGCCGCCGGAGTGCCGGAAGGCGCCGCCCCGGACGTCGAAGTGCCAGTCCGGGCCGTACTTCTCCGCCCAGACGGCCGCCAGCCGCCGCAGCCGCTCCTCGTCGGTGACCCGTACCGCCGTGCCCTCGACGACGAGGTCCTCACCCGCGTCCAGCCTGCTGTCACCGCAGGTCAGGACCGCGTGCGGGTTCGCGGCGAGGTTCGCGGCCTTGCGCTCCCCGGGCCCGGTGCAGAAGTGCGGGGCGTCGTCCTGCCAGACGGTCAGCAGCGGGGTCACGTGCGGCCGGCCGTCGGGCCGTACGGTCGACAGCCAGAACACCTGGGCCGCGGCCAGTCTGCGCCGGGCCTCGTCCCAGCGGGTGGGCGCGGCGCCCGGGTCGCTGTAGCGGGTGTCCAGCGTCGCGACGGGCGCGACGGTGCCGGGCGACGAGGTCTGCCGCTGCGGTTCCGGGGCCTGTGACGTGCGGTTCACGGTCTGCTCCTCGGGTCTGCTCGTCCGCGTCCCTGACTCGATGGGACCGCGCGCGGCGCCCGCTGTCATCACGGACGGCGGGCGCGCGCGGTAACGATCTCGGCGGCGGGGAACGCACCTGCCATGGCCGAGCAGGGTGAGGACACCGGGAAGACCGCCGCCGACGAGGGCGGGACGCCGCTCAAGCGCGTGCTCGGCACCCGGCTGCTGATCCTCTTCGTGATCGGCGACATCCTCGGCACCGGCATCTACGCCACCACCGGCAAGGTCGCGGGCAAGGTCGGCGGCGCGCTGTGGCTGCCGTTCCTGATCGGCTTCGTCGTCGCGCTGCTGACCGCGGCGAGCTACGCCGAGCTGGTCGGCAAGTACCCGCGCGCGGCGGGTGCGGCGCTGTACACGCAGCGGGCGTTCCGGATGCCGTTCCTGACCTTCGTGGTCGCCTTCATGGTGGTCTGCTCGGGGCTGTCCTCGGCCAGCGCCGCCGCCCTCGCCTTCGGCGGCGACTACCTGGCGGCGTTCGTGGACCTGCCGCTCACCCTCGTCGCCGTGCTGTTCGTGGCGGCGCTCGCGGCGCTGAACCTGCGGGGCGTGTCCGAGTCGGTGAAGACGAACGTGGTGCTGACCCTGGTCGAGGTCTCCGGGCTGCTGGTGATCATCGGCATCGGCGCGTACGCGGTGCTGACCGGCGGCGGCGATCCCTCGCGACTGACCCAACTGGAGACCTCGGGCGACACGTCGACGGCGGTGCTGACGGGCCTGATGGGCGCCACCGCGCTCGGCTTCTTCGCCTTCGTCGGCTTCGAGGACTCGGTCAACATGGCCGAGGAGACCAGGAATCCGGCCCGCGCCTTCCCCCGCGCCCTGTTCATCGGCGTCGCCGTCACGGGCACGGTCTACGTGCTCGTCGCGCTCGTCTCCTCACTGCTCGTCGACCCCGGGACGCTGGAGCGGTCCAGCGGTCCGCTGCTGGAGGTCGTCAAGGCGGGCGGGGTCGCGTTCCCGCCGCAACTCTTCGCGCTCATCGCGCTGTTCGCGGTCACCAACTCAGCGCTGATCAACCTGATGATGGCCTCCCGGCTCTGCTACGGCATGGCCAACGAGGGCATCCTGCCCACGGCGCTCGGCCGCGTCCTGCCCGGCCGCCGCACCCCGGTGACCGGGATCGTGTTCGTCTCGCTGCTGGCCGTCGGGCTGGTCGCCACCGGGGAGATCGCCGGGCTCGGGGACACCACCTCGTTCCTGCTGCTGTGCGTGTTCGCGCTGGTCAACGTCACGGTGCTGGTGCTGCGCCGGGACCGCGTGGCGCACCCGCACTTCCGCGCCCCGACGGCGCTGCCCGTCCTCGGCGCCGTCACCGCGCTCGCGCTGGCCAGCCCGCTGGCCGAACGCGGCGCCGACGTGTACGTCCGCGCGGGCGTGCTGCTCCTGATCGGGATCGCGCTGTGGTTCCTCAACAGGCTGGGGATGCGGCTGCGCGCGCGATGAGTTTCCGTGCCGCGCCGGGTCCCCACCCGTGTACGGACCCGCCGGCCCCGGGCCGGCACGAGCGCGGAGGAGCACGGACATGACCACACAAGCGCACACCGGCACGGACAGCCTGCTCGGGACCTGCGGCATCGTCGTCGGCAGCACCGACCCCGACCGGCTCGCGGCCTTCTACCGCACCCTCCTGGAGCCGCTCGGCGCCCGGTGGGAGGAGCACATGCTCAACCTCGCGGACGGCATGTACATCGGCTTCGACCACCGGGACGACATCGCCGGCCAGGGCATCGAGCCGGGACGCCACCTGCTCAACATCACCGTCCGCGACATCCGCGCCGCCGAGGCCCGGCTGAACGAGCTCGGGGCCCGCTGGATCCGTCCCGTCGAGCACTCGGACTACGGCTTCTGGGTCGGCACCTTCGAGGACCCGGACGGCAACTACGCGCAGTTCATGCAGATCGACGGCCAGGACTGAGCGGGGAGGCATGCGGAGGCTGCTCCCGGAGACCGACACCGCGCTGCTGGAGCGGGCCGTCGGCTACGCGCTGTGCGCCGTCCGTCCGGTCACGCGCGCGGTGCTGACGGCCCCGACGCCGTGCCGCCGGTGGGACCTGGAGGCGCTGCTGCGGCACACCAACGACTCCCTCACCGCCCTGAGCGAGGGCCTCGGCGACGGCCGCGTCCCGCTGCCCGCCGGTCCGAACGACCGGACGGAGGCGGGCAGTCGGACCGATCCGGCCGAGGTCTTCCGGCTGCGGGCGACCCGGCTGCTGGAGATCTGCGCGGGCGGGCCCGGCGGCTTCGTCGAGGTGGCGGACCTGCCGCTGACGGCGGCCGCCGTGGTCCGCACCGGCGCGCTGGAGATCGCGGTGCACGCCTGGGACATCGCGCAGGCCGCCGGACTGCCCCGGCCCGTCCCGCCCCGCCTGGCGACGGCGCTGCTGCGCACCGCCCGGCAGCTGGTACCCGCGCCGTACGCCAGACCCCCGCTGTTCGCCCCACCCGTGACCGTCCCGGCCGAGGCCGACCCCAGCGACCGCCTCATCGCCTTCCTCGGCCGCGACCCGCGGCATCCGGTACGGGACCCCCAACACCCTTGACCCGCAGAGCAGTTCGCAGCCCCCACAGGGGGCGCGAGCCACCACGCGCCCGCACCCGACACCCCCCAGGGGGCGCGGGGAACTGCGCGACCAGCCACCGCGCACCGGCACCCGACCGCACACGGACAGAAGCACCCCCAGGGGCGCGGGGAACCGCGCAAAACCCACCACGCACCCGCACCCGCAGACGCACGGACACCCCACAAGGGGCGCGGGGAACTGCGCAAACGACCGCCACGCACCGGCACCCGCACCCGCACACGCACCCGCACCCGCACCCGCACCCGCACCCGCACCCGGCAACGCACCCACAGGCGCCGCCCCCTCACCGCACGTCGGGGAACACCGGGAGACCGGCTCCTCAGTCCAGGAACAGCCCCAGCTCGACGGCCCGCACGTCGAACTCCTCCAGCCGCGCCTGCGCCTCCGGCAGCCCGTCGCACATCGCCTCCAGCAGGACCCGCCCGAGCAGCATCGGCGCGCAGGCCGTGTCGAAGGCGAGTCCGGTGCCGACGGCGGCGGGCAGCAGCAGGTCCTCGGGGTGCGCGACGGGCGCGAAGGCGCTGTCGGCGACGGTGACCACCCGCAGCCCCGCGTCCCGCGCGTACCCGAGCGCCTCGGCGACCTCGCGCGGGTGCCGGGGCAGTGCGAAGCACATCAGCGCCTCGGCACCGGCGCGGGCACAGGCGTCGATCCGGTCGCGGAGCATCGTGCCGCCCTCGTCCAGCAGCCGCACGTCGGGGTGGACCTTCGCCGCGAAGTAGCTGAACCCGGCGGCCTGCGCCGAGGCGGCGCGCAGCCCGAGGACGGGCAGCGGCCGGGAGGCGGCGAGCAGCCGTCCGGCGCGTTCGACGGGGGTGGGGTCGGCGAGGGTGGCGGCGAGGTGCCGCAGGTTGTCGATCTCGGCGTGCACGGCCTGCTGGTACTCGTTGTACGCGTCGGCCGCGCCGCCGCCCGCCGCCTCCGGCGCCGGGGCGCCCGCCTCGGGCGCGTTGTCCCGCAGATGCTTGCGGAGCGCCGGGTAGCCGTCGAAGCCGAGCGCGACGGCGAAGCGGGTCACGGACGGCTGGCTGACGCCGGCGAGTTCGGCGAGCTCGACGCTGGAGAGGAACGGCGCGTCGCCCGCGCGGCGCACCATGCAGTGGGCGATCCGGCGCTGCGTCGGCGTCAGCCGGTGCCCCTCGAAGAGCCGCAGCAACCGGGCGCTCGCGCTGCTCATCCCGTCCTCCTCGCGCTGGTCCACGACGTCACTTATTCACGACGTCACGACTATGCATGACGATATGCAGCGCGGAAAATCCGGGAGGGCGGGGAAGGGCGGGGACCGCCGCACCCCGGTGCGTGGCACCAGAGGCGGGACGACGGCGGTCCCCGCCTGGACACGTCCGCCTCCGTGAGCGGGGCGCGTGTCCGGCGTCCGAGATCCGGGAGCCGCTCCGGAAGCGCTCGACGCCTTGCAAAACTCACGATGCCGGACGGATGTTAACCCCGCCTTTCCGCACCGTGACGTGTGGGAACTCCTGGGCACCGGACCGGAATCAGCCCCTCCGCCGACCGAACTACCAGGTCAGGAGCGGCCGTTGGGCCCCGGCGGCTCACTTCCCTTCGCGGGCCAGGTAGGCCAGCAGGTCCTGCCGGCTGACGACGCCGACCGGCTTGCCCTCGGCGAGGACGACCGCCGCGTCCGCGTTCTCCAGCACCGGCATCAGGTCGCCGACCGTCTCGCCGGAGCCGACGTGCGGCAGCGGCTCGCTCATGTGCTTCTCCAGCGGATCGCCCAGCCCGGCCCGCTGCGCGAACAGCGCGTCCAGCAGCTCCCGTTCGACGACCGAACCGACGACCTCGGCCGCCATCACGTCCGGGTGCCCGGCCCCCGGCTTGACCACCGGCATCTGCGAGACGCCGTACTCGCGCAGCACGTCCACGGCCTCGCCGACGGTCTCCTCCGGGTGCATGTGGACCAGCGAGGGCAGCGGCCCCTCCTTGAACCGGAGCACGTCCCCGACCCGGACGACGGTCTCCTCGCCCTCCTCCAGGAACCCGTAGTCGTTCATCCAGTCGTCGTTGAAGATCTTGCTCAGGTAGCCGCGGCCGCTGTCCGGCAGCAGCACGACCACCACGTCGTCCGGGCCGAGACCGCGGGCGACCTCCAGCGCGCCGACGACGGCCATTCCGCAGGAGCCGCCGACGAGCAGGCCCTCCTCCTTGGCCAGCCGCCGGGTCATCTGGAAGGAGTCCTTGTCGGAGACGCCGACGATCCGGTCGGTGACGTTCCGGTCGTAGGCGTCCGGCCAGAAGTCCTCGCCCACGCCCTCGACCAGGTAGGGGCGCCCCGAACCGCCGCTGTAGACCGAACCCTCGGGGTCGGCGCCGACGACCTGGACGCGGCCGTCGCTGACCTCCTTCAGGTACCGGCCGGTGCCCGAGATCGTGCCGCCGGTGCCGATCCCGGCGACGAAGTGCGTGATCCGCCCCTCGGTCTGCTGCCACAGCTCGGGCCCCGTGGTCTCGTAGTGCGACCTGGGGTTGTTGGTGTTGCTGTACTGATCCGGCTTCCAGGCACCGGGGGTCTCCCGGACCAGCCTGTCCGACACGTTGTAGTAGGAATCCGGGTGACTCGGATCGACGGCCGTCGGGCAGACGACGACCTCGGCGCCGTAGGCACGAAGGACGTTGATCTTGTCCGTCGACACCTTGTCCGGGCAGACGAAGAGGCAGCGGTACCCCTTCTGCTGCGCGACGATCGCCAGCCCCACGCCGGTGTTGCCCGACGTCGGCTCGACGATCACGCCGCCGGGCTGCAACTCGCCCGACGCCTCGGCTGCTTCGATCATCCTCAGCGCGATCCGGTCCTTCACCGATCCACCGGGATTGAAGTATTCGACCTTCGCGAGAACGGTCGCCCGAATACCCTCTGTGACGCTGTTCAGCTTGATCAGCGGGGTGTTGCCGACCAGCTCGATCATGGACTCGTGATACTGCACGTGGTCTCCGCGTGTCCGTGGGCAGCGTCGATGCATACCCGTACCGTCACCATATTGCGCAACACACGCACGCCCCAGGCGCGTTGCAGAGCGGTCCGCACCGGGCAACACAGTGTCAAGGGCACATCGCCCGTACGTGTACAGCGCCCCAGCCCTCTACCCACCAACCACCGCGACCAGCCGGGAGGCGGATCCAGGGACATGCCGATGTCGAAGGCGGCAAGCGCAAGAGTGGCACGACGCATCGCGACCGCGGCCGCGTACGGCGGCGGCGGTCTCGGGCTGCTCGGCGGAGCCGTGGTCGGGCTGCTCTTCACGGAGGTTCAACTCGCCAAACGCAAGGTCGGCGTCGGCGGCGGGGGCGACGACGCCCCGCAGGCCGACGGCCGGTACGGCGCCGCGTTCGCCGGAGGCCGCCCCTCCGGCCGGCCCGGGGACGCCGCGCACCCGGTGCGCCCGCTCCGGCTCGGCTTCCTCGGCGACTCGACGGCGGCCGGGCAGGGCGTCCGCCTGGCCCGCCAGACCCCGGGCGCGCTGCTGGCCTCGGCCCTCGCCGCGGTCGCCGAACGCCCCGTCGAACTCCGCAACGTGGCCCTCTCCGGCGCCCAGTCCGACGACCTGGAGCGGCAGGTCACCATGCTGCTGTCCGACCCCTCCCTGGAGCAGGGCCCGGACGTCTGCGTGATCATGATCGGCGCCAACGACGTGACCCACCGGATGCCCCCGGCCCGCTCGGTACGGCTGCTGTCCGACGCGGTCGCACGGCTGCGGACGGCGGGCTGCGCCGTCGTCGTCGGCACCTGCCCGGACCTCGGCTCGATCGAGCCGGTCGGCCAGCCGCTGCGCTGGGTCGCGCGGCGGCTGAGCAGGCAGCTGGCGGCCGCGCAGACCATCGCGGTCGTCGAGGAGGGCGGCCGCACCGTCTCGCTGGGCGACCTGCTGGGCCCCGAGTTCTCCGCGAACCCTCGGGAGCTGTTCGGGCCCGACAACTACCACCCCTCGGCCGAGGGCTACGCGACGGCGGCCATGGCCGTGCTGCCGACGCTCGCCGCGGCCCTGGGCCTGTGGCCGACGGAGGACGAGCGTCCGGACTCCGCCCGCCGCGAGGGCATCCTGCCCGTCGCCCGCGCCGCCGCCGAGGCCGCGGCCGAGGGCGGCACGGAGGTCGCGGCGGTCCGCGGCCCCTGGGCGCTGCTCAAGCACCGCCGCCGCCGTCGGCTGCCCCCGGCGGAGGACGTCACCTCCGAGGCCGGGCAGGACGGCGCGGCGCCGGAGGCCCCGAAGAACGGCGGCCGCTCGGTCCACGAGCAGGCCGACACCCGCTGACCGCCCCCGTCCCGACTCCCGCCCCGGCGCCGTGGCTTCACGGTTCCGGGGCGGTCGTGCCGGGGGCGGCGGCGCACCCCCAAGCAAGCGCTTAGAAAAGAGTCCCGCATCACACCGTCCGGACCGTGACCCGTGCCGCACCTGCGGGTAGCTTCCGGCTCACAACCCGTATCGCACCTCTCGCACCCCTCTGGAGCCGTGATGCCCGAAGCAGTGATCGTTTCTGCCGCCCGCACACCCATCGGACGCGCCTTCAAGGGCTCGCTGAAGGACATCCGGCCGGACGACCTGACCGCCGGCATCGTCCAGGCCGCACTGGACAAGGTCCCCGAGCTGGACCCGCGCCAGATCGACGACCTGATGCTGGGCTGCGGCCTCCCGGGCGGTGAGCAGGGCCACAACCTGGGCCGCGTCGTCGCCGTCCAGATGGGGATGGACCACCTCCCCGGCTGCACCGTCACCCGCTACTGCTCCTCCTCGCTCCAGACCACGCGGATGGCGCTGCACGCGATCAAGGCGGGCGAGGGCGACGTCTTCATCTCGGCCGGCGTCGAGGCCGTCTCCCGCTCCGTGAAGGGCTCCTCCGACGGCATGCCGGAGACCCACAACCCGCTCTTCGCCGACGCCGAGGCCCGCACCGCGGCCCGCGCCGAGAAGGGCGGCGAGGGCTGGACCGACCCGCGCGAGAGCGGCCAGGTCCCGGACGTCTACATGGCCATGGGCCAGACCGCCGAGAACCTCGCCCGGCACAAGGGCGTCACCCGGCGCGAGATGGACGAGTTCGGCGTCCGCTCGCAGAACCTCGCCGAGAAGGCCATCGCCGACGGCTTCTGGCAGCGCGAGATCACCCCCGTCACCACCCCCGACGGCACCGTCGTCTCGCAGGACGACGGGCCGCGCGCGGGCGTGACCGTGGAGGGCGTCGAGGGCCTGAAGCCGGTCTTCCGCCCCGACGGGCTGGTCACCGCGGGCAACTGCTGCCCGCTCAACGACGGTGCCGCCGCGCTCGTCGTCATGTCCGACACCAAGGCCCGCGAGCTCGGCCTGACCCCGCTGGCGCGGGTCGTCTCCACCGGCGTCTCCGGCCTCTCCCCCGAGATCATGGGCTACGGCCCGGTCGAGGCGAGCAAGCAGGCGCTGGCCCGCGCGGGCCTGGGCATCGGCGACATCGACCTGGTCGAGATCAACGAGGCCTTCGCCGCCCAGGTGATCCCCTCGTACCAGGACCTCGGCGTCGACCTGGACAAGCTCAACGTCAACGGCGGCGCCATCGCCGTCGGCCACCCCTTCGGCATGACCGGCGCCCGCATCACCACCACCCTGATCAACTCCCTCCAGTGGCACGACAAGCAGTTCGGCCTGGAGACGATGTGCGTCGGCGGCGGCCAGGGCATGGCGATGGTCATCGAGCGCCTGAGCTGAACCGCAGCGGGGCCCGGCACCCCTTCCGTGCCGGGCCAACTCCGGGCGGGTGTGAGGTACTTCGCCGGCTGGGCACGTATCGTCCGGGCCGAGTAGGCCCGCAGGCCACGAAGACTGGTCCCCGGGCGTGCGGGGGTGGCCCCCCGGTGCCCTCGTAACTGCCCTCCTCCTCGGCGTGCTCCCCGCGCGTGCGGGGTTGTCCCCTTGACGCCCGAGGCCCAGGAAGTGCTGCACCGGTGCTCCCCGCGCGCGGGTGCCCCCCCAGCACACCCGCAAGCACCCCACGCAGGCCGTCCGCTCCCCGCACCCGCCGTACCCCTCACCCAAGATCCCCGCACCCCGGAACGGGAGATCCGAAAACGAACCGGGCGAATTGTTGCCCAGCTCACTTTTCGTCTTCCGTGCGTGCCGGATGAAGGTTCCAGAACCCCTTCGAAGCGCCCCCGGGATGTGATATATCCCCTGGGGGCGCTTCGTTTTGCCTGTTCAGCGCGGTGGCGGTGGATACCTGCCAGGTTTCCACCTGTCCCTTTCGGCGCGTTTTGCACTACGGTCGAAAAGTCTTATCCGCGTAAAAACCCGAGGCAGGAATTCCAGGGGACCAGACGGAACCGGGAGCACGTCAGTGAGCGCAATACCCCTCGCAACCCTCAGCACCTTCGCGGCCCTCGTCGCCCTCGTACTGCTCGTCGTCGCCGTCGGCGCGAGCGTGCTCGGCCTCGCGGCGCTGCGCAGCGCGCGCGGCCTGCACCGCAAGGTCGACGCCCTCACCGCCGAGCTGAGCCGTACGACGGGCAGGGCCACGGTGCCCTCGGCACGCACGGGGACGGACGCGGACGGCATCCGCGCCGCCGTCACCGAGGCGCTCGCCGAGGAGCGGGAGCGTGAACTGGCCGAGGCCCGCGCCTTCTGGGCGGCACAGGAGTCCCGCGCCGACGAGGGCCCGACGCTGGAGGGCCACGGCACCGAGTACGAGGTCGCCCCCGGCGCCCACCTCGGCCCCACGGACCCCATCGGCCCCGACGACCTGGAGGCCGAGCTGCTGGACGCCCTGCTGGAGGGCGGCTACGACGGGTACGGCGACCAGCCGGCCCCGGACGGCGAGGTGTTCATACCGCGCCAGCCCGACGGCCCGTCCCGCGAGAACCCCCGCCGCGAGCAGCACGACGGCCGCACCGCCGACGAGGCCGGCCCGGGCCAGGACGGCGGCGACGCCGAGCTGGCCGCAGCCCGCCGCCGGCACCCCTCGCACCCGGACTTCACGCTCGACGGCGAGCCCGTCGAGGACGGCCTCGCCGCGGCCCCGGCCGCCGCGCCCGCCGTCGCCGACCACGAGCGCACCATCGAGCGGCTCGGCGAACTCGCCGACCGCGGCACCCCGCTCACGGACGTACGCCAGGGCCCGCTCGGCACGCTGGACGTCTACCTCTTCGAGGACGGCACCACCGTGTGCCTCTCCCCCGGCCACCCCGAGACGGCCGGACGGCTGTGCGAGGCGCTGCGCCGGGGCGACACCCCGCTGCTCGTCGGCGGCTCCGGCGTCTCCGGCGCGTACACGCTGACGTTCACCTACGGCGAGGGCGACATCGCCTACCTGCTCGCCGACCGCGTCATCGCCTCGGCCTGACGCCGGGGCGGGGCCGGCGGGGCGCCCGTCTCAGATCCGGGTCCCGGTGTGCCGTACCAGCCGTACGGCCTCGTCGAGCTCCTCGGACACGGCGGCCCCGCCGGACAGGCGCAGCGCCTCCGCCAGGTCGTTTCCGGCCACCGCGAGCTGGTCGCCCACGCAAAACACACCGGCTTCCGGCAGCTCGGCCGGCTGCCTCCCGGGGAACTCCGCCAGCTGCGCCCGCCGGGCCAACTCCCTGGCCAGCGCCAGTCCTTCGGCCGCGGCGCCGCGCTGGAGGGCGCTGTGCGGGAGGGAGCGCAGCCGGTCGGCGAGGCGTTCCACGGCGGCGTTCAGGGGTGTCGGATCAAGCACGGCGCAAGCCTATGCGCCCTCCGCGGACTGTTGCCAACGTGCGAACGCTCAGGCACCTTGGCGTGAAGGACACCACACTGCAGCGTCCGGAGGCGCCGATGTCCCAGATCTTCTCCGACGAGACCCACCAGAACATGCTGGCCCGCATTCCCGCGTGCACCGGTCGTGAAGTCTCCGAATGGCTCCGCACCGTCGACGACGGCCCGGCCCTCTTCCGTTTCGAGGAAAAGGTGAGCTGGCTGCGCGGTGCGCACAATCTCGCGTACGGACACGCGAAGGCGATCATTCACGAACACGACCTGCGGCGCGCGGCCCGCCACTTCTAGGACTTCGCCCCCTTCTCTCCTCCGACCAGGACACGGGAGCCCTGACCGAACAGCGGAAGGCCCGCGAGGCAATCGCCTCGCGGGCCTTCCGCTGTGCTTTTCCGTCCGGCGTCAGTCGCCTTGCAGGATCGAGATCAGCCGCAGGAACTCCATGTAGATCCAGACCAGCGTCATCGTCAGGCCGAAGGCCGCCAGCCAGGACTCCTCGCGCGGCGCGCCGTAGGCGATGCCGTCCTCGACCTGCTTGAAGTCCAGGGCGAGGAAGAGGGCGCCGAGCACGATGCCGATGATGCCGAACAGGATGCCGAGGCCACCGCTGCGGAAGCCGAGGCCGTCACCGCCGCCGAACACCGCGAACAGCATGTTCACGGCCATGAGCAGCACGAAGCCGATCGCGGCGGCCATCACGAAGCGGTAGAAGCGCTGCGTGACGCGGATGATCCGCGTGCGGTACATGATCAGGACGGCCGTGAAGACCGCCATGGTGCCGAGCACCGCCTGCATGGCGGCGCCGTTGGCGATCTTCTGGTCGATGAAGGCGCTGATGGCACCGAGGAAGAGCCCCTCGAAGGCCGCGTAGGCGAGGATCAGCGGCGGCGAGGCCTTGCGCTTGAAGGCCTGCACGAAGCCGAGCACCATCGCGATCAGACCCGCACCGATCGCCAGCGGCAGCGAGAGCCCGCTGATCCAGGCGACGGCTGCGGCGACGACGACGAGACCGACGGTGATGCCCGTCCGGTTCACGACATCGTTGATCGTCATGCGGTCCGTCTGCCCCGGGGCGGCCGGGGGAGCGGCGAACGGCGCACCCGGCTGCGTCTGCTGCTGGGCGTAGGGGTTCGCCGCGGCGCCTGCCGCGGCGGGGTCGGCCGCGTAGGGGTTGCCCGCGGCGTAGGGGTTGCCGGCCGCGTACGGGTTACCTGCCGGCGCCTGCTGCGTGCCGGAGAAACCGGCAGCGCCGTCGCGGCTGAACCCCCGTCGCGAGAAGACCGGGTTGCTGCTCCTCATCTCACTCCTCCATGGCCGCACGGCACGGCCTTGCCGTACAGGGTAATGCGTTAGCAAAAACAGCACGCTAGTGCACGAGGAGGAACGAAGGAAAGTCGTTCCGTGTTCCCCGCCGCCTTCTCCTCCGCGTTCCGTACGCGGCTTTGACGGGGCGTTTGCGGAACGGCCCGGTGCGTGACGGGACCGCTAGGGGACTTCCCGCAGATAGAGGGCGCCGCAGGTGTGGCAGAAGGGTTCGCCCTCCGGGGTGCCCCACACCTCGGCCGTACGGGTCTCCGCGTCCGGGGAGAGCTCCCGGCCGCACATGGCGGTGGCCGTCTCGCGGCGCACCATGTGCCAGATCTTCACAGGCGCGCCCGGCCCGGCGCCCTCCGCGTACTCGGCGCGCATCTCGTGCTCCATCACCGCTCCTTCCGCAGCCGCCCCCGCC
>NZ_JAASAH010000023.1 GCF_012726235.1 Streptomyces sp. HNM0574
CCCGCCCGGACCGCCCGGATCTCTCCCCCGGGCCGGGTCAGCGGAACTCGCCGGGGCCCTTGCGGCCGGTGCCGCCCTCGCCCTCGCCCTTGCCGCGGGCGCCGCGGGTGCCCTGGGTGCCGTCGTCGAACTCGGCCTCCTCCTTGCGGACCTCGGTGGAGACCTCGCGCTGCTCGGTCACGCGCTCCGTCTCGATGCGGACGCGCTCGTACGGCACCGACGTCTTGCTGACGACGGGCCGCTCCTCGTGCAGCGTGATCTCGATCTGCCCGTCCTTCAGCTCGCCCGCCTGGCCCGCGCGGGCCTCCTCGCCGGTGAGCTTCTCGCGGGTGACGTGGACCTCCTCGTGGCTGACGGGGACGGTGCGCTTCACCTCTTCGGTGACGACGTGCTTGCTGAGCCTGGCGTGACCGCTCTCGTACTCCTCGGTGCCGATGTCGACCCGCTCCTCGGAGAGCGTCATCTCGCGCTCCGCCATGGCCTGGTGGGACTCGGTGTCCGGCATCGCGCCGCGGGTGGTGTCCGCGCCCTTGCCCGTACCGGCGTCCGCCGCGGTGCCCTCGCCCTTCGCCGAGGTGTCCTCGCGGCCGCGGCTCATGGCCATCGGCCCGGCGCCGGCTCCGGCGCCCGCCATGGGTTCGCTCGGTCCGGGCGCCGCCGCGTGCCGCGGGCCGCCGCCCATCCGGCCCTCGCCGCCCGTGCCCGCGGTGCCGCGGTTGCCGCTGATACCGCCGGCGACCCCGCCCGCGCCCATGCCGCCGGCCGCCGTGTCCGTGCCGGGACGCGTGCGCCCGTAGTAGCGGTACAGGTCGTTCTCCTCGGCGGCGTCGAGGTGGCTCTCGGCCTCGATCCGGGGGGCGTCCTTGATGCGCTCCTTGGTGTACGGGACGCGCAGCTTGTCGTCCTCCTTCCGCGCGTCCGCGAGCGGAACGAACGTCTCCTTGGAGCCGAACAGCCCGGTGCGCACGGTGACCCACTCGGGCGCTCCACTGGCGTCGTCCTTGTAGACCCGCTGCACCGAGCCGATCTTGTGGCCCTCGCCGTCGACGACGGTCAGACCGTTGAGGTCCTGGGGGCTTCCTCCGAATGGTGTGTCCATGGCGGTTCGCACCTTCCTTTCAGTCACGTGCCGGCAGGAAGAAGCACGCGCTCCTCACATTGCGCGCCGCCGGGAGGACGTCAGCGAGTCGGGCAGGGCGCCCGACGGGGCCGCGTTCCGCACGGGGCCTCCTTTGAGCTGCCGATCCGTCCCCACGGCCACCTCAACGATTACTCCAAACGAGTGAGACGGCATCCGGAGCGCGGCGGTACGCGTCCGCCGCGCTATCCGGAGGGCCGATGTCAGTGCCCGCTGCCATGCTGAGAAGCGCTCGGTGGAAGAGCACCCCTCCGGCACCCACCCCCGAGGAGCACCATGCTGACGACCAACTTCGTTCCCGGGACGCCGAACTGGCTCGACCTCGGCGCCCCCGACACCGACGCCGCCGCGCGCTTCTACATGACGGTCCTCAGCTGGTCGTACGAGCCGCTGCCGGAGGCCGGCGGGTACGGCTTCTTCCGGCTCGACGGCAGCACCGTCGCCGCGCTCGGCCCGCTCACCGAGGAGGGCGCCACCGCCGGCTGGACGCTGTACTTCGCCACCGAGGACGCGGACGCCACCGCCGACGCCGTGCGCGCCGCGGGCGGTTCGGTCCGGGTGGAGCCGGACGACGTCTTCACCGCCGGCCGCCTGGCCGCGTTCACCGACCCGCAGGGCGCGGAGTTCGCCGTCTGGCAGCCCCGGGACATCGGCGGCCTGGAGAAGGTGATGGACCGCGGCAGCATGTGCTGGACGGAGCTGTACACGACGGACGCGGGCGCGGCCAAGTCCTTCTACTCCGCGGTGTTCTCCTGGAGTTACGACGACCAGGAGATGGGCGGCGGCATGACGTACACCCTCGCCTCCTCCCCCGGCGGCGGCGCCGAGGGGGACGCGGCGCAGGGCGGGATGATGACGCTCCCGAAGGAGAACCTGGACGCGGGCTCCCGCCCGGAGTGGCACCCGTACTTCTGCGTCGACGACTGCGACGCCACGTACGCCGCCGCCACCGGGAACGGCGGCTCCACCCTGGTCCCGCCGGTCGACGTGCCGGGCGTCGGCCGCCTGGCGATGGTCCGCGACCCGGCGGGCGCGGTCTTCGGCATCATCATGGGCGACCCCAACTACCAGCTGTGACAGAGGCGTTGGGAGCGCACGGGAGACCGGGGGACGCAGGGCCGTAACCGGGCCCCGCGCCGGCGCGTTCCCTCGGGTGCCCCCTCCTCCCACCCCTGGAGCAGCGCCCGTGCGTACCCGCCCCGCCGCCGTGACGTCCCCCGAGACCGGAACCGGGGAGGTGCCACGCGGTGTGCTGGTGGGCCGGCCGCTGTCGAAGGGCGGACCGGCGGGCGCGTACGACGCGGTGGTGATCGGCTCCGGGGCCGGCGGGCTGACGACGGCGGTCTGCCTGGCCCGGCAGGGGCGGCGGGTGGCCGTGTTCGAGCAGCACTACACCGCGGGCGGCTACACCCACGCCTACCGGCGGCGCGGCTGGGAGTGGGACGTCGGCATCCACTACGTCGGCCAGCTCTCGCCGCGCGAGCCGGTCCGGGTGCTGTCGGACTACCTGACGGGCGGCGCGCTGCGCTGGGCCCCGCTCGGTGACCCCTACGACGAGTACCGGCTGGCGGACGAGGTGCACCGGGCCCCGGTCGGCTTCGCCGCCTACCGGGCCGCCCTGACCGCGCGCTTCCCCGCCGAACGGGCAGGAATCGAGGCGCTGTTCCGGCTGGTCGAGCGGTGCCGCGCGGTACTGCCCGCGCTCGCGCTGGGGCGCCTGTCCGGTCCGGTGGTACGACGGCTGGCCGGCCTGCTGCGGACCGCGGCCGTCCCGGACGAGGCGCGGCGGCCGGCCCGGGAGGTGGTGGCGGGGCTGGTCCGCGACGAGCGGCTGCGGCAGGCGGTGCTCACCCCGAGCGCGCTGCTGCTGGCCGACTCCAGCAGCAGGCTGCCGTTCTTCCTCCTCGCGGTGCTGTTCGAGCACTTCCGGAAGGGCGCCTGGTACCCGGTGGGCGGCAGCGCCGCCATCGCCCGCGCGATGCTCGGCCCGATCCGCGCCGCCGGCGGGGAGGTCTTCGTCCGCGCGCCGGTCGACCGGATCGCGCTGGACGGGTCACGGGCGACGGGCGTGGTCCTGGCGGACGGCACCCGCGTGCACGCCCCGGTGGTGGTCAGCGCGGCCGGCGCCCACCACACCTACCGCACGCTGATGCCCGGCGCGGGAGCCGACCAACTCGACGGCATGCGGCGGGGTTTCCCGTTCGTGCTGCTCTTCCTCGGCCTGGACGGCGACCCGGAGGAACTTGGCCTGCCCCGGCACAACGTGATGGTCACCGACGGCGACGTCGACGCGTTCTTCGATGGCAAGGGCGGGCGCACCAGCGGCCGCTTCCTCTCCTTCTCCTGCGCCAAGGACCCGACCTGGACCGCGCGGCACCCCGGCCGCTCGACCGGCGAGATCCTCGCGTACGTCCGACCGGAGCTGTTCGAGCCCTTCCGCGGACGTCACCGGGACCCGGACTACCTCGCGCTGAAGGCCGAGATCACCGAGGAGCTCCTGGCCCAGCTCCACCGCCAACTGCCCCGCACCGAGGGGCGGGTGGTCTACCACGAGCTCGGCACCCCGCTGACGGCCGAGCACTTCGCCGGCTGGCCCGGCGGCAGCCTGTACGGGCTCGCCAAGGACGTCACCACCTTCGGCGACGGCCGCGCCCCCGGCCGCGCGGACTGGCTGCGCCCGCGCACCGAGGTCGAGGGCCTGTACCTCTCGGGCCAGGACTGCCTGGCCGGCGGCTTCATGGGCGCGGTCACCGGTGGCCTGCTCGCCGCTCACGAAGCCCTCGACCGGACCGGCCGGGCCCGCCTGTGGGCCGGGCTGCTGAAGCGCGGCATCCGGCCGCCGTCGGCCCCCTAGTCGGGCAGGCCGACGACGACGGGCTCCGGGCCGCCACCGGCGGGGACGGCGGCCGGAGTTCCCGGAGTCGGGGCGGGCTCGGGCGCCGGGCCGCCGGGCGCGGCCGTGGCGTCGGCACGGGTGTCGGCGGGAGCTGCGGCGGGGCCGATGCGGACGCGGATCTCGCCGCCGTCCGGGCCCGGCAGGGTGACGGACGGCCAGTCGCGGGCGAACGCGGGCACCTCGCCACCGGCCCAGGGCAGTACGGCGGTCGGCGTCTTCCGGGCCAGTTCGGCCAGGCCCGCGCGGCTGATGCTCCGGTCGTGCCCGTACCAGTTCCGCGAGGAGCAGCCCGCGTAGTGGGCGAGGGGGACGGCGGTGGGGCCGGCGAGCACGCAGGGCGGGCGTACGCCGTGGCGGTGCAGGACCGCGGCGGCCTGCGTCTGGCGTGCGCTCTTGTCCTCGCTGCGCTGCACGGTGCCGGAGAGCACCGCGTACTGCACCACCACGTGCCCGGCCAGCAGCAGGAGTCCGAGCCCGGCGGTGAGGGTGCGCCAGCCGCCGCGTGCGCGGCCGCTCGCGCGGGCGGCGAGTTCACCGGCGGGGATCGCGAGCAGCGCGTAGGCGGGGAGGAGGAAGCGGGGGGCGGCGTAGTGCACGAGGAAGAGGTACGGCACGGCGGTGGACACCGCGGTGACGGCGGCGACGACGGAGGCCGGGGCGCGTCCGGCGCGGGACGCGGCGGCGATCCCGGCGACGGTCAGCAGGGGCAGCGCGATCCACCACAGTCCGGTGAGGGGCTGCTGCCAGGGCACGTCGCAGGGGCGGCACAGCGTCCGGCCCTCCAGCCCGCGCAACTGGTCGGCGAAGGCGAGGTTCCAGCTGAGCCCGCCCTGGATCTCCCCGGCGCGGTGCAGCCTCTCCAGCGGCCCGCCGTAGTGCGCGTACGCCTCCGCGATCCACGGCGCGCAGCCGAGCGCGAGCGCGAGCACCATCACCACCAGCCCGGCCGGACGGCGCAGCCCGGGGACGAGCAGCCCCGCGACGAACAGCGGCAGGGTCAGCCACATCGCGTCGGAGGGGCGCATCAGCGCGACGAGGGCGACGGAGAGGCCGAGTCCGGCGAGCGCGCCGCGGTCCGGCCCGGGCAGCCGGGCCAGCCCGTAGGCGCCGCCGGGCGGTGGCCCGTAGTGGGTCCAGGGGCGGGAGGCGGCGAGGCGGAGGAAGCAGCCGACGGCGGCGAGGGCAGCCAGCGCGCACCACAGGTTGGGCATCACGCGCGGGCCGTAGTAGAGCGTCACCCACAGCCCGCAGAACAGCGCGCCGCCCCAGCCGAGCACGGCCGGCGGGACGAGCCTGCGCCACACCCACAGCGCGAGGAACACCCCGACGGCGGAGAGCAGCGCGAACCAGAGCCGGAGCGCGAGCGTGGAGGAGGTCAGCACGGTGACGGGCGCCGCGAGGTAGCTGATGCCGCGGGCGCGGGGCGCGCTGAAGAAGGCGGCGGGTCCGTCGTGGACCTGGCTGACGTAGACCGTCTCGTCCCAGCCGAGCCCCGATCCGGGGACGACGAGGACGAGTTGCGCGAGGAGGTAGGCGCCGGCGACGCCGCCCACGGTGAGCAGCGCCCGGCGCGGGCGCTGGAAGGGACGTGGCCCGAGGATCGGGCCGGGAAGCACGTGCGTCGTCTCGGGCAGTACGTGCATTCCTTACCTCACCGGATGCGGAGGGCGGGCAGTGCTGACGGGGTGACCGGCGCGGGCGGGCGGTGCGGCATCGCCCCGCGCGGTGTGATCTACGTCTAACACTCAGAACGGTTGCGCCCGGACATATCCGGCTCCGGTGTGCTCCGATTCGCCCGCGGGGCCGCACGGATGTCCGTGCGGCCCCGCGGGGTGGAAACCGGTCCTGGTCACAGCGCCAGGTGGGCCTTGAGGTGGGTCACCTCCTCGATCTCGGAGCCCGCCTTGTTCATCAGCTGATGCGCGAGATCGTTGAGGCAGCGGGCAGCCGCGAGCTCCTCACCGACGCGTGGTTGTTCCTGGTCGTCGGGGTGCCGTATCGCCTCGCCGCGGGCGCGCATCTCCGTGCCGTCCTGGAGTCTGACCATGGCCGCGCATTCGGTCCTGTGGCCGATCTCCTGGAACTCCATCTCGATGTGCCATCCGACGATCGTCTGCATGGTGCACACCTCCGTACGTCCGCTTCCTCCTTCCAGCGTGCACCCGACCGGCGGACGGCGGCATCAGCGAGGGGGCGTGCCTACTCGGGCGGCTCGAAGGTGTCCACGACCTGCTCGAAGAGCCGGTCGCCCCCGGCGTCGGCCTCGCCGTTCAACGTCTCCCAGTCCAGGGCGATCTTCCAGACGTGGCCGCCGCTCTCCGGGTAGTACAGCTCCTTCTTGCGGCGGAGCGCGGTGCCCTCGCCGTCCGGGCGGCGGGTGTACGTGAGGACCTTGCAGTCCCGCCCGTTCACCTCCCGGTCCGTGACGGTGACCTGCGAGTTCTCGTACTCGGACGTGTACTTGTCGAACCACCACTGGGCACGCCGCGTCGGGGACACGTCCTGCGGGGCGCCGTCGGTGTCCCCGCGGAAGAGGAGGAACTCCTGGTGGTACTTGCCGCTTTCGACGCGGTAGGCCGTGGCCTCGCCCTTCAGGGACTGCTGGAGGTCCGGCGGGATGTCCTGCTCGTACTCGTACTTCGCGGGGAGCGAGAGGCTCGCGCCGAGGTAGTCGTGCGACTCCCAGTCCGAGGGCGGCCCGGACCCGCCGGGGCCCAGCACCGCGGTCACCACGCCGCCGGCGACGACGGCGGAGGTCAGCGCCGCGAGGACCACGTTCCGCCGGCCGTGCCGGCCGACGACCGCGGAGCCCCCGGTCTCCGCGTCCCCCGAGCGGGTGGCGACCGAGGTCGTGGCCGGTGCCGCGACGCCCTCCAGGACGGAGACGATCTCCCCGCTGGACGGGCGCTCGTCCGGCTCCTTGCGCAGCAGCTCCGTGATCAGCGGGCCGAGCGCGCCCGCCCGGGACGGCGCCGGCGGGTCGTCGAAGAGCACCGCGTGCCAGGCCGCCTGCTGCACGTCGCGGTGGAACGGGGCGACGCCCTGGACCGCCCGGTACAGCAGCGCGCCGACCGAGAAGAAGTCCGAGGCGGGGCCCGGCACCCGGCCGCGTACGCGTTCCGGAGCGGTGTACTCCGGTGAGCCGACGAAGGCGTTGCTCTGGGTCAGCGCGGCCTCGCCCTCGATGCGGGCGATGCCGAAGTCGGTGAGCACCACGCGTCCCGCCGGGCCGAGCATGATGTTCGCCGGTTTCACGTCCCGGTGCAGGATGTCGCGCGCGTGCGCGGCGGCCAGCGCCCGGACGACGGGCAGCGCGATCCGGGCGGCCTCGGGCGGGGTCAGCACGCCCTCGGCCAGCACGTCCGCGAGCGACCTGCCGTGGATCAGCTCCATGACGATCCACGGCCGCCCGTCCACCGACACCACGTCGTGGATGCCGACCACCGAGGGATGCTCGATCCGCGCGGCGGCCCGTGCCTCCCGCTCCAGGCGGGCGAAGACGGTGTCCCGGAACTCGTCGGGCACCCCCTCGGGCAGCCGGGGCTCCTTCACCGCGACGTCGCGGGCGATGACCTCGTCGTGCGCCTTCCACACGGTGCCCATGCCGCCCTGGCCGAGCCGTTCCACGAGGCGGTACCGGTCACCCAGCAACCGGCCGGGGCCGGGCGCTCCCCCGCCCCCCGGCCCGGGGTCCTGCCCGGGGACGGTGGCCGGTCTGGCCCGCCGCTCCTCGTCCCCGCCGCTCCCGTCACGTCCCGCGCGTCCGGCTCCCCACGTCTCACTCATCCCGCAACATCATGCCCGCCCCGGGCAGTTGGCAGGACCCTTTCCGCAGGTATGGCCGAACCCCACCCCGAGCCACGCGCGGCGCGTGCGCCGGGGCGGGTGGGGGTGCCGGTTGCCGCCGGGGCGCCCGCCCATTCGACGTGGCGGGGAGCCGGCCCCGCCCCAGGAACGCCCGTGCCATCCGTGGAGGGCTGACCTAGAGTGAAACGCCGCACGCAAGTGGAGCGCATGACCCAGGAGTTGCGCAGCGGCGGCAGGCCGGCGCACCGAATCGGAGACGCGGGGGCACAGTGGACGCGGAGATCGCCGCACTGGCGGCAACGGCCGGAAGCGCACTCGTCACGCAACTGACCACGGAGGCGTGGCAGGGCGCCAGAGACCGGTTCGTCGCGCTCTGGCGGCGGGCCAGGCCCGAGCGGGCCGAGGGCCTCGCCGCCGAGATCGAGGCGACCCGCGACGACCTGCTCGCCGCCGACGAGGCGGGCGACCCGGACACCGCCCCCGAGCTCAGCGCCGAGTGGCAGGGCCGCATCCGCCGCCTGCTCGCCGCGCGGCCGGACGTCGCCGACGAACTGCGCACGCTGCTCGAGGAGTTGGCGCCACCGCAGGCACCAGCGGCCGTGACGCAGACGGCCACCGCCTCCGGCTCGGCCCGGGTGTACCAGGCCGGCCGCGACCTGCACCTCGGTCCGCGGTGAACGGCGGCCGGTACGACGGGCACGCCGACGGCCAGGGGCGGGTCTACCAGGCCACCGGCGACCAGCACATCGTCGAGCACCACCACCACGCCGAGTCCGCGTGGAAGGGCACCGACTCCGTACGGCACCCCGCCGTGGGCCGCGCCCCCGTCACCCTGCGCGACCGTACGGAGCTGATGGAGCGGCTGCGCCCCGTCCTCGCCGCGGAGCAGGGCGGGCAGGTGTACGTCCTGCACGGGCTCGGCGGCTGCGGCAAGACCGCCGTCGCGTACGCCCTGTTCCGCCACGCCACGGACCGGGGCCGGCTCGGCCTGTGGGTGAACGCCTCGGACCCGGCCTCGCTGCGCTCCGGCATGCTCGCCGTCGCCGCCGACCGGGGCGCGGGCGACGGTGAACTCCAGGCGGCGCGCAGCGGGTTACGGGCCGCCGCCGACCTGGTGTGGGGGCGGCTGGACGCCTCCGACGCACCCTGGTTCCTCGTCCTCGACAACGCCGACGACCCGTCCGTGCTCCGCGACGGCGGCTGGCTGCGCAGCAGCCCGCGCGGCACCGTCCTCGTCACCAGCCGTCAGGCGGGGCCGCACTGGTGGCCCGGCGCCGAGCTCCTGCACGTCGGCGTGCTGCCCCGGGAGGACGCGGCGCGGGTGCTGTGCGACCTGGCGCCGGAGGCCGGCACCGAGGAGGAGGCAGCCGCCGTCGCCGACCGGCTCGGGCGGCTCCCGCTGGCCCTGACCCTCGCCGGAGGCTTCCTCTCCCACCAGGTGCTCAGCCCGTGGACGATGTCCGAGTACGGCCGGAACCTGGAAGGCGGCCCCGGCGACCCCATCGAACTCCTCGACCAGGGCGCCGTGGCCGCGGCGTACGGCACCGACTCGCGCCACCTGGTCAGCCGCACCTGGGAACTCTCCCTCACCGCCCTCGTCGACCAGGGCACCCCCGAGGCCGTCACCCTGCTCCGCCTCCTGTCCTGCTGGGCGGGCGACCCGCTCCCCCTGACGCTCCTCTCCGGCGCCGACCTCGGCCCCCAACTCCCCGCCCACCGGCTGGACGTGGCCCTCCGCGGCCTCCTCGACCAGTCCCTCACCACCCTCACCCCCGGCACCCCCCGCAGCCTCCGCACCCACGGCGTCCTCCTCGACAGCGTCGCCCGCGGCACCCCGGACGACCAGCGGGAACAACTCGCGTCCACAGCGGCGGGGCTGCTGCTGTCGATGCTGCCGGAGGTACCCGAACGGGGCCCGTACGACCCGGGACTGGCCCTGCTCGCACCGCACGCCCTGGCCCTGCTGCGCCGCTGCGCGCACAGCACAGCAGTCAGCACGACCACCACGTCCCGCGCCGCCGACGCCACCCACCGCCTCGCCACCGCCCTCCACCGCACGGGCGACTACGCGGCAGCACTGAGCCTCGGCGAGGCGGCCGCGGACCTCACGGGCGCCCGCCTGGGCGAGGAGGACGCGTGGACGCTGCGGCTCCGCATCCGGGCAGCGCGCTCGGTACACCGCACCGGCCGCTTCGAGGAGGCGGAACGACGGCTGCGCGCCCTACTGGCCGAGTGCGAGCGGGTGTTGGGACCGAAGGCGCTGGAGACGCTGGAGTGCTGTGAGCGGCTGGGGGTGGCGCTGCACGTGCTCGGCGACACCGGCGAAGTGGCCGGGCTGATCCGCCGCTCGGCCGAGGGACGGGCCGAAGTCCTGGGCCCGCAGAACCCGTTGGTGCTCTACTCCCGCGCGGTACGCCTGGCGGTCCTCCAGGGGGCGGATCTGGAGGAGGAGGTGCGCTCCGCGCCCGCCGTCCTCGACAACTGCACCCGGCTGCTGGGCGAGGAGCACCCCGTCACCCTGACCGTACGGCTCAACCTCGGCCACGCCCTGTTCGTCCTCGACCGGCCCGACGAGGCCCTGCCCCTAGCCCTCGCGAGCTTCGCCCGCTTCACCGAACACTTCGGCGCCGAGTACCCCCTCACCATCGCCGCCCACTCTCTCCTCAGCCGCACCCTCTTCGCCGCCGGCCACACCACCGAGGCCATCCGCCACGGCGAACAGGTGGCCACCTCCCGCTTCCAGGCCCTGGGCCCCGACCACCCCTGGACAGCCAACGACGAACGACGCCTCGCTGAGTATCGCGAGGCGGGTGGGGAGTGAGGCACCCTCTGAAAATGGCGATGAGCTCCCAAAGTGCGAACACCCAGATAATGCCCTGTCGAGCTGCGATGTTACGGTCACGATATGACCACTAGCGCTTGACCGATAGGGAGAGTTGAATTGTCGGGAGCGTCGAACATCGACAGCACTCACTCTCTTCGCGAAGCAGGCAACTGGGCAATCCAGATATCCGGCCGCCTGCGAAGAATGGGCAGCTACCCCGAGAAGGAAACCGGGGTAGCTGCCGATTCACTTTCTGGAGGGAACTGGGGAGGGAGCATCGGAGGGTCTCTTCGACTCCTTTCCGATACCTGGGGGGACAAGTCTCGAAGATTGGCCGCCACATGCAATTCTTTCGGTGACCGGTGCACCAGGACTGCGGACTCCTATTCGGAAACGGAGAAGGCCAATACCGAAGCAGCTTCAACGGTTCACCAGCAGATGAAGGCTGACTTCGGATGAGCATCACTTACGCACAGCTGTACCATCTCAACCTCTCGAAGCTCGATGCCGCGATCGAAACGTGGCGAAACACCACGACCCACCTCAAGGGCATCAGCAACGACTACACGACGGACGTCGGACCGTCGTACCGCACAGCTGGATGGGCAAGCGCTGACGGTGCCAGCGCAAAGGCCGACAAGCAGTACGGGGACATCGAGAAGGAAATCGACGATGCGCACGGCATCGCAAAGGCGACCCATGCCAACCTGCAGGAAATACGAGAGCGACTCCACTCCCTGCGGGAAAGCCTTCGCCACCTTGCCGACGTAGAAGCCGCGGAACAGAACCTGCGAGTCAGCGCGACCGGGGCTGTTTCACCGGCGGCGGACGGGCACGGAGATCAGCCCGACCAGTCCGCTGTCGACGCCTTCGCCGCCAGAATATCGAGAACCCTCAGCGACGCGACTCAAGCCGACGCGGATGCCGCAGCCACGATCGCAAAAAATATCTCCGGAGGCGGGAACGGATTCCAGAGCAGCCCGAACGGTGATATATCAAAACCCGATGATGCCGTAGCCGACTACACGCCTCCCGGCATGTTCGGCAGTAAGACGATCAAACCTGCGGTAGAGTTTCTCAGCTTCCGCCCCTGGATCAACTCGTTCGACCACCTGATTCATGGCGAGTTCCCGGAAGCGTGGGACGACTTCCTCGGAGGAGTCCCGTCCTTCGCCGCCGGTGAAGCCAGCGGAGCCCTGAACGACAAGTACGGCGGGGGCTCCGGAAAGCATCGCAAGCTCACCCCGCTGAACAAACTCGGGATCGCGGGCGGGAAAATATTCTCTGCCCCAGTGGGTGTTGTCGCCACAGTGGTCGATTTCGTCTACACCCCTGCTCGGGAACCCGAAGAGAAAGAGCAGCAGACAAACACGCTGGCGCCCAAGGCGCCCAGCGGGAAAGTGAGTTGACGTGCGATCCCGTGCTTCTTCCTCCGGGCGTCACACAGGAGAACGACACGAGCGGGACGGAGGGACCCCCGTGCTGCTGGGGCTGCTGCGACCGACTGGATCCCGCGCACTCGTACTCGGTGCGCTGATGACGGTGGGCGGGATCGCTGGATCAGTGGTGACACTGACCGGCGGCAAGGGTCTCGGTATCGCAGCAGTTCAGGCGATCGTGGGGCTGGCGGGAATGGGCATCCTCACTTCCTGCCTGCTGGCCATGAAGAAGTGAACGCATGCGCTCCGTGCGTACCGGACTTGGAGAAAGCGCACGGGCACCTCAGCAAAAGGGCCGTGGCGGAGCACCTCCCCGACCGAGCCACGAGCCCCCTCACCCCTCCGGAAACGTAAACCCGTACCCCTCCCCCTTGAACCAGGGGATCAACTGTCGCAGCGCGTCGTACGACTGAGCCCGGTCGCCGCCGCCGTCGTGGAGCAGGACGACCTGGGCGCCGGTGGTGACCTGTTGTTGGACGGTGCGGACGATGGTGGCGGTGCCGGGGAGGCGCCAGTCGTTGGAGTCGGCGGTCCAGCCGAGGGGGCGCATGCCGTGGGCGGCGGCGTAGTGGCGGCTGTCGGGGGTGAAGGCGCCGCCGGGGGCGCGGTAGTAGGGGACGGGGGCGCCGCCGGACGCCTTGTCGATCATGCGGCGGGCGTCGCGGATCTCGGACTCGCGGTACGCCTGGGCCTTGCCGTCCTCGCCCTGGTCCATGGCCGTGTCGTGGTGCACGGAGTGGTTGCACAGCCGGTGGCCCTCGTCGACGATCCGGCGGACAAGGCCGGGGTTGGCCTCGGCGTTGGGGCCGATGAGGCAGAACGTGGCCTTGATGCCGTAACTGTCCAGCAGGTCGAGCACCTTGGGGGTCCACACGGGGTGGGGGCCGTCGTCGAGGGTGAGCGCGACGTTCCGGAAATCGCCCTCGACCCCGTGGGATATGGAGCGCGCCGTCGGCTTCGGCTCGGCCTTCTCCCGCGCCTTCCGTTCGGCGCGCCGCTCTTCCTGCTGCTGGGCCTGCGCCTGCTCCTTCGGGCCGGCCGATCCCGCGTGGCCCTGGCCCTGTACGGCCAGACCCAGCAGGAGCCCCAGCAGCGCCGTTCCCGTACCCGTCGCCATGGCCACGGCGCTGGGCCGCGGAACCCGCCTCTTGTACACGCCTGCAACCTCTTGCCTGAATTACCGGACTTGCCACATGTTCAGACCTCGCGGAAGGGCAGAAGGTTCCCTTTTGCGTACGACGGGCGGGCGAGATCAACGTCACAACAGGGGCTTCGGGGGCCGCAGCCCGCCGTAGGGCGGATGTGCGGCGTTCGCTGTCGAAAACGTCACCCGGTCTCCGCTCAACCCCCCGGCCGGGCGGACCGTGCGGCCGGGATCCGCGGGCCCAACTCGTCGCCGTTGTCCGGGCGTTGGCGTATCGTCCCGGGCATGCCGAACGCCCACACCCTGCTCACCGTCGGGGAAGCGGCACACCGCAGCGGAGCGACGATCGCCGCCCTGCACCACTACGAATCGCTCGGCCTGCTCACGCCGCACCGCACGACGGGCAACCAGCGCCGCTACCCCCGCCACCTGCTGCGCCGCATCGCGCTGATCCGGATGGCGACCAGCGTCGGCATCCCGCTCGCCGAGGTCCGCGAGGCGCTCGCCGGGCTGCCCGAGGACCGGGCCCCCAACCGTGCCGAGTGGGAGCACCTCACGGGGCTGTGGCGGGAGGCGATCGACGAGCGGCTGGCGACGCTCCAGCAGCTGCGCAGCCAGTTCGTGGAGTGCATCGGCTGCGGCTGCCTGTCCATGGCCCGCTGCTCGATCGTCAACCCGGACGACCGGCAGGCTCCCCCGCCGCCGGAACGGCCCACCCGCGGACGGCGCCGTTCCGGAAGCTGACACCCACTCCGGAATCCGACGCTCCGGACGCCGTCGTGGCGTTGCGCCGCGGCAGGCCGTCCGAGCTGGAACCTGAACGTTACGTACCCGCGAACACAGCGGACGTGTTCCACGGTACGACTCGGACAGGTGAGCGCACGCGGGTGCTTGACTCACCTCAGGAGCAGGCCGGGAGACCCCCGGCAGTCTGGGAGAAGGAGCGTTCCGAACTCATGCAACCACCGACAACCGGGCCGGCGGACGGTCCCGGAGACCCCGCCGTGGACCTCTCCGGCGACACCGGAACCGCGACCGCCGGAACAGGTGCAGCCTCCGGCGGCTCCGGGGAACCCGGTGACTCCGGAACCTACAAACGGGCGCTGGGCACCCGGCAGATCCAGATGATCGCCATCGGCGGCACCATCGGCACCGGCCTCTTCCTCGGCGCCGGTACCGCGATCTCGCAGGCCGGGCCGAGCCTCATCATCTGGTACATCATCGCCGGAACGATCCTCTTCCTCGTCATGCGGGCGCTCGGCGAACTCCTCACCCACCGCCCCGTGGCGGGCAGCTTCGCGGAGTACGCGCGCACCTTCCTCGGCCCCTTCTGGGGCTACGCGACGGCGTGGACGTACTGGATCATGTGGGTCACCACCGGCATGGCCGAGATCACGGCGGCCGGACAGTACATCCGCTACTGGTTCCCCGACTTCGCGGAGTGGAAGACGGCGCTGATCTCGCTGATCGTGCTGTTCTTCGTCAACCTCGTCTCGGTGAAGGCGTTCGGCGAGCTGGAGTTCTGGTTCGCGCTGATCAAGGTGCTCGCGATCGTCGCGATGATCCTGATCGGACTCGCCGTCCTCGTCATCGGGTTCAGCGACGTCGGCGACACCGCCTCGCCGACCCACCTGTGGGCCGACGGCGGCATCGCGCCGAACGGCGTGTGGGACTCGGTGATGACGCTCCAGATCGTGCTCTTCGCCTACCTCGGCGTGGAGCTCGTCGGCGTCACGGCCGGTGAGGCCAAGGACCCGCAGAAGAACATCCCGCGCGCCATCAACAGCCTGCCGCTGCGCTTCGGCCTGTTCTACGTCGGCACGCTGCTGGTGATCCTGTCCGTCGTCAGCTGGTCCGAATTCGGGCCCGGAGTCAGCCCGTTCGTCGCCGCGTTCGGGAAGATCGGCATCCCGGCGGCCGCGGGCATCGTCAACTTCGTGGTGCTCACCGCCGCGCTGTCCTCCTGCAACGCGGGCGGCCTGTACTCGACGGCGCGCATGCTGCGCACCGCCTCCGTCAACGGCCACGGCCCGCGCCCGCTCGCCAAGATGACGGGACGCGGGGTGCCGGCGCTGGCGCTGTTCGTCTCGGCCTGCGTGATGGGGCTCGGCGTGTGGGTCAACGCCGTCGACCCGGACAACGCGTTCGTCTACATCACGTCCGTCTCCACCGGCGGCGCGATCATGGTGTGGAGCGTCATCCTCGTGACGCACCTGCGGTACCGCCGCGCCGTCGCCGCCGGCACGGCCACCGCCTCGCACTACCGGATGCCGGGCGCCCCGTACACCAACTGGCTGGCGCTCACCTTCTTCGCGCTGGTCAGCGCCCTGATCGTGTACAACACCGAGACGCGGGTCGCGGTGTACGTGATGGGCGTCTGGGTCATCTTCCTGCTGATCGGCTACGCGGTCCTGCGCCGCGGGGCGAAGGCCTCCGGCACCCTCCCGACCCAGGCCACCGCCCCACCCACCCTCACCAAGGACTCCGACTGACGCACTCCCCGCGCCCCTGACAAGGGGCGCGGGGAACTGCGCGAACGGCCACGGCGGCGGGGTGATCCGGTGACGGCATGGAGCACCCTGCGCCGGGGCTGAGGCGCTGCGCTTGCCAGCCCTGCGCCTAGGCGCAGACCTCCCAAGCGGGGCGAGCCCGCGACAAGGGGCGCGGAGAACTGCGCAAAACCCCGAGCCACGACGGCGCCGCCCCCGGAAACGTAAGCGCACCCCGCACCGGGGCGCCCCTACAGCGGCCCCAGATCCGGCCGCTTCGGCTCCACGGAATCCCCCGAGGACTCCCCCCGCAGCCGCCTGCCGATCCACGGCAGCAGATACTGCCGCGCCCACCGCAGATCCTCACCGCGCGCACTCCCGTGCGCCGGCGCCGACGGCTCGGGCCACGGCACGTCCGCCTCGCCCGGCTCCACCCCGTCCACCCCCAGCAGCTCCGCACAGCGCAGCGCCACGCGCCGGTGCCCGTCCGGGGAGAGGTGCAGCCGGTCCTCGTCCCAGGCCCGCGAGTCCTGCACCGGACGCAGGGACCACAGGTCGAGCACCGGGCACCCGTGCCGGTCCGCGACGGCCCGCAGCAGCTCGTTGTACGTGGCGATCCGGCCGCGCAGATGCCGCAGCACGGGGAACTCGCGGGTGTCGAAGCCGGTGCACACCACCACCGTGCCGACGGTGGTGAGGAGTTCGGCGAGCGCCGCCTCGTACTGTTCCGCGAGCGCGTCCGGGTCCGAGCCCGGGCGCAGGATGTCGTTGCCCCCGGCGCAGAACGTCACCAGCTGCGGGGCGAGTTCGACGGCGCGGGGCACCTGTTCCTCGACGATCGCGCCCAGCAGCCGGCCGCGTACGGCGAGGTTGGCGTAGCGGAATCCGTCGTCCGGGAGCTGGGTGGCGAGGAGGGCCGCGAGGCGGTCCGCCCAGCCGATGAACACCCCGTCCGGGCCGGGGTCGCCGACCCCCTCGGTGAAGCTGTCGCCGATGGCGGCGTAGGAGGTGAAGCGCCGGACCGGGGTGCCGGGATCCGCCGCTGCCGCTGATGCCGTCCGTATACCTGTCCTGCCCGTCCGGCCCGTCCTGGCCGTGCTGCCTGTCATTCCTGTCATGTCCTGTGTCTTATCAGGCAGTTGCCCGGAAAAACCGGGGAGGGGCGGATAGTGACGGGGATCCCTTACGTGACCGCTGGTAACCCCGGTACACACACGACCGCCCCCGCGCACGCGTCGGCGCGGGGGCGGCTCGGGCCGTGGCTCAGCGCACGAAGGTGCCGAAGCGGGCCTTCGCCGTGGGGGCCTGGAGGTCGGCGGGGCCGAAGGCGGCGGCGTTCTTCGTCGTCACGCCGTCGGAGGTGCCGCGGAAGGTCCAGACGGCGCCTGCGGAGGAGTTCTCCGCGGCGGAGGTGACGGCCAGGTCGCGGGTGCCGTCGCCGTCGGTGTCGAGGAGGGAGCAGGCGGCGCCGAACTTGTCGCCCTTCTCGGCGACTCCGGGCACCCCGGGGGTGTTCTGGTGCAGCACCTGGCTGCCCTCGCCGCTGACGCCCTTGCCGGTGCCGCGCAGCAGCGCGACCGAGCCCGCGTCCGTGAGCCCGCTGAAGTCCTCGCCGCTGATGCCGAGGGCGACCTCGGCGCGGCCGTCACCGGTGACGTCGGCCACCGCGACGCAGGAGCCGACCCGGTCGCCCTTCTCCTGGGCGCCGTAGAACCCGGGCAGGCTCTGGTCGAACTCCTGCACCCGGTCGCCGGAGGTCCCCGAGGAGGAGCCGTACGCGACGGTGACCTGCGCGGAGTCGTCGCTGCTGCCGACCACGACGTCGTCGTACCCGTCGCCGTTCACGTCACCCACGTCGGTGGCCGCCTCACCGCCGCTCGAACCGAAGGCGCCGATGCTCGCGCCCCTGGTGAAGCCCGCGGTGCCGCCCATGAGCGTGTGGGTGCCCCATACGCCGTCACCCTCGTACTCCCAGGTCACGATGTCGTCCCGGCTGTCGCCGTTGAGGTCGCCGACGGCCTTCGGGGTGATCGGCCCGCTGACCGAGCGCGGGCCCGAGATGCAGCTGTCGTCCTCCGCGCACGCGGCGCCGTCGCTGCCGTAGCCCCACCACTCGGACTTGTCCATGAAGTCCAGCAGCCCGGCCGGTTCGCCCGCGCGGGACACGGGACCCTTGAACAGGTGCGCGTCCTGCTTCACCGGGTCGTCGCCGCCGACCTCCGCGTCCCCGAAGAGCGCCAGGTCCGTCTTCCCGTCCCCGTCGAAGTCACCGGTCTGCGGCGCGTTCCCCAGGCCGTCGACGGCCGTGCCGCCGGTCAGCCCCTCGGGCGAGCCCCAGAGGATCACGGCACCGGAGGCGCCGTCGGCCGAGCCGATGACGAGGTCACCGTATCCGTCACCGTCCAGATCGCCCTTGCTGAAGCTCTTCCCGAACTGCTGCCCCGCAGCAGCCGATCCGGGCACCCCCGCCGTCGACCGGCTGATCAGCTTCTTGCGGGACGGGTCGGCCCCGTCCGCCGAGCCGTACGTGACGGCCACGTACCCGGCCCGCTCCTTGCCCGAGACGGTGGCACCGGGGGCGCCGACGACGAGATCGGCGTAACCGTCCCCGTCGAAGTCGTCCGCCGCGGGCACCGGCTTCTCCGCCGCCCACGCCCCACCGCTCATCCCCCCGGTGACCAGCAGCGCGGCCGCCACGGCAACCGCCCCACGCGCCGCACCTCTTCGCCCCGGCCCCAGGCCCCGCCCGCCGCTGCGTCGTATCAGTGACATCGAATTTTCCTCCGGTCCTCACGACACGTTCACCCCCTCAGACGCAGAAACCCCGGGGTTGGTTGTAGGGCACGGGGGGAGCTTCGGCCCCAACTGGAGGGTGGGGGTGGGGAGTCGGGGGTGAGGGTGGGCCGGCGGGGGCTCGGGGCGCGGGGAGCGCCCTATGCCATCGGCGGCCTTCATGCATCCGCTGGGGCCGTCTCTGCACGCGCGGGGACCACAACAGCTCCCGCAGGTAGGCGCGTTGACGCTCGGGACCACCCCCGCACGCGCGGGGACCACGCCGGGTGCCCAGGCCGGGTGTGCGGCTTGGTGGGACCACCCCCGCACGCGCGGGGACCACCTTCGTGACCTGCCGGTCTACTGAGCACGCGGCTCGGTTTCTGCAACTTTCGGAGAGTCAACCAAAGAGGACCTTTCCGTAGCTACCAGGCAGCCACTGCGCGCCAAAGCCGACCCCACTCAGTCCGGCAGCCAAGTCACAGGCCTCCGCGATGAGTTGGGACTGCGGGAACCCGGTCGAGTCGGTGCTGTCGTCGCGTTCGCGGAAGGAGCCCCAGGACCCTCAACACCCCCGCCAGCCCGGGGAGTCAGTGGTGCCCGGAGCCGGACTTGAATTCTTCCCGCGTAGCCCTCTGACCAGCGGTGATGCCCTGACCTGCGCTTCCCCTGCCGGGCTCGGTCCCGCTTGGTTCAGCTGGGGACCCGTCGGTGTTCCCGTGGGAACACCGAGCGATCAGCCGTGATGGCTGGGGGAGTGCCGCACCTACCCCTGGGCCACGAAGCTGGCACAGCACTCGCATGAAGGGTAGACACCGTTCATGCGAGCCGTCCAGTGACACATGAGACCCCGGGTACCGCTCGCATGCAGGTCAGAGGCCATCTCGGCCGGTTTCACCGCCCCACTCCCGTGATCAACGAAGCCCTCTGCGCAGACCGCTCGCACAAGCCCGCAAAGCAACAGGTCAAACCCCTTAGAATCAGCAAGCCGTCACCGCGTCCTCAGGGGCGCGGCTCCGTTGCGGCAGTTCGTAGGTCGAGCTGCGGGGCCGGGTGCGCAGGACGTCACCGCGTCCTCAAGGGCGCGGCTCCGTTGCGGCAGCACGGACTTGGCCTGGTCGTCCCAGGCCGCGGCCCGTCACCGCGTCCTCAAGGGCGCGGCTCCGTTGCGGCTGGCTGGTCAGCCCGCCTTGCCGAGCGGGACCTGCGGGTCACCGCGTCCTCAAGGGCACGGCTCCGTTGCGGCGCCCCTGCGATCGCCCCGATCGCCCTGCACCGTCAAGCCGCGTCACCGCGCCTTCAGGGGCGCGGCTCCGTTGCGGCATGTGGGCGACCATGTGCGCCGCCGACTCGTAGCCCGCGTCACCGCGTCCTCAGGGGCGCGGCTCCGTTGCGGCGTACGCATCGCGGAGGAGCGCGGCATCACTGCCGGCGTCACTGCGTCCTCAGGGGCGCGGCTCCGTTGCGGCGTCGTCGGCGTGGAGGGCGCCCGCCGCCTCCTTGTCCGTCACCGCGTCCTCAGGGGCGCGGCTCCGTTGCGGCACGACGTGGGCGGGCGGCCCGGAGATGGCCGTCGCCCGGTCACCGCGTCCTCAAGGGCGCGGCTCCGTTGCGGCCGCTCGCTTCCCGGCCGCGCCGTCGCCGCGATCGCCGGTCACTGCGTCTTCCGGGGCGCGGCTCCGGTCTGTCGACGCGGGTGCAGGGCTGGGTCCGGTCACCGCGTCCTCCGGGGCGCGGCTCCGTTGCGGCTTGCTCTTCGGCCGGTCCTTGCGGTCGTTGTCCTTGGTCACCGCGTCCTCCGGGGTGCGGCTCCGTTGCGGCGATCTCGGTCACCGGATCGGGACCGCAGCAGCCGCGCGGCGCCCGCCCCTCTGTCACATCTCTGCCACGGCGTCAGCTCAGGGGCTCCCGTAGCGCCCAACTCCCCCTGCACAATCGGTCAGTTGAGCGACTGTTCGTTCAGGCAGTGGGGGTACGGGGGACATGGGTTACACGATTCCGGGGTGGATGGACGAGATCCTGGAGTTCATCGGGATCAACTTCCCCAACGTGGACGAGGACGACTACCGCGAAATGGCCGATGCCCTGCGGGAGTTCGCGGACGGCTTCGAGGGCAAGGGCGGGGACGCGCATGTCGCGGTGAACCGGATCCTGTCGGGCTCCGAGGGGTGGGCGAAGGACTCGCTCGAGGGGCACTGGCAGAAGGTCAAGTCCGGCCACCTGGACAAGATCCCCGAGGTCAGCCGCACCTTCGCCACCGCGCTGGACGGCACCGCCGAAATCATCTTCGCGATGAAGACGAAGGCCGAGATCGAACTCGGCGTCATGGCGGCCTCCGTGGGCATCGCCATCGGCGCCGCGTGGGTCACGGGCGGCCTGTCGGCGCTGATCGGCGCGGCGGAGATCCAGGCCATGCGTCAGCTGATGAAGCGCCTCATCGACGAGGCCGTCGACCGCATCGTCGACGAGGTGGTCTCCCAGCTCACCGAGCCCGTGGTGGGCAAGTTCAACGAGCTGGTCGAAGACGCGCTCCTGGACCTGGCGGACGACGCCCTGTCCCTGCCGCCCGGCACCTACGCACCCGGCGGAGGTGGCGGCAACAGCGGCGGGAACCACGGCGGGGGCCCGACCGGTACGCAGTTGAACTCGGCCGACGGCCCCGGTGCCATGCAGCTCAACTCCGCCGGAGGAGGCGGCGACGGCGGCGGGAAGATGAAGATCGACCCCGACGAGCACGACCAGGGCGCCACCAAACTCGCCGGCTTCGGCACGGACATGCAGAACGACGGGCTCAAGTCACTGAAACGCGCCCGTACGGCGCACGGCCGGGCCAAGGGCAAGGGGGAGGTGCTCACCCAGGCCGTCGACGAGGTGGCCGAGGGTGCCCTCGGTGCCGCCGAGAAGGTTGTCGCGAGGGCCGGAAAGCACATCGGGGACACCGTTCCGAAGAATCTCAAAGGGGCGGCCAAGAAGCATCGGGACAATGACCAGGCGATTGCCGATGACCTGAAAGGCATCGGCAACAAGAGCGTCTACCACGTCGGCGACCGAGGCGCC
This sequence comes from Streptomyces sp. HNM0574, assembly GCF_012726235.1. Taxonomy (GTDB): domain Bacteria; phylum Actinomycetota; class Actinomycetes; order Streptomycetales; family Streptomycetaceae; genus Streptomyces. The sequence continues at coordinate 21,567 of NZ_JAASAH010000023.1, forward strand.
GTGACGCGGCTTTCGTCAACCGGTCACCAGCCCCTCACGGACGACGACCGCAGGAGACTGGCCCCGTTGGGCCTCCAGGGCGACAACGTGGGAAAGCGGAGCCGCAAGGATTACCCGCTGCCCGCCCAGGGGGACCGGACGCGGAAATCATCGGAGCAGGTCGAACTCGGTGAGTCCGACCTGGCGAAGGCAACGCGAGCAGCGCGAAACGTCAACGAAGACTACGGCACGGAGCACAAGGACGGCAGGTTCACCAGTCGCAACTACGCCGCCGTGCGACACGGGGAGTCGGGGTCGGAGGACGAGTTCATACTCGTCGGCCGCAGCAAGTTCCCAGGAGCCCACTCCGAGGACCAGGTGGGAATACCCTTCCTGAATTCCGGCTCCGAAGGGGGCCTGACGGAACTGTACACGGAACGCGAGCCATGCACGTCCGGGAAGGGCGCGATGGACTGCAGCGCCTGGATGGGAGAGCACCTCCCGGAGGATATGAAGGTTTCGCACTCGGTGGAGTACGGCAATACCGAGGAGTCCAAACAGAAGGGGAACCAGGAAATGCGGGACTACCTTACGGGACTCCGGTCCGGCGGAAAATAGAGATTGACACCGAAGTTCCGCGTCTGGTAATTTTCTTACCCGTTTCCTGAGTTGCCGTAAAGGTGGATGAATAGTGCGTGTGGACCGTTCAATGATGGAGTCGGCCTTCGAAGCGGAAGACCTGACCGTCTGGCCGGAGTCGAAACTTCCGGAAGACCTTCAGGGCGCGCCGAGGGAATTCCTCAAAGAGGTCGGACTGCCGGACGACCCGGCTTCGTACTTCGTCCTTGACGACGCACTTCTCCAAGATGAAGACAGCCCCGAGGGATTTTCTCGCTGCGCGAGCCTGGCGGGCTTCTCCGACTACCGGGGAATGCCGGACGGCTGGGAGAACTGGCTGGTCCTCGGCGAGATCAGCGTTGACGTGGTCGCCCTCGATCCGCGCTCGGGCGTGGTCTACGCACTCCCGGACGGTGAGTACCGGGCGGACCCGCTGAACAGCAGCGTCGAGTCTTTCGCCGGTTTCCTGTACGTACTGGAAGGCCGGCGCTCCGAGTGGGACCCGGAGGCCGCGGACGAACCCATCGACCCGCGGAGCGCGGTGACGGCCCTGCGAGAATCCCTCCAGCAGGTCGACGCCCTCCCCTTCGAAGGGCATGAGCCGGGCTGGTCGGAGTCGTTCGACTGGGATGGTGACGGCCCGCGCATGCCCACCTGGGACTTCCTCCTCTGGCAGATCCACGAAGGCTGATCAGGAGCCGTCACATGTCACTCTCAAGCCCCCGTACCCGTGAGTTCGGGCAGGTTGCCGCCGGGGACGACTTCAGTACGCCGCGAAGCGTGCACCAGCTGGCGGGGGTTGAGGTGCCGCTGGCGGTGAGCCCGTACTTCACGACCGCGGAGGAGGACCACGTGGTCCTCCGTGAGTACGCGGACAGCGTGGGGCGCCGGGTGGTCGAGCCGCACACCCGGGAGTGGGCGCGGATCGGGACGGACGGGGGCGCAGAGATCTGTGCCGACCACGAGGGGGCGGTACACGCGGTGTTCCTCGCGCTGGCCGAGCCCACTCGTTTCGTGAATGCGTCAACGGAAGCCTTCGCGAGGTCACTTGACGCCCTGGACCGCGCTCTCGGCCTCATATTCGGGGCCGACAGCCCTCAGGCGGCGTCCACGGCCTTCCGGGAACTGCAGGAACAGCTCCAGCAGTTCGACCCGCAGGCATGCGCCGAGCGGGAGAACTGGTGGCCGCTGGTGCTGGACGACATCCGGGACACCGCCGGCGCCGAGTGGTACTCCGCCTTCGAAGTCCTCGACGGCCAGGGGGAGAAGCACATCGTCACGCAGTCCGGGGGTATCGGCATCCACCCCGAGGAGAAGCTGTGGCAATCGCTTCAGGCCGCCGGTGTGGAGCCGGAGCAGGTGCTGCGCATCCACACCGATCTGGAGGCCTGTTTCATGCCGGGGCACTATTGCTCGTTGTGGCTCGGCGAAGTCTTCCCCGACGCGAAACTGAGCCACAGTTTCCCGTACGGAGAGTCGGCCGCGTCACGGGCCGAGGGGATCCGCCTGCTGCGGGAAGCCCCGACCGAGTAGGAACGTGACGGAGGGGAGGGGCGCGATGACCACCGCACCGCAGTTCACGGCGTGGCCGCAACTGGAGGGGGTCGAGCAGGGCAGGGAGCTGTTCGACTGGGCGGTTGCCCAGGAGGGCCCACGAACCTGCCTGGTGAAGGGGCCGGAGGGAAGCGGCAAGAGCAGGCTGCTGGCCTGGTTCCTCCTCGGCTGCTCCACGGCGGGCAGCCCGGCCACCACGGTGCATGCCACGGTGCCTGCCGAAGGGCTGACCACGGAGGTCTTCGCCTGGGAACTGGGCCGCCAGCTCGGTTACGGCCCCACGTCCCCGGACAGGCTGCTGAACCGGGTGGCCCTCGACCAGCGCGAGCTGTTCGTCCTGATACCCGATCTGCACCGCTCCGGACGCGGCCCCACCGACCTTCCCCAGTGCCAACCGGAAGCCCTCGCCGAGGACTTGATCCGGCACCTCCTGGCTCTGGAGCACGTCCGCGCGGTCGTCGAGGTCGGCGATTCCGGACTGCTCGCAGACCAGGAAGCGACGCCCCTCACCTGCACCGGCACACCCCGTCCTGCCAAGGAGCAGCCCACCACCTGGGACGACCTGATCTCCACGGTGCCCCGTACCCCCTCCGGCGCACCGGACTGGACCAGAGCTCCCGAGGAACTCCGCGACCAAGCCCTCGACGTGGCGCTCCGAGAGGCCGAGGGCCGGCCGACGCCACAGGTCCTGCACCTGCTGTCCGACCCCGGCTACCTCGTCTTCGGCCCGGCCCGCGCCCTCACCGCCGCGGTCGCCGACGACCGCATCCCCCTCCCCCAGGGCGGCCGCGCCCTCTGGCAGCGCGCCGCACCCCAGCTGACCGCCACCGGCCGAACGCCGACGGAACGCGCCGCCCTGCTGCACGCCACAGCCCTCGGCCTCAACGACCGCCTCGCCGAGTACCTCCGCCCCCTCGCCGAACAGAACTCTTGGTCAGCGTCATGGTCCCGTCCCGGCTTCCCTGTTGCGGCTCTCGCCGTCACGCCGGGCGGTGCACCCGAACTTGTGGCTGCCGACGCGCAGGGCCGCCTCGCCGGATACGGCCCCAGAGGCGAGGACGCCACAGCCCCACCTCCCGCTCCGCAGCACCTGCGCCCCCACCAACTCGCCCTGCGCGACCGTCAGTCACTGCTCGCCCTGGACGACACCGGAGCCCTCCACCCGCTGTGCGACCCGGAGGACACCGACACACACCACGTCCTGGCCCACATCGCCGCCCACCACGGCGCAGCAGCCCTGACCACCCCGGACACCGCAGCCACCGCCCTCGGCGGCACACCGGACGGCCGGTACGCGGTGGTCGGCGACAGCAACGGGCGCGTACACCTGTGGCCCCTGCACAGCTACCAGCCCGAACCGCACACCATGGACCTGCACCGCGGCAAGGTCCTCGCGACCGCCTGCCTCCCCCTGCCCGACCAAGACCTCACCTTCGTCTTCTCCGCCGGCCTGGACGGCACGATCCGGCTCTGGGAGACCTCGACGGACCCGATGCCGGGGCCCGTTGACCAGCGCCCCGCTCTGGTCAACGCTCTCGCCGCCACCGACAGCTCGGCCGGCCCTCTCCTGGCCGCAGCCTGGAACGACAGCGAACTCCACATCTGGCACCTCCCCTCCGGCAAGTCCCGCACCCTGTCCCTGACCGAGCCGGCCAACGCCCTGGCCTTCACCCACGACGGCCTGCTGGCCGTCGGCAGCCCGTACGGGGTGAGTGCGCTGCGGATCGATCTGGAGGGGTTCTGACGGCGGAGCGGCGTCGGCGCCGGGGGCTGTGCGCGCTTCCGCAATCTCGGCCCGCCCGGCGCGGAGGAGCACCTCTTCGAGAACGTCCAGCGGCGGCTCCGCCTGTAGCACTGCACACCTGCCCCTGAGACACGAAAGCCCGGCACAGCCGCGCATGAACGGCAGACACCGTTCATGCGAGAGGTCAAGTGGTACACGAGACCCCGGGCACCGCTCGCATGCAGGTCAGGGAGCATCTCGGCCAGCTTCACTGCCCCACTCCCATGATCAATGAAGCACCGGTCGCAGACCGCTCGCACAAGCCCGCAAAGCAGCAGGTCAAACCCCTTAGAATCAGCAAGCCGTCACCGCGTCCTCAGGGGCGCGGCTCCGTTGCGGCCAGTCCGCGCCGCCCTGGACGTCACCGTCGGTCTGCTCGGTCACCGCGTCCTCAGGGGCGCGGCTCCGTTGCGGCTCACTCACCAGGTCGCGTTCACGCGCGCTCGTGGTGGTCACCGCGTCCTCAGGGGCGCGGCTCCGTTGCGGCGCGCTGGAGTCGGTGCGGGATGCGCTGGACATCCATGGTCACCGCGTCCTCAGGGGCGCGGCTCCGTTGCGGGGAGGTGTCGCGTTCGTGCTGCCGCTCGGGCTCGGTCGCGTCACCACGTCCTCCGGGACGCGGCTCCGTTGCGGCCCGGCCTTGACCGCGCGGCGCTCGACCTTGCTCTGGTCACCACGTCCTCAGAGGCGCGGCTCCGTTGCGGCGGCATGAGCCTCGGCATGCTCACCGGATCTCTGGAAGTCACCGCGTCCTCCGGGGCGCGGCTCCGTTGCGGCCAGAGCACGCTGCCGGAGCCGGACTTCACGTCCCCGGTCACCGCGTCCTCGGGGGTGCGGCTCCGTTGCGGCCCGGCGGGTGACCGGGAGGCGGTGGTCTGCCCGGCGTCACCGCGCCCTCCGGGGCGCGACTCCTTCACGGCGCGAACCGCGTCTGCTGGCGCCTGGCCTCGCGGCTCGGTCGGTCCAGTCGTTTCCGACCGGACGAACGTTCGGGGCGCGATAGCGGCCCGGGAGTCCAGGAAGTCGATGGGGCGCGCGGGCGTGGGCGAGCGCCCCCTCTGATTCCGGCCCAGGAGAATTTGAGGCCGTGAGCACGTTTTTCCTGTTCACGGGCTTACTACTCACGGTTGACCCGATATATCTACGGTGGAAGAGGTGGCGAGATTCCGCCTCAGGCGGGCACGGGCTGTCAGTGCCCGGTGGCAGCCTTCCGATCACTTACCGATGGAGGTGTGATCGATGGCGAACGCCAGTCTGTCAGCGCGGCTTTGGGATGCCGTGGGGGAGGAACGTCAGCACACGGCGCTGGTGGTACAGGCGGTGTACCAAGGGGCCGGAGGCACGGGGGCCACGGTGATGCCGCCGACGTACCCGATCGGGGACAACGACCCTATCCACAAGAAGTACCTGCTGCATGATCGGCTGGTGCCGGGTGAGGGCCGGGTCCCTGTGGTGACGCTGGACCAGGAACAGGCACAGGCAAATCGCGTGGAAGAGGCGCTTCTGCGGGCTCGCGACAAGGGCCGGCTGCGGTACCCACTGTTCGAGATGCGGTCCGAAACCCCTTACGGGGAGGTTCGGTTGACGTCCTTGGACTTCCCGCACCGCTACGCGGATGCGTATCTGCGTGACAGCACCGTGGATGGCGTCCGGTTCGACAAGTCGGAGGTCGGGCAGCTCCTGCGGCAGACCTCTGCGGGGGATGTGCGGCCGCTGTTCACGCGCGATCCGGGGTCCTTGGTGTTCGGTGCGTGGGATTCGCACAGGAAGGGGCGCTGGCCGAAGTTCGCCCGTCTGTACGCGGCTTACATGCACGGAGTGGACCCTGTACTGGGTGTTCGGCGTGGTGGCCGGCTGGATCCGCAGAATCTGACCGGCCGTGTGGACGACAAGAAGAAGGCGGAGGGGGACTGGGGGCACCTGCCGCCGAGCAGCGAGGCGAAGAAGGCCCCGGGAGAGAAGTTGTCCGAGATCGGGCACGGGAACATCGCGCCCAATCCGGTGCCGGGCGGGGTGACGGTGCGGGAGGTGCGCCGGATGGCGTCCGTCTCGCTTGCGGGCCTGGAGCGGCTGGAGTTCGGGGACGTGTCGGAGGATGCGGCGACGGCTGCGCGGGCGACGCTGGCCGCGCTTGCGCTTGCCGGGGACCGGCTCGCCTTCGGTAAGCCGTCGGTGTGGCTGCGGTCGGGATGTGACCTGGCGAAGCAGTCCGAGACGGTGGGGTTGGAGCGGCCCGGCGGGGGTGTGGACGAGCTCGATGTCTCTGTCCAGCAGGCTCTGGACGCGTTCCATGAACTGCGGGACAAGGCTGACGGGTTCGGCGTCGTGATGGGTGAGGACACCATCGTGGTGGAGCCGATTTCCGGGTTGGCGAATGCGTTGTCGTACGCGGTCTCGCAGGCGGCGGACGACGGGGACGAGTGAGATGACGCTGAGTGTGGTCGTCCGCCTGCGTCATGGCAGGTACGACGCGGCGCGGTCTCATCGCTCGCAGGCGGAGTGGCCCCCGGCGCCGGCGCGGGTGTTCTGCGCGCTGGTCGCCTCGATGCGAGGCGAGGAGGACCGGGAGGCTCTGCGGTGGCTGGAGCGGCAGTCGCTGCCGCAGGTGTGGGATCCAGGGCCGGCGACGACGAGTTCTACGCGGTCGTTCGTGGTGACGAACCGGATCAAGGCGGAGGGCGGAAGTCAGTCGTGGCCAGGGCGGACGAACAACGAGCGGTACCGGGCGTCCGCGGTCCCGCCTGCCGAGCGGTTCGCGATCGTGTGGCCGGAGGCGGAGCCGGACGAGGGGGTGTTCAAGCGCCTGCACCGCTTGGCCCTCCGGGTTCCGTACGTGGGGCGTTCGACGAGCATGGCCGAGGTGAACGTGCAGCGGGAAGTCCCGGAGGAGCCGGGCCCCGCGGGGTGGCGGGTCTTCGAACCGACCGAACTGCACCGGCAGGGCGAGCCGTTGGCAGCCCCCTACCCGGGGTATTTGGCCGCTCTCGACGATGCCTACGACCGGGGAATGCGGGCACACGAGGTGGCCAGGACCGTCTCATACGTGGCCGAGGGATCTGAGGCGGCAGCCGCGGAGGAGGAGCCGGTAGAGGGGCCGTTCCGTGATCTTCTCGTGTGGGGACTGGAGCGTGGTCACGTACCGGTGCCGGGCCCCGAAGTGGCCCGCATTGCGGCTGCGTTGCGGAAGGCGGTGATGAGCCGAATCGACGGCCCCGCTGAGGAGATGCCGCCGCAGGTTCACGGGCATGGCGTGGACGGGCGGGCGCATGTCGCGTTCCTGGCGCTTCCCCATGTCGGCAGCAGGCACGCGGACGGTCATGTCCTGGGGGTGGCCATTGCCCTGCCCCGGGACCTTCCGCAGGACGACTGGATCCGTATCGGACGGGCTGTCCTGGTGGACCGGTTGAGCGAGCTGCGGGTCGCGCCGCGTCTTCCGGTGCTGCGGCTGGCCGGGGTGGACGCGGGGTCGCCCTGGGGATTGCAGGCTCGGCGTTGGACCGGTGAGGAGGGCGGTGTCCGGGAGTGGGTCACTGCCACTCCCGTGCTGACGGACGGACGGATGCGGCGCGGCCGCTCGTATGACGACTTGGTGCGCGCCTCCCTGCGCAAGGCCGGGTATCCGGAGCCGGCGGAGGTGGCCACGTCTCCGGCGCCGATGAGTGAAGGGGCGGTGCGGCGCCCGGCCAAGGGGTCTGTTCCGGAGCGTTACCGGGACCGGCCGTTGGTCCATGCCCGCGTCTCGTTCGAACGGCCTGTCGTCGGGCCGGTCCTTGCCGGTGCCATGCGGTATTCGGGAGGGCTGGGACTGTTCGTTCCCTGGCGTCCGCACAGGCAGAAGGAAGGAGCGGAGAAAGCATGACGGACGCTCTGTCCACCAAGGATTTCGGCGCCTTCTACCAGGAGGTGCACGGGTACGAGCCGTTCCCCTGGCAGCGGAAACTGATGGAGCGGGTGGTCGAGGAGGGCTGGCCCGGCGCGGTGGACGTGCCCACAGGGCTCGGTAAGACATCCCTCATCGACGTGTCGCTGTTCGCTGCCGCGCTGGGAGTTCCGGCCGCCCGGCGCCGCACCTTCCTCGTGGTGGACCGCCGCCTGGTCGTGGACGAGGCCTACGAGCACGCCGTCGCCATCAGCAAGGCCCTCTCCGACACGGCGAACGCAGGGCCGGTGACGAAACGCGTCGCGGAGCGGCTCCGGCAGCCGGGAGATGACGGGCCAGTCCTGGAGTGCACGCGCATGCGCGGCGGTGTGGACTGGTCGTGGAACTGGCTGGAGCGCCCCGACCGGCACGCGGTGGTCGTGGGCACGGTGGACCAGGTCGGCAGCCGGCTGTTCTTCCGCGGCTACGGCGTCGGCGAGCATCTGCGGCCCATCGACGCGGCGTTGGTCGGTACAGACAGCCTGATCGTCGTCGATGAGGCGCACCTGTCCGACCCGTTCCTCACCAGTGTCCGGGCCGCCTGCGAGCTGGAGTCGCGAACGCTGCCGGATGGTGCGTCGGCGGACGTGCGGGGCCGCACCCCGGCCCTGGTCGCCATGTCGGCGAGCCGCCAGGACGACGATGCCGTCGTGCACGGCATCGACGCCGAGGACGAAGCGCACCCCTTCGCACGGAAGCGCCTGTACGCAGGGAAGGAGCTGCGCCTGCTGGAGGTGAAGACGACCAAGAGCACGGCGCCCCAGAAGCTGGCCTCCGCGATGGCCTCCGCGGCGCGTCAGCTCTCCGACGAGCTGACGCGCGAGGACCGCGTCGTGCTGGTGGTGTGCAACACCGTCGCCCGCGCCCGAGCGGTCCACACCGAACTGAGCTGTGACGGCGAAGACTTGGACCGGGACGGCAGCAGCGCGATCCTCCTCATCGGGCGCAACCGGCCGCTCGCCCGCGAGTACCTCCTGGCCCGGTGGTACGGGAAGATCCGCGCCGGGGAACGGGAGCCGTTCACCGGCACCCTGTACGTCGTCGCCACGCAGACTGTGGAAGTCGGCGCGAACCTGGACAGCGACGCGCTGGTGACCGAATGCGCCTCCCTGTCGGCCCTGACCCAGCGCCTGGGCCGGCTCAACCGGCTCGGTGAACGGCCCGCCAGCCGCTGCCTGGTCATCCAGGGCACCCACACGCCTGAGGACGTGTACGGCACTGCCCGAGCGGCGACTTGGGGGTGGCTGAAGAGCCAACAGGCGCCGCTCCTCACCCGCCAGCCGCACAAGCCTCTGGACCTCTCCGGCCCCGGCCTGGACATCGCTCCCGCGCCCCTTCGGCTCCTTCTGCAAGAGCTGTCGCCCGAGGAGTGGTCGGAACTCAACGCCGACCCGGTGACCGTTCCGGTGCTGCGCCGCCAGGACCTGACCCGGTGGGCCCGCACCTCACCCACGCCCACACCCGGTCAGGAAGCAAACGTCGCACCGTTTCTGCACGGCATCGACCACTCCCGCCCGCAGGTCAACCTGGTGTGGCGCCACGACGTCGCCCTGGACGCACCGCAGGAAGCAGCAGCCCATCTCGCCGCGCTGCCACCTGCTGCCTCCGAATCCGTCGAAGTGCCCCTGGCCGCGGCCCGCCTCTGGCTCGCTTCCCTCCCCCACTCCGACGGCGACCTGGCAGGCGCCGAGGATGTCAGCGACCTCGAAGCCGCACCGGTCCCCGACGAACCGGAACCCAGAAGCACCAAGCCGGTCGCGTTCCGCGTCCACACCGGCAAAGAGCCCGAGCCCGTCACGGCCACGCAGATCCGCCCCGAGGACACGCTCGTCGTGCCCGCCACGTCAGGAGGCTGCGACGCCTTCGGCTGGCATCCCACTCACCGGCAGCCCGTCATCGACCTGGGCGACCTGACGGGAGGCAGCCTGCGCAGGCGGGCAACCGCTCGCGTCGGGCCTGCACTCGGCGCCGCGGTCGCCCACTGTGTCCCGGATGAGCATGAACTCGGCTGTCTGTGGGGGGTGTTCGCCAAAGAATGCGTGAAACGGCTCCACTCCGACGGCGGTCTCGCGCGAGACGATCTCAGCACCATGCTGGCGCCTCTGGGGGCGGCGCTCCCCGCAGCCGGCGGGAATGACGGGAGTCCGCTGCCGCACCTGCGTGTCCTGCGCTCGCTGATGGGATCCCCTCGGCTGCTCCCCTACGAGATCCCGGGAACCGAGCGGCCGTCCGCGGACTACCTCCTCACTGCCTCGCCACAAGCCGTGGGCGGCGACCTGGAATCCGGCGGCTCCACCGCCCTCGGTGTGACGATGAACCTGGCTCCTCATCAGGAGGCGGTTCAGCGCCGGGCCGACGAGTTCGCCCGCAATCTCGGCCTGCCCGAACAGCTGAGGAACAGCGTCCGGCTGGCGGCCCTTCTGCACGACGAGGGAAAGCGCGAACTGCGCTTCCAGACCATGCTCCACGGCGGCGACCACTGGGCACAGATGCTGTCTCCGGAGCCGAGAGCCAAGTCCGGCTTGGACCCCACCGACCACGCTGCCTTCGTCCGAGCGCAGCAACGCTCCGGCTACCCGCACGGCATGCGGCACGAAGCCCTCTCCGGCCTCGTCGCCCGGGCCCGCCTGGAGAAGCAGGACTACACCCACTTCGAACCGCTCGACCCGGAGTTGGTGATCCACCTGGTCACCAGCCACCACGGACGCAACCGCGCTCTCCTGCCACCGGTCACCGACCCCTCCCCCACCCACCTCGACGAACACGACCGCCGGCTCTCCAGCGCCGACACCGTCGATCTCGAAGCCCCGGTGCGATTCCAGCTCCTCAACCAGCGCTACGGGCACTGGGGCTTGGCCCGCCTCGAATCCCTCGTCCGCCTCGCCGACATCTGGGCCTCCGTACGCAACGAACAACACCCGGCACCCGAGGAGGCCGGCTCATGAGCCAGCACCAAGTCGAACTCCCCGCCCTGGACGGCCGTCACCAGCTCGGCTTCCTCGCCGCCCTCGGCCTCCTCCGCCTCCTCACCCCCGACGACCCCGCCGAAGCCTGGCCACGGCTGTCCTTCTCCCGCACCACGGGCTCAGCCATCCTCACCAGCCACTTCCCCGACCTGGAGAGCATCACCGAACAGCTCTCCAGCATCGCAACTTCGGTCTCCGAGGACGCGGTCCTGCCCGGAGTCCACCCCGACCTCCCTTTCCCCGCCGGAAGCACAGGCGGCGACCCCATGCGCCCCCTCCGTGGGGACTACCGCACACTCGACCAGCGAATCAGGAAGATCGACCCCGGCTTCGCCGATCGCTGGCTCCCCCACCTCGTCACGGATCAGGCAGAGGACCAGCGCGGCAGAGTCGCCCTCACGCCCTACATGGCGCCCAGCGGAAAACAGACGGTCCGCACCTTCTTCGAGAAACCCCTCGGCCTCGTCCGCCGCACCCCGGCCTACTTGCGCGAGGCCCTCGTCCAATGGCGCCGCATCCCGGGCGTCACCGGCGAATACCTCGACCACCAGGTCCTCAACAGCGCCGCCGACGACCCACACGGCGAAAGCAGCGAACGCGGCATCCCCGGCGCCACCTGGCTCGCCACCATGGCACTCCCGCTCCTCCACCTCTCCGGCGACGGCACCCGCGTCCAGGCAACCCTCTGGCACACCATCGCCAACCGCCCCGTGATGATCTGGCCCCTGTGGCACACCCCCCTCACCGTCCCCAGCGTCCAAGCCGTCCTCGACCACCCCGCCCTCCGCCCGCTCCCAACGACCGACCGAAACACCCCACCCACACTGGACCCCACCCTGTGGCAACCGCTGTCGATCTTCACCGCGGGCGCCGCCCGCCGTGTCACCATCCCAGGACGGAAATCGGCTGGCGTACTCACCTCTCTCAACGTCCGGGTGCACCAGGCCACATGAACGATCCAGCGCTGCGTTCCTCGGGGGAGGGGTCCAGTTGGGGCGGCCAACGAGTTGAGGGAGGAACTGGAAGTCGGCGGTCACGACCAGAGGCGCAGCCCCGCTGTGGCACTGCTGCGACCGACTCGCTGGCGAGATCGGCCTTTCACCGCGCCCCAGGGGCGCGGCTCCGTTGCGGCGTGACCCCGCACCGCATGGACTCGCCGGCCCTGTCCGTGTCACCGCGTCTTCAAGAGCGCGGCTCCGTTGCGGCCCGTGGCGTCGACCGTCGGCGTGACGAGGGCGCGGGGGTGTCACCGCGTCCTCAGGGGCACGGCCCCGTTGCGGCGAGCACATCGACTACGCATGCGGGCACGACGCGAGGGTCACCGCGTCCTCAGGGGCGCGGCTCCGTTGCGGCGGGCTGAGATGTACGCATTCCAGGCACCCCTGGAACTCGGTCACCGCATCCTCAGGCGTGCGGCTCCGTTGTGGGCACCGTCTTCTTCGCAGACTTTCCACACGACGAAGGCGACGGTCACCACGTCCTCAGGCGTGCGGCTTCGTTGTGGCGAGCAGGACGTTGTGCAGCTCGGTAGCCAGGTCGAGTATCACCGCGTCCGCCAGGGCGCGGCTCCATTGCCGCGTGTAGCGCTTGTGCGCGCCCTTGAGGTAATCAACCGGTCACCGCGTCCGCAGGTACGCGGCTCCGTTGTGGCAAGGTCATCGGCGACGTCCACCCCGGCACGCACTTCTGTCACCGCGTCCTCAGGGCCGCGGCTCCGTTGTGGCAGCACTACCAGCTCGATGCGGACCGGTTCGTCGACCAGTCACCGCGCCCTCGGGGGCGCGGATCCGTTGCGGCACCTCCGACCGGAAGTTGCACCGGGGCCTGGGCCGTTGTCACCGCTTCCTCCGGGGGCGCGGCTCCCTTGAGGCCCCTCGATGCCGCGAGGGGACCGTTGGGACGCCGTCGTCACCGCGCCCTCGGGGACGCGGCTCCGTTTCAGCGGCAACATCAGGTATCACCGGATTGCGACCACCCCTTGCACACCCTCCAATGCACAGCCTCGCTGAGGCGAGCAGATCACACCGTGCCGGAGCGCGTGTTCCCATGATGGAGCGTCAGAATCTTCAACAACCCTTGTGACCAGGGGATTTGAAGGTGCCCGGAGCCGGACTTGAACCGGCACGGCCCGTGGGCCAACGAGGTTTAAGCTCGTCGTGTCTGCATTCCACCATCCGGGCACCGGCTCCAGACCGCATCGGGTGCGTTCGGAGCGCGTGCAGCCCTCCCCAGGGCGCAGGTACGAGCCTATCCAGCGTCAGAGTCCGAACAGCCGCGCGGTGTACGGATGTTGTCTTATTTTATTGGCGACTGACGTGACGTCAGTGCCGCATGTGCCACCTCGGGGCCACGCCCGTGAGGCGGCCTGTGGCCTGCGGAATGACGGAAACTCGCTGTCCCCGGTGGGGGTGCCGCACCCCCCTCGACGCCTGTTCTCCGTGGTGACGAGCGGTAACGCGGGGCCCCGGAGAGGGGCCTGGACCGCACAGTACGAGCCGAAGCACACAGGGCGCAGCGGGGGCACCCACGGGGCGGCCACGTGAAAACCGTGCGCCCGGTATATGCACCAAGATCACCTTCGGGAAGAAGACGACTTCCGGAGTTCGGCCGGAAGACCCGGCACCGGCGAACGCGACTTCCGGAGTTCGGGGCCCCCGTACGCGAAGCCGCGAGCGCCCCGGCTCGGCGCGCGAGCGTCCGACCGGGGCTCAGGGTCGCTCTCCTACCCAGGGATGACGGGGGCGGGTCCGGCTACCTCCGAAGGCTGCCCCGGAAACGGGAGCGGGGGCTGATCCGGCGGGGCCGCTCGGCCGCGACGATGAAGTAGACGGAAAAGTTCCCTCACCCGTGAGCCACCGGCGTGCGCACGCCACGGCAGGCGGCGGAGGGAGCCGCGGCCCCGGCACACCCGTGCCGGTGCGGGCGCCCACCGCTCCCGCACCAGGCCCGTCACCCGTCCCGGCCGACGCGGCGCACCCGCACCGCACCCGGGACCGGCGGCACGGACCGGCGGCACCCGCCGGACGAGCGGCACGTGACGGAGACGAGCAACGCGGCTCGTCCCGCACCACCGGAGCCCGAGGGCACCGAGCCCGCCGGAGCCGCACCGCCCGACCGCACACGGCACGACCCGCAGACACCACACGGAACAGACAGGAGCACCACCCGTGACCACGACCACCCACGCCGGCGCCAGCACGGCCGACGCGCAGGCCGCCTCCGGCACCGCAGCCGCCTGTGCCACGGACCTGACGAAGGTCTACGGACAGGGGGAGACCAAGGTGGTCGCCCTGGACCGGGTCTCCGTCGAATTCCGGAAGGCGGAGTTCACCGCGATCATGGGGCCCTCCGGGTCCGGCAAGTCGACCCTGATGCACTGCATGGCGGGCCTCGACTCGATCTCCGGCGGCAGCGCCCGCATCGGCGACACCGAGCTGACCGGCCTGAAGGACAAGAAGCTCACGCAGCTGCGCCGGGACCGGATCGGGTTCATCTTCCAGGCGTTCAACCTGCTGCCGACGCTCAACGCCATCGAGAACATCACGCTCCCCATGGACATCGCGGGCCGCAAGCCCGACCAGGAGTGGCTGGACCGCGTGCTGCGCACCGTCGGCCTGGCGGACCGGCTGAAGCACCGGCCGAACCAGCTGTCCGGCGGCCAGCAGCAGCGCGTCGCCGTGGCCCGGGCGCTCGCGGGACAGCCGGAGATCATCTTCGGTGACGAGCCGACCGGCAACCTGGACTCGCAGTCCGGTGCCGAGGTGCTCGGCTTCCTGCGCAACTCCGTCCGCGAACTGGGCCAGACCGTCGTCATGGTGACGCACGACCCGGTGGCCGCCTCGTACGCCGACCGCGTCGTCTTCCTGGCGGACGGGCGGATCGTGGACGACCTGCGGGACCCGAGCGCCGACTCCGTCCTGGAGCGGATGAAGGGCTTCGAGGCGGGACGCCGTACGAGCTGAGCCGGGCGGCCACCGCGCCGCGTCACGGCCGGCCCCGCCCGGCACCCTCCCCCTGCTTTTTCTCCAGCCCCCTCTAGGGACGATCACCCATGCTCCGTACCGCCTTGCGCAACGTGCTCGCGCACAAGGCCCGGCTGCTGATGACCGTGCTCGCCGTCATGCTCGGCGTGGCCTTCGTGTCCGGCACCCTGGTCTTCACCTCCACCATCTCCCAGGCTTTCCAGAAGAGTTCGGAAAAGGGCTACAGCAACGTCGACGTAGCCGTCCGCCCCGGCCCGGGCGCCGGCCAGCCCGCGGGCCCCGGTGCGCCCGGCGCCGCCGACGAGGGCCCGAAGCTCGACCAGCGCACCCTCGACGCCGTCCGTGACCTGCCCGGCGCGGGCGAGGTCACCGGCTCCGTCACCGGGTTCACCGCGCTCGCCGACAAGAAGGGCAAGCCCGTCGGCGAGGGCTTCACCTCCTCCGGCGCGAACTACTACGCGGACGGCGCCGACGGCCGCGACGACCGCTACCCGATGCGGGACGGCCGCGCCCCGCAGCGCTCCGGCGAGATCGCGATCGACGCGAAGACCGCCGAGCGCACCGGCTACAAGGTCGGCGACGAGGCCCGCCTGTCGGTGGACGGCCCGGTCCGCACCGAGAAGGTCACCGGCGTCTTCACCACCGAGAGCGGCAGCGTCGCCGCGGGCGGCACGCTGGTGCTGTTCGACACCGCCACCGCGCAGCAACTGCTCGGTCAGCCGGGCCAGTTCGCCGAGATCACCGTCGCCGCCGCCGAGGGGACGTCCCAGGCGCAGCTGAAGTCCGCGGTCGAGAAGGCCGTTCCGGACGGCACCGAGGTCGTCACCGGCGAAAAGCTGGCCGAGGACGAGTCGGAGATGATCGAGCAGTCGATGAGCGGCATGCAGACCGGCCTGCTGGTCTTCGCCGGGATCGCGCTGTTCGTCGGCGTCTTCATCATCGCCAACACCTTCACCATGCTCGTGGCGCAGCGTACGAAGGAGCTCGCGCTGATGCGGGCGGTCGGCGCGAGCCGCCGTCAGGTGACGCGGTCGGTGCTGATCGAGGCCTTCGTGGTCGGCACGGTCGCGGCCGTCGCCGGTCTCCTGGCGGGCATCGGCATCGGTGCCGGACTGCGTGCCCTGATGGGCAACTTCGGCGCGACGATGCCGGACGGGCCGCTCGTGGTCACCCCGACCGCCGTGGTCGCCTCGCTGGTGACGGGCGTGCTGATCACCGTCCTCGCGGCCTGGCTGCCCGCGCGGCGCGCGGCGAAGATCCCGCCGGTGGCGGCGATGAGCAGCGTGCACGCGGTCGCCACGACGCGCTCCCTGCTGGTGCGCAACACCCTCGGCGCGCTGCTGACCGGCGCCGGCGCGGCGCTCGTCGTCACCGCGTCCGGGATGTCGGACGCGGACTCCGGCAAGGGCCCGATGGGGCTGGGCGCCGGGCTGATGCTGATCGGCGTGTTCGTGCTGACGCCGCTGCTGTCCCGGCCGCTGATCGCCGCCGCCTCGCCGCTGCTGCGGATCTTCGGGGTCTCGGGCAAGCTCGCGCGGCAGAACGCGGTGCGCAACCCGCGCCGTACCGCCGCCACCGCCTCGGCGCTGATGATCGGTCTGACGCTCATCACCGGCATGACCGTGATCGCCGGGAGCGTGCAGAAGGGCATCGACCGGATGGCGACGGAGTCGCTCGCCGCCGACTACACCGTCTCCATGGCCAACTTCATGCCGCTCTCCCCCGAGGTCGGGCAGAAGCTGGCGAAGGACCCGCAGGTCACGGCCAGCAGCCCGATGCGGAACTCGGCCGCGCAGGTCGACGGCGGCACCGAGTACCTCACCGGCGTCAACGGCTCCGCCTTCGCGCAGCTGACGAACCTCGACTTCACCTCGGGCGACGACAGCGCCCTCGGCGGCGGCAAGGTCGTCGTCGACAAGGACACCGCGAAGGAGCACGGCTGGAAGCAGGGCTCCTCCTTCCCCGTCACCTACGAGGACGGCGCGAAGGGCGAGCTGACCGTCTCCGGCGTCTACGAGGGCAACGAGATGGTGACCGGCATCATCGTCGACACCAAGACCCTCACCCCGCACATCGAGCACGTCGCGGACATGAAGGTCATGGTGAAGACGGCGGACGGCGCGACGGACGCGGTGAAGTCCTCGCTGGAGAAGACGCTGGGCAACAACCCGGCGGTGCTCGTCCAGGACAAGAAGGACGTCTCCGAGGGCATCGCGCAGATCTTCACGCTGATGCTGAACATGCTCTACGGGCTGCTCGCGATGGCCGTCGTGGTCGCCGTGCTCGGCGTGATCAACACGCTGGCCATGTCCGTCTTCGAGCGCTCGCAGGAGATCGGCATGCTGCGGGCGATCGGTCTGGACCGGCGCGGCGTGAAGCGGATGGTCCGCATGGAGTCGCTGGTCATCTCGCTGTTCGGCGGCGTGATGGGTATCGGGCTCGGGGTCTTCTTCGGCTGGGCCGCCGGTGAGCTGCTGGCGTCCTCGCTGCCGACGTACCAACTGGTGCTGCCCTGGGGCCGGATCGGCGTGTTCCTGGCGATGGCCGCCCTGGTCGGCATCCTGGCCGCGCTGTGGCCGGCCCGCCGCGCGGCCCGGCTGAACATGCTGGCGTCCATCAAGAGCGAGTGAAGGACCCGCTCCCGACGTGACGGTTCCCCGCGCCCCCTTCCCGGGGCGCGGGGAACCGTGCGTTCGGGGCGCGGCGTACGGGCTACTCCGCGCGCCACTCCCGCGTCCGCAGCGGCAGGCCGGAGGCGCCGCTGTCCGGGGTGCGGACGGCGAGGATCTGGTTGACGCCGATCCGGTTGCGTTCGAAGGCGAGCGCGGAGGCGGCCATGTACAGCCGCCACACGCGCGCGCGTCCCGGCGTGGTGAGCAGGCAGGCGCGGCGGAACCCGTCCTCCAGGTTGGCGACCCAGGCGCGCAGCGTGAGCGCGTAGTGCTCGCGGATGCTCTCCAGGTCCCGCACCTCGAATCCGGCGTCCTCCAGCAGCCCGGCCGTGGTCCCGACGGGCGCGAGCTCCCCGTCGGGGAAGACGTACGCGTCGATGAACTCGTCGACCTCGTACGTCTCCTCGTCCCGCAGCGGGCGGCGGGCGATCTGGTGGTTGAGCAGCCGGCCGCCGGGCTTGAGCAGCGCGTACAGGTCGTCCGCGTACTCCCGGTACCGGACCTTGCCGACGTGCTCGGCCATGCCGACGGAGGAGATCGCGTCGTAGGGGCCGTCGGGGATCTCGCGGTAGTCCTGCACCCGGATCTCGACGCGGTCGGTGAGCCCCGCGTCGGCGACGCGCTTGCGCGCGTACGCGGCCTGTTCCTGGGAGAGCGTCACGCCGACGACCTGGACGCCGTACTCGCCGGCCGCGTGCAGCGCGAGGGAGCCCCAGCCGCAGCCGACGTCCAGCAGCCGCTGGCCCTCGCGCAGCGCGAGCTTGCGGCAGATCACGTCGACCTTGTCGCGCTGGGCCTCCTCCAGCGTCCCGCCGTCGCTCCAGTAGCCGCAGGAGTAGACCATGCTCGGGCCGAGGACGAGTTCGTAGAAGTCGTTGCCGACGTCGTAGTGGTGGCTGATCGCCTCGCGGTCGCGGCCGAGGGTGTGCCGCAGGCCCTTGCGGCGCCGGTTCTCCTCGCGGGGCGGCGGCGGGGGCGGCAACGGGCCCGCGAGCGCGAGGAGTTCGCGTACGGCGGACCGGACGGCCGGGTCGCGGGCGAGCGCGAGGGCGCCGCGCCGGGGCCCGCCGTCCTCGCCGCGCTCCCAGATCAGGCCGGCCATCAGGTCCAGCGCGGTGTACAGGTCGCCGTCGACGTCGATCTCACCGGCGACCCAGGCGCGGGCCAGGCCCAGCTCGCCCGGACACCACAGCACCCGGCGCAGGGCACGCCGGCTGCGGAGCACGAGGACGGGGGCGGGGACGGGGGCGGGGACGGGGGCGGGATCGGAGGGGCTCGGGGGCCCGGTGCGGGCCACGGTGGCGGGGCCCGCTTCGGAGCCGTCCCATGCGCGGACGCGCACCGGGAGCGGGGTGCCGAGGATCCGTTCAGCGAGCGCGGCGATCCGCGACGCTGTGTCAGTCATGAAACACACCTCCGTGGAATGAAGGGGTGGATTCCCCATACAGCTAACAAGATCGTGCTGCGGTGTATGCCGGTCCCGGGCGGGTATTCGGTGATTTTCTTCCCCGGGGCCGCGGTCGGGCACGCCCACCGCGCCGCTCGCGCCTCCCGGTGCATGTCTCTCCCGCGCGCGGGCCCTGTGCGCCCGCGTGCGGGCACAAAAAAGCCGAAGGGGGTATCCGCCCCACGGATGGCGGATACCCCCTTCGACGGGGTGCTGTGCTGTGTTTCGCTGCCCGGCCGGACCGGAACTCCCTGCCCGCGCGGGACAGTTGGGCCCGGGTGCGCCCGCGTACCGGCGCCGGAGGCCCGGCGCATACGCGCGGACCGGGCGCGGCCGGTGCGGCGTACCGGACTCCCGGCCCTCGGCGGCCTCCTGACCGCAGGTCAGGAGACGCGTGGCCCGGTGCGAGTCCGGTCCGCGTGCGGCGGACCGGCCTCACCTGCCTCGCGGGGCCGCGGGCTCACCCTCAGAGCCCGCGGCGGCCGCCGGGGTCACGGCAGCGGCAACGTGCCTGGCGTCAGGACGCCTTGGCGCCGGCTTCGGCCTTGGCCTTGCCCTCGGAGCCCTCGGACTCCTTGGCCGCCTTCGCCTTGGCCTGCGCCGCGGCGGTCACCGGTGCGGCGGCCTCGTAGAACTCGCCGCGCGGGCGCTCCATCGCGCCGAGGGAGACGACCTCGCGCTTGAGGAACATGCCGAGCGTCCAGTCGGCGAAGACCCGGATCTTCCGGTTCCACGTCGGGACGGCCATGCCGTGGTACGCGCGGTGCATGTACCAGGCCAGACGGCCCTTCAGCTTGATCTTGGTCTTGCCGAGGACGATCATCGCGACGCCCTTGTGCAGACCCAGACCGGCGACCGCGCCCTTGTTGGCGTGCTTGTAGTCGCTCTGCGGGAAGCCGCGCATCCCGGAGATGACGTTGTCGCCGAGGACCTTCGCCTGACGCAGCGCGTGCTGCGCGTTGGGCGGGCAGAACGCCGGGTCCTTGTCGGAGGCCAGGTCCGGCACCTGCGCGTTGTCACCGGCGGCCCAGGCGTACCCGACGCCCTTGACCTGCATGGTGGCGTCCACGTCGACGTGGCCCTTCGGGCCGAGCGGCAGACCGAACTCGGACAGGACCGGGTTCGGCTTCACACCGGCGGTCCAGACGATCGTGTTGGAGTCGGCCTCGAAGCCGTTCTTCAGCACGACGTGACCGTCGACGCAGGAGTCCATCGAGGTGTTGAGGTAGACCTCGATGCCGCGCTGCTTCAGGTGCTCCAGGCCGTACGCGCCGAGCTTCGGGCCGACCTCGGGCAGGATGCCGGGCGCCGCGTCGACGAGCACGAAGCGCATGTCCTCGCGCCGGACGTTCGGGTAGTACTTGGCGGCGTCGCGGGCCATGTCCTCGACCTCGCCGATGGTCTCCGCGCCCGCGAAGCCACCGCCGACGAAGACGAAGGTCAGCGCGCGGCGGCGCACCTCCTCGTCGGTGGTCGAGTCGGCCTTGTCCAGCTGCTCCAGGACGTGGTTGCGCAGGCCGATGGCCTCCTCCACGCCCTTCATGCCGATGCCGTTCTCGGCGAGGCCGGGAATCGGGAAGGTGCGGGAGACCGCGCCCATCGCCACCACGAGGTAGTCGAAGGGCAGTTCGTACGGCTCGCCGACGAGCGGCGCGACCGACGCGACCTTGCGGTCCTGGTCGATGGTCGTCACACGGCCGGTGAGGACCTCCGCCTTCGGCAGCACGCGCCGCAACGGGACGACGACGTGGCGCGGGGAGATGCTGCCGGCCGCGGTTTCGGGCAGGAAGGGCTGGTACGTCATGTACGAGCGCGGGTCGACGACGGTGACGGTCGCCTCGCCGTACCGCATCTTCTTGAGGATGCGCCGTGCTGCGTACAGGCCGACGTACCCGCCACCTACAACGAGGATTCGGGGACGCTCCGTGGTGCTCATGGATTCGAGTATCCACCTCCTGCGGAGGGGACCCTCGTGAGGGCCTTCACAAGGTTCGGTGCCCCCTCTGCTACACTCCGCCGCCCTCGTGATCGAGACCACAGCGTTTCCGGGGAACCGTACGGATCCACTGGCCGTTCAGAGCCCGCGTGAACTGCGCTTATCGCCGCCCGGGAGCCCGGCGGACGGGGCGGTGGCACGGTTTCCCGCGGCGCCGCCCGAGGAGCCTTGGCCTTGGATTGGGCCCGCCGGATCGGCCGCTATCCTGTCTTTGGCGTCACTTTTTGGGCCGCGCGGGGCACTTTCTCATGTGAAGAAATTCACGAAGCCCGTTCGCCGAGACCCGCCTCCCGACCCGTGAGCGGCCGCTCATGTCTACCAAGGGAGACACGGGGCGCTCAAGTGAGTCCCGCTGCCGGGACCGCGCGGAACGCCAACTCCCGCCCTCGGCACGGCGGTCCGGACCCACGCACCCCCGGCGCGGCGATCCCGCCCCTACGGCAGCTCCCGGCGCACCAGCGCCCGCTCCGGCGGCTCCCCCGTACGCCGTGCCCAGGCCATGCGCTCCCGCACCTCGCCCCAGGTGCGCGGCCGGTATCCCGGTCCGCCGCAGCAGCTCTTGTGGAAGCCCGCCCCTGCGTTCAGCAGCACCGTCAGCACCCGCCAGCCCTCCGCGTCCCGCCGCTTCGGCGCCGCGAAGGCGGACCCGGCATGGAACATCGGCGCGGCGCAGCGCGGACAGCGCCGCTCGCGCCCGGGGCCGTACTCCAGCTTGTACGCCCCCCGGCAGGGCAGGCAGACGTACGAGGTCCTCGCGCGTGACATCCCGCCACCCTACGGACGACCGGGTCCGGTGGCGACCGGATTCCCGGTCCGAACTCCCGTGTACGCAGGGCCAGTTGGCCCGCGTGTGGCAGCGCCGCGCCGACGGACACCCGACCGGTCCCGGAGGAACGCCCGCCCGGCCGTCGTCCCGTCGCCCGATCGGCAGGAGTCGTGGGGCCGTTCACGGGATGCGGCGGCGGCACCTCCGCCCCGGCGCGCGCGGCGGTCACTACGTTGTGGCCTCTCTCCCCGCCGGTCCCCCGTGAGAAGAGCGCCGTGAAGCAGCCGTACCTCGCCGCCCGTGCCGTGCTGAGCGCCCTCGCGCTCGCCGTCCTCGCCACCGCCCCGGCCACCGCGCACGAGGTGCCCGGCGTCGGGACCGGGGCCGTCTTCAACGATCCGGGTGGGAGCGCGGCGGAGCAGAGCCGGGTGCGGGACCACATCGTGCGGCTGATCGGCCTGGCCCCGCGCGGCGCGGTGATCCACTCCTCGCTGTACGCGCTGGACGACACCGTCGTCTCCGACGCGCTGATCGCGGCGCACCGGCGCGGCGTCGCCGTCCGGCTGGTCCTCGACGAGAAGCACTCGGCCGCGCCCGCCTCCCGGGCCGTCCTGCGGGCCCTGGGGACGGACCGGAGCCGGCCCTCGCACGTGGTGGTGTGCCCGCGCGGAACGGGCTGTGTCTCGACGGTGCGGCCGTCGATCAACCACAACAAGTTCTTCCTGTTCTCCCGCACGGGGGACGCGGAGAACGTGGTGGTCACCTCGTCGGCGAATTTCACCGGGCTGAACCTGACCCGCTTCTTCAACAACGTCTACACCCAGCCGGACAGCCCCGAACTGCACCGCGCCTACCGCGACTTCTGGACGGACCAGGCGAGCGGCACCGTCCGCACCGAGGACTACGGGACGACGTCCTCGCTGCCCGGCGGCCTGGAGCTGGCCACCTTCCCCCGCGCCTCCGGGGACCCGCTGGCCGAAGCGGTGAGCGGCGTGGAGGCGGTGGACGGCGGGGGCGAGCCCGCGGTCATCCGGGTCGCGACGCCCTCGCTCACCCGGACGTCCGTGGCCGAGGCCCTGCGTTCCCGCGCGCGGGCGGGGGCGAAGGTCGAGATCGCGTACACGGCGATGGGGGCGTCCGCCGGGCCGATGCTGGAGCACCCGAACATCACGCTGCACCACCTCGACGGGGCGGCGAGCGGCGCGAAGACCGTCCACTCCAAGTACCTGGCCGTGGACGGGAATCTGGCCGGCTCGCCGGACGGCAAGACCGTCTGGGTCGGCTCGCACAACCTGAACATGAGCTCGCTGGTGGACGACGACGAGAACGTCCTGCGGGTCCCCGGCGCGGCCGTGCACGACGCCTACCGGGACAACTTCCGCGAGCTGCGCGCGTACGCCCTCGCGCGCCCCTGAGCCGGCCTCCGGGCCCGGCTCACTGCGGCAGCGGGTCGCCCGTCTCCAGGAGGGTCTTGAGGCTCGCGAGGAGCGCGGGCCAGCCCTCGCCGATCATGCCGCGCAGGGTGCTGTCGGGCTCGAAGTCGTCGTGCACGACGGTGAGTTTGACCATCTCGCCGAGCGGCTCGAGGTCGAAGGTGACCTTGGAGCGGCGCTCGGCGGCCAGCCGCGCGCGGGTCTCCTCGTCGACGCCGACGGAGGCGGCCCACTCCGGCGTGAAGGTGTGCCAGGTGTACGCCAGCCTGCGGCCCGGCTCCGCCTCCAGGACGACCTGGCCGGGGTCCTCGGTCCGGCTGCGGCTCTGCGCGCCGTCGCCGCCCTCCTCCCAGACCATCGCCGAGCCGACGGCCCAGTCCGTCTCCAGGGCGACGCCCCAGTACCTGCGGGTGAACGCCGGGTCGGTCAGCGCCTGCCAGAGGCGCTCGGGCGTGGTGCGGATGTACGTCATGTAGACGAAGGCGTCGTTGCTGGTCATGGCGGGCTGCTCCAATGCGGTCTTCAGGTCGGCGAGGGCGCGCACGCGCTCTCGGTCGTACTGCCGGATCCACCGTTCGGAGAGCGCGTGGATCGGCTCGGCGTTGAGGTAGTGGAGCTTTTCCCGGCCGCGCCGGACGGTCGTCACGAGATGCGCCGCCTCCAGCAGCGCCAGATGCTTGCTGACGGACTGCCGCGCCATGTCCAGTCCCGCGCACAGTTCGCGCAGGGTCTGCCCGTTGTGTGCGTTCAGGCTGTCGAGCAGGGCACGGCGGCTGGGGTCGGCCAGCGCCTTGAACACCTCGTCCATCACGTGCTCCCTCCCCGGATATGCAGCTGTTTGGCTGCCTTCAGCATAGGCAGCCGAACGGCTACCTATCAACCGGAGCGGACGGTACCCGGACGCGGACACGAAAAAGCGCGGTCCCGCCCGCCGTCCTCCGGGGACGGCGGGCGGGACCGCGCCGTGGTGCTCGGGCTCGCGGAACTACCGCTCGGCCACGGCCTCCTCGGCCACCTTGTGGGCGATGCCGTCGAGGATGTCGTGCTCGCTGACGACGACCTCCTCGGCACCCGTGCGCTCCATGATCGCGAGCAGCACCAGCGCGCCCGCCGAGATCACGTCGACCCGCCCCGGATGCATCACCGGGATCGCCGCGCGCTCGTCGTGGGTGGCCGCCAGCAGCCGCTCGGTGATCTCGGCGACCTGCTCGTGACCGAGCCGCGAGTGGTGGATCGCCGCGGAGTCGTACGCCTCCAGGCCGAGGGCGATCCCGGCGAGCGTGGTGACCGTACCGGCGAGGCCGACGAGCGTACGGGCCCGCTCCAGCGGGACCGTCGCGGCGACGGTGTCGAGCGCGGCCTCGACGTCCGCGCGCACGGCGCGGATCTGCGCGTCCGTCGGCGTCGGGCTGACGGCGCCGTCCTGGACGAAGTGCCGCTCCGTCATGCGGACGCAGCCGACGTCGACGCTGCGGGCCGCCGTCACGTGCGCGTCCCCGACGACGAACTCGGTGGAGCCGCCGCCGATGTCGACCACCAGGTACGGCGCCGCCGCGAGGTCGCCGCGGCCGGCGAGCTCCTTGGTGGCACCGGTGAAGGAGAACTCCGCCTCCTCGTCCCCGGTGATGACCTCGGGCTCCACCCCGAGGATGGCCACGACGCCCGCGACGAACTCGTCCCGGTTGGCGACGTCACGGGAGGCGGAGGTGGCCGCGAAGCGCAGGCGCCCGGCGGGGACGCCGAGTTCGCGTATCACCCCGGCGTACGTACGGCAGGCGGCGAAGGTGCGCTCCAGCGCCTCCGGCGCGAACCGGCCGGTCCGGTCGACGTCCTGGCCGAGGCGGACGATCTCCATCCGCCGGTCCAGCTCGGTCAGTTCACCCGTCGCCGGGTCGATGTCGGCGACGAGCAGCCGGATGGAGTTGGTGCCGCAGTCGACGGCGGCGACGCGGGTGACGGTCACTGGGCCTTCTCCTCACCGGGGGTCTTCTCGGGGCCGCAGGAGACGCAGGGGCCCTTGCTCCACCACTCGGGCAGCATCGCCAGGGCCTCGTCCCCCAGCGGGTTGACGCCGGGACCCGCGACCAGCGAGTGCGCGACGAGGACGTGCAGACACTTCACGCGGTCCGGCATGCCGCCCGCGCTGGGGAAGCCCTGGAGCACCTCGATGGCGTCCCGGCGGGCGATGTAGTCCTCGTGCGCGGCGCGGTAGGCGGCGGCCAGCTCCTCGTCCTCCTGGAGCCGGTCCGTCATCTCCTTCATCACGCCGTTCGCCTCCAGCGTGCCGATGGCGGAGTTGGCGCGCGGGCAGGTCAGGTAGTACGTCGTCGGGAACGGGGCGCCGTCGGGCAGGCGCGGTGCCGTCTCCACGACGTCCGGCAGCCCGCAGGGGCAGCGGTGCGCGATGGACCGCAGGCCGCGCGGCGGGCGGCCGAGCTGCTCCTGGAACGCGGCGACGTCGGCGTCGGTCGGCGGGGTGGGCTCGGTCTGCGGCGGGGGCGTTTCCATCGGGTGCTTTCGCTGACTTTCTGCGTACGGGACAGGGACGGGCTCGGAGACAGTACGGGGCAGGGCGGGGGCGGGACGCGGCAGGGGATCAGTCGCCCTGGTCGGCGCGGTCGACCCCGTCCCAGAGGTTCTGGTACCAGGGGCGGTCGGCGGGGCGCCGGTCGGCCGGTCTGGTCGGGTCGGCCGTGCCGTCCCGGACGATGTACCCGAGCTCGCCCGGACGGACGAAGTGCAGGTGGCGGCGGGCCTGTTGCTCGACGTAGGCCGGGTCGCGCCAGCGCGCCTTCTCCTCGCGCAGCTTCCTGACCTGCTCGCGGGCCTGCTCGGCCTGACGGCGCTGATCGGCGATGTCGGAACGCTGCGAGACGTACTGCCGCATCGGATAGGCCAGGGCCACGACGAGGGAGCACACGACGAGCGCGAGCAGCGCGGCGCGGCCCGTCAGCCTGCTGCGGGGGGCGCGTACGCGGCGGGTCTGCGCACGGTAGACGCGCTCCGCGGCCTGCGTACCGAGAGCCCTGAGCCTTGTCGCGGTGGAGAACCGGTCCGCGGGCACGTTCCTCTCCCCTGTCCATCCGGCACGGCTGCGCCGGTCATGGCTGTCCTCGTCCGTCCGGGGACGGACCGCCTCCGCCCACGGTCGGACGGAAGCGAGTCCCCGCCACCGTACGGGAACGGCGACGGGGACTCGCGCACTTCAGCCTCGCCGGGGCTTCGCCACCGGGGCTCCGCCACGGCCCGGCGTCAGTGAGGGCCTGCTGGTCCTGCGGTGGGGGTCAGCCCTTGAACCGCGGGAAGGCGCTGCGGCCCGCGTAGACGGCGGCGTCGTCGAGGATCTCCTCGATGCGCAGCAGCTGGTTGTACTTGGCGACGCGCTCGGAGCGGGCCGGGGCACCGGTCTTGATCTGGCCGCAGTTGGTGGCGACGGCCAGGTCGGCGATGGTGACGTCCTCGGTCTCGCCGGAGCGGTGGGACATCATGCACTTGAAGCCGTTGCGCTGGGCCAGCTCGACGGCGTCCAGGGTCTCGGTCAGCGAACCGATCTGGTTGACCTTGACCAGCAGCGAGTTGGCCGCGCCCTCCTCGATGCCGCGGGAGAGGCGCTCGGGGTTGGTGACGAACAGGTCGTCGCCGACGAGCTGCACCTTGTCGCCGAGCTTGCCGGTGATGATCTTCCAGCCGTCCCAGTCGTCCTCGTACAGCGGGTCCTCGATGGAGACCAGCGGGTAGTCGGCGACGAGCTGCTCGTAGTACTCGGTCATCTCGGCGGCCGAGCGCTGCTTGCCCTCGAACTCGTACTGGCCGTCCTTGTAGAACTCGGAGGCCGCGACGTCCAGGGCGAGGGCGATGTCCTGGCCGGGGGTGTAACCGGCCTTCTGGATCGCCTCGAGGATCAGGTCCAGCGCCTCGCGGTTGGAGCCGAGGTTCGGCGCGAAGCCGCCCTCGTCGCCCAGGCCGGTGGCCAGGCCGCGCTGCTTCAGGACGGCCTTGAGCGCGTGGTACGTCTCGGCGCCCCAGCGGACGGCCTCGGAGAAGGACTCCGCGCCGACCGGAGCGATCATGAACTCCTGGATGTCGACGTTCGAGTCCGCGTGGGAGCCGCCGTTGAGGATGTTCATCATCGGCACGGGCAGCATGTGCGCGTTCGGGCCGCCGAGGTAGCGGAACAGCGGCAGGTCGCTGGCCTCGGAGGCGGCGTGCGCGACGGCGAGGGAGACGCCGAGGATGGCGTTGGCGCCGAGCGAGGACTTGTCGGCCGTGGCGTCCAGGTCGAACATCGCCTGGTCGATCAGGCGCTGCTCGGTGGCGTCGTAACCGACGAGCTCCGGGCCGATCTGCTCGATGACGGCGAGGACGGCCTTCTCGACACCCTTGCCGAGGTAGCGGGCCGAGTCACCGTCACGGAGCTCAAGGGCCTCGAAGGCACCGGTCGAGGCGCCGGACGGAACGGCAGCACGACCGGTGCTGCCGTCGTCGAGGCCGACCTCGACCTCGACCGTGGGGTTGCCTCGCGAGTCGAGGATCTCGCGGGCTACGACGACGTCGATGGACGGCACGAGGATCTCCTTCATCTGGGTCTGGCTTGCTGCCCAGAGCCTAACCGGCCCGGATGACGATTCCGGCGGGCCACTCCTGTCCCGCCCGGTGCCGGAGCGCGGCGCGGGCGCGCGCCGGAACCGGCGTACCGCGGGAAACCGCTGTTCAGCGGTGGCGGGGCGGAGGGACGCCGGGGTGCGGCCGGCGGGGAATGTTTTTGTTTCGCCCGGGAAGAAAATGCCTCGGGGCCGGGTGCTTCCCGCCGGGTCAGAGGGTGAGGTGCTGGCCCGGGAGGATCAGGTCGGGGTCGGCGCCGACGGTCCGCTCGTTGCGCTCGTAGAGCCCCGCCCAGCCGCCCTCGACGTCGTGCTCGGCGGCGATCCGGGAGAGCGAGTCCCCCGGCCGCACCTCGACGCCCGTGCCGGGGCGCGCGTGCTTGCCGCCGCGCGAGGGGTGCCCGTCGCGGTCGCCGCCGTCCTCGCCGGAGGGGTGCCCGCCGTCCTCGGCCGGCTCGCCGCGGTGCTTGCCGGTGCCGGGCTGGGAGGGCTCCTGGTCCTGCTCCGCGTCGCCGCCCTGGCCGGGGTGGCCGCCGGGAGCCGTGTCGCCGCCGTCGCCCTCGGGGGAGCCGTCGGACGGAGCGTCGGACGCGTCGCCCGACGGGTTCTGGGACGGGTCCTCCGCGCCGGGGGCCGTCGGGTCGGCGGAGGTGTCGTCCGTGGGCGCCTCCGTGGGCTCGCCGGAGGTGTCCTCGCCGGGTGAAGTGGCGTCGTCCGTGGGCGGGTTGGACGGGTCGCCGGTGGGCGGCGTCGAGTCGCCCGGGACCGGGGTGGCGTCGTCCGTCGTGCCGTCACCGCCGGGGGTCGGGGTGTCCTCGCCGGGGGACGGGAGGTCGAGGGGCGGGTCGAGGATGCTGCCCGGGTCGACGCCGGGGTCCTCCTGGTCACCCGCGTCGAGGCCGGCGCCCGCCGAGCAGCTGGGCCACGCCTCGGGGCCCTCCGCGTCGAGGATCTTCTCGGCGACGGTGATCTGCTGGCCGCGGCTGGCCAGGTCGGGGCGGTCGGCGAAGTCGGTGCCGCCGTACTGCTCCCAGGTCTGCTGGGTCAGCTGGAGCCCGCCGTAGTAACCGTTGCCCTCGTTGGCGCTCCACAGGCCGCCGCTCTCGCACTCGGCCACCTTGTCCCAGGTGGCGGCGTCGGCCGCGGAGGCGCCCGAGGCGCCGAGCAGCGGCAGGGCGAGACCCGCGCCGGTGACGCCCGCCGTGACGAGCACGGTGGGGGCCTGGCGGGGTCGTCGGTGGCGACCGTTACCGGAACGCATGGGTGACCTCTCGTAGGACAGCGGAACCGCAACAGCGAGTGGCGCCCGAACGTAGCGTCGAATCCCGGGAGTCACAAGTCCGTGTCGCGTACATCACGCCACGGTCACACCGGTGACGCCGCGTCACTTTCCGGGGTGCTCCGGGGGGTTGAACGCGACGGGCAGTGTCCGTAGACCCCGCATGATGAGGCCGCCCCGCCAGCGCAGATCCTCCGGTTCGGCGGCCAGCCGGACGTCCGGCAGCCGGCGCAGCAGGGTCGCGATCGCGGTCTGTCCCTCCAGGCGGGCGAGCGGCGCCCCGAGGCAGTAGTGGATGCCGTGCCCGTAGCCGAGGTGCTGGTTGTCGGCGCGGGTGAGGTCCAGCACGTCCGGGCCGGCGAACTTCTCCGGGTCGCGGTCGGCGGCCGCCAGGACGACGAGGACGGGCTCGCCCTCCTCGATCCGCTGCCCGCCGAGCGTCAGCGGCTGCGTCGCGAAGCGCCAGGTGGCCAGCTCCACCGGCCCGTCGTAGCGCAGCAGCTCCTCGACGGCGCGGGCGAGGAACTCCTCGTCCCCGTCCGTCCCTTGGCCGGCGGCCTGTTGCAGCCGGGCCCGCTGCTCGGGGTGGCGGAGCAGCGCGTAGGTGCCGTTGCCGATCAGGTTGACGGTGGTCTCGAAACCGGCGAAGAGGAGGATGAAGGCCATCGCGGCCGCCTCGTTCTCCGTCAGGTGCTCGCCGTGGTCGCTGGCGCGGATCAGGCCGGAGATCAGGTCCTCGTCGGCGCCGGCCGGCTGCTCGGCGAGTTCGGCGCGCTTGCGGTGGATGAGCTGCGCCAGATAGTTGCGCATCTTCTTCACGGCCCGGCCGACGCCGCCGCGCGGGGCGTTCCCGTGCCGCAGCATCATCGCGGCCCAGTCGCGGAAGTCGTCCTGGTCCTCGGCCGGGACGCCGAGCAGGTCGCAGATGGCGTAGATGGGCAGCGGGAACGCGAACTCGTGGATCAGGTCCGCCTCGCCGGGACCGTCCCCCTCCTGGCGGGCGAGGATGTCGTCGATGAGCCGGTCCGTCAGCTCCTGGACGCGCGGTGCGAAGGCGGCGACGCGGCGCGGGGTGAACGCCTTGGCCACCAGCCGCCGCAGCCGGGTGTGGTCCGGCGGGTCGATGTTGAGCAGGTGCGTCATGAGGTTGGCGCTGCGCTCGCCCGGGATGCCGACCTTGCCCTTGCCGTGCGCCGAACGCTCGCCGTGGTACCCCGGGTTCTTGCTCAGCCGCTGGTCGGCGAGGGCCTGGCGGGCGTCCGCGTACCGGGTCACCAGCCACGCCTCGACCCCGCTGGGCAGCCGCGTCCGGCGCACCGGCGCGTGCGCGCGCAGCCAGGCGTACGCGGGGTACGGGTCGGCCGCGAACTCCCAGTCGAACAGCGTCGGCATCGGGGGCGCGCCGTCCCCTTCCGCGTACGGGCAGCCGGGGGCCGGTGCGGGGACGGGCGGTGAGGCCGGGTCGGGGGAGGTCGCGTCGTGCACCCTCCGACGCTAACGGAGCGCGGCGGGGCGCGGCCCGTCAGCCCCCGGCGCCCGGGACGGCCGGGTCCGCGAGGCGCCGGAGCAGCGGGGCCGTGGCGAGGACGTGCGCCGCGTCCTCGGGCGCGAGGAGGCCGAGGCGCCGGGTGAGCGCCTCGGCCTCCCCGTGCGCGACGCCGCTCAGCGTCCGGCCGCCTGCCTCGGTGACGGCGACGCGGGTGGCGCGGCCGTCCGTCGGGTCGGGCTCACGCCGCACGAGGCCGGCCGACTCCAGTTCGGCGACGACGGCGGTGGCCGTCGGCTGGGAGCACGGGACCCGCTCGGCGAGGACGCCGACGCGGCTGGGCCCGCCCTCGGTCAGCAGCGAGAGGACGATCAGCTGCGTCGGCTGCAGCCCTCCCGTGGCCCCCGCCCTGCGCAGGGACCGCAGCAACCGGTGCAGGGACAGGACCAGTTCGAGTGCCGCACCGTCGTCCTCGCGGGCCCCCATCGCTCCCCCATGGGCTCGTCCTGATCAGGTCAAGAGAGTGTAAGGGTGGGCGCGTACATGTCGATCCAGAGGGCGAGGTCGAGGGTGCGCTCCAGGCCGCGGCGGGCGGACTGGGTGATCTGCGGGGTGTCGACCTTCACGGCCCGCTCCAGCCAGGTGCGGCTGACGAGGTCGAAGACCTGGTGCGAGGGGCGGGACAGCAGGTCCTTCAGGCTCTCCTGGAGCGCCTGGTGGTATCCCGGGTCCTGGGTGGAGGGGTACGGGCTCTTCACCCGGTCGTAGACGGAGCGCGGCAGGACGTCGGCGGTGGCCTCGCGCAGCAGGGTCTTCTCGCGTCCGTCGAAGGACTTCAGCGACCAGGGCGCGTTGTAGACGTAACTGACGAGCCGGTGGTCGCAGAACGGGACGCGTACCTCCAGGCCGACGGCCATGCTCGCGCGGTCCTTCCGGTCGAGGAGGACGCGGACGAAGCGGGTGAGGTGGAGGTGGCAGATGCGGCGCATCCGGTACTCGAAGTCGCTCTCCCCGTCGAGGCGTTGGACCGCCGCGACGGCCGTGGCGTAGCTGTCCGCGACGTAGCCGGGGATGTCGAGGGCGCGGGCGAGGGAGCCGGTGAGGATGCCGTCGTCCTCGCCGAAGGTCGCGCCGGAGGCGCCGGTGAGCCAGGGGAAGGTGGTGGCCCGCAGCGCCTCCGGTTCGAAGAACTGCTTGTAGCCGCCGAAGACCTCGTCGGCGGACTCGCCGGAGAGCGCGACGGTCGAGTGCTGCCGGATGGCCTGGAAGAGCAGGTAGAGGGAGGCGTCCATGTCGCCGAAGCCGGCCGGGATGTCGCGGGCCCTGATGACGCGGGAGCGGACCTCGGGGTCGGCGAGTTCGGCGGAGCCGAGGACGATGTCCTGGTGCTCGGTCCCGCTGACGCGGGCGACGTCGTACACGAACGGGGTGTCGGGGGTGCCGCGCAGCTCGTCGGGCACGAAGTTCTCGGTCCGGCCGACGAAGTCGACGGCGAAGCTGCGTACGGTCTCGCCGCTCCCGGCGAGCCGGCGGGCGGCGAGCGCGGTCATCGCGGAGGAGTCGAGGCCGCCGGAGAGCAGGGTGCAGCGGGGCACGTCGGAGACGAGCTGGCGGGCGACGATGTCGTCCATCAACTCCCGTACGTGCGCGACGGTTTCGTCCCGGCCGTCCGGGTGCGGGCGGGTCTCCAGCCGCCAGTAGACGTGGGTGCGGACGCCGTCGGCGCCGACGGTGACGACCGTGCCCGGCTCGACCTCCCGCATGCCCTCCCAGACGGCGTGGCCCGGTGTCTTGACGAAGGCGAACAGTTCACGCAGGCCGTCGAGGGTGACCTCGCGGCGGGCCAGCGGGTTGGCGAGGATCGCCTTCGGTTCGGAGCCGAAGAGGACCCCGTCCGCGGTCTCGGCGAAGTAGAAGGGCTTGATGCCCATCCGGTCGCGGACCATGACGAGCTGCCGCGTCCGGCCGTCCCAGACGGCGAAGGCGTACATGCCGTTGAGCCGCTCGGCGAACGCCGCACCCCACTCCAGGTAGGCCCGCAGCACGACCTCGGTGTCGGAGTCGGTGCGGAACTCGTGCCCGCGGCCCGCGAGTTCGCGGCGCAGCTCGGTGTAGTTGTACGTCTCGCCCGAGTACACCAGGACGACCCGGCCCTCGGGGGTGTCGACGCTCATCGGCTGCCTGCCGCCGGGCAGGTCGATGATGGCGAGCCTGCGGTGTCCCAGTGCCGCGGGCCCGGATATCCAGGTGCCGGTGTCGTCGGGTCCCCGGCAGGACATCGTCGCGGTCATGGCGTCGACGGTGTCGCGTTCGGAGGCGAGGTCCCTCCCGTAGGAGATCCACCCGGTGATTCCGCACATGTCGTCCTCCGGCTCCGACCTCTGGTGCGTGGCCGACGGTTCGTCTCAACTCCCCCGTTGTCACGCTCAGTTGCACAGGCTGCACCAAAGGTCATGTGTATCGGCCACCTATGTATATGCATCCTGCACGGGGCACGCGGAGCGCAAACCGCGCCTGTTCCTCGGGGGCCCAATTCACGCCAGGTTGCTCGGCGTTGGGGGCGCGGGGAACTGCGCGAACGGGCACGGTGTACGGGGTGGCCCGGTGACGGCAGTTGAGCACCCCGCGCGGGGGTGGCGGGCGCTGCGCCTATGGCGCAGTTCTCCCAAGCGGGGCGGGCCCGCGAAAAGGGGCGCGGGGAACTGCGCGAAAACCCGAGCCACGACGGACCCGCACCCCGCGACGTACAAGAGGGGGCACCCCGCGAAGCACCCCTAGGCGGCCGCCTCCGCCGCCTCCGCCCAGCCCGTGGCGATCAGGTACTGGCCGAGGATGTAGCCCGCCATGATCAGCACCTCCTGGGAGGGGAACTCGTGGCCCGCGGCCTGGAGGCCGATCAGGAGGTCGGAGGCGAGGAACGAGGCCGCGCCGACGGCCACCTTGCCGCCCACGCCCAGCGCCGCGGCCCCCATCGCGGCGAGCGCCAGGCTGTACCCGGCCGTCGGCAGCCGGAGCGCGGCGGGCAGCGTCGGGGCGAGCGCGGCGTTGGCCGCGGCCCAGGCGGCGAGGCAGCCGAGCGCCGGTGCGGGGCGGTCGCGGATGCCGCGCAGGCCGCCCAACTGGCCCGCCATGCCCGCCGTGTAGCTGAGCTGGGTGCCGAGGAAGGCGGCCATGCCGGTGAGGAACGCGGCCTCGCGCTCGTCCCACAGCAGGGCCGTGTCCCCGACCGTGGCGCAGGCGAGCCCGGCGACCAGCGCCTTCGGCGCACGCTCGGGCTCACCGGCGCGCGGGGTGCGGCGGCGCAGCGCGTACGAGGCGAGCGCGGGCATCAGCAGCGGCTTGGCCGCGCGCCGGGCGCCGCGCGGGGAACGCGCCGTGGCCAGGAGGTCGACGGCGGCGAAGGCGCCGTACGCGACGAGGGCGCCGCGCCCGTGCCCGTCCGCGCGGGCGAAGCGGGCCGTGGCCTCCTTCAGCAGCGTCCGCACTCCCGGCCCGGAGACCGCCGTCCGCACCGCACCTGCCGCACTCGCCGTGATCGTCATGGCGTACAGGCTGGCGAGCGACGGGCCCCCGGTCAATACCCGGGGGTAACTCGGGGCCGGGCGGCGGGTGTTGTGCTCACGCCTCGTCGTCGTCCGCGCCAGCGCCCTCGGCCGCGCGGATCGCGTCGCGGTAGGTGCGGGCCGCCGCGCGGAGGGCGGTCTCCGGGTCGGTGCCCTCGGCCTCGGCCCGGGCGGCCAGGGCCAGCAGTTCGTAGCCGAAGGCGCCGCCCTCGGGGAGTTCCGCGGGCTGCGGGAAGGGCACCTGGAGGCCCTCCGTGCGGACGCGTCCGGCGAGCTTCGCGGCGAGCGCGAGCGCGGGCTGGCCGAGCGGGACGCCCTCGGTCACGGACGTGCGCCCCTTCTCGGCGGCCTTGGCGCGGAGCCAGTGGGCCCGGACGTCCTCGGGCGTGGCGGCCTCCTCCTCGCCGAAGACGTGCGGGTGCCGGTGGATGAGCTTCTCCACGATCCCGGCGGCGACGTCGTCGACGGCGAACGGTGCCTCCGGGTCCTCCTGCGCGATCCGCGCGTGGAAGACGACCTGGAGCAGGACGTCGCCCAACTCCTCGCACAGCGCGCCCCGGTCGCCCTCCTCGATGGCCTCGACCAGCTCGTACGCCTCCTCGACGGCGTACTTCGCCAGCCCGCGGTGGTCCCGGGCGCCGCTCCACGGGCACTCCTCGCGGATGCGGTCCATGACCTGCACGACGTCGATCAGCCGGGCGCCGGGCAGGTCGTAGCTGCCGGGGAGCAGTTCGAGCTCGGGCATGTCCTCGCGTCCGGAACCGGCGAGCCGGGCCAGCCCGTCCGTCAGCCGCGGCTCCCCCTCGGCGGTGGCGACGACGACCGCCGTGCGCCCGCCCTCGCGGCACAGGTCGACCAGCTCGCGCGCCGTGGGACGCACCCCGGACTCGACCTCGACGCCGGCCTCGCGGAGGTACGGGAGCTGGGGGTGCGCGGGGTCGGCACAGACGACGCGGTCGGCGGTGCGCAGCGCCTGCCAGGCGGGCCAGGACAGCAGCCCGGGGGCCACCCGGTGGGTGGTGGTGAGCAGGACGATGCGGCCGGTGCCGGGGTCGCCGTGGTGGCCGGGGGCGGTGCGGGAGGCGTCGGAGGCGTTCACGCTTCGAACGTAGCGCAGGCCGGGCGGCGGCGGGGCCCGGCCCCCGGCCGCCCCCGCCCGGAGCCGGGCGTCACTGCGGGATCGCGCCCTGTTGCTGCTGGGCGGCGCGGTCGGCCTGCTTGGCGCTGAGGTCCTGGAGCCACGGCTCGGTGGTGGAGCTGAGCGTGGCCTTCTTCGCGTCCCAGGTGCCGAAGCGCGGGTTGACGTCGATGCCCATCGCCTCGGAGGTCTTGGCGAGCTCGGCGTTCAACTGCGCGTTGCCCTGCGGGGAGCGCGGGTCGATGCCCGCCTTCCGCGCGATCTTGTCGACGGCGAGCTGCATCCGGATGCGGTCGTCGATCTCGTCAGGCGCGACGCCCTGCTGCTGGAGCAGCATCACCTCCAGCTGCTCCCGGCCGCCCGCCTGCTTGGCGAGTTCGGCGCGGGTGCGCTGGATCTCGCCCCGGCTGACGGACACCTTCGCGTCCTCGGCGGCCTTGGCGACGATCCGGTCGCGGAGCATCCCGTCCAGCTTGGCGCGGGTCAACTGCCCGCTGCCGGAGATCATTTGCTCGCTCTGCGGCGCCGAGCGCTGTGCCGTCCGCACCGCCTCGACGCGGCCCTGGAGCGCCCCCGTGCTGATCCGGTCGCCCTTCATCACGGCCGCCGCACCGGGGTGCGCCTCCTGGCCGCAGGCGGTGAGCAGGGGTGCTCCCACGAGGAGGGCGGCGGAGACGGCGAGCGCGGACCTGCGGCGACGGCTGTGCATGTGGCCTCCCGGCGGCGGCGAGGGTCGTGCGACGGCACACGACCTGGCGAAGATCGATGGTAGGGAGTCGACGTGGCGCTGACCACAGATTCGACACATCTCCGCTCAACGAGCCACGCACGCACCGGTAGCGCCCGCGCCTCCCCCGGCCGCAGACTCCCGGAAGCCGCACCGCCGCCGGGGGCGGTCACCACCAGTACAGCGGGTAGTTCCGCCGGCCGGCCCGGTTCGCGAGGAGGCCGACGCCGACGAGCAGCACGCAGGCCAGCGCCAGCAGGGCCATGAACGCGCCGAAGGGAGGGCCCGAGACGGTGACGATGACCGCCGTCGCGACGGCGGGCGAGTGGCTGACCCGCAGCGCGAGCATCACCCCGAGCGCGAGCCCGCCCGCGACGACCGCGCTCCACACACCGCGCCCGCCGACGTACAGCACCAGGAACCCCGTGAGCGCGGAGGCCAGTTGGCCGCCGATGACGTTGCGGGGCTGGCCGAGCGGGGTCGCGGCGGCGCCGGCGACGAGGGACATGCTCGCGGCGAGCGGCGGGAGGAGCAGCGTCTGCCCGAGCGCCACGCCCACGCCCGCGAGCAGGGCCAGTCCGGCGAGGCTGGTGACGGTCGCGAAGGCCACGGCGCCGGGCCCCGGGTGCGCGGGCGCCTTGCTGCGGTACCAGCGCGCAGGCCGGCCGCCGGGAGCGGTGGGCGGCTCCGGGACGTTGGCCGGGGGGACGGGTGCCGGAGGGTGCGGGTCCGTGCTGCCGGAGGGGGAGGTGACCGTGGTCTCGGTCGGGGGCTGGGGCACGGGACGCCTTTCCGTCTGCGGGGTGCCGGACGGGGCACGGGTTCGTCGTGGTGCGTCGCCGGGCGGGCTCCCAACAGCCCCCGTGGTGACGCCAGTTCGGACCTTCCCATGACTACTAACGGAAAACAAGAGGGGTTAGCGTTAACTCATGAGTGGCCCGACGATCGCGGACATCCCGGTGCAGGGCGAGCCGCCGGCTCTCGACCTGGTCAACACGACCTTCGTGAAGGGAGGCACCCGCGGCCGGCTCCTCGACGTCCTCGTCACCCCCGAGCAGCTGGTCGACTGGCTCGGGGCACACGCCGAGACCCTGGGCCCCGGCCTGACCCGCGACCTCGCGCGCACCGCACCGGCCGACGCCGACGTGCTCCGCTTCCGGGAACTGCGCGGCGCCCTGCGCCAGTTGCTGACCACCCTGCTCGACGGCTCCGACTGGCCGCCCGAGGCCGTACGCCGGGTGAACCACGCCGCGCGCACCGCCGCGAGCTGGACCCAGCTGCCCGCCGCACCCACCGGCACGGCCCACGAGGTGTGGTCGGTGCCGGACCCGGCGGGCGCCGCGCTGTCCCGGGTCGCCGCCTCCGGCATCACGCTGCTGACCGGCCCGGACCGGGACGCGCTGCGCGCCTGCCGCGCCCCGGGCTGCGTGCTCTTCTTCGTCAAGCAGCACCAGCGGCGCGAGTGGTGCTCCACGGAGTGCGGAACCCGGGCCCGGGTCGCCCGGCACGCGCGGAAGAAGCGGGCCGGAGAGGGGTGACGGCGGCCGGTCTCAGGCGGCGCACTCGCCGCGCATGGCGCGCTGGTCGGCGTCGGTGACGGGGAGCCGGTACTTCTCCGCGACCTGGGCGAAGCGGACGACGTACGCGCAGCGGATGCCGCGGTCCGGCGGGAGCCAGTCGGCCGGGCCCGAGTCGCCCTTGGCCGCGTTGGCCGAACCCT
Organism: Streptomyces sp. HNM0574; assembly: GCF_012726235.1. Lineage (GTDB taxonomy): Bacteria > Actinomycetota > Actinomycetes > Streptomycetales > Streptomycetaceae > Streptomyces. The sequence continues at coordinate 59,197 of NZ_JAASAH010000023.1, forward strand.
CCGAAGGGAGCAGGTTCAGCGGGTCGTTGGCGAGCTGCTGGCGCCGCTCGTCGGTCCACCGCGAGGCGCCCATCCGCCAGCCGTAGGAGAGCGGGACGACGTGGTCGATCTGGACCTCGGCGGCCTTCGCCTTCCGCCAGTCGATCTCGGTCCCGGTGTACGGGTCGTGCAGCGTCATCGACTCCACGACGCAGTCCGAACCGGAACGGTGGCGCAGGTCCCGGCCGTCGCGGGCGAGCATGTCGTTGCGGGTGTCGCAGCCGTTGCGGCCGAGGGGGACGCCGTCGACGGTGTCCTTCCACGCGTAGCCGAAGGCGTCCCGCGCGTACCCGTCCGCGCCCGAACCGGCCCGCGCGGAACGGGTGCCGAGCCCGTCGATCAGCGCGCGGGCCTCGGCGCGGTCGGCCTCGGAGGTGAGCGGGGCAAGCCCCGGCTCGGTGCCGTCGGGGTTGTCGAGCGGGTTCACGGCACCCGACGCCGCGCTCGCGCCCGGCGAGGCGCCCCCGGAAGCGGAACCGCCGCCCGGGCTGCCCTCACCCCCCGGGACCTCGCAGCCGGTGAGGGCGAGGGCGGCGGCCAGGAACGGGGTGACGGCGACGAGCGTGCGTCTGCGGCGTCCGGCCCGGGTGCGGGGGCCTATTCGGGTCACGGCAGTCCAATCCACAAGGCGGCAGGACTCCCGATCCTAGGCAGCGGCGACCGTCTGACCTGGGGCGGGAGCAGGGATCAGCCGTCATGTGACCGATTCCGGCGGGCCGTTGGCGGCCTGTCGGGTCAGGCGCGCGGCTCGGCGGGCTCGGCGGCCGGCCGGGGCGTCACCCGGACCCGGTCGGGGGCGGGACGGCCGCGCCGCACCGCGTGCGCCGCGTCGATGCCGAGGGCCACATCACGGAGGAAGGAGACGAACCGGCGCCATACCGTACGCACATCAACCACATCCACTGGTCGGGCGGAACACGCGGGGAGGGGACGGCCGGAGCCCCGGCCGCCTGCTCCCGTACCCGCCCCGGGACCGGCAGGACGACGGGCCGGCCGATCGCCACCCGGAAGGGCGGCTCGCCCCTGCGCCGAGAGGGTGCCCCCCCCGCTGACGCCCCGCCAGGCCCCGTTCGCACGCGGGGAGACGAGGGCGGCCATCCGCGCGCAGCCGAGTGTTCACGTGCGTCTCACCGGCCGTGCACGCCCGCCAGGGCCGCCGCCACTACCTTCCCCGGTCAGGACCACAGCGCAGCAGCACGGACCACAGCGCACCGGCCCGCCGCACCGACCGGCGCCGGACCGGGCGCACCGACCACAACGGGCGGCCCGCGGCGGCGGGCCGGCGGGGAGAGGGGCGGCGTCACATGCCGACGGATCCGAAGGGCACCTCCCGACGGGAAGCGGACAGCGGCAGACGGGGCCTGACGGCACGGCTGAGACAGGGAAAGCCGAAGCCTCGCGGAGGCACCGCGCGCGATCCGCACTGGGACAACGTCCGGCTCGTCTCCGGCACCCTCGTCCTCGTCGGGCACCTGATCGAACCGCTCGGCACCGTCGACGGGCTGCGCTGGGTGTACGTCACCAGCTGGGCGATGCGGGTGCCCGTCTTCGTCATCGTCGCCGGGTACTTCAGCAGCGCCGGTCCGCTCAGCGCACGCGAGCTGCGGCGGCTGACCGAATCGGTGCTCGCGCCCTACCTGCTGATCAGCCTGCTGCACACGCTCCAGCTCAAACTGCTCTACGGCGACTGGACGTTCTTCGTCGGCGACCCCGCCTGGGGCCTGTGGTTCCTGCTGTCGCTGTTCGTCTGGCGGCTGCTGCTGCCCTACCTGGCGGTGCTGCGATGGCCACTGCCGCTGTCGATGCTGGCCTCGCTCGCCGTCGGCTACATGGGCAGCTTCGGGGCGACGTTCTCCGCCTCGCGGACCCTCGCCTTCCTGCCGTTCTTCGTGCTCGGCTGGCAGCTGCGGCAGGGGCACGCGCGCAGCGCGGGCGTCACCGACGAGCTGCTGCACGCCCGTTGGACCCGCTGGGCCGCGGTGGGCGTCCTCGCCGTCACCGCCGCGGCGGGCTGGGTCTTCCGGTACCGGATCGACACCGCCTGGCTGGCGATGCGCGCGCCCTACGCGGACTCCGTGCCGCTGGAGCCCGAGTGGGCGTGGGGGCTGCGCGGGATGGTGCTGGTGTGCGGCATGGTGATCGCGCTGAGCTTCATCCGGCTCGTGCCGAAGCGGCAGCTGCCCGTGGTGACGTACCTCGGCGCGGGCGGCCTGTACATCTACCTGCTGCACCCGCTGCTGCTGCGCGCCCTCACCGCCGTCTGGGACGTCACCTCCGTCGGCCCCTGGCCCGAGCAACTCGCCCTGCTCGCCCTCGGCGTGACGCTCGCCGCGGCCCTCGGCTCACCCCCCGTACGACGACTGACCCGCCCCGTCGTCCAGCCCCGGCTCCCCTGGCTGTACGCCCGGGAGCCGGAGCCCCTGAAGGGGGCGCGGGGAACTGCGCGAACCACCACGACGCACCCGGAGCCGGCGACGCGCGTGTAGGGGCACGCCCTCGCCGTCGTGGTGCTGCGCTTGCCGGCCCTGCGCCGCTGACCGACGCCTACCCCGAGACGATCGTCGTCAGGAACTCCCCCGCCCAGGCCAGCAGATCGCGGCCGACGACCGGCTTGCCGCCGATCCCGCCCGCCTTCGGCCGCGGCACCAGCACCTGCTGCGTCGCCGCCTTGATCGTCGAGCGCGGGTAGACCCGCTTGAGCCGCAGCTCCTGCGACTCGCGCAGCTCGATCGGCCCGAACCGGACATTGCTGCCCTGGAGCGTGATGTCGGTGACGCCGCAGGAGCGGGCCAGCATCCGCAGCCCGGCCACCAGCAGCAGGTTCTCGACGGGCTCGGGCAACGGGCCGTACCGGTCGGTGAGTTCCTCCCGCACGGCGGCGATGTCCGCCTCCGTGTTCGCCGCCGCGATCGACCGGTACGCCTGGAGACGCAGCCGCTCGCCGGGCGCGTAGTCGTGCGGGACGTGCGCGTCCACCGGCAGTTCGATCTTCACCTCCAGCGGCGGCTCCTCGGCCTCCTCGCCGCCCGCCTCCAGCGAGGCGCGGTAGTCGGCGACGGCCTCGCCGACCATGCGGACGTACAGGTCGAAGCCGACGCCCGCGATGTGCCCGGACTGCTCGCCGCCCAGCAGGTTGCCCGCGCCGCGGATCTCCAGGTCCTTCATCGCGACGTACATGCCCGCGCCCATCTCGGTGTGCTGGGCGATCGTCGCGAGCCGCTCGTGCGCCGTCTCGGTGAGCGGCTTCTCCGGCGGGTACAGGAAGTACGCGTACCCGCGGTCCCGGCCGCGGCCGACCCGGCCGCGCAGCTGGTGCAGCTGGGACAGGCCGAAGTTGTCGCCGCGCTCCAGGATGAGGGTGTTGGCGTTGGAGATGTCGATGCCGTTCTCCACGATCGTCGTGGAGACCAGCACGTCGAACTTCTTCTCCCAGAAGTCGACCACGACCTGCTCCAGCGCCTGCTCCGACATCTGCCCGTGCGCCGTCGCGATCCGCGCCTCCGGCACGATCTGCCGCAGCCGGGCCGCCGCCCGGTCGATGGACTCCACCCGGTTGTGGATGTAGAAGACCTGGCCCTCGCGCAGCAGTTCACGCCGGATCGCGGCGCCGATCTGCTTCTCCTCGTACGGGCCGACGAAGGTCAGCACCGGGTGCCGCTCCTCCGGCGGCGTGGTGATCGTCGACATCTCGCGGATGCCGGTGACGGCCATCTCCAGGGTGCGCGGGATCGGCGTCGCGGACATCGTCAGCACGTCCACGTTGGCGCGGAGCTTCTTCAGCTGCTCCTTGTGCTCGACGCCGAACCGCTGCTCCTCGTCGACGATGACGAGCCCGAGGTCCTTGAACTTCGTCTCGGAGGAGAACAGCCGGTGGGTGCCGATGACGACGTCGACGGTGCCGTCCTTGAGCCCGTCCAGTACCGCGCGCGCCTCGGTGTCCGTCTGGAAGCGGGACAGCGCCCGCACCGTCACGGGGAACTGGCCGTACCGCTCGGAGAAGGTGCCGAAGTGCTGCTGCACCAGCAGCGTCGTCGGCACCAGCACCGCGACCTGCTTGCCGTCCTGCACCGCCTTGAACGCGGCCCGCACGGCAATTTCAGTCTTGCCGTAGCCGACGTCGCCGCAGACCAGCCGGTCCATCGGGACCGACTTCTCCATGTCGCCCTTGACCTCGCCGATCGTCGTCAGCTGGTCGGGCGTCTCCGCGTACGGGAAGGCGTCCTCCAGCTCGCGCTGCCAGGGCGAGTCCGGCTCGAAGGCGTGCCCGGGGGCCGCCATCCGCGCCGAGTACAGCTTGATCAGGTCGGCGGCGATCTCCTTGACCGCCTTCTTGGCGCGGGCCTTCGTCTTCGTCCAGTCCGAGCCGCCGAGCCGGTGCAGCGAGGGCGCCTCGCCGCCGACGTACTTGGTGACCTGCTCCAGCTGGTCCGTCGGCACGAACAGCCGGTCCCCCGGCTGCCCGCGCTTGGCGGGCGCGTACTCCACCAGCAGGTACTCGCGGGTGGCGCCCTGCACCGTGCGCTGCACCATCTCGATGTACCGGCCGACGCCGTGCTGTTCGTGGACGATGTAGTCGCCGGACTGGAGCGTCAGCGGGTCGATCTGCTTGCGCCGCCGCGCGGGCATCCGGGCCGCGTCCTTGCCCGCCGCCTTCTGGCCCGAGAGGTCCGTCTCCGTCAGCACCGCGACCTTCAGGCCCGGGTCGACGAAGCCGTTGTCCAGGGAGCCGCAGGCCACCTGCACCACCGAGGGCACCGGCTCCGTCCGCTCCCCCGCCAGCCGCGCCGCGACGCCCTCGCCGCCCAGCACCTCGACCGTCCGCGCCGCCGGGCCGTGCGCCTCCGTGACGTACACGCAGCGCCAGCCGTCGGCCAGCCAGCCCTTGGTGTCGGCGAGCGCGCGGGCGGTGTCCCCGCGGTACGACTCGGGCGCGCGCATGCCCAACCGCAGGACGTCGCCGTCGAGTTCGTCCCCCGTGCTGTCGTCGGTGGCCGCGAAGGGGCTCACCGACCACCACATGACGCCCAGCTCGCGCGCATGCTCGCGGACCTCCGCGATGCCGCGCAGCGAGGCGGCACCCACGTCGATCGGCGCCTCGCCGCCCCCGGCCGTCGCCGCCCAGGACGCCTGGAGGAACTCCTGCGAGGTGGCGACCAGATCGGCCGCCCGGGTCCGCACCCGCTCCGGGTCGCAGACGACGGCCATGCTGCGCGCGGGCAGCACGTCCAGCAGCAGCTCCATCTCGTCCACGAGCACCGGCGCGAGGGACTCCATGCCCTCGACGGCGATCCCCTCGGCGATCTTCCCGAGCAGCTCCTGGAGTTCGGGGTGCTCCTCGGCGAGGGCGGCGGCGCGCCGCTTCACGTCCTCGGTGATCAGCAGCTCGCGGCAGGGCGGCGCCCACAGGCCGTGCTCGGCGACCTCCAGCGACCGCTGGTCGGCGACCTTGAAGTACCGGATCTCCTCGACGTCGTCGCCCCAGAACTCCACCCGGAGCGGGTGCTCCTCCGTCGGCGGGAAGACGTCCAGAATGCCGCCGCGGACGGCGAACTCGCCGCGCTTCTCCACCAGTTCGACCCGCGCGTACGCGGCCGCGGCCAGCGCGTCCACGACCTCGCCGAGATCGGCCTCCTGGCCCTGCCGCAGCGCGACCGGCTTCAGCTCACCCAGCCCCTTCACCTGCGGCTGGAGGACGGCCCGAACCGGCGCCACGACGACGCTGACCGGCCCCGTCTGCGGGTCGTCCGCGCTGGGGTGGGCGAGCCGGCGCAGCACGGCCAGGCGGCGGCCGACGGTGTCGGAGCGCGGCGAGAGCCGCTCGTGCGGCAGCGTCTCCCACGAGGGGAACTCCACCACCGTGTCCTCCTCGCCGGAGGGCATCAGCGAGCGCAGCGACGCCGCCAGGTCCTCCGCCTCCCGCCCGGTGGCCGTCACGGCCAGCACCGGCCGCTGCGCGAAGCGGGCCAGCGCGGCGACGGCGAAGGGGCGGGCCGCGGGCGGGCCGACGAGGTCCACGTGGTGCCGGTTGCCCTCGGCGGCGGCCTGCACGGCCTCGTCGAGCGCGGGGTCCCGGGCGACGGCGTCGAGCAGGCCGGTGAGAGACATGAAGGGCGTTCCGTCCCGTGTGCGTGAGGGGTGGCGGCGGCCGCGGCCGCCCGGCCACCCGGGCTTGGTCGTCCGCTCGCGGCGCGGGCCGCCCGGATCGCCGGGCGGGCGGGCATCGCAAGCGCCCCGGCACGCGCCGCGGGCCGGGTACTCCAGCGTACGACGCCGCCACGACAGCCGTTCCTGGTCCACGATTCCCGCCGGCCGCGGGACGGGCGGCCGGGGACGGGGGCGGCGCCCCGGGGTCCCCCGTTCTGACGACACGGGCGTGGCCGGGGCCCGGCGCGTGCGTGCGCTGACTACCGTCCGTCTCCTCCGCCGTCCGGCCCCGCGAGGTCCGCACGGCCCCCGCCCCGCCCGGCCGTCCCGGCCGCACGGGCACCACCCGAGCACGTACACGAGTAAGGAAACACCCCATGCGTCTCCGTTCCACCGCCCGCGCCGCCGTCGTCGCCTCCGCCGTCCTGCTCGGCGCGGGCGCGGGCGGCACCGCCTTCGCGGCCCCCGCCGACTCCCCCGCGACCTCGGGCGGCGCCACCAGCACCAACGGTTCCGACACCGCCGGCGGGACGAAGGCCGCGGACGGCGCCAAGAACCCCGAGGGCGAGGTGTCCGTACTGAAGGGCAACGACAAGCCGGACACCGGCGGCATCACCGGCAACAGCAAGGGCAACAGCCTCGGCGGCAAAGCCCTCGACGCCCTCACCGGCGGCGGCGACGGCCTCCTCTGAGCCGGACGGGACACCGCCCCGCACACCACGAGCGCCCCGCCGCGGCCGTCCTCGACGACGCGGCGGGGCGCTCGTATGCGGTCCGGGCCGGCCCGGTCGGCCCCGTCAGCCGGGGAGGGAGGCGCCCTCGTCCGGTGCCTTGCCCGTGAGGGTGGCCAGGCTGCTGCGGACATGCGCCATGTGCTCGCGCATCTCCTCGCGCTGCTCCTCGTGCTCGCGCAGCACCCGCTCGGTCTCCCGCTCGGTGCTCTCCTGGCGCATCCGCGCCGCGGTGAGCAGCTCCTCGGCCCTGGCCTCGGCGTCCTCCTGCCGGTGCCGGGCCGCCTCCTCGGCCTCCGCGTGCTTCCGCTTCGCCTCGTTCAGCAGCCGCTCGCCGTGCTCGTCCATGTCCGCGATCCGCGCCTCGACCTGGCGCTCCCGGTCCGCCAACTCGCGGTCCAGCGCGTCCGATTCGGCGGCGTGCTCCTTCTCCTGGTCGGAGAGGAGCGCGGCGCAGCGGCGGGACATCTCCTGCAACGCGTCGGCGGCCTTGCGCCGGGCCGCGTCCGTCTCGTCGCGGGCCTCGGTCCGGATCGCGTCGGCCTCGGCGCCGGCCGTGTCCAGGGTCCGCTCGGCCGCGGCCTCCGCCTCGGCGCGCCGCGCGGCCGCGTCCTCGCGGGCCGCGTCCTTCAGCGCGCGGCCGTCCGCGTCGGCACGGTCGGCGGTGGCCTGCGCGTCGGCCTCACCGGTCGCGCCGATCTCCGCGACCTCCTCCTCGGTGAGCGCCAGCAGCCGCTGGGCACGGGCGCCGAGCGCCTCGTAGTCCTGCGGCGGGAGCGCGGCGGCCTCGGCCTTCAGCCGCTCCGCCTCCTCGGACGCCTCCTGCACCCGCAGCGTCAGCTCCGAGGCCCGGCCCCACGCCGTCTCCTGCTCCGCGACCAGGTCCGACACCGTGCCGTCGACCTGGTCCGGCCGGTAGCCACGACCCCGTACGACGACGAACCCGTGCGGCGACGCACTCATAACGAGCCCCTTACCTCAACAACTCACAAACCGACGATGGAACCGGCCCGGTACCACACCCGCGGCACCGCGACCGCGGCACACTCGCGACATCCCGTACACCCGGAAGGAAGCGCGCATAACGCGACACTCCGCCCGGACGCTCCGACCAGGATGCGCTACCGCACCCTCGTAGCCGTAATCGGCACATCTCTCCGCAACTGATCAAAAAGGGCGCGGGCCCTGGCCGAGTCCCACAGCACCACATCCCCCATCCCTGCCACGTCGAGCCCGGCATCAGCCACGGGAACCGTCGTCGTTCCCCCGTCACCGCCCGTCAACCCTCTGACCTGCCATGCCATCCATGTGAGTGACAGCACACCGGTCCCGTTGTCGACGGTCACGGCGTCCAGCACCGAACCCGCGAGCGAAAAGAAGGCGAACGGATTGAGGAGGGCGCCCGGGCCCGTGGCCTCCCGCACCATCGCCGCCAGCAGCTGCTGCTGCCGCCGCACCCGGCCCAGATCGCCCGCCGCGTCGGTGTACCTGGCCCGGACGAAGCCCAGCGCCTGCTTGCCGTCCAGCTCCTGGCAGCCCGCGTCCAGATCGGCGCCCGCCTTCTCGTCCCGCAGCGGCTCGTCCAGGCACAGGTCGACGCCGCCCATCGCGTCGACGATGTCCACGAAGCCGAGGAAGTCGACCTCCGCGTAGTGGTCCACGCGCAGTCCCGTCGCCTGCTCCACGGTGCGCGTCAGCAGCCGCGGACCGCCCGTCGCATAGGCCGAGTTGAGCTTCGCGCGGCCCCGGCCCGGGACGTCCACGTAGCTGTCCCGCGGGAGGCTCACCAGGTACGGGCCCGCCTCGCCGTGGTGCAGCAGCATCATCGTGTCGGTGTTCCGCTCGTCCGCGCCGCCCACGTGCAGCTCGTCCCGCTCCCGCTTCGTCAGCCCGGACCTGGTGTCGGTCCCGATCACCAGCCAGTTCGTCCCCTCCCCCGGCTCGGGCCGCCCCTCGTCCTCCGGCATCGCCGCCGTCTGCCGCAGCCGCCCCTGCGCCCACAGGTACGTGCCCGCCACGTCCAGCACCGCCAGCACCGCGAGCACCAGCGCGATCACCTTGACCCGGCGCCACGCGTACCCGCGCGGCCGCACCACCCGCTCCCGCGCGCTCCAGCCCGGCCAGGCACCCCGGGGGCGCCGGCTGCCGCGCCGGCCGCCCGCCCGGTAGAGCGTGCTGCTGCTCTCCGGCGGCAGCGGCCCGCCGCCGCTCCCCGACTCACCCATGCGACGAACCTGGCACAGCGGCCCGGGCCCCGCCCGGCCACGCACCCGGACGGCGGACCGGCCGCGCTCACCGCGCGCGGCTCAGAACAGGCCGTCCCACATCTGCTCCAGCAGCACCGACCACCAGTTCTCCGGCGAGGACAGCGCCGCCGGGTCGAGCGCGGCCAGCTGGAGCTGGAAGTCGACCGTCCAGCGCCCCGCCTGCTCCTGCGTCAGCCCGTACCGCAGCGGCCACATCCGCCCCAGCAGGGCCATGCAGCGCACGAACTCCGGCAGCCCGGTGTTCACGAACTGCGGCTGCGTCGGCTGACCGCCCGCCGCCGCCTCCAGCGGCACGGCGACGATGTGCGCCGTCCCGTACTGGACGCACAGCTGCCGCCCGAAGTCGTTCCCCATCACCAGGTACGAACCGGCGTCGGCCGCGGGCTGCACCCCGCGCTCCTGCGCCAGCTCCGCCAGCGTCGGCACCGGCCGCCCCGGCTGCGCCTGACCCCAGAAGAACGGGTGGACGTCCACCGGCAGACCGGCCCACACCAGCGTCTGCCCGACCACGTCGGGCACGCCCTGCCGCGACACCGCGTGCTGGTCGAAGCGGAACACGCCCTGCGGGCCGAACGCCTGCTGCAGCTCGAAGCCCAGACCGTCCGGCGGCAGCGGCGGCACCGGCTGGATCTGGTGCTGCGGCGGCAGCGGCACCGGGTTCGGCGCCGGACGCGCAGGCCCGTCGGCGACCTGGTGCAACTCGCCCTGGTGCTCGATCAGATGACGCATCCCCTGCTGCCGCGAGGCGTGATCGGCGCCGTACGCCGCCGTGTGGCTCACCCGCACCTGCGGCCACGTCTCCCGGATCATCCGGGCGCAGTAACCGCCGGGCAGCTCGCAGGACTCCAGCTCGGTGTGCAGCTCCAGCACCTGCTGCGGCGGCACGTTCATGCCCCGCAGCTCGTGCAGGATCTGCCACTCCGGATGCGGCAGCCCCGGCGCGGAACGCCGGATCAACTGCTGCTCCGACCCGTCCGGCGCCCGGTACCGCAGCACGGCCATGTAGCCGGGGCCGACGGTCGGCACATCGGTGGGCTGGGGATAGCCATAGGCGGGGGCGCCGGGTGCTCCGGGTACGCCCGGCGCGCCCTGGGGCGGCATCGGGCCGGGGGGCGGGCCCGGGGGCGCGCCCGGCGGGGGGCCGGCGGGGGCGCCCTGCGGGAAGCCGTACGACTGGCCGGGTGCGCCCGGGGCGCCCGGAGGCGCGGGGGGCGGCATCGGGCCGGGAGCGGACGGCGGGGGGCCGGGCGGGGCGGGAGCGGACGGGCCCGCTGGGCCCATGGCGGACGGGTCCGCCAGCATCGTCGCCGCGTGGTGGACGCCGCCGCCGGACGTGCCTGCCGCGCCCGGGCC
>NZ_JAASAH010000024.1 GCF_012726235.1 Streptomyces sp. HNM0574
CGGGCGCCTGCCCGCCGGGGCCGGGGGCGTGCGCGCCGGGCCCGGCGGCCCACGACTGCCCGCCCGCGCGTGCCGGTGCGCCGTCGGGGTGTGCGGACTGGTCGGCGGGGCGCTTGGGGACGGGCCGTACGCCGCGCTTGCGCTCGATGAGCGCGACGGCGCCGCCGGGCAGCCAGGCGGAGGCGGTGCCGCTGTCGTCGCTCCCGGAGGAGAACAGGTGCGGCGCGAGCTGCGACTGGAGGTCGGCGGGGCTGGGGCGTTCGTCGGCCTCCATCCGCATGCAGGACTCGATCAGGGAGCGCAGGTCCTCGGGCATCCCGCTGAGGTCGGGTCCCTCGCGCAGCAGCATGAACACCGTCTCGACGGGGTTCGCTCCGTGGAAGGGCGCGTGCCCGGTGGCGGCGAAGACGAGGGTGGAGGCGAGGGAGAAGATGTCGCTCGCGCCGGTGACGCTGCGGGAGTCGCGGGCCTGTTCCGGCGACATGTAGGCGGGTGTGCCGACGGCCACGTTGGTCATCGTCAGGCGGGTGTTGGAGGCACCGGAGGCGATGCCGAAGTCGATGACGCGGGGGCCGTCCTCGACGACGAGGACGTTGGACGGCTTCAGGTCACGGTGCACGAGTCCGGCGCCGTGGATGGACTGCAGGGCCTCGGCCACGCCCGCCGCGAGCCAGCGCACCGCCTGCACCGGCAGCGGACCGCACTCGTTGACTATTTCCTCGAGCGAGGGGGCGGGGACGAAGGCGGTCGCCAGCCACGGCACCGCGGCGCGCGGGTCGGCGTCGACGACGGCCGCCGTGTAGAAGCCGCTGACGGCCCGTGCGGCCTCCACCTCGCGCGTGAACCGGACCCGGAACAGCTGGTCCTCGGCGAGCTCGGTCCGCACGGTCTTGATCGCCACCCGGCGTCCGGACGCGGACCGTGCGAGATAGACCAGTCCCATGCCACCGGCGCCGAGTCGGCCGAGCACCTCGAACGGGCCGATCCGCCGCGGATCGTGCTGCGTCAGCTGCTCCACCACTTGCCTGCCACCTCCCCGTAGGGGCTCGTCGACTTCCGCCCCGTGCAGCTTCTCACTGCCGTGCCGGACCCGAGGTCCAGAGGTTGATTCTTCCTGGCGGAGCCGCCGGTTGCGAACCCGGGGGCTGTACCGACGTGTCTCGGTCCTCCCGGTCGGCACGCCAACAGCGGATAATCCGGATAAAACCCCCACCCCGTACGGCAGTGCCGCGCCGCTGTCCCGGCCGCCTCCGTCACGCCTGCCCGCGCTTGACCCACCTGACCCCTCTCCTCGGGCTCCCGGGGCCGCCTCCTGCCACACTCCGGCGTGACGCTCCGGCCTCACACCTCGGCGGCCCCCGCTGCTCCGAGGACGGCGAAAGTGGCTCCCTGGTTGTCCGAGAGCACCGCGATCCTTCCGTACTGCCCGTCCTCGGGCTCCCGCTGGACGCGGCCGCCGAGCCGCACGGCGGTGCGGACGGTGGCGTCGCAGTCGGTCACGGCGAAGTACGTGAGGAAATGCGCGGGGAGTTCGGCCGGGGCGTCGGGGCCGATGACGTCGCGGCCGCCGATGGCGTGGGCGTCGTCGCGCGGTTCACCCTTCGGGGTCCACACCGTGAAGTCCAGCCCGTTGTCGCGCAGATCACGCATTCCGTAGCCGAACACCTCGGCGTAGAAGATGTCGACGTCCTCCTTGTCGCGGGTGCGGACCTCGGCCCACACGTACGCTCCCGCGCGGTCGCGGGCGCCGAATCCGCTGACCTCTCCGGGCTGCCACAGTCCGAACACGGCGCCGCCCGGGTCGGCGGCCATGGCGCTCACCCCGAGGGCGTCGACGTCCATGGGGCTCATGAGGACCTGGCCGCCCGCCTCCGCGATGCGTTCGGCCGTCGACGGGGCGTCCTCGGTGGCCAGATAGACGGTCCAGACGGTGGGGAGCCTGCCGTCCGGTTTGGCGAACAGCCCGGCGACGGGCCTGCCGTCGAGGTAGGCGGTCACATAGCCGTCGCCCTCGGCGGGCGGACCGAAGCTCCAGTCGAAGAGCTCCCCGTAGAACCGCCGGCCCGCCTCCACGTCGGACAGCATGACGTCGACCCAGCAGGGCTCTCCCTCGGCGAATCCGAGACTGTGCAGGTCCATGTCCCCATACCTCCAGGGCGTCGCGGTCCCTACAGGCACGCTAAGTCCGCCGCCCCGCTCCCGCTCTTCCGGCGGCGCACGGCGGGAGGGACGGGGCGGCGGCGAAGTTGGCCGGAACTGTGCGCCCCTGCGGGGCCGGAAGGGGCGCGCGGGCGGGCGTACGACGGGCGCGGGGCCGCGCCGGAGCGGGCGTGCGCGGCGCTCACCCCGTTTGCAGGCGGCCGAATCGCGCGGCTATTCGGCCTCGGTAAGCTGACGGCATGACAGGACAAGTTCGAACCGTCGACGGCCGAGTAGCCGGGCGCCGTGGGCAGGCGACGCGGCAGAAGCTGCTCGACTGCCTCAGCGAAATGCTCAGCTCGTCGCCGTATCGCGACGTCAAGGTCATCGATGTCGCGCGGAAGGCGGGCACGTCTCCGGCGACCTTCTACCAGTACTTCCCGGACGTCGAGGGCGCGGTCCTGGAGCTCGCCGAGTCGATGGCGAAGGAGGGCGCCGGGCTCACCGAGCTGGTCGAGGGGCGCTCCTGGTCCGGCAAGTCCGGGTGGCAGACGGCAGAGGAACTGGTAGACGGTTTCCTGTCGTTCTGGCGCCGGAACGACGCCATCCTGCGCGTCGTCGACCTGGGTGCGGCGGAGGGCGACAAGCGCTTCTACAAGATCCGCATGAAGGTCCTCAACTCGGTCAACAACTCCCTGACGGACTCCATCAAGGAGCTCCAGTCGAAGGGGAGGGTCGACAAGGACGTCAACGCGGCTGCCATGGCGGGGTCGTTGGTGGCGATGCTGGCCTCGGTCGCCGGCCACCAGAAGGGCTTCCAGAGCTGGGGCGTGAAGCAGTCCGAGCTGAAGCCGAGCCTCGCCCTGCTGGTGCACCTCGGTGTGACCGGCAAGAAACCCACCAAATAGTCCCCGCCAAGTCGTCGCCCCCACCGGCCACTTGGCGGGTCGCACACCGGGCGGGACCGGCTCACCGGCGCGGCGTCGTCACCGCCGCTCCAGGCGGAAGAGCCGGATCTCCCGTTCCACGCGGGCCTGGTAGGCCGCGTACGGCGGCCAGAACTTCAGCGCCGCCGCCCACGCCTCCTCTCTCTCCTTTCCGGTCAACTGCCGTGCCCTGACGGGGATGTCCCGCCCGCGCCAGCTGATCTCGGCGTCCGGATGGTGCCGCAGGTTCGCCGTCCAGGCGGGGTGCCCCGGTCTGCCGAAGTTGCTGCCGATCAGCAGCCAGCTGTCGCGTTCCCGTTCCGGCATGCAGGCCAGCGGGGTGCGCCGGGGCAGCCCCGATTTCGCGCCGGTGGCCGTCAGCACCACTCCGGGCAGCATGCGGTCGCTGACCATCACGCGTCCGCGGGTGAGCCGGTGCACCACGCTGTCCAGCCGGGGGATGACGTGCGGGGCGACCCGGGCGAACCCCTTGGTGGACGACACCTTCTGGACGAGCCTCATGCCGCGCATCAGACGGTCACCTCTCCCCTGCTGCCCGTACCGTTCACCTGCGCCGTCTCCCCCTGTGCGCCGAACAGTCCGGCGCGGAGGGCGGCGTGTTCCCTGAGCCGGTGCACGGGGCCGAAGAGCAGCTCGTCCCCGGCCGCGCGCTTGAAGTAGAGGTGCGCCTCGTGTTCCCAGGTGAAGCCGACGCCGCCGTGCAGCTGCACCGCCTCCCCCGCGGCCAGCCGCAGCGCCTCCAGCGCCTGCGCCAGCGCGACGCCCCCGGAGACGCCGTGCCCGCCCTCCGGTCCGCAGGCGGCCTCCCATGCCGCGTAGTACGCGGCGGAGCGCGCGGACTGCACCTGCACGTACACGTCCGCCAGCCGGTGCTGCACGGCCTGGAAGGAGCCGATGGGGCGCCCGAACTGCTCGCGCAGCGTGACGTATTCGACGGTCCGCTCCAGTGCGCTGTCCGCGGCGCCGACGGCCTCGGCTGCGATCAGCGCGGCGGCCCCCGCGCCCGTGCGGGCGAGTGCCGCGGTGACGTCCGCGTCCTCGTCCTCGCCGAGGAGCGTGGCGGGGGTGTCCCGCAGTTCGACGCGGCCGACGGCGCGGGTCTCGTCGAGCGCCGTCTGGCGGGCCCGGACGAGCCCTTCGGCGCCGGCCTCGACGAGGAAGAGCAGGGTGCGGCTGCGGGCGTAGCCGCCGGCGTGCGCGGCGACCAGCAGCAGTCCGGCGCTGTGCGCGGCGAGGGCCTGCCCGGCTTCGCCGTAGAGCCGCCACCCGCCGGCGCCGTCCGGTCCGGCCTGGATGCCGCCCGCGCGTCCTCCGCCCGCCCAGTCGGCGGCCGGCGTCCCGGGCTCCCCGGTGAGGCCGAGGGCGAGGGGCAGGGTGCCCTCGGGCAGGACGAGGGACGCGGTGAGCGCGCCGGTGGCGAGGCGGGGCAGGTGGGCCGCGCGCTGCGCGGGGGTGCCGAGGGCGAGCAGCAGCGGGGCGCAGAGTGCGCCGCCGGCGAGGAGGGGTGAGGGCAGCAGGGCCCGTCCGGTCTCCTCGTGGGCCAGTGCCTGCTCGACGAGGGTGCAGCCGGTGCCCGCGTACTCCTCGGGCAGGGCGAGGCCGGGGAGGCCCAGGGTGCCGCCGAGCCGCTGCCACAGGTCCTCGTCGTATCCGGGTCCGGTGAGGACGGCGGTGCGGACGGCGTCCGGGGTGCAGTGTTTGTGCAGCAGCTCGCGTACGGTGCGCCGGATCGCGTCCTGTTCGCCGGTGAGCGCTGTGTCCATGTGTGCCGACTCCCCTCACTTCTGACGGGGCGTCATGTTAGGGACGCGGGGGCGAGATGCACAGAGGTGCGCGGCAGGCTCCGCGGGTTCACCGGCCCGCTTCCGACCCGTACGCAGAACCAGGTATCTGATGTACCGTCAGATTCATGTCTGCTGCTGGTCACCGCAAGGTCGCCGTCGCCGGGGTCGCACTGTCCGACACAGGGCGCGTGGACGAGGCGACACCGTACGCACTGCACGCGCAGGCGGCCCGGAGGGCGCTCGCCGACTCGGGCCTGGACCGCTCCGTGATCGACGGCTTCGCCTCCGCCGGGCTGGGCACGCTCGCCCCCGTGGAGGTCGCCGAGTACCTGGGCCTGCGCCCCACCTGGGTGGACTCCACCGCGGTCGGCGGCTCCACCTGGGAGGTCATGGCCGCGCACGCCGCCGACGCCATCGCCGCCGGCCACGCCAACGCCGTCCTGCTCGTCTACGGTTCGACGGCGCGGGCCGACATCAAGGCCCGGCGGCGCACCTCCAACCTGTCCTTCGGCGCGCGCGGCCCGCTCCAGTTCGAGGTGCCGTACGGGCACACGCTGATCGCCAAGTACGCGATGGCGGCCCGCCGTCACATGCACGAGTACGGCACGACGCCGGCACAGCTCGCCGAGGTGGCCGTCCAGGCGCGCGCCAACGCGGCCGCCAATCCGGACGCGATGTACCGCACGCCCGTCACCGTCGACGAGGTCCTCTCGGGGCCGATGATCGCCGACCCGTTCACCAAACTGCACTGCTGCATCCGCAGCGACGGGGGCTGCGCCGTGCTGCTCGTCGCGGAGGACCTGCTGCCCGACACCGCCAAGTCGCCGGTGTGGGTGCTGGGTTCGGGCACGGCCGTCTCGCACACCACCATGTCGGAGTGGGACGACTTCACCGTCTCCCCGGCCGCGGCGTCCGGGCGGGACGCGTTCGCGCGCGCGGGCGTCTCCCCCGCCGAGATCGACGTCGCGGAGATCTACGACGCCTTCACCTACATGACGCTGGTGACGCTGGAGGACCTCGGCTTCTGCAAGAAGGGCGAGGGAGGCGACTTCGTCGCCGACGGGCGGCTCACGCTGACCGGCGGCCTGCCCACCAACACCGACGGCGGCGGCCTCTCGGCCTGCCACCCCGGCATGCGCGGCCTCTTCCTCCTCGTCGAGGCCGTACGGCAGTTGCGGGGCGAGGCGGGCGAGGGGCGCCAGGTGCGCACCCGCGACGGCGGGACGCCCCGGCTGGCCGTCGCCTCCGGCACGGGCGGCTGGTTCTGCTCCTCGGGCACCGTCGTCCTGGGGCGCGACTGAACGGTGCCTCAACTCGCCCGGGAGGACTGCCGGCCGGGGAGGGGAGGGCCGGCCGGTGGACGCGCGTCCACCGGCCGGCGCCATGCGGTCAGGCTCCCGCCGGGCGGAAGACGGGGACCGTCACGTCCTCCTCCGCGCGGAAGGTCACCCTCAGCTCCATTCCGACACTCAGGTCGCGCTCCGGGCAGTCGACGACCTCCGTCATCATGCGCGGCCCCTCGGGCAGGTCGACCACGGCGGCCACGTAGGGCACCCGCTCCCCGAAGGGCGGGAGGTCGTTGCGGTGCACCACCGACCAGGTGTAGAGCCGCGCGCTTCCGCTCGCCTCGGCCCACTCCCCGTCCTCGCTCCAGCAGTGCGGGCAGAACTCGCGCGGATAGTGGTGCGTCCGCCCGCAGCCGGCGGCGCGGCAGCGGCGGAGCAGGAGGCGGCCGTCCGCCGCGGCGTCCCAGTAGGGGCGGGTGAAGGTGTCGACGTCCGGGGTGTTCGCCGCCATCAGAAGACCCCCCACAGGCTGTCGAGCGACCAGGTCTGCCAGCTCATCGCGAGGAGGGCGACGAGGGAGATGAGCGCCATCATGGCGTTCTGCCCCTGCTCGGCCCAGTCGTGGATCATCAGCACCAGGTAGAGCAGGTTGAGCAGCAGCCCGCCGACGAGGGCGACGGGTGTGAGGAATCCGAGCACCAGCCCGAGCCCCAGGGCGAGTTCGGCGTAGACCACCGTGTAGGCCATGAGCCTGGGGCGTGGCGCGACGACGGCGTTGAAGCCCTTGGTGACCGCCCGCCACCGGTGCTTGCCCGCAACGTCCGTCGCCCAGGCGATGCCGGTGCCGCGCTCGAACCACCCCTTCCTGTCCTTGTGCCGCCAGCTCTCCAGCCACCACAGCCCCAGTCCGATGCGCAGCACGGCGAGCCACTCCGCGCCCGTGAGCCAGACGGTGTTCATGGGTGCACACCCTTCCCCAGCCGTTATCTGACGAGCCGTCAGTTCAGCGGATGGTCCCGTCTGCACGCAAGAGGCGGCGGTGAGTTACTACGCTCGTTGTCATGCCCGTATCCGACGAGGGAACCCCCGTCCACGTCATCGGCGCGGGGCCGGCAGGACTGGCCACGGCGGCGGCGCTGCGCGAACGCCGGATCAGCTCCGTGGTCCTGGAGAAGTCCCCTTCGGTGGGGGCGACATGGCGCGCACAGTACGACCGGCTGCGGCTGCACACCACCCGCCGCTGGTCCGCGCTCCCCGGCCTCCCGATACCCCGCCCGGCCGGCCGGTGGGTGCACCGGGACGACTTCGTCGCCTACCTGGAGCGCTACACGGAGCACCACGGCATCGAGGTGGCCACCGGCGTCGAGGTCGACACCGTGGAGCGCCGGGGCGAGCGGTGGACGCTGCACGCCAACGGCGGCCGGCGGCTCACCGCACCCGTCGTCGTGATCGCCACCGGGCACAGCCACACGGCGCACCTGCCGCCGTGGCCGGGCCGCGAGAGCTTCACCGGCGACCTGCTGCACGCCTCCCGCTACCGCTCCCCCGGGCCGTACGCGGACCGGGACGTCCTGGTCGTCGGGGCCGGGAACACCGGCACGGAGCTGGCGCTCGACCTCGCGGAGGGCGGCGCGTCACGGGTCCGGCTGGCGGTCCGTACGCCACCGCACCTCACCCGGCGGTCCACCCTCGGCTGGCCCGCACAGGCGAGCGGCGTCCTGTGCCGCCGCCTGCCCGCAGCCCTCGCGGACGGGCTCGCCGCGCGGGCGCCCCGCTCCTCGGCCACCGACCTGTCGGCGCACGGACTGCCCCGGCCCGGGACGGGGCCGTACACGCGCGCCGGACAGGGGGCCCATCCGGTGCGGGACACCGGTTTCGTCCGGGCGGTGCGGGAGGGGCGCGTCGAAGTCGTCGCCGCCGTCGAGTCGTTCGAGGGGCCGGCCGTGCGGCTCGCGGACGGTGAGGAGATCAAGCCGGACACCGTCGTGGCGGCGACCGGCTACCGCAGCGGCCTGGAGGAGCTGGTCGGCCACCTGGGCGTGCTCGGCGACGACGGGCTCCCGCTGCGTCCCGGCCCGCGCGCCCACCCGGCCGCGCCCGGACTGTTCTTCACCGGGTTCACCCACCCCGTGAGCGGCCTCCTGCGCGAGATCGCCCGTACGGCGCCCCGCGTGGCCCGCGCCATCGACCGGGCGACGGCTTAGCCCCCGGGACAGTGGGCCGGTTTCGGTCCGGACAGCGGGGCGGTACGGGCCGGACAATGCGAGGCGTGCGGGTGCGTGCACACCTCTTCCTGACACATCGTCAGTTCAGTAATCTGACAGTGCGTCAGTTGTGTTGGCCACCACACAGGAGTGGGCGAGATCGATGCTTGGATCAACTCACGGCAGCCTGACCACCACCCTCGCCCCGGCCCGCGTCGTGGCCTGCGGGGAACCCGGCGCACCCGCCGTGCACGGCCGCGCCGAGGAGCACGATCCGGACGTCGGCGGACGCCCTCTGTACGCGCCGGTGCCCGACCTGGACCGGTTCTTCCGGCCCGAATCCGTCGCCGTCGTCGGCGCCTCGGACAGCGAGGGGCGCCCCAACACGGGGATCACCCGCCAGCTGATGGCGTGGGCGGAACGCGTCGGCGCGCGGCTCCACCCCGTGCACCCCACCCGGGAGACCGTCTTCGGCCTGCCCTGCGCACGCACCGTGACGGAGCTGCCCGAGACGGTCGACCTGGCCGTGCTGCTCGTCGCCGACCCGCTGCCCGTGATCGAGCAACTCGGCGAGACCAAGACGCCGTTCGCCGTCGCCTTCGCCTCCGGCTTCGCCGAGACCGGCGAGAGCGGGGCCGAGGCACAGGCCCGGCTCGCGGAGGCGGTACGCCGCTCCGGGCTGCGGCTACTGGGCCCCAACACCAACCTCAACGCCTTCGAGCACTTCCGCGACGACCTGGAGGGCCCCGCGGTCGCCCTGATCACGCAGTCCGGCCACCAGGGGCGCCCCGTCTTCGCCATGCAGGAGCTCGGCGTCCGGCTCTCCCACTGGGCGCCCACCGGCAACGAGGCCGATCTGGACACCGCCGACTTCCTCTCCTACTTCGCGGGGCGCCCCGAGGTCGGCGCCGTCGCCGCGTACGTGGAGGGGCTGAAGGACGGCCGCGGGTTCCTGCTGGCCGCCGACCGCGCCGCCCGCAACAAGGTGCCCGTGGTGGCCGTCAAGGTGGGCCGCACCGAGACCGGCGCGCGCACCGCGGCCTCGCACACGGGGAAGCTCACCGGCGCCGACGCGACCGTGGACGCCGCGATGCGGCAGTTCGGTGTGATCCGCGTCGACGGGCTGGACGAGCTCCAGGACACCTCCGCGCTGCTCGCCCGGGCCCGCCCGCCGCTGGCCGAGGGCGTCGCCGTGTACTCCATCTCCGGCGGAACCGGCGCCCATTTCGCCGACCTGGCCACCGCGTCCGGACTGCGGCT
This sequence comes from Streptomyces sp. HNM0574, assembly GCF_012726235.1. Lineage (GTDB taxonomy): Bacteria > Actinomycetota > Actinomycetes > Streptomycetales > Streptomycetaceae > Streptomyces. The sequence goes on from NZ_JAASAH010000024.1 coordinate 9,621, forward strand.
CCCCACCCTCGGCGGGGAGAAACAAGCGGAGCTGCACCAGTGGATACCCGACTACCTGAACGTCTCCAATCCCGTGGACAGCGGCGGCCATCCGGTCGGTGACTGGCGCGGCCGGAAGATCATCGACGCGATCCTCGCCGACCCCGACGTCGGCGTCCTGATCTGCCCGATCACCGGCCCCTTCCCGCCGATGAGCGACAAGCTCGCGCGGGACCTCGTGGAGGCGGCCGAGGAGACCGACAAGCTGGTGTGCGTCGTGTGGGGCTCCCCCGTCGGCGACGAGGACGCGTACCGGCAGACCCTGCTGGGCTCCTCCCGGGTGGCCACCTTCCGCACCTTCGCGAACTGTGTCACCGCGGTCAGCGCCTATCTGCGCCACCACCGCTTCGTCCGCGACTACCGCTCACCCTTCGACGACGCGCCCCGCACTCCCTCGCCCTCCGCGCACAAGGCCAGGGGGCTGCTGCGGGAGGGCAGGCAGCTGAGCGAGCACGCGGGCAAGCAGCTGCTGCGCGCGTACGGCATCCGCGTCCCGCGTGAGCAGCTGGTCAACAGCGCCGCCGGGGCCGTGCGGGCCGCCGCGCAGGTCGGCTACCCGGTGGTGATGAAGGCGTCGGCGCCGCAGCTGGCGCACAAGTCCGAACTCGGCCTGGTCAAGCTGAACCTGACCTCCGCCAGCCAGGTCCGGGACGCCTACCGCGAGCTGACCGACATCGCGCACGACGAGGGCGTCGAACTGGACGGGGTCCTGGTCTGCCAGATGGTGCGCCAGGGCGTCGAAATGGTGGTCGGCATGACCCAGGACGCGCTCTTCGGGCCCACCGTCACCGTCGGGCTCGGCGGCGTCCTCGTCGAGGTGCTCCAGGACGCCGCGGTACGCGTCCCGCCCTTCGGCGAGGAGCAGGCGCACGCGATGCTCGACGAGCTGCGCGGCCGCGCCCTGCTCGACGGGGTACGCGGGATGCCGGCCGCCGACACGGACGCGCTCGTCGAGACCGTCCTCCGCGTCCAGCGGATGGCGCTCGAACTGGGCGACGATCTGGCCGAGTTGGACATCAACCCGCTGGTGGTGCTGCCCAGGGGTCAGGGCGCCGTCGCGCTCGACGCGCTGGCGGTGTGCCGGTGACCCCGGCCGGGCCGGAGCGGGCCGACGCCCCGGACGAGAGCCCCGAGCACGTGGTGCGGCACCGCACGGAGGGCGGGACGGCGTGGATCACGCTCGACCGGCCGCACGCCATGAACGCGCTCACCTGGGACCACCGCGAGCACCTCATCGCCCTCCTGGACGGCTTCTCCGCCGACCCCGGCGTCCGCGCCGTCGTCCTGACCGCGACCGGGCGGGGCTTCTGCGCGGGCGCGGACCTGAAGGGCGGCGGGGGCGGCGGGGAACGCGTCCCCGGCGATGTGGCCCGTACGATCCGGCGGGGTGCGCAGCGGCTCGTCTCCGCCGTGCTGGACTGCGAGAAGCCGGTCGTGGCCGCCGTGAACGGCACCGCGGCCGGGATCGGCTCCCATCTCGCGCTGGCCTGCGATCTGGTGATCGCCTCGGACCGGGCGAAGTTCACCGAGGTGTTCGTGCGCCGCGGGCTCGTGCCGGACGGCGGCGGGGCCTATCTGCTGCCCCGGCTGGTCGGCCCGCAGAAGGCCAAGGAGCTGATGTTCTTCGGCGACTCGCTGCCCGCCGCAGAGGCGGAGCGCATGGGCCTGGTGAACCGCGTCGTCCCGGCCGACGAGCTGGAGAAGACGGCACGCGAGTGGGCGGACCGGCTGGCCTCCGGGCCGACGCGGGCCCTCGCGCTGACCAAGCGGCTGGTCAACGACTCGCTGGACGGCGGCCGTTCGGGCGCCTTCGAGGCGGAGGCGCAGGCCCAGGAGATCAACATGACGACGGCGGACGCCGCCGAGGGCGTCACCGCCTTCGTGGAACGGCGCGCTCCCCACTACCGCGGACGGTAGCGGGGAGCGGCCGGGCGTGGTGCGTCGTACCCGGGAGGGCGTCAGCAGTCCGGGATGCCCTCGATCTTCTCGCCGCCGACCAGGTCGACGTTGCTGATGAACAGGGTGTCGCTGCCCTGGGGCAGGTTGGCGTACGTCCACCAGTCGCTCTTGCCCCGCCCGGGCTGATCGACCATGTCGCCCTTCTTCTGGCAGTGGCCCTCCAGCGTGCCCGGGCCGAAGGACGCGGGCGAGTGCGCGTTGAGCCTCGGCTCGACGCGGAGCGGCGCGTTGGCCGCCCAGACCTCGACGGGCTTGCTGAAGCTCGCGGAGGGGCCGGCGGCCTTCGGCGCGGCGTCCTGCGCGCCGGCGCCGGCCGGGGCCGCCAGGGCGAGCCCGGCGACGGCGGCCGTGGTGAACGCGAGGCGGGCGGTCCTGCCCGCCGTCCTCCGTGTGCGGGTGCTCTTCATGTCACTACCCCCGTAGTGGTTCGCTTCGGTTGGCCGTGCGGGGAGTACACGCACGGGGGCGCGGTCTCGTATGACACCGCGTCCGGACGATTTCCGCAGGGGCCCGCACCCGCCGCACAGGGCTTCAAAACTGACGCTGCATCAGATTCAATGGGGAGCATGATGGGACACGCGGGCATGGCAGCGGCGGCGGTGCGCTATCTGCGGTCGGCCGGGGCACCGACCTCCTCGGCCCCGGCCGCCCCGGCGTACGAACCGCACCCCCGGCCCGACCTGCGGGCGGTGCGGGAGGACGAGCGGGCGCCCGTCGACCCGGCGGAATTCCGGCGCGTACTGGGCTCGTTCGCGTCCGGAGTCACGGTGATCACGGCCATGAGCCCCCCGGAGGGCGACGAGGAGGCGCGGCCCGTGGGCTTCGCCTGCCAGTCGTTCGCCTCGCTGTCCCTCGATCCGCCGCTGGTCACCTTCATGGTGTCCCGCACCTCGACGACCTGGCCGCACATCGCCCGCGCCGGACGCTTCTGCGTGAACGTGCTGGGGGCCGGACAGGGGGAGATGTGCCGCGGGTTCGCGGTCAGCGGCGGCGACAAGTTCGCCGGAGTGCCGCACCGTCCGGCACCCGTGACCGGCTCACCGCTCCTGGACGGGGTGCCCGCGTGGGCCGACTGCACGATGCACGCCGTGCACCCGGGAGGCGACCACCTGATCGTCGTCGGCCGCGTCCGCGCGCTCGACGCGCGCGAGGACGGCGGCTCACCCCTCCTGTTCCACAAGGGGACGTTCGGCACGCTCGCGGACTGAGCACCCCTCGCCCGCGAGGTGGAGCGAGGGTCCCGCACCCCGCCGCGCCAGGTGCGGCTTGAGCACCAGATCGTCGTCGTAGTCGCCGCCCCGCTCCGTCCGGTACGGGACGGGGCGCTCCTCGGGGAGGCCGCGGAGGCGCTGCCCCAACTCGTGGGCGCGGTGGGCGTATTCCGTGTCCGTCAGCCGGTCGGCGCCGTAGACGACGAAGGGCTCCAGGGGCGCCATTCCGGTGTACCAGAAGGTGCCGTGCTGGAGCGGGAACAGGATGTCGTCGATGTGCCCGTGGATGCCGCCGGGCCCGAACGACGCCTCCCGCGCGCCGACCGAGGTGACGATCAGGGAGCGCTTTCCGGCCAGGCCACCGTCCCCGTACCGGCGGGCGCGGCCCTCGGCGTCCTTGACGCCGAAGGCGAAGCCCTTGGTGAAGACCCGGTCGAACCAGCCCTTGAGGACGGCGGGCGGACCGTGCCACCACAGCGGGAAGTGCAGCACCACACCGTCCGCCCAGCGGAGCTTGTCCTGCTCGGCGCGGATGTCGGCGCCGAGCTCCCCGGCGTCCCAAGCGCGCTCCTGTTCGTCGCCGAGGTACAGGCGGCGGTCCGAGGGGGTGCGGCGGACGTCGGGAGCGTCGAGCACCGGGTTCCAGCCCATGGCGTACAGGTCGCTCACGCGGGTGTCGTGGCCCTCACCGGCCAGGACGCGCAGTCCGTCGGCCATGAGGGAGGCGTTGAGGGAGCGCTGTTCGGGGTGCGCGAATACCCAGAGGATCTTCATGCCTCCGATGCTCCTGCGCGCCGGACGCTCCGCCCAGTGGCCGGATGGCCATGACGTGAAAGAATCTGGCCATGGGACATTCCGCCGTCTTCTCCCGCCCCGGGGCACACCGGGTCGCCGTGCTCGCCCGGCACGGCGTGCTGCCGCTGGAACTCGGCCTCGTGCACCAGCTGTTCGGCTCCGCCGCCGGCCGGGACGGCGCCCCGCTGTACGAGGTCGTCACCTGCGCGACGGAGCCGGGGCCGGTACGGACGGACGCCGACTTCGCCGTCCACGTCACGCACAGTGCGTGGCAGGCGCTGGCCGAGGCGGACACCGTGCTCGTCCCGGCCAGCCACGAGGAGGACGTCCCGGAGGCCGGCGGGTACCTCGCCCCGCCCCTCCGGGACGCGCTTGCCGCAGCGCTCCGCTCCGGGAAGCGGATCGCCTCCGTCTGCACCGGCGCCTTCGTGCTGGCCGCCGCCGGGCTGCTGGACGGCCGGCGGGCCACGACGCACTGGCGGTCGGCCGAGGGGTTCCGGCGGCTCTTCCCCTCCGTGGCGCTCGACGCCGACGTGCTCTACACCGAGGACGGCGGCGTGCTGACCTCGGCGGGGGAGGCCGCGGGCATCGACCTGTGCCTCCACATGATCCGCCGCGACTTCGGTGCCGCGGTGGCCAACGAGGTCGCCCGCGCGACCGTCGTCCCGCCCCACCGGGAGGGCGGGCAGGCCCAGTTCATCCGGCGGCCCGTCCCCCGCGCCGAGACGGCGTCCTCCACCTCGGCGGCCCGCGCCTGGGCGCTGGAGCATCTGGATCAGCCACTCAGCCTCCGGCAGCTGGCGGCCCTGGAGTCCATGAGCGTACGGACCTTCACCCGCCGGTTCCGCGAGGAGGCCGGGGTCACGCCCGTGCAGTGGCTCACCCGGCAACGTGTCGCCAGGGCACAGCAGTTGCTGGAGGAGACGGACCTTCCCGTCGACCGGGTCGCCGCCGCCGCGGGCTTCGGCACGGGTGCCTCGCTGCGGCAGCACATGCAGGCGTCGATCGGCGTCTCCCCCAGCGCGTACCGGGCCACCTTCCGTGGCGCGGACGGGCCGGACGGTTCCGTCAGAAGGTGAGGACGGCGCGGGCGACCCGGCCCCGGTGGGCGTCCTCGGCCGCCTTCGCGAAGTCCTCCACCGGGTAGACCCGGGTGACGAGTTCGTCCAGCAGCAGCCGGCCGTCGCGGTACAGGTCCGCGTAGAGGGCGATGTCGCGCTGCGGGCGGGAGGAGCCGTAGCGGCAGCCGAGGATCGCCTTGTCCAGGTACATGGCGGAGACCTGGAAGGACGCCTCCGCCTCGGCCGGGGGCACGCCCAGCAGCACCGCCTGCCCGTGCCGGTCCAGCAGGTCGACGGCGAGCCGGATCAGTCCGGTGCTGCCGACGCACTCGAAGGCGTGGTCGGCGCCGTCCGGGAGGATCTCCCGGACGGCGGCGGCGGTGGCCGCGGCGTCCGCCGTGGCGGAGGCGTCGACGAAGTGGGTGGCGCCGAACGCGCGGGCCGTCTCCTCCTTCGCCGGGTTGGCGTCGACGGCGACGACCGTGCCCGCGCCCGCGATGCGCGCGCCCTGGAGCACGTTGAGGCCCACTCCGCCCGCGCCGATGACGACGACGGTCTCGCCCTGCGCCACCCGCGCGCGGTTGAGCACGGCGCCGACGCCGGTGACCACGCCGCAGCCCATCAGGCAGGCCGAGGTGAACGGGATGTCCTCCGGTATCGCCACGGCCTGCACGGCCTTGACGACGGTCCGTTCGGCGAACGCCGAGTTGGAGGCGAAGTTGTACAGCTTCCCGCCCGTCCCCGCACGCGAGAAGGGGGTGCCGGGGCGGCCGATGGCCTTGCGGCACATGGTGGGACGGCCGCGGTCGCACTGTGCGCAGGTTCCGCAGTTGGCGAGCGTGGACAGGGCCACGTGGTCGCCGGGTGCCACGTGGGTTACGCCCTCGCCGACCGCCTCCACCACGCCCGCGCCCTCGTGCCCCAGCACGACGGGCCGCGGATAGGGGATCGTTCCGTCGGCGACGGACAGGTCGCTGTGGCACAGTCCGGCGGCCCGTATCCCGACCAGCACCTCGCCGGCCCCGGGACCGCGCACCCGGAGGTCGTCGACGACCTCGGGCCGCTGTCCCTCCAGGACGACACCTCTCATCATCGCTCTCCTCGCTGCTTCGAAGCGGACCGGTTCAGGACGGCCAGACGACGGACTGGAGCTCGCTGTACGCGTGCAGCCCGAACGACCCGCCGTCCCGGCCGACTCCGGACTCCTTGAAGCCGCCGAACGGCGTCTCCGGGTGCCGCTGCGCTGTGTTGATGCCGACGTTGCCGCTGCGCAGCCGGGAGGCGAGGGCCCAGGCGTGCCCGGCGTCCGCGCCGAAGACGTAGTCGTAGAGGCCGTACGGCGTCCCGTTGGCGATCCGGACGGCGTCCTCCTCGTCCTCGTACGGGAGGGCCACGACGACGGGGCCGAAGATCTCCTCCCGCGCGACGGTCATCTCCGGGGTGACGTCGGCGAGGAGCGTCGGTGCCACGTAGTGGCCCGGCTTCAGGTCGGGGCGCGTGCCGCCGGTGACGACGCGGGCGCCCTGTTCGCGTGCCCCGGCGACGTACCGCTCCACCCGGTCGCGCTGTGCCGCGGAGACGAGGGGGCCGACGACGGTGGCGCGGTCCGTGGGGTCGCCGACGGTCATCGCGCCCGCCAACTGCGCGAGCCGCTCGACGACTTCCTCGTAGCGGGAGCGCTGCACCAGGACCCGGGTGGGGGCGGTGCAGATCTGGCCGCTGTGGAACGCCCAGGTGGAGGCCACGGCGCCCAGGCAACGGGTGAGCGCGGCCTCGTCGGCGTCCGCCAGGAGGATCGCGGCGCCCTTCCCGCCGAGTTCCATGAGGGTGCGTTTCATGCCGCGCCCGGCGGTCTCGGCGATCCGTTTGCCCACGGCGGTGGAGCCGGTGAAGCTCACCATGCCGACCCCGTCGTGCTCGACGAGGGCCTCCCCGGCGGCCGGGCCCGAGCCGGTGACGACGTGGAACAGCCCGTCGGGCAGCCCGGCCTCGCTCAGCAGCGGACCGAGCTCCAGACAGGTCAGCGGGTCCTGCGGCGCGGGCTTGCACACCACCGCGTTGCCCATGGCGAGCGCCGGTGCCACCTTGCCCGCCAGGTTGGCGACGGGGAAGTTGTACGAGGTGATGCAGCCGACGACGCCGAGCGGCCGGCGTACGGCGGCGCCGCCGATCAGGCCACCCGGCGCCAGCGCGCTCGCCCGGACGGGCTGCGGCGCGAGCGGGACGGTGTCCGGTTCCACGGCGCCGCGCGCGTACCGGCGGAACCGGTCGGCGGCCGGGGGCAGTTGCATGCCCCTGGCCACCTTGGTGGTGGCGCCGGTCTCCGCCTGGAGCAGCGGGACGAGGTCCGGGGTGCGTTCCTCCAGCAGCGCTGCCACGCGCTCCAGGACGGCGGCCCGTTCGGCGGGCGCCGTGCGGGCCCACTCCTCCTGTGCGGCGCCGGCGGCGCGTACGGCGGCGTCCACGTCCGCGCGGCCGCCCTCCGGGGCGAGGCCGACCCGCTCCTCCGTCGCCGGGTCGGTGACGGGATAGTGGCCGCCCTCCGGTTCCCGCCACTCACCTCCCGCCCACAGTCCGTACGCGCCCCTGCCCGCCGGACGGTCGGTTCCGCTCATGCGCGTCGCTCCTTCGGGAGGCCCAGCACCCGCTGGGCGAGGATGGTGCGCTGGATCTCGTCCGAGCCGCCGTACACGGTGTCGGCCCGGGTGAAGAGGAACAGGCGTTGCAGCGCGTCGAGTTCGTAGGGGTTCTCGGGGGTCCAGTCGTGCGGTCCGAGTGCGGCCGCCGCGCCGCGTACCCGCATGGCCAGTTCGCCCAGCCGCTGGTGCCAGCCGCCCCACAGCAGCTTCGCCACGCTGGGCGCCCCCGGGTCGCCGGTGCCGCCGAGGGTGCGCAGGGCGTTCCACCGCATGGTGCGTAACTCGGCCCAGGCGCGCACCAGTTGCTGCCGCAGCACGGGATCGGCTCCCGCGCCCTCGCGCAGGGCGAGGGCCACCACGTCGGACAGTTCGGCGGCGAAGCCGATCTGCTGCACCAGGGTGGACACGCCGCGCTCCAGCGCGAGCAGCCCCATGGCGACGCGCCAGCCGTCGCCCTCGGCGCCCACCCGGTGCTCCGCGCGGGCCACCGCCCCGTCGAAGAAGACCTCGTTGAACTCCGAGGTGCCGGACATCTGCCGGATGGGCCGCACGTCCACCCGCCCCGGCTGGTCCATGGGGACGAGCAGGAAGGAGAGCCCCTCGTGGCGGGCCGACGCGGCGTCCGTCCTGGCCAGGACGAAGCACCAGTCGGCGTCCTGCGCGAGGGAGGTCCAGATCTTCTGTCCGGTGACGCGGTAGCCGTCGCCGTCGCGGACGGCGGCGGTGCGCACGGCCGCGAGGTCGGAGCCGGCGCCGGGTTCGCTGTAGCCCTGGCACCACAGTTCGTCACCGCGGGCGACGGCGGGGAGGAAGCGCTTGCGCTGTTCCTCGTCGCCGTACGTGAGCAGGGTGGGGGCGAGCAGGTTCTCGCCGATGTGGCCGACCCGGGCCGGTGCGCCGGCCCGCGCGAACTCCTCGGCCCAGACGACCTGTTGGGTGAGGCTCGCGCGGCGGTTGCCGTAGCCCCCGGCCTCCCAGCCGAGGCCGATCCAGCCGTCCCGGCCGAGCTCCCGCTCCCACTCCCGGCGTACGGGGCCGGCCTCGTGCTCGCTGCCCGGGCCGCCCTGCCCGGCGGCCCGGGCGAACTCGCCGGTCAGGTGCGCCCGCAGCCAGGTGCGCGCCTCCCGGCGGAACGCCTCGTCCTCGGGCCCGAAGCCGAAGTCCACGTCACTCTCCTCTCGGGGTCACGGGCGGTCTCAGGCGTTCGGGCGGTCCTTCCTGGCGGCCGCCTCGGCCATCTCCTTGAGCTTCCCGAGCATCGGCATCGGGTCCTGGCCCACGCCGCCGGGCAGCGATTCGGCGATGCTCTCGGGCGTCCACGCGCCGTCGGCGTACGCGCTGCGCAGTTCGCGCGGCTGCGCCCACACGGCGATCTTCGGTCCGGCGACGGTGTAGACCTGCCCGGTGATCTCCTGCTCCTTGGCCTGGTCGCTGAGCAGGTAGACCACCATCGGCGCCACGTCCTCCGGCTCGCCCATCTCCGCGAGTTCCATGGGGACGTTGGCGGACATCCGGGTACGCGCGACGGGCGCCACGCAGTTGGCCGTCACGCCGTACTTGTTGAGGCCGAGCGCGGCGCTGCGGACGAGGGAGATGATTCCGCCCTTCGCGGAGGCGTAGTTGGCCTGCGCGACGGATCCCTGGTGGTTGCCGCTGGTGAACCCGATGAGGGTGCCGGACTTCTGCTTGCGCATCACGGCGGCGGCGGCGCGGAAGACGGTGAAGGTGCCCTTGAGGTGGGTGGCGACGACCGGGTCCCACTCCTCCTCGCTCATGTTGAACAGCATCCGCTCGCGCAGGATTCCGGCCACGCACACGACGCCGTCCAGCCGTCCGTACTCGGCCAGTGCGGTGTCGACGATGCGCTGTCCTCCGGCCATGGTGGACACGTCGTCCGCGACGGCGACGGCCGAACCGCCCTCCGCCACGATCTCCTTGACGACGCCCTCGGCTATCCCGCTCCGCGGCTCGCCGCCCTCCATGGAGACGCCGTAGTCGTTGACGACGACCTTCGCCCCCTCGTGCGCACAGGCGAGGGCGACGGCACGTCCGATGCCGCGCCCGGCACCGGTCACGGCGACCACCTTGCCGGCCAAGAAGTTCCCCACGTCGGCCCCTTCCCGCAGTTTCTGACGGACCGTTAGATTTTTGAGCACGCGGGAGACGAACACAAGACCCGTACGCCATTCCGTCCGCCGAACCGCCCGCCCCCGCGCCCCGTACCCCCGCACAGTCCGTACGCCCACCGCGAGGAGACCCGGATGACCCTGCCAGCGGAGTTCCAGAAGCTCGCCGAACGCGTCAACAACTGGGGACGCTGGGGCCCGGACGACGAGAGGGGCACCCTCAACCTGATCACCGACGCGGTGGTGCGGGACGCCGCCGCGGGCGTGCGCACCGGCCGCCGCGTCCCCCTGGCCCTGCCGCTGCGCCACGACGGGGTGCAGACCGGGATGATCCCCGGACGCGTCAACCCGCTGCGCACGATGGTCGCCCTCAACCTGGAGCTGTTCGGCCCCGGCACCGTCGCCACCAGCGACGACGCGGTGACGATGGGCCTCCAGGCCGGCACCCACTGGGACGGCCTCACCCACGTCTCCCACTCGGGCAGGCTCTACAACGGCCGCCCCGCCGACACCGTCACCGCACACGGCGGCGCCGCCTTCAGCGGCATCGAGAAGGCCACCCACGTGGTCTCCCGCGGCGTCCTGCTCGACGTGGCCCGCGTCCACCAGCTGCGGAACGGGACGGCGGACGAGGACACCGAGGCCCTGCCCGGCGGGCACGCGGTGACGCCCGAAGACCTGGAGGCGGCCGAGGAGTTGGCGGGCACCCGGGTCCGCGCGGGCGACATCGTGCTCGTGCGGACGGGCCAGGTGCGGCACTACCTCGGCGGCGACCGGGAGCGCTACGCGCACCCCTCGCCCGGACTGTCGATCCGGACGCCGGAGTGGTTCCACGCGCGGGACGTCGCCGCCGTCGCGAACGACACCCTCACCTTCGAGGTCTTCCCGCCGGAGATCGACAACCTGTGGCTGCCCGTGCACGCCCTCCATCTCGTCGAGATGGGGATGCTCCAGGGTCAGAACTGGAATCTGGAGGAACTGTCCGCCGCCTGCGCCGAGGAGGAGCGCTGGACGTTCCTGCTGTCGGCCACGCCCGAGCCGTTCACCGGAGGGGCGGGAGCGCCCGTGGCCCCGGTGGCCGTGCTCTGAGCGGCCCCAGTCGGGTGGCGGTGCGCTCATGCGCACCCCGAGCACGGCACGGCGACCGCCACCCGGCTCCGGTGCTCAGGCCCTGCCTCGCACGGAGGCTGACACCGGACGACGATCCGCACTCGCCGAGGCGCCTCACGGCCCTCGACGTCCCCTCACAGCGAATCGCCCCACCCAAGGGTGATCACCCAGACACGAGACGTCAACACCTGGTCTGGACTTAGGGAGGTGTGCGGCTGTGGTGTGCGTCTCCGCCGCGCGCCTCGCGCGCACCGCACGCGCCCGAGCCCTCCGCGGGGGGTCAGCCGAGAGCGCCGACGGCTCCCATGGCCAGCTTGCCGCCGCGTGCCTCCGTGAACGACTCACCGTGACGGCCCGCTCTCGCGACGGGCGGCGCCGCGCGGTCGAGTTCGCACCAGATGCTCTTGCCGGTGCCCTCGCGCTGCCAGCCCCAGCGGTCGGCCAGTCCGGAGACGAGCTCCAGCCCCCGGCCGTTGGTGTCCTCGCCGTCCGCGCGCCGCTGGCGCGGCGGGCGGTGACTGGCGTCCGCGACCTCGACCCGCACGGCCCCCGGAGCGTGCCGCTCCGGCAGCCGCATCCGCAGCACCGCCGGGCAGCCCGTGTGCAGGACCGCGTTGGTGACGAGCTCCGAGATCAGCAGAATCAACGTTTCCGTCAGCTGTTCGTCGTCGCCGACCCCGGACCCGGCGAGCCTCGACCGGGCCCAACGCCTGGCGCGGCCAACCTCCATGGGGTCGGTCCCGATCTCCATCTGCACCTGAAGTACCTGCACTGCTCACACCGTCCGAACTGGCAGACACATCGCCTCGCGTCGTGACGAGATCACGGACTGTGATCCCGACGCGGAACAGCATGGTTGACGCATAGTCACGACAACAAGCGCTTCAGGCATATTCCGACGCAAAGGAGTAGACGTACTGCATACTGTGCGACCGCCGCTCGGCGGGCAGGTACGGACGTCGCATCAGGCTCGGGAGCCGCGTTTGTCACGCCCGGGTACCACTCGCACCCACAGGAGCGTACCCGAGCGGATTCATCTCACTCCGGCGACCTGAGTCACATCCGGGACACAACCCGATATCGACCCTGCGTGATGACGCAAGGGCGGATCGGCCCACGGATCAGGGCACAACGGCGCTGTTCACCGCAGACGTACGGGCCTCCGGGCCGACTCCCAAGTGGTCACCCCGCGTAGGCAGTACGCGACAGTTCCGGACCGGCTCACAGCGCCGCCGCCAGCCGCTCCTCCAGCTCCTCGCGCGCGGGCGGGACGCGCTCCAGCACCCACGCCCGCTTCAGATGGAGATGGACGTCCGCCTCCCAGGTGAACCCCATGCCGCCGTGCACCTGGAGACAGTCCCGCGCATTACGCACCGCTGCCTCGTCGGCCAGCAACTTCGCGGTGGCGCAGTCACTCTCCGTGCCGGTCACCGCTGCCGCGTACACCGCGGCGCGGGCCGTCTCCAGCCGGACGAGCATCTCCGCGCACAGGTGCTTGACCGCCTGGAAGGCGCCCACGGGGGAGCCGAACTGCTCCCGGTGGCGCGCGTGTTCCACGGCCGTCTCCACCGTCCGTCCCGCGCTGCCGAGTTGCTGTGCGGCGGTCAGCACCGCGGCCTCGCGGCGCAGCCGCCGCGCGTCCGCCCCGTCGAGCACCGGGCCGTCCGCCACGGCGTCCGCGTCCACCCGGTGCAGCGGTGTGGCCGGGTCGACGGAGCGCAGCGGCCCGGCGGCGACGCCGGTGGTGTGCGGCGCCCGTACCGTGCCCGCGCCGTCCTCGTCGTCGAGGCGCAGGAGCCGGTGCGCGGCGGGGAGATGGGCGACCAGGGCCGTGCGCTCCCCCGGCGGGAAGCCGGCCTCCGTGACGACGCAGGTGCCCTCGGCCGCGCCGGGGACGAGGCCGGCCGCGAGGTGGGTGGCCACCAACGGGCCGGGGACGAGGGCGCGTCCGGCCTCCTCGAAGAGGAGGGCCGCCTCGGGCAGGCCGAGCCCCACCCCGCCCTCCTCCTCCGGGAGGCGCAGGGCGAACAGCCCGGCCTCCGCCAGCTCCTTCCAGAGCGGGGCGTCCCACGGCGGGCCGGTGCCGTCGGCGGCGCGGCGGAGTCCCTCGCGGCCGAAGCGGCCCTCCAGGAGGGCGCGCATGCCGTCGCGGAGCGCGGTCTGCTCGTCGGTGAGCCGGAAGTCCACGGCTCTCACCGTCCCTTCGGCAGGCCGAGCACCCGCTCGGCGACGATGTTCCGCTGGATCTGGGACGTCCCGGCGGCGATGGTGTACGACAGCGACGAGAGCCGGTCGGCCGTCCATTCCTCGCCGGTGTCCAGCGCGCCGGGGCCGAGCACGTCGGCGGCGGTGTCGAAGAGTTCCTGCCGGGCGTGCGAGTAGCGGAGCTTGAAGACGGAGCCGCCGACGCCGGGGACGCCGGTGCCGCCCGCGGCCAGGTCGCCCTCGGCCTGGCCGACGTTCCACTGGGTGAGCCGCCACAGTGCGGTGAACTCGGCGTTCAGCCGCCCGAGGCGGCGGCGGAGCACGGCGTCGTCCCAGGTGCCGTTGGCCCGTGCGGTGCGGGCGAGTTCGCCCAGGACGCGCCGGCAGGCGACGACCTCGCCGACGAAGGCGGTGCCCCGCTCGAAGGAGAGGGTCACCATGGTGACGCGCCAGCCGTCGTTCTCCGCCCCCACCCGGTTGGCGACGGGGACGCGCACCTCGTCGAGGAAGACCTCGGCGAACTCGGTGGAGCCGGCCAGCGTGCGCAGCGGCCGCACGGTGACGCCCGGCGCGTCCATCGGCATGGCGAGCCAGCTGATCCCCCGGTGCCGGGGCGCGTCCGGGTCGGTGCGGACGAGCAGTTCGCACCAGTCGGCGACCTCGGCGTGCGAGGTCCAGATCTTCGTCCCGGTGACCACGTACGCGTCGCCGTCCCGTACCGCGCGGGTGCGGAGCGCGGCGAGGTCGGAGCCGGCCTCCGGTTCGCTGAAGCCCTGGCACCACACCTCCTCGCCGCGCAGCACGGGAGGGAGCCAGCGGCGGCGCTGCTCCGCGGTCCCCTCGGCGGCGATGGTGGGTCCCGCGTGCAGCAGGCCGACGAAGTTGGCGCCGACGTAGGGGGCGCCGGCCCGTTCGGTCTCCTCCAGGAAGATCAGGTGCTGGGTGGGGGTGGCGCCGCCGCCGCCCGCGTCGGCGGGCCAGTGCAGCCCGGCGTAGCCCGCGTCGTACAGCGCGCGCTGCCAGCCGAGGTCGTAGGCCCGGCGCCCCGGCCAGTCGAGCGGGTCGGGGCGGGGCGGCAGCTTCGGCAGGGTCTCGCTCAGCCAGGCGCGCAGTCCGTGGCGGAACGCGTCCTCCTCTGCGGTGCCGGAGAGGTCCATCAGACGAGGTCCAGTCCGAGCATCCGGATGGCGTTGCCCCGCATCAGCTTGTGCACGGTCTCGTCGTCGAGCCCCTGGACGTGCTCCAGGGCGACGTCCTTGGTGTGCGGGAAGGTGGAGTCGACGTGCGGGTAGTCGGTCTCGAAGGTGGCGTTGTCGCGTCCCACCGCGTCCAGCGCGCTGACGCCGTGCTTGTCGCGGAAGAAGCAGCAGAAGATCTGCCGGTAGTAGTAGCTGGAGGGCGGTTCGGGGACGAGGTCGCGGACGCCGCCCCAGGCGCGGTGCTCCTCCCACACGTCGTCCGCGCGCTCCAGCGCGTACGGGATCCAGCCCATCTGGCCCTCGCTGTAGGCCAGTTTCAGCCGGGGGAACTTGACCAGGACGCCGCTGAAGAGGAAGTCCATCATGGAGGCCATCGCGTTGTTGAAGGACAGCGACGCCTGGACGGCGGGCGGTGCGTCCGGGGACGCGGCGGGCATCTGGGACGAGGACCCGATGTGCATGTTGACGACCGTCCCGGTCTCCTCGCACACGGCGAAGAACGGGTCCCAGTAGCCGGTGTGGATGCTGGGGAGCCCCAGGTGGGTGGGGATCTCGCTGAACGTCACCGCGCGGACGCCGCGTGCGGCGTTCCGCCGGATCTCGGCGACGGCCAGGTCGATGTCCCACAGCGGGATGATGCACAGCGGGATCAGCCGGCCGCCGCTGTCACCGCACCATTCCTCCACCATCCAGTCGTTGTAGGCGCGGACGCAGGCGAGTGCGACCTCCTTGTCGTGCGCCTCGGCGAAGGTCTGTCCGCAGAAGCGCGGGAAGGTGGGGAAGCACAGGGACGCCTCCACGTGGTTGAGGTCCATGTCCCGCAGGCGCTCCTTGGGGTCCCAGCACCCGCGCCGCATCTCCTCGCGGGTGATGCCCTCCAGCGTCATGTCGTCGCGGTCGAAGCCGACGGCGGCGATGTTGCGCTTGTACGGGAACTTGAGGTCCTCGTAGATCCACCAGTCGGCCAGTGGCCCGTCGGGGTCCATGGAGATGCGGTACTTGCCGCCGACGTACTCGAGCTCGCCGATGCCGGTGGTGAGCGGCTTCGGGCCGCGGTCGCGGTACTTGTGCGGCAGCCAGGTCTCGAAGAGGTGCGCGGGCTCGATCACATGGTCGTCGACGCTGATGATGCGCGGCAGTTCCGTCACCGGAGTGTCCCCTCAGCCGTATCTGATGCCCCGTCAGAAAAAGGCTAGACCCGGCACCTCTGGACCGACAAGGCGTCGCGCCCTACGCTTCCCGCTCGAACTGACGCTTCGTCAGGGCGAGTCGGACGCGTCCGGGTGCGGAGGCCACATGAGAGACACCGCGCACAGCGAGCTCCCGCACCACGACGGCACGCTCTGGGAGCTGCTGTGCCGCAGGGTGCGCCGCACCCCCGGGGCGACCGCGCTCGTCCAGGCGGGCGGCACCCCGGCCGCCGACCGGCGCACCGGCTTCGCCGCGCTCCACGACCTGGCGCTGCGCATCGCCGCCGGACTGCACGAGCGCGGAGTGCGCCCCGGCGACACCGTCGTGTGGCAACTGCCCACGCGCACCGGCACGGTCGCCCTCTCGCTCGCGCTCGCGCGCCTCGGCGCCGTGCAGTCGCCGCTCATCCCCACCTGCCGCGACCGGGACGTCGGCCTCGCGCTGCGGCGGACGGACGCCGCGTGCTTCGTCCACCCCGGCGTGTGGCGGGGGTTCGACCACGCGGAGATGGCCCGGCGGCTGCTGCCCGGCCTCCGCCGCACCCCGCTGCTGCTGGACGACGCCTCCCTGCCGGACGGCGACCCGGCCCGGCTGCCCCCGCCGCCCACCGACCCGGACGCCGTGCGCTGGATCTACTGGACCTCGGGCACCACCGCCGAACCGCGCGGGGTGCTCCACACCGACCGCAGCCTCCTCGCGGGCGGCGGCGCGCTGCTGCGCGCGCTGCGGCTCACCGCGGACGACGTGGGCTCGATCGCCTTCCCGTACGCGCACATCGGCGGCGCCGACTATCTCGTGATGCTGCTGCTCCGCGGCTTCCCCGCCGTCCTCTTCGAGAAGTTCGCGCTCCCCGGCGACCTGGCGGCGCTGCGGCGGCTCGGGGTGACCACGGCCGGCGGCTCGACCGCGTTCTACCGGATGTTCCTCGCCGAGCAGCGCAAACGGCCCGGCGGCAGGCTCCTGCCGTCACTGCGGCTGCTGGCCGGCGGCGGGGCACCGCTCCCCGACGAGCTGCACGAGGCCGTCGTCGGCGAACTGGGCTGCGCCCTCGCGCACGGCTACGCGATGACCGAGGCACCGATGGTCACCATGAGCGACCCGCGGGGGCCGGGCCCCGGCACGCCCCGGACGGAGGGCCGCCCGCCGCCCGGGATGGAGATCCGGGTCACCGACGGACGCGGCGTCCGCCTGCCGCCGGGCGCGGACGGCGAGGTGCGGCTGCGGGGCGCGGCGGTGTGCCGCGGCTACCTGCGGGCCGAGGACGACGCGGAGGCGTTCGACGCCGAGGGGTGGCTGCGCACCGGGGACCGCGGGCGGCTGACCACGGACGGGGAGCTCGTCCTCACCGGCCGTATCAAGGACGTGATCATCCGCAAGGGGGAGAACATCTCGGCGCAGGAGATCGAGCTGCTGCTGCACACCCACCCGGCCGTCGGCGACGTGGCGGTGATCGGGCTGCCGGACGGGGAGCGGGGCGAGCGGGTGTGCGCGGTGGTGGAACCGCCGCACACCGCGCGGGGCACGGAGCGCGCGACGGGGGCGCTCACGCTGACGGGCGCCGTCGCGTACCTGCGGGAGCGGGGAGTGGCAGCGCACAAGCTGCCCGAACAGCTGGAGATCGTCGCGGAGCTGCCGCGCAACGACACGCTGCGGAAAGTGCTCAAGCACGAACTGCGGGAGCGTTTCTCACCACGGTCCCCATGACCGGAACGCTCGGCGGCCGCGGAGGCTCAGGCGGAGAGCGGGCCCGCCGCGGGGGCGGCCTGCTGGGTGGCCGCGTCGAGATCGGGATAGCAGTCGAAGAGGCGGCGGACGCCCAGCGCGGCGAGCACGCGGTTGACGTGCGAGCCGTCCTCGGCGCCGCGTGCGGGCAGGATGAGGCGCAGCTCGCCCGCGCAGGAGCGCATCAGGCGGCGCGAGGCGATCAGCACGCCGACGCCGCTGGAATCGCAGAACAACACCTCCGAGAGGTCCAGGACCAGACTGCGGCGCCCCTCGGCGACCGCGTCGTGGACGTGCTGGCGTACCGCGGGAGAGGTGACCAGGTCCATCTCACCGGAGACCCGGAGGACGGCCCACTCCCCCCGCACTTCATCCCACACCTTCAACGACACGTCCTCGCATCCCCTTCCCTCACTTCGGTGCGCATGGCGACCCTTCCGGCGGAAGAGATCCTTCCTGCCTCGGCTGCCCTGCCACTCACGGTCAAAACTGACCCGGGGCGAACCCGGAGCGAACCGGCTCCGCCGACGAGCCTATGTGGTAGCCGGTCGGATTTCCCCCATAGTGCCGGTCACGCCCCCATAACTCCTGCGCATTCTGCCCCTCGGGACAGGTGCACGCACGGCGACCGTGCGCGGCACCACTCCGCGATGACCCGTGTGTGACCAACTGACCACCCTGCGCGACCGATTCGGCTTTCCGCCCTGCGCTACCGAAGGGGCGCACTTCGCGGTAAAGGGGCGTGCGCCACCCCTCCTTCGCACTACATTCGACGGACGACGCGTGTGACGGTGCGGGACGTATGTGCAGGGACTGGGAGCCAGATGGCGAATGACACACCACCTCGCTGGGACCGGAAGATGCAGCAGCGCCTGGCCCGTGGCGAGGCCGCGGCCCTCGGCGAGCTGTACGACAGGTTCGCCTCCCTCGTGCACAGCCTCGCGAACCGGGTCCTCGGGGACGAGGACGCCGCCGACGTCATCACGCGTGAAGTCTTCACCCACGTATGGGAGAACCCGGAGGCGTACGACCCCAAGGAGGGCTCGATGCGCTCCTGGATCGCCGGCATCACCCAGCGGCGGGCGACCGCACGGCTGCGCAGGGAACACCGGGAGGACGGTTCGCAGTCAGCGGAAGCGCTCGAACAGATCGAGGAAAAGGTCCGGGCGGCATCGACAGCGGCCCGCGCGGACTACATCGTGACCTCCATGCCCGCATCGCTCCGCGCCGCCCTCGAACTCGCGTACTTCCAGCGCCACGACTACCGCCAGACCGCCACCAAACTCGGCGTGACGGAGGACGAGGCGCGCCGACGCCTGCGTCTCGGGCTGCAGTTGCTCTCCTCCGCCATGACGCGCCCCGCGCCGCACCGGCCGCGCGGACTCGGACCCGTGCGATGACCGGCGATCGGGGGAAGGGACCGGAGGGGCAGGGCCCCGGCGGCGCGAACGGCGTCCCCGGCGACGGCGCTCCCGGCCGGAGCGAGGCGCAGCCGCCGCGTATACCGCCGCCACGGTCCGCCGCGGACGACGCGGTGGCACCGCCCGCCGTACCGCCGCAGCGCGAGCCGGTGCAGCGTGAACCGGCACCGGAGCAGCCGGTGCGGAGCGAGCCCGTGAGCGGGGCGCGGGAGGAGCGGCCCGGGTACGAGCACCGGGTGCTCAAGTCCCTGCTGGGCGCCTGGGCGTTGGCCGCCTGCTCGCCCGAGGAGGAGCGGGCCGTCCAGGACCACATCACCGGGTGCCCCGGCTGCGCCGAGGAGGCGTCGCGGCTCCGTGCCGCCGTCGGACTGCTGCACCCCGAGGACAGCCTGGACCTCGACCCCGGGCTCCGCTCCCACGTGCTGGAGGGCTGCCTCGGCCGCCGCCCGGCACGCGTCCCGGTGCCGCCGTGGGCCGCGCCGTACGAGGCGGAGACGGCGCGACTGGACGCGCTGCTGCGGGACATGGCGGCCGACGAGTGGACGGCGCCGGTGCGGCTGCGCTGGTTCGACGGCACCGCGCACACCGCGCGGGACACCACCGTCGCCGGCGTGATCGCCCATCTGCTCGCCGTGGACGGCCTGGTGGCCAGGGCGCTGGGGCTCTCCGACCCGCTGGTGTCCGCCTCCTCCACCGGACTGCCCGCGCCTCCGGGCGGCGGCCCGTCCGGTCCGGTGGAGCGGACGGAGGTGCTGTGGAAGCCGGAGAACCCGCTGCTGCGGCCGCTGCGCGCCCGCAACCCGTGGCGCGAGCAGAGCCGCACCATGGTGCGCTCCGCCTCCTTCACGGCGGAGGACGTGCACGAACGGGACGTCGACTACGGCGCGTTCACGCTGCCGGTCGCCGACGCCCTGGTGGAGCGCGCCTTCGAGACCTGGGTGCACGCGGGCGACATCGCCGAGGCCGTCGACTATCCGTACGGCCCGCCGGCCGGTGAGCATCTGCACCGCATGCTCGACTACGCGGCGCGGATGCTGCCCGACGCCCTCGCCGGGCGGCAACGGGCCGGACTGGCCACCTCCGCGCCGCGGCTCACCACGGCGGGCGCCCCGGGACGCACGCTCCACCTGGAGATCGAGGGCACGGGCGGCGGCGACTGGTACATCCCGCTGGACTCGCCCGGCGCCGAGCCGTCACGCGAGAACGAGGTCGCGCACGTGGCCCTGGACGGCGTGGAGTTCTGCCAGCTCGCCGCGGGCCACATCCCGCCCGCCGAGGCGGCCGCCGGACTGGACGGCGACCGGGACGCCGTCCACGACGTGCTGTTCGCGGCCGCTTCCCTGTCCCGGCTCTGAGGCCGGGACAGGCGCCGGGCCGCTCAGGTGAAGACGACGGTGCGGGTGCCGTTCAGCAGGACGCGGCGCTCGCTGTGCCACTTCACGGCGCGGGCGAGGGCCTGGCACTCGACGTCCCGGCCGATGGCGACCAGCTGGTCCGGGGAGACCCGGTGGCCGACGCGCTCGACCTCCTGCTCGATGATCGGGCCCTCGTCGAGGTCGGCCGTCACGTAGTGCGCCGTCGCGCCGATGAGCTTCACACCGCGGGCGTGCGCCTGGTGGTAGGGCTTGGCGCCCTTGAAGCTCGGCAGGAAGGAGTGGTGGATGTTGATGATCCGGCCGGAGAGCTGCTTGCAAAGGTTGTCGGAGAGCACCTGCATGTAGCGGGCGAGGACGACGAGTTCGACCTCTTCCTCCTCGACGAGGCGCAGCAGCCGCGCCTCCGCCTCCTCCTTGGTGTCCTTCGTCACAGGGATGTGGTGGAAGGGGACGCCGTAGGACTCGGCCAGCTCGGAGAAGTCCGGGTGGTTGGAGACGACGGCGGCGATCTCCACCGGCAGGGCACCGATCCGGGCGCGGAACAGCAGGTCGTTGAGGCAGTGCCCGAACTTGCTGACCATCAGCACCACGCGCATCTTCTCGTCCGCGCGGTGGATCGCCCAGTCCATCTGGAAGGAGGTGCCGACGGCGGAGAAGCTGGCCCGCAGCTTCTCGACGGTGACCGACTCCTCGGCGGAGAAGTGGACCCGCAGGAAGAACAGTCCCGTGTCGCGGTCCCCGAACTGCTGGCTGTCCTCGATGTTGCAGCCGGTCATGAAGAGATAACTCGACACGGCGTGCACGATGCCCTTCTGATCCGGGCACGAGAGCGTGAGGACGTACTGTTCCGGGCTGGCCGGCTGATCGGGGTGCGACTGGCTCATGACGTCAAGGTTGGCACATCCGCGCCGGTGCTCCGCGCACAGCTCTCACCAGCGGCTGCGCGCGGAGCGGAGCCGGGGTTGCGCGCGTCACACGGCGCGCAGCGCGAGCTCCAGGGCGTCGAGGGACCGGGGGCGTTCGTCCGGGTCGTCCCCGTCGTTCGCGGCCATCAGGACGTGCGCCTCGCGCGCCGCGTGCACGGCGTCCGGCCAGCCCGCGTTCTCCATGTAGGAGGCGACCGGGGCGTCGGCGCCGACCTGGTGCATGATCCGCAGGGTGCGGAGCACGGCGGCGTCGACGAGGGACGCCTCCTGCGCGTCGCGGAAGATCGTGCCGACGTACCGGTCCGCCGACCAGTTGTCGAGCCAGGTGTCCTCGACCAGGCGGTAGACGGCGTCGGTGACGTCTCCATAACCTTGCGCGCCGGCCGCCCAGCAGTCCTGATGGAACACCGGGTCGGAGAGCATGTGCAGCGCCGAGCGCACGTTGGCGCGCCAGCGCCACCAGGGCATGTCAGTGACGGGCATGCCGTCCATGGTGGTGGACCGACGGCCGCGACGGGAAGACTTCACGGAACCTTGCTGCATAGGCACCGACCCTACGTTCCCCTCGGGCACGCGGGGCCGGACCCCCGGTGTTCACGCTGACGTCACCTCCCGTTGACCGGGTATCACTGACGAGTTACGGGTCACGCGGCATCGTCCGGGCACATGACTGCACGGCGTCGCACCGGCCGCCCCGGCCGCCCCCGTACGTTCCGCCGCGCCACCCGGGCCGTCGCCGTGACGGCGGCCTCCGCCACGCTCCTGAGCGGCTGCGGCACGCTCGGCGGCGGCACCGCGGAAGCCGACGAGCCGATCACGGTGATGACCTGGGCACCGCAGGACACCCAGGCGACGAACATGCCCGGCATGCCGGCGATGGCGCAGGCGTACGCGCGCTGGGTCAACGCGGAGGGCGGCATCAACGGCCATCCGCTGCGGGTCGTCACCTGCAACGACCACAACGAGACGGTGCACGCGGCACGTTGCGCCTCCCGCGCCGAGGACGAGGGCGCGGTCGCCGTCGTCGGCTCCTACAGCCAGCACGGCAGGTCTTTCATGTCCTCGCTGGAGAGCTCCGGAATCCCCTACATCGGCGGGTACGGCATCGCCGACGAGGAGTTCACCAGCCCGCTGTCCTACCCGGTGCACGGCGGCATCCCCGCGCTCGTCGCGGGCAACGGCAGGCAGCTGGCGGCCGGGCACTGCGCGCGCGTCTCGCTGGTGCGGCCCGACACCATCGCGGGCGACCAGATGCCCTCGCTGCTCAACTCCGGCCTCGCGGACGGCGACGTGCGGCCCGCCGCCGACGTCCGCGCCCCGGAGGGCGCCTCCGACTACACCGAGCACGCGCGCACGGCCCTGCGGGAGGCCGGTGCGGACAGCGAGCGGTACGGCGTCGCCGCGTACGGGGGCAAGGCCGAGGGCGCCTGCGTGACCGCGATGCTCGGCGGCCGCACGGGCACCTTCTTCGACTCCTTCCGGCGGCTCCAGCACGACAACCCGCAGGTGCGCACCGCCTCCGTGCTGGGCAGCGTGGAGCAGTCCCTGGTGGACCGCTCGGGCGGCACCGACAGCCCGCTGGAGGGCGCGTACGCGACGGGCTGGTACCCGGCGGCGAACGACCCGCGCTGGGAGCCGATGAAGAAGGTGGTGAGCGAGCACGCCTTCGGCGACAACCGGATCGACACGGCCGACTCCGGCGTCCAGACCACCTGGGTCGCCTACACCGTGCTGCGGCACGTGCTGGAGGCCGTCACTGCCGACGGCCAGGGCCCCGTCACCGCCAAGACCGTCCGCAGCGCACTCGACAACGGGACCCCCGTCGACACCGGCGGGCTCACACCCGAGCTGAGCTGGGCGTTCGACGACATGCTCGCCGCGCGCGACTTCCCCCGCATCGTGAACACGATGGTCACCTACCAGCGGGTCCGCGAGGGCAGGCTCGTCGCCGTACGGGACGGCTTCGTGGACGTCGAGCGGACCCTGGAGGGCGGGAGCGAAGCCTGAACGGGGCGCGGGCGGGCGCCCGTTCACGACGTGCCGGTCAGAGCTGGGAGAACTGGCGCTGCTTGAGGCCGTACTTCTGGGCCGTCGGGTTCCACAGCTTGGCGGCCTCCTTCTTGGCCGTGGTCGCCTCGCCGCTGGCCTTGTTGCCCGCCGCCGTGGCCTTGGTGGAACGGGCCTTGCCCTTGTGGCACACCTTCTTGCTCTTGGCCGCGTCCGCCCAGGCCGCGTAGTGCGCGTCCGCCGAGGCCGAGGACTTCCAGGAGCGCTCCAGCGCGGTCTTCAGCTCCGCGCTGCCGGGGACCTTGTCGATGGTGAGCTCGTTCAGCCGGGTGACCAGGCCGTTGCGCTGCTCCGCCGCGGCACGCAGATCGCTCGCCGCCTTGTCGAGCTTCTGGCACGCCTTGATGTTCTCCACCGAACGGATCACCGTGGCGCGGCTGTTGTTGCTGTCGTTGAGCAGCAGGTCCAGCTGCTTCGCCTGGCCCTCGACCGGGTCGGGCGCCGGGGAGGACTGCTTCGGGCTCGGCGGGGCCGACTTCTTCGTCTCGGTCTTCTTCCCGTCGTCACCCGTCGCGCTGAGCGCCCCCGCCGTCACACCGACGACGGCGACGACGGCGATCCCGGCGCCGACGAGCACCCGGGGCGACACCTTGGAACGGCCGTTCCCGCGGCCGCCGTTGCCACCGCCGTGCCCGCCGCCCGGGCCCTTGCCGAAGCCGTTGCCGCCGGGACCGCCCGGGCCGGCGGCGTGCGCCTGGCTGCCGAAGGCGGGCATGCTCTGCGTGGAGCCCGCGTCGCCCGCCGCCGGGGGCGGGCCGCTCGGCTCCTCGCGGAAGAGGTTCTCGAAACCGGCGGGCGGCCGACGGTCCCCGCCCTGCGCGCCCGGCGCCGGCTGGGGCGGGGGCATCGCGCCGGGGGCCTGCGGGCCGCCCCGCGCCGACTCGGGCGGCAGCGGCGAACGCAGCATCTGCGTCGAGTCGTTGTCCTGCCCGTTCTGCGGGGGCAGCATCTGCGTCGCCTCGGCGTCGCCGGTCTGCGGGGGCAGCATCTGGGTGGCCTCCGCGTCGCCGGTCTGCGGCGGCAGCATCTGCGTGGCCTCGCTGTCCGGCATCGGCTGAGCCTGCGGACGCGTCAGCCGCTCGGGCAGCCGGTCGTTGCCCGCGGGCGCGTCCGCCACCGGCGGCAGGTACTGCGTGGCCTCCGAGTCCGCACCGGGCTGCGGCTGCTGCGCCTCGGGCTGCGGCATGGCTTCCGGCTGCGGCATCGCCTGCGGCGCCGACCGCGGGACGGGCAGCGACTGGGCGGAATCGGGCTGCGCGGCGGGGTGTTGAGCACCGGCGGCCTGCTGGGCACCGGGCTGCGGCTGCGCGGCCTGCGGCTGCTGGGCGGCAGGCTGCTGCGGCTGCGCGTACGGCTGCCGGCCCGGCTGCGGCTGGGCGTACGGCGGTGCGGCGGCGTACGGCTGCTCGCCGGGGTACGGCTGCTGGGCCTGCGGCTGCTCGGGAGTGAACTGCGGCTGGGCGGGCGGCTGTTCGGCCGCGTACGGCTGCTGTCCGCCCGCGTAGGGCTGCTGAGCCGACGGCTGCTCGGGAGTGAACTGCGGCTGGGCAGGCGGCTGTTCGCCCGTGTGCGGCTGCTGGGGACCCGGCTGCGGGGGTGCGGCCGGCATCGGTCCGGGCCCGCCGGTCTGGGGCTGCGCTCCGGGCGCCGACTGCGGGGGCGCGGGCGGCTGTTGGGGCGGCACGGGCGCCGCGTACGGCTGCTGCGGCTGGGCGTACGGGCCGGGCTGCGGCGGGGCCTGGGCCTCGGGCTGCTGCCAGGGGGACGCGGCTGGCTGCTGCGGGTAGCCGTAGCCGGGCTGGGGCTGGGCGGCGGCCTGCTGCGGGTAGTCGTAGCCGGGCTGGGCGCTGTACGGGTTGGGGGCTGCGCCGTAACCGGGGCCGCCCTGGCCGTCGTACGGGCCGGGTGCGGACGGGTACCCGGGCTGCGGCGCCGCGTACGGCGAGCCGCCGGACGGGGGTGCACCGTACGGCGTCCCGCCCGGCTGCTGCGCGCCGTACGGGGACGCCTGCGGTGCGCCGTACCCGGGTGCGGGCTGGTCGTAGGCCGGTGCGCTCCCGAACTGCGGTGCGTCGGCCGGTGGCAGGTCGGCGGGCGTGTGCGGCGGCTGCGGCGGGGGTGCCGGGGCCTGGGCCACGGCCTCGGAGTCCGGCCCCCAGGGCTGGCCCCAGGGCTGGCCCTGCGGGGGCCGTACCTGGGACCGGTCAGCGGCTTCGCGCTGCTGCTCGGGCGTCCACGGCTCGCCGTTCGACGGCAGCACGACTCCCTCGTAGAGGGGCTGGTCGCCCTGTCCACCACCGTTCTGCGCTGTCACCGGGACTCCTCGATCAACCTGTCTGCCGGAACCGTCGGCTCACGCTACCGGGTCGCTCGTATGGTCGACCACGCCCCTGATGGGGGTACACCGACCCGTCACCTACGAAATGGGGCAAAGGTTCACGGTTCGCTCAGGCCACGGCCATCTCCTCGATGCGCTCGGCGAAGTCACGGACGGCGGACTCCTGCTCGTACGGCTCCAGCCTGCGGCGGAAGTCCTCCAGGTACTCGGCGCCCCGGTCGGACCTGAGCCCCGCCAGGAGCTCCACGCCCTGCTCGGCGTAGTGGCACGCGTGCTCAAGCTCACGCTGCTCGACCTGGGCCGAGGCGAGCAGGAAACAGCCGATGGCACGCCGCCGCACCCGGCGCTCGGGATGCCCGGCGAGGGAGTCCTGGGCGTGCACGGCGGAGCCCGAGGGCTGGTGCAGGTCCCGGTGGCAGTGGGCGAGTTCGTCTGCCAGGTAGGCACGGTCGAAATGGGCGATCCATACCGGATCGTCGCCCGATTCCTTGTTGCTCTCCGCGCGGTCCATCGCGTCCACGGCCACGGCGGACAGCCGTCGGAAGGCGGGACCGTCCCCCATCAGCGCGTGCCCGCGCGCCTCCGCCGCCGCGAACATCGCCTCCGCGCGCGGGGTCACGCACCCGCGCGCCCCCTCCTGCGCGACGCGGGCCAACTGCGCGATCTCGCGCGGGTTTCCGAGCGAGGCCGCGAGATGGCTCATCCCAGCGGCCAGCACGTACCCGCCGTACGCGCGGTCGTCCGCGGCCTGCGCCAGGCGCAGCGCCTGGATGTAGTACCGCTGCGCCAGCCCGTGCTGCCCGGTGTCGACGGCCATGTACCCGGCGAGCTCCGTGAGCCGGGCCACCGCGCCGAACAGCGCGCGCCCCACGGCGTCCGAGTAGGAGCCCGCGAGCAGCCCGGAGACGACGCTGTTGAGGTAGTGCGCCACCACGGGACGGATGTGGCCGCTGCCGTAGGTGTGGTCAAGGCCGGACAGCGCGTCGGTGGTGGCCGTGACGGCGGCGACGTCGGACATCCCGACCCGTGGCCCCGCCGTGCGGGACACCTGCGCGTCCGGTGCGGTGATGAGCCAGTCCCGGCTGGGCTCCACCAGCGCGGAGGCGGCGACGGAGGAGCCGGAGAGGAAGTCGCTCCGTCCCACGTCGCTGCGCCACAGCTCGCAGACCTGCTCCACGGCGGCGGCGGGCCCCGGCGCGAACTGGAGCCCCACCCCCGGTGTGAGGTTCCGGCCGCCCGCCATCCCGATCTCGTCGACCGAGACCGTACGGCCCAGCTTGCGGCCGAGGGCGTCGGCGATGAGCGCGGGCGCCCGGCCGCGCGGCTGCTGTCCGCGCAGCCACCTGGCGACCGAGGTCTTGTCGTAGCGCAGGTCGAGACCGGCTTCCGCGCCGCACACGTTGACCCGCCGGGCCAGTCCGGCGTGGGAGCAGTCGGCTTCCTGAATGAGTGTCTGCAGCCTGTCGTTGGGCTGCTTGACGGTGAGCGGCCTCCCGGCCATGCGATCCCCCCTGTTCAAGGCGACGGATGATCACTGCCCAGTGCATATGACCCTGATTCCGAAGAAAAGGCTCCCTTGGTCAGTAATGCACTGGAGAGTGAACTACCCCCTGGGGCAGCCCCCTCCGGCGCGCGCCCCCGCACATGCCCCCGTGCGCCCTCGTCCCTCCGTCGTCCGCCCCCGCGGCACCCCTGCGCCGGCGCGCCGCGAAGCGCGTTCCCCGGCCCGTAACCCCCTGTGGGAAGGGGAGTTGAGATCTGCGTGGAAGAGAGCATCGGAGTCACCCCAGGAGTCACGGAACGCGCGCACGTCCCCCGGCAGCCCGCCGGATCGCCGCTCGACCACGCGGTGCGGTACACGCAGGACCGCCACTGGGACGTCGTCCCCGGCACCCGGCTGGAGACCGTCGCGGGGATGCCCCGGTGCAGCTGCGGCGACTTGGGCTGCGCGGCCCCCGGCGCCCACCCCGCCGGCCGCGACTGGGCCGCCGGGGCCACGGGCAGCGCCTCGGCCGCGCGCCGGATGTGGACGGAGGACCCGGAGGCCGCCGTACTGCTGCCGACGGGGCGCACCTTCGACGTGCTGGACGCTCCCGAGACCGCGGGCCTCCTCGCGCTGGCCCGGGCGGAACGGCTCGGGCTCTCGCCCGGCCCCGTGATCAGCGCCCCGCACGGGCGGCTGCTCTTCCTCGTCCTGCCGGGCGGCGCCGCCAAGTGCCCCGATCTGGTGCGCGGGTTGGGCTGGTCGCCGGACGCGCTGGACCTCGCCGCGCACGGCGAGGGCGGCTGGGTCGCCGCGCCGCCGACCCGGTGGGGAGCGCGCGGGTGCGTGCAGTGGGCGCGCAGGCCGGGCGCCGCGAACCGCTGGCTCCCGGACGCCGGGGACCTGCTCCCCGCGCTGGCCTACGCCTGCGGCCGCGAGGCGGCCCTCCGGCGCGCCTGAACTCCCCCTCCGCGCAAGCGGAAAGCCTCGCCGGACGCACAGGAGCGTGCGTCCGGCGAGGTGCGTCAGGGGTGCCGGTCAGGCGGCGGGTATGACGGCCTGGAGGAAGGGTTCGACGACGCGGCGCCAGCCGTCCGGCTGGTCGAAGTGCAACAGGTGTCCCGCGTCCGGGACTTCGGCGTAGATGCCACGGGGCAGCACCCGCACCATCTCCTGCGCCTCGGCCCGGCCGAGGTCCCCGTCGATGCCGCGGACGACGAGGGTGGGGCAGCGGACGTGCGAGAGCTCGTCCCAGTGCGCGTCGTGCACCCACGCCTCGCGCACCCGGAGCATCTGCGGGCAGGAGAAGACCGGTTCCCAGCCGCCGTCGCCCTCGGTCATGACCTCGGCGAAGAAGTCGCCCCGGGTGGGCCGCGGCCGGTCGAGGGCCGGATCGTCCTCGCCGAACCACCTGCGGACGTCGGCCAGCGTCGCGAAGGGGACCGGCCAGGAGGAGAACCACTCCGCCCATTCGCGCTGCGAACGCTCCCCCAGCGCCGAGGCCTTCATGTCGCAGATGACCAGGGCCTGGACGAGATCGGGGCGCTTGGCCGCGAGTTCCCAGGCGGTGAGCGCGCCCATCGAGTGCCCGACGAGGGCGAGCGGGGCGAGGCCGAGCTGTTCGATGGCGGCCTCGACGTCGGCGACGAACGCCGCGCGGTCGTACGGGCCGTGCTCCGGTTTCTCGCTGCGTCCGTGTCCGCGCTGGTCGAGCGCGACGGCGCGATAGCGGCCCGAGAGCCAGCGCGCCGTTCCCGCCCAGTGCGCCGCGCGTCCCATCAGGCCGTGCAGCAGGAGCACTCCGGGCGGTTCGGCTGCGTTCTCGCCGGCGGGCCCGTCGTCCCTGAGCAGTTCGGCTCCGGCGCCCGCGTCCTTCTCGTGGCTCCCCTTCGGCGGGTCGGCGAACTCCCAGGCGGCGAGCTGGACTCCGTCGGCCCCCGTCACGTCGATACGTCGCACCATGCGCCGTGCACCCCCATTCCCACTACCGCTGCGTCACGCTATCGAACTTCTATTCGAACAGGCGGGAGTACGGCGTAACTCCCCACTTTCGAGTGACCGCGCCCCAGGGTTCGCCGACGTCCCCGCGGGGAGACAGCTACCGGGAAGGGGACCGACCCGGGGAGCTCGGGGCTCCGGGTCACCTCTGGGGGACATGGGGAGGCGAGGCCCCGGCCGCACCGGCCGGGGCCTTGTGCATGCCCGACGGCCTGCGGACACCCCGCTGTCGACTGCGCCCGGCCCACCCATCGACGGCTCTCCCCTCCGCCCGCGTGCGCACCGGAACAGCGTGGCACGGCGGGTGTGCGGTCGCTCGGATTCCGGCAACTCTGATGGCAACGACACCATTTGGGAAGACGCCCCGGCCCGGCGCTTCGTTCCCCGGCCGGCCGCGGCCCGCCCCGTACGCGGGCACGACGGCGCCCCGTCCGGCGCCGGGAGGCGCGGGGGACGGAGCGAACTGCCGGGCCGGCGTCAGCGCTTGGCGACGAAGACGTGCTGCGCGATGTCGGACTCCAGCTCGGCCGCCTCGCCGCTGCTGCCGACCTGGATGGCACCGGCCGAACCGTTGGTGACGCTGACGACCGCGCCCGGCTGCACGCCCGCCCTGCGGAGCGTGTACATCAACTGCGCGTCCATCTGGATCGGCTCACCGATGCGGCGGACGACGACCGTCTTGCCGTCGGCGCCCGGGTCCAGCTCGCCGAGGCTCACCATGCCCTCGTCCAGGAACGGGTCGGCCTGGGCCTTCTCCCCGAGCTCCTCCAGACCGGGGATCGGGTTGCCGTACGGCGACTCCGTCGGGTGCCGCAGCAGCTCCAGCACGCGGAGCTCGACCGCCTCGCTCATCACGTGCTCCCAGCGGCAGGCCTCGGCGTGCACCTGCTCCCACTCCAGGCCGATGACGTCGACTAGCAGGCACTCGGCGAGCCGGTGCTTGCGCATGACCCGGCGGGCCAGCCTGCGGCCCTCGTCCGTCAGCTCCAGGTGCCGGTCGCCGGCGACCGTGACCAGGCCGTCGCGCTCCATGCGGGCCACCGTCTGGCTGACCGTCGGACCGCTCTGGTCGAGGCGTTCCGCGATCCGGGCACGCATGGGCACCACACCTTCCTCCTCCAGCTCCAGGATGGTGCGGAGATACATCTCCGTGGTGTCGATCAGTCCGGACATGCGTGCCCCTAGTCAGCTCGTGCGGTGGCCCTGTGCTCAATTCTGACGCATCGCGCCGACAACCGTGCCCTCCCGGCGGCTGCGCACCCTTGACAGGCCACTGGTCCAGACCTCACCGTGATCGCGGCGATACGCCGGGCAGCGCCGCCCCACCGGCTGCCCCTCCCCCGCACGAGTCCCGACGCGAGAGGCCGCGCATGAGTGCGAACACGCCAGCCGGTGATTTCCTCGACGCAGCGATCGGGCTGCTGCGGCAGGTCAGGGACGGTGAGGGCGGGAACATCGCCGCGGCCGCCACCGCCGTCGCGGACGCCGTCGCCGGCGAGGGCCGGGTCTTCGCCTACG
This sequence comes from Streptomyces sp. HNM0574, assembly GCF_012726235.1. Lineage (GTDB taxonomy): Bacteria > Actinomycetota > Actinomycetes > Streptomycetales > Streptomycetaceae > Streptomyces. The sequence continues at coordinate 40,005 of NZ_JAASAH010000024.1, forward strand.
GCGCCGGGCACTCCTCGCTGCCCGCGCAGGACGTCGTCTACCGCGCGGGCGGCCTGGCCGTGATGAACCTGCTGACCGTCCCCGGCGTCGTCGGGGTGGACGTCCGCCCCGCCACTCTGGGCAGCGCGCTGGAGCGCGTCGACGGGCTGGCCGCGACGGTGCTCGACTGCAGCCCCGTGCGCGCGGGCGACGTGCTGTTCGTCATCTCCCTCTCCGGCCGCAACCCGCTGCCCGTCGAGATGGCGATGAACGCGCGGGCCCTGGGCGTGACCGTCGTCGGCGTCACCTCGGCCGCGTACGCGGAGGCCACCAAGTCCCGGCACCGGACGGGGACTTTCCTCAAGGACCACTGCGACGTGGTGATCGACAGCCGGATCGCGGTGGGCGACGCCGAGCTCACCTCGGACGGCATCGCCGCCCCCTACGCACCCGCCTCCACCGTCGTGACCAGCGCCCTCATGCAGGCGGTCGTGGCCACCGCGGCGCGGGAGCTCACCGAGCGCGGCATCGACCCGCCGCTGCTCCGCTCCGGCAACGTCGACGGCGGCCACGAGTGGAACGACCACGTGATGACCACCTACGCGGACCGGATCTTCTACCGCTGATCCGGTCGGTCGGCCGGGTGGGCGCGGGCCAGGTCGACGGCGGCCGCCACCCGGACGGCGACGTCCTCCGCGTACGCCGTGTCCCGGCGGTCGAAGGGGCGGCGGGCCGGGCCGCGCAGGAAGGTGACCACGCCCAGCGTCCGGCCCCGGCTGCGCAGCACCGCGCACAGTCCGTGCACCGTGCCCTCCGGCCACTTCCGCGCCGCCGCCCAGCCCGGCGCCGTCCGCGCCTCCTGCCCGCTGCCCGGGCTCGCGCCGGAGCGGACGGAGGTGCCGCGCTCGGCGGCCAGCAGCGCCGGGTGCCCCTGCCCGTAGCCGACGGGGATGCCGCCGCACACGCCGGAACCGGTCACCGGCGACGCGGCGCCCGGCGCGGCCGCAGGCGTCGCCACCGCGCGCACCAGCCGGGACGCGCCCGCGCCGGGCAGCGTGAGGTCGAGCAGCGCGTGGTCGGCGAAGCCGGCGAGCGCGAAGTCGAGGTGGACCGTCGCCGCCTCCATCGGGTCCTCGCACTCGGCGGCCGCCCGGGCCGCGCGGTGCAGCTGGTTGTCGCGGAAGCGGAGCCGCGCGGTCTCCTGTTCGGCCTGCTTGGCGTCCGTGACGTCCTGGAAGAGCCAGGCCACGCCGAGCGGAACCGGCTCCTCCGACAGCGGGGAGGCCAGCCGCAGGAAGCCGCTGCGCCAGCAGCGCCGCCCGCCCTCGGGCGCGGGGCCTTCGTCCGCCGCGCCCTGTCCTCCGGCGCGCGCACCGGAGCGGCCGCGGCGCCGTGCCTCGCCGCCGCGGGGCTGCCCGGTCCGGCCGCGCGGGGCTTCGGGGTCCTCGGCTGAGGGGTCGGCCGCGGGCAGGGTCAGCCAGAGCTCGGCGGGGGCCGGCGGGGCGCCCTCGGCCAGGACGTGCTGGAGCGCGCCCTCCAGCTCCTCCCGCCCCTGGCCGAAGAGTTCACCGAGCGGCTGCCCCAGCAGCTCGGTCCTGGTGCGGCGGAAGGCGCGTACCGCGTGCGCGTTGGCGACGACGGGGCGCAGGTCGGCGTCGACGACGACCACGCCCCAGGGCGCGTCCTCCAGCAGCGCCTCGCTGAGCGCGACGGAACGCTCCAGATCGGTCTGCGCGTGGATGTCGCTGAAGGCGCAGTAGACGCCGTGCGCGCCGCCGTCTGCGCCGGCGACCCCGGCCGACTGGACCCGGACGAGCACCCGGCCGCCGTCCTTCGTCAGCAGCGCGGCCTCGTGCACCTCGCGGCCGCTGGTGCCCAGGGCGCCGAGCAGGCGGGCCTCGGTCTCCTCCGCGTCGGCGGGGCGTACGGCCCAGCCCGCGAGGCCCTTGCGGCCCACGGCGTCGTCGGCCGTCCAGCCGAGGATGCGTTCCGCCTCGCGGTTCCAGTGCGTGACGACGCCGTCCGCGTCGAAGGCGCACAGGGCCGCGTCCATGCCGTCGAGGAGGGCGGCGAGCAGGAGTCCGTCGTCGGGCCCGTCCCGCTCGCCGGATTCCTCCCGGCCGTCGGGCCCGCCGCCTTCGGCTCCGCTGCCGTCGCCCTCGGAGGACGACTGTGCGTGTGTTCTGGGTCGCGTGGTCACCTGTGGCACCCCCTGCGCACAACGCGCTGCGTACTGCGGCTTGTTGCTGCCCTCGCGGCCGTCCGGCCGCATCCGTATTCAACGCGAACGTGACCCAGTGCACAGCGCGTTCAACCAAATCGTTGCCGCCCCGAAATTCGCTTGCGGCCGCTTCGGCACCTGCCTAGCGTCGGGGGTACACGGGAAAGGAGGTGATCCGGCTGATGAAGAACGACCGGACGCGTGAGGTGGCTGCGGCCTAGAGCCGTCGACGCCACTGTGTGACGCCGGTTCGCCGGCCGAATTTCCAGCAGTCACCCGGCCCGCGGGCTCGTCGGACTCGTCCGACCGGCGCCCCTCGCACCAGGCGAGGGGAGCAGCCCGCGGGCCGTTTCCGTGTCTTCTCCCGTTACGGGCAGAGACGTTCCGTGCGCCAGCCGTCGTCACCGCGGACATAGCGGAGCCGGTCGTGCAGCCGGTTCTCCCGGCCCTGCCAGAACTCCACCGTCTCCGGCGCCACCCGGAAGCCGCCCCAGGCCGGCGGCGCGGGCACGTCCTCGCCCTCCGGGTAGCGCGCGACGAGGTCCGCGTAGAGGCGGTCCAGTTCCTCGCGGGAGGAGAGGACGGCGGACTGGTCGCTGGCCCAGGCCCCGAGCTGGGAGCCGTGCGGGCGGGTGCGGAAGTAGGCGGCCGTCTCGTCCCTGCCGGTCTTCTCCACCCGGCCCGAGATGATCACTTGGCGGGCGATGCCGTGCCAGGGGAAGAGCAGCGAGGCGTACGGGTTGGCCTCCAGCTCGCGGCCCTTGCGGGAGCCGTAGTTCGTGAAGAAGACGAAGCCGCGCTCGTCGTACTGCTTGAGCAGCACGGTGCGGGAGCTGGGGCGGCCCTCGGCGTCGGCCGTGGAGACGACCATCGCGTTGGGCTCGTGCAGACCGCTCCCGGTGGCGTCCGCGAGCCAGCGCGCGAACTGGGCGTACGGGTCGGGGGCGAGGTCCGCCTCCAGGAGCCCGTCCGCGCGGTAACTGGCGCGCATGGTGGCCGGGTCGAGGGTGGTTCCGGCAGGCGGGGTGCCGGGGGTGGTGCCGCGCGGAGCGGCGGAGGACGAGCGGGGGTGGGCGTCGCGGGGACCGGTGCGGGCGGCGTCGTCAGCGTGGGGCACGCGCACATCTTGCAGCATCCGCGGAGGGCCACGGGCGATCATCAGCTGATGTGCGCCCGCGGACCAGCGGCTGTTCCGCCCGGCTTCACCGCTCGGTCCGCGGCCCGTTCACCGGCCGCCCGCGCGGGGCCGGGGCACGGCGGCGGACGGAGCGCGGGGCGATCCGGCAGGAAACCAGACAGAAGGCCGTGCTCAGCCGCCGGACGGGAGGCCCGAGGGGTGGTGACGGCGGCTCGGGAGCGCCCTGCGGTGCGGCCTGATCCCTGTCCGAAAGCAACCGGATCGTGCCGCGGAATGTGCCCGATCTCACGCGCGTCCCGCATGTGGCGAACCCGGTGAAATCACCTTCAGCGCTGCCGTGACCTGCTCGCATGCGGGGTTATCGTCGCCGGGAGCGGGCCGGATGACTTCCGGCCGCACGGGGCATGACCCGAGTGACGGCACGGTCCGCGAGCACGGGATTCCGAGCGCGATCCGACAGCGGAGTCGGTGGGCGTTCGAGAAGTCCACGAGCCGGGGAACCGTTCCGGCACAGTCCTTGAAGCAGCATTCGGCAGCAGACCCGGCCGCGCGAGGCCCTGGATCCCCTCCAGCGGACCCCGCGGGCCGCCCGTCGTCCGCACGCGGTGGGGCCGTCCCCTCGCCCGCACGCGGGTGGGGCTGCCGTCAACTACACGAGGGAGCCGCCTGATGTCCGACTTCGTACCCGGGCTCGAGGGAGTCGTCGCGTTCGAGACGGAGATCGCCGAACCCGACAAGGAAGGCGGCTCGCTCCGCTACCGAGGCGTGGACATCGAGGATCTGGTGGGCCACGTCTCCTTCGGGAACGTGTGGGGCCTGCTGGTGGACGGCGGGTTCAACCCGGGCCTGCCGCCCGCCGAACCGTTCCCCATTCCCGTGCACTCCGGGGACATCCGGGTGGACGTCCAGTCGGCGCTGGCGATGCTGGCCCCCGTCTGGGGCCTCCGGCCGCTCCTCGACATCGACGAGCAGCAGGCGCGCGACGACCTGGCGCGCGCCGCGGTGATGGCCCTGAGCTACGTCGCGCAGTCGGCGCGCGGGCAGGGGCTGCCGATGGTGCCGCAGCGGGAGATCGACAAGGCGGACACCGTCGTCGAGCGGTTCATGCGGCGCTGGCGGGGCGAGCCCGACCCGAAGCACGTCGCCGCGGTGGACGCGTACTGGACGTCAGCCGCCGAGCACGGCATGAACGCCTCCACCTTCACCGCGCGGGTGATCGCCTCCACCGGGGCGGACGTGGCGGCCGCGCTGTCCGGCGCGGTCGGCGCGATGTCGGGGCCGCTGCACGGCGGGGCGCCCTCCCGGGTGCTCGGGATGATCGAGGAGATCGAGCGGACCGGGGACGCCAAGGCGTTCGTGAAGCGGCAACTGGACCGGGGCGAGCGGCTGATGGGCTTCGGGCACCGGGTGTACCGCGCGGAGGACCCGCGCGCCCGGGTGCTGCGGCGCACCGCGAAGGAGCTGGGCGCCCCGCGTTACGAGGTGGCCGAGGCGCTGGAGCAGGCGGCGCTGGAGGAGCTGCACAACCGGCGTCCCGACCGGGTGCTGGCGACGAACGTGGAGTTCTGGGCGGCGATCACGCTGGACTTCGCGGAGGTCCCGGCGCACATGTTCACGTCGATGTTCACCTGCGCCCGCACCGCCGGCTGGTCCGCGCACATCCTGGAACAGAAGCGCACCGGCCGCCTGGTACGCCCCTCGGCCCGCTACACCGGCCCCGGCACCCGCGACCCCCGCGACATCGAGGGCTACGGCACCGCCCACCACTGACGCGCCCCACAAGGGGCGCGGGGAACTGCGCGAACGACCCCGACGCTCCGGCGGTCGGAGACGTACGGGAAGGGGCAGCACAGCCCCCGGTGCAGAACAGGCACCCCGCACCGGGGGCTGGCGAGCGCCGGCTAAGCGTGTGGCGACAGGACCTGTTCGACCGTCCGCGCCCACGCGTCCAGGACGCGTTCCCGCCGGGCGCTGTCGTCCGTGAGGAGGTTGGCCAGGCCCAGCCCGCGCGCCATGTCGAGCAGCCCCTGCACCGTCTCCCGCACCCCGGGCACCCCCTCGTCCGCGCCGAGCAGTTCGACCGCCATGCGGTGCGTCTCGCGGCCGATCCTGGCCTCCAAAGCGGTCACCCGCGGCCCCAGTTGGGGCTCGTGGGACGCCGCCACCCACAGCTGGAGCGCCGCCCGGAACAGTGGCCCGGTGTAGAGGCCGACGAGGATGCCGACCGCGGACCGGGTGCCTTGGGGCTGCGGCAGGGCCAGCAGCGCCTTGGACCGCTCCTCCGCCACGTACTCGACGGCGGCGGTGAACAGGTCCTCGCGGGTGGGGAAATGGTGCTGTGCCGCGCCGCGCGAGACCCCGGCGTGCTCGGCGACGACCGTCACCGTGCTGCCGGTCCATCCGTGCTCGGCCAGGCAGGTCACCGCCGACTCCAGCAGCCGCCGTCGGGTGGCCCTGCTGCGGTCCTGCCGGGGCGGGCCGCCGCGCACGTTCACTGCACCCATGCGGGATCCCGTCGTTCGAGGAATGCGGTCATGCCCTCGCGGGCCTCCTCGGAGGCGAACAGCCGCGCGGACAGTTCCGCGAGGTTACCGGTGTCCCGGTCGAAGCCCGCCAGCACCTCCCTGGTCACCAGCCGTTTCGAGGCCGCGAGGCCCTGCGGCGAACCGCGCCGCAGGCCGTCCAGCACGGGTGCCAGGAGCGCGTCCGGGTCCTCGCCCGCGAGGGTCACCAGCCCGATGCGGGCCGCCTCGGCCGCGTCGAAGCGCTCGCCCGTGAGGTAGTAGCGGGCGGCGGCGCGGGGTTCCAGGCGGGGCAGCAGCGGGAGGGAGATGACGGCGGGCGCGACGCCGATCCGGGCCTCGGTGAACGCGAAGGTGGCCCCCGGTCCGGCGACGGAGATGTCGCAGGCCCCGAGCAGCCCGGTGCCCCCGGCGCGTACGTGTCCTGTGGTGCGGCCGATGACGGGCTTGGGGAGTTCCACGACGGCGCGGAGCAGCGCGGCGAGGTCCTCGGGGGTGCCGCTGCCCTCGCGCAGGTCGGCGCCCGCGCAGAAGGTGTTGCCGGTGTGGGTGAGCAGGACCGCGCGGACGGTGTCGTCCTCGGCGGCGGTGCGCAGCGCGGTGTGGAGCTCGGCGACGAGACGGGCGGAGAGCGCGTTCCGGTTGTGCGGCGAGTCCAGCGTCAGGGTGGTGACGCCGCGCGCGTGCCCGGTGCGTACCAGCGGCTGCTCGTCCTGGGTCTCCGTCACGTCCTGGGTCCTCTCGTGGGGTGCGTGAGCGCCGGGGCGGGGTGCGGGACGGGCCCGCACCCCGCGTCCGGTTCCGGTCAGTGGGTGTGGCGGGACGCGGCCTCCCGGTCGCGCAGTTCGCGGCGGAGGATCTTGCCGCTGGCCGCGCGCGGCACGGCGTCGACGAACTCCACCAGGCGCACCTTCTTGTACGGGGCGACCCTGGCGGCGACGTACTCCAGGACGTCGGCCGCGCCGAGCGGGGGACCGTCCGTCCCGGCGGCGCCGCGGACCACGAACGCCTTGGGCACCTCGTTGCCCTCGGCGTCCTGGACCCCGATGACGGCCGCGTCCGCGATCTCCCGGTGGGTGAGCAGCACGGCCTCCAGGTCGGCGGGCGCCACCTGGTAGCCCTTGTACTTGATCAGCTCCTTGACCCGGTCGACGACGAACAGCCAGCCGTCCTCGTCGACGCGTCCCACGTCGCCGGTGCGCAGCCAGCCGTCCTCGTCGACCATGGCGGCGGTCTCCCCCGCGCGGCCCAGGTAGCCCTTCATCACCTGCGGCCCGCGGAAGAGGAGTTCGCCCTCCTCGCCGGGGCCGAGGTCGCGGCGCGCGGGTCCTGCGGACGGCTCGCCGGGCTGCCCGGCGTGGTCGGTGACGAGGTCGCCGGCGAGGTCGAGCCCCGGGTCGCGGGCGAGGACGCTGTCGCCGAGCACCCCGGAGCGCACGGCACCGTCCTCCGCCACGGCGACGACCCGCATCTCGGTGCCGGGCAGCAGCTTGCCGACGGTTCCGGGCGGCGGGTTCTCCGCCGCGCGCGGGACGACGTGGGTGCCGGGCGACAGTTCCGTCATGCCGTACGCCTGCAGGACGGTCTTCAGGCCGAGGCGCCGCGCGCAGGCCCCGGCCAGTCCGGCGTCCAGCGGCGCGGCGGCGCTCACCAGGTACTCCAGTGAGGACAGGTCGTAGCGGTCGACGGCGGCGTGCTTGGCGAGGGCCAGCACGATGGGCGGTGCCACGTAGACGGCGTTCACCCGGTGCTGCTCGATCGCGCCGAGGAAGGTGTCCAGGTCGAAGCTGGGCAGGACGACGACCGTGGCGCCGGTGCGCAGCGGCGCGTTCATCAGCGCCGTGAGCCCGTAGATGTGGAAGAAGGGCAGCACCGCGAGCACCGTGTCGCCGGGGCCGCTGGGGACGAGGGGCTCCAGCTGGGCCAGGTTGGTGGCGATGCTGCGGTGGGTGAGCATCACGCCCTTGGGCGCTGCGGTGGTCCCCGAGGAGTACGGCAGCACGGCCACCTCGCCCGGGTCGACGGCGAGTCGGGGCACGGGCGCGGTGGACTCCCACAGGTCGCGCACGGACCGGTACCCCTCGGCCCGGTCGCAGACGAAGATCTCCCGGATGCCGGACGGCGCCCCGCCGCGCCCGCCCTCCGCCGTCGCGGCACGGACGGTGTCGAGCAGCGGCGAGACGGTGACGATCCAGCGGGCGCCCGAGTCGCCCAGCTGGCGGGCGAGTTCGCCGGGTGTGGCCAGCGGGTGGACGAGGGTGACGACGGCGCCGGCGCGGGTCGCGCCGTAGAACACGGCGGGGAAGTCGGTGGAGTTGGGGCTGTGCAGGGCGAGGACGTCGCCCCGCTCCAGGCCGGCCTCGGTCAGCGCGGCGGCGATCCGGCGTGCGCGGTCGTCGAGTTGCGCGTAGCTGACGCTCGTCCCGTCGCGGCCGTCGACCAGCGCGGGCCGGGTACCGTGCTCGGCCGCCGACCTGCCGAGCACGGCCTCGTGGATGGGCAGGTCGACGACGGGGACGTCGGCGTACTCACTGCGGAACACCATCTCGCTGCGGATCACCATGCGAACCTCCCGGGGGAAGACGACGGACGGGGGACGAGCGGCTGCGGCGTGCGCGGGTGCCGCAGTGGTGAGGTGATGCCCACTCTCCGGCCGCCGACAGCCCCCGGGAGACGGTCAGTAGGACTTGGGGAGTCCGAGCGTCTGGTGCGAGACGTAGTTGAGGATCATTTCCCGGCTGACGGGGGCGATCCGGGCCACCCGCGCCGCCGTGATCATCCGGGCCAGCCCGTGCTCCCGGGTGAGGCCGTTGCCGCCGAGGGTGTGCACGGCCTGGTCGACGGCCTTCACGCACGCCTCACCGGCCGCGTACTTCGCCATGTTGGCCGCCTCGCCCGCGCCCGCGTCGTCGCCCAGGTCGTACAGCCGGGCCGCCTTGCCCGTCATCAGCCGGGCCAGTTCCAGGTCGATGTGGGCCTGCGCGAGCGGGTGGGCGATGGCCTGGTGGGCGCCGATGGGCTCCTTCCACACCTGGCGGGTGCGGGCGTAGTCGACGGCCTGTTCCAGCGCGTAGCGGCCCATGCCGAGCGCGAAGGCGGCGGTCATGACGCGTTCCGGGTTGAGGCCGGCGAACAGCTGGAGCAGGCCCGCGTCCTCGTCGCCGACGAGCGCCCCGGCGGGCAGCCTGACGTCGTCCAGGACGAGTTCGAACTGCTTCTCCGGGGCGTTGACCTCCATGTCGATGCGGTTGCGGGCGAAGCCCTCGGCGTCCCGGTCCACGATGAACAGGCAGGGCTTGAGCCTGCCGGTGCGGGCGTCCTCGGTGCGGCCGACGATCAGGGTGGCGTCGGCGATGTCGACGCCGGAGACGAAGACCTTGCGGCCGGTCAGCAGCCAGTCGGTGCCGTCCCTGCGGGCGGTGGTGGTGATGCGGTGCGAGTTGGAGCCCGCGTCCGGTTCGGTGATGCCGAAGGCCATCTTGCGGCTGCCGTCGGCCAGTCCGGGCAGCCAGGTCCGCTTCTGTTCCTCGGTGCCGAAGCGGGCGATGACGGTGCCGCAGATCGCGGGCGAGACGACGAGCATCAGCAACGGGCAGCCCGCGGCGCCCAGTTCCTCCAGGACGATGGAGAGCTCGGTGATGCCGCTGCCGCCGCCCCCGTACGCCTCGGGCAGGTTGACGCCGAGGTAGCCGAGCTCGGCCGCCTCCCGCCACAGCGCGTCGGTGTGCTTGCCGTCCTCGACGACGCCCTCGAAGTAGGTGCGTCCGTACCGCGCGCCCAGGGCCGCGACGGCCGCGCGCAGGGCGCGCTGTTCCTCGGTCTCCAGCGGGGCAGTGCTCATGCCGACTCCTTCGGTGACGGTGGGGATTCCGTGCTGTGCCGGGGCTGTTCAGCCCTGCGCGCCGTCCTCCGTGACGACGGCGAGGAGGGTGCCGAGTTCGACCTGGCGGCCCGGGACGGCCTCCAGGGCGGTGAGGGTGCCGGAGGCGGGGGCGACGACCTTGTGCTCCATCTTCATCGCCTCCAGCCAGAGCAGCGGTTGGCCCGCGCGCACGGCGTCCCCGACGGTCAGCCCCTCGGCGACGCGGACGACGGTGCCCGGCATGGGCGCCAGCAGCGACCCGGGTTCGGTGGCGGCGCCGGGCTCCCGGAGCCGGGGCAGCGCGGTGAACGCGTGCGCCCCGAGCGCCGAGTCCACGTGCACGCGCTCTTCCCCGCGCCCCGGCGCCGGGTAGCGCGCGACGGTGAACTCACGGCGTACGCCGTCCAGTTCGCAGACCACCCGCTCCGGGGTGGACTCCAGCAGCCGTACGCCGGGCAGCCCTTCGGCGTGCAGGCCGTCCCGGGTCAGCCAGTAGCGGACCTCCGTCTCCTCGCCGTCGGGCTCCGTCCGGTAGGTCTTCACCTGCGGCTGGGAGGGCACGTTCCGGAAGCCGCCGAAGCGGCCGGCCGGGGTGGCACGGCGCGCGGCCGCGTCCGCGAGCGCCGCCGCGAGCGCCGACGCCTCCCGCGCGCGGCCGCCCGACCGGTCGGCTGGAGCGGTGAGTTCGGCGAGGTGGCGGTCGTAGAAGCCGGTGTCGACACGCCCTGCGGCGAAGTCGGGGTGCCGCAGGGAGCGCAACAGCAGCTCGCGGTTGGTGACGGGGCCGTGGATGCGGGCGGTCTCCAGGGCGTGCGCCAGGGAGCGGACGGCCTCGGCGCGGGTGGGTGCCCAGGAGACGAGCTTGGCGAGCATCGGGTCGTAGTGCGGGGTGATCTCGTCACCGCCGGTGACGCCGCTGTCGAGCCGGACGTCGCCGGGGACGTCGAGCAGGTGCAGGGTGCCGGTCTGCGGCTGCCAGTCGCGCGCGGGGTCCTCGGCGTACAGCCGGACCTCGACGGCGTGGCCGCGCGGCCCGGGCGGCCCGGCCGGGTCCAGCGGGGCGCCTTCCGCGACGCGGATCTGCTCGGCGACCAGGTCCAGCCCGTACACCCGCTCCGTGACGGGGTGTTCGACCTGGAGGCGGGTGTTCATCTCCAGGAAGTACGCGGCGTCGCCGGTGACCAGGAACTCGACCGTGCCCGCGCCCCGGTAGTCCACGGCGCGCGCCGCCTGCACGGCGGCCTCGTGCAGGGTGGTGCGCAGTCCGGCGGCGAGGCCGGGGGCCGGGGCCTCCTCGACGACCTTCTGGTGACGGCGTTGCAGCGAGCAGTCGCGGGTGCCCAGCGCCCACACGGTGCCCTGCCCGTCCGCGAGGACCTGCACCTCGACGTGCCTGCCGCGCTCCACGTACGGCTCGACGAAGACCTCGCCGTCGCCGAAGGCGGACGCGGCCTCGGCGCGGGCCGCCGCGATCTCGCCCTCCAGCAGGCCGAGTTCGCGGACCACCCGCATCCCGCGCCCGCCGCCGCCGGAGGCCGCCTTGACCAGCAGCGGGAGCTGCGCGGCCGTGACCTCCCCGGGGCGCACGGGCTCCAGCAGCGGAACCCCGGCACCGGCCATGATCCGCTTGGCGCGGGTCTTGGACGCCATGGCCTCGATCGCCTCGGGGGACGGGCCGATCCACACCAGCCCCGCCTCCTGGACGGCGCGCGCGAAGCCGGCGTTCTCGGAGAGGAAGCCGTACCCGGGGTGCACGGCGTCGGCCCCGGCCTCCAGCGCGGCCTTCACCACCAGGTCGCCGCGCAGATAGGTGTCGGCGGGCGCGTCGCCGGGGAGCCGGACGGCCGCGTCGGCCTCGCGTACGTGGGCCGCGGTGGCGTCGGCGTCCGAGTGGACGGCGACGGTGGCGATGCCCATGCGCCGGCAGGTGGTGAAGACGCGCCGGGCGATCTCGCCCCGGTTGGCGACCAGTACGGAATGGATCATGCGTAGCCCCTCGTCCCGCCCCGTTCCCGCTGCTGTGTGCCGCGTCATCTCCCGCCTCACATCCGGAAGATGCCGAAGCCGCCGCGCGCGCCCTCGACGGGTGCGGTGTGGACGGCGGAGAGGCACAGGCCGAGGACGGTGCGGGTGTCGCGCGGGTCGATGACGCCGTCGTCGTAGAGCCGTCCGGAGAGGAAGGCGGGCAGGGACTCGGCCTCGATCTGCTCCTCGACCATGGCCCGCAGTCCGGCGTCGGCCTCCTCGTCGAAGGGTTTGCCCTTCGCGGCCGCCGACTCCCGCATCACGATCGACAGGACCCCGGCCAGTTGCTGCGGCCCCATGACAGCCGACTTGGCGCTCGGCCAGGCGAACAGGAAGCGCGGGTCGTAGGCCCGTCCGCACATGCCGTAGTGGCCCGCGCCGTAGCTGGCGCCCATCAGGACGGAGAGGTGCGGCACCTTCGAGTTGGAGACCGCGTTGATCATCATCGAGCCGTGCTTGATGATGCCGCCCTGCTCGTACTCCGTGCCGACCATGTAGCCGGTCGTGTTGTGCAGGAACAGCAGCGGGACGTCCCGCTGGTTCGCCAGCTGGATGAACTGGGTGGCCTTCTGCGACTCCTGGCTGAACAGCACGCCCTGCGCGTTGGCCAGGATGCCCACGGGGTAGCCGTGCAGCCGGGCCCAGCCGGTCACCAGGCTCGCCCCGTACAGCGGCTTGAACTCGTCGAAGTCCGAGCCGTCGACGATGCGGGCGATGACCTCGCGCGGGTCGAAGGGGACCTTCAGGTCGCCGGGGACGATCCCGAGCAGCTCCTCCTCGTCGTACAGCGGCGGCTGGACGCCGGCCGGGTCCGGATCGGGCTGCGCCTTGCGCCAGTTGAGCCGGGAGACGACCCGGCGGGCCTGGCGCAGCGCGTCCGGCTCGTCCTGCGCGAAGTAGTCGGCGAGCCCGGAGGTGCGGGCGTGCATCCCGGCGCCGCCCAGCTCCTCGTCGTCGGCCTCCTCGCCGGTGGCCATCTTCACCAGCGGCGGCCCGCCGAGGAAGACCTTGGCGCGCTCCTTGACCATGATCACGTGGTCGGACATGCCGGGGATGTACGCGCCGCCCGCCGTGGAGTTCCCGAACACCACGGCCAGCGTGGGGATTCCGGCCTCCGACAGCCGGGTGATGTCCCGGAACAGGGCACCGCCCGGAATGAAGATCTCCTTCTGGCTGGGCAGGTCCGCGCCGCCGGACTCGACGAGACTGATGCACGGCAGCCGGTTCGCGTACGCGATCTCGTTCGCGCGCAGCGCCTTCTTCAGCGTCCACGGATTGCTCGCGCCGCCCCGGACGGTGGGATCGTTCGCGGTGATCAGGCACTCGACGCCCGCCACCACCCCGATGCCCGTCACCAGCGAGGCGCCGACGGTGTAGTCGCTCCCCCAGCCCGCGAGCGGCGAGAGCTCCAGGAACGGCGTGTCCGGGTCGAGCAGGAGCTCGATCCGCTCCCGCGCGGTCAGCTTCCCGCGCCCCCGGTGCCGCTCGACGTACTTCTCGCCGCCGCCCGCGACCGCCTTCCGGTGCTCCGTCTCCAGCTCGTCGAGCCGGGCGAGCATCGACGCGCGGTGCGCGGTGAAGTCCTCGGCCGCATCAGCCCGTCCGGCATCCAGTTCCGACCGCAGCACGGTCACAGCAACAACCCCTCCGGTATGTCGGCATGGCGGGAGCGCAGCCACTCCCCCAGCGCCTTGGCCTGCGGATCGAAACGGGCCTGCGCGGCGACGCCCTCGCCCAGCAGCCCCTCGACGACGAAGTTCAGCGCCCGCAGCCCCGGCAGGACGTGCCGGGTGACGGGCAGGCCGGCCGTCTCGGGCAGCAGCAGGCGCAGCCGGTCGACGGTCAGCTCGTGCACCAGCCAGCGCCACACGTCCTCGTCGCCGTCCCGCGCCCACACCCCGACGTTCGCGCTGCCGCCCTTGTCCCCGCTGCGGGCCCCGGCCACCTCACCGAGCGGCGCCCGCCGCGTCCTGCCGGGCGGCAGAGGCTCCGGCAGCGCGGGCTCCGGCACCTCCGCGAGCCGCCTGGTCTCCTTCACGGGCAGGACGTCGATCCGCGCACCGTCCGGCAGCACCGCCGTGTGCGGCACCTCGGCCGCGTCCAGCCGGTGCGCCTCGAACACGCCGTACGGGGCGCCCTTCGCGGGCGGCGCGGTGACGTGGAAGCCCGGGATGCTGGCCAGCGCGAGCTCCACCGCCGCGCCGCTGACGGTGCGGCCCACCGTCTCCTGGTCGGCGTCCCGCACCACCATCCGGAGCAGCGCACCGGCCTCCTCCTGGACGTCGGCGTCGCTCCGCCCGGTACGGGCCAGGTCCCAGCGCACCTCGCGGGGACGGCGCTCCGCGCGCTCGAACGCGTCCTCCATCTGCTGCCGCAACAGGTCCGCCTTGGCGTCGATGTCCAGACCCGTCAGCACGAACACGACCTCGTTGCGCCAGCCGCCCAGCCGGGTGCAGCCCACCTTCAGCTCGGGCGGCGGCGCCTCGCCCCGCGTCCCCTCGATCCGCACCCGGTCGGGCCCCTCCTGCGCGAGCCGTACGGTGTCCAGCCGCGCCGTCACGTCCGGGCCCGGGTAGCGCGCGCCGCCCGTCTCGTACAGCAGCTGCGCGGTGACCGTGCCGACGGTGACGGCGCCGCCCGTCCCGGGGTGCTTGGTGACGACGCAGGAGCCGTCGGCGGCGATCTCGGCGAGGGGGAAGCCGGGACGGCGGACGTCCACGCCGTCCCGCACGAACAGCGCGTAGTTGCCGCCCGTCGCCTGCGCCCCGCACTCCAGCACGTGCCCGGCGACGACGGCGCCCGCCAGCGCGTCCCGGCCCGCCGGATCGTCCGGGCTCCAGCCGAAGTGCGCCGCGGCCGCGCCCGTGACCAGCGCCGCGTCCGTCACCCGCCCCGTCACGACGACGTCGGCGCCGGCGCGCAGACAGGCGGTGATGCCGCCGCCGCCCAGATAGGCGTTCGCGGTCAGGACGCCCTCGCCCCACGCGCCGCGGCCGAGCACGTCGTCGCCCTCCACGTGCGCCACCCGCGCGGGCACACCGACCCGCTCGCTCAACTCCCGTACGGCCTCCGCGAGTCCGGCCGGATTCAGACCGCCCGCGTTGACGACGAGCGCGACGCCGCGGTCCCGGGCCAGCCCGAGGGAGGTCTCCAGCTGCCGCAGGAAGGTGCGCGCATAGCCGCGCGCCGGGTCCTTCAGCCGGTCCCGGCCGAGGATCAGCATCGTCAGCTCGGCCAGGTAGTCACCGGTCAGCACGTCCAGCGGGCCGCCGGTGAGCATCTCCTCCATGGCACTGAAACGGTCACCGTAGAAGCCGGAACAGTTGCCGACGCGCAGGGTTTCCGCCTGGACCGGGGCGCTCACGCGGCGTCCCCCTCGGCGGGCCGGCGGCCCTCGCCGGGCGGTCCGGCGAACGCCTGGGCGAGGGTCAGCCACTGCTCGGCCTGGGGCCCCTCGGCGCGGAGGTGTGCGTCGGCGCGGTGCAGGCGCTGGGTGACCAGGCGGCAGAAGTCGGCGCCCTCACCCGTCACCCGCTGCTCCGCGTCCTCCGGCCCGTACGTCCACAACCCGCCGTCCGGAGCGGTGAGTTCCACCCGGAACGGGGCCGCGGGCGGCTCCAGGCCGTGCACGCCGAAGGCGAAGTCACGGGTCCGCACCCCGAGCCGGGCCACATGCCGCAGCCGGACGGTCGGCGCGCGCCGTACGCCCAGCGCGGCGGCGACGTCCTCGCCGTGCGCCCAGGTCTCCATCAGGCGCGCGGTCGCCATCGAGACGGCGCTCATCGGCGGCCCGTACCAGGGGAGCTTGCCGTCGAAGTGCGCCAGCACGTCCGCCAGTTCACGGCGGCCGTGACGCCAACGCGCGAGCAGCTCGTGCGCCGGGAGCGCGGCGAGGCGCTCCGCGCCCTCGTCCACGAAGGTGTGCGGTGCGCGGGCCGCGTGCTCCAGACCGCGCCGGAACGCGGGTTCGTCGGTGGCGGCCAGGAGCGCCTGCTCGTCCGTCCACAGCAGGTGGGCGATCTGGTGCGCGACGGTCCAGCGCGGCGCCGGGGTCGGCAGGCGCCAGCCCTTCCCGTCCAACCCGCCCACGAGCCCGTCGAGTTCCGCACCCTCGTCCCGGAGATCCGCCAGTACGGCCTCCGTCACCCCGGCGTCCGCCATGCCGCGCTCCCGTCATCCGTCACGCTCGTGCCGACGAGAGTGGCAGCACACCGAAAAACAAGCAAGCATGCTTGCACGATAATTTCCGGCCAGAGGACGGGAGTTGGGGCGCCCGGCGCCCCGAAAAGGGGCGCGGGGAACTGCGCGAACGGCCACGGCGGTGGGGTGGCCCGGTGACGGCATGGAGCACCCCGCGCCGGGGCTGAGGCGCTGCGCTTGCCAGCCCTGCGCCTAAGGCGCAGACCTCCCAAGCGGGGCGAGCCCGCGAAAAGGGGCGCGGGGAACTGCGCAAAACCCCGGCCACGAAGCACCCGCACCCCGAGAAGCGGGGCGCCCCTACCCCTCCAGCCCGTCGGCCAGCAGCTCCGCCAGGTGGCGCGCGGAGGCGCCGCCGAGCTGGTGGAGCTGGGTGCGGCAGGAGTACCCGTCGGCGAGGAGCCGAACGGCAGGATCAGAGGCGCGTGCCGCGCGCACCGCCGGGAGGAGCTGGTCCTCGGCGCAGGCGGCGGAGACCTCGTAGTGGCCGGCCTCGAAGCCGAAGTTGCCCGCGAGCCCGCAGCAGCCCTTGGTCAACTCACCGGAGAGTCCGGCCCGTTCACGCAGCCGCCGGTCCGCGTCCTCGCCGAGGACGGCGTGCTGGTGGCAGTGCAGCTGCCCGGCGACGGACGCGTCGATCCGGGGCGGCTCCCAGTCGGGCGCGTGCTCCTCCAGGGTCTCCGCGAAGGTCCGCACGGAGTCGGCGAGCCGCCGGGCGCGCGGGTCGTCGCCGAGGAGTTCGGGCAGGTCCGTCTTGAGCGCGGCGGCGCACGGGGGTTCCAGGACGGAGACGGGGAGCCCGGCATCGAGCGCGGGCTCGATGCGGTCGAGGGTGCGGCGCATGACCGTGCGCGCCTGGTCGAGCTGCCCCGTGGAGACGTACGTCAGGCCGCAGCACACCTGCTTCGGCGGCACCACGACGCGCAGCCCCGCGTCCCGGTACACCCGCACGGCGGCCGAACCGGCCTCCGGGGACAGGTAGTTGGTGAAGGTGTCGGGCCACAGCACGACCCGCTTCCCTCCCTCGCGCCCCGCCGCACGCCCCCGCGCCCGCCACCAGCGGGTGAACGGGACCGGGGCCACCGGCGGAATGTCCCGTTCGGGTGCGAGGCCCGCGAGCCGTTTGGCCACCGCGGCCAGCGGGCCGACGCGCGCCCCCGCGTTCAGCAACGGCACCGCCCGGCTCGCGGCCGCCAGCCGCAGCCACTGGGGCAGCCGCCCCATCGCGTAGTGCGCCATGGGACGGCGGCGCCCCTCGTAATGGTGGTGCAGGAACTCGGCCTTGTACGTCGCCATGTCCACCCCGACGGGGCAGTCGCTGCGGCACCCCTTGCAGGACAGGCACAGGTCGAGCGCCTCGCGCACCTCCTCCGAGCGCCAGCCGTCCGTCACCACCTCGCCCGCGAGCATCTCGTGCAGCAGCCGGGCGCGGCCGCGCGTCGAGTGCTGCTCCTCGCCCGTCGCGCGGAAGGAGGGGCACATCACGCCCGAACCCGCGTCGGTGTTGCGGCACTTGGCGACGCCGACGCAGCGCCGCACGGCCGCCGAGAAGTCCCCTCCGTCGTGCGGGTAGCCGAACTCGACGTCCACGGGGCGGCGCGGGAGGGGCGCGAAACGCAGGTTCTCGTCCATCCGGGCCGGGCGGACGAGCATGCCCGGGTTGAGGCCGCCCGCCGGGTCCCACAGATCCTTGAACCGGCCGAAGAGGGCCACCATCTCGTCCCCGTACATCTTCGGCAGCAGCTCGGCGCGCGCCTGACCGTCGCCGTGCTCGCCGGAGAGGGAGCCGCCGTGCGCGACGACGACGTCCGCGAGGTCGTGGCTGAACTCCCGGAAGCGGCGGATGCCCTCCTGGCCCAGCAGGTCGAAATCGATGCGGACGTGGATGCAGCCGTCGCCGAAGTGCCCGTACGGCAGGCCCCGGAGGCCGTACTCGCGCAGCAGCGCCCGGAAGTCCTTGAGGTACGCGCCGAGTCGGGGCGGCGGGACCGCGCAGTCCTCCCAGCCCGGCCACGCCTCGCTGCCGTCCGGCATCCGGGTCGCCGTGCCCGAGGCGTCCTCCCGGACCCGCCACAGCGCGCGCTGCTCCCCCGGCTCGGCCAGCAGCGCGGAACCGGTCGTTCCGTCGGCCGCCGCGCGGCGCAGCGTCTCGGCGCGGGCGCGGGCCTCGGCCGCGTCCTCCCCGCCGACCTCGACGAACAGCCAGGCGCCGCCGCGCGGGAGGGCCGACCTGGCCGCGTCGGACACCAGGTCGTTGGCCATGCCCTCGACGGTCAGCGGACCGTACGGCAGCAGTCCCGCCGCCGCCTCGGCGGCCGCGCTCTCGTCCGCGTACCCGAGCACCGCCAGCACCCGCGCGCCCGGCGTGCGCACCAGGCCGACGCGCGCCCGCGTGAGCACGCCCAGGGTGCCCTCGCTGCCGGTGAAGGCGCGGGCCCAGTCCTCGCCCTTCTCGGGCAACAGCTCGTCCAGCGCGTAGCCGGAGATCCGGCGCGGCAGTTCGGGGAAACCCGTGCGCAGCCTTGCCAGTTCGCCCTGGACGAGGGCGCGGGCCCCCTCGCGCAGCCGCGCCGGCACGCCCTCGCCGCCGGGCGCCAGGAGCGCGCGCTCCCCGGCGTGCGTGAGCACCTCCAGCTCGCGCACGTTGTCGGCCGTGGTGCCCCAGGCGACGGAGTGCGAGCCGCAGGAGTTGTTGCCGATCATGCCGCCGAGGGTGCAGCGGCTGTGCGTGGACGGGTCGGGGCCGAAGGTCAGCCCGAAGCGGGCCGCCTCGTCCCGGAGCCGGTCGAGGACCACGCCGGGCTGGACGAGCGCCGTCCGGGACTCCGGGTCGACGGACTCGACGGCGTTCATGTGCCGGGTGAAGTCCAGGACGACGCCGGTGCCGGTGGCCTGGCCCGCGATGGACGTCCCCGCGCCGCGCGCCAGCACCGGGACGCCCTCCTCACGGCAGGCGGCGAGGGTCGCCGCCACGTCGTCGGCGTCGCGCGGGGCGACGACGCCGACGGGGACGCGGCGGTAGTTGGAGGCGTCCATGGTCATCAGCGCGCGGTCGGCGGTGCCGAACTCGACCTCGCCGCGCACGCTTTCCCGCAGCCTGCGCTCCACGTCCCGGGGCGCGCTGTGTGCGTCTTCGTCTGCCATGCGGCCCAGCGTGCCTGCGGGGGCGGGTGCGCGTCAGTACCCACACCGGGGGGTGCGCCCTGGTTTTTCGGGTGCGGGGACGTCGTGGCTCGGGCCTTTTGCGCAGTTCCCCGCGCCCCTTTTCGGGGCCCGCCCCCGCTTCTCGGGCCCGCCCCGCTTGGGAGGTCTGCGCCTCAGGCGCAGGGCTGGCAAGCGCAGCGCCCACCCCGGCGCGGGGTGCTCCATGCCGTCACCGGGCCACCCCGTACGTCGTGGCCGGTCGCGCAGTTCCCCGCGCCCCCGACGGGGCGATCCTCCCCGTGCCCCCAAGACGGAGCGCACGTCTCGGCGCGTGGACCCCTGTACCGCCGGGGCCGGGTCACGGGCTAGGCTGCCCGGCGTGGCTGATCTCCAGATTCCCGCAGACATCAAGCCCGCCGACGGTCGGTTCGGCTCGGGCCCGTCCAAGGTGCGTACGGAGGCGCTGAGCGCCCTGGCTGCCACCGGTACCTCACTCCTCGGCACGTCCCACCGCCAGGCCCCGGTCAAGAACCTGGTCGGCAAGGTGGTCGACGGCGTGAAGGAGCTGTTCCAGCTGCCCGAGGGCTACGAGGTGGTCATGGGCAACGGCGGCTCGACCGCCTTCTGGGACGTGGCGACGCACGGTCTGATCGACTCCACCTCCCAGCACCTCTCCTTCGGCGAGTTCTCCTCGAAGTTCGCGAAGGCCGCCAAGCAGGCGCCGTGGCTGGGCACCCCCTCCGTGATCGAGTCCGAGCCGGGCACGCACCCGACGGCGAAGGCCGAGGCCGGCGTCGACGTGTACGCGTTCACCCACAACGAGACCTCGACCGGTGTCGCGATGCCGCTGCGCCGCGTCGAGGGCGCCGACAGCGGCTCGCTCGTCCTCGTCGACGCGACGTCCGGCGCGGGCGGCCTGCCCGTCGACATCAGCGAGACGGACGTCTACTACTTCGCGCCGCAGAAGTCCTTCGCGGCGGACGGCGGCCTGTGGATCGCCGTGTTCTCCCCGGCCGCGATCGAGCGCGCCGAGCGGATCGCCGCCTCGGACCGGCACATCCCGGCCTTCTTCGACCTGAAGACCGCGATCGACAACTCCCGCAAGAACCAGACGTACAACACCCCCGCGCTCACGACCCTTTTCCTGCTGAACGACCAGCTGGAGTGGATCAACGGCCAGGGCGGTCTGGACTGGGCCGTGCGCCGCACCGCCGCCTCCTCCGGCGCGCTGTACGGCTGGGCCGAGGAATCCAAGTACGCGGCCCCGTTCGTCGCCGACCCGGCGCAGCGCTCGCAGGTCGTCGGCACGATCGACTTCAACGACGACATCGACGCCGCGGCCGTCGCCAAGACGCTCCGCGCCAACGGCATCGTCGACACCGAGCCGTACCGCAAGCTGGGCCGCAACCAGCTGCGGGTGGCGATGTTCCCGGCGGTCGAGCCCGCCGACGTCGAGGCGCTCACCAAGTGCGTCGACTACGTGATCGAGAACCAGTGACCGCCTGAGCGGACCACTGGCCGAGCGGGCCCGGACGACCTTGAGTCCGGGCCCGTTTCGCGTTTCCGCATGACGGGTACCGGCCCGCCCATGACCACTCCTTCCACCGGGCTCCGGCTCTTCGCCCGGGAGAAGCGCGTACGCCTGACCACCTACGAGCCGAACGGCGAGCCCGTCGGCGGCCCCTCGCCGATCGCCGTCGAGGGCGACCGCGCGTACGTCCGCACCTACGGGCGGGCGAAGCGGAACGGGCGGCTCGACCGGTACCCGGAGGTGGAGATCGCCCCCGCCTCGCTCGGCGGGACGCCGACCGGGGCGCCGATGAAGGCGCGTGCCCGGCGGCTGCACGGCGAGGAGTCGCGGCATGCGGCGATGCTGCTGGCGCGTAAGCAGCCGCTGTTGCAGGGGGTCGCGGTTCCGCTGGGGTATGCGTTGATGCTCGACTCGACGGTGCACTATGAGCTGCGGCTCGTGGGGGAGTAGGCCCCTTCGGGGCCGCTTGCCGTTTCCTGGGGTGCCCCTTCTTGTGCGTCGCGGGGTGCGGGTGCGTCGTGGCCCAGGTTTTCGCGCAGTTCCCCGCGCCCCTTTTTCGCGGGCCCGCCCCGCTTGGGAGGTCTGCGCGTAGGCGCAGGGCTGGCAAGCGCAGCGCCTAGCCCCGGCGCGGGGTGCGTTTCTGCCGTCACCGGACCACCCCGTACGTCGTGGCTATTCGCGCAGTTCCCCGCGCCCCTGATGGGGCGCAGCCCCTGGCGGGGCCGTCATGAGTTGAGGTTTTGGAATTTTCGGACGGCCAGGGGGAGGAAGACGGCGGTGATGATCAGTGGCCAGACCACTGCCATCAGCAGGGAGTGCTGCTCGATCCAGCTGTCGCCGAGGGGCAGCGGGTTCCCGTAGAGCTCGCGGATGGCGTTGGCCGTGGCCGAGACCGGGTTCCACATGGCGATGGTGCCGAGCCAGTCGGGCATGGCCGAGGGCGGTGTGAACACGCTGGAGACCATGCCGAACGGGAAGGCGACGGCGAAGAGATTCCCCGCGGCCTCCTGGTTGGGGACCCGCAGCCCGAGCCAGACGCCGATCCAGATGAGCGCGAACCGGAGCAGCAGCAACAGGGCGAAGGCGGTCAGTGTCGCGAGCGCCCCGCCGTCCGAGCGCCAGCCCACGACGAGCGCGATCGCGGCGAGGACGAGCAGGTCGAGCGCCGCGTGCAGGACGTCGGAGACGCCGCGTCCGGTGACGACGGCCGAGGGCGCCATGGGCATGGAACGGAAGCGGTCGGTGACCCCGCGCTCCTTGTCGATGACGACGGCCATCGCGGTGTTCATGAACCCGAAGGCCATGGTCATCGCGAACATGCCGGGCATCGCGAAGTCCTTGTAGTCGACGCCGGGGCCGACCTCCATCGCGCTGCCGAACACGAAGACGAACAGCAGCACGGACACGATCGGGAAGCCGAGCTGCCAGGCGATCAGCGAGGGCTGCTTCACCAGGTGCCCGAGATCCCGCCGGACGATCGTCCAGCAGTCCACGACGGCCCAGTACAGGCGCCGTTCGGGTACGTCGACGGGCGGTGCGGTGGCGGGTGCGCTCACGCCGTGACCCCTTCCTTCTCCTTGTCGTCCCCGGTCTTTGCCGCCGGGCCGGGCTGGTCGGTCTGGTGGCCGGTGAGGGTGAGGAAGACCTCGTCGAGGGTGGGGCGGCGCAGGCCGATGTCCTCGACGGCGATGCCCTCGTCCTGGACGCGGCGGGCGACGTCCGTCAGCGCGGCGACCTGTTCGCCGACGGACACCGGTGCGTGGACGCGGAGTTCGCCCTCGCTGATCTCGGGCTCGGCGCCGTCCGCCGCGACCCGGGCGACCGCGGCCGCCACGGCAGGCAGGTCGGCGGCCTCGCCCACGACGACCTCCAGGCGGTCCCCGCCGATGGCCCGCTTCAGGCCGGCGGGGGTGTCCTCCGTGACGTTCCGGCCCTGGTCGATGACGGCGATCCGGTCGGACAGCTTGTCGGCCTCGTCCAGATAGTGGGTCGTCAGCAGGACCGTGGTACCGCCGGCGGCCAGCTCCCGTACGGATTCCCAGACTTCGCTGCGGCCCCTCGGGTCCAGCCCGGTGGTGGGCTCGTCGAGGAACAGCACCTCGGGCGCGAGGATCATGCTGGAGGCGAGGTCGAGCCGGCGCCGCATGCCGCCGCTGAAGTTCTTCGGCTGCCGGTCGGCGGCCTCGGACAGCCGGAACCGCTCCAGCAGTTCGGCGGCGCGCTCGCGGGCGCGGGAGCGCCCGAGATGGAACAGCCGGCCGAACATCTCCAGGTTCTGCCGGGCGGTGAGGATCTCGTCGACGGCGGCGTGCTGGCCCGTGAGCCCGATGCGGCGGCGGACGGCGCGCGGCTCGCGCCGTACGTCGTGCCCCGCGACGCGGGCGCTGCCGCCGTCCGGCCGCACCAGCGTCGTCAGGATGCGGACGGCCGTGGTCTTGCCCGCGCCGTTCGGCCCGAGCAGGCCCAGGACGGTGCCGCGCGGGACGGCGAGATCCAGGCCGTCGAGCGCCGGCTTCCCGCCGTACGTCTTGCGCAGGTCCTCGACGAGGACCGAAGGCTCCGGGCCTGCCGGGTGCGCGGTGCTGGCGGCGGCTGTGGGCGGCATGCGCGGTTCCCCCTCCGGGTCGGTGTGGATCGGGCCTGGCACGGCGGGTGTCACAGGAGCGAAAACCGGGTACGCCGTACTCACAAACAACAGAGTACGGCCTACGCAGTTTCGCGCAAGCGGTTTTAGGATGGCGGCACGATGACCAGCGAACAGGGCGTGACCACGGAACACAGCGGGAGCGGCAGCCTCGCCCGCAGCCTTGAGCTGCTCTGGGGCGAGGAGGGCACCCCCAGCCGCGGGCCGCGGCGCGGGCTCACCCGGGAGCAGATCGTCACCACGGCGGTCGCACTCGCGAACCGGGACGGCATCGGCGCGCTCTCCATGCGGAACGTCGCCGCCGAGCTCGGCGTCGGCACGATGACGCTGTACCGCTACATACCGGGCAAGGGCGAGTTGCTCGACCTGATGATCGACCACGTCAACCGCGTCGACGAGGGCCCGCTCGGTGGCCCGGACGCGGGCTGGCGCGCGGCGCTGGAGCGGCTCGCGATGATCAACTGGGAGCTGTACACGGGCAATCCGTGGCTGCTCCAGGTCAACCAGGTGCGGCCGGTTCTCGGGCCCAACTCGCTGGCCGGGCTGGACACCTCGCTGGCGCCGCTGGACGGCCTCGACCTGACGGGTCAGGAGCGGATCGCGGTGCTGCTCACGATGGACAACTATGTGGTGGGCGCGGCGCGTTCGTACGTCCTGGAGCGGCAGGCGGTGCGGGATTCGGGGACCTCGGACGAGGAGTTCTGGGGGGCGCAGGAGCCGTATCTGGTGCAGGCGATGGAGTCCGGGGTGTATCCGCGGGTGCGGGATCTGCCGGAGGACACGTTTTCGCTCTCCACGGAGGAGAGTTTCCGGTTCGGGCTGTCGCGGCTGCTGGACGGCTTCGCCGTCTTCTTCTCGCCGCGGTCGGGCGGCTGACGCGGGGCGCGGCGCCGTTGTGGCGCGGGGTTTGCGCAGTTCCCCGCGCCCCCTTTTTACGGGCTCGCCCCGCTGGTCCGGGTGCGGCGCCGTCGTGGCTCGGGGTTTGCGCCGTTCCCCGCGCCCCTTTTTCGCGCAGTTCCCCGCGCCCCTCATCGCGGGCCCACCCCGCTTGTCCGGGTGCCGCGCCGTCGTGGCTTGGGTCTTCGCGCAGTTCCCCGCGCCCCTTATTCGCAGGCTCACCCCGCTTGGGAGAACTGCGCCGAGGCGCAGGGCTGGCAAGCGCAGCGCCCGCCACGGCGCGGGGTGCGCAACCGGCGTCACCGGCCCGCCCCGTCGCCGCGGGCTGAGCGCGCAGTTCCCCGCGCCCCTGGCGGGGCGATCCTTAGCGCCGCCGCCGCAGCAGTCCCCGCAGCAGCATCCACGCGCCGATCGCGATCGCGAACGTGACGCCGCCGATGGCAACTTCGTTGCGGTCGCCGGAGCCGGTGTCCTGGTTGTCGGAGCCGCGGTCCCGCTCGGGAGCCGGTCGGGCCGCGTTCTCCGGCAGGAGTGTGCCGTCGAGTTCGACGGGGTCGACGGTGCTGTGCCGGCCCTCGGAGCCGAACATCAGCGTGCGGCCGTCGGGGGTGAACGTGACGGACTCGCCCTGGCGTTGCATGGGGACGGGCACCATGTCGTCGATCGGGTCCGGCTTTCCGTCGCGCCAGACGTACATCTCGCCGCCGAAGTAGCTGCGCAGCATCAGCCGTGTCCCGTCGGGCGAGAAGGCGCCGTCGGTGGCCCAGATCTCGGTGTCGGCGATCCGCCGGAAGGTGTTGACGCCGGACGGGGAGAGTTCCTCGGGGCCCGCGTAGATCCCGCCGCGCTCCTTGTTGTTCTTGCTGGCGATGTAGACCCGGCCGGTCTTGGGGTGCACCATCAGCGACTCCGCGTCGCGCGGGCCGTCCTCGTAACGCACGGTGTAGCGGGTCGGGGTGACCGTCACGTCGCGTAGCTGCTTCGGTTCGGGGAAGCGGTAGATCCACACCTCGGGCCAGGTGCCGCCCAGGTTGTCGCCGATGTCGGCGACGTACACGTCGCCGTCGGGGCCGACGGCGATCGCCTCGACGTCCCGCGGGTCGATGCCCTGGAGCGTGACGGTGGCGACCGTGCGGCCCGTCCGCCCGTCGACGGCGTAGACGCGCGGGCCGTCGTCGCTGTCGTTGTGCGTCCAGTAGACGTGCTCGTGCGCGCGGCTCGCGGCGAGGCCGCTGGACTCGTCGATCCGCTTGTCCCGCAGCGTGAACGCCTCGGGCCCGTCGCCCTCCTGGCCGTCCGCCGCGGCCACCCCGGACGCCGGACCGACCAGCGCGCACACCAGCGCAGCCGCGACGGCGGCGCCGCTTCTCACCCGCCCCAACTCAGACATGCGCTCAAGTGTCCAGCATCACGGTGCGTATCCACCCCCGGATCGGCCAGGATGATCAGGTGCGCATCCTGTTCGTCGGCGACTCCATCACCATCGGCAGCGCGGGCGACTTCACATGGCGGTACCGCCTGTGGCAGCACCTGCGCCGGACCCGGCACGCCCCGTTCCGGATCACCGGCCCGCGCACCCTGCTGCACGAGGACTCCGCCGCGTACGCCGACCCGGCCTTCCCCGAGGACGCGCGCGGCCATCTCGCCGGGTGGGGCGAGGGCTGGCTGCACATGGCGCCCCTGATCGGCGACACCGTGCGCGCCCACCGCGCCGACACCCTGCTCGTCGCGCTCGGCCTGATCGACCTCGGCTTCTACACCAACGCCGAGCAGACCGCCGCCAACGTGCACCGCTTCCTCGACGAGGCCCGCGCCGCCGCGCCGCACCTCCGCGTCGCGATCCTGCCGATACTCCCCAACATCCGTCAGCAGCAGAACCCGGAATTCGCCGAGGAGTGCGCGTACTTCAACCAGCTGCTGGCCAAGGCCGTCGCCGACCGGCCCACCCCCGCGTCCCCGCTGCTGCTCGCCACCCCGCCCGAGGACTGGGACGTCGCCCGCGACACCCACGACGGAACGCACCCCTCCGCCTCGGGTGAGCACCGGATAGCGGCCGCCTTCGCCACGGCCCTGCACCAGGGCTGGGAGATCGGCGGCCCGTACCGTCCCGTCGAGGCGCCTCACAAGTACAACTGCCTCTTGCAGCCCGCGCAGTAGAGCTTCCCGTCCCGCCACCGCACGGTCCGCTCGTGCCGGCAGGTCCGCGCCGGTTCGGGCCGCCGGGGGCGTTCGGCCGGACGCGTCCGCTCAGTCACGGCGCCTCCCCGCACGCCCGAGCCACCGCCGCCACCTGCCCGTCCGCCGGTGACGGCCGCGGACGGGCGCGGGCTCGCGGCGCTCCTCCGCGGGGCGGCCGCGGTACGGCGGGACGCTGAAGTTGACGGCGCCCGCCACGTCCCCGCGCGCCGGGACGTAGTCCGCGCCGCGGTCCCGCTCCTGGAGCCGCACCATACGGTCGAGTTCGGCGAGGCAGGGGGCGCAGGCGTACACCGGCCCGGCGCCGCCGGGCGTGCGCGCCGGGCCGATCCACAGCACGCGGACGGCGGCGCGGCGGCAGTACAGCATGCAGGCGCCCGTCGCCCACGCGTTGCCATCGCCCGCCTGCGCGGGCTGCGGCCGTACGTCGCGCCAGGTCCGGAAGGTGACGGAGGGCGCGAACCCGCTCGGCGCGAGGACGTACGGGACGGTCACCGCCCCTCCCCCACCGGCTCCACGACGCGCACCTGCTCCGGACTGGCCGCCCACTCCCGCCCGCCGCCCACGGGCCGGATGAACGCGACGCTCACCTCCCGCCGCGTCACCGGGTCCCGCCATAACCCCGAGAACATCAACGTCCCCACCCGGCCCGTCACTTCGTCCCGCACCCACGGCACATCCCCGCCATCGGACATGGCCCGACCTCCCAGCCAGAGCAATTCTCACGTTCGGTGACGAGAACAACACAACTCGCCTTACGATGACTCGCGTTGAAGGGATTCCTTCCGGGCAGGGCGCCACCCTTCCCCTGCCTCTGCCAACCGTTTGGGCAGGTGAACGATGCGGAAAGGCCAACACCGCACCCCAAAGTTGAAGAAGCCTCCAGAGGCGGAAACCCTCGGGGACGACATGCGCCGCGTGCGTGAAGCACGAGGGATGTCAGGGGAGGCATTGGGACGCGCGGCCGGATACAGCAAGAGCTACGTCAGCAAGGTCGAGTCCGGCGCTGTGACTCCCTCACTCAAGTACGCCCAGGGATGTGACAAGGCTTTCGGGACAGGGGACTTGTTCACCCGGCAACTGAAGCGGCTCATACACGGCGACCACCCGGCCTGGTTCGCCGCCTATGTGGATGCGGAGCACGAGGCCGACACGATCCGGGACTTCTCCGCCGTCCTGGTGATGGGGCTGTTGCAGACCGAGGACTATGCGCGTGCCGTATTCCGCAGCGCATGGGTGCCGTACTCGGACGAGGAGGTGGAGGCCAACGTCGCAAGTCGGCTGAAGCGACGGGAAATCCTGGACTCGGCGGACCCACCCCGCCTGTGGGTAGTGCTGCACGAAGCCTGCCTCTGGGCCCAGGTCGGCTCACCCCGGGTCATGGCTGACCAGCTGGCGCACCTGATCAACGCGGTGGGCGAACACCCGACGCTGACGGTGCAGGTGCTCCCCAACACTGCTGCGGCAGTCACCATCAGCACACCATTCACGCTCCTGGAGGCAGCGGAACACGGTCCGGTGGTCTACGCCGAGGGGCCACAAGGAGGCCGCCCGTATGACACAACTGCCGTTATTGACAACGCCGTTGCTTGTTTCGATCAGTTGCGAGCGTGCTCGCTCAGCCCACAAGATTCACTGGAGTATCTCGGCAAGGTGAGGAATGAGTATGCCCGCAACGCAGTGGATCAAGTCCACCTACAGCGATTCGCAAGCAGGCCAGTGCGTCGAGTGGGCCCCGGAGCACGCGTCCGGCAGCAACGTCGTCCCCGTCCGGGACAGTAAGGACACC
>NZ_JAASAH010000025.1 GCF_012726235.1 Streptomyces sp. HNM0574
GCCCGCAACGCAGTGGATCAAGTCCACCTACAGCGATTCGCAAGCAGGCCAGTGCGTCGAGTGGGCCCCGGAGCACGCGTCCGGCAGCAACGTCGTCCCCGTCCGGGACAGTAAGGACACCGCGCGGGCGCCGCTCAGCTTCTCCCACGACGCATGGGCGGCCTTCATCCACGACGTACGAAGCAGCGCACTCCGCCACTGAGCATGGAGGGCACGGCATGAGCGGGCAGCTCGCATGGATCAAGTCCAGCTACAGCGACGGCGAGGGAGGGCTGTGCCTGGAGTGGGCACCGGAGCACGCGTCCGGCAGCAACGTCGTCCCCGTCCGGGACAGTAAGGACACCTCGCGGGCGCCGCTCAGCTTCTCGACCGGTGCGTGGGCCGCCTTCATCAACGACGTACGGAGCCACGGACTCTGCCACTGAGTGAGGAATCTCCGGCATGAGCGACAGGCCCGTATGGCTCAAGTCGGGCTACAGCGACGGCGGGGGCGGCAACTGCGTCGAGTTGGGCCCCGGGACTGGCGTGCGGCGGCAACGTCCCCGTCCGGGACAGTAAGGACACCACACGGGCGGCGCTCACCTTCCCCACCGACGCGTGGACGACCTTCATCAACGACCTACGGGACAGCACACCCCGCCACTGAGTGAGGAGCACCCGGCATGAGCGAACAACCGGCGTGGATCAAGTCCAGCCACAGCGACGGTCACGGCACATGCGTCGAGTGGGCCCCGGAACTCGCGTCCGACCGCAGCGTCCCCGTCCGCGACAGCAAGGACACCTCGCGGCCGCCGCTCACGTTCTCCGTCGACGCGTGGAGGACCTTCGTCAACGACGTTCGGATCAGCGCGCTCCCCCACTGAATATGGAGGGCACGGCATGAGCGGCCAGCTCGCATGGATCAAGTCCAGCCACAGCGACGCGCACGGCACATGCGTCGAGTGGACCCCGGAGCACGCGTCCGGCAGCAACGTCTTCCCCGTCCGGGGCAGTAAGGACACCGCGTGGGCGGCGTTCGTCGACGGGGTGCGGGAGCACGCGCGCCGTCGCTGAGCAGGGGCCCCACCCGGCATGAGTGACGAACCGGCGTCCGGCCACAGCGCAGGCGTCGTCCGGGGGCGATGAGTTCCGGGCCCCGCGTCGGTCCATATCCCGTCACCGCATACCGCCGCAGACGAAACGGTGAGGGAGAACCATGAGTACGCACGCGCTACCGCCTGTCGTGGACGCGGAGACCTGGCAGCGGGAGCTGGACGCGCTGCGGGTCCGGGAGAAGGCCGCGACCAGGGAGCTCGACGCGATCGCCGCGCAGCGGCGGCGGCTGCCGATGGTCGGGGTGCCGGACTACACGCTGGAGGGCGAGGACGGGCCCGTCCGGCTGGCCGAGGTGTTCGACGGCAGGTCCCAACTGATCGTCTACCACCACATGTGGTCCCCGGGCGAGGAGTGGCAGTGCCCGGGCTGCACGGGCTACACCTCGCAGTTCACGCGGCTGGGGTTCCTGGGCAACTACGACGCGCGGTTCGTCGTCGTCACGCAGGGCCCGATCGAGGAGGCGCTCGCGTACCGGCGCAAGGTCGGGAACACGATGCCCTGGTACTCGACGGCGCACAGCTCCTTCGGCGCGGACGTCGGGGCGCCGCCGGGCGGCGGGTTCGCGCTCAACGTGTTCCTGCGGGACGGCGACCGCGTCTACCGCACCTGGCACACCAGCGGCCGGGGCACCGAACAGCTGAGCCATTCCTTCGCGTTGATCGACGTACTCCCCTACGGGCGCCGGGAGGAGTGGCAGGACTCGCCGGAGGGCTGGCCGAGCGAGCCCACGTACAGCCGGTGGAGCAACTCGGAGGAGATCGCCGCGCTGTACGGGCCCGAGGCGGGGGCGTAGGGGCTCAGCGCGGGTCGCGGCGCATGCACCAGGTGCGGGGGCCGTCGTCGGGGAGCGGGATCTCGGCGGTGACGGTGAAGCCGAGGCGTTCGTAGAGGCGCACGTTGGGTTCGCTGGAGGTCTCCAGGAAGGCCGGGTGGCCCGCGCGTTGGGCCTCCTGGATGCCGGGGGCCAGCACCGCGCTGCCGAGGCCGCGGCCCTGGGCCTCGGGCGCCGTCGCCACGGTTTCCAGGTACCAGCCGGGCTGCCGGGGGCGGTACGGGGCGACGGCCGCGTCCGCGGCCTCGGCGGCGGAGGCGCGGTCTCCGGCGAGTGCGCCGAGGAGGGGGCCGAGTTCGGCGAAGGCGGGCGACGGGTCCGCTCCCGGCACGGACCAGACGGCCACGGCGCGGCCGCCCTCGGCGGTCCAGACGCGGCCGTACACCATGCCGACGCGGGTGAGGCACAGCTCCTGGTAGCGGCGGACACGTTCCTCGTGCGCCTCGGCGTCGATCACGTGCCGGGTGAAGGGGTGGTCGGCGAAGGCCCGGGCGAGGGTGTCGACCGCGACGGGGAGATCCGCCGCGGTGAGGGGGCGTACGGCGGGGGTGTTCACCCGGTGATCCTGGCACCGGGTGAGGGCCCCGGCAAACGCCTTCCGGGCGGCGCCCGTTGGGTGCTTGCTTCGAGTCCGCTCCAGGGGCTTGGCTTGGCGGTCATGGAGTACACGCAGCTGGGACGTACCGGACTCAAGGTCAGCCGCATCGTGCTCGGCACGATGAACTTCGGGCCGCAGACCGACGAACCCACGAGCCACGCGATCATGGACGCCGCGCTCGGCGCGGGCGTCAACTTCTTCGACACCGCCAACGTCTACGGATGGGGCGAGAACAAGGGCCGCACCGAGGAGATCCTCGGCAGCTGGTTCGCGCAGGGCGGCGGGCGCCGGGAGAAGACGGTGCTGGCCACCAAGGTGTACGGGAACATGGGCCCGGACGGCCCGGCCTGGCCCAACCACGACAAGCTCTCCGCCGCGAACATCCGCCGCGCCGTCGACGCCAGCCTGCGGCGGCTGCGCACCGACCACATCGACCTGTACCAGTTCCACCACGTCGACCGGGCGACGCCGTGGGAGGAGATCTGGCAGGCCATGGACGTCCTCGTCCAGCAGGGCAAGGTGCTCTACGTCGGCTCCTCCAACCACGCGGGCTGGAACCTCGCGCAGGCCAACGAGACGGCGGCGCGGCGCGGTTCGATGGGTCTGGTCAGCGAGCAGTGCCTGTACAACCTGGCGGAGCGGCGGGCCGAGATGGAGGTCGTGCCGGCGGCGCGGGAGTACGGGCTCGGGGTGATCCCGTGGTCGCCGCTGCACGGCGGGCTGCTGGGCGGCGCGATCCGCAAGGAGAGCGCGGGCGGCGCCTCCCGCACGGGCTCGGGCCGGGCGGCCGACGCACTGGCCGACCCCGGCGTCCGCGCCCGGGTGCAGCGGTACGAGGACCTGCTCGCGCAGCACGGGCTCGAACCGGGCGAGGTCGCCCTGGCCTGGCTGCTGACCCGGCCCGGGGTGACGGGACCGATCGTCGGCCCGCGCACCCGGGAGCAGCTGGAGGGGGCGCTGCGCGCGGTCGGACTCCGGCTGGACGACGGGCTGCTGGCCGCGCTCGACGAGATCTTCCCGGGCCCCGGTCCGTCACCGGAAGCCTTCGCCTGGTGACGTTCCGTACTGCGTGACGTCCGTGGCCGGTGACGGAGGGCGGCCCTGCCGCCCGGGGCCCGCGTACGGGGCTTCGGGTCGGTGGGGCTCAGCCGCCGAAGGCGGTGGCGATCGCGACCACGACGAACATCAGCACGAGCGCACCGCTCACGATCCGCATCCTGGTTTTGGCATTCACGCCCCCCACGGTAACCGGACCGCTCAGCTCCCCAGCGGCCAGCCCACCAGCCGCTCGTAGCGCGGCTGCTCGCCGGGCACCCCGCTGACGGGCAGGTGACTGCGGACGAGCACCAGCTCGCCGGCGGTCCACGGGGTGCCCCGGAAGGCGTCCAGCGCGTCGACGTAGGCGGGCAGGTCGACGTCGCGGCGGCGGGGGCGGGTGTACGCGAGCGTCACGTGCGGGCGGAACCGGTGCCCGTCGCCCGCGCCCTCGATCCCGGCGCGACGCCCGGCGGCGGCGCAGGCGCGGGCGAGGCGACGCAGCGCTTCTGTGCCGGGGGCGTCACCTCCGGCCCTGTGCTCCTGCTCGGGGGTGTGCGCGTCGGCGTCGCCCGCGTCACCGTCTCCGTGCTCCGGCCCGGCGCCGTGGACGCCGGCCCGTCCGGGCTCCGGCCCGGCGCTGTGGACGGCGGCCCAGAGGGCGCGGTCGGCGAAGCGGCCGCCGCCGGTGAGGGTGAGGCGGGCGGGGGTCGCGCGGGAGGCGGCGCGGGCCAGGCGGTCGCTGAGCTCGTCCAGCTGCTCGTCGGTGACGCGGGGGTAGAAGGCGAGCGTGAGGTGCCAGTTGCGGCGCTCGGTCCAGCGGAGGTCGCCGGCCCGGGGCAGCGACCTCAACCGGGCGACGGCGTCCCCGAGTTCGTCGAGCGCGTCCTCCGGCGGCAGCAGGGCGGCGAACAGCCGCATCACGGAGTCCATACGTCCATGATGGGCGCCCCGTCAGGGGCGCGGGGAACTGCGCGAACGACCACGACGTACGGGGCGGGCCGGTGACGGCATGGGGCACCCCGCGCCGGGGCTAGGCGCTGCGCTTGCCAGCCCTGCGCCTACGGCGCAGTTCTCCCAAGCGGGGCGGGCCCGCGAAAAAGGGGCGCGGGGAACTGCGCGAACGCCCACGGCGGCGGGGCAGCCGACGAAACGGCGCGAACCCCGAAAAGGGGCGCGGGGAACTGCGCGAAAACCCCAGCCCCGAAGCACCCGCACCCCGCGACGCACCCGCCCGCGAAGAACAGCGCACCCCGCGAAGCACCCCTCACGCCACCGGCGCCACCTGCTCGCGGCGCGGCTCCGCTCCCGACCGCGGGACGAAGGCGACGTGCCGGTGCCCGCGGCGGAGGTCGACGCGGAGGCGGAGCCCGCTCGCGCGGGCCAGGACGAGGCCGACGAGGACGGCGATCCCGGCCGAGATCAGCCCGCCGGAGAGGAAGCCGATCCGCGCGCCGAAGGTGTCGGTGACCCAGCCCATGAGCGGCCCGCCGATCGGCGTACCGCCGACGAAGACCATCATGTAGAGGCTCATCACGCGCCCCCGCATCAGCGGGTCGGAGGCCATCTGGACGCTCGCGTTCGCGGTGACGTTGAACGTCAGGCCCATGATCCCGATGGGCGCCATCAGCGCCGCGAACAGCCAGAACGACGGCGAGACGGCGGCGGCCATCTCCAGCACGCCGAACAGCAGCGCGGCCCCGGCCATCAGCCGCATCCGCGAGCTGCCGCGCCGCGCGGCGAGCAGCGCGCCGACCACGGAGCCGACGGCCATGAGCGTGTTGAGCAGCCCGTACGTCCCGGCGCCCTCGTCGAAGACCTTGTCGGTGAAGGCGGTCAGCCAGATCGGGAAGTTGAAGCCGAAGGTGCCGACGAAGCCGACGAGGACGATCGGCCAGAGCAGTTCGGGGTGGGTGCGGACGTAGGTGAGTCCCTCGCGGAGCTGGCCCTTGCTGCGTGGCGCGCGGTCGGTGGTGAACAGCTCGGAGGTGCGCATGAGCAGCAGTCCGGCAAGCGGCGCGAGGAAGGACAGGCCGTTGAAGAGGAACGCCCAGCCGCTGCCGACCGCGGAGATCATGACGCCGGCGACGGCGGGGCCGATGAGCCGGGCGCTCTGGAAGTTCGCGGAGTTGAGGGAGACGGCGTTCCGTATCTGGTCGGGGCCGACCATCTCGGAGACGAAGGTCTGCCGGGTCGGGTTGTCGACGACGGTGGCGAGTCCGAGGACGAAGGCCAGCGCGTAGACGTGCCAGACGTGGACGTTGCCGCTGAGCGTGAGGGCGGCGAGCGCGAGCCCGGTGAGGCCCATGACGGACTGGGTGACGAGCAGCAGCTTCCGCTTGTTGCAGCGGTCGGCGATGACGCCGCCGTACAGGCCGAACAGCAGCATCGGCAGGAACTGCAGGGCCGTGGTGATGCCGACGGCCGTGGAGGACCCGGTGAGGCTGAGCACCAGCCAGTCCTGGGCGATGCGCTGCATCCAGGTACCGGTGTTCGATATGACCTGGCCCATGGCGAAGAGCCGGTAGTTCCGGACCTTCAGCGAGCTGAACATGGACGGCTTGGGGTCGGTCCCGGGTTCGCGGGCGCGCTCGTCTCGGTGGTCGTGGTGACTGTGGTGGTTCCCGGGTGCGGGTGCGGAGTCTCCTCCGTTGCCCGTACTCACAGCGGGTTCGCCTCCTCGGCTTCGTCCGGCTCGTTACAGGTGCGCGAGCTTCTCCAGTACGGGCGCCGCGTCGCGCAGGCGGGCCCATTCGTCCTCGTCGAGCTGGCCGACCAGCTCGGCCAGCCAGACGTTCCGCTTCTCGCGGCTGGCGGCGAGCATGGACTCGGCCTGCTCGGTCTGGGTGACGACCTTCTGCCGCCGGTCCTCGGGATGGGGCTCCATCCGGACCAGTCCCTTGGCCTCCAGCATGGCCACGATGCGGGTCATGGACGGCGGCTGCACGTGCTCCTTGCGGGCCAGCTCGCTCGGGGTGGCCGAGCCGCAGCGGGCCAGGGTGCCGAGCACCGACATCTCGGTGGGGCTGAGCGACTCGTCGACCCGCTGGTGCTTCAGTCGCCGGGAGAGGCGGAGGACAGCGGAGCGGAGGGCGCTGATGGCAGCTGAGTCGGCTTCGGCTTCGTCGCCGTGTTCGGACAGTTCCGGCATGGTTTTTAGGGTAACTCATTACCCGGTCTAAAGACCAACCGGGGGCCGGTGCGCATCCTCCCGCCGATCCGCCCCGCGGGTCCGGGTGTAAACGGCGCTTCACACATACGGGTGAGCCGAGGGGGAAATCTGACGCACCGCGCCCGCCGGGCCGTGGACCGTGGTGGGCATGACGATGCCCTCCGCCACACCCGCGACGGCCTCGCCCGGGACGCCCTCCAAGGTCCTGAGCCTGCGGATAGACGCCGAACTGTTCGAGCGGCTCCACACACATGCCGCAAAACGCGGAATGAGCGTCCAGGACTATGTCGTCCGGACGCTCATTCGCGATGACTTCGACGAGCGCTTCCGCACCTCGGTCGACGAGACGGAACGCTTCTACGGCACCTCGGCCTAGCGCACCCCGAGGACCTGCTCGATCGGGTCGAGCAGGAAGTAGACGAGGAAGCACAGGCCGACGACGTTCAGCAGCCACGGGACCTCGCGGATCCGGCCGGTCGCGGCGCGGAGCAGGATGAACGACAGCACGCCGATGCCGATGCCGTTGGTGATGCTGTACGTGAAGGGCATCGACACCAGCGTCAGGAAGGCCGGGACGGCGACGGTGTAGTCGCTCCAGTCGATGTCGCGGATGTTCGACGCCATGATCAGGAATCCGACGACCACGAGCGCCGGGGTCGCCGCCTGGGAGGGCACGACCGTCGCGAGCGGGGTGAAGACGAGGGCGAGCAGGAACAGCCCGCCGGTCAGGACGTTCGACAGGCCCGTCCGCGCACCCTCGCCGACGCCGGCCGTGGACTCGACGAAGCAGCTGTTCGCCGAGCAGGAGCCGAGGCCGCCGCCCGCGACGGCGATGCCGTCGACCATCAGGATGCGGCCCATGCCGGGCAGCTGGCCCTTCTCGTCGGTCAGTCCGGCCTCCTCGCCGACGCCGATGATGGTGCCCATCGCGTCGAAGAAGCCGGAGAGCAGGACGGTGAAGACGAACAGGCAGCCGGTCAGCAGTCCGACCTCGCGGAACCCGCCGAACAGGCTGATCTCACCGACCAGTCCGAAGTCCGGGGTGCCGACGACGGAGTCGGGGATGTTCGGCACGGCGAGGCCCCAGGCCTCGTCGGGTATCTCCGCGATCGCGTTGATCACGACGGCGAGGACGGTCATCGCGACGATGCCGATCAGGATCGCGCCCTTGGTCTTCCGCACGACCAGCACGAACATCAGCGCCAGGCCCAGCACGAAGACCAGCACCGGCCAGCCCTGGAGCTGACCGCCCTGCCCGAGGCCGAGCGGGACGGTGGTGTGGGCGGCGTCCGGGTTCCGCGTGACGAAGCCGGAGTCGACGAGTCCGATCAGGCAGATGAACAGGCCGATGCCGATCGCGATCGCGCGGCGCAGCCCGTTCGGGATCGCGTCCATCACGCGCTGCCGCAGCCCGGAGGCGACGAGGATCATCAGCACCAGGCCCGCGAGCACGACCATGCCCATCGCGTCGGGCCAGCTCATCTTGGGCGCGAGCTGGAGCGAGACGACGGCGTTGATGCCGAGCCCGGCGGCGAGCGCGATCGGGACGTTGCCGATCACGCCCATCAGGACGGTGGTCAGGCCCGCGATCAGCGCGGTGGCCGTGACGAGCTGGGCGTTGTCCAGCTGGTGACCGAACTTGTCCTGCCCCGCGCCGAGGATGATCGGGTTGAGCACGACGATGTACGCCATCGCGAAGAACGTGGCGAGACCACCGCGGAGCTCCCGGCTGACCGTCGAGCCGCGCTCGGAGATCTTGAAGTACCGGTCGAGGGCGTTCCTGGCGGGCGGGGGCGGCGACTGCGGAGCGCCTGACGGCTGCTCGGATTCGACCGTGGAGGTGGTCGAAGCGGACATGCGTGACCTCGGTGGTGCGGGCCTGTGGGGGCCGGGGCGGGGATCTGTTTGGAGCATTCGACGAATGATTAAGGACAGATCCAGTGCGGTTCAGTATGAACAAACAACTAACGTGATCGCCATCTTCGCGCGTAGACCCCCGTGAACCCCGGTGCACGCCCGCCCCGGGACGGCTGTGCGCACGCAAAAGCCCCGGACCGGAACCGGTCCGGGGCCCGCTCGCGGAAACGCTCAGCCCGTACGGCCGTCGTCGCCCTCGCTCCCGGCGGCCTCCGCCGCGTCCGCCTCCGCCCGCCGGATCGCCGCGTCGCGCCTGCGCACGTACCAGTAGCCGAGGAGGCCCAGGCCCGCGCCGGCGGCGCAGGTCCACACCCACCAGGTGTGGCCGTGGTCGGCGAACCAGCCGTAGAAGGGGAGCTGGCCGACGAAGAGGACGAACCAGATCACGGTGCCGGTGAGGATCGTCGCGGGCACGTTGCCTTCCAGGGGCTCCGGCGCCTCGCGATCGCCGCTGGTCCACCTGTCCATCAGACCCATTGCCACGGCTTCCTCTCCCTCAACGGTCCCCCGCCTTCTCCCGCAGGGCGCGGGCTCTCTCCACCCGGGGGCCGGGTCAAGGGTAACGAGACGCGATCCCCGAGATTTCCCCGAGGCCCGCCGGAACCCGGGCGTCCGTCGCGAATCGCCCGTACCGTCAGGCTCATGACCTACGGGGCGAAGACGGAGGACGGCGGGGAGCCGGAGGAGGCGGTGCCGCCGGGCGGTGTCCGGGCGGGGCTCAGTGCGGCGCAGGTGCGGGAGCGGGTCGCGCGGGGCGAGGTCAACGACGTGCCGGTGCGCAGCAGCCGCTCCGTCACCGACATCGTCCGCGCGAACGTCTTCACCCGGTTCAACGCCATCATCGGCGTGCTGTTCCTGATCATCCTCGTCGTCGGGCCGATCCAGGACGGGCTGTTCGGCTTCGTGATCGTCGCCAACACGCTGATCGGCATCGTCCAGGAGCTGCGCGCCAAGCGGACGCTGGACAGCCTCGCCGTCGTCGGGGAGGCCCGGCCCACGGTGCGCCGGGACGGGCGGGCCGCGGAGATCCCCACCGACGGCATCGTCCTCGGCGACCTCGTCGAACTCGCGCCGGGCGCCAAGTGCGTCGTCGACGGCGAGGTCGTGGAGGCCGACGGGCTGGAGATCGACGAGTCGCTGCTGACCGGCGAGGCCGATCCGGTGCTGAAGCGGCCGGGGGACGCGGTGATGTCGGGCAGCTTCGTGGTCGCGGGCAGCGGGGCCTTCACGGCGACGAAGGTCGGGCGGGAGGCGTACGCGGCGCGGCTCGCGGAGGAGGCGTCCCGCTTCACGCTCGTCCACTCCGAACTGCGCAGCGGGATCTCGACGATCCTGAAGTACATCACCTGGATGATGGTCCCGGCCGCCGTCGGCCTCGTCCTCAGCCAGCTGCTGGTGAAGCACACCGACCCGGACGACGCGATCCGCCGCATGGTCGCCGGGATCACGCCGATGGTGCCCGAGGGCCTGGTGCTGCTGACGTCGGTGGCCTTCGCGATCGGGGTGATCCGGCTCGGGCGGAAGCAGTGCCTGGTGCAGGAGCTGCCCGCGATCGAGGGGCTCGCGCGGGTCGACGTCGTCTGCCTGGACAAGACGGGCACGCTCACCGAGGGCGGCATGGACGTCACCGAGGTCCGGCCCCTGGACGGCGCCGAGCCCGGCTACATCGGCAGCGTGCTCGCCGCGCTCGGCGGCGCCGACCCGCACCCCAACGCGAGCCTGCGCGCCATCGCCGACGCCTACCCGGACGGCGCGGGGCCGCACCCCGCGAACAGCCCCGCGCACGGCGGCGGTTGGCAGCCGCTGGCCACGCTGCCGTTCTCCTCGGCCAGGAAGTACAGCGGCGCGACGTTCCGCGAGCCCGGCGGCGCGAGCAGCTCCTGGCTGATGGGCGCGCCCGACGTGCTGCTCCCCGAGGCCCACCCGACGCTCGCCGACGTCGAGGCGCTGAACGAGGAGGGCCTGCGCGTCCTCCTCCTCGCCCGCACCGGCCGCGCGCCCGACGCCGCCGACGCCGCGCGGCACGCGCGGCCCGTCGCCCTCGTCGTCCTCGCCCAGCGGCTGCGCCCCGAAGCGCCGGACACGCTGCGGTACTTCGCCGAGCAGGACGTCGCCGCCAAGGTCCTCTCCGGGGACAACGCCGTCTCGGTCGGCGCCGTCGCCGCGAAGCTCGGGCTGCCCGGCGCGGACGCGCCCGTCGACGCCCGGAGGCTCCCCCGGGACGACGCGCGGGCGATGGCCGGAGCCGTCGAAGCGGGCAGCGTCTTCGGCCGGGTCACCCCGCAGCAGAAGCGCGACATGGTGGGCGCGCTCCAGGAGCGGGGGCACACCGTCGCCATGACGGGCGACGGCGTCAACGACGTACTGGCCCTGAAGGACGCCGACATCGGCGTCTCCATGGGCGCGGGCTCCGAGGCGACCAAGGCCGTCGCGCAGATCGTGCTGCTCGACAACAGCTTCGCGACGCTGCCCTCGGTCGTCGCCGAGGGCCGCCGCGTCATCGGCAACATCGAACGCGTCGCCAACCTGTTCCTGACCAAGACCGTCTACAGCGTGCTGCTCGCGCTGCTGGTCATCTGCTGGCAGGTGCCCTACCCGTTCCTGCCCCGGCACCTGACGCTGCTGTCCTCGCTGACCATCGGCGTCCCCGCCTTCTTCCTCGCCCTCGCGCCCAACCGGGAGCGCGCCAGGCCGCACTTCGTACGCCGGGTCATGCGGTACGCCGTACCCGCCGGGATCATCGCCGGGGCCGCCACCTTCGGCACCTATCTGCTGGCGCGGCACCACTACGCGGGCGCGGGGGCGCTGGCGGCCGAGACCAGCGCCGCGACGCTCACGCTGTTCCTGATCGCCATGTGGGTGCTGGCCATCGTCGCCCGCCCGTACACCTGGTGGCGGGTCGGGCTGGTGCTGGTCATGGGCGCCGGGTTCCTCGTCGTCCTGGTCACGCCGTGGCTCCAGGACTTCTTCGCGCTCCGGCTCGTCGGGGTGACGATGCCGTGGGCCGCCGTCGGTGTCGCCGCGGCCGCCGCGGTGGCCCTGGAGATCACCTGGCGCGTGGTGGCCCGCCGGGTGCCGGCCTGAGCGCGCGGCTCAGAACGGGTACCAGCGCACCCTGCGCTCGCCCTCCCGCAGGGAGGCGACGCGGCGGGCGAACTCGCGGCGCGCCGCCGGGTTTCCGGGCGCGTGCTGGGAGACCCAGGCGCAGCTCGCCGTCTCCCGGGCGCCGCGCAGCACGGCGCAGCCCTCCCACTCGCGCACGTCCCAGCCGTAGGTGCCGGTGAACGCGTCGTACGCCGCCTCGGGGACGCCGTAGCGGTCGTGGCTGAGGGCCATCACGACGAGGTCGTGCTCGCGGAGGTCGTCGGAGAAGGTCTCCAGATCGACGAGGAACGGTCCGTCCGGGCCGACGTGCACATTGCGCGGCAGCGCGTCCCCGTGGATCGGGCCCGGCTCCAGCACCGGCTTCAACTCGGCCGCCGCGGCGGCGAAGTCGTCCCGGCGGGCGCGCAGGTACGCGGCGTCCTCCGGCGGCACGGCGTCGCCCGCGAGGCGCAGCCAGCGCTCGATGCCGCCGAGCAGCTCGCGGCGCGGCAGCGGGAACGGGGCCGGGCCGAGGGCGTGCACCTGCCGCAACAGGCCCGCGAGATCGGCCGGTTCGGTCTTCCGGACCGCGTCCGGCAGCCGCTGCCAGCGCGTCACGGGGTGGCCGTCGACCAGGGCCACCGTGTGCGAGGCGGGGCGGACGGCCGGTACGCCGCGGGCCTCCAGCCACACCGCGACCCGCAGTTCGTGCTCGGCCCGCGCGGCCAGCTCGCCCGAGGCGCGGCCGACCCGGACGACGGGTCCGTCACCGTCCGGCGCGAACACCGCGTTCTCGCCCAGGGACAGCAGCCGCGCCCCCGCCTCGTCCTCCCCGGCGGCGGCCAGCACGGCGCGCGCCGCGGCCTCGGTGAATCCCTGGTTGTCGCTCACGCCCGCAGGTTATCCGGTGCCGGGGCCGGGCTGGTGGGGGTGCCGGTCGCCTGACTACAGTCACCACATCGCGTCCCTGTCCCGGCAGGCGACGTCCCCCACCGGAGATCCACGAGAAAGCCGCATGACGACTCAGCTCTCCCCTTCCCCGGCCGGCGACGCCGACAGCACCGACACCCCCGACGACGTCGCGGCACACCCACCGCACCGCGACCGGCCGGACGAGGTGACCGAGGCCGAGTGGGTGCTCGCCATGGTCTTCCTCGTCCCCTCGTTCCTGCTCCTCCAGTTCGTCAACCGGCACGGCTGGAACGTCTCGCTCGCCTGGATCACCTGGACCATCGGCACCGCCCTCCTCGTCTGGGGCTGGACCCGCCTCATCCGCACCCGCGGCCGCGGCGCCTCCGGCTGGCTCATGTTCCTCGCCGCCCACGGCTCGGCGCTCTTCTCCCTCACGCAGCTGCTGGGGGTGTGACGGGGTCGGACTCGTGCCGGGAGCGGGGGCTTCCGGCTCCCGCCACGACCCGTCAGGTAGTTGATCCCGCCCAGGATTCGGATCACCGTGCCGTATGCGTAGGCGGCTGGTGGTGCGGGTGGGGCTCGGGGTTCTCCTGGTGGCGGGTGCCGGGTCCGCGGGGGCTGCGGAGCGGGGGAACGGTCTGCGAAGGTTCCAGGTGAGGCACGGGCTGCCCGCCACGGGGCGGGTGGACCGGCGGACGGCCGCGGCGCTGGGGAAGGCGAGTGATGCCGAGATGGACGAGGTGTTCCGTACCGCGGAGGATCTGGGGCCGGAGCAACGGGCCCACGCGCGGCGGGTGATCGGGGTCGGGAAGGGCGCGGGGATTCCCGGGCAGGGGCAGGTGATCGCGTTGATGACGGCGATGCAGGAGTCCCGGTTCGTGAACCACACGACGCCCCTGGACAACGACTCGCTGGGCATCTTCCAGCAGCGCCCCGGCATGGGCTGGGGCACGCCGGAGGAACTCACCGACGTGGTCACCGCGTCGAAGCTGTTCTACGGCGTCGCGCCGGACGCCGCGAACCCCGGCCTGCTCCAGATCTCCGGCTGGCGGTCGATGCCGCCGGGCGACGCCTGCCAGGCCGTCCAGCGCTCCTCGCACCCCGGCCGGTACGCGCAGTGGGAGGAGTTCGCGCGCGAACTCCTCGCCACCGAGGGCCCGTCGGCCGACCCCGTCACCTGACGGGGTCGGCCGGGGCCCGTCGCCGTCAGTCGAACCAGCGGGCCGTGGCGAGCTCGCCCGCCCGGTCCGGGTCCTCCAGGAGCGCGGCCACCTCGAAGCGGCGGGACCAGTGGCCCGCCGCCCAGGCCAGTCCGGCGGCGACGCCCTCCAGGGTGGCCGCGTGCAGGGTGCCGTCGGCCGCGAGGTGCCAGTCCAGCTCGACGCCGGCGACGGTGAGTTCGTCGTGCTCGACGTACGTGCCGGGCGCCCCGGGCAGCACGGTGCGCACCGGGGGCGGGACCTCGCGCTCCGTGCCCCCGCCGACCGGCTCGGTGCCGACGGACTCGCTCAGCCGGGGCACGTCCAGCAGGGCCGCCAGCTCGGCGGCGCGGTCCGGGCGCACCGGCAGCAGCGGGCGGTCGCCGGCGAGGGGCAGCAGGTCGGGGGCGTCGGCGACGACCGCGTCCGCCGCCTCGACGACGCGCAGCGTGCCGTCGCGGGTGACGGCGCGCAGCGTGTCGGGGAGGGTGACCTCGTTCGGGTCCAGGTCGGCCAGCAGGCCGTACAGGGCGTGCAGTTGAGCGGCTCCGCCGCCGGGCGTCAGCTCCGGGTCGGCCAGCCGGGCGAGGAGTTCGGCGGCGCCGCCCGGCTCGTCGAGCAGCGACTCGGCCGAGGTGCGCACGCCGAGGGCGCGCAGCACCTGCGGGTCGCCGACGGCCGAGGCGTCGGCCTCCTCGTAGAGCCCGTCCAGGGTGGGGCCTCCCCGGACGGAGTCCGGGGAATGGCCGGCGCCGGCGGCGCGGAGGCCGGCCGGGCGGCGGCCGTCGAGGACGGGGTGCCCGCGCAGCCACCAGGCGGTGTACGGGCGTACGGTCTCGGTCCCGCCGTCGGGGAGCAGGACGCGGACGGGGGCGGTGAGCGCGTCGCGCAGCGGCGGCCGGGACAGCATGGCCAGGGCCTCGGGCCAGCGGTCGTCGTCGACGAGGTCGAGGTCGCGGACGGCGACGAGTTCGGTGACCACCGGGGGTACGGGCGTCTCGGGCAGCTGGTCGAGGACGTCCTCGCACCACACGTCGACGGCGTCGAGGAGGCCCGGGTCGTGGGCGTAGTCCGGGTCGGACCAGTCGCCGTCGCGGGGCTCGAACTCGTCCGGGTCGAGCACCACGTCGGTGGCGCGGACCAGGGCGAAGGCGGCCTGCACGCCGACGGCGGTCAGCGGCTGCTCGCCCCAGCGCTCGACGAGCGCGGTGTCGCAGGCGGCGAGCTCGCCCTCGCGGATGACGCGTGCGAACGGGCTGCCGGGACAGACGAGTTCACCCGCGGGTGCCAGCTCGCCGTCCTCGTCGGGGAGGGCGAGCGCGGCCAGCCAGGGCTCGTCGCCGGGGGCGAGCGCGGCGTCGCGGACGAGGCCGAGGACGAGGTCGGCGAGCTCTTCGGCGTCGGGCGCCTCGGCCTGCTCGTCCCAGATCTCGTCGGCCTCCAGCGAGGCGGCGACGGCGGCCCGCACCTGCGGAGTGCCGAGCACGGCGCGCGGGGTGGCCGAGGTCGCGCCGAGCTTCTCCAGCAGGCTGTGCGCCGCGTCCCGGTGCGCGACCTTGAGGCCGAGGCGGGCGAGCAGCGCGGCCCGGTCGGGGTCGCCGTCGTCGGACAGCGGCAGCAGCACCTGGCGGGGGCCGACGGTG
Source organism: Streptomyces sp. HNM0574 (assembly GCF_012726235.1). GTDB lineage: Bacteria > Actinomycetota > Actinomycetes > Streptomycetales > Streptomycetaceae > Streptomyces. Next base: position 15,488 of record NZ_JAASAH010000025.1, read on the forward strand.
GTGCGGCCGTCGGCCAGCGGGACGGGCAGGCCGGTGAGGCGGTCCGGGTCGACCCCGGCGAGCGAGTCGTACAGCCGCCGCCACCACTCGGGGGCGCGTTCGACGCCGGCGAGCCGGTCGATGACCTCGCCGAGCGGGACCCGGGCGACGTCCAGGGCGCGCAGCTCGGTGCGCCGCTCCAGCCCGGCGGGCAGCAGGTTGGGGAACAGCTCGGCGAGGACGCGTACGGTCTCCTCGCCCGCGCCCTCGACGAGCTCGGCGTCCCGCGGCCGCAGCGCGACGGGCGCGCCGTCCTCGGCGGTGGCGGCGCCGGCGAGGAACGGGACGTCGGGCAGCCGCTCCAGCAGCAGCTGCCGCAGCTCGCCGTCGAGTTCACCCCGGCCGAGCGGGCCGGGGACGAGGGCGACGGTGGCGGTCTCGGCCGGACGCCAGTCGCGCAGCAGCTCCGCGTACGCCTCGGCGGCGCGGTGCAGCAGGAAGCCGGTGAGCGGGCCGGGCGCGATCCGCCGCCGGGTGGGCTCCATCGGGAACCCGGCGATCAGCAGCGCGGGCAGCCCGAGCGGCTCGTCGGTGGGCGTGGGCGCGTGGATGTACGGCGCCGTCCCCGGCGGTACGGGCACCAACCGCTCGCCCGGGCCCGCACCTTGGTCCTCCGGCGCCGGTTCCACGGGCACGGCCCAGGTCACGGACCAGGCGGGGCGGCGGCGTTCCTCGACGGGGCGGTCGGCGAGCAGCGCGGGCTCGGCCACGCCCGTCCTGGTCAGCGTGCGCCAGCGGCTGACGTGCGCGGTCCCGTCGGCGTCGCGGTGCTCGATCCGGACGGTGCCGGCCGCCCGGTCCGCCTCCGGCGCCTGCGCGGTGCGGCGCAGGGTGCGGGTGCGGGTGCCGCCGGAGTCCGGGGTGTCGACGGTGACTTCGGTCAGTCCGGGGAGGGTGAGCAGCAGCGCGTCGTCGACGGAGTCGAGGAGGCGTTCGGCGAGTTCCCCGGCCGCCGCGTCGCGCAGCGGGAGGATGACGGCCGTGTCGTAGCCCTCGGGCGCGGTGCCCTCGGCGGGCAACGGGAGGCGCAGCAGCGGCACATGCCCGTCCCGGCGGCGCAGTTCGGCGTCCAGCGCGGGCACGTCGGCGGCGGCCTCCCGCACCAGCCCGGCGGCCTCGGCGTGCGACCAGCGGACGCCGCCCGTCCGGCCGACGACGGCGGGTTCGTCGGTGACGGCCAGCACCGCCGCGAAGCCGACGCCGAACCGGCCGACGGAACCGGCGAGTTCGGGCCCGTCGCCGTGCGGCTGCCCGGGCTCGTCCGGGCGCTTGGCCGAGGCGCGGAGGGTGGAGAGCGAGAGGACGCCCTCGGCGTCGAGCGGCTCGCCGGTGTTGGCGGCGACGAGCACGCCGTCGCTCAGGGTGAGGCGCAGCCGGCCGGGGACGCCGGCACGGGCCGCGGCGTCGGCGGCGTTCTGCGCGAGTTCGACGACGAGGCGGTCGCGGTAGCCGCCGAGGACGAGTTCCTGTTCGGCGTTGGCGTCCTCGCGGAACCGTGCCGGGGAGGCCGCCCACGCGTCGAGCACGCTCTGCCGCAGCCCGGCCGTCCGGAAGACGTCGGCCTCCGGCCCCTCGCCGCGCCCCACCACCGCTTTGCCGCCGCTACCGGTCACGTCGCCGCCTCCTTCGCCATGGCCTGCTCGCGCGGCCCGCCTCCGGTGCGGCGGACGCCGCACCCCGACCCGGTGACGGTACAGGGGCGCGCGCCGCACGCCGGAAACCGACCGGAGGCACCCGGCCCGGGCGCGGTGCGGGGCGGGAAGGGTCAGTCGGCGAGGGAGAGTTCGTCGTTGCGGGTCTCGTCGAGGACCGGGGCCGGCGGCTGGGGCGCCTTCGGCATGACGGCCGCCTCGGAGTGGCCTCCGCAGCCGAAGGCGAGCGAGACGACGCGCCCGTCGGCCGGGCTGAACTCGTTGGCGCACACGCCGAACCCCTGCTTCAGCGAGCCCGCGAGCGGGACGAGGAAGGCGCAGCTCACGCAGGGGCCCGGGGCCGCCTGGGCCATGGCCGTCCGCGGTCCGTGGCTCTCCTCCCAGCGGTCGGCCGCCTCCTGGAGCCCGTACCGGGACAGGACGCGCGCCCGTCCCATGCCGAGCTCCTCGGCGACGGCCTTGACCGAGCCGCGGGAGGGCGCGGGGGTGACGTCCTCGGGTGCCTGCTCCGGCGGCGCTTCGGCCTCGGCGGCGGCCGTTGCGGCCTCCTCGGAGACCGCCGAGTTCGGCGGCGGGGTGTCCTCGCCGCTGAAGCCGGGCTCCAGGCGCAGGTCGTCGGCGTCGGTGGGGAGGAGATCGCCGGGGCCGAGGTCGCCCGGGCGGAGGCGCTCGCTCCACGGCACCCACTCCGGTGCGAGCAGCGAGTCGGGGCCGGGCAGCAGGACGCTCTCGTCCAGCGTGACGACCTTCGCGCGGGACGCCCTGGCCACCGTGGTGGCCCAGCGCCAGCCCCGGTAGGCGGGCTGGAGGCAGGCGAAGTAATGGGTGACGACTCGGTCGCCCTCGGCCACGGCCTCGATGTGCTCACCGACCGTGCCCGGCAGGGCGGTCTCCTCGGCCGCCGCGCGCGCCAGCTCTACGGCCTCCACGCACAGCTTGTCGGGTGCCCGGCGGCTACGGCCGCTCCGCGTCGCGGCACTCATGCAGCACTCACAAGAATCGTCTCTCCTACGCCATAGCGCCGGTTGTCGGCTGTGCTGCGTACCCGTACGGCGCCGTGGAGGGTGACGGGCGGGGTGTGGACGGAGCGGGACCGGGTGGCCGCTGCGACGTCCGCGCCCCGCTCGGGGCCGTGCGGAACGCACCGTCCACCCACGCTACCCCACGGATTAACGGAGGGAGTCAGGAGGGAACCGGGAAGCGCCCCCGAGCGGCCGCCCGGCCCTGAACTGCGCGGACCGACACGCGCCGACGCCACTCCGGTCCCGGCCGCGCCCCGGCGCGCGCACCGCACCCCGGCCGCCTCCCGGACCGAACCGGAACCGGGAGCGGAGGCGGGCTCGGAGGCAGGCCCGGAGGCGGGGGCGCGGCAGCCCGTGCCGGTGCCCGCCGGGCGGGGCAGACTCGGGGATGTGGCGTCCGAGTTCCGCCCGTCCCGTCCGCCGGGACGCTCCCCGCGGCGCTTCCCGAACCGCCCGCGGCGGCTGGGGAGGCGGAGACCGCGACGGCCTTCGCGGGAGCCGCGGGCCGCGCGCCGGACGGACGGGGGCGGTACGGGGCAGGGCGGGCGGCGGGACCGGAGCCGGCCGGTCCGGGTTGCGGGTGCCGTGGGGCGCGCGCCCGCCGGACTCGCCCGTTCCGTGCGGCGCGCGACGCACGCGCAGGGCGCCGGCGAGTCGGGGCTCGGCAAGCTGACGGAGCTGCACGCGGTCAACTCGTCGGGCGACATGATGATCACCGTCGCGCTCGCCTCGACCATCTTCTTCTCCGTCCCCACCGGCGAGGCCCGCGGCCGGGTGGCGCTGTACCTGCTCGTCACGATGGCCCCGTTCGCCCTGCTCGCTCCCGTGATCGGCCCGCTGCTGGACCGGATTCCGCACGGCAGGCGCGCCGCGATGGCCGGCGCGATGCTGGCCAGGGCGCTGCTCGCGCTGGCCCTGTCGGGCGCGGTCGCCTCGGGCGGCCCGGAGCTGTACCCGGCGGCGCTCGGCGTGCTGGTCGCGTCCAAGGCGTACGGGGTGGTGCGCTCGGCCGTCGTACCCCGGCTGCTGCCCGCCGCGTTCTCCCTCGTCCGCGCCAACTCGCGGGTGACGCTGGCCGGTCTGCTCGCGACGGGGGCCGCCGCGCCGGTCGCGGCGGTGCTGCACCGGATCGGTCCGCCCTGGCCGCTGTACGGCGCCTGCGCGCTGTTCTGCCTCGGCGGCTTCCTCGCCCTCCGGCTGCCGCACACGGTCGACTCGGCGAAGGGCGAACGTCCGGCCCATCTCGTGCCCGGACACCCGCACTTCCCGGGCCACGCGCCCGCGTCCGACGGAGCGGAAGGGCGGAAGCGGAACCCGAAGCGGAAGCCGGACGCGCGGCCCGGGCTGCGGACCGTGGGCACCTCCGTCCGGTGCGCGCTCGCCGCCAACTCCGCGCTGCGCGCGCTCTCCGGGCTGCTCACCTTCTTCCTCGCGTTCCTGCTCCGCGAGCACCCGCTGGGCGGGCTGACGGGCGCCTTCTCGCTCGGCCTCGTCGCCGTCGCGGCCGGGACGGGCAACGCGCTGGGCACGGCGACCGGCGCGTGGCTGAAGGCCCGCGTCCCCGAACTGATCATCACCTGTGTGCTGACGGTGGCCCTGGCCGCCGCCGTGCTGTCGGCCCTGGAGTACGGCACCGTCACGGTGGTGGCCGTGGCGGCGACGGCCGGACTGGCGCAGGCGCTGGGCAAGTTGTCGCTCGACGCCCTCATCCAGCGGGACGTCCCCGAGGCGGTGCGGACGTCGGCGTTCGCGCGCTCGGAGACGCTGATGCAGATGTCGTGGGTGGCCGGCGGCGCCGCCGGGATCTCGCTGCCGCTGCTCCCGCCCGCCGGGCTGTGGACCGCGGCGGGCGTGGTGTGCCTCGGCGCGGCCGGCGCGGCACGGGGTCTGCTGGGCGCCGCACGCCGCGGCACGCCGCACCCGCGCGTCATGTGAGAAGAACCGCCCGGTAGCCTGCCCGCTATGAGCTACGCGATCTCCCGGCGGGGTGTCCGCACCGCCACCGCAGTCGGTGCCGTATCCCTCGGACTTCTCGCCCTCTCGGCCTGCGAGAAGCCTTCTCCGATGGCGACCGCGACCGTGAACAGCACGAGCGTGTCCACCGAAGCCGCCTGCTACAACGACGGCGACACCATCGCCCAGTCCGAGGCGAAGTCGTGCCTGTCGAAGGAGGCGGAGAAGTCCGTCACCGCCGGCCCGGGCGACAAGGTCCGCATCGGTGTCGAGCCGGACGTCGCCGAGGGCGGCTGGCTGCTCTTCATCGACGGCCAGCCCGTGCTGCCCGAGCCGATCAAGAAGACCTACTACACCTTCCCCGGCGAGGCGTTCTTCCAGTCGCAGACGCCCACCGGCCAGGCGCAGAAGAAGGACTCCGCGCAGGTCAGCATCGTTCAGGCGGACGGCAGCCAGTTCAAGGGCATCTGGCACCTGAAGCTGAAGAACGGCTCCTGACCCGGAGCGCCGCGTGCCGCACGTACTGATCGTCACCGCGGTCCCGCCCGAGCGGGACGCGGTGACGTCCGCTTTCCGGGGCACCGCGCCCGTCACCGAGGCGCCGCTGCCCGGCGGCCGCAGGCTGCACCGCCTGGCCGACGGCGGCGGCACGCTGGACGTGCTGGCCGGCGGGGTCGGCCCCGCCGCCGCTGCCGCCGCCACCGCCACCGCGCTCACCGCGGCCGACCTCGCCGGGCGCCCGTACACGCTCGTCGTCTCGGCGGGCATCGGCGGCGGCTTCCCGGACGCCGAGGGGGCGCCGGCCGCCCCCGGCGGCGTGATCGTCGCCGACGCGCTCGTCGCCGCCGACCTGGGCGCGCAGACCGCGACGGGCTTCGCGCCCGTCACCGCGCTCGGCTTCGGCACCGACTCCCACCGCTCCCCCGCACCGCTCGTCCGCGCCCTGGCCGAGGCCACCGGCGCCCGCGTCGGACCCGTGCTGACGGTGTCGACCGCGACCGGTACCGCGCGGCGCGCCGCCGAGCTGGCGGACCGTCACCCGGGCGCGGCAGCCGAGGCGATGGAGGGTTTCGGGGTGGCCGAGGCCGCGGCGGCGCACGGGGTGCCGGTGCTGGAGGTGCGGACCGTCTCCAACGCCGTCGGCCCGCGCGACCGGGACGCCTGGCGCATCCCGGAGGCGCTGGCCGCGCTCGGGGGCGCCTGCGCGGCGCTTCCCGGGGTGCTGCGAGCATGGCAGGCATGACCGACAGCACCGAGCCCACCCCGACCGGCGGCACCAGCAGCGGGCAGCCGCTGCGGATCGCCTTCTCGCCCTGCCCCAACGACACGTTCGTCTTCGACGCGTGGGCACACGGCAGGGTCCCCGGAGCGCCGCCGCTCGACGTCACCTTCGCCGACATCGACGTCACCAACGGCCTCGCCGAGGCCCGGGACGAGCGGCTCGACGTGCTCAAGGTCTCCTACGCCGTGCTGCCATGGATCCTGGACGACTACGCGCTGCTGCCCTGCGGCGGCGCGCTCGGCCGGGGCTGCGGCCCGCTGGTTCTGACCCGCGCGCAGGAGACGCCGGTGACGGCCGCCTCGCTGAGCGGGCGCCGGGTCGCGGTGCCGAGCGAACGGTCCACCGCGTACCTGCTGTTCCGGCTGTGGGCGGCGGCCGAAGTCCCGGGCGGGGTGGGCGAGGTGGTCGTCCTGCCCTTCCACGAGATCATGCCCGCCGTGCGGGACGGCAAGGTCGACGCCGGACTCGTCATCCACGAGGCCCGGTTCACGTACCAGGACTACGGGCTGCACCGCGTCGCCGACATGGGCGAGCACTGGGAGAACACCACCGGACTGCCGATCCCGCTCGGCGCGATCGTCGCCCGCCGCTCGCTCGGCGCGGACGCGCTGCGCGCGCTCGCCGAGGCCACCCGCACCTCGGTGCGGATGGCCTGGGACGACCCGGAGGCCACCCGCCCGTACGTCGCCGAGCACGCGCAGGAGATGGACCCGGCGGTCGCCGAGCAGCACATCGGCCTGTACGTCAACGAGTTCACGGCCGACCTCGGCGAGGACGGGTACGCCGCGATCCGCGGGCTGCTGACCCGGGCCGCCGCCGAGGGCCTCGTCCCGCCGCTGTCGCCGGACGCGCTCAGCTTCCCGTGAGCCGCCGGACGTGACGCCAACACCCCGGTGTCCGCCGGGGTGTTGGGGTGCGGCGGGTCAGACGTCCAGCTGGTCGGCGACGGCGCGGAGCATGCCGGCGATCTTCTGGCCGCTCTGCTTGTCCGGGTACCGGCCGCGCTCCAGCGACTGGGAGACGCCGTCGAGGAGCGTGCTCAAATCCTGGACGATGGAGGCCAGTTCGTCCGGCTTGCGGCGCTGGGCCGCGGCGACGGACGGGGCGGGGTCGAGCACGGTGACGGACAGCGCCTGGTCCCCGCGCTGTCCGGCGACGACACCGAAGTCGACGCGCTGTCCCGGCTTGAGCGCGTCCACTCCGTCCGGCAGCACGGAGGAGTGGACGAAGACGTCGCCGCCGTCGTCACGGGAGAGAAAGCCGAAGCCCTTCTCGCTGTTGAACCACTTGACCTTGCCGGTAGGCACGTCGCGTCCTCGTCCTCGTACTCGTCCGGGCAGCCGGGCTGCTGTTGCTGGTGACTGATGTTGCCGCTGGGGGTTTCGACCGCCCAGGTTATGCGCGCGGAACCCGGTGTCACCAGCGACTTCCGCGCCGCGTGTGACGTGATCCCGCCGAGCGCCCCCTCCGTGCGGTTGCTGACCGATCTACCCTGGGCGGGTGAACACTGAAACTCCCTCCGCCGGTGATCTTCTCGTACGTATCGGCGGGATCGTCTTCCTCGTCGGCGCCGTGGCCACCGTCGTCACGGTGGCACCGCTGTTCCTCGGCACGGAGCCGTTCCCGGCCCCCGCCTACTTCGTGTGCATGCTCATGGGGCTCGGGTTCGTGATCGCCGCGGCGGGCGTGCTGCGGTCGGCTGCCGCGGAGCGGCGGGCCGCGAAGCCCGCCGCCGGTGAGGTTCCCTCGGCCTGACGCCGGCTACCGGCGCGGGTACCCGGCGAACCACTCCGGGAACTCGGCCAGTCCGCCCTCCAGGACGACGTCGGCGCCCGCCTCGCGCAGCTCGTCCGCGCTGATCGGGCCCGTCGGGACGGCCACGGACAGCGCGCCGGCGGCCTTCGCGCCGCGCACATCTCCGATGTGGTCGCCGACGTACACGCTCGCGCCGTGCTCGCGCAGCGCCTCGGCCTTCGCCTCCGCCCACAGCCAGCCGATCACGGCGGCGGGGTGGATGCCCAGGTGGGACAGGTGCAGCGCCGCGTTCGGCTGGTGCTTCGCCGTGACGACGACGGCGCGGCCGCCCGCCGCGGCGACGGCGTCGACCGCCTCGCGCGCCCCGGGCATGGCCAGGCTGGGCTCGATGGCGTACTCGGGGTAGAGCGCGCGGTAGCGCTCCCCCGTCTCCTCGATCCGGTCCGCCGGGAACCAGTGCGCGAGCTCGACGTCCAGCGGCGGGCCGAGGCGGGTGACGGCCAGGTCCGCGTCGATGAAGGTGCCCGTCTCCGCCGACAGCGCCTCGTACGCGGCCTTGATGCCGGGCCGCGAGTCGATCAGCGTCATGTCGAGGTCGAAGCCGACGGTGACGCCGCCGGGTGCGGCGACCTGCGGGACCTGCGCGGACGAGGCGTGCGGAGCGTGCGAAACCATGCCCGCCATTCTGCCCTGCCGCCGCCGGGAAACTCCCCGGCCCCGGCGTCACCCCTGGCCCTTACACTTAGGCCCCCCTTACCTTGGGGGCGCTCCGGGGGACGCCTTCGGGGCCCGGGCATTCCCCTGCCCGGGTCCCCTCCCCGGTCACGTACCGACACCGCTCGCACCGACCGAGGACGCCATGCCCGCCGTCACGGCCCCGCCCCAGCCCCAGCCCCCGGCCGGCTCCGGAAGACCAGGCAGTTCCGGCAGCGCCGACGGTTCGGGGGCGCGGCGCGGGCCCACCCGGGGCGCGGCGGTGCGACGCACCGCGCTGCTGCTCGCCGCCGCCCTGCTGCTCGCGGTGTCCGTGCTGCTCAGCCTGGCGCTGGGCGCCCGCTCCATACCGCCGGCACAGGTGTGGGACGTGCTGGTGCAGGGGCTCGTGCACGGCGACGCCGGGGCCGCCGGGGACAAGGCGGCCGAGGTCATCTGGTCGCTGCGGCTGCCGCGCACCGTCGTCGGACTGCTGGTCGGCGCGGGGCTCGGGCTCGCGGGCACGGTCATGCAGGGCCTGACCCGCAACCCCATCGCCGAACCGGGCATCCTCGGCATCAGCCAGGGCGCCTCGGTCGGGGTCGTCCTGGCGATCGCCTTCGCGGGCGTGCACACCCTCGCCGGGTACGTGTGGTTCGCGTTCCTCGGCTCGGCCGTCGCCGGGGTCGCGGTGTACGCGATCGCCGTGCGCGGGCGGGGCGGCGCGACGCCGGTGAAGCTGGCGCTGGCCGGGGCCGCGGTGAACGCGCTGCTGGTCTCCGTCATCTCCGGCGTCCTCACCACCCGCGCCGCGACGCTGGACGAGTTCCGGTTCTGGCAGATCGGCTCGCTGGCCGGGCGCGGACTGGACGTGGCCGGGCAGATCTGGCCGTTCCTGCTGGCCGGGCTGGTGCTGGTGCTGTCCGTCGCGCGCGGGCTGGACGCGCTCGCGCTGGGCGAGGACGTGGCGAAGGGCCTCGGCCAGAACGTCGCCGCCGTCCGGATCACCGGCGGGCTCGGCGCGACGGTGCTGACCGGCGGCGCCGTCGCCGCCGCCGGGCCGATCGCCTTCGTCGGCCTCGCCGTCCCGCACCTCGCCCGCGCCCTCGTCGGCACCGGGCACCGCTGGCTGCTGCCGATGGCGGCGCTGCTCGGCCCCGTCATGCTGCTCGTCGCGGACGTGGTGGGGCGGCTGGTGCTGCCGCCGGGCGAGGTACCGGCCGGGGTGATGACGGCCCTGATCGGCGTTCCGTTCCTGGTCACCCTCGTCCGCCGGAAGGCGGTGGCGGCATGACGCTCCGCGCTCCCTCCCCCGCTCCCGCCGCTTCCGGTCCGCGGTCCGGCACGGCTTCCGGTTCCGGGCGGTCCGCGGTGCCCGCCGGGTACCTGGCCGTGCGGGCCCGGGACGCCTCGTTCCTGGTGCACCGGCGGTCGGCCGCCGTCGTGGGCGGGCTCCTCGCCCTGCTGCTCGCCGCCGTCGTCGCGAACCTGACGCTGGGCGAGTTCACCGTCTCCCCGGCCGAGGTCGTGAAGGTGCTGCTCGGGCTGCCCTCCCCGGACCAGCTCGTGGTCGGGACGCTGCGGCTGCCCCGGCTGGTGGTCGGGCTGATGGTCGGCGCCGCACTCGGCGTCGCGGGCGCGCTGATCCAGACCGTCGCGCGGAACCCGCTCGCCAGCCCCGAGATCATCGGCGTGACGCACGGCGCCTCGGCGGTGACCGTCGCCGGGATGACGTTCGGGATCACCTCGTACGCGGTGCTGCCGTACCTCTCCGTCGCGGGCGGGGTGCTGGCGGCCGCGCTCGTCTATGTCTTCGCGTGGCGCGGGAACCTGCACGCCACCCGCTTCGTGCTGATCGGCATCGGCTTCGCCGTGGCGCTGCGCTCCGTCACCCAGCTGTTCCTGACCAAGGGCGACCATCTCGTCGCGCAGCAGGCCAAGGTGTGGATGACGGGCTCGCTCAACGGGCGCGGCTGGGAGCAGGCCGGGCCGCTCGGCGTCGCGCTGCTGCTGTGCCTCCCGCTGGTGCTGTGGGCGGCCCGCGCCCAGCGCAACGTCACCCTCGACGACGGCACCGCCACCGCGCTGGGCGTGCGGCTGGGCCGGACGCGGCTGGGGCTGGTGGTGACCGGCGTCGTCCTCGCCTCGGTCGCCACCGGCGCCGCCGGTCCGGTCGACTTCGTCGCCCTGCTGGCGCCGCAGATCGCCCGGCGCCTCACCCGCACCGCGCAGATCCCGCTGCTGTCCTCGGCGCTGCTCGGCGCGTTCATCGTGACGCTGGGTGACCTGCTGGCGCGGCAGCTGTTCTCGCCGACCGAACTTCCCGTGGGTGTGCTGACGGCAGCGGTCGGCGCCCCGTACCTGATCTGGCTGATCGTCACCAGCAGCAGTCGTCCCGGAGCGCAGGCATGACAGACACCACCCCGCCCACCCTCAGCACGCCGAGCGCGGACGCGCCGTCCGCGCAGGCTCCGGCGACGCGGCTCGCGGCGCGCGGGCTCACGCTCGCCTACGGCGACCGCCCCGTCGTGGACGGCCTCGACCTGGACGTGCCGGACGGCGCCGTCACCGTCGTCGTCGGGCCGAACGCCTGCGGGAAGTCGACCACGCTGCGTGCCCTCGGGCGGCTGCTCGCGCCCCGCTCCGGGTCCGTCCTGCTCGACGGCGAGGAGCTCTCCCGCGTCCCGACCCGGCGGATCGCGCAGTCCGTCGGGCTGCTGCCGCAGGCGCCCGTCGCGCCCGAGGCGATCACCGTCGCCGACCTCGTCTCGCGCGGACGGCAGCCGCACCAGCGGTGGTGGCGGCAGTGGTCGGAGGCGGACGAGCGGGCCGTGGCGGACGCGATGGAGCGCACCGACGTCGCCGCGCTCGCCGACCGCCCCGTCGACGAGCTGTCCGGCGGGCAGCGGCAGCGCGTCTGGATCGCCATGGCGCTCGCGCAGGAGACGGAACTGCTGCTGCTCGACGAGCCGACCACCTACCTCGACATCGCGCACCAGGTCGAAGTCCTCGACCTCGTCCGGCAGTTGAACCACGAACGCGGCCGCACGGTGGTGATGGTGCTGCACGACCTGAACCAGGCCGCGCGGTACGCCGACCACCTCGTCGCCATGCGGGACGGCCGGATCGCGGCCCAGGGCCCGCCCGCCGAGGTCGTCACCGCCGGGCTGATGCGCGAGGTCTTCGGGCTCGACTCGGTGGTCGTGCCCGACCCGGTCACGGGGTCGCCGCTGGTCGTTCCGGGGACCCCGTGGTCGGCGAACGGTTCCGGTTCCGGGCCGGCCGAAGGTTCCGGTTCCGCCCCGTCCCCCGCTATGTCACCCCCCACGCCGTCCGACACCCGCTCCGGAAAGGCCCGCCCATGAGTCCGCTGACGCCCCCCGAGTCCGCCCACCCGTCCCGTTCCTCCGCTTCCCGCCGCCGCCTGTTCGTGGCGGGCGCGGTGGCGCTGTCCGGTTCGCTGCTGCTGTCCGCCTGCGGTGCGGGCGGTGACGGCGGCGCGGGCGCGGAGAAGAGCGCGGGCGGGACGCACCCCGTGAAGACCGTCAAGGGCTTCGTATCGGTGCCGAACCACCCGAAGAAGGTCGTCGTCCTCGACACCGCCGAGCTGGACTCGGCGATCACGCTCGGCGTGAAGCCGGTCGGGGCGACGCGTGCCGACGTCGGCACGTCCTTCCTCAGCTACCTGTCGAAGGACCAGGTCAAGGGCATCGAGAACGTCGGCACCATCGGCGACCCGAACCTGGAGAAGATCGCCGCGCTCCAGCCCGACCTGATTCTCACCAACGCCGAACGCGACGCGAAGAACTACGACAAGCTCAAGGAAATCGCGCCGACGGTCATGACGAAGACGACCGGCTACCCGTGGAAGGACAACTTCCAGGTGCACGCCGACGCGCTCGGCAAGAAGAAGGAGGCCGAGAAGACCGTCGCCGACTACGAGAAGCGCGCGAAGGACGTGCGCGCGGCGCTCGGCGGCGAGAAGGAGACGAAGAAGCTGGAGACGAACGTCGTCCGCTTCGTCGAGGGCGCGGACACCCGCGTCTACGGTCAGAAGAGCTACATCGCGACGGTGCTCGGCGACGTGGGCCTGGGCCGCCCGCAGTTCGCGCGGGACGCCAAGGGCTTCGGCGGCCTCGGCACGGACATCAGCCCCGAGAACATCGACAAGGCCGAGGCCGACGTCGTCTTCTACACCTCCTACGGCGACGCCGCGAAGTCCGGCGAGACGAAGACCGTCAAGGGCCCGCTGTGGAAGGGCATCACGGCCGTCGAGGAGGACCGGGCCTTCCACGTCGACGACGAACTGTGGATCCAGGGCATCGGCTACACCGCGGCAGGCAAGATCCTCGGCGAGATCGAGGAGGACCTGGGGGGCTGAGGGGCGCTTGCGGCCCGGGCCCGAGTCTCCTGTCCGACGATCCGGCTCAGAGGTCGTCGGGCAGGAGGCGGAAGGCGTGGTCGCCCGTCAGGGGCGTGATCGCGCGGAAGTCCCGGCGGTCGAGCGTCAGCACGGCCTCGGTTTCGTACGCCTCCGCCAGGACGACGTTCACCGCGTCGGTCAGGTCCAGCCGCAGCGCGGCGTAGCGCCCCTGTACAGCCCGGGCCCCGCGCATGCGCGCGGCGGACAGCGGAGGGACGGCCACTCGTCCGCTCCGTTCCTGCGCCAGCAACCAGTCGTTCACCGCATGCGCGGAACGACGGTCCACGTTCCGCGTGGTGATGTGCTCGATCTCCAGCAGCACCAGGGGCGAGACGACGAGCAAGGCCGCGGCACGCATCGCGGCGCGGGCCGCGGCGTGTTCGTGATCCGCGGAGTTCAGGGCGGCGACGAGGCCCGACGTGTCGCCGATGACGATCACTCGGTGTCCGCCCGGGTGTCTGCGTCCCCGTCGGTGCCCGTCACAGCGTCCGACACCGCCCGGTCGATCTCGTCAGCCGTCACCGGGTGTCCGAAGTCGAGGGCGGGGATGTCCCACTCCTCGTCCCATCGCTGCGAGCGGAGCGCCACCAGGTGGAACGCCTCCCGGAAGTACTCCGACTCCGAGCGTCCCTCCCGCGCCGCGGCCTCCTTGACCTTGGCCAGGTCCTCCTCGTCGACCATGACGGTCGTCCTCTTCAGAGCCATGAGGTTATGGTACCGGCACCATAACCTCCTGTGCCGGGTGGCTGTCAGGCCCCCGGGGACGGGCGGCGGGCGCGCCAGAGGAGGTAGAGGGCGCTGGCGACGGCGGCCACGCGGAGGAGGGTCGGGAGGGCGTCCGTCAGGGCCTGGAACAGGGCCTCGCCGCCGCCCTTCGCGCGCTCGCCCCCCTGGCTGTCGAGCTGTCCCCACAGCCACACCGCCGTGGCGGCCGCGACGAGGCCCGGCATGCCCGCCGCCGCCCACTTCGCCTCCGTGCGGCTGAGCTTCGGCGACCACCAGGCCGCGAGCCAGCCCAGGCCGAGCGGCAGCAGGGAGCCCATGACGGCGCCCGCCAACAGCAGTGCTGCGGCGGCGAGTTCGACGAAGCCGCCCGCGCGGGGGCCGGCCGCCGCTCCGGCGGGGCGGAGCCCGGCCGTGAGCCTGGCCAGCGGCGAGCGCGGGGCTTCCGGTTCCGCTGCGGGCTCGTCCTCCGCCTCGGCGTCCCCGGCGTCCTCTTCGTCCCGCTTCGGGGGCTTGAGGACCTCGGGGATCTCGATGCCGCCGGTGAAGCCGGGCACGGCCTCGCCCAGGCCGCCGTTGCCGCCGCCCTCGGCGTACGGGGACGGGTCGAGCCGCCACCAGTCGGGGTTCGACTCCTCGGGGCCGAGCTCGTCGATGCCCGCGAGGTGCGGCGGGTTGGCGCCGCCGGGGCCGCTGTTGAAGCCCCCGCCGTGCGGCGTGGGGCCGGCCGGGGCCTCCGGTTCCGGCTCGGTCCGCGGGCGCGGTTTGCGGAGGCTGGGGCGCACCCGCTTGCGCAGGCTCGGGCCCTCCCCGTCCCTGGGTGCGGGGACCTCCGGGCCGGAGTCCGCGCTCCCCTCCCGCTGGCCGGGGACCTGCGGCGGGGCCGCCTCGTACCCCGGCACGGACTCGGGCCCCGGCACGGACTCCGGGCCCGGGACCGACTCGGGGCCCGGCACGGACTCGGGCCCGGGCACCGCGGCCTCCGGCCCGTCGCCCTCGCCCGGGGCGGGGACGGGGTCGGGGTCGGGGGTGCGTACGGGCGCGGGGGCGCGGGCCGGGCCGTGGGCCGCGACGAGTTCCTCGGGGGTGCCGAGCCGCTTGAGGATCTTCCGGACGGCCGGTTTGCTCCGGGCGCCGCCCTCCTCGGCACGCATCCGGTCGATGCGGCCGCGCAGCTCGCCCACCAGCCGGGCACGCTCGCTCGCCGTCATCGCCGTGCCGTGCGCCAGGTCCCCGACCCGGCTCAGATAGTCGAATACGAGCTGATCGCTCTCGATCCCCACCAAGTCCCCAACGGCTGCTCGCTGTTGCACCACCGCACCGCCCCGGCCTCATCCCCGCGGCTGCGCCACCGCACGACCGTACCGGCCCGTGGTCGCCCGTGGACACCCGCTGCCGGACGGCGAGCCCGTACCCCCCGCGCCCGCCCGCAGGGGGTCACACCCGCCGTGGCCCGGCTACCGTGTGACGGATGAGCACCGAGCACAGCGACGGCCCCCCGCGTTCCGCACCGCGCACGCTCGCCGACGACCTCCGCGCCCGCGACGACGCGGCACTCGCCGAGCTGCTGCGCACCCGGCCCGACCTGCTCTCGCCGGTGCCGGGCGACCTGACGCAGCTCGCCACCCGCGCCGGTACCCGGGCCTCCGTCGTCCGGGCCGTCGAACGGCTGGACCGGTTCGCGCTCCAGACCGCCGAGGCGCTGGCCGTCGCCCCCGACCCCAGCCCGTACGCCACCCTCGCCTCCCTCCTCACCGGGGACGACGGGGACGGCGGGGAGGACGCCGAGACGCGAGCCGCCGTCGCCGAGCGGCTGCCGGACGCGCTCGCCGCGCTGCGCGCGCAGGCCCTGCTGTGGGGCGGCGGCGACCGGCTCCGGCTCGTCCGCACCGCCCGCGAACTCCTCGCCCCGGGCCCGTCCGCGCCCTCCCCCACCGGGCTCGGGCCGACGCTGGCCGAGGCGACCTCCGGCATGTCACCGGGGCGGCTCCAGGAGGTGCTGGCGGCCGTCGGCCTGCCGGGCACGCACGACCCCGTGAGCGCCCTCACCGCCCTCACCGGACTCTTCGCCGACCGCGCCCGGCTGACCGCGCTGCTCGCCCAATCCCCGCCCGGGGCACGGGAGATGCTGGAGCGGCTGCTCTGGGGCCCGCCGTACGGAACGATCGGCTCCGCCGAGCCTTCGCCGCCCGTCGCGTGGCTGCTGGAGCGGTGCCTGCTGGTCCGCTCCGGCCCCGGCACGGTCGTGCTGCCCCGCGAGACGGCGCTCAGCCTGCGGTCCGGGCGCGCGCACCGGCACCTGGAGCCGGTGCCGCCCGCGCTGGAGGTGCGCCGCGCCCACCCGGTGGCGACGGCGGACGCGACGGCGTCCGGACAGGCGTTCACCGCGCTGACCACCGTCGAGGAGCTGCTCGCGCGGTGGGAGGAGGAGCCGCCGCCGGTGCTGCGCGCCGGCGGCCTCGGCGTACGCGAGCTCAAGCGCACCGCCACCGCCCTCGACCTGCCCGAGCCGACCGCCGCCTTCTGGATCGAACTCGCCTACGCGGCGGGCCTGTTGGCCTCCGACGGCGCGGCGGACGAGGCGTACGCGCCGACCCCCGCCGCCGACGAGTGGCTGCGGCTCACCCCCGAACAGCGCTGGACGCGGCTGGCCACGGCCTGGCTCGCCGGCACCCGCGTCGCGGGCCTCGCGGGCGGCCGGGACGCGAAGGGCCGCAGCCTGTCCACCCTGGGCCCGGGGCTGGACCGCGGCCTCGCCCCCGACGTCCGGCTCCGCACGCTGCGGCTGCTCGCCGGGCACGTCGAGGCCGGCACGGCGCCGACCCGCGAATCCGTCCTCGCCCGGCTGGGCTGGGAGGCCCCGCTCCGCGGCGGCGCCCCGCGCACCGACCGCGAGGAGGGCGACGGCGAACCCGCCCTGCGCGACCGGATCGCGAGCTGGTCACTGGACGAGGCGGAACTGCTCGGCCTCACCGGCCGCGGCGCCCTCGCCTCCTACGCCCGCCCGCTGCTCCCGGAACCGGACGACGCCGCCCAACGGGCCGCCGCCGCAGGCGAGTCGGCGTCCCGCACCGGAAAGCGGAAGCCCGGCGCGCAGAGCCGCGCCGCGGCCCCCGCCCCCGCCGGCGACCCGGACGAGGCCGCCGCACGGCTCGCCCCGCTGCTGCCCGAACCCCTCGACCACGTCCTCCTCCAGGCCGACCTGACCGCCGTCGCCCCCGGCCCGCTGAAGCGGCCCCTCGCGGACGTGCTCGGCACCCTCGCCGACGTCGAGTCCAAGGGCGGCGCCACCGTCTACCGCTTCACCCCCGACTCCGTCCGCCGCGCCCTCGACGCGGGCCGCAGCGCCGCCGACGTGCACGCCTTCCTGGCCGCGCACTCCACCACCCCCGTGCCGCAGCCGCTCAGCTACCTCGTCGACGACGTCGCCAGGCGGCACGGCCGCGTCCGCGTCGGCGCCGCCTCCTCCTACGTGCGCTGCGACGACGACCAGGTGCTCGCCGAGATCCTCGCCGACCGCCGCGCCGCCGAACTCCGCCCCCGGCTCCTCGCCCCGACGGTGCTCGCCTCCCCGCTCCCCCCGGACCGGCTGCTGACCCGCCTCCGCGAGATGGGCTACGCGCCCGCCGCCGAGACCGAGGAGGGCGACGTGCTGATCGCCCGCGCCGAGGCCCACCGCACCCCGCCCCGCGCGGCCCCCGACCCCGTCCCCGACGGCCCGCCCGTCCCCGACCCGGCACTCCTCGCCGGCGCCGTACGCGCCATCCGCGCCGGCGACCACGCCGCGGCCGCCGCCCCGCCCGACGCCGCCCGCAAGGCCAAGGCCACCCGGAACGCCGCACCCCCCGGCGGCGGCCTCCCCCGCACCACCTCGGCCGACACCCTCGCCACCATGCAGACCGCCGCCCTCACCGGCACCGCCGTCTGGTTCGGCTACGTCAACGCCGACGGCGCCGCCTCCCAACGCGTCATCGCCCCCGTCCGCGTCGAAGGCGGCTTCGTCACCGGCTACGACCACACCGCCGACGAAATCCGCACCTACCCCCTGCACCGGATCACGGGGGCGGCGGAGGTGGAGGAGGGGTGAGGGGGGACGTTCCGAGGAGTTCGGTGCTCCGCTGACGGCCCGGCCCCAGATCCCCGGCGATCCGAGCGGACTCCCCGGCGCGGGCACCGTCCGTCACCGGCTCCCGCCGTTCCGTCGACCGAGGCCGCCCCCGCCCACCCATCCTGCACACTGGACATTTGGCCGTTCCCGCCCCCGTTCGGTCGGGGCCGGTGGGGAGGGGCCGTGAGATGGAGGGAGAGGCGCGTGGCCGGTGGGCCGTTGATTGTGCAGAGTGACAAGACGCTGCTGCTCGAGGTCGGTCATGAGCAGGCCGACGAGTGCCGGCGCGCGGTCGCGCCGTTCGCCGAGCTGGAGCGGGCGCCCGAGCACATCCACACGTACCGGCTGACGCCGCTGGGCCTGTGGAACGCGCGTGCCGCGGGGCACGACGCGGAGCAGGTCGTGGACGCGCTGGTGACGTACGCGCGCTACCCGGTGCCGCACTCCCTGCTCGTGGACATCGCCGAGACGATGGACCGGTACGGGCGGCTGCGGCTGCTCAAGCACCCCACGCACGGGCTGGTGCTGGAGAGCAGCGACCGGCCGGTGCTGGAGGAGGTGCTCCGGTCGAAGAAGATCCAGCCGCTGGTGGGCGACCGGATCGACGAGGCGACCGTGGTCGTGCACCCCTCCGAGCGCGGCCAGATCAAGCAGACGCTGCTGAAGCTGGGCTGGCCCGCCGAGGACCTGGCCGGGTACGTGGACGGCGAGGCGCACCCGATCGAGCTGGACCAGGGCGACTGGTCGCTGCGCCCCTACCAGGAGCAGGCCGTCGAGGGCTTCTGGCACGGCGGCTCCGGTGTGGTGGTGCTGCCGTGCGGCGCGGGAAAGACGCTGGTCGGCGCGGGCGCGATGGCGAAGGCGCGGGCCACGACGCTGATCCTGGTGACGAACACCGTCTCGGCGCGGCAGTGGAAGTCGGAGCTGGTGAAGCGTACGTCGCTGACCGAGGACGAGATCGGTGAGTACAGCGGTACGCGGAAGGAGATCCGGCCGGTCACGATCGCCACGTACCAGGTGATCACGACGAAGCGGAAGGGCGTCTACCCGCACCTGGAGCTGTTCGACTCCCGCGACTGGGGTCTGATCGTCTACGACGAGGTGCACCTGCTGCCGGCGCCGGTGTTCAAGTTCACCGCCGACCTGCAGGCGCGGCGGCGGCTCGGCCTGACGGCGACGCTGGTGCGGGAGGACGGCCGGGAGTCGGACGTGTTCTCGCTGATCGGCCCGAAGCGGTTCGACGCGCCCTGGAAAGAGATCGAGTCGCAGGGCTACATCGCGCCCGCCGACTGCGTCGAGGTCCGCGTCAGCCTGACCGACTCGGAGCGGCTGGCGTACGCGACGGCCGAGGCGGACGAGAAGTACCGCTTCTGCGCGACGACGGACAGCAAGCGGCGGGTCACCGAGGCGCTGGTGCGGCAGCACAGCGGTGAGCAGACGCTGGTGATCGGCCAGTACATCGACCAGCTGGACGAGCTGGGCGAGGACATCGGCGCTCCCGTGATCAAGGGCGACACCAGCAACGCGCAGCGCGAGAAGCTGTTCAACGCCTTCCGCGAGGGCGAGTTGACGTGCCTGGTGGTGTCGAAGGTCGCGAACTTCTCGATCGACCTGCCGGAGGCGACGGTCGCGATCCAGGTCTCGGGCACCTTCGGCTCGCGGCAGGAGGAGGCGCAGCGGCTCGGCCGGGTGCTGCGGCCGAAGGCCGACGGGCACGAGGCCCGCTTCTACTCGGTCGTCGCCCGCGACACCATCGACCAGGACTTCGCGGCGCACCGCCAGCGCTTCCTGGCCGAGCAGGGCTACGCCTACCGGATCGTCGACGCGCACGACCTGCCGGAGGGGTCGCCGGACTGACGGTCCTCCGGTTCCGCCCGCCGCCGGGGTTCCGGTTCCGGCCGGGTGCGGCGCAGGCACAGCGGGACGGCGGCGAGCAGGACCAGGCCGAGCAGCGGGTAGGGCGAGGCGAGGGGCTGCTGCCACCAGGACAGGTGCAGATCCAGGTCGCCTTCTTTGGGCAGCAGCCACATGCTGCGCGCGGTGAACAGCACGGTGAGCGCGGCGGCGAGGGCCGTACGGGCCCGGCCGGCCGTCGTCCAGGTGAGGACGATCAGCGGGACGCACCAGACCCAGTGGTGCGACCAGGAGATCGGGGAGACCAACAGCGCGGTCACCGCCGTCAGTTGGACGCCCCACGCGTCGTCGTACCGCAGGCTCACGTGGCGGGCCAGCAGCAGGCCGGCGAGCGCGACCACGGCGGCGGGGACCAGCCAGAGCAGGCCGGGGTGGGCCGCGTGGTCGAGGCGGGCGACGAGGCCCTGGAGCGACTGGTTGTCGACGATCCACGCCTTGCCGACGCGGGAGGTCTCCCACAGCCGCCGCGTCCAGAAGTCGACGCCCGCGCCGGGCAGGAAGGCCGCGCCCAGCACGACCGTCCCCGCGAACCCGGCGACCGCCGTGAACCCCTCGCGCACCCGCCCGGTCAGCAGCAGGTGGACGGCGAAGACGGCGGGGGTGAGCTTGATGCCGGCGGCGACGCCGATGGCCAGGCCCTTGCCGCGCGCCCCGTCGGGGCGGCCCAGGTCCCACAGCACCAGGCAGGCCAGCAGCAGGTTGATCTGCCCGAACACGAGGGTCTGGAAGACCGGTTCGAGCCACAGACCGAGCGCCGTCGCCGTGCACAGCACGGGCAGGCTGCGCGCGGCGCCCGGGCGTCCGGCGGCGCGCAGCGACAGGTGCACGAGGAACGCGAGGAGCGCCGCGTTGCCCGCCGCGAAGAGCACCTTGACCGCCGCGAGCGGCAGCAGCGCGAAGGGCACGAAGAGCAGCGCGGCGAACGGCGGGTAGGTGGCCGGGAGTTCCCACTCGGTGACGGTGAACCCGTACAGGTCGCCGCCGTCCAGGACGGCCTGCCCCTCGGCGCGGTAGACGTGCACGTCGGCCATGGGGACGCGCAGGGCGACGCAGAGCGCGGTGAACGCGGCGAGGGAGAGGGCCAGCAGCCCGGCGGCGGCCCAGCCGGCCCGTCCCCGCCGAAGTCCGCCGCGCCAGGGGCCGGTTCCGGTTTCGTCCGCCGTTCCGGTTCCGGTTCTGGTCCGGTCCGGCGGGGGTGTGCTGTCGGCCTTCGTCACCCGCGTCGCCTCCGTCCGGCAGGGGTCATCCGCTCCGGCGGGCCAGGCTAGCGGGAGCCCGGCCCGCTTTCAGCACGGCAAGCGCGGCCTGCGCGGCGAGCTCCGGCCGAAGGCGTACGTGACCGGCCGCGGTGTTGACGTCGCGGAGTCCGACGTCGCCCTGGAGCGCGGCGGCCTCGGAGCCGAGCTCCTCGATCTGCCCGACGACTCCGCCGGCGGCCCCGTCGGCACCCAGTTCGCGGGCGCACGCGCCACCTGTTCCACGGCTGCCGCCCGCGACCAGCGCGGTACGCCCTTCGGGCAGACGGGGCGCCGCCACGGACGAGGTCATGCGGCTCCCCGGGGATCGCTTCGGACGCCGGGCACGGACCGCCCGGACGGATGGGCCCGTGCCGCTGAACTCCAGCTCCGCCGAGGGCCGTTGGGGCACGGGACGGGGCCGCGCGCGGGACCCGGGCATCGGAGGAGAGCCGTCCGATACCCGGGTCCTTCGATACAAGATCCGGGCAGCCGCCGGCCGCACGTACCGGCGGAAAAGGGTTCGCCCCGGAACGTGGAGGCGGCGTACACTCCCGGGCCTTGCCTCCTCCCGCGCCGCATCCGGCCGGCAGGACCCCGGCCGCACGGAAACCGGCCGGCACCTTCGCGTACCCCTCGGCCGCACGACGGCCGCCCGCCGACCACGCGTTCCGACGCGTCCTGCCCGGAGGCAGCAACACCGTGAGCACCGCGCCCGCGCACGCCCACCCGTCCGACCCCGACCCCTACGAACCCGGCCCGCCCGGCACCGACCCGCTGGAGACCGAACGGGCCCACCTCGCCGCCGCACGCGCCGCCCTCCGCGCCATGCGCGAGGACGCCGAAGCACTCGACACCAGCGACGTCGCCACGGACTGGGTGAACGCCGCGATCCTCCGCTCCGACATCGACGCCCGCATCCGCGCCCTCGCCGACCTCAGCGACACCCCGCTCTTCTTCGGCCGCCTCGACTACCTCGACCACCGGACGCACACCGGCACCGAGGACGAGAGCGCCGACGGCACCTCCTTCCACATCGGACGACGGCACGTCCACGACGCCGAGGGCGACCCGATGGTCGTCGACTGGCGCGCCCCCGTCTCCCAGCCCTTCTACCGCGCCTCCGCGAAGGACCCCCAGAACGTCGCCCTCCGCCGCCGCTTCGGCTACGCGGGCGGACGGATCACCGCCTACGAGGACGAGCACCTCAGCGATCCGGGCGAGGCCGCCCGCTCCTCCCGGCTCCTCCAGGAGGAGATCGAGAAGCCGCGCGTCGGCCCCATGCGGGACATCGTCGCGACCATCCAGCCCGAACAGGACGAGATCGTCCGGTCCGGCATCGAGGGCACCGTGTGCGTCCAGGGCGCGCCCGGCACCGGCAAGACCGCCGTCGGCCTGCACCGCGTCGCCTACCTGCTCTACACCCACCGCGAACGGCTGGCCCGCACCGGCACCCTCGTCGTCGGCCCGAACGCCTCCTTCCTGCACTACATCGAGCAGGTCCTCCCCGCACTCGGCGAACTGGAGGTACGGCAGGCCACGGTGGACGAACTCGTGGCCCACGTCCCGGTACGGGGCACCGACAGCCCCGCCGCGGCCCGCCTCAAGGGCGACGCGCGGATGGCCACCGTCCTGCGCCGCGCCGTACGCGCCGGGGTGACCCCGCCGGCCGAAGCCTGCGTCGTCGTACGCGGCTCGCGCCGCTGGCGGGTACCCGGGTACGAACTCGCCGAACTCGTCGAGGAGTTGCTCAGCCGCGACATCCGCTACGGCGCGGCCCGCGAGGCACTGCCGCAGCGCATCGCGCACGCCGTGCTGACCCGGATGGAACAGGCCGGCGAGGCGCCCGACGACCGGGTGCAGGACGCCGTCGCGCGGAACGCCGCCGTCAAGGCCGTCGTCAAGACCGCCTGGCCCGCGGTCGATCCGGCGAAGCTGGTGCTGCGGCTGCTCTCCGACCCCGAGTTCCTGGCCACGCAGGCCGAGGGCGTCCTCGACGCGGACGAGCAGCGGCTGCTGCTGTGGGAGAAGCCCGCCAGGGGCGTGAAGTCGGCCCGCTGGTCGGCGGCCGACGCCGTACTCGTCGACGAGGCAGCCGACCTCGTCTCCCGCACCGCCTCGCTCGGCCACGTCGTCGTCGACGAGGCCCAGGACCTCTCCCCCATGCAGTACCGCGCCGTCGGCCGCCGGTGCAGCACCGGCTCCGCGACGGTCCTCGGCGACATCGCGCAGGGCACCACCCCGTGGGCGACGGCGAGTTGGCGCGAGGCGCTGCACCACCTCGGCAAACCGGAAGCCGTCGTCGAGGAGCTCACTCAGGGCTTCCGCGTACCGCGCGAGGTCATCGCGTACGCCTCCCGGCTGCTGCCCGCCATCGCGCCGGGGCTGCGGGAGGCCACCTCGGTGCGTGAATCCGCGGGCGACTTCGCCGTACGGACCGTACCCGACGGGGTCCTCACCGACGCCGTCGTGCACGCCTGCCGGGAGACGCTGGAGCGGCGCGAGGGCTCGGTCGGCCTGATCGCGGCCGAGTCCCGGCTGCCGGAACTGGCCCACGCGCTGGACGCCGCCGGAATCCCCGTCCTCGCGCCCGGCGAGGAGACCAGCGAACAGCGCCGCCTCACCCTCGTCCCCGCCACCCTCGCCAAGGGCCTGGAGTACGACTACGTCGTCCTCGACGAACCGGACGCGATCGTCGCCGCGGAAGCGGAGGCGCCGGACGGGGCCGGGCCCCGCACCGGGCTGAGGCATCTGTACGTCGCACTCACCCGCGCCGTCTCGGGCCTGACGATCCTGCACAGCCAGCCGCTCCCGGAACCGCTGCGGGACACCGGAGCGGAGTCTTGACTTGAAGTGACGTTCAACTCCTAACGTCCGAGGTGCAGTTCCACACCGCGGACCACAGGAGCACCCCATGAACGACACCACCCGCCCCACACTGAGCACCGACCCCGCCGCCCAGGCCGCGGCCGAAGAAGCCGCGGCCCGCTTCGCCCAAGAACTCCAACGCGGACTCGACACCGGCGACGCCGACATCTTCGACGGCCCCTTCGCCGCCGACGTCCTCTGGGGCAGCCCCTACGGCGCCACCCTCGACCACTACGCCGAACTCAACGCCACCCACCACCGACTCCTCGCCGCGGAAACCGCACCCCCCTCCCGCTTCGACGTCGTCGCCGTACGCGCCCCCGCCCCCGGCGTAGCCCTCGCCCACATCCGGCGACAGGCCCAAGACCCGGACGGATTCTCCGAGATGGCGCTGTACACCCTCGTCGAACGAGACGGTCGGTGGTGGCTCGCGGGGGCACAGAACACGCCGATCGCGGTGGGAGCTTGAGGGGGGGCGGGGGGCCGCCCCCCTCCCCCCCCTCCCCCCTCCCCCAGTGCCCCCGTCTACCAGTACCCCCCGTCCGTCCACCCCTCGAAGGTCGCTGCGTCGAGGGGGTCTTCGGCGTCGTGGGGGGTCAGGCCTTCGGTTCGGTAGGTGCCGCGGAGCCAGCCGAGGAGCATGTCGGTGAGGCCGCGGTCGAGTGGTGGTCCTTGGTCGGCGTGGCGGGGCCAGAAGACGAGTGGCCAGTCGTCGGGGTTCTTTTCGGTGGTGAGCCAGCCGAGTTCGTCGCCGTCGACGGAGTTGGCGAAGGGCAGGAAGCCTCCGGGCTCGGGCCAGACGGCGAGGGGGTACCACTCGGGGAAGTCGTCGCGCAGTGAGCGGTACGCCTCGGTGATCTCGGTGAGGTGGGAGGCCATGCGTCGTTCGCCGGTGCGGAGCGGGGTGAGGAAGCGCAGCCAGCCGGCCCAGCAGCCGGCGCCGTATTCCTCCATGAGTGCCGTGTATTCGCCGGGAAGTGCGGTGCCGAGTTCGTCGAAGAGCGCCTGCCAGGCGTCTTTCGGTTCGGTGGTGCCGTTTCCCAGGTAGGGGCGGTCGGGTGGCGGGCAGAGCAGGCGGAGTGCTTCGAGTCCGGTACCGGTTTCCAGTGCGTGGCGTCGTTTTTCGCCGGTGAGCCGGGGCGGTTCGGGTCGGGGCGGGGTCCAGGGGCGGACGGCTGCCAGGTAGGCGGTGCGGGCGACGGTGCCGCGCAGCGGGCCGATCAACGGGCCTGGTGGTGTGGGGACTTCGTCGGGTGCCCGGACGGTGTGCCGCAGGTAGCCGGTGAGGTTGAGGTCGTAGTGGTGCCAGGGTTCGAGGCCGCTGCCGGGGACGGCGCCGAGGTGCCGGACGACGACGGGCCAGGCGTCCGGGTTCTCGGAGGCTGAGGTGTCCCAGAACAGCAGGTCGCTGCCGCGGCTTTCGCCGAAGGCGAGCAGTCCGCCGGGGGCGGGGTGGAGGGCCGGGTGCGGGTGTTCCGGTTCGTGGCCGTCCTGTCCCGCGTGGTCCTGGGCTTCGTTGTCCTCGGCGCGGACGCGGCGGCGTACGCCGTGCAGCCAGGTGCCGTAGTCGAAGCGCTCGCCCTGGGCGCAGGGGACGTGGATCCACAGGTATTCGCCGAAGTCCAACGGGCCGTAGGTGTCGGCGAGTTGTTTGTAGTCTCCGGGGAGTGGGAGTCCGAGCCATTCCTCCACTTCTGCCCAGTCCACCCCGACGGGTGCGGGCGGGCGTTCGTGGTTCACCTCCGTGTATTCCGCGACGTCCACGTATGCGCCGACCTCCACAGTCCAGCCCCTCCCCGATGTGCCGTCGACCGGCCGCTCCGTCATTCCCCGGCTCCCTTGCCGTGGGTGACTGATCCTTCCGGGATCATGGAAGCGGCCTGTGACACCGCCGTGGGCGCCGACCGGGTGTGGTGCGGCGCGTGTTGGCGGTTGTCGTGTGTCCACCCAATCGTCGGGAGCGACAACCGTCCACACCCTGTGGAAAACCCGCCGTGCACCACAGGTCGCGCGGGTAACTCCATTACTCGTGCGGGTGACGGTGGGCGGGGTGGTCGCCAACCTCCGTACCTGCCGGCCGTGTTCGTCGCGTTTCTCAGGTTCACCGGGTTCACCGTTTCGTCCCCTTCGTCGCGTACACCGCAGTAACGCGGGCGGTGCACCGAGGTGATGGCCGGTCACCCGAAGATGTCATCCACGCGGTGCGTGCCCCTTCTCCACCAGGCCCCCCGTGGCCCTGGTGGAGAAGGAGCCGCAGTCGTGCCGGGAGGGTCAGTCCCAGCTGCCGTGGCGGAGGTGCTTCCAGGTCGTGGGGCCGACGACGCCGTCGACGGCGCGCTTGCCGCCGACCTTCTGGATCTTCTTGACGGCCCTCTCGGTCCCGGCTCCGAAGACGCCGTCGACGGAGACCGTTCCGGCGACGGGCTTCCAGCGCTTGTTGACCAGGCACTGGATCTCCTTCACCGCCTTGGTGTTGCCGCTGCCCCGGGCGATGACGGCCTTGTTCCCCTTGTAGTGGCCGCAGTAGCCGGAGACGGCGGTGGTCGCGGCCGTCCCCTTCCCGCCGGCCCCTTCTCCGGCGGTGGCCGTGGGGGCGACGAGTCCGACGCCCAGTCCTCCGGCGAGGAGGGCGGTGGCACCGGTCAGCGCGAGGCGCTTGTACTTCTGCATGACGTTCGGTCCTTCCCCGTGCACGTCGGCGTGCACGTCCCGGATGCGCATACGGTCGGCGTCCGCGGGCAGGAGCGGCAGGGCGTTCCCCCGTGCCGGCCGCTCCCGCCGTGGACGTTCCGATCGTGCGCCGTTCCGCGCCCCGGGGCCCAGCCCGTCGGCCGTGCCTGGGAGAGCGGGGGACGTTCCACCCTCCGGCCTGCGGGGATGCCGGTGCGGACGTCGCCGGCCGGGGACGCGGTGGGACGCCCGTCAGGGAACGGGCGGACCGGGACCGGGATTCCACACCCTGTGGACAAGCTCAGATCCCCGTCCCTCCGTCGACCGCCTGGCGCAGGAGGTCGGCGTGGCCGTTGTGGCGGGCGTACTCCTGGATGAGGTGGAGCATGATCCGGCGGAGGGACATCTCGGGTGCGCCTTCGCGGCGGCGGGCCGTGGTGTCGAGGGACGGTACGGCGGGCTCGATGCGGCGTGCGGCGGCGACTTCGGCGTGCCAGGCCGCGAAGGCGTCCTCGCGGGTGGCGTCGGTCGCGTCGTAGGCGGCCTGGAAGTCGCCCTCGTCGGACCAGACCAGGGGCAGGTCCTCGGAGTTCAGCACGCGGCGGAACCAGACGCGTTCGACCTCCGCCATGTGCCGGACGAGGCCGAGGAGGGAGAGGTCGGAGGGCGGGGCCGCCTGGAGGCGGAGCTGTTCGTCCGTCAGGCCCTCGCATTTGAGGGCGAGGGTGCTGCGGTGGAAGTCGAGGTAGCCGCGCAGGCTTTCGCGTTCGCCGCCGGTCAACGGCGGGTCGGTGCGCGGGAGAAGTAAGGACCGTTCCCCGGCCGCGGTGTCGTGTTCAGGGTTCACGCACCCCTCCTACCTCCGGTCCTTCCGACGTACACCGCGCGGCGTACGGGCGAGTCACAACTCGCGCAGGAGTACACATCCGACGCACAACGGGCGGCACCCACAAGCCGTGCACACAATCCGTACGAACAACTCACGGCATCCGCGCGGAGCTTGGGCCATGGCTGTGCGCGGTCCGCGTGCCTCCGTCCGACCTCCGTGAGCCGCGTGACGCGGGGTGCTGAGCAGGGCGCATGGCGGACATGTCCCGGTATCACACCGGCAGGATGTGACCGGTGCCCTTGGCACTCTGTCCCCGGACCACAGGTATCACGGCTAACGTCAGGTGAGGAGACAATGTCCTGACGGCAGTTGAGCGGATGAGGTCGAGGGGGATCGCCCGGCATGAGCATCGGCGGCGACGGGTTCGGCGAGCGTGAGCGTACGGGCGAGGACGGCCCGGCGTACGGTCACGGCTCCGGCCGGCTCACTACCCGCACCCACCTCCCCGAGGGGGAGGGCGGTGGCAGACCACCCGCCAAACCGGCGCGCAGCCTGGTCACCGTGGTGGGCGTCGTCGTCCTGCTGATCGCGGCGATCGCCTTCGCGAACCAGAGCGGTGACAGCACGGAGAAGGCGGGCGAGGAGCCCGGCAAGAACGCCGAGCAGGCCCGCCCGACGGCCCCCACCGGCGAGAAGCCCGTGGACAACCCGGGCGGAGGCATCCCCTCCGGCTTCCCGCACACCCGCCAGGGGGCGGAGAGCGCGGCGGCGAACTATGCGGTGGCGCTGGTCTCCTCCGACATCATCAAGCCGGGCACCCGTGACGGCGTCGTCGAACAGGTCTTCACCGCCTCCGAACAGACGGAGATGAAGGCCAAGTTGGACAAGGCGTACGCCCCGTCGTTCCTGAAGAAGCTGGGCCTGGACGAGAACGGGACGGCCAAGAAGGGCACGTACATCTCCCGGACGGCCCCCGTCGGCACGAAGGTGCTCGACTACGGGAAGCGGACGGCCGAGCTGGAGGTCTGGTGCACGGGCGTGTTCGGCACCGCGGGTGAGGGCTCGACCAACCCGGTGGCCAGCGACTGGTTCACGATGCGGCTGAACCTCCAGTGGTCGGACGGCGACTGGAAGGTGCAGGGCTTCAGCCAGAAGGACGGCCCCGCCCCGGTGGAGGGCGACAACAGGGCCTCGAGCGCGGACGACATGGCCGCCGCGGTGGAGGAGTACGGAGGGTTCACCTATGCCCGCTAATTCCCGACGGCGCACGGCCACGGTGCTGACCGCGCTGGGCGGCGTCCAGGCGGCCCTCTTCGCCGCGGCCACCCGCGCGACGGCGGCTCCGGAGGACGACTGCAGCCTCTATGTGGGGCAGGCCAAGGAGTACTGCGAACGCGGGGACAACGGAAGCAGCGGCGGCGGGAGCGGGAGTCCGGGCTCCAGCGTCACCGACTCCCTCGACCCCCTCCAGTCGCTGGCCAAGGGCTGCGCGGAGGCGGCGGCGTGGACGGTGAACAAGCTGGCGGATCTCGTGAACGCGACCACCAAGGTCGACTTCACCAATCCGGAGTTCCTGCGCCAGTACGCCGTGGTGTTCGCCGCGTCGACGATCCTGACGCTGACGCTGTGGCTGCTGGCCGTGGCGAAGCGGGCGATCCGCGGGGTGCCGCTGGTGGAGGCGCTGACGGAGGCCATCGGGTTCCTGTGGCTGACGGTGCTGGCCTCGGCGTTCACCCCGTTGATCCTGCACACGCTGGTGTCGGCGACGGACGCGGTGACGGAGGTCGTGGCCTCGGGCACGGCGGAGCAGACGGACAACTTCTTCGGCACGTTCTCGGAGGCGCTGGAGAAGGGCGAGGACATCGGCGGCGGCCCGATCATGCTGATCGTGGTCTCGCTGATCTCGGTGCTCGCCGCGGGCGTGCTGTACATCGAACTCGTGGTCCGCGCGGCCCTGTTGTACGTGGGCGCGCTGCTGGGCACGGCGGTGTACGCGGGCATGGTGGACAAGAACCTGTGGGGTCACGTCCGCCGCTGGGCCGGGATCATGGTGGCGGTGATCCTGGTGAAGCCGGTGATCGTGATCGTGCTGGGGCTGGCGGGCGCGCTGTCGTCGGCGGAGGGGCCGAACGCGTTCTCGGCGATCGTGTCGGGGCTGGCGATCATCCTGCTGGCGATCTTCGCCAGCGCGATGATCTACCGCTTCGTGCCGGGCTTCGGTGACGAGATCGTCAACCAGCGCAATTCCAGCCGCGATCCGGCGTCCCGTTCGGCCGCCGCCGTCGTCTCGTCCCCCGCCGCGCTCGTGAGGCAGGGCATCAACACGCACAGCGCGCGCGGCAACGCCGGAGGCTCCGCTTCCGGGGGTTCCGGCGGCGCGAACCCGGGCAACCCGGCGGCGGGCGGTGTCGCGGCGCACGCCTCCCGCGGCTCCGGCGGCGAGGGCGCCGCGGCGAAACCGCCGCCGCCTCCGCGCGCCCCCGAGCGCCCGTCCGCCGGCGGCGCGGCCGGTTCGCAGACCCCGCACAGCAGCCGCGCGCCGCGGTCCGGCGGGGGTGAGCGCGGGTGACGACGCCGACGCAGGCCACGGGGCTGCACGCGCCCCGCCGTACGTACATGGTCGGCCGGGCCAGGCCGAACGCGCTCATCGGCAAGAACCGGGAGAACGGCGAGATCGTGCTGATCATCGCCGGTGCCTTCCTGGGCATGATGTCCGGGCTGCTGATCCCGGTGCTGTCGTTCCGTATCCCGGCGCTCGTCGGCTTTCCCATGCTGGCGCTGGCGGCGGTCTACGTCCCGTACAAGGGGCGGACGTTCTACAGGTGGTACGAAATCAACCGCTCGTACAAGCGCATGGTGCGCAAGGGCTCGCACGTGTACCGGAACGGCGCCGCGGAGGCGGGTGTCCGGCTGGACGGCCGGGAGGTGGAGATCGGCCCGCCGCCCGGCGTCGGCCGGATCACCTGGCTGTCGGCGCCGTTCGGCCCGGACGAGCTGGCGGTCCTGCTGCACGCCGACCGGCGCACGGTCACGGCCGTCGTGGAGATCGAGGGCCCGGGGGTGGGCCTGCGGGACAGCGAGGACCAAGAGGCGCTGGTCGACCGGTTCGGCACGCTGCTGAAGCACGTGGCGAACGGCGACGGTTTTGTCACCCGGCTCCAGATGCTGGCCCGTACGCTGCCCGCCGATCCGGACGCGCACGCGAAGGACGTGGAGCAGCGCGGTGACGCGACGGTGGCGCCGTGGCTGCGGGAGTCGTACGACCAGCTGCAGTCGATGGTGTCCACGTCCAGCGAGCAGCACCGCGCCTATCTGGTGGCCTGCATGCCGTACGGGCGTGAACTGGCCGCGGAGGGCGCGACGATCGCGAAGGCGGCGCGGCGCAGCGCGGGCCGGAAGGTGTCCAGGGACGAGGGCCTGGCGATCATCATGGCCCGTGAGCTGACGGACATCTGTGCCCGGCTGGCGGAGGCCGACATCCGGGTGCGGCAGCCGCTGGGGCAGGCCCGGATGGCGTCGCTGATCCACTCCATGTACGACCCGGACCATCCGATCGACCATCTTCAGGCGATGTCGAAGCGGAACGCGTGGCCTGCCGAACTGGACGCCATGGAGCCGACGTTCCTCCAGGCGAAGACGCGGGAGTCGGTGACGCGAGAACCGTGGTGCCACTCGACGGCGTGGGTGAAGGAGTGGCCGATGACTCCGGTCGGGGTCAACTTCCTCGCCCCGCTGCTGGTGCACACCCCGGACGTGATCCGGACGGTGGCGGTGGCGATGGATCTGGAGCCGACGGAGCTGGCCATCGAACGCATGCTGACGGAGAAGACGAACGACGACGCGGAAGCGAGCAGGCAGTCGAAGATGAACCGCACCGTGGACCCGCGCGACATCGCCGCGTCGGGCCGGGTGGACCAGCGCGGCGAGGACCTGGCGTCCGGCGCGGCCGGGGTGAACCTCGTCGGGTACATCACGGTCTCGTCGCGTTCGCCGGAGGCGCTGGCGCGGGACAAGCGGACGATACGGGCTTCGGCGGGCAAGAGCTATCTGAAGCTGGAGTGGTGCGACCGGGAGCACCACCGGGCGTTCGTCAACACACTGCCGTTCGCGACCGGCATCCGCTGAGGGAGTTCCGTATGCCCACCGAGTTCCAGCTGAGAGGGGGAGGGGCCCGATGCCCGCGCGCGATCCACTGACCGCTCTGACGGAGGCGTTCACCAGCTTCCTCTTCGGCAAGACGGAGACGACCCGGCTGCCGGTCCGTACGTCGACGGGCCAGGCGCAGGCGGTGTACCTGCCGACGGCCGCGCCCGGACTGGGCGATTCCGGCGTCATCATCGGCCGCGAGGTGTACAGCGGCAAGGGCTACATCTACGACCCGTTCCAGCTGTACGGCCAGCAACTGCCCGCGCCGCACTGGCTGGTGCTGGGCGAGTCGGGGAACGGCAAGTCGGCGCTGGAGAAGACGTACGTGCTGCGTCAGCTGCGGTTCCGGGACCGTCAGGTGGTGGTGCTGGACGCGCAGGGCGAGGACGGGGTCGGCGAGTGGAACCTGATCGCCGAGGAGATGGGCATCACGCCGATCCGCCTCGACCCGACGGCCGCGCTGGACCAGGGCATCCGCCTCAACCCGCTGGATCCGGCGATCACCACCACGGGCCAGCTGGCGCTGCTGCGCACCATCATCGAGGTGGCGCTGGGGCACGGCCTGGACGAGCGTTCCGGTTTCGCGCTGAAGGTCGCGCACGCGTATGTGAACGCGACGACGGCGGGCCGCCAGCCGGTGCTGACCGACATCGTGGAGCGGCTGCGGCATCCGAAGCCGGAGTCGGCCGAGGCGATGAACGTGGCGCTGGACGACGTGCGTGCCTGGGGTCTGGACGTCGCGCTGGTCCTGGACCGGCTCGTCGACGGTGACCTGCGCGGCATGTTCGACGGGCCGACGACGGTGGGCATCGATCTCGATTCGCCGCTGATCGTCTTCGACCTGTCGCACATCGACCGGAATTCGATCGCGATGCCGATCCTGATGGCGATCGTCGGCGTGTGGCTGGAGCACACCTGGATCCGCCCCGACCGGAAGAAGCGCATCTTCCTGGTCGAGGAGGCGTGGCACATCATCAACAGCCCGTTCGTGGCGCAGCTGTTCCAGCGGCTGCTGAAGTTCGGCCGCCGGCTCGGCCTGTCCTTCGTGGCGGTGGTGCACCACCTGTCGGACGTGGTGGACGGCGCGGCCGCGCGGGAGGCGGCGGCGATCCTGAAGATGGCGTCGACGCGCACGATCTACGCGCAGAAGGCCGACGAGGCGAGAGCGACGGGCAAGGTCCTGGGTCTGCCCCGCTGGGCGGTGGAGATCATTCCGACGCTGTCGCCGGGTATCGCCGTGTGGGACGTCAACGGCAATGTCCAGGTGGTCAAGCATCTGGTGACGGAGGCCGAGCGTCCGCTGGTCTTCACCGACCGCGCCATGACGGAGGCCTCGGAGGGCCCGTCCGACTTCGCCGCCGGTCTGGAGGCCGATCTGGAGGCCGAAGCGGAGGCCCGGGCCCTGAGCATGGAGAAGGATCTGCCGCCCGGGGCCGCGTCGGCCAACTCGACGGTCGCGTAGGCGGCCGGGCATGTCCGCACGCGAACGGCACGGCTCCGCACGTCCCGACGGCGACCGCCGCGAGGGCCGCAGGCAGGGCGGGGTGCCGGACGGACTGCTCGTCGGCGGCCTGGCGTTCCTCCTCGGCTTCACCGTCCTCACCTGGACGGCGACCGGGCTGGCCGGGCTGTTCAGCCACGGCGCCTGGCCCACCGGCGTGACCTTCGCGCGTACCCCGGCGGCGCTGCGGGCGCTGGCCACCGAGCCGCACGACCTCGCGGGCGCCTGGCCGGGCACCCCGTCCGGGCAGCTGTCCGGGTACGGCCTGTTCTGGGGCCTGGTCCTGGGCCAGCTGCTCGTCGCCGTGGTCCTGACGGTCTTCGTGCTGGGCACGGTGGCCCGCGCCCGCGCCGTCCACGCGGCCCGCAAGGCCGAACGGGCCCGGGAGCCGGAGCCCGCGAACCCCCTCCACAAGCCCGAACCGGAACCGCAACCGGAACCCGTACCGGAACCTCGTCCGGAACCCGCGGCCAGCCCCCAGGTCCCGCTCACCGCGCCCCCGGTGGCCGCCCCCGCGCATCAACCCGCCCCCGCCGACCCGTACGCCCGCGTCCGCGAGGCCCCCGGCGCCGCGCTGGTCGCCACCCGCGACCCGGAGCTGTGGGCGGCGACGAAGGACGCCCGCGCCAAGCTCGGCCCCGTGCACGTCTTCGACCCGACGCACCGCTGCGACACCCCGGCCCGTATCCGCTGGTCACCGCACCACGGCTGCACCGACCGCGCCACCGCCGCGGCCCGCGCCACCGCCCTCCTGGAGCCGCTGCGCGGCTGGCGCCCCCCGCGGCCCGTCGACGCGGACGTGCACACCGCAGCCGAGACCCTGCTGCGCTGCTGGCTGCACGCCGCCGCCCTCGACAACCGGCCCTTCCGCGAGGTGCACCGCTGGGCCCAGGCGTCCGGAAGCAACGCCTCCGGCCCGGTGCGCATCCTCCGCACCCACCCCGAGGCCGGCGCCGGCACCGCGGGCGAACTGGAGGCCACCCTCACCGGCCACCCCGAACGCCGCCGCGCCGCCACCGAGTTGGTACGCCGGGCCCTCGCGCCCCTGACCCGGCTGCACGTCCGCGACGCCTGCACCGCGGGCCGCGCCGACCGCGTCGCCCTCGCTTCCTTCCCCGCCGAGACCGGCACCCTCTACGTCGTCGGCGACGACCCCGAGATCATGCCGCTGCTCAACGCCCTGGCCCGCGCCGTCGCCGACGAGGCCCGCAGCGCCACGGCCCCCCGCCTCGACCCGCCCCTCACCGAGATCGACGACCTCCGCACCCCGTCCTGAGCCGGGCCCGCCCCGTCACGGATCGAACCGCAGCTCCATCTCGTACTGGTTCAGCGCCGGATTCTTCGGGTCCGCGTCCGCCTCGCCCGTCCGCACGTAGCCGAGCCGCCGGTACAGCGCCTCGGCCCGCGGGTTGTCCTCGTGGACGTGCAGCCGCATCCGCCGCACCCCGATCCGCCGCAGCGGACGCGCCCACTCCTCCGCCGCCGCGAACAACTGCCCCGCCAGCCCCGTCCCCCGGTGCTCGGGCCGCACGTACACCCCGACGACGTCGACGCTGTCCTTCTCCACCAGCACCGTCACCATCCCCGCCCAACGCGCCACGCCGGCCGCTGAGTCGGCGCCGGCCGGCTCCCCGACGAAGGTCTGCGCGACCCGCCCCCGGTCGCCCTGCGCCGCCCGACGCCGCCAGAACTCGTCGCTCTGCGCGACCGCCTTCGCGTACGGCTCGGTGAACGCCACGGGCGCCGCCGGATCGGCCAGCGCCGCCAGCCGCAGATCCTTCAACTCCCGCCAGTCCTCGGCGCGCACGGCGCGGATCAGGTACGTCATGGCCCCGATACTGCCCCGTCACCGCGCACACGGCAGCGGAAACGCCGATCCGGTCCCACCCCCGTGCACCCCGGGGCGCCTCCCGGCGCACCACCGGCGCACCCCGGCCCACCCGGACCCGTACGCGCGGCCCTCCGTGCTCCCCCGGGTGAACCCCGGCGCCGCTGAGCTCACTTCCGTCCCGGGCACGGCTCCCCCACAATGTTCGCCATGCCCACACGCCGCAGCAGCACCAGCAGCGACGCAGAGCTGACCGCCCGAATACGGGACGCGCACGAGACCCCGCGGGGGCCGGAAGGCGGAGCCGACGGCGAGGCCGGTGACGGCGCCGCGCTCGACGAGCTCTTCCGCCGGCACCGCCCCGCCGTCCTCGCCTACGCCCGTACCTGCTGCCGCGACCCGCACACCGCCGAGGACCTCGCCTCCGAGGCCTTCACCCGCACCCTGAGCGCCGTACGCGCCGGCGGCGGCCCCACCGACGCCTGGCGCCCGTACCTGCTCACCACCGTCCGGCGCACCGCGGCCGCCTGGGCCGACACCGCCCGCCGCACCCAGCTGACCGCCGACGTCGAACGCGAACTGGAGGGCACCCCCGCCGCGGACAGCGGCGAGGACCGGATGCTCCAGGCCGAGGACGGCCAACTCGTCCTCCGCGCCTTCCAGTCGCTCCCCGAGCGCTGGCAGGCCGCGCTCTGGCACACCACCGTCGAGGAGGAGCCCGCACCCCGCGTCGCCGAACTCCTCGGCATCAGCCCCAGCGGCGTCACCTCCCTCACCGCACGCGCCCGCGAGGGCCTGCGCGAGGCCTACCTGACGGTGCACGCCGAACGCACCGACGGCGCCGGCGGCAACGACGAATGCCGCCGCTACACCGGCCTGCTGGCCGCCTCCGTCCGCCGTACGGGCCGCCGCCCGAACAAGGACCTCGAACGCCACCTCGCCGACTGCCCCCAGTGCCGGACGGCCCGCCTCGAACTCACCCAGCTCAACAGCAGCCTCCGCGCCGTCCTCCCCACGGCCCTGCTGCTCTGGGGCACCACCGCGTACCTCACGAAGGCCACGACGACGGCCGTCACGGCGACGACCACCGGCACCGCGACGGGCGCCGTCTCCGGAGCGGGCGGCATCTCCGCCAAGACCGCGGGCGTCCTCGCCGCGTCCGCCGCCTCGGTCGCCGCCCTGACCGTCGGCGGCTTCCTGCTCTTCTCCGGCGGCGACGACACCTCGGCCCGGGCCCCCGCCGCGTCCCCGCCGGTCACCACCCCCGCCGTCCCCACCGACCGGCCCACCACGAGCCCGCCGTCCCGCGACCGGAAACCCGCCAGGGACGCCCCCACCACCTCCCCCGCGCGGACGTCGGCACCGCCCAGCTGGTCCCCCGGCGCCGACGCCCGCACCCGGCTGCGCGTCATGGCCACCGGCCGATGCATGGACATCGCCCCGCAGGAAGGCGCCGCGCCCCGCGAGACCACCTGCGACGGCGGCACCTCCCAGCGCTGGGAACTCCTCATCGACCGCCCCGCGCAGGAAGCCCGCATCCGCAACCTCGCGACGGGCATGTGCCTCACCCACACCGACTCCACCGCCGACGGCGCCCCCGTACGCCAACGCCCCTGCGACGACGCCGAGTCGGCCCCGTACACCCGCTGGACGTACTTCCAGAAGCCGGACAACATCGTCTTCGCCCAGAAGGCCAACCGCCTCTACTTCCTCGGCCTCGACGACTGGCACGCCGCGGCCCAGGGCAAGCCCCACCAGCCCACCATCGGCACCACGGCGAACTACTACAACACCGAGTCCCTCCGCTTCCGCTACGACGGCGACCTGACCGACGGCTGACCCGCACGGCAAAGGGGCCGGCCCCACCACGGCGGGACCGGCCCCTCACTCAACTCCCGTACTACGCGGACCGCATGACGAACGTGTCCGCTCCCCCGACCGTCACCGGGTCACCGCCCGAGCGGTGCACCACCTGGTAACCGTCCTTGTTCTCCCCGGCGTTGGCCGTCATCCACCAGTGCTGACCCGCCGCACCGGCCTTGCAGTCCGCCAGCCGCGCCGCGCCTCCCTCACTCCGGGTGAGGCACTTCCCCGCCAGCTTGAGCTTGAAGTAGCCGCGGCCGCCGATGCTCCGCACCCACGTCCGGCCGTCGCCCTCGCAGTCCGCCAGCACCGGCGAACCACCCTTCGCCGCCAGACACTTACCGCTCTCCTGATCCACCAGGGACGTCGCCACCGGCTTCGCCGGCCGGTTCCGCATCAGGTACGGGCTCCGCGCCACGTTCTCCTCCGGATGCTCCGCCAGGTACGAGCCCTTCGCCGGACGCGGGTGGAAGTACCGGAACGTGTCCAGCCCGCAGTCGAGCACCGCACCCGAACGGGGTCCGTCACAACGCGGCGTCTCGTCGTAGC
Organism: Streptomyces sp. HNM0574; assembly: GCF_012726235.1. Taxonomy (GTDB): domain Bacteria; phylum Actinomycetota; class Actinomycetes; order Streptomycetales; family Streptomycetaceae; genus Streptomyces. Next base: position 52,541 of record NZ_JAASAH010000025.1, read on the forward strand.
CACGGCAGATCGGGTCGTTCCCCTGCGACTTGTCCTCGTCGCAGTGCGTCACCCCGAACTGGTGGATCATCTCGTGCGTCATCGCCGACTCACCAGTGCAGCCCCACGACACCTCGGCCCAGCCGCTGTGCATGTCCGCCCGCGACTCCGGCCCCGGCGCACCCGCCGTACCGCACCCGTCCGGCTTGCCGGTGTCGTAGAAGAACAGCTTCCGGTGCGTACTGTTCCACTCCTCCTGCTCGGCCTCCGTCCCGCCGACCTTCTCGTCGACGGCCCGCTGCGCCAGGTCCCGCACCTCGCTCATCGAGTGCTCCTCACCGAGCCCCGAGACCTCGACGCTCATCACACTCGGCCGGCAGTTCTCGTCCTGCACCATCCGCGGCCGACGCGAATCGTCAAAGCCCGCATAGCGCTTGGCGCTCGCCTCGAAGGTCTGGTCGATGTCCCACAGCACCCGCTGCACGGTCCGCGGCCCCTCGGCGCTCTGCCCGCCGCCGGCACGCTGCACATAGACGGCCTGGTAGCGGCCCTTCCCGTCCCCGTCCTCACCGTCGTCACAGGCGACGGCACCGACCGGGTCCGTATCGACGGCGGCCGCCGCCTCCGCCGCACTCCTCGGCGCCGGCACCTCGTCCGCCCAGCCCGGCATGCCCATCGCGCTCCACACGAGCGCGAAAGCCACCGCCGCGGCACCACCCGGCGCCGCGAACTTCCAGCGTGACGCCCTGTGTCGTCCTTCTCGTCGCACACTTCCTCCTGTTGTGGGGGTCACTGAGGAAGAGCGACGAACACGGACCCGGTCCCGCGGGTATACCAACCCGTTACCAACAGCCCGGCGGCCAGGGACAATTCGGACCCCTGGAACGCGAAAAAGGGCTGTTGTCCCGGAATCAATCCGGGACAACAGCCCTTTCTCTAAAAGGAGTTCGGCGGCGTCCTACTCTCCCACACGCTCCCGCATGCAGTACCATCGGCGCTGAAAGGCTTAG
>NZ_JAASAH010000026.1 GCF_012726235.1 Streptomyces sp. HNM0574
GGTGAAAAGGTTTTTTTGGGGGGGACCTGGTTTTTTCCCCCCCCCCCCCCCCCCCCCCCCCACGCACGGACTCGCCTCAGCGCCGTACCCGCGGCATCCCCAGGCCGATCCAGGAGATGATCTCGCGCTGGATCTCGTTGTTGCCGCCGCCGAAGGTGAAGATGACCGCGCTGCGGTAGCCGCGTTCCAGCTCCCCGTGCAGCACCGCGCCGGCCGAGCCCTCCTTGAGCGGGCCGGCCGCGGCCACCGTCTCCATCAGCCACGCGTAGGCGTCGCGGCGGGCCTCGGAGCCGTACACCTTCACCGCCGAGGCGTCCTGCGGGGTGAGCGTGCCGGCCTCCAGGGCGTGCACCATCTGCCAGTTGAGGAGCTTCATCGCGTCGAGCCGGGTGTAGGTGCGGGCCAGCCGGGTGCGTACCCAGTCGAGGTCGATGACGCGGCGCCCGTCCGCGAGCTTCGTCCCCGCGGCCCACCGGCGTACGTCGTGCAGCGCCCGCAGGGCCATGGTGCCGTGTGCCGCGAGCGTGACGCGTTCGTGGTTGAGCTGGGTGGTGATCAGCCGCCAGCCCTTGTTCTCCGCACCGACCCGGCGGCTCGCGGGGACCCGGATGTTCTCGTAGTAGCTGGCGGTGGTGTCGTGCGAGGCGAGGGTGTTGATGACGGTGCAGGAGTAGCCGGGGGACGTGGTCGGGACGAGCAGGATGCTGATCCCCTTGTGCGGCGGCGCCCCGGGGTCGGTGCGGACGGCGAGCCAGACCCAGTCGGCGGTGTCGCCGTTGGTGGTCCAGATCTTCTGCCCGTCCACGGTGTACGTCCCCGTCTCCGTGTCGCCCTCGCGCACGGCCCGGGTCCGCAGCGCGGCCAGGTCGGTGCCCGCCTCGGGCTCGCTGTAGCCGATGGCGAAGTCGAGTTCGCCGGAGAGGATGCGGGGCAGGAAGTACCGCTTCTGCTCGTCGGTGCCGAACTGCATGATCGTCGGGCCGACGGTGTTGAGCGCCATCAGCGGCAGCGGCACCCCCGCCTGGGCCGCCTCGTCGAAGAAGACGAACTGCTCCGTCGGCGTCATCCCGCGCCCCCCGTACTCCACGGGCCACCCCACCCCGAGCCACCCGTCCCGCCCGAGCCGCCGCACGGTCTCGCGGTAGAACCGCTTCTGCGCGGCCGGATCGTCATAGCGCGCGTAGGCGTTGCCGGGGACCAGCTCGGCGAAGTACGTCCGCAACTCCTCGCGCAGACGCTGCTGTTCCGGCGTGTATTCGAGATGCACGGCGCCTCCAGGGCTCGGACTGCTGCGACTCGGCGGCGCACACCGTAGAACGTGTTTCACTACATGGGAATGGCGAGGGCGGGACGGGACCCTGAGGGCGTCCCTCACCCCCTCCCCGCCATCCCCTCCAGCACCTTCTCCGGCGTCAGCGGCAGATCTCGCAGCCTCACCCCCGTCGCGTTGAAAACGGCGTTGGCCACCGCGGCCGGGCTGCCGACGATGCCGATTTCGCCGATGCCCTTGGCGCCGAGGGGGCCCGCGTGGGGGTCGTCCTCGCCGAGCCATTCGGCGTCGATGCCGGCCACGTCCGCGCAGCTCGCGACGTGGTAGCCGGCGAAGTCCTGGTTGACGACGTGGCCGGTGCGCGGGTCGAGGACGCTCTCCTCGAACAGGGCCATGGACAGGCCCATCACCATGCCGCCGATGAACTGGGACCTGGCGGTCAGCGGGTTGATCACCCGGCCCGTGGAGAAGACGCCCAGCATCCGCGGCACCCGCACCTCGCCGGTGAGGGTGTGCACCCGGACCTCGGCGAACTGGGCGCCGAAGGAGTGCACGGCGTAGCCCTTCTCGTTGGGCCGGCTCCTGCCGTCGGAGCGGGTGCGGGCGCCGGGCGGCGGGGCCTCGCCGTGCTCCTCGCGGAGGCGGCGGGCCGCGGCGACGACCGCCGTCCCCCAGCCCTGCGTGCCCGAGGAGCCGCCCGCGACGGTGGCGTACGGCAGCCGGGTGTCGCCGATCGAGCAGGCGATGTCCCGGGCCGGGCAGCCGAGCGCGTCGGCGGCGATCTGGGTCAGGACCGTCCACGCGCCGGTGCCGATGTCGGCGGCGCCGATCCGGACCGCGTACCGCCCGTCGCCCAGGTGCTCGACCTCCGCGACGGACCCGGGGCCGCCGTACGCGGGGTACGTGGCGGAGGCGACGCCGAGGCCGACCAGCCACTCGCCCTCGCCCCGGGTACCCGGCTCCCGCCGCCGCTCCCAGCCGAAGCGCCGGGCGCCGGTGCGCAGGCAGCGCACGAGGTCGCGGGCCGACCAGGGACGGCCGCTGTCGGGGTCGGTCTCCGGTTCGTTGCGGACCCGCAGCTCGACGGGGTCGAGGCCGCAGGCGTGCGCGAGTTCGTCCATGGCGACCTCGGTGGCGAACATGCCGGGCGCCTCGCCCGGCGCCCGCATCCAGGACGGTACGGGGACGTCGAGCGCGGCCAGCCGGTGCCGGGTCCGGCGGCTGGGCGCGGCGTACATCATGCGGGTCGCCACCGTCGTCTGCTCGGCGAACTCCTTGATCCGCGAGGTCTGTTCGACCGCCTCGTGCACGACCGCGGTGAGCCGCCCGTCCGCGTCGGCCGCGAGCCGCACCCGCTGGACGGTCGGGGTGCGGTGGCCGGTCAGCGAGAACATCTGCTGGCGGGTGAGGGCCAGTTTGACGGGCCTGCCGGGGACGAGCCGTGCCGCGAGCAGCGCGAGGACGTTGTGCGCGTGCGGCATGCCCTTGGAGCCGAAGCCGCCGCCGACGTGCGGCGCGATCACCCGGAACCGCTCCGGGTCGACGCCGAACAGCGGCGCGAGGGTGCCGCGAACGGGGTGCGCGCCCTGCGTGGAGTCGTGGAGGGTGACCTCGGGCCGGCCCTCGCGGGTCTCCCACAGGGCGATGCAGGTGTGCGGCTCCATGGGGTTGTTGTGCTCCATGGGCGTGGTGTACGTCGCCTCGTGGCGGACGGCGGCCGAGGCGAGCGCGGCATCCGGGTCGCCCTCCTCGGTGTCGGTGGGGAAGGCCGGGTTGACCTTGCCCGGCGCGTACAGATCCTGCCGGTCCGGCCCGAACCGGGCGTCGTGCGGGAGCTGTTCGTAGGTGAAGGAGACCAGGGAGGCGGCGTGCCGCGCCTCCTCCGGCGTCCCGGCGAGCACCGCGCCCACGAGCTGGCCCCGGAAGTGCACCCGGTCCGACTGGAGGACGGCCAGCTCGGCGTCGCCCGCGCCGTCCTCGTCCGGCAGCCGCGCCGCGTTGCGGTGGGTGAGGACGGCGACGACGCCGGGCGCGGCCTCGGCCTCCCCGGTGCGGACTTCGAGGATGCGGCCGCGGGCGACGTCCGCCTGGAGCGCGCAGGCGTACAGCGCGTCGTCGACGGGGTGTTCGTACGCGTACGGGGCCGTGCCGGTGACCTTCTCGCGGCCCTCCAGGCGGAGCCGTGAGGTGCCGCACTCGCGCGCCTCCACCCGGCCGTTGCTGTCCGTCATCGCCGCTCCTCCGCCCGTTCGCCGTGGTCCCCGTCGTGCCCGTCGCCGGTGAGGGCGCCGAGGACGGCGGCCGTGGTGGCGCGGACCATGCCGGTCTTGAACGCGTTGCCCTCCAGGGGCCGCGCGGCGGTCAGTTCGGCGTCGGCGGCGGCGCGGAACAGGGCCCGCGCGGCGCCCGGCTCCAGCGTCTCCCCGCGCAGCGCCCGCTCGGCCAGCGTCGCGCGCCACGGCTTGTGCGCGACGCCGCCCCAGGCGATCCGCACGTCCCGCACCCGCCGCCGGCCGCCCGGCGGCCCGTCCAGCTCCAGCACCGCGGCGACGGAGACCAGCGCGAAGGCGAACGAGGCGCGGTCCCTGATCTTGCGGTACCCGGAGCCCGACTCCCGCCGGGGCGCGGGCAGTTCGACGGCGGTGACCAGGTCCCCGTGCCGCAGCACGGTGTCCCGCTCCGGCGCGTCCCCCGGCAGCCGGTGGAACTCGCCCAGCGGGACGCGGCGTTCGCCTTCGGGGCCGAGGACGACGACGGTCGCGTCGAGCGCGGCCAGGGCCACCGCCATGTCGGAGGGGTGGACGGCCACGCAGTGTTCGGAGGCGCCGAGCACCGCGTGGTGGCGCGTCCAGCCGCCGAGGGCCGAGCAACCGGAGCCGGGGGTGCGCTTGTTGCAGGCGGTGGTGGTGTCCTGGAAGTAGACGCAGCGGGTGCGCTGGAGGAGGTTCCCGCCCGTCGTGGCCGCGTTGCGCAGCTGGCCCGAGGCGCCGGCGAGCAGCGCCTGGGAGAGCACCGGGTACCGGGCGCGGACGAGCGGGTGCGCGGCCAGGTCGCTGTTGCGCACGGTCGCGCCGATGCTCAGGCCCCCGTCGGGCCGCTCCGCGACCTCGCCGAGCGGCAGCCGGGTCACGTCCACGAGCGCGGCGGGGGCGGCGACGCCGAGGCGCAGATGGTCGACGAGGTTGGTGCCGCCGGCGAGGTACGCCGCCCCGGGCTGCGCCGCGACGGCGGCGACGGCCGCGGCCGGGTCGGTGGCGCGCGTGTAGTCGAAGGGCCTCATCCCCGTGCCACCTCCCGGATCGCGGCGACGATGCCGGGGTAGGCGCCGCAGCGGCACAGGTTGCCGCTCATCCGTTCGCGGATCTCCTCGTCGTCGAGACCCGCTCTGCCCGGTGGGGGCGCCTCGGGTGCGGTCACCGCGCTGGGGTGTCCGGCGTCCGCCTCGGCGAGCATGCCGACGGCCGAACACACCTGGCCCGGCGTGCAGTAGCCGCACTGGAAGCCGTCGTGGTCGAGGAACGCGGCCTGCACCGGGTGCAGTTCGCCGCTCCCCCGGTCGGGCAGTCCGGCGGCGGTGACGACCTCGGCGCCGTCGTGGGCGACCGCGAGCGCGAGGCAGCCGAGCGTCCGGCGCCCGTCGACCAGCACGGTGCAGGCACCGCACTGGCCGTGGTCGCACCCCTTCTTCGGCGAGGTGACCGCGAGCCGGTCACTGAGGGCATCGAGCAGCGTCGTCCGGGTGTCGACCGTCAGGGCATGTTCCCCGCCGTCGACCCGCAGGGTGATCCGTGCGTCCATCCCGCGCCGGTACCACTGCCCGGTACGCCCTAAACGCCCGGGTTCGCGGACCGTCCCCGTGTGCGGCATCCGGCCCGCGCGGGACCCGAACGCCACGGTCGCGCGGCCGAGTTCGCGTGGCCGCGCCGGGGTCAGTGGGTGTGGTCCGTGGGGCGGATGTCGCGCGGGACCAGGGCCCAGTTGAGTGCCGCGGCGAGGACGGCGAGGCCGGCGCCGGCGAGGAAGGCCGGGGTGATGCCCAGCGTGAAGGCGTGCGACGCCTGGGCCAGCAGCGCGTCGCCCGCGTCCCCGCCCAGCCGGTCGGCGACGTACGCGGCCTCGCCGATGGAGTCGCGCACCGACTCGGTCGCGGCGGGCCCGAGGCCGAGGTCGGGGAGGCCGCCGCGGTAGAGGGCGACGGCGAGGCTGCCCAGGGAGGCGATGCCGAGGGCGGCGCCGAGCTCGTAGGAGGTCTCGTCGATGGCGGCGGCCCCGCCGACGTCGGCCTCCGGGGTGACGGACATCAGCGTGACGGAGGCGACCGTCGTGCCCACGCCCACCCCGAGGCCGAGCACCGCGAGGGAGCAGGCCATGGCCGGGTAGCCGACCTCGGCGAACCGCTGGACGACCCAGGGCAGCGCGAGTCCGGCGGCGAGCAGCAGCAGTCCCGAGCCCATGACGTGCCGCACGGGGAAGACGTGCATCAGGCGGGGCGTGATCACCGAGGTGAGGACGAGTCCGAGGGGTGCGGGGAGCAGCCGCAGCCCGGCGGAGAGCGGGGTGTAGCCCTGCGCGTACTGGAACCACTGGGTGAGCAGGAACAGCGCCGCGCCCATGCCGACCATGGCGAGGAAGATCGACGCGGCGGCGACCGCGAACGCCGGGTCCGTGAACAGCCGTACCTGGAGGAGCGGGTTGTCCAGGCGGAGCTGGCGGCGGACGAAGACGGTCAGCAGGACGGCCGCGAGGGCCAGCAGCACCCAGGGGACGGGGCTGGTCAGCCCGCTCTTGCCGAGCTGCTTGATGCCTCCGGCGAGGGCGATCATGCCGACGACGGACTGGAGCACGCCCCACCAGTCCCAGCGTCCGGCACGCGGGGCGCGCGACTCGGGGAGCAGCCACAGCCCGAGGGCGACGGCGGCGAAGGCGATGGGGACGTTCAGCAGGAAGGCGGCGGGCCAGCCGAAGTCCTGCACCAGCAGGCCGCCGACGATGGGCCCGAGCGCCATGCCGCCGCCGAGCACGGCGGTCCACACCGCGTAGGCGAGGGCCCGCTCGCGGGGGTCGGTGAAGACGTGGCGGAGGATCGACAGCGTCGACGGCATGATCGCGGCACCGCCGACGCCCAGCAGTGCCCGCGCCGCGATGACGTGCCAGGCCGCGGTGGCGGCGACGGCGAGCAGCGAGGCCGCCGCGAACACCACGAAGCCGATCAGCAGCAGCCGCTTGCGGCCCCAGCGGTCGCCGAGCGCGCCGGCCGTGACGAGCAGGCCGGAGAGGGCGAGCGCGTAGGCGTCGATGATCCACAGCTGTTCGACGGAGCCGGGCTGGAGGTCGGCGACGAGGGACGGGAAGGCGACGTTGAGGATCGTGGTGTCCATCGCGATCAGCAGCAGACTGCCGGAGAGGATCGCGAGAATCCCCCAGCGTCGCGCGTGGATCACGGTGCCGGGGCCGGACGGTTCCGGCGCTGTGGTCCCGGTCATGCGCTCGCCTCACTCACGGTCGGGGGTGCTCGGGCCGGGACAGTGTTCCCGCGCCCCGGCGTCCCGCCGTCGGCGGTACGGGCCCGTCACCCGTCTCGCCCAGCCCGCGTCAGGCGGTGGGGCCCGCGGCGAGGAGGCGGCCCATGCCGGCGAGGACGGAGGGTTCGACGCGGTAGTAGACCCAGGTCCCGCGCCGTTCGGAGACGAGCAGGCCGGCCTCCCTGAGCTTCTTCAGGTGGTGCGAGACGGTCGACTGGGAGACGCCGACGTCGGAGATGTCGCAGACGCACGCCTCCCCGGCCTCGTGCGAGGCGACGAGGGAGAACAGCCGGAGCCGGACCGGGTCGCCCAGCGTCTTGAACATCGCGGCCGTGCGCTCGGCCTCCTCACCGGTGAGCGGACGTTCCGTCAGCGGAGGGCAGCACAGGGCGGGTGACGCTTCGGCGTTCGGCATGCCTCGCATTTTGACCCGGGTCGATACAGGAGCGGCCGGAAGAGCGGGCGGGGGAAACCATCGGGTGTCAACTGCCGCGCGGGGTTGACGTGTTCGGGGTGGCCGGGCAGATTCCGTCGGACAACGTTGTCACGCGCCGGTTCCCCATCGCTGTCACGCGCAGAGGAGTCAACCGCCCATGGACCGCAGAACCTTCCTCTCCCTGCTCGGCGCCGCGGGGGTGAGCGTCGGCCTCGCCGGGCCGGCCGCCCACGCCTCCGGGCCGGCCGCCGCCCCGCGCGGCCCGCATCAGCCCTTCCTGCACGGCTACGACGCCGAGGGGCTGAAGAACTGGAGCCCGGAGACCGACCGTTGGGCCCGCCACTTCCGCTCCCGCGTCCCGCTCGCCGAGCGCATCGCCCCGTTCGCCGCGACCCAGGCCGACCCGGCACTGGCCACCGGACCGCGGGTGATGAACCTCAGCTACGACTACGACAACTCCTTCTTCCACGCCTTCCCGTACAACGACGTCTTCGCCCGGCGCCTGCTCCGCTTCTGGCAGTACACCGACCTGTACGGCTCCTGGCACGGGATGCCCGTCGACGGCTCACCCGCCGACGAGCCCGTGCACGGGGTGGTCAACCTGCCCAACCCGGCCTGGACGGACGCCGCGCACCGCAACGGCGCGCGGAGCCTCGGCTGCTGGTTCTGGCCCAGGGAGGGCACCTTCTCCGCGTACCTGGAGCAGCGCGCGGACGGCTCCTTCCCGGTGGCGGACAAACTGATCGAGATGGCCGCCTACTTCGGCTTCGACGGCTACTTCCTCAACCAGGAGGCGGAGACGGCTCCCGAGGACGCGGCGAAGCTGCTGGAGATGCTGTCCTACCTGCGGCGGAGGGCGCCCGAGGGGTTCCACCTCCAGTGGTACGACACGATCACCACGGACGGCAGCCTGGACTACCAGAACCAGCTCAACGGGACGAACGCCCCCTGGATCCGGAACGGCGAAACCCCCGTCGCGCACAGCCTGTTCGCCAACTACTGGCTGCCGGACGCGCAGCAGGTGGTCACCTCGCGCGAGACGGCGGAGCGGCTCGGGCTCGATCCGTACGAGGTGGTCTTCCACGGCACGGAGAACGAGAAGTACGGCTACAACCCGCCCTACGACACCCGGCTGATCTTCCCCGAGGGTCAGCCGGCGCGCACCAGTTGGGCCCTGTTCGGCTCGCACTTCGCCTGGGACCGCCACCCGGACCGGGAGGACCCCGGGGCGCAGGACGCCGTCTTCCGGCGGGAGCGGCGCTACTGGTCGGGACCGGAGGAGGACCCCACGCGCACCGGCCGCACCGAGTACGTCCCGTGGCCCGAGGAGGACGAGGGGAAGCCGCGCGACGCGGACAACCACCGGAAGTGGGACGGCGTCGCGCGGTACATCACCGAGCGTTCGGTGATCGGCTCGTTCCCGTTCGTCACCCGCTTCAACACCGGGCACGGGCGGGCCTTCTTCCTCGGCGGGGAGCGGGTGAGCGACCGGGAGTGGAACAACATCGGCATCCAGGACGTCCTGCCCACCTGGCAGTTCTGGACGCGCAGCGGCGGCCCGGACGAGCCGCTCGCCGTCGACTTCGACTACGGCCTGGCCTGGGACGGCGGCTCCTCGCTGCGCATCGCGGGCGCGCTCGGCCCCCGGAACCCGACCACCGTGCGGCTGTTCAAGACGGCGCTGGAGGTGACCGGTGCGGAGACGCTGTCCGTCACCTTCCGGACCGGACGGGCGGGCGCGGCGAGCGGTCTGGAGCTCGGGCTGGTCCTCGCCGACGCACCGGACCGCTTCGCGTGGCTGCCCGCCGGGCGCACCGCGTCCGGTGGCTGGAACACCGTCCGGCTGCCGCTGGCCCCGTTCCGCGGCCGGACGGTCGCGGCGCTGGGCGTGCGGGTGTCGGCCGGCTCCGGCGCGGCGGACGGGCGTCCGGAGCCGTACGTGCTGCACCTCGGGGAGCTGGCGCTGACGGGTGCGCCCCCGGCGCCGCCCGCGCGTCCCGCGGGGTTCGCGGTGGACGCGGTGCACCGGGACGGGGACGTGGCGGAGGTCTTCGTCTCCTGGCGGCTCGCCGAGCGCGGCGTCTGGTACTACGACCTGCTCGGGGAGCGTCCGGGCGGCGGGCCGGAGGCGCTCGGCCGGATCTACGGCGAGGTGTTCTACGTCAAGTCCCTTGCCCGCAACGGGAAGGAGGCGGCGCGCACGCTCCGGCTGGTGCCCGTCGCGCCCGACGGCACCCGCGGCGCCCCGGCCACGGCGCGGGTGCGCTGGGAGTGAGACGGGTCAGGCCGGCGCGGACGGGCCCGGCTCGCGGCCGAGCCAGGCCGCGAGCCGGGTGTAGACGCCGGCGTCGTCCGGGACCGGGCGGCGGGGCGCGAACGGCAGGTGCGCGCGCCCGTCGTCCGGGACGGCCCGCTCGGCGACGGCCAGCGCGAACCGGCCGAGTTCCGGGTCGAGTCCGTCCGTGCGGGACGTCGCGGTGGCCAGGTCCCAGGAGTGCACGACCACCTCCAGGACGGTGCCCGCCAGCGCGGCGCGCCCCGGCATGGTGCCCCAGGGCACCGCCACCGTGGCGTCCAGCAGCGCGTCGTCCGCCCAGGCACCGGTCATCCGCCCGCGCGCCTCGGCGTACACCCGGGGCCACTCCTCCGCGGGCAGGCCAGGGGCCCAGGCGGGGACCTCCTCGTACGCGGTGTCGCCGCCCGCGGCGATGGCGGCCATCCGGTCCATGCCGCCCACCAGGTGCCCCAGCAGCGACCGCACGTCGAAGTCGCCACAGGGGGTGGGGGCCGTGAGCTGTTCCGGGTCAACCGCCGCGACCAGTCCGGCCAGTTGCTCCGTGGCGCGGTCGAGTACGGGCCGGGGGTCGGGGTGCTGTTCGCTCACGTTCCGCTCCTCGCTCGGGCCGGTTCCTCCGTGCGGAACCGGCTTCCGGGAGCAGTCTGCCGCCGGGCACCGACATCCGCGCGGCGGCCGCTCAGGGGCGGGCGCGGGCGGCGACGCCGTCGAGGAGGCGGCGGCGCTCGGCCGGGTCGGCGGCCAGGGCCACGCCGGTGCGGGCGAGGGCGAGGGCGCCGTCGAGCACCGCGCGGTCGGCGCCGGGGCTCTTGCCGTGCTCGGCGAAGCCGGGGGTGTGGTGGGCGGCGCCGCCGGTGTCGTAGCCGATGGTGGGGTGGATCGACGGGAGCTCCCTGGAGACGTTGCCCATGTCCGTCGAGGCGAGGGTCTCGCCCTGCCGGGAGGTGACGGTGCGGCCCAGCGCGCCGGCCTCGGCCCGGTAGGCGGCGGTCATCGCCGCGTCCTGGCGCAGTTCGGCGAAGTCCCGTCCGTGCACCCGGAGTTCGAGTGCGGCGCCGGTGGCGAGGGCGCCGGCCTCGAAGCAGGCGCGCACCCGTTGCCGTACGGCGTCGAGGGTCTCCAGGTCGGGTGCCCGCACCTCGTAGCGGGCGTGCGCGTGCTCGGGGATGACGTTCACTGCGCGGCCGGCCTCGGTGACGATGCCGTGCACCAGGGCTCCGGGCGGCAGCTGCTGGCGCAGCAGGCCGATCGCGGTGTGCGCGAGGGTCATCGCGTCGAGCGCGTTGACGCCCTCCCAGGGGGCGACGGCCGCGTGCGCGGGGGTGCCGCGGTAGGTGACGTCCCAGGCGCCGATGGCCAGCGAGGAGGCGCCGACGCTGTCCTCGGGGGCGGCGTGCACCATCATCGCGGCGGCGACGTCGTCGAAGACGCCGGCGTCCAGGAGCAGCACCTTGCCGCCGATGTCCTCCTCGGCGGGGGTGCCGATCAGCTTGACGGTGAGGCCGAGTTCGTCGGCGACGGCGGCCAGTGCGAGTGCCGCGCCGACCGAGGCGGCGCCGTTCACGTTGTGCCCGCAGGCGTGGCCGATGCCGGGCAGCGCGTCGTACTCGGCGCAGAGGCCGAGCACCAGATCGCCGCTGCCCCGGGTGGCGACCAGCGCGGTGGGCAGGTCTCCGACGCCGCGCCGGACGGTGAACCCGGCGTCCTCCAGCAGGGCGGCGATCTTCGCCGCCGACCTGTGCTCGGCGAGGGCGGTCTCGGGCTCGTCGTGCAGGCTGTGGCTCAGGCCGACCAGCCGCTCGCCCCAGGCCCGTACGGCGGTGGCGACCGCCTCGCGGGGCGGGGTGGTGCCGGTGGCCGGTGCCGTGGTGTCCGCCGTGGTCATGCGAACTCCCCTTCCGGTGCGTCGTGTTCGTGTCCCGTGGCGGGGGTGTGCGGTGCGCCGCCGGTGCGGTAGCGCAGGGCGAGGGCGGTGCCGAGGACGGCCGCGGCGGCGCAGGCGGTCCAGCTCCAGACGAAGCCGGAGGCCGCGATGGGGCCGCCGTCCGGTGCCCGGTTCGCGGCGAGGAGCGCGCCGATCACGGCAGCGCCGATGGCCGCGCCGAGGGAGAGCGCCAGCTCGTTCAGGCCGACGGCGAGTGCCGTCTCGTGCTCGGGGACGACCTCGGCCGAGAGGGTGCGCGTCACCGACTCGAACACCCCGGTCGCCAGGCCCACGACGAGCGCGGCGGCCACGTACCCGGCGAACGAGCCGTGCAGCGCGACCATCCCGAGGAAGCCCAGCGCCACCAGCACGCCGCCGGAGGTGAGCACGGCGCGGTCGCCGGCCCGTCGGGTCAGCCGCGGGGTGAGCACCGAACCGGCGAAGCCGGTCACCACCATGGCCAGGGAGACGGTGGCGATGGCGCGCGGGCCGAGCCCCATGCCGTAGCCGGTCTCGTCCGGGTCGGCCGCGAGGAACAGGGCGTTCGCGCCGAGGAAGCCGATGGTGCCGAAGGCCGCGCAGAAGGTGTGCGCGCTGACCACCGCGAGCCGCGGGTTGCTCAGCATCCGTACGCTCACCAGCGGGTGCGCGGCCCGGCGTTCGACCGCCACCCAGGCCCACAGCAGCACGACGGCCGCCACCGCGACGCCCGCGGTCGCCGGCGAGGCCCAGCCCCAGCCGCCGCCCTGCGCCAGCACCAGGACGAGCGCGACGAGTCCGCCGGTGAGCAGTGCCGCGGCGCCGAGGTGGAAGCGTCCGCCGCGCGGTGCGTCGCTGTCGGGCAGCAGCGCGGCGGCGAGCACCGCGAGCAGCGCGACGGGGACGGCCGCCCACAGGCCGGCCTCCGGGTGCCGCTCGCTGAGCAGTCCGGCGACGAGTCCGCCGACGCCGATGGCGATCAGCAGCACCCCGACCAGCAGCGAGACCCCGAAGCGGTTCCGCTCGGGCGCGCGGGAGCGCAGGATGCCCACCAGCAGCGGGAAGAAGCCGACCAGCGCGCCCTGGAGCACCACGCCGAGGGCCAGCGTCGGCGCGGAGGGCCACACCGCCATCAGCAGCGATCCGGCGGCCACCGTCGCCACGGCCAGCCGCAGCAGCCTGCGGTGTCCGTACAGGTCACCGAGGCGGGACAGCAGCGGCGTCATCACCGTGAAGGCGACCTGGGACAGCAGGTAGATGTTGTTCTGGCCGACGGCGTCGATGTCGAGCCGCAGGCCCAGCGCGGGCAGCAGCGGCGTCAGGTACCCCTGCACGATGCCGCTGCACAGCACGACGACGGCCATCGCGCCGAGCATCCCGGGCCCGGTGCCCACCAGTGGTGCCGGTGGGCGGGTCTCCCCCGCTCCGTCCGTGGACAATGCCTCACCCCTTCCCGTACGAGGTCACGGGAGCCGTCACGTCTCGGCCGTGACGACTCCCGTGACCGGAAATCGACAGTGCGGCTACTGTGCGGGCCGGGCCGGGAGCGGTCCCCGACATCGTCGGTTTCGTGCGTACGGAGCAGCCCTGATGCGAGAAACGGTCACCGCCAGCGAGTCCGATCTGGCCCTGGTGAACGCGCTCCAGCTGCGTCCCCGTGCGGCCTGGGCCGAGCTCGCGCCGCTGCTGGGCGTCACGGCGGGCACGCTCGCGCGGCGCTGGGACCGGCTGCGCGAGGCGGGGCTCGCCTGGGTGCACGCGGCGCCCGGGCCCGAGTTCGCGCGGAACCGGTGCACCGCCTTCGTGCTGCTGCGCTGCCGCCCCGAGGAGCGCTCCCGGCTCGCGGAGCGGCTGTGCGCCTTCCCGGAGGCGGTCACCGTCGAGATGACCGCGCCGGGCAGCGCCGATCTGCTGGTCGATCTGCTCACCGACGGGCTGCCCTCGCTGGCGCGGTTCCTGAACGGGACGCTGGAGCGGCTGCCGGGCGTGACGGACGTGAACTGCCTGGTCGCGACCTCGCTGTACACCGAGGCCAGCAGGTGGCGGCTGCGCTCGCTGGACCCGGCGCAGCTCACCGCGCTCGCGGCGCCCGTCCCGCAGGGCCCGCCGCGCGCCGTCGCGCTGGACGAGGTGGACCGGGCGCTGACCGACGCGCTGGTCCGGGACGGGCGGCTGGGCTGGGCCGAGCTGGCCGCGCGCACCGGGACCAGCCCGGCCACGGCGCGGCGCCGCCTGCACCGGCTCACCGACTCCGGCGTCCTCACCTTCCGCTGCGACGTGGCGCCGCCGCTCGCGGGCGGGCCGGTGCCGGTCTCGCTGCTCGGGCAGGCGCCGACCGGGGACGTCGCGGCCGTGCACCGGGCGCTGGCGGGGCTCCCGGAGTGCCGGCTGGCGGCGGCCGTGACGGGCTCGGCGAACGTCTTCGCGACGCTGTGGGTGCACGACATCGCCGACATCCAGCGGCGCGAGGCCGCGTTGTGCGCCCGGCTGCCGTCATTCACCGTCACCGACCGGATCGTGGGCCTGCACACCGTCAAGCGGATGGGGCACCTGCTGGACGAGGCGGGGCGCCGGACGGGTGTGCTGCCCATCCGCCCCTGGTAGCAGGCGAGTTGTGATCGACTCGGGGGCATGGTTGCCCTCTGGACGAGCGTCGTGGCGGTGGCGGGAACGCTGCTGGGTTCCGTGATCACCCACGTCTTCCAGCGCCTCGCCGCGCGACGCAACGAGACCTTCACCCGTGCCGAGGCGCTGCGGCAGGAACGCATCGCCACCTACGTGGCGTTCGCCGCCGCGGCCGAGGAGTTCCGGCGCGGCCAGGCCGACCGCTGGTTCCGCCGCCAGGAGGACCCGGAGGGGGACGCGTTCCTCACCGCGAGGGACACGGCCCACCACCTGCGGACGACGGCGCGGCAGGAGCTGTACCGGGTCAAGCTCCTCACCGAGGACGCCGGGGTACTCGCCGCGGCCGACCGCGCGTACGGGGACACCCGGGACATCGCGCTCGCGGAGGACCGCGCGGACCAGCGGGAGCGGGACGCCCGCGCGAAGGAGTCCATCGAGGCGTTCGTCGCACGCGCCTCTCCCCTGGTCCGCTGAACGGGGCGTTGCGCGCCGGGACTTGGGGCGGCTGTTCCGGGCGGCGTCCACCCCCTCCATGATCGCGTAGAGTGATCACGTGAGTACCAGCGGTAGTTGGCGGGGGTGAGTACGTGTGCACGCAGGACCGGTGCGTCGCTGGCTGATTCTGCTCGTACTGCTGTCCGGGGTCTTCCTCGCGAATCTCGACGTGTTCATCGTGGTCGTCGCCATGCCCGAGATCCGGCGCAGCCTCGGCGCGGGCGAGGCGCAGCAGCAACTCGTCCTCGCGGGCTACCAGTTGGTGTACGGGCTCGGGCTGATCGCGGGCGGCAGGCTCGGCGACTCCGCCGGGACGCTGCGCACCTTCCGGACCGGCATGACGCTCTTCACGCTCGCCTCCGCCGCCTGTGCGCTGGCCCCGTCGGCCGGGCTCCTGGTCGCGGCCCGGCTGCTCCAGGGCGCCGGGACGGCCCTGCTCGTCCCGCAGGTCTACCGCTCGGCTCAGACCCTGTTCACCGGTACGGCACGGCGCCGGGCGCTCGCCCTCACCGGCGGGGTGATGGGGCTCGGCGCCGTCTGCGGGCAGCTGTTCGGCGGCTGGCTGCTGACCGCCGACCCCGCCGGGCTCGGCTGGCGCGCGGTCTTCCTGGTGAACGTCCCCGTCGGCGCCGCCGCCCTGGCCGTGCTCCCCTGGATCACCCGGCGCGGGCACAACTCCCGCGCACCGCACGCCCCTTCGCGGGTACGCCTGGACCTGCCCGGTACGGGTCTGGCGGCCCTCGCGCTCGGGCTGCTGACCGGTCCCCTGCTGGTCGGCGGCCCGGACGGGCCGGGCCCGTGGGCGCTGCCGCTGCTCGCCGCCTCGGTACCGGCCGCGCTGTGGTTCCTGCGGTACGAGCGCGCGGCCGAGGCGCTCGGCGACGATCCGCTGCTGCCGCCCCGGCTGCTGCGCTGCCCCGGCTTCGGCCGCGGACTCGCCGTGGTGGCCCTGGTCAACTGCGGGCTGAACGCCTTCGTGCTGGTGCTCGGCCTGCTGCTGCAACAGGGCCTCGGCTGGCCGCCGTTGGAGACCGGCGCCGGGATGCTGCCGGCGGCCGGCGCCTTCGCGCTCGCCTCGCTGGCGACCCCGCGGCTCCGACGGGTGCCGCAGGCCCGGGCGTTGAGCGGCGCCGCGGCCCTCGCCGCCGCCGGCTATCTCGGCTGCGCGGCGAGCGTCCTGACGTACGGGACGGGTGCGCTGCTCCTCGCGCTGGGGGTGGCCGGTGCCGGGCTGGGGCTGCTCGTCGGCCCGGTGCTGGCGGCGACGCTGCACCACGTGCCCGAGGACATCAGCGGCGCGGCCTCGGGCGTGGTGGCCACGGTGCAGCAGATCGGCGCGGCCCTCGGGGTGTGCGCGCTGGGCGCCCTGTTCTTCGCGCTCCGGCACGCGGGCACCGGCTTCCCCGCCGCGTTCGCCGTCACCACCGCCGTGATCGCCGTGACCACGGCCGCGGGCGGGCTCCTCGCCCGGGGCCTGCGCCCGGCCCCGTCCCCCGCCCCCGCGACCGGCTCACCGGCCGGCCCCCCGACCGGCCGGGCGGAGCCCTGACCGCTCCCCCGGCCATCCCGGATATCCGTCCAACCCCCTGCCCCGGAGGCACCCTTGCTCCCCGAACCGGCGTCCCCCGCCACGCACCCGGAAGCCCCGGAGGACGCGGAGGCGGTGCTCGCCCGCACCGTCCCGCGGGCCCGGCAGTACATCACCGGGCTGCTCGACGGGCACCTGGCGCACCAGACGCACCTGCGGCCCGCGCTGGCCCGGCTGCTCGCCCACGGGCGGGCCGACCCGTACGAGCTGGCCCTGCCGCTGCTGGTGCACGGGGCCCTCACCGGCGACCCGGCGCCCGCGGTCCCGGTGGCCGCCGCGCACGCCCTGTGGTGGCGCGCGGCCAACACCTTCGACGACGTCGCCGACGGCGGCACCGGGGCCGAGCTGTACGGGATGCACTCCGGCGCGGCGCTGACCGCGGCCCTGGAGTGCGGGTACGCGCTGCCGCTGCGCGCCCTGGCCGGCATGCCCGCGCCGGGCCCGGTGCGCGAGGCGCTGACCCGGACCTACCTCGACGGCTGGACCGCCGCCAGCAACGGCCAGCTCGGCGACCTCCAGCACCGGCCCGGCGAGGCCACCCCGCAGCAGGTGCTGGACGTCTACCGGGACAAGAGCGGCGCGATCTACGAGATGGCCTGCACCATGGCGGCCCAGCTCGCGACGGGCTGCGCGGCCTCGCCCGCCCCGGAGGCCGGCGAGGACGGCCGGCGGGTCGCGGGCTGGCGGCGGTTCGGGCAGGTGCTGGGGATGCTGGCCCAGTTCCGGAACGACGAGGACGACCTGCACGGCGGGCCCGGCGAGGACCTGACCAACCAGACGCCCACCTACCTGCTCGTCCACCTGCTGCACTCGGTACCGGAGCAGCGCCGGGAGCAGGCGCTCGGCCTGCTGCGGGAGGCCCGTTCCTCGGAGCCCGAGCGGGCGCGGCTGCGCGCGATGATGACCGACCCCGAGGTGCTGCGCCCGTACCACGCCCGGCTGACCGCGCTGCGCGACGAGGCCGAGGACCTGCTCGGCACCCTCGCCCCCGGCTCCCCCTTCGCCGCGGCCCTCCGCACCCGCGTGCACCACGAGACCCGCTTCCTGCGCCGCACCCGGGAGCCGGAGCCCGGCTGATCCGGTGGACGTGATCCGCGCGAGGGCGCAGAGTGAGGGCCGGACCGGGCAACTGTCCGGTCCGGCCCCTCACTTCTCCCGGACGGTGCCCGCCATGTTCGTCGCCTACGTCGTCGTCACCGTCCTCACGGTGCTGGCCAACGCCGGGATCGCCGCCGCCGACTTCGCACGGGCCCGTCCGGTCCTCGCCAACGCGGCCGCCGTGCACGTGCCCGGCTCCTGGCTCCCGGTGCTCGGGGCTCTGAAGGCCGCCGGGGCCGCCGGGCTGCTGGTCGGCCTCGCGGGCGTCCGCCCCCTGGGCATCGCGGCCGCCACCGGACTGGTCCTCTTCTTCACCGGTGCCGTGGCCGCCCACCTCCGCGCCCGCGTCCTGCACAACCTCGCCTTCCCCGCCGCCTACCTCGCCCTGGCCACCGCCTCGCTCGCACTCGCCCTGGCGGTGTGAGGGCGGCGCCCGCGCTCAGCCCCCTGCCAGCCACAGCGCCAAGGACGCGTCCCCCGCTGCTCGGCCCTCTTGAGCACCACGTCCACGCCCGCCGGGACCGCCTCAGCCCCGGGCGCGGAGGACCGAGGTGAGGGCGTCCTCCAGGATGTCGATGCCGGTGTGGAGTTCGGTGTCGGTGGTGGTGAGGGGCGGGGCGATGCGGAAGATGCCGCCCATGCCGGGGAGCTGGACGATGTTGAGGTGCAGGCCGCGGTCCAGGCAGGCGGCGGTGACGGCCTGGCCGAGGGCGTCGGCGGGGGTCCTGCTCTGCTTGTCGGTGACGAGTTCGATGCCCTGGAGCAGGCCGCGGCCGCGTACGTCGCCGACGACCTCGTAGGTGTCGCGCATGGCCACCAGCCGTTCGGTGAGCTGCTCGCCGAGCTTCGCGGAGCGGGCGACGAGGCCGTCGCGTTCGATGACGTCGAGCACGGTGAGCGCGACGGTCGCGGCGAGCGGGTCGGAGACGTGGGTGGTGAAGAAGAGGAACCCGCGGTCGCGGCAGACCTGTTCGATCTCGTCGCCGGTCACCACGGCCGCGACGGGCAGGCCGGCGCCGAGCGTCTTGGAGAGGGTCAGGATGTCGGGGGCGACGCCGTCCCGCTCGAAGGCGTACATGTGACCGGTGCGGCCGAGGCCGGTCTGCGCCTCGTCGAGGATCAGGAGCATGCCGCGCTCGGCGCACATCTCCTTGAGGCGGGCGAGGTAGCCGACGGGGAGGTCGACGATGCCGCCGGAGGAGAGGATCGGCTCGACCACGCAGGCGGCGAGCGAGCCGGTCGACTGGGCGTCGACGGAGGCGAAGCCGTAGGCGAGTTCGGCCTCCCAGTCGTAGGAGCCGTCGGCCCGGCGGAACGGGGAGCGGTAGGCGTTGGGGGTCGGCAGGGTGAGGTTGCCGGGCAGGACGGGGCCGTAGCCGCGGCGTCCGGCGGAGAAGGTCGCGGCGGCGGCGCCGGAGGTCATGCCGTGCCAGGACCGGTCGAAGGAGACGATCTCGTACTTGCCGGTGTACAGCTTGGCCATCTTCAGGGCGGCCTCGTTGGACTCGGCCCCGGTGGTGAGCAGCAGAGTCTTGCTCAGGTTGTCGGGGAGCGTCGCCGAGAGCCGCTTGGCGAGGTCGACGACGGGACGGCTGAGCATCCCGCTGAAGAGGTGGTCGAGTTCGGCGACGGAGCGGGAGACGGCGCGGACGATGTCCGGGTGCGAGTGGCCGAGGACGGCGCTCATCTGGCCGGAGGTGAAGTCGAGGACGGCCGAGCCGTCGCTGTCGTAGACGTAGGCACCGGCGGCGCTCTCGATGACGCGCGGCGTGAAGCTCGCGCCGTACCGGACGACGTGCCGTTCGACGTCGTCCCAGAAGGTGTCCGCACTCATGGGTTCTCCGTAAGTCGTGGCGCCCGCGGCCGGCTTCCGGTGCCGGCGGGACCGCCGCCCGCTGCTTATGGCATAGGAGGGTATGCCATAAGCAGTACCGGGAAAACCCGGCACCGGGGCACGGGACCGGGGATACGGGTTATGGCTTAGTCGTCTACGCTGACGGCTAGGACACAGCGGCGAAGCGGGGGGCCATGGTCACCGACATCAGCGTCAGCCAGCACTCGGACATCCCCATCTACCGGCAGATCGTCACGCAGCTGACGCTCATGATCGAGATGGGGCACCTGCGCGACGGCGAGCGGCTGCCGGGCTCCCGGCTGCTCGCCGACAACCTGGGCATCAACCGCAACACCGTGGCGCACGCCTACAGCGAGCTGCGGCAGCGGGGCCTGGTGGAGGCGCGGGGCCGCAACGGGATGGTGGTGACCGGCGGCGAGCGGGCACGCTCGGCCTCGGCGGTGCGCGACCGGGCCCGCGAGGTCCTGGGCTCGGCCACCCGCGAGTGCCTGGACCTCGGGCTGGCCCCGGCCGAGATCCAGGAGCTCGTCACCCGGTTCGTGGCCGGCGAGGGGGACGGCTCGCCCGAGGTCTCCTTCGTCGAGTGCAACGCCGACCGGGCCGCGTACTTCGCCGCCGAACTCTCGCGGCACGTCGGCATCCGCGTCAGGCCGCTCGTCCTGGGCGAGTTCGACCCGGCGGAGGAGCGGCCCGATCTGGTGCTGACGACGTTCTTCCACCTCGCCGAGGTGCGGGGGCTGCTGCGGCGCCCGGCGACGGACGTGATCGCGATCGTGGTCGCGCCGCACGTGCAGACGCTGCTCCAGATCGCGCAGGTGCCGAAGAACCGCACGGTCGGCCTGTGGTACTCCACCGAGGACCAGGCCGCGAGCATCCGCGACTCCCTCACCCAGGCCGGCGTGACCACCACCGAGGTGCTGACCGGCACGGCCGACGAGGACCTCCGAGGTGTCGACCTCGTGGTGGTGCCGAGCGAGATGCCGGGGCTGCGGGAGCGGCTGGAGGGGCGCGTCCGCGTGATCGAGTTCGGCAACGTGCTGGACGCCGCCTCGATCCGCATGGTCAGCGACGTCGTACGGGATCTCCGGGTGAGCGCGCCCCGGCGGGCCCGTACGCCCTGACCCGGCTTTCGGGCCGGGCGGTCCCGGCCCACCATGGGAGGCGGCCCGTGAGCCCGGCGGGGCGCCCCCGACGCCCCGCCGCTCACGGGAGCACGTACGCCGACGACGGAGGGCCGCACCGTGCACCCAGAAGACCTCCCGGCTCCCGACACCGGGATGCTGGTCACGCACTTCCTGACGGTGGCGGACGTCGCCCGGTCCCGCGCCTTCTACAGCGAAGTGCTCGGCGGCGAGGTGGTGCTCGCCGAGAACCCGTGCATCGTCCGGCTGGCGAACAGCTGGATCATCATGAACCCCGGCGGCGGACCGACCCCCGACAAGCCCGACGTCACCCTGCGGCCGCCCGAGGACCCGGGGACGGCGACGAGTTTCCTCAACCTCCGGGTGGCCGACATCGCGCGGGTCCACGAGCAATGGAGCGCGCTGGGCGCGGAGTTCCTCACCCCGCCGATCGACCGCAAGGCCGAGATCCGCTGCTATCTCCGCGACCCGGACGGCTACCTGATCGAGGTCGGCCAGGCCACCGGCATGCTGCACGGCCACCTCGCCGACCCGCCCGCCGGGTCCGGCTGAGCACCACCCCGTCGGCGGGACTCACCGTCGGTGGAGGGCCGCGGCTGGGAGGCGTGGGTCCGGCATCATGCTGCGCATGAGCCACCCCGATCACCCGGGCGGCGCCGGCAGGCGCACGCTCGCGCACCGCCTGGTGCCCATGACCGGCCGCGACCCCGAGGAGCCCGGACGTGCCGCCACCCCGCTGGAGCTGCTGTTCGACCTGACCTTCGTGGTGGCCGTCGGCACCGCCGCCACGTACTTCGCCGAGATGCTCGCCGAGGGGCATCCGGGGCACGCGGTCGCCGCGTTCGCGCTGGCGATGTTCGCGATCAGCGTCGCCTGGATCAGCGTGAGCTGGTTCGCCTCGGCCTTCGGCACGGACGACTGGCTGTACCGGGCGATGATGATGCTGACGATGATCGGCGTCGTGGTGTTCGCGCTCGGGCTCCCGGCGATGTTCCACTCCGTCGAGGAGGCCGATCACCTCGAACTGCGGATGATGGTCGTCGGGTACGTGGTGATGCGTGTCGCGATGGTGCTCCAGTGGTGGCGCGCGGCACGGGCCGCGCACCCGTACCGGGCCGTGGGGCTGGCGAACATCCGCTGGACGGCGCTCGTCCAGGTCGGGTGGGTGGTGATCGGCTTCGTGCACCTGCCGCTGGCCGTCGTGATCGTCGGTGTGGTCGTGCTCGGGGCACTGGAGCTGCTGGTCCCGGTCCTCACCCAGGGCGGCGCGGGCGGCACGCCCTGGCATCCGCACCATGTCGCGGAGCGGTACAGCCTGTTCGCGATCATCACCCTCGGGGAGGGCGTGGTCGGCACCGTCGCCTCCTCGGGCGATCTGCTCGGCGGCGCCGACGGGACGCGGTGGAGCGGGACGGCGGTCGCCGTCGTCGTCGCCGGTGTGGGACTGACCTTCGGCATGTGGTGGGTGTACTTCGCGACGCCCTTCGGCGACATCCTGGCGTACCGGCGCCGCCGGGGCTACCTGTTCGGGTACGGGCACATCCCGCTGTTCATGGGCATCGCGGGCGCGGGCGCGGGGCTGCACGTGGCGGGTCTGCGGCTGGAGCACCACTCCGAACTCGGCGACATCGCCGTCACGTTCACCCTGGCCGTGCCCGTCGGCCTGTTCCTGCTGATGGTCTACCTGCTGCACACCCTGCTGCTGTCCGCGCCCGACCCGTTCCACCTGCTGCTGATCTCGCTGACCCTGCTGGTGCTGGCCGCCGCCGTGCTGCTGGCCGCGGCGGGCGTGGCGCTCGCGGTGTGCCTGCTGGTGGTGATGCTGGCCCCGTTCGTCACCGTCGTCGGGTACGAGACGGTCGGCCACCGCCACCAGCGGCGCATGCTGGACGAGCTCCGGGCGCGGACGGTCTGAGACCCCGTCAAGGTCCGTGCCCCGCCCGGGAATCCGCTCGCGCGGCCGCCGCGTCCCGGGCTAGGTTGCCGCGATGAGCGAGCTGACGACAAGGCGACTCAGGCTCCGCGCGTGGCGGGAGGACGACCTCGACGAGTGGGCGGAGATGAACGCCGATCCGCAGGTGCGGGAGCACTTCCCCGGGGTGCTGGACCGGGAGGCGAGCGCGGAGTCCCTCGCCCGCTTCCAGCGGGACCTGGAGGCGCGTGGCTGGGGCTGGTGGGCGCTGGAGGTCCGCGCCACCGGCGAGTTCCTCGGCATGACGGGCCTCGACCCGGTCGAGGACGGACTGGCGTTCACGGGCGTCGAGGCGGGCTGGCGGCTGAAGCGCGCGGCCTGGGGGCACGGGTACGCGACCGAGGCGGCCGGGGCCGCGCTGGACTTCGGCTTCACCGCCCTGGCGCTGCCGGAGATCCTCGCCGTCACCACGGCCGGCAACCTCCGTTCGCAGGCCGTGATGCGCCGCCTCGGCATGCGCCACGACCCCGCGCGCGACTTCACCGACCCGGCCGTCCCTCCCGGCCCCCTCTCCCGGAACGTGGTGTACGGCCTGCCGCGCGACGAGCGCCGGTGCGGTCCGGTTCCGCGCGCGTAGGCCCGCGGTCGGCCGTGGCGCCCCGGCAGCCCGGCCGGACGGTGGAGTTGCGGGGCCGTCCCGGTCAACACCGCGCGGGCGCCCATGTGTTCGGCCGCCGCGGGCCCGGCACCGTACGGGGCGCCCGGTGCCGGGGGACGGGATGCGCGGCGGAGGCGCCGTCACGGGCCGGGCGGGCCCGCGGTCACCACGCCTCGAGCAGGAGCGCCGCCTGTTCGGGGCTGAGCCGGGGGTCGCAGAGGGTGGTGTTGCGGACGGTCAGGTCCCGTTCGGCCACGGGGCCGCCGACGCACTCGGTGACCTCGTCGGCGGCGACCTCCAGGTGCAGGCCGCCGGGGTGCTGCTGCCGCTCCTCCAGGACCCGGCGGGCCGCGTTCACCTCGGCCGTGATGTCGGTGAGGTGCCGGGTCTTGAGGCCGCGCCGGGTGCGCACGGTGTTGCCGTGCATCGGGTCCAGCAGCCAGACGGGCCGGTGCCCGGACGCGGCCACCGCCCGTACGAGGTCCGGGAGTCGGTCGGCGACCCGGTCGTGTCCCATGCGGGCGATGAGGACGAGCCTGCCCGCGCGGCGTTCCGGGTCGAGCAGCCGGCACAGCCGGACCACGCCGGCGGGCGAGGCGCCGGGCCCGATCTTGCAGCCGACGGGGTTGGCCACGCCGGACAGCATCCGGACGTGCGCGCCGTTCTCCTGGCGGGTGCGTTCGCCGATCCACGGCAGGTGGGTGGAGCCGAGGAAGGCCGCTCCGGTGCGCTCGTCGGTGCGGACCAGCGGGGCCTCGTAGTCCAGGACCAGGGCCTCGTGGCTGGTCCACGGGCCGGTGCCGAGCCCGGCCCGGCGGCGCTCCACCTCGGCGGTGACGGCGGCGGCCGACCGGTGGGCGAGCAGCAGCCGGTGCGGGTCGGGGCGCCGGGCCTGCGCGGTGGGTTCCTCCCCGTTGACGAGGTGCCCCCGGAACACCGGGAGTTCCCGGCCCTCGTGCGTCTCGGTGTCGTTGGAGCGCGGTTTGCCGAACTGGCCGCCGATGCGGCCGACTTGGAGCACCTCCGTACCGGTGCGGATGATCATCAGGTCGGCGAGCTGTTCCAGGGTGTCCAGCTTGGCCCGGACGTGCGCGGGCTGGCACTCGTGCAGGCTCTCGGCGCAGTCCCCGGCCTGGAAGACGTGTGCCTCGCCCGCGGCGACGCGGGCCAGCTTCGCGGTCAGGTCGGTGAGCTGTCCGGGGTCGACCAGCGCGGCGGAGCGGCGGAGTTCGGCGCGGCAGAACGGCAGGTCCGGGTGGCCGGACCAGTCGGGCTGCTGGGCTGCGACGGCGTCGTGGCCCGGGGCGAGTGCGAGGGACGGGTCCGCGGAGCGGACGGTGGTGGCATCCATCAGATCCAGTCGCTTTCCGTGAGGACGCCCTGCGCCGCCGAACGGGCCAGGGCGGCGGTGGTGTGGGGCGGCAGGGCGTCGAGCGCGTCGGACATGACCTCGACGCTGACCCCGGTGACCCGGGGGCAGCCGCCGAGGGCCCGGAGCAGGCCGCTGATGTCGGCGGCTCCCCTGCCGGGCAGCAGCCGCAGGTGCCTGGCCTCGTGCCGCAGGTCCTGGTGCGGGGCGGCGGGGGCGTCGCAGATCTGCACCGAGAGGACCCGCTCGGGCGGCAGCGCGGCCAGGTCCGCCGGGCGCACGCCGGTGCGGTGGCAGTGCCAGGTGTCCACCAGCAGGCCGCCGTTGGGGCTTCCGGCCTCCTCGACGATGCGGTTCGCCTGCGCGAGCGAGGTGACGGCGCCGTACGGCATGAACTCCAGGGGCACCAGGAGACCGTCCCGTTCGGCGCGGGCGCAGAGCCGGGCGTACTCACGGACGAGGTCGGTCTCGGCGGTGCCGTCGGGCAGACCGGCGTTGACCCGTTCCGCGCCGAAGAGGCGGGCGATGCGGAAGGCGTCGTCCTCCTCGGCGACGGACTCGGCGGTGGGCCGGGTCCACCAGGAGCGGAGCAGTTCCACCTCGGTGACGCGGAGTCCGTGCCGCTCCAGGAGGTCCTGCATGTCCCGGTCCGACCAGCCCTGGCGCCTGGCCTCCCGGTAGTCGCCGATCCGCAGGCCGATGCCGTCGAAGCCGGCGCTCGCCGCCGCGCCGGCCCGGGCGGCGAAGCCGGCGGTGCGCAGGGTCATGGCGCTCAGTCCGGTCAGGTTCCCGGCCCGGCGCGGCAGGCCCGTGAGGGCACCTCCCGCGGGGGTGGGCACAGGGTCACATGCGCGTTCCACGGTGACGTACTCCTTCGGTCGGTGTGCGAGGACGTGTCGACGGGAGGTACCGGCGGGGATGCTCACGCGGCCGGTGCCGGGGCGGGGGCGCCCAGGGCACGTTCGGCGTTCCCGTGCAGGATCGACGCCGTTGCGCGGGCGCCGAGGCCGAGGGCGCGCACGGTGGCCAGCGGGGTGGTGTCGGCGAGGTCGAAGGGGGTGTCGGTGCCGAGCAGGACGTGGTCGGCGCCGACGCGGTCGACCAGTTCGCGCAGCAGCGGGGCCGAGAAGACGGCGGTGTCGTAGTAGAAGGCGTCGATCCGTTCGGCGGGTGCGACGCGGGAGCGGCGGGCCTGCGGCTTGCGTTCCCAGCCGAGGGTCAGCCGGCCGCGCAGCGACGGCAGGCAGCCGCCGCCGTGCGCGAGGCAGAGCGTCAGCTCGTGCCGGTCGAGCAGCCCGCCGAGCACCAGGCGGGAGGCGGCGAGCGCGGTCTCCATGGGGTATCCGGCCAGTTGCGGCAGCCAGAGGTCGCCCATGCGGTCGAGCCCGGGCGCGGACGAGGGGTGGACGAAGGTGAAGGTGCGGCGTGCGGCGAGGAGGGCCCACAGGTCCTCGTTGACCGGGTGGTCGAGTTCGCGCCGCCGCCCCTGGGTGCCGCAGGCGATGCCGGGGGTACCCAGTTCGTCGAGGCAGCGGGCCGCCTCCCGGGCCGCGCCCTCGAACCCGGCCGGTGCGGTGCCGAGTGCGGTGAGGCGGTCGGGTGCCCGGGCGGTGAACTCGGCCAGCGCGTCGTTGCCCGCGCGGACCACGTCGAGCGCCAGGGCCTCGTCCTCCGCCGTGGCGCAGGTGAGGAACGGCGGCAGGGAGACCGCCTGGCGGCCGACCTGTTCGCGGTCCATCCGGGCCAGGCGGGCCGCGGTGTCGTACTGCTCGGGCGGGCAGGGGATCGGGGCGCGGTCGTCGGCGAGGCCGGAGATGCGGTGGTCCAGGCGCAGGACACCCTCGGGCAGTGCGGCGAGGTCGGCGAGGCCGCGTGCGGCGAGCCGCTCCAGGAGGGGCAGCGGCATGGCGTGCGCGTGGATGTCGAATGCCGTGTGCACGCCGGGAGTTGCGGGGCCCAGGCAGCCGGGGCCGCTCACCGGCCGCCGCCCGTCATGTCGTACTCGGCGACGCCCATGCCGGTGACCCAGGCGCGGATGGGCTCGTACGCCAGGACGCGGGCGGGGCGGTCGACGGCCGCGGCGAGGGTGAGCCAGCTGCGGATCTCGTGGGCGCCGTTGCCCGCCTGGTCGAGTTCGGCGTCGTCCATGTCGAGGACGTCGTCGAAGGAGTTCTTCTCCAGCCTGGTCAGGAACCAGCGGTCGAAGTCCTCGTCGATGTCGCCGATCCGTTCGTTGCCGACCCAGTGCGACAGTCCGCCCGCCGCGACCAGGGCGACCCGGTCGACGGCGGTGCACGCGTCGATCGCGGCGCGGAGCCGCTGCCCGAAGGTGAAGCACTGGCGCAGCGACAGCATGGGCCGCACCGCGCAGTTCTGGAGCAGCGGGACGAGCGGCAGCCGTCCGTCGGGGTCGACGGCGTGGTAGAGCGTCATGATCCCGTGGTCCAGGGTCAGATGCTCCGAGAACGAGGGGGTGGCGCCCGCCTCGTGCAGGCCGCTCAACAGGCCGTGGGCGAGAGCGGGGCTGCCGGGGACGGGACGCCTGGGGATGGGGAGCCAGGGTTCGGCGGGGCCGGTGTTGGCCTCGGCGACGCCCACGCAGGTCTGGGGGAAGTTCTCCAGGAAGAAGTTGGTGAAGTGCTCGTTGGACAGGATGATCACGGCCTCGGCGCCGGAGGCGCGCACCCGCGCGGCGGCCTGCCGCAGCCCGGCCATGAAGGCGTCGTGCTGGGCCGCCGGGGCGCTGTCGGCGGCGGCGAGCATCATGGGCGCGTGGGAGGCGGCGAAGGCCGCGGTCAGGGACGCCACCGGACCTCCCGCTCGCTCGTGGTCAGGGTGCCGGCCAGGATCTCCCGGTACTCGTCGCGTGCCTTGCCGATGGAGCGGGCGTAGGCGTTGACGAGGACGGGGTGGACGCCGGCGGTGAACAGGCCGCGCAGGTCCTGCCGTTCGAGGAGCGCGGCCTCGCTCTCGGTCAGCCGCCCGCCGGCGGCCTCGTCCGTGCCGCGCGGGCAGGCGCAGGCCGCGGGGCGGGTGCCGCGGACGGTGTCGAACACGGCTCGTTGGACTCGGTACAGATTCACTGGTCTGTCGTCCTCTCCTGAGGATGCGGGGCGCGCGCCGCCCGGCCCGGTGCCGGGCGCGCTCAATGCCCTTCGGACATACCGACGTTCATCACCACGGCCTTCGGCTCGGTGAAGAACTCCCTGCTGTACGCGCCGCCTTCGCGGCCGATCCCGGACTGGCCCGCGCCGCCGAACGGGGCCCGCAGGTCCCGCACGAAGAAGCAGTTGACCCAGACGGTGCCGCCCTTGAGCGCCGCGGAGACGCGGTGCGCGCGGCGGAGGTTCTCGGTGAACACCATCGCGTTGAGGCCGTAGGGGGTGTCGTTGGCCAGCGTGACGGCCTCGTCCTCCCGGTCGAAGGGGGTGACGACGACGAGCGGGCCGAAGATCTCCTCCCGGCACACGGGCGCGTCCGGCGCCGCGTCGGTGATCACGGTGGGCCGTACCGCCCAGGTGTCCTCCCCGTACCGGCCGCCGGTGACGATCCGGCCCTGTCCGGCGTCGCCGGTGCCGAGCGCGTCGAGGTACGAGGTGACCTTGGCGTGGTGCTCGGCGGAGGCGAGCGGGCCGATGTCGGTGGCCGGGTCCGCCGGGTCGCCGACGGTCAGCCGCTCGGCGGCCGCGGTGAAGCGGGCGAGGAACTCCTCGTACACCGGCCGCTCGACGAACAGCCTGCTCCCGGCCAGGCAGACCTGGCCCGCGTTGCTGAACGCGGCCTGCACGGACCAGCTCACGGCGAGGTCCAGGTCGGCGTCGGCGAAGACGACGTTGGCGCCCTTGCCGCCCAACTCCATGCTGACGGGCGTGAGATGCGAGGCGGCGCCGCGCGCGATGGCCCGGCCGGTGGCCGACTCGCCGGTGAAGGTGATCCGGTCGACGCCGGGGTGGGTGACCAGGAACTCCCCGGCCGCTCCGGGGCCGTGGCCGTGCACGACGTTCAGGGTGCCGGCGGGGAGCCCGGCCTCCGCGGCGAGCTTCGCGAGGAGCGTCGCGGAGGCGGGGCTCTGCTCGGCCGGTTTGAGCACGACGGTGTTGCCGTGCGCGAGGGCCGGGGCGATCTTCCAGCTCTCCAGCATGAGCGGGAAGTTCCACGGGGAGACGGCGGCGACCACCCCGGCCGGGTCGAAGCGGGTGTAGACGTGGCAGCCGAGGTCCGAGGGCAGGTGCTGGGACTCGGCGATCCGCGCGTGGTCGGCGAAGAAGCGGAAGTTGGCGGCGGCCCGGGTGACGTCCTTGGCCAGGGCCTGGCCGAGCGGTCGGCCCATGTCGCGGCTGTCGGCGGCGGCCAGCTCCTCGGCGTGCGCCTCGATCAGGCCGGCCAGGGCGTGCAGCGCGCGGCCGCGTTCGGCGTACCCCATGCGCGGCCAGTCGCCGCCGGTGAAGGCGCGGCGCGCGGAGGTCACGGCCCGTTCGACGTCGTCCGCGCCGCCCTCGGCCACCTCGGCCCACTCGCCGCGCCGCCACGGGTCGACGGTCGGGAAGCGGCGGCCGTCGGCGGACTCGTCCTCCTTGCCGTCGATCACGTGGCCGATGAACGGCTTGCTCATGCCTGACTCCTTCTCGTGCGGTTCCTGAGCCCGTGCGGGCGGGTGAAGTCGGGGCGTACGGAGGTGCTGACGGCCGGGGCGGGGGAAGCGGCCGTCAGGTGCGGACGGTGACCTCGCCGAGGGTGCCGAAGTACGCGGTGACCTCGTCCCCGGCGGTGACGGGGACGGCGTCGGTGATGCCGCCGGTGAGGACGGTCCAGCCGGGTTCGATCCGGATGCCGCGGCGTCCGAGCAGCTCGGCCGCGAAGACCAGGGCCCGGAGCGGGTCGCCCAGCACGTCGGCGCCGACGCCCTCGCTGACCGGCTGCCCGTTCTTCTCCATCCGGCAGGGCTCGGCCACAAGGTCCAGGCCGCCGGGGGGTGTTGACGTCCCGGCGAGCGCGTAGTGGGCGCTGGAGGCGTTGTCGGCGATGACGTCGGGCAGGGTGAAGCGGTAGTCGCGGTACCGGCTGTCGATGACCTCCAGGCCCGCCCGTACGGCGCTGACGCACTCCAGGGCCTGCCCGGCCGTGACACCGGGGCCGGCCAGCGGGGCGCCGATCTCCAGGACGATCTCCGGCTCGACGCGCGGGTGGATGAGTGGCTCCAGCGGCACCTTCGCGCCGGGGCCGAGCGTCATCCGGTCGGTCAGCCAGGCCACCAGCGGTTCGTCGACGTTCATCCGCCGCTGCTTGGCGGGCGAGGTGAGCCCGAGCTTGACGCCGACGACGCGCTCGCCGCGCCGCTTGCGCAGCGCCAGCGTCTCGGCCTGGATGTCGTACGCCGTCTCCACGTCGAGGCCGGGCAGCCGGGAGGTCAGCAGGTCGGTCTCGGCGCCCCGGTCCTCGGCCCGGAGCAGCTCGGCGGCGATGGCGTGGATGTCGGTCGGCACGGTTGTCACGGTGGTCACCCCTCTTGCTCACCGTCGGGTCCGGCCGGTCGCCCGACCTCGGTGACTGAATCCTTGCCGCGCGGCCGGGAGTCGTGGAACGGACCCTTCTACTGAGCGGAACCAGAGCGTCCTATTCGATCTCGGGGTCCCAGCATGAGAGACGAGCCGACCGGCTCGAACCGCTCAACTCCACAGCGAGAGGAGACCGATGACGTCCCGGCCCGCCGTACGCGTCCATCCCGCCTGGGGGATGCTCGCCCTGGTCCTGCTCGGACTGCTCACCGCGCAGGGCACCCGCATCGCGTTCGGTGCCTTCGTCCCCGCCTGGCAGGACGACCTCGACGTCAGCCGGGGCACGATCAGTCTGGTCGGCACGGCCAGCTTCGTGATCTACGGCCTCACCCAGCCGCTCGTCGGCCGGCTCTCCGACCGGTACGGGGCGCGGGCGGTGCTGTCGGCCGGTGTCGTCGTCGCCGGGCTCGGCCTGGTCGCCTCCTCGCAGGCGCCGGACGTGGCCTGGCTCGCCGTGCTGTACGGGCTGCTCGCCTCGCTCGGCTTCAGCGCCGCCTCGGGTGTGACGGCCGGGCTCGTGGTGAGCCAGTGGTTCACCACGCGGCGGGGCGTGGCCTTCTCGTTCGTCGAATCGGGCTTCGGCGCCGGGCAGTTCGTCTTCGTCCCGCTGTCGCTGGCCCTGATCGACGCGTACGGCTGGAGCACCACGCTCGCCGTCGAGGGTGCCGCGCTGATGCTGGTGGTGGGCCCGCTGATCGCCGTGCTGCTGCGCTCGGCCCCGGCCGAGAAGGGCCTCGAACCGTACGGCGGGCCCGCGCCCGCGCCGGCCGGGGAGGAGCCGGCCGGGGGCGGCGGGGCCGGGCGGCGGGTGCTGCGCTCCCCGGTGCTCTGGGCGCTGGTGGCGCCGTTCTTCGTGTGCGGGGTGACCACGACCGGGCTGATCGACACCCATCTGGTGCCGCTCGCGCACGACCACGGCAACTCGACGGCGCTGACCGGCACCACCGTGAGCCTGCTGGCCGCGGCCAACATCACCGGCATCCTGGCCTCGGGCCCGCTGAGCGACCGCTACAACTGCGCCCGCATCCTGGCAGTGTTGTACGGCGTGCGGACGCTGAGCCTGATCCTGCTGGCCATGGCGCCGCACGGCGGCTGGCTGGTGGCCTTCGCCGTGGTCTTCGGCCTGGTCGACTTCGCGACGGTCACCCCGACGCACCTCATCGCCACCCGGCACTTCCCGCCCGCCGCGCTCGGGCTGGTCTTCGGGTTCCTGTCCATGGGGCACCAGCTCGGCTCCGCCGTGGGCAGTTACGTGCCCGGGCTGCTGCACGACCTGACGGGCAGCTACACCACGACCCTGATCGGCTGCTCGGCCGCGCTGTTCGGGGCCACCCTCGTCTGCCTGGCCGTGCTGCCGGCCCGCAGCGTCGCGCCCACGGCGGCGGAGACGCCGGAACCGGCCTCCCCGGTGAACTGAGCCCGCTGGTGGGCGAGTTCGGGCGGGGAGGCCGGAGAGGGCTTGCGGCGCGGGCTCAGGTGCCGGGCCCCGGCCGGCCCGTACGGACTCCCCGCAGCGCCAGCATCTCGATGACCAGGGCGCCGATCAGGGCCAGGGAGGCGCAGGCCACCCCGGGCAGGGGGGTGCGGACGAGGAGGAGGCCGAGGCCGATCATGCCGATCAGGTGGGCGAGGGCGGCGCGCGGCAGGATGCGCGTGCGCTCCTCGGCCAGTGCCCTGGCCCGCAGCCGTCCGCGTACCGCCCACAGTGCGGGCACCACGGCGAGCAGGGCGATCCAGCGCAGGCCGAGCCCGGCGGGGCCGTCGGGCACGTGGCTGAAGTCGACCAGGTACAGGCGCGCGAGCGGGGTGAGCGCCACCAGCAGCCCCGCGCCGAGGAGTCCGCCGGCGAGCAGGAACGTGAAGCGCGAGAGGGTGCCCGGCCGTCCGGACCGGCGCAGGAAGGCGGCGCCGACGGTGTCCAGGTCGGACAGCGGGACGGTGCCCAGGGACAGGAGCCCGTAGATCGCGGGCCAGACCACCAGCGAGTCCTCGGCGGAGGCCGCGCGGGTGAGGACCACGGTGGTGACCAGCGCGGGGCTCATGTTGAGCAGCACGCTGGAGGTGATCCTGGCGTGCTGCACGAGCAGCCCGCGCGCCCGGGCCGCCGGCACGGGCGCGAGGCGGCGGACGGCGAGGAGGAGCCCCGCGGTCTCCGCCCAGGCACCGGCGGACAGCGCGAGTCCGCCGGCGGCCGCCGCGGGGACGCCCGTCCACCAGGCGACGAGGCCCGCCAGTCCGGTGGCCGCGATCCGTACGCCGGTGGAGACGGCGATGGCCCGGGTGGTGTCCCGGGTGATCAGCCGGCCGTGCAGGTAGCGGCGGAGCGCCACCGCCAGCGGGGCGGTCGCGAAGGAGAGCAGGCTGAGCCGGAAGGCGTCGTGCAACTCACCGGGCAGCCCGAGGAGTTGGGGGAGGAATTCCCGCAGGCCCGGTACGGCCGCGCAGGCCGTCAGGGCCGCGCTGCCGGCCAGTCCGGTCGCCGCCGCCCACCGGAGCAGGGCCCGCGAGCCCTGCCCGGCGAGCTCGGCCACCACGAGGGGGGCCATCGCCAGCGCGGGCGAGTTGGCGACGAACAGGACGGACAGCCCGACCCCCAGCGCGGCGACCGCGTCGGCGCCGTCCGGCATCCGGGCCGCGATCGCCACCACCAGGGGGATCTCCCAGGCCAGCATGGACGAGCCGAGCGCGGTCGGCGCCCAGGAGCGGGCCAGGGCGGCGGCTCCCGACTCCGCCGTCCCCGTGCGAGCCGGGGACTCCGGGGCGGGGGGATCGTCCTGCGTGAAGGTCACTGCGGCGGCCGGCCTTCCCTGCACGGGCACCCGTCGCGGAAGGAGAAGGGCGTGAAGTCGAAGGTGAGCGTCTCGGCGTTGACGTAGAGGCTCTGGCCCGCCGTGCGGGAGGTGTCCTTGGCGCCGGAGACCAGGCCGACGACCTCGTTCACCGCGATGCCGGCGACCATCGCCACCAGCGTTCCGGTGAGGCTGCCGGACTTCTCCGGACGCAGCACCTTCAGGTCCCGGATGCCGACGCACTCCATGCAGGGGGTGCGGCCGGGGAGCATCGTCGGGCCGACCCGGGCGCCCTTGTTGGTGATGCCGATCTGCCCGAACGGCACCCCGGTGCGCAGGCTGGCCTCGTTGGACCAGCGGATGGCCTTGTTGCGGGGCCGGTCGTAGGCGTTGAAGAAGAAGTCGGCGCCGTCGACGAGTTTGACGATGTCGTCGGCCGACTCGATCCGCGTCCGGTGCTGGATGAACCTCGACCGGGAGTTCTGCAGGGCGAGATGGCGCTCCAGGGCCTCCAGCTTGTGGACGCCGACGTCCTGTTCGTCGAAGGTCGGGTGGGTGGGCAGGTTCTCCTCGGCGAAGGTGTCGAAGTCGACGGCCTCCAGGGTGCCGATGCCCGCCGCGTTGAGCAGCCGGAGCAGGGTGGTGCCGCCGGCGCCGGTGCCGATGATGACGACGCGGGCCTCGCGCAGCCGGCGCATGCCCTCGTAGCCGTTCCAGTCGTCGTGGTCGTACAGCCGCAGGTGGTTGATCTGGCGGCTCCAGCGGCGGACGTCGTCGGCGTCGAGGTCGGGGACGTGCGCGGCGTCGTCCAGGACGCCCTCGGAGCCGAGGACCTCCAGCCACTCGTCGGTCTCCGGGTAGCCGGCGCGCAGCTCCTCCAGGGTGCGGGTGCCGTCGAGGTCGAGCACGAAGGACACCATGTCCGGGGTCGGGTCCGTGATGCGGAACTTCTCCGGCCCGATGCCGATGTACAGGTGGGGTTCCTCGTCCACCTGGTAGATCCGGAGGAACTCCTTGACCCTGGGTCGACGCATCCGGGCGTCTCCTTCTCGTGTGGTGAGTCGAGGTGATGGGTGGTGCGCCCGGGCGGCGCGCGTACCGTGGCGGGGAGGGCGCGGGGCCGGCTCCCCGCCACGGTCGTCAGCACGTGCCCGTCATCAGATGACGTTGGCGTGCCACTCCTTGACGAGGCCCTCCTCGTGGATGCGCTCGATCTTCATGCTGGACACCTCCCTCCGGGTGTCGGTGGCTGTGGCCGTCCGTGCCCGGCCGCCAGGGCGCCACGGCGGGGCGCGCGGCCCGGTCGGGGAGACGCGTGACCGGGCTGCCACGCCCGCCGTGCGGCGGCGGGGCACGAACTCTCGGGGGGACCTGCGGTGTTACCGCGGTCCGGCCGCTGTCCGCTCGCGCGCGGCGCGGGCTGCCGCCCGGCGGCGCGCGGTGTCCAGGGCCTGGTCAGGGGTGTCGCCGAGGCCGACGGCCCACACCGTGCGGCCGCCCGCCTCGCAGCGGGCGTGGGCGAGGGTCAGCGCGCGGCCCTCGCGGGTCCACGGCTGGGTGTGCGACTCGACGACGGTGGCCTCGTCGGGCGCGGCCGCGTACCGGCCGTCGGCGGGGTCCAGGTACGCCTGCTCGAAGAGCTCCAGGAGGTGGGCCGCGGTGACCTCGCCGCCGGCCTCGTCGGTGCGGCGCTGCACGTGCCGGGAGAACTCGATCTGGAGCTCCCTGGGCAGGTCGATGCCGTGCGCCTCCTTGAGGACGTACGCCGGTCCGGCCTTGCCCGACTGGGAGTTGACCCGGACGACGGCCTCGTAGGTGCGTCCGACGTCCTTCGGGTCGACGGGGAGGTACGGGACCTCCCAGGGGTACTTCTCCAGGGCGACGCCGGCGGTTCCGGCGTCCTCGGCGAGGGCCTCCATGCCTTTCTTGATGGCGTCCTGGTGGGTGCCGGAGAAGGCGGTGTGCACCAGTTCGCCGCCGTAGGGGTGGCGCGGGTGGACGGGGAGCCGGTTGCACTCCTCGACGGTCCGTTTCACCTCGTCGATGTCGGAGAGGTCGATCATCGGGTCGATGCCCTGGGTGAAGAGGTTCAGGGCCAGGGTGACGAGGCAGACGTTGCCGGTGCGCTCGCCGTTGCCGAAGAGGCAGCCCTCGATCCGCTCGGCGCCCGCCATGACGCCGAGTTCGGCGGTGGCGATGCCGGAGCCCCGGTCGTTGTGCGGGTGCACGGACAGCACCAGGGAGTCGCGGCGGTCCAGGTTGCGGTGCATCCACTCGATCGAGTCGGCGTACACGTTCGGTGTCGAGGTCTCCACCGTGGCCGGGAGGTTGATGACGGTGGGACGGTCCGGGCCGGGCTGCCACACGTCGTTGACCGCGTTGCAGACCTCCAGGGAGAAGTCCAGTTCGGTGCCGGTGTAGGACTCCACGGAGTACTGGAAGGTGAAGTCGGTGCCGGGCAGCGCCTCGGCCTGTTTCACGCACTGCCGGGCGCCGGCCACGGCCAGGTCCCGCACCCCGTCCCGGTCGAGGTGGAAGACGACCCTGCGCTGGAGCGCGGACGTCGAGTTGTAGAGGTTGATGATCGCGTTCCTGGCACCCGCCACGGCCTGGAAGGTGCGCTCGATGAAGTCCTCCCGCGAGGGGGTGACGACCTGGACGACGACGTCCTCGGGGATGAGGTCCCGGTCGACCAGGCTGCGGCAGAAGTCGAAGTCGGCCTGGCTGGCGGTGGGGTAGCCGATCTCGATCTGCTTGTAGCCCAGGGCCACCAGGAGGCGGAACATCCGCAGCTTGCGCTCGGGGTCCATGGGGTCGGCGAGCGCCTGGTTGCCGTCCCGCAGGTCGACGGAGCACCACTGGGGCGCGGCGGTGATGACGGTGTCCGGCCAGGTGCGGTCGGGCAGGTCGAGCGTCGGGTAGGCCCGGTACCGGGAGACGGGCATACCGCTGGGCCGCTGGATCGCGACGTTCCTCATACTGGGCACCTCACCTTGGGGTCGGCTGCTCACTCGGCGGACCGTCCTGCGTGCCGGGTCCCGGCCCGTTCCGCTCGGCGAGCGTGCGCCCGCCCGCCGACCACAGGCGTGCGGGGACCTCGCGGACCAGCACCCGGATCTGGTCGTCCGTCACGTCGAGCGCGTCGCGTGCCGCGTGGTGCACGGCGTCCAGCAGGGCACGCAGGCGGTCCTGGGAACGGCCCTCGGCCACGGTGACTTCGATCAGCGGCATGTCCGTGCTCCACGGTCGTCGCGGAAGGAGGGGCCGGGCGGGCAACTGCCGCTCGGTGGACCTCATTCGAGCACGGGGCCGGTGGCGGGGGTCCGGGCCTTTTCACTCAGTGCAAAGCGTCCGCTCCGCCGGCCGTCCGCTCCTAGGTTCGGTGCGGTGCGCCGCGCGGTGCACCGGAGACGACAAGGAGCGTGCGAGATGCGGAAGTTCACCGTGCACCGGGGGACGGCGGTGCCGCTGCGGCGGCGCCATGTGGACACCGACCAGATCATTCCGGGCGAGTTCTGCAAGCGCATCGGGCGCACCGGGTACGCGGACGCGCTGTTCGCCGAGTGGCGGGACGACCCCGGCTATCTGCTGGCGCGTCCCGAGTACGCGCGGGGCAGTGTGCTGGTCGCGGGTGAGGGCTTCGGCATCGGTTCCTCGCGGGAGCACGCGGTGTGGGCGCTGATGGACCACGGGTTCCGGGCGGTGCTCGCCCCGTCGTTCAGCGACATCTTCCAGGGCAACGCGATCGGCAACGGGCTGCTGCCGGTGCGGATCACCGAGGAGGAGACGGAGCGGCTCTGGGAGATCGCCGAGCGGGCGCCGGAGACGGTCTTCACGGTCGACCTGGAGGAGTGCGCGGTCACCGCGGGGGACGCGCGGGTGGACTTCACGCTCGACGCGCACAGCCGGTTCCGGCTGCTGAACGGACTGGACGCGATCGGGGCCACGCTGCGGCACGAGACGGACATCAGCGCGTACGAGAACCGCCGTTCGCGCTGGCTGCCGCGTACCGCGTAACTCCCGCCGGGCGCACCGCACTTCGTTCCCCCGCCGCCGCCGAGGGCGGGGTGCGGTTCGACGGCGCGCGTGCCGCGGCCGCCGATTCCGAACGGTGTTCGGAGTCCGTCGACACTTCCGCAACGGATGCCTACTGTCGGCCCGCATGACCGAATCACACACGCGCTCACACCTGTACGGCGGAACCCTGCCGGTCCTCGCGGCGGCCTGTCTGTGGGGGACGGTGGGCCCCGTCCAGGTGTGGGCGGACTCCGGAGCCGATCCCGTGTCCCTGGGCGCGGTGCGCCTGCTCATCGGCGGAGCGGTGCTGGCGGCGGTGGCGCTGCTGCTGCCGGGCGCCCGTTCCGGGCTGCGGCTGCTGTGCACCCGCCGGGTGGGCCCCTGGGTGGTGGCGGCGGCGCTGGCGACCGCCGTCTACCAGGCCGGGTTCATGTTCGCGGTGAGCCGTACCGGCGCCGCGCTGGCCACCGCGGTGGCGCTCGGGGTGGCGCCGGTGGCCACCGGGCTCTGCGCCCGGCTCGTCACCGGTGAACGCCTCACCGCCGCCTGGGCGGTGGGCACCGCGGCGGCCGTGGCCGGCTGCGTGCTGCTGCTGGGGCCGGGCGGCGGGCAGGTGGCCGTCAGCGGCGTGGTCCTGGGCATCGTCTCGGGCATCTGTTACGGCCTGTACACCGTCGCCGCGAAGCAGCTGTCCGACCAGGGCGCGAGCATGCCGGCCGCGGTCGCGGCGACGCTGCTGATCGGCGGCCTCGCGCTCGTCCCGGCGCTGGTGCGGGACTCCGGCGGCCTGGTCACCGGCTCCGGGCCCGGACTCCTGCTCTGGCTGGGCGTGTTCGCCACCGCCGGCGCCTACATGCTGTTCGTGACGGGGCTGCGCCGGGTGACGGCCGGGACGGCGGGGACGCTCAGCCTCGCGGAACCGCTGGTGGCGGCCGTACTCGGCCTCCTCGTGCTCGGTGAACAGCTCTCCCTCGTGGCCGGATTCGGTATGGCGCTGCTGCTGGTCGGGCTGGTAGCGGTGAGCGTGCCCGCGGGCTTCTTCGGGCGGGCGCAAAAGGGGGCACCCCTTCCCGATACCCTCCCCGGCACCGGCACAGCGGACGGCCCGGCGGACCCGCACGGGGAGCGGCGGCGTGCCGGACGGCTGCCCGCCGAACGAGGTTGAGCCGAGTTGGAGTTGGCCAAGTCGGCACCGTGAACCAAGGCTTCCGTTTTGCCTCACAGCCCGCTGAGGCATCCTGACCCCCGAGTCAACAGACGTACGCACCCTCGGGGGTTCTGAGTGCAACTGGACGAAGTGGACTGTGTCCTGCTCCGGGAGATACAGCGGGACGCGCGCCAGACCAACAGAGAGCTGGCCGCCGCCGCCGGGGTCGCGCCGTCCACGTCCCTGGAGCGTCTCCGGTCGCTGCAACGCCGCGGTGTGCTCAAGGGGTTCACCGCCGAGGTGGACCTGGAGGCCATCGGCCGGCCCACTCAGGCCCTGATCGCGGTCCGCATCCGGCCGCCGTCCCGCACGGTGCTGGAGGGGTTCCGCGAGTGGGCGCGGATGCGCCCCGAGGTGGTGGCGCTGTTCGTCACCACGGGCAGCGACGACTTCCTGATCCACATGGCGGTTCCGGACAACGACTCGCTGTACGACTTCATCATCGACGAGCTGACCGAACGCCGGGAGGTCGCCGACGTGCGCACCTCGATCGTCTACGAGCAGCTGGAGACCCGGGTCGTGCAGCCGCTGGTCAGCAAGCACGGCCCGGGCGGCCGCCGGGACGGCGACGGACGCCCGCGCACCCGCCCGCCGGGCCCCGGCCACGAGGCGCCCTGACGCACGGGCGCACGGGCCCTCCCGGCGGAGGGCCCGTGCGTCACCGCCGCGGTCAGGCGTTCTTCTGCGCCAGGACCAGCAGTCCGTCGGGCATCGCCGGGCGGACCATGGCCTTGACCGTCAGTCCGGCCTCGGTGAACGCCCGGCGCCAGCCGTCCTCGTCCAGCAGGTACTGGCCCATCACCGAGTGCACCAGGGCGAATTCGGGGCCGAAGACGTCGTCCGTCCTGGTCGAGCTGGGCGTGGCGGTGACCTCGGCGGTCAGCACGTGGGCGCCCGCGGGCAGGCGGGCGGCGAGCTGCCGCAGGTAGTCGACGAGCGCGTCGAAGCCCTTCTCGTAGACCTCGTGCAGGAAGAAGAAGGTGACGGCCAGGTCGACGTCCTCCAGGCCCTGGATGGAGGAGATGTCGCTGCCGTCCGCCACCACGGTGTCGATGTGGGCGGACTTGCCCGCGGCGTCGATCTCGCGCCGGGCCTCCTCGACCGCCTCCGGGCTGATGTCGACGCCCAGTCCGCTGCAGCCCAGCTGGTCGTGCAGGGTGATCAGGAAGTGCGCGTTGCCGCAGCCGATGTCGGCGACCCGGCTGAACTCCAGGTCGCTCATCAGCTTCACGACCTCGGGCTGCACGTCCTTCTTGCCGAGCAGCGCCGAGCCGACGGCCACCCATTTGCCGTCCCGCAGCACCTCCTTGCGGTAGGTGGCCTGTCCGGTCAGCAGGTCGCCGAAGCGGCGCAGCGGCTCGCTGTAGCCGCCGGCCAGCCAGACCAGGTAGCCGCGGTCCTCGTACAGGCTGCGGCCGGTCTCGGTCAGGTGGTAGCGGTCGCCCTCCAGGTAAAGGACGCCGCGCTGCGACAGGTAGCGGAAGAGTCCCTCGGAAAGGAACCGGTTGCTGCCCGCCTCCTCGACGGACAGCCCCCGCTCGGCGAGCCGGTCCAGGGAGCCCGTCATGTCGAGCGCGGCGAAGGTGGAGGCCGTGACGTGGCCGCGGATCAGGTCGAAGGCGGGACGGTTGGCAGCGGGGCTGTTCACAAGTGGCTCCTCGGGTGCGTACGGCCGGGACGGGGACATCATCGGCAGGGACGCGGGCCGCCGTGCGGGGTGCTTCCGTTCACCGGAAGCACGGGGCGGTTCCTTCCGCTGAGTGGCGGGCGGCGCCGCCGTGGCACGCGGGGACGTCATCATCGCCGCCTGCCACGGACGAACCGGCGCCGGAGCCGGTCACGCCGGTTCGTCGTCCACCCGCCCGAGGAGGACGCGCTGCATTCCCGAGGCCGCCGAGAGCAGCGGCTCCCGCCACTGGCCGAGGCCGGCCGTGGCCCTGGCCGACAGACCGAGCGCGGCCTCGGCCCGGCCGCTCGGCCGGAGCACGGGGACGGCGATGGTCTGCAGGCCGGTGTCGGTACGGTCGGTGAGGGCCGCGTAGCCCTGCCGGCGCACCTTGCGCAGGGTCGCGTCGAGCAGCTGGCTCCGGGGCGCGGGGCCGCGGCGGCGGCTCTCGCCCTGGTAGGCGAGCAGCGCGAGCCCGGCGGCCGATCTGTCCAACGGCTGCCGCAGGCGCCGTGCTTCGGGGCTGCCGGCGCGCAGCTGGTGCGGCCCGAAGCGTTCCACGTACACCGCGTCGGCGCCGTCGGCGACGGCGATGAAGACGTGGGCTCTGGTGGCCTCGTGCAGGGCGTGCAGGTAGGGCATCGCCGCTTCGCGGAGCTGCATCCTGGCGGAGGCCAGGCTGCCGACCTCCCACAGGCGCAGTCCGATGCGGTACCGGCCGTCGGCGCCGCGTTCCACCGCGCGCCACCTCTCCAGTTCGGAGAGCAGGCGGTGCACGGTGGCGACGGGCAGTTCGGCCCGCCTGGCGATCTCGGTCAAGGTCAGCTGCTGATGCGTCACGTCGAACGTTTCCAGAACTGCCAGCACCCGGCTCGTCACCGACGCACCGGCCTGCTTCGTGTTGCCCGCCATCCCTGGTCTCCCGTTCTGAGGTGGCTACGCGCCCAGGGGCGGGCGTGGTTCGCACGGGCACTCGTCCCCTGGTGAAGGCGCACGAATCGCGGGCGGTCGGCACCGCGGCACTGGCGAACATAAGATCAGGCCCGGCGCCGGGCCACCGGGTCCGAACGCGCACGCCCGGACGCCCCGGCAGGTCCGTGGTTAGTTCGGCCGTGCGGGGCTCATATCAGCAGCCGGTGAACATATGCCAAAAGCCCGTGCCCTCCGCCGAGTCCGACCCGCGTTCCGCACAGTGAGACAGCGTATGGACAGCCCGCCCGGGACCGCCCAGTGAGACAACGTCCCAGTTCGGAAGGGGTGAACAGGCCCCGCGCCGAAGGAAGTTGCGGTGCGCCGCCGGAGGGCCGGAGGATTTTTCGGAACGGCGGCCGTGCGCCGGTGCGCGCGGGGCGAGGGCGGCCGGGTGCGCCGTCAGGCGGCGGACGGACGGCGGCCCCAGGCCGAGATCATCGGCGAAGTGGCCAGATCGAGGCCCCCGGTGGCGAGATTCGCCAGATGGCGTTCGATCTCCTCCTCGGTGGCCAGCCCCTCGGCGACGAGCCGGCCTTGGACCTGGTGGACGGTGGCCTCCTCCAGGACGGTGCAGGCGGGCGAGGTGATCGGGAAGTAGGCGTCGGCCCCGACATCGGCCAGCCCGGCGCCGCGCAGCAGCCGCGGCAGCCTGCGCCCGTACGCCAGGTCGGCGCCGCGCTGCCGGAGCAGCGTGCGGAAGCCGCGCCGCAGCCGGTTGGCGAGCTCCTGCTCCGGGCCGTACTCGTCGGGGCTGATCAGCGGCTGGAGTTCGGGGTCGGCGTCCTCCAGGACGAGCCAGCCGCCGGGGCGCAGCGCGGCGGCCATCGTGCGCAGCGCCCGGTCCCGGTCGGCGACGTGGACCAGCACCAGCCGGGCGTGGACGAGGTCGAACGGCCCGCCCGGCGGGGGCTCTTCGGCGGCCACGTCGTGGCGCAGCACCTCGAAGCCGCGCGCGCCTGGGAGCCAGGAGGTGTCGATGTCGGTGGCGACGACGTACCCGTCCGGGCCGACGCGTCGGGCCAGCCAGGCCGGGACGGTGGGCCCGCCGGCGCCGATCTCCCAGCAGCGCCACCCGGCCCCGGCCCCGACCCGTTCGAAGTGCCGGAAGGTCGAGGGGTCGAAGAGCTCCGCGAGCGCGTTGATCCGCACCCCCGCCTCGGCCTGCCGGTTGTCCAGCAGGTACCCGTCACCGCCCGTGTCCCGCGCCATGCCCCGATCATCCCACCGGGGCCCGGGACGGGCGCGGCGCGAGACGGCGGGCCCGTGCGGTCACGCGGGGTGTCCGGCCGCTCACCCCGCGCCCGGGGTCAACCGGCCTGCCCCGCCGTCCCGTTCGTCAGCTCGTACGCGTGGCCCGCCGCCCACCGGGCCGGGGTGCGGGCCGGGCGGCCCAGGACCCGGGCGACGTCGGGCCGCACCTCGGGCAGCTCCTCCGCGTACTCGGCCCGGTAGCCCAGCAGGATGCCGCCGGGCCTCCGAGGCCGTGTGTACGTGCGTACGCTCCGGCTCTAGGCTCCCGGCATGACCGTTGACGTCCTGCGGCGGCCCTCCCCCGCCGAGCGTCGGGCCCGGGTGGCCGTCGCCGTGCTGTTCTTCACCAACGGGGCCCTGTTCGCCAATCTGCTGCCGAGGTTTCCGCAGATCAAGGCGGATCTCGCGATCGACAACTCGGCCTACGGGCTGGCCGTCTCAGCCTTCCCCGCGGGCGCCGTCGCGGCCGGGCTGGCGGCGGGCCTCACCGTCCGGCGGCTGGGCTCGGCGCGGACCGCCGCCGCCGGGACCCTGCTGACCGGCGCGGGCATCCTCGCCGCCGGACTGGCCGACTCCGTCC
Source organism: Streptomyces sp. HNM0574 (assembly GCF_012726235.1). Lineage (GTDB taxonomy): Bacteria > Actinomycetota > Actinomycetes > Streptomycetales > Streptomycetaceae > Streptomyces. The sequence continues at coordinate 42,207 of NZ_JAASAH010000026.1, forward strand.
TGCTGTTCGCGGCGGCGCTGTTCCTGGCCGGGGCGATGGACGCGGTCACCGACGTCGGGCAGAACGCCCACGGGCTGCGCGTGCAGCGCCACTACGGACGCTCGATCATCAACGGGTTCCACGCCATCTGGTCGATCGGCGCGGTGACCGGCGGCGCCATGGCCGCCGCCGCGATCGCCCTCGGCCTCAGCCGCGGGCAGCACCTCGCCCTCGCGGCCGCCCTGTGCGCGGCCGCCGCCTGCACGGCCCTGCGCTTCTGCCTGCCGGGCCCGGACACGGACGGCTCAACAGCCGCCGGGGACACCCCGGTTGACGGCCCCGGGCCCGGCGGTGCGCCGCGTCCGGCGGCGGGGCGGCGTACCGCGTACGTGCTGGCCGCGCTCGTGCTGATCGCCACGGCCGGGACGCTGGTCGAGGACGCGGGCAGTTCCTGGGCCACGCTCTATCTCGCCGACACGCTGCACGCCCCGGTGACGGTGGCCGCCTCCGGCTACATCGCCCTGGTGGGCGCCCAGTTCGTCGGCCGCGTGCTCGGCGACCGGCTCACCGACCAGTTCGGCCAGCGTGCCGTGGCCCGCGCGGGCGGCCTGATCACCGCGTGCGGCATGGGGCTGGCACTGGCGGTGCCCACGGTGCCCGGCACGGTGCTCGGTTTCGCCGCGGCCGGGTTCGGGGTGGCCACGCTGGTCCCGGCGGCGATGCACGAGGCCGACGAACTGCCGGGCCTGAAGCCCGGATCGGGGCTGGCGGCCGTCTCCTGGCTGATGCGGATGGGCTTCCTGCTGTCGCCGCCCGCCGTCGGCCTGGTCGCCGACGCGGCCGGGCTCCGCACCGGCCTGCTCGTCGTCCCCCTGGCCGGCCTGCTCGTCCTCCTCCTCGCGGGCGTACTGCGGCCCCGGCAGGGGTAGTTGCCGGGGCCGCCGCGCACTCAGTCCTCGTTGCCGGGGATCGTGCGGGTACGCAGGCGGTTGCCGGGCGCGGCGTCCTTGCGGCGCCCGACGCGGGCCGCGTCCGTGAGGTGCCGGGTGGCGACGCGGGCCAGCGCCTGGAGCGCGGCCTCCGCCTCCAGGTGGTCGAGCGCGTCGGTGTCACCGGCCACGAGGGGGCTGTCGCTCGTCAGCAGGGTCCGGCCGGCCTCGTCCCGCTCCAGCCGGACGGTGACGGACTCGCCCGTCGGCAGGGTGAGCGCGAGGCTCGCGCCCTCGGCCACCGCGTGCCGGCCGCCGTGCAGGACGGCCTGCCGGTAGCTGTCGGTGTCGGCGGCGAGTTCGTCCGGTCCGGCCTGCGAGGTCAGGGCCCGGCGGCTGTGGCGCGCGAGCTTCTCGCCCTCCTCCGCCAGCCCGGGCAGCGTCTCCCGGGGCGTCCATCCTGGCCCCTGGCCGGACGGCGGCTCCAGCACGTCGGCGACCGTCCCCAGGGCACGCGTCGCGGCGAGTGCCACGCCCACGAGCGGGTCGTCCGGGGCGCGCGCGTAGGCGGGCCGGACGACGGAGTCGGCGACGCCGGCGAGGTGGCGCACCGTGTCGGCCCGGAGCGGGGGTTCGCCCGCCGCCGGGGCGGCGGGCGTCTCCTCCGCGGGCGCGTCCCGGTCGACGCCGCGGGCCGCGAGGTCGGCGTAGACGGTGTCGCGGCTGACCCGGGCGAGGCGGGCGAGTTCGGCGACGTTGCGGGTGCCGGTGCGCCAGGCGGCGGCCACGGCGGCGGCCCGGTCCGCGCTGAACCGCTCCCGGCGCGCGGCCCAGGCGACGAGCTCGGACAGGGCGGCGACACGTGCTGCTTCGTTGAGTTCGGTCACAGGGGCACACTATGTCGACTCACTCGACATGTCGAGTGAGTCGACACTCATGCGTGGAAGGTGGTGGTGGCATCGAGGGCGGCGCGGCCGGCCGTCACGCGGTTCACCGGCGCGGCTTCGTCGGCGTGACCGAAGGAGACGCCGACGAGCAACTTCCCCTCGGTGACGCCCAGTTCGGCCCGGACCGGGTCGGCGTAGAAGTGAGCAGGCCCTGCGGGCAGCTGTCCACGCCGTACACCGTCAGGGCGAGCAGCAGCGTCTGCAGGTACGCGCCGGCGTCGGCGGCCAGCCGCGCCCCGCCGTCCCCGGTGGCGAACAGGAAGGCGACGTGCGGCGCCCCGTAGAAGTCCAGGCTCTCCGCGTCGTAGGCGGCGCGGGCCGCGTGGTCGCCGGGGGCGACGCCGAGGGCGCCGTACAGTCCGGCGCCGTAGGCGGCGCGCCGCTCGTGATGGACGGGCGCGTACATGTCCTCGGAACAGGGGAAGTCGGCCGAGGTGCGGCGCTCCTCGTGGGCCGCCCGCAGGGCGCGGGCCAGCCGGTCGCGCCGGGCGCCGCTCGCCACCTCGACCCGCCACGGCTGCGCGTTGGAGTTGGACGGCGCGGCCCCGGCGAGCGCGAAGACCGCGCGCAGGGTGTCCTCGGGTACGGGGTCGGGGCGGAACGCCCGGGTCGCGTGGCGGCCGCGGATCAACTTCTCGGCGCAGGCGCTCAGTCCGGTGGGGACCGGCAGGCTCATGGGGCTCTCCTCGGGAACATAGGTAAACGGGAGCATTTACCATGAGTACGGTGAGCACGGCTTCCCCGGCAGGGACGCGGCGGAGGGGGCCCCGGTGCGCGGGTGCCCGTTCCTCGACGCCGCGGCCGAGTACCCCGACCCGGACAGCGCGGTGCACTCCTGCGCGCGGGACCGGAAACTGCTGATGCTGCGGCTGGTGACGGACCTGGTCACGGAGCTCGGCTGCCGTGAACCCGCCGCGCTCGCCGAGCAGTTGGTCACCCTCGCGGACGGCGCCGCGGCGCGCGCGAGGGTGCTGGACGACCCGGAGTACGGCCGCCACGCGCGCGCGGCGGCCGAGATCCTGCTGGACCACGCACGGACCGGCACCGGCTGAGCGCCGGGGAGGGCCGGCGGACCGGAAAGACGTCAACGGACTCGCAGGCGGCGGCGCACCCGCCGCTCGTCGTACCGTCCGAGGCGCTCCGGGTCGTCCCGGAGGACGACGGCGCGCAGTTCGGCCACCGCGTCCACGAGGCGGCGCGCAGCTCCCCTTCCGGCATGGCGGCAAGCCACCGGCGCGG
>NZ_JAASAH010000027.1 GCF_012726235.1 Streptomyces sp. HNM0574
GCGGCGAGGCCGCCGCCCTTCGCGCCGGAGCCGCCGGGGGCCGCCTTGCCGGGGGCGCCGCCCGGGGCGCCCTTGCCGGCGCCGCCGCCCTGGGCGACGTCGACGGGCAGCATGACCAGCGCCGTCGTGCCGCCGGAGTCGGAGGGGCGGAGCTGGATGCGGATGCCGTGCCGGAGGGACAGGCGGCCGACCACGAAGAGGCCCATGCGGCGGGAGACGGAGACGTCCACCGTCGGCGGGTTGGCGAGCCGCTCGTTGATCGAGGAGAGGTCCTCGGGCGAGAGGCCGATGCCGGTGTCGTGGATCTCGACGAGCACCCGGCCGTCGGGCAGCGCGTGGCCGGTGACCTTGACCTTGGTCTGCGGCGAGGAGAACGAGGTGGCGTTCTCCAGCAGCTCGGCGAGCAGGTGCACGAGGTCGTTGACGACGCGGCCCGCGACCTCGGTCGCCGGGACGGAGTTGAGTTCGATGCGCTCGTACTGCTCCACCTCGGAGGCGGCGGCGCGGAGCACGTCGACCAGCGGGACGGGCCGGGTCCAGCGGCGTCCCGGCTCCTCGCCCGCGAGGACGAGGAGGTTCTCGCCGTTCCGCCGCATGCGGGTGGCGAGGTGGTCGAGCTTGAACAGCGAGGAGAGCTGGTCCGGGTCGGCCTCGCGGGACTCCAGCTCGGAGATGAGGGACAGCTGGCGCTGGATGAGGCCCTGGCTGCGGCGCGAGAGGTTGGTGAACATCGCGTTGACGTTGCCCCGCAGCAGCGCCTGCTCGCCGGCGAGCCGGACGGCCTCGCGGTGTACGTCGTCGAACGCCGAGGCCACCTGGCCGATTTCGTCCTTGCTGTGCACACCGACGGACTCGACGGAGGTGTCCAGCTCCTGCGGCTCGGACTCGGACATCTGCTTGACGAGCTCGGGCAGCCGCTTGCGGGCGACGTCCTGGGCGGTGTCCTGGAGCCGGCGCAGCGAGCGGACCATGGAGCGGGCCACGACGAACGCGCCGACCAGGGAGATGCCGAGGACGAGCAGGATGACCGCGCCGTTGATGAAGGCGCCGGCCTGCGCCTCGGACCGCAGTTCGCGCGCCTGCTGCTCCATCTGGGAGAGCAGCGTCGACTCGATCTTCATCATCTCGTCGATCTTGGTGCGGTCCTGGTCGTACCAGTCCATGTAGGAGCGGTTCTCGGCGGAGATGCCGTCCGCGTTCTTCAGGACCCGGTCGCGGTACTGGTCCGCGGAGACGATGTTGGGGACGGAGCCGTCGAGCGGCTTCGTCAGGCCCGCGGCGCGCTCGTCGCCGTAGATCTTGCTGAAGCTGGTGAGCGAGGCGCGCTCGCTGTCGCTGGCGGTGAGCGCGTACAGCCGGTCGCTCTCGGAGAGTTCGGGGCCGCCCTTGCGGGCGAGACCGGCGGAGATGATCGCGCGCTGGATGGAGGCGAACTCCTTGGCGCCGGAGAACGCCGCGAGCGCACGCGTGCTCTGGATCATCTCGGGGTTGCTGGTGGCCTGCGCCATGTCCTGGGACAGCGAGAGCAGGGACTCGATCAGCTGGTTGTAGCTGTTGACCGTCTGCGAGACGTACGACGGGTTGTCGTACGCGCGCTCGCGGATGTTCTTGATCGCCGTCAACTGACGGGTGATGTCGAGGACGGTCGCCTGGACGCCCGCCATCACCTTGTCGTCGTTGTCGATGTCGGTGGTGGCTTCCTTGAACGCCTGGAACGCGCGGTCGGTCTTCTCGCGCGGACCGACGACGGCGTCGTCCTTGGCGTTCCCCGTGCCGACCAGCGGGCCGGCCGAGCGGTCGCGTTCCTCCTGGAGCGCGGAGGCCAGGTCGGTGGCGTGCTCCGTCATCTCGGTGAGGAGCTTCATGTTGTCCAGCTGGTCGACGCTGGACATGGCGGTGTGCATACGCATCCCGCCGAGCGTCGTCGCGGCGACCACGGGGAGCGTCAGCAGCGCGACGAGGCGGGTGCTGATGCGCCAGTTGCGCAGGGCCATCGACGAGGTCGACCCCGCAGCCTTCTTGCTCTTGGGGCCGGTGCCCCCGGCCGGTGAGGCGCCGCCGGACTCGTTCACGGCAGCCTTGGGACCGCCCTCTTGGGCATGCTCCGGTGAGGAGCCGCGGCCGGTCGCACCGCGCGGCTCCGCATCCCCCGAAGCACTGCCATCCCTCTTGAAACGTCCCTGCACTAGCGTCGCAACCTCTGGACCAGGCGTCCCCCCGCTTGCGACGGCGGGACGGTATCGAGTCGTGGGGGTCCCAAGCCCCCATGGCGGTCGTGAGTGACCGGCGCGTCCCCTCATCTCCACCGCGCGGCGCTGGTGATGCGCCTTGTGCGCGCCGGCTGTCGTCCTGCGGCGGTCCGGGGAATTCCAGCACAGTGCCGGATCTCCAACAAGGGCCTGTGGATAACCCCGGGAGGGGGGTCACGCTTTGCGCGGGTTACCTCACGTAGGGTGCAGAATTCCGCCCGAGATGACGGATTTTTCCACCCGGGAGACCCTGCCACAGTTGTCCGACCAATGACGCACGGGCCTCACGAAGATCCCATTCCGCGCGCAATGCCCGTTTTGGCAACGGTAATTGACGTTCCTTTATGCCGGATTTGCACACACCTCGGTGAGGAAACTCACAGGCTTCTCGTTGTCTGGATCACGACGCCGAGGGGAACAGCGCGCCTATTCTCGGTGTTTACACCCTGTCTGGAAAAGACAAGCAGCCGAGCTGAGCGAGGGACGGTCGAGAGTGAAGACCACGATGTCCATGCGACACACAGCCAATCCGCGCCGGACCACCCTGGCCCACCTGGAGGACGCGGACGAGCTGACCACGGAGGCCACCGCGCCCGAGGCATCCGGACCACTCCCGGCGCAGACCGCGAACCCGCGGCGCACCGTGCTGATGAACGCGCCGTCCAACTGATCGCTCCGCCGATCACGGACCGCGGACACCGCACCGCACACAGCAGACGACTGGGGCCCCGATCGCAGGATCGGGGCCCCAGTCGTCTGTGTCCGTACGGCGGTGGGTGACCGCCCGCCGCGTCAGCCCTGCCAGCTGTGGGGCGCGCGGAAGCCGTGCTGCCGCTCCAGCCTGCGCCAGCCCGCCTTGGTCGCGCGCGGCCCGCGCGCGGGGATCTCCGCGTGCCGGGCGCCCGCGGCGGCACGCGCCAGCAGCAGCGCCGTCACGGCGGCCAGCTCCTCGTCGTTCGCCAGGCCCTTCTCCACGCGGACGAGGCCGGCGGTCCCGGTACTGCCGTCGGGGGTGGTACTCACTTCGGCTCCCATGCTGGTCATGTCACTGGTCACGAGGGGTCGGCCACGTCGGCCGCCGGCGCTCACCGCGCCGTGGCTCACTGCGGCGGGTTGCCGTGCTTGCGGGAGGGCAGGTCGGCGTGCTTGGCGCGGAGCATCTCCAGCGAGTCGATCAGCACCTGCCGCGTCTCGGACGGGTCGATCACGTCGTCGACGAGTCCCCGCTCCGCCGCGTAGTAGGGGTGCATCAGCTCGGCCTTGTACTCCTTGACCATCCGCGTCCGCATGGCCTCCGGGTCGTCGGCCGAGGCGATCTGCTTCCGGAAGATCACGTTCGCCGCGCCCTCGGCGCCCATCACCGCGATCTCGTTCGTCGGCCAGGCGTACGTCAGGTCGGCGCCGATGGACTGCGAGTCCATGACGATGTACGCGCCGCCGTACGCCTTGCGCAGCACCACCGAGATCCGCGGCACCGTCGCGTTGCAGTACGCGTACAGCAGCTTGGCGCCGTGCCGGATGATGCCGCCGTGCTCCTGGTCGACGCCGGGGAGGAAGCCGGGGACGTCCAGCAGCGTGAGGATCGGGATGTTGAAGGCGTCGCACATCTGGACGAAGCGGGCCGCCTTCTCGGAGGCCTCGATGTCCAGCACGCCGGCCAGCGACTGCGGCTGGTTGGCGACGATGCCGACGACCTGGCCGCCCATCCGCGTCAGCACGCACAGGATGTTGTCCGCCCAGCGCTCGTGCACCTCCAGGAACTCGCCGTCGTCGACGATCTCCTCGATCACCTTGCGCATGTCGTACGGGCGGTTGCCGTCCGCCGGGACCAGGTCCAGCAGCGCCTCGCCGCGGCGCTCCACCGGGTCCTCCACCGGCTGCGACGGCGGGTTCTCGCGGTTGTTCTGCGGCAGCAGCGACAGCAGGTAACGCACCTCCTCCAGGCACGTCTCCTCGTCGTCGTACGCGAAGTGCGCGACACCGGAGGTGCCCGCGTGCACATCGGCGCCGCCCAGGCCGTTCTGCGAGACCTCGGCGCCGGTCACCGCCTGCACCACGTCCGGCCCTGTGATGAACATCTGCGAGGTGTCCCGCACCATGAACACGAAGTCCGTCAGCGCCGGGGAGTACGCCGCGCCGCCCGCGCACGGGCCGAGCATCACGGAGATCTGCGGGATCACGCCGGAGGCCCGGGTGTTCCGCTGGAAGATCCCGCCGTAGCCGGCGAGCGCGGAGACGCCCTCCTGGATACGGGCGCCCGCGCCGTCGTTCAGCGAGACCAGGGGCGCGCCCGCGGCGATGGCCATGTCCATGATCTTGTGGATCTTCGTCGCGTGGGCCTCGCCCAGCGCGCCGCCGAAGATCCGGAAGTCGTGCGCGTAGACGAAGACCGTCCGCCCGTGCACGGTGCCCCAGCCGGTGACCACGCCGTCGGTGTACGGCTTCTTCTCCTCCAGCCCGAAGCCCGTCGCGCGGTGCCGCCGCAGCGTCTCCACCTCGCGGAACGAGCCCTCGTCCAGCAGCAGCGCGATGCGCTCCCTGGCCGTCAGCTTGCCCTTGGCGTGCTGCGCCTCGGTCGCCCGCTCGCTCGGGCCGCGGAACGCTTCCTCGCGGATGGCGTGCAGCTCGGCCACGCGGCCGTGCGCGTCCTGCGCCTCGGTGTCCTGGGGCTGGGCGGTCGGCTGGGAGAGATCGGTCATGTATAGACCCTACGAAAGGGCGGTGCCGATCACCGTCGTCAGATTCGCACAGTCTCAGCGGCCGATTCATGGCCGTGCTGTACAGAACCCCGGGGTGGGACCGGTCCGGGGCAGGGAAGTCTCCCAAGCGGGGCGCCCTGGGCTGTGGGATTCCCACAGCCCCCGCACAGGCTTCCCGCTCCCTGCCTCAGCGGGCCAGGACGGTGCAGGTCAGCGTGGCCCCGGCGGTGCCGGTGCTGACGCGCAGCCGCAGCCGGGGCCCGGCCGCGAGCACCTCGACCCCCTCGTCCACCTCCAGCACGGCGGCGACGGGACGGTCCCAGACCAGTTCGACGGGTTCGCCCGTCCGTGCGGGGCCGGCCACGCAGAAGGTGGTGCGGGACGGCTCGGCGCGTACCAGGACGGAGGCCGGGCGGTCGACGGTGAGGTCCCCGACGGTACCGGGCGCGTGGAAGTTGGCCGCGGTGAGCCCGAGCCCGGGGACGGTGACGGCCTGCTGCCGCGCGGTGTTGGCGTCGACGGTCATCCAGCGCCGGTCCGCGGCCCGCACCGCGACCTCGCGCGCGGAGGCGCCCGGCATCAGCAGGTAGCTGTACGCGGCGCCGCGCGGGTCGGTGCCGTGGTCGGTCCACAGGGTGAGGTAGCGGCGGGTGACGCGGTCGGTGGTGCTGCCCTCGTTGATGTCAGACCAGGCGCCGGTGCGCTCCTCGTGGCGGACGCGCAGGCCGGTGCCGTCCGGCCAGACCCAGCCGCCGTGTCCGGCCAGGTGCGCCCAGCGGGCGCCCGCGCGGGTGCGGGTGACGCCGGGTGCGGCGGGGCGGCGGGCGCCGTCGACGGTCAGTTCCGGGGCGGCCGCGCCGAGGTTGCGGTTGTCGTAGACGGTCTCGACGGGGACGCCGTCCCGCGCGGTGATGCCGGCGCCGAGGCAGACGACCGCGTCGTCGACGCAGAACCAGGACTTCACCGCGGTCAGCGTGCTCTCCAGCCCGGCCAGGTGCTGGCCGACGGCGGCGAACTCGCCGTCGGTGGCGCCGCCCGCCCACCGCTCCGCGGGTTTGGGCTCGCCCCATTCGCCGCCCGCGTTGTCGGGAAGCCGCTTGGTGGAGACGGTCGTTCCGGGGAGCCGGTACCAGTCGACGGTGGGCCAGAAGTGGTCGCCGTAGGTGTCGAGGGTGCCCTCCGGGCCCCACCAGTAGAGCATTCCGGCGCCGGTGTGCCAGCCGCGCGGGTTCTCGCCGTTGCCCGCCTCGTAGTACGCGACCCGGTCCGAGGCCATGGCGATGTTGGCGCACCAGCCGGGGCGCCGGTGGACGGCGCGGGCCATGGCGGGGAACAGGCGGTGGCCGACGGGTCCGGGCGCGGTCTCGCCGTCCTCCTCGGCGACGGCGTGCAGCCGGGCGAGGTCGGCGACGCCGAACTGCCGGTCGGTGAGCACCGGGAGCGCCGTGTCCCGGGCGATCCAGCCGCGCACCAGCGCGTTCCAGCGGCGGCGTTCGGCCGGTGCCGCGGCGCCGCCCAACAGGGCGACGGCGGCGGCGAGTTGGTGGCCCCGCGTGTGATCGCTGAGGAGGATGCCCTCGGGGTCCTGCCGCAGCACGCCGCGGGAGATCGCGCGGCCGCTGACGCTGTCCATCATCAGCCCGTCGTGCACCAGCGGCGCGTACGCCCGCTCGACGCTGTCGTGGACGACCTGCCGGTTCGGGTCGGTGATCTCCCACTCGGTGCCGTCGAGCAGGGTGAAGAGCCGGCCGAGTCCGTCGAGCAGCACGTAGCCGTAGGTGCCGGAGTAGGGCACCCAGGTGTGCTGGATGAAGGAGCCGTCGCGGTAGAGCCCGTCGCCCTCGGTGACGTAGGGGAAGACCGGCGAGAGGGAGGCGGCGGCCAGCGCCGTCTTCGCGGGGGCCTCGCCGAGGATGCCGCGCAGTGCGTAGACGCGGCAGAAGTCGACGCGGTTGGCGCCGGTCGAGGTGCCGGTGTACTCGTCGAAGACGGACTCGGGGAGGAAGTGGTCGATCGCCCGGAGCCCGTCCTCGCGGACGGCCGTGCCGGTCTCCCCGTGCAGCAGGGTGAGGGTGTCGAGCAGCGCGAGCGGGCTGCCGATCTGCCACTCCCACCAGTTGCCGTACCGCTCGGTGCCCGGGTGGTAGACGCGCGTGTGCAGATGCGCGAGGCCGGTGACGGCGGCCTCGGCGAGGCCCTTGTCGCCGGTGACGCCGGTGCCGGGCTGGCGGTACGCCTCGGCCATCACCGCGAGGCGCACGTAGGACTGGGTGATGCCGCTCGGCGGGTCGAAGGGGTGGCCGGGGAAGAGGGAGCCGTCCCTGGGGTCCATCGCGGCGCGCAGCTGGCGGGCGCGGTCGCCGAGCCGGGCGAGGCGGGAGGCGTACGGTTCGGCGCCGGCGTCGAAGCCGGTGCCGAGAAGCAGCCGGAGCCAGCGTTCGCGGAGGCCGGCCCAGTCGGGGGCGGCGGCGTGGGCCCGGGCCTGGGAGGCGCCCGGGCCCACGGCGCCGGCGGCGAGGGCCGCGGCGGAGGCCCCGAGGAAGCGGCGGCGGGACCAGCGTCCTCCGGGGCCGAGGGGGCGGGACCAGGAGGGCCACGGGGAGGGGCGGGAGGCGTGCGGCACGGCGGTACCTCTCTCGAAGTGGTGTGAACCTCTCGGGAGTTGACCGTGTAGCAGCGGCCGCGCCGCGCGGCAATGCCCTGGCCCCGCGTGTCCCTCGCGGGGCGGACGGGTCAGGCCCGTACCGGGGCGTCCTCGTCCGCCTCGGGCCCGGCCGGTGCGGTCGCGTCCGGGGCGTCCGGCACCGGCGCCGGTCCGCTCGCCCGGTGTTCGCCGCGGGTGAGGGCGAGGTGGAGGGCGGCGGCGACGGCGGCGGAGAGCAGGAAGCTGAAGTCGAAGCCGCCGAGGACGGGGACGAGCGGCCCGCTGTAGACCGGGGTGTCGACGGCGAGCAGTCCGACGGCGGAGCCGAGGGCCCAGGCGACGGTGGCGCGCGGGTGCCAGCCGCCGGTGAACCAGTAACGCCCGCCCCGCGAGCGGCGGTTGTGCACCTGGAGCGCCTCGGAGTCGTACACCCCGCGGCAGCGCACGTGACCGATGAGGACGATCACCGCCCAGGGGCTGCCGACGGCCGTCAGCAGCAGCACGAAGGCGGTCATCGCGTCCTGTGCCTCCCAGACGAAGTGGCCCAGGAAGACCAGCGCGGTGGAGACGGCGGCGACGGCGTAGGTGGCCCGGGTGCGGGTGGTGCGGGGCACGATCGCGTCCAGGTCGAGGCCCATGGAGTAGAGCATCAGCCCGGCGTTGCCGATGGACCCGGCGGAGGCGGCGAGCAGCAGCGGCACCAGGAACCAGAACGGTGCCTGCGCCGCGAGCGGGCCCGCGTAGTCCTCGCCCGCGCCGACGGCGAGCGCGGTGAAGGTCCCGAACAGCTGCGGGATGAGGAGTCCGGCGGCGAGGCCGAGGCAGGTGGCCAGCAGGACCTTGCGGGAGGAGTGGCGGCGGGGCGAGATGTAGCGGGTGTAGTCGCCGAGCAGGGTGATGAAGGCGATCGGGCCGCTGAGTCCGGCGGCGACGACGGCGAGGAGCCAGGTGGTGGTGAAGTCGCCGAGCAGGTAGTCCGTCCCGGCCGGGGCCGCGGTGGTGAAGTCCGGCGCGTAGGCGAAGAGTCCGACGACCAGCAGCAGCGTCATGCCGACGGCGAGGAAGCGGCTGAGCCGGAGCAGCAGCCGGTAGCCGTAGACGGCGCCGACGGCGGTGCAGGCGGCGAGCAGCGCGTAGACGAGGGCGTAGCCGGCGCCGTGGTCGGCGAGGTGGGGCATGCCCAGGAGCCGGGAGAGGCTCGCGACCATGGCGTCGCCGCCGACCCAGAGGGTGAGCGCGGTGTAGCCGAGGGAGAGCAGCAGTCCGATGACGGAGCCGAGCAGCCTGCCCCGGACGCCGAAGACGGCTCCGCTGCTGGTGGAGAGGTTGGTCGCGGTGCGCAGGGAGACCAGCGCGAGCGGCGCGACGAGGAGGGTGCCGATGCAGGTGCCGAGCACCAGCGCCGTCACCGAGGCCCAGAAGCCGAGCCCGAAGGAGACGGGCAGCCAGCCGAAGATGACGACGCCGAGGGCGAGGTTGGAGCCGATCAGGAAGCTGACCACGTCCCGCGGCCTGCCGGTGCGTTCCCCGTCGGGGATGGTGTCGACGCCGTACTGCTCGATCTGCATGCGCACTCCCTCGTGCTGGATGGGCGGACGGCCACGACGGTTGATCTTTGAGTGGCGCTCAAAAGTGAAGCGCCACACAATGTGAGCCAGTACCGCATCCAGGTCAAGGGGTTCCACAGAATCCTCTGCCGGATTAGAGTGCCGTTCAAAGTCATCGACGGTCGAGGCCCGTCCCCGTCTTCTCTTCGAAGGACTCCGTTGAACACTCCGACGCACACCGCGCCCCCGGCCACCGCCGCAGCCCCCGACGCCGCGACCGCCCCCGAGCCGGGCTTCCGGATGCCGCCCGAGTGGGCACCGCACGAGCGCACCTGGATGGCCTGGCCGGGACCGAACCCGACCTTCGACGACCCGGCGGAACTGGACGAGGCCCGCGCCGCCTGGGCCGCCGTCGCGCACGCCGTGCGCCGCTTCGAGCCGGTCACCGTCGTCGCGAGCCCGGACCAGGCCGATGCCGCGCGGGAGCACCTCGACCCCGCCGTCGAGATCGTGGAACGGCAGCTGGACGACGCCTGGATGCGCGACATCGGGCCGACCTTCCTCACCGGCCCGGACGGCGAACTCGGCGCCGTCAACTGGGTGTTCAACGGCTGGGGCGCGCAGTCCTGGGCCCGCTGGGAGCACGACGCGCGGGCCGGCGCGTACGTCGCGGGGCGGGCCGCGGCGCGCACCCAGCACTCACCGCTGGTCAACGAGGGCGGCGGCATCCACGTCGACGGCGAGGGCACGGTGCTGCTCACCGAGACCGTGCAGCTGGACCCCGAGCGCAACCCGGGCTGGACGCACGAGCAGGTCGAGACGGAGATCCACGCCCGGCTCGGCACCCGCAAGGCGATCTGGCTGCCCCGCGGACTCACCGCCGACTACGGCCAGTTCGGCACCCGCGGGCACATCGACATCGTCGCCGCCTTCGTGAAGCCGGGACTCGTCGTCGCGCACACCCAGCCCGACCCCGCCCACCCCGACCACGAGCTGTGCCGGGAGAACGTGAAGCTGCTGCGCGGCTCCACCGACGCGCACGGCAGGCCGCTGGAGGTCGTCGAACTGCCGGCCCCGACGGTCACCGAGGTCGACGGCGAACTCGTCGACTACAGCTACGTCAACCACTACCTGTGCAACAACGGCGTCGTGCTGTGCTCCTTCGACGACCCGATGGACGAGCACAACGCGGCGATCTTCCGCCGGATCTTCCCCGACCGTACGGTCTCGCTCGTGGACGCGCGTACGATCTTCGCAGCCGGAGGCGGCATCCACTGCATCACGCAGCAGCAGCCGAAGGTCTGACCAGCGGCAGCGGCACACGAGGGCGGCGGGAGGCGACGGCCATGGCCGGACGGCCTGCGAACTCCGGGAAGAATTCCGGCACTTCGGCGGGTGAGGGAAACCACCGCGCCCGCCGCCCCGCGCAACCGCGCGAGAACCTGCTCGGGGCCGCCATGGCCACCATCGCCGAACACGGCCTGGACCGGCTGACGATGGCCGGGCTCGGGCGGCAGGTCGGGATGAGCAGCGGCCATCTCCTCTACTACTTCAAGTCCAAGGACGAGCTGCTGCTCCAGACGCTCCAGTGGAGCGAGGAGCAGCTCGGCGGGGAGCGCCGCAGCGCGCTCGCCCGCCAGGTGCCGGTACGGGAGCGGATCGACACCCTCGTCGACCTCTACCTGCCCACCGGTCACCGCGACCCGCACTGGGCCCTGTGGCTGGAGGTGTGGAACCGCTCGCAGTACGCCGACGACGAGGTGCGCGCCCGCCAGCTGGAGCTCGAACTCGCCTGGCACCGCGACCTCGTGGCGCTGCTCGTCGAGGGCGCGGCGCACGGCGAGTTCCGCCCCGTCGACGCCGACCGCTTCTCCACCCGCACCCGCGCGCTGCTCGACGGCCTCGGCACCCACCTCGTCGTCGGCCTGCCCGGGCTGGACCGTACGACGGCCCTCGGCCACGTACGCGACCACCTCGACGCGGCGCTGCTGCCACCGGAGTGAGGCCGGGGGCGGGCGCCGCCCCCGGCTGCCCGCTCAGTCCTGCGGTTCGGCGCCGGCCCGCAGCAGGCCGAAGGTGTAGCCGTCCTCCAGCGCCTGCCAGGAGGCGGCGATGACGTTCCCGGCCACGCCGACGGTGGACCACTCGGACGGGCCGTCGCTCATGGTGATCAGCACCCGCGTCGTGGAGTCGGTGCCGTGCGTGCCCTCCAGGATGCGGACCTTGTAGTCGACCAGGGAGATCCGCGCCAGCTGCGGGTAGATCCGCTCCAGTCCCTGACGCAGCGCGCGGTCCAGGGAGTTGACGGGGCCGTTGCCCTCGCCGGTGGCGACGATGCGCTCGCCCTTCGCCCAGAACTTCACCGTCGCCTCGTTCGCCTGCTCCCCGTCGGGGCGCTGCTCGACGATGGCGCGCCAGGACTCGACGCGGAAGAAGCGGCGCTGCGTGCCGTGCACCTCGTCCCGCAGCAGGAGTTCGAAGGAGGCGTCGGCCGCCTCGTACGAATACCCCTTGAGCTCCTGCTCCTTGATCCGCTCGACGATCCGGCCGACGAGTTCGCGGTCGCCCTCCAGGTCGTAGCCGAGCTCCTTGCCCTTCAGCTCGACGGAGGCGCGGCCGGCCATGTCGGAGACCAGCATCCGCATGGTGTTGCCCACCAGCTCGGGGTCCATGTGCTGGTAGAGGTCCGGGTCGACCTTGATCGCGGAGGCGTGCAGCCCGGCCTTGTGCGCGAACGCGGAGGTGCCGACGTACGGCTGGTGGGTGGACGGGGCGAGGTTGACGACCTCGGCGATGGCGTGCGAGATGCGCGTCATCTCCCGCAGGGCGCCCTCGGGCAGCACCTTCCTGCCGTGCTTCAGCTCCAGCGCGGCGACCACCGGGAAGAGGTTGGCGTTGCCGACCCGCTCGCCGTAGCCGTTCGCGGTGCACTGCACGTGCGTGGCGCCGCCGTCGACCGCGGCGAGGCTGTTGGCGACGGCGCAGCCGGTGTCGTCCTGCGCGTGGATGCCCAGCCGCGCGCCGGTCTCCGCCAGCACCTCGGCGACGACCCGCTGCACCTGCGCGGGGAGCATCCCGCCGTTGGTGTCGCAGAGCACGACGACCTCGGCGCCGGCGCCGTGCGCGGCGCGGACGACGTCCCTAGCGTAGCCGGGGTTCTCGCGGTACCCGTCGAAGAAGTGCTCGCAGTCGACGAAGACCCGGCGCCCGCTCTCGCGGAGGAACTCCACGGTCTCGCGGACCATGGCGAGGTTCTCCTCCAGCGTGGTCCGCAGGGCGAGTTCGACGTGCCGGTCGTGGGACTTGGCGACGATGGTGACCACCGGGGCGCCGGAGTCGACCAGCGCCCGCACCTGCGGGTCGATCTGCGCGGGCACCCCGGCCCTGCGGGTCGAGCCGAAGGCGACGAGCTCCGCGTGCTCGAAGTCGATCTCCGTGCGGGCGCGTTCGAAGAACTCGGTGTCCCGCGGGTTCGCGCCGGGCCAGCCGCCCTCGATGTAGCCGACGCCGAACGCGTCGAGGTGGCGGGCGATGGTGAGCTTGTCCGCTACGGAGAGGTTGATGCCCTCACGCTGGGCGCCGTCGCGCAGCGTGGTGTCGAAGACGTGGAAGGCGTCGGTACCGGTGGCGTCGGTGGTCATCTCTGGTTGCTCTCCTGGGTCAGTGGTTCCGGACGGAAGCGTTCCACTTGCCCCCATCATCCCGCGCCGCTCCGTCCCCGGCCGGGTAGGGCCGGAAAACGAAAAAACCCCTCGCGGGTGCGAGAGGTCTGCGCGCGGGTCTGGGGCACGGTGTCCGCCACCGCGGGGGTTCCGCGGGGACGGTCACTGCGGACCGGCGCGCCTGCTGCCAATCATCACGGCGAAACGGGGCACAAAACGGAGCTTCGCACACCGGGCCCGCCTCCAGGAGCCCCGTCTCACCATCCGGATCGGGTCCGCACCGGGGCGCCCCGGTGCGGACCCGCCGCGTGTTCAGCCGAGCTCGTGCATCCAGCCGTGCGGGTCCTCGGCCCGGCCGGACTGGATCGCCAGCAGGGCCTCGCGGAGCCGCATGGTGACCGGGCCGGGCTCGCCGCCACCCACCGTCCAGGAGTCCCGGGAGGTCTTCACGTCGCCGACGGGGGTGATCACCGCGGCGGTGCCGCAGGCGAAGACCTCGGTGAGGCTGCCGTCGGCGTTGCCCTCGCGCCAGGCGTCGGTGGAGATGCGGGCCTCCTCCGTCGCGTACCCCAGGTCGGAGGCGATGGAGAGCAGCGAGTCGCGGGTGATGCCGGGCAGGAGGGTGCCGGTCAGCTCGGGGGTGACGATCCGCGCGTCCGCGCCCGACCCGTACACGAAGTACAGGTTCATGCCGCCCATCTCCTCGACCCAGCGGCGCTCGACGGCGTCCAGCCAGACGACCTGGTCGCAGCCGTGCTGCGCGGCCTCGGCCTGGGCGACGAGCGAAGCGGCGTAGTTGCCCGCGCACTTGGCCTCGCCGGTGCCGCCGGGCGCGGCCCGCACGTAGTCCTCGGAGAGCCAGACCGAGACGGGCTTGATGCCGCCGGAGAAGTACGGGCCCGCCGGGGAGGCGATGACCATGAAGGTGTACTCGTTGGCGGGCTTCACGCCGAGGCCGACCTCGCTGGCGAACATGAACGGCCGCAGGTAGAGCGACTCCTCACCGACGCCCGGCACCCAGCTCTTGTCCTGCGTGACCAGCAGGTCGCACGCCTCGATGAAGGTCTCGACGGGCAGCTCGGGCATCGCCAGCCGCTTCGCGCTGCGCTGGAAGCGGCGCGCGTTGGCGTCGGGGCGGAAGACGGCGACCGATCCGTCGGGCTGCCGGTACGCCTTCAGCCCCTCGAAGATCGACTGCGCGTAGTGCAGCGTCATGTTCGCCGGGTCCATCTGGAGCGGCGCGTAGGGCTGGAGCTGCGCGTCGTGCCAGCCCCGGCCCTCGGTCCACTTGATGGTGACCATGTGGTCGGTGAAGTAACGGCCGAAGCCGGGGTTCGCCAGCACCGCCTCGCGCTCCGCGTCGGGCAGCGGCTGCGCGGAGGGCTTGAGGTCGAACTCGATTCGAGGGGTGGTCATGTGAGCGCGTCCTTCGCTGAGTGTCGTAGCGGACCGCGCCCCGTTCCCGCGGCGTCCGGAGTGCGTCTGTGAGGGAGCGCACAGTACTTGGACGTCCGAGTGGTTCCTCGTGCGGCGGGCCCACGTCCGATTATCGCTCGTGAGGTTCCGCGCAGCGGGGGTGGGTGGCGGCCCTGGGAAAGATGGTGACACCCAACCGCCGAGTAGCACAGCGGCCGGGCGCCTGTGGCCCGGCCGCTGTGACAAGCGTGACGCCGGGCCTAGCCGGCTACTCGCGCCGCGAGCGCGTCGCCGATCTCGTCCGTCGTGCGGACGGTGCCGGCGCTCGCCTCCAGGTCCGCGGTGACCGCGTCCTCGATGCGGGCCGCCTCGCTCTCGTGGCCGAGGTGGCGCAGCAGCAGCGCGACGGAGAGGACCGCGGCGGTGGGGTCGGCCTTGCCGGTGCCCGCGATGTCCGGCGCGGAGCCGTGCACCGGCTCGAACATCGAGGGGAACGCGCCGGAGGGGTTGACGTTCCCGGAGGCGGCGAGGCCGATGCCGCCGGAGACGGCCGCGGCGAGGTCGGTCAGGATGTCGCCGAAGAGGTTGTCGGTGACGATGACGTCGAACCGCTCCGGGTCGGTGACCATGAAGATCGTCGCGGCGTCGACGTGCAGGTAGTCGGTGGTGACCTCGGGGTACTCCTCGCCGACCCGGTCGAAGAGGTTCTTCCAGAGGTGGCCGGCGTGCACCAGCACGTTGTTCTTGTGCACGAGCGTCAGCTTCTTGCGCGGCCGCGCCTGGGCCCGCTCGTACGCGTCCCGCACCACGCGCTCGACGCCGTACGCGGTGTTCACGCTGACCTCGTTGGCGACCTCGGCCGGGGTGCCC
The DNA here is from genome assembly GCF_012726235.1 of Streptomyces sp. HNM0574. Taxonomy (GTDB): domain Bacteria; phylum Actinomycetota; class Actinomycetes; order Streptomycetales; family Streptomycetaceae; genus Streptomyces. Next base: position 15,088 of record NZ_JAASAH010000027.1, read on the forward strand.
GTCCGGATGCTGCCGCCGTTGCCGACGTACGGGCCCTCGGTGCCCTCGCGGACGACGACGAAGTCGATCGCGGGGCGTCCCGCCAGCGGGCTCTCGGTGTTGGGGAAGAGCTTCGACGGGCGGATGTTGACGTAGTGGTCGAAGGCGAAGCGCAGCTTCAGCAGCAGCCCGCGCTCCAGCACCCCGGAGGGCACGCTCGGGTCGCCGATGGCGCCCAGCAGGATCGCGTCGTGGCCCTTGAGGCGCTCCAGGTCCGCTTCGGGCAGGGTCTCGCCCGTGCGGTGCCAGCGCTGGGCCCCGAGGTCGAACTGCTCGGTTTCCAGCTTCACTTCACTCGGCAGAACGGCCGTGAGGACCTTCAGGCCCTGCGCCACGACTTCCTGGCCGATTCCGTCACCGGGGATCACTGCGAGGCTGATGCTGCGAGACATGCGAGGACCATACTCCGCGTCCCATGCGTTGACACACGTTGTCCGCATCGCGGACCGGAGCCTCCCGCTCCGGCCCCGGCCGCGGGCCCCACCGGCCCTGTCGTGACCGCGCGTTCACCTCAGGTACGGCCGTGCGCCTCCCCTCTTTAGGGCACCGCTGCCATGTTGTCGGGCATGACCTCACCGCGCGACCTTCCCCGTACGGGCATACCCGACAAGATCGCCTCCCGGATGAGCATGGCCGAGCAGCACGCGTACCTGCGGGCCAAGTTCTCCCGCAGGGGGGTGCTGCGCGGCGGCGGCATCGTCACCGCGGGGGCGCTGGGCGGCGCGGGGCTGGTGACGGCGGCGGACAACGCGCTGGGCAACGGCGCCCCGGCGAGCGGGAGTTCGCCCGTACTGGCGACCAGCGCGGTGAAGGTGGACGGCTCGCTCGTCGCGCCGTTCGGCCGGCACCTCGCCTTCGGCGCCGACCCGAAGACCCAGATGCGCGTCTCCTGGCAGGTGCCCTTCGCGGTGAAGCGGCCGTACCTGCGCGTCGGGCGTGAGCCGTGGGACCTGGGCCGGAAGGTCGAGGCCGAGGTGCGCCGGCTGCACACGCCCGCGCTGTCCAAGAAGCAGCCCGAGGTGGAGCAGTTCTACCTGCACGCGGCGCTGGACGGCCTGCGTCCCGGCACCACCTACTACTACGGCGTCGGCCACGACGGCTTCGACCCGGCCTCCGCCGAACGGATCTCCACCCTCGGCTCGTTCACCACCGCACCGGCGGGCGCGTCCGAGAAGTTCGTCTTCACCGCCTTCGGCGACCAGGGCGTCAGCTACGACGCGCTCGCCAACGACCAGCTGCTGCTCGGCCAGAACCCGGCCTTCCACCTGCACGCGGGCGACATCTGCTACGCGGACGAGTCGGGCCAGGGCAAGGAGTCGGACACCTACGACGCGCGCGTGTGGGACCAGTTCCTCGCACAGACCGAGTCCGTCGCGGCCCGCGTCCCGTGGATGGTGACGACCGGCAACCACGACATGGAGGCCTGGTACTCCCCCAACGGCTACGGCGGCCAGTCGGCCCGCTGGTCCCTGCCGGACAACGGCCCGGACGCCGGATCGGCCCCCGGCATCTACGCGTTCGTCTACGGCAACGTCGGCGTGATCGCCCTGGACGCCAACGACGTCAGCTACGAGATCCCGGCCAACAAGGGGTACACCGACGGCGCGCAGACCAAGTGGCTGGCCCGCCGCCTGAAGGCGCTGCGCGCCGACGACGCCGTCGACTTCGTCGTCGTCTTCTTCCACCACTGCGCGTACTCCACCAGCACCCACGCCTCCGACGGCGGTGTGCGCGACGCCTGGGGCGACCTCTTCGAGCAGTACCAGGTGGACCTCGTGGTCAACGGACACAACCACGTCTACGAACGCACCGACCCCGTCCGGGCCGGCGAGCGGACGCGGAAGCTCCCCGTCGGCGGGACCACCGACCCCGTACGGGACGGGACGGTGTACGTGACCGCGGGCGGCGCGGGCAAGAAGCTGTACGACTTCCCCGTCCCGGACAGCTACGAGGGGAACCTGAACGAGCGGGACAGCGTGCTCAGCTTCCGCTGGACCGAGCACCGGGTGCCGGACCCGGACCGCGTGGAGTGGTCCCGGGTCCGCTACACCGGTTTCTCGTTCATCGCCGTCGAGTCCGACCCCGGGGCGACGGGCCGGCCGCCGCAGCTCCAGGTCACAGCGCTGGCCGAATCCGGCCGCCGCGTCGACCACTTCACCGTCCGCAGGCGGGGCAGTTAGTCGGTGGCGACGGCGCCCCGCAGGGGCGCGGGGAACTGCGCGACCAGCCACGGCACACCCGCGGCCCGCTGGGCGCGGTCAGTGCCCGGTGGCGCCGCCGTTGTCCCTGCGGTCGAGTGCGCGCTGGAGCGCGGCGGCGGCGTTGCGCCGGTCGGTGTCCTTGTTGAGGCGGGCGGTCCGGCCTGCGCGGGCGGCGTGACGGACGCGTCGGCGAGCGGTCTCATCCATGATCGGCAACTCCTTCTGCACAGCGAGAGAAGGGGGAGGAAAGAAGCGGGGATGCAACGCGCCGGAAGGGGCGGGCACGTGGCGGGCAGGGGTCGCCTGCGTGGAGCGCACACGCGTCATCCGCCGCTCGCTGATGAGCGAGACGTTCGGCTCCTACAAAGCTACGGCCCGCGAGCCGTGCTGTCTCCCCATGTACTTGGCCTTCCTACTATCTGAGACGGACGCCACTCCCGCATCCCGCACACACCGCGTGACCAGGCGCTCCGCACCCGTGTCCGGCCACGCGACCACCCGCCCCAACCGGCTTCGCACGCCCCGGAGTTGGCCACCCGCCACCCTCCGCACCGGGCGCCCCACGGGTCACGCGACGGGCCCGGCACCCCCGTGAGGGAGTGCCGGGCCCGTACCCGTTCGGTCCCGCCCCGAAGGGCGGCGCCGGGGTCAGTCCATGTGCGGGTAGCGGTAGTCCGTCGGGGCCACCGCCGTCTCCTTGATGGCGCGCGGGGAGGACCAGCGCAGCAGGTTGAACTTCGAGCCCGCCTTGTCGTTGGTGCCGGAGGCGCGGGCACCGCCGAAGGGCTGCTGGCCGACGATCGAGCCGGTGGGCCGGTCGTTGACGTAGAAGTTGCCGGCGGCGAAGCGGAGCTTCTCCGAGGCGGCGGCCACGGCCTGCTTGTCCCGGCCGAGGACGGCACCGGTCAGCGCGTACGCCGAGGCCGACTCCATCTGGTCGAGCATCTCGTCGAACTTCACGTCCTCGTAGACGTGGACGGCGACGATCGGGCCGAAGTACTCCTTGGTGAAGACCTCGTTCGAAGGGTCCGAGCAGACGATCACGGTCGGGCGGACGAAGTAGCCGACGGAGTCGTCGTACGTGCCGCCCGCGACGATCTCGCAGGTCGGGTCGGCGGCGGCGCGGTCGATGGCGTCCTTGTTCTTGGCGAAGGAACGGTCGTCGATCACGGCCGACATGAAGTTCGACAGGTCCGCCGGGTCGCCCATGGACAGGCCCTCGGTCTCGGTGACCAGCTCGTCCTTCAGGCCGCCCTCCCAGATGGAGCGCGGGATGTAGGCGCGGGAGGCGGCCGAGCACTTCTGGCCCTGGTACTCGAAGGCACCGCGGGTGATGGCCGTCTTCAGGATCTTCGGGTCGGCGCTGGGGTGCGCGACGATGAAGTCCTTGCCGCCGGTCTCGCCGACCAGACGCGGGTACGCCTTGTACCCGGCGATGTTCTCGCCGACGGACTTCCACAGGTGCTGGAAGGTCGCGGTGGAACCCGTGAAGTGCACACCGGCCAGGTCCGGGTGCGGCAGGGCGACCTCCGAGACCTCCTTGCCGTCACCGGTCACCAGGTTGATGACGCCCTTGGGCAGACCGGCCTCCTCCAGCAGCTCCATGAGCAGCACGGCGGAGTGGGTCTGCGTCGGGGACGGCTTCCACACCACGACGTTGCCCATCAGCGCGGGCGCGGTGGGCAGGTTGCCCGCGATCGCGGTGAAGTTGAAGGGCGTGATCGCGTAGACGAAGCCCTCCAGCGGACGGTGGTCCATCCGGTTCCACACGCCCTTGGGCTGGATCAGCGGCTGCTCCTGGAGCAGCTCACGCGCGAAGTGCACGTTGAAGCGCCAGAAGTCGATCAGCTCGCAGGGGGCGTCGATCTCGGCCTGCTGCGCGGTCTTGGACTGGCCGAGCATCGTCGAGGCGGCGATCTTCTCGCGCCAGGGGCCGGACAGCAGCTCGGCCGCCTTGAGGATGATCGCGGCGCGGTCGTCGAAGGACATCGCGCGCCAGGCCGGGGCCGCGGCCAGGGCGGCGTCGATCGCGTCCTGGGCGTCCTGGCGGGTGGCGTTGGCGTACGTACCGATGACGGCCTTGTGCTTGTGCGGCTGCACGACGTCGACGCGCTCGCCGCCGCCCATCCGCTTCTCGCCGTCGATCGTCATCGGCAGGTCGATCGGGTTCTCCGCCAGCTCCTTGAGCTGCCGCTCGAGACGGGCGCGCTCCGCGCTGCCCGGCGCGTAGGTGTGCACCGGCTCGTTGTACGGGGCGGGGACGTGGGTCACAGCGTCCATGATTGCCGTGTCTCCTTTAACTCTCTGGTGTCGACCGGGTGCGTGGGTCCGGGTGCCGGTCCTGGCTGGGGCTGAGGTGCGGGCCGCGGGGGTCAGCCGCGGGTGACCAGCGACCGCAGGAAGAAGCCGAGGTTGGCGGGGCGCTCGGCCAGGCGCCGCATGAAGTACCCGTACCAGTCTGTCCCATAGGGGACATAGACCCGCATACGGTGGCCTTCGGCCACCAGCCGCTCCTGCTCGGCGTCGCGGATGCCGTACAGCATCTGGAACTCGTACTCGTCCTGCTTGCGGCCCGCGGCCCGGGCCAGCTCCTGCGCGATGGCGACCATGCGCGGGTCGTGCGAGCCGACCATCGGGTAGCCCTCGCCCGCCATCAGGATCTTCAGGCAGCGGACGTAGGCGAGGTCCACCTCGCGCTTGTCCTGGTACGCGACGGAGGCGGGCTCCTTGTAGGCGCCCTTGACCAGCCGCACGCGCGAGCCCTCACCGGCGAGCGCGTGGCAGTCCTCCTCGGTGCGGAAGAGGTAGGACTGCACGACGGCACCGGTCTGCGGGAAGCGCTTCCGCAGCTCGGCGAGGATGGCGAGGGTGGAGTCGACCGTGGTGTGGTCCTCCATGTCGAGGGTGACCGTGGTCCCCGCCTCGGCGGCGGCCTCGACGACGGGCAGCACGTTCTCGTACGCCAGGTCGTCGCCGCCGGGCAGCGCCTGCCCGAACGCGGACAGCTTCACCGACATCTCGGCCCGCGCGCCCTGTCCCTCACCGGCCAGCGCCTCGGCGAGGGCGAGGTAGGCGTCGCGGTTGCGGAGCGCCTCGGAGCGGTCGGTGATGTCCTCGCCGAGATGGTCGAGGGTGACCTCCATACCGCGGCCGGTCAGCGACCGGACGGTACGCAGGGACTGGTCGAGCTGTTCGCCCGCCACGAAGCGGTCCACCACGGGGCGGGTGACCGGCGCGGCCGAGACGAGGCGGCGGATGCTGTCGCTGCGGGCGGCAGCGAGAAGCACGGGTCCCAGCACGGGCACCTCCAACAGACGTTCTTTTCCTGGCTTGATTCCGACCTGGAAAGCCACCCTGAATCTAAGGATCGCTCTCCTCGGGCAGCCATCGACAGCTGTCACGCATCCGTGGCCCGGATCTCAGACAGATGTATGAGAATGGTGAGCGGGAGCCGCCAGGGGGTGCGGCTCCGAGAGCCCACGACGGGCGGGAACGGCAAGATCACAGCAGGGCCCGGGAGGCGACGGAACGGCGATGCGCGAGGACTACCAGGCCCTGATCGACGAGGTGTCCACCCTGCTCGGCTCCCCCGCCACCCTGGAGGGCCGCGATTTCGCGCTGATCGCCTTCGGCGCGCACGGCAGCTACGCGGACGCCTCCGACCCCGGTGCGCCCGAGGCCACCGACCTCGCGCTCGACCCCGTCCGCACCCGCTCGATCCTGCACCGCCGCTCGACCGCCCAGGTCAGGGCCTGGTTCGAGAGCTTCGGCATCACCCGCGTCACCGCGCCGGTGCGTATCCCGCCCGACCCCTCGGCCGGCGTCGTGCACGGCCGGATCTGCCTGCCCGTACGGCACGGCGGCGTCGCCTACGGCTACATATGGCTGCTCGACGACCGGCGGCTCCCCCTCGACGACCCGAAGCTCACCGCCGCCATGGCCACCGCCTCCCGGATCGGCACCCTCCTCGCGGCCGAGGCCCGCGCGGGCGCCCGCACCGGGGAGCTGCTGCGCGAACTGCTGACCGCGACGGGCGGCCCCCGCGCCAGGGACGAGGCCGCCGAGGGCCTGCGCGGCGAACTCGGCAAGGCCGCCACCGGCCCGCTGACGCTGATCGCCGTCACCCCGTGGCACGTGTCCGACGACAGCGGAGCGTCCGACAGCCCGGCCCGGGCCACCACGGCGGGCCGCCCGCACATCGCGGCCCAGTGCGTCATCCCCGGCACGGGCGAGGACGAGGACGCCCCGGGAGACGCCCCTCGCGGGGCCCGTCCGGCCCCCGGCGACCGCGTCAACTCCCCCGGCGAGCAGGCCGGTTCACCGGCCAGGCCCGCCGCGCTCGCCGCGCTCGTCCGGCTGCGCACCCCGGACGGTCTCGCCCCGGCCCGCTCGGCCGCCGAGGGCCTGCTGCGGTCCGCGTACGCCGGCGGGCGCGGCGCGGCCGCCGGGATCAGCACGCCCCGCACCGGACTGGAGGGGCTGGACGCGGCGTGGCGGGAGGCGGGCGCCGCCGCGCGCGCGGCCCGCGCCGAACCGGCGCTCGGCCCCGTCGCCGAGTGGAGCGCCATCGGCCCGTACCGCCTCCTGACCGCGCTCCCGCCCGGCGCCGGCGGCGACCCGGCCGTCACCGACCTGCTCCGCCCCACGCACCGCGAACTGGCCCGCACCGCCGAGGAGTTCCTCGACCACGCGGGCCAGGCGGGCCGCACCGCCGCGGCCCTCGGCGTACACCGCCAGACCCTCTACTACCGCCTGGCCCGCGTCGAACAGCTCACCGGCCTCGACCTCGACAACGGCGAACACCGCCTCCTGCTGCACATGGCACTCAAGTCGCGTCGGCTGTAAGCACCTTCGGCGGCTCGTCACGGGACGGTTCCGTCGCGGCCGCCCCGTCGTCCCGCCCGCCCGCACGCGTCGCCCCGATCCCCGCGGCGACGACGCAGAGGACGCCGGCGGCGGATGCCGGGCCCGGGATCTGGCCGAGGGTGACGGCGCCGATGGCCAGGGCGATGGCGGGCTCCAGGCACATCAGGGTGCCGAAGGCCGTCGCGGTGAGGCGGCGGAGGGCGAGGAACTCCAGGCTGAAGGGGATCACGGGGTGCAGCGTGGCGAGTGCGAGGCCGGTCAGCACCAACGGCCAGGTGACGTGGGCCAGTTCGGAGGGGCCGGCGGCGAAGGTGGCCACGATCCCGGCGACGGGCATGGAGACGGCCAGCCCGCTCAGCCCCGTCACCCGGTCCCCCACCCGCTGGGTCAGCAGGATGTACGCGGCCCAGCAGACGGCGGCGGCCAAGGCGAGGCCGAGGCCGACCGCGTCGATGCCGCCGTGCCAGGGCTCGGTGAGCAGGACGACGCCCACGGCGGCGGGCAGCGCCCAGAGCCGGCGCCTGCCGCGGCCCGTGCACAGCACGACCGTGAGCGGCCCGAGGAACTCCAGCGCGCTCGCCGTGCCCAGCGGGATGCGGGCCACGGCGTACATGAACAGGATCATCAGCCCCGCCGTGGCCGCGCCCAGGACGACGGCGACCAGCAGGTCGGAGCGGGTGAAGTCGGAGGGGCGCGGCCTGACCAGGACCAGCAGCAGGACTCCCGCCCAGGCCAGCCGCAGCCAGGCGGTGCCCGCCGGGCCGAGCTGGTCGAAGAGGTGCACCGAGAGCGCCAGCCCGAGCTGTACGCAGAACATCGAGGCCAGCGCCATCACGGCGCCGCCCGCCGGCCCGTCGTACGGCCGGGAGGTACGGGACGGTGGCGTGCCGGGGCCTGCGGCGGTTTCCTGCGGGGTCATGGCGACCAGTAGACGGCGCACGGACCGTTTCCGTCCACGTGCCGATCATGGACGTACCGTTTCGGAAAGCTGGACAATGGGCGGATGGAGACGCGAAGGCTGGAGATGCTGGCGGAATTGTCCCGTTCGGGCTCGATGCGGGCCGTCGCGGATGTGTTGGGAACCACCACCTCGACGGTCTCGCAGCAGATCGCCGCCCTGTCCCGGGAGACGGGCACCGCGCTCACCGAACCGGCGGGCCGCCGCGTCCGGCTCACCCCCGCCGGGCGCAGGCTGGCCGAGCACGCGGTGACGATCCTCGCCGCCGTCGAGGCGGCCCGCCTCGACCTGGGCCCGGGCGCCGAGCCCAACGGCACCGTCCGCGTCGCCGGGTTCGGCACCGCCATCCGCGCCTCCCTGCTGCCCGCGCTCACCCGCCTCGCCGCCGACCACCCGCGGGTACGCCTGCTGATCCGCGAGCACGAACCGGCCGAGGCTCTCGACCTGCTCACCGCCGACGAGATCGACCTCGCGCTGGTCTACGACTACGACCTCGCCCCGCTCGACCCCGGCCCCGCCGTCCGCAGCACCCCGCTGTGGACCGCCGCCTGGGGCCTGGGCGTCCCGGCCGGCGAACCCGCGCAGGCCGGTTCCACGCTCGACGTCTTCGCCCGGTACGCGACGCACGAGTGGATCACCAACTCCCGCAACACCGCCGACGACCACGTCGTCCGCACCCTCGCCTCGATGGCCGGGTTCACCCCCCGCGTGACGCACCGCGCCGACAGCCTCGACCTCGTCCAGCACATGATCGCCGCGGGCACGGGCGTCGGCCTCCTCCCCCGGGACCAGCCCACCCGCCCCGACGTCCGCGTCCTCCCGCTCCCCTCCCCCGCCGTCCACCTCCGCTCCTACGCGGTGGCCCGCCACGGCCGCCTCGACTGGCCACCGCTGACACTGGTGACGGAACTGCTGACAGGAGGGGACGACGCGTGACGGGCCGTCTCCGCACGGACCGGCTGCTGCTGCGGCCCTGGCGCGACACCGACCTCGCCCCCTTCGCCGCGCTCAACGCGGACCCCGAGGTGATGCGCCACTTCCCCGCGCCGCTCACCCGTACCGAAAGCGACGCCCTGGCACACCGCCTCGCCGACGGCATCGACACCCGCGGCTGGGGCCTGTGGGCCCTGGAGACCGTGCGGGACGGCGAGTTCATCGGCTTCACCGGCCTCTCCCCCGTGGGCTTCGACGCCCACTTCACCCCCGCCGTGGAGATCGGCTGGCGACTGGCCCGCACGGCGTGGGGCCGGGGCCACGCCACGGAGGCGGCCCGCGCGGCACTCGCCTTCGCCTCCGACGAGCTGGGACTCGAAGAGGTCGTCTCCTTCACCGCCACCGGCAACGCGCGCTCCCGCGCCGTGATGGCCCGCCTCGGCATGACCCGCACCCCGCACGACGACTTCACCCACCCGTCCCTCCCGCCCGGCCACCCCCTGCGGCCCCACGTCCTCTACCGGCTCCAGCTGCGGTAGCGGGGCCTCGGGGTACGTCGCGGAGTCGCCCGCTCCCACCCCGCTCGGGAGGTCTGCACCGAGGGCAGGGCCGGCAAGCGCGGGGCCACCCCGGCGCGGGGTGCGCAACCGCCGTCGCCGGGCCACCCCGTACGCCGTGGCCGTTCGCGCCGTTCCCCGCGCCCCCTTCCACGGGCGCGCCCCGCTGCTTCCGGTGCGGC
>NZ_JAASAH010000028.1 GCF_012726235.1 Streptomyces sp. HNM0574
ACCGCGCCGAGGCGTCCTCCGCCGCGCCCGCGGGGGCGGCCGGGCCCGCGCCCGCCGAGCCGGCCGGAGCGGCCGACGGTGCCGAGCCCGACCTCTCCCGGGTGTTCGGCCCCGCGCGGGAGGGCGGCCTGGGCCGCAGCGCGGCGCAGACCTGGCGTCAGCTGAAGGAGCGCGGCGCCGAGGGGGCCACGCTCCAGGAGCTCAGCGAGGCCGTCGGCTTCCAGCAGGCCACCGTCTCCAAGCACGTGACCGGGCTCGCGGACCACTCGCTCGCCCTCCGGCGCGACGACCGCTGGTACGCGGCCAGTACCGCTCCCTGATCTCCGGCTCCGGCGCCGGGCCGCACCGGAGATCCGCAGGTCAGCCTCGGACGCTCCGTGCCGTCGCGGCCCGCCGTGCTCCGTCCCGTCCCGGGCGGAGCACGGCCGCCGGGGCCGCCGCGGGGCCCGCCGGGCGCCCGCGGACAGGTGGCGCCGCACAGAACGGGGGCGGGTAGGTGTACCCAGCAACGACGCATAGGATGTCGAGGTTCCCCGGCGGGACGTACCCCCGCAAATGAGCAGGCACCGCCTTCTCCAAGCAACCGATCACGGGAACGCGGAGCCATGACACGCGATCACGACAAACGGTCCAAGCAACGAAGGGCCACCCGCGCCTCGGGCTACGGATCCGGAAGCCCGCAGACCGAGCGCATGGTGCGGACCCTGCTGCGGCGCCGCAAGCAGCAGCTCGCCCCGGGCGACGTCAGAGTGGTGGACAAGCCGCAGGTCAAGCGCGCGGTGTCGGCCGCGGCCCTGGGCAACACCATGGAGTGGTTCGACTTCGGCGTCTACGCGTACGTCGCGGCCACGCTCGGCAAGGTCTTCTTCCCCTCCAGCTCGCCCGGCGCGCAGGTGATCTCCACCTTCGCCACCTTCGCCGCCGCCTTCCTCGTACGGCCCCTCGGCGGACTCGTCTTCGGTCCGCTCGGGGACCGTATCGGCAGACAGCGCGTCCTCTCGGCCACCATGATCATGATGGCCGTCAGCACCTTCGCCGTCGGATTCCTGCCCGGATACGCCAGCATCGGGATGGCCGCGCCGGTGCTGCTGCTGGTGTGCCGCCTGGTGCAGGGCTTCTCCACCGGCGGTGAGTACGCCGGAGCCACCACGTACATCGCCGAGTACAGCCCCGACCGCAAACGCGGATTCCTCGGCAGCTGGCTCGACTTCGGCACCTTCATCGGGTACTCGCTCGGTTCCGGTCTGGTGACCGTGCTGACCGCACTGCTCAGCGACGACCAGATGCTCAGCTGGGGCTGGCGGGTGCCGTTCTTCGTCGCCGGGCCGCTCGGCATGATCGGGCTCTACATGCGGCTGAAGCTGGAGGAGACCCCGGCCTTCCAGGAGGTCGAGGCCCAGCATCAGAAGGCCGAGGCGCAGGGCACCGGGAGCGAGGAGGAGGACCGCGTCGAGCAGGCCCGGATGTCCGGGCGCGGCCGGCTGAAGGAACTCTTCACCGGGCACTGGGAGGCGATGCTGATCTGCGTCGGCCTGGTGCTGCTCTACAACGTGACGAACTACATGGTCACGTCGTACCTCCCGACCTACATGACGACGACGCTCGGCGAACCCGAACTCGTCGGCCACCTGCTGGTGCTGGGCACCATGCTGCTGGTCGCCGTGACCATCACCACCGTCGGCCGCTCCTCCGACCGCTTCGGGCGGCGGCCCATCTTCCTGTGGAGCGGCGCGGCCATGGTCGTGCTGGCCATCCCCGCGTTCCAGCTCATCCGCGCCGGGGGCGTGCTGCTGCCGGCGATCGGCTGCGCGGTCCTCGGGCTGCTGCTGGTCTGCTTCGCGGGGACGAGCGCCTCGACGCTGCCCGCGCTGTTCCCGACCCACCTGCGGTACGGCGGGCTCTCGGTGGCGTTCAACGTCTCGGTCTCGCTGTTCGGCGGCACCACCCCGCTGGTCAACTCGGCGCTCGTCGAGACGACCGGCAACGAAATGGTGCCCGCCTACTACCTGATGGGCGCGGGAGCGATCGGCGTCGTCTCCGCGCTCTTCCTGTACGAGACCGCGGGGAAACCCCTGCGCGGCTCGTCGCCCATGGTGGAGACCGAGGAGCAGGCGCAGCAGCTCGTCGCGAGGAGCCGCCGGAGAGCCGGACGCCGGGCCCGCGACGTGTGGATCGACCTGCGGCACGGGCGCCTGCCGCGTCCCCCGCAGGACAAGGACTGACGACCCGGCACCGGAACCGGGGACGGGAGCTCTCCCGTCCCCGGTTCCGTGCGTACGGGGCCTCGCGCGTCAGAGGATTTCGAGGGGCTCCTTGCGGGCGGGCGGCGGGAACGCGGCGTCCAGCGTCCGCAGGTCCTCGTCCGTCAGCTCCAGCCGCAGCGCCGCGTGGTTGTCCTCCACGTGCTGCCGGGTGGCGGCCTTCGGGATGGCGATCACGTCCTCGTGGCGCAGCACCCAGGCCAGCGCCACCTGCGCCGGGGACACCCCGTGCGCCTCGGCGACGGCCGCCAGCGCGGGCTCGCCCAGCAGCCGCCCCTGCTCGATCGGCGAGTACGCCATCACCGGCGCGGCCAGCTCACGGCAGCGGGGGAACAGCGCGTACTCGGGGCCGCGCCGGGTGAGGTTGTACAGCACCTGGTCCGTCTCCGGGCGGGCTCCGGCGGGGAGTTGGTCCAGGTCGTCGACGTCGAGGTTGCTCACGCCCCAGCCGCCGATGTCGCCCTCGCGCTCCAGCCGCTCCAGCGCCTCCACCGTCTCCTCCAGGGGGACGGGGCCGCGCCAGTGCAGCAGGTACAGGTCGATGTGGCCGGTGTCCATGCGGCGGAGGCTGTCGTGGCAGGCCGTGACGGTGCCGCGGGCGCTCGCGTTCCACGGCAGCACCTTGCTGACCAGGAACACCTCGTCCCGGCGGCCGCGCACGGCCTCGCCGACGAGCTCCTCGGCCGCGCCGTTCCCGTACATCTCGGCGGTGTCGATCAGCGTCATGCCCAGGTCGATCCCGGTGCGCAGGGCGCGCAGTTCCTCCTCGCGGCGCCCGGGGTCGTCGCCCATGTACCAGGTTCCCTGGCCCAGCGCGGGCACCGTGCGGCCGGAGGGAAGGGCCACAGTCCGGTGCGGTGTCATCGCGGTCATCGCATTTCCTTCGTCGTGTGTCGCGCCGCCGCCCAGTCTCACGCACCGCGCCCGGTCCCGGCGAGTGCCCCCGGGCCGCGCGCTCCTCAGCCGCGCGGCCGGACGCCGGTGCTGGTGACGAGCGGGTACGCGGTGGTGGTCAGCGCGGGGGAGCGGGTGAGCCGGTCGTAGCGGCGCAGCTCCCCGGCGGTGAGGCCGGACCGGCGCAGGGGCGCGGCCAGTTGGCGCGCGTTGATCCGCAGCAGCCGGCACCCGGCGCCGCCGCCCGTCCAGACCGCCGTGTCCACGGACGAGGCGACCCGGACCAGCCCGGCCCGGCGCAGCGCCTCCGGGGCCTCGCGGGCCCAGGTCATGCTCGTGCCGTGGGAGCGGAGGACGGCGAGGACGCCGTCGACGACGCGGCCGGCCAGCTCCGCGTCCCCCGGCCCGGGCGCGGTGCGGGCGCGCGGGGGAGCGGTGCAGTCCCACTCCTCCAGGACGAGTACCCCGCCGGGCCGCAGCGACCGTACGAGGGTGTCCAGGACGCGGGCCCGGGACGGCAGGTGCAGGAGCAGCAGCCGCGCGTGCACCAGGTCGTAGGCGGACTCGGGGACGGGGTCGCCGGTGATGTCGTGGCGGCGGACGGTCAGGCCCGGACCGCCGTGCAGGAGGCCGGTGTCGAGGTCGGTGGCGAGGACGGTGCCGCCCGCCGGGGCGACGCGTTCCGCGAGGGCGCGTGCGACGGAGCCCGCACCGGCGCCGGCCTCCCAGCAGGCGGCCGCGCGGGGGAGGGGCAGGCCGTCGAGGGTGCGGAGGGTGTACGGGTCGAGCAGCTCCTCGATGGTGGCGAGCTGCCGCGCGGTGCCGGAGACCTCACCCCCGAAGGCGTACCCGTCCGGCTCCGACTCCCCTCCCCGGCCCGGGAGTTGGTCCGCTCGCGTGGGTCCGTCGCCGGTCGTCATGGGCCGCCTCTCCGTCCTGCCGAGGTGCCGCGTGCGTTTTCTGACGCGGCGTCTTCTCCCGTTCCCCGTAAGGCCGTTCCCCGGACAGGGGGCCGGAATCCGGGGGCGGTTGATTTCGTTCGTGTGTATGGAGGTGGGCTCATTCGGTGTCTATGGCCCGTGCGGGGGTGAAGATGCGGAGATGGGCGCCTTGGGGGTGGTTAGGGTGCCTGAGCATGACGTCAATTCAGTCTGGTGTACGCGGCTTTCAGCAGGACCGCTTCGGTACGTTCATGCTTCTCGGCTGGACGGGGACCCACGCGGAGGACGGCCAGGAGTCGGCCTTCCTCCTGGCGTACTCCCTCGGCGACGGCACCGAGGGACTCCAGGGCATCGAGGAGGCGGCCCGCGCCCTGGCGGAGGAATCCGGGCTCACGGTCGGCGGGTTCGTACCGGAGACGGGGACCCGGCGGGCGATGAAGCTCGTCGTGGAGAGCGGGCAGGCGGTGCTGACCATGCCGCACGTCTCCGCGCAGTACACGGCACGCGACGAGTGGCTCCGGGCGGCCCAGGAGCGCGGCTGCGTCAACTTCATCCTCGCCACCCGCCCCTGGCCGGTGGCGACCCCGGGACGCCCGGTCACCGAGGACGAACTGCGGGCCTTCGTCGGCGACGAGGAGATGCTGCGGGGCGCGGCGCACGGCGTCCTCACGGTCGGCCGCGTCCAGAGCTGACGCCGGCCCCGGCCGTGGTCCGCCGGGGGACACGCGCTCTTGCGGCGGGTGGCGGCGCGGGCCAGGGTGGCGGCCGTGGCACGACCGCCGTACCCGGCGTCCGGCCACCCGACCGCCGCCCCACGGCGGCCAGTTCGCCCCCGCACCCCAGGAGAGCGCGTTGACCCCAGTGGAACTGCCCCACTCGCTGCACGGCACCGGACCGCACAAGGTCGTCGCCGTGCACGGCTGGTTCGCCGACCGGAGCGCCTTCGACGCCGTACTGCCCGACCTCGACCGGGACGCGTTCCAGTACGCGCTGGTCGACCTCAGGGGCTACGGCGAGGCGCGGGACGTCACCGGCGCGTTCACCACCGCCGAGGCGGCGGGCGACGTGCTGGCGCTCGCCGACCGGCTCGGCTGGGACCGGTTCTCCGCCGTCGGCCACTCGATGGGCGGCGCCGTCGTCCAGCGGCTGCTGGCCCTCGCGCCGGAGCGGCTGCGCCGCGTCGTCGGCGTCTCGCCCGTCCCGGCCTCGGGGCTGCCGATGCCGCCCGAGCAGTGGGAACTGTTCGCCGCAGCCGCGCACGAACCCGCCAACCGGCGCGCCATCCTCGACCTCACCACCGGCGGGCAGCGCCCCGCCGCCTGGCTCGACCGGATGGTCCGCCGCTCGCTGGAGCGCAGCGACGCCGGGGCGTTCCGGGCCTGGCTGGACTCGTGGGCGGGCGAGGCGTTCGAGACGGAGGTCGAGGGGACACCGGTCCCGTCCCTCGCGGTCACCGGGGCGCTGGACCCGGCGCTCTCGGCCGGTCTGGCGCGGGAGACGTGGATGCGCTGGTACCCGCGTGCCGAGCTGGCCGAACTGGCCTCGGCCGGGCACTACGCGATGGACGAGACACCGCTCGAACTGATCCGTGTCGTCGAGGACTTCCTGCGCGCCGACGGCGACGGGCCGGCCGTCCGATGACCGTCCGGGACACGGCGGTCCCGGACGTCTTCGATCCGCGCGGGTACGCCGACGGGCTGCCGCACGCGGCCTACCGGCGGCTGCGCGACGAGCACCCCGTGGCCTGGCAGGAGGAGCACGAGGTGCTCGGCTGGCCCGCGGGCCCCGGCTTCTGGGCCGTCACCCGGCACGAGGACGTCGTCCGGGTGCTCAAGGACGCGCGGACCTTCTCCTCGCACCTGGGCGCCACCCAGATCCGCGACCCCGACCCGGCCGACCTGCCGTTCATCCGCCGCATGGCGCTCAACCAGGACCCGCCGGAGCACGGCAGGCTGCGGCGGCTGGTCAGCCGGGCGTTCACCCCGCGCCGCGTCGAGCGCTTCGGCTCCGCCGTGCGCGAGCGGGCGCGCGGGCTGCTGACGGACGCGGTCCGCACGGCGCGGGACGGGGACGGGACGTGCGACGTCGTCGAGGCCGTCACGGACGACTTCGCGCTGCTCAACCTCGCCGACCTGCTGGGCGTTCCGGCGAGCGAGCGCGGGCTGATGCTGGAGTGGACCCGCCGCGTCATCGGCTACCAGGACCCGGACGAGGCCGCCCCGGCCCTCGCCGGCGCCCCGGCGGAACCCGTCAACCCGCGGTCGCCCGCGATGCTCCGCGACATGTTCGCCTTCGCGCACGAACTGACGGCCCACAAGCGGCGCCACCCGGCCGACGACGTGATGACCGTCCTGGCGCTGGACGGTGAACTCACCGCGCCCGAGCTGGAGATGTTCTTCTTCCTGCTGACGGTCGCGGGCAACGACACCGTGCGCAGCGCCGCGCCCGGCGGCCTGCTCGCCCTCGCCGAGCACCCGGAGGTGTACCGCGCGCTGCGCGCCGGGCAGGCGGGAGTGGCCGGCTGCACGGAGGAACTCCTGCGGTGGCACCCGCCGGTGCTGAGCTTCCGCCGCACCGCGGCCCGGGACACCGGGATCGCGGGCCGCACCGTCCGCGCGGGCGAGAAGGTCGTCGTCTTCCACGGCTCGGCCAACCACGACGAGCGGGTCTTCACCGCTCCCCACCGGCTCGACCCGGCCCGGGACCCCAACCCGCACGTCTCCTTCGGCGACGGCCCGCACGTCTGCCTCGGCGCGCACTTCGCACGGCTCCAGCTGAGGGTGCTCTACGAGGAGACCCGCGAGCTGCTTCCGGCCCTCGAACTCGCGGGCCCGCCCCGGCGGCTGGTGTCGAACTTCATCAACGGCCTGAAGAGCCTGCCGCTGAGGCTGGACGGCTGAGCCGCCCGACCCGCCTGCGCGCGGGCAGTCGGCGAGCCCGTCAGCGTACGGCGATCACCGACGAGCCGTGCCCGAACAGGCCCTGGTTCGCGGTGATCCCGACCCGGGCCCCCTCGACCTGCCGGGGCCCGCAGGTCCCCCGCAGCTGCCGCGTCAGCTCGCAGACCTGGGCGATGGCCTGCGCGGGGACGGCCTCGCCGAACGAGGCGAGGCCGCCGCTCGGGTTGACGGGAATCCGCCCGCCGGGGCCCGTCGCGCCCTGCCGCAGCAGCTTCGCCGCCTCGCCCTCGGCGGCCAGGCCCAGGTCCTCGTACCAGTCGAGTTCGAGGGCCGTGGACAGGTCGTACACCTCGGCCAGCGAGAGGTCCTCGGGGCCGATCCCGGCCTCCTCGTACGCCTCTTGGGCGATGGCGGCGCGGAAGCCGGGCGTCCGGCCGTCCGTCCCGGCGGCGGAATCGGTGGCGATGTACGGCAGGTCGAGCAGGGTGTTGGGGTAGGTCGGGCTGCCGGTGGCGACGGCGCGTACCCGTACCGGGTCGGTGACGCCGTGGCGGCGCGCGTACTCCAGGCTGGTGAGGACGAGCGCGGCGCCGCCGTCCGAGGTGGCGCACACGTCCAGCAGCCGCAGCGGGTCGGCGACGACGGGGGAGGCGGCGACCTCCTCGGCCGTGACCTCCTTGCGGTACCTGGCGTACGGGTTGAGCGCCCCGGCCGCCGCGTTCTTCACCTTCACCCGGGCGAAGTCCTCGGCGGTGTCCCCGTACAGCGCCATGCGGCGGCGCGCGTAGAGGGCGAAGTACGCGGGGTTGGTGGCGCCGAGCACCCGGAAGCGGAGCCAGTCGGGGTCGTCGGGGCGCTCGCCGCCGGCGGGCCGGAAGAAGCCCTTGGGCGCCGCGTCCGCGCCGACGACGAGCACCGCGTCCGCCATGCCCGAAAGGATCTGCGCGCGGGCCGTGTTGACGGCCTGGGCGCCGGAGGCGCAGGCGGCGTACACGCTGGTGACCCGGGCCCCCTGCCAGCCCAGGGCCTGCGCGAAGGTCGCCCCCGCCACGTATCCGGGGTAGCCGCCGCGCACCGTGTCGGCGCCGACGACGGAGCCGATGTCGCCCCACTCCAGCCCCGCGTCCTCCAGCGCCTCCCGCGCGGCCGCGACCCCGTACTCGTGGAAGCTGCGCCCCCACTTGCCCCACGGGTGCATCCCCGCGCCCAGCACGGCCACGTCCCCGGTCACGGGCGCACCTCCGTCCCGGGTGCGTCCCCGTCCGGGACCGGGCGCCAGTTCCAGGTGGTGCGCAGTTCCCGCGCGTCCGGGCCCGCGCCCTCGTCCAGGACGCCGGGCACGAGTTCGGCCTCCGCGCCGACGGCGAAGTCCGCGACGGTGTACCCCGGCGGCGCCTGGCCGAGCACCACGATCCGCTCCCGCTCCAGCTCGACGGCGACCAGGACGTACGGCTCCCACGCGCGCTCGGCGTCCCAGACGTACGGCGGGGGCGGCTGGTACCGGCCGTCGGTGCAGGACCAGACCCGGCCGCGGCGCGAGAGCGGCACCTCGTCCAGCTCGGTGCCGGTGCACGCCGGGTTGCGGCAGTGGAAGTCCTCGCGGGGGAAGAAGACCGCCGAGCAGGCCCGGCACTCCGTCCCCAGCAGGGCGAAGGCGCCGCCCTCACCGCCGAACCACCCCTCGACCACCGGTGTACGCGCAGGTGCCACGAACCCTCCCCAGCCCCGGAACTGACGGTACGTCAGAAGTCTGGCACGGGCCCGGGCAGGTGTCGACGGGTACGGCTAGGGCCGCCCGTCCCGGAGGGAGGCGCGGGAGACGGGGAAGTCGAAGAAGGAGTCGGGGAACGTCTCCTCCTCCAGCGTGAAGTGCCACCACTCCTCGGGCAGGTTGGTGAAGCCCGCCGCCTCCAGCGTCTCCTTCAGCAGCGTCCGGTGCGCGCGCTGCCCGGCCGTGATCCGCGGATCGTCGGTGTGCGAGAGGGTGTCGAAGCAGTCGAAACCGGTGCCCATGTCCAGGGAGTTGTCCGGGAACCGCTCCTCCCGCGGCGCGTAGCACGGCTTCAGCGGCTCGCCCGGCACGTACGGACGGGTGGGCGCAGCGGGCAGCCGCACCAGCGTAAGATCGACCGTGCTGCCCCTGCTGTGCCCGGACTTCTCCGCGATGTAGCCGTCCTCGAAGAGCCGGTCCTTCGCCACCCGCGGATAGAACTCGGCCTTCATCCGCTCGTCGTCCGGATCCTTCGCCCACCGGACGAAGTGGTCCACGGCCCGCTGCGGCCGGTAGCAGTCGTACACCTTCAGCGTGTACCCGCGGCGCAGGAACGAGCGCTGCGCGTCCCGCAGCGCCTCGGCCGCGTCCCTGGTCAGCACGCACATCGGCTGCCGGTACCCGTCGACGGGATCGCCCACGAAGTTGTGCCGCGTCGGATAGCGGATCTCCTGGAGCACCGTCGGCGCCACGTCCCGCAGCGCCACGAACTCCCGTGGTGCCCGCGGCTCCTGGCCCGCGGCCGCCGCCCCCGGCGCACCGGACACCAGCGTGCCCAGCAGTACCGCGAGGGCCGCGAGCACGCCGCCGGTCCGTCTGCCGCCCGTCCCTGCTTCTCTGCGTGTCATGGCCCTTCGTCTATCAGCTGCGCACCCGCACCCGGTAGCCCACCGGGCCGCCCGCCTCGCGCACCACGACGGGTTCACCCCCGTGCAGGCGCACCGTGAACCGCTCCGGGTCGGCGTGCTCCCAGCCGTCACCCGCGTCCGCTATCACCAGCCCGCTGCCGGTGCGCCCCGGCGCCGGGGCCCACACCTCCAGCTCCGTGCCGCCGTCAGGACCTGTCACCGGTATCGCCGCACCGGCCCGCGCCAGTACCGGAATCCGCTCCGCCGGCGCCGGCACCCGCACCTCGCCGGGACCCTCGAACACCTCGCCCGTGGCCGTGTCGTACCAGCGCCCCCGCGGCAGCCGCACCCGGCGCTCCCGCGCCCCCGGCTCCAGCACCGGGGCCACCAGCAGCGCGTCGCCCAGCAGGAACGCGTCGTCGCAGTCCCGCAGCGCCCGGTCCCGCGGATGCTGCCACCACACCGGACGCACGTACGGCGCGCCCGTGCGGTGCGCGAGCTGCGCCAGCGTCACGAAGTACGGCATCAGCCGCTCGCGTTCGGCCATCGCCGCGCCGCAGGCCGCCAGCACCTCCGGCCCGAACTCCCACGGCTCGCGCCGCCCCGCCCACTTCGCCGAGTGCGTACGGAACAGCGGCAGATACGCGCCCAGTTGGAACCAGCGCAGATACAGCTCCGGCGAGGGCGAACCCGTGAACCCGCCGACGTCGGGACCCGAGTACGGCACCCCGCACAGCCCCAGGCCCAGCACCAGCGACAGCGAGGCCCGCAGCCCCGGCCAGCCCGTCGCCACATCGCCGGACCAGGTGCCGCCGTACCGTTGCATGCCCGCCCAGCCCGAACGGGAGAAGAGGAACGGGCGGCGCTCCGGCTGGATCTCGCACAGGCCCGCGTACCCGGCCTCGGCCATCGTCAGCGCGTACACGTTGTGCGCCTCCCGGTGGTCCCCGCCGCGGCCCTCCAGCGCGTGCCGGGCCGAGCGGGGGAGCGTCGGATCGCCGAACGGGGCGAACGAGGTCGGCTCGTTCATGTCGTGCCACACCCCGGAGAAGCCCTGCTCCAGCCGCTCCGCGTACAGCCCCGCCCACCACTTGCGCGCCCGCGGATCGGTGAAGTCGGGGAACACCGTCTCGCCCGGCCACACCACCCCGCGCACCTCGCGGCCCTGCGCGTCCCGCACGAACGCGTCCGAGGCGGTGCCGCTCTCGTACAGCGCGTCACCCCGCTCGGCCTTCACCGCCGGGTCCACTATCGACACCAGCCGCACCCCGTCGGACGCCAACTCGGCGGCCAGGCCCGGTAGATCGGGGAACCGGTTCCGGTCCACGGTGAAGACCCGGTGGCCCCGGAAGTGGTCGATGTCCAGATGCAGCGCCCGCAGCGGCAGCCCCCGCTCCCGGTAGCCCGCGGCCACCCGCCGCACCTCGCGCTCGCTGCCGAACCCCCACCGCGCGTGATGGTGCCCCAGCGCCCAGCGCGGCGGCAGCGCGGGCGCGCCCGTCAGCGAGGCCCAGCCGTGCAGCACCCGGGCCGGCGGGCCCGCGATCACCCAGTACCGCAGCGGACCGCCGCTCATCCGCACCTCGCAGCGCCCCGGACGGTCGTGCCCGCTGCCCCGCCCCTCGGTGCCCTCGTGCAGCGTGACCCGCCCGTCCCAGGAGTTGTCGTGGAAGACCAGATGGGTGCCCGCGTCCGCGACCGTCAGCTGCACCGGCATCGTGATGTACAGCGGGTCCTGCTCCGGACGGAACGGCCCCGGATCGTGGTTCCACAACCGGTACGAGCCGTTCCGCAGCCGGGCGCCCGCGGCACGCCCGCCGAGCCCGAAGAACCGCGCGTCGGCGGCCACTTCGGCCCGCTGCAGCCAGCGCGCACCGGGCGCCCCGTCACCGGGCGGCGCGGCCCCCTCGTCCCCCGGCAGGCTCAGCGCGTCCGCCGCCGGCTCCGGCTCCCACCAGCGCGGGGGCAGATCGCGGCGGAGCAGGACGCCGCCCGGGGTGCGCACGTCGACCGTGCCGGTACGCGAGACCGTCACCAGCAGGCGCTCCGAGACGACCCGCCAGCCGCCGTCCTTGTCCGGCTCCAGACCGGCCCGCGGGTCCGGCTCCGGCGCGGGGCCCGCCAGCGCGTACGAGGGCTCGGGCCCCGCGCCGTCCCAGCCGCAGAACACCGCACCGCCCACCGCGATCCGCACCCGCAGCGAGGACCGCTCGAAGAAGATCATCCCGCCGCCCGGCCGCTCCTCGGCCCCGACGACGCGGCCCGGCACCCGCGCCCGCTCCCCGCGCTGCCGGGGGAGCGTCACCGCGTCGGCACGCCGGCGCCGCCAGGCAGACCGCAGGGCCAGCACTCCCTGCGACGAACCGACCACCCTCACCGACCGCGCCAGGCCACGTGCATCCATGCTGCTCAGCC
Organism: Streptomyces sp. HNM0574; assembly: GCF_012726235.1. Lineage (GTDB taxonomy): Bacteria > Actinomycetota > Actinomycetes > Streptomycetales > Streptomycetaceae > Streptomyces. Next base: position 12,031 of record NZ_JAASAH010000028.1, read on the forward strand.
TGCCATTGTCACCGGCCGGAGTCACCGTTGTTCAACTCCCGTTCACGCGGCGGTCGCTGGGGGTTCGCCGCCCACCCGAACCCTCCGCGCCGGAGCGTGACGCCGCGCGCCCGCCCGCGCGTGACCCTCGTCACGGGTCCGGTTCCCACGGGCTCCCGCTCTCCCGGGGACCCTGGCGCGGCCGGTGATCACATGGCATCGTCCTGCCCAGCAGCCGTGTCCGCGCACATCCCCCGCGCCCCGCGCGAGCGCACACGACAGGCGCACCACCCCACCAGCAAGCCCGGGAGCCGACGAAGATGACCGCACCCCACAGCCCCCAGCAGCCCTCCGCGGCACCCCAGGTGCCGGAACCGCTCTGGGAGCCGGGCGCCGAACGCGTCGCGCACGCGCAGATCACCCGCTTCCAGGACTGGGCCGCCGCACGGCACGGCGCCCCCGCCACCGTCCCCGGCGACCCGGCCGCGAGCTACGCCGCGCTGCACCGCTGGTCCGTCGACGCGCTCCCGGCCTTCTGGCAGGCCGTCGCCGAATGGTTCGACGTCCGCTTCGGCACCCCGTACGAGACCGTTCTCGCCGACGACTCCATGCCCGGCGCCCAGTGGTTCCCCGGCGCCACCCTCAACTACGCCGAGCACGCCCTCCGCGCCGCCGAGGACCCGGCCCGCGCCCAGGACGCCGCCATCCTGCACGTCGACGAGGACCACGAGCCCAGGCCCGTCACCTGGGCCGAGCTCCGCCGCCGCGTCGCCTCCCTCGCGGCCGAGCTGCGCCGCCTCGGCGTACGCCCCGGCGACCGGGTCAGCGGCTACCTGCCCAACATTCCCGAGGCCGCCGTCTCGCTGCTCGCCACCGCCGCCGTCGGCGGCGTGTGGACCTCCTGCGCCCCGGACTTCGGCGCCCGCAGCGTCCTCGACCGGTTCCAGCAGGTCGAGCCCACCGTGCTGATCACCGTCGACGGCTACCGGTACGGCGGCAAGGAGCACGACCGCCGCGAGACCGTCGCCGAACTCCGCCGCGAACTGCCCACGCTCCGCGCCGTCGTGCACGTCCCGCTGCTCGGCACACCCGCGCCCGAGGGCGCCCTCGGCTGGGAGGAGATCACCTCGGCCGACGTCGAGCCCGAGTTCGAGCAGGTGCCCTTCGACCACCCGCTGTGGGTGCTCTACTCCTCCGGCACCACCGGGCTGCCCAAGGCCATCGTCCAGTCCCAGGGCGGCATCCTCCTCGAACACCTCAAGCAGCTCGGCCTGCACAACGACACCGGCCCCGGGGACCGCTTCTTCTGGTACACCTCCACCGGCTGGATGATGTGGAACCTCCTCGTCTCCGGCCTCCTCACCGGCTCATGCGTCGTCACCTACGACGGCAGCCCCGGCTACCCCGACACCGACGCCCAGTGGCAGGTCGCGGCCCGCACCGGCACCACCGTCTTCGGCACCTCCGCCGCGTACGTCATGGCCTGCCGCAAGGCCGGGGTGCACCCCGGACGCGACCTCGACCTCGGCGCCCTCAAGTGCGTCGCCACCACCGGCTCCCCGCTCCCGCCCGACGGCTTCCGCTGGATCCACGACGAGGTCTCGCCCGACATGTGGATCGCCTCCGTCAGCGGCGGCACCGACGTGTGCAGCTGCTTCGCCGGAGCCGTCCCCACCCTCCCGGTGCACACCGGCGAGCTCCAGGCCCCCTCCCTCGGCACCGACCTGCGCTCCTGGGACCCGGACGGCAAGCCGCTCGTGGACGAGGTCGGCGAACTGATCGTCGCCAACCCCATGCCGTCCATGCCCGTCCGCTTCTGGAACGACCCCGACGGCTCCCGCTACCACGAGAGCTACTTCGAGATGTTCCCCGGCGTCTGGCGGCACGGCGACTGGATCACCCTCACCAGCCGCAACACCGTCGTCATCCACGGCCGTTCGGACTCCACCCTCAACCGCGGCGGCGTCCGGATGGGCTCGGCCGACATCTACGAGGCCGTCGAACGCCTCCCCGAGATCCGCGAGTCCCTCGTCCTCGGCGTCGAACTCCCCGACGGCGGCTACTGGATGCCCCTCTTCGTCCACCTCGCCGAGGGCGCCGCACTCGACGACGCGCTGCGCGACCGCGTCAAGCGCACCATCAGGGAAGGGCTTTCGCCCCGCCACGTCCCCGACGAGATCATCGAGGTCGAGGCCGTCCCGCACACGCTCACCGGCAAGCGCCTCGAAGTCCCCGTCAAGCGCCTCCTCCAGGGCACCCCGCTGGCCAAGGCCGTCAACCCCGGCTCCGTCGACAACGCCGCCCTGCTCAGCTTCTACGAACAGCTCGCGGCGGAACGCCGGAGCTGAGAGGCCACCCGCACGCACCGAGGGGGCCGCACGCACACATCCGCTGCCGTACGGCCCCCTCGGCCGTTGTCAGACCCTCCGCCTACGGTGACCCTTCCGTGATCCGTGCACAGGGGAGGGGGCCAGATGGGCCGAGACGGGTACCAGGGCAGGGGCGGCCGGGCCCCGGGAGAGCAGACCGGTCAGCGGCCGCGCCGCCTCGGGAGGCGCCGGCGGCCGCCCGGGGCAGGGCGTCCGCCCCGGCCGCGCCGCGTGCTCCGGCCGGAGCTGCCGGGGCCCCAACACCCGCCCGCCGCCGAGCGGTTACGCGTACCGGAACGGCTGCGCGCGCTGGGCGCCGAGGTGCCCAGCACCGTCCCCGTCCTGGCGCACGAGTCGCACTTCGCGCTCATGCGCGGCTACCGCAGCTTCACCTTCGCCAGCCACCGCAGCCACCTGCGCGAGACACAACGCCTGCTCCGCCTGCTCACCGGCCTCGGCCTGCACACCCGCCTCGCCCTCTTCGACCCCGTCGCCTACGCACGCTTCTGCGAGACCCGCGGCCTCGACCCCGACACCCCCGACGGCCGCACCCGCTTCACCACCGAGGTCGCCGCCCACGGCCCCACCCTCCGGTACCGCGGCGAACGCCTCCGCACCCTCCTGCCACGCCTCTTCCACACCTATGCCCACCACCTCGCCCGCGACCGCGCGGCCCACCTGCTCACCCCCGACTCCCGTCCCCCGGCGGACAGTCGGCCCCCGTTACAGGGAAGCGGAACCGCAGCCCTCCACCGCGCCACGCACGCCCTCCGCGCCGTACTCGACGCGGTCGGCGAAGGCACCCACCACCTGGTGTGCAGCTGCACCCTGCCCAGCGGCCCCGTCACCCTCGCACTGGAGACCACCGGCCCATCGGACACCGCCCTCCGCACCCCCGAGGCCCGGAGCCTGACCACCGTCCTCGCCTCCGCCTTCGCCACCGCCAGCCCCGGCGGCCTCGTCCTCCGCACCAGCCGCCCCGGCCACCACGACGCCGTACGCGGCTGGATCATCGAAGGCTCCTGGCTCCGCGCCCTCACCGCAGCCGAAGTCTTCGACGCCTACTGCACCGACCCCACCACCGGCGACCCCGTACCCCCCGAACCCGACGTGGACCACCTGCCCGGCATCGACATCCCGCCGCCGGAAAGCCCTTGACCCACCGTCCTGGGACGCCAGAAAACACCGGTGCCGGCCACCCCGCCTCGGCGGAACGACCGGCACCGGTACACCTCGTGCCCCTCAGGGCAGCGGGCTCACTCCCCGGAGAGCACCGCCTGCGCGGCGACGCGCGCCTCCTCGGCGCTGTCCGCGGCCCGCGCGGCGGCGGCCGCACGCTCGCACTGCGCCAGCGTGTGCTTCGCCAGCGTCGCCCGCACGTACGGAATCGACGCGGCGCCCATCGACAGGCTCGTCACGCCGAGCCCCGTGAGCACACAGGCCAGCAGCGGGTCCGAGGCGGCCTCGCCGCAGACACCGCAGCTCTTGCCCTCGGCCTTCGCGGCCTCGGCGGAGAGCGCCACCAGGTCCAGCAGCGCGGGCTGCCACGGGTCCTGCAACCGCGAGACGGCGCCCACCTGACGGTCGGCGGCGAAGGTGTACTGCGCCAGGTCGTTCGTCCCCAGCGACAGGAACTCGACCTCCTGGAGCACCGAACGCGCCCGCAGCGCGGCCGACGGAATCTCCACCATGGCACCGAACTTGGCCCGCAGCCCGGCCTCCCGGCACGCGTCCGCGAACGCCTTCGCGTCCGTACGGTCGGCCACCATCGGCGCCATGACCTCGAGGTAGACCGGCAGCCCCTCGGCGGCCTTCGCCAGCGCCGCCAACTGCCCCCGCAGCACGTCGGGGTGGTCCAGCAGCGTGCGCAGACCCCGCACACCCAGCGCCGGGTTCGGCTCGTCACCGGGCGTCAGGAAGTCCAGCGGCTTGTCGGCACCGGCGTCCAGCACCCGCACCACGACCCGCCCCTCGGGGAAGGCCTCCAGCACCTCGCGGTACGCCGCGACCTGCTTCTCCTCGGACGGCGCCCGCTTGCTGTCGTCCAGGAACAGGAACTCGGTACGGAACAGCCCCACACCCTCGGCACCGGCCTCGACCGCGGCCGGCACGTCCGAGGGCCCGCCGACGTTCGCCAGCAGCGGCACCTTGTGCCCGTCCGAGGTCGCGCCCGGGCCACGCACCGCGTCCAGCGCGGCCTTCCGCTCGGCGGCGGCCCGCTCCAGCACGGCCCGCTCCTCGTCGCTCGGGTTCACCGTGATCTCACCGGAACTCCCGTCCACGGCGATCACCGTCCCCTCGGCCAGCTCACCGGCACCCGGCAGCGCCACCACGGCCGGCACACCCAGGGCACGGGCCAGGATCGCGCTGTGGCTGGTCGGCCCGCCCTCCTCGGTCACGAAGCCGAGCACCAGCGCCGGGTCCAGCAGCGCCGTGTCGGCGGGCGCCAGGTCACGGGCGATGAGCACGTACGGCTCGTCGCTGTCCGGAACGCCGGGCATCGGCACCCTGAGCAGTCGCGCCACGATGCGGTTCCGCACGTCGTCCAGGTCGGCCACCCGGCCGGCCAGGTACTCCCCGGCACCGGCGAGCAGCGCCCGGTACGCGGCGAACGCGTCGTACACCGCGCGCTCCGCCGTGCTGCCGACCGCGATCCGGCGCTCGACGTCGGCCATCAACTCCGGGTCCTGGGCCATCATGGCCTGGGCCTCGAGCACGGCCTGCGCCTCGCCGCCGGCCAGATTGCCGCGCGCGACAAGGTCGTTGGCGACAGCCTCGACCGCACGCTGTGCCCGCTGCTGCTCGCGCGGCGCTTCGTCCTCGGCGATCTGCTTGGCCGGGGGCTCCAGCGCGGCGGTGCCCATGTGCCGGACCTCGCCGATCGCCACCCCGTGGCTGACGCCTACACCTCGAAGCGTTGTGTCCATCTCACCCGTCTCCGGTACGAGCGGCGGGCCGCCCGGCCCCCCGCGGTGGTTCACCCGTGCTTCCGGTCCGGCGCCGTGCGGGGCTGCCGGGACCGGGAACGGGTCACTTCCAGTTGAAGAGCGTCGCGTCCACGGCGACGTCGCCGTCCTCGACGACGTCGGACAGCGAGTCCGGGGTGGCCTCCAGCGCGATCACCGGTGAGACGGGGGACTTGCCCGCCTCCTCGACCTGCGCCGGGTTCCAGCGCACGACCGCCTGGCCGCGCTGCACGGTGTCCCCCTTGGCGGCGAGCAGCTCGAAGCCCTCACCGTTGAGCTGCACGGTGTCGATGCCCAGGTGCGTCAGCACCCCGTGCCCGTCCGCGTCGACGACGACGAAGGCGTGCGGGTGCAGCGAGACGATGATGCCGTCGACCGGGGCCACGGCCTCGGTCGGCTCGCGCACGGGGTCGACGGCGGTGCCGGGACCCACCATCGCGCCCGAGAACACGGGGTCGGGCACGGCCGACAGTCCAATGGCACGTCCGGTGATCGGGGACGTCACGGTGGTCATGGGAAGCCTCCCAGGGGCGGAGATTGATCAGCCGCCGTCGCTCCATGTACCGGACGGCGCACCGCCAAGAAGACTAAGTCATCGCGCCATCCCTCTCCGCACATGCGTACGTGTCCGCACATGCGTACGCGTACGCGAGGGGCGCCCGTGCGGGCAGCGTCCGGAGTCCGCCGGCCCCGGCCGGAAACGGATTTGCCTCGCCCGCGCCACCGCTGTACGGTCATTCACCTGCCCGGCGCCGAAGGCCGTCCGGGCGGACTCTCCGATCGACAGATCCACTCCCCGAGAAAGATCTTCGGTTAAGCCTGTCCTGAACCGGCACCGAATTTCTTCGAAGGAAAAGAGTTCTGATAGAGTCGGAATCGCTTCGAAAGCGGGAGACGGGAAACCGGAAACCGCAGAGAAGCGGCCCGGAACTCGGTCAGGCGAAAGTCTGATAGAGTGAAGGAACACCGAAGGGAAAAGCC
>NZ_JAASAH010000029.1 GCF_012726235.1 Streptomyces sp. HNM0574
CGGATGCTTCCTTCGGTCCACCCTCTCGGGCTTTCCTCCGGGCTTTTCCCTTCGGTGTTCCTTCACTCTATCAGACTTTCGCCTGACCGAGTTCCGGGCCGCTTCTCTGCGGTTTCCGGTTCCCCGTCTTCCGCTTTCGAAGCGATTCCGACTCTATCAGATCCGTTTTCCGTTCCGTTTCCGGTCCGGCTTTTCGGATTCCGATCCCCCGTCGGCGGGGCACCTTTCGGCTGACCGCTACTTTAGAGGATTTCCTTCCGGGCTCCTAATCGAGCTCCGCGGTACTTTTCGGCATGCCGAAAAGCCGCCCCGTAAGGGAATCGCTGTAGTGGTTTGTCGCCCGGGGGCCTCCTGCGCTTCCCTCGGAAGGGTTGCACTGGGGTCTGTCCCTCTTCAGCGACTCGGTCAACGTTAGACCTCGGGCTGCTTGGCGTCAAGTGCCCTGGAGCGCCGCCTCGGTTGATGCGGGCGGTACGGGCTCACCGTGGGATCGCCGTCCGCCCAGAAGCGCCAGGGCCGGTGGGCGCCCTCGCCCCCGACGCCGGTGCGCGGGCCGCTGCGTACGGACTCCGCCGGTACGCCGTCGCCCGCGAAGACGCGGAGCGGTGCAGCGCCGTCGCGGGTGCAGAGGTCGGTGCCGTTGAGTTCGCGGTCGACGGCGAGGGCGGTGGCCAGGCGGGCCGGGCCCTTGGCGAGTTCGGTGTCCTTCTTGGCCTTGGGCCGGCGTTCGCGGGCCTGCTCGGTGCCGCTGAGGATCTCGCCGCCGCGCAGCAGGACGCCGCTGGCCTGGCCCTCCGGGCCGCAGACCAGGTTGAGGCTCCACCACATCCCGTAGATGAAGTAGACGTACGCGTGGCCGGGCGGGCCGAACATGGAGGCGTTGCGCCGGGTGGGCCCCTTGTACGCGTGCGAGCCGGGGTCGGTCTCCCCCGCGTACGCCTCCACCTCCGTGATGCGGAGTTCGATGCGGCCCTCGGGGGTCGTGCGGACGAGGCGTTGGCCCAGGAGGTCCGGGGCGACGTCGAGGACGGGGCGGTCGAAGAAGGAGCGGGGAAGGGGCATGCGGTCCTCACCGTCTCGCGTACGGTCTCGGCCTGTGATCATGCACTCCGAGGGTAACGGAGAGGCGTGGTCGCGCCGCCGTATCCCGTTGGCCGGCGGACGGAACCGTGGGGCCGTGTGCTGCGTACCTCGTAGCGGCGGCTCGCGGGAGAGCGCCGACGGAATTCGAGTCACAGGCCGGGCCTGGAGAGGAAGACAAACAGATGGGCTTCAAGAAGCTGTTCGCAAGTGTCGGCATCGGGGCCGCCTCGGTGGACACCGTGCTGCACGAGCCGAACGTGGTTCCCGGCGGTGTGGTCCAGGGTGAGGTCAGGATCGAGGGCGGTTCGGTCGTCCAGGAGATCCAGGGGCTGTCCGTCGGTCTGCAGGCCCGGGTCGAGGTGGAGACGAACGACGGGGAGCGGAAGCAGAACATCGAGTTCGGCCGGCAGCAGCTCGGCGGGGCGCTGACGCTGCAGGAGGGCTCGCAGCACACGGTGCCGTTCCAGCTGGCCGTGCCGTGGGAGACGCCGATCACGATGTTCATGGGGCAGCCGCTGCCGGCGATGAACATCGGGGTGACGACGGAGCTGGCGATCGCCCGTGCCGTCGACTCGACCGATCTGGACCCGGTGAACGTGCACCCGCTGCCCGCGCAGCAGGCCGTTCTGGACGCGTTCGGTGCGCTCGGTTTCCGGTTCAAGAACGCGGACATGGAGAAGGGGCGCATCCGCGGGACGCGGCAGCAGCTGCCCTTCTACCAGGAGATCGAGTTCTTCGCGCCGCAGCAGTACCGCGGCCTGAACCAGGTGGAGGTCTCCTTCGTCGCGGACGGCGGCGAGATGGACGTCGTCATGGAGATGGACAAGAAGCCCGGTCTGTTCACCGGGCAGAGCGACTCGTTCCGGTCCTTCCCCGTGGACCTGGCCCGGTTCCAGGAGACGGACTGGACGGGGTACATCAACCAGTGGCTGACCGAGGTCGGCGGCAAGCGGAACTGGCTGTAAACGGGACGACGACGGGCTGCCCGGCACTGATTCACGTGCCGGGCAGCCCGTCGTCGTGGAGCGCGTAAAAGAGAGGTTCAGCCGAGGAGGACGGCGAGGGGGGCGTCGCGGACGGACCAGTAGCCGACGGCGGCGGTGAAGATCTCTGCTGCCATGTCCGCTCCGCTCGGGTCGGCCTGTTCGAAGTCCGGCCAGCCGGCGGTCATCACCAGGTATCCGCGGGGTTCGCCCCACCAGGAGAGGTCGGTGAGGCAGTCGGCGAGTGCGTCCCAGTTGCGGCCGAACCAGTCCGGGAGTTCGAGGCCGGTGGCGACGCGCTCCATGAAGTCCGCCTTGCCGGTGACCCCTTGCAGATCCACCACGCCCTCGACCCAGCCCGCCGCCTCGGCGTGCATCAGTACGTCGGGCCCCACGGAAGCGCAACGGTACGTGCCGGGAGGCACTGTGCCGTCGAACAGGCCGGGCACGTCGCCGTAGGGGAGTTCGGGCAGATCCACGGAGCTGGTCATCGTCGTCGCACCACCGCGTCGAAGGGCATCGTCCTGGCCCACCCATGGTGGCAAAGACGTCCACGTCGGCTCGTTAGGCTGGCCGGTACAGCGATTCGCACGACGAGGAGGACCCCGACGTGACCGAGCAGAACCGGCGCCCGCTCCCCCACGACTTCCACCCCGAGGTGCCGTCGTTCCGGGTGGTGAGCGAGGACGTGCCCGACGGCGGCAGGCTGGCGTCCGCGCAGCTGCTGTCGGACGGCAACACCTCTCCGCAGCTGCGCTGGGAGGGGTTCCCGCCGGAGACGAAGAGCTTCGCGGTGACGTGCTTCGACCCGGACGCGCCGACCGGCAGCGGCTTCTGGCACTGGTCCGTGTTCGACATCCCGGCGGACGTCACCGAACTGCCCACGGGTGCGGGCTCGGGCGAGATGAAGGGCCTGCCCGAGGGCGCGGTGCACGTACGGAACGACTTCGGCACCCGGGACTTCGGCGGCGCGGCCCCGCCTCCCGGTGACGGTCCGCACCGTTACGTGTTCACCGTCTACGCCGTCGGTGAGGAGAAGCTCGGCCCGGACGCGGAGGCGACGCCCGCGGTGGTCGGCTTCAACCTGCGCTTCAAGGCCCTCGCGCGGGCGCAGCTGATCGGTGAGCACGAGGAGCGCGCCGAGGGCTGACGCGGCGGCCGGCCCAAGCGGCCGGAAAACCCTTTGCGCCCCGTCGTCTCCGCAACGCACAGTGGTAGCCGGGCAGTCGGCACCGCATCGCGCGGGGGCGGCGGGGCGCTGGTGTCTGCGCCCGCTGTCTGTCGGAGTCCGGCTTCCGCCGGACGACCGCGTCGGCTGCCCTCTGCCGTTCCCGGGCCTCTCTCCACTCCCCTCTCTCCCACCCCGTACCGCCTTGCTGCGGTGCGGGGTTTTCCGTGTGGTCTCCGGGCGGTCATCCGCCGTACGGGCGGGGGAAATTGCGTTGTCGGGCGGTCCGGGCAGCGCCAGAGTGGGATCACCTGCCCACGGGGGCGGGTGGGTATGGGGAGGTGGTCGGGATGCGCGAGACGTTGGTGCTCAACGCGAGCTTCGAGCCGCTGTCGACGGTCGGCCTGCGACGTGCCGTGGTGCTCGTGATGCAGGAGAAGGCCGTGGTCGAACAGGCGCATCCGGGCCTCCGGTTCCGGGCCGCCGACGTGGATCTTCCGGTGCCGCAGGTGATCCGGCTGTGCCGGTACGTGCGGGTGCCGTTCCGACAACGGGCGCCGTGGTCGCGGCGCGGCGTCCTGGTACGGGACCGGCACCGGTGCGCGTACTGCGGGCGGCGGGCGACCACGGTGGACCATGTCGTTCCGCGTTCACGGGGCGGTGGTGACACTTGGCTGAATACCGTCGCCGCGTGTGCCGCGGACAACCACCGGAAGGCGGACCGTACGCCCGCGCAGGCCGGAATGGCGCTGCTGCAGCAGCCGTTCGAGCCGACGCCGGGTGACGCGCTGCTGCTGGCTCTGGGCCTGCGGGACGGGGAGGCGCTGCCGGAGTGGCTGGCGCTGCCCCGGCAGCGGGCACAGGGCCCGCTGCTCGCCGCGCCGGCCTGAGCCGGGGGCGGTGCCACCGGCCGTCAGCGCAGCACGAGTTGGAGGATGGCGGCCAGGCCGACGGCGACGATGACGCCGCGCAGGACGGCCGGCGGCAGCCTGCGTCCGATGCGGGCGCCGAGCTGGCCGCCGGCCGCCGAGCCGACGGCGATGAGGATCACGGCGAGCCAGTCGAAGTCGGCGACGAAGAGGAAGAAGACCGCGGCCGTGCCGTTGACGATGGCGCTGAGCACGTTCTTCACGGCGTTGAGCCGCTGGATGTCCTCGTCGAGCAGCAGCCCCATCAGGGCGAGGTAGATGACGCCCTGCGCGGCGCCGAAGTAGCCGCCGTAGACGCTGGCGAGCGTCATGCCGGTCTGGAGCGCGGGGCCGCCGTGGCGGGGCCGGCCGTCGGTGCCGTTGCGTTCGCGGCGGCGCTGGACGGCGCGGGCGAGCCGGGGCTGGAGGACGACGAGGACGAGCGCGACGGCGATCAGCGCCGGGACGATCATGTCGAAGGCGCTGGAGGGCAGCGTCACGAGCAGGGCCGCGCCGGTGAGGGCGCCGAGGAACGCGGCGGCGGCGAGCCGGAGGACGCGCTGCCGCTGGCCGCGCAGTTCGCGCCGGTACCCTATGGCGCCGCTGATGGAACCGGGTACCAGGCCCAGGGAGTTGGAGACGTTGGCGGTGACCGGCGGCAGGCCGGTGGCGAGCAGCACCGGGAACGTGATGAGCGTGCCGGAGCCGACGATGGTGTTGATGGTGCCCGCTCCGACACCCGCCGCGCAGACGGCCAGTGCCTCCCAGATCGTCACGTCGCAACCCCTGTCACGTAAGAAGCCCCTCGGCTGATCAGTGTGTGTGCCACTGATCATGCACGAGGGGCGGGGGTGCGGGGAGGTGGGGCCCGGCGTGGGCTCCGTCACCTCCCCGCGTCGGCCGTGCCGCGGCCGGCTGCCCGTCAGTCGGTGGGCGGCTGGGGGCGGAGCGACTTGGGGGTGCTGGGGACGGCGGGGGCGGCGTCGCCGTTGCCGTTGCCGCCGCCGGGGGCGAAGTTGCCGAGTGCGCCGCCGAGGCCCTTGAGGGCGTCGCCGATCTCGCTGGGCACGATCCAGAGCTTGTTGGCGTCGCCCTCGGCGATCTTCGGGAGCATCTGGAGGTACTGGTACGAGAGCAGCTTCTGGTCCGGGTCGCCCGCGTGGATGGACTCGAAGACGGTGCGGATGGCCTGGGCCTCACCCTCGGCCTTCAGCGCGGCGGAGCGGGACTCACCCTCGGCGCGGAGAATCGCGGACTGCTTCTCGCCCTCCGCGGTGAGGATCTGGGACTGCCGGACACCCTCGGCCTGGAGGATCGCGGCGCGCTTGTCCCGGTCGGCGCGCATCTGCTTCTCCATCGAGTCCTGGATGGAGGTGGGCGGTTCGATGGCCTTGAGCTCGACGCGGTTGACGCGGATGCCCCACTTGCCGGTGGCCTCGTCGAGGACGCCGCGGAGTGCCGCGTTGATCTCCTCGCGGGAGGTCAGGGTGCGCTCCAGGTCCATGCCGCCGATGATGTTCCGCAGCGTGGTGACGGTGAGCTGCTCGATCGCCTGGATGTAGCTGGAGACCTCGTACGTCGCGGCGCGGGCGTCGGTGACCTGGTAGTAGATCACCGTGTCGATGTTCACGACCAGGTTGTCCTGGGTGATCACCGGCTGCGGCGGGAAGGGGACGACCTGCTCGCGCAGGTCGACGCGGTTCCGCACGGTGTCGATGAACGGGACGACGATGTTCAGGCCCGCGTTCAACGTGCGTGTGTAGCGGCCGAATCGCTCGACGATGGCTGCGCTGGCTTGCGGGATGACCTGGATCGTCTTGATGAGTGCGATGAAGACCAGCACCACCAGGATGATCAGGACAATGATGATGGCGTCCATCGCCGTCCCCCAGTCTCGGTATTGGATAAGGCAGCAGCGCGGGAGCGTGCTGCGTCGGGTACGGCAGCGCGGAGGCGCGCTGCGTCAAGTACCTTGGCTGCCGCGGTAGTTATGAGCGCTATCCCATCACGATGGCGGTCGCTCCGTCGATCTCGACGACGTCGACCTGCTGACCGGCCTCGTAGGTTTCGTCGGAGTCGAGGGTCCGGGCCGACCAGACCTCGCCCGCGAGTTTGATCCGGCCGCCCTGGCCGTCCACCCGCTCCAGCACGACGGCCCGCCTGCCGCGGAGGGCGTCGACTCCGGTGGCGTGTTCGGGGCGTTCGGCCCGCATCCGCCGGGCGACCGGCCGGACCACGAGGATCAGGGCGGTCGAGACGGCCGCGAAGACGACGACCTGTGCGACCAGGCCACCGCCCAACGCGGCCGTGACGGCGCCCGCGACGCCTCCGACGGCGAGCATGCCGAATTCGGGCATGGCCGTGACGACGAGCGGAATTCCCAGCGCTACGGCGGCAACGAGCCACCAGACCCATGCGTCCACAGGGCCATGGTAGGCGCGCGATCAGCTCAGCGGCAGCCCCCGCTTCAGCCGAGGGGCAGCCCTTGAGCCATCCACCGCTCGCCGTGCTGCTCGACGACCAGCGGGAGGCCGAAGCAGCGGGAGAGATTGCGGGAGTTGAGCTCGGTCTCGATCGGTCCGGCGACCATGATCTGTCCCTGGCGGATCATCAGCACGTGCGTGAAGCCCGGGGGGATCTCCTCGACGTGGTGGGTGACCATCACCATCGACGGGGCGTACGGGTCGCGCGCGAGGCGGCCGAGCCGGCGGACGAGGTCCTCGCGGCCGCCGAGGTCGAGTCCGGCGGCGGGCTCGTCCAGGAGCAGCAGTTCGGGGTCGGTCATCATGGCGCGCGCGATGAGGGTGCGCTTGCGCTCGCCCTCGGAGAGGGTGCCGAACTTGCGGTGCAGGAACTCGTTCATCCCGAGCCGGTCGAGGAAGGCGCGGGCCCGTTCCTCGTCCATCGCGTCGTACTGCTCCTGCCAGTGCGCGGTCATGCCGTACGCGGCGGTGAGCACCGTCTGCAGGACCGTCTGGTCGTGCGGGAGCTTGTCGGCCATCGCCATGCCGGCCATGCCGATGCGCGGGCGGAGGTCGAAGACGTCGACGCTGCCGAGCTTCTCACCGAGGATGGTGGCGTTGCCCGAGGTCGGGAAGAGGTAGCTGGAGGCGACGTTGAGGAGCGTCGTCTTGCCCGCGCCGTTGGGGCCGACGATCACCCATCGTTCACCTTCTTTGACCGACCAGGAGACGTCGTCCACCAGAGCACGGCCCTCGCGGACCACTGATACGTCCACCAGCTCCAGTACTTCGCTCATGAGCGGTTGTCTCCCAAATGCAGTCGCTGTGTGCGTGCCTTGTGGGCACGATCCCCATGCAAAACCTACGCCACCCGTCATCGGCGGCGTTCCCTAGGCTGGGTACATGCTCTTGGAACCTCGCTCCGGGCGGCTCGCAGCCTGGGGAAACGCACTGATTGCCGGACTTGTCTCCCCGGATGAGTCGGCGAGCCGGGCCGTCGCGGACGATGCCGTCCACCGGGTGGCGGACCTGCCCGGGGAGGAGTCGGCCCCGGTCGGGCTGACCCTGGCGCTGGGCCGGCTGCGCGCGCTGGGCGCCACCGGGCTGCGGGTGGCGCTGCCCGCGCCGGGGCACCCGCTGGGGCTCGGCGGCCCGCCCGAGTTCAACGCCCGGGCCCTGCACGCCGGGGAGGCGGTGCTGGCACCGCAGGCCGGAATCGGCCTGGTGCCCGAGGTGTACGAGGTCGGCCCCGAGGGGGACGTGCACGCCGAGGTGACCTGGCGCTGCCTGCCCGTACGGGACGCACCCGGCGCCGACGTGCCCTCGCTCGGCGAGGCGGAGCGCGAACTGGCCGAGGCCATGCGGGAGGCGACGGAGGTGCTGACGCGGCTGGACGTCGCGGGTTCGGGTCCGGTCGCCGACGCGGCACTTGAGGCGTACCGGGCGCGCATGGAGGCCGGGCGCCAGGTGCTCGCCCCCGGCTATCCGCCGCGTGCGGTGCGGGTGCTGGAACTGGCCCAGCGGGTGGGCGCGCTGATCGCCATCGCGCACGGCGAGGGCGGCGACGGGCGGGAGCACGGCGGCGCGGTCAGCGCCTCCGAGATCACCGCGCGGACGGAGGCGCTGCGCCCGGTGGAGCGCACGGCCAGGCGGGCCCAGGTGGCCGCGTACAACGCGTACGCGGAGGAGCTGGAGCGCGGGCGGCCCTGAACTCCCCCCGGGCTACGGATGGTTGGGGCCGCCGCCTGGAGAACGCGCGGGGCCCCGCGGGCGCGCCCTGGGAGAGGAGGCGCGGCCGCGGGGCCCGGGTGGGCCGGCCGGATGCCGGCCCGTGCCGTCGGTGTCAGCCGTTGGCGGAGGCGTTGCCGAAGACCGGGTTGAGCACGCCGATGACGCTGACGTTGTTGCCGGTCACGTTCGCCGGGATGTGGACCGGGGCCTGCACCAGGTTGCCGGAGCCGACGCCGGGCGAGTTCTGGGCGGCACCGTTGGCGGCGCTCTCGGCGAAGGCGGCTCCGGCGCCACCGGCGACGATTCCACCGGCGATCGCGGTGACGGCCACGGCCCTCTTCAGGTTCTTCACTTCTCAGCTCCTCCTTGTGCGTCGCTGCGGACGGCCGCCGCAGCACGCCATGAAGAACGCCGTCCGGTGCCCCCGGTTGCGCCATCCGGGGGACGTCTACACGACAGTATGAATCTCATCCCGCGCAGGCGAACTCCCGTACGGGAAGGGAGAGTTGACTCGTCCGGAGGCCGGCCCGGGCGCCGCGCGGGAGGTCAGCCGGTGAGGCCGTGGCGGACCGCCCACAGAGCCGCCTGGGTCCGGTCGGCGAGGTCGAGCTTCATCAGGATGTTCGACACGTGCGTCTTCACCGTCTTCTCGGACAGCACCAGGGCGCGGGCGATCTCGCGGTTGGAGCGGCCGTCGGCGATCAGGCCGAGCACCTCGCGCTCGCGGTCGGTGAGCGAGCTGCCCCTGCCGCCCGCGGTCCCGTCCGCCTCCTCCGAGAGCAGCGCGCCCGCGACCTCGGGCTGGAGCAGCACATGCCCCGCGTGCACCGAGCGGATGGCGCCGGCGAGCGCGTCCGGGTCGACGTCCTTGTAGACGTAACCCGAGGCGCCGGCACGCAGCGCGGGTACGACGGTGCGCTGCTCGGTGAAGCTGGTGACGACGAGGACGCGGGCCGGGCTGCCGCCCTCGCGGAGCCGGCGCAGCGCCTCGATGCCGTCCGTGCCGGGCATCTTGACGTCCATCAGGACGACGTCGGGGCGCAGCGCCTCGGCCTGGGCCACGCCCTCGTCGCCGTCGGCCGCCTCGCCCACCACCTCGATGTCGTCCTGGACTTCGAGAAACGTGCGCAGTCCGCGCCGTACGACCTGGTGGTCGTCGACGAGCAGGACGCGGATCGGGTCAGCCACCGGGCACCTCCATCTCCATCACCGTGCCCTTGCCGGGCTCCGATTCGACGTTCAGCCTGCCGCCCACGGCGCCTGCGCGGTCCCGCATCGACACCAGTCCGAGGTGCCGGCCGGCGCGGCGGACGGTACGCGGGTCGAAGCCGCAGCCGTCGTCCGTGACCCGCAGCACGGCGCCGGCGCCGCTGCGGGTGAGGGTGACGGTGACGCGGGCCGCGCCGGAGTGCCGGAGCGCGTTGTGCAGGGCCTCCTGGGCGACCCGCAGCAGGGCCTCCTCCTGGGCGGCGGGGAGGGCGCGTACGCCCTCGGACGCGAAGCTGACCTCGGCCGAGTGGGCGCGGTCGAGCACCTGCGCCTGGGTGCGCAGGGTGGCGACGAGCCCGTCCTCGTCCAGGGCCGCGGGGCGCAACTCGACGACGGCGGCGCGGAGTTCGTCGACCGCCTCGGCGGCGAGGCCCGCGATCTCGTGCAGTTCGCCCTTGGCCCGTTCCGGGTCGCGGTCGACGAGGGTGGCGGTGGCCTGCGCGGTGAGCCGGAGCGAGAAGAGCTTCTGCGCGACGGCGTCGTGGAGTTCGTGCCCGATGCGGGCGCGCTCGCCCGCGATGGTGAGTTCGCGGCTGCGCTCGTAGAGGCGCGCGTTGGTGAGCGCGATGGCGGCGTGCTGCGCGAGCAGGCCGAGCAGCGCCTCGTCGTCCTCGGTGAAGTTGCAGCTCCGGTCCGCTGCCCGGCCGCCGTCCGGGCAGCGCTTGTTGGCGAGGAAGAGCGCGCCGAGGACGTTCTCGCCGTCGGCGATGGGCATGCCGAGGAAGTCGGCCATCTCCGGGTGCGCCGACGGCCAGCCCTCGAAGCGGGGGTCGCGGCGTACGTCGGCGAGGCGCTGCGGGGTGGCGTCGTGCAGCATCGCGGCGAGGATGCCGTGCTGGCGGGGCAGCGGGCCGATGGCGCGCCACTGCTCCTCGGTGACGCCGTCGACGACGAACTGCGCGAACCCGCCGTGGTCGTCGGGCACTCCGAGCGCCGCATACTCGGCGTCGAGCAGCTCGCGCGCCGAGGCCACGATCGTCTGCAGCACGTCGTGCACCTCCAGCTGCCGGTTCATGGCGAGCAGTGCGGCGCTGACGGCGGACAGTCCTTGGTTGGGGCCCATGACGGTCACGGTACCGGCGGCGGGGGCGGGCGGAATCGGACGTGCGCAGGCCGGTGCGGGGACGGTGGTCCTAGGGCTGCGGGCCGAGGAGTGTGCACCCCGTGAGGGCGTGACGTCATGTGCCTGTGCCCGCACCGTGAGCGACTTGTGAAGGAACGCGGTGTGACCCCTCCCATACACCGCAACAGACCTACGGCCTCGCTTAGTAGACGACGGCGCACAGAAGGCGGTTTCCGGCCCGTCCGACGTGGGACGACAGGGGACGGTGGCCGGATCGGCGTCCTCCTTGTCCGTTGATCCACTATCCCGGTTCGTATTGGTGTTCTTTGCCGGGCCGGTGCCGGGCCGCTAAGAATGGCCGCCGCCGCAGAGCCCCTGCGGTCCACAACTGGAACGTGGGACTGCCACCGAAAGGGTCTGCTCCGCATGAACGCCGCACGCCACCGACGCCCTGTTCTGACCCGCCTGCAGAAGGTGTCAGCCGTGACGGGAGTCGCCGCGGTCGGCGCGACAGCGCTCGGTTTCGCCGTCGTCCCCGGCCAGGACAAGGGCGGGACGGACACGGCGGGTTCGGCCCTGCCGGCGGAGCCCGTCGCCTGGCAGTCGGCCGTGGACAGCTCCGCCGACCAGAAGTCGAGCATCGACGCGCAGACCGCCCACGCCCAGGACGCGGCGCAGGAGGAGGCGAAGGCCAAGGCGCGCCAGAAGGCGGAGGCCGAGCAGCGCGCGGCCGCGGCCAAGGCGGCCGAGAAGGCCCGCGCCGAGGCGGCCCGCAAGAAGGCGGCCGAGGAGGCCGAACAGCGCGCCGCGGCACGGGAGAAGGCCGCGCAGGAGCGCGAGCAGGAAGCGGCGGCGAGCCGTTCCGCCGAGCGGAAGAGCGTCGTGCCCTCCGGCTCTCCGCAGGAGATGGCCCGTCAGATCATCGGTGACGAGGCGCAGTTCCAGTGCTTCTCGAACATCGTGGAACGCGAGTCGGGCTGGGACCCGCACGCGGAGAACCCGTCCTCGGGCGCGTACGGCCTGGTGCAGGCGCTGCCGGGCAGCAAGATGGCCTCCGAGGGCGCGGACTGGAAGACCAACCCGGCCACCCAGATCAAGTGGGGCCTGGGTTACATGAACGACCGGTACGGCAGCCCCTGCGGCGCCTGGGACTTCTGGCAGGCCAACAACTGGTACTGACCCGGACCTGCGAAGGCGGCGGCACCCCGTGGAGGGTGCCGCCGCCTTCGTGTGTTCCCGCCGACTCCCGGGCGGGGCGGGCTACTTGCGCATGACCTCGGGCTCGTGCCGGCGCAGCAGGCGGATGACGACGAAGCCGCAGAGGATGCCCATCAGGACGAGGATGCCGATGTCCATCGTCCAGGTGCTCAGCGAGTGCTCCCACAGCGGATCGGTGTTCGTCGGGTCCTCCTTGTCCTGCGGCATCAGCCGGCCGAGGTCCGTGGTGGTGCCCAGCGCGGCCAGCGCCCAGCGCGAGGGCATCAGCCAGGCCACCTGCTCGACGCCGGGGCTGTCGTACAGCTTGAACAGCACGCCCGTGAACACGACCTGGACGACGGCGAAGAGGACCAGCAGGATCATGGTCTTCTCGGAGGTCTTCACCAGCGAGGAGATGATCAGGCCGAACATCATCGAGGTGGCGCCGAGCGCGATCACGACCAGCGACATCTCGACGGCCGCGTTGTCCCCGAGCAGTCCCTCCTCGGGCAGGTCGCGCGGCATGAAGCCGACCACGCACATCAGCAGGCCCTGCACCGCGGCGACGACGCCGAGCACGATCACCTTCGACATCAGGTACGCCGAGCGGGACAGGCCGGTGGCCCGTTCCCGTTCGTAGATGACGCGTTCCTTGATCAGCTCGCGGACGGAGTTGGCCGCGCCGGAGAAGCAGGCGCCGATGGCGAGGATCAGCAGGATGGGGCCCGCGTCGCCGTTGGCCTTGCCCGGCGGTGCGGTGAGCCCGTACTCGGACGGCATCAGGGTGCTGACCAGGCCGAGGAGCAGCGGCGTCACGAAGGACAGCACGAGGAAGGAGCGGTCGGAGGCGATCACCGAGACGTACCGTCTGATCAGCGTCCACAGCTGCGAGCCCCAGCTCTGCGGCTTCTGCTGCCGCGCGGGCTGCATCGGCGGCCGCTGCTGCGGGGGCTGCGCCCCGTACGGGCCGGGTGCCGCGTGCGGGCCCGGCTGCGCGTACGGGTCGGCCTGCGGGGCCGCGGTGTCGAGCTCGGCCGCGTACAGCTGGTAGTGCTGCGAGCCCTGCCAGCGGCCCATCCAGTCGTAGTCGCGGTAGTTCTCGAAGGCCGAGAAGACGTCCGCCCAGCTCTGGTAGCCGAAGAAGTTCAGCGCCTCCTCGGGCGGGCCGAAGTAGGCGACGCCGCCGCCCGGCGCCATCACCAGCAGCTTGTCGCAGAGCCCGAGTTCGGCGACGGAGTGCGTGACGACGAGGACGGTGCGGCCGTCGTCGGCGAGCCCGCGCAGCAGCTGCATGACGTCCCGGTCCATGCCCGGGTCGAGGCCCGACGTGGGCTCGTCGAGGAAGATCAGCGACGGCTTGGTCAGCAGCTCCAGGGCGACCGAGACGCGCTTGCGCTGGCCGCCGGAGAGGGAGGTGACCTTCTTGTCCGCGTGGATGTCGAGCTTGAGCTCGGCGAGGACCTCCTCGACCCGCGCGTTGCGCTCGGCCTGGGCCACGTCGCCAGGGAAGCGGAGCCGGGCCGCGTACCGCAGGGCGGTGCGCACCTTGAGCTCCTTGTGCAGGATGTCGTCCTGCGGGACCAGGCCGATGCGCTGGCGCAGCTCGGCGAAGTGCTCGTACAGGTTCCGGTTGTCGTAGAGGACCTCGCCGACGTCGGCCGGGCGGTAGCCCGTGAGGGCCCGCAGCAGCGTCGACTTGCCGGAGCCGGACGGGCCGATCACGCCGACCAGGGACTTCTCGGGGACACCGAAGGTGACGTTGTTGAGGATCGTCTTGTCCCCGTCGACCTTCACCGTGAGCTGCCGGGCCGAGAAGGAGACCTCGCCGGTGTCGACGAACTCCTCCAGCCGGTCGCCGACGAGCCGGAAGGACGAGTGGCCGACGCCGACGACGTCCTGCGCCGCGATGACCGCGGAGCCGGACTTGGGCAGCGGCCGTCCGTTGACGTACGTGCCGTTGTGGCTGCCGAGGTCACGGATCTCGAAGCGGCCGTCCGGGGTCGCGTGGAACTCGGCGTGGTGGCGGGAGACCTGGAGGTCGGAGACGACCAGCTCGTTCTCCAGCGCGCGGCCGATCCGCATCACGCGGCCGAGCGCCACCTGGTGGAACGTCGTGGGGCTGCGGTCCCCCTGCCCCTCGCCGCCCTGGCCCGCCGCGTGCGGCTGCCCCTGCGCGGGGCCGCCCTGCTCCGGGACCTGCCGGCCGGCGAACGGCTGCTGCGGGGCCTGCTGCTGGGGGGCCTGCTGCGCCCAGCCGGGTCCTGCCGGTCCGCCGTGGCCCTGCTGCTGCGGGGCCGCGAACGCCTGGGGCGCCTGGTACGCCTGGCCGCCGTGGGCCACTCCGGCGCCCGCCTGCATCGGCTCGGGCGAGGCGGTCGGTGCCTCGTGGAGGCCGGGCTGTCCGGGCACCGGCGCGGCGAAGTCGAGCCGCGGGCCGTCGTTCGCGTTGCCCAGGTGCACGGTCGAGCCCGGCGCGAGCTCCAGCTGCTGGACGCGGTGCCCCTGCGTGTAGGTGCCGTTGGTGCTGCCCGGGTCCTCGACGACCCAACTGCGCCCGCCCCAGCGGAGCGTGGCGTGCCGCCAGGAGACCCTGGCGTCCTCGATCACGATGTCCCCCTGAGGATCGCGGCCGAGGCGGTACGTCCTGGACGGGTCGAGCGCCCAGGTCTGTCCATTCAATTCCAGTACGAGTTCCGGCACTCCATGCCCCACAAAGTTGTCCCCCGAGCAACTCCCTGCCGAGGGAGTGAAGAGGATGGCGAACGTCGGGACGAACTATTTCAGGCGCAGGGCCATGACAGAAAGCCGACCCGGGGCAAGCACACCGTGACGAGAGGAGGCCACGGGGAGGCGTCACGGAGACGAAGCGGAAAAGATGTGAAGACGAGATCCGGCCGACTCGGCACCGGTCCTTCGCGTACGGTCCGCGAGCAGTTCGTGACCCGGGGGAATCGCAACCGGTCGGATGCGGTGCCGGACCGGGTTCCCGTCACCCGCGGTACGCCCCGAGGACACCGGGCGGCCGTCTCCCGCGACCGTCCGTCACCGCGTTTGCCCCGGGTACAGGGGCGCACAAGCTCCCGCTAGGCATCCCCCGCAGGTGAAACGCGCCCGCCAGCGGCTACCGTAAGAGCACCATGACCACTTCGCTGGCCACTCCGCCCTCGTACGCCGACACGCCCACGCTCCTCGTCAAGATCTTCGGCAAGGACCGGCCCGGGCTCACCGCCGGGCTGTTCGACACCCTCGCTGCCTTCGCCGTCGAGGTCGTCGACATCGAGCAGCTCGTGACCCGGGGACGCATAGCGCTGTGCGTGCTCGTCACCGCGCCGCGCAGCGGCTCCGCCACGGAAGGTGAGCTGCGCGCCACCGTCCACAGCTGGGCCGAGTCCCTGAACCTGGACGCCGAGATCATCTCCGGTACGGGCGACAACCGCCCCCGCGGCACCGGCCGTTCGCACGTGACCGTGCTCGGCCAGCCCCTGCGCGCCGACTCGACGGCCGCGATCGCCGCGAACATCACCTCGACCGGCGCCAACATCGACCGCATCTTCCGGCTCGCCAAGTACCCCGTCACCGCCGTCGAGTTCGACGTCTCCGGCGCCGAGCCCGCCACGCTGCGCACCGCGCTCGCCCCGGAGGGCGCGAAGCACGGCGTCGACATCGCCGTCGTCGCCTCCGGACTCCAGCGCCGGGCCCAGCGCCTGGTCGTCATGGACGTCGACTCCACCCTCATCCAGGACGAGGTGATCGAGCTCTTCGCCGCCCACGCGGGCTGCGAGGCGGAGGTCGCCGAGGTCACCGCGCGGGCCATGCGCGGCGAACTGGACTTCGAGCAGTCGCTGCACGCCCGCGTCGAGCTCCTCGCCGGGCTCGACGAGTCGGTGGTGCAGAAGGTCCGCGACGAGGTCCGGCTCACCCCGGGCGCCCGCACCCTGGTGCGGACCCTCAAGCGGCTCGGCTACCAGGTCGGCGTGGTATCCGGCGGGTTCACGCAGGTCACCGACGCGCTCCAGGAGGAGCTGGGGCTGGACTTCGCCTCGGCGAACACGCTGGAGATAGTCGACGGGAAGCTGACCGGCAAGGTCACCGGCGAGATCGTGGACCGCGGCGGCAAGGCGCGGCTGCTGCGGCGCTTCGCCGAGAAGGCGGGCGTCCCGCTGGCGCAGACCGTCGCGATCGGCGACGGCGCGAACGACCTGGACATGCTCAACACCGCGGGCCTGGGCGTCGCGTTCAACGCGAAGCCGGTCGTGCGGGAGGCCGCGCACACCGCGGTCAACGTGCCGTTCCTCGACACCGTGCTCTACCTGCTGGGGATCACCAGGGAAGAGGTGGAGGCGGCCGACGGCGCCGACGGCGTCCTCATCGACGGTCCGGACGTCCCCGGGCTCTGACCGGACCGCTCCGGATTCCCTGGGCAACGGCGCCCGGAATCCGGCCGCTTCGGCCCTCCGCGGAGCGCACCGGCTCCTGCCGCGCGTCCTCCGGGACGCCGCAACTCCCCCGCCCGCACCGGG
>NZ_JAASAH010000003.1 GCF_012726235.1 Streptomyces sp. HNM0574
CCGGGCCACCCCGTACGCCGTGGCCGTTCGCGCCGTTCCCCGCGCCCCCTTCCACGGGCGCGCCCCGCTGCTTCCGGTGCGGCGCCGTCGTGGCTTGTCGCGCCGTTCCCCGCGCCCCCGATCGCGGGCCCGCGCGGGGTGCGCAACCGGCGTCGCCGGGCCGCCCCGTACAGCCGTGGCAAGCCCCCGCCCGGGCCTCACTCCCGCTCCACCGGAATCCACAGCTCCGCCTCCGCGTGGGTGCCGTCGTCCGACACCGTGGTGCGGGAGAGGGACGGGCCGGGGCGGCTGCGGTACGGGTTCGACGGGAACCACTGGGTGTACACGTCCCGCCAGAGGTACTGGACGGCCTGCGGGAACGCGCCCGAGGACTCGAACACCGCCCACGTCCCCGGCCCCACGTCCAGCCGCTCCGAGGCACCCGGCACCTCCGTCCCGCTCACCACCCCGTGGAAGTAGTCGATCTCGGTGCCCTCCGTGTCGTCCGCCGCGTGGTTGCTGACGGCCGCCACGACGCCGCCGGGCTCCCCGGCCGCGCACTCCTCCCAGCGCCCCAGCGTCTCCCTCCCGATGCTCCGCACGAACTCCACGATGGCCGGGTTCATCCCCTCGTAGACCAGCGGGACCCGCGTCCCCCTGCCCACCATCCGGAACCCGTCCCGCTCCACGATCCGGTACCGCATGCTGCTGCTCCCTTCGACGATCAGCCGGAAGGACATCCGCGGCTGGGAGTACAGCGCCGCACCCGTCCGCCGCGCCGCACCGGGACCGATCCCGTGCAGCGCGCGGAACGCACGCGCGAACGCCTCGCCCGAGCCGTAGCCGTACCGCACCGCGACATCGAGCAACGTCCGCTCCCCGGCGAGCACTTCGGCCCCGGCCAGCGTCAGCCGCCGGCGCCGGACGTACTCGGAGAGCGGGATGCCCGCCAGCGCCGAGAACATCCGCCGGAAGTGGTACTCCGACGTCACCGCGATCCGCGCCGCCTCGGCCGCGTCCAGCGGCTCACCAAGATGCTCCTCGATGTACTCCATGGCCAGATTCAGCCACTCCAGCACCCCAGCCACCGTCCTTCCCTTTACCGACCCCCACGCTAGGAACACCCAGCGGTCCCGCACCCGACATCCTGTGCCGGGTGCGGTCGGGTGGGGGGCTCAGCCTGTCGGCCGTATCGCGTGCGGTGGCGGGACGGTCCGCTCCGGTTCAGCCCAACGCGTCCATCAGGGCGGTGACATAGGCGTCCAGCCGCTGCTCCACGGCTCGCGTCGTCAGATCGGGCCTCCCGGCTTCCCGCCATGCCCGCGCCACCGCCTGCACTTCCTCCGAGAACGCCAGCCCGTCCCGCACCAGCCAGTACAGCCGCTCACCGGCGGCAGTGGTCAGCGCCCCGCCGGCCTCCCGGTACGCCTCGGCGAACCGCAGGCCCCACTCCGGGCCGTGCAGCAGCGCGAGGATGGTCGAACAGTGCGCCACATCGAGATCCGCCGGGCCCCAGGACGTCGCCGCCCAGTCGACGACGCCGGTGATCCGAGGGCCTGCCGGGCCGTGCTGCGGCACGTCGAAGAGCACGTTGCCCGGCTGGAAGTCCCGGTGCAGGAAACGCCCTTCACCCGGCGGAGCGGGCCTGCGGATCACGTCGACCGCCGCTGCCCATGCCGCCGCGTCGGCGCCCCTCGGCACCACGACCGTGTCGGCGGTCGTCAACGTCTCGTACTGCCGGGGCCGTTGGGCGGGCCGCACCGCGTGGATCGCCACGAGTTGACGGGCCAGCAGCGGGACCCGTGCCTCCACCCCTTCGTCCTCCAGGACCGTCCGGCCCGCCAGATGTGTCATCAGAAGCGACGGATACTCGCAACACCTGGCGTCCGGATCGACCGCGACGAGTGCGGGAGCCGGCACGTCCGTCCCCGCGAGCAGGGACAGCACCTCGGCCTCGTCGGCCATCCACTCCTCGGCCCGCTCCACGAAGAACGGCTCGACGAAGCTGCGCAGCACCAGATGACGGGTCCCCCCGTCCGGCGTGCGGATGCCCAGCCTCCGCACCTCGGCCGTGATGCCGCCGCGCAACACCTCGGCCCCGACGACGCGTTCGCCGTACCCGAGCTGCCGTCTCACCCAGTCCAGCGTCAACGGCCGGACAACCGCGGCCTCGTCATGATCGGTCACCGTGCCACCCCATCATCCCGACGGCGACACATCGAGCGGTTTTCCGCGGCTTTGCGAGGTCCGACCGGCACCACGGCTCCGTACCGGCCACGCTTGTCACAGGACTGCGACAAGCGGCTGACCAGCAGTTCCGAGGTACCGCCTACGGAGCGATACTGACCGGTGCACGTCTGACCGAGGCGTGTTCACACGGGGCTTGGGGGCCGGGGGATGGGTTACACACTGCCGGGGTGGGTCGACGAGATCCTGGAGTTCATCGGGATCAACTTCCCCAATGTCGACGAGGACGACTACCGCGAAATGGCCGACTCCCTCAGGGAGTTCGCGGACGATTTCGAGGGCAAGGGCGCGGATGCCCACCGGGCGATCGGCCGTGTGCTGTCGGCCTCCGAAGGGTGGGCGAAGGACTCGCTCGAGTCCCACTGGGGAAAGGTGAAGTCCGGTCACCTCGACGAAGTCCCGGGGATCGCGAAGAACTTCGCCGGCGGGCTGGATCTCACGGCGGACATCATCGCCGGGATGAAGCGGAAGGCCGAGGTCGAGCTCGGCGTCATGGCCGCCTCCATCGGCATCGCCGTCGGCCTGTCCGTCGTCACCGGCGGCCTGTCCGCGCTCATCGGCGCGGCGGAGACGGCGGCGATGCGGCAGTTGATCAAGCGCATCATCGACGAGGCCGCGGAACGCATCGTCGAAGAGGTCGTCGCCCAACTGACCGAGCCGGTCACCGAGAAGTTCAACAAGATCGTCGAAGACACCCTGCTCGACATCGCCGACGACGCCCTCGCCCTCCCGCCGGGCACCGGCGCCGGCGCCCCGGCGCTGCCGTCCGGCTCCGGTGACGGCGGAGGCCACGGCGGCGGGGGCATGCAGCTCAACAGTGCCGGGGGCGGTGGTGGTGGCGGGAAGGTGAAGATCGACCCCGACGAACACGACCAGGGCGCCGACAAACTGTCCCGTACCGGCACGGACATGCAGACCAACGGCCTCAGGGCCATCGACCGCGCGAAATCGGCGCACGGTCGCGCCAAGGGCAAGGGTGAGGTCCTCACCCAGGTGGTCGACGAGGTCGCCGAAGGTGCCCTCGGCGCAGCCGAGAAGGTCGTCAAGCGCGTCGGCAAGCACCTCGGCGAGACGGCGCCCAACGCGATGAAGCTGCAGGCCAAGCGCCACCGCGACAACGAGCAGGGCGTCGTCGACGACCTGACGAAGATCGGCAAGGGCAAGGACGGAGGCGACGGACCCGGCGGACCAGGGGGCAACGACGGCGGTCGCCCCTCGGACGTACGCCCCGGCTCCACCAACGGCGCGACGGACGACCCGCATCTGACCGGTCGCGGCACCGATGACCGGTTCTGCGAGAACGACCCCGTCGACGTCGCCAGCGGCGAGCTGCTGCACAAGCAGGTGGATGTCGACCTGCCCGGGGTGCTCCCGTTGCGGCTCGTGCGTGCGCACCTGTCCTCGTACCGGTACGGGCAGTTCTTCGGCCCGTCCTGGGCCTCCACCCTGGACGAGCGGCTCGAGGTCACGGAGGACGGCGTGATCTGGGCCCGCGAGGACGGCTCCCTGCTGCGTTACGCCGAACTCCCGGCCCCGGGAAGCAAGATCCCCGTCCATCCCGTGACGGGGAAGCCCCTCCCCCTGGCTCACACCGGAACCGGAGCCCTGGGCGAATCCACCTACGAGATCACCGATCCGCGGACGGGCCGGGTCCGGTCATTCGCCGACAGTCCGTCGAAGTCGGGCTGGTTCTGGCTCCGTCACATCACCGACCGGAACGGCAACGAGATCGCCATATCCCGCCGGGCGGACGGCACTCCGACGACGCTGAACCACACCGGGGGTTACGTCGTCCGTGTCCACGCCGAGAACGGCCGGTGCACCCGGCTCACGCTCGACGCGCCGGACGGTTCGCTGGAGCTGAAGTCGTACAGGTTCGAGGGAGGAGACAACGTCACCCACGTGATCAACTCCTCCGGCGGAGCGCTGGAGTTCGACTACGACGGCCTGGGCCGCATGGCCTCCTGGACCGACCGGAACGGGTCGACCTTCCGGTACGAGTACGACGATCAGCACCGTGTCGTCCGCACGATCGGGCCCGACGGTTACCTGTCCTCCCGCTTCGTCTACGACCGGGTCCGGCGCACCACCAGGTACACCGACTCCCAAGGTGCCGCCACGGTGTACCTGTTCAACGCGCGGCACCAGCCGGTTGCCGAGACAGACGCGCTCGGCAACACCACACAGCGGGTGTGGGACGAGCACGGGAACGTGCTGAGCAGGACCGATCCGGCAGGCCACGAGACGCGTTACGTCTACGACTCCGCGCACAACGTGACCGAGGTGCACGCCCCGGACGGCACGGTCGCATCGGTGACGTACAACGATCTGAACCTGCCGGCCGAGATCACCGCAGCGGACGGCTCCGTCTGGCGGCAGACTTTCGACGGTCTGGGAAACCTGACCGAACGGGTCGCGCCGGACAGTGCCGTCACCCGCTTCGCGTACGACAGCACCGGGGCCGTGACCGCGATCACCGGAGCAGCGGGGATGGTGTCCCGGTACCGGAACAACGCGGCCGGTCTGCCGGTCTTCTACACCGACCCGCACGGCCACACCGCCGATCTGGAACGGGACGCCCTCGGCCGGCCAAGCCGCATGACCGACGCCCTGGGTGCGGTCACACGGCTGGAACACAGCATCGAGGGCAAACTCACCGCACGCACACTGCCGGACGGCGCACAGGAGATCTGGCGCTGGGACGGGGAAGGCAATCTCGTCGAGCACGTCAACGCCATCGGCGGCGTCACGGCGTTCGGCTACACCCACTTCGACAAGCTGGTCTCCCGCACCACCCCGGACGGGGCCACGTACGCCTTCGACCACGACACCGAACTGCGGCTGACCAAGGTCACCGGCCCGACGGGACTGACCTGGCAATACGCCTACAGCCCCACGGGCCGCCTGGTCGCCGAGACCGACTTCGACGGACGCACACAGACCTACACACAGGACGTGTGCGGACGCCGCACGTCCCGGACCACTCCCACCGGCGAGCGGATCACCTACGAGCGCGACCCGTTCGGACGGATACTGCGACGCGACGCCGCCGGTTCCGTCACCACGTACCGGTACGACCGCGGCGGACGCCTCCTCCAGGCAACCGACGCCTCCGGGGCGGTGACGGTGGAGCGCGACCCGCGCGGACGGGTACTGAGCGAGACCGTCGACGGCCGCACCGTCCACTACCGCTACGACGAACAGGGCCGCCGGGTCCTGCGCACCACACCGACCGGGGCCACCACCCGCTACGGGTACGACGCCGTCGGCCGCACCCGGCAACTGGACCTGGACGGGTATGCCCTGCTCTTCGAGCACGACGCCGTCGGCCGGGAGACCGCCCGCAGCTTCGGCCACGAGGACAGCCCGGTGGCCATCACCTCCAGCTGGGACGTGGCCGGCCGCCTGGTCGCCCGTACGGCGGCGGTGCCGGGCAGCACCCTCACCTCCCGCACGTACGACTACCGCGCCGACGGACACCTCGCCTCCGTCACCGACGATCTGACCGGCGTGAGCCGGGAGTTCGAACTGGACCCGCTGGGCCGGCCCCTCGGCGTCTCCGCCCAGGACTGGGCCGAGTCCTACACGTACGACCCGATCGGCAATCAGACCTGGGCCGCATGGCCGGCCGAAGCAGGCCGGTCCGAAGCGCTCGGTGACCGCGAGTACAGCGGCACCCGGCTGTTCGTCGCCGGAGACGTCCACTACGAGTACGACGCGGCAGGCCGCACCGTGCTGCGCCGGCGGAAGCGCCTGTCCCGTAAGCCCGACACCTGGCACTACGAGTGGGACGCCCTGGACCGCCTCGTCGCCTGCACCACCCCTGACGGCACACGCTGGGTCTACACGTACGACGCCCTGGGACGCCGTACCACCAAGCAGCGCCTCGGTGGCGACGGCGAAACCCCGGTGGAGGCCGTGTACTTCACCTGGGACGGCACCCGCCTGGCGGAGGAGCACGCGACGGCGACGGGCGTCACCACTACCTGGGAGCACGACGGCCACATCCCGCTCGCCCAGTACGAGCGCAAGCACCTCACCGAGGAGGAAGTCGACTCACGCTTCTTCGCCATCGCCACCGACCTGGCAGGCACCCCGACCGAGCTGTTCAGCGAGACCGGGGAGATCTCCTGGCAGGCCCGCGCCACCGTCTGGGGCACCACCGGCTGGAACCGCGACGCCACCGCGTACACACCCCTGCGGCATCCGGGCCAGTACGCCGACCCCGAGACCGGCCTGCACCACAACCTCTACCGCCACTACGACCCCGACGCAGCCAGGTACAACAGCCCGGACCCCCTGGGCCTGTCCCCCGCCCCGAACCCGGCTGCATGGGTGATCAACCCGTGGAGCTGGCTCGACCCCCTCGGCCTGGAGAGCTGCGAGGACGAGATCCCCAAGGCCGGCAGGACCTACGAAGAGGCCAAGGCGGACGCCCTTCGCGATGCCGGAATTCCCGAGGGCGCCGAGCCCATCGACGTCGACGAGTGGGTTTCGGCCCGCGGTCCGGAGTACGCCGGGGCCAAGCAGCTTCTCAACGACGACGGCTCACCGATCTTCTACACGGAAGAGACCTACGAGCACCCCAACGGCAATGACATGGTGGTCTTCCAGGACCATTGGTTCGGTCACCAGAAGCCGGGTGAGGACGGCTACCAGCCGCCTCATGTCCACGTCCGGCCGTTCGAGGACACCCGGAACGGTCAGATCCCGGGTTGCGAGGAGCACTACTACTATGACCGCTGATTCCGCGCTCCGGCCGGCCAATCCGCAGCAACTGACCGACCTGTACGGCCGGTTCCCGGAGTACGGCCGGCTGCGCATCCGGTCGGTCAACGTGAACCCGTACGGGCCGACACTGACCCTGCGGGTCGACCTGCCCGAGGGGCCGGAAGCGCCACCGGAGCAGTGGCAAACCGCCGAGTGCGACACCGTGCAGTGCCACTTCCAGTTCCAGGCCGTGGAAAATCTCGCGCTGTCCCGCTGGGAACCTCCGACGGAGGCACACCTCAAGGCTTCACGGCTCACCGACCGCACCACCGAAGTCCGTGTCACGGGGGCGGGCATCGCCCTGACGTTCCAGGCACATCCGCAGTTCCTCATCCGGCACATCAGCGGATTCCGCTCCGGGACCACAAGCCCCGAGCACCACTACCTGAACAGGTTGGACGCCAAGCTGCACGGCACCGGCGAGCCCGCGACGACCACGGAGACCTTCCATGCCCGCTGACTGGACCGAGCTCCTGGCCGACCTCGGCGCTCTGACCGACGTGTACTCCACCGTCCCCGCGCTGGACCGCTGCACGCTCCACTACCTGCACTTCGACGAGCGCGGCACTTCCGCCACGCTCGGCCTCAGCACCGGCGACCTGCCGGACCGCCCCCTGCCGGAGTGGGAAACCAAGCCGTTCAACCGCCTCACCTTCTACCTCGTATGCGAGGAGCTCACGGGAGTCGAGTTGAACGGCTGGGGGTTCCCGACGCCCACGCTCGAACTGGCCTCGGCCACGGGCGGAGTGAGCGTAGTGGCGGAAAACGAAAGCGCTTCGCTGCGCCTCACCGCCAAGTCCGTGCGCATCGCGGATGTGCGGACCACCCTGGTCTCGGAGACCGCCACCTGAACGCGAAATGTTCCCTCCACAGGCCGAGTTCCGGCGCCTCTGTCTTGTACGGGCACCGGCGTTCTGGACGGGCCTCCCATCGGCCTCTGCCCAGAGCCCCGGTAGCCGCTGCACCGACAGAACAGTGAGGGCCGCCCCCCCCTTCCGGGAGACGGCCCTCACTGTCAATGATGACGCCTCGTCGGGCTCGCCCGACCCCGCGTTTCAGATGTCGGGAAGAGCTCCCTCGAAGGCTCAGTCCTCCAGGTTCACCGAGCGGGCCGAGGTGGCGCCGATTTCGCCCTTGATCTCGTTGAGGACGGGGGCGGGGATGGTGTCGTCGACGGTGAGGGCGACGAGGGCCTCGCCGCCCGCGGTGGCGCGGGAGACCTGCATGCCCGCGATGTTGACGCCCGCCTCGCCGAGGATGCGGCCGACGGTGCCGACGACGCCGGGGCGGTCGGCGTAGCGGAGGAAGGCCATGTGGTCGGCGAGGGCCAGGTCGATGTCGTGCTCGCCGACGGCGACGACCTTCTGCTGGTGCTTCGGGCCCGCCAGGGTGCCGGAGACGGAGATCTCCTCGCCGCTGCTCAGGGTGCCGCGGACGATCACCACGTTACGGTGCTCGGTGGACTCGCTGGAGGTGGTGAGGCGGACCTCGACGCCGCGCTCCTGCGCGAACAGCGGGGCGTTGACGTAGCTGACCGTCTCGGCGACGACGTCCTCGAACACGCCCTTGAGCGCGGAGAGTTCGAGCACCTTCACGTCGTGCTGGGTGATCTCGCCGTACACCTCGACGTCCAGCCGGACGGCGACCTCGCCCGCGAGCGCGGTGAAGATCCGGCCGAGGCGCTCGGCCAGCGGCAGCGCCGGGCGGACGTCCTCGGCGATGACGCCGCCCTGGACGTTCACCGCGTCCGGCACGAGCTCGCCCGCGAGCGCCAGCCGCACGGACTTGGCGACGGCGATGCCCGCCTTCTCCTGCGCCTCACCGGTGGAGGCGCCGAGGTGCGGGGTGGCGACGACCTGGTCGAACTCGAAGAGCGGGGAGTCGGTGCAGGGCTCGGACGCGTAGACGTCGAGGCCGGCGCCGGCGACCCGGCCCTCCTTGAGCGCGGAGGCGAGCGCCGTCTCGTCGACGATGCCGCCGCGGGCCGCGTTGATGATCCGGACGTCGGGCTTGACCTTGTGCAGCGCGTCGTCGCCGATCAGGCCGAGCGTCTCGGGGGTCTTGGGGAGGTGGACGGTGATGAAGTCCGAGACCTCCAGCAGCTCGTCGAGGGAGAGCAGCTTGACGCCCATCTGGGCCGCGCGGGCCGGCTGCACGAACGGGTCGTACGCGACGACCTTCATGCCGAAGGCGGACATCCGCTGCGCGACGAGCACGCCGATCCGGCCGAGGCCGACCACGCCGAGGGTCTTCTCGCTGAGCTCGACGCCGGTGTACTTGCTGCGCTTCCACTCGCCGTTCTTCAGCGCGGTGTTGGCCTGCGGGATGTTCCGCGCGGTGGCGACGATCAGACCGCAGGCGAGCTCGGCGGCGGTGACGATGTTGGAGGTCGGCGCGTTGACGACCATGACGCCGGCCTTGGTGGCCGCGGGGACGTCGACGTTGTCGAGACCGACACCGGCGCGGGCCACCACCTTGAGCTTCCCGGCAGCGGCGACGGCCTCAGCGTCGATCTTGGTGGCGGAGCGCACAAGAACGGCGTCCACATCGGCGATCGCGGGCAGCAGCTCGGCGCGGTCGGCGCCGTTGCACTGCCGGATCTCGAAGTCCGGGCCCAGCGCGTCGACTGTGGCGGGCGAGAGTTCTTCGGCGATGAGTACTACGGGCTTGCTCACGTGGTCTCCAGTCCTGGCGGATCAGCCCCGGCGTCTGCGGGGCACAGCGGCCGAGTCCCGACGGCCGTAGGCGGTGGAGGGGGGTCATCCCCGCGGGCGCAGGGCAGACACACGACGCTGTGAGCCTGTGCGAAGCGCTTGTGCTGTGCAGTGTATCCACGGATGCGACCGGCGGTACGGCCCCTCCGGCAATCGATCATCCCCATGCGGGGGCGGGTGTACGCGTGGCGGATGCCGCCGTGCACGGCCCGTCTCCGGGGGCTCCGGGGCGGTGTGCTGTCAAGTACGCACCCCGGCAACGAGGTTCGGCCCGGGGCGGTCAGCGCGTCGCGCTGCACGCCCCGGGCCGGCGGTTCCGGCGGGCGGCCGGGAGGCGGCTCAGGCCTGGTCGTCGACCCAGCTCATGAGCTTGCGGAGCTTCTTGCCCGTGGTCTCCAGCAGGTGGTCCTCGTCGGACTTCTTGTACTCGTTGTACTTGGGCAGACCGGCGTTGTACTCGGCCATCCAGTTCTTGGCGAAGGAGCCGTCCTGGATCTCGCCGAGGATCTTCTTCATCTCGGCCTTGGTGCCCTCGTTGATCACGCGCGGGCCGGAGACGTAGTCGCCCCACTCGGCGGTCTCGGAGATGGACCAGCGCATCTTCTCCAGGCCGCCCTCGTACATGAGGTCCACGATCAGCTTCAGCTCGTGGAGGCACTCGAAGTACGCGATCTCCGGCTGGTAGCCCGCCTCGACGAGGGTCTCGAAACCGGCCTTGACCAGCGCCGAGGTGCCGCCGCAGAGCACGGCCTGCTCACCGAAGAGGTCGGTCTCGGTCTCCTCGGTGAAGGTCGTCTTGATGACGCCGGCGCGGGTGCCGCCGATGCCCTTGGCGTAGGAGAGGGCGAGCGCGAAGGCGTTGCCGGTGGCGTCCTGCTCGACGGCCGCGATGCAGGGAACGCCGCGGCCCTCCTCGTACTGGCGGCGGACGAGGTGGCCCGGGCCCTTGGGGGCGACCATGCAGACGTCGACGTTGGCCGGGGGCTGGATGAAGTCGAAGCGGATGTTGAATCCGTGCCCGAAGAAGAGGGCGTCGCCGTCCTTCAGGTTGGGGGCGACGGACTCCTCGTAGACCTTGGCCTGGATCGGGTCCGGGACCAGGATCATGATCACGTCGGCCTCGGCGGAGGCCTCGGCCGGGGTGGTGACCTTCAGGCCCTGCTCCTCGGCCTTGGCACGGGACTTGGAGCCCTCGTGCAGGCCCACCCGGACGTCGACGCCCGAGTCGCGCAGCGACAGCGCGTGGGCGTGGCCCTGGCTGCCGAAGCCGAGGACCGCGACCTTGCGGCCCTGGATGATGGACAGGTCGGCGTCGTCGTCGTAGAACAGCTCGGCCACTTCGGGTTTCTCCTTGCTTGTGCGGGATGGTGCTGGGTGCTGGTGCTGCCGCCCAACCTATGCGGGCCGGGCGGCGCGGATACCGGGAGTTCGCGATCCGGACAGCCCCGGGCGCCGTGACGAGGGGTGGGCCACGGCGCCGGGGGCGTCAGGCGCTCCGGTCCAGCGCGCGCAGGCTCCGGTCGGTGATGGAGCGGGAGCCGCGCCCTATGGCGATGGTCCCGGACTGGACCAGCTCCTTGATGCCGTACGGCTCCAGCATCTTGAGCATGGCGTCGAGCTTGTCGCTGCCGCCGGTGGCCTCGATGGTCACGGCCTCCGGCGAGACATCCACGGTCTTGGCGCGGAAGAGCTGGACGATTTCGACGATCTGGGACCGGGTGTCGTTGTCGGCACGGACCTTCACCAGGACGAGCTCGCGCTGGACCGCGTGGTCCGGCTCCAGCTCGACGATCTTGAGCACGTTGACCAGCTTGTTGAGCTGCTTGGTCACCTGCTCCAGCGGAAGGTCCTCGACGTTCACCACGATCGTGATGCGCGAGATCTCGGGGTGCTCGGTGACACCGACCGCGAGGGAGTCGATGTTGAACCCGCGCCGCGAGAAGAGGGAGGCGATCCGGGCGAGGATGCCGGGGGTGTTCTCCACCAGGACGGAGAGCGTGTGCTTGGACATCTGTCGGTACCTCTCCGGTCCTCAGTCGTCTTCGTTGTCGCCGAAGTCGGGGCGGACGCCGCGGGCCGCCATGACCTCGTCGTTGGAGGTGCCCGCCGCGACCATCGGCCAGACCATGGCGTCCTCGTGGACGATGAAGTCCACGACGACGGGACGGTCGTTGATCGCGTTGGCCTTCTCGATGACGGCGTCGAGCTGGTCGGGGTCCTCGCAGCGGATGCCGACGCAGCCCATCGCCTCGGCCAGCTTCACGAAGTCCGGGACGCGGGTGCCCTTGCAGGGCTCGCTCGCCTCGTCCGGGCCGTCGTGCAGCTTGGTGTTGCTGTAGCGCTGGTTGTAGAAGAGGGTCTGCCACTGGCGGACCATGCCCAGGGCGCCGTTGTTGATGATCGCGACCTTGATCGGCACGCCGTTCAGCGCGGCGGTGACCAGCTCCTGGTTCGTCATCTGGAAGCAGCCGTCGCCGTCGATCGCCCAGACCGTCTTCCCCGGCTCGCCGACCTTGGCGCCGAGCGCGGCCGGGACGGCGTAGCCCATGGTGCCCAGGCCGCCGGAGTTGAGCCAGGTGGCGGGCTTCTCGTAGTTGATGAAGTGCGCCGCCCACATCTGGTGCTGGCCGACGCCGGCGGCGAACACCGTGCCCTCGGGGGCGAGTTCGCCGACGCGCTGGATGACCTGCTGCGGCGAGAGCGAGCCGTCCTCGGGCAGGTCGTAGCCCAGCGGGTAGGACTCGCGCCAGCGGTCCAGCTGCTTCCACCAGTCCGCGTACCTGGCGGTGCCCGCCCCGGCGGCGGCCTCCTCGTGTGCGGCGTACTCCGCCTGCGCGGCGACCACGAGGTCGGCGAGGACCTCGCGGGCGTCGCCGACGATCGGGACGTCGGCCGCGCGGTTCTTGCCGATCTCGGCCGGGTCGATGTCGGCGTGGACGATCTTCGCCAGCGGCGCGAAGGAGTCCAGCTTGCCGGTGACGCGGTCGTCGAACCTGGCGCCGAGCGCGACGATCAGGTCCGCCTTCTGCAACGAGGTGACGGCCGCGACGGTGCCGTGCATGCCGGGCATGCCCAGGTGCTGCGGGTGGCTGTCGGGGAAGGCGCCGAGGCCCATCAGCGTGGTGGTGACCGGAGCGCCGGTCAGCTCGGCGAGCACCTTCAGCTCGGCCGTCGCGCCCGCCTTGAGCACACCGCCGCCGACGTACAGCACCGGGCGCCTGGACTCGGCCAGCAGCTTCGCGGCTTCCTTGATCTGCTTGGCGTGTGGCTTGGTGACCGGGCGGTATCCGGGAAGTTCGGCCGTCGGCGGCCAGTTGAAGACCGTCTTCGCCTGGAGCGCGTCCTTGGCGATGTCGACGAGGACGGGGCCGGGGCGGCCGGTGGAGGCGATGTGGAACGCCTCGGCGATGACCCGGGGGATGTCCTCCGCGTTCCGCACCAGGAAGTTGTGCTTCGTCACCGGCATCGAGATGCCGCAGATGTCGGCTTCCTGGAAGGCGTCGGTGCCGATCGAGCCGCCGGCGACCTGGCCGGTGATGGCGACCATGGGGACGGAGTCCATGTTCGCGTCGGCGAGCGGGGTGACCAGGTTGGTGGCGCCGGGGCCCGAGGTGGCCATGCAGACGCCGACCTTGCCGGTGGCCTGCGCGTACCCGGTGGCCGCGTGCCCCGCGCCCTGCTCGTGCCGCACCAGCACGTGCCGGACCTTCGTCGAGTCCATCATCGGGTCGTAGGCGGGAAGGATCGCGCCGCCGGGAATGCCGAATACGGTGTCGGCGCCGACCTCCTCAAGGGACCGGATGAGGGACTGGGCGCCCGTCATCTGTTCTGCGGCGGCGTTCTGCGCTCCGCCGGTACGGGCCCTCGGCTGCGGTTTCGGGGCCCCGGTGGCCTGCTCGGTCATCGGCTGTCTCTTCTCGAAAGAGTGCGGGTGTGACGCTCGTCGTCTCGTGCGGTTGATGGCGGTTTCGCACGATGCGGGCTGGTGAGGTCGAAGGTGCTGGTGCAACAAAAAACCCCCCGTGCCATGAGGCAAGCGAGGGGAGCGCGCCGCTGTGGTCGCGGATCCTGGGAGGCAGGATCCGCTCAGCCGACGCGCTTTCCAAGTACGAGAATTCGGGTGCGCATGGCACTGACCTTCTCCCCGTCAAGCCTCGGGTGTCAAGTGGGTGGGACGGGCGTCTCAGCATTCGAGCAGGCGGGTGCGGGACCGTCCCCGGCGACCACCCACGGCGGCAGCGCCTCCCGCGCGTCCTGCCTGCGCACCGGCAGCGAACCGGCCACCACGACG
Organism: Streptomyces sp. HNM0574; assembly: GCF_012726235.1. Classification (GTDB taxonomy): domain Bacteria; phylum Actinomycetota; class Actinomycetes; order Streptomycetales; family Streptomycetaceae; genus Streptomyces. The sequence goes on from NZ_JAASAH010000003.1 coordinate 14,002, forward strand.
GACCGCCCGCCCCCGGAATGACCGCCCGACGGACCGGCCACCGGACCCGCGCCGCCCGCGGGCGGCGGCCCGTGCGCCCCCGCCGGAAGACCGCCCCGGCCGACGCCCGCCGGCGCCCCCGGACCGTTCGTCCCGGATGCCGGACCGCTCCCGCCCGCCCCGCCGGCGGCCGCCGGAACGGCTCCGTGCGCCCCCGGCTGCGCGGCGGGCGCGTGCGCGGGGCCGCCGGCCGCCTGGGTGCGCGGGCCCGGTACGACGGCGCCCGCGGGCTCCGGCAGCGGGTACGCGCCCAGGGACAGCGCGCGACGCAGCCGGTGCTCATCCAGCGGGCCGGAGAAGACGGCGCCCTGGCCGTGCGTGCAGCCCATCTCGCGCAGCATCTCGACCTGTTCGGGCAGGTCGACGCCCTCGGCGACGGAGGTCATGCCCAGGTCGTCGGCGATCCGCAGCAGCCCCGCGGTGATCTTCCGCTGGCGCGGGGACTCCAGTACGCCGTCCACCAGCCCCCGGTCCAGCCGCAGGATGTCGATCGGGAGGCGGCGCAGCGCGGAGATGGCCAGGTACCCGCTGCCGAAGCCGTCCAGCGCGATCACCACGCCGAGCCGGCGCAGCGCCGAGAGCCGGGTCTCCAGCTCGTCGAGCGGGATGCGGGGGTCGCTGTCGGACAGCTCCAGGATCAGGCTGCCCGCGGGCAGTTCGTGCCGGGCGAGCAGCGCCTCCAGGCTGCTGTGCGTCATGGACCGGTCGATCAGCCGCCGCGCGGGGATGCGCACCGTCACGGGGACGTCGCAGCAGCCCGCGCGCTGCCGGGCGGCGGCCTGCTCGACGGCCTCCTCGACGACCCAGCGGTTGATCTCGGCCGCCTTGTCGCCCTGGGCGCCCGCGCCCGTCTCGCCGTCCCGGCCGGCCTGTTCGTGCTGCCCGTCTCCGTCGCCGGTGCGGGCCGGCGCGAAGGGGCCGCCGTCGCGCGCGTCCTGCGCCGGTACGCCCTCGGTGCGCAGGAACTCGGCCGGGGTGAAGAGGATGCCCTGCGCCGAGCGCCAGCGGGGCTGGGCCGCGACGGCCGTCACCTTGCCCGAGTTGAGGTCCACCACGGGCTGGTGCAGCAGCGCGAACTCGCCGTCCCGCAGCGCGGTGCGCAGCCGGGAGGCCATCTCGGTGCGCTTGACGACCTCGGCCTGCATCTGCGGCGCGTACAGCTCGACGCGCGCCTTGCCGCCCTGCTTCGCGCGGTACATCGCCAGGTCGGCGTTGCGCATCAGCGCGGTGGGCGAGATGCCGGGCTCGGCGAAGGCGACGCCGATGGAGGCGGCGACCCGCACCTCGGTGCCCTCGACGCGGTACGGCTCGGAGAGCGCGATCCGCAGCCGGTCGGCGATCTCGTGGATGCGCAGCTCGCGTTCGACCTCGGCGTGGGTGCTGGGGTTGCTGTCGCCGAGGATGATCACGGCGAACTCGTCGCCGCCGAGCCGGGCCGCGGTGTCGCCCGCGCGGATCGAGTCCTGGAGCCGGCGGGCGGCCTGGACGAGGAGTTCGTCGCCCGCCTGGTGCCCGACGGTGTCGTTGACGGCCTTGAAGCCGTCGAGGTCGATGTAGAGCACGGCGGCCTCGCTGTCGCCGCCGCGGCGGCCGCCGAGCGCCTGCCGGACCCGCTCGGTGAACAGCGAGCGGTTGGGCAGGTCGGTGAGCGCGTCGTGCGAGGCGTTGTGCTGCAACTGCGCCTGGAGCCGGACGCGTTCGGTGACGTCCCGGCTGTTGAAGATCAGGCCGCCCTGGTAACGGTTGACCGTGGACTCGACGTTGAGCCAGTGCCCCGCGCCGTGCCGGAAGCGGCACTCGATGCGCGTGGAGTGCTCGGTCTCCGGGGAGGCGGCGAGGAAGCGGCGCAGCTCGTGCAGGACCCGGCCGAGGTCCTCGGGGTGGATGAACGCGGCGAGTTCGGCGCCGACGAGCGCGTCGCCGTCCCGGCCGTAGACCCCGGCGGCGGCGGGCGAGACGTAGCGCAGCACGCCGGTGGAGGACGCGATCATGATGACGTCGCTGGAGCCCTGCACCAGCGACCTGAAGTGGTTCTCCTTCTGCGCCAGCTCCTGGGTCAGCGAGATGTTGTCCAGGAGCATGATGCCCTGGCGTATGACCAGCGCCAGCACGACCGTGCAGCCGGTGAACAGCACGACGCGGTCGACCTCGTGGCCGTCCATCGCGTTGTAGAGGATGCCCAGCGTGCACACCGCGGCGGCCAGGTACGGGGTGAGCGCCGCGAGCGAGCCCGCGATCGGGCGGCCGGGCGGCTGCGGCCGCAGCACCGCCTGCCGTTCCGCCTGGCGCGGCCGCGACGGGGTGCCCGCGCGCCCGGTGCGGCCCGCGCCGCCCTTGGCCGTGCGGCGCCGTCCGCCGCCGCGCCGTCCGCCTTCGCGGCGGGCGACCCAGGGCGCGTAGGCCAGCAGCAGCGAACCGGCGAACCAGCCCGCGTCGAGGAACTGGCCCGAGCTGTAGTGCTCGCGGAGCATCGGCGAGGAGAACAGCGCGTCGCACAGCACCGTCAGCACCAGCGCGCCCACGGCGGTGTTGACGGTGGAGCGGTGCGCGGCCGAGCGCTTGTAGTGCAGCGCCAGCACCAGGCTGATCAGCACGATGTCGAGCAGCGGGTAGGCCAGGTCGAGCGCGGCCCGCAGGACCGAACCGCCCGACAGGAACGAGGTGTGCGCCAGCGCCAGCGACCAGGAGAGCGTCACCAGCGAACCGGCGATCAGCCAGGCGTCCAGCCCGAGGCAGATCCAGCCGGCCCGCGTGACCGGCCGTTTGGCCAGCACGAGCAGCCCGACGACGGCGGGCGGCGCGAAGAGCAGGAAGCAGGCGTCGGCGAGCGACGGGTCGGGAAGCGGCCGCCGCAGGACGAGTTCGTACCAGCCCCAGACGGCGTTGCCGCAGGCGGCCATCAGCGAGGAGATGCCGAACAGCATCCAGGCGGGCGCGAACGGGCTGCCGCGGTGCGTCCGCGCGTACCACAGGCAGGAGCAGGCGGCGAGCAGTCCGGCCGCGCTCAGCCCGAAGTCCCCCATGAACAGGGCGACTTCGCGGGAGCCCCAGCCGAGGGCCGCGCCCACCGCGTACGCCGCGCAGAGGGCGGCGAGCAGCAGCTGCGGCGCGAGCCGGGGCGCGGCGCGGCGCTCGGTGCGCTCAGCCGTGCGCTCCGGCCGCCCGGTCCGCGCCCCCCAGGGCTGTGCCGCACGCGACCGGCCCCGCGCACGGGGCACGCCCGAGGAGGGCGCGGTACGCGGGGCCGCCGGGGCCGAAGTCGCCGATGCCGAGGCTGCGGAGGGCACGGCGGGTGCCGACGCCGTCCAGCAGCGGCTCTGTCGTGGGACCGTCCCTCGCAGGGTCATCGCACCCACCTCCCGGACGGAGGCTTCTTCTCGTACTCACGCTGCTGTCCGGCGCACTTCGCGCGCCGCGTCGGCCGCATTCGGGAAGTTCCCCGCCCCGTGCGGCAGTTCGCCCGTTCGTCGTGCATGCGCCCGTCGCCCCCCTCGTGTCCGGGTATCGCCCCCGTCGGACGATACACCAGATCCGTCACTCAGGGACATAGTGCGGATACAGAACGTGACGACCTGCGACGTTGTGCTTCCGGAGGGCCACCCTACGCGTCCGTAGCATGGCTTCTGGGGCCCTCGGAGGCCCTTCGGCTACTCCGCCACGGCCACCGCGTGCTCCAGCCGTTCACCGGACGCCCAGCGCCTCAGCTGATCGCGCAGCAGCCGCCGCGCACGCGGCAGGAACGCCGACGACGGCCCCCCACGTGCGGGGTGAGCAGCACCCCGGGCGCGGACCACAACGGGTGCCCCTCCGGCAGGGGTTCGGGCTCCGTCACGTCCAGCGCGGCCCGCAGCCGGCCGGTGCCCACCTCCGCCAACAGCGCCCCGGTGTCCACCACTCCGCCCCGCGCGACGTTCACCAGCAGCGCTCCGTCCTTCATCCGGGACAGAAAGTCTCCTCCTGCCAGCCCCCTGGTGTCCTCCGTCAGCGGGGTGCACAGCAGCACCACATCAGCGCGCGGAAGCAGTCCGGGGAGGCTCGGGAGCGCGTGCACGGGGCCGCGCGGTGTCTCACGCGCACCGCGTGCGACCCGCAGCACCTCGGCCACCTCGAACGGCCACAGCCGCTCCTCGACCGCGGCGCCGATGCTGCCGTAGCCGACGATCAGCACCGTCTTGTCCGCCAGCGACGCGTACGTCCCCGGACGCCACTCCCCCGCGTCCTGGGCCCGTACGAACGCGGGGAGTTCGCGGAGCGAGGCGAGGGTGAGGAGCAGTGCGAGCTCGGCCGTGCTGGTGTCGTGCACGCCGCGGGCGTTGCACAGCACCGTGCCCCGCGGCAACTGCCCGATGGCGGGCGCGACATGGTCGATGCCCGCGGTGAGCGTCTGCACCACCCGCACCCCGGTCATCCGCGGCAGCGGCCGCGTGGCCACGCCGGGCGCCTTCATGTACGGGACGACGTAGAAGGCGCAGTCGGCCGGGTCGGCGGGGAACTCCTCCTCGCCGTCCCAGAACCGGTAGGTGAGGCCCTCCGGCAGTCCCTCGATCTCGCCGGGCGGGTAGGGCAGCCAGACGTCCGAGGCCGGGGCGCCGGGGACGGGGGCCGGGGGATTGCCGGGGGTCTGTGCGGAAGCCATGGGCGCAGGATAGGAGCGCGGCGGCCGCGCCCGCGCACCGCCCGCACCGGAACGCCGCCCGGAGGCTGTGCGCGAGGCACCCGGACGGCCAGCTAGTTTGGGGGCGTCAGGAGGGAGCTCGTACAGGTGGAGCGCAGGACGATCGGGGCGGCGGCGCTCGGGGTGGGCGCCGTGGGCCTGGGCTGTATGCCGATGAGCTGGGCGTACTCCACGTCGGAACAGAACGGCGAGGAGTCGCTGCGGACGGTGCACGCGGCACTGGACGCGGGCATGTCCCTGCTGGACACGGCCGACATGTACGGGCCCTTCACCAACGAGCTGCTGCTGGGGCGGGTGTTGCGGGAGCGGCGCGCGGACGCCTTCGTCTCCACCAAGTGCGGGCTGCTCGTCGGCGAGAACCACATCGTCGCCAACGGCCGCCCCGGGTACGTGAAGCGGGCCTGCGACGCCTCGCTGCGGCGCCTCCAGACCGACGTGATCGACCTGTACCAACTGCACCGCCCCGACCCGGAGATACCCGTGGAGGAGACCTGGGGCGCCATGGCCGAACTGGTGTCCGCGGGCAAGGTCCGCTCCCTCGGCTACTGCGCCGTCGGCGCGCGGGCCGACCGGCGGGGGCGCACGGGGGAACGCGGGCGCACGCCCGGGGTGCACGACCGTACGGTCGGCCAACTCCGGCGCATCCAGCAGGTGTTCCCCGTCAGCAGCGTGCAGGCCGAGCTGTCCGTGTGGTCCCGGGAGGCGCTGGAGACGCTGCTGCCCTGGTGCATGACCCGCGGCATCGGCTTCCTCGCCGCGATGCCGCTGGGCAACGGCTACCTCAGCGGCACCCTGACCACCGGCGGCGGCTTCGAGCCCGACGACGTACGCGCCCGGCACCCGCGCTTCACCGGCGAGATGATGGCCGCCAACCAGCCCGTCGTCGCGGGGCTGCGCCGCGTCGCGCGGCGGCACCGGGGCGTGGGGGCGACGCCGGCGCAGGTGGCGCTGGCCTGGCTGCTGGCCAAGGGGCCGCACGTGGTGCCGGTGCCGGGTACGAAGAAGGCGCGCTGGGCGGCGGAGAACGCGGCGGCCGCGTCGCTCGCCCTCACCCCGCAGGACCTCGCCGAGATCGACGCGCTTCCGGAGGCGCAGGGGTCCTGGGACTAGCTTCCGGGGCCGCGCCACTTCTCCGGGTGCGGCGCCGTCGGGCTTTTCGCGCAGTTCCCCGCGCCCCCTTTCGCGGGCCCGCCCCGGTCCTTCGGGTGCGGCGCCGTCGTGGCCCGGGTTTTCGCGCAGTTCCCCGCGCCCCTTTTTCGCGGGCTCACCCCGCTTGGGAGGTCTGCGCCTAAGGCGCAGGGCTGGCAAGCGCAGCGCGGTCACCCCCGCGCGGGGTGCCCCATGCCGTCACCGGGCCACCCCATCACCGCGGCAAGCGCCGTTCCCCGCGCCCCCGAGAGGGCGCTGTGGTGTGCTGGGGGCTCGGAGGACGGCGGATGTCGGGAGGGATGGATCGTGCGAGGCCGTACGCAACTTCGGGGCGCCGCTGCGGCGTTGGCCGCGCTCGCGCTCGTCGCGGGCTGCTCCTCGGACGGAGGCGGCGGCGATCCCCCGCGCCCCTCGGCCGAGAGCTCGAAGCCGGAGACGTCACCCGGGAAGGAGCCGGCCGGGAAGCCGCCGCCCGCGAAGGGCGAGGTCTCGGTGGAGCGCACCGTGGCCACGGGGCTGAAGGCGCCCTGGGGCCTGGCCCCGCTCCCCGGCGGCGACCTGCTCGTCTCGTACCGCGACGAGGGCACGATCGTGCACGTCGACGGCGGGGGCGGGAAGAAGACCGAGCTGGGCCGGGTGCCGGGCACGGCCCCGGCGGGCGAGGGCGGCCTGCTCGGCATCGCCGTCCCGCCCGGCGAGGGCGACGACGGCGCGGGCGAGGTGTACGCGTACCTGACGACGGCCTCCGACAACCGCATCGTGCGGATGGTCTTCGACCTGGCGAAGGACGAGGGCAGCAGGCTCGGCGCCCCCGACACCGTCTTCAAGGGCATCCCGAAGGGCACCGTGCACAACGGCGGCCGGATCGCCTTCGGCCCGGACGGGATGCTGTACGCGGGCACCGGCGAGTCCGGGGACGGCGAGCTCGCGCAGGACGAGGACTCCCCCGCGGGCAAGATCCTCCGGATGACCCCGGACGGCGAGCCGCCCGCGAAGGGCAACCCGGACCCGGACTCGCCCGTCCTCTCCCTCGGCCACCGCAATGTGCAGGGCCTGGACTGGGACGCCGACGGCAGGCTCTGGGCCTCGGAGTTCGGCCAGGACACCTGGGACGAGCTCAACCGCATCCGCCCGGGACGCAACTACGGCTGGCCCGAGGCGGAGGGCAAGGAGGGCGGCTCCGGCTTCACCGACCCGGTCGAGCAGTGGAAGCCCGCCGACGCCTCACCCAGCGGACTGGCCGTCGCCGCCGGCTCGGTGTGGATGGCCGGCCTGCGCGGCGAGCGCCTGTGGCGGATCCCGCTGGACGGGACGGGGCCGGTGGCCGGGCCGCAGTCCTTCCTGGAGGGGAAGTACGGGCGGCTGCGGACGGTCGTCCCGGCGGGCAAGGACAGGTTGTGGCTGGTCACGAGCGAGACCGATACGCGGGGCACGCCCGGGAAGGGCGACGACCGTATCCTGGAGCTGAAGGTGAGCTGACCCCGGCGGAGCGCCGGCGGGCTCGGCTCACACGCCGTGACCCGTGTCTGGGGGGCCGATGTTCAACCTGGCCGAGGAGCTCTTCGCGCCCGCCCGCAAGCACACCGAGGACGAGCGGCAGCGGCTGGACCACACCCGCGTCGAAGAGGGCAGCAACGATCCGGGCTGCGGCCCGGTCGACCTGGAGTCGGGCCAGGTCGTGATCCGGCTCCCCGCACAGCCGGGCCCGGCCCGCGCCCGGGAGCCGGAGCCGTCCGACGCCCCCGGTGACGAGTCCGCGGCCTGAGCCGGAGGACGCCGGAAACGACGAAGACGGAGAGGGGCCTGCCGCCTGCCGCACGGCGGGCCGCCCCTCTCCGTCTCCCGTGACCGCTGCCTGGGGGTAGGAACAGCGGGGTCAGGACGCGCCGGGGATTTCCGGCTGCGGCGCCAGAATGTCGAAGTACATGCCACCGGCGACGACCAGGCCGACGAGGCCCAGCAGCACGCCGCCCAGCGCGACGGCCTTGACCCACGAACCGGTCCCGGCGCGCTTCGCGACGACGGCGAGGAGCAGCCCGCCGAGCAGCACGGCGAGCAGCGCGAAGATCCCGTTGACCAGGGCCGCCGCGTGCCAGGGGGCGCCGAACAGGGAGTTCATCTGGTCCCCGGCGCCGCCTCCGCCGCCCATCTGCTGCGCCTGGGACTCCAACTGCCCCATGAGCTGCTTGCGTTCGCGGAGCATCTCGCCGAGCGAGTTGCCGGTGAGGGAGACCACGCCGAGCCCGGCGCTGACGACCGCGACGGCACCGGCGCCGAAGCCGCTCCGCCCCTCGTCCGCGGCGGGCAGCTCCTCGTACCCGGCCTCCTCGGCCACCCCGTCGCCCTCCTCGGGGGACTCCGTGGCGGCGGGGACGCGTGCGGTCCCCTCGTCCGTCTCCTCGGTGCTCTCGGACCGGCCCTCCGGTGTCGGCTTGTCGGCCTCTGCGGCCTTCTCGTTCTTCGTGCTGGTCTCGGTAGCCATGCCCGCACCGTAAGGAACGATTCTGAGAGCCGGATGAGAGTACGGGCCGGGCCCGTACGCGGTGCGCGGTCGCGCTCCCGCGCGGGCGTCAGCCGCGTCGCCCGGCGAGCGGCTCCGTGCCGGGCCCGGGCTCCCCCTCGCCCCCGCTCCGGGGCCCGGGCAGCACCGGCTCGGCGGGGGCCGGTACGGGTGCGGGCCCGGGCGTGTCACCGTCCCCGGCGTGCTCCCCGGGTTCGATGGTGATGCGGGGCAGGCAGCGGTCGAGCCACCGCGGGAGCCACCAGTTGGCGCCGCCGAGCATGTGCATCAGCGCCGGGACGAGCAGGGTGCGCAGGACGAAGGCGTCCAGGGCGACGGCGACGGCGAGGCCGATGCCGAACATCGCGATGATCCGGTCGCCGCTGAGCACGAAGGCGCCGAACACGGCGATCATGATGACGGCCGCCGAGTTGATGACCCGCCCCGTCTCGGCCAGCCCGACCCGTACCGCTCTGCGGTTGTCGCCGGTGCGCTGCCACTCCTCGTACATCCGGCTGACCATGAACACCTGGTAGTCCATGGAGAGTCCGAACAGGACGGACACCATGATCACGGGCAGGAAGGGTTCGATCGGCCCGGGTCCGCCGAGGCCCAGCAGCTCGCTTCCCCAGCCCCACTGGAAGACGGCGACGACGACGCCGGAGGCGGCCGCGACGGCGAGGATGTTCATCACCGCGGCCTTGAGCGGGATGCCGATGCTGCGGAACGCGAGGAGCAGCAGCGCGCAGCCGAGGGCCACGATCACGCCGGTGAACATCGGGAGCTTGCCGAGGATGACGGAGGCGAAGTCGTCCTGCCCGGCCGTGACCCCGCCGACGTGCACCGTCAGCGGGCTGTCCGCGGAGACCTCGGGCAGCTCCTGCTCGCGCAGCCGGTCCACGAGCTGCGAGGTCCGCTCGTCCTGCGGCGCGCTGTCGGGGACGACGGTGATGACGCCGACGCTGCCGGACCCGTTCAGCTCGGGGCCCGAGACCTCGGCGACGCCCTCGGTGCCGCGCAGCCGTTCGGGCAGTTCCTCGAAGGCCAGCTTGGCGGCCGCGCCGTCGATCTCGCCGACGAGGGTGAGCGGCCCGTTCGTGCCGGGCCCGAAGCCCTCGGCCATCAGGTCGTACGCCTGCCGGGTCGTGGCGGTGCCGGGGCCGCTGCCCTGGTCGGAGCTGCCGAGGTGGAGCGCGAAGACGGGCAGCGCGAGGACGGCCATGAAGACGGCCGCGAGCCCGGCGAGCAGCTTCGGGTGCCGTTCGACGAAGGCCGACCAGCGCGCCACGGGCCCGCCCCGCCGCGTCCGCTTCCCGGCCTCCGCCTCGCTCTCGTCCGGCCCGGCCGGGTCAGGGCCGTGCTCGGCCAGGGCGCGGCGTTCGCGGCGGCTGAGGACACGGTGGCCGATGACGCCGAGCAGTGCGGGCAGCAGCGTGACGGAGGCCAGGACGGTCAGGACGACGGTGAGCGAGGCGGCCAGCGCGACCCCGTTGAGGAAGGTCAGCCGCAGCACGAGCATCCCGAGCAGCGCGATGCACACCGTCACCCCGGCGAAGACGACCGCGCGTCCGGCCGAGGACATGGCGCGCTGCGCCGCCTCGGGTACGGACATGCCCTGCTTCAGGCCCTTGCGGTGCCGGGTGACGATGAACAGCGCGTAGTCGATGCCGACGCCGAGGCCGATCAGGGTGCCGAGCATGGGCGCGAAGTCGGCGACGGTCATGGCGTGGCTGAGCAGCCCGGTGGCGAGCGCGGCGGTGCCGACGCTCAGCACGGCCGTGACCAGCGGCAGCAGCATCGCCGCGAGCGAGCCGAAGGCGAGCAGCAGGACGACGGCGGCCACCGCGATCCCGACGGCCTCGGCGAGGTGCCCGCTGATCCCCTCCGTCAGCGCCACCGCCGTCCCGCCCATCTCGACGCGGAGGTCCCGGCCGTCGTCCCCGGCGGCGTGCGCGGTGTCGACGACGCGCTGGACCTGGCTCTCGTCGAGCTCGTCCGCGGGCGCGTCGAAGGACACGGTGGCGTACGCGGTACGCCCGTCCTCGCTGATCCGCTCCTGGCTCTCGGGGCCGGGCTGGTACGGGCCGCGTACGTCGGCGACGCCGGGCAGCCCGGCGATGTCGTCGAGCGTGGCCGTCATCCGGTCCCGCACTGCCGCGTCCCGGACGCCGTCCCCGGGGCCGTCCTCGCCGGTGTGCCAGACGAGGGTGTCGCCGTCGCCCGCGCGGTCCGGGAACGCCTCGGTGAGCAGCTGCGCCGCACGCCCCGACTCGGTGCCGGGCACGTCGTAGTCGTTGGAGTACGCGGACCCCGCGAGGGCCGTGCCCACGCCGGCCGCGGCGAGCAGCGCCAGCCACAGCGAGACGACGAGGAGGCGGCGCCGCATGCACCAGCGGGTCAGGGCGGTCATGTGCTCGGTGACCTCTTCACGGGTCGGTGCGTCGAGCCGTCCGGGGTGGGCCGGTGCTGCCGAGCGCGAGCGGAAGGGAGCGTTCCGGGGCAGCTTTGCACCCGCGGAAGATCCTTTGTCCCCTTTGTGGGGATAGCCACAGGGCCGCCCGCGCGGGAACCCGCCCCGCCCCGGACCCCTCAGCCGGTGACCGACTCCTCCCCGTTCTCGATGTGGCCCATCAGCCGCCGCCGGAAGCTGTCGTCCCCCTCGACGGTCAGCAGCAGGTCGTACCAGCCGTGGGCGCCGCGCGTGGCGTGCGCGATGGTCCGGGTGCTGCCCGCGTCCACCCGGAGCCGCCGCGTCTCCGCGTCCCGCCCCTCGGCGTACGCCTGCGGCACGCAGCTGAGCGTGCAGGCGCGCGCACCGGTGTTGACCACCGTCAGATGGATCTCGCGCCGGTCGCCGTCGATGTACGTGCCGACCTTCAGCCCGGCCGCGGCGCCGTCCGCGCTGCCCGCGAACTCGCGGCGGAAGCCGTTCGGCCCGGTCACCGTGAAGCGGTGGACGCCGTCCCGCACCGGAACCTCCACCTCCGTCTCGCCCTTGGCCCGCACGTCCCGGTGCAGCGGGCGCTCGTACTCGCCCTCGTACGGGTAGAGCGTGAAGTGCGTGCTCTCGGTGCCGCTGTTGCGCAGCCCCAGCCGGAAGCGGCCGCCGTCGGGGTCGTACGCGCCGTCGGCGTCGGGCCGGTACGGCAGGGCGCGGGCCGGGCGGGTGCCGGGCTCCTGTGCGGGCATCCGCTGCTCGGCGGGCGGCTTCGGCTTCCAGCGCTCGGTGAACGGCGGGACCTCGCCGGGCTGTTCGGTCTCCGGCTGACGGCGGCCGCGGGAGAAGTCGAAGGCGGCGGTGAGGTCGCCGGTGACGGAGCGGCGCCAGGGCGTGATGTTCGGCTCGCGCACGCCCGTCCACTTCTCCAGGAACCGGATGATCGAGGTGTGGTCGAAGACCTGGGAGCAGACGTACCCGCCGACGCTCCACGGGGAGATCACGGTCATCGGCACCCGCATGCCCAGCCCCGTCGGCCGCTCCTGCCACCACTCGTCGGCGCCTTCGGGATCGTCCTCGGCGGGGGCCGGGGGCGGGACGTGGTCGAAGAAGCCGTCGTTCTCGTCGAAGGTGAGGAAGAGCGCGGTGTGCCGCCAGACGTCGGGGTGGCGGCCGAGCGCGTCGAGGACCTTGTACACGAAGTGGGCGCTCTGCACGGGCGAGGAGCCGCCCGGGTGCTCGCAGTCGACGGTGGCGGGCACCAGGTAGGACACCTCGGGCAGCTCGCCCGCGGCGACGTCGGCGGCGAACGCCTCGGCCGTGGTGCCGGGTTCGCCCCGGTGCAGGGCGCGGTCGAAGAGGCTGCGCTCGGCCTCGGTGAGCGTGGCCAGGCCCTTCTTCAGCCGGGCCGACAGGTCCGCGCGCCCGGCCTCGTCGGCCTCGGCCATCTTCCCGTAGAACGCGGTCATGTTCTCCGCGCCGTCCACCTCGGCCAGGGCCTTCGCGCCGATCGTCTTGAAGCTCGCGAAGAACTCCAGGTTGTTGTCGGTGAAGTTGTCCCACTCCTGGTACACCCGCCAGGAGTGCCCGGCCTCCTCCAGCCGCTCCGGGTACGTCGTCCAGGAGTAGCCGGGGTGCGTGTCCTCCGCGTAGCAGTCGTTGTTGACGGCGCGGCCGCCGCCGTCCGGCTCGAAGCCGGTCCAGCCGCTGACCAGATGGTTCCGGTTGGGGCTGGTGGAGGTGTGGATGGACGAGTGGTACGCGTCGCAGACGGTGAACGTCTCGGCCAGCTCGAACTGCAGCGGGATGTCCCGCCGTTCGTAGTACGCCATCGTCGCGGCCGTCTTCGCCGTCACCCAGCGGTCCGACCAGCCGCCGTGCCAGGCGGTGCCGCCGCCGGCCCAGGAGTGGTCCAGGTCGCTGATGTACTGCAGGTCCTGACGCTGCTTCTCGGCCGCCTCCCGCACCGGGAACGGCAGCACCGTCCCGGCGCCGAGCGCGCCCGGCTGCTCGAACACGCTCCGCCCGCCGGGGATTTCGACGGCGTTGCGGTCGCCGAAGCCGCGGACGCCGCGCAGCGTCCCGAAGTAGTGGTCGAAGGACCGGTTCTCCTGCATCAGGATCACCACGTGGCGGATGTCCGCCAGTCCCCCGGCGCCCTCGCCGGGCCGCTGCTGTGCCATCGCCTGCCGCAGCGAAGGCGGCAGCAGCGAACCGGCCGCCGCCGCGCCCGCGGCTCCCGCGCCCAGCGCCAGCATCCGGCGTCTCGATATCTCCCAGCCCACCTGTGCCTCCCGGCTCGCCCAAGATCCCCCGAACCGGACGGGAAGCTACGCGCTCACGGTGACCGGCGGAAGCCCCGCACCCGAAGCCTCGGTGAACAGGCGTCCGTTTCTTGCCGGTTGACCCGGAAATTCGGCGCGGGAAACGGCCGGGAAGCGCCGGCGGAAAAGGCCCGCCGGCGCTTTCCGGCAGGACCGGCGACCCCTAGGACAGGTTCCGCATCTCGTCCGCGAGTGCGGCCCGCAGCACCTTCCAGGAAAGGTCGGAATGGGTCTCGAACCAGTTGTGGTCGTGCGGGAACTTCTCCTCGATGTACTCGAATTCGTTGCGGGACATCGGCCCGGGAACGACCTCGTCCATCCCCGTCTCGTCCTCGTTCAGATAGACGTGGAAACTCGCCGCGAAATCACCGGTGTCGTTCAGCAGGTCGTCCTTCTGCCATGCCGGGCCGCCGTCCAGTGGGCAGTACACCTTGTGCACCGCGTACTGGCTCCCGGACAGCCAGGCGCAGCGGCCCGGCGTGAGCGTCACCAGCCCGCGCTTCTCCGCGTCCCAGTCCAGCTCCTCGTACGACATGACGTCGAGCTGACCTGCGAGGCAGTAGATGATCCCGGTGGTGTTGCCGTGCGAGTGCATCGGCGAGAAGTGCTGCGCGGGCCAGATCTCCAGCACCACGGGGGAGCCGATGTTCTGCTCCTCGGGGACGTCCGCCACGTACCCGTGCCGGACCACCTGGTCGTCGAAGTCGCCCTTTCCGGTGCAGGCCACGCGGATGTAGGGCGGGTGACTGTCGTCCTTCTCCGCCTTCGCCTTGAGGATGTGCCGCAGCAGCCGGTCCTCGCCGCCCGGCGGGGTGGGCTCCAGCAGCCGGCGGATGCCCTGCACCTCCCAGGCCGCCAGCCGCATGTGCTCGGCCTTGCGTTTCAGGTCCATCACGGCGGGCGGGACCATGAGTTGCCGGGTGTACTCGTCGAAGGACGACGCCTGGTCGATGACGAGTGCGGGGCTGAGCGTCTCGGCGGCGATACGGAGCCGGTGTTCCTCCTCCCGCGTGATGTAGAAGGGGTGCGCCGGCTCGGCCGCTTGGTTTCCGTCCTCGTTCCGGTTGATTTTCGGTGAAGTCACGGATTTCCTCTCACTGTTGAACATCCGCGTATTTCGCGGGAGCGCTTCCGACGGACAGTCAATCGGCCGTGCGCGGTGCTGCCATGTCCCTGTTCGGGTGACGTACGGGGTGTGCGGCGAGGGCGAATCGTTTGCCCTTCGCGAGACTTCGCGGGCACGCGGAGATCCCGTACGGGCCCGTTCCCCACGCCGCCGCGGCACGTGTACGGCCGTGCGGGGAGGGGGAGTTCACCAGGCGTCCGTGTGCTTCCCCGGTACGCGCGGCCGCGCGCCCGGCGTACGCGTCCGCCCCAGCGACGAAGGAGTCAGCACCCCATGCGGCACACCCCCAGACCAGCCGTCCCCGGCGCACCCCGAAGGACCCGACGGTGAGGCGCCCCGCACCCCCGGGACGCGGCCGTCTCCGGCACGCCCTGCTCGGCGGCCTCGCCGCGGTCGCGGTGGCGACGACGATGCTGCCCGCCGCGGCCGCCCAGCCGTCCGGGCCCGCGAGCGCGGCCGGAGCCCAACGGGCCGCCGCCACCTCCGAAGCCGCCTCCGGCGCCGCCTCGGACGGTGCGAGGAAGAAACGTGCGCACACCGACGTGCTGTTCATCGGCGCGCACCCGGACGACGAGTTCCAGTCGCTGTCGACCTTCGGCCAGTGGGCGGAGAAGCGGAAGCTCAGCACCGGCGTCGTGACGATCACCCGCGGCGAGGGCGGCGGCAACGCCGTCGGCAACGAGGAGGGCGCCCCGCTCGGCATGCTCCGCGAGGCCGAGGAGCGGGAGGCCGTCCGTCTGGCCGGCGTCCGGAACGTCTTCTACCTCGACAAGCCGGACTTCTGGTACACCCTGTCCGCGCCGCTGACCTCGAAGGTCTGGGACCGGGAACCCTCCCGCAAGGACACCCTGGAACGCCTCGTGCGGCTCATCCGCGCGACCACGCCGAAGACCGTCGTCACCATGGACCCGCGCCCCTTCGACCAGCACGGCGGGCACCAGCTCGCCGGACGGCTGGCGACCGAGGCGTTCGAACTGGCCGGGAACCGGAAGGCGTTCCCCCACCAGATCACCAAGGAGCGCTACAAGCCCTGGCAGCCCTCCGGCCTCCTCGCGCAGAACTGGCGCTTCCAGGGCCCCAGCGGCAAGTCCTGCGCCACGTCCCCGCAGCGCGACGAGGCCAGCGGGCTGCCCGTACGCGGCTGGTGGGGCGGCGTCGAGTCGCGGAAGCACCGGACGAGCTGGGCTCAGGTGGAGCGGGACGCGCAGCGCAAGTACGTGTCACAGGGCTTCGGTTCCGTCCCCGAGAAGGTCACCGAGGAGGAGAAGCAGCAGTGCGACTGGTTCACCGTGCTCGCCGAGCACGGGAAGCCGGTCAAGGCGAAGGCGGAGCCGCAGTCCGGACTGAAGCCGGTGTACGCGGAGTTCGCCCGCTGGGCCCGTGACGTCGGCATGCCCTGGCTCGCCAACAAGGCCCAGCCGGACTACCCGGAGCGCCCCGGCACCACCGTGCCGATGGCGGCGCACGCGCCCGCCGTCGACGGCAAGGCCGGCGAGGGCGAATACCCGGGCGACCCGGTGCGGCTGGACCACTGGCAGGGCGAGAAGTGCGCGACCGCGCAGGACTGTTCGGCCGAGGCCCGGCTGTCCCACCACGGTGACGCGCTGTACGCCCTCGTCCACGTCACCGACGACAAACAGGGCACGAAACTGGGCGCCGACGACTGCAAACGCCACTGGCGCACCGACTCCGTGGAGCTCGCCCTCGACCCGAAGGGCACCTCCGACGACACCTCCACCGTCTTCAAGACCGGCCTGCTGCCCTTCACCGACCCGCGTCCCGACTCGGCGGACGCGGGCGGCCCCTGCGCCGCCCGCGACGCCGACAACCGGCAGGGCCCCGCGGCCAGGACGGCGCCCGGGCTCGAAGTCGCGTCCCAGGTGACGAAGCCGTACAAGGGCTACACGGTCGAGGTGAAGATCCCGTACCGCGTCCTCCCCGCCACCGTCGACCCCACGCGGCTCACGGCGAACGTGATGGTCTACGACTCGGACACCGACGACAAGACCGGCCAGACCCGCCTCGCCTGGGCCACCTTCGGCAGCGCCCAGGCCGACCCCTACGTCTGGGGCCGCACCCCCCTCCTCGGCGCCGCACCCCCGGCCGTCTCCCCGTCCCCACCGGACATCCCCCTGGAAGCGGCGAAAAGCATCGACTCCCCCGCCTCCGTCAAACAGAGCAAACGCACCGGCGTCCCCCTCGCCGGCGGCCCCAGAGCCTGAGACAGCACAACAGACGGCCCCGGCAAGTCGCCGGGGCCGTCGGGGTGTTGGAGGAGCGCACCTACGGCGTCGCCGTGTTCAGTGAGGTGTGGTTCCACCAGCGTTGGGTGCTGACGGTGAAGGTGAGGGGGGCGGCGTCGCCGCCGGAGCGGGGCTTGACGGTGCCGCTCTGTGCCGACTTCGGTTCCATCGGGCTCTTCGTCTTCAGGTACGGCTTCTCCGGGATGGCGGGGACGGTGACGAGCGGGACGCCGTCGAGCAGCGTCTGCGTGGGCGCCTGGCCCTTGACCTTCACGTCGGTCACGCTGATCACCTCGTCCCAGTGCTCCTTCTTGACGAGCTTGTGCGCGAGGAAGGTCTCCTCCGGGGTGCCGAAGAGCAGCCCCGTGTACTTCTCGGGGTACGCCGCGTTCGTCTCGGTGTCCTCGAAGTACCGGACGGCATCGGGGAACTTGACCGTGGCCTTGACCTCCTTGCCGTTGCCGTCCTTCAGCCGCGTGAACGTCCGCTTCTGCTCCTTGTCCACGGTCACGCGCTCCAGGTACACCTCCATCGAAGTGCGCTTCCCGTCCCGGATGTCGATGAGCGGGAACTCCTCCGCGGTCAGCATCGAGTAGTAGTACGCGAACCCGCCGGGCTTCTCCTTGTGCAGGTCCGTCAGGTACGCCTGCTTCGCCGCCTCCGGCTCCATCGTGATCGACAGCACCGCCTGGTAGGCGTGCGCCGGGACCTTGAACAGCGACAGGTGGTAGGCGACGAGGTGCTTCTCCCCCAGCAGGATGAAGCGGTGCTGGTGCTTGAGGGGGTCGTGGTCGTGCTGGTCCGTCATGTCTCCTCCTCGGAGCGGTCGTGGGTGGTCAGACGGGTGCGGGCAACTCGCCCGCGACGGCGCCCTGTCGGCGCCGCCAGAACAGGTGGCGGGACCAGCGGCGCTCCTGCGCGTGCACGAGCCGGTGCCCGTGCAGGTAGGCGTCGAAGGTCTCCCGCACCCGGCCCGCGTACTCGGCCGCGGCCCCGGAGTCCCCGCCGAGCAGGCCGTCGACGGCCAGGCCCGCGGACAGCCCGGTGTAGAGCGCGGTGAGGACGCCCTGCGAGGAGAGCGGGTCGAAGGCCGCCGCCGCGTCCCCGGCCGCCGTCCACCCGTCCCCCGTCACGGGGTCGAGGCGGGCGGTGTGCGCGGGGCCGCGCCGGGGTTGCGCCCCGGCGGGGACGGCGCGGCCCGCGGCGCGCGCGGCGACGTGCCGGGTACCGGCCAGCCGCCGCAGCAGCGCGGCCCGGGTGGAGGCGGTGGCGGACGGCAGGTCGGGGTCGGTGAAGTACGCGACCATGCGGCCGCCTTCGGGCCGCGGCGCCGTGTACCACCAGCCGTCGGCCACGGACTCGACCAGCGAGCACCGCTCCCCGGCGCCCGGCGGCCCGTCCCCCTGCGCCGGGCCGAGCGCGAGGTGCAGGGCGATGAGCCGGTCGTGCCGGACCCGCCGGGCCCCGGCCCGCGTGGCGAGCGCGGCCCGCCGCCCGGTCGCGTCGACGATCCACCGGCACCGGACGGCACCGTCCCGCTGCGGAGCGCGGGTCCCGTCCGGGCCGGTCGCGCTCAGCGGGGCGTGCCAGCCGCCGTCCGGCAGCCGGTGCGCCCGGCCGACGGCCCGCCGCTCGCGCACCTCGACGCCCGCGGCGCGCGCCGCGTCCCGCAACTGCCGGTCGAAGACGGGCCGTTCCAGGTGCCAGCCGTGGCCCCAGGGGTCGCGCACGAAGTCGACGGACTCCAGCCGGCCCGAGCCCCAGGCCGAGAGGTTGGCGTAACAGGGCAGGTGGCGGGCGTCCAGCGCGGCGGCCGGGACGCCCAGGTCGTGCAGCAGCAGCCGCGCCGCGGGGACGAGCGACTCCCCCGTCTTCGGCGGCCCCGACCCCGCGTCGGCGAGCAGGACGCGGCGGCCGGCGCGCTGGAGCGTCAGGGCCGCGGCCGCTCCCGCGGGGCCGCCGCCCGCGACGAGCACGTCGTACTCCTCGCGGGCGGCGGCGCCCGGCCGGGCCGGTGGCGGGACGGCGGTCACCGGGCCTCGTGGAAGGGGTCGACCTTCTCGATGTACCCGGCGGAGATGTGGTCCTCGTCGACGCCGAGCTGCTCGGCGACCCGATCGACGGCGTCGGAGACGATCTCACCGTCGGAGGAGCGCGGCGTTCCGCCCGCCTCGGGGACGTGCACGTTGATCAGGTTCTGGTAGTAGGGGGCGGGCGGCAGGTCCGGCTTGGACTCCACCTGGATCTTCTTGGGGAACTTGCCGTCCCCGACGACGTAGTCCCGCACCTCGACAATGCCGAGCTTGTGCCACTTCTGGATCATCTCGTTGATGCCCTTGGGCTTCTCCTTGGACAGGAAGCGCAGCCACACCGCCCGCCGCTCGAAGGCCGTTTCGCGCTCGTCGTCGCCGCCCGCCGCGTTGACCTTGTTGAAGTCCTCTTCCGTCAGCACCTGGTTGGGCACGCTCGCGGGCCAGAACGCGGGCAGGTACGGGCTGTAGCGCGGGCCGACCTTGGCCGCCAGCTCGTAGCCGGAGCGGCAGCTCGCGGTGTCGGTCTGCCAGGGCACGGCCATCCAGCGCGTCAGGTCGCCGGGGCCCTGCGGGCCGAGCGGGCCGCGCGCGGAGAGCGCCTTGCCGGGCGTGAGCCGGTCGCCGTAGTCCGGCTCACGCTCCGTGCGGTGCTTGATGCGGAACGGCTCGCTGTACATCGTGTCGTGCCGGATCGGCCAGGTGACCTCGCAGCCGGGGTGGAAGGCGTCGGCCAGGCAGTAGTCCAGCGCGGCCCTGTCCAGGATCGCCGGCTGCTCCTTGAGCGGGACGTCGCTCAGCTTCTCGTAGTGCTGCGTGAGCGATTCGGTGACGAAGTGACCCTCCGCCCATTTCGCGAGCATGTCGAACTGGGCCGGGGACAGCATCAGGTTCTGGTACTCGCTGCGCGGCGGTACGGCCATGCCGTCGCCGTACAGCCACGGCCAGGGCATGGGCGAGACGCCGTCCCGCGCGTAGTCGCGCATCGACTCGTAGACCTGGCGCCGCTGTTCGCGGTGCTGCGGCTTCGGGCTGGAGAGCTCCTTGCGGAGCCGGTCCTCGGTGAAGTCGTACGCGCCCTTCCAGCCGAACTGGGTGGCGAAGCCGTGATTGACCCACTGGTGCTCGGTGAAACGCCGGAGAATCGGCTCGATGTGGTCGGCGTAACTGATCTGCTGGGGCGGGGCCAGGCCCCAGCCGTTTCCGGCGAACAGGTCGTAGAGGCAGTCGTAGAGCGTCCGGATGGACTTCACGTCGGGCGCGTAATTCGGCGGGCCGACGACGACCCAGGCGGGCTCGACCGGGATGTTTTTGCCACCGATGACGACATCGGCCCGCACCGGCCCGTCCGAAGTGTCGTCGTACCACCAGTCATTGTTGGCGAACGTGGTGAGCGGCTCGCCGGTCTTGAACGCGGCCGACTTTCCCTTTCCGCCGAGCACCAGAAGCGCGTTGTCCGGCCCGTCGTCGATGCGGAGCTCGCCGAGGTACACGTCCTCGGGAAGGTTGTTGATCTTCCCAAGGAATTTCTGCGGACCGTCGCCCTTCTTGATGGTCTTCTTACCGGGACGGATCTCCAGCTGCTTGCGGTCGCCCGTGTACTTCTGATTGCGACGGCCGTACTGGTAGTCGTAGAGCCGCTGACCGTCCGGAGTGTCCAGCGCGAGGTGGAACTGGTACCAGGCGGCCTTCTTGTTGGCCACCTCGACGTGCCAGGTGATGGTGCCGTGCGGGCCGCTGTCGAAGCCCGGGTCCAGGTCGGAGGCCGGGGTGATCTCCCCGACCACCTTTCCGTCCGCGTTGTAGCCGTACACCCGGAAGCGGGCGGCCTGGCGCTTGATGGCCCCGTTGGCGTCCTTGTAGAAGCCGGGCTGGGCGGCGGGCGCGTCCGGCACCTCGGGCCCGTAGAAGAATTCTTCACTGTTCCCGACCCGCGCGATTCCGATGGCGGGGTGGATTTTCGCGTAGGCGATCTCGTCGCTCAACGGGGACATCTCCCAACTGCTCTGGCATTCCCGGGAATTCCGCGTGCACTGACCGTCCGGACACACACATCGGGCATGCGCACGCACGCCCGTTTCGCCGGACCGACGGACGGGAAGCTAACACGGCATTCCGCACCCGGAGCCGGGAGAGAAACGCGAACTGCGGGGCGGGGAAACCGTCTTGGGCAGCGCGCACTCTCCCCGCGAGAGCCGGGCGAGGGAATCACCGCTGGGCCGAAAGAGCCCCGCCGTGGATTTATCTACGCCACCGACCGGCGAAACGGTTTACCGCCCGGAGAACACCGGACGCGAAACGGGGAACCGTATTTCACTCAAGCGCCCCAGCGCCCGCCCCGGGGAAACAGAAAGGGCGGGACCGGCTCACCGGTCCCGCCCTTCAGCGGTGTTGACGACGGGGCCGCGCCCCGCCGGCGTCAGCCCTCGACGCCGAGCTTCTCCAGGATCAGCTCGCGCACCCGCGCCGCGTCCGCCTGGCCACGCGTGGCCTTCATGACGGCGCCGACGAGCGCGCCCGCGGCCTGCACCTTGCCACCGCGGATCTTGTCCGCGATGTCCGGGTTCCCCGCGATGGCCTCGTCGACGGCGGTGCCGAGCGCACCCTCGTCCGAGACGACCTTCAGGCCGCGCTTCTCCACGACCTCGTCCGGGGTGCCCTCACCGGCGAGCACGCCCTCGATGGTCTGCCGCGCCAGCTTGTCGTTGAGGGAACCCTCGGCGACGAGCGCGCAGAGCCGGGCGACCTGCTCGGGGGTGATCGGCAGATCCGCGAGGTCGGTGCCCTCCTCGTTGGCGCGACGGGCGAGTTCGCCCATCCACCACTTGCGGGCCTGGTCGGCCGGGGCACCCGCGTCGGTGGTGGCGACGATCAGGCCGACCGCACCGGCGTTGAGCACCGACTGCATCTCGTGCTGGGAGATGCCCCACTCCTCGCGCAGCCGGTTACGGCGCACGCGCGGCAGCTCGGGCAGACCGGCACGCAGCTCCTCGACCCACTCACGGGACGGGGCGACGGGGACCAGGTCCGGCTCGGGGAAGTAGCGGTAGTCCTCCGCCTCTTCCTTCACGCGGCCCGAGGTGGTGGAGCCGTCGTCCTCGTGGAAGTGCCGGGTCTCCTGGATGATCTCGCCGCCGGAGCCGAGCACGGCCGCGTGCCGCTGGATCTCGAAGCGCGCCGCACGCTCCACGCTGCGCAGCGAGTTGACGTTCTTCGTCTCGCTGCGGGTGCCGAACTTCTCGACGCCCTTGGGGCGCAGCGAGAGGTTCACGTCGCAGCGCATCTGGCCCATCTCCATGCGCGCGTCGGAGACGCCCAGCGCCTTGATGAGCTCGCGCAGTTCGGCGACGTACGCCTTGGCGACCTCGGGGGCCCGCTCGCCCGCGCCCTGGATGGGCTTGGTCACGATCTCGATGAGCGGGATGCCCGCGCGGTTGTAGTCCAGCAGCGAGTGCGAGGCGCCGTGGATGCGGCCGGTGGCGCCGCCGATGTGCGTCGACTTGCCGGTGTCCTCCTCCATGTGCGCGCGCTCGATCTCCACGCGGAAGATCTCGCCGTCCTCCAGCTGCACGTCGAGGTAGCCGTCGAAGGCGATCGGCTCGTCGTACTGGGAGGTCTGGAAGTTCTTCGGCATGTCCGGATAGAAGTAGTTCTTCCGGGCGAAGCGGCACCACTCGGCGATGTCGCAGTTCAGCGCGAGACCGATGCGGATGGCCGACTCGACGCCGACGGCGTTGACGACCGGCAGGGCGCCGGGGAGGCCGAGGCAGGTCGGGCAGGTCTGGCTGTTCGCGTCCGCGCCGAGCTCCGTCGCGCAGCCGCAGAACATCTTTGTCTTGGTGCCGAGTTCGACATGGACCTCCAGGCCCATGACGGGGTCGTAGTCCGCCAGCGCGTCCTCGTACGACACCAGGTCGATGACCGTCACAGAAAACTAACCTTTCTCAGTTCCGCGTCAGTGGTCCGCGAGAACGTCGTCCGAGTCCAGGTGCCGCAGCTCCCGGACGAGGAGGGCGACCCCGGTGACGATGCCGGCCGCGGAGACGGCGACATCGACGAGCTTCAGGGTGTCGCCTTCCTTACGGGCTTCCTTGGCGCGCTTCACGGTGCCGACGGCGCCGAAGAGCGAGCCCGCGATCGACACGTACAGCCCTGCCCTGGAGTGCTTGAACCCCTTGGCCTTCTGCAGCTTTCCACTCACAGCGACGGTGCCTCCTCAAGCAGCGGATGGCCCCAACGTGCCTCGAAGGCGGCCTCGACCGCCGCACCGACACGGTAGAGCCGGTCATCGGCCATGGCGGGGGCGACGATCTGGAGCCCCACGGGCAGCCCGTCCTCGGGGGCGAGACCGCACGGGATCGACATGGCGGCGTTCCCGGCCAGGTTGGCCGGGATGGTGCACAGGTCGGAGAGGTACATCGCGACCGGGTCGTCGGCGCGCTCGCCGATCGGGAAGGCGGTGGTCGGCGCCGTCGGCGAGACGATGACGTCGACCTGCTCGAAGGACTTCTCGAAGTCCCGGGCGATGAGCGTGCGCACCTTCTGCGCCGAGCCGTAGTACGCGTCGTAGTAGCCGGAGCTGAGCGCGTAGGTGCCCAACATGACGCGGCGCTTCACCTCGGGGCCGAAGCCCTCCTCGCGGCTGAGCGCCGTGACCTCCTCGGCGGAGTGCGTGCCGTCGTCACCGACGCGCAGGCCGTAGCGCAGGGCGTCGAACCGGGCGAGGTTCGAGGAGCACTCGGACGGCGCGATCAGGTAGTACGCGGAGACGGCCTTCTCGAAGGACGGGCAGGACAGCTCGACGATCTCGGCGCCCTGCTCGCGGAGCAGCTCGACGGACTCGTCGAAGCGCTGCATCACGCCGTCCTGGAAGCCCTCGCCGCGGAACTCCTTGACCACGCCGACCCGCAGGCCGCGCACCTGGCCCTCGCGCGCGGCGCCGACGACGTCCGGGACGGGCTGGTCCACCGAGGTGGAGTCCAGCTCGTCGTGGCCGGCGATGACGGCGTGCAGCAGCGCGGCGTCGAGCACCGTGCGGGCGCAGGGGCCGCCCTGGTCGAGGGAGGAGGAGAAGGCGACCATGCCGTACCGGGAGACGGCGCCGTACGTCGGCTTCACGCCGACCGTGGCCGTCATGGCGGCGGGCTGGCGGATGGAGCCGCCGGTGTCGGTGCCGATGGCGAGCGGGGCCTCGTACGCGGCGAGCGCCGCGGCGCTGCCGCCGCCGGAGCCGCCCGGGATGCGGGTGAGGTCCCACGGGTTGCCCGTCGGGCCGTAGGCGCTGTTCTCCGTCGACGAGCCCATGGCGAACTCGTCCATGTTGGTCTTGCCGAGGATGACGACGTCCGCTTCCTTCAGCTTCTTCGTCAGCGTCGCGTCGTACGGCGGGATCCAGCCCTCGAGGATCTTCGAACCGACCGTCGTGGGCACGCCCTCGGTGGTGAAGATGTCCTTCAGCGCGAGCGGGACGCCGGCCAGCGGGCCCAGCTCCTCGCCGCGTTCGCGCTTCTCGTCGACCGCGCGCGCCTGCGCGAGCGCGCCCTCGCGGTCGACGTGCAGGAAGGCGTTCACCTTCTCGTCGACGGACTCGATCCGGGCGAGGTGCGCCTCGGTGACCTCGACGGCGGTGAGCTCACCGCTCGCGATCTTCGCCGCGGTCTCGGCGGCGGTCAGCTTGATCAGGTCGGCCATCTCGCTCAGTCCTCTCCCAGGATCTGCGGCACCTTGAAACGCTGCTGCTCCTGCGCGGGGGCTCCGGAGAGCGCCTGCTCGGCCGTCAGGCCGGGCCGGACGGTGTCCGGGCGCATGACGTTGGTGAGCGGCAGCGGGTGGGAGGTCGGCGGTACGTCCTCGTCGGCGACGTCGGAGACGGATGCGACCGCTCCGATGATGTCGCCGAGCTGTCCGGCGAAGTGCTCCAGCTCTTCGTCCTTCAGCTCGAGACGCGCCAGCCGGGCGAGGTGGGCGACCTCCTCGCGCGAGATGCCAGGCATGCAGCGATCCTCTGGGGGTGAGTGGCGGATTGTTCGGTGCAATCCTATGGCTCCGCCACCCGTGTCCGCGAAGGGCTGTGGACAACCGCCCGGCTGTGGACGGCGCGGTCCCTCCTCAGGGTGGCCGCGCGCCCCGCGAAGGCGGCTACCGGACGGGCTGCCAGCCCGGCGGCCGGTTCGCTCCCGGCCTGCCCGGCAGGCCCCTGCCGGGCAGCGGTCCGGGCCCGCTCCCGCCGTCGCCGTACGGTCCGCCCGCGCCCTCCTCCGGGTGCCGGGCGCCGCCCTGGCCCGGGAGCGCGGAGGGCACGTACGCGCCGGGGATGCCGTAGGGGCCGCGCACGCCGTACTCCCCGGGCTCGCCGGAACCGCCCTGGCTGCCGCCGCGGCTCCCGTTGCCGTTGCCGGTTCCGGTGCCGGTGCCCGTTCCGGTGCCGGTCCCGGTGAGGCCGCCGTACGGGCCCGGGCCGCCGGTGCCGCCGGGCCCGCCCGGGAGGGCGTTGCCCGGGACCCGCCTGCCGGGAACCGGGCCGGTGCCGTGGCTCTGGCTGTGGCTCTGGCTGTGGCCCTGCCCCGAGGCGGAGCCCGGGCGGGCGCCCGGGACGGAACCGGAGCCCGGGGCCGAACCGGAACCCGTGCCCGTGGCGGGCGCGGAGGGGCCCGGCTCCAGGGGCCGGTCGGCGCCGCCGCCCAGGAAGGCGGCGACACCGTCGCGGGCGCGGAGCCAGGCCGTGGTCTCCTCCGGCGGCATCGCCGCGGCGACGAGCCAGCCCTGGACCGCGTCGCAGCCCAGGTCCCGCAGCCGCTCCCAGGTCTCGTCGTCCTCGACGCCCTCGGCGACGACCAGCAGGCCGAGGGAGTGCGCGAGGTCGATGGTGCAGCGGACGATCTCGGCGTCCTCGGCGTCCACCGCGAGGCGGGCGACGAAGGAACGGTCGATCTTCAGCTCGCTGACCGGGAGCCGCCGCAGGTGCACCAGCGAGGAGTAGCCCGTGCCGAAGTCGTCCAGCGACATCTTCACGCCGTGCCCGGTGAGCCCGGCGAGGGTGTCGGCCGCGCGCTGCGGGTCCTCCAGCAGCACGTGCTCGGTGATCTCCAGCTGGAGCGCGCCCGGCGGCACCCCGTGCCGGGCCAGCCGCCCGGCGACGGCGCCGGCGAAGCCCGGGGTGTGCACGTCGCGCGGCGAGACGTTCACCGCGACGGGGACGGTCAGCCCGCGCGAGCGCCAGTCGGCGACCTGCGCGAGCGCGGTCTCCAGGACGTACTCGGTGAGCCGGGGCATCAGGCCCGAGGTCTCGGCTATGGCGATGAACTCGTCCGGGGGGACCCGGCCGCGCTCCGGGTGCACCCAGCGCACCAGGGCCTCCAGGCCGGAGACGACGCCGTCGAAGCCGACCTTGGGCTGGTAGTGCAGTTCGACCTCGCCCGCGTCGAGCGCGCGGCGCAGGTCGGCGAGGAGGCCGAGCCGGTCGGGGGTGTTGCCGTCCCGGGTGGCCTCGTACACCTCGACGCCCGAACGGTCGCGCTTGGCCTCGTACATGGCGACGTCGGCGCGGCGGAGCAGGCCCTCGGCCTCGTGCGCGTGGTCCGGGAACACGGAGACGCCGGCGCTCGCCTCGAGCACCAGCGTCAGCCCGTCCAGGTCGAGCGGTGAGCCCAGCGCGGAGACCAGGCCGCGCGCGACGCGCTGCGCGCTGGTCGTCGAGTCCACGACGGGCAGCAGCACGGCGAACTCGTCGCCGCCCAGCCGGGCCGCCTCGGCGCCGCGCGGGAGCGCCGTGCGCAGCCGTTCGGCTATCTGCAACAGCAGCCGGTCGCCCGCGAGATGACCGAGGGTGTCGTTGACCGAGCGGAACCGGTCGAGATCGATGAGGACGAGGGCGGAACGCGCTCCCGTCCGGTCCGCCTCGTCCAGTGCCGACCAGGTGCGCTCCAGCAGCCACTGGCGGTTGGGGAGGCCGGTGAGCGGGTCGCGCAGCTGTTCCTCGGCGCGGGCGCGGGCGATCCACAGGGTGGTGTCGAGCGCGATCAGCGGCACCGCGAACAGCGGGAGCAGCACGGACATGTGCAGCGCGACCACCGCGATCAGCGGCGAGATGCCGAGCAGCGCGATGCCGACCAGGCCGTGCCGGAGCACGGAGGTGCGCAGCGCGGTCGGCAGGCCCGTCTGGCGCGGTGCGAAGGAGAACCACAACAGGGCGCGGGTGACGAGGAGATAGGCGGCGGAGGCCAGCACGATCTGCGGCACGGCGAGCAGGTTCCAGGCGCCCGGGTCCCAAGGGTGTTCCACCGAGGGGGTGTTGCCGAAGGCGGCGAGGACGAGCGCGGCCGAGCCGGTGCCGAGGATGTCGACGGAGCCGTGCACCACGGCCTGCCGCCAGCGGTGCCTGCGCGCGGCGCCGACGAGGGCGACGACGGCGAGGCTGACCAGGACGGCCGGTACCCAGCCGTACAGCAGCAGGATGGCGAGGGTCAGCGCGGCGCCGGAGCCGGTGCCGCCCCACCAGCGGTCGCGGCCGAGCGCGACGAGGTGGCCCACGATGATTCCGGTCAGTACCGCGAACGACCAGCCGGCGGCGCCGTCCGGGAACAGTGCCCAACCGCCGTACAGGGAACGGAAGATGCCCGTGCCGAGCGCGAGCACCGCGAGCGCGGCGACCAGCAGCGGCAGCCCCGGCACGTGCACCGAGGCGACGCGCTGGAACCACGACACGTCCTCGGGGGCGCCGGTCTGGCCCCCCGTTCCCGGGCCCGCGGGCGCGGGTGCACCGCGCGCGGTGCCGCCCGTCGCCGCGGCACGTCCGCCGGCTGTCTCGGCGGACAGGCGGGGGTACGGGGGTCGTGCTCCCCCAGGGGTTTCCTGCATGCCCGACCCTCTCGCTGCCGTCCGTGCCCGCCCTTCGCGTGCACAGACCCCTTCCCGTGCACAGGCTTCCGCTTCAACAGTAGGACGCGGAAGGCTGCGAGGGGCAGCGATCGGCCGTGGTTGCCTGAATGCGATGGTCGCGATCCAGCCCCGCGGAGCGAGAACAGCCCCCTCCTGTGCGGATTCTGTGCGAATTGTCCCGCGGTGAATTCTGCGGTGTGCGGGACGGACAGAGAACACCGTTGCACAGGAGGGGACTTCGGGGCACGGATTCCGCTCCACTCGCCCCTACTCTTCGGCGGAACCTTCCTCCGAGGTGTCGAGTGCGGCCTCCCGCGCGGCGTCCGCACCTTGGCCGAGCAGCACCCCGAGGCCGTCGTCGTCCAGAATCGGCACCTTCAGCTGCACGGCCTTGTCGTACTTGGACCCGGGATTGTCACCGACAACCACGAAACCGGTCTTCTTCGAAACCGATCCGGTGACTTTCGCCCCGCGGCTCTGGAGTTCCTCCTTCGCCCGGTCCCGGGTGTACGTCGCGAGGGTGCCCGTGACGACGACGGTGACGCCCTCCAGGGGACGCGGGCCCTCCTCGCCGGCGGACTCCTCCTCCATCCGGACCCCGGCGACCCGCCAGCGCTCGACGATCTCGCGGTGCCAGTCCTCCGCGAACCACGCCTTGAGCGAGGCAGCGATCGTCGGGCCGACGCCCTCGGTGGCCGCCAGCTCCGCCTCGTCCGCCTCCGCGATGCGGTCCAGCGAGCGGAACTCGCGTGCCAGCGCCTCGGCGGCGACCGGTCCGACGTGCCGGATCGACAGGCCCGTGATGATCCGGGCCAGCGGGCGCTCCTTCGCCGCCTCGATGTTCTCCAGCATGGCGAGGGTGTTCTTGCGCGGCTCGCCCTTCTGGTTCGCGAAGAGGGTGACGATCTTCTCCTCGCCCGTCTTCGGGTCCCGCTTGGGCAGTCCGCTGTCCGGGTCCAGGACGTACGCCTTGATGGGGAGCAGGTCCTCCACCGCGAGGTCGAAGAGACCGGCCTCGTCCCGCAGCGGCGGCTCGGCGGGCTCCAGCGGCTGGGTCAGCGCGCTGGCCACGACATAGCCGAAGTGCTCGATGTCCAGGCACTTCCGGCCCGCGAGATAGAACAGCCGCTCGCGCAACTGGGCCGGGCAGGAGCGGGCGTTGGGGCACCGCAGGTCGATGTCCCCCTCCTTCATCGGCCGCAGGCCCGTGCCGCAGTCCGGGCACTCGGCGGGCATCACGAACTCGCGTTCGCTGCCGTCCCGCAGATCCGCCACGGGGCCGAGGATCTCCGGGATGACGTCGCCCGCCTTGCGGAGCACGACCGTGTCCCCGATGAACACGCCCTTGGACTTGACCACTTCCTGGTTGTGCAGCGTCGCGAACTCGACCTCCGAGCCCGCGACCGTCACCGGCTCCACCACCGCGTACGGCGTGACCCGGCCGGTGCGGCCGACGCCGACGCGGATGTCGACCAGCTTGGTGTTCACCTCCTCCGGCGCGTACTTCCAGGCGATCGCCCAGCGCGGCGCGCGCGAGGTGGAGCCCAGCCGGCCCTGGAGCGGGATCTCGTCGAGCTTGACGACCACGCCGTCGATCTCGTGCTCCACGGAGTGCCGGTTCTCGCCGTAGTAGGCGATGAACTCCCGTACGCCCGCCAGCCCTTCGACCACCCGGTTGTGCCGCGAGGTGGGCAGGCCCCACTCGCGCAGCAGGTCGTAGGCGTGCGAGAGGCAGTCGATGTCGAAGCCCTCGCGGGCGCCGATGCCGTGCACCACCATGTGCAGCGGGCGGGTGGCGGTGACCTTCGGGTCCTTCTGGCGGAGCGAACCGGCCGCCGCGTTGCGCGGGTTGGCGAACGGCTTCTCACCGGCCTCCACCAGGCGCGCGTTCAGCTCCTCGAAGCGCTCCATGGGGAAGAAGACCTCGCCGCGCACCTCGACCAGCTCGGGGACGCGGTCGCCCGCGAGCCGCTCGGGGATGTCGGCGATGGTGCGGACGTTCGGCGTGATGTCCTCGCCCGTACGGCCGTCGCCCCGGGTCGCGGCGCGGGTGAGGCGGCCGTGCTCGTAGGTGAGGTTCACCGCGAGGCCGTCGACCTTGAGCTCGCACAGGAAGTGGCTCTCCACGCCCGCGAGTTCCCGCGCGACGCGCTCGGCCCACTCGGCCAGCTCCTCGTCGTCGAAGGCGTTGTCCAGCGAGAGCATCCGCTCCCGGTGCTCGACCTCGGTGAACTCCGTCTCGTACTGCCCGGCCACCTTCTGCGTCGGCGACTCGGGCGTGACCAGCTCCGGGTACTCCGCCTCGACGGACTCCAGTTCGCGCAGCAGCCGGTCGAACTCGGCGTCGCTGACGACCGGGGCGTCCTTCACGTAGTACCGGAAGCGGTGCTCCTCGATCTCCTCCGCCAGCCGCTTGTGCCGCTCCCGCGCCCCGGCGGGCGCGGTCGCCTGGTGCGCGCCCTGTTCTCCAGCCAGTCCACCAGCCACCGTCGTGTGGTCCTCTCAGTTGGCCCGCGCAGAGTCAGGCACGTCGTCAACGGGTCACTCAGGGTTGTCGGCGAGGGATCTCGCCGCCCGGACGCAGTGGGCGAGCGCCGCGCGCGCGTAGCCCGGGGACGCGCCCGCGAGACCGCATGCGGGCGTGACCACCACCGACTCCGCGAGCAGCCCCGGAGAGAGCCCGAGCCTGCGCCACAGCGTCCTGACCCCACCGACGCTACCGGCCGGGTCCGACAATGCCCCCGCGTCCTGCCCGTCCCCCGGCACCACACCGGCGAAGAGCGTCGTCCCGCCCTCCACGGCCTCGCCGAGCAACTCGTCCTCACCCTCGGTGAGCAACGAGGCGTCGAAGGAGATGCCCGCGACGCCCGCCCTGCGCAGCAGCGCGAACGGCACGCCGGGGGCGCAGGAGTGCACCACCACGGGCCCGTCGTGCATCCCGACCAGATCCCGCAGCGTCCCCTCGACGACCGCGCGGTCGACGGCCGGGTACGTGCGGTAGCCGCTGGCCGTGCGGACGGTGCCGCGCAGCACCGACGTCAGCGAGGGCTCGTCGAGCTGGAGCACCGGGCTCGCGCCCGGCACCCGCCGCCGCACCTCGGCGAGGTGGCCGCGCAGCCCCTCGGCGAGCGAGGCCGCGAGATCCCGGCAGGCGCCCGGATCACCCAGCATGGCCTCGCCGTTGCGGCGCTCCAGCGCGGCGGCGAGGGTCCACGGGCCGACGGCGGAGATCTTCAGCGGGCCCTCGTAGCCCTGGGTGAACTCCTCCAGCGCGTCCAGGTCCTCGCCCAGCCAGGCACGCGCGCGGCGGGTGTCCCGGCCGGGCCGGTCGCCGATGCGCCAGCCGCTGGGCTCCACCCTCGCGTACATCTCGACGAGCATCCCGGCCGTGCGCCCGGTCATGTCGGCGCCGGGCCCGCGCGCGGGCAGCTCCGGCAGGTACGGCAGCCGCTCCAGGCTGCCGGTGACGGTCTTCGCCGCCTCCCGCGCGTCCCCGCCCGGCATCGACCCGACACCAGTGGCGGCGGCCGCGCCCCAGGGGGAGCGCGGTGCGCCGGGACCGGCCGGGGCGCTCATGCGGAGGGCCGGACGGAGAGGTCGGTGACCTCCGCGTCCCGGGGCAGGTCCAGGGCCATCAGCAGGGTCGTCGCCACGGACTCGGGCTCCATGTACGCGTCCGCCTGGTACGCGCCGCCCTCCTGGCGGCGCACCTTCTCCTGCATCGGCGTGGCCGTGCGGCCCGGGTAGACGGTGGTGACGCGGAGGCCGTTGGCCGCCTCCTCGCCGCGCAGCGAGTCGGCGAGCGCCTTCAGCCCGTGCTTGCTCGCCGCGTACGGGCCCCACTGGGGCTTGGCGGCCAGCCCGGCACCGGAGTTGACGAAGAGCACGTGGCCCTTGGCCAGGCGGAGCTGCGGCAGCAGCAGGCGGGTCAGTTCGGCGGGGGCGAGCAGGTTGGCGGTGAGCGTGGACTGCCAGACCTTGGTGCCCAGTTCCGCGACGGTGCCGAGCTCGACGACCCCGGCGACGTGCTGGAGCGAGTCGAGCCGGCCGGGCAGCTCCTGGTGGCTCAGCGCCCAGGAGAGGCGGTCGGGCTCGGCGAGGTCGCCGACGAGCGTACGCGCGCCCTCGAAGCGCTCGGCGAGCTCCTTCGCGCGGCCCGCGTCACGGGCCAGCAGCCAGGTCTCGTCGCCGCGTTCGAGGAGGCGCCGGGTGAGGACGGCGCCGATGCCGGAACCCGCACCGGTGATCAGATGTGTTGCCATGCGGTCCATTTTCGCGCAGCCGCGGACCGTGCCGCGCCTCCGGTCCGCCCCCGGTGACCGCCCCGCGGGAACATTCGCGCCCCGTGCGGGGTTCCACGGCCCACGGGTTCTTCCGCGCGGGCCGCGATGAATCGGCGGCGCGGAAGGGGTCTGCACTCTCGACGCTCCCGTCGAAGGGGCGGGGGCGAGTTCCCTGGGAGGGCCGTATGCCTGCTCCGTCCCCCGGCTCCGCGCCCCCGCCGCCGCTCGCGATCTCCACCAGCGGGCTGGTGAAGTCCTTCGGCGGCACCCGCGCCGTGGACGGCGTCGATCTCGCCGTCCCCGCCGGCACCGTCTACGGCGTCCTCGGCCCGAACGGCGCGGGCAAGACCACCGCGGTGAAGATCCTGGCCACGCTGCTGCGGCCGGACGCGGGACAGGCCCGCGTCTTCGGCCACGACGTGCTGCGCGAGCCCGACGCCGTACGCTCCCGGGTCAGCCTCACCGGCCAGTACGCCTCCGTCGACGAGGACCTCACCGGCACCGAGAACCTCGTCCTGCTCGGCCGGCTGCTGGGCCACACCCGGCGCGCGGCGCGAGCCCGCTCGGAGCGGCTGCTGGACGCCTTCGGGCTCACCGAGGCCGCGAACCGGCAGGTCAAGAAGTTCTCCGGCGGTATGCGGCGGCGGATCGACATCGCCGCGAGCATCCTCAACACCCCCGACCTGCTCTTCCTGGACGAGCCGACCACCGGGCTGGACCCGCGCAGCCGCAACCAGGTGTGGGAGATCGTGCGCGCCGTCGTCGCACAGGGCACGACGGTGCTGCTGACGACCCAGTACCTGGACGAGGCCGACCAGTTGGCGCACCGGATCGCGGTGATCGACCACGGCCGGGTCATCGCCGAGGGGACGCCGGGCGAGCTCAAGTCGTCCATCGGCGCGGGCTCGGTGCACGTCCGGCTGCGCGACGCGGCGCAGCGCGGCGAGGCGTCCCGGCTGCTGGAGCGGCTGCTCGGCTCGCCGGTGCGCCCGGCTGCCGACCCGGCCGGGCTCAGCGCCCGCGTCTCCGGGGACGGCACCGCCCGGGGCGCCGCGGAGCAGGCGGCCCGGGCGCTGCGCGAGCTGACGGCGGCCGGCGTCCGCGTCGACGACTTCGCGCTCGGCCAGCCCAGCCTGGACGAGGTCTTCCTCGCCCTCACCGACCGCACCGCGTCCGACGGGCCCGGACGCGCCACGGACAGCACCCGGGAGCCGACGTCATGAGCAGCACTGAAACCGGAACCAGGACCGTGGCCGGTCCCGTCGACGGGACCCCGCGCGAGGCGCCCGGGAGCGGCGCCGCCGGGCAGCTCGCCGACGTCCTGGTCGCGACCGGACGTCCGCACCGGCCCAGCGCGTTCGCCGCCTCGGCGGCCTTCGGCTGGCGGGCCGTGCTGAAGATCAAGCACGTCCCGGAGCAGCTGTTCGACGTCACCGTCTTCCCCGTGATGATGACGCTGATGTTCACCTACCTGCTGGGCGGCGCGCTCGCCGGTTCGACGGGCGACTACCTGCAGTTCCTGCTGCCCGGGATCATGGTGATGAGCGTCGTGATGACGACGATGTACACCGGCGTCTCGGTCAACACCGATATCGGGAAAGGGGTGTTCGACCGGTTCCGCACGCTGCCGATCTGGCGCCCCGCGCCGATGGTCGGCTATCTGATCGGCGACGCCTTCCGGTACACCACGGCCTCGCTGGTGATCCTCGTCGTCGGGCTCGTCATGGGCTACCGGCCGGAGGGCGGGGTGCCCGGGGTGGCGGGCGCGATCGTGCTGCTGGTGGTGTTCTCGTTCGCGTTCTCGTGGATCTGGACGATGTTCGGGCTGCTG
Organism: Streptomyces sp. HNM0574; assembly: GCF_012726235.1. Taxonomy (GTDB): domain Bacteria; phylum Actinomycetota; class Actinomycetes; order Streptomycetales; family Streptomycetaceae; genus Streptomyces. Next base: position 47,516 of record NZ_JAASAH010000003.1, read on the forward strand.
CTGCGCTCGGAGAAGTCCGTGATGAGCGTCGCGATGATGGTGCTGTTCCCGCTCACGTTCCTGAGCAACATCCTGGTCGAGCCGCGGACGATGCCGGGCTGGCTCCAGGCGTTCGTCGAGGTCAACCCCGTCACCCGGCTCACGGCTGCGGTGCGGGGGATGGCCTCGGGCAGCTGGGACACGGCCGAGATCACCTGGACGCTGGTCGCCTCGGCGGCCCTGATCGCGGTCTTCGGCAGCCTCACGATGCGGCTCTACAACCGCAAGTGAGCCTCCGCGGGCCGGAGTCCACCGGCCCGCGGGCGGCCGTCAGCGCTCCTTGGCCAGCAGTTCCATGGCCTCCTCGCCGGACTCGGCGAAGGTCACCAGGCGGTCGAGCGGCAGTGGCAGGAAGCCCTCGGCCTCCATCCGCTCCAGCTGCCGCCGCAGCCCGTCGTAGAAACCGGCGGCGTTCAGCAGCACGACGGGCTTGCTGTGCATGCCGTGCTTCTTCAGCTCCAGGATCTCGGTGGCCTCGTCCAGCGTTCCCGTCCCGCCGACCATGACGACGACGGCGTCGGCGCGGTCCAGCAGGAGGGCCTTGCGCTCGGCGAGGTCGGCGGCCACGATCATCTCGTCCGCGTCCTCGCGGGCCGAGGCGCGCAGGAACTCCACGGATATGCCGACGAGGCGTCCGCCGGAGCCGCGCACCCCGTCGGCGAGGACCTTCATCAGGCCGACGTCCGAACCGCCCCACACCAGGGTGTGGCCGCCGCTGCCGATAAGCTCGGCGAACTCCCGTGCGGGGGCGGTGTATTCGTCGCCGAGCTCGGCGGCGGAGCAGAAGACGCAGATGTTCAGGGGGGAACTGTCCTTGGGGGCCATGGACAGCAGCCTAGACGGGGAGCGGGACGGCGCCGTACGGCAAGGTCACATGGTGATCTGCGGGGACAACGCGCTGGCGCAGCGGCTCTCGAAGGAACTGGCGACGGTGTACGCGCAGCGCGTCACCGTCGTCCTGCCCTCGCTGCGGGGCGGTGACCACGGCCCGCAGATCGCGGAGCTGACGGGCCGCGCCGATCTGGCGGTGGACGCGGTGGAGGCCCAGGTCCCGGACGACGGGGCGCTGCACAGGGCGGGCATCGCGGAGGCCAGCGCGCTGGCCCTGACCTCGGGCGACGACCAGCTGAACATCTCGATCGCGCTGCGCGCCCGCCGGATCAACCCCCATCTGCGGCTCGTCATCCGGATGTTCAACCCCACCCTGGGCCGCTACCTGGAGGATCTGCTGGACCGGGCCGCCCGGGTGCGGAACCCGGCCATGGACCCGGCGACGGTCGACGCCTCGACGACGGTGCTCTCCGACTCCGAGACGGCCGCCCCGTCCCTGGTCGCCGCCGCCGTCGTCGGCAGCGACAAGATCGTGTACGCGGACGGGCTGCTGCTGCGCGCGAAGGAACGCACCGTCGGCACGGCGGGCCGCCGCGACCCGCTGTGCACGCTGGCCCTGCTGCCCGGCGCCGAGGACTCCGACGAGGGAGACGTCGACGAGGACCCGGACGACCGGGACGGGCCCGTCCTGCTCCCGGACGAGGCGGAGCTGGAGGGCCTGCCCGCGCACCGGGGCACGGTGGTCCTGGAGGCCATCACCCGGCGCCCCGGGTACGAGCCCCCGCGTGCGCGCCGGTTCCCGCGCGCCCCGGTGCTGAAGGAGCTGTTCTCCCGCCGGCTGCGGTACGCGCTGCTGCTGATGTCGGTGATCGTGCTGGTGCTGACGGCCGTCAACTGGCTGATGAGCGGCGAGAGTCTGCTGCACGCCGCGTACGTGACGCTGCTGGATGTCCTGGCGATCAACGACCCGAAGGCCGAGGAGCCGGGCGACGAGCAGGTGATGCAGCTGCTCGCCGCGCTGGCCGGAATGATGCTGCTGCCGCTGCTGCTGGCGGTGGTGCTGGAGAGCTACGGCGCGTTCCGCAAGGCGGTGGCGCTGCCCGATCCGCCGCGCGGGCTGTCCCGGCACGTGGTGCTGCTGGGCCTGGGCAAGGTCGGCACCCGGGTCCTCGACCGGCTGCTGGAGATGGACATCCCCGTCGTCTGCATCGAGCGGGACCCGGAGGCGCGCGGCGTCGCGCTGGCCCGGGCCCGCCGTGTCCCGACACTGATCGCGGACGTGACGGAGGACGGCGTGCTGGAGGAGGCGAAGATCAAGCGGAGCCGGGCGCTGCTCGCGGCGACCAGCAACGACGGCACGAACCTGGAGGCCTCGCTCTACGCCCGCCAGGTCAAGCCCGAACTCCGCGTCGTGATGCGCCTGTTCGACGACGAGTTCGCCTCGACGGTCTACCGCACCCTGCGCGACACCTACCCGGCGGCGCAGACCCGCAGCCGCAGCGTGTCCGCGCTGGCGGCACCCGCCTTCGCCGGGGCGCTGATGGGGCGGCAGGTGCTGGGCGCGATCCCGGTGGGCCGCCGCGTGCTGGTGTTCGCCGCGGTCGAGGTGGGCGGCAACCCGCTGCTGGAGAACCGTACGGTCGCCGACGCCTGCCGTACCGAGGGCTGGCGGGTGGTCGCGCTCGACGCGGCGGGCGCGGGCGGCGAGCAGCGCGATCTGTCCTCCATGACGCCGGTGCCCTCGGGCGGGCGCAACGGGCTGGAGTGGAAGGTCAGTTCGGAGCACGTGCTGCGGGCCGGCGAGCGGGTGGTGGTCGCGGCGACCCGCCGTGGCCTGGGCCGCCTGATGGCCGCGGGCCCCGGCCACGGCACACCCCCCATCCCCGGCACCGGCGAATACCACTTCGGCCCCCCGTCCCCCCGCGCCCAGGACGACCCACGCACACCGGGCCACGGCTGGTAGCCCCGCCAGGGGCGCGGGGAGGATCGCCCCGTAAGGGGCGCGGGGAACTGCGCGACCAGCCACGGCGTACGGGGTGGTCCGGTGACGGCATGGAGCACCCCGCGCCGGGGCGGGCCCGCGCTGCGCTTGCCAGCCCTGCGCCTCGGCGCAGACCTCCCAAGCGGGGCGAGCCCGCGAATAAGGGGCGCGGGGAACTGCGCGAAAGGCCCGAGCCACAACGGCGCCGCACCCGAACCACCGGGCCGAGCCCACAAACAGGGGCGCGGGGAACTGCGCGAAACCCCGAGCCACGACGGCCCCGCACCCCGCGACGCAACGCGAACCCCGAGAAGCGCGCCCCCAGAAGAAGCCCCGCGTGCCCGCGCGCTGGGTTGCGCGCGGGCACGCTCGTACGACGTCCAGGAGCACGCGCTCCCGACGCTGCGAAAAACGGCCGCTGAAACCGGCCGCCGCCGTCGTGGCGTTCCGTCCCGCCCAAGGCCCGCTCTCGAGTCACCGTCGGTGCTCTGCCGACGGCCGGGCTGCCGCTCCACCGCCGTCCGTCGGGCGGTCCTTCCGGTCCGCCGCGGCCGCGGGGCGTGCGCCGTCACCGGGGCCGCCGGAGTGCGGCCGGTGTGTCCGGCGCCTTGGGCACCAGCCGGTCCTCAGCGGCGTCCTCGCTCTCGTGGAGGCCACCGCCGGGTCCCCTCCTGTGGGGTCACCGGTCTGTGCGGGGGTGTGTACGTAACGGTCGCGCTCTGCCTGCACCGTGGGGGACGGTGCGGTGCGGCCGGTGCCGGCCTCCCTGCCGGTCCCGTTGCCGTCGGCGCGCTCCGTGCGGTTGCCGTACCTCGGGGTGCTAGCGGCGGTAGTGGAAGATGCCCCAGGTGAGGTTCTTCCGGCTGCCGCCCTCGACCCAGTGGCCGAGTCCCTTCTTCATCTGCTCGAGGTAGTCCGAGCTGATCTTGTTGCCGAGGCCCTCCTTCTCCTGCTTCTCGGTCTCCGCGAGCACTCGGCCGTAGTGGTTGACGAGCTGCTCGCGCAGTTCCTCGAAGCCGCCCTCGCTCTCGGCGCGGAAGCCGAGGCTGGCGAGCTGGCGCCGGTAGTAGCCGGGCGAGCCCATGTCGTCGAGGTGGATACGGTCGAGGATCGGCTGGAGGTGCTTGACGTCGGTGCCGTCGGCCGCCATCGGGTCGGTGAAGACCAGCTGGCCGCCGGGCTTGAGCACCCGCGCGATCTCCTCCAGCACCCGGTTCCGGTTGCCGCTGTGCAGGAAGGCGTCCTGCGACCAGACGACGTCGACCGAGGCGTCGTCGGCCGGGATGGCCTCGAACGAGCCGTCCACCACGTCGATCTTGGCGGTGAGGCCGCGGGCCGCGGTCAGTTCACGGTTGCGCTCGTTCTCGACCTCGCTGAGGTTGAGCGCGGTGACCTTGCAGCCGTACGTCTCGGCCAGGTAGCGGGCCGAGCCGCCGAATCCGGCGCCGAGGTCGAGGACGGTCTGGTCGGCGGTCAGCCCGAGCTTGCCCGCCATCCGCTCCACGGTGCGGCGGCTGGCGTCGGCGATGGGCTCCTGGGCGCCCTGGTAGATGCCGACGTGGATGTCCTCGCCGCCCCACACCTGGTGGTAGAAGGTGTCGGCGTCGGGCGAGTTGTAGTAGCTGCGCGCCGTGTTGGTGGCGGCGGAGTAGGCGCCGTCGTCCTCCGGTATGTACTCCTTCTGCGCCACGTGGACGAAGAAGTCGGGCTCCTCCTCGTTCCGGTACGTGTGCTGGAAGTCGCCGTAGGTGTCGATGGTCTGGAAGCCCACGTCCGACATGAGCCTGCGGGTGTAGTCCTTCCGCAGGGGGAACATGTTCAGGTAGTACTTCGACCCGTCGGAGAAGTTGTACCGCATGCGGCACAGCCCCTCGTCCAGGTACTCCGGCGCCACCGCGACGTCCTCGCCGCAGTAGTAGAACGTGTGCTTGCTGGAGTACCCCTCGTCCAGCATCGCGTCGTAGTTGCGCTGGTCGAGGATGAGGATTCCGTCGTGCTTCAGCATCGCGTAGAACTCGGCCAGCGCCTTGCGCCGGTCGCGCTCCGAGAAGAGATGCGTGAAGGAGTTGCCGAGACAGACGATGGCGTCGTACTCGCCGTGCACGTCCCGGTTGAGCCAGCGCCAGTCGGCCTGGACGACGCGCAGGATGTGGCCGCCGTTCTCCATTCCGTTGGAGAACGCCTGCGCGAGCATGTCGGCGCTGCCGTCTGCACTGACGGTCTCGAATCCGGCCTCGAGCATCCGGACCGAATGGAAGCCGGTCCCCGTGGCGACGTCCAGAACGCTCTTCACCCCCCGCTTTCGCAGAAGGTCGATGAAGAAGTTGCCCTCGCTCTGGGTCCGCTTCTCCCAATCTATGAGAGAGTCCCATTTCTCGACGAAGCTGGGAATATATTCTTCGGTGTAATGCCCGGTCTCCCGGACATCGACGGGGTTGTCTCCGAACTCCTGTACCGGTTGCGCGGTAATGACGAAACCTCCAGTAGTTGAGGATGGTGGCCTGCGGACGCGGCCCCCGTCCCTGGACATGACAGGTCTCAGTCGCGAGTACCGCGCTCCGACTCCAGACGCATAGCTGTCCATGTCGGCCCGATCTATGCCACCCAAGTGAGCCCCATACCTGCGATGTTGGCCGGGAAACCGCTTCCCACCAGCGTTGATGCGATCTCAGATTTTCCGGACCCACCTTGGCCTGAAACCAGGACAGTTAGGTATGCTGCGCTCCCAGTACGACAATTCGGCACACCCCGCACCGAACACGGCGAGACCACATGGCGAAGAGCAGCACGTTCAGCACCCGCGACATCGGGATAGACCTCGGCACGGCGAACACCCTCGTATACGTCCGCGGACGCGGAGTCATCCTGAATGAGCCGTCCGTCGTGGCGATTGATTCCAGAAACGGCAAAGTCCTCGCGGTCGGTTCGGAAGCGAAGGAAGCCGTCGGCCGCACCCCGGGCACCATCACCGCCACCCGCCCCCTGAAGGGCGGCGTGATCACGGACTTCGAGGCCACGGAGGGGATGCTGCGCCAGTTCATCCGCATGGCGCGCGTCGGCCGCGGCCGCGCCCCGCGCGTGGTCGTGTGCGTCCCCAGCGGCGTGACGGGCGTGGAGCGCCGGGCCGTGCTCCAGACGGCCACGCGCGCCGGCGCACGCTCGGTGCACCTCATCGAGGAGCCGATGGCGGCGGCGATCGGCGCGGGCCTGCCCGTGCACGAGGCCCGCGGTTCGATGGTGGTGGACATCGGCGGCGGCAGCACGGAGATAGCGATCATCTCGCTCGGCGGCACCGTCGCCACCCACTCGGCGCGCATCGCGGGTGACGCGCTGGACGCGGCGATCGCCTCCTACATCGAGCGCAACTTCTCGATGGCGGTGGGCGAGAGGACCGCGGAGGACATCAAGATGTCGCTCGGCGAGGGCAGTTCGGTTCCGGTACGCGGCCGGGACAAGAACACCGGCATGCCGAAGACCGTCGAGCTGAGCCACGCCGCGATCAAGGAAGCCCTGGAGAAGCCCACGGCGGCCATCGTGCAGGCCGTGGTCACCGCCTTCGACGCCTGCCCGCCGGAGCTGTACGGCGACATCATGGAGCGCGGCATCGTCCTCACCGGCGGCGGAGCGCTGCTGCACGGGCTGGACGAGCGGCTCGCGAAGGAGACGGGCATGCCGGTCTTCATCGCGGAGAACCCGCTGGACTGCGTGGCCCTGGGCACGGGCCGCTGCCTGGAGGAGTTCGACAAGCTGGAGACGGTCTTCTCCTCCCCCGCCACCGTCGCCGGCGCCTGACGGGGCCGGCGGGCCGGGGCCCCGGACGAGGGGCCCCGGCGTCAACCGCTCACGCCGGCTGGGTCGTTGCCCGCTCGCGGTGGGTGGCGGAGATCGTCGCGGAGCCCACGACGCGGGTGCCGTCGTAGAGCACCACGGCCTGGCCCGGGGCGACGCCGCGCACCGGCTCGGCGAAGCGGACCTCGATCGTCCCGTCGGCCGCCGGCTCGGCGCGGACCTCCGTCTCGCCGCCGTGCGCCCGGAGTTGGGCCGTGTACGTGCCGGGACCGGTGGGCGGGGTGCCGCACCAGCGGGGCCGGATGGCGGTGAGCGCGGTGACGTCGAGGGAGGCGGCGGGGCCGACGGTGACGGTGTTGTCCACCGGCGAGATGTCGAGGACGTAGCGCGGCTTGCCGTCGGCGGCGGGGTGGCCGATGCGGAGGCCCTTGCGCTGGCCGATGGTGAAGCCGTGCGCGCCCTCGTGGGTGCCGAGCTTCTGCCCGTCCTCGTCGACGATGTCGCCCTCGGCGCGGCCGAGGCGGTCGGCGAGGAAGCCCTGGGTGTCGCCGTCGGCGATGAAGCAGATGTCGTGGCTGTCGGGCTTCTTGGCGACGGCGAGATCGCGGCGCTCGGCCTCGGCGCGGATCTCCTCCTTGGTGGTGAGGGTGTCGCCGAGGGGGAACAGGGCGTGCGCGAGCTGGCGTTCGTCGAGCACGCCGAGGACGTAGCTCTGGTCCTTCGCCGCGTCGCCGGCGCGGTGCAGCTCGCGGCTGCCGTCCTCGCGGACGACGACGGTGGCGTAGTGGCCGGTGCAGACCGCGTCGAAGCCGAGGGCGAGGGCCTTGTCCAGCAGCGCCGCGAACTTGATCTTCTCGTTGCAGCGCAGGCACGGGTTCGGGGTGCGCCCCGCCTCGTACTCGGCGATGAAGTCCTCGACGACGTCCTCGCGGAAGCGCTCGGCCAGGTCCCAGACGTAGAACGGGATGCCGATCACGTCGGCCGCGCGGCGGGCGTCCCGCGAGTCCTCGATCGTGCAGCAGCCCCGCGCGCCCGTGCGGAAGGACTGCGGGTTGGCGGAGAGCGCCAGGTGGACCCCCGTGACGTCGTGCCCCGCCTCGACGGCGCGGGCCGCGGCGACGGCGGAGTCCACACCGCCCGACATGGCGGCGAGGACGCGCAGCGGGCGCGGCGTCCCGTCGGCGTGCTTCGGCTGCGGGGGTGCGGACGGAGGGGGCGAGCTGCGGGGGGCGTCAGTCATAACCCTTCCAGGGTAGACGGAACCGCCGCGCCCTCCGTCGGCGTTATCCCCTCCATGGAACCGATCTCTCGGCGGAGGCTGCTGGTGGGCGGCGGAGCGGCCGTCGCACTGGGCACCGCCGGCGCGCTGACCTGGGACAAGACCTCGCGTCTGTGGTGGCGCCTGCCCGGCGTCGACCAGCAGCGCAGGGAGGGCGAGGTGGACTACGCGGACGCGCGCTGGCTGGCCGCCTCGGCGGCGAACCTCCGCACCGCGGACCGGCCCTTCGACTACACCGTCGACCGCATCGTGATCCATGTGACGCAGAGCAACTTCGCGACGGCGCTCAAGGTGTTCCAGGACCCGCTGCACGCGGCGGCCGCGCACTACGTGGTGCGGGCGAAGGACGGTGCGGTCGTGCAGACGGTGCGGGAGCTGGACGTCGCGTACCACGCGGGCAATCGCGCGTACAACGAGCGCAGCGTGGGGATCGAGCACGAGGGCTTCGTGGACCGGCCGGAGGACTTCACGGACGCGATGTACCGCTCGTCGGCGCGGCTGGCGGCCGGGATCTGCCGGCGCTACGGCTTTCCGCCCGACCGGGAGCACATCGTCGGTCACCACGAGGTGCCGGGGGCTGATCACACCGATCCTGGGCCGCACTGGGACTGGGAGCGGTATGTGCGGCTGGTCGCTGCGGAGCATCGGTCGCTGTCGCGGGGGAAGTCGGGCTGAGGCCCGCCCCGGCGCGGGGTGCGTTTTTGCCCCTTGTGTGCGGGCTCGCCCCGGTTTTCGGGTGCGGCGCCGTCGTGGCTCGGGCCTTTCGCGCAGTTCCCCGCGCCCCTCTTCGCGGGCCCGCCACGGCGCGGGGTGCTCATCGCCGTCGCCGGGCCACCCCGTACGCCGTGGCCGTTCGCGCAGTTCCCCGCGCCCCCAAAGGGCGCTACGCGCCCAGTGCGCGGAAGGTGAGGACGGTTGCGTCGTCCATCTGGGTCGGGCCCGTGAGGTCGCTGACGACGGCGTCGGTGTAGGTCTGGAGGGCCTCGGGCCCGGGGGCGAGGCTGCCGGCGCGGCGTTCGGCCGCGGCGCGGAGGGCGGCGATGCCGACGTCGAGGTCCTCGCCGCGGTGCTCGATCAGGCCGTCGGAGTAGAGCAGCAGCACGTCCCCGCCGCGCAGCCAGGTCTCGGTGGCCGTGTACGTGGCGTGCGGCAGCACCCCGAGCGGGAGCCCGGGCCCGCCCACGGCCCCGGGCAGCAGCAGCGCCTGCCCGTCCCGCACCAGGACGGGACGCGGGTGGCCCGCGCAGGTCCAGCGGAGCAGGCAGCGTTCGGGGTGGTAGCGGGCGATGATCGCAGTGGTGGTGGATTCGCGGCCGTCGTCGCAGGCCAGCTCGTTGAGCCAGGCCGTGAGCCGCTCGACGACGGCGCCGGTGTAGGCGAGCCCGGCCAGCGCGTACCGGAGCTTGGCCATCAGCGCGACGGCGTCCAGCCCGTGCCCGCGCGCATCCCCGAGCGCGACGAGCACGCGTCCGTCCGGCAGCATCCGCGTCTTGTACCAGTCGCCGCCGACGCCCGCCTCGCCCGCGTCGGGCCGGTAGACGGCGGCGGACTCCAGGCCCTGCCGGGCGGTGTCGGCGGGGAAGCCGGGCAGCACGGCCTCGCGCAGCCGCTCCGCGATCTCCGCGACGGCCTCGGCCCGGTCCTGCTGGCGGCGCGCCTCCCGGCGTGCCCGCTCGGCCATCTCGCGGCTGCGGCCGACCTCGGAGACGTCCCTGAGCACGGCCCGTACGGTCCACACGGGGCCGTCCATGATCCGTACCGGCTCGGCGACGAGGCGCAGCATGCGCTCGGGCGCGTGCGTGAACCGCAGGTCGCACGTCGCCTCCTTGCCCAGGACCAGGGCCGCGCGCAGCACCTCCTCCAGCGCGCCGAGGTACTCCGGCGCGGTCATCCGGGCCAGCTCCATCAGGCGCGGCTTGGCCTCCTGCTCGGGGAGGCCGAGGACGAGGCCGAGCCCCGTCGAGGTGATCACCTCGTCGTCGGCGAGGTTCCACTCGGCCCAGCAGACGCGGGCGAGCCGCTGCGCCGCCAGCGCCATCCGGCTGCGCTCGCCGCGTTCCCAGCTCAGCAGCGCGAGCTCCCCGCAGCGGGCGGCGCGCACCTCGTTGCTGACCCGCACCGGGCGCCCGTCGGCGTCCCGTACGTACCACTCGGCCGGGACGGGGCCCTGGCTGCGGCCGGTGCGGAGCACCTCGGCCAACATGCCGGGGACCGCGGTCTCGGACATGTGCGGGTAGTACCGCAGGATCGGGACCCGTCCCGGCCACGGCGAGACGACGCTGCCCAGGTAGCGCGCCGCGTACTCGCCGGCGGCGACGTTGTGCGTGACGTACCGGAAGTCGCGGACCGCGCCGTCCGGGCCGTGCAGCGGTGCCAGCAGCATGGCCGCGAGCGGGACGGCGTCGAGCACCGCCTGCGCGTCCGGGGCGGGCAGCTCCCGGATGTCCGGGAGTTCCTCCCCGCCCGCCGGGAACGTCTCGGCCCACGCCCGGTGCCGGGCGGTGAAGCGGCGTACGTGGCGGCGCTGCGCGGCCAGCAGGTCGCTGATCCGCCGCAGTTCCGGAGCCCCGTCGTCCCACCACGGTGTGTTCACCTCGCCTCACCCCAGACGTGCGCTCGGGTCCGGCGTCGCCGCCCACACGGGGAATGCTCGCCGACGCGGCACACCCCCGCCAGCGGGGCGCGTCAGCTGAGGCCGGCGCCGCGGGCGCGTTCCACGGCGGGGCCGATCGCCTTGGTGAGCGCCTCGACCTCCTCGCGGGTGGTGGTGTGCCCGAGCGAGAAGCGGAGGGTGCCGCGGGCGAGTTCGGGGTCGGCGCCGACGGCGAGCAGGACGTGCGAGGGCTGGGCGATCCCGGCGGTGCACGCCGAGCCGGTGGAGCAGGCGATGCCCTGCGCGTCGAGCAGCAGGAGCAGCGAGTCGCCCTCGCAGCCGGGGAAGGAGAAGTGCGCGTTGCCGGGGAGCCGGCCCGCCGGGTCGGGGTCGCCGCCGAGGATCGCGTCCGGCACGGCCTCCCGCACGCCGGCGATCAGCTCGTCCCGCAGTCCGCCGATCTCCCGCGCGAACCACTCGCGCCGCTCGACGGCGAGCTCGGCCGCGGTGGCGAAGGCGGCGACGGCCGGGACGTCGAGGGTGCCGGAGCGCACCTCGCGCTCCTGGCCGCCGCCGTGCAGCAGCGGTACGGGGCTGTGCTCGCGGCGCAGCAGCAGCGCGCCGACGCCGTACGGGCCGCCGATCTTGTGCCCGGTGAGGGTCAGCGCGGCGAGGCCCGAGGTGCCCCAGTCGACCTCCGTCTGCCCGATGGCCTGCACCGCGTCGGCGTGCAGCGGTACGCCGAACTCGGCGGCGACACCGGCCAGTTCACGGATCGGCATGATCGTGCCGATCTCGTTGTTCGCCCACATGACCGTGGCCAGCGCGACCGTCCCCGGGTCCCGCTCGACGGCCTCGCGGAACGCCTCGGGGTGGACACGGCCGTGGTGGTCGACGGGCAGCCACTCGACGTCGGCGCCCTCGTGGTCGGCGAGCCACTGCACGGTGTCGAGCACCGCGTGGTGCTCGACGGGGCTGGCCAGTACGCGGGTGCGGGCCGGGTCGGCGTCCCGCCGGGACCAGTAGAGGCCCTTGACGGCGAGGTTGTCGGCCTCGGTGCCGCCCGAGGTGAAGACGACCTCGCTGGGGCGGGCGCCGAGGGCGGCGGCGAGCGCCTCCCTCGCCTCCTCGACGGTGCGGCGTGCCCGCCGTCCGGCGCCGTGCAGGGACGAGGCGTTGCCGACGACCGCGAACTGCGCGGTCATCGTCTCGATCGCCTCGGGGAGCATGGGCGTGGTGGCGGCGTGGTCGAAGTAGGCGGAGCCTTGGGCGGTAACAGCCATGGTGCCCCCGATTCTACGAGCAGCGGCTCTGCGGCCCGCCGGGCGCATGCCCGCCGCTGGCGGGGCACGGGCCGGGCGGGCAGGGCGGATGCGGGGCACCGCGCTGTGCGCGGGCTCCCGCGACGGTCAACAGGCGGGAACCGCACGGCGACCGCGCGTATTCCGCTGCCGGGGTCCGGTTTCGGCCCCGTTCCGAAGCCCCGCACACACGCGCGCCGCCCTCCCGGCCGGGGAACGGCGGGGAGGGCGGCGGGAGATGCGGTTGCGGGCGGGGCGGGTCAGGTCTCGGGCTCCCAGGTCTCGGGGCCGCCGCCCTGCCAGTCGATCAGGTCCTTGTCGTGCAGGTCGATCGTCGCCAGGTCGAGCCCGGCACGGCGGAGGAACTCGATGAGGTCGACCATGCCGTAGGCGGTGCCCAGGAATTCGCCCCGCGCGGTGACCCGGCGGCCTCCCTCGGGGACGGGCGGATGGACGACAACCGGTGCGGACATACCGACAGGCTGCGTCGCCGGGCCCCGCGCCGCATCTCGGGCGGGCGCGTCCCGGGCTCCGGGTCAGCCGCGGTTCTCGGCCTGGAACATCCAGTGGTGCTTCTCCAGGTCGCCGGTGATCTGGATGAAGATGTCCTCGGTGACGGGGTCGACCGGGCCGGTGGCCTTCATCCGCTCCCGGGACGTGGCGATCACCGCGGCCAGCGCGGAGACCATGGCCTGAACGGCGTCGGTGTCCTGCTGCCAGCCCTCCTTGACGGTGCCGATGCTGCTGCCGGAGGCGACGCTGGTGGCCCGCCCGTCGGGGGCGATGCCCAGCGCGGAGGCGCGCTCGGCGACGGTGTCGGAGAAGCCGCGCGCGGTGTCGACGACCTCGTCGAGCTGGAGGTGGATGGACCGGAAGCGCGGGCCCACGACGTTCCAGTGGATCTGCTTGGCGACGAGGGAGAGATCCACGAGGTCCACGAGCGCTCCCTGGAGCGCCTCGCCGACGACCTTGAGGTCCTCGTCCGGGAGTGTGCTCTTCACTGCGTTCGCCACGACGGCACCATTCCTCTCTTGCTTCACCTTTCCTCCCCAAGCTACAGGCACCGCACCGAAACCGGACAAACACCTGCCTCCATCCCGCCGACCCCGCCCCCGACCTGCGAAAACCCCCTCACCGGGGCGGAAAAGCCACTGGCGCGGCCGCACGGCCCCGGAGAGGCTGGAGCCATGACCGCCGACTGGAGCCTCGACCGCACCGTCCGCACCTCCTCGGGCACCGTCCGCTGGACCGTCCTCGGCCCGCACGAGGCGGACGGCGGCGAGCCCGTCGTCCTGCTGCACGGCACCCCGTGGTCCTCGTGGACGTGGCGGGCCGTGGCCCGCGCCCTCGCCGCGCGCCGGCCGGTCTACCTCTGGGACATGCCGGGCTACGGGGCCTCCGAGGCGTACGAGGGCCAGGACGTCTCGCTGGCCGCGCAGGGCCGGGTCTTCGCCGAGCTGCTGGACCACTGGGGCCTCGCCGAACCCGCCGTGGTGGCCCACGACTTCGGCGGCTGCGTGGCCCTGCGCGCGCACCTGCTGCACGGCGCGCGGTACGCCCGGCTCGCGCTGGTGGACGTGGTGGCGCTCGCCCCCTGGGGCTCGCCCTCGTACCGGCTGCTGGGCGAACACGCGGAGGTCTTCGGGCAGTTGCCGCCCGCGCTGCACGAGGCGATGGTCCGCGCGTACATCGGCTCGGCCAGTGCCCGCGGCCTGCGCGAGGACGCGCTGGACGCGCTCGTCGCCCCGTGGACGGGCGCGGGCGGACGGGCCGCCTTCCACCGGCAGATCGCGCAGAACGACCAGCGCTGGACGGACGAGATCGAGGGCAGGTACGGGGAGCTGGCGCTGCCCGTCCTGGTCTGCTGGGGGACCGAGGACAGCTGGGTCCCGGTGGACCGGGCGCACCGGCTGGCGGCGACGGTCCGCGGCGCCCGGCTGCGGCTGATCGAGGGCGCGGGTCACCTCGTCCAGGAGGACGCGCCCGCCGAACTGACCGCCGCGCTCGGCGAGTTCCTCGGCTGAGCGGAGGGCCGGTTCAGCCCAGCTTGGCGCGGGCGAGCTGGCGGGACTGGGCGACGAGCCGGTCCGCGCTGTCCCAGATCTCGGTGTCCTCCTCCAGGTAACCGCCCGCGAGATTACGGGTGGTGATCGCGACCCGGAGCGGTCCGGGCGCGGGGAGGGCGCGGACGTGGACGGTGAGTTCGACGGTCGGGACCCAGCCGCTCAGGCCGAGTTCGAAGGCGGTGGGCGGCAGCGCGTCGACCGTCATCAGCAGCGACAGCGGGTCGGGGGCGCGGCCGTCGGCGAGCTGGAACCAGGCGCGCATCTCCCCCTTGCCCGCTGGCGCGCCGAGCGCCCAGCCGCAGGTGGCCGGGTCGAGGCGGAGGTCGAGGCGCTTGCCCATGGCGGGACCCGAGTCGGCGCCCGCCGGGTTGTCCTGCTGCCCGAAGCAGCGTTCCAGCGGCGGGATTTCGGGCGGCTTGGCGCTGGTGCGGACGTCCTCGGGCAGCGTGGCGAGCTCGCCGTAGGTGCCGAGGACGCGTATCCGCTCGACCTCCTCGCCGCTCTCGTCGGTCTGGAAGAGGCCGGCGCTGCCGGTGGACATGGTGCGCCCGGTACGGATCGTCTCAGTGCGGACGACGGCGGGGCCCGCCGTGGTCGCCGAGAGGTAGTGGGCGCTGATCGTGAACGGGTCGGCGTGCGGGAGGGCTTCGCCCAGCGCGCGGCCGAGCACGGCGAGGAGGTAGCCGCCGTTGAGCGCGTGCCCGATGGCCCAGCCGGCGGAGAGGCCTGCGTCGAAGACGCCGGGTTCGTCTGCGCGGGGGTGTACGGCGGTGTCACGGTCGAACTCGCTGGCGGCGGACATGGGATGCACGGTACACGGGATGGTTACCGGTGGGTAGGGGGGTGCCTTCGCGGGGTGCGGGGCGGTGCCCCTTCGTGTGCGTCGCGGGGTGCGGGGCGGTTCCGGGTGCGGTGCTGTACCTGTCTGTGCGTCGCGGGGTGCGGGTGCTTCGTGGCTCGGGCTTTTCGCGCAGTTCCCCGCGCCCCTTGTCGCGGGCTCGGCTTGCTTCTTCGGGTGCGGCGCCATCGTGGCTCGGGTCTTCGCGCAGTTCCCCGCGCCCCTTGTCGCGGGCTGGCCCCGCTTGGGAGGTCTGCGCCGAGGCGCAGGGTGCCGCCTCCGTTACCGGCCCGCCACGGTGCGGGGTGCACAACCGGCGTCGGCGTGCGGATCAGTCCACCGGGGAGACTCGGATGCGGTTGCCGTCGGGGTCGGTGATCACGAACGTGCGGCCGAAGACAGCGTCGTACGGCTCCTCCACGACATGGACTCCCTTCGAGACCCAACTCGTGAAGATCTCGTCGATCGCAGTCGCCGCTCCGGAGACCATCAGCCCGACTTCGCTTGTGCGAGGGGTGCTCGGGACCGCTTGCTCGCCGTAGCCCGTCCACAGCGCGAACAGGACACCGGGGGCAACCTCGAAAGCTACGTAGTGGGGACTGATGAAGGCCGGTTCGATCTCGAACAGGTCGCGGTAGAAGGCGGTAGCGGCCTCGGCGTCGCGGACGCCGATCAGGAACAGGTTGGGTGCGGGCATCGAGCGCTCCTCAGATCGTTGAAGTCCCGGTACCGCTCCAGTGGATCGCCTCATCGCGACAGAACCTGTCACCTTTTCCGCGAACATTGGTCAGCATGAAGGCTTCGAGGCTGTTGCACCTCCTGCTGCTCCTGCAGACCCGTCAGCGCATCACCACCACCGATCTCGCCGAGCGTCTGGAAGTGTCTCGGCGGACTGTGCTGCGGGATGTCGAGGCGCTCTCGACGGCAGGTGTGCCTGTCCATGCCGAACGCGGGCGGAACGGCGGGATCGTCCTGCTCCCCGGTGCAAGGCTCAACGCGTCCCATCTGGAACCACCGGAGCTGGAGGCCCTCTCCGTAGCCGGTCTGGACAGCGCGCAACGTGAGCGTATGGGCCTGTCCGCGGTGTGGGAGTCGGCCGCGCGCAAGATCGCCGCCCGGCAGACTGCCGTACCTGGATCGCCGAGCCTGCCGCAACTGGCGGACCTGGTGCTGGTGGACAGCACCGGGTGGTTTGCCGACTCAGAGGCAGGGATCGACGTATCGGACCTGGCCTCGGCACTGCGACACCGCCGCCGGCTGCGAATCCAGTACCGGCGCAGCGCCGAGAATCAGGCCTCAACGCGGGTGGTCGACCCGTACGGGATCGTCGCGAAATCCGGTCGCTGGTATCTCATAGCCGATGACCAGGGGAACGGTCGGCTGTTCGCTCTGGAACGGCTCTCGTCCTACGAAGAACTCGACGCGCCGGCTGCTCTCCGGCCAGGCGAAACCCTCCGCACCAGATGGGCCGCGTTGAAGGAACGCACCGAGGGTCAAGGTCGCGTGAGCGTGACCGTCCGTCTGCCGGAAAACGGACTCGCCCTGGCGCGGCGCATCCTCGGCAGCCGCATCCACGACGTCTCCGACGCGGAAAACGGCTGGTGCACCGTCGTCGTCCGCTACCCCGATATCGAGTCGGTGCGTCAGCTCCTCCAGTTCGGCGACCACATCGAGGTACTCACCCCGGAGACAGCCCGCGAACGCATCAGTCAGCTCGCCGGAGACCTGGCGGAAAGGCACTCGACCCCAGCTTCGTGAACGCCGACCGGAACGTCCTGCCCTCAATCGACGTCTCCGGTCAGCACACCTAGCGGGGCGCCTCGCTGCGGCGGTGCCAGGCGCGGGGCGCGCGCCAGCCGTAGCGCATGGCGCAGAGGCGGAGGACGAAGCCGAGGGCGGCGGCCAGCGTCATCGTGACGACGTTCAGCGCCTCGAAGCGGATCAGCAGCGCGGCCGCACCGGCGCCGACGATCGCGGGGACGGCGTACATCTCACGGTCCCAGCGCAGCACCGACGGCACCTCGTTGGCGAGCACGTCCCGCAGCATGCCGCCGCCCGCCGCCGTGGCGAGGCCGAGCGCGGCGGAGGCGACGAGGCCCAGCCCGTACTCGTGCGCCTTGATCGTGCCCACCACGCAGAACAGCCCGAGCCCCGCCGCGTCGAACACCCCCACCGCCTTGTTGATCCGCTCGACCTGCGGATGCAGGAAGAAAACCAGCAGCGTGGAGAGGAACGGCGTCAGGAAGTACCCGAGGTCGGTGAAGGCGGCGGGCGGTACGGCGCCGATCACCAGGTCCCGGAACAGGCCGCCGCCCAGCCCCGTGGCGGCGGCGAGGGTGGCGAGGCCGAAGACGTCGAAGTTCTTCCGGACGCCGAGCAGGGCGCCGGAGATCGAGAAGACGAAGATCCCGGCGAGGTCCAGCCAGTGCTGGACGTCGGGGTCGTACAGGTGCGGTTCCACGCGGACTTTCTACCCGGCCGGCCGTGGACCCCTTCGGCGGGGGCGGTCGCTTCTCGGGACGCGGGGCCGGCCCTCGCGGTTTGTCGCGGGGTGCGGGTGCGCGCCCCTGTTCGGGCCCGCCCCGCTTCTTCGGGTGCGGGTGCTCGTGGCTCGGGTCTTCTGCGCAGTTCCCCTCGCCCCTGTTCGGGCTCGCCCCGCTTCTCGGGCTCGCCCCGCTTGGGAGAACTGCGCCATAGGCGCAGGGCTGGCAAGCGCAGCGCGGTCACCCCCGCGCGGGGTGCTCCATGCCGTCACCGGGCCGCCCCGTACGCCGTGGCCGTTCGCGCAGTTCCCCGCGCCCCTTTCGGGGCGTCCCGCTACAGCGCCCGCGCGTACGCGACGAAGGCGGTCCACGCGGAGGGCGGGACGGTCAGGTGCGGGGCGGAGTCGGGCCGCTTCGAGTCCCGGATGTGCACGGTGTGCGGGTCGCCATCCGTACCAGCGCTGTGGCTGGACTTCCGCCAGTCCAGGGCCACTTCGAGGCAGTTTCCGCCCGAGGTGTCGCTGAAACTGGACTTGAACCACATGAGCTGCTCGCTCATAGCCGCTGCACAATCCCCTCGATGTACTCCGTCGACTCCTCTGCGCTGAGGGCCTGCATCCTGATCGTCCCATGGCGCCGCAGAAGGCTGCTGATGTCCCTCGGGTCCGACGTAAGGCTGCTGGCGGTGTGACCCTCCATGTACCCGTAGCACTCGTCGTCGTGGGTCTCCAGAACAACCAGTGGCCCGTCCAAGGCCGTTGGCGGAACCCGATCCACCGGAAGCACCTGGAGTGAGACGTTCCGCTGCTTCCCCCTCTCCAAGAGGTGCAGCAACTGCTTCCTGTGGACGTCCTTCCCGCCGATGGATACGCGCAGCGCGGTTTCGAGCAGTACGCAAGCCAGCTCGACGGGCTCCTCAGCCGTCGTCGACAGGAGATGCTGACGTTCCACTCGGCCCGCAACTCGACGCTCAACGGTCTCGTCCCCCAGGGGCGGGCAATGTGCGGACAGCAGCGCCCGAGCGTGCTCGGCGATCTGGAGCAGCCCCGGCACATGCCCCATCTCGTATGCCCAGATACACCGCGCCGTGCGCTCCAGCGCAAGAAAGTCCTGCGCCTTCTCCGAATACTTCTCCGGCTCCTGGTACTTCAGTCCCGCCTTCAACTTGCCACCGGCGCCGAAGAGTTCGTCGCCGATGAGGGCCATCTTGGGCGGGCATTTGCGGCGGCCGCACTCGACGGACTTGACCATCTCCAGCGAGTAGCCGACGGCCTCGGCGGCGGCCTCTCTCGCGACTCCGGCGTCCACGCGCCAGAGTCGGAACTGGTTGCCCAAGTAGCGCAGGTTCGCGGGGAGTTCGGCGCTGTCGGCCATGGGGGCGCCCTTTCGGTACATCCCGTACAGAGGGCCTCGAAGTCTAGACATCCGGACGCGGGGGCGTCCGGGTGTCGGGCGAACTCGGCTGTGCCGCGGTGCGTTGCCGGGGGCGGGTGCGCTCGTGGCTCGGGCCTTTTGCGCAGTTCCCCGCGCCCCTTGTCTCGGGCTCGCCCCGCTTCTCGGGCTCGCCCCGCTTGGGAGGTCTGCGCCGAGGCGCAGGGCTGGCAAGCGCAGCGCGGTCACCCCCGCGCGGGGTGCTCAATGCCGTCACCGGACCACCCGTACGCCGTGGCTTGTCGCGCAGTTCCCCGCGCCCCCAAGAGGGCGCTCAGGTGTTTTCCGGGTGGTGGCAGGCGACCTGGTGGCCGGGGCGGAGGGGGACGAGGGGTGGCTCGGTGGTGGCGCACTCCTCCGTCGCCTTCCAGCAGCGGGTGTGGAAGCGGCAGCCGGGGGGCGGGTTCAGGGGGGAGGGGACGTCGCCGCGGAGGAGGATGCGTTCGCGGCCCTCGCCCGACTTGCGGCGCGGGTCGGGTACGGGGACGGCGGAGAGCAGGGCCCGGGTGTAGGGGTGCATGGGGGTGTCGTACAGCGACTGCCGGTCGGTCAACTCGACGATCTTGCCGAGGTACATGACCGCGATCCGGTCCGAGACGTGCCGGATGACGGACAGGTCGTGGGCGATGATCACGTACGTGAGCCCGAGCTCGTCCTGGAGGTCGTCGAGCAGGTTGACGACCTGGGCCTGGATGGAGACGTCGAGCGCGGAGACCGGTTCGTCGGCGACGACGAGCTTCGGGTTGAGCGCGAGCGCGCGGGCGATGCCGATGCGCTGCCGCTGGCCGCCGGAGAACTCGTGCGGATAGCGGTTGTAGTGCTCAGGGTTGAGGCCGACGGTCTCCAGCAGCCGCTGCACCGCCTGCTTCACGCCGCCCTCTGGCTTGACGTTCTGCAGCTTGAACGGCGCGCTGACGATGGCGCCGACGGTGTGCCGCGGGTTCAGCGAGGAGTACGGGTCCTGGAAGATCATCTGGACGTCGCGGCGGAGCGGCCGCATACCGCCCGCGCCCAGGTGCGTGATGTCCGTGCCCTGGAACTCGACCGTCCCGGCGGTCGGTTCGAGCAGCCGCGTGATCAGCCGCCCCATCGTGGACTTGCCGCAGCCCGACTCGCCGACCACGCCGAGCGTCTCGCCCGCGCGCACGTCGAAGTCGATGCCGTCGACGGCCTTGACCGCGCCGGTCTGGCGTTTGAGCACGCCCTTGGTCACCGGGAAGTGTTTCTTCAGCCCGGTCACCCGCAGCAGCGTCTCGCCCGCTTCCGGGCCGGGGCCGCCGGCGGACGTGCCCGTCGCCTGGGTGGGGATGGTCATCTGCTCGTCCTCGTCCTCGCGTTCGTTCCGTCCGCTTCCGGTTCCACGCCGATGTCCGCGTTCACAGCCTGGGGGCGATCTCTTCGGTCCAGATCCGGTGCCGCTGCGACGGGGTCAGATGGCAGGCGGACAGGTGCCGCCTGGCCCCGGGCCCGTCCGTCCCCTCGGCACCGTCCGCCTCGATCACCCTCAGCTCCGGGCGTTCGGTGCGGGTGAGGTCCTCCTTGGGCAGGTCGGCGTACGGGCAGCGGGGGTTGAAGGCGCAGCCCTCGGGCACGTTGATCAGGCTGGGCGGGGAGCCCTTGACGGGGGTGAGCCGGTCGGTCTGCGCGCGGTCGATGCGCGGCATCGAGCCGAGCAGGCCCCAGGTGTAGGGGTGCTGGGGCTGGTGGAAGACGTCCTCGGCGGTGCCGTACTCGACGCAGCGGCCGCCGTACATCACCAGGATGTCGTCGGCGAGTTCGGCGACGACGCCCAGGTCGTGGGTGATGACGATGACGGCCGAGCCGAACTCCTGCTGGAGGTCGCGGATCAGGTCGAGGATCTGCGCCTGGACGGTGACGTCGAGCGCGGTGGTCGGCTCGTCCGCGATGAGCAGTTCGGGGTTGTTGACCAGCGACATGGCGATCATCGCGCGCTGCCGCATCCCGCCGGAGAACTCGTGCGGGTAGCCGTCGACGCGCTTGTCGGGCTGCGGGATGCCGACCCGGTCCAGGAGCTCGACGGCCCGCTTGCGCGCCGTCTTCTTGTCCACGTCGTGGTGGACGCGGTACGCCTCGACGATCTGCTGGCCGATGGTGAAGTACGGGTGCAGCGCGGACAGCGGGTCCTGGAAGATCATCGCCATCTCGCGGCCGCGCAGCTTGCGCACCTCGTCCGGCGGGGCGGTGAGCAGGTCCCGGCCGTCGAGCAGGATCTCGCCGGATATCTGCGCCTTCTTCCGGCCGTACTGGCCGACGGTGTGCAGGCCCATGATGCCGAGCGAGGTGACGGACTTGCCGGAGCCCGACTCCCCGACGATGCCGAGGGTCTTGCCCTTCTCCAGCGAGAAGGACAGCCCGTCGACGGACTTGACCAGGCCGTCCTCACTGGGGAAGTGCACGCGCAGATCGCGCACTTCGAGGAAGGCACCGGAGGCGTCCCCGGCGGCGCCGGATTTCGCGGGCAGGTCTGTCATGCGAGCCTCACTCGGGGGTCGATCACGCCGTACAGCAGGTCCACGACGAGATTCGCGATCACGACGGCGGTGGCGGTGATGAGCGTAACGCCGAGGATCAGCGGCAGGTCGCGCTCGTTGATCGCCTTGAGCACGGCCTGGCCGAGCCCGGGGATGCTGAACGTCGTCTCGGTCAGGATCGCGCCGCCCATCAGCGCGCCGATGTCGATGCCGAGCAGCGTGAGCACCGGCGTCATGGTGGAGCGCATCGCGTGCTTGCCGATGACCTTCGGCTCGGTCAGGCCCTTGGCGCGGGCGGTGCGGATGTAGTCCTCGCCCATCACCTCCAGCATGGTGGCGCGGGTGAGCCGCGCGTACATCGCGCCGAAGAGGAAGGCGAGCGTGATCCAGGGCAGCACCATGCCGCTGAACCACTTGGCCGCGTCCTCGCCGAACGGGGTGAAGGTGTTGCTCACCCAGTTCAGCTGGTACGCGAACAGCGCCAGCGAGATGAGGCCGGTGAAGTACACCGGCAGGGACACCCCGGCGAGGGCGCCGGTCATCGCCAGCCGGTCCCACAGGGTGCCGCGGCGCAGCGCCGAGAGGACGCCGACGGTGAGGCCGATGACCAGCCAGACGATCGCGGCACCGAGCGCGAGCGAGAGGGTGACGGGCAGCCGGTCGGTGAGGACGGGCCAGATCTCCTGCTCGGTCTTGAACGAGTAGCCGAAGCACGGTGCCGAACAGTGCGTGGTGGAGCCGCCGCCCACGTATTCCCGGCCGACGAACAGCCCCTTGAAGAACTCGAAGAGCTGCACCAGGACCGGCTCGTCCAGCTGGAGCTTCTCCCGGACGCCCTCGATGGCCTCCTTGTTGGCCTGCTTGCCGACGAACATGGTGGCCGGGTCGGTGCCCGTCCACTTCGGGATGAGGAAGAAGATGCAGAAGACCGCCAGGATGATGACGACCAGCATCACTGCGACGGCGAACAGCCGCCTGATGAGATATGTGAGCACTGCTCTCGGCCCCTTTGCGGCGCCCGGCCCGCCGCCCCCGCGGGTGCGGGGGCGGCCGGGTCCGGACCGGTGCGGCGGCCTTCACCTGCCCTTCGTGCCGGCGGCGGGTGACGCCGTCAGATGGTGATGTCGGTGGCGGGACGGGTCACTTCACGCCGAGGTTGACGAAGTCGTACCAGCCGCTGAACGCGTCGGACGAGTACGCGTTGGTCAGCCGCTCGGAGCGCCACTGGATCACCTTCAGGTAGGTCAGCGGGAGGTAGTAACCGCCCTTCATGACCTCCTTGTTGACCTCCGCGTACTTCTCGGCCGCCTTGTCCGGGTCCAGTTCGGCGATCGCCTCGTCGAAGCCCTTGTCGATCTTCTTGTCGTCGATCAGGGCGTAGTTGTTGTTGCCGTTGTCGAGGATGTAGTCGCTGTGCCAGAGCGGGACGCCGTAGCCCTGGCCACTGGGGAAGTCGGGGCCCCAGCCGTACAGGACCATGCCGTAGCCCTTGCGCTTGACGGTGTCCGGGTTGCCGACGATCGAGGAGCCCTGGGCGCCGTCGAAGGCGTCGATCTCGACCCGGATGCCGACCTTCTTCAGGGACGCCTGGATCGCCTCGGCGGACTTCATGTCGGCCTTGTCGGTGTTACGAACGGCGAGCGTGGTCTTGAAGCCGTCCGGCTTGCCGCACTTGGCGAGCTCGTCCTTGGCCTTGGCGACGTTCGCGCCGCTGCCGTTCTCCAGCATCCCGTACTGGTCGTCCTTCGGGTCGTGACCGGGGACGACCGGGGGCAGCATGTTCGGCGCGACGGCGCCGCCCGCGAGCGGGCCGCCGCGCGCGGTCTGCACGGACTTGTGGTCGGTGCCGTAGATCGCCGCCTTGCGGCAGTGGATGTTCTCGAACGGCTTCACGCTCTGCGGGAAGGCGACGTACGAGATGAACCCGGACTGCGGGTTGTCCACGTTGCCCTTGTGCTGCTTGAGGGCGGTCTGCCGGCCCTGCACCTCCATGCCGCGCTGGTTCAGGTCCAGGTCGGCGTCCCCGTTGATGAGCCGCTTGTCGCGCTCGTCGGGGTTGGTGATCAGGGTGACCCTGACCTTGTCCGGAAGTGCCTTGCGGAGCTTGTCCGTCGAGCGGTCCCAGTGCTTGTTCCGCACCAGCGTGAGGGACTTGTTCGGGGTGTACGACTCGAACTTGTACGGGCCCGAGGAGAACGGCTTGAGCGTGTACTTGGACTTGGTGTCCTTGTCCTCACGCACCGGCGAGTTCGTCGGCATCGCCAGCATCTGTTCAAAGTCACCGTTGGCTTCCGGCAGATGGAAGACGATCTTCTTGTCGCTGGGCGTCTCGATCGCGTCGAGCCCGCCCTTGTCCTCGTACGGGCCCTTGTACTTGCCGTCCGGGTCGAGGACGTCCTTGACGTAGACCGGGCCGCCGGAGAGCGTCTTCTGCGCCCACTGCCGCTGGATGCCGTACTTGATGTCCTGGGAGGTGATCGGCTTGCCGTCCTCCCACTTCAGGCCGTCCTTCAGCTCGTAGGTGTAGGTCTTGCCGCCGTCGCTGACCTTGGCCTTGCTCTTGGCGAGGTCCGGCTGGAGCTCGATGCTCTTCTGGCCCGGCGCCGGGGTGTAGCTCACCAGCTGGCGGCTGTAGAAGCGCGCGAAGTCGAAGGCGAAGCCGTAGTACATGCGGGTCGTGTCCCAGGAGTCGGCGTCCTGGACCCCGATGAACTTGAGGGTGCCGCCCTTCTTGTCCGAGGCGTTGGCGACCTTGTTGATGCCCGCGTTGTAGCCGGCGCCGCCGCCCCCGTCCTCCCCCGCGCCGCCGCCGCAGGCGGCCGTGGTCAGCAGGACACCGACGAGACCGGCCGAGAGCGCGGCCGCCCTGCGCCGCCGTGACCGGCTCGATATGCGCTGAACTCTCACTGTGTCGCAACCTCCGTGGGTGTCACGGCCCGCCGCCTGCGCGGGCCGGGAGACTGGCTGGTTCAACGGGTCCCCTTCGGGTCCAGCGCGTCGCGCACGCCGTCGCCGAAGAGGTTGAAGGCGAGCACCGTGATGAAGATGGCGACGCCGGGGATGATCATGAACATCGGGTCCGACTCGTAGTACGTCACCGCGTCGGAGAGCATCGAACCCCAGGAAGCGGTGGGCGGCTTGACGCCCACCCCGAGGAAGCTGAGCGCCGCCTCGGTGAGGATGTTGGTCGGGATCATGAGCGTCGTGTAGACGGTGATCGGCGCGACCAGGTTCGGCAGCAGCTCGCGGGTGATGATGTACCGGCGGCCCGCGCCCAGGCTGCGCGCCGCCTCGATGTACTCGCGCTCGCGCAGCGACAGCACCTGGCCGCGCACGATCCGGCCGATGTACGGCCAGCCGAAGAAGCCGATCACCAGGATCATCACGAGCAGCCGCACTCCCGTACCCGTCAGGCCCAGGAGGTTGTTCGGCATCACCGAGATCAGCGAGATGATGAAGAGCAGCTGCGGGAAGGCCAGCAGCATGTCCATCACGCGGCTGATGACGGCGTCGAGCCAGCCGCCGAAGTACCCGGCGAGCGTGCCGAGTACGGCGCCGAAGACGACGGCGACGAAGGCCGAGAGGAAGCCGACGAGGATCGAGACGCGGGCGCCGTAGACGATGCGGGCGAGGATGTCGCGGCCGCTGACGGGCTCGACGCCGAGCCAGTGCTCCGCGCTGATCCCGCCGAGCGCGCCCTTGGGGGTGCTGAACAGCGGGTCGATCAGGTGCTCGTTGCGCACCTCGGGCGACTGGCCGGTCAGTGCGGTGATCAGCGGCGCGAAGATCGCGACGAGGATCAGCAGCAGGACGACCGCGCCGCCCGCCAGGGTCACCTTGTCGCGCTTCAGCCGCTCCCAGGCGATCCGGCCGAGCGAGCGGCCCTCGATCGCCTTGGCGCCCGGCACGGGGCCGGCCGGCTCGCTGGTCCCGGTCGCCGTGGACGTGTCGTGCAGTGGTGCCGTCATCGCCTTCGAGAACCCCTCCCGGGCCGGTGGTGACCGGCCCAACGCACACCGCTGTGGCGGCACGTTCACAAGCAGTTCGTACACGAGGCCGATGGCGCTGGCCCTATGGCCGGGGAGTCTTCATCGGGCTCGCGATCACTCGCCAGCCCCCTCCTGGAAAGGATGCGTAACCGTGATGTGGACACGCGCCCCGCGGGGGCGCGGGGAACTGCGCGAAAAACCACGGCGGCGCCGCACCCGAAGAAGCGGGGTGAGCCCGCGATCAGGGGCGCGGGGAACTGCGCAAAAGGGGCGCGGGGAACTGCGCGAAAAGCCACGGCGGCGCCGCGGCCGGAGACGTACGGGGCCCGAGAAACCTAGTAGGCCCGCGGCGGCGGGTACCCGTACCCGTACCCCCCGGTCGGCGGCACCGGCGCAGCCGGCCCCGCCCCCGGCGCGTCACGGTCGAAGAAGGGCCGCGAGTTGCGGCGCAGCCACATCGTGACGGGGTCGTAGTCGTCCGCCATGGAGACGCTGGAGACGGGCAGCCCCTCCGGCGCCGCCGGCACGGACTGCCCCATCATGTGCTGCACCGACTCGATCGCCTGCGGACTGTTGTCGTACAGGTCGAGCCCGATGGCGAGGTACGGCGCCCCCAGCGCCGGCTGCACCCAGCAGCGGCGCAGCGAGCGGACCACGGGCGTGCGGTGCGCGTGGTGCGCGAGCAGCGCGTAGAACTGCGGGATCTCCAGGGTGGGTTCGCCCAGCCGCAGCGGCCCCGCGGGCAGCCGGTCGAGCCCGGAGGCGATGCGCCGCAGGTCCAGCCAGGGGATGCCGACGCCGCCGCCGGGCGCGTGCGGGTTGAGCCAGATGCCCCAGCGCTCGGGGAAGAGGGCGGCGGCGATCTCGCGTCCGGGGACGATCTCGTGCGCCCGGTCCCAGCCGGAGACGGCGAGTTCCTGGGCCGAGGTGACGCAGGGCGCGTAGCCGTACCCGGCGACCTCCATGTTCCCGTACTGGGCGTCGGGGGAGCCGGCCTGCCCGTTCCAGAGCAGCATCCAGACCTGCCCGGCGGCCAGTTGGCCGAGCAGCGCCTCGTAGGTGTCGTACTGCCCCGGTGACATCTGCCGCAGCAGCTGCTCGACGCCCGCTCCCGCGCTCACGTGGCCACCCTTCCCCTCGTCCCCTCGGTCCCGCCGCGGCCGTCGCAGGTCCGGGGCCGTCGGCGCTCGCTCAAGTCTCCGTCATCGTGGTCGTCCGCGCGGCGCACCCCGGCGCCCCGCCCCGCCATCCAACCAGCTTACGAGGCGGCCCGGCATGCGTCGTGAGTACTCAGCCCCGGCCCCCCGAAGGGGTGCCCCGCCGCGGTCTTTCAGGTCTCGCGGGTGTGGAACGGGCGGACGCACTGCCGCATCCAGTCCACGACCGGGTCGTTCGCCGCGTCCAGCAGCACCAGTTGGACCGGCCACTTCACGGGGCAGCGGCCCAGGGCCCGGCCCAGCGCGTCGTGCGCGGCCTGCCGTGCCTCCGGGTCGAGCAGGTCGAGCTCGACGCCGACGAACAGCGCGGGCGGGTCGCCCTCGGTGCTGGCGAGCGCCCGGCGCGCGCTGCGCACGTAGGACAGGACGGCGAACTCGCCCGCCGCGGCGGCGAGGAAGTCGACCGGCTCCTCCTGCCAGTCCGGCTCGAAGAGCCGCACCCGGGCGCCGCGCGCGACACCCCAGGACGCCTGTTCCGAGGGCGAGTTGCGGCACAGCTCGGCGACCGCCTCGGGCGGCAGCGGCATCCCGACGGTGCCCTCCGGATTGACGACGACGCCGACGCCGGGCGGCAGCCCGCGCGCGAACTCCCGCGCGGGCGCGACGGTGAAGGACATGTGCGAGCCGACGACCTGGAGGAACTGCGCCTCGGAGCTGAAGACCGGCACATGGGGCGTTCCGCCCAACTGGACGGTGGGCAGGTCGAGGTTCGGGCTGTCGGGTCCGCCGCCCTCGGGGAGCGGCACCCAGACGCTGTTGCGCGCGAGGACCTCCAGCAGCCGGGCGCCGGCACCTGCCGTGCCGAGGGAGGCCGCGAGGGTTTCCTCCAGCTCGTTGCCGGGCCAGCCTCCGCCGTGGCCAGGTCCGTACTGCTGCGGAAAGGTCATGACGGCCACCCTAGCCGCGCTCCCTCGCAGGTCCGCAGGCAGGCGTCGGTACCGCCCCGGGCCCCGGCCGATAACCCGGTTGGTCACCGATGGCGACCGTCCGGTTGCGGGGCGCAAGCGGCCTGCCAAGGGTGGAACCCGTCCCCATCAACCTGTTTTCTCGGAATTCCGGGAGGAAATCACCCCATGCGTGTCAACAGGACCGCCTCCGCCGCACTCGTCGCCGCCCTCTCCGGCTCACTCGCCCTCGGCGCCTCGGGTACGGCCTTCGCCTCCGCCGCCGGCCCCGACCGGGCCTCCGCCGCGGAGGCGTCCCGGGCGGCGGAGACGACGACCGCCCAGCAGTTCCGCGTCGTCGAGCACCTCGGCGAACTCGCCCGCCTGACCGGCCACTTCGGCCGCATCGCGCAGGAGGAGCGGACGACCAGGCAGCAGCTGGAACCCGTACGCGTCCAGCTCAAGGAGCGCGGCAGGCAGCTCCTCGACGCCGTCGCGAAGGCCGCGCCGGAGAACCGCCCGGCGTCGGCGCCCGCGGACCGGCGGGTGCCCGCACTCGCGGACTCCGTCCGGCAGTTCGGGCAGACCGTCGACCGGGCCGCCGGCGCCGACCGGGCGACCGAGGAGCAGCGCTCGCGCGCGGTCGCCGGGCTCGTCCCCGCGCTCTCCTCCGTCACCGAGGCCGCCGCGCACGAGGCGGGCCTCCCGCGCGACGCCGTCCGGCCGCAGCAGGCGCAGCAGCCCTCGGGGGCGCAACGGCCGGGCGACCAGGAGCAGTTCACGCAGCAGCAGCGGGAGCAGGCCGAGGAGGTCCGGCAGGCGCAGGCGGGCCTCGTCCCGCTCTCGGCGGGCTCCTCGGGAGAGGGCCGGAAGGGCCCGGCGAAGCCGGTGCCGGGCGCGGACAAGCTGCTGAAGCAGACGCAGACGCTGGACAGCACCAGCGATGTGGTCAACGACGTCTCGGAGCTGGTGCGCGACGTGCTCAAGGCGGACAACGGCAAGCTCTCGCCCGCGAAGCTCAAGGAGCACCGCGAGGACGTCAACGCGTCCGTGGACAAGGCGAGGCGCGCCGCGCCCGCACGCGCCGCCGGCCCCGCCGCGGCCGATCTGCGCGCCGAGTCCCTGGCCCAGTTGAAGGCCAAGGCCCTGGCGCTGCTGAAGACCTCGACCAAGGGCGACGTGAAGAAGACCGGCGCGGCCGCGAGGGCGACCGTCAAGGCGTCGGTGGACTTCATCGCCGGGACGCTCAGCAGCAAGCAGCTCCCCAAGGCCGACCTCTCCGGCCTGAAGGAGCAGGGCCGGGCCGGCAGCGCGTCACAGCCGGCCGCCTGACGTCCCGAACGCCCGTGCACGTCACGGGAGTTCACGTACGCGGCCCGTCGTCCGCACCCGGGCGGCGGGCCGCGTGCGCGGCGTCCTCAGTCGAAGACGACGGCGTCCAGCGCCGCGGCCGAGGTGCGGTCGAGCAGCACCACCGAGGCGAATCCGGCGGGCAGCCGGCCCGCCTCGGCCTGCTCGATGAGCCGCCCGACGGCCCGGCGGTGCCGCAGGAAGGCGTACCCCGAGACGCCGCGCCCGCGCTCCGCCTGCCCCTGGAGCGCCGTCTGCGGCGAGACGTCCAGCAGCACCAGGTGCAGGGCGCGGCCCCGCCTGCGGGAGTCCCGCGCGAGCCAGTCCCGCACCCAGCCCTGGGTGCCGCAGTCGTGCACGACGACCCCGCCGCCCGAGGCGAGCGCCCGGCGCAGCGAGGCGTAGTGCGCGAGCCGGGCCAGCGGACGGTAGAGCCCGTACGGCAGCCAGGAGGGCAGCCGGGCCTCCCAGCGCTCACGGGTGTCCTGCGAGTCGATGGTGTGCACGGGGGCGCGGCCCGCCGCGTCGTCGGCCTCGCCGGTCAGCGCGACCGTGCGCCGGATGAGGGTGGACTTGCCGCTGCCGGGCAGACCGGAGACGACGACGCGGTCGCCGGGCGCGAAGCGGA
The DNA here is from genome assembly GCF_012726235.1 of Streptomyces sp. HNM0574. Lineage (GTDB taxonomy): Bacteria > Actinomycetota > Actinomycetes > Streptomycetales > Streptomycetaceae > Streptomyces. Next base: position 76,707 of record NZ_JAASAH010000003.1, read on the forward strand.
GGGTTCTCCTGGCCGCCGAGCCCCTCAGGTCGCGCCCGGTGGCCGGCGCGGCTGCGGCGGCGGCCGCCGCGGCCCCGCCCCCCGCGCCCGTCGCGTAAGCACTGCGCAGGCTGTTCACCTGATCGCCCCTCCCGGTTCCGGCCGCAAGAGCGCGGCTCCGGTCCGAGAGTGTCAAGAAAGGGTAATGCGCTTCAAGACGGTTACCTGTCGTAGGGGAGGTCCGCTCCCGGCGTTCGCGTGCCATGATGTACCGGCCAACTCCATACAGGCCGCTTGTAATCCGCGCGGGAGAGTCCCCGGCTGCAGATGCTCCGGGGCGCCGAAGGAGCAAGATCCTCCCTTGAATCTCTCAGGCACCGATACCGCGCAGGGTGAGGCAGATCTGAAAAGCGGGCCGCCGCACAGCGGTCCCACCCAAGGTGCAAGCCGGGTCCCTCCCGGCGAACCTCTCAGGTTCCGATGACAGATGGGGAGGACATCCGCGTCACTTCCCCGGGTCCGCCCGGGGCTCTCCACCGGGAGCCTGACTGACATGACCGACACCGCCACACCCCGCAAGACGGCGCTGGACGCCACGCACCGCGCCCTGGGTGCGACGATGACCGACTTCGCGGGCTGGGACATGCCGCTGCGGTACGCGAGCGAGCGCGAGGAGCACCAGGCGGTCCGCACCCGCGCCGGCCTCTTCGACCTGTCGCACATGGGCGAACTCACCGTCACCGGCCCGCAGGCGGGCGAGCTGCTGGACTACGCGCTCGTCGGCAACCTCTCCAAGCTGAAGTCCGGCCGCGCGCGCTACACGATGATCTGCGACGAGTCCGGCGGCATCCTCGACGACCTGATCGTCTACCGCCTCCAGGAGGAGACCTACCTGGTGGTCGCGAACGCGGCCAACTCCCAGGTGGTGCTGGACGCGCTGCGCGAGCGCCAATCCGGCTTCGACGCCGTGGTCCGCGACGACCGCGAGGCGTACGCGCTGATCGCCGTCCAGGGCCCGGAGTCGGCCGGCATCCTCAAGGGCCTCACGGACGCCGACCTCGACGGCCTGAAGTACTACGCGGGCCTGCCCGGCACGGTCGCGGGCGTGGAGGCCCTGATCGCCCGCACCGGCTACACCGGCGAGGACGGCTTCGAGCTGTTCGTCGCGCCCGGTGACGCGGTGGCGGTCTGGGAGGCCGTGACCGAGGCGGGCGCGGGCGTCGGCCTGGTGCCCTGCGGGCTCAGCTGCCGCGACACCCTCCGGCTGGAGGCCGGCATGCCGCTGTACGGGCACGAACTGAGCACGCGGACCACGCCGTTCGACGCGGGTCTCGGCCGGATCGTGAAGTTCGAGAAGGAGACCAACGGCGGGCGCTTCGTCGGCCGCGAGCCGCTGGAGGCCGCCGCCGAGCGGGCCGCGTCGAACCCGCCGCGCAAGCTGGTCGGCCTGATCGCCGAGGGCCGCCGGGTGCCGCGGGCCGGTTACCCGGTGGTGGCGGCGGACGGCACCGTCATCGGCGAGGTCACCTCGGGCGCCCCCTCCCCCACCCTCGGCAAGCCCGTCGCGATCGCATACGTCGACCCGGCGCACGCGGAGCCGGGCACGGCGGGCGTCGCGGTGGACATCCGCGGCACGCACGAGCCGTACGAGGTCGTGGCGCTGCCCTTCTACAAGCGGCAGCGCTGACGCCGCCGCGTCCCCCCTGTTCCCTCCGTCACCCACCGTCAGCGCGTCGGCAACACCCGCACAGAGCCGGGCATTTCCGGCGGACCAGTGGATTCCGGCTGCCCGGGAAAGGTGTGCATACCCGGGTGGCGTGATGCCGCACTCACTCGTTGTGGTATCCGGAATACCTGGAGTTCCCGCTGGGCACGGCCTTGGACTGGGTGGCGTCCCGGCTGCCGGACCCTTTTCCTTCCGACCTCACGCATGCAGGAGAATCAGACCATGAGCAACCCCCAGCAGCTGCGCTACAGCAAAGAGCACGAGTGGCTGTCGGCCGCCGACGACGGAGTCTCGACCGTCGGCATCACGTCGCACGCGGCCACGGCCCTGGGCGACGTCGTGTTCGTCCAGCTCCCCGAGGTCGGCGACGCCGTCACCGCGGGCGAGCCCTGTGGCGAGCTGGAGTCCACGAAGTCGGTGAGCGACCTGTACGCCCCGGTGTCCGGTGAGATCACCGAGATCAACCAGGACGTCGTCGACGACCCGGCACTCGTGAACTCGGACCCCTTCGAGGGGGGATGGCTGTTCAAGGTGAAGCTCGAGGGAGAGCCGGAAGGTCTGCTCTCCGCCGACGAGTACGCCGCCTTCGCCTCGGGCAGCTGAGGCCCCGGCCCGCACGCTGCCCATGTTCACTCACCGTCTCCGTGCCGCCAGGATGGATACATGTCGCTTCTGAACAGCTCGCTTCACGAGGTAGACCCGGACGTCGCCGCTGCTGTCGACTCCGAACTCAACCGTCAGCAGTCCACCCTCGAGATGATCGCGTCGGAGAACTTCGCTCCCGTCGCGGCGCTGGAGGCCCAGGGCTCGGTCCTCACCAACAAGTACGCCGAGGGCTACCCGGGCCGCCGCTACTACGGCGGCTGTGAGTACGTCGATGTCGTCGAGGACATCGCGCGCGACCGCATCAAGTCCCTGTTCGGCGCGGAGGCGGCGAACGTGCAGCCGCACTCCGGCGCGTCCGCGAACGCCGCCGCCATGTTCGCGCTGCTCAAGCCGGGCGACACGATCATGGGTCTGGACCTCGCCCACGGCGGGCACCTGACCCACGGCATGAAGATCAACTTCTCCGGCAAGCTGTACAACGTGGTCGCGTACCACGTCGACGAGAAGACCAACCTGGTCGACATGGAGGAGGTCGAGCGCCTCGCCAAGGAGCACCGGCCCAACCTGATCGTCGCGGGCTGGTCGGCGTACCCGCGCCAGCTGGACTTCGCCGCCTTCCGGCGGATCGCGGACGAGGTCGGCGCGCTCCTCATGGTCGACATGGCGCACTTCGCGGGCCTCGTCGCCGCCGGCCTGCACCCCTCCCCCGTGCCCTACGCGGACGTCGTCACCACCACCACGCACAAGACCCTCGGCGGTCCGCGCGGCGGCGTGATCCTGTCCAAGAAGGAGTACGCGAAGAAGATCAACTCGGCGGTCTTCCCCGGCCAGCAGGGCGGCCCGCTGGAGCACGTCATCGCCGCCAAGGCGGTCTCGTTCAAGATCGCGGCGAGTGACGAGTTCAAGGACCGGCAGCAGCGCACCCTCTCCGGTGCCCGCATCCTCGCCGAGCGGCTGCTCCAGGAGGACACCGTCGGCGCGGGCGTCAACGTGCTGTCCGGCGGCACGGACGTCCACCTCGTCCTCGTCGACCTGCGCAACAGCGAGCTCGACGGCCAGCAGGCCGAGGACCGGCTCCACGAGATCGGCATCACCGTCAACCGCAACGCGGTGCCGAACGACCCGCGCCCGCCGATGGTCACCTCGGGCCTGCGCGTGGGTACGCCCGCGCTCGCCACCCGCGGTTTCCAGGACGAGGACTTCCGGGAGGTCGCGGACGTCATCGCCGAGGCGCTCCTGCCGTCCTTCGACGAGGAGAAGTCCAAGGCGCTCGCCGCCCGCGTCTCCGCGCTGGCCGCGAAGCACCCGCTGTACCCGAACCTGGGCAAGTGACCGGTCCCGGCCCCGTGGCGCACCCGCGCCACGGGGCCGGACTCCGGCCGGCCGTGCGCCCCGACCGCGGGGTCGTGGCCGGTCGCGCAGTTCCCCGCGCCCCTCGCGGGCGCCGAGCGCCACCCCCGCTCACCCCTGAACCACCACCCTCAAGTCCCCGTCGCCCGCGCCCCCACCGGGGCGTCCCGCGACGGGCGTCGCCCCGCCGCAGCGCGGGGGATCCGGAGCGTCACCCATGGCCATTTCCGTCTTCGATCTCTTCTCGATCGGCATCGGACCCTCCAGTTCGCACACCGTCGGCCCGATGCGTGCGGCCCGGATGTTCGTCCGCCGCCTCAAGAACGAGGGCGTCCTGGCCCAGACGGCGTCCGTCCGCGCCGAGCTGTTCGGCTCGCTCGGCGCGACGGGGCACGGGCACGGCTCCCCCAAGGCGGTCCTGCTCGGCCTGGAGGGCGAGTCGCCCCGCACGGTCGACGTGACCACGGCCGACGAGCGGGTCACCGCGATCCGCACCTCCAAACGGCTGCGGCTGCTCGCCACCGACATAGGGGACGCGCACGAGATCGACTTCGACGAGTCGACGCAGCTGATCATGCACCGCCGCCGCTCCCTCCCGTACCACGCGAACGGCATGACCCTCTTCGCGTACGACGCGGACGGCGCCCCGCTCCAGGAGAAGACGTACTACTCGGTGGGCGGCGGCTTCGTCATCGACGAGGACGCCGTCGGCCAGGACCGCGTCGTCCCCGACGACACCCAGCTCACCCACCCGTTCCGCACCGGCGACGAACTGCTGCGCCTCACCCGCGAGACGGGGCTGTCCGTCTCCGCGCTGATGCTGGAGAACGAGAAGGCGTGGCGCACCGAGGAGGAGATCCGGGCCGGGCTGCTGGAGATCTGGGAGGTCATGCGCGCCTGCGTCAGCCGCGGCCTCACCCAGGAGGGCATCCTCCCCGGCGGCCTGAAGGTCCGCCGCCGCGCCGCTGCCGCCGCCCGCCAGCTCCGCGGCGAGGGCAGCCCGCAGGCGCACGCGATGGAGTGGGCGACGCTGTACGCGATGGCCGTCAACGAGGAGAACGCGGCGGGCGGCCGCGTCGTCACCGCGCCGACCAACGGCGCCGCCGGCATCATCCCCGCCGTCCTGCACTACTACGTCAACTTCGCCGCCGGTTCGGCCACCGAGGAGGAGAAGCAGGACGGCATCGTCCGCTTCCTGCTCGCCGCGGGCGCCGTCGGCATGCTCTTCAAGGAGAACGCCTCCATCTCCGGCGCCGAGGTCGGCTGCCAGGGCGAGGTCGGCTCGGCCTGCTCGATGGCGGCGGGCGGACTCGCCGAAGTCCTGGGCGCCTCCCCCGAGAAGGTCGAGAACGCGGCCGAGATCGGCATCGAGCACAACCTCGGCCTCACCTGCGACCCCATCGGCGGCCTCGTCCAGATCCCCTGCATCGAGCGCAACGGCATGGCCTCGGTCAAGGCCGTCACCGCGGCCCACATGTCCCTCCGCGGCGACGGCCGGCATCACGTCTCCCTCGACAAGGCCATCAAAACCATGAAGGACACCGGCGCCGACATGAAGGTCAAGTACAAGGAAACGGCCCGGGGCGGGCTGGCGGTGAACGTCATCGAGTGCTGAGGGGGGCGGACGCGTCAGTCCGTTTCCGGGCCCTCGCGTCGGCGGTGCCGCAGCCGCGCGCCGAGTCTCCACAGGCCCTCGGTCACAGGGACGAGGGCGGTGAAGACCGCCAGCCGGCCCCACCACGGCAGCTCCGGCGCCCAGAACACCAGCACCGGGGCCACGACCAGGCCCGCCAGCAGGCAGAACCAGAGCGGCGCGGGCCTCCGCTCGGCCGCGCGCGGCGCCTCCTGCCCTCCGGGTCTGTCCTCCACCGTCACGGACTCGGTGCTCATGCCCACCCCCATGTACTCGCCATATCCACCGGAACCGTACTCGGCTCGCGCCGCGGGGGATGCGGCGCCCAGGGCCTGTGCGGGCGCCAAGGGCTCACTGCCGCAGGAGAGTTGGGCCCGTACTCCTACAGCGGGGCCCATGCCCCGCACGGAAGCTGCTCCTCCGCCCCCACCCGCATCCGCCGCGTCAAGGGAGGCCCCCGGGGCGTCAGTTTTGCGTCAGCGCGTCGGGTGGAGCGGTACGGGAGGGCGGGGGCGGGCATAGCGTCGGGGCCGTACCCCGGTCCGCCTCCCCGCGTTCCGGGGTCCCTTCCGTCCGGGACCGCCGGTGTCTCCGATCCGCTGGGAGGCTCCGGAGGTCCGCCGAGACTCTTCGCACTCAAGGAGCCCCCGTCATGGCCCGGTTAAGCTGCGACGCATCCCCCGCCACCCCGATGGCCCCAGTCTCCGTCTCCCTCGCCGCCTCGGGCCCCGTCCCGCCCGGCGCCGGCAGCGGCGCGGCCCGGGCGCTGTACGTCCCGGTGCGGATCGGCCCGGCCGGCTGCGTGCCCCGGCTGTTCCGTACGGGCGCGCGGCGCCGGACGGCCGTCGCCTTCACGACCCGTACGCGGCTGCTCGCCGCGCTCGGCGGCGAGCAGACCTGGATCCGGCTCTCGGAGGCCGTACTGCGGTCCCTGACCGAGCCGTTGGACGGCGTCGGCGTCCTCGTCGACCCGCGCCCGGTCCAGGCCACGGCCGCCGAGAGCCCCACCCGATGAGCACCCGCCTCACCTCCTCCGGGGACGCCGACGTCGCGCAACTCCCGGAACGCGCGGGCCCGTTGGACGTCTGGCCCGCGTCCACGGCCCCGCTGCCGGACGGGGACCTGGCGGTGGGCGGCGTCCCGCTCGCCTCCGTCGCCCGGACGGTGGGCACCCCGGCGTACGTGCTGGACGAGGCGGAGGTGCGGGACCGCTGCCGCCGCTACCGCGCCGCGTTCCCGGACGGTGAAGTCCTGTACGCGGCCAAGGCGTTCCTCTGCCGGGCGATGGCGCACTGGATCCACGAGGAGGGTCTCGGCCTGGACGTCTGCTCGGCCGGTGAGCTGGAGCTGGCCGTCGCGGCCGGGTTCCCGCCGGAGCGGGTGGTGCTGCACGGCAACGCCAAGAGCCCGGCCGATCTGGCGGCCGCCGTCCGCCACGACGTCGGACGGGTCGTGATCGACGACCCGTCCGAGGTGGCGCCGCTGGCCGCGGCCGGCACGCCGGAGCGGCCGCGCCGGGTGCTGCTGCGGGTCGTCCCCGGCATCACGGCGGGCGCGCACCACAAGATCCGCACCGGGACGGAGGGGCAGAAGTTCGGGGTGTCCATGACGGACGGCTCCGCGCAGCACACCCTGACCCGCATCCTGGGGCATCCGACGCTCCGACTGACGGGTCTGCACTGCCACTTGGGCTCCCAGATCACCTCCGTGAAGCCGTACCTCGTCGCCGTCCGGCGGCTGACCGGGCTGCTGGCCCGGGTCCGGGAGCAGCACGGGGTGACGCTGCCGGAGCTGGACATCGGCGGGGGTCACGGCGTCGCCTACCGCCCGGGCGAGGAGTCGCTCGACCTCGGCGACCTGGCCCGCCGGGTGCGCACGGCGCTCACGGAGAGCTGCGCGGCGGCCGGGGTGGCCGTACCCCGGCTGACCGTCGAGCCGGGGCGGGCCGTCGCGGGTCCGGCGGGGGTCGCGCTGTACCGGGTGGTGACGGTGAAGCGGACGGGCGGGGCGACGTTCGTCGCGGTGGACGGGGGCATGAGCGACAACCCGCGGCCCGCGCTGTACGGGGTGCGGTACGCGCCCCGGCTGGTGGGCCGCCGGGGCTCGGGCACGTACCGGCGGGTCACCGTCGTGGGCCGCCACTGCGAGGCGGGCGACGTGCTCACCGAGGACGTGCCGCTGCCGTCCGACGTGCGCGCGGGTGACCTGCTGGCGGTGCCCGTCGCGGGCGCGTACCACCTGTCGATGGCCTCGGGCTACAACCTGGTGGGCCGCCCGCCGGTGGTCGCCGTGCGGGACGGCGAGGCGCGGACGCTGGTCCGCAGGGAGACGGCGGCGGACCTGCGCGGCCGCGACCTGGGCCTGTGACGCCCGGCCCCGGCGCGCCCTCGCGGGGCGCGCCGGGGTTTCCCTGACGTCTGTCAGATCTCTTGACCGTCCTGTGACCGGCTTCTACGTTCCGCTTCAACTCCTGTAGCTGTGGCGGGCGTTGGGCCCACCCCTTCTCAAAGAGGTGAACAGGATGCGACGACGCACACTTCTCTCCGCCGCCTCGGGCACGGCGGTCGCCGGCTGCCTGCTCGGCACGGGCCCGGCGGCAGCGGCCACCGGAGCGGCACCGGCGGACGGGAAGCCGAAGGCCCCCGAGCCGGGCCCGTACGACGCGGAGATCCGGGCGCTGCTGGCCCGGATGACGGTCGAGGAAAAGCTCGGCCAGCTCCAGCAGTTGCCGTGGAGCTACGACACCGGGCCCGGCGGCGGGGACACCAGGGAGGTGGAGGAGGCGGCGCGGAAGGGCCGGCTCGGCTCGGTCCTCAGCATCCTCGGCGCCCAGGCGACGAACGCGCTCCAGCGGATCGCCGTCGAGGAGTCCCGGCTGGGCATCCCGCTCGTCTTCGGGCTCGACGTGATCCACGGCATGTGGACCACCTTCCCGATCCCGCTCGCCCAGGCCGCCTCCTTCGACCCGGAGGTCGCCGTCCGGGACGCCGAGATCTCCGCGAAGGAGGCCCGCTCCAACGGCGTGCACTGGACGTTCGCCCCGATGTTGGACGTCACCCACGAGCCGCGCTGGGGCCGGATCGCGGAGGGCTGCGGCGAAGACCCGTACCTCACCGCCGAGTTCGCGGCGGCGAAGGTCCGCGGCTACCAGGGCCCGGCGGACGGCGCGGGGCTGAGGGCGAAGGACAGGCTCGCCGCCTGCGCCAAGCACTTCGCGGCGTACGGCGGCGCGGAGGGCGGGCGCGACTACAACACCGTCGACGTCTCCGAGTCCCGGCTGCGCGATCTGTACCTGCCGCCGTTCAAGGCGGCGCTGGACGCGGGCGCCGCGACCGTCATGGCCTCCTTCAACACCGTCGCCGGCGTCCCCGCGCACGGCAACCACCACCTGCTGACCGGCATCCTCAAGCGGGAGTGGGGCTTCGACGGCATGGTCGTCGGCGACTTCACCGGCGTCCGCGAACTGGTCGCGCACGGCTTCGCCGAGGACGAGGCGGACGCGGCCCGGCTGACCCTCGCCGCCGGGCTCGACATGGAGATGGTCAGCACCACCCTCGCCGACCACGGCAGGGCCCTGCTGCGCTCCGGCCGGATCGACGCGGAACGCCTGGACGACGCGGTGTACCGGGTGCTGCTCCTCAAGTTCCGCCTCGGCCTCTTCGACGAGCCGTACGCCGACCCCGAGCGGGCGGTCACCGCACCCTCGCCGGCGGCCCGCGCCGCCGCCCGCACCGCCGGCGCCCGGTCGATGGTGCTGCTGCGGAACGAGGGCGGCACGCTGCCGCTGTCCCGCGAGGTCTCCTCCGTCGCGGTGCTCGGCCCGTTCGCCGACTCCGCCGACCTGCTCGGCACCTGGACCCTCCCGCCCGCACAGGAGAAGTTCCCGGCCGTGAAGATCCTGGACGCGGTGCGGAAGGCCGTCCCCGGGGCGAAGGTCCGCCACGCGCGCGGCGTCTCCCCCGACGGCGAGGACACCGCGGGCATCGGTGAGGCCGTGGCCGCGGCGCGCGCCTCGGACGTCGCGGTGCTCGTCGTCGGCGAGGCCCCGGCGCTCAGCGGGGAGGCGGCCTCGCGCAGCGACCTCTCGCTGCCGGGCGCGCAGGAGAAGCTGATCGAGGCGGTCGCGGAGACCGGCACACCGTTCGTGGTGGTGCTGGTCGGCGGGCGGCCGCTGACCGTCGGCGGCTGGCTGGAGCGGGCGCCCGCCGTGCTGGCGGCGTGGCACCCGGGCGTCGAGGCCGGGAACGCGGTGGCCGACGTGCTGTTCGGCGAGGTCAACCCGGGCGGCAAGCTGCCCGTCTCGGTGCCGCGCACCGTCGGCCAGCTCCCCGTCCACTACAACCACCACTCGACGGGGCGCCCGTACGACCCGGACGAGAAGTACACCTCCAAGTACCTGGACCTGCCCGAGGGCCCGCGGTTCCCGTTCGGCTTCGGCCTGAGCTACACCCGGTTCACGCTCGGCGAGCCCGGGTTGAGCCGCACCCGGATCGCCGCCGGGGCGCTCCGCGACGGCGACACCCTGGAGGTCTCGGTCACCGTGCGCAACTCGGGCAGACGTACGGGCGACGAGGTCGTCCAGCTGTACGTGCACGACCGCGCGGCCTCCCTCGCCCAGCCGGTGCGCAGGCTGCGCGGGTTCCGCCGGGTCACGCTGGAGCCGGGCGAGGAGCGGAGGGTCCGCTTCCGTCTCGGCGCGGCGGATCTCGGCTTCTGGACGAACGACACGGAGGGTGACTTCCGGGTCGAGGAGGGCGCCTTCGACCTGTACGTCGGCACCAGCTCCGAGGCCCGGGACAGGCTGACGCTCACGGTCGTCTGACGCCCGCCGGGCGGCGCCGCGAGGCGGTTTCGCACGCGGGTGCAACGGGCCATCCGATGGGGGGACACGGATAGGTCGCGGGGGTTGCTCCGGCGTATAAAGGGGTGCCCCGAATCCGGCATCAGACGCCGATGCACACCTGACGCCTCGCGGTCGCCCCCTTCGTTCAAGGCCGGGACCGCGTCCCGACATCCGAGGAGTACCCAGTGAGCGTCGCGGAAGAGGTCAGCAGCCTGCTGGTCCAGAAGTTCGGAGCAGACCCCGTCGCCGTCGGCCGGCCCGACAGCCCCCTGCGGCAGCTCGGTCTGGACTCGCTGGCGCTGGAGGAGCTGCGCCTGCACATCGAGAGCAGGCTGGACGTCGACCTCGACGACGCCGAGCTGACCTCGCGGGACACGGTGGGACGGCTGGTCGAGGTCGTCCAGGTCAGGGCAGCGGCGTAGTGCGGCGCCCCGACGAGCCGTTCACCGCGGCCGTGACGGGCCTCGGCCTGGTCACGGCGGCGGGTGTCGGAGCCGAAGCCACCTGGCGCGACGTGACCGCGCCCGGGGCACCGCCCTCGGTCGCGCACCGCCCCGAACTCGACGGCCTGCCCTGCGACTTCACCTACGGGGTCGAGGACCTGGACGCCACCGCCGTGCTGGGCGTCGCGACGCAGCGTCTGATGGACCGTTTTTCCCAGCTGGCGGTGATCGCGGCCCGCGAGGCGGTGGCCGACGCCGGGCTCGACGCCTCGGTCTGGGACAGCGGCCGGGTGGCCGTCGTCATCGGCTCGGCCCACGGCGGCCTCCCGTTCTACGACGAGCAGAGCGCCGTCCTCGCCGAGCGCGGCCCGCGCCGGGTCTCCCCCAAGCTCGCCCCGCTGACCGTGGTCAACGGCGCGGCCAGCAGCGTCGCGACGGACCTCGGCGCGCACGGCCCGAGCTTCGGCGTCTCCACCGCCTGCTCCTCGGGCACGGTCGCCATCGGCACCGCGCACCAGCTGCTGCGCTGCGGCGCCGTCGACGTCGCCGTCGCGGGCGGCGCCGAGTCGCCGCTGTCCCGGCTGCTGATCGCGAGCGCGTGCACGATGCGCGCGGTCTCCACGCGACGCGACGAACCGACCCGCGCCTGCCGCCCGTTCGACGCGGAGCGGGACGGTTTCGTCGTCGGCGAGGGCGCCGGGCTGCTCGTCATGGAGCGCCCCGAGCACGCGGCGGCGCGCGGGGCGCGGGTGCGCGCGGGCGTCGCCGGGTACGGCGCGTCCAGCGACGCCCACTCCGCCGTCGCTCCCGACCCCGAGGGCAACGGCATCGAGCGCGCGCTGCGCACGGCGCTCGCCGACGCGGACGTCGCCGCCCGCGACATCGGCCACGTCAACGCGCACGGCACCTCGACCGTCATGAACGACCAGATCGAGTCCGGCGTCCTCGGCCGGGTCCTCGGCGCACACCCGCTGGTGACCTCCACCAAGGGCCGGACGGGCCACACGCTCGGCGCCGCCGGCGGCATCGAGTCGGCGCTGACCGTGCTCGCGCTGGAGCACGGGCTGGTCCCGCCGACGGCCAACCTGGAGAACCAGGACCTGAACATCACGGCGGACGTGGTCGCCAAGGAGGCCAGAGCCGCCCGGCTCGACGCCGCCGTGAAGACCTCGCTGGGCTTCGGCGGCCACAACGCCGTCCTCGTCCTCACCCGTACCTGAGCGGCTGCCGCCCGCCGGCAGCACCAGCAGTTGCCAGACAGTTGACCGACCCGGGGCCCGGCGCCGGCCTCCTGACCAGAAACCAGGCCATGACCGTGGAATCCGTGGACACCAAGGCACACGAGGACGCAGCAGCCTCCCCCTCCGCTCGTCCCTCCGCAGCACCGGCGGACCGCGACGGCAAGGAGACCATCCACTCCCTCTCGGTGGACGGGCTGCGCTACGCGTACCGCGTGCTCCACCAGCCGGAACCGGTCACCGAGCCCGTGCTCGTCGTCGGCGGCGCGCTGCAGGGCATGCTCGGCTGGCCGCAGCTGGACGACCACATCGGCCCGGCCGCGACGGTCGTCACCGCCGACCTGCCCGGCATGGGCAGCGCCGACCCGCTCCCGCCCGAGGTCGGCACCGAGATCCTCCAGCGGGCCATCGACGGCATCATCGACGACCTCGGCGTACCGAAGGTGAACCTCTTCGGCTTCTCCTACGGGGCCGCGCTGACCTTCAACTGCGCCCAGCGGACCCCGGACCGGGTCGCGCGGCTGCTGCTCGGCGGCGTGCCCGCGCACATCGGCCCCGAGCAGCGGGCCCAGTGGCTGCGGGCCACGCAGCGGCTGGCGGCCGGGCAGCCCGAGGAGTTCGCGACGCTGGCGACCGGCGTCATGATGTGCCTCGACGAGGAGCGCACGGTCGCCAACCGGACCATCGCCTACCGCTACGTGCGCCGGTCGATCCTGCACGCGGCGCTGCACTCCCCGCACGCCACGGCCGCGCTCCAGCGGGCGCTGCGGGACACCCCGGACTTCTCCGGCGGGCTCTCCGGCGTCCCGACGCTGGTGTTCACCGGCGAGCACGACACCGTGACAGGACCGGAGCGGCAGCGGGAGTTCGCCGGGACGATCGCCGACGGCCGCTTCGTCACGCTCGCCGACTCCGACCACTGGGTGGTGCTGGAGCGTTCGCAGGAGGTCGCCGACCTCGCGCTGCGCTTCTTCACCGACCGCGCGGCCCTGGCGGCCCCGTACCTGACGGCCCCGCTGGACCCGGCCAGGTAACCGCCTCGGCGCCCGGCGCGCGTGCCCGTCCGTGCGGGCGGACGGACGGGCACGCGCGCGAGCGGCGCCGATGCACAGGGGGCCCGGCGCGTCCAGGGGGCGCGCCGGGCCCGTGGGTGCGGCAGGGGCACACGGACGGGCCGTTTCGGTGCCGCGTGCTGTCACCCGCCCGGCCGCGATTCCGGAACCCACCGGGCACGGGGTGCGTGTCCGCTGACGGTTCGGTCCGCGCGTCTCGTGATGATCGGCCAATGTCACGTACCGCCACTCCGCACCGGACAGCGTCCGCCGCCCTGCTGTGCGCCACGCTCTTCGTACCGGTGGCCACCGGGCAGCACGCGGCCGCCGCACCCGATCAACTCCCCGCCGAAGGCCCGCAGAGTCCGCCGGGCCGGGCGGCCGCCCGGGTCGAGCAGCTGTACAAGGAGGCGGGCGCCGCGACCCGCGCCTTCGAGAAGGCCCGCAAGCAGGCGGAGGCGCAGCGGGCGAAGACGCGCAAGCTCCGCAAGTCCGTGGCCGCCAGCAAGGCGCGGCTGCGGGAACTGCGCTCCGGGATGGGGCGGATGGCCCGCAGCCAGTACCGCAACGGCGGCCTCACCCAGGCGACGAAGCTGCTGTTCAGCACCGAGCCCGAGTCGTTCCTGGAGCGGACGTCCCTGCTGCGCAAGGGCGACCACGCGATGGTGCAGCTGTTCGTCACCGTCAACGAGGCCCAACGGACGCTCACCGCCGAGGAGTTGAAGGCGACCAAGGCCCTGGCGGCGCTGAAGGAGAAGACCGAGCGGCAGAACGAGATCCGCGCCGACATCGCGACGAAGCTGGCCCAGGCGCAGGAACGGCTGCGGCGGGTACGGGCCGAGCAACGGCCGGGGCCGCTGCGGCCGATGAGCGTCCCGGGCGGCACCTCGGCACCCGGCGCCGCCTCCGGCGGGGAGGACGGGGGCGCCTGGGTGAAGCCGGTGAAGAAGTACACCCTCTCGTCCGGGTTCGCGAGCGCGGGAGCGCGCTGGTCGAGCCGGCACACCGGGCAGGACTTCGCCGTCCCGGTCGGCACTCCGGTGCGCGCCGCGGGCGGCGGGACGGTGCAGGAGACGAACCGCGGGGACGCGTTCGGCAACAGCGTCGTCCTGCGGCACCCGAACGGCTACTACACGCAGTACGCGCACCTGTCGTCGATCGCGGTGGCGCAGGGGCAGACGGTGAAGCCGGGGCAGCGGATCGGGCTGTCCGGGAACACCGGCAACTCCACGGGTCCGCATCTGCACTTCGAGGTGCGGGTCACGCCGCAGATGGGGTCGGCGGTCAACCCGCTGCCGTGGCTGCGGGAGCACGGCGTCACGATCTGAACGCGGCGCCGGGCGCGGCCGGTCAGCGGTCGCGTTCGGTGACGCGGATCTCGAACCAGGTGGTCTTGCCGCGCGGGAGCAGGTCCACGCCCCAGCGGTCGGAGAGGGTGTCGACGAGGAACAGGCCGCGCCCGCTGGTGTCCAGGTCGGCGACGGGCAGCAGCGCGGGCAGGCCACGGGACGGGTCCCGCACCTCGACCCTGATCCAGCCGCGGCGGCGCAGCATCCGCAGCCCGAAGACGTGCGCGCCGGTGTGGCGTACGGCGTTGCCGACGAGTTCGGAGACGAGGAGCACCGTGTTGTCGGAGAGCGGTCCCGGCATGGCCCAGCGGAGCTGGAGCACGGCCTGCGCGAGGCGGCGGGCGACGTGCGCGGACTGGGGGCGGTTCGGGAGCCGTACCTCGTCGGCGGTCGGATCACCGATGAGTTCCAGCACCTTGCTGTCGGAACCCTCGCCCACACCCTCGCCCGGAGCCTTCGGCACCCACTCGGTCACGCTCGCCACATCTCCCTGTCCCGCCATGGGCACCATCTTCGCCTGCACAGGCGGGATTTCGGGCCCGTTCCCCACGATCCGGGGGCCGCGCGGACTCCTCGCGGGCGCGTGCCGGGCCGTTCGCACGACCCGTCACGCGCCCGGCGCCAACTCCGTGACCAGGCAGGACGCGTGACGTGACGCAGGCCACAACGCGACCTGGCGGCGCGGCGGTTAAGGCTCCCTTGAGGTGCGCTTCATTCCCCCGGAAGGTGCGGTGTCCGGCTGCGCGCCGCTGACGCGTGGCGGGCTCAGCGGAAGGTGGCCTTGCCCGGGCCCTCCTCGGCGAAGCTGCGCATGCCGCCCCGGGCGTCCTCGGTGGCGAACAGGCCCGCGAACCAGGTGCGTTCGACGGCGAGGCCGGTGTCGATGTCCGCCTCCAGGCCGGTGTCGACGGCCTCCTTCGCGGCCCGCAGCGCCATCGCGGGGCCCTTGGCGAGGCGGGCCGCCCAGGCACGGGCCTGCTCGTACACCTCCTCGTCGGGGACGACGCGGTCGGCGAGGCCGATGGCCAGGGCCTCGTCCGCCTTCACATGCCGCCCGGTGAAGATCAGGTCCTTGGCCTTGGCGGGACCGAGCAGCCGGGCCAGGCGCTGGGTGCCGCCGGCGCCGGGGATCAGGCCGAGCTGGATCTCGGGCTGGCCGAACTTGGCGCGCTCGCCCGCGATCCGGATGTCGGCGCAGAGCGCCAGTTCGCAGCCGCCGCCGAGCGCGTACCCGGTGACGGCGGCGACGACGGGCTTGGGGATGCGGGCGACGGCGGTGAAGGCGTCCTGGAGTCCGCGGGAGCGTTCGACCATGGCCGCGTGGTCCATGTCCTGCATCTCCTTGATGTCCGCGCCCGCGGCGAACACCTTCTCGCCGCCGTACAGGACGACGGCGCGGACGTCGTCGCGGCGGGTGATCTCGCCCGCGACCTCCAGCAGCCGGTCCTGGGTGGCGATGTCGAGGGCGTTCATCGGGGGACGGTCCAGGCGGACGGTGCCGACGCCGTCGGAGACCTCAAGATTCACAGTCATGCGACGAGGCTACGGCCTCGTCCCGGGCAACGCACCGCCTCCGGCCGCCGGTTGGCGGCGCGGCACGGGCGCCGTCAGGACTGCGGTTCGGTCCACTCCTCCCAGGACATGTTCCAGCCGTTCAGGCCGTTGTCCGGGTCGATCGTCTCGTCCTTCGAGTTCTTGATCTCGACGACGTCGCCGACCATGGAGTTGGCGTAGAACCAGGCGCCCGGCGTCCCCTTGTCCCCGCCGCCCTTCTTGTCGAAGAGGCCGACGCAGCCGTGGCTGAGGTTGGCCTCGCCGAAGGTGTGCCGCGGGTTCCAGTAGTTGCCGTGGATGAAGGTGCCCGAGGTGCTCAGGCGCATGGCGTGCGGGACGTCCTTGATGTCGTAGCCGCCCTCGTCCTCGTCCCGGCCGAAGCCGACGGTGCGGCCGTCCATGCGGGTCTCCCGGTGGCGTTCGCTGATCACCATCCGGCCGTTGTAGGTGGGGTGTTCGTCGCTGCCCGAGGTGATCGGCACCGTCTTGATCCGCTCGCCGTCGCGGGTGACGGCCATCGTCTTCTTCTTCGCGTCGACGACGCTGACCTGCTGCCGTCCGACGGTGAAGCCGACGGTCTTGTGCTGGGTGCCGTAGCGGCCGTCGGACGCCTCGACGCCGTCGAGGCCGAGTGCGAGCTCGACCTTCGTGCCGGACCTCCAGTACTCCTCGGGGCGGAAGTCGAGCCGCTGGTCGCCGAACCAGTGCCCCTCGACACGGACTTCGGGGTCGGCGGAGACGGATATCGCCTTCTCGACCTCGGCGCGGTTCTCCACCGGGTGGTCGAACTCCAGCGAGACGGGCATCCCGGCGCCGACGGTGCTGCCGTCCTCGGGGGTGAAGCGGCCGATGAAGGTGTTCTCGGGGGCGAAGGTGCGGAAGCGGGAGGTCTCGGTCCGCTCGCGGCCGTCGGCGTCCCGCGCGACGGCCCGCACGGTGTACGCGGTATCGGTGGCGAGGTGACTCGCGGGCGTCCAGCCGCGGCCGTCCGCCGCGAGGCGGCCCGCGACGGGCTCGCCGTCGGCGTCGCTCACCCGGACCCGGGTCAGCTTCCCGCCCTCGGCGGCGACCTTCAGGCCGCCGGAGGGGGCCACGTCCTCCGCGCCGTCCTCGGGGGTGATCGCTATGCCGGCGGCGGAGCCGGCGCGCTCCTTCCCGCCGCCCTCCCGGCCCGAGGCGCCGCCGCTGCCGCCGCAGGTGCTGAGCGTGAGGGCCAGGACGAGCACGAGGCCGGCGGCGCCCGCCGAGGTTCCGACGACCTTCGCCCTGCTGTCGGTGCGTATCTCCGCCAGGTTCACCTTGTCCGTCAGCGTCTTGAGATCCACTGTGTCCACTCCCTCGTGATCCCCCGCGCGCCGCCCCCGCGCGTCCGCCGCCTGCGCCCCCGCGCCCGAGCCCCTCGTGCGCCTCTCGTCAGACAACCACACGACGGCGGCCCGGCACCTCCCCCTGGTGTGTCACCGTTCCGTCGCAATTCCGGGCGCGGCACCGGCCGTCGTCCCTGGTGCGAGCGCAGGTCCCGCGCGGCCATCGGCGGCGTGCCGACCGGGCCGCGCGGGGGAAACGGGACGGCGGACGGTGTGAGCGGGCACGTGCCCCCGGGAAGAATCCGCGGGGCCGGGACAACCACCCCGGAACCGGCCGCAACCGGCCGCAACGCACACCGAACGGCGGCGGGCCGCGCCGCGAGCCCCGGGAGGCAGTCACGTGTCGCAGGCACCCGAGCAGAACGTCCCCGACCCGGTGCTCAGGGACGGGCCGAGGGCCGCGGGGCGCGGGGAGCGCACGGCGCTGCCGGGCAGCCCGCAGCCGCTGGGCGCCCGGCACCACACGGGGCCCGGCGGGGTGCGGGGCACCAACTTCGCGCTGTGGGCGGGCGGCGCGGAGGCCGTCGAGGTGTGCCTCTTCGACGACGAGGGGCCGGGCCCGGAGACCGAGACCCGCTACCGGCTGGCCGAGCAGACGCACGAGATCTGGCACGGCTTCGTCCCCGGCGTGCGGCCGGGCGCCCGCTACGGCTACCGGGTGCACGGCCGCTGGGACCCGTGGACCGGCGCCCGCTGGAACCCGGCGAAGCTGCTGCTCGACCCGTACGCGCGCGCCGTCGACGGCGAGTTCGGCGCCCCGGCCGAGGTGTACGGGCACGTGCGGGACTGGCCGCAGCAGGAGGTCGCCGACACGGTGCGCGACGAGCGGGACTCGGCCCCGTACGTCCCCAAGGGCGTCGTCGTCGAGGACCTGGACGCCTGGGACGACGACCGGCGCCCGAAGACACCGTGGGCCGACTCCGTGCTGTACGAGCTGCACGTGCGCGGCTTCACCATCCGGCACCCGGACGTGCCCGAGGAGCTGCGCGGCACCTACGCGGGGCTCGCGCACCCGGCGGCCGTCGGGCATCTGACGCGGCTCGGGGTGACGGCGGTGGAGCTGCTGCCGGTGCACCAGTTCGCGCACGAGGACCATCTGCTGCGGCGCGGGCTGCGCAACTACTGGGGCTACAACTCCGTCGGCTACTTCGCGCCGCACGCGGGGTACGCGGCGGGCGGGACGCGGGGGCAGCAGGTCGGCGAGTTCAAGCGGATGGTGCGGGCACTGCACGCGGCGGGCATCGAGGTCATCCTCGACGTCGTCTACAACCACACCGCCGAGGGCAACGAGAACGGGCCGACGCTGTCCCTGCGCGGCATCGACAACCGCGGCTACTACCGGCTCGGCGGGGACCCGCGCCGCTACGCCGACTACACCGGCTGCGGCAACACCCTGCACGTGGTGCAGCCGCAGACGCTGCGGCTGATCACCGACTCGCTGCGCTACTGGGTGCAGGAGATGGGCGTCGACGGCTTCCGCTTCGACCTGGCCTCGGCGCTGGCGCGGGCGATGCACGACGTCGACATGCTCTCCCCGTTCCTCGCGGTCATCGCGCAGGACCCGGTGCTGCGCCGGGTGAAGCTGATCGCGGAGCCGTGGGACGTGGGCAACGGCGGCTACCAGGTGGGCGCCTTCCCGCCGCTGTGGACGGAGTGGAACGACCGCTACCGGGACACCGCGCGGGACTTCTGGCGCGGCGCGCTGCCCGACGTACGGGACCTGGCCTACCGCCTCTCGGGCTCCAGCGACCTGTACGCGTGGGGCGGGCGCCGGCCGTACGCCTCGGTCAACTTCGTCACGGCGCACGACGGTTTCACCCTGCGCGACCTGGTCAGCTACGAGCACAAGCACAACGAGGCGAACGGCGAGGACAACCGGGACGGCACCGGCGACAACCGGTCCTGGAACTGCGGCACCGAGGGCCCGGCCCGGGACCCGGCCGTCCGCGAGCTGCGCGCCCGGCAGCTGCGGAACCTGCTGACGACGCTGCTGCTGTCCACCGGCGTACCGATGCTGGTGGCCGGGGACGAGATGGGTCGCACCCAGGGCGGCAACAACAACGCCTACTGCCAGGACAACGCGACGAGTTGGGTCGACTGGTCGCTGCTGCGGGAACCGGACGGCGGCTGGCACGAGCTGTTCGCGCTCGCGTCCCGGCTGCTGCGGCTGCGCCGCGAGCACCCGGTGCTGCGCAGGAAGGCGTTCTTCTCCGGCCGGGCGCACGGCCCGGAGGGCCTGCGCGACCTGGCCTGGTTCACGGCGGAGGGGAAGGAGATGACCGAGCGGGACTGGTTCGCGCCGGGCCGCACCCTCGGCATGTTCCTCTCGGGGCGCGACATCCCGCAGCGGACGCCGGACGGCACCCCCGTCACGGACGACAGCTTCCTGTGCGTCCTGCACGCGGACGAGCGGGAGCTGAACTTCCCGCTGCCGGGCCACCCCTGGGCCCGCGACTACCAGCTGGTGGTGGACACCGCGCGCCCCGGGCAGGCGAGGCCGCCCGCCACGGAACACGCGGCGGGCACGTACCTCCCCGTGCCGGGGCGCTCGGTCCAGCTGCTGCGGGTGCTGAGCTGAGCCGGGGCCCGCTCAGGGCTTGATCGCGACCCCCGCCCAGAGGCTGACCTCGTGGTCGGCGGCCGTGTCCGGGGCGCCGGCGACGGCCGGTTCGCCCTCCTCGGGGCGCCAGCGGTGGGCGACGGCGAGGCCCGGGTCGACGAACTCCAGGCCTTCGAAGAAGGGCTCGATCTCCTTCTTCGTGCGCAGCTTCACGGGGATCTCGGACTTGGCGTACACGTCCACGATCGAGCCGAGGCTCTCCTCGGCGAACTCCGGCGTCGCGTGGCTGATCGCCAGGGCGCTGCCCGAGGGCAGCGCGTCCATCAGCGTTTTGACGATGCCGTACGGGTCGCCCTCGTCCGGGACGAAGTGCAGCAGCGCGTTGAGCGAGAGGACGACCGGCTGCGTCAGGTCGAGGGTCTCGGCCAGCTGCGGGGATTGGAGGATGGAGCGCGGGTCGGTGACGTCGGCCTGGATGTAGGCGGTGCGGCCCTCCGGCTTGCCGGTGAGCAGCGCCTGCGCGTAGGTCAGCACGATCGGGTCGTTGTCGACGTACACGACGCGCGCGTCGGGTGCGACCTCCTGCGCCTTCTGGTGCAGGTTCGGCTCGGTGGGGATGCCGGTGCCGATGTCGAGCCACTGGCGCATGCCGTGGACGCGGGCGAGGTAGTGCGTGGCGCGGTGCATGAAGGCACGGTTGTGCCGGGCCGCGGTGAAGGCTTCCGGGTAGATCTGGATGACCTTGACGGCCTGTTCCCGGTCGACGCTGTAGTTGGTCCTGCCGCCGAGATAGAAGTCGTACAGCCGGGCCGCGTGCGGCCTGCTCAGGTCGATCTCGGTGTGCGCCGCGGCGGACCCCTCGCCGTGACCGCTGCTGTGCTGCTCCGTCATGCGCTGCCTCCGGTCGTTCCCGCACCGGTGGTCGTCCGGCACGTGTGCGCATGCTAACCGCCCTCCCCGCGCCCGGGGCAGCGTCAAATGCCCTGAACAGCAGGGGAGTTGGCGAGATCACACGGGCGGCGGGACGGGGGCGGCCCCGGGCACGCGCCCATGTCCGCTATGCGGGCGGGCACTTCGTGTCAACGAACGAAATCCGGCCAAGGTGGGGATCGTCTCGGCCGCACCCCGTGACATGAACACTTCCGCGGTGGGAGTCTCACGACGCATCGTGCGCTCGCACACATCCCGTGCACACGCGTACGCCGCACCCGCACTGCGTTCCACAGATCTGCCCGGACGGTGCCCCGCGCACCTCCCGCACCACCACGCCGCACGGCGCGGCACCCGGTACGGGAGCGGCGGTTCCGCCCGGCCCCCACGGCAGAAGGAGCCATCGAGTGAGATCCACCAGCAAGAAGCAGCGGATGTACCGGATATCCGGCGGCCTCGTCGCCACGGCGGCTCTGCTGGCCGCCGGCATCACCGCCGGTACCGCCAACGCGGGCCCCTCCGAGAGCGGTTCGGGCTCGACGCTGCGGACGAGCGCGCTGCCCGCGCAGCTGTCGGCCCCGCAGAAGGCCGCGCTCGTGAAGTCCGCCGACACGGCGGAGGCCAAGTCCGCCGACGCCCGCGCCCTGGGCCTCGGCAAGCAGGAGAAGCTGCACGTCAAGGACGTCGTCAAGAACCAGAACGGCGACACCCACGTCCGCTACGAGCGCACCTACGACGGACTCCCCGTCATCGGCGGCGACATGGTCGTGCACAAGAAGGCCGACGGGAAGCGCACCGGCGTCACGAAGTCCACCGACGCGAAGCTCGCCGTGGACACCTCGGCCGCGCCCGCCGCGAAGAAGCCCGCCACCGCGAAGGCGGAGGGCAGCAAGGCGCCCCGCAAGGTCGTCTTCGCCGCCGAGGGCAAGCCCGTCCTCGCCTGGGAGACCGTCGTCGGCGGCACCCAGAAGGACGGCACGCCCAACCGGATGCACGTCATCACCGACGCCGAGTCCGGCAAGAAGCTGCTGGAGTACCAGGGCATCCAGGACGGCACCGGCAAGAGCCAGTACAGCGGCGACGTCGAGCTCGGCACCTCGGGCTCGGACGGCAAGTACACGCTCTCCGACCCCAAGCGGGGCGACGACAAGACCACGAACCTCGACGGCGGCGAGAGCGGCGACGGCAAGGCGTTCACCGACGAGGACGACAAGTGGGGCGACGGCACCCCCGGCGACCCGCAGACCGCCGGCGTCGACGCGCACTATGGAGCGGGCCTGACCTGGGACTACTTCAAGGGCGTGCACGGCCGCGAGGGCATCGCCGGGGACGGCAAGGGCGCCCTCAGCCGCGTCCACTACGGCAACAACTACTCCAACGCCTTCTGGGACGACAGCTGCTTCTGCATGACCTACGGCGACGGCGAGGGCAACAAGAAGCCCCTCACCTCCGTCGACGTCGCGGCCCACGAGATGTCGCACGGCGTCACCTCGACCACCGCGAACCTGGTCTACGCGGGCGAGTCCGGCGGCCTCAACGAGGCCACCTCGGACATCTTCGCCGCGGGCGTCGAGTTCAAGACCGACAGCAAGACCGACGTCGCCGACTACCTCGTCGGTGAGCAGATCGACCTGAACGGCGACGGCACCCCGCTGCGCTACATGGACGAGCCCAGCAAGGACGGCAACTCGCTGGACTACTGGGACGAGAAGGCCGGGGACGTGGACGTCCACTACTCCTCCGGCATCGCCAACCACTTCTTCTACCTGCTGTCCGAGGGCAGCGGCGCGAAGGAGATCAACGGCGTCAAGTACGACTCCCCGACCGCCGACGGCACCAAGGTCGAGGGGATCGGCATCGAGAAGGCCGAGAAGATCTGGTTCAAGGCCCTCACCGAGAACATGACGTCCAACACCGACTACAAGGGAGCGCGCGAGGCCACCGTCAAGGCCGCGGGCGCCCTGTTCGGCGCCCAGTCCGCCGACGCCAAGGCCGTCGAGGCGGCCTGGACGGCGGTCAAGGTCAAGTGACCTGATCCCCGGGCGCCTTCACGGCGGGGCCCGGGCGAGGCGAGGGGCCGGGGAGCACACGCTCCCCGGCCCCTCGTACGTCCCGTCAGTCCGCCGCCGCGCTCTCGGGGGGCTCGTCGGCGGGGGCCGCGACCAGGCCCAGTTCGGCGGGCGAGGCCAGCAGCCGGTGCGAGGGCAGCACCCGCACGGTGCAGCCGAAGGAGCCGGTGCGCCCGAGCTCCAGCGTCCCCTCGTACCAGCGGCCGCCGTCCAGGGACGGGCTGCCGGCCGGCTTCAGCGGCAGCCGCACGCTGTCCTCGGCGTCGAGCCGGTCGCTGTCGTCGACCCGGCCCACGACGGCCTGCACCTCCACGTCGTCGGGGGTGAGCCCGCCGAGCGTGACCCGCGCGCGCAGCACCGGCGGGGCGCCCGCCGCCCACTCGGCGGCCTCGCGGCCGGGGCCGGCCTCCGGCTCGGGCCCCGCCGTCTCCACGTGGCCGACCGACACCAGCGGCCACTCCCGGCGCACCCGCGCCTTCCAGGCCGCCAACTCCCGTGCCGCGTCCGGGTCCAGCGCGCGGCGGGCCCGCGCCGCGGGCGCGTACAGCACCTCGGTGTACTCCCGCACCATGCGCTCGGCCTGCACCTTCGGGCCGAGCCGCGCCAGCGTCTGCCGGACCATCGCCGTCCAGCAGCGCGGCACCCCGGCGGCGTCCCGGTCGTCGTAGAAGCGCGGGGCGACCTGCTGCTCGACCAGGTCGTAGAGCGCGGCCGCCTCCACGTCGTCCCGCCGGTCCTCGTGCTGCGCCTCCTCGCCGTCCGCGGTGGGCACGGCCCAGCCGAAGGACGGCTCGTACCACTCGTCCCACCAGCCGTCCAGGACCGAGAGGTTGAGGCCGCCGTTGAGCGCGGCCTTCATGCCGCTGGTGCCGCATGCCTCCAGCGGGCGCAGCGGATTGTTCAGCCAGACGTCGGCGCCGGAGCACAGCCGCTGGGCCAGGCCCATCCCGTAGTCCGGCAGGAAGACGACGCGGTGCCGCACCCGCGGGTCGTCGGCGAACCGTACGAGGTCCTGGATCAGCCGCTTGCCGCCCTCGTCGGCCGGGTGCGCCTTGCCCGCGACGACGATCTGCACCGGACGTTCCGGGTCGAGCAGCAGCCGGCGCAGCCGCTCGGGGTCCCGCAGCATCAGCGTCAGCCGCTTGTACGAGGGGACGCGGCGGGCGAAGCCGATCGTCAGCACCTCCGGGTCGAGGACCTGCCCGGTCCACCCGGTCTCCGCGCGGGAGGCGCCGCGGTGCAGGCAGGAGGCGCGCAGCCGCTCGCGCACCTCGTCGACGAGCCCGGAGCGCAGGGTGCGGCGCAGCTCCCAGAGCGCGGCGTCGTCCAGGGTGTGCGCGGCGGGCGGGACCTCGGGCGCGGCCCAGGTGCCGCCGTGCACCCCGTTGGTGACGGAGGCGATGGGCACCTCGGCCGCGTCGAAGCCGGGCCAGAGCCCGGCGAACATCTCCCGGCTGACGGTGCCGTGCAGCGCGCTGACGCCGTTGGCCCGCTGGGCGAGACGCAGGCCCATGGCGGCCATGTTGAACACCTCGGGGTCAGCGCCGGTGTGCGTCTCGGCGCCGAGTTCCAGCACCTCGGCGAGGTCGATCCCGTCGAGCTCCCCGCCCTCGCCGAAGTGCCGGGCGACGAGTTCCCGCTCGAAGCGGTCGATGCCGGCGGAGACGGGGGTGTGGGTGGTGAACACGTTGCCCGCGCGGACGGTCTCCAGCGCCTCGGCGAAGGACAGCCGGGGGTGCTCGCCGCCGGTGAGTTCGCGGATGCGTTCCAGGCCGAGGAACCCGGCGTGGCCCTCGTTGGTGTGGAACACCTCGGGCTCCGGGTGCCCGGTGATCCGGCAGTACGCGCGCAGCGCCCGTACGCCGCCGATGCCCAGCAGCATCTCCTGGAGCAGCCGGTGTTCGCTGCCGCCGCCGTAGAGCCGGTCGGTGACGTCCCGGTCGCCGGGGGTGTTGCCCTCGACGTCGGAGTCCAGCAGCAGCAGCGGGACCCGGCCGACCCGCGCCTGCCACACGTGCGCCCGCAGCAGCCGCCCGCCGGGCAGCCGCAGCTCGGTGTGCACGGGGGCGCCGTCGCCTTCGCGCAGCAGTTCCAGGGGGAGTTCGCCGGGGTCGAGGACGGGATAGTGCTCCTGCTGCCAGCCGTCCCGGGAGAGGGTCTGCCGGAAGTAGCCGTGCCGGTACAGCAGCCCGACGCCGATCAGCGGGACGCCGAGGTCGCTGGCCGCCTTGAGGTGGTCCCCGGCGAGGATGCCGAGTCCGCCGGAGTACTGGGGCAGCGCCTCGGTGATCCCGAACTCGGGCGAGAAGTACGCGACGGCCGAGGGCGGTTCGCCGCCTCCTCCCTCGTCCCCGTCGCGGTGCTGGTACCAGCGGGGCTCGCGGAGGTAGCGGCGCAGGTCCTCGTGGACCTCGGTGAGACGGCGGAGAAAGCCGTCGTCGGCGGCGAGTTCGGCGGGCCGGTCCGGCGCGAGCGCGCCCAGCAGCCGCAGCGGGTCGCCGCCCGCCGCCTCCCAGCCGGACGGGTCGACGGCGCGGAACAGCGCCCGGGTGCCGGGGTGCCAGGACCAGCGCAGGTTGCGGGCCAGCTCGCTCAGCGGACGCAGCGGCTCGGGCAGGACGGGGCGTACGGAGAAACGACGATGTGCCTTCACCCCTCGAAGGTAGTCCGGAAACCGGGCATTTGCCGCTGATTGAACCCCTTGTGCCGCTGATGCGACGTGACGCGCCGCTTGTCCGCATGTCCGCACCCCACGGCGTCCGCACCCCAACTCACCCTCGTACGCGAGGACTTGACGGAACCCGGTCCGACTTGCCAGCTGCGTACCAGCAGTTCACGGAGCGCCGGACTGCCGGGGCCCGCGACGGGGAGCGGGCTCTGACCCTGTTCCGAGCGGCGCGCGGCGTCCGCACAGCTCCACGCCCCCACCCGAGTGAACGCGTCCAGGAGCGACCATGCCCGCAGCCCGAAAGCGTCCAGCGGAACGGAAAGAACCGATACAAAGGGCGCAAGCGGCATTACCGCCGATGTCCCCGTCTTCCCCACCCCCCGCTGCCTGCCCTCCGTTTCCCGCGCCCTCATTCCCCGAGGGCCCCCGCGTACAGCCCCCAGGTGAACCCATGATCGGTCGTATCCCTGTTCTCGACGTCCAGCCGCTGGTCGACTGCGGACGCCGTCCGGCGAAGGCCGTGGCCGGAGAGACCTTCCAGGTGTCCGCCACCGTCTTCCGCGAGGGGCACGACGTGATCGGCGCCAACGTCGTGCTCCGCGACCCCACCGGACGCTCGGCCCCCTGGACCCCCATGCGCGAGATCGCCCCCGGCACCGACCGCTGGGCCGCCGACGTCACCCCCGACGCCGAGGGGCGCTGGGCGTACGCGGTGGAGGCCTGGAGCGACCCCGTCGCCACCTGGCGGCAGCACGCGCGGATCAAGATCCCGGCGGACGTGGACACCGAACTCACCCTGGAGGAGGGCGCGGAGCTGCACGAACGCGCGGCCGCCGGAGTCCCGAAGACCGCGGGCCGCGGCAGAGTGCTGGAGGCGGCGGCCGCGCTGCGCGACACCTCCCGCGAGCCCGCGCAGCGGCTGGCCGCGGCGCTCGCCTCCCGGGTGACGGAGGTCCTCGACGCGTACCCGCTGCGCGAACTCGTCTCCTCCTCCCGTCCGCTGACCCTGCACGTCGAACGGGAACGCGCCCTGGTCGGCGCCTGGTACGAGATGTTCCCGCGCTCCGAGGGCGCCGTCGTCGAGCCGGGCAAGCCCCCGGTCTCCGGCACCTTCCGCACCGCGGCCGAACGCCTCGACGCCGTCGCCGCGATGGGCTTCGACGTGGTCTACCTGCCGCCGGTCCACCCCATCGGCGACGCCTACCGCAAGGGCCCCGACAACGCGCTCGCGGCCGGGCCCGACGACGTCGGCTGCCCCTGGGCCATCGGCTCCCCGGCCGGCGGGCACGACACCGTCCACCCCGACCTGGGCACGCTGGCGGACTTCGACCACTTCGTCGCGCGGGCCAAGGAGCTCCGCCTGGAGGTCGCGCTCGACTTCGCCCTCCAGTGCTCCCCCGACCACCCCTGGGTCAAGGAACACCCGGAGTGGTTCCGGCACCGCGCGGACGGCACCATCGCGTACGCCGAGAACCCGCCGAAGAAGTACCAGGACATCTACCCGCTGGACTTCGACACCGACCCGGCGGCCTTCCGCGGCATCGTCCGCGAGACGCTGCGCGTGCTGCGGTTCTGGATGGCGCGCGGGGTGCGGATCTTCCGCGTCGACAACCCGCACACCAAGCCGGTGGTCTTCTGGGAGAAGGTCATCGGGGACATCGGCCGCAGCGACCCCGACGTGATCTTCCTGGCCGAGGCGTTCACCCGGCCCGCGATGATGCGCACCCTCGCCGCCGTCGGCTTCCAGCAGTCCTACACCTACTTCACCTGGCGGAACACCAAGCGGGAGCTGACGGAGTACCTGACCGAACTCTCCGGCGAGACCGCCGCCTTCATGCGCCCCAACCTCTTCGTGAACACCCCCGACATCCTGCACGCCTACCTCCAGCAGGGCGGCAGGCCCGCGTTCGCCACCCGCGCGGTGCTGGCCTCGACGCTCTCCCCGTCCTGGGGCATGTACGCCGGGTACGAGCTGTGCGAGGCGACGCCGCTGCACGAGGGCAGCGAGGAGTACCTGCACTCCGAGAAGTACGAGCTGCGCCCCCGCGACTGGACGGGCGCCGAGCACGCGGGCCGCAGCCTCTCCCCGCTGATCACCACGCTGAACCGGCTGCGCCGCCGGCACCCCGCGCTGCGGCGGCTGCGCGGCCTCACCTTCCACCGCACCGACAACGAGCAGGTGATCGCCTACTCCAAGCGCGCTACACGGCCGTACGCCGAGACGGTGCTCGTCGTGGTCAACCTCGACCCGCACCACACCCACGAAGCGACGGTGTCGTTGGACAGCTCACATCTCCAATCATTCGGTCTCAACCCCGCTCAAGTGAGCGGAAAAGAGACTTTCCCGGTGCGCGACGAGCTCACCGGCGACACCTACCACTGGGGCAGGGACAACTACGTGCGCCTCGACCCGGGGGGTGACTCCCCCGCCGCGGCCCACGTCCTCTCCCTGCGACCGTCCACTTCGACCGGAGGGTCACCCGCACATGACCGTCAATGACCCCGTCCCCGACACCTTCGAGGACACCCCCGCCAAGGACCGCGACCCCGACTGGTTCAAGCGCGCGGTCTTCTACGAGGTCCTGGTCCGCTCCTTCCAGGACAGCAACGGTGACGGCATCGGTGACCTGAAAGGGCTCACGGCCAAACTCGACTACCTGCAATGGCTCGGCGTCGACTGCCTGTGGCTGCCGCCCTTCTTCAAGTCACCACTCCGGGACGGCGGTTACGACGTCTCGGACTACACGTCCGTCCTCCCCGAATTCGGCGACCTGGCCGACTTCGTCGAGTTCGTCGACTCCGCGCACCAGCGCGGCATCAGGGTCATCATCGACATGGTCATGAATCACACCAGTGACCAGCACCCCTGGTTCCAGGAGTCGAGAGCGGACCCGGACGGACCGTACGGCGACTACTACGTATGGGCCGACGACGACAAGCAGTACTCCGACGCGCGCATCATCTTCGTCGACACCGAGGCGTCCAACTGGACCTTCGACCCGGTACGCCAGCAGTACTACTGGCACCGCTTCTTCTCGCACCAGCCGGACCTCAACTACGAGAACCCGGTGGTGCAGGAGGAGATGATCTCGGCGCTGCGTTTCTGGCTGGATCTCGGCATCGACGGATTCCGGCTGGACGCCGTTCCGTACCTGTACGCCGAGGAGGGCACCAACTGCGAGAACCTGCCGCGCTCGCACGATTTCCTCAAGCGCGTACGGGCCGAGATCGACGCGCACTATCCGGACACGGTGCTGCTCGCCGAGGCCAACCAGTGGCCCGAGGACGTCGTCGACTACTTCGGCGACTACGAAAAGGGCGGCGACGAATGCCACATGGCATTCCATTTCCCCGTCATGCCGCGGATCTTCATGGCGGTGCGCCGCGAATCCCGCTACCCGGTCTCGGAAATCCTGGCCAAGACGCCGAACATCCCGTCCGGCTGCCAGTGGGGCATCTTCCTGCGGAACCACGACGAGCTGACCCTGGAGATGGTCACCGACGAGGAACGCGACTACATGTACGCGGAGTACGCCAAGGACCCGCGCATGCGCGCCAACATCGGCATCCGCCGCCGCCTCGCCCCGCTGCTGGACAACGACCGCAACCAGATCGAGCTGTTCACGGCCCTGCTGCTGTCCCTGCCCGGCTCGCCGATCCTGTACTACGGCGACGAGATCGGCATGGGCGACAACATCTGGCTCGGCGACCGCGACGCCGTCCGCACCCCCATGCAGTGGACGCCCGACCGCAACGCCGGATTCTCCTCCTGCGACCCGGGGCGGCTTTTCCTGCCCGCCATCATGGACCCGGTCCACGGCTATCAGGTCACCAATGTCGAAGCGGCGATGAGCTCCCCGAGTTCACTGCTGCACTGGACGCGCCGCATGGTCGAGATCCGCAAACAGAATCCGGCCTTCGGACTCGGCACGTACACCGAACTCCCCTCGTCCAACCCGTCCGTTCTGGCGTTCCTCCGGGAAGTGCGGATGGAGAACGGCGAGGACGACACCGTGATGTGCGTGCACAATTTCTCCCGCTTCCCGCAGCCCACGGAACTCGATCTGCCGAGCCTCGCCGGACGCGTTCCGGTGGAACTGATCGGCGGGGTGCGCTTCCCGCCGATCGGTGAACTCCCGTATCTGCTCACCATGGCGGGACACGGCTTCTACTGGTTCCGGCTCCGCGAACAGGAACCCGCGCAGAACTGAGCGCCGGGGCCCGGAAACCGGATTGGTTTCCGGGCCCCACGGGCACGCGTTCCCCTGTCCCCGCGCTTTCGGGGGACGGCCGCCGGCCGTCGCCGAGTGAAGTTCTTCGACACGTCCCGCACAGCCGGACAGCCGACGCCGCAATCCGGGACACTCTGCGTACTTTTTCGTGTGCCCGGGGAAAGGACGCAAGACTCCATGTCGGAACGCTCCTTGTCCCTCACCGCGGCCCCGGCCCACGCCGGTTCCGCGGCGGGGGGATCAGGCGGCCTGCTCCACTCCCTCGCGCCCCTGCTGACCGAGTGGCTGCCCCGGCAGCGCTGGTTCGCCGGGAAGGGCCGCCCCATCGGCGGGTTCACCCTCGTCGGCGCCACCGAGCTGCTGCCGTGCTCCGCCGGCGGCGCGACCCCGGGCCTGCTCCACCTCCTCGTCCGCGCCCACCAGCCCGCGCCGGTACCGGAACCGGGCCACGGCGCGGACGGCCCCGGCGGCCAGGACGGCGACGGCGGCCCGGCGGAGGAGCCGGAGGACTGCTACCAACTGCTGCTCGGCGTCCGCACCGTGCTGCCGCCGGCCCTGGCCCCCGCCCTGATCGGACGCCCGGCCCGGGGCCCGCTGCGCGGGTTCATGGTGTACGAGGCGCTGTCGGACCCGCGGCTGGCGGGGCTGCTGCTGGAGCGGCTGCGGGCGCCGGGGCGGCTCGGGCCGCTGGTGTTCGCGCGCGAGCCGGAGTCCGTGATCCCGTCCGGGCTGCGGCCCCGGCCGCTCTCGGCCGAGCAGTCCAACTCCTCGGTGGTGTACGGCACCTCGTACATCCTCAAGGTCTTCCGCCGGGTCGGGCCCGGGCTCAACCCCGACCTCGAACTGCCGCTCGCGCTGGCCCGCGGCGGCTGCGCCCGCGTCCCCGCGCCGACGGCCTGGTTCGAGGCGCGGACGGCGCCGGAGGAGACGGCCGGTTCGCTGACGCTCGGGGTGCTCCAGCCGTTCCTGCCCGGTTCGCACGACGGGTGGCAGCTGGCGCTCCGGGCCCTCGCGGACGGCCGGGACTTCACCGCCTCGGCCCGCGCCCTCGGCCACGCCACCGCCGAGGTGCACACCGGGCTCGCCGCCTCGCTGCCCACCACCGTGCTGCACCGGCCCCAACTGGAGGCGCTGGCCCGCGACATGGCCAGGCGGCTGGAGGCCGCCGCCACCGCCGTGCCCGCGCTCCTCCCGTACCGGGCCGCGCTGCGCGGCGCCTTCCGGGCCGTCGCCGAGCTCGGCCGCGGCGGGTACCGCTGCCGGGCCCAGCGCGTCCACGGCGACCTGCACCTCGGGCAGGTGCTGCACGGGCCGGACGGGCGCTGGACGCTGATCGACTTCGAGGGCGAGCCGGACCGTCCGCTCGGCGAGCGCCGCGTCCCGCAGCCCGTCGTCCGGGACGTCGCCGGGATGCTGCGCTCCTTCGACTACGCCGCGAGCCACCGGCCCGGACAGGCGGACGGGGGCGGCGGCCCGGAGGAGTGGGCGGGCGCCAACCGGGCCGCGTTCTGCGCCGGTTACGCCGACGCCTCGGGCGCCGACCCGCGCGCGCAGGCCGTGCTGCTGCGCGCGTACGAGACCGACAAGGCGATCTACGAGGTGCTCTACGAGGCCCGGCACCGCCCCTCGTGGCTGCCCATCCCGCTGTCCGCCATCCGCCGTCTCGCCGCCCCGCCCAGGAGGAGCCCCCAGTGACCGCCCGTCAGCCGTCCGCCCGCCCCGAGCCCCGCACGCCCGCGCCCCCCGCAGCCGCCGTCCCCGCCACCTTCCGCGCCGAGGAACCGGCGGGAGTGCCGCCCGCGCCCCGGCGGGAGGCCGGTCCCGGCGGCGGGAGCCACGGGGTGCGCACCGCGCCGCCGCTGCACCCGGACGACCGGCGGCGGCTGCTGGACGGCGCGCACCACGACCCGCACGCGCACCTGGGCGCCCACCTCGTACGGGGCGGGGTCGGCTTCCGGGTGCTGCGCCCGTTCGCGCGCGCGGTCACCGTCGCGACGAAGGGGCTGCGGGCCGAACTGCACGACGAGGGCGACGGGTTCTTCGCCGGGGTGCTGCCGCTCCCCGCGATCCCCGCGTACGAGCTGCTCACCGGGTACGGCGAGCGGCCCGGCGAGGACGAGATCCGCGAGGCGGACCCGTACCGCTTCCTGCCCGCGCTCGGCGAGCTCGATCTGCACCTGATCGCGGAGGGGCGGCACGAGGAGCTGTGGCGGGCGCTCGGCGCGCACCCGATGGAGCACGCGGGCGTGACCGGCACCCGGTTCACCGTATGGGCGCCGAACGCGCGGGGCGTCCGCGTCGCGGGCGACTTCAACTGCTGGAACGGCACGGCGGCGCCGATGCGTTCGCTCGGCTCCTCCGGGATCTGGGAGCTGTTCCTGCCCGGGGTCGGCGAGGGCGCCCTGTACAAGTACGAGGTGACCGGGCCGGACGGCGACCGGCGGCTGCGCGCCGACCCGATGGCCCGGCGCACCGAGTGCCCGCCCGCGAACGCGTCCGTCGTGCACCGCTCGCACCACACCTGGTCGGACGCGGCGTGGATGGAACGCCGGGCCGCGGGCGCCGGGACGCACCACACCTCGCCGATGTCGGTGTACGAGGTGCACCTCCCCTCGTGGCGCCCCGGCCTGTCCTACCGCGAACTGGCCGCCCAACTCCCGGCCTACGTACGGGAGCTGGGCTTCACGCACGTCGAGCTGATGCCGGTGGCCGAGCATCCGTACAGCCCGTCCTGGGGCTACCAGGTCACCGGGTTCTACGCGCCCACCGCACGGCTCGGCACCCCGGACGACTTCAAGTACCTGGTGGACGCGCTGCACCGGGAGGGCATCGGCGTCCTCATGGACTGGGTGCCCGCGCACTTCCCGAAGGACGAGTGGGCGCTGGCCCGCTTCGACGGCACCCCGCTGTACGAGCACGCCGACCCGCGCCGGGCCGAGCACCCGGACTGGGGGACGCTGGAGTTCGACCACGGGCGGCGCGAGGTGCGCAACTTCCTCGTCGCCAACGCCGTGTACTGGTGCGAGGAGTTCCACATCGACGGGCTCCGGGTCGACGCCGTCGCCTCCATGCTCTACCTCGACTACTCCCGCGAGGACGGCGAGTGGACGCCCAACGCGCACGGCGGGCGCGAGGACCTCGACGCCGTCGCCTTCCTCCAGGAGATGAACGCGACGCTCTACCGCCGCTGCCCCGGCGTCCTCACCGCGGCCGAGGAGTCCACGGCCTGGGACGGCGTCACCCGCGCCACCCACCACACGGGCCCCGGCGGCTTCGGCGGGCTCGGCTTCGGCTTCAAATGGAACATGGGCTGGATGCACGACACCCTGGTGTACATCGCGAAGGACCCGGTCCACCGCAAGTACCACCACGACGACATGACCTTCTCGATGGTCTACGCGTACTCCGAGAACTACCTGCTGCCCATCTCGCACGACGAGGTGGTGCACGGGAAGCGGTCGCTGGTGTCGAAGATGCCGGGCGACTGGTGGCAGCAGCGCGCCAACCACCGTGCCTACCTGGGCCTGATGTGGGCCCACCCGGGCAAGCAACTGCTGTTCATGGGGCAGGAGTTCGCGCAGGGCGCCGAGTGGGACGAGGGCCACGGGCCCGACTGGTGGCTGCTCGACCCGAGTTACGCGGCCGAGTCCGACCACCGGGGCGTCCGCGACCTCGTCCGCGACCTCAACCACCGCTACCTGGAAGCCCCGGCCCTGTGGGAGCGGGACACCGACCCGTCCGGCTTCTCCTGGATCGACGGCGGGGCGCGCGAGGACAACGTCTTCGCCTTCCTCCGGTACGCGGCCGACGGCTCCCCGCTCGTCGCCGTCGCCAACCTCTCCCCCGTGCCGCGCCACGGCTACCGGATCGGGGTGCCGGACGGCGTGCGCGCCTGGCGCGAGACGCTCAACACGGACGCGGCGCGGTACGGCGGGGGTGACCTGCGCAACGCGGAGCCGCTGCCGGCCGCGCCCGTCCCGTGGCACGGCCGGCCGCTCTCGGTGACGCCGGTGCTGCCGCCGCTGGGTACGGTGTGGTTCGAACCTGCGGGTTAGGGGCCCGGTGCTTCGCGGGGTGCGCGTACGTTTCCGGGTGCGGCGCCGTTGTGGCTCGGGTCTTCGCGCAGTTCCCCGCGCCCCTGTTTTGCGGGCTCGCCCCGCTTCTTCGGGTGCGGCGGCGTCGGGGCTCGGGTTTTCGCGCAGTTCCCCGCGCCCCTTTTCGGGCTCGCTCCGCTTCTCGGGGTGACCCCGCTTGGGAGAACTGCGCCGAGGCGCAGGGCTGGCAAGCGCAGCGCCCCAGCCCCGGCGCGCGCAACCGCCGTCGCCGGGCCACCCCGTACGCCGTGGCTTTCCCCGCGCCCCCCAAAAAAGCCGCTCCCCGCCCCGGAGGTGTTCCGGGGCGGGGAGCGGCCGGTTGGGCGGGCCGCCGCAGGGGGGAGAGGCGGTCGCCCCGTGGGCGTCGGCGTGGGAGGACGGTCCCGTGCCGTGCCCTGGCCTGGCGGACTACTTGGTGGTGCTGACCGGTGCGGGACCGGTCTGCGCGGGGACGTCGCCCCCGGGCCCGTCGCCGGAGGCGTGGTCGTCGACGAGCGTCGTCTCGTCGAACGGGACGCGTCCGGCGAGGACTTCGGCGGCCCGCTCCTTGTCGATCTCCTTCGTCCAGGTGCCGACGATCACCGTGGCGACCGCGTTGCCCGCGAAGTTGGTGAGGGCGCGGGCCTCGCTCATGAAGCGGTCGATGCCGACGATCAGGCCGACGCCGTCGACGAGTTCGGGGCGGTGCGACTGGAGCCCGCCCGCGAGGGTGGCGAGTCCGGCACCGGTGACCCCGGCGGCCCCCTTCGAGGCGATGATCATGAAGACGAGCAGGGAGAGCTGCTGGCCGATGGTCAGCGGGTCGCCCATCGCCTCGGCGACGAAGAGCGAGGCCATCGTGAGGTAGATGGCGGTGCCGTCGAGGTTGAAGGAGTAGCCCGTCGGGACAGTGATGCCGACGACGGGACGGCTGACGCCCATGTGCTCCATCTTCGCAATGAGCCGCGGCAGCGCGGACTCGGAGGAGGAGGTGGAGAGGATCAGCAGGAACTCCCGGCCCAGGTACTTCAGCAGGGAGAAGATGTTGACGCCCGCGACCAGCTTCAGCAGCAGCCCGAGCACCACGATCACGAACAGGAAACAGGTCGCGTAGAAGCCGATCATGATGACGGCCAGGGACTTCAGCGCCCCGACCCCCGTCTCGCCGACCACGGCCGCCATCGCGCCGAAGGCGCCCACCGGCGCGGCCCACATCACCATCGCCAGCACCCGGAAGACGAGCCGCTGGAGGTGACCGATGCCGCGCAGGACCGGCTCGCCCGAGGTGCCCATGGCCTGCAGCGCGAAGCCCACGAGCAGCGCGACCAGCAGCGTCTGCAGAACCTCGCCCTGGGTGAAGGCGGAGACCATGGTCGTCGGGATGATCCCGAGCAGGAAGTCGGAGGTGCCCTCGCCGCCGCCCTCGGCCTCGGCGGCTCCGGCGTCCTTGGCCGCCTCGCTCAGGTGCAGCCCGTGCCCGGGGTCGAGGAAGTTGCCGACGACGAGGCCGATGCCGAGCGCGACCGTCGACATCACCATGAAGTAGCCGAGCGCGAGTCCGCCGACGGCGCCGACCTTCGCGGCCTTCCGCACCGAGCCGATGCCCAGCACGATGGTGCAGAAGATCACCGGCGAGATCATCATCTTGATCAGCGCGACGAAGCCCTCACCGACCGGTTTCAGCTGCGTGGCGACATCGGGCGCCACGAGACCGAGCGTGACGCCGAGGACCACCGCGGCGATCACGGCGATGTAGAGGTAATGCGTACGGTCCCGCTTCTTGGACGCGGGTGCCGAGGACGGCGGGGGTGCCTGCTGCGACACGTCGGGGCTCCTCGTCATGCTTCATTGCGGCTCTGACTCGCACCGAGTCCCGGTGACTATGCAACAGGGCATGATTCTCGTCACCCTTACGTGCATTACGTGCACGGAAATTCCCCGGGCACACTGAGCCGGTGTTCTCTCCCCGTTCACTTCGCCGCCGGCCGCGCAGCCTCGCGGGCCAGCTGTTCGCGGCGCAGGTCGTGCTGGTGGCCGTCGTGGTCGCGGGCTGCGCGGTGTTCGCGTACGTGACGGACAAGGCGCAGGCCGAGAACGCGGCGCGGCACCGGGCCGGGGCCACGGCCGCCGCCGTCGCGCACTCCCCGTCGGTGCGGGAGGCGGTGCGGACGGCGGAGCCCGCCGGGCGGCTCCAGGAGTACGCGCGGGAGGTGCGGCGGGACACCGGCGTCACCTTCATCACGATCATGTCCGTGGAGGGGACGCGCTGGACGCACCCCGACCCGCGGCAGCTCGGCAAGCGCTTCGTCGGCCACATCGGGCCCGCGACGCGTGGCGAGACCTTCGACGAGACCTACACCGGCACGCTCGGCCCCTCGGTCCGCGTGGTCACCCCGGTCACCGACGACGAGGGGCGCGTCGTCGCGCTCGTCGCGGCGGGCATCACCGTGGAGACGATCAGCGCGCAGCTGCGGCACCAGGTGACGCTGCTGCTCGGGGTCGCGGCCGGCGCGCTGCTGCTCGGCGGGCTCGGCGCGTGGTGGACGCACGTCCGGCTGCGGCGGCACACGCACCGCATGAACGCGGTGGAGCTGCGCCGCATGCGGGAGTACCACCAGGCCGCACTGCACGCCGTCCGCGAGGGGCTGCTCCTGCTGGACGGCGCGCACCGGGTCGCGCTGATCAACGACGGCGCCCGGGACCTGCTCGGCCTGACGGCTCCGGGACCCGGCCCGGTCGGCCGCCCCGTACCGGAGCTGGGGCTGCCGCCCTCGCTGACGGCGGCGCTGCTGGACGGCGAACCCCGCGTGGACGAGGTGCACCTCACCGCCGACCGGGTCGTGCTGCTGAGCACCTCCCCGGTCTCGGGCGGCCACCGCTCCGGCACCGTCGTCACCCTCCGCGACCACACCGCGCTCCAGTCGCTGGCGGGTGAGCTGGACTCGGTACGCGGGGTCACCGAGGCGCTCCGCTCGCAGGCGCACGAGGCGGCGAACCGGCTGCACACCGTCGTCTCGCTGATCGAACTCGGCCGCACCGACGACGCGGTGGACTTCGCGACGGAGGAGCTGGAGCTCGCCCAGGCGCTGACCGACCAGGTCGTCTCCGCCGTCGGCGAACCGGTGCTGGCCGCGCTGCTGCTGGGCAAGGCCGCGCAGGCGAACGAGCGCGGCATCGAGCTGCGGCTCTCCCCCGACAGCCACATCGAGGACGCCTGGACGGCACCGGAGGCTGGGGGCGCGGGCGGTGCGGGGCGTACGATCCTGCCCGCGCGCGATCTGGTCACCGTCGTCGGCAACCTGATCGACAACGCGCTGGACGCGGTCGGGGACGGTCCCGGGCGTGACGTCCCGCGCGTGACGGTGACCGTCCGCACGGAGGACGGCGTGGACGGGGCCGTGCTGCTGGTGCGGGTCGCCGACAGCGGGCCCGGAGTCGGGCCCGGGGAGGCGGAGGCCGTGTTCGAGCGCGGCTGGTCGACCAAGCCGCACGCGGCGGGCGGGCGCGGGCTCGGCCTGGCGCTGGTGCGGCAGACGGCGCACCGGTACGGCGGCAGCGCGCGGGTCGGTCAAGCGGCCGAGGGCGGCGCCGAGTTCACGGTGCGGCTGCCGCTCACCGGCCCGCCGGCCGCGCGGGACGAGGACGCACGGGCAGGCACGAGACCGTCGGAGGAGGTCACCGGAGCATGAGCGCGAACCCGGAAGCGAGCACGGGCGGGACCGAGGAGGCCGGCGGGACGCTCCAGGTGCTGGTCGTCGAGGACGACCCGGTGGCGGCCGCCGCGCACGCGCGCTACGTCACGCGCGTCCCCGGCTTCGCCGTCGCCGGGGTGGCGCACTCCCGCGCCGAGGCGGCGCGTGCCCTGGAGCGCACGCCCGTCGACCTGATCCTGCTCGACCTGTACCTGCCCGACGGCAGCGGGCTGACCCTGCTGCGCGGGCTGCGCGCCGCCGGCCACACCACGGACGTCTTCGCCGTCACCTCGGCCCGGGACCTGACCGTCATCCGCGAGGGCGTCTCGCTGGGCGTCGTCCAGCACGTGCTGAAGCCGTTCACCTTTCCGGCGCTGCGCGACCGGCTCCGCCAGTACGCCGACTTCCGTGCGGCGTCCCGGGGTTCGGGCGGCGAGGCCGTCAGCCAGGCCGAGGTCGACCGGGCCCTCGCCGACCTGCGCGCGCCCCGCCCCGTGACCCTCCCCAAGGGCCTGAGCGCCCCGACGCTGGAATCCGTGACGGGTGCGCTCTTCGACGCGGGCGATTCCGGCCTCACCGCGAGCGCGGCCGCCGAACTCCTCGGCATCAACCGCATCACCGCCCGCCGCTACCTGGAACACCTGGTGGACGCGGGCAGCGCGGCCCGCGCACCCCAGTACGGCCAGGTCGGCCGCCCGGAGTTCTGCTACCGGCACCGGGGGTGAGGCGGGCGCCGGTGTCCGTCACCAAGAAGGCTGATCTGCACGGGCATTGACCCGTGCCGCGTGCCCGGGTGAACGTACCGTCACCGCAGCAGCCCGTGGCCGGTGGCGCGTTCGGCGTGGTTTCGGCCATGGCCCGAGGAGGTCATGCCTGTGCGCCGCCGTGCTCCGCTGGTCCTCACCGTCACCGCCGTCCTCGCCGCCGGCGCGCTCACCGCGTGCGGTACGGGCA
This sequence comes from Streptomyces sp. HNM0574, assembly GCF_012726235.1. GTDB lineage: Bacteria > Actinomycetota > Actinomycetes > Streptomycetales > Streptomycetaceae > Streptomyces. The sequence goes on from NZ_JAASAH010000003.1 coordinate 115,025, forward strand.
ACGATCCGGACACCGTGAAGATCGCCTTCCCCAAGGACACCGACCGGAAGGTCACCGTCCGGGACGACTACATCGAGGCGATCGCCGAGAAGTTCGAGAAGAAGCACCCGGGGAAGAACGTCGAGCTGATCCCCATCCAGGCGCCGCAGCAGGACTACTACGCGAAGATCCAGCAGATGATGCGCTCCCCGCGCACCGCGCCCGACCTGGTCTACGAGGACACCTTCCTGCTCAACTCCGATGTGAAGAGCGGCTATCTGCGCCCGCTCGACGGGTACCTCAAGAGCTGGAAGGACTGGGACCGGTACGCGGCGGGCGCCAAGCGGTCGGTGCGCGGCGAGGACGGCCGGACGTACGGCGTCCCCGACGGCACCGACACCCGCGGCCTGTGGTTCAACCGGAAGATCTTCGCGAAGGCCGGGCTGCCCCGCGACTGGAAGCCGAGGACCTGGGAGGACGTGCTCGACGCCGCCCGCACGGTGCGGAAGAAGGTGCCGGGCGTCGTCCCGCTGAACGTCTTCACGGGCAAGGCGTCCGGCGAGGTCTCCGCCATGCAGGGCTTCCAGCCGCTGCTGTACGGCACCGGCTCCGGCGAGGACCCGCTCTACGACCGGGAGAAGAAGAAGTGGGTGCGCGGCGGCCAGGGCTTCCGCGACAGCCTGGAGTTCGTGTCGACGGTGTACGCGGAGAAGCTCGGCCCGGACGTCGGCGCCGCGCTCAACCCCAACATCAAGACGAAGGTGGCCACCGAGTACCTGCCCGAGGGGAAGCTGGCGATCAACCTGGACGGCTCCTGGCTCGGGCAGCAGTGGCTGAAGTCCGGCGGCAGTCCCTGGCCCGGCTGGGAGAAGACGATGGGCCTGGCGCCGATGCCGACGCAGGCCGGGCAGGCGCCCGGCGAGGTCAGCATGTCCGGCGGCTGGGCCTGGGCCATCCCCCGCAAGTCGGAGAACCCGCGGCTGGCCTGGGAGATGCTGGAAACCTTCCAGACGACCGACAACGCTGTCGCGTTCTGCGTCAGCAACGCCCAGATCGCGGTGCGGGACGACGTCGCGAAGGACCCCAGGTACCTCGCGTCCTCGCCCGGGGTGGCCTTCTTCACCGAGCGCGTGAAGCACACCCACTACCGTCCGACGCTGCCCGTCTACCCGCAGGTCTCCACCGCCATCACCGAGGCCATGGAGGCCGTGACCACCGGCGACCTGACCGTCGAACAGGCCGCGCGGCGCTACGACGAGCAGCTGACGGCGATCACCGACGGGCGGGTGACGTCCGAGTGAGCGCCGCCGTCGACGCCACCGCCGCCCGCCCGCCCGCGCACCGGCTGCGCTTCCTGCGCTGGCTGCCGCTGAGCCCGGCGACGGTCCTGCTGCTGCTCTTCCTCGCCGGGCCGATCGCGTACTGCGGCTATCTCGCCTTCACCGACCTGCAGTTGACCGGCCAGGAGTCGACCTCGTTCGTCGGGCTGGAGAACTTCCGGCGGGCGTTCGGCGACGCCGGGTTCCGCAACGCCGTCGTCCTCACCCTGGTCTTCACCCTGGTCTCCTCCGTGCTCGGGCAGAACACCATCGGGCTGACGCTGGCCGCGCTGATGCAGCGCGCGAGCAGGCCGGTCCGGACGCTCACCGGGGCCGTCGTGATCGGCGCGTGGGTGCTGCCGGAGATCGTCGCGGGGTTCCTGCTGTACGCGTTCTTCAGCGAGGACGGCTCGCTCAACGCCGTACTGGGCCGGCTCGGACTGCCGGACCAGAACTGGCTGTTCACGCTGCCGATCCTCGCCGTCTCCTTCGCCAACATCTGGCGCGGCACCGCCTTCTCGATGCTGGTGTACTCGGCTGCGCTGACCGGGATCCCGTCCGAGATCAGCGAGTCGGCGCAGGTGGACGGCGCTTCGGGATGGCAGCGGATGTGGCGGATCACGCTCCCGATGATCCGCCGCTCGATCGGCACCAACCTGATGCTCAACACCCTCCAGACACTGTCCGTCTTCGGCCTCATCTGGGCCATGACGCGCGGCGGCCCGGGAAACCGGAGCCAGACCCTCCCCGTGTTCATGTACGACCAGGCGTTCAACAAGGCGCTCATCGGCTACGGCACGGCGGTGGCCCTGCTGCTGCTCGTCGTCGGCGCCCTCTTCTCCCTCGTCTACCTGCGCCTGATGCGCGAGGAGGTGTGACGTGCCCCCGCGCGTACTGAGCCGCCGCACCCGGCAGCGGCTGGCCGCCGACCTCGGACTGGCCGTCCTCGGGCTGGCGTTCGCCGTCCCGCTGCTGTGGCTGGTACTGGCCTCGCTCGACGCCGAGGCGACGCTGCGGGTGCGGCCGCCCGAGGAGCCGACGCTGGGCAACTTCTCGGCCGTGATGACGGAGGACATCACCTTCGTCCCGATGCGCAACAGCCTGCTGCTGTGCGGCGGCGCCACCCTCGTCACCATCGTGTGCGCGACGCTCGCGGCGTACCCGCTCTCCCGCTTCCGGTCCCGCTTCGCCCGGCCGTACCTGCTGACGATCCTGTTCACGACCTGCCTGCCGGTGACCGCCGTGATGGTCCCCGTCTACGGCCTGTTCGTGCAGATCAACCTCATCGACACGCTGTGGGGCACCGCGCTCTTCCTCGCCACCTCCCAACTGCCCTTCGCCATCTGGCTGATGAAGAACTTCATGGACGGCGTACCCCTCGTCCTGGAGGAGGCCGCGCGGACCGACGGGGCGAGCTGGACGCAGACCCTCACCCGGGTCGTGCTGCCGCTGATGGGACCCGGCATCTCCGTCGTCACGGTCTACAGCTTCATCATGATGTGGGGGAACTTCTTCGTCCCCTTCATGCTGCTGCTCACCCCCGACCAGCTCCCGGCCTCCGTCAGCGTCTTCACCTTCTTCGGGGACTTCGGCTCCATCGCCTTCGGCGAGCTGGCCGCCTTCTCGATCCTCTACTCGACGCCCGTGCTGCTGCTGTACGTCCTCATCGCCCGGCGGCTCGGCGGCGGGTTCACGCTGGGCGGCGCGGTCAAGGGGTGAAGGGGCGGCCCGCGCTGGCCGTTCCTACGATCCGCGACTTCGTGTGAACGCACGGTAGGGGCGGCCGCTTCGGCGCCCCTACCGTGTGCGGATGCACCACGGCCGTCCCTCCCGTCCCGCCCCGCACAGCTCGTCCCCCCTCGACGCGGCCGCCGCGCGCCGCCTGCGCGAGGCCCTCGGCATGACACCGCAGGACGTGGCGTACGGGATGCGCGCCGCCTACGGGGCGCAGGTCACGGCACGCACCGTCGCCGCCTGGGAGGCGGGGCTCGGCACCCCGGACGAATCCCAGCTCACCGCCCTTGCGGGCGCCCTCTGGTGCTCACCGGCCGACCTGCTCTCCCGGCCCACCACGCTCCGGGAACACCGGCTGGCCGGCGGCATGGCCGTCGCCGACGTGGCCCGCGCCATCGGCATGGACGCGCACTCCTACGAACGCGCCGAGGAGACCGGCGCCTGGACCGGCAACGACGGGCAGGCCGCACTCCTCGCCCACACCCTCGGGCTCCCGCCGGACGCGGCGCTCGCGCTCACCGGCAAGGCGGACCGCCTGGCCCGGCTCCTCCGCGACGCCGTCACCGCCCGCTGGCAGCCGTACCTGCGCCCCGTCGGCAAGCTCGTCCCGCTGGAGCGCGAGGAGCTGGAGGTGGTGCTGCGCGCCCTGCACGAGCAGTACCAGTCCACCACCGCGGCGTCCCTCAGCTGGGCCGCCGATGACTCCTCCGAGCAGGCGCGCGAGGCGGGGCGCGTCTTTCTCGCGGACATTCTGGAGCACTTCTGGTCGGAGGTCGGGGGGCTGTAGCCCGGGCCGCGGTGCGGGGTGCGTTTCCTGCTCGGGGTGCGGCGGCGTTGTGGTCTTTCGCGCCGTTCCCCGCGCCCCTTTTTGCGGGCTCGCCCCGGCTGCTCGGGTGCGGCGCCGTCGGGGCTCGGGGGTTGCGCAGTTCCCCGCGCCCCTTTTTTGCGCAGTTCCCCGCGCCCCTTTGTCGCGGGCCCGCCCCGCGCTTGGGAGAACTGCGCCGAGGCGCAGGGCTGGCAAGCGCAGCGCCTCAGCCCCGGCGCGGGGTGCGCAATGCCGTCACCGGCCCGCCCCGCCGCCGTGGCCGCTCGCGCAGTTCCCCGCGCCCCTAACGGTCTCGCCCGGCACGACACCGAGGGCGCGCAGCTCGGCGGTGAGCGAATCGCGGGTGCACAGCGGGCCGTTCGGCGGTGGTGTCGGCATGGCCGGTGAGTCTGCCCGCTCCGGGCCGCGCGCGCCAGACGGTTCCGCCCGGGCGTCGTGCCCTTGACCGCGCCTCCGCCACCGGCCAGGCTCACGTCGGATCACCGGGGGCGGATCGGGGGCGGGATGGCAGAGCAAGGGGGCGGCGCCGCGGCCTCGGCGCGCGGGACGGCCGTCGAGCGGCACGGGCTGGACGTCATCGGGGACGCCGAGCGCACCGGACGTCCCGCGCAGCTGTTCTGGCCGTGGTTCGGGGCCAACGTCTCGGTGCTGGGCCTGAGTTACGGCGCCTTCGCGCTCGACTTCGGGCTGTCCTTCGGGCAGGCCCTCGCCGCCGGGGTGGCCGGCATCGTCTTCTCCTTCCTGCTGTGCGGGGTGATCGCGGTCGCGGGCAAGCGCGGGTCGGCCCCGACGATGGTGCTGAGCCGCGCCGCGTTCGGCGTCCGCGGCAACCGGCTCCCGTCGGCCGTCTCCTGGCTGCTGACCGTCGGCTGGGAGACGGTGCTGGTCACCCTCGCCACCCTGGCGACCGCCACCGTCTTCGACCGGCTGGGCTGGGGCGGCGACACGTCCACGAAGCTCGCGGCGCTCGTCCTCGTCTCGGCCCTGACCGTCCTCGCCGGAATCGCCGGCTTCGGTCTCATCATGCGCCTGCAGGCCGTCATCACCGTCGTCACGGGCGTGCTCACCCTCGGGTACGTGGCCCTGGTCGCCGACGAGATCCGGTGGGCGACGGTCACCGCGCTGCCCTCCGGTTCCGCCCAACAGGTGCTCGGCGCGCTGGTGTTCCTGATGACCGGATTCGGCCTCGGCTGGGTCAACGCGGCCGCCGACTACTCGCGCTACCTGCCGCGCCGCACCCGCGGCGCGGCCGTCGCGGGCTGGACGGTGCTCGGTGCCTCGGCGGCGCCGCTGCTCCTGTTCGTGGCCGGGCTGCTGCTGGCGGGTTCCTCGCCGGAACTGCGCGGGGCCGTCGCCGCCGACCCCGTCGGAGCGCTGACGACGCTGCTGCCGCTGTGGTTCCTGCTCCCCTTCGCCGTCGTCGCCGTGCTGGGGCTCGTCGGCGGCGCGGTGCTCGACATCTACTCCTCGGGGCTGGCGCTGCTGGCCGTCGGCGTCCGCGTCCCCCGGCACGCGGCCGTCGCCATCGACGGCGCCCTGATGATCGCGGGCACGGTCTGCATGGTGTTCCTCGCCGACGGGTTCCTCGACGCGTTCACCGGGTTCCTCACCACGCTCGGCGTCCCCGTCGCCGCCTGGTGCGGGATCATGCTCGCCGACGTCGCCCTGCGCACCCGCCCGTACGACGAGGCCGGCCTCTTCGACCGCGCGGGCAGGTACGGCGACGTACGGCGGGCGCCCGTCGCGCTGCTGGCCGGTGCCACGGCCGTGGGCTGGGGTCTGGTCACCAACTCCGGTGCGGCCTGGCTCACTTGGCAGGGCTACCTGCTGGGTCCGCTCGGTCTGGGCGGCAGGAGCGGACCGTGGGCCGGGGCCAACCTCGGCGTCCTCGCCGCGCTCGCTCTCGGCCTCGGCCTGACCCTGGCCTTTGGCCGCGCTCGCGTACGCGCCCAGGAGACCGCGCCGTAGCGGGGGCGCGACGGTAGTTGCCCGCGCGACTTCTCGGGCTCACGCCGGTTTTCGGGCCACGCCGCTTTTCGGGTGCGGCGCCGTCGTGGCCCGGGCCTTCGCGCAGTTCCCCGCGCCCCTTTTTGCGCAGTTCCCCGCGCCCCTTTGTCGCGGGCCCGCCCCGCCTTTCGGGGTGCGGCGCCGTCGAGAGGGTCCACGAACAACCCTTGTGACAACCCGTGAGAGGCGGGAAGGAACTCTCCCGCCCTCGCGGCCGTTCGGCGGCGTAACCTCGGGTCCATGGCTGAGCACATCGGCGATCGCCTGTCCCGTCTGCGCCGCATGGCAGAGTTGACGCAGGAAAGCCTGGCCGCCAAGTCCGGTGTTTCCGCGGACGTGGTGCGGAAGTTGGAGCAGAGGCGCAAACATTCGGCGCGGCTCCCCACGTTGCACGCACTGGCACGCGGCCTGGGCGTCGAGGTCACCTCGCTCATGGGCGACCCGCCCGGCGTACCGTCCAACGGAGAGGTCGAGCCCCCGGCTCTGGTTGCCGTCCGCCGGGCCATCCTGCCTCCGCTCTTCATGCCGCCTCCCGAGCCGACGGGGGCCGAGAGGCTTTCCCTGCCGCTGCTCAGAGCAGAACTGGCCGATGCCTGGACGCTGTACCACGCGGCCGAGTTCGGCAGGCTGATGGAAATCCTTCCCGGCGTCATCACCGACGCGCGTCTCTCCGCCGCCGTAGGGAGCGCGGAGCAACGGGCCGCGGGGCAAGCGGCGCTCGCCAAAGCCCTGCAGCTGGGCGGGCACTTGGCCATCCGCCTCGGTAAGACGGACCTCGCGCTGTCCAGCCTGGAGCGGGCCATAGTGGCGGCGGAGGCATCCTCGGACCCGCTGCTGGCCCCCATGGTGTCCAACTCCGTCGCCTGGGCGTACCAACGTCAGAACCGGCTGGACGACGCCTCGCACCTCGCCGTGTACGCCGCCGACGGCGTCGAACGCGACCACGTCGGCACGGCCGAAGGGCTCCGCGTCTGGGGCGGCTTGCTGATGTCCGCCGCCACCAGCGTCGCCCGGAGCGGGGACTACACGCAGGCCAGCGACATGATGACGACAGCGGAACGGGCGGCGGGCAGGCTCACGAAGCTGCCGCCTCCGGAGGACAGCAGGCTCGTATCCGTCTTCAGCCGCTCATCGGTACGTATCGAACGCGTACGCCTCTCCGTGCAGCACGCCCGCCCGGAAGAGGCCCTGCACCTGGCCCGCGGCATGCGACTGAGCAAGGACACCCCGCCGTCCTGGCGCACCTGGCTGCTACTGGACGTCGCTCGCGCCCACACCGACGTGGGCGACGCGAACAGCGCAGTGAAGGCCCTCGAAGCGCTGCGCAGGGTTGCCCCCGGGTGGATGCGGCACCACACACTGGCGGTCACGATCGTGACCGACCTGTGGTCCGGGCCGGTCCGGCCACCGGGGCTGAGGAAGCTCGCCGACTTCCTGGGTGTGGCCCAATAACGTGGTGAGAGTGGGACGTTACGTCCCTGGGGACGTCCGGAGCGTCCCGGCACAGTGACGGTATGAGGCAAACCGATCCCCACGACATGACGGCAGCCGGAGCCTTACAGCACGGCGACGACGCCGCCCGGGAACTCCAGAGCGCACTCAAGGAAGCGGGGTTCACTTTTCCGTCCCTGACCGGCGACTACCCCGTCAACGGCCGGGGGCACGTCGCGCTGGGCGGCATGTCGGCCGAGGAGGCGCTTCGCCTTGCACGGTACGTACGGGAGCTCGGACGTTGAGCGAAGACGGGTCACGGATGACGCTTCGGGTGTCCCGTGATTCCGGCCGCTCGTGGTCGCCGACGCGCGAATTCCACGCGAGAGCGGATGCACGGCTACGGCTGACCAATCCGGCCGGATACCCACCTTGCGAGTGCGCCCGGTGCACTCCCTCCCGCCACACCGGGCAACGCGAAGTCACGGTGAAGGGTGACGAGCAGACCACTCGTCACCACTCCCCGCCGTGCGCGGCCGCGCCTCCGCGTCCAGACCCCACGCACCCCGAAGAGGCAGAGGAACCGGACGTCAGACGCCCCTCACCAGCTGACCGGCAGAGTGAGAGGTGACCTGATCGGGGAGACGTCCTCCCAGGTGGGGGCGTGGCCCTCGGCCGGGCGCAGGTGCGGGAAACGGTCGAGCAACGCCTCAAGGCCCGCGGTGAGTTCGGCCCGTGCCAGGTGCGAGCCGATGCAGCTGTGCGGGCCCCGGCCGAACATGAGGTGGGGGTTGTACCGCCGGCGCGGGGCGAAGCCGTCCGGTTCGGTGAACACCCGCTCGTCCCGGTTGGCCGCCGCCACCACGGGCAGGACGGCATCGCCCGCACGGATCGTGTGCCCGTTCCACGGGATGTCCTCGGTGGCCCGGAGCACGATCGCGCCGTTCATGACGGGGACGTAGCGCAGGATCTCCTCCACCGCCCCGGGGAGCAGGGAGCGGTCGTCGCGGAGGAGGGCGTACCGTTCCGGCTCCTCCAGCAGGGCGACGACGGCGTTGCCCAGGACCATGGTCGTCGTCCGGTACCCGGCGACGAGCATGGACAGCCCGAACCCCATGACGCTCCCCTCCTCCAGCGCGCCCCGGTCGCACTCGCGCACCAGGTACGTGAGGAGGTCGCCGGCGGGCCGGTGCCGCTTCTCCGCGATCAGCGCGCCCATGTACTCCTGGAGCTGCACCGTGACCCGGCGCCCCTCCTCGACGGAGTCCAGCGCGCCCAACGCCTTGTCCGCGAGGGGCAGATAGTGCGCGCGGTCCTCGTAGGGGATGCCGGTCAGCTCGCAGACGGCGAGCAGTGGGAAGGGTTCGGTGAAGCCCGCGGTCAGGTCGCCGGGCGGGCCGGACGCGGCGAGGGGGTCCAGCAGCCCCGCGGCCAGTTCGCGGAGCCGGGGCAGCCGGCGGCGGGCGGAGCGGATGCTGAACGCCTCGGCGAGGGATCTGCGCAGGGCGAGGTGCTGGGGCCCTTCCATCTCCATCATGGTGATCAGGGCGGGCCCGGTGTCCTGCTCGGGGACGTCCGGGTCCAGCGCCCAGTCGGTGATGCTGGGCCGGATCAGGCGGCGGTCGGCCAGCAGTTCCCTGACGTCCGCGTAGCGGGTCAGGTACCAGACCGTCTCCCCGGTGTCCCGGATTCTGGCCATCGGGCACTCCCGGCGCAGCCGCCGGTGCTCCTCGGGCGGGCCCATGCTGCCAGGCGGCGGCAGCGGAAGGTCGATCGGTGCGGACTCCGGAGGTGTGCTGTCCACGGGCTTCTCCCGGTCTCACGGCGAACGGTCGCACGGCGCCCCCGGAGCAGCCCTCACCTCCCGCCGCTTCACATCCCTTCCCCGACGAGCACGACCGCCCACGCCGCCCCGTCCCCGCTCCCCGCCGCCGCCCCACCGGAACGGAACCGCCAACACGCCCCTCACCTGGCCCTCCACCCCGCCCCACCCACGACAAGGCGCACCGAAGGACCACCCAGCGCACCCCGGACCACCCACCCCCCAGGCGCACACCCCCAACCCACCCGGTCCGTACGAGAGTTCAACACACCCCTCCCCGACTCACCGCCCCCGCCTCCGCTCCACCGCGGCCACCAGCCGCCCCTCCGCGTCCGCACCCGCCCCCGTCCACGGCAGGCGGAGCAGCAGGAGGGCGCCCAAGGTCCACCAGGCGCCGGCGATGAGCCATTCGGCGGGCCAGGTGAGGGCCGCGGGCATGCCGGGGAGGTAGAGGGTGCCGAGGGCGAGGCTGAGCAACAGGGCCAGGATGCCGACGAGTTGGCCGGCGGGGGCGCGGAAGGGGCGTTCCATGGCGGGCTCGCGGTGGCGCAGCCGGAGGAAGCTGAGGACGACGACCACGTAGGCGACGACGATGTTGATGCCGCCCGCGTTGACCAGCCACTCCAGCATCGACTCCCCGAACAGCGGGGCCAGCGCGGAGAGTCCGCCGACGAAGAGGACCGCGTTGGAGGGGGTGCGGAAGCGCGGGTGGAGGCGGGCGAACCAGGTGGGCAGCATGCGGGAGGCGGCCATCGCGTAGAGCAGCCGGCTGGCGCCGATGAGGAAGGCGTTCCAGCTGGTGAGGATGCCCGCGATGCCGCCGAGGACGAGCACGTCGCCCATCAGCGGGCTGTGCCAGAGCGCGGCCATGCCCTCGGCGGAGGCGAGGTCGGCCGAGGCGAGCGCGTCGGGCCCGAGTCCGGCGCCGACGGTGAGCATGACCAGGACGTACCAGAGCGCGGCGCACACCACGGACAGCACCAGCAGCGTGCCGACCAGCCGCCGCGGCAGGTTGATCTCGGCGGCGGACTGCGGGACGACGTCGAAGCCGACGAACAGGAACGGCACCGCGACCAGCACCGTGAGCACACCCCCGGCGCCGCCCCGGAACAGCGGCGTCAGGTGCTCCCGTTCGCCGCCGGTGAGGGCGCCGAGGACGAGCAGCGCGCCGACGCCGAGCAGGAACAGCACGGCGAGGGTCTGGAAGAGACTGGCGGGCCGGATGCCGAGGTAGTTGAGCAGCGTGACGACGACGGCGGAGCCGGAGCCGACGGCGACCCAGGTGGCGTGCACCTGGTAGCCGGCGATGGCATCAAAGGTGCCCGGCGGGAAGGCCGGGTGAGGTGCAGCAGTGTCTGGGGCAGGGCGACAGCCTCGCCGCAACGGAGCCGTTCCCGGAGGACGCGGTGACAGCTTCTTGATTCTAGGCGCGTATGCCCAACGCCCGCAGCCCGTAGACGTGTTCGCCGCCCGCGTGCGGCATGGCGGAGACGAGTTCGGCGTAGCAGAGGCCGACGAGCGCGACGACGACGCCGCCGACGGCGAAGGCGAGGGCCGCGCCGCCGGGTCCGGCGGCGCGGATGAAGTCCGAGGTGAGGACGACCCAGCCGAAGCCGATCATGGCGCCGAAGGCGAGCGCCAGTACGTCGCCCCGGCCGAGTACGCGGAGGAACCCGTCGCTCTTCGGCTGTGCGGACCCGGTCCGTGGAGTCATGGCCCGTAGTGGACCGCAGCCGGGCCGCGGTGACCAGACCCCGCGCACCCGGAAGGGGCGGCGGGGCCCGCGTCAGCCGTCCGTCAGAAGACGGACTCCGTCTCGTCCATGCGGTCCTGCGGGACGCGCTTGAGTTCGCTGACCGCGTCGGCGAGCGGGGTCATGACGATCTCGGTGCCGCGCAGCGCGGTCATCTGGCCGAAGTCGCCGCGGTGCGCGGCCTCGACGGCGTGCCAGCCGAAGCGGGTGGCGAGGACGCGGTCGTACGCGGTGGGGGTGCCGCCGCGCTGGACGTGGCCGAGGATGACGGCCTTGGCCTCCTTGCCGAGCCGGTGCTCCAGCTCGCCCGCGAGACGGTTGCCGATGCCGACGAAGCGCTCGTGCCCGTACTGGTCGATGACGCCCTTCTCGTACGGCATGGAGCCCTCGACGGGGTGGGCGCCCTCGGCGACGCAGACGATCGCGAACCGCTTCTGCCGCGCGAAGCGCTCCTCGACCATCTTGACCAGGGAGTCGACCTCGAAGGGCCGCTCGGGGACGCAGATGCCGTGCGCGCCCGCGGCCATGCCGGCCTCCAGCGCGATCCAGCCCGCGTGCCGTCCCATGACCTCGACGACCATCACGCGCTGGTGGGACTCGGCGGTGGTCTTCAGCCGGTCCATGGCCTCGGTGGCGACGCCGACGGCGGTGTCGAAGCCGAAGGTGCGGTCGGTGGCGGAGATGTCGTTGTCGATCGTCTTGGGGACGCCGACGACCGGCAGGCCCGCGTCGGCGAGCATCCGCGCGGCGGTGAGGGTGCCCTCGCCGCCGATGGGGATGAGGGCGTCGAGGCCGAGGCGTTCGACGAGCTCCTCGGAGTTGTCGCAGGCGTCGCGCAGCCGGTCGCGCTCCAGGCGGGCGGAGCCGAGGATGGTGCCGCCGCGGGCGAGGATGCCGGAGACGGAGTTGATGTCGAGGGTGCGGTAGCGGCCGTCGAGCAGGCCCTTGAAGCCGTCCTCGAAACCGATGACCTCGTCGCCTCGGTCGTGGACTGCGCGGTGGACGACGGACCGGATCACGGCGTTCAGACCAGGGCAGTCGCCGCCGGCGGTGAGGACTCCGATACGCATGGGGTTCGCTTCTCCTGCTCGGTAGTGGCCCGCTGGGAGGTGCGGGTCGCTGCTGGCTTCTGATCTGTGTAGGGGAACCGGTGAGCCTGAGCCGGTGCGATTGTTTCATGTCTTGAAGGCAAGCCGTACCTCGCGTCCGGCGGCCCGTTCCCGCCCTTGATCGTTCCGGGCCCGCGGGCCCCGCCATCCTGGCTCTGCCTGCGGCTTTCCGCACCCGGGTCGGCCACCGGCAACCTGGCCGAGCGCCATATCCGCACGGCCAGGTACTGTCAAGGGGGTAAGCGCACTCGTACGGGCGTTTTACCGATGCTTTATCCGCGCGGGCCGCACCGGCCCGGTACGCGCCGGAGTCACCGCCGCCTCCGGCAGCCGCCCGCGACGGGCCGCCCCACCCGACCCCGAAGAGCAATGGGAGAGCACGCGTGACCCGCAGCGTGTACGTGACCGGAATCGGCAGAGGCGACGGACGGCAGGTCGTCGAGCTCGGCGTGATGGAACTGCTGACGCGGCAGGTCGACCGCGTCGGCGTCTTCCGCCCCCTGATGCACGAAGGACCGGACCGGCTGTACGACCTGCTGCGCAGCCGCTACCGGCTGAGCCAGCCGCCGGAGACGGTCTTCGGCATGCGGTACGAGAAGGCCGCCGCGCTCCAGGCCGAGCTGGGCACCGACGAGCTGGTCTCGCAGCTCGTCGACCGGTTCCGCGCCGTCGCCGACGAGTACGAGGCCGTGCTCGTCCTCGGCACCGACTACGCGGACACCCAGCTCCCCGCCGAGCTGGCGCTCAACGCGCGGCTGGCGAACGAGTTCGGCGCCTCCGTGCTGCCGGTCGTCGGCACCCAGGGCCAGGACGCGGAGTCGGTGACGGCCGAGGTCCGCAACGCGCACCACGCCTTCACGTCCCTCGGCTGCGACCTCGTCGCCATGATCGCCAACCGGGTCCGGGACGCCGAGGCCGGCGAGGCAGCCCGGCGGCTCGGCGACCACCTGCCCGAGCCGGTGTACGTGCTGCCCGAGGAGCCGGCGCTCTCCGCGCCGACCGTCGCGCAGGTCCGGGACACCCTCGGCGCCGAGGTCCTGCTCGGCGACGCCTCCGGGCTGGCCCGTGACGTACGGGACTTCGTCTTCGGCGGCGCGCACCTGCCCGCGTTCCTCCCGGCCCTGACCGAGGGCTGCATGGTGATCACCCCGGGGGACCGCGCCGACCTGATCGTCGGCACCCTCGCCGCGCACTCGGCGGGCGCCCCCGCGATAGCCGGCGTCGTCCTCACCCTCGACGAGCAGCCCGGCGAGGAGGCCATGGCGCTCGCCGCGCGGCTGGCGCCCGGCACGCCGGTGCTGTCGGTGCCGGGCGGCTCGTTCCCGACCGCGGCCGAACTCTTCTCGCTGGAGGGCAAGCTGACGGCCGCGACGCCGCGCAAGGCGGAGATCGCGCTCGGCCTGTTCGAGACGCACGTGGACACCGGCCGGCTCACCGAGCACCTGTCGGTGGTCCGCAGCGAGCGCGTCACGCCGATGATGTTCGAGCACGAGCTCGTCGGCCGCTCCCGCGACGACCGGCGGCACATCGTGCTGCCGGAGGGCGCCGAGGAGCGCGTGCTGCGCGCCGCCGAGGTGCTGCTGCGCCGCGGCATCTGCGACCTGACGCTGCTCGGCGAGCCCACCGCCGTCCGCAAGCGCGCGGCCGAACTCGGCATCGGGCTGGCCCTGCTGGACGACGGCGAGGTCGCCTCGGGCCCCCAGGCCACGGCCCGGGTCGTCGACCCGCAGACCTCGCCGCTGCGCGAGCGCTTCGCCGAGTCGTACGCGCAGCTGCGCGCGCACAAGGGCGTCACCTTCGAGCTGGCGCACGACGTGGTCGCCGACGTCTCGTACTTCGGCACCCTGATGGTGCGCGAGGGCCTGGCCGACGGGATGGTCTCCGGCGCCGTGCACTCCACGGCGGCGACGATCCGGCCCGCGTTCGAGGTCATCAAGACCAAGCCGGACGCCTCGATCGTCTCCTCGGTCTTCTTCATGTGCCTGGCCGACCGCGTCCTGGTCTACGGCGACTGCGCCGTGAACCCGGACCCGAACGCCGAGCAGCTCGCGGACATCGCCGTCCAGTCGGCCGCCACCGCCGCGCAGTTCGGGGTGGAGCCGCGGATCGCGATGCTCTCGTACTCGACCGGCACCTCCGGTTCCGGTTCCGGTGTCGACAAGGTGCGGGAGGCGACCGCGCTGGTGCGCGAGCGGCGCCCGGACCTGCTGGTGGAGGGCCCGATCCAGTACGACGCGGCCGTCGAGCCCTCGGTGGCGGCGACGAAGCTGCCCGAGTCGAAGGTCGCGGGCCAGGCCACGGTGCTGGTCTTCCCGGACCTGAACACCGGCAACAACACCTACAAGGCGGTGCAGCGTTCGGCCGGTGCGGTGGCCGTCGGGCCGGTGCTCCAGGGCCTGCGGAAGCCGGTGAACGACCTCTCGCGGGGCGCGCTGGTGCAGGACATCGTCAACACCGTCGCCATCACCGCGATCCAGGCCCAGGCCCAGTCGTGAGCAACCGTCCCGGCGCCGCCCCCGCCGCGCCCGTCTGACCCCCTCCTCCCGTTCCCCCAGAGAAAGCAGAGCGTGTCCGTGACCGTCCAGCCGTCTCCCGCCGACCCGGCAGCGACCCGGGTCCTCGTCCTCAACTCCGGTTCCTCGTCCGTGAAGTACCAGCTGCTCGACATGGCCGACCACTCCCGGCTGGCCGTCGGCCTGGTGGAGCGGATCGGCGAGGAGACCTCCCGTCTGGCGCACACCCCCTCCGGGGAGGGCGAGCGCCGCGAGCGCACCGGCCCGATCCCGGACCACGAGGCGGCACTGAAGGCCGTCGCCGAGGAGCTGGCGGCGGACGGCCTGGGCCTGGACTCCCCCGAACTGGCCGCGATCGGGCACCGGGTGGTGCACGGCGGCAAGTGGTTCACGGAGCCGACGGTGATCGACGACGCGGTGCTGAAGGAGATCGAGCGCCTCGTCCCCGTGGCCCCGCTGCACAACCCGGCGAACCTGACGGGCATCCGCACCGCGCAGGCGCTGAACCCGGGGCTGCCGCAGGTCGCGGTCTTCGACACCACCTTCCACACGACGATGCCGGAGCACGCGGCCCGGTACGCGATCGACGTGCGGACGGCCGACGACCACCGCATCCGCCGCTACGGTTTCCACGGCACCTCGCACGCGTACGTCTCCAGGGAGACGGCGAAGCTGCTGGGCAAGGACCCGTCCGAGGTGAACGTGATCGTGCTGCACCTCGGCAACGGCGCCTCGGCCTCGGCCGTCGAGGGCGGCCGCTGCGTGGACACGTCCATGGGCCTGACCCCGCTGGAGGGGCTGGTCATGGGCACCCGTTCCGGGGACATCGACCCGGCCGTGGTCTTCCACCTCGGGCGGGTGGCAGGAATGTCCGCCGACGAGGTCGACGAGCTGCTCAACAAGAAGAGCGGTCTCGTCGGGCTGTGCGGGGACAACGACATGCGGGAGATCCGCCGCCGTGTGGAGGAGGGAGACGAGGCTGCGAAGCTGGCGTTCGACATCTACACGCACCGGCTGAAGAAGTACATCGGCGCCTACTACGCCGTGCTGGGACGGGTGGACGCCGTGGTGTTCACCGCCGGGGTCGGGGAGAACTCCGCCCCGGTGCGCGAGGCCGCGGTGGCCGGCCTGGAGGAGCTGGGGCTGGCCGTCGACAGCGACCGCAACGCGGCGCGGGACGGCGGGCCGCGGCTGATCTCCCCGGACTACGCACGCGTCGCGGTCGCCGTGGTCCCCACGGACGAGGAGCTGGAGATCGCGCAGCAGACATACGCGCTGGTCAACGCACCCGCCGCGTGATCCGGCTCACCCCCAGTTCGTTCCACTCTTGAACAAAAAGATAGGATCGTCTTCATGCGCCGTTCCAAAATCGTCTGCACCCTGGGCCCAGCCGTCGACTCCTACGAGCAGCTGAAGACGCTGATCGAGGCCGGCATGAACGTGGCCCGTTTCAACATGAGCCACGGTTCCCACTCGGAGCACGAGGAGCGCTATCACCGCGTGCGCAAGGCCTCCGAGGAGACCGGCCGCGCGGTGGGCGTCCTCGCCGACCTCCAGGGCCCGAAGATCCGGCTGGAGACCTTCGCCGAAGGCCCGGTCGAGCTCGTCCGCGGTGAGGAGTTCACCATCACCACGGACGACGTCCCGGGTGACCGCACCATCTGCGGCACCACCTACAAGGGCCTGCCCGGTGACGTCACCAAGGGCGACTCGGTCCTGATCAACGACGGCAACGTCGCGCTCCAGGTGATCGAGGTCGACGGGCCCCGCGTCCGCACCATCGTCATCGAGGGCGGCGTGATCTCCGACCACAAGGGGATCAACCTGCCGGGCGCGGCCGTGAACGTGCCCGCGCTGTCCGAGAAGGACATCGAGGACCTCAAGTTCGCGCTGAACATGGGCTGCGACATGGTCGCGCTCTCCTTCGTCCGGGACGCGAGCGACGTCCGCGACGTGCACCGCGTCATGGACGAGGTGGGCCGCCGGGTGCCGGTCATCGCCAAGGTCGAGAAGCCGCAGGCCGTCGAGAACATGGAGGCCGTGGTCATGGCCTTCGACGGCGTGATGGTCGCCCGCGGTGACCTCGCCGTCGAATACCCGCTGGAGCGGGTGCCGATGGTGCAGAAGCGGCTCGTCGAGATGTGCCGCCGGAACGCCAAGCCGGTGATCGTCGCGACCCAGATGATGGAGTCGATGATCACCAACTCCCGTCCCACGCGCGCCGAGGCGTCCGACGTCGCCAACGCGATCCTGGACGGCGCGGACGCGGTGATGCTCTCCGCGGAGTCCTCCGTCGGCCAGTACCCGTTCGAGACCGTCAAGACGATGTCGAAGATCGTCGAGGCGGCCGAGGGCGAGCTGCTCAGCCGCGGCCTCCAGCCGCTGGTCCCCGGCAAGAAGCCCCGCACGCAGGGCGGCGCCGTGGCCCGCGCGGCCTGCGAGATGGCGGACTTCCTGGACGGCAAGGCGCTGGTGGCCTTCACCAAGTCCGGTGACACGGCCCGCCGTCTGTCCCGGTACCGCACCCTCCAGCCGATCCTGGCGTTCACCACGGACCCGGAGACCCGCAACCAGCTGACGCTCAGCTGGGGCGTGGAGACCTTCGTCGTCCCGCACGTCGACCACACGGACGAGATGGTCGACCTCGTCGACGCCGAGCTGCTGAAGCTCCAGCGCTACGACGAGGGCGACGTCATGCTCATCACCGCCGGCTCGCCCCCCGGCGTCCCCGGCACGACGAACATGGTCCGCGTGCACCACCTGGGCCGCGCCCAGAGCTGACGCACCGCGCACACGGCGAAGGCCCGCCGCCCCGTTCCGGGGTGGCGGGCCTTCGTCGTGTGCGGCTCCCGTGCACGAGTCCGCGCGGTCACCCGCGGCGGGCTCAGTCCACGAACTGGTGCAGGCCCGGGACGGTCAGGTTGCCGCCGAACTGGCCTGCCTGCGTGACCTTCACCTTGGTGAAGTACGCCTCGGGGACGTTGAGCGGCGGCGGGTGCTCGGGGTCGAAGACGATCGGGATCAGCCCGAAGAGGTTGCCCTCCAGGCGCTCGGTGTACATCGTCACCTGGCCGCCCCTGATCGTCGACTTGGAGCCCTTCGCGGCCTGCACGTGGTACGTGGTCCCGTCCGGGCCCTTGACCGTCTGGTGCAGGTCGCCGATGTCGAGGCTGTCCGCGGTGAACTTCAGGACCTGCTTGGTCTGGCCGCTCGCCGTCTTGACGTTGACGACGCCCTTGTAGTCCAGGCCGTGCAGCGCGAGCGAGCTCGCGTCCAGCTGCCAGGGGTCGTTGGGCAGGGTCGCGGCGGTCTGCTCGTCCTTGCCCTCGGACTTCTTCTCCTCGACGCAGGGCATGGCCGTCTTGCCGTCGGCCGCGTCCTGCGCCTCCTCCTTGGTGCTGGGGAACTTGACGTCGCCGAGCTTGTCCTTGGCGTCCTCGGCCCCCTGCTCCAGCTTGCCGGTGGTGTCCTCGACGCCGTCGCCGACCTTGCCGACGGTGTCCTCCAGCGCGCCGCCGACGTCCGGCTTCGCACCGGAGTCCGCCTCGGCCGTGCCGGAGTCCTGCGCCGTGTCCGAACCGGCCGCGTCACTCCCGGACTTGTCCTGCTCGGCAGCGTTCTGCCGGGCCTCCTCGACGCGCTCCTGGTCGTCGGGGGTGAAGGCGTCCTTGATCTTGTCCCCGAGGCCCAGCGGGTCGAGCGGGTTCTTCCCGGACTCGTCCGTGTCCGAGGAACCGTCCGAGGGCTCGGTGGAGTCGCCGGAACCGGAGTCCGCACCGGAATCCGAGCCGGAGTCGCCCGAGGAGTCCGAGCCGGAGCCGTCCTCTTCGGCCTTCTCCCGCTCCGCCTTCTCGCGCTCGGCCTTCTCCTCGGCCGCCTTCTTCTTCTCGGCCTTCTCGCGCTCCGCCTTCTCCTTCGCCGCCCGCTCGGCCTTCTCCTCCTGCTCCTGCGCGTCCTGGTCCTGCTGGGACACGCAAGGGCCGGGCTTGAAGGGGTTCTTGGGCAGCGGCTTGGCGTTCGCCAGCTGCGGCGTGAGTCCCATGCCCATCAGGACAGCGGACGGCATCGCCGCGATGGCTATCGCCTTGCCCGCGGGGACATGCAGACGGGTCAACAGCGGCTTGCGCGGGGCCGCGTGGCGCGGGGCCCTTCTTCCGCCGTCGGCGTCCGCGGCGACGTAACCCGACGTCGCGGACGCTCCCGCCTCCTCATGCACCTCGTCACCCGGCACGGTGCCTCCCGTTCCCGTGGTTCCCGTCGGCCCCGCCGGGCGGAGCCGTTCCGAAGACTGAAAGGTCGTCCAGGGCGCTGCCGGTGCCCGCTCCCGGGTCCGGCGCGCCGTGCGCGTCCCGGCCCGCGTGCGGCTGCGAGGAGTACGTGGGGCTGGACGGCGCCCGGTCGGGCTCCGCCGCCTGCTGCTCCCCGGCGCGGCTGTTGCCGTCGCCGCCCGCCTCCTGCTTGCCCGGGGCCCAGGCGACGCCGAGGGCACCGCCGAGCAGCCCGAGCAGGAAGCCGATCATGAACGCGCCGACGTTCGAGACGACCAGTGAGACCAATGCCAGCAAGATCGCCGCGACACCGGCGAAGACCCTGGAGTGCGGCTGGAACCACATCGTCAGCCCGAGCACCACCAGCAGGACGCCGATGATCAGCGATCCCGCACCCGCCGTCGTCGACATGCGGATGGTGAGCGAGCCCAGGGTGAAGTTCTGATACGGGATGTACATGATCGGGATACCCGCGAGCAGCGTCAGCATCCCGCCCCAGAACGGACGCTGTCCGCGCCATTCCCGGAACGAACTGCGCTTCTGGCTGAACCCGTTCGTCAGCCTCTGTCGCGTGTCGGCGCTCATGTCGTACAGCTCCTCGGGACTGGCACACAACTTGCTTGGGTGGAGCGGTCCCCGCGGGCGCGGTCCGCCGCTGCGGCACGGCAACTGCCGGGCCTGCGGCACGCGTTCCGCGCCCGCCGGGGATCAGTGCCTCAGTAGCACTCGTTCTTGCCCTTCTTGACGGACATCTTGAGTCCGCTGAGCTTGAACGTGCCGGCCGTCGTGGCCCAGGCCCGCTGCTTGACGTCGGTGAACGTCGCACTCTCGGCCTGCTGCGAGAACGAACCGGACTCGAACTTGTCGCCCTTGTGCGGACCGGGACCCTTGGTGGTCTCGTCCACGGCGACGCCGATGTCGATGTTGTTGAACGTCGCGTTGGCGTTCATGTCGTCGGCGTCGATGTAGAGCTTCTTGGCCTCTACCTTCGGAGCGCCTTCGCCACCGGCGGTCAGCTGCATCGTCATGTCACCGAACGCGGGGACAGGAACGACGACCGACTGGCACATGCCGCGGATCTTGGCCTCGTCGAAACCGACGACCGCGACGGGCTTCTTACCGGCCTTGGTCGAGTCGACCGCGCCGTACTGCACGAACCCGGTGCCGTCCAGGCGCTCGGCGGCGACCTTGAACTGCTGGCCGGAGACGCTGAACGACGCCGCCAGCGCACCCTGCGAGAGGGCGACACCGATCGCGGCCGTCGCGGCAACGCTCGGCACCATGACGACGGCGAACCGCTTCCATCTGGTCCCGCCACGAGCCAGGGACTCCATGACTTTCCTCCTTCTCGGACGTACATCTCCGGCCCGAAACGACCCGCTCACGCGGGCCGCTCCCAGCCTGGGATGGGAGAAGCGCTACGTCCTCGGGAAGGGGAGCGCCGTCAACGGAGCAGTAGCTGTACGTGCGTCCGAGCTGTCGGCGATCACCCCCGAGCGACAACCACTGGCCACGCTCTCGCGCAACCTCGTTAACGCGGACAGGCATCTGCCGCGGGGCAGAGACCCCCCTGTCCACGAGACCGGCGGGTGGTGCTGGGGTGGGGCGTGGTGCGGATGCCGGTCTGCCCGGTGGGGACCCAAGGCCCGCGCACCGATGGGTTGCAGGGCGGCGAGCTTTGGACCGAGCTTGGCCGATCGTGGTGCATCCGCGGGCTGCGCACAAGGGGCTGCGTTACTTGTGAGTAACGGCCTGATAACCGCGGAGCGGCCGTTCAGCTTAGACCGGGCACACAGGGTCGCGACGGCCGGGGCACTGACAGCCGGATCTTCCGGACATGCCTCGACGAATGCCGTCGGGTTTCTTACTGGGAGTAACAGCGGCTGCGATTACCAAGTTTTGGTAAAACGCAGCCGCCGATGTCGCTAAATCCATGAGTGGCGACGAGCCCTGACCCGAGGTCAGGGCAGCGGCACCGACGTCAGAACAGAACGCGGGCGAGGGCGCCGCGAGCCGTGACTACCCGGGGGTCCTCCGCGCCAATCACCTCGAAGAGCTCCAGCAGACGAAGTCGCGTTTTCTCCCGCTCGTCCCCCGAAGTCCTCTTCACCGTCTCCACGAGACGTCCGAAGGCGTCCTCCACGTGACCGCCGGACATGTCGAGGTCCGCCGCCTTCAGCTGCGCCTCCACGTCGGCGGGGGCGTCCGCCGCGTCCTTGCGCACCTGGTTCGCGTCCAGACCCTGCACCCGGCTGAGCAGTTCGGCCATCGCCAGGCCCACCCGCGCCTCGGTGTGCCCGGGGTCGTCCGCCAGCACGTTCTTGTACGCCTGCACCGCACCGCTCAAGTCGCCCGAGTCCAGGGCCTCCTGGGCCGCGGCCAGCGCCGGGTCCTCCGGGACCTCGGGCTCGGCGGGCGCGCCCGCCTCCTCGGCGACGGCGCCCTGGATGCCGGTGATGCCGAAGCGCTGCTCGGCGACCTGCACCAGCTGGTCCAGCGTCTCCCGGATCTGCTGCTCGGAGGCGGCACCCTGGAAGAGGGGCAGCGCCTGCCCCGCGACGACGGCGAACACGGCGGGAATGCCCTGCACGCCGAACTGCTGCATCAGCGTCTGGTTCTGGTCGACGTCGATCTTCGCCAGCAGCACGCGCCCCGCGTACTCCTGGGTGATCCGCTCCAGTACGGGCGAGAGCTGCTTGCACGGCTCGCACCACTCGGCCCAGAAGTCGATGACGACCGGGACCTCGGCGGAGCGCTGGAGCACCTCCGCCTCGAAGCCCGCCTCGTCGACGTCGATCACCAGGCGGGCCGGGGCCCCGGCGCCGCCCTCCTCGGCGGAGCGGGCCCGCGCCTGCTCCGCCTTCTGCTTGGCCTCACCGGCCGCCTTCACCGCGGCGAGGTCGACCGCTCCGTTCATGGACATGTTGCGTGGCTGCATGGGACCAGTCTCCCCCCTTCGCACGGTGGCGTGCGCCGGGTCCCCACCCGGCGCTTCGTGGTTGCCGCAACGGAGACCGCATTCCGCTACGACTCGTAGCGTAACTCCCGTGACCCCGGGTCCGGCAAGCCCGCCCGGCAGGGCGCGGGCTACGTCACACACCCCGGTCACGGGGACCGTCACTACAGTGAGGGGAATGCCCTCCCGCCCGGCCTCCTCGGCCTCCCCCGCGCCCGCTGCGCGTCCGGCGTCCCCCGGGGTGCAACGTCCGGGGCGCCCGCGCAGTGCCGCCGCCGACCGGGCCATCCTCGACGCCACCCGCAGCGCGCTCGTCGAGACCGGCTGGAACAAGCTCACGATGGGCCAGATCGCGGCCCGCGCCGGCGTCGCCAAGACCACCCTGTACCGGCGGTGGGCCCGCAAGAGCGAACTCGTCGTCGACGCCGTCGCCGTCCTCTTCGACGAGCTCGAACTCCCCGACGGGGGCAGCCTCAAGGCCGACGTCGAGGGCGTCGTCCTCTCCTTCGCCGCACTGCTGGAACGCCCCGAGACCAAGACCTCGCTGATGGCCGTCGTCGCCGAGTCCACGCACGACGCCGTGCTGCGGGTGCGCATCCGCGAGGCCGTCGTCGACCGGCAGAAGCGGCTCGTCCTGGAGGGCCGCCGGCGCGCGCAGGAACGCGGCGAGCTGCCGCCCGACCCGGACGACGGCCAGGAGGCGGCGCAGATCGTCGACATGATCTACGACGTGATCGCCGGCGCCGTCGTGCACCGCCGCCTCGTCAGCGACGAACCGGTCGACGCCGCCTGGACCCACCGCTTCACCACCCTGCTGCTGAACGGGCTGGCGGGGGTCGGGGCGCGGTAGTTCCCGGCTATCCCGTGAACAACTGGGCCGCCTTGCGGACGAGTTCCCAGGCGCCCCAGGCCAGGGGGACGCCGACCCAGGTCCAGGTCAGGACGATCAGCGGGGTACGGCGCTCACGCGCCGGACTCAGACGGCTGCCGGACATCCGACTCCTCTCGCCGGTGGTGCCGGGGATGGACGGGGCGGACCAGCTCGTTGGCGACGAAGCCGACGAGCAGCAGGACGATCATGACCGTGAGCGAGAGGCCGTACAGCCCGGGCCCGGACTTGCCCGCCTGCTCCTGGGAGTCGGCGACCCGGTTGACGATCAGCGGCCCCAGCACGCCCGCCGTCGACCAGGCCGTGAGCAGCCGCCCGTGGATCGCGCCGACCTGGTACGTGCCGAACAGGTCCTTCAGGTACGCCGGGACGGTCGCGAAACCGCCGCCGTAGAAGGAGAGGATCACCAGCGCGCACAGCACGAACAGCGGCTTGGAGTCGCCGAGTTGGAGGATCGCCAGGTACATCAGGGCGCCGGCGCCCAGGTAGAGGCGGTAGATGTTCTTGCGCCCCACCAGGTCGGAGGTGGCGGACCAGCCGATCCGGCCCAGCATGTTGGCCGCCGACAGCAGCGCCACGAAGCCGGCAGCGGCGGCGGCCGAGACCGGCGTCCCGGTGTCCGCGAAGAAGTCCGTGATCATCGGCGCGGCCTTCTCCAGGATGCCGATCCCGGCGGTGACGTTCATGCACAGCACGACCCACAGGCACCAGAACTGCGGCGTACGCAGCGCCTGCCGGGCCGAGACCTGCGGCCCCGCGTCCGCCACCGCTTCCCCGGCCGCCGCCGGTACGGGCCGCGGCACCCGGACCAGCAGCACGCCCAGGGCCATGAAGACCGCGTACACCAGACCGTGGGTGAGGAACGCGGCCGCGATGCCGTCGGGGTCCGTCCCGTACGACTCCAGCATCCGGGCCGACCACGGCGAGGCGATCAGCGCGCCGCCGCCGAAGCCCATGATGGCGATGCCGGTGGCCGTGCCGGGGCGGTCGGGGAACCACTTGAGCAGCGTGGACACCGGGGAGATGTAGCCGATACCCAGACCGATCCCGCCGACGAAGCCGTAGCCGAGCACGATCAGCCAGTACTGCTCGCTCCAGGCGCCCAGCGCCGACAGCAGGAACCCGGAGGAGAAACAGCCGAGCGCCACCGCCATCGCCCAGCGCGGGCCGTTCCGTTCGACGAGCGTGCCGCCGAACGCGGCGGAGAGCCCCAGCATCACGATGGCCAGCTGGAACGGGAGGGCGCTCTGGGTGCCGGTGAGGCCGAGCGCGTCCTCCAGCGGCGGCTTGAACACGCTCCAGGCGTACGCCTGGCCGATCGACAGGTGCACCGAGAGGGCGGCGGGCGGCACCAGCCACCTGCTCCAGCCCGGCGGGGCTACGGGAGGCGTCATGAGCGAACGCTATGGAGTCAACCGCCCCGTGTGAAGGGGCGGTTGGATCTCCGTCCGGGTCAGAAGACCGGCGGCTCCGTGTAGCCGCCCCACTCCTCGCGGAGGGCGCCGCAGATCTCGCCGAGGGTGGCCTCGGCGCGGACGGCGTCCATCATCGGGCCGATCAGGTTCGCCTCGCCGCGGGCCGCCTCGACCATCCGCTCCAGCGCCGACCGCACGGCCTCGCCGTCCCGCGCGGCCTTGCGTTCGCCGAGGACGCGCACCTGGTCCCGCTCCACCTCGTGGCTGACCCGGAGGATCTCCAGATCGCCGGTGACGGACGAGGTGTGGCAGTTGACGCCGACGACCTTCTTCTCGTCCTTCTCCAGCGCCTGCTGGTACCGGAACGCCGCCTCCGCGATCTCGCCGGTGAACCAGCCGTCCTCGATCCCGCGCAGGATGCCCGAGGTGATGGGACCGATGGGGTGCCGGCCGTCCGGCACGGCCCGGCGGCCGCGCTCCTTGATCTGCTCGAAGATCTTCTCCGCGTCCGCCTCGATACGGTCCGTCAGCGCCTCGACGTACCACGAACCGCCCAGCGGGTCCGCCACGTTGGTGACGCCCGTCTCCTCCATCAGTACCTGCTGGGTGCGCAGGGCGATCTCGGCGGCCTGCTCGCTGGGCAGCGCGAGGGTCTCGTCGAGGGCATTGGTGTGCAGCGAGTTGGTGCCGCCCAGCACCGCCGAGAGCGCCTCGACGGCGGTACGCACCACGTTGTTGTACGGCTGCTGCGCGGTGAGCGAGACGCCGGCGGTCTGCGTGTGGAAGCGCAGCCACTGCGCCTTCTCGCTCTTCGCGCCGTACTCGTCGCGCATCCAGCGGGCCCAGATCCGGCGCGCGGCGCGGAACTTGGCGATCTCCTCGAAGAAGTCGACGTGCGCGTCGAAGAAGAAGGAGAGCCCCGGCGCGAAGTCGTCGACGTCCAGCCCGCGGCTGAGGCCCAGCTCGACGTAGCCGAAGCCGTCGGCGAGCGTGTACGCCAGCTCCTGCGCGGCCGTCGAGCCCGCCTCACGGATGTGGTAACCGGAGACGGACAGCGGCTTGTACGCGGGGATGCGGCTGCTGCAGTGCTCCATCAGGTCGCCGATCAGCCGCAGATGGGGCTCGGGCGCGAACAGCCACTCCTTCTGCGCGATGTACTCCTTGAAGATGTCCGTCTGGAGCGTGCCGTTGAGCCGCCCCAGGTCCACCCCCTGCCGCTCGGCCGCGACGAGGTACATGCAGAACACCGGGACGGCGGGGCCGGAGATCGTCATCGAGGTGGTGACGTCCCCGAGCGGGATGTCCCGGAAGAGGACCTCCATGTCGGCGGCCGAGTCGATGGCGACGCCGCAGTGGCCGACCTCGCCGAGCGACTGCGGCTCGTCGGAGTCCCGCCCCATCAGCGTCGGCATGTCGAAGGCCACGGAGAGCCCGCCGCCGCCCGCGGCCAGGATCATCTTGTACCGCTCGTTGGTCTGCTCCGCGTTCCCGAAGCCGGCGAACTGCCGGATCGTCCACGTCCGCCCCCGGTACCCGGTGGAGTGCAGACCCCGGGTGTACGGGAACTCGCCGGGCCAGCCGATCCGCTCGAAGCCGGGCACGACGGCCCCTTCGGGCGGGCCGTACAGCGGCTCGACGGGATCGCCCGAGAGCGTGGTGAAGTCCGCGTCCCGGGTGCGCGCGGCGTCGTACCGGGCCTGCCAGCGGCGGCGGCCCTCTGCGATGGCGTCAGCGTCCATGACACCAATTTACTTGGACGTCCAAGTATCTGTCGATGGCAGAAGCCCGGCGAATGACCGCACGCCCCCGGAAACGCGAAACCCCGGCTCGACGGAGCCGGGGAAGCGGGAAAAGGTGCGGGTCAGACCTTCGCGGGGGCGGGCTGCGCGTCGGCGATCACCGGCTCGACCTCGCGGACGACCTTGCGCTCGACGAAGAAGGCGGCGGTCGGGATGGTGCCCGCGAGCAGCACCCACAGCTGCTTGCCCAGCGGCCACTTCATCTTCTGGCCCAGGTCGAAGGCGAAGACCAGGTAGAGCACGTACAGCCAGCCGTGCGCGATGCCGACGATCGAGGTGAAGCCCTCGGCCTCGGCCATGCCCAGGCCGCGCTTGGCGATGAAGCCGATCGTCAGGAGGACGAGGAGCACGGCGGTGACGTAGGCCATCACCCGGTACCGGGTCAGCACGCTCTTCTTCATGGAACGAGCGTAACCGCCCCGAACCGGCGATCTTCCGGCGGGCCCCGCACTGCGGCACGCGCCCGAGGGGGCGCGGGGAACTGCGCCCTCTTGGGGGCGCGGGGAACTGCGCGAACGGCCACGGCATACGGGGTGGCCCGGCGACGGCATGGAGCACCCCGCGCCGGGGCTGAGGCGCTGCGCTTGCCAGCCCTGCGCCTCGGCGCAGACCTCCCAAGCGGGGTCACCCGAGAAGCGGGGCGCCCCCGAAAAGGGGCGCGGGGAACTGCGCGAAAAGCCCGGCCACGACGGACCCGCGCCCCGCGACGCACAAAGAGCCGCACCCCGCGAGGGAAAGCCTCAGGCGTCCTCGTCGAAGTCCGCCGCCGCGACGCGGAGCGGGCGGAGGACGCGGAAGATCTCCTCGCACTGCTCCGCGTCGTACGCGCCCAGGCCGAAGTCCATGGCCATCAGGTCACGGGTCGCCGCGTCGCACACCTCGCGCCCCTTGTCCGTGATGCAGGCGAGGGTGCCGCGGCCGTCGTTCGGGTTGGGGCGCTTGGAGACGAGACCCGCGCGCTGGAGCCGGTCGACGGTGTTCGTCACGGAGGTCGGGTGGACCATGAGCCGCTCCCCGATCTTCGACATCGTCAGCTCGCCGGAGCGCGAGAACGTCAGCAGGACCAGCGCCTCGTACCGCGCGAACGTCAGCCCGTACGGCTTGACGACGGCGTCCACCTCGGCGAGGAGGATCTGGTGCGCGCGCATGATCGAGGTGATCGCGGCCATCGAGGGCCGGGAGCCCCATCGCTGCTCCCACAGCTCGTCGGCGCGGGCGATCGGGTCGAACGGCAGGCTTAGCGGCTTCGGCACGCGCCCGACCTTACCGGGGGGTCATTTGCCGGTCACAGGCGTCTCACGAAGCGAGCGCGACCCCCTTCCGCACGCCCCCGCGCCCCCGCGAACGGCGAAGGCCCCCTTCGTGCCGGCGGGCACGAAGGGGGCCTTCGGGGACGAAGCGCGCGGTCAGTCCGCGAGATGACGCTCGACCGTCTCGACCTTCGAGGTCAGACCGTCCGTGACGCCCGGGCGGATGTCCGCCTTCAGCACCAGCGAGACCCGCCCGCCGCTGCGCTCCTCGACGGCGGCGACGGCCCGGCGCACGACGTCCATGCACGCGTCCCAGTCGCCCTCCAGCGAGGTGAACATGGCGTCCGTACGGTTCGGCAGGCCGGACTCGCGGACGACGCGGACCGCCTCGGCGACGTAACTGCCGACGTCCTCCCCCACACCGAGCGGGGTCACGGAGAAGGCGACGATCACGACGCGGCCGCGCTTCCGGTCGCCTGCTCCTTGCGGGCGCGGGCGGCTATGACGCCCGCCTCCTCCTCGCGGCGCAGCATCTTGTCCGCGAAGAAGCCGCCGGTGGGCAGCACGGAGAGGACGAACAGCAGCGCGGCGCGGCCGAAGGGCCACTTCACGCGGTTCCAGGCGTCCGCCCAGAAGATCACGTACAGGATGAAGAGGATGCCGTGGATCATTCCCATGACCGGGACGGCGTTGAAGTCGCTGGTCCGCTTCAGCACGGAGCAGACGAGCAGCAACAGGAACGACACCGCTTCGGGCATCGAGGTCAGACGGAGACGACGCAGCGCAGACACCGACTTGGGCGGCAGGCCGCTGGGGGTTTCCATGATGGCCACGGGGAAGTCCTCAGCTCGCGAGATCGTTTGTGAAGGGATGCACAAGCGGTGCCATTGTGGCAGCCCTTCCGTCCGCGCCGGACCGCAGGGGTAGGTTGCCCCGTGTGGCTCAGTTCCTACTTCACAGCGCGAAGGTGCTCGCCGTCTCGGTGAACGGCGACGCCGTCAAGGCCAAGAACGGGTCGATGGTCGCGTACGACGGCCAGATGGCGTTCAAGAAGATGTCCGGGGGCGGGGACGGCATGCGCGGCATGGTCACCAGACGCCTCACCGGCGAACAGATGGAGGTCATGGAGGTCAAGGGGCACGGCACCTGCTACTTCGCCGACCGCGCCAGTGACATCAACCTGGTGCACCTGAACGGCGAGAAACTGCACGTCGAGGCCAGCAACCTGCTGTGCACCGACTCCTCCCTGCGCACCGGCACCTCCTTCACCGGTCTGCGCGGCGCCTCCCAGGGCAACGGCCTGTTCACCACCACCGTCGAGGGCACCGGCCAGGCCGCGCTGCTCTCCGAGGGCACGGCCGTGGTGCTGCGGGTGACGCCGGGGATGCCGCTCCAGGTCGACCCCGGCGCGTACATCGCCCACCAGGGCAATCTCCAGCAGCAGTTCCAGTCCGGGGTGAACTTCCGGACGGTGATGGGCGAGGGCTCCGGCGAGTCCTTCCAGATCCGCTTCGAGGGCGACGGCCTGGTGTACGTCCAGCCCAGCGAGCGGAACACGATCGGCGGTGACCTCTGATGCCCTTCCGCGAGATCAACTCCAAGATGGTCGAGGCCCGGGTGGTGCCCGGGCAGCGGATGTTCAGCCAGCGCGGCGCGATGATCGCGTACACCGGCCAGGTCGCCTTCACGCCGAACATCCAGGGCGGCCAGGGCGGCGTGATGTCGATGATCGGCCGCCGCGTCGCCAACGAGGCGACACCGCTGATGACCGTCGAGGGCGAGGGCACCGTGCTGTTCGGGCACGGCGGCCACCACGTCGAGGTCGTCGAACTCGACGGCGACACCCTGTGCGTGGAGGCCGACCGGCTGCTCGCCTTCGACGGCAGCCTGGAGCAGGGCACCCTCTTCCTCGGCTCGGACGGCGGCGTGATGGGCATGGTCCGCGGCCAGGTCTCGGGCCAGGGCCTGTTCACCACGACCCTGCGCGGCAAGGGCGCGGTGGCCGTGATGGCGCACGGCGGCATCATCCAGCTCCCGATCACCCCCGACCGCCCCGTACGCGTCGACCCGCAGGCGTACGTCGCGCACCACGGCGAGGTGCGCAACAAGCTGACGACGGCGCTGGGCTGGCGCGAGATGGTCGGCCGCGGCTCCGGAGAGGGCTTCCAGCTCGAACTCTCCGGCGACGGCGCCGTGTTCGTACAGGCAAGCGAGGAGAAGCTGTGACCACCGCTCCGCAGATCCTGGACGTCAGCAGTCTGCCGTCCAACGACAACGTCAACTCCTACACGTTCTGTGTGGAGCTCAACGGGCAGTGGTTCCTGCAGAAGGGGAAGATGGTCGCCTACTACGGGCAGATCAGCTTCGACGGTGTGGGGCACGGGCGGCTGGACCGGCTCGTCGCGGCGAGCTTCCACTCGCCGCTGCACGCGGCGGACTGGGTGGTGGCCGAGGGCAGCGGCAAGATGCTGCTCGCCGACCGGGCCTTCGACGTGAACTCCTTCGACCTGGAGGACGGGAACCTCACCGTCCGCTCGGGCAACCTGCTCGCGTTCGAGCCCTCGCTCTCGCTGAAGCAGTCGATCATCCCCGGGTTCCTGACGCTGATCGGGACGGGCAAGTTCATCGCCGCCTCGAACGGTCCGGTGCACTTCGTGGAGCCGCCGGTACGGGTCGATCCGCAGGCGCTGGTCGGCTGGGCCGACTGCCCCTCCCCGAACCACCACTACGACCACGGCTACCTCAAGGGCGTGCTCGGCGGCATCCGGGCCATGACGGGGCTGGGCGGGGCCTCCGGCGAGGAGCACCAGTTCGAGTTCGTGGGCGCGGGGACGGTGCTGATCCAGTCGACCGAGCAGCTCATGGCCGAGCGGAACACCGGGGCCCACCCGCAGCAGGAGGGCGTCCCCGGCGGCGGGGGCGGCGCGTCCTCGGGCCAGCAGCTGCCGGGGCTGGGCAACCTCCAGCGCCGCTTCGGGCTCTGAGCCCGGGGCGGCCGGACGGGTGACAGCGCGGTCCCGGCCGGGCAATGGGTACGGTGACAGCACGTGTGTGCGGAGCTAGGTAAGGTCTCACGCTATGGACACCGATGACGGCACCCGCTGGCTCTCCGAGGACGAGCAGCACGCTTGGCGGACGTACCTGGACGTGAACCGGCTGCTCATGTACCAGCTGGAGCGCGACCTGCAGCCGTTCGGGCTGACCATGAACGACTACGAGATCCTGGTCAACCTCTCCGAGGCCGAGGACCAGCGGCTGCGGATGAGCGATCTCGCGGCGGCCACGCTCCAGTCCAAGAGCCGGCTGTCGCACCAGATCACGCGCATGGAGAAGGCCGGGCTGGTGCGCCGCGAGAGCTGCGAGTCCGACCGGCGGGGCCTGTTCGCCGTCCTCACCCCGCACGGCTGGGACACGATGCGCGAGGTCGCCCCGCACCACGTGGCCGCCGTCCGCCGCCGGTTCATCGACCAGATCGCCCAGGAGGACCTCTCCCACCTGCGGGAGACGCTCCGTCCGGTCACCGAGAAGCTGCGGGCCGAGCGCGGACGGTTCTGAGCCCGCGGGCACTTCCGTACGAGCCGCGGCCGTCTTCCGGCCGCGGCTCGTCCGTTGTCAGCCGTCGGTGACCTCGGTGGCGCCGCCCGTGACCGGCAGCCGGAGGGTGAAGGCGGCGCCGCCCGCGGGGGCGGCGGCGACGGTGAGGGTGCCGCCGTGACGTTCGGCGATGTCCCGTGCGATGGCCAGCCCGAGGCCGGCGCCGCCGTCGTCGCGGCTGCGGGCGTCGTCGAGGCGGACGAACCGTTCGAAGATCCGCTCCCGCTGGTCCTCCGGGACCCCGTCGCCGTCGTCGGCGACGGTCAGCGCCAGCGTCCCGTCCGCGCGCGTCACCGCGACGGTGACCTCCGAGGCGGCGTGCCGCTGCGCGTTGTCCAGCAGGTTGCCGACGACGCGGACCAACTGGCCCTTGGAACCGGCGACTTCGCCCTCGGCGCCCTCGCCGGTGATCCGCACCGGGTGGCGGTCGGCGGTGCGCTGGGCCAGCTCCTCGTGCAGCAGCGCCGTCAGCGAGACGCGGCCCTCCGTGGGCCGCTCGCCCGCGTCGAGCCGGGCGAGCAGCAGCAGGTCGGCGGCGAGGCCCTGGAGCCGTACGGTGTCCTGCACGGCGCCGTCGAGGTCGAGCAACTCCGGGTGTGCGGCGCCGACTTCGAGCTGGGTGCGCAGGGACGCGATGGGGCTGCGCAGCTCGTGCGAGGCGTCGGCGACGAAGCGGCGCTGGCGTTCGGTGGAGGACTCCAGCGCGGCGAGCGTCTCGTTGGTGGTGGCGGCCAGCCGGGCCACCTCGTCCTTGGCTGCGGGCTCGGGCACCCGGCGGGAGAGGTCGGTGCTGGCGGTGATGGCGGCCATGCCCTGCCGGATGCCCTCGACGGGCTGGAGCGCGCGCCGCGTCACCAGCCAGGTCACGCCGGCGACGACGAAGAGGAGCACGGGCAGGCCGATGAGCATGGCGCGGGTGACGTCGGCGACGGCCTCCTGCTGGGCGCGGAGCGAGGTGCCGGCGTACACGGTGACGGGGCGGCCGTCGCGGGTGGCGCTCTGCACGGCGACGACGCTGAAGTCCTGCCGACCCTCGGACTCGCCCTGCTCGTAGGTCACTTCGCCGTCGGAGTCGACGGGGAAGGACAGGTCGCGGTCCTCGCTGTCGCGGTCGACCTCGACGGGTTCGCGGGCGCCGGAGTCGTCGCCGTCCTCGGAGCTGTCGCTGTCGTTGTCGCTGTCCTCGTCGTCGTCCTGCTGGTTCCGGTGGTCCTGATCCCGGTCCCGGTCCTGATCCTGGTCCTGGTCCTGCTGGTCCTGGTCCGGGGCGTCGGCGAGGTTGAAGCGGGCCATGGGGCCGCGGCCGCGGAGCGGGTCGGTGGCGCCGAGCACCCTGCCGGTGCCGTCGACGACCTGGACTGGCTCGTCGTCGTCCAGCCCGTCGACGTCCCGCACCTTGGCCGTGTCCACGTCCGTGACCTGCGCCGCGACCTCGCGGGCCGTGGCCTCGGCGGACAGCTTGGCGTTGTCGGCCAGGCCGGAGCGCAGCACGGCGACGACGGCGAGCCCGGCGGCGATCAGCGCCACCGCGACCACGGCCGTCGCGCCGATCGCGGCGCGGGTGCGGACCGAGCCCCTGCGTGCGCGGCTCATCGGCGTGCCCCGGACTCGCCCGCGTCGACCAGCCGGTACCCGGCGCCGCGCACGGT
Organism: Streptomyces sp. HNM0574; assembly: GCF_012726235.1. GTDB lineage: Bacteria > Actinomycetota > Actinomycetes > Streptomycetales > Streptomycetaceae > Streptomyces. Next base: position 147,338 of record NZ_JAASAH010000003.1, read on the forward strand.
GGCGATCCAGCCGGGGCCGAGCTTGCGGCGCAGGGCGCTGACGTACACCTCGACGATGTTGACGTCGCCCTCGTACGCGAAGTCCCAGACGTGCGCGAGGATTTCGGACTTGGAGACGACCTCGCCCGCGCGGACCGCGAGGTACTCCAGCACCGCGAACTCCTTGGCCGTCAGCTCCACTTCGCGCGGCCCCACGGTCACCCGGCGGGTGCCGGGGTCGACGGTGAGCGCGCCCAGGGTGAGCGCGGCGCGGGCGCCGCGGGTGCGGCGGCGGAGCAGGGCGCGGACGCGGGCGAGCAGGACGACGTAGCTGAAGGGCTTGGTCAGGTAGTCGTCGGCGCCGGTGTCGAGGCCCTCGGCCTCGTCGTACTCGCCGTCCTTGGCGGTGAGCATCAGCACGGGCGTCTCGTCGCCGGCGGCGCGGAGTGCGGAGCAGACGCGGTAGCCGTTCATGCCGGGCAGCATGATGTCGAGGACGATCAGGTCGTACTCGCCCTCGCTCGCCTGGTGCAGGCCCTCGGTGCCGTCGTGCACGACGTCCACGGCGAAGCCCTCGGCCGTCAGGCCCTTGGCCAGCGACTGGGCCAGCCGTTTCTCGTCCTCCACGATCAGCAAGCGCATGCGCCCCACTCTGTCAGAGCCTTGCTGAAGCCCTCTTCAGGGAGCTTCAGGCTGCGTTCAGCATCGGCGGCGCACGGTGGAGTCACTTCCTCGCCGGAAGCGACCGGACCCGGACCACCCGGACCGGGCCAGACCGAACCACCGTCATCGGGGAGAGACCCATGAAGCGCAAGATCGTCATCGCCACCCTCGCGGCCGCCGCGGTGATCGGCACCGGAGCGGTCTCCGCCGCCGCCATCGCGGACGAGCCCGGGCAGGAGGCCGAGCACGCCTCGTCCATCCAGCTCACGCAGGCCAACGACGACCGGGACGACGACGGGGACCGCGCCGACGACCGGGACGACCGGGGTGACGACCGGGACGACGACCGCGGGGACGACCGGGACGGCGACGACGTGCGCGCCTCGAAGGCCGCCAAGCTCTCCGCCGACGAGGCGATCAAGGCCGCGCTGAAGGCGGTGCCCGGCACCGTCACCGAGGCCGAGCTCGACGAGGACGACGGCGCCGTGGCCTGGGAGATCGACGTCCTCGGCAAGGACGGCAAGTGGCACAACCTCGACGTCGACCCGGGCAACGGCAAGATCCTCAACCAGCACACCGACGACGGCCCCTTCAGCGACGAGCACGGCCAGCGATACGTCCGCGAGGACCTGAAGGGCTCCTCCGTCGACGCGGCGGAGGCCGTGCGCAAGGCCGACTCGCACGCCTCCGGCGCCACCGTCACCTCCGTCGACCTGGAGGACGACCACAAGCGCCTGGGCACCGTCTGGGAGGTCAAGGTCCTCGACAAGAACGGCGCCGAGCGCGGGCTCGCCGTCAGCCTCGACGACGGCAAGGTCAGCCAGCTCCCGTCGGACGACGAGGACGACGACGGCGACGACCGGGACGACAGCCGCGACCACGCCGACGACAGCGACGACGACAAGGGCGAGCACGCCGGCCACGACGACAGCGACGACCACGACGACGACCAGGGCGACCAGGGCGACCAGGGCGACCAGGGCGACCAGGGCGACCAGGGCGACCAGGGCGACCAGGACGACGACTGACCGTCTCCCCCGCCCGCCGTACTCCCCCGGTACGACCCCGGGTCCGCCCGGGCACGCGAACGCGCCCTCGCCGCACGGAAGTTGCGGCGGGGGCGCGCTCGTACGCTCAGGACTCCCGGGTCAGCCCGGCGACCAGTTCGTCGGAGGCGGCGTACGGGTCGGTCTCGCCGCGCAGCACCCGCTCGGCCAGCTCCTCCAGCCGCCTGCCGCCGCGGAGTTCGCCCATCCGCTCCCGCAGCGCGGTGACGGCGATCGTCTCGATCTCGTGCGCCGCGCGCCGGCGGCGCCGCTCGGTGAGCGTGCCCCGCTCCTCGGCCCAGGCGCGGTGCTTCTCCAGCGCCTCGACGACCTCGTCGATCCCCTCGCCCCTGGACGCGACCGTCTTCACCACCGAGGGCCGCCAGTCCCCGGGCGCGCGGGCCTCGCCCAGCCCGAGCATGTGGTTCAGCTCGCGGGCCGTGGCGTCGGCGCCCTCGCGGTCGGCCTTGTTGACCACGTACACGTCGCCGATCTCCAGGATTCCGGCCTTGGCCGCCTGGATGCCGTCGCCCATGCCCGGGGCCAGCAGCACCACGCTGGTGTCCGCCTGCGCGGCGATCTCCACCTCGCTCTGGCCGACGCCGACCGTCTCGACGAGCACCACGTCGCAGCCCGCCGCGTCCAGCACCCGGATCGCCTGCGGCGCCGCCCAGGCCAGCCCGCCGAGGTGGCCGCGGGTGGCCATGGAGCGGATGTAGACGCCGGGGTCGGAGGCGTGGTCGCCCATCCGCACCCGGTCGCCGAGCAGCGCCCCGCCGGAGAACGGCGAGGACGGGTCGACGGCGAGGATGCCGACCCGCTTCCCGGCCCGCCGGTACGCGGAGACCAGCGCGGAGGTCGAGGTCGACTTGCCGACCCCGGGCGAGCCCGTGAGCCCGACCACGTACGCGTTGCCGCAGATCGGGGCCAGTTCGGCCATCACCTCGCGCAGCTGCGGGGAGGCCCCCTCCACGAGCGAGATCAGCCGGGCCACGGCCCGGGGCCTGCCCTCCCGCGCCTGCGCCACGAGACCGGGGACGTCCACCGCCATGCCACCTCAGCTCCTCCGGCCGCTCCTGCACGGCGGCCGCTCGCCTGCCGACGTCCGGCTCCCCGGCGGGGAGCCGGACCTTCCCGGGGTTACTTCCCCGGAACCCGGACGATCAGCGCGTCGCCCTGGCCGCCGCCGCCGCACAGGGCCGCGGCGCCGGTGCCGCCGCCGCGCCGCTTCAGCTCCAGTGCGAGGTGCAGCACGATGCGGGCGCCGGACATCCCGATCGGGTGACCGAGCGCGATCGCACCGCCGTTGACGTTCACCTTTTCGGGGCCGACGCCCAGGTCCTTCATGGACTGCACGGCCACGGCGGCGAACGCCTCGTTGATCTCGACGAGATCGAGGTCGTCCTTGCTCAGCCCGTCCTTCTTCAGCGCGTGGCCGATCGCGTTGGAGGGCTGCGACTGGAGGGAGTTGTCCGGGCCGGCGACGTTGCCGTGCGCGCCGATCTCGGCGAGCCACTCCAGGCCCAGCTCCTCGGCCTTGGCGCGGCTCATCACGACGACGGCGGCGGCGCCGTCGGAGATCTGCGAGGCCGAACCGGCCGTGATCGTCCCGTCCTTGGCGAAGGCCGGACGGAGCTTGCCCAGCGACTCGGCGGTGGTCTCGCCGCGGATGCCCTCGTCCTGGCTGAAGACGACCGGGTCGCCCTTGCGCTGCGGGATCTCGACGGGCGTGATCTCCGCCTCGAAGAGGCCGTTCTTCTGCGCGGCCGCGGCGCGCTGGTGGGAGGCGGCGGCGATCTCGTCCTGCTCGGCGCGGCCGATGCCGAGGCGGGTGTTGTGCTTCTCCGTCGACTCGCCCATGGGCACGTCGTCGAAGGCGTCGGTCAGCCCGTCGTACGCCATCGCGTCGAGCATCTCGACGGAGCCGTACTTGTAGCCGCCGCGCGACTTCGGCAGCAGGTGCGGGGCGTTCGTCATGGACTCCTGGCCGCCGGCCACGACGATGTCGAACTCGCCCGCGCGCACGAGCTGATCGGCGAGCGCGATCGCGTCGAGGCCGGAGAGACAGACCTTGTTGACGGTCAGCGCCGGGACGTTCATCGGGATGCCCGCCTTCACGGCGGCCTGGCGCGCCGGGATCTGCCCCGCCCCGGCCTGCAGCACCTGGCCCATGATCACGTACTCGACCTGGTCGCCGCCGATGCCGGCCCGGTCGAGCGCGGCCTTGATCGCGAAGCCGCCGAGGTCCGCGCCGGAGAAGGACTTCAGGGAGCCGAGCATCCGGCCCATCGGGGTCCGGGCTCCGGCGACGATCACCGAGCCGGTCTTGCTGGACGTACCAGTCATGAGGGTCCCTTCCAGCGGGAGGTTAACGAGGGTTATCGCCAATGTACTGAGCGGTACGCCGCCCGGTCACCGCCTCGTCGGTGTGACCGTGCGCACGTTGCGTCACCACCTTTCAGCCGCTGCACTGTCTCCATGCTGACGCGTATCGACCACATCGGGATCGCCTGCTTCGACCTGGACCAGACCGTCGAGTTCTATTCGCGCACCTACGGCTTCGAGGTGTTCCACTCCGAGGTCAACGAGGAGCAGGGCGTACGCGAGGCCATGCTCCGGATCAACGGCACCGACGACGGCGGCGCCTCCTACCTCCAGCTCCTGGAGCCCGTGCGGGAGGACTCCACCGTCGCCAAGTGGCTTCAGCGGCACGGCGAGGGCGTGCACCACATCGCCTTCGGCACCGCCGACGTCGACGCGGAGGCCGACGGCATCCGCGACAAGGGCGTCCGCGTGCTCTACGACGAGCCGCGGCGGGGCTCCATGGACTCCCGGATCACCTTCCTCCACCCCAAGGACTGTCACGGCGTGCTCACCGAGCTGGTGACCTCGGCGGGGCAGCACACGAGCCACGGTGAGGCCGGTCACGGAGCGGGGGCGGAGGCGGACCACTGACGGAGAGCTTCGAGGGCCGGTAGAGTAGCCATTCGGCCGGGACGGGGCCTCCGCTCCCACAGGAAGCCCCGGGCTGGGGACTTGTGGGGATCGGGGGCTCGGTCCGCGTTCCGCCGATGATCTGACACCATTTCCGTGATGGGTCAGTTCACCACCACGACCAGGGGACGGATGGGACCGCGCAGTGCGGGGCTACGACCGCTTTGAGGCTGACGATCACCTCTCGCAGTTCGAGGCCGAGATGGAGCGGCTGAAGAAGGAGCGGGAGAAGGCCGTCGACCACGCCGACGACCTCGGCTACCAGGTCGAAGTGCTGCGCGCCAAGCTGCACGAGGCGCGCCGCGCCCTCGCCACGCGTCCGTCGGGCTACGACTACGACAATCTCTCGCGCCAGGCCGAGCAGTTGCTGCGCAACGCGCAGACGCAGGCGGACCAGATGCGGTCCGACGCCGAGCGTGAACTGCGCGACGCCCGCGCCGAGACCCAACGCCTGCTCCAGGAGCGGACGGAGCGCCAGTCCCGGCTGGAGTCCGAGCTGCACGCGGAGGCCGTACGCCGGCGCCAGCAGCTCGACCAGGAACTCGCCGAGCGCCGCGCGACGGTCGAGAACCACGTCAACGAGAACGTCGCCTGGGCCGAGCAGCTGCGCGCCCGTACCGAGGCCCAGGCCCAGCGGCTCATGGAGGAGACCCGGACCGAGTCCGAGCACTCCCTGGGCCAGGCGCGCGCCGAGGCCCAGCGGCTCACCGAGGAGACCCGCGAGCGGCTGAGCACCGAGGCCGAGCAGGCCCGCGCCGAGGCCGACTCGGTGCTGCGCCGGGCCCGCGCCGACGCGGAGCGGCTGCTGAACGCCGCCTCCAGCCAGGCCCAGGAGGCCACCGAGCAGGCCGAGCAGCTGCGTACCTCGACGGCGACGGAGTCGGAGTCCTCCCGCCGCGAGGCCGCCGAGCTGGTGCGCGAGGCCGAGCAGCGGATGGAGGAGGCCGAGGCGCGGATGCGCGAGGCCGCCGCCGAGGCCGAGGAGAAGCTGACGGCCGCGGAGGCCGAGGCGGCGAAGCGGCTGGAGGACTGCGAGTCCACCGTCGAGCAGCGCACGAGCACGGCCAAGAACGAGGTCGCCCGGCTGGTCGGCGAGGCCACCAAGGAAGCCGAGGAGATCAAGGCCGAGGCCGAGCGGCTCCGGGAGGACGCCAGGGCCGAGATCGAGCGGATGGTCTCGGAGGCCAAGGAGGAGGCCCGCGCCAAGGCCGCCGAGGAGTCGGCCAACCAGCTTGCCGAGGCGGCCCGTTCGGCCGAGGACGTGCTCAACAAGGCGTCCGAGGAGGCCCAGGCGACGACGCGCGCCGCCACCGAGGAGGCCGAGCGGCTGCGCGGCGAGGCCGAGGAGGAGGCCGACCGGCTCCGCTCCGAAGCGCACGACGTGGCCCAGCAGTTGAAGGGCGCGGCCAAGGACGACACCAAGGAGTACCGCGCCAAGACCGTCGAACTCCAGGAGGAGGCACGGCGGTTGCGCGGCGAGGCCGAGCAACTGCGCGCCGAGGCCGTCGAGGAGGGCGAGCGGATCCGCGGCGAGGCGCGCCGCGAGGCCGTGCAGCAGATCGAGGAGGCCGCCGGCCGCGCCGAGGAACTGCTGGCCAAGGCCAAGTCGGACGCCGAGGAGACCCGCGGCGACGCCAACTCCGATGCCGAGCGGCTCCGTTCGGAGGCCGCCGAGCGGGCCGCCGCGCTGCGCGAGCAGGCCGAGGAGGCGCTGGAGGCCGCCAAGGCCGAGGCGGAGGAGCTGCGCACCGCGGCCGAGGAGCAGGCCGGGCAGACCCGCGCCGAGGCCGACGAGGCGGGCGCCCGCATCCGCGAGGAGGCCGAGCAGGCCGCGCGGGACCACCGGGCCGAGGCCGACGCCGAGTTGGAGCGGCTGCGCACCGAGGCCGAGGAGCGCACGGCCGAGGCCGAGGAGCGGCTGACGGAGGCGAAGGCCGAGGCCGAGCGGCTGCGCGAGGAGACCCGCGCCGAGTCCGAACGGCTCCGCGCCGAGGCCGCGGAGAAGGCCCGTACGCTCCAGGAGCAGGCCGAGGAGGAGGCCGCGCGTGCCCGTTCGGAGGCCGCCTCGGACGCCTCGCAGGCGCGCTCCGAGGGCGAGGCCGTCGCCGTGCAGCTGCGCACCGAGGCCACCGCTGAGGCGGAGCGGCTGCGCGCCGAGGCGGCGGAGACCGCCGACCGGGTCCGCGCCGAGGCGAACGCCGCGGCGGAGCGGACGAACTCCGAGGCGGCGCAGGCGCTTTCGGCCGCGCAGGAGGAGGCCGAGCGGCGGCGCCGCGAGGCCGAGCAGCTGCTGGCCGACGCCCGCGAGGAGGCGCACCAGGAGCGCACCCAGGCCCGGGAGCAGAGCGAGGAGCTGCTGAACTCGGCCCGCGAGGGCGTCGAGGAGGCCCGTACCGAGTCGGCGCGGCTGGTCGAGGAGGCCGAGCGGCGCGCCGCCGAGCTGGTGTCGACGGCCGAGCAGGCCGCGCAGGAGGTGCGCGACAGCGTCGCGGGCCTGCACGAGGAGGCCGAGCGGGAGACGGCCGCGCTCCGCACCGAGGCCGACGAGGCGGCGCGGAGCACCCGCGAGACGGCCGAGCAGGCCGCCCGGAGCACCCGCGAGGAGGCCGAGCAGGCCGCCGAGAAGCTGCGCCGCGAGGTCAAGGAGGAGACGGACGCCGCCAAGTCGCTTGCCGAGCACACCGTTTCGGAGGCGATGGCCGAGGCCGAGCGCACCCGCGCGGAGGCCGAGCAGGTGCGCGACGAGGCGCGGGCCGAGGCGGCGCAGAAACGGACCGAGGCGGCCGAGCAGGCCGACCAGCTCGTCACGGGCGCCCAGGAGGAGGCCGACCGGCTCGTCTCCGAGGCCCGTACGGAGTCGGAGCGGCTCGTCACCGAGGCGCGTACCGAGTCGGAGCGGCTGACGGGCGAGGCCCGTACGGAGGCCGAGGCCGTCCGCGCGGAGGCGGAGCGGCTGCGCGAGGAGACCCGCGAGGAGACGGCCAGGAAACGCGCCGAGGCCGCGGAGCAGGCCGACCAGCTCGTCACGGGCGCCCAGGAGGAGGCCGACCGGCTCGTCTCCGAGGCCCGCGAGGAGGCCGAGCGCATCCGTACGGAGGCGGCCCGGCTCCAGGACGAGACCCGCGAGGAGGCGGCCGCGAAGCGCGCCGAGGCCGCCGAGCAGGCCGACCAGCTCGTCACCGGCGCCCAGGAGGAGGCGGCGCGCGTGCACGCCTCCGCCGAGGAGCAGGCCGACACGATGGTCGGCGCCGCGCGCCAGGAGGCCGAGCGGCTGGTCACCGAGGCCACCGAGCAGGGCCGCGAGCTGGTCGAGGAGGCGCGTGGCTCCTCCAACACCATGCTGGAGGAGGCCAGGAACGACGCCGTCGCGATACGGGAGCGGGCCGAGGAGCTGCGCACCCGGATCGAGGGCGAGGTCGAGGAGCTGCACGAGCGCGCCCGCCGCGAGTCGGCGGAGGCCATGCAGAACGCGGGCGAGCGCTGCGACAAGCTCGTGAAGGCGGCCGAGGCCCAGCTCAAGGACGCCGAGGAGAAGGCCGAGGAGCTGCTGAACGACGCCAACTCCGAGGCGGGCAAGGTCCGTATCGCCGCGGTGAAGAAGGCGGAGGGCCTGCTGAAGGAGGCCGAGCAGCGCCGGGCCGAGATGACCCGCGAGGCGGAGCGCATCCGCGAGGAGGCCACGTCCGAGGCGCAGGCCACGGTGGAAGCGGGGCAGCGCGAACTCGAGAAGCTGGTACGGCGACAGGAGGACATCAACGCCGAAATCTCCCGGGTCCAGGACGTGTTGGTGGCGCTGGAGTCGTTCGAGTCCCCCTCGGCGGGCGGTTCGGGCGGCAAGAAGAACGGGGGTGACGCCTCGTCAACAGGCGGCGCCACCGCAGGAGTCGGAGCGGGCGCCACGCGTTCGGGTGGCAAGGGTTCCGGCAACTAGCCACTCGAACGAGCGCACATTCTCCAGATCAAACCGGCATTGACTCGATGACACGCCGTCCGGGCCCCTAGGATTCTCTCTATCACTCCCGCGTCTGATAACCCGTCTGAATCGACAGGAACCCCATGAGCGAGACCACCTCCCCCTTCGGCTTCGAGCTCGTTCGCCGTGGCTACGACCGCGCGCAGGTGGACGAGCGCATCACGAAGCTCATCGCCGACCGTGACAGCGCACTTGCCCGCATCACTTCTCTGGAAAAGCGCATCGAGGAGCTCCACCTCGAAACGCAGAACGCCCAGGCCCAGGTGAACGACTCGGAGCCGTCGTACGCCGGTCTCGGCGCGCGCGTGGAGAAAATCCTGCGCCTCGCCGAGGAAGAGGCCAAGGACCTGCGCGAGGAGGCCCGTCGGGCCGCCGAGCAGCACCGCGAGCTGGCCGAGGGCGCCGCTCAGCAGGTGCGGAACGACGCCGAGGCGTTCGCCGCCGAGCGCAAGGCGAAGGCCGAGGACGAGGGCGCACGGATCGTCGAGGAGGCGAAGGGCGAGGCCCAGTCGCTGCGTTCCGAGGCCGAGAAGGACGCCCAGTCCAAGCGCGAGGAGGCCGACTCCCTCTTCGAGGACACCCGCGCCAAGGCGGCCCAGGCCGCGGCCGACTTCGAGACGAACCTGGCCAAGCGCCGCGAGCAGTCCGAGCGTGACCTCGCCTCCCGCCAGGCGAAGGCCGAGAAGCGGCTCGCGGAGATCGAGCACCGCGCCGAGCAGCTCCGCCTGGAGGCGGAGAAGCTGCGCACGGACGCGGAGCGCCGGGCCCGTCAGACGGTCGAGACCGCGCAGCGGCAGGCCGAGGACATCGTCGCCGACGCGAACGCGAAGGCGGACCGGGTCCGCAGCGAGTCCGAGCGTGAGCTGGCGGCCCTCACCAACCGCCGCGACAGCATCAACGCGCAGCTGACGAACGTCCGCGAGATGCTGGCGACCCTCACGGGTGCCGCCGTCGCCGCCGCCGGTCAGCCCGGCGTCGAGGAGGACGGCGAGACCGCGGGCGAGGAGGAGTCCCTCACCCGCGGGGTTCCGGCACAGCAGACGCGCTGACGCCCGGCGCCGGGCCCCCGTCCCGTCCCGGCGCCCTTCCGTCGCTCGTCCCGCGCGGGCGGGTCGGTGGCCGCTCCGGCCGCCGTCCCGCCCGCGCGGTCGTGTGCGGCCGCCGCCACCGGTACGGGGTCGGCCGAGTGGCGGGGCACCCGAACGGCGCTTAGCGTCTATTCATGATCGAACTTCGTGGGCTGACGAAGCGGTACGGCGAGAAGCTGGCCGTGGACGATCTCACCTTCAACGTCCGCCCCGGACTCGTCACCGGCTTCCTCGGGCCCAACGGCGCGGGGAAGTCGACGACCATGCGGATGGTGCTCGGCCTCGACATCCCGTCGGGCGGCGAGGTCCGGATCGACGGCAAGCCCTACGACCGCCTCCGGGACCCGCTCAACTACATCGGAGCGCTGCTGGAGGCCAAGGCCGTGCACGGCGGCCGTACGGCACGCCACCATCTGCTGTGCCTCGCCCAGTCCAACGGCATCCCGGAGCGGCGGGTCGACGAGGTACTCGACCTCGTCGGACTCTCGGCCGTCGCGAAGAAGCGCCCCAAGGGCTTCTCGCTGGGGATGGGCCAGCGGCTCGGCATCGCGGGGGCGCTGCTCGGCGACCCGAGCATCCTGATGTTCGACGAGCCGGTCAACGGGCTCGACCCCGAGGGCATCCACTGGATCCGCAACCTGATGCAGCACCTGGCGTCCGAGGGGCGGACGGTGTTCGTCTCCTCGCACCTGATGAGCGAAATGGCGCTCACGGCCGAGCACTTGGTGGTCATCGGCCAGGGCAGGCTGCTGGCCGACACCTCCATGGCGACGTTCATCGCCGAGAACTCCCGCGCGTACGTCCGGGTGCGCACTCCCGAGCCGGAGCGGCTGCGGGAGGTGCTGGCGGCCGAGGGGCTCGCGCCGGCGCCGGGGCCCGAGGGCGCGTGGGAGGTCGAGGGGGCGCGGGCCGAACAGATCGGCGAGCTGGCCGCACGGCACCGGCTGGTACTGCACGAACTCAGCCCGCAGCGGGCCTCCTTGGAGGAGGCGTTCATGCAGCTCACGGCGGAGTCCGTCGAGTACCACGCGCACGGGGACGGGGCTCCGGGGCGGGAGGACGGGCCCGCAGCGGGGCCGGAGGCGCGGGGCGGTGCGGACTGGGGTGCCGGCTGGAAGACGAAGGGGAAGTGAACCATGGCCCACGCAACGCGGGTTCTCCGTTCCGAGTGGACCAAGGTCCGCACCGTGCAGTCGACCCTCTGGACGCTGGCGCTCGCGCTCGTCGTGACCGCCGGCCTGTCGGCGGTGATCTGCTTCTTCACCCACTCCGAGTTCGACGACATGGCCGCGGGCGAGCGGATCACCTTCGACCCCACGTACACCAGCTTCGCCGGGATGGGGCTCGGGCAGCTCGCCATGATCGCCTTCGGGGTGCTGGTCGTCTCCGGCGAGTACAGCACCGGCATGATCCGCAGTTCGCTGGCCGCCGTTCCGCAGCGCGGGACGCTGATGGCGTGCAAGGTGGCCGTGACGGGGGCGCTGGTGCTGGTGGTCGGCATGATCACCAGCTTTGTGACCTTCTTCGTCGGCCAGTCGCTGCTCCAGGAGCACCGGGCCTCGCTGGGTGATCCGGGGGTGCTGCGCGCCGTGTTCGGCGGCGGGCTCTACATGGCGCTGATCGCGCTCTTCGCCGTCGGCGTCACCTTCGTCCTGCGCAGCCCGCTGCTGTCGTTCGCGATCCTGATGCCGTTCTTCTTCCTCATCTCCAGCATCCTGGGCAGCGTCGACGCGACGAAGAAGGTCGCCCAGTACCTCCCCGACCAGGCCGGGACGACGGTGATGTCGGTCGTCCCCGAGACCCTGGACCGTCCGTACGGGCCCTGGGCCGGGCTGCTGATCATGGTCGTATGGGTCGTCGTCGCGCTGCTCGCGGGCTTCCTGATGCTCAAGCGCCGCGACGCCTGATCACCGGGCGGGCCCTTCCCGCGGGCGCTTCGCGGAACCGGTGAGCGGGCTTGTAGCCTCCCAGTCCATGACGGGGGGCGGATACGTGAGGCACGTGAGCCCCGAAACCGCGTTCAGGGGCGATTGATGATCGAGGCGTACGGCCTGACGAAGCGCTACGGCGCCAAGACGGCCGTCAACAACCTTTCCTTCCAGATCCGGCCGGGCACCGTGACCGGCTTCCTGGGGCCCAACGGCTCCGGCAAATCCACCACCATGCGGCTCATCCTGGGGCTGGACACCCCGACCTCGGGGACGGTCACGGTCTGCGGCCGTCCGTTCCGGCAGCTGCCCAACGCGCCCCGCCAGGTGGGCGCGCTGCTCGACGCGAAGGCCGTGCACGGCGGGCGCAGCGCGCGCAGCCACCTGCTGTCCCTCGCGCACCTGTCCGGCATCCCGGCCCGCCGGGTGGACGAGGTGCTGGGCGTCGTCGGGCTCCAGGACGTCGCGAAGAAGCGGTCGAACGGCTTCTCGCTGGGCATGGGGCAGCGGCTCGGCATCGCCGCCGCGCTGCTCGGCGACCCGCAGGTGCTGCTCTTCGACGAGCCCGTCAACGGCCTGGACCCGGAGGGCATTCTCTGGGTGCGGAACCTGATGAAGCAGCTCGCGGGCGAGGGCCGTACCGTCCTGGTCTCCTCGCACCTGATGAGCGAGATGGCGCAGACCGCCGAGCACCTGCTCGTCATCGGGCGCGGGCAGCTGATGGCGGACACCTCGGTGCGGGAGTTCATAGCGCAGAACTCGGCGAGCTTCGCGCGGGTCCGCACGCCCGAGGACGAACCGGAGGCACGCGAGAAGCTGCTCGCGACGCTGCACGAGGCGGGCGGACAGCTCGAACCGGAACCGGACGGGGCGCTGCGGGTGACGGGTCTCCCGCTCCCCCGCATCAGCGAACTGGCGCACGGCGCCGACGTCCGGCTGTGGGAACTCTCCCCGCACCACGCCTCCCTGGAGGAGGCGTACATGCGCCTGACCCAGGGCGCGGTGGACTACCGCTCGACGATGGACGAACGGGCCGGCCTCCAGCAGCCCGCCGGGCCGGGCGCGGTCCCGGGCGCGGTCCCGCCGCAGGGCGCGGCCGGGCCGCCGTACGGGCCGCCGCAGCCGGGGCCGCACGGGGAGCCCGCGTTCGGTCAACCCCCGTTCGGTCAACCCCCGTTCGGGCAGCCCGGGTTCGGGCCGGGCGCACCGGGCGGGATGCCGCCGCAGGGGGCGCCGGGCGGACCCGCGCCGTACGGGATGCCGCCGCAGGGCATGCCGCCGCAGGGCGCGGCCGGGCAGGCGCCGCCGCCGGGGGCGCCACCGTACGGGGCGCCACCCGCGCAGGCCGCGGGCGGGCACGCGCCCGGGCCCGCCGGCTCCCCCGCACCCGAGTTCCACCGGCCCGAAGGCGAGGACGCCCGATGACGACCCCGCAGCAGCCCCAGCACGGCGCCGCACCCCAGCAGTTCGCCGCACCCGCCGCGCCCCCGCAGGGCCACGGCCCGCAGCATGCCCCGCTCGTCGACGCCGCTCCCCCGCAGGGAGCGCCCGCGCACGGTCAAGTGCCGCAGGCGCAGGGCGGGTTGAACGCCGGGTACACCTCGCCCATCCCGGTGCGGCCGACGCATCTCGGGCACGCGCTCGCCTCGGAGTGGGCGAAAATCCGCTCCGTGCGTTCCACGGTGTGGACGCTCGGCGTGATGTTCGTCCTCGTCGTCGGCATCGGACTGCTCACCGCCGTCGGCCTGAGCGGCAGCGGGACGTACACCGGTATCCCGCTGCTGGCGCCCGGCTTCTTCGGGCTGATGCTCGGGCAGATCTGCGTGATCACGCTCGGCGTGCTCGTCGTCACCTCCGAGTACGGGACGGGGATGATCCGGACGACGCTCACGGCCTGCCCGAACCGGAGCCGGGTGCTGCTGGCGAAGGCGATCGTCTTCTTCCTGCTCGCCTTCGTGATGACGACCGCGGCCTGCCTGATCACCGCGCTGATCAACTCGGTGATGCTGTCCGGTCAGCGGGTGCCGCCGACGCTGGCGCAGGGACCGCTGGCCGATTCCGTGGTCAACGGTGAACTGATCGCCAACGGCAGCGAATGGCTCGGCTCGACCGTCGGCGCCGCGCTCTACGTCGCGCTGCTCGGTCTGCTCTCGCTCTCCGTCGGCGCGATGCTGCGGCACTCGGCCGGCGCAATCACGGTGATGCTGGCCGTCGTCCTGCTGCCGCTGGTGATGGCGCTGTTCATGGTCACCGAGTCCCTTCAGCCCCTGCGCGAGGTCCTCATGGAGTACTCCCCGCTGAACGGGCTCGCGTCGATGTACGGCATCCCCATGCAGGGGGACATGGGCGCGACGGGCTGGCCGCTGCTCGGCGTGCTGGCGCTGGTCACCGCCGCGGCGACGGCCGGTTCGCACCTGCTGATCTGGAAGCGCGACGTGTGACCCCGCAGGCGGCCGACGGCCGTCAGTGACGCGGTGCGTTCCGGGACCGCTGGAGCTTCGCGCTCCGGCGGTCCCGCGCGTTCCAGCAGGACTTGTGCCAGTGCCTCCGGTCGTCCCCGTCCCCCATCAGTGCCCAGGCCACGACGTGCGGGACCCCGGGCGGGATCTCCTGGTCGCACCCCGGGCAGCGGTAGTGCTTGCTCGCCGCGTTCCCGCTGATCTGGCGGACCGCCCACTCCTCGCCCTGCCACTCCACGGACCGCTCCAGTCCGTACCGCTCCCCCGCCTCGTCGCGACGGGCGGCGGAATCCTCGGCTCCACGCTTTCCGGACTTTCCGGAACGGCCGCGTGGGCGGTTGTGACGCGGGGACACGACGGACACCTCGGGGATCGGATCGGGTACTCCAGGCACCACCAGGTTACTCATCCGGCGCCGACGGCCCGCCGGTTGTCCACAGGCTTCACCCCTGCTGACGTTCATCTGACGAATCTGGGCGCAGGCCGTGCCTTTGGCACGTGTCAGGCGTTGATGCCAGTGCAGGGGGAGTCACGGGTCGGCCTCAAGGAGGCAGAGCACGTTGCGAGTTGGAGCCTTTGTACTGGCCGCGCAGTTCCCCGGCCAGGGACAGAGCGAGGCACTGCACCGCGCCGTACGGACGGCGGACGCCGCGGAGGCCGCGGGTCTCGACGCCGTATGGCTGGCCGAGCACCACTTCGTCCCCTACGGAGTATGCCCCTCGGCCACGACACTGGCGGCGCTGATGCTGGGGCGCACGCGCCGTATCGGCGTGGGTACGGCGGTCAGCGTGCTGCCCAACGCGCACCCCGTCGCCCTCGGCGAACAGGCCGCACTGCTGCACCTGACCTCCGGCGGACGGTTCACGCTCGGCGTCGGACGCGGCGGCCCCTGGGTGGACCTGGAGGTGTTCGGCGGCGGTGTGGACGCCTACGAGCGGGGCTTCCCCGAGGCGCTGGACCTGCTGCTGCGCTGGCTGCGCGAACCGCGGGTGGGCGCGGACGGCGAACGCTTCCGCTTCCGCGAGGTGGACGTCGTCCCTCGCGCCGACGAGCCGCTGCCGCCGCCCGTCCCGGCCGGAAGCGGAACCGCGGGCGGAATCGGGGCCGGGCCGCCCGTCGTGGTCGCCTGCACCTCGCCGCGCTCCGTGCGGCTCGCGGCCCGGCACGGGCTGCCGATGGTGCTCGGCATGCACTGCGGCGACGAGGAGAAGGCCGAGATGGTCGCGCTCTGGCGGCGCGAGGCGAGGGACGCCGGGCTCTCGTCCGACGCGGTCGAGGCGGCGGCCGCGCTGCACGTGTCCGCCGGCGTCGCCCAGGTCGAGGACTCCACGCGGGACGCGCGCGAGAACCTCACCAAGGCGATGCCCGGCTGGTTCCGGCTCGGTCTCGGCGCGCACCGGACCGTCGACGACCGGAAGCGTTCCCTCCGCGACCCCGTCGCGTACACGGAACTGCTCTGCGACATGCACCCGGTGGGCACGCCCCGGCTCTGCGCCGACCGGCTCGCGGCCACCGCGGAACGCACCGGGATCGGCCGGTTCGCGCTGCTCGTCGAGGGCACGGGTGATCTCGCCGCGACGGAACGGAACGTGGCGCGGCTGGGCTCGGAGGTACTGCCGCAACTCCCGTAGCGGCGGCCCGCACCGGCGCACGGCACCGCCGGACCCGCGGCTGCTGCGGACCCGTGGACGGTACGGGTCCAGGGGTCCGCAGACTCCACCGGTCCGGCGGTGCACCGGCGGCGGGCGAGCCGTCAGCAGTCGCGCAGCTCCGGCGACTGGTTGAGCAGCTGGCCGCGCACCGACGTGAAGCGGGCGAGCCGGTCGTCCGACGAGCCGTCCAGCGGGAACACCGCCACGCGGTGGCAGTTCTGGAAGGCGAGCCGCACACCGAAGTGCCGCTCCAGGGCACCACGTATCGCGTCACTGGCCAGGGCGCGCAGCAGCTGGCCGCGGGCCTGTTCGTCCGGCGGCGGGGTCTGGTTGTCGGCGAACTCCCCTCCGTCCACCTTCAGTCGGGCGACCAGGGAGCTGATCATCTCCCAGGCGTACGGCAGGGAGGAACGGACGCAGTCGACGAATTCCTTCTCGTCGACGTCGCCTCGCTCGGCCTGTTCGAGAAGGGCCGGTGAGACGTCGAGCGACATGGGTTCTCCTCTCGCGACCCCCGTGGGGCAGGGGGTCTTCCGGATGAATCGGTGGACCCCGCCGCACCGCGTAGTCGCGCGATCTCGGACGGCGACGTCCCCCGAGAGTCAACGGTAAGGGGCGGAGAGTGACCGCACCATGCGAATGGACATACATCCAGCCACCTGCCGCCCCAACTGACGGACGCGCCACGGCAGTCACTCGCGCACGCCCCGGAGCCGCCCCCGCCCCCGCCCGCCCGGCGCACGGGACGGCTCGCGTGCCGTGCGGGGAGTTCCGGGGCGAATCGCGCGCGGCACCCGCCGTCCAGTAGCGTTTCCGACCATGCGTCTCGTCATCGCGCGCTGCTCCGTCGACTACGCGGGCAGGCTCACCGCACATCTCCCCTCCGCCCCCCGGCTCATCCTGGTGAAGGCCGACGGCTCCGTCTCCGTGCACGCGGACGACCGCGCCTACAAGCCCCTCAACTGGATGTCCCCGCCCTGCACTCTGAAGGAGGGCGAGGACAAGTGGACGGTGGAGAACAAGGCGGGCGAGAAGCTCATCATCACCATGGAGGAGGTCCTGCACGACTCCTCGCACGAACTCGGCGTCGACCCCGGCCTGATCAAGGACGGCGTGGAGGCCCACCTGCAGGAACTCCTCGCCGACCGGATGGACACCCTCGGCGAGGGCTGGACGCTGATCCGCCGCGAGTACCCGACGGCGATCGGCCCCGTCGACATCCTCTGCCGGGACGCGGACGGCACGACCGTCGCCATCGAGATCAAGCGGCGCGGCGAGATCGACGGCGTCGAGCAGCTGACCCGCTACCTCGACCTCCTCAACCGGGACCCCCATCTGGCGCCGGTCAAGGGCATGTTCGCGGCCCAGGAGATCAAGCCGCAGGCGCGCGTCCTGGCCACGGACCGCGGCATCGACTGCGTCACCCTCGACTACGACGCCCTCCGCGGCATCGAGGACGACAAGCTCCGCCTCTTCTGATCCCTCGCACCGCGCGCCCCCGTCGCACTTCCCGTGCGGCGGGGGCGCGCGCGTACGTGACCCGCCCGTCAGGGCGTCGGGCTGCTCTCCGGCTCGGAGGGTCCGCCGGTGGCCGTCGGGGACGGGGAGCCGGAGGACGTGGGCGAGGACGTGGGCGAGGACGTGGGGCTGCCGCCGGAGCCGCCGTCGGACGTGCCGCCGCCGTCCGCGCCGCCGTCGGAGGCGCCGCCGCTCCCGGAACCGCCGTCGGAGGCACCGCCCGAGGAACCGCCGTCGGACGTGCCGCCGTCGCTCGTCCCGCCGTCCGATGTGCCGCCGCTGTCGGAGCCGCCGGACCCGCCCGAACCGGAACCGCCCGTGGTGCCGCCGGAACCGCCCGAGCCGCTGGAGGACGAACCGCCGTCCGTACCGCCGGAGTTGCCGGGCGGGGTGGAGGTCTCGCTGTCGCTGGGCGAGGGGCCGGTGGAGCCGCTGCCGCCGCCCGTGCTGCCGTCCTCCGGCGGGCGTGAGGTGCCGGGCGTGCCCGTGCGGCCGGGTTCGGGGCCGCGGGTGCCGGGCGGCGCGGTCTCGGCCGGGGCGCCCTCCGGTTGCGGGTTCCCGCCGCCGCCCGGGGGCTCCTCGCCGGGGAGGTCGCCGTCACCGCTCCGGGGCGCGACGGACGGGCCCGGGGTGCCCCGGTCCGGCGAACCGTCGCCCGAGACGACGCCGAGGGTGACGACCGTGCCGACGGCGACCGCCAGGAGCGCGCCCGCGCCCGCCGCCACCAGGTGCCTGCGCCCCCGCGCCGGGGTGCGGCCCCGCGCGTCGGCGGCCCCGGCGTACGCGCTGTGCGCGACCGTCGCCGTCCGCAGCGTGTCGGCGGGCCCGTCCACCCGCGGGTACCGGGCCGTCACAGCGGTCGCGTCGGGAGCGGAAGCCGGGCTCTTCGCGGCCGAACCGGCGCCCGCCGCGGGCTCGTTGCCCCGTGCGGCGCCCCGGCTGTCCGCGGCGTACGCGCCGCCGTCGGCGGCCCGCAGGCCGTCCCGCACGAGAGCCAGGGCCCGGCGCCCGGCGACGGTGCCCCGCTGGTCGGCGAGGGCGCCGCGCAGCGCTATCGACGCCTCCAGCTCGCTCCGGGCCCGCTCCAGATCGCCCGTGCAGAACGCGAGGACGCCCAACTCGTGCTGGAAGTACGCCTGTTCCGCGACCTCGCCCGAGACCCGCGCCGCCTCCTGACCGGCGCGGAGCACGCGTTCCCACAGGTTCCACCGCGGCCCGGCGGCCAGCACGGGGGCGGCCGCGCGGGCCAGCAGCACCGCGGCGCCGACGTGCCCGGCCCGGCGCGCGCCCTGGACGGCGGCCAGCAGCACCTCGCCCTCGGCGGCGACACGTCCGGCCGTGACGGACGGATGGGCCACCCACCACGCGTAGTGCTGCGCCGCCGTCCGCGCCGCCGCGCCCTCGGAACCGGAACCCGAACCGGAACCGGAACCCGCTGTCTCGCGCAGCGCCTCGGCCACCCCGGGGGCCAGCCGCCGGCGGCCGCCCGTGACGGTGACGAGCCCGGCGCCGGCCAGCGCGGCGACCGTCGCGCCCTCGCCCGCGTCGGCCCCGGGCCCGCCGGCCTGCTCCGGGTCGAGGAGCGCAGGGAGGTGCGAGTGGTGCGGGAGTTCGCCGCCCAGCGCGACCGCCAGCCGGAGCGTCTCCCGGGCCGCGACGGGCAGCCCGGCGGCCACCAGCGCCACGATCTCGGCGGGCCGCGCGGCCGTCGTCGGCGTCCCGTTCCGCAGCAGGGCGCCCGCCTGCACGAAGGCGAGCGGCAGCCCCTGCGAGGCGAACCAGACGTCCGCCGCCCAGTCCGCCTCCTGCTCCGTGAGGGGACGGCCTGCCGCGTGCTCCAGCAGTTCCAGGCAGGCCGGGCGGCTGAGGCCGGAGACGCTCAGCTCCGCGATGTCGCAGCCGGGCGGCGGCGCGGGCGCGCCGGGGAGCGCGGAGAAGAGGAAGGCGCACTCGGGGGTGGCGTCGAGGAGCGCGTCGAGCGCGGCGCCCCCGAACTCCAGGCCGTCCAGCAGGACGACGGCGCCGACGCTCCGCAGCGCGGCGTCCAGTTCCTCGGGGCCGGGCCGGTACGCGGAGGACTCGTGGGTGGCGTCGAACAGCGCGTACAGCACGTCGGTGAGGCCGAGGCCGCGCGCGTCGAGCCGGATCACGCCGTCGGGCGCCAGGCCCGCGACGTCCTCGGCCGCGGCGTCCAGCAGGGTGCCGCGCCCGGAGCCGGCGGGGCCGGTCAGCCGGACGGAGCGGCCCTGCGACAGCAGCCGGCGCAGCCGGGCGCGTTCCTCGTCGCGCTCCAGCACCGGCGCGGGGCGTGCGGCCGCCGCGGTGGCCTCGGCCACGGCGTCGGCCGCCGAGGCGGGCCGGTCGGCGGGGCGCAGCTTGCGCGGCCGGGCGGGCAGGCCACCGGGCGGGCAGGGCTGGATCTCGCTGCCGTCGACGGGGTTGACCGTCAGCAGCGTCTCCCCCGCGACCAGCTGCACGGTGACCGCGGGCGCGGCCGGGCCGCCCCCGCTGTCCGCGTGGTCCCGGTTGTCCCCGTTGAGGTTGTTGTCGTGCTGCGCCATGGGCCGTTCTCCCCCATTGCTGGTCTACGAGCGGCGCCGGACGGCTCACCCCCTGCCGTTCCGTCGGATACGCACCAGTATCGCCGAGTGCGCCGGACGGGAGCCGGGCAGGGGGTTCAGGGCCGGGTGAGGATGTGCGGCGAGGACGGGGAGGACGGTGACGCCGCGCCGGGCGCGGAGGCGGGCGGCGGGACCGGGCCGCCGTCCTCGATGGCGAGGATGCGGTGCAGCCGCGTCGCGACGAGCAGCCGGCGCATCTGCGGCGGGACGTCCCGGAGGACCAGCCTGCGCCCGCAGCGCCCGGCCCGCCGGTGCGCGCCCATGATCACGCCGAGTCCGGTGGCGTCCCAGGAGTCGAGGGCGGCGAGGTCGAGGACGAGGTCGCCGTCGCCGGAGTCGACCGCGGAGTGCAGGATCGTGCGGGCGTCCGCGGCACTGCGGACATCGAGACGACCTCCGACGGCCAACTCGGCGTGGTCGCCCCTGATGTGCATAGCAGCTCTCCCCGGTATGTCGCTCTGCGTGAACCTTTAAGCGTCTGTCCGTGCGCCGGTCGCGTTCCGTGGCGTCCTGCCGTCCCGTGCCGCCGCCCGCGTCCCCCGCCGGGTGGCTCCGCTGTGCGCGGAGACCGGGCGGAAGGACGGTGCGTGCGCGTGCCGTGGCAGTGCGTGGGTGCGCCGACGCGGCGGCGCGCACCGCAACCGTCTCATCACAACTGACTGCCTCGCAGGCAGCGGAGTTGCCGTACCTGCCGTGTACGGCGGTGATTTCACCCTCACGGGCGACCTCTCGCGGCCCCGGTTCCCCGTCGTGCGGACCGCTGCCGCTGACGCGTTCGAGCCGCCGGGGCACCGGCGCCGCGGGTGACGTCGCCGTCAGTAGGTGTAGTAACCGCGGCCGCTCTTGCGGCCGATGTCGCCCGCGTCGACCATGCGCCGCATGGACTCGGGCGGCGCGAACTTGCCGTCCTGGGACTCGGTGTGGATGTTGTCGCTGGCGTGCAGCAGGATGTCGACGCCCGTGAGGTCGGCCGTCGCGAGCGGGCCCATCGCGTGCCCGAAGCCCAGCTTGCAGGCGGTGTCGATGTCCTCGGCCGAAGCCACCCCGGATTCCTGGAGCTTGGCGGCCTCGACGACGAGCGCGGAGATGAGCCGGGTGGTCACGAAGCCCGCGACGTCGCGGTTGACGACGATGCAGGTCTTGCCGACGGACTCGGCGAACCCCCGTGCGGTGGCGAGGGTTTCGTCGCTGGTGAGGTGGCCGCGCACGAGCTCGCAGAGCGCCATCATCGGCACCGGCGAGAAGAAGTGCGTCCCGACGACGCGTTCGGGGCGCGCGGTCGCGGCCGCGATCTTGGTGATCGGGATGGCGGAGGTGTTGGAAGCGAGGATCGTCTCGTCCTTCACCACCTTGTCGAGGGCGGCGAAGATCTCCCGCTTGACCTCGATCTTCTCGAAGACGGCCTCGACGACGACGTCCGCGTCGGCGGCGGCGTCGAGTTCGGTGCTGGTGGTGATCCGGCCGAGGGCCGCCTCCGCGTCCTCGGCGGCCAGCTTGCCCTTGCCCACGAACTTGTCGAAGGACGCCTTGATCCCGTCGGTGCCGCGGGTCAGCGCCGCGTCGGTCACGTCGCGGAGCACCACGTCCCAGCCCGCCTGGGCGGAGACCTGTGCGATGCCGGATCCCATGAGTCCGGCTCCGATGACCGCGAGCTTCTTCGCCACGACACCCACCCTGTCTGTTCTCGCTGTTGTGTTGCGCTGCCTGTCCGGACGCCCGCCGCCCCGCCGCGCGCTCCCCCGAACCACCCGTCCGCCGCGCGCAGTTCGGCCCGCGCCGTCCGGTACGCACTGTTCGTCGGATACGGTCCCGTGCGCACCGGTCCGTGCGCACGGCGGCTCGCGCGGCCCCGGGTACGCGCCCCGGCGGCCTCGACACGACGCCCGTTCGCCGGACATTAGCGTCTCGACGGGGCAGTTGGGCAGCCACAGCACACGTGTCTCGTCTCACATGGCGGACATCACATCGCGGGCGCCCGATCCGCGCGGCATGACCGGATTCCGACCGGCGGACGGGTCTTGACAGGCGCGCCCGCGCCGTCCGCGCACGCGGGCCCAAGTGACGGCGCGCACGGCGCAGTTGACGCGCGCCCGCCGCGCGGGACGCGGAAGCCCCCGGAAACGCGAAAAGGCCCCGTTCCGCCCCGGGCTGCTTCGCTCCGCGCGGTATGGGTCACGCGGCGGAAGCAGCCCTCGGGGGGCGGGCGGAACGGGGCGTTCAGGCGGGGTGCGTCACCCCGGTGCGGTCCTGGCTCAGGCGGCCAGACCGGACTTGAGCGCGGCGGCGATGCGCAGCACGCGCTCGGACTGGACGCGGGCGGCGGTGCGGGAGACGTCGTCGACGGGGTTGTTGCCCTGCGCGTCCACGTGGGAGGTGCCGTAGGGGTTGCCGTCGACGAACTTCGAGCCGTCCGTGTAACCGGGGGCCGCGACGATGCCGCCGAAGTGGTGGAAGGAGTTGTAGAGCGCGAGCAGCGTCGACTCCTGGCCGCCGTGCGCCGTCGCCGAGGAGGTGAAGCCGCTGTAGACCTTGTCGGCCAGCTTGCCCTGGGCCCACAGGCCGCCGAGGGTGTCGATGAACTGCTTCAGCTGGGAGGCGATGTTGCCGAAGCGGGTCGGCGAGCCGAAGATCACGGCGTCGGCCCACTCCAGGTCCTCCGGGGTGGCCTCGGCGACGTCGGCGGTGGCGCGGACGTTCTCGGCCCAGGCCGGGTTGGACTCGATCGCGGCCTGCGGAGCCAGCTCGGCGGCCTTGCGCAGCCGGACCTCGGCGCCCGCCTTCTCCGCGGTCTCCGCGAGCTCCTTGGCCAGCGTGGCGATGGTGCCGGTCGAGGAGTAGTAGACGACGGCAAGCTTCACGGGTTCGGTGGACATCGGACGCGCCTCCTCAGGCTGTACGTGCTGCTGTGCGTTGGTGCCGTTCCGGTGGCGGTTGCCGTCCCGGCGGCGACTGAACAGACCCACGGTGAGCTCCACTTTCCTTGTCACGTCCCGGGTCGGGCTGCGCCGCTGTCGGCACATAGTTGAAGCGTAAACCACTCAGCTCTATCGTTCAACCTTCAACAACAGCCCCCGCCGGAAGCCCTCCGGCGGCCGTTACGCTCGGCGCATGGTCAATCTGACGCGCATCTACACCCGCACCGGAGACAAGGGCACGACCGCCCTGGGCGACATGAGCCGCACCTCCAAGACCGACTCCCGCATCGCGGCGTACGCGGACGCCAACGAGGCCAACGCGGCCATCGGCGTCGCCATGGCCCTGGGAGAGCTGCCGGAGGAGATGAAGACCGTCCTCTTCCGCGTCCAGAACGACCTCTTCGACGTCGGCGCCGACCTGGCCACACCCGTCGTGGAGAACCCCGAGTACCCGCCGCTGCGCGTCGAGCAGGCATACGTCGACAAGCTGGAGGCGGACTGCGACACCTTCCTGGAGGACCTGGAGAAGCTGCGCAGCTTCATCCTTCCCAGCGGTACGGCCGGCGCCGCGCTGCTGCACCAGGCGTGCACCGTCGTCCGCCGGGCCGAGCGCTCCACCTGGGCGGCGTTGGAGGAGCACGGCGAGACGATGAACCCGCTGACCGCGACCTACCTCAACCGCCTCTCCGACCTCCTGTTCATCCTCGCCCGCACGGCGAACAAGGAGACCGGCGACGTCCTCTGGGTCCCCGGCGGCGAACGCTGAACGGCGCCGCCCGGGCCGTACGCGGGAAAGGCGTCCGGCCCGGGCGGCGGGGTCAGCGGCCCGCGCGCTCGCGGGGTCCGGGGCGGGCCGGAGCGTCCGTCCCGGCCGGGGCCT
The DNA here is from genome assembly GCF_012726235.1 of Streptomyces sp. HNM0574. Classification (GTDB taxonomy): domain Bacteria; phylum Actinomycetota; class Actinomycetes; order Streptomycetales; family Streptomycetaceae; genus Streptomyces. The sequence continues at coordinate 171,054 of NZ_JAASAH010000003.1, forward strand.
GTTTCGGGAAGAGCGTGTACGAGAGCGCGATCAGCGCGGAGATCCCGGCGACCGCGCCCATCCGCAGCTGCCACATCCGCAGCGACTCCACCTGACCCGCGTCGCCGACGTACCAGACCGCGCCCTGGAGCAGGGCCGCGGCGATGGCGGCGGCGCCGATGCCGCGCGCGGCCATCTTCCACTCGTGCACGGCCCTGGCCGTGCCGTACCGCGGCGGCTTCACCGGACGCGGGCCGCCGGCGAAGCGGTGCGCGACGTGCCCGTCGGCCCACTTGATCAGGTAGTGGCCGTGGGTGGCCGTGAACCCGATGTAGACGGCCGCCAGGCCATGCTTCCAGTCCGGCTCCGCGCCGTTCTTCAGGTCGACGGCGGTCACCACCAGCAGGACGAGTTCCAGCAGCGGCTCGCACAGCAGGACGGCCGCGCCCGTGCGCGGCATCCGCGCGAGATAGCGCAGCGCCAGACCGGCGGCGAGCAGCACCCAGAAGGCGACCTCGCAGACGATGATCAGCGTGACGATCACGGGATTCTCCTTCGTGTCCGGCCGCGAGGAGCGGTTGCGCGGTCCCGGCCCCCGATGACGCCTCCCAGACTCCCCGTCCCGGCCGCCGATTCCGTCGTCGCCCGTGACGATCCCGCCGGACCCGGACTGCACCCTTCGATGTAGCGGGCGCTCCGCCGGTGGTCCCGTGCGGTGACGCGGAGGGCCGCCGCCGCGTGCTGAGATGGGCCCGTGCCCAACCCCAGCAGCCCAGCCGGCCGCGCTCACCGCCCCTGGACCCGCCCGCACCGTGACGACGTGCTCGTCGCCCTCGCCGGTGCCGTCGGCGGGCTGCTGCTGTGGTGGTTCGGGCTCGCCAACAACCAGCCGCAGGCCGAGCGGAGCGGCGCGCTCGTCCTCGTCCCGCTCGCCGTGATGTGCCTGGCCGCGCTGGGCCGGCGCACCTGCCAGCCCTGGGCGCTGCTGCTCGCGGTGGCCGCGCTCGCGGCGGACATCGCCACCGGCTCGCTGCTCGCCACCGTGGTGCTCTTCACCGACCTCGTGTACGCGGCCGTGCTGTACGGGTCCGAACGGCTGCTCCGGTTCGTCGTCCCGGCCGGCGTGGTGCTCACCGTCACGCTCACGCTCGGACTGCTGGCCGCCTTCCGCACCCCCGAGATGCTGCTGTTCGGCGCGATCTGCGCGGGCATCACCATCACGCCCGCGTGGACGGGGGCGCTGCTGCGGCGGCACCGGGACGCGGCGGCCGCCGAGCGGCTGCGGGCCGAACAGACGGCGCTGCTGGCCGAGATGGACCGCACCCAGGCCGTCACCGCCGAACGCGCCCGCATGGCACGCGAGTTGCACGACGTCGTCGCCAACCACCTCTCCGCCATCGCGATCCACTCCACGGCGGCGCTCTCCCTGCGTCCTGAGGCCGGCGCACGGCCCGAACCGGAACCGGAAGCGGAGGCCGCCGTACGGGAGGCGCTCGGCGTCATCCGGGAGAACAGCGTGCAGGGGCTGGCCGAGATGCGCCGCCTGATCGGACTGCTGCGCACCTCCGGCGCCGACGGCACGGAGCCCGCCGCCTCCCCCACGCTCGACGGCCTCGACGCACTCTTCGACCGGGTACGCGGCACCGCCGACGAGGCCGGGCTCGGCCTCGTGCTCGACGACGCCAGGGGCCCCGAGCCGCTCCCCGCGCCGGTCGAGCTCACGGCGTACCGGCTCGTCCAGGAGTCGGTGACGAACGCGCTCAAGCACGCCTCGCCCGGCACCGTCACCGTCGAACTCGCCCGTGGCGGGCCGGAGTCGGGCCGCCGCACCCTGGACGTCCGCGTCACGAGCCCCGACGAACCGGGCGCGCGGAACGGGCCGGACGCGGCGGACGGCAGCCCCCGCGCCCCCGGCTCCGGCGCCGGGCTCATCGGCATGCGCGAACGCGTCGACCTGCTCGGCGGCACCTTCACGGCGGGCCCCGAGCAGGCCGGCGGGCCCGGGCAGGTGTGGCGGGTGCACGCCCGCCTGCCGCTCGGGGACGGAACCACACAGCCATAAGGAGCGGCAACGGTGACGGAACACGACCCGGCAGCACCCGGCGGACCCGACGGCCCGGTGCGCGTCCTCGTCGCCGAGGACCAGCGCGCCGTACGGGCCGGGCTGGTGCTGATCCTCCGCGGCGCCGGCGGCATCGAGGTCGTCGGGGAGGCCGGCGACGGCGAGGAGGCGGTGCGGCTCGCGCGTGAACTGCGGCCCGCCGTCGTCCTGATGGACGTCCAGATGCCCCGCCTCGACGGCGTCTCCGCCACCCGCGAGATCACCGGCGAACGGCTCGCCGACGTCCTGGTGCTGACCACCTTCGACCTCGACGCGTACGTCTTCGGGGCGCTCCGCGCCGGCGCCTCCGGCTTCCTGCTCAAGGACAGCGACGCGGCCACCGTGGTCGACGCCGTACGGACCGTCGCCCGCGGCGAGGGCCTGATCGCGCCGGCCGTCACCCGCCGCCTGATCGCCGAGTTCGGCCGGAGCGGAATGGGAAGCGGAACCGGCGCACCGGCCGGGCCCGGAGAGCCGCCGCCCGGACTGGCCGAGCTCACCCGGCGCGAACGCGAGGTGCTGGGCTGCCTCGGTGAGGGACTGTCCAACGCGGAGATCGCCCAGCGGCTCGCGATGGCCGAGGCCACCGTGAAGACCCACGTCAGCCGGCTGCTCGCCAAGCTCGACCTGCGCAGCAGGACCCAAGCCGCCGTCCTGGCCCAGGAGTTCGGGCTCTGAGCCCGTCCCCAAACGGAATGACGCGGATATTCATCTGATCGGGCGGCATGCCTCCGGCGTCCCCCTCCCCTGTCAGGGGCCCCGCCCTAGCGTGGCCGTGATCGCCGCGCAGACAGGAGAGGACCGCACGTGCCGCAGCCGTCCCAGCCGTTCCAGCTCCCCGACTTCTACGTGCCGTACCCGGCACGCCTCAACCCGCACCTGGAGCGTGCCCGCAGGCACTCCAAGGAATGGGCGCGCGGCATGGGGATGGTCGAGGGCTCCGGCATCTGGGAGGAGCACGACCTCGACTCCCACGACTACGCCCTGCTCTGCGCCTACACGCACCCCGACGCCTCCGGGCCCGAACTCGACCTGATCACCGACTGGTACGTGTGGGTCTTCTTCTTCGACGACCACTTCCTCGACATCTTCAAACGCAGCCGCGACATGACCGGCGCCAAGGAGTACCTCGACCGGCTGCCCGCCTTCATGCCGCACGCGGCCGCCGCCCCCCGCACCGACCCCGGCCCGCCCCGCAACCCCGTCGAGCAGGGCCTGGCCGACCTGTGGGCGCGCACCGTACCCGCCCGGTCGGAGGGCTGGCGGCGGCGCTTCGCGGAGAGCACCCAGCACCTGCTGGAGGAGTCGCTCTGGGAGCTGTCGAACATCCGCGAGGGCCGCGTCTCCAACCCCGTCGAGTACATCGAGATGCGCCGCAAGGTCGGTGGAGCGCCCTGGTCGGCGAACCTCGTGGAGCACGCGGTGGGCGCCGAGGTCCCGGACGCGCTCGCCGCGAGCCGCCCGCTGCGCGTCCTCAAGGACTCCTTCTCCGACGGCGTGCACCTGCGCAACGACCTGTTCTCCTACGAACGGGAGACCCGCGAGGAGGGCGAACTCGCCAACGCCGTCCTCGTCCTCGAACGCTTCCTCGGCCACAGCACCCAGGAGGCCGCCGAGACCGTCAACGAGCTGCTGACCTCCCGGCTCCAGCAGTTCGAGCACACCGCCCTCACCGAACTCCCCGCGCTCTTCGAGCAGGAGGGCACCGACCCGCGCGAACGCGCCGACGTCCTCGCCTACGTGAAGGGCCTCCAGGACTGGCAGTCCGGCGGCCACGAGTGGCACCTGCGCTCCAGCCGCTACATGAACGACGCGGCCGGCACCCACCGCTCCGCCGGGCACGCGGACGCCTCGCCCGAGGTGCTCAACGGCCCGCTCGGACTGGGCACTTCGGCCGCGCAGATCCTCCCGTCCCTGCTCAAGACCGCCCCCGCGCGCGCCCGCAAGCACACGCACGTCCCGTATCCGCAGACCGGCCCGCTGCCGCTGCCCGAGCTGCACATGCCCTACACCACCCGGCTCAGCCCGCACCTGGACGCCTCCCGCGCGCACACCATGGAGTGGGCACCCCGCATGGGCATGCTCGACCCGGTGCCCGGCGTCCCCGTCCCGCCCGTCTGGGACGAGGAGGGCCTGCGCGGCTACGACCTGGCGCTCTGCGCCGCCGGCATCCACCCCGACGCGGAACCCGGAGCCCTGGACCTCACCACCGACTGGCTGACCTGGGGCACCTACGGCGACGACTACTACCCCGTCGTCTTCGGCCGCACCCACGACCTCACCGCGGCCCGCGCCTGCACCGACCGCCTCGCCGCCCTCATGGACGTCGACGAACCCGGCGGCGGCGCGGCCCCCGAACCGGCCAACGCCCTCGAACGCGGCCTCGCCGACCTCTGGGCCCGCACCGCCGGGCCGATGGACCCCGCGGCACGGCGCACCTTCCGCGCCGGGATCGAGGACATGACGGAGAGCTGGCTGTGGGAGCTGGCCAACCAGAAGCAGAACCGCGTCCCCGACCCCGTCGACTACATCGAGATGCGCCGCGCCACCTTCGGCTCCGACCTGACGATGAGCCTCTCCCGGCTCTCGCACGGCGGCGCCGTACCGCAGGAGGTCTACCGCTCCCGCCCGTTCACGGCGATGGAGCACGCGGCACAGGACTACGCCTGCCTGCTGAACGACCTGTTCTCGTACCAGAAGGAGATCCAGTTCGAGGGCGAGATCCACAACGGAGTGCTCGTCGTGCAGCGCTTCCTGGACTGCGGCAGGGAGCAGGCCGTCGGCGTCGTCGCGGACCTGATGGCCTCCCGGATGCGCGAGTTCGAGCACGTCGTCGCGACCCAACTGCCCACGCTCTTCGAGGAGTTCCGGCTCGGCGCCGAGGCGCGCGCACTCGTCACCCGGTACGCGGAGGAGCTCAAGGACTGGCTCGCGGGCATCCTCACCTGGCACCGCGAATGCCACCGCTACCGCGAGGAGGACCTGCTCCGCCGGCACGCCGCACCGGCCGCACCGGCACCGGGCCCGAGGCTCCTCCGCCCCACCGGACTCGGCACCTCGGCCGCCCGACTGGCGGAAACCCTGGCGGCGCGCTGAGGAGGCTCCAGCTCAGGCCACGTTGACCCTCCCCCAGACTCCGTCCGGGGGCACCCCCACCCAGCGAGACCCCTCCGTTCAGGCCACGTTGACCCGCTGCCCCGGAGGGGCCGCCTCCAGCCAGGCCAGGAATCCGGTCAAGGCGTCGTCGCTCATGGCGAGTTCGACGCGGGTGCCGCGTACCGAGCAGGCGAGGATCACGGCGTCGGAGAGCAGGGCCAGCTCCTCCTCGCCCTCGGGATCGCGCCGCTCCAGCACCTCGATCCCGCCGCGCTCCAGCGTCCGGCGGGGACGGGGCGCGTAGGAGAAGACGCGGAACCACTCCACCTCGTCGCCGTTGTAGCGGGCCACACCGTACGTCCAGCCCTTGCCCCTCGGCTCGCGCGAGGGATCCTCGGGCGCCTCCCAGCGCAGATTGCAGTCGAAGGTGCCACCGGGGCGCTGGATCAGACGCCGCCGCACCCCGAAGGCGAACAGCCCCGCCAGCGCCAGCAGGAGGACCGCGCCGCACAGCAGCAGAGCGAGGACCATCTTCACCGACCTCCTCGCTGTCTCTCGATCCGCGTATGCGCACTCCGTGTGTACCGCACATCCCGCGGAGCTCGCGGACGAACGGCGACCACCGTGGTGTGGATCTCGTTCATCCGCTCCGGTATGGGTTCAGCCGCGGGCCGCTCCGGGGTTTCCGGAGCGGCCCGCGGCTGAGCGTTCCTGCTGTGGTGGTCCGCCGCCTCAGCGGCTCGCCACCGCTCGCAGCCGGACGTCGGCGCGCCGCTCGGCGGCGGCGTCGGTGTCCGACTTGGCCCGCTCGCGCGCCACCTCGGCGCGCTCGACGTCGATCTCGTCGGCAAGCTCCGCGATCTCGGCGAGCAGCGAAAGCTTGTCGTCCGCGAAGGAGATGAAACCTCCGTGCACCGCGGCGACGACGGTTCCCTCGCCGCTCTCACCCGCCGTACGAATCGTGACCGCGCCCGACTCCAGCACTCCGAGCAGCGGCTGGTGGCCGGGCATGACGCCGATATCACCGGACGTGGTGCGCGCGACGACCAGGCTGGCCTCGCCCGACCAGACCTTGCGGTCCGCGGCGACCAACTCGACGTGCAGCTCAGCCACAGTGGCTCCTTCGTTGGGGGTCCGGGGCGGGCCCCGGGATCACAGCACTGGGATGGGAGAAAGAATACGGGGTTCTTCGGCGGGGGCGGATTCCCTGGGTCCGCCCCCACCGTGGAGCGGGCGTCAGGAGACGCCGAGCTCCTTGGCCTTGGCCTTGAGGTCCTCGAGGCCACCGCACATGAAGAACGCCTGCTCGGGGAAGTGGTCGTACTCGCCGTCGGCGATCGCGTTGAAGGCCGCGATCGACTCGTCCAGCGGGACGTCCGATCCGTCGAGACCGGTGAACTGCTTCGCCGCGTGGGTGTTCTGCGACAGGAAGCGCTCGATCCGGCGGGCACGGGACACCGTGAGCTTGTCCTCCTCGGACAGCTCGTCGATACCCAGGATGGAGATGATGTCCTGGAGGTCCTTGTACTTCTGCAGGATGCCCTTGACGCGCGAGGCGCAGTTGTAGTGGTCCTGCGAGATGTAGCGCGGGTCCAGGATGCGGGACGTCGAGTCCAGCGGGTCCACCGCCGGGTAGATGCCCTTCTCCGAGATCGGCCGGGAGAGAACCGTCGTCGCGTCGAGGTGCGCGAAGGTCGTCGCCGGGGCCGGGTCGGTGAGGTCGTCCGCGGGCACGTAGATCGCCTGCATCGAGGTGATGGAGTGACCACGGGTCGAGGTGATGCGCTCCTGGAGAACACCCATCTCGTCCGCCAGGTTCGGCTGGTAACCCACCGCGGAGGGCATGCGGCCCAGCAGGGTGGAGACCTCGGAACCGGCCTGCGTGAAGCGGAAGATGTTGTCGATGAAGAACAGCACGTCCTGCTTCTGCACATCGCGGAAGTACTCCGCCATGGTCAGACCGGCCAGGGCGACGCGGAGACGGGTCCCCGGCGGCTCGTCCATCTGACCGAAGACAAGCGCGGTCTGCGGGAGAACGCCGGACTCGGCCATCTCCTCGATCAGGTCGTTGCCCTCACGGGTGCGCTCGCCGACACCGGCGAACACGGAAACGCCCTCGTGCAGCTTGGCCACACGCATGATCATTTCCTGGATGAGAACGGTCTTGCCGACGCCGGCGCCGCCGAACAGACCGATCTTGCCGCCCTTGACGTACGGGGTCAGCAGGTCGACGACCTTCAGGCCGGTCTCGAACATCTCGGTCTTGGACTCGAGCTGGTCGAACGCGGGGGCCTGGCGGTGGATGGACCACCGCTCGGTCACCTCGGCCTCGGCTTCGGGCTCGTTCAGGATCTTGCCGAGGGTGTTGAACACCCGGCCCTTGGTGACGTCACCGACCGGGACGGTGATGCTCTCGCCCGTGTCGGTCACCGGGGCCTGGCGGACCAGACCGTCGGTGGGCTCCATGGCGATGGCCTTGACGAGGCCCTCACCGAGGTGCTGTGCGACCTCGAGCGTGAGGGTCTTCTTCTCGCCCTCGTTCGCCGGGTCGGCGACCTCGACGGTCAGCGCGTTGTAGATGTCCGGCATGGCGTCGACGGGGAACTCCACGTCGACGACCGGGCCGATGACCCGCGCGACGCGGCCCGCGGCCACGCCGGCGGTCGCGGTCGGCTCAACAGTGGTGGTCATAGTTAGCGGTCACTCCCCGCAGAAGCGTCAGCCAGCGCGCTCGCGCCACCGACGATCTCACTGATTTCCTGGGTGATGTCGGCCTGGCGGGCCGCATTGGCAAGCCGCGTCAGCGACTTGATGAGGTCTTCGGCGTTGTCGGTCGCCGACTTCATCGCACGACGCGTGGCGGCGTGCTTCGAAGCGGCGGCCTGCAACAGTGCGTTGTAGATCCGGCTCTCGACGTACCGCGGGAGCAGCGCGTCGAGCACTTCCTCGGCCGAGGGCTCGAAGTCGAACAGCGGCAGGATCTCCTGGCCCTTCTTCGGGGCCCCCTCCACAGCCTCCGCCGACTCCTCGCTCTTCCCGAGGCTGAGCGGCAGCATCCGGTTCTGCACCGGGGTCTGCGTCATCATCGAGACGAACTCGGTGTAGACGATGTGGAGTTCGTCCACCCCGCCCTGCGCCGTCTCGGCCTGGACGGCCTCGATGAGCGGGGCGGCGACGGCCTTGGCGTCCGCGTACGTCGGGCTGTCCGTGAAGCCGGTCCAGGACTCCTGGATCGCGCGGTCACGGAAGCCGTAGTACGAGACACCCTTGGAGCCGACGATGAAGTTGACGACTTCCTTGCCCTCACCGGTCAGCCGTGCGGTCAGCTGATCCGCGGCCTTGATGGCGTTGGAGTTGTAGCCGCCCGCCAGACCGCGGTCGCTCGTGATGAGCAGGACCGCGGCGCGCGTCGGACGCTCGACCTCGGTGGTGAGCGAGTGCTCCGTGTTCGAGCCCTGCGCGACGGCGGTCACCGCACGGGTGAGCTCGGTCGCGTACGGCTCGGAGGCCGCCACCCTGCGCTGCGCCTTGACGATGCGCGAGGCGGCGATCATCTCCATCGCCCTGGTGATCTTCTTGGTCGCAGTGACGGACTTGATCCGTCGCTTGTAGACCCTCAGCTGGGCGCCCATGGATCAGTCCTCGCCCAGGAGCTTGCCGTCCGCGGTCTCGAACTGGCGCTTGAAGGAGTCGACGGCGTCGCCCAGGGCAGTGAGCGTGTCGTCCGACATCTTGCCGCCCTCGCGGATGCTCTTCAGCAGACCGTCGTGCTCGCGGTGCATGAAGTCCAGCAGCTCGCGCTCGAAGCGGCGGATGTCCTCGACGGGGACGTCGTCCATCTTGCCGTTCGTGCCGGACCACACGGAGACGACCTGGTCCTCGGTGGAGAACGGCGCGTACTGCGGCTGCTTCAGCAGCTCGACCATGCGCTTACCGCGCTCCAGCGATGCCTTGGAGGCGTCGTCCAGGTCGGAACCGAAGGCGGCGAACGCCTCCAGCTCGCGGTACTGGGCGAGGTCCACACGGAGCGAACCGGTGATCTGCTTGATCGCCTTGTGCTGCGCGGAACCACCGACACGGGAGACCGAGATACCGACGTTCAGCGCCGGGCGCTGGCCCGCGTTGAACAGGTCGGACTCCAGGAAGCACTGGCCGTCGGTGATGGAGATGACGTTGGTCGGAATGAACGCCGACACGTCGTTCGCCTTGGTCTCGACGATCGGCAGACCCGTCATCGAGCCCTTGCCCATGTCGTCGGACAGCTTGGCGCAACGCTCCAGCAGCCGGGAGTGCAGGTAGAAGACGTCGCCCGGGTAGGCCTCACGGCCCGGCGGACGGCGCAGCAGCAGGGACACCGCGCGGTAGGCGTCGGCCTGCTTCGACAGGTCGTCGAAGACGACGAGGACGTGCTTGCCCTGGTACATCCAGTGCTGGCCGATGGCCGAACCGGTGTACGGGGCCAGGTACTTGAAGCCCGCCGGGTCGGACGCGGGGGCCGCGACGATCGTCGTGTACTCCAGCGCACCGGCCTCCTCCAGCGCGCCGCGGACGGACGCGATGGTGGAGCCCTTCTGGCCGACCGCGACGTAGATGCAGCGCACCTGCTTGTCGGGGTCGCCGGAGCGCCAGTTGTCCCGCTGGTTGATGATCGTGTCGACGCAGAGGGCGGTCTTGCCGGTCTGCCGGTCACCGATGACCAGCTGACGCTGACCGCGGCCGACGGGGGTCATGGTGTCGACGGCCTTGTAGCCCGTCTCCATCGGCTCGTGCACCGACTTGCGCTCCATGACCGTGGGGGCCTGGAGCTCGAGGGCGCGGCGGCCCTCGGACTCGATGTCACCGAGACCGTCGACCGGGGCACCCAGCGGGTCCACGACGCGACCGAGGAAGGCGTCGCCGACCGGAACCGACAGGACCTCGCCGGTGCGCTGCACCTGCTGGCCCTCTTCGATGCCGCTGAACTCACCGAGGACGACGGCACCGATCTCGCGCTCCTCGAGGTTGAGGGCGAGGCCGAGGGTGCCGTCCTCGAACTTCAGCAGCTCGTTCGCCATGGCCGAGGGCAGCCCCTCGACCTTCGCGATGCCGTCGCCGGCAACGCTGACCGTCCCGACCTCTTCGCGTGAGGCCGCGTCCGGCTCGTACGACTGGACAAAGTTCTCCAGCGCGTCCCGGATCTCATCCGGCCGGATCGTGAGCTCCGCCATCTGGGTTCCCTGCTCTCCTTGTTGGGCCCGAATATGTCTGGGGGTCTGGGGGTGCCCCCCAGGAGGTGTGTCGGCCCAACTCGGGCCGCTACTAATGCTGTTGAGTTGGTGTGCTGCCGGTCAGCGGGCGATCCGCCGCTGCGCCTCACCGAGACGCTCCGCGATGGAGCCGTTGATGACCTCGTCGCCGATGCGCACCGCGATCCCGCCGAGGACCTCGGGGTCCACGTCCAGGTTGAGGTGCATCCGGCGGCCGTAGAGGCGCGCCAGCACGTCACCGAGACGCTGCTTCTGACCGTCGCTGAGCGGCACCGCCGAGGTGACGATCGCGACCGAGCGGTCCCGCCGCTCGGCGGCCAGCTTGGAGAGGGCGTCGAGCCCTCCCTCCAGGCTACGTCCCCGCGGGTGCGTCACCAGGCGGGTGACCAGCCGCTCCGTGGCGGGCTTCGCCCGGCCGCCGAGCAGGCTGTGCACCAGCTGCGTCTTGGCCTGCGCACCGGCGGAGCTGCCGGCCAGCGCGGCCCGCAGCTCGGGCGCGGAGGAGACCGTCCGGGAGAACCGGAACAGCTCGTCCTCGACGTCCTCCAGCGAACCGTCACGCTCGGCGGCAACGAGCTCGGCGGAGTCCGCCAGCTCCTCCACCGCGTCCACGAAGTGGCGCGGGGCCGACCAGCGGGACCGGACCATGCCCGAGACCAGGTCGACGGTCGCGCCGCCCACCTGCTCGCCCAGGACGCGTGCCACCAGCTGGGCCTTGGCCTCGCCGTCCTGCGCCGGGTCGGTCAGGACCCGGCGCAAGGACACCTCACGGTCGAGGAGCGCGGTCACGGCGGACAGCTCGTCGGCGAGGACCTTGGCGTCGACCGAGGTGTTGTCGGTCAGCGCGGTCAGGCTCTCGCGTGCGGCGGCCAGCGCCTCGCGGCTCGCTCCACTCATCGGGCGGCTCCGCTGGTGTCGGCCTTCTCCTCGAGCTGGTCGAGGAAGCGGTCGATCGTACGGCTCTGGCGGGCGTGGTCCTCGAGGGACTCACCGACCAGCTTGCCCGCCAGGTCGGTGGCAAGCTTGCCCACGTCCTGACGCAGCGTCTGCGCGGCCTGCTTGCGGTCGGCCTCGATCTGGGCGTGGCCAGCCGCGATGATCTCCTCGCGCTGGCGCTGGCCTTCCGCGCGCATCTCGGCGATGAGCGCGGCGCCCTGCTCCTGCGCCTCGGAGCGCAGACGCGCGGCCTCGTGACGGGCCTCGGCGAGCTGGTCCTTGTACTGCTTGAGGACCTCGGCTGCCTCTTCCTGCGCCGCCTCGGCCTTTTCGATGCCGCCTTCGATGGCTTCACGACGCTCGTCCAGCACCTTGTTGATGCTCGGGAGGAGCTTCTTCCACAGGAAGAAGAAGACGATGGCGAATGCGATCAGGCCGATGACGAGCTCTGGGATCGGGGGGAGGAGAGGGTTCATCTTCTCCTCGGCCGCCATGTTTACCAGGGCGTTCACATCAGTGCCTTTCGTCGACGGTGGGCTGGTGTCGCTGACCGTCAGTAGACGAACGGCATGACGATGCCGATCAGGGCGAGGGCCTCACAGAAGGCGAAGCCGAGGATCTGGTTCTGGCGGATCAGACCGGCGGCCTCGGGCTGACGGGCCAGGGCCTGGGTGCCGTTACCGAAGACGATGCCGACGCCGATGCCGGGGCCGATCGCGGCGAGACCGTAACCGACGGAGCCGAGGTCGCCGGTGACGGCAGCAAGGTTCTGGAGAGCGGACATGCCGTTTCTTCCTTCTGTTTCACGGACCGGTGGGGGTTGGCCACCGGACAACTGGGGCTGGGGTGGAGAGGCTCACTCAGTGGTGCTCGGCGAGCGCGCCCTGGACGTAGTTGCAGGCCAGGAGCACGAAGACGTACGCCTGGATCGCCTGGATGAAGAGCTCGAAGCCGATCATCACGATGGTCATCACGAAGCCGACCGGGGCGTAGATGAAGCCCAGACCGTTCATGAAGTACCAAGTGGCGATCGTGAACATCACGATCAGCAGGTGCCCCGCGAACATGTTCGCGAAGAGCCGGACGGCGTGGGTGAAGGGTCGCACCAGCAGGTTCGAGAAGAACTCGATCACCATGGCGAGCGGCAGCACCGGGCCGAGCGACTTGTCGTATCCGGTGAAGTTCTTGAACGCGCCGACGAAACCGTGCCGCTTGAAGGTCAGGGAGACCCAGACGAGCCAGACGATGATCGCCAGTCCGGCGGGGAAGGCGATGACCGAGGTCACCGGGAACTGGGCGAACGGAATGATCGACCAGAGGTTCATCACCCAGACGAAGAAGAAGAGGGCGACCATGAGAGGCACATACTTCTCGCCCTCCTTCTTGCCGATCGTCTCGTAGACGATGCCGCGGCGCACGAAGTCGTACCCCGCCTCACCGACCATCTGCAGCTTGCCCGGCACCAGCTTGGGCTTGCTGAACGCGGCCCAGAAGAACCAGACGATCGCGACGGTTCCCAACAGGGCAAGCAGCATCGGCTTGTTGAACTCGATGCCGCCGACGGTGAACATCGGCTTGAAGACGAACGAGTGGAGCCCCGGGGCCGGGAAGCCGCAACCGCTAAAGATCTGGCAATCGGCCTCGAAGGCGAGCATCTGGTCAGCACTCACCGCGAGCTCCTTCTGCATGGCGCATGGATACGGCTACCTCGATGTGTCGGCGCGGCGTGCATCCGCGGAGCGGCACTGGACTGGTCGTACGGGTGTGAGGGCGGCGGCTGATCAGCGAGCGGGGCCGCCTGCTCCGTCCCGTGGAACCCGGCAGCCCGGCTGCTCGCGCCTGCTGCGCCGCAGTTGGGAACGGACGATAGCAGTTGCTCGAACGAGTCTTTATCCCGGCCCTACGCCTCACGAATTCGCTCCCGTGGCGGCGGTCTTCTGCGCGTCGTCACGGGGAGAGGAGTCGGGCTGCACGTAAAGGATCTTGGCCTTCATGTGCGCCCGTGCCTGGGACGCGATCCACACGAGGGTGGTCCCGAGGAGGGTGAACGCGAATACGTGGGGGTTGAAGAACGTGGCGTCCTTGAACAGGGCCAGGACCACGGCGAGCAACAGGATCTGCGTCGTGTAGAGCAGCAGCCCCATCGCCTGGAAAAGGTGCGGGAGGGATTTGGCGGTGCGCTGCAGGACGTACAGCCCGATCCCCATGAAGAGGATCACGATGACCGCGCCGGCGGCTCCGCCGATGGCACCCTTCCCGCCGTCCAGTACGCCACCGACGACGGCACCCACGACGCCGGCCAGGCCGGTCGGTACGGCGCAGTGCAGCAGCATGCGAGCGTCGTTCGACTGCATGGGAGTTGCTCCGGGGAAATCGGGGGCATCTGTCGTCAATGACGAACGGGGGACCCGGCGTTGAGGTCACTGCCTCGCGCCGGAGCCCATGCTCTGCGACACTTCGGCTCCGTCACCGGGTTTCGTGAACGCTATCACAAACTTTTTGATGAGGTCTTTACCCACATCGTGTGCACCCTGTCACACGTGTGCACTACTTCGTGCGCGTCCCGCTGACGGGTGCGAACGGGCCTGCTATGGGCGTCCGTTCGCCGAACCGCCCACCGGGCCCCCGGAGTCCCCTGAGCGGCTCTCCTTGTCCTCCGTGGCACCTTGCGCGCCCGCCGCCACGGCCTCTCCCCCGGAGTCCCCGGGCTCCTCCGCCGCCGCCTCCTCGTGCGGCTTGCGGTAGCGCGGCGGGACGAGGCGCTCCGCCCAGGACGGCACCCGCGGGGTGAACCGGGGCAGCAGCAGGACGACCAGGCCGACGGCGCTGAGCAGGACGATCGTGAGGACGACCACGAGGCTGGAGGACTGGACCGAGAAGGCCACGGCGCCGAAGGCGATCAGCGCGGACCAGAAGTACATGATCAGCACCGCGCGGCTGTGCGAGTGCCCGATCTCCAGCAGCCGGTGGTGCAGGTGCCCGCGGTCGGCGGCGAACGGCGACTGGCCGTGCCAGGTACGCCGGACGATGGCGAGGATCAGGTCCGCGACCGGGATCGCGATGATGGTCAGCGGCAGCAGCAGCGGCATGTACAGCGGCACCATCGTGTGCACCGCGGACCGCACCGAGCCGGACTGCTCGACCATGAGGTCGGGGTCCACCTGACCGGTGATCGAGACCGCGCCGGCCGCGAGCACCAGACCGATCAGCATCGATCCCGAGTCGCCCATGAAGATCCGCGCGGGGTGCATGTTGTGCGGCAGGAAGCCGATGCACATGCCCATCAGCACCGCGGCGAAGAGCGTCGCGGGCGCCGCCGCCTCGACGCCGTAGCCGTACCAGATGCGGTACGCGTACATGAAGAACGCGACCGAGGCGATGCCGACCATGCCCGAGGCGAGGCCGTCGAGGCCGTCCACGAAGTTGACGGCGTTGATGGTGATGACGACGAGCGCGACCGTCAGCAGCGTCCCCTGGAGCGGGGTCAGCGCGACGTTGCCGACGCCGGGGACGGGCAGCCACAGGATCGTCAGGCCCTGGAGGACCATCACCCCCGCGGCGATCATCTGCCCGCCGAGCTTGACCAGCGCGTCCACGCCCCACTTGTCGTCGAGGACGCCGAGCAGCCAGATCAGTCCGGCGCCGGAGAGCAGGGCCCGCGGTTCATCGGAAAGGGTGAACACCTCGCCGATGTTGGTGAGTTGGGACGCGGCGAGGAGGCCGGCGCAGAGTCCGCCGAACATCGCGATGCCACCCATCCGGGGAGTGGGCTCGCGGTGCACGTCACGGGCTCGGATCTGTGGCATGGCGCCCGCCGCGATGGCGAACTTCCGCACAGGGCCGGTCAGCAGATAGGTGACCGCGGCCGTAACGCACAGCGTCAGCAGATATTCACGCACGGGCTCCCCAGGGGTCTCGCCGACTGATCTTCGGATGCGCTGAGGGGAAACTCAGCAGGTCCACACCCTAGGACACCCGCCTGTCCGCTCTCGTTCTCCGTGCACGGGGTGCGCACCGGGACGCGGGCACCGCTCAGGTGCGGGCCGGAACGCCGGTCATCGCGGTGACGACGGGGTCGAGCGCCTTGCTGATCTCGTCGCCGACGGTGCGGAAGTACGGGATCGGCGCCCCGTACGGGTCGTAGATCTCGTCCGCCTCGGGGTCGGGCGCGAGCAGCCAGCCGCGCAGGGCAGCCGCCGCCTGGACGAGGGCGCGGGCCCGCTCGACGACGCCCTCGGCGGAGCGCGGGTCGGGCAGGGTCGCGGCGTCTATCGCGCGCACGAGGCGCGTGAACTCCTTGAGCGTGAAGGTGCGCAGACCGGCGGAGTGGCCCATGGAGATGACCTGCGCGCGGTGGTCGCGGGTGGCGGTCAGCACCAGGTCGGCGCGGATGACGTGGTCGTCGATCAGCTCCCGGCCGCGGAATCCGTCGGTGTCGGCGCCGTACTCGACGAGGACCTCGGCCGCGTGGTCCTCCATGGGCGCGCCCTCGTGGCCCCAGGTGCCCGCGCTCTCGACGACGATGCCGCCGCTGCGCGCGTCGCCCAGCCGGTCGTCCAGGGCATGCCGCGTCAGCCGCTCGGTGATCGGCGAGCGGCAGACGTTGCCGGTGGAGACGTGGAGGACGCGGAAGGTGTCCGACGCGGGCTGGATTATGCCGCCGGTCCGCTCCGCGGGGCCACGCCCGTGGAGGTCGCTCACTGCGCGGTACTCCCGGCCCGGTCCGACGGCCGCCCGGCGTCGGCGACGCCCGGCAGCCGGTGGAGCTGGTGTGCTGCGGCCCGCGTCACGAGGCCACCTCCAGGTCGGGTACGACCTTGCGCAGCTCGTCCGCGTCGAGCGCGCCCGCGCGCAGCAGCACCGGGGTGCCGCCGGTGACGTCGACGATCGACGACGGGACGTTGTCCGGGGTCGGGCCGCCGTCGAGGTAGACGGCGACGGAATCGCCCAGCATGTCCTGCGCCGCGTCGCAGTCCTGCGGCGAGGGGTGCCCGGTGAGGTTGGCCGAGGAGACGGCCATCGGCCCGAATTCCTTGAGGAGTTCGAGCGCGACGGGGTGCAGCGGCATCCGTACGGCGACGGTGCCGCGCGCGTCCCCGAGGTCCCAGGCGAGGGACGGCTGCTGCCGGGCGACGAGGGTGAGCGCGCCGGGCCAGTAGGCGTCGACGAGGTCCCAGGCCCGCTCGGAGAAGTCGGTGACGAGGCCGTGCAGGGTGCTCGGGGAGCCGACGAGGACCGGCGAGGGCATGTTGCGTCCGCGGCCCTTGGCCTCCAGCAGGTCACCGACCGCGTCCGGGCTGAACGCGTCGGCGCCGATGCCGTAGACGGTGTCGGTGGGCAGCACGACGAGTTCGCCCCGCCGGACGGCCGAAGCGGCCTCGCGCAGGCCGGTCTTGCGGTCGGTCGCGTCGGAGCAGTCGTAACGCCGTGCCATCACGGCACCTCCCTGCGGGCTGTGGCGAATCGGGGCCTGTTGTTGAGGTCGGGGTGGTCCGCGGCGTCCGCCCAGCCGCGGTCCTCGGTGAAGATCCAGGGCACCTGGCCGCCCTGGGTGTCGGCGTGCTCGATGACCACGAGGCCGCCGGGGCGCAGCAGGCGGTGTGCCGCACGCTCCAGTCCGCGGATCGTCACCAGACCGTCCTCGCCCGAGAACAACGCGAGTTCGGGGTCGTGGTCGCGGGCCTCGGGGGCCACATACTCCCACTCGGTGAGCGGGATGTAGGGCGGGTTGGAGATGACCAGGTCGACCTGCCCGTCGAGTTCGGGCAGCGCCGTCAACGCGTCGCCGTGGTGCAGGTTGACGCGGGAGCCCTCGACGTTCTTGCACGCCCAGCCGTACGCGCCCTCGTCCAGCTCGACCGCGTGCACGCGCGAGCGCGGCACCTCCTGGGCCAGGGCCAGCGCGATGGCGCCGGAGCCGGTGCACAGGTCCACCACCAGCGGCTCGGCCACGTCCATGGCCCGCACGGCGTCTATCGCCCAGCCGACCACCGACTCGGTCTCCGGCCTGGGCACGAACACGCCCGGGCCCACCTGGAGTTCGAGGTACCGGAAGAAGGCGCGCCCGGTGATGTGCTGGAGCGGCTCGCGGGCCTCGCGGCGGGCGACGGCCTCCCAGTACCTGGCGTCGAAGTCGGCGTCCGAGACGCGGATCAGCTCGCCCCGTTTCACGCCGTGCACGAAGGCGGCCAGCTCCTCCGCGTCGAACCGCGGTGAGGGCACACCTGCGTCGGCCAACCGCTGGGTGGCCTGGGCCACCTCGGCAAGCAGCACGTTCACGAGCCTCTCCTACGCGCTTACGGATGTACGGGACGCCGCGTCAACGGGTGACGGGCTGTGGGGACTTGAGGACCGGGCGGACCCCTACTGCGCCGCGGCGAGCTTCGCCGACGCGTCCGCGTCGACGCACGCCTGGATCACCGGGTCGAGCTCGCCGTCGAGCACCTGGTCCAGGTTGTACGCCTTGAAGCCCACCCGGTGGTCGGAGATCCGGTTCTCCGGGAAGTTGTACGTGCGGACGCGCTCGGAGCGGTCCACCGTGCGGACCTGGCTGCGGCGGGCGTCCGAGGCTTCCTTCTCCGCCTCCTCCTGCGCCGCGGCCAGCAGCCTGGCGCGCAGGATGCGGAGCGCCTGCTCCTTGTTCTGGAGCTGGCTCTTCTCGTTCTGGCAGGAGACGACGATGCCGGTCGGCTCGTGCGTGATGCGGACGGCGGAGTCCGTGGTGTTGACGGACTGGCCGCCGGGGCCCGAGGAGCGGTACACGTCGATCCGCAGATCGTTCGGGCTGATCTCGACGTCCACGTCCTCCGCCTCGGGGAGGACGAGGACACCGGCGGCCGAGGTGTGGATGCGGCCCTGCGACTCCGTCGCGGGGACCCGCTGCACCCGGTGCACGCCGCCCTCGTACTTCAGCCGCGCCCACACGCCCTGGCCCGGCTCCGTCTGCCCCTTGGCCTTCACGGCGACCTGGACGTCCTTGTAGCCGCCCAGATCCGACTCGTTGGCCTGGATCAGCTCCGTCTTCCAGCCGAGCCGCTCGGCGTACCTGAGGTACATCCGCAGCAGGTCGCCGGCGAAGAGCGCGGACTCGTCGCCACCCTCCCCCGCCTTGACCTCCAGGATGACGTCCTTGTCGTCGCTCGGGTCCCGGGGGACGAGGAGCAGCCGCAGCTTCTCCGTGAGCTCCTCGTGCCGCTCCTCCAGCACCTTGACCTCGGCGGCGAACTCCGGGTCGTCGGCGCCGAGTTCACGGGCCGTGACGATGTCCTCGCCGTTCTGCTTCCAGGCCAGGTACGCCGTGATGATCGGGGTGAGCTCCGCGTACCGCTTGTTGAGCTTGCGCGCTCCCGCCTGATCGGCGTGGATCGCGGGGTCGGCGAGCTTCTTCTCGATATCGGCGTGCTCGCCGATGAGTTCCTCGACCGCCTCGAACATCGTGGGTTCCTAACCTGGGAGAAGGAGCAGCAGCACCAAAAGAGCGCCGGTCCGGCCGCCCCGAACGGGACGGCCGAGGACCGGCGCTGCTTCGTCGCTACTTCTTCGCGGACCCGGCGTTCTTGCCGAAGCGGGCCTCGAAGCGGGCCACGCGCCCACCCGTGTCCATGATCTTCTGCTTGCCGGTGTAGAAGGGGTGGCAGGCGGAGCAGATGTCGGCGCGGACGACCGACATGGTGCTCCGCGTGGTGAACTCGTTACCGCAGGTGCAGCTGACCTGGGTCTCGACGTACTCCGGGTGAATGTCGCGCTTCAAGGTGTCTCCTAGGTTCGGGAGGGTTCCGGGTCGGAGGGCGGACTGCCCACCGTGAACCGGGACCGACGGTCCAGTTTGCCACTACTGGCCGCACCCCCCAAAACCGGGTGGTCGGGGGTTCTATTCCCGCCGGTGCGTCAGCGGACCACGTCGTGTATGTCGGTCTTGTCGCCGGCGGAGTCCTTCGTCGCCGACTCCGGGATCCGCGCGTCCCGCTTCACGGCCGTCCAGACCTGCTTCGTCTTCATCTCCAGCGGGACGACGCGGTTCGGGTCGGCCGGGTCGTACTGCACGGGCAGCGTCGTCATCTGGATGTCGTCGGGCTTGATGCCCTTGAGCATCTGTGCGAGGCCGGCCAGGTCGGCCGCCGAGTCCAGGTCGGAGTCGGTGGTGACGGTCTTGGTCGCGGTGTCGGCCAGGTCGTACAGCTTCTTCGGGTTGCTGAACATCCCGACGCTGTTGACCTGCTCGACCAGCGCCTTCACGAACGCCTGCTGGAGCTGGATGCGTCCCAGGTCGCTGCCGTCGCCGACGCCGTGCCGGGTGCGGACGAGGCCCAGCGACTGCTCACCGTTGAGCCGGTGCGTGCCGGCGCCGATGTTCAGGTGGCTGTCCTTGTCCTGTATGGCCTTGGCCGTGGTGATCTCGACGCCGCCGAGCGTGTCGATGAGCTTCTTGAAGCCCGAGAAGTCGACCTCGA
Organism: Streptomyces sp. HNM0574; assembly: GCF_012726235.1. Taxonomy (GTDB): domain Bacteria; phylum Actinomycetota; class Actinomycetes; order Streptomycetales; family Streptomycetaceae; genus Streptomyces. The sequence continues at coordinate 190,862 of NZ_JAASAH010000003.1, forward strand.
CGTAGTGGTCCATGCGGACCCCGGACATCGTCTCGACGGTCTTCACCGCGCAGGCCGGGCCGCCGACCTCGTACGCCGAGTTGAACATCGCCTGCTGCGCCGGGACCTGCGCCCCGCTCCCGTCGTCCTTCACGCACGAGGGCCGGTCGATGATCGTGTCCCGCGGTATCGAGACGACGCTCGCCTTGTCGTGGTCCTTGTTGACGTGCACGACCATCGCGGTGTCCGAGCGCGCCCCGCCGCCGTCCTGCCCGTACTTGGCGTTGCTGCCGGAGCGGGAGTCGGAGCCCAGGACGAGGATGTCCATCGAGCCGTTCGGGGTGTCCACGGGCCGGTCGGTGCCGAGCGCCGCGTTGATGTCGATGCCGGTGATGTTCCCGTCGAACTTGAAGTAGACGAAGCCGAGCGCCCCGCCGCCCAGGACGATCACACCGGCGGCCGTCCACGCCACGACCCGCAGCACGCGCTGCCGCCGCGTACGCGGCTTGCGGCGCCGCCCGGTGGCCCGTACGCCTCCGGCGCGGGCCTGGGCGTCCGGCTGGCCGCCGCTCCTCGTGTCGTCCGGCATGTCACTTCCCTCGGTCCTGCCGTGCTGGCTCGTCGTCCCGTGGAAGACGATTCGTCCTGCGGAAGGGTTGCACAGTGGGTGACCACTGCACGCAAACCACACCGGTGCGGACGGACCCGAGCCAACCCCCGGGGAACGGGGTGTTCCCTCCCCTTCTACCTGCGACGACGGGCCACCGCCCGGGAATTTGCCGGGCGGGTCGCGGACCGGTCGCCTGTGGTCAAGCTCTCAGGGCAGCTCACATACGGCGAGGGCCGCCCCACCGAATGTGGTGGGACGGCCCTCACAGCTGCGTCCATACAGGTGACCCGGTTCACGTTCCGTGGCCGGGCCACCGGCGTCACTCGCCGCCGTTGCCCGGCGTCGGCGTCGTCTTCTGGATCTGCAGCAGGAACTCGGCGTTCGACTTGGTCTTCTTCAGCTTGTCCAGCAGGAGCTCGATCGCCTGCTGCTGGTCCAGCGCGTGGAGGACCCGGCGGAGCTTCCAGATGATCTGGAGCTCCTCGTTCGCCATCAGGATGTCTTCCTTGCGGGTGCTGGACGCGTCGACGTCCACCGCGGGGAAGATGCGCTTCTCGGAGAGCTTCCGGTCGAGCTTGAGCTCCATGTTGCCGGTGCCCTTGAACTCCTCGAAGATCACCTCGTCCATGCGGGAGCCGGTCTCCACCAGCGCCGCCGCGAGGATCGTCAGGGAGCCGCCGTCCTCGATGTTCCGCGCCGCACCGAAGAACTTCTTCGGCGGGTACAGCGCCGTCGAGTCGACACCACCGGAGAGGATCCGGCCGGAGGCCGGGGCCGCGAGGTTGTACGCGCGGCCGAGGCGGGTGATGTTGTCGAGCAGCACCACCACGTCGTGCCCCAGCTCCACCAGACGCTTGGCGCGCTCGATCGCCAACTCGGCGATGGTGGTGTGGTCTTCGGCCGGACGGTCGAAGGTCGAGGAGATGACCTCGCCCTTCACCGACCGCTGCATGTCGGTGACTTCCTCGGGACGCTCGTCCACGAGCACGACCATCAGGTGGCACTCGGGGTTGTTCGTCGTGATGGAGTTCGCGATCGACTGCAGCACCGTGGTCTTGCCCGCCTTCGGCGGCGCCACGATCAGACCGCGCTGCCCCTTGCCGATCGGCGCGACCAGGTCGATGATCCGCGAGGTCAGGTGACCCGGGTCCGTCTCCAGGCGCAGCCGCTCCTGCGGGTACAGCGGCGTCAGCTTGTTGAACTCCGCACGGGCCTTGCCGCCCTCGGGCGCGGTGCCGTTGACGGAGTCGAGGCGGACCAGCGCGTTGAACTTCTCGCGCCGCTCGCCCTCACGCGGCTGGCGCACGGCACCCGTGACGTGGTCACCCTTGCGCAGCCCGTTCTTGCGGACCTGCGCCAGCGAGACGTACACGTCGTTCGGGCCCGGCAGGTAGCCGGAGGTGCGCACGAACGCGTAGTTGTCGAGGATGTCGAGGATGCCCGCGACGGGGATCAGGACGTCGTCCTCGGCGATCTGCGGCTCGGCGTCGTCACGCCCGCGACGGCCCCGGCGGTCGCGGTAGCGGCCGCGGCGGCCGCGGCGGCCGCCCTCGAAGTCCTCGTCGCGGTCGCGGTCACGGTCGCGGTTGCCGCCACCGCCGCCGCCCTGGCCCTGGTTCTGGCCGCCGCCGTCGTTGTTCTTGTTGCGGTTGCGGTCACGGTCCCGCTGACGGTCGCGCTTGGACTGACGGTCCTGCTGCTTGCCGTCACCGCCCTTGCCACCGTCCTGCTGACGGTCGGGCCGGCCGCCCTCGCGGGAGTCGGCCTTGCCGTCCTGCTGCGAACGGTCCTGCTTGTCGCCCTTGTCGGAGCCCTTGTCGGCGTTCTTGCCCTCGCCCTTGTCACCGTCGCCGTTCTCGGCACGGTCACGGCGCGTACGGCGCTCGGCGGCGGGCTTCTCGTCGCTGGCGGGCTGCCCCGGGATCTCGATCTGCTGCGCCGAGTCCGTCTCGTTCTCACCCGTGCGCGCCTTCGAGGTCGCGCGGCGCTTCGGCTTCTCCTGCGCGGCGGCGGGCTTCTCGCCCTGCTCGTCCTTGCCGGACTTGGAGTCCTTGGCGGTGCTCTTGGCGTCCTTCGCCGCCGCGGGCTTCTCGCCCTGCGGGGCCGAACTCCCGCCCGCCTGCCTCTCCTTGATGACCTCGATCAGCTGGCTCTTGCGCATCCGCGCGGTGCCCTTGATGCCGAGTCCTGAGGCAACCTGCTGCAGCTCGGCCAGGACCATGCCCTCGAGCCCGGTACCGGAGCGCCGACGCTTGGGCGCAGCGGAAGCAGGAGCGTCCGTGGCAGGCGCGGCGGCAGCGCCGGCAGAGCTGCCCGCGTTGTCGGCGTTCACGCCCATCAGATCGGTGGTGTCGCTCACGAAGGGTCCTTCCCTGGAGCGGACGTCGGCCTGTCTGGCTCGGCGACCGGTTGTGCTGTCCGGCTGGGGTCCTGTGCTCGACCTGGCCGGGACGGTGGTCCCACCTGGATTTGTGGCGGGGGGATCAGTTCATGACGCGGCGAGAAGCGAGAACGTGCGTCCTTCACGCCGTCTCCGGAGCGTGTTCCACGTCGTTCGGCGGCGCGACGCCGCCCTGGGAAGCTCCGGGGGAGAATGTGGTCCCTTCTGGGGGCTTTACCCGAGGGAACACGCAAGTACCGCACTCTACGAACCCTCACAGTATTCCGCGTGAGGTCCACGAGACCGCGTGTACAGACTTGAGGTTAACACTACCGGGTCCGACAAACATTCCCCCTCTCTTAGACCGGCGACCTCTCGTCACCGGGTCGTACTGCCCGTGACACCGCTGTCGGCGGCGCCCAGCGGCAGGACGCTCGCCCCCTGGCCGTCGAACCCGAGCGGGTTCGCCGCCCATCCGTCCCCCGCGAGCCTCGCCGCCTTCTCCGCCGCGCCGCCGCCCTCCGGCAGCGCCAGCACCGTGGGCCCCGCGCCGGAGATGACGGCGGGAATGCCGTCGGCGCGCAGCCGGTGCACGAGCTCGACGCTCTCGGTCATCGCCGGAGCGCGGTACTCCTGGTGGAGCCGGTCCTCCGTGGCGGGCAGCAGCAGCTCCGGACGCCTGGTCAGCGCCTCGACGAGCAGCCCCGAACGGCCCGCGTTGAACGCCGCGTCGACGTGCGGGACCGTCTGCGGGATCAGCCCGCGCGCGGTCTCCGTCAGCAGCGGCTTACCGGGTACGAAGACCACCGGAACGATGGACTCCGAGGGCTCCATGCTGATCGCCCTGGCCGCGCCGCCGTCCGTCCAGGCCAGCGTGAACCCGCCGAGCAGACAGGCCGCGACGTTGTCCGGGTGGCCCTCGATCTCGGTGGCCAGCTCAAGCATCGCCGTCTCGTCGAGCCGGGCCTCGCCGCCCGTGGTCACGGCGCGCGCCGCCATGATGCCCGCGCAGATCGCGGCCGACGAGGAGCCGAGGCCGCGGCCGTGCGGGATGCGGTTGGCGCAGACGACCTCCAGCCCGCGGGGCTGGCCGCCGAGCAGGTCGAAGGCCGTGCGCAGCGACCGTACGAGGAGGTGACTCTCGTCGCGGGGAAGGGTGTTCTCGCCCTCGCCCGCGATGTCGACGTGCAGCCCGGAGTCGGCGACGCGGACGACCACGTCGTCGTAGAGACCCAGGGCCAGGCCGAACGCGTCGTATCCCGGGCCGAGGTTGGCGCTGGTGGCAGGAACGCGCACCCGGACGGCGGCGGCGCGGAAGGCGGGACCGGCCATCAGGCGATGACTCTCCTTGGTATTGATCTGGAGCAATTCCCCCTGGGGGGCCGGGGCTTGAGCCGGACCGGCCACCGCCCATGGCACATGGTGACGTGCATGGGGTCGGGGTGAACGCAAGCCTATCGAAGGAAGGTTCACTGGCGACATAGGGCGCACAGGAGGCGCACGATGCGTGTCGTCCCCGCCCCGCGCTCCCCGCCTGCGGCGGAGCTGCGGCGCGGTACCGACCCGGCCTCGTCACGCGTCCTCGGGAGCGTCAACGCCCCTGTCGCCGGTGGGGTTCCCACCCGGGCGCCGGGCGAAACCGCCGTCCGGTCCCACGGTCGGAACCGGGTGCTGCACCGCGCCGCACGGGCCCCGTGGTGCGGGGCACGTGCGGCGCGTGCGGTGGTGCGTGGTGCGGCCTGCGGTGCGTCGGGGCTCAGGCGAGACCGAGACGGGCCGCGGCCGCGTCCGCGTCGACCGGGACGGTGACGGGCTGCGGGGCGCCCGCGACGGCCCAGTCCGGGTCCTTGAGGCCGTTGCCGGTGACGGTGCAGACGATGCGCTGGCCCGGGTCGACCTTGCCCTGCTCGGCGGCCTGCAGCAGACCGGCGACCGAGGCGGCCGAGGCGGGCTCGACGAAGACGCCCTCCTGCGCGGCCAACAGCTTGTAGGCGCGCAGGATCTGACGGTCGGTCACCATGTCGATGAAGCCGCCGGAGGCGTCCCGCGCCTGCTCGGCGAGCTTCCACGAGGCCGGGTTGCCGATCCGGATCGCGGTCGCGATGGTGCTCGGGTCGGTGACGGGCTCGCCCTTGACGATCGGCGCCGAACCGGACGCCTGGTAGCCCCACATGCGCGGGGTGCGGGTGGCCGGGCCGTCGGCGAGGTACTCGCTGTACCCCTTCCAGTAAGCCGTGATGTTGCCCGCGTTGCCGACCGGGAGGACGTGGATGTCGGGGGCGTCCCCGAGCATGTCGACGATCTCGAAGGCGGCGGTCTTCTGGCCCTCGATGCGCACCGGGTTCACCGAATTCACCAGTGCGACGGGGTACTTCTCGGACAGGCCGCGCGCGAGCGTGAGGCAGTCGTCGAAGTTGCCGTCGACCTGGAGGATCTTCGCGCCGTGCACCAGCGCCTGGCCCATCTTGCCCAGGGCGATCTTGCCCTGTGGGACGAGGACGGCGCAGACCATGCCGGCGCGGACCGCGTACGCGGCGGCCGAGGCCGAGGTGTTGCCCGTGGAGGCGCAGATGACGGCCTGGGCGCCGTCGGCCTTCGCCTTCGTGATGGCCATCGTCATGCCCCGGTCCTTGAAGGAACCGGTCGGGTTGGCGCCCTCCACCTTGAGGTGGACGTCGCAGCCCGTGAGCTGCGACAGGACCTGCGCCGGGACGAGCGGCGTGCCGCCCTCGCGCAGCGTCACGGCCTGGGTGTCAGGGGCGACCGGGAGCCGGTCGCGGTACTCCTCGATGATGCCGCGCCACTGCCCGCTCGCGGCAGTCCGAGCACTCTCCATGATGGTCACTTTCCTTAACTCCCCTGCTCCCCTTCGACCCGCATGATGCTGGCGACACCGCGTACGGTGTCCAGTTTGCGCAGCGCCTCGACGGTCGCGCTGAGCGCCGCGTCCGCTGCCCGGTGGGTGACGACGACCAGCCACGCGTCGCCGTCCTTGCCCTGCTGACGGACGGTGTCGATGGACACCCCGTGCTCGGCGAAGACCATGGCGACCTGCGCGAGCACGCCGGGCTTGTCCGCGACGTCGAGGCTGATGTGGTACCGCGTGACGACCTCGCCCATGGGGGACACGGGCAGCTGGGTGTACGCGGACTCCCCGGGGCCCTTCGCCCCGTTGAGCTTGTTGCGGCAGGCGGCGACGAGGTCGCCGAGCACCGCCGATGCAGTGGGGGAACCGCCGGCGCCGGGGCCGTAGAACATCAGCTGGCCCGCCGCGTCGGACTCGACGAAGACGGCGTTGTAGGCCTCGCGGACGCTCGCGAGCGGGTGGCTGAGCGGGATCATCGCCGGGTGCACGCGGGCGGTGACGCTGCGGCCGTCGGCCGCGCGCTCGCAGATGGCGAGCAGCTTGACCGTGCAGCCCATGCGCTTCGCGGACGCGATGTCGGCGGCGGTGACCTCGGTGAGGCCCTCGCGGTGCACGTCGTCGAGGCGTACCCGGGTGTGGAAGGCGATGCCGGCGAGGATCGCGGCCTTCGCGGCGGCGTCGAAGCCCTCGACGTCGGCGGTCGGGTCGGCCTCCGCGTACCCGAGGGCGGTGGCCTCGTCGAGTGCCTCGCTGTAGCCGGCGCCGCTGGTGTCCATCCGGTCGAGGATGAAGTTGGTGGTGCCGTTGACGATGCCGAGGACGCGGTTGACCTTGTCCCCGGCGAGCGATTCGCGCAGCGGCTTGACCAGCGGGATCGCGGCGGCGACGGCGGCCTCGTAGAAGAGGTCGACGCCGTGCTTCTCGGCCGACTCGTGCAGCGTCGAGCCGTCCTCGGCGAGCAGCGCCTTGTTGGCCGTGACGACGCTGGCGCCGTGCTCGAAGGCGGTGGTGATCAGCCCGCGCGCGGGCTCGATCCCGCCGATGACCTCGACGACGACGTCGATGTCCTCGCGCTGAGCGAGGGCCGTCGCGTCGGTGGTGACGAGGGCCGGGTCGATGCCCTCGCGCACCCGGTCGGGCCTGCGCACGGCGACCCCGGCCAGTTCGACCGGGGCTCCGATCCGGGCCGCGAGGTCCTCCGCGTGCGTCGTCATGATGCGTGCCACCTCTGAGCCGACGACCCCACAGCCCAGCAGCGCCACTTTCAGCGGACGCGTACGCATCATTCGACCTCGCTTCTCATCATGTTCCGGTTGGTGCTGTCCGGTGTACTCAAGTCTCACGTACCGGTCCGGAGATTCCACGCCGGGTCCAGTATGTGGGATTCATTTCTCACTAGCCGACATCGAGACGCAGGAGATCCTCCTCCGTCTCGCGCCGGACGATCACGCGTGCCGCGCCCTCGCGGACGGCGACGACCGGCGGGCGCAGCGCGTGGTTGTAGTTGCTCGCCATCGACCGGCAGTACGCGCCCGTGGCGGGCACGGCGAGCAGGTCACCCGGCGCGAGATCGGCGGGCAGGAAGGCGTCGCGGACGACGATGTCGCCGCTCTCGCAGTGCTTGCCGACCACGCGCGAGAGCATCGGCTCGGCCGTCGAGGCGCGGGAGACCAGCGAGACGGTGTACTCGGCGTCGTACAGCGCGGTGCGGATGTTGTCCGACATTCCGCCGTCGACACTCACGTACGTCCGCAGGCCCTCCAGCTCCTTAACGGTACCGACCTCGTACAGCGTGAAGGCCGTCGGGCCGACGATCGCGCGCCCGGGCTCCACCGAGAGCCGCGGGACCGACAGCCCGGCGCTCTCGCACTCGCGGGTGACGATGTCGCCGAGCGCCTTGGCGATCTCGTGCGGCTCGCGCGGGTCGTCGTCCGGGGTGTACGCGATGCCGAGGCCGCCGCCGAGGTCGATCTCGGGCAGCTCGACGCCGTGCTCGTCGCGCACCTCGGTCAGCAGGCCGACGACGCGGCGCGCGGAGACCTCGAAGCCCGCCATGTCGAAGATCTGCGAGCCGATGTGCGAGTGGATGCCCGTCAGCTCCAGGCCGTCGAGCTTCAGCACCCGGCGCACGGCCTCGGCGGCCTGGCCGTCGGCCAGCGCGAGGCCGAACTTCTGGTCCTCGTGCGCCGTCGCGATGAACTCGTGGGTGTGCGCCTCGACGCCGACCGTCACCCGGATCTGCACCGGCTGCCGGCGGCCGAGCCGCTGGGCGACGTGCGCCACCCGGACGATCTCCTGGAAGGAGTCCAGGACGATCCGGCCGACGCCCGCCTCGACGGCGCGCTCGATCTCGGCCGTCGACTTGTTGTTGCCGTGCAGCGCGATCCGCTCGGCGGGCATGCCCGCGTCGAGCGCGGTGGCCAGCTCGCCTGCGGAGCAGACGTCGAGGTTCAGCCCCTCCTCCGTCAGCCAGCGGACGACGGCGCGGGAGAGGAACGCCTTGCCCGCGTAGAACACGTCGGCCTCCTCGCCGAAGGCCGCGCGCCAGGCGCGGCAGCGGGCGCGGAAGTCCTCCTCGTCGAGGAAGTACGCCGGGGTGCCGAACTCCTCGGCGAGCCGGGCGACGTCCATGCCGCCGACGGTGACGGAGCCGTCCTCGGTGCGCGTCGTGGTCCGCGACCAGACGCGCGGGTCCAGCGCGTTGAGGTCGGTGGGCGGGGGGCTGAAGTGTCCCTCCGGGAGGACGTCGGCGTGACGGGGCCCGGCGGGGTGTGCGGAACGGCTCATGTCCAGGGATCCACTTCTACAGATGTGCGGGTGCGGTGACGCCGAGCTGGGAGAGGCCGCCGGCCAGCACCGTCCCGGCGGCAGCGGCGAGTGCCAGCCGGGCCCGGTGGACGGCCCCGGGTTTCTCGTCACCGCGCGGCAGGGACGGGCACGCGTCGTGGAAGTCGAAGAACGCCTCGCCGACCGCTTCCAGGTGGCGGGCGTGCGCGCGCGAGGAACCGGCCAGCTGCCGGCGGTGGTCGGCCAGCAGCCCGAGCAGCGCCCGCTCGCGCACGTGGTCGTACGGGTACGCGGCCTCGCCTTCGCTCCGGGGGGTCACCCCGAGCTCGTCGCCGCCGCGCAGCAGGGCGCGGGCGCGGGCGTGCGCGTACTGGACGCGGAACAGCGGGCTGGAGGTGTCCCGTACGGCGAGGGAGCGGGGGTCGTCGCCGGTGGCGGCGGACCAGGAGGCGATGTCGGAGGCGGGATCGTCCGCCTCGGGCTCCGGCGCCCCCGCGGCCAGCTCGCCCACCAGGGCCGACCTGGCTCCGGCGTCGAGCGTGACGTCCAGGAAACCGGGGCCGGTGATCTCCACCCGGGCGATGCCCGGCTGCCGCAGCAGTTCCCCGCGCAGCACCGGGGCGACCTCGCGCGGCGTCCGGCCCACGGCCTTGGCCAGCGGGAACGCGATGTTCAGCGCGTAGTCCCCGTGGCCCCGCCGGGGCGCGGTGCCGACGGTGGCCCGTTCCGTCGCAGCCGTCACGGCCTCCGCGCCGGCCGCCGGAAGGGCGCCGTCCGCGAGGACGCGGCGCACGGCGTGCAGCACGGTGCGCGAGAGCTGGTCAGGGGTCACGCGACAAGCGTATGGGAGAGGGGGCGGGGGTGTGCGAACGGGATTCGCCGGACGTCCCGCCTTCGCAACCGGCTGTTCATGTCTGGAGGGCGCGGCTCAGCGGGCCCCGCCCGCGCCCGAGTCGGCCGCCGGTTCGGGCCCGGTCTCCGCCGCCATGCCCTCGCCCTCCGGCACACCGTCCGCCTCCCGCTCGCGGGCGGCGGCGTCCGGCCGGGAGCCGTGTTCCGGGCAGCCGGGCCGCACCGCCTCCTCGTACCCGTCCGGCAGGCCGCGTTCGCCGCGCATCAGGCGGCGCACCGTACGCACCAGGTCGGCGGGCTCGAAGGGCTTGGCCAGCACCGCGTCCACGCCGTGCCACCGTCCGGCGGCCGCGCTCTCGGGCCCGCCGTGGTCACCGTGGCCGGTGCAGCCGCTGATGATGGCCGCCGGGATGTGCCGCGTCCGCGGATCGGAACGCAGGCGGTCGGCCGTCCGCAGCCCGTCGAGCCGGGGCATCGCCACGTCGAGCGTGACCACATCGGGCCGGACGCGGTGCACGGCCTCCAGACACTCGACGCCGTCGGCGGCGGTCACGACCTCGAAGCCCTCCAGCTCGAGGTTGACCTTGATCAGCTGCCGGATCACCTTGTTGTCGTCGACGACAAGTACCCGGCCGGACATACCTGGCACACGACAGAGCCTAGGCACGGCACTTCGGCTGCGTCCCGGTTTTGCCCATTTCCACCCCGCGGCCTCCGCCCTGCCCTGCCCGGATCCCGCCCCGGAGTGCCCGAACGTGCCCGTCCGCCCCCGCCCGCGTACGGGCCGGCCTCCGCGCCGGGGCCCGTTAGCACCCCGGGAGACGGCCCCGAAGCCCCCTCGCCGACCGCTCCTGAAATCCGGGTTCCGGTGCACCCCCGCCGAGCTGGTAGTGTTCTACCCGTCGAAGCGCACAGCGCCCGACGCGCCCCCGTAGCTCAGGGGATAGAGCAACGGCCTCCGGAGCCGTGTGCGCAGGTTCGAATCCTGCCGGGGGTACTTCGAGAGAAGTGCTGATGGGCCCCGTGGCCTGGGAGATGACTCCCGGTCGCGGGGTTTTTTCGTGTCCGCGCGGGCATTCTCCCCGTCCCCCGGTCGTCACCCGCGCGTGGTTGCGATGTCGGTGGGGGCCACTAGAGTCCCTCGGCATCGGCAGGCAAGTGCCGCGAAGCGGGAACTACGGGGAACCACGGGGAAGTTCGGGGGAAAGATCATGAAGCGAGCGCGGATCGTGCTCGGGGTCGTCGCGGTGGGCGCGCTGGCCGCGGCGGGGACGGTCACGGCCGTCGGTGCCGAGGGGGACGCCTCGGCGGACGGGAAGGCCGTCGGTACGTACGCCGAGTTCTCGCGGCTGGACCAGCGGTCGGCGGGGCAGTTCGGCGCCGGGGACGCGGTGGCCGGCCAGTGGTCCTGGCGTACGGAGCCCTCCGGGGAGTTCAGCGTCAACTGGGATCAGGAGCGGCCGGAGAACCGGGAGCGGTTCCGGCGTTCCGCCGACGGCGAGTGGCTGCTGCTGGACGGCTGGGGGCAGAAGGGCACCGAGTACTACGAGCAGCGCGTCACGGAGGAGAAGGCCGGGGACGCCAACTGCGCGGGCATGAAGGCGATTCCGTCCGAGGACGCCCGGCAGCACTACGTGCGCTGGAACATCCCGGCCGAGGGCTACTGCCTGGACGCGAAGGGCACCGTCCAGGAGGAGAAGGGCGGGAAGAAGATCAACTTCCGGCACCGGCAGGTCTGGTCGCCGCCCGCGCCCTGCGAGAACGCCCGGTACAAGGACCAGATGTGCATCACGCAGCACGAGATCTGGTGGGACGACAACAACCACCCGTACGAGAAGACCCTTGACCGGAAGGTGCAGTTGGCCAAGGGGCTCGGCATGGCCTTCCGCATCGACCAGAGCTTCCCGAAGCCGTGGTCGGCCGAGATGACGCGGCACTGGGACTACTGACCCGGCGCACGCGTACGGCCCGGGCCGCCGCGTCCGGGGACGTCGCGGGCCGGGCCGTACGGGGAGCCTCGGTCAGTGGGGGCTGCTGACCGGGGAGTTGTTCTGGTCGCCCACCGAGTTCGCCGTCGCGGAGGACGGGACGGGGCGGTCCTTGCGCAGCGCCTGCCACACCTGCTGGGACTGCTTCTCCAGCGGGAGGACGCGCTCCGGGTTCTGCGGGTCGTAGGTGACCGGGAGCGTGCGCGCGTCGAGGTGTTCGGGGTCGATGCCCTTGAGGTCCTTGGCGAGGGACAGGAGCTTGCCGGTGGAGGCCAGGTCGTCGTCGGCGGTGACGCTGCTGGTGGCCGTGTCGGCGAGCCCGTACAGCTTGCCCGGGTCGCCGAGCAGGCCGATGTCGTCGACCTGGCGGATCAGGGACTTCAGGAACTCCTGCTGGAGCTGTATCCGGCCGAGGTCGCTGCCGTCGCCCACGCCGTGGCGGGTGCGGACCAGCTGGAGGGCCTGCTCGCCCTTGAGCTTGTGCTTGCCCGCCTCCAGGGAGAGGTGGCTGTCCTCGTCCTTGATGGCCTTGTCGGTGGTGATGTCCACGCCGCCGAGCTCGTCCACGAGCTTCTTGAAGCCCTTGAAGTCGACCTGGAGGTAGTGGTCCATGCGCAGCCCGGACATCCGCTCGACGGTCTTCATCGTGCAGGCGGGGCCGCCCGCCTGGTAGGACGCGTTGAACATCGCCTTCTGCTCGCCCGGCACGCTGCCGCCGCCCTTCGGGTCGGCGCAGGCGGGCCGGTCGACCTCGGTGTCGCGGGGGATGCTCACCAGGTCGGCACGCTTGTGGGACTTGTCGACGTGCAGCACCATCGCGGTGTCCGCGCGGGCGCCGCCGGTGTCCTTGCCGTACTGGCCGTGCGTGCCGGCCCGCGAGTCGGAGCCGAGCAGCAGGATGTTCATCGCGCCGCCGCGCGCGCCGCCCGGGCGGTCGTCACCGAGCGCGGCGTCGACGTCGACGCCCTTGAGGTTCGAGTTCAGGTGGGTCATCCACAGCGCGCCGAGCCCGCCGCCCAGCAGCAGGAAGCCGAGGAGGGACCAGGCCGCGATCTTCATCGACCGCCCCCGGCCGCGCCTCCGCTTCCCGTGCCGCCCGGTACGGGTGGCGCCGGGGTGGGGCTGCTCCGTGGCGTGGTACGGCTGGCCGGCCGCGTACAGCTGCTGCGTGGCGTCCGGCTGGTCCGCGGCGTACGGCTGGTCCGCGCTCCGCGGCTGTTCCGGATGCGGCGGCTGCCCGCCCTGGGTCCGGTCCCCGCTGTCTTGCGGCATCAGCTCTGCACTCTCGTTCTCGGCTCACGCACGGGTGAGCCGTCTCGTTCGGTCCGCACGGTGCGCTGGGCGCCTGCGGTCCGCATGGTGCGTACGGTGCGTACGGCCCGTGCGGGTTCGTTCGGTCGGTCCGGGGATGCGCCGCCGGGCCTTGGCCGCGTCACGCGTCGTCCTCGTACGGCGTGACAGCGGGCCCGGGCGGCTCACGCGCCGCCTCGCGGCGGGTCCGGGTGGATCAGTACGCGGAGTCGACGTTGTCGATGGAGCCGTAGCGGTCGGCGGCGTAGTTGGCGGCCGCGGTGATGTTGGCGACCGGGTCGGTCAGGTCGTCCGGGGTGCCCTTGACGTGGTACGCGTCGAAGGTCGGCTGGATCACCTGGAGCAGGCCCTTGGACGGGGTGCCCGCCTGGGCGTTCACGTCCCAGCCGTTCTCGGCGTTCGGGTCGCCGCCGGACTCGCGCATGATGTTGCGGTGCAGGCCCTCGTAGGAGCCGGGTATGCCCTTCTCCTTCATGATGTCGAGGGCCTCGTTGATCCAGCCGTCGAGCTGACCGCCGCCGCCCTGCTTGGCGCTCTTCGCGGCGGTGTGGGCCTGCTGCGCGACGCTCTCCGCCGAGACCTTGGTCGCGGCGGTGGTGTTCACCGACTGCGGCGCGTCCGCGTGGGCGGGCGACGGGGCCAGCGAGAGGGCGACGGCCGCCGCACCGGTCGCGACCAGGCCCGCGACGGAGAACCGGCGGACGCGGGCGGCCCGGCCGGTACCGGCGGTGGTGGCGGTCGCGGCGGCGGTGGTGGCGTGGAAAGACATGCGGAACTACCTCTTCGGTACGGGGACGGACCGGGGCCTGCGGCGCGAGGAGGTCGGCTCCACGCGGCGGGCCGGATCGGTCGGTACGAGCGGTGCCCGTCCGGCCCGGCGATGTGCTCGCCCCGGAACGAGAGCCATGGTTAGGCGGCTTGCGAAGAGGTGGCAAGGATGTGACGTACTACGCTGCTTCGTACGCGTTTCGTCCGATTTGACATCCGCCCCCTGAACCCGGGGCCGCGACTTCTGCCCCCGGCTACTACTCCCCTTCCGATGTGGCGTGCGCCCTATGGGTGGCGTCACAGCGGGGCCCCTCCGGAAGGGGGTGGAAAGTGGCGGGGGTCACCTGTGTTCCGGGGAGGTGCGTGCGGCCGGCCGGAGCGGCGCTTCACTGAGGGCGGAACGTCAAGGGGTGTGCCGGGTGGGAGGGGGCTTCTACCGTGAGGGGGTGAGCAGTCATGCGTCGGGTGAGGGCCGGGGGTCGCTGCGTCCGGTGGAGGCGGAGCCGTTGTGGCGGCATCTGGTCGGGGGTGTGCTGCGCCGTGAGCGGCTGGACCAGGGGCGGACGCTGCGGGAAGTGGCGGAGGCCGCCCGGATCTCGATGCCGTACCTCTCCGAGCTCGAACGCGGCCGCAAGGAAGGCTCCTCCGAGGTGCTGGCCGCCATCGCGCGGGCCCTCGGGTTCGGGCTGACGGGACTGCTGCTGCGCGTCCAGGCCGAGTTGGAGCGCACCGCACGCCTGCGCGCCGCCGCCACCGACCCGCGCCGCACACGCCGCCCGGGCGCTCCGGCTCCGGGGCGTACGGGTGCCGGTGTGCGCTCGGGTGCCGGGCAGGGGCGGGTGGAGCGTGACGGGGCGGCGGTCTCGGGTTCCGGGTCGGACCCGGCGTCGGCGTCCGCTGCGGCTTCGCGGGCCGGTGGGCCGGTGGAGGTGGCGTCGGAGCGGGCCGTGTCGTCGGTGTCGGGGGCGTCGGCCGGGTCGGGTGCGGGGTCCTCGGTTGTGCCGGGGGCGGGGTCCTCCGTCGGGTCGGCCGCGGGCTCTTCGGTTGCGCCGCCTGCCGGGGCTTCGGTGGTGTCCGGTGCGGGGTCCTCCGTCGGGTCGGCCGCGGGCTCTTCGGTTGCGCCGCCTGCCGGGGCTTCGGTGGTGTCCGGTGCGGGGTCCTCGGTCGTGCCCGGTGCGGGCGCCTCGGTCGTGCCCGGGGCGGGCTCCTCGGTCGTCCCGGGTGCAGGCGCCCCGGCAGCCGCAGACGGTGCCTCGTCGCCGACCGCCTCGGAAGTGTCCGCTGTCGAGGGGCGCGTCGTGCCTCTCGTCGAGGGGCGCACGGTGGCCTCCGGCGCGGCAGCTGTCCCGGCGTCCCTCGTGGTGTCCGTCGTGGCAAGCCCGGGGGCGGTTTCCGTCGTCGCCAAGCCGATGCCCGCGGTCGCAGCCGAGCTGCGGCGCGGGGACGTACGGCTGGCCGCCTGACAGGGCCGAAGGCGGGCGGCCCGCGCCCGGCGGGACCGAAAGCACCGGAACGGCTGCCTGACGGCCCCGCGAACATTCAGGTCTCGCCGCCTGGCAGGGCCGAAGAAGCGGCCGGACCGAAGGCACCGGAACGTACAGCTGAAGGCCCCGGCCGGCCGCCCGACAAGGCCCCACCACGCGGACCCGGTCACCCCCGTGGACCAGGCCCGCGCGGGGCGGGTCAGGGGGCTGAGTTGCGGCGGCGGGTGACCACCTCGTCGGCGAGGCCGTAGGCGACGGCTTCGGGGGCGGTGAAGATTTTGTCGCGGTCCATGTCGGCGCGGAGGGTCGCGGGGTCGTGGCCGGTGTGGCGGGCGAGGACCTCCTCGATCTGGGTGCGGATGCGCTGCACCTCCTTGGCCTGGACGCTCAGGTCGGAGATCGTCCCCTGCTGTCCGCCGCTGACGGGCTGGCCGAGGAGTACCCGCGCGTGTTCGAGGACGAAGCGGCGGCCGGGGTCGCCGCCGGCCAGCAGCACCGCCGCCGTGGAGGCCGCCTGGCCGACGCAGAAGGTGGAGACGGGGGCCTTCACGTAGCTCATGGCGTCGTAGATGGCCATGAGCGAAGTGACGGAGCCGCCGGGCGAGTTGAGGTAGACGGCGATCTCGCGGTCGGGGTTGGCGGCCTCCAGGTGGAGGAGCTGGGCGATGACGACGTTGGCGACGCCGTCGTCGATCTCGGTGCCGAGGAAGACGACGCGTTCGGAGAGCAGCCGGCTGAAGATGTCGCTGGCGCGTTCGCCGGTGGTGGTGCGTTCGACGACGGTCGGGATCGTGTACTGGCTCATGTCAGATCCCCATCCGTCGCTTGGCGCCCACCGGGCGGACGTCGTCCAGGGACGTGACGACGCGGTCGACCATGCCGTACTCCTTCGCCTGTCCGGCCGTGAACCAGCGGTCGCGGTCGCCGTCGCGGGAGATCGTCTCCTCGGACTGGCCGGTGTGCTCGGCGGTGAGGCGTTCGATGGTGCGTTTCATGTACTCGTGGTTCTCGGCCTGGATGGCGATGTCGGCCGCGGCGCCGCCGATGCCCGAGGAGGGCTGGTGCATCATGATCCGCGCGTTGGGCAGCGCGTACCGCTTGCCCGCGGTGCCGACGGTGAGCAGGAACTGGCCCATGCTCGCGGCGAACCCCATGACGAGGGTGGAGACGTCGTTGGGGATCAGGCGCATCGTGTCGTAGATCGCCAGCCCCGCGGTGACGGAACCGCCCGGGCTGTTGATGCACAGGCTGATGTCGCCGCGCGGGTCCTCGGCGGAGAGCAGCAGCAGCTGTGCGCAGACCCGGTTCGCCGAGGACTCGGTGACCTCCGTGCCGAGCAGCACGATGCGCTGGCCGAGCAGCTGGAAGGCGAGGTGGTCGTCGAAGGGGGACGCGGAGGCGCCGGCGTCGCGCATGGTGTACGGCGAGGTCGCGCCGACTGCGGGGCCGGCCGGGCCCGTTCGGGCGGTGCGGCCGGTGAGGGGTGGTGCTGCCATCGGTCCTCCCTGGGTGGGGACGCGCGGCCCGGCGCCGTGCGTCTTCCTCCACCGTCGTCCGGACGAGGGCGCCGCGTCAGCGATGTCGGCCCGCAGCAGATCTGCCCACAGCAGAGCCCCTGCGGGGAAGGGCGGGCGTCGTAGGGTGCGGCCCGTGACCGGGTGAGCGGGCGGAGGTGGACGCGGTGGCGGGTACGTCGGGCAGCGCGGGGGCGTTGCCGGTGCGGCGGGTGGTGGCCGCGCGGCTGGTGCAGGTGTGGGGCGTGTGCACCGTCGTCGTCTCGGGGTTTCTGACGCTGTTCGGCGTCGTCGGCTGTGTGCGGCTGGGGTGGGAGCAGCTTCAGGCTCCGGCCGGGGCGGTCAATCTGGGCAACCTCTTCGTCGCCTTCGCCGGGACGCTGGGCTCCCTGGGCGGCCTGCTGGCCACGGGCTGGCTGGCGCTGCGGGGGCTGCGGCTGCTGGTACGGCACGTCGCCGGCGGCCCGCTGCGGATGTGGATCGGCGCGGGCGGGGGCGGCTTCCTCGGCGGAGGCGGAGGCGGTCACGGCGGCGGTCACGGCGGCGGGGACGGCGGTGCGGGCTGCGGGGGCGGGGGCGGCGGCTGCGGAGGGGGCTGCTGAGCGAGAGCCGGACGCGGCTTAACGGGCGCGGGCACGGCGGGAGTTGGACAGCGGCCAGCCGGTCACCGATGGTCATGCTTTGACTTCCTCCCGGCCCTGAAGGACCGGGATCCCCCTCTGCTCCCACACCGGATGGGGCGCGGGTGCGGGTAGCTCTGGGCGGGTTCCTGCTTCTTCGCGCTGTGCCGGGACGGGTCCCGGTCTTACCTGCGCTCCACAGGCTGATACCGCCAGTCCGGCGGCCTTCGCGACGTTGACGGCCGCGTTGATGTCTCGGTCGAGGACAGCCCCGCACGCTCCGCACGCCCACGAGCGGACGTGGAGAGGCTTGGGGCCGTCCTTGACGCCACACACGGAGCACACCTGCGAGGTCGGCTCGAACCGGCCGATCCTGTGCAGGGTGCGGCCGTAGCGTGCGGCCTTGTACTCCAGCATCGCCACGAACTGCGACCAGCCCGCGTCGTGTACGGACTTGGCCAGGCGGGTGCGGGCGAGTCCGTTGACCGCCAGGTCTTCGACGGCGACCGCTTGGTTCTCGCGGATCAGCTTCGTCGAGAGCTGGTGGTGGAACTCGCGCCGTGCGTCGGCTGCCTTCGCGTGTGCGCGGGCGACCTTCAGCCGGGCCTTGTCACGGTTGCTGGAGCACTTCTGCTTGCGGGACAGGTCCCGCTGGGCCTTCTTCAGCTTCTTCTCGGCGCGCCGGAGGAAACGCGGACTGTCGATCTTCGTGCCGTCGGACAGGATCGCGAAGTGCGACAGGCCCAGGTCGATACCGACCTGGCTGCCCGTCTCCGGGAGCGGGGACTCGTCGGCCTCGACGACAAAGCTCGCGAAGTACCGGCCCGCCGCGTCCTTGATGACGGTCACCGTGGACGGGGCCGAGGGCAGGCGGCGAGACCACTTCACCATGACGTCGCCGATCTTCGGGAGACGGAGTTTCCCGCCCGGAGTGATCCGCCAGTTCGCGTTCGCGGTGAAACGGATGGCCTGACGGTTGTCCTTGCGGGACTTGAACCGGGGAGCGCCCACGCGCGGGCGCTTGCCCTTGAGGCCGTCGAAGAAGTTCCGGTACGCGGTGTCGAGGTCCCGCAGGGACTGCTGCAACACGACCGACGACACCCCTGCGAGCCATGCCCGCTCGGGAGTCTTCTTCGCTGCGGTAAGCCGCTTGGACAGTTCGCGCGAGGTGACGAACGGCAGTCCCGCCCTACGGGCGTCTTCGCGGACACACAGTGCGTCGTTGTACACGGCCCGAGCGCATCCGAACGCCCTTGCCAGCGCTGCGCGCTGACCCGGCGTCGGGTAGACGCGGAACGAGTACCGAAGCTGCATGACCGCAGCTTCCCATGGGGCTGTGACACCTCGCCGGGAGTCCAAGCCTGATCTCCGGGCGATGCACCCCCGCCCTGAAGGACGGGGCACTCTCGCCAAGCACTGCTGTGATGTCGTCGAACGCCTCGTCCCGCTCGCCCGACGCCCGGTGCAGCGCCATACCGCCTCCTCGGGCCGGCCCCGTCCGGCTTCCCCGTTCGACCGTAGACAGCCGGGCCGCGGGCCGCAGGTCGAGAGGTGCTCCCCGGGCCCGTGGGCGCCCGCGTCGCCGCAGGTCACCGCCGTCTCCGGGCGGGCCCCGGTGCGGGAGGGGCGCGGGGCACCCCGTAGCCTGCTGCCGCTCACCCCACGGCGCGAGGAGCCGCGCCCCCGTACGCGACGGCACGGATCGCCCCCACCCGGGCGCCGGGACGGACGCCGTACACGCACAGGTGCGCCGCGCCCCGGAACCGGTGCGCCGCGTACGGCACGGGCATGCGTGCGGGCGCGGGCGCTCCCGCGTACCGCGGCGGAGAGAGGGGCCATGGGGAACACAGCGGTGCTGCTGCACACGGCGGGCGCGATCGTCGGCGTCGTCGTGCTGATTCTGAGGGCGAAGGTGAACCCGGCGCTGGCGCTGGTGCTCGGCTCGGTGTATCTCGGGCTGGCGACGGGGCTGGGTGCCGAGCGCACCGTGGACACGATCACCCGGGGCTTCGGCGATCTGATGGCCGAGGTCGGGCTGCTCATCGTGTTCGGGGTGCTGCTGGGCTCGCTGCTGTCCGCGCTCGGCGCGATCGAGAAGCTGGTGGCGACGCTGCTGCGGCTGCTGGGCCCGAAGCGGCTGCCGTACTCGTTCGCGGTGACGGTGGGCACGGTGTTGCAGTCCATCTTCGCGGACGTGCTGCTGGTGATGACGGCCCCGATCGCGCGCTCGCTGGGCCGCAGGACCGGCCCGCTGGGCACGGCGCGGATGGCGGCGGCGATGGCGCTGGGCGTGGAGGTCGGCATCGCGCTGTCGGTGCCGGGCATCGGGGCGCTGGCGCTCGCCGGGCTGCTGGACATCCCGCTGGGCACGATGCTGCTGTACGGCTTCCCCGTCACGGCCGTCACCATCGTCGTCACCCTGTTCCTCTTCGGCGTGGCCGCCCGCCGCGGCTTCTGGAACCCGGAGCGGGACGAGATACCCCGGGAGGCGGCCGCCGAGGAGGCCCCGACGACCGGCGCCGGCACGGAAGTTGACGCGCCGGACGCCGCGGCACCGGACGGTCCCCCGCTCGCCCTGTCGCTGGCCCCGCTGCTGCTGGCGCTGGTGCTGATCGCGGGCGGCGCGTTCGCCGAGGTCGGGGGCTGGGACTCGCCGGTGGTGACGTTCCTGGGCAACCCGGTGATCGGGCTGCTGCTGGGGCTGGTCGGCGCCTGTCTGGTGGCGCGCCGGCAGCTGCCGGACGGGGCCGTGGGCGAGGCGTTCGGGCAGGCGTTCCGGACGAGCGGGCAGATCCTGGTGCTCACCGGGGTCGGCGGCTCGCTGGCCGCCGTGGTGGAGAAGGCGGGCCTGGGCGACATCGTCAAGGAGTCGTTCTCGGCGAGCACATGGGCGCCGCTGGCGCTGGTGTGGCTGATCGCCGCGCTGCTGCACATGGCGATCGGTTCGGTGACGACGTCGGCGATCACGGCGGCGGGCATCCTGGCGCCGGTCGCGCCCGCGCTGGACGTGCAGCCGGTGTTCATCGCGCTGGCGGCGGGGGCCGGTTCGCTGTTCGCCATCCACGCGACGAGCAACACCTTCTGGCTGCTGCAGACGCTGCTCGGGCAGACCACCCGGGGCACGCTGAAGACCTGCACGGTCACCGTCTCGGCCGCCTCGGTGGTCGCGCTGCTGCTCGTCCAGTCCATCTCCCTGATCCTCTGAAGGCGGCCCGACTCCCCTGCTTCAGGCGGGAGTTGAGGCCGTCAACAAGTCCTGCGCAAGGGATTGACGGTGCTACTGACGCGGAGTCTCATAAGAGCGAACGGCAGACGTGCCCGCCGGCGACCCCGACGAAGAGGTGCCTGACGCATGACGACCGCTCCAGACATCGCCCCCGCGGAACACGAGGTGCTCCGGGACGCCCTCGGGCTCCTCAAGGACCGGGAGAAGGTCGCCGAACGCCTGCTGGCCTCCTCCCGGAAGCACTCCTTCGACCCGGACACCGAACTCGACTGGGACGCGCCCTTCGAGGAGGGCAAGTGGTTCTGGCCGCCGGAGCTCGTCTCCCTCTACGGCACCCCGCTGTGGAAGCGGATGTCCGAGGAGCAGCGGATGGACCTGGCCCGGCACGAGGCGGCGTCCATCGCCTCGCTCGGCATCTGGTTCGAGATCATCCTGATGCAGCTGCTCGTGCGGCACATCTACGACAAGTCGCTGACCAGCAACCACGTCCGGTACGCGCTCACCGAGATCGCCGACGAGTGCCGCCACTCGATGATGTTCGCGCGGCTGATCAAGCAGGGCGGCGCCCCGGCGTACCCCGTCTCGCGCACCCAGCACAATCTGGCCCGGGCCCTCAAGACCATCTCCACGACGCCGGGTTCGTTCACCGCCACGCTGCTCGGCGAGGAGATCCTGGACTGGATGCAGCGGCTGACCTTCCCGGACGAACGCATCCAGCCGCTGGTCCGCGGCGTGACCCGGATCCACGTCGTCGAGGAGGCGCGGCACGTGCGCTACGCGCGCGAGGAGCTGCGCCGCCAGATGGTCTCCTGCCCGCGCTGGGAGGCCGAGTTGACGCGGATCAGCTCCGGCGAGGCGTCCCGCGTCTTCGTGCAGGCCTTCATCAACCCCGAGGTGTACACCAACGTCGGGCTCGACCGGCGGGAGGCGCTCGCGCAGGTGAAGGCCAGCGGCCACCGCCGCGAGGTGATGCAGAACGGCGCCCGGCGGCTGACCGACTTCCTCGACGAGATCGGCGTACTGCGCGGCGTGGGGCGCACGTTGTGGGTCAGCTCGGGCCTGCTCGCGAAGTAGCACGGGCACTTCAGGCCACAGGTTCCGGCCGCGTACGGGCCACCGCTCGGGCCCCGGCGCACGCGGGGGCGGAAACCGGCCACGTGCGCCCGCGCACCCGCTCGGTCACCCCCGCGCCGCCCGGACCAGGAGCGTTACGCTGCACGTCATGAGCAGCAGCGGCACCGCACCGGCCTATCGCCGAATGACAGTGGAGCAGCGGCGCGCGCAGCTGATCACCACCGCGCTCGGCCTCTTCGCGCACCACCCGCCGGAGGACATCTCCCTCGACGGCGTGGCGAGCGCCGCCGGCGTCTCCCGCCCGCTGGTGTACCGCTACTTCCCGGGAGGGAAGCAGCAGTTGTACGAGGAGGCCCTGCGCAGCGCGGCCGACCGGCTCGAACTGTGCTTCTCCGAACCGCAGTCGGGCCCGCTGACGGTCCGCCTGTCCCGCGCGCTGGACCGCTATCTCGCCTTCGTCGACGAGCACGACGCCGGGTTCATGGCCCTCCTCCAGGGCGGCAGCGTCGTCGAGACCTCCCGTACGCACGCGATCGTGGACGAGGTACGGCGGACCGCCGCCGAGGAGGTCTTCGCACACCTCGGCACCGAGGACCCGGGCGAACGGCTGCGGACGACGGTGCGGACCTGGATCGCCGCCGTCGAGGCCGCCTCGCTGATCTGGCTCGACGAGGGCAAGCGGCCGCCCAGGGAGGAACTGCGCGAGGGCATGGTCGAGCACTTCGTCGCCCTGCTGGTCATCACCGGCGCCCGGGACGACGAGATGCACCGGATCACGCTGCGGGCGCTGGAGATGGAGGAGCGCGAGGGCCCGGTGGGCGACCTGGTCCGCCGCGCCCTGCCGGTCGTCGCCCACGCCGGCCACCTGCTCTGAGCCCCGGCGGATACGAGTCCGTCCCGTCCGAGGACTTCAAGCTCACGTGAAGGACGGCTAGCCTGGCCCCATGTCGACCCACCTCTCCTGGAACTCGAAGGAGGCGACCGTCGGCGAGCTGGCCGAGCGCGCCGGAGTCGCCACCTCCGCCCTCCGCTTCTACGAGCGCGAGGGGCTGATCCACAGCCGCCGCACCTCGGGCAACCAGCGCCGCTACAGCCGGGACACCCTACGCCGGGTCGCGTTCATCCGCGCCTCGCAGCGGCTCGGCATGCCGCTCTCCGCGATCAAGCAGGTGCTCGCACTGCTGCCGGACAACCGCACCCCCACGCGTGAGGACTGGGCGCGGGTCTCCGAGTGCTGGCGCGCCGACCTCAACCAGCGCATCAAGCTGATGACGCAGCTGCGCGACCACCTCAGCGACTGCATCGGCTGCGGCTGCCTCTCCCTCCAGAGCTGCGCCCTGGCCAACCCCTACGACGAGCTGGGCGGCGAGGGCCCCGGCGCCCGCGCCCTCTCCCAGCCCGCGCACCCGTGCGACGCCGACGGCGAGGAGCCGGGCCCGTCCGCGGAAGCCGGCTGAGGCGGGGCCGGTGCGGAGCGAGGAGACGACGTTCACCGGCGGACCGCTGGACGGCCGCGCCCTGCCCGTCCTGCTGGGCCCGACCGGCCGGCCGCCCCGTCACTACGAGGTGCCGGTGCCGGGCCCCGGGGGCGGCCCGCCCACCGTCCACCGGTACCGGCTGGAGCCCGCCGGCCACACTCGGCGCCTGGGCCTGCCCCGGGGCTGGCGGTACGTGTACGAGTCCGAGGGGCCCGCGGCGCCCTGGCACACCCGCCTGAAGTGGCCCTGGAGCAAAGCCTCCGGCGGACGTCCGTAGCGGCGGTTTTCCGCCACGCCTGCCCGGGCCGTCGCCCTCGCGTCCCGGCCGGGCCCCCGCCGGGCCGGAGCGGCTGCTTCCGCTTCGTCCCGCCCCCGTACGCCCTCGCGCCTTCGCGAAAGGGCCACGGAGCCGCGTCGGTGACGGCACAATCTACGAAGCGAATCGGCCAGTGCCGTCGGCACTTTCGCCCGGCCCGACATGCCCGAAGTCGGGCGCTATCCCGGGACTTTGCGGCCGTTCACGCCTTGGAGGATTGCAAAGAAGTTCGGCAGTTCTCCGCCGACCCGGCGACGTCACGCGCCGGTGCCCTTAGGGTGCCCACTGTGATCGCAGGGATGGCGCGCCTCGGCAGCTCCGACCCCCGGCAGCTCGGCCCCTACAAGCTGCACGGGGTGCTCGGGCACGGCACCTCCGGCACGGTCTACCTCGGACGCGGCGCCGCGCACCGGGGCGGACGCAAACAACTGGCCGCCGTCCGCGCCCTCCGCCCCGAGCTGCTGCGCGACCGGCAGCTGCGCGCCCGCCTCCGGCACGAGCTGGAGACCGCGGGCCCGAAGCTCGACAGCCCGTACGTGGCGGCGGCGCTCGGCTGCGAGCTGGACAGCGAAACCCCCTGGACCGCCTCCGAGTTCGTGCCCGGCGTCTCCCTCGCGGCGGCCGTCGCGGCGAACGGGCCGCTGCCCGAGTACGCGGTGCGCGCGCTCGCCGGTGCGCTGTGCCACGCGCTGACCGCGCTGCACGCGAGCCGGATCGTCCACCGCGACCTGCGCCCCGGCAACGTCCTGCTCACCACCGGCACCCCGCGCGCCGTCGACTACGCGCTCGGCCTCGGCCGCGCCGACCTCGGCGGCCCGGACGCGGACGGTGCCGGGCCCGCGGCCGACGTGTTCGAGCTCGGGGCCACCCTCGTCACCGCCGCCTCCGGGCACCAGCCCTTCGCCGGGAGCATCCTGCCCTCCGCGCGGGAGGACCCGGATCTGACGGGCGTGCCGGAGGCGCTCTGTCCTGCGCTGCTGGCCTGTCTGCACAAGGTGCCGGAGAGCCGGCCGCACCCGGTCGAGCTGGCGCGGGCGTTCGACCTGGAGGAGACGGCGGGGCGGCCGGGGGCGGAGTGGCTTCCCGACGCGGTGCTCCGGCAGGCGGAGTCCTTCGCGGAGGCGGCGCGGGGTCTGGTGGGGCGGCGGCTCTTCGGGCGCTGAGCCGTCCCTTGTGCCGGGCTTCCGTGCGTCCCGGGCCGCGGGTGCGTCGTGGCTGGTCGCGCCGTTCCCCGCGCCCCTTGGGGTGCGCCGCACCCCTCCGTGCCGGGGCCGCATCCCGGCGGGGGCCGGTGGGGTGAGGGGGTGGGGACTATCGGGTGAGGGGCCGGGTGGGGGCGACCCGGGCCGTGCATTCTGTATGACCATCTTGGTGACGGTCCGTCATGGCTGGTGGCGGTGGGTCAGCCCCGGTGCGGGGCCAGGAACCAAGGTGAGGTGAGCCGGTGTCCCTCGTACGCTCTCTCGGCACGGTGGCGGTGGTCGGGGCCACGGCGTGTGCGCTGGTCGTCCTGCCCGTCGGCTCCGTCACCCTCGACACCCCCGTGCCCGCCTCCGTCACCGTCGACGGCACGGGCGCGACCGAAGCGCAGGCCAGCGCCGCCCGCCCGGGCCCGCGCACCGCCCCGGCCGACAAACCGGTCAGCGAGCTGCTGCGGGATCTGCGCGCGCTGCACGAGAAGACCGAGGCCGCCTCGGACGCGTACAAGAGCACGACGGCGAAGCTGAAGAAGCAGCGGGGCCGCGCCGGGAAGGCCAAGTCGGCGCTGGCGAAGGCCAGATCGCAGCTGGCCGAGGGACGGGACGCGGCGGCGCGGCTGGCCAGGCAGCAGTACCGGCAGGGCGGCGTCGGCATCCCGTCCGACGTGCAGCTGCTGCTCAGCAAGCACCCGCAGCGCGCGCTCGACCACGGCCACCTGCTCAAGCGGGCCGCGAAGAACCAGGCCGCGACCGTCGAGCGGCTGGCCAGCGGGGAGCGGCGGCACCGGGCGCTGACCGAGAAGGCGCACCGCGAGCTGGCGAAGGAGCAGCGGCTGGCCGAGCGGCAGCGCCGCCAGCACCGGACCGTCGAGGAGCGGCTGAACGCCGTCGAGTCGATGCTCGCCACGCTCAGCCTGGACAGGCTGGACGAGCTGAGCAGCGCCGAATCGGAGCGAGTGGCCGGCGCGCAGCGGCAGTTGATGTCCGCGCCGGCGCCGGGCGCCGCCCGCGCCCCGTCCCGGCAGGGCGAGCGGGCGCTGCGCTTCGCGCTGGACCAGGTCGGCAAGCCGTACGTGTGGGGCGCCGAGGGGCCCGGCGCGTTCGACTGCTCGGGGCTGACGGCGCGGGCCTGGAAGCACGCGGGCCGCACGCTGCCGCGGACCAGCCAGGCGCAGTGGAAGAAACTCAAGCGGGTCCCGCTGCACGAACTGCGCCCCGGTGACCTGGTGCTCTACCACCGCGGCGCGACGCACGTCGGGCTGTACGCGGGCGAGGGCCGGATCGTGCAGGCGCCGCGGCCGCGCGCGAAGGTGACGGTCTCCCCGCTGTCCGCGAACCCGCTGCTGGGCGCCGTCCGTCCGGACCCGGGGGCCCGGCCGCTGGCGGACTACCGGCCGCCCCGGCTCCCCGCCGGAACGGGCGACGACCGCGCCCGCACCGACGGCTGAGCCCGTCCGGACGGAACACGGGAGCCCGGCGCCGGACACGTGGCGCCGGGCTCCCGTGACGGAGGGCCGGTTCAGGCGGTGAGGCCGGCCAGGTACGCGTCGGCCTTGTCCGCGTCGTAGAACCAGTCCTCGAAGTCGCCCGGGTCGTTGAAGCCGTTGGCGAACCGGTCGGCGACGGGCTGGAGTTCGCCGCCCGAGCCGATCAGCTTCAGCACGTGCTCGGGCGGCGGGGCCAGCATCGCGTTCGTCCACTTGGTGACGTGCTGCGCCGTCGCCCAGTAGCGGTCGAAGGCCTGCCGCATCCACTCCTCGTCGAACGGCTCGTCGCCGCGGTCGAGGATGGAGCGCAGGTACGAAGCGGCGCACTTGGAGGCCGAGTTGGAGCCCTGGCCGGTCACCGGGTCGTTGGCGACGACGACGTCCGCGACACCGAGGACCGCGCCGCCGCCGGGCAGCCGGCCGACGGGCTTGCGGACGGTCGGCGCGTACCGTCCGGCGAGGGTGCCGCCCGCGTCGGTGAGTTCGACGTTGGTGGCGCGCGCGTACTCCCAGGGGACGAACTTCTCCAGCAGCTCAAGGGTCTTGGCGAGGTGCTCGCCCGGGTCCTTGATGCCCTGGAAGGCGTCCAGCGGGCCGCCGGGGATGCCCTCCCAGAAGAGGATGTCCGCGCGGCCCGAGGTGGTCAGCGTCGGCATGACGAACAGTTCGCCGACGCCGGGCACCAGGTTGCAGCGCACCGCCTCGGTGCCCGGGTGCTCCGGGCGGGGCCCGAGCCCGTGCACGTAGGAGACGGCGAGCGCGCGCTGCGGCGCGTCGTACGGGGAGCGCTCCGCGTCCCGCTCGAACATCGACACCAGTTCGCCCTTGCCCGCGGCGACCAGGACGAGGTCGTAGCGGCGGGCGAAGAAGTCGAGGTCGGAGACGGCGGCGCCGTGGATGACGAGCTGGCCGCCGCGCTGCGCGAAGGTCTCCATCCAGCCCGCCATCTTCACGCGCTGGTCGACGGACTGGGCGATGCCGTCCAGCCGGCCGAGCCAGTCGACGGCGCGGGAGCCGTCGGGTCCCGCGACGGAGACGCCGAGCCCCTCGATCCTGGGGGCCTGCCCCTCCCAGAAGTTGATCCGGTTGTCCCGTTCGTGCTGGAGCGCGGTGTGGAACATGCACTGGGTGGACATGACGCGGCCGCCGCGTATCTCGTCCGCCGTGCGGTTCGACATCACGGTGACCTCGTAGCCGTGCGACTGCAGGCCGAGCGCCAGTTGGAGCCCGGCCTGCCCGGCTCCGACGATGAGGATCTTGCGCATCGCGGCTTCTCTCTACTCTGTGGGTGACAGTGCCAGGGGCATGTGAAGGTGCCGCGTGTCCGAGGGGTGGACACGCGGCACTCGGGCCCGGTCAGGCGGGGGTGACGTCCAGTGCGTGGGAGACGAGGGCGAGCAACGACTCGACCACGGTGTCCCGTTCACGCGCGTCCATGATCACCACGGGGGAGGACTCGGGGACCGACAGGGCTTCCCGGACGTCCTCGGCCGCGTACGTGGTGGTGCCCTCGAAGTGGTTCACCGCGACGACGTAGGGCAGGCCGCAGCTCTCGAAGTAGTCGAGCGCGGGGAAGCAGTCCTCCAGCCGCCTGGTGTCGGCCATCACCACGGCGCCGATCGCGCCGCGGATCAGGTCGTCCCACATGAACCAGAAGCGCTGCTGGCCCGGGGTGCCGAACAGGTAGAGGACCAGGTCGGAGTCGAGCGTGATGCGCCCGAAGTCCATGGCGACCGTGGTGGTCGTCTTGCCCGGGGTGGCGGCGAGGTCGTCGGTGGCCTCGCTCGCCTGGGTCATCAGGGCCTCCGTCTGCAGAGGCTCGATCTCGGAGACGTTCCCGACGAACGTCGTCTTGCCGACGCCGAATCCGCCCGCCACCACGATCTTGGTGGATATGGGCGCCCGGCTCAGGTCTTCCTGCCAGCTCTGTGTGGCCGGCTCAGAGACTGCGAAGTCCACCCAGCACCCTTTCCAGCAGCGCACGGTCGGGGCGGCCGGTGCCGTGCCCGTTGCCGTAGACGCGAATCAGTCCTTGGTCGGCGAGGTCGCTGAGCAGCACACGCACCACGCCCAGCGGCATCTTGAGCAGCGCGGAGACCTCCGCGACGGAACGCATCCGGCGGCAGAGCTCCACGATGGCGTGCATCTCCGGCATCACGCGCTCGCGCAGCCCGCCGGAGGTCAGTTCGGGACGCTCCGGCGGCGCCTCGATCGCCGCGACGAAGGTCTCGACGAGGAGGACGTGGCCGAAGCGGGTCCGGCCGCCGGTGAGCGTGTACGGACGTACACGCTTGGCCTTGCCCGTCTCGGCCCGGCGAACGGGCAGGGACGGCCTGGAGGGCGTGTCGGGTGTCACTGATCCAGCTCCATCGACGTGCGCAGCTCTGTGCGGAGTTCGGGTGTGAGGACATGTCCGGCCCGGCCGACGAACAGCGCCATGTGGTACGCGATGACGCTCATGTCGCAGTCGGCCGTGGCGTGCACGCCGAGCAGCGAACCGTCGCTGATGGAGGTGACGAAGAGCGAGCCCTCGTCCATGGAGATCATGGTCTGCCGGACGTCGCCCCCGTCCATCAGTTTCGCGGCGCCGAGCGTCAGCGAGCCGACGCCGGAGACGATCGTGGCGAGGTCGGCGCTGGACCCCCTGGGCCCGCTGTCCGCGGTGTCGCGTTCCTCCAGTCCGCTCGCGGTTTCCCGGGCACCTGGGCCCTCGTCTTCCCCGGCCACCACGGCCCGGGCCGTGGTGGCCCGCGCCTCGTGATCGGGGTCGGACGAGAGCAGCAGCAGCCCGTCGGACGAGACGACGGCGACCGAGCGGATGCCGGGCACCTCGTCGACGAGATTCGCCAGCAGGAAGCGCAGACTGCGCGCTTCGTGGCTCAGGGCGGCAACACTCTCAGCCGGCCCGCTCCGTGGCGTGGGCGTGCGTGTGGTGGGCGCGTTCACTTCCGTGCCTCCTCGGCGGTACCACCGTCAACCTGCGCCCCCGATTGGTCGTGCTGTGCTCCCCGTGCGGGCGAATCGGTCTCCTCGGCGCCGCCGTCCGGCAGCGCGCCGAGGGCGAAGCCCTGTCCCTCGGTCTCGGCCGCCACGTCCCGGCGGCCGCTGCGTGCTCCCTGCTGGAAACCGCCGAGGCGGCGCCGCAGTTCCTCCGCGTTCGCCCCGCCCTTGCGGGGCCGCGCGGGCCCGGTGGCCGCCGCGACGTTCCGCGGGCGGCGCTTGGGCAGGCCCTTGTCGGTGACGCCGGGCGCGGGACGCGAGACCTCCGCGTCGTCCGCGTCCTCCGCGTCGCCCGCCGCCTCGTGCTGCGGCTCGGTGTCGGTCTCGCCGTCCTCGGCGGTCCCGCCGTCGGCCGCGCGCAGGGGCGTGGATTCCAGCGCGCCCTCCTGCTCGGCCTTGCGCACGGCGGCCTCGGCCGCGGCGACGAACCGGTCGCCGCCCTCCTGCACCACGGCCGTGGGCTCGGCCGCCTCGGCGTCGTCCCCGTCGTACGGGTCCGCCGCGTCGTCCGGCTCGTACGCGAGCGCGGGCTCGGGGTCCGGGTCGTACGCGAGGTCCTCGGCCACCGGGTCGGTCTCGTCGGCGGCCGGCGTGCCGGAGAGAGGCTCCGGCTGCTGGCGGGGGACCCGACGGCCCGGCAGGACATGGGAGTTGGCCTCGGCGTCGAAGCCGGGCAGCGAGGCCACCGCCTCGCCGTCGGTGTCGTGGTGCGCCGCGCCGGGTGCCGGGCGGTCCGGCAGCAGCGCGCGCGGGACGGTGACGACGGCCGCGACGCCGCCCTGCTGCTGCTTGCGCAGCCGCACCGTCAGGTTCTGCCGGGAGGCCAGCCTGGCCACCACGTACAGGCCCATGCCCAGGCCGAATTCGCCGCCGTCGGTGTCCGGGCGCGGAGGCTCCATGGTCTCCGGCGCGGACAGCCGCTCGTTGAGCTCGGCCAGCCGGGACTCGGTGATGCCGATGCCGTCGTCCTGGACGGAGAGCACCGCCTCACCGCTCTCCAGCAGCCAGCCCGCGAGCTGGACGCGGCTCTCCGGCGGCGAGAACGAGGCGGCGTTGTCGAGGAGTTCGGCGACCAGGTGGCTGATGTCGTCGGCCGCGTGCCCCGCGACCTGGACGTGCGGCGGCAGGGTGCCCAGCTCGACCCGCTCGTACCGCTCTATCTCGCTGACCGCGGCGCGCAGCACGTCCAGCAGCGGCACGGGGCCGCTGTGGTGGCCGCCCGCGTGCTCGGCGCCGGCGAGCAGCAGCAGGTTCTCGCTGTGCCGCCGCATCCGGGTCGCGAGGTGGTCGAGCTTGAAGAGGGTGCCGAGCTGGTCCGGGTCGGTCTCCTTCTCCTCCAGCCCCTCGATGACGCCGAGTTGGCGCTCGACGAGGCTGAGGGTGCGCAGCCCGAGGTTGACGAAGGTGCCGTGCACGCCCTCCGTGACGGTGTCGGTGCGCTGCTCCGCCTCGCGGACGCGCTGCCGCAGGGTGGCGACCTCGGAGCGCAGCCGGTCCCGCTCGGCGCTGAGGTCGTCCTTCGAGCCGACGAGGTAGCTGCTGTCGGCCTCGGCCTCGGTGGCCCGCTCGTGCAGCGCGGCGGCGGACTCGCGCAGTTCGTTGAGGGCGCGGACGACGTCGGCGAACTCGTCGTTCCTGCCGTGGAAGGTGATCGGCTCCTCGTCCCCCGGCGCGTCCTTGGACGCCGCCAGCCGCTGCGAACCGCGCCGCAGCACGGACAGCGGGCGGGCCATGGAGCGGGCCGTGGTGATCCCGACGCCGACGGAGACGAGCAGGCAGAGCCCGACGAGCGCGATCAGCAGCTCCAGGTCGGTCACGTCCTCGTCGCGCAGCGCCTCCAGCCGCTTGACCTCCTCGGTCGCCAGCGACGCCTGCACCCCGCGCATCCGGTCGATCCGCGCGGAGGTGGCCGTGCCGAACCGTTCCTGGCTGACCAGCCGGTCCGAGGGCCGCAGGTACGGGCGCGCGGTGAGCTTCCCGACGTACCGCTCGGCGAGGGTGACGTCGGTGCCGGTGACGGTCTGGCTGAGGGTGTCCCGCGCGGCGGCGCCCGCGGTGTCCTCGAACCCGGCCAGCGCGGCCTTCTCCCGTACGGCGGAGAGCTGTGCCTCGGTGACCAGTTCGCGCTGGTCGCCGCCGCCGGCGAGGGCGCCGAGCAGCAACCCCCGTACGGAGGAGGCCTGTTCGACGGCGAGGGCCAGCTCGGGCAGCGCGTCGGCGGTGCGGTTCTGGGCGCGGGCCGGGAGGTTGCGGGCGACGCGGCCGGTCAGGTCGCGCAGCTGGCCGAGGAGGTCGCCGTACGCCCGGTGGATCTCCCGCGGGTCGCCACCGGTGTTCCCGGACGCGCCGCGGCGGAGTTCGGGCAGGGTGCCGAGGGCCTTCTTCAGCGCGGCCGGGGTGGCGGAGTCGGTGCGGACGGCGCGGGCGAGCCGGTCGACGCGGTCGTGCTGGGAGGCGCCGGGCGCGGCGGCCGTCCCGGTGGCGCCGGCGGGGTCGACGGCACCGGGCATGCCGGACTCGGCGCCGGGCTGTCCGGCGGTGCCCGCCTGGGACCTGGGGCCCGAGGCGCGCTCGGCGGCGGCCTCGACCATGGCGTCGCGCTCGTCCGCGAGCGCGTGCGAGAGGGAGACGGCCTTGCGGTCGAGGGTCGCGAGGTCGACGAGTTCCTGGGAGTCGGAGACGTCGGCGGAGGCGGTGACGACGGTGGGCGTGCCCGCGCCGATGACGGCGGCGGCGCACAGCACGACGGAGACCAGCAGACGGTTGCGCACCCGTGCGCGCCGGGGGGCGGCTCCGGGGGGCGGGGGCCCGTCCCCTGTGCCGGTGCCGGTCACATTCTGGGGGTCACCCGGTTTCCGAAGCAGCTTGTTCCGCACCCGTGCTCGCAATCTCGTCCGGCCTGCCCCGGGGGTTGCCGGGTGGCACAGTACAACCGTGTGTCGCAGCAGATTGGCCCCGCCCCGTCTGCACCGTCCGACCCTTCCAGCACGGGTGAGGGGCAGGCCACGATCCCCTGCCGGGCCACCCGAAGGAGTGAACAACACAGGGGAGTTGGGGAACAACTCCGGTTCACGGGGTGATCGGCCCCCGTCTCACGGCCGGGTTGGATTTCCCGGGGGCTCCCTGGCAGGATTCGCGCCCGCAGTTTCGCGGACTGCCCGATTCCGGGCCAACTCGGTCGCCCGCGTGCCTCGTGACGGTGCGTCGGCCGGCCCTCACCCCGC
Organism: Streptomyces sp. HNM0574; assembly: GCF_012726235.1. Classification (GTDB taxonomy): domain Bacteria; phylum Actinomycetota; class Actinomycetes; order Streptomycetales; family Streptomycetaceae; genus Streptomyces. Next base: position 223,025 of record NZ_JAASAH010000003.1, read on the forward strand.
GCATCTCCACACCTCCCCCACACCTCGGGCCGCCCCGCGACGTGATGTGCCGCTCCGGCAGACTGGCCGCCATGCGCAGCGAGATGACCAGCGAGCCCGGATCGCCCCCGCACCCCAATGAGGACTACGCCTCCGTGGCCCTCCCGGCGTCCGGCGAGGGCGGCGTCCTGGTCGTCCTGGACGGCGTGACGCCGCCCGAGGGGGACGACGGTTGTGTGCACGGCGTGCCCTGGTTCACCGCCCGGCTCGGCGGCGCGATGCTCGAACTGTCCGGTTCGCGACGCGAGCTGACGCTCGCCGCGTGCCTCTCGGCGGCGCTCGCGCGTACCGCCGACGCGCACCGCTCAACCTGTGACCTTTCTCATGTCCGCACCCCCCAGGCGACGGTGGTCGCGGCGCGCTGGGACGCGGACACCGTGGAGCATCTGGTGCTCTCCGACTCCTCGCTGCTGCTGGAGCACCCGGGCGGCGCGGTCACCCCCGTACGCGACACCCGGCTCTCCGAACTCCCGCCGCACGTCCGGGAGCTGGGCCGCGAGGTGCGTGCCCTGCCCGAGGGGTCGCCGGAGCACGTGCGGGCGCGCGCGGCGTACGTGCGCGCGGTCGAGGGGCTGCGGAACGCGCCCGACGGCACCGGCTTCTGGACCGCGGCGGCCGATCCCGCCGTCGCGGCCCACGCCGTCACCGGCACCACGCCGCGTGCGTCCGTGACGGCGCTGCTCGCCGTCACCGACGGGGCCTCCCGGTGGACCGAAAGGTTCCGGCTCGGCACCTGGGAGCAACTTCCCGCGCTCGTCCGCAAGCTGGGGACCTCCGGGCTCGTCGCACAGGTGCGTGCGGCGGAGGCCGGGGATGTGGCGCCTCGGGGGAAGCGGAGCGATGACGCGACGGCGGTGTTCGTCGAGCTGTAGGGCGTTGTCGCGGGGTGCGGGTGCGTCGTGGCTCGGGCTTTTCGCGCAGTTCCCCGCGCCCCTGATCGCGGGCCCGCCCCGCTTGGGAGAACTGCGCCTTAGGCGCAGGGCTGGCAAGCGCAGCGCGGTCACCCCCGCGCGGGGTGCTCCATGCCGTCACCGGACCACCCCGTCGCCGCTGGCTGAGCGCGCAGTTCCCCGCGCCCCCAAAGGGGCGTCAGCCCTCCTCGCGGGACCCGTTCAGGCGGTTCAGGAGGCGGGCGAGTTCGCCGATTTCCGCTCGGTCCCAGGAGGCGAGTTTGCGCTGGTAGCGGGCCCGGCGGGCCTCGCGGACGCGGTTGAAGCGCGCGTAGCCCTCGGGGGTGATCTGGAGCAGGGAGGCGCGCCCGTCGGCCGGGTCGGGGGTGCGGGTGATCAGGCCGAGCCGGTCCAGCGCCGCGACCTGCCGGCTCATCGTGGCCTTGCCGACGCCGAAGTACGCGGCGAGCGTGCTGGACCGCTGCGGCCCCGCGTCGGCGAGGCGCACCAGCAGCCCGTAGGCGGAGGGCTCCAGTTCGGGGTGGACCTCGCGGGCCATCTCGCCCGAGGAGGCGCGGGCCCGGCGGAGGAAGACGGCCAGTTCCCGTTCCAGGTCGAGGAATTCGGGCGCGAAGTCCCCTTCGGGGGTGAGGTCCTCGCCGTACGGGGACTCGTACGGTTCGTCACCTTCGTTCCGGGCGTCGTGCACGGCTGTGCCCTCTCCGGTGGTCGTGCTGGGGGTCGGTCACCGATCGGAAACGGTGTGTTGGCGCAGTATTTCGCAGCTCGGAGGTCCCGGCGTCCACCGCCCCTCTTCCGCCGCCGTGTCCGCGCGTACGCCACGGCCGGCATGGGCACACCACAGACAGGGCGACGTGCGTCCCCCACCCCCGCTCCCCTTCCGCGCAGCGCCGCCCGACTCCCCCACGGACCGCTTCGGAGGCAGCGATGCCCGAAATGTCAGCGATCAGACCCGATGAGAGTCCGCACCACCCGCGCCAATACCCGTCCACCGCACGGCACTTGGCCGCCGCGACGGGTCTCGTGCTCGGCCTGCTCGGCACGCTCCTCCTCCCCGGCACCGCCTCGGCGGCCCCGCGGGAGGACGCGCCCGGCACCCTCCCCACGCCCCCGCCCGCGCCGGGCCAGGCCTGGATGGGCGCCGGGGTGCAGATGCACGAGGGCGAGCAGGAGGCCGGCGTACGGGGTGACGTGGGGACGGCCGCGACCGTCGAGGGCGTGGACGTCTCCAGCCATCAGGGCAACGTCGACTGGGGCGCCCTCTACCGCAGCGGCGTGCGCTGGGCGTACTCGAAGGCGACCGAGGGCACGTCCTACAAGAACCCGTACTTCGCGCAGCAGTACAACGGCTCCTACCGGTCCGGGATGATCCGCGGCGCCTACCACTTCGCCGTGCCCAGCAGCTCCAGCGGCGCCACCCAGGCGAAGTACTTCGCGGACAACGGCGGCGGCTGGAGCAAGGACGGCAAGACCCTGCCGGGCGTGCTGGACATCGAGTACAACCCGTACGGCAGCACCTGTTACGGCTTGAGCCAGAGCGCGATGGTCAGCTGGATCCGCGACTTCACCCGTACGTACAAGGCCCGTACGGGACGGGACGCGGTCATCTACACCACCACCGACTGGTGGACCCGCTGCACCGGCAACAACGGCGGCTTCGGCTCCACCAACCCGCTGTGGATCGCCCGTTACGCCAGCTCACCCGGCACGCTCCCGGCGGGCTGGGGCTTCCACACGTTCTGGCAGTACACCTCGAAGGGCCCGATCGTCGGCGACCACAACAAGTTCAACGGCGCCTACGACCGCCTCAAGGCCCTGGCCAACGGGTAGCGCCCGAAAGGGGCGCGGGGAACTGCGCGAGAAACCCCGACGGCGCCCGCACCCGGCAACGCGCCGTCCGGGGCACCCCGCGCCCCGTACTCCCCCGGCACAGCGGCACAGGGCCGACCGTTACCGCACCCCTTCCCACCGCCGCGCGAACCCCAGCCCCACGAGGGAGACCACGGCGACGCCCATGTAGTACAGGCTGGGCGAGTCGAGCGAGCCCGTGCGGTCGATGAGCCAGGTGAGGACCAGCGGCGCGATGCCGCCCAGCAGCGTCACACCGGTGTTGTACGCGGCGGACACGGCGGTGTTGCGCACCTCGCCCGGGTACAGCGAGGTGAGCAGCGCCGGCAGCGGGGCGAAGTAGAAGGCCATGACGACGCCGAGCACCGCGACGACGAGCACCAGCACGGGCACCGTCGGCGAGCTCGTCAGCACCTTGAACAGCGGCCAGGCGAGCAGCAGCGCGGCCACGGCCGTCCACGTCATCACCCGGACCGGCCCCACCCGGTCCGCCAGCCGGCCGACGAAGGGCACCCCGGCGAGCACCACGAGACCGGCGACGACACCGCCCAAGTAGGCCGCGTCGGCCGGGACTCCGAGGCTCTCCACCGCGAAGGTCGGCATGTAGAGGATCAGGTACACCGAGATCGTCGCGACGCCCACGCTCGCCGCACCGGCCAGCACCCGCCCGAGGTGGCGCGTCAGCGTGGCCCTGACCGGCGCCCGCTCCCGCGGCCCCTCGCTGAACTCCTCGGTCTCCGACAGCCGCGCCCGGATGTAGAGCCCGACGGGGCCGACGAGGACGCCGACCACGAACGGGAGCCGCCAGCCCCACGCGTACAGGTCGTCCTCGGGCAGGTACGTGAAGAGCACGTAGCCGAAGGCCGAGGCGAGGAACATCGACACGCCCTGGCTGGCCACCTGCCAGGAGGCGTAGTACGCCTTCCGGTGCGGCGCCGTCTCGATCAGGAACGTCGTCGCCGTCCCGAACTCGGCACCGGCCGAGAAGCCCTGGATCAGCCGCGAGACGAGGATGATCACCCCGGCCCAGACCCCGACGGTGGCGTGCGTCGGGGCCGCGGCCATCAGCAGCGTGCCCGCCATCATCAGCATCAGCGTCAGGGTGAGCGCCTTCTTGCGCCCGTGCCGGTCGCCGTAACCGCCGATGAGCAGGCCGCCGAGGGGCCGCACGAGGTAGGTGATCGTGAACGTCGCGAAGGTGAGGATGAGGCCGAGGCCGGCGTCACCCGCGGGGAAGAAGTTCTTCGCGATGACGACCGCGAACGACGCGTAGACGATGATGTCGAACCATTCGAGGGCCGCGCCGATCGAGCTGCTGATCACCGCCTTGCGCGCGGCCGCGAGACGTGCCGGATCGGCTTCCGGAGCCGGTGGTGCGGTGGACGTGCTGGTGGGGCTGCTGGTCATGGCGGGCCTTCTCTTCACGTGGCGAGTGGGCGGCGCGCGGACGGCTCAGGACCGCAGGTGGTCGACGAGGGCGTCGAGGAAGTCCTCGCAGCGCGCGATCTGTTCGAGCTCGACGTACTCGTCCGGCGAGTGCGCCTGGGCGATGTCGCCGGGGCCGCAGACGACGGTCGGGATGCCGGCGTGGTGGAACAGCCCGGCCTCGGTGCCGTAGGTGACCTTCCCCGGGCTCACCTCGCCGCCCCAGCGCGTGGCCAGGTTCATGACCTCGGCGTCCAGCGCGGTGTCGAGCCCGGGGGCCTTCGCGGTGACGGTGACCTCGGCGCGCGCCTCCGGGTTCTCCTCGCGCATCAGCGCCTCGATCCGGCGCACCTCGGCGCGGAACATCTCCACCGTCTCGTCCACGTCGACCTCGGCGACGGCCCGGAACTCGAAGCTCAGGGCGCACTCGGCGGGGACGGTGTTGACGGCGATGCCGCCCTCGATCTGGTTGACCGTCGCCGTGGTGAAGGGCACCTCGTAGAACTCGTCGAACGGCCCCTCCGCGCGGTTCCGTTCGGCGAAGGAGCGCACGAAGCGGACGAGCTGGGCCGCGTACTCGATCGCGTTGACGCCGTTCGGCGTCAGCGAGGAGTGCGCCGCGACGCCGTGGAAGGCGACCCGGAGCGCGGTGATCGACTTGTGGCCGCGGATGACCCGCATGCTCGTCGGCTCCCCGACCACGCAGGCGCGCGGCCGCAGTTCGCGCCGTCCGATCTCCTCGACCAGGGAGGGCGCGCCGACGCAGCCGATCTCCTCGTCGTACGAGAAGGCCAGGTGCACGGGCTCGCTCAGCGGCACCGTGGTGAGCTGCGGCAGCTTCGCGACGATCGCGCCGACGAAGGACTTCATGTCGCAGGTGCCCCGCCCGTACAGCCGCCCCTCGCGCACCTGAGGCACGAACGGCTCACTGCTCCAGGGCTGGCCGTCGACGGGCACCACGTCGGTGTGGCCGGAGAGGACGACGCCGCCGGTGGTGGACCCGTCGGCGGCCGGGATCGTGGCGAGCAGATTCGCCTTCGTCCCCTCCGCGTTGGGCACGAGCACCGGCTCGACGCCGTGGGCCCGTATCTCCTCGGCGACGAGTTCGATGAGCGGCAGGTTGCTGTCCCGGCTGGTGGTGTCGATGCCGATGAGACGGGTGATCCAGTCCATCGTCACCTCGGTCGGAACCAGGGTGCTGCGGTCGGCGGCCATGCTGATGAGGACTCCAAGTGCTCGGGCGGTCGTACGCGTCCACGCTGACGGCACCAGCCGGTCAACGCCACGGGTGCCATGGGTGCCCTGCGCAACAACCGCGACGCCCACCGGATTCCCGCCACCGGAATCGTGCCCCGGGAGGGGGAGTCGGGGCGGAGTGTCTCGGAGTGTGGGCCGCGCACCTGTACGCGCCCCCCGCGTACGAGTTCCCGCCGTGGACAGCCGCGAGGGCCGCCCGTGACGATGGACAAGTCGTGTATGCGGGACGAAGTCGGCGCACAGGAAGGGTCCTGGCATGGCGGGTGCGGGGAGGCCAGGCGGGAAACGCGCGCCGGGCGGTACAGGCAAGGTGAGCACGCAGGTCAGGGCGGGCGGGGAGCCGGAGGTGTCGGACAGCCTGCGGTGCTTCGGCGAGGTGGTGAAGGCGTTCCGGCGACGGGCCGGGCTCACCCAGGAGGAGTTCGCGGCGCTGGTCCACTACTCGGCGCCGACGGTCTCCTCCATCGAACTGGGCCGCCGCTTCCCGCCTCCCACGTTCATCCAGCGCGCGGAGACGGTGCTGGACGCGTTCGGCGCGATCGAGGGCGCGGCCCGCCACCTGTCCCGGCAGCCGGGGCTGGCCAGCTGGTTCGCCCAGTGGGCCCTGCTGGAGGCGGAGGCCATCAGTCTGCACACCTACGAATGCCGCCTGGTTCCAGGGCTGTTGCAGACGGAGGCGTACGCGCGGGCGGTGACGCTGAACGTGCCGCCGCTGCCCGACGAGAACCGGCTGGAGGAACGCGTCACCGCCAGGCTGGACCGGCAGGAGCTGCTCTCCACCCACCGGAAGCCGCCGTCGGCCTTCAGCTTCATCGTCGAACAGGCGGTGCTGGAGCGGCACACCGGCGGCGAGTCCGTCACCCGCGAACTCCTCGACCGCCTGCTGGAGATGGCCGAGCGGCACTGGAACATAGAGCTCCAGCTGATGCCCCTGCGCCAGCCGGTGCACGCGGGCCTGGACGGGCCGCTCCAGCTGCTGGAGACACCGGATCACCAGTGGTTCGCATACTCGGAGGGGCAGAAGAACGGGCGGCTGATCACCGCTCCCGAGGAGATCAGCGTGCTGCAACAGCGCTATGCCAAACTGCGCTCACAGGCCCTCACTCCGGAGGACTCCCTGGGCCTGTTGAGGCGAATGCGAGGAGCGCTGTGAACATGTCCCGACTGACCTGGTTCAAGAGCAGCTTCAGCGGCTCGGAGGGCGACTCCTGCGTCGAAGTCGCCCTGTCCTGGCGCAAGTCCAGCCACAGCGGATCGGAGGGCGACGACTGCGTCGAGGTCGCCACCTGCGCCGAAGCCGTCCACGTCCGCGACTCCAAGGTGACCGACGGGCCCCAGCTCGCCCTCTCCTCCCCCGCGTGGGACGCGTTCGTGGCGTACGCGGCGGCGCGGGACTGCTGAACTCCCGGGCGGATTCCGGCAGGTGAGGACGCCCACCCCCTCACCTCCGCCAGTACAGATGGTGGACCACCGTGCCCGTCGGGCTGGGGACGACGTCGCGGTGGTAGCGGTCGAGGAGTTCGTCCGGGGACTCCCAGAGGCGGGAGCCCGAGCCGAGCTTCAGTGGTGAGACGGCCACGTGCAGGGTGTCGACGAGGCCGGCGTCCAGGAACTCGCGGATGGTGGTCGCGCCGCCGCCCAGGCGGACGTCCTTGCCCCGCGCCGCCTCCTTGGCCTGTTCGAGGACGGCGGCCGGGTCGCCGCCGACGAAGTGGAAGGTGGTGTCGGACAGTGTGAACGACGGGCGCGGGTGGTGCGTCATCACGAACACCGGGGTGTGGAACGGGGGTTCCTCGCCCCACCAGCCCTGCCACTCGTGGTCCTGCCAGGGCCCGCGCTGGGGACCGAACTTGTTGCGGCCCATGATCTCGGCACCGATGTTGCGCCCGTAGTCCCGCGTGAAGTAGTCGTCCAGCCCGCGGGTGCCGGCGCCGTCGGCCCGGTGCGGCCAGCTCGCCGTGGCCCCCGCCCAGACGAACATGTCCCCCGGATCGGCGTGCCCGAAGGGCCGCTCCAGACTCTGCCCCTCCCCGGCCCCGAACCCGTCCGCCGACACCGTGAAGTTCTGCACCCTCAACAGCTGCCCCATATCCGTCTCCCTCGTCGCGGCTCGGTCCATCGGTACACGGGTCGACGGGTGGGAGGGGCGGAAGTCATCGGGGCGGCGTGTTCGTCCGGTATCCCCCGAGCCCCCTGACACCCCCATGTGGCAGTCTGTCGCCCTGCTGACCTGGTGAAGGTCCAAGGGACGGGCGGACAGGGGGAGTTGACGGTGGGGTACACGCTGCCGGAGTGGGCGGACGAGGTTCTGGACTTCATCGGGATCAATTTCCCGAATGTCGACGAGGACGACTACCGGGCCATGGCGCAGGATCTGCGCGACTTCTCCGAGGCCATCGAGGACCACGGGGCCGAGGCGCACCGCACCGTGCAGCGGCTGCTGTCCGCGAGCGAGGGGGCGGCCGCCGAGGCGCTGGAGGCGCACTGGGGGAAGGTGAAGGGCACCCATATCCAGGACGTCTCGGACGTCACCCGCACCTTCGGCGACGCGATGGACGTGGTGGCCGACCTGATCGACGGGATGAAGCGGAAGGCGGAGGCCGAACTCGGCATCCTCGCCGCCTCGGTGGGCATCTCCCTCGCCCTCGCCGTCGCGACCGGCGGCCTGTCCGCGCTGGTCGGCGCGGCGGGGACGACGGCGGCGCGGGAGGCGATCCGGCGGGCGATCAAGGAGGCCGCGGACGCGATCGTCGAGCATCTGGTCTCCGTGCTGACCGAGCCGGTGGTCGCCAAGCTGGAGGACATGGCCGCCGATCTGCTGGTCGAGCTGGGCTCCGAGGCGCTGGGCCTGCCGGGCCAGGGCCCGCCGGGCGACAAGGGCGGGATGCAGCTCAACTCCGCGCCGGGCTCGGCCGGTTTCCCCGGCGGTACGGGTGCCTCGGGCAAGGTCAGCATCGACCCGGGCGAGATGGACAAGGCGTCGGGAGACCTGAAGAACCTCGCCTCCAAGTTCGACTCCGGCGCCCTCTCCAAGCTCGGCAAGGCCGAATCCAGCCACGGCCGTTCCCGCGGCAAGGACTCCTTCACCTCCGTCTTCGACCCGCTGATCGACTCCGGCGTCAAGGCCCTCGGCAAGGCCGCCCCCGCGCTCAAGAAGCACGTCACCGACGGCATCCCCCGCGGCATCGACGTCACCTCGAAGAACCACCGGCGCAACGAGGACGGCATCGTCGACGACCTGCGCGGGATCAACTCCAAGGCCGACGGCCGCGGTCCGGCCGGCGGCGGCAAGGGGCCCGGCGGCGGCCCGAACCACGTCAAGCCGGACTCGATGGACAAGTCCCCGTCCGACCTGCGCCTGACCGGCCGGGACCAGACCAACCGCACCTGCAAGAACGACCCCATCGACGTCGCCAGCGGCGAGATGCTGCTGACCCAGACCGACCTCTCCCTCCCGGGCGTCCTACCCCTGACCGTCTCCCGCACGTACCTCTCGACGTACCGCTACGGCCAGTTCTTCGGCCCGTCCTGGGCCTCCGTCCTCGACGAACGCCTCGAAGTCCTCCCGGACGGCGCCGTGATGTGGGCCCGCGAGGACGGCTCACTGCTGCGCTACCCGCACCTTCCGGCCGCGGACGGCGACGAGGAGGTGTGGCCCGAGGAGGGCCCGCGCCTGCCCCTGTCCTGGGAGGGCACGGGCGGGATGGGCGAGACCACGTACCGGATCACCGACCCGCGCACCGGCGTCACCCGCGCCTTCGCCGACAGCCCGCTGCACCGCACCGGCTGGTACTGGCTGACGTACTGGATGGACCGCAACAGCAACGAGGTCGACGTCTCCCGCCTGGAGGACGGCACCCCCTCGGCGCTGATCCACTCCGGCGGCTACCGCGTCAACTGCCACGTCCACAACGGACGCCTGAAGCGCCTCACCCTCACCACCCCCGAGGGCCCCGTCGACGTCATGACGTACGGCCACGACGCGGCCGGCGACCTCACCCACGTCACCAACTCCAGCGGCCTGCCCCTCGTCTTCGACTACGACGAACGGCACCGCATCACCGCCTGGACCGACCGCAACGACTCCACCTTCCGGTACGTCCACGACGACGCCGACCGCGTCACCCGGACCATCGGCCCCGACGGCTGCCTCTCCTCCACCTGGACCTACGACCGCGCCCAGCGCCGCACCCTGTACACCGACTCCACCGGCGCCACCACGGTCTACCAGCTCAACGCCCTCCACCAAGTCGTCTCCGAGACGGACCCGTTGGGCCACACGGTGCACTCGGAGTGGGACCGCTACGACAACCTGCGCTCCCGCACCGACCCCCTCGGGCACACCACCCGGTACGCGTACGACGAGACCTGGAACCTCACCGCGGTCCACCTCCCGGACGGCACCAGCACCTCCGTCACCTACAACGCGCTGAACCTCCCGGTCGAGGCCGTACGCCCGGACGGCGGCACGGCCCGCCTGGAGTACGACGAGTGGGGCAACCTCACCCGGGCCACCGGACCGGACGGCACCCACCACGCGTTCACCCACGACCGCACGGGCGCCGTCGCCACCGCCACCGGCCCGGCCGGCACGACGGCGTACCGGAACGACGCGGCCGGCGTCCCCACGGCGGTCACCGACGTCTCGGGCGGCGTCGCGCGGGTGGAACGGGACGCCTTCGGACGTCCGGTGACGGTCACCGACCCCCTCGGCGCCGTCACCCGTGCCGCGTGGACGCCGGAGGGCCAACTGGCGGCGCAGACCTCCCCCGACGGCCGCACCGAGAGCCTCACCTGGGACGGCGAGGGCAACTGCCTCACCCACACCGACGCGGCCGGCGGCACGACGGCCTTCGAGTACACCCACTTCGACAAGCTCGCCGCCCGCACCGGACCCGACGGCGTCCGCTACGCGTTCACCTACGACACCGAGCTCCGCCTCACCCGCGTCACCAACCCCCAGGGCCTGACCTGGGATTACGTCTACGACCGCGCCGGATGCCTGATATCCGAGTCCGACTTCGACGACCGCGAGGTGCGCTACACCCACGACGCGGCAGGCCGCGCCGTCTCCCGTACGACCCCGCTCGGCGAGGAGATCACCCACGCCTACGACCCCCTCGGCCGCCTGGTCGCCAAGGAAGCCGACGGCATACGCACCGACTACACGTACGACGCCCTCGGCGCCCTCACCAGCGCCACCAGCCCCCTCAGCTCCCTCCTCCTGGAGAGGGACCCCTCCGGCCGGCTCCTCGCGGAGACCGTCGACGGCCGCACCACCCGCTACACCTACGACGCCCTCGGCCGCCGCACCTCGCGCACCACCCCCACCGGCGCCGTCACCCACCTCAGGTATGACGCCGCCGGAAACCGCACCGGCCTCGACATCGACGGCCACCGCCTCGACTTCACCCACGACGCCCTCGGCCGCGAGCTCACCCGCGCCTTCGGCCCCGCCACGTCCCCGGTCGCGCTCACCACCGCCTGGGACATGAGCGGCCGCCCCGTCGCCCACAACCTCGTCTCCCCCGGCCGCACCCTCCGCTCGCGGACGTACCACTACCGGGCGGACAACCACCTCACCTCGATCACCGACGAGACCACCGGCCTCCGCCAGCAGATGCGACTGGACCCGGCCGGGCGCCCGTTGAGCGTCACCGCGGACGGCTGGACCGAGTCCTACGCCTACGACCAGGCCGGCAACCAGACCCGCGCCGAATGGCCCGACGAGGCGGGCCGCACCGAGGCCCGCGGCGAGCGCACCTACGAGGGCACGCGCGTCCTGACGGCGGGCAACGTCCGCTACGAGCACGACGCCGCGGGCCGCATGGTCCTCCGCCAGAAGCGCCGCCTGTCGAAGAAGCCCGACACCTGGCACTACGAGTGGGACACCGAGGACCACCTGGTCTCCTGCACCACCCCCGACGGCTCCGTCTGGCGTTACACCTACGACCCGATGGGCCGCCGCACCGCCAAGTACCGCATGAACGCGGACGGTTCGGCCGCCGAAACCGTCCACTTCACCTGGGACGGCACCCGCCTCGCCGAACAGACCGACACCGCCACCGGCGTCACCCTCACCTGGGACCACGAGGGCCACCGCCCCCTCACCCAGCTGGAGCGCAAGCCCCGCACCCAGGACGAGTACGACTCCCGCTTCTTCGCCATCGTCACCGACCTCGTCGGCACCCCCACCGAACTCGTCGACGAACAGGGCGACATCGCCTGGCACACCCGCACCACCCTCTGGGGCACCACCACCCGCAACCGCAACGCCACAGCCCACACCCCCCTCCGCTTCCCCGGCCAGTACGAAGACCCCGAAACCGCCCTCCACTACAACTACTTCAGGCACTACGACCCGGAAACGGGGCGGTACGCGTCACCGGATCCGCTGGGGCTGGCGCCGGCGCCGAATCCGGTGGGGTATGTCGACAATCCGTGCAGGGAAACGGATGCGCTGGGGCTTTCTCCGTGCCCAGTGGAGCGGTACCGCCGCGACACCCGCGGCCCGGAAACCATTTTCGAGGATGGGCTGAACCCGAAGGGGAATAACATGAGCCTGGAAGAACACGTCTACGGAGTAGCGGGAGACTTCACACCGGATTCCGGTTTCGTTGCCACCACCGACAACAAGTCACATGCATTCGACCGCATGAAATCCGATACCGACCACGTGTATTTGATCAGGCCACGAGAAGACGGGGTCGATGTGAATGATGCCCTCCCCGACCTTCCTCCCCACATGCGAGCCGAGAGCGAGTTCGCATTCCCCCGGAGCATCGACAGGTCAGAGATTGCAGGCGCCTGGAACGCACATCGCGAGTGGATACCCAACCCGCACTATGGAGGCTAGGATGGACAGTTCTCACACGATGCAGACTGTAGACTTTCGAGGCAGCCCCGCAGAAGTCGTCACCGTGGAAATTCGGGGCTTCGATCCATACGCCCTCAGCATCACGGACTCAGCAGGAGTGAGCGACTCGTACGAAGCGGACAACGTCTTCTCCTGCCTCCTCAAAGCAAGAAGAGACCTCGAAGAAAAAGGCCTGCTCCTGTGCTGCCAGGGAGCCCGGCCGGATGTCATGGTAACCGGCATGCGCAAGCAGACCGAGGGCGGAAGGTTTGCATACTCTTTCAACCCGGAAACTCGTGAGATCTACGACGACGACGTAGACATTCTGGCCCCCGCCTCTTTCGACGCGATCGGAACCGTCGAAGAACAGCGGAGGAACATCTTCAAGATGGCGGGTATCGCCGACATATAGTCGCCCCAGAAGAATCCTGACGGGCACCCGGGTCCGGATCGACAAGAAGGAAACGCTGTGCGGGTAGCCGAGCGCCTCGCCCGAAAGGTGCGCGCCGACTTCAGGGACGAGGCCCAGCAGGTGATCGACCTGCTGGAGGAGACAGCGGTGAAAACGGACCACGGGCAGTCCAACGAGCGCATCACAGGGGCTGCGGTGGTCCTGGCCCGCGGCGACACCGACAGGTTCCTCATCGCCCTGCAGCTGATGGAGGAGGACTGGCGCGACCTTCTGGTCTCCTCGGGACTGGCGGACGAGGGCTGGGAAGACCGGCTGGAGGCGTACTTCGCGTCGTGAGTGGTATGCGGCACGTATCGCCGAGAGGGTGGGGATGGACCACTGGAAAGTCGTCTGGCATCACGATTTCGACGAAGAGCCCGTGACGTTCTGGAGCGAGATCGGAGCGGACGGGTACGAGGTCCGGAAGGTGCAGGAGTTCAGGGGCGGACGCATCGTCAAGGCTGACGCCGGGACGGAAACCCGGGAGATCGGGCTGAGTGAGGCCCCGGTGGGTGAACTCCCGGACGTCACCGCGCAGTCCGAGTTCTCGGCCTGCCGCATCAGCCCGGAGGACTTCCACGCCGTCTGGGACCGAGCCGCATGGTCGGGCCGTCGGCACGAGCACCCCGGTCCCGGCCACTCCCCCGAGTGACCGGGACCGGGACGGGAACAGCTCACACCCCCACGCTCACCCCCCTCTCCACCCCCGCCGGCTGCAGCGCCAGTTCCAGCACCTGGCGCACGTCTGACACCGGGTGGACGTTCAGGCCCGTGAGGACGTCCTCGGGGACGTCGTCGAGGTCGGGTTCGTTGCGCTTGGGGATGATGACGGTGGTGGTGCCGGCGCGGTGGGCGGCGAGGAGTTTCTGTTTGACGCCGCCGATGGGGAGGACGCGGCCGGTCAACGACACCTCGCCGGTCATCGCGACGTCCGGGCGTACCTGGCGGCCGGAGAGGAGCGAGGCGAGGGCCGTGGTCATGGTGATGCCCGCGCTGGGGCCGTCCTTGGGTACGGCTCCGGCGGGGACGTGCAGGTGGATGCCGCGTTCGCGGAGGTCGGCGACGGGGAGTTCGAGTTCGGCGCCACGTGAGCGGAGGTAGGAGAGCGCGATGTGCGCGGACTCCTTCATCACGTCGCCGAGCTGGCCGGTGAGGGTCAGTCCGGAGCCGCCGGTCTCGGGGTCGGCGAGGGACGCCTCGACGAACAGGACGTCGCCGCCGGTGCCGGTGACGGCGAGCCCGGTGGCCACTCCGGGGACGGAGGTGCGCCGCTCGGCCGGGTCCTGGGCCGTCTCGGGGACGTGCCGCGGGCGGCCGATGAGCGCGCGCAGCGCGGCGGCGTCGACGGTGAACGGCAGCTCGCGGCGCCCGAGTTCGTGCTCGGCGGCGAGCTTGCGCAGGACGCGGGCGACGGCGCGCTCCAGGTTCCGCACGCCCGCTTCGCGGGTGTACTCGCCGGCGAGGCGGCGCAGCACCTCGTCGTCGAGGGTCACCTCGTCCTCGCGCAGGCCGGTGCGCTCCAGCTGGCGCGGGAGCAGGTGGTCGCGGGCGATGGTGACCTTCTCGTCCTCGGTGTAGCCGTCGAGCTGGACGACCTCCATCCGGTCGAGGAGCGGTTCCGGAATGGCCTCCAGGACGTTCGCCGTGGCGAGGAAGACCACGTCGGACAGGTCGAGTTCGACCTCCAGGTAGTGGTCCCGGAAGGTGTGGTTCTGCGCGGGGTCGAGGACCTCCAGCAGGGCGGCTGCCGGGTCGCCGCGGAAGTCGGACGCGATCTTGTCGACCTCGTCGAGGAGGACGACCGGGTTCATCGACCCGGCCTCCTTCATGGCGCGGACGATCCGTCCGGGCTGCGCGCCGACGTAGGTGCGCCGGTGGCCGCGGATCTCGGCCTCGTCCCGGACGCCGCCGAGCGCGACGCGGACGAACTTCCGCCCCATGGCGCGGGCGACGCTCTCGCCGAGCGAGGTCTTCCCGACGCCGGGAGGCCCGGTGAGCGCGAGCACCGCTCCGCCCGCCCGTCGCCCACCACCGCCCGTCGTGGACGCGCTCCGCGCGGCATCGTCCGATTCCCGTCGTCCGCCCTCGGCCGTCGCTTCCGCGCCGTCGCGCTCGTCCCGCCGCTTGCGTACGGCCAGGTGTTCGGTGATGCGTTCCTTGACGTCCGCGAGGCCCGCGTGGTCGGCGTCGAGGACGGCGCGGGCTCCGGCGATGTCGTAGGCGTCCTCGGTCCGCTGGTTCCAGGGGAGTTCGAGGACGGTGTCGAGCCAGGTGCGGATCCAGCTGCTCTCGGGCGACTGGTCGCCGGAGCGCTCCAGCTTGTCGGCCTCCTTGAGCGCGGCCTTCCGCACCTCTTCCGGCAGCGCGGCCGCCTCGATGCGGGCGCGGTAGTCCTCGCCCTCGTCGGCCCCGTCCGCCGGGCCGCCGTTGAGTTCGGACAGTTCCTTGCGTACGGCGTCCAGCTGGCGGCGGAGCAGGAACTCGCGCTGCTGCTTGTCGACGCCCTCCTGGACGTCCTTGGCGATGGACTCGGCGACGTCCTGTTCGGCGAGGTGCTCGCGCAGGTCCTCGGTGGCGGTCCGCAGCCGCTCGACGGGGTCGAGGGTCTCCAGCAGGCGCCGCTTGCGTTCCGTGCCGAGGAACGGCGAGTAGCCCGCGTTGTCCGCGAGCCGACCGGGGGTGTCGATCTGCTGCACCCGGTCCACGACCTGCCAGGCGCCGCGCTTGCGGAGCCAGTCGGTGGCCAGCGCCTTGTACTCCGTCATCAGTTCGGTGACCCGGCCCGGCAGCGGCTCGGGGACCTCCTCGGTCACGGCGGTGCCCTCGACCCACAGCGCGTCCCCGGGCCCGGTGGTGCCGGTGCCGATCCGGACGCGGCTCAGGCCGCGGATCAGCGCGCCGGGGTCGCCGTCGGCGAGGCGTCCGGTCTGCTCGACGCGGCCGAGCACGCCGATCGGGGCCGGCGCGGCGGCCGCGTCCTGGGCGGCGTCGCTCCCGGCGCGGGGCACGAGCAGGACCTGGGGTTTCTCGCCGGGGGCCGCGGCGGTCCGCGCCGCGTCGACGGCGGCCTTGACCTCCGGGTCGGTCAGGTCCAGCGGGACCACCATTCCCGGCAGCACGACCTCATCGTCGAGCGGCAGCACGGGCAGGGTGAGCGTGTGGGACGTCGAAGCCATGATCTCTCCCTCGGCAGGCAAGTTGAGCAATACCCACTCAATGCAGCGGGCGCCGCCGTTGTTCCCGCCGCCCGCCCGCGTTCACCGTGAGCGGACCGGACGCCGCCCGGCACCGGCCCGAATCCGCTGGACCCCGCCCCCGCGACGCCCCGAGGATGACGGGATGCCGTACGAGACGCTCGAACCCCCGCTCGTCCTCGACCGCCGGATGGGACCGCACGGCGAGGTCGTGCTGCGGCGGCACGGCGAGCTGCTGCAGATCATCGCCAACGGGTGCTTCCTGATGGACACCTCCGACGGCCGCTCCGAGCGGCTGCTCGTGCGGGCCGCGCTGCGCGAGCTGGACGGCCGCCCCGCGCCGTCGCTGCTGCTCGGCGGCCTCGGCGTGGGCTTCTCGCTCGCCGAGGCGGCGGCCGAGCCGCGCTGGGGAGAGATCACCGTCGCCGAGCGGGAGCAGGCGATCATCGACTGGCACCGCCCGGGCGCACCCCTCGCGGACGTCTCCGCCGAGGCGCTGGCCGACCCCCGGGTCCGCATCGCGCACACCGACCTCGTCGCCCACCTGAGCGGCCCGGCGGCGACGCCCCCAACCACCGCGACGAGGGCGCCGTCCCCCATTCCGGATTCGGCGGCGGAAAAGGGGCAGCAGGGGTCATCCGGAACGGGCCCGTCCGGCCCCGCCGGGAATCTTCACAAGAACGGCACCTCATCCGCACCCACGGACTCAACCTTCCCGCCCACTCAGGCGTCCCCTGCGGCTTATGACGTGATGTGTCTGGACATCGACAACGGCCCGGACTGGACGGTCACGGCGGACAACACCACCCTTTATTCACCCGACGGACTCGCCGCCTGCCGCGAGAGCCTCACCCCGGGCGGCGTGCTGGCCGTGTGGTCGGCCCAACCCTCCCCGACATTCGAGGACGCATTGCGGAATACCGGATTCACGAGGGTCCGTACCGAAGAGATCCGCGTCGTCCGAGGCGTCCCCGACGTCGTTCACATCGCAACCAAACCGGCGTAGCCGCCGCACACACGGGGCCCTTACGCTGCTGCCAGCAAGCGCACACAAACAAGCCACGACAAGCAGCGGGGCGACGCAGGGGCGGGGCCTAATGGACCAGAACACCACCACACCGAACAACGGCGGGGCCGCCGGGAACGCCGCTGCCGCAGGGAACGCCGCCGCAGGCACCCCGGCCGCCACCGGGCCCGGAGCCGCGGCCGGCTCCGCCGCCGCGACGACGCCCGGCGCCCAGCGCCGCATCCTCGTCGTCGAGGACGACCCCACCATCGTCGACGCCATCGCCATGCGGCTGCGCGCCGAGGGCTTCCAGGTGCAGACCGCCGGTGACGGCCCCGCCGCGGTGGACACCGCCGAGGCCTGGCAGCCGGATCTGATCGTCCTGGACATCATGCTGCCCGGCTTCGACGGCCTGGAGGTCTGCCGCCGGGTGCAGGCGCAGCGCCCCGTGCCCGTGCTGATGCTGACGGCCCGCGACGACGAGACGGACATGCTCGTCGGCCTCGGCGTCGGCGCGGACGACTACATCACCAAGCCGTTCTCCATGCGCGAGGTCGCGGCCCGCGTGCACGTCCTGCTCCGCCGCGTCGAGCGCGCCACCCTCGCCGCGCACACCCCGCGCAGCGGCATACTCCGCCTCGGCGAGCTGGAGATCGACCACGCGCAGCGCCGCGTCCGCGTCACCGGCGAGGACGTGCACCTCACCCCCACCGAGTTCGACCTGCTCGTCTGCCTCGCGCACTCGCCCCGCGCCGTCCTCTCCCGCGAGCAGCTGCTCGCCGAGGTGTGGGACTGGGCCGACGCCTCCGGCACCCGCACCGTCGACAGCCACATCAAGGCCCTGCGCCGCAAGATCGGCGCCGAGCGCATCCGCACGGTGCACGGCGTCGGCTACGCGCTGGAGACCCCCGCCCCCGCAGCGCCCGCCGCCGACGGCTCCTGACGGGCACTGCGGCTTCACGGGTGCACGGGGTTCACGGGTGACGGGGTACGGCATGGCACAGCAGCACGGGCACGAGGCACGGACGGGGTGCGCGCGGTGACGGAAGGCCCCGAGACCCCCGCACCCTCCGGGCCGGACGGCACCACTCCCCCGGCCCGCGACGAGGCCCCCTCCCCGGCCCGGAACCCCGTCACCGCCGCCGTCGCCCGGCTGCGCGGGGCCGCCCGCCGGGCCGCGCCCCCGCTCCGCGCCGCCGCGCTCCGGCTGCGGCCCGCCGGGCGGCTGGCCGCGCGGCTCGGGCTGCGGCTCCGGGCGCGGCTGGAGAAGTCCTGGTCACGGGCGTGGGGTCAGCTGTGGGAGGGGCTGCGGCCGCTCGACCCGTACCGCTCGGTCAAGGCGGCGCTCGGCGCCCTGGTGATCATCTCCGTCGTCATCACCACGCTGCTCGCGCTGTTCGCGGTCTACTCCGCGACCGAGCTGCGCGTGATCACCATCCTCTCGATCATCGTCTCGCTGCTGATCACCCAGTTCGTCGCCCAGTCCCTGACGGCCCCGCTGGACGAGATGACCAGCGCGGCCAGGGCCATGGCCGACGGCGACTACTCGCGGCGGGTACGCGGCGGACGGCGGGACGAGTTCGGCGAGCTCGCCGAGACCTTCAACCGCATGGCCGCCGACCTGGAGTCCGTCGACCAGCACCGCAAGGAACTCGTCGCGAACGTCTCGCACGAGCTGCGCACCCCGATCGCCGCGCTCCGCGCCGTCCTGGAGAACGTCGTCGACGGGGTCTCCGACGCCGACCCCGAGACGATGCGCACCGCGCTCCAGCAGACCGAGCGGCTCGGCCGCCTCGTCGACCACCTGCTCGACCTCTCCCGCCTCGACAACGGCGTCGTCCCGCTGCGGGCCCGCCGCTTCGAGGTCTGGCCGTACCTGGCCGGGGTGCTCAAGGAGGCCAACATGAGCAAGGGGCAGGGGCACGCGCGCAACGACGTGCACCTGCACCTCGACGTCTCCCCGCCCGAGCTGACGGCGCACGCCGACGCGGAGCGGCTGCACCAGGTCGTGGCCAACCTGATCGACAACGCCGTGAAGCACAGCCCGCCGCACGGCCGGGTCACCGTGCGGGCCCGCCGCGGGGACGGCGAGGAGAGCCTGGAGGTCGAGGTCCTCGACGAGGGGCCGGGGATACCCGAGTCCGAGCGGCACAAGGTCTTCGAACGCTTCAACCGCGCCAAGGGCGACCCGGCGGGCACCGGCGGCCAGGGCGTCGGCGACGGCGGAACGGGCCTCGGCCTGGCCATCGCCCGCTGGGCCGTCGACCTGCACGGCGGCTGGATCCGGGTGGCCGAATCACCCCGGGGCTGCCTGATCCAGGTCACCCTTCCGGGGCTGGGCGGCAAGCACGGTTGACCCGGCGCCGGGGCCCGTTCGGTACCGGCGTCCCGGCCGCGGACCGGAAGCGGAGCTACGGATTCCGCACGCGCCGGCCGACCGTCCGGCTACGGATCCCGCAGGTACCGGCCGGACCGGACGCGGACGACGGTCACTCCGGGTGACTGCATGTGGGGTCACGGGGGAGGATGCGGGGAGACCCCGCGGGGGACCGGTGACGTCCGTGAGGCGCCTATGGTTCCCACTGAGCGCGAAACCATGTGTGTTTCCCGCCAAATCCCGCGGCGAAACCGGGCCTTTGATGTGATGTGCGCGACGAGATCGCCATGCGGACTGCAACTGTCGGCAAAGGAGGCGTAGCCTTTATTTCCGCTGTCCACCACCTAAGGAACGCGGAAGAGGGCGGTTGCCGCCGTGTCGTCACAGTCCCCCAACAGCTCACCGAGCGTCTCGACCGACCGGGACGGTCAGGGCAAAGACCCTGCCTCCGTCTTCGGGCCGAACGAGTGGCTCGTCGATGAGATCTACCAGCAGTACCTCCAGGATCCGAACTCGGTAGACCGAGCCTGGTGGGACTTCTTCGCTGATTACAAGCCGGGAGCCGCGAACGCGGGCGCCCCGGGCACCACCGCAGCGGCGCCGTCCGCGACGCCCGCCGAGGCGTCCACCGCGGCGCCCGCCGCGAAGAGCTCCCCTGTCCAGCCCTCGGCCCCCGCCGCGAGCGCGCCCGCGCAGGCTGCGCCGGCGGAGCCGAAGCAGACCCAGGCAGCACCCCAGGCAGAAACCCAGGCCGCCGAACCGAAGAAGACTGTGCAACCCAAGACCGCAGAACCGAAGAAGTCCGCTGAACCCAAGGCTGCCCAGGGCACCGGGGCCGGAGGAGACGGGAAGGCTGCCACCCCCGCGGGGGAGAAGCCGGCTCCCGAATCCACCGGCCCCGAGTACGTCCAGCTGCGGGGACCGTCGGCCGCCGTCGCGAAGAACATGAACGCCTCGCTGGAGCTGCCCACGGCCACGTCCGTGCGCGCCGTCCCGGTGAAGCTGCTGTTCGACAACCGCATCGTCATCAACAACCACCTCAAGCGCGCCCGCGGCGGCAAGGTGTCCTTCACGCACCTCATCGGCTACGCCATGGTGCAGGCGCTGAAGGCGATGCCGTCCATGAACTGGGCGTACGCGGAGAAGGACGGCAAGCCGACCCTGGTCAAGCCCGAGCACGTCAACCTCGGTCTGGCCATCGACCTGGTGAAGCCGAACGGCGACCGCCAGCTCGTCGTCGCCGCCATCAAGAAGGCCGAGACGCTGACCTTCTTCGAGTTCTGGCAGGCGTACGAGGACATCGTCCGCCGCGCCCGGAACAACAAGCTGACGATGGAGGACTTCTCCGGCGTCACCTGCTCGCTGACCAACCCCGGCGGCATCGGCACCGTCCACTCCGTGCCGCGGCTGATGCCCGGCCAGGGCCTGATCATGGGCGTCGGCGCGATGGAGTACCCGGCGGAGTTCCAGGGCACCTCGCAGGACACCCTGAACCGCCTCGGCGTCTCCAAGATCATGACGCTGACCAGCACCTACGACCACCGGGTCATCCAGGGTGCCGCGTCGGGCGAGTTCCTCCGCATCGTCAGCAAGCTGCTGCTGGGCGAGGACAACTTCTACGACGAGATCTTCAAGGCCCTGCGGATCCCGTACGAGCCGGTCCGCTGGAACCAGGACATCGACGCCTCGCACGACGACGACGTCACGAAGGCCGCCCGCGTCTTCGACCTGATCCACTCCTACCGGGTGCGCGGCCACATCATGGCCGACACCGACCCGCTGGAGTACAAGCAGCGCAAGCACCACGACCTCGACATCACCGAGCACGGGCTCACGCTGTGGGACCTGGAGCGCGAGTTCGCGGTCGGCGGCTTCTCCGGCAAGTCGATGATGAAGCTGCGCGACATCCTCGGCGTGCTGCGCGACTCGTACTGCCGCACCACCGGCATCGAGTACATGCACATCCAGAACCCGAAGGAGCGCAAGTGGCTCCAGGACCGGCTGGAGCGCGGCAGCGACAAGCCCGAGCGTGACGAGCAGCTGCGCATCCTGCGCCGGCTGAACGCCGCCGAGGCCTTCGAGACCTTCCTGCAGACCAAGTACGTCGGGCAGAAGCGTTTCTCGCTGGAGGGCGGCGAGTCCGTCATCCCGATGCTGGACTCCGTCCTCGACGCCGCGGCCGAGGCCCGGCTCGACGAGGCCGTGATCGGCATGGCGCACCGCGGCCGGCTGAACGTGCTGGCGAACATCGTCGGCAAGTCGTACGCGCAGATCTTCCGCGAGTTCGAGGGCAACCTCGACCCGAAGTCGATGCACGGCTCCGGCGACGTGAAGTACCACCTGGGCAACGAGGGCACCTTCACCGGTCTCGACGGCGAGCAGATCAAGGTCTCGCTCACCGCCAACCCCTCGCACCTGGAGGCCGTCGACCCGGTCGTCGAGGGTGTCGCGCGCGCCAAGCAGGACATCATCGGCAAGGGCGGCACGGACTTCACCGTCCTGCCGATCCAGCTGCACGGCGACGCGGCCTTCGCGGGCCAGGGCGTCGTGGCCGAGACGCTCAACATGTCGCAGCTGCGCGGCTACCGCACCGGCGGCACCGTGCACATCATCATCAACAACCAGGTCGGCTTCACCGCGGCGCCCGAGTCGGCGCGCTCGTCGATGTACTCCACCGACGTGGCCCGGATGATCGAGGCGCCGATCTTCCACGTGAACGGTGACGACCCGGAGGCCGTGGTCCGCGTCGCGCGGCTCGCCTTCGAGTACCGCCAGGCGTTCAACAAGGACGTCGTCATCGACCTGATCTGCTACCGCCGCCGCGGCCACAACGAGGGCGACAACCCCCGCTTCACGCAGCCGCTGATGTACAACCTGATCGACAAGAAGCGCTCGGTGCGCAAGCTCTACACCGAGTCCCTGATCGGCCGGGGCGACATCACGCTGGAGGAGGCGGAGCAGGCGCTCCAGGACTTCCAGGGCCAGCTGGAGAAGGTCTTCACGGAGGTGCGGGACGCCACGTCCACGCCCGCTCCGGCCGAAGTCCCGCAGCCCGAGGCCGAGTTCCCGGTGCACGTGGAGACGGGCATCGGCCAGGAGGTCGTCAAGCGGATCGCCGAGTCCCAGGTCAACATCCCCGAGCACGTCCACGTGCACCCGCGGCTGATGCCGCAGATGCAGCGGCGCGCGTCGATGATCGAGGACGACACCATCGACTGGGGCATGGGCGAGACCCTCGCCATCGGCTCCCTGCTGATGGAGGGCACCCCGGTCCGCCTCGCGGGCCAGGACTCCCGCCGCGGCACCTTCGGCCAGCGGCACGCCGTCCTGCTCGACCAGAACACCGGCAACGACTACACGCCGCTGCTCTACCTCACCGAGGACCAGGCCCGCTACACCGTCTACGACTCGCTGCTCAGCGAGTACGCGGCGATGGGCTTCGAGTACGGCTACTCGCTGGCCCGCCCCGAGGCGCTGGTCATGTGGGAGGCGCAGTTCGGTGACTTCGTGAACGGCGCGCAGACGGTGGTGGACGAGTTCATCACCTCCGCCGAGCAGAAGTGGGGCCAGACCTCCGGCGTCACGCTGCTGCTGCCGCACGGCTACGAGGGCCAGGGCCCGGACCACTCCTCGGCCCGGATCGAGCGCTTCCTCCAGCTGTGCGCGCAGAACAGCATGACGGTGGCCATGCCGTCGACGCCGGCGAGCTACTTCCACCTGCTGCGCTGGCAGGTCCACAACCCGCACCACAAGCCGCTGGTCGTCTTCACCCCGAAGTCGATGCTCCGGCTCAAGGCCGCGGCGTCCGCGACGAAGGACTTCACCGCGGGCGGCTTCCGTCCCGTCATCGGCGACGACTCGGTGGACCCGGCCGACGTCCGCAAGGTCGTCTTCTGCTCCGGCAAGGTCTACTACGACCTCATCGCCGAGCGGCAGAAGCGTGGTCTCAAGGACACGGCGATCATCCGCCTGGAGCGGCTGTACCCGCTGCCGGGTGCGGAGATCCAGGCCGAGATGGCGAAGTACAGCGGCGCCGAGAAGTTCCTGTGGGCCCAGGAGGAGCCGGCCAACCAGGGCGCGTGGCCGTTCATCGCGCTCAACCTGGTCGACCACCTGGACCTGATCATCGGCTCCGACCCGGTCCCGAACGCGGACCGGCTGCGCCGGGTCTCCCGTCCGTCCTCCTCGTCCCCCGCGGTGGGGTCGGGCAAGCGGCACGCGGAGGAGCAGCAGCAGCTCGTCCAGGAGGTCTTCGACCTCTGAGGCTTCTTGGCCTCGTGAACACGGAGCCCCCGCCGCGCACTTGGTGCGCGGCGGGGGCTCCGTCGTGTGCGTACCGCTGCGCTTGGGAGGTCTGCGCCGAGGCGCAGGGCTGGCAAGCGCAGCACCCCGGCGCCGGGTGCGGACGGCTCACGGGGTGCCCCGCACCGTGCGTACCCGGCTGCCGGTGCGTCCGGGCTGAGCGCGCAGTTCCCCGCGCCCCTTTCGGGCCTACAACGGCTGCGGCTCGAAGTCCCAGTACGGCATGACGCGGAGGTGGAGGCCGCGGGTGAAGGCGTGCTCCTCGCCGTAGTGGCCCGCGGCGATCCGCATCATCCGCAGCCGCGCCTTGTCCTCGGCCTGGGAGTCGCCCAGCTCCCGCAGGCTCCGCACATGCGCGGAGCGGAAGTTGAGGCTCAGCGGGTGGACCTCGCCGAGCGTCCGCTCCGCGTGCGGGAGGAGTTCCTCCGCGAGCCGGGCGGCCGCGTCGTCCTCGCCCGTGAGGTGCCGGGCGCCGATGACGTTGAGGCCGCAGCCGAGGGTCCACGGGTGCGTCGCACCGACGGCCCGGCCCATCCGCTCGTACGCGTCCTCGGCGACGGTGAGCGCGCCGGGGACGTCGCCCGTGCCCCACAGGGTCAGGCCCCAGTTGCCGTGGGTGCCGATGGCGTACGGGTGGTCCTCGCCGAAGTGGGCGCGGTACCGGCCCGAGGTGCTGTGGGCGAGCTTGCGTGCCTCCTCGGCCTCGCCGTGCTGGCGCAGCAGCATCGCGAGGTCGGCCTCGACCATCAGCGTGCGGGGGTGGTGCGGCCCGAGCTTGCGCCGGGTGCGGGTGACGACGCCGCGCATCAGGGACTCGGCGCGCTCCGCCTGGCCGGTGCGGCGCAGGCAGAGGGCCAGGTTGTGTTCGGCGTGCAGGGTCTGTTCGTGGTGCTTGTCCAGGACGCCGGAGCTGAGGTGGACGTTGAGGTTCTGCACGGACTCGGCCTCGTCGTACCGGCCGAGCAGGCGGAGCGTCCAGGCGTAGTGCAGCGTGGCGTACAGCGTCATCGGGTGGCGTTCGCCGAGCTGGCCGCGGACGGCGTCCAGGATGCCGCCGTGCGTGGCGAGGGCGTCGTCGTACCGGCCGCGGAGGGACTGGGCGATGCCGAGGTTGCTGCGGGCGAAGAGGGTGCGGGGCATGGTGGGCCCGAACTCGGCGGTGGCGGCCTCGGCCTCGCGGGCGAAGAGGTCGTGCGCCTCCTCGTACCGGGCGAGGCCCATCAGGCTTCCGGCGAGGCCGTCCTGGGCGCGCATCCGGTCGACGGGCCGGGCCGGGCCGTTCTCCAGGCTGCGGACGATCTGCCGGCCGACCTCCTCGGCGTCCTGGTAACGCCCCATCCGGCGGAGCATGTTGGCGTGCTGGAGCTCGCCCTCCAGCAGCCTCGGGTCGGTGGGCTCCAGCCGGCCGCGCAGGTGCTGGACGAACTCGCGGCAGAGCCACCAGCCGGACTTGTACTCGCCGTTGGCGCGGAGGTACTCGATGCAGTTGAGCACGAAGCCGTGCACCACCGGGTCGTCGGAGACGAGCGCGCCCGAGCTCTCCAGGTGCGGGACGAGCTCGTCGTACCGGCTCCAGTTGGCGCGGTCGCCCGGTTCGCGCGGGTCGGCGGCGGCGAGGAGGCGGGAGGCGCTGGCGGCGCCCTGGCTGCGGGACTCCTCGCCCATGTACCGCTTGACCAGGGCCTGGTAGACGCGGTGCATGCGGACGTCGCGCACGGTGAGGTTGTCGCCGTGCTCCAGGTGGTCCTCGTACTCGATGCGGATGGCGGCGGCCTCGCGGAGCTTGCGGAGCGTCGCGTTCCACTCGCTGGGGTCGGCGATCAGGTCGCCCAGCGGCGCGGGCAGATCCTCGGCGCGGGCGGTGCGCAGCAGGCGTACGGGGATGGAGTCGGGGGCGAAGAAGGCGAGCAGGCAGAGGAGTTCGTAGGAGACCGGGTCCTCCTCCTTCAGCCCGTTGAAGGTGACGGCCCACGCCTTGTCGAAGGTGTGCGGGTACCCGGCGTCGGTCTCGACGTTGATGTCGCCCTGGCGGACCAGGCCGAGGTACTCCTGCACCTCCATCGTCGGGTTGCGGGCCAGCCAGGCCGCCGTCTGGTCGAGCAGCAGCGGGAAGTCCTCCATCTCGGAGGCGAGTTCGGCGGCCTGCCGGTCGGTCAGCCGCTTGGAGCGCCGCTTGACGAAGGAGACGCTCTCGGCCCGGTCGAAGTGGGTGACCTCGACCAGCTCGGCGCCGTACTGGCCCCACTCGGTGTTCCGCGTCGTCAGCAGCACGTGGCCGCGGCCCTCGGGGATGACGTCGTCGACGAGCATCGCCGGGTCCTCGGCGCCGTCGAGGACGATCAGCCAGCGGCGGTGCGGGGCGCCGGTGCGCAGCGCCTCGTGCACGCCGCGGATCTGCTCGCCGAGCTGGGCGCCGGCGCGCAGCCCGAGCCGGTCGGCGAGCAGCGCGACCTGCTGCCTGGCCTGGGTGCGGCGCTCGGCGTTGACGTGCCAGACGATGTCGTACTCGTTGCCGAAGCGGTGCAGGTACTCGTCGGCGATCTGGGACTTGCCGACGCCCTGCACGCCGTGCAGCGCCACGAGGGAGGTGCCGTCCCCGGTGGAGTTCAGCCGCCGGTAGAGCGTCTCCAGATAGCGCTCGCGGCCGGTGAACCTGCGGTTGCGGCGGGGGGCCTGCCAGACCGCGGGCGGGGCGCTGGGGAAGCGGTGCGCGGGGGCCGCGCCGCTCTCGGTGAGGGTCTCGATGGCGGTGGTGTCGAGGCCCATGGCGGTGAACATCCGCCGCCGCGCCTCGCGTTCGTCGAGGTTGAGCAGGCTGACGGGGCGGAGGGCGGCGGCGGTGTGCGGCAGTTCCTGACTGGCGACGTTGATCACGGTGACGCGCTCCAGGTGCGGCACGACCGTGCCGGTGAGGGCGCGCGTCCACTCCTCCTCGGTGTACTCGCCGGTGCTGAAGTACCAGTCGTCCAGGAGCAGTACGAGGTGTTCGGCGCTGTCCACCAGCGAGCGGTACGCGGCGTCCAGCGGGAGGCCGCCGGGCGGGTCCCAGCGGTGCAGGCTGAAGGTGTGGTCCTGGAGGGCGAGCTGGTCGCCTATCCAGGCCGCCCAGGCACGGCCGGCGCCGGCGTAGGAGATGGTGAAGTGCTGCATGTGGACCTCGAGAACGAGAAAACGCAGGGAATCACAGAGTGTTCATAGACGGTAACGCATTCGTCGGACAGTCGGTCGTCTGTGCCCAAGTATGGTTCACCACAGGGGTATTGGGTGTCCGCTCACACCGTTTCCGTCTGGTCTGCTTGGTCCGGGTGGTCCGGCTTCCTCCGGCGCCGCCGCCCTTCCGAGCCGGTCCGCGACGTGCCGGATCAGGCGTTCCAGGTCGGCGCAGTACACCGAGGGGTTGCGGAAGCCGGTCGCGGGGGCGTACCGGTGCGTGGGGTTGCCGCCGCCGCACACCCGGAAGACGGGGCAGCGGCGGCAGGTGCGCGGCGGGTCGGTTCCGGCGCCGAAGTGTTCACGTACGGTCGTGAACGCGTCGTGGAAGACGTCGAATCCGGTCGCGGACGCGCCGTGGTAGGCGGAGCGGAGCGAGTCGACGCGCTCGATGCTCCCGTCCGTCTCGACGAGCACCGCGGCGCCGGGCGAGTGGCCGAGGGACTCGACGGCGCTGGGCGCCCCGAGCAGCAGCGCGAGGATCTCCTCGAACAGCCGCACCCGGGTCTCCAGCCGCCCCGCGTCCCACCACCGGTCGAAGACCCGCACCAGCCAGTCGCCGTACGGGGTGGCCCGCGCCGTGCGCCCCGGCTCCCCCGGCGCGGGCAGCGCGGGCGGCGGGGCGTCCCAATTGGCGTGCGGGAGCAGCAGGTCGAGGGCGGGCGGCCGGAGCGCGAGCAGCGAGGTGTAGGTCTCCAGCGGGTCCTGGGCCACGTCGACGGTGCACAGGATGCCCGCGTACGCCTCCGGCACCTGCTCGGCGAGCAGCCGGGCCGCGCGGTCGACGGCGGGCCAGGAGGGGCGGCCCGCGTGGTCGACGCGGCGGTGGTTGAGCGCGGCGGTGCCGCCGTCGGCGCTGATGCCGACGCGGACGCCGGCCGCGGCGAGGCGGCGGAGCGTGGCCGCGGTGAGCAGCGTGCCGTTGGTCTGCACGAAGAAGCGCAGCGCGCAGCCGGGCGCGGCCCGGCGTACGGCGGCGCGCACGGTCTTCACGTACTCCAGGGCCGTGCCGGGGCCGCCGAGCAGCGGCTCCCCGCCGTGCAGGTCGACCCGCGCCGAGGGCAGCCGGTGCGCCGCCGCGTGCTCGGCGATCCGCTCCGCGGCCTGCCGCATGGTGCCGGGCGCGACCCGGGCCGGGCGGTCCCGCCAGGTGGTGTCGGGGCCCCGGTAGAGGTAGCAGTAGGTGCAGGCCAGGTTGCAGCGGCCGTGCACCTTCAGCACGAACTGCCGGTAGGCGGGCGGCCGTTCCTCCCCCGGTTGACGCGCGTCACGCGCCGTCGCGACGGGCTCCCTCACGGGACACCGTCGCGGGGCGAGTCCTCGTAGTACGCGACGACCGAACCGGCCGGGGCGGCCGCGCGGGCCCTGATGCCGGGCAATAAGGCGGCGAGCAGCGGGTGCGTGGCGCTCTCGGTGAGCAGGTCGCCGGGTGCGGGCAGCGGCACCTCGCTCCGCCCGGACCCGCCGTCCCCCGCGGCGGTGCCGGGCCGCATCGGGGAGCTCCCCTCCGTCGTGCCTCGCCGCTCCGTCACGCCTCGCCGCCCCCAAGGACGCGGGCCCGCTCGCGGGCCGCGGTCACGTCCTCGTGCGCGGGCTCGCCGTTCCGCTCCCACAGTTGCGCTATCTGCTCGTACGCGGAGACCGCGGGGCCGCCGCCGAGCCACGCCTCGATCACCCGCGCCCGCCGCCACCGGTACTGCGCCGCCTCCGCCAGCAGTCCGGCGTCCTCGGCGGTGTGGGCCGCGTTGTGCAGGAAGCGGGACGCCTGGCTGGCGCGCCGGTAGCGGGAGTCCTCGGTGTGCTCGTCGAGCCACGATCCGGCGAGCGTCGCCCAGGCGTCGACGACGGTGCGCGGGCGTGCCTCGCGCGTCCGCGTCACACTGCTGAACATCGCCTCCGCCTCCTCCACGTCGGACCAGCGCCGGTCCGCAGGCCCGGTCAGCCGGTACCGGACGAGCAGGGCCTCGCCCAGTGCCTGCTCCACTTCCGCCATCTCCTCGGCTTCCCCGGCCTCGGCGCGGCATTCCCGCAGCAGCCGGACGGCTTCGCCGGCGCGGCCCGCGTCCCGTGCCGCGCGGGCGAGGGCCAGTTGCAGCCGGGCCTCCATGTGCCGGAGCCTGCCGTGCTGTTCGCGGGGGAGGCCGGCGCGGGCCTCGCGCAGCAGCGGCAGGACCTCGCGCAGGCTGGAGTCGTCGTCGCCGCGCCAGGAGATGCCGCCCTCGGACACCCCGTCCCGCCCGTCGGCCTCCGCCGCCGCGCCCTCCGCCCAGCCCCGGAGCGCGTACCCGCCGAGCGCGCAGACGGCCTCGGCCCACAGGGCCGGGTCGTCGGCCTCGCGCGCG
Organism: Streptomyces sp. HNM0574; assembly: GCF_012726235.1. Taxonomy (GTDB): domain Bacteria; phylum Actinomycetota; class Actinomycetes; order Streptomycetales; family Streptomycetaceae; genus Streptomyces. The sequence goes on from NZ_JAASAH010000003.1 coordinate 252,243, forward strand.
AACGCCAGGGCCGTGTCGGCCTCGTGGAGCACGGTGGCGAACACCCGGTCGGCGCGGAGGCCGCCGGCGGCCCTGGTCCTGGCCTCGGCCCGGTCCAGCCAGTAGCGGGCCGAGTGCACGAAACGGCGGCCGTCCCTGCCCATCCGCTGCCTGGCGTGCGCGATCTCCAGCCCGGCGAGCGCCTTCTCCGCGTACACGGCGGCGTGTTCGGAGGGCGCGGCACGGGAGAGCGCGAGCGCGACGCCGGCGCTCTGCCGCAGCTGGTCGGCGTCGGGCAGCGCGACGGCCGCGTCGGCGGCGTCCAGGTGGTGCAGCGCCAGGCCGTGCCGGTCGAGGGAGCCGGGGAGTTCGGGGTGCTCGGGCGGCTCGGGCATCTCCACCAGCAGCGTCGCCAGCCGCAGGTGCAGGGCCGCGCGTTCGGTGGCCACCGCGCCGGCGGCGCCGCCCGCGGTGTCCCGGGCGCCGTCCGTGGTGGGCGCGGCGCCGGCCGCGTGGAGCAGCAGCAGGTACTCGGCGTGCAGCCGGTCGGCGGGGGTGTCCTGCCAGGCGCGGCCGGTGGCGGCGGGCAGGACCCGCAGCGCGGGCCAGTCGGGCGCGGTGCGCACCTCGTCCGCGAGGCCGGTCAGCACCCGGACGAGGTCGGCGCGGACGAAGACGCCCGGGTCCTCCGGGTAGGCGTCGGTGACCCGGCGCAGCGCCTCGTACGCGTCGAGCAGGTCCTCGCGGTCGCCGGTGACGCGCCAGCGCTCCAGCAGGGCGCGGGCGAGCGATTCGTCCGTCTCCGGGCCGCCGAGGGCCCGGAAGTGCGCGATGGCGGCCTCCAGTTCCCGTGCGGTGCCGTCGTCGTGGTACCGGTTCCAGTGGTGCCGGGCGCGCTCCCGCAGGGCCTCGCGCTCGCGCGGGGCGTGGCGCGTCGGGTCGTCGTCCTCGCCCCAGCGCGGCATGAAGCGGCGCAGCACCGCCTGGGAGACGCGCGCGAACGGCTGCCGCGCGACGCCCTCGCGCCCGGGGGCCGGGCCGCCGGACGGGGGTGTGACGGTGCCGCCGAGGTAATCGGCGGCCATCGCGGGGAAGTTGCGGGTGCGGCGTCCGAAGTGCCGCTCCACGTACGTCGAGCACTCCTTGAGGACGAGCGCCGCGTCGCCCTGGCTGAGCCGTTCCAGCAGCAGTTCGCGTACGCCGTCGTGGAACTCGTAGGCCACGCGCTCGCCCGGCCCTGTGCCGCCCTCGCGCCGCAGGAGGCCGCTGAGCAGCACCTCGGCGAGTTCCGACGGGCCGGTGTGCGGGAGCATCGCGCGCTGCACCAACTGCATGACGGGCAAGGCGAGTTCGGTGGCCGAGAGATACACGGCCAGCTGCACCGCGTCCGGTGAGGCGCTGCCCTCGAAGGCGGCGAGGAGCCGCCCGGGCTCGCGTGCGCCGCCCGCGCGGGGCGCGCGGGCGGCCGGGTGCGCGGGGCGTACCCAGCCGGCGGCGGCGTTCACGGCGACGCCCGTCACGCCCGAGACGAGGCGGGCCCAGTTGCCGAGCGCCGTCTCGGTGGGCGCGAGCACGGGCACCGCCCAGGCGCCCGTGTCACGCGCGGCCTCCCGGGGCGCCGGGCGCACCCGGCTCGCGGGACGGAAGGCGAGCTGCCCGCCCATGCCCTGCCTGCGCCGCAGCACGCCGGGGAGCGCGGGCAGGTGCGTACGCCGCCACATGCGCTGCGGCAGCGGCTGGATGACGGCGACGGGGGACGTCTGCGCCCAGTGGTTCAGCTGGCGCTGCATCCGGCCGCTGCGCCACATCGGGCCCGCGCAGTCGCTGAGCAGCAGCGTGATCCAGTGCCCGGTGGGGTCGCGCAGCAGGCCGGCGGGCCGCAACGCCCGTCCCCGCGCGTCCACTTCGGACCCGACGGCCGGTTCCCCGGTCTCCGCGTCCTCGTGCAGGAAGTGCACCTTGACGTCGCGGAACGCGCCCGCGCCCGCGCACGCCTGGCGCAGCTCGGCGCACATCTCCTCCCACGGGACCATCGACGAGGAGACGTCCATGAGCAGCTGCACCCGTGCCGTGCGCCGCGCGCCCCGGCGGAGGACGGGCACCACCAGGCCGGTCTCGGCGGCCCGTTCGGCCGTGGCCTGCTCGTCGACGTCCTCGCGCACCGCGTGCACCGGCGGCCGGTACCGCTGGAGCGGACGCAGCGCCCGTTGCAGCGGCAGCAGCGAGGGCAGCGCGTTGGCGACGGGCACCCGTACGGGCACTCCCACGGGCCGGCCCGTGGGCCCGCCGGTCCGGGTGCCCCCGGCCGGGTGCGGGCCCGTGGTGTGCAGCGGGACGGTGTCGTCCCCGGGGCCGCGGCGCCGGCGCGCGGGGGCGCCGTCCACCGGGTCCTGGGGCGCCGTCCCGTCCCGGCCGGGTTTCGCCGCCGGGGTGCCCGCGCCGGTGCCGTGCGCTCCGGTGGTGTCCGCCGCGGCCGTGCCGGTGCGGTCCGGTTCCGGAGCGGGCTCGGCCAGCGGCTCGCCCGGGCTGGCCCAGCGGGCCAGCCACAGGGCGTCGGCGAGCTCCCGCGCGGAGGGCTCGGCGCCCACGTCGCGGAGTCTGCGCACCAGTTCGGGCAGTCCGTCGGACACCGGTCACCCCGGCCTGTGGGAGGCGCCGCCCCGGTCCTCGCCACCGGGGCCGCCGGTGGCGCCGAGCGGCCGCATCATCATCTCGGCCAGGTGGCGCCTGGCGTCCGGCCCCGCGTCCTGCCCGAGCACGCTGTTCTGGGTGAGGTAGATGGCGTTGAGCAGCTGGTCGGCGGCGTGCACCTCGCCGGGGGCGCTGGAGAGGAACTGCTCGATCGTCGCGTCGTTGTCCTCGTTCAGCTCCCCGAAGTGGGCCGTGACCATGGCCGCGAGGCGCTTCTTGTCCGGCGCCTTCAGGTCGAGGTGGATGCAGCGGCGCAGCAGCGGCAGCGGGAAGTCGCGTTCGCCGTTGCTGGTCATCACGACGACGGGGAAGGCGCGGCAGCGGACGCGGCCGCGGCGGACGTCGACGGAGGTGCCGTCGTCGGTGCGGACGCGCACGGTCTGCCGGCCGTCGTCGTCGGCGATCCGGCTGAGCTCCGGGATCTCGAACTCGCCTTCCTCCAGCACGTTCAGCAGGTCGTTCGGCAGGTCGATGTCGCTCTTGTCGAGCTCGTCGACGAGTAGCACCCGCGGCCGTTCGCCGGGCAGCAGCGCCGTCCCGAGCGGCCCGAGCCGCACGTACCGGCCGATGTCGCCCGTCTCCCCCGCTTCCCCGCCCGGCCGCGCGTTCCGGGCGGACAGCTGGGCGTCCTGGAGCCGGCCGATGGCGTCGTACTGGTACAGCCCGTCGCGGAGGGTCGTGCGGGAGAGGACGGGCCACTGGAGCACGCGGCCGAGGCCGAGTTCGTACGCGAGGGAGTGCGCGAGGGTGCTCTTGCCCGAGCCGGGGACGCCGGTGACCAGCAGCGGACGCCGCAAGTACAGGGCGGCGTTGATGAGTTCGAGCTCGTGCTCGCTCTCGGCCCGCATCCGCTCCCGCGCCGGTCCGAGCCGCCGGACGGTGGCCGGGTCCAGCTCGGGGACCCGGGGCGCGGGCAGCACGGCGCCGGGGTCGTGCGCGTCCCCGGCGGCGCCGCCGTCGAAGGTGCGCCAGGGTGGCGGGTCCGGCAGTCGCCGGATGCCGTCGTGCGGCTCCCCCGCCCCTTTGTAGATCAGCCACTCCGTCACGATGGGCTCCTCATTGCGGTTCGTGTCTCCCCGGCCGGCCGGTGTCGTGCTGCTGGAGCCAACCGAGTACGTACCCGGCCGCGCACCGGAAAACGACAATCTCCGGAAGGTTGTTCGTGTCGTGCGGCGGTGCGCCTCACGTGCGGCGCGCACCCGGCGCGCGGACCGGCGCGTGCCGCACCGCGCACCGCGCGGCCGCTCATGGCGAGTCCACCGTCCCCTCGGCCGCGGGCAGGGGCCGCGAGGCGTCATCGTAGAGAATCGACAGCTTCTCGGCCCACTGCACGCTGTAGTCCCGACGGTGGAACCGCGCCCTCAACACGCGCAGATGTTCGGGCAGTTGGCGCGCGGAGCCGATGCCGCGCACCGTCTTCGCCAGCCGCTCGTGCAGCGCGTCGCAGCCGGTGTCGCAGTGCCCCGAGGCGTGCGGCGAGGACTGCCACAGGACGACGCCGTGCCCGTGCCGCAACGCCAGCTCCATGCCCGCGCGCCCCGTCTCGTCCCCGGCCGGGCGGCACAGCGCCGGTACGGTGCCGGGCGCGGCGGCGGCCAACTGCTCCTCGCGCAGCGGGAGTCCGTGCGGCGGGACGCGCACCGTCTCCAGCCCCGTGACGTCCCCGAGCGCCGCCCAGCGCCCGGCCCACACGTCCGCCTCCGGGGACGGGTCCTCGCCCGCGCCCTCCTTGCGGTCCAGCGCCCGGACGACGATCTGGCGCTGCGCGCCGAGCGGCAGGTACGCCGGGTCGTTCCCGTCGAGCGAGCCGGCGGATTCGTGCAGCATCCAGCGCTGTACCCCGAGGTCGAAGTGCTCCAGCGGCAGGGCGACTTCGAGCGGCGCCTTGCGCCGCTCGGTGTCCACGGTGGCGAACAGCCGCAGCAGCGGCCGCCGCAGGGACGGCACCAGTTCCTCGTACGGGATGCCGCCGGGCGGCTCGATGTGCTCGTCGTACCCGCCGGGCTCGTCCCCGACCTGCACCCGCAGCGAGGCGAAGAACGCGGGCCGCTCCGTCCACAGCACGGGCTCGATCTCCAGCACGACGGTGGGCCCCTCGTCGCCCGGGTGCGTGCCGGAGCAGACCAGCAGCGGGTCCGTCGCCTTCTCCCGCTCGCCGGGCGAGGGCTGCGCCGGAATGTACGGGGTGCCGGAGGTGTGCGCGGGCGGCGCGTCCGTGAGCTGCGGCGGCAGGGCCAGAGTGAGCACCTGCGCGACCTGGTCGACGGGCATTTCCGCGACCCGCGACGCCACCCACTCCTCGACGGCCTGGACGGCCCGGACCACGTCCGCGTACCCGAGGCCCCCGGTGTCCCCGGCCTCAGCCGCGTGCGCCGCCGCGAGCGCGGCGAGCCGCGCGTACCGCAGGAAGGGCAGCGAGGTGTTGGAGAAGTTGTCCCGGTAGAGGCAGCCGTGCCCGTCCCGGAGGGTGCGCAGACGCGGCGGCAGCGAGCCGAGGCTGCCGTACACCGCCTCGCTCACCAGCTGCTTCACCCGCACCGGGCCGCCCGGCTCGGGCAGCCTGCTGAGCAGCCCGAGCAGCCGCAGCCGGTCCGTGGGCGACCAGTGCCCGGCCGCCGTCGCCGCCCCGCCGGGCGCGGCGGCCGCGACCGCGTGCTCGGGGGACGCCGCCTGCGTACGGTGCCAGCCCTCGCCGGGGCCTCCGGCACCGAAGCCGTAGGAACCGGCGGGCGGGACGCCGGGGCGGACCGCCGCCTCGTGCCAGCGGTCGTGCAGCCGCATCAGCTCGACGTACGGGTCGGTGCCCAGCACCGCCTCGGGGCAGACGGCTTCGGCCGTCAGATCGCCCAGCAGCGAGGTGCGGACGGCCAGCCCGCCCTCCTTGATGTCACCGGAGCCGAACGTGCTGTTCCGCTTCACCAGCCCGACGACCACGTTGCTGTGCAGGTCGACGACCGGCCCGCCCGAGACCCCCGGCGGCACCTCGCTGTCCGGGGCGAAGCGCAGCCCGTACAGCCCGTCCTTGCCGCTGTAGGCGAAGACCGAGTCCCAGCCGTGCGGGGTGCCGTCCTTCTCGTACCAGCCGTACGCCTTCAACCGGCCCTTCGGCGTCTCCCGCCGGTCCGACAGCCAGACGCACGGGTGCGCCGGCTCGGGCTCCAGCAGCCGGACGAGGGCGATGTCGCACTCCTCGGGCACCGCGTCGTACGCGAACACCCCGCGCGGCCAGTACCCGAGCCGGGCCCGCACCGTGCGGGTCTGCCCGTACGCCTCCGGCAGCACCACGTCGAACGGCTCCGTCAGCCGTTCCGGAGCGCCAAGACCCGCGCGCACCACGTGCGCCGCGGTCAGCGCCCAGCCCGGCGCGACCAGGAAACCCGAGCCCCAGAACGTGCCGTCGGCGCCGTGCAGGCGGACCGTCGCGGGCTGGACGAGCGTGTCCAGCCGGCCGACGTCCGCCCCCGCGTCAGGCATCAGCCGGGCCTCCGGGCGCCGGCACCGTGGGCGGGCTCCCGTGGGCGCCGCCCGCGCTGTCCCGGGAGTCCGTGCGCCCGCGCTCCTCCGAACGCCAGGTGAGCGTCACGGACAGTGCGGCCTTCGCCTCGCCCTCGGCCACGAAGGCGACCGCCTTGCCGGACTTCGCGGCCAGTTCGAGACCGAAGGTGACGGCGACCTCGTCGGGACCGGCCTCGCGGGCCGCGTCCACCACGTTCCGGGCGACGCGGCGCACGACCTCGCCCACGTCCCCCGCGCGGGAGGCCACCGAGTCCAGCGCGCCGACGTCCTGGCCCTGGCCGTAGCCCGCGGGGCGCCGCTGGACCGCCAGGTCCTCCGCGTCCAGCGTCTCGACCCTGGCCAGCACCACGTCGCCGTTCCCGAGATCGATCTCCCGCACCCGGTATGCCACGTCCAGCACCCCCGTCCCCGTCGAACACCCCTGCGGGGCGCGCCACTTGAGAAGATCCAGACTACTGCCGCCACGGCCGCGCGCGAAGCCCCACCCGGCGGACGCATACCCTGGGACGGAACGGACCCACCGGCCCCTCCCCCGGGCCAGGACACCACTGGAGATGCGCCTTGTACTTCACCGACCGCGGTATCGAGGAGCTGGAGAAGCGGCGCGGCGAGGAGGAGGTCACCTTCGAGTGGCTGGCCGAGCAGCTGCGCGCCTTCGTCGACCTGAACCCGGACTTCGAGGTCCCGGTGGAACGCCTCGCCACCTGGCTGGCCCGCCTGGACGACGAGGACGACGAGGAGTGACTGCCGGCTGACCGGCGGGTGACGGCGGGGCGGTCCCGCCTCCCTTGCCCCTCCGCCGATACGCGACATAGCGTGTCGGCGGACACGCGTCATGTCGTCCCGTCCCCGTCGGACCCCGCACGGCCCCCGCGGCCGCCGGTACGGCGCGCGCACCCGGAGCCCTTCCCCAGCGCCCCGGCACTCCCCCAGCAAGGACGTGTGACATGCCCCCGGTCTTCGGCCACGGACGGCTCCGCCTCTACCTGCTCAAGCTGCTCGACGAGGCGCCCCGGCACGGCTACGAGGTGATCCGGCTGCTGGAGGAGCGCTTCCGCGGCCGGTACGCGCCCTCCGCCGGAACCGTCTACCCGCGCCTGGCCAAGCTGGAGTCCGAGGACCTCGTCCGGCACACCACCGAGGGCGGCCGCAAGGTCTACGCGATCACCGCGGCCGGACGCCGCGAACTCGCCGCCCGGCAGGCCGAACTGGCCGAGCTGGAGGCCGAGATCCACCGCTCCCTGGACGCCCTCGCCACCGAGGAGCCCCGCCCGGGCGACGACCGGCACGGCATGCCCCGGCTCGCCCGCGACACCGCACCTCTCCGCGAACTCGAACGCCTCCTGGACCACTTCCGCGACGAGATCCGCGACACCGCCCGCGACCACGGCCTCACCCCCACCCGCCTCACCCGGACCCGCACCCACCTCACCACCACAGCCACCCACCTCACGGCCCTGCTGCGGGGGGAGGGGGAGGAGGGGTGAGGGGCGCCCGCCGTTGACTTCGGAACACGTTCCGAAGTACCGTCCTGATATGTCCACACCCACGGTGTCGTTCTCCGAGCTCTCCAAGAACTCGAAACAGGTCGCCGCGGCGGTCGACCGGGCCCAGCGCGTCCACGTCACACGGCGGGACGGCGAGGACATGTTCCTCACCACCGCGCGGCACGACCAGCAGCGCGAGGAGACCGCCGAGGTGACGGCCCGCCTGTTCGCGGCGCTGATCGGCAACGACGAGGGCGCCCGGGCGATACTGCTCGCCCTCCCCGCCGTCTTCCCGTGGACCCGCCACCTCTCGTCCGAGGAGGTGCGCGAGTTCGTCGTCGAGCTCGTGGACGCCACGCACGACGCGGCGGAGCTCGACGTCCACACCAACCTGCACCGCGTCATCACCGAGTGGCGGGCGACCGCGCGCGTCCTCGCCGACCCGGAACTCACCGCGCAGCTCACCCGCCCGCTCCCCGGCGACGACCACGGCGAGGTGCCCGCTCCGTGACCCCGAAGCGCGGGGACGACGTACCGCCCCCACCCGTCGGCGCCGAGTGGACACTCCGCTTCGCCACCAACGAAGCCGCCAAGGGCTGGGGCGAGTTGTGCGCCGAGGCCCCGGGCAACGCCCGCCGGTGCTACGAGGCGCTGCGGACGGCACCTCTCGCCCGGCACGACCCCGACCGGCAGCACCGGCTGCGCGGCCGTCTGGCCTCGGGGACGCTCGGCGGCCGCCCGCTTCCGCAGTGGGAGTACGAGGTGACCTCCGGCGGACGGGTCCGGTACCTCGTCGACGAGGACCGGCACACCGTGCACTTCGTCTACGCCTCTCCGCGCCACCCGCGCGACACCGACGCCTGAGCCCGCCCTCGCACCCTTCCCTAACAACCGTTTGGTAGATACCGTGTGCCCGCCGGGCGGGGGTGGGCTGTGCGGAAGGGGTGGGCGGAGATGGTGGTGGCGCCCGAATACGTGGCGGGGCACGGGTTGCTGGGCGGGCGGGTGGCCGTGGTCACCGCCGCGGCGGGGAGCGGGATCGGCGGGGCCACGGCGCGGCGTTTCCTGGAGGAGGGCGCCGAGGGCGTCGTGCTCGGGGACACGCACGAGCGGCGGCTGGCGGAGACGGAGAAGGAGCTGGCCGGGGAGTTCGGCGCGGACCGCGTCGCCTCGGTGCGCTGCGACGTCACCGCCGAGGACGAGGTGCGGGCGCTGCTGCGGCAGTGCGCCGACCGGTACGGGCGGATCGACGTGCTCGTCAACAACGCGGGCCTCGGCGGCACCGCCGAACTCACCGAGATGACCGACGCGCAGTGGGACGCCGTACTCGACGTCACCCTCGGCGGCACCTTCCGCTGCACCCGGGCCGCGCTCCGACTGATGCGCGAGCAGGGGCACGGCGTCATCGTCAACAACGCCTCCGTGGTGGGCTGGCGGGCCCAGCGCGGGCAGGCGCACTACGCGTCGGCCAAGGCGGGCGTGATGGCGCTGACCCGGTGCGCCGCCGTGGAGGCCGCCGCGTACGGGGTGCGGGTCAACGCGGTCTCGCCCAGCCTGGCGATGCACCCGCACCTGGTGAAGGTCACCACCCCCGAACTGCTGGAGGAGCTGACCTCGCGGGAGGCGTTCGGGCGGTACGCGGAGCCCTGGGAGATCGCCAACGTCATCGCGTTCCTCGCCAGCGACTACTCCTCGTACATGACGGGCGAGTCCGTCTCCGTCAGCAGCCAGCACCCGTGACGGCCCGCGGCCGCGCGCGGGCGGCCGGGAGCGGGGGCCGGGCCGGTCCGGGGCCGTCGGACAATGGACGCATGCCACCGAAGAAGACCGCGCCCCCGGCCACGGGCGGTGCCCGGCCCCGGCGTCCCGAACTGCTCGCGACGGCCGCCGAGGTGTTCGCCGAGCAGGGGTACAACGCCACCACCGTCCGCACCATCGCGGACCGCGCGGGCATGCTCGCCGGGAGCCTCTACTACCACTTCCACTCCAAGGAGGCGATGGCGGACGAGATCCTCAGCGCCTTCCTCACCGAGCTGTGGGAGGGCTACGACCGGATCGACGCGGAGGACCGCCCGCCGCGCGCCACCTTCGAGGGCCTGGTCGCCGAGTCGTTCCGGCAGATGGAGCGGCACCGGCCCGCCGTCGCGCTGTACCAGAAGGAGGCCAGGACGCTGTCCGCGCTGCCCCGCTTCGAGTACCTCGGGGAGTCGCAGCGCCGCTTCCAGGAGCTGTGGACGCGTACGCTCCGCCGCGGCGTCGAGGACGGCAGCTTCCGCGCGGGCCTGGACGTGCCCCTCGCCTACCGCTTCGTCCGGGACACGGTGTGGACCGCGGCCGTCTGGTACCGCCCGGAGGGCCGCAAGAGCGCGGACGAGATCGCCGCCCACTACACCTCGATGGTCCTCGACGGCATCGCGGCCTGATCCGGACCGGGCACGTCCCGGGCGGCACTTCCGCCCCCGGCCCGGCGGGAGGGGCGTCACCCGTGCCGCTGCATGCTCATGCGCTCGCACCGCGTCCGGTCCGTCGGCCTTCCGGAGGGCGCACAGGGCCGGGAGAGTCCGACGGATCTCGACTCCCGGTGCGTGGGCGGTGGACGACGCGGGGTCGGGACACCCGTGCCGTCTCAGGCCCGTGCCGTCTCAACTCCCCGACGCGGGACGCCACATGGGCCACATCGGTGGGCCGTCCGGGAGCTGGAGGGGCGGGCCGAGACCGGTGAAGCCGAGGCCGAGGTAGAGCTCGCGGCTGCCGGGGCTGCTGGCCTCCAGGTACGCGGGCAGGCCGCGCGCGTCGCAGCGCTCCAGCATGGGCGCGAGCAGCGCGCTGCCCAGGCCGCGCCGGCGGCGGCCGGGGGTGACGGCGATGGCCTGGAGGTAGGCGTGGTCCTCGGCCATGGGGTGCCGCTCGCCGGTCAGCCCGCCCATGGCGGCGAGCCGTTCGTTGCCCGGCGCGGCGGCGGCGATGAGCTTGCCGAGCGGTTCGCCGCCCGCGAGTTCGCCCCCGGCGACGGCGAACCACAGGGCCGCGCCGGTGACCGGCCCGCCCTCGTCGCCGGTCAGCTCGACGGTGCCGTGCGCGAGGGCGGTGTCGAGGAAGGCCCGGAAGACCAGCGGGTGCCGGGCCTCCCGCTCCGCCTCCTCGGGGAAGAGCCACCGGCTGACGGGATCGTCCCGGAAGACCTCGTGCAGTAACCGTGCGACCGGCTCCCGGTCCCGCTCGCCCGCGCCTCGTGTCCGCTCCACCGGTTTCCCCTCCGTGAGTTCCGTTGACGGCCGGGCCGCCCGCTGCTCCCGGGCGGCCGTGTCTCAGACCGTGAGGACGACCTTGCCGAACAGGTCGCCCTGCGCCATCCGTTCGAAGCCCTCGCGGGCCCGGTCCAGCGGCAGCGTCGAGTCGACGACGGGGCGTACGCCCTTGGCCGCGCAGAAGCTGAGCAGCGAGGCCAGTTCGTCCTTGGTGCCCATGGTGGAGCCGACGACGCGCAGCTCCAGGAAGAAGATGCGGTTCAGTTCGGCGGCCGGCGGGTTGGGTCCGCTGGTGGCGCCGGAGATGACCAGAGTGCCGCCCGGCTTCAGGGACTTGACGGAGTGCGACCAGGTCGCCGCGCCGACGGTCTCCAGCACCGCGTCCACCCGCTGCGGCAGCCGCTCCCCGGACGCGAACGCGGCCTCGGCGCCCAGCTCCAGCGCCCGCTTCCGCTTGGACTCCTCGCGGCTGGTGACGAAGACCCGCAGACCCGCGGCCGCGCCCAGCACCACGGCGGCCGTCGCGACGCCGCCGCCCGCGCCCTGCACCAGGACGCTGTCACCGGGCCGCACACCGGCGTTGGTGAAGAGCATCCGGTACGCGGTGAGCCAGGCGGTGGGCAGGCAGGCGGCCTCCTCGAAGGAGAGCTCGCGCGGCTTGGGCAGCACGTTCCAGGCGGGTACGGCGACCCGTTCGGCGAAGGTGCCCTGGTACTTCTCGGTGAGGATGGAGGGGCGCTCGCGCGGGCCGACGCCGTGCCCGGACTGGCCGACGACCGAGTGCAGCACGACCTCGTTGCCGTCCTCGTCGAGCCCGGCCGCGTCGCAGCCGAGGATCATCGGGAGGGCCTCCTCGCCGAGCCCCACACCGCGCAGCGACCACAGGTCGTGGTGGTTCAGGGACGCCGCCTTCACACGTACGGTCGTCCATCCGGCCGGGACCTCGGGCTCGGGCCGGTCCCCCAACTCCAGCCCGGAAAGCGGCTGGTCCCTGTCGATACGCGCGGCGTAGGCAGCAAACATGGGCCGCACGCTACGCCCGGGTAGCCGGGCGTTCCAGACCCCGCGGCACAGAGGGACGCACGTCACCATCTCGGGTCACGCGCGCCCCTCGGGCCGGGGCGGATCGGGACGGGCCGCGGCTAGAGCACCTTGGAGAGGAAGGACTTGGTGCGCTCGTGCCGCGGGTCGGTGAGCACCTGGCGCGGGTCGCCGGACTCGACGACGACGCCCTGGTCCATGAAGACCAGCGAGTCGCCGACCTCCCGCGCGAAGCCCATCTCGTGCGTGACGACGATCATCGTCATGCCGTCCTCGGCCAAGCCCCGCATGACGTCGAGGACTTCGCCGACCAGCTCCGGGTCGAGGGCCGAGGTCGGCTCGTCGAACAGCATCAGCTTCGGCTCCATCGCCAGCGCCCGCGCGATGGCGACGCGCTGCTGCTGGCCGCCGGAGAGCTGCGAGGGGTAGTTGCCGGTCTTGTCGCCGAGCCCGACCCGCTCCAGCAGCTCCACGGCCCGCTCCCGGGCCTTCGCCCTGGGCACCTTCTTGACCTGGACCGGCGCCTCCATCACGTTCTCCGCCGCGGTCATGTGCGGGAAGAGGTTGAAGCGCTGGAAGACCATGCCGATGTCCCGGCGCTGCGCGGCGACTTCACGGTCCCGCAGCTCGTAGAGCTTGCCGCCGCTCTCGCGGTAGCCGACGAGCGTGCCGTCGACGTACAGCCGGCCCGCGTTGATCTTCTCCAGGTGGTTGATGCAGCGCAGGAACGTCGACTTGCCGGAGCCCGACGGGCCGACGATGCAGGAGACCTCGCCGGGCGCGACCGTCATGTCGACGCCCTTGAGCACCTCCACGTGTCCGAAGGACTTGTGGACGGCCTCCGCCTTCACCATGTCCGAACTCATGCGCTCTGTGCCCCCGCTCCGGTGCCGCGGCTGAATGTCGTGAGGTTCTGCTTGACCTTCTGCCAGGGCGTCGCGGGCAGCTGCCGCGAGGAGCCGCGGGCGAAGCGGCGCTCCAGGTAGAACTGGCCGATGCTGAAGACCGTGGTGATCGCCAGGTACCAGATCGTCGCGACGAGCAGCAGCTCGACGACGGCGCTGGAGGTGTTGCCGATGTTCTGCGCCTTGCGGAGCGTCTCCTCGAACATCACCACGGCGCACAGCGAGGAGGTCTTCAGCAGGTTGATGAACTCGTTGCCGGTCGGCGGCACGATGACGCGCATCGCCTGCGGCAGCACGATCCGCCGCATGTTCTGGCTGCTCTTCATGCCGAGCGCCTGGGACGCCTCGGTCTGGCCCTCGTCGACGGAGTCGATGCCCGCGCGGCAGATCTCGGCCATGTACGCGGCCTCGTTGAGCCCGAGCCCGAGCAGCGCCGCCATGAACGGGGTCATGACGTCCGTCATCTCGTCCTTGTAGACCGGACCGAGGTTGAGGATCGGGAAGACCAGCGCCAGGTTGAACCACAGCAGCAGCTGGACGTAGACGGGCGTCCCGCGGAAGAACCAGATGTAGCCCCAGGCGACGGAGGACGTCACCGGGTTCTTCGACATCCGCATCACGGACAGGACGACGCCGAGCACCAGGCCCATCAGCATCGCCAGCACGCTCACGACGATGGTGTTCTTGACGCCCTCCAGCACCTGGTCGTCGAAGAGGAACTCGCCCACGGCCGACCAGCGCAGGTCCGCGCCGGCGAAGGCGTTGACGAGCAGCGCCAGCAGCGCGAGCACGAGCACGGCGGCGACGTACCGGCCGTAGTGGCGTACGGGGATGGCCTTGATGGCTTCGGGCGGGCTGCCGCCCGGTGTCGCCTCGGTGGGGGATGTGGGCTGGGAGGAACTCACCGCGTTACCTTTCCGCGTCCGTGCGTGCAGGGTCCGTGCGTGCCGGGTCCGCGCGCGCTCACGAGCCGCCGTTGATCTTCGCCTCGGAGACGGCGCCGTCCTCGATGCCCCACTTCTTCAGGATCTTCGCGTAGGTGCCGTCCTCGATGATCGCCTGGAGCCCGGCCCGGACGGCGTCCCGCAGTTCGCTGTTGTCCTTCGCGAACGCCATGCCGTAGGGCGCCGACTCCATCTGCTCACCGACGACTTCGAACTCGTTCCCGCTGGCGGCGGCGTGCGCCGCGACGGGGAAGTCGGCCACGTCCGCGACGACGGCGCCGGTCTTCAGACGGATGCGTGCCTGGTCGTCCGTCTCGTACGCCTCGACGGTGACCGGCTTCTTGCCGTCCTTCTCGCACTGCTTCGTCCGGTCCTTGAGGATGTCGTGCGAGACGGTGCCGCGCTGGGTGGCGACCTTCTTCCCGCACATCTCCTCCACCGAGTCGACCTTGTCCGGATTCCCCTTCCTGACGAGGATCGAGGAACCGGAGGAGAGGTAGTCGACGAAGTCGACGCCCTTGCCCGCCTTCTTGCCGTTGTCGTCCAGACCCTGCTGGCGCTCCTTGGTGTCCGACATCGACGACATCGCCATGTCGAAGCGCCCGGTCTGCATCGCCGTGATGAGCCCGTCGAAGGTGCCGTTCTGGAACTGGAACCGCACCCCGAGCTTCTTCCCGACCGCCTGCGCGATCTCCGGGTCGACGCCGACGATGTCGGCCCCGTCCTGGTACTCCATGGGCCGGTAGGCGGCGTCCGAACCGACCTTGACGACGCCCTGGTCACGGATCTTCTGCGGGAGCTTGTCCGCCAACGGCGGCCCCTCGCCCCGGTCCTGGGCCCGCCGCGCCTGGGCCGCGTCCGTCTGGTCGCCGCAGCCGGTCAGGGTGACCAGCAGGGCGCCGGTGACGGCGAGCGCCACGGGCGCGACGGCGAGGGGACGGCGGCGGATGGGTGCGGTCATGCGGGGTCCTCCTGCGAAACGAGAACAGCGGCCGGCGCGGGAAACCGCGTACGGCCCCCTGACGTGCGTCTTCTTCCCCTTACGGGCACAGGGTGCCGAGTGCCGAAGCGGCGTACGAGTGGACGGAATCCTGCCATCAGGACGGCTGATTGCAGAGGCTCAGCAACATCAAAATCGGATAACGGAACCAGCCATCCGGATAGTGGACGGACGCCCGCTCGTTGGGGCTCGGTCGGGTATGGGGCGCGGTGACCGGCCGTCGTACGGCGCCTGTGCGTGCTGTGAGACGGACATCACGCGCAGTGGGCCGGAACGGCGTGAACTCCCGGCCGAACCAGGGCTTCTGGGCGCGGGCGCGCCCGTGCGTCCCGCCGTGACGGGGCCCTTCGGGGCCGGAAGCGGCTCGTCCCCGTACGGCCTCGTCGGGTAGAAAGGTCGCTTACACCCCTCACCCGGGGACCAGGGCGCGTGTGCGGCGCGCCCGGCGTCCGCGCCTCCCCCTGGACGGCGGTTATCCGCCGGACGGGAAGCGGATGTGGTGCCCGCCCGCTCCTCAACCAGGGAGCGGCCACCCTCACACGAAAACGACAAAGGGGTCATCAAAGTGTCAGCGGAGATCGTCAATCCGAAGGACGGGCTGGGCGAGGATCTCATCGATCCGGCCTTCGCCCTGCACCGGAGCGGCAAGATGGCGGTGCAGGCCACCGTTCCCGTGCGGAACGCGGACGACCTGTCCCTCGCCTACACGCCGGGCGTCGCCAAGGTGTGCAGCGCCATCGCCGAACAGCCCGAACTCGTCGACGAGTACACCTGGAAGTCCCAGGTCGTCGCCGTCGTGACGGACGGCAGCGCGGTGCTCGGCCTGGGCGACATCGGCCCGCAGGCCAGCCTTCCGGTGATGGAGGGCAAGGCCATCCTCTTCAAGCAGTTCGGCGGCGTGGACGCGGTCCCGGTGGCGCTCGACTGCCGGGAGACCGACGAGATCGTGGAGACCGTCGCCCGGCTCGCACCGTCGTTCGGCGGCGTCAACCTGGAGGACATCTCGGCACCCCGGTGCTTCGAGATCGAGGAGAAGCTCAAGCAGCGCCTCGACGTCCCCGTCTTCCACGACGACCAGCACGGCACGGCCATCGTCACGCTGGCGGCGCTGCGCAACGCGGCCCTGCTCAGCGAGCGGCCGCTGGGCGACCTGCGCGCCGTCATCTCCGGCGCGGGTGCCGCGGGCGTCGCGATCGCGAAGATCCTGACCGAGGCGGGCATCGGCGACGTCGCCGTGTGCGACCGCAAGGGCATCGTCTCGCAGGACCGCGAGGACCTGACGGCCGTCAAGCGCGAGCTGGCCGGGTTCACCAACAAGGCCGGGCTGACCGGTTCGCTGGCGGACGCGATGGCGGGCGCGGACGTCTACATCGGCGTCAGCGGCGGCACCGTCCCCGAGGAGACCGTCGCGACGATGGCCGAGGGCGCGTTCATCTTCGCCATGGCCAACCCGAACCCGGAGATCCACCCGGACGTCGCGCAGAAGTACGCCTCGGTCGTCGCGACCGGACGCAGCGACTACCCGAACCAGATCAACAACGTGCTCGCCTTCCCCGGTGTCTTCGCCGGCGCGCTCCAGGTCCGCGCCACGGACATCACCGAGGGCATGAAGCTCGCCGCCGCCGAGGCGCTGGCCGCGGTCGTCGCGGACGAGCTGAGCGCCGACAAGGTCATCCCGTCGCCGTTCGACGAGCGGGTGGCCCCGGCCGTCACCGCCGCCGTCGCCGCCGCGGCCCGAGCGGAGGGCATCGCCCGCCGCTGACGCACCACCCCCGCGCCCCTCTTGGGGGCGCGGGGAGGAGCGCCCCGTCAGGGGCGCGGGGAACTGCGCCTCTTGGGGGCGCGGGGAACTGCGCGAACGGCCACGACGTACGGGGTGGTCCGGTGACGGCGATGAGCACCCCGCGCCGGGGTGAGCGCGCTGCGCTTGCCAGCCCTGCGCCTACGGCGCAGTTCTCCCAAGCGGGGTGAGCCCGCGAAAAAGGGGCGCGGGGAACTGCGCAAAAGCTCAGCCACGAAGCACCCGCACCCCGCGACGCACAGGACGCGGCACCCCGCCGCTCAGCGCAGCCCCAGCACCACCGCGTCCCCCGGCGAACTCCACACCACCCGCGACTCCGCGAACCCCGCCCCGCGCAACATCTCCACGTGCCACGCGGGCGACTGGAACTGCCCGTCCGCGTGATCCCCCCGCGCCGGATCGCCGAAGATCCGGTAGCGCTCGGCGACGACGTCCGCCAGCACCGGGTCGGCGGCCATCTCCTGCCACCACTCCACCCAGCCCTGCCGCCCCGCCGCGGCCTCCCGCTCCCGCCGCGCCTTGTCGAAGGCGTGCGCGGCCTCGTTGATCCGGGGCGTGACCGGGTCGGGCATGTGGTCCGCGTTGAGGAACACCCCGCCCTCCCGTACGACGCCGGCCAGCTGCCCGTACAGCCGGCTCAGCGCGTCCGTCCGCATCCAGTGCAGGGCCGTGGCGGTGAGGACGGCGTCGTAGCGGCGGTGCAGCAGCTTCGCGGGCCAGTCCGGGTCGGTCAGGTCGACGGTGACGAAGCGGGCGCGCGGCTCGTCGGCGAAGTGGCCGCGGGCGATGGCGAGCAGCGCGGGGTCGAGGTCGGCCCCGGTGGTGCGGGCGCCGGGCAGCCGGGCGAGCAGCCGTCCGGAGATGCTGCCGGTGCCGCAGGCGAGGTCGAGGACCTCGGGTTCGGGGCCGGTGAGCGCCTCGGTCATCTCCAGCATGACGCGGAAGCGTTCCTCACGGTCCGGGAGGTACCACTCCTGCTGCCGGTCCCAACTGTCCTGCCGGGCCTTCCAGTACGCGTGGTCCGCGGTGGCGGCGGTCACCTGAGTCATCACGATCCCTTCCCTGCGTAATACCCTCTAGGCGAAAACAGGCATTACCCACAGTAGGCCCGGGCCGGTAAGGATCACAAGTGGAACTCAGCTATTACTCGAACATGGCGGTGCAGCTCGTCAACACCGAGCGGCCCGACCGCGGCGAGGACACGCTGACGTCCGTCGAGGCCGTGCGCGAACTGTGCGGCCCCATGGTGCAGATGGCGAAACGCGCCGCCGAGGCCGACGTCGGCAGGCTCCGCGCCGTACGCACCCGGCTCCGCGCCGTCTTCGCGGCGGCCGCCGAGGGCGACGAGGTCCGCGCCGTCGACCTGCTCAACGCCCTGCTCATGGAGTTCCCGACGAGCCCGCAGATCTCCGGCCACGAGTTCCTGGACGACGAGGGCCGCCCGCGCTGGCACATGCACCTGGCCGACCACCCCGTCACCGCCACCGCCGGCTACGCGGCGACTGCCTGCATGGGCCTCGCCTTCCACCTCACCGAGCTCGGCGTCGACCGGCTCGGCATCTGCAACGCCGACCCGTGCCGCAACGCCTACCTCGACACCTCGACCAACCGCTCCCGCCGCTACTGCTCCGACCGCTGCGCCACCCGCGCCAACGTCGCCGCCTACCGCGCGCGCAAGCGCCGCGAGAGCGAGGAGCGCCCGCGCGAGAGCCGCGAACGCAGCGGCAGCGGCAGCCGTACCCGCACCAGCGGCCGCACCGCCCCCAGCGCCCAGCCCGCGACGGACGGCACCGAGGACCGCTGACCCCCGCGCGGGCGCGGCCGCACCCGCAACCAGGCCCGGGCCACGAGCAGTTCGTCCGGTACCGCCCCGAACTCCCGGCTGTCGTTGCGTACGCCCGGATTGTCGCCGACCACCCACCAGCCGGCACCGCGCCGTTCGACCGCGCGCTTCACGATGAGCAGATCGTGCTGGAACGGGTGCTTCATCACGACCACGTCACCCGGCCGCACCGTCCCGCCGTACCGCACCACCAGGTGGTCGCCGGGGTGCAGCGTCGGCAGCATCGACGGGTTGTAGACCTCGGCGAGTCCGATCCGCTTCAGCAGTCCGCCCCCGTCCGGCTCAGGACGTCCCTGCTCATGTGCGCTCTCCGGCATCTCCCGCTCCGCCTCCGGTCCACCTGCGGCCAGTCCTCGTCCCCGCACACGGGGGGACTTTTGTCGTAAGCCCCAGGGGGCACACGCCAAAAGCCTTCCCGCACGGAGTAATCTCGCACGTGAGAAGACGATCACGAGGAAGGACAGCTGCATGCTTTCCCGCCTGTTCGCCCCCAAGGTGCAGGTCAGCGCCCACTGCGACCTCCCCTGCGGCGTGTACGACCCGGCCCAGGCCCGCATCGAGGCCGAGTCCGTCAAGGCCGTCCAGGAGAAGTACCAGGCCAACGAGGACCCGGCCTTCCGTACGCGCGCCATCGCCATCAAGGAGGAGCGCGCGGAGCTCGCCAAGCACCACATCTCGGTGCTGTGGAGCGACTACTTCAAGCCCCCGCACTTCGAGAAGTACCCGGAGCTGCACCAGCTGGTGAACGACGCCCTCAAGGCGCTCAGCGCGGCCAAGGGTTCCACCGACCCGGCCACGGGCCAGAAGGCTCTGGACTACATCGCCCAGATCGACAAGATCTTCTGGGAGACCAAGAAGGGCTGACCCACCCTCAGCCCCGGGGCCCAGGCCCCACCCACCGCACCCGGCGCTCCATCCGAGCCGCCGGGTGCGGTTTTTGGTGGGCGGGGCGGCGGGACGCGGCCGCCGCACGTACGGTCGTCGGGCGCCCCGCGCGCCAGTTGGCCGTTGCCGTCCGCCTCGTCGAGGAGCCCCCATGCCCCCACCCCGCCTCACCGGCCGCGTCGCCCCCGTCCTCCCCAGTCGCGATCTGGACGGGACGGTGCAGTTCTACGCCCGGCTCGGGTTCGGGGTGGTGGGGAGGTATCCGGAGGAGGGGTATCTGATTCTTGAACGGGACGATGTGGAGCTGCACTTCTTCCTGGCGCCGGGGACGGATCCGGGGTGTGACGCGCAGTCCGCCTACGTCCGGCTGGAGGGGGACGCGGGGAACGTGTTCCGGGCCTGGGCGGGGCTCGGGATCAGTGGGGCGGGGGATGCGGTGCCGCGGCTGGTGGCGCCGGTGGACACCCCGTACGGGATGCGGGAGTTCGCGCTCGTGGACGGGGACGGGAATCTGCTGCGGATCGGGTCGGAGCTCACCGGCCCTGCGTCTACAGACGTGTAGAAACAAGCCAATTCCCCGAGGCCGGAGCGGGTGCGCGAAGGCCTCTCCCCCGGGCCCGCCAAGGGAGTTGGGGCCCGTACCGGCTGTCCGAAACCGCCTGCTTGTCGTCCGGTGGGGCGTAGCGGCCTCAGGAGAATGGCGTCGCCGGGTGACCGGCGTCCCAGAAGACGAGAACCCGAAGGAGCGTGCACCGCGATGGTGTTCGGCAAGCTGTTCCAGGCCCTCGGCAGGGGCGGGCCCTCGGTGGACACCGTGCTCCAGGACACCGCGGCGACGCCGGGCGGCACCCTGGAGGGACAGGTCCACCTGGAGGGCGGCTCGGCCGAGGCGGACGTCCGGCAGATCACGCTGGAGCTCGTCGCCCGCGTCGAGGCCGAGGGGCACGACGGCGAGGAGCGCGGGGACGTCGTCTTCGAACGCTTCACCGTGGGCGGCGGTTTCCGCCTCGCGGAGGGCGAGCGCCGCAGCCTCCCGTTCGGCGTCGTCCTGCCGTGGGAGACGCCGGTGACACAGCTGCACGGGCAGCCGCTCGGCATCGTGCTCGGCGTCCGTACCGAGGTGGAGCTCGACGGCGCGAAGGACAAGGGCGACCTGGACGCGCTGGCGGTCGGCCCGCTGCCGGTCCAGGAGGCGGTGCTGGAGGCGCTCGGCCAGCTGGGCTTCGGCTTCGCCTCGGCCGACCTGGAGCTGGGCACCATCCACGGCACCGGCCAGCGGCTGCCCTTCTACCAGGAGATCGAGCTCACGCCCCCGCCGCGGTACGCGCAGCAGCTGAACGAGGTGGAGCTGACGTTCCTGGCCCACCCCGGCGGCACGGAGGTGGTGCTGGAGGCGGACAAGCGCGGCGGCCTGTTCTCCGGCGGGCACGACACCGTGCACAGCTTCACCGTCCGGCACGAGGACGCCGAGGGCACGGACTGGAACGGTACGGTCGACGGCTGGCTGCTCAGCCTCCTCGAACAGCGCGCCCCGTCCGCCGCCGGCTACGCCGGGCACCACGCGCACGGAAGCTTCGACCCGCACCACGGCCACGGCGCGCACCAGGAGCGTTCGGGTCCGGGCGTGGGCACCGCCGTCGCGGCCGGGGCCGCCGGGCTCGCGGTCGGTGTCGCGGGCGGGCTGGTGGCCGCCGAGGTGGTCGACGAGATCGGCGACGCCTTCGAGGACGACGAGGAGGACGAGGACGAGGAGTGAGCACGGGCGGAACGGGCCCGTGACACCCCTGCGTCACGGGCCGGCCGCCGGGGCGTGACGGGTGTGACGAAGCCCGCGCCGGGGCGCCGTCAAGGCCCCGTATGGGGCCCGTCAACACCGCGTCAAAGGTCTTCGGCGGGCTCCTAGAGTTCCCTTTCGTGCCCAAACCCTCCGACATACCCAAGCGTCTCCTGCTGGGTCGTGCGCTGCGCAGTGACAAGCTCGGCGAAACACTGCTGCCCAAGCGGATCGCGCTTCCGGTCTTCGCCTCCGACCCGCTGTCCTCCGTGGCGTACGCGCCGACGGAGGTGCTGCTGGTCCTCTCCGTCGCGGGGGTCTCCGCCTACGCCTTCAGCCCGTGGATCGCCGTCGCGGTCGTGGTGCTGATGTTCACCGTCGTCGCCTCGTACCGGCAGAACGTGCACGCGTACCCGAGCGGCGGCGGCGACTACGAGGTCGCCACCACCAACCTGGGGCCGAAGGCGGGGCTGACGGTCGCGAGCGCGCTGCTCGTCGACTACGTGCTCACGGTGGCGGTGTCGATCTCCTCCGGCGTGGAGAACCTCGGCTCCGCGATCCCCTTCGTCATCGAGCACAAGACGCTCTGCGCGGTCGTGATGATCGTGCTGCTGACGGTGATGAACCTGCGGGGCGTGAAGGAGTCGGGGAAGCTCTTCGCGATCCCGACGTACGTGTTCGTCGGCGGCGTCTTCACCATGCTCGCCTGGGGTGCCTTCCGCGGGCTCGTGCTCGGCGAGGAGATGCGGGCGCCCACGGCCGGCTTCGAGGTGCGGCCCGAGCACGGTGAACTGGCCGGTTTCGCCATGGTGTTCCTGCTGCTGCGGGCCTTCTCCTCCGGCTGCGCGGCGCTCACCGGCGTCGAGGCGATCAGCAACGGCGTGCCCGCGTTCCGCAAGCCCAAGTCGAAGAACGCGGCGACGACGCTGGCCCTGATGGGCGGGCTCGCCGTCACCATGTTCTGCGGCATCGTCGCGCTGGCCCTGGCGACCGGCGTGAAGATCGCCGAGCATCCGGCCACGCACCTGACGCACAACGGCGAGCCGGTGGGCGCCGGTTACACCCAGAACCCGGTGATCTCGCAGGTCTCGGCCGCGGTCTTCGGCGAGGGCTCGTTCTTCTTCGTGCTGCTCGCCGCGGCCACCGCGCTGGTGCTCTTCCTCGCCGCGAACACCGCGTACAACGGCTTCCCGCTGCTCGGCTCGATCCTGGCGCAGGACCGCTACCTGCCCCGCCAGCTGCACACCCGCGGCGACCGGCTCGCCTTCTCCAACGGCATCGTGCTGCTCGCGGGCGCGGCGGCGGTGCTCGTCGTGCTGTACGACGCGGACTCCACCAAGCTGATCCAGCTCTACATCGTGGGCGTCTTCGTCTCGTTCACGCTCAGCCAGACCGGCATGATCCGGCACTGGAACCGGCATCTGAAGCGGGAGGGGCGCCCGGCGGAGCGGCGGCGGATGCTGCGCTCGCGGGCGATCAACACCTTCGGCGCGTTCTTCACGGGGCTGGTGCTGGTCGTCGTGCTGATCACCAAGTTCACGCACGGCGCCTGGGTGGCCCTGGTCGGCATGGCGCTGTTCTACGTGACGATGCTCGCCATCCGCCGCCACTACGACCACGTGCAGAGCGAACTGGCCGTGGACGACGGGCAGGAGGACTCCGTCGCCGCGCCGTCCCGGGTGCGCTCCCTGGTCCTCGTCTCGACGCTGCACAAGCCCGCGCTCCGCGCCCTGGCCTACGCCCGGCTGATGCGCTCGCACACCCTGGAGGCGGTCAGCGTCGGCGTGGACCCGGCGGAGACGGAGGCGCTGTGGCGCGAGTGGCAGCGCCAGGGCATCGAGGTGCCGCTGACGATCCTGGACTCCCCGTACCGCGAGATCACCCGCCCGGTCGTCGACCACGTCAAGGCGATGCGCCGGGAGAGCCCGGGGGACGTGGTCTCGGTGTACATCCCGGAGTACGTCGTAGGCCACTGGTACGAGCAACTGCTGCACAACCAGAGCGCGTTGCGGCTCAAGGGGCGGCTGCTGTTCACGCCCGGCGTGATGGTCACCTCCGTCCCGTGGCAGCTGGACTCCTCGGAGGCCGCCAGGAAGCGGGCCCGCAGGGGCGCGGAGTGGCACCAGCCGGGCGCGGTCCGGCGGGGGTCGGCGGGTGAGGGGGCGGCGGAGGTCCCCGCGCAGGGCGGCCCGGCATCCGTGGAGGAGCGGGCCGCCGCGGAGGAGAGCTGACGGTTCCGGCCGTCGGGAACCCGGGTGCCGGCACCCGGGTTCCGCTGTTTTTCGGGCCGGGTTCCGGTGTTTCCGGGCTCGGGTTACGCCACTGCCGCGGCCCGACTCGTGGGCGTGACCTGGGAGTTCGAGGGGCGCCCCGAGGGTTCCGCCACTGTGGGCGCCGGAGGCCGGGGCGGGCGCCCTCCTACCGCATCCCGGAAGGCTTGTTCCGGGTCGCGGGTGGCTCTAGGGTGCCGCCGTCCCCGGAACGCGCGGTACCGCTCCCGGGGCACGGGTCGGCACGGACCGGCAGCGGGCCGGACGAACAGCGGAAGCAGGCGGGCGGGTTGGCGCACGAGCAGGAGCACCAGGGTCACCGGGGACAGCAGGGGCAGAACGTCCCGGAAGCGGAACCGTCCCCGGAGCGGAACGAGGACGGCATGGGACGGCGCGGCTTCCTCCGCGACGTCGGACTGACCGGCGCGGGCGTCCTGGGCGCCTCGGTGGCGGGCGGCGGCAGCGCGGCAGCGGCGCCGGCGGAGCCCGCACCGACCGGGCACGCGCGCGGCGCGGGCGGTGAACGGCGGCTCGGTCCCGGCGACTTCGGCGGCGAGCGGCAGCTGCTCCTCCCCGAGGTCGTCCTGCTGCCGGACGGGCCGCGGCGCGGGCAGGGCGTCCTCGTCGAGAAGGGCAGGTTCCGCGAGGTCGGCGACGCGGACCGGCTCACCGCACGGCACCCGAACCTCCGTCCCGTACGGATGGACGGCAAGCTGCTGATGCCGGGGTTCGTCGACGCGCACCACCATCTGACGCAGAGCTTCGGCAAGGCCCAGGCGTTCGGGCAGCCCTCGGAGATCTTCAAGTCCGTCTGGGAGCCGCTGGAGCACGCGCTGGACGAGAAGAGCGCGTACCTGTCCGCGAAGCTCGCCTCGCTGGAGGCGCTGCGCGGCGGCTTCACCACCGTCGCGGACGCGGGCACCCGCGCTCCCGTGGACGTCGAGGTGGTGGCGCGCGGCGCGGAGGAGGCGGGCATCCGCTGTGTGCTGGCGCGCGTGGTCTCCGACGGCAAGGGCGGCGAGGAGCACCTCGGCCGCTGGGACGGGAACCCGCTGATCCATCCCTCGCTGGCGATACCCGTCCCCGAGGACGCCACGGCCGCCGTCCACCGGAAGACGGCGAAGCTGTGCGCCGAGGCGGACGCGGTGCTCCAGGTGCACGTGAACGAGCATCTGGCCTCCGTGGAACGCTCGTTGAAGAGCACCGGACGCCGTCCCCTGGAGTACCTGCACCACATCGGCGCGCTCGGCCCGCACACCCTCGGCGCGCACGGCACGCTGCTGACGCCCGCCGAGATGCGGATGCTCGCCGACAGCGGCGCGGCCCTCAGCTACAACCCGGTGGCCAGCTCCTGGAAGGGCAACGCCGTCACGCACGCGACGATGCTGGACGCCATGGGCGTACGGTTCGGCACCGGCACGGACGGCACCCGCGGCGACGGCTTCCGGCTCGTCGACGCGGCCGAGACGGCACAGCGCCTGGCGTACGGGATCGCCTCGGGCGACTCGGTGTGCGGCGCGGGACGCATGTGGCTGCGGCACGCGACCTCGCTCAGCGCGGACGCGCTCGGGCTGGGGAAGGTCACCGGCGAGATCGCCGAGGGGCGGGCCGCGGACTACCTCGTCGTCGACCTCCGGGTCCCCGAACTGACGCCCAGCACCGACCTGGAGTGGGAGCTGGTCCGCTTCGGCAACCGGGATCTGATCACCGCGGTGGTCGTCGCGGGACGCCTCCGCCTGTGGGAGGGCAACCCGCGCGACTGGGACGCCTCGGCCCTCGTCGACGAGGTCGCCTCCCTCGCCCCCGAGGTCGTCCGGCGCGCGGACATCGACCGGGTGGAGCCCCGCTGAACCCGTCCGCCCGCCCTGCCATGCTGGCCCGGTGACGGACGCGAGGAACGCAGCGGGAACAGTGGCGGAGATCGACGGGCGGGAGGCCGGCGCGGACGAGCTGAGGGCCCTCGCGCTCACCAACTACGGGCACTTCACGACCCTCCGCGTGGAGGACGGCGCCGCGCGCGGACTGGCCCTCCATCTGGAACGCCTGCGCCGCGACTGCTTCGCGCTGTTCGGTGCGGAGCTCGACACCGGACGGGTACGCGAGTGGGTACGCCGGACGCTGCCGGCCCGGGGCGCGACGACTGTCCGGGTGACCGTCTTCGACCCCGGGCTCGGCCTCGCCCGGCCCGAACAGGCCGCCGCGCCGCGCGTGCTGGTGACGCGGCGGGAGGCGGCCGGGGAGGCGCTGCCGCCGCTGCGCGTACGGTCCGTCACCTACGAGCGGGACGCGCCGGAGGTGAAGAGCGTCGCGCTCTTCGGCTCCCTGCGGCAGCGGCGCGCGGCCCGGCTCGCGGGGTACGACGACGCGCTGTTCACGGACCGGCGCGGGCGGGTGTCCGAGGGCGGCACGTGGAACATCGGCTTCGTCGACGCCGGGGGCCGGGTGGTGTGGCCGGAGGCGGAGTGCCTGGAGGGCGTCACCATGCGGCTGCTGCGCGGGGCGGGCGCGTGCGCGCCCGTCCCGCTGTCCGAGGCGGTCCGGATGGAGGCCGCCTTCGCCACCAACGCGGCGTTCGGCGTCCGCCCCCTCGCCTCCCTGGACGACCGCGAATTCCCACCCACCCACCCGGTGCTGCACGACCTCACCACGAGGTACGCGGCCATCCGGCCGGAGCCGGTCTGAGGCCCGTGCAGGGGCGCGGGGAACTGCGCCTCTTGGGGGCGCGGGGAACTGCGCGATCTTGGGGGCGCGGGGAACGGCGCCCTCTTGGGGGCGCGGGGAACGGCGCGAACGGCCACGGCGGACGGGTGGTCCGGTGACGACATGGAGCACCCCGCGCCGGGGCTGAGGCGCTGCGCTTGCCAGCCCTGCGCCTCTGGCGCAGACCTCCCAAGCGGGGTGGGCCCGCGAAGGGGCGCGGGGAACTGCGCGAACGGCCACGGCGCCCCCGCACCCGCCCACACCGCCCCGCACCCCGCGAAGGAACCGCGCTACGCGCGCCCCAGCACCCCCCGCACCGCCGCGCCCAGCAGCGACGTCGCCGAGCCGCCCGGCTCCCCGTGCCGGAAGGCGACGTACTGGTCGGGCCGCACCAGCACGCACCCGCCGTCGGCGACCTCACGCACCGCGTCCCAGTCCCCGTAGGGGTCCTCGTACTCCTGCCCGGGCCCGATGACGAACGCGCCGATCTCGCAGCCCAGTTCACGCGAGACGTCCGCCGCCGCGCGGACCCAGCACTCGCCGCCGATCCCGGTGAGCAGCGCGAACCGGCCGCCGCCCGCGAGGTCCAGGGTGGAGAGCCGGTGCCCGTCCGCTCCGGTGATCCAGGCGTGCGGGAGCCGGGCGCCGGGGCGGCTGCTGGGCTGGTGGTGCAGTTCCGGGTCGCGGGGGAAGCCGGGGTCGGGGGTGCCGTCGGGGACGACCGCGTCCGAGGTGTAGCGCTGGTTCATCTCGACGCCGTGCGCGTTGAGTTCGTACACCTTCGCGTCGAGCGCCTCGCGCAGCATCCGCCGCCGCTTCTCGGCCTCGGGGGTGGCGTCCTTGCGCGCCTCCACCCGGCGCCACATCTCCTCCGGTTCGCCGGTGGAGAGCAGGTCGAGGGACTCGAAGACGGGCTGGGTCTCGCCGATGCTCTTGTTCGCGCGCTCCACGATCTGCGCGCCGACGGGCGCCCGCTCCGCGTCGTAGGTGCCGAGCAGCGCGGGGGACGCCGTGCCGTCGAGGACGAGCTTGAGCTTCCAGGCGAGGTTGTAGGCGTCCTGGACGGAGGTGTTGGAGCCGAGCCCGTTGGACGGCGGGTGCCGGTGCACGGCGTCCCCGGCGCACAGCACGCGCCGGTCGGTGTAGCGCTCGGCGTACTGGTGGTTGACCGTCCAGGCGGAGGTGGAGGTGATCTTCACCGGTACCGGGTCGTCGGCGTCGCCGAGCAGGCGGTGGACGACGGAGAGCGCGTACTCCTCGGTGAGGTCGGGCTCCCCTTCCTCCAGGTCGTAGCCCCAGATGGCCATCCACTCGTTCCAGGGGCGCACGCAGCGCACCACTCCGGCGCCGATCCCGCCCACCGTGGCGCCCGGGGAGAGCATCCAGTAGAGGGTGCTGGGGCGGTGCGCGGTGAAGCGGCTGAGGTCGGCCTCGAAGACGATGTTGATGCTGCCGGCGACGCCCATCCGGCCGCGCATCGGCAGCCCGGCGTTCTCCGCGACGCGGCTGCGCCCGCCGTCGGCGCCGATCAGATAGCGCGCGCGTATCTCGTAACTGTCGCCGCGCAGCCGGTCCTTGACGAGCGCGGTGACTCCGTCCTCGTCCTGCTCGTGGGAGAGGTACTCGGTGGCGAAGCGGAGTGCCGCGCCGCGGGAGACGGCCGCGTCGACGAGGACGGGCTCCAGCAGGTGCTGCGGCATGTCGCACATGCGGCTGGGGCTGGCGAGTTCGTGCGCGGCCTGCACGTGCGGGTCGTTGCCCCAGGAGCGCACCCGGCCCAGCTCCTGCCCGGCGAGACTGGTGCAGAAGACGGTCTGGCCCATGAAGTGCTGCGGGGTGGCCTGCGCGGCCACCCGGTCCTCGACACCGAGGTCCCGGAAGACCTCCATGGTGCGCTGGTTGGTGATGTGCGCGCGAGGGGTGTCCGCCAGCCTGCTGTGACGGGTGACGACCATGGTGCGCACTCCGTACGTGCTGAGCGCGAGCGCGGCCGTGGCCCCTGCCGGGCCGCTGCCCACGATCAGTACGTCGGTTTCGATTCTCTGCACGACGGTGCTGCTCCTGTTCCCGGGTCACGGTGACAGGAAGATCGTAACGGTGTTGGTTTCTCCTTCAACTTCCCGTCGGCGCAGGGCGGTTGAGCACCCGGCAGGTCAGTCCCCGGCGGCCCGCCGCAGCCGCCAGAGCGAGGTGGTCTCGGCGGCGCGGGCCGCGTGCAGCGGGTCACCGGCGTCGGCGGCGCGGGGATGGCGCGGCCGGATGTCCTCGCGTCCCGCGACCTCCAGGCCCGCCGCGCCGATCCAGCCGAGCAGTTCCTCGCGGGTGCGCAGGCCCAGGTGCTCGGCGAGGTCGGAGAGGATCAGCCAGCCCTCGCCGTCCTCCGTCAGCCGCTCCGCGAGCCCGCCCAGGAAGCCGCGCAGCATCCCGCTGCCCGGGTCGTACACCGCGTGCTCCAGCGGCGAGGTCGGCTTGGCCGGCACCCACGGCGGGTTGCAGACGACCAGCCCGGCCCGGCCCTCGGCCGCGTCCGGGAAGAGGTCGGCCGGTACGACGTCCACCGTGCCGCGCACGCCCAGCCGTTCGAGGTTCGCGCGGGCGCAGTCGAGCGCGCGCGGGTCCTGGTCGGTGGCGACGACCCGGCGCACCCCACGGCGCGCGAGCACCGCGGCGAGCACCCCGGTGCCCGTGCCGATGTCGAAGGCCGTGCCCACGCCGGGCGGCAGCGGCGCCCCGGCGACCAGGTCGACGTACTCGCCCCGCACCGGCGAGAAGACCCCGTACGCGGGGTGCACGCGCTCGCCGTCCAGCGCCGGGACCGGCACCCCCTTGCGCTGCCACTCGAACGCGCCCACCAGCCCGAGCAGTTCCCGCAGCGCGAGCACGGAAGGACCCGCGTCCGGCGGCCCGTACGCCGCCTCGCACGCGCCGTGCACCTCGGGGGCGCGGCGCAGCGGAACGGTGTACGCGCCGTCGCCGCTCTCCAGCGGGACGAGCAGCATGCCCAGGACGCGGGCGCGGCGGGAGAGGGCCTGCCGGTGCAGATGGAAGGACTCGGCCGGGGTGGCGCCCGGCTTCGCGGGCTTGCGGTCCACCCGGCGGGCCAGCGCGGACAGCAGCTGCCGCGCGCCGTGGAAGTCACCGCGCCACAGCAGCGCCGTCCCCTCGCAGGCCAGCTTGTACGCGGCGTCCGCCGTCATCCGGTCGTCCGCCGTCCGCACCCGCTTGGGCGGCCGGGCGCCGCTCTCGGAGCGCCACCGCGCGGTGCGCGTCGTGCCGTCCTCGTCCCATGCGACGGTCTGCTGCTCAGCCTGCTGCTCGTTCACCGGCCCAGCCTATGGCGTCGGCGGGCCCGGTCAGCGCGCGGAGCCCGTCCGGACGGCGCCCATGCTCGCGGCGACGACCAGCGCGATCGCGACCAGCTCCACCGGACCGAAGCTCTGGTCCAGCACCAGGAACCCGGCCGTGGTCGCCGCGACCGGCATCAGGCTCATCAGCACCGCGAAGGTCGCGGCCGGCAGCCTGCGCAGCGCGAACAGCTCCAGGGTGTACGGCAGCCCGGAGGAGAGCACCGCGACGGCGGCGCCCAGCCCCAGCGTGACCGGGTCGAGCAGCGCAGCCCCCGCGTCGGCCACCCCCAGCGGCGCGCTGACCAGCGCGGCCACGCCCATCGCCAGCGCCAGCCCGTCCACCCCGGGGAAGCGCGCCCCGGTCCTGGCGTTGAAGACGATGTACGCGCTCCACATGGCCCCGGCGGCGAGCGCGAAGGCGACGCCCGCGACGTCGAGCTTGTCGAAGCCGCTGCTGCCCAGCAGGTACACCCCGGCCAGCGCCAGCCCGGCCCACAGCCAGCTGAGCGCGCGGCGGGACGCGACGACGGACAGGGTGAGCGGGCCGAGCAGCTCCAGGGTGACCGCGGCGCCGAGCGGAATCCGGTCGATGGCCTGGTAGAAGAGCGAGTTCATGGTGCCGAGCGCGACGCCGAGGCCGATGACGACGCCCCAGTCGGCGCGCGAGTGGCCCCGTACCTTCGGCCGGCACACCGCGAGCATGATCAGCGCGGAGAAGATCAGCCGCAGCGCGACGACGCCGAGCGCGCCCGCGCGCGGGAACAGCGTCGCGGCCACCGCGGACCCGAACTGGAGCGACATCGCGCTGCAGATCACCAGGCCCACGGCACCCAGCCGCGCCCGGCTCACGCCCGCCTGCCCGCCGTCGGGCCCCGTACCGCGCGTGGCGGAGACGGCGGCGGCCGCCTCGGGGGCCGCGGACTCGGGGAGGGCTGCGGTGGCGTCGGCCCCTGCCGGGCGGTCGGCATGCGTCATACCGGAACGCTAGGACCTGCCCGTTCCAGCTGTGAAATGCCACGGCACCGGTGGTTATGCTCCGTGGACATGACCAACGTCGAGCTGCGGCACCTCCGCGCCTTCCTCGCCATTGCCGAGGAGGGCAGCATCACCGCGGCCGCCGCGCGGCTGCGCGTCGGCCAGCCCGCGCTCTCCCGCACCCTGCGCGCGCTGGAGGACCGGATCGGCGCCCGGCTCGTCGACCGCTCCACCCACCACCTGGAGCTCACCCCCGAGGGACGCGCCTTCCACGGCCGCGCCGCCTCGGCCGTCACCGCCTTCGACCACGCGCTCGACCCCACCCGGCCCGCGCACCGGCCGCTCCGCCTCGGCCACGCCTGGTCCGCGCTGGGCCGCTGGACGACACCGCTGCTCCGCCGCTGGCGCGCCGAGCACCCCGGGACACCGCTGGAGCTGCTCCGCCTCGACGACCGCACGGCCGGACTCCTCGGCGGCCGCGCCGACGCGGCCCTCCTGCGCGGCGAACACCCGGGCCCCGGGGCGGAGTTCACCGTCGAGGGCTTCCGGCCCGGCGAGCTGGTGAGCACCTGGCTGCTGGACGAGCCCCGCGTCGCCGCCGTCCCCGCGGACAGCGAACTCGCCCGCGCCGCCGGCCCGTTGACGCTGGCGGACCTGGCCGGGATGCCGATCGCCCTCAACACCGTCTCCGGGCACACCACCCTGGACCTGTGGCCCGCCGGCGTCCGCCCCGACGCCTCCCGCACCGTCGAGGTCGCCAACACCGACGACTGGCTGGGCGCGATCGCCGCGGGCGGCGCCGTCGGCGTCTCCACCGAGGCGACGGCCCAGCTGCACGTCCACCCGGACGTCCGCTACCGCCCGCTCGCCGGGGTCTCCCCCGTGTCGCTGCTGCTGGTCCACCGCGCCGCCCCGGTGCACCCGGCCGTGCCCGCGCTGGTGCGGCTGGCCCGCGAGGTGCTCGGCGGCCCGCCCCCGGCCGGCCCGCATTGAGCCTTCCGTCCGTCACCCGTGCGAGGGGAACCCGTCGGCCGGGGCACGCGTTCTTCCGAGAAGAGCGGAGACGGGGCACACCGCTCCTCCGCGGAATTCCGTGCCACCCGTTCCGTACCGCACCAGCAGGAGGCAGGACCATGGCGGGTTTCCTCGACAGGGCCAAGGAACAGGCCCAGTCAGCGCTCAACCAGGGCAAGCAGAAGGTGGACGAGGTCCAGGCACAGCGCGCGGGCCAGGACCTGCTGCGCAAGCTGGGCGCCGCCTACTACGCCGAGCAGCGCGGCAACGGCTCGGCCGACGACGTGCAGCGGGCCCTCACGGAGCTGGAGCAGCACATCGCCACCCACGGCGACGGCTTCCTGCACCACTGAGGAAGCACGCGCGCACGGCCCCGCGGGCAGGTCGTCCGCGGGGCCGCGCCGTGCCCGGGCCGCGCCTCAGCCGAAGCGCAGGCGGTGCAGCATCAGCAGCGCCGCCGCCGTGTTCGCGGCCGGCACCTCGCCGCGGGCGACGAGTTCGGGCGCCTCCTTGAGCGGCACCCACTCGCGCTTGTCGGACTCGAAGTCGTCCTCGGGGTGCCCGGCGAACTCGGCCGTCTCCGACCAGTAGATGTGGTGCCGGGCGTCGGTCAGGCCGTTGGACGGCTCGACGGTCATCAGCGGCTCCAGCGGTCCCGGACGCCAGCCGGTCTCCTCCAGCATCTCGCGCGCGGCCGCCGCGGCGATCTCCTCCCCGTCGTCGACGACACCGGCGGCCAGCTCCCAGCCCCAGCTGTCGGTGATGAACCGGTGCCGCCACAGCAGCAGCACCTCGTTCCTCTCGTTGACGGTGGTCGCCATCGCCACCGGCCGCAGCCGGATCAGATAGTGGTCGAGATGGCGGCCGTCCGGGAGAAGCACGTCCGCGAGGTTGACCCGTAGCCACTGGTTCTCGTACACAGTGTGTTCACCCAGGTTGTTCCATTGCACGTATGTGCCCCCTTCCTGGCGGAAATTGGGCACATCCCAGCACGCCGCGACGCCCGCACGACAGGAGGCGCACAGCCACGGCCCCTCACCGCAGGGGCACCCGCAGCGCCTCCTCGATCAGCCGCGCCGCCTCGGCCGCCGGCGTCCCCGGCGACCGCACCAGGTGGTCGCGCACCTGCCGCATCCGGCCCCGCAGCCGCTGCGACTCGATGCCCTGCGCGTGGCCCACCATCTCGGCCGCGATGCGCGCCGCCCGCTCCGCCTCGCCGCTGCGCAGCGCGACGTCGGTGAGCGTCGCCAGCCGGTTCACCCGCCCGCGCACATGCGCGGGGGCGCGGGCGGCCTCCTCGGCGTACCGGCCGGCCGCGTCCAGCTCGCCCAGCGCCAACAGCGTCTCGGCCAGCCGGACTTCGAGCAGCCCCGGCTGGACGTAGCCGGTCTCCTCCGGCTCGTTCTCCGGCCTGATGCGCTGCGCGTAGGACTCGGCCGCGCGCATGCGGCTGTGCGCCGTAGCCGCGTCCCCCAGCCGTGCGTAGGCCGTGGCCTGCATCGCGTACAGGTCGGTGGCGAGCGCGGGGGACGCCTGCGCGCCCGGCGTGCGCAGCACGGCCTCGGCGCAGGCGATGGCGCGGCGGTTGTCCCCGAGGAACAGCGCCTGGTTGACCAGGAGGGCCACCACGTAGCCGCCGAACATCCGGTCCCCGCTGGCCTTTCCGAGCCGCAGCGCCTGGTGGAAGTACCGCTGCGCCAGCCCCTGCGCGTCCGCGTCGTACGCGCAGATCCCGCCGACGGCGGCCAGCGAGCCCGCGGCGCGGCACAGACTCCGGCCCGTGCGGTCCCCGTACCCGCCGCGCAGCAGGGGCGCGACCTCGCCGGTGAGGAAGCCGACGACGCGGGGGCGGGTCGCGACGCCGCCCGCGTTCCGGTACAGGTGCTCGTAGTGGCCCCGCGCCGCGTGCAGCACGGCCACGTCGACCTCGGTGACGGGCAGTTCGCCGCGGTGCGAGACGTCCGCGTCCTCCGGCGGGTTCTCCCACTCCCACACCGGCGCGACGGCGGCCGCGCCGGTCAGCAGCGGCGGCCCGGGCGCCCCGGCCCGCACCTGGTCCGACCGCAGGTCGGAGCGCCAGGAACCGACGGCGCGCTCGACGAACCGGCCGAGTCCGCCGTCGTCGCCCGCGTCCCGCGGGGCGGGGGGAACGGCGGCGGGCGCGGCCATGCCGATGTCGGCGAGGGTGAGTGTGCGGCCGAGCCGCCGGCCGAGCACCTCGCACACGAACTCGGGGACCCGGCCGCGCGGGCGCTGGCCCTTCAACCACCGCGCGACGGCGGTGTGGTCGTAACGCAGGGTGCTTCCGGCTTCCGCGCCGAGCCGGTTGACGCGCGCCGCGAGACCGGACCGGGAGATCCCCGACTGGTCCAGCAGCGCGTCCAGTTGACTGTTGGGCTCCATCCCGCCCTCCGTCGTCCAACTCCTGCTTCGCAGAGTAACGGACGTGCGTTCACACAGGGTGTGAAAAAGCCACTCGCACACACCCTCCGTACACACTCCCGCGCGGGCGCCGCATCCGCTTCTCTGGACAGTGCCCCGGCAGACCCGGGCGGACGGGGCCTCCGGCCGCCCCGGCCGGTGCACACGCACCGTGCACACCGGCCGCCCACGCAGAGCAACTGCCCACGCACAGCGACCAGAAGGAGCGCCACACGTGAACGACCCGATACTCGTCCGGCAGGTGACCAGCCGTGCGGTCCGCTGAACACCCACGCCGGTCCCCCGCCCCCAACCTCGCGCTCCGTTCCCTCCTCCAGGAGACGGGATGGACCCAGGAAACCCTCGCGCGAGCGGTCACCCGCACCGGCACGGAGGTGGGACTGCGGCTGCACTACGACCGCACCTCCGTCGCCCACTGGCTGCGCGGCAGCCGCCCCGAGCCGCAGGTGCAGCGGCTGATGGCCGAGGCGCTGTCACGGCGCCTCGGCCGCCCCGTCACCGTGACCGAGCTGGGCATGGGCGACGGCCGCAGCGGCGGCCCCGGACGCCGCCCCGCCCGGGAAGCCGACGACGCGGGCCACGGCAGGGCGGCCGACGCCGACGCCACGGGCCTCGCCGCCGCGCACCCCGTGGACCGGCTCGCCGCCCTCACCGCCCCCGTCGTCGGCCCGCCCCGCGCGGCGCCCCCGTCCCCGGCCCCGTACCGCCTCACCCTGGTCACGGACCCGCCGCCCGCCCAAACCCCGTCCCCCGGGCGCCCGTTGCTGCCGCCGGCCACGGGCGCGTACCCCCACCTGCTCCGCCCGCCCCGGAAAGCCCTCCCCGCCATCCCCCGGGGCGGGCGGTCGGCCCGCCGTACCGATCCCGGCGAGGTGGCCTCCGTGCACGAGCACACCCGGTTCTTCGCCCAGCAGGCCGACCGGTACGGCGGCGGCCACATCCGCACCTCGCTCGCCGCGTACCTCTCCGGCCTGGTCCGGCAGCTGCGCGCCGGCGGCGAAGGGCCGCACCACGCGGCCCTGTTGGCCGGCACGGCCCGCCTCGGCTTCCTGCTGGCCAGGGTGTACGCGGACGAGCAGCGGCACGGGCTCGCCCAGCGCGCCTTCCTCACCGCGGCCGAACTCGCCCGCGAGGGCGAGGACCCGGAGGGCGTGGCCCTCGCGTACCGCGCGCTGAGCACCCAGGCCCACGAGCTGGGCCACCGCGCGCAGAGCCTCGCCCTCGCCGAGGCGGCCTGCCGCGCGGCACCGCCGGACGCCCCGCCGTCGGCCCGCTCCTTCCTGTACGCGGGCCTCGCCGTCGCGCACGCGGCGGACGGCGGGAGCGCCCGCGCGACCGAGGCGCTGGACCGCGCGGAACGCGAACTGGCCCGCACCCCGGCCGACTTGACGACCGGCCCGGACAGCCCGCTCGGCGAGGGCGCCGGCGCGTACCAGCAGGCGGCGCTGCTCTACCAGTCCAGCCGGGTGCGCGCCCGGCTCGGCGACCCCGACGGCGCGGTCCGTGACCTGCGCGCCTCCCTCGACGTACGGCCCCGCGGCGAGCGCCGGGCGCGCGCCGTGAGTCACGCGGAACTCGCCGAACTCCTGCTGGCGTACGGCCGTTTGGAGGAAGCGTGCGCGGCCTGGCAGATCTTCCTGGAGGACTGTGCCATGGTCCGCTCTGGACGTGCCCGCCGCGCCCGCGACCGCATGCCCCGCCTGCTGCGGCCGTACGCGCGAGAGCAGTGTGTGCGGGCGCTGTTCACCCGCGCCGGAGCCGGTCACGGGCCGGACGGGGCGCCGCGGGAACACCCCGCGAACGCCCGGTGAACGCGCCGGGAGGCAGCCGCCACGCTGCCGACGGGTAACGGCGGCGACGGCAGGGAATCACACCGAACACCCGGACGAGACACGGAAGATGCGGGGGCGAGAGATGGCCACACCCATCACGGCGGACGCCTTGGTCGCGGCACTGAAGAAGGAAGGCGCGAAGGTCGAGGAGGTCCGCGACTGGCGCGAGCACAACCGCGACCACAAGGGCCCGTGGGGCCCGGTGCACGGCGTCATGATCCACCACACCGCGACGAGAGGCGCGAAGGAGACGGTGGACCTGATCTACGACGGCCACGCCGACCTGCCGGGACCGCTGTCCCACGGCTGCATCACCAAGGACGGCACCATCCACCTCGTCGGGAACGGCCGCTGCAACCACGCGGGGCTCGGGGACGACGACGTGCTCCGCGCGGTCGTCGCCGAGAAGCGCACCCCCACCCCGAACCAGGTCAACACCGACGGCAACCGGCACTTCTACGGCTTCGAGTGCGAGAACCTCGGCAACGGCGAGGACCCCTGGCCCGCCGAGCAGCTGGAGGCCATCGAGAAGGCCGCGGCGGCCCTGTGCCGGCACCACGGCTGGAACGAGATGTCGGTCATCGGCCATCTTCAGTGGACGGAACAGAAGTCCGACCCCAGGGGCTTCACCATGGACGCGCTCCGCGAGCGCATCGCCGCCCGGCTGAAGTAGCCCCGCGGCCACGGTGCCCGCGTGCGGTTCCCGGGGAGCCCCCAGCCCCCGGGAACCGCACGCCGCCGCCCCTCCCCCGGCACCGTCCGGGCGCCCGCGCGAGAATGCGGGCATGAGCAGCGACGTCCTCGGCCAGGCGCTCGGCCCCCGGCTCCCCTCCCCGCTCCGGGAGGTGGACGAGCCCGCGTTCACCGAGCGGGGCGTACGGCTGCTGCTCAAGCGGGACGACCTCATCCACCCCGCGCTCCCCGGCAACAAATGGCGCAAACTCGCCCCTAATCTGCGGTCCGCGACCGCCTCGGGGCACCGCGCACTGCTCACTTTCGGCGGCGCCTACTCCAACCATCTGCGCGCCACCGCCGCCGCCGGACGCCTCCTCGGCCTCGCCACCGTCGGCGTCGTACGCGGCGACGAGCTGGCCCGCAAACCGCTGAACCCCTCGCTCGCGCGCTGCGCCGCCGACGGCATGCGGCTGCACTTCGTCCCCCGCTCCGAGTACCGCCGCCGCGCCGACCCCGGCTACCTGGACGAGCTGCGCGCCCGCTTCGGCGGCCCGTACCTCGTCCCCGAGGGCGGCAGCAACGCGCTCGCCGTCGAGGGCTGCACCGCGCTCGGCGAGGAACTGCGCGGCGTCACCGACGTGGCCGCCGTCGCCTGCGGCACGGGCGGCACCCTCGCCGGGCTCGCCGCCGGACTCGCGCCCGGCCAGCGGGCCCTGGGCGTCCCGGTGCTGCGGGGCGGCTTCCTCGGTGACGAGGTGACCCGCCTCCAGCACGCGGCCTTCGGCGCGGTACGCGGCGACTGGACGCTGGACGACCGCTTCCACGGCGGCGGTTACGCCCGCACCACCCCGGAACTGGAGGAGTTCGCCGCCGCCTTCGCCGCCCGCCACGCCCTCCCGCAGCTGGACCGCGTGTACGTGGCCAAGCTGCTGCACGCGCTCACCACACTCGCCGCGGAGGGCGCCTTCCCGGAGGGCAGCACCGTCACCGCCGTGGTGACCGGCTAGCCCGCGCGCCCGCACACGGAATCGACGGGGGAACGGACAGCACCACCACCATCACCCAGAGTGAAACAGTTGGTTGCGCTCCGGGTGGTTCCGGAACCTCTCCACCCGGACCGGCACTCACGGTGCGTATCCGGAACTCCCGTACGTCCGGCCCGCCGCACGCGGCGCGGGGCCCGGCGGGGCACTGCTTTCGGCCCTTGCCCGAATCTGTGCCGAGCGGGGCTATGAACGCCTTGAGTGGTGGGTATTGGACTGGAACAAGCCGTCCGTCGACCGCAACCGGTCGCCGGGGACGGACCCTCACCGGGAAGCACCGGCGGGCGGACGGCGTTCCGGATACCGGGGGAACCGTGGAACACGCTCACCCACGCCAACGCAGCGTAATCGCAAGAGAATTGATCCACCCGACCCCTAGCCAACCGACAGTGCCCGCGGATTTACTATCAGTGACACTTTCGGGATGAGGGTCGCGGAGATCCAAGCGGGCGACATGACGACTTGGATCGCGATAGCGTCGCAAGCGAACCATCTACCGCGCAGGTTCGTCGGTGTCGGTGCGGGAATGCGGAATCCCCGCCGGAGCACTGCCGAACCAGCGCACTCAGAACAGCGAACGAGCCGAAGAGGCTTGTGCCACCTTGGAGGTGAGGGTGTCCCAGATCGCAGGTGAGCCCGCGGAGCAGGACAGCCAGGACTTCGTGGAGGTCCGGCTGCCCGCAGCGGGCGCCTATCTGTCGGTGCTGCGTACCGCCACAGCCGGTCTCGCGGCCCGCTTGGACTTCACCCTCGACGAGATCGAGGATCTGCGGATCGCCGTGGACGAGGCCTGCGCGATCCTGCTGCAGCAGGCCGTGCCCGGCTCCGTCCTCAGCTGTGTCTTCAAGCTCGTGGGCGATTCGCTGCGCGTCACCGTGTCGGCACCGACGACCGACGGACGGGCCCCCGAGCGCGACACCTTCGCCTGGACGGTGCTCTCCGCACTGGCCGGCGAGGTCGATTCCACCGTGTCTGACGACCGTACGGTCAGCATCAGCCTGCACAAGAAGCGCGGTGCCGGCCCTGGAGCGTCGTGACTGAGCGCGAGGCGAGGGAGATGACGGGCGGCCGCCACGGCACGGCGGCCGGCCCGGACATCCCTGAGCAGGCGCGGCCGCATCCCGACGGCCCCCCACGGCAGCGACCTGAGCAGGCGGAGCGGGCGGACGCGATGGACCAGCAGCACGAGACGCAGGGGAACGGCGACCGCGCGCCCAGGCACCTCGACCCGCACGACCGCAGCGGAGCCCGTGACCTGTTCACGGAGCTGCGGAAACTGCCCGTCGACTCGCCCCGGCGCGCGGAGCTGCGCAACCATCTGGTGCGGATGCATCTGCCGCTGGTGGAGCACCTCGCCCGGCGCTTCCGGAACCGCGGCGAACCGCTCGACGACCTCACCCAGGTCGCGACGATCGGTCTGATCAAGTCCGTCGACCGCTTCGACCCGGAACGCGGCGTGGAGTTCTCCACGTACGCGACACCCACCGTCGTCGGGGAGATCAAGCGGCACTTCCGGGACAAGGGCTGGGCGGTCCGCGTGCCGCGCAGGCTCCAGGAGCTGCGCCTGTCGCTGACGTCGGCGACGGCCGAGCTGTCCCAGCTGCACGGCCGCGCGCCGACCGTGCACGAGCTGGCCCAGCGGCTGTCGATCTCGGAGGAGGAGGTCCTGGAGGGCCTCGAGTCCGCGAACGCCTACAGCACCCTGTCGCTGGACGTCCCCGACACCGACGACGAGTCCCCCGCGGTGGCCGACACCCTCGGCGCCGAGGACGACGCGCTGGAGGGCGTGGAGTACCGCGAGTCCCTCAAGCCGCTGCTGGAGGAACTCCCGCCGCGCGAGAAGAAGATCCTGCTGCTGCGCTTCTTCGGCAACATGACGCAGTCGCAGATCGCCGAGGAGGTCGGCATCTCGCAGATGCACGTCTCCCGGCTGCTGGCCCGCACCCTGGCCCAGCTCCGCTCCCGGCTCCTGGTCGAGGAGTAACCGGGCCTCGGGCTCCGTGCGCGCATCCGCCGCCGCTCCCCGCGGCGGCGGTCACGCGCGCTCACGCGTCCTTCGTGGCCCCGCCGTCGCGCGGGCCGACCCCGAGGGCCAGCGTGGCCGTCGGGTTCACCAGGCAGCACAGCACCGCGACGCCGGCGAGCGCGATGGCGGCCCCGGCCGCCGTCCACACCCCGCCGTTCTGCGCCATCTGCCAGCCGATCGGCAGCGCCATCAGCTGCACGATCATCGAGGGCCCGCGCCCCCACCGCTGCTGCCGCCACAGCCCGCGCGCCGCGGCCAGCGGCAGCACGGCGAGCGCCAGCACGGTCAGCGCCATGGTGAGCGCCTGGGTCATGTCGTCCGGCGTGCTCGTCACCAGCATCACCAGCGAGACGACGCCGAAGGCGGCGACGACGACGCCCTCGATGCCCGTCAGCACGGCAGCGGCGGCGAGCCGGCGCGGGCGCCCCTCGGCCTCCGGGCCCTCGGCCTCCGGCGCGGTCTCCGGCTGGGTCTCCGGCTCGGGATTCGACTCGGCGTTCGCACTCTTCGATGACACAGCAGCAAGGGTAGCCCCGCGCCCGGAACCGCCCACCGGCCTCCTCCCGCCCCGGGGTCCGCATCGCGGGCGGGGGTGAGGCCGCCGTCCGGCGGTGGGTACGCTGCTCAGCATGCGCGCGCTCCTCGTGGTCAACCCGGCAGCCACCACCACCAGTGCCCGCACCCGTGACGTCCTGGCCCACGCGCTCGCCAGCGACCTCAAGCTGGAGGTGGCCACGACGCAGTACCGCGGCCACGCCCGCGACCTGGCACGGGAGGCCGCCGAGGGCGGCGAGACGGAGCTCGTCATCGCGCTCGGCGGCGACGGCACCGTCAACGAGATCGTGAACGGCCTGCTGCACGAAGGCCCCGACCCCGACCGCCTGCCGCGTATCGCCGTCGTCCCCGGCGGCTCGACGAACGTCTTCGCGCGCGCCCTGGGGATGCCGAACGACGTCGTGGAGGCCACCGGCGCGCTGCTGGACGCGCTCCAGGAGCGCAGCGAACGCGTCGTCGGCCTCGGCCGCGCGAGCGGCGTTCCGGGAACGGACGACGCGGAGGTGCCGCCGCGCTGGTTCACCTTCACCGCGGGACTGGGGTTCGACGCGGGAGTCGTCGGCCGGGTCGAACAGCAGCGGGAACGCGGCAAACGTTCGACCCACGCGCTGTACGTACGCCAGGTCGTCCGGCAGCTGCTGAAGGAACAGCACCGGAGCCGGGGAACGATCACGCTGGAGCGCCCGGGCGAGGACCCCGTCGAGGACCTGGTGCTGTCGATAGTCTGCAACACCTCTCCGTGGACCTACCTGGGCAATCGCCCCGTCTACGCGACCCCGGGCGCCTCCTTCGACACCGCGCTCGACGTGCTCGGACTGTCCCGTCTGACCTCCGGTGCGCTGAGCCGTTACGCGACCCAGCTGCTGACCTCCTCGCCCGAACGCGGGCCGCACGGCAAGCACGCCGTCAACCTGCACGACGTCACGGACTTCACCTTGCATTCGCAGGTTCCGCTGCCCTTTCAGATGGACGGTGACCACCTGGGAGTCCGTACGGACGTGAATTTCACAGGCGTACGCCGTGCACTGCGTGTGATTGTGTAAGTCGAAGGGCCGAAAGTCCTTCCACTCGAACGTTTAGGCCAGGATCCACCCCCTGGAAGTACGGCTGTGAGCTAGGCGACACCGTGGATTCCAAAAAAACTTCGCGGAAGGGGTTGTATCCGCCGCCGAGGTTTGCGAGTCTCTTCATGGCGATCGGGACGGCCCCTCAGGCGGCCCCCTTGAGAGCCCGAAACCCCCTCCTCAACTCCAGTGGGACCCGCATCACATCCGAGCGGCCCCCCTTCCCTTGCGGAGGGATTCGTGAAAGCGTTCACATTCACAAGCAGAGCTCAAGCACGAGAGAGGTAGCAGCCATGGACTGGCGTCACCACGCCGTTTGCCGCGAGGAAGACCCCGAGCTGTTCTTCCCCATCGGCAACACCGGTCCTGCGCTGCTGCAGATCGAGGAAGCCAAGGCTGTCTGCCGCCGCTGCCCCGTCATGGAGCAGTGCCTGCAGTGGGCCCTGGAGTCCGGTCAGGACTCCGGTGTGTGGGGTGGCCTCAGTGAGGACGAGCGCCGCGCGATGAAGCGCCGTGCCGCGCGTAACCGGGCGCGGAACAACGCCGCGTCCGCCTGACGACTGACACCCACGCCCTGCCACCAGCTGCACCCCGAGCCGCAGCGCGCAGTGCCCTGATACGCACAGCACATTCATAGCGCCGCTGAGCCCCGGTCCGCATCGAAGCGGACCGGGGCTCAGCGCTGTGCGCGGCCGGGTGCGCCCCCGGCGTCAGCTCTTGTCCCGCTTCTCCGCCGCGACGGGCAGGTCGAACAGGACCCGGGTGCCGCGTTCGGGTGCGGGGACCATGTCGAAGGTGCCGCCCAACTCGCCCTCCACCAGGGTGCGGACGATCTGGAGACCGAGGTTGCCGGCGCTCTTGGAGTCGAACCCCTCGGGCAGGCCCCGCCCGTCGTCCTGGACGGTCACCAACAGCCGCTGCTCGGCGCGGCGTTCGCCGAGGTCCTGCCCGTACACCGTGCTGCGTACGGCGCGGACCTCGACGGTGCCCTGTTCGCCGGGGCCGAAGCCGTGCTCCAGGGCGTTCTGCAGGACCTCGGTGAGGACCATCGACAGGGGTGTGGCGACCTCGGCGCCGAGGACGCCGAAGTGGCCCGTGCGGCGGCCGGTCACGCGGCCGGGGGAGATCTCGGCGACCATCGACAGCACCCGGTCGGCGATCTCGTCGAACTCGACCCGCTCGTCGAGGGTCTGCGAGAGCGTCTCGTGCACGATGGCGATCGAACCGACCCTGCGCACCGCCTCGTTGAGCGCCTCGCGGCCGCGGTCGGAGTCCATCCTGCGGGCCTGGAGGCGGAGCAGGGCCGCGACGGTCTGAAGGTTGTTCTTCACCCGGTGGTGGATTTCCCGGATGGTGGCGTCCTTCGTCATCAGCTCGCGCTCGCGCCGCCGGACCTCGGTGATGTCGCGCAGCAGGATCAGCGAACCGATGCGGGTGCCCTTGGGGTTGAGCGGGATCGTGCGCAGCTGGACGACGCAGTCGTTGGCCTCGATCTCGGCGCCGCGCGGCGCCCAGCCGCTCGCCAGCTTCACCATCGCCTCGTCCACGGGGGCGCGGGACGGGGCGAGTTCGGTGGTCGCCTGGCCGAGGTGGACGCCGACGAGGTCGGTGGCGAGCCCGAGGTGGTGGTACGCGGAGAGCGCGTTGGGGCTGGCGTACTGGACGATGCCGTCGGCGTCGAGGCGGATCAGGCCGTCGCCGGCGCGCGGTATGTGGTCGATGTCGAGCTGCTGGCCGGGGAAGGGGAAGGACCCGGCGGCGATCATCTGCGCGAGGTCCGACGCGCTCTGGAGGTAGGTGAGTTCGAGGCGGCTGGGGGTGCGCACCGTCAGCAGGTTGGTGTTGCGGGCGATGACGCCCAGCACCCGGCCCTCCCGGCGGACCGGGATCGACTCGACGCGGACCGGCACCTCCTCGCGCCACTCCGGGTCGCCCTCGCGCACGATCCGGCCCTCGTCCAGCGCGGCGTCCAGCAGCGGGCGGCGGCCGCGGGGCACGAGGTGGCCGACCATGTCGTCCTGGTACGAGGTGGGCCCGGTGTTGGGCCGCATCTGCGCCACGGAGACGTACCGCGTGCCGTCCCGGGTGGGGACCCACAGCACGAGGTCGGCGAAGGAGAGGTCCGAGAGCAGCTGCCACTCGGAGATCAGCAGGTGCAGCCACTCCAGCTCGGCGTCCGAGAGAGCGGTGTGCTGCCGTACGAGGTCGTTCATGGAGGGCACATGTGCGAGCCTACCGGCGGTTGTGGGATGGTCGTCCGGCAGCGTGCGTACGGGCGGTGTTCCCCGGGATTCCGGGGCTCGGCGGCCCCGCGCGCACTCGCCCGACGAAATCCGTCCCAGGCATGGACAGCCCCGAGTGGTCTAGTCCAGAATGCTGGTGTAAAGAACTCCACACACTTCTGTTCTCCCCGCACAGGAGAGCAGATTGAGGCTCGCGGCGCCCTCTGCCCTGACCGCGCCCGGGCCTTAGAGCTCCGGGCTGCGGTGCCGGGCGGGCTGAGGGTCCCGCTCGCGCGCCGCGGCCCGAAGTGCTTTCCGGGCCCGGTCGCCCGTACCCCCTTGTACGCACGTGGGCCCCGCGGCCGGCTGCGGGAGCCGGGCGCGGGGCCCACGGGTGGTGCGGGGCGCCGTCAGCGGGTCTGGGTGACCTTCGCGAGGGCGCGCGGGGAGTCCGGGTCCTGGCCGCGGGCGATGGTGACCTCGTAGGCCAGCATCTGCAACGGGATGATCTCCAGGACGGGCTGGAGCTCCTCCGCCAGGCCCTCGGTGGGCAGCGCGAAACCGGCCGTCGCGTCGGCCACGGCCGCCTCGTTGCCGATGACGACGAGGTCGGCGCCCCGGTCCTTGAGCCGGTCCAGGACGGGCTGGAGCGCCTCGCCGCCCTTGCCGTCGGTGACGACCGCGATGACCGGCGAGATGTTGTCGACCATGGCGAGCGGGCCGTGCAGCAGGTCGGCGCCCGAGTAGGACAGCGCCGGGATGTAGCTGGTCTCCATCAGCTTCAGCGCGGCTTCCTTCGCCGTCGGGTAGCCGTAGCCCCGCGAGGTGAGGACCATCCGCTCGGCGAAGCGGTAGCGCGCGGCGAGGGCCTTGACCTCGTCCTGGCGGGCGAGGACGGCCTCGGCCAGCTCGGGCAGGGCCTTGGCGCTGGAGGCGCCGTCGCCGCCGCGCATGCCGTCCACGAAGAGGTACAGCGCGAGCAGTTCGGCGGTGTACGTCTTCGTGGCGGGGAGAGCCTTCTCCTCGCCGGCGAGGACGTCGATGTGGAACTCGCTGACCTCGGCGAGCGGCGAGCCCGCGTTGTTCGTCACCGCGAGGGTGACGGCGCCGGCCTCGCGCGCGGCCTTGGTGGAGGCGACGAGGTCGGGCGAACCGCCGGACTGGCTGACGGTGATCACCAGGCAGTCGGTGAGGTCGGGCTGCGCCCCGTACGCGGTGGTCGTCGACATGGAGGTCAGGCCGACCGGCTTGCCCAGCTGGATCTCCAGCAGGTACTTCGCGTAGAGCGCCGCGTTGTCCGAGGTGCCGCGGGCGGTCAGCAGGACGAAGCGCGGGTTGCGTTCGGCGATCTTCTCGGCGACCTCGCGGATCGCGGGCGCACCCTGTTCGAGGATGCGGCGCAGCACCGCGGGCTGCTCCGCCATCTCGCCGGACATGATCCGGCCCGGCACGTCGGGGAGCGCCCCCGCAGCGGTGGAGTTCGGAGCTGACGGGGCGGACATGCTGAGTGCCTCCAAGTGGCTTTTCACGTGCGTGGACTGCGGGGCCCCGGCGAGGACGCCTCCCCGAGGGCGTCCGGGAGGTTCCC
The DNA here is from genome assembly GCF_012726235.1 of Streptomyces sp. HNM0574. Classification (GTDB taxonomy): domain Bacteria; phylum Actinomycetota; class Actinomycetes; order Streptomycetales; family Streptomycetaceae; genus Streptomyces. The sequence continues at coordinate 297,110 of NZ_JAASAH010000003.1, forward strand.
GACGATGGCTTCCGCAGCGGCCCGGCCGCAGACGCGGGCGGCGCCGTGGGTCGCGATGTGCAGCGCTCCGGAGGGCGTGGCCCGGGGCACTCCCATCTCGACGACGACCGTGTCGGGCCGTGCGGCGAGCAGGGTGTCCAGGACGTCCGCCATCCAGTAGTGCCGGTGCACGTCGCGCACCACTGCGACGATCCTACGGTCACCGGCCTGCCCGAGCACACTCGCGACCAGCGCCTCGGTGCCCTCCTCGGCGGCGTCCTGACCGGCGTACGAGGCGGTCTCGGTGCCGGGCAGCAGCCGGGACAGCTCGGCGGCCACGCCCCAGGGCGTCTCGTCGCCGACCGCGATGTTCGCCAGCGGCGTGAGCGCCGCGACGAACGCGGGCCCGGCGGGCGGCTCGTACGGTCCGGACGGGGTGACGCACAGGGCGCGGCGGGCGGCGGCGAGGCCGACGTCGGGGCGCCCGTCCCCGGTGGGGGCCGTGGGGGCCGCACCGCCGGCGGCCGCGGTGCTGCCGGCGGCGGTGCGGCGGGCCTCGCGCGTCCATTCCGCGAGGCCCCTTACCCGTGCCGCGGCCTCGGCGAGCCGCTCCTCCGTCAGCTCGCCCTCGCGAACGGCCCTCACCAGCGCGTCGCGCAGCCGCAGCACGGTGTCCTCGTCGGCCAGTCCGCCGCCGACGCAGATGGCGTCGGCCCCGGCGGCCAGGGCGAGGACGCTGCCTCGCTCCAGTCCGTAGGTGGCGGAGATGGCCTGCATCTCCATTCCGTCGGTGACGATCAGTCCCTGGTGCCCCAGGCCGCCCTCGCTCTCCGGTGCGCGCAGCAGGCCGGTGAGGGCGGCCGGGCTGAGGGTGCCGGGGCGTTCGCCGTCGAGTGCGGGCAGCACGATGTGCGCGCTCATCACGCACTTGCTGCCCGCGGCGACGGCGGCGCGGAAGGGCACCAGTTCGCGTGCGTGGAGGGTGGCCAGGTCCGCGTCGATGCGGGGCAGCGAGTGGTGCGAGTCGACGGCGGTGTCGCCGTGGCCGGGGAAGTGCTTGACGCAGGCGGCGACCCCGGCGGCCTGGAGCCCGTCGATGTAGGCGACGGTGTGCCGGGCCACCAGCTCCGGGTCCTCGCCGAAGGAGCGGACGCCGATGACGGGGTTGTCCGGGTTGGAGTTGACGTCGGCCGAGGGCGCCCAGTTGAGGTTGACGCCGCACTCGGCGAGGCGGCGGCCGAGGGCGTGCGCGACGGCGCGGGTCAGCTCCGGGTCGTCGACGTGGCCGAGGGCGAGGTTGCCGGGGAAGGACGAGCCGGTGCGCGCCTCCAGCCGGGTCACGTCGCCGCCCTCCTCGTCGATGGCGACCAGGACGTCGGGACTGATCTCCCGCAGCCGGGCGGTGAGGGCCGCGAGCTGGTCACGGGAGGCGATGTTGCGGCCGAACAGGCCGACGGAGGCGAGTCCTTCGTCGAGCCGGCGCAGCAGCCAGTCGGGGGCCGTGGTGCCGGTGAAGCCCGGCTGGAGGACCGTGAGGGCGTCCCGGGTGAGGGTGCCGGTCGCGCGTACGGAGGTGCTGGTCATGTCGAGCCCTATCCCTTCACTGCGCCGGAGGTCAGGCCGGCGGCCATCTTCTTCTGGACGAGCAGGAAGAAGACGACCACGGGCACGGCGACGATCACGGAGCCGGCCATCAGGCCGCCGTAGTCGGTGCCGCGGTCGGTGGTGAAGTTCATCAGCCACACGTTGAGCGTGTACTTGTCGTTGTCCTGCATCAGGACGTAGGCGAAGAGGTACTCGTTCCACGCCGTGATGAGCGCGAACACCGAGGACGCCGCCAGTCCGGGCGCGAGCAGCGGGAGGACGACCCGGCGGAAGGCGCCCAGCCGGGTGCAGCCGTCGACCATCGCCGACTCCTCCAGCTCCACGGGCACGTTGACGACGAAACCGCGCACCATCCACGTCACGAACGGGAGCACGGTCACCAGGTAGACGACGATGACGCCCCAGTACTCGTTGAGTGCGCCCAGCGCGTTCAGCTGCACGTAGATGGGGATCAGCATCGCCGTCGGCGGCAGCAGCTGGACGAGGACGAGGACCGTCATGAACGCCTTGCGCCCGGTGAAGCGGAAGCGGCCGATGGCGAACGCGGCGACGGTGCCGAGCAGCAGCGCCCCGAGCACCGAGGTGACGCAGATGACGAGGCTGGACTGGATGGCCGTCCAGAAGAACCGGGTCTCCGTGGCGCGGACGAAGTTGTCCAGGGTGAGCGAGGTGGGCCACAGCGACTGGTCGTAGGAGCGGATCTCGCGGTTCGGGCGGAAGGCGCTGACCAGCAGCCAGTAGACCGGGAAGGCCATGACGAGGAAGGCGAGCAGCCCGAGCAGGTCGTAGACCGTGCGGCGGGCGCGGGTGGGGGTGTGCGTGCTCATTCGACCTCTCCCGCCTTGAGCAGCTGGCGGAGGTAGTACACGGCGACGCCGGACAGCAGCAGCACGGTGATCAGGGCGATCGCGGTGCCCTGGCTGAAGGAGGAGCTGGCGAACGCCTTCTGGAAGGAGTAGATGCCGAGCAGTTCGTACTCCGGCTCCGGCTTGTTGCTCCGCATCAGGAAGACCTGGCCGAAGACGTTGAAGTCCCAGATCACCGAGAGCGTCGCCACCATCTGGAACACCGGCTTGATGACGGGGAAGACGACCGCGCGGAAGACGCCGAGCGGCCCGGCCCCGTCCAGCTGCGCCGCCTCCTCCAGCTCCCGGGGGACCTGGGTGAGCGCCGCGTACAGCGTGACGGCGACGAAGGGCACCGCGCCCCAGACGACGACGGCGCCGATGACGGTGAAGCCCTGCCACGGGTTCACGAACCAGTTGTGGCCCTGGAGGTCGATCCCGGGCAGCTTGCTGAGCAGGCTGTTGACGACGCCGTAGTCGGTGTCGGCGAACCAGCGGAAGACGGACGTGGCGACCAGCAGCGGCATCGACCAGGCCGCGACGAGCGCGCCCGTCAGCAGCAGCCGCACCCAGGTGGACAGGCGCTGCATCAGCAGCGCGAGCAGCAGCCCGAAGCCCATGGTGGCCGTGACGCAGACGGCCATGAACAGCACGGTGCGCCCGGTGACGAGCCAGAACTGCGGGTCCGAGAACACGGCGGTGAACTGGTCGAGGCCGACCCAGGGCGCGGAGTCGCCGCTCCACAGCTCGCGCCGTCCCAGGTCCTGGAAGGACATGGTGACCGTCTGCACGAGCGGCCAGCCGAAGACGGCGGCGATCGCGACGATCGCCGGGGCGATCAGCAGGTACGGCAGCGGGACGCGGCGGCCGGGGAGGCGGCGCCCGGGGGCGCGGCCGCCGGAGCGCGGCGCGCGCGGGCCCTCGCGTGGCGGGCTGCCCCGCTCCCCCGGTGCTTCGGGGTGCGGGGCGTCGGCCACACCGGTGCTTGCTGTGTCAGCGGCACTCACTGTGCAGACCTTCCGGTGGGGAGATGCGTGTCCCGGGCGCGCGCCCGGGACAGGGGCCCGCCGGACAGGGGGCAGGTTCCTGTCCGGCGGGCAGCTCACGCCTCGTTGTTGATGAGGGAGTCGATCTTCTTGTCGGCCTTCGCGGTGGCCGCGGCGACGGATTCGCCCTTGATGATGTCGACGAGCATGGTGGTGATGACCCCCTGCTTCTCGACCGCGGCCCAGCCCGGTGCGATGGGCGTGAACCAGGCGTCCGGCACGGCCTTGGCGGCCGCCGCCGTCTCCGGGTTCTTCTTCAGGGGCTCCAGCTGCTTCGTGTTGTTCGGGAGGATGTTCTTCTCCGCGAGCACCTGCTGGGACTTCTCACTCGTGAACATCGCGATCCAGTCCTCGGCCAGGTCCTTGGCCTCGGACTTCTCGATCACGCCCAGGTCGGAGCCGCCGACGAGGGACGGCAGCGGCTTGCCACCGGGGCCCGGCATGACGGCGGTGCCGACGTCGCCCTTGAGCTCCGGGTTGCCCTGCTCGCCGCCGATGACCCGGTCGACCTCGAAGGTGTTGCCGTAGAGCATGGCGGCCTTCTTGTTCGCCATGACGTTGGCGTGGTCGAGCTCGTCCTTGGTCTTGTCCGCGTTGTTCCACGTGGTGACCAGGTCGGTGAAGTGCTTGACGCCCTTGCGTGCTTCGGGCGAACTCAGCGACGCCTTCCACTTCTTGGCGCCCTCGTCGTACGTGGCGATCTCGCCGCCGTAGGCCGTGACGTAGGACATCGCGGCGTACCAGTACTTGCCGGGCAGGTAGAGCGGGGAGAACGCCTTGTCGGAGCCGTACTCCTGCTCCAGCTTCTTCAGCGCGTCCCGGAGCCCGGCCTCGGTGGCGGGGACCTTCCCGCTGCCCGTGGCCTTCTCGAACATCGCGTTGTTCGCGATCGCGACGCGTGCGGCCGCGTAGTACGGGACGCAGTAGAGCTTGCCCTCGAAGGTGCAGGTGTCCTCCAGGCCCTTGATCCAGCTGTCGCTGTTGTCGTAGTCCTTGGCGTCCACCTCGGCGAGCGCGCCGTTGAGGATGTACGTCTGGGTCTCGGTGTTGCCGAGCTCGACGACGTCGGGGAACTTGTCGCCGCCCAGGGCCGCGTCCAGCTTCTTGGTCTTGTCGCCCCACTGCTGGAACTGGACGTTGACCTTGACCTTCGGGTACTTCTTCTTGAACTGCGCGTTGACGTCCTCGACCAGTTCGGGCCAGGTGCTCTCCGCGTCGTTCATCAGCCACACGGTGAGCGTCTCGGTGCGGTCCTTCGGCGCCTTGTCCGAGTTGTCGCCCCCGCCCGACCCGCACGCCGACAATCCCGAGACCATCGCCATCGTGATCGCCGCACCAACTGCCGCTGTGAGCCTGCGCTTCACGCCACCCTCCCTGTCGTGCCATGCGCGGTGTGCCGCCGTCCGGCCCGGGCCGACGGCGTACGCGGCGGCCCGGCACACGACCGCGCAGATCCGCGGTGCGCTATTGGTTTAGACCAGTGCGGGCAGCTTGGCCTAGACCTATAGGGGTGTCAATGGGTCCGACAGGGGCTCCCCCTTCCGTTACCGGACCGACATCCGCGGCCCGATCCACCACAGTCCGGGGCGAGTTGGGCCCTGGCCGCGCCCCCTGCCGGAAGCACCGGAACCCTCCCGTACCGCGCGGGGGCACCCGGAAGCCGGACCATCCCGTGGACACGGGGAGACGCCGGGGGCCCGATGCCGTTTACTGGTACAGACCACCAACCGGGTTCCCGTGCGGCCCCCCGTACGGAATGCTCGCCGTCGTGGCCCCGTGCCACGATGTGGACCGCGTCGCGCGGCTGTCCCGGTCATGGGCACGGGGCCGGGCTCCGCGAGGGGCCGGCCGACGCGGACGGAGGAAGCCGGTGACGGCAGCAGGACACGACTCGGGAAGGCGCGTCATGGGTACGGACGGGGGCGCGGGCACGGCCGCCGGCGCCGCAGAGGCTGACTCCGCGAACGGCAGCGGGGCGCGCACGGCGCGCGTGCCCAAGTACTACCGGCTGAAGCGTCACTTGCTGGAGATGACCGAGACGCTGCCGCCCGGCACGCCCGTCCCGCCCGAGCGGACCCTCGCCGGCGAGTTCGACACCTCCCGTACGACCGTCCGGCAGGCGCTCCAGGAGCTGGTCGTGGAGGGGCGGCTGGAGCGCATCCAGGGCAAGGGCACCTTCGTCGCCAAGCCCAAGGTCTCCCAGGCGCTCCAACTCACCTCCTACACCGAGGACATGCGGGCCCAGGGCCTGGAGCCCGCCTCGCAGCTGCTGGACATCGGCTACGTCACCGCCGACGACCGGCTCGCCGGGCTGCTCGACATCCGGCCCGGCGGACGCGTCCTGCGGATCGAACGGCTCCGGCTGGCCAGCGGCGAGCCGATGGCCATAGAGACCACGCACCTCTCCCAGAAGCGCTTCCCCGCGCTGCGCAAGAGCCTGGTGAAGTACACCTCGCTCTACACGGCGCTCGCCGAGGTGTACGGCGTCCACCTGGCGGAGGCCGAGGAGACGATCGAGACCTCCCTCGCCACCCCGCGCGAGGCCGGCCTGCTGGGGACGGACGTGGGCCTGCCGATGCTGATGCTCTCCCGGCACTCGCGCGACACCGCGGGCGAGCCCGTGGAGTGGGTGCGCTCGGTCTACCGCGGCGACCGGTACAAGTTCGTCGCCAGCCTCCGGCGGCCGCACCCCGGGGCGCCGGACGAGGCCCGGTAGCGGGGGAGTTCGCCGGGGGCCGTCCGTGCCGACGGTGTAGCGCGGATCACGTTCGTGCTCTACGGTCCGAGTCGTCGTGAGGGATCACGCCGACTGAAGGGGCGAGCGGTGCGCAGCGTCAGACCTCGAACCATCGTCATCTGGACCGCCGTCGCGCTCATCGGCGCCGCGGCCTGGTCCGTGCTCGCGCTCTCCCGGGGCGAGGAGGTGTCGGCCGCCTGGATGGTGGCCGCGGCGCTCGGCAGCTACGCCATCGCGTACCGCTTCTACGCGCGGTTCATCGCGCGCCGGGTGCTCAAGGTCGACCGGACGCGGGCCACGCCCGCCGAACGGCTCGACAACGGCATCGACTTCCAGCCCACCGACCGGCGCGTGCTGCTCGGCCACCACTTCGCCGCCATCGCCGGCGCGGGGCCGCTCGTCGGGCCCGTACTCGCCGCGCAGATGGGGTACTTGCCGGGCACCATCTGGATCATCGCGGGCGTGATCTTCGCGGGCGCGGTGCAGGACATGGTGGTGCTGTTCTTCTCCATGCGGCGGGACGGCAAGTCGCTGGGGCAGATGGCACGGGAGGAGATCGGCCCCGTCGGCGGCGCGGCCGCGCTGCTCGCCGTGTTCGCCATCATGATCATCCTGCTCGCGGTGCTGGCCCTGGTCGTCGTGAACGCGCTGGCCGAGTCGCCCTGGGGCACCTTCTCCATCGCGATGACGATCCCCATCGCGCTGTTCATGGGCCTCTATCTGCGCGTGCTGCGGCCGGGACGGGTCAGCGAGGTCTCGCTGATCGGGGTGGTGCTCCTGCTGCTGGCCATCGTCTCGGGCAGCTGGGTCGCCGAGTCCTCCTGGGCGGAGACCTTCACGCTGGAACCGGCCACCCTCGTGGTGTGGATGGTGGCCTACGGGTTCATCGCGTCCGTCCTGCCGGTGTGGATGCTCCTCGCGCCGCGCGACTACCTGTCCACGTTCATGAAGGTGGGCACCATCGGGCTGCTCGCGGTCGGTGTGGTGGTGGCCCTGCCGACGATGAAGATGGACGCCGTCACGGACTTCGCGACGCGCGGCGACGGGCCGGTGTTCGCCGGATCGCTCTTCCCGTTCGTCTTCATCACCATCGCCTGCGGCGCGCTCTCCGGCTTCCACGCGCTGATCTCCTCGGGCACCACCCCGAAGATGATCCAGAAGGAGACGCAGATCCGGATGATCGGCTACGGCTCCATGCTGATGGAGTCCTTCGTCGCCGTGATGGCGATGGTCGCCGCCGGAATCATCGACCCGGGGCTCTACTTCGCGATGAACGCGCCGGCCGGCGTCATCGGGGACAACGTCCAGGCGGCCTCCGAGGCCGTCGCCAACCTCGGCTACACGATCTCGCCCGAGCAACTGGCCGCCGCGGCCAAGGGAGTCGAGGAGAGCAGCCTGCTCTCGCGTACGGGCGGGGCGCCGACGCTCGCGGTCGGCGTCTCGGAGATCTTCTCCCAAGTCCTGGGCGGCGCCGGGATGAAGGCGTTCTGGTACCACTTCGCCATCATGTTCGAGGCGCTGTTCATCCTGACCGCGCTCGACGCCGGCACCCGCGTGGGCCGCTTCATGCTCCAGGACACCCTCGGCAACGTCTACAAGCCGTTCCGCAACGTCAGCTGGCTGCCCGGGCTGTGGTTCAGCAGCGCCGTCGTGGTCGCCCTGTGGGGCTACTTCCTGTGGGTCGGCGTGCACGACCCGCTGGGCGGCATCAACCAGCTGTTCCCCCTGTTCGGCATCGCGAACCAGCTGCTGGCCGCCGTCGCGCTGGCCGTCGCGACCACGCTGCTGATCAAGTCCGGCAGGCTCAAGTGGGCCTGGGTGACGGGCGTTCCGCTCGTCTGGGACGCGGTGGTCACCCTCACCGCGAGCTGGCAGAAGGTCTTCTCCACCGACCCGGCCGTCGGCTTCTTCGAGCAGCGCGCCGTGTACCGGGAGGCGATCGAACGGGGCGAGGTGCGGCCCCCGGCGAAGACCATGGACGACATGCACACCGTCGTGACGAACGCCACGGTGGACGGCGTCCTCTCCATCCTCTTCGCCCTGCTGGTGGTCCTCGTCCTCGCCGACGCGGCCCGGGTCTGCGTCCGGGCCGTGCGCGATCCGGAATCCGCGCGGCTGCGCGAGGTGCCGCACACCGCCTCACAACTGACCGCCCCGGCCGGGCTGTTCGCCACCAAGGAGGAGAAGGCCGAACTCGCGCTCGCGGCCGCAGGACCGGAGGACGGGAAGCCGCGCGCGGACGGCGAAGCGGAACGGTAGGACCGGGCCGCTCGCCCTCGCGTCCCCGCACGCCGCCGCCCCGCACGGGGCGGCGGCGTGCGGCGTTTCCGGCCGTCCGCCGCACCGGCCCCGCAGCACGGCGACACAAGATATGGGGCTGACACGGAGACTCAGCACAAGATGTATGCTCGTGCTCCGCAACCGCAGCAGGGGAATCCGGTGCAAGTCCGGAACTGTCCCGCAACGGTGTGCGAGAGCAGGTCATCTCCGTGATCCCACGGTGCCGCCGCCCTCGCGAGTCCGAGTACCTGCCGGTTGTCCGTACTGATCGTCCGGGCCCCGTGGGATGGGCCGACGGACGTCGCGCAGCGCGTGCCGCCCAGATCCGGCGCGACTGCGGGCGCCCCGTCGTGCCACGCCCCTCGCAGGCCCCAGCCGAGCGAGGGAGAGCGCGCCCAGTGACCATCGCACCAGCCGAATCCGGCACCGTTTCCGCGGCAGCCGGTGAGCCCGACCCCCTGGCGGCCGCGCTGCGGCGCACGCTGACCGAGCTGACCGCCGGACTGCCCGCCACCGACGCCGAACGCGTCGCGCGGGCCGCGCTCCGCGGCCGCCACCCGGGCTCCGACGAGGCCGAGTTGCGGGACCTGGCGGCCGAGTCGGCGGCCGGGCTGATCGGCGAGGAGCCCGCGTACTCGCGGCTCGCCGCCCGGCTGCTGACACTCGCCGTCCGGGACGAGGCGGCGGGCCAGGGCGCGACCTCGTTCTCCGCCTCGGTGGCGACCGGGCACCGCGAGGGCCTGATCGAGGACCGCACGGCCGCGTTCGTCGCCCGGCACGCGCGGCGGCTCGACGCCCTCGCCGAAAATGCCGTCGCCGACGGCGCCGACGACCGCTTCGGCTACTTCGGGCTGCGCACCGTCCACTCCCGCTACCTGTTGCGGCACCCGCACACCCGCCGGGTGATCGAGACCCCGCAGCACTTCCTGCTGCGGGTGGCCTGCGGCCTCGCCGAGGACGACTCGGAGCGGGCCGTCGAGCAGGTGGCCGAGCTGTACCGGCTGACCAGCACGCTGTCCTACCTGCCCTCCTCCCCCACGCTGTTCAACTCCGGTACGCGGCACCCCCAGATGTCGTCCTGCTACCTGCTGGACTCCCCGCTGGACCAGCTGGACTCGATCTACGGCCGGTACCACGAGGTCGCCCGGCTCTCGAAGCACGCGGGCGGCATCGGGCTCTCGTACTCCCGCATCCGCGCCCGCGGTTCGCTGATCCGGGGCACGAACGGGCACTCCAACGGCATCGTCCCGTTCCTGCGCACCCTCGACTCCTCGGTGGCCGCGGTGAACCAGGGCGGCCGCCGCAAGGGCGCCGCCTGCGTCTACCTGGAGTCGTGGCACGCGGACCTGGAGGAGTTCCTGGAGCTGCGGGACAACACCGGTGAGGACGCGCGGCGCACGCACAACCTGAACATCGCGCACTGGATCCCGGACGAGTTCATGCGCCGCGTCGAGGCCGACGCCGACTGGTCGCTGTTCTCCCCCGTCGACGTGCCCGAACTCGTCGACCTGTGGGGCGAGGAGTTCGACGCCGCCTACCGCAGGGCCGAGGCCGAGGGCCGGTACGTCAAGCAGGTGCCCGCGCGGCAGCTGTACTCGCGGATGATGCGCACCCTCGCGCAGACCGGCAACGGCTGGATGACCTTCAAGGACGCGGCCAACCGCACCGCCAACCAGACCGCCGAACCGGGCCGCGTCGTCCACTCCTCCAACCTGTGCACGGAGATCCTGGAGGTCACCGACGACGGCGAGACCGCCGTCTGCAACCTCGGCTCCGTCAACCTCGCCGCGCACCTCGGCGGGGACGGCCGGATGGACTGGGAGGAACTCGACCGCACCGTCCGTACGGCGGTGACCTTCCTCGACCGCGTCGTGGACATCAACTTCTACCCGACCGAGCAGGCCGCCGCCTCCAACTCCCGCTGGCGCCCGGTCGGTCTGGGCCTGATGGGCCTCCAGGACGTGTTCTTCCGGCTCGGGCTGCCCTTCGACTCCGACGAGGCGCGCGCGCTGTCGACCCGCATCTCCGAACGCATCATGCTCGCCGCGTACGAGGCGTCCGCCGCGCTCGCCGAGCAGCACGGTCCGCTGCCCGCCTGGTCCGGCACCCGCACGGCTCGCGGCGTGCTGCACCCCGACCACTACCCGGAGACCGCCGGCGACCGCGCCTGGCCCGAGCGCTGGGAGCGGCTGCGGGAGCGGATCGCGCGGACCGGCATGCGCAACTCGCTGCTGCTCGCCATCGCGCCGACGGCCACCATCGCGGCCATCGCCGGGGTGTACGAGTGCATCGAGCCGCAGGTGTCGAACCTGTTCAAACGCGAGACGCTGAGCGGCGAGTTCCTCCAGGTCAACGCGTACCTGGTCGAGGAGCTCAAGGCGCGCGGGCTGTGGGACGACCGGGCCCGCGAGGCGCTGCGCGAGACCAACGGCTCGGTGCAGGACCTCGACTGGGTCCCCGCCGACGTCCAGCGGCTGTACCGCACCGCCTGGGAGATCCCGCAGCGCGCGCTGATCGACATGGCCGCGGCGCGTACTCCGTACCTCGACCAGAGCCAGTCGCTGAACCTGTTCATGGCCTCGCCGACGATCGGCAAGCTCAGCTCGATGTACGCGTACGCCTGGAAGCGCGGCATCAAGACCACCTACTACCTCAGGTCGCGCCCCGCGACCCGGATCGCGCGCGCCGCCGGTTCCGGTTCCGCCCTGCCCGCACAGCAGACGGGCACCACCGACGCGACGGACACCTCCCCGGCCCCGGCCGAGGACGCCGTCGCCTGCTCCCTGGAAAACCCCGAGTCCTGCGAGGCCTGCCAGTAATGACCACGGCAACCCAGCACACCACGACCGCCGGCCACGACGGCGCCGCGAAGAACCTGCTCGACCCCGGCTTCGAGCTGACCCTGCGGCCCATGCGCTACCCGCACTTCTACGAGCGGTACCGCGACGCCATCAAGAACACATGGACGGTCGAGGAGGTCGACCTGCACTCGGACGTGGCGGACCTCGCCAAACTGTCCGAGGGCGAACAGCACATGATCAGCCGCCTGGTGGCCTTCTTCGCCACCGGTGACTCGATCGTCGCGAACAACCTGGTGCTGACCCTCTACAAGCACATCAACTCGCCCGAGGCGCGCCTCTATCTGTCCCGCCAGCTGTTCGAGGAGGCCGTGCACGTCCAGTTCTATCTGACGCTGCTCGACACCTATCTCCCGGACATGGACGAGCGTGTGGAGGCGTTCGCCGCGGTGGAGAACATCCCCTCCATCCGCGAGAAGGCCCAGTTCTGCTTCCGGTGGATGGACCACGTGGAGGAGATGGACCAGCTGGAGAGCAAGGCCGACCGCCGCCGCTTCCTGCTGAACCTGATCTGCTTCGCGGCCTGCATCGAGGGCCTGTTCTTCTACGGCGCCTTCGCCTACGTCTACTGGTTCCGCTCCCGCGGCCTGCTGCACGGCCTGGCCACCGGCACCAACTGGGTGTTCCGCGACGAGTCGATGCACATGTCCTTCGCCTTCGACGTGGTCGACACCGTCCGCCAGGAGGAACCCGACCTGTTCGACGACGAGTTGGAGAAGCAGGTGACGGCCATGCTGGAGGAGGCCGTCGAGGCCGAGCTCCAGTTCGCCCGCGACCTGTGCGGCGAGGGCCTGCCCGGCATGAACACCGACTCCATGCGCGAGTACCTCCAGGCCGTGGCCGACCAGCGGCTGGCCCGCCTCGGCTTCCCGCAGCGGTACGGCTCGGCCAACCCGTTCTCCTTCATGGAGCTCCAGAACGTCCAGGAGCTCACCAACTTCTTCGAACGGCGCGCCTCCGCCTACCAGGTCGCCGTCGAGGGCTCCGTCTCCTTCGACGACGAGTTCTGACACCGCGACGACGGCGGGCGGCCCGCGAAAACGCGAGCCGCCCGCCGTCGTGTGTTCCGTCCCCGCGGATCAGTCGTTCGGCACGACCTCGTAGCGCGGGGTGCTCTCGCCCATCTGCCGCATGACGTCCTTGCGTTCACGCTTCGCCAGGCGGTCGATGTAGAGGTAGCCGTACAGGTGGTCCGTCTCGTGCTGGAGGCAGCGCGCGAAGTAGCCGGTGCCCCGGACGGCGATCGGCTCGCCCTTCGCGTCCGTGCCGCGCACCACCGCGTAGTCGGGGCGCGCGAGCGGGGCGTACGCGCCGGGCACGGAGAGGCAGCCCTCGTTGGAGTCGTCCAGCACCCGCTCGCCCGCCGGGAGTTCGTCCAGCACGGGGTTGCAGACGGCGCCGACGTGCCGCACGCCCTCGTCGTCCATGCAGTCGTAGACGAAGACCTTCAGGTCGACACCGATCTGGTTCGCGGCGAGGCCGACGCCCTCCGCCGCGCGCTGGCTGGCGAACATGTCGTCGATCAGCGCGGCGAGCTCGTCCCCGTACTCGGTGACGTCCTTGCACTCGCTGTGCAGCACCGGATTGCCGACGACGGTGACCGGACGGGCCGTGCCGCGCTCCCGGTGCGCGGTCTCGCGGGCCTCGCAGTCCTGCGTGTCGTCGATGAACTCACTGGTCCGCTGCTCCGCCATGCCGCCGTACGCCTTCCTCACCGCCGAAGGGCCGCCGCCGAGGGGCCGGCCCGAAAAACAATCGCCCTACAGGGTACGGGGCGCGCGGGAATGCCTCAGCAGACCTCCTCAAGATCCCGCCATTCCCGGGTGTCCGGGCTGTCCGCGACCCATCCGTCGAGCAGCCCGCGCACCAGCTGCGCCGGGGCCGCCAGCCCGCACTCGCGCTCCGGCACCCACAGCTCACCGGGACCGCCCGAGGGCAGGTAGCCCAGCGGACCGGGATGCCCGGGGGAGCTGTGGTCGTGCGGGTCCAGGTGCACCGAGCCGTCGCCCTCGTCCGTGGGCATGCTGCTCTCCGAGCAGGAGCGGCACAGCAGCCGCACCGAGGACGACCAGTCCTCGGCGGCGAAACCGGCGTCGGCCGCGAGCCGCTCCAGCGCGTCCCGGTCGGCCTCGGTGGCCGCCTCCAGCAGCACCACCCAGGTCGGAACCGGCGAGGGCGCCCACAGCTCGATCTCGTCGAAGACCGGGTACGAGGGCCCGGCCGACGTCGTCCGCTCGCCGTGCGGGACACCGTCGTGCAGCACCACCTCGCCCCAGCGGCGGCCCGAGGACGGCAGCGGAATGCTGTGCACCTCCAGCCGGGCCGGGTCGATCCGGCGGCCCCACACCACCTCGGCCTCGCCCTCCGGCGACAGCCGCACGGCCGCGCTGCCCAGCTGCATGCCCGTCGGCTCGTCCCCCGCGACGGCCGGCTGCGTCTGCCCGGGGACGCGCAGCCCGTACGCCTGCCACGCGCGCCGCGCCAGCGGCCAGTCCTGCAGGGCCGTCGCGGCGATGCCGACGTTCCACCAGTCCGGGGCGCCGGACTCGCGCTCCAGCAGCGCGACGGCGCGCAGCCCCGCGGCCCGCGCCTGCTCCCAGTCGTGCCGGAACTTGTGCAGCAGCGCGAGGTTGAACCACGACTCGGACAGCCACGGCTCCAGATCAGCGGCACGGGTGAGCAGGGCGCCCGCGTCCTCGTAGCGCCCGTCTCCGATGAGGGTGAACGCGCGGTCGGTCGCCTTCCTCCAGGACGTGGAGGGCCGATGCCGCGCCTTGCCGAAGATCCTCACGATGTTCCCGCCTGATTCCCGCCTGTTGCTGGATTCCCGGCCGCCTCCCGGCCGGTCCTCACCCCGTACGGCCACGCCTCCCGCGCACCGTCTCGTCGGCCGTACCGGCCGTATGCGCCGTCTGAACCCGTGTGTGCCTTTTCCGCGGTTGCCCCTCTTCGCATCCAACCATGCCCACCCGGGTGCGCGCTCACTACCCGGGAGTCACGCAGCAGGCCCCCGGGAGACGACCCGCGCCAGCGCCTCCACGACCCGTGGTTCGTAGTCGTACGCGCTGCCGAGCCGCAGGCGTTCCAGGGCCCGGAGGGAGCCGTCGACGGTCCCGTTCCCCCGCTCGACGGCCTCCTTCCCCACTGCCCGCGACACCATGTCCGCATAGGCGTTGGACGTGCGAACGATACGTGCGGTGAAGGGCTGTTCACGGTAGGGGTCCGCCTGCCGCTCGACGGCGGAGGCGACCGCCGCCGGCACCCCCGTCTCCCGCGCGACGGCGCCGCCCAGCGCGGCGATCCGGCGGGCCAGGGCCGGGGGTTCGGCGGCGCCGCCCGGCACCGGGTCGGGCAGCGACAGCCGTCCGACGTCGTGCAGCAGCGCCGCGTACTCCAGCACGGTGAGTTCCGGCTCCCGCAGCCCCAGCTCGCGGCCCACGGCCCGGCTCAGCGCGGCGACCCGGCGCGCGTGCCCGCGCGGGGCGCAGCCCGCGACCTCGGCGGCGCGGGCCAGCGCCGCGACGGTCTGCCGGCGGGTGGTGTGCACGGCCGCGCGGCGGCGGGACGCGAACCGGGTGAGCAGCAGCGGCGCGCACAGCACCGGCAGCGCCCACAGCCCGGCCGCCGCCACCCCCGGCGCGAGCACCGTGCCGGTCGCCGCGACGGCGCACACCACGCCGGGCCGGGCCCGCGCCCGCTCCCGCAGCAGCGGCCCGACGGGCCGTCCCGTACGGCCGGCGGCGAGAACGGCGGCGAGCACCGCGTCGCACAGGCCGGTGAGCAGGGCGACGCCGAGCAGGACCAGCACCTGGCCCGTGCCGGGCCCGAACGCGCCCGCGCCGTACAGCGGTTGGCAGCAGACGGCGGCGAACGCGGTGGCCAGCACGCTCCGCACCGCGTAGTCCGCCGAGGGCGCCCGGCCGAGCGCCAGCTGCGGCGCCGCCCCGAGCAGCCCCGCCAGCACGACGACGGCGACGCACTGCAGCACCCCGTGCGTCGCGGGCCGCCCGCCGACCTCGCCGAGCAGCGCGTACCCGAGCGCCGCGGCGGCGCTCAACGGCGCCCCCGTCCGGGCCCGCACGCCGGTGTCCGCGTCCGGGAGCCGTACCCGTACGGCCTCGCCCACGGCGACGAGGAGGCCGAACGCGAGGGCCACACCGGGCTGTTCGAGCCCGGCGAGCAGCACCGAACCGAGCGCGACGACGACCAGCACCCCCGCGCCGACGTACAGCGCCCCCGCCGGACGGCTCACCGCGCGGCCCCACCGCTCAGCGGCGCGTGCGCGGTGACGTCCGCCGCCGGGGTCCACTCCTCGCGGGCCAGCGCGCGGGTCAGGGCGGCCACCATGCGGGGGTCGAACTGGGTGCCCGCGCACCGCCGCAGCTCCCGCAGCGCCGTCTTCACGGGGCGGGCCCGGCGGTAGCTGCGGGTCGACGTCATGGCGTCGAAGGCGTCGGCGACGGCGACGAGCCGGGCGAACTCGGGAATCCCGTCGCCGGAGAGGCCGTAGGGGTAGCCGGAGCCGTCCAGCCGTTCGTGGTGGTGCAGGATCGCGGCGCGCGCCTCGTCCAGGAAGCCGATGCCGCGCACCATCTCGTGCCCGTACTCCGGGTGCAGTTCGATCACCCGGCGCTCCTCGGGGGTGAGCGGGCCGTCCTTGCACAGCAGCCGGGTGGGCACGCCCAGCTTGCCGACGTCGTGCAGGGTGCCCGCCAGGCGCACCGCCTCCGTCCGCGAGGCGTCCATCCCGAGCTCCCGCGCGATGAGGACGGACGCCTCGCCGACCCGTTCGCCGTGCCCGCAGGTGTAGCGGTCCTTGATGTCCACGGCCCGCAGGAGGGCGCGGACGGCGGCACGGTGCGCGCCGCGCTCCCGGTCACCGTGCGCGAAGACCCGGAAGCCGAGGCACCCGGGCAGCAGCACCAGCAGCGCGGCCACCGGCCCGTACCGGCTCTCCCACAGCACCGCCGCCATCAGCCCGGTGCCCGCGTACAGCAGATGCGGCACCACCGCGTACGGCAACCGCCCGCGCCACGCGGCCCGTACGGGCCGGCGCTCGGCCAGGACCAGGACGGCCCCGTCGAGCGCGGTCAGCACCAGGCAGAAGGCGAGCCCGGCGACGGCCGCGGGCAGCAGCGCCTGCGGGAGGTGCGGGGCGGTCGCGCGCGCGGCGGCGGCCGCCGCCCAGGCCGCCAGGGCGAGTTGGGCGGCGTGCCAGACACGGCGGGCGCCGGCGTGCCGCGGCTCGGCCCGGCCGAGCAGCGCACCGGGGACCGGCACCAGCGCGGCCGCGGCGGGCGGCAGCAGGAAGACCCCGGCGAGCAGCACCGGGAAGAGCGGGGTGAACGGCCCCGTGTCCCGGGGCAGCCAGGGGCTCAGCCGCGGGCAGCGCAGGGCGTACTCGGCGGCGGCGTACAGCGCGGCCAGCGGCAGCAGCACCGGCCACCGGACCTCGCCGGCCTCCCGCAGGGCGGGCGCCACGGCGACGGCGGCCGCGAGCACGGCGGCGCCGATGCCCGCCACGGCCGCCCGGGGCAGCCGTGCCGTCCGGGTCCGCATACCGCGCCTCCTCCCCTGCCGGGACGGTTGGGGAGGATAGGACGACGGGACGGGGCGGCGCGGAGCGATTTCCGGATTGTCCCGCAACGCACCGCAGCCGCTCACACCTTCGGGTGAGATGCGGCCCGACAGGCCCCGTCAGGGGCGCACTTGGGGGTGGCGGGCGGCGAACTGCCCGTTCAGGCGGGCTTGTTGCGCAGCGGCGAGGGGTGCGCGGACTGCTCGGCCCGGTTCTCCTCCCGGACCGTCCGCTCGGCCAGCTCGTCCTGCTCGGCCGCGCTGAGCTTCCCGGACGGACCGGCGGAGGCGGCGTCGCCGCCGGAACCCTCCGCCTCGTCCGCGGGCTCACCGGCCGTCTCGCCGGCGCGGATCACCTCGATCCGTCCCATCACCTTGGACCGCAGGTCCGCGGGGACGTCGTCGTGTCCGCAGCAGCGCTTGACCAGCTTCTTGACCTCCTGTTCGAGGCCGTACTTCTCGAAGCAGGGGGAGCATTCGTCGAAATGCTCCTTGAACTTCTCCGAGTCCTGGTCCGGCATCTCCTTGTCGAGGTACTCGTAGAGATGGTCCAGGACCTCAGAGCAGTCCGTTTCGTGCGGCTCTCCGCAACTCATGAGCCCGAGCCCTTCCGGTCGTGCGACTCGTCACCCGGCTCAGCCGGCGATGCCCCGACGGCCGCGGCACCGGCCGGGACCAGCCCGCGGCCCCGCGCGTAGTCCTCCAGCATGCCGCGAAGCTGCCGCCGTCCGCGGTGCAGACGCGACATCACGGTCCCGATGGGGGTCCCCATGATGTCCGCGATCTCCTTGTACGCAAAGCCCTCCACGTCCGCGAGGTACACCGCGATCCGGAACTCCTCCGGGATGGCCTGGAGGGCCTCCTTCACGTCCGAGTCCGGGAGGTGGTCGAGCGCCTGGGCCTCGGCGGAGCGCAGCCCGGTCGACATGTGCGACTCGGCGCGCGCCAGCTGCCAGTCCTCGATCTCCTCGGCGGCACTGCGCTGGGGTTCGCGCTGCTTCTTCCGGTACGAGTTGATGAAGGTGTTGGTCAGAATCCGGTACAGCCACGCCTTGAGGTTCGTGCCCTCGCGGAACTGGTGGAAGGACGCGTACGCCTTCGCGTAGGTCTCCTGCACCAGGTCCTCGGCGTCGGCCGGGTTCCGGGTCATACGGAGCGCTGCCGAATACATCTGGTCGAGGTAGTTGAGGGCGTCCCGCTCGAAGCGCGCGCTGCGCGCCGCCTCGGTCTCGTGCCCGTCACTCCCGCCGTTCTCGGTCCCGGTGACCGGACCCACCTCCTCCGATGCCGCGGCGAGCCCGAACGCGGACCCACTCGAATCGGAGAATAGACGACGTTCGACTCCCCCCGCCGCCGGAATCCCCGCACCACCGGACAGCGCCACCGTGGCCCAGTCCAGGTCGACGGCCTGGGGACGCTGCGGGCAAGCGACTGAACCCATACGGGCGGCTCCCTTTCTCGACGTGACGATCGAAACGTTCCGACGGGCCGTACAACACACGGCCCCCGCGCCTCATTCCCGGCCGCCCCCGGAGATCTCCGCGCACCACCCGGCGACCGTCTCGGTGATCACGGCCAGCGCCGCCTCCTGCGCGTCCATCCCCTCCCGCGCGCTCTCCGCCCGCTTCGGCACCGCGAACCCGTGATCCGCCGAGGCCACCTCGGCCACCCGGGCCCCGGCGGGGAACTCCCCGGGGCGCCCGAACGGGTCCCGGCCGCCCTGCACGACCAGCGTCGGGAGCCCCGCGCCCGTCAGCTCCTCGGCCCGCGACTTCTCCGGCCTGCCCGGCGGGTGCAGCGGGAACGACAGCGCGAGCACCGCGACGGCGCCCAGCTCACGGCCCGTACGGCAGGCCACCCGCGCGCCCGCGCTGCGCCCGCCCGCGATCACCGGCGGTCCGGCGGCGGCCAGGGCCGGCCAGAGCGCCGTCCAGGCGGCGTCGAGGGTCTTCGGCGCGGGCGCGACCTTCTTGCCCGCGACCCGCCAGGGCTGTTCGACCAGCGCGACGGTCACGCCCGTACCGGGCAGCGCCGCCGCCAGCGCCCGCAGGTCCCGGGCCTCGATCCCGCCGCCCGCGCCGTGGCCGAGGGCCAGCACGGCGCGGGGGTGCTCCGCGTGGTGCCAGGTGATGCGGGCGTCGCCCGCCGGGGTGGTGACGGTCTGGGTCTTCGGGGCGTTCATGGGGGCATCCTGCCGCACGGCGCCCTCAGAACAGGGTGCCGACCTCCGGGCCGTCCAGCGGCTTGAGCAGGTCGGGGCTGTTGTTGCGGACGTTGCTGACGTCGGTGGAGACCGGGTAGGCGCGCATCAGCCCGGGCGGGGGCGGCGCCAGCAGGCCGCGCAGCTGCTCGTCCTCGGTGCGGGCGGGGTCGAGCCAGGCGTCCCAGCGGTCCTCGGTGAGCATCAGCGGCATCCGCGGGTGGATGTCCGACAGCGAGCGCGGTCCGTCCTCGCCGCTGTCCCCGGCCAGCGGCGCCGTCTCGGCCTCGGTGGTGATCACCGCGCAGGTGACCCACCAGGCCATGGGGTGCTCGCCGGGCAGCGTCCGGTCCCGCCAGAACTCGTACAGTCCGGCCATCGCCATCACGGAGCCGTCCGCCGGGGTCACGAAGTAGGGCTGCTTCATGGCCCGTTTCCGCTTCCCCTCCTGCTCCAGGCGCAGTTCCGTATCGGCGGTGACCCACTCGAAGTAGCCGTCGGCCGGGAGCAGGCAGCGGCGGGAGGCGAAGGCACGGCGGTAGGCGGGCTTCTCGTGCACCGTCTCGGCCCGCGCGTTGATCATCTTCGGCCCGCTGCCGGGGTCCTTCGCCCAGGACGGGACGAGGCCCCACTTCAGCACCCGCAGCTGCCGCACCGGGTCCGGCACGTCCGCGCCCTTGAGCGGGCGGTCGAGGACGGCGTGCACCTGTTTCGTCGGCGCGACGTTCCAGTCCGGCTCCAGAGTCTCCTCCGGGTCCCACTTCTCCACCCCGAACAGGCCCACCAGATCCTCGGGCCTCCGGCTCGCTGCATACCGACCGCACATACGTGCCAGACTGCCACGCCGCACGTGGGGCGCGGGCCGAGTGTCACAAGGCCGCCCCGGACCCGGACGCGGGGGAACCGCCGCCGGGCCCCCGGACGACCGAACCAGCGGGGGCCCGAGCGAGAAGGACGAGAAAGAGGAGAGATGGACACCGCGAGCTTCACCGAGATCTGGGACCGGGTCTTCGGCAGCCAGCCCGACCCGGACCAGTGGCTGGTCATCGTCACCGGGCTCGTCGCGCTGGCCGCCGTCACCCCGCACAACGTCTGGCGGATATCGCGCAACGCCGTGACCATCGCGCACGAGGGCGGCCACGGCCTCGTCGCGCTGCTCTCCGGGCGCCGCCTCGACGGCATCAGGCTGCACTCCGACACCTCGGGCCTCACCGTCTCGCGCGGCAAGCCCACCGGCATCGGCATGGTGCTCACCGCCGCCTCCGGCTACACCGCCCCGCCCCTGCTCGGCCTCGGCGGCGCCTGGCTGCTCGCCGCGAACCACATCACGCTGCTGCTCTGGCTCGCCACCGCGCTGCTCCTCGCCATGCTCGTGATGATCCGCAACGCGTACGGCGTGCTCACCGTCTTCCTCTCCGGCGGCGCCTTCGTCCTCGTCTCCTGGCTGACCGGACCGCACGTCCAGGCCGCCTTCGCGTACGGCGTCGTGTGGTTCCTGCTGCTGGGCGGCGTACGGCCGGTGTTCGAGCTCCAGGGGAAGCGGCGCCGCGGAGGCGCCCCCGACTCGGACGCCGACCAGCTCGCCCGGCTCACCCACCTCCCGGCCGCCGTGTGGCTGGTGCTCTTCCACGCGGTGTCCCTGTGCGCCCTCATCGGCGGCGGACGGTGGCTCCTCAGGCTGTGAGCGGGGCCCGACGGGGAGGTCGGACGGGGTACTTCAGTTTTCGTCGGCCTTCCACGAACGCACTAAAGTGTGGGCCATGACCGATTCCACTGAAGCCGCTGCTCACTGGCGCGCGCCGCTCGCGTCCGGCCCGATCGACGCGACCGTCACCGTGCCCGGTTCCAAATCGGTCACCAACCGCGGCCTGGTCCTGGCCGCGCTCTCCACCGAGCCGGGCTGGCTGCGCCGCCCGCTCCGCTCCCGCGACACCCTGCTGATGGCCGGGGCGCTGCGGGCCATGGGCGTGCACATCGAGGAAACGGTCTCCTCCAGCTCGTCCGCCACCGGCGCCCCGGCCACCGGCGGCGGCGAGGCCTGGCGGATCATCCCGGCCGGCCTGCACGGCCCGGCCACCGTCGACGTCGGCAACGCGGGCACGGTCATGCGCTTCCTGCCGCCCGTCGCCGCGCTGGCCGACGGCCCGGTCCGGTTCGACGGCGACCCGCGCAGCTACGAGCGCCCGCTGCACGGCGTGATCGACGCGCTGCGCGCCCTCGGCGCCCGCATCGACGACGACAAGCGCGGCGCGCTCCCCCTCACCGTGCACGGCGGCGGCTCGGTCGAGGGCGGGACGGTCGAGATCGACGCGTCCTCCTCCAGCCAGTTCGTCAGCGCCCTGCTGCTCTCCGGCGCCCGGTTCAACCAGGGCGTGGAGGTCCGGCACACCGGCGGCGCGCTGCCGTCGATGCCGCACATCCGGATGACGATCGAGATGCTGCGCCAGGCCGGCGTCAAGGTCGACTCCCCCGAGGACGGCGGCGAGGCCGACGTCTGGCGCGTCACCCCCGGCGCGCTGCTCGGCCGTGACCTGGTCGTCGAGCCCGACCTGTCGAACGCGCAGCCGTTCCTGGCCGCCGCGCTCGTCACCGGCGGCACCGTCACCGTCCCGGACTGGCCCGCGCACACCGCGCAGCCCGGCGACGCGCTGCGCGAGATCTTCACCGCGATGGGCGGCTCCTGCGAACTCACCGAGCGCGGGCTGACGTTCACCGGCAGCGGCCGGATCCACGGCATCGACGTCGACCTGAGCGAGGTCGGCGAGCTGACCCCGGGCATCGCCGCCGTCGCCGCGCTCGCCGAGGGCGAGTCCGTGCTGCGCGGCGTCGCCCACCTCCGGCTGCACGAGACGGACCGGCTGGCCGCGCTCACCAAGGAGATCAACGGCCTCGGCGGCGACGTCACCGAGACCGAGGACGGCCTGCGCATCCGCCCCCGCCCGCTGCACGGCGGCGTCTTCCACACCTACGACGACCACCGGCTGGCCACCGCCGGCGCGCTGCTCGGCCTCGCCGTCGAGGGCGTCGAGGTGGAGAACATCGCCACCACCGGCAAGACCCTCCCCGACTTCCCCGCCATGTGGGCCGCCATGCTCGGCGAACCCGACGGAGGGCGAGGCTGAGGGGTACGCCGCGATGCGCCGCTACGGCAAGCACACCGACGAGGACGACATCCGCGTACGCCCCGGACGCCGCGGCAGCCGCCCGCGCACGCACACCCGTCCGAAGCACGAGGACGCCGCCGAGGGCCAGGTCCTGACGGTCGACCGGGGGCGGATCACCTGCCTCGTCGAGGGCCGTACCGTCACCGCGATGAAGGCCCGCGAACTGGGCCGCAAGGGCGTCGTGGTGGGCGACCGGGTCGCGCTCGTCGGCGACCTGTCCGGGGCGAAGGACACGCTCGCCCGCATCGTCCGCGTCCACCCCCGCACCTCGGTGCTGCGGCGCACCGCCGACGACAACGACCCCTACGAGCGGGTGATCGTCGCCAACGCGGACCAGCTCGCCATCGTCACCGCGCTCGCCGACCCCGAGCCCAGACCGCGGCTCATCGACCGCTGCCTGGTCGCCGCCTTCGACGCCGGACTCGACCCGCTGCTCGTCCTCACCAAGTCGGACCTCTCCCCCGCCGGACCCCTGCTGGAGAAGTACGCGCCGCTCGGCATCCGGTACGCGGTCACCAGCCGCGAGGAACTCGCCGCCGGCGAGGCCGCCGAGCAGGTGCGCACCCAGCTGTACGGGCTGAGCACCGTGTTCGTCGGGCACAGCGGCGTCGGCAAGACGACCCTGGTGAACGCCCTGGTGCCGGACCGGCAGCGGGCGACCGGGCACGTCAACGAGGTCACCGGCCGCGGACGGCACACCACCACCTCGGCCCTGGCACTGCCCCTGCCGGGCAACGACGGCTGGGTCATCGACACCCCGGGCGTCCGGTCGTTCGGGCTGCACCACATCGACCCGTCCCGCGTCATCCACGCCTTCCCGGACCTGGAGCCCGGCACCGCCGAGTGCCCCCGCGCGTGCGGCCACGACGAGCCGGACTGCGCCCTGGACCCGTGGGTCGCGGACGGCCACGCCGACCCGGAGCGGCTGTACTCGCTGCGCCGGCTCCTGGCGACGCGCGAGCAGCACGAGGGAGATTGATCCGGTTCGTCCCGGTTCGCGTGCGATCATCGCACCGACAATCCGCACGGCCGCACGAGCGGGAGCTCGCGGCCGCACGCGCGGCGGGGACAACGGAGGGCCTTCCATATGCCGTGGCTACTGGTCGTCGTGGCCGGTCTGCTGGAGACGGGGTTCGCTGTCTGCCTGAAGCTGTCGCACGGCTTCACCCGGCTGTGGCCGACGGTCGCGTTCTGCGTCTTCGCACTCGCCAGCTTCGGCCTGCTGACCCTCGCCCTCAAGCGGCTCGACGTCGGCCCGGCCTACGCGGTGTGGACCGGCATCGGCGCGGCCGGCACCGCGATCTACGGGATGGTCTTCCTCGGTGACGTCGTCTCCGCGCTGAAGCTGGTCTCCATCACGCTCGTCATCATCGGCGTCGTCGGACTCCAACTCTCGGGCGGGGCGCACTGATCCGAGCGCGCGCCGCCCGCCGTCAGCGCTCCGGCAGCAGGGAGCGGACGACGTCGCCGATGCCCGCGCAGGTCTCGTCGTCCGGGGCCTCCACCGGTGCCACGACGTAGCTCAGCGCCATCCGCAGCCCCACCTCGCAGGCCCGGCCCAGCCGTTGCTGCTGCGGGATCCGCGAGGGCTGCGCCGCGGGGCGGCCCGAGGCCCCCATCCCGGCGATCATGCGGTCGCGCAGCACCGAGGCCAGGCCGCCGGGCTCGCGGCAGGAGCGGCCGCCGCCTGGCGCCGGGCCGCCGCCGGGCACCGGCATCGCGCTGTCCCAGCTCCCGGTGAGCGCGGCGTGCACGACGGGCTCGTCCCGCGCGGCGCGGAGCATCCAGGCCGCCGAGGCCGCGCAGCAGCCGGCCGGGTCCGCTCCGCGGCGGCCGGCGTCGGCGGCGGCCCGTACCGCGCCGTCGAGGAAGGTCTCCACGCAGCGCTCCACCAGCGCGGCGCCGAGCCCCTCCTTGCTCCCGAATTCGTTGTAGAGGGTCTGCCGGGACACCCCCGCTGCCGCGGCGACGTCGACCATGCGCACCCCCGTCCACGGCTGAACCGAGACGGCCCGTGCGGCGGCCGCCAGCAGTGCCTCGCGTGCGGTGGGCATCGTTGTCCTCCCGTGCCCGACAGCTGGGGTGCCGGACAGAATTGACGGGCCGGCAGAAGCTGTCAAGACACCCCGCGCGGGAGGAACCGGGCCCCGCGCGCCCGCCCGCCGGCGGCCCCGGCCCGGGCGCTGTGGCTGGCCACGGGGTCGGTCGATACTGTTCGCACATGCCGGACTACCACGATGATCTGCGCCTCGCCCACGTACTGGCCGACACCGCCGACGCCGCCACCATGGAGCGGTTCAAGGCCCTCGACCTGCAGGTCGAGACGAAACCCGACATGACGCCGGTGACCGAGGCCGACAAGGCCGCCGAGGAGCTGATCCGCACGTCGCTCCAGCGCACGCGCCCGCGGGACGCCGTGGTCGGCGAGGAGTTCGGCACCGAGGGCAACGCCCCCCGCCGCTGGATCATCGACCCGATCGACGGCACCAAGAACTACGTGCGCGGAGTACCCGTGTGGGCGACCCTGATCGCGCTCACGGAGCTGACCGAGAAGGGTGACGAGCCCGTCGTCGGCCTCGTCTCGGCCCCCGCGCTCAACCGCCGCTGGTGGGCGATGAAGGACGGCGGCGCGTACACCGGCCGGAGTCTGGCCCAGGCGTCCCGGCTGGAGGTGTCCCGCGTGGAGCGCGTGCAGGACGCCTCGTTCGCGTACTCCTCGCTGCACGGCTGGGAGGAGCGCGGCATGATGGACGGCTTCCTTCAGCTGACGCGGGACTGCTGGCGCACCCGCGGCTACGGCGACTTCTGGCCGTACATGATGGTGGCCGAGGGTTCGGTCGACATGTGCGCCGAGCCGGAGCTGTCGGTGTGGGACATGGCCGCGAACGCCGTGATCGTGCAGGAGGCGGGCGGCTCCTTCACCGGGCTCGACGGCAACCCCGGCCCGCACAGCGGCAACGCGGCGGCGTCCAACGGGCGGCTGCACGGCGAGCTGCTGCGCTACCTGACGAGCTGAGCGGGGCGGCGTCATCCACCCGTACGAGGCTCTTGTGACGGCCCGTCACGGCATGTGAGCATGTGAGCCGAAAGGCTTGTGCCCTTGTGAATCGCTTCTCGAAGGGGACGCGGTTCCGCCAAGGAAGGTGGCTCACCGACATGCCCACCCTCGTCCACGACGCCATGAGCCGGGTCGTCCTCACCATCGGCCCGGCACACACCCTCCGGCAGGCCGCCGAACTGATGTCGACGCGACGCGTCGGCGCGGCCGTCGTCCTCGACCCCGACACCTGCGGGCTCGGCATCCTCACCGAGCGCGACATCCTCAACTCCCTCGGCGCCGCCCAGGACCCGGACCGGGAGACCGCGCAGTCGCACACCACCACCGCCGTCGTCTTCGCCGCACCCTCGTGGACGCTGACCGAGGCGGCCGCCACGATGACCCGCGGCGGCTTCCGGCACCTGATCGTGCTCGACGAACGGGAGCCGGTCGGCGTGGTCTCGGTACGCGACATCGTGCGCTGCTGGACCACCCGCGAGGAGGGCGGGGCCGCCGCCCGCGGCCGGCCCGTACCCGCCTGACCCGGCACAACAGCGGAGGGACCGGAGCCCCTTGGCGTCCGGTCCCTCCGTTTTGTACGGCAGGCGGGTCTGTCAGCCGCGCAGGGCCTGGACCGCGGCCTCCAGCCGCTTGCCGTAGTCCGCGTCCGCCTTGCGGAAGTTCTCGATCGCGCGCTGGGCGATGTCGTCCCGCGAGACCTGCGAGATGAAGCCCGCGAGGTTGTCGATCAGACGGGACTTCTCGTCCTCCGACATCAGGCGGTAGAGGTTGCCGGCCTGGACGAAGTCGTCGTCCTCGGCGTGCGAGGGGGCCTCGTGGTCGGCGGTGACGCCGGAGACCGCGGTGGGCTCCCACAGCGGCGCGTTGGTCTGCACCGGGCCGCCGAAGCTGTTCGGCTCGTAATTCTTCGCGCCGCCGTGCCGGCCGTCGTACATCACGCCGTCCCGGCCGTGCGTACGGGCCTCCGTGGCGTGCGGGCGGTTGACCGGCAGGTGGTCGGCGTTGATGCCGACGCGGTAGCGGTGCGCGTCGCCGTACGCGAAGAGACGGCCCTGGAGCATCTTGTCCGGCGACGGGCCGATGCCCGGCACGAAGTGGTGCGGCGAGAAGACGGACTGCTCGACCTCGGCGAAGATGTTCTCCGGGTTGCGGTTGAGCTCCAGCTTGCCGATCTCGATCGGCGGGTAGTCCTCGTGCGGCCAGACCTTGGTCAGGTCGAACGGGTTGAAGCGGTAGTTCGACGCGTCGGCCGCGGGCATGACCTGCACCTGCACCGTCCAGGTCGGGTACTCGCCGCGCTCGATGGACTCACGCAGGTCCCGCTGGTGGCTGTCGGGGTCCTTGCCCGCGAGGACGTCGGCCTCGTCGGCGGGCAGGTTCTTGATGCCCTGGTCGGTCTTGAAGTGGTACTTGACCCAGAAGACCTCGCCGTCGGCGTTAGTCCACTGGAAGGTGTGCGAGCCGTAGCCGTTCATGTGGCGGTAGGACGCGGGGATGCCGCGGTCACCGAAGAGCCAGGTCACCTGGTGCGTCGACTCGGGCGACAGACCCCAGAAGTCCCAGACGTTGTCCGCCTCCTGCGAGCCGGTGTACGGGTCGCGCTTCTGGGTGTGGATGAAGTCGGGGAACTTGATGGCGTCCTTGATGAAGAACACCGGCGTGTTGTTGCCGACGAGGTCGTAGTTGCCCTCCTCGGTGTAGAACTTCAGCGCGAAGCCGCGGGGGTCACGCACCGCGTCGGCCGCGCCGAGGTTGCCCGCGACCGTGGAGAAGCGGAGGAAGGTCTCCGTCTGCTTGCCGACCTCGGAGAGGAAGGCGGCGCGGGTGTACCGCGTCACGTCGGCGGTGACGGTGAACGTTCCGTACGCGCCGGCGCCGCGCGCGTGCACGATCCGCTCCGGGATGCGCTCGCGGTTGAAGTGGGCGAGTTTCTCCAGCAGCAGCTGGTCCTGGACCAGGGTGGGACCGCCAGGACCAGCGGTCTGGCTCTGCTGGTTGTCCGCCACCGGAGCACCGGCCTCCGTGGTCAGCGGCCCGGGGGTCTTGTCTGCAACCGTCACGTCACGTCTCCTGTCGCTGTGCTGTGGTCACGCCGAAAGCGATCCTACATTGGACTTTGTCCAAGTCAAGATAATTGCCAACCCCGTACGGGTTCTTTTCATGGACCGGCTGCTGCTAGTCTGGGCGCATGAGTGACCTGCTGGAACGGCTCCGGGACCGCGGCTGGCGCCTCACCGCGCAGCGGAGGGTCGTCGCCGAGGTGCTCGAGGGCGACCATGTGCACTTCACCGCCGACGAGGTGCACGCACGCGCGGCGGACCGCCTGCCGGAGATCGCGCGGGCCACCGTCTACAACACGCTGAGCGAACTCGTCGCCCTCGGCGAGGTCATCGAGGTCAGCACCGACGGCCGCGCGAAACGCTACGACCCGAACGCGCGCCACACGCACCAGCACCTGGTCTGCTCCGGGTGCGGCACCATCCGCGACGTCCACCCGAGCGGCGACCCGCTGGCCGCCCTCCCCGAGACGGAGCGCTACGGCTTCACCATCTCGGACGCCACGGTGACGTACCGCGGCACCTGCCCCAACTGCTCCGGCGGCTGACCGGCACCGACCGGAAGCCACCCTTCAGCACCGAGCCCGTCCCCCGCACCGGGGCGGGCTCGTTCGCGTGCGCGCCCGCTCCCCGCCACGGCACGACCCTTGCCGTGATCTGACGACCCGTCATATCGTCACCGGCGATGGACGCTTCCCCGAAAATCCGTGCCCACGCGCTCACCCGCTCCTTCGGACGGGGCGCGCGACGGCTCACCGCGCTCGGGCCGGTCGAACTCGACGTGGCCACCGGCGAGTTCGTCTGCATCGTCGGCCCGTCCGGCTGCGGCAAGTCCACCCTGCTGCGCGTCGCCGCCGGGCTGCTCCGCCCCTCCGCCGGCGGCCTGGACATCCACACCCACCACGACCGGCCCGCGGCGATGATCTTCCAGGACTACGGGATCTACGACTGGAAGACCGTCCTGGCCAACGTCCGCTTCGGCCTCGACGTCCAGCGCGTCCCCCGCCGGGACGCGGACGAACGCGCCCGCGGCTGGCTCGCGCGCATGGGCCTCGCCGACTTCGCGGACGCCTACCCGGCCGCGCTCTCCGGCGGCATGCGGCAGCGCGTCGCCATCGCCCGCGCCCTCGCCGTCGAGCCCGAAATCCTGCTCATGGACGAGCCGTTCGCCGCGCTCGACGCCCAGCTGCGCACCATCCTGCAGGACGAACTGCTCGCGCTCACCCAGTCCACCCGCACCACCACGCTGTTCATCACGCACAGCCTCGAAGAGGCACTGGTGCTCGGCGACCGGGTGCTGGTGATGTCCGCGCGCCCCGGACGGATCATCGCCGAACGCCGCCCGCCCTTCGGCAGGCCCCGGACGGGCGAGGTCCGCTCCGCACCGGAATTCACCGCGCTCAAGGACGAGTTGTGGGACCTGCTGCGCGGCGAGGTCGACCACGAACGGCAGGAGGCGGCCACACCGTGAGCACCCTCAGCGACAACACCACGGACCCGGCGGAGGCCACCGCCCCCGCCGACGACTCCCCCGGCGTCCTCAGACGCCGCCCCGGACCGCGCGAGACCGACCCGGCGGGCACCCACCGCAGACGCCGCACCCTGGAGATCACCCTGGCGGCGGCCGTGCCGCTCGCCCTCGTCCTGCTGTGGCAACTCGCCGCCGACCAGCGGTGGATCGACGACCGGATCTACCCCGCGCCCTCCGCGATCCTCGCCGACGGCTGGCAGCGCGCCCTCGACGGGGAGCTGCGGCCCGACACCTGGGCCACCCTCAAGCGGGTCCTCGCCGGCTACCTCATCGGCACCGTCTCCGGCTACCTGCTGGGCCTGCTGATGGGCTCGCTCCCGCTGGTCAGGGCCGCGCTGGAGCCGATGCTGGACGCCCTGTACGTGGTGCCGAAGCTGGCCCTGCTGCCCGTGTTCCTCAACATGTTCGGGCTCGGCGAGGGGCCGCAGATCGCGCTGGTCGCGGCCACGGTCTTCTTCTTCGTCTGGATCTCGACCATGGCCGCCGTGCTCGCCGTCCCCGCGGGACACCGCGACGCCGGGCACGTCTTCGGCGCCGGGCCCTGGCAGATGTTCCGCCACGTCCTGCTGCCCGCCTCGCTGCCGTCCGTACTGGTGGGGGCCAGGATCGCGGCGGGCGTCGCGGTGCTGGTGATCGTCGCGTCCGAGTCCATCGCCGCGACGGACGGGCTCGGCCACCTGATCTTCGACTCCCGCGCGCTGTTCCAGAACGACGTGATGTTCGTCGGCATCCTCTGCGTCGCGGTCCTCGGCGTCGCCTTCTCCGAACTGGTCCGGTTCCTCGGCCGCCTGGTCACCCCCTGGGCACCCCGCGACCGCGGACGCGGCCAGTCCTGACGCAGGTCCCCCGACGTCCCGCTCTCCCCGGAGGCCCCCTTGCGCACCCGCACCCCCGCCGCCCTCGTCGGCGCGCTCACCGCCACCGCGCTCGCCCTCGCCGGCTGCACCGCGCAGGACGGCGGCGCCATCGACACCGCGCCCCGCGACATCACACCGGTACGCGGCTGCGGCGAGAAGTCCTGGACCCCGCCGTCCGACCTCGCCGAGGACCGCACGCCCGCACGCTGCGAGCCGGGCGCGCCCGCGCCCCGCCCGCTGAAGAAGAAGCGGAAGCTGACCATCGCCACCGGAACCCTCAGCGCCGAATACGTCGGGCCGCTCCGGATCGCCCTGGCCGAGGGCGAGTTCGCGAAGGAGGGCCTGGACGTCGACCTCAAGGTGCTGCCCACCCCCGAGGCGCTGCCGCTGCTGGCCAAGGGCGAGATCGACGCGCTGTGGGCCGCGCCGGAGGCGGCCGTCGTCAACGGCATCAACGGCGGCTTCGACATCCGCTGGGTCGCGGGCAACTTCTCCCCCGACCCGTCCTCCAAGAGCGGGCTGTGGGTCAGGCTGAAGAAGGGCGAACAGCGGGGAAGCGGCGCGGCGGAGTCGGTGAACCTCAAGGGCCGGAAGATCGGCACGATGATCGGCAAGGGCTCCGTGATCGCCTACCCGATGGACTCGATCTTCGCCCGGCACCGCGCCTCCATGGACTCCGTCACCTTCCAGCAGCTCGGCTCCGCCGACGTCCTCACCGCGCTCACCAGCGGAGGCGCCGACTCCGCCTGGCTGCTCGACCCGGTGTGGCGCAAGGTCGACGGGAACAAGCGCTACGCCTTCCTCGGCGGCCAGCCCGTGGGCGAACCCCTGGGCGGGGCGCTGTACGGGCCGAACCTGCTGAGCGAGGACGTCGACGCGGGCGTCGCCCTGCTGCGCGCGTACATCCGCACCATCAACACCCACTTCGCCGGGGACTACAAGAAGAACCCGGAGTTCGTCGCCCAACTCTCCAAGGCGCTGCGGCAGGACACCAGGACCCTGACCTCCGTCCCGTCGCTCCGCATGGACTGGGAGATCCGCAAGGGCACGACGGACCGGCTGCAACGCGCCTACCGGGACGCCGGGGTGACGAAGGGCCCGCCACTGCCCGAGGAACGCCTCGTCGACCGGCGGCTGTACGCGGAAGCGGTGGGCCACAAGCTGTGACGTCTCACGCGTGGTAACTGACGTACTGCGCAACGTGATTGACGTGGCGGGTCACCGCGCACGCGAAAAGAACGAAGGCCCGGATCCGAGGATCCGGGCCTTCGTTTTCAGTAGCGGGGACAGGATTTGAACCTGCGACCTCTGGGTTATGAGCCCAGCGAGCTACCGAGCTGCTCCACCCCGCGCCGTTGTGCATTTACTTTAACCCGCTGCGAACGCCAGGTGCAAATCGCGTCCCACCCGCCCCGGAAACCCGCCCGCGCACCGGCCTCCGCGCGCCGGCGGTCACCCGCCGGTACGCGCGAAAGCACCGCTACGCCGACAGCTCGGACCGCAGCGCGTCGTGCAGCTTGGCCGCCCGCTCAGCCACCTCGGCCGAACCCAGCTCCATGGCCCGCGTGCACCAGTACTGCCCCTCGGCGAGCTCACCCCGGCGCGCGTTGAGCAGCGCCAGGCGCAGCGCCGCGCGCCCGTGCCCCGCCTCCGCCGCACGGGTCCACCACAGCGCCGCCTCCGGCTCGCTGCCCTCGCGGGCCAGCAACAGGCCCAGGTTGAACGCCCCGTTGGGGCTGCCCGCCTCGGCGGCCGCGCGGTACCAGCGCGCCGCGTCCACGACCTCGCCGCGCTCCGCCGCGCACATCCCCAGCCGCACCTGCGCACGGCGGTGACCGCGCTCGGCGGCGCGCTCGTACCACTCCTCGTGCTCCGCGCGCGCCCCCACGACATCGCCCGCGCCCGAGGCGCCCGTCGCGTCCTCCCGCGGATGCCTGCGCTCCAGCAGCGTGCCCAGCCGGAACGCGCCCTCGACGCTCCCGCCGCCCGCCGCGCACCTCAACTGCCGCTCCGCGCCGTGCTCGTCGCCCTCCCGCAGCAAGGCGATGCCGACCTGAAGCGCCGCCTCCGCATGCCCGGCACCGGCCGCACGCTCGTACCACTCACGCGCCGTACCGTCGTCGCCCCGGCCGACGTGCAGGATGCCCAGGTTGAACGCGGCGTCGACGCTGCCCGCCTCCGCCGCCTTCGAGAACCACGGCTCCGCGCCGTCCGCGTCGCCGCGCTGCAGCAGCAGCACCGCGAGCGCGTTCGCCGCCTCCCGGTGCCCCGCGTACGCGGCCCGGCGGTACCACTGCTCGGCCTGCGCCGTACGCCCCTGCGCCGCGCACAGCAGCCCCAGGTTGAAGGCGCCGTTGTCGCTGCCCGCGTCGAGCGCCACCCGGTACCAGCGCTCGGCGGCCTGCCGCTCGCCCCG
Source organism: Streptomyces sp. HNM0574 (assembly GCF_012726235.1). Lineage (GTDB taxonomy): Bacteria > Actinomycetota > Actinomycetes > Streptomycetales > Streptomycetaceae > Streptomyces. The sequence goes on from NZ_JAASAH010000003.1 coordinate 329,320, forward strand.
GTCCGCGTGCAGCGCACCCAGGGCGTTGGCCGCGTTCCCGTCACCGTCCTCGGCGGCACGGCGCCACCAGACGACGGCACTGTCCTCGTCGCCCGCGTCCCGCAGCAGGAAACCGAGCGCGCACGCGGCGCGGGCCTCGCCCTCCTTCGCCGCCGTCAGATACCAGCGCCCGGCCTCCTTCAGCTCGCCGCGCCGCTCCAGCAGCGTGCCCAGCCGCAGCGCGGCCTTGCTGTGCCCGCGGGCCGCCGCCTGCCGGTACCACTGCTCGGCCTCGCGCCCGGCCACCGCCTCGAACTCCGCCAGCCCGCTGACCGGGGCGCCGTCACCGCCGTCGTCGATACCGTCGTCAACGGGGCCGCGCGGGACGCCACTTCGCGCCTCGCCCGTCGCCTCGGGGGACTCCAGCAGCTCCTTCGGCACCAGACGGCGGCTCGTCGTGACCGGCTCCGTGACGCTCCTCGTCACCGCCGACTCGGCGAACTCCCCCGCACGGCGGGCGCTTTCGCTCTCCGCCCGCTCCTCGCGGGCGCTGATGATCTGCGCCACCCGGTACGCGGCCTCGCGGTGCCCCCGCTCGGCGGCGGCGCGGAACCACTCCTCGGCGCCGTCCTCGCCCCGGTGCTCCAGCAGGTCGCCGAGCCCGAACGCGCCCAGCACATGGCCGGATTCGGCGGACTGGCGCAGCCAGTAGTGCGCCGCCGGCTCGTCGCCGCGTTCACGGTGGTGTCTGCCGAGCGCGTGCGCCGCCGCGGCCGACCCCGCGACGGCCGCGATGCGCCACCAGCCGGCGGCCTCGTCCGCGTAGCCGCGCTGATGCAGCAGCACGCCGAGGTTGTTGGCCGCGGCACGGTCCCCGGCCGCGGTGGCGGCGCGCAGGTACCTCTCGGCCTCGTCCAGGTCGCCGCGGCGCAGGAGTTGAGCACCGAGCGCGCTGACGGCGGCGACGTCGGCCGCCGCCTCGTTCGTCCCACTCCGGCTCTCACCGGCCCGCGGTGGACCGTTGAGCCTCACGTTGTCCCCCATAAGCCCCATCGTCGCACCACCTGCAACCCGCGTACACCTGGTATACCGCAGCCAGTGAGGTCACTTCAGCGGTTTGTCGACTTCCCGACACAGAGATGCCTCAAACCGGTGACCGCTCAGAGGACTTGTCATTTCGTCGCCGCACTGCGACCACGGCGCACCCCACGCACGAGAAGGGCCCGGAGTCCGAGACTCCGGGCCCTTCTCTCGCAGTAGCGGGGACAGGATTTGAACCTGCGACCTCTGGGTTATGAGCCCAGCGAGCTACCGAGCTGCTCCACCCCGCGCCGTTGTGAGTTCAACCCTACACCACGGCGCGGGATGCCGATGACCGCCTACTGGCCGCCACCGCCCGAGCCACCGCCCTGCTCCTCGGCCTCCGCCGCCTCCTTGAGCGCGGCGTCCAGATCCTTCTGCGCCTTGCCGTACGCCTCCCAGTCGCCGTTCTCCAGCGCCTTCTGGCCCGCGTCGTACGCCTCCTGCGCGTCCTTCAGCGCCTCACGGGCCGTCGGGTTGTCCGGCGGCGTCTGACCCTGATCCTGATCCTGGCCCTGGTCCTGACCCTGATCGCCGTCGCCCGGATCGGTTCTGCCCTCGGTGTCGAAGACCTTGTCCAGCGCCTCCCCGAGCGTGTTCTCGAACGCGATCTGCTCGCCGTACGTCACCAGAACCTTCCGCATGCGCGGGTAGTTGGTGCCCGCACCACGGACGTACACCGGCTCGACGTAGAGCAGACCGCCCTCCACCGGAACCGTCATCAGGTTGCCGTACTCGATCTCCGAGTCGCCTCTCTTGAGCAGGTTCAGCGACTCAGCGATCTCCGGATCGGAGTTGAACTTGCTCTGCACCTGCTTCGGGCCCGAGACCGTCGTGTTGGACGGCAGCTTCAGGATTCTGATCTTCCCGAACTCGTCGCTGCGCGCATCCGCGTCGATCGCCATGAACGCACCGAGCGTGTCCCGCTTGTTCGGCGTGAACGTCGTCGTCAGCGAGAACTTCTGCTTGTCCTGATCCGGCATCTTCAGACTCAGGTAGTACGGCGGCACCGAACCACTGCCCTGATGCGTCGGATCGTTCGGCACCTGCCAGCGCTCACTGCCGCTGTAGAACTGCGCCGGCGAGGTCACGTGGTAGCGGGTCAGCAGCTCCCGCTGCACCTTGAACAGGTCCTGCGGGTAGCGCAGATGATCCATCAGCTGGTCGCTGATCTCGCTCTTCGGCTGCACCGTGTCCGGGAACGCCTTCATCCACGTCTTCAGCACCGGGTCCTTGGTGTCCCACTGGTACATCTCGACGTCACCGGAGTACGCGTCGACCGTCGCCTTGACCGAGTTCCGGATGTAGTTGACCCGGTTCTGCTGCGCGACGACCGCGCGCTGACCGTCGGTGAGCGAATCCGCCGTCGTGTCGCCCAGCGTCGTACGGGACGAGTACGGGTAGCCGTTCGACGTCGTGTAGGCGTCCACGATCCACTTGATCCGGCCGTCCACGACCGCCGGGTACGGGTCGCCGTCGATCGTCAGCCACGGGGCGACCGACTCCACGCGCTCCTTCGGCGTCCGGTTGTACAGGATGCGCGAACCCTCGCCGATCGCACCCGAGTACAGGATCTGGGGCTCACCGAAACTCACCGCGTACGCCGCCCGGTTGACCGGATTGGCGAGATTCACACCGCTCTTGCCGGTGTACGTGTACGTCTTCTCGCCCTCGTCGTCCGCGTAGTCCAGCTCCTTCTGCGGACCACCGACGATCGAGTACTGCGTCGTCTTCTCGCCGTAGTAGATGCGCGGCTGGTACTTGCCCATCTCGCCCTTGGGCGGAAGGTCCTTCTCCGTGAAGGCCGGCGCGCCGTCCTTGTCCGTCGTGGTGCCCTTGGCCGCGACCATGCCGTAGCCGTGGGTGTACTTGAAGTGCTCGTTGATCCAGTTCTTCTCGGGGATGCCGTCCGTGTTGATCTCACGGAGACCGACGACCGTGTCCTGGTCGTTCCCCTCGTCGTCCTTGTACCGGTCCACATCCAGCGTCGCCGGGAACTGGTAGTACCCGCGGACCTGCTGCTTCTGCTGGTACGTCGGCGAGACGACGTTCGGGTCGAGCAGCCGCATGCTGGCCGTGGTGTCCGCCGCGTCCCGCAGCTTCTCGTTGTCGGCCTTGCTGGTGCCCGAGTAGTCCGTCACCTTCGCGTCATCGATGTCGTACGCGTTCCGCGTCGCCTCGATGTTCTTCTTGATGTACGGCGTCTCCTTGGCCTGCTCGTTCGGCTGGACCTGGAACTTCTGCACGATCGCCGGGTACAGACCGCCGATCAGGATCGCCGAGAGCACCATCAGACCGAAGCCGATCACCGGCAGCTGCCACGTACGCCGCCAGATCGTGGCGAAGAACAGCACCGCGCAGATGATGGCGATGCAGAACAGAATCGTCTTCGCCGGGAGATACGCGTTCGCGTCGACGAACTTCAGACCCGTCCAGTTGTCCGTCGCCTTGAAGTCACCCGACTTGACCGCCAGACCGTACCGGTCCAGCCAGTACGCCACCGCCTTCAGCGCGACGAAGATACCCAGCAGCACCGACAGATGGCCCGTCGCCTGCGCCGTCGCCCGCGCGCCCGGCGTCGTCACCCGCAGGCCGCCGTACAGGTAGTGCACCAGCGCGGCCGCCAGCAGCGACAGCACCGCCGCGGCGAAACCGAAGCTCAGCAGGAAGCGGTACCACGGCAGATCGAACGCGTAGAACGCCACGTCCTTGCCGAACTGCGGGTCCTTCTCGCCGAACGGGACACCGTTGATCCACATCAGCCAGGTGCGCCACTGCCCGGACGCCGAAGCACCCGAAACCAGACCGATGAGCGCCGTGACGCCCAGCAGCACCCACTTCTTGTACGGCGCGATGCCCATGCGGTAGCGGTCGAGGCTCTGCTGCTCCATCGACATCGCGCTGAGCGGCGGCCGGAGCCGGTGCGCCAGCCACACGTTGAAACCGACCGCCCCGGCCATCAGCAGACCGAAGACGGCGAACATGCCGATCTTGGTCCACAGGGTCTTGGTGAAGACCGAGCTGTAGTCGACCGAGCGGTACCAGAGCCAATCGGTCCAGAACCCGGCGAACATGACGAACAGCATGGCGAGGACGGCCAGCACACCAACCGTCAGCAAGCCCGTCCGGGCCCGCCGCGATGGCCGGCCCACTCTGATCCGTGGCCCGGACGGGCCTGACGAGCCCCGGTCCGGCATCTGGAAAGCCAAGGTGCGCACCTCGAAGATTCGCTATGGATGAAAGACAGCGACAAGCTCAGTCGACAAGCTCAACCGCTCGCAAGCTGGGCCCCGCATCGTAGGCCCACTCATGCAACTTAACGAAGCTTTACCCAGTTCCCGTTTCCGGGGTACGAGGCGGCACGATATGGGGATGGACAACCTCCCCACTGACGGAACACCGATCGCCGCCGACCCGCTGACCCGCGCCGTACTCGAAATCGACGAGTACGCGGCGGGAATGGGCTGGGACCAGCCCGCCCGGCTCTTCGCCCTCGTCGACACCGCGCAACTCCGCGCCCAGCAGCCCGAACTCGCCGGCCAGCTCGGCATGGACGAGGAGAGCGAGGACGCCAAGGCCGCCTCGCTCACCCCCGTGGAGCAGGACGAGCTCCCGCCCGGCACGCCGCTGGACGAGTTCCTCGCCACCATCGCCTGGCCCGACGCGGTGACCGGCTGCGCCCTCACCGTCGAGCGGCAGATGCTCCCCCCGTCGGCGGAGGCGTCCGTTCCGGAAGAGCTCCAGCACGAAGGCGCCGAGGACCGGCTGGCCCGCTGGGTCGCCGAACACCCCGAGCGCCAGGAAGTACGGATGACCGTCGCCGTCCTGCGCGACGGCAAGCGCGAAGCCGCCGTCCGGCTGCGGGAGAAGGACAGCAAGACCGAGGTGCTCACCGGCGAGGGACTCGTCCCCGGCCTGGCCCAGGCCCTGGCCGCCACCTTCGAGGACTGACCCCGGCAACGGCGAGCGGGCGGACGCGAGACGGCGGCCCCGCGCCCCGGGCGGATTCCGCACCCGGGACGCGGGGCCGCCGTCGTCTCAGCCCGCAGCACCCGGGCGGTGCGCCGACGGGCGCCGCAGCGGAGTCAGTTCGCCTCGCACTCCCGCAGCGCGCCCGTGTCCCCCTTGCGGATCTTCCCCAGCGCGTCCATCGCCTCGTCCATCGTGCCCGTCTTCACCAGCGTCAGACCGTCCGGCTTGTCCTTCGCCGCCGAAGCGCAGTTGCCCTCCGGAGTGAAGAAGAACTTCGCGCCCTGCGCACGGGCCGCGACCGTCTTCATCTGTATGCCGCCGATCGGACCGACCTCGCCCTTGTCGTCGATCGTGCCCGTCCCCGCGATGAACTGCCCGCCCGTGAGATCACCCGGCGTCAGCTTGTCCACAATGCCCAGCGCGAACATCAGCCCCGCGCTCGGACCTCCCACATCCGCCAGCTTGATGTCGATGTCGAAGGGGAACGTGTGCCCGACACCCGGCTGGATACCGACGATCGCCCGGCCGTCCTCCGGCGCCTTCTCCGTCCGCAGCGTGATCTCCCGCGCGTCCCGGTCGGTGAGCTTCCGGTGCGCCTTCGCCGCCGCGTCCGCCTTGCTCTTCGGCACCACCGAGAACGTGACCCGCTCACCCGGCTCGTGCTCCGTCACCAGATCGGCGACCTCCTGCGGATCCTCACCGACCCGCTTGCCGTCGACCGCCCGCACCACGTCCCCCGCGTGCAGCTCGCCCTCCGACGGGCCGCCCTTCACCACCGACGAGACGATCGTGTGCGCGGTGACCGGGGCGTCGATCTCCCGCAGCGCCGCCACCTTCGCGCTCTCCTGCGAGGCGCTGAACTCCTCGGCGTTCTGCTCGTCGACCTCCTCGGCCGACTTGTCGTCCGGATACAGCGTCTTGTGCGGCACCACCGCGCTGTCGTGCTTCAGCCAGCCCGACACCGCACTGACCAGATTCATCTTGTAGTCGGCACTGGTGACGCGCACCGTCGTCATGTTCAGGTGCCCGCCCGACGGTTCGTACGTCTTGTGGCCCTTGATGTTCAGCACGGGCTCGCCGCCGTGGTCGCCGAGGGTGTTCACCGTCGGCCCCGGGGACATCTCCGCGTACGGCACCTTGATCAGAACACCCGCGCAGAGCAGCGCTATGAGGACCAGCATGGAAGCGAGCATCGTTGCGGTGCGGCGTGGCATGCCACGACAGTACGGGAGACGTCTGTCAGTCGGCCGTCCGGGCCGGTCCGTCCGGGCCAGAGGCCGAACCCGCCACCGCCGGAACGGCACGCGCCGCCCGGTCGCCCTCACCGGCGGCGTCAGCGCCGGCCGCGGACTGCCCGTCCGCCTCCTGCCGGGACCGTTCCATCGCCGCACGGAAACGTTCGTAACCCGCAACGCCCGCCGCATCCGGTGTCGTGGACTTTCGACGAGCAGCCCAGCTTCCCCAGACACCCGCCGCCACAGCAGCGAGAAATGGGATCAGCAACCAGGAGAGAGCCGCCACGGAGACCTCCGGAGCCTTGACTGTGCCGTCATCTGCCGGGTAACCGGCTGATGAGCAGATTAACCCTCGGAGAGAGAACGCGCCGGGCCGGGGTTCGGTTACGCGATCACCCACCCGCCCCGGATCTCCCCCTCCCCCAGGGCGAGTTGACCCCCGCGCACGGAGCGCGAACAGAGGGTACGACGCCTCGCCACGCGCCGCCTCAGCAGGCGCCGACCCACTCCTCGGAACCGTCCGAGAACGTCTGATGCTTCCAGATCGGCACCTCGTGCTTCAGGTCGTCGATCAGCCTCCGGCAGGCGTCGAACGCCTCCGCACGGTGCGGACAGGACACCGCCACGACCACCGCCAGGTCACCGACCGCCAGATCCCCCACCCGGTGCACCGCAGCCAGCGCCCGCACCGGGAAATCCGCCGCCACCTTCTCGGCGACCCGGCGCAGCTCGGCCTCCGCCGTCGGATGCGAGGAATAGCCCAGCCGGGCGACGTCCACACCCCCGTCATGATCACGCACGGTCCCGACGAACAGCGCGGTACCGCCCGCCGCGTCATCACCCACCGCCGCGAAAACCTCGTCGACGGAAAGCGGCGCCTCTCGGATACCCAGCAGCCGGATCGGATCGTCCGCCGCGAGCTCACCAGGATGGTCGTACGTGTGTGCCATGACGCTCATGCTGCCGTACCGACGCGGGCAACGGAACCGTTTGCCCGCCCGGAACACTTTGCGGAAGCGGATCCGCACACCGCACCCGGCACCCGGACCCGCCCGGCCGACGACCGCCCCGCGTCACAGCCCCCGGCGTTTACGGGCCCGCCGGACCAGCGCGGCCGTACCCAGCAGCGCCACCGTCGCACCCGCCGCACCCGCGGCCGTCGCCGCCTCCGTCCGGCCCAGACGGCGGCCCGCCACGGTGTGCTTGCCCGCGACCTCCTCCAGCAGCTCCGCCAGAACCTCCTCGTTCGTCCACGCCGGACGCCACCCCGCATCGTGCAGCCGGGACCCGCTCACCACCCACGGATGCATCGTGTACGCCAGGTCCCCCGCCGGCGAAGGCGTCAGACCGAGACGGTGCAACCGCGAAGCCGCACCCAGCGCGACCGCCGAAGGAAGCTCCATCCGGCGGATACCGCTCAGCTCCTCGACGTCCTCCTGCTCCAGCCAGCCGTCACAGCCGACCGCCACCTCCCCGTCGACCTTCTCCAGCACCGCGTACTCCAGCGCGCTCACCAGATCCTCGACATGACAGAACTGCCAGCACGGCCGCGAACCGTCCACCACCAGCAGCCGCGGCGACTCGAAATGCCGCGTCAGCGCCGTGTCCATCCCCGCGCCCACCAGCACCGCCGGACGCACCACCGTCACATTCAGCCCCGGATGCGCACGCGGCGCCCGCCGCGCCAGCCGCTCGATCTCCAGCAGATCACCGACACCCGTCGCCTCCGCCGTCGCCCGGACCTCCGCGTCCTCCGCCAACGGCACGTCGTTGTCGGCGAACGCGCCGTACACCATCGCCGAGGTGCACAGCACAACCCGGCGCACACCCGCCGCCGCGGCGGCCGTCAGCACCGTCTGCGTCCCGCGCACGTTGTACGCCGTACGGGCCGAGGGATCCGTCTCCAGATCGAGATCGACGGCCAGGTGCACCACCACATCCACCGGGTCCCCGTCACCCCGCAGGTGATCGGCGAGCGCCGGATCCCGGATGTCGAGCGCGTGCCACTGCGCCTCACTCACATCGCCGGTGCGCTCGTCCAGAGCCATCACCCGCTTGATGTCCTCGGACGCCGCAAGCCGCTCGGTCAACAGCGCCCCGACACCGGAGGCGGCACCGGTGACAGCGACGGAGGGGGTTCGCGCTGCGCGAACGTGGGTCTCGGAGGAACTCACCGGGCGTCTCCAGCGGTTGTTTCTGGTACGAGGTGCGAGGACTCCATCCTGCCTGACGGGTGTCTAGGCTGGAGGCAGAGCCCACCGGAACGATGCAGAATCCGCAGTTGATCCAGCTGCTTCAGCAGACCGTCCGACGAAATCGACGAGAAGAGCCGAGGAAACCCGTGAGTGACATCCCATTCGGATTCGGCGTACCTCCCGAAGAGCCTGAGGACGGGGACGAGAACAAGAAGAAGCAGGGCGGCGAGGGCGGCATGCCCGGACCGTTCGGCTTCGGCGGCCAGGGCGGCGCCGACAACCCCCTCGCCGCGATGTTCGGCTCGCTGGGCGGCGGACAGGGCGGCATGGACCCGGGCGACCTCGGCGCCGCGTTCCAGAAGCTCGGCCAGATGCTGTCCTACGAGGGCGGCCCCGTGAACTGGGACATGGCCAAGGACATCGCCCGCCAGACCGTCGCCTCCGGCGCCCAGGACGGCTCCAAGGACGCCAGCGTCGGCCCCAACGACCGCGCCGCCGTCGAAGAAGCCGTACGCCTCGCCGACCTCTGGCTCGACGGCGTCACCTCCCTGCCCTCCGGCGCCGGAACCACCGAAGCCTGGAGCCGCGCGGAGTGGGTCGAGCAGACCCTGCCGGTGTGGAAGGACCTCGTCGACCCGGTCGCCGAACGCGTCGGCACCGCCATGGGCGACGTCCTCCCCGAGGAGATGCAGGCCATGGCCGGGCCGCTGCTCGGCATGATGCGCTCCATGGGCGGCGCCATGTTCGGCACCCAGATCGGCCAGGCCCTCGGCGTCCTCGCCGGAGAGGTCCTCGGCTCCACCGACATCGGCCTCCCGCTCGGCCCCGCCGGCAAGGCCGCGCTGCTGCCCCGCAACATCGCCGCCTTCGGCGACGGCCTCGGCGTACCGCAGGAAGAGGTCCGGCTGTACCTCGCCCTGCGCGAAGCCGCCCACCAGCGGCTCTTCGTCCACGTGCCGTGGCTGCGCTCGCACCTCTTCGGCGCCGTCGACGGCTACGCACGCGGCATCAAGGTCGACACCTCCAAGCTCGAGGACGTCGTCGGACAGCTCGACCCGCAGCGGCCCGAGGAACTGCAGGAAGCACTGCAGCAGGGCATGTTCCAGCCCGAGGACACCCCGGAGCAGAAGGCCGCGCTCGCCCGGCTGGAGACCGCCCTCGCCCTGGTCGAGGGCTGGGTCGACGCCGTGGTCCACGCCGCGGCCGAACCCCACCTGCCCTCCGCCTCGGCACTCCGCGAAACCCTGCGGCGGCGCCGCGCGACCGGCGGCCCCGCCGAGCAGACCTTCGCCACCCTGATCGGCCTGGAACTCCGCCCGCGCAGGCTGCGCGACGCCTCCCGGCTGTGGGCCTCCCTCGCCGACGCGCGCGGCGCCGACGGCCGCGACGGCCTGTGGGAGCACCCCGACATGCTGCCCACCGCCGAGGACCTCGACGACCCCGACGGCTTCGTGCACCGCGAACAGCTGGACCTCTCCGAACTCGACAAGATGCTCGGCGACGCCGCCCGCGGCGACAGCGAGACGGGCGAGGGCGGCAAGGACACCGGGGCGGGCGACGCCGACGGCGAGACCGGCAGCGAAGGCGACGGAAGCACCGGCCCCCGGTGACGGCGCAGCCGCAGCAGGCCCCCGGGGTGCCGGACCCGTCCGGCACCCTCCACGGGGACGCCCAACGCGTCCTCACCGGCTGGACCGCGCCGGACCCCGGCCAGGAACAGCTGCGAGCCGACTACCTGGCGCACCTGCGGACCTACCCGGACGGCATGTGGAAAGCCTGCGGCGACGGGCACCTCACCGCCAGCGCCCTCGTGATCGACCCGGCAGGCGGACGCGTCCTCCTCACCCTCCACCGGAAGCTCCGGATGTGGCTGCAGATGGGCGGCCACTGCGAGCCCGAGGACACCACCCTCGCGGGCGCCGCACTGCGCGAAGCCACCGAGGAATCCGGCATCGAGGGCCTGACCCTGCTCCCCGGCGGCCCCGTCCGTCTCGACCGCCACCACACCCCGTGCGCCTGGCACCTGGACGTCCAGTACGCGGCCCTCGCCCCGAAGGGCGCCCTCGAAACCATCAGCGACGAGTCCCTGGACCTCCGGTGGTACGACTACGACGAGGTGCCGGCCGTGGCTGACGCGTCGGTGACACGGCTTGTGGAGGGGTGCCGGGGGGTGGTGTGAGGGTTGGGTTGGGGGAGCGGGGTGGGGTGGTTGGGGGCTTGTGGTGGGTTCTTCCATTGGGGGCCCTCCCCCCCCCCCCCCCCCCCCCCCCCTTCCCCCCCCCCCCCCCCCGGCCCGCTGCGCGGGGTCCCCCTGCGCAGGCCCCGGCTTCGCCCCTGCCGGACAGCAGCAGTCACCCCCGCACGCCGCCGAGCACGACCGCACCCGAACTCTCCTCAGGCGGCTGCCAGTTCGCCACCCATCAACGAGGTGGCATCACCCCGTTCCACCCCGATCCCGCGTCAGTCGCTCCGTGACGGTCTGACGTGTGGCAGCCGGCCGGAGGCCGCGACACCTTCGAGATAGCCCCGGGCCCGTTCCGTGCGGGGGTAGGACTTCAGCAGGTCCCAGAAGCGTTGGCCGTGTCCGGGGACGAGCAGGTGGGCCAGTTCGTGCAGCAGCACGTAGTCCACGACGTATTCGGGCATTCCCTGGAGCCGGTGCGACAGCCGGATGCTGCCTTCGGCCGGGGTGCAGGAGCCCCAGCGGGTGTTCTGGTTCGTCACCCAGCGCACGGATGTGGGGCGTGCTCTGCCTTCGAAGTACTGCTCGGACAGCGTCGCGGCGCGTTCCGCGAGGTCGCTGTCGCCCAGCATCCGTTTGCTTTCCTGGGCCGCCAGTTTGTCCAGCATGACTCCGACCCAGCGCTGTTCTTCGTCGGCGGTCATCCGGGCGGGAATGAGGACGATGGTGCGGTCGCCCTCGCGGTATGCGGAGACTGTGCGTCGGCGTCGGGCGCTGCGGCGCACTTCGATCTCGCTGCGGCTGACGCTCGGGCTGGCGCCCTTCAGCGGGTCGACGGACACGCCCCGACCGTACCCGCTGTCGGCCGGGGAAGTCCCGCTCCAGGTCTCGTTCATGCCAGAAGCGTGGCAGGGACGGAAGGTCCGGCGATCTGGTTATCCACAGGTGCCCACTCCTTGTACGACTTATCGCGATGCCTGTGGATAACTCTCAGCAGAATTCCCGGTACATCGCGCATGCTGCCCTTCGTACGAGCAACTGCCCGGCACACGAGCAGCCGGCGCAGCACGCGCACGACCAAGGGGGATCCATGCATCCGATGATCAAGCCCGCTCTCCGTCGCGGCTGGCGGGACCGGGAGACCCTGCAATACGGGGTCACCCCCGCGCACGCGGTCCTGGTGGGCCCCGTCGACGACGCGACCGCGAGCCTGATCAACCGCATGGACGGCACCCGCGGGATGCCCCAACTGAGCGCGGAAGCAGTCTCCTTGGGCCTCCCCGCGGACACCGTCCCCCGGCTGGTGACCCGCCTCGCTGCCGCCGGCGTGCTGGACGACTCGACGGCCGACCGCGCGGCGTCGGCAGAGGTCAGCGACAGCCTCCGGCCCGACCTGGCCTCGCTGAGCGTCCGCCACCGCGAGCCAGGAGCAGGACTGGGCAGACTGGCCGCCCGCGCGAGCCTCGCCGTACAAGTACGGGGCGCCGGCCGGGTGGGGACGCTCGTGGCGACGACGCTGGCGGCGGCCGGAGTCGGGAAGGTCGATGTGGTCGACGGGGGCCGCGTCGAGCCGTGGGAGACGATGCCCGGCGGAGTCCCCGCGTCGGAAACCGGAGAACGGCGCGATACGGCCGCACGCCGGGCCGTACGCCAGTCCCGGCCCCGACGTGGTCATCCACGCCCCCGGCTGGGACTCGTCATCCTCACCCCGCGGGACGGGCTCGACGCCTACGCGCCCGACCCGGCCGCCTCCGAGGGCTTCGTCGCCTCCGGCACCCCGCACCTGTACGGCGGCCTGGTGGAGGGCACCGGAGTGGTGGGCCCCCTCGTCCTGCCCGGGCAGACGCCCTGCGCCGAGTGCATGCTGCGCGTGCGGGCCGAGCGTGAACCGACCTGGCCCCTGGTGCTGGGGCAGTGGCGCTCGTCAGGGCGCCGGCGCGCGGGCGTTGCCGCCTGCGACACGGCCCTGGCGACGATGGTGGCCGGTGCCACCGCCTCGTACGCGCTGAGCTTCCTGGACGGGGACGGCAACTGCGGGGCGGGCTACCGCCTCCGGCTCACCCTCCCCCATCTGCTGCCCGAGACGCAGCGGTTCGCGGCACACAGCGAATGCCCCTGCGGTGCTGCTTCGGCAAAGGCCGGTCACGCACAGTCCGAAGGGAAGCTGGAGGGGGCCACAATGGCGTGACGGCTGTCGTTCCCGGTTGCCGGGTGTCCGTACGGAAGTTGGAGGGGCGCATGTCTGATCTTCCGCGTAAAGCGGTCGCACGTACCGCCAAGCTGACCGCCCTGCCTCTCGGGTTCGCGGGTCGTTCCGCATGGGGGCTGGGGAAGCGGATCGGCGGGTACTCCGCGGACCTCGTCGGCCACGAGCTGCAACAGCGCACGGCAGAGCAGCTGTTCAAGGTCCTCGGGGAGCTGAAGGGCGGGGCCATGAAGTTCGGGCAGGCGCTGTCCGTCTTCGAGTCGGCCCTCCCCGAGGAGCTCGCCGGGCCCTACCGCGCGACCCTCACGAAACTGCAGGACGCTGCCCCGCCCATGCCCGCGAGCACGGTACGGACGGTGCTCGCGGAGCAGCTGGGCGAGGAGTGGAGGGACTGTTTCGAGGAGTTCGACGAGACTCCGGCCGCGGCGGCGTCGATCGGTCAGGTGCACCGCGCCGTGTGGCACGACGGCCGTCCCGTGGCGGTCAAGGTGCAGTACCCGGGCGCGGGCGAGGCGCTGATCTCCGATCTCGCCGAACTCGGCCGGTTCGCACGGCTCCTGGGCCCGCTCATCCCCGGAATGGACATCAAGCCCCTGATCAAGGAGATGCACGACCGGGTGGCGGAAGAGCTGGACTACACGCTGGAGGCGGAGGCCCAGCGGGCCTACGCGGCGGAGTTCGCCGGCGACACCGACGTCCTCGTCCCCGACGTGGTCCACCAGTGCGACCGGATACTGGTGACGGAATGGCTCGACGGCATACCCCTCGCCGAGGTCATCGCCGACGGCACGCAGGAGGAACGAGACCGGGCCGGCCAGCTCCTGGCCCGCTTCCTCTTCTCCGGCCCGGCCCGGACAGGTTTGCTGCACGCCGACCCGCATCCGGGGAACTTCCGGCTGGTGCCCGGGAAGGACTCGTCCTCCGGAACGGAACAGTGGCGCTTGGGCGTCATGGACTTCGGGACGGTCAACCGCCTGCCCGAGGGTCTTCCCCCGACGATAGGCACCGCACTCGGCATGGCGCTGAACGGTGAAGCGGACGCGGTGTACGGCCTGCTGTGCGACGAGGGCTTCGTCAAGGAGACCGTCGATCTCGACCCCGGCGCCGTGCTCGACTACCTCGTGCCGATCATCGAGCCCGCGCGGGTGTACGACTTCCCGTTCAGCCGCGGGTGGATGCGCGAGCAGGCCGCACGGATCGCCGATCCCCGTTCCCCCGCGCACCAGTTGGGCAAGCAGCTGAATCTGCCGCCGTCGTACTTGCTGATACATCGAGTGACGCTCAGCACCATCGGCGTCCTGTGCCAGCTGGGAGCCCGCGTGCGCATGCGTCACGAAATGGCGGACTGGCTACCGGGGTTCACCGTGGCCGAGGAATGCACCAGCAACGGAGAGGAAGACGAACTGCCCCAGGAAGAGGAGAAGACAGCGCCTGAGCAAGGGGAGGAACCCAAGTCCATTCCGCCCCAGGAGAGCTGACGTCGTTCCGAACGGGAAGGGTCACCACCAGGACGAGTCGAGACGGCCCTCGATGGCTCGGATGTGGAGACGCGAACAGGCATCGCAGAAGTAACGGCGCTCGCCGTTCTCCACCGAACAGACCCAGGTGACAGGGTTCCCGTCGGCTGTCCTGCCGCAGGCCGCGCACGTGATGGCGGCGTCCGCGGTCCGGTCGGATTCCTTCTCTTCCACCAGTCGACGGTATCCCCGCGGGCAGCGGAGAACCGGGGCGCAACACCCCGGTTCTCCGGATGACTTACTGCATGACCGCCATGGCGAGAGCACGGCGGGCACGCAGCGTCATACGGCCCGCACGGCGCTGGAGGCGGCGGGCGGTGACGACGCGCGCCGCCCGGTTGTCGGACTCGGCGTCCCGTAGCCGCTGTTGCATATGTGCACGGGCCAGGGATTCTGGCATGAGTTGCATTTCTCGGTTCCTGTTGTCTGTACCCGAATTCGCTTCCCTGCGGGAGGGTGTGCGGCGTTCGAGATGGGTGGTCATGGTCGGGTCCTGCTTCTGAAGATCACGCAGCATCGGGTCGTGCGTCGCCGGGCGGTCGAGGGTGCCTGTCCGCCGGGGGCCGGTGGCTCCGCCGAGCGAAACCGTGCCGTCCTGGACCGTGCTGCGGTGGGTCGTGTTCGTGGCCATGGTGATCACGCCGCGACCGGGTTCTTGCGGGGACGGCCGCGCGGGCGCTTGCGGGGTACGACCACGCCCTGGACGAAGAGCTCACCGCCCCAGACGCCCCACGGCTCGCGCCGGTCCTTGGCGCCGGCGAGACATGCCTCGCGCAGCGGACAGGTCTGGCAGAGCGACTTGGCGTACTCGACGTCGGCCGGAGCTTCGGCGAAGAAGACCTCCGGGTCGTACGAGCGGCAGGGAACGGTGACACCCAGGCGCTCGATGGCGTCATCGAGCTCGGTGAGGGTGATCAGCGGGGCAGTCAAGGGGTCCTCCGTGGCGGCGTTGTCTTCGAGTGGCGGAATCAGGTCGGTCGTCGGTGACGTGGCGTGCGCGTTGAGGTGCACTGTCGGTTCTTCCTCGTCTGTTGATGTCTGTTGTCGGATCGCTCCGGCTGGTGGCCGGTCGTGTGGCAAACAGAAGGGCCGCGGATCCCGGTGTGGGTTCCGCGGCCCTGGAAGGTGCCGACCTGATCTCGCCGATCAGGCTGGATCTCTCCAGGGTTCGAGGCCACGGAAGGCCCACATCTGGTGCTGCGTCCGCTCGCGTCCGACACCGGCACCGTTGGCGACGGGGGCAAAGGCATACGTGTGCGCCTTTACCATCGCTGCCGCGGGTGCCTTGATCGGTCGCTCACTGCCGCCAAGGAGGACACTCGTGCCGGACAGGCTGACGCCGTTGACACGGGTCACGTCGAAACGGGTGGCCTCAGAGCGAGCGCCGAGCAGGCAGGAGGCATTGACCGAGCGGTCGGTCATTTTGATGGTGGTAATGAAGTCGATCACTGGAAACGCCTCCTCTCGGCGACTCAGGGGACTGGCCGGGGCCCGTCCCGAAATGTTCAGGGGTCAGTACAGCATGGGGAGAAGGAAGCGAAAGCCTCCTGCTCTCTCCACATCTCGCAGGCTATGGGGGGCGAGACGGCGGGCGCAAACTATTTTTCCGCCGTATCCGTAACAGGTTCTGTGACATTGGCCGGAGCGGAGCGTTCCGCTACCGGTCGGTGGGTACACGACGAGGCTCAGCTGTCCTCCGCGGGAGACCCCGCGACCTCCCCGGACTCCACAGGACCGCCCGGACCCGACGCATCCTCCGGCTCCTCGGCGCCCAGCTCCTCCCCCGCGCACAGAGCCAGCACATCCCCGCCGTACCGGTCGAGCTTCCGGCGGCCCACACCCGGGATCCGGGCCAGCGCACCCGCATCGTCCGGCACCGCCTCGGCGATGGCCAGCAGCGTCTTGTCCGTGAAAACACAGTAGGCGGGCTGACCCAGCTGACGGGCCTGATCCGCCCGCCAGTCACGCAGCCGCTCGTACAGCACCTCGTCAAGATCCGAAGGACAGCCCTCGCAGCGCGACAGCTTCAACTCACCCGGATCGGTCAGCGAACGGCCGCACACCCGGCACTGCGCAGGCCCCCGCTGCTTGCGCGCCCGAGGACCGGACGCCCCGCCCTGGCCCCCCGCACCGAAGTCACCGCGCCCTCCGCGCTGAATACCACCCGCCCCACCCGCAGTCCGGGCAGCAGGCGAACCCGAACCGGGACGGAGACCGTCGAGGAAACGGCTCGGGCGCCGGTTCGGACGTCCCCCCGGAGAACGGGACAGCGACCACGACAGCGACAAGTGCTCCCGGGCACGCGTGACCCCGACATAGAGCAGCCGCCGCTCCTCCTCGACCTGCTCGTCCGTCTTCGCGTAGGTGATCGGCAGCATGCCCTCGGTGAGACCCACCAGGAAAACCGCGTCCCACTCCAGGCCCTTCGCCGAATGCAGGGAAGCCAACGTGACGCCCTCGACGGTGGGCGCGTGCTGCGCGTTCGCGCGCTCGTCCAGCTCCGCGACGAATTCGGCAAGTGTGGGCGGCGCCCCGCCCGCCGCCGCGCGGCCCTCGGCGAGGGCCTCCGCGAGCCGGACCAGCGCGGCCAACGACTCCCAGCGGTCACGCACCGCACCGGACCCGGCCGGCGGCTCCGGCGTCCAGCCCTTGCCGCTGAGGACGGCACGCACCTGCGAGGGCAGATCGGCAGCCCCGTCCAGCAGACTGTCGTTCTCACCGAAACGGGCCGCGCCCCGCAGAGCGACCCCGGCCTCCCGGATCTCGGCACGCTCGAAGAACCGCTCCGCGCCCCGCAGTTGGTAGGGCACACCCGCGTCGACCAGCGCCTGCTCGTAGATCTCCGACTGGGCGTTGATCCGGTACAGCACCGCGATCTCACTCGCGGGCCGCCCCGCGTCGATGAGCTCACGGGCCCGCTTCGCGACGCCCTCGGCCTCGGTCGGCTCGTCCGCGTACTCCGTGTACACCGGCGCCGGGCCGGCCTCGCGCTGCGAGACCAGCTCCAGCCGGTGCTCCGCCGCACGACCCCTGGCCTGCGAGAGCAGACCGTTGGCCAGGCCCACCACCTGGGGTGTCGAGCGGTAGTCACGGACGAGCTTGATCACCGTGGCGTCGGGATGGCGCGTACGGAAGTTCAGCAGGTGGTCGGGGGTGGCGCCGGTGAAGGAGTAAATCGTCTGGCTGGCGTCACCCACCACGCAGAGACTCTCCCGGCCGCCGTCCCACAGCTCCAGCAGCCGCTGCTGGAGCGGGCTGACGTCCTGGTACTCGTCGACGACGAAATGCTGGTACTGGCCGCGGACCGTCTCGGCGATGTCCGGACGGTCCTGCAGCACACCCACGGTGAGGAGCAGAACGTCCTCGAAGTCGATCACGGAGTTGTCGCGCTTCAGCTGCTCGTACGCGGCGAAGACCTTGCTGATCTCCGCCGGGTCACGCGGAGCGTCCCGCCCGGCCTTCGCTACAGCGGCCGGATAATCGTCCGGAACGGTCTGGGTGACCTTCGACCACTCGATCTCACCCGTCATGTCCCGCAGCTCGTTGCGGTCGAGCCGGAGCCGGCAGCGCGCGGCCGCCTCTGCGACCAGCTGCACCTTGCGCTCCAGCAGCCGCGGCAGCTCACCACCGACCGCACGAGGCCAGAAGAACTGCAACTGACGCAGAGCAGCCGCGTGGAACGTACGCGCCTGGACGCCACTCGCCCCCAGCTGCCGCAGCCGGCCCCGCATCTCCCCCGCCGCGCGGCTGGTGAACGTGACGGCCAGGACCCCGGCGGGCGGCAGGACGCCGGCGCGCACGCCGTACGCGATCCGGTGCGTGATCGCGCGGGTCTTGCCCGTACCCGCGCCCGCCAGCACACAGACCGGACCGTGCAGCGACGTCGCGACCTCACGCTGCTCCGGGTCGAGCCCCTCCAGCACCGCGTCGGCGGAGTCGGGTACCGGAGGGAAGAGAGTGGAGTCCGTTGCTGCTGTCACCCCGCCATGCTGCCAGGTCCCACAGCCAGGCCCGGACCGTTGTCCACAGCCCGGAGCGACTCCTCATACAAACCACCACACCCTGTGCATAACCCGAAGCAGCCCGCACCCACCCACGAGAGACTGGGCACAGCCCGGCAGGCACCCGGGCCGGCAGACACCCCACAGGGCAGACACCGGCACCGGCCGCCGGACGGGTGTGGGGTGGGGGGCGGGGGGGGAGCCCCACCCCAACGTGCACCCACCCCCGGGAATGCCCCGCCCTCCCAGTTCGTTCTGCCTCTGCGGTTGCGGCACCACAGCACCCCGGGCCTCCCCCGAGGCGCTCGCACCCCCAGGCCCCGCGGCTCCGAGCCGTGGCCCCGGGGCTGCGTCCCGAGCCCCAACCGCACAGATCCGACAGCAACGCGAAGGAGCGCGAGGACCCATGGCGGGAACCGTGACGATGTACAGCACCACCTGGTGCGGCTACTGCCGCCGTCTGAAGGGCCAGATGGACCGCGAGGGCATCGCCTACACCGAGGTCAACATCGAGCACGACCCGGAGTCGGCGGCGTTCGTGGAGAAGGCGAACGGCGGCAACCAGACGGTTCCGACGCTGCTCTTCGCCGACGGGTCGACGCTCACCAACCCTTCCCTGGCGCAGGTGAAGGAGAAGGCGGGCGCCTGACCCGCCGCAGGGTTCAGAGTGCGGGTGCGGGCTTCGGCAGCGGGGCCCCGTACCAGCGTTCGATCAGCCGGGCCGCGATGGAGATGCCGGACGGAGGCAGGACCTCCCCCTTCTCGATCGCGGCCCGGAGTTCTTCGCGGGAGAACCAGCGGGCTTCGTCGATCTCCTCGCCGTCGACCTGGATCTCGTCCGAGGTGGCGCGGGCGGTGAAGCCGAGCATGAGGCTGGAGGGGAAGGGCCAGGGCTGGCTGCCGACGTAGTCGACGCCGCCGACGGTGACGCCCGCTTCCTCGGCGACCTCGCGGACGACGGCCGCCTCCAGGGACTCGCCGGGCTCGACGAACCCGGCGAGGGTGGAGAAGCGCCCTTCGGGCCAGTGCACCTGGCGGCCGAGCAGCGCGCGGTCCTGTTCGTCCGTGACGAGCATGATCACGGCCGGGTCGGTGCGCGGGTAGTGCTCGGCGCCGCAGGCGGAGCAGCGGCGGATGTGGCCCGCTGCCGCGATGTTGGTGCGTTCGCCGCAGCGGGAGCAGAAGCGATGGGTGCGCTGCCAGTTCTCCAGGCCGATGGCGTGGGTCATGAGTTCGGCGTCGCGTTCGGACAGCAGGACGCCCGCTTCGCGGAGTCCCGCGGCGCGTGCCACGTCGTCCATGCGTCCGGGGAGGGCGTCCTTCTGGAGGGCGAAGTAGCGGACGCCGTCCTCGTCGATGCCGAGGAAGTAGCGGTGCGATTCGGTGAAGGGCGCGTCGAAGGACGGCATGGTCACCAGTTCGGTGCCGTTGCCCTTGTCCTCGATGAGGGCCTGTCCGCCGGAGACCACGAACACCCGTGTCGTCGGGTGGCTCCAGGCTGCCGCGAGCCAGGCTTCGTCGAGCCGGTGGTGGGCGGCCCGGTCGATGCCTCCCGTGCCGGTGAGGGTGATGGGGGTTTCCCTCGGTCCCGGTGTTCCCGTGGCGGCGTGGTCGGTGTGGTCGGTGTGGTCGGTCCGGGTGGTCACTGCGGCTTCCTACTCCCCCTGTGACAGCGGTGGTTGGGTGCGTGTGTCGAGTCTGCCGGGGGCGGGTCAGGCGCCGTGCCAGTTTTCGGCCAGGTCGCCCCACAGGTGCGCGGCGGTTTCCACGCCCTTTTCCAGCAGGTCGAGTTCGACTTTCTCGTTCGGTGCGTGCCAGCCGTCGGACGGGATGGAGATGCCGAGGAAGAGGACGGGCACGTCGAGGGCGTCCTGGAGGTCGGCGGCGGGTCCGGAGCCGCCTTCGCGGGTGAAGCGGACGGTCTGTCCGAAGGCCCGTTCCATGGCGCGCGCGAGGGATTGGAGCGCGGGGTGGCCGAGGGGGGTGAGGCAGGGGCGGGTGGCGCCCCAGAAGGTGATGTCGTGCCGGATGCCGTGCGGGAGGCGCTGGGCGACCCAGTCGCGTACGGACTGCTGTACGGCGTCGGCGTCCTGTCCGGCGACGAGGCGGAAGGAAAGCTTGAGCTGGGCGGTGGAGGGGACGATGGTTTTGCCGCCGGGGCCCTGGTAGCCGCCGCTGATGCCGTTGACCTCGGCGGTGGGGCGGGCCCAGACGCGTTCGAGTGTGGTGTAGCCGTGTTCGCCGAGTGCGGCGTGCGAGTGGGCGGTGTGCAGCCAGGCGGTTTCGTCGAAGGGGAGTTCGGCGAAGAGGGCGCGTTCGCGTTCGGTGAGTTCGATGACGCCGTCGTAGAAGCCGGGGACGGTGACGCGGCGTTCGTCGTCGTGGAGTGCGGCCGCGAGGCGGGCGGCTTCGGTGGCGGGGTTGGGTACGGCGCCGCCGAAGGAGCCGGAGTGGATGTCCTGGTCCGGTCCGTGCAGGTCGATCTGGCAGTCGGTGAGTCCGCGCATGCCGGTGCAGACGGTGGGGGTGTCGGCGGACCACATGCCGGTGTCGGAGACGATCACGGCGTCGCAGGCGAGGCGTTCGGCCTGGCGGTGGACGAGGTCGGGGAAGTGCGGGGAGCCGGATTCCTCTTCGCCCTCGATGAGGAGTTTGAGGTTGACGGCGGGTGCGGTGCGGCCGGTGGCGGCGAGGTGGGCGCTGACGCCGAGGGTGTGGAAGAAGACCTGGCCCTTGTCGTCGGCGGCGCCGCGCGCGTAGAGGCGGCCGTCGTGTTCGACGGGCTCGAAGGGGTCGGTGTGCCAGCCGTCGTCGCGGGCGGCGGGCTGGACGTCGTGGTGTCCGTAGACGAGGACGGTGGGGGCGTCGGGGTCGCCGGAGGGCCATTCGGCGAAGACGGCGGGGTGGCCGGGTGTCTCCCAGATCTCGGCGACGGGGAAGCCGGTGGCCTTCAGCTTGTCGGCGAGCCATGCGGCGCTGCGCCGGACGTCGTCGGCGTGCTCCGGGTCGGCGGAGACGGAGGGGATGCGCAGCCATTCGACGAGGTCGTCGAGGAAGGCGGCACGCCGGTCCTGGATGTGGGCCCGGACCGCGCTGTCCTGGGCTGCCGGGATGGTGCTCATGGCATGAAGCCTATCGGGCGTACGGGTGACTCCCGCCAGCCGTGGGGCGGGTTCCGGGGCGTGCGGGGTGGGGGCGCGGGTCAGTCGCCGAGCAGGAGTTGTTCGAGTTCGGCGCGGTCGGGGAGGTGTGGGGGGCGGACGATGTCGCCGGAGCGTACGTGGAGGAATGCGGCGGTGACGGACGTCACGGGTACGCCGTGCTGTTCGGCCCAGGCGAGGCGGTAGACGGCGAGCTGGAGGGGGTCGGCGTGGCGGCCGTGTCCGGTTTTCCAGTCGACGATCTCGTAGGTGGTGCTGCAGTCGGTGTGGTCGTGGCGGTAGACGGCGTCGATGCGGCCGCTGATGAGACGGCCGGCGAGCATCAGCTGGAAGGGGGCTTCGACGCGGTGGGGGACGCGGTCGGCGTAGGGGGTGCGGCGGAAGGCGGCCTTGAGGGTTTCGAGGTCGCGTTCGTCGGCGATGTCGTGGGGTTCGTCGTCGTCGGTGCGGGAGCCGGGGAGTTCTTCGGGGTCGAGGAGGGGCAGGGGGAGTTCTTCGAAGCGGGATTCGGCCCAGGTGTGGAAGCGGGTGCCGAGGCGGGCGGCTGCTTGTTGCGGGGGCCGGGGCATGGGGCGGGCGAGGTCGCGGGCGAAGGTGTCGGGGTCGGCGGCCATGCGCAGGAGCTGGGACGCGGTGAGGGTGGTGGGGAGGGGGACGTCGCGGACGGTGGCGCGGGAGCGGCGGAGTTCTCCGGCGAGGGCTTCGAGGTCCCGGTCCCAGGAGGCGGTGAGCCGGGTTTCTTCGGGGGTGAGGGTGTCGTCGTCGGGTGTGGTGCGGGGCCCGGGGACGGGTCGCGTCGGCTGTTCGTCCTCGTCGGGGCGGGCGTCGTCGGGCTGTCGGGGGACGGTGGTGGCGGGTGTGCGGCCTTCGAGGTGGTCGAGGACGGCGGCGGCTGCGGTGCGGCGGCGGGTGAGGGCGGCGGTGTCGAGGGGGAGCGGCCAGGCGTGTTCTTCGGTGCGGGTGGTGAGGGCGGGGTTCTCGTCGTCCTCGGCGGGGCCGGGGGCCCAGTGTTCGACGTCGCCGTGTGAGGGGGTTTCCTCGCAGTGGGCGCGGAGGGCTTCGAGGAAGGCGGAGGGGCCGCGGGGCCGTTTCTGTTCCGGGCCCCACCAGTGGCCGGAGCCGAGGAGCAGGGAGCGGGGGCGGGTGAAGGTGACGTATCCGAGGCGGAGTTCTTCGGTGGACTGGTGGTCGCGGAGGGCGGTGTCGTAGTCCTTGATGCCCTTGGCGGTCCATTCGGTGATGTGGGGCAGGGTGGCGGCGTCGCCGCGGAGGGGGTGCGGGAGGACCTTGGGCTGGGCGAGCCAGGTCTCGCGGGCCTGTTCGCTGGGGAACTGTTTGGTGACGAGTCCGGGGACGGCGACGACGTCCCATTCGAGGCCCTTGGCCTTGTGTGCGGTGAGGACCTTGACGGTGTTCTCGCCGCCGGGGAGGGAGTTGTCGAGGCCCTTTTCGTACTGGGCGGCGGTGCGCAGGAAGCCGAGGAAGGCGAGGAGGGTGACTTCGCCGTCGAGGGAGGCGAATCCGGCGGCGACGTCGAGGAAGTTGCCGAGGGTTTCGCGGCGGCGGGCGGCGAGGGCGTGCGGGGAGGCGGAGAGTTCGACTTCGAGGCCGGTGACGGTGAGGACGCGGTGCAGGACGTCCATGAGCGGGTCGGCGAGGGAGCGGCGGAGGTCGCGGATTTCGGCGGCGAGCTGGGCGAAGCGGACCCGGGCTTCGGCGGAGAAGGGCAGGTCGTCGTTGTGGCCGTCGGAGGCGAGGAAGGTGTCGAGGGCGTCGGCGAGTGAGGTGATCTCGGTGGGGTCGACGCCTTCGACGGCGGCGGCGAGGCGTTCGTCGGTGCCGGTGTCGGTGCGGCCTTCGTGGTGGGCGACGAGGAGGCGGGCGCGGCGGCCGAGGAGGGCGAGGTCGCGGGGGCCGATGCGCCAGCGGGGGCCGGTGAGGAGGCGGACGAGGGCGGCGTTGGCGGTGGGGTCCTGGAGGACTTCGCAGGTGGCGACGAGGTCGGCGATCTCGGGGAGGTGGAGGAGTCCGGAGAGGCCGACGACTTCGACGGGGATGTCGCGGGCGACGAGGGCGCCCTGGATTTCGGCGAAGTGGGTGGCGCTGCGGCAGAGTACGGCGATTTCGCCGGGTGGGGTTCCGGTGCGGACGAGGTGGGCGAGGGAGTCGGCGAGCCAGTCGAGTTCTTCGGCGTGGGTGGGGAGGAGGGCGCAGCGGACGCGTCCGTCGTGTTCGGCGCCGGGGGCGGGGCGGAGGGCTTCGACGCCTTCGTGCCGTTCGCGGAGGGGGGCGGCGAGGGTGTTGGCGAGGTGGAGGAGGCGGCCGCCGCTGCGGCGGTTCTCGCTGAGGGAGCGGCGGGCGGCGGGGGTGCCGTCGGCGTGGGGGAAGTGGTGGGGGAAGTCGTCGAGGTTGGCGACGGAGGCGCCGCGCCAGCCGTAGATGGCCTGGCAGGGGTCGCCGACGGCGGTGACGGCGTGGCCGGTGCCGCCGCCGAAGAGGCCGGCGAGCATGACGCGCTGGGCGACGGAGGTGTCCTGGTATTCGTCGAGGAGGACGACGCGGTACTGCTCGCGGAGGAGGCGGCCGGTTTCGGGGACGTCGCGGGCGAGGCGGGCGGCGGCGGCGATCTGGTCGCCGAAGTCGAGGAGGTCGCGGCGGTGTTTGCGGTCGCGGTATTCCTCGACGAGGCCGAGGAGTTCCTGTCGTGCTTCGGCGGTGCGGGGGATTTTCCGCAGGGCGGCGTTGCTGAGGCGGGCGGTTTCGAGGGTGGTGCGGAGGTCCTGGTCGTGTGCGCGGAGGGTGTGGGGCGGGACGAGGTGTTCGGCGAGTTCGCCGTCGAGGGCGAGGAGGTCTTCGACGAGGGCGCTGACGGTTTTGGTGAGGCCGGTGTAGGGGCCGGGGGCGGTGCGGAGGACGGCGGCGGCGAGCTGGTACCGGGTGGCGTCGGCGAGGAGGCGGGCGCCGGGTTCGATGCCGAGGCGGAGGCCGTGGTCGGTGAGGAGGCGTCCGGCGAAGGCGTGGTAGGTGGAGATCTGGGGTTCGCCGGGGGTGTCGTCGGGGTCGGCGGGGTCGGGGTCGGTGACGCCTGCCTGGACGAGGGCTTTGCGGACGCGTTCGGCGAGTTCTCCGGCGGCTTTGTTGGTGAAGGTCAGGCCGAGGACTTCGCCGGGTGCGACCTGGCCGGTGCCGACGAGCCAGACGACGCGGGCGGCCATGACGGTGGTTTTGCCGGATCCGGCTCCGGCCACGACGGCTTGCGGAGCGGGCGGTGCGGTGGCGCACGCCAGCTGCTCCGGGGTGAAGGGGATGCCGAGGAGCGCTTTGAGCTCTTCGGGGTGGTTGAGGGCCGGCACACCCATGACGCTAGCGGCCGCCTCTGACAGCGGGCGCCGGGGTCGGGGTCACTCGACGACGTGGCGGCCTTCGGGGAGGGCGCTGCAGGCGGCGCGGAAGGTGCAGTGGGTGCAGTGCTGGCCGGGTGAGGGGGTGAAGCGTTCGTCGAGGACGCGGGTGGCGGCGTCGGCCAGCAGGTCGCCGACCCAGGCGCCGTCGTCGGGCCCGTCGGGGGGCGGGGTCTCCCCCTCTCCCGTTTCCTGCCAGGGTTCCTGTCGCTGTACGGCGGGGAGGGTTTCGCCGCCGTCGCGGCGGGGGGCGCCGAGGCGGAGGTGGACGAGTTCGGCGCCGCCGGGTTCGGGGCGGTGGCCGTCGAAGAGGCCGTCGGCGGCGCCTTCGCGGAGGGCGAGCTGGTAGACGGCGAGCTGGGGGTGGTGGGCGACGTCGGCGGCGGTGGGTTTGTTCCGTCCGGTCTTGAAGTCGACGACGTACGCGCGGCCCTGGGTGTCGGTTTCGATGCGGTCGACGCTGCCGCGGATGCGGACCTGGTGTTCGCCCGCGTCGAGGGTGACGTCGAACTCGTGCTCGCTGCCGACGGCCCGGCGGCCGTCGCGTTCCATGACGTGCCAGCGCAGGAAGCGTTCCAGGGCGGCGCGGGCGCTGTCCTTCTCCTGGCGGGATTTCCAGGGGGCGTCGAAGGCGAGGCCGTCCCAGACGGCGTCGAGGCGTTCCATGAGGACGGACAGGTCGGCGGGGGTGCTGCCGGAGGCGACTTCGTCGGCGAGGACGTGGACGACGTTGCCGAAGCCCTGGGCGGCGGTGGCGGGGGTGTCGGCCTTCACTTCGCGGGCCAGGAACCACTGGAGGGAGCAGGTGCGGGCGAGCTGGTCGAGGGCGCTGCCGGAGAGGGTGACGGGCCGGTCGCGGTCCCGGAGCGGCATTTCGGATCTGGTGGGTTCGTTCAGGCCCCACCAGCGCTGGGGGTGGGCGGCGGGGACGAGGGGGTGGCCTTCGTCGTCGCGGAGTGCGGCGAGGCGGGCGAGGCGTTGGGCGGCGGCGGTGCGCAGTGCGGGGGTGGCCGCGGGGTCGACGGTGGTGGCGCGGAGTTCGGCGACGAGTGCGGCGACGGACAGGGGGCGGGCGGGGCGGGAGCTGACGGCGCGGGGGGTGATGCCGAGTTCGGTGAGGAAGCGGGAGGGCTGGTCGCCGTCGTCGGCCTGGGCCTGGACGGCGGTGACGACGAGCCGTTCGGCGGCGCGGGTGACGGCGACGTAGAACAGCCGGCGTTCCTCGGTGAGGAGCGCGCCGGGCGGGAGGGGTTCGGCGAGGCCGTCGCGTCCGATGCGGTCGGCTTCCAGGAGGGAGCCGCGGCGCCGCAGGTCGGGCCAGAGGCCCTCTTGCACTCCGGCGACGACGACGAGCCGCCATTCGAGGCCTTTCGCGCGGTGTGCGGTCATGAGCCGGACGGCGTCGGGGCGTGGGGCGCGGGCGGTGCGGGTGTCGGCGGCGATGTCCTGTGCGTCGACTTCTTCGAGGAAGTTGAGGACGCCGCGGCCGCCGCCTCGTTCCTCGGCTCTGGCGGCGGCGGCGAAGAGGGCGAGGACGGCGTCGAGGTCGCGGTCGGCGTTGCGTCCGGCGGCGCCGCCGCGGAGGGCGGCGCGTTCGAGGCGTTGGGGCCAGCCGGTGCCGTCCCACAGGAGCCAGAGTGCTTCTTCGGCGGTGCCGCCTCCGTCGAGGAGTTCGCGGGTTTTCCGCAGCAGGGTGGCGAGTTGCTGGGCGCCGCGCGCGTAGGCGGGGTCGTGGGCGACGAGGCGTCCGGGTTCGGCGAGGGCGCGGGCGAGGAGGGTGTCGGAGGGTTCGGGGACGGGTGTTCCGGCGGCGCGCTGTTCGTCGCGGAGGGCGCGTCCGAGGCGTCTGAGGTCGGTGGCGTCCATGCCGCCGAGGGGGGAGGCGAGGAGGGTGAGGGCGGTTTCGGCGTCGGGTGGGGCGGGTGCGTCGGTGTCGTTCCCGGGGCGGGTGTCGGCGGCGGCTCCGGCCGCGTACTTGAGGGCGGTGAGGAGGGGGGCGACGGCGGGTTCGTGGCGGAGGGGGACGTCGTCGCCGTCGACGTCGACGGGGACTCCGGCGGAGGTGAGGGCGCGGCGGACGGAGGGGATGGTGCGGCCGCCGGCGCGGACGAGGACGGCCATGTCGCCCCAGGGGACGTCGTCCTCCAGGTGGGCGCGGCGGAGGGTGTCGGCGATGTTGTCGAGTTCGGCGCCGGCGGTGGGATAGGTGTACGCCTCGACGCGGCCGCCGGGGCGGGTGGCGGTGAGTTCGCGGTGGGCGCGTACGGCGTCGGCGGGGAGCCGGGTGAGGGGCATGCGGCGGGTGAGTTCGCGGCCGGCGGCGAGGAGTGCGGCGCGGGAGCGGCGGTTGGTGCGGAGCACTTCGACGGGTGCGGGTTCGCCGGTGGGGCGGGGGAAGCGGTGGGGGAAGTCGAGGATGCCGTTCACGTCGGCGCCGCGGAAGGCGTAGATGGACTGGTCGGGGTCGCCGAAGGCGACGAGGGTGCGGGCGCCGGCGCCGCGGCGTGCGGGGCCTGTGGGGTCGTGTCCGGCGAGTGCGCGGAGCAGGCGGACCTGGGAGGGGTCGGTGTCCTGGTACTCGTCGACGTACACGGCGTCGTAGCTTTCGCGCAGTCGGGCGGCGGTCGGTTCGTGTTCGGCGAGGAGGACGGCGCGGTGGACGAGTTCGGCGTAGTCGAGGACGCCTTGGGCGTCGATGACGTCGAGGTATTCGGCGAGGAAGTCGGCGGCGGCGGTCCAGTCGGGGCGTCCGCTGCGGCGGGCGAAGGTGCCGAGTTCGTCGGGGCCGAGGCCGAGTTCGCGGCTGCGGGCGAGGACGGCGCGTACTTCGTCGGCGAAGCCGCGGGTGGTGAGGCAGGCGCGGAGTTCGTCGGGCCAGGCGGTGCCGCTGCGGTTCTCGTGTGCGAGGTCGAGCTGGCCTTCGAGGAGTTCGCGGATGTAGAGGTCCTGTTCGGGGCCGGAGAGCAGGCGAAGTGGTTCGGCGGACCGGTCGCTTTCCTGGTGGGCGCGGACGAGGGCGTAGCAGTAGGCGTGGAAGGTGGTGGCCTGGGGCGGTGTGGCGACGGGGCCGGTGCCGGCGAGCCGGGTGGCCATCCGGTGTCTGAGGTCGGCGGCGGCTTTGCGGCTGAAGGTGAGGACGAGGATGCGTTCGGGGTCGGTGCCGGCGCGTACGCGTGCGGTGACGGCTTCGACGAGGGTGGTGGTCTTGCCCGTTCCGGGTCCGGCGAGGACGAGGAGGGGGCCGCCGTCGTGGTCAACCACGGCGCGCTGCCGTGCGTCCAAGGCAGGAGGATCCACCGGCTCCGGCGGGGTGCGCACCAGGCGGTACGCGCCGCCGCCCGGGGAGGGGGTGCGCACACCGGAGGGGATGGAGGAGGTCACGTGCTTCGCCTTGGGGAGGGGCTGTGCTGAACGGTGCAGACGGTACGCCAGTGGGCTCGCGGGCCGCAGGGCGATGCCGTCGTCCCCGGGCGGGGTGCGGGGAGCGGAAGCCGGTCGAGGGGGTCAGGGTGGTGGCTGTGAGGTACGGGAGCGGTGCGCCGGCGGGGCGGGCGCGGGACGTCGGGTCAGTGGGGGGCGGTGCGGCCGTCCCATCGGGCCCGGCGCATGTCGATGCGGGGTGTGTCGCGTCCGGTGCGGGTGGTGTCGCGGAGCGGGGTGCCTTCGGTGCGGTAGTGCTCCAGGGCGCGGGTTTCCTGTCCTGGCAGCGGCTTGCCGTCGGCGCGGACGACGCGCCACCAGGGCACCGCTCCCCCGTACAGCGCCATGGCGCGGCCGACTTGGCGGGGGCCGCCGTCGCCGAGCCATTCGGCGATGTCGCCGTAGGTCATGACGCGGCCCGGGGGGATGAGTTCGGCGACGTCGAGGACGCGTTCCGCGTAGTCGGGAAGCTCCGGGGGGTCTCCCGGTTCACTCGCATGCATGCGGGTCATGCTGCCGCATGCCGCCGACATCGCCGTCTGCGCGGTGTTGCGTATCTCGCGCCCCATCGATACCCCCTCGTGCCCCCTTGTGCCTCTCCGTCATGCCACCATCGTGCGGGCGGTGACGAGTGATACGAGACCAACGAGACAGTTCCGGGACGAGTGCGGGACGGCGGCCGGGCGACGAACCCTCGCGGGGGACGGGCCCGGCCGCGGACGATCCCGCGCGGCCGGCCGGACGGGGCGACAGTGACGACAGCGGCGGCAGTCCGGTGACTCCGGGTTCTGGAGGGCACCGGGACGGTTCCGGGCACGACACGGGCGTGCCCGGCTCCGAGGCGCGCCCGCGGGAGGCGGGGGCCGCGGCGGAGGCGAAGGTCTCCGGCGGTGCGACGGCCGAGGCCGAGTGGGTCGAGAGCGACGAGCCGCTGCTGTCGGCGCGGGTGCACCGCCCGTCCGATCTGATGCGGATGGTGCTGGGTCTGCTGGGCATCGGTGTGGTGCTGGTGGTGGCGAACTTCGCGCACGGCACGACGGCGGGTCTTGAGCAGGACATCGACAAGGGCACCCAGCAGGCCCCGCCGCTGCTGATCAGTCTGACGGGGCTGGCGTCGAGCATCGCGGTGCTGCTGGTCCCGGTGGCGTTCGCGATCGAGCGGCTGATCAAGCGGGACGGGCTGCGTATCGCGGACGGGGTGCTGGCGGCCGTCCTGGCGCACGGCGCGTCCCTGGCGACGGATCTGTGGGTGGCGGAGGCGGCGCCGGATTCGGTGCGGGACGCGCTGACGAAGCAGATCACCAATACGGACATCACCGCTCCCGTGCACAGCTATCTGGCGCCGGTCATCGCCTACATGACGGCTGTCGGGATGGCGCGCAGGCCGCGGTGGCGGGTGCTGCTGTGGGCGGTGCTGCTGCTGAACGCGTTCGCGGTGCTGATTCCGGGCTATTCGACGCCGTTCTCCATCGTGGTGACGGTGCTGATCGGCTGGTCGGTGGCGTACGGCACGCTGTACGCGGTGGGTGCGCCGAATGTGCGCCCGACGGGGCAGAACCTGCTGGCCGGGCTGCGGCACGTGGGTTTCCGTCCGGTGAGCGCGATGCGGGTGGAGGAGCCGGACGGGCCGGAGGCCGAGGGGCACGATCCGGGTGAGCGGGAGCGGGGCCGCCGGTACCGGGTGACGCTGGAGGACGGCCCGCCGATCGACGTGACGGTCGTCGACCGGGAGTTGCAGGCGCACGGTTTCTTCTACCGGGTGTGGCGCCGGCTGACGCTGCGCGGCATCACGCAGCGCCGGAATCTGCAGTCGTTGCGGCAGGCCCTGGAGCAGGAGGCGCTGCTGGCGTACGCGGCGATCGCGGCGGGTGCGAACGCGCCCCGGCTGATCGCGACGGCGGAGCTGGGTCCGGACGCGGTGATGCTGGTCTACGAGCACATCGACGGCCGCAGTCTGGATGCGCTGCCGGACGAGGCGGTCACGGACGAGCTGATGCGCACGGCCTGGCAGCAGGTGGCGACGTTGCAGGCGCGGCGGATCGCGCACCGCAGGCTGGTGGGCGAGGCCCTGTTGGCGGATCGTTCCGGCAACGTCTATCTGACGGATCTGCGTGGCGGTGAGATCGCGGCGGGTGACGTGGTGCTGCGGATGGACGTGGCGCAGCTGATGACGACGTTCGGGCTGCGGGTCGGCGCGGAGCGCGCGGTGGCCGCGGCGGTGGAGGTGCTCGGCCCGGACGCGGTGGCGGACAGTCTGCCGCTGCTGCAGCCGATCGCGCTGAGCCGCAGTACCCGGACGACGCTGCGCAGGCTCGCGAAGGAGCGGGCGCAGCGGGAGCGGGAGGCCGTGATCGAGGCGTCCCGCGCGAACCGGGAGGCCCACAAGGAGGCGCACAAGGACGCGCGCGGGCAGACGCACCGGGAGGACCGCAAGTCGGCCAGGGCCGGCAAGGCGGCCGAGAAGCGGGCCGTGGACGAGGCGCTGGAGGAGGCCCGGGAGGAGGATCTGCTGGCGCAGATCCGCGGGCAGGTGCTGCTGATCAGGCCGCAGGCGCCGATAGAGCCGGCCCGGCTGGAGCGGATCAAGCCGCGCACCCTGGTGTCGCTGATCGCGGGTGTGCTGGCGGCGTACTTCCTGATGACGCAGCTGAGCCAGGTCGAGTTCAGCAAGGTCATCGGGGAGGCGAACTGGGCGTGGGTCGGCGGCGCGGTGCTGTTCTCCGGGGCGACGTACGTGGCGGCGGCGATGTCGCTGCTGGGTTTCGTGCCGGAGAAGGTGCCGTTCGTGCGGACGGTGTTCGCGCAGGTGGCGGGTTCGTTCGTGAAGCTGGTGGCGCCGGCCGCGGTGGGCGGGGTGGCGCTGAACACCCGGTTCCTGCAGCGTGCGGGGGTGCGTCCGGGGCACGCGGTGGCGAGTGTGGGCGCGTCCCAGCTGTTCGGTCTGGGCAGTCACATCGTGCTGCTGATGATCTTCGGTTATCTGACGGGGACGGAGCACACGCCGACGCTGTCGCCGTCCCGCACGGTCATCGCGGGACTGCTGACGGCGGCGGTGCTGACGCTGATCGTGACGGCGATCCCGGCGCTGCGCCGGTTCGTGGTGAACCGGCTGCGCGGGCTGTTCGCGGGGGTGGTGCCGCGGATGCTGGACGTGGTGCAGCGTCCGCAGAAGCTGGCCACCGGCATCGGCGGGATGCTGCTGCTGACGCTGCTGTTCGTGATGTGTCTGGACGCGTGTGTGCGGGCGTTCGGCTACGAGGCGAGCTACGCGAGCATCGCGGTGGTCTTCCTCGCGGGCAACGCGCTCGGTTCGGCGGCGCCGACGCCGGGTGGTCTGGGCGCGGTGGACGCGGCGCTGTTCGCGGGTCTGGTCACGTTCGGGGTGCCGAAGGAGGTCGCGACGCCGGCGGTGCTGCTGTTCCGGCTGCTGACGCTGTGGCTGCCGGTGCTGCCGGGCTGGCTGTCGTTCACCCAGCTGACCCGCAAGGGCGCCCTCTGAGGCGGTGACCCGCGTGGGCGCACCCCGGGCGGGGCGGCCGGATTCCACCCGTCCGCGGCACGCAGCGCGCCCGGGGCGCGACACGCCCGGAGGATGACGTCCGTACCCGGATCGCACCGCGGGTACGGACGCAAGGCCGCTCCGGGAGGACATCCGATGCAGCGCACCGTACAGCTCCGGCCGCCCCCGCCCGCCCGTCGCCGCCGCTTCGGGCCGCGTTCCCGTCGCCGGGGCGCGGCGGCGCTGGCCTGCGCCGTCACCCTGTCCGCGCTGGCCGCCGCGGGCTGCGGCGGGGACGGGGAGGGTGACGGGGGTTCCGGGATACGCACGGCTGCGAGGACCCCGGCGGCGGAGGACGGGACGGGCGCGAGTCCGCGGGAAGCGCCGACGGGTTCGCCCTCGTCCTCGCTGCCGAACTCGCTGACGGGGCAGCGTCCGGACTGGTCGCCGTGTCCCGCGCCGGACGCGGCGCAGGGCACGAGCAGCGGGAAGCCCGCGCCGCTGCCGGACGGCACGAAGTGGGAGTGCGCGTCGCTGACCGTTCCGCTGGACTACGCGGAGCCGGACGGCAAGACGATCCGGACGGAGATGATCCGCGCGAAGAAGGCCGACAACGACCGGCCGCGGCTCGGGTCGCTCCTCTTCAATTTCGGTGGCCCGGGCAGCTCGGGCGTCGCCTCGCTGCCGTCCTTCGGGGAGGGCTACGGCAAGCTCCGCGGCCAGTACGACCTGGTCAGCTTCGATCCGCGCGGGGTCGGCCGCAGCGAGGGCGTCGAGTGCGGGGACGGTCCGGAGCTGGACGCGTACTTCGCCGCGGACTGGACGCCGGACAGCGGCAAGGAGGAGAAGGCGCTCACCGAGCGGCAGGGCGGCTTCGCCCGCGGCTGCGACGC
The DNA here is from genome assembly GCF_012726235.1 of Streptomyces sp. HNM0574. Classification (GTDB taxonomy): domain Bacteria; phylum Actinomycetota; class Actinomycetes; order Streptomycetales; family Streptomycetaceae; genus Streptomyces. Next base: position 362,061 of record NZ_JAASAH010000003.1, read on the forward strand.
GCGTTCCGGGGAGTTGCTGCCGCATCTGACGACGGAGAACACCGCGCGGGACATGGATCTGATGCGGCAGGTGCTGGGCGACGACAAGCTGCACTACTTCGGCTTCAGTTACGGCACGGAGCTGGGCGGGGTGTATGCGCACCTGTTCCCGCAGAAGGTGGGGCGGGCGGTGTTCGACGCGGTCGTCGACCCGACGGCGAGTGCGAAGGCGGGTTCGTCGAATCAGGCGCGGGGTTTCCAGCGGGCGCTGCGGAACTATCTGCAGGACTGTGTGGGCAAGGACGGCTGTCCGCTGGGGAAGAGCCCGCAGGAGGGCGAGAAGCGGATCGGGAAGCTGCTGGACGGTCTGGACCGGAAGCCGATTCCGGCCGGCGCCGGCCGTGAGCTGACGGAGTCGCTGGCGACGAACGGGATGGCGCAGGCCCTGTACTCGAAGGAGCTGTGGCGCTATCTGACCGAGGGGCTGCGCGACGCGATGGACAAGAAGGACGGCACGACGCTGCTGGTGCTCGCGGACGCGCTCAACGGCCGTAATCAGGACGGCAGTTACAGCACGCTCCAGTCCTCGCTGACGGCGATCAGCTGCGCGGACTCCAAGGCCCGCTACGACACCGGCGACGTCCGCGAGGCGCTGCCGGACTTCACGGCGGCCTCGCCGCTGTTCGGCCCGTCGGCGGCCTGGGGGCTGACGCAGTGCGACGGCTGGCCGGTGCGGGGAAAGGCGGAGAATCCGGATGTGAGCGCGAAGGGTTCGGACCCGATCCTGCTGGTCGGCACGACCGGCGACCCGGCCACCCCGTACGAGGGGACCCGGCGGATGAAGGAGCAGCTGGGTGAGGACGTCGCCGTGGAGGTGACGTACCGGGGCGAGGGGCACGGCGCGTACGACACCGGGAACCGCTGTGTGCGGCAGAAGGTGGACGCGTATCTGCTCAAGGGCGAGGCGCCGAAGGACGGTTCGACCTGCACCGGCGGCCGGTGAGCGGTCCCCGGGACGGTACGGGGACGGGCCCCCGCCGCGTCGCGCGCGGCGGGGGCCCGTCGTTGCCGGTGGGTGTCCGTCAGTAGACGGGCTTCTCCGGCTCGATCTGGTGGACCCAGCCGATGACGCCGCCGCCGACGTGGACCGCGTCGGCGAAGCCCGCGTTCTTCAGCACGGCGAGGACTTCCGCGGAGCGGACACCCGTCTTGCAGTGCAGGACGATCTTCTTGTCCTGCGGCATGTCCTGGAGCGCGTTGCCCATCAGGAACTCGTCCTTGGGGATCAGCTTCGCGCCGGGGATCTGCACGATCTCGAACTCGTTCGGCTCGCGGACGTCGATGACCTCGATGCCCTCGCCGTCGTCCATCCACTCCTTGAGCTGCTTCGGGGTGATGGTCGAGCCGGTGGCGGCCTGCTGGGCCTCGTCGGAGACGACGCCGCAGAACGCCTCGTAGTCGATCAGTTCGGTGACGGTGGCGTTGGGGCCGCAGACCGCGCAGTCGGGGTCCTTGCGGACCTTGACCTGGCGGTAGTTCATCTCCAGCGCGTCGTAGATCATCAGGCGGCCGACGAGCGGGTCGCCGATGCCGGCGAGCAGCTTGATGGCCTCGTTGACCTGGATCGAGCCGACGGACGCGCAGAGCACGCCGAGCACGCCGCCCTCGGCGCAGCTCGGGACCATGCCGGGCGGCGGGGGCTCCGGGTAGAGGCAGCGGTAGCAGGGGCCGTGCTCGCTCCAGAAGACGGACGCCTGTCCGTCGAAGCGGTAGATGGAGCCCCAGACGTAGGGCTTGCCGAGCAGTACGCAGGCGTCGTTGACGAGGTACCGGGTGGCGAAGTTGTCGGTGCCGTCCACGATGAGGTCGTAGTCGGCGAAGATCTCCATCACGTTCGAGGAGTCCAGCCGGCCCTCGTGGATGTTGACCTTGGTGTACGGGTTGATCCCGAGCACCGAGTCCTTCGCGGACTCGGCCTTGGGGCGGCCGATGTCCGCCTGGCTGTGGATGATCTGGCGCTGCAGGTTCGACTCGTCGACCTCGTCGAACTCGACGATGCCGAGGGTGCCGACGCCGGCGGCGGCGAGGTACATGAGCGCGGGCGATCCCAGTCCGCCCGCGCCCACACAGAGCACCTTGGCGTTCTTCAGCCGCTTCTGCCCGGTCATCCCGACGTCCGGGATGATCAGGTGGCGGGAGTACCTGCGGACCTCGTCGACGGTGAGCTCGGCAGCCGGCTCGACCAGGGGTGGCAGCGACACAGGGGGCTCCGTTGGTCGGTGGGACGTACGGTCGTTCTTTCCGTAACACTGCCACGCCCGATCTCATTCCGAGACACCAGGTCCGATGCGCGAGACGATTTCGTCCCAGTAACCGGGCAGCGCTCCCCAGGGGTTCCGGCCGCTCCGGTCCGTGCGGTCGGTGAAGTACACGGTTCCGGCCCCCTGCCAGCGGGCCACCCGCAGCGCCTCGTCGAGGTGGGTGCGCGGGACGCCGTGCACCAAGTGGCAGAAGCGGCCCGGGGGATGGTCGGCCGTCCAGGGCGCGGCCTGGGACCAGCGGTACGCCGTCCAGCCGCCGCGGAAGGTCACCAACTGGTCGGCGACGTCCGCGTATCCGGGATGCGGATGGACCCCGTGCCCGGCGACCACGTGTCCTCCGTCACACAGGGCGCGCAGGGTGGTCGCGGTGCGCCGGGTCTCGGGCAGGTGCTCCGCGCCGGCCGGGCAGTGCGCGAGGTAGAACCCGTCGACGCCGTACCAGTCCAGATAGCGGTGCGCGTCGGACACCAGCTCGCCGAAGGAGCGGTCGCCGTCCCACATGTCGAGACAGCCCAGGAGTCCGGTGCCCGAAGCGTGCAGCCTGGCCGCCGCCGCCAGGCAGTACGCGTCGGGCCGCGACCCGGGACCCGAGGAGACGTCGAGCACCGCCCAGTGCAACGGCAGCCCGGGGCGGGCGAGTTCGGCCCACTCCAGCGGCGCCAGCACGGGGTGCGCCCACCCCGGTACGCCGAGGCCGGGGCGCCCGTCCTCGGCCGCGGCGACGCTCGGGAATCCTCCCGGCGTCGTCAGATGCGGCATGCGGCCTCCATCCAGATGTCGGCCAGTGACTCCTCCAGTCCGATGCGGGGCCGCCAGCCGAGCCGGTCACGTGCCGTGCGGACGTCCGCCTGCTGCCAGCTGCCGCACCCGTCGGGCGAGGGCACCGGCGGGTTGCCCGGACCGGGCGGCCCGTGCCCGGGACCGCCGTGGTGCGCCAACGGGTGCTGCGCGGCGGGCTGCTGGGTGTGCTGCCCGGGCCCGTGGTGCGCGCCCGCGCCCGCCTGGGACGGGAGCAGCGGCGGGTCCACCTCGTGCACCGGCCCGGTGTACCCGGCGACGCGGGCCAGCACGGACGCCGCGTCCCGCAGCCGCACCGCGCGTCCGGTGCCGATGTTGACGACGCCCTGCGCGGCGGACAGCGAGGCCGCGTGCACGGCCCGCGCCACGTCCCGTACGTCCACGAAGTCGCGCTGCACGCCCAGGCCGCCCAGCTTGAGTTCGCTGTCGTTCTGCTGCATGGCGCGGCGCATCGCCTCCGCCAGCCTGCCGAGCGGCGAACCTGCGGGCGTCCCCGGGCCGACGGGCGAGAACACCCGCAGCACGACGGCGTCCAGCCCGGAGGCGAGGACGAGTTCGGTGGCGGCGAGCTTGCTCACCCCGTACGGGCCGCCGGGCCGGGGCACCGCGTCCTCGCCGGTGGACGAACCGGCGGGCGAGGGGCCGTACTCGGCGGCGCAGCCCACGTGCACCAGCCGTGCGCCGCAGGCGCTGCGGCGCAGCGACTCGCAGACGGTCGCCGTGGAGACGGTGTTGTGCCGGGTCAGGTCGCGCGCGCCGCCCCGGGTGGCCCCGGCGCAGTTGATGACGACGCCGGGGTGCACCGCGTCCAGGAAGCGGGTGAGCGCGCCGGGGCTGCCGGTGGACAGGTCGAAGCGGACGTCCGCCTCGTCGCCCCGGCCGAGCGCGGTGAGCTGGACGGCGGGGTCGGCGAGCAGGCGGTCGGCGACGAAGCGGCCGAGGTAGCCGCTGGCTCCGAGCAGCAGGACTCTCATCGCGCACCCTTCGGGTCGAGCAGTGCGCCGGAATACGGCTGGGCGGTGGTCATCTCGGGGGTGCTCCTTGTCGGTCGTGCGCCGCGTCGGCCGGGCGCCGTGCCCGGTGCCGGGCGCGGTGCGCGTCGCGAGGCGGTCGCCAGTCGGTCGTCTCGGTCGTCGGTCGGTAGGTCAGTCGGTCGTGCGCCGGGCGCGTGCGGCAACTCCCGTGCCGGGCCCGGTGGCCGGCGGCCGGTCCGGGCCTCCCGGACGTCAGGGAGCCGGGGACCCGCGGAAGGGGGCGGGTCCGCAGGGCGTACGGGCCCGGGGGCGCGCCGCCGGCCCGCCGTGCGCGCCCGCGGCCGGCCGGCCCGGGCTCCCGTGCCCGTCCGGGCCGCCGTACGCGGCGTCCGCGCGGGCGTGCGCGGGGCGGTGCGCGGAGGCGCCGGTGAGGGTGCGGAAGGCGTACGCGAGGAGCACCAGTGCCGCGCAGCCGCACACCACGAACGGCACCGTGCCGGACCCGTACCCGCTGATCCGCGCCCACAGCTCCCCGGACCCGGCGCCGCCGGAGCGGCGCACCGCCAACGCCCAGGCCAGCACCGCCGCTTCGGACAGCGAGGCCACGCCGAGCGCGACGGAGGCCACGGCGGGGAAGCCGTGCGCGGTCAGCAGCAGGGCGACGAAGAGCAGCAGGCCGAGTGCCGTGGTGTCCGCGACCGTCGCGGCCGTGGGCCCCGGCACGCCGGGCGCCTGCCCGGTCAGGGCCTGGGCCGCGAGCAGCGCCACGGTGAAGAGCGCCACCGTCGCGGCGAGCAACGGGCGTACGGCGGAGGCGAATTCGTCCAGTCCGCGGCTGGTCTCCAGGGCCCGCCGGGCGCGGCCGGCGAACCAGCGCACGCACAGCGCCGCCGGGGCGAGCGCCAGGGTGAGGCTCAGCGGGACCGGCATCCGGCCGAGCACCGCGGCCGGTGAGGCGGCGGCCAGGCCCGAGGGGTCCGCGCCGGACAGCAGCGGACCGCCGTCCGCGGCGGCGGGGCCGGCGGCGCGGCCGCCCAGGAGTTCCGCGAGCAGCCAGTCGCCGAACAGGGCGTAGGCGAGCAGCCAGTACGCGGACAGGGCCAGCAGCACGGCGGGCGCGGACGGCGCGAGGCGGCGCAGCGAGATCCGCACGGCCACGCCGACGGCGGCGGCGCCCGCCACGCCCAGCGCGATCCGGGCCGAGAGGTCCAGCCCGTCGGTGAGCGCCGTCGCCGCCGCGGTCGCGGCGCACAGGACGCCGGGCAGCAGGTGGACGCAGACTCCGCCCGCGGTACGCGCCACCCGCCCGGGCCGTTCGCCGGCCGTGCGGTGCGGTTCGTCGGGGCGCGCGTGCGCCCCCGCTCTGGGGACGCGGGCGTAGAGCTCCTCGGCGAGCGAGAACACGTCCCGGTGCCGGAAGCGCGCGGCCGTGCGGTCGGTGACGCCGTGCGCCTCCAGTCCGGCCGCGATCTCCAGCGGGTCCACGGCGCGTTCGCACAGGGCGCGGTGCCGGTGCATCAGGTCCCGCACCGGGTCGGCAGGGCCTGGCAGGGCGCTCCCGCCGACGGCCTCGGCGCTGTCCTCGGGGTCCTCGGGGTCCTCGGGGTCCGCGGCTTCCGGTTCGGGCTCGTCGCCGTCCCGTCCCTGTCCGAGGAGGGCGCAGGAGCGGGTGTCCCAGCCCTCGGCGGTGACCGGACGCCCGGCCTCCGGCGCGGCGGTCTCCTGCTCCGGTTCCCCGGCGGGCGGCGTCGCGTCCTGTGCCCGGGGTTCCGCCTGTTCTCCGTTCCGGGTGCTCATCGCGTCCCCTCCTCCCGCTTCCCCCCGCCCGGCGCGGTGGGACGGCCGGCCCCGGCGGGCGGGAGCGCGGGGGCGTGCGGGCGCGTCCCGGGCGGCCACTGCGCGAGCCGCCCGCCGGGCCTGCGCCCGCCCGCCGCGGCGGCCACCGCGCCCCGGGTCGTACGGGCCCAGCCGCCCGGCACGTGGGACTCGGCGGGGCGCGCGAACGGCAGCGGATCACCGTCCTCGGAGAGCGTCGGCCCCTCGTCGGTCCGTACCGGACAGTGCGACATCAGCTCAAGATAGATGCCACGAAATGCCGCGATGTTCTGTTCCACGGTGAAGAGTTCGAGCGCCCTCGCGCGCGCCGCCGCGCCCAGCCGCGCACGCCGTTCCGGGTCGCGCAGCAGCGTCACGCAGGAGTCGGCGAGCGCCCTGGGGTTGCGGGAGGGGACGACGAGTCCGGTGCCGCCGATCACCTCGCAGACGGCGCCGACGTCCGTCGAGACCGTCGCGCGCCCGCAGAACATCGCCTCCACCAGCGGCACCGGGAATCCCTCGACGGCGCTCGGCAGGACGACGACGTCCCCGCCGCCGTACGCGTCGGCGAGCGTCGGGGCGCCCGGGCTGCCCACCTCCTCGAAGGAGACGGGGCTCTCGCCCGCGGTGCGCGCGTCGGCCGCCTCGTCCGGGAAGAGCTGCGCGGCCAGGGCCCAGCAGCGGGCCCCGTAGTCGGCGCCCTCGCGCCCCCTGGGCCGCCGGGTGGCGATGACGCGCAGCCGGGCGCGGGGCACCGACGTGCGGATGCGGGCGAAGGCGTGCAGCAGCCCGATGAGGTCCTTCGACGGTTCGACGCGGCCCACCCAGACGACGGTCGGCGCGGCCCGCCGCCCCCGGTGCGCGGGCGGCCCCGCCCCCGATCCGGTACGGGTGGCGGGCCGTGCTCCCGTGCGTCCGGGCCGCGGCCGGGCCGCCTCCGGGTGCTCCCCCACCTCGCCGACCTCGGCGAAGGGCCTGGCGTCCATCCCCGGGTACACGGTGCGCAGTTGCTCCCGCCGGGCGCCGCAGCGCTGCTGCCAGCGGCGCGCGTGCGTGTTGCCCGGCGTGATGACGTGCGCCTGCGCGTACGCCTCGCGCGCGAGCAGCCGCTGGAAGGACGCGAGCAGGGCGCGTACGGGGGCGCCCGCGACGGCCGGGGCGCTGCCGAGGTAGTGCTCGCGCAGGCGTACGCCGTACTCGGTGAGCAGCATCGGCGTCCCGAAGAACCGCTTGGCCAGCAGCCCGGGCAGGGCCGCCGGGCCGGCGCCGACCGCGTGGCACAGGTCGGCGCCCGCGGTCCCCTGCCCGGAGCGGCAGTTGGCGTCGTGGCTGGGGCCGTGGCCGTGCGCCTGCCCCGCCCCGGCGGGGCGCGGCCCGTACCAGTCGAGGGAGAGCGGGCGCAGCGCCCGCTCCAGCCGGTCGGCGACGGCGAGGAAGTCGGCGACGCGTGCGGCCTGGGCGGCGCGGAGCGCGCCGGGGGCGCGGCAGGCCGACTCCAGGATGCGCAGGGCCTGTTCGGAGCGGAGGGCGAGGGCGAGGCCGCCGTGGTCGCGTGCCAGTTCGGCGAGCCCGTACAGACCTGCGGTGAAACGGTCCGCCACGGGGCTGTCACCGAGGTCGGCGGCGTCGGAGGTCCAGCCCAGTTCGTCCGGCACCGCGGTGCACACGGCCTCGGCCAGCTGCCCGAAGTGCCGCTCGAAGCGCTGCCGTTCACGCCTCCCGTACGCGGAGACGTACCCGGCTCCCGGGCCGGCGGGGTCGCCCTGGGTTCCGGGGGCCGGGCCCCAGAGCGGGGCGGTGCACACGCGCCGGACGTTGGGCGGCAGCAGGCACCATCCGGCGTGCTCCTGGCGCTCGCTCCGGCTCAGCGCGTAGACCTCGAACTCGTGCCCCTGCAGCCCGCGCAGCAGGCGGTCGCACCAGAGCACGGACTCACCCCGCGCAAAGGGATAACCACCCTCCGTAAGCAGTGCGATGCGCACGGCAGCACCCCCGGATCGCTTTTCCGTATGGGCCACCGGCCGTCCGCTCGGGGGCGGCGCGGTGGCGTGACGCGGAAGACGGTATGCGCGCGCCCCCCGGGCCCGCTGGACGGTTGTCCATCGCGCCACCGGAAGGGGTGAACGAACGTGACTTTCCCGGAAGGCGGGCGTTGCGATCGGCTACCGCGAAAGGGTCACCGGGGACGGCGCCGGGGTGACGTCAGGCGTCGGGGTGGGGCCAGGCGTTGGGCTTGCAGGTGGCGCCGCCGATGTTCAGCGACTTGGTCTGCTGCATCATCACCGGCGCCCGCTCACCGTCCTTGGGGCAGCCGACGTGGCCGAAGCCGATCCGGTGGCCGACCTCGTGGTTGATGAGCATCTCCCGGTAGGAGCGCATCCGGTCGTCGCCGAAGGTCTTCGAACCCTGCGCCCAGCGGTAGCCGTTGATCATCACCCGCTCCGTCGCGGCGGAGTCGCAGGAGACCTTCTGCTCGCTGGTGTCCAGCCCGGACTTCATGCACCACACGTCGGTCGTGCCGGGGCTCGCCAGGGTGATCACGAAGTCGGCGTGGCCCTTGGAGACGCGCTCGAAGCTGCGTTCGCCGTTGTGCGCCCAACTGCGCTGGTCGTTCAGCGTCTTGTGCACGGCCTTCGCGAACAGGTCGCCGTCCAGCCCGATCTTCCGCTCGACGTCGACCCGGTAGCGCAGCTTCTGCCCCTCGCCCGGACCCTTGTCGGCGCCGCCCACCGTCCGGAACGTGCCCGAGCCCTTCAGATCGGCGTCCATCGGGTACGGCTTCGCGAGCTTCTGGTCGTAACTCAGCGGCTTCTTGGTGGGTTTGGCCGACGGCTGTGCCGGTGCGCCCCGGCCGCCGCTCTCCGAGCGCGAGGCCGGGTCGGCGTCGGCGCCCGCGCGCCCGACGACACCGGCGCCCGCCGCGCGGTCGCCGTCCCGGTGCTCGCCGGAGGCGGCCTGCCCGGCCACCACCACGGCCAGCACGGTCGTCACCGCGGCCGCGCCGATCCCCGCGGCCGTACGCTTCGCCCCGCTCACGCCACGGCGCTGGACCCCGGTCGCGGCGGTGGTGCCGAGCGGCGCGAACTCCTCCTCGCCGCCGTCCGATTGCTCACCCTCGGGCACGCCCTGCTCACCGTCCGGCGGTGCCTGCCCGCTGCCGCCGCCGTCACCGGACGCCGGGGCACCGGGCGCGTGGGGCGCGGCGGGCGTGGCCGCGCCGTCGCCGGGCCGGTGGTAGCGGCCCGCCGCGCGCGGCTCGGCCGGGAAGACTCCGTCGTCGAAGGCCTCGACGTACTCGGGACGCGGGCCGCGCGGCCCGCGCATCGGCCCGGCCCGCCCGGGGCCGCGGCCCCAACTCCCGCCCGGCTCACGGTGTTCGGGATGACCGCCGCGAGTCTCGGGGATGCGCGGAGCGCCTCCGTCCGGCGACGCCTCGTGACCACCGGCGGGCGCGCCCCGCTCCGGCCGCGCCGCGGGACGCGGCACGCCGTGCTGCTGCGGCCCCCGGTACTGCCGGGGTTCGGGGAAGTCCTGCTGCTCCGTGGCGTACGGCCGCGGAACCGCCCCGTGCCCGGCGGATATCCCGGAGGTGTCGGCGGAGTCCCCGCGGCCTCTGCGGCTATGACGTCCCACTAGTCACCTTTCACGGATACGGGAGTCGTGTGCGCAGCGTTCCGGTCGTCAACCCCGTGGGTCAACCGGCCGCTGTCCGAGAGGAGTTCCCGGAACGCGCCCCCGACGGCCTCCGGGTACTCCATCATCGCCACGTGCCCCGCCTCGAGCAGGGCGAGCAGCCGGGATTCCCGGAAAGCCGCGGATGCGCGGCGCGCCATGCGGAAGCCGACCAACTGGTCGCGCCCGCCGTACACGAGGAGTGTCGGAGCGAGTACCCGCTCCGCCTGCCGCCAGAGCGAATGCTGGCCGCCCAGCGTGTACGCGTCCACGATCCCACGAGCCGAGCGAGAAAGCGCGTCCCAGAAGTACGGCAGCCGCAGCCGCCGTTCGTACTCCTCGACGGCGGCCGCGAATCCCTCGGGTGTGACGCGTGCGGGGTCGCCGTAGCAGAGCGCGAGCACCTCGCCGGTGCGCCGCTCGGCGGTCCAGTCCTGCGTCAGCCTGCCGAACAGCCGGGCCACGCCGGGCACCGCGAGCAGCGCCGTCGGCACGGCGGTGCGCTGCGGCAGCCGCTCGGGCAGCGCCGGGGAGACCAGCGTGAGCGTCCGCACCAGGTCGGGGCGGACGGCGGCGATGCGGGTGGCGACGGCGCCGCCCATGGAGTTGCCGAAGAGGTGCACGGGCGCCCGGCCGCACGCGTCGAGGTAGCGGATGACGGCGCGGGTGTGTCCGGTGACGGAGTAGTCACCGCTGTCGGGCGGCGGGGAGTCGCCGAAGCCGGGGAGGTCGACGGCCTCGCCGTCGACGGTGTCCGCCAGCTCCGCCATCAGCGCCGTCCAGTTCTGCGAGGAGCCGCCCAGCCCGTGCACGAACAGCGCGGGCGGCAGCCCCTCGCGGGCCGGCTCCCGGGAGCGGACCGTCAGCGTGAGCCGGCCCAGCTCGACGGAGCGCACCCGCTCGCCCTCCCCGAGGAGGGGCCCGGTCGACGACGGCACGGCACGCGGCACCGCGGCACCGGCACCGGACGCGGCGGCGGGACGGGGCTTCTCGACAGGGGACATGCAGCAATATTACGAGACGATCACGCCCGGAATGATGTGTTCGCACTCACAGCACGGGCACCCGTACCACCCCTCCCCGCACCGGGGCGGGCCGGGCGGAAACCCGCATCCGGGGCCTACGCTCGGGAGAGAGCGCGACTGCCTGCGAAAGGGGAGCCCGCATGCCTGTCGACCCGACCGATCCCGACACCTTCGAGGACGCGTACGAGGAAGAGCCGGAGGAATCCGGAGCACTCGGGGATTTCGAGGCGTCGTCCGCCGACGCCGCCGAGCAGCAGGCCGACCTGCTCCGTCAGCGCGACGAGCCGATGACCGGCCGTGACGAGTACCCGGCCGCCGAGGTCGACCCGGCGGACGCCGCGGATCAGGCACGTGTCGTGGAGATGAACGAGGACGAGTACCGATAAACCGCCCACTCGCGCGTTCCAGTCGGTGAAATTCTCGCTCCGCACCGCGCACACGCCTGTTACCCAAAAGTACGATGGCGGCGCAGCGCACACCGCGCGCGGAAACACATCAGGGAGGCGGCGTGACAGCCATCGAGCGGACAGAGGCGCGCCCTCGCGGCACACGCCTGCCGCGCCGGGCCCGGCGCAACCAGCTGCTGGGCGCTGCCCAGGAGGTCTTCGTCGCACAGGGCTACCACGCGGCGGCCATGGACGACATCGCCGACCGGGCGGGCGTCAGCAAGCCCGTGCTGTACCAGCACTTCCCGGGCAAGCTCGACCTCTACCTGGCCCTGCTGGACCAGCACTGCGACGCACTGCTGCAGTCCGTGCGCGCGGCGCTGGAGTCGACCTCGGACAACAAGCACCGGGTCGCGGCCACGATGGACGCGTACTTCGCCTACGTCGAGGACGAGGGCGGTGCCTTCCGGCTCGTCTTCGAGTCGGACCTCACCAACGAGCCGGCCGTGCGCGAGCGCGTGGAGAAGGTCAGCGTCGACTGTGCGGAGGCCGTGAGCGAGGTCATCGCCGAGGACACCAAGCTGCCGCGCGAGCAGTCCATGCTGCTGGCGATGGGCCTGTGCGGCATGGCGCAGATCACCGCGCGCTTCTGGCTCAGCTCGGGCCGGCAGATCCCGCGGGACGCGGCGGCCAAGCTGATCTCGTCGCTGTCGTGGCGCGGTATCGCCGGTTTCCCGATGCAGTGAGCGGCTCCGCGGGGCGCGTGTTCGCTGCGGGCGTGCGGGCTCGCCGCTCCGGGATGTCCGCACCGGACTAATGTGTCCTGCGTACAGCGCGGCTGGCCGCGTACCCAACTGACTGTCGGAGGGACATAGCCGTGGAGGTCAAGATCGGCGTGCAGCACGCGCCCCGCGAGATCGTCTTCGAGAGCAAGCTGAACCCCGAAGAGATCGAGAAGGCGGTTTCCGCTGCGCTCGCTGACAGCGGCGCGAACGTGCTCAACCTGGAGGACGAGCACGGCAAGAAGATCCTCGTCCCGTCCGACCGGATCGCCTACGTCGAGATCGGCGAGCAGGCCGGACGCAAGGTGGGCTTCGGCACACTCTGAGTGCGGGGCTCCGGCACCGGCGGAGCGGGGCACCACAACCCCTGCGGCGGCTCTTCGAATTGCTCGAAGGGCCGCCGTTTCGCGTGCGTCCCCGCAGGGGAGGACCGGAACGACCGTTTTGCGCCACCGGCCCGCCCAGGCCGTATCCCCCGAGGAGGTCCCCATGATCTGGGAGGCACTCGGCTCCGTCGTGCTCGGACTCGCCGTCGCGTACGCGGCCGCCGCCCGCCTGCCCGGACGGTTCCCCAACCAGGCGCTGGTCTTCGCCACAGGACCCGTCGCCGCGCTGCTCGGCGGCATCGTCACCCGCGTCGTCCTCGGCCCGGGGCACACGGCCCTGACGCTGGTCGCCGCCGCCGCGGTGAGTGTGGCACTCCTCTCACTCCTGCTGAGCGAGAACGTGCGCTCCCCCGGCCTGCCGCCCACCGCGGACATCCCGGGCACCCCGCCCGTCTGACCCGACCGGGGCGCTGGCCCGCCCGACGCCGGGGCGGAACCGGCGCCGGGTACGACGAAAGCGCAGGTCAGGCCGCGAGGCCCAGGGCGGCCATCCGCTTGGTGTGCGCCTCGGTGATCCGGTTGAACATCTTGCCGACCTCCGCGAGGTCGAAGCCGTCGGCGATCCCGCCCACCAGCATCGTGGACAGCGCGTCCCGCTCGGCGACCACCCGCTGCGCCTGCGAGAGCGCCTCACCCATCAGCCGCCGTGCCCACAGCGCCAGCCGGCCGCTGACCCGGTGGTCGGCCTCGATGGCGGCCCGTACCCGGTCCACGGCGAAGTTCGAGTGGCCGGTGTCGTCCAGCACACCGAGGACGAGGGCGCGGGTGTCGGCGTCGAGCCGCTCGGCGACCTCGCGGTAGAAGTCGGACGCGATCGAGTCGCCGACGTACGCCTTGATCAGGCCCTCCAGCCAGTCCGAGGGCGCGGTCTGGCGGTGGAACTCGTCCAGCGCGGCCGCGAACGGCTCCATCGCCTCGGTCGGCTCCTCGTCGATCTCCGCCAGCCGCCGCCGCAGCCGCTCGAAGTGGCCGAACTCGGCGGAGGCCATCGAGGCCAGCGCCGCCTTGTCGGCCAGCGAGGGTGCCAGCTTCGCGTCCTCGGCCAGGCGCTCGAAGGCGGCCAGCTCGCCGTACGCCAGGGCTCCCAGCAGGTCCACGACCGCCGCGCGGTAGGTCGGCTCGGCGGAAGCCTCCGCCCAGGACTGGGCGGCGATCCCGGTCCGGGGCTCGCTGCCCGCGGCCTCCTCGGCGGTGTCGCCGGCCCCTGCGGCAGTGGTGTTGTCAGACGTCTCCATGGCCTGCACGATAGCCCGCCCCACCTGCCCGGGAAGCGGCCCGTCCCGAGGTCGTGACGCCCCGGTGGACTTCGTACACAACAATCGCCCCGGTACACATGCGCGGATCCGGGGTACAGTGATATTGGCGCCCGCCGGAATCGGCGGGCCGCATGTACGCATGACTGCGGATGCCCGGTCGGTGGCCCGATCGGCTCCGACCCGACAAGCCCTCGACCGCGTGGGCCGTGCAGAGGCACGCACCGCGGCATGAGGGACCGCTCGCGCGGGAAGAGCGCTTGAGCGAGAGCCAGTGGTCCCGCACCGACCGGCGGGCCGGCAAGGCGCCGCCTTCGGTGCGGTGCGACCCTCCTCGCCTCCTCACCTCGCGTCACACAGAAGAGGCAAGCATCCTGTCCACCACGTTTCGCGATCTCGGGATTCTCTCCGAGACGGCCGAGGCCCTCGAAGCCGTCGGCATCACGTCCCCCTTTCCCATCCAGGAGCTGACGCTTCCCGTCGCACTCGCGGGCAACGACGTCATCGGCCAGGCGAAGACCGGTACGGGCAAGACGCTCGGGTTCGGCCTGCCGCTGCTGGAGACCGTCACCGTCCCCGCCGACGTCGAGACCGGCCGGGCGCAGCCCGAGGAGCTGTCCGACGCACCGCAGGCCCTCGTGGTCGTCCCCACCCGCGAGCTGTGCCAGCAGGTCACCAACGATCTTCAGACGGCGGGCAAGGTCCGTAACGTCCGGGTGCTGTCCATCTACGGCGGCCGGGCCTACGAGCCGCAGGTCGAGGCGCTGAACAAGGGCGTCGACATCGTCGTGGGCACGCCGGGCCGGCTGCTGGACCTCGCGGGGCAGAAGAAGCTCCGCCTGTCCGAGGTCCGCGCCCTCGTCCTGGACGAGGCCGACGAGATGCTCGACCTGGGCTTCCTGCCGGACGTCGAGAAGATCATCCAGATGCTTCCGGCGAAGCGGCAGACCATGCTGTTCTCCGCGACGATGCCGGGCCAGGTCATCTCGCTGGCCCGCCGCTACATGAGCCAGCCCACGCACATCCGCGCCTCCGAGCCGGACGACGCGGGCCACACCGTCGCCAACACCACGCAGCACGTCTACCGCGCCCACTCCATGGACAAGCCGGAGATGGTCGCCCGCATCCTGCAGGCCGAGAGCCGCGGCCTGGCGATGATCTTCTGCCGTACGAAGCGCACCGCCGCCGACGTCTCCGAGCAGCTGACCCGCCGCGGCTTCGCCTCCGGCGCCGTCCACGGCGACCTGGGCCAGGGCGCCCGCGAGCAGGCGCTGCGCGCCTTCCGCAACGGCAAGGTCGACGTGCTGGTCTGCACCGACGTGGCCGCGCGCGGCATCGACGTCGACGGTGTGACGCATGTCATCAACTACCAGACGCCCGAGGACGAGAAGACCTACCTGCACCGCATCGGCCGCACCGGCCGCGCGGGCGCCTCGGGTACGGCCGTCACGCTCGTCGACTGGGACGACATCCCGCGCTGGCAGCTGATCAACAAGGCGCTGGAGCTGGAGCACCCGGACCCGCCCGAGACGTACTCGACCTCCCCGCACCTCTACGAGGAGCTGGGCATTCCGCAGGGCACCAAGGGTGTGCTGCCGCGTGCCGAGCGGACGCGTGAGGGGCTGTCGGCCGAGAAGGTCGAGGACCTGGGCGAGACCGGCCGCGGTGGCCGCGGCGGCGGGCGCTCCGGCGCGCGCGACGAGGCCGAGGAGCGCCCGAAGCGCACCCGGACGCAGCGTCAGCGCCGCCGTACGCGGGGCGGCAGCCCGGTGGACGGCGAGAGCGCGTCCGGTGCCTCGGAGGCGGGTTCCGCTCCGGGGCCGGACGCGGAGTCGGGTGAGGCGCGGAAGCCGCGCCGTCGCCGTCGTACGCGTTCCGGTTCGGGCTCCGGCGGGGCGGCGAAGTCCGCCGAGCAGGCCGGGGGTTCGGGTTCCGGTCCGGCTTCCGCTTCCGCTGAGGGCGAGGGGGCCGCCAAGCCGCGCCGCCGTCGTCGTACGCGTTCCGGTTCCGCCGCCAAGCAGCAGGCGTCCGCCGAGGGCTGAGCCTCGCGCCGCCCCGGTTCCACACGCTGTGGCCCGGCCCCCGTCACGGGGTGCCGGGCCGCTGTGCGTTCGGGGCGGGGCGGGTTCACGGGGAGGCCGCGGGCGGTTCGCGGGGAGGTCGTGGGCGGGCGATAGCGTCTCGGCATGAGCGTGCCTCCCTTCCTCGACCTCCCCGCGGCCGCCCGGGCCGTCCGGCTGAGCACCGCCCGCGGCTCCTTCGCGGCGCACGTCATCGACCCGCCGGACGCGCCGGGGGACGAGGGCACGGTGCTGCTGGTCCCCGGGTTCACCGGCAGCAAGGAGGACTTCATCGGGCTGCTGGAGCCACTGGCCCGTGCCGGGTTCCGGGTGGTGGCGGTGGACGGGCGCGGCCAGTTCGAGTCCGGCGGCCCGCGCGCCGAGGCGGCCTACGCGCAGCCGGAACTCGCCCGGGACGTCCTGGCGTTGGCGCGGACCGTGGGCGGCGGCGGGCGCGTCCATCTGCTCGGGCACTCGCTGGGCGGCCTGATCGCGCGGGCCGCCGTCCTGGCGGACGCGGCGCCCTTCGCTTCGCTGACGCTGCTGAGCAGCGGCCCGGCCGAGGTCGCGCCGTCCCAGCGGCAGCGCCTGGAACTGCTGCTGGCCGCGCTCTCGGCGATGCCGATGGACGACATCTGGCAGGAGATCCGGAAGCTGGACCCGGCGCCGGGCTCCGAGGGGGACGCGCCGTTCCCGGTGGCCGAGGCGGACGCCTCGCGCGCGACGGCCGCGTTCCTGGAGCGCCGCTGGATGGCGAACGTGCCCGAGCAACTGGCCGTCACGGGGCGTCAGCTGGCCTCGGAGCCGGACCGGGTGGCCGAACTGGCCGGGGTCCCGCTGCCGGTGCACGTCGTCTCCGGCGCGACGGACGACGCCTGGCCCGTCCCGCTGCTCGACGCGATGGCGGAACGGCTGGGCGCCCGCCGCTCGGTCGTCGCCGGGGCGGGCCACTCCCCCAACGCCGACCGCCCGGCGGAGACGGCCCGCGCCCTCGCCGCGTTCTGGCACGGGCGTGACGCGGGCTGACGCCGGGAGCGGGGCCGCTCAGCCGTGGCCCTGGACGAACTGCGTGACGCCGTTGGCGATCTGCTGGACCGCGATCGCGGAGAGCAGCATCCCGGAGAGGCGGGTGACGAGGACGACGCCGCCGTCCTTGATGACCCGGATGATCAGCAGCGAGTAGCGCATCACCAGCCACAGCACCACGTGCATGGCGATGATCGCCGACCACACCGACAGCTGGCCGCCGAAGCCGTCCGCGTGCTGCACGGCGAGGATGACGGAGACGATCGCGCCGGGTCCCGCGAGCAGCGGCATCCCGAGCGGGACGAGGGCGACGTTGACGTCCTTCGTCTGCGAGGGCTCGTCGGTCTTGCCGGTGAGCAGGGACAGCGCGACGAGCAGGAGCAGCAGTCCGCCCGCGACCATCAGCGCGGGCACGGAGACGTGCAGGTAGTCGAGGACCTGCTTGCCGCAGATCCCGAAGACGGTGATCACGCCGAAGGCCACGGCCGTCGCCTGGAGCGCCATCTTGCGCTGCATCTTGGCGGGGCGTCCCGAGGTCAGCCCGAGGAAGATCGGCGTGATGCCGGGCGGGTCCATGATGACGAACAGGGTGAGGAATACGGAGCCGAAGACGGCGAAGTCGAACACGGTGGTGCTGCCTTGCTGGTGGGGAGGGTCTGGTGGATATCAGGACGTACCGCCGCACCGGCGCGCACGACGGCCGGTGCCGGCAGACGGCACGGGCCCGGCTTCACAACAAGCCCGGGACCCGGAAAGGGAGAGAGGGAGGAAAGGGGGAAGCCCGGCGGGGCGCGACGCGGCGCCCGTGAGCCGGTGGTGGACGCGGCGTCAGCCGGTGACGGGCGAGGCTCCGGAGCCGCGGTCCGCGATCTCCTCGTAGACGTCGGGGATCGTCAGGTGCTCGCCGAGGACGCAGGTCTTGCGGCTGCCGTGGTAGTCGCTGGAGCCGGTGGCGAGGAGGCCGAGGTCGGCGGCCATGCCGTGCAGCCGCCTGCGGGTGGCGGGGTCGTGGTCCATGTGGTCGGCCTCGAGGCCGTCGAGCCCGGCGGCGGCGAGGTCGGCTATCGCGCTCTCGGGGACGCAGTGGCCGCGCTTGACGGCCATCGGGTGCGCGAAGACGGCGACGCCGCCCGCGCCCTTGATGAGCCGCAGCGCCTCGAAGGGGTCGAGTTCGTGCTTGTCGACGTAGGCCCGGCCGTCGTTCGCGATCCACTCCTCGGTGAACGCGTCCGAGACGGAGCCGATCACTCCGGCCTCGACCATGGCCGAGGCGATGTGCGGGCGTCCGACCGCCCCGTCCCCGGCGATCTCCGCGACCCGCTCCCAGGTCACGGGCACGCCCAGCTCGCGCAGCTTGGCGACCATGCCGCGGGCGCGGGGGACGCGGTCGTCGCGGACGAGTTCGCGCTCGCGGGCCAGCTCGGGCTCCTCGGGGTCGAAGAGGTAGGCGAGCATGTGCAGGCCGATGCCGTCGAGGCGGCAGGAGAGTTCGGCGCCGGTGACGAGGGTCAGCCCGGCGGGCAGCGCGCGCAGCGCCTCCGCGTGCCCGGAGACGGTGTCGTGATCGGTGAGCGCGACGACGTCCAGCCCGGCGGCCCGTGCGTTGCGGACGAGCTCGGCGGGGGTGTCGGTGCCGTCCGATGCGGTGGAGTGGGTGTGCAGGTCGATGCGCACGGTACGGGCTCCAGCGGGGACGGGCGGGTGTTCGATCGGGACGTTGCCGTCCCAGAATAACCGCCGACGCGACCGGCTCAGGGCCCCTCGTACGGGCCCTGGGACATGATGCGCGGCGAGAGCGCGCCGCAGGGGACGAGGTCGACCTCGGCGCCGGCGTCCCGCAGGTCGGTGAGCACGAGTTCGTCGTACATCAGGAATCCGGACTGCTGCGGCCAGACGATCGCCCACAGCCACAGCCCCCGTGCCTCGCCGGCGAACACGGCGCGGTCGTCGGCGGATTCGCGGACGTGCCACAGCGGAGTGGGGCGGCCGGCGGCCAGCACCTTGGCCTCCGGTGGCCGGTCGACGGACAGCCGCGGGCCGGGGTCGGGGCCCGCCAGGCCGGCGTAGCGCGCGCCGAGTCCGACGCCCAGTTCCTCGGCGACGAGGAGGAGTTCGCCGGGGCCGCCGAGCGGCCCGGGCCCGGAGCAGGCGACGGCGGTGGCGCGGCCGCCGCTCCGGTCGTCCCCCGCGCACGCCACCCCGGTGAACAGCCAGCCGACGGGCAGCGGCCAGGGCATCCAGACCGGGACCTCGGTACGGCCGACGACCACGGAGAGCGCCTCGACGCTGGGCGGGACGACGGGCTGCAGCGGGTGGACGGTGCCGTGCACGTCGCACTGCCAGGAGTCGGCGAAGAGGCCGGGCGCTCGGACCCGGCCACCGCACTTCGGGCAACTGGGTTCGCCCCTCATGGGGCACAACGGTCCTCCCCGGCCGCCGCCGCGTCAAGGACGATCACGGGGTCCGCACCGGGCCGCCCGGGGCCCGTCGCGGAGCGGTCCGTTCCGGCTCCGCACCCCGCCACGGAGCGGAAGATCAGCCTCCGTCGGCAGCGGCGCGGCGGGGGCACGGACCACCAGCGGGGACGCCGTCGAGGCGGCGGACGGGACCCGCGCCGGTCCGGTCCAGGCCGTGACCTCGAAAGATAGATGCAGCTTGCATTAATTAGCTTGCCTAACTTATCCTGTGTACACATCAATCAAAATTGCGCAGCGAAGGAGCGCGAGAGCATGAGCGGTGATCCATTCGACGAAGGCGGGGGCAGCATCCTCCGCCAGCCCAAGGCGGTGTGGGCGACGGCGGGAGCGGCCGTCGTCGCCTTCATGGGCATCGGCCTGGTCGACCCGATCCTGCCGTCGATCGCCAAGGGACTGCAGGCGTCACCCAGTCAGGTCTCCCTGCTGTTCACCTCGTACTTCCTGATCACGGCCGTGGCCATGCTCGTCACCGGCTTCATCTCCAGCCGGATCGGCGGCCGGAAGACCCTGCTCGCCGGACTCGCGCTGGTCGTGGTCTTCGCGGCACTGTCCGGGATGTCCGGCTCGGTCGGCGAACTCGTCGGCTTCCGCGCCGGCTGGGGCCTGGGCAACGCGCTGTTCGTCTCGACGTCCCTCGCGGTGATCGTCGGCGCCGCGGCCGGCGGCAGCGCGGCCGCGATCCTGCTCTACGAGTCGGCCCTCGGCCTCGGCATGGCCTGCGGCCCGCTGCTCGGCGCCGTCCTCGGCGACATGGAGTGGCGCTACCCGTTCTTCGGCACCGCGATCCTGATGGCCATCGGCTTCGTCGCGATCACCGTCTTCCTCAAGGAACAGCCCAGGCCCGCGCGGAAGACGTCACTGCTCGACCCGGTCAAGGCGCTGGGGCACGGCGGGCTCGCCTCGGCGGCCGCCTCCGCCTTCTTCTACAACTACGCGTTCTTCACGGTGCTGGCCTTCACGCCGTTCGTGCTGAACATGTCGCCGTACCGCTCGGGCGCCGTCTTCTTCGCCTGGGGCGTGCTGCTGGCCGTCTTCTCCGTCCTCGTCGCACCGCGGCTCCAGGAACGGTTCGGCTCGCTGAAGGTGCTGGGCGGCTCGCTCGTGCTGATGGCCGTCGACCTGCTGGTCCTCGGGTACGGGAATCACACCGTCGCCATCGTGTGCACCGTGCTCTCCGGCGCCCTCATCGGCATCAACAACACGGTCTTCACCGAACTCGCCCTCGGCGTCTCGGACGCGCCGCGCCCCGTGGCCAGCGCCGGGTACAACTTCGTCCGCTGGTTCGCCGCCGCGGCCGCGCCGTTCCTGGCCCCGAAGATCGAGGAGTGGACGGATGTCCACATGCCCTTCGTCGTCGCCGCCGTCGCGGCCGCGATCGGCGCCGCGATCGTCGGCGTCCGCCGTACGTCCCTGCGGCACGACGCGGAGGAGCTGCTTCCGGAGCACGCCCGCGAGGACGCCGCGGGCGACGGCCCCAGCCCCGTCACCGCCGGCTGACCGCCGCGGCGCACCGGCCCCGTCCCGCGGTTCTCCCAACCGCCGGGCGGGGCCTTCGCGTTGGCCGGGCTCAGTCGTCGAGCGGGACGGCGGAGCGACGCGGGTCGCGCAGGTCGGTGCCGTGCCGCAGCCAGCGCTCCTCCAGGGCGGCGGCGCCGTGCACCCGCTTCCACGCGGCCTCGTTGGGGCGCATCGGCAGCAGCGGCAGGAACCGCACCGGGTCGCGCGGCTCCCCCAGCTCCAAGTCCTCGACCAGACCGCCGGATTCAGCCACCAGCACCGAGCTGAACGGCGCCTCGGGCCACAGCGGCTCCCCCACGTCCAGCGAGGCGCCGGGCGCCACGACGACGCCCTCGACCTGCGGGGTCGCCGCGAGTACCGCCAGCGGCCGCAGCACCTTGTCCGTATCGGCCAGGCCCGCCCGTACGGACAGCAGCAGTTCGGCGCGCGGGCCCTTCTCGGGGTCGGCCAGCGCGGCCGTGGGGTCGGCCATCGGCGCGGCCGACATACCGAGTGTCGCGTATCTCACGATGCCGTCGTCCGGCCCCGCCTTCTCGCCGGACGGGGCGGCGCCCGGGGCCCAGCGCAGCACCTCGATGCGGTCGGTGCCGAGGAAGGTCACCGAGGCCCTGGCGTCGGGCTCGCCCAGTGCCGTGCGCAGCCGGGCCTCGACCAGTGAGAGAACGTCAGACATGCCGCGAGCATAGATCTCGCGAACTCGGGGACGACGTGCGGACCCACGGCGGTCCGTACTGGCCGAAACGGGCACGTGCGCGATTTCCTGGTGCTACCGTGGGCTGCTGGTCAGCGCATACCCGGCAGGGCGGTTTCCGTCCCGCGCGGGAGCATGCCCCGCATCGCCCCTCTGGGGCCCGGCCGGAGGAGGTGGGACTGAACATGGATCCGAGTCGACCGTGCAGTACCAGCCGCTCTTCCGGCACCTCGCGGCCCCACTCCTGAGCCCCTTCTTTCCCGGCGTCATTCCGGGGAAACCTCCGAAGGGCCTTGTCTTCACCCCGGGTTCGCAGCCTGAAGAGCGCATGGGCCGGGCTCACCGTCGAGTCCCGCTCACGCACGAGCCCCGCTCGCCCCCGCAACGACAGCGACCCCAGCGAACGCCGTCACGCGGCACGCGTGGTGCCCGCTTTGCAGACCTCCGGCAGGCCCGAAGGGCCTCCCCCACCGTAGGTCCCCATTCCGGGCAGCACTGCGCCTCGCCCGACGGCACGGCACCGACAAGGAGCTCCGGCATGTCGATGATCCGCGAACTGCGCGCAGCCGTCCGCCCCGCCCTCCGCAAGGGCGGCGGCCCCTCCTCCTACGACTCCTGCCGCGACGAGACCGCCAGCAGCGCCGTCGTCGACTGCGGCGTCTACCGCGACGGCGCCCGCGTCAGCGGCTGTCCCAGCCCGGCCGAGGCGCTGCGCGCCGTCCGCTCGGGCGAGCGCGGCGGCTTCGTATGGATCGGGCTGCACGAGCCGACGGAGGAGGAATTCTCCGGCATCGCCACGGAGTTCGGGCTGCACCCGCTCGCCGTGGAGGACGCGGTGCACGCGCACCAGCGGCCCAAGCTGGAGCGGTACGACGACAGCGTCTTCACCGTCTTCAAGACCATCCACTACGTGGAGCACGCCGAACTCACCGCCAGCAGCGAGGTGGTGGAGACGGGCGAGGTGATGTGCTTCACCGGCCGGGACTACATCATCACCGTCCGGCACGGCGGCCAGGGCTCGCTGCGGGCGCTGCGCCACCGGCTGGAGGACGACCCGGAGCTGCTAGCCAAGGGCCCGTCCTCGGTGCTGCACGCCATCGCCGACCAGACCGTCGACGGGTATCTCGCCGTCGCGGACGCGGTGCAGGACGACATCGACGAGGTCGAGATCGAGGTCTTCTCGCACACGGCGGGCAACGGGCGGCGCGGCGGCGACGCGGGGCGGATCTACCAACTCAAGCGCGAGGTGCTGGAGTTCAAGCGCGCGGTCTCGCCGCTGATGCGGCCGCTGCAGCAGCTGAGCGAGCGCCCGATGCGGCTGATCGACCCGGACATCCAGAAGTACTTCCGGGACGTCGCCGACCATCTGACGCGGGTGAACGAGCAGGTCCTCGGCTTCGACGACCTGCTGAACTCCATCCTCCAGGCCAATCTCGCGCAGGCGACGGTCGCGCAGAACGAGGACATGCGCAAGATCACCTCGTGGGCGGCGATCTTCGCGGTGCCGACGATGATCGCGGGCATCTACGGCATGAACTTCGACTACATGCCCGAACTGCACTGGAAGTACGGCTATCCGGTGGTGATGGGCGTCATCGTCGGCATCTGCTTCGGCATCCACCGCGGCTTCAAGCGCAACGGCTGGCTGTAGCGGGGCACGGGCAGCGTGGAGCCGTCGGGCCGGGCGGTAGCCTGCCCGTATGACGCTGCTCGATCAGGCCCTCGTCGAGGAGGCCACCAAGAAGTCCGGCCTCATCTGGGTGCGGGGCCCCGAAGGGCCCTCGCGTTCGCTCTGGCACGTGTGGCACGACGGTGCCGTCTGCCTCGTCGGCGACGGCCCGCAGGAGCAGCCGCTGGAGGGCCTCGGGCTGGCGGACGGCGGCAGCGCCACGGTCAGCGTCCGCAGCAAGGACAAGGGCGGCCGGCTCGTCGCCTGGCCCGCGCGGGTACGGGAGTTGCGGCCCGGGACGGAGCAGTGGGACGAGGCCGTCGGCGAGCTCAAGGGCAAGCGGCTGAACGCGCCGGACGCGGAGACGGTCCCCGAGCGCTGGGCCCGCGAGTGCCGGGTGCTGCGGCTGGAGCCGACGGGCGGCCCGTCGGAGAAGCCCGGCGGCATGCCGGAGGGCTCGCACGCGCGGGCCCCGCTGCCGACCCCGGCCACGACCCGGCGGCAGGCGCCCGCCGGGCTGCCGAAGCTGCTGTTCCGGCGCCGCGGGAAGTAACCCCGGGGTCAGTCGGCCGAGATGCTCTTGCCGTAGTCGACGATCTCGTTCTTCTCCGGCGGCTCCAGGTCGAAGTCCTTGTTCCAGTCCTCCAGTTGGAGGACCCCGGCCTGTCCGCCGCGCTCGACGCGCAGCGGGTACGGCGTCCCCATCAGCGAGACGTCGACGATGCCGCCGCCGCCCTTCCCGGCGACCACCCGGATCGTCTTGGTGCCGCGTACGGTGCCGCGTTCGCCGGTGGCGCGCTTGCCGTTCAGGGTCAGCAGGCCGTCGAGCATCACGCTCATGTCGGTGAAGCCGCTGAACTGCTGGTAGGCGGGGTCGCCGTGCGGGACCTTCACGTACTTGTTCTGGAGCTTCCTGGCGGCGTCGACGTCCGACTCGGACGGTTCGCCGCCGCCCTTCTCCTGCTTCGCCCAGAAGTCGGTGTCCGCCTTGAGGTACAGGTCCTTGCCGGTGCGGAGCAGTTCGAAGGTCGAGCCGCCCTTCGAGGAGACCTTGCCCGTTCCGCCGTCGTCCCGCTTGAGCCGCATCTCCAGGGAGTAGGTGCGGCCCTGGCTGATGACGTCGCCCGAGAGGCGGACGGCGTCGGCCTGCTCCGCCGCCTTGCGGGACTTCGTCTCGATCTTGGCCGCCGACAGCTTGCCGACGCCGTTCGTCCCCGCGTCCGGGTCCTCGCTCGCGCAGGCGGTCAGCGTCGCGACGAGTCCTCCGCAGACGGCCGCCGCCACAGTCCTGCTCCGTCGCGTGCGGGCGCATCCAGTCACGTCGGGTGTCCTCCAGGAGTCGGGGGCCCGGGCACGGTGGCCTGGGCCGCGGGCCGGGACGTCCCCGGCCGGCGGCCGGGAGCGGGCCCGGGGCGACCCGGGGAAGCCCGGGAGACACGGGTGATTCCGGGAAGCGGCACCGGGGGTGAGCCGGGGTTGGACCGCACCCTACCCCTGCACCTGCCCGCCGTCGGAAGGGAGCCGTCCGGACCACGCCACGGGGCCCCGACGGAGCCGATCAGGCTAGCCTGAAACCGGCAAAGGGTGCATAAGCACCGTCAAACGCGGCGACGGAAGGGGCGGATGATGCCGGCAGGCGCCTCCCGGGTCTTCGTGTCCCACTTCTCCGGGGTCGCTGTCTTCGACCCCAACGGCGACCAGGTCGGCCGCGTGCGCGACGTCGTCGTCATGCTGCGCAACCGGCCGCGGGAGCACGAGGGCAGGCCGGGGCGGCCGCCCGGGGTGCTCGGGCTCGTCGTCGAAGTCGCCAGCAGGCGGCGGGTGTTCCTGCCCATGACCCGCGTGACGGGGGTGGAATCCGGCCAGGTCATCACCACCGGCGTCGTCAACATGCGGCGCTTCGAGCAGCGTCCGGCCGAGACCCTGGTGCTCGGCGAGCTGCTGGACCGGCGGGTCACGCTCGTCGAGACCGGCGAGGAGGTCACCGTCCTGGACGTGGGGCTCCAGCAGCTGCCCGCGCGCCGGGACTGGGAGATCGCCAAGGTCTTCGTGCGCCGGGCGCGGCAGGGCCGGGGCGGCAAGCTGCGCAGGCGCGGCGAGACGCTGACCGTCGAGTGGTCGGCCGTCACCGGCTTCGCGCGGGAGGAGAAGGGGCAGGGCGCGGCCAACCTGCTGGCCACCTTCGAACAGCTGCGCCCGCCGGATCTGGCCAATGTGCTGCACCACCTCTCCGCCAAACGCCGCTCCGAGGTCGCCGCCGCCCTCGACGACAGCCGGCTCGCGGACGTCCTGGAGGAGCTGCCCGAGGACGACCAGGTGGAGATCCTCGGCAAGCTGCACGACGAGCGCGCGGCCGACGTCCTGGAGGCCATGGACCCGGACGACGCCGCCGACCTCCTCTCCGAGCTGCCCGAGAGCGAGAAGGACCGGCTGCTGGAGCTGATGCGCCCGCAGGACGCCGACCCGGTGCGCCGGCTGCTGTCCTACGAGGAGGGCACGGCGGGCAACATCATGACCACCGAGCCGATCGTCCTCTCCCCCGACGCGACCGTCGCCGACGCGCTCGCCCGCGTCCGCAGCGAGGACCTGCCCGCGCCGCTGGCCGCGCAGGTGTACGTCTGCCGCCCGCCGGACCAGACGCCGACGGGCAAGTACCTGGGCGTCATCCACTTCCAGCGGCTGCTGCGCGAGCCGCCGTTCGCGCTGGTCGGCTCGGCCGTCGACACCGGTCTGCGGCCGCTGCCGCCCCAGACGCCGCTGGCGGCGATCAGCAGCTACATGGCGATCTACAACATCGTCGCCGCCCCCGTCGTCGACGAGGACCGTCACCTGCTGGGCGCCGTCACCGTCGACGACGTCCTCGACCACCTGCTGCCCGACGACTGGCGCGAAACCGCCGCCGAGGGCCTCCCCCTGCACGGCACCGACGGAGCCGAGGAGGTCGTCCGGCGTGGCTGACCGCGAGCGCGACAGAGAGCGGGAACGGGAACGCGAGGAGCGGGACCGCGAGCGCGAGCGCGAGAAGGAGCGCGAACGGGAACGGGAGCGCGAGCGGGAGAAGGAGCGCGGCCCGCGGGTTCGCCTGGACGTGCCGCTGGTCCGGCGCCGCCGGCTGCTCCCCGAGTACGACCCCGACGCCTTCGGGCGGCTCTCCGAGGAGATCGCCCGCTTCCTCGGCACCGGCCGCTTCATCGTCTGGATGACCGGCGTCATCATCGTCTGGATCGCCTGGAACGTGGTGATGCCTCAGGCCTGGCGCTTCGACGAGTACCCGTTCATCTTCCTCACCCTCGCCCTGTCCCTCCAGGCCTCGTACGCGGCGCCGCTGATCCTGCTCGCGCAGAACCGGCAGGACGACCGCGACCGGGTCAACCTCGAACAGGACCGGAAGCAGGGCGAACGCACCATCGCCGACACCGAGTTCCTCACCCGCGAGGTCGCCGCGCTCCGCATGGGCCTCGGCGAGGTCGCCACCCGGGACTGGATCCGCGACGAACTCCAGGACCTGCTCAAGGAGCTCCAGGAACAGCAGGCGGACCCCGACGGCCACGGCGGCCGCGGCGGCACCGCGGAGTGACCAAGACCGCTGACCCCGGCCCTTCGGCAGCGGCGCGCGCCCGCCGTACCATTTCCGCATGGCTACCGACACGTACAACTCCCCCACCGAAGACGCGGTGCGGGCCGCGCTCGCGACGGTGAACGACCCGGAGATCCACCGGCCGATCACCGACCTGGGGATGGTCAAATCCATCGACATCGCGCCCGACGGCGCCGTCGACGTCGGGGTCTATCTCACCGTTTCGGGCTGTCCGCTGCGCGACACCATCACCTCGAACGTCACCGAGGCCGTGCAGGCCGTCGAGGGCGTCACGCGGGTGAGCGTCGAACTGGACGTGATGAGCGACGAGCAGCGGCGCGAGCTCGCGTCCTCGCTGCGCGGCGGGAAGGCCGAGCGGGAGGTGCCGTTCGCGCAGCCCGGCTCCCTCACCCGGGTCTACTGCGTGGCCTCCGGCAAGGGCGGCGTCGGCAAGTCCTCCGTCACCGTGAACCTGGCGGCGGCGATGGCGGCCGACGGCCTCAAGGTCGGTGTCGTGGACGCCGACATCTACGGCCACTCCGTGCCGCGCATGCTGGGCGCCGAGGGGCGTCCCACCCAGGTCGAGGACATGATCATGCCGCCGTCGGCGAACGGCGTGAAGGTCATCTCGATCGGCATGTTCACCCCGGGCAACGCCCCCGTCGTCTGGCGCGGCCCGATGCTGCACCGCGCGCTCCAGCAGTTCCTCGCCGACGTGTACTGGGGCGACCTCGACGTCCTGCTGCTCGACCTGCCGCCCGGCACCGGCGACATCGCGATCTCCGTGGCCCAGCTGGTGCCGAACGCCGAGATCCTCGTCGTCACCACCCCGCAGCAGGCGGCGGCCGAGGTCGCCGAGCGCGCCGGGTCGATCGCGGTGCAGACGCACCAGAAGATCGTCGGCGTGATCGAGAACATGTCCGGGATGCCCTGCCCGCACTGCGACGAGATGGTCGACGTCTTCGGCACCGGCGGCGGCGCCAAGGTCGCCGAGGGCCTGACGAAGACCACCGGTGCGCAGGTGCCCGTGCTCGGCGGCATCCCCATCGACATCCGGCTCCGCGAGGGCGGCGACGACGGCAAGCCCGTCGTTCTCTCCGACCCGGACTCCCCCGCGGGCGCGGCGCTGCGCGGGATCGCGGGCAAGCTCGGGGCGCGCGAGCGCGGCCTTCAGGGCATGTCGCTGGGCCTCACCCCGAGCAACAAGTTCTGACCCGCGCCGGGGAGTGCCCCTGCGGCGCTCCCCGGCGGGCGTGCTCCGGTCCGGCCCGGCCTAGTGCGCGTAGCCGGCGATGTCCTTGACCACCGAGAAGCCCAGCCCGTACGCGCTGAGGCCGCGCCCGTACGCGCCGATGTGCACGCCCTCCTGCGCCGACCCGGCGAGGACCCAGCCGTACTCGGACTCGCGGTAGTGGAACTCGGTCGGCACCCCGTCCACCGGGAGGGTCAGGCCCGACCAGCCGGGGCCGTCCAGGTCGTCGGCCAGCTCCCAGGCCACACCGGTCTGCTGGTCGAGCCAGTCCTGGCGCAGCGCGCGCTCCATCTCCTGCGGCCAGGTGCACGACAGCAGCCCCGAGCCCGCCAGCCACGCGGCCGTGGACACCGAGGTCGCCTCCAGTACGCCGGTGCCGTCCGCGCTGCTCCGCACCGGGCGGCTGGCGACCGTCACGACCACGGCGAACCGCTGGCTGTCGGGAAGGGACTCGTTCTTGATGGACGGTTCGTCGCCGTGGCCCGTCGAGCCGTGCTCGACCGTGCCGTCGGCCGCCGTACCCACCTGCATCAGCCAGCGCGGACCCGTGTACGCCTCGTCCAGGCCGTACCAGGGGAATGCCGCCAGCAGATAGCCGTCTACGGCCCGCCGCTCATCCGGAACGCTCTGCGCGGCGGGCCCGGATTCACCGGAAGCCCGACTCGTCGTCTCCACTGCGAACGCCTCCTCGTTGCCCTGTGCCATGGGCTGCCACCCCCCACGGACGGCGGCCCCGGACACAGGGAGGATAGCTATCCGCACGCGCCGTGTTGGGAATGCCGGAGGATCGGGCCCGCCGAAGGGCGTGAGATGTGACTCAGGTGGCGTCAGCGTCGAAGGGAGGCGGCTCTCCCTTGGCGAGCGGTGCGTTCTTCGCCGCGCGGCCGCCGCCGTCCTTGTTCAGGCTGATCGCGCCGTTGGTCCCGGAGCCGTTGGTGCCGTTGGTGCCGGAGCGGCTCTCGGTGCCGTTCACGGCGTCGGTGACCTCGTTCAGCTCGTTCCGGAGGTCGAAGCTCTCCCGGATGTCCTTCATGCCCATGTCGTCGCCCTCGAGGAGGTGCTTGCGGGCGAAGGTCTTGGGGTTCAGGTCCTCGAAGTCGAAGTCCTTGAACTCGGGGCCGAGCTCGGAGCGGATGTCGTCACGCGCGTTGTCGGAGAAGGCCCGGACCTTGCGGATGAAGCTGGAGACGTCCTGGATCACCTTGGGCAGCTTGTCCGGCCCGAAGATGAGAACCGCCAGAATGATGAGCGCGATCAGCTCCAGTGGTCCTATGTCGAAGAACACCTGGCGGCTCCCTCATCGCTCATTACTACGCATCCGGCCCGAACGGCCAGAAGTCACGGTACCCGGAGACGCTCCCGAGGTGGGAGCCCGCCTCGTCATCCTCCGGACACCGACCCCAGTGTCAACCGGACGGACTTCTCCGATTCGCCTCGCCGCAGCGTCAACGAGACCTTCTCGCCCGGGAGATGACTGCGGACCCGGACGGTGAGCTCCTCCGCGCTGTGCACCCGCTCGCCGTCGACGGCGGTGACCACGTCGCCCGCCTTCAGGCCCGCCTCGTCGGCCGGACTGTCCGGTTCCACGGCGCCGCCCGCGCCGGACGGGCCGCCGATCCTGGCGCCGTCGCCCTCGTACGCCGGGTCGAGGGTGACGCCGAGCACGGGGTGCCGGGCCTCGCCGTCGTTGATCAGCTCCTCGGCGACGCGCTTGGCCTGGTTGACCGGTATGGCGAAGCCGAGGCCGACGCTGCCGCCCTCCCCCTCGCCCTCCTTGGGCAGGCCGAACTCGTCGGTGCTCTCGCCGCCGGCGGCGCGGATCGCGCTGTTCACGCCGATCACCCGGCCGCCGGTGTCGACGAGCGGGCCGCCGGAGTTGCCCGGGTTGATCGGGGCGTCGGTCTGCAACGCGTCGACGTAGCTCGTCTCGTCGCCGACCTGTTCGCCGCCCGCGGTGATGGGGCGGCCCTTGGCGCTGATGATGCCGGTGGTGACCGTGCCCTCCAGGCCGAAGGGCGCGCCGACCGCGACGGCCGGGTCGCCGACCCGCACGGAGTCGGAGTTGCCCAGCGGCAGCGGCGTCAGGCCGGACACCCCGGACACCTTCACGACGGCCAGGTCGTACCCCTGGTCCTGCCCGAGGACCTCGGCCTGGACGGTCTGCCCGCCCTGGAAGGTGACGTCGACGAGGCCGCCCTCGCCGGCGGGGCCGACCACGTGGTTGTTGGTGAGGATGTGCCCGCGGTCGTCGAGCACGAAGCCGGTGCCGGTGCCCTCGCCGTCCCGGCCGCTGGTGTGGATCGTGACCACGCCGGGCAGCACGCCAGCGGCCACACCGGCGAGCCCCGAGGAGCGGCCGCCCTTCTCGGCGGGCGCCTGCGGCAGGCTCACCCGCGTCAGACCGCCGTGCCGCTCCGCGTACGTCCCGACGACGCCGCCGGCCAGCCCCGCCACCAGCGCCAGCAGCGCGGCGCCCGTCACGGCCTTGCGCCGTCGCCCGCCGCGCGGCTGCTCGGCGGCGGGCGGCGCGGTGTCGTACGGGGAACGGCCGCCGGGCGGCGCCCACGGGTCGTAGCGCAGCGGGCCCGGGTCGGTGGCGCCCGCCGAGCCCGGGGCCGGGGGAACGGCCGGGCCCGGAACCGTGAAGTCCCGCGCCGGGGCGGCCTGTTGGGGCACGTCGGTCTGCCGCTGCGGCACCGGGCCCGCCGGGCCGCCGCCGGTGGGTGTGCCGTACGCCGGGGTGGTCACGGGGCCGGCGGGGGTGCCGTGCGGGGGCGTCGCGGACGGGCGCTGCACCAGCGGCGCGGGCGCCCAGGGGCCCGGCCCGCCGTACGGGGGCGTGCCGTAGGGGTCGGCGCCGTGCAGGGGGACGGCGGCCTGCCGCTCGGGCGCGGGGGCTGCGTCCGCCGGCGGGGCCTCGGCCGGGGCGGAAGCCGGTGGCTCGGGCTGCTCGGCGGGCTCGCGCGGGGTGGGGAGCGCGGCGTCGCCCCCGGGCGCCTCCGCGGGGTCGGTCCGCGGCGGCTGCGTCTCGTCGGGCGAGGTGTCCGACGGGGCGGGGGCTGCGGCGCGGAGAGGGGAGAATCTGCGGGGGCGGCTCCACCACTTCGGCTTCTGCCCGGCGTCGTTCCCCTCGTCCATGCTCTCCCCACTCTTCCCGGCACCGGGCAACCGGCGGTGTCTCACCAAGAATTCAACCAGGTCGCCCCGGGCGCCCGCAGCGGACCCTGAACACGGGCGCCGGGACGCCCCCGCGCCCGGTCTCCCGGGCGCGGCCGGCGCCGGTCAGCGTGGTGCGGGGGTGCCCGGGGTGCCGGCCTGGGAGAGCGCGCTGGTCACCGGCGTACGCCCGGACAGGCCGTCCGCCGCGCCGCTCCCGCCGGAGCCCTGCGCGCGGACGGACGAGGCCGAGGTGAGCGCGGAGTGGACCAGCGGCGGTGCCAGCACCGAGTCCCGCAGCAGCGGATAGACCGTGCCCTGCGGCAGGAACGTCCGCGAGACGCCGGACGAGGCCGGGATCGCGTTCAGCCGCTGGACGGGGCCGGCCGCCGTGGTCCGCAGCAGCGAACCCGAGGTGCTCTTCGCCGCCGCGCTCGCGCCGGTGCGCCCGGCCGCGGGGGTGGTGGCGGGTGCCGTCCGGTCGCCGCGCTCGCCGCCGCGGCGGCGTCCGTCCCGGTCGGCGCCCGCGCCGGAGGCCGCCGTACGGGCCGGGCCGACGGACGCGCCGCCGCCGTCACCTCCGGCGACCGCGCCGCCGACGCTCCCGCCCGAGGTCAGCGCTCCGCCGAGCGCGATCGCCGCGAGCGAGAAGGCCCCGGCGGCCGCGAACGCGAAGCGGCGGCCGCGCGAGGAGGAGCGCTCCGTCCCTTCGTGCACGCGGAAGCCACGGCCGGGGGTGAGTGCGCTGCCGCCGTCCCGCCCGCCGGGCAGTCCTCCGGCGGGCCAGCCGGGGGAGGTGACGGGGAGCCCGGCGAAGGGCGAACCGGCGGCCGCCGGCGCGAAGCCGCCACGGCGGGCGCCGTTCCGGCGGACGTCACGCTCGTGGTGCGGGAGGGGTGAACTTCCGTACCCGCCCGGGGCGTTGGCGCTCCCGTGGTGCGGCAGCCCGGGCCCGCCGGGCCCCGGTGGGCCCTCGGGGCCACCGGCCGGGAGCCCCTGGAGGCGGGCCAGCAGGCCGTCGGACGGGGGCGGGGGCGCCGCGTCCGCGAAGACGCTCTTCAGGCTGCGCTGCGCGTCGGCCTCGGCCTTGCAGCTGTGGCACGTCGCCAGATGGGCCAGGACCCGCTCGCGCGCGTCGTGCCCCAACTCGCCGTCCACCAGGGCCGCGAGGCGGTCACCGAGGTGCGCTTCCGCGGGTGTCGGGGCGTCGCTCCGCTGCGCCGGACGCTGGCTCCTGCCGCCACCGGCGCCGCCCGTACCGCTCAGGCCGCTCACTCAGCACCCACCTCCGCGCTCCTGGCGGCCGGGACCGCCGCGCTCAGCGCCCGCTGTGCTTCGGCGCGCGCCTCGGGGGAACGGTGCTGGAGCGCCTTGCGCAGGTGCGAGCGGCCGCGGTGGATGCGGCTGCGGACGGTGCCGAGCTTGACGCCCAGCGTGGCCGCGATCTCCTCGTAGCTCAGGCCCTCGATGTCGCAGAGCACGACCGCGGCGCGGAACTCGGGCGCGAGGGTGTCCAGCGCCTGCTGCACGTCCGCGTCGAAGTGCGTGTCGTTGAAGTACTGCTGGGGGGTGGGCTCACGGCTCGGGAGCCGTTCCGCCGCGTCGTCCGCGAGCGCGTCGAAGCGGATGCGCTGCTTCCGGCGCACGGTGTCCAGGAAGAGGTTGGTGGTGATGCGGTGCAGCCACCCCTCGAACGTTCCCGGCGTGTACGTCGACAGCGAACGGAACACCCGGACGAAGACCTCCTGCGTGAGGTCCTCGGCGTCGTGCTGGTTGCCCGTGAGCCGGTACGAGAGGCGGTAGACGCGGGCACTGTGGGTGCTGACGATCTCCTCCCAGGAGGGAGGAGTCCACGCCTGCACGTCCGCATCGGTGTCGAAAGTCGCCGTGGTCGCGGAATCGGCGGTGTGGACCTTGTCAGCTGTGTCGGTCACGGATTTCGGCGTGCCTGCCGACCGGCGGAAACGCCTCAGCATTCCGCGATCGCGGGCCGCCGCACCTCCCCTGTCGGCTCTGGTGGTGTCCAGTGGAGTCCCTACCATAGCCACCTCACCCGTTAGCTCCGGATAAACACTTTTGACCAGCTCTTGGTCCGGCTGTGCCTCTTGCTTGCTTGACACCATCGCGGTCCCCCCGGCACCTTCCTCCCCTCCCAACGCCCAGTCCCATCTGCGGGTTCCCGGACCAACGGATACAGTCTCGGTTGCGCAGACGACGGGGACAGGAGAGGGCCATTACCGCCAACCGGCAGACGAGCTGGGCGTTCGCCGACGCCTACAGCGCCGAGCTCGTCGAGAACGCCGAGTACGCGGCGCTGGACTGGGCCCGCGAGCGGGCCAGGGAATCCGGACTGACCGCCGTCTCCCCCGTCACCGGCACCACGCTGCGCCTGCTGGCCGCCACGGTCGACGCGAAGGCGGTCGCCGAGATCGGCACCGGAACGGGCGCCTCCGGCATTCATCTGCTGGACGGAATGCGCCCCGACGGCGTGCTGACCACCGTCGACATCGAGCCGGAATGGCAGCAGTTCGCCCGACAGGCCTTCCGCGGTGCCGGGTTCGCCGGCAACCGGGCGCGCTTCATCCCCGGCGGCGCCCTGGACGTCCTGCCGCGGCTGGCCGACGGCGGCTACGACCTCGTCTTCTGCGACGGCGACCGCGGCGAGTATCTCGACTACCTCGCCGAATCGTTGCGTCTGCTGCGGCCCGGCGGACTCGTCTGCTTCGAGGGCGTCTTCGCGGACGGACGCACCGTCGACGACGCGGCGCAGCCGGCCGAAGTGCGCACGCTGCGCGAGCTGCTGCGCACCGTGCGGGAGAGCGAGGCGCTCACCCCCTCGCTACTGCCCGTCGGCGACGGCCTGTTGTGCGCGGTCAAACGCGGACAGTGACCATGGCCGGACCGGCCGCGTACGCAGCTGCCCCGGGGTGCGCGTGCGCGCACCCCGGGGCAGAACAGGTTCAGCGGGACGAGCCGTTCCGGCGCCAAGCCTCCGCCGGAACCCGGCCGTCGGGCCTGGCGGCCGGAGCCGCCGGCCTCGGTCGACCGCCTTCTTCAGCTCTTCAGCCGACGGTCTTCTTCAGCTCTTCACTGAGGGCAGTCGCCTCGTCGGGGGTCAGCTCGACGACGAGTCGCCCGCCGCCTTCGAGCGGAACGCGCATGATGATGCCCCGCCCCTCCTTGGTCACCTCGAGCGGGCCGTCACCCGTCCGCGGCTTCATGGCCGCCATGCTCGTTCCCCTTCCTGAAACCAGCTGAGCGCAGCCGACAACCCAGGTGTCAGCGGCATCGAACACATTGCTTCCCAGTCATTATCCCGCATGCCAGGACCCGATGACCAACAACAGGGGCCATCTCTTGGCCTCACCTCTTACACAAAACCACCCAATCCGTTGAGCAGCCTGCGATACTGCCCCGCCCTCGGCAGCCCTCCGTACGCTCACAGCTTGACGCAGCTCACACGCCCGGGCCCCGAAGAGCCCGCCGCGCACTCTGTCGGCGCCCGGTGATCCACGAGATGCTGAGCCCATGTCCGACACCGTGCTGTACGACGTGACCGAGGGTCTCGCGACGATCACCCTCAACCGCCCCGACGCGATGAACTCGCTCAACACCGAACTGAAGGTCGCCCTCCGCGACACCCTGCGACAGGCAGCCGAGGACGACACGGTGCGTGCCGTACTGCTGACGGGCCGGGGCCGGGCGTTCTGCGTGGGGCAGGACCTGAAGGAGCACACCAATGCCGTGCGGGAGGCGGGCGGCAGCGCGCTGAACACCGTCGACGAGCACTACAACCCCATCACCCTGGCCATCGCGGGCATGCCGAAGCCGGTCGTCGCGGGCGTCAACGGCGTCGCCGCGGGGGCGGGCGCCGGATTCGCCTTCGCCGCCGACTACCGGGTCACCGCGGACACCGCCGCCTTCACCACCTCCTTCGCCGGGGTCGCGCTCAGCACCGACTCCGGCGTCGCCTGGACCCTCCCCCGTCTCGTCGGGCACGGCAGGGCGACGGACCTGCTCTACTTCCCGCGCAGCGTGAAGGCCCCCGAGGCGCTGGAGCTCGGCCTGACCAACACGGTGGTCCCGGCCGGCGAACTCGCGGCCGAGGCCGAGAAGGTGGCCCGCACTCTGGCCGCCGGCCCGACCCTGGCGTACGCCTCGATGAAGCAGGCGATGGCCTACGGAGCCTCCCACTCGCTCGCGGAGACCCTGGCGAAGGAGTCCGAACTCCAGCTCGCGGCGGGCGCGTCGGACGATCACCGGACCGCCGTCGAGGCCTTCGTCAACAAGGAGACGCCCCGGTACACGGGACGTTGATCCCGCGCCGACGGCTGCGCCGCGTCACACCGCAGCGGTGACGCTCCGTGCCGTTACGCGCCGTGACGGGCGCAGCAGTCGGCGAGGTGGTCGTTGACCAGGCCGCAGGCCTGCATCAGCGCGTACGCCGTCGTCGGGCCGACGAAGCGGAAGCCGCGCCTCTTCAACTCCTTCGCGAGCGCCGTCGATTCGGGCGTGATCGCGGGGACGTCGCCGAGCGCCCGCGGCGCCGGGCGTGAGGCGGCGTCCGGCGCGTACGACCAGATCAGCGCGTCCAGTTCGCCCTCGCCGAAGGACTCCGCGGCGCGGGCGTTCGCCACCGTCGCGCGGATCTTGGCGCGGTTGCGGATGATCCCGGTGTCGGTCAGCAGGCGCTCCTCGTCGGCCTCGGTGAACCGGGCGACCTCGGCGATCCGGAACCCGGCGAACGCGGCGCGGAAGCCCTCCCTGCGGCGCAGGATCGTCAGCCAGGACAGGCCGGACTGGAAGGCCTCCAGGCACAGCCGCTCGTACAGGGCGTCGTCCCCGTGCACCGGGCGGCCCCACTCGGTGTCGTGGTACGCCGTGTAGTCCTCGGGCGACAGCCCCCAGGGGCAGCGCGGCAGCCCGTCCGTGCCCGGCAGCGCCCCGCTCTCCGCGCCGCTCACCGGCCGGCCTCCCCTTCGGCGTCCGCGCCGGGTTCCTGCGGGGCTTCCGGTTCGGGTTCCGGTTCCGGTGTGCCGAGCACGGCGGTGCGGCCCGAGGCGGTGGCCCGGGCGCCGGCCAGGGCCGATTCGAGTTCGGCGATCCGTGCGTCCCGCTCGGCCAGTTCGGCGCCGAGCCGGTCGAGGACGTCGTCGACCTGGCGCATGCGGTAGCCGCGCGCGGCGACGGGCAGCCGCAGGCCGTCCAGATCGGCGCGGGCGACCGGGCGGTCGGCGGGCAGCGGTTCGTCGAGCAGGTCGGGCGGCGCGTCGGCGAGGCCGCCCTCGGCCGTTCTGCCCGGCCCGTCCGAGCTGCCCATGACGGCGAGCGTCACCGCGGCGACGACCACGACGAGCGAAATCAGCAGGAACCAGAACAACGGCCAACTCCCCGGTGCGAAGCATGTCTGCGGCCTCCGATCGTGTCATGGAGCACTGACGGTTAAGGTCGGCGGCGGAACCCCGTGTGGCCGCCACGCACAGTCGCGCGGCCTCATCAGGATCGGAGAGACAACGGAAATGCTGCGCCTGGGAACTCGCGAGTTCGGCCCCGACGAACCCGTGATCATGGCGATCGTGAACCGGACGCCCGATTCCTTTTACGACCGCGGCGCCACCTTCAGGGACGAACCGGCCCTGGAACGCGTCGATCAGGCCGTGGCGGAGGGCGCCGCGATCATCGACATCGGCGGTGTGAAGGCCGGTCCCGGCGAGGAGGTGACCGCCGAGGAGGAGGCGCGGCGCACGGTGAGCTTCGTCACCGAGGTCAGGCGCCGCCACCCGGAGGTCGTGATCAGCGTGGACACCTGGCGGCACGAGGTCGGCGCCGAGGTCTGCCGCGCCGGCGCCGATCTGCTCAACGACGCCTGGGGCGGGGTCGATCCGCGGCTGGCCGAGGTCGCGGCCGAGTACGGCGCCGGGCTGGTGTGCACGCACGCGGGCGGGGTGCAGCCGCGTACCCGCCCGCACCGGGTGACGTACGACGGCGAGGGCGGCGTGATGGGGGACATCCTGCGCGTCACCGAGGGGCTGGCCCGGCGCGCGGTGGAGCTGGGGGTGCGCCGGGACGGCATCCTCATCGACCCGGGCCACGACTTCGGCAAGAACTCCCGCCACTCGCTGGAGGCCACCCGCGAACTGGGGCGGATGCGCGAGACGGGCTGGCCGGTGCTGGTCTCGCTGTCCAACAAGGACTTCGTCGGCGAGACGCTCGACAAGCCCGTCAAGGAGCGGCTCACGGGCACGCTCGCGACGACGGCGATCTCGGCCTGGCTGGGCGCCCAGGTGTACCGGGTGCACGAGGTGGCGGAGACGAAGGAGGTCCTGGACATGGTCGCCGCCATCGCGGGCCACCGCGAACCGGCCGTCTCCCGCCGGGGTCTGGCCTAGCGCGCGGGCCCTCCGCCGCGACGCCGGGGCGTCGCGGCGGGGGACGCGTCACACGGCGGGCGCGGCACGGCGGAGGAAGTCCCCGTGCGCCGCGGGCGGTTGGGGCCGGATCAGCCGGCTTCCTTGGTGACCAGGGCGACGGCCTCGTCGACGTCGTCCGTGAGGTGGAACAGCGAGAGGTCGCGGGACGAGGCCTTGCCCTCGGCGACGACCGTCTGCTTCACCCAGTCCACGAGGCCCTTCCAGTACGCGGTGCCGAAGAGGACGATCGGGAAGCGCGTGACCTTCTGCGTCTGCACGAGGGTGAGGGCCTCGAAGAGTTCGTCGAGCGTGCCGAGCCCGCCCGGCAGCACCACGAAGCCCTGCGCGTACTTCACGAACATGGTCTTCCGCACGAAGAAGTAGCGGAAGTTCACGCCGATGT
The DNA here is from genome assembly GCF_012726235.1 of Streptomyces sp. HNM0574. Lineage (GTDB taxonomy): Bacteria > Actinomycetota > Actinomycetes > Streptomycetales > Streptomycetaceae > Streptomyces. The sequence continues at coordinate 399,691 of NZ_JAASAH010000003.1, forward strand.
CGACGTACGGGTTCAGCCCCTGCTCGAAGGGGAGCTCGATGCCGAGGCCGACGGAGGTGCCGCCCGCGTCGAGCGCTCCGCGGTTCGCCGCCTCCATGGCTCCGGGGCCGCCGCCGGTGATGACGGCGAAGCCCTCCTCGACCAGCGCCCGTCCGATCCGGATGCCGGCCTCGTACTCGGGGGAGTCCACCGGGGTGCGGGCCGAGCCGAACACGCTGACGGCGGGCCCGAGTTCGGTGAGCGCGCCGAAGCCCTCCACGAACTCCGACTGGATACGCATCACTCGCCAGGGTTCCCGGTGAACCCAGTCGGAGGGTCCGGTACTGTCCAGCAGCCGCTGGTCGGTCGTTCCGGACTGCACCTGCCCGCGACGGCGCACCACCGGGCCCAGCCGCTGCTCCTGCGGCTCCCGCGGCTCCTCGAGGCTGCTCATACAGTGCTCCCTCCTGCTGCGATCTTTCCGGATTCAGCGTACGCAGACGCAGATCACGTACGACGGAATTCGGGCACTGTCCCTCTCTCCGACGCCTCCCGGCTCCCCGGCGCCGGGTGGCCGTCACCGGCGGTCCGCTTCAGGACGTGAGCCAGGCGCGGAGCCGCTCCTCGCAGTGCAGGATCTTGGCCGTCTCGACGCGCTCGTCGCGCTTGTGGGCCAGATTCGGGTCGCCGGGGCCGTAGTTCACGGCCGGGACGCCGAGCGCGCTGAAGCGGGAGACGTCCGTCCAGCCGAACTTGGGCTGCGGTTCGCCGCCCACCGCGTCGATGAACGCCTTGGCCGCCGGGTGCGAGAGGCCGGGGCGGGCCGGGCCGCAGCTGTCGTCGACGGTCAGTTCCCAGTCGCCGCATCCGGCGAAGACCTCGCGGACGTGTGCCAGGGCCTCCTCCTCGCTCTTGTCGGGCGCGTAGCGGTAGTTGACGGTGACGGTGCACTCGTCGGGGATGACGTTGTTCGCGACGCCGGCCTCGACGCGGACGGCGTTCAGGCCCTCGCGGTACTCCAGTCCGTCGATGACCGCCTTCCTCGGCTGGTACGAGGCGAGGCGCTCCAGGATCGGCGCCGCCGCGTGCACCGCGTTGGCCCCCATCCAGGCGCGGGCGGAGTGCGCGCGCTGGCCCGTCGTCCGCAGCAGGACCCGGAGCGAGCCCTGGCAGCCGCCCTCGACCTGGCCGGAGGAGGGCTCCAGGAGAACGGCGAAGTCGCCCGCCAGCCAGTCGGGATGGGCCTCGGCGACGTGGCCGAGGCCGTTCAGGTGCGCGGCGACCTCTTCGTTGTCGTAGAAGACGAAGGTGATGTCGCGGTTGGGCTCGGGCACCGTCGCGGCGATGCGCAGCTGGACCGCGACGCCGGCCTTCATGTCGCTCGTGCCGCAGCCCCACAGCACGCCGTCCTCGTCGAGGCGGGAGGGGACGTTGTCGGCGATGGGCACGGTGTCGATGTGGCCGGCGAGGATCACGCGTTCGCCGCGGCCGAGGTTCGTGCGCGCGACGACGTTGTTGCCGTACCGGTCGACGGTGAGGTGCGGGAGGGCGCGGAGCGCGGCCTCCACGGCGTCGGCGAGCCGCTCCTCCTTCCCGCTCTCCGAGGGGAAGTCGACGAGCTGCGCGGTGAGCCGGGCGGCGTCCAGTTCGAGGTCGAGTCCATGGTGCGGCATGCCACCCAGCCTACGGCCACGGCGGCGGCCGCCGGCCTCAGCCGCCAGACCTGTGGAAAACCTCGCTTCTGTGGACACCACGGACACCCGTGAGGGTGCCCGCACGCGCTCCGCAGCCGGTTGTCCACAGGCCGGCACCGAGGGGGCACCCGGCCGTCATTCCCACCGGCTACCTTTGTGCCCGTGTCCCGATCCTCACCCGACAACGCCCCCGGCACCGCTCCCCGCGCCGGCCGCGCGAGGACTCTGCGGTTCGCCGCGTTCGCCGTCCTGCTCGGCATCGCCGGTTACGCCGTGACGCAGTACGTCACGAGCAGTTCCGGCCCGCCGCGCTGCGTGATCCGGGCCGACGGCGAGGACGCCGAGGACTACGAGATCGAACCCCAGCAGGCGTCCAACGCGGCGACGATCACCGCCGTCGCCTCGCAGCGCAAGCTGCCGGAACGGGCCGTGACGATAGCCCTGGCGACGGCGATGCAGGAGTCGGCGCTGCGGAACATCGAGCACGGCGACCGGGATTCGGTCGGCCTCTTCCAGCAGCGCCCCTCCCAGGGCTGGGGCACGGAGGCCCAGATCCTCGACCCGGTGTACGCGACGGGCAAGTTCTACGACCACCTCGTCGAGATCCCGGGCTATTCGCGGCTGCCGCTGACGGTCGCCGCGCAGCGCGTGCAGCGCAGCGGCTTCCCGCAGGCGTACGCGAAGCACGAGGCGAACGCCTCGCTGCTCACCGCGGCGCTGACCGGCCGCCGCGGCGCCGCCTTCACCTGCACCACCGGCCAGGAGGGCCAGCCGGTCAAGGCGGGCGACCCGGCGAAGGTGCGCGAGCGCCTGGAGCGGGAGTTCGGCAGCGACGTCCTGGCGAGCGGCGACGGGGACGGCACCGCGCTCGGCACGGGCGGCGGCAGCGGCCGCCGGAGCAAGCCGACGGCCGAGGTGCTGCTGCCGGCCCAACCGCAGCAGCGCGGCTGGGAGTTGGCGCACTGGTCGGTGGCGCACGCCTCGGAGCTCGGCATAGCCGAGGTGTCGTACCGCAACCGCGTCTGGAGTTCGGCCCGTTCGGAGGAGGGCTGGCGTACGACGGAGGACGGCGGCTCGGGGAACACCGTCTCGATACGCCTCTCGACGGGCAACGAGGAGCGCTGACGGGCGAAGGCTCGCCAACAGCGCGTGCGGCAGGTCGAGTTCACCCCGTCGGCCCGGTTCGGGCGGCCGCGCCGGAGGCGTCGGCAAGGACCGGCCCGTCCGGGCAGCCGTGCGACAACTCCCCCCGGAGAGGGAGCTGTTCCGTCGCACGATCAGATCTGCGGCCCGGTGACGGTTCCGCGGCGGCGACGATCAACGTCGCTGCTGGCGCGGCGATGTGACGTTTCAGCCGCCGGGGACGGGACGGGCGGAATGCCCGTTTCCGCGCCGCGCGGGCCCGCCCCGCGTTACCAACCCTTTACCTTCGCGGCCCGCAACCTTCCCCCTGCCGGGGCCGATAGGCACTGCGTCCGACCGGGTGACACGGAGCCCGCCGGACGCCGCCCGTCGCCGGATTCCGACGAGAGCCGCCGGGCGGCCCGGGAGACCCGGCCCGAACCCCGAACTCTCCGTCGAAGCCGAAGGAGCATCATGTCCCTCCCCCTCACCCGCCGCATCGCCAAGGCTGCCCTGCTGACGGCGGCGGGCGCCGCGACCGTGGTCGGTGCCGCCGGTGCGTCGAGCGCCGCCGAGATGCCGAAGACCCCGGACGTCGGCGGCCTGACCAACGTGGACGGTCAGAACCTCGGCGGCACCGTCGACAGCGCGGCGCAGGAGACCACCGGCACCGTCGCCGACACCGGCAGCGCCGCGCTCCAGGGCACCCTCCCCGCCGCCGGCGAGACGCTGGGCAGCGCGGGCAAGACCGCCGTCCCGGCCGCGCAGGACGCCGTCGGCGGCACCGCGGGCCAGGCCGGCCAGACGGTGGGCCAGCTCGCCTCGGCCACCAGCGGCCTCGCGTCCGACCTGCCCGTCGGCCAGGCCGGCGGCGCGCTCGGCGGGGTCACCGAGGGCACCCCGAAGCTGCCGCTCGGCTGACCCGGCCCGTCGGCCCGCCCCCCGGGGCCGACGTCGTCGGCTGCCGCGCGCGCACCGCGGCACCGGACACCGAAGGGGCCCCGGACGACTCTCCCCGGGGCCCCTTCGCCGTGTTCACGCTCTTCGCCGCGCGCCCCGGCCAACAGCCGCCCGGAGGCGGCCCGTTCGGCCGGAGCGGCGCGTTCAGCCCTCCAGGCGGCGGACCGCCTCGGCGACGCGTTCGTCCGTCGCCGTGAAGGCGACGCGGACGAACCGCTCCCCCGCCGGCCCGTAGAACTCGCCGGGGGCGACGAGGATGCCCTGCTTCGACAGGTCCGCGACGGTGCCCCAGCAGGGCTCGTCCCGCGTCGCCCACAGGTACAGCGACGCCTCGCTGTGCTCGATGCGGAAGCCGCGCGCCTCCAGCGCCGTGCGCAGCGCCGAGCGCCGTGCCGCGTACCGGGCGCGCTGCTCCTCGACGTGCTCGGAGTCGCCGAGCGCCGCGATCGTCGCCGCCTGCACCGGAGCGGGCACGATCATGCCGCCGTGCTTGCGGATCTGGAGCAGCTCGCCGAGCACGGCGGAGTCGCCCACCAGGAAGGCGGAGCGGTAACCCGCCAGGTTGGAGCGCTTGGAGAGGGAGTGGACGGCGACGATGCCCTCGTAGCTGCCGCCGCAGATGTCCGGGTGGAGGACGGAGACCGGGTCGGTCTCCCAGCCGAGTTCGAGGTAGCACTCGTCGCTGACGAGCAGCACCCCGTGCGCCCGCGCCCACTCCACGGCCCGCTTCAGCTCGTCCGCGCCGAGGACGCGTCCGGTGGGGTTGGAGGGCGAGTTGAGCCACAGCAGCCTGAGCCCGGCGGGGTCGGTCTCCTCCGGCACGTCGTACGCGACCGGTTCGGCGCCCGCGAGCCGCGCGCCGACCTCGTACGTCGGGTACGCGAGCCGCGGGTAGGCGACCTTGTCGCGGGGCTCGCCGGGGCCGCCGGAGCCGAGGCCGAGCTGGGTCGGCAGCCAGGCGACGAGCTCCTTGGAGCCGACGACGGGCAGCACGTTGGCGTGCCCCAACCCCCGGGCGCCGAGGCGGCGTTCGCACCAGCCGGTGATCGCGTCGCGCAGTTCCCCGGTGCCCCAGACCGCCGGATAGCCGGGGCTGTCGCCCGCGTCGGCGAGCGCGCGCCGGACCAGGCCGGGAACGGGGTCGACGGGGGTGCCGACGGACAGGTCCACGATGCCGCCGGCGTGCGCCGCGGCGGCGGTCTTGTACGGCTCGAGCCGGTCCCAGGGAAAGGTCGGGAGGCGGTCGGAGACGGGAGGCACGGGTTGGCTCGCTTTCTCTCGTGACACCCCGGGTGAGACCCGGTGTGGGCTCCCGGGGAGCCCGGACGCTCCGTGACGCCCGGAAACCCCGGGACGCCCCGGAATGCAGCGTGGCCCCGCAGGGCACCCACCGGCCGGGCCGGGGTGCTCTGCGGGACCACACCTTCCGCGGCCGTACGCCGGGGGCGCACGGCCGCGGACTCGCTAGGCGAACACGCCACAGCGCCGAGGCGTCACTCGTCGTGTTCCTGCGGCGGGAGGGCGGCGATGAACGGGTGGTCCCGCTCGATCAGGCCGAGCTTGCTGGCACCACCGGGCGAACCGAGCTCGTCGAAGAACTCGACGTTCGCCTTGTAGTAGTCCTTCCACTCTTCGGGAGTGTCATCCTCGTAGAAGATGGCTTCCACCGGGCAGACCGGCTCACAGGCCCCGCAGTCGACGCATTCGTCCGGGTGGATGTACAAGGACCGCTGGCCCTCGTAGATGCAGTCGACCGGGCACTCCTCGATGCAGGCCTTGTCCTTAAGGTCGACACAAGGCTCCGCGATGACGTAGGTCACGCTGTCGTTCCTCCTCGTTAGGGCTGGCGGACCGGTGTCCGGCTCCGCCGCGGGGCGCGCGGGAGCGCTGCTTTGCACGAACGGCGGTCGATGCCCGCACCTAGTATCTCCGTTCCCGGGCACGAGACGAACAGGAGGGGCGGGTAGAGCTGTGGAATTCACCACGGGCGGACGCCTGAAGGTCCGCATCACCGCGTCTGACGTGGGAAAAAGGGTATCGGTGCGGTCTTTGACCGGGTCCGGCGCCCCTGGGGGACGGTTCACCGACACGGTGGGAGTTCTCACATCATGGACGGAGGGCGTGCTCAGCGTCACGCGTCGCGACGGAGAGACGGTCCGGCTCGCCGAGGATGCAGTTGTGGCGGGAAAGGTCATTCCGCGCGAACCCGCGCGGAAGCGCGGCCTCCCTGCTGCCAGTGTGCCTGAACTGCGGCGCACGGCGGCGCGGAGCTGGCCCGCCGTCGAGACCGAGCCGCTCGGCGCGTGGACGCTGCGCGCCGCTGCCGAGCCCGGCGGGACGCCCGGTTCGCGGCCGGAGAGCTTCACCTCGCGGGCCAACTCCGTGCTCGCCGTGGGCGATCCGGGGATACCCCTGGACGCCGCGCTGGAACGCGTCGTGCGCTGGTACGGCGAGCGGGGCCTCGATCCGCTGATGCAGGTCGCGACGGCGGACGACGGTTCCGGCGAGATGCTGGCGGCCGCGCTGGAGGAGCGCGGCTGGGGCGCGGAGAAGCACACGCTGTCGCAGATCGGCGCCCTCGCGCCGCTCGCCGACCGCGCCCCCGACCCCCGGGTCGAGCTCGCCCGCACCCCGGACGAGCGGTGGCTCGCCGCGTACCGGCGGACGGGGCGTACGCCGCAGGTCGCGCTGAAGGTGCTGAGCGGCGGCCCGTCCGTCTGGTTCGCGACGGTTCCGGCCGAGGGCGCGGTGCCGGCGGCCGTCGGGCGGTGTGTGGTGGACGGGCGGTGGGCCTCGTTCGCCGCCGTCGAGGTGCTGCCGGAGCGCCGCCGGGCCGGGCTGGCGACCGCCGTGATGGGCGAACTGGCCCGCAGGGCGCTGGAGGAGGGCGCCTCGGCCGCCTGTCTCCAGGTGGAGCGGGAGAACACCGAGGCCCTCGCGCTGTACGAGCGGCTGGGCTTCGCGACGCATCACGCCTACCACTACCGCCGCGCACCTCGGGACTGAACCGGATGGATCGCACAGACAACAGGGAGCGCTTCGCGCAGGCCGCCCGCGACACCCACCCCGACCTGGCGCTGCTGTGCCTGCTCATCGGCGTCGAGGCCGCCGTGAGCTCCGCCGTCCCGGGCGAGGACGCGGAGGACGGCACAACGGCGCACCAGGCCCCGTACGAGTCCTCGCTGGACCGGGCGCAGGTCGAACTCGACCGGCTGGCCGGGATGTTGCCCTACGAGCCGGGCCGCACGCCCGCGCAGTGGGCCCGGGCGCTGGAGCGGCTGCTCGGCGAGGGCGAGGGGTTCCACGGGACGGCCGCCGACTACCGGCGGCTGGACTCGTCCCTGCTCCAGTCGGTGCTGCGGCGGCGGCGCGGGCTGCCGATCCTGCTGTCCGTGGTGTGGATCGAGGTGGCACGGCGCGCAGGCGCGCCCGTGCACGGGGTGGCGCTGCCGGGCCACTTCGTCGTCGGCTTCGGTGACGTGCACGGCGACGGTGTGCTCGTCGACCCCTTCGGCGGCGGCCGGCTGCTGACGGAGGCGGACGCGGAGCTCCTGGTCGCCGGGGCCACCGGGAAGCGCGAGGGCATCCCCGAGGTGCTGCTGGAGCCCGCGGGGCCGCTGGAGATCGTGCTGCGGGTGCTGAACAACGTGCAGGCGTGGGCGGCGGCGCGGCCCGAGCAGTCCGCGGTGCGGCTGTGGGCGCTGGAGCTGTCGCTGCTGCTCCCGCACCATCCGGCCAGGCTGCGCTACGAGCACGCGCAGCTCCTCGTGGAGCGCGGCGCGTTCCGCGAGGGCGCGGCCGAGATGGAGGCGTACGCGGACGTGATCGCCGCGATGGAGCCGTCCTCGGCCGACGCGGTGCGCCGCGCCGCCAGGGCGGCCAGGGCCCGGCTGAACTGACGCCGGGCGCACGGGCGTTCACCGCAGGAGAAGGGACGGGCCCCGCCGGATGATCCGGCGGGGCCCGTCCTCCGTGCGTGCCGTTACTGCCCGTTGACCGGGATCTCCTGGACGCGCTTGGCCGGGTCCGTCTCCTTGAGCGCTTCCCGCAGCGCGACCACGACGTCCTGCGGCATGACCGGCGTCTTGGTGCCGTTGCCGCGGGTGATGCGTACGCCGTCGAAGGTCGTCCCGTACAGCTGCTCCAGTGCCTGGAGGTCGTAGGAGTCGACCAGCGAGCCGTTGACCGCCTTCATCGACAGGAACTTCGGCAGCGACTTCTCCGGGCTGAACTGGATCGACGCGTCGCCCGCCTTGACCGTGACCAGGCCGGACATCGCGGGGCGGCCGAACTCCTCGATCGCCCGGTTGATCTCCTGCTCGCCGACCGTCGGCTGCTGCATCGTCACCGGCAGGGTCACCGGCGTGTTCTTCCCGGTGACGGCACGCTCGCGGAGCGCCTGCTCCAGGGCCGCGCCGGACTTCTCCGGGTCGACGCCCTTGTGCGGCTTGCCGGGGACGCCGACGGCCTTGCCGTCGACGAACTTGACCATGCCGTCCTGGGGTTCGCCGGTGCCACCGGTCTGCTGGGTGACCGCCGCCAGCGCCGAGGCCATCTTCTCGTCGTCGATCTTGATGGCGGGTTCGGCCTCGCGGGAGGCGCCGAAGAGGGAGCCGATCACGGTGACCGGGTTGTAGTCCCGGCCCGCCGCGTCCCGCACGGTGGCCTCGGTGTCCAGCGTCAACCCGGCCACGGAGGGCTTGAGTTGGGCCTTCTCGCCGTTGACGACGACGGTGAACGCCTGCGTGGTGCTCTTGCCCAGCGCCCCGTCCAGCTTGTTCACGGCCTGGTGCTTGCTCGTCCCGCCGATGTCCACGCCGAGCACGGTGGTGCCGCTGGGCACGTCCGCGTGGTCCAGCAGCAGGCCCGTGCCGTAGGCGACACCCAGGACGCCGACGAGTCCGGCGCCGACGAGCATCAGCTTCGACCGGCCGCCGCCCGAGCCGGAGGCGGCCGGGCCCTCGGGCTCCCGCTCCTGCTCGTCCCGCGCGACGGACTCACCCGCTCCGGCCCCCGCGGCGGACGGAGCCGCCTCGGTCGAGGGCACCCGCGGGATGCCGCTGACGAGGGTGTCACCGGCGATGCGGTCGTCACCCGAGGAGGGGCCGACGGGCCCGCTGCGGGTGGGCGGCGAGCCGATGCCGCCGGGGGCGCCGAGCCCCGCGGAGGCACCGAGACCGGCGGGCGGCCCGGAGACGTCCGGGCCCTTGGGACCGCCGGGACCGCCGAGCGGGCCCGTGGCGCCGTCGGGGCCCTTGGGGCCGCCGAGGCCGCCGGGCGCGCCCGGGCCGGCGGGGGCGCCGGGGTCGGTGGAGGTCGCCGGGGTGCCCGGGGCCGGGAAGCCGGCGGGGCGCCCTGCGGCCGCGCCCGGGGTGATCGGCTCGCGGTGGCCGTCGCCGCCGGCGCCGAAGGGGGCCGGCGCGGCGGGCTCGTCGTCCGCGCCCGGGTGTCCGGGCAGCGGCATGTCACCCATGGCCGGGCCGGTCGTCGCGCCGCTGGGGCCGGCGGAACCGGACGGGGCGGGCGCGTCGAAGTCGGCCAGGCCGGCACCCGGGGCGTCGAAGTCCGCCAGGCCCGGTGCGGCCAGCGGGCCCGGGCCCGAAGTGTCGGGCGTCTGCGGCCCGGTGGGCTCGGCGCCGGGACCGGCGGACGGGCCCGAGGACTTGCGCGGGGCGAACCAGTCGCTGGTCTCCTGCGTGAACTCCCCGCTCTGTGGCCCCTCTCCGGGCGCCGCGGCGCCCTCGGGCTCGCGCGGCGCGGCGGGCCCGGGCACGGCCGGGGCACCGTTCGACGCGGGGGCGCCGGTGGGCGTGGGCACACCGTTCGACGCCGGGGCGCCGGTCGGTGCGGGCACGCCGTTGGAGGTGGGGGGCCCGGGGTCCGTCGCCGGACCCGCGGCGGTCGTCCCGTCCTCGGGGCGGTCCTGTTCGCGGTCCGAGGACGGCAGTGCCTCGGGCTCGCCCATGGGGGTGCGCATCACGACGGGCGGAATCGGCCGGGAGCCGGGGATGTTGATCCGGATCCGGGTCGTCAGCGTCGTCTCGGTCTTGCGCTCCTCGGCGCTGTTGTCTGTGTCCCCTCCCGGGCCCGGTGAACCGGACTGCCCAGTGGGCTCTCCGGCCGTACCGGAAGGACCGTACGGCTCGGTCCCCGGCGGGTACGACGAACCGCCACGCCCGTTGGGCCCGGAGGACGAACTGTCAGTTTCACGGCTCAATGCAGGTACTCCCGGTTGGATTCGCCGTCCATCTTGCTTTTCCGCGGACGGCTCGCCGGCGCGCACCACCATACTTGGGGCGACGGCAGGAGGTCCCCTGGCCACGGAACCTCACCGACACACGTCCCCTCAAGGGGACTTGCGTCCCAGGGACGGAGGCGCGGGCAGCGCGATCGTGGCACACATCACAGCCGCGAAGGTGCCACCCAGGAGAAAGACATACGATCCCAATCCCGCGCCGAACACGAAATCGCCCTCCGGCCTGGTGGTCGTCAGGAACCAGACGGCGAGGGCCCATCCCGTCCCCGGCGCCACGGCACCGACCTTGGTGCGGCACAGCTTGCCGCCGCCCCAGAAGAGCCCGGCCGCCGCCGCGAGCGACAGCACCAGACCGCCGGGGAACCAGGCGCTCTGCAGCAAAGCGCCCGCGGCGCCCGCCAGGAGGCCCAGCACCCCCAGCAGCCCGTAGACCGCGAAGCGTGCCCCGCGCCGTTCGGGGACCGGCCGCGGCCAGTCCCCGACGGAGGTGCTGCCGGTGCGCGCCGCGGGGCTGCCGCCCGCGCCCGTACGTGCGTTGCTCATGCGTCCACTTCCGCGAACAGGTCCTGGGCCGGGGCGCCGGGGCGCCGGGGGACGGCGGTGGCGCCGCCCGGCCCGCTGTCGGCGACACGGTAGTACTCGGTGGCCGCCAGCGGCTGGCCCAGTCCGTTGGAGAGCGCGAAGAACGCGCCGTCGACACTCACCTGGGTGGCGTGCGCGGCCATCGCGGCGGCCTTGGCGCCCGCGTACGCGGTGCCGTCGATCACGGCGTCGACGGTCTCCTCGCTCTCCACCAGGCCCGGTACGTCGGTGGGTTCGGCGATGCCGGGGAACGGGCCGGTGCCCGCCTCGGCGGCCCGCGCGAGCTGCGCGAAGCCGGGGGCGAGCGCGGCGCGGGGCACGCAGTTCCAGTAGACGCGGCCGAGGGTGTGCGGCTCCTGCGGCGCCTCTTCACCGGACGGCCGGGTGCTCGGGTACGCCGGATCGGCGGCGAGTTCGACGGCGCGCATGGCGACGCGGTGCGCCTGGATGTGGTCCGGGTGCCCGTAGCCGCCGTCGGGGTCGTAGGTGACGAGCACCTGGGGGCGCACCTCGCGGATCACCTGGACGAGGGGGGCGGCGGCCTCGTCGACGGGGGTGCGCCAGAAGCTGCGGGGCCGCTCGTTGGTGGCGGCGCCCATCATTCCGGAATCGCGGAAACGCCCGGCGCCGCCGAGCAGTCGGTGGTCGGTGACGCCGAGTTCCCGCATGGCGGCGGTCAGTTCGTCTCTCCGGTACCGCCCGAGGGGGGTGATTCCGTCCCCCTCCGGCGCCTCCAGGACGTCGGGGACGTCCGGCGCATCCGGCGTGTCCGGCGCATCCGGTGCCAAGTGGGACAGCTCGGGCGGGATCACCTCGCCCTCCTCACCCAGGGTGCAGGTGACGAGGGTGACGTGGACGCCCTCGGCCGCGTACTTGGCCATGGTCGCGCCGTTGTTGATCGACTCATCGTCCGGGTGCGCGTGCACCAGCAGCAGTCGTCGGCCGGGGGCAGTGCTCATGCCCCCGAGCCTACGTCGTCACTCGCCGGCCGCCGGAGCGGCGGCCGCGGCACGGCTTGAGGGACCGCGATCTCAGAACTTGAGATCGCCGAGCATCCCGGCCACGTTCGAGGTCACTTCGCTGATGGTGGGGGCGATGGATGAGCTGGCCAGGTAGAAGCCCAACAGCACGCATACCAGGGCATGCCCTGCCTTGAGCCCTGCTTTCTTGACCAGCAGAAAGACGATGATCGCCAGCAGCACCACCGCCGAAATCGAGAGTGCCACGGCGGTTCACCTCCAAGAAACGCGCAGTCGGAAAGGACATTTGGACAGCTGTGGCCCCCATGGCACGGCGGCCACGGGGCTTCTTACCCAGCTCCCACCATGCGCAACGGATCATAACTATCCGTGAGACGGCACGAGTCGGTGCACGGGAGCAGAGGAGGGGCGCATATTCACATCCAGCCAAGCCCGGAACCGCTCCCGCGGAGCGTCTACGCTCGGCCGCATGGCCTCGACGTTCCCCCGCCGGCACGCCCGCACCCAACGATTCACACTCGGCGCTCCCCGAGCCTTCACGATCTCTCCCGACGGTTCCCGTCTCGTCTTCCTGCGTTCGCGCAGCGGTACCGACCGGGCCAATCTCCTCTGGGTCAGGGAACTTCCCGACCCGGCGAACGAATCCGGCCACCCGCCGCGTGAGTATCCGGCGGCCGATCCCGGGGCGTTGCTCAGCGGCGCCGAGGAGGAGCTGTCCGCCGAGGAGCGGGCCCGCAGGGAACGCACCAGGGAGGGCTCGGGCGGCATCGTCGGATATGCCACCGACACGGCCGTCGAACTCGCCGCGTTCGCCCTCTCGGGGCGCCTGTTCGTGGCGGAGCTGCGCGCGGGCACCGCACGCGAACTGGCCACGCCCGCACCGGTCGTGGACCCCCGCCCCTCCCCCGACGGCCGCCGGGTCGCGTACGTCTCCGGCGGCGCGCTGCGGGTGATCGGCAGCGACGGCACCGGCGACCGGGCGCTCGCCGCACCCGAGGACGAACCCCCGGCAGGAGCGCACACCGGTAAGACGCCCCTGGATACGGACGGTTCACCCGGAACGGTCACGTTCGGATTGGCTGAATTCATCGCGGCGGAGGAAATGTCGCGCACCCGGGGCTACTGGTGGTCCCCGGACAGCGACCGGCTGCTCGTCGCCCGGGTCGACGACAGCCCCGTCACCCGCTGGTGGATCGCCGACCCGGCCAACCCCGCCTCCGCACCGGCCGAGGTCGCCTACCCGGCGGCCGGCACGGCGAACGCGGACGTGAGCCTGCACCTCGTCGACGCCGCCACCGGCGAGCGCCGCCCCGTCGAGTGGGACCGCGCGCGCTGGCCGTACCTGGCGCGCGTCCACTGGTCGTCCGCCGGGCCGCCGCTGCTGCTCGTCCAGACCCGCGACCAGCGCGAGCAGCAGTACCTGACGCTCGACCTCGGCGGAACCGGCCCGGTGGCGACGTCCGTCGTGCACACCGAGAAGGACCCGGCCTGGCTGGAGCTGTTCGGCGGCGTCCCGGCCTGGGCGCCGGACGGCACCCTGGTACGCGTCGAGGACCGCCCGGGCGCCGCCACCGGAACCGGCGACTCCGGAGCCCGTGTACTGCTCGCCGGGGAGCGGCAGTTGACGACGGACGCGCTGCACGTGCGCGCCGTCCTCGACGTCGGCGAGCGGGACGTGCTCTTCTCCGCCTCCCCCGGAACGGGTGCCTCCGGCACGGCCGTCGGCGACATCGGCGTCTACCGCGTCCCCCTCGCCGGGGAGGGCGCGCCGGAGCGGCTCGCGGCCGAGGAGGGGCCGCACGTGGCCTCCGGCGTACGCGGCGGTGACGTCCTGCTGCTCTCCTCGGTGACCCTGGACCGGCCCGGCTCCCGCGTCACGGTGCACCGGCCGGGCCCGGACGGCGCCGGGGCGGCGGTCGACCTGGTGCCCTCGCACGCCGAGACGCCCGGGCTCGGCACCGCGCCGCTGCTGACCCACGCCGGACGGCGCCGCATCCCCGCCGCCGTCCTGCTGCCCACCGGGTACCGCGCGGGCGACGGTCCGCTGCCGGTGCTGATGGACCCGTACGGCGGGCCGCACGGGCAGCGCGTGGTGGCCGCGCACAACGCGTACCTGAGTTCGCAGTGGTTCGCCGACCAGGGCTTCGCCGTGGTCGTGGCCGACGGCCGGGGCGCCCCGGGCCGCTCCCCCGGCTGGGAGAAGGCCGTCTCGCGCGACCTGGCGGCGGTGACCCTCGACGACCAGGTCGAGGCACTGCACGCGCTCGCGGAGGACCACCCGCTGGACCTGTCACGCGTCGGCATCCGCGGCTGGTCCTACGGCGGTTACCTGGCCGCACTCGCCGTGCTGCGGCGCCCCGACGTCTTCCACGCGGCCGTCGCGGGCGCGCCGGTGACGGACTGGCGGCTGTACGACACCCACTACACCGAGCGGTACTGCGGCACCCCCGAGGACGACCCGGAGTCGTACGCGGCGGCCTCGCTGATCACCGACGACGGGCTCTCGTACGCGGCGGACACGCACCGGCCGCTGATGCTGATCCACGGGCTCGCGGACGACAACGTCGCGGCGGCGCACACGCTGCGGCTCTCCAGCGCGCTGCTGGCGGCCGGGCGGCCGCACGAGGTGCTGCCGTTGTCCGGGGTCACGCACATGACGCCGCAGGAACAGGTGGCGGAGAACCTCCTCCACCTCCAAGCCGCCTTTCTCAGGCGGGCGTTGCCGGTGGTTTAAGCCTTCCGTCGCGGGGGGGGGGCGGGTGCTTCGTGGGGTGCGGGTGCTTCGCGGGGTGCGGGTGCTTCGCGGGGCGCGGGTGCTTCGTGGGGTGCGTGCTTCGCGGGGGTGCGGGTGCGTTGTGGCTCGGGTCTTCGCGCAGTTCCCCGCGCCCCTGATCGCGGGCCCGCCCCGCTGTGCCTGCGGCGCTTCTCGGGCTCACCCCGCTTGGGAGGTCTGCGCCTTAGGCGCAGGGCTGGCAAGCGCAGCGCCCGTCACCCCGGCGCGGGGTGCACAACCGCCGTCACCGGACCACCACGTACGCCGCGGCCGTTCGCGCAGTTCCCCGCGCCCCTTATGGGGCCGGCGGCCCCGGCGGCATCGGGGGTACGGCGGGCGGGGGCCCGAAGCCGGGGCCCGGGGGCGGCGGGCCGAAGCCCGGGGCAGGGCCGGCCGGCGAAGCCGGAGCCGCACCCGCCGGGCCGGGACCCGGCACAGGAGCGGCACCCGGCACCGGAGCGTCCATCTCGACCACCAGTTCCGGGACGAACTGACCGTCGTCGCCCGCCTCCTGGCGGGAGAGGACGACGAGGAGGAGGACGCCGGTGGTGGTCTGGAGGGCGAGGGAGGCGAGGGCGAGCCAGCCGCTGGTCTCCAGCGCGCCGAGGTCGCCCTGGAGCGCGCCGGAGAGTCCGAAGACGCCGCCCGCGAGGTACATCGCGGCGACGCTCATGCCCAACGGCCGCGCGTACGTTGCCTTCGTGACGGTCGCGAGCGCCCCGACCAGGGATATGAGCACCACCGCCCAGTTGAACCAGTGCGGCGGCACGGAGAGCAGCGAGACCGCGCCGTGGTCCTCGGCGAGCGTCGGGATGTACCCGTCCCAGCCCGCGGTCATCCAGGTGTGCAGCTCCCAGGCGGCGAGCACGGCCGCCGTCACGCCCAGCGCCAGGCCCCCCGCGAGGGCTCCGGCCGCGGTGGGCCGCCCCGGTGCCTCAAGAGGAGCCCCGCCGTGCGGCCCGGCCCCGCCCGGAAGCGGACCCCCGGGCGGCGGAACCGCCCCGGCGAACCCCGGCGGCACCTGCCCGGGAAACGCCCCGGGCGCGTACCCGGGCGCCCCGTACGGAACGGCGCCGGGCTGCGGCGGTCCGCCGACGGGCCTGCGGCCCACCCCGGCGACGACGAGCAGCACCAGGGCCAGCGCCAGCGCCACCAGGACGGAGGTGAAGGCGAGGTCCCTGGTCTCGTCGACGGAGCGGATCCACTCGGCGTTCAGCTGCCACAGCGAGGGCAGCCGCAGGACGAGGGTGAGCACGCCGGCCGAGGCGAGGATGCCCGCGGCCGAGGAGGAGCGGGCCGCCGTCACGGCGCTCACGGTGTAGAGCACCAGCAGCGCCGGTTCGAGGTACGAGCCGGCCCACCCGCCGTCGGCCCGTGCGGGGAGTCCCGTCCACAGGCCCCACACGTCCGTCACATGCTTGGCTTCTGCGAAGTCGCGGATGATCCAGCCGAGGCTGAGGAGCGCGAGCACGGCCAGTACGGCCGCCCCCGTGACGCGCGCGCCCCGCGCGAGAGTTCTGTCCTGGCCCATCTTCCGGCTCCTGGGTGGGGATTGGTACCGCACTGCCCTGAGTGTCCCCACGTATGCCCGCGTACGGCGCAGAACAACAAAGCGATCCGGTAACGGCTCACGATCGTCGCGGCCAGGCGATTCCGGGCCGCGACGCTCCACTATAGGAAGGCCGGGAGCACGGCGACGACGCTGCTCCCGGCCTTCCACGGCACCCGCACGGCCGTACGGAGTTCAGGGTGCCGTCACCGTATATCGGTGCCGTGGCGTCCACGTTGCGGGAATGTCACGGCGTTTGACGCTCACTTATGCGGCTATGCCCGCTGTTCCGGAACGATGTCAAGCACGCGCTGACCTCGATCTGCGAAACCTTCGCTCAAGATGCTCCCGAAGTCCGCACGCCGTCTCCGGAACCTCTTGACTGCCCACTTATTCACTTGCAAAAGTCCGCTCAACCCACGGCACGCACCGAAGCCAACTAACCGGGTACCGGCGAGACTTGAGCGCGGGGGCACAACGTAATGACGAGTACTTCCCAGGCTGCGGAAGCCGGGACCGGCACGACGGGTCCCGGGGACGACGGCCCGAAGGCACCGGACGGCAAGGGAACCGACGCCGGTCTGGTGGGCCGCTCACCCGGCCAGCTGATGTGGGCGCGCTTCAAGCGTGACCGCACGGGCGTGATCTCGGCCTGTGTGGTGCTCTTCTTCTTCCTGGTCGCGGCGCTCGCCCCGGTCCTGTCCTGGCTGTACGGCAAGGACCCGTACACCCGGTACGGCCAGACGCAGCCGGGCCTGCTGAACGCGAACGGCTACCCGATCAAGCCCAACGGGGGCATCGACGGCGAGTTCTGGTTCGGCCTCGAACCGGGCCTGGGCCGGGACGTGTTCATGCAGCTCGTCTACGGCATGCGGACGTCGCTGACGCTCGCCGTGCTCATCACGGTGCTGTCCGTCCTCACCGCCATCGTCATCGGCGTCTCCGCCGGCTACTTCGGCGGGAAGATCGACTACGCGCTGGGCCGGCTGACCGACCTGATGATGTCGTTCCCCAACCAGCTCTTCTTCGTCGCCTTCACCCCCGTCGTGATGGCCCTCTTCGTCGACCCGCAGGACGAGATGCCCACCTGGCTGCGCGCCTGTGTGCTGGTCTACGTGATGTGGCTGCTCGGCTGGATGACGCTGGCGCGGCTGCTGCGCGGACAGGTGCTGTCCCTGCGCGAGCGGGAGTTCATCGAGGCGGCGAAGGTGGCGGGCACCCCGCCCTGGCGGATCATCCGCAAGGAGCTGCTGCCCAACGTCGTCACGCCGATCCTCGTGCAGTCGACGTACATGCTGCCGAACTTCGTGACCGGTATCGCCGGACTGTCCTTCCTGGGTGTCGGCATGCAGGAGCCGGTGCCGGACTGGGGCCGGATGTTCGCGACCGGCGCGAAGGTCTACCAGAGCGACCTCACCTACATGTTCTTCCCCGGCGGCGCGATGGTCATCTTCATCGTCGCGTTCAACCTGCTCGGTGACTCCGTCAGGGACGCCTTCGACCCCAAGTCGGGCCGCTGAGGGCCGAGTCGGGCCGGTGAGGGGCCGTACGGCCCGCCACCGGCCGCACGGGCAGGACGAGCCGAGGGTGCTGCCACCCCGGCGCCGCACGAGTCTCAGGCAGCGACGGACAACCGACAGGCAGGTGCTACACGACCATGAGCTCAGTGACGAAGCGCAAAACCCGCGCCGCCGCCGCGGCGCTGACCTCGGGAGTGCTCCTCCTGACCGCGTGCAGCAGCGGCGGGGGCGGCGGCGAGGGCGACGTCGGCAAGGACGACGCCAAGCGCCAGCAGGTGGAGTACGACTTCGGTGACAGCAAGGCGTCGACGGGCCCGGCGAAGGCCGTCAAGGGCGCCCGCAAGGGCGGCGAGCTCACCGTGTACCAGCGCGACAGCTTCGCCCACCTCGACCCGGCGCAGATGTACGTCAGCGACGAGGGCTCGATGTCGACCCTCATCCACCGCCGGCTGACCAGCTACAAGCGCGACGACTCCGGCCACTACACCGTCGTCGGCGACCTGGCCGAGAACAGCGGCAAGCCCTCCGACGGCGGCAAGACCTGGACGTACAAGCTCAAGAAGGGGGTGAAGTGGGAGGACGGCTCGCCCATCACCTCGAAGGACCTGCGGCACACCTTCGAGCGGCAGTTCGCCGACTTCATCTCCGAGGGCCCGATCTTCATCCAGCAGTGGCTGGCCGGTACCAACGGCACGGACTACCGCAAGCTCCTCAAGGGCGGCCCGTACGAGGGCAAGCACCTGCCGGACGACATCCTGGAGACCCCGGACGACCGCACCATCGTCTTCCACTTCAAGAAGCCGGTCCCGGACCTGCCCTACGCGCTGGGCATGGCCGGGTACAGCATCGTCCAGGAGAAGGGCGACACGAAGCAGAAGTACGACAAGAAGCCGGTGACCTCGGGGCCGTACAAGATCGCCTCGTTCAAGTCCGGCAAGAGCATGCGGCTGGTCCGCAACCCCGAGTGGGACCCGGAGACGGACCCGGTGCGGCACCAGTACGTGGACGCCTTCAACATCAAGTTCGGGGTGTCCTTCGAGGACTCCACCAAGCGCCTGGTCTCCGACAGCCAGGAGAACCAGACGGCGTTCAGCTTCACCAACCAGGTCGACGCGTCCAACATGCAGAACGTGCGCAACGACCCGGAGGTCAAGAAGCGTTCGGTCTCCGGCTACCAGCCGTACGTCGGCAAGGTCGCCTTCAACATGGACCGGCTGAAGGACAAGAAGGTCCGTGAGGCCATCGCGTACGCGCTGCCCTCGCAGTCGCTGATCTCCGCCTTCGGCGGCGCCGGTGGCGGCGAGCCCGCGGGCAACTACATCAGCCCGACCGTCGCGGGCCACAAGCCGACCGACCCGTACGGGAAGATCAAGAACCCGCAGGGCGACGTCAAGAAGGCGAAGAAGCTGCTGAAGGAGGCCGGCAAGACCGGCATGAAGCTGACCTTCGCCTACCAGAACGCCCCGGAGTGGCAGCAGTTCGTCGTCGCCGCGGCCGACAACCTGGAGAAGGCCGGCTTCAACGTCCAGAAGAAGGACGTCATCGCCGACACCTGGTACGACCAGATCGGCAAGGTCGACAACGACTACGACATGTACCACGCGTCCTGGGGCGCCGACTGGCCGAGCGCGAGCACCGTCCTCCCGCCGACCCTGGACGGCCGCCAGGTGCAGGACGGTTCGCCGAACTACTCGCACTACGACAACCCCGAGGTCAACAAGGAGATCGACCGCATCTCCCAGATGACCGACCGGGACAAGGCCGCCGACGAGTGGATGAAGCTCTCGGACAAGATCCTCAAGGAGGACCTGCCCGAGATCCCGCTCATGTACTACAAGCAGATCCAGCTGCACGGTTCGAAGGTCGGCGGGGTCGTGCTCAACGACGTCATCAGCGCCATCGACCCGACCCAGGTGTACGTCAAGAAGTAGCCGGCGCCCGCCGGTCCCGGGGCGGCACGTCCCGCCCCGGGACCGGCGGAGCACGTCAGGCCCGCCCCGCCGGGCGGGCCCGCGCGCCCTGACCGCCGCGCCCCCACCACGACTTGGCCGCCCCACGAGAGCTGCGAACTGCCATGCTTCGATTTCTCACCCGCCGCTTCGCCGGCGCGATCGTGATCCTGCTGGTCATCAGCGCGGTCACGTTCTTCCTCTTCTACGCCGTGCCCCGCGATCCGGCGATGCTCGCGTGCGGCAAGAACTGCACCCCCGACGCCCTTGAGGTCATCCGCAAGAGCATGGGGATCGACAAGCCGGTTCCTCAGCAGTACCTCGACTTCATGGTCGGCATCTTCCAGGGCCGCGACTTCGCCCAGGGCCCGTGCAACGCGCCCTGCTTCGGCTACTCCTTCGCGAGCCAGGACCCGGTCTGGGAGACCATCCTCGACCGCTTCCCGACGACCGTCTCGCTGACCCTCGGCGGCGCCGCCGTCTTCCTCTTCATCGGTCTCGGCGCGGGCATGCTCGCCGCCTGGAAGAAGGGTTCGCTGCTGGACAAGGTGGCCAGCACCGGTTCCCTGGTGCTGAGTTCGCTCCAGATCTACTTCATCGGCCCGCTCGCGCTGGCGCTGTTCGTCTACAACCTGAACCTGCTGGACCAGCCCAAGTACGTGCCGATCACCCAGGATCCGGCGGGCTGGTTCATGGGGCTGCTCATCCCCTGGTGCGTCATCCAGATCATCTTCACCGCCAACTACACGCGTCTGTCCCGCTCCTCGATGATCGAGCAGCTCCAGGAGGACCACGTACGGACGGCCAAGGCGAAGGGCATGTCGTCCAGGACGGTGTTCTTCCGCTACGCCTGGCGCGGCTCGCTGATCCCGATCGTCACGATCTTCGGCGTCGACATGGGCTCGCTGATCGGCGGCGCGATGATCACCGAGTGGACGTTCTCGCTGCCGGGGATCGGACGCCTGGCCGTGGAGTCCGTGCAGAACACGGACCTGCCGATGGTGATGGGCGTGATGCTCTTCTCCGCCTTCTTCATCATCTTCTTCAACGTCATCGTGGACGCCGCCTACGCGTTCATCGACCCGCGCGTACGCCTCTCCTAGGAGCACCAGTTGAGCACCCCGACCAAGGAAGCGGACGTTCCCGGGCCGCGCGAGGCGGACTCCGGCGGCGCGTTCCTCTCCGTACGCGACCTGCGCGTGCGCTTCGACACCGAGGACGGCACGGTCAAGGCCGTCGACGGGCTCACCTTCGACCTGGAGCGCGGGAAGACGCTCGGGATCGTCGGCGAGTCCGGCTCCGGCAAGTCCGTCACGAACCTGTCGATCCTGGGCCTGCACAACCCCAGGACGACCGAGGTCACCGGCGAGATCGTGCTGGACGGCCAGGAGTTGACGCGGGCCCGCGAGAAGCAGCTGGAGACGCTGCGCGGCAACAAGATGGCGATGATCTTCCAGGATCCGCTGACCGCGCTCTCGCCGTACTACACCGTCGGCCGCCAGATCGCCGAGCCGTACCGCAAGCACCTGGGCGTCTCCAAGCGGGAGGCGCACCTGCGGGCCGCCGAGATGCTCGACAAGGTCGGCATCCCCAACGCCAAGCTGCGGGTGAACGACTATCCGCACCAGTTCAGCGGCGGCATGCGCCAGCGCGCGATGATCGCCATGGCGCTGGTGTGCAACCCCGACCTGCTGATCGCCGACGAGCCGACCACGGCCCTCGACGTCACCGTCCAGGCGCAGATCCTCGACCTGCTCAAGGACCTCCAGCAGGAGTTCGGTTCGGCGATCATCTTCATCACCCACGACCTCGGGGTGATCGCCAACGTCGCCGACGACATCCTCGTGATGTACGGCGGCCGGGCCGTCGAACGCGGCAGCGTGCGCGAGGTGCTGCGCTCACCGCAACACCCGTACACCTGGGGCCTGTTGAGCTCCATGCCCCGGCTGAACAGCAACGTCGACGAGACGCTCAACCCGATCCACGGCACCCCGCCCAGCCTGCTCAACCCGCCGCCGGGCTGCCCCTTCCACCCGCGCTGCGAGCAGAAGGACCAGGTCACCGGCGCCGCCTGCGACGGCGAGCGCCCGGCGCTGCCCGAGGGGCGCGGCGCGGCCTGCCATCTGACGGCGGAGCAGAAGCAGTCCATCTTCATCGAGCAGATCAAGCCCCGGCTCGTCTAGGCCGAGGCTGGGGAGAGACACACCATGGGCGACAACACCACCCTGACCAAACCGGTGGAGTCCGCGCCGGGCACCGGTGAGCCGCTGCTGGAGGTCGAGGGCCTCACCAAGCACTTCCCGATCATGGGCGGCTTCCCGGTCAAGCGGAAGGTCGGCGCGGTCCAGGCCGTCGACGGTCTCGACCTCACCGTGCACGCGGGCGAGAGCTTCGGCCTCGTCGGCGAGTCCGGCTGCGGCAAGTCGACGACGGGCCGGCTGCTGACCCGGCTGCTGGAGCCGACCGCCGGGCGGATCAGCTACGCGGGACGGGACATCACCCACGCCAAGCGGAAGCAACTGGCGCCGGTCCGCTCGGAGATCCAGATGATCTTCCAGGACCCGTACTCCTCGCTGAACCCCCGGATGACGGTCGGCTCGATCATCGGCGGGCCGATGGAGGTCAACGGCATCAAGCCGCCGGGCGGCCGCGAGCGCCGCATCCGGGAACTGCTGGAGACCGTCGGCCTCAACCCCGAGCACTACAACCGCTTCCCGCACGAGTTCTCCGGCGGCCAGCGCCAACGCATCGGCGTGGCCCGCGCGCTGGCCCTGGAGCCGAAGCTGATCGTCGCCGACGAGCCGGTCTCGGCGCTGGACGTCTCCATCCAGGCGCAGGTCGTCAACCTGCTCCAGGAGGTGCAGCGCGAGCTGGGCATCGCGTTCGTCTTCATCGCCCACGACCTGGCCATCGTCCGGCACTTCTCGCAGCGGCTCGCGGTGATGTACCTGGGGAAGATCGTCGAGGTCGGCGACCGGGAGTCGCTCTACACCCGCCCCCGCCACCCGTACACGCACGCCCTGCTCTCCGCCGTGCCGGAGGCCGTGCTGAGCGAGGACGACGAGGCCGGCGAGCGGGAACGCATCCGCCTCGCCGGTGACGTCCCCTCCCCCATCAACCCGCCCTCGGGCTGCCGGTTCCGCACCCGGTGCTGGAAGGCGCAGGACAAGTGCGCGACGGAGGAGCCCCCGCTGGTCCGGATCTCCGGCAGCACCGAGGGCCACCTCACCGCCTGCCACTTCCCCGAGGAGGGCTCCACCACCGCCCGCGAGGAGGACATCGTCCTCGACACGGCCCTGAGCTGAGCGCCCCGTCGGGGGGCGCGGGGAACTGCGCGAACGGCCACGGCGTACGGGGTGGTCCGGTGACGGCAGTCGGGCACCCCGCGCCGTGGAAAGGGGCGCGGGGAACTGCGCGACCAGCCACGGCGTACGGGGTGGCCGACGACGGCGATTGAGCACCCCGCGCCGTGGCTGAGGCGCTGCGCTTGCCAGCCCTGCGCCTACGGCGCAGACCTCCCAAGCGGGGCGGGTCCGCGAAAAGGGGCGCGGGGAACTGCGCGAAAACCCCAGCCCCGACACACCCGCGCCCCGCGACGGACCCCCGGAAGCCCCTACTCGCCGTCCCCCGACGGCAACTCCCCCGCGAAGTGGCAGGCCGACGGATGCCGCGCCGGCCCGGCGACGTGCTCGAACCCCTCCGGCACCACCAGCGCCGGATCCTCCACCACACACCGCTGCTGCGCCTTCCAGCACCGCGTCCGGAAGTGGCAGCCGGACGGCGGATCCGCGGGCGAGGGCACGTCCCCCTCCAGCACGATCCGCGTCCGCGCCTCCCCCGCCACCGGGTCCGGCACCGGCACCGCCGACAGCAGCGCCTGCGTGTAGGGGTGCGTGGGGTGTTCGTAGATCTCGCTCTCGCTGCCGATCTCGACGATCCGCCCGAGGTACATCACGCCGACCCGGTCGGAGATGTGCCGGACGACGGACAGGTCGTGCGCGATGAAGATGTAGCTCAGGTCGAACTCGTCCTGGAGCCGCTCCATCAGATTGACGACCTGCGCCTGGACGGACACGTCCAGCGCCGAGACCGGCTCGTCCGCGACGATCACCTCGGGCCGCAGCGCCAGCCCGCGCGCGATCCCGATCCGCTGCCGCTGCCCGCCGCTGAACTGGTGCGGATACCGGTTGATGTACTCCGGGTTGAGGCCGACGACCTCCAGCAGCTCCCGCACCCGCCGCCGCCGGTCCCCCTTGGGTGCGACCTCGGGGTGGATGTCGTACGGCTCACCGATGATGTCGCCGACCGTCATCCTCGGGTTGAGCGAGGTGTACGGGTCCTGGAAGACCATCTGGATGTTGCGGCGTACGGCCTTGAGCGCCTTGCCCGAGAGCCCGGTGATGTCCTCGCCCTTGTAGCGGATCTCCCCCGAGGTCGGCTTCTCCAGGTGTGTGACGAGCTTGGCGACGGTCGACTTGCCGCAGCCGGACTCGCCGACGAGCCCGAGCGTCTCCCCCCGCCCCAGCGTGAAGGACACCCCGTCGACGGCCTTGACGGCGCCGACCTGCCGCTTGAGCACGATGCCCTGGGTGAGCGGGAAGTGCTTGACCAGATCGCGTACTTCGAGGATCGGCTCCGCGCCCGCGAGCACGTTCTCGCCGCGGCTCTCGGCCGGCAGGGCCCGCGCGGCGCCGTCCCCGATGCGGGTCTCGCCGCGGCCCGTCGCGTCACGGTGCATCGGGCATCTCCTTCCAGAAGTGGCAGGCGCTGCTGCGTCCCGGGCCGACCTCGTACAGCGGCGGTTCCTCCACGCGGCAGCGTTCCCTGGCCATCGGGCAGCGGGGGTTGAAGGCGCAGCCGGGCGGGATCGCGAGCAGGCTGGGCGGCAGGCCCTTGATGGCGTTGAGCTGCTGCCCCTTCTGGTCGACGCGCGGGATCGAGTCGAGCAGGCCCTTGGTGTACGGGTGCGCGGGCGCCCGGTACAGCTCGCGGACGGGCGCGTTCTCGACGATCCGGCCCGCGTACATCACGGCGATCTTGTCGGCGACGTCGGCGACGACCCCGAGGTCGTGGGTGATGAGGATCAGCCCCATCCGGTACTCCCGCTGGAGGTCCGCGAGCAGCTCCATCACCTGTGCCTGGACGGTCACGTCGAGCGCGGTCGTCGGCTCGTCCGCGATGATCAGGCGGGGTTCCAGCGCGAGCGCCATCGCGATCATGATGCGCTGCCGCATGCCGCCGCTGAACTGGTGCGGGTAGTCGTCCACCCGCTTCGCGGAGCCGGGGATGTGGACGCGGTCCATGAGTTCGACGGCCTTGGCCCTGGCCTCTTTCCGGGAGGCGCCGCGGTGCACCCGGTACATCTCACCGAGCTGGTAGCCCACGCTCAGTACGGGGTTGAGGGCGGAGAGCGCGTCCTGGAAGATCATCGCCATCCGCGCGCCGCGTACCTTGCGCCGCGCCTCCTCCGGAAGCCGGAGCAGGTCCTCCCCCTCGAAGCGGATCTCGCCGCCGGTGATCCGTCCCGGCGGCATGTCGAGGATGCCCATCACGGCCTGCGCGGTGACGGACTTGCCGGAGCCGGACTCACCGAGGACGGCCAGCGTCTCGCCCTCGTCGACGGTGTAGCTGACGCCGTTGACGGCCCGGGCCACCCCGTCCCGGGTGTGGAACGCGACGTGCAGGTCGCGTACGTCGAGCAGGGGCACCTGCGCTCACCTCAGCTTGGGATCGAGGGCGTCGCGCACGGCGTCGCCGAGCATGATGAAGGCCAGCACGGTGATGCTCAGCGCGGCGGCGGGATAGAGCAGGATGTGCGGCGCGTTGCGGAACTGCATGCCCTGGGAGGCGTCGGAGATGTCCGCGCCCCAGGACACCGTGGGCGGCTGGAGCCCGACCCCGAGGTAACTGAGCGTCGCCTCGAGGGAGATGTACGTGCCGAGCGCGATGGTCGCGGTGACGATGACCGGCGCGACGGCGTTCGGCAGGATGTGCCGCACCAGCATGCGCGCGTTCCCCGCGCCGAGCGCCCGCGCCGCCTGCACGTAGTCGTTCTGCTTGGCGGAGATGACGGAGCCGCGCGCGATCCTGGCGATCTGCGGCCAGCCGAGCAGCACGATGAAGGAGATCACCGTCCACACCGAGCGGCTGCCGGTCATGGAGAGGAACACCAGGCCGCCGAGCATGATCGGGATGCCGAAGAAGATGTCGGTGATCCGCGAGAGCACCGCGTCCCACCAGCCGCCGAAGAAGCCCGCGAGCCCGCCGAGCACGCTGCCGACGAGCGCGACGCCGACGGTGGCGAAGACGCCGACGGTCACCGAGGTGCGCGCCCCGTAGACGACCCGCGTGTAGACGTCGCAGCCCTGGGTGTCGAAGCCGAACCAGTGACCGGGTTCGGCCGGGTCGAGGGACTTCTCCAGCCGGCAGCTGAGCGGGTCGCGGCTGGCGATCAGCGAGGGCCACAGCGAGATCAGGACGAGGAAGACGATCAGCAGCCCGGCGATCAGGAAGACCGGGTTGCGGCGCAGGTCGTGCCAGGCGTCCGACCACAGGCTGCGCGCCCGGCCGCCCGCCGGGGCTCCCCCGGGGCCGCCGGGGCCGGAGGGTCCGGTGGGGCCGGCCGGGGCGCCGAGGCTGCCGCCCTCGGCGGAGGCGATGTCGAGGGCGCCGCCGGAACCGCCGATCGCGGGCGGGCCGCCGGGGGCCTGCTGGTTCTGCGGCGTGGTGTCACCCATAGCGGATCCTCGGGTCGAGCACGGCGTAGAGGAGGTCGACGAGCAGGTTCGCGAGCAGGAAGACGATCACGAGGATGGTCACGAAGCCGACGACGGTCGGCGAGTTCTGCCGCACGATGCCCTGCCAGAGCTGGAAGCCGACGCCCTGGATGTTGAAGATGCGTTCGGTGACCAGCGCCCCGGCCATCAGGTTGCCGACGTCCGTGCCGAGGAAGGTGACCACGGGGATCAGCGAGTTCCGCAGCAGGTGCCGGACGGTCACCCGGCTCCGCGGCAGCCCCTTGGCCACGGCGGTGCGGACGTAGTCGGCGCGGGCGTTCTCCGCGATCGAGGTGCGCGTCAGCCGGGTGACGTAGGCGAGCGAGACGAGGGCCAGTACCAGCCCGGGGACGATGAGCTGGCCGATCGGCGCCTCCGGTGTGACGGCCGGCTGGATCCACCCCCACTTCACCCCGAGCAGGAACTGCAGCAGCGTCCCCGTCACGAACGTCGGTACGGAGATGACGACGAGGGTCAGCATCAGCACCGAGGTGTCGACGGGCCTGCCGCGGCGCAGGCCCGTCAGCACACCGAGGGTGAGGCCGATGACGATCTCGAAGACGATGGCGACGATCGCGAGCCGGACGGTGATGGGGAAGGCGGTCCGCATCAGCTCGATGACGGGCTGCCCGTTGAAGGCGTTCCCGAAGTCACCGGTGAAGATGTTGCCCAGATACAGCACGTACTGCTGCCACACCGGTTTGTCGAGGTTGAATTCCGCGCGGAGCTGCGCCGCCGTCGCCGGGTCGGGGGCCCGGTCGCCGAACATGGCGTTGACCGGGTCCCCGACCGCGTACACCATTACGAAGATGATCAGCGTGGTCCCGATGAAGACCGGGATCATCTGGAGCAGTCGTCGGATGACGTAGCGCCCCACGTGTCGTCACTTCACCTTGATGTCGGTGAAGACCGGCACCGAGAACGGGTTCAGCTTCACGTCGCTGACGCGGTCCGAATAGCCGGCGTTCCCGTTCTGGTACCAGAGCGGAATGGCGGGGAGGTCGGCCAGGACGAGTTTCTCGGCCTCCTGGAACTTCCGCACGGCTTCCTTCTCCTCCGAGCTGTTCGCCTCGTCCATGAGCTTGTCGACACGCGGGTTGGAGTAGCCCGCGTCGTTGGAGGAGGCGTCCGTGTAGTACAGCGGCTGGAGGAAGTTCTGGATGAGCGGGTAGTCCATCTGCCACCCGGTGCGGAACATGCTCTTCATCTTCTTGCCGGAGACGTTCTTGCGGAACTCGCCGAAGGTGGGCACCGGTTCGACGCTGCACGCGTTGCTCTTGCCGAGCGTGTTGTTGATGCTGTTGCAGACCGCGTCCATCCACTGCCGGTGCGAGCCGGTGTCGACGTTCGAGGTGAGCGTCACCTTGCCGCCGGGCAGGCCGCCGCCCTTCTGGATCAGCTGCTTGGCCTTCTTCGGGTCGTAGGTGCAGGTCTCGCCGCACAGGCCCGGCTTGTAGCCGCCGTCCTTCTTGAGCACCGGCGAGGTCAGGTCCGTCGCGGGCTCGCGGGTGCCGTGGTAGATCTTCTCGGTCACCTGCTCGCGGTTGATGGCCATCGACAGGCCGCGGCGGACGAGCTTCGCCTTGTCGCTCTTCCACTCGTCCCGGTAGAGCGGGAAGGAAATGGTCTGGGTGATTCCCGCGGGCTGGTTGATGTAGCGCCCGTCGAGATCCCGTTCCGCGTTCTTCAGCTGCCCGGCCGGGAGTTCGTCCATGACGTCCAGGTTTCCTGCCTGGATGTCGGTGTAGCCGGTGTTCTGGTCGGTGTAGACCTTCAGCTCGACGCCCTTGTTCTTCGGCTTGTCCTCACCGGCGTACTCGTCGTTCACCGACAGCCGCATCGACTGTCCCTTGGTGTACGAGTCCACCTTGTACGGGCCGTTCCCGACGGGCTTCTGGAGCCAGCCGTCGTGGTCCTCGAAGAACTTCTCCGGGAGCGGCACGAACGCGTTGTATCCGAGCGTCTCGGGCCACAGCGAGAATTTCTGGTTGAGCTTCACCGTGAAGGTCCGGTCGTCCTTGACCTTCAGCCCCGACATGGTCTTCGCGGTGGGCTTCGCGCCCTCCTTCTCGGGGTGCACGTCCTCGTATCCCTCGATGTACTCGAAGAAGTACGAGTTGACCTGCTTGTTGGTGACGAGCGCGCCGTAATTCCACGCGTCCACGAAGGACTTGGCGGTGACGGGCGTCCCGTCGGAGAACTTCCAGCCCTTCTTGAGTTTCACCGTGAAGGTCTGCTGGTCGTCCGTGGTGATCGAGTCGGCGACGGCGTTCTCGGCCTTGCCGGTCTCCGGGTCGTAGCGCTTGAGTCCCCGGAACGTCATGTCGAAGACCTTGCCGCCCTGCACCTCGTTGGTGTTGGCGGGCTCCAGCGGGTTCTGCGGATCCGTCCAGAACGCCCGTACGACGCCGTCCGACGAGCCCGCCCCGCCGCTGCCGCCCCCGCCGCAGCCCGCAGCGGCCAGGCTGAGGGCCGCGACGCATCCGGCGGCCCAGGTCACACGCGTGGCTCTGCGCATGCGGTGCCTCCTCGATCCTGATGACATGACTCATCCTGAGATAACACTCGATGTCCCGGATCCCGGCGGTCCCACGGCGTCCGCCCGCGAGAAACCCCCGACTGCCACTCCCCCTTCGCGTACGCGGCCGGAAGGGCGTACGCGAAGGCGCCGCGCACACGAAAGGAGGGGCCGCGCCGGATCGGCGCGGCCCCTCCTCGGGTGCGGTCGCGGTGCCGGGGGCCCGTGGCCCCGCGGCGGTGGCGGTGGTTACCGCTTGGCGCGGGAGGCGGCGCGGGCGCGCTCCCGGGCGTCCAGGTTGACCTTGCGGATGCGAACGGTGTCCGGGGTGACCTCCAGGCACTCGTCCTCGCGGCAGAACTCCAGGGACTGCTCCAGCGAGAGCTTCCGCGGCGGCACCAGGTTCTCCGTGGTGTCGGCGGAGGCCGCACGCATGTTGGTGAGCTTCTTCTCCTTGGTGATGTTCACGTCCATGTCGTCGGAGCGCGAGTTCTCGCCGACGAGCATGCCCTCGTAGACCTCGGTGCCCGGCTCGATGAAGATCGTGCCGCGCTCCTGGAGGTTCATCATCGCGAACGGGGTCGCGACGCCGGAACGGTCGGCGACGAGGGAGCCGCTGCGGCGGGTGCGGATGTCACCGAACCAGGGCTCGTGGCCCTCGAAGATGCTGTGCGCGATGCCGGTGCCGCGGGTCTCGGTGAGGAACTCCGTGCGGAAGCCGATGAGGCCGCGCGCGGGGACGATCCACTCCATGCGGACCCAGCCGGAGCCGTGGTTCGTCATGGTCTCCATGCGGCCCTTGCGGCTGGCCATCAGCTGCGTGATGGCGCCCATGTGCTCCTCGGGCGCGTCGATCGTCATGCGCTCGACGGGCTCGTGGACCTTGCCGTCGATCTCGCGGGTGACGACCTCGGGCTTGCCGACGGTCAGCTCGAAGCCTTCCCGGCGCATCGTCTCGACGAGGATCGACAGCGCGAGCTCACCGCGGCCCTGGACCTCCCAGGCGTCGGGGCGCTCGGTCTTGAGGACCTTGAGCGAGACGTTGCCGATGAGCTCCTTGTCGAGCCGGTCCTTGACCATGCGCGCGGTGAGCTTGTGGCCCTTGCCGCCCTTGCCGACCAGCGGCGAGTTGTTCGTACCGATGGTCATGGAGATCGCGGGCTCGTCGACCGTGATCAGCGGCAGGGCGACCGGGTTCTCCGGGTCGGCCAGCGTCTCGCCGATCATGATGTCGGGGATGCCGGCCACGGCGCAGATGTCGCCCGGGCCCGCGGACTCGGCGGGCTTGCGGGTGAGGCCGTGCGTCATCAGCAGCTCGGTGATGCGGACGTTGCTGACGCTGCCGTCCCGCTTCATCCAGCCGACGGTCTGGCCCTTCTTCAGGGTGCCGTTCTTGACGCGCAGCAGGGCGATACGGCCGAGGAAGTTGTCCGCGTCGAGGTTGGTGACGTGCGCCTGGAGCGGGGCCTCCTCCTCGTACACCGGGGCGGGGACGGTCTCCAGCAGGGTGCTGAAGAAGGGCTCCAGGTTGTCGCTGTCCTGCGGGACGGTGCCGTCCTCGGGCTGGGTCAGCGAGGCGACGCCGTCGCGGGCGCAGGCGTAGACGATCGGGAACTCGATCTGGTCCTCGTCCGCGTCCAGGTCGAGGAACAGGTCGTAGGTGTCGTCGACGACGGCCGAGATGCGGGAGTCGGCGCGGTCGGTCTTGTTGATGCACAGGATGACCGGGAGCCGCGCGTCGAGCGCCTTGCGGAGCACGAACCGGGTCTGCGGCAGCGGGCCCTCGGAGGCGTCGACGAGCAGGACGACCGCGTCCACCATCGACAGGCCGCGCTCGACCTCGCCGCCGAAGTCGGCGTGGCCCGGGGTGTCGATGATGTTGATGACGGTGGGTGCTCCGCCGTCCTTGGGGTGGTACTTGACCGCGGTGTTCTTGGCGAGAATGGTGATGCCCTTCTCGCGCTCCAGGTCATTGGAATCCATCATGCGGTCGTCGACGGACTCCAGCTGGTGCGCGGCGAAGGTGCCGGACTGCTTGAGCATGGCGTCGACCAGGGTGGTCTTGCCGTGGTCGACGTGAGCAACGATGGCGACATTCCGAATGTCATTGCGCGTGGGCATGCTGCGGCGCTTCTCCCGAAGTCGTGGGTGGGGCGCGCGGTGCGTTTCTGCGATGGGTCCGCGCCCTGCCGGGCTGATTCTCGCCGCGGCCTCGTCAACCATGGTAAGGGCCCGGAGCGCAAGCGCCGCTCCGGGCCCGTTCCGATGCGGTCCGTCCGACCGCGGACCGCGTCCGGCCGCCTACTTCTGGTAGCCGATGTCCTGGTAGCGGGGGGTCTGGAAGCCGAAGGCCCCGGCGTTCACGACGGAGTCCTTCGTGGCCACCAGCTGCGGACGCTGGTACAGCGGCACCGAGCCCGCCGCGGCCCAGATCCGCGCGTCCGCCTTCTTGAGCAGGTCCTTGCGGGCGCCCTCGTCCAGCTCGGAGGCGGCCTCGTCGAAGAGCTGGTCGATCTGGTTGGTGCCGACGCGGGTGTAGTTCTGTTCGACGAGCAGCGAGCCGTCGCCCGCGGCGCGCGGCTTGGCGAAGATCGGGCGGGCGTCGGTGGCCGGGTAGGC
This sequence comes from Streptomyces sp. HNM0574, assembly GCF_012726235.1. Classification (GTDB taxonomy): domain Bacteria; phylum Actinomycetota; class Actinomycetes; order Streptomycetales; family Streptomycetaceae; genus Streptomyces. The sequence continues at coordinate 430,968 of NZ_JAASAH010000003.1, forward strand.
GGTCGCGGGCCAGGAGAAGAGGGCCAGGTCGTAGTCGCCGGCGGCGACGTGGTCCTTGAAGAAGCTCTCCGCGGGGACCTGCTTGATCTGGGTCCGGATGCCGATGCCGTTCAGCATCGACGCGATCTTCTCGCCGGTCTGCCGGACCTGGTCGGAGCCGGGTCCGCTGGGCAGGACGAAGCGGAGCGCGAGCGGCTTGCCCTCCTTCATCCGCACCGCCTCGGCCTCACCGCCCGCGAGCAGCCGCAGTTCGTCGGCCGTGGAGCGCACCCCGCCGGCCTGCTTCAGCGCGCTGGTGGCCGCCTTGATCTCCGACTCCGAGCCGCTCTCCTCGGCCGCGGCGAGCCGGGCCCGCGCGGCCTGCGTGAGCAGCCCCGCGTGCTGGGACGAGGCGGAGGCGGCGAGCGAGAGCGGCTTGTCGGTGACGCGGTCGATCTGGGCGGCGCTCAGCCGGACCGCCGACTTCTCGGCCTCCATCCGGTACGGGGGACGCTGCGGGCCTGCCTGGGCGCCGGTCGCGGAGGCGGCGCCGGAGGCGGTGCTGTCCTCGCCCTTGGCACCCTTGCCGCTCTTCTCCTCGCCCGCCTTGGCCGGGCCCGGGTTCGGCTTGCCCGGTTCGGCGGGGCCGCCCGTCCAGCCCGCGTCGGCGAGCAGGGACTGCGCGGACTCGATGTCCTCGCCGCCGATGGCCGCGCTGTTGTCCGCGTAGCCGTCCTGGTCCCGCATCCGCAGGTGGCTGCCGAGCGGTTCGTGCGGCAGGCCCGTACCGCTCAGGGCCTCCTTGGCCAGGGAGTTGCGGTCGAGGGCGCGGGCGACGGCGCGGCGGACGCGCTCGTCGGAGAGCGGGCCCTCGGCACCGTTCAGGGCGAGCTGGGTGTACGCGGGGCCGAGGGCCTTGCGTACGGAGAAGCCCTCCAGCTTCTGCTGCTCGGCGAGGTACTGGCGCCGCTTCTCCCGCTGCACCCGCGCGGTCTCCTCAGCCTCGGCGCGGGCCTGCGGCGTCATCCGCTGCTCGGCCCAGGCGCCCAGGGAGGCGGCGGCCCGGCCACCCGCGACGCCGGTCACGCCCGCGAGGGCGGCCGACGCCGGGGCGGCGTGCGCGGGCCCGCCGGGCGAGGTGTCGCCGTTCTTCCCCTCCGCGTTCTTCCCGTCGCCGTTCTTGCCCGAGGAGTTGGCGCCCGAGACGCGCTGCGCGGTGGAGCTGTTGACCTCGGCGAGGTCGAGCTCGCCCGCCAGCAGCGCGGCCTGCCGCTTCTCGCGCGGTACGGCCTTCAGTTCGATCCGGTCCAGCTTGGCGCGGTCGCCCCACCACTTGGGGTTCCGCTCCAGCGTGACGCCGCCGCTGTCCGCGGAGACGGTCTTGACCCGGAACGGCCCCGCGGAGACCGGCAGCGCGGTGCGGACGCCCTCGTTGAACGCCTTAGGGCTGCCCGTCACCGACTTCGGGTAGAGCGGGGTGAACAGTGACTGCCAGTCGGCGTAGGGCTTGGCGAAGGTCACCTCGACGGTGTGCGCCTCCTTGCCCCTGCTGACCTTCTGGATGCGCTCGTACCCGGTGTTGCGCGCGCTCCAGTAGCTGCTGTTCCTGCCGTTGAGCGCCTTGGCCTGGGCGGCGAAGTCCTCGGCGCCGATGGCCCGGCCGTCGCTCCAGCGGGCCTTCGGGTTGAGCTTGTAGACCACCTTCTGCTTCGGCTCGCGCTCGGTGATCTCGGCGGACTCCACGAAGGCGGGGTCCGGTTCGGGGCGCGCCTTCTCGTCGAGGCGGAAGAGGGAGGGGAGGGTCGCGCCGGCGATGCGGTCGGTGGCGGCGTCGGCGGAGGGCTGGAACGCGTTGAGCGTGCTGGGCACCTCGTCGATCGCCCACTTCAGCGTGCCGCCGGAGGCGACCTGCGCGCGTTCGGTGTCCCGTACGTCCCTGGCCGCGCCGCTCGCGCCGCTGCCCGAGGAGTCGTCCGAGCTGGAGCTGCACGCGGCAAGCGGCAGCAGCGCACCGGCCACGATGAGGGCGACGGCGCGCCGCGAGGCGGTGTCGATGGCTGGCATGGCTGAAACCTCCAGAGCTGACCGCATGCTCACGTCCTGTGCGCTTTTCGCGGCAATTGGCGTTTCATCACATCTATCGCCCGCGGAAAGGGAGCCAGAACCGGGACACCTCCATCCAGCGGCCGACGCCACCCGACCGGAGCACGCGGAGCCCGCGCGCCGCCCGGCTCACTCCTCCTTGAGGCGCTTCATCGTCAGGTGCGAGTCGACGCGGGAGACCGCCCGGTGACCCATGACCTTCGTGATGAGGAACCGCTCGTACGCCTCGTGGTCGGGGACGGCGACGCGGATGAAGTAGTCGGGGCGGCCGAACATCCGCCGGAACTCGACGACTTCGTCGTACGACTGCACCGTGTCCTCGAACTCCTCCACCGTGCTGAGGTTGTTCACGCCGATCTCCACGGCGACCACCACCTCCACCCCGCGCCCGGCCGCCACCGGGTCCACGCGGGCGCGGTAGCCGGTGATGATCCCGGCGTCCTCCAGCCGCTTCACGCGGCGCAGGCAGGGCGGCGGCGTCAGGCCGACCCGCTTGGCCAGCTCGACGTTCGAGAGCCGGCCGTCCTGCTGTAGCTGATACACAATTTCGCGATCCAGGTCATCCATGCCCACATCATTGCGCACGGGGGCTGAAACTGGGTAGCAATCGGTAATCCTATTACGTCCCCACTTCTCTAAAATTGCCTACATGACGACGAGTGTGCGGGCTGCTGAGGCCACGGGGGCGCCGGAAGCGCCCCCGGAGCAGCGGACGAGGAGCGACCTGGCGCTGGCCTTCCGGGACACGAGCTCCGTGGGGCTGGGGCTGTTTCCGCTGGGTATCGCCTTCGGGGTGCTGGTCGTGCACTCCGGGCTGCCCTGGTGGTGGGCGGTGCTGTGCACCGCGCTGGTGTACGCGGGCTCGCTGGAGTTCCTGCTCGTCGGGCTGGTGCTGGCGGCGGTGCCGCTGGCGCAGGTCGCGCTGACCGCGTTCCTCGTCAACTTCCGGCACGTGTTCTACGCGCTGTCCTTCCCGCTGCACCGGGTGCGCAGCAAGCGCGGCAAGGCGTACGGCACCTTCTCGCTGACCGACGAGGCGTACGCGCTGACCGCCACCGAACCGGCCGCGCCGCAGGCGCCGATGACCGGCGGGCGCATCCTGTGGCTGCAGTTCTTCTGTCACGCCTACTGGGTCACCGGGGCCGTCGCGGGCGCGCTGCTCGGCGGGCTGATACCCGACGCCGTCGTCGGCCTCGAATTCGCACTCACCGCGCTCTTCGTGGTCCTGGCCATCGACGGCATCCGGGCCAGGCGGGACATCCCGACGCCGGTGCTCGCGCTGCTCAGCTCGGTGGTCGCCGCCGTCGTGCTGCCGGACCAGATGCTGGTGCTGGCGATGGCGCTGTTCGTGGGCTCGCTGGTGGTGCGGTACGTGCTGACCGGCCGCGGCGGGCGCGGGCCCGCGGCGGACGAACCGGCCGGACGGGAGCAGGAGTTGGGGGGTGCCGTCCGTGCCTAGCACCGGATACCTGATCGCCGCGGTCGCCGTCGCGGCCGCCGTCACCTGGGCGCTGCGCGCCGTCCCGTTCGCGGCGCTGGCGCCGCTGCGCGAGTCGCCCGTACTGCACTACCTCAGCGCGCACATGCCCGCCGGGATCATGGTGGTGCTCGTGGCCTACTCGGTGCACAACGCCGACCTGCGCACCCCGCCGCACGCGGCCGCGCTCGGCATCGCGCTGATCGTCACCGTCGGGCTGCACCTGTGGCGGGGGAACGCGCTGCTGAGCATCCTCACCGGCACCGCCGTGCACGTGGCCCTGGCCAGCACGATCCTCGCGGCCTGACCCGCACCCGGCCCGTCGCCCGCGTCCGCCTCCCGAGGGAGGACGGGCGCGGGCGACGCGTTTCCGGGGCGGCGTACCGCGACTCCCGCGCCCGGGCGAAAGTTCCGGTTTCCATGGATTCTCACTCAGCCGTGTGAGCGGATAGTGACGTACCTCACAGGGTGCGCAATGCTCCTTGCGATCAAGGAACTTCGCACTCCCCTGGAGGCGCACCATGGCCAGCCCGCAGCACGCCGTCGTCCTCATGGATCCGGACCCGCTCCGCCGGGCCAGGCTCGCCGAGGTCTTCACCGAGTGGTACGGCGACCAGTTCGCACTGGTCCTCACCGGCGACGAGGCCGACGTCGGACGGGCCAGGACCGCGCTCGGCGAACAGGGCACCTCCACGGCCCTGATCGCCGCCGTCGCGGACGGCGGCGAACCGCCCGCCGCCCTCACCGCCACGGGCACGCCGGCGGACGGCACCGGCACCGAACCCGCGCGGGTGTGGCTCGCGCCCGACGGGGTGGGCGGGGAGGACCAGGCGGGCGCGGCCGGGGAGTCGGACGAGGGCCTGCCGCGCCTCTCCTTCACCGGGCGGCGCCCCGCCGATCTCAACATCCCTGCGCTGGACGAGGAGTTGTGCCGCTGGTGGAAGCGGCTCCCGGAGGCGGCGCAGCGGCGCCTGCCGATGGCGCGTATCGAGGGGCACTTCAGGTCGCCCCGGGCCTTCGAGGCACGGGCCTTCCTCGCCGGGAGCGGGGTGCTGTTCTGCTGGCAGGAGTCGAAGGACCGCGAGACCGTGCGCATCTGGCCGCCCCTCGCGACCGACCCACTGGTCAACCCGAGCCTGGCCCGGCTCGCGGTGGCCTTCAAGCTGGTGGACGAGCCCGAGCAGGACTGGCTGGACGTCGTGGTCGTCGGCGGCGGCCCCGCCGGGCTGTCGGCCGCCGTGTACGCGGGGACCGAGGGCCTCAAGGCCCTGGTGCTGGAGGACGACGTGCCCGGCGGGCAGGCCGGGACCACCTCCGAGATCGCCAACTTCTTCGGCTTCCCGGACGGCGTCTCCGGCTTCGACCTCGCCCGCAGGGCGCTCACACAGGCCCGCAAGTACGGCGTGACCTGGCAACCGGCCCACCCCGCAACCCAGTTGACGCCCGGCACGGCGGAGAAGCCGCACACCGTCTGGCTGGACGGCAAGAGCTACCGGGCCGGAGCCGTGATCCTCGCGGGCGGGCTGACCTGGAGCCGGCTCAGGCCCGAGGTGGAGAACAAGCTGGTGGGCTCCGGCGTGTACTACCACGCGCTCACCTCCGACGCCCCGTCCACGAAGGGCTCCCAGGTCGCGATCGTCGGCGGCGGGAACTCGGCGGGCCAGGCGGCGCTGCACTTCGCGCGGTACGCCGAGCACGTCACGCTGCTCATCCGGGGCAAGAACATCCGGGACAAGATGTCGAGCTACCTGGTCGACCGCATCGAGGCGCAGCCGTCGAAGATCACGGTGTCCACGGAGACCGAGGTGACCAAGTGCCTCCCGGACGACAAGGGTGAACTGGCCGAGCTGGAGATCAAGACCCGGGGGAAGCCCGGCAGGCTGAAGGTGTCCTGGCTGTACGTGCTGATCGGCGGGAAGCCCAACACCGCCTGGTTCAGCGGCGCCGTGAAGAAGGAGAGCTTCCTCTCGGCCGTCAACGGCACCGTCCTGACCGGTTCGCACCTTCCCGGGGACATCGAGCGGCTGGCGGAGGTCGTCAAGAAGGCCAGGGAGGAGGGCACGAAGAAGGGGCTGACCGGCGAGGCCCTGCGCAAGTTCGTGGAGGAGAAGGCCGCCCGGGCGCGGAACAGCTCCACGCAGACCGGCATCCCCGGCATCTACGCGATCGGGGACCTCCAGTACGGGAACCCGGCACGGGTCGGCGCCGCCGTCGGCCAGGGCTCGGCCGTCATCGCCGAGCTGTTCGGCTACATCGCTCAACACCCGGACCTCTTCCCCACGTTCAAGCTCCCCGACCGGGAGACCGGGTCCCCCGCCTGAGCACCGCCCGCCCCGCCCCGGAAGGACACGCCTCCGTGCACCACCCCCGCCGCACTCCCCGCAGGCGGCTCGCCCGCCTCGTCCCGCTGCTCGCGCTATTCCTGCTCGCCGCGCTGAGCGGCGCCGGAAGCACCGCCTCCGCCGGTCCCCCGACGGCGCCGCACACCGCCCGCACCGCCCCGCCCGAACACGACCCCACGCCCGAGCAGATCAAGGAGGCCGTCGGCCGGGCGCTCGCCTACCCCTACGAGGACGTGACCGGCTCGTACCTCTTCGTCAACGGGAAGAAGTTCGACTACACCGACCTCGGCCGCGACGCCATGCGCGACGCCAGAATCCGCACCGACGAGGGCACGCCCACGGTCGCCGAGCACTTCCGGCGGCACCCCGTGACGCCGACCGGCAAGCTCCCGCCCGCCGCGAAGGACCGGACGGTGGTGATCGCCTACGGCGCGAACCGGGCCCCGTCCGCCCTCGCCCGCAAGTACGCGTCCGCGAACTTCAAGCGCGGCTGGTCCGCGATCCCCGTACTCAAGGCGAAGCTCAAGGACTTCGAGATCACCCACGCCTCGCACTACTACGGCAACGGCAACCTGCCCGCGACCCTCCGGTACGCCAAGGGCGCCGAGTCCGAGGTCTTCCTGACCCTGCTGGACGAGGACGAACTCCAGCGGATGCACGCCACCGAAGGGCTCGACGCGCACTCGACCCGCAGCTGGTACCACTTCGCCGAACTCTCCGGCCTCGGCCTGGAGACGGCCGGCGGCCTCGGCTCCCGGGACACCCGTCTCGGCCGGGCCCACGTCTACATCGACAACTACGGCTCGGCGGTCACCGGCGGCCGCACGTACAGCCTGGAGAAGGTACGCGGCACCCCGGTGCAGAGCCCGAAGCAGAGCCAGCGCCAGATCCTCGACCGTACGGCCCGGGACGTGGAGTCCGTGGAGGTGCCGTCCTGGGTGCAGAAGAGGTGCCGTCCGTACCAGGGGGCCGAGCGGTTCGCCTGCGAGACGTACGTCGACCCGTGCATCCGCGCGGGCCGGACGGAACGGCTGATGCGGCACTCCGAACTCTTCGCGCTGCCGCCCGAGTCGGGGATCCGCCACCGGACCGTCGCCGGGGCACGGGTGCCGGGCAACCCCGGCATCTATCCGGGCCCGCTCTGCCCGGAGATCCCGCACCACTGAACAACGGGCCCCCGCCTTCAGGGGGTTGACCCACCGGCGCACCGGCGCGCGCACCGCGTTCCGGTGCGCCGGTGCGCCGTCGGCGTGCCTCCCCCCGGGGATTTCGCGACGGCACGTCGGCCCGGCAGCGGCCACCGGCTCCCGGAAGATCGGCGCGGTGCCCGCGTACGCGCGGCGCACGGCACCGAGCACAGTGATCCCGCACCGATTCGAGGTACCGGCATGGACCGCCGCAGCTTTCACCGGGGGGCCGCCCTGACCCTCGCCGTCCCCTGGGCGAGCGGCCTCACCACGGGCGCCCCGCCCGCCTCCGCGCACGGCGGCGGGAAGGCGGCCCCCGCCTCGGGCGAGGGCTGCCGCCGCGAGCTCGCCGAGTACCGGCTGCCGGGGGCCGAGCAGACGCACGAGATCCTGCGGCTGCCCGGCAAGCCGTACGCGCTGGTCACGCAGCAGGGCCCCAGCAGACTGGTGAAGCTGGAGATCGACCCGCGGACCGGGAAGGTCCTCGATCACCGCGGCTTCACCCACCTCGCCCCCGAGAACGCGATGCTGCACGGCCTCGCCGCCTCCCGGAAGCACCCGGGGCTGGTCTGGGCGACGACCGAATCACCCGAGCAGAGCGCCCTGTTGCTCATCGACCCCGGCATGAACGGGCTCGACGAGAAGCCGGCCGTCAAGCAGCACGTGGGGCTGCCCGACGGCATGGGCCCGCACTACGTCGGCGAGTTCGGGGACGAGGTGTGGGCCACCCTCAAGGGCAGCAACCAGGTACTGCGCTACCCGCTCAACAGCCCCCACTACAGGTTCTACGACGCGAAGGCGCAGCCCATCTTCGTCGCCCGCCACCCCGGCAGCGGCGACTTCTACGTCAGCCAGGACTCCTCCAGCGCCCTGCTCCACATCGACCCGCGCACCCACCGGACCCGGCAGATCCCGGTGCCGCCCGAACGCGGCACCCTGCCCGTCGGCCTCGTCCCCGGCCCGGGCCCGGGAGGCGGCGCGCTGTGGGTGGTGCTGCTCGGCTCGAAAGAGACCGGCACCGGCACCTTCGGCCGCGTCGGCGCGGACGGCGACATCGCCTGGTTCCGGCTGCGCTCCCCCGAGGTCCGCGAGGCCGGACTGCTGCACGTCGCCTTCGACCCGCCCGAGTCGAAGCGCGGCCCGGGCCTCTGGCTGCTCGGCTCGTCGATCATCTCCTCACGGGTGCTGGACGTGATCGTGCGCGTCGACTTCGACCAGGACTACACCCGGCCCGGCCGCGAGGAGGTCGCCGTGCTCCCCACCCAACTGTGCAAGGCCCACCGCCTGTTGCCGCTCCCCGACGGCGTCCTCGCCACCGAGCTGACCAGCTCCACCGTCGCCACCCTGACCGTCGCCCCGCACTGCCACTGGGACCCGCCGACCACCCCGGCCCCCGGCGAGCCCGCCTGAGTACGCGTACCGCACACGACCGCCCCGGCACGGAGACCCGTGCCGGGGCGGTGCGCTGCGGGAGGGCGCCGGGACGGCGCCGGTCCGTCAGGAGAACCAGACGGACCGGACCTCCAGCCGCTCGGAGCCGTAACCACCGTGCGCGCGGTGCTTGAAGGACGGGCCCTGGCAGTTCGCGTCCTTGAAGACGGTGGCCTGCGCGTCCGTGTGGTTCCGGGTCGAGTGCGCCGGCGGGGTGGCCCGCGGGTCGCTCACCTCGGGCAGCGTGACGCACTGGCCGCTCGGCGGGTCCGTGAGGGCCGCGACGCCCTGCCCCGGAACCTCGTACAGGAAGTCGCCCGTGGCCGCGCTCGCGGAGGCGGGGAGGCTCAGCGCGAGGGCGAAGGCTCCGGCGGTGACGGCGACGGCGTGACGAAGACGCATCTGGTCTTGCCTTTCTGGGAGTTCACAGGTCGGCCGGCGACCGTGGAAGATCGCCGGGCGCCGGTTGTCTCCCCCGCCGCCGACCCCGCAATGCCGCTGCTCACCCGAAAGTGGCTGGTCACCGCCCCATCGGGTGAGCGGTCAACACACCGCGCCGCACCGTCCGTTCGGCCTCCGCGACCCGAACGCGCCGCGCTACCGCGCCTGTTGCTCCGGACGCTCCCGCGCCGTCTCCACCGCCGCCTGCGGGCGGATCGGCAGCCGGTTCGCCGGGCGGCCCGTGGCGGACCGTACGGCCGAGGCGACCGCCGCAGGGGAGACCACGACCGGCACCGCCGAGGCGGCCTTGGCGCCGAAGGGCGCGACGACGTCCCGCTCCTCGATCAGCTTCACGATGCGGATGTCGGGCGCGTCCAGCGCCGTCGGCAGCGCGTACCCCGTGAGGTCGGGCTGCCGGACAACTCCCCTGGCCACCCGCAGGTGTTCGGTGAGCGCGGCCCCGATGCCCTGGGTCACCCCGGCCTCGATGCGGGCCCGCAGCTGCCGCGGGTTGAGCACCCGGCCGACGTCCTGCGCGACGGCCATCTCCACCACCCGCACCGAACCCAGCTCGACGTCCACGTCGACCACGGCGCGTACGGCGGCGAAGGCGAGGCCCACGAAGGCGTCGCCCTGGCCCGTCTCGTCCAGCGGCTCCGTCGGGTGCGGGCGGCACTGGGCCGTGGCCCACAGCTCCTTGCCCTCCAGCGCCTCGGCGACCGTCGTCGACAGCACCCCGTCGTAAGAGGTGATCTTGCCGTCGGAGATGGACAGCAGCTCGGCCGACATCCCGAACTTCGCGGCGAGCGGCTGGAGAAGCTGCGTGCGCACCATCTTCGCCGCGCGCTCGACGGCGCCGCCCGACACCCAGGTGTGCCGCCCGCGCGCGCCCGCGCCCGCCGGGGGCTGGTCGGTGTCGACGGAAGCGACGTGCACCTCGTCCACGCCGAGGGTCTCCTGCACGATCTGCCGCGCGAGGGTCGAGAAGCCCTGACCCGTCTCCACCGCGGCGCACATCACCGTCGCGACCGAACCGCTGACCTTGACCGTCGCCGTGGAGACCTCGTCCGTCGCCTCGGCGCCGAGCATGTGCACCATGCCCAGCGCGTAGCCGACGCCGCGCCGCACCGCGCCCGGGTCGCCGGCGCCGTCCGGGCCGCCCGGCAGCAGCCAGTCCGCCTCGGGGCTGTCCTTCGGCAGCGGCGGGAGGGGCTCCTCCCGTACGGCGTCGAGCAGTTCGGCGACCGGGGCCGGGCAGGTGATGGTCTGGCCCGTGGGCAGCAGATCGCCGGTGGCCAGCACGTTCCGCATGCGCAGCTCGGCCGGGTCCAGGCCGAGCTTCGCCGCGAGCTTGTCCATCTGGCCCTCGTACGCGGCGCACACCTGCATGGCGCCCTCGCCGCGCACGTGCCCGGCGGGCGGGTTGTTGGTACGCACCGCCCAGCCGTCGATCACCGCGTGCGGGACGACGTACGGGCCGCAGGCGAAGGACACGGCGGCGGCGAGCACATCGGAGGAGGTGTCCGCGTACGCGCCGGCGTCGAGCAGGATCTGCGCCTCGACCTTGAGCAACTTGCCCTCGCCGTCCGCGTGGTGGCGGAAGCGGAGCAGGGTCGGGTGCCGGTGCGCGTGCCCGAGGAAGGACTCCTCACGGGTCGCCGCGATCTTGACGGGCCGCCCCGTACGCATCGCCAGCAGCCCGAGCGGGACCTGGAGCGCGGTGTCCTCGCGGTCGCCCATCGCACCGGGCACGCCCGTGACGACGATCTTGACCTTCTCCGGGGGCAGGCCGAAGCAGGCGGCGGCCAGATCGCGGTCGGTGTGCGGGTCCGTCGAGGCGGTGTAGATCTCGACGCCGCCCTCGGGGCGCGGCACGGCCAGCCCGGCCTCGGCGCCGATGGGCGCCGGGTCCTGCCGCCCGATGCGGTACAGCCCCTCCACGACGACCTCGCCGGTGATCTCCGGGTCGCCGAAGCGGAGCGGGATGTGCCGGATCAGGTTCCCGTCCGGGTGCAGCGGTTCGGCCCCGAAGGACGCCTCGGGGTCGGTGACCGGCTCCAGGACCTCGTACTCGACGTCGATGGCGGCGGCCGCCATCCGCGCGGTGTCCGGATGGTCGGCGGCGACGGCGGCGATCGGCTCGCCGTAGTAGCGCACCACGTCCCGCGCGAACGCGGGCTGGTCCGCGACCCGCCGACCGTGCCCGGCCTCACCGGGCACGTCGAGGTGCGTGACGACGGCGTGCACCCCCGGCATGGCCTCGGCCTGCGCGGTGTCGAGCGAGCGGATGCGGGCGTGCGGGTGCGGGGCGCGCAGCACCGTCGCCCACAGCAGCCCCTCGGCCCACAGGTCCGCGGCGTACGGGAAGGTGCCCGCCGCCTTCGCCGGCGCGTCCTCGGAGGGCACGGACGCACCGATGCCGTGCGGCGTCACGGCGGCGGCCCTGGCGTCGAGCGGCGGAAGTGCCGTGCCCTCAGCGGGAGTTGCCGTGATGGCACCGTGGCCGTCGGCCGTACCAGTCATGCCGCCTGTGCCTTTCCGCATCGTCTGCGTCGTGAACTGCGTGATGGACGGGGTGCGCCGGTGGTGCCGGAGCCGGTCACCGGGGGCCGTCCTCGGGTACCTGGGCGCCGCCCGCGCCGGGGCCCGCCTGGTGCGGGATGCGGGCGGTGACCTCCGCCGGGTGCTCGGCGGGCTGCTGCCCCGCCTCGGGTCCGGACTGCGCGTCCTGCCCCTGCTGCCCGTCCTGCTCCGCGTGCTGGGCCTTGGCCGCCCGCTCGTCCACGACGGTGCGGACGGCGTCGAGCACGCCCCGGTAGCCCGAGCACCGGCACAGGTTGCCGCAGATGGCCTGCCGGGTCTCCAGCTCGGTCGGCTTGTGGTTGCCCTCCAGCAGGTCGTGCACCGCCATCGCCATGCCGGGCACGCAGAAGCCGCACTGCACCGCGCCGGAACAGGCCAGCGCCCGCTGCACGTCGGACTGTTCGCCGTCCGTCGCCAGCCCCTCGACCGTACGGATCTCGCTCCCGGCCGCCGTCGCCGCCGGGACCAGGCAGGCCGCGACCAGCCGGCCGTCGACCTGCACCGAGCAGGCGCCGCACTCGCCCTGCGAGCAGCCGTCCTTGGCGCCCGCCAGCCCGAGCCGCTCGCGCAGCACGTACAGCAGCGACTCCCCGATCCACGACTCGGAGACCAGCCGGTCGACGCCGTTGACGTGCAGCACGTAGGAGGTGTGCGGGTGCTCGGTGTCGACGGCCGGGACCTCGGCGACGGGCGTCCCGGCCGGGGCGTCCGGGGCCGGGGCGTCCGCTGCCGGGGGCTCGTCGGGGGCCGGGGCGTCGGTGGCGGGTTCGGTGCCTTCGGGCGCGGGGTCCGTGCCGGGTTCGGCCGTGGGTTCGGTCTCGGGTTCGGCTGCCGGTTCGGCTTCGGCGCCCGCGGGTTCCGGAACCGGTTCCGCTTCGGCTTCCGGCGGGGTTCCGGTTTCCGGCCCGGGGGCACCGTCCGGCTCGACGGCGTCGCCGGGCGCGGGCTCCGGGGCGGCGTCCCGGGGCTCGGGGGCCGCCGCGTCACCGGCGTCCTCCGGCTCCGGTCCGGCGGACGGGAACTCCTCGCCGGGGACGGGCTGTTCCGCCGCGGACGCCTCCGGGGCGCCGGTGAACGGCTGCTCCTGCGGGGACAGTTCGCCGGTGCCGGACGTCGCCTCCTGCGGCAGCGCGCCGGGGCCGTACGCGGCGGGCTCCGGGACGTCCTGCTGCGCGGGCAGCGCGTCCGGTTCCGGAAGCGGCCCGGACAGCGGTCCGGGAAGGGATTCCGCCTGCGGTTCCGGCCGGGGCTGCGGCTGGGCGAGCGAGTACGGCTGGGGCTGCGCGTAGGCGTCGGCGACCGGGGGCAGGCCCTGGCCGCCGTCGTACGTGCCGTCCGGCTGGGGCTCGAAATCGCTCAACGCCCGGGCGTGCGGCTGCGCCTGCGGGTACGGCTGCGGCTCGCCGGGCAGTCCGCCGTCGGGTACGGGGCCGCCCGGGTGCTCCGGAAGGTTCTGCTCCGGTGCCGGGAGGCCGGGGTCGACGCCGGTGCCGAGCGGACGGCGGGTGCGCGCCTCGTGCGAGCCCGCGAGCGCGGCGGCCGCGCCCAGCGACGGGCCGGCGCCCGGCTCGGTGCCGTGCTCGGAACCGGTGCTCAGCATCCCGGCGTTGAAGCCCGAACCGCCCCGCTGCGCGGTGCTCTCCTGGCCGTGCGCGGCCTCGCTCTGCGAGTCCGGTGCCTGCGGTGCGAACGGCAGCGTCCAGTGGCCGGTCGCCGCGGGGTCGGTGGTCGCGGCCGGGGTCGGCGGGCCCGGAGCGGGGTCGTAGGTGCCCGCCGCCGGGTCGATCGCCGGGGGGGTGTACGCGCCCTGGCCGGTGCCGGGCGCCGCGAGCGGGTCGCCGTAGCCCTGGGCGCCGGTGCCGGTACCCGCGAACGGGTCGGCGCCGGGCAGGCCCCCGGCCGGGAGCTGCACGAAGGCCGTGGCGTCCGCGTCGTACTCGCCCGCGCCCCAGCTCTGGGTGGGCCGCGGGTAGGAGGCGGGGCCGCCCCAGTCGCCCGCGCCCTGCTCCGGCGCCACCTGCCCGGAGCCGTCGTAGCCGGAAGTCCCGTACCCGGACGCGTCGTAGCCGCCGGGGGCGTAACCGGAATTGTCGTACCCGGCGCCGTACCCGGCGGGCTCGTAGCCGTCGTACCGGGCTGCCTCGAAGCCCTGGCCCGCCGTGTGCCCGGCGGGCGCCTCGAAGTGCGCGGGGTCGTACGGGGTGCCCTCGGGGGGCGTGCCGTCCCACGCGGGGTCGTAACCGGAACCGGCGGCGGGCCAGCTCTGGCCGCCGTCGTGGCTCCGGTACTGCCCGTCGTACGGCTCCTCGCGAGGGGTGTCGTACCCGGAGCCCTCGTAGTCGTGCCCGTTGCTCATGCGAGTGCCCTTCCGAGTCCACGGCGCGCGAGGGTGGCCACCGTGCGCCGCAAGTGCAGTGCCGCGGGCGGGAGTACGGGCGTTTCTCCGCCGTCCTCCGCCGGTGCCGGGTCCGGAATGCAGGCCATGGCGACGTACTCCCCGAAGGCGTCCAGAGCTTCGCGGTTGAGCGCGCGGTCGCCGTCCCAGTCGATGAGGGACGCGATCCAGCGCTCGGCCTCCAGCGGGCGCAGCGGCATCGGCGCGACCCCGCCGACCGCGCAGCGCACCCCGCGCCGCGCCGGGTCGAGGACGACGGCGACCGAGGCCAGCGCGCGGCCGGGGCCGGTGCGCGCGGTGGCCTTGAGGAAGGTCTGCGGCGCGTGCAGCAGCGGCACCCGCACATGGCCGACGATCTCGCCGGGCCGCAGCATCTCGACTCCCGCGAGGAGATGGCTGACGGGCACCTCGCGGCGCGCGCCCTCGGCGCCCGCGATGACGAGTCCGGCCTCCAGCGCGGCCAGCACCGGGAGGGTGTCCCCGGTGGGCGCGGCGCTGACGATGTTGCCGCCGAGGGTGCCCGCGTTCCGCACCTGCGGCGGTCCGGCGGCGCGGGACGCGGCGGCGAGCGCGGGGATGAGCGCGGCGAAGTCGGGGCGGCCCATGCGGGCGTGGGTGAGTCCGGCGCCGAGCAGGGCGTGCCCGTCGAGGTACTGCCAGCCGCGGATCTCGGAGACGCGGCCGAGGCCGACGAGCGCGGACGGACGCAATTGGCCGGAATTGATCCCCACCATCAGGTCCGTTCCGCCCGCGACGGGGACGGCGGCGGGCACGGCCGCGAGCGCGGCGGTGGCCTCGTCGAGGGTGGTCGGCAGCATGACAGACGGCACAGCCTCGGGTGCATGCCGTACATGCTGCGCGTGCGTGCTCACTCCAGCTGCCCCTTCCCCGGTGGACCCGGCTGCCGTGCCCGTACGGTACGTGCTCACAGCCCGGACGTGGCAACTCTGGCACATCTCACCATGCTGCTGACGCGAGGGCCCGGGAAGGGTGCATGCATCACGGAAATCCGCTGTTGCCCGCGTAACGAACAGATGTGCCGAAATCCCCCGCTGTCACCGGTCGGTGAGCTTCGCCCGCCGGGAACGCCCGCGCCGCGGGAGGGACCGGGAGCAGGGGCCGTCGCGCACTTCGGGGGGCTTCGGGCGGCTCGGCGCGTGCTTCGGGGACTTCCGGGGGATTCGGGGCGCTTCGGGGGACTCGGCCTGCCGCGATGAGATGTCGGGGAACAGCCGGTGAACGCCGAGGGGCGGGGGTGCGGGAGCGCGCGCCCGCACCCCCCGTGCGCTCACACGATCGGGGGCGCTCCCTCGATCGGGCGCCCGGCCAGGCCGGGGCGCCGCTGCCAGGGGTACGGGCCCGAGCGCGGCCGGTAGCCGACGCCGAGCGCGTCGAGCCGGGCCGAGTGCGCCTGTTCCAGGCGGCGTTCGAAGCCGGCGAAGTCCCGCCGCTCCGGGGCCGGGAGCGGCGACCAGGCCACCTCGGCGAGCGCGACCAGCCGCGGGAAGAGCTGGTAGTCCACGCGCTGCGGGGTCTCGGCGACCTCGGTCCACATGTTCGCCTGCGTCCCCAGCACCCGCGCCTCGGCCTCGGTACCGGCCAACTCCGGCGGCACGGGCTCGAAGTGGTACACGTCGCGCAGGGTGCGGACGTAGCCGATCGGCACCGGCTCGTCCTCGCCGCCGTCCTGCCGGTGGTCGAAGTACACCTGCTGCTCGGGGCACATGACGACGTCGTGCCCGGCCCGCGCGGCCGCGACCCCGCCCGCGTACCCGCGCCAGGACGAGACGGCGGCGCCCGCGGACAGGACCGCCCGGGACGGGGCGTCCGGCGCGTGGCCGGTGCCCTCCCTGGGGTCGCCCCCGTTGAGGATCTCGTCCCAGCCGACGAGCCGGCGTCCGCGCTCCGCGAGCCAGCGGTCGAAGTGCCGGACGAACCACGCCTGGAGGGCGTCCTCGTCGGCCAGGCCCTCCTCGCGCATCCGGCGCTGTGCCGTGGCGGAGGCGCGCCACTGGTCCTTGGGGCACTCGTCGCCGCCGAGGTGCACGTAGCGGGACGGGAAGAGCTCCAGCACCTCGCTGAGCACGTCCTCGTAGAAGCGGAGGACGGTGTCGGTGGGGGCGAGGATGTTCGGGCTGATGCCCCAGTCCGTCCACACCTCCATCGCGTCGGTGTCCACGGCGTCGGCGTTGCCGAGTTCGGGGTACGCGGTGATCGCGGCCTGGGAGTGCCCGGGGACGTCGATCTCGGGGACGACGGTGATGTGCCGGTCCGCCGCGTACGCGACGATCTCGCGGATGTCGTCCTGCGTGTACCAGCCGCCGTGCGGGCGGACGTCCCACAGGTCGGAGGCGCGGTGGCCGAGCTTGGTGCGGTGGCGCCAGCTCGCGGTCCCGGTCAGCTTCGGGTGGGCGCGCACCTCCAGGCGCCAGCCCTGGTCGTCGGTGAGGTGCAGGTGCAGGGTGTTGAGCTTGTGCGCGGCGAGCAGGTCGAGGACGCGGAGGACGCCGTCCTTGGGCATGAAGTGCCGGGCCACGTCGAGCATCAGCCCGCGCCAGCCGAACCGGGGCGCGTCCTCGACGTGTTGGGACGGGACGTGCCAGGTGCGGCGCTCCGGGTCGGTGCGGGCGCGGCGGAACGCGTCGGGGCCGAGCAGCTGACGGAGCGTCTGCGCGGCCCAGAACACCCCGGCCGGGCCGCCGCCGGTGAGTTCGACGGCGTCCTCGGTGACGTCCAGTCGGTAGGACTCGGGCCCGTGTTCGGCGGCCAGGTCCGGGTCGGTGCGCAGCAGGAGCACGCCGTCGGGTCCTGGCGCCTCGCCGGCGGGCGGCAGGGGCAGACCGGTGGCGGGGGTGAGGACGGCGCGCAGCCAGGCCGCGGTGTGCTCGGTGCCGGGGGCGGCGTCGAGGCGGGTGCCGGGGCCGAAGGTGAAGCCGGGGCCTGTGCCGGGGAGGACGGTGCGGGGCTCGGGGACGAGTCCGTGCGGGTCCATGGGGTGTTCACTCCTGACGGGATCGGCTGAACGGCGGTGC
This sequence comes from Streptomyces sp. HNM0574, assembly GCF_012726235.1. GTDB lineage: Bacteria > Actinomycetota > Actinomycetes > Streptomycetales > Streptomycetaceae > Streptomyces. Next base: position 447,938 of record NZ_JAASAH010000003.1, read on the forward strand.
GGGGCACGGGAGTCGGGGCGGTCAGTCCTTGACGGCGCCGCCGAGACCGGAGACGAGCCTGCGGTGCACCAGGACGAAGAAGACCAGCACGGGCAGGGTCATCACGGTGGACGCGGCCATCACGCCGCCCCAGTCGGGCGTCTCGGTGTCGAAGAAGACGAGCAGCGCCATCGGCAGCGTGGAGTTCTCCGTCGCGGAGATGATGAAGGACTTCGCGAACAGGAAGTCGTTCCAGGTGGAGATGAAGGAGAACACGCTCGTCGCGACCAGCCCGGGAAGGACCAGCGGGAAGAGGATCTGCCAGAGGAATCGCCGCCGGCTCGCGCCGTCGATGAACGCCTGCTCCTCCAGGGAATCCGGTACCGCCTTGACGAAGCCGCGCAGCATCCACACCGCGAAGGGCAGCGCGAAGGCGATGTGCGGAAGGATCAGCGAGGCAAGGGTGTTGAGCGCGCCGACGTCCCGCATGAGGAAGAACATCGGAATGGTCAGTGCCTCGATCGGCACCATCTGGGCCACCAGAAACATGATCATGACCGAGGTCCGCAGGCGGAAGCGGAACCGGGTGACGGCGGTGGCGGCGAGAAAGGCGATGGCCGCCGAGGCCACCACGACGGTGCCCGCGACGAGCAGGCTGTTGGCGAAGTAGCGGCCGAAGTCGTCCTGTGCGAAGACCCGTCGGAAGGAGTCCAGCGACGGGTTCAGCGTCCACGGAACGGGCTGTCCCGACTGCACTTCTCCCTCGGGTTTGAACGCGGAGAGCACCATCCAGTACAGCGGAAAGGCCACCAGTACGGCGATGACGAGCGCCGACCCCTCCGCGACGAGCCGCCACGGGCGGCGGACCGCGCCCTTGAATCCTGCGGTGCCGGACGGGCTCACAGCTCCTCCTCCCCCGAGCGGCGCAGCAGCCGCAGATACACGAGCGTGACTCCCAGCAGAAGCAGCAGCATCACGACGCCGATCGCGGAGCCGAGGCTGTACTGCGAGGAGGCGAAGGCTTTCTGATAGGCGTACACATTCAGCACCAGGTTCTGGCCCGCGATACCGCCGCCGTCGGTCATCACGTAGATCTGCGTGAAGACCTTGAAGTCCCAGATGACCGACTGGATCGTGACGACGACGAGAATCGGGCGCAGCATCGGCGCCAGGACGCTGCGCCAGGTCCGCCACATCGAGGCGCCGTCCAGCGCCGCCGCCTCCAGCACCTCCTGCGGGACGGCCTTGATCCCGGCGTAGACGGTCACCATCACCAGCGGGAACGAGCACCACACGACCTCCATGAGGACGAGTGCGAAGGCGCTGTACTTCCCGTACGTCCAGGAGAAGTCGCCGAGTCCCAGCAGCCGGTTGACGGGGCCGAAATCGGGGTCGAAGAGCAGCATCCACACGGTCGATCCGGTGATTGCCGGGGTGGCCCAGGCGCCGAGTGCGGCGAGCATCAGCACCAGCCGCGGGACGGCCCGTATCCGGGTCAGCAGCACGGCGAGCGAACAGCCCACGAGGAGCGTTCCGGTGACGCAGGCGGCGGCGAACAGGACGGTGGCGAGGGTGACTTCCCAGAACTGCGGGTCGCCGAAGAGCTCCGCGTAATTGCCCAGTCCCCGGAAGGAGGTGGGAACGCCGCCGCTGACCTGCGCCTGGGTGTATTCCAGGAAGGAGATCAGCCCGAGCTGGTAGATCGGGTAGAGGAGCAGTCCCGCGATCACCACGAGCGCGGGCGCGAGATAGAGCCAGGGGGTACGGGCGCTGCCGCGGATTCCCCGCGGTGGCCTGTGCGCGGTCACGCTCACCGGCTGAAGACCTCCTCCATCATCTCGTCGGCCTCGGCCGCCGCGCCGTCGACGTCCGTCTGTCCCTGTGCGACGCGCTGGAACATCACGGGCAGAATCCGTCCGGCGTCGATCTCGGCCCAGCCGGGCGCAACCGGAACGAATTCCGCGCCCGCGTCGAGGGTTTCCACGAAGGGCCTCACGAACGGCTCCTCCTTCGCCACCTCGGCCCGGGTGTCGGTGTAGGTGGGGAGGAATCCCATGCCCTGGAAGAACCGCTTCTGGGCCTTCTTTCCGGCGAGTTCCTTCATCAGTTCCCCGGCGAGCGTCCGGTGCGAACTGCTGCGCAGAATCCCGATGTTGTTGCCCCCGGCGAAGGCGGGCGCGATCGTGCCCTTCTTCACGCCCGGCAGCGGGACGACGCCGTACTTCCCCTTGCTCTTTCCGGCGTCGACGGCCTGCCGGTTGAAGTCGCCGCCGATGACCATTCCGGCCTTTCCGCCGGCGAAGGCGTCCACGGCCTCGTTGCCGGTCATCTGCGCGCAGTTGCCCGGCGGGCAGATGTCCTCGGAGAGCAGGCGCGCGTACGCGGCGATGCCCTTCTTCGCGGCCGGACTGTCGACGCGCGCGGTGTACCGGACGGCCTCGCCGGAGCCGCCTTCGCCGTCAGACTTCCCGGTGGCGCGGGCGAGTTCGCCGCCGTGCGCCCAGAGGAAGGGCAGCGCGGCGTAGGTGTAGGCGCCGCCGGTGGCGAGCCCGTACAGCTCGGGGCGCTCCGCGCGGATCTTCCGGGCCGTCGAGGTCAGCTCGGCGAGGGTGCGCGGGGGTTCGAGGCCGAGCTCCTCGAAGACGTCGGTGCGGTAGTACAGGGCCCGCGCGCCGACGAACAGCGGCACCCCGTACCGCTTCCCGCCGACGGTGACGCCGCGCTCGGCGGTGGGGTCGATGTCCTCGGCCGCGTCCCAGTCCGCGAACTCCCGTTCCACGTCGGCGAGTCCGCCGTTGACGACGTAGCCAGCGGTGTCGGTGTTGCCGAACTCCATCAGGTCGGGCGCCGAGGCCGGGTCGTTGAACGCGCCCTTGACCTTCTCGGCCCGGCTGTCGACCGGGATGTACTGGACCTCGACCCGCACCCCGCGGTGCCGCCGCTCGAAGTCCCGGACGACGTCGTCGACCACGCGTTCCTTCGGCTTGTTCGCGACCTCGCGGAAGAGCCAGACCCGGAGCGTCCCGGTCTTCTCGTCCTTCTGCGGGCCGCCTCCGGCCACGGACGTGGACGGTGCGCACCCGGCCACCGCCGTCCCCGCCATCGCGAGCGCCGCCACGGTGGCGGCGATGCGCGTACCCAACCTCACGGCCATACCCCCAAGCCCCTTGCGGCCCCGCGGAGTTCGGCTCCAGCTCAGCACTGGTCCGGCACCGGGCCAGGCCCGGACGGACTCCTGCTGATTGCACTATCCGCAACGCCGGTTTCGCGGTGCACAACTTCCGCAGGAGATTACGAGCCGCCACAGCGCCCCACAAGTGGTCTCGACCAATTTCCCGGATCGAGATGTCACCGGACGCCGTTCCGCACAACCCCCGTACACAGCACGGCGCGCCCTGCCCGTTCCCGGAGGAAGGGCAGGGCGCGCCGTGTGAGCCCGATGGCGGGGCCGCCGGGGGGCGGCCGGAAACAGGTGGTGCGGTGGGGCTGCGGCTACTTCTTGCCGTCGCCGCCCTTTCCGTCCTTGCCGCCCTTGCCGCCGTCGGCACCCATGGTCTCGAAGATCTCCTTGCACATGGGGCACACCGGGTACTTCTTCGGGTCACGCCCGGGGACCCAGACCTTGCCGCAGAGCGCGACGACGGGGGTGCCGTCCATGGCGCTCGCCATGATCTTGTCCTTCTGGACGTAGTGCGCGAACCGCTCGTGGTCGCCGTCACCGTGCGAGGTCTGCGGGGTGGGCTCGACGAGGGTGTCGGTGCTGGCTCCGCGCTCGGGCTCAAGAGGAGTGCTCATACGAACCAAGCCTAATTCAGCGAAGGATCGTCCGGGTACGTGGCCACCATCGCGAGTTCACCACGTTGACGCCGCAGCACGGACCGCCACAGCCCCTCCGGCGCGGGCGAGGAGACGTCCCCCGGCTCGGACTCCACGACGTACCAGGCGCCCTCGGCCAGCTCCTTCGCCAACTGCCCCGGACCCCAGCCCGCGTACCCGGCGAAGATGCGCAGCGAGCCCAGCTCCGCGGCCAGCAGCTCGGGCGGCGCCTCCAGGTCCACCAGCCCGATCGCGCCGTACACCCGGCGCCAGCCCAGCGGCCCGTCGCTGTCGCTCTCGTCACCCGGACCCGCGGGCCCCGGCGCCGGCTCCTCCGCCGCGCCGCCGTGCGGCACCTCACCCGCGTCGCCGTCCGGGGCGCCCGCGGTGGCCGTGCGCTCACCGGACGCGGTCGCGCCGTGCGCCGCGGGGACGACGGCCACGCCGAGCGCGGCGTCCAGCGAGACCGGCCCGCCCTGGAAGACGACGCCCGGCTCACCGGTGAACGCGGCCCACGGCTCCAGGATGTCGCCGACGTCCACCGGCGTCGGCCGGTTGAGGATCACGCCCAGCGAGCCCTCGTCGTCGTGGTCGAGGAGCAGCACTACGGAACGGTGGAAGTTCGGGTCGGACAGCACGGGTGTGGCGACGAGCAGCCGACCGGCCAGCGGGGACGCCTCGGTCATGCCGCAATGATCCCGCAACCACGGCCTCAGCGGCACCGGACGACCGGAATCCGGCCCCGCCGGTTTCCCCGCGGGGGACGGTTTCCGGCCCCGGCCGCCTCGGGAACCGGCGGGCGGCGGCGTGAGACTCGTCTCCCGCGCTCTTCGCCAGGTGGCCGCCGCCCGACGCGGCCGGCGCCCCGGCGGTTCCCGCGCCCGCGGTGTTCCCGGCCACAACAGGCCCCGGAGAACGGCCTGTTCCGCTCCGGAAGGTGACCCTCCGGGACCTCACGGGAACAGTGCGTGGCGCCCGGCGTCCCGGGCCGACCGCACCGCGTGACTCCACCGCGTCACGGAGCGAGGAGGTGGCCTCCGGCCTTACCCCACAAGGGCCGGCGGCCATTACGATTACCTTTTGTCCCACCCCGTCTCCAGGAACGCGGAGCTCCATGACCGTCTCGACTGACGACGTACTCCTTGTCCACGGCGGCACACCGCTGAAGGGCGAGATCCGTGTCCGCGGTGCGAAGAACCTTGTGCCGAAGGCCATGGTCGCGGCGCTGCTCGGCAGCGAGCCCAGCCGACTGCGCAACGTGCCCGACATCCGCGATGTCCGGGTCGTCCGCGGGCTGCTGCAGCTGCACGGCACGACCGTCCGCGCCGGAGACGAACCCGGGGAACTCGTCCTCGACCCCTCGCACGTCGAGAGCGCCAACGTCGCGGACATCGACGCGCACGCCGGCTCCTCGCGCATCCCGATCCTCTTCTGCGGACCGCTGCTGCACCGCCTCGGCCACGCCTTCATCCCGGGCCTGGGCGGCTGCGACATCGGCGGCCGGCCCGTGGACTTCCACTTCGACGTGCTGCGGCAGTTCGGCGCGACGATCGAGAAGCGCGCCGACGGCCAGTACCTGGAGGCCCCGCAGCGGCTGCGCGGCACCAAGATCCGGCTGCCGTACCCGTCCGTCGGCTCCACCGAGCAGGTGCTGCTGACGGCGGTCCTCGCCGAGGGGGTGACCGAGCTCTCCAACGCCGCGGTCGAGCCCGAGATCGAGGACCTCATCTGCGTCCTGCAGAAGATGGGCGCGATCATCTCGGTGGACACCGACCGGACGATCCGGATCACCGGTGTCGACAAGCTCGGCGGCTACACCCACCGCGCGCTCCCGGACCGGCTGGAGGCCGCGTCCTGGGCCAGCGCCGCGCTCGCCACCGAGGGCGAGGTCTTCGTCCACGGCGCGCAGCAGAAGTCGATGATGACCTTCCTCAACACCTTCCGGAAGGTCGGCGGCGCCTTCGAGATCCTCGACGAGGGCATACGGTTCTGGCACCCCGGCGGGCCGCTCAAGTCCATCGCGCTGGAGACCGACGTCCACCCCGGCTTCCAGACGGACTGGCAGCAGCCGCTGGTCGTCGCCCTCACCCAGGGCACGGGGCTGTCCATCGTCCACGAGACGGTGTACGAGTCGCGGCTCGGCTTCACCGAGGCGCTGAACCAGATGGGCGCGCACATCCAGCTCTACCGCGAGTGCCTCGGCGGCTCCGCCTGCCGCTTCGGGCAGCGCAACTTCCTGCACTCCGCGGTGGTTTCGGGCCCGACCAAGCTCCAGGGCGCCGATCTGGTCATCCCCGACCTGCGCGGCGGTTTCTCGTACCTGATCGCCGCCCTCGCGGCCCAGGGCACCTCGCGGGTGCACGGCATCGACCTGATCAACCGGGGCTACGAGAACTTCATGGAGAAGCTCGCCTCCCTCGGCGCGAAGGTGGAACGGCCTTCGGCCTGACGCCGTCCCGGGTGTTCGCGCGATTCCCCGCGCCCCGTGAAGGGGCGCGGGGAATCGCGCTACTTCACGGCGAACGTCGTGACGACGGCCGCGTGGTCCGTCGGCCAGGAGTTGGACGCGTGGTCCGGCATCCGCGCCGGGTCGCCCGTCACCACGGCCCGCGAGTCCTTCACCGTCAGCTTCGAGCCCGCGTAGTCGACGAAGTCGATCCGGTCCTGCGGCTCGGCCCGGCCCCCGTAGTCCGCGTTCTTCTCGGGCGCGACGGGCGACCAGGTGTGGCCGGGCTCGGCCGCCGGGTCGGGGTGCGCCTCGCGGAAGGAGTCCTTCAGCCCGGCGTCCTCGACGGCCTTGGTCGCGGGCCACTCCACCGGCTTGTCGTACGCGCAGCCGGCGTCCCGCTTGCCCTGCTTCCAGTCCAGGTGCGACGGGGTGTTGAAGTCCCCGACGAGCAACACCGGCGTCCGGTCCGCCCGTTCGACCTTCGGTGCCAGCTCCCTGGCGATCTCCTGCGCCTGCGGCGTACGCCCCGACTCCTTCTCCCGTTCCATGATCCGCTCGACGCTCATCCCGTCGAAGCAGGCGTCGTACGGTCCGTACGGGGTGTAGCCGAGGTGCGCGGAGTAGAACTCGACCTCCTGGCCGGTCTTCTCGTCGATCCGCACCCGCGCGCCCACCGCGCCCTCCAGCTGCGTCTTCCCGCCGGTGACGGGGAAGCGGCTGACGAACCCGCGGTCGGCGGCCGGCTGGTAGTGGTGCCAGCCCAGCTTCTCGGCCAGCGCCTCGGTCGCCTCCCGCGTGGACTCCTGGAGCCCGACGATGTCGGCGTCCTGCTCCTCCACCACCCGGGCCAGCTTGGTGACGCCGTCCTCGACCTGGCCTCCCGCGTGCCAGGTGTTGAGGCTCATCACCGTCAACTCGCCCGCCGCTCCCCGTGGTTGCCGCTCGGGCGCGGCCGAGGCGGAGGTGGCCGAAACCGTGCTCGCCGCCAGGACGAGAACGGCGGCCGTGCCGAGGACGGTGTGCCGCGTACTGCTCATCAGGTCACTCCTTGCCGGTCGGTGCGGACGTGGCACCCGCCGGCCCCGTACGGGGCTGGACGAGTACCGGGTGGTCGTGCGGGGTGATGACGCAGCGGGCGCCGGGCGCGAGCGCGGCGGCCTCCCGGCTGGGCAGGTCGGCCTTGAACTCGGCACCCGAGGCGGCCGCGAGATGCAGCCGGGTGGTGGCCCCGAGGAAGGTCGCCACCCGCACCGTGACCTCCTCCCCCGCCGTCTCCGCGCCGTCCGCCGCCCCCACGCTCAGGCTCTCCGGCCGCAGCAGCACGTCGACCTCGGTGCCCGCCGCGGGCACCTCGCCGTGCACCGGCAGGGCGCGGCCGAACAGCGCGACGGTGCCGTCCTCGCGGACGGTGCCGGGCAGCCGGTTCATCGTGCCGACGAACTCGGCGACGAACGGCGTCGCGGGCCGCTCGTACAACTCGGCCGGGGCGGCGCACTGTTCGAGCCTGCCGTCCTTCATCACGGCGACGCGGTCGGCCATCGACAGCGCCTCCTCCTGGTCGTGCGTGACGAAGACGGTGGTGATGCCCAGCTCCAGCTGAATCCGCCGGATCTCCTCGCGCAGCTGGAGCCGCACCTTGGCGTCCAGCGCGGACAGCGGCTCGTCCAGCAGCAGCACGCGCGGGCGTACGGCCAGCGCGCGGGCGAGCGCGACGCGCTGCTGCTGGCCGCCGGAGAGCTGGTGCGGGTAGTGCTCGGCGCGGCCCGGGAGCCCGACGAGGTCCAGGAGTTCGGCGGCCCGCTCCCGGCGCTCGGCCGCGCCGACCTTCCGTACCCGCAGGCCGTACGCGACGTTCTCGGCCGCCGTCATGTTCGGGAAGAGGCTGTAGGACTGGAAGACCATGCCGATGTCCCGGCGGTTGGCCGGTACGGAGGTGAGCTCCTCGCCGTCCATGCTCAGTTCGCCCGCGTCGGTGCTCTCGAACCCGGCGATGATGCGCAGCGCGGTGGTCTTCCCGCAGCCCGACGGGCCGAGCAGCGCGACGAGTTCACCGGGCTCGATGTCCAGGTCGAGCCCGTCCAGCGCGGTCGTCCCGGCGAAGGCCCGGCGCAGGCCGCGCAGCCGTACGGGCACGCCGCCGCGCGGGGCCGTCGCGGTGCCGGGGCCCGTCGCGGGGTCCGCCGGTTCCCGGGTGCCGGGTTCGGGGGTGGTCGCGGGTGCGGGGGTCATGCGGGGTTCCTCCGGTTGCGGGTACGGCTGCGGCGGGACGTGCGGGCGCCCGCGAGGGCGGTGAGCAGGAGCAGCAGCCCCCAGGTGAAGAGCAGGCTCAGCATGGCGGCGGCGCCGGAGAGCTGCCCGTCCCCGCTGTCGTTGGCCTCGACCATCCACACGGGGAAGGTCGAAAAGCCCAGGACGGACGCGACGGTGTACTCGCCGAGCACCATCGCCAGGCTCAGCACGGAGCCGCTGATCAGCGCGGAGCGCAGGTTGGGCACGACGACGCGGGCGAGCGTCGCCAGCCGTCCGGCCCCCAGGCTGCGGCTGGACTCGACGAGGGTGCGCAGGTCGACGCCGCGGATACCGGCGTCCAGCGCGCGGTACATGAACGGCAGCGACATCACGGTGTAGACGAACACCAGGATCAGCGGGAAGTCCTGGTTCTGGAGCACCATGAAGGTCTGGAAGAAGTAGGTGTCCGCGAGCATCGGCGCCCAGGACAGCACCGTCGACACTCCCGCGACGAGCGCGATGGGCGGCACCACCAGCGGTGTCATGCACAGCAGTTGGACGATTCCGCGCAGCCGCGGCAGGTGCAGCGAGACCACGACCACGGCGGGCACGAGCAGCAGCAGCGTCAGCAGCACGGTGCACAGCCCGAGCCCGACGGACAGCAGCAGGCTGCGGCCCAGCGCCGGGGAGACCAGCCCCTCGGTGTAGGCGCCGAGGTCCACGCCGCCGGTGCCGTCGTCCACGGTGAACCAGAGCGTGGCCGCCACCGGCACCAGGAAGTACAGCCCCGCGAGCAGCAGCACCAGGCCCCGCCCGGAGGGAAGGCGCGCGCCCGGAGCCGCCGGGGCCGCCTGGGTGTTCAGCCGAGCCATCGGGCGCTCCTGCGCTGCAGCGGGATCTGTACGGCCATCACCAGCAGCGCGATGACGACCATGTTGAGGCTCATCGCCAGCGCCAGGTTCTCCTGGCCGACGATGACGTTTCCGGCGAGGGTGTTGGCGATCTGCACGGTGATCAGCTGCACCGAACTGCCCACCATCACCGCCGCCGTGGCGTGTGAGGCGAAGGCGGTGCCGAACAGCAGCACCGCGCCGCCCAGCAGCGAGGGCAGCAGCACGGGCACGCCCACGTGCCGCCAGTACTGGCCGCGGGTGGCGCCGCAGGACGCGGCCGCCTCCTGCCACTGGGTGCGCAGCCCGTCCAGCGCGGGCAGCACGGTGACCACCATCAGCGGGACGAGGAAGTACAGGTAGGCCAGGACGAGTCCGGTGAAGGTGTAGAGGCTGAACCCGGCGCGCTGGAGCTCGAACAGGCGGGTCAGGGTGCCGCTGGTGCCGAGCGTCGCGATGAACGCGAAGGCGAGCGGCGCACCGCTGAAGTTGGCGAAGACGCCGGAGGCGGAGACGACGAGCTTGCGCAGCGCGGGCCGCCCGGAGGAGACCACGGCCTGCGCGACGAGCGTCCCGAGGACGGTGGCCAGCACCGCGCCCAGCAGGGAGAGCCGGAGGCTTCCGGCGAGCCCGTCGGCGTAGGCGCCCTGGAGCGAGTCGCCGATGTTGGTCAGCCCGAAGTGGCTGCGTCCGGTGTCCGGGTCGGTGACGGTGAGGGCCCCGTACACCATGGTGCCCGCCGGGAGCCCGAAGCAGAGGGCCAGGAAGGCGAAGAAGGGGACGACGGCGGGCCAGCGTTGGCGGCGGGCCGCGCGCCGCCCGGGGCGGGCGGCCGGTTCCGGTCCGGCGGGATGTCGGGTGGGCGGTGCTGCGGACCGCTCGGGGGTGAGTGCACTCATCGGCGGGGGTTTCTGTCGGGGGCGGGGGAACCGGGCGGGCCCGGGAGGCGGCGGGTACGGCGCCGCTAGCCGACGGCCTGTCCCCAGCCGTCGGCGATGGCCTTCTTGGCGGCGTTCTGCTGCTTCTGCGTGGGGAACCTGGGCTCGCCCTCGACGGCGGGCAGCTTCCGCGCGGCGGCGGAGTCGGCCGTCTTCTCGCGTTCCATCTGTTCCAGGCGGGCCGGGCGCGAGTAGCCCTTGAGCCAGATGTTCTGGCCCTCGTCGCTGTAGACGAACTCCAGCCAGAGCCGGGCCGCCGCGGGGTGCGGCGCGTACCGGTTGACGGCCTGGTTGTAGTACTCGGAGTACTGGCCGTCCTCGGGCACCGCGACCTTCCAGTCGACGCCCTTGGACTTCAGGGTGTCGCTGTAGCCGAGGTTGAGGTAGTCCCAGTCGATCGAGATGGGCGTCTCGCCCTTCTGGATGGTCGACGGGGAGGACTCGACGGGCACGTAGTTGCCCTTCTTCCGCAGCTTCGCGAAGTAGTCGAGGCCGGCCTGCGGGTCGTCGAAGGAGCCGCCGTTCGCCAGGGACGCGGCGAGGACGGCGGCGAAGGCCGAACTGGAGTCGTTCGGATTGCCGTTGAGCGCCACCTTGTTGCGGTACTCCGGCTTCAGCAGGTCCTGGAACGTGCGCGGGCAGTGCCGTACGGCGGAGGCGTCGCAGCCGATCGACACGTAGCCGCCGTAGTTGTTGGCGAAGCTGCCGTCGCGCTCCTTCTGCGCGGCCGGGATGCCCTCCCAGTCGCGCACCTTGTACGGGGCGAGGAGTTCCTTGAGCGAAGCGGACTGCATGAACGCCGAGCCGAGGTCGAGGGCGTCCACGGCACGGTTCTGGCCGATCCGCTTCTCGGCCGCGCTGAGCGCCAACTGGCTGCTGCCGCCCGGGTTCTCGTTGTGCACGGTGATCCCGTACTTCTTCTCGAAGGCCGTGATCATCTCGCCGTAGTTCGCCCAGGTCGGGGCGAGCGCGTAGACGTTGAGCCGGCCCTCCTGCCGCGCGGCCCGGACCAGCGCGTCCATGCCGCCGAGGTCCGCCGCCGACCGCGCCTTCGCCGCCTCGCTGTCTCCGACGCTGGGCGCCTTCCCGCAGCCGGTGAGTCCCACGGTGAGGGCGACGGCTGTCGTGGCCGCGGCCACCGCGGTGCGGGCGCGGCGCGGACGGGGTGTCTGCATGTGATGAATCCTGAGTCCTCGCTCGTCCACCTGTATGAACAAGTGTTGTCAGTCAGCGGGCAGGTTAGCCCTCCTCCGGGATCGGGGCAACGTCTCGGGATGGCTGGCAGATGAACAAAAAAGTGCAGGTCAGATCCGTTTTCGTGGATCTGGTTTAAGACGCCGAGAACCGGTTAGACGCATATCCCGCGCGCGTGAGGATGCGTACGGCTGTGCACAGGTGGCATGATCGGAGCACACCGTTCGAGCACCCCAGACGAGGAGCACAGTGACCAGCAGCCGGCACCGGCACATCGCCGACGCACTCCGCCGCGCCATCACCGACGGCGGCTACCCCGTGGGCTCGGCCCTGCCGTCGGAGGCCGAACTCGCCGCCGAGTACGGCGCGTCCCGCGGCACCGTGCGCCAGGCGGTCGCCGCGCTGGTCACCGAGGGCCTCGTCGGCTCCCGCCAGGGAGCCCGCCGCACGGTGCTCTCCTCCGCGCCCAGCCAGAGCTTCACCGAACTCCGCAGCTTCGCGCAGTGGGCCCGCTCCAGCGGACACCGCGCGGGCGGCACCGTCTTGAGGACGGCCTGGGACACCGCACGCGGCGACGAGGCCGCACACCTCCACCTCGAACCCGAAGCCCCCGTCCTCCGCGTGCTCCGGCTGCGCACCCTCGACGGCGACCCCGTCCTGCTGGAGCGCACCGCCTACGCCGGCTGGATCGGCACGGCCGTCGCCTCCCTCCCGGACGACTGCGAGTCGGTGACCCAGCGGCTGTACGACGACACCGGGCTCGTCTTCGCGCATGGCGAGCATCACATCGACGCCGTCGCCGCCGGCACCGAGGACGCCCAGCACCTCGCCGTCCGCCGCGGCAGCCCCCTGCTCCGCGTACGCCGCACCACCACGACCGCCGACGGCCGCCCCGTCGAGACCTCCGACGACCGCTACCGCCCCGGCTCGGTCGCCTTCACCGTCCGCAACTCCACGCAGACCAACCCCCTGGTCCGCACCGCGGGCTGACCCCTCCACCCCCGGCCCGGCACCCCGCCCGGCCCCCGCTCCACACGAACAGCGAGACCCGCATGCCCCCCGTCCCCCCGCCCCGCGACACCCCCGCCGCCGTCGCCACCGCCCCCGCGGCACCGGCCCGACTCCCGCGCCCCGCAGCCCTCCTGTGCGACATGGACGGCACCCTCGTCGACACCGAACGCGACTGGCTCGCCGGCATCGCCGGCCTGCTGGCCGCCCACGGCGCCCCCGCCGACGAGCCGGACGTCCTCCCCTTCGCCGGGCTCACCCTCCGCGACGCCGCCGACCGCCTGGGCACGCTCCTCGCCCTGTCCGAGACGGAGACCGCCGCCCTCGCCGACCGCCTGGACCGCGACTTCACCGCCCGCATCACCGCCGGCGTCACCCTCCGGCCCGGCGCCCTGCGGCTGCTCGACCACGCCCGCGAACTGGGCGTCCCCGTGGCCCTCGTCACCGCGTCCGAACGCCCCGTCGCCGACCTGGTGCTGAGCGCCACCCTCGGCAGCCACCGCTTCGACCACTCCGTGGCCTCCGGCGAGTCCGGACGCGACAAACCGCACCCCGACCCGTACGCGGCGGCGGCCCGCGCCCTCGGCGCCGCCACGGAGGACTGCCTCGCCGTGGAGGACACCCCCACCGGCGCCGCCGCCGCACTGGCCGCCGGCTGCCACGTCCTGGCCGTGCCGACCGTCCCCGGCATCGCCGCGGACCCCCGCGTCCACTTCGCGCGCTCACTGGAGGACGTCACCCTCACCGGGCCGCCCCGCTCAGCCCGCGGGTGAACTCCCGCTGAACGGACGGCAGTCCGCGCGCCCGGAGATGCCCCCGGACAGCACAAGGGGCGGCCTCCCGGATCAGACCGGGAGGCCGCCCCTCAAGTGCGCTGCCTCACCGCAGCGTTCGCGTACGCGAAGCGGCCTGGCCGCCCGCGGACGCTTACTTGCCCTTCGCGGCTTCCTTGAGCTTGGAGCCCGCCGAAACCTTCACGCTGTACCCGGCCGGGATCTCGATCGGGTCGCCGGTCTGCGGGTTGCGGGCGGTGCGAGCGGCACGGTGGGTGCGCTCGAAGGTGAGGAAGCCGGGAATGGTGACCTTCTCATCGCCCTTGGAAACGACCTCGCCAATGGTGTCGGCGAGGGCGGCCAGAACGGCGTCGGCGTCCTTGCGGGTCACCTCGGCGCGCTCGGACAGAGCGGCCACCAGCTCACTGCGGTTCATAACTCGTTACTCCCGTGTTCTTCTTGCCAAATGAGGCGTGAGATCGAAGCCGATGCTGCCAGGGCCCTCGGACAGTCCCCGGACCCGGGTCTGCTTTAGACCCTCGCGCCCCGTGGGGAATCCCCTCGGACGGAGTCCTCAAGGAGGCATCCTGCCCCTACCAGCGGCGCGAAAGCCAATCCGGCACCCTTCCGACAGCGGCGGAGTCACACGAAAAGCGCCAGTGGCTCGTTGTCGTGACATTCCAGAGGCTTTGTCTGCTGCGCAACCCTACGGGGGCGCGCAGGGTGCCGCAGACCGCGACGCGCCGTTCGCGGCGCCCTGTACGGGGCTGGTACGGCACGGAAGCGGGCCGGGGCGACTCCCCGCCGCCCCGCACGCAAAACTCCGTACGAGCCCCGCACAGACGCTGCGCGGGGCTCGTACGGAACGGACCGCGGGCCACGGACCTCGCCGGACGAGGTCGTGGGCCCGTCGTGCGGGTCAGGAGCGCTCGGCCTGGTCCTTCTCGCCGGAGGCGGCGCGGGCCGCGTCCCGGACGGCACCGGCGACCGCGCCGGAGACCTTCTCGTTGAACACGCTGGGGACGATGTAGTTCGCGTTCAGCTCGTCGCTGAGCACCACGTCGGCGAGCGCGCGGGCGGCGGCGAGCATCATCTCGTCGTTGACGGTGCGCGACTGCGCGTCCAGCAGGCCGCGGAAGACGCCGGGGAAGACCAGCACGTTGTTGATCTGGTTCGGGAAGTCCGAGCGGCCGGTGGCGACGACCGTCGCCGTCTCGCGGGCCACCGCGGGGTCGACCTCGGGGTCGGGGTTGGCGAGCGCGAAGACGATGGCGCCGTCGGCCATCCGCGAGACGTCGTCGCCGTCCAGCACGTTCGGGGCCGAGACGCCGATGAAGACGTCCGAGCCGACGACGGCCTCCTTGAGGGTGCCGGTGATGCCTTCGGGGTTGGTGTTGTCGGCGATCCAGCGCAGCGCGGTGCCTTCCTCGGCGCCGACGAGGTCCTCGCGGCCCGCGTGCACGACGCCGTGGATGTCGGCGACGACGGCGTGCTTCACGCCGGCGGCCAGCAGCAGCTTGAGGATGGCCGTACCGGCCGCGCCCGCGCCGGACATGACGACGCGGATGTCGCCGATGTCCTTCTCCACCACGCGCAGCGCGTTGTAGAGCGCGGAGAGCACGACGATGGCCGTGCCGTGCTGGTCGTCGTGGAAGACGGGGATGTCGACCGCCTCGCGCAGCCGGGCCTCGATCTCGAAGCAGCGGGGCGCGGAGATGTCCTCCAGGTTGATCCCGGCGAAGCCGGGGGCCAGGGCGCGGACGATCTCGACGATGGAGTCGGTGTCCTGGGTGTCCAGGCAGATCGGCCAGGCGTCGATCCCGGCGAAGCGCTTGAAGAGGGCGGCCTTGCCCTCCATCACCGGCAGCGCGGCCTGCGGGCCGATGTTGCCGAGGCCGAGCACGGCCGAGCCGTCCGTGACGACGGCGACGCTGTTCCGCTTGATCGTCAGCCGCCGCGCGTCCTCGGGGTTCTCCGCGATCTGCGTGCAGACGCGGGCGACGCCCGGGGTGTAGACCATGGAGAGGTCGTCACGGTTGCGGATGGGGTGCTTCGACGACATCTCGATCTTGCCGCCGAGGTGCATCAGGAACGTACGGTCGGAGACCTTGCCGAGCTCCACGCCCTCGATGCCGCGCAGTTCGGCGACGATCTCGTCCGCGTGCGCCGTGGACGAGGCGGCGATGGTGACGTCGATCCGGAGACGCTCGTGCCCCGAGGCGGTGACGTCGAGGCCGGTGACCGAACCCCCCGATGACTCCACGACCGTGGTGATCTGACTGACCGCGGTACCGCCCGCCGGAACCTCCAGGCGGACAGTCATCGAGTACGAGACGCTTGGCGCCGAGCTCATTGCCGACTTCCCTCTGCTTTCCCTTGTCGCGTTGTGCCGCGCCCGCCCGTGAGGCCGCAGGGTGTGCGGCACCGGGCGGGGGACGTCAACAGATCGTCCCACCTACCCGTGGGTACGCGGTAACCCGCCTCCCTTTGCGGAATTTCGTTTCCACAATACGGAGGGGTGCGCCGGAGCGGAACCCCCGCAGCTTCCCGAGATATGCGGCACCACACCTCAATCTGTAGAAAACCGCCCGAACCGGCCTAGGATCGCCCCGCAATCGCTCACCAGCGCTGTCTCGGCGCACAGGTACTCACGGGAGATCCGGCAATGGCTCAGGGCACGGTCAAGTGGTTCAACGCGGAGAAGGGGTACGGATTCATCGCGCAGGAGGACGGCGGCCCCGACGTCTTCGTGCACTACAGCTCGATCAACGGCGAGGGATTCCGCACCCTCGAGGACACCCAGCGCGTCGAGTTCGAGATCGCGCAGGGCAGGAAGGGACCACAGGCCGAAGGGGTCCGCGTCGTCGGCTGAAACGCCGGACGCGGACCCCTTCGGGAACGCTGTGAGTGACACCGACCCGCCAGCTCGCCTCGCGGCAAGTGGTCGCTCGTAGCGACAATGGTTGGGCCCGGGGGCATGGATCGGGCCGGTGCCACCCCCAGGCTAACAAAGCACCCGGGAACGCGAATCCCGCCCGGCCACCTCCCGCTCCGGCCACGCCCCGCAGCTCTTCCCGTCGGCCTCCCCACCGCCCCGCACGGCGGCCGGGAGGCCGACGGGCTTGCGGGGCACGGGAGTTGGCCCCTCCCGGCGCGGGCGCCGTCAGTCCCGCAGCAGGTCGGGGACGCCGTCCTCGTCCGGCAGGTCCTTCTCTCCCGCCAGGACGGTCAGCCGCTGGGTGGCCCGGGTCAGCGCCACGTACAGCACGCGCAGGCCCGCCGGGGACTCGTCGGCGATCTCGGCGGGCGAGACCACCACCGTCGCGTCGTACTCCAGGCCCTTGGCCTCCAGGCTGCCGAGCGGGACGACGCGGTCGCCGAGACCGGCCAGCCACTCCCGCGCCTGCGCGCGCCTGCCCATCGGGACGACGACGCCGATGGTGCCGTCCACCTCCTCCAGCAGCCGCCCGGCCTCGGCGCGGGTGGTGGCCCCCAGGTCCTCCCCGACGCTGACGAACCGGGGCTCCAGACCCGTGGAACGCACCGCCTCCGGCGGCTCGGTGCCCGGCATGGCCAGCGCGAGCACCCGGTCGGCGAGCTCCGCGATCTCGGCGGGATTGCGGTAGTTGACGGTCAGTTCGAAGCGGCGGCGGGGGCGGCTGCCCAGGGCCTCGGAGCGGGCCTCGGCCGCCTCGTCCGGGTCGGACCAGGAGCTCTGCGCCGGGTCGCCGACGACCGTCCAGGTGGCCTGGCGGCCGCGCCGGCCGACCATCCGCCACTGCATCGGCGTCAGGTCCTGCGCCTCGTCGACGATGACGTGCGCGTAGTCCCGCCGCTCCTCCGCCTGCCGCTCGGCGCGCTCGCGGCGGGCCGTGGGGTCGCGGTCGGCGGCCGTGGTCAGCTCCTCCAGGCCGGTGAGCAGGTCCAGCGGGTCGGCCTCGCGCTTCTTCGGGCGGGCCGGGGTGCCCAGGAGCTGCTGGAGCTCGTCCAGGAGGGCCACGTCGTGCACGGACACCGGGCCCCGGCCCGCGGCGTCCAGGCGGCGCAGCGAACGTGCCACCTCGCGCACCTCGCCCGGCTTCAGCACCCGCCGCGACCAGCGGCCGAGCCGCTTCTCGTCGGCCATCGCGGCCAGCACCCCGCGCGGGGTCAGCTCGGGCCACCAGGCGTCGAGGAAGGCGGTGAAGTCGTCCTCCGTGGTGATGTCCTCGTCGAACGCGGCCCGAGCCTCGGCCGCCAGCTCCGGGTCCGTGTAGCGGCTGCGCGCGCCCGAGCGGTCCCACAGCGCGTCCAGCAGCAGCCTGCGGGCGCGGGGGCGCATCAGGTTGACCGGCGCGGTGCCGCCCAGCACCTGGCGGCGGACGCGGGTGAGCGCGTCCGCGTCCAGCTCGATCCGGGCGCCGAAGGCGACGACCCGCAACTGGTCCGGCACCTCGCCCAGTTCGAGCGCGCCGCGCGCGGCCTTGCGCAGCACCTTCGCCATCCGCGCCGAGCCCTTGACCCGGGCCGTGCTCTGCGCGTCGTACGCGTCGCCGTCCTCGCCGGGGGCCGGGGCGCCCGCCTGTTCGCCGTCGACGAGGGAGCCGAGCGCGCGGATGGCGACCTGCCCCTCCTCGCCGAGGGACGGCAGCACGCCCTCGGTGTACGAGACGAGCAGCGGCGTCGGGCTGACGATCAGGATGCCGCCCGCGTACCTGCGTCTGTCCTGGTAGAGCAGGTACGCGGCGCGGTGCAGCGCGACGGCGGTCTTGCCCGTGCCGGGGCCGCCCTCGACCTCGGTGACGGAGTTCGCGGGGGCGCGGATCACGAGGTCCTGCTCGGCCTGGATGGACGCGACGATGTCCCGCATCGTGTGCCCGCGCGCCTGCCCGAGCGCCGCCATCAGCGCGCCGTCGCCGACGACGGGCAGGCTCGCGCCGCCCGAACGCGCCGTGACCTCCGGGCGCAGCAGGTCGTCCTCCACGCTCAGCACCCGGCGGCCCTTGCTGCGGATCACCCGGCGGCGGACGACGCGGCCGGGGGCGAGCGGCGTCGCGCGGTAGAACGGCGCGGCGGCGGGGGCCCGCCAGTCGATCACCAGCGGCGCGTAGTCGGCGTCCATCACGCCGATGCGGCCGATGTGCAGGGTCTCGCCGATGTCGGCCGTGCCGTCCGCGCGGACGGCGCCGTCGGCCGGTTCGACGGAGGTGCAGGCGCCGTCCGGGCCGCGTTCGCCGGTCTTGCCGTCGAGCAGGTCGATCCGGCCGAAGAGGAAGTCCTCGAACTCGCTGTTCAGCCGGTTCAGGTGGACCCCGGCGCGGAACACCTGCGCGTCCCGCTCGGCGAGGGCGCCCGGGGTGCCGACCTGCGCGCCCCGGTCGGCGTCCCGCATCAGCGAGCCCGCCTCGTCGATCTTCTCCTCGAGCCGCCGGTACACGTCGTCGAGGTGCGCCTGCTCCCCGCGGATCTCCCGCTCCCGGACACTGTCGTGCTGCGCTCCCAACGCCGCGGCCCCCTTCTGCTTGCTTAGGGCAGCCGTCCAGCGTACGCGACAACGCGCCCGAAAGGGGCGCGGGGAGGACGCCGCGAGCCCGGTCCGGAACCGGGGGTGTCCCTGCTCCCGCGTCGCGGTCCGCGGGTGCGTGGTGGCCGGTCGCGCAGTTCCCCGCGCCCCTTCCGCAGCCGGCTCACCCCGGGTCGTACGCCAGGCGGTAGCCGCGTTTGACGACGGTGTGGATGAGGCGGGGGGTACCGAGGGCCGCGCGGAGGCGGGTCATCGCGGACTCGACGGCGTGCTCGTCGCTGCCCGTGCCGGGGAGGGCGCGCAGCAGGTCGGCGCGGGAGACGACGTGGCCGGGGCGGCGCGCGAGGGCCCGCAGCAGGGCCATCCCGGCGGGCGGCACCGGGCGCAGCTCGCCGTCCACCAGCGCGGCGTGCCCGCGGATCTCCAGCCGGTGGCCCGCGACGTCCAACGCGCGCGTCCTGCCCGGGAGTTCGGTGCATAGCAGTTGGACGAGCGGGCCCAGCCGGAACCGTTCGGGGTGCGCCACCGGCACGTCCTCCGCCTCCAGCGGGACCGCGGTGACGGGGCCGACGCAGGCCGCCAGGACGTCCCCGCGCAGCGCCGCCAGCAGCTCCTCGCGCAGCCCGCGTTCCCCGGCGCGGCGCAGCAGGGAGGCGGCGGCGGGGGCGCTGGTGAAGGTGACGGCGTCGAGGGTGCGGGCCACGGTGGCGTCGATCAGCCGGTCGACGGGGGTGAGGTCCTCGGGCGGCATCCACCGGTAGACGGGGATGCCCAGCACCTCGGCGCCGGCGGCGCGCAGCGACTCGGTGAAGCCGGGCAGCGGCTCCCCGTGCAGCTGGACGGCGACGCGCAGCCCGTCGACGCCGCGCTCCAGCAGCCGCTCCAGCACCTCGGCCATCGACTCGGACGCCGGTGACCACCGCTCCCGCAGCCCGGCCGCGCGGATCGCGCCGCGCACCTTGGGCCCGCGGGCGAGGAGTTCGACCTCGCCGAGGCGGGCCAGCAGCTCCTCGCCCAGTCCCCAGCCCTCGGCCGCCTCGATCCAGCCGCGGAAGCCGATCGCCGTGGTGGCGACCGCGATGTCCGGCGGACGGGACGTCAACTCCCGGGTCGCGTCCAGCAGTTCGCTGTCGTCGGCGAGCGGGACGATGCGCAGCGCGGGCGCGTGCACGACCTCGGCGCCGCGCCGCTCCAGCAGCGCCCCCAGCTCCTCGGCCCGCCGCGCCGCGGTGACGCCGACGGTGAAGCCGGACAGCGGCGGGACGCCCGTCCCGGCCCTCCCGGGCGGGCGCCCGTCCGTCGCCTGTTCCGGTGCCGGGGTGTCGTCCGCTGCGTGCCGCATCGCTGTCCGTCGCCGCTTTCTGTCGCCGTTCGTCCGCCCGGGGCCGGCCGGGCGGTGAGGCCCTCGGGGCCCTGGGGCGAGTGTGCCGCGTCCGCGTGTCGGCCCTGGTCTTCCGGGGTTTCCCGGATGTTACGCGCCCCCGCGCGCGCCGGGCGCCTCAGCTCCGCGCACCGGGACGGACGTACACCGCCCAGGTCACCGCGGAGCACACCGCGTAGAACGCGAGGAAGGTGACGTACGCCGCCGTCCCGCTGCCCAGCGTCGCGAAGGACTGGCGGAAGGCGAGGTTGATGGCCAGGCCGCCCAGCGCGCCGACCGCGCCGGTGAGGCCCATCGCGGCGCCGGAGAGCCGACGGGCGCGGGCCGCGGCGGCCTCGCCGGTCAGCCCGGCCGCGCGGGCCCGCGCGTCGAAGATGCCCGGGATCATCTTGTACGTGGAGCCGTTGCCGAGGCCGCTGAGCACGAACAGCGCGGTGAACGCGGCCAGGAACGCGGGCAGCGAGAGGCTCAGCGAGGCGGCCACGGCCACCAGGGTGGCCGCCGCCATGGCGAGGAACGTGGCCAGCGTGATGCGCGCTCCGCCCCACCGGTCGGCCAGCCGACCGCCGAGCGGCCTGGTCAGCGAGCCGAGCAGCGGACCGAGGAAGGTGAGCGAGGCCGCCTGGAGCGGCGTCCGCCCGAACTGGGTCTGGAGCACCAGCCCGAACGCGAAGCCGTAGCCGATGAACGAGCCGAACGTGCCGGTGTAGAGCAGCGCCATGATCCAGGTGTGCCGGTCGGCCGCGGCCTCCCGTGCCGCGCCGGTGTCGCCCCGCACGGTGGCCAGGTTGTCCATCCGGAACGCGCACAGCACGGCCGCGAGCACGATCAGCGGCAGGTAGACACCGAGCACCAGCCGCGGGTGCCCGGCCCCGGCCCACGCGATGACGGCGAGCCCGAGCAACTGCACGACGGGGACGCCGAGATTGCCGCCGCCCGCGTTCAGCCCGAGCGCCCAGCCCTTGTGCCGGAGCGGGAAGAACGCGTTGATGTTGGTCATCGAGGAGGCGAAGTTGCCGCCGCCGAGCCCGGTCAGCAACGCCACCGCGAGGAAGGCCGCGTACGGCGTGCCCGGCTCCATCACCAGCCAGGCGAGGAGCGCGGGCAGCAGCAGCAAGGAGGCGCTGACCACCGTCCAGTTGCGGCCGCCGAAGCGGGCGACGGCGAAGGTGTACGGGACCCGGACCAGCGCGCCGACCAGCGTCGCCGCCGAGATCAGGAAGAACTTCCCGGCCGGGTCGACCCCGTACTCCGGGCCCATGAACAGCACCATCACCGACCAGAGCGTCCACACCGAGAAGCCGACGTGCTCGGCGAGGACGGACAGCCACAGGTTCCGCCGGGCGATCCGTTCGCCGCCCTCGCGCCAGAACACCGGGTCCTCCGGGTCCCAGTGCTCGATCCACCGGCCGCCCCGGCGCGCGGGCGGCTCGGACAGGGACGGGGGTGCGGGCACTGCGGTCATGACGCCTCCACGGCACTCGGGTCTCGGGCGCCGACGCTAGGCAGGCCGCGTTTCGCCCCCGTGCCGCGAGATGACACCGGCGAAACCCTCCGCTCACCCGGGCCGGCCGCCGCGGGTGAGCCGCTCAGCCCGTACGCGGGAGCAGGGCCGCGTCGGCGGGCGGGAGCCAGCAACCGGGCGGTGCGGACGTCCAGTTGTGGCGCGCGGAGAGCGTGCGCGCGGCCTCGCGGAGCGCGTCCAGGCCGGGGTGCCGCAGCCCGCGGCGCCACACCAGGGACACCGGGGCCAGCGGCACCGGGGCGGTGAGCGGACGCAGCACCATGCCGGGCACGCCGATGAACACCTCGCTCGCCAGCACCGACCAGCCCCGCGCCCGCACCACCCGCGCGAACTCCGTCTCCCCCTCGATCCGGGGGAACGGCGGCGCCACCTCGATGCCGCGCCCCGCGAACAGGGCCCGCGCGAAGTCCGTCCACTCGGCCGTCGCCCCGTTCCCGGCGCCCGCGTACAGCACCTCGCCGGCCAGCTCGGCGAGCGGGACCTCGGGCCGGGCCGCGAGCCGGTGCCGCTCCGGCAGCAGCACCGCCACCCGCTCGTACCGGACGAGCAAGTGGCCCAGCTCGTCCAGGACTTCGGGACGCAGTCCCGCGACCCGGCCCGTGGACACGTCCAGCGTGCCCGCGGCGATCTCGGCCGCCGCGCCGGTCAGCCCGCTGTGGAACCTGGCCACGAACTCCGTCGCGGGCGCGGCCCTCCGGGCCTCCTCCAGCACCAGCCCGCCGGTGCTCACCGGTGCGGCGACGTCGACGGTCAGCGGCCGCTCCCCGGGGGAGAGCGCGGCGGCCAGCTCGTCGTGCGCGGCCAGCACCCGGCGCGCGTACGGCAGCAGCCGCTGCCCCTCGGCCGTCAGCTCGACCTGCCGCGTCGTCCGCACGAACAGCGGGGCGCCCAGGCGGTGTTCGAGCCGCCGGACGTCGCGGCTGAGCGCCTGCTGCGCGACGAGCAGGCGGGCGGCGGCACGCGTGAAGTGCAGCTCGTCCGCGACGGCGCAGAAGGCGCGGAGCAGCCGCGGCTCCAGATCACCGGACATGGGGGGAGGGTATCGGGGGGCTTCGCGGGGTGCGCCGGGTTCTCGGAGTGCGGGTGCTTCGCGGCTGGGGCTTTTTGCGCAGTTCCCCGCGCCCCTTGTCGCGGGCCCGCCCCGCTTGGGAGAACTGCGCCGTAGGCGCAGGGCTGGCAAGCGCGCCCACCCCCGCGCGGGGTGCACAACTGCCTTCACCGGGCCACCCCGTACGCCGTGGCCGGTCGCGCAGTTCCCCGCACCCCTGGCGGGGCCGCACTCACAACCGGCCCGTGTGAATGGTGCCGAACAGGTGTTGGACGTGCCCGGACAGCCGCCGGAAGGCTGCCCCGTATGCCCGAGCAACCGAACTCGCCTGCGCAGACCAAGAGTTGGTGCCGACGCACACCCCTCGCCCCGTACCGGCACCTGTTCTCCGCCCCCGGCACCGTCGCCTTCACCGCCGGCAGCCTGACGGCCCGGCTCCCCAGCGGCATGTTCTCCGTCGCCGCCGTCATCATGATCGCGGGCGGCTACGGCTCGTACGCCCTCGCCGGGGCGGTGACCGCGACGGGGCTGGCCGTCACCGCCGTCGTCGCCCCGCTCGTCGCCCGGCTGACCGACCGGCACGGGCAGGCCCGCGTCGCCGTACCGGCCGCCGCGCTCGCCACCGCGGGCGCCGTCGCGCTCGCCCTGTGCGTGCACCACGGGGCGCCCCCGTGGACCCTGTTCGCCGCGTACGCCGCGACCGCCACGATGCCCAACACCGGCGGCATGTCACGGGCCCGCTGGGCACACCTGTGGCGCGCCGACCCCGCCGCGCGGCACACCGCCAACTCCTTCGAACAGGCCGCCGACGAACTGTGCTTCATGGCGGGCCCCGTCCTCGCCGCGTTCCTGTGCACGGCCGTACGCCCCGAACTGGGCACCCTCACCGGCGCGGCCCTGCTCCTCGGCGGCACCCTGCTGCTCACCGCCCAGCGCCGCACCGAACCGCCCGTCTCCCCCGCGCGCGCGACCCCGTCCCCGGCGCCGCTGCGCGTCCGCGGGGTGCCGCCGCTGCTCCTCACCTTCCTCGGCACGGGCATGGTCTTCGGCTCGATGGAGGTCGTCACCCTCGCCTACGCGGACGGGCAGGGCCACCGGGCCGCGGGCGGACTCGTCCTCGCCTGCCAGGCCGCCGGATCGGCCGTCGCGGGGCTGGCGTTCGGGGCGCTGCGCCCGCGCGGGCCGCTCCCCCGCCGGATGCGCCGCTGCGTGGGCGCCATGGCGGTCCTGCT
Organism: Streptomyces sp. HNM0574; assembly: GCF_012726235.1. Classification (GTDB taxonomy): domain Bacteria; phylum Actinomycetota; class Actinomycetes; order Streptomycetales; family Streptomycetaceae; genus Streptomyces. The sequence goes on from NZ_JAASAH010000003.1 coordinate 471,903, forward strand.
GCTCCTGCCCCTGCTCGCCGCGCACAGCCACAGCCTGCCGCTGCTGGCCGCGGCGCTGCTCGTCGCCGGGATGGCCACCGCGCCGACGATGGTCACCGGCATGACGCTGCTCCAACAGCACGTCCCGCCCGCCCGCCTCACCGAGGGCATGACCCTCGCCGTCACCGCCCTCCTCGGCGGCATCGCCATCGGCGCCGCGGCCGGCGGCTGGGCCTCCGAACACACCCCCACCCCCTGGCCGTTCACCCTCCCCACCACCGCGGCCCTCCTGACATTCGCCCTCACGACCACGCGGACGCGCCCATAAGGGACGCGGGGAACTGCGCGTACGGGGCGGCATGGAGCACCCCGCGCCGGGGCTAGGCGCTGCGCTTGCCAGCCCTGCGCCTCTGGCGCAGACCTCCCAAGCGGGGCGGGCCCGCGATAAGGGGCGCGGGGAACTGCGCGAAAAAGGGGCGCGGGGAACTGCGCAAAGACCCGACCCCCGAAGCACCCGCACCCGAGAGCCACCCACAGCCCCCCTCAACTCCCCCGAGAAGACCGCAAGTTCCGCGAAGGCGAAGTCACCGGAGCAACCCCCGCGGAGCACCCCCGTTCCCACCCCGCCCGCGCCCGCGGATGGAAGCGCCGCCCAGCCGGCACCAGCTTCCACGCGTGGTGGACCAGCCGCCCGAAGCACCGCAGCAGCCGCTCGTCCCGCGCCGTCCACCCGTACCCGAGCCGTTCCCGCACGGCGGGCGGGAACAGGCCGACGGTGTACCAGACCGTGAACCGCGCCAGCGGCACCCGCACCAGCCGCCACACCACGTCCGGCAGCCGGCGCAGCACCGGCGGCTTGGCGATGCCGCGGATGTCGAGGATCTCGCGGGTGGGCCGGTTGTCCTCCAGCACCTCGGACGCCATCCGGTCCCAGTACGCGCGGAACTCGTCCCAGCTGCCGGGCACCGGGCGCATGCTCATCCCGTACAGCCGCCACCACCGCACGTGCTCCTCGAACAGCCGCCGCTTCTCCGCCTCGTCCAGCCCGGGCCCGAACCGGTCGGCGACGAGCACGGTCAGCATGAAGAAGGTGGCGTGCGCCCAGTAGAAGGTGTCCGGATCGAGCGCGTGGTACGGGCGCCCGTGCTCGTCGACGCCCTTGATCCCGTCGTGGTACCCGCGCACCTCCCGGGCCGTACGGGCCGCGCGCGGGCCGTCGTAGACCACGCCGCCGATCGGGTACAGCGAGCGGAACAGCCGCTCCCAGCGTTCCTCGAAGAACCGCGAGTGCTCCGCGACCCCCGCGCCCAGGCCCGGGTGCATGTTCTGCATCGCCCCCGCCCACGGCGCCAGCAGCACCCCGCGCCAGTCCCCGAAGTACTTCCAGGTCAGCGAGTCGGGCCCCAACGGCTCGACGGCACGGGCCCGTTCACCCCGGGCCTCCGCGTCCGCACCGTCGCCGCGTCCCGTCATGGCTACGTCCCGCCTCCCGCCGCTCCGCCCGCCAACGCTCCGGCCACGTGTTGCATGTCGCGGATCGCCTTCCGCAGCGCGGGCGCGGCCGCACCGGCGCGCTCCGTCAGCTCCTTGATCCGCGCCTTGTGCTGCCGCCGTTCCCGCCCCGAGAGGACGGCGGGCAGCTCGCCCGCGGCGGACAGCGCGACCAGCGCCGCCTCCCGCGTCCCGACCCGCCCGGCCGGAACACCGCTGCGCAGCGTCTCCAGCACCGTCGACCGCAGCTCCATCACCCGCAGCGGCTCCCGTACGACGACCCGCCGCGAGCGCCACGGCCGCGGCTCGACGAGCACGGCCCCGGCCTCGACGAGCGCGGCCTCGACGGCCTGCACGGTCTCCTTGCGGTCCACGGTCACCAGTGTCTTCCAGCGCATCGACCGCCGCCGCGCCGCGAGCCGCCCCAGCGCCAGGTCGAGGAACGGCTCCCCCGCGCCCCGGCCGGCCACCACGGCCGCCCGTCCGCGGTCGTCCCGCAGGCAGCCGCGCTCACCGAGCTCGATGAGCACCGCGGCACGCAGGACGTGACCGATCACGTCCCGCTTGGTGAGTTTCTCCTTCTCGATGTCGCAGGCGAGGAGATACAGCGCGCAGGGCAGGGTGCCGAGCAGGCCCGGGTGGTCGCGTCCGTCGTGCATCCGTCCATCACAGCACGGGCGTTGAGGCCGGGAAAGGCCGGGAACACGCCTCCCGGCCGCCCGGAGCGGACGCAAAAAAACCCCTGGCCCGCGAGAGACTCGCGGGCCAGGGGTTACATGGGGTGGTGGAGATGGCGGGAATCGAACCCGCGTCCAACGGAGCGGAAGGAGGGCTTCTCCGAGCGCAGTCCGCTGCGATTTTCTCGGCCCCGGAGATCACACGGACAAGTCTCCGACGGGCCCAGTCACTGTTGGATGTCCCGGTAAGCCCCGTGACCGGGCCTACGCGGTGAGTTCCCTAGCTGATGCCAGGATCCGGGTCGGGAACGCACCCGGGCTGACACTTCATGCTTGCTGCTTAGGCAGCAAGCGCGAAGGAATCGCGCTTCTGATTGGCGATTATTTTTTGCGACACGTGGTTAACGAGATCATTGCCGCGTTCCTCGGCTCGCTTCCCCTGCTTCGACATCCGCTGTCGAAACCGATCATCCCCATGTTGAATTAACAAGCTGCTCCGCCCTCGCGAGCGGCGCTGTGACCATGGTACGGGACCCTGCCACATCCAGGCCAACCGTTTACGCCCCCGGTTTGTTCCCGGAGCCGCCGGCCGGCCCGCCGGAGCCCGAAGGCCCCCGCAGGCCTCAGGCGCCCTCGCGCGCCCGCTGCCTCCGCTTCGCCGCCGAGATCGCGCGGTCCGCGTCCCGCCGGTCCTGCTTCTCGCGCAGCGTCTGCCGCTTGTCGTACTCCTTCTTGCCCTTCGCCAGCGCCAGTTCGACCTTGGCGCGGCCCTTGAGGAAGTACAGCCGCAGCGGGACGAGCGTGTGCCCGGTCTCCTGCGTCTTGCCGATCAGCTTGTCGATCTCCGCGCGGTGCAGCAGGAGCTTCCGCTTCCGCCGGGCCGCGTGGTTCGTCCACGTCCCCTGGGCGTATTCCGGAATGTGAACGTTGTGCAGCCAGACCTCATTCCCGTCGATCTGCCCGAATCCGTCGATCAGAGACGCACGGCCCTGGCGCAGGGACTTCACCTCGGTACCGGTGAGCACGATGCCGCACTCGTAGGTGTCGAGGATCTCGTAGTCGTGCCGGGCGCGCTTGTTCTGGGCGATGAGCTTCGGCGCGTCTTTGTCTTCCTTGACCTTCGCCTTGCGGGTCGTCTTCATCTTCGCCATAGCCAGGCCATTGTTCCACTAGGGGCGGGTGTCGAGGCCACTCAATACTGTGCGGCCCTTCGCCACGGCACCCTCGGCACCGCCCGGCAGCGACACCGAGAGATCCGGCGTGATGCCCTTCCCGTCCACCTGGCGACCCGACGGAGTCGCGTAGTGCCCCACGGTCAGCTCGGCGACGGAGCCGTCCGGCTGCTCGCTCGGCATCTGCACCGAGCCCTTGCCGAACGTGCGGGAGCCGACGACCACGGCCCGGCCCCGGTCCTGGAGCGCCCCGGCCAGCAGCTCGGCGGCGCTCATCGTCCCGCCGTCGACGAGCACCACGAGCGGACGCTCGGTGTCCCCGCCGCGCTCCGCGTACAGCGCGCGCTCGCGGCCGGCGTCGTCGTAGGTGGCGACCAGTCCGCCGTCGAGGAATCCGGAGGCGGCGTCGACGGCCTCGTGGAGCAGGCCGCCGGAGTTGCCCCGCAGGTCCAGCAGGACCCCGGCACCCGGCGGCACCTCCTCCTCTACCGCGCGCCGCAGCTGCTCGCCGGAACCGGCGGTGAACGACGAGACCTTGACCAGCCGCGCGCCCCCGCCCAGCTCGCGGACGGTCACCGAGTCGACGGTGAGGCGGGCCCGGCGCAGCGTCTCCGTCCACTGCCTGCCGTCCCTGGCCAACCGGAGGCGGACGGTGCTGCCGGGGGCGGACGCCTCGGCGTCCCGCGCCGTCGGACGCGGCTGCGCGCCGCGGAGGCGGGAGACGACCTCGGTGACGGGCAGGCCCTCGACGGCCTTCCCGTCGACGGAGTGCAGCCGGTCGCCGGGGCGCAGCCCGGCCTCCCTGGCGGGGCTGCCGGGCTGGACGCGCGTGACGCTGACCGCGGCGCCCCGGGCGTCGTGCGCGCGGCGGACGGAGAGGCCGACGCCGACGTACTCGCCGTGCAGGTCGCGCTGGAGGCCCTCGTACTCGCGGGCGCTGTAGGAGGCGGACCAGCGGTCGCCGCTGCGGCTCACCAACTCCTCGGCGTCGTGCGCCGATCCGGCCCGCGGGTCGGGTGCGCCGCCGGCGCCGGGGCGCGGGGAGTGGTCCGTACTGCCGCCGGAGGCCGGGGAGTTGAGTTCGGCGCCGGCACCGGCGGGGTCGGCGAGGGCGCGGACGCCGTCGCCCCAGGCACCCGTCACGGCGCCGGTGGCGAGGACGCTCACGAAGACCAATGCCAGGGCCGCCCCCCGGCGGATGCGCCTGGGGCCTGTGTCCCCTCCGCAAGCGGGGGACGGTACAGAGCGCCACGTGCCCGACATGGTGGGGAGTCTAGGCCAGACGCGGGTGCCATACGGGCGGTTGGCCGGATGACACCCGCGGCGTGCGTCACACCTTCAGGTACTTGCGGAGCGTGAAGAAGGCCGCAACCGCGGGCATCAGCACGCCCACCGCCGCTATCAGCGGCAGGACCTTGAGGACCGCGTCCCAGCCGATGAAGTTGATCAGCACGATCTGCTGGGCCAGCCAGCTGTCGATGAGGAAGTACTTCGCGCCGACCAGCAGGACGCACGCGAAGCCCGCGCCGATCAGCCCCGCGATGGCGGCCTCCAGGATGAACGGCATCTGGATCTTGAAGCTGGACGCGCCGACCAGTCGCATGATCCCCGTCTCCCGCCGCCTGCTGAACGCCGACACCCGCACGGTGTTGACGATCAGGAGCAGGGCGACCACCAGCATCAGCGCCATCACGCACAGCGCCGCGACGTTCATGCCGTTGAGCAGATTGAACAGGTTCTCCAGCAGACTTCGCTGGTCCTGGACCTCCTGCACGCCCTGCCTGCCGGAGAACGCCGTCTGCACCACCTGGTACTTGGTCGGGTCCGTCAGCTTGACGCGGTAGGACTCCTGCATCTGGTCCGGGGTGAGCGAGTCCGCCAGCGGCGAGTCCTTGAACTGCTCCTTGTAGTGCTTGTACGCCTGGTCAGCGGTCTCGTGGTAGACCTTGTCGACCACTTGGAGCTTGTTCAGCTCGGCCTTGATCTCCTGCTTCTGCTCCGCGGTCACCGCGCCCTTCGCGCAGTTGGGGTCGGAGGCCGCGTCGTTCTTGTTGCAGAGGTAGACCGACACCTGGACCTTGTCGTACCAGTACCCCTTCATGGTGCTGACCTGTTCCCGTGCCAGCAGCGAGCCGCCCGCCAGGGCGAGCGACAGTGCGACCGAGACGATCACCGCGAAGGTCATCGTGAGATTGCGGCGGAGACCGACGCTGATCTCCGACAGTACGAACTGGGCGCGCATGGCGTCCTTTCAGTGAATTGCCGGCGGTGGCTGCTCAGGCTGCCCGAGCCGCCCGTGCTGCTGATGTCGTGTCGTGCCGCGTCCTGTCGCGGGCCGTCCTGCGGGCTGACCGGCGGTCAGTGCTGGTAGCCGTAGACGCCGCGCGACTGGTCACGGACGAGCCTTCCGCCTTCGAGCTCGATGACGCGCTTGCGCATCTGGTCCACGATCTGCTGGTCGTGCGTGGCCATCACGACCGTGGTCCCGGTGCGGTTGATGCGGTCCAGAAGCTTCATGATGCCGACGGAGGTCTGCGGGTCGAGGTTGCCCGTCGGCTCGTCCGCGATCAGCAGCATGGGGCGGTTCGCGAAGGCGCGGGCGATCGCCACGCGCTGCTGCTCACCACCGGACAGCTCGCCCGGCATCCGGTCCTCCTTGCCGCCCAGACCCACCAGGTCGAGCACCTCGGGAACCGTCTTGCGGATCTGGCCGCGGGACTTGCCGATGACCTCCAGCGCGAACGCGACGTTCTCACCGACCGTCTTGTTGGCCAGCAGCCTGAAGTCCTGGAAGACGGTGCCCAGCTGGCGCCGCATCTGCGGCACCTTCCAGTTGGACAGCCGCGCCAAGTCCTTGCCGAGCACGTGCACCTGGCCGTGGCTGGCGCGTTCCTCACGGAGGATCAGCCGCAGGAAAGTGGACTTGCCGGAACCTGAGGACCCCACCATGAACACGAACTCGCCGCGGTCGATCTCCAGCGAGACGTCGCGCAGGGCGGGCCGGTTCTGCTTCGGGTAAGTCTTCGAGACGTTGTCGAATCGGATCACGGGTACACCACGTCGACCTGGGTAGGGGCAGCGGGAGCCGCCGTACGGCCCCCCGTCGGTGCAGCGACCTTACGCGAAGCGGTGTGCGGCTCGCAGTGAGCGTGGGGCCTTGGTGCGTTTCTTCACGGCACGGATCACCGCGCTTCCCGTGTTTCCGCGTGAGCTACCGCAATTGCACCGCATTCGCCGCCATTCCCCCGCCGTCCGCGGCCTCTTCGTTCGCCCGTCACGGCTGCCGACTCCCGCCGACGCGCGCCCGCGCGCTCCGGACCGTTCCGGGTGCGCTCTGCACCGGACGCGCGGAGCTGGCACAGTGGAGGGCAGCACCGTAGGGGAACGAATCACTCACGGGTGGCGTTGGCACAGCTGAGGAGGAGATCGCATGACATGCGACCGGCTGGTGTGCGCCAACTGCGCGGGCCCCGTCAGCGAGGGACGCTGCCACGTGTGCCGCGCGCACCGTGAACGGATGCAGCGCGAGACCCCGTTCGCGCACCTCACCCCCAGCGCGCTGCTCGCCCTGTTCGTGGCCCTGATGGCGCTGGCCGCCGTCGCGCTGCTGGCCGAGCGCGTGGCCACCGCGTAGGCGCGTACGCACCGTCCGTGAGCGCCGGGTGCGCGCACCGCAGAGACGACGAAGGGCCCGGAACCGTGCAGGTTCCGGGCCCTTCGCTCGCGGCTGTGCGCCGCTGGTACTTCAGCTGTGAGCCGTGGCTCAGGCAGCCGCGCCACCCGCGCGACGGGAGACCAGGCGCGGCATCAGGCGGAAGCCGACACCGCCCGCGATCATCGTCGCGGCACCGATCAGCAGGAAGCTGGTCTCGGCGGAACCGGTCTCGGCCAGCTCCTCCTTCGGCGCCTCGGGCTGCGAGGGCTGCTGGACCGGCTCGCTGCCGCCACTGTCCGGAGCGGCGCCGCCGTCCTCGCAGTTGACGTCGGTGTTGTCGACGTCGCAGTCGTCGCCGCCACCGGTGCCGCCGGTGTTGGCGGGCTGCTCGCCGCCGTCCTCGCCACCGGTCGGGTCGCCGCTCACGGTGCCCTCGGTGTCGCCGCCGGTGCCCTCGGAGGAGCCGCCGTCGGAGCCCTCGGACGAACCGCCGTCGGTGCCCTCGCTGGAGCCGCCGTCGGAGCCCTCGGAGGAACCGCCGTCGGAGCCCTCGATCACGCCGCCGTCGGAGGAACCGCCGTCGGAGCCCTCGATGACACCGCCGTCGGAGGAGCCACCGTCGGAGCCCTCGATGACACCGCCGTCGGAGGAACCGCCGTCGGAGCCCTCGATCACGCCGCCGTCGGAGGAACCGCCGTCGGAGCCCTCGGAGGAGCCCTCGTCGTCGCCGCCGCTGCTGCCCTGGATCAGACCGAGGATCGCGCCCTCGTCGTCCTCGCCGCCGTCGTCGCCACCGCTGTTGCCCGCGATGACACCGGCGACCGAGCCCTCGTCGTCCTTGGCGTCGACGCCCTCGTTCTGGGTGACCTCCTGGTCACCGCTGTTGCCGCTCAGGCCGGCGGCCTGGGCTGCGCCCGCCGCGGTGAGCGAAGCGCCTGCGGCGAACACCGCACCGGCAGCAATCCGCGCAACCCGCAGCCGCGTCTTCGAATTGGTCATGTGCCAACTACCCCCAGTAGCTGTACTTGTCAAAGGTGCAGCCGTGCTCCGGGGGCCACGGAAGATCATGAAGAGATCCGGACGCATCCCGTCCGTTCACACCCCCCGCATGCTCACCGGATACAGGCATGCCGAGCGAACAGCTTTCCCACTTTTCACATCGCAGTCAAGCGCGTACCGAACGAATTGCCTGCGGGGCCGGGCCAGTTCACCGGATGCGACAGGAATCACGCACTCCGAAGCCCCCCGAAGCCACGGCGAAGCCCGCGCCATCCCGTCGAGAACGGGGTGACGCGGGCCACGTGAGTCGCCGGAGAGGAAGCCCGACTATGCGGCGGCTTCCTGTTCCTGCTGCTTCCGCCAGCGGATTCCCGCTTCGAGAAATCCGTCGATGTCGCCGTCGAGCACGCTCTGCGGATTACCGACCTCGTGCTCCGTCCGCAGGTCCTTGACCATCTGGTACGGGTGCAGGACGTAGGAACGCATCTGGCTGCCCCAGGAGTTGCCGCCGTCCGTCTTCAGCGCGTCCATCTTCGCCTGCTCCTCCTGGCGGCGGTGCGCCAGGAGCCGGGCCTGCATGACGCGCATGGCCGCGGCGCGGTTCTGGATCTGCGACTTCTCGTTCTGGCAGGAGACGACGATGCCGGTGGGCAGGTGCGTCATGCGGACCGCGGAGTCGGTGGTGTTGACCGACTGGCCGCCGGGCCCGGAGGAGCGGAAGACGTCGATCCGCAGCTCGTTCTCGGGGATGTCGATGTGGTCGACCTGCTCCACGACGGGCAGCACCTCGACGCCCGCGAAGGACGTCTGGCGGCGGCCCTGGTTGTCGAACGGGGAGATCCGCACCATCCGGTGCGTGCCCTGCTCCACCGAGAGCGTGCCGTAGGCGTAGTCGGCCTTCACCGTGAAGGTCGCGGACTTGATGCCCGCCTCCTCCGCGTAGCTGATGTCGAAGACCTCGGTCGGGTAGCCGCGCCGCTCCGCCCAGCGCAGGTACATGCGCATCAGCTGCTCGGCGAAGTCCGCCGCGTCGACCCCGCCGGCCTCGGCGCGGACGCTGACGACGGCCTCACGCGGGTCGTACTGACCGGAGAGCAGGGTGCGCACCTCCAGCTCGTCGACCGCCTTGCGCACGGACTTCAGCTCGCCCTCGGCCTCGGTGCGCGCGTCCGCGTCGTCCTCCGAGTCGGCGAGCTCGAAGAGCACCCCGACGTCGTCGATGCGGGAGCGGAGCTCCTCGGTCTTGCGCAGCTGGCCCTGCAGGGAGGAGAGACGGCTGGTCACCCGCTGGGCGTTGTCCACGTCGTCCCACAGGTCGGGGGCCGCCGCCTGCTCCTCGAGCGCGGCGATATCGGCCCTCATTTTGTCCAGGTCGAGGACTGCCTCGATCGACTCCATGGTGGAGGAGAGGGACTTGAGCTCTTCGGATACATCGACGACTGCCACCTCTCCACCCTAACGGCTGGCGGCAGCGTGCCGACCAGCCCCGGGGCCCCCGCCGTCCGGGGCCCCGGTGGGTGACGGTGCCGTCACCGCTGGTCGAGCGGTACCTGCCCGGGGGCCGCCTGCCCCTCGTCGCCCTGGTACTCGTCGGGCTGTTCGACCGCGGGCGCGGGCCGGGTGGTGGTGTCGTCCTCGCCGGCCGAGGCCGCCAGCCAGCCGCCGACCCCGGCCGCCGTGGCGACCGTCGCGGCCAGCGCCGTCAGCTTCAGCCGCCGCTTCCGCAGCGCGGCGGCCGCGGCCCGGCTCCTGGCCGAGCCCGCGCGGGGCTCCCCCGGCGTACGGGGCGTGCGCGCGGTGCCGTGGGCGCCGCCCGCGAGCTCCTCGGCGCCGGGTACGCGCATGCTCGTGTGGGTGTCCCGGTTGGAGTCCGGCCGGGAGACGCGCTGCACCAGCGGCACCGCGCCCCCGGCCCCGGCACGCGCCTGGCCGCCGGAGCCACCCGCGCCCCCGGGGACCGCGTGCCCGGCGCCCGCGTACGTCCCGGCGCCCGAGCGGGTGCCCGCTTCCGGGTGGCCCGGCGCGGAGGCGGCCGCCTCGTCCGGCCAGTCGTCGGCGTGGTCGGGGTACTCGTCCTCCGGCTGCTCGTCGATGTCCAGCGGCGGGTAGCCCTCCAGGGCCGGGACGAGCTCGCGCAGCCGTCCGGCGAGCTCCGCCGCGCGCAGCCGGGAGGCGGGGGCCTTGGCCAGGCACTGGTGGATCAGCTGCCACAGCTCGTCGGGGACGCCGGGCAGCGGGGCGACGGTCTCCGTGACGTGCCGCCTGAGCACCGCGCCGGGGTGGCCGCCGCCGAACGGCGTGAATCCGGCGAGAAGTTCGTACAGCACCGTGGCCAGCGCGTAGATGTCGACCGAGGCGCGCGGCGGGAGGCCCTCGACGATCTCGGGGGCCAGGTAGTCGGGGGTGCCGATGATCGAGGTCGCGCGGGTGCGGCGCGGGGAATCGATCAGCTTGGCGATGCCGAAGTCCGTGAGCAGCGCGGGCGGCGCCCCGCCAGGCCCGGCCGGGGCGAGCGCGTCCAGCAGGACGTTCTCCGGCTTCACGTCGCGGTGGACGATGCCGGCCGCGTGGGCGGCCGCGAGCGCGTCGGCGACGTCGGCGGCGACCGCGACGGCGGCCTGCGGCGCGAGGCGGCGCTCGTGCTCCAGGCGGGTGCGCAGGTCGGTGCCCCGGACGAGCTCCATCACCAGCGCGAGGTCGTTGCCGTCGACGACGAGATCGCGGACGCCGACGACGCGGGGGTGGTCGAGGGAGAGCAGCGCGCTGCGCTCCCTGACGAACCGCTCGACGAGCTCCTGGTCGGAGGCGAGGTCCTCGCGCAGCATCTTGACGGCGACCGGCCCGTCGGGGCCCTCGCCCAGCCACACCGTGCCGGCGCTGCCACGTCCCAGGATCTGGTGAGCGGTGTAGCGACTGCCGATCTTCCGTGCCATAGCGACAAAGCTACTGGGCGAGTGGGGTGTTGAGAGCCCCGGATGCCGCGAAGAATCACTTCTGTGGGGGAAATCCGTCCGCGGAAGTCGATAAATCTCTGATCTCACGGCAGAAGCGCGCGGGAACATCCCGTACGGGATCTTCTCGCGCGCTTCTGTACGCGTGACGCCGTTATGCCGTCGTGACGTTATGCGGTGCTGTTGGTGAAGTCCTGGATCTTGCCGAAGAAGTCCTGGACCGACTCCCAGAAACTCTTGCCCTGCGCCCACCACTCGGGAACCGGCGTGAAGTTCCAGACGAGCACCGCGATGACGACCAGCACCAGGATCATGAAGAGGCAGCCCTTGAGGCAGCCGAGTCCCGGAATGTGCATCGGGTTCGCGCTGCGGCGGCGCGGCTCGCGCTCGCGCCGCGGCTCACGGGAGCGCGGCGGCTCCGGCTCGTACCGCTGCGGCGGCGGCTGCGCGGGGCGGCGCTGCTGGCGCTGGGGCGGCCGCTGGGGCTGCCGGCCGTAGTCCTGCTCGTACGGCTGCGCGTACTGCTGGCCGTAGCCGGACGGGGGCGGCGGCTGCGGGGCGCGCTGGGGGCGGCGGCGCAGCGGGTCCAGGCTCGGGTCGAGCGGCTGCACCTGGGTGGGCTCGTTGCGGTCGCGGGCCGCGCGCATCTGGTCCCCCCACGGGTGCGGCCCCTCGGGCTGCCCCTGCGGTGGCGGGCCCGGCGGCGGGCCGCCCGGCACCGGGGGCATGACCTGGGTGGGGTCGCCGGCCGAAGTGCCCTGGCCCTCCTGCGCGTTGGCCGCGGTGTGCTGGTCCTGCCCGTACGGGTCGTGGCCGTCCTGGCCCTGACCGGGGTCTCCCGGTCCGCTGTTTCCTGGGCCGCCGTGGCCCGGCGTCTGTGGCATGACGCTGGTCGCCCCTTCCGGGTCGTACGTGGCCTGCCCCTGGCCCGGGGGGTTGTGGGGCAGCGCCTGTGTCGGGTCGGCGTCGCTGCTGCCCGCTGCGGCCGCCGCCATGCCTGTTCCGGGGACGGTCGCCGGTGACGGGTCGGGCGCGAGCAGCGCCGCGACGCCCAGTGCGGCCGTGGCCTGCTCGGGAGTGGCGCTCGCGCCGACGCCGGAGGCGACGGTGCGCAGCGAGCGCGCGAGGTTCTCGGCGCTCGGGCGCTCCTCGGGGTTCTTGCGCAGGCAGCGCTCCAGCACCGTCCACAGCGGCTCGGGAATCCCCGGGGGCCGCTGCGGTTCCTCGCTGAGGTGCCGCTGGAGCACCTCCAGCGCGGTGCCGCCGCTGAACGGGGGGCGTCCGGTGAGGAGTTCGTAGAGCAGGACGCCCGCGCCGTAGATGTCCACGGCGGAGGTCTGCGGCCGGCCCTCGGCCGACTCGGGGGCCACGTAGGCGGGGGTGCCGACGAACTCGTGCGCGCGGGTCAGGCCCGGGGAGTCGGCGAGGCGGGCGATGCCGAAGTCGGTGAGCATCGGCCGCATGCCCTCCTCCTCGCTCTCGGCGAGGAGGACGTTGGCCGGCTTGAGGTCCCGGTGGACGACGCCGTCCGCGTGGCTGGCCGCGAGCGCGTCCGCGACCTGGGCGACCACGAGCGCGGCGCCGACCGGCGAGAAGGGGCCGTTGTCCCGCAGGTAGTGGTGCAGGTCGGGACCGTCGACGAGGTCCATCACCAGGGCGAGCATGTCGCCCTCGACCACCAGGTCGCGGGTCCGGACGATGTTGTGGTGGGTCAGTCTGAGGAGCACGGAGCGCTCCCGGAGGAAGCGCATGACGACGTCGGCGTCGTTCGCCAGCTCCTCCTTGAGGACCTTGATCGCGACGGCCTCGCCCGGCTGACCGGCCACCGACGCCTCGGCGCCCGCCGTCTCCCGCTGGCTCGCCCGCCAGACGGTGCCCGTGGCGCCGCGGCCGAGCGGTTCCTCGAGCAGGTACTTGCTGCCTACCGGCCGCACGTCATGCGCTCCCTGGTGTGTCGTACTGCAATCCCGCACACAATAGTGCCGCCTCCCGGCCGGTTGCCCGGCCCGCGAACGGGCCCCGGGACGCTCCGGAGGTTCCGGGGGCGTTCCGGGTGAGACGCGTCGCCCGGTCCGGACGGTTGCGCCCCGCGCGCGGCCGGAACAGCGTTCCCGGTCAGAGCCGGTCCCGCTGCGGGCAGTGTCCGATCCCTTCCCGTGCGGAGCCGTCCGGATGCGGCCGGGACGGCGTCCGCCGGGGCCCTGGTGCGATATCCGCCACGTGGTGCGGGGCGCGGCGTACGGCCCGGCGACCGGTTCCGACCGGAGGTGACCGGTTCGGTACGCGGGTCCGGGGCGGTCCGGCCCGGCCGTGGCCCGTTGTCGCCGTGGTGCGCCGTGGTCCGCCCCGGAGCGGGTACGGAAACGGTCGGCAGGCGGTCCGACCTGGAAGTCTTGCGCTCCGAGGCGGCCAATCAAGATCATTGAGCGCCCTGGACGGGGCAGGATGTCGGCGTCGGGTGCGAGGATGCACCCGGCATCAAGAGCAGTGCGGGTGAGTGCGTACCGGACGCACGGGCGTGACGAGGGGCGGGCTGCCTCACCGGTGCACTGCGCGGAGGGGACCGGGAGGGACCGATGCAGATCCGGCTGACTGTCGCCCTTGAATCGCGCGGCGGCCGGCGCCCGGGGGGCGGCGCGGAGGGCGTGTGCGACGTGCTCGTGACGGCGCCCGCCGGCACGATGCTCGCCGCCGTGACGAGCGCGCTGGCGTCCGCCGCCGCCTCGGCCGCGGCGGCCGCGCCCGAGAAGCACGGGGACGGCGGCGCGGAGGCCTCGCGTGAGCACGCCCACGAGTCGGTGGCCGTCTACGCGGGAACGGAACGGCTCGATCCGCACCGGACGATGATCGGCGAACCCCCGCTGCTGGACGGCTCGGTGATCGCGCTGCACGGCCCCGCCGCACCGGTGACGGTCCCCGCGTACGGCCCGGCCCTGGCCCGGCTGCACGTGGTCGCGGGCCCGGACGCGGGCGGGGTCCATCTGCTCCAGGGCGGGAACGTCCGGCTGGGCCGCTCGGCCGACGCGGACGTGCCGCTCGACGACCCGGACGTCTCCCGGCTGCACTGCGCGGTGACGGTCGGCGACAGCGGCGCGGTGACGGTCACCGACCTCGGCTCCACCAACGGCACCACGCTGGACGGGGTGCCGGTCGGCGGCCGTCCCGTCCTCTTCCGTCCCGGTGCGACGCTCGCCGTCGGCGAGTCCGCGCTCCGGCTCGAACTCCCGGCCGTCACGGGCGAGTCGGACGGCGGGGAGCCGCTCACGCTGGCCACCGTCCCCGACGGCAACGGCCGACTCCGCCTCGCCCCGCACCCCGCGCAGGACGGCCCGCACCGGAACCCGCACGAGCAGCCGTACGCCGCCGCCCCCTCCGCCCCCGCGCAGCCCGTCTCCGCACCGCACTTCCCCGCCGCTCCCGTCGGGCACCCCGGCACGGGCCCCGCACCCTGGGACGACGGGACGCACGGCGCGGGCGTCGCCCCGCGGCGCCCGGCGGAGCCCGCGGCCGGTCCCGGCGCGGACGCGGAGCGGCGGCGCGGCCGCGGCCTGGGCGCCTGGGCCCGCCGCATCACCGGCGCAGCCCGCGAGGAGGAAGCGGGCGCGCCCCCGTACGGAGCGGACGGGGGCCACGCGCCCGCGCCGCAGCCGGCGCCCGGCGCGCACGGCCACACCGCGCACCCCGACGAGCGGGCCCCCGGCACGGACGCGTGGGGCTCCGGAGCCCCCGCGGCCGGGCAGCGGCTGCCCGATCCGTCGTCCGTGCTGCTCACGGCGCTCGGCCCGGGGCCGCGCCTGTGGGAGCGCGGGCCCGGCCATCCGGACGCGCTGACGCTGCGGCTGGGCACCGCGCACCAGGGCGCGGGCCGCCCCGGCGACCCGGTCACGGTCGGGCTGCGGGACGCGGGCGCGCTGGGCCTCGCCGGTCCCCGCGACCGGCTGACGGGCCTCGCGCGCTGGGTCCTCGCGCAGCTCACCGCGCTGCACGGGCCGAGCACGCTGGACGTCGTGCTGCTCGCGGCCGACCGCTCGCGGAGCGTGCGGGAGCGGGCCGCCGAGTGGTCCTGGCTGGGCTGGCTGCCGCATCTGCGCCCGGCGCACGGCCAGGACTGCCGGCTGCTGACGGCGTACGACAGCGACCAGGCGGCGGCGCGGACGGCCGAGCTGACCCGGCGGCTGGAGGAGGAGCGCCGGGCCGGCCCGGCCCGCGCCCCGGGCGCCCCGCACCCCGGGCCGTACACGCTGCTGGTCGTCGACGGCGATCCCGGGCACGCGGCGGTGCGGGAGGCGGTGGCGCGGCTCACGGCCGAGGGCCCGGCGGCCGGCATCCATGTGCTGTGCCTGGCCGAGACCCCGCCCGCGACGCCCGCCTCCCCGCTGACGGAGACGACCCGCGCCGCGTACGCGGCCTCCCCCGCCTTCCGCTCCTGCGGCGTGCTGGGCGTGCTGAGCGGCGCGGTGGCCACGGCCGTCCGCGTCGTCCGGCAGGAGGCGCACCCGCCGGGGGCCCGGGCGGCGGCGCCGGGTACGGCGGTGGCGACCCCGGCGGCCGGCGGCGGCACCGTCGCCACCGTGGACGGGGTGTCCGCCGCGTGGGCCGAGCGGTTCGCGCGGGCGCTGGCGCCGCTGCGGGAGACGGAGTCGGCCGAGAACTCCGAGGCGGGCGCCGCGGGTTCGGCGTCCCGTCCGGTGGTGACGCTGCCGCGTACGGCGCGGCTGCTGGACGAGCTGGGCCTGGCCAGGGCGACCCCGGCCGCGCTGCTGGCCCGCTGGTCGGAGCCGGACAGCGCGGAGCCGGGCCGGGCCTCGCTGGTGTTCGGCGCCGGTCCGCGCGGCCCGCTGGAGGCCGAGCTGGCCTCCGCCCCCGGTGCGCCGCGGCACGCGCTGGTCACCGGCCCCGCCGGTACGGGCAAGACGGAGCTGCTGCGCTCGCTCGCCGCCTCGCTGGCCGCGGGCGAGCGTCCCGACCGGCTGCGGCTGCTGCTGGTCGACGGGGACGGCGGGGCGCCCCGCGAGGGGCTGCGCGTGTGCGGTGAACTCCCGCATGTGAGCGGCCACTTGGCGGCGGACGACCCGGTGGTGATGCGGGAGTTCGCGCAGTCGCTGAGCGCCGAGCTGAAGCGCCGCGCCGAACTCCTCGGCGAGGACGGCACGTACGAGGAGCACGTCCGGCGGGGCGCGCGCCCCGCGCCCCGGGTGGTGCCCCCGCGCAGCTCGCCGGAGGCGGTGCGCGGGGCCGGCGCCGAGGAGGGCGCCGCCGATCTGGAGCCGGACGCCACCCGGGGCACGCTGCGGCTGCGCCCGGGACGGGACGGCGCTGCGGCGCGTCCCGGCGAGGCCGCGCGGGCGGCGCTGCCCCGGCTCGTCGTCCTGGTCGACGACTTCGACACCCTCGTCGATCCGGCGCTGGGCAACCCCGGGCGCCCCGCGGCCGGTTCGGTGGTGCGGGCGCTGGAGGCGGTGGCCCGGCACGGGGCGCGGCTGGGCGTCCATCTGGTGGCGGCCACCGGCCGCCCGGACCGCACGGCCGAGACGGGCGTCTCCCGTACGGCGGGCGCCGAGCTGCGCGTGGAGCTGACCGGCGAGGCCCAGGAGGGCGAGGCGGACGGCGAGGGGCTGGTGCCGGGCCGGGGCCTGCTCACGACGGCGGACGGCGGGACGACGGCGTTCCAGGCGGGCCGGGTCACCGGCCGCATCCCCCGGACGTCGACGCTCCGCCCCACGGTCGTCCCGCTGGAGGGGGCCCGCGCCGGTGACCCGCCGGAGCGCAGACCCGTCCGCGAGCTGGGCAACGGCCCGACGGACCTGGCGCTGCTGGCCAGCGCGATCGGCCGCGCGGCCCAGTCGGCCGGTGCGGTGCCCCCGCGCGCGTCCGCGGCCGAGCCGTCGGCGCAGACCGCTTCCGCCGCTCCGGGCGCCGGTTCGGGGGCCAGGTCACGGAGTGGTCAAGAAGGCGCCCTTGACAGCTGACGCGCTCTTGCCGGGCCCGCGTTCCCGGGCGTAGGACATTCGCACGGGACGCAGGCGGCGCGGCGGCCGGTTCGGCGGGGCGCGCCGACGGGATGGGGACGGCGGTAGCTATGCGTACTTCGCTCCGTGGCACACGCACCACCCGCACCGGGATCAGCAGGCGCACGCGGCGCGCGACGGGCGCGGTGCTCGCGCTGACGCTCGCGCTCTCCGCCGCGGCCTGCGGCGGAGGCGGCGGCTCCGGTTCCGGTGGCGCCGACGGCTCCGGCGGAGGCGCGCGGGACGGCGGCCCGCCCGCGCAGGACCGGGAGACGGTCCGGCTGCCGGACCTCAAGGGCCAGAAGCTCCAGGTCGCCGCCGTCTGGACGGGCGACGAGGCGAAGAACTTCGGCAAGGTCACCGACGAGTTCGAGCAACGCACGGGCGCCGAGGTGGAGTTCGTCCCCACCGGCGACAGCGTGGCCACCTTCATCGGCTCCAAGATCGAGGGCGGGCAGCCGCCGGACGTCGCGATGCTGCCGCAGGTCGGCGTGCTCCGGCAGTTCGCCGAGAAGGGCTGGGCCAAGCCGCTCGACCCGGCGACGGAGCGGCAGCTGAAGAAGAACTACTCGGCGGGCTGGCGGGAGTTGGGCAGCCACCGGGGGCCCGACGGCAAGCAGTCCTACGGCGTGTACGTGAAGGCCGCCAACAAGTCCCTGATCTGGTACAACACCAGCGCCTACGAGACGGCGGGGGTGGGCGAGCCGAAGACCTGGAAGGAGTTCCTGGCCGACGCCCGCGTCCTGGCCGACTCCGGGGTGCCGCCCGTCGCGGTCGGCGGGGCCGACGGCTGGGTGCTCACGGACTGGTTCGAGAACATCTACCTCTCCCAGGCCGGCCCCGAGAAGTACGACCGGCTGGCCCGGCACGAGATCAAGTGGACGGACCCCTCGGTACGGAAGGCGCTGGAGACCCTCGCGGAGCTCTTCGGCCGCAAGGAACTCCTCGCGGGCGGCAACCAGGGCGCCCTGCGCACCGAGTTCCCCAAGTCCGTGACGCAGGTCTTCGCGCAGGCCCAGGCCCCCGAGGCGGCGTCCGTCTTCGAGGGCGACTTCGTCGGCGTCAACATCGCCCACGACACCGAGGCGCGGATCGGCGAGGACGCCAAGGCGTACCCGTTCCCGCGGGTCGGCGCCAAGCCGCCGGTCGTCACCGGCGGGGACGCGGCGGTCGCGCTGAAGGACACCGAGGCGGCGCACGCGCTGCTGACCTTCCTCGCCTCGACGGACGCGGCCGCGATCTGGGCGGCCGAGGGCGGCTTCGTCTCCCCCAACAAGGAGCTGGACCCGGCCGTCTACCCCAACGAAGTGCAGCGCGGCATCGCCGAGGCGCTGACCGGCGCGGGCGACGACTTCCGCTTCGACATGTCCGACCAGGCGCCCGCCGCGTTCGGCGGCACCAAGGGCGAGGGCGAGTGGAAGGCCCTCCAGGACTTCCTGAAGAACCCGGACGACGTCGGCGGCGCCCAGCGCTCCCTGGAGCAGGCGGCACTCAAGGCGTACGACCGGTGACGGCCGCTCCCGCCGGCGGCGGGGGCACGAGGGCCGCCGGAGGTTCGGTGCTGCGGGCGCGGCCGTGGGTGGCGGCCTGCTTCCTGCTGCCCGCGCTGCTGCTGCTCGGCGCGCTCGTGCTCTACCCGATCGGCTGGTCCGTGGTGCGCAGCCTGTTCGACGCCCGGGGCACCGGTTTCGTCGGACTCGGCAACTACGCCGAGGTCTTCACCGACGAGGGCATCCTCACCGCCGTCCGCAACAACCTGGTGTGGCTGGCCGTCGCCCCGGCCGTGGCCACCGCGCTCGGGCTGGTCTTCGCCGTGCTCACCGAACGGGTGCGCTGGGGAACGGCGTTCAAGCTGGTCGTCTTCATGCCGATGGCGATCTCGATGCTCGCCGCCGGCATCGTCTTCCGGCTGGTCTACGAGCAGGACCCGGACCGGGGCGTGGCCAACGCCGTGTGGACGGGCGTGCACGACACCTTCGCCGAGAGCTCCGTCTGGCCGGGCGCCAGGCCGCGCCCGGGCGCGCCCCTGGAACCCGCGGCGGACAACGGCGGCTTCGTGACCACCTCCCCCGTCTCCTCCGCGCACCCGGCGGCGCTGCCCCTGGTCGGCATCCCGCCGCAGGAGGCGGCCGACGCGCCGGCGGCCAAGTCCCCCGCGAAGGACGCGAGTTCGGTCACCGGAACCGTCTGGCTGGACTTCACCCGCGGCGGAGGCGGCGAACCCGGCGCGGTCGACCCGGGCGAGCGGGGGCTCGGCGGGATCACCGTGGAGGCGGTCGACGGCGGCCGGGTCGTGGCGTCCACGGAGACGGCCGGGGACGGGACGTTCACGCTGCCGCCCGCGGCCGACGGCTCCCGGCTGCGCCTGCCCGCCGCCGACTTCGCCGCCCCGTACAACGGCGTCGACTGGCTGGGGCCCGCGCTGGTCACCCCCGCGATCATCGGCGCGTACATCTGGATGTGGGCCGGGTTCGCCATGGTGCTGATCGCGGCCGGGCTCGCGGGCGTACCGCGTGAACTGCTGGAGGCGGCGCGGGTGGACGGCGCCGGGGAGTGGCAGGTCTTCCGCCGGATCACGGTGCCGCTGCTGGCCCCGGTCCTCGCCGTCGTCCTGGTCACGCTGATGATCAACGTGCTGAAGGTCTTCGACCTCGTGTACATCATCGCGCCCGGCGCCACCCAGGCCGACGCCAACGTCCTCGCGCTCCAGCTCTACCTCTCGTCCTTCGGCACGGGGACGAACCAGGGGGTCGGCAGCGCGATCGCGGTGATCCTGCTGCTGCTCGTGGTGCCGGTGATGGTCCTCAACGTCCGACGCCTGCGCAGGGAGCCCCGCCGATGACCGCCACCAGCACCTCCCGCCGCGGAGCCCCGGCCGCCCGGATCGTGGGGCTGACCGGGCACTGGGCGGTGCGCTTCGGGCTGGTCGCCGTCGCCCTGCTGTGGCTGCTGCCGACGGCCGGGCTGCTGGGCTCCTCGCTGCGCCCGTCCGGCGACAGCGCGAGCTCGGGCTGGTGGACCGTCCTCGGCCTCTCCGCCGACTTCCCCTGGATCGTGGACCCGGGGCGGCTGACGACGGAGAACTACACGGCCCTGTTCGCCGACGACCGGGTGACCGGCTCGCTGCTGACCACCGTGCTGATCACGGTGCCGTCCACCGCGCTGGTCGTGCTGCTCGGGGCGCTCGCCGGATACGCCTTCGCCTGGCTGGACTTCCCCGGCCGGGACGCCGCCTTCCTGCTGGTCGTCGGGCTGCTGGTGGTGCCGGTGCAGGTCGCGCTGATCCCGGTGGCGAAGCTGTTCAACGCGCTCGGCATCTTCGAGACGACGGCCGGGGTGGTGCTCTTCCACACCGCGTTCGGGCTGCCGTTCGCCGTCTTCCTGCTGCGGAACTTCTTCGCCGGCATCCCGCGCGAACTGCTGGAGGCCGCACGGCTGGACGGCGCGGGCGAGATCCGGCTGTTCACCCGGGTCGTGCTGCCGCTGGGCGGGCCCGCGATCGCCTCGCTGGGCATCTTCCAGTTCCTGTGGGTGTGGAACGACATGCTCGTCGCGCTGATCTTCGCCGACTCGGGCAGCCCGCCCGTCACGGTCGCGCTCCAGCAGCAGGTACGGCAGTTCGGCAACAACATCGACGTCCTGGCGCCCGGCGCCTTCGTCTCGATGCTGGTCCCGCTGGCCGTCTTCTTCGCCTTCCAGCGGCAGTTCGTCACCGGCGTGCTGGCGGGCGCGGTGAAGTGACGCCCGGAGCACGCCACTTCACCGCGCACGGGAACCGCTACCGGCGCGCGAGGGCGCGGGCGAGCGGGCGCGCGACGATCGGCGGCAGCAGCTCGCGCGCGGCCCGGCGCGCCAGCGTGGGCCGGGGCCGCCCGCCGGGGCCGCGCCCCGCCTCCTGCCGCTGCCCCTGCCCCTCGGCCCGGCCGGTGCCCTTGGCGTGCCGGGAGGCGGGGACGGGCGGCGGCGCGGCCTTCCGGCCGCCGACCAGCAGCAGCCGGTGCCCGGCGACGTCCTGGTACTGGAGCCAGCAGTCGCCGCGCTCCTTCAGCTCGGCGTGCAGCTCGTCCTGCACGGCCTTCGGGTCGCCCCAGGTGCCGTAGAACTTCTGGCTGGTGACGCAGACCGGCCGCAGCCCGCCCTCCAGCACCGCCTGCCAGGTCGCGCAGGAGACGCCCGGGGTGTGCTCGGAGCGGAAGTCGTCCAGGACGACGAGCCCGTCCTCGCCCAGCGCGGCACGGGCCGCGTCGATGTCGGGGTGGACGTGCTCGTACATGTGCGAGGCGTCCACGTGCACGAACCGGCAGCTGCCGTCCTCGACCTCGTCCGGCACGACGGAGGTGGGCGCCTGGAGGATGCGCGGCAGCCGCTCGTGGAAGGACAGGTAGTTGGCCTCGAAGGCGCGCCGGGTGAGCGTCGCGTACGAGCCGCGCATCTCGCGCTCGTTGTGCGCGGAGATGTCCGCCGCCTCCTGGTCGGAGTCGAACAGGTCGCAGACGGTGAAGGTCTCGTCGGGGCGCAGGTAGGAGCGCATCATGATGGCGCTCTTGCCCATGTACGCGCCCATCTCCAGCAGGTCCCCGCGCTGGTCGAGGCGGCTCTGGCGGCCGAGGAACCAGTCGAAGAGGACGACGTCGCCGTTGTAGAACCAGCCCGGCACGTCGTAGAAGGAGCCGGGCCGGGGGAGCTTGTGCCCGCCCTCGTCGGCGGTGCCGGAGGGGGAGGCGGGTGTGGCGGAAGCAGTCATGCGGCGCGTCTCCTAGAACAGGGGAGCTTCGGCTTGCGTGCTCAGGCCGTGCCGGCTCGCCGGTGACGGACCGCGTCCGCCGCGGCGCATCAGGAGGGACCGCCGGCCGCCGGAGACAGGGCCTCAGCCCTGTATAGGCGCCGTCCGCCGGGGTGCGCACCCCGCTCGGGGGATGCCGCGCAGGGCTTCCGCTGCGCGACCGGCTGCGGCCATCGGCAGTTCAGCCGGCGTTGGCCGGACGTCCGGGATGTCCGGGGTGCCCGTGCTGCCCGGGGTGCCCCTTCGCGGTTCCCGTGGGTACCAGGAAGCGCGGGAACGGCGGTTCCACCACCAACCGGAGCGCGCGGCGCACGAACGGCGCGCACAGCAGAATCGCGAGCGCCCCCGCAACGAGGGTCAGCGCGACGAGCGCGAGGGGCCCGCCGGCCCGGACGTACGCGTAAAGTCCCGCGCCCTCGGCGGACTTGACGATCAGGCCGTGCAGCAGGAACGGGTACATCGTCATCGTGCCGAGCCGGGTGAACCCCCGCCGCGAGCTGGGGACCACCGCGAGGAAGGCCACCACCAGCACCGCCGTCAGCACCAACAGGCCCGCGCGGGCGGCGAGATACGGCAGCGGCTCCACCCCGAGTCCGTCCGCGCCCCGCTGCATCAGCAGCCAGTCCCGGCTCACGCGCGGCGCCGCCCACCAGGCGCCCGCGGCGGCACCCGCCAGTACGGGCAGCGCCCACCGGCGCGCGGCACGGGCGCGCAGCGGCCGGAAGTGCTCCGGCCGCAGCCGCAGCCCGAGCACGAACCAGGGAAGGAACATCAGTACGCGGGTGAGCGCCAGATCCTCCGCCGTACCGGCGAGCCCCGCGGCCAGCGAGATCGCCACGGCCACCACGACCGGAAGGCGCACCGCGCGCCACACCGGCGCGGTCAGCCGCCAGACGAACAGCGCGATCAGGAACCAGCACAGGTAGGTGGGCTCGGCGGGGGTGAGCGAGAAGGGCCGGTCCCGGACGGCGGATTCGAGCGCGGCGTAGCAGGTCTCGAAGAGCAGGTACGGGACCAGCACGGTGGCGACCAGCTTCCGCACCTGCTCGGGGCGGCCGGTGAAACCACGGGAGAAATAGCCGCAGAGCAGGATGAACAGCGGCATGTGGAAGGCGTACACGAACAGGTAGGCGGCCTTGAGTCCGCGCGTGGATTCCGCGAGGGGAGCCCAGCTGTGTCCGATCACGACCACAACCACGAGCAGGAACTTCGCGTTGTCCAGGAAGGGGTCGCGAGCAGCACTGCTCCCGGACACCGCCGGCGCGGCGCTGACCGGGTGGGAGAGGGTCTCGGAGGACATTGATCAGACGGTAGGCCCACTCCCGCACGCCCCCGCGCGAGCCATGCCGCCGCCGCCACGTACGGGTGACGGAACCCGGCGCATGCCACGCGCCACGAACCGTGAGGCACCGGTATCAACTCGCGATCCGCACATGGCATGGGCACAATCTTCGCGTCGCGGGGCATTGAGGAAATCCGGATGCCTCCCTGGAGCAGCGCCTGTGAGGAATCTGGCTCAATGAAGATCGCTTTCCTGCTGGACAACGCCTACGGAATCGGCGGGACGATCCGCGCGACGGTGAACCTCTCCCGTGCGCTCGCGGCCCGGCACTCGGTCGAGGTCGTCAGCCTCCGCCGGACCGCCGCGGCCCCGGCCCTGCCCTTCGACTCCCGGGTGCGCCTGTCGTCCCTGATCGACCTGCGGCGGGACAGTCCCCGCTACGACGGCGAGGACCCGCGCTTCCACGAGCGGAGCGAGCGCTTCACCGAGGGCGTCGACCACTTCGAGCGCGGCATCGCGACCCGACTCGGCGACGAGCGGGTGCGGGAGTGGCTGCGGGGGACGGAGGCGGACGTCGTCATCGCCACCCGCCCCAAGCTGAACGACTACCTGGCCGCGTACGGCGAGCAGCGCTACGTCCGGATCGGCCAGGAGCACCTGACGCACGCGATGCACAACGACCACGTCCGCGGGCACCAGGACGCCGCCGTCCCGCACCTCGACGCGTTCATCACCGTCAGTTACGCGGACGCCGCGCAGTACCGGGCGGCGATCCCGGAGGCCGACGCGAGCGGCACGCTGATCACCTGCGTCCCCAACTCCGTTCCCGCGACGGCCGTCGAGAGTTCGCACGGGGACAGCAAGCTGATCGTCGCGGCCGGGCGGCTGGTGAAGGTCAAGCGCTACGACCGGCTGCTGGCGGCCTTCGCGCTCGTCGCCGACGACCACCCGGAGTGGCGGCTGCGGCTGTACGGACGCGGCAGGCAGCAGGCCGCGCTGCGGGCCCGGGTGGACGAACTCGGGCTGTACGACCGGGTCTCGCTGATGGGCCCGCACGCGCCGATCGAGACCGAGTGGGCCAAGGGCGCGATCGCGGCCGTCTCCTCGGACGCGGAGTCCTTCGGGATGACGCTGGTCGAGGCCATGCACTGCGGCGTCCCCGTCATCAGCACCGACTGCCCCTACGGCCCCGGCGAGATCGTCGGCCACGGGCAGGACGGGCTGCTCACCCCGCTCGGCGAGGACGAGGAGCGCAACGTCCGCGCCTACGCCGACGCGCTCGCCCAGCTCATGGACAACCCCGGACTGCGGCACCGGATGGGGCAGGCGGCGCAGCACAAGGCGAAGCGGTACGCGCCGAAGCGGATCGCGGCCGAGTACGAGCAGCTGATCGACAAGCTGCTGGAGGAGCGCCGGGGTGCCGCCGCGCCCGGGATCACCGGTGCGGCGGGGGCACCGGCGGCCGCGGAGCCGGCGGAGAGCGCGCCGAAGGAGGCGCCGCCCCGGGGCGACTCGCTGCCCGGGATGATGCGCCGCGTGCTGCGCCGGGGCGTGCGCCGTCTCGCGGGGCCGCTGCTGCGGCCGCTGCGGCAGGCGCTGCGCGGGCTGCGGGCGCAGCGCGGGCGGCACGACCGCCGTACCGAGGCCGCCGCGCAGCCGCCGGCGATGCGCCGCCCCCGGGCCCGGGTCCGGGTCACCGCGGACGGCTCGCTCGCGGTGCGGCTGCGGGCCGGGCGGCTGCCGCGGGGTGGAGCCTCGCTGGTGCTGCGGCCGCGCCGCCGGGAGGCCGGTGCCGAGGTGCGGGTTCCGCTGCCGCCGCTGACGGAGGCGGCCGGCGGCTGGCTGGAGGTGCGGCTGGAGCACGCCGGGCACCGGCTCGCCGAGGCCCGCTGGGACACCTACGTGGAGCGCGCGCTCGACGGGCGGCGCAGCCGGGTGCGCGCCGAACTCGTCGAGACGGCACGGCTGTTGACGCTGCCCGCGCCCGTCGGCGAGGACGGCGAGGTGCACCCGTGGGTGCCGTACACCACGACGGACGGCTATCTCGCGGTGCGCGCCTGGCGGCGGGCCGGGCACGCGGAGGTCACCTCGGTCGCGCTCGGCTCGCGGGGCTTCGGCGTCCGCGCGCGGCTGTACGGGCGGGCGGCGCGGACCGGCGCGTGGGAAGGGGGCACGGTGGTGGCCGCCCCGCGCGGCGAGGGCCCGCACGCCTTCGAACTCCCGCTGCACGCCCCGGAGTCGGGCGGCACGGTCTCCTTCGAGCTGCCGTACGACCTCCCGGCGACGCTCGGCACGGACCGGGCGCCGGGTTCCGGTTCAGGTTCCGGTTCCGGTTCCGGTGAGGACGAGGGGGCCGTGTGGGATCTGTGGCTGCGCGCTGCGGACGGCGACACCGTCCGGCTCGCGCGGCTGCTCGGCGACCTCGCCGACCGGAAGAAGACCGACGTGGTGCCGACGGCCCGGCTCGCGGACAGCCCCCGCGGCGTACGGCTGTACTTCTCGCTCAACAACGACCTCGCGCTGCACCTCACCCCGCCGCGCGAGACGCCCGAACCGCCGTCCGCCGCCGAGCCGGAGACGGAATCCCCCTGGGAGACGGAGTACGCGCAGGACACCGAGCCGGGGACCGGTGAGCGGTCCGAGCCCACCGGCAGACGCAGCGCGCAGGACGCCTGACTCCGCGTCCGCACCCGGGAGTTGGCTTCCCGTCACGGCACCTCGTGGCCGGGCCCGTCCGAGGCGGCGGGCCCGGCCGCGGTGTGTCCGGCGTCCGGCCCGGGTTCCGCATCCGGTTCCGGATCGGACTCGGCCCGCTCCGCCTCGGAGTCGGCCGCCGCCACGGCCCTGGCCTCCTCGCGTCCCGCCTCGGCGGCCTGCGGCGATCTGGAGCGGTGCGCCTCGGCCTCGGCACGCAGGGCGAGGGCCGCACGGTCGAAGCGCTCCAGGGAAGGCGGTTCGGCGGGGCCGAGCAGCCGCACCTTCAGCGCGGCGCGGGCACCGGCGAGGGTGTCCGAGGCGGGGTCGCGGACGGCGGCGAGGAACGCGGGCACCTCCGCGGCCGACGGCGAGAGGACCGTCGCGGCGCCGGCCGTCGGGAAGGCGGCGCGGAAGTCGTCCTCGGCCAGGCCGCTGGTGTTGACCACCGCGTACGGCTTCTCGCCGGCGAGCCAGTCGGAGACGACGGAGGAGACGTCGGAGACGAGCGCGTCGGCCTGGTTGAAGCAGGAGTAGACGGAGGGGTGCGGTCCGGGCGGCCCGGCGACGACGCGGTGCTGCCGGGCCGGGGCCGCGTCCCAGTACGCCTGCTCCCAGGCGGCCGTCGCCCTCTCGACGCGGGACGCGCGGTCGGCGGGCGGCGCGGACTGGAGCAGCATCCGCTCGGCCTCGTCGGCGCCGGGGCGGAACCCCGGCTCGGTCAGCCCGTGCAACGCGGCCTCCGCGCGGGCGAGTTCGCCCGGCCCCGCCACGGGTCCCTCCGCCGTCCGGGCCGCCGCCTCGGTGACCAGGGCGCGGATGCGGCGGTCGGCGGCGCCCGCCGCCGGGTCGACGGAGCCGGTCATCGGGTGCGGCTTGTACAGCAGGCGCACCCGGCCGTCGGCGAGCAGCGTGCGGACGAGGCGTTCACCGGCGAGCACGACGGAGGTGTTGCCCGGGTCGTCGGTCCAGCCCTCCCAGGTCGGCGCGTACAGCACCGTGATCCGGCCGTCCGGCGGCGGGCCCGAACCGGCGCGGATCGGGGCGAGCTGGGGACGGCCGACCTCGACGACGTCCGCGTCGTCCACGCCGACGTCGGCCAGCCGGTAGCGCTCGCGCGCGGCCGGGCCCGCGACCCACACCTGGTCGTACGCCTTGGCGTAGGGGTTGCAGGAGGAGAGCTTGTCGCTCTCGCCGTGGTTGATGAAGGCGTGCTTGATCGTGGGGATGCGCAGCACCTGGGAGGTCTTACCGGAGTTGGCCGGGTGCAGCAGCACGGCGAGGCCCGAGGACTCCAGCTGCATCAGGTGCGCGACCTTGGGGACGCAGAGCACCGGTACGTCGGTCGCGGCGATCTTCCGCACCATGAAGCGTTCCCGCAGCACGATCAGCGGCCTGCCCTCCAGCCGCGCCAGCGTGGAGAGCCACATGTTCGCCTGGTACGCGGAGCTCGCCCCGCCGGAGAAGTAGAGGCCGACCGTCGGCGCGTACGCCGTCAGCCAGTCCTCCAGCCACTCCAGCGCCTCCGCCTCGCCGACCGGGCGCCGGGAGGGCAGCAGCCGCAGCCCGAGCAGCAGCGTCCCGGCGCACAGGGCCGCGCAGCAGGCGGTCGCGGCACCGGCCGCCCACCAGGCGCGGCCGGTCGCGGCGGTGACCACGGTGCCCGCCGTCACCACGGCCGCGACGGCCACCAGCCGCGCCGTGCCCTGGCCGCCGAACAGCCTGGGCGGGGCGTGGCCGAGGCGCAGGCCGTCGGTGTCGATGTTGCGGGTGACGAACGGCAGCCTGCGGGAGCGGCGCACCCGGCCGGCCACGCCCTGGCAGCCGAAGTGCGTGGCCCAGCAGGCGAGCAGCGCCACCAGCAGCCAGGCCCCGGCGCCCGGCGGACGCAGCGCGTCCACCCGCAGCAGGCCGCCGAGCAGCAGCGCGTCCCGCAGCAACTGCCGTACGGGGCGGCTGAACTGGAGCCGTGCCAGCCGCCGCGCGACCCCGCCGCACCGCCGCCCCAGCAGCGCCGCCTCCAGCCCGACGCCGAGCACCGCGCCCGCGAGGACGCACGGGGTGAGCACCAGCAGGACGCCCAGCAGCTGGAGCAGGTAGCCGGCGGCCAGCGCGAGCGGCAGCGCGGCGGGCCGGAACAGACCGCCCAGGGCGTTCAAGAGGCGGCGCCCGGGCGGGAGTTCACTCGGCGCGGTCACGGCCGGGGTCCGGCGCGGGGGTCCGGGCCGCCGCGTCGCGGGCCGCCATCACCTTCAGCACGTCGCGGAAGAGGTCGGAGCGGCGTTCGGCGAGGAAGTGCAGGCGCAGCCGTTCGTCGGCGCGGAGCCGGCGCTCGATGCCGGGGGTCAGATAGCGCTCCAGCAGCGGCACCGCGTGGTCGAAGCACTCCTGCCACAGCTCCTCCGGCTCCCGCCGCATCCGGGTCCTGAACGTCCGCAGGATCTTCATCCGGAACGGCCGGACGGACAGCAGGTCCCGTTCCTCGCCCGGCGGCAGCAGCCGGGCGATCAGCCCCAACTGGGCCTCGGCGGCGCGGAATCCGTCCGTGGTGCTCTCCACACTGGTGAGGTTCCCGCCGTCGGTGCGGCCGAGGATGTACAGGCAGGGGTAGTCGGCGACGACGGAGAGCCCGTCGGCCCGCACGTACGCCTCCAGCGTGAAGCAGGTGTCCTCGCCGTGCGTCATGCCCTCGGTGAAGCGGAGGCCGTGCCGCTCCAGCAGGCTGCGGCGGAAGAGCTTCTCGGCGCTCATCGTTCTGGTGACGTTGCTGCTGTACGGGTCGGTGCGCTCGACGTTCTCGGTGAACATCGAGCGCGGCGCCTTCCGGTTGACGCCGGTGATGCGGCCGAGGACGACGTCCGTCTTGTTCCGGTCGGCGGCCGCGACCATCCGCTCCAGCGCCTCCTCGCCCAGGTAGTCGTCCGCGTCGAGGAAGAAGACGTACCGGCCGCGCGCCAGGCCGAGGCCGACGTTGCGCGGGCGGCTGGGCCCGCCGGAGTTCTCCTGGTGCACGACGCGGACGGGGAGGTCGGTGCCGCGCGCGAACCGTTCGGCGAACTCGCCGCTGCCGTCGGTCGATCCGTCGTCCACGACGACGGCCTCCAGCCGTCCGGGGCCGATCGTCTGCTCCTCCAGGGAGGCCAGGCACCGGCGGAAATACGGCATCCCGTTGTAGACGCCGACGATCACGGTGACGTCGGGTTCGCTCACTGCTCTCTCCTGCTCGGTCATCGCTGCTGCTCCGTCATGCGGGTGCTCCTCGGTTCGCGGCCCGGGTCAGGCCGAGGCCAGGTGGCGGCGGAGGAAGCGGCCGCAGCCGCGGAGCGCGGGCCACCGCTCCCGCTCGCCGGGGCCGATGTCGACGACGTTCAGGGCGAGATCGTTGTGCCGCGAGTGGAACAGCCGCACCCGCACCCGCGACGGGGCGCCCCGGTCGACGAGCCGCCGCGCGAGGTCACCTGGCGCGGCCCGGCCGCCCTTCGGCAGGATCAGGCGGGGGTAGGCGCAGGCGGTCTTCTTCTCCACGATGTCGTCCAGGAACCGTCCGACGGCGACCGGTTCCGCCTCCGGCGCGTACCGCAGCGCGACGTCCCACACGTCGTGCGGGCTGCGCTGCGCCGCGGCGGGCACGGCCGCGGGGACCGTGCACCAAAACCCCGTGCCGTCCCGCCACTCCCCCGGGAACCTCAACTGCCGCTCCGGCGCGGCCCGCAGGGTCAGCACCAGCTCGGGCGGGGGCCCGGGTTCCGCTCGGTCCGGGGCGCCGAGCAGGAGGCCGTGGACGACGAAGTCGCCCCGCCCGACGTCGATTCCGGTCACCTCCGCGTGCACCGGGCGCGACCAGGTGTGCAGCGTGAGCCGCCCGTCCTCCGGATCGCGCCGGGGCAGGACGTGCCCGACCGGTCCGGCGGCGCCCGGGGCGCGCGGGTGGAGCGCGCCGCGCTGGTCGACGGTGCGGGCCGTGACGGGCAGCCTGCGGGACGAGTCCGGCGGCGTGACGTGGACGTCCCACACCCCCTCGGCGAAGTCCCCGCCCGCGGGGACCGTCACGTCGCCCTCCAGCCCGACGGGGAAGGTGCGTTCGCGGCTCCCGCGCCGGCCCCGCCGGACGCAGACCAGCCGGGGCACGCCGTCCCGCCGGAAGTCCGGGTCGTCCCAAGCGGTCAGCGGCGGCTGGAAGCGCAGGGTCAGCCCGCCGTCGGGGGCGACGGCGCAGTCGGCGACGGGGGCGGTCGCGGCCGGCGCGGGACCGGGTTCCGGTTCCGGTCCGGTGCCGCCCGCGCGGGCCAGGGTGCCCACGCCCGCGCCCGCGGGGACGTCGTCCCGGGCCCGCCCGGCTCTCTCCTCCTCGCCCGCGGGGACGAGGGAGCGGAAGAGGTCCTCGTACTGCCGCGCCACCCGGGACGGGTCGAAGCGGCCCGCGCCGCGCAGGGCCTCCTCCGCCATGCGGTGCCGCAGGTCCTCGTCCTCGATCAGGGTGAGCAGCGCCTTCGCCACGGCTCTGGCGTCCCCGACGGGGACGAGCAGCCCGTCGGTGCCGTGCCGGATGATCTCGCGGGGCCCGTAGTCGCAGTCGGTGCTGACGACCGGCAGCCCGCAGCGCATCGCCTCGACGACGGACATGCCGAACGACTCGTGCCGGGAGGTCGACACGGCGATCGACGCCTTCACCCACTCCGGGTCGATCGGCGAGTGCGGGCCCATCAGGCGGACGTGGTTGTGCAGCCGCAGCCCGTCCACGCGCTTGCGCAGCGCGGCCCGCTGGTCGCCGCCGCCGTAGATGCGCAGCTGCCAGTCCGGGTGCCGGGCCGCGACCCGGGCGAAGGCGTCGACCAGCAGGTCGTAGCTCTTGACGGCGGCCAGCCGCCCGGCCGCGACGACGATCCGGCTGGTCCCGTCCGAGGGCGGCAGCTGCGGCGCTGGCACGCTGTTGGGGATGTGGTGCACCGGCACCGACGGGGGCAGGTGCGCGCGGTAGACGGCGGCGTCGGTGCCGGAGACGGTGACGAAGGCGTCCAGCCGGGCGATGTGCCGCGCCATCTCGGTCCGCAGCGCGTGCCCGTGATGGTTGTGCGACATGTTCTCCTGCCCGACGCGCACGGTGCCCGCGCCCGCGGGGACGAACTGGGCGAGGTACGCGGTGAGTCCGGGCCGGGTGCCGACGACGACGTCCGCGTCGGTGGCCGCCAGGTACGCCTGCACCCGCTCGTCCGTCAGCAGGCTGTACTGCCGGTACCGGCCCTCGCCCTGCGGGAAGTGCTCCGAGGGGCGCTGGTGCAGCGGGTGCCCGGTGTCCCGCTCGGGGTGCCCGGGGCGGGTGTCCAGGAGCGGGACGAGGCGGATGCGCGGGTCGACCTCGAAGGCGGGGACGTCCCGGTGCCGGAAGACCGAGGCGATCTCCACCTCGTGGCGGTCCGCGAGCGCGGTGGCGAGGTTGAGCGTGCTGCGGATGGTGCCGCCGACGCCGTAGCCGGAGTGGATGAGGAAGGAGATCTTCAACGTGAGCCTCGCGCACTGGTCGTGGGACGTCGTCGTGGCCGCTATCCGGCGGGCACGGAGGTCGGTTCCTCGGGTCCTGGCGGACCGTGCGCCGCTGACCCGCGCGCCTCCGGACCGTCCGGGTCCTCCCCGTCGTCCGCGTCGGTGACGGGCTCCGTCGCGGAATCCGGGCCGTGCTCCGCCTCCGGCGGGAGGAGCGCCGCGACCGCCGCGTTGAACCGGGTGGTGGCGTCCGGCGTCTCGGGCCCGAGGAGGTAGTGCCGCAGCCGCGCCCGCTCCTCCGCCATCGGGTCGTCCCCGGAACCGGCGTGCGCAGCGGCGTGGGTGACGATGTCACCGAGCTCCCGCGCGTCCGGCGAGAGCAGGTACGCGGCCCCGGCCGACGGGTTGCGGCGGCGGAACTCGTCCGCGCCGAGCTCCGCCACGTCCGTGATCGCGTACGGCTTCCCGCCGGCCATGAAGTCGGAGACGACGCTGGAGACGTCGGAGACGAGCAGGTCGCAGGCGTTGAAGCAGGAGTACAGGTGCGGTCCTTCCGCGGTGATGTGCTGGTGCCGCCACGGTTCGGTGCCGCGCCACAGCAGCGCCTCCCTGGCCCGCGCGAGCTCCTCGGCGCGGGCCGCGTCGGCCGCGGTGAAGTGCGCGTCCCGGGAGCGCTCCGCGTCGTCGGCCTCAGGCCGGGGGCGGCTGCCGAGGGACGCCAACTCGGCCTCCACACGCTCCAGTTCCTCCCGCGCGGCGGCCACCCGGAGCGCCTCCTCCCCGCCGTCCGCCCCGGCGCGGTCCGCTTCCGCGCGCGCGTTGGCCCGCTCCAGCGCGGCCACGATCGCCCCGTGCGCCTCGCGGGCCTCGGGCGCGCGGATGCCGGTGTACGGGTGCGGCTTGTACAGCACGCGCACCGGCGTCGGGAGCGAGAGCAGCAGCTCGACGACGGCCGCGCCCGAGACGATCAGCGAGGTGTTGCCCGGCTCGTCGGTCCAGCCCTCCCAGGTCGGCGCGTACAGCACGGTGAGCGGGCTGCCGTCCGCCGGGCGCGGGCCGCGCCGCACCTCGGCCAGCTGGGGCCGGCCGACCTCGACGACGGCGCTGTCGCGCACGCCGACCCCGGCGGCCGCCCACCGGTCCCGGCCCGCGCGTCCCGCCGTCCACACCTGGTCGTAGACCTTCGCGTACGGGTTGATCGAGGCGACCTTGTCGCTGTCGCCGTGGCCGATGAAGACGTGCCTGGCCTGCGGCATCCGCAGCACGTGGATGTTCGGGCCGACGTTCGCCGGGTACAGCACGAGCCGCACCGAGGAGAAGTCGCGGTTCATCACGTCCGTCGCGGACGGGACGCACAGCACGGGCAGCGGCGTCGGGTCGAGGTTCTCCAGGATGTGCCGCTCGCGCAGCAGGACCAGCGGACGCCCGCCCGCCGCCGCCAGCGTCCGCAGCCACATGTTGGCCTGGTAGGCGGAGCCCCTGGTGCCGGAGAAGTAGAGCATCACCGTCGGCCGGTACGAGCGGAGCCAGGCGTCCGCGTGGTCGAGCACCCGCTCCTTGTCCGGCATGCCCCGCGCCCGCAGCCACACCACGCCCAGCACCAGCGCGTACCCGAGGCAGAGCGCCACCGTCAGGCCGCAGCCGAGGTAGCCGGGCCAGTCCAGGCCGACGGTCACGGCGGCCAGCAGCCCGGCCA
Organism: Streptomyces sp. HNM0574; assembly: GCF_012726235.1. Taxonomy (GTDB): domain Bacteria; phylum Actinomycetota; class Actinomycetes; order Streptomycetales; family Streptomycetaceae; genus Streptomyces. The sequence continues at coordinate 504,771 of NZ_JAASAH010000003.1, forward strand.
TCGCCAGGACGTCGGTGTGCATGGACTTGCTGAACGCCCTGGACGTCCACGTCCGCGACGGGGTGTCGCGCAGCCCCAGCCCCGTCAGGTCGATGTTGCGCGCCGCCAGCGGCAGCTTCCGCGAGCCGCGGACCCGGTGCAGCAGCACACTCTGCGGCACCTGCAACAGGTAGTACGCGAGGAGCGCCACCAGCGCGACGGTCAGCAGCCCGGCGGACGCGCCGGCCCGCACCAGCAGCAGGACCAGCAGCACCTGGCGGAGCAGGAAGCGCACGGTCGCGGGGAACCGCACCTCGCGCAGGGCCTTGTCGAGCCGCCCGCCGTCCCGGCTGAGCGACCGGTCGGAGAGGTAGCCGAGGACGAGCGCGGCGGCGAACGCGGGCGCGTTCCCCCACAGCGCCGCGGCCGGCATCAGCAGCCAGCCGAGCGCGAAGCAGGCGGTGGCGTACGGGCGTTGGGCGAGGAGGCGGGCTGCCGCGCCGGGTTCCATGCGGGGCATCAGGAAGCGTTCTCCATCGGATCGTCGAGGCGCACGTCGATGACGTGGCCCGTGAGCGAGGACAGCAGCACGTCCAGGGAGGTCCTGGCGACGGCCTCCGAGGTGAGCAGCGTGCTCGGGGGCTCCTCGCCGAACGCCTGGAGCCGCATCGGGGTGCGGGTGCGCTCGGGGTTGACGCAGTTGGTGCGGATGCCGTCCTCGGCCCACTCGTCGGCGAGGGCCTGCACGAGGTTGACCATGGCGGCCTTGGTGGACGAGTAGAGGCTGTACTCGGCCCGTCCGCGCGTGTAGCTGCTGGAGGTGAACAGCAGGAAGTGGCCCTTGCTGGCGGCCAGATAGGGGTGCGCGGCCTTGGCGATGAGCACCGGACCCAGGTAGTTCACGTCGAGGGTCTCGCGCACCAGCGCGTCGTCGAACTCGGCGAGCCTGCCGATCCGCAGGATCGCGGCGGTGTTCACGACGAAGTCGACGCGTCCGGTGCTCTCGTGGGCCTCGGCGAGCGCCCGCTCCGCGTCGCCGAGCCGCTCGACGTAGGTGTCCGTGGTGGAGCGGCTGTGCCGGAAGACCCGGGCGCCGTGGTGTTCGGCGAGGCCGGCGAGGTCGGCGCCGATGCCGGAGGAGCCGCCGAAGACGACGAGGGTCTTGTCGGCGAGCAGCTTGCGGTAGGCCGAGTCGTCCGGACGGGGCGGGACGGTGTGCGAGGAGAGCTGGAAGAGCCGGTCGGCGAGGTGGATGTCGACGGGCTCGGTGATCTTCATGTTGTGCTCGTCGCCGACGACGACGTCGACCGGCACGTCCGGCAGATAGGTCAGCACGACCGAACAGTCGTCCGTGGCCACGAAGTTGGGGTCCTTCGCGGCCCGCGCGTACGCCTCGCGCAGCGTGGACAGCCGGAACGCCTGCGGGGTCTGGCCGCGGCGCAGCCGGTTGCGGTCGGGGATGTCGGTGATCCACTCGCCGTCGTCGCCGTGCGGTCTGGTGACGATGATGGTGTCGGCCGAGGGTATGGCGACGTCGACGGCGCGGTAGGTCTCCAGCGCCGTCAGACAGCTCGCGATGACCTCCTGCGACAGCAGGGGGCGGACGGCGTCGTGCAGGACGACGTTCTGGTCCTCGCCCTCGGGGAGCCGCGCGGCGAGGGCGGCCAGCGCGCGTTCGGTGGTGGCGTTGCGGCTGGCCCCGCCCTCCAGGATGTGCGTCACCTTGGTGAGCCCGGCCTTGTCGACGATCTTCTCGGCGTCGCCCACGTAGCCGGGCGTCATCATCACCACGATGTCGTCGATGCCGGGGGCGAGTTCGAAGACGGTGAGCGTGTGCTCCAGGATCGTCTTGCCCGCGATCTTCACCAGCTGTTTCGGGGTCCCGAGTCCGACTCGTTCCCCCGTCCCGGCGGCCAGGACGACGGCGGTGTTGTGCAGCGGACCCGTGGCGCTCGTACGGCGCTCGGCACGCGTCGGGGCTGTCATGGCGGCTCCCTTTCCCCTGCGGCGGCGCCGCCGGTCCGGGCCCTTGGTGCCCGCCCGGCCGCGCCGTCGTGGAGGCACCGGCGTCCGAACAGCTCGGCCCGGTACGCCGGTTCCCCACAGATGCGAGGTTTGTCGCCTTCATCCTCAGCGAAGCGGGAGGGTCCTGCACTCCGTCGGCCGCCCCGGGGCCCCGGCCCTCCCCCGTCCGGGTGGCCCGGGCCCGGGGCCCGAACGGGGCGGACGCGGGCCGGGCACGGGCCGGACGCGGGTCAGGCGCGGCGTTCGAGCCTGCGGCGGAGCCACGCCCGGACGGCGGAGGCCGTGGCCGCCGGGCCCGGGCCCGGAGCTGCGAGCCGCTGCTCCACCGCCGCGGTCCGGCGCTCCAGCTCCTCGTTGCGGGCCTGGAGCTCCGCGAGGGTCTCCCGCGCCGCCTTCAGTTCCTTGTGCAGACTCTGCTGGCCGCGCTGCGTCTGCTCGCGGAGCCAGCCGATCCGGTAGCCGAGCGCGCCGTCGTCCGAGCCGTCCCAGCGGCGGATCGAGTCGGGCAGCCGCAGCTCGGCGAGGCGTGCGTCGAAGGCGGCGCCGCCGTCGCCGTGGGTGAAGGTGTTGGGCAGCCCGTGCTTGTCGAGGAAGGCCGTGAACCGCTCGAAGCGCTCCTGGTGGCCGCCGGTCAGCCCGGAGAAGTCGGCCTTCTCGTACAGGTCGGCCGGGTCGGTGTCGGCCGGGAGTTCGCCGAGCATCTGGTACGGGATCTCGAAGTAGCGGCAGAGTTCGAGCGTCCGCGAGTCGTGGCAGAGCACCACGGCCGGGGTGCCGGCGAGCAGCGCGGCGATGTTGCCGTGGATGCGGGTGCCGAACGCGAAGTCGTAGCCGCGCAGTTCCTCGATCCACGTCACCGGGTCGATCGGCACCCGGGGGCGGCCGTCGCGCAGCAGCGGGTGGGTGCCCAGGGTCGGCATCCGCTTGGTGCTTCCGGTGGCGTGCGAGGTGTCGCCCCAGAAGAGGAGTTCGGCGTCGGTGAGGTTCTGCGCGAAGTAGCCCAGGTTCGGGTAGCGGCGGCAGGTGCCCTCGACGATCTCCGCGATCGGGCCGACCTTCGACGAGCCCCGCGAGACGTTCACCGCGATCCGGGCCTTGGGCGTCAGCTTCCGCCTGCCGTCGAAGGCGGGCAGCTCGGGGAAGGTGTCGCCGTGCAGGAACATCGACGGGCAGCCGATCACCTCGACCTCGTCGAAGCCCAGCCCGCGCAGGTAGTCGGCGGTCATCTCGCCGCGCACACCGACCGACTCCGACCGCTTGAGCACGGCCTTCATGAACCGCCGCACCGAGGGCCGCAGTTCACTGATGCCCGCCGTGTCGTAGTCCGCGCCCGCCTGCGCGCCGACGCCGAGCACCACGACGGGGATGCGCAGCTGCTCGATCAGCTGCGAGAGCCGGTCCAGTGCGCCCTGGAAGCTGGGCCGGAAGGCGTTGGCGAGCGGGACGACGAACACGTCGTACCGCTCGTTGATCCGCGCGGCGCTCGACGGCGAGGGGTCGGTCCTGATGCCGTTCGAGGTCACCTCCGTCCCGGGGGTGAGCAGGATCTTGTGCGCCGCGTCGCTGAACAGCAGGTTCCCGGAGTTGGTGCCGATCAGGTCCTGCGAGATGACCTGCTCCGGAGTGACGACGTCGAACGGACTCTTACCCGAGCGGAGAAGGATGCGCTTCATTGTTCACCTGCGTCTCTGACCGGACAGGCCGTGGGAAAGCGACGGGGCGGGGAAACCCACGTTGCCGCGCACCCCGCACCGCCGCTACCGGAGACGGCCGCACGCACGCAAACGGCCGCCTCCCCGGGCACAGGGCCCGGGAAGACGGCCGGAAGGCGCCGCTCACGCGGCCGGGCTCACCCGGCCCCGCGGCTCAGCGGTTGCTGCGCAGGAGGGTACGCATCGTGCGCATCGCCACCGAGAGGTTCGCCAGGTCGAAGGTCTCCGAGGACTGGATCTCCTCCAGCGTCGCCCGGGCACGGGAGAGGATGTTGTGGTTCTTCTTCTCCCACTCCGCGTACCGCTCCTCCGGCGTCGCGCTCTCGCCGCCCTCGGACAGGACGTCGGCGGCGACCAGCTGGTGCGCCGCGTAGAGGTCCTCGCGGATGGACGCGCGCGCCATCGACTGCCAGCGGTCGGCCCGCGGCAGCTCGCTGACCCGCTCCTGGAGCTGGGTGATGCCGAGCCGGTCACCGAGGTCGAAGTAGACCGCGGCGACGTCGATCAGATCGACGCCCGTACGGTCGGTGACCGCGACGACGTCCAGCCCGCAGAACGCGGCCGAGAAGCCGGCGACACGCTGCGCCAAGCCCTCCGGGACGCCCGCCGTCTCCAGCCGCTCGAAGATGGCGCGCTGCCACTTCAGGTCGTCGCCCTTGAGCAGCTGCGGCAGCTCGGCCCACACCTGCTCGACGCGCTCGTGGAACAGCTCGATCGTGTCGGCGAGCGCCAGCGGCTGCGGACGGTTGTTCAGCAGCCAGCGGGTGGCCCGTTCGACGAGCCGCCGGGACTGGAGCCGGATGCTGGTGAGCACCTCGGCGGACACGACGTTGTCGAGCGACTCGACCTCGTCCCACATGGCGCCGAGGCCGAAGATCTCCCGGGCCGCTGTGTGCGCCCTGACGATCTCCTCCGTCGACGCGCCCGACTCCTCCTTCATGCGGTGCAGGAAGGTCGAACCGCCGGTGTTCACCGTGTCGTTGACCAGCAGCGTGGTGACGATCTCGCGGCGCAGCGCGTGCCCGATGACCTCCTCGGGGAAGCGGTCGCGCAGCGCCTTCGGGAAGTACGCGTACGCCAGGCCCTGGAGGTACGGGTCGTCCGGCAGCTGCGTACCGATCAGCTCGTCGGTGACGGTGATCTTCGTGTACGCGAGCAGGACGGCCAGCTCGGGCTGGGTCAGGCCGTGGCCCGCGGCGATGCGGTCACGGATCTGCTTGTCGCTCGGGAGGAACTCCAGCTGCCGGTTGAGCTTGCCCTCCTTGCTGAGCCGCCGCATGTAGCGCTGGTGGGCCTGGAGCAGGCTGGAGGCGCCGACCTGGGAGTTGGCCAGGGCGGTGTTCTGCGCGTAGTTGTTGCGCAGCACGAGCTCGCCGACCTCGTCCGTCATCTCCGCGAGCAGGGCGTTGCGCTGCTTCACGGTCATGTCGCCGTTCGCGACGACCGAGTTGAGCAGGATCTTGATGTTCACCTCGTGGTCGGAGGTGTCCACGCCCGCACTGTTGTCGATCGCGTCGGTGTTGACGCGGCCGCCGCCGAGCGCGAACTCGATCCGGCCCAGCTGGGTGAGGCCGAGGTTGCCGCCCTCGCCGACGACCTTGACCCGCAGGTCCTGGCCGTCCACCCGGATCGCGTCGTTGGCCTTGTCGCCCACGTCCGCGTTGGTCTCCGAACCCGCCTTGACGTAGGTGCCGATGCCGCCGTTCCACAGCAGGTCGACCGGGGCCCGCAGGATCGCCCGCATCAGCTCGGCCGGGGTCATCTTGGTGACGCCCTCGTCGATGCCGAGGGCCTCGCGCACCTGCGGGGTGATCGGCACCGACTTGGCGCTGCGCGGGTGCACACCGCCGCCGGCGGAGATCAGCGAGGTGTCGTACTCGGCCCAGGACGAGCGGGGCAGCTCGAACATCCGGCGGCGCTCGGCGTACGAGGTGGCCGCGTCCGGGTTCGGGTCGAGGAAGATGTGCCGGTGGTCGAAGGCCGCGACCAGGCGGATGTGCTCGGAGAGCAGCATGCCGTTGCCGAAGACGTCACCGGACATGTCGCCGACGCCGACCGCGGTGAAGTCCTGGGTCTGGGTGTCGTGCCCCAGCTCGCGGAAGTGCCGCTTGACCGACTCCCAGGCGCCGCGCGCGGTGATGCCCATGCCCTTGTGGTCGTAGCCGGCGCTGCCGCCGGAGGCGAAGGCGTCACCCAGCCAGAAGCCGTACGCGACGGCGACCTCGTTGGCGATGTCGGAGAAGGTGGCGGTGCCCTTGTCGGCGGCGACGACGAGGTAGGTGTCGTCGCCGTCGTGCCGCACCACGTCCTGCGGGTGGACGACCTCACCGGCGACGAGGTTGTCGGTGATGTCGAGCAGGCCGGAGATGAAGGTCTTGTAGCAGGCGATGCCCTCGGCCTGCCACGCGTCCCGGTCCACGGCCGGGTTCGGCAGCTGCTTGCCGACGAAGCCGCCCTTCGCGCCGACCGGCACGATCACGGTGTTCTTGACCTCCTGCGCCTTGACCAGGCCCAGGATCTCGGTGCGGAAGTCCTCCCGACGGTCCGACCAGCGCAGACCACCGCGCGCGACCTTGCCGAAGCGCAGGTGCACGCCCTCGACGCGCGGCGAGTACACCCAGATCTCGTACTCGGGGCGCGGCGCGGGCAGGTCCGGGATCGCCCGCGGGTCCAGCTTCACGGAGATGTACGCGTGCGGGTTCTCGGCGCCGAGGCCGCGGCTGCGGCCGATGCCGGTGCCCCGGCCGGTGCTGGCGGTGCTGCCGTCGCTCGCGTTCTGGAAGTAGTTGGTGCGCAGCGTGGCCTTGATGACCGTCAGGAAGGAGCGCAGGATGCGGTCCTCGTCGAGGCTCGCGACCTCGTCGAGCGCGCCGTCCAGCTCCTCCAGCAGCCCGTCCGTCAGCTCGTGGCCGGCGCCGGAGCGGCCCGGGTCGAGCCGCGCCTCGAAGAGGTTCACCAGCAGGCGCGTGGTGTGCACGTTCCGCCGGAGGGTGTCCTCCATGTAGCTCTGGCTGAAGGTCGCGCCGGCCTGGCGCAGGTACTTCGCGTAGCAGCGCAGCACCATCGCCTGCCGCCAGGTCAGGCCCGCGGTCAGGACGAGTGCGTTGAGCCCGTCGTTCTCCGCCTGGCCCGTCCACACCGCGGTGAAGGTGTCCTGGAAGCGCTCGCGCGCGTCGTCCCCGAGCTCCTGCGCGCCGCTGGGCAGCCGCAGGCCGAAGTCGTAGATCCAGGCCGTGCTGCGGTCGGAGGCGCGCAGCTCGTACGGCCGCTCGTCGACGACCTCGACGCCCATGGCCTGGAGCACCGGCAGCACCGCGGACAGCGAGACCGGCTCACCGACCCGGAAGATCTTGAAGCGGCGCTCGCCCGGCATGGCGCCGACCGGCTCGTACAGGCTGAGCGCGAAGTCGCCCTCGCTGCTGGCCAGTCGCTGGATGTGCTGGAGGTCGGCGACGGCGGCGCGCGGCGCGAAGTCCGCCTTGTAGCCCTCGGGGAAGGCGGCCGCGTCGTACCGGTGACGCAGCTCGGCCGCGTGCTCCTCGCCGAACTCGGCGATCAGGGCCTCGTTGAAGCCGTCGGCCCAGGACCGGGCGGCCTCGGCGAGCCGCGCCTCGATCCGGTCGGTCTCGGCGTCGGTGAGGTGCGGCAGGCGGGCGCCGGGCTCCAGGCGGATGACGAAGTGCAGCCGGGAGAGCACCGATTCGGTGTTCCACGCCGTGAAGTCGACGCTGGCGCCGCCCAGTTCCTCGGTGAGGATCTCGGTCAGGCGCAGCCGGACGCCCGTGGTGTAGCGGTCGCGCGGCAGGTAGACCAGCGCCGAGTAGTACCGGCCGTACTCGTCCTGCCGGAGGAACAGCCGCAGCCGGCGGCGCTCCTGGAGGTAGAGCACGGAGGTGGTGATGTCGCGCAGCTGCGGGACGGGCGTCTGGAACAGCTCGTCGCGCGGATAGGTCTCCAGCACCTGGAGCAGGTCACGGCCCGCGTGGCTGTCGGGCGCGAAGCCGGCGGAGGCCAGCACCTCGTCCACCTTGCGGCGGATGACGGGGACGCGGCGCACCGACTCGGTGTACGCGGCGGAGGAGAACAGGCCCAGGAAGCGGCGCTCACCGACGACGTTGCCCTCGGCGTCGAACTTCTTCACGCCGATGTAGTCGAGGTACGACGAACGGTGCACCGTCGCCCGGCTGTTGGCCTTCGTCAGCACCAGCAGCTTGTGCTCGCGCGCCTTGGCGCGCGCATCGGTGGGCAGCCGGTTGAAGGACGGCGAGACGGGGTGGCCGTCGACGCTGTCGGTGTGGTGCGGGTCGGAGCGGAGGATGCCGAGGCCGGTCCCGGCGACGGGCGCGAGGACGAGCTCCTCCTCGCCCTCGACGGTCTCCTCCGACAGCTCGTACTCGCGGTACCCGAGGAAGGTGAAGTGGTCGTCGGCCAGCCAGCCGAGCAGCTCCCGCGCCTCGTCGATCTCGCGCTCCGGCAGATCGGCGGCGAGCGGCTCCTGCGGGAGCCCGTCCGCGATCCGCGTCGCCGCGTCCCGCATCTTCTGCCAGTCCTCGACGGCCTCACGGACGTCGGAGAGGACGCGCAGCAGCTCGGAGGTGATCTCCTTCAGGTCCTCGCGCTCGGTCTCGCGGTCGATCTCGACGTGGATCCAGGACTCGACGACCGCGTCGTGCGGCAGCTCCTGGCCCGAACCGCCGTTGGTCGGCGTCGTGCCGTCGGAGGTCTGGTCGCGGCCGGCGTCGAGCACCTCCAGCAGCTTGCCCGTCACGTCGCGGCGGACGACCACCTGCGGGTGGATGACGACGTGGATGCCGCGGCCCTGGCGGGAGAGCTCGTTGGTGACCGAGTCGACCAGGAACGGCATGTCGTCCGTGATGATCTCGACGACCGTGTGCGTGCACGTCCAGCCGTTCTCGTCGACGGACGGCGTGTAGACCCGGACGTTCGCGGTGCCCTGCGGGCGCTCCTGGCCCAGCCGGTAGTGCGCGAACGCGGCGCCCAGGATGTCGACCGGGTCGCGGCCGTTGAGGTCCTCGGGGGCGGTGTGCAGGTAGTAGCGCTGGAGAAACGCCTCGAGGGCGCCGTTCTCAAGGCCCGGCACGGGGTGGTGCCCCCCGGCAGAGCTTTGCTCAGCTACCCGGGCGGCCTCTGCCAGCCGCTCGGCCTTTGCTTCATCCAGCTTGGTCTGCATGTCCTCTGGCTCCTGTCGCGCGCCGTTGCGTGACGTCGGGGTGGTGGATGCGCGGAATCGCCACGGGGTGACCGTTCGAACGCGACGCCGTGCCGTGCGAAGAGACCAGCGGATGCCCGGGCGCTGTGGCGCGCGGGGCGACGGCGATGCCCGGGTGGCTGCCGTAGCCACCACGGCTCGCGCCGTCTCCGTGAGATATCGCGCTGATCACGTACGTAAGGCTATCGCTCTACGCCAGGGACCCGTCATGGGCCGTATGTGTACAAAGCTGAAGAGCGAACTTTGACGGTTTGGACAGCGACCCGGCGCGCTTCCGCGTCCCCGCTGCTCGTGAGGCCCCCGCGCCCGCCTGGGCACGGGCCCGGCGGGCGGGGGCGCACACCCGGCGGTGAGAAGCGCGCCCGCGCGCTGCCCGACGCCGGGTGTGCGACCGGTACGGGCCTGATGCACGCCCGCTACGGAGCTGTGACACGGCGGTCAGCCGGCGGCCCGGAGGGCCAGATCGTCCGCGGTGTCGACGGCCTCGGCCAGGGTGTCCACGACCGGAACCCCCGCCGAGCGCAGGCTGGCCCGGCTGTGCGAGCCCCCGGTGTACAGCACCGCGTGCGCACCGACGTGCGCCGCCGCCAGGGCGTCGTCCACCGCGTCACCTATGACCACCGTGCGGGCCGGGTCGACCCCGTCCAGCGCCCTGAGGTGCCCGGCCATCTGCTCGGCCTTGCCGCCGCCGGCGGGACCCGTCGCGCCGTCGACCCGGACGAAGTGGTGCGCGATGCCGTAGGTGTCCAGCAGCGGCAGCAGCCTCTCGTGCGGCGCCAGCGAGCACAGCGACTGCGTTCCCCCGCCCCGGCCGCGCGCCGCCAGCAGTTCCTGCGCGCCGTCCGCCAGCCCCGCCCCGCGCACCTCACGCCAGTAGTGCTTGTGGAAGGTGGCGTCCATGACCTGCCACTCCTGCTCGTCCGGCAGGCGTCCCATCAGCCGCTCGTAGAACCTCGGCACGGGAACGCAGTACAGCTCGCGGTACCGCTCCAGCGTGATGGGCTCCATGCCGAGCTCGCCGAAGGCGGCGTTCGTCGCCTCGATCACCGCGTGGATGTCGTGCAGCAGCGTGCCGTTCCAGTCCCACACGATGTGGGCCCGTCCGGCCGCCCCCCTCGAATCGTCCGTCGACGTGTTCCCCGAAGATTTCCCCGAATCCATGTCCATGACGGTACGCGTCACGGCCGACAGCCGGTACGCGTTATCCACAGGCCGGGCGGCCGGTACGAAGAACTCACCGGACGCGGCCGCCGGGCCGGACGGAACCGCAGGTCAGGACAGCAGGCCCGGAATCTCCTGCGTCGCGAACCACAGCAGGTCGCGGTCCCCGGCGCGGTCGGCCGTGGCCGCCGCGCCCTCGTCACCGTCGTCCGCCGCCGTCACCGCGCCGGCGGCCGTGGTGACGACCTGCTCCGCGTCCTCGGCATCCGCGTGCACGGCCGCCACCTGCGACATCCGCACCGCGCCCTCGACCCGCACCTCGCCCAGCAGCCTCGCGGTCTCCTCGGGCGCGGGGGTCACGGCCGCGTCGGGGATCTCGGCGGCGAGCACGACCCGGCGCCGCGGCGCCTCGGGGGCGGCCGCGAGCAGCCGCAGCGACGCCTCGGCCGCGCAGCTCAGCGCGGCGTACTCCAGCTCCTCCGAGTCCTCGGTGCCGCACCACTCGCGCAGGCCCGGGGTCACGGCGTACGCGGTCTGCGCGCCGGACTCGGGACCGGAGCGGCCCGCGCGGTGAGCGGCTTCGAGAGCCGGGAGAGTCAGGGGGAGGTAGACGCGCATGGCTGCCGCTTTCGTGTATCGCCGGACCGGATGCTCCGTCAGGATACGGACCCACTTCGCCGTCGGCGCGACGCCGGTGCCGCCGACAACCGCAGGTGAGCGGGGCCCGTCGTCAACACGGAGAAGCCCCGACCGTCTTACGGGGGAATTTTTCGCCGCTCCCCGTCCGGGTTGCAACGCGTTGCAGCCCGTGATCACGACCGCTAGAAACAACCGGAACCTACCGGCGGGTATCCGCCAGCACGCGGATGAGCCCAGGACACGGAACGGGGGACTCCAGCATGAGCACAGACGTCACCGCGACGAGCGCCGAGCACCGCAGGACCACGGAGCCGGCACCCGCGACCACCACGGCCGAGCCCACGGCCACGACCGCCTTATCCGCCCCTGCCACGGCCGCGGCAAGCGCCCGGCGACCGCAGGCCCCGGACGACACGGCCCCGCCCCGCACGGCCGCGCACAGCCGGCCGGAGACGCAACCCTCCGCCGCGACGCCCAACTCCCGCACGGCGCAGGCCGGTTCGGCCACCTGGGCAGCGGACGCGGAACGCCGCCCCACCGCGGAAGGCCGCGTCCCGCAGCAACGCCGCCGCACCCCGGACGACACCGAGCCGGACGCCGACGCCGCCCCGCGAACCCCGGACGACACCGCACCCGACACCCCGCAGAACGCCCCCGTGGAGCGCCCCGTCCCGCGCACCCGCGGGGCCGCCCGGACCCGGCCGCCGGGCCGGCGGGACAGCCGCCGCCCCTCGTCCCGGCCCGCCGCCTCGGCCCTGCGGGCCGCCGCGATGCGGGAGCGCGAGCGGCAGCCCCCGCTGTGGTTCGCCCGGCAGCTGCTGCTGGTCCTCAGCGGCCAGCGCCCGGTGCACGCGCTGCTGCGCCACGTCACGGACGCCGCGTACGAGCAGTTGCTCGCGCTCGGGCCGCTCGCCCCGCTCCGCCCGCGCGGCCGCGAGCGCGGCACCCCCACCGTGCTGGAGGCGCGGGGCACCCGCCCCCGCGAGGGCGTGATCGAGGCGTTCGCGCGGGTGATGACGGGCGGACGTCAGCGGGCCATGGCCTTCCGCCTGGAGTACGACGCCGAACGCCGCTGGCTCTGCGCCGCCGTCGAACTGGACGGCCTGTTCCCGGCCAGGACCGCCGTCGAGGGCTGACCAGGCTGACCACCGCGGCCCGGCCGGAAACGCGGCCGGGCCCCGCCGCCTCGGTGCGAGGTGACGGGGCCCGGACCGGGCTTGATGCCCAGGTCACTTCTTGCGGCGCTTGCCCTTCTGGGCCTTGCGCCGCTCGGCGCGCGTCATGCCGTCGGCCTCGGAGCGGACGGGGGTGCCGCCCGCGTCCATCTCGCCCTCGACGACGCCGCCTTCGGCGGTCGGCGCGGAGAAGTGCAGGCGGTCCGGGCGCTGCGGGGCGTCGAGGCCCTTGGCGCGGATGGCCGGGGCGCCCGCGCCGGCGGGGACGGCCTCCTCCTTGTCGAGCGAGGCCTTCTTCTCGCCGGCCTCGGCCTTCTCCTCGACGGGGACCTCCTCGACCTGCTGCTCGACCTGGACCTCCAGGTTGAACAGATAGCCGACGGACTCCTCCTTGATGCCCTCCATCATGGCCTGGAACATGTCGTAGCCCTCCCGCTGGTACTCGACCAGCGGGTCCTTCTGGGCCATCGCCCGCAGGCCGATGCCTTCCTGCAGGTAGTCCATCTCGTAGAGGTGCTCACGCCACTTGCGGTCGAGCACCGAGAGGACGACGCGACGCTCCAGCTCACGCATGATGTCCGCGCCGAGCTCCTCCTCGCGGGCGTCGTACTGCTGGTGGATGTCGTCCTTGATGGACTCGATGATGAAGTCGGAGGTGATGCCCTCGCGGTCGCCCGCGGCGTCCTCCAGCTCCTCGATCGTGACCTTGACCGGGTACAGCTGCTTGAACGCGCTCCACAGCCGGTCCAGGTCCCACTCCTCGGCGAAGCCCTCGACGGTCTCGGCCTGGACGTACGCCTCGATGGTGTCGTCCATGAAGTGCCGCACCTGCTCGCGCAGGTCCTCGCCCTCCAGGACGCGGCGGCGCTCGCCGTAGATGACCTCACGCTGACGGTTGAGGACCTCGTCGTACTTGAGGACGTTCTTGCGGATCTCGAAGTTCTGCTGCTCGACCTGCGACTGGGCCGAGGCGATGGCGCGGGTGACCATCTTGTTCTCGATCGGCACGTCGTCCGGGACGTTCGCCATGGACATCACGCGCTCGACCATCTGCGCCTTGAACAGCCGCATCAAGTCGTCGCCCAGGGACAGGTAGAAGCGGGACTCGCCCGGGTCGCCCTGACGGCCGGAGCGGCCGCGCAGCTGGTTGTCGATGCGGCGCGACTCGTGCCGCTCGGTGCCCAGCACGTACAGCCCGCCGAGCTCCTTGACCTCGTCGAACTCCTGCTCCACGGCCTTCTCGGCCTTCTCCATGGCGCCGGGCAGCGCGGCGGCCCAGTCCTCGGCGTGCTCGACCGGGTCCAGGCCCTTGGCCCGCAGCTCCTTCTCGGCGAGGTCGTCGGCGTTGCCGCCGAGCTTGATGTCCGTACCGCGGCCGGCCATGTTCGTCGCGACGGTGACGGCGCCCTTGCGGCCCGCCTCGGCGACGATCGCGGCCTCGCGCTCGTGGTTCTTCGCGTTCAGCACCTCGTGCCGGACGCCGCGCTTGTTCAGCTGCTTCGAGAGGTACTCGGACTTCTCGACGGAGGTCGTACCGACGAGGACCGGCTGGCCCTTCTCGTGCTTCTCGGCGATGTCGTCCACCACCGCGTCGAACTTGGCGACCTCGGTGCGGTAGATCAGGTCGGCCTGGTCGGCGCGGGCCAGCGGGCGGTGCGTCGGGATCGGGACGACGCCCAGCTTGTAGATCTGGTGGAACTCGGCGGCCTCGGTCATCGCCGTACCGGTCATGCCGGAGAGGGTGTTGTAGAGGCGGAAGAAGTTCTGCAGGGTGATCGTGGCGAGGGTCTGGTTCTCGTCCTTGATGTCCACCCCTTCCTTCGCCTCGATCGCCTGGTGCATGCCCTCGTTGTAGCGGCGGCCCGCGAGGATACGGCCGGTGTGCTCGTCGACGATCATGACTTCGCCGTCCATGACGACGTAGTCCTTGTCGTTCTTGTAGAGCTCCTTGGCCTTGATCGCGTTGTTGAGGTAACCGACGAGCGGGGTGTTGACCGACTCGTAGAGGTTGTCGATGCCGAGCCAGTCCTCGACCTTGGCCACGCCCGACTCGTGAATGGCGACGGTGCGCTTCTTCTCGTCGATCTCGTAGTCGCCCGTCTCGGGCTTCTGGGTGCGCGGGTCGCCGGGCTCGCCCTTCTCCAGCCGCTTCACCAACTTGGCGAAATCGCTGTACCACTTGGTGGCCTGGTCGGCCGGGCCGGAGATGATCAGCGGGGTGCGCGCCTCGTCGACCAGGATGGAGTCGACCTCGTCGACGATCGCGAAGTTGTGGCCGCGCTGCACCAGCTCGTCCTTCGACCACGCCATGTTGTCGCGCAGGTAGTCGAAGCCGAACTCGTTGTTCGTGCCGTAGGTGATGTCGCAGTTGTACTGGTCACGGCGCTGCTGCGGCGTCATGTTGGCGACGATGCAGCCGACTTCCAGGCCCAGGAAGCGGTGCACACGGCCCATCCACTCGGAGTCACGCTGCGCGAGGTAGTCGTTGACGGTGATGATGTGCACACCGTCGCCCGAGATCGCGTTGAGATACGCGGGCAGGGTGCCGACCAGGGTCTTGCCCTCGCCGGTCTTCATCTCGGCCACGTACCCGAGGTGCAGGGCGGCGCCGCCCATCAGCTGCACGTCGTAGTGCCGCTGGCCGAGGACGCGCTTCGCGGCCTCGCGCACGGTCGCGAACGCCTCCGGCATCAGGTCGTCGAGACTTTCGCCGTCCGCGTACCGCTGCTTGTATTCGTCCGTGAGAGCCCGAAGCTCGGCGTCCGACAGCTCCACGAAGTCCTCTTCGATGGAATTCACCTGCCGCACGATGCGGTCCAGCTTGCGCAGGATCTTCCCTTCACCTGCACGCATGAGCTTGCCGAAGACGGACACTTAGAAGGGCTCCTTGCCGGTCGGGCCTGGCACGGTCAGTGCGCGGGCACGGCGTTACGGACCCGCCGCACCCGCCATCGTATGCGAGGGACGTACGCCCCTGTACCCCCAACGTGCCGGACCCCCCGAAGGTGCCGTGGCCGCCGGGAACGGGCGGACTCCCGGGAAGATCCGCTCTGGTGAACGCCGTGACGACGGTCGCACAATCAGTGCATGGAACCCGTCACCCTCACCACCCCCCGACTCCTCCTGCGTCCCTTCGCCGAGCAGGACGCGGACGCGGTCTTCGCCGCCTCCCAGGACCCGGACATCCGGCGCTGGATACCGCTGCCCGAACCGTACGAGCGGGGCAGCGCCGAGGAGTTCGTGGGCGTGACCTGTCCGGCGGGGTGGCGCGAGGACACCATGTACAACTTCGGTGTCTTCACCCACGACGGCACCCTCACCGGCTCCATGGGACTGGTCCGGCTGGAGCGGCTGTACACCCCGGAACACCAAGCCGAACTCGGCTTCTGGACCGCGCCCGGGCAGCGGCGCCGCGGCTTCACCGCCGAGGCCGG
The DNA here is from genome assembly GCF_012726235.1 of Streptomyces sp. HNM0574. Lineage (GTDB taxonomy): Bacteria > Actinomycetota > Actinomycetes > Streptomycetales > Streptomycetaceae > Streptomyces. Next base: position 520,126 of record NZ_JAASAH010000003.1, read on the forward strand.
ACAGGCCGTGATCGACTGGGCCTTCGACAGCCTCGGCGTCGAACGCCTCGAATGGGTCGCCGATGTGGACAACGCGGGATCGCTCGCCGTCGCACAACGGCTCGGCTTCACCCTCGAAGGGGTCATGCGGGCACGCGTGGTGCAGCACGGCGTACGCCGCGACGCCCGGATCGGCGCGCTGCTGGCCACGGACACCGGGCGCCGCGCGGCGACGCCCCATCTCCCGCCGGAGAGCCGCGCGTAGCGCACGGCGGACGCCAAGTCGCGTGTCGGTGGGGGCACTTAGGGTGTGCCGCATGACTGATGCCGAAGTGTCCCTCTCCGCCGACGAAGCACGCCGGATCGCCCTGCGGGCCCAGGGGCTGCTCGGTGCGCCGGACCGGCGCGCGGGAGTGCGCGGCGTGCTGCGGCAGCTCGGCGCCGTGCAGCTGGACACGATCTCGGTGCTGGCCCGCTCGCACGAACTGGTCCCGTACGCACGGCTGGGCGCCCTCGCGCGGGAGGACGTCGAAGCGGCGTACTGGTCCGGCGGGCGCGGCTTCGAGTACTGGTCGCACGCGGCGTGCGTGCTGCCCGTCGAGGAGTGGCCGCACTTCGCGTTCCGGCGGCGCGCGATGCGGGAGCGCGGGTACCGCTGGCACCAGATGAAGGACCGCGAGAACACCTGTGCCCTGGTGCGGGAGCGGCTGAAGACGGAGGGCCCGCTGACGACGGCCGAGCTCGGCGGCGGGCGGAACGGCGGAGAGTGGTGGGACTGGTCGGAGACGAAGATCGGCGTCGAGTGGCTGCTCGACACCGGTGAGGTGGTGTGCACCGAGCGCCGCGGCTGGAAGCGCGTGTACGACCTCGCCGAGCGCGCGATCCCCGGCCCGCTGCTGCGCGACGAACTCGACGACCACGAGTGCCTGCGCCGCCTGGTCGCGCAGGCCGGCGCCGCGATGGGCGTCGCCACCCGCGCGGATCTCGCGGACTACCACCGCCTGAAGAAGGACCAGGTCACAGCCGTGCTCCCGGACACCGGCCTGGTCCCCGTCGAGGTCGAGGGCTGGGACGCGCACGCCTGGGCCCACCCGGAGGCGCTGTCGGCGCCGGTACGCGGCAAGCACCGTACGACGCTGCTCTCGCCCTTCGACTCGCTGATCTGGGACCGTCCCCGCACCCAGCGGATCTTCGGCTTCACGCACCGGCTGGAGGCGTACGTGCCGCGCCCGAAGCGGGTGCACGGGTACTTCGCGATGCCGCTGCTGGCGGGCGGACGGCTGTGCGGCCGGGTCGACCCGGGGCGGGACGGGCGCACGCTCGTCGCACGTCAGGTGTCCGTGGCGGACGTGAAGGCGGTCGAGCCGATGGCCCGCGCGCTGCGGGAGGCGGCGGAGTGGGTGGGCTGCGAGAGCGTGCGGATCGAGCGCTGCGACGACCCCAGGACCGCGGCCGCGCTCACGGCGGCGCTGAGCTGATCACCCGGCGCGCGACGGGACGGGGGCCGTCAGCGGATTTCGAGGATCTTCTCCCGCATCGCGTAGACGACGGCCTCCATGCGGGAGTGCAGCTGGAGCTTCTCCAGGATGTTGCGGACGTGGTTCTTCACCGTGTTCTCGCTGATGAAGAGCTCTTTCGCGATGTCGCGGTTGTTCATCCCGGTGGCGACGAGCTTGAGGACCTCCAGCTCGCGGTCGGTGAGCTTGGGCGCGGGGACGAGCTTGCTCTCGTCGGTGCGCTGGATCATCGACTTGAACTCGGTGAGCAGCTTGGCCGCCATCGAGGGGCTGATCTGCGACTGCCCGTCGGCGACGGCGCGGATCGCGGCGGAGACCTCGTCGGTGGAGATCTCTTTGAGGAGGTAGCCCGTCGCCCCGGCCTTGATGGCGTCGTAGAGGTCGGCCTCCTCGTCGCTGATCGTCAGCATGATGATCTTGGCGCTGGGGACGACCTCCTTGATCGAGGTACAGGCCTCGATGCCGCCCCTCCGCGGCATCCGCACATCCATCAGCACGATGTCGGGCAGCAGGTCGGCGGCCTTCTCGACGGCCTCGGCGCCGTCCCCCGCCTCGCCGATGACCTCGATGTCCTCCTCCTGCTTGAGGACGATCTCCAGACCTCTGCGGAAGAGTTCGTGATCGTCCACCACCAGCACGCGGATGGGTTCGACGGAGGGCTCACGTCCGCGCTCCCCCGCCTCCTCACCCGGGCCCGGGCGCATATCGGGCATGGGCATCGCGGGGCCGAAGCTGTCCACCATGGTTCCTCCCCCAGCAGGCTGTGCCGCATCAACCACACCGTCCGTACGCGTCAACCACACAGCGCACGCCGTCGGTTGGCGTCGTGCGGACATGATTTCACGCCCGGGCGCCATGCCAGCGCCCCCGGCCGGAATCCCATCCCGGCCAGGGGCGCGACCGCATCGGTTGTCGGGGCTGGTCAGCCGCCGAGCGCGCCTCCGGCGCCCGGCGGTGGCTCCACCACGAACGGGTCCTGATCCAGGTGGATCACTCCGTAGTCATAGCCGCGTCGCCGGTAGACGACGCTGGGCTGCTTGGTCTCGGCGTCGACGAACAGATAGAAGTCGTGCCCGACCAGTTCCATCTCCTGCAGAGCCTGGTCGAGCGCCATCGGGGCTGCCGCGTGCGTCTTCTCCCGCACGACGAGCGGGCCTTCTCCCTGCACTTCCAGTGATCCCATCCGGGTGGTCACCGGCTGCCCCTCGTCCTCGTCGGCGGTGGAGGCCGCGGCGTCGAGTTCTCCGTTGAGTTCTGCCGCGAGGTGGGCGGTGGCAGCCGCCACACTCATCGGCGCGCGGCTTCCCCCGCGGTGCACACGGCGCTTGTCCTGCTGCTTTCGGAGTCGCGCCTCCAGCCTGCTGGTCGCCAGGTCCAGCGCCGCATAGGGGTCGGAGGCCGCTGCCTCCGCACGGATGACCGGCCCGCGGGTGCGCAGGGTGATCTCCACCCTGTCGGAACGGTCGGCCTGCCGGGGGTTGTGCTCCTTGCACACCTCGACATCCAGGTTGATGACCTTTCCGTCGAGCTTCTGGATCTTGTCCAGCTTCTCGGCCACGTGCTTGCGGAACCGGTCGGGCACCTCTGTCTTTCGGCCCTTGACGACGATGTCCACGCAGAACTCCGTTCCCGGAGCGTTCCGCGACGGTGGGTGCGGAACGCCTCCTTTGTGCTCTGACACCGGAGGTGTGGTTTCGGCCGCGCCTCCGGAAAACGTCGGCTTGCGACTTTCACCTCCTTCTCCCCCAGAGGGAAGATCGTCACCCCAATCCGAACGTACCTCCGCCGGGGGACCGTCGGCACCCCCTACTGGTACGTACCTCCGTTCAAGGGGTTTTTCACCGCTATAACCTGCAACGCACGAGTATCTCTGGTAGTTCCGGACCTCGTTCCAAGGGTGCCTCCTCCGTCACACCCCCGTACGGACAGCGACCACAGCCGCGACCGGAGCACCGGCCCCCGCCGCCCCGTCCGCCACACCCGTCGCGCGGGCGGCCTCGGCCAGGGAGGCGCCCGTCGTCAGCACGTCGTCCACCAGGACCGTCCGGCCGCCCCCGGCGGTGGCGGCGCGGAGCAGCCCGCCGGGATGCGCCTCCAGGGCGCCGCCGAGGTTCGCCCGCCGCTGCGCCGCGTCCAGGCCCGCCTGGTCCGCGGTGGGTCTGCGCTGCCGGAGCACCGGGAGCACCCGCGCGGGCAGGCCCGCGCGGCGGAGCTCGCGTGCCGCGGCCGCGGCGATCCGCCGCGCCGGGTCGTGCCCGCGCCGCGCCACCGCCGTACGCGCCGACGGCACCGGCACCAGCACCAGCGCGCCCGGCGGCCCGGACGCCGCCGTCACCGCCGCGCGTACCGCGCGGGCCAGCGCCGTGCCGAGGGGAGCGGCCAGGCCGAGGGCGCCGCGTTCCTTGTGCGCCAGGAGCACCGCGCGGGCCTCGTCCGCGTACGTCAGGGCGGCGTGCACCGGGGGCAGGCCGGGCAGTGGGCGCGCGGGACGCACCCGGCGCGGGGGCGCGCGGGTGAGCAGGGCCGTGCAGCTCTCGCACAACTGGCCGCGTCGGCACGGCAGTCCGCAGCCGGCGCAGTCCGCGGGGAGCACCAGCCCCGCGAGCTCCTGCCGGATGCCGTCCCACCACGTCCGCGTGTCCCGCATGGCGCCCACCATGGCAGCACGGCCGCGACAGGGCCACCCCTGTGGAAAACTCCCGCGACAGCGGGAAGGGAGAGGTCAGCCCGGGTAGGCCGGGGACGAGCCGCTCTCGGTGAGCATCTTCCAGTTCGCGTCGGGGGGCAGCCGGACGATGCCGTCCTCGGAGGCGGCGAGCAGCGGCTTGGTCTCGTCCTCGGAGGCCGCGACGCCCGTCACGTCGTTGATGCCGGGCAGCGTCGGCTGGTTGGAGACCGAGCCGTCGGTCTCCATGTACTGGATCTGCTGGACGCCGCCCGCCTCGCGGCCCACGACGACGAGCCGGCTGCCGCCCGCCCAGGACGCGGCGGCGACCTCCTCCAACTGCGGGGCGACGGGCCGCAGTTCGGTCACCTTCACCCGGGGCTCCTCGACCGTTCCGGAACGTTCGACGCGGCCGAGCTGGAGCGAGACGTGCCCGTCCCCGTCACGGATCCGGAGCGCTATCCGCACGCCGTCCGAGGCGATCCGGACGGACTCGACGCGCTCGTCCTCGCCGAGCCCGCTGATCTTCGCCTCCTCCGGCTTCTCCTCGCCGCCGCGCAGCCGCAGCAGCCGCGGGTCGTCCGGATCGCGGTCGGCGATCCACAGGTCGCCGAGGCCGTCCCAACTGGGCGTGGTCAGCCGGTCGTTCTCGTGCTTGGCCTTGCTGGTCAGCACGGGCCCTTCGAGTTCGTTCTCCGGGCGCAGCGGCGCGACGTACAGCGCGCGGCGCCCGCGCGAGACGGCTGCGCCGGTGTGCTCGGCCCGGTCGACGGCGACGGAGCCCATCTCGACCTCGCCGCGGCCCAGCGGGCCGGGCACCGTCACCGGGGTGGCGCCGCCCCGCCGGAACGCGGAGACGCGGTGGTCGCCGTCGATGAAGTACTGGCCGGAGGGCGAGCCGTTGAGCCGTCCCGGGGCGAAGTCCTCCGCCTGTTCGCGGGTGCGCTCACAGACGGGTTCGCCGTGCGGGTCCTTCAGCTCGACCCGGTTGACCCTGGCCGACGCCTGGTGCTGCACGGTGTGCAGGATCTGCGCGCCCATCCGCGCGCACTGCGCGCTGTCGGCGCGCGCTCCCCGCGCGTTGAGCCGCATCGAGAGCGTGCCGGAGTCGTCCAGCGAGAGGCGTCGCTGGCCGCGCGCCAGCTTGGCGCCCTTCGGGAAGGCGGAGCTGACCACCGGTTCGATCCAGCGGGTCGGGCCCTGGAGCAGCGCGGCGACGGTCTCGGTGACGGGGTCGATGCGGCGGCGCAGGTAGACCGGGTCGGCGACGAGCACCTCCCGGCCGCCCGCGACGGATTCGGCGTCGGGGCCGAGCCGCGCGTAGTAATAGGCGTTGACGGGGCGGTAGTTGCGCTGGAAGTCGGAGTCCCCGATCACCAGCCCGTCGGGCAGCCGGTCGATGCGCCACTCGCCGTCGGCCCGCCGGGTCAGGTGCAGGTCGGCGCTGTAGTCGCCCTCGTCGGGGCGGTACGCGTGGGTGCTGTCGACCTCGGCCATCCGGGTGCCGGAGACCCGGACCGTGTAGCCCTCGCGGCCGTCGTCCTCGTCCGCCGTGCGGCCGCCGCCGCCCGGGCTGGGCCCGGCGGACAGGACGGTGGTGCGCGCGAACGGGTCCCACCGCCGTGCGGCGCGCGGCGTCAGGTACTCCCTGGCCGTGTCGAACTCCGCGTCGTCGCTGGTCGTGGCCTCCAGGAAGCCGCGGACGAGCTGCTGCGGCGACTCCCCCTTCTGCGGGCTGACGCCGAAGACCCGGACCTGCGAGTCGGGCTTGGCGCGGTGCGAGGAGTCGACGTGCTTGACGCCGCCGTCGTCCGGCATGGAGGCGCAGCCGGACAGCAGCAGCCCGACCGCGCCGGTGATCGCCACCGCGGCCCGGCGGCGCGCGCCCCGCCGCTGCTTCCGGTTCCACTCGTTCACGGTCCCTCGTCCCCCTGTCCTTCCGTCCCGGGGGACGCGGCGCGGGCGCGCGGCGGGGACGCCTCGCGCGTCTGGGCCGGCACGGTCTCGGCGAGCGCGTGCTCCACCGGGGTCTCGCGTACGGGTTCGCGGCGGCGGGCGTCCTCGGGTTCCAGCGGGAGGGGCGAGCCGCGCAGGGTGTCGCCCACCGTGCTCGGCAGGGTGAGCCGGAACTGCGAGCCGCCGCCCGGGACGCCCCACGCGTGCAGCCAGCCCCCGTGCAGCCGCGCGTCCTCGACGGCGATGGACAGGCCGAGGCCGGTGCCGCCGGTGGTGCGGGCGCGCGCGGGGTCGGCGCGCCAGAAGCGGTTGAAGACGCGCTCCACCTCGCCGCGCCGCAGTCCCACCCCGTAGTCGCGCACCGCGACGGCGACGGCGCCGTCCCCCGAGGCCAGCCGGACGACGACGTCCCGGCCCTCGCCGTGCTCGATCGCGTTGTCCACGAGGTTGCGCAGGACGCGCTCGATGCGCCGCCCGTCCGCCTCTGCGACGACGGGTTCCGCGTCGCCCCGGACGAGCAGCCTGCTGCCCTTGGCCTCGGCGAGGGGCGCGCAGCCGTCGACGACCCGGGAGACGACGGTGCGCAGGTCGACCGGGTCCGCCTCCAGGTTGGCCGCGCCCGCGTCGAAGCGGCTGATCTCCAGCAGGTCGGCGAGCAACGACTCGAACCGGTCCAGCTGCCCGAGCAGCAGTTCGGCGGAGCGTGCCGTCGAGGCGTCGAAGTCGTCCCGCGCCTCGTGGATCACGTCGGCGGCCATCCGCACCGTGGTGAGCGGGGTGCGCAGCTCGTGCGAGACGTCGGAGACGAAGCGGCGCTGCATCCGGGAGAGCGCCTCCAGCTGCTGGATCTTCAGCTGGAGGTTCTGCGCCATCTTGTTGAAGGACTCGCCGAGCCGCGCGATGTCGTCCTCGCCGGTGACCTTCATCCGCTCCTGGAGCCGCCCCGCGGCGAGCCGTTCGGAGATCCCGGCCGCCATCCGTACGGGGGTGACGACCTGGCGCACCACCAGCCAGGCGATCCCGCCGAGCAGGATCACCACGAACACCCCGGCGGTCGCCAGAGTGCCCTTGACCAGGGCGAGCGACTCCTCCTCCTGCGTGAAGGGGAAGACGTAGTAGAGCTGGTACGGGGTGCCGCCGTCGTCGTTGAGGCGCTTGCCGACGATCAGTCCGGCCGTCGCCTCGCCGTCCTGGCTGTAGACCTTGGCGTACTGCTCGTGCGTCCCGGGCGACTCGTCGAGCGCGGTGCGCAGCTCGGCCGGGATGGTCTCCTCGGGGCGGACGTCGCCGGAGGCCCGGGGGCCGCGGGTGGTGGCGCCCGCGTCGCCGAGGAAGGGGGACTCGTCGTTGTCGGAGTTGAGCGCCACCACCGAGTAGACGCCCTGGCCGCCGCTGGCCAGCTCCTCGACGAGGCTGTTGAGCCAGGTGCCCGAATTCTGCGCGCTGCTGCCGCTGTTCCGGGTGTCGCTCGCGCCGCTCCGCCCGTTGCCCGCGCTGTCCGCCTTCTCCTGTGCGGCCGCGAACCCGCCGGCCGCCTGGCTCTGCGCGGCCCGTTCCTTCGCGTCGAGCAGGCCGTTGCGCACCTGTCCGATGACGACGAGCCCGAGCAGCAGCACCACGGCGAGCGAGAGCAGCAGCGTGGCGACGACGACGCGGAGCTGGATGTTCCGCCGCCACAGCCGCAGCACCGGCAGCAGCGGCCGGCGCACCCAGCGCACCAGGAACCGCACCACGGGGTGTGCGCTCGGCCCCGTCGCGCCCTCGGGCAGCAGCCCCTCGGAGAACAGCGCGCCGCTCCGCCACAGCCGGCCGAGCTTGGAGGCGGACGGCGAAGCAGACTCCGGCACTCCGGACATTCCGGACTCCGAACGGCCGGTCCGGCCCCCACCCTCGCGGTGCGGAGCCGAACCGTCCCGGGTCATGTCAGCCCGGTCCCGCCTTGTAGCCCACGCCGCGCACGGTCACCACGATCTCCGGGTTCTCCGGGTCCCGCTCGACCTTCGAACGCAGCCGCTGCACATGGACGTTGACCAGCCGCGTGTCCGCCGCGTGCCGGTACCCCCACACCTGCTCCAGCAGCACCTCACGGGTGAAGACCTGCCACGGCTTGCGCGCCAGCGCCACCAGCAGGTCGAACTCCAGCGGCGTCAGCGCGATGGCCTGCCCGTCCCGCTTCACCGAGTGCCCGGCGACGTCGATCACCAGATCGCCGATCGCGAGCTGCTCCGGCGCCGGGTCGTCGGACCGGCGCAGCCGCGCACGGATGCGGGCGACCAGTTCCTTCGGCTTGAACGGCTTGACGATGTAGTCGTCCGCACCGGACTCCAGGCCCACCACGACGTCCACGGTGTCGCTCTTCGCGGTGAGCATCACCACCGGAACGCCCGACTCGGCGCGGATCAGGCGGCACACCTCTATGCCGTCCCGCCCCGGCAGCATCAGATCCAGCAGCACCAGGTCAGGTTTCGTCTCGCGGAACGCGGCGAGCGCCTTGTCCCCGTCCGACACGAACGACGGTTCAAAGCCTTCGCCGCGCAGCACGATGCCGAGCATCTCTGCCAGTGCGGTGTCGTCGTCGACGACGAGGACGCGTCCCTTCATGCGTTCATCATCCCATTGCCCGTTCGTGACGTTCCCGTTCGTGACGGGGAACACAACTCCGCGATCCCCTCCCGGCCCACGGGGGACACCACACCGGCCTCCGTGACGATCGCGCTCACCAGCTCCGGCGGCGTCACGTCGAAGGCCGGGTTGTACGCGCCGGCGCCCGCCGGAGCCACCGCGGCCCCGCCGGAGACCGGGAAGCGCGTCACCTCGTGCCCCGGACGGTGCTCCACCACGATCCCGGCGCCGCTCTCCGTCGCGGCGTCCACCGTCGTCACCGGAGCGACGACCACGAACGGCACCCCGTGATGGCGCGCGAGGACGGCCAGCGGGTAGCTGCCCACCTTGTTCGCGACGGAGCCGTCCGCCGCGATCCGGTCGGCGCCTATCAGCACCGCGTCCACCTCACCCGCCGCGAACAGCGAACCCGCCGCGTTGTCCGCCAGCACGCGGTACGCCATCCCCTCGCGGGCCGCTTCGTATGCTGTCAGCCGCGCGCCCTGGAGCAGCGGCCGGGTCTCGTCCACCCACAGCCGGCGCAGCCGCCCCGCGCGGTGCACGGAGACGGCCACCGCCAGCGCCGTCCCCTCTCCCCCGGAGACCAGGCTTCCGGTGTTGCAGTGCGTCAGCAGCCGCAGCCCGCCGGCGGGGCACAGCCGCTCCAGCAGCGCGTGCCCGTGCGCCGCCATCCGCCGGCTCGCCTCCGCGTCCTCGGCGTGCAGCGCCTCGGCCTCGGCCAGCGCCGCCGCGGCCGGAACCGCGCCGCCGCCGTCCACCGCCGCGCGGTACGCCGCCTCGGCACGGCGCACCCCGTACGCCAGGTTCACCGCCGTCGGCCGCGCACCCGCCAACTGCCCGGCGGCGTCCGCCACATCCGCGCCCCGCGCCGCCGCGAGCGCCACCCCGTACGCCCCCGAGAGCCCCAGCACCGGCGCCCCGCGCACGGCGAGCGTCCGCACGGCGTCCACCAGCGCGGGGACGTCGGCGCAGACCAGCTCGACCTCCTCGCCGGGCAACCTCCTCTGGTCCAGGAGCACCACAGCGGGCCCCTCGGGCCGCTCCTCCCACCGCAACGCCGGAACTCTTCGATCAGCCATCCGCACAGTCTGCCCGCCGCCCGTCACCGCCCCGAAGGCGACCACCCGACGTCCCGGAGCGGCCACCCTCAGCGACGGCCGATGCGCCCAACTGCCCGCGCCCCGGCCGCGGCTGCGCGCGCACGGGCGGCGAGGCACCGGTACCTGATCCGGGTGACGGTGGGCCGTGGCACGATGGCAGCCAGTCAGGTGACGGAGCGACCAACCCCCTGAGGTGACCACACGTGAACGACTCCCCGGGCTGGGCTTCGCCCGGATCCTCCCCCTCGGACCCCTCCGACCGATCCCCCCGTGACGCGGACCCGGACCAGGCCCGCGACGGGAAGCGCGGCCGGAGCGCGGGAGAGGACCGGCCCCACGGCGGGGAGCAGACCGCGCCCGAAGACGCCCCCTCGTTGAGCAAGCCGACGGGCCAGGACCCCAACTGGGCCGCGCAGCAGCCCCCTTCGGCCGGACCGCAGGGCTGGGGCGCCGCCGCGCCGCCGCCCGGCGGCCCCTCGGGCCCCGGATCCTGGAACGGCGGCGCGGGCTGGGGCCAGGGCGGCCAGTGGGGCGGCAGGCCCGAGGCGGCCAAGCCCGGCATCGTCCCGCTCCGCCCGCTCAACGTCTTCGAGATACTCGACGGCGCCGTCACGACGCTGCGCACCCACTGGCGCACCGTCCTCGGTGTCTCCCTCGCCGTCGCCGTCGTCGTCCAGCTCGTCGTCACCATCGGCAACGGCCTCTGGATGCCGGACACCTCCGAGTTCGACGCCCTCGCCCGCGACCCCGACGCCTCCCTCGGCGAGGCGATGCGCGCGACGGGCGTGTTCAGCAGCTCGGCGATGCTCGTCCAGCTCGCCTCGGCGATGGTGTACCAGCTCGGCACCGTCCTGGTCACCGCCGTCCTCACCGTCGTCGTCAGCCGCGCCGTCCTCGGCCGCCCCGTCACGCTCAAGGACGCCTGGCAGGACGCCAGGCCCCAACTGCCGCGCCTGCTCGGCCTGCTGCTCCTCGTCGGACTGCTGGTCAGCCTCATCGTGTTCGCCGGCTTCGTGCCCGGGCTGATCCTGCTCGGCGCCGGAGCCGCACCGCTGGGCATGTCCCTGCTGGTGCTGGGCGGACTCGCCGGCGTCGTCGTCGGCATCTGGATCGGGGTACGGCTCTCGCTGGCCGCGCCCGCGCTGATGCTGGAACGCCAGGGCGTCGTCCCGGCGATGCGCCGCTCGGCGAAGCTCGTCGGCGGCAACTGGTGGCGGATCTTCGGCATCCTGCTGCTCACCAACATCCTGGGCTTCGCGCTCACCAGCGTCGTCCAGATGCCCGCGACGCTCATCGCCACCGCCGTCGAGGGCGGCTTCAGCGGCGAACTGCCCACCAACAGCTGGACGTTCCTGATCATCACCGGCATCGCCGACGTCCTCGCCTACACCGTCGTCTTCCCCGTCACCGCCGGCATCACCGCGCTGCTCTACCTCGACCAGCGCATCCGCCGCGAGGCCCTCGACCTGGAGATCGCCCGCGCCGCCGGCGTCCCCGGATACGGCGGCACGCCCGACGGCACCGACGGGACACCGGCCGCCAACTCCGGCCCCACGCCCGGAAGCTGAGGCGATGACGGGGGGAGCGATCAGCACAGCGGCGCACGCCGCCCGCACCACCGCGCCCGCCCCGCACGCCGCGCCCCCCGTCACCGACGGGCCGGCCGGCGCGCGGGGCGACGGGCCGCCGGTGACGGTCCCCCGCGTCCCGGCCCGCGAGGCCGCCGAACGCGAACTCACCGACCCCCGCTACCACGAGCACGACCCCGGCCTCCTGCAACGCGCGCTCGACTGGCTCTGGGAACACCTCTCCGCACTGCTCTCCTCCGCCGCGGACGCCGCCCCCGGCGGCTGGGCCGGCATCACCGCCCTCCTCGCCGTCGTCCTCCTGCTGCTCCTGGCCCTCCGCCTCCGCCTCGGCCGGCTCCGCACCACCCGGCCCGCACCCAACAGTTCACCCCTGGACGACGGCCGCCCCCGCACCGCCGAGGGCCACCGCACCGCCGCCGAGACCCACGCCGCCTCCGGCCACTGGGACGAGGCCGTACGCGAGCGGATGCGGGCACTCGTCCGCGCCCTGGAAGAACGCGCCCTCCTCGACCCACGCCCCGGACGCACCGCCGACGAGGCCGCCGCCGACGCCGGAACCCGCCTGCCCGCCCAGGCCGAGGCCCTCCGCGCCGCCGCCCGCACCTTCGACGAGGTCACCTACGGCGCCCACCCCGCCGGCCCCGCCGACTACGCCCGCCTCCGCGAGCTCGACACCACCCTCGGCCGCACCCGCCCCACCCCGGCGGACGAGCCACGAGGAGCCGCCCGGTGACCTCGGCCTCCTCCCTCTCCCCCACCGCTGCCCACCTCTGGCGCCGCGCCCGCGGCCTGCTGCTCGCCGCCGCGGTCCTCGCCGTCACCGGCATCACCCTCGCCGCCCTCCGCTCCGGAACCGAGTACGCCGCGCTCGACCCGCGTTCCGCGGCCCCCGGCGGCAGCCGCGCCGTCGCCCAGCTCCTCGGCGAACACGGCGTCCACACCCGCACCGTGACGAGCACCGCCGAGGCCGTCGCCGCCGCAGGCCCCGACACCACCGTCCTGGTCAGCGACCCCGACGCGCTCGGGCCCCGCCGGCAGCGCGAGCTGGGCCGCACCGTCCGGCACGGCGGCCGCACCGTCCTCGTCGCCCCCGGCCCCGAGGCCACCGAAACCCTGACCCCCGGCGTACGCACCACCACCGCGGGCCCCGTCCGCGCCACCCCGCCCGACTGCCCGCTCCCGGCCGCCCGCCGCGCGGGCGACGCCGAACTCGGCGGCCACGGCTACCACCCGCCCGCCGGTCCGGAACCCGACGCCTGCTACCCGCAGCAGGGCGCCGCCACCCTCCTCCGCCTTCCCGCCGGCCCCGCCTCGGACGGCGACACCGTGCTCCTCGGCGCTCCGGAACCGCTCACCAACGAACGCCTCGCCGCACACGGCAACGCCTCGCTCACCCTCCAACTCCTCGGCACCCGCCCCCACCTGGTCTGGTTCATGCCCTCGGCGGCCGAGGCGGCGGGCGCGGAGGGCGAGGAGCGCGGCTTCCTCGACCTCCTCCCCGACGGCTGGACCTGGGCCGCCGTCCAGCTCGCCGTCGCCGCCGCACTCGCCGCGCTCTGGCGCGCCCGGCGCCTCGGCCCCCTCGTCACCGAGCAACTGCCCGTCACCGTCCGGGCTTCCGAGACCACCGAGGGCCGCGCCCGGCTCTACCGCAAGGCCGACGCACGCGGCCACGCCGCCGACGCCCTGCGCGCCGCGGCCCGCACCCGCCTCGCCGCCCGCCTCGGCGTCCCGCCCGCACAGGCCCACACCCGCGAGGTCCTCGCCCCCGCCGTCACCGCGGCGGCCCAGGACCCGTCCCCCCTGTTCGGCCCGGCCCCCGCCGACGACGCCGCACTGACCGCCCTCGCCGACGCCCTCGACGCACTCGAAGCACGCGTCGCCGGCACCACGAACCGCCCGGAACCCCCGGCCCCTCCGACAGCGAAGGACAGCACGCCGTGAGCGCCCCCTCAGCAGCCGGCGCGGACAGCGCCGACACCGCCCGCAGCGCCCTCGAAGCGCTCCGCCTGGAGATCGGCAAGGCAGTCGTCGGCCAGGACGCCGCCGTCACCGGACTCGTCGTCGGCCTCCTCTGCCGCGGCCACGTCCTGCTCGAAGGCGTCCCCGGCGTCGCCAAGACCCTGCTGGTCCGCGCCCTCGCCGCCGCCCTCGAACTGGAGACCAAACGCCTCCAGTTCACCCCCGACCTCATGCCCAGCGACGTCACCGGCTCCCTCGTCTACGACGCCCGCACCGCCGAGTTCTCCTTCCAGCAGGGCCCCGTCTTCACCCACCTCCTGCTCGCCGACGAGATCAACCGCACGCCCCCGAAGACCCAGGCGTCCCTGCTGGAGGCCATGGAGGAACGCCAGGTCTCCGTCGACGGCACCCCGCGCCCGCTCCCCGACCCGTTCCTCGTCGCCGCCACCCAGAACCCCGTCGAGTACGAGGGCACCTACCCGCTCCCCGAGGCCCAGCTCGACCGTTTCCTCCTCAAGCTCAACCTCCCCCTCCCGGGACGCGACGACGAGATCGACGTCCTCACCCGGCACGCCGCCGGCTTCGACCCCCGGGATCTCGACGCCGCCGGCGTCCGCCCCGTCGCGGGCCCCGCCGACCTCGCCGCGGCCCGCAGGGCCGTCGCCGCCACCTCCGTCACCGCCGACGTCACCGGCTACGTCGTCGACCTCTGCCGCGCCACCCGCGAATCCCCGTCCCTCGCCCTCGGCGTCTCACCCCGCGGGGCCACCGCCCTGCTGGCCTGCGCCGGCGCCTGGGCCTGGCTCACCGGCCGCGACTACGTCACCCCCGACGACGTCAAGGCCCTCGCCCTGCCCGCGCTCCGCCACCGCGTCCGACTGCGGCCCGAGGCCGAGATGGAGGGCGTCACCGCCGACAGCGTCCTCACCTCCGTCCTCCACCACGTCCCCGTCCCCCGCTGACCGACGCCATGGCACTCACCGGACGCACCGCCCTCGCCGCCGCCCTCGGCGCCCTCCTCGTCGGCCTGGTCCTCCCCGGCTGGAGCGGCCTCCTCGCCGTCCAACTCCCGCTCCTCACCGCCGTCCTGTACGACCTGGCCCGCGCGGCCCCCGTACGGAACCTCCGCTTCAGCCGCACCGGCGACACCTCCGTCCGCCTCGGCAACGCAGCGGACGTCGACCTCCTCGTCACCAACCCGGGCCCCCGCCCGCTCCGCGCCCACCTGCGCGACGCCTGGCCACCCAGCGCCCGGCCCGACGACGCGAGCCGGCACCGCTTCCACCTGCCCCCCGGCGAAAGCCGCCGCCTCAGGACGACGCTCCGGCCCACCCGCCGCGGCACCCGCACAGCCGACCGCGTCACCGTCCGCAGTTACGGCCCGCTCGGCCTCGCGGCACGGCAGGGCAGCCACGACGTCCCCTGGAGCGTCCGCGTCCTCCCCGCCTTCACCAGCCGCAAGCACCTCCCGGCGAAGACGGCCAGACTCCGCGAACTCGACGGCCGCACCAGCATCCTGACCCGCGGCGAGGGCACCGAGTTCGACAGCCTCCGCGAATACGTCCCCGGCGACGACACCCGCTCCATCGACTGGCGCGCGACCGCCCGGCAGACCCACGTCGCCGTCCGCACCTGGCGCCCCGAACGCGACCGCCGCATCCTCGTCGTCCTCGACACCGGCCGCACCTCCGCCGGCCGGGTCGGCGACGCACCCCGCCTCGACGCCGCGATGGACGCCGCACTCCTCCTGACCGCCCTCGCCTCCCGCGCCGGCGACCGCGTGGACCTGCTCGCCTACGACCGGACGCCCCGCGCCACGGTCCACGGCCGCACCCAGCACGACGTCCTGCCCGCCTTCGTCGAGGCCATGGCCCCGCTCGAGCCGGCCCTCGTCGAATCCGACGCCCGCGGACTCGCCACGACGGTCCACCGGATGTCACCGCACCGCTCCCTGCTGGTGCTGCTCACGGGACTCGACGCCTCGGCCGTCCAGGAGAACCTCCTCCCCGTCCTCCCTCAACTCACCGCACGCCACACGCTCCTCGTCGCCTCCGTCGCGGACCCCCGCATCCAGGAGATGGCCGCCGCACGCGGCTCGATCGACGCGGTCTACGAGGCGGCCGCGGCCGAACGCGCCCTCGCGGAACGGCAGAACACCGCCGACCTCCTCCGCCGCCACGGCGTCACCGTCGTCGACGCCCCACCCGAGGACCTCGCCCCCGCCCTCGCGGACGCCTACCTCACCCTCAAGTCCAAGGGCCGCCTCTGAGGGAGACGGCCGGGCGGGGAAAGTACCCCTGGAACGCAAAAAAGGGCTGTTGTCCCGGAATCAATCCGGGACAACAGCCCTTTCTCTAAAAGGAGTTCGGCGGCGTCCTACTCTCCCACACGCTCCCGCATGCAGTACCATCGGCGCTGAAAGGCTTAG
>NZ_JAASAH010000030.1 GCF_012726235.1 Streptomyces sp. HNM0574
CCCGCGGAGCGGGTACCATATCGCTTCGCGATATGCAAGCGAACAACCGTGCTGCGCACGGTTGTTGCGCTCCCGCTCCGCGGGAGCGCCAGCGGAAGGCTGCGCCTTCCGCCCAACCCGACCGCTGCGCGGTCGGGTTGGGCCTCCGTTCGCTGCGCTCTCGGAGCTGCGGGGCTTCGCCCCTTACCCCGTGCTTTCGCTTCGCTCCAGCACGGGTTGGGGCGGGTCCGCTGCGCTCCCCCGCCCCAACAGCCCTTCCGGCTACGCCTTCAGGACTGCTGGGGCCCGCTGACGCGGGCCGAGCTGGCTACGGGGTGGAGCGCTCGGTGGCGGCTGCATCAGATTGATGCAGCATGTAGCATTGGTGGAAACACGGGACACCCCTGGCCGCCGTGGGGCCTCCCTCGATTTTCGAGAGGAACGGCCGCAGATGACTGGTCGCCACGGATCTTCCGGGTCCAGTCTCATATTGAGCGGCGATTCCGTACGGCGGTGAGTCAGTATCAGGCGGCGGGCGTGAACGCCTGGTTGAAGCTGTTTATGCTCCTGGAGGCACGAGGTGTGCCCGCGGGCGGGGCGGACGGCCTAGTGGTCACCGTGGAGGCCGGAGCGGTCGCCGGTGCTCAGGGTGAGGTCGTCGAGCTGGGTCCGGGCCTCGTTCGCAGGGGCCGGCGTTCTGGGACGTGGGATGAGGGTGCGGGTCGTGAGTGAGGCCTTGGTGCGCATCACGGACCGGGAGTGGGTGCGGCACGGTGGCCAGTCTGCTGGGGCCGCTGAACTGGCCGTACATATCGCGGACGTGAGGCTGCGTGAGTAGGCCGGCCTGGTGCAACTGAAGAGGAGTGAGGCCTGCGGTCCGTGCAACGTGCAGAGGAGGAACGGTGATGGGGACGTCATCGTCTGCGCGCGCGAGGCCGGGCATTCAGGCATCGAGGAGGTTCGGGAATGTCGGTGATTCAGCTCAGGAAGCACCAGGTAGACCAGAAATCAGCGTTCCGTAAATGGGTGGGATTCTCTGCAAGATCATATGTGCCCCCGCAGGGAGCCCGGGGAACGATCGTGTCCGCGACCGGGTCCGGCAAGACGATCACCGCGGCCGCGAGTGCGCTGGAGTGCTTCCCGGCCGGCCGGATCCTCGTCACCATCCCGACCCTGGATCTGCTCGTGCAGACCGCCCAGGCGTGGCGGCGGGTGGGCCACCGCTCCCCCATGGTCGCGGTGTGTTCGCTGGAGAACGACCCGGTGCTCAACTCGCTGGGGGTACGCACCACCACCAACCCGATCCAGCTCGCCCTGTGGGCCGGAGAAGGGCCCGTGGTCGTGCTCGCCACATACGCCTCCCTCGTCGATCGCGAAGTCCCCGAAGACCTGACGGGCCAGCTGTCGGTCCGCGGGCCGCTGGAGGCCGCTCTGAGCGGTGGGGAGCGGCTGTACGGGCAGCGGATGGTCGGCTTCGACCTCGCGATCGTGGATGAGGCGCACGGGACGGCCGGGGGCATGGGGCGGCCGTGGGCGGCGATCCATGACAACCAGCGGATCCCGGCCGACTTCCGGCTCTACCTGACTGCGACGCCGCGCATTCTGGCCGCGCCGCGTCCTCAGCCGGGCGCGGACGGGAAGGAGTTGGAGGTCGCCTCCATGGCCGACGACCCGGACGGGACGTACGGGTCGTGGCTGGCCGAGCTTGGGCTGGGCGAGGCGATCGAGCGGGAGATCCTCGCCGGGTTCGAGATCGACGTTCTGGAGATCCGCGATCCGTCTCCCGTGATCGGGGAGTCGGAGGAGGCGCGGCGGGGCCGGCGCCTGGCTCTGCTGCAGACGGCGCTCCTGGAGCACGCTGCCGCGTACAACCTGCGCACGGTGATGACGTTCCACCAGCGGGTGGAGGAAGCGCAGGTGTTCGCGGACAAGCTGCCTCAGGCGGCCGCCGAGTTGTATGCCGGCGAGGCGTCCGACGAAGTCCTGGCGATGGCGGAGACCGAGCTGCCGGCGTCGTCGATCGGCGCGGAGCTGTATGAGCTGGAGGCCGGACGGCACGTCCCGCCGGAGCGGGTGTGGTCGGCGTGGTTGTGCGGCGATCACCTCGTGAGTGAGCGGCGCGGGGTACTGCGGCAGTTCGCGGGCGGCATCGACGCGGACGACCGGCGGGTGCACCGGGCGTTCCTGGCGTCGGTGCGGGTGCTCGGGGAGGGTGTGGACATCACCGGGGAGCGGGGGGTGGAGGCTGTCTGCTTCGCCGACACCCGTGGCTCGCAGGTGGAGATCGTGCAGAACATCGGCCGCGCGCTCCGGCCAAGCCGCGACGGTTCCGCCAAGGTCGCGCGGATCATCGTGCCCGTTTTCCTGGGGCCGGGTGAGGACCCGGCCGACATGGTCTCCTCTGCCAGTTTCAAGCCGCTTGTGGCAGTGCTCCAGGGGCTGCGCTCGCATGATGAGCGCCTGGTCGAGCAGCTCGCCTCCCGTGCGCTGTCCCGGAGTCGGCACGAGCGCACGGTGCACGTGCGGCGCGACGGGGACGGCCGGATCATCGGTGCGGGTGAGGAGCAGGAGCCGGACGGTACGTCGGCGGCTGCCGGGTCGGCGCTGCTGCGTTTCTCCAGTCCGCGCGAGCCTGCGGCCGTCGCGGCGTTCTTGCGTGCCCGGGTCTACCGGCCGGAGTCGCTGGTGTGGCTGGAGGGCTACCAGGCGCTGCTGCGCTGGCGGGCGGAGAACGAGGTCACCGGTCTGTACGCCGTCCCGTACGACACCGAGACGGCGGTGGGCGTCACAGGGTGCTTCCCTCTCGGCCGGTGGGTGCACCAGCAGCGTAAGGCGCTGCGGGCCGGGGAGTTGGAGGAGCGGCGCAAGGAGCTGCTCGACGTCCCGGAGGCGGGGATGGTGTGGGAGCCGGGTGAGGAGGCGTGGGAGGCCAAGCTCGCCGTGTTGCGCTCCTACCGGCGGGCGATGGGGCATCTGGCGCCGCGGCAGGACGCGATGTGGGGCGAGGGTGAGGCGAGGGTGCCCGTCGGGCAGCACATGGCCAACCTCCGCCGCAGGGGCGGTCTGGGGATGGATCCGGAGCGGGCCGTGGAGCGCGCGGAGCAGCTGGCGGCGATCGACCCGGACTGGAACTGCGGGTGGCCGCTGGGCTGGCAGCGGCACTACCGCGTGCTCGCGGACCTGGTCGACGCCGACGGCGGGCTGCCGGCCATCGAGCCGGGGGTGCTCTTCGACGGTGACGACCTGGGGGCGTGGCTCAAGCGTCAGAAACAGCCCGGTACTTGGGCGCGGTTGTCCGTCGGGCAGCAGGAGCGGCTGGCCGGGCTGGGCGTGGAGCCCGACGCGGTGCCGGCCACTCGGGCTGATGAGGCCCTGTCTCCCGGCTCGGCGGCCTCGGGTCGGGGCAGGGCGCAGCGGGCGTTCCAGCGCGGCCTGGCCGCCCTTGCGCAGTGGGTGGAGCGGGAAGGGGCGGGTCGGCCGGTGCCGCGTGGGCACAGTGAGGAGACCGTGATCGAGGGTGAGGCGGAGCCGGTGGCCGTGAAGCTGGGCGTGTGGGTCTCCAACACCAAGGCCCGGCGCGACAAGCTCACCGCGGAACAGCTGGGCGCCCTCGCGGCGCTGGGCCTCGACTGGGCGGACACCGCACCGACCCGCCGCTGACCGCCCCATGCTGTCGGGTCTCGGCCTTCGCGGTGGCGTGGGGCGGGATTCTGTGGGGAAGCGGAAGGGCGCTCGTGGCTGGTCCCGCCCTACAGGCCGAAGCGTTCGCGCTGCTCGGCGGGTACCAGGTCCAGGTACTCGGGGTTTTTGGTGAGGTACTTCTTCACGTACGGGCAGAAGGGGAGCACGGCGAGGTCGCGGCTGCGTACGTCGTCGAGTGCGTCGGTGACCAGGCGGTGGGCCAGTCCCTTGCCGGCGAAGGCCGGGTCGGTTTCGGTGTGGATGAAGGCGATCCGGCCCGGGGAGAGCTTGTACTGCGTGAATCCGGCCAGGGTGTCGCCGCTGTGGACCTCGTAGCGGGATTCGGAGGGGTTGTCGTGCACGCTGACCGGCGCGGTGCCTGCGGCGGGTTCGGGGGACACGGGGACTCCTTGGAGGCTGCTGGTGCTGTCGTTCGTGGTACGTGGCTGTGCGGGCGTCGCCGGTGGGGTTACTGCTGGGGGCGGACTGTGTGCCGGCTTGGGGCAACTGGCGTCTGTAGTGGGGGCTGTTCGGTCATGACCAGGATGCTAGTTAAGGCACCCCGGCAGACCGGGCACCGCCGAGGTGGAGATCCTGACGGGCCGCGATGTACCGCTCGGCGGCCCCCGCGCGATGGCTGTCCGCCGCACTCTGCCGCAGCGCTCCCGCTCACTGATCGGCGCCTGGTGCTTCGTCGACCACTACGGACCGGACGACGGCGCCGTCAGCGGCGGCATGGACGTCGCACCGCACACCGGTCTGCAGACGGTGAGCTGGCTCTTCAGCGGGGAGAACGCCCGCATCACCGCCCACCGCAACACGGCTCCGCGGCCGAGCGCTTCGCCGCAGTGACAGGGACTTTCGGGCCGGTCACCGGCGGACGGGGCGGGATTCCGACGGGACGTCCGTCGGCCGTCCGCGGAGAGTGGCTCAGCCAGTCGGCCAGTCCTCCGGCGCGTTCTCGTGCCGGTCACCGCGGCAGCGAGGCGCAGATGAGGCCTGGCCTCCCGTCAGGCGGCGCCGGCGCTGCGCGGGGTACGGCCGAGCAGGCGTACGCCTCGGGCGGGCCGGGACCGAGGGCGCGGCGCAAGGTCGCCTTCGCCCGGCCCGGTTGAGCCGGGTGGCAGCAGGTGCGCGCCAAGCAGGAGCAGCGCGTCCAGCTGAACAGGGGTTTCCTGCGTGACGTCCGCCGGGGTGTGGGCGGCGCCGATGGGGTGCTCGGCGTCGAAGCGTGTTCGGGGGGCGGCTAGAGCTCGAACTCCAGGTGTTCGATGTCGAGCATGCGGACTTCCTCCAGCTGGCCGGCGCGGCGGCCGTTGTCCTGGAAGTAGATCTCCTTGAGTGCCTCGGCGGCGATCCGGCGCAGTTCGTCGTCGCCGGCGCCGCGTTCTTGGGCGTCGAAGAGGCGGGCGGCGTGGTGGGGTGGCAGGGCGAGGGTCAGGTGCCGGATGCGGTCCTGGTCCGTCGTCCCGATGGGGGCGGTGTAGCCGAGGCGGGCGCGGGTGTCGATGATGATGCCGTTGCTCGTTGCCGCCTTCGCCTTGGCCTTGGCGCGGATCTGGGGCTGCCAGCGCTTGTTGACCTCCTGCTCCAGGCGGGCGGCGAGGTCCGGGCGGGGCTTTTGGGCCTGGCCGGAGACGTACCGCTCGACCTGCCGCTGGGATCTGCCCAGCAATTCGGCGACCGCCTTGGTGCCTTTGAGCTGCTTGACCAGATACCGCATCTGCGCGCCCGCGGACTTCGGCACCGGGCGGGTGAACGCCTTGCGCACCGCGGCGTCCAGGCCGTCGGCGAACATGCTCATCGCCTACTCTCCGTTGTCGGCGTCGGTGACGGTGCCGTCCTTGATGTACCGGGCGAGGTTGAGTTCTGGTGCCTCGAACCGGTCGCGTACGCCTTCGCCCCACAGCACGCTCTGGGTGCCTTCGTGCTTGACCAGGCCCGGGTTGACCCCGAGTTTGAAGCCGCCGGGCAGTGGCTTGCCCTCGCGGTAGGGCAGGAAGTCCAGTGGGCCCTCGCCGTCGGTCGCGTACACGACGCAGTCGGAGAGGATCGCGACCGGGTACTGGCCGGTGAATGCCGCGTGCCGGATGATCTTGCGGTGGAAGTTGATCCGGGTGCGGGAGATGACGGCCGCGCGGATGTCCGGCCGCCAGGTGGGGCGGGACAGTGCTCGCCACGGCTGGCCGGGGCGCCAGCCCTCGCCCCGGGGCCGCTCGCGCAGCTTCCCCACCCCGCCCTTCACGGTCGCCTTGACCGCCGAGACGACGAGCGCCAGCTGCGGGTCACGGCTGCGGTATCTGTCCATCGCCGCCAGGAACTCCTCCGGCGGCAGGTCCGTGCCGACGCCGAGGTCGGCCATCGTGGCGAGGTAGGCATCGCGCAGCCGCTGGTACCAGGCGTCCAGGTACCGGCCGTTGGCGTACCGGTGCGCCTCCTCGTCCTCGCGTGTGACGGTGATGCCCACGGCGCGGGCCTGCTGGGCGTTCGGCCGCACCCATGCCTCGGTCGGCGTGATGTCGTAGCCCAGTTCCTGGGCGTAGGCGACGGTGGGTGTGGCGTACCAGGCGGGTCCCTGGGGGCGTTCGCCCTTGGGGGTGAACGGGCTCGGCAGGAGGCTGCCGTCCAGGTCCACCCACTCCTTGCCGGTCTTCACCCTCGACAGGTCGACGTGGGAGAGGTCGACCAGCCAGCTGCCCGGCAACTTGGCGTCGAAGAGGGGCTGTTGGAGGTGTACCGGTTCGCCGAGGCCGACGGTCAGGCCGTTGGCGCCGGCGGCGAAGGCCATGTTCACGTCGAGGCCGACCAGGTTGCGGCGCAGGCACTCGGCGTCGGTCAGGGGCCGTGCCCAGTCCCAGGCCTCCTCCAGCAGTTTCTCGCCGGGGCCGCGGAGGTGGAAGCGGGGCAGGTCCGCCAGGAGCGGGTGGCCGTCGGGGGCCTCGCACGGCGCTGGGTCGACGGGCTCGGTACCCAGGGAGCCGGGGTTGTGCTCGGAGTGGCGCCGGCCGGTGGGGTCCGGGGTGGAGGCGCGGGTGGGTGGGTGCAGGGCGGTCATCAGCTCCAGACCGGTCACCGCGGTCGACCCGCGCGGGGTCATCACCCGTGCGGCGAACACGCCCAGGACGCGGGCGAGTTGGGCCGGGGGGAGCTGTCCGGCCTCGCCCCAGTGCCGGGTGTCCAGCGCGCCCCAGGAGGGGATGCACAACTGCACGCAGGCCCGCTGCGCACCCTGCGCGGGGCGGTAGATCCGCGCCCATGGTCCGAATCCGCGTTTCGTGAGCTGCCAGTTGGCGCGCGCGAGCTGCTTGAGGGCCTTGTGGCCCTCCGGGATGCGCCCCGCGAGCCGTTCCTCGTCGGAGAGAGCGGCGGGCAGGCCGTAGCGCTCCAGGGCCGCTTCGGTGAGGACGAGCAGCGGGTCGGCGTCCTTACCCGGGCCGGAGAGCTTCGGCTGCCCGAGCCGGCTCTCTTTCAGGGTCCAGTCGATCAGGGAGGGGAGGGACTTGGCGGGTACGTCCAGGACCAGGCCGCCGGTGCAGTACGCCCGTACCTGCCCGTCCGCGACATCGACGACGGCGAGCGGACCGTTCTCGAACCTGGGGTCGGTGCCGGCCTCCCGGGTCCCGGACGGGGCCGTCGGCTTGGTGGTGCCCGGGCGGCGCGAGGCCGACGGCCGGGTGGTGCGCGCCGGGCGCGATGTGGCCCGTTGTGCGGGGGCGGGCGGGTCGTGTTCGGGGGCCGCTGCGGTTGTCGGTGCCGGGGCCTCGGGCGGGGATGCCTCGTGTGCCGGGGCGGGCGCGCCAGTGACGGTGGCCGACGCTGCTGCCGCCTCCTGCACAGGGACGTCCGCGGCAGGAGCATCCGCGGCGGGGGCGGGGTAGAGCTTGCCGAGCTGCTCCAACAGCCGCGCGTAGGCCTCCCGTTCCTCACCCCGCGGCTCGGCCGGCTTCTTGGCCGACTCCCAGCCGGAGACCGTCGCCCGGCGCACCTTCAACGCGGCCGCCACCTCATCCAGAGTCAGACCGTGCGCAGTACGCAGCCGTCTGCGCTCCTGAGGCGGCGGGAGCGGAGAACGGGACGCGACCAGCGCGTCGACCGCGTCGAACAACTCGGACACCGAAACACCTCCGGACACCACCGTAACCCCCGAACCGTACGCCAAGCGTGCTTTCACCGTACGGATCGCGTCCGTTTCACCCACGGAGTGGGGCCATCTGCTCTGCGCAAGGGGGACGGTGGAGCGGTGAGATTCCTTGCCCTCGCCCTGGACGGAGCTGACGAAAACCCACACCGGCTGGATACGACCGGCGCACAGGACGCGCTGAAGACAGACGGGCAACGGGCCCACTGTGGCGGCGGTCCGCGGGCAGCTTGCGCGGCGGGAGAGGCGAACGTGCGCCGCGGGCGCGGCAGCGATCCTGGCCTGGACGAGCCCGTGACGCGTTGCGTCCGCCTGCCGCCCCGCGGGCCCCTTCTCTTTGAGCAACGCGGTGCCCGTGGCGGGCGATCGCGAGCAGGCGGACTCGGCCGAGAAGGCATGGCCGTGGCACGCGCTGCCGGGTTCGAATCGGGTTCCGGCTGGGCAGCGCGCAGCAGTGCCGAGGCGCGGCGCCGGTCACCGACTTCGCAGGGCGGGTCGAGCCTGTGGACCAGGCCGGTTGCGCGGCCCGTGCGGCGGCGGCCTCGGAGACATCGCCGGCCTCGGCGGTGGTCAACCGTCCACGGAGCCGGGACGGTCCGGGCAGGCCGCACGCTGGTCACAAGCCGGCCGGCAGAGGAATGCTGAGGGGCGCGGGCCTCCACACCCTCAACGTGGCTTCCGGCCCCGTCCGGCCTCACGGCACCCACCACCACGCCCGGCACAGCAGCCCGAAGGTCCCGCCCGATCAGTGTGATCGGACGGGACCTGGCCGGCCGCCCCGGGGGCGGGGCGAGGGGGCGGCTGCGTCGCGTCGTGCGTGCGCCGGGGCCGGGGTGATGGCCGGCGTCGTGCGCGCCGGTGCCGTGGCGGCGGTGGGTCAGTAGGCGGAGTTGACGTTGTCGATGGAGCCGTAGCGGTCGGCGGCGTAGTTGGCGGCGGCGGTGAGGTTGGCGACCGGGTCGGTCAGCTTCTTCTCGGTGCCCTTGACGTGGTAGGCATCGAAGGTCGGCTGGATGACCTGGAGCAGGCCCTTGGAAGGGGTGCCGGCCTTGGCGTTGACGTCCCAGTCGTTCATGGCGTTCGGGTCGCCGCCGGACTCGCGCATGATGTTCTTCTTCAGCCCGTGGTACGAGCCGGGGATGCCCTTCTTCTTCATGATGTGAAGGGCCTCGTTGATCCACTTGTCGAGCTTCTCGTCCTGGGTGAGCTTGTCCGCCTTCTTCGCGGACTTCGCCGTCTGCGCCTGCTCGGCCACGCTCGCCGCGGACGCCTTCGCCGACGCCGTGCCCACCGCGGCCTGGCCGTCGGCGTGAGCCGGGGTCGGGGCGACGCCGAGGGCGATGGCGGCCGCACCGGTGGCGACGACGCCTGCCACGGAGATCCTGCGGATCCGGGCGGTGCGGTCGGTAGCGGTGGTGGCGGTGGCGTTGATCGACATGCAGATGGTGCCTCTCCGAAAAAGGGGGATGTCCCGTGGCCGCGTCACAGGAAGGTCGGCTTCCTGCGGCCGGTGCGAACGATCGCCACGCGAAGAAATTCGCCCGATCTGTCGCTTATCGCCCGGAACGACATCCATGGTTAGCGGGCCCTCGGAGGGCTGACAAGGGTGTGACGTACGACCCCACCTCGTAGACGTTTTGTCCGTTTTGACGGGAACGGCGTGACGGTGGGACACGGGCCGGAGGACCGCTACTACACCGCTTCCGATATGACGTGGGCCCTATGGGCGGGCTCACAACCAGACCCCCTCCGCAAAGGGCACGACGTGGCCGCGGTCACCCCGGAACGGGACGGCCGACGGGCGGGGCGCAGCGGTCCGGGCAGCCATGCGCGGTGCGGGTCCGGGCGACCGCGCGCGGCGCGGTCCGGGCCGTCAGCCCCCGGGGTGCCTTCCCCGGGAGCGGCGCCGCCCCGCAGGGTGCGTCATCTCCGGAGAGCGGCGCCCCGGGACGCGTCTCCGGAGCTGGCGCCGCCTTGGGACGCGCCTCCGGGAACAGGGGCCACCCCCACGGGGAGTACGCCTCCGGGAGCGGCGGCACCCCGGGGCACGTCGCCTCCGGGAGCAGGGCCGCCTCATGGCGCGCGGCGGAAACCCAGGCAGGCCGGAACGCGGAAGGCCGGACACACAGCAGGGCCACCGGCAGCCCAGACAGAACGGCAGGCCCAGGAACCAGGGCCCAGGAGATGAGACCCGGGAAGCAAAGGCC
>NZ_JAASAH010000031.1 GCF_012726235.1 Streptomyces sp. HNM0574
GCCGAACGCGTCGTGGACGCGGCCACCGCCTGCGCCGTACGCCTCCACCACGGCGGCCCGCAGCCCGGCACCGCCGCCGGGCTGCTGCGCGCCCTGGACACGGCGGCCGAGGGCCTCGGCGGGCGGCGGCCGGTGCCGGGCGGCGGGACGTACGCGCCGCTGCTCGACACCGTCGCCGCCCGCCTGCACCGGGCCGGAACGGCCGGTCCGGTCGGAGCCGCCGACGGCAGGTGAGGCCGGGTCAGGCGGCGACGGCCGGGCGGGGCGCCGGTACGCCGGGGTGGGCGCCGAGGGAGAGGGCCAGGCGGTCGACGGCGTCGTCGATGCCCTGCGCGGCCTCGGCCGCGAGCGTCACCGAACCGTCGGCCTCGCGGGTGAGGTGCCGGTCCAGGACGAACCAGCCGCGCAGGATGCTGTCCGTGCCCAGCGAACTGAGCACGGGGCGCAGCCCGTAGTCGATGGCCAGGACGTGCGCCGGGCTGCCGCCGGTGGCGAGCGGCAGGACGGTCTTGCCGGTGAGGGCGCTCTGCGGGAGCAGGTCCAGCAGGGTCTTCAGCGCGCCGCTGAAGGACGCCTTGTAGACGGGGGTGCCGACGACGACGGCGTCGGCGCGCTCCACCGCCGCGACCGCCTCGCGTATCGCCGGGTCGGAGACGTCGGCGGACAGCAGCGGGCCGGGCGGCAGGTCACGGACGGCGAGCGGGGTCACCCGGTGACCCCGCTCGGCGACGCGGTCGCCGACGTGCCGCAGCAGCGCGGCCGTTCGGGAAGAGGCGGAGGGACTGCCGGAAACGGTGAGGACATGCGCCATGACGGCTGCTCCAGGAGATGAGGGAGGCGGGAACCGGACCACCGCGCGGCACGACGTGCGGCCGCCCCGCGGACGGGACGGCGTACGGGAGCACCGCGAGGCGTCGCGGTACGTGGGGCGGCGCGGGGGCGCGCGGCAGGGCCCGGGAGGCGGGGCGGGGGAAGCGGGGCCGTGGCCGGGGTGTGCCCGGGGACGGCCCGCGGTCAGTGACCGGCCGGACAGATCGCGGCCGCGACGCGCACGAGGTCGACGCAGCGGCGGCGGGTCAAGGACGGCTGGAACATGGGGAGATGACAGCACGCTGATCTTGCACACGTCAACGGCGCTTCCATCATCCGAGATGCGGCCGTGGACAGCGGGCCGCCGCGTGTCGCCGGTGAACGAGCTGGTGCGGCAGGGGAGTTGGGCCCGGGGCGCCCGCGCACGACCGTCCCGCGTACGGGCGTCGGGCCGGACGTGCGGTGAATGCCTGATATGCGGCATTTGGGTCACCATGCGTGCAAGTATCTGTCTGTGCTGTTGCTGATCGTTCTCCACTTCGCCGCGGCCTGCTGCGCCCGGCCGCTGGTCCGGTGGCTCGGCCCCCGAGCCTTCCTGGCCCTCGCGCTCGCGCCCGCCGCGGCGACGGTGTGGGCGGCCACGCAGTACGCGGCCGTCAGCCGCGGCAGCTTCCCCGGCGAAAACCACTCCTGGATGCCCGACTTGGGCGTCTCGCTCGCCTTCCGGTGCGACCAGCTCTCGCTGCTGATGGTGCTCATCGCCGGGGGCATCGGCGCGCTCGTGATGCTCTACTGCTCCCGCTACTTCCCGCCGGGCGAGCCGCGCCTGGAGGAGTTCGCCGGGACCTTCACCGCCTTCGCCGGCGCCATGATCGGGCTCGTCGTCGCCGACGACCTCGTCGTCCTCTACGTGCTCTGGGAACTCACCACCGTCTTCTCCTTCCTGCTCATCGGGCACATGCCGGAGAAGCGCAGCACCCGGCTCGCCGCGCTCCAGGCGCTCGTCGTCACCACCCTCGGCGGGCTCACGATGCTCGTCGGCTTCCTGATGCTCGGTCACGAGGCCGGTACGTACCGGATCTCCGGCATCCTCGCGAACCCGCCCGAGGAGAGCGCCACCGTCGCCACCGGGCTCGTCCTCGTCCTGGTCGGCGCGCTGTCCAAGTCCGCCGTCTGGCCGTTCACGCTCTGGCTGCCCGGCGCCATGGCCGCGCCCACCCCCGTCTCCGCGTACCTGCACGCCGCCGCGATGGTCAAGGCCGGGGTCTACCTGATCGCGCGGCTCGCGCCCGCCTTCGCCGACGTCGCGCCCTGGCGGCCGCTCGTCCTCGTCCTCGGCTCCGTCACGCTCCTCCTCGGCGGCTGGCGGGCGCTCCGCGAGACCGATCTGAAACGGCTCCTCGCCTTCGGCACGGTCAGCCAGCTCGGCTTCCTCACCCTGCTCACCGGAACCGGCAGCCGGGACGCGGCACTCGCCGGGATCTCCATGATCCTGGCGCACGCCCTGTTCAAGGCCGCGCTCTTCCTCGTCGTCGGCATCGTCGACAAGGCCACCGGCACCCGCGACCTCAACCGGCTGTCCGGGCTGGGCCGTTCACGCCCCGCGCTGTGCCTCGTCGCCGTCCTCGCCGGGGCCTCCATGGCCGGGCTGCCGCCGCTGCTCGGCTTCGCCACCAAGGAAGCCGCCGTCGACGCGCTGCTGCACGGCAGCACCACCGACCTGTGGACCCTCGCCGCCGTCGTCGCCGGAGCGGCACTTACCACCGCCTACACCCTCCGCTTCCTCTGGGGCGCCTTCACCCGCAAGCGCACCCCCGACGGCAGCCCCCGCGCCGACACCCCCGTCGCCCGCATCCCCTTCGCCCTGCAGGCGCCCGCCGCGCTCTGCTCCCTCGCGGGGCTGCTGCTCGGGCCCGCCGTCTCGGCCCTGGACCCGCTGTTCTCCGGGTACGCCGACAGCTTCGCCTCCTCCGGGTCCGACTTCCACCTCGCCCTGTGGCACGGCTTCGGCCCCGCCCTCGGACTGTCCGCCGTCTCCTGGGCCGTCGGCGCCCTGGCCTTCCTGGGCATGAACGCGCTCGGCCGGATCGGCGAGCAACTCGCCGTCACCGACGGCGAACACGTCTTCGCGCACTCGCTGTGGGCCCTGGAGCGGCTCTCCCTCCAGATCACCGGCGGCGTCCAACGCGGCTCGCTGCCCGTCTACCTCGGCACCGCGCTCGCCGTCCTCGTCGGCGCCCAGGGCGCGGCCCTCGCGGTGGACCGGCCCTGGCAACGCGAGTGGGACGTCCACTGGTTCGACTCCTTCGCGCAGCTCGCCGTCGCCCTGACCGTCTGCGGCGTCTCCCTGCTGTGCGTCATGGCCCGCCACCGGATGAAGGCCGTCGTCCTCGCGGGCGTCACCGGCTACGGGACGGGCCTGCTGTACGTGCTGCACGGGGCGCCGGACGTGGCGCTCACCCAGTTCGCCGTGGAGACGGTCTCCATCATCGTCTTCGTCCTCGTGCTGCGGCGGCTGCCCGCGCGCTTCCCCGAGCGGGCCCGCTCCGGGCAGGTGCGCCGGGTCACCCAGATCGTCTTCGGCGTCGCCGCCGGGACCCTGGCGGCCGGGCTCACCTACGTCGCGGGGACGGCCCGGCTCACCGATCCCGTCGGGCCCGAACTCACCGCCGCCACCGAGCACGACGGGCTCAAGAACGTCGTCGCCACCGCGCTGGTCGACCTGCGCTCCTGGGACACCATGGGCGAATCCGCCGTCCTCGCCGTCGCCGCCGTCGGCGTCACCAGCCTCGTCTACCTGCGCCGCCGTTCCGGCAACCTGCCGCCCGTCCCCGTCCCGCCCGCCGGCGGCCGCCCCCGCACCCAGGCCCAGGCGGCCGGGACCGGCGGCCCGGCACCGCCCGCGCCCGGGTACGACACGACCGGCGGCCTCCCCGTCGTCGAGGGCCCCCGCACCGCGACCGGCGGCCACCGCTACGTCTGGCCGCTGGCCAGGCCGCCCGAGAAGCCGGACTACGTCACCGGGGCCGCGCCCCGGCGCACCTGGCTCGCCGCCTCCGCGACCCTCGACCCCGAGCGGCGCTCCGTCATCTTCGAGGTGGTGGCCCGGCTCGTCTTCCACCCGATCGTGCTGCTCTCCCTGTACCTGCTCTTCTGCGCCGAGAACCTCCCGGGCGGCGGCTTCACCGCGGGGCTCGTCGCCGGACTCGCCCTCGCCGTCCGCTACTTGGCGGGCGGGCGGTACGAACTGGCCGCGGCGGCCCCGTTCGACGCGGGCTTCCTGCTCGGCCTCGGGCTGCTCACCATGACCGGCACCGGGCTCGCGGGTCTCTTCCTCGGGGAGGCGGTGCTCGACTCCGGCAGCTACGACGGGTACCTGCCGCTGATCGGGAAGTTCCACGCCGCCTCGCCCGTGCTCTTCGACACCGGCGTCTACCTGCTCGTCCTCGGCGTCGTCCTGGACGTCCTGCGCAGCATCGGCTCCGAGGTCGACCGCCGCGTCGAGAAGGAGCTCCGCCGCACTCAGCGCCGCGGCCCGCACCGGCCCGCGCCCGCCCCGGGCGGCGGAGCGCGGCGCGACACCTCAGGGGAGGCAGAGGGATGAGCGAGACCGTGGCCGTCGTCCTCGCGGGCGGCACCCTGTTCGGCGCGGGCACCGTCCTGCTGCTGACCAGGCCCCTCACCCGCATCCTGCTCGGCGTCGTCCTGCTCGGGAACGGCGTCAACCTGCTGATCCTCTCCACCGCCGGCCCCGCGGGCGAGGCGCCGCTGCTCTACGGGGGCCTGCTGCCCGAGGACATGACGGACCCGCTGCCCGAGGCGTTCATCCTGACCGCCATCGTCATCACGCTCGCGCTGACCGCGTTCCTCGCGACGCTCGCCTACCGCGCCTGGCAGGTCTCCGGGACCGACGACGTCCAGGACGACGTCGAGGACGTCCGCGTCGCCCGCCGAGCCGACTACGTCGAGGAGCGCGACCGGCTCCGCGCCACCTACCGCGAGCGCCGCGAGGCGTACCGCGCGCTGCTGCACGCCGAGGAGGAGGAACAGGCCCGCCAGGTACGCGCCTACCGCCAGCTCGGCAAGGCGCGCGCCCAGTACCGCGAGGCCCGCCGCCGTGCCCGGGAGGAGATCCGCACCGACCGGGCGCGGCAGGCACGGGCCGAGGAGAACACGGAGGAGGACGACCTGTGGGAGACGATCCTGGGAGCCGACCGGTGACCCCGCGAGGACGCACCCCGGCCCGCGAGCACGGGCAGGCCCTCCGGTGATCGCGGCGACTCCGGGGCCCGAGGCGGCCGTCGCCTCCGCGCTCGTCCCGCTGCCCGTGATCCTCCCGCTGTTCGCTGCGGGGGTGAAGCTGGCCATCGGCGTACGTCTTCAGCGCACCCAGCGGGTCATCAGCACCCTCGTCCTCGCCGTCGTGCTGGCGGTGTCGCTGCTGATGCTGATCGCGGCCGACGAGCACGGGCCGCAGGTGATGTTCGCGGGCGGCTGGGCGCCGCCGGTCGGGATCGTGCTCGTCGCCGACCGGCTCTCCGCGCTGATGCTGGTGATCTCCTCGGCCGTGACGCTGTGCGTGCTGCTGTACTCCATCGGGCAGGGCATGGCCGACCGCGAGGACGCCACCCCGCTGTCCGTCTTCCACCCCTCGTACCTGGTTCTCGTCGCCGGGGTCTCGGACACCTTTCTCGCGGGCGACCTGTTCAACCTCTACGTCGGCTTCGAGATCATGCTGACCGCCAGCTACGTCCTGCTGACCCTCGGCGGCACCGGCACCCGCATCCGCGCGGGCGCCACGTACACCATCGTCAGCCTGCTCTCCTCGGTGCTGTTCATGGTCGCCGTCGCCATGGTCTACGCCGCGACCGGCACCGTGACGATGGCCCAGCTCGCCACCCGGCTCGACCAGCTCCCCGAGGGCGTGCAGGTCCAGATCCAGATCGCGCTGCTCATCGTCTTCGGCATCAAGGCCGCCGTCTTCCCCCTGGCGGCCTGGCTGCCCGACTCCTATCCCACCGCGCCCGCGCCCGTCACCGCCGTCTTCGCCGGACTGCTCACCAAGGTCGGCGTCTACGCGATGCTGCGCACCCAGACCCTGCTCTTCCCCGGCGACCGGCTGGAGGACGTGCTGATGGTCGTCGGCCTGCTCTCGCTGCTCGTCGGCATCCTCGGCGCCGTGGCGCAGACGGACCTCAAGCGGCTGCTGTCCTTCACCCTCGTCAGCCACATCGGCTACATGGTGTTCGGCATCGCGCTGGCCTCCCGCGACGGGCTCTCCGGCGCCGTCTTCTACGTCGCCCACCACATCACCGTCCAGACCACCCTGTTCCTCGTCGCCGGGCTCCTCGAACGCCGGGGCGGCACCACCGACCTACAGCGCCTCGGCGGGCTCGCCGGGCTCTCACCGCTGCTGGCCGCCGTGTTCTTCGTCCCGGCCATGAACCTCGCCGGCATCCCGCCGCTCTCCGGCTTCCTCGGCAAGCTCGGACTGCTGCGCGCGGGCGTCGAGGACGGCGGGGTCCTGGCGTACGTCCTCGTCGCCGCGGCCACGCTCACCAGCCTGCTCACCCTGTACGCCATGGCGAAGGTGTGGAACCTCGCCTTCTGGCGCGCGGCGCCACCCGAGATCGCCGAGGAGGGCACCGTCCTCGACACGGCGGAACCCGACGACGTGGAGAGCCCGACGGGCGCCGAGGAAACCGAGGAGGGCGAGCCCGTACCGGCGGGCCCGGTCACCGGGCCCCCGGAAGCGGCGGCGGTCATGGCGGGCCCGTACGCCGGCGAGGACGTCCACCGCTCCGGCACCGAGCGGGGCCCGGGGCAGGAGAGCGGGGCCGAGCTCGTGCCCGCCGGGCACTCCGGCGCGTCCACCTTCGGCGGGCAGGCCATCACCACCACCCGCACCCTGCCGCTGGCCATGACCGGGCCCACCATCGCCCTGGTCGGGCTCGGACTCGCCTTCACCGTCCTCGCGGGACCGCTGTTCGGACTGACCGACCGGGTCGCCGCTGAGATCGTCGCCCGGACCCCCTACGTGACGGCGGTGCTCGGCGAATGACCACCCACCGCACCAGTGTGACGCCGCACCGCCAGCCGACCGGGCTCGGGCGGTTCCGGGCCGCCCAGTGGCCGATGGTGCTGGGCCTGACCGTCCTGTGGATCCTGCTCTGGGGCACCGTCACCGTCGCCAACGCGGTGACGGGCATCATCGCGGGCGTCGTCGTCTGTGCCGTCTTCCCGCTGCCGCCGATCGAGACGCAGGTGCGGCTGCGGCCCGTCGGCATCCTCCGGTTCGTCCTCCGCTTCGGGCTGGACATGCTGGTCTCCAGCTGGCGGCTGAGCCGCTACATCCTCGGCCCCGGCGTCCCGCCCTGCGCCGTCCTCGCCGTCCGCATGCGCTGCCCCAGCGACCTGATGCTCACCGGCACCGCCGTCGCCGTCGCGGCCGTGCCCGGCAGCAACGTCCTCGACGTCCACCGCGCCACCGGCACCCTCTACCTGCACGTCCTCGGCGCGGGCGAGGAGGCGGAACGGGAACGGGCGCGGCACGAGGTGCTCCGCCTGGAGGCCCGCGTCGTCCGGGCCTTCGGCACCCGCGCCGACATCGAGGCCCTCGCCGCGTACGAGACCGCCAGGAAGGAGCCAGGACTGTGGACGTGATCCTCACCGTGGTCGCCGCCATGCTCGTCGCCTCCGGCGTGATGGTGGTGATCAGGCTGGCCCGGGGCCCCTCCACCCTCGACCGGGCCGTCGCGCTCGACGCGCTCGTCGCCGTCCTCATGGCGGGCGTCGGCATCCACACCGCCACCCAGCGCATCCCCTTCTACCTGCCGGTCCTGCTGGTGCTCTCCTTCCTCGGCTTCACCGGTTCCGTGGGCGTCGCCCGCTTCCTCGCGCTGCGCGACGAGGCGGGCAGCGCGGCGGCCGACGACCCGGAACCCGCCTCCGCTTCCGATTCCGGTTCCGCTCCGGGGCGGCGTCCGGGAGAGGGGGAGGCGCGGTGAACTGGGGAGCGACCGCCGATGTCGCGGGCGCCGTCTGCCTCCTGGCCGGGGCCTTCCTGAGCCTCCTCGCCGGGATCGGGATGCTGCGCCTGCCCGACGTCCTCACGCGCATGCACGCCGCCACCAAGCCGCAGTCGCTCGGCCTCCTCTTCGTCCTCCTCGGCGCGGGGCTGTGGGTCCGCACGGCCACGGACATCGCGACGCTCGTCCTGGTCGGCTCGTTCCAGCTGGTGACGTCCCCCGTCGCCGCCCACATGGTGGGCCGCGCCGCCTACCGCGCCGGACGGATGGACCAGAGCCACCTGGTCGTCGACGAGCTGGGCCCGGAGGTCCGGCAGCCGGACGTACGGCAGGACCGGGAACGCGAGGAGTGACCCCGGCCCGGCGCGGGACGGAAGCGAGCCGCGCGGGGAGAGCCGGAGGAGTGGCCGTTTGGCGGAGTGAGGCGTAACCGGAGCCGCGCGCAGCGGGTTGCATCTCCGGACCGCCCAACTCCGACATACGGGATGGAGTTCGCCACTTTATGAGCAAGCGCAACCAGAAGGGCCGACGGCACCGTACGGTCAACCGCACCCCGCGGCCGGTGACCCGGCGCCGGACCCAGCCCCCGGGCCACCTGTCGACGCAGGCGCCGGCCCAGGCCGTCTCGCCGGACGCGACCACCGAGCCCAACCCCACGCCGGAGCCCAAGCCGACGCCGCAGCGCGCCGCGGTCTCGGCGGCCGGCTCCGCCGCCCCCGCCGCCGTCGGACGCGTCACCGCACCGGCCGCGCCCGAGGTGCCGGCGCCCGGCCGG
>NZ_JAASAH010000032.1:0-2500 GCF_012726235.1 Streptomyces sp. HNM0574
CGGTTGTTGTCTCAGAACCCACACAGTGGACGCGAGCATCTACGGACAAGCCCTCGGCCTATTAGTACCAGTCAACTCCACACCTCACGGTGCTTCCATATCCGGCCTATCAACCCGGTCATCTCCCGGGAGCCTTAACCCCTCAAAGGGGGTGGGAGTCCTCATCTCGAAGCAGGCTTCCCGCTTAGATGCTTTCAGCGGTTATCCTTCCCGAACGTAGCCAACCAGCCATGCCCTTGGCAGAACAACTGGCACACCAGAGGTTCGTCCGTCCCGGTCCTCTCGTACTAGGGACAGCCCTTCTCAAGACTCCTACGCGCGCAGCGGATAGGGACCGAACTGTCTCACGACGTTCTAAACCCAGCTCGCGTACCGCTTTAATGGGCGAACAGCCCAACCCTTGGGACCGACTCCAGCCCCAGGATGCGACGAGCCGACATCGAGGTGCCAAACCATCCCGTCGATATGGACTCTTGGGGAAGATCAGCCTGTTATCCCCGGGGTACCTTTTATCCGTTGAGCGACGGCGCTTCCACAAGCCACCGCCGGATCACTAGTCCCGACTTTCGTCCCTGCTCGACCCGTCAGTCTCACAGTCAAGCTCCCTTGTGCACTTACACTCACCACCTGATTACCAACCAGGCTGAGGGAACCTTTGGGCGCCTCCGTTACCCTTTGGGAGGCAACCGCCCCAGTTAAACTACCCACCAGACACTGTCCCCGATCCGGATCACGGACCCAGGTTAGACATCCAGCACGATCAGAGTGGTATTTCAACAACGACTCCACAACCACTGGCGTGGCCGCTTCACAGTCTCCCACCTATCCTACACAAACCGAACCGAACACCAATATCAAGCTATAGTAAAGGTCCCGGGGTCTTTCCGTCCTGCTGCGCGAAACGAGCATCTTTACTCGTAGTGCAATTTCACCGGGCCTATGGTTGAGACAGTCAAGAAGTCGTTACGCCATTCGTGCAGGTCGGAACTTACCCGACAAGGAATTTCGCTACCTTAGGATGGTTATAGTTACCACCGCCGTTTACTGGCGCTTAAGTTCTCAGCTTCG
This sequence comes from Streptomyces sp. HNM0574, assembly GCF_012726235.1. Taxonomy (GTDB): domain Bacteria; phylum Actinomycetota; class Actinomycetes; order Streptomycetales; family Streptomycetaceae; genus Streptomyces. The sequence goes on from NZ_JAASAH010000032.1 coordinate 1,069, forward strand.
CCACACCGAAATGTGACTAACCGGTCCCCTTAACGTTCCAGCACCGGGCAGGCGTCAGTCCGTATACATCGCCTTACGGCTTCGCACGGACCTGTGTTTTTAGTAAACAGTCGCTTCTCGCTGGTCTCTGCGGCCACACCCAGCTCACCCAGCACGTGGGATCACCAGACATGGCCCCCCTTCTCCCGAAGTTACGGGGGCATTTTGCCGAGTTCCTTAACCATAGTTCACCCGAACGCCTCGGTATTCTCTACCAGACCACCTGAGTCGGTTTAGGGTACGGGCCGCCACACAACTCGCTAGAGGCTTTTCTCGACAGCATAGGATCATCCACTTCACCACAACGGCTCGGCATCAGGTCTCACCCCTATAACGAGAGACGGATTTGCCTATCTCTCGGGCTACACCCTTACCCCGGGACAACCACCGCCCGGGCTGGACTACCTTCCTGCGTCACCCCATCACTCACCTACTACAGGTCTGGACCGTCGGCTCCACCACTCCCCTTTTCCCGAAGGATCCAGGGCGGCTTCACGGACTTAGCATCGCCCGATTCAGTGTTGGTCGCTGCATCGCGGGTACCGGAATATCAACCGGTTATCCATCGACTACGCCTGTCGGCCTCGCCTTAGGACCCGACTTACCCTGGGCAGATCAGCTTGACCCAGGAACCCTTAGTCAATCGGCGCACACGTTTCTCACGTATGTATCGCTACTCATGCCTGCATTCTCACTCGTGAACCGTCCACAACTCGCTTCCACGGCTGCTTCACCCGGCACACGACGCTCCCCTACCCACCCCAACAGGCGTTAGCCCTCATGTTGGAGTGACACGACTTCGGCGGTGTGCTTGAGCCCCGCTACATTATCGGCGCAGAATCACTTGACCAGTGAGCTATTACGCACTCTTTCAAGGATGGCTGCTTCTAAGCCAACCTCCTGGTTGTCTCTGCGACTCCACATCCTTTCCCACTTAGCACACGCTTAGGGGCCTTAGTCGATGCTCTGGGCTGTTTCCCTCTCGACCATGGAGCTTATCCCCCACAGTCTCACTGCCGCGCTCTCACTTACCGGCATTCGGAGTTTGGCTAAGGTCAGTAACCCGGTAGGGCCCATCGCCTATCCAGTGCTCTACCTCCGGCAAGAAACACACGACGCTGCACCTAAATGCATTTCGGGGAGAACCAGCTATCACGGAGTTTGATTGGCCTTTCACCCCTAACCACAGGTCATCCCCCAGGTTTTCAACCCTGGTGGGTTCGGGCCTCCACACGGTCTTACCCGCGCTTCACCCTGCCCATGGCTAGATCACTCCGCTTCGGGTCTTGAACACGCTACTCCACGCCCTCTTCGGACTCGCTTTCGCTACGGCTCCCCCACACGGGTTAACCTCGCAACATGCCGCAAACTCGCAGGCTCATTCTTCAAAAGG
>NZ_JAASAH010000033.1 GCF_012726235.1 Streptomyces sp. HNM0574
ACCGGGCCACCCCGTCTCAACGGACCGAGCGCACCCGGCAGTTCTCCACCATCGACACCGCCGACGGCCGCTCCATCCGGACGGTCACGGTCTTCGTCCGGCCGCCCGGCACCCGGGCCGTCGCCCTGCCCGTGTCGACCACGGCACCCTGCTCGTCCAGGAAGTCGACCACCACCGTGAACGTCCGGTACGAGGAGTCGTCGCTCTTCACCCGGACCTCGCTGTACGGCTTGCCCGACGTCGCCGCGGCGCACTCCGAGACGGAACTGTGCGGCGAGCGCTGCCTGTTGCCGCCGCTGTGGCCGGAACCGCCGCCCGAGTACGAGGAGTCGCTCCCCGTCTGGCTGCTGTGACTGGCCGAGCCGGCGCTGCTGCAACCGCCCCCGCCGCCGCGGCTGCTACTGCTGCTCTTCCCGCCGCTCCCGCCGCTGCGCGCGGGACTGAACCCGCTCAGTGCCAGCAGCACCACCGTCACAGCGGCGAGCAACTTCACGTGACGCGACATGTGTGAACCCCCGAAGGACCGCCCGCCCGTAGGAGACGTTGGCTGAATACGGACGGCGTGATCCTGCCATGACAGGTGACGTGAGCGGTGGCGGGGTCGTTCCGGCGGACGTAGCGTCGAGACGATGACGCACCCCGCGGCGTCCGCAGGCTGCTGCCCGCAGGCACTCCACCGGCCACGGGCGGGCCGCGCGGCGCCGGAAAGTGAGGCGACGCCCGATGGTCCGGAACATTCTCGGATCCCTGCTCGCCCTCCTCGGAGCGGCGGCCGTCGTACGCAGCCCCTTCCTTGATTGGTACGGCGGTCGTCCCGGGCGCGACTACAGCGTGGAGGAGCTCTTCCGCGGCAGCGGCATCACCGCGGAGAAGCCGCCGCTGTTCAGCGGACTGCTGCTCCCCATGCTGGTCGTGGCCGTGCTGGTGGTCATCGCCGTGCTGCTGCGGTCGAGGCTGCTCACCACCCTCGCCGGACTCGTCGGCCTCGGCTTCACCGTGCTGTGGATGGTGCGCCAGGGGCAGGCCGCCGGGAACCTCACGGTCGGCTCCGGCGGCGAGCTGGGCGAGGGCGTCGCGGCCGCTGCGGGCGGCAGCGTCCTGGTCTTCCTGGGCGCCCTCGTGATGCGCGGCCGCCGTCCCCCGCCCCGCGGGCGCCGCCGCCGGGGCGACGACCGACCGCGGGAGGACGAGGGCTACGCCCCGTACGGCCCCGACGACCGCTACGAGCCCGCCCCGTACCACCCGCAGCAGCCCTATCCGCCCTACCAGGCCCAACGGCCCTACGAGCAGCCCCCGTACGGCCGGGGCCCGGCGTACGGCGAGGAGTACGAGACCTCCGAACAGCCCGCGCCGTACCGCCCGGCCCCGCACTGGGACGCGCAGGAGGGCCCGGGCGGGGGCAGCCACCAGGGCTGGTCCGCACAGGACGAGACGCGCCCGATGCGGCAGCAGCCGCCGTCCGGACCGCAGGACACCCCGGAACAGGGCGAGCAGGGCGTGAGCGACACCCAGCCGCTCCCCCGCACCGAACCACCGCCGCCCGAGGACGACGGCCGGCAGCCCTGACCCGTCGCCCCGAGGGGGCGGCTCAGCCCTGCCGGGTCTGCCCGGTGCCCTTCTCCGCGTCCAGCGCGTACACGCAACGGTCCTTGCTGCAGGCGTATATGACACCGCCGGAGGCCACCGGCGAACCCGTGATCTCCCCGCCCGTCGCCAGCTTCCAGCGCAGCTGGCCGCCCACCGCGTCCAGGGTGTACAGGCAGTGGTCGGCGGAGCCGAAGTGCACACGCCCGGAGGCCACCACGGGGGCGCCGACCACGTCGCCGCCCGCCGCGAAGCGCCAGCGCGGGGTGCCGCTGACGGCGTCCAGGGTGTACAGCGCGCCGCCGCTGCCGAGGTGGACGAGCCCGTCCGCCACGACGACGGGTTCGGTGGAGTGCCGTGCCTCGGTGGCGATGCGCCACCGGTCGTGCCCGTTGGCGGCGTCGATGGCGTAGACCGTGCCGAGGTAGTCGGCGATGTAGATGCCGCCGCCGGTGACGGCGGGGCCGGGGACGAAGGCCGGCGGACAGAGGAAGGCCGCGGGCGCGTCGAATCGCCAACGCTCCACGCCCGTCGCGGCGTTCAGCGCGAAGATCCGCGAACCGGCGCACACGTAGACGGTGCCGTCCGGCGCCGCGGTGAGGCGCAGCGGGACGCCTCCGGTGGCGGAGACGTCGCCGACGGGGTACGACCACTGTTCGACGCCGCTGCGTGCCTCCAGCGCGTACAGCCGCCCGTCGGCCCAGGTGAAGACGGTGCCGCCGTGGATCACGGGGCCGCCCTCGGGGGTCTCGAAGTCGGCCTGGGCGCCGCCGAGTTCCCACAGGCGTTCGCCGGTGGCGGCCTCCCAGGCCTGGACGCCGCCGCCCCGGGTGCCGGTGACGACGACCCCGCGGTCGACCGCCAGGGAGTACACCCAGCCGTTGGTGGCCAGCCGCCAGCGTTCGGAGCCGTCGCGGGCGTCGAGCGCGTACAGGCTCGGGCCGTCGGAGGCGTGCACCCGGCCGCCGGAGACGGCCATCGACCACGCCACCTCGCGGGTCTTGAACTGCCGCCGCCCGCTGGCCACATCGAGCGCGTGCACCTCGAAGGAGGTGACGTACAGCAGGTTGTCGGCGACGACGGGGGTGCCCCAGACGTCGTTGGACATCCGGAACCGCCAGGGCCGCCAGCGCTGCGGAGGCGGAGGCCCCGCGTCCGGCGGCACCCCGGGCGAGGGGACGGCGCCGGAGACCGGCGGGGCGTTCGGCGGGACCGGGGGCGCGGCGGGGTGGCCGTGCGGCGCGGAGGGCGCCGCGGGCGCGCCCGTGGGTCCGCCCTGCGGGCCGTACGCGCCGTGCGCTCCCTGCGCGGGCGCCCCGGTCCTGGCTCCGGCCGGGGGCCGTACCCAGCCGGTGGTGGGCCCGGCGTCGCTGGCGCCCGTCTCGTCCGAGCGGCGAGGGCCCGGGCCGATCGGCACCTGGGTGCCGGGCAGCCGCACGGGCCCGCCGTCCTGCTGGGGCGCGGCGGACGGGGCCGCGGAGTGCGGTGCGTGCCGGGGCGCGGGCGGGGAGGCCACGGCGGCCTGCTGCTCCGCTCCGGCGCCGGTGGTGGCGCCGACGGCGGCCGGGCCGCCGGGGCCGGCGGGGATGTCCCGCGCGAGTCCGTGCCCGCCGGGGCCGGGGGCGTGCGCGCCGGGCCCGGCGGCCCACGACTGCCCGCCCGCGCGTGCCGGTGCGCCGTCGGGGTGTGCGGACTGGTCGGCGGGGCGCTTGGGGACGGGCCGT
>NZ_JAASAH010000034.1 GCF_012726235.1 Streptomyces sp. HNM0574
CACGGCGAATCCGCGCGTTCCTACATCTGCCACTCGATGGACGATGTGCTCAACGGGGTCGAGGAGCTGGGCGGTTACCCGGTGGTGGTGCGTCCCTCGTTCACGATGGGCGGTGCCGGTTCGGGTTTTGCGCACGACGAGGGCGAGTTGCGTCGGATGGCGAGTACGGGTCTGACGTTGTCTCCGACCACCGAGGTGCTCCTGGAGGAGTCGATTCTGGGGTGGAAGGAGTACGAGCTGGAGTTGATGCGCGACAAGAACGACAATGTCGTGGTGGTGTGCTCGATCGAGAATTTCGATCCGATGGGTGTGCACACGGGGGATTCGATCACGGTGGCTCCGTCGATGACGCTGACGGACCGTGAGTATCAGGTGTTGCGGGACATCGGGATTGCGGTGATCCGTGAGGTGGGTGTCGATACGGGTGGCTGCAATATTCAGTTTGCGGTGAATCCGGTGGACGGCCGTGTCGTGGTGATCGAGATGAATCCGCGGGTGTCGCGTTCGTCGGCGTTGGCGTCGAAGGCGACGGGTTTCCCGATTGCGAAGATCGCGGCGAAGTTGGCGGTCGGGTACACGTTGGATGAGATTCCGAATGACATCACGGAGCAGACTCCGGCGTCGTTCGAGCCGACGTTGGATTATGTGGTGGTGAAGGCGCCGCGGTTCGCGTTCGAGAAGTTCCCGGCTGCGGACAACACGCTGACGACGACGATGAAGTCGGTCGGTGAGGCGATGGCGATCGGGCGGAGTTTCCCGGAGGCGTTGAACAAGGCGCTGCGTTCGCTGGAGAAGAAGGGCAGTTCCTTCGATTTCACTTCCCCGGTCGGGGACAAGGTGGAGTTGTTGCGGGAGTCGGTGCGTCCGACGGACGGCCGGATCCAGACGGTGATGCAGGCGATCCGGGCGGGCGCGAGTCAGGAGGAGGTCTTCGAGGCGACGAAGATCGACCCGTGGTTCGTCGACCAGCTGTTCCTCATCAAGGAAACCGCCGACGAACTGGCCCAATCCCCCTGCCTCGACACCGAGTTGCTGACCGAGGCGAAACGCACGGGCTTCTCCGACGCCCAGATCGCCGCCCTCCGCGGCCTCCGCGAGGACGTGGTACGCGAACTCCGGCACGCCCTCCAGATACGCCCGGTGTACAAGACGGTGGATACTTGTGCGGCGGAATTCGCGGCGAAGACGCCGTACTTCTACTCTTCGTACGATGAGGAGTCGGAGGTGGCGTCGCGGGAGAAGCCTGCGGTGATCATTCTGGGTTCGGGGCCGAACCGGATCGGTCAGGGCATCGAGTTCGACTACTCCTGTGTGCACGCCTCGTTCGCGCTGTCGGATGCGGGTTACGAGACGGTGATGGTCAACTGTAATCCGGAGACGGTTTCGACGGATTACGACACCTCCGACCGGCTGTATTTCGAGCCGTTGACGCTGGAGGACGTGCTGGAGATCGTGCACGCCGAGCAGGCCGCCGGCCCCGTCGCCGGTGTGATCGTGCAGCTCGGTGGTCAGACTCCGCTCGGGTTGGCGCAGGCGCTGAAGGACAACGGCGTGCCGATCGTGGGGACTTCGCCGGAGGCGATCGATCTCGCGGAGGAGCGCGGCGCGTTCGGCCAGGTGCTCGCCAGGGCGGGCCTGCCGGCGCCCAAGCACGGGACCGCGACCACGTTCACCGAGGCGAAGGAGATCGCCGACGAGATCGGCTACCCCGTCCTCGTCCGGCCCTCGTACGTCCTCGGCGGCCGGGGCATGGAGATCGTCTACGACGAGCCGCGCCTGTCCACGTACATCGCCGAGTCCACCGAAATCAGCCCCGCCAGGCCGGTGTTGATCGACCGTTTCCTGGACGACGCGATCGAGATCGACGTCGACGCGCTCTACGACGGGCAGGAGCTCTACCTCGGTGGGGTGATGGAGCACATCGAGGAGGCCGGTATCCACTCGGGTGACTCGGCGTGTGCGCTGCCGCCGATCACTTTGGGCGGTCACGACATCAAGCGGCTGCGCGCCTCAAC
>NZ_JAASAH010000004.1 GCF_012726235.1 Streptomyces sp. HNM0574
GCACCGGGGTCACTCGTGCGGGGACCAGTGGTGGGCCAGGCGTCCGGTGCCCGGCTCGACGGCCTTCCAGTCGCCCTCGAAGGTGATCACGGCGAGGGCCGAGGTGGGGAATCCGTGCCGGGACATGTGCTCCCCGGCCTCGTGGTCGCCGCTGCCGGCCAGGTGCTCGGCGACGCCCTGGATGCCGGGGTTGTGGCCGACGACCAGCAGGTCACGGACCTCGTCGGGGGTCTCGTTGATCACCGCGATGATCTCCCCGGGCGAGGCCTCGTACAGCCGGTCCTCGTACACCGTTCTCGGCCGCCTGGGCAGCCGGGGCGCGATGAGCTTCCAGGTCTCGCGGGTCCGCGCTGCGGTCGAGCAGAAGGTCAGTCCTGGGGTGATGCCGTGCGAGGCGAGCCACTCCCCCACGAGCGGGGCGTCTTTACGGCCTCGGTCGGCGAGGGGCCGTTCGTGGTCTGCCACATCGGGCCAGTCGGCCTTGGCGTGCCGGAGAAGGACGATACTGCGGGGCACATCGACGCTCATGCACCCCAGCTTCGCACGAAACAGCCGGTCCAGCGCCAGGTGTTGGGACAGCCCCCGTACCGGGTGAAGCCCCCGCGCACGATGACGTGCTCCCACGTACCACCCGTCCCCGGGGGCTCAGCCCGGGAGGACGCCGACGAGGTGGGCGATCAGCTGCTCCAGCGGCTCGGCGCCCGGGCCGCCGGAGCTCTGCCGCGTCCCGGCCGATCCCGGCCCGCTCACGTCACCGGCCGCCGCCGGTCCTCCCCCGCACACGAGCAGGCCGAAGAGCACCGTGAACGCGAGAGCCGGGAGCGCCAGCGCCCACCAGGGCAGCCTGGTCTGCTCCGGCGCACCACGCGACGGCGCACGGCGGAAGCCCGCGGTCATGCTGCTCCCCTCCGTCGCTGCTGCTCGTCCTGTCGCTGTCGTCTCCGACGCTACGGAACGCGGCGGCCGCCGCCCATCGGGGGAGCCACCCACCCGACCCTGAACCCGTCCCCCTAGGGGAACGGGTCCGGGCCCCTCGTCAGGGGGCGACGAGCGAGGCGATGACGCCGATGACGACGAGCACGGCGAGGATCACGCCGAAGGTCAGGAGCAGCTTCTTCTGCCCGTTCTGCGGGTTGGGTTCAAGCACTGGCATACGGGCCAGTGTCGCACTCAGCTTCCGTCCTCGATCACGCGGTCCCGGCCCGCGAGGAGGCCCACCGCGATCTGCGCGACCATCAGCCCGGCCATCAGCAGCAGCGGCAGGTGCCAGCCGCCGCTGGAGCCGTGCAGGGCGCCGACCAGCAGCGGTCCCGGCACCGAGATCAGGTAGCCGGTGCTCTGCGCGAAGGCGGAGAGCTTGGCGACGCCGGCGGAGGAGCGCGAGCGCAGCCCGATCATGGTGAGGGCCAGCGGGAAGGCGCAGTTGGAGACGCCGAGCACGAGGGACCACAGCCAGGCGCCCGAGGCGGGCGCGAACCACAGGCCCGCGTACCCGATGAGTCCGCACGCGCCGAGGGCCGCGACGAGCGGGCCCTGGTGCCGCATCCGGGTCGCCATCTTCGGCAGCACGAAGGAGAGCGGGACGCCCATGCCCATGGTGACCGCGAGCATGACCCCGGCGGCCGAGGCGGAGACCCCGGCGTCCCGGAAGATCTGCGGCAGCCAGCCCATGGTGATGTACGCGGCGGAGGCCTGAAGGCCGAAGAAGACGCCGAGCGCCCAGGCGGTGGACGACCTGGTGATCCGCAGCGGCTTCGCGTTCTGCCCGGGCGCGGCCGGCTGCCTGGCCTCGGTGGCCCGCTCGCCGGTCCCGGACTCCTCGGTGACGGCCTCCTCGGCCGCCTGCGGCTCGGGGCGGCGGCTGGTGCGGTCCTTCTGCACCAGCGCCCACGGCACGACGGCGACGGCGGCGAGCAGGGCCCAGGCGCCGATGCCGACGCGCCAACTGCCGCCCAGCGCCTCGGTCATGGGGACGGTGATCGCGGCGGCCGAGGAGGTGCCCAGCGCCAGGGCCATGGAGTACAGGCCCGTCATGGTGCCCACCCGGTCCGGGAACCAGTGCTTGACCACCACCGGCATCAGCACGTTGCTCACCGCGATGCCGGCGAGCGCGAGCGCCGTGGCCGCGAGGAACGCGGCCGTCCCGCCGGTGAAGGGGCGGAGCGCCAGCCCGGCGGCGATCGCGAGCATGCCCGTCAGCACGACGGCCGCCGGGCCGAAGCGGCGGGCGAGCCGGGGTGCCAGGCCGCCGAAGACCGCGAAGCAGAGCGGCGGGACGGAGGTGAGGAGCCCGGCGACGGTGCCGCTCATGCCGAGGCCCGCGCGGACCTCCTCCAGCAGCGTGCCGAGCCCGGATATCGCGGGGCGCAGGTTGAGCGCGGCGAGGACGAGGCCCACGGCGACGAAGCGGAGCGTCCAGCGGGAGAAGGCGGGCGGTTTCGCCGCTGCGGCGTCCCCCTGCGTGCCGGTGCCGGTGCCTTCGGCGGAGCCGGGGGCTCGGGCCTCGGGGCGGGAACTCACGTCGTCGTCCGTCGTTACCATAGCGGCCATCATAGAATGATGGGATGAATGCTTCATCCCGCTGAGTCCACGCGATCCGCGGCTTCCGCCCCTCCGACATCCACGACCCGTGACCCCGGGAGAGACATGACGCTGTCGTCAGCGCACCGTTCCGCACTGTCCGACCAGGTGATCTCCGCGCTCCGCGCCCAGATCGCCTCCGGGGAATGGCCGGTCGGCTCCCGCATCCCGACCGAGGCGGAACTCGTCGAGCAGCTGGGCGTCGCCCGCAACACCGTCCGCGAGGCCGTGCGCGCGCTGGCCCACAACGGGCTGCTGGACATCCGCCAGGGCTCCGGCACCTACGTCGTCGCCACCAGTGAGCTGGCCGGCGTGATGCACCGCCGCTTCGCGGACGCCGACCCGGGGCACGTCGGCGAACTCCGCGCCGCGCTGGAGGCGTCCGCGGCCCGGCTGGCCGCGGTGCGCCGCACGGAGGCGGACCTGAAGCAGCTCGACGCGCTGCTGGACAAGCGGGAGGCGGCCTGGGAGTCGCGGGACGTCGGACGGTTCGTGGAGGCGGACGCGAACTTCCACCTCGCCGTCGTCGCCGCCTCGCACAACGAGGTGCTCACCGACGTGTACGCCGACCTCGGCACCGTGATGCGGGCCTTCCTCCGCGTCGACGTCGGCGAGGAACTGGTGCCCGAGGCGCACATGGACCACCACCGGCTGCTGGCCGCGATCCGCGCGGGCGACCCGGAGACGGCGGGCCACGAGGCCGCCTCGTACACCCGGGGCTGGGGCTGCGGCATGCGGATGGCCGCGCAGCGCTGACCTGGACGCGACGAAGCCCGCACGGTCCGGGACCGTGCGGGCTTCGTCGTCTGCGGGCCGGGGCTCAGGCGCCCATCATGTGCACGCCGCCGTCGACGTGCACGATCTCGCCCGTGGTGCGCGGGAAGAAGTCGGAGAGCAGGCCGACGACGCCGCGGCCGGCCGGGTCCGGGTCGGTGAGGTCCCAGCCGATGGGGGCGCGGTGGTTCCACACGTCCGCCAGCTCCTCGAAGCCGGGGATGGACTTGGCGGCCATCGACTTGATCGGGCCGGCCGAGACCAGGTTGCAGCGGACGTTCTTCTCGCCCAGGTCGCGCGCCAGGTAACGGTTGGTCGACTCCAGGGCCGCCTTGGCGACGCCCATCCAGTCGTACTTCGGCCAGGCCACCTGCGCGTCGAAGGTGAGGCCCACGACGGAGCCGCCGTTCGGCATCAGCGGCAGGCAGGCCGTCGTCAGCGACTTCAGCGAGTACGCGGAGACGTGCACGGCCGTGCCGACGTCCTCCCAGTCCGCCTCCAGGAAGTTGAAGGCGCCCTGCGGGCCGAAGGCGATGGAGTGCACGACGCCGTCCAGGCCGTCGACGTGCTCCCGCACCCGGCCGGCCAGCGAGTCCAGGTGCTCCTGGTTCTGCACGTCCAGCTCGATGACCGGCGCGGGCTTCGGCAGCCGCTTGGCGATCCGCTCGACGAGGGAGAGCCGCCCGAAGCCGGTCAGGACGACCTCGGCGCCCTCCTCCTGGGCGACCTTGGCGGCGTGGAAGGCGATCGATCCGTCGGTGATGACCCCGGTGACGAGGATCCGCTTGCCGGCGAGGATTCCGCTCATTTTCAGTGACCCATGCCCAATCCGCCGTCGACGGGAATGACGGCTCCAGTGATGTACGCGGCCTCGTCGGAGGCCAGGAAGCGTGCCGAGGAGGCGATCTCCTCCGGCTGCGCGTAACGGCCCAGCGGCACCTGCCCGACGATGCCCGCGCGCTGCTCGTCGCTGAGCACCTGGGTCATCTCGGTGTCGACGAATCCCGGGGCGATGACATTGCAGGTGATGTTGCGGGAGCCGAGCTCGCGGGCGAGCGAGCGCGCGAAGCCGACCAGGCCCGCCTTCGAGGCGGCGTAGTTCGCCTGCCCCGCGGAGCCGAGCAGCCCGACGACCGAGGAGATCAGCAGGATCCGGCCCTTGCGGGCGCGCAGCATGCCCTTGCTCGCGCGCTTCACGACGCGGAAGGTGCCGGTGAGGTTGGTGTCCACGACACCGGTGAAGTCCTCCTCCGACATGCGGAGCAGCAGCTGGTCGCGGGTGATGCCCGCGTTGGCGACCAGGACCTCGACGGCGCTGTGCTTCTCCTCGACCTCCTTGTAGGCCTGCTCCACCTGATCGGCGTCGGTGATGTCGCACTTGACGGCGAGGACGCCGAGCTCGGCGAGCTCCTGCGGGGCCTCGCCGGAACGCGAGGTGATGGCGACCTTGTCGCCTGCGTCGGCGAAGGCGCGGGCGACGGCGAGGCCGATGCCCCGGTTGCCCCCAGTGACGAGTACCGAGCGGCTCAAGGTGTGACCACCCTTTCTGCGATGTGATCGCGTTCTTCTGCGGTCTGCGCGGCTTCCGGGGCCACCGAGCGTGACGAGGCCGGAGCTTCCTCGGGAAAACTATCGGGTGCGCCCCCGCTGCGTGGAATCGGGCCATGACAGGGGGTACGCCGGGCCCCTGTGGGATCCCTACAGTTTCCGCGCGGGTTCCGGCGGTAACGCACGGTTCCCGCGCGGGAAGCGGGAGCGGGGGCCGACCGGCCGCGGGGTCCGGCGAATAGACTCTCCCCCGATCCATCCGCTTCGATCTCAGGACGCAACGTGACACGCCTCGGCGACTCAGTGCAGCGCGTCAGCGAACTGCTGGCCCAGGACCTCTCCTCCGACAAGACCGTGGAGCAGCTGCTCACCGAGACGGGGTCCCGCCGCTATCTCGACCTGAGCGATCTCCCCGCGTCCGAGCAGGCCGCGCTGATCGGCGCCCGCGCCGTCGACGTGCTGCCCTCCAAGGAGCAGCTCGCCGAGCGGATCGAGAAGCGCCGGGCCGAGGGCCGGGGGCTGCACATCAAGCTCGGCATCGACCCGACGGCCACGGACGTGCACCTGGGCCACGCGGTGCCGATGATCATCCTCAGCCGCTTCCAGCGGATGGGGCACGACGTCACCCTGCTCATCGGCGACTTCACGGCCAAGATCGGCGACCCGTCCGGCCGCACGGCCGAGCGTCCGCCGCTGACGGACGAGGACATCGCGCACAACCTCGCGGGCTACCGGGACCAGGTGCGCCCGTTCTTCGACTTCGAGCAGGTCTCCGTCCGGCAGAACAGCGAGTGGCTGGCGCCGTACACCTTCCCCGAACTGCTGTCGCTGATGACCCAGGTCCCGGCCTCCTCGCTGCTCCAGCGCGAGGACTTCCGCACCCGCCTGGCCTCCGGCGCCGGCCTGACGATGTCCGAGCTGCTGTACCCCGTCGCGCAGGGCCTGGACTCGGTGGCGCTGGAGTGCGACGTGGAGCTCGGCGGCGTCGACCAGCTGCTGAACCTCCAGATGGGGCGCCGTCTGATGGAGATCCGCGCGCAGCAGCCGCAGCTGGTGGCGACGGTGCCGCTGATCGAGGGCACGGACGGCTCGGGCGCCAAGATGTCCAAGTCCAAGGGCAATTACATCGGCCTGAGCAGCCCCGCCGAGGACGTCTTCGGCAAGATCATGTCCATCCCGGACCGCCTGATGGTCCCGTACCTGCGGGCCTGGACGGAGTGGACGGACGCGGAGATCGCGCTGGCCACCGAGCGCATCGAGGCGAAGACCCTGCACCCGATGGACCTGAAGAAGGTCCTCGCGGGCGAGGTCGTCACCGCGCTGTACGGCACCGCGGCGGCGATGACGGCCCGCGCCGGGTTCGTCGCGCAGTTCTCCAAGAAGTCCTTCCACGACGTGGGGACGCTGCCCACCGTCGACGCCGCCGAGCACGGCGACGAGGGCATCGCGGCGGTGCTGACGAAGGTCCTGGAGTTCACCCCCAGCGCGTCCGCCGCGCGCCGCCTGGCCAAGCAGAACGGGCTGCGGCTCGTCGTCGAGCCGGAGGGTGACGGCGAGCAGCTCACGCTCGTCGTCGCGGAGGCCGACGCGCTGCGCCCGCTGCGCGAGGTCGTCGCGGAGCAGCTCGCCGCCGCGGGCGCGAGCGGCACCGTCTACCTCAAGGCCGGCCGCAAGCTGGCCGAGGTGCACGGCCTGGACGGCTGACACCCGCATCACGAAGGGGAGGCCGCACCCGGCCTCCCCTTCGTCGGTCCGGGACCGGGCTCAGGCGCGGGGTCTGTTCCGGCCCCTGATCGTCGCCCACAGCGGGGAGCCGAGGGCCACCACGACCACGACGCCGACGAGTTGGAGCACGTGCCGGATCCAGTCGATGCCCCTGGTGTCCGCGACGCCGATCCAGCCGGCGACGGCGTTGCCGAGGATGCTGCCGATGATGCCGAACACCACCGTCAGCCACAGGGGGATGCCCTGCTTCCCGGGGAGGAGCGCCCGGGCGATGACGCCCAGCACCAGCCCCACGATGATCGCCCACAACCAGCTCATGTCGCCTCCGAAGTCCGGGCCTGCCGTCCGGTGCCACATCACGCCGCCGCGTGCCCGGCGCCCGGGGGCGACCGGCACGCGCACGTGCGGTCACCAGCCTCGTACCGGCCCGGCTACGCCGCACGACGTAGCGGCCCGTGCGGGCGACGGCGCAGGCCGCGGAGTCCGCGCGCAGACGGCCCCGCTCTCCCCCGCTGCGCAGGCGAGGCGTACCGTGGAGGGCGTCCGGAACCTCGGGTGCCGGGTGGGTTTCCGGCGCGGTCAAGGTGGTGGAGTGTGATGCGGAAGCAGAGCAGTCCTGAGGTGTTCCGGATCACCGGAGCCCGGCAGGGGCTGGAGGACGACGTCCGCGGGCGACAGCGCCGCTACGCCATCTCCATGGCCGTGCGCACCGTCTCGATCATCCTCACGATGCTGCTGTGGAACGTTCAGCTGTGGCTGGCGGTGGGCACGCTGGTGCTCGGCGCCGTCCTCCCGTACATCGCCGTGGTGATCGCCAACGCGGGCCGGGAGAACGTCCCTTCGCTGCCGAGCACCTTCGTGCCGGGGCCCTCGCGGGCGGCGCTGGAGGCGCCGAAGCCGGATGCGGAAGCTCCGGATGACCGCGCCTCCGGGCCCGACGAATCGTCAGAAGGCCGCGCCTGAAGGGGTTTTGACCTCGGTCTCCGCCGAAGGCTCAAGAAAACCTCAGATCAATCATGCGGTTCCGGTGCACCCCGGCGGGTCCCCCGTGCCATACTTCTCAGACGCTCCGCATCCCCCGTCGGAGCGAAGACCGACGCCGGGCGGCTCCCCCCGTGGCTGCCCGGCGTCGCTTCATTTCCGGGGCCGTTTCCCCTCCTTGCGCCGCTCGCGCGGAGCGCGGTCGCCCGCGCGTCGCTCAAGGGTGTTGGATGGAGGGCGTGTTCCCTCCGCTTGAAGATCCCGAGTCCCCCATCTGTTCCGCCAAGGGCTGCCGCCTGCCCGCCGTCTGGGTGCTGGCGTGGAACAACCCGAAGCTGCACACCCCGGACCGCAGGAAGACCTGGCTGGCGTGCGACGAGCACCGCGAGCACCTGTCCTCGTTCCTGGACATGCGCGGCTTTCTGAAGGACGTCGTACGCCTGGAGGACTGGGAGTCGGAGCCCAACGGCCCGCAGGCGCCCGGGAACTGAGCCTTCCGGCTCCGCTTCCGCGACGCCCGGGAGCCCGGGGGCCGGTCCCGCGTCAGCCGCCGATGGCCGACATCGGGCGCGTGGGCTGCACGAAGGACGGGTCGTCGATCCCGGCGCCGGCCTTCTTGCCCCACATCGCCGTCTTCCACAGCCGCGCGATCTCCTCGTCCTCCGCGCCCTCGCGCAGCGCACCGCGCAGATCGGACTCGTCGGTGGCGAAGAGGCAGGTGCGGACCTGTCCGTCGGCCGTCAGCCGGGTGCGGTCGCAGGCCCGGCAGAACGGGCGGGTGACGGAGGCGATGACGCCGACGCGGTGCGGGCCGCCGTCGACGAGCCAGCGCTCGGCCGGCGCCGAGCCGCGCTCGCCCTCCCCCTCGGGCGTGAGCTCGAAGCGGGTACGCAGGGACGTCAGGATGTCCCCCGCGGTGATCATCCCGTCGCGCTGCCAGCCGTGCTGGGCGTCGAGCGGCATCTGTTCGATGAAGCGGAGCTCGTAGTCGTGCTCGACGGCCCAGGCAAGGAGGTCGGGCGCCTCGTCCTCGTTGAACCCGGGCATCAGCACGGCGTTGACCTTGACGGGCGTGAGGCCCTCGCTGCGGGCCGCCTCCAGGCCGCGCAGCACGTCCCCGTGCCGCTTGCGGCGGGTCAGCCGCTGGAAGACCTCGGGGTCGAGGGTGTCGAGGGAGACGTTGACGCGGTCGAGCCCGGCCTCGCGCAGGGCGCCCGCCGTGCGCTCCAGTCCGATGCCGTTGGTGGTCAGCGACATCCGGGGGCGGGGTTCGAGGGCCGCGCAGCGCTCGACGATGCCGACGAGCCCGGGGCGCAGCAGCGGCTCACCGCCGGTGAAGCGGACCTCCTCGACGCCCAGCCGGGTGACGGCGATGTGCACGAGGCGCACGATCTCGTCGTCGGTGAGCAGTTGGGGCTTCGCCAGCCACTGCAGTCCCTCTTCCGGCATGCAGTACGTGCAGCGCAGATTGCAGCGGTCGGTCAGCGACACCCGCAAGTCGGTGGCGACTCTGCCGTATGTGTCGAGCAGCATGCTGGCGGCCCTCCCACGGTTTCCTGGTCCGGCTGGCAGCGTACGTGACGCCCGTAACATTCAACAGATCGTTGATGTTACGGAACGCTCACCGTGGGTCACACGCAGGTCGTGAGTACGCCGCCGACCTGCGCGGCGGCCGTCGTCGCGTCACGCAGAGCGACGCGACGACGGCCGCGGACGACCACCCTCGTACCGGGGTCAGTGCGCGCCCGTGCCGGTGAGGGAACGGACCTCCAGTTCGGCGTACTTCTCGCCGTTCGCACTCTCGTCCTTGCTGAGGAGCGAGCCGATCCAGCCGCACAGGAAGCCCAGCGGGATGGAGATCAGGCCCGGGTTCTCCAGCGGGAACCAGGCGATGTCGGCGCCGGGGAACATCGACGTCGGCTTGGACGTCACGACCGGCGAGAAGAGCACCAGGACGACGGAGGAGACGAGTCCGCCGTAGATCGACCACAGCGCGCCCTGGGTGGTGAACCGCTTCCAGAAGAGGCTGTAGAGGATCGTCGGCAGGTTCGCCGAGGCGGCGACGGCGAAGGCCAGCGCGACCAGCCCCGCGACGTTCAGCTTGCCCGCGAAGATGCCCAGCACGATCGCCACGGCGCCGATGATGACGGCGGACACCCGGGCCGCCTTGACCTCCTCCTTGTCGGTGGCCTTCCCCCTGCGGATCACGTTCGCGTACAGGTCGTGCGCGAAGGACGAGGAGGAGGCGAGCGTCAGTCCCGCGACGACGGCGAGGATCGTCGCGAAGGCGACGGCCGAGATCATCGCGAGCAGGATCGCGCCTCCGGTCGAGTCCGCGCCGCCGCCGATCTCCTGCGCGAGCAGGGGCGCGGCCGTGTTGCCCGCGGCGTCCGACTCGGTGATCGTCTTCGGCGAGAGCAGCGCGGCGGCGCCGAAGCCGAGCGCGATCGTCATCAGGTAGAAGACGCCGATGATGCCGATGGCCCAATTGACCGACTTCCGGGCCGCCTTGGCGGTCGGGACGGTGTAGAAGCGGATGAGGATGTGCGGCAGCCCGGCCGTGCCGAGGACGAGGGCGATGCCGAGCGAGATGAAGTCGATCTTCGACGTGGCCGTCGCGCCGTACTTCAGGCCCGGCTCCAGGAAGGCCGCGCCCTTGCCGCTGTTCTCGGCGGCGGCGCCCAGCAGGCTGGAGATGTTGTAGTTGAACTTGTGCAGCACCAGGACGGTGATCACGAGGGTGCCGCCGATCAGCAGGCAGGCCTTGATCATCTGCACCCAGGTGGTGCCCTTCATTCCGCCGATCGTCACGTAAAGGATCATGACGACGCCGACGAGCACGACGATCAGATTCTTGCCCGCCTCACCCGTGATCCCGAGCAGCAGCGCGACCAGCGCACCCGCGCCCACCATCTGCGCGAGCAGGTAGAAGATCGAGACGATGATCGTCGAGATTCCCGCCGCGGTACGCACCGGACGTTGCCGCATCCGGTAGGCGAGCACGTCGCCCATGGTGTACCGGCCGGAATTCCGCAGCGGCTCCGCGACCAGCAGCAATGCCACCAGCCAGGCGACGAGGAATCCGATGGAGTACAGGAATCCGTCGTACCCCGCGAGGGCGATGGCACCGGCGATACCCAGGAACGACGCGGCCGACATGTAGTCACCGGAAATCGCCAGCCCGTTCTGGAATCCGGTGAATCCGCGGCCGCCCGCGTAGAAGTCGGTCGCGTCCTTCGTCCGGCGTCCTCCCCACACCGTGATGGCCAGCGTGGAGACGACAAAGAGCAGGAACAGTGTGATGATCAAGGTCCGGTGCTCGCTCGCCCCCTCGGCGGCGGCGAGCTGGCGCACCGGAGCGTCGGCGAGGTGCTGAGTGAGGCTCATGCGTCGTTCTCCAGGCGGGACTTGATGGCCTCGGCCTTCGGGTCGAGCTTGGCCGCGGCGTGACGGGAGTACCACCAGGCGATGAGGAAGGTGGTCGCGAATTGGGCGAGGCCGAAGACGAAGGCGACGTTGACGTTGCCCATGACCTTGGTGCTCATGAAGCCGCCTGCGTAATTCGACAGCAGGACGTAGAGCAGATACCAGACGATGAAGGCCACCGTGAGCGGGAACGCGAACGAGCGGTAGGTGGTACGCAGTTCGGAGAACTCCTCGCTCTGCTGCACCTCCGTGTAGTCGATGCCGCCCGGCGGGCCGGACCTGCTCTGATCTGGTGCGGTGTCCACAATGTCTCCAGTCGGAACGGGTGTTGACGGAATGTCGGCGGAAAAGAGCGGTGCGGCCGGATACCTACTGCGGTGCGGTGCGCGCATGGTAGATCGTCACCACCCGCGACAACAGGGGCCGGAGAGGAAACACTGACGCCCGTCTCACCCCGTTCGGCGCCCCCGCTGCCCCCGCCGTCCCCCATCTTTCAGAATCCGTTGCTGTGCTGGGACGCTCGGCGCTAAGTTCCCACGTCTGTGGTCAACTTCTAGGGACATGGAGACCCTGTGGACTCAAGACCTTCAAGACCCCCGCAGCGCCGCACGCCCTTCACCGGCCGGACGGCACCGTTCACCCGTACGGGAGGAACCCGGGGGCGCCGCGCCCTCGCCCTGCCCCTCGGCCTGCTGCTGACCGCGGCACTCGGCCTGGGCGGCACCGCCGTCGCCACCGCGCAGGACACCTCCGCACAGGGCACCGACGGTGCGCGCACGGCCGCCGCACAGGGCGGCGAGAAGCTGAGTTACGTCGTCAACACCGAGGCCGACGCGGACGCCGTCGACCGCGTCGAGCGTGCGGTGAAGGAGGCCGGCGGCTCGGTCGTCACCGCGTACGACCAGATCGGCGTCGTCGTCGCGCACTCCTCCTCCCCGCGCTTCGCGAAGGACATGCGCGCCGTGCCGGGCGTCGACTCGGCGGGCGCGACCCGGACGGCGCCGATCAAGGCGGCCGGCACCACGGACGTCGGCAAGCCGCAGTTCGTCCAGGAACCGGGCGCGACGACGCGCGCCAAGGCGGACGGCGAGGAGCCGCTGGAGCCCCTGCAGTGGGACAAGCGGGTCATGAAGGCCGACCGCGCCCACGAGATCAGCGAGGGCAGCGAGCGGGTCACCGTCGGCGTCATCGACACCGGCGTGGACGACACGCACCCGGACCTGAAGGACAACTTCGCGGCCGACCGGTCCGCCAACTGCGTGGGCGGCAAGGCCGATACGAGCCCCGGCTCCTGGCGCCCGTACAACGCCAAGGAGGACTACCACGGCACGCACGTGGCCGGGATCGTCGCCGCGGCACGGAACGGCACCGGCATAGCCGGCGCGGCGCCGGGCGTCTCGCTGTCGGCCATCAAGGTGAGCGAGCCCGAGACGTCGCTCTTCTACACCGAGGCGGTCGTCTGCGCGATGGTCTTCGCCGCCGACCACGGCATCGACATCACCAACAACAGCTACTACGTGGACCCCTGGCTCTACGCCTGCCGTGACGACGAGGACCAGAAGGCCCTCGTGGACGCGGTGAGCAGGTCGCTGGAGTACGCGACGGGCAAGGGCGTCGCGCACGTCACCTCGGCGGGCAACTCCTCGCACGACATGGCGGCGGAGAAGCTCACCGACGACACCAGTCCGAACGACTCGAAGCCGGTCAAGCGCACGATCGACATGGAGAAGTGCGCGGACATGCCGACCCAGCTCGACGGCGTCACCTCCGTCGCCGCCTCCGGGCCGGAGAACGGCAAGTCCTACTACTCCAACTACGGCCTCGGGCAGATCGACGTCACCGGCCCCGGCGGCGACTCCCGCTACCAGCAGCCGGAAGCGCCCGCCAAGAACGGCGGCGTGCTCTCCACGATGCCCGGCGGCGACTACGCCTACCTCCAGGGCACCTCGATGGCCGGACCGCAGGTCGCGGGCGTGGCCGCGCTCATCAAGAGCGAGCACCCGGAGATCTCGCCGCAGGAGCTGGCCTGGCGGCTGAAGGCCCAGGCAGCGCCGGAGAAGTGCCCGAAGGAGTACGACCCGGACGGCAAGGGCACGTACGCGGCCGAGTGCACCGGCACCGACGGTGACAACAGCTTCTACGGCCACGGCATCGTCGACGCGCTGGCCGCCGTCACGAAGTGACCGGTATGAGCCGGTGACGCCATGAAGGGGGGCCGGGCCGCGGTCAGCGGTCCGGCCCCCTGCGCGTCCGGCCCTCGCGCTACGACTCGGCGAGCGTCTTCTCCGGCGCCGGGCCGGCGGGCGCCTTCGCGGGCTCCGTTGCCGTGCCGGCCGCGT
This sequence comes from Streptomyces sp. HNM0574, assembly GCF_012726235.1. Classification (GTDB taxonomy): domain Bacteria; phylum Actinomycetota; class Actinomycetes; order Streptomycetales; family Streptomycetaceae; genus Streptomyces. Next base: position 13,374 of record NZ_JAASAH010000004.1, read on the forward strand.
CCTGCGGTTGCCAGCCCGGGCCGCGGAAGACGCGGCCGGCGCGTTCGCTCCAGCTGCGGGCCGCCTTGAGGTCGCGGCCGATGGCGGCGTACTCGTGGGTGGCGACGCGCAGCGGGTTGAAGGTGCCGATGTTCTTGGTCAGCCCGAAGACGCAGGGCTCGGTCTCGGGCACGAAGGAGCCGAAGAGCCGGTCCCAGACGATCAGGATTCCGCCGAAGTTCCGGTCCAGATAGCTGCCTTGGGACGCGTGGTGCACCCGGTGGTGCGAGGGCGTGTTCAGCACGAACTCCACCGGCCGCGGCAGCTTCCCGACCCGCTCGGTGTGCACCCAGAACTGGTACACGAGGTTGGCGGACGAGCAGAACGCGAGCGCCGCCGGGTGCACGCCGAGCGCGATCATCGGCACGTAGAACGGCCAGACCGTGAGCGTCGTCCAGGGCTGGCGCAGCGCCGTGGTGAGGTTGAAGTTCCGGCTGGAGTGGTGCACCACGTGGCAGGCCCACAGGATGCGGATCACGTGGTGGCCGCGGTGGGACCAGTAGTAGAAGAAGTCCTGGGCCAGCAGCATCAGCGGCAGGGTCCACCACAGCACGGGCACGCGCAGCGGGGTGAGTTCGTAGATCGCGGCGTACACGGCGACGATCGGGATCTTCCACAGGGCATCGAAGACGAGGCTGCCGAGCCCCATGGTGATGCTCGTGGCGGCGTCCTTCGCGTCGTAGCCGGCCGCGTCCTCGTCCGGGTGGATGCGGTAACTGACCATTTCCAGCACGGTCAGGAGAACGAAGGCGGGTATCGACCACAGCACGACGTCGGGCAGGGAAGACGGCATGTCCGCAAGCTAGCCGCTGCCGTGGCCTCCCGCCAGAGGTTCTTACCCGCGAGTAAGGACGATCACGCCGCCGTGCACCGTTTCTCCCCCCCTTGCCGCGAACCCGCGCCGCCCCCGGGCCCGTTGAGCCGCCCTCTGGCCTGATTCCGCCCGGTGCGCCCCGCGCCGGGCGCGGCTAGCTTGCCCCGCATGCTCTCGGTGTACGCGGGACCTCTGAACGGCGACGGCGACACGTCCGCCCACCGGGTGTGGCAACGCCACCCCGACCACCCCTACTACGCGGCGAGCACGATGAAGGTCACCGTGCTCGCGGCGCTGCACCGCAGCCCGTACGTCCCGGACCGACAGGTGGAACTGCGCAACGAGTTCACCTCGGCCGTCCCGTCCCCGCCCTACGCGATCCCCGCGGACCTGGCGGCCGAGGACCCCGGGACGTGGCGGATGCTGGGGCGGCCGGTGACCCTGCGGTGGCTCGCGCGGCGCATGATCGGCCACTCCTCGGACCTGGCGACCAACGCGCTGCTGGAACTCCTGGGCTGCGCGGCGGCGCAGGAGATCTGGCGGCTGGCCGGGGCGCGGCACAGCACCGTCCGGCGCGGGATCGAGGACGCGGCGGCCCGCGAGGCCGGCGTCACCAACCTGGTGACCGCCGCCGACCTGGCCCGCCTGCTGCGGTGGCTGCCCGCCGAACTCCTCGGCCCGCTCGCCGCCAACGTCCACCGCGTCGACCTCGCGGCGGGCCTGCCGCCGGGCACCCGGATCGCGTTCAAGAACGGGTGGGTGACGGGCATCCGGCACAGCGCCGGCATCGTCTTCCCGCACGACGCGCCCCCGTACGTCCTCAGCGTCTGCTACGCGGGCCCGCTCGCCAACGGCCGGGCCACGGGCGACCCGGCGGCCCGCCTCCTGGCCAGGATCTCGGCCCGGGCCTGGGCCCACCGGCACGCCCTCGCGGCACCGCGCTGACGGGCGCCCGGCCGGTTCCGCCAACTCCCGTGGCCCGCGCGGGCGTCGGGAACGGGGAGCGTACGGCCGCAACCGGCGGAGCATTCCGGCAAGTCGGGCATTCCGCTGCGCGCCGGGCGGGTCTCCGCCGCGAACGCCTGCCGTACGGGCGGGTCTTCGCGTCCCGTGCGCGGGAGTGTGCGCGGGCGCGCTTCGTCCGCTGTCAGTGCCGCCCCGTATTCTCTGGGACCATGCTCGAAGACCAGACGGCACTCCCGGACGAGACGGCGCGGGAGGTCCAGCTCCCCGCGCAGCCGACCGCCGCCGAGGCCCCCGAGGCGCACGACGGCATCACCTGGCCGGCCGGCTATCCGGCCGGTTACGCGGTGGTCGACGTCGAGACGACCGGCCTCGGCCGCGACGACCGCATCATCTCCGCCGCGGTCTACCGTCTGGACGCCAGGGGCGAGGTCGAGGACCACTGGTACACGCTGGTCAACCCGCAGCGCGACCCGGGCCCGGTGCACATCCACGGCCTGACGCCGGACGTGCTCGCCGACGCGCCGCTCTTCCCCGAGGTCGCCGACGAACTCGCCGCCCGCCTGGAGGGACGCGTCCTGGTCGCGCACAACGCCCTGTTCGACTGGTCGATGATCGCCCGCGAGTTCGCGCGCGCCCGGCGCACGGCGCCGGTCCGGCAGCGGCTGTGCACCATAGCGCTGTCCAAGGCACTGTCCCTGCCACTGGCCAACCACAAGCTGGAGACCCTCGTCGCGTACTACGGCGTCGTCCAGGAACACGCGCACCACGCGCTGGACGACGCGCGGGTGCTGGCCGAGGCGTTCCGCCCCAGCCTCCGGCTCGCCGCCGGCTCCGGCGTCCGGCTCCCGCTGCTCGCCTGCACCCCTCCCGCCACCGGCGACTCCGCCCCGTCCGGGTACGGCTCGGGCGGCCGCTCGTACACCTCCGGCGGGTCCCGGCCGTACGCGAACAGCTGGCGCCCCTCGCGGAAGCGCCCCGCCTGCCCGTATCCGAACCCGGGGCGGTACGTCCCGGGTGAGCGGCTGGTGCAGGGCATGCGGGTGGCGATCTCCGGGGACACCTCCGTCGACCGCGAGCTGCTGGAGGACCGCGCGATCGAGGCCGGGCTGCACATCGCGACGAGCGTCTCGCGGCTGACGAGCGTGCTGGTGACGAACGATCCGGAGGCCGTCACCTCCAAGGTCGCCAAGGCCGCCTCCTTCGGCACCCCGGTGATCGACGAGGCCGCGTTCAGCCAGCTGCTCCAGGATGTGGCCCCCGCGCCGGGGCGCTGAGTCCCCGCCGGGTACCGTCATGAAGCGTGTACCGCTTCCTGTTGACCCGGCAGTGGGTGTGCCTCACCCTGCTCGGCCTCGTGCTCATTCCGGTGATGATCAAGCTGGGCTTCTGGCAGCTTCACCGGCACGAGGCCCGGGTCGCGCACAACGAGCTGATCTCCTCCAGCCTCGCCGCCGATCCCGTCCCGTTCGCCTCGCTCTCCGGCGTCGGCCGTGAGCCGCGGGAGGACGACCAGTTCCGCACGGTGACGGCGACGGGCACGTACGACACGGAGCACGAGGTCGTCGTGCGCCAGCGGACGGCCGCCGACGAGCAGTCCATCGGCTACTTCGTGCTCACCCCGCTCGTCCAGTCCGACGGCAAGGCGGTGCTCGTCAACCGCGGCTGGATCGAGGCGGACGGCGACCTCACCAAGTTCCCCGAGGTGCCCGCGCCGCCGAAGGGCGAGGTCACGGTCACCGGCCGGATGATGGCCGACGAGACCAGCGAGGCCAGCGGCATCAAGGACAAGCAGGGCCTGCCTCCGCGCCAGGTCATGCTGATCAACAGCAAGCAGCAGGCGAAGCAGCTGGACCGGCCCGTCATCGGCGGCTACCTCCAGCTGACCGCCACCTCGCCGAAGCCCGGCGGCACCCAGCCCGCGATGATCCCCGAGCCCGACCACGACAGCATCGGCCCGCACATGGCGTACGCGGTGCAGTGGTGGCTGTTCGCCGCCGCCGTCCCGGTCGGCTGGGTCTTCCTGGTACGCCGCGAGCGCAAGGAGCGCCAGGAGGCCGCGGCCGCCGGGACGGACGAGTCCGCCGAGGCGGCCGAGGACAGCCGCACGGGCGAGATGGCCGGGTCCGGCTGAGCGACCCCCCGTGCCGTGCGAGCGTGCGGTGGCGCAGACTGAGGCCATGGATCTTGGGCTGAAAGACCGTGTCTATGTCATCACCGGCGCCACCCGCGGGCTCGGCTTCGCCGTCGCCCAGCAGCTCGTCGCCGAGGGCGCCCGGGTGGTCGTCTCCGGACGCACCGACGAGGGCGCGCTGGGGGCCGCCGAGCGGCTCGGCGCGGAGTCGGCCGTCGGCGTCGCCGCCGACAACTCCGACCCGGACGCCGCCACCCGCCTCATCGAGACGGCCCGTTCGCGCTTCGGACGCTTCGACGGCGTGCTGATCAGCGTCGGCGGTCCGCCCGCCGGGGTGCCCGCCGAGCAGATCACCGACGAGCAGTGGCAGTCCTCGTTCAACACCGTCTTCCTCGGCGCGGTGCGGCTCGCGCGGGCCGCCGCCGGTGAGCTGGAGGCGGGCGGCGTGATCGGGATGATCCTCTCCAGCTCCGTGTACGAGCCGCTGCCCGGCCTCACCATCTCCAACGGGCTCCGCCCCGGCCTCGCGGGCTTCGCCAAGACCCTCGCGGACGAGGTGGGCCCGCGCGGCATCCGCGTCCTCGGCCTGCTGCCGGGACGCATCGGCACCGAGCGCCTCCAGTACCTCGACTCGCTCTCCGGCGACGGGGACGCGACGCGCTCGCACAACGAGACGACGATCCCGCTGCGCCGCTACGGCACCCCGGAGGAGTTCGGCAGGACGGCCGCCTTCGTGCTCTCCCCCGCCGCCTCGTACCTCACGGGCGTGATGCTCCCGGTCGACGGCGGCGCCCGCCACGGCTTCTGACGGCACACCCGCGGCGGGGAGGCTCCCGGCCTCCCCGCCGCTAGCTCACGCGTTCCGCGCGGTGCCGGACGCCGCGCATCCTGACCTCGGCGGGGAACCGTTCGAGACCGGCCGAGGTACGCGCGTGCTCCAGCGTCTCGGTGCGCAACCGCCGTACGGCGGGCCCGGGTTCGGCCTGCGGCGCGAGCGCCAGCCGGATCCGCGCACCGGGCCGGGTACGCCGGCCGACGAGCCGCACCCGGGCCGTGTCCACTCCGGGCAGGGCCTCGGCCTCGGCGGCGAGGGCCTCCTCCAGGGCCCGGCCGCGCAGCACGGCGCCCTCGCCGTCGCCGCTGTCGACCAGCACCTCGTTCAGCCTCCGCCGCCGCAGCTGCGCGAACAGCCACCACAGCGCGAGCAGGACCAGCACGGCGAGCGCGGCGATGACGACGGGCCACCACCAGCCCTCGTCCCGCCACCGCGTGCGGTCCGCGTCGGAGAGCACCACGTCGCCGGGCTCGGACCAGTACCAGCCCGTCATCCAGCTCAGGTTCCAGCGCGCGGGCAGGTCGAATCCGCCCGCGAGCAGCAGGAGTCCCGCCGCGACCAGCACGGCGCCGGTCAGTCCCAGCAGCACCCGGTTCACCGTCCGCCGCATCACGCCCGCCTCCTCTCGTCCCGCGTCACCGTTTCTTCGGCCGCCGCACGTGCACGGACAGGCCCAGCCGCCGGGCCAGCCCGAGCGAGCGGATGCCGTTCTGGAGCGCGGCGTCCAGGTCGGCGCGTACCGCGTCCAGGTCGCGGAAGTGCGCCTGCGCGCGCGCCCGTACCTTGCGCCGTCCGACGTCGACGCGGACCGACTGCACGCCGGACACCTCCTGGGCCCGGTCCCGCAGGATGAGCGCGGCGGCGTCCCGGTCCAGCCCCGCGCGGACCACTCCCCCGCTGTCGCCGCGCAGCGGCAGCAGGCGGCGGGTGCCGGGGGTGAGCGCCAGGACCAGCAGCCAGAGCCCGAGGACGACGGCCACCGCGCCGGCCGCCAGCACCCACGCGCTGTCCAGCGAGGTCGCGGCCAGCTTGTCGGCGATGGCCTTGCGCCAGGCCATCGCCTGCCGTCCGGCGCGGACGGACGCGACGTCGTACAGCAGCAGCCCGGAGGCGCCGAGCAGGACGAGGGCCAGGATCGCGGCGGGCACCCGGCGGGCGGACCAGAAGCGTCCGGCGCCGCGGCCCCCGCCGTGGTCGTCCGCCTCGAACGCGCCGGCCGAGCGGGTCTGTTCGAACCCGCCGTCGTCTTCGCCGCCCGCGCCCGGACCCTTCTCCAGCGTGGGCGGGCTGGTGTGCTCCTCGCTCAACGGACCCTCCCCGAGCTGCCGTTGAGGTGTCCGGTGTGCAGGCGTTCCACGTCCACGCCGACGTCCGGCACCTCCATGCCGACCAGTTCCCTGACCCGCGCGGCGACGTGGCGCCGCACCGCGCCGCACTGCGCGCCGATGTCCGAGGGGTAGCCGAGCTCCACCGACACCCGTACCCGCGCGGTCAGTTCACGGACCGCGACGGTGGCGCCGGGCGCCGAACGGGCCGAGCGGCCGCCGGGCGGGAGCGTGTGCGCCTCGGGGCCCGCGCGCAGCGCCTCGCGCGCGGCCTCCGCCGCGACCTTGGCCACCACCCGGTCCGCGATGCGCGTGGCACCGCGTTCGGCGGCGGGCACCTCCGCTTCCGTCACCCGGTCACCTGCGCCGGCTGTCACGGCCCCGGAGGAAGTCCCCCGGCTCCAGGTCGCCGTCGAGGAAGCGGCCCGCCACGAAGCCGACGGCTCCCAGCGCGGCCACCAGCAGGAAGGCGCCGAAGCCGCCGAAGTATCCGGCGAAGCCCAGCGCCATTCCGGCAATCATGCCGATCACGGCCATGCTCATCGTGCGCTCCTTCGCTCCACGTCCCCCTGCCGCCCGCTACCGCAGGCGGGGCCGGTCCCCCTCGTCCTCCTCGTCCTCCTCATCGGGCAGCTTGACGTCGCTGACCGCGATGTTGACCTCGACGACCTCAAGTCCCGTCATCCGCTCCACGGCGGAGACGACGTTCTCCCGCACCGCGCGCGCCACCTTGTCGATAGCGACCCCGTACTCGACGACGATCTCCAGGTCGAGCGCGGTCTGCACCTCCCCCACCTCGGCCTTGACGCCGCGGGAGACGGACCTGCTGCCGCCGGGCACCCGGTCCCGTACGGCGCCGAGGGTGCGGGCCATCCCGCTGCCCATCGCGTGCACGCCGGAGACCTCACGGGCCGCGATGCCCGCGATCTTCTCGACCACCCCGTCGGCGATGGTGGTGCGGCCGCGGCTCCCGGGTGCGCCCTCGGGCGCGGCCCTTCCGCCGGGCGGGACGGACGGGGGTGTGCTGCCGGCCGTGGTCTCGGACATCGCCTGAACCCCTTTCACGGGACACACCGGTGTGTCGCACCGGCCCGCTGTCCACACTAAGCGTGCCGCCGTGGACGCGCTGCGCACATGGGCATCCGAGCGAGTGCCTCCCCGCCCCGGCGCGCCCGATGCGCGAAGCTGCCTGCACGTGCGCACCGGCACGACCCGCTGGACGACCGGACGAGGAGGCAGTCCCATGACGGCCGAGGCACTGGCACGAACGGTCCGCCGCCAACTGCGCCTGGGGCGGCTGCTGCCGCTGGGCGAGGCCCGCGACGGGGCCTGGATCACCGAATACGCCGCCGTCGCCGTCCTCCGCGCGGCGCTCGCCCCCGCCGCCTCCGGCGCGGCCCGCCTGGACGGCCTCCGCGTCCTCCCCGAGAACGACGACGTACCGGACGCGGTGGTGCCGGGGCCTCCGTCGGCGCTGCCGCACGGCCCGCTGCGGATCGAGGCCGGGTTCGCGGCGCTCGCGGGCCGGCCGCTGCCGGCGCTCGCCGAACAGCTACGCGCCGCCCTGCTGGCGGCCGCCGACACCCGCCTCGGCCTGCCCGTCCGCACGGCCGACCTGCACGTCACCGCCCTCCTCGACACCCCGCCCGGGCCCGCTTCCCCCGAGGCCCCGGACTCCCCCGAGGAGGACGCCCCCGAGGACGCGGCGGGCCCGCTGCTCCGTGCCGTACGGGCCGTGCCCGGGGTGACGCGGGTGGCACCGGTGCTGGGCGGGCCCCTCTCCGGCGACGGCGTGCACGTCCGGGAGGGCGGCGAGGGCGTCCTGGTGCAGTGCGCGGTGTCCGCCTCGCGGCGCGCCCTGGACGTCGCCCGCGCGGTGCGCGAAGCGGCCGGGGCGGCGCACCCCGGAGGCGGCCCCGTCGCCGTGCTGGTCACCGCCTGCGACGACGAAGGCGCCCGGCCCGCGGGGAGCTGAACTCCCGCGCGCGCCGGGCGCCTTGCGTCCCGTGGACGGCCGTCAGTCGCCGAGGCCCGCGAGGTCGCGGAGGCGCCTGCCCTGGGCCGCGCGCTCGGCCGCGCGCTGCTCCTCGTAGGTGCGCGCCGTCGCGTCACGCAGCAGGGCCTTGGTCTCGACGACGGCGTCCCGCGGCGGCGCGAGCAGGGCCGCGGTCAAGTCCGCGACGGCGCCGTCGAGTTCGGCACCGGGGACCACGATGTTGGCGAGCCCGGAGCGTTCGGCCTCCTCGGCGCGGACGAACCGGCCGGTGGCGCAGATCTCCAGGGCGCGCGCGTAGCCGACCAGGCCGACCAGCGGATGGGTGCCGGTGAGGTCGGGCACCAGCCCGAGGCTCGTCTCCCGCATGGCGAACTGGACGTCGTCGGCGCAGACCCGCAGATCGCAGGCGAGCGCGAGCTGGAAGCCGGCGCCGATGGCGTGACCCTGCACCGCGGCGATGCTGATCAGGTCGTTCCGCCGCCACCAGGTGAACGCCTCCTGGTACTCGGCGATGACGGTGTCCAGGGTGTCCGCCGGGCCGCGGCCCAGCTCCAGGAACGAGGTCTCGCCCTCGAAGCCCTCGGGGGTGAACGCCTGCCGGTCCAGCCCGGCGGAGAAGGACTTGCCCTCGCCGCGCAGCACCACGACCCGCACGTCACCGGGGAGCGCGCGTCCCGCCTCGGCGAGGGTCCGCCACATGGCGGGCGTCTGGGCGTTCCGCTTCTCCGGTACGGAGAGGGTCACCGTGGCCACCGCGCCGTCCGTGGTGAGCCGTACGCCGTCCTGGTCGAGCAGGGTCATCGAACATCCTCCGGTGGTCACTCCGCATATAAGTTAACTGCAGAGTAACCACCGTGGAGGATGCCCGGAAGTCCGGTCGTCAGCCGGACGCGGTCTTCTTTCCCCGGGTCGCTCCTCCGCGGCCGCGGAGGACCACGCCGGATTCGCTGAGCATCCGGTGGACGAATCCGTAGGAACGGCCCGTCTCTTCGGCCAGCGCCCGGATGCTCGCACCGGAGTCGTACTTCTTCTTGAGGTCTGCCGCGAGCTTCTCGCGCGCGGCGCCGGTCACCCGGCTGCCCTTCTTCAGAGTCTCGGCCACCCGTGCCTCCTCATGGGAAGTGCGCTCTGTGACTCTCATGATCACCCCTCCTCCCGGTTCTGGCCACCCATTCGGCAAGGTCCGTCACTCAGCCGTCGGCGGCGGTCCACGGGCGCGCCCCGGCGGAAGGAATCATTCCGGGAGGCGCGCGGCGGGGCCGTCGCCGGGGCGCCGGGAGAAGAAGCAGGTCAGCCGCGCGTCCGTCGGCTTGGGTGCGGGAGGCGTGGACCACGGGGCGCGGTGTCCCGCGGCTGCCGTGCGGGCGCGCCGGTGTACCAGCCGTCCTCACTCAGATGAAGGATCAACGGTCGGCCGAATGATCCAGAAGCGCGTGATCGGCTCCGCGCCGCACCGCCCCGCACGCACTCCGGGCCCGTACGCGCGGCGGCGTACGGGCCCGGTGCGGAAGCTCGGCGGCGCGCCGCTCAGGCGAGGGCGACCAGGTCCGCGTAGTCGTCGCCCCACAGGTCCTCGACGCCGTCCGGGAGCAGGATGATCCGCTCCGGGGAGAGCGCCTCGACGGCGCCCTCGTCGTGCGTGACGAGGACGACGGCGCCGGTGAAGGTGTGCAGCGCGCCGAGGATCTCCTCGCGGCTGGCCGGGTCGAGGTTGTTCGTCGGCTCGTCGAGGAGCAGCACGTTCGCGGACGAGACGACGAGCGTGGCCAGGGCCAGCCGGGTCTTCTCGCCGCCGGAGAGGACACCGGCGGGCTTGTCCACGTCGTCGCCCGAGAAGAGGAACGAGCCGAGGGTCTTGCGGATCTCGACCAGGTCCATGTCGGGCGCGGACGAGCGCATGTTCTCCAGGACCGTGCGGTCCGGGTCGAGGGTCTCGTGCTCCTGCGCGTAGTAGCCGAGCTTGAGGCCGTGGCCCTGGATGACCTTGCCGGTGTCCGGCTCCTCGACGCCGCCGAGCAGCCGCAGCAGCGTCGTCTTGCCCGCGCCGTTCAGGCCCAGGATGACCACGCGGGAGCCCTTGTCGATGGCGAGGTCGACACCGGTGAAGATCTCCAGCGAGCCGTAGGTCTTCGACAGGTCCTCGGCCATCAGCGGGGTCTTGCCGCAGGGCGCGGGCTCGGGGAAGCGGAGCTTGGCGACCTTGTCCGACTGGCGCTCGGCCTCCAGCCCCGACATCAGCTTCTCCGCGCGGCGGGCCATGTTCTTCGCCGCGACGGCCTTGGTCGCCTTGGCGCCCATCTTCGCGGCCTGCGCGGACAGCGCCGTCGCCTTCTTCTCGGCGTTGGCACGCTCGCGCCTGCGCCGCTTCTCGTCGTCCGCGCGCTGGGTCTGGTACTGCTTCCAGCCCATGTTGTAGACGTCGATCACCGAGCGGTTGGCGTCCAGGTAGAAGACCTTGTTGACGACCGTCTCGACCAGGTCGTTGTCGTGGGAGATCACGATCAGGCCGCCGCGGTAGGTGCGCAGGAAGTCGCGCAGCCAGACGATCGAGTCGGCGTCCAGGTGGTTCGTCGGCTCGTCGAGGAGCAGGGTGTCGGCATCGGAGAAGAGGATGCGGGCCAGCTCGACGCGGCGGCGCTGGCCGCCGGAGAGGGTGTGCAGCGGCTGGCCGAGGACGCGCTCGGGGAGCTTCAGGCTGGCCGCGATGGTGGCCGCCTCGGCCTCCGCCGCGTAACCGCCCTTGGTGAGGAACTCCGTCTCCAGGCGCTCGTACTTCTTCAGGGCCTTCTCGCGGGTGGCGCCCTGGCCGTTCGCGATGCGGTCCTCGTTCTCCCGCATCCTGCGGATCACGCTGTCGAGCCCGCGGGCCGAGAGGATGCGGTCGCGGGCGAGGACGTCGAGGTCGCCGGTGCGCGGGTCCTGGGGGAGATAGCCGACCTCACCGCTGCGGGTGATGGTGCCGCCGGTCGGAATGCCTTCTCCGGCAAGGCACTTGGTGAGGGTGGTCTTGCCCGCTCCGTTGCGGCCGATGAGGCCGACGCGGTCGCCCTGGGCGACGCGGAACGTGGCGGATTCGATCAGGGTGCGGGCGCCGACGCGCAGCTCAAGGCCGGTGGCGGTGATCACGGACTGACTCCAGGCAGGGGTGAGGACGGACGTACGGGGTGCGATGCGTCGGGTGTGCGGCCGTACGCCGCCTAATGAATGAGTGGAGCAGCCATGACGCCAGTCTAACGGCGGAGCGCAAGTCGTTATTCCGGTGCCGTCCGGGCCGCCGGACCCTCCCGGACGCCCGCTCCGGGAGGGCATTGTCAGTGGCCGGTGCCACACTGCGAAGGAACCTCGGGGACGGCCGCGACGGCGGCCGCCGGCACCGAAAACGGAGAGGTGAGCGGGATGGCAGACGGACCGACGGTGTTTCCGACGCTGCAGTACCGGGACGCGCGGGCCGCGATCGCCCAGCTGCGGGAAGCCTTCGGCTTCACCGAGGAGGCGGTCCACGAGGGAGCGGACGGCAGCGTCGCGCACGCCGAACTCTCCCACGGCAACGGCCTGGTGATGCTGGGTACGGCGGATCCCCGGGGCACGTTCGGCTCCGCCATGGCGGGCGCCGGGCCGACGTGCGTCTACGTCGCGGTGACGTCGGGCGCCTCCGGCATCGACGCGCACTGCGAGCGGGCCCGCGCGGCGGGCGTGGAGATCCTCATGGAACCGACGGACCAGGACTACGGATCCCGCGAGTACCTGGCCCGTGACCTGGAGGGCAACGTCTGGGCCTTCGGCACCTACCGGCCCACCCCGGGCGGCTGACGCACGGGGGACGGACGTACGCGGGCGGGCGGCCCCGGGGCCGCCCGCCCGCCGGGTCAGACGCCGCCGGTGTGGACCTGGAAGGCGGCGCGGCGTACGGCCTTGGCGAGGGCCGGGTCCGGGTGCGCGGCGGCGAGGGCGACGAGCACCTGGACGGTGCGCGGGTGGCCGGTGGCGCGTACCTCGCGCAGCAGGCTGGGCACCGAGCCCTGCACCGCGGTCTCCAAGTGGTCGACGAGCAGCCGCTGTTCGCCGTGGTCGGTGACGGCGGCCGCGGTGTCGACCCAGAGCCAGGTGGCCTCCTCGCGGGTGAGGACGCCGGGGGCGCCGCCCGCGAGGTCCTCCGGGTCCGCGCCCTCCAGCTCGGCGAGCCAGAGCAGCGCGTAGGGCCGCAGCACGGCCTGCTCGGCGGCCGCGCGGACGGCCTCCTCGGCCGGGGCCCCGACCACCCGGAGCGCCTCGAAGGCGAGGCCCCGGATCAGGGCGTCCTCGCCGCGCGCGGCCTCGACGAGCTCGGAGATGGCCAGTCCGGTGGAGCGGGCCGCGAGCCAGGCGCGGTACTCGTCGCGGGCGGGGCCCGGGGTAAGGCGGGCGCAGCCGCGGAGCATGTCCTCGGCCGACTGCTCGATGTTCCCCGCGGGGCTCTGGGCCGCGACGCAGATCTGCTCCAGCTTGATCCACACCGCCCAGTTGCCGAGCGGGGTGAGCACGGCCGAGCCCTGTTTGACGCCGGTCTCCTCGTCGGGGCAGCGGGTCAGGGCGCCGACGGCGGCGAAGCCGTCCAGCGCCCAGTCGAGCAGCCCGGAGAGCGCGACGCCGGGGCTGACCGGGTGCGGGGCCGCGGCCGGGGCCGCGTCCTCGACGGCGGGGGTGCCGTCGGCGGGTGTCTCGGGTTCGGCGCGCTCGGTGCTCTCGCGTTCGGAGCGTTCGGCGCGCAGTTCGGTGATGCGCTGCGCGAGCAGGTCGTCGAGCAGCGCGAAGGTGACGGGGCCGGCCGAGAGGTGCATCACGGACAGCAACTGCGGTGCGGCCTCGATGACTTCGGCCACCAGCGCCGGGTCGGCCGGGGTGGGCGCGGGGAAGGCCAGCGACCAGGCGTCGAACAGGCCGACCCAGCCGCGCAGTACGGCGCTGTCGTCCTTGTCCCAGGCGCGCAGCCGCCAGCCGGGGCGGGCGGTGGTGTCGTGCAGCTCGATGAGCCCGGCGAGCCGTGCCCGGTCCCAGTGCAGCCGGACCTGGGGCACCGTCATCCGCAGCGCGGCCGCGCACTCCTCGGCCTCGCGGGCGGTCTCGGGCGGCGTACCGCCCTGTTCGATCCAGCGGGCGAGGGCGACGGTGTCGGCGAGTGCCGCCCGCGCGTGCCGCGCGAGCTGGTCCCTGGCGGGCACGCCGTCGGGCGGCGGCGGCGCGGGATCGGCGCGCCGGGACCGCACGGTGCGGCGGGCCGCCGCGACGGGCCGTCGGGGCACGAGCTGGAGCCGGGTGTCGCGTGGAGTACGGGACGACGTCACAGGGAGCAGTCTTCATGCTGTGAGCCCGAAATCCCAAACGGGGTCCAGGATTCCGGTTACCGCCGTCCGAACCGCCCCGGTTCACGGTGCCGCGGTCCGGGGACGGACCGGGGCAGAAGGGCGGAGTCAGACGAGTGGGGTGAGGAAGCGGCGGAGGGCTTCCTCGTACTTCTCCGGGTCCGCGTTCCACATCGCGGCGTGCGGGGCGCCGTTGACGGTGTGCAGGGTGACGAGGTCCTCGCGGGCCGCGGCGAAGTCGCGGGACGCCTGCCAGGGCGCGACGGAGTCGGCGGGGCCGTGGAAGAGCAGGGTGGGCACCGCCAGCCGCCGGGGCTCGGCGGCGGTGGCGAGCCGCTCGGTGCCGAGCCCGGCCCGGCCCTGCGCGGCGCGGAGGACGAGCGGCAGCAGCGGCTTGGGGACGTGCCGGGCCGAGGCCAGCGCGCGGACGGTGGCCCGCCAGTCGAGGACCGGGGAGTCGAGGACGAGCCCGGCGACGCGGTCGCGGAGCGCGGAGTTGGCGGCGGCCTGGAGCGCCATGGAAGCGCCGGTGGACCAGCCGTGCAGGACGACACGTTCGGCGCCGTACCGCATCGCGTAGCGGATCGCGGCGTCCAGGTCGCGCCACTCGGTGTTGCCCAGGTGCCCGACGCCGTCGGCCGGGCGGGGTGCTCCGGCGTCCCCCCGGTAGCCCAGGACGAGGACGGGGACGCGCCGTTCGGCGAGGAACGGCAGGACGCACAGGGCCTGTTCGCGAGTGGCACCGAGTCCGTGCACGGCGATCACCCAGGTGCGGCGGCCGCCGGGCACGAACCAGGCGGGCAGCGTGCCGAGTTCACCCGGGACGTCGGCCTCGGCACTGGCGAGCCCGAGCGCGCCGACAGGGTCGCCGGAGTACACCTGCGGGGTGAGCCGCACCCGGTCCCCCGGGCCGAGCTCGCCGGGCCCGGTGCGCAGCAGGGCGCGGACGACGGTGTCGGCGGCGGCCCCCTGCCCGTCCGGGCCCTCGACGACGGGGCCGACGACGGCGTGCCCGTGCCGTCCGGCCAGCCCGTAGGTGCCGGGGAGCAGCGAGGTGAGGGAGCGGGTGAGCGTGATGTGGCCTGGGTCCGTGGCGTGCACGGTGAGGGCGGGGCCCTCGAATCCGGCCGGGACGTGGGAGCGGCCGCGGTGGTGCCGGGAGGGGCGCAGCGCGGTGCCCGCCGCGTACCGTCCGGCGGCGACGGCGGCACCGGCACCGAGTACGGAGGTCGCGGCGACGGCCGCCGCTGTGTGCAGACGCTTCATCCCGCCAAGTGTCGGCCCGGGGGCGGTGCCCGGCCAGCGGAGCGGGAGCGGGCGGGTGAGCGGGCCGGGCCCCCGGCGTCAGTCCTGCGGACCGGGCTGGCCGTAGCGGCTCAGTTTGTCGGCGACGCGGTCGAGTTCGTCCGGCGGGATCAGGCTGGGGGTGCGTCCGGGCACGCCGGAGGCGGTGAGCCAGACCCGGCACATCCACTCCAGCTGGGCCGTCCGGTCGTACGCCTGGTCCAGGTCGGCGCCGTGCACGACGGTGCCGTGGTTCTGGAGCAGGCAGCCGCTGCGGCCCTCCAGCGCGGTGAGCATGTGCGCGGCCAGTTCGTCGCTGCCGTAGGTCGCGTAGGGGGCGACGCGGACGGGGCCGCCGAGCGCCGCCGTCATGTAGTGCACGGCGGGCAGTTCGGTGACGAGGGTGGAGACGGCGGTCGCGTGCACGGCGTGCGTGTGGACGACGGCGCGCGCCCCGGTGTTCCGGTAGACGGCGAGGTGCATGGGGAGTTCGCTGGTCGGCACGGTGTGCCCGGCGACGCGCCTGCCGTCCAGGTCGACGGCGCACAGCTCGCCGGGGCCGAGCCGGTCGTACGGGATGCCGCTCGGGGTGACGAGGACGGTGTCGCCGACGCGTACCGAGACGTTTCCCGAGGTGCCGACGACGAGGCCGTCGGTCACCGTCCTGCGTGCCACCTCCACGAGCCGCCGCCATGCGTCCCGGGTTTCCTCCTGGGACGCGAGTGACGATTCCGCATGGTTTTCCTGCTGCATGGGCGCTCCCTCCGGAACGGAACTCTACCGGTGAGCTGAACCCTGTGTAACGCGTTTCCGTCCCCAATTCCCCGCGGCACTGCCCGAATTGAGGAGTTTACGGCCGGAAATCCCTCCTCGCGGGCGCGGGAGGCTAATCTCGGAGGGATTTGCCGTGTGCGCACATCATGAGGGGAAACATGACTCGTGATCGACGTTCTCCGCATCCCCGAATCCGCTCACTGACCCTGGCCGTCGCGGCTCTCGCGCTCGGAAGCACGGCCCTCTCCGAAGCCGCGGCACCCGCCGCCGCGGCGGACCCCGGCGCCACCGGAATATCCGGCACACGGGGTCACGACGTCTCCTCGCACCAGGGCGACGTCAACTGGCGGAAAGCGAAGGCGAACGGTGCGAAGTTCGTCTACGTGAAGGCGACCGAAGGCACCAGCTACCGCAATCCGCATTTCGCCCAGCAGTTCAACGGATCACGCCGGGCCGGAATCCTGCACGGCGCGTACCACTTCGCACATCCCGCCTCCTCCTCGGGGAAGGCGCAGGCCCGCTATTTCGTCCGCAACGGCGGGCAGTGGCAGCGCGACGGCTGGACGCTGCCGCCGGCGCTGGACCTGGAGGCCGGCACCAACGGCTTCTGCCACGGACTCGGCGACACCAGGATGCGCGCCTGGATCGAGTCCTTCAGCTTGGAGGTGCGCCGGCTGACCGGCCGCAACCCGGTCATCTACACCTCGACCCGCTGGTGGCGCAGGTGCGCGGGCAACAGCCCCAACTTCGCCGCCAACCACCCGCTGTGGCTTGCCGATTGGGGCCGCAAGCGGGGGCCGCTGCCGAACGGCTGGTCCTACCGGTCGATCTGGCAGCACTCCACCTCCGGGGCGCTCCCCGGTGACCAGAATCTCTTCAACGGCTCGATGGACCAGCTGCGGCGCTTCGCGAGGGGGTGAACAGGGGCGGCGGGGGCGCACCACAGGGGTTCCAGGCACCCCGTGGTGCGGTCCGTGATCGGATGCTCACGTAAGGCGTCGGGGGGTGACACTCCGGCGCCTGCCGCAGTTCACCTTCCGTTCACCCACCCTTCCTACGTTCAACGAGTCATCGACAACCGACTGATTGTGCCTGGGTGAATGGAACACATCACGCT
This sequence comes from Streptomyces sp. HNM0574, assembly GCF_012726235.1. Taxonomy (GTDB): domain Bacteria; phylum Actinomycetota; class Actinomycetes; order Streptomycetales; family Streptomycetaceae; genus Streptomyces. The sequence continues at coordinate 29,994 of NZ_JAASAH010000004.1, forward strand.
TCTCATCGGGATCGTGATCGTCACGGCCTTGGTGTTCGACTTTACGAACGGCTTCCACGACACGGCCAACGCCATGGCCACCACCATCTCCACCGGGGCACTCAAGCCCAAGACAGCGGTGGCGATGTCGGCGGTCCTCAACCTCGTCGGAGCTTTCCTCTCCGTCGAGGTCGCCAGAACCATCTCCTCCGGGATCATCGACGAGGGCGCGGGCGTCCGGCCTGAAGTGATCTTCGCCGGACTCGTCGGCGCCATCATCTGGAACCTGCTGACCTGGCTCGCAGGACTCCCCTCCAGCTCCTCGCACGCCCTCATGGGCGGCCTCATCGGTGCCACGGTCGCCTCGGTCGGCTTCGGTGCCGTCAACGGCGGCACCGTGGTGATGAAGGTCCTCATCCCCGCCATCGCGGCCCCGCTCGTCGCGGGCATCGCCTCGCTCGCCGCGACCCGGGTGACCTACCGGCTCGCCCGCAAGGCCGATTCGCAGCAGACGGCCAAGGGCTACCGCGCCGGTCAGATCACCTCCGCCGGGCTCGTCTCGCTCGCGCACGGCACCAACGACGCGCAGAAGACCATGGGTGTGATCACGCTCGCGCTGATCACCGGCGGTGTCCTCGCGCCGAACGCCGACCCGCCGGTCTGGGTCATCGCCTCCGCCGGCCTGGCCATCGCGCTCGGCACGTACCTCGGCGGCTGGCGGATCATCCGCACCATGGGCAACGGCCTCACCGACATCCAGCCCCCGCAGGGCTTCGCGGCGCAGACCAGCGCGGCGGCCACCATCCTGGCCTCCTCGCACATCGGCTTCTCCCTCTCCACCACCCACGTCTGCTCGGGTGCGGTCATGGGTTCGGGGCTGGGCCGCAAGGGCGGCGTCGTGCGCTGGAGCACGGCCGGCCGGATGTTCGTGGGCTGGGGCCTGACGCTCCCCGCGGCGGGACTCGTCGCCGCCGGTGCCGCGCTGCTGGCGCAGCAGGGCGACTGGGGCGTCACCACGGTCGCGGTCCTCGCCGTCGTCATCTGCGGTGCGATCTGGGTGGCCTCGCGCCGTGAGCCCGTCGACCACACCAACGTCAACGAGCCGCAGGCGGCCGGTGCCGAGGGTTCCGAGGCCACCGGCGGCGAGCCGGAGAGCCCCGGCGTCGTCACCACGGCCATGCAGTCCGTCGCCCCGCCGCCCACCGGCGCCGCCCAGTCCGCGGCCCCGGCCGAGGACGGCGGAGAGCCGGAAGCGGGTGTCCCGGCACAGCGCCAGGAGCCGGCGGCCGCGGTCCGCGAGCCCTCCGCCTCGGCCTCGCCCCTGTCCTGACGGCCGCACGGGCCGCGCGGACTTCCACGTACTCGACGTACTCGGAGAAGGAACACCGTTATGCACATCGACTGGGCAGCTCTCGGCCAGGTCTTCGGCGTCAGCCTCGCGGCGACGGTCGGTCTGGTGGGCGTGTTCACGCTCGGCATCCTCGGCTCCTCGGTACGGGCCGACGCCGGTGGCTCCACCGCACTGGCGCGTACCGGTGCCTACGCCTGCTACGCGGTCTGCGCGGCCGCGGTGGCGTTCGGCATCTACCTGATCACCGCCTGACGGCGACGCACCCGCCTGACGGCGACGCACCCGCCTGACCGGCGGACAGTTCACCAGGACAGCACCGTGAGGGGTGCGGGCCCGGCCCGCACCCCTCACGCGTGTGTCTACTCACACTCTCCCGCCGCAGGTCAAAGGCGAGTTGACCAGGGTTCGCCACCGTGGTGGACTGCCCGTTGCCCAAACGGCGGCAGGAGAGGAAGCCGGTGCGAGTCCGGCGCGGTCCCGCCACTGTCACCGGGGAGCGCACCCCGCACCGAGGCGCAGCACGCGACGTACGACCCGAACGGTCCGGCCCCCACGAGCGGCACGGACGGCGGCGGACAGCGCGGGGCCACAGGTGGGGAGTGCGCGGCGATCCGGGAGCCAGGAGACTCTCACCGCCGGTCACGTCGAGCCAGGGCGAGGACCCTGAGTGAGGACACCGCCATGCGTGGCACCACCGCCGCACCGCACGCCCCTGCCGTCCGCCGCGGACCCGCCGTACCCGCCGCCCCGCGCGACGAGGTGACCGGCGCCCCGGGCCCGGGTGTCCCCTCGTCCGTCCGCCGAGGCAGCGCGGCACGCTGACCGATGCGGGCCTCACACAGCTCCCCCTCTCCTTCCTCCCCCTCGTCAACTGCCGCCGCCACGGCCGCGGTCCGGGCCGCCGGTGTGCACGCGGCCGGTGCCGCGCTCGGGTTCCTGGCCGACGCGGTGCTGGGTGACCCGCGCCGCGGCCACCCCGTCGCCCTCTTCGGCCGGGCCGCCGCCGCGGCCGAGCGCCCGCTGTGGCGGGACAGCCGCGCGGCGGGTGCCGCGTACACCGCCGCGCTGGCCGGCGGCACCGTCGCCGCCGCGCATCTCGCGGCGCGGATCGCCGGGGCCACGGGTGCCCGGCCCGGATTGCCGTGCGCCGGGGTCGCGTTGGGCGCGGCCGTCACCTGGTCCGTGCTCGGCGGCAGCAGCCTGGTGCGCGAGGCGCGGCTGATCGGCGCCGCGCTGGAGGACGGCGACGTCGAGGCGGCGCGGCGGCGGCTGCCGCACCTGTGCGGGCGGGACCCGCAGGCGCTGGACGCGGACGGGATCGCCCGCGCGGTGGTCGAGTCCGTCGCGGAGAACACCTCGGACGCCGTCGTCGGCGCGCTCGTGTGGGGCGCGGTGGCGGGGGTGCCGGGGATGGCCGGGTTCCGCGCGGTGAACACGCTGGACGCGATGGTCGGTCACCGCTCCCCCAGGTACCTCAGGTTCGGCTGGGCCTCGGCCCGGCTGGACGACGTCGCGGGCCGGCCCGGCGCCCGGCTGACCGCCGTGCTGGCGACGCTCGCGGGGCCCGATCCGCGCGGGGCGCTGCGCGCCTGGCGGCGGGACGCGCACCGGCATCCGAGCCCGAACGCGGGGCCCGTGGAGTCCTCGTTCGCGGGCGCGTTGGGCGTCCGGCTGGGCGGCACGCTGTCGTACGGCGGGCGAACCGAGCACCGGCCGGTGCTGAACGGCGAGGGGCGTCGGGTCGAGGCGGCGGACGTCGAGCGGGCGGCGCGGCTGTCGCGCCGGGTCGGCGTGCTCGCGCTGGCGGTGACCACGGCCGGCCGCCTCGCGGCGAGCGCGGCGGGACGAGCAGCGGCGGCGAGCCGCGGTAAGGGGACGGTGTGACGGACGGACGGCGGGGCTCCCGCGCGGGCGACGGCCGGGGCGGCGGGCTGCTCGTCGCCGGGACGACCTCGGACGCGGGCAAGAGCGTGGTGACGGCGGGCATCTGCCGCTGGCTGGCCCGCGAGGGCGTCAAGGTGGCGCCGTTCAAGGCGCAGAACATGTCGCTGAATTCGTACGTGACCCTGGAGGGCGCGGAGATCGGGCGGGCGCAGGCCATGCAGGCGGCGGCGGCCCGTACCGAGCCCAGCGCGCTGATGAACCCGGTGCTGCTGAAGCCGGGCGGGGACCGTACGAGTCAGGTGGTGCTGCTGGGCAAGCCGGTCGGCGAGCTGAGCGCGCGCGGCTACCACGCGGACCGGCAGGCGCGGCTGGCCGAGACGGTCAACGGCTGCCTGGACGAACTGCGGCGCACCCACGACGCGGTGATCTGCGAGGGCGCGGGCAGCCCGGCCGAGATCAACCTGCGCCGCAGCGACATCGTCAACATGGGCCTGGCACGGGCGGCCCGGCTGCCGGTGGTCGTCGTCGGCGACATCGACCGCGGCGGGGTGTTCGCCTCGTTCTTCGGGACGACGGCGCTGCTCGCCGAGGAGGACCAGGAGCTGCTCGCGGGCTATCTGGTCAACAAGTTCCGCGGCGACGTCTCGCTGCTGGAACCCGGCCTGGAGATGCTGCGGCAGCTGACCGGCCGCCGGACGCTGGGCGTGCTGCCGTTCCGGCACGGCCTCGGCATCGACGAGGAGGACGGGCTGCGGGTCTCGCTGCGCGGCACCGTCCGCGAGTCGGCGACGGCGCCCGCGCACGGCACGGAGGTGCTGCGGGTCGCGGTGCTGCCCGTCCCGCTGATGTCGAACTTCACCGACGTGGACGCGCTGGCCGCCGAGCCGGGCGTCCTCGTCCGCTTCGCGGACCGGCCCGACGAACTGGCCGACGCCGACCTGGTCGTGGTCCCCGGCACCCGCGGGACCGTGCGGGCCCTGGCGTGGCTGCGCGAGCGCGGGCTCGCGGACGCGCTGCTGCGGCGCGCGGCCGAGGGCCGCCCGGTGCTCGGCATCTGCGGCGGCTACCAGCTGCTGGGCGAGCGGATCGAGGACGACGTCGAGTCCCGGGAGGGGACGGTCGACGGGCTCGGACTGCTGCCCGTGCGGGTGCGGTTCGCGCCGGAGAAGACCCTGGCCCGGCCGCACGGGCGGGCCCTCGGGGAGGACGTCGAGGGGTACGAGATCCACCACGGGGTGGCCCGGGTGCACGGCGGCGAGCCGCTGTTCCACGGCCCCGACGGCACGGAGCCGGACGGCTGCCGGGTCGGCGCGGTGTGGGGCACGCACTGGCACGGTTCGCTGGAGAGCGACGGGTTCCGCCGCGCGTTCCTGCGGCGGGTGGCCGAGGCTGCGGGCCGGACCGGCTTCGTCCCGGCCCCGGACACGAGCTTCGGCACGCTCCGCGAGGAGCAGCTCGACCTGCTGGGCGACCTGATCGCCGAACACGCCGACACGGACGCGCTGTTGCGGCTGATCGAGTCGGGCCCGCCCGCCGGTGTCCCGTTCGTCCCGCCGGGCGCGCCCGCGCCGGTCGGACTCCCGCCCGCGCGGGAAGCCGAGGGGGTGGCACCGTGAGGTACGCCCGACTCCCCCTCCCGTCACGCCAGTTCACCGCACCACCGTCCCAAGGAGGAAGCGCAGCATGAGCACCCCCTATCCGTTCACCGCGATCGTGGGGATGCGGGATCTCCAGCTGGGTCTGCTGCTCAACGCGGTGAACCCGCGGATCGGCGGCGTCCTGGTGCGCGGCGAGAAGGGCACCGCGAAGAGCACGGCCGTCCGGGCCCTCGCCGCGCTGATGCCGCCGGTCGCCGTCGTGCCCGGCTGCCGGTTCTCCTGCGCGCCCGGCGCGCCCGACCCGGCATGCCCGGACGGGCCGCACACCGACTGGGCGGAGGCCGCGGGCGGGGAAGCGGGCGAGTCGCGTCCGACGCGGATGGTCGAACTGCCCGTCGGCGCCTCGGAGGACCGGCTCGTCGGCGCGCTGGACATCGAGCGGGCGCTGTCGGAGGGCGTGAAGTCCTTCGAGCCGGGCCTGCTGGCGGCCGCGCACCGCGGTGTGCTGTACGTCGACGAGGTGAACCTGCTCCACGACCACCTCGTGGACCTGCTGCTGGACGCGGCAGCGATGGGCGCCTCGTACGTGGAGCGCGAGGGCGTGTCCGTGCGGCACGCCGCGCGGTTCCTGCTCGTCGGCACGATGAACCCCGAAGAGGGCGAGCTGCGGCCGCAGTTGCTGGACCGGTTCGGGCTGACGGTCGAGGTCGCCGCGTCCCGGGACACCGACGAGCGGGTCGAAGTGGTCCGGCGGCGGCTGGAGTTCGACGACGCGCCCGAGGAGTTCACCGCGCGCTGGCAGGAGGAGGAGCGGGAGCTGCGCGAGCGCATCGCCGCGGCCCGCGCCCTGCTGCCGCAGGTGCGGCTGGGCGACCGCGCGCTCCGGCAGATCGCCGCGACCTGCGCCGCGTTCGAGGTCGACGGGATGCGCGCGGACATCGTCATGTCCCGTACGGCGACGACGCTGGCCGCCTGGGCGGGCCGCACCGAGGTGCTCGCCGAGGACGTCCGGCAGGCCGCGCTGCTGGCGCTGCCGCACCGCCGGCGCCGCAACCCCTTCGACTCGCCCGACCTGGACGAGGACAAGCTGGACGAGACGCTGGACCAGCACAGCGGCGAGGACGACCCGGACCCGGACGACGACCCCGACGGCGGCCCGGACGGCGGCGGGGGCGCGCCCTCCGACGAGGACGGCGGGCCCCGGGGCGAGTCCCCGGACGAGGCGCCCGCGGACGACACTTCGGTCCCGGAGCAGAGCCGCACCGAGGACACGCCCGGCACCCCCGAGCCCTCGCGGGACGCCACGCAGGAGACCCCGCAGGACTCGGCGGAGGAGCCCGCCGGTGACGCGGAGCAGCAGCCCGCCGGCGGCGCCGCACGCGAGCAGGCGGCCGCCGGTGCCGGGGAGCCGTTCAAGACCCGCCGGCTGTCCGTGCCAGGGCTGGGCGAGGGCGCCTCGGGCCGCCGCTCGCGCGCCCGCACCCCGCACGGCCGCACCACCGGCGCGCGCCGCCCGCGCGGCACGCTCGGCAAGCTGCACGTGGCCGCCACGATGCAGGCCGCCGCGCCGCACCAGCACGCGCGCGGACGCCGCGGCCCCGGCCTCGTCGTCCGGCGGGACGACCTGCGCGAGTCGGTGCGCGAGGGGCGCGAGGGCAACCTCGTGCTGTTCGTCGTCGACGCCTCGGGGTCGATGGCGGCGCGGAAGCGGATGAGCGCGGTCAAGGGCGCGGTGCTGTCGCTGCTGCTGGACGCGTACCAGCGGCGCGACAAGGTCGGCATGGTGACCTTCCGCCGGACCGGCGCCGAGGTCGTGCTCCCGCCGACGTCCTCGGTCGACGCGGCGGCGGCCCGACTGGAGTCGCTGCCGACGGGCGGGCGCACCCCGCTGGCCGACGGGCTCGCGCAGGCCCGCGAGGTGCTGCGCGTCGAGCGGCTGCGCGACCCCTCGCGCCGTCCGCTGCTGGTCACCGTCACGGACGGGCGGGCCACCGGGGGCCCGGAGCCGGTCGGGCGGGCGCGGCGCGCGGCCCGGATGCTCGCGGCCGACGGCACGGCCTCGGTGGTCGTGGACTGCGAGTCCGGCCCCGTACGGCTCGGCCTGGCCGGGGAACTCGCGCGCGACCTGGGCGGGACCGCCGTCACGCTGGAAGAGCTGCGCGCCGACGCGGTGACCGACCTCGTCCGGGGCGTCACCGGAACCACCACGACTCACGCACGGAGGGCAGCCTGATGCCGAAAGGTCAGCCGAACGTCGTCCCGAACGACGGTCTCACCACCCGCCAGCGGCGGAACCGTCCCCTGGTGGCGGTGCACACCGGCACCGGCAAGGGGAAGTCGACGGCCGCCTTCGGGCTCGCGCTGCGGGCCTGGAACCAGGGCTGGCCGATCGGGGTGTTCCAGTTCGTGAAGTCGGCGAAGTGGAAGGTCGGCGAGGAGCGCGCGCTGCGGGTGCTGGGCGCCACCGGCGAGGGCGGCACCGTCACCTGGAACAAGATGGGCGAGGGCTGGTCCTGGGTGCAGCGGGACCTGGAGTCCAGCGAGGAGGCGGCCAAGGAGGGCTGGGAGCAGGTCAAGCGCGACCTGGCCGCCGAGACGTACGGGCTGTACGTGCTGGACGAGTTCAACTACCCGATGCACTGGGGCTGGATCGACCCCGCCGAGGTGGTCGAGGTGCTGCGGGACCGTCCCGGCCACCAGCACGTGGTCATCACCGGGCGGAACGCGCCGCAGGAGCTGATCGACGCGGCCGACCTGGTCACCGAGATGGGCAAGGTCAAGCACCCGATGGACGCGGGCCAGAAGGGCCAGCGGGGCATCGAATGGTGACCGCAGGCCGAGCACCGCACGCGGGGGACGCGCGGTGAACATCCCCCGGATCGTCGTCGCCGCGCCGTCCTCCGGCAGCGGCAAGACGACGGTGGCGACGGGCCTGATGGCCGCCTTCGCCGCCGCCGGTCTGTCCGTCTCCCCGCACAAGGTCGGCCCGGACTACATCGATCCGGGCTACCACGCGCTGGCCACCGGCCGCCCCGGACGCAACCTGGACAGCTATCTGTGCGGCCCCGGACTGGTCGCGCCGCTGTTCCTGCACGGCGCGGCCGGCTGCGAACTGGCCGTCGTCGAGGGCGTGATGGGCCTGTACGACGGCGCGGCGGGCGAGGGCGAGCTGGCCTCGACCGCGCAGGTCGCCAAGGAACTGCGGGCGCCGGTGGTGCTGGTGGTGGACGCCTCCTCGCAGTCCCGCTCGGTGGCGGCGCTGGTGCACGGCTTCGCCTCCTGGGACCCGGAGGTGCGGCTGGCCGGCGTCATCCTCAACAAGGTCGGCTCGGACCGGCACGAGGCGCTGCTGCGCGAGGCGCTCGGCTCCTCGGGCGTGCCGGTACTGGGTGTGCTGCGGCGGGCGCCGCAGGTGAGCACCCCGTCCCGGCACCTGGGCCTGGTGCCGGTGGCCGAACGGCGGGGCGAGGCCGTGGAGTCGGTGGCCGCGCTGGCCGAACGGGTCCGCGAGGGCGTGGATCTGGACACGGTGCTCGCGCTGGCCCGCAGCGCCCCCGACCTGCCCGCGACGCCCTGGGACCCGCACACCGCCGTGGCCGCCGGAGGCCCGGCGGGCGGCGGGCGTCCGGTGGTGGCCGTCGCGGGCGGCCCGGCGTTCACCTTCTCGTACGCCGAGCACGCCGAACTGCTCGCCGCGGCGGGCGCGGACGTCGTCACCTTCGACCCGCTGCGGGACGAGGCGCTGCCGGAGGGCACGCGCGGGCTCGTCATCGGCGGCGGCTTCCCCGAGGTGTACGCGCCGGAGCTGTCGGCCAACACGCGGCTGCGCGCCGCGGTCGCCGGATTCCGGGGTCCTGTGGCGGCGGAGTGCGCCGGACTGCTCTATCTGGCACGGGAGTTGCGCCCGAAGCCGGAGGACGGCGGCGGCGCCTGGCCCATGTGCGGGGTGCTGGACGCGAGCGCGCGGATGACGCCGAAGCTGACGCTCGGCTACCGGCAGGCGGTCGCCGTGGGCGACAGCGTGCTGGCGGCCGCCGGGACCCGGGTCTCGGGGCACGAGTTCCACCGCACGGTGATCGAACCCGGCGCCGGCACCGCTCCGGCCTGGGGCGTGGTCGCCCCGGAGCGCCGCGTCGAGGGCTTCGTACGGGGCCGGGTGCACGCCTCGTACCTGCACGTCCACTGGGCCTCGGTGCCGGAGGCGGCGAGCCGCTTCGTGGCGGCGGCGCGCGGGGGCGAGGGAACCGAGGAAGGAACCGAGAGGGGAGCCTCCGCGTGATCGGCCTGATCTCCGCGAGCCCGGCGGGCGAACGCGTCCGCGACCTGCTGGCCGCCGCCTGGCCCGGACACCTGCGGGAGCACCCGCTGCCCGCCACGGACACCGACGGTCCGTACGCTCCCGGGCTCCCGGAGGACGCGGCCGCGCGGGTCGCGCGGGAGTGCGCCGCCGAGGAGCGGATCGTGTGCGTCCTCGGCACCGGGCCCGCGCTGCGCCTGCTCGCGCCGCTGCTGCGCGCGCGGACCACGGCCCCGGCCGTGGTGTGCGTCGACGAGGACGGCCGGTACGCGGTGCCGCTGCTGGCCGGTCCCGGGCAGGCGGCGCGGGAGCTGGCGGCCGCCGTCGCCGGTGCGCTGCCCGGCTGCGTCGCGGTTCCCGCCGCGGCCGGGGCGCCGACGGGCGTCCCCGTGCTGGACTCCCTGGGCTGGCCGGTGGAGGGCGCGGCCGCGACCGTCGGCCGGGCCTTCCTGTCCGGTACGGACGTCGCCGTGTGCGACACCGTCGAGTGGCCGCTGCCCGCGCTGCCGCCGAACGTCCGCGCCACCGGCACCGCCCCGGGCGAGGGCGGCGGGCCCGGGCTGTGGATCACCGACCAGGTGGTGGCCACCGGCCCCACCGAGGCCGTGCTGCGCCCGCCGACGCTGGGCATCGGGCTCGGCACCTGCCGGGGCACGGCGGCCGCCGAGATCGTGGAGCTGATCGAGCAGGCGCTGGACGACGCGGGCCTGTCCGCGCGCTGCGTCGCCGAGCTGGCCACCCTCGACATCCGCGCCGACGAGCCGGGCCCGCGCGCGGCCGCCGAACGGTTCGGGGTGCCGCTGCGCACGTACCCGGCCGGGCGGCTCACGGCCGTCCCGGTGCCGAACCCGTCCCGGCGGGCCGGCGCCATGGTGGGCACGCCGTCCGTCGCGGAGGCGGCCGCGCTGCTGGCGGCCGACGGGTACGGCGAGCTGGTCGTCCCCAAGGTGGCCTCCCGGCCGCTGGACGGCAGCCCGGCCCGCGCCACCGCCGCCGTCACTCGCCGCCGCCCGCTGCGCCCCCGCACCACCGGGGCCACGGCCGGGCAGGCCGCGGGTGGGCAGGCGGCGGAGTACGAGAAGCCCGAGGTGAGCGATGTCCATGTCGTCTGAGGCCGCTCCCCCGCCCGGCGGGCCCGATCTTCGGCACCACGGGGACGCCGAAGTGCGGGACGCCGAGGCCGGGTTGACGGATCTCGCGGTCAACGTGCGGACGGGGACGCCGCCCGGCTGGCTGGTCGAGCGGATCGCCGGTTCGCTGTCCGGTCTCGCCGCGTACCCGGACGGGCGTGCCGCCCGGGCCGCGGTCGCGGCGCGGCACGGGCTGCCCGAGGAGTGCGTGCTGCTGACGGCAGGCGCGGCCGAGGCGTTCGTGCTCGTCGCGCGTACGGTGCCCGCGCGGCGTCCCGTCGTGGTGCACCCGCAGTTCACCGAGCCCGAGGCCGCGCTGCGGGACGCGGGGCACACCGTCGGCCGGGTGCTGCTGCGCCGGGAGGACGGCTTCCGGCTGGACCCGGCGCTCGTGCCCGAGGACGCCGACCTGGTGGTGGTGGGCAACCCGACCAACCCGACCTCGGTGCTGCACCCGGCGGGCAGCCTCGCGGCGCTGGCGCGTCCCGGGCGCACGCTCGTCGTCGACGAGGCGTTCGTCGACGCGGTGCCGGGCGAACAGGAGTCCCTGGTCCCGCTGTTGGACGGGCTTCCCGGGCGGGTGATCGTACTGCGGAGCCTGACGAAGACCTGGGGCCTGGCGGGCCTGCGCATCGGCTACGTGCTGACCGACCGGGCGACCGCGGGCGAGCTGGCGGCCCGGCAGCCGCTGTGGCCCGTCTCCTCCCCGGCGCTGACGGCGGCCGTCGCCTGCTGCGAGCCCCCGGCGCTGGCCGAGGCGGAGGAGGCGGCGCGGCGCACCGACGAGGACCGGGCCCATCTGCTGGCGCGGCTGCGGGAGTTCGGGGAGCTGACGGCGGTGCCGGAGGCGCGCGGGCCGTTCGTCCTGGTGCGCTGCGAGGGCGCCGAGAAGCTGCGGCTCCGGCTGCGCGAGCTGGGCTTCGCCACCCGCCGCGGGGACACCTTCCCCGGCCTGGGCACCGAGTGGCTGCGGCTCGCGGTACGCGACCGCGCCACCACCGACCGGCTGGCGTCCGCGCTCCGGGAGGCGCTGCGCGGGTGAGCCCCGGGGCGGCGGGGCGGCCGGGGCCCGGCGGTAGGGTCGGCGGCGTCGTCCGCCCCGCCGTCCCCGAGGAGCCCAGGCCGTGCCCGAAACCGCCGTACTGCGCCACGCCGGAACCGTCCTGACCGACCACACCTTCCCGGTGCCGCTGGACCACTCCGCGCCGGACGGCGAGCAGATCGAGCTGTACGCGCGCGAGGTCGTCGCCGCGGGACGCGAGGGGGACGAACTGCCCTGGCTGGTCTACCTCCAGGGCGGCCCGGGCGGGCGTTCGCCCCGCCCGCTCGGCCCGTCCTGGCTGGAACCGGCGCTCCGGCACTACCGCGTCCTGCTCCTCGACCAGCGCGGCACCGGCCGCTCCACCCCCGCCAGCCGGCAGACGCTCCCGCTGCGCGGCACGGCCGCCCAACAGGCCGACTACCTCGCGCACTTCCGGGCCGACTCCATCGTCCGCGACGCCGAACTCGTCCGGAAGCGGCTGCTCGGCGAGGACACCCCGTGGTCGGTGCTGGGGCAGAGCTTCGGCGGCATGTGCACCTTCACCTACCTCTCGTACGCGCCCGAGGGCCTGCGCGAGGCCTTCGTCACCGGTGGCATCCCCGGCCTGCGCGTCCCGGCCGAGGACGTCTACCGCCGGACGTACCCGACCGTCGCCCGCAAGAACGCGGCGCACTACGCCCGTTACCCCGGGGACGTCGCCGCCGTACGCGCCGTCGCCGGGCACCTGCGCGCGGCGGAGGAGGCGGGCGAGCCCGTGCGGCTGCCGGACGGGAGCCCGCTGACCGTCGCGCGGTTCCAGTCGCTCGGGCTGATGCTGGGCGGCGGCAGCGGTTCCGACACGCTGCACTACCTGCTGGAGGACGCCTGGGTGACCGGCGGCGTCCCGGGCAGCCCGCGCGCCGAACTCTCCGACACCTTCCTCGCCGCCGTGCACACCGCGGTCTCCCTCGCCCCCAACCCGCTCTTCGCCGTGCTGCACGAGGCGAGCTACGGGCAGCGGTCGGTGAGCCGCGCGGGCACGGGCTGGGCGGCGCAGCGGGTACGGCCGGAGTTCCCGGAGTTCGACGCGGCGGCGGCGCTGGACGGGGACCGGCCGGTGTACTTCACCGGCGAGATGATCTACCCCTGGCACTTCGAGGCGGACCCGGCGCTGCGGCCCCTCGCCGAGACGGCCCGGCTGCTCGCCGAGCGCGAGGACTGGCCCGACCTGTACGACCCCGCGCGCCTCGCGGCGAACACGGTGCCCGTACAGGCCGCCGTGTACCACGACGACATGTACGTCGACCGGGAGAACTCCCTGGCCACGGCCGCCGCCGTGGGCAACGTCCGCACCTGGATCACCAACGAGTGGGAACACGACGGGCTGCGCCTCAGCGAGGGGCGCGTCCTGGAGCGGCTGCTGGCGATGGGGCGGGGAGAGGTCTAGCCGCTTCGCGGCTTCTTTTGCGGGGTCCTTCGCGGGGTGCGGGTCCTTCGCGGGGTGCGGTGCGTCGCCGGGTGCGGTGCGTCGCCGGGTGCGGGTGCGTCGGGGCTCGGGCCTTTTGCGCAGTTCCCCGCGCCCCTGATCGCGGGCTCGGCCCGCTTGGGAGAACTGCGCCGTAGGCGCAGGGCTGGCAAGCGCAGCGCCTAGCCCCGGCGCGGGGTGCGCATCGCCGTCACCGGGCCACCCCATATGCCGTGGCCGTTCGCGCAGTTCCCCGCGCCCCTGATCGCGGGCCCGCCCCGCTTGGGAGGTCTGCGCCGAGGCGCAGGGCTGGCAAGCGCAGCGCGCTCACCCCGGCGCGGGGTGCTCAACCGCCGTCACCGGGCCACCCCATATGCCGTGGCCGTTCGCGCAGTTCCCCGCGCCCCTAAAGGCGCGCCGTCCCCGCGCCCCTTACGGGGCGAAGCCGCGGGCGAGGCCCAGGTCGATCGTGTCCTGGGGCCGGAGGCGGAGTTCGTCGGCGGTGCGGGGCGTTTCCGTGAGGGGCCGTTTGAGGATGGGGGCGGCGAGTTCGGGGGCGATGACGGAGAAGTAGCTGTCGGGAGTGACCCAGAGGCGGTCCGGCGCCGCGAGGGCGAGCGCACCGCCCGAACCGCCCTCCCCGATCAGCAGGGAGGTGACGGGGACGGCCGCCTCGGCGACGGCGGCGAAGACGTCCCCGATCGCCGCCCCGGCCCCGCCCCGCTCCGCCTCCGCGTCGTTCGCCGCGCCCGGGGTGTCGACGAGGGTCAGCACGGGGATGCCGAGCCGGTCCGCGGTGCGGATGAGCCGCGCCGCCGTCCGGAAGCCGGCCGGCCGTACCGGTCCGCCGCACTGGGCCGCGTAGGCGACGGTGCTGCCGTCGGCCCGGCGCCCGAAGCCGCACAGTATGCCGTCCGGGTCGGTGCCACCGCAGCGGTCGCCGCTGATCTCCTCGCGCCAGGCGAAGTAGGCGTCCAAGTAGGCCCGTGCGCGCGGCCGTTCCGCCGCGCGGGCGCGGGCCACCGCCTCCCGTCCGCTGTCCGGCGGCGGCGCGGACGTCAGGGCGCGGGGCGGCGGCGCGGGCCGCGCCCGTCCGACGTCCGGCGCGAGGAGCGTGAGCCAGCGGCCGAGCACCCCGGACAGCTCCGCCTCGGGCACGACCCGGTCGACGTGCCCGGCCGCCTGCTGCGCCTCCGCCGTGTACGCGGCCGGATCGGCGTCCGCCGGGCGTACGCGTGAGCCCGCGAAGCCGACCTGGGCGCCGGGCAGCGCCAGGACGACGTCGGCGCCGGAGCCGAGGGTGGCCCAGCCGCCGCCGGTGACCGGGTCCCGCAGCACCGCGACCTGCGGGATGCCGGCGCGCCGGTTGAGCGCCGACTGCCGTGCCACGCGCTGGAGTTGGGCGAGTGCGCGCATGCCCTCCTGCATCCGACTGCCGCCGGTCGCGATCAGCGAGACCAGCGGCAGCCGGTGGGTACGGGCGTACTCGCAGGCGGCCGCTATGCGGTCGCCGGTGCGCTCGCCGAGGGAGCCGCCGAGGTAGCCGAACTCGAAGGAGACCAGCACCGCCTCCCGGCCTCCGGCGAGGGCCGTGCCGCAGACGACGGACTCGCTCTCGCCGGTGCGCTCGCGCGCCCGGGCGCGGGCCGCGCCGTAGCCGGCCCAGCCGAGCGGCCCGTCGTCGTCGGGGAAGCCGGGACGGTCCTCGCCGGTGAACGGCGCTCCGGGCGGGGGCAGTTCGGTGAAGTCCTCGGCGACGAGGCGGACGGCGGCGCGCGCGGAGTGCGGGCGCGGCGTGGGGCCGGGGTCAGTCATGGAGGGCCCGCTTCATGATCTTCCCCATGTCGTTGCGCGGCAGGGCGTCCAGCCGCCGTACGACGCGGGGCCGTTTGTGCGGTGCGAGCTGCTTCGCGACGTGGTCCATGAGCTCAGTGTCCGTCAGCGGGCGCGAGCCGGGTACGACCCAGGCCACGATCCGCTCGCCGAGGTCGTCGTCGGGCTCCCCCGTCACGGCGGCCTCCCGGACGCCGGGGTGTGCGAGCAGGACGTTCTCGATCTCCCCCGCGCCGATCTTGTAGCCGCCGCTCTTGATGAGGTCGGTCGCCCTCCGGCCGACGAGGCGCACGTACCCGTCCGGCTCCCGTACGGCCATGTCCCCGGTGCGGAACCAGTCGCCGCAGAACACGTCGGCGGTGGCGTCGGGCCGGTTGAGGTAGCCGGTGAACAGGTTCGGGCCGCGCACCTGGATCTCGCCGACGGTCTCGCCGTCCCACTCCGCCAGCGGGGTGCCGGTGTCGTCGACGAGGCGCAGGGCGACGCCGTCGAGGGGCGGGCCGACGGTGCCGGCGCGGGGTGCGCCGTCGGCCCGGACGCTGGTGTTCATCAGCGTCTCGGTCATGCCGTAGCGCTCCACGACCCGCTGTCCCGTGGCGGCGGTGATCCGCTCGTGGTCGTGCACGGGCAGCGCGGCGGAGCCGGAGACGAGGAGCCGGGCGCCGGCGAGCGCCGCCGCCAGCTCCGGGTCCGTCCCGGCCTCCTCGGCGACGCGGTGGTACATCGTGGGCACCCCGAACATCAGCGTGGCCCCGTCCCGCAGCGCCTCCCGCAGGCCCCGCGTGGTGAACCGGCCCAGGTGCCGCAGGGTGCCGCCGCGGCGGAGCGGGCCCAGTACGCCGAGGATCAGCCCGTGGACGTGGAACAGCGGCAGTCCGTGCACGAGGACGTCGTCGGCCGTCCAGTGCCAGGCGTCGGCGAGCGCGTCGAGGGTGGCGGTCAGGGCCCGGCGGGGCAGCACGACGCCCTTCGGCGGTCCTGTGGTGCCGGAGGTGTAGACGATCAGCGCGGGCGCCTCGCCGGGCAACTCGCGGTCCCTGTCCGAGAGTTGGGCGCTCCCGGCCGCCGGCTCCGGGTCCAGGTCGACGGGGACGCGCGGGAGCCGGGCGAGGCGGTCGGGCAGCGGCTCGGCGGGGGCCGCGAGGACGGCCGCGGGTGCGCTGTCGCCGAGGATGTGGCCGAGTTCGCGTACGCCGGACTTCGGGTTGAGCGGCACCGCCGGTGCCCCGGCGAGCAGCGCGGCCACAACGGCGACGCAGGTCTCCGGCCCCGGCGTGGCCCAGACCGCGACCCGGCGTCCCGGGGTCAGCTCGCGGGCCACCGAGCGGGCGTGGGCGGCGAGTTGGGCGTAGGTGAGGGTGCGGCCGGGGAAACGGAGGGCGGGCCGGGCGGGGTCGGGCGCGGAGAGCGACGGAAGCAGAGTGGTCACGCGGGCTCCTCACGGAGGTCGGGGCGGGCGTCAGGAGGAGGGGACGACGAGCGCCAGCCAGACGACGGCGGGCACGAGCACCGTGACGCCGGCGCCGTACACCATGAGCTGGCGGAAGAAGCGTTCCCGGTCGGCCTCTTCGGCGCTGGCGAGGACGAGCGCGCCGTTGGTCGAGAAGGGGCTCACGTCGACGACGGTGGCGGAGACCGCGAGCGCGGCGACCATGCCCGCGACGCCGATCTCGCCCTGCTCCAGGAACGGCACGGCGAGCGGGATGAGCGCGCCCATGATGCCGACGGAGGAGGCGAACGCCGAGACGACGGCGCCGATGTAGCAGAACAGCACGGCCGCCAGCAGCGGGACGCCGATGCCGCTGACGCCCTCTCCGGCCCAGTCGATGGTGCCCATCTCCTGGAGGACGCCGACGTAGGTGAGCATGCCGCAGATCAGCAGCACCGTCGGCCAGGTGATGTGCTCCACCGCCCGCTTGCTGTCCTCGGGCCAGAACACGGCGAGCAGGACGGCCAGGGTGATGGCGGTCAGTCCCGCGTCGAGGTCGAGGACGAGCACCGCGAGGACGAGCGCGAGGAGCCCGGTCAGGGTCGCGGCACGGCGCGCGTCCAGGCCGGTGCCGGGGGGCCGTACGGGGGCCGCGACGGCGGTGCGGGCCGGGGTGCCGCCGTCAACGGGGCCGCCGGTGGCGGCCGTTGAGGCGCCCGGGCCGGCGCCGTCGACGCTGCCGGTGCCGCGCAGGCGGGTGCCGCCGCAGGCGAGGAACACGGCGGCGGCGATGAGCAGGTTGACGACGAGGCTGGCGAGGAACAGTCCGGCCGGGCTGCCGGGCAGGCCCTCCCTGGCCACGATGCTGTTGACGGTGGACCCGTAGATGCTGATCGGCGAGAAGCCGCCCGCCTGCGCCCCGTGCACCACCATCGCGCCCATCAGCAGCGGGCGGATGCCGTAGCGGGCGGCGAAGCCCATCGCGATGGGGGCGACGATCGCGACCGCGGCGGGGCTCACGGCGCCGATGGCGGTGAGCACCCCGGTGACGGCGAACATCACCCAGGGGATCAGCGCCACCTTCCCCCGTACCAGGCGGATGCCCGCGTGGACGAGCCAGTCGGTGGTGCCGTTGGCGCGGGCGATGGCGAAGAAGTACGTCACGCCGACGAGGACGACGAACAGGTCGCCGGGGAAGCCCGCGAAGATCTCCTCCGCGTCCATTCCGGCGGCCAGGGTGCCGACGCCGAAGGCCGCGGCGAAGGCGAGCGCGCCCATGTTGATCGACCGGGTGGTGGCGACCACGAAGAGCACCACGAGCACCAGGATGGAAATGAGTTCGGCAGACATCGGGCTCCCGTCCGGTGGGTCCCAGGATTCGCGGCGCGACCGCGCGGTCACACCGTTCCGCGGCCGGTACGCGGGGGTCACGGTGCCGGCGGTCACGGGCCTCGGGTGGCCGGTCGGCCACTTGCTCAGGGGCTGCTGCCACCGCCGGCGGCCCGCGTCGGGACCGGTGGCCAAGTGGCTGGACCACGCTCGGTGTTGGCGCCTGCCGGTGTCAACGGATCGGACGGAAATTGGCTCAGCCACTTGGCCACTCAGCCGCTCGGCGCCCGGCCTCGGCCGCCCTCGCCCGGTGCTACGCTCCGACCGGCTGAGCAGCACCGACGAGGGGGGTCCGGATGACCGATGACGCGCTGCGCCCGATGACTCGGCCGCGCCTGTACCAGCAGGTCCTCGACCGCCTGCGCACCTACGCCGCCGACCACGGGCTGGGCGCGGGCGACCGGCTCCCGGCCGAACGCGACCTGGCCCAACGCCTGGGCGTGAGCCGGGCGTCCGTCAAGCAGGCCGTCGTGGTCCTGGAGGTGCAGGGGCTGGTCGAGACCCGGCACGGCGGCGGCACGTACCTCACCCGCGACACCCTCGACGTCGAGCCCGTCGAGCGGCTGATGGAACGCCGCCGGCGACTCCCCGACGTCCTGGACGCGCGCGAGGCGCTGGAGACGAAGCTCGCCGAACTCGCCGCCGAGCGCCGCACGAAGGCGGACCTGACCGCCATGCGGGACGCGCTGCTGCTCATGGAGCGGGACATCGCGGCGGGCGGGTACGGCGACGAGGGCGACCGGCTCTTCCACGCGGCGCTCACCGAGGCCGGACACAGCGCGCTGCTCGCGGAGTTCATGCGCGCGCTGTCCGGGCAGATCGCGGAGAGCCGCCAGGAGTCGCTGCGGCAGCCGGGCAGGCCCAGGAGCTCGCTCGGCCAGCACGCGCGCATCCTGGACGCCGTCGACCGCGGCGACGCGGAGGCCGCGGCCGACGCGATGCGGCGTCACGTCCGCACGGTGGCCGAGGTCCGGCTGCTGGAGTGGAACCCGGAGGACGAGGAACCGGACCGGGACTGACGGACGGCGGGGCCTTACCCGGCCCTGCCGTCCGCTGCCCGCCGACGGCCCTCAGCCGAGGAGGCGGGGCCGTACACGGTCGACCCAGCCGGTGGACTGCTCGTAGGCGTGGGCCAGTTGGAGCACCTCCCGGTCGGCACCGTCCCGGCCGACGAGCTGGATTCCGGCGGGCAGGCCGCGCGCGTCGAAGCCGGCGGGCATGCCGATGACGGGCTGCCCGCTGAGCGACCAGGGCGCGACCGTCTCCATCCACCGGTGGTAGGTGTCCATCTCGCGCCCGCCGACCGTCCTCGGCCAGTGGGTCTCCTTGTCGAAGGGGAACACCTGCGCCGAGGGCGCGAGGACGAAGTCGAAGCGGCCGAAGAACTCGGTCAGTGCCGCGCGGTAGCGGTCGCGGGCCTCGACGGCCCGGGTGAGGTCGAGCGCCGTGAGCGGGATGCCGTGCTCGACCTCCCAGACCGCCTCCGGCTTGAGCCGCTTCCGGCTGCGCGGGTCGGCGTAGAGCGGGTGCAGGTCGAGGTTGGCCCACCAGCGCCAGGTCAGGAACGTCCGCCAGATCTCCTCGGCGGGGAAGTCCGGGAGCGCCTCGGTGACTTCGCAGCCGAGCTCCTCGAAGACGGCGAGCGAGGCGCGGCACACGTCCAGCAGTCCGGGCTCGGTCGCCAGCCGGCCGCCCCAGTCGCCGGCCCAGGCGATCCGCGTGCCCCGGAAGTCCGCTGCGAGGCGGCGCCGGAGCGTCGTCGGGTCCCCGGCTCCGTCTCTGCCGGTCATGACGGCCAGCAGCCGGGCGAGGTCCTCCGTCGTACGGGCCATCGGGCCCGTCACCGCGAGCTGGGAGACGAAGGCCGGGTCGAGCACGCGGCGCCAACTCGGGCGCATCCCGAGGACGTTGTTGAAGGCGGCCGGGTTGCGGAGCGAGCCCATGTAGTCGCTGCCGTCGGCCACCGGGGTCATCCGCAGCGCCAGCGCGGAGGCGGCCCCTCCGCTGCTGCCGCCGGCGGTGCGGGAGGGGTCGTAGGCGTTGCCCGTCGTGCCCCACACCGGGTTGTAGGACTGCGAACCGAGCCCGAACTCGGGGGTGTTGGTCTTCCCGACGACCACCGCTCCGGCGTCCTTCAGCCGGCGTACGAACGGTGCGTCCCGGGTCGCGAGGCGGTCGGCGTACAGCGGCGAACCCTCCGTCCACGGGAGGCCCTCCGCCTCGGCCAGGTCCTTCACGGCGTGCGGGAAACCGTGCATCCAGCCGAGGCGTTCGCCGCGCCGCAGCTGCCGGTCGCGCTCGCGCGCCTCGCGCAGGCAGTCCGCCGGGTCGCGCATCCCGACCAGGGCGTTGACCTCCGGGTTCAGCCGCTCGATGTGCCCGAGGTACGCCTCCATGACCTCGACGCAGCCGACCTCGCGGCGCTCGATCGCCCGGGACAGCCGGGAGGCGTCCCACGACACGATGTCCTGCACGGGGCTCTCCTTCGCGGACGGTGTGGCGGCGGCGCTCGCCGGGGTGGCGGCCAGGCCGAGGCCGAGCGCGCCGGTGGCCCCCAGGAAAGCGCGCCGCCCCATGCGGTCGCGCTCATCGTCGGCCGGTGCGCGGAACGTGTCGGCCATGCGGGCTCCTTCGACGGGCCGGCCCAGTGAGTGGCCAACTGGCCAAGTGGCCGAGTGGCTCAGCCACTTTGGGCCCGCCTCCGCCCACGGTCAATACCTGCGCCGGGGGTTCGCGCCTTAAGGGGCGCGGGGAACGGCGCGAACGGCCACGGCGACGGGGTGGCCCGGAGACGGCATTGCGCACCCCGCGCGGGGGTGACCGCGCTGCGCTTGCCAGCCCTACGCCTACGGCGCAGTCCTCCCAAGCGGGGCGAGCCCGCGATCAGGGGCGCGGGGAACGGCGCAAAAAGGGGCGCGGGGAACTGCGCAAAGACCCGAGCCCCGACGAGCCCCGCACCCGCGACGCAACCCCCAAGCCCCTACCCGACCACCCGCCCCCGCAGCACCACCACCCGCGGAGCCCCCAGCACCCGCACGTCCTCCCGGGGATCCTCCCCGTACACGACCAGATCGGCCGGTTCCCCCTCCTCCAGGCCGGACCGGCCCAGCCAGGCCCGCGCCCCCCAGGTCGCCGCGGACAGCGCGTCCCGTGCGGGGATGCCCGCGGCGACGAGTTCGGCGACCTCGTCGGCGACCTGGCCGTGTGCCAGCGAACCGCCCGCGTCCGTACCGGCGAAGACGGGGATGCCCGCGTCGTACGCGGCGCGCACCGTCTCGTACCGGCGCGCGTGCAGGTCCCTCATGTGGGCCGACCAGCGCGGGTACCTGGCCTCGCCGCCCGCCGCCAGGTCGGGGAAGGTCGCGATGTTGATGAGCGTGGGCACGATCGCCACGCCCCGTTCGGCGAACAGCGGGATGGTGTCCTCGGTGAGGCCGGTGGCGTGCTCGACGCAGTCGATGCCCGCCTCCACCAGGTCACGCAGCGAACTCTCGGCGAAACAGTGCGCGGTGACCCGCGCCCCCTCCTCGTGCGCGGTGGCGATGGCCTCCTCCAGCGCCCACCGGGGCCAGCAGGGCGCGAGGTCGCCCTCGCCCCGGTCGATCCAGTCGCCGACGAGCTTGACCCAGCCGTCCCCGCGCCGCGCCTCCTGCCGTACGTACGCGGCCAGGTCGCCCGGCTCGATCTCGTGCGCGTAGTTGCGGATGTAGCGCTTGGTGCGGGCGATGTGGCGGCCGGCGCGGATGATCCGGGGCAGGTCCTCGCGGTCGTCGACCCAGCGGGTGTCGGCGGCCGAGCCCGCGTCCCGCAGCAGCAGGGCGCCGGCGTCCCGGTCGGTGAGCGCCTGCTTCTCGGTGGTGGCCTCGTCGACGGGGCCGTGCGCGCCGAGGCCGACGTGACAGTGCGCGTCCACGAGTCCGGGCAGCACCCAGCCGTCGACGCGGGTGAGGTCACCGGCGGCGCGTGGCGGCCGCCGGTAGGTGATCTTCCCGTCCACGACCCACAGTTCGTCCCGTACGTCGTCCGGGCCCGCCAGGACACGTCCCTTGATGTGCAGGTTTCCGCGCTCGCTCATGCCCGCACCCTACGAGCCGGCCCCCGGCGCCGGGCAGCCCGCGGGCGCGGATCACGCCACGGGCGCACCGCGGCGTTCCGCGGCGGGTTCGGGTTCCCGGACGTGTTCCGCGATGCGTTCCCGGCGCGTTCCGGCGAGTAGTTCCCGCGCATTCCACGGATGCATATGCGGGTGTTACCCGATGCTCTTCGGGGCGCCTTGTCGAGTTGCGGAAGTGCGCTTCTGGTGCGTGCGCCGAATGCGATCAAGGGTGCCCGTACGGCATCCTGTCCCGGCCCTTCGCGAAGCTCTTGGGGGAGGCTCTTCCGGGTGGCTTCACCGGAAAGCGGGACACCGCCCGCGGGCCCGGTTTACGATCTGTTCCGGGGCCTTTCAGGAGCACAGCTTCCCGTATTCTTCTGCCCGCTCTCCCCGGCTTCAAACGCCGCAATTTTGGTTGCCCCGACCACTCGATTCCGAGCGCAAGTCGAGGTCGTTACCGCAATGTGACCGACCCCACAAGACCGTCGTTTCGCCCCTTCATATCAGGACATTCCCTGTGGAACCGCGGGGCCGCGGCCGTCGTGCGCGCACTCGCGCGATAACACAGGAACCCCCTCCCGCGTAACCCCACCCGGCCGTGCGTTTTCGGATTCTGCTGGGTAAATTTATTTCACATGACCGCCGCACAAGCAGACCATGCACGTGCCCTTAGTGATTTCCTGGAAATGCCGGAGGGGCTGAAGCTCGACACTCCACGGATCGAAGACGGAGCCGCGATCTGGCGTATCGCCCGCGACTCCGGGACTCTCGACCTCAACTCCTCCTACAGCTACCTCCTGTGGTGTCGCGACTTCGCCGCCACGTCGGTGGTGGCCCGGGGCGCGGACAGCGAGCCGGTCGGATTCATCACCGGCTATGTACGTCCTCAGCAGCCGCGCACTCTCCTCGTCTGGCAGGTGGCCGTCGACGCGGCGGCCCGCGGACGCGGTCTCGCGGCGGCGATGCTCGACGGTCTGACCGCGCGGGTGGCCGAGGAAGCCGGTGTCGACAGAGTCGAGACGACCGTCACCCCGGACAACGTCGCCTCCAACCGCCTCTTCACCTCCTACGCGCAGCGGCACGACGCCGCGGCGGAGAAGGAGGTGCTGTTCGACGGCGAGGTGTTCCCCGAGGCCGGGCACGAGCCCGAAGTGCTGTACCGGATAGGCCCCGTGGCCGCGCTCACGGAAGCGCAGGCCGCCCCCGGGCGCTGAGGACCGCGCCCCGCGACGGCCCGGGCCGCGCGTGCGCCGCGCTCCGCGCGAGGCACCCGCCCCGCCCCGACGGCACCCCCGTACGACCCGTACGCAACCCAACAGACTTTCCCCCCACGCAACTCACTCCCAGGAGCATGCTGTGACCATCACCCAGCCGGACCTG
This sequence comes from Streptomyces sp. HNM0574, assembly GCF_012726235.1. Classification (GTDB taxonomy): domain Bacteria; phylum Actinomycetota; class Actinomycetes; order Streptomycetales; family Streptomycetaceae; genus Streptomyces. The sequence continues at coordinate 52,846 of NZ_JAASAH010000004.1, forward strand.
AGCGTCTTCGAGACCGTGGAGTCGGAGGTGCGCAGCTACTGCCGTGGCTGGCCCACGATCTTCGACCGCGCGCAGGGCTCGTACATGTACGACGAGGACGGCCACACGTACCTCGACTTCTTCGCCGGCGCCGGAACCCTCAACTACGGCCACAACAACCCGGTGCTGAAACGCGCGCTGCTCGACTACCTCGAGCGGGACGGCGTGGTGCACGGCCTGGACATGAGCACCACCGCGAAGCGCGCCTTCCTGGAGACCTTCCGGGACGTCATCCTCAAGCCGCGCGGCATGGACCACAAGGTCATGTTCCCCGGCCCGACGGGCACCAACGCGGTCGAGGCCGCGCTGAAGCTGGCCCGCAAGGTCAAGGGCCGCGAGTCGATCGTGTCCTTCACCAACGCCTTCCACGGCATGTCGCTGGGCTCCCTCGCCGTCACCGGCAACGCCTTCAAGCGCGCCGGTGCGGGCATCCCGCTGGTGCACGGCACCCCGATGCCGTTCGACGACTACCTCAACGGCGCCACCGACGACTTCGTCTGGTTCGAGCGTCTGCTGGAGGACCAGGGCTCGGGTCTGAACAAGCCCGCCGCCGTGATCGTCGAGACCGTGCAGGGCGAGGGCGGCATCAACGTCGCCCGCGCCGAGTGGCTGCGTGCGCTCCAGGACCTGTGCCGGCGCCACGACATGCTGCTCATCGTGGACGACATCCAGATGGGCTGCGGCCGCACCGGTGCCTTCTTCTCCTTCGAGGAGGCGGGCATCGAGCCGGACATCATCACCGTCTCCAAGTCCATCGGCGGTTACGGACTGCCGCTGGCGCTCACGCTGTTCAAGCCGGAGCTGGACGTGTGGGAGCCGGGCGAGCACAACGGCACCTTCCGCGGCAACAACCCGGCCTTCGTCACGGCGACCGCCGCGATCGAGACCTACTGGACCGACGGCCAGATGGAGAAGCAGACGCTGGCCCGCGGCGAGCAGATCGAATCCGTCATGCGCGCCATCGCCGAGGAGCACGGCAAGGACGTCGTCGCCGATTACCGTGGACGCGGGCTGGTCTGGGGTATGGAGTTCCACGACAAGGACCGGGCCGGCGCGGTGTGCAAGCGGGCCTTCGAACTGGGTCTGCTGCTGGAGGACTGCGGCGCCCAGAGCGAGGTCGTCAAGCTGCTCCCGCCCCTGACCATCACCCCGGAGGACCTGGACGAGGGGCTGCGTGTGCTCGCGCGCGCGGTCCGCGAAACCGCCTAGTTCCCCCGTTCATCGGCCCGTCCCGGTTGCGTCCGGGGCGGGCCGCCCCCGTAATGAGAGAGAAAGGTACAACTGCACTGTGATTGTTCGTTCGTTCAAGGACATCGAGGGCACCGACCGGCACGTGAAGGCCGCTTCGGGGACCTGGGAGAGCAAGCGCATCGTGCTGGCGAAGGAGCGCGTCGGCTTCTCCCTGCACGAGACCACTCTCTACGCGGGCACCGAGACGTCGATGTGGTACGCCAACCACATCGAGGCCGTGCTCTGCGTCGAGGGCGAGGCCGAGCTCACCAACGACGAGACCGGTGAGAAGCACTGGATCACGCCCGGCACCATGTACCTGCTCAACGGGCACGAGAAGCACACCATGCGCCCCAAGACCGACTTCCGCTGCGTGTGCGTCTTCAACCCGCCGGTGACCGGCCGTGAGGACCACGACGAGAACGGTGTCTACCCGCTGCTCACCGAGCCGGACGCCGGCTGAGCCGTCGCCCGGCCGGCCATCCCTCCGGCCGGGCCCGGCCGTTCGCCCCCCTGACAGGGCCGTACGAGAGGAGAGGAAGGCAACACCATGACCACCGCACCCGAGCGCACCGCCGACCTGTACCCGACTCGCGGAACCACCGAAGTGGCCACTCCGCGGATGGACCCCGTGGTGTGGTCCGACCCGGGTGCGCCGGGGCCGATTTCGGCTCCGGACCTGGCGGGCTACGAGCGGGACGGGTTCCTGGCGATCGATCAGCTCATCACCCCCGATGAGGTCGAGACGTACCGCCGGGAACTGGAACGGCTCACCTCGGATCCGGGGATCCGTGCCGACGAGCGCTCGATCGTCGAGCCCAAGTCGCAGGACATCCGGACCGTGTTCGAGGTGCACAAGATCAGCGAGGTCTTCGCATCGCTCGTGCGGGACCCGCGCGTGGTGGGCCGTGCCCGGCAGATCCTGGGCTCGGACGTCTACGTCCACCAGTCCCGGATCAACGTCAAGCCGGGCTTCGGCGCGACGGGGTTCTACTGGCACTCCGACTTCGAGACCTGGCACGCGGAGGACGGCCTCCCGAAGATGCGGACGGTGTCGGTCTCGATCGCTCTCACGCGGAACCACGACACCAACGGCGGCCTGATGATCATGCCCGGGTCGCACCAGACGTTCCTCGGCTGCTCGGGCGAGACGCCGAAGGACAACTACAAGAAGTCGCTGCAGATGCAGGACGCGGGCACGCCGTCCGACGAGTCGCTGACGAAGTTCGCCGATGCCCACGGCATCCGGCTCTTCACCGGCGAGGCCGGGTCGGCGACCTGGTTCGACTGCAACTGCATGCACGGAAGCGGTGACAACATCACTCCGTACCCGCGGAGCAATGTCTTCATCGTCTTCAACAGCGTGGAGAACCGGGCGCAGGAGCCGTTCGCGGCACCCGTCCGGCGCCCCGAGTTCATCGGGGCCCGGGACTTCACGCCCGTGAAGTGACCTGGAGCGCGGGGCCGTTGACGCCCCGGTAGTTCCAGGGAAGAGGGGCGGGGCCAGGCACGGCCTCGCCCCTCTTCATGCGCTCAGCGGCCCGCCGCCGCACCGGACGGCACGCCGCCGCCCGTCACCGGCAGGTCCAGGGTGCCGGTGTCCCCGGGCCCGGCGGCGACGGTGACGGGCTTGACGCCGCGGTTGCCGTAGTGGGCGCTGTCCCCCGCCGCGATCACGAACTCCAGCCGGTGGCCCGCCTCGTAGCGGTGCGCGAGCGCGGGCAGGGTGACCGTGAACGGGCGGGTGACGTCCTCGACCCGGGCCGGGGCCACGAGCCGTTTCACCAGCGTCCTGCTGCCGTCCGGCGCCAGGTCGTACACCTTCGCGAACAGGACGAGGTTGCCCGTGACGTCGGGCACGGTGCCGTCCTCGCCGGTCTGCTGGGTGCGTTCGGCCTCGGGGGAGATCACCCGCAGCCGCGCCTCCGGGGCGCCGACCACGTCCATCGGGGCGGTCAGCGGCGCGGTGCGCCAGGACAGGTGGGTGCCCTCGGCGTCCCGGGGCGGCGGGAGTTGCCCGCCGGCGAGTGCGAGCAGCGAGTTCTCCGAGTAACTGCTGGGCAGCAGCGGCCAGTTGCGGTACGTGGCGCTGCCGCGGCGCACCGCGTCCCGCGAGGTGACGAGGGTGCCGTCGCCGGAGAGGTACAGCCGCTGCTGCCGTCCGGCGGGGAAGCGCGCCGAGGTGGCGTAGGCGCGTTCCGGGCCGTCCTCGGCCGCCCAGTCGCGGTACCAGGCGAAGGCGGGGCCGGTGTCGGCGGAGGCGTCGTCGCGCAGGTGGTGGTCGAACCAGGCGGTGATCCGCTTGCCGACGTAGGTGGACTCCAGGCCGCCCTCGTGCAGCGCGGGCTCCCCCGAGGTGGCGCCGCTGTGGCCCGGTTCCTGCCAGATCATGCGGGTCTCGGTGCCCTGCGCGCGCAGCGTCTCGTAGGTGGCGGTGGCCTCGTTGAGGTTGAACAGGGTGTCGTTCTGGCCCTGGACCAGCAGCGTCGGCGCCTTGACGCGGTGCAGGTAGGACACCGGGGAGGCGTCCCGGATCATCCGCATGGCCTCCTGCGTCCGGCCCGCCGGGAAGCGGCCGCTGTCCAGCATCCGCTTCGTACGGCACATCTCCTCGGGGAAGTTGACGCAGCCGAGGCTCGCCCGGTCCGGGTCGGTGGCGAGTTCCTTCAGCCCCTGGATCTGGCCGAGGAAGTAGAAGCCGTTGGTCCACTGGGTCTTGTACGCGCCGGGCAGCTTCGGGGTGACGCCGGTGCGCCGCGCCGTGTTGTTGGGCACGAGCGAGTAGGTGAGGTCGTTCCAGGTGACCATCGGGACGAGCGCGTCGACGCGGTCGTCGACGGAGGCGGTGGCCAGTTGCACGGCGCCGCCGTAGGAGCCGCCGATCATGCCGACGCGGGGGTCGTGGCGGCCGTCCCGGGTGACGAATCCGGCGCGGGTGCCGTCGTCGGCGGCGCGGCCGCCGCCGAGGAAGTCCACCAGCGCGGAGGCGGCGCGGCCGTCGGTCCTGGGGTCGTCGAGCGTGATGCGGCAGCCGGACTTGCCGAACCCGAGCCCGGAGTAGGCGAGTACGGCGTACCCGCGTTCGGCGAAGCGCTCGGCGAGACCGGCGGTGGCCGGGTCGTCCTTGGCGCCGCCGAAGCCGTTGGTGGTGATCAGGGCGGGGACGCGGTGCCGGGCGTCGGCCCCGTCGGGGCGGTAGAGGGTGGCGTCGACGGTGCACCGCCGGGGTGCGTCCGCGGCGTTCCGTGCGGTGGCGCCGGGGCCGAGGTCGACGGTGAACTCAAGCGGTGCGGTGGTGAATCCGGGTGTCTCCGCGTGCGCCGGGGCCGTCAGGCCGAGGGGCAGGAGGAGTGCTGCGGTACTCAGAGCGACGAGCCACGGTCTGCGGGACATCAGCGCCTCTCGTGAGGTGAACGGTGCTCGGGCCAACTGCCTTGTGCCGTATGCCGATTGCCAACTGCTCCGACCAACTGGTCGGTAATCTCGCCGCACCGCCGACGGGAAGTCAAGACGCGTGCACGGCACAACCGTCCGCCGCCTCCGGCCCGTTCGCTAAGCTGAACACCGTTTTAAGTCAGCGAACCGGCGGGTCCGGACCGGGGCCCGGGCCGGAACAGATCGGAGCAGAGGGGGCACACCGATGTCCACCGGTGAAGCGGGCGGCGCGCAGGTCAAGTCCGCGGTGCGCACAGTGGAGTTGCTGGAGTTCTTCGCCGGACGCCCCGGCATGCACACCCTCACGGACGTGCAGGAGGCCGTCGGCTACCCCAAGTCGAGCCTCTACATGCTGCTGCGCACCCTCGTCGACCTCGACTGGGTCGAGGTCGACGCGACGGGCACGCGGTACGGCATCGGCGTCCGCGCCCTGCTGGTGGGCACCTCGTACATCGACGGCGACGAGGTCGTCACCGCGGCCCGCCCCACCCTCGACCGGCTCTCCGAGGAGACCGGCGAGACCATCCACCTCGCGCGGCTGGACGGGACGAGCGTGGTCTACATGGCCACCCGCCAGTCGCGGCACTACCTGCGCCCCTCCGCGAACGTCGGACGGCGGCTGCCCGCGCACTCCACCTCCCTGGGCAAGGCGCTCCTCGCGACGCACACCGACGAGCAGGTGCGGCAGCTGCTGCCCGGGACGCTGGACCGGCTGACGGAGAGCACCACCACGGACCGCGAGCGGCTGATCGAGGAGCTCCGCCTGGTGCGCGAGCAGGGGTACGCGCTCGACACCGAGGAGAACACCGTCGGCCTGCGCTGCTTCGGCGTCGCCCTGCCGTACCGCTCCCCCGCGCGGGACGCGATCAGCTGCTCCGTCCCCGCGGCCCGGCTGACGCCCGCGCACGAGCAGCTGATCAAGCGGTCGCTGTTCGACGCGCGCGAGCGGCTGGCCGCCGCGACGCGGCGCCTCTGAGCCGCGAGCCGGACGTCAGGTGGCGTGGCCGTCCCCGGCCGAGGCGGTGCGCAGCGGGACGGCGCACCGGTCGGAGAAGCCCTGGCCGGTCAGGCCCAGTGCGGCGTTGATGCGGGAACGGTAGTTCTCGACCGCGACCATGGCGGTGAGCTCGATGAACGCGGGCCTGCCGAGCCGCCGGAGGAGCTCCTCTGTCATGGCGTCGGTGACGGTGGGCTCGGTCTCGGTCATGGCCTCGGCGTACTCCATGACCCGCAGTTCGAGGTCGTCGAAGAGTTCCCGGTGCTCGCGCCACTCGGGCACGTACTGGATCTTCTCCATGGGCAGCCCGTCCTCGTCGGCCAGCCAGTGACCGAAGTCGACGCACCAGGAGCAGCCGATGCGGACGGCGGAGACCATCTCCGCGAGGTGCTTGAGGCCGGGGTCGAGCTCCTTCCACTTGCCGACGCGCTGTTCGAAGCGTCCGCCGTCCTTCAGCACCCCCGGGTGGTGCCCCATCGCGCGGATGGGGTCGAGGACGCGGCCGTAGGTCCGCCGGGAGTACCACTCCACGAGCCGGTAGACGAGGGTGCGGGGCGGGTCGAGTGCGATGCGGGCCATCGTGATCCCCTTGTGTCGTGTCGCTGTGTCGTGTCGCTGTGTCGTGTCGCTGTGGTGCCTGCTGCCCCTGTGACGGGGCGCGGCCCCGCGGATGTGACATCGACCGGCCGCCGGACCCGAAGTGACCTGCGGTGACGGGGTGTTCACGGTGCGGAAGTGACGGATGAGAGTTCACTGAGAATGGACGCTGAACGGAACCCGAACCCCCGCTTTCGGCGTTTCTCCGGGGGATGAACAGGACAATCAGGCGCTCTTCCGTCGTCATTCTGCTCTTCGTGTTCGCGCTGCTGCTGCGCATCACCTGGATACAGGTGTCCCAGGGCACGGCACTCGCCGAGGACGACGACAACAGGCGCAACACGATCGAGCAGTACGGCTACCCGTTCGGCGACATCATCGTCGGCGGGAAGCCGGTCACGGGTTCGCAGCGGGTGGACAGCGGCGACTTCACGTACAAGCGGACGTACACCGACGGCGAGCTGTACTCAGCCGTCACCGGGTACGGCTCGCACCGCGGGACGACCCAGCTGGAGGGCATCTACCAGGACGTCCTCAACGGCTCGGACGACCGGCTGAAGAACCCGCTGGACCTGCTCACCGGCGAGCACACCAAGCCGGGCAACGTCGTGACGACGATCGACCCGAAGGTGCAGAAGGCGGGCTACGAGGCGCTCGGCGACAAGAAGGGCGCCGCCGTCGCCATCGACCCGGACAGCGGCGCGATCCTCGGCGCGGTCAGCACCCCGTCCTACGACCCCGCCCGCATCGCGGGGAGCGGCGAGAAGGACCAGAAGGCGTGGAAGGAGCTGAACGAGGACGAGGACCAGCCGATGATCAACCGCGCGCTGCGTCAGCCCGTCCCGCCGGGTTCCACCTTCAAGCTCGTCGTGGCCGCCGCCGCGCTGGAGGACGGGCTGTACTCGTCCGTCGACGAGCGCACCGACAGCCCGAACCCGTACACGCTCAAGGGCACCGCCACCAAGCTGGAGAACGAGAACAAGGCCGCGCCCTGCGAGGACGCCTCGATCCGCACCGGCCTGCGCTACTCCTGCAACAACGTCTTCGCGAAGATGGCCACCGACCTGGGCAAGGACAAGGTGCGCGCGCAGGCGGAGAAGTTCGGCTTCAACGACAAGGAGCAGGACGTCCCGGTCCGCGCCGCCACCAGCCTGTTCCCGAAGGAGATGGACGAGGCGCAGACGGGTCTGTCCGGCGTCGGCCAGTTCGAGGTGACGGCGACGCCGCTGCAGATCGCGATGGTCTCGCAGGCGATCGCGGAGGGCGGCGAACTCGTCGACCCGCACATGGTCTCCGAGGTCCAGGACGGCAACGGCGACGCCGTGGAGGAGACCGGGGACCCGGGCAGGCACCGCGTGATGAGCGAGGACACGGCCACGCAGCTGAAGTCCGCGATGCAGACCGTCGTCGAGACGGGCACCGGCACCAACGCGCAGATCCCCGGCATGAAGGTCGGCGGCAAGACCGGTACGGCCCAGCACGGCGTGGACAACAGCGGCAAGCCGTACGCGTGGTTCACCTCGTACGCGGAGAACAGCGCGGGCAAGAAGGTCGCCGTCGCGGTCGTCGTCGAGGACTCGGACGCGGAGCGCGCCGAGGTCAGCGGCAACGGGCTGGCGGCGCCGATCGCGCAGCGGATGATGGAGGCGGGCCTGGCGGGCTGACGCCTCATCTCCCGCCCGGCGCGGGCACGTTGGGCGCGTCCCGCGCCAGTGCGGCCCGTACGGCGGGGAGTTGGGGGCCGCCGCCGGAATCCCTCCGCACGCGCCGGGACGGCGACCAGGCATCATGGGAGGCCGACCGATCACTACGGGGAGGGTTACCCATCGTGCACATCGCTGTTCAACTGGCCGAATCCGGCGCCGAGAACGACCTCGGGGACGCGCTCTCGGAGTTCGCGAGTTCGGGCATCGTCAGCTGGCTGATCCTGGGACTGATCGCGGGCACCGTCGCCAAGGTCCTGCTGCCGGGACGGGACCCGGGCGGCATCGTCGGGACGGCGCTCATCGGCGTCGCGGGCGCGTTCCTCGGCGGCTGGCTCTCGGCCACGTTCCTGGACAAGCCCGTCAGCAACAACTTCGTCGACCCGGCGCTCTGGGTCTCGGCGATCGCCGGTTCGCTCGTCCTGCTCGTCGGCTACCGGATCTTCTTCGGCCACTCCCGCGAGCGCCGCTGAGCCCTCGGCGCGGGCGGCCCCGGCCGCCGCCGAACGGCCGCCGAGCGGGGGCGACGGCACAGGAACCGCACGGTCCGGCCGCTCGTTACGACGGACATGACCGCAATGACTCCTGGCTCGAACCTTCCGCTCCCGGCGGCCCGGGTGGCGGTGGACGTCACCGCCCCGTCCCGCCTCGACGTGTCGGGCCTGCTGCTCGGCGCCGACGGCAAGGTCCGCTCCGACAACGACTTCATCTTCTACAACCAGCCCTCGGGCCCCGGCGTCTCGCACGGCAGCAACGGCGGGGTGGACACCATCACCGTCGACACCGCCGCCGTCCCCGCCGACGTGGAGAAGGTCGTCGTCACCGCCAGCCTGGACGCGCCGGGAGCCACCTTCGCGGGCACGGAGCCGACAGCGACGGTCAGGGACGCGCAGACGCAGGCGGTCCTCGCGTCGTTCACCCCGCCCGGGCTGGGCGCCGAGACGGCGCTCGTGATCGTCGAGGTGTACCGCAGGAACGGCGCCTGGAAGGTCCGCGCGGTCGGCCAGGGGTACGCGAACGGACTGGGCGGCATCGCCTCGGACTTCGGCGTCGACGTCGAGGAGCCGCAGGCCCCGGCAACCCCGGCCGCCCCGCAGCAGCCCGCTCCCCCGGCGCCCGCGGCGGCACCGGCTCCGGCACCGGCCCCGGCGGCCGCGGCTCCGGCCGCCCCGGCGCCCGCCCCCGACGGCGGGAAGATCAACCTGGACAAGGGCCGGGTCAACCTCCAGAAGAACCAGTCGGTCTCCCTGGTCAAGGGCGGCCGCCCGGTCATGGAGTCGGTGCGGATGGGCCTCGGCTGGGAGCCCGTCTTCCGCGCGGGCCGCCGCGCGAAGGACATCGACCTGGACGCCTCGGTCATCGCCTTCGACGCCAACCGCAAGAAGATCGACGCCTGTTACTTCGGCAAGCTCTCCATCCTCGGCGGCGTCATCCAGCACTCCGGCGACAACCTCACCGGCGACGGCGCGGGCGACGACGAGACCATCACCGTCCACCTCGGCCACCTGCCCCCCGAGGTCACGGGCCTGGTCTTCACGGTCAACTCCTTCTCCGGGCAGAAGTTCACCGACGTGGCCAAGGCGTACTGCCGGCTGCTCGACGGGGGCGGCGGCCAGGAGCTGGTGCGCTTCGACCTCACCAACGCCGAGTCCCGCACGGGCGTCCTGATGTGCAAGTTCATCCGCCAGTTCTCCGGCGAGTGGGAGATGACGGCCCTCGGCGAGTACGTCGACTCCCGCACCGTCCGCGGCATGGTCAAGCCGGCGGGGGCGGCGCTCTGACGGGCTGACCTGCGCAGAGGCCGCGAAGAGCGGGTGAGGGAAGGGTGCAGGCGCCTTCCCCCGCCCGCTCTTTCTGGCTGGTAACCCCCGCCGTGTGATCGCATATGGCGATGATCTCGAACGGACCTTCCGCGGACACCACGGCACCGATACCGGCCGCCCCCTCGGCCGAGGGCACCGGCCGGCCCGGCGAGGGGCCCGTCGACGGCGGCGCGGACCGCCCGGCCGGCCCGGACGGCACCGGCGGGAAGCCGCGGCGACGTACGGTCCGGCGGCTGGTCAAGACCGCCGGCGCGCTCGCCGTCGTCCTGGCCTTCCTCGCCCTCGGCGACCGCTGGGCCGTGCTGTACGCCGAGAACATGGCGGCGGAGAAGGTGCAGGAGGCGCTGAAGCTGCGGGCCGAGCCCGAGGTGCACATCGACAGCTTCCCGTTCCTCGGGCAGGTCGCCATGGGCGGGCTCGACCACGTCGCGGTCAACATCCCGGACGTTCCCGCGGGCCGCGTCTCCCTCGCCCAGGTCAAGGCGAGCGTGGACGACATCCGGATCGTCGGCAGCCTCCCCTCCTCCGTGAAGGGCGCCGACCTGGGCACGGTGCGCGGCGACGTGTTCCTCGACTTCGACGACCTGAACCGCGAAGTCGGCGCCTCCCAGGTGCGGTTGACGCCAGGACCGGAGCGGAACACGGTGCTGGCGCACGGCGAGCTGCCGGTGGCGGGCAAGCAGGCCGAGGTCCGGGCCCGGGCACAGGTGCGGCGCACCGACGACCACGGGGTGGCCCTGACGGTGGCCGACACCAAGCTGGTGGTCCCCGGCCTCCTCACCTACACCCCGGGCAAGGGCGGCGGCCTCCAGCTGACCGCGCCGGCCGCCGAGAAGGTCGACGAGGACGCGCTGCAGCAGGCCACCGGCGAGCGGACCCGTCCGGAGGGGATGCTGAAGGGCCGCGTGCTGGACACCCTCGTCGAGCACCCCTCGCTGCTGGAGCCGGCCGGGGTCGACACCTCGCTGCTCCAGGGGCTCCAGAAGGTGCGGGAGCCGAAGGTCGCGCAGGAGATGGAGTTCGCGGCGCGGCTCCCCGACGACCTGCCCGGCGACCTCGGGCTCCGCGAGATCAAGGTGACCGACGAGGGCATCGCGGCCCAACTGACCGGCACGGACGTCCGCGTGGGTTGACGCCCGGGCGCACGGGGGCGCCCCTTCGCCGTCACGCGGCGGGGCGCCCCGTTCCCGTGCGGCGGCGGAGGAGGCGGAAGGCGGCCAGGGTCAGGGCCGCGGCGACGGCGAGCAGCAGGGCCGCCGCCACCAGCTGGAGCGGCCAGTGGTGCGAGGCCGGGTGGAACTCGTGGAAGAACCCGGTGGCGCCCAGCTTGTCGTAGTCGGCGGCGCACTTCCCGTAGACGTTGGGCCCGCAGTCGGAGAGCAGCGCACCGCGTTCCCCGGCGGAGGTGACGTAGCCCTCGGAGAGGGTGAGGCCGGAGCCCGGCACGCCGCCCGAGAGGTCGCCGGTGCGGGTGGCGGCGGGCCAGAGGCGGGGCATCGCGAGGTGCAGGCCGCCCCACATCAGCAGCAGCGCGAGCACGCCGGCGCCGAGCCCGGCGAAGGCGCGGCGCAGGGCCACCCCGGCGAGGGCACCGACGACGAGGCCCAGCAGGGCCAGGGCGACGAGCACGGGCCCGTTCGCGTAGAAGGTGGCGGTGTCGTACCAGGGCTTGGCGGTGTCGAAGCGGCCCTCGCTCGCGTTCCAGGCCGTGCGGTGGAGCAGCACGAGCAGACCGGTCCCGGCGGTGACGAACACGGCGGGGACGGCGAGCTTGGTGGCGAGCCAGCGGGCCGGGGAGACGCCCTGCGTCCAGAGGAGCTTCGCGGTGCCCTGCTCCAGTTCGCGTCCGGTCAGCGCGGCTCCGGCCCAGGCGGCGACGAGGAGGGGGACGGCCAGCAGGAGGTGGGTCGTCCAGGCGTAGAGGTCCTTGTAGAGCAGGATCGATTCCTGGTCGTAGGAGCAACGCTCCATCAGGCCGCAGGAGTTGTACTGCTTCCACGCGTCGGCGGCGTCGTCGGTGAGCGGCCCGCCCAGGTACAGCAGCAGGGCCGCGAGCACGAGGACGCCTATCGTCCAGTGCGTCAGTGCGGGCCGGTGCAGGCGCAGCAGGAAGCGGGTCAGGGCGCGGGACGGCGAGGCGGCCGCGGTCCGGGGCTCGGCTGCGGTGTCGAGGGTGCTCATGACGTGGCTTCCCGGTTCTCGGTCGGGGCGGATGCGGGGTCCTTGACGGTGTCGGCGGGGCCCGCGGCCTGCGGGGCGCGGAGGTGGGCGAGGACGAGCTCCTCCAGGGAGGGCCGGCCGGCCTCCCAGCCCTCGGGCGGGGTGCGCTCGGAGGTGCGGACGAGCGCGGTGAGCATCCGTCCTGTGGTGCGGTGGTCGACGACGTCGCGGGGTGCCGGTCCGCCCACCTCGTCGGCGGGGCCGGTGAGGACCGCGTGCGCGTCGAGCAGTTCGTCGATGTCGCCGTCCAGCCGTACCCGGCCGTCGCGCAGCAGCAGGAGCCGGTCGCAGGCGCCTTCCAGTTCGGCGACGACGTGCGAGGACATCACGATCGTCGTGCCGTGCTCGGCGGCCTGGGCCATCAGGACGCCCATCAGCTCGTGCCGGGCCAGCGGGTCGATGTCGGCCATCGGCTCGTCCAGCAGCAGCAGTTCGGGCCGCTTGGCCACCGCGAGGGCGAGGGCGACGCGGCTGCGCTGGCCGCCGGAGAGCGTGCGGACGCGGGCGGTGGTGTCCAGTCCGCCGGAGGCGACGATCCGTTCGGCGGCCTCGGCGTCCCAGCCGCCGGGGTTGAGCCCGGCGCCGAGGCGCAGCGTCTCGGCGACGGTGAGCTGCGGGTACAGCGGCTTGTCCTGGGCCACGAATCCGACCCGGTCGCGGACGGCGGACGGCTGCCCGCCGAGCAGCGTGACGCCGCCCTCGGTCGGCGCCTCCAGGCCGGCGGCGAGGGTGAGCAGCGTGGACTTGCCGGAGCCGTTCGGCCCGACCACGGCGCACACGCTTCCGGCGGGCAGCCGGAAAGTGCAGCCGCGCAGGCCCCAACGGCCGCGCCTGCCGAACCTCTTGCCGAGCTCGGCCGCCTCCATGGCGGTATCGGTCATGCCTGTGCCTTTCGTCGGTTCACGGGGCCCGTCGGGCTCCCGTTCGAGGTCTTGGGGCGGAGTCCGGCCGCCGGTCAGGTGTCGAAGTGCTGTTCCAGCACGGCCGCGAACAGCGCGGCCACGTCGTCCCTCTCCAGTCCGGCGGCGCGGGCGCGCGCGGCCCAGTCGGCCAGTTCGGCGCGCAGCGGTGACTCCGCCGGGGCGGCGCCGAGTCCCTTGCGGACGAAGGTGCCCAGGCCGCGCCGGGCCTCGACGAGCCCCTCGCGCTCCAGTTCGCGGTACGCCTTGAGCACCGTGTTCGGGTTGACGGCGGTCGCCTCGACGACCTCGCGGGCGGTGGGCAGCTTGTCGCCGGGGCGCAGCAGGCCCATCCGGAGCGCGTGCTTCGTCTGCTGGACGATCTGCAGGTAGGTGGCGACGCCGGCGCGCCTGTCGATGCGGTACTCGACCACTCGCAACCACCCTTTCACTAATTGAGTAGTGAAAGGGTGGTGCAAGCCTCCCCGTACTGTCAAACCCGCGGGCCTCGCTGCGGGGCCCGCGGGGCCGCAACGCACCCGTAATCGAACTGGGCCCACGCTCCGGTGACGGCGCGCGCCGCGCCGTGCCACGTCCCCGCGCCGCCTCGTTTCCCGGCCATGAAGGACACGACCATCAGACTGCGGCCGGAGAGGCAGGAGACGCCGGGCTTCGCGGAACTGACCGGTGCCTACTGGCTGGACACCCCGATCTACGCCGAGCTCGCGTCCGAGTGGCAGGAGTGCGGCCGGTCCCTTCCCCGGCCGCAGTCCCCGCACGCGGCGGCCCGGCCGGACGTCACCGAGCACCCGGCGGACGACGGGGCGCCACGCCCCGGCTCCGCCGGCTGAGTTCACACCCCCGGTACGCGACCGGCGCCCGTCCGTGGACGGGCGCCGGTCGGTGAACCTCTCGCGTCAGCAGACCCCGTCGCCCGGCTTGGGGTTGCCCAGGCCGAACAGCGGCCGCAGCCGCAGCCCCGCCCAGGTGCCCAGCAGCGCGATCGCGCCCCAGACCCAGCCGTGCAGGCTGCCGGAGGCGATGCCCGCGAGGTAGGCGCCGATGTTGCAGCCGCCCGCGAGCCGGGCGCCGATCCCCATCAGCACCCCGCCCAGCACCGCGGCGAGCGCCGTACGCGCCGGAACGCCGCGGTGCAGCTTCCACACCCCGCCGGCCGCCGCGGCGACGGCCGCCCCGATCATGATGCCGATGTCGGTGAGGCTGGTCTTGTCCGCGAGGACGGGACCGGCCAGCTGGGCCGCGTTGTCCGGCTGCTGCCAGAACGCCCAGGTCTCCGGCGAACCGCCCAGCAGGCCGACCAGCTTGGAGCCCCACAGCGCGAACGCGCTGGTGACACCCCAGGCCCCGCCCGAGACCAGCAGCACCGCGCCGCCCAGCACGGCGAGCACCAGCGCCCCGGCCAGCAGCGGCCAGGAGCCGCGCACCGCGCGCGCGAGGGCGCCCCGCGCGGACGGCGGCGTACCGACCGGCGGCGGGTTGCGCCGGGCCTGGACCCGGCGGGAGACCAGCACGACCAGGGCGAGCAGCAGCAGTGTCACGGCCAGCGAGCCCGGCCAGCCGACGTAGTCGGAGAAGAGGACGGGGTCGAGCGCGGGCAGGTCCTTCCAGAGGCCGAACCCGGCGGCCGCGATCGTCGACCCGGCGATGAACCCGCCGAGCGTGAGGACGATGCTGCTCTGCCCCGAGCCGACCGCGAAGAGCGTGCCGGAGGCGCAGGCCCCGCCGAGCTGCATGCCCACCGCGAACAGGAAGGCGCCGAGCAGCAGGCCGAGGCCCAACGGGCCCGCGCTGGGCGCGGGTTGGGAGCCGAAGAGGCCCGTTCCGGTGCCGATGACGAGTGCGAAGAGCGCGGCCGTCGTGCCGAGCAGCAGCGTGTGGGCCCTCAGACCGGTGCCGTTGCCGACGGCGATCAACTGCCGCCAGGCGGAGGTGAATCCGAAGCGCGAGTGGAAGAGCGCGACGCCGAGCCCGATGCCGAGCAGCAGCAGGACGCCGGGCTTCGCGCCGTGCGTGGCCCAGACGTACACGGTGAGCAGGGCGCCGAGCGCCCCGGCGACGGCGAGCGGCAGCCGTCGCACGGCGGGCAGCGCGGCGGCCTCGGGCGCGGGGACGCGGGTGGGCGCGGGGGTCACGAGCCCGGTCTGCGTCCGCGATCCGGACGGGGCTGTGGACGCGGCGGCGGTGTCGGCGGGATCGCCGGGGGGAGCGGTGGTCACCAGGGGTCTCCGAAGGTGGGGGCTGCGGCACGGACGCGGCGCGCCTCGGACGGAGTACCCGGCTGTGCGGGGTCGGACACCGGCGGGCGCGGACGGTGGCCGACCGCCGGAAAGGGGGCGGCGGCCGGGGTCAGCGGCGACAGAGCGCGTCGTCGACGCTCCACGCCGTGGCGGCGAAGAGCGCGAGCGCCAGCTCTCGTGCGGGTCCGAACATGCGTGCCACGGTAATGGACGGCGCCGGGACGTCACTCCCCCGTCCCGGATCGCGAGACGTGAGCTGAGACGCGACGGCCCGTCGGGCGGCCGCGGCCCCGGCGATAGGGTCGCCCCGCTCGCCGTCGTCCCTCTAACCGGAGGCCGTGCCGCCATGACCGTACGTACCGAGCACCGGGGTCCCGTCACCACCGTGACCCTCTCGCGTCCCGAGGCGCGGAACGCCGTCGACGGGCCGACGGCCGCCGCGCTCGCCGACGCCTTCCGCTCCTTCGAGGCCGACCCGGAGGCCCGGGTCGCGGTGCTGTGGGGCGAGGGCGGGACGTTCTGCGCGGGCGCGGACCTCAAGGCGATCGCGACCGAGCACGGCAACCGCGTCGAGGCCGGGGGCGACGGGCCGATGGGGCCGACCCGGATGCGGCTGTCGAAGCCGGTCATCGCCGCCGTCAGCGGGTACGCCGTCGCGGGCGGGCTCGAACTCGCGCTCTGGTGCGACCTGCGGGTCGTCGAGGAGGACGCCGAGTTCGGGGTGTTCTGCCGCCGCTGGGGCGTGCCGCTGATCGACGGCGGCACCGTACGGCTCCCCCGGCTCATCGGCACCAGCCGCGCCACGGACCTGATCCTCACCGGCCGCCCCGTCCCCGCCCGCGAGGCGTACGAGATCGGGCTCGCCAACCGGCTCGTCCCCACCGGCCAGGCCCGCACCGCGGCCGAGGAGCTCGCCGCCGCACTGGCCCGCTTCCCGCAGACCTGCCTGCGCACCGACCTCGCCTCGCTGCACGCCCAGGAGGGGCTCCCGGAGCAGGAGGCGATGGCACGCGAACTCCACTACGGGCAGGCCGCGTTGGCGGAGGCCGCCGAGGGCGCGGCCCGCTTCGCCGGGGGCGCGGGCCGCCACGGCGCCCCTTGAGGGGCGCGGGGAACTGCGCGACGGACCACAGCGCACCGGCACTCCGCGACGCACCGACAGGGGGCACCCCCTGAACCCCGGCCGGGCAGGCCCTACCCCTCCGGGTACGGCAGCAGCTCCGCGTCCGTCCGCTCCCAGCTGCGGCGCAGGTCCCGCAGGAGCGCGGCCTCCTCGCGGGCGCGGTCCGCCTGTTCGCGCGGGTCGCGGTCCAGGTCGTACAGGTGGTCGGCGCCGTCCTTGCCCCGGTAGTACTTCCACCGGCCGCGGCGCAGCGCGCGCTCGCCGCGTACCCGCCAGAACAGGTCGCGCCGCGGGGGCTGTTCGCCGCGCAGCAGGTATCCGGCGAGGCTGTGCCCGTCCAGCGGGTGGTCCGGGGCGGGGCGCGCGCCGCCGAGCTCCAGCAGGGTGGCCGTCCAGTCGGGCGAGTAGTGGGGCAGGTGGCTGACCTGGCCGTGGCCCAGCCCGCCCGGCCAGCGCACGATCTGCGGCACCCGGATGCCGCCCTCCTGGAGCGTGGCCTTGCCGCCGGACAGCGGCCACTGGTACGACCAGCGCTCGCCGCCGTTGTCGCTGGCGAACAGCACCAGGGTGTCCCGCTCCTGCCCGGACTCCCGCACTGCGCGCAGGACTTCGCCGACCGAGCGGTCCAGGTCCTCGACCATCTGCACGTACTTCGCCAGCGAGCCGCCGTCCCGGTGCCAGAGCGCGCCCTTCTCGCCCGCCCTGATCCGCCGGACGATCTCCGCGCTCTCCCGCTCGTCGCCCTCGGCGATCCAGGGCCAGTGCGGCGTCGTGTAGTTGAGGTTCAGCAGCCACGGCCGCCCGTCGGTCTCACGGCCGCGGGCGCGTACGTGGGCGGCGGCGCGCTCGGTCAGGACGCGGGTGTAGTAGCGCAGATCGCGGTACTCGGCGTCGCCCTCGTACAGGTCGTACTCGCCGCCGAGGCCGAGCTTGGAGTAGTACTCCAGCGCGCCGCCGAAGTTCCCGAAGAAGGTGTCCCAGCCGGACTTGACGGGGCTGTGGTCGGGCAGATGGCCGCAGTGCCACTTGCCGATCAGGGCCGTGGCGTAGCCCTCGTCGCGGAGCAGGGAGGCGAGCGTCGGGTGGTCCGGGTCCAGGCCCGCCGTGCGGTCGGCGATCGGCTCGGCGAGGCCGCCGGCGGTGCGGCCCGGGTAGCGGCCGGTGTAGAGCGCGAAGCGGGTGGGCGAGCAGGTCGCGGAGCCGGAGTACGCCTGGGTGAACCGCACGCCCTGGCGGGCCAGCCGGTCCAGGTGCGGGGTGCGGATGTGCGCGGAGCCGTACGAGGACAGGTCGGCCCAGCCGAGGTCGTCGCCCAGGATCACCAGGAAGTTGGGCCGGCGGCGGCCCGCGCCGGAACCGGCCGCGCGGAAGGGCCGCTCGGCGGCCTCGGCGGTCCCGGCGGGCAGCGCGGCGGCAGCGGCCGAGGTGCCGATGAGCCCGCCGAAACGGCGGCGGGAGAAGGAAGCGGACATGCGTGATCCCCGGAGGTGAAGAACGGAAAGGAGAAAGGGAGCCGCCGGGCGGGACGGAAATACCGTCACCGCAGAAGCCGGAATTCCAGGACCTCTTGGGCCCGGACGGCGGGGCGGAACAGGAAAGCCGGGAGCGGTCCCGGGACGCGGAGTGCGGTCAGGCGCGGCGACACGCGGCGCCGGTCACGCGACGGAGGTCGACGTGCCGGCGCCGTACGAGAATCTGCCGACGGCTGCGCATGACGAGGGATTCTCACCGGGTCCTTAACCCCGGTCAACGCCGTCGGCGCGCCCGGTGAACGGCCGCCGAGGCGTCATTCGGGGCGCGAATCCCCCGAATCCCCGGCCGCAAATACCTCAGCGCGTCCCAAACTCCGCCCGGGCGCGCGGAGTTCGCCCGCCGGCTTCGTCATCCGTTGTTGATCCGCAGGTATTGACGTGGCAACGGACCGGGACGAGAGTCCCCCACGTTCCCCGATGTGTGTACCGCCCACGAACAGTGGAGGCGCTCCGTGTGCGATCTGCACGACCCTCACGAGGAAGACCGGCAGACGACGGCGGCGAGCGGGCTGAGCCGCCGCAGGATCGTCCAGTTGCTCGGCGCGGCCGGGGCGGGCGGAGCCGCGACGGCCGCCGGTGCCGACCCGGCCGTGGCCGCTGCCGCCGACCCGGCGGCCGCGGACGGGGCGTACGAGCCGCCCCGTGACCTGGCCGAGGACTCCGCCGCCAAGCGCTCCGCGCTGGCGTGGATCGACGGCCACGCCTCCCGGATCACCGGGCTGAACGACGAGATATGGGAGAGGGCCGAACTCAGCCTGCGCGAGTGGAAGTCCTCCCTCGCCCAGGCCGAATTCCTGGAACGGGCCGGATTCGACGTCGAGTTCGGCACCGCCGGCTTCCCCACCGCCTTCACCGCGACCTTCACCCGGGGCAGCGGCGGCCCCGTGATCGGCTTCAGCGGCGAGTACGACGCGCTGCCCGGGCTCTCGCAGAAGCGGGGCGCGGGGCGGCACGACCCGCTCGCATACGTCCACGACCCCTTCGCCCCCGGCTACGGCCCGGGCCACGGCTGCGGGCACTGCGCACTGGGCACCGCGGCCGCTGCCGCCGCCGCTGCCGTGGCCGAGGCGGCCAGGCGCCACCGGCTGGACGTGACCGTGAAGTTCTTCGGCTCGACCGCCGAGGAACAGCTGATCGGCAAGACGTACGCCGTCAGCAAGGGCGTGTACGACGGGCTCGACGCCTTCCTCGACTGGCACCCCTCCACCGGCAACGCCACCGGCTGGGGCACCACCAGCGCGATGACGGCGGTCACCTTCACCTTCCTCGGCGTCGCTGGGCACGGCGGCTCCCCGCTGGGCAACAAGAGCGCGGGCGACGCGGCGGTGATGATGGCGACGATGTCGGAGTTCCTGCGCGAGGAGAGCCTCGCGCCCTCCGGCCGCCTGCACTGGGTGATCACCAACGGCGGCGACGTCCCGAACGTCACCCCGGAGACGGCGCAGATCTCCTACTTCGTCCGCGAGGGCAGCCCCGAACGGGTGTCCGCGCTGCTGGAGAAGGTGATCGCGGTCTCCGAGGCGGCGGCGAAGGCGAGCCGGACCACCGTCCGGCACAAGATCACGGCGGCCTGCTGGAACCAGCTGCCGTCCCGCTCCTTCGCCGAGCTGATGCACGACAACATGCGGACGATCGGCCCGCCGGAGTTCTCCCGCGAGGCACAGCGGATCGCGAAGGAGCTCCAGGAGTCCCTGGGCCTCCCGCAGGAGGGCCTGCACGAGGAGATAGCCGAGCTGACCCCGCCCAACCCGGTCTTCCCCGGCGGCGGTTCGACGGACGTCGCCGACATCAGCTGGCAGGTGCCGACCGTCTCGATGGGCACCGCCCTGGCCCCCGTCGGCACCAAGATGCACACCTGGTCCACGGCCTCCTGCGCCGGGTCGGCGCCGGGCCACACCGCGCTGCTGTCCGCCGCCTCGTACCTCGCCGCCACCGCCGTCGACCTGCTGACCAGGCCGGAGCTGCTGCGGCGGATCACCGAGGAGTTCGAGGAGCGGAAGAAGGACGTGGACTGGCGCACCGCCCTGCCCGACGGGTACGAGCCGCCGATGTACGAGCCGCCCGAGTGGTTCCTGAGACGGACGGGGCAGAGCTGGCCGCCCGGCAACATCACCTGGCCGCCCGAACGGGTCGTCAGCCGCGAGAAGTTCGCCTCCCTCGGCCCCGACCTGGAGCCGCAGACCTGACCCCTCCGGGGGACCGGAGGGCGGCACGGCGGCGCGGCGGCCGCGTCCCCGGGTAGAAACAGGGGCCCGGGCGCGCACCGCCGCGCCGCCGTCCACCCGAGAGGAACCCGTACCCCGTGCCCTTCCGCCGCCCGTCGACGGCCCGCCTCGCACCGGCCCTCGCCGTCACCCTCGCCGCCCTCGCCCCGCTCGCCGCCCTGCCCGCCCCGGCGCAGGCCCGGGCACCGGCCGCCGCCACCGCCGAACGGCCCGGCCTCCCGCCCCTCACCGAGCGCACGCGGCTCGCCGGGCTCGCCGAACTGGCCGCCGAGCGGCTGGAGACGGCGGACAAGGTGGCCGCCGCCAAGTGGGGCGCCGGCAAGCCCGTCGACGACCCGGCGCGGGAGCGGCAGATCCTCGACGACGTCGCCCGGCGCTCGGCCGCGACGGGCGTCGACCCGGACGAGGCCACCGCCGTCTTCCGCGACCAGATCGAGGCCAACAAGCTGGTGCAGCGCGGGCTGCACGCCCGCTGGGAGCGCCACCCGGCCGAACGCCCCGCGCAGCGCCCGGACTTGGCCAAGGAGGTCCGTCCGGTGCTCGACCGCATCACCGGCGAACTCCTCGACGCCCTGCGGGACAGCGAGGCCGCGCGGCACAGCGGCCCCGGCTGCGCCCCGCGCCTGGCCGCCGACACCGCGCGCGCCGCGCACGCCCGCCACTTCGACCCGCTGCACACCAGGGGCCTGGCACGGGCCGTCCCGTCCTTCTGCGCGAACTAGCCGCCACCGCCGACGAGCGCGTGGAAGAGCAGCAGCCCCGCACCGGCCGCGCCGCCTCCGGCGAGCAGCGAGGCGGCGGCCGAGTTCCCGTCGAGGTGGCTCAGCAGGCCCGCGACGCCACCGGTGACGACCGCGAGCAGCAGCACCAGCGCGGCCCGCACGCTGAGCAGCGCCCCGGGCTCCTGTGCTGAACTCGCGTCCTGTGCGGGTGAGTCGGTCGGCGGTTGGTCGGGCACAGGGCCTCCTGCGGGTCGGGTACGGCTGGTGGTAGGCGCCCGCCGGGCCGGTATCCCATGCGCCGCGGCCGCCGTTCATCCGATCGGGTGAGGTGCGCGGGTGCCGCGTGGGACGGCCCCCGCGGCGCGGCCTACAAGCCGCCGACAGGCGGCGGGGCACGGCAGCATCACGCGTCCGCCGCGGGGTTCGCTTCCTGGGGGGCAGGGAGGTGAGGCACGGAAAGAGGGACTCGGCATGCACGACCAGGGCGGACGGAGGAAAGGGCTGTACGCGCTGCCCTCACCCGGCCGGGAAGCACGCGACCGGCTCGCCGAGGACCGGGAGCTGGTGCGGGTGCTGGCCGCCGACGGCTTCGCGGGCCGCCGCTACGAACGCTTCGAGCACGTGCTCACGGAGTACGGGATTCCGACGCTCTGCGCGTGGATGCGGACCGGTTTCGTCTTCCGGAAGCTGAACGGCCGCGGCTGGAACCTCCACCCCGCGGACGACGAACTGGCCGAACTGCAACGGGACTCGGCGCTCCGCGAGGAACTGGCCAACATGACGGTCGCCCTCACCCTCCCGGACTTCCGCGAGAGCGCCCTCCTCGGCGGCGAGTGGCACCCCGACGGCGGCGCGAGCCTGAAGACGTACTTCCTGGAGAAGTGCCTGAACGTCTTCCCCCGCGAGTTCCGCAAGTACCGCACCCGCCGGAGGAAGCTCTCCCGCGAGGAACTCTGGGGCCAGGTGCCGGACGCCCCGCCCGGCAGCGGCTCCGCCGACCCGGCCGCGATAGTCGCCGGACGCGAGAAGGCCCTGCACCACCTGGACCGCGAGGTCTCGCCCCGGACCCGGGCCATGGTGGCGCTGCGGGCGTGGGGGTACAGCCATGAGGAGATCAAGGAGATCCTCATGGAGGACTCGGCGCGCGCCGTCGAGGGCGTGCTCAAGCGCTGGCGCGACAGCCTCCGGGAGGACGCAGATGGCTCCTGACGAGGGGGAGCGCGAACTCCCCTGCGGCGACGCCGAGTTCGAGGCCCTGCTCCAGCGCTCCTCGCTGGGCGGCGAGGGCGTCGCCCGGCTGCGGCGGCGCACCACGCCGGCGCGGGCGCACGCGGTCCGCGGTCTGGGCCGCCTCCAGGACCGGCTGGACCACGCGGCCCCCTCGCCCGAGGAGCTCCGCCGGATCACCGCGCTGCTCCGCAGCCTGGGCCACGACGCGCGCGCCGACGAGGTCGCCGCCCGGCAGGCGCTGCTCTCCCGCGTGCACGGCTCGGCCGCCCCGCCGCAGCCGCGTCCGGCGGCGCCCGGACACCTCGCCCCCGTCATGACGGCCGGGCCGGTGCGCGGCGCCGACCGGGTCTCCTTCTGCCACCACCCGGAGGCGCACACCCCGGCCCGGCTCCCCGCCGCCTCCTCGCTGGCGACCGTCACCGACAGCGAGCCCGCGTACGGGCCGGACGAGTGCTGCCCTGCGGCGTCCCTGCGGCCGCCCGAGGTGGACGCGCGGGGGCTGGACCAGGAGACCCAGCGGATGCTGCTGGCCACCGAGTTGCGGCGGCTGCGCCGGGAGAGCCGGTTGCTCCCGGCACCGGCGGCGACCCCGCTGGGCATCGGCCCCTCGGCGCTGCGCGACATCGAACTCGGCCGCCGCACACCCTCGCCGCACCAGGTGGCGGCGCTGCTGGAGGTGTACCGCGCGGGCGAGGCGTACCGGCGCTGGCTGGGCGTGCTGGCGGAGGCGGTGCAGCACCGCCCGCTGCGTCAACGGACGCCGGGGGCGGCCCTGTTGGCCGAGCTGGAGGCGTCGGCCTCGCTGATCCGCTCGTACGAGATCCAGGTGGTGCCGCCTCTGTTGCAGACGCCGGAGTACTGCCGGGCGATGTACCGGGCCGCCTCCCCGGCGGAGCGCCCCTCGGCGCGGGACGTCCGCCGCAAGGCGGACGAGGTCGCCGCGCGCCGCGAGGGCTTCCTGCACCCAGGCCGCGGCACCCGGCTGTGGGCGGTGCTCGACGAGATGGTGCTGCACCGCAGGGTGAGCGACGACGACGGGGTGCACCGCGCACAGGTGGAGTACCTGCTGGAGCTGAGCGAACACCCGCGCGTCACCCTGCAGATCATCCCCCGGCACCTGAGCTATCCGATGCCGGGCCGGCTCACCGTCGTCCGCCCGCACGACCGCCGGATGACGGACGTGGTCTACATCGAGTACCTGACCGGCGTGCTGTACCTGCGCAACCGCTCCGAGCTGGACAGCTACACCGCCGCCTGGCACACCCTCGCCGTCCAGGCCGAGACCCCGGCCGAGACCCAGCGACGGCTGGTGCAGTACCTGTCGGCGGTGCGCTGAGCCCGGCGGGCTCCGGGACTACCCCAGCGACCGCGCCTTGAAGGCCGCCTTGCGGGCCTCCTTGGCCGTGGCCTTGTCCGGGTGGATGCGGCCCATGGCCTCCAGGACGTCGCCGGTGGCGGGGTGCGCCACCCGCCAGACCTTGTCGAAGAAACCGGTGTGCTGGTCGACGAGCCCCTGCACGAGACCCTTCAACTCCTCGGCCTCGCCCACGGTCTGGAGCTGCGCGGCGATCGTGTCGACCGTCAGCCAGAAGATCATGTCCTCGTCCGGCGGCGGCACGTCGCCCGCGCCGCGCTCGGCGAGCCAGACCCGGGCGAGCCCGCCGAGCTCCCGGTCGTCCAGCACCTCGCGGAGCGCGGGCTCGGCCTCGGTGCCCGGGGTGAGGGACAGCGTCTGCTGGCAGGCGAGGCGGCGGGCCGGCGCGTCGGCGTCGTCCCCGCGGGCGGCGGCGAGCAGTTCACGCGCCGCGGTCACCGCCGTACGGGCCGCGAGCCAGGCCTCGATCTCGGCCCGCGCGGTCTCCTCGGGGTACGCGGGGATGGCGCCGAGCAGGGTGGCCGCTGACGCCTCGGCGAGGTCGCCGACGAGCGGCGCCTCGATGCCCGCGTCCCGCATCCGGACGCGGACGCCGTGCAGTCCGAGCGGGGTGAGCCGGACCAGGCCGTAGCGGTCGACGTCCTCCTCGTCGGGGCCGATGGCCTCGGCGACGGCGGCCTCCGGGTCGTCCATGTCGATCTCGGCGGTCAGCGCCTCGTCGACCGGCCGGTACTCGACGAGCCCGGTCAGCTCCAGAATCCGGAACTGGTCGTCGAGCTTCATCATCGCGGCCGAGACCTCTTCGAGGATCTCGTTGGTCGGCTCGTCCATGTCGTCCGGGACGATCATGGAGGCGGCCAGCACCGGCAGCGGGACCATGGACCCGGCGGCGACGGCGACGTCCGTGGCGGTGAGGACGTAGAGGTTGCCGAGGGCGCTGTCGAGGAAGTCGGCCTCCTCCTCGGGGTTCCAGTCCATGGCGTCGAGGTCGATGGAGTCGGGGTCGATGTTCCCGTCCGCGTCGACGACCGGGTTCATGCCGCCGAGCAGGTCCTCGAAGCTGGGCGTGGAGGCGTCGGCGAGGACGGAGTCCAGGCCCTCCTGCCAGAGCGCGAGCACGTCCTCGGGGCTGCCGGAGACCCGGCTCAGCTCGTCACCGGGCGTCGCGAGGCCGGACGGGGCGTCTTCCTTCTCCTCGCCCGCCGCGCCGCCGTCCTGCTCCAGCTCGTCGATGTCGACGAGGCCGGTGTCGACGGCGAGGTTCCACGCCTCGGAGGTGTAGGTGTCGCCGTCCTCCTCCCCGGCCAGGCCGAGGTGGTCGACGGCCTCCTTGAGGCGGTCGGCGAGCAGTTCCCCGCCGACGCCCACCGGGACGCCCTCCTCCCCGGCCTCCTCGGCCGCGGCACCCGCCCAGCGGGCGAGCCGCACGGCCCGCGAGTAGAGCGGCGCGGCGAGGGCGTCCCGTGCCAGCTCGGCCTCGGACGGCAGCCGCACGGGCGGCATGGTGGGACGGTCTTCACCGGACATCAACGCGCTCATCTCCTACGGGGTTTCCGGACTGCGGGACGCTGCGGTGCCCCAGGGTAGACGGGATCTGTCCCCCACTGCCCGAATCGTGCACCGGCCATCCGCCCGGTGCCGCGGCCCGCTTCGCCGACCGTACGCCACGCTCTTGACAACTCCCGTTTCCCGGCCAGACTTTACGCGCGTAGAGAATCACCGGCACCACCGTCTCCACCGCCATCCGCTTCCCCGGAGGGACCGTTGTCGTCGTCTCGCCACGCCCGTACCGCCGCACTGACCGCCGCGGCGCTGTGCTCCACACTGCTCGTCCTGCCGGCCTCCTCGTCGGCCGCCGCCCCTGACGAGGGCACGCGCATCCACGAGATCCAGGGCGCCACCCGCCTCTCCCCCCTCGCGGGCGAGCGGGTCTCGGACGTGCCGGGCGTGGTGACCGCCGTACGCGGCTTCGGCAAGGCCCGCGGCTTCTGGGTCCAGGACCCGGAGCCGGACGACGACCCGGCCACCAGCGAGGGCCTGTTCGTCTACACCGGCGAGAAGACACCGGACGTGAAGCCGGGCGACGTGCTGCGCCTCACCGGCGAGGTGGCCGAGTACTACCCGGGCGGCGAGGAGGCCGGCGGCCAGTCCGTCACGCAGCTGACCGGCGCCACCTGGAAGGCCGGCTCCGGCACGGCCGCGCTGCCCGAGGCGGTGACGCTCGACGCGGAACGCGTCCCCGCGGCCTACGCGCCGCAGAAGGACGGCAAGAGCATCGAGGAACTGCCGCTGCGCCCCGGGAAGTACGCCCTCGACCTCTACGAATCCCTCGAAGGGATGCGCGCCTCGGTCAACGACGCGCCCGTCACGGGCCCGACCTCGGCCTACGACGACCTGTGGGTGACGGCCGACCCGGAGCAGAACCCCACCCCGCGCGGCGGCACCTTCTACGGCGCGTACGACGAGCAGAACGGCGCCCGCGTCAAGATATCCTCGCTGCTCCCCGCCGCCGACCACCCCTTCCCGAAGGCGGACGTCGGCGACACCCTCAGCGGCCGCACCGAAGGCCCCCTGGACTACGACCAGTTCGGCGGCTACACCCTCCGCGCCACCGAGCTGGGCAAGCACACCGACGGCGGCCTGAAGCGCGAACGCACCCGCGCGCAGCGCGAGGACGAGCTGTCCGTCGCCACCTACAACGTGGAGAACCTCTCCCCCGCCACCGAGGACGGCAAGTTCGCCCGCCTCGCCGAGGCCCTCGTCGACAACCTCGCCTCCCCCGACATCGTCACCCTGGAGGAGGTCCAGGACGACTCGGGCCCCGAGGACGACGGCACGGTCTCGGCCGACAAGACGCTGAAGCAGCTGACGGAGGCCATCGCGGCCGCGGGCGGCCCGTCGTACGAGTGGCGCCAGATCGACCCGGCCGACGGCGCCGACGGCGGCCAGCCGGGCGGCAACATCCGCGTCGCCTTCCTCTACAACCCGGAGCGGGTCTCCTTCACCGACCGCAAGGGCGGGGACGCGACGACGCCCGTGACGGTCGAGGAGTCCGACGGCGCCCCCGCGCTGTCCGCCTCGCCGGGCCGCGTCGCCCCGCAGGACGAGGCGTGGAAGGCCGCGCGCAAGCCGCTGGCCGGTGAGTTCCGCTTCAAGGGGCGCCCGGTCTTCGTCGTCACCAACCACTTCAGCTCCAAGGGCGGCGGCGACCTGGAGGGCGACGAGCCGATGGAGGGCCGCTTCCAGCCGCCCACCCGGCACTCGGAGCCCCAGCGGATCGAACAGGCCGAACTGGTCAACGAGTTCGTCCGCGACATCCGGAAGGTCGACCCGGACGCCGCCGTCGTCGCCACCGGCGACTTCAACGACTTCCCCTTCTCCCCCGCGCTGGACGCGCTCCGCGCCGACGGCGCCCTCACCAGCCCCATGGACCAGCTGCCCGAGAACGAGCGCTACGGCTACGTCTTCAACGGCAACTCACAGACCCTGGACCACATCCTGACCTCGCCGGGCGCGGGCCGCGTGGACTACGACATCGTGCACGTCAACGCCGAGTTCCACGACCAGTCCAGCGACCACGACCCGTCAGTGACCCGGCTTCCCCTCGGCTGAGCTCCACGCGCCGCGCGGATCCACCGCACCACCGGGGCCCGTCGGCCCCTGCTGCCCCCACGGGGTCTGCGGGGCCCACGGGCCCTGCTGCGTGCCCAAGTCGCCCTGTGCCGCCTGCGGTTGGGACGCGTCCTGCGCACCGTCCTCCCGCGGCTCGGTGTCCTCCCCGAGGACGTCGCGGACGAGGAGCGCCGCGCCCGCGACCGCGCCCGGCATCAGCAGCACCGCGACGAAGGGGACGAGGAAGCACAGCACCAGCGGCAGCCCGAAGCCGATCGCCAGCCCCTTGCGCCGCCCGAGCAGGCGCAGCCGCTCGCGCACCGGGATGTCCCGGCGCTGCATGGCGACGGAGCAGAGCTCGACGGCGAGGAAGAAGCCGGAGACGCAGAAGCCCAGCGCGGGGACGACGGTCTGGCCGACGACGGGCAGGAAGCCCAGGAAGAACAGCGGCACCGCGAAGAGCGCGGCCCGCCACAGCACGTAGAGGCTGTCGCACAGGGCGATCCACAGCTCGGCCGCGAGCGACCGGTCCGGGCCCTCGGGGCATCCCCCGTAGGACTTCTCGGTCTCCTCGGAGAGCTTCTCGTAGAACGGGTCGCCGACGAGCAGGGTGACGGCGGTGAAGGTGAGCAGCGCGATGCCGAGCACCGCGAGCCACAGCAGGACGGCGAAGAGGGTGCGCAGCGGCGCCCGCCAGGCCCAGTCGTCCGCGAAGGGCGTGGCCCAGGTGACGATGTCGTCCGTGGCGAAGGCGAAGGCGGCGAGCCCCGCCGCGTACAGCACGAACGTGATCAGCGCGGGCAGCAGCCCGAAGCCGAACCACCGTCCGTGGCCCATCACCCAGCGCTGTCCGCGCCCCAAGTACCGTGCACCCGCCCTGACATCACGCATGCCCGTAAGCCTATGGCCTACGGGCATGCGCGGGGTACGCGGTGCGGCGCGGGGGCCGCCGCCGTCAGTTGTGCGCGTGCAGCGCCTCGTTCAGACCGCCCCAGGAGCCGGTGCGCTGGAGCGCCTCGACGGTGCCGGTGGTCGAATTGCGGCGGAAGAGCAGGTTGTTGGCGCCGGACATGTCCGCCGCCTTGACGACCTTGCCGTCGGGCAGCGTCACGCGCGTACCGGCGGTGACGTACAGCCCGGCCTCGACGACGCAGTCGTCGCCGAGGGAGATGCCGATACCGGCCTCGGCGCCGAGCAGGCAGCGCTGACCGATGGAGATGGTCTGCTTGCCGCCGCCGGAGAGGGTGCCCATGATCGAGGCGCCGCCGCCGATGTCGGAGCCGTCGCCGACGACGACGCCCGCGCTGACCCGGCCCTCGACCATGGAGGTGCCGAGGGTGCCGGCGTTGAAGTTGACGAAGCCCTCGTGCATGACGGTGGTGCCCTCGGCGAGGTGCGCGCCGAGCCGGGCCCGGTCGGCGTCGGCGAGCCGGACGCCCTTGGGCACGACGTAGTCGGTCATCCGCGGGAACTTGTCCACGCTGGTGACGTTGAGGTACGTGCCCTCGGCGCGGGCCGCGAGGCGGACCTCCTCGATGCGGTCGGCCTGCACCGGACCGCGGGTGGTCCAGGCGACGTTGGCGAGGTGGCCGAACATGCCGTCGAGGTTCTGGCCGTGCGGCCGGACCAGGCGGTGGCTGAGCAGGTGCAGCCGCAGGTACACGTCGTGCGCGTCCGCCGGCTTGTCGTCGAGCGAGGCGACGACGGTGCGGACGGCGACCGTCTCCACGCCGCGCACCGGGTCGGCGCCGAGCGCCTTGGGCGCGGACGGGCCCAGCAGTTCGGCGGCGCGCTCGGGGCTCAGCCGCTCGGTCCCTGCGGGACCCGGCTCGTCGACGAGCTCGGGGGCGGGGAACCAGGTGTCGAGAACGGTGCCGTCGGAGGCGACGGTCGCGAGCCCGGCGCCGACAGCGCCGGTCGTACGGGGTGTGGATGCGTCGGTCATACCTCGAACGCTATCCGTACGGGGAGGGCGAAGGCGAACCGGTCTCAGCTCATGAGCCGCGGCCGGGGACGGTCTCAGGTGCGCGGCGGCTCGCCCGTGACGCGGGCCAGCGCGGAGCGCACCTCGGCCGGGTCGAAGGGCCGGTCGGTGAGGAGCATCTGGAGCATCAGGCCGTCGACGAGGGCGGTCAGGGCGCGCGCCGTGGCCCGGTCCGGGGTGCGGCGGGCGACGACGTCGACCATGTCGTCGATCCAGGTGCCGGCGACGGGCTGGAGCGCGGGGCGGCGCAGGGCGGCGAGGTACAGCTCGTACTCCAGCCGGATGCGGCCGCGGCCGCCGGAGGCGTAGCGCTGGAGCAGCCCGGTGAGCGCGTCGGCCAGCGGCTCGTCCTCGGGCAGCTCCTCGCTCCAGCCCGCGATGGCCGTCTGCGGCGCGGAGTTGACCTGTTCGAGGGCGGCGACGAGGAGGTCGTCGAGCCCGGCGAAGTGGTACGTGGTGGAGCCGAGCGGCACGTCGGCCTCGGCGGCGACGGCGCGGTGGCTGAGCGCGTCGATGCCCTTGAGCTCGACGAGCCGGATGGCCGCGTCGATGATCCGCTGCCGGCGCTCGGGGTCGTAGCGGCGGGCCATCAGTGCGAGCCCCCGAGGTTGAGCACGACGACTCCGCAGATCACCAGCAGCAGCCCGATGATCTTCGCCGCGGTGACCGCCTCGCCGATGAAGACCATGCCGATGGCGGCGACGGCCGCGGTGCCGAGCCCGGCCCATATCGCGTACGCGGTGCCGACCGGCATGCTCTTGAGCGCCTGCGCGAGCAGCGTGAACGCCACGATGTACCCGGCGACGGTGGCGAGCGAGGGCCACAGGCGGGTGAAGCCGTCGCTGTACTTCATCGCGGTGGTGCCCAGCACTTCGGCGAGGATCGCCCCCGCAAGCGTCAGATAGACCATGCGTACAAGCGTACACAAGGTTATGTACGGTCGTACACAGCGGCCGTTGCGCAGCAGCCGTCCGCGCATGCGAACGGCCGTGCCGGGTCAGCGTGTTGCCGACCCGGCACGGCCGTTGTCCCCGCCGCGCGAGCGCGGCGCGGGGTGCTCAGACGTTGAAGCCGAGCGCGCGCAGCTGCTCGCGCCCGTCGTCCGTGATCTTGTCCGGACCCCACGGCGGCATCCAGACCCAGTTGATCCGCAGCTCCTTGACGATGCCCTCGGTCGCGGACTTCGCCTGGTCCTCGATGACGTCCGTGAGCGGGCAGGCCGCCGAGGTCAGCGTCATGTCGATGGTGGCGATGTTCGCCTCGTCGATGTGCACGCCGTAGATCAGACCGAGGTTGACGACGTCGATGCCCAGCTCGGGGTCGACCACGTCGTACAGGGCCTCGCGGACCTCGTCCTCGCTCGCGGGCTTCGTGGTGGTCTCAGTCATGCGGTCTTCTCCTTCGCCGCGTCGGCGCCCGCCTGTGTCTCGCCCAGCGCTTGCGCCGTTGCTTCCGCCCCGCCGAACGCCTTCGCCGTTGCGTCCTTCCATGCCATCCAGCTCAGCAGAGCACACTTCACCCGAGCCGGGTACTTGGAGACGCCGGCGAACGCGACGGCGTCCTCCAGCACCTCCTCCATGGCGTCGTCCGGCTCGATCTGGCCCTTGGACTGCATGAGCTCCAGAAACGTCTCCTGGATCTCCCGGGCCCGCCCGATGTCCTTGCCGACCAGCAGTTCGTTCAGCACCGAGGCGCTCGCCTGGCTGATGGAGCAGCCCTGGCCCTCGTAGCTGACGTCCCTCACGGTGCTGCCGTCGTACCGCACCCGCAGGGTGATCTCGTCACCGCAGGTGGGGTTGACGTGGTGCACCTCGGCGTCGCCTTCGCGCAGGCCGCGCCCGTGCGGGTGCTTGTAGTGGTCCAGGATCACGTCCTGGTACATCGAGTCGAGCTTCACGTGTCAGTCCCAGCCCTCAGGGTTCTCGGTCGCCATGCCTTCGGCCGTCGCCGGTCTCTAGCCGAAGAAGTTCCGTACGTGCTCCAGCCCCTCGGCCAGTGCGTCGACCTCGGCGGGCGTGGAGTACAGATAGAACGACGCTCGCGTGGTCGCAGGAATTCCGTACCGCAGGCAGACCGGCCGCGCGCAGTGGTGGCCGACCCGGACGGCGATGCCCTGCTCGTCCAGCACCTGGCCCACGTCGTGCGGGTGGATGTCGCCGAGCGTGAAGGAGATCGTCGCGCCCCGCTCCTCGGCCGTGGTCGGGCCGATGAACCGCAGGTCGGGGATCTCCTTGAGCTTGGCGACGGCGTACTCCGTCAGCGCGTGCTCGTGCTGGGCGATCCGGTCCATGCCGATCGAGGTGAGGTAGTCCACCGCGGCACCCAGGCCGACGGCCTGCGCGACCGGCGGCGTACCCGCCTCGAACTTGTGCGGCGCCGGAGCGTACGTCGACGAGTGCATCGAGACCGTCTCGATCATCTCGCCGCCGCCGAGGAACGGCGGCAGGTCGTCCAGCAGCTCCTGCCGGCCCCACAGCACGCCGATGCCGGTCGGGCCGCACATCTTGTGACCGGTGAAGGCCACGAAGTCTGCCTGGAGCGCCTGCACGTCCAGCGGCGCGTGCGGCGCCGCCTGCGAGGCGTCGACGACGACGAGCGCGCCGACCTCCTGGGCACGCCGGACGATCGCCTCGACCGGGTTGACCGTGCCCATGATGTTGGAGACGAGGGTGAAGGAGACGACCTTGGTCTTCTCCGTGATGACCTCGTCCACCGCGGAGAGGTCGAGCCGGCCGTCGTCGGTCAGCCCGAACCACTTCAGCTTCGCGCCCGTGCGCTGCGAGAGCAGCTGCCACGGCACGATGTTGGAGTGGTGCTCCATCTCCGTGATCACGATCTCGGTGTCGTGCTCCACGCGGTAGGGCTCGTCCGCCCAGCCCAGCATGTTCGCGACGAGGTTGAGCGACTCCGAGGCGTTCTTGGTGAAGACGACCTCGTCCCGGCTCGGCGCGTTGATGAACGCCGCGACCTTGTCCCGCGCGCCCTCGTACAGCGCCGTGGCCTCCTCCGCGAGGACGTGCACCCCACGGTGGACGTTCGCGTTGTGCCGCTCGTAGTAGTCGTTCAGCACGTCGAGGACCTGGGTGGGCTTCTGCGACGTGGCCGCGTTGTCCAGGTAGACGACCTTCTTCCCGTCGTGGACCACGCGGTCCAGGATCGGGAAGTCCTTGCGGATCGCCTCGGTGTCGAGAAGGCCCGGCAGCTGCGTCATGCCCTTGTCCCTCCGTTCGCCCCGCGGCCGCGGAGGCGGCGGATGCCGCCGTCCGCGGACCGCGGGTGCGCGGCCGTCGTGGTGGTCAGCGGCCCGGGGGCCGCGAATGCGTCGCTCACGAAGCGGCGCCGCCCTTCACGTACTCCTCGTAGCCCTCTTCCTCCAGCTTGTCCGCGAGCTCGGGGCCGCCGGACTCGGCGATCCGGCCCTTGGCGAAGACGTGGACGTGGTCGGGCTTGATGTACCGGAGGATCCGCGTGTAGTGCGTGATCAGCAGGGTGCCGACCTCGCCGGACTCGCGGACGCGGTTGACGCCCTCGGAGACCACGCGCAGCGCGTCGACGTCCAGACCGGAGTCGGTCTCGTCGAGGATCGCCATCTTCGGCTTGAGGAGCTCCAGCTGGAGGATCTCGTGCCGCTTCTTCTCACCGCCGGAGAAGCCCTCGTTGACGTTCCGCTCGGCGAAGGACGGGTCGATGCTGAGGCGCTCCATGGCCTCCTTGACCTCCTTCACCCAGGTACGCAGCTTGGGGGCCTCGCCGCGGATGGCGGTGGCGGAGGTCCGCAGGAAGTTGGAGACGGAGACACCCGGAACCTCGACCGGGTACTGCATCGCGAGGAAGACGCCGGCGCGAGCGCGCTCGTCCGGGGTCATCTCCAGCACGTCCTCGCCGTCCAGCTTCACGGAGCCGCCGGTGATCGTGTACTTGGGGTGGCCCGCGAGCGAGTAGGCGAGCGTGGACTTGCCGGAGCCGTTCGGCCCCATGATGGCGTGCGTCTCACCCTGCTTCACGGTCAGGTCGACGCCGCGCAGGATTTCGCTCGCGCCGCCCTCGGTGTCGACGGAGACGTGCAGGTCGTTGATCTCAAGCGTTGCCATGGGGGCTTCAGGACTCCTGGGTGACGGAGACGAGCACGGACGCGTCCGGACCCTCTCCTTCGATCTTTACGGGGTATACGGGGACGGGCCGGGTCGCGGGCGGCCCGGAGGGCTTGCCGCTGCGCAGGTCGAAGCTGGAGCCGTGCAGCCAGCACTCGATCTGGCAGTCCTCGACATCGCCTTCCGAGAGGGAGACGTTCGCGTGCGAGCAGATGTCGTTGATCGCGTACACCTCGCCCTCCGTGCGGACGAGGGCCACCGGGACGCCGTCGAGCTCCACCCGCTTCGGGGTGTCCTCCTCGAGTTCGCCCAGTGACGCGACGCGCACGAACACCGCTTCCGGCCCACTCATGCGACGGACGCTTCCAGCTCGGCCTCGATCTTGGCGATGAGGCGCTCCTGCAGGTCCGGAAGACCGATCTGCTGGACCAGTTCGGCGAAGAAGCCGCGCACGACGAGCCTGCGCGCCTCCTGCTCCGGGATACCCCGGGCCATCAGGTAGAACAGCTGCTCGTCGTCGAAGCGGCCGGTCGCCGAGGCGTGGCCCGCGCCGACGATCTCGCCGGTCTCGATCTCCAGGTTGGGCACCGAGTCGACCCGGGCGCCGTCCGTGAGGACGAGGTTCCGGTTCAGCTCGTAGGTGTCGGTGCCGGTGGCGTCGGCACGGATGATCACGTCACCGATCCACACCGCGTGCGCCTCGTCGCCCTGGAGCGCGCCCTTGTAGGCCACGTTGCTGCGGCAGTTGGGGCGGTCGTGGTCGACGAGGAGACGGTGCTCCTGGTGCTGCCCGTTGTCGGTGAAGTACAGACCGTAGAACTCGGCCTCGCCGCCGGGGCCGGCGTAGTTGACGCGCGGGCTGAGCCGGACCACGTCACCGCCGAAGGTGACGACGACCGACTTGAAGCTGGCGTCCCGGCCGACGAGCGCGTTGTGCTGCGAGCAGTGCACGGCCGTGTCGTCCCAGTCCTGGATGGACACGACGGTCACCTTCGCGCCGTCGCCGAGGACGAACTCGACGTTGGCCGAGCGGACCGTGTCACCGGTGTGGTCGAGGACGATCACGGCCTCGGCGAAGGCGCCGATGTCGAAGACGGTGTGCCCGTAGGTCACGCCGCCCTCGCCGTGCAGGCCGACCCGCACCGGCTCCTCCAGCACGGCCTCCTTGGGCACCGAGATGACCGACGCCTTCTCGAAGGACGAGAACGCCTGCGCCGCGACCCGGTCCACCGGAGCGCCGGTGCGCCCGATCCGGGCGTCCTCGCGCGAGACGGTCTCGACCGTCACGACGTCCGGCGCGGAGATCTCGGCCTTGAGCGAGCCGGACGCCTCGGCCGAGCCGTCGTGCAGGCCCTTCAGCCGCTCCAGCGGAGTGAAGCGCCACTCCTCCTCGCGCCCGTGGGGGACCGGGAAGTCCGCCACGTCGAACGAGGGCGATGCGCTCATCCGGGTGGCGACGGTGGACTCAGCCGCCACCGCGATCGATCCGGTGGTGTTCGAACCGACCGGAATGTTCTGAGCCTCAGCCATGGCTGTCGTGTTGCTCGCTTCCTTAGTGTGTTCGGCTCGCCCCCGGGCGCTGCTGCCCGGAGGCGGGGCGGGACTGCGGACGGGCGGCGGCGTCAGCCGACCGCGCCCTCCATCTGCAGCTCGATCAGCCGGTTCAGCTCCAGCGCGTACTCCATCGGCAGCTCCTTCGCGATCGGCTCGACGAAGCCGCGGACGATCATCGCCATGGCCTCGTCCTCCGACAGACCGCGGCTCATCAGGTAGAAGAGCTGGTCGTCGCTCACCTTGGAGACCGTCGCCTCGTGGCCCATCGTCACATCGTCCTCACGGACGTCCACGTACGGGTACGTGTCCGAGCGGGAGATGGTGTCGACCAGCAGCGCGTCGCACAGCACGTTGGACTTGGAGCCCTCGGCGCCCTCGCCGATCTCGATGAGACCGCGGTAGGAGGTGCGGCCGCCGCTGCGCGCCACCGACTTGGAGACGATGTTGGAGGACGTACGCGGCGCCATGTGCACCATCTTCGCGCCGGCGTCCTGGTGCTGGCCCTCGCCCGCGAAGGCGACCGAGAGCGTCTCGCCCTTGGCGTGCTCGCCCATCAGGTAGACGGCCGGGTACTTCATGGTGACCTTGGAGCCGAGGTTGCCGTCGACCCACTCCATGGTCGCGCCCTCGTAGGCCACGGCACGCTTGGTGACCAGGTTGTAGACGTTGTTCGACCAGTTCTGGATCGTCGTGTAGCGGCAGCGGCCGCCCTTCTTCACGATGATCTCGACGACGGCGGAGTGCAGCGAGTCCGAGTTGTAGATCGGCGCCGTGCAGCCCTCGACGTAGTGCACGTAGGCGTTCTCGTCGACGATGATCAGCGTCCGCTCGAACTGGCCCATGTTCTCGGTGTTGATCCGGAAGTAGGCCTGGAGCGGGATGTCGACGTGCACGCCCGGCGGCACGTAGATGAAGGAACCGCCGGACCACACGGCGGTGTTCAGCGCGGCGAACTTGTTGTCGCCGGGCGGGATGACCGTGCCGAAGTGCTCCTGGAAGATCTCCGGGTGCTCACGCAGGGCCGTGTCGGTGTCCAGGAAGAGAACGCCCTGCTGCTCCAGGTCCTCGCGGATCTGGTGGTAGACGACCTCGGACTCGTACTGCGCGGCGACACCGGCGACGAGGCGCTGCTTCTCCGCCTCGGGGATGCCGAGCTTGTCGTACGTGTTCTTGATGTCCTCCGGCAGGTCCTCCCAGGACTGGGCCTGCTTCTCGGTGGACCGGACGAAGTACTTGATGTTGTCGAAGTCGATGCCGGAGAGGTCCGAGCCCCAGTTGGGCATGGGCTTCTTCTCGAAGAGCTTGTGCCCCTTGAGGCGGAGCTTCAGCATCCAGTCCGGCTCGTTCTTCTTGCCCGAGATGTCGCGGACGACGTCGTCGGACAGGCCGCGCTTGGCGGAGGCTCCGGCCGCGTCGGAGTCGGCCCAGCCGTACTCGTACCGGCCCAGACCCTCGAGCTCGGGGTGAGCAGTCTCCGTAGGAGAGGTCATGCGGGGTTCCTCCCGGCGGTTTTCGCAGATGCGTTGGTGGCTTCGGTGTTCGTGCTGGTGGTCCTGGTGGGGTGCGCGCGCGGGATGAAGGTCGTGCACACCCCGTCGCCGTGGGCGATCGTGGCGAGACGCTGCACGTGGGTCCCGAGCAGGCGGGAGAACAACTCCGTCTCCGCCTCGCACAGTTGGGGGAACTGCTCGGCGGTGTGGGCCACCGGGCAGTGGTGCTGGCAGAGCTGCTCTCCCCCTGGGCTCTGCCCGGACGGGCCGCCGGCGGAAGCGGGTGCGCTGCGCGCAGTGGCAGCGTACCCGTCCGCCGTCAGGGCCTCGGCAAGCGCCCTGGCCTGCTCCTCGGGGGGTACGTCCGCCAGCCGCTCGCGGTACCGCTCGGCGGCCTCGGCGATCCGGTCGCGCGCGAAGGCCGCCACCGCGGCCTCGCCCGCCTCGCCGCCGCCGGCGCTCCGGGCGATCCAGCGCAGGGCGTCCGCGGCGAGCTCGTCGTAGTGCTGGTCGAAGGCGTCCCGGCCGCCGTCGGTGAGCGCGAAGACCTTGGCGGGGCGGCCGCGGCCGCGCGAGCCGTAGACCCGCTTGTCCCGGGGCTCGACGACGCCCTCGCCGAGCAGGGTGTCGAGGTGACGGCGGACGGCGGCCTGGGTCAGCCCCAGGCGGGAGGCCAGCTCGGCCGCGGTGGACGGGCCGTGGTCCAGGATGGAGCGGGCCACCTTGTTCCGCGTACCGTGCTGCTGCTCGTCCTGCTGGGCGGGCACGCCGGAGGCGCTGGACGCGACGCCCTGGGCGGGCGCCGGTGTGGCCGCCTGCCGCGTCTCGTCTGCCGTGCCCGTCTTTTTCACAACGTCATTGTTGCGTAATTCCGCGAGGCCCGGCAAGCCACTCCGTGACCTGCCTTGATGCAGTGCATCACGTAAGGCAAGCCTTACCCGGAGCGGCTCCGGAGCCCCCTTCACGGGGTCTCACGAGGGCTTTCGCCGTCCGGCCGGCCCGGCCCCGCCCCGGGGCGCGCGCACCCCGCTCCTTAGACTCGCCGGTATGCGAAACGCAGCGGCTGTCGAGGTCGCGGGGCTGGTGAAGCGGTACGGCGAGAAGACCGCGGTGGACGGGCTGGATCTGACCGTCACGGAACACACGGTCACCGCCGTCCTGGGACCCAACGGAGCGGGCAAGACCACCACGATCGAGACCTGCGAGGGCTACCGCAGCCCGGACGAGGGCACCGTCCGCGTGCTCGGCCTCGACCCCGTCGCCGACGCGGCGCGGCTGCGCCCGCGGGTGGGCGTGATGCTGCAGAGCGGAGGCGTCTACTCCGGGGCGCGGGCCGAGGAGATGCTCCGGCACATGGCCTCGCTGTACGCGCACCCGCTGGACGTGCCCGCCCTCGTCGAGCGCCTCGGCCTGGGCAGCTGCGGGCGCACCCCGTACCGGCGGCTGTCGGGCGGCCAGCAGCAGCGGCTGGCACTGGCGACGGCCGTGGTCGGCCGCCCCGAGCTGGTCTTCCTCGACGAGCCGACGGCGGGCCTCGACCCGCAGGCCCGCCGGGCCACCTGGGACCTGGTGCGCGAACTGCGCGCCGACGGCGTCACCGTCGTCCTCACCACGCACTACATGGACGAGGCCGAGGAACTGGCCGACCACGTGGCCGTGGTGGACGGCGGCCGGGTGATCGAGCAGGGCAGCCCCGACGCGCTGTGCCGGGGCGGCGCCGAGAACACCCTCCGCTTCACCGGCCGCCCCGGGCTCGACCTCAGCTCGCTACTGAAGGCGCTCCCGCCGGACACCGACGCGGCCGAGATCGCACCCGGCGGCTACCGCCTGACCGGCACCGTCGACCCGCAGATGCTGGCCACCGTCACCTCCTGGTGCGCCCAGCACGGCGTCATGCCGGACCGCATCTCGGTCGAGCGCCGCACGCTGGAGGACGTCTTCCTGGAACTCACGGGCAAGGAGCTGCGGTCATGAACGGGCCCACACCGCCACACCGGGGGTACGGGGGTCGCCCCCCGGAAGACAACAGCCTGGAACTCACGGGCAAGGAGCTGCGGTCATGAGCACCGGAACGCGCACCGGGGACTTCACGCCGCGGCCTGGCGCCGCGCCGCTCCCCCGCATGATCGCCGCGCAGGCCGCGCTGGAGACGCGGATGCTGCTGCGCAACGGCGAGCAGCTGCTGCTGACGGTGGTCATCCCGACGCTGCTGCTCGTCCTGTTCAGCACGGTCGACGTCATCGACCTGCCGGGCAGCGGCGGCGAGGCCCGCGTCGACTTCCTGGCCCCGGGCGTCCTGGCGCTGGCCGTGCTGTCGACGGCGTTCACCGGGCAGGCGATCTCCACCGGCTTCGAGCGGCGGTACGGGGTGCTCAAGCGGCTCGGGGTCTCGCCGCTGCCCCGCTGGGGGCTGATGACGGCGAAGACGCTGTCGGTGCTCGTCATCGAGGTCCTCCAGCTGGTGCTGCTGACGGCCGTCGCGCTGCTGCTGGGCTGGTCGCCGCAGGGCGGCCCGCTCGGCGCCCTGCCCGTGCTGGCGCTGCTGGTGCTGGGCACGGCCGCCTTCTCGGGGCTCGGTCTGCTGATGGCGGGCACGCTCCGGGCGGAGGCGACGCTGGCCGCCGCGAACCTGGTCTTCCTGCTGCTGCTGGTCGGCGGCGGGGTGATCGTGCCGCTGGAGAAGTTCGGCGCGGCGCAGTCGGTGCTCCAGTTCCTGCCCGTCTCGGCCCTCTCGGACGGGCTGCGCGAGGTGCTCCAGCACGGCGCCGGGACGCCCTGGGCCGACCTGGGAATCCTCGCCGTCTGGGCGGCCGCCGGGCTGGGCGCGGCGGCGCGGTTCTTCCGCTGGGAGTGAGCCGGGCGGGGCCCCGGCGCTTGGCCAACCCCTCGTGAAAGCACGCACAAGCACACCCGTACGATGTGCCCGTGCCGAAACTGCTCGAAGTCGTACGTAATCCCATCGCGTACATCGCGGCCCGGTGGACCCCCACGCAGCGCACTCTCCGCCGCGCGACGATGTCGGCGCTCCTGATGAGCGTCTTCATCATCGTGACCGGCGGCGCCGTGCGGCTGACGGGCTC
The DNA here is from genome assembly GCF_012726235.1 of Streptomyces sp. HNM0574. GTDB lineage: Bacteria > Actinomycetota > Actinomycetes > Streptomycetales > Streptomycetaceae > Streptomyces. The sequence continues at coordinate 92,065 of NZ_JAASAH010000004.1, forward strand.
GGGGCTCGGCTGCGACACCTGGCCGAAGTGCAGCAGCGAGAGCCTCGTCGCCACCTCGGAGATGGGCATCCACGGCGCGATCGAGTTCGGCAACCGCATGCTGACGTACGTGCTGAGCGCGGCCGTCGGCTGGGCGATCGTCGCCTCGCGCGCGGTCAAGCCCCGGCGCAGGCCGCTGAGCCGGCTGGCCTGGGCGCAGTTCTGGCTGGTGATGAGCAACGGCGTCATCGGCGGCATCACGGTGCTCACCGAGCTCAACCCGTACACCGTCGCCGGTCACTTCCTCGCCGCGACGGCGCTGCTGACCGTCTCCACGGTGACCTGGCTGCGCGCCCGCGAGGGCGACGAGCAGCCGCGTCCGCTGGTCGGCAAGCCGATCAAGCAGCTGGTGTGGGTGCTGGTGGCGGTCTCGGGGCTGCTGGTCACCGTCGGCACCGTGGTCACCGGTTCCGGTCCGCACGCGGGCGACAGCAGCGACGTGCCGCGGATGCCGGTCGACCCGAAGAGCGTCACCGAGCTGCACGCCTCGCTGGCCTGGGTCGTGGTCGCGCTGACCCTCGCGCTCTGGTTCGTGCTGCGCGCGGTGGACGCGCCGGTGGGCCCGAAGCGCCGGACGCGCGACCTGTTCCTGGTGCTGATGTCCCAGGGCGTCATCGGCTACGTCCAGTACTTCACGGACCTGCCCGAGATCCTGGTCGGCCTGCACCTGCTCGGCTCGGCCCTGGTGTGGGTGGCCGTGCTGCGGCTGCTGCTCTCGCTGCGGGAACGCGGCCTCCCGCCGACGGGCACCGGTCCGTCCGACGACGAAACCGGCTCCGCCGTGCCGCACCCGGCCGCTCAGTCCGACGACGGCCGGGCGGTGCCCGCCGCGCCCGCCGCCGGCTGAACCCCGGCGTCCAGCCCGTAGAGCCGCCGTGCCGTCCCGTGCGTCATGGCCTCGGTGACGCGTGCCGCGTCCGCCGGGCCGCAGCGGCCTTCGCCGACCCAGCGCGCGAGGACGGCGTCGAGCCCCCGCACGAAGGAACGGGCCCGTACGACGTAGAGCTCGGGCAGGGTGCGGGTGCCGCTGGAGAACAGCAGCTTGGTGAACGGGGCCTGCGCCAGGGTCTCCTCGGGTGACGGGCCCGCGTCCGCGTAGGTGTGCGGGAAAGCCGCGGCCAGCCGCGCCGCGCTCGCGTGGTGCGGGCGGCGCGGCAGCAGGACCACGTCGCCGCCGGCGCCCCGGCTCGCGTCCAGGAACCCCTCCAGGGGCGCCGGGTCCGCGGGGCAGCGCAGTTGTACGGGCTTGCGGGTGACCAGGGCGCTCCACACCAGGTGGCGCAGCAGCGCGGGTTCGTCGCGCAGCTCCGCGCCGTGGTGCGCCTGTTGCCCGGGCAGGAGCGGGGGCGCGCGGCGTGCGGCGCGGGCGCGTTCGCGGGCGCGGAGCCAGCGTTCCGCCGCCCTGCCGACCTCGCGGACGTCGGGCGCGCGGGCCTCCAGGAAGTACGCGCCGACGGCGAAGGCGGCGGCCCCGGGCGCCGCCGCGTGCAGCGCGCCCGCGGTGTTGGCGAGGAAGGCGCGTACGGAGCCCGAGGTGTCGGCCACCTGCCGGGCCAGCGACTCCAGGCAGACGGACTCCCGCGCGGTGCCGCCGGCCGCGGCGGCCAGCGTGTGCGGCGGGGTGAGCGGGTGCGCGTCGGGGAACGGGTCCGGCGCGGCCCGCGCGTCCGTGTCCAGCAGGAAGCAGCCGATGCCGCTGCCGCGCAGCAGCGCCCGCGTCGCGGCGTACGCGCCGAGCTCGCGGCGCCGGGCCAGGTAGTGCGCGGGCGGGCAGTGCGCCGGGAGGCCCAGCAGGGGCGGGCACCAGCGGCGGAGGGCGAGGCCGGCCGGGCCGTCGAAGAAGGTGCCGGCGCGCGGTACGGCGCCGTCGGCGTCGGCGGCGAGCAGCGTCTCGAAGACGCCGAGCCCGAGATCGGCGCCGAGCACGCCGTAGCTGTGCTGGTCGACGAGCGTGGTCCGCCGGGTGTGCCACGCGTCAGCGGTGTCCATCCGCACCTCCTCGTCCCCTGCCGGGTCTAACGGCCGGGAGGCTACGGGGTGTCGGGGCCCTGTGTGCCGGGGCCGCGACGGTGTGTGGCGTCGGTCTCGCGGCGGGACGGCCTCTCGCCAGGGGGTTTACCCGTCGGTAGCATCAGGGGCATGGCAGACAGCAGCAAGAAGGCGGCCAAGCTCGCCAAGGAGATCACCGCGTTCGCCAAGGGGCACGGCGGGAGCGCCGAGGGGCAGATCGCCTACGTCGGCCAGGTCGGCGCCCGGATCGCCCTCGTCGGCGCGAACGGCGAGTGGGGCGACCTGATGGCGCCCTCGGTCGAGGTCGCCCGGCAGGCCACCGAGCGCGCCGGCATCACCGTCCGGGACGGCTTCGACGGCGAGATGGCGGAGAAGGTGCGCACCGGCCCGTACGAGTGGAGCCGGATGGCCGGGATCCAGATCGGCGGCCCGTCCAACGGCTGACCGCCGAGCCGTACATACGGACGGGGCCCGGAACGTGATCACGTTCCGGGCCCCGTCCGTATGTCTCGGGAAGGCGGCGGCTCAGCCTGCTCAGCGGAGGAAGGGGTCCACCGCGACCGCGACGAAGAGCAGCGAGACGTAGGTGATGGACCAGTGGAACAGCCGCATCTCCTTGAGCTTGGAGCCCGTCACCTCGGCCTTGGCGCGGGCGAGCAGCGCGTGCGCCTCCCACAGCCACCAGCCGCCGGCCAGCACGGCCACCAGCGGGTAGAACCAGCCGACGTAGCCCAGCGGCCACAGCAGCAGCGAGACGCCGACCATCACCCAGCTGTAGAGCACGATCTGCTTCGCGACGACGGTGTTGGTGGCGATGACCGGGAGCATCGGCACGCCGACCCGCTCGTAGTCGTCCTTCACCTTCATCGACAGCGGCCAGTAGTGCGGCGGCGTCCAGAAGAAGATGACGAGGAAGAGGATGACCGGCGCCCAGCTGATCTCGTTCCGGACCGCCGACCAGCCGATCAGGACGGGCATGCAGCCCGCGATGCCGCCCCACACGATGTTCTGCGAGGTGCGGCGCTTCAGCAGCATCGTGTAGACGAGCACGTAGAACAGCAGCGCGCCCAACGCCAGTGCCGCGGAAAGCCAGTTGACGAGGAATCCGAACAGCAGCGTCGAGACGACCGCCAGCGAGATGCCGAACGCGAGGCACTCGCGCGGGGAGACGATCCCGGTGACGAGCGGACGCTGCTCGGTGCGGTGCATGAGCGCGTCGATGTCCCGGTCGATGTACATGTTCAGCGCGTTGGCGCCACCCGCGGACAGATAGCCGCCGACGGTGGTGATCACCACCAGCTTGAGGTTGGGCACCCCCTGCGCCGCCAGGAACATCACGGGGATCGTCGTGATGAGCAGCAGCTCGATGATGCGCGGCTTGGTCAGCGCGATGAACGCCTTGACCCGAGCGCCAATTGGCCGGCGCGCGGTGCTGTTGTCGAGCACCCCCGCAGGACGGGATTCGACGGCCGTCACGAACACCCCTGATCACTCAAGAACAAGCGAGCCCGGGCGTGAAGACCCGGTAAAGCTCGCGCGTACCACGCCACTTTAGACGCCGCGGGTATCTCGTCCCGCGCGGGGGTCACCCGTGTTGACCCGGGCGCCCGGACCGCCGGTCGGGGCGGCTCCGGTGCCGGTCACCGGCCGCGGCACGCCCGGAGGTCACTCTCCGTGCACGCGGACGGGAGCGGGTGGGAGGGGTGCGCGCCCCCGCTGTGCGCGCACACGTGAGCGTGCGCGCGCGCACCCGGAAAGCAGGTGAGCACGGCGGTGCGCAGGAAGCACGCGAACCCCCTGCCAGGAATACGACTTGCCCCGATTTGGTTGCCCGCAGCGAAGGGACGCCCACACTGCGAGCACTCGAAAAGCCGCACGCCCCGTGCGGGGTACGCTCGATGTGGCCCGGTGAGCGCAGAGACACCGGCTATCGAAGACATGTGGAGAGGAGCCCTGACGCAGGGTGAGCACCAAGCCGACCACCACAGACCTTGAGTGGACCGAACTGGACCAGCGGGCTGTCGACACCGTCCGCGTCCTGGCCATGGACTCCGTGCAGAAGGTCGGCAACGGCCACCCCGGCACGGCCATGAGCCTGGCTCCCGCGGCCTACCTTCTGTTCCAGAAGATGATGCGGCACGACCCCACCGACGCGGAGTGGACCGGCCGCGACCGCTTCATCCTCTCGGCCGGGCACTCCAGCCTGACCCTCTACATCCAGCTCTACATGGCGGGTTACGGCCTGGAGCTGGACGACCTGAAGGCGTTCCGCACCTGGGGCAGCAAGACCCCGGGCCACCCGGAGTTCGGCCACACCACCGGCGTCGAGACGACCACGGGCCCGCTGGGCCAGGGCGTCGCCAACGCCGTCGGCATGGCCATGGCCTCCCGCTACGAGCGCGGCCTCTTCGACCCGGACGCCGCCCCGGGCGAGTCCCCCTTCGACCAGACGATCTGGGTCATCGCCGGTGACGGCTGCCTCCAGGAGGGCGTCTCCGCCGAGGCGTCGTCGCTCGCCGGGCACCAGAAGCTCGGCAACCTCGTGATGCTGTGGGACGACAACCACATCTCCATCGAGGGCGACACCGAGACCGCGATCTCCGAGGACACCCTCAAGCGGTACGAGTCCTACGGCTGGCACGTGCAGCGCGTCGAGCAGCTGCCGAACGGCGACCTCGACCCGGTCGGCCTGCACGCCGCACTGAAGGCCGCGCAGGAGGAGACCGCGCGCCCGTCGTTCATCGCGGCCCGCTCGATCATCGCCTGGCCCGCGCCGAACGCGCAGAACACCGAGGCCGCGCACGGCTCGGCGCTGGGCACCGAGGAGGTCGCGGCGACCAAGAAGGTCCTCGGCTTCGACCCCGAGCGGGACTTCGAGGTCTCGGACGCGGTCTTCGAGCACGTCCGCGGCGCCGTCGAGCGCGGCCGCGAGGCGCACGAGCGCTGGGACAAGCAGTTCGCCGAGTGGCGCCGCGCGAACCCGGAGCGGGCCGCCGAGTTCGACCGCATCCGCGCCGGTGAGCTGCCGGAGGGCTGGGAGTCGGCGCTGCCGGTCTTCGAGGCCGGCGAGTCCGTCGCCACCCGCAAGGCGTCCGGTTCGGTGCTCAAGGCGCTCGGCCCGGTCATCCCCGAGCTGTGGGGCGGCTCCGCCGACCTCGCCGGCTCCAACAACACCTCGTTCGCGAAGAGTTCCTTCCTCCCGGAGGGCAACCCGCTGCCGGGCGCCGACCCGTACGGCCGCACGGTGCACTTCGGCATCCGCGAGCACGCCATGGGCGCCGCCATGAACGGCATCGCGCTGCACGGCAACACCCGTGTCTACGGCGGCACGTTCCTCACCTTCGCCGACTACATGCGCCCGGCGGTCCGCCTCGCGGCGCTGATGGAGACGCCGGTCACCTACGTGTGGACGCACGACTCCATCGGTCTGGGCGAGGACGGCCCGACGCACCAACCCGTCGAGCACATGGCGGCGCTGCGCACCATCCCCGGTCTCAACATGGTCCGCCCCGCCGACGCCAACGAGACGGCCATCGCCTGGGGCGAGGTGCTCAAGCGGCACGCCACCAAGCCGGCCCCGCACGGCCTCGCCCTCACCCGCCAGGGCGTGCCGACGTACGAGGCCAACCAGGACGCGGCCAAGGGCGGTTACGTCCTGTTCGAGGCCGAGGACGCCGAGGGTCGCAGCACGACGCCGCAGGTGGTGCTGATCGGCACCGGCTCCGAGGTCCAGCTGGCCGTCGCCGCCCGGGAGACGCTGCGGCAGCAGGGTGTTCCGGCGCGCGTCGTGTCGATGCCCTGCGTCGAGTGGTTCGAGGAGCAGGACCAGTCCTACCGCGACAGCGTGCTGCCGCCCTCGGTGCGGGCGCGGGTCGCCGTCGAGGCCGGAGTCGCGCTGACCTGGCACCGGTTCGTGGGCGACGCGGGCCGGGTCGTCTCGCTGGAGCACTTCGGTGCCTCCGCCGACGCGAAGGTCCTCTTCCGCGAGTTCGGCTTCACGCCGGAGGCGGTCGTCGAGGCGGCGAAGAGCTCCCTCGCCGCCGCGGCCGGCTGACCACGGCCCACGATCCGTACAGCCGTACGGCATGCGTGCGGCTGCGAAAGCTCCAACACAGCAGGAGATGCAATTCCCATGACAGACGCACTCAAGCGCCTCTCCGACGAGGGCGTGGCGATCTGGCTGGACGACCTGTCCCGGCAGCGCATCACGTCGGGCAACCTCGGCGAGCTCATCGACGAGCAGCACGTGGTGGGCGTCACGACCAACCCGTCCATCTTCCAGAAGGCCATCTCGTCCGGTGACGGGTACGAGCAGCAGCTGGCGGACCTGGCGGCGCGCGGCGTCACCGTCGAGGAAGCCATCCGCATGATCACGACGGCGGACGTGCGGGACGCGGCCGACGTGCTGCGCCCGGTCTTCGACGCGACCGGCGGCAAGGACGGCCGGGTCTCCATCGAGGTCGACCCGCGGCTGGCGCACAACACCCGTGCGACGGTGGCCGAGGCCCGCCAGCTGGCGTGGCTGGTGGACCGTCCGAACACCTTCATCAAGATCCCGGCCACCAAGGCGGGCCTCCCGGCGATCACCGAGACGATCGGCAAGGGCATCAGCGTCAACGTCACGCTGATCTTCTCGCTGGAGCGCTACCGCGAGGTCATGGACGCGTACCTGGCCGGTCTGGAGAAGGCCAAGTCGCTGGGCCTGGACCTCTCGCAGATCCACTCGGTGGCGTCCTTCTTCGTCTCCCGCGTCGACACCGAGATCGACAAGCGCCTGGAGGCCACCGGCTCCGAGGAGGCCGCGGCCCTCAAGAGCAAGGCAGCGCTGGCCAACGCGCGCCTGGCGTACCAGGCGTACGAGGAGGTCATCGCCTCCGACCGCTGGCAGGCGCTGAGCCGCGCGGGTGCCAACGCGCAGCGTCCGCTGTGGGCCTCCACCGGCGTGAAGGACCCGGCGCTGCCGGACACCCTCTACGTCACCGAGCTGGTCGCGCCGAACACGGTCAACACCATGCCCGAGGCGACGCTGGAGGCCACCGGCGACCACGGTGAGATCACCGGCGACACCGTCACCGGCTCCTACGCCGACGCGCAGGCCGTGCTGGACGGCGTGGCCAAGGCGGGCGTCGACTACAACGACGTGGTGCGGGTGCTGGAGGACGAGGGCGTCGAGAAGTTCGAGGCGGCCTGGAACGACCTGCTCTCCTCCACCGAGGCCGAGCTGAAGCGTCTCGCGCCGAAGGAGGCGTAAGCGAGTTGAGCGACGCAGCCAATCCGCTGCGTGACGTGCAGGACCGACGGCTCCCGCGTATCGCGGGGCCGTCGGGCCTGGTCATTTTCGGCGTCACGGGCGATTTGTCACGCAAAAAGCTGATGCCCGCGGTTTACGACCTCGCCAACCGCGGCCTGCTGCCCCCGGGATTCTCCCTCGTCGGCTTCGCCCGGCGCGACTGGGAGGACCAGGACTTCGCGCAGGTCGTGCACGACGCGGTCAAGGAGCACGCGCGCACCCCCTTCCGTGAGGAGGTCTGGCAGCAGCTCGCCGAGGGCATGCGGTTCGTACCGGGCGTCTTCGACGACGACGAGGCGTTCGAGAACCTCAAGGCCACCATCGAGGAACTCGACAAGTCCCGCGGCACGGGCGGCAATTTCGCCTTCTACCTCTCCGTGCCCCCGAAGTTCTTCCCCACCGTCGTCTCCCAGCTGAAGAAGCACGGGCTGTCCGACGGCGGCCAGGACTCCTGGCGTCGGGCCGTCATCGAGAAGCCGTTCGGCCACGACCTGAAGAGCGCGCAGGAGCTCAACTCCGTCGTGCACGGCGTCTTCAAGCCCGACCAGGTCTTCCGCATCGACCACTACCTGGGCAAGGAGACGGTCCAGAACATCCTGGCGCTCCGCTTCGCCAACACGATGTTCGAGCCGCTGTGGAACCGCAGTTACGTCGACCACGTGCAGATCACGATGGCCGAGGACATCGGCATCGGCGGCCGCGCCGGCTACTACGACGGCATCGGCTCCGCACGCGACGTCATCCAGAACCACCTGCTCCAACTCCTCGCGCTCACCGCCATGGAGGAGCCCGCCTCCTTCCACGCCAAGGCGCTGGTCACCGAGAAGCTGAAGGTGCTCAACGCCGTCCGGCTCCCGAGCGACCTGGGCAAGCACACGGTCCGCGGGCAGTACGCCGCGGGCTGGCAGGGCGGCCACAAGGTGCAGGGGTACCTGGAGGAAGAGGGCATCGACCCCGAGTCGAAGACCGACACCTACGCGGCGGTCCGGCTGGAGATCGACAACCGCCGCTGGGCGGGCGTCCCCTTCTACCTGCGTACCGGCAAGCGCCTCGGGCGCCGCGTCACCGAGATCGCGGTCGTCTTCCAGCGCGCCCCGCACTCGCCGTTCGGCGCGACGGACACCCAGGAGCTGGGCCAGAACGCGCTCGTCATCCGGGTCCAGCCGGACGAGGGCGTCACCATCCGCTTCGGCTCCAAGGTGCCCGGCACCCAGATGGAGATCCGGGACGTGACGATGGACTTCGCGTACGGCGAGTCCTTCACCGAGTCCAGCCCCGAGGCGTACGAGCGGCTCATCCTCGACGTCCTGCTGGGCGACGCGAACCTCTTCCCGCGCCACCAGGAGGTCGAGCGCTCCTGGGAGATCCTCGACCCGGTCGAGGAGTACTGGGACGAGCACGGGAAGCCCGAGCAGTACCCCGCCGGGACCTGGGGCCCCCAGGCCGCCGACGAGATGCTGGCACGCGACGGACGGAGCTGGCGCCGGCCATGAACATCGATCTCACGGACACCACCTCCAGCCAGATCAACGCCTCCCTGGTCGAGGCGCGCAGGGCGGCGGGCTCCCCCGCCGTCGGCATGGTGCTCACCCTCGTCATCGTCACCGACGAGGGCAACCACTACGACGCGCTCAAGGCCGCCAGCGAGGCGTCCAAGGAACACCCCTCGCGCATCCTCGTCGTGGTGCGGCGCCCCGGGCGCTCGCCCCGCGACCGCGCGAAGGCACGGCTCGACGCCGAGGTCCGGATGGGCAGCGACGCGGGCTCGGGCGAGATCATCCTGCTCCGCCTGCACGGCGAACTCGCCTCGCACTCGTACAGCGTGGTGCTGCCGCTGCTGCTGCCGGACGCGCCCGTCGTCGTCTGGTGGCCCGAGGACGCGCCCGAGCACCCCTCGGACGACAAGCTGGGCACGCTGGCGCAGCGCCGGATCACCGACGCGGCGGCCACCGAGGACCCGGTCGGGGCGCTGGCCCTGCGCGGGGAGACCTACGCGCCGGGTGACACGGACCTGTCCTGGACCCGGATCACCCCGTGGCGCAGCATCCTCGCCTCCTCGCTCGACCAGAAGCGCACCAGGATCAAGTCCGCGGTGGTGGAGGGCGAGGAGTACAACCCCTCGACCGAACTGCTGGCCCTGTGGCTCGCGGATCGCCTCGCCATCCCAGTCGAGCGCCGGGTCACCGAGGGCCCGGGCATCACGGCCGTACGGATGGACGCCGGGGACGGCGAGATCTGCCTGGACCGCGCCGACGGCCAGCTCGCCGAGCTCGCCGTCCCGGGCCAGCCGGACCGGCACGTGGCACTGCACCGCCGCACCACGGCCGAGCTGATCGCCGAGGAGCTGCGCCGGCTCGACCCGGACGAGGCGTACGCCGCGGCCGTCCGGTACGGCGTGAACCGCCTCGCCGGCGCGGGGAGTTCGCCCTCCGCGCCGATTCCGGCGGACCCGGCCCCGGCCGACTCGGGGACGGGCGCCGCCGAGCCGGCCGCGAAGTCCGCCGAGGCTTCGGAGAGTTCGCAGGCTTCGGCGCCCGCGCCGAAGAAGGCCGCGGCGAAGAAGCCGGCGGGCAAGAAGTCCGGCGGGCAGGGGGCCGGCTCGTGACCTCCACCCCGCAGGTCGTCGTCCACCACGACAAGGAGGAGATGGCCCGGGCCACGGCGGCACGCCTGATCGCCCGGATCGTCGACGCGCAGACGGCACGCGGCAGCGCGTCCGTCGTCCTCACCGGCGGGCGGAACGGCAACGGCGTCCTGGCCGCGCTCGCGGAGTCCCCCGCGCGGGACTCCGTGGACTGGTCCCGGATCGACCTGTGGTGGGGCGACGAACGCTTCCTGCCCGAGGGCGACCCGGAGCGGAACGTCACCCAGGCCCGTGCCGCCCTGCTGGACTCCGTCCCGCTCGACCCCTCGCGGCTGCACGTCATGGCCCCGTCGGACGGCGCGTACGGTGCGGACGTCGAGGCCGCGGCCGAGGCGTACGCCGCCGAACTCGCCGCGGCGGCACGGCCGGAGGACCACGGCCCGGTGCCGTCCTTCGACGTGCTGATGCTGGGCGTCGGCCCGGACACGCACGTGGCCTCGCTCTTCCCCGAGCACCCCGGGGTGCGGGAGACCGAGCGCACGGTCGTCGGCGTGCACGGGGCGCCCAAGCCGCCGCCCGTCCGCGTCTCGCTCACGCTCCGCGCCATCCGCGCGGCCCGCGAGGTGTGGCTGCTCGCCGCCGGCGAGGACAAGGCCAACGCGGCGGCGATGGCGCTCTCCGGCGCGGGCGAGGTGCAGGCCCCGGCGGCCGGCGCACAGGGCCGCGAGCGGACCCTGTGGCTGCTGGACGAACCGGCGGCCTCACAGCTGCCGTCGGACCTGTATCCGCCGGCTTCCTGACGGCACCAGGCCAAGCCGAGGGCCCGTGACACCACCGACGGTGTCACGGGCCCTCGTCGTCGCTTCAGGCGGAACCGCGAGTTCAGCGGCCCCGCAGCGTCCGGTACCGCTCCACGAGCGCGGCGGTGGAGGCGTCCAGGCCCTCGACCCGCTCGCCGTCCGTCAGCGCCGGCTCCAGCCGCTTGGCGAGGACCTTGCCGAGCTCGACGCCCCACTGGTCGAAGCTGTCGATGTTCCACACGGCGCCCTGCACGAACACCTTGTGCTCGTACAGCGCGACCAACTGGCCCAGCACGCCCGGCGTCAGCTCCTCGGCGAGGATGGTGGTCGTCGGGTGGTTGCCGCGGAAGGTGCGGTGCGGCACCTGCTCCTCGGCGACGCCCTCGGCCCGTACCTCCTCGGCCGTCTTGCCGAAGGCCAGCGCCTGGCCCTGCGCGAAGAGATTGGCCATCAGCAGGTCGTGCTGGCCCGCGAGGTCACCGAGTTCGGCGACGGGACGGGCGAAGCCGATCAGGTCGGCCGGGATCATCCGGGTGCCCTGGTGCAGCAACTGGTAGTACGCGTGCTGCCCGTTGGTGCCCGGCGTGCCCCAGACCACCGGCCCCGTCTGCCAGTCGACGGGGTTGCCCTCGCGGTCGGTGGACTTCCCGTTGGACTCCATGTCCAACTGCTGGAGGTACGCGGTGAACTTGGACAGGTAGTGGCTGTACGGCAGCACCGCGTGCGACTGCGCGTCGAAGAACCCGCCGTACCAGACACCGAGCAGGCCCAGCAGCATCGGCGCGTTCCGCTCCGGCGGGGCGGTGCGGAAGTGCTCGTCCATGAGGTGGAACCCGGCGAGCATGCTGTGGAAGTGGTCCGGACCGATGGCCACCATCAGCGAGAGACCGATGGCCGAGTCGTACGAGTAACGGCCGCCGACCCAGTCCCAGAAGGCGAACATGTTGTCGGTGTCGATGCCGAACTCGGCGACCTTCTCGGCGTTCGTGGACACCGCGACGAAGTGCTTCGCCACCGCTTCCTCGTTGTCCCCGCCCACCGCGCCGAGCCCGTCCAGCAGCCACGCACGGGCCGCCTTCGCGTTGGTGATCGTCTCGATCGTGGTGAAGGTCTTGGAGGCGACGATGAACAGCGTCTCGGCAGGGTCGAGGTCGCGCACGGCCTCGTGCAGATCGGAACCGTCCACGTTGGAGACGAAGCGGAAGTCCAACTCCCGCATGCTGTACGGGCGCAGGGCCTCGTACGCCATGGCGGGCCCGAGGTCCGAGCCGCCGATCCCGATGTTCACCACCGTGCGGATGCGCTTGCCGGTGTGGCCCTTCCACTGGCCGCTGCGCACCTTGTCCGCGAAGACGCCCATCTTCCGCAGCACCGAGTGCACCTTGGGCACCACGTTCTCGCCGTCCACCTCGACGGTGGCCGACTCGGGCGTGCGCAGCGCGGTGTGCAGCACGGCGCGCTGCTCGGTGACGTTGATCTTCTCGCCGCGGAACATCGCGTCCCGCAGCCCGGCCACGTCCGTGGCCTGGGCGAGGGCGCGCAGCAGGCGGAGCGTCTCGTCGGTGACGAGGTGCTTGGAGTAGTCGAGATGCAGGTCCCCGACCGTGACGCCGTACCGCTCGGCACGGGCCGGGTCCCGGTCGAAGAGCGTACGCAGATGTGTCTCACCGATCTCGTCCCGGTGCCCGGCCAGAGCTTTCCACTCGGGAAGCCGGTCGAGCCGGGTGCGGCCGTAACTGGCGCTGCTGCTCTCTGCGTTCATCTGACGGAATCAGCCCATTCTTCTCGTACGTACCCCGCTGCTCTCCAACCTAAATGATCGACGGCCCCGGCGCGCACCGCGTGTGCGGTGGCGCCGGGGCCGTCGTCTGATCACGGTTCAGATCTCGCCGCGAAGCTTGGCGAGGGCCTCGGCGAGGATCGCCTCACCGTCCTCGTCGCTGCGCCGCTCCCGTACGTAGGCGAGATGCGTCTTGTACGGCTCGGTACGCGGCGGATCCGGCGGGTTCTCCCGCTCCTTGCCCGCCGGGAAGCCGCAGCGGGGACAGTCCCAGGTCTCGGGAACCTCCGCGTCGCCGGCGAAGCTCGGCTGGGTCTCGTGCCCGTTGGAGCACCAGAAGGAGACGCGGAGGCGAGGTGCCGAATCGCCTCGCTCGGCCTCCCCCATCGGCCCCGCTCCGACCCGGCTTCCCCGGATCGCGTTGCCACTTGCCACGGTCGTAACTCCCTGCCTGATGGTGCGGCCAGGCCCGAAGCCGCTGCCTCGCCGCGGGCGCCCTGGCGTTCCCAGGGCCCAACGCGCGCCCGGTGACCGGAGTTACTGCTGTCGGCTCCGGACGCGAGACCTCATGATAGGCCGCGCCCAGCCGGGCGTGGAGGGCTCTGCGCCGTCGGGTGACGGACCGCGTCCCGGGAGGGAGCGTCCCGCGCAGGGGCAGAGCCGGACGTCAGCCGAGCTTCATCAGCAGCCCGAGCACGACGATGATGGCGAACCAGATCAGGCCGACGACGACGGTGATCCGGTCGAGGTTGCGCTCGGCGACCGAGGAGCCGCCGACGGAGGACTGCATGCCGCCACCGAACATGTCGGAGAGGCCGCCGCCCTTCCCCTTGTGCATCAGGACCAGCAGCCCCAGCAGGGCGCTGAACACAAGGAGGGCGATAGAGAACCCCATAACCACGGCTGGACCAACTCTCTCGGACTGATAGGCGACGCTGACGGATTTCTTCCGGCACGGCCCGCGCGCCGGGGTGCGCCACGGCAGTGGCTGCTGCGCGGCGGGGACCGGACGGCTCACGCTGTCCGGCCCCCGCCAGGGTACGACGGCGGGCTGCCCGCCGTCATACGTTACTGATCGCGGAAGCGGACGATCTTCACGAACTCGTCGGTGTCCAGCGCGGCACCGCCGACCAGCGCGCCGTCGATGTCGGGCTGCGCCATGATCTCGGCGACGTTCCCGGACTTGACCGAACCGCCGTACTGGATACGCACCTTGTCGGCCAGCTCCTGGCTGTACAGCTCCGCGAGGCGGGCGCGGATCGCACCGCACACCTCCTGCGCGTCGGCGGCACCGCAGGTCTTGCCCGTGCCGATGGCCCACACCGGCTCGTACGCGATCACGATCGTCTCGGCCTGCCCGGCCGGGACGTCCTTCAGCGCGCCGTCGACCTGCGCGAGGGTGTGCGGGACGTGCTCGCCCGCCTCGCGCACCGACAGCTCCTCGCCGACGCACAGGATCGGGGTCAGCTCGTTCTTGAACGCGGCCTTGACCTTGGCGTTGACCAGCGGCTCGTCCTCGCCGTGGTACTGGCGGCGCTCGGAGTGGCCGATCGCGACGTAAGCGCAGTTCAGCTTGGCCAGCATCGGACCGGAGATCTCACCGGTGTACGCGCCGGCCTCGTGCGCCGAGATGTCCTGGGCGCCGTACTTGATCTTCAGCTTGTCGCCGTCGACCAGCGTCTGGACGGAACGCAGGTCGGTGAACGGGGTCAGGACGGCGACCTCGACGGCGTCGAAGTCCTTGTCCGACAGGGCGAAGGCGAGCTTCTGGACGTGGGCGATGGCCTCGAGGTGGTTGAGGTTCATCTTCCAGTTGCCCGCCATCAGCGGGGTGCGGGTGCTCATACCCGTCCTTTCGTGTGCATCTCCGCCCGCGCGGTGCGCGGCGCGGGCGGGGGTCGTGTTCCGCGGAGCGGTTGTCAGTTCTCCAGCGCGGCGAGGCCGGGGAGCGTCTTGCCCTCGAGGTATTCGAGGCTCGCCCCGCCACCGGTCGAGATGTGGCCGAACGCGTTCTCGTCGAAGCCCAGCAGCCGGACGGCGGCGGCGCTGTCGCCACCGCCGACGACGGTGAAGGCCGGGCTGTCCAACAGGCCCTGGGCGACGGCCCTGGTGCCCTCGGCGTAGTCCGGGTGCTCGAACACGCCCATCGGTCCGTTCCAGAAGACCGTGGCCGCGTCCTGGAGCTTCGCGGCGTAGAGCTTACGGGTCTCGGGGCCGATGTCGAGGCCCTCCAGGTCGGCCGGGATCGCGTCCGCCGCGACGGTGGCCGGGTGCGCCGGGGCCTTGGTCTTCAGGTCCGGGAAGTCGGCCGAGGCCAGCACGTCCACCGGAAGCACGAACTCGACGCCGCGCTCCTCGGCCCGCTTCAGGTACCCCTGGACGGCCGGGATCTGGTCCTCCTGCAGCAGCGACTTGCCGACCTCGTGGCCGCGCGCCTTGAGGAAGGTGTACGCCATGCCGCCGCCGATGAGGATCCGGTCCGCGCGCTCCAGCAGGTGCTCGATCACGGCGAGCTTGTCGGAGACCTTGGCGCCGCCGAGCACCACCGCGTACGGCCGCTCGACGTTCTCGGTGAGCTTCTTGAGCACACCGACCTCGGTGGCGATGAGTCCGCCCGCGGCGTGCGGGAGACGGGCCGGGAGGTCGTAGACCGAGGCGTGCTTGCGGTGCACCGCGCCGAAGCCGTCGCCGACGTAAAGGTCGGCGAGAGTGGCGAGTTCGTCCGCGAAGGCGCCCCGCTCGGCGTCGTCCTTGCTGGTCTCACCGGCGTTGAAGCGGAGGTTCTCCAGCAGCGTGACCTCGCCGTCGGCCATGGCGGCGACGGTGGCCTTCGCGCTGTCCCCCACGGTGTCGGTCGCGAACGCGACCTGGGCGCCGAGGAGTTCACCCAGCCGCTCGGCGGCCGGACGCAGCGAGAACTGCGGGTCCGGGGCGCCCTTCGGCCGGCCCAGGTGCGAGGCGACGACGACGCGCGCCCCCGCCTCGGCCAGCTTGCGGACCGTCGGTACGGCGGCGCGGATGCGGCCGTCGTCGGTGATGACGGACCCGTCGAGCGGAACGTTCAGATCGGCGCGGACGAAGACCCGCTTGCCCGCCACGCCCTCGTCGATGAGTTCATCGATCGTCTTCATCTTTTGTATCGGCTCCTTGGAAATCGGACCCTCGTAACCGGGGCCGGGCCCACACGGGCCAGGGCCCGCACGGCGCGTGTCAGCGCGCCCTGCGAGCCCTGGTGTCATGCCACTTGCGCGGCGGTCTGCGGCGGTTGGCGCTCTGGCTCGGTTCAGCCAGTGATCAGAGCTTGCCGCCGACGTAGGTGGTGAGGTCGACGAGGCGGTTCGAGTAGCCCCACTCGTTGTCGTACCAGCCGACGATCTTGACCTGCTTGCCCTGCACCATCGTGAGCTGCGAGTCGAAGGTGCAGGAGGCGGGCCAGTTGACGATGTCGGAGGAGACGATCGCGTCCTCCGTGTACTCCAGCACACCCTTCAGCTGGCCCTGGGCGGCCTTCTGGAAGGCGGCGTTGATCTCCTCGGCGGTGGTCTCGCGCTCCACCTCGAAGACCAGGTCGGTCACCGAACCGGTGGGGACGGGCACGCGCATGGCGATGCCGTCCAGCTTGCCCTTCAGCTGCGGGAGGACGAGAGCGGTGGCCTTCGCGGCGCCGGTCGAGGTGGGAATGATGTTCTCGGCGGCGGCACGCGCGCGGCGCAGGTCCTTGTGCGGGAAGTCCAGGATGCGCTGGTCGTTGGTGTAGGCGTGGACGGTCGTCATCATGCCCTTGACGACACCGAAGTTCTCGTCCATGACCTTGGCCATCGGCGCCACACAGTTGGTGGTGCAGGAGGCGTTGGAGATGACGTCGTGCCGGGCCGGGTCGTACTGGTCCTGGTTGACGCCCATGACGACGGTGATGTCCTCGTCCTTGGCCGGGGCCGAGATGAGGACCTTCTTCGCGCCGGCGGCCAGGTGCTTGGCCGCGTCCTCGCGCTTGGTGAAGATACCGGTGGACTCGACGACGACGTCCGCGCCGAGCTCGCCCCAGGGGAGCTGGGCCGGGTCGCGCTCCGCCATGGTCTTGAAGGTCTGGTTGCCCACCGTGATCGTGTCGTCGGTGTGGCTGACGTCCTGCTTGAGGCGGCCCAGGATGCTGTCGTACTTCAGCAGGTGCACCAGGGTCGCGTTGTCGGTCAGGTCGTTGACACCGACGATCTCGATGTCCGCACCCTGCTCCAGCAGCGCGCGGAAGTAGTTACGTCCGATGCGGCCGAAGCCGTTGATGCCTACGCGGATCGTCACGAACCGATCTCCTCGTTGGTGCGCCGGTAAAGACACCGGCGAAAGCTGTTAGGGATGTCCCCGACCACATCCGACCCTACCGCGATCGGTGCTCCGGAGTGACACCGACCACCACGGCATGACGGGGCGGCACGGACTGCCGCTGCCGGGGTTTTTGCCCCCGCCACACTGCGGGGTGCGCGAGCCGAACGCACGGGCACGCACACCCTCGGGCGCGGCGAACGTTACGGCTTCCAACGCGAGCGTATGCGAGACAGATGAAGGATGTCGGAACCGGGGCGGCCCGCCGGGAAACCCGTCCGCACAATCGAGAAGGGGCCTGCACAGGGGAGCACTTTCGGGCCGTCGAAAAACTTTCCGAAACGCCTTCCCGCACCCAATTCCGGTGCACTCTCCACGTGTTTTTCCTGGCACCGGACGATCCGATTTCCGAACCCATTCCGGTACGCGCCCCGCGCACCTCGGGGCCCCGCGGGGAGGGTGCGGGCGTGCCGCGCGCGAGGCGCGGCAGCGTCGCCCCCTGCCCCCCGGGTCAGCCCACCATCTCCTCGGTGAGCGAGGTCTCCGTCCCGGGCAGGCCCAGCTCCTGGGCCCGCTTGTCGGCCATCGCCAGCAGCCGCCGGATACGGCCGGCGACCGCGTCCTTCGTCAGCGGCGGGTCGGCGAGCGCGCCCAGCTCCTCCAGGGACGCCTGCTTGTGCTCCATGCGCAACTTGCCCGCCGCGGCGAGGTGTTCGGGCACCTCGTCGCCCAGGATCTCCAGCGCGCGCTGCACCCGGGCACCGGCGGCCACGGCCGCGCGGGCCGACCGGCGCAGGTTCGCGTCGTCGAAGTTGGCGAGCCGGTTGGCGGTGGCCCGGACCTCGCGGCGCATCCGCCGCTCCTCCCAGGCCAGCACCGACTCGTGCGCCCCGAGCCGGGTCAGCAGCGCGCCGATCGCGTCACCGTCCCGGACGACGACGCGGTCCACGCCGCGCACCTCCCGCGCCTTCGCCGCGATCTGCAGCCGCCGGGCCGCGCCCACGAGCGCGAGCGCCGCCTCGGGGCCCGGGCAGGTGACCTCCAGCGAGGAGCTGCGTCCCGGCTCCGTCAGCGAGCCGTGCGCCAGGAAGGCGCCGCGCCAGGCCGCCTCCGCGTCGCAGGTGGCCCCCGAGACCACCTGCGGGGGCAGTCCGCGGATCGGCCGGCCGCGGCTGTCGACCAGGCCCGTCTGCCGGGCCAGCTGGTCGCCGCCGGCCACCACCCGTACGACGTACCTGCTGCCGCGCCGCAGTCCGCCGGGGGCCATCACCACCAGGTCGGAGGCGTGGCCGAAGATCTCCAGGATGTCCTTGCGCAGCCGCCTGGCCGCGATCCCCGTGTCGAGCTCCGCCTCGATCACGATGCGCCCGCTCACCAGGTGCAGGCCGCCCGCGAAGCGCAGGATCGACGAGACCTCCGACTTCCGGCAGCAGGTCCGGGTGACGGGTAGCCGGGAGATCTCGTCCTTCACCGCAGCCGTCATCGCCATGGGCCGATCCTTCCATGCATACGAAAAATCCGGTCGTACGCGGCGGCCAGCAGTTCCGGATCATGTCTGGCAGAACGGTCGGGCGCCGCCACGGGCGCCAGCTCCGCCGTCGCACCCAGCCGCTCCGCGGCCTCGCGCAGTGATTCCTGGTCGGGTACGGCGGCCTGGTCGGCCAGCACCACGTCGAAGGCGAGTTTAGGGGCGTGTCGGGCCAAAACCTCCAAATGACGCTGCGGAGAAAACCCGTCCGTTTCGCCGGGCTGCGGCGCGAGGTTCAGCGACAGCACCTTGCGGGCCTTGGTCTCGGTCAGCGCCTGGAGCAGTTCCGGCACCAGCAGATGCGGGATCACCGAGGAGAACCAGGAGCCGGGACCGAGCACCACCCAGTCCGCGTCCAGCACCGCCTCGATCACCTCGGGCACCGCGGGCGGGTCCTGCGGGACGAGCTTGACCTGCTGCACCTCGCCCTGCGTGAGCGCGACCGTGGCCTGCCCGCGCACCGTCGACAGCTCCTCGGGGCGGCCCGGGTCGTGGCCCTTGACCAGGGCCTGGAGCTCCAGCGGTACGGCCGACATGGGCAGCACCCGGCCGTGCGCGCCGAGCAGCCGGCCGACGAGGTCGAGCGCCTGGACGTGGTCGCCCAGCTGTTCCCACAGCGCGACGATCAGCAGGTTCCCGACCGCGTGTTCGTGCAGGTCGCCGCGGCTGGAGAAGCGGTGCTGGATGACCTCGGCCCAGGTGCGGCCCCAGTCGTCGTCGCCGCACAGCGCCGCGAGGGCCTTGCGCAGGTCGCCCGGCGGGAGGACGCCGAGCTCGTCGCGGAGCCGCCCGCTGGAGCCGCCGTCGTCCGCGACGGTGACGACGGCGGTGAGGTCACCGGTGATCCGGCGCAGCGACGTCAGGGAGGCCGACAGCCCCATGCCGCCGCCCAGCGCGACGACCTTGGGCTGGGTACCGCGGTGCGTGCCGCGGCTGCCGACGAGGCGCCGCAGCCTGATGGTTCTGCGGGGCATTACTCCCGCCCCATGTCCCGGTGTACGACGACGGTCTCGACGCCCTCGGCGGACAGCCGCTTCGCGAGCTTCTCGGACATGGCGACGCTGCGGTGCTTGCCGCCCGTGCAGCCGACGGCGATGGTCACGTACCGCTTGCCCTCGCGGCGGTAGCCGGAGGCGATGAGCTGGAGGAGCTCGCTGTAGCGGTCGAGGAACTCCTTGGCGCCGGGCTGGTTGAAGACGTAGCCCGAGACCTCCTCGCTGGTGCCCGTGAAGGGGCGCAGCTCGGGCACCCAGTGCGGGTTGGGCAGGAAGCGGCAGTCGGCGACGAGATCGGCGTCGACGGGGAGGCCGTACTTGTAGCCGAAGGACATCACCGTGGCGCGGAGCTCGGGCTCCTCCTCGCCCGCGAACTGGGCGTCCAGCTTGGCGCGCAGCTCGTGGACGTTGAGGCTGGAGGTGTCGATCACCAGGTCGGCGTCGCCGCGCAGCTCGCGCACGAGCTCGCGCTCGGCGGCGATGCCGTCGACGATGCGGCCGTCGCCCTGGAGCGGGTGCGGGCGGCGCACCGACTCGAAGCGGCGCACCAGCGCCTCGTCGCTGGCCTCCAGGTAGGCGATGCGGCGCTTGACCTGCTTCGCGGCGAGGTCGGCCAGGGACTCCTTGAGGTTGTCGAAGAAGCGCCGGCCGCGGACGTCGACGACGACGGCGATCCGCGCGACGTTCCCCTGGGAACGGGCGCCGAGGTCGACCATCGTCGGGATCAGCTCGGGCGGGAGGTTGTCGACGACGAACCAGCCCAGGTCCTCCAGGCACTTGGCCGCGGTGCTGCGGCCCGCGCCCGACATCCCGGAGATGATCACCAGCTCGGGGATCGTCGCCTCTTCGGCCTCGGCCGGGGTACCCAAACTCACCTGTGCTCCGTCTCCGTGCTCGCCGCCGGTGTGCTGCGGTTCCGGCGCGTTCGTGTCACTGCCCATGCTGCGCGTCCCCCGTCGGGTCTGTCATTCCTCGTCAACAATCTCACCCGTCGCGGTATTCACCGCGGGTGCGGGCGTCTTCCGCTCGGCGAGTGCCCCGGCGACCGTCTCCGCCGTCTTGCGGCCGATGCCCGGCACCTCGCAGATCTGCTCGACCGTGGCGGCGCGCAGCCGCTTGACCGAGCCGAAGTGCTTGATCAGCGCCTGCTTGCGGGTCTCGCCGAGGCCGGGGACGGAGTCGAGCGGGCCGGAGCGCAGGGCCTTCGTCCGCTTGCTGCGCTGGTAGCGGATCGCGAAGCGGTGCGCCTCGTCCCGCACCCGCTGGAGCATGTACAGGCCCTCGCTGGTGCGGGGCAGCACCACCGGATCGTCGTCGTCCGGCAGCCAGACCTCCTCCAGGCGCTTGGCGAGGCCGCAGACGGCGACGTCGTCGATGCCCAGCTCGTCCAGCGCGGAGCGGGCCGCGGCGACCTGCGGGGCGCCGCCGTCGACGACGAGGAGCTGCGGCGGGTAGGCGAACTTCCGCGGCCGCCCCTCCTCGTCCCGGCCGCTCTCGCCCGCCGCCTCGGCGAGGGCCGGGTCCTCGGGCTCGGCCTCCTCGCCCCACTCGCCGGTGCGCTGCTTCTCGCGCAGGTAGCGGCGGAAGCGGCGGCTGATCACCTCGTGCATGGACCGGACGTCGTCCTGCCCCTCGAAGGACTTGATCTGGAAGCGGCGGTACTCGCTCTTGCGGGCCAGCCCGTCCTCGAAGACGACCATGGAGGCGACGACGTCGTCGCCCTGGAAGTGCGAGATGTCGAAGCACTCGATGCGCAGCGGAGCGGAATCCAGGCCGAGCGCCTCGGCGATCTCCTCCAGGGCCCGGGAGCGGGTGGTGAGGTCGGAGGCGCGCTTGGTCTTGTGCAGGTTGAGGGCCTGCTCGGCGTTCCGGTGGACGGTCTCCATCAGGGCCCGCTTGTCGCCGCGCTGCGGGATGCGGAGGCTGACGTGGGAGCCGCGGCGCTCGGTGAGCCACTCGGCTATCGGGCCGACCGGGTCGGGCAGCGCGGGGACGAGCACCTCCTTGGGCACCGCGTCCCCGCGCTCCTCGCCGTAGAGCTGCTGGAGCGCGTGCTCGACGAGCTCGGGGGTGCCGACCTCCTCGACCTTGTCGGTGACCCAGCCGCGCTGGCCGCGCACCCGGCCGCCGCGTACGTGGAAGATCTGGACGGCCGCCTCGAGTTCGTCCTCGGCGACGGCGATCAGGTCGGCGTCGGTGGCGTCGGTGAGGACGACCGCGTTCTTCTCCATGGCGCGCTTGAGCGCGTCGATGTCGTCCCGCAGCCTGGCGGCCTTCTCGTACTCCATCTCCTCGGCCGCCTCCCGCATGCGGACCTCCAGGCGGCGCAGGTGGGAGCCGGTGTGGCCGGCCATGAAGTCGCAGAACTGCTCGGCGAGTTCGCGGTGCTCCTCCTCCGTGACGCGGCCGACGCAGGGCGCGGAGCACTTGCCGATGTAGCCGAGCAGGCAGGGGCGGCCGATCTGCGCGGACCGCTTGAACACCCCGGCGGAGCAGGTGCGTACGGGGAAGACGCGGAGCATCAGGTCGACCGTCTCGCGGATGGCCCAGGCGTGCGCGTACGGGCCGAAGTAGCGCACGCCCTTCTTCTTCGGGCCGCGCATGACCTGGGCACGCGGGTAGGTCTCGTTCATCGTGACCGCGAGGGACGGATAGCTCTTGTCGTCGCGGTACTTGACGTTGAACCGGGGGTCGTACTCCTTGATCCAGGAGTACTCCAGCTGGAGCGCCTCGACCTCGGTGGAGACGACCGTCCACTCCACGGACGCGGCCGTGGTCACCATCGTGCGGGTGCGGGGGTGGAGGCCGGAAAGATCCTGGAAGTAGTTGGCCAGCCGCTGCCGGAGGCTCTTGGCCTTGCCGACGTAGATCACGCGGCGGTGCTCGTCACGGAACCGGTAGACCCCCGGTGAGTCGGGGATCTCTCCCGGCCTGGGGCGGTAGCTGGAGGGGTCTGCCATGCGGACAGCCTACGTCCGGGGTCCGACAGCGAGGCCGGACGCGGAGCCCCCGCCCGTACCGGCGGCGGCTCCGCGCTCGGTCACCAGCCGCGTTCGCGCCACTCCGCCAGGTGCGGGCGCTCGGTGCCGAGCATGGTGTCGTCGCCGTGGCCCGGGTACACCCAGGTCTCGTCCGGGAGTTGGGCGAAGAGCTTGGTCTCGACGTCCTGAAGCAGGCTGAGGAAGGCGTCGTGGTCGCCGAAGGTGTTGCCGACGCCGCCGGGGAAGAGGCAGTCGCCGGTGAACAGGTGCGGGTGGCCGTGCGGGTCGTCGTAGACGAGGGCGACGGAGCCGGGGGTGTGGCCGACGAGGTGCCGGGCCGTCAGCTCGACCTCGCCGACGCGCACGGTGTCGCCGTCGGCGAGCGGGACGTCGGTGCGGACGGGGATGCCCTCGGCGTCGTCCCGGCCCGCGTAGGTGGTGGCGCCGGTGGCGCTCACCACCTCCTCCAGCGCCTGCCAGTGGTCGCCGTGCCGGTGGGTGGTGACGACGGAGGCGATGCCGTCGTCACCGATCAGCCGGAGCAGGGTGCCCGCGTCGTTGGCCGCGTCGACGAGCAGCTGCTCCCCGGTGGCGCGGCAGCGCAGCAGGTAGGCGTTGTTGTTCATGGGGCCGACGGCGACCTTGGAGATCATCAAGCCGGTCAGCTCGTGCACGTCCGCAGGTCCCCCGACCTGCACCGATCCGCTGTATGCCATGGCGCCAGCCTAGCCCCGGGGCGCCCGCCGCGGCATGCGGGTCGCGGTAGCCGGACGGCACGGGACCGGCCGCGGCCGGTCCCGTACGGGCGTCAGAGCGCGGGGAGTTCGGGCAGCGGGGCGCTGGAGGAGAGGCCGCTGCCGGTGGTCCGTCCGGTGAGCCAGCCGACGAGCTGCGCGGGGCCGCCGGTGACGACGACGGGCTCGCCGCTCTCCGCGCCGGTGCGCCAGGTGTTGCCGTCCTCGGAGCGGAGCTCGACGGCGGTGGTGATGTCGGGGTGGCCGGCGAAGCGCCGTGCCATGGTGCCGAGTTCGCGCTCGACGAACGCGCCGGGGAGGTCCTCGATGCCGTGGCCCGTACCGAGGTCGACGTGGTGCAGCTCGATCTCGATCCAGCGGCGGAAGGGCAGCGCGGAGGCGGTGTCCCGGACGCCGTTGCGGAGCTCGACGGTGCGCCGCCACGCCTCCTCGGACTGGGCGCCGAAGGCGCCGTCGAGCCGGGCCGACGCCTCGCGGAGGTCGTCGAGCTGGGCCGCGAGGGGGCGGCCCGCGCCCTTGTCGATGTCGGCGTCGCGGGACTCGGCGCTGTCGTACATGGGGCGCCCGGCGAGGACCCGGACGAGGGCGTCGGCGTTGCGCGCGAGGTGGGTGATCACGTGGCCGCGGGTCCACCCGGGGAGGAGGGAGGGTCCGGCGACGGCGGCGTCGTCGAGTCCTGCGACGACGGTGAGGAGCCGGTCGGTGGACTCCCGGACGAGAGCGGCGTCATGCGCGGGCGAAGTCATGATCCCCAACGTAGTGCGGGGTCACGGGGCGGGGAAGACGGCGGCGAAGACGGGTTACGGGCACGTTCCGCGGTCGCTCCGGGACGCCCCGTAAATCGAATGCGCGTGCTATAAACTCGGGAGAGCGGGACGGCGCCGATACGGCACACAAATGTCGGTGGCCACCCGTACTGTTGGGAGATGGCCCGTCCTCGCGTACGGGCGCTTCCCACTTCCGCGGGCCGGGCCCGCGGCGCCGCCGTGGCGCCGGACCGGCCCGGTTACGGGCTCACACGAAAGGTGCCAACCGGCGTGGCCGACCGTCTTCTCGTCCGAGGCGCACGGGAGCACAACCTCCGGAACGTCTCGATAGACCTCCCCCGTGACTCGCTGATCGTCTTCACCGGGCTCTCGGGATCGGGCAAGTCCTCGCTCGCCTTCGACACGATCTTCGCCGAGGGCCAGCGGCGTTACGTGGAGTCGCTGTCCGCCTACGCGCGCCAGTTCCTCGGGCAGATGGACAAGCCCGACGTCGACTTCATCGAGGGCCTCTCGCCCGCGGTCTCCATCGACCAGAAGTCCACGTCCCGCAACCCGCGCTCGACGGTCGGCACGATCACCGAGGTCTACGACTACCTGCGGCTGCTCTTCGCCCGCATCGGCAAGCCGCACTGCCCCGAGTGCGGCCGCCCGATCGCCCGGCAGTCGCCGCAGGCGATCGTCGACAAGGTGCTCGCGCTGGAGCCCGGCAGCCGCTTCCAGGTGCTGTCGCCGCTGGTGCGCGAGCGCAAGGGCGAGTTCGTCGACCTCTTCAACGAGCTGCAGACCAAGGGCTACAGCCGGGCCAGGGTGGACGGCGAGACGATCCAGCTGTCCGAGCCGCCGAAGCTGAAGAAGCAGGAGAAGCACACGATCGAGGTGGTCGTGGACCGCCTCACCGTGAAGGACAGCGCCAAGCGCCGGCTGACGGACTCCGTCGAGACGGCCCTCGGCCTCTCCGGCGGCATGGTCATCCTCGACTTCGTCGACCTGGAGGAGGACGACCCGCAGCGCGAGCGGATGTACTCGGAGCATCTGTACTGCCCGTACGACGACCTGTCGTTCGAGGAGCTGGAGCCGCGCTCGTTCTCCTTCAACTCCCCCTTCGGCGCCTGCCCGCAGTGCACCGGCATCGGGACGCGGATGGAGGTCGACCCGGAGCTGATCGTCCCGGACGAGGACAAGTCCCTCGACGAGGGCGCCATCCACCCCTGGTCGCACGGCCACACCCGGGACTACTTCGGCCGTCTCATCGGCGCGCTGGCCGACGCGCTCGGCTTCCGTACCGACATCCCCTGGGCCGGGCTGCCGCAGCGGGCCAAGAAGGCGCTGCTGAACGGCCACAAGACGCAGATCGAGGTGCGCTACCGCAACCGCTACGGCCGCGAGCGCGCGTACACCACGGCCTTCGAGGGCGCCGTGCCCTTCGTCAAGCGGCGGCACCAGGAGGCGGAGACCGACACCAGCCGGGAGCGCTTCGAGGGCTACATGCGCGAGGTGCCCTGCCCGGCCTGCGAGGGCACGCGGCTGAAGCCGATCGTGCTCGCGGTGACGATGCAGGGCCGGTCGATCGCGGAGATCTCCGCGATGTCGATCAGCGAATGCGCGGACTTCCTGCGCGAGATGAAGCTGACGGCCCGCGAGAAGACCATCGCGGAGCGGGTGCTGAAGGAGGTCAACGAGCGGCTGCGGTTCCTCGTCGACGTCGGCCTCGACTACCTCTCGCTCAACCGCGCCGCCGGCACCCTCTCCGGCGGCGAGGCCCAGCGCATCCGGCTGGCGACGCAGATCGGCTCGGGCCTCGTCGGCGTGCTGTACGTCCTGGACGAGCCGTCCATCGGCCTGCACCAGCGGGACAACCACCGGCTGATCGAGACCCTGGTGCGGCTGCGCGACCTGGGCAACACCCTGATCGTCGTGGAGCACGACGAGGACACCATCAAGGCGTCCGACTGGGTCGTCGACATCGGCCCCGGCGCGGGCGAGCACGGCGGCAAGGTCGTGCACAGCGGCCCGTTGAAGGAACTGCTGGCCAACCAGGACTCCGTCACCGGCGACTACCTCTCGGGCAAGAAGTCCATCCCGATCCCGGACGTGCGGCGCCCGGCCGACCCGGCGCACCGGCTGACGGTGCGCGGCGCCCGCGAGAACAACCTGCAGGACATCGACGTCTCGTTCCCGCTGGGCGTGCTGACGGCGGTCACGGGTGTCTCCGGCTCCGGCAAGTCCACGCTGGTCAACGACATCCTGTACACGCACCTGGCGCGCGAGCTGAACGCCGCCAAGTCGGTGCCGGGCCGGCACACCCGGGTCGACGGGGACGATCTCGTCGACAAGGTCGTGCATGTCGACCAGTCCCCCATCGGCCGCACCCCGCGCTCCAACCCGGCCACGTACACCGGGGTGTTCGACCACGTGCGCCGGCTCTTCGCGGAGACCACGGAGGCGAAGGTGCGCGGCTACCAGCCGGGGCGCTTCTCCTTCAACGTCAAGGGCGGCCGGTGCGAGAACTGCTCCGGCGACGGCACCATCAAGATCGAGATGAACTTCCTCCCGGACGTGTTCGTGCCCTGCGAGGTCTGCCACGGCGCGCGGTACAACCGGGAGACGCTGGAGGTGCACTACAAGGGCAAGAGCATCGCCGAGGTGCTCGACATGCCCATCGAGCAGGCGCTCGACTTCTTCGAGGCGGTGCCCGCCATCGCCCGCCACCTGCGCACGCTGAACGACGTCGGCCTCGGGTACGTCCGGCTCGGCCAGTCCGCGCCGACGCTCTCCGGCGGTGAGGCGCAGCGCGTGAAGCTGGCCAGCGAGCTGCAGAAGCGCTCGACGGGCAGCACGGTCTACGTCCTCGACGAGCCCACCACCGGGCTGCACTTCGAGGACATCCGCAAGCTGATCGGCGTGCTGGACGGGCTGGTCGACAAGGGCAACACGGTCATCGTCATCGAGCACAACCTCGACGTCATCAAGACCGCCGACTGGATCGTCGACATGGGCCCCGAGGGCGGCAGCGGCGGCGGACTGGTCGTCGCCGAGGGCTCGCCCGAGCAGGTCGCCTCGGAACCGGCCAGCCACACCGGCAAGTTCCTCCGCGACGTCCTGGGCGACCGGGTGAGCGACGCGGCGGTGACGACGGCGCCCGCGAAGCGGACGGCGGCCCGCAAGTCCCCGGCGAAGAAGGCCACTTCGAAGGCCGCGAAGTCCGGTACGGGCGCGGCGAAGAGCGCGAAGAAGACCGCCGCGAAGAAGCCCTCGGGCGGGGCCCGCAAGGGCTGACGGCGTGGAGGCGGCAGGCCGGATTCCGGGCTGCCGTAGGGTACGGCGCGTGACGAGCGACGAACAGACCAGCACGCGCCGTACCGTCCTCCGGGGCGTGGCCGGCGTCGGCCTGGCCGCCACCGCCTGCGGGGGCGCCGAGGACGACGGCCAGGAGCGGCCGGGCGGCGAACCGACCCCCACCGCGCCGGTGGACCTCGGGCCCGCGGACGCGGTGCCCGTCGGCGGCGCGAAGCTCTACCGGGAGCGGAAGCTCGTCGTCTCGCAGCCCTCGCGGGGCGAGTTCAAGGCGTTCAGCGCGGTGTGCACGCACCGCGGCTGCGTCCTGACGAAGGTGGAGAAGCAAGAGGGCGACTGCACCTGCCACGGCAGCAGGTTCGACGTCACCAACGGCGAGGTGCTGCAGGGCCCGGCCTCGGTCCCGCTGCCGTCCGTGCCGGTGACGGAGCGCGGCGGCAAGCTCGTCGCCGGTCCCGAGGGCGACTCGGGGCGCGGCGCCTGACGCTCCCCCGCGCGCTCCCCCGTACCTCCGCACGCGCCCGGCCCGGGTCGCTCGTCCGGGCCTGATCCTCGCGGCCGGGATTCCCGTGCGCCGCCCGGGGCCCGGTTCCGCCGCTCCCCCGTCCGACCTGCGTCCGCGTACCGCTGCGGGGGCTTCGGGAGTGGGCTGCGCGAGACGTGTTGTTCGCCCGGATTTCCCGCGTGGGCTCTGGTGCCCGCCCTTCCCCCTTGGCACGCTGTGGCCCGCTGTGCGCAGGTAGCGCACGGAACAGGCGCGTATGTGGGGGATGTTGTGACACGAATCCACGCACGCAGAAGATCCCGGGCCAGGTCGTTACTGGCCGCCGTACCCCTGGCCGCTCTGGTGGCCGGGCTCGCCCTTCCCGCGGCGGCGCGGCAGCCGGAGGCCGGGAGCGGGGCACCGGCGGCGGTGCGGGCGGGCGCCGCGCGTGACCCGTCGCGCGGGCCCGGTCTGCCGGGCGACGGGATGGAACTCACCAGCACCACACGGCCGGTCGCCCCGGGCGCCCGGCTCACCTCCTTCGACCGGCTCCAGCCCGACAAGTGGCTCCGCGCCGACGCGCTCAGCCTCTCCCTCGACGGTGCCGGAGGCGGCGGCGAGAAGGACGGGGCGCGGGCCGAGTACCTGTCCTCCGGCAAGGTGTCCCGTCCGAAGCCGGTCAGCGAGCTGGCGGCCGGGCACGAGCCGGGGCCGGGACGGCGTACCGTCGCGGCCCTCAACGCCGACTTCTTCGACATCGACGCGACCGGGGCGCCGCTCGGCCCCGGCCTGCGCGACGGGCGGACGGTCCACTCCCCCGCACCGGCCAACTCGCAGGCCGTGGGCCTCGGTCCGGGCGCGGCCGGCCGCATCCTGGACCTCTACTTCCGGGGCACGCTGACGCTGCCCGACGGGCGCGAACCGCTCGCGGCGTACAACGCGGCGAACGTCCCCGACGGCGGCATCGGCGCCTACAACACCCAGTGGGGCACGGCCGACCGCTCCCTCGCGGTGGACGACGCGCGGGACGTGACCGAGGTGACGGTGCGCGACGGCGTCGTCCGCGACGTCCACGACCGGGCGGGCAAGGGCGCGATCGAGCCCGGCACCACCGTGCTGCTCGGGCGGGACGCGGGCGCGAAGGCGCTGGCCGGGCTGGCGCCCGGGGACCGGGTCTCGTGGGAGTACCGCACCCGCACCGACGACGGAAGTCCCGTACCGCGCACGGCGGTCGGCGGGCGCGGACTGCTCGTCGTGGACGGCGAGGCACAGAACTGGGAGGGCCGGCCGAACAACGGGACGGCGCCGCGCACCGCGGTCGGCTTCTCCCGGGACGGCTCGACGATGCACGTCCTCACCGTCGACGGGCGGCAGTCCGCCTCCGGCGGCGTCACCCTGACCGAACTCGGCCTGATGATGGAGGACTTGGGCGCGCACAACGCGCTCAACCTGGACGGCGGCGGTTCCTCCACCCTGCTGGCCCGCAAGCCCGGCGGCCGCGGCCTGGAGCTGGAGAACGCCCCGTCCGACGGGCACGAGCGCCAGGTCCCCAACGGTCTCGCGATCACCGCGCCCGAGGGCAGCGGCCGGCTGGCCGGGTTCCGGGTGGAGACGGCCGCCGACCCGGACGAGTCCCCGACGGCCGACCCCGTCCCCGGCGGCCACCCCGAGCGCGTCTTCGCCGGGATGACCCGCAGGCTGACCGCGTCCGGCTACGACGAGACGTACGGCCCGGCGCGCGGCACCCCCGCGTGGCGCTCGTCCCGTCCCGGCGTCGGGCGCGCGGACGGCGAGGGGGTGTTCCACGCGCGG
This sequence comes from Streptomyces sp. HNM0574, assembly GCF_012726235.1. Lineage (GTDB taxonomy): Bacteria > Actinomycetota > Actinomycetes > Streptomycetales > Streptomycetaceae > Streptomyces. The sequence continues at coordinate 121,504 of NZ_JAASAH010000004.1, forward strand.
AGTCCGGGCCGTACCCGGGTGGTGGCCTCCAGCGGTGAGGCGCGCGGCGGGAAGGAGCTGACGGTTCTGGGGCCGATGGAGCGGATGCGGCCCGACCACGACCGGGTGGCACTGGCGGACTCCCGCGACACCCAGCGCTTCGGCTTCGTCGGCCACGACGCGCGGGGGACGAGCGCCCCGCTCGAACCGGGCGACGTGCGGCTGCGCTACGACCGGTCGCGGTTCACCGTCACGCCCGATCCGGCGCGCGGCGGGTTCACCGTGCGGGGCAAGCCGGGCGTCGACTCGGCCTCCGGCATCGTCACCGCCACCGCGGGCGGGCGCACGGCCCGGCTCGCGGTGACGGTCGGGCTGAGCGACGCGTCCCTCGCGGAGTTCGACGACGCGGACAGGTGGACCTTCAGCGCGGCGCGGGCCGAGGGCTCGCTCGGGCCGACGCCCGAGGGCCGCACCGGGCAGGGGCTGCGGCTGAGCTACGACTTCACCAAGTCCGCAGCGACCCGCGCCGCGTACGCCACCCCGCCCCGTGACCTGCCCGTTCCGGGGCAGCCGCTGGGCTTCCGGATGTGGGTGCGGGGCGACGGCAACGGCGCCTGGCCCTCGCTGCACCTGAAGGACGCGCACGGCACCGACCACGTACTGCGCGGTCCCGTCGTCGACTGGAAGGGCTGGCGGCAGATCACCTTCGACGTGCCCGAGGGGGCCGCCTATCCGCTCCGGGTGCACCGCTTCTACCTGGCGGAGACCCGGCCCGACGCGCGGTACGCGGGCGAGGTGGTGCTCGACGACCTGGTCGCGCGCACCCCGCCGGACGCCGAGCTGCCGACCGCTCCCCGCCCGGCCGACCCGCTGATCTCCACGGCGGCCGATGTGGCGGGCCGCGACTGGCGCTTCGCCGTGCTCTCGGACGCCCAGTTCGTCGCGGCCCGCCCGGACAGCGAGGCGGTGCGGCAGGCGCGGCGCACCCTGCGCGAGATCCGGGCCGCGCGGCCCGACTTCGTCGTCGTCGCCGGTGACCTGGTGGACGAGGGGGCGCCGGAGGACCTGCGCTTCGCGCGGCGGCTGCTGGAGGAGGAACTGGGCCGTGATGGGAAGGACCCCGTGAAGTGGACGTACGTTCCGGGCAATCACGAGGTGATGGGCGGGAGCATCGAGACCTTCGTCCGGGAAATCGGGCCCGCGGGGCGGGTGTTCGACCACAAGGGGACGCGGTTCCTCACCTTCGACACCTCATCGCTGACGCTGCGTGGCGGCGGCTACGCGCAGTTCCGGAAGCTGCGGGACCAGCTGGACGCGGCGGCCCGCGATCCGAAGGTGCGGTCGGTCGCCGTGATCCAGCACGTGCCGCCGCGCGATCCCACGCCGCAGCGGGCGAGCCAGTTGACGGACCGGCGGGAGGCGGACCTGCTGGAGCGGTGGCTGGGGAGGTTCCGGGAGCGCTCGGGCAAGGGCGCGGCCTTCATCGGCGGCCACGTCGGCACCTTTGACGCCTCGCGGGTGGACGGCGTCCCGTACCTCGTGAACGGCAACGCGGCGAAGAACCCGGCGACGCCGCCCGGGCAGGGCGGCTTCACGGGCTGGTCGCTGGTCGGCGTGGACCGGGGTCCCGTCGGGGCCGGGCGGGACTGGCTGGGCGTGCAGACCAGGCCGCATGTGGACGGGCTCGCGCTGGAGGCGCCGGCCAGGGTTCCGGCGGGCGAGCGTGCCGAGGCGTCCGCCGAGGTTCTTCAGGGCCCGTCGGGGTCGGTGCGGAAGGTGCCCGTGCGGTGGCCGGTCAGCGCCGACTGGTCGGGCTCGCGGAACCTGTGCTTCACGCACGGGCGGCCGGGCGCCGCGAACGGGCGCCCGCCGGCGGGCCGTTGCGACGCCACCTACGACACCGGCACGGGCACGCTCACCGCGCACCGGGCCGGGACGGTCACGCTCCGCGTCACGGTGGCCGGTGAGCGGGCGGAACGGCAGGTGCGGCTGACGGCCTGACGCCGGCGGCAGGCGCACGCACGAACGCCGGTGCGGCGGGACCGTGATCCCGCCGCACCGGCGCGTACGTTCAGCCCTTGCGGGCGGTCAGGACTTGGTGTCGGTGTCCTGGCCGGAGGACTCGCCGGCGCTCCCGTGCAGGGACTTGGCCTTGTCGCCCTCCTCGGTCTCCTGCTGCGACGCCTTGCGGGAGGCGTACAGGCTGGTGATCGTCGTGACGATCAGGACGGCGCAGATCACGCCCAGCGAGACGGGGATGCTGATCTCCGGGACGTGCACACCGGTCTCGTGCAGGGCGTGCAGCACCAGCTTGACGCCGATGAAGCCCAGGATGATCGACAGGCCGTAGCTGAGGTGGACCAGCTTCTGGAGCAGTCCGCCGATGAGGAAGTACAGCTGCCGCAGACCCATCAGCGCGAAGGCGTTCGCGGTGAAGACGATGTACGGGTCCTGGGTGAGGCCGAAGATCGCGGGGATGGAGTCCAGCGCGAAGAGGACGTCGGTGGTACCGATCGCGAGCATCACGATCAGCATCGGCGTCATCAGCCGCTTGCCGTTCTCCACCACGAACATCTTCGTGCCGTGGTACTGGTCCGTGGACGGGAAGCGGCGCTCCACCATCTTCAGGAAGCGGTTCTCCTCGTAGGCCTCGTCCTCTTCGTCCGCGCGGGCTTCCTTGATCAGCTTCCAGGCCGTCCAGATGAGGAAGGCGCCGAAGATGAAGAAGACCCAGGAGAAGGTCGAGATGATCGCGGCGCCGGCGGCGATGAAGCCGGCCCGGAGCACCAGCGCGATCAGCACACCGATGAGCAGCACCCGCTGCTGGTAGATCTTCGGGACCGAGAACTTCGCCATGATCAGGACGAAGACGAAGAGGTTGTCGACGCTGAGGGACTTCTCGGTGATGAAGCCCGCGAAGAACTCGCCCGCGGGCTGCCCCCCGCCGAAGACGAAGAGCCCCACGCCGAACAGCGCGGCGAGCACGATCCAGACGATCGTCCACGTACCGGCTTCCTTGAGGGAGACCTCGTGGGGCTTGCGGCCGCCGACGAAGAAGTCGACGGCGATGAGAAGACACAGACCGACGATGGTCAGCGCCCAGACAGTCAGCGATACATCCATAAAAGGATCCTCCGGCTTGCAGGCTCGCATGGCCGGAGGTCTCTTCCGCCCGCCGAGCTGTGTCGTACGGACCGACGCCCCGGGACCGGTCAGGTTCGGTCCGTATTGACGGGCACGCCGCGATGGCTGGGAATACTCCCCTCCGCTCAAAGAAGGGTAAAGCACTCCCATGCATTCGTAAACTGTGCAGGTCAGGGGCGGTTTTCGGGGGATCTGACGGGAGTCGGCGGCCTCGTCCGGCCGCCCGGTCCCTAGCATCCGTGACGCTCCGCGCTCAAGCGCGCGCCCCGCGTGCCGCCCGGCCGGAAAGGACGCGGCGCGCGGGACCGTCGGAGTGAGGCGGGACGGCGCCGGACCCCGGCCGCGCACCGACGACTTCACGCCGGGCGGGCCGGGGACGCGCGCGTCACTTCAGGCCGGCCTCGCGCATCTGCCGCAGCTCCTTCTTCAGCTCGCCGACCTCGTCCCGCAGCCGGGCCGCCACCTCGAACTGCAGCTCCGCCGCGGCCGCGCGCATCCGCTCGGTCAGCTCCTCGATGGTCTCGGCGAGCTCCGCGGCGGGACGGTCGGTGAGCTGCTCCTCGCCCTTCGCGGCCTTGCCCTTCTTCCCCTTGGCCTCGCTCCTGGCGGGGACGGGCGCCTTCGCGGCCTTGCCGTCCTTCGCGCCCTTGGGTGCCTGGCGGTAGCCCGTGCCCAGCAGCTCCTCGGTGTCGATGTCCTCGCGGACGATGTCGGCCACGATGTCGCCGATCTTCTTCCGCAGCGGGGTCGGGTCGATGCCGTTCGCCTCGTTGTACGCGACCTGCTTCGCGCGGCGGCGGTTGGTCTCCTCGATGGCCTTCTCCATCGCCGGGGTGACCTTGTCCGCGTACATGTGCACCTGGCCCGAGACGTTCCGCGCCGCGCGGCCGATGGTCTGGATCAGCGAGGTGCCGGAGCGCAGGAAGCCCTCCTTGTCGGCGTCGAGGATCGCGACCAGCGACACCTCCGGCAGGTCGAGACCCTCACGCAGCAGGTTGATGCCGACGAGGACGTCGAACTCGCCGCTGCGCAGCTCCCGCAGCAGCTCCACCCGGCGCAGGGTGTCGACGTCGCTGTGCAGATAGCGGACCTGGATGCCCAGCTCCACGAAGTAGTCCGTGAGGTCCTCGGCCATCTTCTTCGTGAGGGTGGTGACGAGGACGCGCTCGTCCTTCTCGGTACGCGTACGGATCTCGTGCACCAGGTCGTCGATCTGGCCCTCGGTGGACTTGACGACGACCTCCGGGTCGACCAGGCCCGTCGGGCGGATGACCTGCTCCACGAAGCCGTCCCCGCGCGAGAGTTCGTACGCCCCGGGGGTGGCGGACAGGTAGACCGTCTGCCCGATGCGTTCGACGAACTCCTCCCACTTCAGCGGGCGGTTGTCGATCGCCGAGGGCAGCCGGAAGCCGTGGTCGACCAGCGTCCGCTTGCGCGCCGCGTCGCCCTCGTACATGGCGCCGATCTGCGGGACCGTCTGGTGCGACTCGTCGATGACGAGGAGGAAGTCGTCGGGGAAGAAGTCCAGCAGGGTGTGCGGGGCGGTGCCCGGGTCGCGGCCGTCGATGTGCCGCGAGTAGTTCTCGATGCCGGAGCAGGTGCCGATCTGCCGCATCATCTCGATGTCGTACGTGGTGCGCATGCGCAGCCGCTGTGCCTCCAGCAGCTTGCCCTGCTTCTCCATCGTGGCGAGCTGCTCCGCCAGTTCGGCCTCGATCCCGGCGATGGCGCGCTCCATCCGCTCCGGGCCCGCGACGTAGTGCGAGGCGGGGAAGACGTACAGCTCCTCGTCCTCCGAGATGACCTCGCCGGTGAGCGGGTGGAGGGTGGAGAGCGCCTCGATCTCGTCCCCGAACATCTCGATGCGGACGGCGAGTTCCTCGTACACCGGGAAGATCTCGATGGTGTCGCCGCGGACGCGGAAGGTGCCGCGGGTGAAGGAGACGTCGTTCCGCGTGTACTGGATGTCCACGAAACGGCGGAGCAATTCGTCCCTGTCGTGCTCCTGGCCGACCTTCAACTGCACCATTCTGTCTACGTATTCCTGCGGCGTACCCAGGCCGTAGATGCAGGAGACGGACGAGACGACGACGACGTCCCGCCGGGTGAGCAGTGAGTTGGTCGCGCTGTGCCGGAGGCGTTCGACCTCCTCGTTGATGGAGGAGTCCTTCTCGATGTAGGTGTCCGTCTGCGGGACGTACGCCTCGGGCTGGTAGTAGTCGTAATAGGAGACGAAGTACTCCACCGCGTTGTTCGGCAGGAGTTCACGGAACTCGTTCGCCAGCTGCGCGGCGAGGGTCTTGTTCGGCGCCATCACCAGCGTCGGACGCTGGAGCTTCTCGATCATCCACGCGGTGGTCGCCGACTTGCCGGTGCCCGTCGCGCCGAGCAGCACGACGTCCTTCTCGCCGCCCTTGACTCGGGTCTCCAGATCAGCGATCGCCGCCGGCTGGTCACCGCTGGGCTGGTAGGGGCTGACGACCTCGAAAGGCGCCACCTTGCGTTCGATCTCGGTATGGGGCCGCATGTCCCCCACCGTACGACTCGCCACCGACATCCTCGGTTGCCTCGGGTTCGGGAAACCCGCCCGGTGACGTTCACGCTCCGTCCACTCGTCTTCTGCTTCTGTGTACGGCGCAACGGGAACTCTCTTCGCTGTCAGTGCTCAATCGAACGCAAGGAGTCCCGAATGTCGATGCGTCGTGCCGTAGCCACCGCTACCGGTGTGCTCCTGGGGCTGTCCTCCCTGGCCCTGACCGTCGTCCCGGCCCATGCCTCGTCGCAGCAGGAGCAGAAGTCCGACCCACCACTGACCGTCGCGCACAGAGGAGCCTCGGGCCACGCCCCCGAGAACACCCTCGCCGCGGTCCAGAAGGCCCACGAGCTCGGCATCGAGTGGGTGGAGAACGACGTACAGCGCACCAAGGACGGCGAGCTCGTCGTCGTCCACGACACGACGCTCGAGCGGACCACGGACGTCGAGGACGTCTTCCCCGACCGCGCCCCCTGGAAGATCTCCGACTTCACCGCGGCGGAGATCGGCAAGCTGGACGCGGGCAGCTGGTTCAGCGACGGCTACAAGGGCGAGAAGGTGCCCACGCTGGAGCAGTACCTGCGCAAGCTCGACGAGACCGACCAGCGGCTGCTGCTGGAGCTCAAGGGCCCCGAGCTGTACCCGGGCATCGAGGCGGAGATCCTCGACGAGCTGAAGTCCGAGGGCTGGCTCGACGACCAGCACGTGCAGGGCAAGCTCGTCATGCAGAGCTTCAACGAGTCCTCGGTCAAGACCGTGCACGGCCTCGCGCCCGCGGTGAAGACCGGCTTCCTGGGCAACCCGCCGGTCAGCGAGCTGAAGAACTACGCGCGCTTCAGCGACCAGATCAACCCCCGGTACACCACGGTGACCAAGGACTACATCGACGCGATCCACAAGCTGAAGGGCCCGCACGACAAGCCGCTGGAGGCCTACACCTGGACGGTCAACGACGCCTCCACGGCCCGCAAGGTCGCCGACGCCGGGGTCGACGGCATCATCTCCAACTACCCGGACGTGGTCCGGGACGAGACGGGCGGCTGACCGGCGCGCTCCCCGGCCGCGGGCGACGGCCGGGCGGGCGACGGTGGCCGTGGCTCCGCGATGTCCGTCGCGGGGCCTAGGCTGCCCGTATGACTGACGCGACAGCCGGAGAGCACACCGGCACAGCGGCGCCGCGCACCGCCGCCTGGACGGTGGTGCGGGCGCCGATCGGCCCCCTGCTGATCGCGGCGACCCACGAGGGCCTGGTCAACGTCGTCTTCCACGCGGACGCGCGGGCGACGGACCGGGCCCTTGACCGGCTGCGGGACGTGCTGGGCCAGCCGCCCGTGCGGGCCGAGGGCACCCCGGGCGGCACCCTCACCGCGGACGCCGCGTTCGCCGCCGAGCCCGCGCTCACCGAGGCGGCGGCGCAGCTCACGGCGTACTTCCGGGGCGGGCTGCGGCACTTCGACGTCGCGCTCGACTGGTCGCTGACCGGCGGCTTCCACGAGCGGGTGCTGCGCACCCTGCACACCACCGTCCCGTTCGGCACCACCGTCGGGTACCAGACCCTCGCCGACCGGGTCGGCGAGCCGGGCGCCGCGCGTGCCGTCGGGGCCGCGATGGGCGCGAACCCGCTGCCGGTGGTCGTCCCCTGCCACCGCGTGGTGGCGAGCGACGGCGGGATCGGCGGGTTCGGGGGCGGCACGGAGACCAAGCGGGAGCTGCTCGCGCTCGAAGGGCTGCTGCCGGAACCGCTGTTCTGAACCGTGCGGCGCCGGGCGGCTGTTCCCGGCGCTGTTCTGCGCCCCGGTGCCACCTGGCAGACTGCCGCGCGTGAGTGACACGAATGAAGGCGCGAACACTCCTGACACCTCCGGCATACGGACCGCCTCCGGTCCAGGACCGGAGGCGGAACCCCCACCGGAACCGGGGGTCGACCTTCCGGCGCTGCGCCGCCGGGTCAACGCGGCGCTGGTCATCAGCCAGGTGCTCGGCGGTCTGGGCGTCGCGACGGGCGTCGCGCTCGCGGCGGTGCTGGCGCAGGAGATCAGCGGTTCGGAGGCGCTCGCCGGGCTCGCCTCCACCTCGGCCGTCGTCGGCACGGCGCTGTTCTCCCTCCCGCTGGCCACGCTGATGGCGGCCCGCGGACGCCGCCCCGGGCTGACGCTCGCCTACCTGCTCGGCGCCGCGGGCGGCGCCGTCGTCGTGCTCGCCGCGCTGCTGCGGAACTTCCCGCTGCTGCTCGTCGGCATGACCGCGTTCGGCGCCGGTACGTCGGCCAACCTGCAGGCCCGGTTCGTCGCCGCCGACCTGGCCCCGCCGCAGAAGCGGGCCGGGGCCATCTCGACGGTCGTGTGGGCGACCACCGTCGGTGCCGTCCTCGGCCCGAACATCGCGGCTCCGGCGGGCCGCGGCGTCGCCGGGCTCGGGATACCGGAGGCCGCCGGTCCGTTCGTCTGGAGCACCGGGGTCTTCCTGCTGGCGGCCGTCGTCGTGCACCTCCTGCTGCGTCCCGACCCGCTCCTGACGGCCCGGGCCCTGGCGGCGCGCGAAACGGGCGCGGACGGCGAGCGCGGCCGAAGCGGAACCGGTACCGGAACGGCGTCGCCGGACGTCCGCGAGGGCTCCCCGGAGGGCCGAACGGGTGGATTCCGCAAGAAATTCAGGCGACGCGGACGGGCGGACCGGGGCGGCGGCGCGGAGCGCTCGCTGCGCGCCGGACTGGCCGCCGTCGCCGCCTCGGCCGAGGCCAGGCTGGCGCTCGTCACCATCACCGTCGCGCACACCGCGATGACCTCGGTGATGGTCATGACCCCCGTCGACCTGGGCCACCACGGCGCCGGGATACAGCTGATCGGACTGGTCATCAGCGGCCACATCGCGGGCATGTACGCCCTCTCCCCCGTGATGGGCCGGCTCGCGGACCGGCTCGGCCGCGACAAGGTCATCCTCCTCGCCGTGCTGCTGCTCGGGGCCGCCGCGCTGCTCGCCGGCACCGCCGACGGCAGCCACCCGCGGACCGCGGCGGGGCTGGTGCTGCTCGGGCTCGGCTGGTCGGCCGGGCTGGTCTCGGGCTCCGCGCTGCTCACCGACTCCGTCCCGCAGGAGGCACGGGCCGCGGTGCAGGGGCTCTCCGACCTGGTGATGAACGCGTCCGCCGCGCTGGGCGGCGCCCTCGCGGGCCTCATCGTCTCCCAGGCGGGCTACGGCTGGCTCAACGCCGGTGCCGCCGCGCTCCTCGTCCCCGTCGTGGTCCTCCTCCTCGGCGCCCGGCGCGCGCCGGAGGCCGAGGGCGCCAACTGAGGCCGCGCGCCCGCCCGTTCACGTGGACGGGCGGGCGCGCGGCGCGTCGGGGCAGTCCCGGTCAGCGCGGGAAGAGCTGGAAGAAGACGCAGCGGCGTCCGTCGAAGCGGGCCGCCCGCATCTCCACGCCCTGGTGCACGACGGAACGCGCGTACGCGGCGGGGGGCTCGTCGGTCAGGCCGGTGATGTACGCGTGGTGCGCGGAGAGCGAGGCGACCGCCGCTTCGACGGCGGCGTCCTCGACGTGCACCGCGTGCGTGGGCGCGTCCGTACCCGCGACGGCGACCCAGCGCACGCCGCCCCACGGTTCGGCTCCGTCGTCCGTCAACTGCTCGGGAAAGATCCACCTGTTGCCCGCGTCGCCCACGGCGTCGAGCACGGCCCTGCCGACCGCGCGGTGGTCCGGCGTGTTCCAGCCGAGGCCGCCCCAGGTGTCCATGTGGTTGATGGTGACGACGAGTTCGGGCCGGCGTGCGCGCAGCACCGCCGTGATGTCGCGGCGCAGCGGCACGCCCTCCTCGATCACGCCGTCGCGGTGGTCGAGGAACTCCACCTCGTGCACGCCCACGGCGCGGGCCGAGGCGTACTGCTCGGCCTCGCGCACCCGCGCGCACTCGGCCGGCGGCAGCGCGTCGATCCCCGCCTCACCGCGCGAGGCGATCAGGTACGTGACCTCCTTGCCGGCGGCGGTCCACGCGGCAACGGCCGCCGCGGCGCCGTACTCCAGGTCGTCCGGGTGCGCGACGACGGCCAGCGCCCGTTGCCAGTCGTCGGGCATCGGGTCCAGCAGGGCGCCCGCCTCCGTCGCCCCCGTCTGCTGCGCGTCCGTGCTCGCGTCCGTCATGGAACCACCCGTTCAACTCGGCTTCTGCTCCGGAGCGTTCCGCGCCAGCTTCTCACCGGGCCCGCCCGGCCGCCCCGCCACTCCACGCCGGTGTCCCGGGCCTCACCTGGCCGGGGGCCCGGGGGCGGGTCCTGACGGGGGCGGCCGTTGCCCGGTCAGCCGGTGACGCCGGTACCCGCCTGCCAGCCGTAGATCTGCTGGAGCCGGTGGACCACCCGGTTGAACCTGGCCCGGTCCAGCGCGCACGCCTCCCGCCGCATGCCGTCCGGATGGACGCGCAGCACCCTTCCGGTTCCGGCCCAGGAGTCGCGGCCGCTGCGGTCCCAGGGGCCCGAGCCGAGCGGCAGCCAGCCCTCCTCGCCGTCCCGGTCGCGGGAGCTCAACTGCACGGCGAGGAAGGTCTCCTGCGCCTCCCGGGCGACGACCAGTACGGGACGGTCCTTGCCCCGGCCGTCGTCCTCCTCGTACGGCACCCAGGTCCACACGATCTCGCCCGGGTCGGGCTCCCCGTCCGGGTCGGGCGCGTACGTCGTCCGGACACGGCCCACGCCGCCGGGTTCCACTTCGACGGTCGCCGAGGTTCCGCTCTGGCCGGGCAGCAGCGGCGCTGCGGCCTCTGGATGATCTTGCGCGTCACTCATGTGGGGCAACCTATCGCCGCCGGCCCCCGGAACCGGAAACCCCCGTCGGCCCCTCCCACCCGGAGAGCACCGCGAACGCTCCGGAACACCGACGCCCGCCCGGCGCCACCCGGAGGCGGCGTGCGCGGGGGACGGCCACCCGGACGGCCGCCCAGCCGTATCGCCGTACCGCCGCACCCCGTACAGAGAGAACACGGACGAGGCACACGGACCGACGACCGACCGAGACCGAGGGAAGGCACCGCCATGCCACAGAGCCGGCCGGACACCCGGCGCTCCCCGCACGCCGAGCGCACCCCCGACGACCGCACGCCCGACCGCCGCACCGAGCCGGTTCCGGGCCCCGTCCCGCGGGCCGAGGGCCCGTCGCGGAAGGCCCCCTCGGTCCGCAACCGTTCCGCGCTCACCCACCGGGTCCGCTACGCGCTGCGGCACCCCGGGCGGGTCCTCCCCCACCTGCGCCGGCTCGTCCGGGACTGGAAGCTGCGGCGGGCCACCGGCGGCGACCACGTCGCGTACTACCGCGCCGTGATGCGCTCGGACACGGCGCGGAACCCCAACGCGGCGGTGGGCACGCCCAGCGAGGAACGCTGGAACGCGCTGGGCGAGATGCAGTTCACCTACCTGCGCTCGCACGGGCTGCTGCCGTCCCACCGGCTGCTGGAGATCGGCTGCGGCAACCTGCGCGCCGGGCGGCACTTCATCGACCACCTCGACACGGGCCACTACTACGGCATCGACATCTCCCCCGACATCCTCCTCGCGGCGCAGCGGACGCTGACCGAACACGCGCTCCAGGCGAAGCTGCCGCACCTCACCCTCGTCGGCGACCTCCGCCTCGCGCACCTCCCGGACCACGCCTTCGACGTCGTCCACGCGCACAGCGTCTTCTCGCACTCGCCGCTGCACGTGATCGACGAGTGCTTCCGGCACGTCGCCCGCGTCATGGCGCCCGGCGGCTTCTTCGACTTCACCTACAACCGGACCGACGGGCCCGAACACCACGTCCTGCACGAGGACTTCTACTACCGGCCGTCGACGCTGATCCGGCTCGCCGAGTCCCGGGGGCTCTCCGCGCGGCTCATGGACGACTGGGACGCGCTGCCGCACAAGCAGTCCAAGATCCGCATCACGGTCCCGGAGTCCTCCTGAGCACGCCCGCCCCCGGGCGGTGCGTGGCTACTTCATCCACTCGTCCTCGTACCGCTCGTACGTCCCGTCGTGGGTGGCCAGGTGGACGAACCGGTCGACGTACTCCCGGAATTCGGCGTCCCCGCGCGGCACCGCGTACGCCTTCTCGGCGAAGGTGAACGGCTTCTCCGGGTGGACGGAGCACAGTTCGGGGTGGAGTTTCGCCTGGTAGAGCGTCTCACTGGCGTCCGTCATCATGACGTCGGCGCGGCCGGCGACGATCTCCTCGAAGATCGTGGTGTTCTCCGGGTGCTCCTTGATGGTGGCCCGCCGGATGTGGGCGCGGGCGAACTCCTCGTTGGTACCGCCCGGGTTGACGACGACGGTCGTGCCGGGACGGTCGATCTGCCGCAGCGTGCGGTACCTGTCCTCGTCCTCGCAGCGGACGATCGGCGTCTTCCCGTCCTCCCTGGTCGGCTCGCTGAAGGCGACCTCGCGGGCGCGCTCCAGCGTGACGGACACCCCGCCGACGGCGAGGTCGCAGCGGCCGCCGGCCAGATCGCCGGTGAGGTTCTTCCACGTGGTCGCCACGAAGGACGCCTTCGCGTCGAGGCTCTCGGCGAGGTCGCGCGCCATGTCGACGTCGATGCCCCGGTACGCGCCGGTGTCCTTCTCCAGGTGGGTGAACGGGCGGTAGTCACCGGTCGTGCAGACCCGCAGCACGCCGCGCTCGGGCACCGAATCCAGCAACGAGCCGGCGAACGGCCCCTTACCCGCCACCACTTCGGCCCCGGCGGACCCCTCCGGGGCCGACGGCGCGGCACCGGTGACGACCAGCAGACAGGCGAGGACGGACAGCGTCGCGGCACGCTTCATGACAGCTCCTCCATGCGGCTGTACGTGATCACAGGACACGGAACACGAGACCGCACAGATTCCCAGAACGCACGGACCGGGAGAAGACGTTGGTCAGGCTTCGGAGGGGGGCTCATGGCTGCGGGCGCCAACTCCCCTCCCCCTGACCGAAGTTCCACGCCGGATGGTGGGGATTGTCGGTGCGGATGGTGATGTCGGCCGTGGATTCGGGGGTGGTTTCGGTGGTGTAGCGGGTGTAGGCGGGGAGGGTCCAGTGGTCGGTGGGGGCGGTGCGGCGGGCGAGGGCGGCCGGGGTGAGGCGGAGGTGGACGGTCAGGTCGAAGGGGAACCAGTGGCCCAGCAGGAACGGTCCGTGCAGCAGGAGGACGCCGCCGGGTTCGAGCGGTACGCGGGGGCTGCGGGTGGCCCGGTCGGTGACCGGGTCCCACAGGTCCGGCAGGACGGTGCCGCTGCCGCCCGGGTCCAGCGGGTTGAAGACCTCGCGCCACAGGGCGCTCGTGTCCTGCCAGCCGTCGTAGTAGGCGTCCGCGTCCTGCTTGCCGAACTCGTACCGCAGCGAGGCGGGGCGCAGGAATCCTCGCGTCCCGACGGTGACGGAGGGGCGGCCGCGCAACCGGAGTTCCTCCGCGAGCCGCCCGGCCAGCACGTCCGGACCCGCGGCCGGCGCGCCGTCGAGGGCGACGCGCACGCGCGTGCCCCCGTCCGCGGTCCCGGTACCCGCGATGCGCTCGGCGAGCGCGGGGACGAGGCGTTCCCAGGTGACAGGTTCCCAGCTCATCACCCCCATGATGCCGCCCGTCAGGCGGGGCGGGCGGCCGTCACCGGGTCGGGCTGGGACGGGCCCTCGGGCCACCAGGGGTCGTCGGCCGCGGGGTCGGTGTGCGGGGCGTCGGGCGGGGTGGCGCGGCGGTACGGGTACCAGTGGCCGTCGCGGCCGTAGCGGAGCTGGAGGCCGGCCTCCTCGGAGGTGAGGCGGTTGTGCCGGATGGTGACGCGCAGTCCCTCGCGGGCCAGCGCGGCCCGCGCGCGGTCGAAGTCACCGGCGGGCGGGTCCCACGGGGTCTCCAGGACGTCGAGCCCGGCTGCGCCGCCCTGTCGCCAGGCCGCCGCGGCGCGCGCGAGTCCGAGCGGGGTGTGCCCGGTGGCGCGGGCGAGGGCGGCGGCGGCCGGGGAGAAGGTGCGGCGCGCGCCCAGTTCGGGGTGGGTGGCGGCCAGCCGGACGGCGTCGTGCCACGGGTCGGAGGGTCCGAACAGGGGCCCGGCGGGCGGGTGTTGGGCGCCGTCGTCCGAGGCGGCGAGGCAGGCGTGGGCGCGGCGGGTGGCGTCGGTGGCGAGGAAGGTGAGCGCGTCGGCGTCCGGCAGGTCGTCGGGGTCTCCGTGCGGGTCCGGTGAGTCCTCGGCGTGGTGGGGGGCGAACCGGTCGGCGTGTCCCGCGTGTTGGGCGTGCTCGGGGAACACGGGCGGCGCGCCCGGGGTGCTCGGCAGCGGCAGCGGCGCCGGGAGCGGCGGCCGGACGCGCGTCGCGAGCGCCGCGCGCGCCAGCGGCCCCGCGTCCGTCCCCGGGGCACCGACGGCGGGAGCGTAGGTGACGGGGGCTACGGAGACGGTGGGCGCGGCGGGACCGGCGTCCGGGACCGTACGCGCGCCCCCCGGTTCCGCCCCTCGCGCAACGGGCTCGGCGAGGAAGGAGTCCACGCGCGGCGCACGTTCCCGCTTCGCGGCCGAACTCCCGTCGTCCGCCGGAGAGTTCGCCACGGACAGCTCCGAAGAGGGGCTCCCCGCCGCTGAACCGTCGGCCGCACGCGAAACGGCTCGGGCGACGTGGCGGGCGTTGCGGCGGGCGAGGTCGGTGAGGAGTTCGTCCTGGCCCCGGCCGCGTACCAGGAGGAGCAGGTACGGGTCGGTGCCGACGTACCGGGCGGCGCCGCACCACAGGGCCACGGCGTGTTCGCAGAGCCACACCGGGTCGGTGCAGGAGCACTCGGCGGTGATGTCGCGCGGTTCGGGCGGGAGCAGCGGCACGCCGACCGCCTCGGCGGTGCGGGCGAGTTCGGGCGGTACGTCCTTGTCGAGCAGCGCGGCGATCAGGGCCGGTTCCTCGGTCGCGGCCTCCAGCAGGACGTCCCACTCGTCCTCCGTCAGCACCGGGACGCGGACGGTGGCGAGGTGCGGGCGCGGACGGGTGCGCGAGCCGTGCACGGCGGCGGTGACGCGGCCCGCGGTGACGGTGATCCGGTCGACGTGGCCGTCGCGCAGGAGGTCCCGCCCGCGGGTGACCCGGTCCGCGACGGGGCCGGTCGTCCGCAGCCCCGCCAGCCCGTCCAGCCAGGTCCTGGCCCAGGGGCTCACGGGCGCGTCCGGCACCCGCGCGCCGCCCTCGGAGTCGGGGGAGGGCGGCGGAAGGGTACGCGTACGGTCGGCACGCGCCTCCGGACGCCCCGCACCGGCCCGGAACGCGCCCGAACGCCCGCCACGCCGGCGCCCGCCGGCGCCTCCGGCCCCCCTCACCCCTCCCCCCGGCGCAGCGAGACGAGGTCGGCGAGCTCCGCGTCGCCGAGTTCGGAGAGGGCCGCGGTGCCGTCGGTGCCGAGGACGGCGTCGGCCAAGGCGCGCTTGGAGTGCAGGAGTTCGGCGACGCGTTCCTCGACGGTGCCCTCCGTGAGCAGCCGGTGCACCTGGACGGGTCGGGTCTGGCCGATGCGGTGGGCCCGGTCGGTGGCCTGGTCCTCGACGGCGGGGTTCCACCAGCGGTCGAAGTGGACGACGTGGGAGGCGCGGGTCAGGTTCAGCCCCGTCCCGGCCGCCTTCAGCGACAGCAGGAACACCGGGACCTCGCCGTCCTGGAAGCGCCGCACGAGTTCCTCCCGCCGGGCGACGGGCGTGCCGCCGTGCAGGAGCTGCGCGGGGACGCCGCGTACGGCCAGGTGGCGTTCGAGGAGCCGGGCCATGGTCACGTACTGGGTGAAGACGAGCACCGAGCCGTTCTCGGCGAGGACGGTGCCGAGGAGTTCGTCGAGGAGTTCGAGCTTGCCCGAGCGTGCCGTGGTGCCGGGTGCGGTCTCCTTCAGGTACTGCGCCGGGTGGTTGCAGATCTGCTTCAGCGCGGTGAGCAGCTTCATCACCAGCCCGCGCCGCGCCATCCCCTCCGACTCCTCGATCTGCGCCAGCGTCTCGCGGACGACGGCCTCGTACAGCGCCGCCTGTTCCCGGCCGAGCGGGACGACGTGGTCGGTCTCGGTCTTGGCCGGGAGTTCGGGGGCGATGCCCGGGTCGGTCTTCCTGCGGCGCAGCAGGAACGGGCGGACGAGCCGGGCCAGCCGCTCGGTCGCCTCGTCGCTCGCCTCCTCGCTGGGAACGGTGGCGCCGAAGCCGCTCTCGACCGCGCGGGCGTGCCGGGCGCGGAAGGTGGTGAGGGGGCCGAGGAGCCCCGGCGTCGTCCAGTCGAGGAGGGCCCACAGTTCGGAGAGGTTGTTCTCGACGGGGGTGCCGGTGAGGGCGACGCGGGCCGGGGACCGCAGACCGCGCAGGGCCCGCGCGGTGGAGGAGTGCGGGTTCTTGGCGTGCTGCGCCTCGTCGGCGACGACGAGCCCCCACTCCACCGCGGCGAGCCGCTCCGCGTTCCCGCGCAGGGTGCCGTAGGTGGTGAGCACGAAGCCGCCGGAGTCCGGTGCGCCGAGGCTGCGCGCGCTGCCGTGGTAGCGGTGCACGGGAACGCCGGGCGCGAAGCGGTGGATCTCGCGCTCCCAGTTGCCCAGCAGCGAGGCCGGGCAGACCACGAGCGTCGGCTCCGTCCTGGCGCGGCGCAGGTGCAGCGCGATGAGGGTGACGGTCTTGCCCAGCCCCATGTCGTCGGCGAGGCAGCCGCCGAGGCCGAGCGAGGTCATCACGTCCAGCCAGGCGAGCCCGCGCAGTTGGTAGTCGCGCAGCGTCGCGCGCAGCCCGGGCGGCTGCGGCACGGCCGTGAGCTCGCCGGTGAGGCGGGTGCGGAGCGCGGCCAGTTCGCCGACGGGGACGACGTCGGTCTCCTCGCCGTCCACCTCGGCGGTGCCGGTGAGCACGGTGGCGAGCGCGCCTGCGGGGTCGAGCAGCCCGAGCTCCCGCTTGCGTGCCTTGCGCACCAGGTCCGGGTCGACGAGCACCCACTGTCCGCGCAGCCGTACGACGGGCCGGTGCGACTCGGCCAGGGTGTCCATCTCCGCCTCGGTCAGCGTCTCGTCGCCGAGCGCCAACTGCCAGCGGAACTGGAGCAGTTCGGCCGAGTCGAAGAAGCCGAAGCCGTCCGCCGACGAGCCGGGCGCGAGCCGGACGACGGCGGTGGCGGACAGTTCGCGAGCCAGCGACCTGGGCCAGTGCAGGGCCACGCCCGCCTCGGCCAGCCGGGGCGCGACGGGCCCGAGCAGGTCGTACAGCTCCTCGTCGCTGAGCGGCAGCACGTCCGGGCAGGGCCGCTCCAGCAGCCGCGCCAGCGGCGGCCACACCCGGGCGGCGCGGCGGACGGCGCGCAGCGTGTCCGTACGGGCCCGCGGCCCGAACCCGCTCTCCCCCGCCCACAGTTGCGCGGCGTCGGCCACGAGTACGGGGTCGGCGACGCTGTGCACCTGGACGACGGCGGCGGTGCCGCGGACACCGGCGTCCTCCTCGGGCGGGGCCTCGTCCTCCGGGTCGAAGAGCGCGTACCCCTCCAGGTCGAGACGGAGCGAGAGGTGCACGCCCTCGTCCCGTCCGGCCGCGACCTCGGCGGCCCACTCGCGTGCCCGGGGCAGCGGGTGCGGGGCCTGGCCGGCGAAGGCGGGTCCGGCGGCGTGCGGTGCCGCCGCCGTGCGGGGCAGCGCGTCGGCGACGGCGTCGAGGAAAGCCCGGACCAGCGCCTCCGGAGCGGCGAGCCGCAACGGCCTGCCGCCCGGCAGCGGTACGGCGTGCGCCTCCGGCGGCATGGCCGCGGCGACAGCCCGCAGGTGCGTCACGTCGTCGGCCTCCAGCGGCCCCGCGCGCCACACGTCGCGGTCCTCGCCGTCCAGCCCGGGCAGCAGGCGGCCGCGCGCGATCAGGTGCAGGGCCAGGGCGGCCGCCGCTCCCCAGCAGGCGGCGGCCGGGTGCGCCGCCGGGTCGTGCCGGGCCCGCACCAGCGCCTCGACGGCGTCCCGGACGGGCAGGAACAGGGCGGGGACGGTGCGCCGCCGCACGCCCGCGCCGTGCTCCCGTACGACGGTCAGCCGGCCGGGGCCCGTCTCCGGGGCACCGGCCGGGAGCTCGGGGAGGGGCTCGCCCGTGGGGCTCCAGAAGGCCATCCGGCCCTGCCGCGCGGGGGCGGCAGGGAGGAAGACGGCCGCGTACCGCGCGAGCGCGCCGTCCGCGCCGGGCCGCTGCCCCATCGCCCTGCCACTTCCTCACGCCACGCACCGGGCGCCGCCTCGTGCACACGCCGATCCCCGATGATACCGGCGCCGCACCCAACTCCCCGGAGTTTTCCGGCGGATCACATCACAGCGGACATGAAGGGCAAACACCCTCAAACCGGATGCGGCTCAGAGGTTGACGTCCCCGTGCACGTCTCCCGTCTGCACGAGCCGGCCGATCCTGGCGCTGCCCGCCACCGTGTTGTGGACCTGCCGCAGGTTCACCTGGAGGGCCACCTCGTGCTCCTCGGCCCAGCCGCACAGTTCCGCCGCGAACGCCTCGTCCTCGCGGGCGCGCTCCGCGATCCGCCCCGTGAAGACCCGCACCTCCGCCTGGTCCGACGGGTCCGGTTCGAACTCCGCCGCCACGTCGTCACCCCGCCCGGCGGCGCGGCGGCCCAGGGCGACGAGGCCCTGCCAGGCGCTCTGACCGGCGGCGGTGACCGCACCGGCCGAGGCCGCGGAGGCCAGCGTGAGGGCGTATTCGACATCCATGACCAGCAGCCTAGGGCGACGAGTACGATCGCCGCCACGGCTCAGGACCCCACCGGACACACCACCGGCAGCACCCCGTCCGACCCCAACTCCCGCCGCCAGGCAGCCACTTGAACATGCGGACTTGATAGAATGAACGATCACACAGCGGCCAGCGGCCAGCGGCCAGCGGCCAGCGGCCAGCGGCCAGCGGCCAGCGGCCAGCGGCCAGCGGCCGGTCCGGGCGGGGACGGCGCGGGTGCTGTTCGCCGTCCGGACAGCGACGGCGCTGCACCGGCTGCTCGACGTCCTCCCCGCGCTCTCCGGTGACGAGCGGCTCCGCCCCGTCTTCACCCTCGTCCCCGGCTCCGCCTTCGACGCGGGCGCGCTCGTCGCCATCGAGCGGGCCGGAGCCCGCAGCATCCCCTGGGACGAGGCCGTCGAGCAGCCCTTCGACCTGATCGTCGCCGCCAGCCCGAACGGCCGACTGCACTGTCTCAAGGGCCCGTTGGCGCTGCTCCCGCACGGCGCCGGGTTCAACAAACGCGCGGCCGGGGGCGGCCCGGACGCGGCCACCGGGCTCAGCCGTGCCCAGGTGCTGCGCGCGGACCGGCCGCTCGCCGCGTTCCACGGCCTCGCCCACCCCGAGCAACTGGCCCGCCTCGCCACCGAGTCCGCGCAGGCCGCCGCACGCGCGGCCGTCGTCGGCGACCCGACCCTCGACCGGCTCCTCGAATCGGCCGCCGCCCGCGCCCGCCACCGCGCGGCCCTCGGCACCGGCACACGGCGCCTCGTCGTCCTCACCTCCACCTGGGGCGAGCAGTCGCTCCTGGCCCGGCACCCGCGGCTCCCCCACCACCTGGCCACGCACCTGCCCTACGACGCCTTCCAGGTGGCGCTCGTGCTGCACCCCAACGAGCACAACGCGCCCGACCCGTTCACCCTCCGCACCCGCCTCGGGCCCGCCCTCGACGCGGGCCTGATCCTGGCCGAGCCGTACGAGGAGTGGGGCGCGGTCCTGGTCGCCGCCGACTGTGTGATCAGCGACCACGGCTCGACCGCCCTGTACGCGGCGGCCCTCGACCGCCCGGTGCTCGCCGCCCACCACACCGGCCACGACAGCGAACTCCTGCCCGGCAGCCCCATGGCCGCACTCCTCGCGCACGCACCCCGCCTCCGCCTCGGCCCCGACGCACCGCCCTGCGCCGACCAGCTCACCCGCGCCCTCGCCGCCCACCGCCCGGGCGCCGTACGGGAGTTGGCGGCGCACGCGTTCGCCGAACGCGGCCGCGCGCTCGACCTGCTCCGGCACCGCCTCTACGGGCTCCTCGGCCTCACCCCGCCCCCGACACCGCCCGAGCCACGCCCCCTCCCGCTGCCCGCCCCCGGCCGGCCGCTCACCGCCTGCACGGTCGGCGTCACGACGGCACCGGACGGTGACCTGCACGTCGAGCGCCGCCCCGTCACCGGCCCGCCGGGCGGGCACCTCGCCGTCGAGGAGGGCCTCGCCGGGACGCGGCTCACCCAGTCCGCCGGGCTCCTCCTCCGGCGGGCCCGCGCCGGCACCACCGGCCGCACGGGCGGGCCGGAGACCGCACCGCCGGAGACCGCCGCCGAGTGGAGCGCCCGCGTCCTCGCCGCCTACCCGGCCTGCCGCACCGCGGGCGCCGTCCTCGCCCGCGACCACTGCGTCCTCCGCCTGCGCGACGCCCCGGCCGGGGACGCCCCGCACCCGACGGGCCTGCTCTCCGTCCGGATCACACCGCCGCATCCGACGCCGGAGGCCCCCGGCCGGTACCCCGACCCCGCCGCCGTCCTCAGCGCCGTCCACACCTGGCTGCTCCGGAACCCGCCCGGAACGGGCAGCCGCATCCGCTGCGTCGTCGCGGACGTCCCCGTCCTCGCCGAACTCGCCCCCGCCACCCGCCAGGAAGCCACGACGGAACTCTGAACGCACCCGGCGAGGACGCCGGACGTCACTCCCCTTCGCCGGCCCGGCGGACGATTCCCGCACGCTCCTCGTACGCCCGCACCACCGCGCGGTGCCGCTCGGCCGTGGCGGTGTCGCCCGAGGACTCGGCCAGCCCCGCGAGCGCGCGGCGCACCTCGGCCTCCTCGAAGGAGGCGCCGCGCCGCAACGCGCTCTCCAGCGCCAGTTCGTACAGCCGCGCCGCGCGGTTGGCCGAACCCTGGCGCTCCCGCACCCGGCCCAGCTCGAAGGCCGTCCGGGCGGTCATCCGGTCGCGGTCCTGCTCGGCCGCCATCGCGTGCGCCGTCTCCAACAGCCCGGCGGCCTCCTCCAGTTTGCCGAGCGCCGCCGTGGCCCGGCCCAGCAGATGCGTCTGGAGCAGGACGCCGTAGGGGTTGCCGATCTCCTCGTGGATCTCCCGCGAGGCGCGGAAGCTGTCCGCGGCGCGGGCCCACTTCTTCCGCGCGGCCCAGTAGTTACCGCTGAACTCCAGCGTGGAGGCACGGAGTTTACGCAGCTCGGGCCGGGGTTCCCCGGCTCCCTCCAGCAGCAGCGCGGAGGCGTGCAGCGCCGGTTCCAGGGTCTTGTCCGCGTCCTCCAGATCCCCCAGCTCCCACAGGACGCGGGCCAGCTGGCAGCGCATCCGCACCTGCGCGGGCAGATCGCCCGCGCGGCCGGCCGCCGCCAGCCCCGTCCCGAAGCTGTCGAAGGACTCGCCGAAGTGCCGGTGGTCGACGAACTGCAGCCACAGCGGCTCGCACAACGCCCAGGCGTCCTCGTCCTCCCCCGCCTCGTACGCCAGCCGGACGCAGCCGTGCAGCGCGTGCCGTTCCGCTTCCAGCCAGCGCCCGGCCTCACCGCCCCCGGCGAACTCCAGGTCCGGCGCGTACGGCAGGGGCGGTACGGGTTCCGCGAAGCGCATCCGCTTCTGCTGCTGGGCCCGGTCGGCCCGTTCGGCCTGCCGCCGGTACCAGCGCACCAGGCGGCGGGTGGCCTCGCCCGTCTCGGCCTCGCCGCCGTCCGGCAGCGCGCGGCGGCAGCGGCGGGCGTGGGAACGCAGCAGGTCCGGCATCCGCAGCAGATCGGCGCCGTCCGACGCGGCGTCCTCCAGCAGGCCCGCGTCCTCCAGCTCGTCCAGGGCGTCCGCCGCGCGGTCCTCGCCCGCGCCGAGCAGCGCGGCGGCCGCGGCGGGCGAGACGTGCGGGCCCGGCACGACGGGCAGCAGCCGGTAGAGCAGCGCGGCATCGGCACTCAGCTCGCGGTACGCCGTGTTCCACACCGCTTCCACCACGGGCAGCCCCTCCCGGTCCAGTTCGCTACGGAGTTCGGCCAGCAGCCGCTCGAAACGGCGCCGTCTGTGCTGTCGCATCCGGCTGCCCGCGACGCGCAGGGCCTCCGGCAAACCCTCGCACAGCTCGGCCACTTCAGCGTAGGAATCGTCGTCAACACCCCGGCGCGCGTCCTTCACGATGCCGCGCAGCAGCTCCACCGCGTGCCGGGTGCTCAGCGGGCCGAGCGGCAGTTCCTCGTCGCACTCCAGCTCCGCCAGCCGCTGATGACTGATGACGAGGACGACGCTGCCGGCCGAGGCGGGCAGCAACGGGGTGATCTCGTCCGCGTACCGCACGTTGTCCAGCACCAGCACCAGCCGCTTCCCGGCCGTCAACTGCCGGAACTGGGACGCGCGTTCGGCCAGCCCGGGGCGGACCCACCCGGCCTCCACCCCCAGCGCCTCCAGCAGCCCGTGCAGCACCTCCCCGACGTCGACCGCGCCGTCCGTCTCCCGGCGCAGGGCGCCGAGATCCGCGTACAGCGAGCCGTCCGGGCACAGCGCGTGCGCCTCGTGCCCGAGCCGGACGCCGAGGGTGCTCTTCCCCATCCCGCCGACGCCGGTCAGCGCGACGACCAGCGGACGCACCGGCCCGCCGGCCTCCGCCACGGCACCGTCCGCCTGCTCGGCGCGGGCCGCCAACGCCCGCCGGACCCGCTCCCGTTCGGGCCCGCGGTTGACGAACAGCCCCGTCTCGGCGGGCAGCAGATGCCCCGCCGGCGGGTGCGCGCAGGCGCTCTGCACATAGGTGTTGTGGTGGAAGTTCTCGATGGTGCCCGCCTGCAGGACGGTCTCCGCCCGGGCGTTCCCGCCCATGCTGTTGTGCGTCTCGTCGCCCACACACCAACTCTAGGCGCGCCCACCGACATTGAGCCACACACCCGGCCCCCGCCACCGGGTACACAGGTGCCATGCACGACACCTCCCCGCTGCCCCTGCTGTTCCTGGACGTCGACGGCCCGCTCAACCCCTTCGCCGGCCCCCGCCTCGGCCGCCTCCGCCTCGGCCCGCGCGGCTACACCCGGTACCGCTTCCGCCCTCCGGGCCTGGTCGCGCGGCACGCCACGCTCCCGCCCGGACGCGTCCCCGAACTGCGCGTCCGGCTCCGCCCCGCGCACGGCCCCCAGCTGGCCGCGCTGCCCTTCACCCTCGTCTGGGCGACGGCCTGGGCGGAGGACGCGAACGCCTGCGTCGGCCCCGTCCTCGGCCTGCCCTCGCTGCCGGTCGTCGCCTGGCCCGAGCGGATCGAGCCCGAGATCGACGGGCTGCACTGGAAGACCCGGTCACTGGTCGCGCACGCCGCCGGCCGCCCCTTCGCCTGGGTGGACGACGGCATCACGCGCAGGGAACGCCGCTTCATCGCCGCCCACCACCCCGGCCCCGCGCTGCCGTACCACGTCGACCCGCGCCACGGCCTGCGCGACCACGACTTCGCCACCCTGGCCACCTGGGCCCGCACCCACACACCTCCGCCCCGGCCACCGCGCGGCTGACGCGGCGACCGGGGCGGAAGGAGCGGCTCACTCCGTGTCGAACCCCGCGGCCTCGACGAAGTCGGGGCGCGGATCGAGCGCGGCGGCGAGCCGGAAGTGCCGCCGCGCCTCCTCGGGCCGGCTCGCGCGCTGGAGCGTACGGGCCAGCGCGAAGTGCGCGAACGCGTTGTCCGGCTCCCGCTCCAGCACCCAGCCGAACTCCTCCTCGGCCGGACGCAGTTGCGCGCCCAGGAAGTAGGCACGGGCGCGCAGCAGCCGCGCCGCGGTGTTCTCCGGGTGCTCGGCGATCACGCCGTCGAGGAGCTTCACCGCTCCCCTCGGGTCGCGTGCCTCCAGCAGATGCTCCGCCGCACGGAAGCTGATGACATGGGTCGCGGGTGTGGTCTCGGGCACGGGTTCTGCCTCCTCACCGCGGTGCCGTGGGGCCCGGCTCGCGCCGGGCCGCAGGGCCGCCGGGCTCTGTTGCCGCTACGGCCTCGTTCGTCGCCGTGCGCGGCCCGGTCGCCGCGCACGGTACTGACATGAGTCCTGCCGTGGACGCCGCCATCGGCGCCACGGCCCGGACAACGCACCGCTCTCCCCCGCTATTCCCCGCCGCGCCCGCCCGCACCCGTCCCGCCTGCGGACGCCACGACGGCCGTCAGCCCTGCTCGGCCAGCCGCCCGCGCAGCAGCTCCCACAGCTTCCGGACCTGCGGCTCCAGCAGTTCCAGCGGCCCGTCGTTGTCGATCACGGTGTCGGCCAGGGCACGCCGCTCCTCGCGGGTCGCCTGCGCCGCCATCCGCGCGCGGGCCTCCGCCTCGTCCATGCCGCGCAGCCGCACGAGCCGGTCGAGCTGCGTCTCGGGGGTGGCGTCGACGACCACGACGTGGTCGTAGAGCGGGGCCAGACCGTTCTCCGCGAGCAGCGGCACGTCGTGCACCACGACGGCCCCCTCGCCCGCGGCCTCCTCCAGCTCGGCGGAGCGCGCGCCGACGAGCGGGTGCACGATCGCGTTCAGCGCGGCGAGCCGGTCGGTGTCGGCGAAGACGAGCGCCCCGAGCTTCGGCCGGTCGAGCGTGCCGTCCGGGGCGAGGATCTCCTCCCCGAACTCCGCGACCACGGCGGCCAGTCCGGGCGTCCCCGGGGCCACGACCTCACGCGCGATCCTGTCCGCGTCGACGATCACCGCGCCGTACGCCCCGAGCAGGCCGGAGACCTCACTCTTGCCCGCGCCGATTCCACCCGTCAGTCCGACCTTCAACATGCGGACACGCTATACGGTCACCCCCGGCCCCCAGGCCCCAGGTCACCCGCAGCGGGGAACTCCTGTACGCACGCGCCCGTACGGGCCCGTCAGCCGCCGAGACCCGGCGACGACCCGCCGGGCCCTTCCCCGCCCTCGCCCTCCCGCTCGGCGAGGAACCGCTCGAACACGGCCCCGAGCTCCTCCGCCGAGGGCAGCTCGGCCGACTCGGCGACGAGGCTGCCGCGGGTCTCCGCACCGGCCAGCGCGTCGTACTGCTGCTCCAGCCCGCGCACCACGGACGTCAGCTCCTCGTCGCCCTCGGCGAGTTGACGTTCGATCTCGTTCTGCGTCTTCAGCGCCTCACCGCGCAGCGCGTGCGCCACGTCCGGCAGCACCAGCCCCGTCGCCGAGGTGATGGCCTCCGTGACGACGAGCGCCGCGTCCGGATACGTCGAACGCGAGATGTAGTGCGGCACGTGCGCGACGACACCGAGCACATCGTGCCCCGACTCCGCGAGCCGCAGCTCGGTGAGCCCCGCCGCGCTGCCCGGCACCTGCGCCTCGTCGAACATCACGCTGTGCCCGGGCACCAGATCCGTGCGGTTGCCGTGCGGGGTGAGCCCGACGGGACGGGTGTGCGGCACGCCCATGGGCATGCCGTGGAAGTTCACCGCGAGCCGCACCCCGACGCGTTCGACGATCTCCCGCACGGCGGTCACGAACCGCTCCCACTCGACGTCCGGTTCGGGCCCGGACAGCAGCAGGAACGGCGCGTCCGTGGCGTCCCGCACCAGGCGGAGTTCGAGGCGGGGCTGCTCGTAGGCGACCCAGGCGTCCCGCCGGAAGGTCATCAGCGGGCGGCGCGCGCGGTAGTCGATGAGCCGGTCCACGTCGAACCTGGCGACGGTGACGTGCGGCTGGTGCTCCAGGATGCGGCCCACGATCTGCTCGCCGGTGTCCCCGGCGTCCATGAAGCCCTCGAGGTGGTACAGCATCACCAGCCCGGCACCGTCCGGGTCGTCGATCACCGCGTCCACGGCGTCGAGTCCGGCCCTGTCCCAGGTGTACATGCTCTGCGCGCTCTGTGGTTCCAGCACTGCTGCCGCCCCTCCTGATCGCTTACCCCGTGGTCAACACCCGCAGCGCCACGTGCATTCCGCACCGGCCCCGACGTGCTTCTCCGTACTTCCCCGGCCCGGGTACGACGAAGGCCCCCGGAACCCTTACGGATTCCGGGGGCCTTCGTGATGTCGCCTGCCGTGGCGGACTCATCCGCTCACGACGGCCGCCGGACGATCACCCGGCGGCCGGGAGGCGGAGCGTCAGCTCTGGCCGCCCGCGAGCTTCTCGCGGAGGGCCGCCAGGGCCTCGTCCGAGGCGAGCGCACCGGCGTCATCGGCCGACTCCGAGGAGTACGAACCGCCGCCGCCGTTGCCACCCTGCTGGCCACCGCCCTGCTGCTGCTGACCCTGGCCGCCGGTGGCGGCACCCTCGGCAGCGGCCTGCTCGTCGGCCTCGCGGGACTTGATGACCTGCGCCTGGTGCTGCTCGAAGCGGGCCTGCGCCTCGGCGTACTGGCGCTCCCACTCCTCGCGCTGCTTCTCGTACCCCTCCAGCCAGTCGTTGGCCTCGGGGTCGAAGCCCTCGGGGTAGATGTAGTTGCCCTGGTCGTCGTACGAGGCGGCCATGCCGTACAGCGTCGGGTCGAAGTCGACGGCCGTCGGGTCGGCACCGAAGGCCTCGTTGGCCTGCTTCAGCGAGAGGCTGATGCGGCGACGCTCGAGGTCGATGTCGATGACCTTGACGAAGATCTCGTCGTTGACCTGGACGACCTGCTCCGGGATCTCCACGTGGCGCTCGGCCAGCTCGGAGATGTGGACCAGGCCCTCGATGCCCTCGTCGACGCGGACGAACGCACCGAACGGAACCAGCTTGGTGACCTTGCCGGGAACGACCTGGCCGATCTGGTGCGTCCGGGCGAACTGCTGCCACGGGTCTTCCTGGGTCGCCTTGAGCGACAGGGAGACGCGCTCGCGGTCCATGTCGACGTCCAGGACCTCGACCGTGACCTCCTGGCCGACCTCGACGACCTCGGAGGGGTGGTCGATGTGCTTCCAGGACAGCTCGGAGACGTGCACGAGTCCGTCCACGCCACCCAGGTCCACGAAGGCACCGAAGTTGACGATGGAGGAGACGACGCCGGAGCGCACCTGGCCCTTCTGGAGGGTGGTGAGGAAGGTCTGACGGACCTCGCTCTGGGTCTGCTCCAGCCAGGCGCGGCGGGACAGAACCACGTTGTTGCGGTTCTTGTCGAGCTCGATGATCTTCGCCTCGAGCTCCTTGCCGACGTACGGCTGCAGGTCGCGGACGCGGCGCATCTCGACGAGGGAGGCCGGCAGGAAGCCACGGAGGCCGATGTCGAGGATGAGACCACCCTTGACGACCTCGATGACGGTACCGGTGACGATGCCGTCCTCTTCCTTGATCTTCTCGATGGTGCCCCAGGCACGCTCGTACTGGGCGCGCTTCTTCGAGAGGATCAGGCGGCCTTCCTTGTCCTCCTTCTGAAGGACGAGGGCCTCAATCTCGTCACCGACGGCGACGACCTCGTTGGGGTCGACGTCGTGCTTGATCGACAGCTCTCGGGAAGGGATGACACCTTCGGTCTTGTAACCGATGTCGAGCAGGACCTCGTCCCGGTCGACCTTCACGATGACGCCGTCGACGATGTCGCCGTCGTTGAAGTACTTGATCGTCTCGTCGATCGCGGCGAGGAAGGCTTCCTCGGAACCGATGTCGTTAACCGCAACCTGCGGAGTGGTGGCGGTGGTCTCGGTGCTGCTCGTCATGTGGTGAAAGGTCTCCGGTACGGACATGAAGTCGTAGGTACTGCTGCGCCGAGAGCCCTTTTCGCACCACTGCAAGTCAGCCGGAGACGGCCCAGAAAGCCACAAACCCGAGGGGACAAACAACAGTTGCGAGCGCGGCCTGCTCTGTCTGAAGCCCGCAAGCCCGCAGCGCAACTTGTAGCATACGGGGGCTGCTGGGCATGGTCAATGCACGAAAGAGCACACCTGGGATCGAACGTCCCATACCCGGCACAACCCGCTGCGTCACACACGCCGGGAGGCGGCACCGCGAGGGGTCGCGGAGCACAAAAGCCGAGGCCGAAGAGGGTACGGCAGCCCGCCGCCCGGAACGGCGCGCGGCCCCGGATTCCGTGACGGGCGGGCGTACGGCAGCGCACCGCCCCGACACGTCCGGCAGGTACACAGCAATGACAGCAGAACAGGCGGCCACCGGCCCCGGCTCGGCCCCGTCCTCCGTTTCCTCCGTCCCCGGCGGCGAGAGCGAGCCGGAGGCCGTGCGGCGGCGGGCCGGCGGGGCCGAGAGCAGCCGGGCGAACCGCGGCTGGTGGGACCGGAACGCCGACGAGTACCAGAGCGAGCACGGCGCGTTCCTCGGGGACGCGCGCTTCGTCTGGTGCCCCGAGGGCCTCGACGAGGAGGAGGCGCGGCTGCTCGGCCCCGCGTCCGCGCTGGCCGCGCGTGACGTGCTGGAGATCGGCGCGGGTGCGGCGCAGTGCTCGCGCTGGCTGGCCGAGCAGGGGGCGCGGCCGGTCGCCGTCGACCTCTCGCACCGGCAGCTCCAGCACGCGCTGCGGATCGGCGACGGGCGCGGCGGGGATCTCACGTTTCCGCTGGTGGAGGCGGACGCGCGGCTGCTGCCGTTCGCGGACGGCTCCTTCGACCTGGCCTGTTCCGCCTACGGCGCGCTGCCCTTCGTCGCGGACCCGGTGCGGGTGATGAGCGAGGTGCGGCGGGTGCTGCGGCCCGGCGGGCGCTGGGTGTTCTCCGTGACGCACCCCTTCCGCTGGGCCCTGCCCGACGAGCCGGGGCCCGAGGGGCTGACCGTCTCCGCCTCGTACTTCGACCGCACCCCGTACGTGGAGCAGGACGAGTCGGGGGCGGCGGTGTACGTGGAGCACCACCGCACGGTGGGTGACCGGGTGCGGGACGTGGTGGCCTCCGGGTTCCGGCTGCTGGACCTGGTCGAGCCGGAGTGGCCCGACCACAACCGGCAGGAGTGGGGCGGCTGGTCGCCGCTGCGGGGGAAGCTGATCCCCGGCACCGCCGTCTTCGTGTGCGAACGGGACTGAGGCGGGTGCCGGACTCCGCCTCCCGGGACGCGCTCGCCGCGCTGCCCGTCGCCGCCGCGCTGCCCGCGCTGCGTACGGCGCTCGACGAGCGGGGCACGGCCGTGCTGCACGCGCCGCCCGGTACGGGAAAGACGACGCTCGTCCCGCTCGCGCTGGCCGGGCTGCTGGACGACGGGGCCGCGCCCGCGCGGGTGCTGGTGGCCGAGCCGCGGCGGATGGCGGCCAGGTCGGCGGCGGAGCGGATGGCGTGGCTGCTCGGTGAACGGGCCGGGGAGCGCGTCGGGTTCACGGTGCGGGGTGAGCGGCGGGTGGGGCCGCGTACCCGGGTCGAGGTGGTCACCACCGGGGTGCTGCTGCAACGGTTGCAGCGGGACCAGGAGCTGCCCGGCACCGACGTGGTGCTGATGGACGAGTGCCACGAGCGGCACCTGGACGCGGACACCGCGCTCGCCTTCCTCACCGACGTCCTCGCCACGCTCCGTCCCGACCTGCGGCTGCTGGCCGCCTCGGCGACGCAGGACAGCGCCGCCTGGGCGCGGCTGCTGGGCGGCCACGACGGGGCGGGCCCCGCGCCGGTGGTGCGGGGCGGCGGGGAGGCGTACCCGGTGGCGGTGCGGCACGTGCCGCCGCCGCGCGCGGTGCGGCCGCCGCACGGGATGCGGGTCGATCCGGCGCTGCTGCGGCACGTCGCGGCGACGGTGCGGCAGGCGCTGGACGAGACCGGGGACAGGGACGTGCTGTGCTTCCTGCCCGGGACCGGGGAGATCGCGCGGGTGGCGGGGCTGCTCGACGGCGCTCCGGCGGAGGTGCTCCAGCTGCACGGCAGGGCGCCGGCGCGGGTGCAGGACGCGGTGCTGCGCGGGAATCCGGGGCCCGGGCGGCGGGTGATCCTGGCGACGTCGGTCGCCGAGTCGAGCCTGACGGTGCCGGGCGTGCGGACCGTCGTGGACGCGGGGCTCGCGCGGGAGCCGCGCCGGGATCACGCGCGGGGGCTGGGCTCGCTGACGACGGTGCGGGTGTCGGCCGCCGCGGCCGGGCAGCGGCAGGGGCGGGCGGGGCGCGAGGCGCCCGGCACGGTCTACCGGTGCTGGGCGGAGGCCGAGGACGTGTCGCGGCCGCGCTGGCCGTCGCCGGAGATCACCGTCGCGGACCTGACGTCCTTCGCGCTCCAGGCCGCCTGCTGGGGCGATCCGGACGCGGCGGACCTGGCCCTGCTGGACGCGCCGCCGCGGGGCGCGCTGGCCGCGGCGCGGGAGACGCTGCTCGCGGTCGGCGCGGTGGACGCGTCGGGGCGTCCGACGGCGCGCGGTACGCGGATGGCGCGGATGGGTGTGCACCCGCGCCTGGCCCGCGCGCTGCTGGACGGTGCCGAGCGGGTGGGCGCGGAGCGGGCGGCCGAGGTCGTGGCGCTGCTGAGCGACGAGCCGCCGCGGGAGTACGGGGACGACGCGGTCGAGGCGCTGCGCGCTGCCCGTCGCGGGCGGGACGCGTACGGGGCGCGCTGGCGCACCGAGGTGCGCCGGCTGCGCCGCGCCGTACCGGACGGGACGCCTGCTTCCGGCGGGGACGGCGCTGAGGACGCGCAGGCCGTCGGGACGGTGCTGGCGCTCGCGTACCCGGAGCGGATCGGGCGGGTCCGGGAGGAGGGCGCGTACCTGATGGTGTCCGGGACGCGGGCCGGGCTCGGTTCCGGTTCGGGGCTGCGGGGTGCGCCCTGGCTGGCCGTCGCGGTCGCGGACCGGCCCGCGGGCTCGGCCTCGGCCCGGATCCGGCTGGCCGCGGCCGTCGACGACGAGACCGCGCGGGGCGCCGCCGGTGCGCTGCACGGGGTGCACGAGGAGGTGCGCTGGGACGCGGAGCGCGGCGACGTCGTGGCCCGGGAGGTGGAGACCCTCGGCGCCGTCGAGCTGTCCGGGCGGCGGGTCGCCGATCCGGAGCCGGAGGCGCTGCGCGCGGCCCTGCTCGACGGGCTGCGGCGCGAGGGGCTCGCGCAGCTGAAGTGGCCGGAGTCCGCCGTCTCCCTGCGCCGGCGGCTGGCCTTCCTGCACCGCGAACTGGGCGCGCCCTGGCCCGAGGTGTCCGACGAGGCGCTGCTGGCGCGGGCCGGTGACGGCTGGCTCGACCGGGTGCGTACCCGCGCCGACTTGGGCCGCGTCGAGGCGGGCCAGATCCTGGGCGGGCTGCTGCCGTGGGCGAGCGGGGAGGCGGCGCGGCTCGACGAACTCGCGCCGGAGCGGATCGAGGTGCCCTCCGGCTCGCGGATCCGGGTCGAGTACGGGGACGGTCAGCCGGTGCTCGCGGTGAAGCTCCAGGAGCTCTTCGGCTGGGCCGAGACCCCGCGGATCGCCGGTGGCCGGGTGCCGCTGCTCGTCCATCTGCTCTCCCCCGCCGGGCGTCCGGCGGCGGTGACGGCGGATCTGGCCTCGTTCTGGCGGGACGGCTACCGGTCGGTGCGCGCCGAGCTGCGGGGCCGCTACCCCAAGCACCCCTGGCCCGAGGACCCGGCGACGGCCGAACCGACCCGCCGCACCACCGCGGGCGCGGCCCGCGCGCGGCGCGACTGAGGCGCGGGCCCGCCCGGGGTCAGACGTGGGCCGGTTCCGGGGCGGGTTCGGGTGCGGGGCCGGGCTCGTCCGGCCTGCGGCCGCGGGCCTCCAGGACGAGGGAGAGGGTCAGCGCTCCGGCGCCGAGGCCGAGGAATCCCCAGGGCAGGTAGGTGGTGAGGAGCAGCACCAACTGCCGCTGGGCGCTGACCATTTCGACGGTGTCGGCGAGGAAGTCGGGCCGCATCTTCACGTGCCCGGCGAAGGCGGTGAGGGGTTCCTTGTCCGGGTTCCCCGTCCAGCGCATCTCCTCCTTGTGCAGCTCCTCGCCGTTGACGGGCGCGCCGGTCGTCGGGTCGACCCAGAACATCCGCTTGGTGCTGTACCAGCGCTCCATCCCGGCCTGTTTCACGATCTCGGGGGTGGCGCCCATGGGCAGCTTCTTGGGGACCTTCACCTTCGTCCAGGGGATGGTCTGCTCGAAGTAGTACACCTCCAGCCCGCGGAAGGTGCGGGTGCCCTTGTAGTGGATGGGCGCGGAGGTGCGGGTCTGGAAGTCGAAGTACTCGTAGTCCCGCTTCTCCGTCAGGAAGGGCCACTTGTACTCGATGCCCTCGCGGCGTACGGGGTCGCCGTCGACGTGCTCCCCCGGTGCGTTGACCGGGTCCTGGGTGTGGGCGTCGAAGATGTACCGCTCGGGGATGCGGGAGACCATCTTGCCGTCCTCGTCGGCGACATAGCTGAGGGTGTCCCAGACGACGACGTCCCGGCCGGTGCGCTCGCGGACCTTCTCGGCCTCCTCCACGTTGCCCTTCAGGGTCTGCACGATGCTGACCTTGTCGGCCTTCTTCGGCCGCATGGTGGCGTAGTCGAGGAGTGTGGCGTCCTTCGCCTCCATCACGACCGCCTGGTACTGGCTGGGCGGGATCTTCGCCAGTCGCGGGAAGGCGTACCAGCGCATCAGCGGGGCGAGCGCGGTGAAGAAGACGGCGAAGGCGAGCAGGATCAGGCTCGCCCTGCGGCGCATGCCGCGACGGGCGGGACGCGGATCGGTACGGCGCGCGGCGGTACGACGCATGGCGGGGCCCTCCTCCTGCTTCGGGCTCGGGGCTTCGGGCTCGGGGGCTGCGGGCTACGGGTGCTTGGGGACGGTGGTGTGCAGCGGTCGCGGCGAGGTCTCGCCGGGCGGCACGCCGACGGCCGTGATCGCGAAGACGAGGGCGAGGGCGGCGGCCAGACCGGCTCCGGCGGCGACGAGGGCACGCATGCGCGGCACCTCCCAGGAGAAATCTGATAGGGCGTCAGGCCGGGGCACCGTAGCAACGGGGGGCACAGATGAGAACACCGTTGCGCGCGGCCCGGGGCCCGTGACTCCGGGGCGGGAGACGGGCACACGCACGAGGGCCGGTGCGGGGATTCCGCACCGGCCCTCGTACGCGCCGCGTCAACTGCCCGTCTGTGGACGGGCGTTGGTCCCGGTCAGGGGTTGCGTACCGTGAGGTCGACGGTCAGCCGGGCGCCGTCGGCGGTGGCGAGCAGCAGGGTGAACGTGCCCTCGTGGCCGTCCGTGTGGATGCGGGGCAGGGTCAGCCCGCCGTCGGCGTCCGTGCGCAGTTCGGTCAGGGTACGGACGGGGCGGCCGAGCCAGTCGGTGAAGTGCGGGCCCTTGTCGTTCTCCTCGGCCTGCGGGCCGTCGCCGCCCTCGTCATGCGTCTCCGCGTCCGCCTTGTCGGCGATCAGACGGGCCGAGACGGGGGCCTCGGCCACCGGCTCCCCGTCCTGCGTGGCGGTGAACCGCAGCCGTTCGGCGAAGGCGTCGTCGGGCTCGGCCGTGAGCGGCTCGTCCTCGGCGCGGGCCAGGGTGTCGGCGCGCTGCTCGGGCGCCTCCTCCACCGTCGCCCGGAACTCGGTGGCCGGCGCGTCCTCGGCCGGTTCGGCCGTCTTCCCCTCGACGACGGTGGCGCGCAGGGTGAACGTTCCCGGCTCGTCACCGGCGCGGAGTTCGGGTGCGGTGGCGGTGCCGTCGTCGTCGGTCGCGACGGTGACCTTCTTCGCGCCCCAGGGGAAGCGCGCACCGGTCTCGCCGACGATCTCGTACCGGACGTCGGCGTCCGGCGCGGGCTTGCCCTTCGCCGTCTCGGCCCGGACCCGCGCGGGCTCGGGGAAGGTCTCGCCCGTGGTGGCCGTCAACTCCCGCTCGCCGACGGGCCGGAGGCTCGTGGGGGCCGCGGGGTCGGGGGCGTCGGGGGCGGGGTCGGGGGACGAGGAGCCGCCGTCGGTTCCGTCGCCGGTGCCGCCGTCGGTGCCGCCGCTCTGGCCGTCGTCGCTGCCGGCGCCGCCGGTGTTGTCGCCGGTGCCGGTTCCGTCGCCGCTTCCGTCGCCGTCGGTGTGGTCGCCGCCGTCCTTGCCGCCGTCCTTGTCACTGCCCTTGCCGCCGTCGGAGCCGCCCGGGCCGGAACCGTCGGAGCCGCCCGAACCCGAACCGGAACCCGAACCGGAATCCGAACCGGCACGTTCCTCGATGCCGGCGCCCGGGGAGGTGGGCAACGGGCCGCGGCCGTCGGGGACTTCGTGGGTGCCCTCGCGGTAGAACTCGTACCAGGCCAGGACCGTCCGCAGGTAGGCGCGGGAGTTGTTGTAGCTGAGGATCGCCTGGTCCAGGCCGGCCCGGGAGGACAGGTCGCGGCCGCCGGCGCACAGGTAGCGGCCGGCGGCGAGCGCCGCGTCGTGGATGTTGCCCGGGTCGCGGCGGCCGTCGGCGTTGCCGTCGGCACCCCAGCGCGCCCAGGTCGACGGTATGAACTGCATCGGGCCGACCGCGCGGTCGAAGGTGGTGTCGCCGTCCCACACCCCGCCGTCGGTGTCGGTGATCCGCGCGAAGCCCGCGCCGTTGAGCACCGGGCCGAGGATCGGCCGGAGCGTGGTGCCCTCCCCGTCGACGGCGCCGCCACGCGCCTGCCCGGACTCCACCTTGCCGATGGCGGCGAGGAGTTCCCAGCGCAGGCCGCACCCCGGCGACTCCCGCTCCAGCGCGGCGGCGGCCTTCTTGTACGCGGCGAGCAACGTCGCCGGAACGCCGGCCTCCGCCTTTCCGGCGCCGGGCAGCCCGGCCGACGGGTCGCGGTCGCCCGAGCCCGGCTGCGGCTCCGGGGAGTCCAGCGGCGGGAGTTCGGTGTGGTACGAGCCGTCGCCGGGCGGACCGTCGCCCGAGGCCGGGCCCCGCTCGGCACCCCGCCGCACGTCGACGTCGGCCCCCGGGGCCTGCGACGCGGTCAGCGCGGCCAGCGCCACCGCGACCACGGCCGCGCTCGTCACCCCTCTGCGGAGCGTCCCGGTGGCGCGGAGGCCACCGCCGCCGCCCGCCCCCTCGACGCTCTTCGCCGCCGCGTGCTTGCCCCGGTAACGCGCCATGGGTCAGACCCGTCCTCTCCCCTCCGGATGCCAACACCGGTGACCCTACGGCACGTGCAGGCCAATAGTCAGTGCTCCCAGGGCATACCGGACGCCCCTTCGGCTGCCCTCGAAGGCACTGTGCACACCCCCTTCCGCAGCCCACGCCGGGACCGCCAACAGCTCCGCCCCGCCCGGCAGTTGGCCGGACGGGGCGGAAAACCGCACGCGCGGCGGACGAACCGCCGCGCACCCGCGTCAGTGCGCGGCCGACTCCCAGTCGCCGCCGTGACCCACCGACACGTCCAGCGGGGCCCGCAGTTCGACCGCGCCGGCCATCTCCCGGCGCACCAGCTCCTCCACCGCGTCCCGTTCGCCGGACGCGACCTCCAGCACGATCTCGTCGTGCACCTGGAGCAGCAGCCGCGAACGCAGCTCCTCGGCCCGCAGCGCCTCGTCGACCCGCAGCATGGCGACCTTCACGATGTCCGCCGCCGTGCCCTGGATCGGGGCGTTCAACGCCATCCGCTCCGCCATCTCACGGCGCTGCCGGTTGTCGCTGTTGAGATCCGGCAGATACCGGCGACGGCCCATGATCGTCTGGGTGTAGCCGATGGCACGGGCCTCCTCCACCACGTGATGCAGATAGTCCCGCACCCCGCCGAACCGCTCGAAGAAGGTGTCCATCAGCCTGCGCGCCTCGTCCGGCGGCACATCCAGCTGCTGCGACAGACCGAACGCCGACAGCCCGTACGCCAGCCCGTAGCTCATCGCCTTGATCTTGCGGCGCATCTCCGGATCGACCTCGGCCGGAGCCACCCCGAACACCTGGGAGGCGACCGTGGTGTGCAGATCCTCGCCCGAGGTGAACGCCTCGATCAGGCCCTCGTCCTCCGACAGATGCGCCATCACCCGCAGTTCGATCTGGCTGTAGTCCGCCGTCATCAGCGACTCGTACGCGCCGCCGACCCGGAAACCACGCCGGATCGCCCGGCCCTCGTCCGTCCGCACCGGCACGTTCTGCAGATTGGGCTCCGTCGAGGACAGCCGGCCCGTCGCCGCGACCGTCTGCGAGAACGAGGTGTGGATACGGCCGTCCGCCGCGATCGTCTTGATCAGACCCTCGACCGTCGTCCGCAGCTTCTGCTGCTCCCGGTACCGCAGCATCAGCACCGGAAGCTCATGCTCCGTCTGCTGCGCCAGCCAGGCCAGCGCATCCGCGTCCGTCGTCCAGCCCGTCTTCGTCTTCTTCGTCTTCGGCAGCCCCAGCTCGCCGAAGAGGACCTCCTGCAGCTGCTTCGGCGAGCCGAGATTGAACTCGTGACCCACCGCCGCGTGCGCCTCCTTCACCGCCTGCTGCGCGGCGTCGGCGAACTGCTGCTCCAGACCCTGCAGCCACTCGCGGTCCGCGGCGATCCCCGCCCGCTCCATCCGCGCCAGCAGCGCCGACGTCGGCAGCTCCAGCTCCCGCAGCAGCTCCGCCGCACCGACCTGCGCCAGCCGCTCCTCGAACATCACCCCGAGATCCAGCACCGTACGCGCCTTCACCATCAGCGCGTCCGCCTCGGCGTGCTCCTCCACACCCAGCGCCAACTGGCCGCTCGCCTCGGCCGCCGGGCCCAGCTCACGGCCCAGATACTCCACCGACAGCGCGTCCAGCGCGAACGAACGACGCCCCGGCTTGTCCAGATACGCCGCCAGCGCCGTGTCCATCGAGACACCCTCGACGCTCCAGCCGTGCTCCGCGAACACCCGCATGATGCCCTTGGCGTCGTGCACGACCTTCAGCCGCTCCGCGTCCGCGGCCCAGGCCGCGAAGGCCCGCTCGTCCGCCTCGTCCAGCTGCGACGGATCGAACCACACCGCCGGACCGGCCGCCGTCGCCAGCGCCACCTGCGAGACCCCGCCCGCGCCCAGCTTCCACTCGTCCACCGTCGCCAGCCCGAGCATGCTCCCGCGGTGCTCCTCCAGCCACGGGGCCAGCTCCCCCGCCGTCAGCACCGTGCCGTCGACGGAAACGCCCTCCGCCGGCGCCTGCTCCTCCTCGGCGCCGCCCGGATCGACCGCGAACAGCCGGTCCCGGAAGTTCTGATGCCGGAACTCCAGCGTGTCCAGCACCCCCCGCAGCTCCTCCTGGTCGTACGGGGCACGCGCCAAGTCGTCCGGGCCGCAGGGCAGTTCCACGTCCCGCACCATCTCCGTGAGCCGACGGTTCAGCTGCACCGACTCCAGATGATCACGGAGATTCTGCCCCGCCTTGCCCTTCACCTCGTCGACCCGCTCCACCAACTCGGCGAACGAACCGAACTGGTTGATCCACTTCGCGGCCGTCTTCTCCCCCACCCCCGGAATACCCGGCAGATTGTCCGAAGGATCGCCCCGCAACGCCGCGTAATCCGGATACTGCGCCGGCGACAGACCGTACTTCTCCTGCACCTTCTCAGGAGTGAAACGCGTCAGCTCCGAGACGCCCTTCGTCGGATACAGCACCGTCACCCGGTCCGACACCAACTGGAACGCGTCCCGGTCACCCGTGACGATCGAGACCTCGAAACCCTCGGCCTCCGCACGCGTCGCCAACGTCGCGATCACGTCGTCCGCCTCGAAACCGTCCACCGCGAAACGACGCACCCGCATCGCGTCCAGCAGCTCACCGATCAGCGCGACCTGACCCTTGAACTCGTCCGGCGTCTTCGACCGGTTCGCCTTGTACTCCGCGAACTCCTCCGACCGCCACGTCTTCCGCGAAACATCGAACGCCACCGCGAAATGCGTCGGCGCCTCATCACGCAACGTGTTCGCCAGCATCGACGCGAAGCCGTAGACCGCGTTCGTCGTCTGGCCCGTCGTCGTCGAGAAATTCTCCGCCGGCAAGGCGAAGAAAGCCCGATAAGCGAGCGAATGCCCGTCCATCAGGAGCAAACGGGGAACGTTCCCGGAATCCGAGGATGCCGAGTCGGGGGATCGGGTGTCATGGGATGCCGTCTTAGCCACGCCCCCGATACTCCCACGCGCCACCGACAACCCGCTCCGACCGCCCGTGACCAGCACCTGTGCCGCCCACGCCGACCGTGGCACCATCGGCACCATGAGTAAGCCGCCCGCTCACGACCCGGCCCAGGACACCCCCGAGGTCACACCCCCGCAGCACTCCGCCGCCGGCCCCAAGGCCGTCACCAACTCCCTGCGCATGGCCCACCAGCAGATGGGCGCCAAACGCACCGCGCTCACCCTGCTCCGGGTCAACCAGAAGGACGGCTTCGACTGCCCCGGCTGCGCCTGGCCCGAACCGGACAAACGGCACACCGCCGAATTCTGCGAGAACGGCGCCAAAGCCGTCGCCGAAGAAGCCACCCTCCGCCGCGTCACCCCCGCCTTCTTCGCCGAACACCCCGTCACCACCCTCGCCGAACGCTCCGGCTACTGGCTCGGACAGCAAGGCCGCCTCACCCGGCCCATGTACCTCGCCGAAGACGCCACCCACTACGAACCCGTCAGCTGGGAAACCGCCTTCGACATCGTCGCCGGAGAACTCCGCGCCCTCGACACCCCCGACGAAGCCGTCTTCTACACCTCCGGACGCACCAGCAACGAAGCCGCCTTCCTCTACCAGCTCTTCGCCCGCGAACTCGGCACCAACAACCTCCCCGACTGCTCCAACATGTGCCACGAGTCCTCCGGCGAAGCCCTCACCGAAACCCTCGGCGTCGGCAAGGGCAGCGTCCTCCTCGACGACCTCCACCAGGCCGACCTCGTCATCGTCGCCGGACAGAACCCCGGCACCAACCACCCCCGCATGCTCAGCGCCCTCGAAAAAGCCAAACGCAACGGCGCCCGCATCATCACCGTCAACCCCCTCCCCGAAGCCGGCACCGAACGCTTCAAGAACCCCCAGAACGCCCGCGGCCTCGCCGGCCGCGGCACCCCCCTCACCGACCTCTTCCTCCAGATCCGGCTCGGCGGCGACCAGGCACTTTTCCGCGCCCTCAACCACCTCCTGGTCAACGACCCCGACACCCTCGACCACGACTTCATCCGCGAACACACCCACGGATACGAGGAGTTCGCCACCGCGGCCCGCACCCTCGACTGGGACGAGACCCTCCGCGCCACCGGCCTCACCCGCGACGAGATCCACCGGGCACACCAGCTCATCACCGCAGCTGAACGCCCCGTCGTCTGCTGGGCCATGGGCCTCACCCAGCACAAACACTCCGTCCCCACCATCCGCGAAGTCGTCAACCTGCTCCTCCTCCGCGGCGCCATCGGCCGCCCCGGCGCCGGCGTCTGCCCCGTACGCGGCCACAGCAACGTCCAGGGCGACCGCACCATGGGCATCTACGAACGGCCGGCGCCCGCCTTCCTCGACGCCCTCGAGAAGGAATTCGGCTTCGCACCACCACGCCACCACGGCCTCGACGTCGTCCGCGCCATCCGCGCCCTCCGTGACGGCGACGCCAAGGTCTTCTTCGCCATGGGCGGCAACTTCGTCGCCGCCTCCCCCGACACCACCGTGACCGAGAACGCCATGCGCCGCGCCCGGCTCACCGTGCACGTCTCCACCAAACTCAACCGCTCGCACTGCGTCACCGGCGCCCGCGCGCTCATCCTCCCCACCCTCGGCCGCACCGAACGCGACGAACAGGCCACCGGCCCCCAATTCGTCACCGTCGAGGACTCCATGGGCATGGTCCACGCCTCACGCGGCCGCCTCGAACCCGCCCACCCCGAACTCCTCTCCGAACCCGCCATCGTCTGCCGCCTCGCCCGGCACACCCTCGGCGAGGACAGCACCACACCCTGGGAAGAGTTCGAAGCCGACTACGCCACCATCCGCGACCGCATCAGCCGCGTCGTCCCCGGCTTCCACGACTACAACCAACGCGCCGCACACCCCGGAGGCTTCACCCTCCCCCACGCCCCCCGCGACAACCGCACCTTCCCCACCGCCACCGGCAAGGCCAACTTCACCGCCGCCCCCGTCGAATACCCCCAGGCCCCCGAAGGCCGCCTCCTCCTCCAGACCCTCCGCTCCCACGACCAGTACAACACCACCGTCTACGGCCTCGACGACCGCTACCGCGGCATCCACGGCGGCCGCCGCGTCGTCCTCCTCCACCCCGACGACGCCCGCCAACACGGCCTGGACGACGGCGACATGGCCGACCTCACCAGCGAATGGCACGACGGCACCGAACGCACCGCCCCCGGCTTCCGCGTCGTCCACTACCCCACCGCACGAGGCTGCGCCGCCGCCTACTACCCCGAGACCAACGTCCTCGTCCCCCTCGACGCCACCGCCGACACCAGCAACACCCCCACCAGCAAATCCGTCGTGATCCGGATCACCAGAGCCTGACCCCCCACCACCCGCATCCCGGCTGGTAAGACAGTGCACACACCAAGCACCCACCGACCAAGGGCGACGGAGCCGCAGCCATGGGCGAGCAGAGCACCACCACATTCCCGCAGCACATCATCGACCAGTGGTCCGGCAGCGGCATCGACCTGCCCACCCTCTTCTCCGCGGGACACCTCGGCGAACGCATGGGCCTCAACGTCGTCGAAGCCGCCCCCGAAAAAGTCGTCGGCACCCTCCCCGTCGAAGGCAACACCCAGCCCTACGGCCTCCTCCACGGCGGCGCCTCCGCCGTACTCGCCGAAACCCTCGGCTCCGTCGGCGCCATGCTCCACGGCGGCCCCCACCGCCTCGCCGTCGGCGTCGACCTCAACTGCACCCACCACCGCGGCGTACGCTCCGGCCTCATCACCGGCACCGCCACCCCCGTCCACCAGGGCCGCAGCACCGCCACCTACGAGACCGTCATCACCGACGAGGCGGGCAAGCGCGTCTGCACCGCCCGCCTCACCTGCATGCTCCGCGACGCCTGACACCCGCCGCACACACCAAGAGGCGGCGCCCGCACCCGCGGACGCCGCCTCTCGCCGTACTCCCTACCGCACTACTTCTGCTGCTGCTTACGCTCCTCGCCATCGGCGATCACGGCCTCGGCCACCTGCTGCATCGACAGCCGCCGGTCCATCGACGTCTTCTGGATCCACCGGAACGCCGCCGGCTCCGTCAGCCCGTACTGCGTCTGCAGCACACTCTTCGCCCGGTCCACCAGCTTCCGCGTCTCCAGCCGCTGCGCGAGGTCCGCGACCTCCTTCTCCAGCGCCTTCAGCTCCGTGAACCGCGAGACCGCCATCTCGATCGCCGGCACCACGTCACTCTTGCTGAACGGCTTCACCAGATACGCCATCGCCCCCGCGTCCCGCGCCCGCTCCACGAGCTCACGCTGCGAGAACGCCGTCAGCATCAGCACCGGCGCGATGCTCTCCGCCGCGATCCGCTCCGCCGCCGAAATCCCGTCCATCACCGGCATCTTGACGTCCAGGATGCACAGGTCGGGCTGGTGCTCACGGGCCAGGTCGATGGCCGTCTGCCCGTCACCGGCCTCACCGACGACGGTGTAGCCCTCCTCCTCAAGCATCTCCTTGAGATCCATCCGGATGAGCGCCTCGTCCTCCGCGATCACCACACGCGTGGTCAGCGGAGGCACGTGCGAGGTGTTCGTCTCCTCGGCGACGGCGTCGACGCCGTCGGCAGCATCGGCTCCGGCTGCTCCCGCGCCGTTCTCGGCGCCGGACGGGTGGGGCTCGGGGATGTCCGCGGTGCTCACTGGGCTCCTCGTTTCCGCGCAGGTGGGAACCCCGAGCCTACCTACCTGTTGTAAAGTGGTCGCACAGCAGGTCGTGGTAAACCTTCGATCCGTTGGCCCCGGTAGTCCAATTGGCAGCAGACGATGGATTCAAAACCCATACAGTGTCGGTTCGAGTCCGACCCGGGGCACTCTCCCTTCGATTCCAAGGTTGCAAGCAGAGCCTGATGCGTTCACCCGATAAGGTGAACGCGTTTTCGATTCTCCCCCTCCGGGGCCTCCCCCGACGACCCTCGTGGCATGTACGACCTCGCCACCCGTCGCAAGGCCCTCGCGCTGCTCGCACAGGGCCACAGCCTCAACTCCGCCAGCCGCCGGTGCGGCGTCTCCCGCGCGGCGCTCGCCTCCTGGCGGTCCCGGCCCCTCCCCTCACGCCCCGCCGACTGCCCGCGCTGTGACGGGACACCCCGCCTCCCCGAGGACGTCCCCGCCTACGCGTACCTCCTCGGCCTCTACCTCGGCGACGGCTGCATCAGCAGCGGCCCCCGCACCAGCGCCCTCCGCATCGCCTGCGCGAACGACTACCCGGGGCTGATCGAGCAGTGCGAACGCGCCGTGCGGGCCGTCCGGCCGGGCAACCGGGTCTGCCGCGTGCAGCAGCCGGGGTACGTCGCGGTCACCGCGTACAGCTGTCACTGGACGTGCCTGTTTCCGCAGCACGGGCCCGGCCCGAAGCACGAGCGGCGGATCGCGCTGGAGGCGTGGCAGCAGGCGATCGTGGACGAGTACCCGTGGGAGTTCGTGCGCGGGTTGATCCACTCCGACGGCTGCCGGATCACCAACTGGACGGTGCGGACGGTCGCCGGTGAGCGGAAGCGGTACGAGTATCCGCGGTACTTCTTCACCAACAACTCCGAGGACATCGTGGGGCTCTGCGGCGCCGCGCTGGACCGTGCGGGGGTGGAGTGGAAGCTGACGCGGCGGGCGCGTGGCGCGTACAACCTCTCGGTGGCGCGGCGGAGTTCGGTGGCGTTGATGGACGCACATGTGGGCGCGAAGTTCTGAGGGTTGGGGTCCCTCCTTCGGCTGAAGTGGTGGGGAGGCCGTGACGGGACGGGGGGTGGCGGACTTGAGTGAGGGCAGCCTTACTCGTTTTATCCGTTCGTGAGAAAGCTTCTTCTATGTGCGCCAGCTCCGTCGAGGGTTCCTGCTTGCCTGCGGGGGGTGTGGAGGGTCCGGCGGCGTTGCGGCCGTTGACGGAGGCCGTGTTGGGGGCGTTGGCCTCGGGTGCGGTGGAGCGGGGTGGTCCGTTGCCGGCCGGGGGGCCGGAGCGGGTGCGGCGGGCTGTGCGGGGTGTGGTGGGTCCTGCGGTTCCGGAGTGGGGGGTGGGGGCCGAGGCGGCGTTGCGGGATCTGGTGGGGGTGCTGGCCGCGGGTGCGGCGGATCCGGCTGATCCGTTGTGTGCGGCGCA
This sequence comes from Streptomyces sp. HNM0574, assembly GCF_012726235.1. Classification (GTDB taxonomy): domain Bacteria; phylum Actinomycetota; class Actinomycetes; order Streptomycetales; family Streptomycetaceae; genus Streptomyces. Next base: position 164,058 of record NZ_JAASAH010000004.1, read on the forward strand.
TCTGCACTGTCCGCCGTTGGCGGTGGCGGCCGCGGCGGATCTGGCGGTGAGTGCGTTGAATCCGTCGATGGATTCGTGGGATCAGGCGCCTGCGGCTTCGGAGTTGGAGGCGGTGACGTGCCGGGAGCTGGCGGGCCGGGTGTTCGCGGGGCGTGGGTCGTCGGGTGCGGGGGGCGGGGTTCCGGATGCGCTGGTGACGACGGGGGGTACGGAGTCGAATCAGCTGGGTGTGCTGCTGGCGCGTGAGGTGCTGGGGCCCGAGGTGCGGGTGGTGTGCGGGGAGTTCGCGCATCACAGTGTGCACCGGGCGGCGTGGTTGCTGGGGTTGCGGGCGCCGGTGGTGGTGCCGTCGCCGGCGGGTGTGCTGGAGGCGTCGGCGCTGGAGCGGGTGCTGTCGGAGCTGGTGCCGGAGTCGGGTGCCGCGGGGCCGCGGGTGCTGGTGGTGGCGACGGCGGGGACGACGGACACGGGTGCGGTGGATCCGTTGGCCGAAGTGGCGGCGGTGGTGCGGCGGTTCGGGGTGCGGCTGCATGTGGACGCGGCGTACGGGGGGTCGTTGCTGTTCAGTGAGCGGCTGCGGGGGTTGTTGGCGGGGGTGGAGTGTGCGGACAGCGTGACGCTGGATCTGCACAAGCTGGGGTGGCAGCCGGTGGCGGCGGGGTTGTTCGTGGTGCCGGAGGGCGGGGCGCTGCGGCCGTTGGATCACCGTGCGGACTATTTGAACGCGGATGACGACACGGAGGCGGGGCTGCCGGATCTGCTGGGGCGTTCGTTGCGGACGACGCGGCGTCCTGACGTGGTGAAGGTGGCGGTGACGTTGCGGGCGCTGGGGTGGCGGGGGCTGGGCGCGCTGGTAGAGCGGACGTGCGGTCTGGCGGAGGAGTTCGCGGATCTGGTGGCGAAGGATGCGCGGTTCGAGCTGTTCGGGCGGCCGGGGTTGTCGACGGTGTTGTTCCGTCCGGTGGGGGCTGGTGCCGGGGTGGTGGCTCAGGTGCGCCGGTCGTTGCTGGCTTCGGGGAGTGCGGCGTTGGGGCGGGCGGAGGTGGGTGGCGGGTTGTGGTTGAAGGCGACGTTGCTGAATCCGTGGTCGCGGGTGGCTGATCTGTCGGGGTTGTTGGAGCTCGTGGCCGGGGCGGTGCCGTCGCGGCCGGGGGCGTGGTCGGGGGCCGGCTGTGGTGCCGGTGCCGGTGAAGGGAGTGCTGGTTCATGACGGCCGGGGACGCGGGAGTGGCGGGTGAGCCGGAGGAGCCGGTGGGCCCGGGTGGCGCGGACGAGGGTGTGAACGGGGTTGCCGGGTCCGGGACTTCGGGTGCGGATGGTGGGGAGGAGGCGGCTGTGCGGGTGGGGTTGCCGGGGCAGCGGTCGGGGGGTGCCGGCCGGGTTCCGGAGGAGCGGGAGCGGCTGTTGGACGTGGCGGGTGTGGGGGTGGGCCCGTTCAATCTGTCGTTGGCGGCGCTGGCGGACGGGGTGCCGGGGCTGCGGGTGGCGATGTACGAGCAGCGGCGGGCGTTCCGGTGGCATCCGGGGCTGCTGATCGAGGGTGCGACCTTGCAGGTGCCGTTCCTGGCGGATCTGGTGACGATGGCGGATCCGGCGAGTGCGTGGTCGTTCCTGCGGTTTCTGCGGGAGCGGGACCGGTTGTTCCCGTTCTATTTCGCGGAGCGGTTCCATGTGGAGCGGGCGGAGTACGACGCGTACTGCCGGTGGGTGAGTGAGGGGTTGTCGGCTCCGGCGGGTGCGGGGGGTGCGGGTGCGGGGCTGCACTTCGGGCATCAGGTGGACGCGGTGCGGTGGTGTGCCGATCGTGGTGCGTTCGAGGTGGATTTCACGCAGCTCGACGAGCGGGGTGAGGCGGAGGCGCTGGGGCGGGCGTTCGCGCGGAATGTGGTGCTGGGGGTGGGGACGGCTCCGCATGTTCCGGAGCGGTTGCGTCCGTTGGTGGAGTCGTCGGGGGCTGCGGGGGCGCTGGTGGTGCACTCGGCGGAGTATCTGGAGCGGCGGGAGCGGCTGTTGGCCGCTGATCATGTGACGGTGGTGGGTTCGGGGCAGTCGGGCGCCGAGGTGTTCCTGGATCTGCTGCGGCACCGTCCGGCGGGGCGGGAGGGGCTGCACTGGCTGTCGCGGTCGCCGGCGTTCGCGCCGATGGAGTACAGCAAGTTGGGGCTGGAGCATTTCACTCCGGATTACACGCGGTATTTCCACGGTCTGCCGGAGGGGGTGCGGGACGGGTTGCTGCGGCGGCAGGGGCAGCTGCACAAGGCGGTGGATCACGAGACGCTGGGGGCGATCCATGACGAGCTGTATCACCGGTCGTTGAACGGTGCCTGGCCGGATGCGGTGCTGACGCCGGGGGTGGCGGTGCGGACGGCGGGGCGTATGGGTGGTGCGCGGGTGGAGTTGCATCTGGAGCATGCGGAGCAGGGTGAGCGGAGCCGTCTGGTGACGGATGCGGTGGTGCTGGCGACGGGGTACCGGGAGCGTCCGGTGGACGGGTTGCTGGCGGGGCTTGATCCGTATCTGCGGCGGGACGCGGCGGGGCGTCCGGTGGTGGATGCGGAGTACCGGCTGGTGTGGGACGGGCCGGTGTCGGGTGGGGTGTTCGTGCAGAACGCGGAGCGGCATTCGCACGGGGTGGGGGCGCCGGATCTGGGTCTGGCGGCGTACCGGAGTGCGGTGATCCTGAACGCGTTGGCGGGTGAGGAGGTGTACCGGCTGCCGCGGCGTACGGCGTTCACGTCGTTCGGGTTGCGGGGGTCCGGGGTGCGGGAGGAGGGTCCGGTGGGCCGGGGGGAGTTGCGTACGCTGCGGCCGAGTTGAGGGTCTGTGGGGCGGGGGCGTTGTCGGTGGGGTCTGCGAGAGTGGCCGTATGACGACGACTTCGGGTGGTTCGGGCGTGAACGGGCAGGGTGCGGACGGGGTGCCGGCGGCGTTCGGGACGCCGGAGGCGCCGCGGGTGGCGGTGCGGGGTGAGGCGCGGCTGGAGTTCGATCCGGAGATCGCCCGGATCGGGGTGACGGTGAGTGCGCGGGGGTCGGACCGGCGGGATGCGCTGGAGGCGTTGTCGCGGCGGAATGCGCAGGTGCTGGAGTTGTTGCGGGGGTACGGGGAGGCGGTGGAGAAGCTGTCCACGGGTGCGTTCAGTGTGACGCCGGAGCTGGCGGAGAAGGGGCGCCGGGAGCGGGTGCGGACGTATCACGGGCGGGTTCATGTGGCCGCTGTGGTGGGGGACTTCACGGTGCTGGGTGAGTTGACGGCGCGGTTGGCGGAGCTGGAGATGACGCGGGTGGAGGGGCCGCGGTGGTCGCTGCGTCCGGATTCGCCGGCGCATCGTGAGGCGCGGCAGCAGGCGGTGCGGGAGGCGGTGACGCGGGCGCGGGAGTACGCGGGGGCGTTGGGGGCGCGGCTGGTGGCGTTGGTGGAGCTGGCGGATCTGGGTGCGGAGGGCGGGCTGCCGCCGGGGCCGCCGCCTCCGGGGGCGTTGCGGGCGGCCGCGTACGGGGGTCCGGCGGCGCCGGGTGGTGTGCCGGAGCTGGATCTGGAGCCGCAGGTGCAGACGGTGCAGGCGCAGGTGAACGCGCGGTTCGTGATGACGGCGCCGGAGTTGTGAGGTGAGGGGGCGCGCGGCGGGTGCCGCGGTGCTCATGCGAGCGGGTGGGTGCGCAGTTCAGTAGTTGTCAACGGCCCTTCAGGGAAAAGACGTTGGCGAGTCATCGGGAGGCTGCCTTCTACCGATGGGTAAGCCCTAGGGTCGGCGGTATGCGCCGCGCAAGGATCGTTTCCACGCTGGGTCCGGCGACCGACTCGTACGAGCAGATCATGGCACTCGTCGAGGCCGGTATGGATGTGGCCCGCTTCAACATGAGCCATGGTTCGCACGCCGAGCACGAGGAGCGGCTGCTCCGGGTGCGGGCTGCCTCGGAGCGCGCGGGGCGCAGCGTCGGGGTGCTGGCGGATCTTCAAGGTCCGAAGATCCGTCTGGGCCGTTTCCGTGAGGGGCCGGTACTCCTTGAACGCGGCGATGAGTTCACGCTGTCGGTGACGCCGCGCGAGGGCGACCGGACGGGCTGCGGGACGACGTACGAGGGGCTCGCGGCCGATGTCTCGCCCGGGGAGCGGATCCTGGTGGACGACGGCCGGGTGTCGCTGGAGGTGACGTCGGTCGAGGGGCCGCTGGTGCGGACGCTGGTGGTCGAGGGCGGTCTGGTCTCGGATCACAAGGGGCTCAATCTGCCGGGGGTCGCGGTGTCGGTGCCCGCGCTGTCGGAGAAGGACGTGACGGATCTGCGCTGGGCGCTGCGTGCGGGCGCCGATGTGATCGCGCTGTCCTTCGTGCGCAGTGGCGCGGATGTGCGGGAAGTGCACCGGGTGATGGACGAGGAGGGGCGGCGGCTGCCGGTCCTCGCGAAGCTGGAGAAGCCGCAGGCGGTGGATGCGCTGGAGTCGATCGTCGCCGCGTTCGACGGGGTGATGGTGGCGCGCGGTGATCTGGGTGTGGAGATGCCGCTGGAGTCGGTGCCGCTGGTGCAGAAGCGGGCGGTGAAGCTGTGCCGCCGGATGGCGAAGCCGGTGATCGTGGCGACGCAGATGCTGGATTCGATGATCGACGCGTCGCGTCCGACGCGTGCGGAGGTCTCGGACGTCGCGAACGCGGTGATGGACGGCACGGACGCGGTGATGCTGTCGGGTGAGACGAGCGTCGGCAAGTATCCGGTGGAGACGGTGCGGACGATGAGCCGGATCGTCGAGGCGGCGGAGCGGGACATGCTCGCGAAGGGGCTGACGCCGCTGTCGGAGCAGGGGAAGCCGCGTACGCAGGGTGGTGCGGTGGCGCGGGCCGCGGCGGAGATGGGGGATTTCCTGGGGGCGCGGTTCCTGGTGGCGTTCTCGCAGTCGGGGGACACGGTGCGGCGGCTGTCGCGGTACCGGTCGCCGGTTCCGCTGCTGGCGTTCACGCCGGATCCGCAGACGCGGGCGCAGTTGTGCCTGACGTGGGGTGTGGAGTCGTTCCTGGGGCCGACGGTGGCGACGACGGACGAGATGGTGGACCAGGTCGACGAGCAGTTGCTGAAGCTGGGGCGCTGCGAGAAGGGCGATCTGGTGGTGATCACCGCGGGTTCGCCGCCCGGGGTGCCGGGCTTCACCAATCTGGTGCGGGTGCACCACATCGGTGAGGACGACTCCCCCGCGGCGCCCGGCTCCTAGGACGCCCGTCAGCTGGGGTCGTTGCCCTCGGCGATGGTCTCGTGGTGGCGGATGACCTCGGCGATGATGAAGTTGAGGAGCTTCTCGGCGAACGCCGGGTCGAGCTTGGCGCTTTCGGCGAGGCCGCGCAGCCGGGCGATCTGCCGGGCCTCGCGGGCAGGGTCGGCCGGGGGCAGTTCGTGTTCGGCCTTGAGGCGTCCGACGCGCTGGGTGCACTTGAAGCGTTCGGCGAGCATGTGGACGACGGCGGCGTCGATGTTGTCGATGCTGTCGCGGAGGGCGCCGAGTTCGGCCCGTACGGATGCGTCGACGGCGCTGTCGCCGGCGGGTGCGGCACCCGCGGTGGCGGAGTGGTCGGTTCCGGGGGTGTCGGTGGCTGCCATGTGCGTGTGCTTCCCCGTCGGTGTCGGTGTTCTCGGTGCGGGTGCCGCCGCGCGGGCGGCGGGACAGCGTACGACACCGGGCGGGGTGCCGTGCGCGGTGGGGACGCCTTCCGGTCAGTTGTGACCGGCGCGTACGGGTGCGGCCGGTCCGGTGCGGAGGGTCGGCGGGTGGTCGGGGTCGGGGACGCGGTCGCTCCAGCCACCGGGCACCGCGGTGCTCTGCTGGGCGCGGAAGCGGACGGGGGCGATGCCGACGCGGCGGGTGAACAGGCGGGAGAAATAGGCCGGATCGTCGTAGCCGACGCGGCGGGCTATGGCGGCGACGGGCAGGTCGGTCGCGGCGAGGAGTTCCTTCGCGCGGCCGAGGCGGATGGCGAGCAGGTGGTCCTTGGGGCTGCATCCGGCGCTGCGGCGTACGGCGGTGCGGAGGGCGGCGGGGGTCATGCCGTAGCGGGCGGCGAGGTCGGTGACGGACAGCGGAAGGAAGGCGTCGCGGGCGAGGGCCTGGAGGACGGGGGCGCCGTCGGGGGTGGTGTCGGCGCGGGTGCGGCGCAGGGCGACGAGGAGTTCGTGAGCGGCGGAGGCGGCCTCGATGTCGAGCAGCGGGTTGCCGTGCCGGGCGGCGCGGGCGATGCGGCCGATGGCGGCGCGGGCGGGCCCGGCGTCGGTGAGGGGGACGACGGGGCGTTCGGGCTCGATGCAGCCGAGTTCGGTGTAGGCGGCGACGGCGGAGCCGGTGAAGGCGGCGAAGCCCTCGTCCCAGCCTTCGGGGGCGGCGCCGTAGTGGTGGACGGTGTGGGGGGTGAGCCAGAGCAGGGCCGGGGCCTGTACCTGGTGGACGCGGCCGTCGGTGGTGCGGAACCAGCCGCTGCCGGCGCTGATGACGACGGCGACGTGGTGGTCGAGGGTGCGGGGGCCGACGGCGGGGAGGGCGCCGTGCTGGAGGCCGACGCCGAGGCAGACGAGTCCGAGGCGGTGGTGCACGGGGCCCGGGGTGAAGTACCGCATCCAGCTGCGGTAGCGGGCGCGTGCGGTGCGTGGGGGCGCGTCCGCGCCTGGTGTGTCCGTGTGCGTGGTGGCGGGTGTTCTCGGGTTCGGCTGCCCCACGGCCCGCTGCTCCCCTCGGTGCTGGTCCGGTGCCCTCGGGAGGCAGCGTACGGGCGGCGGGGCGCGGGCACCACGGCTCAACGGCCGGAACGATCAACCGGGTTGGTGAGCGTTCCGGCCGTCGGGGTCAGTCGAGTTCGGTGACGGTGAAGGTGTCGAGGACGAACTCGGCCTTGGTGTCGTCGCCGGTCTTGCGCAGGCCGACCCAGGTCTCGCCGTCGGCGGGGGCGGTGAAGGTGTAGGTGTGGCGGGTGGGTTCGGTGGCGGCGGGCAGCGGGGTGCGGCTGAGTTCGCGGGCCTCGGGTGTGTCGACGGCGGTGATCCAGGCGTACTGTCCGGCTTTCTCGTTCTCGTAACGGAAGGTGACGCGGTAGCGGCGGCCCGGCCGGAAGCGGACGGTGTGCGGGACGGTGCGGTGGACGAGGCCGGTGTTCTCGCCGCGTGACTTGAGGGACTGGCCGCCGTCGACGACGTCGTCGATCGCCTTGCCCTGCCAGCCGCGCTGGGTGTACGGCGCGTTCCGCTGGGCGATGTGGGTGCGCGGGTCGGTGACGCCGCCCGCGTCGCCCTTGACGAAGGGGCCCCAGCCCTGCGGTACGTGCTCGAAGTCCTCGTGGACCAGGGCGTCTTCGGGTCCCGGTGTGCGGTGCGGGCCCGCGGCGACGCGGACGGCGGCGAAGCGGACGCGGGGCTTCCCGGCGTCGGTGCGCAGCGAGAGGGTGACGGGTCCGCCGTTCTCGGGGACGGTGAAGGGGGTGAACACGCGCTGGTGGCGGGTGCCGTGCTTGCGGTCGGCGGCGACGTGGTTGGCGGCGGTGGAGGTCTCCGTCCAGTTCTCCGCGGTGACGCCGTCGGCGGTGCGGACGGCGAGTGCCGCGCGGCGGCGCTGTCCGGCGCGGGCGCCGACCTCGATCTGGACGGACGCGGTGTAGGTGCCGGGCCGCAGGCGGCTCAGGCGCTGGCTGACGGTGACGGCCGCGGCGCCGGTGACGACGAGTTCGGGGACGCCCCGCTCGTCGTCGGTCACCGCGACGGCGTCGGACGGTCCTTCCACCTGCCAGGCGTCGAGGGTGCCGGAGTGGAATCCGGGGTCGGCCAGCGGGGTGCCCTCGCCCCAGTCGGGTGCCGGGGCGGGACGGGGTGCGCGGTGCAGGACGTACGGGGTGCCGGGTGCGGCGTCGAGGGTGACGCGGCCGTCGGTGACGCGGAGGGTGGTGGGGTCGGCGGGGCCGGTGCCGGTGAGGCGGTGGCGGGTGAGGGTGGTGGCGTCGGCCCAGCCCGCGGGGAGCCGCCAACTCGTGCGTCCGCCCTCGGGGTTGTAGTGGTAGAGCCGGTCGGGGTCGCGGGCCCGGCGGGGTTCCCAGGGCAGCAGGTAGGCGCCGGCCTGGTAGACGAGGCGGCCGTCGGTGGTGATGCGGCGGGTGCCGCCGGTGTCGGTGACGGCGGTGGCTGTCTCGCCGAAGAAGGTGATCTCGTGGGCCGTCCAGGTGCGGATGGGGTGGGCCTGGAGGTACTTGGCGGGGAGGCTGTGGCGCCAGATCAGCTCGTAGAAGGCGGCCCAGTCGGTCTTGCCCGTCCAGCCCTCGTAGTTGCCCATGCGGGGGATGCCGAGGAGGGTGGGCCACTTGTCGGCGAAGACGTCCTTGTGGTGGTGGTGCAGGAAGCGGATGAGGCGGGAGTTGACGCCTCGGGAGTCGTCGGCGCCGTAGTCGGTCTCGGTGGCCCAGTGGGACCAGATCGCGGAGCGTTCCAGTCCGTGGCCCCATTCGGTGGTGAGACGCCAGCCCTGGGCACGCAGTTCGCGCTGGAGCCGGTCGGAGGTCCAGCCGGATTCGCGGAAGACGTCGAGGTAGAGGGTGTCGAGGGCCTCGTCGGTCTCCGCGCGCAGGTCGCGGAAGCGGCGGACGATGTCGCCGGAGACGAGGTCGCGGCGCTGGTCGATGCGGTAGCTCTGGTCGAGCCAGTCCCACTGTTCGTCGGTGACGTCGACGAGGGTCTCGGAGAAGGCGTGCGCGACGGGGTAGGACTCGGTGGCGTTGACGTGCACGGCGAAGTCGGTGTTCCAGCGTTTCCCGGCGCGCAGCAGGGTGTTGAGGTCTGCCAGTCCGCCGGCGCGCCGGTTGTGGTTGCCCGCGTAGTCGGGGTGGGCAGAGTCGTGGCCTTCCGACTGGTAGCCCTTGAGCAGGGTGTACTGGCGCAGTCCGGCGGTGGCGAGGCTGATCCGTTTGATCTCGTCGAGGGTGGCGAGGAACGGGTTGGTGGCCTGGCTGGCGAAGTTGAACGGGATGTGCGGGACGACGCGGAGGTGCTGTTCGTCGCCGCCGGGCGGCGGGGTGAGGATGCCGCGCAGGGCGATCGCGGCGTCCTGCCAGTCGACGGTGCCGTCGCCGTTGCGGTCCCGGGTGACGACGACGGTGACGTACGGGAGAGGTTCGGTGTCGTCCTCGGCTGCGGTGTCGGCGCGGTGGGTCCACTCGCCGCAGGCGACGGCGGTGGTGACGTGGCCGTCCTCGCGGGTGGTGCGGTGCCACAGCCGGCCGTTCTCCCAGGTGGCGCCGTTGTCCTGGGTGGGCTTGTCCCAGCTGGTGTTGGTGTCGAGGGCGGCGGCGAGTTCGCGGGTGGCGACGACGGCGTAGGCGCAGCCGCGGGGTTCGGTGGGGGGTGCGTCGGCGGGGCGTACGACGGTGTCGCCGCTGCCGTTCTTGTCGATCTCGACGCGGGCGGCGTGCAGTTCGGCTCCGGGCTGGTCGTCGCGTACGGCGAGGAAGGCGAGCCCGGGGATGCGGAGGGTGCCGACGCGCGGGGCGCCGGCGTGGTCGTCGACGCGGGTGAGGCGCCAGCGGACGGTGTCGCCCTCGACGCGGATCTCGGCGCCGATCTCGGTTCCGGTTCCGGTTCCGGTCTCGGGGCCGAGGGTGAGGGTGTAGGCGATGCGGTCGGGCCCGGTGACCTCGCTGGTGACGTGCGGGGTGCGGGTCTCGCCGTCGACGAGGAGCGTGGTGACGGGCCGCTGCTGGCCGTGCAGCCGGGCGCCGGTGGCGCGGTGGACGTAGCGGATGACGCGCGGGAAACGGGTGTCGACGTGGACGTCGAGCTCCCCGGAGCGGAGCACCGTCTCGCCGGAGGGGTGCGGCACGGCGGCCCGGGCCGTGCCGCCGAGTCCGAGCGCCGCCCCGGCACCGGCGATGGCCCCGGCGGCGACGACGGACCGCCGCGCGGGATCGGTGTGCGCCGGTTCCGGTTCGGCTTCCGGCGCTGTCCTCCGGGGCTGCTCCGTCATCTCCGCTCCTCCTGGTCCAGGCGTCGCACCCGCGGTGCTCCGGTGCCGGTCAGGGTGCGGCAGCGGGGGCGGCCGTGCCCATGGACAAAGGACGGGCGGCAGTTGGACTTTGCGGCGCCGCTCTCCGGGAGGGGGCCGGAATGTGAGACGTGGTGTGGCCGCCGCGGGAGGACAGGGGAGCATCACGGCCGGGCGCGTGGATCGACCAGGGGGGAAAGATGCCAACTCCGTATCTCTGTCTGCACGTGGAACGCGAGGGTTCGCTTTCGCTGTATCAGCAGGTGTGCCGGCAGATCGTGCGGGCGGTACAGGAAGGGCGGCTGCGGGGAGGGGACGCGCTGCCCCCGTCCCGCGCGCTCGCGGAACAGCTGAACGTCTCCCGTACGGTCGTGGTCAAGGCGTACGAGCATCTGCACGCGGAGGGGTATCTGGAGGCGCGGAGGGGTTCCGGTACGCGGATCAGTGAAACGGCGGCCTCGGCGGTTTCCGTGCCTTCTCCTGCCGCGGGAGCGGCAGTTGATCCTGTGCTGCCGCTGGTCGTGTCGGGGGATTCGCGGCTGTGGCGCGGCCCCGGGGCCGTACGCGAGAGCTCCCTGGTGTCCGAGAGGGTCTTCGCGGATTTCCGGCACGGAAGTCCTTCGCTCCAGGATTTCCCGGTGTCGGCCTGGCGGAAGGCCGTGCAGGACGCGTACGCGCGGGTGACGAGTTCCTCGCTCGACTACGGCCCGGCGGAGGGGGCGCACGCGCTGCGCGTGGAGGTCGCCCGGATGCTGGGGCACAGCCGGGCCATGGTGTGCGATCCGGCGCAGGTACTGATGACCACGGGCGCGACCCAGGCGCTGGACATCCTGGTGCGACTGCTGGTGCGGAAGGACGATGTGGTCCTCGTCGAGGATCCCTGCCATCTCGTGCTGCGGCAGATTTTCGGCGTCTCGGACGGCCGGGTGGTTTCCGTTCCGGTGGACGGCGAGGGAATGCGGGTCGACGACATCACCCCGCGGCTGCGCGCGTCGGGAATCGATCCGGCCCGGGTGCGTCTGGTGTATGTGACGCCGTCGCACCAGTTCCCGACCGGTGTGGTGATGTCCCGTCGGCGGCGTCACGCACTCAGGGAATGGGCGTCGCTGCACGAGGCCTACATCGTGGAGGACGATTACCACAACGAGTTCACCTTCACCGAGGAGAACATGTCCGCTCTGGCCAGTGGTGACGAGAGCGGACGTGTCATCTATGTGGGCACGTTCAGCAAAACGCTCTTCCCGGCGCTCCGAATCGGATTCGCGGTCGTTCCGCACGAGTTGGTGCGCGAGTTCCTCGGCATCAAGTGGATCGCCGACCGGCTTTCCCCGTCCGTCGAACAGGAGGCGCTCGCGCAATTCCTGAGCGACGGGTCGTACGCGCGGCACATCGGCAGAATGCGCAGGCTCTACCGGCAGCGCCGGCGTGCCCTGCTGGAGGCGCTCTACGGCCGGTTCGGCGGCGGGGTGCGGATCTCCGGGGAGGCGGCGGGGCTGCACGTCCTGGTGAGCCTGCTGGACACCGGCCTCTCCGAGGAGGAGATCGCCCGGGAGGCGCTGCGGCGCGGGGTGCGCGTCTATCCCGCCTCGGACTACTTCACCGAGAACCCGCCGGCCGACCCCTCGTTCCTGCTCGGGTACGCCTGCCTGCCGACCGAGCGCATCCCCGAAGGCATCGCCCGCCTCGCGGAGGCCGCCGGGGTCCGGTGATCCTGCGGCGGGGTGCCGGACTCCCGCTCCGGATTGGTTTCCGTATCCGCCCCCCGATTGGACATTTCCCGGCGTGCGGCCGGTCCCTAGTGTGCTTGCCACAGGCCGTCCCGGCCTTCCGGGAACGGCTCACGAAACACTTGGCGAGCAGGGAGAACTTCCGCGGTGACACGTACCGATCCGGCGCCCACCACCTGGCGTCACGAGGTGGAGATCTCGCCCGACGTGGTTTCCACCGTCCCCGGCTACCGGCTCGGAGTCGTCCGGCTCCCGCAGGCGGAAGTGACCGCTTCCGACCCGTACGCGGACGAGCTGCTGACCCGCGCCGAACTCGACGTGAAATCCCGTGCATTCACCCGCGGCGACATCGCGGAACTGCCGTCGATCGCCGCCTGGCGCGCGGCGTACACGGAATGCGGGACGAGCGCCTCGCGCTATCCCTGCGCCGCGGAATCCCTGCTGCGCCGGGTCGCGAAAAGCGGCGCACTTCCCCGGATCAACACCCTGGTCGACCTGTGCAACGCGGTATCGCTCCGGCACGCCCTGCCGGTGGCCGCGTGCAGCCTGGCGGAGATCACGGGGCCGCTCGCGGTCCGCCGCGCCGACGGCTCGGAGCGGTATCTCCCTCTCGGCTCCCCCGACACCCCCGAGCACCCGTCCCCCGGCGAGGTGATCTACGCCGACGCCGAGGGCGGCGCGCACTCCCGCCGCTGGAACTGGCGGCAGAGCCACGGCATCGCGACGATGCCGGGCCCGGCCCGCCCCGTCCTGCTCACCGTCGAGGGCGTGCACCCCGGCGCCGGGGACGACGTGGCCGCCGCGCTCGGCGAACTCGTCGAGGCGCTGGGCCGCCTGACGCCGCGGCCGCTCGTCGAGGGCGTGCGCACCCTGGGCGGCGGGGTGCTCAGCACGAGGGAGGGCGCGGGGTGACGGCCGGGACGGCGGCGCCCCCGGCAGCGGGCGCCGACTTCCGGGCCGGGCTGACGGATGCGCTGCCCGTGGTCCTCGGTTACCTGCCCGCCTGTCTGACCTTCGGCCTGGTCGGCAGCGGGCTCGGCCTCGACCCGGCCGTGGTCTTCGCGCTGTCGGCCCTGGTGTACGCGGGGGCCAGCCAGTTCATCGGCGCGAAGATGCTCGCCGCCGGCGCCGCGGCACCGGTGATCCTGCTGAGCATCACCCTGGTCAACCTGCGCTACGCGCTGCTGGCCGCGAGCTTCCGCTACCAGCTCGCGCCGGGGATCTCGCGGGCGACGCGGGCACTGCTGGGCTTCGGCCTCACGGAGGAGGTCTACGCGGTCGGCCTGATGGGCAAGGACCCGCGCCGCAAGCTGACCGCCTCGTACCTGCTGGGGCTGGAGATCCCGCCGTACCTCGTCACCCTGGGGTGCACGGCACTGGGCATCCAGCTGGCCCGGGTCATCCCCGAGGATCTGCTGCCGGCGCTGAACACCTCGCTGTACGCGCTGCTGATCGCCCTCGTCCTGCCGCAGGCCCTGGCGAGCGCCTCGAACGCGGCGGTCTGTCTGCTGTCGGCCGCCGCGTCCTGGGCCGCGACGGCGGCAACGGGCAACGACACCATGGGAGTTCTGGCCGCCATGGCCGTCGCCCCGTGCTGCGTCCTGGCGCTCCGCCGGGTTCCGGGCGTACGGCGGGACGTACCGCGGCAGGGCGCGGCGCGGCGGGCGTCGGCACGGCGCGAGTCGGAGGAGCACGCATGAGCCCGATGACGGTCGTGGTGGGGATGGCCCTGGTCACCCTGGCCTTCCGTGCCCTGCCCTTACTGATCCGCGCGGGCGCCGCGCGGGAGCACGCGGACGCCCCGCCCGGGGAGGGCGCGGCGCCCACCGCCCCGGACTGGCTGCGGGCCGTTCCACTCGGGGTGCTCACCGCGCTGATCGTGCCGGGTGCGTTCGTCTCCGACGGCGGCTCGCCCTGGGTCGCGCCCGCCGCCGCGGTGACGGCGCTGGCGCTGGCGGCGACGCGCCGGGTGCCGCTGCTGTTCGTCATCGTCTGCTCGACGGGCGTGGCCGTCCTCGCCCAGACCCTCGGCTGAACGGACCCGGCGCCCCCCTCGGGGCGGGGCTCCCAACCGCCCTGCCCGCGCCGCGGGTTGCTCCGGCCGCGACCGCCCGAAATGCGGTCGCGGCCGGAGCACCGGCGTGTGAGGATCCCGGCGATGGACGCTACCGAGACCGAGATTGCCGGGCCCGCGGGGCCGATCGCCGTGGTGGACGGCCACGGGGACGGCCCGGACGTCGTGCTGTGCCACGGCGGCAACCGCACGCTGCTGGACTGGGAGCCGCTCCTCCCCCACCTGTCCGGGTTCCGCACGGTCGCCTACGACCTGCGGGGGCACGGGCGTTCGGCGAGCCCGGGCGACGGCGACTACAGCTGGGACGCCCATCTCGCCGACCTGGACGCGGTGATCGCCGCGACGGGCCTCGACTCCCCCTTCGTCGTGGGGCATTCGCTGGGCGGGATGCTCGCCGTGTGCCACGCGGCGCGGACCCCGTCCTGCCCCGGCGCCGTCGACCTCGACGGTTTCGGCGGCAGCCTCCCCGGCACGCACCCCGGGCTGTCCCCCGAGGAGACGGAGCGGCGGATGCGGCGGCAGGTCGCCGAACTGGCCGCCGCGCTCGGCCCGGACGTCGTCGACGAGGCGTACACCGCCACCCTCGACGCGCAGGCCGGGCAGCGGGCCACCGCGCTCGGCGTCGATCCGGAACGGGAACGCGCCACCGCCCGCCGCGCCCGCGAGCCGGTACCCGGCGGTGTCCGGCGCAAGCCCGCGCCCTCGGAGCAGCCCGCGCTGGTGGCGCCGCTGCTCGGGTGGAGCGTCTTCACCGAGCTGCGCGCCCTCGGCGGCCGCCCGGCGCTGCTGGTACGGGGCGCGAATCCGCCGCCGACGGAGCATCTGCCGGAGGAGTACCGCGAGTTGACCGAGTCGCTGCTCCTGGGCATCGGCCGCGAGTTCGCCGCGCTCCGCGCCGCGCGGGGCCCCGTCCGGACGGCCGAGGTCGCGGGCACAGGACACATGCTCCACCTCCAGGCCCCGGACACGGTGGGCCCGCTGGTCCGGGACTTCCTGCACGCGGCGTGGGAGAGCTGAGGGCCCGGACGGCTCCGGGCTGCGGCCGGGCCGGTACGGAGCGAGAATCGTCGGTACCGCGGATGTGCGGCTCATTCCGTCCGACGCCGCTGCCGTACGGCCCGGCCTGCCGTTCCGGGCCGTCTCTTCGGCGTCACCGCCAGGGAGTTGACGAGCGTTGAGCAGTGTGACGAGCGCAGCCGAGCAGCCCTCCCCCGAGGAGCAGCGGTCCGGCCCCCTCCCGGACGCGCCGGTGCCGCGTCTGCCGGGCGCCGAGGGCGAGGAGGATCCGGCCGAGCGGCACATCTGCCGCGGCATCGACTGACCGGACACGCGCGTGTCCCCGCGCCGTGCATGGGCGCGGGGACACGGAAGCGGTCAGCCCTTGAGGACCTTGCCGGTGGCGGCGTCGACCAGGGACCGGTCGCCGAGCTTCCGGTCCAGCTTGACCTTCACCTTGTCGGTGATCAGCTGCCCGGTGCAGGCGCCGACCCCGTCCTCCTTCTTCGCCCAGCCCGCGACGACCACGAGGTCGCCCGACTCCCGCACGTGCGCCCCGAAGTCCTTGTCGCAGGCGCTGTGTCCGACGGTCACGGTGACGGCCTCGGCGTCCTTGTCACCGGCGGGACGTGCGCCCTGCGCCGGCAGCATGGACGTGTCCCGCTTCTTCAGCGGCTTCGCCTCGGGCCAGTCCTGAGCGAGCTGTTCCGCGCGCTTCTCGAACGGCGTCCGCGGCTTGTCGTCCGTGCTGACGGTCTGGCCGCCGCCGCCCGCGCATCCGGACGCGGTCAGTGCCACAGCAGCGAGCAGCGTGGTGGTGAGGGCGAGCGGCGCCCTCCGGCGGATGTTCTCTCGTCGCATGATCTGCCTCCCAGCGTCGCCCCTGGGACGGAGGCACCCGCGAACCGGTTCCCGCCCGTTCCCGGCGGGCCGTACCGGGCCCGGCGGACCTGAACGCATGTGCGAACCTGTCGGGCGTGCACGTCCTCACGCGTCTGCGTCCCCTCGACCGGCTGGCCGCCGGACTGCTCGCGTGCGGGCTGCTCTGCGTCGGCGCCGGGCTGCTGCCCGCCGCTGCCGCCTCCGCCGCCGTGACCCGCATCGCACCGCTGCTGGTGTTCCTGGGATCGGTGATCGTGCTGGCCGAACTCACCGGCCGCGCCGGGGTGTTCGACGCCGTGGCGACGGCCGTGGCCCGGCTGGGCCGGGGCCGGTACGGGCTGCTGTTCGTGCTGTGCGTCGCGTTCGCTTCCGTGACGACGGCGGCGCTGAACCTGGACACCACGGCGGTGCTGCTCACCCCCGTCATGCTGTCGCTCGCCGACCGGGTGGGCCTGCCGCAGCTCCCGCTGGCGATGACGACGGTGTGGCTGGCGAACACCGCGAGCCTGCTGCTCCCGGTGTCGAACCTGACGAACCTGCTGGCCGCCGACCGGCTCGGCCTCGCACCCCGCGAGATGGCGGCCCTGATGGCGGCGCCCCAGCTGGCGGCGGTCGCGGCGACGGCGCTGTGCCTGTGGTTCTTCTCCTGGCGCCCGGGCGCGAAGGCCCTGCGCGATGCGCGCCCGCCGCGGTACGTGCCGCCCGCGCGGCCGCGGCCCGCCGACCCGGTGCTGTTCCGGGTGTGCGCGGCCGCGTGCGCGGGCTTCCTGGTGGCGACGCTGGTGGCCGACGTCCCGCTGTGGGCGGCCTCGTCGGGGGCCGCGCTGCTCGTGCTGGCGGTGTTCGCGGTGCGCGACCCGGCACCGCTGCGGCCCTCGCTGGTGCCGTGGCGACTGCTGGTGCTCGTACCGGGCCTGCTGCTGGTCGTGGAAACGGTGAACGCGGCCGGTCTGCACGGGCTGCTGGCCGCCGTCCTGGACACCGGCGGGGCCTCCCCCGGACTGTCCGAGCTGCTGCGGACGGCGGGCACCGGCGCGGTGCTGTCGAACGCGCTGAACAACCTGCCGGTCTACCTGGCGGGCGAGGCGGCCCTGCCCGCCGGGGCGCACGAGCAGCTGGCGGCGCTGCTGATCGGCACGAACGCGGGCCCGCTCGTCGCGCCCTGGGCCTCGCTGGCGACGCTGCTGTGGTGGGAGCGCTGCCGCCGGCACGGGACGACGGTGCGGCCGCTGCGCTTCGTCCTCACCGGCCTCGTCACGGCCGTCGCGGCCACCACGGCGGCGACCGTCGTTCTCGCACTGTGAGACAAACGGTCACCCCTGCGGCGACCTCCCGTGCCGAGTTTGTCCTCCGCCACTTGGATGACCTGCGCAGATGTGCTGCACCCCGTGCCGATCTTCCGTGGAGTGCTGCGCCCTGCCGGTGTACCCGGCAAGAATCCTCGTGGAAGTACGTACCCACAAGGGAGTTGACACGAGATGAGCCCCATGGCAGCGGCGCCCGATCACCCGGCCCAGGACGCGGACCGGTTCTTCGGCCGGTACCTCGGCCCGTTCACCGACGTCGCGGGCGCACCCCTGGTGCTGGCGGGCACGGACGACGAGGACGGCGCCGAGCCCGAGCCGCACATCTGGCGCTCGATCGACTGACCCGGCCGCCCCGCGCCGCGGGCACGGCCCGACCACGGCACCCGCACCACCGCACCAGCACCATGGCATCCCTGCTCCACCGCATCACCGCACACGGCACGAGCGGCACGGCAGCACCACCGCTGGACCGCACCGAAGCACCGAGCAACGAGCACGACGAGAGAGACCCGGTCCGCCCCGGTACCCCGGCGGCCGAGCGCCCTCTCCCCAGGCCGCCCCCGGCGCCCGCCGCAGCGCGCACACCCCGCGCGCCGGTGCCCGCATCTCACCGCTCCCGCGCGCGAGGCCGCGCGCGGCGGAGCACCGCGCTTCCCGCGTCACCGCCGGCTCACCACCGGCGCGTACACGACACGGCGCCCGCCCTCCGGCGGACCGAAGTCACCGGAGGGCGGGCGCCGTTGTGTGCCTGCGGGTCAGACCGTCAGCGCACGGTCCGTGGGCCGGACCGGCGCGGGCAGGGCGCTGTTCACGCCCGTCAGGTACCGGTCGACGCCCTTGGCGGCCGAGCGGCCCTCGGCGATGGCCCAGACGATGAGCGACTGGCCGCGCCCGGCGTCACCGGCGACGAAGACGCCGTCGACGTCGGTCATGTAGTCCGCGTCCCGGGCGACGTTGCCGCGCTCGTCGAGGCCGAAGGCGAACTGCTCGACGAGACCGTTGGTCTTGTCGATGCCGGTGAAGCCCATGGCCAGGGTGACCAGCTGCGCCGGGATCTTCCGCTCGGTGCCGGGCTTCGGCTCCGGGCGGCCGCCGGACATGTCCACCTCGACGAGGTGCAGCCACTGGACGTTGCCGTCCTCGTCGCCCTCGAAGTGGGTGGTGTTGACGGAGTAGACCCGCTCGCCGCCCTCCTCGTGCGCGGAGGTGACCTTGTACAGCATCGGGAAGGTCGGCCAGGGCTGGTTGGCGTTCCGCTCCTCGCCCGGCTTGGGCATGATCTCCAGCTGGGTGACGGAGGCGGCGCCCTGGCGGTGCGCGGTGCCGACGCAGTCCGCGCCGGTGTCACCGCCGCCGATGACGACGACGTGCTTGCCCTCGGCGGAGATCGGGGAGACCGTCAGGTCGCCCTCCTGCACCTTGTTGGCGAGCGGCAGGTACTCCATCGCGAAGTGGATGCCGTTCAGCTCGCGGCCGGGGACGGGCAGGTCGCGGGAGGTGGTGGAGCCGGCGGCCACGACGACGGCGTCGTAGCGCTTGCGCAGCTTCTTCGCGTCGATGTCCCGGCCGATCTCCACCTCGGTGCGGAACTTGGTGCCCTCCGCGCGCATCTGCTCGATGCGGCGGTTGATGTGCCGCTTCTCCATCTTGAACTCGGGGATGCCGTACCGGAGGAGCCCGCCGATCCGGTCCGCGCGCTCGTAGACGGCGACGGTGTGCCCGGCGCGGGTCAGCTGCTGGGCGGCCGCGAGACCGGCCGGGCCCGAGCCGATGACGGCGACGGTCTTGCCGGAGAGGCGCTCGGGCGGCTGCGGGGTGACGTCGCCGCTGTCCCACGCCTTGTCGATGATCGAGACCTCGACGTTCTTGATCGTCACCGGCGGCTGGTTGATGCCGAGCACGCAGGCCGACTCGCACGGCGCGGGGCATAGCCGGCCGGTGAACTCGGGGAAGTTGTTCGTCGCGTGCAGGCGCTCGCTGGCGGCGGTCCAGTCGTTGCGGTACGCGTAGTCGTTCCACTCGGGGATGAGGTTCCCGAGCGGGCAGCCGTTGTGGCAGAACGGGATGCCGCAGTCCATGCAGCGGCTCGCCTGCTTGCTGATGATGGGCAGCAGGGAGCCCGGCTTGTAGACCTCGTTCCAGTCCTGGACACGCTCCTCGACGGGGCGGGTCTCGGCGACCTCGCGGTCGGTGGTCAGGAAGCCCTTGGGGTCAGCCATTGATCGCCGCCTCCATCATCTTCTCGTGGGTCTCGGACTCGGAGAGTCCGGCTCGCTCGGCGGCGTCCTTGGCGGCGAGCACGGCCTTGAAGGTGGCCGGCAGGACCTTCTTGAAGCGGGCCACCGCGGTGTCCCAGTCGGCGAGGAGCTTCTCGGCCACGGTGGACCCGGTCTCCTCCAGGTGGCGGCGCACCACGTCGTGCAGCCACCCCTTGTCCTCGTCGTCGAGCTCCTCGACGGCGTCCCGGACGCCGGTGTTGACGTCGGCCGGGTCGAGGTCGATGACGTACGCGACGCCGCCGGACATGCCGGCGCCGAAGTTGCGTCCCGTCTCGCCCAGGACGACGGCGTGGCCGCCGGTCATGTACTCGCAGCCGTGGTCGCCGACGCCCTCGGAGACCACCGTCGCGCCGGAGTTGCGGACGCAGAACCGCTCGCCGACCCGGCCGCGGAGGAACATCTCGCCGCCGGTGGCGCCGTAGGCGAGGGTGTTGCCCGCGATGGTCGAGTACTCGGCGAGGTGGTCGGCGCCGCGGTCCGGGCGGACGACGATGCGGCCGCCGGAGAGGCCCTTGCCGACGTAGTCGTTGGCGTCGCCCTCCAGGCGGAGGGTGACCCCGCGCGGCACGAAGGCGCCGAACGACTGGCCGGCGGAGCCGGTGAAGGTGAGGTCGATGGTGTCGTCGGGCAGGCCCGCGCCGCCGAACTTCTTCGTCACCTCGTGGCCGAGCATGGTGCCGACGGTGCGGTTGATGTTCCGGATCGCGATCCGGCCGCGGACCGGCTGGGCGGCCTCGGCCGAGTCGGCGTTCAGCGCGTCGGCGGAGAGCTTGATCAGCTCGTTGTCGAGCGCCTTGGCCAGGCCGTGGTCCTGCTCGGCGATCTGGTAGCGCACCGCGCCCTCGGGGAGGTCCGGGACGTGCAGCAGCGGCTCCAGGTCCAGGCCCTGCGCCTTCCAGTGGTCCACGGCGCGGGAGGTGTCGAGGAGTTCGGCGTGGCCGATGGCCTCGTCGAGGCTGCGGAAGCCGAGCTCGGCGAGCAGCTCGCGGACCTCCTCGGCGATGAACTCGAAGAAGTTCACGACGAATTCGGCCTTGCCGCTGTACCGCTCGCGCAGCACCGGGTTCTGGGTGGCGATGCCGACCGGGCAGGTGTCCAGGTGGCAGACGCGCATCATGACGCAGCCGGAGACGACCAGCGGCGCGGTGGCGAAGCCGTACTCCTCGGCGCCGAGCAGCGCGGCGATGAGGACGTCGCGGCCGGTCTTCAGCTGGCCGTCGGTCTGCACGACGATGCGGTCGCGCAGACCGTTGAGCAGCAGCGTCTGCTGGGTCTCGGCGAGGCCGAGCTCCCAGGGGCCGCCCGCGTGCTTGAGCGAGGTCAGCGGGGAGGCGCCGGTGCCGCCGTCGTGGCCCGAGACGAGGACGACGTCGGCGTGCGCCTTGGAGACACCGGCGGCGACGGTGCCGACGCCGACCTCGGAGACCAGCTTGACGTGAATGCGCGCCTGCGGGTTGGCGTTCTTCAGGTCGTGGATGAGCTGGGCGAGGTCCTCGATCGAGTAGATGTCGTGGTGCGGCGGCGGCGAGATGAGGCCGACGCCCGGCGTCGAGTGCCGGGTCTTGGCGACCCACGGGTAGACCTTGTGGCCGGGCAGCTGGCCGCCCTCGCCGGGCTTGGCGCCCTGGGCCATCTTGATCTGGATGTCGTCGGAGTTGACGAGGTACTCGCTGGTGACGCCGAAGCGGCCGGAGGCGACCTGCTTGATGCTGGAGCGCCGCGCCGGGTCGTAGAGCCGCTCCGGGTCCTCGCCGCCCTCACCGGTGTTGGACTTGGCGCCCAGCTGGTTCATGGCGATGGCGAGGGTCTCGTGCGCCTCCTGCGAGATGGAGCCGTAGCTCATCGCGCCGGTGGAGAACCGCTTGACGATCTCGCTGACGGGCTCGACCTCGTCGATCGGGACGGCCGGACGGTCGCCCTTGAGCTGGAAGAGGCCGCGCAGCGTCATCAGCCGCTCGGACTGCTCGTCGACGCGCTGCGTGTACTGCTTGAAGATGTCGTAGCGGCGCGAGCGGGTGGAGTGCTGGAGCCGGAAGACGGTGTCCGGGTCGAACAGGTGCGGCTCGCCCTCGCGGCGCCACTGGTACTCGCCGCCGATGTCCAGGTCCCGGTGCGCGGACGCGATGCCGGTGGCCGGGTACGCCTTGGCGTGCCGGGCGGCGACCTCCTTGGCGACGACGTCGAGACCGGCGCCGCCGATCTTCGTGGTCGTGCCGTGGAAGTAGGTGTCGACGAAGGACTCCTCCAGGCCGACTGCCTCGAAGACCTGCGCGCCCCGGTAGGAGGCGACGGTGGAGATGCCCATCTTGGACATCACCTTCAGCACGCCCTTGCCGAGGGCGTATATGAGGTTCCGGATCGCCTTTTCGGGCTCCAGGTCGCCGGGCAGGAAGGTGCCCGCGCGGACGAGGTCCTCGACGGACTCCATGGCCAGGTACGGGTTGACCGCGGCGGCGCCGTAGCCGATGAGCAGCGCGACGTGGTGCACCTCGCGGACGTCACCGGCCTCGATGAGCAGGCCGACCTGGGTCCGCTGCTTGGTGCGGATCAGGTGGTGGTGCACGGCGGAGGTGAGCAGCAGCGAGGGGATCGGCGCGTGCTCGGCGTCGGAGTGCCGGTCGGAGAGGACCAGCAGCCGGGCGCCGGCCGCTATCGCGGCGTCGGCCTCGTCGCAGATCTCCTTGATCCGGTCGGCCAGGCCCCTGCCGCCGTCGTGGACGCGGTAGAGGCCGGAGAGCGTCGCGGACTGGAATCCGGGCAGGTCGCCGTCGGCGTTGACGTGGATGAGCTTGGCCAGCTCGTCGTTGTCGATGACCGGGAAGGGCAGGGTCACGCTGCGGCAGGACGCGGCGGTGGGCTCCAGGATGTTGCCCTGCGGGCCGAGCGAGGAGTGCAGCGAGGTGACGAGCTCCTCGCGGATGGAGTCCAGCGGCGGGTTCGTGACCTGCGCGAACAGCTGGGTGAAGTAGTCGAAGATCAGCCGCGGCCGGTCGGAGAGCGCGGCGATCGGCGAGTCCGTGCCCATCGAACCGATCGGCTCCGCGCCGGTGTTGGCCATCGGCGCGAGGAGGACGCGCAGTTCCTCCTCGGTGTAGCCGAAGGTCTGCTGGCGGCGGGTGACCGAGGCGTGGGTGTGCACGACGTGCTCGCGCTCGGGCAGGTCGGCGAGTTCGATCAGCCCGCTCTCCAGCCACTCCCCGTAGGGGTGTTCGGCGGCGAGCCCGGTCTTGATCTCCTCGTCCTCGATGATCCGGTGCTCGGCGGTGTCGACGAGGAACATCCGGCCCGGCTGGAGGCGGCCCTTGCGGACGACCCGGGCCGGGTCGATGTCGAGGACGCCGACCTCGGAGCCGAGGACGACGAGGCCGTCGTCGGTGACCCAGTACCGGCCCGGACGCAGGCCGTTGCGGTCGAGAACGGCGCCGACCTGGGTGCCGTCGGTGAAGGTGACGCAGGCGGGCCCGTCCCAGGGCTCCATCATCGTCGAGTGGTACTGGTAGAACGCCCGGCGGGCGGGGTCCATGGAGTTCTTGGACTGGGGGCTCTCCCAGGCTTCCGGGACCATCATCAGCACCGAGTGCGGCAGCGAACGTCCGCTGAGGTGCAGCAGCTCCAGGACCTCGTCGAAGGACGCGGAGTCGGAGGCGCCCGGGGTGCACAGCGGGAAGATCCGCTCCAGCGAGCTGTCACCGGCGTCCGCACCGAAGAGCGCGGAGGACAGCTGGGACTCGCGGGCCCGCATCCAATTCCGGTTGCCCTGAACGGTGTTGATCTCGCCGTTGTGCGCGACGAAGCGGTACGGGTGGGCGAGCGGCCAGCTCGGGAAGGTGTTGGTGGAGAAGCGGGAGTGGACCAGGGCGATCGCGCTGGCGAAGCGGCGGTCGGACAGGTCGGGGAAGAACGGCTCCAGCTGGCCGGTGGTGAGCATGCCCTTGTAGACGATGGTCCGCGCGGACAGCGAGGGGAAGTAGACCCCGGCCTCCCGCTCGGCGCGCTTGCGCAGCACGAACGCGGGCCGGTCGAGCGCGATCCCGGAACGGGCGGCGTCACCGTCCGCGACGCTGTGCCGGTCCGCAACGCTCTGCTGGTCCGCAACGCTGTGCCGGTCCGCAACGAAAAGCTGCCGGAAGGACGGCATGGTCTCGCGGGCGCCCGCGCCGAGCAGCTGCGGGGCGACGGGGACCTCGCGCCAGCCGAGTACGGTCAGGCCCTCCTCGGCCGCGATCGTCTCGATCTGTGAGACGGCCTCGGCGGCCGCCGCCTCGTCCGCCGGGAGAAAGGCGATACCGGCGGCGTAGGAGCCCGCCTCGGGGAGCGCGAAGGGGACGTTCTCGCGCAGGAAGGCGTCCGGAATCTGACACAGGATGCCGGCGCCGTCGCCGGTGTCCGGGTCGGAGCCGGTGGCGCCGCGGTGCTCGAGGTTGCGGAGAACGGTCAGCGCCCGGTCGACCAGCTCGTGGCTGGCCTCGCCGGTGAGCGTCGCCACGAAGCCGACGCCGCAGGCGTCATGTTCGTACCGGGGGTCGTACATCCCCTGCTTGGCTGGGTGGGCCGCCAATTCCGCCATTTTCGCTGCACGCATCGGCTCTCCCGTCGTCGTCATGGCAAGTAGCAAGTACAGGTGCCGAGGGACGACGTTGGCCCTCGCAGGAAAAGTGCTGTGGGAGGTTACATGATGGCCCGGTTCCCGAAAAGCGGATGACAGATTCCAGCATGCGGACGCCACATGCGGCTGCGATACGAAGGGAAGGGGCGCTCAGAACCCAGGATTGTGCAGGCCAGCGCGGGCGTCGTTGCTCGCGGGCCTCCCGGCTTCTGCCCACCGTTGAACAAACTGAAACCGTTGAGTAACAGCGAGATGCCGCGTCGCGGCGAGATGCTGCGTGGACCTGGACTACCTGCGAGATCGGGGCGGAAACCGCCGGACGGAAGGGACGGGGCTCACCGCGAGCTCATCCCACTGCCACTCCGAACATTGTCCCCAGTCCGTACGTCACCGCAGCCGCAGCGCCGCCGAGCAGCAGCTGCCGCAGCCCGCTGAACCACCAGGAACGCGCCGTCACCCGGGCGACGACCACGCCGCAGACGAACAGTCCCAGCAGCGCGAGCACGACGGCGGGCCACAGCGCACTGGCACCGAGCAGGTACGGCAGTACGGGAATGATGGCGCCCAGCGAGAACGAAAGGAAGGAGGAAACCGCGGCTACTGTCGGTGACGGCAGGTCTGCCGGGTCCACCCCCAGCTCCTCGCGCGCGTGGATCTCCAGCGCCTGTTCCGGGTCCCGGTGCAGCTGACGGGCCACTTCGGCGGCCAGTTCGGGCTCGACGCCGCGGGCCGTGTAGACCTCGGCCAGCTCCCGCAGTTCGTCCTCCGGATGACGGCGCAACTCCCGCCGCTCGACCTCCAGTTCGGCCTCGACGAGCTCGCGCTGCGAGGCGACGGAGGTGTACTCGCCCGCCGCCATGGAGAAGGCACCGGCGGCGAGGCCGGCCAGCCCGGAGATGACGATGGTCTGCGAGGAGGCGTTGCTGCCCGCGACACCCGTCATCAGGCCGAGGTTCGAGACCAGGCCGTCCATCGCGCCGAAGACGGCGGGGCGCAGCCAGCCGCCGTTGACGTCGCGGTGCGAGTGGTCGGCGTGCGGGGCGGCGTCCTGCGCCGGCCCGGCGGCCGCCGTCTCCTCCGCACCCGTGTGACCCCTGGTCTCCGTGGACGACATCTCGGCGTACGCTCCCCTCTTCGGTGCTGCGGTGCCGGACCTCCGGCACCCCGGCATCTTCGAAAGTACGCGCGGGACAACCCTCCCCGCCAGCAAGGAAGGCCGTACTTACCCGCCCTCGAACGGCCCCCGAGGGCCCGTCCGCTGACGCGCCGGACGGTGACCGTTGACGGCGGCGCACCGCCCGGGCACCATCCTGTCCACCCGTGCCCGGCCGGCCCTCCCCGGACGTCCGCACGGGCGGCGGCCCGCCGCCGGGGAACGCCAACGGACAACGGCGAAGGGGCCATTGTGGGGCCGACGTGGTGACGACGGGCGAACGGCCCGCCCCCCGGGCACCCCGCCGCCGGCCGGGCCCGCCGCGATCGCCCGGCCCCCGCGTGCTCGGCCCGGGCCGCGGCACCTGGTTCCTGCTGCTGCCCGCGCTGCTGCCGATCCTGGTCCTGAGCGTCGGCCCGCTGCTGTACGGGATGGCGCTGGCGTTCACCGACGCGCAGTCCGGGCGCACCGAGCCGACGGAGTTCACCGGCCTCGCCAACTTCGCCGACCTGCGGCACGACCGGCTGTTCTGGAACTCCTTCCGGATCGGCCTGGTGTGGGCGCTCTCCGTGACGGTCCTTCAGTTCGCGCTGGCACTCGGGCTGGCGCTGCTGCTGAACCAGGACCTGCGGCCGCGGCGGCTGACGATGACGCTGACACTCGTCCCGTGGGCCGTGCCCGAGGTGGTCATCGGCATCATGTGGCGCCTCGTCTACCACCAGGACGCGGGCATCCTCAACGCCGTGCTGCGCGATCTGCGGCTGCTGGACGACAACGTCAACTGGCTGGCGGAGATGTCGCTCGCGCTCCCCGCCGTCGTGGCCGTCGGTGTCTGGGCCGGGCTGCCGCAGACCAGCGTCGTCCTGCTGGCCGGACTCCAGAACATCCCCCGTGACCT
This sequence comes from Streptomyces sp. HNM0574, assembly GCF_012726235.1. Taxonomy (GTDB): domain Bacteria; phylum Actinomycetota; class Actinomycetes; order Streptomycetales; family Streptomycetaceae; genus Streptomyces. The sequence continues at coordinate 189,970 of NZ_JAASAH010000004.1, forward strand.
GCACGAGTCCGCCGCGCTCGACGGCGCCGGGGCCTGGCGCCGGTTCACCGCGGTGACCTGGCCCGCGCTGCGCCCCGTCGCCCTCGCCGTCACCGCGCTCAACTTCATCTGGAACATCAACGCGTTCAGCCTGGTGTACGTCCTCACCCAGGGCGGCCCCGGCGGCTCGACCCGGCTGCCGATGCTCTTCGCGTACGAAGAGGCGTTCCGCTACGGCCAGTTCGGGTACGCGGCCGCCATGGGGCTGGTGCTGGTCGCCGTGATGGCCGTGCTGCTGACGGTCTTCCTGCACCGCCGGCTGAAGGGGGACGAGGAGTGAACCGGGCCGCCCGGGCCGCCCAGTATGCAGCGCTGGCCTGCTATCTGGTCTTTCTCGCCTTCCCCCTGTTCTGGCTGCTCGGCACCGCGTTCAAGCCGCCGCAGGAGCTGGGCGCGGCCGACCCCGCGTGGCTGCCCGAGCGGCCGACGCTGGACAACTTCCGGGCCGCGTTCGCCCAACAGCCGCTGCTGCGCTCGGCGTTGAACAGCCTGCTCGTCGCGTCCTCGGCCGCGTCACTCTCGGTGCTGCTCGCGGTGCCCGCGGCCTACGCGCTGGCCCGCCGCCGCTCCCTCACCGGGCGGCTCGCGACGGGCTGGATCCTGGTCAGCCAGATGTTCCCGTTCGTCCTCGTCGTCCTCCCGCTGTTCCTGCTGCTGAGACAGGTCCGGATGATCGACTCCCCCGCCGGGCTGGTCCTGGTCTACGTGGTGTGGAACCTGCCCTTCGCGCTGTGGATGCTGCGGGGCTACGTCACGGCCGTGCCCGTCGCGCTGGAGGAGGCGGCGGCCACCGACGGCTGCGGGCGGCTGCGGACCCTGGTCAGCGTGGTGCTGCCGCTGCTGGCTCCGGGCGTGGTGGCGACGGTGATGTTCTCCTTCATCACCGCCTGGAACGAATTCTTCTTCGCCCTGGTGCTGCTCAAGTCCCCGTCCCGGCAGACGATGTCCGTCGTCCTCACCCGCTTCCTCGGCGACGAGGGCGCCGCCGACCTCGGCCCCCTCGCCGCCGCCGCGCTGCTGGCCACGCTGCCCAGCCTGGTGTTCTTCGCGCTGCTCCAGCGCCGCCTGGTCACCGGCGCGCTGGCCGGGGCGGTGAAGGGCTGATGCGCCGCCGCCGCTTCCTCGGCGCCGCCCTCGCCGCCGGCGTCACCGGCGGCTGCGCGGACGGGGGCGACGGCCGGACGCTGGACTTCCTCAGTCTCGCCTGGCAGCGCGAGACCGTCGCCGTCACCCGGGCCCTGGTCGCCGCCTGGAACCGGGAGAACCCGCACCGCCGCGTGCGCTACGTCCAGGGCAGCTGGGACACCGTGCACGACCAGCTGCTGACCTCCTTCGAGGGCGGCGAGGCCCCCGACGTCATCCACGACGAGGCCGCCGACCTCACCGACTTCGCGCACGGCGGCTACCTCACCGACCTCACCGGCCTGCTCCCCGCCCCGCTCCGCCGCCAGATCCCCGAGGCCACCTGGGACATGACCCGCATCGCCGGCGGCATCCACGGCGTCCCGCTGCTCCAGGAGCCGCGCGTCCTGATCGCCAACCGGGAGCTGCTGGAGCGCGGCGGCGTCCGCGTCCCGGACGTCCAACACCCTTGGAGCTGGGAGGAGTTCGAGGACGCGGCGAAGGAGCTCACCCGGGCCGGGACGTACGGCGTCGCCTGGTCGATGAACGAGCCGGTGAACCAGTCCGTCAACCTCGCCCTCACCACCGGCGGACGCGTCCTGCGGCGGGAGGACGGCCGCGCCGTCGTCCGCTTCGGCCCCGAGGAGAGCCGGGTGCCGGAGCTGATCCGGCGCCAGGTGAACACCGACCGCACGGCCCCGCGCGGCGGCCTGTCCATGGGCGGTGCCGAGACGCTGCCCGGCTTCTTCGCCGGCCGGTACGCGCTGCTCCCGCTCAACTTCTCCTTCCGCCGGCAGGTACGGCAGCAGGCCCCGGACGGCTTCGGCTGGCTGACGCTCCCGCTGCCCTCCGGCGACCCGGCGGCCGGCGGCGGGCCGGAGCAGGGCGTCAGCCCGCAGACGCTGTCCGTCGCCCGGGACACCGCGCACCCGCGGACCGCCGTGGACTTCATCGCGTATCTGGCCGCCCCGGACCGGATGGCCCGCCTGGCGCGGGCCGACCGGCTGCTGCCGACGTCACGCGCCGCCCTCCGCGACCCCGGGCTCGCCACGGAAGGGGACGGCGGGCGCACGGGCCTCGCGCTCGCGGCACACCTGCGGGCCTCCCCCGTACTCGGCGTGCGCGGCTACCCGGAGTGGTCGGACAAGGCGGCGACGCCCGCCTTGCAGCAGTACTACGGCGGCGCGATCGGCCTGCGTGAGCTGCGCGAACGCCTCGTCACCGACGGCAACCGCATCCTGGCCCGCTACCGACGCTGACGGGCCGCCCGCCCCGGAGAACCGGGGCGGGCGGCCCGTGGGTGTGCGCGGGCGGCCGGTCAGCCGCGTCCTCCGGCCGCCGCCTCGGCGGTCCCGCCGGAACCGGCGCCGTTCCCTTCGTCCTTGGGGGACTTGGGGGACTTGGAGCCCTTGCCGTCCTCGGGCTCGGCGTCGGACCCGGCGTCACGGGAGTCCCCGCCGTCCTCGCCGTCCTGGTGTCCCTCGTCCTCCTCGTCGGCGCCCGGCTCGACGACCTCCTCGCGGCCGGGGCGGCGCTTCGCCGAGACGACGATGTAGGCCACCGCGGCGACGAAGACGACGATCGACGTCCAGTTGTTCAGCCGCAGGCCCAGGAAGTGGTGGGCGTCGTCGACGCGCATGTACTCGATCCAGAACCGGCCCACCGTGTACGCCGCGACGTACAGCCCGAAGGCGCGGCCGTGGCCGAGCCGGAAGCGGCGGTCGGCCCAGAGCACCAGCAGCGCGACGCCGATGCACCACAGCGACTCGTACAGGAAGGTCGGGTGGTACGTGGCCAGGTCGGGGGTGTCCACGGGCCGGTGCTGCGGGTCGATCTCCAGCGCCCACGGCAGGTCGGTGGCGCGCCCGTACAGCTCCTGGTTGAACCAGTTGCCCCAGCGGCCGACGGCCTGGGCGAGGGCGATGCCGGGCGCGACGGCGTCCGCGTACGCCGGGAGCGGGATGCCCCGGCGGCGGCAGCCGATCCAGGCGCCGACCGCGCCGAGCGCGACCGCGCCCCAGATGCCGAGTCCGCCGTCCCAGATCTTGAACGCGTCGACCGGGTTCCGGCCCGCACCGAAGTACAGCTGGTAGTCGGTGATCACGTGGTACAGGCGGCCGCCGACGAGGCCGAAGGGCACGGCCCAGACGGCGATGTCCGCCACCGTCCCGACGCGTCCGCCGCGCGCGACCCAGCGGCGTCCGCCGAGCCAGACGGCGAGGAACACACCGGCGATGATGCAGAACGCGTAACCGCGCAGCGGGACCGGCCCGAGATAGATCTCGCCGGCCGAGGGACTGGGGATGAATGCAAGCGTCTCCATGGCGAGCCCGACGCTACCCTGCCGGGCCGCACACCGAGCAATCCGCCCGGTGCAACGGCTCCGTAACGGGCCGCTCGCACCGGGCGGGGAACATCTGGCGGGGGCGGGTCAGGACTTCGCCTCGACCTTCTTCCTCAGGTCCTTCGGGGTGATGGGCTGGGCGTCGGCGCCGTACAGCTCCTTGCCGTCGAGGAGGATCGTCGGCGTGGCCTGGTGGCCGGACTCGGCGAAGGCCTCGCCGGACTTCTTCACGTCGTCCGCGTGCTTCTCCTCCTGCACGCAGCTCTTGAAGCTCTCGCCGCTCAGCCCGTCGACCTTCTCCGCGAGCTTCAGCAGCAGCTTCTCGTTCGCGAACGCGTCGTCCTGCTCCTGCGGCTGGTTCTGGAAGAGGACGTCGTGGTACTGGCTGAAGCGGCCCTCGTCCTGGGCGCACATCGCGGCGTTCGCGGCCTTGCGGGAGCCGGAGCCGCGCATGTTGTCGTCGATGATCGTGACGAGGTGGTACTCCGTGCGCAGCTTCCCCTGCTTCTCCAGGTCGTGGATGGTGCTGCGGAACTGGTTCTCGAACTGGCCGCAGGCCGGGCAGCGGAAGTCCTCGTAGACGGTGAGGGTGGCCGGTGCCGCCTTCTGCCCCACCGTGATCGGCTTCGCGTCCGCACCGCCCCCGCCGCCGTCGTCGCCGCCCGTCTGGGAGACAGCGACGCCGATGCCCGCGGCGACCGCCAGCACGGCGACGATCGCGCCGCTCATCTTCAGCACCCGGCCGCGCTTCTCACGTGCGCGGTCCTGCTCGCGCTGCTCCCGCAGCCGCTCGCGGGCACTGCTCTTTCCCTCGGAGTTCCTCTGGCTCATCACGCCCTGAGCCAACGACCCGGAATTGCGGCGGCGTTCACGCCCACCGGCCGTTTCCCTCGAATGAGCGAAGGCCGCACACGACGGCGCGCGCGGCCCGGAACTGGTGTCCGGACCGCGCGCGCCGCACCGTCCCGCCGCGGGGCCTTCGCTCAGTCCCGCCGGACGCCCCGCGCCAGCTCGGCCGCGAGGGCGCGGACCCCGGTGAGGCCCGCGTCCAGGTCGTCCTCGTGCGCCAGCAGTTCCTTGACGAAGGCGGAGCCGACGATGACGCCGTCGGCGAAGCCGGCGACCTCGGCGGCCTGGGTCGCGTTCGAGACGCCGAGGCCGACGCAGACCGGCAGGTCCGTCGTCGCGCGGGTCCGCCGGACCAGCTCCTGCGCCTCGTTGCCGACGGACTCGCGGGTGCCGGTGACACCCATCAGCGAGGCCGCGTAGACGAAGCCGCTGCCCGCCTCGGTGATCTTCGCGAGCCGCTCGTCACGGCTGCTGGGCGCGACGACGAACACGGTGGCCAGCCCGTGCGCCTCCGCCGCCTTCCGCCACACCTCGGACTCCTGCACCGGCAGGTCGGGCAGGATGCAGCCGGAGCCGCCCGCCTCGGCGAGCTCCGCCGCGAACCGCTCGACGCCGTACCGGTCGACCGGGTTCCAGTACGTCATGATCAGCACCGGCTTGCCGGTGGCCGCGTGGGCCTCGCGCACCGTGCGGATGACGTCCGCGATCCGGACGCCGCCGCGCAGCGCCACGTCGTCCGCGGTCTGGATGACGGGGCCGTCGAGGACCGGGTCGCTGTGCGGCAGGCCGACCTCGACGACGTCGCAGCCGCTCTCCAGCAGCGCGGTGCACGCCTGGATGCCGCCCTCGACGGTGGGGAACCCGGCGGGGAGGTAGCCGACCAGCGCCGCGCGGTTCTCCTGCCTGGCCTGCGCGAGCGTCGCGTTCAACAGCTCGATGGTGCCGCTCACTTGTCCGCCCCCTCGGCGCCCTCGGAGGCGCTCTCGTCGCTGCCGTCGTACAGCCCGAAGTACCGCGCGGCGGTGTCCATGTCCTTGTCGCCGCGCCCGGAGAGGTTCACCAGGAGCAGCCCGTCGGGGCCGAGTTCGCGGCCCAGCTCCAGGGCTCCGGCGAGGGCGTGCGCGCTCTCGATCGCCGGGATGATGCCCTCGGTCTCGGAGAGCAGCCGGAGCGCGCGCATGGCCTCGTCGTCGGTGACGGGCCGGTACTCGCCGCGTCCGCTGTCCTTGAGGTAGGCGTGCTCGGGGCCGATGCCGGGGTAGTCCAGACCGGCCGAGATCGAGTACGGCTCGGTGATCTGGCCCTCGTCGTCCTGGAGCACGTAGCTGCGGGAGCCGTGCAGGATGCCGGGCTCGCCGACGGAGAGCGTCGCCGCGTGCTCGCCGGAGGGCACCCCGTGCCCGGCGGCCTCCAGTCCGACCAGGCGTACGCCCTCGTCGGGCACGAACGCGTGGAAGAGGCCGATGGCGTTGGAGCCGCCGCCGACGCAGGCGGCCACCGCGTCCGGCAGCCGTCCGGCGCGCTCCAGGATCTGCCGCCTGGCCTCGACGCCGATGACCCGGTGGAAGTCCCGGACCAGCTGCGGGAAGGGGTGCGGCCCGGCGACCGTGCCGAACAGGTAGTGGGTGCGGTCGACGTTGGCGACCCAGTCGCGGAACGCCTCGTTGATGGCGTCCTTCAGCGTCCGGCTGCCCGAGGCGACGGGGACGACCTCGGCGCCCAGCATCCGCATCCGCGCCACGTTGAGCGCCTGCCGCTGGGTGTCGATCTCGCCCATGTAGATGGTGCATTCGAGGCCGAAGAGAGCGCAGGCGGTCGCGGTGGCGACGCCGTGCTGTCCCGCTCCGGTCTCGGCGATGACGCGGGTCTTGCCCATCCGCTTGGTGAGCAGCGCCTGGCCCAGCACGTTGTTGATCTTGTGCGAGCCGGTGTGGTTCAGGTCCTCGCGCTTGAGGAACACCCGGGCGCCGCCCGCGTGCTGGGCGAAGCGCGGCACCTCGGTCAGGGCGCTGGGCCGCCCCGTGTAGTTGACCAGCAGGTCTTCCAGCTCGGCCGCGAAGGCCGGGTCGGCCTTGGCCTTCTCGTACTCGGCCGCGACCTCGTCGACGGCGGCGACGAGCGCCTCGGGGATGAACTTGCCGCCGAAGGCGCCGAAGTACCCCTCGGCGTTCGGCACCCGGCCCTCGGGGTCGGGAATGAAGTAGTCGGACATCCGACGTGCTCCTTGTGCGGGATGACGGGATGAAGGTGGGTCCACCGTGGGCGCGCTCCGGCCCTCCCGGACACGGCGCCGCGACGGCGCGTCAGCGGTACGGCCCGGGCCGCGGGCGTACCGGGCACGGGCCCATGATGCGGCGGGCGGTACGGCGGGACGCGTCAGCGGCGAGGGGACACGCGCCGGCGGCCGGTCCGGGCCGCGCAGGGGCGGGAGCGGACGCGGCGGGGCGTGCGGGAGGGGGTCAGAGCGCGAGCGTACCGGGCCATCGGCGCCCGTTGATCTGCCCCGGTACGGAGCCGATGTGGTAGCGCACCCGCCGCCCGTGCACCCGGCGTGCCGGTGCCCGGCAGCCGCGCGGACGGCAGCCGCGGGCGAGCGCCGCGTACGGTCCGTACGCGGTCGCGTCGCCCGGGTGCTGCGCGGTCATCCCCGGTCAGCCCTTCCCGTGCCGGATGGCGGGGTGGGCGCCGGCGGCGACGAGGTCGGCGACGGCGGTCTTGGGGTCCTTGCCCGTCACGAGGGACTCGCCGACGAGGACGGCGTCGGCGCCGTCGTTGGCGTAGGCGATGAGGTCGTGCGGGCCGCGGACGCCGGACTCGGCGATCTTGACGATGTGGTCCGGGATCTCGGGCGCGATCCGCGCGAAGTTGCCGCGGTCGACCTCGAGGGTCTTGAGGTTGCGCGCGTTCACGCCGATGACCTTGGCGCCGGCGGCGACGGCACGCTCGGTCTCCTCCTCGTCGTGCACCTCGACCAGCGGCGTCAGGCCGATCGACTCGGCGCGCTCGATCAGCGAGACCAGGGCCTCCTGCTCCAGCGCGGCCACGATCAGCAGGACGACGTCGGCGCCGTGCGCCCGCGCCTCCCACAGCTGGTACGCGGAGAACATGAAGTCCTTGCGCAGCACCGGGATGTCGACCTTGGCGCGCACGGCCTCCAGGTCGGCGAGCGAGCCGCCGAAGCGCCGCTGCTCGGTGAGGACGGAGATGACGGAGGCGCCGCCGGTCTCGTAGTCGGCGGCGAGGGCGGCCGGGTCGGCGATCGCGGCGAGCGCGCCCTTCGACGGGCTGGAGCGCTTGACCTCGCAGATCACCTTGATGCTGTCGCCCTTGAGGGCGGCGATGCCGTCCTTGGCCTGCGGGACCTTCGCGGCGCGTTCCTTGAGCTCGTCGAGACCGACGCGCGCCTGCCGCTCCGCGAGATCCTCGCGCACACCTTCGATGATCTCGTCGAGCACACTCACGCGAGGGCCCCCTTCTTGGTCGCTTCTCGGCTGCCTTCCGGCTGCTTTTCCTAACGTCCGGGCTGTTCATCGGCCCGTACCCACCCCGTGACGGAGCACTGGAGAGGATGGGATCACGCACTGCGATGGTATCCGGCACCCGGCGGACCGTCCGCATCCGGTGACGGAGAATCCCACATACCGGATAAAGCCCCCGCATTTCGGTGCCCCGGCGCCGGACGGGAACCCCCGCCGCGCACCGGCGTCAGGGCGCGAGGGCCGCGCCGAAGGGCAGATTCCGGACCACGGTGAAGGCGAGCGTCAGCCCGCCCAGCGCCCACAGGTGCGTCCGGCTCAGCGGCACCGAGGTGGGCAGCCCGCGCGCGGCGCGCACCACCCAGACGAGCCAGAACACCGCGAAGGCCACGAACGCCGCCACGGCCAGCACGTTCGTCGCGAGCGCGGTCGTCAGCTCGCCGTGCGCGACGGCGTGCGCCGTGCGCAGCCCGCCGCAGCCCGGGCAGTAGATGCCGGTCAGGTACAGCAGCGGACAGGTCGGGTAGTGGCCCGGCTCGTTCGGGTCGACCGAGCCCACGTACGCGAACGCCGCGCCGACGGCCACCAGGGTGCCGACGGGCGCGGCGAGGCGCGGCACCGGCCTCAGGAACCGGTGCCGCGTGAAGACGGAGCTCCGCTCCTCGCTCAGGACTGCTGCCCCTGCGGCTGCTGTCCGGCGTATCCGTGCGTCTTCGGCTGGCCCAGGCCCGCGGCGCGCATCGCCATCCCGACGACGCCACCGGCAGCGATCACGACCAGGCCCGCCACGACGCCCAGCGGCTGGGCCATCACCATGAAGGCTCCGCCGATGCAGAAGCCGATTATGGCGATGATGACGCCGGTCCACGCGGCCGGGGTGTGTCCGTGGCTGTTGCCCGACATGTGTGCTCCTCGTAGAGATCAACTCGGTGGGCCGCAGGGCCCCGCTCCGGGGTCATTCTCTCCCGACGCCCCGAAGCCGCCGATCAGGGGGTGCCGTTGGGCTTGTCACGGGTGGTGTCCGCCGCCGTGTCGGCCAGATCCTCCGCGTCCTCGGCCGGGTCCTGCGCGGTGCCGGTGGGGTCCTCGCCGCGGTCCAGGGCCTTCCACAGGTCCTCGGGGCGGTCCGGGTCCACCGCGGGCGCGGTGCGCGGCTTGCGGGGGCCGCGCTCGTACCGGCCGCTGCCGGCCATCGACGGCCACGCGCGGCCGAACCACAGGGCCAGCAGCCCGGCCAGCAGCAGCAGCGCGCCGCCGACGGCCGAGAGGTAGGGCCAGCTGCCGATGTGCACGGTGTCGACGGTGGCCTGCGCGAGGCCGCTGGCCTCCGCCGCCTTCTCCTCCAGCGGCGCGGTGTCCCGCGCGCCCGCGAGCGCGGAGACGAGGGTGCCGACGCCGCACAGCGTCAGCAGCCCCGCGACGACGAGGCGTCCGGCGCGGCGCACCGCGAACACCGCGACCAGCGCGGCGAGTCCGACCAGCGCGAGCGCACTGGGCAGGCCCGTCGCCTCGCTGCCCTTGACCTCGACGGGCAGCGTGCCCTGGGCGAAGGAGACCGAGGACTCGCTCCAGACCTGGCCCGAGGCGACCAGCGCGAGCGCCGCGCCCACGGCGCCGCACAGCAGCGCGAGCGCCAGCGCGCGGCGCGGCGCGCGGGAACGCGCCGCGGGCCCGCCGCCGGGCGCGTCCGGGGCTTCGGCCGGGGCGGCTTCGGGGGCCGCCTCGGCTGAGGGGTTCTCGGCGGGGTCCTGCGGCTGGGGAGGGCCGTCCGGGGCTGGGGAAGTCACCGTTCCACGCTACCGCCGAGCCGTCCGGCCGTTCCGACCGCCCTCAGGACGGCCGCCGCCTTGTTGCGGCACTCGGTGTCCTCGGCCGCCGGGTCGGAGTCCGCGACGACGCCCGCACCGGCCTGGACGTAGGCGGTGCCGTCCTTGAGCAGGGCGGTGCGGATGGCGATCGCGGTGTCGGCGTCACCGGCGAAGTCCAGATAGCCGACGCAGCCGCCGTAGACGCCGCGCCGGGTGGGCTCCAGCTCGTCGATGATCTGCAGGGCGCGCGGCTTGGGCGCCCCGGAGAGGGTGCCGGCGGGGAAGCAGGCGGTGAGCGCGTCCAGCGCGGTGCGCCCGGCGCCGAGGCGTCCGGTGACGGTGGAGACGATGTGCATGACGTGGCTGTAGCGCTCGACGGACATGAAGTCGACGACCTCCACGCTGCCCGGTTCGCAGACCCGCCCCAGGTCGTTGCGGCCGAGGTCGACCAGCATGAGGTGCTCGGCGCGCTCCTTGGCGTCGGCGAGCAGCTCCTCGGCCAGTGCCGTGTCCTCCTGCGGGGTGGCGCCGCGCGGCCTGGTCCCGGCGATGGGGTGCATCATCGCCCGCCCGTCCTCGACCTTGACCAGGGCCTCGGGGCTGGAGCCGACGATGTCGAAGCCGTCGTGCCCGCCCTCGCCGCCGATCCTGAGCAGGTACATGTACGGGCTCGGGTTCGTCGCCCGCAGCACCCGGTAGACGTCGAAGCCGCTCGCCTCGCACGGGGTCTCGAACCGCTGCGAGGGCACGACCTGGAAGGCCTCGCCCGCGCGGATGCGTTCCTTGACGTCCTCGACCCAGCCCCGGTACGTGGCGCCGCCGGAGCGGGCGGTGAACTCCGGGAGCCGCGAGGCCGGGAGCGCCGCCGGGGGCACGGGCGCGGGGCGGGCGAGGTCGGCCGTCATCGCGTCGAGGCGGGCGACGGCGTCGCGGTACGCCTCGTCCACGCCGGTGTCGAGGTCGTTGTGGTTGATCGCGTTGGCGATCAGGAGGACGGTGCCGTCCCGGTGGTCGAGGACGGCCAGGTCGGAGGCGAGCAGCATGGTCAGCTCGGGCAGGCCGAGGTCGTCGGCGGTCTCGGTGCCCTCCGGCTCGTCCCCGGTGCGGATCTTCTCCAGGCGCCGGACGACGTCGTAGCCGAGGTAGCCGACCATGCCGCCGGTGAACGGCGGCAGGTCCGTGCCCTCGTGCAGGTCGCGCGGGGTGTGCAGGGCCTCGACGGTCTCCCGCAGGGCGCGCAGCGGGTCGCCGCCGGTGGGCACGCCGACGGGCGGCTCGCCGATCCAGTGCGCCTGCCCGTCCCGCACCGTCAGCGCGGCGGAGCTGCGGACGCCGATGAAGGAGTAGCGCGACCAGGTGCGCCCGTTCTCGGCGGACTCCAGCAGGAAGGTGCCGGGGCGGCCGTTCTCGCCGTCCGTGCCGGGCTCCGAGCAGGCGAGCTTGCGGTAGAGCGCGATGGGGGTGTCGCCGTCGGCGAGCAGCCGCCGGGTGACGGGGATGACTCTGCGGTCCTTCGCGAGCGTGCGGAAGCCCTCGGGGGACGGGGTGACCGCGGCGTCGAGGCCGGGCGCGGCGGGGCCCGGGACGTGCGGCGCCCCGGGGGCGTCGGAGGTGGAGGTGCGGGACGCGGCGAGAGACGCGTCGGGGGATGCGGAGCCCGTGGTCATGGTGGGGAAGCGTACTTGCCGCGCGCCCCGCCGCCCCGGCCGCCCGCGCGGGTCGGCGCCGACGAGTGGCCGGGGGCCCGAACGGGCGTCGGGGTACGGGGAGTTGACGTGCGGCCGCGGGGTGTCAGCCGAGCGGGAGGACGTCCGCGTCGAAGCAGGTGCGGTCGCCGGTGTGGCAGGCGGCGCCCTCCTGGTCGACCTTGACGAGCACGGTGTCCGCGTCGCAGTCCAGCGCGACGCTCTTGACGTGCTGCACGTGCCCCGAGGTGTCGCCCTTGACCCAGTACTCCTGGCGGCTGCGGCTCCAGTACGTCGCGCGGCCCGTGGTGAGGGTGCGGTGCAGCGCCTCGTCGTCCATCCATCCGAGCATCAGCACCTCGCCGGTGTCGTGCTGCTGGGCGACGGCGGGCAGCAGGCCGTCGGCGTTGCGCTTCAGCCGGGCGGCGATCGACGGGTCGAGGGAGCTGGCGGGTTCGGGGCTCGCAGACATGCGGCCATTCTCCCGCAACCGCGCGAGGCATGGTCACGGACCGGCGTACGGACCGTTCACGTCCCGGTGGGCGCGGCTTCACCGGGGACGGGAACGCTGCGCGGCATGACCACCCGCGCCCCCGCCTCGCCCCGTGTGACCGTCCTCGCCCTGGCCGGAGTGCTGCTCGCCTCGGCGGCCCTGGCCTTCACGGCGGTACTCGCCCTCGCGGACGGCGGGGACGCCGGACCCGCGGAGAACGGCACGGACGGGAGAGCGCCCGCCGACGGCAAGGCGCTCGGCGTCGCGGCGCCCGCGTCGCCCGTCCCGTACGTCCGGCTGCGCGCCGGGGACTGCTTCGACCACCCGGGGCTGAGCCGCGACGTGACGAAGACGGAGCGGCGCCGGTGCACGGGCCCGCACGACGGCGAAGTCGTCGCCGAGCGGCGGCTGAAGGGCACCTTCCGTTCCGAACGGGACCTGCGGGAGCGGTCGCTGGCGCTGTGCGCCGACGCGGCCCGGCAGCGCCTCGCCCGGATTCCGCAGGACGGCCGCGCCTACCGCCCGTACGCGGTGCACCCCGCGCTCGGCACGTACGAGCAGCGGGAGGGGACCACCGTCGCCTGCGCCCTCACCCTGCGCGGGGCGGACCAGGAGGCCGCGGACGGGCCGGAGTTGACGGCTCCGCTCCCGGGCGCCTGAACCCGGTGGCCGGCGGGCCGACGCGGCCGTCCGGGTGCTCGCGACCGAGGGGGTGCGCGCCTACGATTGCCCGCATGTCGACCCATGCCAAGCGCGAACGTCTCCTTCTGGCCGACCTGTTGGAGAGCTCAGGACCCGAGGCCCCGACCCTGTGCGAGGGCTGGAAGACCCGCGACCTCGCCGCTCACGTCGTGGTGCGCGAGCGCCGCAGCGACGCGGCGGGCGGCACCCTGTTCAAGCCCCTCGCGGACCGACTGGCCCGGGTGCAGGCGGAGTTCGCGGCCAAGCCGTACGAGGAGCTGATCCAGCTGATCCGTACGGGGCCGCCGAAGATGTCGCCGTTCGCGCTCAAGCAGTTCGACGAGGCCGCCAACACCGTCGAGTTCTACGTCCACACCGAGGACGTCCGCCGGGCCCGGCCGGACTGGACGCCCCGCGAGCTGGACGAGGTCTTCCAGGAGGCGCTGTGGAAGCGGCTGGAGACCGCGGCGGCGCGGCTCTTCGGCCGCAAGGCGCCCGCCGGTCTCGTGCTGCGCCGGCCCAACGGGCAGACGGTCGTGGCCCGCAAGGGCACGCCCGTGGTCACCGTCCTCGGCGAGCCCTCGGAGCTGCTGCTCTTCGCCTCGGGCCGGCAGAGCGCCGCGCAGGTGGAGACGGAGGGCGACAAGGAGGCCGTCGCCCGCGTCAGCGAGGCCGCGCTCGGCATCTGAGCGCACGCCCCGCGGGGGCCGGAGAGCCGTGTGCGGTCAGTCCGTCACACGGCTCTTCTTGCTGTACAGCAGGTCCTGGTACTCGGGGTGCTTCCCGATCCAGGACGCGTAGAACGGGCAGACGGGCAGCACGGCCAGGCCGGCCGTGCGGGCCGCGTCCAGGGAGTTGCGGGCCAGCGCCGAGCCGACGCCCTGCCCCTCGTAGTGCGGGTCGACCTCGGTGTGGACGAAGGCGATCAGCTCGCCGGTCCGCAGGTACTCCGCGACCCCGGCGACGGCTCCGCCGTACCGCGCCTCGTACCGGCTCTCCTCCGGGACGTCCACCACATCGGGATACCGCGTCATCTGCCGCACCTCCGCCGGTCCGCTCTGCGTCCACCCTCACAAACCCCCGGCCCGCCCGCGACCGCGCCCGGGCTCAGTCCTCCGCCGGGTCCGCCGTCGCGCCGGCCGCCGGGGTCGTCGAGGCGGGTACGGAGCGTTCGATGATGCGCTGGAGCTCGCGTGCGGCGCGGGGCGGGGAGACGTCGCCGCGGTGCGCGACGGAGATCGTCCGGTGCAGCCCGGGCGGCGCGAACGGGGTGACGCGCAGGCCCGAGCGGTCGGCCACCATGCGGGGCACCGCGGCCACGCCGAGCCCGGCCCGTACGAAGCCGAGTACCGCGTCCATCTCGCCGCCCTCGACGGCGAGGACCGGCTCGAAGCCCTCGGCCCGGCAGGCGGCCGTCGTCAGCTCCCGCAGGTCGTAGCCGCGCCGGAACATCGCCAGCGGCCGGTCCCGCAGGTCGGCGACGCGCATCCGGCGGCGGCGCACGGGTGCCGGCTCGTCCGGTGAGGAGACCACGACGAGGTCCTCGCGCAGCAGCTCGGTGGTCGCCAGCGCCGGGGCCTGGACGGGGAGCGGGGTGACGACGAGGGCGAGGTCGAGCGCCCCGTCGGCCAGCGCGCGGACCAGGTCCTGCGAGCCGCCCTCGTGCACCTGGAGCTCGACGCCCGGGTAGCGGCCGCGGAAGTCGCGCAGCACGTCGGGCACCAGGCTGGCGCAGAGGCTGGGCGGCGCCCCGAGCCGTACCCGGCCGCGCCGCAGCTGGGCGACCTCCTGCACCTCGCGGCGCGCGGTCTCGGCGTCGGCGAGGATGCGGCGGGCCAGCGGGAGCAGGGCCTCGCCCGCGTCGGTGAGGGCGATGTGGCCGCGTGCGCGGTGGAAAAGCTCGGCGCCGAGCTCCCGTTCCAGGGCGCGGATCTGCTGCGAGAGGGAGGGCTGGGCGACGTGCTCGGCCTCGGCGGCGCGAGTGAAGTGGCGGGTGTCCGCGACGGCCGTGAAGTAGCGGAGCTGGTGGAGCTGCATGGGTGCAGCATAGGCAGGCCGCATAGCCAGAGGCTATGGAAAGCAGCCGCACCATCTCTTGGACTGATTGCTGCGCGGTCCTTAGCGTCAACAGTCATGGCAACGGCGACAGGGACGCGCCCCGGCACGGCGCGAAAATCGGGCAGCCCCGGGCAAGGGGGCGACGGCCGCAGGGCCCCGCGGACGACGGCCGGGCTGCTGTGGCACTCGACGATCGGCAAGAAGACGGTGATGGCGGCCAGCGGGCTGCTGATGCTGGCCTACCTCGTCGTGCACATGCTCGGGAACCTGAAGATCTTCTTCGGCTCCGCCGACTTCAACGGCTACGCGCACTGGCTACGCACCATCGGCGAACCGCTGCTGCACCACGAGTGGTTCCTGTGGATCGCCCGCGTCGTGCTGCTCCTCGCCGTCGTCGCGCACGCGGTCTGCGCGTACCAGCTCAGCCGCCGCGACATCGCCGCGCGGCCGGCCAAGTACGCGCACCGGAAAGCCCGTACGAGCTACGCGACGCGCACCATGCGGTGGGGCGGGATCATCCTCGGGCTGTTCAGCGTCTGGCACATCCTCGACCTGACGACGCTGACGGTGAACGAGCACGCCGTGCCCGGGCACCCGTACGAGAACGTCGTCGCGAGCTTCTCCACCTGGTACGGCAACACGATCTACATCGTCGCGATGCTCGCGCTCGGCCTGCACGTGCGGCACGGCTTCTGGAGCGCGGCGCAGACGCTGGGCGCCGGGCGGAAGACCCGCGACCGGCTGCTGAAGGGGGCCGCGAACGCGCTGGCCCTGGTCCTGACCCTCGGCTTCCTCGCCGTCCCCGTGGGCGTGATGACCGGATTGGTGAGCTGAACATGACCGCATACGCGCACTACACCGTCGGCGAACCCGTCACCGACACCAAGGCACCCGAGGGGCCGATCGCCGGGCGCTGGGACGAGCGCCGGTTCGCCGCGAAGCTGGTGAACCCGGCCAACCGGCGCAAGCACACCGTCATCGTCGTCGGCACCGGTCTCGCGGGCGGCTCCGCCGGGGCGACGCTGGCCGAACAGGGCTACCACGTCGTCCAGTTCTGCTACCAGGACTCGCCGCGCCGGGCGCACTCCATCGCCGCGCAGGGCGGCATCAACGCGGCGAAGAACTACCGCAACGACGGCGACTCGGTGCACCGGCTGTTCTACGACACCGTCAAGGGCGGCGACTTCCGCGCCCGCGAGTCGAACGTGCACCGGCTCGCGCAGGTCTCCGTCGAGATCATCGACCAGTGCGTCGCGCAGGGCGTCCCGTTCGCGCGCGAGTACGGCGGGCTGCTGGACACCCGCTCCTTCGGCGGCGTCCAGGTCTCCCGCACCTTCTACGCGCGCGGCCAGACCGGGCAGCAGCTGCTGCTCGGCGCGTACCAGGCGCTGAGCCGGCAGATCGCCGCGGGCAACGTCGAGATGCACCCGCGCACCGAGATGCTCGACCTGATCGTCATCGACGGGCGGGCCCGCGGCATCGTCGCCCGCGACCTGGTCACCGGCCGCGTGGACACCTACTTCGCGGACGCGGTGGTGCTGGCCAGCGGCGGCTACGGGAACGTCTTCTACCTCTCCACCAACGCCAAGAACAGCAACGCGACGGCCGTCTGGCGCGCGCACCGGCGCGGCGCGTACTTCGCGAACCCCTGCTTCACGCAGATCCACCCGACCTGCATCCCGCGCTCCGGCGACCACCAGTCGAAGCTGACGCTGATGAGCGAGTCGCTGCGGAACGACGGGCGGATCTGGGTGCCGAAGGCCAAGGGCGACACCCGTCCGCCGGCCGAGATCCCCGAGGAGGAGCGCGACTACTACCTGGAGCGCATCTACCCCTCGTTCGGCAACCTCGTCCCCCGCGACATCGCCTCCCGCCAGGCCAAGAACGTCTGCGACGAGGGGCGCGGCGTCGGGCCCGGAGGCCAGGGCGTCTACCTGGACTTCGCGGACGCCATCCGGCGGATGGGCCGCAAGGCCGTCGAGGAGAAGTACGGCAACCTCTTCGACATGTACGAGCGGATCACCGCGGAGAACCCGTACGAGGTGCCGATGCGCATCTACCCGGCGATCCACTACACGATGGGCGGGCTCTGGGTCGACTACGACCTCCAGACCACCGTTCCGGGCCTGTTCGCGATCGGCGAGGCCAACTTCTCGGACCACGGCGCGAACCGGCTCGGCGCCTCCGCGCTGATGCAGGGCCTGGCCGACGGCTACTTCGTCCTCCCCTCCACCATCAACGACTACCTGGCCAGGCACCCGCACGGCGAGGACGTCGACGAGGACCACCCGGCCGTGCGGGAGGCCGTCACCGAGGTCACCGACCGGCTGTACGCGCTGCTGTCCAACAACGGCGACCGCACCCCCGACTCCTTCCACAAGGAGATCGGCGAACTGGTCTGGGAACACTGCGGAATGGCCCGTACCGAGGCCGGGCTGCGCAAGGCGCTGGAGCGGATCCCGGAGATCCGCGAGGAGTTCTGGCGCCGCATCCGCGTACCGGGCAGCGGCGAGGAGCTCAACCAGCAGCTGGAGAAGGCCAACCGCGTCGTCGACTACCTGGAGCTGGCCGAGTTGCTCTGCCTGGACGCGCTGCACCGCGCCGAGTCCTGCGGCGGCCACTTCCGCGAGGAGAGCCAGACCCCGGACGGCGAAGCGGCCCGCAGGGACGAGGAGTTCGGCTACGCCGCCGCCTGGGAGTTCACCGGCACCGGCACGGCACCCGTCCTGCACAAGGAAGACCTGGTCTTCGAGTACGTCCACCCCACGCAGCGGAGCTACACATGAGCGGCACGTCCACTTCCCCGATGAATCTGACGCTGCGGATCTGGCGGCAGTCCGGGCCCGCTTCGGACGGCTCGATGGTCACCTACGAGGTGAAGGACGTCTCCCCCGACATGTCCTTCCTGGAGATGCTGGACACCCTCAACGAGGACCTGATCGTCCGCGGCGAGGAGCCCGTCGCCTTCGACCACGACTGCCGCGAGGGCATCTGCGGCGCCTGCGGCATGGTCATCAACGGCGACGCGCACGGGCCCGAGCGGACCACGACCTGCCAGCTGCACATGCGGCACTTCGCGGACGGCGACACGATCGACATCGAGCCGTGGCGGGCCTCCGCCTTCCCCGTGGTGAAGGACCTGGTCGTCGACCGCTCCGCGTTCGACCGGGTGATCGGCGCGGGCGGCTACGTCGGCGTCCCCACCGGCTCCGCGCCCGAGGCGCACGCGACGCCGGTGCCCAAGCCCGTCGCCGACGCGGCCTTCGAGCACGCCGAGTGCATCGGCTGCGGCGCCTGCGTGGCCGCCTGCCCGAACGGGGCGGCGATGCTCTTCACCTCGGCGAAGGTCAACCACCTCAACGCACTGCCGCAGGGCGCCCCGGAACGCGAGTCCCGCGTGCTGGACATGGTGGGGCAGATGGACGAGGAGGGCTTCGGCGGCTGCACCCTCGCCGGCGAGTGCGCCACGGCCTGCCCGAAGGGCATCCCGCTGTTCTCCATCTCCGCGATGAACCGCGAGTACCTCCGCGCGGCCCGCAAGGGCGGCAGGCCCGCGGGCTGACGCGCACGGGAGGCGGCGGGATGTCGCGGCGCGGGGGCCGGTTCCGTACGCGGCGGAAGGTGGGAGGACTCCCGCCGGCGCCGGGACCGGCCCGTCCCTCCTCCTGGCCGCGGCACCCGCCGCGCCCCGTGACCGCGGCGGTCACCCGCGGCGCGGGGCCGGAGCGCCGGACCGCCCGGGGATGGCACCGCGGGAGGGTCCGTCACTCGAACAGGCAGCACGCTAAGCGCGCCCGCACCACCGGCACAAGCTCTTCACAGTCGTCACTTCCTCAACGACCCACGCGGTACCGGACGTTGAGGCTCACACCTCGGCCGTCCCGATCAGCCCCTCGCGCGTGACCAGCCCCACGAGCTCCTCCTCGGACATCCCGTCGGTGCCGGACGGGCGGCGCGGCAGCACCAGGTACCGGCTCTCCGCGCTGGAGTCCCACACCCGGATCTCCGTCTCCTGAGGCAGCGTCAGCCCGAACTCCGCCAGCACGGCCCGCGGTTCACGCACCACCCGCGAGCGGTACGCCTCGCTCTTGTACCAGGACGGCGAGGGCCCCAGCAGCCCGATCGGATAGCACGAACACAGCGTGCAGACCAGGACGTTGTGCTGCCCGGGACCGTTCGCGACCACCTTCAGCCGCTGCTCCTGGATACCGCCCGCCATGGAGAGCCCGACCTCGGGCAGCGCCGCGTTGGCGTCCGCCAGCAGCCGCTCCCGGAAACCCTCGTCGCACCAGGCACGGGCGACGATCCTGGCCCCGTTCACCGGCGAGGCGTTCGCCAGGAACCGCCCCAGCACGGCGTCGAGTTCGGCGTCCTCCACCACCCCGGCGGAGATCAGCCGCTCCTCCAGCCGCCGCACCCGCGCGGCCACCGGCGTACTCGTGTGCTGCCCGCTCATGCCGCCGCCTCCAGATACGACTCCCACAGATCCACGGTCACCTCGTGCGTCCCCTCGCCCCACAGGTCGCGCGCCGCGAAGGCGACCGTGTACACCGGCTCGACCCGCGGCCGGTCGCTGCCCGCCGCGAGATCGTCCGCCAGCGGCCAGCTGCCCGTCAGCTCGACGACCCGGCCCGTGCAGCCCCGCGCGTACCTGGGCAGCCGCGTGTGCCCCGCCGGGTCCCCGGGCCGCGCCCGTACGGCGTCGCCCGGGCCGAAGCGCGCCTCAGCCATCGAGCACACCCCGCTCCTGCGTCAGCGTCTCGATCGCGGCCAGCCAGCGCTCGTAGTACGAGGCGGCCAGGTACTCCTGCGGCGGCATCCGCTCGACCGCGTCCCGGAACTCGTCCAGCGTGTACACCCCGCGCCGCACCAGCGTCACGTTCAGCGCGTACACCCGCGCCTCCCAGTCCGCATGAAACGGAGGCTCCCCCTCCTCCACCACCACGGCCCCGAACCCCGTCTGCCCACCTACGTCATTGACCCGGCTCATGACCTCACCCTAGGCGTGCCCGAACCCCCTCACCAGGGCACACCGGAGCCTGAGCGGCAGGCCCCGGCGCCCCTCAGCGCACCGGATACCCCGCCCCCGCCAGCGTCTGCTTGACCTCGGGGATGCGGAGGTCGCCGAAGTGGAAGACGGAGGCGGCGAGGACCGCGTCGGCGCCTGCGGTGACGGCCGGGGGGAAGTGGTCGAGGCGGCCGGCGCCGCCGGAGGCGATGACGGGGATGGTGACGTGCTTCCGCACGGCCTCGATCATCGTGGTGTCGTAGCCGTCCTTGGTGCCGTCGGCGTCCATGGAGTTCAGCAGGATCTCGCCGGCGCCGAGGTCGGCCGCACGGTGGGCCCACTCGACGGCGTCGATGCCGGTGCCGCGGCGGCCGCCGTGGGTGGTGACCTCGTAGCCGGAGGGCGTGGAGGTGCCCTCGGGGCAGCGGCGGGCGTCGACGGAGAGGACCAGGACCTGGCTGCCGAAGCGCTCGGCGATCTCCCGGATCAGCTCGGGACGGGCGATCGCCGCGGTGTTGACGCCGACCTTGTCCGCGCCCGCGCGCAGCAGCTTGTCCACGTCCTCGGGCGCGCGGACGCCGCCGCCCACGGTGAGCGGGATGAAGACCTGCTCGGCGGTGCGGCGGACCACGTCGTAGGTGGTCTCGCGGTCGGACGAGGAGGCGGTGATGTCGAGGAAGGTCAGCTCGTCGGCGCCTTCGGCGTCGTAGACCTTGGCCATCTCCACGGGGTCGCCCGCGTCCCGCAGGTTCTTGAAGTTGACGCCTTTGACGACCCGCCCGGCATCGACGTCCAGGCAGGGGATGACGCGTACGGCCACGGACATCTTGTGCGACTCCTTGCAGGTGAGAAAGGGAGAGGGATCAGGTACCGGACGGGGCCCGGTACGCCTCCAGCTCGACCTCGGCGAGTACCCGCGGGTCGAGGAAGCCCGAGACGACGACCACCGTGGTCACCGGCCGTACCGCGTCGAAGAGTTCCTGGTGCGCGCGGCCGGCCTCCTCCACGTCCCGGGTGTGCGTGAGGTAGATCCGGGTGCGGACGACGGAGGAGGCGTCCAGCCCGAACTCCGCCAGCGCCTCCAGCGCCGCCTGGAAGGCCGCCCTGGTCTGCTCGTACGGGCCGCCCTCGACGTGCAGCACCCCGTCGACGACGGGCATCGTGCCCCCGACATGGACCCGGTCGCCCGCCGCGACGGCGCGTGCGAACCCTATGGCGTCCTCCCAGGGACTGCCGGACTGCACGCGCTCCACGCGGCTGGACGACTCGGGGTCAGGGGTCATGCGGCCACAGCCTCCAGGGCTTCTTCCAGGGTGAACGCCTTCGCGTAGAGGGCCTTGCCGACGATGGCGCCCTCCACACCCTCTCCCACCAGCGTGGCGATCGCACGCAGATCGTCAAGGGAGGAGACCCCGCCGGACGCGACGACGGGCCGGTCGGTGGCGGCGCAGACGTTGCGCAGCAGCTCCAGGTTGGGGCCCTGGAGGGTGCCGTCCTTGTTGATGTCGGTGACGACGTAGCGGGCGCAGCCCTCGGAGTCCAGGCGGGCGAGGGTCTCGTAGAGGTCGCCGCCGTCCCGGGTCCAGCCGCGTCCGCGCAGCGTGCGGCCGCGGACGTCGAGGCCGACGGCGATCTTGTCGCCGTGCTCGGCGATGACCTTGGCGACCCACTCGGGGGTCTCCAGCGCGGCGGTGCCGAGGTTGACCCGGCGGCAGCCGGTGGCCAGGGCCGCGGCGAGCGAGGCGTCGTCGCGGATGCCGCCGGACAGCTCGACCTTGATGTCCATGGAACGGGCGACCTCGGCGATCCGCTCCCGGTTGTCACCGGTGCCGAAGGCGGCGTCGAGGTCGACGAGGTGCAGCCACTCGGCGCCGGAGCGCTGCCAGGCGAGGGCGGCCTCCAGCGGGTCGCCGTAGGAGGTCTCCGAGCCGGATTCGCCGTGCACGAGGCGCACGGCCTGGCCGTCGCGGACGTCGACGGCGGGGAGGAGTTCGAGCTTCGGCATGGTCGGCTGCTTCTCCGGTTCTTGGATGTGCGTCGGATGCGGTGGGGGCGCCGGAGGTTAGAGCGTGCCGACCCAGTTGGCCAGCAGCCGGGCCCCGGCGTCCCCGGACTTCTCGGGATGGAACTGGGTCGCCCACAGCGGGCCGTTCTCCACGGCCGCGACGAACGGCGCCGCGTGCTCGGACCAGGTGACCCTGGGCGCGGCCATCGCCGGGTTGCCCGTCTCCAGCTCCCACTCGTGCACGGCGTAGGAGTGGACGAAGTAGTACCGCTCGTCCTCCGGGAGCCCGGCGAAGAGCCGCGAACCCTCGGCGGGACGGACGGTGTTCCAGCCCATGTGCGGGACGGAGTGCTCGGCGTCGGCCTTCATCGGGCCGACCGTGCCGGGCCACTCGTCCAGGCCCTCGGTCTCGATGCCGTGCTCGATGCCGCGCGAGAACAGCGTCTGCATGCCGACGCAGATGCCCATCACGGGGCGCCCGCCCGCGAGCCTGCGCCCGATGATCCAGTCACCGCGCGCCTCGCGGAGGCCCGCCATGCACGCGGCGAACGCGCCCACGCCGGGGACGAGCAGCCCGTCGGCCGCCATCGCCCGGTCGTAGTCGCGGGTGATCTCGACCTCGGCGCCGGCGCGGACGAGGGCACGCTCGGCCGACCTGACGTTCCCGAAGCCGTAGTCGAAGACGACGACGTATCTGCTCATGACCACACATCCAACCGCAGCGCACCGGCCAGCAGCGCCATCCCGGCACCGATCCCGAGCAGCACGATCACGCCCGTCGGCATCTTCTGCTTCCAGAACGAGACGGCACCACCGAGCAGGAACAGCCCGACGAAGAACAGAAGGGTCGAAATGCCGTTCACAGTTCCCCTCCGTTCGCTTCTCCGCCCGCGCGGCACCCCGCGGCTCTCGTCCCCGTCTGCGGCCCGGCAGCCGCGCGTGCGTCGCTCACAGCGCACCCTTTGTCGAGGGAATCTCGTTCTGCCGCGGGTCCCGCTCGCACGCGTAGCGCAGGGCGCGGGCCAGGGCCTTGAACTGGCACTCGACGATGTGGTGCGCGTTCCGGCCGTACGGGACGTGGACGTGCAGGGCGATCTGCGCCTGCGCGACGAAGGACTCCAGGATGTGCCGCGTCATCGTCGTGTCGTAGACGGGGCCGATCATCGGCGCCATGCCCTCGGGCTCGCTGTGCACCAGGTACGGGCGGCCGGAGACGTCGACGGTGACCCGCGCGAGGGACTCGTCCAGCGGCACCGAGGCGTCGGCGAAGCGGACGATGCCGCGCTTGTCGCCGAGCGCCTGCTTGAAGGCGGCGCCGAGCGCGAGCGCGGTGTCCTCGATCGTGTGGTGGCTGTCGATGTGCAGGTCACCGTCGGTCTTCACGGTGAGGTCGAACAGGCCGTGGCGGCCGAGCTGGTCGAGCATGTGGTCGAAGAAGCCGACGCCTGTCGAGACGTCGACCTTGCCGGTGCCGTCGAGGTCGAGCTCGACGACGACCGAGGTCTCCTTCGTGGTGCGTTCCGCACGGCCCACGCGGGTCATCGCTTGTTCTCCTTCATCAGTGCGCGTACGGCGTCGAGGAACGCGTCGTTCTCGGCCGGTGTCCCCGTGGACACCCGCAGCCAGCCGGGCACGCCGTTGTCCCGGACCAGAACGCCCCGCTCCAGCAGCGCCTGCCACGCCGCGTGCTGTCCGCCCTCGCCGTCGAAGCGGCCGAACTGGACGAAGTTCGCGTCGGAGGCGACGACTTCGCATCCGGCCGCGCGCAGCTCGTCGACGAGCCGGTCCCGCTCGCTCTTGAGCTTCTCGACGTACCCGAGGAGCGTATCGGTGTGCTCCAGCGCGGCGAGCGCGGTGGCCTGGGTGACGGCCGACAGGTGGTACGGCAGCCGCACCAGCTGCACCGCGTCGACCACGGCCGGGTCGGCGGCGAGGTAGCCGAGGCGGAGCCCGGCGGCGCCGAACGCCTTCGACATGGTGCGCGAGACGACCAGCGTCGGCCGGCCCGCGAGCAGCGGCAGCAGGGACTCGCCGTGCGAGAACTCGCCGTACGCCTCGTCGACGACGACGAGCGCGCCCGCGCCGCCCTTCGCCTCCTGCGCCGCCTCGTACAGCGCGAGGACGGTCTCGCGGTCGACGGCGGTTCCGGTGGGGTTGTTGGGCGAGCAGACGAACACCACGTCGGGCCGGCGCGCGTGGATCTCGCGGACCGCCGCCTCGGTGTCGATGGTGAAGTCCTCGTTCCGCGGCCCGGAGATCCAGCCGGTGCCGGTGCCGCGCGAGATGAGCGCGTGCATCGAGTACGAGGGCTCGAAGCCGATCGCCGTACGGCCCGGGCCGCCGAAGGTCTGCAGCAGCTGCTGGATGACCTCGTTCGAGCCGTTCGCCGCCCACACGCCCTCGTGCCCGACGGGGTGGCCGGTGACGCGGGTGAGGTACCCGGCGAGCGCGGTGCGCAGCTCGACCGCGTCCCGGTCCGGGTAGCGGTTGAGGCCGCGGGCCGCCTCGGCGACCCGCTCCGCGATCCGCCGCACCAGTTCCTCGGGCAGCGGGTACGGGTTCTCGTTGGTGTTCAGCCGCACGGGCACGTCCAACTGGGGCGCGCCGTAAGGGGACTTGCCGCGCAGCTCCTCCCGCAGGGGGAGGTCGTCGATGCGGGTCACTTGCTCTCCGGGGCCTTCCATCCGAACCTTGCCTTGACCGCCGCGCCGTGCGCCGGCAGGTCCTCCGCCTCCGCGAGGGTGACGACGTGGTGCGCCACGTCCGCCAGCGCGTCCCGCGTGTAGTCCACGACGTGGATGCCGCGCAGGAACGACTGCACGGACAGCCCGGAGGAATGGCAGGCGCAGCCGCCGGTGGGCAGCACGTGGTTGGAGCCCGCGCAGTAGTCGCCGAGGGAGACCGGCGCGTACGGGCCGATGAAGATCGCGCCCGCGTTGCGCACCCGCGCCGCCCAGTGCGCGGCGTCGGCCGTCTGGATCTCCAGGTGCTCGGCGGCGTAGGAGTCGACGACGGCGAGGCCGTCCTCCAGCGAGTCGACGAGGACGATGCCGGACTGGCGTCCGCCCAGCGCCTCGGTGATCCGCTCCTTGTGCTTCGTCGCCGCGACCTGCGTCGCGAGCTCCGCCTCGACCCCGGCGGCGAGCGCCTCGGAGGGGGTGACGAGGACGGCGGCGGCGACCGGGTCGTGCTCGGCCTGGCTGATCAGGTCGGCGGCGACGTGCACCGCCTCGGCGGTGTCGTCGGCGAGGACCGCGATCTCGGTGGGCCCGGCCTCGGAGTCGATCCCGATCCGGCCCTTGAGGAAGCGCTTGGCCGCGGCCACGTAGATGTTGCCGGGGCCGGTGACGAGCTGGACGGGGGCGCACTCGTCCGTCCCGTACGCGAACATCGCCACGGCCTGGGCGCCGCCCGCCGCGTACACCTCGTCGACGCCGAGCAGCGCGCAGGCCGCGAGGATCGTCGGGTGCGGCAGGTCGCCGAACTCCTTCTGCGGCGGCGAGGTCACGGCCAGCGAGCCGACCCCGGCCTCCTGCGCGGGCACGACGTTCATCACCACGGACGACGGGTAGACGGCGCGGCCGCCCGGCACGTACAGCCCGACGCGGTCCACCGGCACCCAGCGCTCGGTGACCGTGCCGCCGGGGACGACGTGCACCGTGGAGTCGGTGCGGCGCTGGTCGCGGTGGACGGTGCGGGCGCGGCGGATGGACTCCTCCAGCGCGGCGCGCACGCCCTGATCGAGCTCGGCGAGCGCCTTCTCCAGCGCCTCGGCCGGCACCCGGACCCGGTCCAGGGTGACGCCGTCGAACCGCTCCGTGTACGCGATGACCGCCTCGGAGCCACGATGCTGCACGTCCTCGCAGATGGGCCGCACCATCGACAGGGCGGCCTCGACGTCGAGTTCGGCACGGGGCAGCAGGTCGCGATCGGGTCCGCCGCGTTCGGTGAGGGCGGATCCGCGCAGGTCGATTCGGGAGATCACGTACCCCAGTCTCTCAGACGGCGCACGCACGCCCCGCGCCCGTATCACTGGGTGATACGGGCACCGCACGGCGTACGCGCCACGGGAGACTCTCCTCGCACCGGGCGTTCATCCGGTCACGGAGCGGGAAGGAAGCTGGCGACCACCAGTGAGCCGTGCCGGCCGTGCGCCGGGGACGCCGGCGAGGGACCGTGCCGCCGCGCCCCGCCCGCACGGCGCACCGGCACGGGCGAGGGGGAGGAGACGTCATGAGCGAACCGCTGGAGAGCGGTGACCCGCCCTCGGGGCTCCAGCTGTCCACCGCCGAGTGGGGCCTGTGGCAGGCGTTCCGCAACGGCAGCGAGTACGACCTGCGCACCGGCCGGGCCGAGCTGGACGATCCGAACGCCGACCACGACTGGGGCCCGGACCGCACCGTACGGGCCCGCGTGATCGCCCTGCTGTTACTGCACGGGCCGCCCGCGCTGCTCGGGCGGGTGGCCTCGCTGCACCTGACCGGCGCGTACGTCTCCGGGGTGCTGGACCTGTCGGGCGGCTCGGTGCAGGCGTACTTCGAGCTGCGGCACTGCCGGTTCGAGGGGGAGGTGCGGATGCCGGAGGCGCAGGCGCACACCGTCCGGCTCGTCGACTGCTACCTGCCGCGCTTCGACGCGGCCCGGCTGACCACCGACGGCGACCTGCACCTGCCGCGCTGCTCGGTGCCCGAGGGCATCAAGCTCACGGACGCCACCATCGGCACCGACCTGATGCTCAACCAGGCCACCGTCGGCCGCGGCCACCGGGTCCGCGCGATCGCGGCCGACGGGATCAACGTCGGCCAGGAGCTCCAGGCCAGCCTGCTGCGCACGGACGGGGAGGTGAGCCTGCGCGGGGCGACGATCGGCAGTTCGCTGCACATGTTCGGCACGGTGCTGCGGCACGACAAGGGCCACTACGCGCTGCGCGCCCCGCAGTTGACGGTCGGCCACGTCGCGAGCTTCGCCGACGCCAACCGGGACCGCTCGCCGCAGATCCAGGGCGCCACTCCCCCGACCGGCACCCACCACCCGTTCCTCACCTCCGAGGGCGGCAGCCGGCTGAGCACCAAGCACTTCGAGTGCACCGGCGGGATGGTGCTGGACGACGGGCGGTTCGGCTCGTCCCTCGTCGTCGAGAACGCCCGCTTCGACCTGGGGATGCTCCAGGAGATATCCCTGCGCCGGATCACCACCCCCGAGCTGAAGTTCACCCCGCAGGCGCCGGAGCGCGGGGTGGTGGTGCTGTCGGGCGCCGCCGTGGAGAAGCTCGTCGACCAGGTCAGCAGCTGGCCGACGGGGCAGCGGCTGTGGATGGCGGGCTTCACCTACCAGCACGCGATCCCGGCGCTGGGCCACTTCAACGTGCGCGAGCGGCTGCGCTGGGTCGCCGGCGCCACCCCCGAGTACTCGCCCCAGCCGTACGAGCAGCTCGCGGCCATGTACCGGAACAACGGGGACGACGTGAACGCCCGCACCGTGCTGCTGGAGAAGCAGCGCCGGCGCCGCGAAACCCTGCCGCTGGTCGGCAAGTTGTGGGGCTACCTCCAGGACTGGACGGTGGCCTACGGCTACCGCCCCGGCCAGGCGGCGGTCTGGATGGCGGTGCTGTGGGCGACCGCGGCCGCCTACTTCGCCGGACGCCCGCCGGGCCCGGTCAAGAGCGACGAGGCGCCGCACTGGAACGCGGCGCTGTACACGCTCGACCTGCTGCTGCCGGTCATCAGCTTCGGCCAGGACACCGCCTGGGACCCGGTGGGGCGCGACCAGTGGATCGCCGCCGTGCTCATCCTGCTCGGCTGGGTACTGGCCACCACCGTGGCGACGGGCGCGACCCGGCTGCTGCGGCGCGAGTGACCGTGCCCGCCGCACCCGCTCCGCACGGGGGCGCACACGCCGTGCGCCCCCGTGCACCCGTACGCACGCGCGTACCCCGGCCCACAGCTCCGCGTGCGTGGGGCAGGCTGGGCGGACACACCCGTCGAGACCGTTTCCCGAGGCTTTAGGCTTACTCGTTGTGACAACCGCGCTCCCGCTCTTTCCCCTCAACTCGGTGCTGTTCCCCGGCCTCGTGCTGCCGCTGAACATCTTCGAGCAGCGCTACCGCGCACTGATGCGCGATCTCCTGGAGATCCCCGAGGACACCCCGCGCCGCTTCGGCGTCGTCGCGATCCGGGACGGGCACGAGGTCGCGCCGACCTCGGTCGGCCTGCCGGAGACGGCGCCGCCCCAGCCCGCGAAGGCCGCGGCCGGCTTCGGCACGGACCCGATCCGCTCGTTCTACGGCGTCGGCTGCATCGCGGACGCGACGACGATCCGCCCGCGCGGCGCCGGCGGCCTCACCGAGGACGCGGACGAGGACGAGGACGGCCACGACGCGCTGGGCCTCGACGCGGGCGGCGACGACAGCGGGGGGTACGAGGTCCTCGCCACCGGCACCACCCGCTTCCGGCTGCTGTCGGTGGACGCGAGCGGCCCGTACCTGCGGGGCGAGATCGAGGAGCTGCCCGAGGAGGAGGGCGACGGCGCGGGCGCCCTGTCCTCCGGGGTGCTGCGCGCGTTCCGCCTGTACCAGAAACGGCTGGCGAACGCGCGGGAGCGGACGCTGGCCGCGGGCCAGGAGCTGCCGGACGACCCGTCGGTCATCTCGTACCTGGTGGCGGCCGCGACGATCCTGGACACCCCGTCCAAGCAGCGGCTGCTCCAGGCCCCGGACACCGCGACGCGGCTCGCCGAGGAGCTGAAGGTGCTCCGCCGCGAGACGGCCACGATCGGCAAGCTCCCCTCCCTGCCCGCCGCCGACCTCACCCGCAGGCCCACCAGCCCCAACTGACGGGCGCGCGGCGGGAATTCGGGGACGAGGAGAGCGACGGAGACGCACGTCATGGCGAAGAAGAACAAGCAGAAGCAGCAGTCGGCCGCGACCCCGGCGACGGTCGCCGCCACCCGCGCGGGCATCCCCTTCACGACCCACGCGTACGAGCACGACCCGGCCGCGCCCTCCTACGGCGAGGAGGCCGCCGAGGCACTCGGCGTCGACCCGGGCCAGGTGTTCAAGACCCTGGTGGCCGACGTCGACGGGGCCCTGACCGTGGCCGTCGTACCGGTCTCCTGCTCGCTCGACCTCAAGGCGCTCGCGGCGGCCGCGGGCGGCAAGAAGGCCACGATGGCCGACCCGGCGGCGGCCGAGCGGACCACGGGGTACGTGCGCGGCGGCATCTCCCCGCTGGGCCAGCGCAAGCCGCTGCCCACCGTGCTGGACGCCTCGGCCGCCGGCCACGCCACGGTGTGCGTCTCCGCCGGCCGCAGGGGCCTGGAGATCGAGCTGAGCCCGGCCGACCTGGCCGCGCTCACCTCCGCGACGACGGCGCCCATCGCCCGCGCCTGAGACGGCCGGGCCGCCGTGCCGTCACCGGTGCGGCGGGGCCCCGTCCGGCCCTGGGGCCGGGTCGTGCAGGTCGTCCATGGTGCCGGGCTCCGGGTCGCGCGGCCCGAACACCCCGGTCAGCGCCAGGTGGAAGAGCACCGCGCCGAACGGCATCGCCAACAGGGCGCCCTTGGCGGTCAGTTCGAGCGGCCCCTCGAAGGTGTTCCCCTTGCCCGCGGCCTTCGCCGCGGCGACCACGTCCGACTCGGGCCCGAGCATCACCCCGAGCCGCCAGCCGACGACCGCCGCCAGCAGCCCGCCGCAGGCCAGCCCCAGGACGAGCCCCACCCCGCCCTTGCGCCGGGCCAGGAACACCGCCCCGCCCGCGACGGCGCCGAGGGCCAGCGACAGCAGCACGAAGGTGCCGTCCGCGCCGACCGCCTCCTCGCCCTCGGGGTCCTTGAGGTAGACGGCCTGGCCGTCGGTGAAGAGCGGGATTCTCGGCGCCAGCCACACCCACAGCAGTCCGAGCACGATGCCCAGCAGCGTCACACCGAGCGCGCAGCCCACGGCGTCACGCACTTCGCGGCGGACCCGCGCCGCGTCGTTCACCGCCGTCTGGGCGGCGTCCGTGCCGCGTGCGAGGTGCGCGCCGTCCGCTCCGTCCGGGCCCTGGGGCGCGGCGGAGGTCGACGAGCTGTGCGGGTCGGGCGAGGAGGATGGCGTCGGTACGGTCACCACGCCATCGTGCCAGGTCCGGCCGTCAGTTCGGGCACGGGGCGGTCCGTACGGACCACGCGGACGACTCCCCCGGTCAGCGGACCGCGGCCCTCCGGTACGCCCAGGTGGCGACGGCCAGCGAGATCACGCCGACCGCGGCGCACACCCCGAGGTCGACCGCCGCACGCGCCCAGTCCGGATCGCCCTCGAAGGCCCGCGCCAGGGCCTCCACCCCGTACGTCGACGGCAGCAGGTCGCGGGCCAGACCGATCGGCGCGGGCAGCTGCCCGCCGGGCAGCACCCCGAGCAGCAGCGCGGCCGACATGCCCAACTGGCCGCAGACCGTGGCCAGCTCCGGCTTCGGCGCGAGCAGCCCCAGCGCCGCGCCGAGACCCGACAGCGCGGCCCCGGCCAGCGGGATCACCGCCACCAGAATCCACAGCCCGCTCACCGGCAGCCCGAAGAGCACACTGCCCACCAGCGCCGTCACCACGACCCCGGGCACCGTGAACGAGGCGTACGCGCCCGCCGCGCCGAGCACGACGGCGGCGGCCGGCACCGGCAGCGTCGCGTAGTGGTCGAGCCCGCCGTCGGCGCGCAGCCTGCCGAAGTACTGGGCCAGCAGGTTCAGCGCGACGAAGGCGACGACGAGCACGCTCGACCCGGCGACGACGGCGCGCGCCTCGGCCCCGCCGTCCACGACGCCGCGCATCAGCACCATGATCCCGAGGGACTGGAAGGTCGCCACGAACAGCAGCGGGATCCGCGCCACCCGCGCCCGCGAGAGCTGCGCCCGGTACACGGCCACGAGCGAGGGCCACAGCCGGGCCCGCGGCGCCAGCTCGGCGGGCGCACCGGCTGCGGCCCGGCGGTCCGCACCGTCCCCGGCCCGTACGGACCGCTCCCGCTCGCCGCCGGTCCCCGCCCGCGCGGGCTCGTCCGTGGCTGCCGCGGCGTCCGCCGACGCGACCGTCCTCACACCCTCACCAAACCTTCCCCGCGACCGCCGAGCGCCAGATAGACGTCCTCCAGGCTCGGGGTCGCCAGCGTGAAGTCGTCGAGCGCCGCGAAGGCGGGCCCGTCCGTCACAACCGTGACCGCGTCCCGCGCGGCCTCCGGGGCCAGCCGCAGCGTCCAGCGGCGGCCCATGACGGTGGCCGCCTCCCGCAGCGCGGCGATCTCGGGCACCCCGAGCGGCGGCTCGTCCCGCCACACGAGTTCGAGCCGTACGTCGTCGCCCACGGTGGACTTCAGTCCGCCCGGGGTGTCGCAGGCGATGACCCGCCCCCGGTCGAGCACCGCGACCCGGTCGAGCACCGTCTCGGCCTCGATGACGTTGTGCGTGACGAGCAGGATGCTGGTGCCCTCCTCGCGCCGCCGCCGGTCCACGGCCGTCCACACCGCGCGGCGCGCGACCGGGTCCATGCCGGTGGTCGGCTCGTCCAGCACCAGCAGCGGCCGCTCCCCCACCAGCGCGGCGGCGACGCAGGCGAGCCTGCGCTGCCCGCCGGACAGCTGCTTGAGGGGACGGTCGGCGAGGCCGCCGAGTCCGAGCTCGTCGAGGACGTCGTCCCGGGCGGCGCGGGAGGCCGCGGCGCCGAGCCCGCGCAGCCGTCCCGTGGTCTCGGCGGCGAGGGCGACGGTCAGCTCGTCGAGCGCGCTGGACTCCTGCCCGAGATAGGCCAGCAGCCGCGCCGCACGGTCCGGGTGCCGGACGATGTCGTGCCCGAGCAGCTCGACCCGGCCGGAGTCCGGCCGCAGCAGCCCGGTGATCTGACGTACGAGGGTGGACTTGCCCGCGCCGTTCGGGCCGAGCAGTCCGAAGATCTCGCCGGTGCCGACGTCCAGACTGATGTCGTCACACGCCGTCACCGCCGGCGCCGCGGGCCCGCCGCGCCGCGACCGGGCCGCCGGATACGTCTTGACCAGCCCCGATACGCGCACGGCCGGATGCGTCGGCGCCTCCACGCTCTCCACCGCCTGCCGAGTGCCCTGTTCCACGAGCTATGAGGGTACGCGCCCGGCTCCCCCGCCCCGGCACCCGGCACCCGGCTGCGGCCCCGGAGCCCGCCGGCCGGGGCCGACGGGCCTGCGCGGGGCGCCGCTCAGTCGCCGGTGGACGCGGGCTCGCCCTCCGCCGAACGGGAGGCGTCGGCGGAACGGGAGGGCTCGGCCGGACGGGAGGAGTCGGCGGAGCGGGACGAGTCGGTGCGGTCGTCGACCTCGCGCCAGAAGCCGGCGCGGATCGCGTACCGGTCGTGCTCGTCGATCTGGTCGTCCTTGTGCGCGAGGAGGCCGAACCTGGCGGCGTAGCGCAGCAGTTCACCGTCGATGCGGTGCGGGATGCGCGGGTACTCGCGGGAGAGGGTCTGCGCGTGCGAGGAGCTGCCGAGCCGGTCCACCCAGCGCCGCGCGAAGACCTGGCCGACCTCGAACGGGTCGCCGCTGACGGCCGTGATGTCCTCCTCCCGGTCCGCCCACCGCTGCTCCGCCGTCGTCAGCTGCGCCAGCATCGGCAGGGCCGCGAGCTCGGGCGACTCCCCCGGCGTACCGCGCTCCACCCAGCCCTTGTCGGAGGACCAGCGGAGCGTGGCGCCCGGCGGCGGGGACTGCGCGGGGGCCGAGGGGCGGCCGAGCCCCGCGAGGTCCTTCGGCGTGGGGACCCCGCTCCTGCCCTGGCCCGCCGCCGCTGCCTCCGCCTCGCCCCCGGACTCGGGGGCCTGCGCGGGCTGCTCCTCGTCCACGCCCCGCGGGTCGCCGGAGGGACGGCGGGGCTCCTCGTGCGCGGGGGGCTGCGCGGCGGGGGCCGAGCCGTTCTTGGCGGACTCGGGCAGCGGTGCGGAGAGGATCGCGGCGATCTCGCTCGGCGCGGTCTGCGGCGTACAGACGCCGGAGAGCTCCTTGGCCCGGACGGCGCGGGTGATCCAGCTGCGGTCCAGGACGCGCCGCTCGTCGGCCTCGGCGACGAGGTCCTCCGACTGGTTGTAGTCGCCGTCGGCGGCCTGCACGGCCCAGAGGTGGACGGCGACGCCGTGCTCCTTGGCGGACATCAGCCCCGGCAGCAGATCGCCGTCGCCGGTGACGAGGACGATGTCGGAACAGGCGCGGTTCCGGGCGAGCTCGGTGAGCTCGGCGTGCATGGCGGCGTCGACGCCCTTCTGCGCCCAGCGGCCGTCGCTTCGGGTCAGCGCGCCGAGCCGCACCGTCACCCGGGGCATGACGCGCAGCCGGCGGTGCTCGGGCTGGGGGACCCGGTCCGGGGCCCCGTCGAACCAGTAGATGCGCAGCAGGTCGCACTGGGTGTCGGTCTCGGCCAGGTCGCGCAGGCCCTGGATCAGGGCCGCGTGGTCGACGGTGATCCGGGAGCGCGCCGGGTCCCCGGCCAGCAGACTCGCGGCGGCACCCAACAGGTATCCAGCGTCCACGAGGACGACGCAGCGGTCCACGATCCACCCACTCTCGGTTGAACCACACAGCCGAGGTCACTCGCCCAGCCGTTTCCTTCGAGTCTGCCCGACCGTACGGGGCTTATCAGTCGGAACTCGATCATCGGCGTGGCGGACAGGCAAGCGCTCGGACAGAACCCGAAGCGACGTGGAGAACCGGGGTTTTTGCCGGAAATGCGGTCTTTGGTGGCCCGTGCGAGGCTGAGCCCGACCGACCGCTCCGCGGTCACATCACCACGGAGGTGATCATGGCCAAGCACAAGAAGCGTGACCGGAAACAGCAGGACGACACGCGCAGCGCCGCCGAGCAGATCCAGGACCGGGTCAAGGGCTCGGCCACGGACCAGAGCAAGGCCCAGGGCAGCCCCGCGGACGTGGCCCGCAAGCACCAGAGGCGCTTCGGCCACAACTGACGCCGGCCGGCGCGCGCGTGAGAAGAGGGCGGCCCCCTGTTGCGGGGGTCGCCCTCTCACGTGCGGCACGCCCCGAAGGGGCGCGGGGAACTGCGCGACCAGCCGCCAAGCACCGGCGGGCGGCGACGCACGGACAGAGGTGCCCGCTCCCCCGGGCGAGAGCCGGCCGGAAGGCCGGGCTAGCTCGCGAGGCAGGACGGGCCGAGGAGTTCCTTGAGGTCGCCGAAGAGGGCGGGGTCGGGGGTGACCCGGTGCCGGTCGAGCCGGAGCACCGTCGTCTTCCGGGCACCCTGGAGGCGGACGCGTACCTCGCTGGAGCCCCGGTGGTGGGTCAGCACCTCGCCGAGCTTGGAGACCAGCGGGGGCGTGATCTTCACGCTCGGGATGGTGATCGTCACCGGGGCGGAGGCGGAGGCCTCGCTCAGGTCCGGGATCATCAGCTCCATCGCGACCAGCCGGGGCACGTCCTCACGCTTGTCGAGGCGGCCCTTGACGAAGACGACGGCGTCCTCGACGAGCTGGGTGGAGACGAGCTGGTACGTCGCCGGGAAGAACATGCAGTCGATCGAACCGGCGAGGTCCTCGACGGTGGCGATGGCCCAGGCGTTGCCCTGCTTGGTCATCTTCCGCTGCAGGCCGGAGATGATGCCGCCGATCACGACCGTCGAGCCGTCCGGGTACTCGCCGCCGGTGAGCTGGGCGATCGCCGCGTCGGCCTTCTCGTTGAGGACGTGTTCGAGGCCGAAGAGCGGGTGGTCGGAGACGTACAGGCCGAGCATCTCGCGCTCCTGGGCGAGGAGGTACGTCTTCTCCCACTCCTCCTCGGAGAACTGGACGTCGAGGCCGAAGCCGGGGGTGTCGTCGCCGCTGTCGCCGCCGAGGTCGCCGAAGAGGTCGAACTGGCCCTCGGCCTCCTTGCGCTTGACCTGCACCACGTTGTCGATCATGGGCTCGAACTCGGCGGTGAGGCCCTTGCGGGTGTGCTTCATCTCGTCGAAGGCGCCCGCCTTGATCAGCGACTCGATCGTCCGCTTGTTGCAGACGACGGCCTCGACCTTGTCCAGGAAGTCAGGGAAGGAGCTGTACTTCCCCTTCTCCTTGCGGCACTTCACGATCGAGTCGACGACGTTCTGGCCGACGTTCCGCACGGCGGTCAGGCCGAAGACGATCGTCGAGTCGTCCTGCGAGGTGAAGTTGGCCTCCGACTCGTTGACGTTCGGCGGGAGGACCTGGATGCCCATCTTGCGGCACTCGTTGAGGTAGACCGCCGACTTGTCCTTGTCGTCGCGCACGGAGGTGAGCAGCGCCGACATGTACTCGGCCGGGTAGTTGGCCTTGAGGTACGCCGTCCAGTAGGTGACCAGGCCGTACGCGGAGGAGTGCGCCTTGTTGAACGCGTATCCGGCGAAGGGGACCAGCACGTCCCACACGGCCTGGATGGCCTCGTCGGAGTAGCCGTTGTCCCGCATGCCCTTCTGGAAGTTCACGAACTCCTTGTCGAGAACCTCCTGCTTCTTCTTGCCCATGGCCCGGCGCAGCAGGTCGGCCTGGCCGAGGGAGTACCCGGCGAGCACCTGGGCGGCCTTCTGCACCTGCTCCTGGTACACGATCAGGCCGTGGGTGATGTCGAGGACGTCGCGCAGCGGCTCCTCGAGCTCCGGGTGGATCGGGGTGATCTCCTGCTGGCCGTTCTTCCGCAGGGCGTAGTTGATGTGCGAGTTCATGCCCATCGGGCCCGGGCGGTACAGGGCCGAGACGGCGGAGATGTCCTCGAAGTGGTCCGGCTTCATCATTCGCAGCAGCGAACGCATCGGGCCGCCGTCGAACTGGAAGACGCCGAGGGTGTCGCCGCGGCAGAGCAGTTCGAAGGTCTTGGGGTCGTCCAGCGGCAGGTCCAGCAGCTTGAGGTCGACGCCCTTGTTCTTGCGGATCATCTTGACCGCGTCGTCCATGATCGTGAGGTTGCGCAGGCCGAGGAAGTCCATCTTCAGCAGGCCCAGCGACTCGCAGCTGGGGTAGTCCCACTGCGTCACGATCGTGCCGTCGTTCTTCGGCGAGAACACCGGGACGTGGTCGATGACCCGCTCGCTGGACATGATCACGCCGGCGGCGTGCATGCCCATCTGGCGCACCAGGCCCTCGATGCCCATGGCCGAGTCGATGACCTTCTTGACGTCCGGCTCGTTCTCGTACATCCCGCGGACCTCGCCCGCCTCGCTGTAGCGCGGGTGCTTCGGGTCGGTGATGCCGGAGAGCGGGATGCCCTTGCCGAGGACGTCGGCGGGCATCGCCTTGGTGATGCGGTCGCCCATCGCGTACGGGTAACCCAGCACGCGGGAGGCGTCCTTGATGGCGGCCTTGGCCTTAATCGTGCCGTAGGTGCCGATCATGGCGACCTTGTCGGCGCCGTACTTCTCCGTGACGTACCGGATGACGTCACCGCGCCTGCGCTCGTCGAAGTCGATGTCGACATCGGGCATGGTGACGCGCTCGGGGTTGAGGAACCGCTCGAAGATCAGGCCGTGCGTGATCGGGTCGAGGTCGGTGATGCCCATGGCGTACGCGACGATCGAACCGGCCGCGGAACCACGGCCCGGGCCGACGGCGATGCCGTTGTCCTTGGCCCACATGATGAAGTCGGCGACGACGAGGAAGTATCCCGGGAAGCCCATCGAGATGATGACGTCCATCTCGTACTCGGCCTGCTTCTGCCGGTCCTCGGGGACGCCGGACGGGTAGCGGCGGGCCATGCCGCGCCGCACCTCCTCCTTGAACCAGGACACCTCGTCGAAGCCCTCGGGGACGTCGAAGCGGGGCATGAGGTTCTTCTCCTCGAACATGCCCGCGGTCTCCACCCGCTCCGCGATCAGGAACTGGGTGTTCCGGCAGCCCTGCTGCCAGGCCTCCGAGGAGTCGATGCTGTACATCTCCTCGGCCGTCTTCAGGTAGTAGCCGGCGCCGTCGAAGCTGAAGCGGTTCGGGTCGGAGAGATTGCTGCCGGTCTGGATGCACAGCAGGGTGTCGTGCGCCGAGGACTCGCGCTCGTAGGTGTAGTGCGAGTCGTTGGTGACGACGAAGGGGGCGTCGATCTTGCGGGCGATGCGCTCCAGGCCGTCCCGCGCCCGCTTGTCGATGTCGATGCCGTGGTCCATCAGCTCGACGAAGAAGTTGTCCTTGCCGAAGATGTCCTGGTACTCGCCGGCGGCCTGGAGCGCCTCGTCCTCCATGCCCAGCCGGATCTTGGTGCTCACCTCGCCGGAGGGGCAGCCGGTGGTGGCCATCAGGCCGTCCGCGTACTCGGAGAGCAGCTCGCGGTCCATCCGGGGCTTGCGGAAGAAGCCCTCCAGGCTGGCCCGGGACTGGGCGCGGAAGAGGTTGTGCAGGCCCGTCGCGTTCCGTGCCCACATCGTCATGTGGGTGTACGCGCCGTTACCGGAGACGTCGTCCCGCTTCTGGTGCGGGGTGCCCCACTTGACCGGGCGCAGGTTCCGGCGGTGCTCCGGGGCGAGGTACGCCTCGATGCCGATGACCGGGGTGACGCCCGCCGCCTGGGCCTGGTGGAAGAAGTCGTAGGCGCCGTGCAGATTGCCGTGGTCCGTCATCGCGACATGCGACATGCCCATCTCGTTGCACGCGTTGAACATGTCCTTCAGCCGCGCCGCACCGTCCAGCAGCGAATACTGGGTGTGCACATGCAGATGGGTGAACGGCTGCTTTGTCACGGGGCGGGGCACCTCCACGCGCGGTCTTCCAGGGCGGCTTCGGAGTCTACGGCCCGCCACCGACAGCCGACGCGCCCCGGGCGCCCCGCACTCCCCTCCCGCACACCCGTGCGCACCCCGCGCCCGCGCCCCGGCACTCCGGAACCGTCCCGTCCGTTTACCGGAGGGCCGGTGGCCCCCGCACACCAGCACAGGCGCGGGGACGGCCCGCGCGAGAGGATCGCGGCACCGGAGCACCACCGGCCTCGGCACCACCGAGAGGCAGCTCATGCCAGCACAGCCAGCACAGCCGGCCCACCAGCCGGCCCCGGTCGCGGAGCGCGGCGAGCGGATACTCGAGGTCTTCGGCACCGCCTTCGGCGAGCTGCTCGCCGCCGACCCGGCCGCCTTCCGCGTCAAGTTCCGCAAGATGGCGGCCTCCGCCTTCGCCTTCTACCGGGGCTCGGCCGCCCTGTTCTACGCGGACCTCGACGCGGGCCGGGACGGCGGACACGGCGGCCCGTACCTGGACGCGCGCACCGGCCGGGTCTGGATCCACGGCGATCTGCACGCCGAGAACTTCGGCACCTACATGGACGCCAACGGGCGGCTGACCTTCAACGTCAACGACTTCGACGAGGCCTTCGTCGGCCCCTTCACCTGGGACCTGAAGCGCTTCGCCGCCTCCGTCGCGCTGATCGGCTACACCAAGGCGCTCAGCGACGAGCAGATCAGCGGCCTCGTCCGGATCTACGCCGCCGCCTACCGCGAGCGCATCCGCGCTCTCGCCGCCGGCGCCAAGGACGACGAGACGCCCTCGCTCACCCTGGACACCGCCTCCGGGCCCGTGCTCGGAGCGCTGCGCTCGGCCCGTACCCACACCCGCTTCGGACTGCTGGACGGGATGACCGAGATCCGCGACTGGGAGCGGCGGTTCCGCACCGGCGGCGGCGCCGTCGAACTGGAGCACGCCGCCCGCGAGAAGGTGCTCGGCGCCTTCGACCGGTACCTGGCCACGCTGCCGGACACGACCAGGCTGCGCACGCACGCGTACCGGGTGAAGGACGTGGTGGGGCGGCGCGGGATCGGGATCGGGAGCGCGGGGCTGCCCTCGTACAACCTGCTGCTGGAGGGGCACAGCGACGCGCTGGAGAACGACCTGGTCATCTACCTGAAGCAGGCGCAGACCCCGGCCGTCTCCCGGCACGTCACCGACCCCGCGATCGCCGGCTACTTCCGGCACGAGGGGCACCGCACCGTGATCTCGCAGCGCGCCCTCCAGGCGCACGCCGACCCCTGGCTGGGGTGGACGGAGCTGGACGGCGCGGGCCAGCTGGTCGCCGAGGTCTCGCCGTACGCCGTCGACCTGGACTGGACGGACCTGGACGACCCGGCCCGGATCGCCGAGGTCGTCGGCGACCTGGGCCGGGCCACGGCGGCGATGCACGCGGCGGCGGACGACGAGAGCGGGCACTCGCTGGTCCCGTTCTCCACGGAGCACGCGATCGACGCCGCGATCGCCGGGGACGAGGAGGGCTTCCCGCTGATGCTGGTCGACTTCGCGCACGCGTACGGGCGGACGGCCAGGCGGGACCACCAGATCTTCGTCGACCTCTTCCGCAACGGCCGCGTCCCGGGGCTGTGACGGAGCCGGAATCCGGCCAGGGCTCACCCTTTAGGAACCCTTTAGCCGTGTCCGTGGCACACTCGTGCGGCGATGGGCATCGACAGTGCAGGACTCCGTGCGGCGCGCGCCGCGGTCTTCACCGCGGTGTGCCTCACGCTGTCCGCCGGCGCCCATGTGCTGCTCTCCGGGGCCCCGTTGCCCCTCGCCCCGCTGCTCGCGCTCAGCGGCGCCGTCTTCCTCGTGGCCTTCGCGCTCGCCGCGCGCGAGCGCGGCTTCGGCCGGATCGCGGCCCTGCTGATCCCGCTGGAGCTGTTCGCCGACACGGTCTTCACCGCGGGTCAGCACGCCTGTTACGGGAAGGCGGCCGGGCCGGTGGCCGGGCCGCTGCGCTCGTTCGGCGTGGACCTGCTGTGCGGCGGCGCCGTCGGCACCCCGCTGGCCCGCGTCGCCGGCCGCCCCGAGGCGCTCGCGCAGCAGGGCGCCCTCACCGCTCCGGCCACCCCGTGGCTGCTGCTCGCCGCGCACGTCCTCGTCGGGCTCGTCGCGGCCGCCTGGCTGCGGCGGGGCGAGGCGGCGCTGGCGCGCCTGCTGCGCGCGGCGGCGACGGTCGCGTTCCGGCCGCTGCGGCTGGTGCTGCTCGCGTGGGCCGCGGCCGACGAGGGCACCGGCGCCGTCGGCACCCGGCCCGTCCCCGCGGCGGCGCGGCCCCGTACGCAGCCGCTGCTCACGCACTCCGTGCACCGCCGTGGCCCGCCGGTGCTCGTCCGCGCGGCCTGACCGACCGGTCGGGGCGCGCCCGCGACGGCACACATCCCACGGACCACGGACACGGAGCAGATCAGCATGAGCAAGCGCAACAGCCAGGAAGCCAAGCGCGCGGCCCGCGAGCGTCTTCAGGCGGAGCGGGCACGGCAGGCGAAGCGGGACAAGGTCAGGCGGCAGGTACTCGTCTCGGTCTCGGTCCTCGGCATCCTCGCCGTGGCCGGCGGCATCGGCTACGGCGTGATGAAGATGAACGAGCCGACCCGGTGGGAGGCCGCCTCCGACAAGAAGCTCGTCACGCCCGAGAACGCGAAGGGCAAGTACGGCACGGAGGTCACCCTCGGCGGCGAGAAGTCCAAGGACACCATCGAGGTGTACGAGGACCTGCGCTGCCCGGCCTGCGCCAGCTTCGAGCAGAGCGCGGGCGAGCTGCTGCAGAAGGGCGCCGACGACGGCAAGTACAAGCTGCAGCTGCACCTCGGCGGCATCATCGACAACGGCCTGGGCGGCGAGGGCTCCCGGAACGCCATCAGCGCGCTGGGCTCGGCGCTGAACGTCAGCCAGGACGCCTTCCGCGAGTACCACGAGAAGCTGTACTCGAAGGAGTTCCACCCGCAGGAGAGCGAGGACAAGTTCGCCGACAACTCGTACCTGATCGACGTCGCGAACACCGTCCCCGAGCTGAAGAACGACAAGGGCTTCCAGAAGGACGTGGAGAACGGCACGTTCGACCGCTGGACGATGGAGATGCTCAAGGACTTCGACAAGGGCGAGATCGAGGGCACCCCGGCGTTCAAGGTCAACGGTGAGCTGGTGCAGCAGGAGCAGCTGCCGAACAAGCTCGCCGAGCTGGGCGTGAAGCCCGAGGGCGCGGAGAAGAAGGACGAGAAGGACAAGAAGTAGGCGCGTCCGGCGGCCGCACCGCCGCCGCTCCTCCGAGGGCCCGCCCCGTGGCAATCCGTCACGGGGCGGGCCCTCGCCCGTTCCCGGTGCGCCCTCGCCGTCACGGGGCGGCGAACGGCGGCCGAAGGGACGGCGAACTCCCGTGCAGAGGGCTCCCGTTGGAAGCTACCTGTGCGTAACATCGGCGCTCGTGACGGACACCCACACCACCCCCCACGCCCCCGTACCCCCGCCGCGCGCCCCGCGCGCTCCCCGGGACCCCGCCCGCCGCACCGTCGTCGCGGCGACCGCCGCCACCGCCGCGCTGCTGCCGCTCGGCGCCGCTTCCACCGCGCGGGCGGCGACGTCCGGGCAGGCCGCCGCGGCGGGCGAGACCGCGTTCCTGCACGGCGTCGCCTCCGGCGATCCGCTGCCCGACGGCGTCCTGCTGTGGACCCGGGTCACCCCGTCCCCCGAGGCGACCCCCGGCTCCGGCAAGGGCGCGCCGCTCGCGGTCACGTGGGAAGTCGCCGAGGACGCGTCCTTCGACGCCGTCACGGCCCGCGGCACCGTCACCGCGAAGCCGGAGGGCGACCACACCGTCAAGGCGGACGTGCGCGGGCTGGCCCCGGACACCGCCTACTGGTTCCGCTTCACCGCGGCCGGGGTCACGTCACCGGCGGGCCGCACCCGTACGGCACCGGCGCCGGACGCTCCGGTCGAGGGCCTCCGCTTCGGCGTCGCCTCCTGCTCCAACTACGAGGGCGGGTACTTCAGCGCCTACCGGCACCTGGCCGCGCGCACGGACCTGACCGCGGTGCTGCACGTCGGCGACTACCTCTACGAGTACGGGCACGGCGAGTACCCGCTGGAGGACGACGTCGTCCGCACCGTCCGGCCCGAGCACGAGATCGTCACGCTCGCCGACTACCGCGCCCGGCACGGGCACTACAAGCAGGACACCGACCTGCGCGCGCTGCACGCGGCGCACCCCGTGATCGCCATGTGGGACGACCACGAGTTCGCCGACAACGCCTGGTCGGGCGGCGCCGGCAACCACGCGCCCGAGGAGGAGGGCGACTGGGCGGCGCGCGTACAGGCCGCGAAGCGGGCCTACTTCGAGTGGATGCCGGTGCGTCCCTCCGTGTCCGGCACCACCTACCGCAGGCTCCGCTTCGGCGCCCTCGCCGATCTGCACCTGCTCGACCTGCGCAGCTTCCGCGACGAGCAGCCGGACTTCGGGGACGGCGGCGAGATCGACGACCCCGCGCGCACCCTGACCGGGCGGAAGCAGCTGGACTGGCTCAAGTCCGGGCTGTCCGCCTCGGGTCCGCAGTGGCGGATGGTCGGCACCTCGGTGATGATCTCGCCGATGGCCTTCGGCTCCGTCCCCGCCGACATCCTCGGCCCGCTCGCCGAGCTGCTGAACATCCCCCGCGAGGGGCTGGCCGTCAACCTCGACCAGTGGGACGGCTACACCGACGACCGCCGCGAACTCCTCACGCACCTGCGGGACAACGGCATCCGGGACACCGTCTTCCTCACCGGCGACATCCACATGGCCTTCGCCAACGAGGTACCGGTGAAGGCCGCCGCGTACCCGCGCGAGGAGCCCGTCGCCACGGAGTTCGTCGTCACGTCCGTCACCTCGGACAACGTGGACGACATCCTGCGCGTCGCCCCGGACACCGTCTCCGGCGCCGCCGAGGCCGCCATCCGGGCCGCCAACCGGCACGTGCGCTGGCTGGACATGGACTCGCACGGCTTCGGGCTGCTCGACCTCACCGCCGAACGGGCACAGATGGACTACTACGTCATCTCCGACAAGAAGGACCCGCAGGCGACCGCCGAGGTCCGGCGCTCGTACCGCACGCTCTCCGGCAGCCAGCGTCTCGAACGCGCGGACCAGCCCGTACCCTGAGCCCCATGGCTGGGGGCAGTGAGGGACAGATCGTCGACGGCCGCTTCGAGCTGCTGGAGCAGCTCGGCAGAGGCGGCATGGGCACGGTGTGGCGCGCGCGGGACACGGCGCTGCACCGGGACGTCGCGCTGAAGGAGGTACGGCCCACCGACCCGGAACTCGGCCGGGACGGCTCCGGGGAGTCCGAGGGCTCGCGCATGCTGCGGGAACGCGTGCTGCGCGAGGCCCGCGCGCTGGCCCGGCTCAGCAGCGACCCGCACGTGGTGACGATCCACCACATCGTGGACGAACGCCCGTACCCGTGGCTGGTGATGGAGCTGCTGCCGGGCAGCACCCTCCAGGACCGTTTGCGGGAGGGACCGATCCCGCCGCGCGAGGCCGCGCGCACCGGCCTGGAGGTGCTCTCCGCGCTGCGCACGGCGCACGCGGCCGGCATCCAGCACCGGGAC
Organism: Streptomyces sp. HNM0574; assembly: GCF_012726235.1. Lineage (GTDB taxonomy): Bacteria > Actinomycetota > Actinomycetes > Streptomycetales > Streptomycetaceae > Streptomyces. Next base: position 232,825 of record NZ_JAASAH010000004.1, read on the forward strand.
GTGAAGCCGGCCAACGTCCTGCTGCGCGCGGACGGTTCGGCCGTCCTCACCGACTTCGGGATCGCCGCACTCCAGGGCTCGACGACGCTGACCGCGACCGGCGACTTCCTCGGCTCCCCCGAGTTCATGGCACCGGAGCGGATCCGGGGCCGGGACGAGGACCCGTCGGCCGACCTGTGGTCCCTCGGCATGACGCTGTACGTCTGCACCGAGGGCCACAGCCCGCTGCGCCGCGGGACGAGCCTGGCGACGCTGGCCGCCGTCCTCGACGAGCCGCTGCCCCCGCCGGTCCGCAGCGGCGAACTGACGCCCGTGCTCCAGGCGTTGCTCGTACGCGACCGCGAACAGCGGCCGAGCGCCGAGGAGTTGCACCGGATGCTCACCGCGGCCGCGGAGGGCCGCACCCCGCAGGCCGCCCCGGGCGCGTACTTCCCGACCCAGGACTCCGGCCGACCGCACGCCGTACCGGGCCCGCCGCCCGGCGCGTACGGCCCCGCCCCCGCACCGCACACCCCGCCCGCGCCCACCCCGCACGACGCCCAGCAACAGCCGTACGGCGGCGGGCCGACGGGGCCGATGCCCGACGGCCGGAGCCGTCAGCCGGGCAACCGGGCGCTGGTGACGACGGCGGCGGTGCTCGCCGCCGCGCTGGTGGCCGGGGTGACGTACCTGCTGGCCACGCCCTCCGGCGGCACGGAGACCGGCGGCGCGGGCGGCGGAACCGTCAGCGCGCAGCCGGAGGAGACCCCGAAGTCCCCGGAGCAGCCCTCCCGGGACCCGGAGGCCCCGCCGTCCGAAGGCGTCTCCGATCCGGAGCACCCCGAACGGCCGAAGGAGCGTCCCGGCGACGGCCCGGACAAGCCCGGCCCCGACCGGCCCGACCAGTCCGTGCGGGGCGAGCAGTACGTGAACTCCTGGGTCGCGCAGCTCGCCTCCGTGCCGAAGGCGGACGGGAAGGACGCGCGGGCCAGGCAGCAGGACGAGCTGGACAAGAAGGTGGACGGCGCGCGCTGGCTGGACAGCGACAAGTTCGCCTCGCTGCGCCCCGGTTACTGGTTCTTCTACCGTCCCGGCGGCTTCGGCGGCGGGAAGGCGGCGGCACGCTGGTGCGCCGAGCACGACATGCCCGGCGCCGACCAGTGCGTCGGCCGCTACCTCAGCCACGACAAGGCCGACCGGGTCTACATCTGCGCCCCGGACAAGAGCCGCGGCACCGGCCGCTGCGAACGGGACTGAGCCCGCGGCGGGCTCAGTCCCGGCTCAGGGGCTCAGGGGCTCAGAGGTCCGCGACGAAGTCGAGGGCGATCCGCCAGGCCGACTCGGCGCTCTCCGCGTCGTGGTCGTCCAGCCCGTCGTCGGTGAACAGGTGCCCGGCGCCCGCGTAGCGGAACACCTCGACGTCCGCGCCGGCCCGGCGCATCCGCAGGTACCAGGCGTTCAGCCAGTCGTGCGGCTCGTACGGGTCGGGGTCGGCGACGTGCAGCTGGACGGGCAGGTCGTCGACGGCGGCGTCCTCGGCGATGTCCGAGGTGCCGTGCAGCAGGAGCAGGCCGCGGGCCCTGGTGTCGCCCAGCGCGAGGTTCTGCGCGATGGAACCGCCGAGCGAGAGGCCCGCGTAGACCAGGCCCCGCTCGGAGAGCGGCGCGGTCGCGGTGATGGCCCGCTTGAGGAGCTCGTCGCGGCCGATCTCGTCCTTCAGCTCCATTCCCGCCTCGACGGAGTCGGCGGTGCGGCCCTCGAACAGGTCGGGGGTGTGCACCTCGTGCCCGGCGGCGCGCAGCCGCTCGGCGGCGCTGTGGACGGCGGGTCGCAGCCCGTACACGGAGTGGAACAGAACGACGGTGGCCACGGTGTCACTTCCCTCACAGATCCTGCCCGCGTCCCTGGCCCAGGGCGGGGTCACCCCCATCGTGCCAGGTACCGTCAGCAGAACCATTTGTCCCCCCGAGGAGTCACCCCACGATGGATCTGGAGAAAGTCCTGCGGCCGCTCATCGTCTTCGGCGGTGCGGCTGCCCTGGCATTTCTCATCGGCTGGGCCGTCGACCACCTGCTGAAGCGGATCGACGACCGGCACCCCGAGACGCCCATGTGGGGGCTGCTCCGCCGGGGCCGGGTGCCGTTCCAGGCGGTCGTGTTCGTCGCCCTGCTGAACGGCTTCTACGACCAGACGCACATCACCAGCGAGCACCAGGACACCGTCGACCTGTGGCTGCGGATCATACTGATCGGCGCCACGGCCTGGCTGGTGCTGCGGATCATCGCGGCCGTCGTGGAGACGTTCACGACGCGCTACGCGGGCGTCGCCGCCGACGCGGCACGTGCCCGCCGGGTCAAGACCCAACTCACGCTGATCCAGCGGCTGGTGACCACCGTCGTCGTGATCATCGCGGCCTCCGCGATGCTGCTCCAGTTCCCGGCGATGGAGAAGCTCGGCGCCTCGATGCTGGCCTCCGCCGGTGTGCTCGGCATCGTCGCCGGTGTGGCGGCCCAGTCGACGCTGGGGAACCTCTTCGCCGGGCTGTCCATCGCCTTCGGCGACATGGTGCGGATCGGCGACGAGGTCGTCGTGGACGGGGAGTTCGGCACCGTCGACGAGATCACCGTCTCCTACCTCGTCGTCCGCACCTGGGACGACCGGCGCGTGACGATGCCCGTCTCGTACTTCACCAGCAAGCCGTTCGAGAACTGGTCGCGCGGCGGCCCGCAGATGACCGGCACCGTCTACCTCCAGCTCGACCACAACACCCCGGTCGCCGCGCTGCGCGCCAAGACCGAGGAGCTGGTCCGGGCCAGCGACAGCTGGGACGGCCGCAGCTGGAGCCTCGTCGTCACCGACACCACCGCCAGCACCATCGAGGTCCGCGCCGCCGCCACGGCCCGCACCTCGGACGACCTGTGGACGCTCCGCTGCGATCTGCGCGAGCAGCTGATCGCCTGGCTCCAGGCCGAGCACCCGTACGCCCTGCCCGGGCTGCGGGTCTCCTCGGCGGCCGCCTTCCCCGGCCAGGACGCCGACGGCGCCGCGGCCGTCCGCAAGCCCGCGGACGACAAGGTCCTCTGACGCCCGCGGGACGCCGGGCGGAGCCCCCGCCCGGCGTCCCGTCCGGTCCCGGTCTCAGCCCCGGTAGCTGCGCAGGTCCAGCTGGTGCAGCACGCGGTCGCAGACCTCCGGGTCGACGCCCTGCTCGCTGCGCGCCGTCAGCACCTCGTGCCGCGCGGCCGAGAGCAGCTCGTTCTGCAGCCGGTGGATCTTCTTCAGCCGCGTCACCCGCTGCTTGTACGCCTCGTGCCGCTCCTCCTCGACGATGTCCGGGGAGATCCGCACCCCGACGTCGTAGGCGCGGCGGGCCAGCGCCTCGGAGATCTCGTCCGGCAGGTCCTCGTCCTGCTCGATCTCCCGCAGCCGCTTCTTGGTGGCCTTCGCGACGCGGAGCGCCAGCTGCCGCTCCATCTCCCGCTCGGCCGCGCTGTCGTGCCGTACGCGCAGCTTCTTCACCAGCCACGGCAGCGTCAGCCCCTGGAAGACGAGGGTGACGAGGACGACCGCGAAGGCGATGAAGAGGATCGCCTCCCGCTCGGGGAAGGGCTCGCCGCCGTCCACCGTGAGCGGGACGGCGATCGCCAGCGCGACCGAGGCCACCCCGCGCATCCCGGACCACCAGACCACGACGGTCTCCCGCCAGTTGACCGGGATGTCCTCGTCCAGGTCCTTCTTCCGGTGCAGCCGCTTCGCCAGCCACGCGGCCGGCAGCAGCCACAGCAGCCGGACGACCACGACCGTGGCGACGACGGCCACAGCCGCCGGGAGCAGCTGCTGCCAGCGGTCGGCCACCGGGCCCATGACGACGGCCAGTTCGAGCCCGATCAGCCCGAACGCGATACCGGTGACGAGGGTGTCGACGACCGACCAGAAGGTGTGCCCGGCCAGCCGCCCCTGCACGTCGTCGGCGTCGACGGCCCGGCTGGAGGACATGTACAGCGCGGTGGCCAGCACCGCCAGCACACCGGAGCCGTGCAGCTCCTCGGCCAGCACGTACGAGGCGAAGGGGACGAGCAGCGAGAGCCCCGTCTGGAGCGTCGCGTCACCGAGCACGGTGGCCAGCTTGTTCGCGCCCCAGCCGAGCGCGAGCCCGACGGCCACCGCGACGACGGCGGAGAGCACCAGCTGGCCGACCGCGCCGGGGAAGGAGAAGCTGCCGGTCACGGCGGCGGCGACGGCGACGTGGTACAGCGTGATCGCCGTGACGTCGTTGAACAGCCCCTCGCCCTCCAGGATGGAGACGAGCCGCCTGGGCAGTCCGATCTTCCCCGCGACGGAGGTGGCCGCGACCGGGTCGGGCGGCGCCACCAGCGCGCCGAGCGCCACCGCACCGGCGATGCCGAGCCCCGGCACCAGCGCGTTGGCGACCCCGGCGACGGCGGCCGTGGTCACGAAGACCAGCGCCACCGCCAGCAGGAAGATCGGCCGCTTGTTCGCCGCGAACTGCCGCCAGGAGGTGCGCTGCGTCGCCGCGTACAGCAGCGGCGGCAGCACCAGCGGCAGGATCAGCCCGGGCGGTATCTCGACGTTGGGGACGAACGGGAGCAGGGCGAGCACCCCGCCGAAGATCGTCATCAGCACGGGCGAGGGCAGCCCGATCCGGTCCCCGAGGGGGACCATGACGACGGCGGCCAGCAGCAGAGCGAACAGAAGCGCGAGCTGGTCCATGGATCAGGCGCTCTCCGCCCGCACTCTGTCCAGGGCGCGCTGGAGGTCCTCCGGGTACGCGCTCTCGAACTCGACGCGGCGCCCGTCCGAGGGGTGCTCGAAGGCGAGCGCCACCGCGTGCAGCCACTGGCGCTCCAGCCGCAGCCGCTTGGCCAGCGTCGGATCGGCCCCGTAGGTGAGGTCGCCGACGCAGGGGTGCCGGTGCGCGGACATGTGCACGCGGATCTGGTGCGTACGGCCCGTCTCCAGCTTGATGTCGAGCAGGCTCGCGGCGCGGAACGCCTCGACGAGGTCGTAGTGCGTGACGGACGGCTTGCCGTCGGCGGTGACCGCCCACTTGTAGTCGTGCTGCGGGTGCCGGCCGACCGGCGCGTCGATGGTGCCGCTCAGCGGGTCCGGGTGGCCCTGGACCAGCGCGTGGTACTTCTTGTCGACCGTGCGCTCCCGGAACTGCTGCTTCAGCAGCGTGTACGCGCGCTCGGACTTGGCGACGACCATCAGCCCCGAGGTGCCGACGTCCAGCCGGTGCACGATGCCCTGCCGCTCGGCCGCGCCCGAGGTCGCGATGGTGTACCCGGCGGCGGCCAGCCCGCCGATGACGGTGGGGCCCTGCCAGCCGGGGCTGGGGTGCGCGGCCACGCCGACGGGCTTCACGATGACGACGATGTCCTCGTCGTCGTGCACGATCTCCATGCCCTCGACGGGCTCCGCCACGATCCGCACCGGCTCCGGTGGCGGGGGGAGTTCGACCTCCACCCAGGCTCCGCCGTGGACGCGCGTGGACTTTCCGGCCTCGGCGCCGTCCATCAGGACTTTGCCGCCCGCGGCCAGCTCGGCGGCCTTGGTGCGGGAGAAGCCGAACATCCGGGACAACGCGGCGTCGATGCGTTCCCCTTCGAGACTGTCCGGAACGGGCAAGGTGCGTGTTTCGGGAAGCGTGCTCACCTGATCGAGTATGCCGGACGGCGCCCACACCGCTCTCACCCGCTCGGCCGACCGGCGACACGGCCCGGGGTGCGGCCCCCGGCCCGGCTGGCGAGGCTGTGACGTACCCAGGCGCCGAGTCGCGAGGGAGGCCGCATGGCCGCAGCGCCCCACCGCCGGACCCATCGGATACGCAGCCGCGCGTACCGCACCCGCGGACGCGGGGCGAGCGCCCTGGCCTCGACGACCGCGCTCGCGACCGCCACCCTGATCGTGGTCCCGGTCAACACCGCGGCGGCCGCGGCGCACACCCCGCCGATGTCCGGGCCCTGCGCCGTCGACCCGGGCCCCGGATTCGACGAGGGACCGCCCGCGTCGGACCTGGTCCACCCCGTCGGCCACAAGAAGGCCGCGATGATCATGGTCGACTTCCCCGACCTCCCGGCCTCCGCCGAGGCCGCCGACCGCTCCTCCTTCTTCGCCGACTACGGCCGCGCCCACCTGGACCGCGCCTCGTACGGCAAGTACCAGCTGGACCTGGAGGCCACCCCGAAGTGGATACGCATGCCCCGGCCCTGGTCCAGCTACGGAATCAGCCGGGGCAATCCCCCCGAGACGACCCGCGCCTACGTGCAGGACGCGCTCGACGCCGCACGCGAGCAGGCGGGCACCGACTTCGCGGGCACCGACGTCGTCTACGTCGTCGCCGACGAGAACGTCCCGGCCTCGCCCAGCGTCTCCCAGGCCAACGTCTTCACCGGCCTGCGCACCGGCGACCAGACCATCCACGGCGCCGCGCTCGTCTTCGGCCGGCACCAGGACTCGGCACTGTGGCAGCGCGGCAACTTCGTGCACGAGGGCCACCATCTCTACGGCCTGCCCGACCTGTACAACGTCTCCCGCGGCGCCACCGTCGAGTGGGCCGGAGGCTGGGACACCATGAGCATGGCCGGGATCTCCGACCTGCTCGGCTGGCACAAGTGGAAGCTCGGCTGGCTCGGCCGCGACCAGGTCAACTGCCTCGACTCCACCGGGACCGAGACCCACCGCCTCGACCCCGTCGGCGGCAAGGACGGCGCCCGGATCACCGTCGCCCGCACCGGCCCCAGCCGCGCCGTCGTCGCCGAGGCCCGCACCCGCACCGGCCTGGACGGCGAGATCTGCTCCGAGGGCGTCCTGCTCTACACGGTCGACTCCCGGGTGGCCACCGGCGAGGGCCCCGTACGCGTCGCCGACTCCCGGCCGCACAGCAAGGGCGGCGCCGCCTGCGGCGGCCGCGAACCCGCCGCCCTCGCCGAACTCGGCGACGCCCCCTTCCGCCCCGGCGAGAGCCACACCCTCCCGGGCGGCGTGACCGTACGCGTCATCGGCGGCACCCCGGACGGCGGCTACTCGATACGCGTCACCAAACGCTGAACCCGCACACGTCGACGGCCGGGCCCCGCGCGGGGCCCGGCCGTCGACGCTGCCGCTCTTGCTTCAGTCCTTGTGCACGGTGCCGTCCGGGTCCAGGCCCCGGAAGGAGAGGATCACGATGAGGATGCCGCCGCACACGATCGCCGAGTCCGCGAGGTTGAACACCGCGAAGTGCGAGGGCGCGATGAAGTCGACCACCGCGCCGCGGAAGACGCCCGGCGAACGGAAGATCCGGTCCGTCAGGTTCCCCAGCGCCCCGCCGAGCAGCAGCCCCAGGGCCACCGCCCACGGCGCGCTGTAGAGCTTCCGCGCGATCCGCGCGATCACCACGATCACCACGGCCGCGATCAGCGTCAGCACGATCGTCAGCGCCTCGCCGATCCCGAAGGCCGCGCCGCGGTTCCGGATGACGTCGAACTGGAGCAGCGTCCCGATCACCTGGATCGGCGCCCGGTGCTCCAGCTCGGCGACGACCAGCAGCTTCGTGCCCAGATCCAGCACGTAAGCGAGCGCGGCCACGCCGATGAGTACGGCGATCCGCCGCTTGCCTGCGGGGGTGGGCTCCTCCCCCGGCGTTTCGTCGGCCGCGTCCTTACCGGCTTCGTCCGGAGTATCGATCGCCCGCTCCACCTCAGTCACACGATGAGCCTACGACACCCGCCGGCACCCATCGTCATCGGCGCTCCTGCTTCTGCTTGCACTCGACGCACAGCGTGGCGCGCGGGAACGCCTGCATCCGCGCCTTCCCGACCGGCTGCCCGCAGTTCTCGCAGAGCCCGTAGGTGCCGGCCTCCAACTGCTCCAGCGCGCGCTCGTTCTGATAGAGCATCTCGCGGGCGTTGGCCGCGATCGACATCTCGTGCTCGCGGGTGATGTTCTTCGCGCCGGTGTCGGCCTCGTCGTCGCCGGCGCCGTCACCGGAGTCCCGCATGAGCCCAGCGAGGGACTCCTCGGAGGAACGGATCTCGTCGCGGAGCCGCTCGACCTCGTCGTGCAGACCGGACCGCGCCTCCTCGACCTCCTCCTCCGTCCACGGGTCCTCACCGGGACGCACGGCGAGTTCGCTCGCAGCTCTCGCCGCAGTGCGAGCCGTGGGCACCGTCTCGGGCTTCGCCACAGGGGTCTTCTTCGCAGCCACCGTCTCGGCTCCTGTCGTCTTCGCGGCGTCCTCGGGCACGGCCGCTCCCTCGGGACCGGCCGCCGTCTCAGCGATGCTCCCCGCCGGCTTATTCCCCCCGGCGGATTCCTTCTCCGTGGTGCTCTTCCCCGTACCGGAGCTCTTCACCGCGGCGTCCTCCCCCGCGGTCCGCTCCGCCGCCGCCTTTTTCGCGCCGGCGGCCTTCTCCGTCTTCTTCGCGGCCCGCGCGGTCTTCTTCGCCGCGCTCCCGGACGGCTCCTTCTTCGCCGCGGTCTTCTTCGCGGCGGCCTTCTTCGCCGTCGTCTTCTTCGCCGTGGCCTTGGCCGTCTTCTTCGCTGCCGTCTTCTCCGGGGTGCCCGTCTCCGGCTGTTCCGGAGCGGCCTCCTCCGTGTTCTCGGAGCCGGGGGTCCGAGCGGCGGACGCCCCGTTCGCCGCTGTCCTTCTCGCCACCATGACCGCGGCCCCTTCACATATTGTGATCTTGCTCGCGAAACGTGACCGGAACGATAAATCGACTACAACGGTGCGGCAACAGGGGCGCGCCGGGCCTCCTGGCGTTGTGCCCCGCGCGGCCCTGCGAAAACCGCTCCTGGCCCGCCCCCGCGGCCCCGTACACTGGGCACAGCGAAAGGCATCGATGGGGACGAGTAGCGTCGTCGAGCGGCCATCAGCGATCCGGGGACGGTGTGAGCCCGGAGGGTACGCGCGGCGTGAAGATCACCCCGGAGCCGCCGGAAGAAAGCCGTCAGGCGAGTAGAACCGGCAGCGCGGCCCCAATGAGGGGGCGGCGGGCACGTCCCGTCGCCAAGGAGGGTGGTACCGCGGGAGCGTCGCCGTCGTGGCGGCCCCTCTCGTCCCTCCGACGGATACATGTCCTGCCTGTCCGCCGGAGGAAGTCCCGACGATGCAATACCGCCAGGTGCCAGCCCAGGTCGATCTGCCAGCGCTCGAGCACGCCGTGCTCGACTTCTGGCGGGACAACAAGGTCTTCGCGCGCACCCTCGAACAGTCCGAGGGCCGTCCCGAGTGGGTCTTCTACGAGGGCCCGCCCACCGCGAACGGCATGCCCGGGGCACACCACATCGAGGCCCGCGTCTTCAAGGACGTCTTCCCCCGCTTCCGCACCATGCGCGGCTACCACGTGGCCCGCAAGGCCGGCTGGGACTGCCACGGCCTGCCCGTCGAGCTCGCGGTGGAGAAGGAGCTCGGCTTCAACGGCAAGCAGGACATCGAGAACTACGGCATCGCCGAGTTCAACGCCAAGTGCCGCGAGTCCGTGACCCGGCACACCGACGCCTTCTCCGAGCTCACGACCCGCATGGGTTACTGGGTGGACATGGACGAGGCGTACCGCACGATGGACCCGGAATACGTCGACTCCGTGTGGTGGTCGCTGAAGGAGATCTTCGGCAAGGGCCTGCTGGTGCAGGACCACCGCGTCGCCCCCTGGTGCCCCCGCTGCGGCACCGGCCTCTCCGACCACGAGCTGGCGCAGGGCTACGAGACGGTCGTCGACCCCTCCGTCTTCGTCCGCTTCCCCCTGACCTCGGGTCCGCTCGCGGGCGAGGCGTCCCTCCTGGTGTGGACGACCACCCCCTGGACGCTCGTCTCGAACACCGCCGTCGCCGCGCACCCCGAGGTGACGTACGTCGTCGCCACCGACGGCGCGGAGAAGATCGTCGTCGCCGAGGCCCTGGTGGAGAAGGCGCTCGGCGAGGGCTGGGAGCCGACGGGCCGGCGCTTCACCGGCGCCGAGATGGAGCGCTGGAGCTACCGGCGCCCGTACGAGCTGGTCGAGATCGAGGGCGCGCACTTCGTCGTCAACGCGGAGTACGTCACCACCGAGGACGGCACCGGCCTCGTCCACCAGTCCCCCGCCTTCGGTGAGGACGACCTCGCGACCTGCCGCGCCTACGGCCTGCCCGTCGTCAACCCCGTACGCCCCGACGGCACCTTCGAGGAGGAACTGGAGCTGATCGGCGGCCAGTTCTTCAAGAAGGCGGACGAGGCGCTCGTCGCCGACCTGGACACCCGCGGCCTGCTCTTCCGGCACGTCCCGTACGAGCACAGCTACCCGCACTGCTGGCGCTGCCACACCGCGCTGCTCTACTACGCACAGCCGTCCTGGTACATCCGCACCACCCAGATCAAGGACGCCCTGGTCCGCGAGAACGAGGGCACCAACTGGTATCCGGAGTCGGTCAAGCACGGCCGCTTCGGCGACTGGCTCGACAACAACATCGACTGGGCCCTCAGCCGCAACCGGTACTGGGGCACCCCGCTCCCCATCTGGCGCTGCGAGGAAGGCCACTTGACGTGCGTCGGCTCGCGCGCCGAGCTGACCGAACTGACCGGCAGCGACCAGTCGGAGCTCGACCCGCACCGCCCGTACATCGACGCCGTCACCTTCGGCTGCCCGGCCGAGGGCTGCTCGCTCACCGCCGAGCGCGTCCCCGAGGTCATCGACGCCTGGTACGACTCGGGTTCCATGCCGTTCGCGCAGTGGGGCTACCCGTACCGGAACAAGGAGCTGTTCGAGAAGCGCTACCCGGCGCAGTTCATCTCCGAGGCCATCGACCAGACCCGCGGCTGGTTCTACACGCTGATGGCGGTCGGCACCCTCGTCTTCGACAAGTCCTCCTACGAGAACGTCGTCTGCCTCGGCCACATCCTCGCCGAGGACGGCCGCAAGATGTCCAAGCACCTGGGCAACATCCTGGAGCCCATCCCGCTCATGGACCAGCACGGCGCCGACGCCGTCCGCTGGTTCATGGCCGCGGGCGGCTCCCCCTGGGCGGCCCGCCGCGTCGGTCACGGCACGATCCAGGAGGTCGTCCGCAAGACCCTGCTGACGTACTGGAACACCGTCGCCTTCCAGGCCCTGTACGCGCGCACCGCCGAGTGGGCCCCGTCCGACGCCGACCCGGAGCCGGCCGACCGCCCGCTGCTGGACCGCTGGCTGCTCAGCGAACTCCACGCGCTCACCGACCAGGTGACGCTCGCCATGGAGAACTACGACACCCAGCGCGCCGGCAAGCTGCTGTCCACCTTCGTCGACGACCTCTCCAACTGGTACGTCCGCCGCTCCCGCCGCCGCTTCTGGCAGGCCGACCCCGCGGCCCTGCGCACCCTGCACGAGACGCTGGAGACGATCACCCGCCTGATGGCGCCGATCGTCCCCTTCATCACCGAGCGCGTGTGGCAGGACCTCGTCGTCCCCGTCGACCCGGAGGCGCCCGAGTCCGTGCACCTCGCCTCCTGGCCGGTCGCCGACCTCGGCAGGATCGACCCGGAGCTCTCGCAGGACGTCCTCCTCGTCCGCAGGCTGGTCGAACTCGGCCGCGCCACCCGCGCCGAGTCCGGGGTGAAGACCCGTCAGCCGCTCTCCCGCGCCCTCGTCGCGGCCCAGGGCTTCGCGACGCTCTCGCCGGACCTGCGCGCGCAGATCGCCGAGGAGCTCAACGTCTTCGACCTCGCCTCCCTCTCGGAGGTCAGCGGCTCCCTCGTCGACACCACGGCCAAGGGCAACTTCCGCGCGCTGGGCCGCCGTTTCGGCAAGGGCACCCAGGCCGTCGCCAAGGCCATCGCCGAGGCCGACGCCGCCGCGCTCTCCGTGGCCCTGCGCGACGGGACGGCGACGGTCGAGGTCGACGGCGAGACCGTCCCGCTGGAGGCCGAAGAGGTCATCATCACCGAAACCCCGCGCGAGGGCTGGTCGGTGGCCTCGGACTCCGGCGCCACCGTCGCGCTCGACCTGGAGATCACCCCCGAACTCCGCCGCGCCGGCCTCGCCCGTGACGTGATCCGGCTCGTCCAGGAGGCCCGCAAGAACTCCGGGCTGGACGTCGCGGACCGCATCGCCCTGCGCTGGTCCTCCTCGGACGACGAAGTCACCCAGGCCCTCGTCGACCACGCCGGCCTCATCGCGGAGGAGGTCCTCGCCACGGAGTTCGAGCCCGGCGAGGCCGACGGCCACGACGGCTTCGGCGAACCCTTCGAGGACGAGGCCCTGTCCCTCACCTTCCGCCTCCGCAAGGCGTGACCCGGACAGCAGCCCCCGCCTGACCAACTCGCCCCCGGCACACCCGATGTGCCGGGGGCGAGCTGCGTCCGGGACGGGACCGCACCCATGCGGACACACGAAAACGGGCCGGGCCCGGGAGTTCAACTCCCGGGCCCGGCCCGTCGTCTGTGCGCCTGGCGCGTCAGCGGATCAGCTGTCGTCCTCGTCGATGAGGAAACCGCGCATCGGGGACGGAGCCTGCTGCTGCGGGCCACCCTGCGGGCGGACCGGAGCCATCGGCTGCGTCATCGCGGGCGACATCTGCTGCTGGCTGCTGCCACCGCCGTAGGTCTGGCCGCCACCCTGCGTGTGGTTGCCGGACTGGCCGGACGGGGCACCGCCACCCATGGTGTGGTTCCCGCCCATGGACTGGTGGTTGCCACCGCCCATGCCACCGCCGGAGCTCGCACCGGCACCGGCGGGCGCACCCGCCGAGGCCATCGAGGGCGACGGCAGCGAAGCGGTCGCGGCAGCCGGAGTCCGCGGCGGAGCCAGCGAGTCGTCCGCCTGGTTCTCCAGCTGACGCAGCTGGCTCTCCAGGTACGACTTCAGGCGGGTGCGGTACTCGCGCTCGAAGCCGCGCAGGTCCTCGACCTTGCGCTCCAGGGTCGCGCGGGCCGACTCCAGCGAGCCCATCGCGACGCGGTGCTTCTCCTGCGCGTCCCGCTCCAGCGCGTCGGCCTTGGCGCGGGCGTCCCGCTCCAGACCCTCGGCACGGCTACGGGCCTCGCCGACAATCTTGTTGGCCTCGGAACGAGCCTCCGCAATGGCCTGGTCAGCGGTCTGCTGAGCCAGCGACAGCACGCGTGCGGCGCTGTCGTTGTTCTGGCCACCGCCCTGACCGGGCATCTGCGGAGCGCCCAACGGACCGCCGCCGCCCTGCTGCTGGGGACCGCCGGGGCCACCCGGACCACCGGGACCGGCCTGCGGTCCGGCGAGCGGGTTGCCGCCCTGCTGCTGCGGGCCGCCGGGACCACCGGGGCCGGCCGGAAGCGCGGGCTGCGAACCGGGCAACTGGGGCGGACCACCCATGTGGTTGCCCTGCTGCGGGCCCCCCTGCTGGGGACCACCCTGCTGCTGCGGGCCGCCCTGCTGCTGGGGACCACCCTGCTGGGGGCCGCCCTGGCCGGGGGGCACCGGCTGCGGTCCGGATATGGCGGCGGGCACAGGACCCCCACCATTCCGCTCCTGCTGCTCGGGCTGCTTGCGCAAGCCGCCCTGCTGCTGGCTCTGCGCAGCAGCACGAGTAGCCGCCGCCAGCTTGGCGCGCAGGTCCTCGTTCTCACGCAGCAGACGCGTCAGTTCGGCTTCGACCTCATCGAGGAAGGCATCGACCTCGTCCTCGTCATAGCCTTCTCGAAGGCGGACGGTCGTGAACTGCTTGTTCCGCACGTCCTCGGGGGTCAGTGGCATCTCTTCACCTCAACGTAAGTCGTCGGCATATCGGCAAGACCATTCCGATCGTTCACAGCCTGGCCACGACGTTGATCAGGATGTAGACGATGATCATGAGCACGAAGAAGGACAGGTCGAGCGCCACGCCCCCGAAGCGCAGCGGCGGGATAAACCGCCGCAGAAGCTTGAGTGGCGGATCAGTGACAGTGTAGGTGGCCTCCAGAACGACCACCATCGCCTTGCCGGGTTGCCATGAGCGGGCGAACTGGAAGACGTAGTCCATCACCAGCCGGAAGATCAACACGAGCAGGAAGCAATACAGCGCGATTTGGACCACGTCGAGTGCGGTTCTCATCTGCGCTGCCCTCTCCCCATGCCTCTTCGGCGCTCTCGTGCGGCCTTGCGGCCGTTCCCTCGGTTCCTGCGTCTCAGCTCTGGTTGAAGAACCCGCCCTCTGCGATGCGGGCCTTGTCCTCCGCCGTGACATCGACGTTAGCAGGAGACAGCAGGAACACCTTCTGCGTCACGCGCTCAATGCTGCCGTGCAACCCGAAGACCAAACCAGCCGCAAAGTCGACAAGTCGCTTCGCGTCAGTGTCATCCATCTCCGTCAGATTCATGATCACCGGGGTGCCCTCACGGAAGTGTTCCCCGATGGTACGGGCCTCGTTGTAGGTCCGCGGGTGGAGTGTCGTGATCCGGTACGGCTCTCGCTCGGACACGACCTTGGGCATGATCACCGGTGCGCTCTTCTCCAGGTTCTGACGTTCAGGTGTGATGGATGACACGGGAGCAATTCTCCCGGATCGTCCGCTTTCGGCGACCGCCGCGGGGGGCGGCGACGGTTCGCGCTCCCGCTGAGGCGGTGGCGAAACAGTGCGCACCGGCTCCTCGGGCTCGGCCTTCTGCAGGGAGTGATGAGCCTGTTGGGTCTCGTGCCGCCGACGGTCCCGCTCGGGCTCCGGCTCGGGCTCGAACTCGTCATCGGGGTCGAACCCCGGGCCGTCGTACCCATCGTCCTCCACGAGGCCGAGGTAGACCGCCATCTTGCGCATCGCGCCGGCCATTCTCTGCGTCCTCCGCTCTGTGGTGGATCGGTTCCGTCACCGGTGACCAGGGATCCACGCGGTCTTCCCACCTGGCCTGTTCCGGCGGAAATGACCATATTTTCTGCTGTGGTCCGACTTGTTTCGCGACGTTACCCGAGCCGGGGTCGCTGTCCGAGTACCGCACTGCCGACACGTACATGTGTCGCCCCGGCAGCCACCGCCTCTTCGAGGTCCGAGCTCATCCCGGCGGACACCATTTTCGCAGCAGGATGCGCTGTACGCAGGCGGGTTGAGATTTCCCTCAGTCTCCCGAAGGCCTCCGAGGGGGACCCCGCGTACGGCCCCGCGAGCGGAGCCACCGTCATCACGCCGTCCAGCCGCAGCCCTTGGGCCTTGGCCAGTTCGTCCGCCAGTTCGTCCACGTCCGCCGGAGCCGCACCGCCTCTTTCCCCGCGCTGTCCTGACTCCGCGTCAAGTGCCACCTGGATCAGGCAGCCCAGCTCGCGACCGGCTCTCTCCGCCGCCCCTTCGAGGGAGCGGACGAGCCGGGAACGGTCCACGGAATGGACGAAATCCGCGTAACCCGCCACGGACCGCACCTTGTTGGTCTGCAACTGGCCGACGAAATGCCACGTGAGCCCGAGGTCCGCGCAGGCCGCGGCCTTCGGTGCGGCGTCCTGGTCGCGGTTCTCCGCGACGTGCCGGACGCCCAGTTCGGCCAGCAGTCGGACATCGCCGGCCGGGTAGGTCTTGGTCACGACGACGAGGGTGACCTCGTCCCGGGAACGCCCGGCCGCGGCGCACGCACGCGCGATGCGCTCCTCGACCCGTGCCAGGTTTCCGGCGAGTTCGGCCTTCCGCTCGCCGGGATCGGTGAGATCCGTCATGCCTGCGCCGCCTCCAACCAGACGTAACTCGCGAGCCGCCCGGTGGTGCCCTCGCGCCGGTACGAGAAATGATCGCCCGATTCGAGTGTGCAGACGGAAGACTGTTCCAATGTTGTGACGCCGCGCGAGGCGAGCTGCGCCCGCACCCCCGCGGCCATGTCGACGGCCGGGGTACCCCAACTCGTCGTCGCCCAGGCTTCGGGGACGAGTTCGGCGACCTCTTCGCGCATCCGCTCCGGCACCTCGTAGCACCGGCCGCAGACCGCGGGGCCCGTGCGGGCCAGGATTCTGCCGGGCTCGGCGCCGCGCCGGACCATCTCCTCGACGAGCGCCGGAACGACACCGGCGACGAGACCCGGTCTGCCCGCGTGCGCCGCGCCGGCGACACCCGCGACGGGGTCGGCGAGCAGCACGGGGGTGCAGTCGGCGGTCAGCACGGCGAGCGCGAGTCCGCGGCGCAGGGTCACGATGCCGTCGAGCGGCTGGAGTTCGCTCCGTCCGTCGCCCTGGAACGGTCCGTCGACGAGGGCGACGTCCCGGCCGTGCACCTGGTTCATCCACACGACGTGGTCCGCGTCGAGGCCGAGCGCTTCGGCGGCGATCCGCCGGTTCTTCAGGACGGCCGCGGAGTCGTCACCGACCGCGCCGCCGAGATTGAGTGCCGCATACGGAGCGGCGCTCACCCCGCCCCACCTGTCGGTGAAGGCGAAATGCGCGCCGCTCTGCGAGTCGAACTGCCCTATCACTTCAAGAAGTCCGGCACATCCAGCTCTTCGGCCTGGCTGTCCTGGTACGGACGGGCCGGCGGAACCTGCGGGGCCTGCGGCGCGGACGCCGGGGGCGGCGGGACCTCACCGACCGGCGAGGGGTCGGACGCCGGGGCCGGCTCCGTCTCGCGCGGGGCGAGCGCGCCGAGTCCGCTGAAGGAGGGGCGCTCCTTCTCCGGCTCGGGGGCGGGCAGCGAGGTGGCCGCGGACTGCTCGTCCTTGCCCGCGCCGTTGCCCTGCGAACCGAGCGCCTTCTCCCGGGTCTTGGACGGCGGCTGACCGCCGTCGAAGCCGGCGGCGATGACGGTGACGCGCACCTCGTCGCCGAGCGCGTCGTCGATGACCGCGCCGAAGATGATGTTCGCCTCGGGGTGTGCCGCCTCGCTCACCAGCTGCGCGGCCTCGTTGATCTCGAAGAGACCGAGGTCCGAGCCGCCGGAGATGGACAGCAGTACGCCTCTCGCGCCATCGATGGACGCCTCGAGCAGTGGCGAGGAGATGGCCATCTCGGCCGCCGCCACCGCGCGGTCGTCCCCGCGCGCCGAGCCGATACCCATGAGCGCCGAACCGGCCTCGGACATCACGGACTTGACGTCCGCGAAGTCGAGGTTGATCAGGCCTGGGGTGGTGATGAGGTCGGTGATGCCCTGCACGCCGGAGAGCAGCACCTGGTCCGCCGACTTGAAGGCGTCCAGGACGCTGACCTGGCGGTCGGAGATCGACAGCAGTCGGTCGTTGGGGATGACGATGAGGGTGTCGACCTCTTCGCGCAGCGAGGCGATGCCGTCCTCGGCCTGGTTGGCGCGGCGGCGGCCCTCGAAGGTGAAGGGGCGGGTGACGACGCCGATCGTCAGGGCGCCGAGCGAGCGCGCGATGTTCGCGACGACCGGTGCGCCACCGGTGCCGGTGCCGCCGCCCTCGCCCGCCGTCACGAAGACCATGTCGGCCCCCTTGAGGACCTCCTCGATCTCCTCGCGGTGGTCCTCGGCGGCCTTGCGGCCGACATCGGGGTTCGCGCCCGCGCCGAGGCCGCGGGTCATCTCCCGGCCCACATCGAGCTTGACGTCGGCGTCGCTCATCAACAGGGCTTGCGCATCAGTGTTGATCGCGATGAACTCGACGCCCTTGAGACCGACCTCGATCATCCGGTTGATGGCATTCACGCCACCGCCGCCAATGCCGACGACCTTGATGACTGCGAGGTAGTTCTGCGGTGCTGCCACGTCGAAGGCCTCTCGCCTCGAGTTACGTATCCCTGTAGGGCGGTCCGAACGCCGACCCGAACCCTAAGCGTGAAGTTTAGGGTTACCAGTGTCCGTCTTCCCTGGACTCTCCGGAACGGACACTAAGTCGACAAGTGGTGGGTGTTCAACGAACACGCCGAACCTCCCGTTTTTCTTTTCACCCTATGTGATCAGGCCGTCCAGTAGCCATCCAGGGTGCTGGCCTGCGGCGATGCCGTCAACTCCCGGACGCCGCAGGGGCGCTGGGAACGCTGACGTCGAAGTGGTCGGAGCCCTTCGCCGCTTTCATCAGCGCCGTGAGGGACTTGGCCTTCGCCGCGCCCCGCTCGCCGCTGCCCCACAACACCGTACGGCCCCCCGACAGCTCGAGGCGGACGGAATCGAAGGAACGGACGCGGATCGCGCGCGTGTCGCGGGCGACGGAAGCCGGGAGGGACTGTGCCACGCGGACCGCTTCGCGGCGCATCCTCGCAGGCCCGAAGTGGGCGGCGTTCGGCGAATCCTGAAGGTTCATCACCAGAAGCGGAACGCCCTTGGGGCGCGTGGTGGTTGTGGCGAATCGCACGCCGTCGCGGTCGACCTCGACGTACTTCCCGGCCTTCTCCTGGACGAGTTCGGGTCTGCGTTCGGTCACGTTCAGGCCGATTCCGGTCGGCCATGCGCGAACGACGTCGGCCGTGGCGAGCCGCGGGAGTTCCGCCAGGAGCGCGCGTTCGACGGCGGGTCTGTCGACGGTGATGACGGGGTCGCCGAGCGGGATGCCGGCCGCGTGCCGGACCTCCTGCTCGGAGAGCACCCGGGTGCCGCTGACCGAGACCTTCTCGACGCGCAGCCAGTCGGAGCCGTACAGCGCCCAGACCGCGAACCCGGTCAGGGCGACGGTGGCGACGAGGGCGAGGATCACGGTGAGGCGGCGCGGCTTTCTCCACCGCCCCCGCAGGCCGCGCGGGGAGCCGTCGCCCGGCTCCCCGGGTGCGCCGGGGGCCTCGCGGACGTCGTCGTCGCGCCGTCCGCGAGGCCTGTTCCTCACCGGTGCCGTGGGCCCCGCCGATCCGGCCGGTCCTGCCACAGTCCCCTGCCTTCCGTCACGCTCCCTGGCGTGCCGCGATCGCCTCGTGCACCATGCCGACGAGCAGTTCGTCGGCGTCACGGCGGCCGAACTCGGCGGCGGCACGCGCCATCTCGTGCAGCCGGTGCGGGTCGGCCAGGACCGGGAGCACGTCGCTCTGGATCCACTGGGTCGTCAGTTCCGCGTCGTCGACGAGGAGTCCGCCGCCCGCCTTGACCACCGGCTGTGCGTTCAGGCGCTGTTCACCGTTGCCGACCGGCAGCGGCACGTACGCGGCCGGGAGGCCGACCGCGGACAGCTCCGCGACGGTCATCGCGCCCGCGCGGCAGAGCATCATGTCGGCCGCCGCGTACGCGAGGTCCATGCGGTCCACATACGGTACCGGGACGTACGGCGGCATACCGGGCATGTTGTCGATCTGCGGCAGTTCGTTCTTCGGGCCGACCGCGTGCAGCACCTGGATGCCCGCGCGCTGGAGGTGCGGAACGGCCTGCTGCACGACCTCGTTGAGCCGCCGGGCGCCCTGCGAGCCGCCGGAGACCAGGAGCGTCGGCAGGTTCGGGTCGAGGCCGAAGGCGGCGCGGGCCTCGGGTCTGGCCGCCGCGCGGTCCAGGGTCGCGATGGCGCGGCGCAGCGGGATGCCGACGTAGCGCGCGTTGCGCAGCTTGCTGTCCGGCGTGGAGACGGCGACGTGACGGGTGTACCGCGAGCCGATCTTGTTGGCCAGCCCGGGGCGGGCGTTGGCCTCGTGGACGACGATCGGCACCCCGAGGCGCTTGGCCGCGAGGAAGCCGGGCAGGGCGACGTAGCCGCCGAAGCCGACGACGCAGTCGGCCTTCGTCTTCTCCAGGATCGCCTCGGTGGCCTTGATCGTGCCGCGCAGCCGCCCGGGCACCGTGATCAGCTCAGGGGTGGGCTTGCGCGGGAGCGGGACGGCCGGGATGAGCTCCAGGTCGTATCCCCTCTCGGGCACGAGCCGTGTCTCCAGGCCGCGTTCGGTGCCGAGGGCCGTGATCCCCACGGTCGGGTCCTGCCGGCGCAGGGCGTCCGCGAGGGCGAGCGCGGGCTCGATATGGCCGGCGGTCCCCCCACCGGCGAGTACGACGTGCACGCTGATTCACCGCTCTCCGGACGGCGGCCGTTTCGTCCGCCGTCTCATCGTTGTCCATCTCACCCCTGCCGGCCTCCCCCGCGGAGCGAGCTGCCGCAGAACAGGCTGCCGCATGGCCAGGGCCGCCCGGGCCGCCGGGTCGCTGCGCGCGAGGGCGATCAGCAGCCCGATCGCGAACATCGTCGGCAGCAGGGCCGACCCACCGTAGGAGAACAGCGGGAGCGGGACACCGGCGATCGGCAGCAGGCCGAGCACCGCACCGATGTTGACCACGGCCTGGGCCGTGATCCAGGTGGTCACGCCTCCCGCGGCGTACCTCACGAAGGGGTCCTCCGTGCGTCCGGCCACGCGGATACCCGCATAGCCTAGAGCCGCGAAGAGAGCGAGTACCGACAGCGTCCCCGCCAGGCCGAGTTCCTCCCCGGTCACGGCGAAGATGAAGTCGGTGTGCGGTTCAGGGAGTTGACCCCATTTTTCCACACTCGCTCCGAGGCCGGAACCGAACCATCCGCCGGAGGCCAGCGCGTAGATGCCGTGGACGGCCTGCCAGCACTGGTCGTTGGCGCCCGGGTCGGTGGCGGCGATGCAGGAGAGCCTGGACATGCGGTTGGGGCTGGTCCAGATCAGCAGGGCGCCGACGGCCAGCGCGGAGAACAGGACGCCCGCGAACAGCCGGGTGGGGGCGCCCGCGAGCCAGAGCAGTCCGAAGAGGACGGCCGTGAGAATGATCGCAGTGCCCATGTCCCCGCCGAGCATGATGAGTCCGAGCAGGAGCAGGGTGACGGGGACGAACGGGACGAGCAGGTGCTTCCACTGCGTCAGCATCCCCTTGTCGCCCTTGCGCGCGAGCAGGTCGGCGCCCCACAGGACGAGCGCGAGCTTGGCGAACTCGCTGGGCTGGAGCTGGAACGGGCCGCCGAGGTAGATCCAGTTCTGGTTGCCGTTCACCATCCGCCCTATCCCGGGCACCTGGACCATGCACAGCAGGACGACGGAGACCGCGAGCAGCGGGTACGACAGGGCCCGGTGCAGGCGGAGCGGCATCCGGGCGGCGGACAGCAGGAGCACGCCGCCGATGGCCGCGGCGACGAGCTGCTTGCTGAAGAAGTACGTGGAGTTCAGGCCCTGTTGGAGCGCCTCGATCTGGGAGGCCGAGAAGACCATCACCAGGCCGAGCACGGTGAGCAGCAGGCTGCCGCCGAGGATCAGGTAGTACGCGGTCAGCGGCCGGTCCCAGGTGCGCCGTACCCGGGTGTGGAACCGCTTGAGGGGCGAGGTGCGCCCGCCGCCCTGCCGCTTGCCGCCGCGTTCGGGACGTGGCGGGCGCCGGGGCGCGGGCGCGGGGGTACGGCGCGGCCGCGGGGTGGAGGCGCGCCCGGCGGAGGAGCCGCCGGATCCCGCCGGGGACTTGGCGCCGGAGGAACGCTGGGTTCCGCGCAGCAGCGTCCCCGGACCGTACGCGGACGCCGGTGCCCCCGCCGCCGCGAGCCCGCCGAGCGGGGCGAACAGCGGCGGCAGGGCGGGCAACGGGAGGCGCAGGGAGGCGAGGAGGGAGGACCGGAGCCGGGACGCCGGAGCGCCGGCCCGGGCTTCCGGGTCCGGAGGTGCGTCTCTGCCGCCCTCGTGGACGGGGCAGTTCGGCCCGTCCGGCCCGAACTGCCCGTCCCGCGCCCCGTCACGAGGTGCCGCCGGTGAGCGGTCGCCGACAGCCGTCATAGTCGTGTGCCCCCTGTGGATTGCCCGCGCCGCGGTCACCGGGGACCCGCCGCGGGCTACTGCTGCTCTTGCCGCTCCCGGCCGTCGGCGGCCAGGTCACGCACCGCGTCGGCGAAGGCGTCGCCGCGGGCGTTGTAGTTGACGAACATGTCCATCGACGCACAGGCCGGTGCCAGCAGGACCGTGTCGCCGGTGACGGCCAGGCGCGAGGCTTCCGCGACCGCCGCTGACATCGCTCCAGTGTCGGTCCGTTCGAGGTCGACCACGGGAACATCCGGGGCGTGTCGCGCCAGGGCCTCCCGGATGAGGTGGCGGTCGGCACCGATGAGGACGGCGGCCCGCAGCCGCTTCGCCGCGTTCCGTACGAGCTCGTCGAACGTCGCGCCCTTGGCGAGGCCGCCCGCGACCCAGACGATCGGGTCGTAGGCGGCCAGGGACGCCTCGGTGGCGTGGGTGTTGGTGGCCTTGGAGTCGTCGACGTACGCGACGCCGTCGACGTCCGCGACGTGCTGGATGCGGTGCGCGTCCGGCTGGAAGGCGCGCAGGCCCTCGCGTACCGCGTTGGCCGGGACGCCGAAGGCCCTGGCGAGGGCCGCAGCGGCCAGCGCGTTGGCGATGTTGTGCGGGGCCGCCGGGGTCACGTCGGAGACCTCGGCGAGTTCCTGGGCCTGCTCCGCGCGGTTCTCGACGAAGGCGCGGTCGACCAGGATGCCGTCGACGACGCCGAGTTCGGACGGCCGGGGGCTGCCCAGCGTGAAGCCGATGGCCCGGCAGCCCTCGACCACGTCGGCCTGGCGGACCAGGCGTTCGGTCTCGGGGTCGGCGACGTTGTAGACGCAGGCCGTGCGGTTGCCCTCGTAGATGCGGCCCTTGTCGTCGGCGTAGGCGCGCATGCTGCCGTGCCAGTCGAGGTGGTCGGGCGCGAGGTTGAGCACCGTCGCGGAGTGCGGGCGCAGGCTCGGTGCCCAGTGCAGCTGGTAGCTGGAGAGCTCGACGGCGAGGACGTCGTACGGCTCTTCCGAGAGGACGACGTCGACCAGCGGGGTGCCGATGTTGCCGACCGCGGGGGCGCGGTGGCCGGCGGCCCGCAGGATCGACGCGAGCATCTGCACCGTCGTCGTCTTGCCGTTGGTGCCGGTGACGGCCAGCCAGGGCGGGGCGTCGGGCCCGCGCAGCCGCCAGGCCAGTTCGACGTCGCCCCAGACGGGGACGCCGGCCTCGGCCGCGGCGGCGAACAGCGGGCTGTCCGGCTTCCAGCCGGGCGAGGTGACGACCAGCGTGGTGCCGGGCGGCAGGGTCCCGGCGTCGCCGAGGCGGACCGTGACGGCGCCGCCGGTGGCGGACTCCAGCTCGGCGGCCCGGCCGCGGTGGGTCTCGCTGTCGCCGCCGTCGACGACGGTGACGCGGGCGCCGAAGCGGGCCAGCGCGCGGGCGGCGCTGATGCCGCTGACGCCGAGCCCGGCGACGGTGACCTCGCGTCCGGCGAACTCCTCGGCCGGGGCGGGCGGCTGCGTGGGCTCCGTCATCAGTTCACCGCCGCCCAGCCCGCGTAGAAGATGCCGACGCCGACGATGGCGCAGATGCCCTGGATGATCCAGAAGCGGACCACGACGAGGACCTCGGACCAGCCCTTGAGCTCGAAGTGGTGCTGGAGCGGCGCCATCTTGAAGACCCGCTTGCCCGTGAGCCGGAAGGAACCGACCTGGATGACCACGGACATGGTGATGATGACGAACAGGCCGCCGAGGACGGCGAGCAGCAGCTCCGTGCGGGAGGTGATGGCCAGACCGGCGAGCGCGCCGCCGAGGGCGAGGGAGCCGGTGTCACCCATGAAGATCTTCGCGGGCGAGGTGTTCCACCACAGGAAGCCGAAGCAGGCACCCATCAACGCGGCCGAGACGACGGCGAGATCGAGCGGGTCGCGTACCTCGTAGCAGCCGGGCCCGGCGGTCAGCGCGTTGGCGCAGGACTCCTGGTACTCCCAGATGCAGATGAAGACGTACGCGCCGAAGACCATCACCGAGGCGCCGGTGGCCAGGCCGTCGAGGCCGTCGGTGAGGTTCACGCCGTTCGACATCGCGAGGATCATGAACAGCGCCCAGATGACGAACAGCACCGGTCCGATGGACCAGCCGAAGTCCTGGGTGAAGGAGAGCTTGTCGGACGCGGGGGTCTGGCCGCGCGCGTCCGGGAAGTTGAGCGCGAGGACGGCGAAGGCGATGCCGACGATCAGCTGGCCCGCCATCTTCGCCTTGGCCCGGAGGCCGAGGCTGCGCTGCTTGACGATCTTGATGTAGTCGTCGAGGAAGCCGACCAGGCCCATGCCCGCGAAGAGGAACAGCACCAGCACGCCGGAGAACGTCGGCTGGCTGCCCGTCAGCAGCTTCGTGAGGGCGTACGCGAGGAGCGTCGCCAGGATGAAGGCGATACCGCCCATGGTGGGGGTGCCGCGCTTGCTGTGGTGGTTCTGCGGACCGTCGTCACGGATGAACTGCCCGTAGCCCTTGGAGGCCAGCAGCTTGATCAGCAGCGGGGTGCCGACCAGGGACAGGATCATGCCGATGACACCGGAGAAGAGGATCTGCCTCATCGCTGGGCGACCTCACCCTCGGCACCCGCAGCACCGTGGCCGCCCTGGAGCAGGGCGCCGGCCACGCGCTCCAGGCCGACGGACCGGGAAGCCTTGACCAGTACGACATCCCCCGGGCGCAGTTCGCCTCTCAACAGGTCGACTGCCGCCTCAGCGTCGGACACGTGCACCGACTCCTCACCCCACGAACCCTCGTTCTTGGCGCCCATGTCGAGCCAGGCGGCCTCCTGGCCGCCCACCGCCACGAGCTTGCTGACGTTGAGCCGGACGACGAGCCGTCCGACAGCGTCGTGCTCGGCGAGCGCATCCTCGCCGAGCTCGGCCATCTCGCCGAGCACCGCCCAGGTACGGCCCCCCGACTCCTTGCGCGCCCCGCCCATCGCGGCCAGGGCGCGGAGCGCTGCCCTGGTCGAGTCGGGGTTGGCGTTGTAGGCGTCGTTGACGACCGTGACACCGTCGGCGCGTTCGGTGACCTCCATCCGCCAACGCGAGAGCGTGCCCGCGGCGGAGAGCGCGTCGGCGATCTCCCCTGCGGGCATGCCCAGTTCGTGGGCGACGGCCGCCGCGGCGAGCGCGTTCGACACGTGGTGCTCACCGTACAGCCGCATGGTCACGTCACCGCACCCGGTGGGTGTGCTGAGCGTGAAGGAGGGCTGACCGTTCCCTGTGAGCCGGACGTTCTCGGCGCGGATGTCGGCGTCCTCGGACTCGCCGAAGGTGAGCACGCGGGCCCGGGTACGGGCGCTCATGGCGCGTACGTAGGGATCGTCGGCGTTGAGCACGGCGAGGCCGTCCTCGGGAAGGACCTCGACGAGTTCGCCCTTTGCCTGTGCGATCTGCTCGCGGCCGCCGAACTCGCCGATGTGCGCCGTCCCGACGTTCAGCACGACGCCGATCGCGGGCGGGGTGAGGCCCGCGAGGTAGCGGATGTGGCCGATGCCGCGGGCGCCCATCTCCAGGACGAGGTGCCGGGTGTCCGCATCCGCGCGCAGCGCGGTGAGCGGCAGCCCGATCTCGTTGTTGAGCGAGCCCTGGGGCCAGACCGTGGGGCCGATCCGCTCCAGGAGCTGCGCGATGAGGTCCTTGGTGCTGGTCTTGCCGGAGGAGCCGGTCAGCGCGACGGTGCGCGTGCCCAGCTTCTCCGTGGTGTACCGGGCGAGGGCTCCGAGGGCGCGGGTGACGTCGTCGACGACGACGGCGGGCACACCGACGGGCCGGGTCGCGAGCACGCCCACGGCTCCGGTCTCCACTGCGGTACGCGCGAAGTCATGGCCGTCGACGCGTTCTCCGGCGAAGGCGGCGAAGAGACTGCCGGGAACTGCTTCCCGGGAGTCGATCACCACGGGTCCGGTGACCCGGGCTTCCGGGTCCGGTATGTCGCACTGCTGCCCGGAGACGACAGCGGCGATCTCGGCGAGGGATAGGGGAATCATCGATTCTCAGGCGTCTGTCCGGTGGGTTTCTGTCCGGTGAGTGGTCGCGGAGGCCCCTGCCTGCTTGCGGCGGATGGCTTCGCGCAGTTCCTGCGTGTCGTCGAAGGGGCGTACGACCCCCGCGATGTCCTGGCCCTGCTCGTGGCCCTTGCCGAGGACGATCACGGTGTCGCCGGGTTCGGCGTGGCCGACCGCCACGGCGATCGCGGCGGCCCGCTCCTCCTCCAGGAGCACGGTGCCGCGCTCGTGCGCGGGTACCTCGGCGGCGCCGCCGAGCATGGTGGCGAGGATCGCGAGCGGGTCCTCGGAGCGGGGGTTGTCCGAAGTGAGGACGGCCGTGTCGGAGAGGCGCGCGAGCGCCGCGCCCATGGCCGTGCGCTTGTGCGGGTCGCGGTCGCCGCCGCAGCCGAGCACGGCGTGCACCTTCCCGCCGGTGACCTTCCGGACGGCGTAGAGCACGGACTCGACGGCGTCCGGCTTGTGCGCGTAGTCGACGATGGCGAGGAAGTCCTGGCCCGCGTCGACCCGTTCCAGCCGGCCGGGGACGCCCGCGACGGAGGCGATGCCGTCGGCCGCGGTCTGCGGGTCGATGCCGGCGGCGGCGAGCGCGGTGATCGCGGCGAGCGCGTTCGCGACGTTGAACGGGCCCGGCAGCGGGGCAGCGGCCCGTACCTTCTGGCCGTCGGGGCCGACGGCGGTGAAGGACGAGCCGAGCGGGCCCAGCTCGACGTCCTCGGCACGCCAGTCCGCGTCGGGGTGGCCCTCGGCGGAGAAGCTGGTGACCGGCACCTCGGATTCGCTGATCAGGCGGAAGCCGTACTCGTCGTCGAAGTTGACGACTCCGGCGCGGGAGCGCGCCTTGGTGAACAGCTGCCGTTTCGCCTGGAAGTAGTCCTCCATGTCGGGGTGGAAGTCCAGGTGTTCCGGGCTGAGGTTGTTGAAGACCGCGATGTCGAAGACGCAGCCGTCGACCCGGCCGAGGACCAGCGCGTGGCTGGAGACCTCCATCGTCACCGAGTTGACGCCGCGCTCGCGCATGACCGCGAACAGCGCCTGCAGCTCGGTGGCTTCGGGCGTCGTGCGCTCGGCCTTGATCCGCTCGTCGCCGATCCGGGACTCGACGGTGCCGATCAGACCCGTCGGCGCGTCGTCCTTCTTGGCGAGCTCGCGGAGGCCGCCGTCGATCAGGTACGCGGTGGTGGTCTTGCCCGAGGTGCCGGTGATGCCGATCTGGAGCAGGCCCTCGCCGGGCTCCCCGTACACCGTGGCCGCCAGTGCGCCCATGCGGCCGCGCGGGTCCGGGACCGTCAGCACCGGGAGGCCGGTGCCGGCCGCGCGCTCGGCGCCTGCCGGGTCGGTCAGGACGGCCACCGCGCCGAGCCCTGCGGCCTGGTTCGCGAAGTCGGCGCCGTGGAACCTGGCGCCTGGCAGGGCCGCGTAGACGTCGCCGGGGCGGACCGCACGGGAGTCGTGCGTGATGCCCGTCGCGGCGGCATCGCTCTCAGCGCCCTCGGGGACCTCGGCGCCCAGCTGCCGGGCCAGCTCCGCGAGCGGAACCGGTCGCACATGTGTGGGACGGGGCGGTACGGGGTAACTCTGATCAGCTTGTGGCACGGCGGTGAGCGTACCGGGCCCGGCGCCCGTGGGGCGAAGCGAGGGGTTTGCGGGGGACGGAGACCCCTGAGGGTTGCACTGCTGCTGAGTGATCGTTCTCACGTGGCGCTCTTCCGCTCAGTCGCCGGACCGGGCGAGGACCGGCAGCCTGGCCGGGCCCTCTCCGGTGGGCGGGATCTGGAGGGACTTCAGGGCGAACTTCATGACCTGCTTGTAGACGGGACCGCAGACGCTGCTGCCGAAGTAGCTGCCCTTCTTGGGGTTCTGCACTGCGCAGTAGACCGTGATGCGCGGCTTGTCGGCGGGAGCGAAACCCGCGAAGGAAGCCGTGTAGCCCTTGTAGCGGCCCGTCTGCGGGTCGACGCGGTTGGCCGTGCCGGTCTTGCCCGCGACCCGGTAGCCGGGGATCTTCGCCGTCGTCCCGGTGCCCTCCATGTCGTCGACGACGGACTCCAGCATCTTCGCCAGCGTCTTCGCCGTCTTCTCGCTGACGACCCGGTTCTTCTCCGGCTCCGGGGCCTTGCGGTAGCGGCCGTCCGGACCGGTGGTGCCGCGCAGCAGCGAGGGCTCGGTGCGGACGCCGCCGTTGGCGATCGTCGAGTAGATGGACGCCGCCTGGACGGCGTTGAGCGAGAAGCCCTGGCCGAACGGGATCGTGTACTGCTGCGAGGCGCTCCAGTCCTCCGGCTTCGGGAGGATGCCGGAGGTCGCGCCGGGCATGCCGAGGCCGGTCTCGCGGCCGATGCCGAAGTCCCGCAGGTAGCGGTGGAGGACCTGGTTGGCCTGTTTCTGGGTCTTGCCGAGCTGTTCGGTGGCCAGAATCGTGCCGATGTTGCTGGACTTGGCGAGGACGCCGTTCAGCGTGAGGTGCCAGGTCTCGTGGTCGACGTCGTCGGCGAACGAACGGTCGGCGCGCTTGAGCCGGTTGGGCACCGTGACCTCGGTGGCCGGGGTGGCCTTGCCCTCCTCCAGCACGGCCGCCATCGACATCAGCTTCGCCGTCGAACCGGGCTCGTACGCGTCCTGCACGGCCGCGTTGCCGAGCGCGTCCGGGTCGGCGCGGGTGATGTCGCCGGGGTCGAAGTCGGGCGCGTTCGCCATCGCGAGGAGTTCGCCGGTGCGGGTGTCCTGGACGATGACGTAGCCGCGGTCGGCCTGCGACTCCTCCACCTGCTCGACGATCGCCTTCTGCGCGGCCCACTGGATGTCGCGGTCCAGCGTGAGGTCGACGTCGGCGCCTGGCCGGGGCGGGCGCTCGCGGACGCCGGCCGTGGGCACCTGGCGGCCGCCGGACTGGGCGTAGGTGATCTTGCCGTCGCGGCCCGCGAGTTGCTTGTTCATCTGCGCCTCGAGGCCGGCTCCGCCCTTGCCCTCGGCGTTGACGAAGCCGAGGACGGAGGAGGCGAGCTTCTCGTTCGGGTAGACGCGCTTGGCGTGTTCCTCGCGGTAGATCCCGGCCAGGACGCTGCCCTTGCCGGCGGGGACGTCCTCGGCCAGATCGGCCTTCAGCTTCTTGATCTTCTGCCAGACCTGCGGGCTCTGCTGCCGCGCGAGCAGCACGTACCGGGTCTTCTTCCTGGACAGCTTGGCCGCCAGCTCCTGCTCGTCCTCGCCCAGCACCGGCGCGAGCTGCGCGGCGGCCCGCTCGGGCGCGTCGGCGACGCCGGTCTGCTTGCGGGTGAAGAGGTACGGGTCGGCGGTGATGTCGTACGCGTCGACGGTGGTGGCCAGCGCCGAGCCGTCCCGCGCCGCGATGGTGCCGCGCTCGGCGACCTGCGGGACGGTGATGTAGCGGTTGACGGCGGCCTTCTCGGCGAAGGCGCTGGCGTCCACGGCCTGCACCTGGAGGAGCCGGGCGGTGAAGACGAGCACGACGAAGGTGAGCCCGAAGGTGATCAGCCGGAGCCGCGGCTTCGGCTTCGCCAGCCGCAGCCCGGCGCCGCCACCGGAACCGGAACCCCCGGAACCGCCCGGGCGCCCCGCCGGTCCCCCGGGCCCGCGCGGCCCCTTCGGCCCGCTGCCGCCACGCGCCCCCGCTCCGGCGCGCGAACTCCCGCCGCGCGCCCCGGACTTGGCGGAGGCCGCACTCCCGGCCGGACGCCGTCCGCCCTTGGCCGGCGCCCCGTCCGCACGCCGCTGCCCCTCGCCACCGGACGGACGGCCGGACGCGGACGCTCGCCCCGGCGACGCGGGACGCCCCGACGAAGCCGGCCGGCCGGAAGGCGCCGGCCGCCCCGACGAGCCCGGCGGTTCGGCGCCGGAGCCGCTCGGGCGCCGGCGCGGTTCACGGGGACGCTCGCTCACCGTGCCTCCTGCTGCGGGTCGTTCGCTGCGGGCTCGGGCTTTCCCTTCACCGTGCCGTCCGGCTCCAGGAACGCGGGGGTGCCGCCCGGGACCAGCCCGAGCTCCCGCGCCCGCTTCTCCAGACTGCCGGGCGCCGAGTACGAGTCGACCTGCTGCTGCAGCGCCTGCTGCTCGTCGGTCAGCTCCTCCGTCTGCTTCTCCAGCTTGCTGAGCTTGAACGACCCCTGGTTCACCGAGGCGTTGAGCAACAGCAGGGCCAGCAGTCCCGAACCCAGTATCAGGACGACGAGCAGAACGAACGGCGCGCGGGCCGCCGTCGACGTGCCCGAGGGCACCAGGCGGGAGAGCCGGGCGAGCCGTTGCGTTCCACTCATGGCGTGTGGGCCTCCCTGATCCGTTCGGCACCGCGCAGCCTGGCCGGGGCGGCACGGCGGTTCTCGGAGATCTCGTCCTCGGTGGGAAGTTCGGCACCACGGGTGAGCAGCTTGAGCCGCGGCTGGTACTGCTCGGGCACGACGGGCAGCCCCTCGGGCGCCGTGCTGGTGGCCCCCGCGGTCAGCACCTGCTTGGTGAGCCGGTCCTCCAGCGAGTGGTACGAGAGGACGGCGATGCGGCCGCCGACGCCGAGCGCCGCCACCGCGGCGGGGATCGCCCGCTCCAGCACCGCGAGTTCGCCGTTGACCTCGATACGCAGCGCCTGGAAGGTGCGCTTCGCCGGGTTGCCGCCCGTCCGCTTGGCGGCCTGCGGGAGGGCGTCGCGGATCAGCTCGACGAGGCGGGCGCTGCGGTCGAAGGGCTGCTTGGCGCGCTCCTTCACCACGGCCTCGACGATCCGCTTCGCCTGCTTCTCCTCGCCGTACTGCCGCAGGATGCGGACGAGTTCGCCCGGCGGGTAGGTGTTGAGCACCTCGGCCGCGCTGATGCCCGTCGTCTGGTCCATGCGCATGTCGAGCGGCGCGTCCTGCGCGTAGGCGAAGCCGCGTTGGGCCTCGTCGAGCTGCATGGAGGAGACGCCGAGGTCGAAGAGGACGCCCTGCACGCGGGGCAGGCCGAGCCGCTGGAGGACCTCGGGGAGTTCGTCGTACACGGCGTGCACCAGCGTGGCCCGCTCGCCGTACGGGGCCAGCCGCTCGCCCGCGAGTTCCAGGGCGCGCGGGTCGCGGTCGAGGCCGATGAGCCGGGCCTCGGGGAAGGTGCTCAGCAGGGCCTCGCTGTGGCCGCCGAGCCCGAGCGTGCAGTCGACGACGACCGCTCCGGGTTCGGTGAGGGCGGGGGCCAGCAGATCCAGGCAGCGCCGCAGCATCACCGGGTTGTGCCGCTCGCCGGCTGTCCGCTCGTCGCTGGTCATGTGCCCTCTCACTCTCTTACGGGCTCAAGACCGCCCGGCGGCAGGGCCCGTGGCGTCCACGCTCCCCGTCCTCGGCCGCGCTCGCGTGCCGCCGCCGCTCCGTCCGCTCGGCCGGGGGCCGCCGGGGCGCAGGCCGCGAGGGGGCCTGCCGGCGGGCGGGGAACGGGAGGAGGCCGAGCCGCACGCGCCGTGTGCGCGAGGGATTCCGGGGCCTGGGGAGTGTCGCGCCTCCCACGTCGCGCAACTCTAGTCCACTGGGCACGGCGGTCAACCACGGGCCGAGAGGCGCGTCCGCGCAGCTCCCGGAGGCCCTCGGGAGCGGTCGGACCCGGTCACGGAGCGACCGGTTTCCGGTCGCGGACGGACCCTCGGCGGGCGGGCCCGTACCGTCCCGGGCGCCCGGGACGGCGGGACACGGGCGGCAGCCCCGTGAACACTGTGGGTTGCCTCACATGTCGCCCACGCCGCGCCCCGGCCGCCGCGGGCGTCTACGGTCGTGACCACGCCGGGCGCTCCCGCGCGTACGGGGCTGCCGGCCGCGGCGTTCCGGGGCACCGGATCGCGCCTCCGCGGCGGGGGACGGTTCCCCAACTCCCCGGGGAACGGTGACGCGAGGGCCGCTCGGCAGGAAGAATGCGTTCCGAGTGGCAGCACGGGACGACAACGGGGCAGGGCCGAGGAGGGCCGGGTGACGACCTTTGACGAGCGAGCGGACCTGAGGGATCTGAGCAGGACGGCGGATCGGGTCCGCGGCTCGGTCGAGACGGTGATCGAGGGCAAGCCCGAGGTGGTGCAGCTCTCGCTGACCGTGCTGCTGGCCGAGGGGCACCTGCTGATCGAGGACGTCCCCGGCGTCGGCAAGACCATGCTGGCCAAGGCGCTGGCCCGGTCGATCGACTGCAGCGTGCGGCGCATCCAGTTCACCCCCGACCTGCTGCCCTCGGACATCACCGGCGTGAGCGTCTACGACCAGCAGCGCAGGGAGTTCGAGTTCAAGCCGGGCGCGGTCTTCGCGCAGATCGTGATCGGTGACGAGATCAACCGCGCCTCGCCCAAGACCCAGTCCGCGCTGCTGGAGTCGATGGAGGAGCGGCAGGTCACGATCGACGGGCACACCTACGAGCTGCCCGAGCCGTTCATGGTCGTCGCCACCCAGAACCCGGTCGAGATGGAGGGCACCTACCCGCTCCCCGAGGCCCAGCGCGACCGCTTCATGGCCCGCGTCTCCATCGGCTACCCGAGCCCGGAGGCCGAGCTGGAGATGCTCGACGTGCACGGCGGCGCCTCCCCGCTCGACGGCCTGAACCCGGTGACGCACGCGCACGAGATCGGCCGGCTGGTCGAGGCGGTGCGCGGCGTGCACGTCGCGGAGGGGGTGCGCAGGTACGCGGTCGACCTGGTCGCGGCCACCCGCGCGCACGCGGAGCTGCGCCTGGGCGCCTCCCCGCGCGCGACGCTGCACCTGCTGCGCGCCGCCCGCGCCGCCGCGGCCCTGGCCGGACGGGACTTCGCGCTGCCGGACGACGCGCAGGCGCTGGCCGTCCCCGTGCTGGCGCACCGGCTGCTGCCCACGGCGCAGGCCCAGCTGAACCGGCGGACGTCGGAGCAGATCGTCGCCGAGATCGTGCGCAGCGTGCCCGTGCCCGACCCGTACGGGCAGCGGCGCGCCCGGAGCCACTGATGGCCGGCGGCCCCGGCCCGGCCGAGGCCCCCGCGTCCGGGCCCGCGCGCGACGGTCTGCGCGGCGCGCTGGGCGGGCTGACCACGCGCGGCCGCTCGTTCCTCGCCGCCGGGGTGGCGGCCGCGGTCTGCGCGTACGTGCTGGGGCAGACGGATCTGCTGCGGGTCGGGCTGCTGCTGGCGGCGCTGCCGCTGGTGTGCGTCCTGGTGCTGCACCGCACCCGGCACCGGGTCGCCGGTTCGCGCGGCCTCTCCCCCGGCCGGGTGCCGGCGGGCGCGGAGTCCCGGGTCCGGCTGAGCGTGGAGAACGTCTCGCGGCTGCCGACCGGGCTGCTGATGCTCCAGGACCGGGTGCCGTACGTGCTGGGGCCGCGCCCGCGGTTCATGGTGGACCGGATCGAGCCGGGCGGGCGCCGCGAGGTGTCCTACCGGGTGCGCTCCGACCTGCGCGGACGGTACCCGCTGGGCCCGCTGGAGCTACGGCTCACCGACCCGTTCGGGATGTGCGAGATGACCCGCGCCTTCAGCCCGCAGGACGCGCTCACCGTCGTCCCCCGCACCGAGTCGCTGCCCCCGGTACGCCTGCCGGGCGGAAGCGCGGGCCACGGCGACGGACGGCAGGGCGCCCCGTCCCTCGCCGGTGACGACGACGTCATCCCCCGCGGCTACCGGCGCGGGGACGACCTGCGCCGGGTGCACTGGCGGTCCACGGCGCGGCACGGCGAGCTGATGGTCCGTCGCGAGGAGCAGCCCCGGCAGGCCCGCTGCACGCTGCTGCTGGACACCCGGCGCGTGGCGTACGCGGGCTCGGGGCCCGGCTCGCCCTTCGAGTGGGCCGTCTCGGGCGCCGCCTCCGTCGCGCTGCACCTGCACGAGCGCGGCTACGCCGTGCGGCTGATGACGGAGGCGGGCCCGGCCGTGCCGGGCCCCGAGGGCGGGCTGCTCGCCGGGAGCGGCGCGGACGCCGCCGGGCTCCTGCTGGACACCCTCGCCGCCGTCGAGCACTCCGCCGAGCCCGGCCTGGAACGCGCCGTCGACCTGCTCCGCCACGGCGCGGGCGGCCCCGGCGAGACGGGCCCGCTGCTCGCGTTCCTCGGCACCCTCGACGAGGCACAGGCCACCGCGCTGGCCGGGCTCCGGCACCGCACGGGCCACGCCGTCGCCTTCGTCGCGGGGCTGCCGGACGCCGAGGGCCCGCCGTACGCCACCGGGGGCCCGGGCGGCGGGAGTTCGCCGGTGGACGCGACGGCGGCGCCGGCCCACCGGACCCTGCGCGAGGCGGGCTGGACGGTCCTGGCCGGCGGGCCCGGGCGGCCGCTCGGTGACCTGTGGCGGCACATCGGCGACCCGACCCTGGAGGGCCTGCGGTGACCACCGGACGCACCCGACTCGCCTGCTTCGCGGCGCTGGCCACCCTGGCCTCCGCCTGCGCCCTGCTGCCGCTGGCCGACCCGGCGTGGTGGCTGCTCCAGGCCGCCGCGCTGGTCGTCGTGCAGGCCGGGGCCGGCGTCGCGCTGCGCCGGGCCTCCGCGCCGCCGCCGGTGGTGCCCCTCGTCCAGGCCGTGCTCTCGCTGCTGCTGCTCACGGTGCTCTTCGCCCGGGACGCGGCCGTCGCGGGGCTGCTGCCCGGGCCCGACGCGCTCGCGGAGTTCAGCAGCCTGCTGGCGCAGGGCGGCCAGGACGTGGGCCGCTTCGCCATACCGGCCCCGGCCACGGACGGCATCCGGCTGATGCTCGTCGGCGGCGTGCTGCTGATCGGGCTGCTCGTGGACGTCCTCGCCGTGACCTTCCGCAGCGCGGCACCCGCCGGGCTGCCGCTGCTGGCGCTGTACTCGGTGGCCGCCGGACTCGGCCGGCACGACGGCACCCGCTGGCTGTGGTTCCTGTGCGCCGCCGTGGGCTACCTGCTGCTCCTCCTCGCCGAGGGGCGGGAACGCACCGCCGGCTGGGGCCAGTTCTTCGCCGCTCCCCGGGACGCGGCGCCGCACTCCCCGCCGCCCGGCGGCCCCTGGCGGCGTACCGGCCGCGGCCCCGGCACGGCCCCGCTGCGGACGGGGCAGCGGATCGGCGTCCTCACGCTGGGCATCGCGCTGGCCGTGCCCGCCGTGCTGCCCTCGCTGGGCGACGGGCTGCTCGGGCCGCCCGGCGAGAGCTCGGGCAAGCAGCAGGACGGCGGCACGGTGTCGGCGGTGAACCCGCTGGTGGCGCTCCAGGACAGCCTCAACCAGCCGGCCGACCGCACCGCGCTCACGTACACCACGGACGCCGAGGACACCCGGGAGATGTATCTGCGGATCGTCGCCCTGGACCGCTTCGACGGCTCCGCCTGGAAGCCCTCCGAGCGCCGCATCGACTCCGTACCGAGCCCGCTGCCGCCGGCCCCGGGGCTGGCGCGGGACGTGGAGCGGCGGAAGGTGCGCAGCACCGTCGTCACCGCCGACTGGTACGCGCAGAACTGGCTGCCCCTCCCGTACCCCGCCACCGACGTACGGATCGGCGGGCGCTGGCGGTTCGAGCCCGAGGGCCGCACCCTCGTCGGCGACCGGGGGCAGACGACGCGGGGCGCGCGGTACCAGGTGGAGAGCCTCCAGGTGTCCCCCACGGCCGAGCAGTTGCGCGAGGCGCCGGAGCCCCCGCGGCAGTTGCGCGAGGAGTACACGCGGGTGCCCGAGTCGCTGCCCTCGGTCGTCCGCGAGCGGGCGCTCCAGGTCACCCGGGGCGCGCGGGACGACTACGAGCGCGCGGTGAAGCTCCAGGACTGGTTCACCACCGAAGGCGGCTTCACCTACGACACCCAGGTACGCGCGGGCAGCGGCTCGGCCGCGATCGTCAACTTCCTGGAGCAGAAGGAGGGTTTCTGCGTCCACTTCGCGTTCTCCATGGCCGCGATGGCCAGGACCCTCGACATCCCGGCCCGCGTCGCCGTCGGCTTCACCCCCGGTACGGCACGCGGCGACGGCACCATGGACGTCGGCCTGAAGGACGCGCACGCCTGGCCCGAGCTGTACTTCGAGGGCGTCGGCTGGACCCGCTTCGAGCCCACCCCCACCCGGGGCACCACCCCCGAGTACGCGGCGCCGCAGCTCCCCGACCCGGGCGACACCCCGCAGGAGCAGCTGCCCGACCGGGACTCCGCCTCCGACCCGGCGCCCGAACCGGAACAGCCCGACACCTGCGCCTCCGACGACTCCACCGACCCGTCCTGCGGCCAGGCCGCGTCCGGCGGCGGCGGAGACTCCGGCTTCCCGCTCGGCTCCGTCCTCGCGGGCTCGGGCGCGGTCCTGCTGGTCACCGGCGGTGCGCTGCTGCCGATGCTGTGGCGGCGGCGGGCCCGCACCCGCCGCCTGCGCCGCGCCGCCTCCGCTCCACCGGGGCCGGGCGAGGCGGCGACCGGCGCCGTACTGGCCGCCTGGCGCGAGCTGCTCGACACGGGCTGGGACCACGGCGTCGCCCCCGACGGTTCGGCGACCCCGCGGGCCGCCGCCGACCGCCTCGTCCGCGTCGGCGAGCTGGCCCCCGGCCCGGCCGAGGCCGTGCACCGGGTCGCCCTCGCCGTCGAACAGACGCTGTACGCCCCCCACCCGCGCCCCGCACCCGGCATCGCGGACGACGTACGCCTCGCGCACGCGGGCCTGCGCGCCGCCGCCCCGCGCCGCCTGCGGGTACGGGCCGTGCTGCTGCCGAACTCGGCGGTCCGACTGCTGTGGTCCGCGGCCGGCCACTGGGCCCGGGCCGGCGACCGCGCCTCCTCGGCCCTGGCCGCCTGCGCCGCGAAACTCCGCCGCGCGACGAACCGCCACCCGCGCGAGAACACCTGAAAACCCGTCCCCTCCCCCTACGGAAAACGGGTGTGGGGCCGCTCTCCGCGAAGGAGAGCGGCCCCACACCCGTTCCCGGCCGGAGCCGGGGAAAGCTGTCCTGCCCGTGGGGCTGGTCCTGGCTGGGGCCGGTGTCCGGCCCGGGCCCGTGCACGGCCCGGTCGGACGGCCCCGGTGGCGGGGCCGGCGGGTTCACCGTACGGCGGAGGGGCGGCTCAGCGGCCCTGGCCCTCGTCCCGGCGGCGCTGCCACCGCTGCTCGATCCTGTCCATCATCGAACGGCGTGACCGGGCCTGACGGCGGGCCTGCGGAGTGCTGCCTCCGCCGCCTGCCCGTGCTCCGCCCGGCGGAGCACCTTGGCCCTGGCCTTGTCCCTGGCCCTGCTGCTCGCCGTTGCGGGGGGCCTTGCGCCAGCCGGTCACCGCCAGTACGGCGCATCCGAGCATGACGAGGAAGCCCACGACGCTGACCCAGATGATTTCCTGGATGACCATCCCAGCCATGAGCAGGGCGATACCCACAAGGAAGCCGGCGATCGCCTGGTAGACCCGCTTGCGGGTGTACCTGCGCAGCTCGCTTCCCTCGAGCGCTGTCGCGAACTTGGGATCTTCGGCGTACAGCGCTCGCTCCATCTGCTCGAGCATCCGCTGCTCGTGCTCAGAGAGCGGCACGGAGTCCTCCTACTCGTCGGTCGCGGGGGCGACCGGATGCGACCCTTCAAGGATAGGCAGGGAATCGCCCCCGTGAAACCCGCCCCTCTACGCCAGTTCCTCCCACCAGGACCCGGATGCCGGACGGCGGCACGGGTCACGCAATGCGTGCATTCCCCTGCCGTCATTCCGCCATGCCGGACGGTGTTCCTCGATCATACGGCGGGTGGCGACCGTCCGGGTCGGCTCGTCCGACTCCGCTCCGGGAAGAGTGCGCTGGTCAGTGATCCTTCTGCGGGGTTCCGGCCGTCTCCGCCAGTACGTGCAGCTGGCTGGCGACCGCCTGGAACGCGGGGGACTCGGCCGCCGCCGCCTCCAGCCGCGCCAGCGCCTCCTGGGCGTCCGGCTCGGTGTCGACGAGGGCGCCGGGCACCAGGTCGGAGAAGACGCGTACGCCGTGCAGCGCCGCGATCTCCAGACCGGTGGCGCCGACGAGCGCGCGCAGCTGCTCGGCGGTGAAGCGGCGGGGCATCGGGTCGCTCTCGCCCCAGCGCCCGTCGTCGGAGCCGAGCGCGGTGCGGGCCTCGGTGAAGTGGCCGGCCAGCGCGCGGCCGAGGACGGCGCCGCCGAGCCCGGCGGCGAGGAGGCTGAGGGTGCCGCCCTCGGGGCGGAGCGCGTCGACGACGTTGCGCAGGCCCTCGGCCGGGTCGTCGACGTACTCCAGGACGCCGTGGCACAGGACCGCGTCGTACCCGCCGCGCTCGACCACGTCGAACAGGCCGCTCGCGTCCCCCTGCACGCCGCGGACCTGGCCCGCGAGCCCGGCCTCGGCGGCCCGGCGCTCCAGGCCGAAGAGGGCGTTCGGGCTCGGGTCGACCACGGTGACGCGGTGGCCGAGGCGGGCGACGGGGACGGCGAAGTTCCCCGTGCCGCCGCCGGTGTCGAGGATCTCCAGGGTGTCGCGGCCCGAGGTCTTCACCCGCCGTTCGAGAGCGCCTTGCAGTACCTCCCGGACCACGGCTGTACGGAGAGTTGCGCTGGGGCGGGACATAGCAGGGTGCTCCTCGGCGGCTTCTGGTACGGACAGCCCCAACCCTATTGCCTCCCCGCGACGGGCGCTCCGGGCCGGTACCCGGCACGCCGGGTCACCCCGCGCGACGGCGCCCCGGCCTCCCGTACGCGTCCGCCGGGGGCTCCTCGTCGGCGGGGGCGACGCGGGGCTGGGGCAGGGCGGGCTGGGTGACCAGCGTCCGCTCGACGAGCCGCAGGAACACCTCGGCCGCGTGCAGCAGTTCCGCGGCCTCGCGCGCTCCGGCGGCGCCGGGTATCCCGGCCTCGGCGCGGGCCCTGCGGTCGGCGCCGGAGGCGAACAGGGCGCTCCACTCCGCGAGTTCGGGCGCGACCTCGGTCAGCACCTCCCACACCGGGCGGATGCCGGGCCTGCGGCGTCGGCCCCGGCCGCGCGCGGGGGACGTGCGCGCGGCGAGGACGGCGGCCGCGGTGCGCAGGGCGGCGAGGTGGGCGGTGGCGTACCGCTCGTTGGGGTCCGTCAGCCGGGCGGCCTCGTCGAGCCCGTGCTGGGCCTGGGCGAGCAGGCCGGGCACCGGGGAGGACCCGTGTGCCTCGGCGGCCCGGCGGAGGACGGGGTGGACGTCGCCCCGGCCGTGGGGCGTCGCGGGTGTGCTTCGGGAACCGTGCATGAGAACCAACCTCCGGTCGTTGTCCGGCAGTTGCGCTGATGCGGCCGTCCGATGCGGCTGTCGGTACCCATCGTGCGGGAGGCCACTGACAATCGCGCCGGCCTGCGCCGATGCGCGGGAAGCGGAGGTGGGGGCCGGGTGCCGGAGCACCGGAGACCGTGAGGCATACTTTGAACTGACCGGTCAGTTCAAAGAAGGGGAGGAGCCATGGCCGACGAAGACGGCTCCCAGGGCCAGGGGGAGAGCCCGGGGGCGGACCCGGCGGCGAAGGACGGCACACAGGCCGCGGACGGCGGCAGCGGACAGCGCACAGGGGTCTCCCTCTCCGCCGAGGGCTTCGGGATGGACGGCCCGCGCGGCGCGATCTTCCGCGACATCGGCTTCGAGCTCCCCGCGGGCGGGCTCGGCGCCATCGTGGGCCCGTCGGGCAGCGGCCGTACGTGCCTGCTGCTCGCGCTCACCGGGCGGATGAA
Organism: Streptomyces sp. HNM0574; assembly: GCF_012726235.1. Taxonomy (GTDB): domain Bacteria; phylum Actinomycetota; class Actinomycetes; order Streptomycetales; family Streptomycetaceae; genus Streptomyces. Next base: position 271,924 of record NZ_JAASAH010000004.1, read on the forward strand.
GGCGACCGCGGGCGAGGTCCGCGTGGGGCGCAGCCGGCTGCCCAAGCAGATGGCGGCCGTGCGCCGGATCAGCGCGCTGGGGCCGGTGCCGGACGTCACCGACCTCGACCCGTCGCTGAGCGTCGCCGAGCATCTGCGCGAACGCGTCCTGCTGGAGCAGCGGTTCGGGGACTCGCTGCGCGGTCTGTTCCGTCCGCGCAAGGAGCGCGCGGCCGCCCGCAAGGCCCGGCTGGACGGGGCGCTTGAGGCCACCGGGCTCTCGCTCGACGCGCTGCCGAAGGGCGAGCGCACCCGCGTACGGGACCTGGAGCGGATGGAGTCGCTGCGGCTGGGGCTGGCGCTCGCGCTGATCAGCGAGCCGCGGCTGATCGCCGTGGACGACACCGACATCAAGCTCTCGGAGGAGGAGCGCGAGGAGGCGTGGGCGCTGCTGCGCTCGCTGGCCGCGGCCGGCACGACCGTCCTCGCCGTGTGCACCCGCGCCCCCGAGGACGCGCTCGTCATCCGCACCGGCGGCGCGGAAGCGAAGCCCGCGACGGCCACGAAGACCGCGAACACCGAGGTGAAGGGAGAGTCCGCTGATGCGCTCGCCTAGGCTCGCCGCGCTGGAGCTGAAGCGCTTCGGACGGGGCAAGCTCCCCCGCGCCGCGATGGCGGCGATGCTGCTGCTGCCGCTGCTGTACGGCGCGCTGTACCTGTGGTCCTTCTGGGACCCGTACGACCGGCTGGACAAGATCCCGGTCGCGCTCGTGAACGAGGACAAGGGCACGCAGGTCGACGGCGAGAAGCTGGCGGCGGGCGACTCGATCGTCAAGGCACTGCACGACAGCGACACCTTCGACTGGCAGGAGACCGGCGCGGGCGACGCGCGCAAGGGCGTCGAGGACGGCAGCTACTACCTGTCGCTGACGATCCCCTCGGACTTCAGCGAGCGGGTCGCGTCCAGTTCGGGTGACAGCCCCGAGACGGGCGCGCTCCAGGTGAAGTCGAACGACTCCAGCAACTACATCGTCGGGCAGATATCCCGCAGCGTCTTCTCCGAGGTCCGCGCGGCGGCGTCGAGCAAGACGTCCCGCTCGTTCTTCGACAAGATGTTCGTCTCGTTCTCGACCCTCCACGGCAAGACCACGGAGGCCGCCGAGGGCGCGGGCGATCTGGAGAAGGGCGCCGGTGACCTGGAGAAGGGCGTCGGCGAGGCGAAGGACGGCGCGGGCCGGCTGAAGGACGGGCTCGGCGACGCCAAGAACGGCAGCGGCGACCTGAAGAGCGGCACCTCCCAGCTGGCCAACGGGGCCGGCGAGCTGCACGACGGCGCCAAGCAGGTGTCCGACGGCACGCAGAAGATCGCCGACATGGTCAACGGCGTCTCGAAGGACCTGCGTCCGACGGTCTCCGAGCACGAGCAGGACATCGCCACGGCGGCCCGTGACGTCTCCCGCGTCAGCAAGACCATGCAGGACAACCTGGAGCACCTGCCCACGGCGGCGAAGGTGTCGCAGACCGGGGCGCGCGGCGCGTACAAGACGCTGAACACGCTCTACACGGCGCAGTGCGAGGGCAAGCTCTCCCTGGAGGAGTCCTGCCCCGAGCTGAAGAAGGCCGTCGAGGCCGCGGAGACCACGCAGCAGGTCGCCGAGGACCTGAACGCGCTGATCCAGCGGGAGAAGGCGGCCGACAACCTGGCCACCCTCGACAAGGACCTCGACAAGCTCCAGAAGCACGCCGACGCCCTCGCCGAGCGCGCCCCGAACCTCACCGAGGACCTGGACGCGGCCGTGAAGGACGTCAACCGGCTCAACAAGGGCGCCCACCAGGTCGCCACGGGCGCGGGCCAGCTGCACACCGGCCTCGTCAGCGCCCAGAGCGGCGCCTCCGAGCTGGACTCGGGTCTGGGTGAACTCTCCGCCGGCGCCAAGTCGTTGGACGGCGGTCTGTACAAGCTCGCGGACGGTTCCGGCAAGCTCACCGACGGTTCGGGCAAGCTCTCCGAGGGTCTGAAGGACGGGGCGGAGCAGATCCCGGACTACGACAAGGACGAGCGCGAGGACCGCACCGGCGTGATGGCCGACCCGATCGACCTGAACTCCGACAAGGTGCACGCGGCGCCCAACTACGGGACGGGCTTCGCCCCGTACTTCATCCCGCTCTCCCTCTGGGTCGGCGCGATGGTCGCGTACATGCTGCTCCAGCCGCTCAACAAGCGCGCCCTCGCCTCCGGCGCTCCCGCCTGGCGGATCGCGCTGGCCGCGTGGCTGCCGGTCGCCGCGATCGGGGTGCTCCAGGTCGGTGCGCTGCTCAGCGTGCTGCACTGGGGGCTCGGGCTCGAAATGGCGCGCGGCGCGGGCACGGTGGGCTTCCTGGTCCTGGTGACGGTCTGCTTCACGTCGATCATCCAGTTCCTCAACGCCCGCTTCGGCCCGGCCGGACGCATCCTCGTCCTGGCGATGCTGATGCTCCAGCTGACCTCGGCCGGGGGCACGTACCCGATCCAGACCAGCCCGGGCTTCTTCAACGCGCTGCACCCGTATCTGCCGATGACCTACGTCGTCGAGGGGCTGCGGCACCTGATCACGGGCGGTGACCTGTGGACGGTGTGGCGGGCATGCCTGGTGCTGCTGGCGTTCACGGTGGGCTCGCTGCTGCTGACCGCGTTCACCGCGCGGCAGAAGCAGGTGTGGTCGATCAACCGGCTGCACCCGGAGATCTCGCTGTGACCGGCGGCCCCGGCGTGACCGGTTCCCGGACTCCGGCGGTGACCACCGTGCGCGGCGGCACCGCCGGGGCAGGGACAATCGACGCCATGACGAGCGGCACTCCTCAGCGGAGCGACAGGGACGACGCGGACGCCACGACCGACGGGCACGGCGCGATGCCGGACGCCGGCACCGCGGCGGGCGCCCGCCCGCGCCGCGCCCGTACCACCGCCACCCGGCAGAAGCTGTTCCAGGCGGCGGTCACGCTCATCGCCGAGCAGGGCTTCTCCTCCACCACGGTGGAGGAGATCGCCGAGCACGCCGGGGTCGCCAAGGGCACGGTCTACTACAACTTCGCGAGCAAGACCGAGCTCTTCGAGGAACTGCTGAAGCACGGCGTCGAGATGCTCACCGCCGACCTGCTGCGCGCCGCCGACGAGACGGCGGCGGCGGGCGGCGGGCGGGTGGACGCGCTGGACGCGATGGTCCACTCCGGCCTGGTCTTCATCGACCGGTACCCGTCCTTCACGCAGCTGTACGTCGCCGAGCTGTGGCGCACCAACCGGGCGTGGAACTCGACGCTGATGGTCGTGCGCGAGAAGGCGGTCGCCGTCGTGGAGACGGTGCTGCGCGAGGGCGTCGCCGAGGGCGAACTGAGCGACGAGATCGACATCAAGCTGACCGCCGCCGCGCTGGTCGGCATGGTGCTCGTCGCCGCGCTCGACTGGAAGGCGTTCCAGCCGGAACGCTCCCTGGACGACGTGCACGCCTCGCTCTCCCTGCTGTTGCAGGGCCGCGTCGGCGGCACACCCCGCCGGGAGACGCGCGCGGACTGACGGGCGCGGGCGCCTGCCGACCGGCGTACGCGGTACGCGAGTTCGGCAGGCGCCCGGACGCGAACGAAAGGGGCGGTGTGCTTCCCCGTGGCCCCCGGCGACTGCCGGCCGGCCCCGGGAGCGGCACACCGCCCCTTTCGTTTCCCCCGTTCCCCCGTGTTCCCCCGTGGGTTCCCCCGTTCCCCCGTACGACCGACGTGGACTCCCCCGAGTCCTCGTCGGCCCCCCGGGTTCCCCCGTGGTCGTTCCCCCGACCCCCGTCGGTCCCCCCGCGGATCCCCCGTGATCCCCGTTCCCCCCGAGGGCGCCTTCGCGGCCCCCTCACCCCCGTGGAGGGGGCCGCCGCGCCGTTCCGCCGCCCCGTGCCGGCGGTGCGGCGCCGCGCCCCGTTTCCGTGTCCCACACTCTGCCGTCCCGGGAGGGTGCCGGCCTATCCGCTGCGCTACTCAACCGGCGATCTAGGTAGCGGTACTCACGCCTGCGCACCCGACCCCACGGGAGCGCCCCCGCGCGGCCGCCCCGGCCCGCCGCCGCTCCCCCGCCGCCGGATAAAGTCGCTCCTCATGGCACGTATTGCGGTGATCGGCGCCGGCATGGGCGCGATGGCGGCGGCCGCCCGGCTGGCCGTGGCGGGACACCAGGTGACGGTGTACGAACGGGGCTCCACCCACGGCGGCGGAGTGGGCCGCTACGCACGCGAGGGCTTCGCCTTCGACACCGGGCCCGGCCTGCTCCCGCTGCCCGCCGTGTACCGCGACCTGTTCGTGAAGACCGGCCGCGAGCCGCTGGAGAAGTGCGTCGAGCTGGTCCAGGCGGACCCGGCGGCCGAGCACGTCTTCGCCGACGGCACCCGCGTCCGGCTGCCCAACTCTTCCCGCGCGGGCGTCATTTCGGCGCTCGACTCCGCGCTCGGCGAGGGCGCGGGCGCCCGCTGGACGGACCTGCTCACCCGCGCCCGCGAGGGCTGGGACGCCACCCGCCGCCCGCTGCTGGAGGAGCCGCTCACCACCGCGCCGGATGCCCAGGCCCCGCCCCGGCTGGCCCGGGACCCGTATCCGGCGCTGCGCCGGAAGGGCCTGCTCCGCCGCCGTACGCCCACGCTCGCCGAGGCCGCGGCCGACGAACTGCGCGACCCGCGCCTCGTCGCCCTCCTGGAGAGCTACGCGTACGCCTACGGGCTCGACCCGGCGACGGCCCCCGCCGGAGCCGCCGTCCTGCCGTACATGGAGCACACCTTCGGCACCTGGTACGTACGCGGCGGCATGCGCGCGCTCGCGGACGCGCTGCACCGGCGCTGCGAGGAGCGCCGCGTCGCGTTCCGCTTCGGCACCGAGGTGCTGCGCGTTCTGGAGCGGGACGGCCGGGCCGTGGGCGTCGAGACGTCCGAGGGGGCGCGGGAGGCCGACGCCGTGGTCGCGGGCGTCCCGCCGCACGCCCTGCCCGGCGCGGCGGACGGCTCCGGACCCGACGTCGTGACGAGGGCGGGCGAGGACGGCACCGCGCGCGCCCGGCTGACGGTGCTGCTCGCGCTGCGCGGCGCGCACCCCGAGGGCACCGCGCACCGCACCGTCGTGCACCGCGCGGACGCGCCCCCGCTCACCGTGCTGCGCCCCGACGATCCCGCGCTGCGCCCGGACGACGCGCACGCCACCGCCGTCCTGTCCGTCCCCGTCCCGGCCGCCGAGGCCCGGAACCCGGAGTACGGGGCCGCCGCCGACGGGCTGCTCGCCGCGGCCGACGCGGCCGGGCTGGAGCTGGGCCCACGGGTGCTGTGGCGCGAGATCCGCACCCCGGCCGACAACGCGGCCGAGACCGGCGCCCGCGACGGGCTCGTCCCCGCCCCCGCGCTCGCCGGCGCCGGGCCCGGCGGCCGTCCCGCGCGCACGCCCAACACCGCGCCGCTGGACGGGCTTTACCTGGTGGGCGGCTGGGCGCACCCCGGCGGCGGGCTGGCGCACGCGGGCATGTCCGGGGCGATGGCCGCCGGGCTCATCGTGGAGGGCAAGGGCTGGCGCGGCTCGCAGTAGCCGCGCGGGCGGTCAGTAGCCGCGCTGCTCCTCGGGGCGGACGCCGGGCGCGGCCGGGTCGTAGCCCTGCGCCGCGCCGTACGTCTCGGCGCCGTAGTACTGCTGCTCCGGCGGGAAGGGCGCGTTCGGGTCGCGCTGCTGCGGGAACCAGAGCCCGTCGCCCGCACCGCCCTGGGTGGCGAACTGCCCGTCGTAGGACCCGTCGTAGCCGTAGGGGCCGGGCTGCTCGCCGTACGGGCTGCCGTAGCCGTCCGCCGCGTACTGCTGAGGTGCCGGGTTCCCGGTCAGCGGGTCGTAGCCGGGCGGGTCGTAGGTCAGCGGGTCGTAGCCCGAGGTGTCGTACCCGTCCGGTGCCGGGTAGCCGGGGGCGTTCGTCCAGCCCGTGTCGTAGCCGCCGGGGGCCGCGTAGCCGTCGGGGCCCGCGTAGGAGCCGCTGCCGTCGTAGGCGATGTACGGGTCGGAGTAGGCGGCGTACGACTGCTGGCCCTGGAAGCCGTCCTGCGCGGGGTGGCCGTAACCGTCGTAGCCCTGCGCCGGGTAGGCGGTCTGGTCCTCGGGGGCGTAGCCGCCGCCGAAGAGGTCGGCCTGGGGCTGGCGGTCGTAGTGGCCGTAGGCCGGGTACTGGTCCGTCTCGTCGGGCAGCGGGCCCGGCTGGAAGACGGACGGCTCGGCCAGCACGTCCTCGTCGGGCCGCTGCCCGGGCAGGTCGGACGGGCCGAAGCCCGGGCTGCCGTAGGCGGGGATCTCGAAGGTGCCGGTGTCGAAGCCGCCGGCGGCCGGGGCCTCGGCGGGTGCGGCACCCGGCGCCTCCGCCTCCAGGCCGGAGACCTGGAGCGTCGGCTCGGCCTCGGGGGCGCGTTCGCGACGCCCGCGACGGCCGGCGCCCGGCTTCCCGGTCAGCGCCCAGCCGTTCACGAATCCCCGCCGGTGGGAGAGCGTCACATAGGTCTGTCCTGTGGCGAAGGCGGCGATCCCGATCCCGATCACGACGACCGAGGGGATCACCGCCCCCGCCACCACTCCGGCGAATCCGGCGAAGGCGAGCAGCCGCCACCGCAGCCGCGCCTTGTACTGCAGCAGGACTTCTGCCAGCAGCCACAAGGCGACGACGCCAAAGGCGATGTAGAGGACCGTCCAGCCCATGTCCGCCCCTCTTTCCGCTGCCGCGGCCGGTCAGCGCTCGCTCAGGACCGCTTGTTCAGTCCCAGGTTCTCGTGGATCTCGAGCGTCGCCGTGGAGTGGTTGAGCGTAATGAAGTGGAGTCCGGGGACGTCCTCGGCCATCAGCTTCGTGCAGAGTTCCGTGGCGCACTCGATCCCGACCGAGCGTACAGCCGCCGGGTCGTCTTCGACTGCGCGGAGACGGTCCAACATGTCTTGCGGAATGGTCGCGTTGCTGAGCTGAGCAAACCGCTCGATCTGCCGCACGCTGGTGACGGGCATGATCTCGGGGATGATCGGCGTTTCGCAACCCGCGGCCGCCACGCTGTCCCGCAGCCGGAAGTAGTCCTCGGCGCGGAAGAACATCTGCGTGATCGCGTAGTCGGCACCGGCTTTGCACTTGTTGACGAAGTGCCGGACGTCGGTGTCCCAGTCGTCGGACCGGGGGTGCATCTCCGGGAACGCCGCGACGCCGACGCTGAAGTCGCCCGACTCCTTGAGCAGCTCGACGAGGTCGGCCGCGTACAGGAGCCCGTCGGGGTGCTTGACCCACTCGCCCATCGGGTCGCCGGGCGGGTCGCCGCGGACCGCGAGCACGTTGCGGATGCCCGCGTCGAGGTACTGCCCGATGACGTTGCGCAGCTCGCTGCGCGAGTGGTTCACCGCGGTGAGGTGGGCGACGGGGGTGAGGGTCGTCTCCGAGGTGATCCGCTCCGTGTTGCGGACCGTGCCCTCGCGGGAGGAGCCCCCCGCGCCGTAGGTGACGGAGACGAACGTCGGTGAGACGGCCTCGATGCGCCGCAGTGCGTCCCAGAGCGTGCGTTCACCCTTCTCGGTCTTCGGCGCGAAGAATTCGAAGGAGTAGGACTTCTCCCCGGTCGCGAGGAGCTCACGTACGGTCGGCGTGCGGTCTGTCCTGGTAGCTGAGATACCAATGGCCATACGGGCAGGCTAGTCCCATCGGGCCATGGCTGGTCGAGAGCGGGGGTGTTACGTGCCCATCCGTCCGCTTCCGTTCCGCAGGTTGTCCACTTCGTGGACGTCAGGGGGCTGGTTCGGCACGCTCCCGGAGCCGCTCGGCGAGCCGGGCCGCGGCCTTCGCCGGGTCCTTCGCGGCCGTGATCGCGCGAACGACGACGACCCGGCGCGCTCCCGCGTCGAGCACCTCGTCGAGGTTGTCCTCGTCGATTCCGCCGATCGCGAACCACGGACGCTCGGGCGCCCGCGCCGCCGCGTACCGGACGAGGGACAGGCCGGGCGCGTGCCGCCCCGGCTTCGTCGGGGTGGGCCAGCAGGGGCCGGTGCAGAAGTAGTCGGTGCCGGGCTCGGCGATCGCGGCGTCGACCTCGGCCTCGGCGTGGGTGGAGCGGCCGATCAGCGGCGCCTCGCCGAGCAGCGCGCGGGCCGCGGGGACGGGCAGATCGCCCTGGCCGAGATGCAGCACGTCGGCACCGGCCGCGTGCGCCACGTCGGCGCGGTCGTTGACGGCGAGGAGCTTGCCGTGCCGGCGGCACGCCTCGGCGAGGACGGCGAGGTGCTCCAGCTCCTGGGCCGCCTCCATGCCCTTGTCCCGCAGCTGCACGATGTCGACGCCGGAGCCGAGCACCGCGTCCAGGAACTCGGGCAGGTCGCCCTGCTCCCTGCGGGCGTCGGTGCACAGGTACAGCCGCGCGTCGGCGAGCTGTCGGCGGGCGGTGGCGGTCACGAAGAGTCCCCCCGGATCGAGCCCGTACGGGCCGGGGCGCGGCGCCCCGGCCCGTGCGGGCGGTGGTGTGCTGTGTCGTCACCGGCGCGCGGGGGCGCCGGTCGGTTCGGCCGGTGTCAGACCGCGAGGGCCTGGGCGCGGCGCTTCACCTCGGTCCCGCGGTTCTCCCGCAGGGCCTGGGCCGGGGTTCCCGGCAGGCTGTCGTCCGCGGTGAACAGCCACTCCAGCATCTCCTCGTCGCTGAAGCCGTCGTCCTTGAGGAGCGTGATGGTGCCGACGAGGCCCTTCACGATCCGGCCCTCGCCGATGAAGTCGGCGGGCACCATGAGCACCCGGTTCTCCCCGCGGCGCACCGCGATCAGCTGAGCCTCCTTGACCAGCTGCCGGACACGCGTCACTTCGACGCCGAGCTTCTCGGCGACGTCGGGAAGGTTGAGCCAGGCGGGGACGAGAGCATCGGTCTTTGCGTCAATCTCGGTCACGGTCCCAAGCCTGCCATCCCGCACCGACAGTCACTAGCGCGCGGCCTTCTTCAGGCTGGTGGAGACGTCCGCCAGACGGTCCCGCTCGACCGGCGTCCCCTGCTGCATCAGCTTCCTGGCCTGCGCGAGGTCGCGCGGCCTGCCGACGGCGAGGACCGCGGTCAGGCGCTCCTCGCGCAGCCAGCACACGGCCCAGGCCGCACCCTCCGGGTCGCCGCGGCGCACCAGTTCGTCACCCGGCAGGTGATGCCCGGCGTACTGCACGAACCGGCCGAACTGCTCCGACCAGAAGTAGGGCACCGGGTCGTAGACCCGCGCCTCGGGGGTGCCGTCGGCGTAGCCCTCGGCCAGCAGGTTCGCGGCGACGGCCTGCGGGCCCTGGAGCGCGTTGTCCCAGTGGTGGACGAGCAGCCTGCGGCCGTAGCGCGCGGAGGGGAAGGAGGCGCAGTCGCCGACGGCGTAGACGTCGGGCACCGAGGCGCGCAGATGCGCGTCGGCCAGCACCGCACCGTGCTCGTCCAGCGCGACGCCGGAGCCCTCCAGCCAGCGGGTGGCGGGGCGCGAGCCGATGCCGACGACGACGGCGTCGGCGGGCAGCCGCGAACCGTCGGTGAGGAGGACGCCGCCCTCCTCGACGGAGGCGACGGCGACGCCCGTGCGCAGTTCGGCCCCGCTCTGCTCGTACCAGGCCCGCATCGGCGCGGTGACCTCGGCGGGCAGCGCGCCCGGCAGCGGCCCCTCGGCCGCCTCCACGACGGTGACGGCGCAGCCCGACTCCCGTGCGGCGGTGGCGAATTCGGCGCCGATCCACCCGGCGCCGACGACCACCACCGACTGCCGTCCGGCCAGCACCGGCCGCAGCCTGGCCGCGTCGTCCAGGGTGCGCAGCAGGTGCACCCCCGGCACGCCCTCGCTGCCGGGCAGCGTCAGCGGTTCGGCCCCGGTGGCGATGACGAGCCGGTCGTAGGGGACGGGCCCCGACTCGGTGTCGAGGAGGTGTTCCTCGGGGCGCAGGCCCGTCACGTCCCGGCCGAGCTCCAGCTCGATGCCGAGGTCGTCGAAGTCGACGTCGAAGGCCGAGCTCTCGGCCTGTCCGAGGAGTACCGCCTTGGACAGCGGCGGCCGGTCGTACGGCTGGTGCGGCTCCGCGCCGATCAGCCGGACCGGGCCGCTCCACCCCTGTGCCCGCAGTTGCACGGCCGTCTGCACCCCGGCCATGCCCGCTCCGACGACGACCACCCGCTGCCGCTTCTGACTGTCATTCACACGATCACTGTATGCCGCGGCACCCCGCGGGCACACGGGTACCGCCCTTCCCGCCCGGGCTCCCCCGTCCCCCGCGTCCCCACCGGCCCCTTACCCGGCGTGAGAGAGGCGCAGTAGGGTGGTCGGCGGCATTGGCACACCGCGTACGGCGGCCCGCGAGGGCGGCCGCGCGCGGAACGCGGGAGTCCGGACGCACCGGGCTGAGAGGGAGGCTGGCGGCCTCCGACCGTACGAACCTGATCCGGTTCACACCGGCGAAGGGAGGAGCAGGATTCTCATGCGCACCGAGCTGTCCGCACGCGCGGCCCTTCCGGACGTGACCGTCGTCGGCGGCGGCGTGATCGGCCTCGTCACCGCCTGGCGCTCCGCGCAGCGCGGGCTGCGCACCACCGTCGTCGACCCGGCTCCGGGCGGCGGCGCCGCACAGGTCGCTGCCGGGATGCTCGCCGCGGTCACCGAACTCCACTACGGCGAGGAGACCCTGCTCGGCCTCAACCTCGCCTCCGCCGAGCGTTATCCATCGTTCGTCGCGGAGCTGGAGGAGGCCACCGGGCTCACGACGGGCTACCGCCGCTGCGGCACGCTCGCGGTCGCCTTCGACGCCGACGACCGGGCCTTCCTGCGCGAGCTGCACGCGTTGCAGCAGCGCTGCGGCCTGGAGTCCGCGTGGCTGACGGGCCGGGAGAGCCGCCGCCTGGAGCCGATGCTCGCGCCGTCCGTCCGCGGCGGCCTGCGGGTGGACGGCGACCACCAGACCGACCCGCGCCGCCTGACCGCCGCGCTGCTGGCCGCCTGCGAGCGGGCCGGCGTCGGCTTCGAACGGGCCACCGCGGTACGGGTGCTGAGCGACGGCGGACGCGCGTTGGGCGTCGCCCTCGACGACGGCCGCACCCTGAGCTCGGGGCAGACGGTCCTGGCCGCGGGCTCGTTCAGCGGCCGGATCGAGGGGCTGCCGCCGGAGCTCCTGCCGCCGGTGCGCCCGGTGAAGGGGCAGGTGCTGCGGCTGCGGATGCCGTCGGGCACGGCGGCGGAGAAGTACGGCCCGTTCCTCTCCCGTACGGTCCGCGCCGTGGTGCGCGGCCGGCCGGTGTACCTGGTGCCGCGCGCCGACGGCGAGCTGGTGATCGGCGCCACCACCGAGGAGATGGGCTGGGACACGACCGTGACGGCCGGCGGGGTCTACGAACTCCTGCGGGACGCGCACGCGTTGGTGCCCGGGCTCACCGAGCTCCCGCTGGCCGAGAGCCGCGCGGGCCTCCGTCCCGGCTCGCCCGACAACGCCCCCCTGCTGGGCCCCACCGCCCTGCCGGACCTGCACCTGGCCACCGGCCACTTCCGCAACGGCATCCTGCTCACCCCCGCCACCGGCGACATCCTGGCCGAGGTCCTCACCACGGGCGAACTGCCGGAGCGGGCGCGGGCCTTCCGGCCGGGGCGGTTCACGCCGGGCGGTTCCGCGGCACCGCCTCACCCAGTCCTCGCACCACCGGAATCCACGGAGCTGCCGGTATGACCTCTCTGTCCTCCGCCCCCGAAACCCCCGAGCCCCACGCCACGCTGGACGTCTCCGTGAACGGGGAGGTGCGCCGCGTTCCGGCCGGGGTCACGCTCGACCGGCTCGTCGCCACGTTGAGCACGGCGCCGTCCGGGGTGGCCGCCGCGGTCAACGAGGCCGTGGTGCCGCGTGGCCAGTGGGCCGGGCTGCGGCTGGCCGAGGGCGACCGGGTCGAGGTGCTGACCGCGGTGCAGGGAGGCTGAGCGGCATGACCGACACCACCGTGCTGCCGCACGCCGCGCCCTCACCGTCCGCGGCCGCCGATCCGCTGACCATCGGCGGCACCTCCTTCGCCTCCCGTCTGATCATGGGCACCGGCGGGGCGCCCAGCCTGGACGTGCTGGAGCGCTCGCTGCTGGCCTCGGGCACCGAGCTGACCACCGTCGCGATGCGGCGCCTGGACCCGACGGTGCAGGGCTCCGTGCTCTCCGTGCTGGAACGGCACGGCATCCGCGTCCTGCCGAACACCGCGGGCTGCTACACCGCGGGCGAGGCGGTGCTGACCGCGCGGCTGGCGCGCGAGGCGCTGGGCACGGACTGGGTGAAGCTGGAGGTCATCGCCGACGAGGACACCCTGCTGCCCGACCCGGTCGAACTGCTGGACGCGGCCGAGACCCTCGTCGACGACGGCTTCACCGTCCTCCCCTACACCAACGACGATCCGGTGCTCGCGCGGAAGCTGGAGGACGTGGGCTGCGCCGCCGTGATGCCGCTCGGCTCCCCCATCGGCTCCGGGCTCGGCATCCGGAACCCGCACAACTTCCAGCTGATCACCGAGCGCGCCCGGGTCCCCGTCGTCCTCGACGCGGGCGCGGGCACGGCCTCGGACGTGGCGCTGGCGATGGAGCTGGGCTGCGACGCGGTGATGCTGGCCTCCGCCGTGACCAGGGCGCAGGAGCCGGTGCTGATGGCCGAGGCGATGCGGCTGGCCGTGGAGTCCGGGCGGCTGGCGCAGCGCGCGGGCCGGATTCCGCGCCGCCACTTCGCGGCGGCCTCGTCCCCGTCGGAGGGCGTGGCGGCGCTCGATCCGGAACGTCCGGCCTTCTCCTGACACCGGCCGTACATCCGGCATCGGCGGACGTACGGCGCCCAACGGACAAGCCGGGCGGGGGCCGTGTCACCGTTCGGCTTCATTCGCCCGGCCCCCGGGCCTCCACGCGCGGGGGCGCCGGCGGCGGCTCGTAGACTCGACGCGATGGATACGACCCTTCAGGACGGGCTGTTCGGACAGGTTCTCGACGGCCGGTACCGCATCGACGGGCGGATCGCCGTCGGCGGCATGGCCACCGTCTATCGCGCGGTGGACACCCGCCTCGACCGCGTGCTCGCCCTGAAAGTGATGCACCCCTCGCTCGCCGCCGACGGAGCCTTCGTCGAGCGGTTCATCCGCGAGGCCAAGTCGGCCGCGCTGCTCGCCCACCCCAATGTCGTGGGCGTCTTCGACCAGGGCACCGACGGCGACTACGTCTACCTGGCCATGGAGTACGTCTCCGGCTGCACGCTCCGCGACGTCCTGCGGGACCGCGGGGCGCTCCAGCCGCGCGCGGCGCTCGACATCCTGGAGCCGGTGCTCGCCGCGCTCGGCGCCGCGCACCGCGCGGGGCTCGTGCACCGCGACATGAAGCCGGAGAACGTGCTGATCGGGGACGACGGCCGGGTCAAGGTCGCCGACTTCGGCCTGGTGAGGGCGGTGGACAGCCAGACCTCCACCAGCACCGAGTCAGTCCTGGGCACCGTCTCCTACCTCGCGCCCGAGCAGATCGAGCACGGCACCGCGGACACCCGCACCGACCTGTACGCCTGCGGCGTGATGCTGCACGAGATGCTCACCGGCGCCAAGCCGCACGCGGGCGGCACCCCGGCCCAGGTGCTCTACCAGCACCTGCACGAGGACGTGGCCGCGCCGTCGCGGTCCGTCCCCGGCCTCGCCGCCGCGCTCGACGGCCTGGTCGCCCGCGCCGCCGCGCGCGCCCCCGAGGCGCGCCCGCAGGACGCGGTCGCGCTGCTGTCGGAGGTGCGCGCCGCCCGCGCCACCCTCACCGAGGCGGAGCTGGACGCCGTCCCGCCGCAGGCCAGGCAGGAGCCGGGGGACGCCGCCGGCACCGAGGCGCGGACGAGCGTGATCGCCCGCGCGGCCGTCACCCCCGTCTCGATGACGCGGCAGACCCCGCTGCCGGACGCGGCGGACGGGGACGCCGGCCCGCTCGACCGCACCAGCCGCTTCAGCCTCCCGGACTCCCCCGCGGGCCGGGGCCGCGCGGGCGGACGCCGGGGCCCGCGCAGGTCCGTCCTCGCCGTGCTCGCCGCCGTGCTGCTGGCGCTGGTGGGCACCGGCTTCTGGTACGTCAACGCGGGCCAGTTCACCCGGACCCCGGCGGTGCTGGACCAGACCCAGGAGAAGGCGACGGAGGCACTCCGGGACGCGGGGCTGGACGTCTCCGTCACCCGCGAGTTCAGCGTGCGCACCGAGAAGGGCCACGTGATCGGCACCGACCCGGCGCCGGGCGAGCGCATCCGCAACACCGGGACGGTGAAGCTGACGGTTTCGCGCGGCCCGAACGAGGTGAAGATCCCGGACCTGTCCGGCACCCCGCTCAAGGACGCCGAGCGCAAGCTCAAGGAGGCGGGCCTCGAACCGGGCGTCGTCAGCCGCAGGTTCGACGCCGAGACCGCGCAGGGCTCGGTCATCGCCACCGAGCCGGGCGCGGGCACCAAACGCCGCCCGGGCACGGCCGTCGCGCTGTCGGTCTCCAAGGGCGCCGAGCTGTCCGTGCCCGACGTGGTCGGCAGCCCGGCCGCCAAGGCGAAGGAGAAGCTGAGCGACGCCGGGTTCACGGTGCGGTTCGCGAAGGAGCGGGTGTTCTCCGGCGAGGCGAAGGGCGCGGTGGCCCGGCAGTCGCCCGGCGAGGGCAGCGCCGCGGCGAAGAACGACACGGTCACGCTCACCCTGTCCAAGGGCCGGGACATGGTGCCGGTGCCCGACGTGGAGGGGAAGGACCGGGACGCGGCGGTCAAGCAGCTCAGGCGCGCCGGGTTCAAGGTCACCACGCACCGCATCTTCATCGGCGACACGGTCTTCAAGCAGACCCCGGGCAGCGGCGGCAAGGCCCCGCGCGGCTCCGGCGTCACCCTCTGGCTGCGGTGACGCCGCCCGTCGCCCGCGCCCGCTGAGGCGTCCGCACCCCGTACGAGGCCCCCGTCGGCATTGCGCCGGCGGGGGCCTCGTCGTGCCGGTACGGCGGGGCCGCGGGCCCGTGCGGGAAGGGCCGTGACGCCGTCCTCTCGGTTCGCCCGAAATGTCCTCGACTTCTCGTGCACACGGATCAACCGAGCGTGTCGAAACCCCCGGCATTCTGTGACGCCACCCATAGGACGCACGTCACTTACGAAATCGCCTAGTGGAAGCAACCCCGGTTCACAGGTGAACAACCGGGCCCCGGGGAGCCCTCGATGCCCGGTTTCTTCGGGTACGGGTCACGAATCCGGATAGTACGTCACACTTTTGATTTGCGTTTTTCGAGCCTTTAACAATTGCTCCCGTCGCACGGCGCCGGGACCGGAAACTCGGCGTGCTACGCCGACCGGCCTCTGCGACGTAAGCAACGAAAGGTTCGCTCGTAATGCGCAGCATTCCCGCCTACGGCCGTATGACCAAGGTCCAGAAGCTTTCCGCCGCCGGCGTCTCGGCGGTTGGCGCGGCCGCCATCGCCCTGACGGTCGTCCCCGGGTCGGCCGACGCGGGTGACGCCTCGCAGGCGTCCGGCGGCAAGGTCGCCGCCGAGCCGGTGGCCTACAGCAACACCTCCGCCACGGTGCCGTCCCAGAGCAAGCACCTGGACACCCAGGTCTCCAGCGCCCAGGAGCGGTCGAAGGAGCAGGCCGAGCGCAAGGCCGCGAAGCGCGCCCACGAGGCACGCAAGCAGGCCCACGAGGAGCGCAAGGCCCGGATCGACGCCCGCAAGGAGCGCATCGCCGACCGGAAGAAGGCCAGCCGCTCCGCCGACCGCCCGGCCGTGAAGAACTACCCGAACAACCTCGACGGCTGGATCCGCGAGGCCCGTTCGATCATGAAGAAGCACGACATCCCCGGCTCCTACGAGGGCATCAAGCGGAACATCATCCGCGAGTCCGGCGGCGACCCGAACGCCGTGAACGACTGGGACATCAACGCGATCAACGGCGTCCCCTCCAAGGGCCTGCTCCAGGTGATCCAGCCCACCTTCGACGCCTACCACGTCAAGGGCACCCCGAAGGACCTGACCGACCCGGTGGCGAACATCGTCGCGGCCTGCAACTACGCGGCCGACCGGTACGGTTCGATGGACAACGTGAACTCGGCATACTGAGTCGTGTGACGACGAACCGAGAGCGCAATCCCATTGGCGGCCATGTCCCCGTAGCCGGGGGCCTGGCCGCCAATGGCCTTTCCTATGCCCGAGAAATCTCGGCGGAGACCGTTCAGGTCTTCGTCGCCAATCCGCGCGGCTGGGCGACCCCTCCGGGTTCTCCGCAGCAGGACGAGGAATTCCGCGCGGCCTGCGCGGAACGTGATCTTCCCGCCTATGTGCACGCGCCCTATCTGATCAATTTCGGTTCGCACACCGAGGCCACGGCCGCCAAGTCCGTTGATTCGATGCGCCATTCACTGCGCCGCGGCCGCGACATCGGCGCCCTCGGCGTCGTCGTCCACACCGGCTCCGCGACCGGCGGCCGCCCCCGCGAGACCGCGCTCGCGCAGGCCCGCGAACTGATGCTGCCGCTGCTGGACGAGCTCACCCACGACGACGACCCGTGGCTGCTGCTGGAGCCGACCGCGGGCCAGGGCGCCTCGCTCTGCTCCCAAGTCCGGGATCTCGGCCCGTACTTCGAGGTCCTGGAGCGGCACCCCCGGCTCGGGGTGTGCCTCGACACCTGCCACGCGCACGCCGCGGGCCACGACCTCTCGGCTCCGGGCGGGATGAAGCAGGCCCTCGACGAGCTGGAGTCGGTGACCGGCCCCGGCCGGCTGAAGCTGATCCACGCCAACGACTCGAAGGACGTCGCCGGCGCGCACAAGGACCGGCACGCGAACATCGGCGCGGGCGACATCGGCGCCGAACCCTTCGGCGAACTCCTGGCACACCCCGTGACGGACGGCGTACCGCTGGTGATCGAGACGCCGGGCGGCAAGGAGGGGCACGCGGCGGACATCGCCCGCCTCAAGGAGCTCCGCGACCACTGCCGCCCCGCCTGAGGCGCACCGCGCCCGCTTCAAGAACCGAAGAGACGCCAACGCCGTTGGGCGGGCTACAACTGCGGCCCGTCCTCCGGCCCCTCCTGGTACGAGTAGCGCTGCTCCTGCCAGGGGTCACCGATGTTGTGGTACCCCCGCTCCTCCCAGAAGCCGCGCCGGTCCGCCGTCATGTACTCGATGCCGCGCACCCACTTGGGGCCCTTCCAGGCGTAGAGGTGCGGCACGACCAGGCGGACGGGGAACCCGTGCTCGGCGGTGAGGAGTTCGCCGGCGCGGTGCGTGGCGAAGAGGGTGTGCTCGGCGGTGAAGTCCGCCAGCCGCAGGTTCGAGCTGAACCCGTACTCGGCCCAGACCATGACGTGCGTGACGTCCTCGGCGGGCGGCGCGAGCTCCATGACCGTACGGGCACGGACGCCGCCCCACTCGGCGCCGAGCATGCTGAACTTGGTCACGCAGTGCAGATCGGCGACCACGGTGTCGTACGGCAGGGCCGTGAACTCCTCGTGGTTCCAGCAGTGCTTCTCGCCGTCCGCGGTGGCACCGAAGACCCGGAACTCCCAGCGCTCCGGCTTGAACTTCGGGACCGGGCCGTAGTGGGTGACCGGCCATCCGCGCTGGAGCCGCTGTCCCGGCGGAAGCTCCGACTGCTCCCCTTCAAGACTTCGCGGCTGACCCATGGCTCCATGGTGACAGACCCCACCGCGGCCGGTGACCGCACCCCGCCGGTGAGGCCGGGCCGGTACGCCCCGGCGGACGCGGACCCGCCGCGCACTCTCCCGCCGTACTCAGCGCGGGAATTCGGGCAATTTCGGTAAGCCTGTACTTACTGGACTGTGTCACCGGGGCAGTGCAAGGATGCGCGATGCGCGCGTAACCCACGTCACATTCGCCCCTGGAAGGAGCCCTTTGCCATGCAGGGCGACCCCGAGGTCATCGAGTTCCTGAACGAGCAGCTGACCGCCGAGCTGACGGCGATCAACCAGTACTTCCTGCACGCCAAGATGCAGGAGAACAACGGCTGGCCGAAGCTGGCGAAATACACCCGGTCCGAGTCGTTCGACGAGATGAAGCACGCGGAGAAGCTCACCGACCGCATCCTCTTCCTCGACGGACTGCCGAACTACCAGCGGCTCTTCCACGTACGCATCGGGCAGACCGTCACCGAGATGTTCCAGGCGGACCGCCAGATCGAGGTCGAGGCGATCGACCGGCTGAAGCGCGGGATCGAGGTGATGCGCAACAAGGGCGACATCACCTCGGCGAACCTCTTCGAGGACATCCTGGAGGACGAGGAGCACCACATCGACTACCTCGACACCCAGCTGGAACTGGTCGAGAAGCTCGGTGAGGCCCTCTACATCGCGCAGCTCGTGGAACAGCCCGAGTAGAACGGGCCGCTAGGCCGCCTCGGCGGCGACCGCCGGAAGAGGCGTGGGAACGGGGGCGACGGGCGGCGCGGTCTCGGCGCGTTCCGTCGTGGCCGCGGTGGAGGCGGCGGTCGCGGCGGGAGCCAGCGGGGCCTCCCCGCGCTCCAGCGCCTCACGGCGGGGGCAGCTGCCCCGGCCGAGAATTCCCTGGATCCGGCGCACGCACGAACCGCAGTCGGTGCCCGCCTTGCTGGCGGAAGCTATCTGCCGGGGGGTGCAGGCGCCGGATTCCGCATGCTCGCGGACCTGCTGCTCGGTGACCCCGAAGCAGGAGCACACGTACACGCGGATCACCTCCCAGCACTGCTGTTCCGTCTCGGCCCCACTCAGTAAGGCCAACCTAACCTTACCCTTCCGGCGGTGTCCACAAAACAGCGAGGGGGCCCACGTCTCTGTGACGCGGGCCCCACTCGTCTCACCGCCGGGGGCGCGTGCGCACCGGGGTGCGCACGGCCGGCTCACTGGTCGCGGTACATCTCCGCGACGAGGAACGCGAGGTCCAGCGACTGACTGCGGTTGAGCCGCGGGTCGCAGGCCGTCTCGTAGCGCTGGTGCAGGTCGTCGACGAAGATCTCGTCGCCGCCGCCCACGCACTCCGTGACGTCGTCGCCCGTCAGCTCCATGTGGATGCCGCCGGGGTGGGTGCCGAGGCCCTTGTGGACCTCGAAGAAGCCCTTGACCTCGTCCAGCACGTCGTCGAAGCGCCGGGTCTTGTGGCCGCTGGCCGCCTCGAAGGTGTTGCCGTGCATCGGGTCGCAGACCCAGGCCACCTGGGCGCCGGAGGCGGCGACCTTCTCCACCAGGGTGGGCAGCCGGTCGCGGATCTTGTCCGCTCCCATGCGCGTGATGAAGGTCAGACGGCCGGGCTCACGGTCCGGGTCGATCTTGTCGATCAGCGTGAGCGCCTCTTCCGGCGTCGTCGTCGGGCCCAGCTTCACGCCGACGGGGTTGCGCACCTTCGAGGCGAACTCGATGTGCGCGCCGTCCAGCTGCCGGGTCCGCTCGCCGATCCAGATCATGTGCCCGGAGACGTCGTACAGCTCGCCGCTGCGCGAGTCCGTGCGCGTCAGGGCCGACTCGTAGTCCAGCAGCAGCGCCTCGTGCGAGCTGAAGAACTCGACCGTCTTCAGCTCCTCCGGGTCCGTCCCGCAGGCGTGCATGAACTTCAGGGCCTGGTCGATCTCGCGGGCCAGCGCCTCGTAACGCTGCCCGGACGGCGAGGACTTGACGAAGTCCTGGTTCCAGGCGTGCACCTGGCGCAGGTCCGCGTAGCCGCCCGTGGTGAAGGCGCGTACGAGGTTCAGCGTGGAGGCGGACGCGTGGTACATCCGCTTCAGCCGCTCCGGGTCGGGGCGGCGGGCCTCCTCGGTGAACTCGAAGCCGTTGACCGAGTCGCCGCGGTAGGTCGGCAGCGTCACGCCGTCCCGGGTCTCGGTGGGCTTGGAGCGGGGCTTGCTGTACTGGCCGGCGATCCGGCCGACCTTGACCACCGGCACCGAGCCGGCGTAGGTGAGCACGGCGCCCATCTGCAGGAGCGTCTTCAGCTTGTTCCGGATGTGCTCGGCGCTGACCTGGTCGAACGCCTCCGCGCAGTCGCCGCCCTGGAGCAGGAACGCCTCACCGCGCGCCACGGCACCCAGGCGGGCGCGCAGCTGGTCGCACTCGCCCGCGAAGACGAGAGGCGGATAGGACTCGAGCTCGGCCACGGCAGAGCGCAGAGCCTCACGGTCCGGCCACTCAGGCTGCTGCGCCGCGGGAAGGTGTTGCCAGGTGTTCGCACCGGCGTCGGGATTGGCGTTCACAGTCACGGGTCAACAGTACGTGTTCCGCCGGTGCGGTCAGCGGGCCGCCCGCCCACTGAGACGGCCTGTCCACATCCGCCGCCGATCCGTCGTACCGGGTCCGCTACCGCGTGTTAGGGTGCCGCTCATGTTCGCGCAGACCCGCATCAGCAACTGGTGGTGGACCGCTCATCCGGCGGCCACCTGATCTGCGCGCGACTCCACGAACGACGCGAAGGCCGCCCGAGGGGCGGCCTTCGGTGTTTCCGCGGCCGTTCCTCTCCCGACAGCACCCCTGACCGGAAGGAACCCCGATGCCGCACCCCAGCTCCCCCGAAGTCTCCCCGGAGCGGCTCTCCGCCGACGCCGCCGCCGGGCTGATCGCCGCGCTGCTCCGGGACGACGCGCCGCCCTTCGCGCTGCTGCGCCGGCGCACCCCGGGCCGGGACGCGGACACCGTCGAGGTGCTCACCGGCCCCGTCACCGAGGTCGAGGAGCTGGCCGCGATCCCCTCCGGGCCGCTGGGCGCGCTCGCGCTCGTCCCCTTCCGGCAGATCCGCGAGCGCGGCTTCGACGTACGGGACGACGGCACCCCGCTGTCCGTGCTCGTCCCCGAGCGGATCCGTGAACTGCCCCTGGAGAGCGTGCTGGAGGCGCTGCCCGGGCACCGGGTGCGGGTCGAGGGCGGGGCCTTCGACGTCGGGGACGCGGAGTACGAGGAGATCGTGCGCCGGGTCGTGGAGGACGAGATCGGCGCGGGCGAGGGCGCGAACTTCGTCGTCCAGCGCTCGTACCGCGCCGGGATCCCCGGCTTCTCGCGGGCCGACGCGCTCGCCCTGTTCGGGCGGCTGCTGCGCGGGGAGCAGGGCGCGTACTGGACGTTCGTGGTGCACACCGGGAAGGGGGCACCTCCCGCCCGAGCAGAGCGAAGCGGAGTTCGAGGGTGGGGGAGGGCGCTGGTGGGCGCGAGTCCGGAGGTGCACGTGCGGATGAGCGGCGACACCGTCGTGATGAATCCCATCAGCGGCACCTACCGGTATCCGCCGGAGGGGCCGAGCCCGGAGGAGCTGCTGGAGTTCCTGGCCGACCGCAAGGAGAGCGAGGAGCTGTCCATGGTGGTCGACGAGGAGCTGAAGATGATGTGCGCGGTGGGCGACCGCGGCGGCGTCGTCGTCGGACCGCGGCTGAAGGAGATGGCGCACCTCGCGCACACCGAGTACGAGCTGCGCGGCCGCAGCACCTGGGACGTGCGGGACGTGCTGCGCGAGACGATGTTCGCGGCGACGGTCACCGGATCGCCCGTGGAGAACGCCTGCCGCGTCATCGAGCGCCACGAACCGGCCGGGCCCTCGGGGACGGCCGGGCGCGGGTACTACGCGGGCGCGCTCGCGCTGATCGGCCCGGAGACCGGCGAGGCGGCCGGGCGCTCGCTCGACTCCCCCATCCTGATCCGCACCGCCGACATCGACGCCGCCACCGGCGCCCTGCGGCTGTCCGTCGGCGCCACCCTCGTCCGGGCGTCCGACCCGGCGAGCGAGGTGGCCGAGACGTACGCGAAGGCCGCCGGGGTGCTGACCGCGCTCGGGGTGCGCGAGGGGGCCCGGCGGGCGCCGCGGGAGGGGGCTCGGCTGGCGGAGGACCCGCGGGTGCTGGCCGCGCTGGAGGCGCGGCGCGCGGACCTGGCGCCGTTCTGGCTGCGGATGCGGACGGCGGAGGCCCTTCCGGAACCGCGCGGGCGGGTCCTCGTCGTCGACGGGGAGGACACCTTCACCTCGATGCTCCGGCACCTGCTGCGCTCCACCGGCTACGAGGTGACGGTGCTGCGCTACGACGAGCCGGGGCTGCGGGAGGCCGCGCTGTCCTTCGCGGGGCCTGTGGTGCTCGGGCCGGGGCCGGGCGACCCGGGGGACGAGCGGGACCCGAAGATGCGGTTCCTGCGCGGCCTGGCCGCCGATCTGGTGCGGGCCCACCGGGGCGCGTCCGGCCGTCCCTCGCTGCTGGGCGTCTGCCTGGGGCACGAGTTGCTCGCTGCGGAGCTGGGACTGGAGATCGTCCGGAAGGAGCGTCCGTTCCAGGGCGCTCAGGAGCGGATCGACCTGTTCGGGCAGCGGGAGACCGTCGGCTTCTACAACTCCTACAGCGCCCGCTGCGACGACGAGGCGGCGGCGGAACTGGCGCTGCACCACGTCGAGTTGAGCCGCGACGAGGAGACCGGCGAGGTGCACGCGCTGCGCGGGCCCGGCTTCGCGGGCGTGCAGTTCCACCCCGAGTCGGTGCTGACGCTGGACGGGGTGGGGATCACCGCCCGGCTGCTGGAGGCCGTTCTCGTGTGACGGGGCCGACGAGGACGTTCTCGCTGTCGCGTCCGGCCAGGTAGTCCTCGATGTTGTTCACCGTCGTGCCGACGATCTGGCCGACCGCTTCCTTGGTGTAGTACGCCTGGTGCGAGGTGACCAGGACGTTGGGGAAGGTCATCAGCCGGGCGAGGGTCTCGTCGGTGACGACGTCGAGGGAGCGGTCGAGGAAGAACAGCCCGGCCTCCGCCTCGTACACGTCGAGCCCGACGCCGGTGAAGCGGCCCCTGCGGAGCTGGCCGACCAGCGCTTCGGTGTCGACGAGGCCGCCGCGGCTGGTGTTGACCAGCAGCGCGTCCTCCTTCATCAGCCGCAGCGCGTCGGCGTCGAGCAGGTGGTGGGTCTCGGGCATCAGCGGCACGTGCAGGCTGACGAGGTCGGACTCGGCCAGCAGCGTGGGCAGTTCGGCGTACTCCATGCCGAGCGCGGCGCAGGCCGGGTTCTCCCGCGCGTCCCAGCCGAGCAGCCGCATCCCGAAGCCGTGCGCGATGCGCGCGAACGCCTCGCCGATCCGGCCCGTGCCGACGATCCCGGCGGTGCGGCCGTGCATGTCCCGGCCCATCAGCCCGTCCAGCCGGAAGTCGAACTCGCGGGTGCGGCGCACGGCGCGGGGGACGCGCCGTCCCGCCGCGGTGGCCAGCGCCCAGGCGAACTCGGCGACGGAGTACGGCGAGTAGTACGCGACCCGGGCCACGGTGAGGCCGAGCTCCTCGGCGACGTCGAGGGCGATGTTGTTGAAGCCGGTGGCGCGCTGGGCGATCATCCGCGTGCCGTTGGCCGCGAGGACGCCCAGCACGCCGGAGTCCAGCCGCGCGTTGACGCTGACGCTGACGACCTCGTGGCCCGCGGCGAGCGGCGCGGTGTCGCGGTTGAGGAACACGTCGAGGCAGCGGACCCGGTGCTCGCGGTCGGCGCACGCCTTCTCCAGCAACGGCTTCTCGTCGGCCTGGACGCCGAACGCGAGGATCTCCACGGCTTCTCCTCCTCGGCCCGCCCCTGGCGCGGGGCGGGCCGCCGGGTGGTCGACTGGGCGGTACGGGGCGGGTGTTCGGGCGTCAGCCGAAGAAGACGCCGGCCTCCTCGTACAGCGCCGGGTCGACGGTCTTGAGCCGGGCCGTGGCCTCGGAGAGCGGGACCCGCACGATGTCCGTGCCGCGGAGGGCGACCATGGTGCCCCAGTCCTGCTCGTGCACGGCGTCGATGGCGTGCAGTCCGAAGCGGGTGGCGAGCCAGCGGTCGAAGGCGCTCGGGGTGCCGCCGCGCTGGATGTGCCCCAGCACCGTCGTCCGCGCCTCCTTTCCGGTGCGCGACTCGATCTGCTTCGCGAGCCACTCGCCGACGCCGGAGAGCCGTACGTGCCCGAACGAGTCCTGCGAGCCGTCCTTGAGCACCATCCCGCCGCCCTTGGGCACGGCGCCCTCGGCGACCACGACGATCGGCGCGTAGCTCGCCCGGAAGCGGGAGGTGACCCAGCCGCAGACCTCGTCCACGTCGAAGGGCTGCTCGGGGATCAGGACGCAGTTCGCGCCGCCGGCGAGGCCGGAGTGCAGCGCGATCCAGCCCGCGTGCCGGCCCATCACCTCGACGACGAGCACCCGCATGTGCGACTCCGCCGTGGTGTGCAGCCGGTCGATGGCCTCGGTGGCGACGCCGACGGCGGTGTCGAAGCCGAAGGTGTAGTCGGTCGCGGAGAGGTCGTTGTCGATGGTCTTGGGGACGCCGACGCAGTGCACGCCGTGCTCCTGGACGAGGCGGGCGGCGACGCCGAGGGTGTCCTCGCCGCCGATCGCGATCAGCGCGTCGACCTCCTCCTTGGCCAGGGTGGCGTTGATGCGGCGGACGCCGTCCGCCTCCTTGAACGGATTGGTGCGCGAGGAGCCGAGGATCGTCCCGCCGCGCGGCAGCGTGCCGCGTACGGCCGGGATGTCGAGGCGCACCGTGTCCCCCTCCAGCAGCCCGTGCCAGCCGTCGCGGAAGCCGACGAACTCGCAGCCGTACCGCTGGACTCCCTTGCGGACGACGGCACGCATCACCGCGTTCAGCCCGGGGCAGTCGCCGCCACCGGTCAGCACTCCGACCCGCATGAGGTCTCCCTTCTCCGTGGACGCCGGACACAACGGCGGTCACCGTAGCGGTGATCCAGGTCACACGGGATGGGTGCGGAGGGCCGGAATTGCCCCAACTCTCCCCGGAATCACGGGAACACGGGGACGAGGGCACGACGAGGCACCACCCGAACGAAGGACGGAACGGGCGGCGCGGAAAGAGGGATTCCGGGGAACGGGCCCCGGCCTACTCGCTGTCGAGCCCCCGTTCGATCGCGTACCGGACGAGCTCCACCCGGTTGTGCAACTGGAGCTTGCCCAGGGTGTTCTGGACGTGGTTCTGCACGGTGCGGTGCGAGATGACGAGCCGTTCCGCGATCTGCTTGTAGCTCAGCCCCTTCGCGACCAGCCGCAGCACCTCCGTCTCCCGCTCCGTCAGCTGCGGCGCCGCGGGCTCGTCGGGCTTGGTCTGCACGGGCTCGGCCGCCAGCCGCCGGTACTCGCCGAGCACCAGACCCGCCAGCCCCGGCGTGAAGACCGGGTCGCCCAGCGAGGTGCGCAGCACCGCGTCCTGGAGCTCCTGGGTGCTGGCCGACTTCACCAGATAGCCCGTCGCGCCGGACTTCACGGCCTCCAGCACGTCCGCGTGCTCACCGCTGGCGGAGAGCACCAGGACCCGCAACGACAGGTCGGCGCCGACGAGTTCACGGCAGACCTCGACGCCCGGCAGCCCCGGCAGGTTGAGGTCGAGGACGAGGACGTCGGGGGCCGTCGCGCGGGCCCGCCGCACGGCCTGCTGCCCGTCCCCCGCGGTGGCGACGACGTCGAAGCCCGCCTCCGCCAGGTCGCGGGCGACCGCGTCGCGCCACATCGGATGGTCGTCGACGACCATCACCCTCACCGGCGGGCCGGCCTGCCCGGCCGCCCCCTGCTCCTGCCCCGGCAGTCCGGCGTCCGTCGTCTCACGCGTCATTTCGGCACCTTCAACTCGACTTCTGTCCCCTGCCCCGGGACCGAGGTCAGCTCCGCGCTGCCGCCCAGGTCCCGCAGCCGTCCCCGGATCGAGAGCGCGACGCCCATCCGGCCCTCGGCCTCGGCGTCCGCCAGCCGTCCCGCCGGGATGCCGGGACCGTCGTCCCGGACCGTCACGAGCACCGCGTCGGGCTCGTCCTCCAGCAGGATCCACGCCTGCGCCTCCTCGCCGCCGGGGCCCCCGGCGTGCCGGCGCACGTTGTCCAGCGCCGCGCCGACGGCCGCCGCCAGCTCCCGCGCGGCCTCCACCGGCAGCACGACGGGCGTCCCCGGCTCGGCGTACGAGACGCGGGAGCCCGAGTGCGGCGCGAGCAGGGCCCGTACGTCGCAGTGCCCGTCGTCCGCGGGGGGCGTGCCCTCCGGGTGCGCCGGGGCGGACGCGTCCCGGCTCGCCGGCTCCGCAAGGCCGTCGGCGCCCGTCCGCACGGCGGCGGGCACCTCCGCCTCCGTCCCGTCCCGCTGCGCGGGCACGACGCCGCTGGAGACCAGGGCGCGCAGCGCGGCCTCCTGCTCGCCCGCCATGCGCCCGAGTTCGGCCGCCTCGCCGCCGATCGCGGTGCCGCGGCGCTGCACCATGGCGAGCACCTGGAGCACGCTGTCGTGGATGTCGCGGGCGAGCCGCTCCCGCTCCCGCGTCGCCGCCTCTATCTGGAGCGCGCGGGCGAGGGTCCGCTCACTGGCCCGGGCGACCTCGACGACGTAGCCGATGCCGATGCTGGCCACGCAGACCAGCAGCACGTTGTGCAGCGTGGAGCGGGTGAGCGTACCGCTCTCCACGACGTTCGCGACGCCGACCAGCACCGAGCCGATCGCGCCCCAGCGCCAGCCGCCCTTGATGGCGAAGGCCAGCACCGGGCCCGCCACCCATATCGACGGCAGCGTCGGCCCGACCGCGTCCAGCGCGTCGACGTAGAGCGACAGCAGGATGCCGACGAGGGCGAGCAGCACGTCCGCCGCCAGGAAGCGCTTGGTGCAGCGCCGGGCGGAGGAGACGTTGCGCAGCGTGGCGCCGTTCCAGACCGTGAGGACCAGCAGGTACGCGAGCCCGGCGAGCGGGTGCGCGTACTCGTCGTACATCCAGCAGAAGACGCACAGCGCGTACACCAGTGTCAGTACGCGGTACCCCGTCAGCGCCCGCCACAGCGGTTGTTCGACGGACATTCTCGCCGCCATGCTTGCCCCGCCCCCTCGCATTCCGTGCCCGCCCCGCCCCGCCGCCGTGCCGGGGCCCCGGCGGGTCTACGCCGCCCGCTTCTTCCGCTCGTCCGGACCGTCCCCGCTGTCCGGGCCGTCGTCCCGGCCGCCGTCCCCGGCCCGGGACTTGGCGGCCTTCTCCTCCTCGGCCTGCTTCTTCGCGGCCTCCGCGATCTGCCGCTTGGCGGCCGTCGCGTAGATGTCGACGTACTCCTGGCCGGAGAGCCGCATGATCTCGTACATGACCTCGTCGGTCACCGAACGCTGGATGAAGCGGTCGTTGTCCATGCCCTGGTAGCGGCTGAAGTCCAGCGGGGCGCCGATCCGGATGCCGGGACGCATCAGCTTCGGCACGACCTTGCCGGGCGGCTGGATCTTCTCCGTGTCGATCATCGCGACCGGGATCACCGGGGCGCCGGAGAGCAGCGCGACCCGTGCGAGACCGCCGGGCTTGCCGCGGTAGAGGCGGCCGTCGGGCGAGCGCGTGCCCTCCGGGTAGATGCCGAACAGCTCGCCCCGCTCCAGGACTTCGAGCCCGCTCCTGATCGCCGCCTCGCCCGCGCCGCGCCCGCCGGAGCGGTCGACGGGCAGCTGGCCGACGCCCTTGAAGAACGCCGCCGTCAGCTTGCCCTTGACCCCGGGGGAGGTGAAGTACTCGGCCTTCGCGATGAAGGTGACCTTCCGGTCGAGCACGGCAGGCAGGAAGAAGGAGTCCGAGAAGGACAGGTGATTGCTGGCAAGGATCGCCGGCCCCTCCGAGGGGATGTGCTCCAGCCCCTCGACCCAGGGCCGGAACGCCAGCTTGAGCCCGTTCCCGACCGACAGCTTCATCGCTCCGTAGAACAACCGATACCTCCTGTACGCGACGGCACGAGCCTATCTCGCCCGCGACGGGCGCTCGCCCCGGAGCGTCTTCCCAGGCCACAGCCCCTGCTCGCGGGCCGCTCCGGCGCCGGTGCGCCCGGATCGGGGACGGCGGCGGAACTACCCGGTGTCCGGCGCCCCGCGTAGGGTGGCCAACACCCCAGCACCCATTCCGGACCGTTCACATCCGCGTTCACCCCTGGAGGCCCACGGTGTCCCTCTCTGCCGGCCTTCCCGGATCCGAAGCCATGCGTCACGAGGGCTCGGAGACGGGCGTACTGCTCTGTCACGGCTTCACGGGATCACCGCAGTCGGTGCGCCCGTGGGCGGAGTACCTGGCGGCCAAGGGCCTCACCGTCTCGCTGCCCCTGCTGCCGGGCCACGGCACCCGCTGGGAGGACCTCGCCGCGACCCGCTGGCAGGACTGGTACGCGACGGTCGACCGCGAGCTGCGGCTGCTGAGCGAGCGCTGCGAACAGGTCTTCGTCTGCGGCCTGTCGATGGGCGGAGCCCTCGCGCTGCGGCTCGCCGCGCGGCACGGCGCGGCCGTCAGCGGCGTCGCCGTGGTGAACCCGGCGGCCACCTTCCCGCGCCTGGAGGGCCTCGCGCTGCCGCTGGGCCGGTTCCTGGTCCGCTCGGCCAAGGGCATCTCCAGCGACATCGCGAAGGAGGGCGTCACGGAGGTCGGGTACGACCGGGTGCCCACCCACGCGGCGTACTCCTGCCGTGAGTTCTTCGGCGTCGTACGCGGTGAACTGCCGCAGGTGACACAGCCGTTGCTGGTCATGCACAGCCGCACCGACCACGTCGTCCCGCCCACCGACTCGGGGCTCGTCCTGAGCCGCGTCTCCAGCGAGGACGTGACGGAGACGGTCCTGGAGAACAGCTACCACGTGGCCACCCTGGATCATGACGCGGAGCGCATCTTCGCGGACTCGTACGGATTCATCTCCCGGCTCGCAGCGAGGAAGACGGCACGTGACGGAGCGTAACCCCGACAGAGAGCGCGGCGAGGAACAGCCCGAACCGCGCGACGCCGAGGCCGACGCCGAAGGGACCGGGGCGGAGGGCACCGCCGCCCCGGAGGACGCGACGGACGCGGCGGAGAAGGACGCCGAGCCGGAAGCGGCCGAGGCGCCCGAGAAGCCGGAGGCGGGGCGGGAGCCGCGGCTGCCCGAGGACGAGGAGGCCGCCTGGGCCGAGATCGTCGCCGGGTACGGCGAGGAGCCGGACGCCACCACCCTCGGGCCCGAGGAGGACGGCCGCGCCGGCACCTCCTCCGGCTCCACCGCGACGGGCACCGACGGCCCGGGCGAGGCGGACACGGGCACCCCGCTGCGCAGCTTCACGGTGTACGCCGCCGGTACCGGGCCGCGCGACTGGCAGCCCGAGGACGACGAGGACGAGGGCCACTTCGAGCCGCCCGAGCCGCCGCCGCTCCCGGAGGCCGACACCACCACGAAGTTCGCCTGGCTCGCGGCGCTCGGCGGCCCGCTGCTGCTGTTCGCGTGCATCCTCACCCAGCAGGAGATGACGTGGTGGATCATCACGCTCGGGCTGGGCGGCTTCCTCGGCGGCTTCGCCACCCTCGTCGCCCGCATGCGGGACGGCCGGGACGACGACGACTGGGACGACCCGGGCCGCGGCGCCGTCGTCTGACCGACGGGACGCGGAAGGACTGCGGGCCTAGGCGGCCGGGCCCGCCGGTACCCGCAGCGCGGCCAGCACCGGCAGGTGGTCGCTGGCGGCGCGCAGATCGGCGCCGGTGACGCCGTCGAGGCCCGACGGGACGCCGCAGCCGAGGAGTTCGACCCCGTCGGAGGCGAGCACCGCGTCGATGCGCTGATGCGGCTCCTCCGGCGTCGAGGTGTACTCCGAGCCCCAGGGCGCGACCGTCCAGCCGTCCCTGAGCGTGCCGGACAGGCGGCGGAAGGAGCGGCCGCCCGGGCGTTCGTTGAGGTCACCGGCGGCGACCCGGTACGGGGTGTCCAGCGCGTCCAGCCGCTCCAGCAACTGCCCGCTCTGCGCGTACCGTTCGTCCCGCTGCAGGCTCAGGTGGCAGCTGAGGACGCCGAGCCTGGCGGCCGTGCCGAAGCGGAGCACCGCGGTGGCGAAGCCCCGGCGGTGCAGCCCGGGCGTCCGCTCCAGCAGCACGTCCTCGGTGTGCTCGACGGTGGCCCGCAGGGTGGAGAGGATCATCGGCCCGGTGGCCGTCGCCCCGCCCGTGACGTAGACCAGCCCGCACTCCCTGGCCAGCCGCGCCGCGTGCTTGCGCCAGCGGAAGAAGCGCGGGGCCTCCTGGACGCAGACGACGTCGGGGGCGCACGCCCGGATCACCCGGGCGAGCGCCTCCCGGTCGTCGCGCAGGGAGCGGATGTTGTAGCTCAGCAGCCGGACGACGGCGGAGCCGTCCGGGCCGGTGCGGGAGGCGGGAAGGTCGGGCGTGCGCCCGGGAGTTGCCGCCCGGGTCTGTGCTCCGGTCCGCTCCGTCCGTCCCATCGCTCCCCCACTCGCCGCGCTGCGTGTGTTCCGCGTCCGTGTACGGGCCCGGCCGGGCCGTCCGGTGTGTGCGCCGAACCGCCCGGCCGCCGCGGCCCGTTCAGCCCTGGCGTGCCAGGTCGGCCACGCCGACCATGCCCGCCTTGCCGCCGAGCTGGGCCGCGAGGACCTCGGCGTGCGGCCGCCAGCGGCTGCCGACCAGCCAGCGGCGGTACGACTTGCGGATCGGGTCCAGGACGAGGTCGCCCTCGTCGGAGACGCCGCCGCCGACGATGAACGCGCCCGGGTCGAAGAGCGAGGCCAGGTCGGCCAGGCCCGCGCCGGCCCAACGGGCCAGCTCCCGGAAGGAGTCGACCGCGACCGGGTCACCGAGCCGGGCCGCCTCGCTGATGTGCTTGCCCTCGACGCCCTCGGGGGTGCCGTCACCGAGACCGAGCAGCACCTCGGCGCTGTCCGGGGTCGCGGTGGCGCGCTGCCGCGCGTACCGGACGAGGGCGCTGCCGGAGGCGTACTGCTCCCAGCAGCCCTGGTTGCCGCAGCCGCACAGCAGGCCGTCCGGAACCATCCGGATGTGCCCGAACTCCGCGGCCACGCCGAAGCGTCCGCGGTGCAGCCTGCCGCCGGTGATGACGCCGCCGCCGAGGCCGGTGCCGATGGTGATGCAGACGACGTCCTCGTGGCCGGTGCCGACGCCGAACTTGTACTCGCCCCAGGCGGCCGCGTTCGCGTCGTTCTCGATGATGACGGGGAGGTCGACGCGCTGTTCCACCTTGTCCTTCAGCGGCTCGTGCCGCCAGGTCAGGTTGGGCGTGAACAGGACCGTCGCCCGCTTGTCGTCGACGTAGCCGGGGGCGCCGATGCCCACGGCGTCCACCTCGTGCTCGGCGCTGGCCCGACGCACCGCTTCGGCGATGGCGTCGATCACGTCGTCGGCGGTGGGCGGAGTCGGCACGGTGCTCGTTTCGAGGATCGTGCCCTTCTCGTCCACCACTCCGGCCGCGATCTTGGTGCCGCCGATGTCGACGCCGATAGTGAGTCCCATGTGTCCCTCAGGTATTCGGTCGAACCCCGCCAAGGACCACCGTACCGGAGGGGGGTGTGCTCACGGACCGCACCCGTTGGCCACCCGCCCGTGACCGCGAGGACGCGCGCCGGTCACCTGCCGGGGGCGTCCCCGCCGTGGTCCTGGCCCGGCTCGTCGCGTTCGTCGCTCGGGTCGAGGTCGATGCGCTCGTCCCGGCGGGGGCCGCCCGCGCGGTCGGCGGAGGCCGAGTCGGCCGCCGTCCACCGCTGTTCGGCGCCCTGGACGGCGGCGCGGTAGGCCGCGAGGAGTTCACCGCCGGCGGTGGCGAGGTGGTCGAAGACCTGCGGGTTGCGCTCGACGACGGGCTCGACGGCGGCCCTGGCCTGCGAGACGGCCTGCTGCGCGAGGCCCGCCGCCGCGGCCGCCGCGGCGGAGCCGCCCAGCGGCTTGCCGAGTTCGGCGATCTTGCCGCTCACCGCGTCGGCCAGGCGGCGCAGTTCCTCCGCGGCGCTGAGCGGCTCGTGCCCGTACTCGGCCCGGCGGCGGGCCTTCTCCGAGGCCAGGTCCTCCTCGCAGGCCGTGGCCCACGCGTCGGCGTCCGGCCGGTCGCCTTCCGGTGCGGGGTGCTCGGCGGCATCGCTCATGACGGGCTCCTCCTGCGGCTACGGCGGCCGCGGACCTCTGCGTTCGGTACGGCCGACGATCGAACGGGCGGGACGGGCCGTGGTCCCGTCTCCGACGTTACCCGAACGGACCACCGCGGTTGAGGGCCCCGGCTCAGCCGCCCCCGGTCCGCTCCCCCGGCCACAGCCCCGGATCGGGCGCGAACCGTACGGTCAGCTCGCCGTCCTCCAGCGCGGCGCCCGCGCCCCGGCACCGGCGCAGCGCCGAGGGCAGCGGCAGCACCCGGCGGAACGGGCCGCAGCTGACGATCAGTTCGTCCCCGCGCCGCAGCAGGCCGAGCTCCTCCCCGTCCGCGTCCGGCAGCGGCAGCCGCCAGAGCAGGTGTCCGCTCCCGGCCCGGTCGTCCTCGACGGAGCCCGGAACTGATTCCGGTTCCGGCCGTTCCGGGGGTTCCGGTTCCGGTCGCAGGTGCGCCGCCGGGTCCGGGACGAGGGTGGTCAGGTCGGCTGGGCCTTGCGGCGCGCGGCCGAGGTGCGGGAGCGCGTGGACGGGGACGCCCGCGGGCTCCAGCCGGGCGCGCCACGCGTGGAGCGTCTCCTGGCGGGCGGCGGAGAAGGCGGCGAGCCAGGGGTCGGCCGAGTCCGCCGGCGGGAGGCGGTTGGCGACGACGGCGTCCAGGCGCAGGCCGTGCAGCGCCAGGCCGGAACGCGCCTCGCGCAGCGCCCCGTCGGCGTCCTGGCCCGGCTCGGCGACGAAGCGCACCGAGGTCAGCGGGGAGTCCACGATCCGCTGCACGTCCGCGAGTTCGCGCTCCCAGCGTGCCGCGGTGGCGTACAGCCGCTCGGCGGGCACGGGGACGCCGGCGAGCTGGGCCAGTACGGGGCGCAGCGCCCGCGCGGCCTGCCGCTCGGGCGGGAGCAGCCGGCGCAGGTAGCGGCGCAGCTGTTCGGGCAGCGCGAGGAGGGCGAGGGCGCGCGCCGTGGGCGGCAGGTCGACGACGACGGTGTCCCAGGCGGGGCCGTCCCCGTCGGTCTGCCCGTGGGCCCGGCGTACCGCGTCGAGCAGGGCGAACGCCTCGGCGCCCGGGAGCTCGGTGAGCTCGTCCCCGTCCAGCGGCTCGGCGCCGAGCAGGTCGAGCACCGCGCGGGCCTGCTCCTGCCCCGCGACGGCGCGGGCCCGGAACTCCTCGGCGGGGTCGGCCCGCGCGGCCCACAGGCCCGGCGCCGCCTCGACGGCGTCCGGCAGGCGGGCGGCGGCGGTGCCGGGTTCGCCGAGCACGCCCGCCAGCACGCGTCCTGGTTCGGTGCTCAGCAGCAGCGTGCGGCGGCCGGTGCGCGCGGCGGCGAGGGCCGTGGCGGCGGCCACGGTGGTGCGTCCGGCGCCGCCCTGCCCGGTGACGAACAGGGTGCGCGGCGGGGAGGCGGGGTCGTTCACGTCGGGCAGCTCTCGTCCGCTTCCGGTTCCGCTGTCGGTTCCGCCCCGGGCCCGGTACGCCGGCTCCGGGGCTCTTCAGCCCTCGGCCGCCGGGGCCGAACCGCCGGACTCCACGCGGGCCTTGAGGCCGTCCAGGGCGCGGTCGATGATGACCTTCTCGGCCTTGCGCTTGATCATCCCGAGCATGGGGATCTTGACGTCGACGGTCAGCTGGTAGGTGACCTCGGTGCGGTCGCCGGAGAGCGGCTCCAGGCGGTAGACGCCGTCGAGCGAGCGCAGCATCTGGGACTTCACCAGCGACCAGCGCACCTCGTGCGCGCCGACCCACTCGTAGGCGAGGGTGTGCTCGTCCTTGATGGCGCCCGCGTCCAGCAGCAGCCGCACCTGCTCGGCGCGGCCCTCGCCGTCCCGCGAGACGACCTCGGCCTCCTTCACCTCGCCCGTCCACTCCGGGTAGCGCGCGAAGTCCGAGATCACCCCCATCACGGCGGCGGGTGCCGCCTCGACGGTGATGCTCGAGCTGGTGTGTTCGGCCATCGGCTTGTCTTCCTCCGTCTGCTGCGCCTGCCCCGGTGGACACGTGCTGCCGTCCACTGCCGTCACCGGCGGGCGCTCCGTGTCCGCGCTGGCAGGCTACCGCGCGGGTGCTACGGCCCGGTGACGGGCACCTGCCGGGGACCTGCGGAGGAGGCCGGCGCGCCGTTCACCACTCCAGGACCCAGGGGGTGCCCGTCGCGTTGAAGTGGCCGACGTTGACGCACTCCGTCGCGCCGATCCGCATCCGCCGCACGAGCGGCTGGTGGACGTGCCCGAAGAGGTGGTAGCGGGGGCGCACCGAGCGGATCGCGTCCAGCAGCGCGCCGCTGCCGCGCTCGAAGCGGCGGGCGACGGTGTCGTAGCACAACTCCGGTACGTCGGGCGGGATATGGGTGCAGAGGACGTCGACCTCGCCGAGCTCGGCGATCTTCGCGGCGTAGGACTCGTCGTCGATCTCGTAGGGCGTGTTCATCGGGGTGCGCAGGCCGCCGCCGACGAAGCCGAAGCGGCGGCCGCCGATGTCGGCGGTCTGCCCGTCGAGGACGGTCGTGCCCTCGCGCGCGTACTCGGGCCAGAGCGGGGGGACGTCGACGTTGCCGTAGGTCGCGTAGGTGGGGGCGGGGAACGCGGCGAACATCTCGGCGTACTGCCGGCGGACCGCCTCTTCCGTGGCGGCCTTGCGGTCGATGCCCTCCCAGAGCGAGGCGGCGAATTCGCGGGCCTCCTCGAATCGCCGCGCAGTACGCAACTCGACGATGCGGTGCGCATTCTCCACTCCGAACAAATCGGGAAAAATGCCGCGCGAATGATCGGCATAGTCCAGGTAGAGAACCAGGTCCCCGAGGCAGACGAGGGCGTCGGCGCCGTCGCCCGCGGTCGCGAGATCCCGACTGTTGCCGTGTACGTCACTCACTACATGGACTCGCATGAACACACCCTAGACGGCGGCCCCGTCCCCGCGGGAGCCCGCTCCACCTGCGGTTACTTCCGGGTCACGGAAGGGGTGGTCTAGGCTGCGGCCATCGGTCCGCCCGCTGTGTGACGCAGAAGACATCTCGGCGTCACCCCCTATCCCCGAACAAGTACCGATGGGTAACGTCCGGCCCGTCAACTATTCAAGATCCCCCCACAGTTCTTGGACCGAAGCCAATGAAGGCCGCCCCTCGACGGCTTTCATGTCCGGCGCCGACGAGGAGCAGCAGTCTTGCGCGAGTTCAGCCTTCCGGCCCTTTATGAGGTCCCCGCCGACGGCAACCTGACGGATCTCCTCCGCCGCAACGCGGCGCAGCACCCGGACACTCCCGTCATCGGGCGCAAGCGGGGCGGCGGGTGGGAGGACATCACCTCCACCACATTCCTCGCCGAGGTCCGTTCGGCCGCGAAGGGCCTGATCGCGGCGGGCGTCAGCCCCGGCGACCGGGTCGGCCTCATGTCCCGCACGCGGTACGAGTGGACGCTGCTGGACTTCGCCATCTGGAGCGCGGGCGGCGTCACCGTCCCCGTGTACGAGACGAGTTCGCCGGAGCAGATCGCCTGGATCCTCGGCGACTCGGGCGCCGTGGCCTGCCTCGTCGAGAGCGAGGCGCACACCAAGGCCGTCGAGTCGGTCCGGGACCGCCTCGCGGACCTGCGCCACGTCTGGCAGATCGAGCCGGCGGACGGCGGGGCCGACGGGGGCGCGATCGCCCAACTCGCCGCCGAGGGCGCGGAGATCGACGACGCGACGGTGGAGGAGCGCAGCTCCGTCGCCAACGCCGACTCGCCCGCCACCATCGTCTACACCTCCGGCACCACCGGCCGCCCCAAGGGCTGCGTGCTCAGCCACCGCGCCTTCTTCGCCGAGTGCGGCAACGTCGTCGAGCGGCTGCGCCCGATGTTCCGTCCCGGCGAGGGCTCGGTGCTGCTCTTCCTGCCCGTCGCGCACGTCTTCGGACGGCTGGTGCAGGTGGCCTCGATGCTGGCCCCGATCAAGCTCGGGCACGTCAGCGACGTCAAGACGCTCACCGACGAACTCGGCTCCTTCCGGCCGACGATGGTGCTGGGCGTGCCCCGCGTCTTCGAGAAGGTCTTCAACACCGCGCGCGCCAAGGCCCAGGCCGACGGCAAGGGCAAGATCTTCGACAAGGCGGCGGAGACGGCGATCGCCTACAGCCGCGCCCGGGACACCGAGGCGGGCCCGTCGCTGAAGCTGAAGTTCCAGCACAAGGTCTTCGACAAGCTGGTGTTCAGCAAGCTGCGCGCCGTCCTCGGCGGGCGGGCCACGCACGCGATCTCCGGCGGCGCCCCGCTCGGCGAGCGGCTCGGCCACTTCTACCGCGGCATCGGCTTCACGGTGCTGGAGGGGTACGGGCTGAGCGAGTCCTGTGCGGCGACGGCGTTCAACCCGTACGACCGGCAGAAGATCGGCACCGTCGGCCAGCCGCTGCCCGGCTCGGTGGTGCGGATCGCCGACGACGGCGAGGTCATGCTGCACGGCGAGCACCTCTTCTCCGGCTACTGGAACAACCAGCAGGCCACCGACGAGGCGCTGTCCGACGGCTGGTTCCACACCGGTGACATCGGCACCCTCGACGCCGACGGCTTCCTCACCATCACGGGCCGCAAGAAGGAGATCCTGGTGACGGCGGGCGGCAAGAACGTCGCCCCGGCCGTCATCGAGGACCGCATCCGCGGGCACGCGCTCGTCGCCGAGTGCATGGTCGTGGGCGACGGACGGCCGTTCGTCGGCGCGCTGCTCACCGTGGACGAGGAGTTCCTGCCCCGCTGGGCCGAGGAGCACGGCAAGTCCGGGCTTCCGCACGGCGAGCTGCTGGCCGACCCGGAGCTGCGGGCCGAGCTGCAGAAGGCCGTGGACGAGGGCAACGAGGCGGTCTCGCGGGCCGAGTCGGTGCGCAAGTTCCGGGTGCTGTCGACCCAGTTCACGGAGGAGTCGGGGCACATCACGCCCTCGCTGAAGCTGAAACGCGGTGTGGTCGCGAAGGACTTCGCGGACGAGATCGAGGCGCTGTACTCGGCATGAGGCCGTCGTCGGACTGACGGTCCTGGACGCTGCTCGCGCAGTTCCCCGCGCCCCTTCCGGGGCCGGGGAACTGCGCTTCTGTGTCAGAGGAGTTCGCGGAGTCGCTGGGCGAGAAGGTCCCAGCGCCAGCGCTCCTCGACCCACTGCCGGCCGCGCGCGCCCATCCGGGCGCGCAGTTCCGGGTCGCGGAGCAGGACGGTGATCCGCTCCGCCGCCTCCTCGGGGGCGCCGCCGCGGACGATCCAGCCGGTCTCGCCGTCGAGGACCGCGTCCGGAGCGCCGCCCGAGTCGCCGGAGACGACGGGGAGTCCGGTGGCCGACGCCTCCAGGTAGACGATGCCGAGCCCCTCGACGTCCAGTCCCCCGCGCCGCGTCCGGCACGGCATGGCGAACACGTCGCCCGCGCCGTAGTGCGCCGGCAGCTCCTCCCAGGGCACCGCGCCGGTGAAGCGCACCGCGTCCGCGACGCCGGTCTCGCGGGCCAGCCGCTCCAGGTCCTGCCGGTACGGGCCGCCGCCGACGATCAGCAGCACGGCGTCCGGCACCTGCTCCAGCACCCGGGGCATCGCGCGGATCAGGGTGTCCTGGCCCTTGCGCGGCACCAGCCGGGAGACGCAGACGACGACCGGGCGGTCGGCGAGCCCGAGCCCGGCCCGTACCTCGTCGCCGCCCGAGTCGGGGTGGAAGGTCTTCTCGTCCACACCCGGCGGGAGTTGGACCATGCGGGCCGCCGCCTCGGGGGTGAGCGCGCCGGCGATGCGGGAGCGGGTGTACTCGCCGAGATAGGTGATCGTGTCCGTGCCCTCGCCGATCCGCCGCAGCAGTTGGCGGGCCGCGGGCAGCTGGGCCCAGCCGGCCTCGTGCCCGTGCGTGGTCGCGACGAGCCGCCGGGCGCCCGCCTTACGCAGCGCGGGGGCCATCAGGCCGAGCGGCGCGGCGGCGCCGAACCAGACGGAGCGGCAGCCGTGTTCGCGCAGCAGCTCCGTGGCGCGGCGGGTGACCCGCGGGGTGGGCAGCAGCATCGTCGTACGGTCGCGGACGACGGTGAAGGGCTGGTCCGCGTCAAACTTCCGGGTGGCCTCGATGCCCTCCGCCGTCCGCTTCCAGGTGGACGCGTAGACGACGACCTGGGACGGATCGAGGCGCAGGGCCATGCTGTGCAGGAAGGCCTGGATGCCGCCGGGCCGGGGCGGGAAGTCGTTGGTCACGATCAGGGTCTTGTCCATCGCCGCCGACAGTACCCTGTGCCCCGCCCCGGCCCCCGGGCCGCCGCCGTACCCCCCGTCGCCCGCTGGTCGTACGGCCGTCGTACCCCCGTGGTGTCGTGGTTTCGTCGCCGTGCCGGTGCAGCGGGCATGATGGCGCTGCGCCGCGCCCGCGGCGCCGGAGCGGAGACGACGAGGTGGGCATGACGGACGGCACGGAGGCGGCCCCGGCGCCGGAGACGGGCCGGGCCACCGGGGACGGCACCTCTGCGGGCACCCCGCCCGCGGGTACGGGACGCCCCGCGCCCGTCTGGCCGGTGCGGGCCGTGTGGCTGGTGACCCGGGCCGCGCTGCTGCTGTGCGTGTTCCGGGTGGTCACGCTGCCGGGCCCGGACGTCACCAGCGATGTGCACGTGATCTACCAGGGCTGGTCCGACGTGCTGCGCACCGGCACCTTCCCGCTGGACGACGAGACCTGGCAGTACCCGCCGGCCGCCGCGCTCCCCATCCTCTCCCCCCTCCTGCTGTCGGAGGCGCTGCTGCCCGGGCTCGATTACCCGTCCGCGTTCTTCCTGCTGGTCTGCGCCGTCGACGCCGTCGTCCTGGCGCTGCTGCTGCGCGCGGGCAGGCGGACCGGCGGGAGCCGCGCGGGCGCCTGGGGCTGGGTCGCCGGAGTACCACTGCTCGGACCCACGGCGTACGCGCGCTACGACCTGATGGTGACGGCCGTCGCCGTGGCCGCGCTGCTCGCCGCGGTACGGCGGCCCGCGGTGGCGGGGGCGCTGGCCGGGTTCGGCGCGATGCTGAAGGTGTGGCCCGTGCTGCTGCTGGCCGGCATCGGGCGGGGCCGGCCCGCGCGCCGGGCCGTGACGGCGGCGGCCGTGACCGCGGCCGTCCTCGCCGCCGGCTTCGCCGCCGCGCTGCCCGGCGCCTTCGACTTCCTCACCTACCAGCGCGAACGCGGCACCGAGGTGGAGTCGCTGGGTTCGCTGGTCTTCCACGTGGCCCGGCACTTCGGCTGGGAGGGGCAGGTCCTGCTGCACTACGGCTCGGTGGAGTTCCTCGGCCCGTACGTGAACGTGGTCAGCGACGTGGCCCTGGCGCTGACCGCGGCGGCCTTCGGCTGGCTGCTGCTGTGGCGGCTGCGGGCCCGCACCTGGAGCGCGGCCACCCCGGCGGACGCCGCGCTGACGGCCGTGCTGCTGTTCACCACCACCAGCCGTGTGATCAGCCCGCAGTACCTGCTCTGGCTCGTCGGCCTCGCGGCCGTCTGTCTGACACTGCGGGCGAGCCGCCAGCGTCCGGCCGCCGTGCTGGTGCTCGTGGCGACGGGCGTCACGTTCCTGGAGTTCCCGCTGCATTTCGCGGACGTCGTCGGCAGCACCCCGACGGGCATCGCGCTGCTGCTGGTCCGCAACGGCCTGCTCGTCGCCGCCTGCCTGACGGCGGCGCTGCGGCTGTGGCGTACGACGGTGCCCGCGCCGCCGGCGGTGCCGGCAGCCTGAGCGCGGGGCGGCTCAGCCCAGCCGGTGCTCGACGTACGCGCGCCAGCGTGCGGTGAACTCGTCCCGGCTCAGGCCGAGTTCCGCGCGCAGCGCCTCGTCCACGGCGGCGTCCGCGTCCTTCCCCTGGCGGCCGACGGCGACGTAGAAGGCGGCCAGGCGGCTCTCGCCCCAGTCCCGCGCGATGAGTTCGCAGGCCAGC
Source organism: Streptomyces sp. HNM0574 (assembly GCF_012726235.1). GTDB lineage: Bacteria > Actinomycetota > Actinomycetes > Streptomycetales > Streptomycetaceae > Streptomyces. The sequence continues at coordinate 311,624 of NZ_JAASAH010000004.1, forward strand.
CTGCTGCCCTCGTAGGCGCGGCCCAGCACGTGCCGGCCGCCGCCGAAGCGGAAGTCCTCGTCCGAGGGCAGGGCGCGCGGCGGCCCGTCTTTCCGCAGGGCGCGGGTCAGTTCGGGCGCGGCCTCCCGGGGCGTGCGGTCCGAGCCCCGGTAGCCGATCCAGTCGGCGAGCCCCTCGGAGAGCCACATCGGCGTCGAGTCGGAGGTGTGCGTCCGGGTGGCGACGTGCACGGCCTCGTGGGTGAGCACGATCCGCCGCCCCTCCTCGCTGAGTTCGCCGTACGCGTCGGGGTTGACCAGGACCCGGTCGGCGGGGGCGTCCGGGGAGACGCCCGACTCGCCGGTGGTGACGGCGGCGATCCCCTCGTACTCGGACGGGCTCGCGTCAAGCAGCCCGGCCATCTCCTCGGCCGAGCCGGGCACTTCGAGGACGGCCCGGCGCGGCCAGCCGTGCGGCCAGGCGTCGGTCACCTCGGTCACCGCGCGGTCGGCGTCCCGGGCGAGGGCGCGCAGCCGGGCGCGGCTCTGGCCGACGCCCAGCACGACGGAGCGTGCGCCGCGTACCGCGGTGATCTCGCCCTGTTCCCACAACTGGCGGTCGCTGCCGGAGAGTTCGGCCCGGACGTACCAGTCCTCACCGCGCCGGACGAAGGAGAGCCGCTCGGTGGAGACGACGGGCCGGTGGTCGTAGCCGCGCAGCCGGTAGCTGAGCTCCGCCTCGGCCTCGGCGCGCACCTGGCCGGTGCCGTCGCCGTCCGTCCGGCGCGGGGCCCCGGTGAGGCGGTAGGAGAACTCGGCGAGGGGCAGCCGCTCCAGGTTCGCGAAGACGCGCTGCTGCTGGAGCCGGTAGCCGCGGGCCGCGGGGTCCACGGTGGCGAGGAAGTCGCGGGCGCCGTCCGGGCCGCCCCCGGTCACGGCGGCGGCCTGGTCGTCGAGCAGGTGCTGGAGCGCGTGCCGGTCGCCCTCGGCCCGCTCGCGCCCGCCGTCGTCGCAGGCGCTGAGCCCGGCGAGCAGCGCGGCGCTCACAAGGAGGCCGATCCCCCGCCGGAACCGTCCCGTCCGCCGCACCCGCCAGCCGTGATCCACCACGCGCACGATCGTACGGGGGACGGCCGGGCGGGCCGGCGGAGCCGGGCGTCAGCCGATGCGGACGCCGAACTGGAACGGCATGTTGTTGATCGACTCGTACCGCACGTTGGCGCCGGGCTTCGGCGCGTGCAGGATCTGGCCGTTGCCCGCGTAGAAGCCGACGTGGTGCAGGTCGTCGTAGAAGAACACCAGGTCGCCCGGCTTGAGCGCGTCCTGGCCGAGCCGCGAGCCGGCGTTGGCCTGGTCCTGGGAGATGCGCGGGATGGAGACGCCGGCCTGGTTGAACGCCCAGGAGGTGAGGCCCGAGCAGTCGAAGGAGCTGGGCCCGGTGGCGCCCCAGACGTACGGCGAGCCGATCTTCGTCTTGGCGGCGCCGAACGCGGCGGCGGCGCGGGCCGAGGCCGAGGCGTCGCTGCCGAGGTCGGCGCGCTCACCGGCCTCGCGGTCGGCGCGGGCCTGCTTCTCGGCGAGGCGCTCGCGCTCCTCGGCCGTCAGGGAGTTGAGCAGCTCGCGGGCCTCGGCGAGCTTGCCCTGGATCTTCTCCTTCTTCTCGCCGAGCTCCTTGCGGGTCTCGGCGAGGTCCTCCAGCTTGCCGGAGGCCTCCTCGCGCTGCTGCGCGAGGCTGCGCTGCTTGGTCTGGATCTTCTTGACCGCCTCGGCCTGCTTGGCGCTCAACTGGTCGAGCGTGGAGGCCTTGTCGAGGTAGCTGTCCGGGTCGGCCGAGAGGAAGAGCTGCACGGAGGGGTCGATGCCGCCGGTGCGGTACTGCGCGGTGGCCATCGAACCGAGGCCGTCCCGCATGCCGTTCAGGTCGTCCTGCCCGCGCGCGACGCTGTCCTGGAGGTCGCCGACCTGCTTCTGCAGGTCCTTCTGCTTCTCCTTGGCGCCGTTGTACTTCTCGGTCGCCGCCTCGGCTTCCTCGTAGAGCTTGTCGACCTTCTCCTTGACCTCTTCCTTCGAGGGCTTGCCGGGAGCGGCCTGGGCCCCCTGGGCCGTGGTGAGGGCGACGGCTGCCGCCGCGGTCGCGGTGAGCACGGTGGCACGAGTGCGACTGGGCTGCTTGGGACGACGGTGGGACGCCACTGGGGCGATCTCCTTCTTCCTCAGCCGCCTGCCGGTCAGTCACACCGGCCCGCGTCGTCTCGACTCGGCGGAACTAGGCGGTCCTCCGCTGCCACCCCGGATGGATGATCAACAACGCGGAGCTTCGGGCCAGACATTAGCCACGCGTATCTGATCGGATCAAATCCCCCCGGGTAAAAACCCGTCAGGGGAGAGGATTCTTTACTCAGTTCACACGCGCTGCGATGAGAGTGTCACGCACTGCGGCCGAACACCCGCCCACCGGAAGGCCGTTGACCCGTGAGGAGGCGCCCGCACCCCGCCTTTTCACCCCGCGGGGGGACACTTCACCGAACAGCGGGACGGACCTCGCACACGGCACCGGCCACGCAGGGCGACGACAGCCACAGAGGGACGAACCGGACGCAGGCCCGCGGGAGTTGCGGGCTACGGGTGCGCGAGCCGGTTCAGCAGGAGCGTCGAGGCCACCGGGCGGGCGCCGGCCGCGGCGCAGCCGTCGGCGACCTCGCGGTCGGAGGAGACGACCACGACGGGCCGCCCGTCGGGCTCGGCGCGCACCAGCTGCCGGATCACCTCGTCCGCCGTCTGGCCCGACTTGCTGAACAGCACCCGCACCCCGCGCGGCGGCGCGAGCAGCACCGGGGCCGCGAGGTCGGCGCCGTCGAACACGCAGGTGACCTCGGCGCCCGACTGGGCCGCGAGGCCGGAGAGGCCGCCGAGCAGCCGCAGCCGCTGCTTCTCCAGCGGCATCTGCGGATAGCCCGTCTTCGTCACGTTGTAGCCGTCGACGACGAGATGGGCCTGCGGCAGCGCCAGCAGCTGGTCCAGCAGGGCCGGGTCGGTCTCGGACAGGGCGCGCGCGGCGATGTCCTTCGGCGTCATCCGGCCCGGCTCCTCCGCGTCCACGGTGTCGGCCGGGCGGATCGAGGCGGGCGGTACGGCCAGTTCGCGGCGCAGGCCCTGCGCCGCCTCCAGCACGGTGTCCAGCAGCAGCCGCACCCGCATGTCCTCGACGCTGCGCCCCTCACGGGCCGCGCGGCGCCCGGCCTCCAGCGCCGACTCCGCCTCGGCGAGCCGGGCGCGCAGCCGCCGCGCCTCGCTCTCGGCCGCGGTGCGGTCGGCGGCCGCCGTCCCGCGCACCGACTCCAGTTCGGTGCGCAGCTTGCGCACCTCGGCCTCGCCGCGCTTGACGTCGCTCTGCGCGCTGCGCAGCTTCCGCTGGGTGGACTCCAGCTGCCTGCGGGCCGCGTCCAGATCCCGCCGGTGCTGCTCGGCGTCGGTCCGCGCGGCGGAGCGGGCCTGTGCCAACTCCTCGCGGAGGCGGCCCAGTTCGCGCTGGGTCTCCTCACCGGCCTGCTCGGCCTGCGCCCGCTCGGCCTCCTCGCTGGCCGCCGCGACCAGCTTCGGCCAGCCGTCCGGCCGCAGGACGTACGCGAGGGCCGCGACGTCGACCGGGTCGGCGGCCGGGGGCGGGGCGCCGGACTCCAGCGCCTCGGCCAGCTCGGCCAGTTCCGGCAGCTGCTCGCGCAGCAGCTCGGCGATGCGCCGCCGGAAGACGGACTCGTTCTCCAGCGCCGTGGCCATGGCGTTGCCGCCGAAGCGAATCCGGCGTTGCGGGGTGAAACGGGCGTACTGCCGCAGCGGGAGGGGCAGTTCGGCCATCGTCAGCGCGCCGAGGACCCCTCCGGTGAGCGCCACCACCCGGCGGCGCACCTTCTCCGGCAGCGGCCGGTCCAGCGATTCGGGGCCACCCGGCACCGCCTCGCCCTCGCCGACCGGTGACGGGGCGTGCTCGTGCGCCTCGCGCCCGGGCCCGCCGTCGTCACCCGTCCGTTTCACCACCGCTCACACCTGCCGTTCCTCAGACCTCGGCGCCCGGCCGGTCCACGAGTTCGATCTCGTCCACGGCGTTGCACCAGCGGCAGCGCACGGACTCGATGTTCTCACTGAGCACCTCCCGCTCCTCGACCTTGGGCTCACCGGCCAGGTCCAGGTGGACGTACTCGACGACGCGGCTGGAGCGCGTCACGTCGAAGCGGGTCAGGTTGCCGCAGAGCGTGCAGCGCCAGCGGGTCTCGGCCGTGGGCGTGGGGACCGCCATCGTCGTGTTCCTCTTCCTTCTGTCGGGTTGTGACTTCTGGCCTGGTACGTGCCACGAAGACCGGCCGGCCGGGAGTGCGGGGAGCGCGGGAGCACCCACCGTCACCCTAAGACCTGGCACCGGACTCGTGTGTCGTGGAGCCTGCCCCGTAACCGAGCAGTCATGATCCCGCTCATGCCGTCGCGTCCCGTCATGACCTACACGCTCATCGGATCGTGCTGCCTGATCTTCCTCCTCAGCCCGGCCTCCGGCTTCCTCCCGGTGTACGGCTCGGGCGGGGGGCTCCACCGGGCGCAGGCCGACTGGTTCCAGCGCTGGGGCGTGCTGCCGCGGAGTCTGTGGGCGGGGGCGATCCGGCCGCTGTTCACCCCGTTCAGCGCGCTGTTCCTGCACGGCAACTGGCTCCACCTGATCGGCAACGTGCTCTTCCTGCTGGTCTTCGGCGGGCTCGTGGAACGGCGGATGGGTGCGCTCCGGTTCGTCCTCTTCTACGCGTTCACCGGATACATCGCGATGCTCTGCTACGCCGCCGCCTACTGGGGCTCGACCGAGACCCTGATCGGTGCCTCCGGCGCCGTCTCGGGAGTGCTGGGCGCCTTCCTCTACCTGTACCCGGGGGCGCGGGTGACCAGTGTCTTCCCGTTCCTCTTCTTCCTGCCGCTGCGCTTCCCCGCCTGGCTGGTGCTGGTCTTCTGGCTCGCGCTCCAGTGGCTCGCGGCCCGCGAGGCCGCGTCCGGCCCCGGCGTCGCGTACCTCGCGCACATCGTCGGATTCACCCTGGGCTTCCTCTACGCGTGGCTCCGTTTCCGTACGGCTAAAGTGGGCAGGCCAGCGCCGGCGACCTAGGGAGAACCAGCCGTGATCACCTCGATCGTGCTCATCAGGACGAGCACCGACCGCATCCCCGAGATCGCCGAGCAGATCGCCGCGCTCGAAGGCGTCAGCGAGGTCTACTCGGTCACCGGTGCGCACGACCTGATCGCGATGGTCCGGGTCTCGCGCCACGACGACCTGGCGGACGTCATCCCCGGCCGGATCAGCAAGGTCCCCGGCGTCCAGCACACCGAGACGCACATCGCCTTCCGCACCTATTCCGAGCACGATCTGGAGTCGGCCTTCGCCATCGGCCTCGACGCATGAAGATTTCCTCATCCGGCCTTCATGAAGACGCCCTGGTACGCCGACCAGGCTTGTCCGTATGGCTTTCTCACACCGCATGGCGACGCTGACGGCCGTCGTCGCCATCCCGCTCGGCATCGCCGCCACCAGCTACGCGCTGACCGACAGCCCCGACCCCCCGAAGGCACCGGCCGAGGTCGAGCTGGACCCGAGCAAGAGCCCGTCGACGGGCTCGTCCACCTCACCCGACCCCTCGGGCAGCAAGGGCCCCTCCGACTCCCCGAAGCCCACCGGGGACGAGACCGTCCCGCCGCCGTCCCCCACCGAGGACGACGCCGACGACGACACCGGCGGTGCCGATGACCAGGACGACGACGCGGACGACGGCCCCGGTGCCGACGGCTGACGGGACCGAGGACCCCGCCGCACCCGCGCGTCCGCGCGGGCGCGTCAGGCTGTCCGCGCGGGTCCGGATCCTGGTGTGGCTGCTGGTGGTCATGGCCGTGGGGCTCACCGCCGTCGCGGCGACCACCCGCTCGATCCTGCTGCGCGACATCGACCAGCGGGTGACGCGGCTGCACGCGCAGGAGGCCGGCGAGTTCGTCAACCTCGTCGAGCGCGGCCAGGACCCGGAGACGGGCCGCCCGTTCAACGACGCGGACCGGCTGCTGCGGGTCTTCCTGGAGCGGCAGTACGCCGACCCGGACGAGGAGCTGCTCGGCGTCGTCGACGGCCGCGTGATCCGGCAGACCAGGGACATCCCCAGCGCGCTGCCGCTGCACGAGGACCGCGCCTCGCTGCGCGAGATCACCTCCAGCACCGCCTCCTCCGGGACCCTGCACCGGCCCCAGGGCGAGATCCGCTGGTCGAAGGTGGTGATCGAGCCGGGCGGCAAGGGCGCGCCGCGCGGCACGTTCGTCGTCGCCTTCCATGCCGACCGGGAGCAGGAGGGCGTGGAGGAGATCTTCCGCATCCTGCTGGCCATCTCCGGCGTGGCCCTGCTGATGACGGTGTGCGTCGGCTGGGCCGCCGCGGGGCGCATCCTCGCCCCCGTACGGCTGGTGCGGACGACGGCGGCCCAGCTGACCGAGCAGGACCTGACCCGGCGCATCCCCGTCGAGGGCAAGGACGACATCGCCGCGCTCGCCGAGACGTTCAACGGGATGCTGGACCGGCTGGAGCGGGCCTTCGCCGTGCAGCGCCAGTTCGTCGACGACGCGGGGCACGAGCTGCGGACGCCGATCACCATCGTGCGCGGTCACCTGGAGGTGATGGGCACGGCGACGGAGACGGCGGCCGAGCGGGAGGAGACCATCCGGCTGGTGACCGACGAGCTGGACCGGATGAGCCGGATCGTCGAGGACCTGCTGCTGCTCGCGAAGTCCGAGCGCCCCGACTTCGTCTCGCCCGAGCCCGTCGAACTGGCGGAGCTCACCGCCGACGTCTTCGTCAAGGCCCGCACCCTCGGCGACCGCGACTGGCGGCTGGCCGAGGTCGCCGAGGGCACCGTGCTGCTCGACCCGCAGCGCGTCACGCAGGCCATGGTGCAGCTGGCGCAGAACGCCGTGCAGCACACGGCGCCGGGCGCGACGGTGTGGATCGGTTCCCGCCGCACCGCGGCGCCAGGACCGCAGGCCGGCACCGGACCGGCGGGCGCCCCCCTGCCGCCCGGCGGCTCGACCCTGGTCCCCCCGCCCGGACCGGCGGCCGGGGGCTGGCACCCCGGAACGGTCGAGCTGTACGTCGCCGACACCGGACCGGGAGTCCGCGCGGACGACGCCGAGTTGATCTTCGAACGATTCCGCCGTGGCACCTCCCGGCGCGGCTCGGGCAGCGGCGCCGGGCTCGGCCTCTCGATCGTCAAGGCGATCGCGGACGGCCACCCCGGCGGCGGCGTGGAGCTGCGCGCGACGCCGGGCGGCGGAGCCACCTTCGTCATCGCCGTTCCCGCGGCACCTGGAGAGGACGGATGAACCGCATCCTGATCGTGGAGGACGAGGAGCGCATCGCCTCCTTCGTCGAAAAGGGCCTGCGGGCCAACGGGTTCGCGACCACCGTCGCCGAGGACGGCAGGACGGCCTTCGACTACGCCTGTACCGGCGGCTTCGACCTCGTCGTGCTGGACATCGGCCTGCCCGGCAAGGACGGCTTCACGGTGCTGCGCGAACTGCGCGAGTCCCGGGTCACCGTGCCCGTCATCGTGCTCACCGCGCGGGACTCCGTGGGCGACACCGTCGCCGGTCTGGAGGGCGGCGCCGACGACTGGATGACCAAGCCGTTCCGCTTCGAGGAACTGCTGGCCCGGGTGCGGCTCCGGCTGCGCACCGCGGCCCGCGTCCCCGAGGTGACCCTGCTGCGCAGCGGCGACCTCAGCCTCGACCTGCGCACCCGCAGGGCGCACGCCGGGGACCGGACGGTGGACCTGACGGCACGTGAATTCGTGCTGCTGGAGCTGTTCCTGCGCCACCCGGGCCAGGTCCTCTCGCGCGAGCAGATCCTCTCCCACGTCTGGGGCTACGACTTCGACCCGGGCTCCAACATCGTCGACGTGTACGTGCGGGCGCTGCGGAAGAAGCTGGGCACGCAGCGCGTGGAGACCGTCCGCGGCATGGGCTACCGCCTGCCGTGAACCCCCGCCGGCGCCGGACGGATCCGGCGCCGGCGCCCTCGTCAAGGGGCCCTCACTCCCCCGTGCGACCCCGCCGACGGCGCATGAAGTCGCTTTCATACAACGCTCATGGGCGACTCACAGCGGCTCGCGAGAGTGTCTTCCATGACCCTCAGTCCCGGCCGTGCGGTAGCCGTGTGCGCCGCCCTCAGCGTCTGCGCCCTGCTCGCCGTGCCAGGCAACTTCCCCGGCGTCAGCGGTGACGCGCGGATCACGCTGGCCGTCTTCGCCCTCGCCACCTGCGCCTGGATCGCGACGCCCGTCGACGACACCTACATCGCGCTCGGCGCCGGGCTCGTCCTCACCGCGACCGGAGTGCTCAGCAGCGACGCCCTGTTCGGCACCCTCGGCGACGAGACGGTCTGGCTGCTGATCTGCGCCTTCGTCCTCGCCGCCGCGGTCTCCCGCACCGGGCTGGCGGCGCGGGCCGCCGCGTTCCTGGTGAGCGGGGCGCGGAACGTGCGGCAGCTGGCGCACCTCACCACGGCGGCGCTGGTGGTCAGCGCCTTCGCCGTGCCCGCCACCTCGGGACGGGCCGCGCTCGCGCTGCCCGTCTTCCTCGCGCTCGCCTCCGTGCTGGCGGAGCGCAAGCGGGTGGTGGTGATGCTGGCGCTGCTGTTCCCCACCGTGATCCTGCTGTCCGCCGTGGCCACGCTGATCGGCGCCGGCGCCCATCTGATCACCGTGAACGTGCTGTTCGAGACCACGGGCGAGCACATCGGCTTCACCCAGTGGCTGCTGCTCGGGCTGCCGCTGGCGATCGTGGGGTCCCATCTGGCCGCCGAGGTCGTGCTGTTGACGACGACCCGCCGGGCCGACCGGCGCGAGCCGGTGCACATCACCGCCGAGGACATCGGCCTGCACACCGAGACCCCCGTCACCGGGCCGCTCTCGCAGAACGAGGCCCGCTCGGCGCTGCTGCTGATCACCGTCGTCGCGCTGTGGTGCAGCGAGCCGCTGCACGGGGTCTCGCCCGCGCTCGTCGCGCTGATCGGCGCGGTCGTCGCCGCCTCGCCCGCGCTGGGCACCGTCCGCCTCAAGGACGCGCTCGCCACGGTGCCGTGGTCGCTGCTGCTGTTCATGGCCGCGACGATGGCGATGGGCGTCGCGCTGTCCGAGTCGGGCGCCGCGAAGTGGCTGGTGGACGGCATCTCGGCGGGCGCCTCGGTGCCGCCGTGGCTGTTCCTCGCCGTCGTCGTGGTCGTCAGCACGGTGGCGCACCTGGTGCTCCAGTCCCGCTCGGCCCGCTCCAGCGTGCTGGTCCCGCTGGTGATCGCGGCCGCGGCGGGCGCGGGCGTCAACCCCGTCGCGGCGGCGCTCGCCTCGACGGCGGCCGCCGGGTTCTGCCACACGCTGCCCGCCTCGGCCAAGCCCGTCGCGCTGTTCTCCGACATACCGGGAGTGACCACCTACGAGCCGCGTGACCTGCTGCGGCTCTCGGCGATCCTGGCGCCGCTGATGGCCGCGCTGGTGCTGGTGTTCGCGCTGGCCGTCTGGCCGCTGCTCGGCGTCCCCGTGCTCGCCCCCTGACGCACTCCCCCGACCCGCTCCGGCGGACGTCCTCACCGGCGCCGCCTGTCACGTTCCGCCTTCCACGTTCCGGGAGTTCCGCATGTCCGTACCGTCGTCCCGCGCCGCCTCCGCCCCCTCCGCCTCCTCCCGCGCCCGGGCCAGGGCGCGCGCCCGCACCGCCACCGGCATCGCCGCCGGCTCCGCCCGGGCCTCCGCCGAGGGCGGACCGCTCCGCTTCGCGGTCGCGCCGAGCGGCTTCAAGGAGTCGCTGTCGGCCCGGGACGCCGCCGAGGCCGTCGCCGCCGGCATCCGCCGGGTCGCGCCGGAGGCGGCGATCGACCTCGTCCCGCTCGTCGACGGCGGCGAGGGCACGGCCGAGGCCCTGGCCTGCTCCACCGACGGCGAACTGCGGCCGCTCACCGCCACCGGGCCGGTCGGCGAGCCGGTACGCACGCACTTCGCGCTGCTCGGGCACACCGTGCCCGCGGTGCCCACGGCGGTCGTGGAGATGGCGGCCGTGGCCGGCCTCTCCCTGGTGCCGGCGGACCGCCGCGACCCGGGCGCGACCACCACGTACGGCGTCGGCGAACTGCTGCGCGCCGCGCTGGACTCGGGAGCCCGCCGCATCCTCGTCGGCTGCGGCGACTCCGGCACCTCCGACGGCGGCGCGGGCGCGCTCCAGGCCCTGGGCGCCCGGCTGCTCGACGCCGACGGCGAGGAGCTCCCGCGCGGCGGCGCGGCCCTCGACCGCCTGGCGCGGATCGACCCGAGCGGGCTCGACCCGCGGCTGGCCGAGGCCGAACTCCTCGTCGCCTGCAACCCGTTCAACGTGCTCTGCGGCGAGCGCGGCGTCGCCCGCGTCTTCGGCCCGCAGAAGGGGGCCACACCGGAGCAGACCGAGCAGCTCGCGCGGGCGCTCGACCGCTGGGCCGAGGTCCTCACCCGCGACCTCCTCCCCGCCGCTGGCACCGACCTGCGGCACGGGCCCGGAACGGGTGCCTCCGGCGGGCTCGGGGCCGGGCTGGCCGCGCTCGGCGCCCGGCTCCTCCCCCGCTTCGACGTGCTGCTCGACAGCCTCGGCCTGGACGAGGCGCTCGGCCGCGCCGACCTCGTCATCACCGCCGAGGGCTCACTGGACGGGCAGACCCCGCGCGGCAAGGTGCCCGCCGAAGTCGCCCGCAGAGCACGGGAGTTCGACACGCCGGTGATCGCGCTCGCGGGCACCCTCGGCGAGGGCGTGCACGAGGTGCGGGCCTGCGGGATCGACGCCTACGCCTCGATCCTGCCCCGCCCGCTCGCCCTGCCCGAGGCGCTCGGGCACGCCGAGGAGTTCCTCACCGACGCGGCCGAGCACGCCGTCCGCATGGTGCTGCTCGGCACCCGCCTGCCGGGCTCGCGCTCCGGCGCGGGCCGCTCGGGCACCCGCACCGGCAGCACCGACCGCTCCGAGGCGGCGGCCCCGCACACCCGCCCGGCGGACCGCGCCGGCGCCACGGCCCGCACCCGGCCCGCCGCCTGAGCGGGGAACGCGGGGGCCGCCGTACGGGACCGGCCCCCGCTCAGCCCTGTCCGGCGGCGCTGTCCGCGCCGCGGTCCGGGACGCAGCGGCCGTCCTCGGTGCGGTAGCTCCAGCGGGCGCCGTCGCGCACCAGCTCCTTCACCGCCCGCACGAACCGCTCGATGTGCTCGTCCGGCGTGCCCGCGCCGAAGCTGACCCGTACCGCGTTGAGCGACTTCTCGCCCGGCGCCGCCTCCGGGGCGCCGCACTCGCCGGGCTCCTGCTCCTCCGCGCCGAGCAGGGTGCGCAGCAGCGGGTGGGCGCAGAAGAGCCCGTCGCGGACGCCGATGCCGTACTCGGCCGAGAGCGCGGCCGCGAAGTGCGAGCTGTTCCAGCCCTCGACGACGAAGGAGAGCACGCCCACCCGGTCCGCGTCCTCCCCGAACAGCGAGAGCACCTTGACCTCGGGCACCTCGGCGAGCCCCGCGCACAGCCGCCCGATCAGCTCCCGCTCGCGCCGCAGCAGCGCGTCGAACCCGGCCTCGGTCAGGGCCCGGCAGGCGGAGGCGATGGCGTACGCGCCGATGACGTTCGGCGAACCGGCCTCGTGCCGGGCCGCGTTGGTGTGCCACTCGACCTCGACGGCCCCGTTCCCCTCCGCGCCGCGCACCACCTTCCGGCTCGCGCCGCCGCCCGCGAGGTACGGCTCGGCCTCGCGCAGCCAGTCGGCCCGGCCCGCGAGGACGCCGGCGCCGAAGGGCGCGTACAGCTTGTGCCCGGAGAAGGCGACCCAGTCGACGTCCAGCGCGGCGATGTCCACCGGGTGGTGCGGCGCGAGCTGCGCCGCGTCCAGCACGATCCGCGCCCCGAACCGGTGTGCCACGGCGGCCAGTTCGCGTACCGGCCAGATCTCTCCCGTGACGTTCGAGGCGCCCGTGACGCACACCAGCTTCGGCCCCTCGGGCGCCGCGCGCAGCGCCTCCTCCAGCACGGTCACCGCCTGGCGGGGCGAGCGGGGCGCGTCGAGGAAGGTCGTGGCACGGCCGCGCCAGGGCAGCAGCGAGGCGTGGTGCTCGGTCTCGAAGACGAACACCCGGGTGCCCTCGGGGAGTACGGAGGCCAGCAGGTTCAGCGAGTCCGTCGTCGCGCGGGTGAAGACGACCTGGTCGTCCTCCCGGCAGCCGAGGAACTCCGCGACGGTCGCACGGCTCTGTTCGAACAGGTCGGTGGACAGCTGCGAGAGGTACCCGGCACCCCGGTGCACGCTGCCGTAGTAGGGGGCGTACGCGGCGACGTCGTCCCAGACCTTCTGCAGCGCGGGGGCGCTGGCGGCGTAGTCGAGTGCCGCGTAGGTGACCTCACCTCCGGTCACGAGCGGCACACGTACGTCACGGCCGAGCACGGAGAGTGACGAGGTACAGGTAGCGGTGGTCGCGGAAGCGCTGGACATGGTGATCTCCCGTGGAAAGAGCAGGCGAACGGAACTCGACGCACCCGGTGCCGGCAGGACTGCGGCGACCGCGTACGGAGCGGGTGAGGGGGACGTCAACCACCCGAGGGCGGCCGGGAGTTGCCGGCGGCGCCAGGCGGAGGCGTGAGATGAGGAGCGGGGCGCTGCGGCCCTATCGCATTCGCTTGCTCACGAGAATCTCCCTCAGACCCAGGACCCCTGGTAGCGAGGGATCCGTGCTTGCCGCAGACCTTGCGTGTCGTGCGGCCCGGTCATCACCCGGGGCACCCCACCACGGAAGGAGGGTTGCCGGACAGCGGGCCGGGGCCTTCATCGCTGTCGCTCGTGACCTGCGAAGGATTATGGCACAGGGATCCGGGCACGTCACCGGCTTTCCGGCGTGGCCGAGATCACTCCGCGGCTCCCCGTCCCGCCCCGCCGGCGCAGCTCGTACGCACCCAGCACGAGCGCCAGCGTGAGCGTACTGATCCAGAACTGCGCCCGGCTGTCCGGGAGTACGGCCATCGCCGCCAGCACCGCGCCCATCCCGGCGATCGCCGCGTAGCTCAGCCACGGGAAGCCCCACATCCGCAGCCCCAGCCGCTCCGGCGCCTCCCGCTCCAGACGGCGCCGCATCCGCACCTGCGCGATCCCGATCAACAGGTACACGAACAGCGCGACCGCGCCGTAGGAGTTGATGAGGAACGCGAAGATCCCCTCCGGCGAGGCCCAGGCCGCCACCGTGGACGCGAAGCCCAGCACCGTCCCCGCGAGCAGCGCCCGGCGCGGCACCCCGCTCGCGCCGACCCGGGTGAACCCGCGCGGCGCGTCCCCGTTCCGGGTCAGCGCGAACAGCATCCGGGAGGAGGTGTACAGCGCCGAGTTGAGGCAGGAGAGGACGGCGACGAGCACCACCGCGTTCATCACCGTCTCCACCGCCGGCACCCCCAGCCGCCCGAGCACCGCCGCGTACGGACTGACCTGAACCGCACCGGAGTTCCACGGCACGGCGGCCACCACGACCAGGACGGACAGCACGTAGAAGGCGACCACGCGCAGGATGATCGACCGGGTCGCCGAGGCCACGGCCCGCTCCGGCTCCTCGGACTCCGCCGCCGCGATGGTCACGATCTCCGCACCCGTGAAGAAGCCGATGCACGGCACGACGGCGGCGAGCACCGCCGCCACCCCGAACGGCGCGAAGCCCCCGTGCCCGGTGAGGTGCGCCAGCCCGGGCCCGCCCGCGTCCCCGGCCGGCCAGGCGCCCGAGAGGTACAGGCCGCCGAGGAAGAGGAAGACCACGATCGCGGCGATCTTCACCGAGGAGAACCAGTACTCGAACTCGCCGTAGCTGCGCGCCGAGACCATGTTCGTCGCCGTCAGCAGCACCATCAGCACCAGGCTGACCGCCCACAGCGGGACGCCCGGCAGCCACAGCCGGATGATCCGCCCGCCCGCCACCGCCTCCACGGCGACGACGATCACGAAGAAGTACCAGTACAGCCACCCCGTGACGAACCCCGCGCGCGGCCCCAGGCTCTCCCGCACGTGCACGTAGAACGAGCCGACCGCGGGCCGGGCCACCGTCATCTCCGCGAGCATCCGCATCACGACGACGGTCAGCCCGCCCGCGATCAGGAAGGCCACCACGGCGGCGGGTCCGGTCTTCGCGATCACCACCCCGCTGCCGACGAACAACCCGGCGCCGATCACCCCGCCCAGCGCGATGAGGTTCATGTGCCGCCGGGTCAGCCCCGTACGCAGCCCGCCCGATTCCGGTGCGGCGCCCGCCGGTTCACCCGCCGCCGCCCGCGCACCCGCGCCGTCCCTGCCCGTGTCGGTACTCATGGCACACGACGCTGCCAGCCCGGTGCTAACACGGTGTTGCGGCGGCTTTGCGATCCCCTCGGACGAGGCAGCGCGCGGGCGCGCGGGGGTGGGACGTCAGGCCGTGCTCGCGGCCACCCAGCGCTCCAGCGCCGCCCTGGCCGCGCCCGAGTCGATGGACTCGGCCGCCGTCTTCATCGCCGTACCGAGCTGCTCGGGCAGCGGCGCGTCCGTCGGGCCGTGCAACGCGACCAGCGCGGCGGCCGAGTTGAGCACCACCGCGTCCCGCACCGGCCCGCGCTCCCCGTCCAGCAGCCGGCGCGCGACACCCGCGTTGTACTCGGCGTCCGCACCGCGCAGCGCCTCGACGGGCACCAGCTCGACGCCGACGTCCCGCGGGTCGAAGCTCTCCTTGCGGGCCATGCCGTCGCGCACCACCCAGACCGTGGACGTCGCCGTCGTGGTCAGCTCGTCCAACCCGTCGTCCCCGCGGAACACCAGCGCGGACGAGCCGCGTTCGGCCAGCACGCCCGCGATGATCGGCGCCATCCTGGCGTCCGCGACACCGGTGGCCTGGGCGCGCACCCGGGCCGGATTCGTCAGCGGGCCGAGGAAGTTGAAGAACGTCGGGACGCCCAGCTCCTTCCGCGCCCCCGCGACGTGCCGCAACGAGGGATGGAAGCGGACGGCGAAGCAGAAGGTGATCCCCGCGTCCCGCGCGACCTCGGCCACCCGCCGCGGGCTCAGCTCCAGATTGACGCCGAGCTTCTCCAGCACGTCCGAGGCACCGCTCGCGCTCGACGAGGCACGGTTGCCGTGCTTGACGACCCGGGCACCCGTGCCCGCGACCACGATCGAGGACATGGTCGAGATGTTGACCGTACGCGCGCGGTCCCCGCCCGTACCGACGATGTCCACCGTCGGCCCCGGCACCTCGATCACCCGCGCGTGCTCGTACATCGCCCGCACCAGGCCGACGATCTCCTCGACCGTCTCGCCCTTGGCCCGCATGGCCACCGCGAGCCCGGCGATCTGCGCGTCGCTCGCCTCACCCCGCATGATGCGGTCCATCGCCCACTCCGTGGAGTCCGCGCCGAGGTCCTCACCGGCCAGCAGGGCGCTCAGCACGTCCGGCCAGGTGCGCGCTGCCGTGGTGTCGCCTCCGGCGGTGGTCGCAGCGCTCATAGGAATCACTCCTGGCGTTCGTGTCTGATCGGGCGTCTCGTCTGCTCGGCGCGCGGCTGCCGCGCCCGGCACGCCCGTGACGGGCTGGTCAAACCCTATAGGGCCGCCTGCCCTCCCGAGCACGGACCCGGACACGGCGAAGGGCCCCGTCCGCATCGCGGACGGGGCCCCAGCGTGGCGCTGCGCAGTGGCCGCCGGGACGGCCCGGAGATCAGTGGTGGCCGTGGCCCTCGGTGATCTCCTTGTACTCCTCGGAGGTCGGCTTCGCGATCTGCCCGTGGTCACCGTAGTAACCCTTGGAGAGCCGCGCGCGCAGCTTCTCCCGGCGGGTGATCTTCCGCTTCACTCCGTTCTCGTCGGTCTCGGGACCGATCTCGTACGGCTGGTACTGCTCGTGCGCGGTGAGCGTGTAGCGCTCCTCCGGCGACAGCGGCTCGTGCACCTCGATGAACTCGCCGTGCGGCAGCCGCTTGATGATGCCGGACTCGCGTCCGTGCAGCACCTTCTCGCGGTCCCGGCGCTGGAGGCCGAGGCAGATGCGACGGGTGATCCAGAAGACGATGACCGGCACCACGAAGAAGCCGATCCGCACGAACCACGTGATCGAGTTGATCGACAGGTGGAAGTGCGTCGCCCACAGGTCGTTGCCGCCACCGACGAGCAGCACGAAGTACCAGCTGATCCAGGCCGCGCCGAAGGCCGTACGGGTCGGCGCGTTCCGCGGACGCTGCGCGATGTGGTGCTCGCGCTTGTCCCCGGTGACCCAGGACTCGATGAACGGGTAGACCGCGATCGCCGCCAGCACCAGCGGGAAGATGATCAGCGGGATGAACACACCCAGCACGAGCGTGTGCCCGGCGAAGTTGACCTCCCAGCCCGGCATCACACGGATGAGGCCCTCGGAGAAGCCCATGTACCAGTCGGGCTGCGCGTTCGTGGACACCTGGTCGGGCCGGTACGGACCGATCCGCCAGACCGGGTTGATCGTGAACGTCGCCGCGATGACCGAGATGACACCGAAGACCAGGAAGAAGAAGCCTCCGGCCTTGGCCATGTAGACCGGCAGCAGCGGCATGCCCACCACGTTGCTGTTCTTCCGGCCGGGGCCCTCGAACTGCGTGTGCTTGTGGTAGAAGACCAGGATCAGGTGCGCCACCAGCAGACCCAGCATGATGCCGGGCAGCAGCAGCACGTGCGCCGCGAAGAAGCGCGGCACCATCTCGTGGCCGGGGAACTCCCCGCCGAAGAGGAACATCGAGATGTACGTGCCGACGATCGGCACGGACAGGATCGCGCCCTCCATGAACCGGACACCGGTACCGGACAGCAGGTCGTCCGGGAGCGAGTAGCCGGTGAAGCCGGTGAACATGCCCAGCACGAACAGCAGGAAGCCGAACAGCCAGTTGATCTCACGCGGCTTCCGGAACGCACCGGTGAAGAAGACGCGCATCATGTGCACGAACATCGCCGCGAGGAAGATCAGCGCGGCCCAGTGGTGGATCTGCCGGACGAGCAGACCACCGCGCACGTCGAAGCTGATGTCCAGCGTCGAGGCGTACGCCTCGGACATGTGGACACCCTGCATCGGGACGTACGCGCCGTGGTACGTCACCTCGTTCATCGACGGGTGGAAGAACAGCGTCAGATAGACACCCGTCAGGATGATGATGATGAAGCTGTAGAGCGCGACCTCACCCAGCATGAAGGACCAGTGGTCCGGGAAGATCTTGCGCATGTTGGCCTTGGCGAGGCTGTAGATGCCCAGCCGGCCGTCGGCCCAGTCGGCGACCCGCTCACCCGCGGGCGCCTTGGGCTTCGTCTCGGTTGCAGTGCTCATTTATCCGCGCTCCCAGAAGGCCGGGCCAACCGGCTCCGCGAAGTCGCCCTGCGCTTCGAGGTAGCCGTCCTTGTTGACGCTGATGTTCAGCTGCGGCAGCGGGTGGCCCGCGGGACCGAAGATCACTCGTGCACCGTCGGACAGGTCGAAGGTCGACTGGTGGCACGGGCAGAGCACGTGGTGCGTCTGCTGCTCGTAGAGGCTGACCGGGCAGCCGACGTGGGTGCAGATCTTGGAGTACGCGACGATGCCCTCGTGGGACCAGTCGAGCTCCTGCTTGTCCTTGATGTCGTCGGGCTCCAGCCGGACGAGCATCAGGGCCGCCTTGGCGATCTCCTTCTGGAAGTCCTCGCTCTCGATCTCCAGGCCCTCGGGCATGGCGAAGGTGAGCGAGCCCACGGTGATGTCCTCCGGGCGCAGCGGCTGCATGGTGTTCTCGTTGACCAGCAGCTTGCCCTTGCTCCACAGCGTGCTGCGGAGCTTGTTCTCGGGCAGCGGGCCCAGGTCGCGCAGCAGCACGACGCCGGAGAGCGGCACGAGGGCGACCGCGCCGAACATGGTGTTGCGGATGAGCTTCCGCCGGCCGAAGCCGGACTCCTCGGCGCCCTTCTTGAAGTCGGCCTTGACCTTGGCCTCGACCTCGGGCTCCGCGGTGACGGAGTGCCGCTCGTCGACGAGCTCCTCGTCGGACATCAGCGTGCGGGCCCAGTGGACCGCGCCGGCGCCGATCAGGAACAGCGCGACACCGAGCGTCGTGCCCAGCGCGAAGTTCAGCGCACCGATCTTGCCCAGCGGCCAGATGGTGACGATCTTGTCGATCGGGATGGCCACGTACGAGGCGATGAAGCCGATCGTGGCAAGCATGGACACGACGAAGAACAGCGCCACGGTGCGTTCGGAACGCTTCGCGGCACGCTCGTCATTGTCCTGGATGCGGTGCTCGTGCGGGGGAAGGCCGGGGTCCGCCAGCGGATCGTCCGCGACGGCCACCGCGCCGTGCGCCCCTTCTGCCTGCGCGGTCGGCAGGTTCTCGTCTGACACGTTCTCGTGTGATCCAGTCTGGCTACTCATGACTTCTTGGCCTTTGCGGTCCGGGCCGCGACCCACACGGCGACGACGACCAGGGCGCCGAGGCCGAAGACCCAGGCGAAGAGACCCTCACTGACCGGACCGAAACCGCCGAGCTTGTTGCCGCCCGGGCTCTCGGCCTCGTCACTGTTCACCGTCTTCAGGTAAGCGACGATGTCCTTCTTGCTCTTCTCCGGCATGACCGTGTCGGGGAAGGCGGGCATGTTCTGCGGGCCGGTCTGCATGGCCTCGTAGATGTGCTTCTCGTCCACGTTGCTCAGGTCCGGCGCGGTCTTGCCGTGGGTCAGCGCACCGCCCTCACCCGTGAAGTTGTGGCACTGGGCGCAGTTCGTACGGAACAGCTCACCGCCCTTGGCGATGTCGGCACCGTTCGGGTCGTACTGCTTCTTGGTGGGCTGCTCGGGACCGGAACCCAGGGACGCGACGTACGCCGCGAGCTGGTTGATCTCGTCCTGGCTGTAGATCTTCGGCTTCTTCGGAGCCTGCGGACCCGGCTGCTGCATGGGCATGCGGCCCGTGCCGACCTGGAAGTCCACGGCGGCGGCACCGACACCGACGAGGCTCGGCCCGTCGCTGGTGCCCTGGCCGCCGGTTCCGTGGCAGCTGGAGCAGCCGGTGGCGTAGAGCTTCTTGCCCTCCTCGATGGCGAGGGACTGGCTCGACTCCTGGTCTGCCTTGGCCTCACCCGCAGGAGCGAACGCGGCGTACAGCCCCCCGGTGGCCGCCAGCGCGAAGAGTAGGACGACGAGCGCCGCCAGCGGATGGCGCCGTCGTGCGGAGAGCTTTTTCACGGATTACCCCGGTGTCAGGATCTTCTGCGTCGATGCTTACTGGCTGTGTCTGTGACGCGGCCCGGCTCTCGTCGCCAGGCCGCTGCCCGATCCGTTACCTGATCAGGTAGATCGTGGCGAAGAGGCCCACCCAGACGACATCGACGAAGTGCCAGTAGTAGGACACGACGATGGCGGCAGTGGCCTGCTGGTGGGTGAACCGCTTTGCCATGTAGGTCCTGCCGAGGACGAGCAGGAAAGCGATCAGACCGCCGGTCACGTGGAGTCCGTGGAAGCCGGTGGTGAGGTAGAACACCGAGCCGTACGGGTCGGAGGAGAGCGTGAGCCCCTCGTGCATGACCAGCTCCGTGTACTCGAAGACCTGGCCGCCGATGAAGACCGCGCCCATCACGAACGTGACGATGAACCACCCCCTCAGCTTCTTCACGTCCCCGCGTTCCGCGGCGAACACGCCGAACTGACACGTCAGGGAGGAGAGCACCAGGATCGTGGTGTTCACGCCGGAGAAGGGAAGGTTCAGCGCTTCGGCGTGTTCCTTCCAGTACTCGGCGCCCGTCACCGATCGCAGGGTGAAGTACATCGCGAAGAGGGCCGCGAAGAACATCAGCTCGGAACTCAGCCAGATGATGGTTCCGACGCTGGTGAGATTCGGCCGATTGACCGACGGGTGCGCGTGCCCGGTTTCTACTGCTGTTGCTGTCGCCACGACCGACATTATGTCGGTCGCTTATCCCGGCCTCACTTCGGGGGGTCCTGTTCGGTGTGTCAGGGCGGTGTGCCCTGCTCAAACAGCCCATCGCGGGGGCGTACGAACCGGTGTTGACGGGTCGTCGGAAGGAGTAGCATCCGCCGGGACGGCTCACGAGACCCAGCGGAGGAACAATGCAGCCGACCGCCACCGTGCTGGTCTACAGCGACAACGCCACGACCCGCGAGCAGGTGCGGCTCGCAGCCGGTCGCCGCCCCGCGTCCGACGTTCCCCCGATCGAGTACATCGAGTGCGCGACGCTCCCCGCCGTGCTGTCCACGCTGGACGAACGCCGCGTCGACGTCTGCGTGCTGGACGGCGAGACCGCGCCCGCCGGCGGCATGGGCGTGTGCCGGCAGATCAAGGACGAGATCTTCAACTGCCCGCCGGTGCTGCTGCTCATCGGCCGCCCGACGGACTCCTGGCTGGCGACGTGGAGCCGCGCCGAGGCCGCCGTGCCGCACCCGATCGACCCCGCGGCGCTGGCCGATCAGCTCGCCGGGCTGCTGCGCGAGCGCCTCGCCTCCGGCACCTGCCACGCCTGACCCCGCGCCGCACGCCCCACAGCGGGCACAGCGGGCGCAGGAGAGGCCGTACGGCCCTGTGACACAGCGGCGCGGCCCCGGGGAGCCCGGGGCCGCGCCGCGTGCGTGACCGCCGCTTCTGTGCGCCGGCGGCGGGGCCGTACCCGGTACGGGTCAGACCTGGGGGCGGAGGCGGGCGGCCGCGGCGGGGCCGCTGCCCTCGCGCTGGCCGTCGAGCACGGCGCTGCCCTCCTGCCACTCCTTCCAGGGCATGTTCCAGTCCCCGAAGCCGTTGCCGAAGGGCGCCATCTTCTCGCCGCTGGTGTTGACGTGGGTCACCAGGTCACCCTGCTTGACGTTGTCGAAGAACCACTTGGCGTTGGCGCTGTTCATGCCGGTGCAGCCGTGGCTGACGTTCGCGGAACCCTGGGAGCCGACGGACCAGGGGGCGCCGTGCACGTACTCACCGCTCCAGGTGAGCCGGGTCGCCCAGCGGACGGGCAGGTCGTACGATTCCGAACTGCCCTCCGCGATACCGATGCTGGTGCCCCGCATCCGCACGAAGGACTCCAGGCCCAGGATCACCTTCGTCCCGGTACGGGTGCGGAAGCCCGCCTTGCCGGTGGTGATCGGTATCGACTTGACGGTCTCGCCGTTCTTCACGACGCGCATCTGCTTCGAACCGCCGTCGGCGATGGCCTCGACGCGGTCGCCCGTCTTCAGCTTCAGCGGCTTCGCGGCGCCGCCGTACAGCCCCTCGCGCACCTTCAGCCCCTTGAGCTCGGAGCGGACCGAAATCGAGGCGTGTGCGGGCCAGTAGGACTTGGGGCGGTAGTGGAGCTCCTTGCCGTCCACCCAGTGCCAGGCGCCCTCCACCTTCGGGGTGGACGTGACCTTGAGGGCGCCCTCGACTATCTTCCGCTGCTCCGGGTCCTTGATCTTGTGGCTCAGCTCCGCCGTGATGGGCTGGCCGACTCCATAGGTGCCGCTGTCGGGCCCGAAGGTGACGCCGATCTTCTTGGTGTCGGCGGGTGCGGTCTCGAACTCGATGGTGCGGCGCCCCGGTTCGCCGTCCTCGTTCTCGGTGCTGACCTCCGCCGTGTAACGGACCCCCGCGGCCAGTGCGCCGGTGCTGTGCCACTTGCCGCCGTCGGCCGACAGCTCACCGGCCACGTGCCGGCCGGCCGCGTCCACCGCCGTCACGTCGGTGATCTTCCCCTCACCGCCCTTGGCGGTGACCTCGAGGGGCTTGTCCGGATCGACGGTGCCCCCGTCGTCGCCGGTGTTGACGGCGACTTGGCTGCTGGCGTCGTACGGGGCGCTCGCCAGCGGGTCGGCACTGTCACTGCCGCAGGCGGTGAGACCGGCGGCCAGGGGGGTGAGGGTGAGGGCGCAGGTCATGGCTATGCGCCGCTTGGAACTGTTCGCACGGTGACTCATATGCCCAAAATATGAAGCACCATCAATTGGGTCCTGCTGAGTGCGTACAAACGGGTCGGCCCCCGGTGTGTCCGGGGGCCGACCCTTGGATATTCCGCGCGGTGCTGCTAGCGCTGCTCCGGCTTGGCGGTGCTGCTGGAGATGGTCCTACTGGTTCTGGTCAGCACCGTGGTAGTACTCGAAAACCCAGCCGAAGAGGCCGACGAGCAGCAGCGGTGCCGAGACGAACACCAGCCACCAGCCGAACGCGACGCCCATGAAGGCGAAGGCGCCACCGGCGGCCAGGGAGAGCGGCTGCCAGCTGTGCGGGCTGAAGAAGCCCAGCTCGCCCGCGTCGTCCGCGACGTCCGCGTTCTTGTCGTCCTGTGCGCCCACGTCCACCCGGCGAGCGGTGAACGCCAGGTAGAAGCCGATCATGATCGACAGGCCGAACGCGAGGAACAGACCCGTGGTGCCGACCGGTTCCTTCGACCAGACGCCGTAGAGAATCGCTACGGCGAGGAGGAAGACCGACAGCCAGAGGAAAATCTTGCCCTGGATCTTCACTTGCCGGCCTCCTTGCCACCCGCGAGCAGCTTGTCGTCGGAGTCGACGGGGTTCTCCAGCTGCTCGATCTCGGCGATCTCGGGGTGGTGCAGATCGAACGCCGGGGATTCGGAACGGATCCGCGGCAGGGTGAGGAAGTTGTGCCGCGGCGGCGGGCAGGACGTCGCCCACTCCAGCGAACGGCCGTAGCCCCACGGGTCGTCGGTCTCGACCTTCTTGCCGTGCTTGGCGGTCTTCCAGACGTTGTAGAAGAACGGCAGCATCGACAGGCCGAGCAGGAACGAGCTGATCGTCGAGATCGTGTTCAGGGCGGTGAAGCCGTCGGCGGCCAGGTAGTCCGAGTAACGACGGGGCATGCCCTCGGCGCCGAGCCAGTGCTGCACCAGGAACGTGCCGTGGAAGCCCACGAACAGCGTCCAGAAGCAGATCTTGCCGAGCCGCTCGTCCAGCATCTTGCCGGTGAACTTCGGCCACCAGAAGTGGAATCCGGCGAACATCGCGAAGACGACGGTGCCGAAGACGACGTAGTGGAAGTGCGCCACGACGAAGTACGAGTCGGAGACGTGGAAGTCCATCGGCGGCGAGGCCAGGATGACGCCCGTCAGACCACCGAAGACGAAGGTGATCAGGAAGCCGATCGTCCAGAGCATCGGTGTCTCGAAGGACAGCGAGCCCTTCCACATCGTGCCGATCCAGTTGAAGAACTTCACACCTGTCGGCACGGCGATCAGGAATGTCATGAAGGAGAAGAAGGGCAACAACACGCCGCCTGTGACGTACATGTGGTGTGCCCAGACCGTCACCGACAGACCGGCGATGGAGACCGTGGCCGCGACCAGGCCGATGTAGCCGAACATCGGCTTACGGCTGAAGACCGGGATGATCTCCGAGACGATGCCGAAGAACGGCAACGCGATGATGTAGACCTCTGGATGCCCGAAGAACCAGAACAGGTGCTGCCAGAGCAACGCACCACCGTTGGCCGCGTCGAAGACGTGCGCACCGAACTTGCGGTCCGCCTCCAGCGCGAAGAGCGCGGCGGCGAGAACCGGGAAGGCCAGCAGCACCAGAACACCGGTGAGCAGGACGTTCCAGGTGAAGATCGGCATCCGGAACATGGTCATGCCCGGAGCGCGCATGCAGATGATGGTGGTGATGAAGTTGACCGAGCCGAGGATCGTGCCGAAGCCGGACAGCGCCAGGCCCATGATCCACATGTCGGCGCCGACGCCCGGCGAGCGGACCGCGTCCGACAGCGGCGAGTAGGCGAACCAGCCGAAGTCCGCGGCGCCCTGCGGGGTGAGGAAGCCACCCACGGCGATGAGCGAGCCGAAGAGGTACAGCCAGTACGCGAACATGTTCAGCCGCGGGAACGCCACGTCGGGCGCGCCGATCTGGAGCGGCATGATCCAGTTCGCGAAGCCGGAGAACAGCGGGGTGGCGAACATCAGCAGCATGACGGTGCCATGCATGGTGAACGCCTGGTTGAACTGTTCGTTCGACATGATCTGCGTGCCCGGGCGGGCAAGCTCGGCACGCATGAAGAGCGCCATCACGCCGCCGAGGATGAAGAAGGCGAACGACGTGACGAAGTACAGCGTGCCGATCGTCTTGTGGTCGGTGGTCGTCAGCCACTGCACCACGACATTGCCGGGCTGCTTGCGTCGTGGGGGCGGTGCTGCCTCGGCTGTCGCTGCGGCGGCACCCTGGGATTCGTTGAGGATGCTCACGGGTTATTCGTCTCCGCGTTCTTGGCCTCGCCGGTGGTGGCAATACCCGCCGGGATATAGCCGGTCTGGCCCTTCTTCGCCAGGTCCTCCAGGTGCTTCTGGTAGCGCTCCGGGGAGACGACCTTCACGTTGAAGAGCATTCGGGCATGGTCCACGCCGCACAGCTCGGCGCACTTGCCCTTGAAGGTGCCCTCCTTGTTGGGGGTCACCTCAAAGCGGTTGACGTGGCCGGGGATGACGTCCTGCTTCATCAGGAACGGCACCACCCAGAAGGAGTGGATGACGTCGCGCGAGGTCAGGATGAACTGGACCTTCTCGCCCTTCGGCAGCCACAGCGTGGGGCCGGGGTCACCGTTCTGCGGGTTCCGCTCTCCAGGGGTGCCGACCTCGTGGACACCCTCGGCGCCCTTGGGGAAGCTCTTGGCCATCCGGTCGGGGATGGCCTCCAGTTCCTTGGCGTCGGTGTTGTCCGTGGAGGCGTCACCGTCCACGTCCTCGATGTGGTTGAAGCCCCAGCTCCACTGGTAGCCGACCACGTTGACGATGTGGTCGGGCTTCTTGGAGGTTTCGAGGAGCTTCGCCTCATCCCGCGCGGTGAAGTAGAAGAGCACCGCCACGATGATGATCGGGACCACGGTGTACAGGGCCTCGATGGGCATGTTGTACCGGGTCTGCGGAGGGACCTCCACCTTGGTCCTGGACCGGCGGTGGAAGAAGACACTCCAGAGGATCAGACCCCAGACCAGCACGCCCACGGCGAGCGCGGCAGCCCACGAGCCCTGCCAAAGGGAGAGGATCCGGGGAGCCTCGTCCGTGACGGGGGTGGGCATACCCAGGCGGGGGAAGTCCTTATATGTGCAACCGGTCGCGGTCGCCAGGACCAGGCCCGCGGCAAGCGCCTGCTGCAGCTTCCGCCGCATCGGGCGCCGCGACGAGCGGTCGGAGCCGTTGGGACTCACGTAGCGCCTTCCCGAGAGTCTCGCCCGCCCATCCGGGCTCGGCCGTCTTGCGTGGTCGGGCGCGGGCCCTGGCGCGGGCAGGGGTTTGGATGTTTATGCGGACCAAACCCTACTGGACGCTATTTGGGCTTGCGCGGGGAGGGTGCGTAACGCGCCGCGAGACCCTCCGATGGGGTGGAAGGGCGCGCTCCGGGCCGGGAACTGACGGTCCGCCGGACAGTCGCGACACGCCTTGCGACCTCGTACGACTCACTTTTCCACAGCGCTCCGCAGGAGGCAGGACCCGGCCCCCTTACCGCTCCGGGGGCCCGCGTACGCGAGCGCGTGCGCTCCCCGCGGCGGGTGATCCCCCGGGCGCGTCACCCCGCCCGGGCCGGGAGCCGGAACGGCACTCCGCGAGGGTGCGGAGGGGTGCCGCGCGCTAGCGTTCCGGCGTGCCCTACTTCGACGCCGCGTCCTCCGTTCCCCTCCATCCCGTCGCGCGCGAGGCGCTGATGGCCTCGCTCGACGAGGGCTGGGCCGATCCGGCCCGGCTGCACCGCGAGGGGCGGCGGGCCCGGATGCTGCTGGACGCCGCCCGGGAGACCGCGGCCGAGGCCGTCGGCTGCCGGCCGGACGAGCTGACCTTCACCACCTCCGGCACCCGCGCCCTGCACACCGGCATCGCCAGCGCGCTCGCCGGGCGCCGCCGTACGGGGCGCGGGCTCGTCGTCTCCGCCGTGGAGCACTCCGCCGTGCTGCACGCGGCCGAGGCGCACCGGCGGGAGGGCGGCGCGGTGACCGAGGTCCCGGTGGACGGGACGGGGCGGGTCGATCCCGGGGTGTTCGCCGGGGCGTTGACGGAGGGGACGGCGCTGGCCTGTCTGCAGTCGGCCAACCACGAGGTGGGCACCGAGCAGCCCGTGGGCGAAGTCGCCGAACTGGCAGCGGAGGCGGGCGTTCCGTTGTTGGTGGACGCGGCGCAGTCGCTGAGCTGGGGCCCCGTCGGGGGCCGTTGGTCGCTGCTGGCCGGCAGTGCGCACAAGTGGGGCGGCCCGGCCGGCGTCGGACTCCTCGCCGTACGCAAGGGGGTGCGCTTCGCCGCGCCCTCGCCCTCGGACGAGCGGGAGTCCGGGCGGGCGCCGGGGTTCGAGAACATTCCGGCCGTCGTCGCGGCGGCGGCCTCGCTGCGTGCCGTCCGGGCCGGGGCCGAGGCGGAGGCCGTGCGGCTGCGGGCGCTGACCGACCGGCTGCGGGTCCGGGTGCCGGAGCTGGTCGGGGACGTGGAGGTCGTCGGGGACCCGGTGCGGCGGCTGCCGCACGTCCTCACCTTCTCCTGCCTGTACGTGGACGGCGAGGCGCTGCTGCACGCGCTGGACCGCGCGGGCTTCTCCGTCTCCTCCGGCTCCTCGTGCACCTCCAGCACGCTGACGCCCAGTCATGTGCTGCGCGCGATGGGGGTGTTGTCGGAGGGGAACGTCCGGATCTCGCTGCCGCCCGGGGTGGACGAGGCCGATGTCGAGCGGTTCCTGGCGGTGCTGCCGGAGGCGGTGCGCGGCGTGCGCGAGGAGTTCGGCGCGACGACGGGGACGGCCGCGCAGGCCGTGACCGGCGAGACCGGTGCGTCCGGCGAGGAGAGCGGGCTGACGGTGGACTCGCTCGGGAAGCGCTGCCCGATCCCGGTGATCGAGCTGGCGAAGGTCATCGGGGACGTCCCGGTGGGCGGGGTCGTCACCGTGCTCGCGGACGACGAGGCCGCGCGGCTGGACATCCCCGCCTGGTGCGAGATGCGGGGCCACGCCTACCTGGGCGCCGAGGGTACGGCGTACCGGGTGCGGCGGCTGGCCTGAGCCGGCCGGGTCCGCGTGCGGCGCGGGCCGGGCCCCCGAGGGGAGCCCGGCCCGGCCGGTGCCGCGGTGCGGGTCAGGGCAGGTGGGCCTGGACCTCAGAGGCGGCGTCGTGGCCGTACGCCTTGGTGAAGCGCTCCAGGAAGCGGGTGCGCGAGAGCTCGTACTCCTGGGTGCCGACCGTCTCGATGACCAGGGTGGCCATCATGCAGCCGACCTGCGCGGCGCGGGTGAGGCCGACGCCCCAGGCCAGGCCGGAGAGGAAGCCGGCGCGGAAGGCGTCGCCGACGCCGGTCGGGTCGGCCTTGGCGTCCTCCTCGGGGACGCCGACCAGGATCGGCTCCTCGCCCTGGCGGTCGATCCGGACGCCCTTGGCGCCGAGGGTGGTGACGCGGGTGCCGACCTTGGCGAGGATCTCGGCCTCGGTCCAGCCGGTCTTGTTCTCGATGAGCTCCTTCTCGTACTCGTTCGAGAAGAGGTAGGTCGCGTCCGGAAGCAGGGCGCGGATCTCCTCGCCCTCCATCCGCGCGATCTGCTGCGAGAAGTCGGCGGCGAAGGGGATGCCGCGGGTGCGGCACTCCTCGGTGTGCCGGGTCATGGCCTCGGGGTCGTCGGCGCTGATGCAGACGAGGTCGAGGCTGCCGACGCGGTCGACGACCGACTGGAGCTCGATCTGCCGGGCCTCGCTCATGGCGCCCGTGTAGAAGGAGCCGATCTGGTTGTGGTCGGCGTCGGTGGTGCAGGTGAATCGCGCAGTGTGCTTCACGTCGGAGATCCGGACCGACTGGGTGTCCACTCCGTGGCGGTCCAGCCACGCGCGGTACTCCTCGAAGTCCTCACCCGCCGCGCCCACGAGCACGGGGTTCGCGCCGAGCTGGCCCATGCCGAAGGCGATGTTCGCGCCGACGCCGCCGCGCCGGATGTCGAGGGTGTCGACAAGGAACGAGAGCGAGACCGTGTGGAGCTGGTCGGCGACGAGCTGGTCCGAGAAGCGCCCGGGGAACGTCATCAGATGGTCGTTCGCGATAGATCCAGTTACTGCGATGCGCACGGCGAAATCTGCTCCTGACAGAAGGAGGTGCGGTCGTCGGTCTCTTGCACGCTACCCGCTGGCCCGCAGAATACGAACAGGACGTAACTACCAGATAGTAGACCTTTCCACGCAGGTCACCGGGTGCGTAGCGTCGGTACATGGAGAAATACGAGCCGGAAGCGGCCGAACCCGAATCCCTCGCCCAACTCCGCGGCGACTGCGCGCGCATGGCCTCGCGCTGGCCCGCACCCACCCGCGTCTCCCCTGCGCACGGCGGCGGCCGGGGTGCGGAATCCGTAGCGCCGGCGGCGCTGCACGGGGTGCGGGTCTCCCCGGCCTCGGCCCGGCTGCTGGACGGAATGTCCGACTACGGCGACTGAACGGGACCGTTCGCCGAACGGCCGGGACCGGGTCCGCCGCGCCGCGGGCCCGGTCGCCGGCCGGCCCTGACCGTCCGCTTTCCGCACACCGGGGAACCGCTCACCGGTTCGCCCCGTCCCATCGGCGTCCCCCGCGAGAGCGGTGGGGCGGAAGGTGTCCGGCGGACAGGCGTGGACACGAGCGGACTGGACAGGAGCGATGCGGTGAGCACCGAAGCGTCCCCTACTCCCCCCTCGCCCGAGGGCGGGGACTCCCCGGCCTCCGGCGCGCGGCGCGGGCGGCTGCCCGTCGTCGCGGTCGCGGCGGCCGTGCTGCTGGCCGGCGGCGGTGGCGCGTACTGGGCCGCCACGGCCGGGCCGGACGGAAGCGGCGCGGCCCCTCCCCCGCTCGCGCTCGACGGGGTGCAGGCCCGGCAGGCGGCGTCCGGGCAGGAGAAGGCCGGGGCGGGCGGGATCGCGCCGGGTGAGCCTGCCGGCGCCCCGCGGCTGAAGGCCGCCGGTGAGCTGCCCGAGGGGCCGGAGTCGGCGCGGGTGCAGCGTCCGGCCGGTGCGGTCGAGCGGGCCCAAGTGGCGGCGCTGGCCGAGGCCTTGGACCTGTCGGGCACCCCGAAGAAGCAGGACGGCCGGTGGACGGTCGGGCCGGAGCGGGACGGCGCCCGGCTCACCGTGGACGCGGAGGCCGCGGGCGGCTCGTGGCGGTACACCGACGAGAGCGCCGGGGGCGACGGCGGCCCGGTCCCGGCCGAGGAGGCCGAGCGCGCGGTGCGGCCCGCCGTACGGGCGCTGGGCGCGGACGGAGCGGAGGTCGGCACCGAGCGGACCGTCGGGCCCGCGCGGCAGGTGACGGTCGCGCCCGAGGTCGGCGGGCTGCCGACGTACCAGTGGGGCGGCAGCTTCATGGTCGGCCCGGACGGACGGGTCGGCACCGCGCACGGGGAGCTGGGCCGGCTGGAGACGGGCGACTCGTACCCGGTGATGAGCGCCGAGGAGACGCTGAAGCAGCTCAACTCGCAGCGGGCGCGGCCCGGTTCGGGTGCGGGGGCGGGGCAGGCGGCCGAGCCGGCGTCCGCGTCGTCCGGTTTCGCGGGGCAGTTGGGGAAGCGGGAGCCCGCGCGGGTGGAGAGCGCGCGGTTCGGGCTGGCCGCGCGGGAGTCGCGGGGTGAGCCCGTGCTGGTGCCGTCCTGGATCTACGAGGTGAAGCTGCCGGGCGGCGGGGGCACGGCCCGGGTGGCGCATCCGGCGGTGGAGCCGGAGCACCTGGAGCCCGGCGCGGGTGCCCCGTCCGGGGACGCGTCCGTCGAGGTTCCCGGCACTCCGCCGAAGCCGTCCGCCTCGCGGCCGCCGGCCGAGGGCGACGTGGACCCGGCCGCGCAGGCCGTGGACACCTACCGGGCCGAGGGGCGGACGCTGAAGCTGACCTTCTGGGCCGGGGTGTGCGACACCTACACCGCCTCGGCGAAGGAGACGGAGAAGTCGGTGGAGGTGAAGGTCCGGCCGGAGAATCCGGACGAGAAGAAGGTCTGCGTGAAGATGGCCAAGCGGCAGACCCTGGAGGTCCGGCTGGACGCCGAGCTGGGCGAGCGGAAGGTCGTGGACGCGCGGGACGGCGAGGAACTGCCGCGCTCCGACTGACCGCGCGGGCCCGGCCGGACGACGACGAGGGCGGCGGATCCCGGAAGGGAATCCGCCGCCCTCGTCGTGCACGGCGCTGCGGGCTGCCGCCGGGAGACTCAGCTGAAGGAGTCGCCGCAGGCGCAGGAGCCGGTGGCGTTGGGGTTGTCGATCGTGAAGCCCTGCTTCTCGATGGTGTCGACGAAGTCGATGGAGGCACCGCCGAGGTACGGGGCGCTCATGCGGTCGGTGACGACCTTGACGCCGTCGAAGTCCTTGACGACGTCGCCGTCGAGCGAGCGCTCGTCGAAGAAGAGCTGGTACCGCAGACCCGAGCAGCCGCCCGGCTGAACGGCGACGCGGAGCGCCAGGTCGTCGCGGCCCTCCTGCTCGAGCAGGCTCTTGACCTTCGACGCGGCGGCGTCGGACAGGATGATGCCGTCGCTTACAGCGGTCTCGTCCGAAACGGACATCTGCTTCTCTCCCGGGTTGTACGGACTGCTCTGCCGTCAGCTGCAACCGACGGCTCCCCGGATTCATTCCGGGCCGGCACTGACCGTTGCTCTCGTGGTCGTTTTCTCTCCCTCATGCTCGCACACGGCCTGAGCGAACGGGAATGCGTCACATCGACGCTATGGGCATCGTCAAAGTGACGTGAAGCGGCTATGATAGATAACGTCAGTTAGACGAGAACCCTGCGCGTGACCGCGTTCAGGGGCTACAGAAAGGGTGCGTGCACGTGAACACCGCCCAGTCACTGGACGTACAGCCGACGCCCCTCGCGCTGCTCCTGCTCGGCCGTGACGCCGATGCGAAGAGCGAGCGCGGCGTGGACTGCCCCGGCGACCTGCCCGCCGCCTCCGACCCGGACCTGGTCGCCCGCGCCCGGGCCGCGAAGGAGAAACTCGGCGACAAGGTCTTCGTGCTCGGTCACCACTACCAGCGCGACGAGGTCATCGAGTTCGCCGATGTGACGGGCGACTCCTTCAAGCTCGCGCAGAAGGCGGCGGCCCGGCCCGAGGCGGAGTACATCGTCTTCTGCGGCGTGCACTTCATGGCCGAGTCCGCCGACATCCTCACCGGCGACGGCCAGCAGGTCGTCCTGCCCGACCTGGCCGCCGGCTGCTCCATGGCGGACATGGCCACCGCCGAGCAGGTCGCCGAGTGCTGGGACGTGCTGACCGACGCCGGGATATCCGACGTCACGGTGCCCGTCTCGTACATGAACTCCTCCGCCGACATCAAGTCCTTCACCGGCAGGCACGGCGGCACGATCTGCACCTCCTCGAACGCGAAACGGGCCCTGGACTGGGCCTTCTCGCAGGGCGAGAAGGTGCTCTTCCTGCCCGACCAGCACCTCGGCCGGAACACCGCCGTGCGGGAGCTGGGGATGTCGCTCGACGACTGCGTCGTCTACAACCCGCACAAGCCGAACGGCGGGCTCACCGCCGAGCAGCTGCGGGACGCGAAGATGATCCTGTGGCGCGGCCACTGCTCGGTGCACGGCCGCTTCTCGCTGGACTCCGTCCGGGACGTGCGCGAGCGCGTGCCCGGGATCAACGTCCTGGTGCACCCCGAGTGCAAGCACGAGGTGGTGGAGGCGGCCGACCAGGTCGGCTCGACGGAGTACATCATCAAGGCCCTGGACGCGGCCCCGGCCGGCTCCAAGTGGGCCATCGGCACCGAGCTCAACCTCGTCCGCCGGCTCGCGAACCGGTACGCGGAGCAGGACAAGGAGGTCGTCTTCCTCGACCGCACCGTCTGCTTCTGCTCGACCATGAACCGGATCGACCTGCCGCACCTGGTCTGGGCGCTGGAATCGCTGGTCGAGGGCAAGGTCGTGAACCGCATCCAGGTCGACGCGGAGACCGAGAAGTTCGCCCGGCAGGCGCTGGAGCAGATGCTGGCGCTGCCGTAGGTTCCCCGCCTCCCCCGGGGCGCCGTAGCCTGCCGCGCATGTGGGTGCGGCCGGTACGGGACAGCGAGGAGGACGCGGAGGCGGTACGCCGGATCGCTGCGGGGGCCCTCGGGGGCCCGCCGGACGGGCTGCCCGTACCGGTTCAACAGGCCCCCGGGGAGGCCGAGTTCCGCTCCCGGGTCCGCCATCTGGTGCGGACCGGGCCCGGCGGCGGGAGCTGGATCGCCGAGGACGCCGACGGCCGTCCCGTCGGCGCGGCCCAGTCGCTGGTGCGGGAGGGCACCTGGGGGCTCGCGCTGCTCGCCGTCCTGCCCGAGGCGCGGGGCGCCGGCGTCGGCCGGGCCCTGCTGGAGCGCGCGGCCGAGCAGGGCAAGGGCTGTCTGCGCGGGCTGGTCCGCGGCTCGCGGCACCCGGCCGCGGCCCGCGCGTACCGCGGGGCCGGGTTCGACCTGCACCCGACGATGCGGCTGAGCGGCACCGTCGAACCGGCCCGGCTGGCCACGCCGGACGGGCCGGTCGCCGTCGGCGGGGCGGCGCAGCGGGACCTGATGGACTCCGTCGACCGGCGGCTGCGCGGCGGCGCGCACGGGCCCGACCACAACTGGCTGCTGGCGCACCGCCGCCTGCTGGTCTCCGACGACCTCGCGGGCAGCGGCTACTGCTACCTCCGGGACGACGGCACCGTCGAGCTGCTGGCCGCCACCTCACGGCGGCTGGCGACGCGGCTGCTGACCGCCGCGCTGCTGAGCCTCCCCGAGGGCGCGCGGGCCACCGTCCGGGACCTGACCGCCGAGCAGCAGTGGGCGGTGGACGTCGGCCTCGCCGCGGGGCTGGAGCCGAGCACCGACGGCTGGGTCTGCGTACGCGGCATGCGCCCGCCCTCGCCGTACATCCCCTCGGGCGCCTTCCTGTAGCGGCGTCCTCCCGCCGGGTTGCCCAACGGCGCCTCCCCGCAACGGAGTTCCGCTTCCGGAACGGCCGGAGCCCCGGTCCGCTCCCTCTCGGGGTGCGGGCCGGGGCTCCGGTGCGGGGTCAGTGGCCGGCCGCCCCCGCCGGCTCCGGTTCGGGAGCCTGGACGGGCTCGGCGGGGCCGTCCCCCGGAGTGCCGTTCCGTGCGGCCCGCTTGGCCGCCTTCTTGTTGGCCCGGCGTTCCTTGCGCAGCTCGACCATCGCGTAGAGCGTCGGGACGAGCAGCAGCGTCAGCAGCGTCGAGGAGACCAGGCCGCCGATCACGACCACGGCGAGCGGCTGCGAGATGAAGCCGCCGTCCCCGGTGACCGCGAGGGCCATCGGCGTCAGCGCGCAGATCGTGGCCAGCGCCGTCATCAGGATCGGGCGCAGCCGGTGGCGGCCGCCCTCGATGACCGCCTCGACGATGCCGTAGCCCCGCTCCCGGTACTGGTTGATCAGGTCGATCAGCACGATCGCGTTGGTGACGACGATGCCGATCAGCATCAGCATGCCGATCATCGCCGGGACGCCCAGCGGCGTGTCCGTGACGACGAGCAGGCCCAGCGCGCCGGTGGCGGCGAACGGGATGGACACCAGCAGGATCAGCGGCTGGATCAGCGACCTGAAGGCCGCGACCAGCAGCAGGAAGACGATCGCGACGGCGGCGAGCATCGCGAGGCCGAGCTGCGCGAACGCCTCGTCCTGGTCCTGGGAGACGCCGCTGATCTCGGCCGTCGCGCCCTCGGGCAGGTCCAACCCGCTGACGGCCGACTGGAGTTCGGTGCCGACGGCGCCGGTGTTCTCCCCGGTCGGCTTGGCGGTGACGGTCGCGGCGCGGGCGCCGTCGATGCGGGTGGTCTGCACCGGGCCCTCGACCGTCTTCACGTCGGCGACCTGGCCGAGCGTGACCTTGCCGAGGTTCAGCCGCTTCAGCTCGGCGAGGGTCGTCGCGGGCTCCGCCGAGGTGACCATGACGTCGCGCTCGGTGTCGTCCAGGACGGCCGTCCCCGCCTTGGTGCCGGTCACGGACTGGGCCACCAGCTGCCCCAGCGCCGCGTCCGAGAAGCCGTACTTCGCGGCCTCCGGCTTGGCCGTGACGGAGATCCGGGGCACCGAGCTGGACAGGTCGCTCTGCACGTCCGTCACGTCGTCGATCTCCGCGACGCGCTTCCTGACCTGCTCCGACGCCCGCTCCAGCACGTCCGCGTCGGCGGCCTTCACCACGACGCTGAGGTCCTGGTTGCTGAAGCCGTCACCGGCGGCGAGCTTCGTCTCGCCGGCCTTCTCGCCGAGCGCGTCGAGTCCGTTCCGGATGTCCCGCTGGGCCTGCTCGGCGTCGGCGGAGTCGGTCAGCCTGATCTGGTACTGGGCCTGGTTGGCGTTGGCCCCGCCGCCGAAGGCCGCCATCATGCCCGAGGAGCCCACCGTCACCTGGTAGTCGGCGACGCCGTCCACGCCGTCGAGCAGCTTCTCGACGCGCCGGGCCTGCTCGTCGGCCGCCGCCAGGCTGCTGCCGGGCTCCAGCTCCTGGCTGAGGCTGAGGGTGTCCTGCTCGCCCTGGTCGAAGAAGTTCGTCTTCAGCAGCGGGGCCAGCGCGAACGTCCCGGCGAGCACCGCCACCGCCAGCACCAGGCTGGTGAACCGGCGGCGCGTCGCGAAGCGCAGCACCGGCACGTAGGCGCGCTGGAGCCGGCTGCGCGCCTCCTTCTCCTCGGCCTCGCGCCGCAGCCGCTCCGGATCGGGCGTCCCCGCAAGGGACTTGGGCGCGCGCAGGAACCAGTACGAGAGCACCGGCACGATCGTCAGCGAGACCAGCAGCGAGGCGAGCAGCGCGACCGTGATGGTGACCGAGAAGCCGCCGAAGAGCGCGCCGACCATGCCTCCGACGAAGGCCATCGGCAGGAAGACGGCGACGGTCGTCAGCGTCGAGGAGGTGATCGCGCCGGAGACCTCCTTGACGGCGTCGAGGATCGCGGTGGTGCGTTCCTTGCCGTAGCCGAGATGCCGCTTGATGTTCTCCAGCACGACGATCGAGTCGTCCACGACCCGGCCGATGGCGATGGTGAGCGCGCCCAGCGTCAGCATGTTCAGCGACAGGTCCTGCCACCACAGCACGAGCAGCGTCAGCACCACGGACAGCGGGATGGACACCGCCGTCACCAGCGTCGAGCGCACCGACAGCAGGAAGACGAGGATGACGACGACGGCGAAGACCAGCCCGAGCACACCCTCCGTGGTCAGCGACTTGACCGACTTGGAGACGGCCGGGCCCTGGTCGGAGACGACCGTCAGGTCCGATCCCTTGCCCAGGTCCTGGCGCATCTGCGGCAGTTCGTCCTGGACGGCGTCCGAGATGGCGACGGCGCTGCCGTCGTTGTCCATGGTGATGTTGACGGCGAGGCTGCGTTCGCCGTTGGTGCGGGTCAGCGAGGTCGCGGCGGCCGGCTTCTCGGTCACCTCGGCGACGTCACCGACGCGTACGGCACCGCCCCGGCCCTTGGCCTGGAGCCGCAGGTCCTCGATCTGGGCGACGGAGGTGTAGCCCGAACCGACCTGCACGGTGCGGCTCCTGCCGTCCTCGGAGAAGGAGCCGGCGGGCAGCGAGGCGCCGCCGGCCTCCAGGCCCTTGGAGAGGTCGGCGGGCGTGAGCCCGGCCCGCGCCAGCTTCGCGTCGTCGGGGGTGACGGCGACGATCCGGTCCTGCACGCCGTCCACGGTGACCTGGCCGACGCCCTCGATGTCCTTGAGGACGGGGACGACGGCGGTGTCCAGCCGGTCGGCGAGGGACTGCTGGTCCCGGGTGTCGGAGGAGGCGGCGAGCACCACAGCGGGGAGGTCGTCGGTGCCGCCGGAGACGACCTGCGGGTCGACGTCCTGCGGGAGCTTCGCGCGGGAGCGGTTGACGGCCTGCTGGATGTCGGCGGTGAGCCGGTCGGTGTCGTCCCCGTAGTCGAACTGCGCCATGACCACGGCCGAGCCCTCGCTCGCCGTCGACGTCACGCCGGTGACGCCGTTGACGCCCTCGATGCCCTCCTCCAGCGGCTCGACGACCTGCTTCTCGACCACGTCGGGCGAGGCGCCCTGGTACGGCGCGACGACCGACACCATGGGGAGCTCGACGGACGGCAGCAGCTGCTGCTTGAGCTGGGGTATCGCGATGGCGCCGAAGACCACGGCGACGATCGCCATCAGCGCGATCAGGCCACGCTGCACGAGGCTGATTCTGGACAGCCAGGACATGGGCGTCAGTGCTCTCTCTCCGGTTGTCGGTGGTGCATGGACATGCGGACAGTCCGCGTGCCGCGTACACCTTCACCCACGACGAGGCCGGATCCTGTCGCCCGCAGGTCCCCTTTCCGCCACCGCGCCCGTACTCCAGCCGCAGTACGGCAGCCCCCGGCGCATGCTGCGGCCGGTTCAGCTGCCGGGCCGCACCAGCCCGCTCTCGTACGCGGCGACCACCAGCTGCGCCCGGTCGCGCGCGCCGAGCTTGGCCATGGTGCGGTTGACGTGCGTCTTCACCGTGAGCGGGCTGACCGAGAGCCGGGCCGCTATGGCGTCGTTCGTCAGCCCTCCGGCGACGAAGGTGAGCACCTCGCGCTCCCGCCCGGTCAGCGCCTCCAGCCCCGCGCCCGCGGGCGGTTCCTCCTCGGCCCGGCCGCCGCCCTGCGCGAGGAAGGAGGCGATCAGTCCCTTGGTCGCGGCGGGCGAGAGCAGCGCCTCGCCCCTCGCCGCGGTACGGATCGCGGCCAGCAGCTCACCGGGCTCCGCGCCCTTGCCGAGGAACCCGGAGGCCCCGGCGCGGAGCGACTGCACGACGTAGCTGTCGATCTCGAACGTGGTGAGGATGACGACCCTGACCCCGTCCATCGCCGGGTCCGCGCTGATCGCCCGGGTCGCCTCCACCCCGTCCGTGCCGGGCATGCGGATGTCCATCAGGACGACGTCGGCGCGCTCCGCGCGGGCCACGGCGACGGCCTCGGCCCCGTCGGACGCCTCCCCGACGACCTCCATGTCCGGCTCCGAGTCGACCAGCACCCGGAACGCGCTGCGCAACAGCGCCTGATCATCGGCGAGTACGACCCGAATGCTCACTCCGCCGCCTCCTTCCACTCGGTCCCGCCCGGCCCGTACCGGCTCAACTCCGTTCCGGGCGGCCCCGGTTCCGGCAGCCCCGACTCGGCCGCCCGCGCCGCCTGCCGCCGCGCGCCGCCCGGCGGGAGCGGCAGCCGGACCCGGACGTGGAAGCCGCCGCCGGGCAGCGGCCCCGTCTCGCACTCGCCGCCCAGCGCGGCGGCCCGCTCCCGCATGCCCACCAGCCCGTGCCCGCCGCCGCTGTCCACCGCCGACTCGGTGACCCCGGCGCCGTCGTCCGCGACCTCGACCTCCAGCGCGTCAGCCCCGCGGTCGATCCGCACCCGCGCGTGCGCCCCGGTACCGACGTGCTTCTGCACGTTGGTCAGCGCCTCCTGCACCACCCGGTACGCGGTGAGGTCGATGGCCGAGGGCACCTGCGCCCCGGGCTCCGGCGGCGCCTCCTCCACCTCGACGTCCATGCCCGCGTGCCGGAACCCGGCCACCAGCTCGTCGAGCACGGCCAGCCCGGGCGCCGGTTCGGTCGGGGCCGTGCTGTCGCCGCTCTGCCGCAGCAGGCCGACGGTGGTCTGCAGCTCGTCCAGCGCGTTCCGGCTGGCCTCGCGCACGTGCGCGAGGGCCTGTTTGGCCTGGTCGGGACGCTGGTCCATGACGTGCGAGGCCACCCCGGCCTGCACATTGACCAGGGCGATGTGGTGCGCCACGACGTCGTGCAGCTCCCGCGCGATCCGCATCCGCTCCTCCGCGACGCGGCGCCGCGCCTCCTCCTCGCGGGTGCGCTCGGCCCGCTCGGCCCGCTCCCGCATCGCGTCGATGAAGGCCCGCCTGCTGCGTACGGCCTCGCCCGCGGCGGCGGCCAGCCCCGTCCAGGCGAGGATGCCGATGTTCTCCTGGGCGTACCAGGGCCTGGTCCCGAAGACCATCGCCGCGGCGGTGAGCGCGACGACGGTGACCGCGCCCACCCGCCAGCTGGTCAGCCGGTCGGTGCGGTTCGAGACGGTGTACAGCGCGACGACGGCCGCTATCACCAGCGGGGACCGGCTGTCCGGCGCCGACCCCGCGTACGGCCCGCCGGCCAGGGAGACCAGGGCGACCAGCACCGTGGCGCCCAGCACCGGCATCGGGGCCCGGCGCCGCAGCACCAGGGTCGCGCAGGAGACCAGCGCGAGCAGCACCGTCTGCGCGCTCAGCTCGCGCTCGCCGAAGCGCGGGTAGCCGCCCCGGCCGTACGGCTCGGTGGCGGCGCCGAGCAGGATCACCACGAAGGTTCCGGCCGCGATCAGCACATCGACGGCGTACGGGTGCGCGCGCAGCGTGCGGCGCAGCGCGCACAGCGCACCGGGACCGGAGTCCCGGGGGCCGGTCGCGGGGTTCGTTGTCACATCAGGAACGGTACGACAGCCGCGGAACCCGCCGGTCCGGTCACCGGAACCGCGGGGGCCGCCGTCAGTCCGGGATCAGCCCGTCCTCGCCGAGCATCGCGCGCACCTCGTCCAGCGAGGACTCCGGGGAGGGCAGGATGAGCTCCGAGGGCTCCAGCGCGTCGTCGGCCAGCGGGGTGCCCAAGGACCGTACGGCGTCGAGCAGTTGGCCGAGGGTCCGCCGGAAGCCGGCCTCGTCCTCGGCCTCCATCTCGGCCAGCAGTGCGTCGTCCAGCTTGTTGAGCTCGGCGAAGTGGCTGTCCTCCAGCTTCACCTGGCCTTCCCCCATGATCCGTACGATCATGCCGCTCTCCTTCGCGCGAGGGCCGTTCCACCGGGGACGCCGTACGAGGTGGCGGCCCGGCGGACGCCGCGTCCCCGTCCGAGTCCACCACCGTCACCGGGGAACCGCACCCCGTCCGCCGCCCGCACGGCGCCGTCAGGGCTTGTCGAACCGGGGGGTGTCCTGCGACTGGGCCTGCTGCTGGCCCTGCTGCGCGCCGTTGCCGCCCTCCAGGGCCTGCTGGCCCTCGGAGCCGCCGCCCGCGAGCTCGGCCTTCATCCGCTGGAGCTCCAGCTCGACGTCCGAGCCGCCGGAGATGCGGTCCAGCTCGGCGGTGAGGTCGTCCTTGGCCGTGCCGGACTGGTCGTCGAGCGCGCCGGAGGCGAGCAGCTCGTCGATGGCGCCGGAACGGGCCTGGAGCTCGGCCGTCTTGTCCTCGGCCCGCTGGACGGCCATGCCGACGTCGCCCATCTCCTCGGAGATGCCGGAGAACGCCTCGCCGATGCGGGTCTGGGCCTGGGCCGCGGTGTAGGTGGCCTTGATCGTCTCCTTCTTGGTGCGGAAGGCGTCGACCTTGGCCTGGAGGCGCTGCGCCGCGAGGGTCAGCTTCTCCTCCTCGGCCTGCAGCGTCTGGTGCTGCGTCTCCAGGTCGGTGACCTGCTGCTGGAGCGCGGACCTGCGGGAGAGCGCCTCGCGGGCGAGGTCCTCACGGCCGAGCGAGAGGGCCTTCTTGCCCTGCTCCTCCAGCTTCCCCGACTGGTTCTGCAACTGGCTGAGCTGAAGCTCCAGGCGCTTGCGGGACGTCGCGACGTCGGCAACACCGCGGCGCACCTTCTGCAGCAGTTCGAGCTGCTTCTGGTACGAGTAGTCGAGAGTCTCACGCGGGTCCTCGGCCCGGTCCAGGGCCTTGTTGGCCTTCGCGCGGAACACCATCCCCATACGCTTCATGACACCGCTCATGGGCCTCGCGCGCCCCCTTCGTCAACGGACTCGAGCCTCAGCACATCTGACAGCCCCCAGCCTACGGGGCCTGATTCCATTACCGCACTGTCCGGACGCCTCTGTGCTCCTCCTCGAGGACGATCGCCGCGGCGCTCTCTCCGGCTCAGGGAGTAGCCGCCGCGCGGCCCGGCCCCACAGCGTTGTCATATCGTTCCCCGCCTGGCTGTGGGCCACACCGGCGCACACCGTACGCTGGAGGCGTGTTCCGAAGCCGTTCGAAGGACGGGCAGGCCACCGACGCCACGCAGGCACCGGCCGCCGAGCCCCAGAAGACCCGCGACCCCGAGGCCCCGAAGGGCCGCCCGACGCCGAAGCGGAGCGAGGCGCAGAGCCAGCGCCGCTCGCTCGCGCAGGCCCCGGCCAACCGCAAGGAGGCGGCCAAGCGCCAGCGCGAGGCCCGCCGTGCCGACATGGCGAAGCAGCGCGAGGCGCTGGCCAGCGGCGACGAGCGGTACCTCCCGGCGCGCGACAAGGGCCGCGTGCGGCGCTTCGCCCGGGACTTCGTCGACTCCCGCTGGTGCGTCGCGGAGTTCTTCCTGCCGGTCGCCATCGTGATCCTGGTGCTCAGCATGGTCCCGTCGCAGCAGATGCGGAACATCTCGCTGCTGCTGTGGCTGTTCGTGATCGCCGCGATCATCCTCGACTCGATCGGTCTCGGCCTGCGCCTGCGGAAGGCGCTGAACGAGCGCTTCCCCGACGAGTCCAAGCGCGGCGCCGTCCGGTACGGCCTGATGCGTACGCTCCAGCTGCGCCCGATGCGCCTGCCGAAGCCGCAGGTCAAGCGCGGCGAACGGCCCTGATCGCGCAGGAGCTGGCAGCCCGCCAGCTCACCGAGCAGATCACCTCCCGCCTCGGCACCGGCCGCGAGCTGCGGGTGCTGGACGCGGGCCCGGGCCGGGGTGAGCAGATCCTGCGGCTGGCCCGTTCCGGGCACCGGGTGACCGGTCTCGCCGACCCCGATCTGCTGGACGTCGTCCGTGCCGCGCTCGACGGGGAACCGGAGGAGACGGCCGGGCGGGTCGACCTCGTCGGCGGTGCCGTCGCGGAGGCCGGGGCGCGCTTCGCGCCCGGTTCCTTCGACGTCGTGCTGTGCCACAGCGACCTGACCGAGGCCCGCGAGCCGGGGAACACGCTCGCCGGTCTCGCGCGGGTGCTGGCACCCGGCGGGCTGCTGTCCGTCGTCGTCCGCAACGACGACGCGCTGGCCGTGCACCCCGCGCGCCTGGGCGACTGGGACGCGGCGCTGGCCGCGCTCGACTACCCGGCGCGCGCCGAACACCCGCTGCGCCGCGAGACGTTCGCGCGCGCCATGTCGGGCGCCGGCACCCCGCTGAGCGCCTGGTACGGGATCGGCGTCTTCTCCTCGGGCCCGTCCGGCGACGGGCCGGACGAACCGGACCCGCGGATGCTGGACGCCGAGGAGCGCGCGGGCCGCACCGACCCGTACCGCTCCGTCGCGGCCCTGCTGCACCTGTGCGGGGTACGGGGCTGACTCACCCGCCGAGGACGGCGGGCCCGGACGGGACGACGGGGGCCGTGCACAGCAGCTCCAGCACCGCGCCGTCCAGCGGTCCGCGCCCGGTGAGCCCGTCGTAGTCGGTGGTGACGAGCATCGTGCCGCCGGTGAGGCAGACGCCCGAGGGCTGCCAGGCGGGGACGGGGACGTCGAGGAGGACGCGGCCCTCCGGCGCGAAGCAGCGCACGGCGGCGCCGCCGCGCAGCGCGCACCACAGCCGCCCGAACCCGTCGGCGGCCATCCCGCACGGCAGCCCGTCCGCCTCGGCCACCCGCGCCAGGGTGCGCGAGGGACGCCGCAGGGCCCCGGTGTCCGGGTCGACGGGATGGGCCTCGATGTTCCGGCCCGCGAGGTAGAGCGTGCCCCCGTCCGGGGCGAAGGCGAGGCCTCGGGGTGCGGGGCGGCCGCCGGGCGGCAGGGCCTCGGTGACGCTCCCGTCCGGGCCGAGCAGCAGGACGCCGCCCGCCTCGGTGCCCGCCCAGACCCGGCCGCGCGGATCGCTCGCGGCGCAGCTGAGCGGTTCGGTGCGGGTGAGCCACCGCGCTCCGGCGGCGGGGTCGCCGTCCAGCACGGCGAAGCCGCCGCCGCAGGCCACGAGCCAGTCCGCGCCGTCCCCGGCGAGCGGGGCCGCGGCGAGCAGGTGCGCGGGGAGCCGTGCGGGGCCCGCGAGTTCCTCCAGGTCCGCCTCGGGGCCCGGCTCGTCGGGGATCTTCAGCAGCCGCCCGCCGGTGACGTCGGCCAGGACGACGGTGCCGTCGCCGAGCAGCCGCGGGCCACCGCCCCTCTCCAGCCGGCCGGACGCGACCGGCCTTCCAGAACCCGGTGGTGAGGCGGACTTCTCGGGCAGCATGAGCGGTCTTCCTCCTCCGGCCCGTGCCGCGGGCCGTCGCACCGGGGGTGCCGCCCCGTACGCAGGTGCGGCCGTTCCCGGGACCGTACCCGCCCGCGAGCCGGAGGCACCGCACTCCGGCGGCGTGCTCCGGCGCGCGGGAGCGGTCACGGGCGGGCGCCGCGAGCCCTCCCCGTCGGGGCCTCGCGGCGCCCCCGCCGCGGGGCCGTCAGCCCGCGGCCTCCTCGGCGCTGAGGCTCATCGGCCCGTACACCGTGCTGCCGTCCTCCAGGAGGGTCACCTGTTCGGTGCCGCCCTCCAGGAGGTCCTTCCAGACCTCCCCGATCCAGGACTCGGCGTCCCCCTGCGTGGGGAACTCCTCGGGCGTGACCGCCGGTTCGGTCTCCGTCCCGTCGGCCTTCTCGAATCGCCACGTCCACGCCATGTGCGCCTCCCGACATCGACAGTTGCCTTCGGCAGACTAATGCCGGGTGCGCGGCCCACGTCCGGTCACGAGACGATCGTGGTGTGGAACTCACTCTGCTCGGCACCGGCGCACCCGCCGGACTCCCCCGCCCCGGCTGCCCCTGCGCGAGCTGTGCGGCCGCGGTCGGCGACGCCGCACGCGCCGCCACCGCACTGCTCGTCGACGCCACGCTGCTGCTCGACCTGACCCCGGGACCGGCCTTCGCCGCGGCCCGCGCC
Source organism: Streptomyces sp. HNM0574 (assembly GCF_012726235.1). Taxonomy (GTDB): domain Bacteria; phylum Actinomycetota; class Actinomycetes; order Streptomycetales; family Streptomycetaceae; genus Streptomyces. The sequence goes on from NZ_JAASAH010000004.1 coordinate 354,389, forward strand.
GGGCAGTCGCTGAACGGCGTGCGCCAGGTGTTCCTCTCCCACCCGCACAACGGTCCGGCGCGGGAGATCCCCGCCGGGCTCCCGGCCCCCGTCCGCGTACCGGACCGGCAGGAGCTGGCGCTGATCAGCGGTCACCGGGTGCGGGCCGTCGCGCTGGACGCGCCGGGCACCGGCTACGAGGTGACGGGCCCCGGCGGCGAACGGCTGCTGTACCTCCCGCCGGGCACGGCCCCCGCCGGGCTGGGCCCCGCGCCGGACGGCCCCGACGACCAGGACGCGCGGGCGGACGGCACCGGCCCGTACGAGATGGTCGTGCTGGACGTCGTCGGGCGCCCGGACGCGCTGGCCCGGCTGCGGGCCTCCGGCGCGGTGACCCCGACGACCGACGTCGTCGCCGTCCACCTCGACCACGACGTCCCGCCGTCCGAACTGCCCCGCAGGCTCGCCGCGGCGGGCGCCCGCGCGGTGCCGGACAGCACGACGCTGACGGTCGGCGAGTACCACGAGGTGCCGGACGTGCCGCGGCGGACGCTGGTCCTCGGCGGCGCCCGCTCGGGCAAGTCGGTGGAGGCGGAGCGGCGGCTGGAGAGCTTCCCCGGCGTGGTCTACGTCGCCACCGGCGGCACCAGGGACGGGGACCCGGAGTGGGCCGAGCGCGTCTCCACGCACCGCGAGCGGCGGCCCGCCTCCTGGCGCACGGAGGAGACCCGCGACCTGGTGCCGCTGCTCGCCGCGGAGGGCCCGCCGCTGCTCGTCGACTGCCTGGCGCTGTGGCTGACGTACGCGATGGACGAGGTCGGCGCCTGGGACGACGCGCGCTGGGCGGACGGCGGCGCCGGGGCGCTGGCGGAACGGGTCGCGGCGCTCACGGCGGCGGTGCGGGAGACGCCGCGCACCCTCGTCGCGGTGAGCAACGAGGTCGGCTCCGGCGTCGTCCCGGCGACGGCCGCCGGGCGGCGCTTCCGGGACGAACTGGGGCGGCTGAACGCGGCGTTCGCGGCCGAGTGCGAGCACGTACTGCTCGTCACGGCGGGCATCGCGCAACCACTGCGCGGCTGACGGCACCGGCGCGCGTGCCTCCCGCGCCCGCGCGGACGGGCCCGCGGCGCCCGCCCACGCGTACCGGCGCACGCGGGTGGTGCCGTACGCTTCGCGACCATGAGTGACCGCACCTCGGACCGCGACCGTGCCCGTGACCTGGACCTGGACGACTTCTCCGATCTCATCGAGCGCCCGCACGGCGGACGCCGCCGCGAGGCCGAGGAGCGGCGGGCCCGGATGGAGCTGCCCCCTCGGGCGCTGGGCCGGCTGGACGATCTCGCGGAGTGGCTGACGGCGGCCCAGGGCCGCGTCCCGGCCGAGCCGGTGCGCAGCCCCCGCCTGGTGCTCTTCGCCGGTGACCACGGCGTCGCCGGGCAGGGCGTCTCGACCCGGGCCGCGGGCAGCGCGTCCGAGCTGGTGCGCGCCGCGCTGGACGGCACCTCGGCCGAGGCGGTGCTGGCCCGACGGGCCGGAGTCCCGGTGCGGGTGGTCGACATGGCGCTGGACTGCGATCCGGACGCGTTCCCCGAGGAGGTGACGCGGTACCGGGTGCGCCGCTCCTCCGGCCGGCTGGACGTCGAGGACACGCTGACCGCCGAGGAGGCGGAGCGGGCCTTCCGCGCGGGCATGGCCGTCGCCGACGAGGAGGCCGACCGGGGCACCGACCTCGTCGTCCTGGGCGACCTGTCGGTGGGCGGCACCACGGCGGCGGCGACGCTGATCGCCGCGCTCTGCGGAACGGACGCCTCCGTCGTCACCGGCCGGGGCAGCGGGCGGATCGACGACCTCGCGTGGATGCGCAAGTGCGCCGCCGTACGGGACGGTCTGCGCCGGGCCAGGCCGGTGCTGGGCGACCAGCTGAAGCTGCTGGCGGCGGTCGGCGGCGCCGACCTGACGGCCGTCACCGGCTTCCTGCTCCAGTGCGCGGTGCGGCGGACGCCGGTGATCCTGGACGGCGTGGTGTCGGCGGCCTGCGCGCTGGTGGCGCAGCGGGTCGCCTTCCGCGCGCCCGACTGGTGGGTGGCGGGCCACGTGAGCGGCGAGCCCGCGCAGGAGAAGGCCCTCGACCGGCTCTCCCTCGACCCGCTGCTCGCCCAGGACGTGGCCCTCGGCGGCGGCGCGGGCGCCCTGCTGGCGCTGCCGCTGGTGCAGGCCGCCGCCCAGCTCACCGCCGAACTGCCGGTCGCGGACGCGCCGTCGGCCGAGGACGGCGCGGCGGACGAGGCCCTGGACGCGGTCGACGCCACGTGACCGCGCAGGACCCCGCCGCTCAACTCCCCTCCCCCGCCCGCCCGTCCGAGGGTCTGCGCTTCGCGCTGGGCACGCTGACCGTGCTGCCCGTACGGGTGGAGCGCTGGGACCGCCCGGCCGCCAGGACCGGGATGCTGTGCGCGCCGGGCGCCGGGCTCGTCGTCGGCCTGGCCGCGGCGGCCGCCGGGTGCCTGCTGCTGGTGCTGGGCGCGTCGCCGCTGCTCGCGGCCGTGGTCGCCGTCGCCGTCCCGGCGGCGCTGACCCGGGGGCTGCACCTGGACGGGCTGGCGGACGTCGCGGACGGGCTCGGCAGCGGGAAGCCGGCGGACGACGCGCTGCGGATCATGAAGCAGTCGGACATCGGCCCGTTCGGGGTGATCACCCTCGTCCTGGCGCTGCTGGGCCAGATCGCCGTGCTGAGCGAGCTGTTCGCGCGGGGCTGGGCGGCCGGGGGCACGGCCGTCGTGGTCTCCGCCGTGGTGGCCCGTACGGCGCTGACGCTGGCCTCCCGCTCCGGTGTCCCGGCCGCGCGGCCCGAGGGGCTGGGCGCCGCCGTCGCCGGAACCGTCCCCGCCGCCCGGGCCCGCGCCGCGGCGGCCGTGGTCGCGCTGCTCGCCGCGCTCGCCGGGGCCGCACTCGGCGGCGTCCCGGGGGCCGTGGCGTACGCGGCCGCCGCCGTGCTGGGGCTCGCCGCGGGCGAGGCGCTGCTGCGGCACTGCCGCCGCCGCTTCGGCGGGGTCACCGGCGACGTCTTCGGCGCGCTGGCGGAGACCGCGGCCACCGCGACGCTGGTCGTCCTCGCTCTCGGCTGAGCGGACCGCCCGTTCAGGGATACCGATCCGCCTGCCGGGTACGGGAGTTGACCGGCGGCAGGGGCGCCGTCCCCGTCGCGGGCCGGGGCGGGACGGCGTACCGGCCGGCGGCCCGGGAACGGGCGAACAGGCCGGTACGGACGGGCCGGTAGCGCATAGGGTCGCGAAAACGCCCGGGATCACACGGGCATACCATGCCCGAAGTGCCCGAAGCCGTCCCAGAGATACCCGGCTTCATCAAGGAAGAAGGTCTCCCCCACAGTGTCTGCACTGACTCTCAGCACCTCGTCCGCCGCGACGCTGCGCGCGGACGCGGTCGTCATCGGCATCGCCAAGGGCCGCCCCTCGGGCAAGGCCGCCGTCTCCGTCGCCCCCGGCGGCGAGGCCGTGGACACGGCGTTCGGCGGGAAACTCGCCACCACGCTGGACACGCTCGGGGCGAGCGGCGCCGAGGGCGAGGTCACCAAGGTCCCCGCCCCGGCGAGCGGGGTGAAGGCGCCGGTCGTGCTCGCGGTCGGGCTCGGTGAAGCGCCCGCCGAGGGCGAGCCGTTCGCGCCCGAGGTGCTGCGCCGCGCGGCCGGTTCGGCGGCGCGCGCCCTGTCCGGTACCAAGAAGGCCGCGTTCGCGCTGCCCGTCGAGGACGTCGCGGCCGTCGCCGCCGTCGCCGAGGGCGCGCTGCTGGGCGCGTACGCCTTCACCGCGTACCGCGGCAACAGCGGCGACGCCGGCAAGGACGCCGCGGGCAAGAAGTCCGCGAAGGCCGAGAAGGCCGGTGACGCCTCCGCGCCGCTCGCCGAGATCGCCGTCGTCGGCGCCAAGCCGCGCGACAAGGAGCACAAGGCCGCGGTGGAGCGCGCCCAGGTGCTCGCGGACGAGGTGCACCGCGCGCGCGACCTCATCAACACCCCCTCGAACGACCTCACCCCGAAGACCTTCGCCGCGCAGGCGCAGGCCGCGGCCAAGGAACACGGCCTGAAGGCCGAGGTGCTGGACGAGAAGGCGCTGGCGAAGGGCGGCTACGGCGGCATCCTCGGCGTCGGCCAGGGCTCGGCCAACCCGCCCCGGCTGGTGCGGATTTCGTACACCCACCCCAAGGCGGAGAAGACCCTCGCGCTCGTCGGCAAGGGCATCACCTACGACTCGGGCGGCATCTCGCTCAAGCCCGCCGGGCACAACGAGACGATGAAGTCCGACATGAGCGGCGCCGCCGCCGTGTTCGGCGCGGTCGTCGCGGCCGCCAGGCTCGGCGTCCGGGCCAACGTGACGGGCTGGCTGGCCCTCGCGGAGAACATGCCCTCCGGCACCGCCACCCGCCCCGGTGACGTGCTGACGATGTACAGCGGCAAGACCGTCGAGGTGCTCAACACCGACGCGGAGGGCCGTCTGGTCCTGGCCGACGCGCTGACCCGCGCCTGCGAGGAGTCCCCCGACGCGCTCGTGGACGTCGCGACGCTGACCGGCGCGATGGTGCTGGCCCTCGGCAAGCGCACCTTCGGCGTGATGGCGAACGACGAGGCGTTCCGTACCGCGGTGCACGAGGTGGCCGAGGACGCGGGCGAGGACTCCTGGCCGATGCCGATGCCCGCGTACCTGCGCCAGGGCATGGACTCGCCGGTCGCCGACATCGCCAACATGGGCGACCGGATGGGCGGCGGCCTGGTGGCCGGGCTGTTCCTCCAGGAGTTCGTCACCGAGGGAACCCCCTGGGCGCACCTGGACATCGCGGGCCCGTCCTTCAACGAGTCCGGCCCGTACGGCTACACGCCCAAGGGCGGCACCGGTTCGGCGGTCCGCACGCTGCTGCGGCTCGCGGAGGAGACCGCGGAGGGCGGCCTCGGCTGACGTCCGCTCCGCACGGGGCGGTTCCGCCGGGCGCACGGTCCGGCGGAACCGCCCCCGGCCGGGGTGAGAGACCGGCCACACCGCGCCGGACGTCCGCGCGCGTGCGGGAGCGCGCCCGTACGGCACCGACGCCGGTGTCACCAGGCACGGGAGAGGCGTGATCGCTCTGGGCGAACGGGCCCCCGGAGGCCACTTCACCGGCCCGGCGTCCCGGCTCCGGCCGACAAGTGCGAAGATGGATCCCCGGCAGGACAGGGCCCCAGCGCACGGCTTCACCCAAAGCCGAGTCAGGGCCGAGTAAACAGCGGCCGCACATACAGCCGCCCGGTCACAGGAGACCGGCTCCGGCGTACCCATGCATGGAGGACGTGACGTGGCGAACGACGCCAGCACCGTTTTCGACCTAGTGATCCTCGGAGGCGGTAGCGGCGGTTATGCCGCTGCCCTGCGCGGGGCGCAGCTGGGTCTCGATGTCGCCCTGATCGAGAAGAACAAGCTGGGCGGTACCTGCCTGCACAACGGCTGCATTCCCACCAAGGCGCTGCTGCACGCCGGCGAGCTGGCCGACCAGGCCCGCGAGGGTGCCGAGTTCGGCGTGAAGACCACCTTCGACGGCATCGACATCGAGGGCGTCCACAAGTACAAGGACGGGGTCATCTCCGGCCTGTACAAGGGCCTGCAGGGCCTGGTCGCCTCCCGCAAGGTGACCTACGTCGAGGGCGAGGGCAAGCTCACCTCCGCCACCTCCGTCGACGTCAACGGCCAGCGCTACGAGGGCCGCCACATCCTGCTGGCGACCGGCTCCGTGCCCAAGTCCCTGCCCGGCCTGGAGATCGACGGCAACCGGATCATCTCCTCGGACCACGCGCTGAACCTGGACCGCGTGCCGAAGTCGGCCATCGTCCTCGGCGGCGGCGTCATCGGCGTCGAGTTCGCCTCCGCGTGGAAGTCCTTCGGCACGGACGTCACCATCGTCGAGGGTCTGCCGCACCTGGTCCCGGCCGAGGACGAGAGCAGCTCCAAGCTGCTGGAGCGGGCCTTCCGCAAGCGGGGCATAAAGTTCCAGCTCGGCTCCTTCTTCGAGAAGGCCGAGTACACGGACGGCGGCGTCAAGGTCTCCCTCGCCAACGGCAAGGAGTTCGAGGCCGAGGTCCTGCTCGTCGCGATCGGCCGCGGCCCGGTCTCCCAGGGCCTGGGCTACGAGGACGCCGGGGTCGCCATGGACCGCGGCTTCGTCACCGTCGACGAGTACTGCCGGACGAACGTTCCGACGATCTCCGCCGTCGGCGACCTCATCCCCACGCTCCAGCTGGCGCACGTCGGCTTCGCCGAGGGCATCCTCGTCGCCGAGCGGCTCGCGGGCCTCAACCCCGTGCCGGTCGACTACGCCGGTGTGCCGCGCGTGACCTACTGCCACCCCGAGGTCGCCTCCGTCGGCCTCACGGAGCAGCAGGCCAAGGACGCGTACGGTGCGGACAAGGTCGTCACGCTCAAGTACAACCTCGCGGGCAACGGCAAGAGCAAGATCCTCAAGACCACGGGTGAGATCAAGCTCGTCCAGGTCCGCGACGGTGCCGTGGTCGGCGTCCACATGGTCGGTGACCGCATGGGTGAGCAGGTCGGCGAGGCCCAGCTGATCTACAACTGGGAGGCGCTGCCCGCCGAGGTGGCACAGCTCATCCACGCCCACCCGACGCAGAACGAGGCCCTCGGCGAGGCGCACCTGGCCCTCGCGGGCAAGCCGCTGCACTCCCACGACTGACCGTACGTCGGGCGCGACGCACGACCACATCCGCACTTTTAAAGGAGCAACCGAAACCATGGCGGTTTCCGTATCCCTGCCGGCGCTCGGCGAGAGCGTCACCGAGGGCACCGTCACCCGCTGGCTGAAGGCCGAGGGTGAGCACGTCGAGGCCGACGAGCCGCTGCTCGAGGTCTCGACCGACAAGGTCGACACCGAGATCCCGGCCCCCGCTTCCGGGACCCTCTCCTCCATCAAGGTCGCCGAGGACGAGACCGTCGAGGTCGGCTCCGAGCTGGCGATCATCGACGACGGCTCCGGCGCCCCCGCGGCCGAGGCCCCCGCCGCCGAGCCGGCCCCGGCCGCCGAGCCGGAGCCCGCGGCCGAGGCCGCCCCGGCGCCCGCCGCCGAAGCCGCTCCGGCAGCCCCGGCCGCCGGTTCCGCCGAGGGCACCGACGTGGTGCTGCCGGCGCTCGGCGAGTCCGTCACCGAGGGCACCGTCACCCGCTGGCTGAAGCAGGTCGGCGAGGAGGTCTCCGAGGACGAGCCGCTGCTCGAGGTCTCCACCGACAAGGTCGACACCGAGATCCCGGCCCCGGCTTCCGGCACCCTGCTGGAGATCACCGTCGGTGAGGACGAGACGGCCGAGGTCGGCTCGAAGCTCGCCGTCATCGGCGCCGCCGGTGCCGCCCCGGCCGCCGCCGAGGCCCCGGCCGCTCCGGCTCCGGCCGCCGAGCCCGCGCCGGCCCCGGCTCCGGCTCCGGAGCCCGCTCCGGCTCCGGCCGCCCCCGCGGCGCCCGCCGCCCCGGCTCCGGCCCCGGCCGCCGCTCCGGCTGCCCCGGCTCCGGTCGCGGGTGACGCCGAGGGTGCGTACGTCACGCCGCTGGTGCGCAAGCTGGCCGCCGAGCACGGGGTGAACCTCTCGCAGGTCCAGGGCACCGGCGTCGGTGGCCGTATCCGCAAGCAGGACGTCGTGGAGGCCGCCGAGGCCGCCAAGGCTCCGGCCCCGGCTGCCGCTCCGGCCGCCGCCGCTCCGGCCGCCGCGTCGAAGGCTCCGGTCATCGAGGCGTCGCCGCTGCGGGGTCAGACGGTGAAGATGCCGCGGATGCGCAAGGTCATCGGCGACAACATGATGAAGGCCCTGCACAGCCAGGCCCAGCTCACCAGCGTGGTCGAGGTCGACGTCACCAAGATCATGAAGCTGCGCGGCCGCGCCAAGGACGCCTTCGCAGCCCGCGAGGGCGTGAAGCTCTCCCCGATGCCCTTCTTCGTCAAGGCAGCCGCCCAGGCGCTGAAGGCCCACCCGGCCGTCAACGCCCGCATCAACGACGACGAAGGCACCATCACCTACTTCGACGTCGAAAACATCGGCATCGCCGTCGACGCCGAAAAGGGCCTGATGACCCCCGTCATCAAGGAGGCCGGGAACCTCAACCTGGCCGGCATCGCCAAGAAGACCGCCGAGCTGGCGGGCCGGGTGCGCAACAACCAGATCTCCCCCGACGACATGTCCGGGGCGACCTTCACCGTCAGCAACACCGGTTCGCGCGGCGCCCTGTTCGACACGGTCATCGTGCCGCCGAACCAGGTCGGCATCCTCGGCATCGGCGCCACCGTCAAGCGCCCCGTCGTCGTGGACCACCCGGAGCTCGGCGAGACCATCGCCGTGCGCCACATGACCTACCTCGCCCTCTCCTACGACCACCGTCTCGTGGACGGCGCCGACGCGGCCCGTTACCTGACCACGGTCAAGCAGATCCTGGAGGCCGGCGAGTTCGAGACCGAGCTGGGCCTGTAAGGACCCGCTCGGCTCGCAGCCGCAGCACCTCGGCGCCCCCGCCCGGACATGTCCGGGCGGGGGCGCCGTCGTCGTATCCGGCCGAAGCGGCCCGTTCCGGTCTGCGGGGCGCGTACGGTGTCGTCGCTGCTCGGGGGCCGGGTCGGCGCGTACGGGCGGCACAGGGGCGCTGAGGGTGCGGCTCGCGCCCCCGCATCCGTTCGACTCCGGCGGCCCGGACCGGGGCCGGTGGGGACATACGTACGGGAGCACCGTCGGGACCAGCTGATCCGTACGAAAAGCCGTGCGGGGGATCACAGTGTGCGCTGCGACCAGCACGTACTGCCGTGGCCTGTGCACCGATATCGTCTAGTCATCCGTCCCCGCGCTGAGGAGCACCTCCATGACCCCGCCCGTCGTCCACTCGCTGCGCGAGCAGATCCACGAGCACATCGTGGACGGGATCGTGAGCGGGCGGTGGAAGCCGGGCGAGCGGATCGTGGAGCGGCGGATCGCGGCGGAGCTGGAGGTCAGCCAGACGCCGGTGCGGGAGGCGCTGCGCGAACTGGAGGGGCTGCGGCTGATCGAGTCGGCGCCGAACAAGGGGGTGCGCGTGCGGGAGCTGTCCGCCGCGGACCTGGAGGAGATCTACCCCGTGCGGGCCGGTCTGGAGCAGATCGCGGCCGAGCTGGCGGCGCCGCTGCTGGCCGAGGACACCTCGGCACTGCGGCCGCACGTGGAGGCGCTGTACGCGGCGGACCGGGAGAGCGACGGGGAGGCGCAGGTGCGGCACACCGTGGGCTTCCACCGGGAGCTGGTGCGCGCCTCGGGGAACAGCGTGCTGCTGCACACCTGGGAGTCGCTCGGGATCGAGGTGTGGACGGCGCTGTCGATCCGCTGGCTGGGCACCCGGCAGCAGAGCTACGCGGAGGAGCACCAGGCCGTGGTGGAGGCGTTCGAGCGGCGGGACCCGGACATCGGCCCCCTGGTCAAGCGGCACGTGCTGGGCTGCGCGCCGCGCGCGTAGCGGGTTCGGCGCGACCCCTCCGAGGCGCCCTGAGGGCGGTATGCGGGACGGGACGGCAAAACGGGCGAAGCCCTGCAAAACGTGAGGCACTCGGTGCACCCTTCCGGGGCACGGAATGCCAATTTCGCCTTGTGAGGCACTTTTTCACCCCCAAGCTTTGATCGATCATCGATCGTGGGCGTACAGTCCAGTCGCTGGGGCTCTCCCCTGTCCTGCCCCTTCAGGGAAAACCCAGCCCCACCCCCAAACTTCTTTCTAGGAGAGCGCTGAAGGTGGACCCCCGGTCCTCAGCACACCCCTAGCCGTCCGTCCGGAAGGTGGCCACCATGCCCGACCCCGTCGACGACGTGCAGGCCCAGGCCGCACGCAACCGTCCGAGCGAGCTCGATCAGCTCCCGGACCGCGACCCTCAGGAGACCGCCGAGTGGCGCGAGTCGCTGGACGCCGTGACCGAGAACGCCGGTCCGCACCGCGCCGCCTACCTGATGCGCCGCACGCTCGGGCACGCGCGTGAGACCGGCCTGAACGTTCCGGACGTCCTGGAGACGGACTACGTCAACAGCATCCCCACCGCCGCCGAGCCGGAGTACCCCGGCGACGAGGCGATGGAGTCCCGGATCACCGCCTGGAACCGCTGGAACGCGGCGGCCATGGTCTCCCGCGGCTCCAAATACGGCGTCGGCGGCCACATCGCCACCTTCGCGTCCGCGGCCTGGCTGTACGAGACGGGCTTCCAGCACTTCTTCAAGGGCAAGGATGCCGACGGCTCCGGCGACCAGATCTACGTCCAGGGCCACGCCTCCCCAGGCGTCTACGCCCGCGCCTTCCTCGACGGCCGGCTGACCGAGGACAACCTGGAGCACTTCCGCCGCGAGTCCGGCGGCAACGGCCTGCCCTCGTACCCGCACCCGCGGCGCCTGCCCTGGCTGTGGGAGTTCCCCACGGTCTCCATGGGCCTGGGCCCGATCTCCGCGGTCTACCAGGCGCGGTTCAACCGCTACCTGGCCAACCGCGGCATCAAGGACACCGCCGCCTCGCACGTGTGGGCCTTCCTCGGTGACGGCGAGATGGACGAGCCGGAGTCGACCGCCTCCCTCGCCCTGGCCTCCCGCGAGGGCCTGGACAACCTGACCTTCGTCATCAACTGCAACCTGCAGCGGCTCGACGGTCCGGTGCGCGCCAACTTCAAGATCGTGCAGGAGCTGGAGGCCCAGTTCCGCGGCGCCGGCTGGAACGTCGTCAAGTCCCTGTGGGGCACCGCCTGGGACGAGCTGTTCCAGCTCGACACCACCGGCGCCCTGGTACGCCGCCTCCGCGAGGTACCGGACGCGCAGATCCAGACGTACCAGACCCGCGACGCGGCATACATCCGCGAGCACTTCTTCGGCTCCGAGCCGGCGCTCGTCGAGATGGCGAAGCTGCTGTCCGACGACAAGATCCTGGACTGCTTCCACAACTCCCGCGGCGGCCACGAGCCCCGCAAGGTGTACGCCGCCTACAAGGCCGCGGTGGAGCACAAGGGCGCGCCGACCGTCATCCTCACCCAGACCGTCAAGGGCTGGACGCTGGGCGACGGCTTCGCGTCGAAGAACGCGAACCACCAGATGAAGAAGCTCTCCGGCGACGAGTTCCGCGACATGCGTGACCTGCTGGAGCTGCCGATCCCGGACTCCGCGCTGGAGGGCGACACCGTCCCGTTCTGGCACCCGGGCGAGAACTCCCCCGAGGTCCAGTACCTCAAGGACCGGCGCTCGCAGCTCGGCGGCCTGGCCCCGGCCCGCAAGGTCGCCCCGAAGCCGCTGCCGGCCCCGGCCGAGAAGGCGTTCACCTCCTTCGACAAGGGCTCCGGCAAGCAGTCGGTCGCCTCCACCATGGCGTTCGTCCGCCTGGTGAAGGACCTGCTGCGGGACAAGGAGACCGGCAAGCGCTGGGTGCCGATCGTCCCGGACGAGGCGCGCACCTTCGGCATGGAGTCGCTCTTCCCGTCCGCCGGCATCTACTCGCCGAAGGGCCAGACGTACGAGCCGGTCGACCGCGACCAGCTGATGTACTACAAGGAGGCCAAGGACGGCCAGGTCCTCAACGAGGGCATCACCGAGGCCGGTTCGATGGCGGACTTCATCGCCGCCGCCACGTCCTACGCGACGCACGGCGAGCCGATGATCCCCTTCTACATCTTCTACTCGATGTTCGGCTGGCAGCGCACGGCCGACCAGATGTGGCAGCTCGGCGACCAGCTCGGCCGCGGCTTCCTCATCGGCGCCACCGCGGGCCGCACCACCCTCACCGGTGAGGGCCTCCAGCACGCCGACGGCCACACCCCGCTGATCGCCGCCACCAACCCGGCCGCGCTCAGCTACGACCCGGCCTTCGCGTACGAGGTCGCGGCGATCGTCAAGGACGGTCTGCGCCGGATGTACGGCGAGGACCCGGAAGACGTCTTCTACTACCTGACGGTCTACAACGAGCCGATGCCGCAGCCGGCCAAGCCCGAGGGCGTGGACGAGGGCATCCTCAAGGGCCTGTACCGGTTCAACACCGCCGAGCAGGCCATCGAGGGCTCCTCGCTGCCCGCCAACGCGCCGCGCATCCAGCTGATGTCCTCCGGCACGGCGATGCACTGGATCCTCAAGGCGCAGCAGATGCTCGCCGAGGAGTGGGGCGTCGCCGCGGACACCTGGTCCGCCACCTCCTGGACGGAGCTGCGCCGGGACGCCATGGAGTGCGACGCCGCCGCGATCCGCGGCGAGGAGCGCACCCCGTACATCCAGCGCGCGCTGGACGGTGCGCAGGGCCCGGTGCTGGCCGTCTCGGACTACATGCGCCAGGTGCAGGACCAGATCGCGCAGTGGGTCGAGCAGGACTGGACCTCGCTCGGCACGGACGGCTTCGGCCTGTCCGACACCCGTGACGACGCGCGCCGCCACTTCGGCGTCGACGCCGAGTCCGTGGTCGTCGCGGCGCTGGCCCAGCTGGCCAAGCGCGGCGAGGTCAAGCACGAGCAGGTGAAGCAGGCGGCCGAGAAGTACGGCCTGGCCTGATCCGGGTGGGCCCGGGGCCCGCACACACGGCGGCGGCCGCCGTCCCCTTCGGAAAGGGGGCGGCGGCCGCCGTTCGTCCTGCGCGGGCGCGGATCAGTCCGCGCGCTGCTCGTCGGGGTGGCTGCGGATCTTGAGGATCGCGGCGGCCAGCCCGCCCCAGACGATGGTGATGGCGATGATCATCATCACGATGGCACCGGTGGACATCAGCGGTCCTCCTTCGTGGGTGCGACGGGCTCGTCCCCCGCCGGGGCGCCGGACTCGTCCCCGGCGCCGATGGCGGTCTCCCGCCGCCACGGGATCAGCGAGAGCAGGATGCCGATCGCCAGGGCGCCCCCGGCGACGGCCCAGCCCGCCCAGGCGACGAAGCTGTCCGGATAGCCGCCGTAGTTCTCCGCGAACTCGCCGCGCAGACTGTCGAACAGCATCCAGCCGAGCATCACCGGCGTGACGACACTGAGGCAGATCCGCCACAGGAAGCCCATCGGGACGGCGGACGTCGCGTTGATGTCGTCCTGCTGCGCCTTCAGCCTGCCGCGCAGCATCCAGCACACGACGATCAGGAAGACGAACGCGGCCAGGACGATGCCGTACTGGTTGATGAAGTGGTCGGCCGAGTCCAGCAGCGACAGACCCTGGTTCGTCGGGAAGAGGAGCAGCGAGACGAGGGCCATGGCACCGCCGACGATCAGCACGGCCGGGACCCGCTTCATGCCCGTACGGTCGCGGACCGCGGAGATGACCACCTCGACGATGCTGACCAGCGAGGTCAGGCCCGCGATGGCCAGCGAGACGAAGAAGCAGACGCCGAAGAAGGTGCCGAGCGGCATCTGCGAGATGACCGTCGGGAAGGCGATGAAGGCCAGGCCCACGCCGTCGCTCACGACCTCGCCCACGCCGACCCCGTTGGCCTGCGCCATGAAGCCCAGCGTCGCGAACACGCCGATCCCGGCGAGGATTTCGAACGAGCTGTTGGCGAACCCGGCGACGAGCGCGGAGCCCGACAGGTCGGCCTTGCGGCCCAGGTACGAGGCGTACGTGATCATGATGCCGAAGCCGATGGACAGCGAGAAGAAGATCTGGCCGTAGGCCGCGACCCACACGCTGCCGTCGGTGAGCGCGCCCCAGTCGGGGCGGAAGAGCGCGTCGAGGCCCTCGGCAGCGCCGTCCAGGGTGACGGCCCGGACCACCAGCGCGACGAAGAAGACGAGCAGGGCCGGGATGAAGACCATGTTGGACTTCTCGATGCCCTTCCGCACGCCCAGCGCGATAATCGCCAGGATGACGACCCAGACGAACAGCAGGGGCCAGAAGACCCCGCCGACGAACTCCGAGGGCATCCCCGGACTGTCGGAGGTCTGGAGGAAATCACCGCCGAAGAACGCCTCGGCGTCCTCGCCCCACTGCGAGCCGAAGGAAAATCCGGTGTACCGGACGGCCCAGGCCACGATGACGGCGTAATAGATGCCGATGACGGTACAGACCGCGACCTGCCACCAGCCGATGAACTGGGTGGGACGGGACATCTCCCGCATCGCGGCCGGCGGTGACTTCCGGTACCTGCGGCCCACCGAGTACTCGAGGATGAGCAGCGGGAGTCCGGCGGTGAGGAGCGCGACGAGATAGGGCAGCAGGAAGGCCCCGCCGCCGTTCTTGTACGCCTCCGCGGGAAAGCGCCAGATGTTTCCGAGACCGACGGCCGAGCCGATCGCGGCCATCAGAAATCCGGCTCTGCTCCCCCACTGTTCACGGGGTTGATTTGCCATACATCAATTCCTTACACGGATGAAGTAAGCGAACGTTAGCAGCGGGTACCGCGGAATGCGCCCCTCCTGCTTCCGCCGGATCAGCCTCAACTCCCGCCACCGGTACGCCCGCTGGGCACGCCGGGCCCGAGCGGCCCCGACGCACGACAGGAGGCAGGAAACCAGCCGGAGAACACCATTGGGCTCCACTCGGGTAACGAGCGGGCCGCAGCCGCCCCGCTCCACGTGCGCACGGCCTGCTGAGGCCCGATCCTGGTCGCGTGGTGACTCCGCCCATGACTGACGTCGCGGGCTTTCTGGACCGGTGGCTAGGCACCGTCACAGAGGGCCAGCCCGGCCCTGTGCAGGACGTTCAACGCGCCGACGCGGTCCGCGTCGGCCACCAGGCCGCATCTGACGCACTCGAACTCGGCCCGGGTGACACGGTTCTCCCCGCTGACGTGCCCGCATCCGCCGATCCGCAGCGGGCACGTACGGGAGGTGTTGCGGGCGTCCACCGGAATCACACGGCGAGCGGCACTCTCAGCCTTCTGCGCCAGGATCCCCAGGAACTGCCCCCAACCCGCGTCGAGGATGCTGCGGTTGAGCCAGGCCTTCGCGGCGGCCCCGTTCGGGAGGAAGGCGCCGTCGTTCCCGGGGTCGGGCCTGGGTGCGGGCGCCTTGGTCATGCCCGCGGTGTTCAGCTTCTCGTGCCCGACCACGTCGTGCTGCCGCACGAGGCCGAGCGCGGTCTTGTGATGGTGGTCGAGCCGCTGACGGCGGATCTTCGCATGCAGCCCGGCGACCTTCCGCGCCGCTGCCCGGTGCTTCTTCGTGCGTTGCCCGGTGCGCCTGGGGAATGTCGACAGATGCCGCTGGGCCTTGGCCAGTTCGTCGGCCATCGTGGCGAGGAACCCGGGGTTCTCGGTGTGCTCGCCGCCCGAGTCGGTGAGGAAATGCACCGTTCCCATGTCGATGCCGACAATGCTGCCCGTCTCGGGCAGAGGTGCGACGGGGACTTCGTCGCAGGAGAGCACGACGTACCAGCGACGGCCCTCCCGCTTGATACCGACCGTCTTGACCCGGCCCCGCACCGCGCGGTGCCGGTGCACGCGGACGTGCCCGACACCTTGCAGACGCACGCGGGTCTGCTTGTCCTGCGGAGTCGAGTCCCAACGGCAGCCGTCCCCGTCCTTGGGGAAGGTCACGGTGTCGAAGTGCCCGACGCCCCGGAAACGGGGGTATCCAGGGGCCAGTCCGGCCCTCACCCGCCGGAAGAATGCCTGGAACGCCCTGTCCAGCCTGCGCAAGGTGGCCTGCTGCGAGCTGAACGACCAGCGCCCCTGATGCTTCGGGTCAAACGCCCTGATCTCCCTGAGCTGCGCGGACTGCTCCCGGTACCTCACACTCGTCCTGGAGACGTGCCGGTAGGCGTCACGTCGCTCCTGCAACGCGCCGTTGTAGAGCGAGCAGTGGTCCCGAAGCATCTCCGCGAGAGCCGTCTCCTGACGGACGGTGGGACGAAGCAAGAACTTGTAGGCACGCCTCATCCCCGCCTCACCTCCACGACCAAAGCCAGCGCGATCACGCTACCGGGCTCCACTGACAACACCCCCAGATCCGTGCAGAAAGCGGAGGTCACACCAGTGAGAGCAGTCGTTCCCCACCCCGCCGAAGCGGGACACCCCCGGGCCACACGATGATGGAAGAGACGGAGTTCTGGGAGCTGATCGACTCCGCCAGGACCGCGGCGGACGGGGATGCCGACGAGCAGGGTGAGCTGCTCGTCGACCGGCTGGCGCAGCTCGATCCGGATGCGGTGACCTGCTTCGCGCAGCACTTCGAGTCCCGGTACAACCGGGCGTACCAGTGGGATCTGTGGGCCGCCGCGTGGATTCTGCTGGACGGGGCCAGTGACGACGTCTTCTCCTCCTTCCGGTGCTGGCTGATCGGGCAGGGCCGGGAGGTCTTCGAGAACGCGGCGCACGACGCGGACACCCTGGCCGGGCTGCTCGGCGAGTTCGACGCGGACCTCGACGGGGACGGCGAGGAGCTCGGCTTCACGGCCGACGACGCGTACGAGCAGCTGACCGGGCAGGAGCTGCCCGAACTGGGCCTGCCGGAGCCGCCGGAGGAGCCGGTCGGGGTGCCGCTCGACCTGGAGGACGAGCGGGCGCTGGCCGAACGGCTGCCCAAACTCTGGGAGCGTTTCCGGGCCTGACGGCACGTAGGGGTTGCCGGGGCGGGTCGCGCGCGGGCCGGTGGCGCGGGCTGGGGCCGCTCGCGGCAGGATGTGCGGCATGCGTATCGCGGTCACCGGTTCCACCGGTCTCATCGGGTCAGCTCTCACCCGCTCGCTCCGCTCCGACGGGCACGACGTCGTACGCCTCGTCCGCCGTCCCTCGGAGGCGGGCGACGAGGTGGAGTGGGACCCCAAGCGGCAGTACGTCGACACCGCGGGGCTCGTCGGCTGCGAGGCCGTCGTGCATCTCGCCGGTGCCGGGGTGGGCGACCGGCGGTGGACGGCCGCGTACAAGAAGGAGATCCGGGACAGCCGGGTGCTGGGGACGGCCGCCGTCGCGGACGCGCTGGCCTCGCTCGACACCCCGCCCGCGACGCTGGTCGTGGGCACGGCCGTCGGCTACTACGGGGACACCGGGGACCGGGCCGTCGACGAGAGCGCCCCGCCCGGGCACGGCTTCCTCGCCGACGTCTGCCAGGAGTGGGAGGAGGCCGCCGCCGAGGCGGAGGAGGCGGGCATCCGCACGGTGTACGCGCGTACCGGTCTGGTCGTCGCGCGCGGCGGCGGGGCCTGGGGGAAGCTGTTCCCGGTCTTCAAGGCGGGGCTCGGCGGGCGGCTGGGGGACGGCAGCCAGTACTGGAGCCACATCGCGCTGCACGACCACATCGCCGCGCTGCGGCACATCCTCGACACGGAGGAGCTGACGGGCCCGGTCAACCTGACGGCCCCGGACCCGGTGACCAACCGCGAGGTGACCGCGGCGATGGCCCGGGTGCTGCGCAGGCCCGCGCTGTTCCCCGTCCCGGCGGCCGCGCTGCGCGCCGCGCTCGGCGACTTCGCGGAGGACGTGCTGGGCAGCCAGCGGGTGCTGCCGACGCAACTGCTGGAGTCCGGCTTCGACTTCGCCTTCCCCGGGATCGAGGAAGCGGTACGGGCCGCGCTGCGCTGACCGTCGCGGCCGGGCCGGGTGCGACCCGGTGTGCGCCCGTGCCCCCAGGCGTGCGCGGCCCGTGCGGCGGCATGGAAGGGCGGCCAACTCGGGTATGAGACGGGCCGGTTGAGCAACAGGGGCGTCATCGGGGACGCCTCCGGCGCGCGTCGACCGCGGGGAGGCACCGTGCTCATCAGCAGCGCAGCAGGCACCGGCCGCACGCAGGACGCCGACGTCGTCGTGGTGGGCGCGGGGGTGTCCGGGCTCGCGGCGGCGCACCATCTGGCCCGCGCCGGGGTGCGGGTCCTCGTCCTGGAGGCGGAGGACCGTACCGGCGGGCGGATGGCGACCGACGGCGTCGACGGCTACCGGCTGGACCGCGGCGGCCAGTTGCTCTGTCCCGACTGGCCGGAGCTGGCCCGGCTGCCGGCGCTCGCCCCGCTCGCGCTGCGGCCGTTCGCGCCGGGCGCGCTGCTGCGGGCCGGGGAGCGCACCTACCGGGTGGGCGATCTGCGCCACCCGGGGCTGCCGGGCCGTCCGGCGGGCGGGGGGCGTGCGCCGGTGCCGGGCCAGGCCGCGCGGGGCGAGCGGGTGCAGCGGGGTTTCGGGGCCGCCCGTGCGCAGGCGACGGCGCGGACCCGGTGGGCGATGACGGGCGCGCTGGACGTGGTCCGGCTGCGGACGGCGCTGACCCGGTTCGCGGCGACCTCGCCGCAGCGGCTGCTGTCCCGGCCCGAACTCCCGGCGGGGCAGGCGCTGTCGGCGCGGGGGCACAGCGTGCACATGGTCGAGCCGCTGATCCGTCCGCTGCTCGCGGCGCTGCTGTCCGACCCGGGTCTGACGACGTCGAGCCGGATCGCCGACGTGACCCTGCGCGGCTTCGTCCGCGCGGGCCTGTGCCTGCCGGCGGGCGGGCTCGACGCCGTGCCCCGGCTGCTGGCCGGGGCGCTGCCGGAGGGCACGGTGCGGACGGGGGTGCGGGTGACGGCGGTGACCACGAACAGCGTGACGACCGAGGAGCACGGGGTGCTCTCCTGCCGTGCCGTGGTCATCGCGACGGGGGCGCGCGCCGCCGCCGGGCTGCTGCCGGGGCTGCGCGTCCCGGACTTCCATCCGGTGACGGTGCTGCACCACGCGGCCGACGAACCGCCGCTGCTGTCCCCGGCGTTGGTGGTGGAGGGCGGGACGCGGCGCGGTCCCGTCTCGCACACCTGGGTGGCCTCCGCCGTCGATCCGACCCGGTCCCGGCCGGGGCTGCCGCTGGTGACCTCGGTGGTGCTGGGCGCGGCCGCCGGTGATCCGCCGTCGGTGCTCGACAAGGCGGCCCGGGCCCAGCTCGGGGCGCTGTACGGGGCGTCGGCGGAGCGCTGGTCGCTGCTGTCGGCGACGCGTGACGACTGCGCGGTACCGGCGATGCCGGCGCCGCACGACGTACGGCGTCCGGTGCGGGTTCTGTCGGGTCTCTACGTATGCGGGGACCACCGGGACACGAGTACGGCGCAGGGTGCGCTGACCTCGGCGCGGCGGGCGGCGCAGGAGGTGCTGCGGGACTTCGGGCTGCCGCTGCCCACTCCGGGAGGCCGGGCCGAGAGGGCTGCGGCCTGAGCCGGGGAACGGGCTCACCACGCACCCCAGGAGAATCGAACACCTCTCCCAACTCCCCTTTTCACCAGGGAGTTTTGTCAGTGGTGGCCAGTAAGGTGGATACCGAACCGCTTGGGGTTCCGATTCTTGAGGAGGTCCGCCGATGACCGCTGCCCGCACCCTGACAGCACCGAGGACAGCTCCCCGCACGTCCGGCTCCGCCCCGTCCCGCGCCCGCGCGGGTGCCCAGCGTCCGCTGCCCGGCATGTCCGTACTGCCGGTTCTCCCGAAGAAGCCGCTCCCGGCCGGAATGCCGCGCGAGTGGTACGAATCCCACAACCGCAGGCTGAAGGCGATGCGGATCGCCATCGCCCTGCTCGACTCCGGCGTCTACACCCCGTACCAGGCGCGCAACCGCGCGATACGCCGGGCCGCGGCCCGGATCGGCGTGCGTCCGCCGTCCAACACCACGTGCCGGATGGTCCGTTCACTGCTGCCGTGACACCTCCTCCACGACAGTCCGGGGTCCCGTCGCCCGCCGGGGCGACGGGACCCCGTCCGTCCTCTTCGGGGCCGCTCGGCCCGGAGGGCCCTGTTCAGCCCTGTGGTAGCTTGCGCAGGCCAGCCGACCCCACGGGGCCAGGGAATCCGGTGCGAGACCGGAACTGACGCGCAGCGGTGAGGGCGAGCGGACGGGCACACGCCACTGGAGCAGCTCCGGGAAGGCGTCCGGCCGCGACGACCCCGAGTCCGAAGACCTGCTGGCACCGCCGTCCGGGCAGTACGGGCGGCGCACGACGCCGGGCTTCGCGAACGAGCCTCCGACGGAGAAGGACCACCTGTGGCCGCGTACCCCCTGTCATGCCGCCCGTCACGCGCGATACGCGGAGCCGTCGTGGCCCTCGCCTCGACGCTGCTTCTCACCTCGTGCGGCTCCGGCGGCACGGGCCGGGACGGCGGCACGGACGGTGGCGGCGGTGCGGCGGCTGGTTACCCGAAGACGCTGCGCAACTGCGGGCAGAAGGTCACGGTCGAGGCGCCGCCGAAGCGCGCGGTCTCCCTCAACCAGGGCACGACCGAGATCATGCTCTCCCTCGGCCTCGCCGACCGGATGAGCGGCACCGCCACCTGGACCGACCCGGTGATGAAGGGCCTCGGCAAGGAGAACGCGAAGGTGGAGCGGCTGGCCGACAACGGCCCCTCCTTCGAGCGCGTCCTGGAGGAGGAACCGGACTTCGTGGCCTCGTCCTTCGAGGCCACCCTCGGCAAGGGCGGCGTCGCCCCGCGCGAGGACTTCGAAGAACTCGGCGTCTCCACCTACCTCTCCCCCACCGACTGCAACAAGGCCGAGGGCAGCAACGGCGACGGCGCCCGCGAGAAGCCCCTCACCCTGGACACCGTGTACGGCGAAATCCGGGACCTGGCAGAGGTGTTCGGGGTGGAGGAGCGCGGCGAGAAGCTCGTCGCGCGGCTGAAGGAACGCACCCGCGAGGCCACGGAGGACGTGGACGCATCCGACGCCCGCCTCATGTACTGGTTCGCCAACTCCCGCTCGCCGTACCTCGCCGGATGCTGCGGCGCCCCCGGGGTCATCACCAAGGCCGTCGGGGCGAAGAACGTCTTCGACGACACGCACGACGAGTGGCCGCAGATCGGCTGGGAGAAGGTCGCCGACCGGAACCCGGACGTGATCGTCCTCGGTGATCTGACCCGCAGGAGCGAGACGGCGGAGACCGCCCGCGCGAAGATCGAGTGGCTGGAGTCGAACCCGGTCACGCGCGAGATGCGGGCCGTGAAGAAGAAGCGGTACGTCCTGCTCAGCGGACAGGCGATGAACCCGTCCCTCCGCACCGTCGAGGGCATCGAGGAAGTCGCCCGGAAGCTGGACGAGTTCGGGCTCACGAAGTGACGGCGCGGCCGGAGGCCGGGCGGGGAAGCCGGTTCGCCCAGGCCGGGCGGTCCCCGGGCCGGGGGCCCGGGCGCCTCGCGGCGCTGGGGGGCGGCGGGCTGCTTCTGCTGGTGCTGTCCGTCGCCGTCGCGATCACCATCGGGCCGGCAGAGCTGGCGGTCGGGGACGTCTTCCGCGTCGTCGCCGGAAAGCTGAGCGGCACCGAGACCGGGCTGACCGCGATCCGGGAGGGCATCGTCTGGGAGCTGCGGCTGCCCCGGACCGCGGCCGCCGCCGTCTGCGGCGCCGGGCTCGCGCTCTGCGGGGCGGTGCTCCAGTCCCTGCTGCGCAACCCGCTGGCCGACCCGTTCGTCCTCGGGGTCTCCTCGGGGGCCTCGACGGGCGCGGTCACGGTCGTCGTGCTCGGGGTCGGCGGGGGCGCGGTGTCGCTGTCGGCGGGCGCGTTCGCGGGCGCCGTCGTCTCGTTCGGGCTCGTCCTGCTGCTGGCGCAGATCTCGGGCGGCACCACGGACCGGGTGCTGCTCTCCGGTATCGCCGGGATGCAACTGTTCTCCGCGCTGACCTCCTTCATCGTGCTCACCTCCGCCGATGCCGAGCAGACCCGCGGCGTGCTGTTCTGGCTGCTGGGTTCGCTCTCCGGCGCGGGCTGGGGTGAAGTGGCGCTGTGCGCCGGGGTACTGGCCGCCGTCCTGGTGACGTGCCTGGCCCGTGCCGACGCCCTCGACGCCTTCGCCTTCGGGCCCGAGGCGGCCGCGGCGCTCGGCGTCTCCGTGCGCCGCGTCCGGCTGCTCCTGCTGCTGGTGACCGCGCTGCTCACCGCCGTGCTGGTCAGTGTGGCGGGCGCGATCGGCTTCGTCGGCCTGGTGCTGCCGCACGCGGCGCGCGCGGTCTCCGGCTCGGGGCACCGGCGGCTGCTGCCGACCGCCGCGCTGGCCGGGGCGGTGTTCCTGGTGTGGGTGGACACGGCGGCCCGGACGCTGCTGGACCCGCGGGAAATCCCCGTCGGGGTGGCCACGTCACTGATCGGCGTGCCCGCCTTCGTACTGATCCTGCACCGCAGCCGGAGCGTCCGGTGACGGCCGGGCGGGAGGGCACGAGGGTGCCCGAGGACGTGAGGGGCGCGGCCGAGGAGGCCGCCGACGGGGAGAAGCGCGTGGGTCTGTGTGCCGAGAACGTGTCCTGGAGCGCCGGCGGCCGGCTCGTCGTGCAGGACGTCAGCCTGCGTCCGCGCCCCGGTGAAACCGTCGGCCTGCTCGGGCCGAACGGCTCCGGCAAGTCCACGCTGCTGCGGCTGCTGGCCGGTGTCCGCCCGGCGTCCTCCGGCGTGGTCAGGCTCGACGAGGTGCCGCTGGGCCGGCTGCGCCGCAAGGATGTCGCCCGCCGCGTCGCCGTCGTCGAGCAGACCGCCGAGACGGGGGCCGACCTGACGGTGGAGGACGTCGTACGCCTGGGCCGGATTCCGCACCGCGGCCCCTGGTCGGGTCCGGGCGCGGCGGACGAGGCGGCCGTCCGGCACGCCGTGCGGCGCACCCGCCTGGAGGACCGGCTCGGCCAGTCCTGGCACACGCTGTCCGGCGGCGAGCGGCAGCGGGTGCAGATCGCCCGCGCACTCGCGCAGGAGCCGGCCGAGCTGCTGCTGGACGAACCGACCAACCACCTCGACATCCAGCACCAGTTGGAGCTGCTGGCCCTGGTGGTGCGTACCCCGGTGACGAGCGTGATCGCCCTGCACGACCTCAACCTCGCCGCGATGTACTGCGACCACCTGGTGGTCCTGCGCGAGGGCCGGGTCGTGGCGGCGGGGACGCCCGGCGAGGTGCTCACCGAGGAGCTGATCGCCGACGTGTACGGCGTACGCGGCGTCGTCACCCCGGACGGTCCTGGGGGGCGGCCGGCGGTGCGTTTCCTGCCGCTGGAGCCGTGAGCCGGCGCTCCGGTGACGGCCTGCGGGCCCGCGCGTGCCCCGCACCGAAGTGCCCGCCGCGGACGGGTGGAGTAGGCCGTCCGCGGCGGGAAGCGGACCGGATCGGTCCGGTCACATGGACCGACCGGGTTCACGGTCCGTGGGCGGGGCCGGGCGCCAGGCCACCTGCGCGCCCGGCCCCGCTGTCCGGCGGCGTACGGGGTCAACTCCCGTACGCCCGGCCGTCGTTACGCGTTCGGCAGTCCGGCGCGTACCGCGCGGGCCGCCTCGACGAGGTGCTGGAGCGAGGTGCGGACCTCGGCCCAGCCGCGGGTCTTCAGACCGCAGTCCGGGTTGACCCACAGCCGCTCCGGCGGCACCGACTTCAGGCCCTTGCGCAGCAGCGAGGCGACCTCGTCCGCGTCGGGGACGCGCGGCGAGTGGATGTCGTACACCCCGGGCCCGACCTCGTTCGGGTAGCCGGCGGCGGCGAGTTCGTCCGCGACCTGCATGTGCGAGCGGGCCGCCTCCAGGCTGATCACATCCGCGTCGAGGGCGACGATCGCGGAGACGATGTCGCCGAACTCGGCGTAGCACATGTGGGTGTGGATCTGGGTGTCGGCGCGTACCCCGCTGGTGCTGATCCGGAACGACTC
The DNA here is from genome assembly GCF_012726235.1 of Streptomyces sp. HNM0574. GTDB lineage: Bacteria > Actinomycetota > Actinomycetes > Streptomycetales > Streptomycetaceae > Streptomyces. The sequence goes on from NZ_JAASAH010000004.1 coordinate 377,891, forward strand.
CGTCGCCCAGTCCAGGTACTCCTGCCGGTCCGCCGCGCGTAGCGGCAGCGTCTCGCGCAGCGCGGGCTCGTCCACCTGGATCACCGAAGTACCGGCGGCCTCCAGGTCGTTCACCTCGTCCCGCAGCGCGAGGGCCACCTGCCGCGCCGTCTCGCCCAGCGGCTGGTCGTCGCGGACGAAGGACCAGGCGAGCATGGTGACGGGCCCGGTCAGCATGCCCTTCACCGGCCGCTCGGTCTGGGCCTGCGCGTACGTCGTCCACTCCCGCGTCATCGGCTCGGGGCGCGAGATGTCACCGGCGAGGATCGGCGGGCGCACGTAGCGGGTGCCGTACGACTGGACCCAGCCGTGCTGGGTGGCCACGTAGCCGGACAGCTGCTCGGCGAAGTACTGCACCATGTCGTTGCGTTCGGGCTCGCCGTGCACCAGGACGTCGATGCCGGCCTCCTCCTGGAAGCGGAGGACCTCGCGGATCTCGGCGGCGATCCGCTCGTCGTACGCCTTCGCGTCGATCCGGCCCCTGCGCAGGTCGGCGCGGGCCGTGCGGAGCTCCGTGGTCTGCGGGAAGGAGCCGATCGTGGTGGTCGGCAGCAGCGGCAGCCCGAGCCGCTTCCGCTGCGCGGCGGCCCGCTCCTCGTACGGCTGCGCGCGCCGCGCGTCCGCCTCGGTGACGGCGGCGGCACGGGCGCGGACGGCCGGGTCGCGGGTGAGCGAGGAGGTGGCGCGGCCCTCCAGCGCGGCCCGGTTGGCGGTCAGCTGGCCGCTGATCGCGTCGGTTCCGTGGCTCAGGCCGCGGGCCAGCGCGACGACCTCGTCGGTCTTCTGCCGGGCGAAGGCCAGCCAGCGGGCGATCTGCGGATCGACGTCCCGCTCGGCGGCCGCGTCGAGCGGCACGTGCAGCAGCGAGCAGGACGGGGCGACGTCGACGCTCCCGGCGAGGCCGAGCAGCGACGCCAGGGTGGCGAGCGACTTCTCCAGGTGGTTGATCCACACGTTGCGGCCGTCGACGACCCCGGCCACCAGCCGCTTGCCGGGCAGGCCGCCGGCCTTGGCCAGGTCGTCGAGGTTCGCGGCGGCGGAGCCGGTGAAGTCCAGCGCGAGCCCCTCGACGGGCGACTTGGCGAGCACCGGGAGCGCCTCGCCGAGCCGGTCGAAGTAGCTCGCGACGAGGAGCTTCGGCCGGTCCTTGACGGAGCCCAGCTCGCGGAACGCCCGCTCGGCGGCGTTGAGTTCGGCGCGGGTGCGGTCCTGCACCAGGGCCGGCTCGTCCAGCTGCACCCACTCGGCGCCCGCGGCCCGCAGGTCGGCGAGGACCTCCGCGTACACCGGGAGCAGCCGGTCGAGCAGGGTCAGCGGCTCGAAGTCGGCGGCGACGCCCGGCGCGGGCTTGGCCAGCAGCAGATAGGTGACGGGGCCGACGAGGACAGGCCGCGCGGTGTGTCCGGCCGCCACGGCCTCCTTGAGTTCGGCGACGGGCTTCGTGGAGTCGGCCGTGAACGTGGTGTCGGGGCCCAACTCCGGGACGAGATAGTGGTAGTTGGTGTCGAACCACTTGGTCATCTCCAGCGGCGCCACCTCCTGGGTGCCGCGCGCCATGGCGAAGTAGCCGTCCAGCTCGTCGGCCGCCACGGCGGCGCGGTGCCGCTCGGGGACGGCGCCGACCATCACGCTGGTGTCGAGGACGTGGTCGTAGAACGAGAAGTCGCCGGTGGGGACTTCGTGGACGCCGGCGTCGGCCAGGCGCTGCCAGTTCTCCCGGCGCAGACCTGCGGCCGTCTCCCGCAGGGACTCTGCGGTGACCCGGCCCTTCCAGTACCCCTCGACGGCCTTCTTCAACTCCCGGTTCGGGCCCTGACGGGGGTACCCGTAGACGGTGGCCCGGGCTGCCGCGGCTGCGGACTTGGCTGTCACTCAACTCTCCTTCGCGAGTCTCGTCAGCGACCCCGGGGACGAGGAGCGTGAGGAGACAGGAGAGGGACGTGACGCTGTGTGGGCCCGTTCTTCACGGAGCCCTGTGAGTCCCTGCCGCCGCCGACCCGCCCTCGAGGTCACCGAGATCACCACGCGCGATCGTCACGCGTGGACAGCCGGCAGGTCTTCGGACTCACGGACACACCGGGCTCACACCCGGCACCTACTGACCGTCGCTTCCCGGACCCCCGTACGGGGCCCAGTGCTCATGACGGCGGTCGTTTCCGCTCACCGCTGCGGGGCAGTTCCGGACTCACACCGGATTCCCTCTTACGACGCACCTGCCTGGCGGACAGGGCGAACCAGCTGCGGGGCTCACCTTACGCACGACCGCCGCCGGTGGAAACAGTGCCCATCTCACGTCACGGGGGCGTTTAGGCAGCCCGGGCCGGGGACAGTACCCGTGACCACGGTCCACGGCACCTCCGCGCTACAGGACTTCACCTGAGGCGAGCGCCCGTTCCGCGCTGTCGATCCGCCCTTGTACGTGAGGACCTCGAACCGGTTCAGAGGGAGGTGTGGCCCGGCGGCTTCGGCCGGGTCTGAGCGCAGCCGCCGCCAGACGCGCGCCTGGACCCCGAACAGCCCAGCACATGAAGACAGTTGGCGTGTATACGGAGGGGACTCACTCCCCCGGCATAGGCGCAGGCTCCGCCGACGCCCTCCGCTCCGGCGTCCAGTAGTCCTCGGCCGAGCCCGGGTCCTGCTGCACATCGGAGCTGGAGGTGCCCGAGCCGGGGCCGGACGGGGCCGGGGAGTCGGCCGGGCCTCCGGCGCGGAGGGCGAGAACGGCGACGGCGGCGGCCACGACCGCGCCGAGGACGGCGAGCTTGCGTACGGACGGGCGCTTCACGGCGGCCTCCTGGGACGACGTCGGGCCTCGCGGAACCTCGTGCTGCTGCTGTGACGGGCTCGCGGGCCCGCCGGTTCCCCGGGGCCCGTGACCGGTCGACGGCCACGGGCCCCGGGGACGGAGGCGACCCCGTCAGGTGTCGTCGCCCTTGTCGTCGAGCATCTTCGCCACCGCGTCGTCGAAGTACGCGCTGGCGTTCACGCCGTCGTTGTCGACCGTGCTCATGACGCCGTTGACGTTGCCGATCCCGCTGTCCTGGTTGTACTCGCGCAGCCACGGGCCGCCGCTGGAGCCGGGCCCGAAGCCGCACTTCAGGGAGATGCGCGAGTCGAACCATCCGTAGCGCGAGGTCTTCCCCCAGCAGAAGTGCTGGACCTCGCCCTTGTTGTGGTTGCTCGGGTACCCGGCGATGTCGACCTGCTCGGTGTGCGAGTAGTTCCAGCTCAGGCCGTGCCCGCCGGTGACGTCGACCAGCTTGCCGCGGTCGTTCGGATAGGTGGTGACCATGGCGACGTCGCGCCGGAAGTCACTGTTGTCCTTCCAGGCGTCGAAGGTCGTGAGCGTCTTGGCGGGGAAGGCCCCCACCGGCTTGTCGCCTTCGCGGTACCTGGGGTAGTAGACCCAGTTGGTGGCCCAGTCCCCGCCCTTGCCGTCGTGCACACAGTGCCCGGCGGTGATCGCCAGCTGCTTCGAGTCACTGTTGAGGGCGCTCGCCGAGCACACGTAGTCCTTGCCGTCACTGGCCGTGAAGAACACCTTGCCGACGGCGCTCGACTCGGAGCGCGCCTTCGACCCGTCGCCCTTCGGGAGCGCACCCTGTGTCGAGCCGGGACGGCCCTCCGGCGTTCCGGCCCGGCCGTCGCCCTCCCCCTGCGCGGCCGAACCCCCGTCACCGGAACGGCCGGCGGGCCCCGGTGCCGGGATCGCGTTGCGGCGCCGCTCGGGCGTCCAGTAGCGCTCCACGTCGGCGGCCGACTCGGCGGACGCGACCCGGCTCCCGTCGCTCCGCTTCGCGGTGGTCGTACTGATGGCGTCCGAGTCCTCGGCCTCACCCGGTGAACCCACGGGCTGAGCGGCCGCGTTGCCGGCCCCCGCCAGCGCCGTCAGCCCCATGGTGGTCGCGGTCAGAGCGCCCGCTAAGGCGCGCGATATCCGTGTCACTGTTCCCCCTGATGGCAGTGCGGTCGGTTGTACGACGCGGCACGCGGGAAGCCCGGAAGAACGAGCACGCCCCGCGACAGTACGTACGCGGCACACGCTCGCACGCCCTGCCAGCCCACGTAAGCCCACCCGGCCCCGGCCACCAGATCCCCCGGATTCCGCTTGAGTCGTTCGCCTCCCTCGGCTGCGGGTGCCTGAACTCCCTTTCGCAGCCGCCCGATTGGCCCCGCGGGCGCGTTCCGCTCAGGGTGGCGCCGGTGACGCAGCTCACCCGCGACGGCCGTGGGAGCGGTGCACGGGACCACACCACGCCGTACCCGAACCGTCGAAGCGCCTCCACCGTGATCGTCTGAGCCCGGCTGTGCCACCCGCCCTGCCGGGTCGCGAGCTCAGCGCCCCGCCAGCGCCCGTTCCAGCGCCTCCCGGTGTTCCCACGTCCACGGCGCGTTCTTCAGGTCCGGCGGCAGGCCGTCAAGTCCCGCCGTGATGTGGTCGGCTGCGTCGGCGTACCAGCCGAGGCCCAGGTTCGCCAGGCCCATGTTGAGGCGGTTGAACTCGGGGGTCAGCCAGTACGCCGTGTCGGGGGGCGGGAGGGCGGCCGCGGGGTCCGCCAGTCCTTCCGCCTGCTCGACCAGGCGGAGAGCGTCGTCGCGCTCGCCCAGTTCCGCCAGTGCGGCGGCGGCCTGCAACAGGTCGCCGAGCCGCTGCGCCGGGTGGGCTCCCGGCGTGAAGGCGGCGGCCGAGTACCAGCGGGCCACCCCTTCGGCCCTGCCTTGTCTGCGGGCCAGATAGCCCTTGAAGTTCAGCGCCTGCGCGGCAAGGGTGCCGTCCCCGATCTCGTCCGCCAACTCGACTGCCTCGTTGAGCAGTTGTACCGCTCGGGCATCCTGCCGGTCCTGCGCGAGCATCCACCCGCCGAACTGGACGAATTCGGAGGCGACGGCCGCCAATTGCGCGCGGCAGGGGCCGCGAGCGCCTTTCAACAAGCGAGTGACTTCCCGCATTTGGGCCAGGGCGGCGGGAATGACTGCCCGCGGCCTCATCCAGTCGTCAAGCCTGCGGTAGGCCGCCAGCACACCCGCCAGGGCGTAAACGGTTCCGGAGTCGAGCCGGGAGGGATTCGCCGCGCTTCGCGCTACTCGTGAGGTGTCGTCATCGCTCAGGGCAGTGGCAGCCAGGGCACCATCGGCACCGACGAGTGAATCGAGTGCGACTGCGAGGTTTTCCGACGGCCGCTGCCTGCTGTTGAGAACACGTGACAGGTAAGCCGGGTCGTAATTCATCGCCCGCGCGGCAGCCTTCATGGAGTATCCGGCTTCCCTTAGCGCCCTGCTGGCGATGACCGCGAAATCATCACTCATCGTGAACCCCTGTGGGTTGACTGACAGCCCGCTCAGCTTAGTCACCTCTGGTCAACTTCCGCACAGCGGTGATGAGTCGAAGTATGGCTGTCGAAAAGAGAGCTCCGCTACCGGGCGACCGGTCCGGTGTGCGGACCGCTGGAGAGGACGGGCAGTCGTGCCGGAGATGACGCGACAGGCAATCGAAGAGGCACCGGAAGGGGCGCGGATTCCGCCGGGCTCGATGGAGTACCCGCCGTGCCGGTGCGCGCGTCCCGGATGCCCCGACGGCCGGGGCTCCGAGCAGCAGCGCAGCGCCAGGACTGCCGTCGGCAACGTGCGAGGCCACGGACGCACCGCATGAGTTTCTGCGCCAAGTGCAAAGAGCTGCACCACAAGTTGGCTGAAGCTCGGCGCGTGCACGACGGATCGGCGGCGACGGATGCGGTGGTTCTGCTGCGTCGGCATGAACGAGCCGTCCACGGCAAGCACCACACCGGCAACACGCAGGCGACGTGACGGCCATCCCGCTACGGAAAGACATCGTGACCTGGCAAGTCGGATTCTGCGACCACTTTTCCTGCCGGTCGCGAACGCTGCGTACTGCTCCCTGTGCAAGTACGTGCAAGTTCCTGGCGCCCGGCCGGTTTGCCGGAGCAGGCTGGCGGCAGGACAACCCGTGATCACGTTGGAGGAGGAGAGATGGCGCTTCGCAGGCTGGGGAAGGACCCGGAGAGTCCCGAAGGCAAGTCGCCCACGGTGTACATCAACGACGCCACGGGGCACTACGTCTTGCAGGGATGGAAGGTCACGGACGAGGAGCGCCGGCAGATGGACATCCCCGACCACGAAGATGCGATCGTGCTCCCTCGCCGGATGACGCAGTTCTTGTTGGAGGTTCAGGATGGAGACCGCGCCGACGCTTGAGGACCGGCTACGAGCCTGCCAACGCAGTGCAATCCACCTGGAGATGCGCGACTGGTACATGCCGTCCGACCCGCGTTTCGCCGCCTGGCGGGCCGGTGACCGCACCGTGGGCACAGCGGACGCATGGCTCCGTCTCGTAGCCGATGTGGCCGGCAGTGGCGTCCGTCTGCGGCGTGCGCGCGTCGTGTCCGAGCCCGTCTCGGAGTACATCTCCTTCGAGCACCACCTCACGACGTCCAACGTGAAGGCCGGGGAGGATGTGCGCTGGCTGCCCAGGCGGCAGGCATCCGACCTTGCCTTGCCGGGCAACGACTTCTGGCTTCTCGACGGCGAGTTGGCCGTCTTCCACTACTTCGACGGCGACGGTGAGCCGGCGCCGGACGGGGACGAGGAAGCGGTGGAGGACCCGGCGGTGGTGAAACTGTGTGCCGCCGCATTCGAGTCGGTGTGGCAGCGGGCCGTTCCGCACGCCGACTACCAGCCGCCGACCCTCTGAGAGCACGTGTCCGCACCCTCCTCATCAAGCGTCGCCGAGGCGCGGCAGGCACTCGGCCGGCGTCTGCGCGAGATACGGAAGGACTCCGGTCTCACGGCGCGGGCGCTGGCCGCGCTGAACGGCTGGCACGAGAGCAAGTGCTCGCGGATCGAGCATGGCCGAACAGCCCCGTCCGATGCGGACATCCGGGCCTGGGCGCGGCATTGCGGAGCGCACGAGCAGACCGCCGACCTGATCGCCACAGCCCACGCGGTCGACGGGATGTACGTCGAGTGGAAGCGCCTGGAGCGCGGAGGGCTCAAGCACGTCCAGGTGTCGGTGGCGCCCCTGTTCGAACGCACCCGCCGCTTCCGCATGTACCAGTCGTGGGTGGTCCCCGGCTTGCTCCAAACACCCGCCTACACGCGGGCAGTGCTCGCTACCGTCGCGAGCCTGCGAGAAGGTCCCGGGGATATCGACGCCGCGGTGGACGTCCGCATGGAACGCCAGCGGGTTCTGCACTCCGGCGGCCACCGGTTCGCCATGCTCGTGGAGGAGTGGGTACTGCGCACCGTCATCGGTGACTCGGCGGTGACGACCGAACAGCTCGGGCATCTCATCGACGTGGCGTCCCTGCCGTCGGTCAGCCTCGGCATCATCCCCATGGGCACACCTCGCGGAGCGGGATGGCCCGTTGAGTCCTTCACGATGTACGACGACCACCAGGTGAACGTCGAACTGGTCGCCGCCCACCTGACCGTCACGCAGCCGCGCGAGGTCAAGGAATACGCGCGGGCCTTCACCGAGCTGTCGGCCGGCGCGGTCTACGGGGCTGCCGCACGAAGCCTCATCAGAGCGGCAATTGACGCTCTCGGGTGAGTCCGCGTGCAAGTCCGCGCACACCCGTTGAGGCCGAGAATCCGCCAGTCCCAAGCTCGACGCCATGGGACACCACAACGAACCACGCTCGCTGCCCTGGCCAGTGGAAGAGCGGCCCTGCTGGGTGGCCGAGTCACGCGGCGTACGCGTGCCGGACTTCTTCGATGCCCGCCCCGCCGGGGGCTCCGACGCCAGTAGCAGGAGCACAGCGTGAAGGGCACCATCTTCCGCTTCATCCCCCACAGGTTCATCCGGGACGAGACGGCCTTGCCGGAGTTCTCGGCAACGTGTGTGCACGGCGACGAGTTCTGGGAGTGCGGGGCCGAGTCTCCCGAGTACAACACCGACCAGCGACTTCAGCGGTGGATGGTCGATCACCGGCAGAAGACCGGCCACAACAGGTACCGCCGGGACTACGCGGACTACGTCCTTGTCGAGCCCGAGCACGGGCGGTGAACCCACGCAACGTCTCCGGGCAGGCCGTGGAGAAGTGCTCGAACTGCCGGCGCTGGACGTTCGCGGGCTCCTCGTGCTGCGTCCCCTGCGAGAACGGCCCCGGCCGGCACCCGCACCAGTGGCTGTGTGAGACCCGCGAGCGGGAGCGGTTCTTCCGCCCACGGGAGGAGCACGGTCCGGAGTCGATCTGCCCCGCCTGTGACCGCGGGCTCCTCCGGTACCTCCTCACGGACGACGACAAGGACGTCTTCGTCTGCACCCGGTGCGACGGCACGGTGCGCCGGCCCGCCTGAACCCGTTCGACCGCCCCTGAACCTCGGCCCCGGCAGAAGCCCGGGGCCGCCCTTATGAGGCGCGTTGACGGGGGACACCCACCGAGGCATGAGCCCCCCGTAAAAGACCAAGGCCCCTCCGCCCGGAGGCGAAGGGGCCCAGCCACACACACAGAGAGCGGATCAGCTCCCGTCGTCCTCCAGCTCCCCTTCCGTTTCCAGGAAGGACTGGCGGAGGGCTTCGAGGGTTTCCGTGTCGGGCTTTTCCCACATGCCGCGGGACTCGGCCTCCAGGAGGCGTTCGGTGATGCCGTGGAGGGCCCAGGGGTTGGCGTTCTGGAGGAATTCGCGGTTCTGCGGGTCCAGGACGTAGGTCTGGGCGAGCTTGTCGTACATCCAGTCGGCGACGACACCGGTGGTGGCGTCGTAGCCGAAGAGGTAGTCGACGGTGGCGGCGAGTTCGAAGGCGCCCTTGTAGCCGTGGCGCTGCATCGCCTCGATCCACTTGGGGTTGACGACGCGGGCGCGGAAGACGCGGGAGGTCTCCTCGACGAGGGTGCGGGTGCGGACCGTCTCGGGGCGGGTGGAGTCGCCGATGTACGCCTCGGGGGCCGTGCCCTTCAGCGCCCGCACCGTGGCGACCATGCCGCCGTGGTACTGGAAGTAGTCGTCCGAGTCCGCGATGTCGTGCTCACGGGTGTCGGTGTTCTTCGCGGCGACGTTGATCCGCTTGTACGCGGTCTCCATCTCCTCGCGGGCCGGACGGCCCTCCAGCTCGCGGCCGTACGCGTAGCCGCCCCAGGTCGTGTAGACCTCGGCGAGGTCGGCGTCGGTGCGCCAGTCGCGGCTGTCGATCAGCTGGAGCAGGCCCGCGCCGTAGGTGCCCGGGCGGGAGCCGAAGATGCGGGTGGTGGCGCGGCGTTCGTCGCCGTGCTCGGCCAGGTCGGCCTGGGCGTGGGCGCGGACGTGGTTCTGCTCGTGCGGCTCGTCCAGGCCGGCGGCGAGCCGGACGGCGTCGTCGAGGAGGCCGATGGTGTGCGGGAACGCGTCGCGGAAGAAGCCGCTGATGCGCAGCGTCACGTCGACGCGGGGGCGGCCGAGCTCCTCCAGCGGGATCGCCTCCAGGCCCTTCACGCGGCGCGAGGCGTCGTCCCAGACGGGGCGGACGCCGAGCAGCGCGAGGGCCTCGGCGACGTCGTCGCCCGAGGTGCGCATCGCGCTGGTGCCCCACAGGGAGAGGCCGACGGAGGAGGGGTAGTCGCCGTGGTCCTCGCGGTAGCGCGTCAGCAGCGAGTCGGCGAGGGCCTGGCCGGTCTCCCAGGCGAGGCGGCTGGGGACGGCCTTGGGGTCGACGGAGTAGAAGTTCCGGCCGGTCGGCAGGACGTTGACGAGGCCGCGCAGCGGCGAGCCGGACGGGCCCGCGGGCACGAAGCCGCCGTTCAGCGCGTGCACCGCGTGGTCCAGCTCGTCCGTCGTCGCGGCGAGGCGCGGGACGACCTGGCGGACGGCGAACTCCAGTACCCGGGCGACGGGTTCGCGCTGCTCCTCGGGGAGCGCGGCGGTCGCCGCGGGGATCGCGGACAGGTCCCAGCCGGCCGCCTGGAGCGCCTCGACGAGCCCGCGCGCGGTCTCCTCGGCGGCGTCGGCCGTGGTGCGGGTGGCGGCGGACTCGTCGAGGCCGAGGGCCTCGCGGAGTCCGGGCAGTGCCTCCTCGCCGCCCCAGATCTGGCGGGCGCGGAGCACGGCGAGGACGAGGTTGACGTGGTCCTCGCCCTGCGGCGCGTTGCCGAGGACGTGCAGGCCGTCGCGGATCTGCGCGTCCTTGACCTCGCACAGCCAGCCGTCGACGTGCAGCAGGAAGTCGTCGAAGCCGTCGTCGTCGGGGCGCTCCTCCATGCCCAGGTCGTGGTCGAGCTTCGCGGCCTGGATCAGCGTCCAGATCTGCTGCCGGATCGCGGGCAGCTTGGCCGGGTCCATGGCGGAGATGGACGCGTACTCGTCGAGGAGCTGCTCCAGGCGCGCGATGTCGCCGTAGGAGTCGGCGCGGGCCATCGGCGGGACGAGGTGGTCGACGAGGGTGGCGTGCACGCGGCGCTTGGCCTGGGTGCCCTCGCCGGGGTCGTTGACGAGGAACGGGTAGACCAGCGGAACGTCACCGAGGGCCGCGTCGGGGGCACAGGCGGCGGAGAGGCCCGCGTTCTTGCCGGGCAGCCATTCGAGGTTGCCGTGCTTGCCGAGGTGGACCATCGCGTCGGCGCCGAAGCCGCCCTCCTCGCGGGAGGCGGCGATCCAGCGGTAGGCGGCGAGGTAGTGGTGCGAGGGCGGCAGGTCCGGGTCGTGGTAGATCGCGACCGGGTTCTCGCCGAAGCCGCGCGGCGGCTGGATGAGGATCAGCAGGTTCCCGCGGCGCAGGGCCGCGAGGACGATGTCGCCCTCGGGGTTGCGGCTGCGGTCGACGAACATCTCGCCGGGCGGCGGGCCCCAGTGCTCCTCGACGGACTCCCGCAGCTCGGAGGGGAGTTCGGCGAACCAGCGACGGTAGTCGGCGGCCGGGATGCGGACCGGGTTGGCGGCGAGCTGCTCCTCGGTGAGCCAGTCCTGGTCGTGGCCGCCGATGTCGATGAGCTCGCGGATCAGCTCGTCGCCGTCGCCGGAGACGAGGCCCGGGATCTCCGCCTCGTCGCCGAAGTCGTAGCCCTCCTCACGCAGCCGGCGCAGCAGGGCGACGGCGCTGGCGGGGGTGTCCAGGCCGACGGCGTTGCCGATCCGGGAGTGCTTGGTGGGGTACGCGGAGAGGACGAGCGCGATCCGCTTGTCCGCGTTGGCGCGGTGCCGCAGACGCGCGTGGCGTACGGCGGTTCCGGCGACGCGGGCCGCGCGCTCGGCGTCGGGGACGTACGCGGGCAGGCCGTCCTCGTCGATCTCCTTGAAGGAGAACGGGACGGTGATCAGGCGCCCGTCGAACTCGGGCACCGCGACCTGGCTCGCCGCGTCCAGCGGGGAGACGCCCTCGTCGTTCTCCTCCCAGGCGGCCCGGGAGGAGGTCAGGCACAGGGCCTGGAGGATCGGGACGTCGAGCGCCGCGAGGGCCCCGGCGTCCCAGGACTCGTCGTCGCCGCCGGCCGACGCCTCGGCGGGCTTGGTGCCGCCCGCGGCGAGCACGGTGGTGACGATGGCGTCGGCGCCGCGCAGCTCTTCGAGCAGTTCGGGCTCGGGGGCGCGCAGGGAGGCCACGTACAGCGGGAGGGGGCGGCCGCCGGCGTCCTCGACGGCACCGCAGAGGGTGTCGACGAAGGCGGTGTTGCCGCTCATGTGGTGGGCCCGGTAGTAGAGGACGGCCACGGTGGGCGCCCCGTCGGGCATCTCGCGGGCGGCGCGCTCCAGCGGGCCCCAGGTGGGCGCGGGCGCGGGCGGGGCGAAGCCGTGGCCGGTGAGCAGGACGGTGTCGGAGAGGAAGCGGGCGAGCTGCTCCAGGTTCTCCGGGCCGCCGTGCGCGAGGTAGGCGTGCGACTCGGCGGCGACGCCGATCGGCACGGTGGAGCTCTCCATCAGCTGGGCGTCCGGGGCCTGTTCGCCGGTGAGGACGACGACGGGGCGCTCCTGGGCGAGGAGTTGGTTCAGGCCCTCCTCCCAGGCGCGGATGCCGCCGAGGAGGCGGACGACGACGAGGTCGGTGCCCTCCAGCAGTCCGGGCAGTTCGGCGAGGTCGAGCCGGGCGGGGTTCGCGTACCGGTACGGCACGGGGCCGTCCGCCGCGCGGGCGCTGAGCAGGTCGGTGTCGGACGTGGACAGCAGCAGGATCATGCGGCGTCGGCCTTCCTCGGGGTCCTCGCCCCGGGCGGTGGTGAACGGCGGGAGTTCCTGGCTCGCCCGGCTGCTGCCGGGCTCACAGTGGCGGGACCGCACCGGATTCACACCGGTCTTCCTCCCCTGGCGCCGTCTGGCGTCGGCGGACCCGGAAGATCCGCCGGTGGACATAGTACGGGTCGGCGCGGCGGGCCCCACGGCCCTGCCCGGCCGCTGACCTGAGGGGGCGCGGCCGTCGTCGGTATGCTCGCCGCCATGCCACAGCAGACCTCGACCCCCGGGCCCTCGGTGCCGAACCGGGGCGATGCGCCCGTACGGGACCGGGGTGACGCCTGCCCCGGCGCGCTGCGGCTGCACCGGGCCGACGACGGTTCACTGGCCCGGATCCGCATCCCCGCGGGGGAGTTGACGCCCGCGCGGGCGGCGGTCGTCGCGGACGCGGCGGAGCGGCTCGGCGACGGCCGGATCGACATCACCTCGCGCGGCAACCTCCAGCTGCGGGGGCTGCCCGGCGGCTGCGGCGGCGAGCTCGGCGCACTGCTGGAGGCGGCCGGGCTGCTGCCCTCGGCGCGGCACGAGCGGGCCAGGAACATCGTGGCCTCGCCGCTCAGCGGCCTGGACGGCGCGGGCCGGGCCGATGTGCGGCCGTGGGCGCGGGAGTTGGACGCGCTGCTGTGCGCGAGCGGTCCGGCGGCGGAGCTCTCCGGGCGCTTCCTCTTCGCCTGCGACGACGGCCGGGGGGACGTGGCGGCGCTCGGCGCGGATGTGACATTGCTCGCGCTGCCGGACGGTGCCGCGCTGCTGCGCGCGGGCGCCGGGCGGGCGGCGCTGCGGGTGGCCGCGGCCTCGGCGCCGCGTGCCGCGCTGCTGGCCGCGGAGACCTTTCTCACCGTCGCGGGCGAGCGGGCCGTCCCGGGCGAGCGGGCCACCCGCGCCTGGCGGGTACGGGAACTGCCGCCGGACGGGACGCCGTTCCTGGACCGGCTCGTCCCCGTACTGGCCGGTGCGGGGGTGGATGCGGAGTACGTCCCGGATGCCGCTTTCCCGTCCGCCGGTGCGCGGCCGGAGCCAGGGCTCGTCGAAGGCCCGGGCGGCGTCGCCCTGTCGGTGCTGGCGCCGCTGGGCCGGCTGACGTCCGCGCAGTGGCGGCTGCTCGCGGGGCTGGCGGCGCGCGCCGGTGCGGCGCCCGAGCTGCGGGTCACCCCGTGGCGGGGCGTGGTCGTGCCGGGTGCGGGCGGGCCGGAGGCGCTGCGGGAGGCGGCGGAGGCCGGACTCGTCACGCGCGGCGGGTCGCCCTGGCTGGGCGTCGGCGCCTGCACCGGCCTCCCGGGCTGCGCCAAGTCGCACCGCGACGTGCGCGCGGACGCGGCGCGGGCCGTGGACGGGCCCAACACCGGGCCCGGCGGCGGAGGTTCCCGGCCCCTGCCCGTGTACTGGTCGGGCTGCGAGCGGCGCTGCGGGCATCCGCAGGACGGCGCCTGGGTGGACGTGACCGCCGGTGAGACGGGATACACAGTTGCGGTGCGGGGCAGCGGGGTATCGGAAGACGCGGGCCCGCGCGTCCCCGCGGCCGCGGTCGCCGGGGCGGTCACCGCGGCACGCGGGCGGTGAAGGACCGGGGCATGGGCACGGGACGAAACGACCAGTACGGACAGCACGAGCAGCACAGGCAGCTGACGGGCGGACGACAGTGAACGAGACGAGCGGGAGCACAGTGTTCGAGTACGAGAAGGACGGCGCGGAGATCTACCGCCAGTCCTTTGCCACCATCCGGGCCGAGGCGGATCTGGCGGACCTGCCCGCCGACGTCAGCAAGGTGGCGGTCCGCATGATCCACTCCTGCGGGATGGTCGACCTCGTCCGCGACCTCGCCTACACCCCCGAGGTCGTCTCCCGCGCCCGGAAGGCGCTGCACGACGGCGCCCCGGTGCTGTGCGACGTCGCGATGGTCGCGAGCGGGGTGACGCGCAAGCGGCTGCCCGCCGACAACGAGATCATCTGCACCCTGTCCGAGCCCGGGGTCCCGGACCTGGCACGGGAGTTGGGCAACACCCGCACCGCCGCCGCGCTCGAACTGTGGCGGGACCGGCTGGAGGGCGCCGTCGTCGCCGTCGGCAACGCGCCGACCGCGCTGTTCCGGCTGCTGGAGATGATCGAGCAGGGCGCCCCGCGCCCTGCCGCCGTCATCGGCGTACCGGTCGGCTTCATCGGCGCGGCCGAGTCCAAGGACGCGCTGGCCGACTCGCCCCTGGGTCTGGAGCACCTGGTCGTGCGCGGGCGGCGCGGAGGCAGCGCCCTCGCCGTGGCCGCGATCAACGCGATAGCGAGTGAGGCGGAATGAGCGAGCAGCACAGCCGTCCCGCGCCCGGCCGCCTGTACGGCGTCGGCCTGGGCCCGGGCGACCCGGAGCTGATGACGGTGCGGGCCGTGCGGACCATCGCGGAGGCCGACGTCGTCGCCTACCACCGCGCGGCGCACCGGAGTTCGATCGCCCGCTCGATCGCCGCCGAGCACCTGCGGGACGACCACATCGAGGAGCCGCTGGTCTACCCGGTGACGACGGGCACGACCGACCATCCGGGCGGCTACCAGGGCGCCATGGACGAGTTCTACGAGGAGTCGGCCGCCCGGCTGGCCGCGCACCTGGACGCGGGCCGCACCGTCGCGGTCATCTCCGAGGGCGACCCGCTCTTCTACGGCTCCTACCAGCACATGCACAAGCGCCTCGCGCACCGGTACGAGGCCGAGGTCATCCCCGGCGTCACCTCGGTCAGCGCGGCCTCGGCCCGGCTGGGCAAGCCGCTGGTGGAGGCCGACGAGGTGCTGACGGTGCTGCCCGGCACGCTCCCCGAGGAGGAGCTGACGGCGCGGCTGGCGGCCACGGACTCCGCCGTGGTGATGAAGCTGGGCCGTACCTTCCCCAACGTCCGCCGCGCCGCCGAGCGTTCGGGCCGGCTGGCGGAGACGTACTACGTCGAGCGGGCCACGATGAGCGGCGAGCGCACCGGCACCCTCGCGGAGGCGGACGCGGACGCGGTGCCGTACTTCTCCGTCGCCGTCCTGCCGAGCCGCGTCGCAGGGCTGACGGGCGGGCCCGGGGCGGTGTCCGCATCCGGCTCGGAATCCGAGCCCGGCTCCGGCTCCGGCTCCGGCTCCGGCTCCGGCTCCGGTGAGGTCGTCGTCGTCGGGACCGGTCCCGCGGGCCCGCTGTGGCTCACGCCCGAGACGCGCGGTGAACTGGCCGCCGCGCAGGACCTCGTGGGCTACACCACCTATCTCGACCGCGTCCCGGTGCGGCCGGGCCAGCGGCGGCACGGGTCGGACAACAAGGTCGAGTCCGAGCGCGCCGAACTGGCGCTGGACCTGGCCAGGCGCGGGCGCCGGGTCGCCGTCGTCTCCGGTGGCGACCCCGGTGTCTTCGCGATGGCGACGGCGGTGCTGGAGGTCGCCTGCGAGGAGCCGTACAGCAAGGTCCCGGTGCGGGTGCTGCCCGGCGTCACGGCCGCGAACGCGGCGGCGGCCCGCGCGGGCGCCCCGCTCGGCCACGACTACGCGGTGATCTCCCTCTCCGACCGGCTCAAGTCCTGGGAGACGGTGGCCGAACGGCTGTCGGCGGCCGCCTCGGCCGACCTCGCCCTCGCGCTGTACAACCCCGGCTCCCGCAGCCGCACCTGGCAGGTCGGCAAGGCCCGCGAGGTGCTGCTGGAGCACCGCGCCCCGGACACCCCCGTGGTGCTGGCGCGGGACGTCGGCGGCCCGGGCGAGCGGGTCCGTACCGTCCGCCTCGCCGAGCTGGAGCCGGACGAGGTCGACATGCGGACGATCCTGCTCATCGGCTCGTCCCAGACCCAGGCCGTTCCCCGGGAAGCCGCCCCGGACGCCCCCGTGGTGTGGACTCCCCGCCGGTACCCGGCCCCGTCCCCCGAGGCGTGACGCGCGCGGCCTC
The DNA here is from genome assembly GCF_012726235.1 of Streptomyces sp. HNM0574. Taxonomy (GTDB): domain Bacteria; phylum Actinomycetota; class Actinomycetes; order Streptomycetales; family Streptomycetaceae; genus Streptomyces. The sequence goes on from NZ_JAASAH010000004.1 coordinate 393,978, forward strand.
CGGGACCCGCGGGTCCCGGAGGCCGACGCCGTACGGACTCAGCCGCCGACGGGACCCAGCGGGATGTCCGAGACGGTGAGGCTGACGGACTTCACGGAGCCGTCGGTCAGCACCGGCACCCCGTTCGGGCCCGGCACGAACTCGGCCTTCAGGCCCTCCACGGAGCCGCCGACCGAGAGGCCGCCCACGACGTCGTCGAGCTCGTCGTCGGCTATCTCGCAGGTCTCGATACCGGAATCGCTCATACTGATCAGCGTCCTTCGCTAGAGGCGGATGGCACGGAGCACGCCGGACCTCCGCACACGGCGGTGTTCCCCGGCCGAGCCGCGCCGTGCGCCAGACTTGCCCTCCCCCGCCCGCCCCGGCGCCCCGTTCACCCACCTTCCACGCGCCCACACCCAACCTCTCGATCCGGAACCGGGGGCTCCTGCCCGGCACCGACGTCAAGCGGGGACCGCCGCGTTCACCGTTTCGACCGGTACGGGCCCCGAACAGGAGATTTCTCCGCGCACCGGGGCAGATCCCTCACCGCATCCGAGACCGACCGTGAGGGAACCCCGTGACAGACGCCCGGACCGTCAACGCCTTCTTCAGCCTCCAGATCCCGACCGCGCTGGAGGACGGCATGATCCCGCTGCAACAGCAGCACCGCACCCTCGAACCGCAGCAGCGCGAGGAGATCCACATCACGCTCGCCTTCCTCGCCGGTGCCGACGCCCCGAAGCTGGCCGACGCCGCCGCGCTGACCAGCGGCAGGACCTGGCCGCTCCCCCGGATCAGCTTCACCGGCGAGGTACGGCACGGCAGTTGGACCCGCGACCCGGCGTACCACTACGACGAGAACACCGTGCAGCAGGGCGAGCAGATCCGCCTGGGCGTCGAACCCGTGCCGGAACTCCTCGGCATCTACTCGGAGCTGACGGGGAACCTCGGCATCACGGAGGACGGCTACTGGCCGCACGTCACGCTCGGCGTGGCCCGCGAGAACTTCCCCGCCGCCGCCCTGCGCGACCTCCCCGTCCCCACCGGCGGCGGCCCGGCCCGCAGCCTGGACCTCCGCCAGGCGGGCGGCGACTTCCGCGTACTGGTCCGCCGGGGGCTGGGGTAGGGGGGCCAACTTCGTGGCTGCGCCTGGGTGTTCGCGCTCCGGTGCAGGCCGCGCCCGGCCGGCGGGCGGAGGGCCGGGGCGCGGCCCGAGTCCGGCGCCGATCGGACCGTCGTCTCCTGAGCGCGGGCAGTCAGTTGGGCTCCGGGCGACCGGCCGGCCTCGCGGCCCTGTTCGCGAGCGCCCGGCGAAGGCCAGCGGCCCTACGGCACCCGTACCGGTACCGGGTTGTCCGGGCTGTCGAGCCACACGTGCTGGCCGCGCGGCGTGACCGTCAGCCCGTACCGCTCGAACCGGGGCTCGCCCTTCTCCCGCCACCAGGACATGACGGCCTCGGCCTCACTCCACAGACGGCGCGGCCCGTACTCGGCGACCTCGAACTCGGTACGCGCGGGCACGTAGTCGGCCCTCGCCCACGACGTGCGGCCCGTGTCGAGCAGCCACAGCCGGTACGCGCCCTTCTCACACCGCTCGACGCGACAGAACAGGTCCGGCACCTGCACACCGAGCGTGAACATGTGGTGCCAGTCGCCCATGTCGTCCGGCGAGAGGGCCGTGGTGCGGCGCGACGCCGGGCTCGGCCGGTTCGCCACTCCCGGGAACGCGTCCGTCGGCGGGAAGGTGTCCCGCTGGTCGCGCAGCCGCATGAACGCCGAGGACATCACGAACGGGCCCATGGCGACGCCGTCTTCGCCGACCCTGAGCCGGGCGACCGCCTGCCCGCCGTAGGGCGGGCCCCACGGGGCGACGATCACGGCACCTTCCGCGGCTTGCTCGACCCATGCGTACGGCACGGTGGAGATCCCGCACGTGGCGATGACGCGGTCGTACGGGGCGCCGTCCGGACAGCCCTGCGCGCCGTCGCCGACGACGGTCAACGGGTTGAGGCCGGCCGCGGCGAGGCGTCGCCGCGCTTCCTCGGCGACAGCCGGGTCGACCTCGACCGTCACGACGTTTTCCGGGCCGAGCCGGTACGCGAGCAGGGCCGCGTTCCAGCCCGTGCCGGTCCCGACCTCCAACACTCGGTGGCCGCGCTCGACGCCCAGCGCGTCGAGCATCGAAAACACCATCTTCGGCATGGAGTTGGACGAGGTCGGGGACCGGCCCTTGTCCGTGCCCGGGTGCGCGCCGTCGTCCCATTGCGTCGTGAGCGGAACGTCGCTGTAGACCCTCTCCCACCACCGCGCCGGGTCCGTGTTCCGGTCGATCACCTCGCCCTGGCGGTTGCCGCCCGCCGTTCCCGGCCACAGCCGGTCGGGCACGAACGCGTCACGCGGCACCGCGCGATACGCGGGCATCCAAGCCGACGTGAGGGCACCCTTGTCCCGCAGCACGGAGGCCAGCCCTCCCGGGCCGGCCTCGTTCGCGCCGGGCATCTCCGCGGTCACCTACTCACCGTCCGCCGGGCCCTGGCCGTCGCTCGTGTTACCGCCCTCGTCGGAACCGCCGCCCCCGTGCTTGTTGCCCGAGTCGCTGTCATCCTGCGGATTTCCGCCTTCCGCCCGCGTCATCCGCGGAAATGCGTCCACGGTCTACCTCCTGATCGGTGGTGCTCGGATGGTGCTTGAAGAAATCCGCCTCGGGCGCGGCCGAGGCGGAGCCTACGCGGGCGCCGCCCCGCAGACGCCCGATGCGCAGCGGGACACCGGGCACGCACAGTGCCCGCCGCAAGCGCCGGTGTGGGAGGGGCTGTTGCTCCGGCACGGGCTCACCGGCTCGCCGTCGGGCGCGCTCGGCCTCGGTCCAATGGAGCTGTTCCACCCGGAAGATGCACCAGTGACAGGCGCGGAATACGACGGTGACGCCGTGCGCCTCCATCGTCCCCAGGCACGCCACGGGCAGGTTCGTCCGCTCGCAGCGATGGCAGGAACCGCGACGGAAATCGAACCCGGCCCACAGTTCCAACGGCCCTACTCCCACGGCGCACCCCCACGTACCCCGCAGGGCAAGGGAGCGCCGCCCACCAGGGGCAGGAAGTCGACCGGCCGGGCCGTCCACACGAACCGTGCCACGCCGCACGAGACGGAGAACGCGAACGGCTCGCCGCGCGCGAGGCCGGCCTCTGCCTCGCGCGGGTCCGAACCGAGCCAGTCGAAGACGTACGACGAGGCCGGTTCGTCGAGGGCTGACGCGATGACGCCGAGGCCGGCCCGCGCCCAGCGCAGCGCGTTCGACGGTGCGCCGACCGGGCACGCTTGCATGCGGCGCGGCGCGGGCGCGCTCGGGTCGGACACCCACCACTCGCACCAGTACCCGGCGGTGATCTTCCCCGGCATGACCGGCCCCGTCAGCATGACGTGTGCGGCCGGATCCGGTCGGAGTCCATGACGTGCAGGAAGCCGCCCGCCTTCTCGACGCCGCGCGCGACCTCGTCGTACTCCTGCGGAATGGTCGAGATCATCGAGCGCCAGGGCGTGAGGACCGCGCCCGCTTCCTGCTGCTCGACCAACTCGACGGCGCGGGCGAGTCCTTCACGTCCCTCCGGGGAGAGTAAGCCGACGCGGTCCTCGACCACCTCGGCGATCTCCCAGCCGAACGCCGCGGCGTACTCGGCGCACTCCTCGCGCGGTCCGGCGATGTCGGCGTTCGCCGCGGCGCACAGGTAGAGCACGACGCGGAAGCGGTCGACCTTGGACGCGTGGTCCGGTACGGGGCCCTCGCCCGGCACGTGGCCGGCCGCGTGGTCCGCGAGGGCCTGCCGCCGACTCTTCTCACCTGCGGTTCTGCGGGCCGGAGTCGGCCCCTTCTTGAGTCCTTGCTCGGTGCTGGCCATGCGCACATCGTGTCGCGACGACCACGCATAGTGAAGAGACGGGCCGTAGGGCTGCGCCAGGTTGAGTCGCCGTCAACTCCTACGGCCCGTAGGCGTCACGCGACCAGGGGGACGCCGATCACTTCGCTGATGCTCCGCACCCGCGCCGTCGACACCTTCGCGATCCGCTGCCCGATGACGCCGGGCAACGCCTGATGCTTGACCCACTCCGGCGCGTCGAGACCGACCTCGATCAGCGTGTCACCGGCCTTGTCGTACAGCCCCGCCGAGCACTGCGCGAGGGCGACGTCGAGCTTGTAGCGGTTGCGGGCGAGCTTGGGCATGGACCGGGGAAGACGCGTGTGCGCAGCCAGTTGGAGCGCCTTTCCGTGGTTTCCGAGCGCCACGGCGATACCCACGGCCTCGGTGTTCGCGAACGTAGGGCCGAAATGCGTGCCGTACGCCGTCTCATCGCGGCCGAGCCGCGCTGCCGCCGCGTGAGCCTGCGACAGGTAGTCGTCCGCGGATGTGGCATCACCCCGGCGCGAGGCTGCCACGGCCGCCGCGATCATCAGCCGTCCGTACATGAGGAGTTGAGGGCGCGGCGACTTGCTGAACGAGGGTTCGATACGCGAAGCCGCACGCTCCGCGACGGCAACCGCTTGCGGCACCTTCGCGCTCCGCAGGTGAATCCACGACAGCGTGGAATCCGTGACCGCGGCCAGCAGAGCATCACCGGAAGCGCCTTCCACGTACCGTGCGGAGGTGAGGGCGCTCAGCGCCAGATCACGTTGCCCGAGCAGCATCGCGGTCGACGAGGCGAACTGGTAGGCGCTGGCGAGGAGCGCACCGAGTCGCTCGCGTTCGCACCCCACCGCCTGGACGTAGCGGGCACTCCCTTCGAGTACCACCTTGGCGGTGAGTTCGCTCAGTTCCACGAAGTCGCCCCGCCAGTAGGCCGCGCACATACCGTCATGAGCGCTCGACAGTTCGCTGACCGTACTCGGCTCCTCAACGCCTTCCCACCCACCGAGCGCACTGTCGTGCACCGCGTCGGAAAGCCGCCGGACAGCGGTCCGGGTATCCCTGCTCATCCCCCGCCGCGGCGCCTGCTGGCCCAGGATCACGCCCACGTCCGTGCGGAGCGCGGCGGCGAGCTTGAGCAGGGAGCCGACGGACAGTTCGCCGCGGTCCTGCTCGGCCTTCTGGATCAGGGCGTACGAGACGCCCGCCGCTTCGGCCAGGCCCTGTTGTGTCAGGTCGGTGCCCCGTAGGGCCTTGATGCGCTTACCGGTCGTCAGATCAGCCCAGTTGCTCACGTGTGCACCTCAGCGGGTTCGGGCGTGGTGGCGTCACGTCCGATGGTAGGGCGGCGGGCAGTCCGGCGGCACGTGTCCGGCGCCGCTCAACTGCCCGCCCGCTTCGGCAGAGTGAGGATCTCCGCCCCCTCCTCCGTGACGGCGATGGTGTGTTCGGAGTGGGCCGTGCGGCAGCCGGTGGCGCTGCGGAGGGTCCAGCCGTCGGGGTCGGTGACGAGTTCGGCGGTGTCGGCCATGACCCAGGGTTCCAGGGCCAGGAGGAGGCCGGGGCGGAGCCGGTAACCGCGGCCCGGGCGGCCGGTGTTGGGGACGTGCGGGTCCTGGTGCATGGTCGAACCGATGCCGTGGCCGCCGAACTCGGTGTTGACCGCGTACCCCGCCTCGCCGAGGACGGTGCCGATGGCGTGCGAGAGGTCGCCGATGCGGGCCCCGGGGCGGGCGGCGGCGATGCCGGCGGCGAGGGCGCGTTCGGTCGCGTCGATCATGGCGACGCTCTCCGGGGGCTTCGAGGTGCCGACGAGGAAGCTGACGGCGGCGTCGGCGGCGATGCCGCGCAGGGAGACGGCGAGGTCGAGGGTGAGCAGGTCGCCGTCGGCGAGCGTGCGGTCGTGCGGGCGGCCGTGCAGGACGGCGTCGTTGACGCCGGTGCAGATGTAGTGGGCGAACGGGCCGCGGCCGAAGGACGGTTCGTAGTCGACGTAGCAGGACTGCGCCCCGGCCTCGGCGATCATCTCCTTCGCCCACCGGTCGATGTCCAGCAGGTTCGTGCCGACCGCGGTCCGGGCCCTGAGCGTCCGCAGGATGTCGCCGACGAGGGCGCCGGCGTCTCTCGCCCGGCCCAGGAGGGCGGGGTGGTTGAGGATCTCGATCATGCCCAATAACTATACCGGTCAAAAATTACCGGTCAAACTGTACCGGTACTAGAATCGGCCGCATGGTCCGACTGCCGCTCACCCCCGAAGAGGTCGCCCGCGGACAGCGCCTCGGCGCGCTCCTGCGACAGGCCAGAGGCGAGCGCTCGATGCTCGACGTCGCGCTCGACGCCCGCGTCTCGCCGGAGACCCTCCGGAAGATCGAGTCGGGCCGCGTGGCCACCCCGGCCTTCCCGACCATCGCGGCGATCTCCGACGTCCTCGGCCTCTCGCTCGACGCGGTGTGGACCGAGATCAGCCGCCCGGTACCCGAGGAAGAGACCGACCGGGAGCGGGTCGCCTCCTGAGTCCCCGTCCTGCGGGACGCATGCTGATCTTCGGGCATAAAGTTCTGCATTGTCTTATCGCGTTCGCGTTGAAATGACCGTTGACAGAGCAGCAGCCGAACCCTACTGAATGAGATCTTCAATGTGGGTGTACCTAGGATTACAGTTGCTTCTGGCCAGTGCCGCGATAACAGTACGAGTAGCAGCGTACTTCCGGACACAGTCCAGAAAACCCGTCCCAGCACCCCACCCACAACGCCTGGGTCCCTACGACGTCGCGATGCTGCTCGGAAACTCCGGCCGTGTCGTCGAGACCGCACTCACCTACCTGGTTGATTCGGGCGCGGTAGGCGTTCACCCCGGCCGTGACCCCGAGCTCCAGCCGAGGCAGGATGCTCATCAGCGCGCCCGGGACCCTGTGCAGCGTCAGGTACTCGATCTCATTCCGCACAGCCGGAACCTGCACCTGCTCACCTTTGCTTTCGCGCGAACCGATGTCGCCGGGCACCTGCGGTCCAGGATGGCTTCATACGGGCTCATGGTCGTCCATCGGCGGCACATGGTCGTCACATGGCTGATACGCGCCCTATTCGTGCTCCCGCTGATCGCAACGGCGACCTTCGTCGGACTGGAGCATACGTCGGGCAATGTTCTCTTTGCCATGTTGCTGGGCCACCTGTTTGTCACCATCATTCCCATGCTTCTGTGCGAGGGCACACTTCCACTCAACGTCACCCGCTCCGGAAAGGCGCTGAGGAAGGCAATCGAGAACGCGCTGGACGAACAAGACTCTGAGCATGACGTTTCCGCTGAGGACGCGGGGAAGGCCGGCGGGATCGTTTTCTCATATGCGGAGGAGCGGTCCGCCGAGGACTTGCCGAAGGCCGGCGAGACCGTTTTCTCGCATGCGGAGGAGTGGGGCCTCGAACCCGAATGGTTCGGTTCAGCCGCCGGCCTCGTTCCCTTCCTTGGCCTGGACGGTTACCTCGGCGAGCAGGGCGAGCGCATCACATTCCAGCATTATGACCACCTGACGAGCGGAATCATACGGACACCACAGGGGCAGAACCGACGTCTCGGGCTGGCCTACAGGTCATTGGGGGTGATCTGCACCCTGTTCGGCGTGTATTTCGGCTTGAGCCTTTTCCACAGTATTATGCATTTCCTGCTGGCCTGGATTCTCATCTCGGTGGGCGTACGCCTGACACGGCTGGGGAGGAAACACCGGACGCCGGTACACCAGGCCCCGGCAAGGCCTCAGCAATTTTACGCCGGAAGCCGGCCTCCCGTTCTGTACCTTCGTTCTTTTGATCACGATGCTCTGCTGGAAACACCGGGCCCAAAGATCAGGTCAGCACTTTTCGGAGCTCGCACGTCATACGTCGAGGAACTCGCCACCGCGGTTCGCCCGTTCGGCAATATGGTCGCGATCGGCAATCCAGCTGATTCGCTCCCCGGGTTGGGCCCTTCTCACATCTACGTGCCACCGCAGCTCGAACCAGAAAGGGTGCACGGACAGCTCGCGCTATGGCAGTCGGAAGTACTGAGGCTCGTGCACTCCTCTTCGCTCGTTCTGATATCGGCGGGACACGGCAACGGGCTGCGCTGGGAATTCGAGCAGGTGACCTCGCTCGTGTCGCCCCAGAGGCTGGTCGTCCTCGTGCCGCTCAGCCGCGCTGGTTACCAGCGATTTCGAGCACAAACCAGTGCGTACTTCTGGCTGGGACTGCCCGATGACCCACGAAAGAAGGACACGTATTCCCGGGAAGGGCGGGAACAGATCCACGGCCTGATCTACTTCGAGCAGGACTGGACGCCGCATTTCGTTCCGTTCAAAGAGCGCCCGTTGGCCCAGTTGCACCTCGGCCGAGTCGCCGTTCGTCCCAGCATGCGCAAGATGCGAAATCGGCTCATTCACGCGATGTACCCGGTGTTCCGGGGCAATCGAGCCCACTGGCAAGGCCTCCAGGTCGCCGTCCCCTTCGGAAAAACCAGCAGGCATCGAGTCGCGCCCGGCGCGTCTTGGGCGTCCACTGCATTCCTGCTCGTGGTTGCGGCTGCTTTTTCTTTGCCACTTCTGGCCTGGCTCGGAATCCTGCGCTAATAGGTCAATGCTCCATCAGCGGGATCTACCGGCTGAAGGAACGTCCTGACCGACCCCGGTACGCAGGCCGCGCCGTGGCCGGGCGTGCACCGCTCGACAGACAGGCCACGGAACGATCCAAGTCCCCGCCCCCCGCCCGCCGTTGGGGCCCGGTGCGTTTCCGGGCCCGTGCCCCGGCCCGCGCGGCTACGCTGCGGCGCATGGACACGGACCGAGCGACCGACGCGCCACAGGACTCCGACCGGCCCCGCCTGAACGACTACGAGAGCTTCGCCGCCGCCTACTCGGCGGAGAACGAGAACAACCTCGTCAACGGGTACTACGCGCGCCCCGCGATGGTCCGCCTCGCGGGGGACGTGGCGGGCCGCCGCGTGCTGGACGCCGGGTGCGGCTCCGGGCCGCTGACCGCCGCGCTGCGCGAGCGCGGGGCGCACGTCACCGGCGTCGACGTCAGCCCCGCGATGCTGGAGCTGGCGCGGCGGCGCCTCGGCGAGGACGCCGACCTGCACCTGGCGGACCTGGCCGGCCGACTGCCGTTCGCGGACGGCGCGTTCGACGTCGTCGTCTCCTCGCTGGTGCTGCACTACCTGGAGGACTGGGGGCCGACGCTGGCCGAGCTGCGGCGCGTGCTCGGGCCCGGCGGGCGGCTGGTGGCCTCGGTGGACCACCCCTTCGTGGCGTACACCCTCCAGGACCCGCGGCCGGACTACTTCGCGTCCACCAGCTACACCTTCGACTGGTCGTTCGACGGACGGCTCCACCCGATGCGGTTCTGGCGGAAGCCGCTGCACGCCATGACCGAGGCCTTCACCGCGGCGGGCTTCCGGATCACCGCCCTCAGCGAGCCGCAGCCCGAACCGGCGGCGCGCGAACTGTTCCCCGAGGAGTTCGCGACCCTCTCGACGAGCACCTGCTTCCTGTTCTTCGTCGTCCAGGTACCCGAGGAGGACGGGGACTAGCCGGCCCACTCCCGCAGCAGCCGCTCCCGCTCCGCCTGGCGCGGCGTCCCGCCCTCGTGGGCGCGGCCCCACTCCGCCATCGCGGCCAGCGTCGTCTCCATCGTCGCGGCGCCCTCGGTGAGGCGGGCCAGGAGGGCGAGGGAGAGGTCCGCCTCGGCCTTGGGGTAGCCGACCGCAGCGGCCGCGTACGCCCCCGACTCCTGTTCGCCGTCGGGCCCTTGGACCCGCACCGTCATCAGCGGCGGGGCGTCCTCGGTGTGCGCGTACGCCCCGGGGAGGACCAGGCTCCCCACCGTGCCGAGCGCGAGGTCCTTGACCACTCCGGCCTGCCGTACGAGGGACTTCAGGGGGACGTCCGTCACCGTCAGAGCCGTCACGTCCTCCCACAGGCGGAGGCCGGACTGCGCCTCGCCGAGGGACACCACGCCCTCGCCGGTCAGCCGCACCCCCGGAGCCGCCCCGGCCGGCTTCGCGCCCACGTACACATCGCCCTCGGCGATCCAGAACAGGCCCACCATGGCCACGGTTCGCTCATTTCCCCCGACGGCCGCGCCGTCGTGTCACATGTCAAAAGATCAGGTCGAAGGCCGCAACGCGCGGCGCACCCGGGAGGTTCCCGCCTCAGCCCAGCCGCTCCCGCACCCACTCCAGCGCGCTCCCCGGGTCCGGGGCGACGGGGACGCCGTCGGGCGTCGCGGGGCGGCGGACGACGAGGACGGGGACGCCCGCCTCGCGCGCGGCCGTGAGCTTGGGCGCCGTCGCCGCGGCGCCGCTGTCCTTGGTGACGACGACGTCGACGCGGTGCCGCCGGATCAGCTCCCGCTCCCCGTCCAGCGTGAACGGGCCCCGGTCCAGCACGGTCTCCATCCGCGGCGGGTGCGGCGGCTCGGGCGGGTCGACGGAGCGGACGAGGAACCACAGCGCGTCCAGGTGCGCGAAGGAGGCGAGGCCCATGCGGCCGGTGGTGAGGAAGACCCGCTCGCCGAGTCCGGGCAGCAGGCGGGCCGCGTCGTCCAGCGAGTCCGCGTGCGTCCACCGGTCGCCGTCCGACGGGACCCACCCGGGCCTGCGCAGGGCGAGCAGGGGAACATGGACGGCGGCAGCGGCCTCGGCCGCGCTGAAACTGATCGTTCCGGCGAAAGGATGGGTGGCGTCGATGAGTGCGGCGACCCGCTGTTCGCGCAGCCACCGCGCCATACCCTCGGGGCCGCCGAAGCCTCCGACCCGCACCTCGCCCACGGGCAGCCGCGGCCGCGCCACGCGCCCGGCCAGCGAGGTCGTCACGCGCAGCCACGGCATGCTCTCCGCCAGCCGCGCCGCGAGGTCCCTGGCCTCGCTCGTACCGCCCAGGACGAGCACGTGCGGGACTGCTGTGTCCGTGGAGGCCATGGGTTTCCTGGAGTCCTTCCGTGACTGAGTCCACATCCGCCGGCACCGCCGTGAGCGGCGGCCGCAGCGCCCAACTCAAGCACACCGGCCTGCGGCCCGGATGGACGACCGGCGCCTGCGCGACGGCCGCCGCCACCGCCGCCTACACGGCCCTGCTGACCGGCGACTTCCCCGACCCGGTGACGGTCACCCTGCCCAAGGGCCACACCCCGTCCTTCGCGCTGGCCGTCGAGGAACTGACCGCGGACGCGGCGACCGCGGGCGTGGTGAAGGACGCGGGCGACGACCCGGACGTCACGCACGGCGTGCTGATCCGGGCGACGGTACGGGAGGCCGCGCCGGGCAGCGGCGTCGTCTTCCGCGCGGGCCCGGGCGTCGGCACGGTCACCCGCCCCGGGCTGCCGCTGGACGTGGGCGAACCCGCGGTCAACCCCGTGCCCCGGCAGCTGATCCGGGAGCACCTGGCCCGGGTGGCGGCCGAGCACGGCGGCAGCGGCGACGTGGAGGTCACGATCGGCGCGGACGGCGGCGAGGAGATCGCCCGCAGCACCTGGAACCCGCGCCTGGGCATCCTCGGCGGCCTCTCGGTGCTGGGCACGACCGGCGTGGTCGTCCCGTACTCCTGCTCGGCCTGGATCGACTCGATCCGGCGCGGCGTGGACGTGGCACGCGCCGCCGGACGCACCCACGTCGCGGGCTGCACGGGCTCCACCTCGGAGCGGACGGTCGTCGCCGAGTACGGCCTGCCGGAGGACGCGCTGCTGGACATGGGCGACTTCGCGGGCGCGGTGCTCAAGTACGTACGCCGCCACCCCGTCGAACGGCTCACCGTCTGCGGCGGGTTCGCGAAGCTGTCGAAGCTGGCGGCCGGACACCTGGACCTGCACTCGGCGCGCTCCCAGGTCGACAAGAGCCACCTCGCCGAACTGGCCCGCGAGGGCGGCGCCGACGAACGCCTCGCCACCGCCGTCGCCGAGGCCAACACCGGCCTCGCCGCCCTCCACCTCTGCACCGAAGCCGGCGTCCCCCTCGGCGACCTCGTCGCCACCCACGCCCGCGACCAGTCCCTCACCGTCCTCCGCGGCGCCCCCGTCACCGTCGACGTCCTCTGCATCGACCGCGCGGGCAACGTCGTGGGGCGGTCGGAGGTGAGGGGGGCGCGGGGCTGAGGGGTTCGCGGGACAGCCAACTCCCCTGTCACTCCTGCCGGTTGGCCGGATCCCATCCCCTCGGAAACCCCTTCCGAGTGATCACGGAGCGAGCCCCGGCTCCTCGGTGATCACGCCGGGCATACTACCCACCGAAAGCATTTACGTGCTTACGGTGACGAACGAGCCCAGGGGAGGGACGTGTTCAGGTCCGGACGGGACAACGTCAGCTCAGTTGCCATGCTGCACAGCTCCATACTGGACAAACTGCAGGGGCTGACGAGTTCGTTCCACGAGAACCTTCAGGAACTCCGCCAGTCCTCCGAGACTGCGCAGCGGCAGACCCGAGAAGAGACGAAGTCCGAACTCGCCAAGCTGCGCAAGGACTTCACGCAGACCCACAACCGCGTGACGACCGTCGAAACCCGCACAGCGGACACGGTCGACAACCTCCTCCGCCTCCACCGCAAGGTGGACGCGCTGTCAGCGGCCTTGAGTTCGGCGGCGAGCGATCTCAGCCGTCTGCGGCACGAAGCACAGGCGCCGTCAGAGGCGCCGGTGCCCGCACCCACCGGGAGCGGCGGCGCAGTGGGTGGCCGGACCGCGGCCGAGCACGCCACGGCTCCGGCCGGAACGCCCACGGAAACCGGTCCGGTGACGGACAAGCCCTTCGTGCCCTCGCCGCGCACGACGCCGGAGCAGAGTCCGGCGGAACAGCGCCCCGATACGACCGGCTCGACCGTGAAGGACCCCGCAGTGCACACACCCCAGGAACCGGCCGAACCCTCTCGCGAGGGCCAGGAGAACCACGTCCCGTCGGGCGAGGAGGTCGAGTACCGGGCGCTGCTCCTGCGCGCGGCAGGCATCTCCTCCGGCGCGGTGATCTGTCACCGCGACACGTGGGACTTCCTCGTCGCCCGCGCCTCGGGCCACGCACACTTCCGTCCACCCCGGGAGGTCACCGACCACGGCCAGGGGCGGGTCCGTGCCGTACTGTCCGGGCGAAGTCTCATCGCCGCCCTGAGCACCCTGCGCGAGACTCGCCTCGCACACGGACGTGAACTCCCCGCCGTGGACGGCGCCGACGCGGACTGGGCCCTGGCCGAGACCCTCTACCGGCGACTGCGCGACGGCATCCACGGAGCGGGAACCTCGGGTCCGCGCCCCCTCACGATCACCTTCGACGACGGGGTCCCCGAAGAGGGCGCCGACGACGGCACCCCGGGGCACGGGGAGGAATACCGGGCCGGCGGAGGGCACGAGGACGGCATGGAATCCCGAGGAGACGGCGAGTCCGGGGAGCCCGGGACGGCGGGTTCCGGCTCCTGACCCCCTGAGCGGAGCCGGACTCACCCCCGCTCAGCGGCCCTCGGCCCCCTCAGCCCGCGCTCGCCTCCACCGAGCAATCCCCCTCCCGGTCCCTCCCCGTCGAGTAGAGGTGGCTGTCGCGGAAGTGTTCTGCGGCGAGGGTCTGGCCCACGAGGATGACGGCGGTGCGGCGGATGCCGGCTTCCTTCACCTGGTGGGCGATGGTGTCGAGGGTGCCGCGGAGGACGAGTTCGTCGGGGCGGCTGGCCATGGCGACGACGGCGGCGGGGCAGTCGGCGCCGTAGTGCGGGAGGAGTTCGGCGACCAGGCGGTCGGCGTACTGGGCCGCCAGGTGCAGGACGAGCAGGGCGCGGCTGCGGCCGAGGGTGGCGAGGTCCTCGCCCTCGGGCATGGGGGTGGCGCGCTGCGCGAGGCGGGTGAGGACGACGGTCTGGCCGACGGTGGGCACCGTCAGCTCCCGCTTGAGCGCGGCGGCCGCGGCCGCGAACGCCGGTACGCCGGGGACGACTTCGTAGTCGATCCCGGCCGCGTCGAGCCGTCGCATCTGTTCGGCGACGGCGCTGAAGACGGACGGGTCGCCGGAGTGCAGCCGGGCGACGTCGTGGCCCTCGCGGTCGGCGCGGACGAGTTCCTCGGTGATCCGGTCGAGGTCGAGCCTGGCCGTGTCGATCAGGCGCGCGTCGGGCGGGCACTCGGCGAGGAGTTCGCGGGGCACGAGGCTGCCCGCGTAGAGGCAGACGCCGCAGCGGGCGAGCGTCCGCACGCCCCGCACCGTCATCAGATCGGCGGCTCCGGGGCCCGCGCCGATGAAGTACACCGTCATGCTCGACTGGCTCCTGTCGTCGCTTGCTGTACGGGTCCGCGGGTGACGGACCACTGGGTGACGGGCATGGCCTGGCGCCAGCCCGTGAAGCCGCCGACGGGCGCGGCGTGCGAGACGGCGATCCGGACGAGGTCGCCGCCGTGGGCGCGGTGCCAGGAGGCGAGCAGCGCCTCGGATTCGAGGGTCACGGTGTTGGCGACCAGCCGTCCGCCCTCGGGGAGCGCCTCCCAGCAGCGTTCCAGCATGCCGGGGACGGTGAGGCCGCCGCCGATGAACACCGCGTCAGGCGTGGGCAGTTCGTCCAGCGCGCCGGGTGCCGCACCCTGGACGACGCGGAGGCCGGGGACGCCGAGCCGGTCCGCGTTCCCGGCGATGCGCTCGGCCCGTACGGGGTCGCGTTCGACGGTGAGGGCGCGGCAGGTGCGGTGGGTGCGCATCCACTCGATGGCGATGGAGCCGGAGCCGCCGCCGACGTCCCAGAGGAGTTCGCCGGGCGCGGGCGCGAGCGCGGCGAGGGTGACGGCGCGGACGTGCCGCTTGGTGAGCTGCCCGTCGTGCTCGTACGCCTCGTCGGGCTGGCCGGGGACGGCGGAGAGACGGGTCGCGCCGGGTGCGCGGCGGCATTCGAGGGCGACGAGGTTGAGCGCGGCGCCGGGCGGCTGCCGCCAGTCGTCGGCGGTGCCGGGCTCGCCCAACCGCTCGTCGGGGCCGCCGAGTTGTTCGAGCACCCGCATCCGGGTCGGCCCGAAGCCGCGCTCGCGGAGCAGCGCGGCCACCTCGGCCGGGGTGCCGGACCCGGCGCTGAGCACCAGCAGCCGCCGCCCGTCGTGCAGCGCGGCGGTGAGCCGGGCGAGGGGGCGGCCGACGAGGGTGACGGTCTCGGTGTCCTCGACGGGCCAGCCGAGCCGGGCGCAGGCGTGGCTGACGGAGGAGGGGTGCGGCAGGGCGCGGAGCGCGCCGGAGGGGACGTCGAGCTCCTCGGCGAGGGCGCGGCCGATGCCGTGGAAGAAGGGGTCGCCGCTGGCGAGCACGGCCACCCGCCGTCCGGCGTGCTCGGCGAGCAGCCGGGGGACGGCGGGGCGCAGCGGGGTGGGCCAGGGGGTGCGGGCGCCCGCGCACTCGGGGGGCAGCAGCGCCAACTGCCGCCCGCCGCCGATCAGGACGTCCGCTTCACGGAGTGCCGTGCGGGAGGCGGCGGGGAGCCCGTCCCAGCCGTCGGCTCCGATACCGACGACGGTCACGGCCGGTGCTGCGGCTGCTGCGGAGTTCACGGGCCAGGTACCTCGACGTCGGGACGGGACGGGACGGCACTCTACTGCCCGGCCTCCCCGCCGCCGGAGGCCGGTCTCGCCCTCCCGGCTTGTTGCATACACTTTGCAACTGCGGAACATCAGCAGGAAGCGAGACGGGAGCGGTGCGATGACGGTCGTGCTGGGGATCGAGTCGTCCTGCGACGAGACCGGGGTCGGGCTCGTGCGGGACGGGCGGCTGCTGGGCCAGGCGCTGGCGTCGAGCATGGACGAGCACGCGCGTTTCGGCGGCGTCGTCCCCGAGATCGCGGCCCGCGCGCACGTGCAGGCGATCCGGCAGGTCGTCCACAGCGCCCTGGACGACGCGGGGCTGCGTCCGGCGGACGTCGGCGCCGTCGCGGTGACGACGGGGCCCGGGCTCGCGGGCGCGCTCCAGGTGGGCCTGGCCGCGGCGAAGGGGCTGGCGTACGCGCTGGACGTCCCGCTGCACGGCGTGCATCACCTGGCCGGGCACGTGGCGGCGGACACCCTGGAGCACGGGCCGCTGCCGGACCCGTGCATGGTGCTGATCGTCTCCGGCGGGCACACCTCGCTGCTGCACGTCACGGATCTGGCGCGGGAGCCGGTCGCCCATCTCGGCGACACCCTGGACGACGCGGCGGGCGAGTGCTTCGACAAGGTCGCGCGGGTCTTCGGGCTGCCGTACCCGGGCGGGCCCGCCGTCGACCGGGCCGCGCGGGACGGCGATCCGCGCGCGGTCGCCTTCCCGCGTCCGCTGACCGGGCCCCGGGACGAGCGGTACGGCTTCTCCTTCTCGGGGCTGAAGACGGCGGCGGCCCGGTGGGCCGAGCGGCACCGGGCCGAGGGTGTGCCGCTGCCGGTCGCGGACGGCGCGGCGAGTCTCCAGGAGGCGGTCGCCGACGTGCTCACCCGCAAGGCCGTCGCCGCCTGCCGGGACCGCGGGGTGGGCACCCTCGTCGTGGTCGGCGGGGTCGCGGCGAACTCGCGGGTGCGGGCGCTGGCCGAGGAGCGCTGCCGGGCCGCCGGGATCACGCTGCGCGTGCCGCCGCCGCGGCTGTGCACCGACAACGGGGCGATGATCGCGGCCGTCGGCGACCTGCTGGTTCGCGCCGGGGCGGAGCCCGCGCCGTGGGACGTCTCGGTGGACCCGTCGGCCCCGCTCGGGTACGCGGCCCTGCACCCGCGCGGGCGGGGTGCGGGCGCGGCGGCCGCCGGAAACGCGGCTGCGGTCCCGGCGGGTGCGGGCGCATCATCGTAAGCACCCGCCGACGCCGGATTCGCCCGTATTCGCCCCCCGTCCGCCACCGCCTTCGGAGTCCCTTGTGCGCACCGCCGAGATCCGCAGCCGCTTCCTCGACTTCTTCGCCGAACGCGGGCACACGGCCGTCCCCAGTACGCCGCTGCCCACGCCCGATCCGACGCTGCTGTTCGTCAACGCGGGCATGGTGCCGTTCAAGCCGTATCTGACGGGCGAGGCGGCGCCGCCGTGGCCGCGTGCGGCGAGCGTGCAGAAGTGCGTGCGCACCCTCGACATCGAGGAGGTGGGGCGCACCACCAGGCACGGCTCGTTCTTCCAGATGAACGGCAACTTCTCGTTCGGCGACTACTTCAAGGAGCGGGCGATCACGCTCGCCTGGGAGCTGTCCGTCACCTCTCCCGGCGACGGCGGCTACGGGCTGGACCCGGACCGCATCTGGGTCACCGTGCACCACGACGACGCCGAGGCGCGTGGCCTGTGGCGACGGCTGACGGGGCTGCCGGAGGAGCGGATCGTCGCGCGCGGGGACGAGGACAACTTCTGGTCCATGGGCGTGCCCGGGCCGTGCGGGCCCAGTTCGGAGATGTTCTACGACCGGGGCCCGGTGTACGGGCGCGGCGGCGGCCCGGACGCCGACGAGGACCGGTTCATGGAGTTCTGGAACCTGGTCTTCATGCAGTACGAGCGGGGCGAGGGCGCGGGCAAGACCGGCTATCCGATCCTCGGCGAGCTCCCGCACCGCAACATCGACACCGGCATGGGCCTGGAGCGGATGGCCACCCTGCTCCAGGGCGTGGACAACCTGTACGAGACGGACGAGACCCGCCCGGTGCTCGACCGCGCCGCCGCGCTCGCCGGCGTCCGCTACGCCGCGCACCCCGACATCCCCGAACAGGCGGAGAACGACGTCCGGTTGCGCGTCGTCGCCGACCACGTGCGGACGGCGCTGATGCTGCTCGCCGACGGCACCACCCCGGGCAACGAGGGCCGCGGGTACGTGCTGCGCCGCATCCTGCGGCGCGCCGTCCGCTCGATGCGGCTGCTGGGCCACCAGGATCCGGCGCTGCCCGAGCTGCTGCCTCTCGCGCGGGACTGCATGTCCCCCAGCTACCCGGACGTCGCCGCCTCCTTCGACCGGATCGCGGACCAGGCGTACGCCGAGGAGGAGGCGTTCCGCTCGACGCTGCGCCAGGGCACCACGATCCTGGACACCGCCGTGCGGGAGGTGAAGGCGGCGGGCGGGCACGCGCTCCCCGGCGCGCAGGCGTTCCTGCTGCACGACACCTACGGCTTCCCCGTCGACCTCACCCTGGAGATGGCCGCCGAGCAGGGCGTCGAGGTCGACCGGGAGGGCTTCGCCGCGCTGATGCGCGAGCAGCGGGAGCGGGCCCGCGCCGACGCCCGGGCGCGCAAGTCCGGTGCGGTGGTGGACACTTCGGCGCTGCGCTCCGTCCTCGACCGGCACGGCACCACCGACTGGCGGGCCCGCGAGACCCTCACCACCGACTCCCGGGTGCTGGCCCTGCTCGGGCCCGGCGGGCCGCAGCCGGTGGCACGGACGGGCGAGATCGTCACCGTCGTGCTGGACACCACCCCGTTCTACGCGGAGTCCGGCGGGCAGGAGAGCGACGCGGGGCGGATCTCCGGCACCTTCGTCGAGGCCGATGTGCTCGACGTGCAGCGCCCGTTGCCGGGGCTCGTCGCCCACCAGGTGCAGGTGACCGGCGGCGAGCTGGCCCAGGGGGACACGGTGCACGCGGCCGTCGACCCCGAGTGGCGGCTCGGCGCCCGGCAGGCGCACTCGGGCACGCACATCCTGCACGCGGCGCTGCGCGAGGTGCTGGGGCCGACGGCCCTCCAGTCCGGTTCGTACAACCGGCCGGGCTATCTGCGGCTGGACTTCCCGTGGCGCGGCGGGCTGTCCGCCACCGCGCGCACGGAGATCGAGGACGCGGCGAACCGCGCGCTGCGCCGCGATCTGCCCGTCGGCGAGCGGTGGATGACGCTGCCGGAGGCCAAGGAGATCGGCGCGCTGGCGCTGTTCGACGAGACGTACGGGGAGCTGGTGCGGGTCGTCGAGATCGGCGGGGCCTGGTCGCGGGAGCTGTGCGGCGGGACGCACGTCGACCACGCCTCGCAGGTCGGGGTCGTGGCGCTGACCTCGGAGGCGTCGGTCGGTTCGGGGATGCGGCGGCTGGAGGCGGCCGTCGGTGTGGAGGGCTTCGGGCATCTGGCGCGCGAGCGTGACCTCGTCACCCGGGTCGCCGAGCAGCTCCAGGCACCGCGCGCCGAACTGCCCGCGCGGATCGGGACGTTGCTGGAGCGGCTGAAGGCCACCGACCGCGAGAACCAGCGGCTGCGGCAGCAGGCCGCGCAGGCGCGCGCCGCGCAGCTGGCGGCCGGGGCGCGGGAGTCCGGGGGCACCCTGGTGGTCACCGCGGAGGAGCGCGGCGGCGCCGACGAGGCCCGCCGCCTGGCCACCGAGGTGCGCGAACGCCTGCCGCGGGACCGTCCCGCGCTCGTCGCGGTCGGCGCCACCACCGAGGACGCCAGGGCCGTCCTCGTCGTCACCGTCAACAAGCCGGCCCAGGACGCCGGCACCTCGGCCGCCTACCTGGTCAAACACCTGCTCTCCGGCCGCGGCGGCGGCAGCCCGGAGACGGCCCAGGGCGGCGGCGTCGCCCCGGAAGCCCTGCCCCAACTCCTCGCGGACGTGCCGGGGTTGGTGGCGGGGGGCCTCATTCCTCCGGCGTGAGGATCGCCGCCAGGGGTTCGGTGAGCTGGGTGCGGGTGAGGGGGGTGGCGGCGGCGAGGGACTGCATGAGGAGGCCGTCGAGGGTGGTGACGAGGGCGGCCGCGGTGCGGGGGTCGGTGTGCCGGGAGAGGACCTCGCGCTCGGTGGCCGCGTAGAGCAGCGCGGACTCGCGGAGTTCGGGCCTGCGCATCGCGGCCGTCATCAGCTCGTAGGAGAGGACGACGACGTCGCGGGCCTCGCGGATCTGCTGCTCGACCAGGTCGGCGAGGGCTTCGACGAGTTGGGCGGGGCTGACCTCGCCGAGCCCCTCGCCCCAGGCGTGCAGCCACTCCGCGTACCGCGCGGTGAGCCGGCGGGTGGCGGCGTCGAGGAGGTCGTTCAGGGTGGCGAAGTAGTAGGTGGTCGAGCCGAGCGGGACGCCGGCCTCGCGGGCCACCGCGCGGTGGCTGAGCCGGGCGATGCCGTGCTCCAGGAGGAGCCGCTCGGCCGCGGCCAGGATGCGCTCCCGGCGCTCGGGGTCGGCGGGTCCGCGCTTGGTTCCCATCGGCTGACGTGCCTCCTCGCCCCGGAAGCTCCCTGCCCCGGGAAACGGATCGCTGTTCCGGACATTTTCTGTGTACGCTAGTACAGGAATTTGCGTACGGCCGTACACAAATTCTGGGCACATACGTTCGTCGGGGGAGATTCGGAGAGGTGGGGGCCATGACGCCTTCCATGCCGCACGAGGTGCACGCGAAGGCCGGACTGCGCGAGTGGATCGGGCTGGGGGTGCTCACCCTCCCGGTCCTGCTGATCGCCATCGACCTCAACGTCCTCGGCTTCGCCATCCCCGCGCTCAGCGAGGACCTCGCGCCGTCGAGCACCCAGCTGCTCTGGCTCGTCGACATCTACTCGTTCGTCCTCGCCGGCCTGCTGGTCACCATGGGCACCGTCGGCGACCGGATCGGGCGCCGCAAGCTGCTGATGCTGGGCTGCGCGGGCTTCGGCGCGGCCTCCGCGATCGCCGCGTACGCGCCCAGCGCGGGCGGGCTGATCGCCGCCCGCGCGCTGCTCGGTGTCGCGGGGGCGACGCTGATGCCGTCCACGCTGTCCCTGCTGCGGAACATGTTCCGCGACGAGCGGCAGCGGCTCACCGCCGTCGCGGCCTGGGGCTCGGCGTTCAGCGCGGGCACGGCGCTCGGCCCGGTGGTCGGCGGGGTGCTGCTGGAGCACTTCTGGTGGGGCTCGGTCTTCCTGCTCAACCTGCCGCTCGTGGTGATCGCCCTGTTCGCGCTGCCGCTGCTGGTGCCCGAGACCCGCGACCCCTCCCCCGGCCGCTTCGACCTGCCCAGCGCGGCGCTCTCCCTGCTGACGGTGCTGCCCGTCGTCTACGCCATCAAGTCCTTCGCGCACGGGGAGCCGTTGACGGCGCTGCCGTTCCTCGCCGCCGGGCTCGGCTTCGGCGTGGTCTTCGTCCGGCGCCAGCGGCGGCTGACGCACCCGATGATCGACGTGACGCTGTTCGCCGTGCGGCGCTTCTCGGCGGCGCTGGTCACCGAGGTCGTGATCATCTTCGTGCTCGCCGGTTCGATGTTCTTCGTCCCGCAGTTCCTCCAGCTCTCCGAGGGCCTCTCGCCGCTGGAGGGCGGCCTGTTGCTGCTGCCGGGCGCCGCACTGTCCATCGCCGCCGGGTTCCTCGCGGCGGCCGCGGCGCAGCGCGCGGGCGTGCGGCGGCTGATCACCGGCGGGCTGGCGGTCACCGCGCTCGGGTACGCGGCGATGACGGCGCTCTCGCTGGGGAATGGTGCCGCGCTCGTCGCCGTCGCCTTCTGCTTCATCAGTCTCGGCGCCGGGACGGTGCTGACGCTCACCAACAGCATCGTGCTGGACACCGTCCCGCCCGAACGCGCGGGCGCCGCCTCCGCGCTGTCCGAGACCGGTATCGAACTGGGCGGCGCGATGGGCGTCGCCGTCCTCGGCAGCGTGCTCTCCTCCGCGTACCGGCTGGGCCTCGACCCCGTCGAAGGGGTGCCGCACCGGGTGATGGACGCGGCGGGCGAGACGCTCGGCAACGCGCTGCACGCCGCCGGTGAGCTGGGCGGCGAGGCCGGACGCGCGCTCGCGGCCGCGGCCCGGGAGGCGTTCACCGGGGGCATCCAGATCACGGGGCTCGCCGGCGCCGTCGTCCTGGTGCTGGCCGCCGTGCAGGCCTGGGTGCTGCTGCGGCCCGCCGCGCCGGCGGAGCCGGAAGCGGAGGCCGAGACCTCCCGCGCCGGCTGACGGGCCCCCGAGCAGGGCGGAAGCCCCGCCCCCGCACCCCGGCGCCGAGAGCGGTCACGGCCGTCTGGAAAGCTGACGGCCGTGACCCCGCCCCCGTCTCCCGCCGGCCCGTGACCGCGCCCGCCGTACCGGCGGGGCCCGTCACCGTCGACGCCCCGGACCGGATAGCGCGTCCGCTGCTCACCCAGTCCTGGCTCGACCTGGCCTTCCTGCACTGGGCCTTGCCCCCGGAGGACGTCGCGGGACTGCTGCCGGAGGGCACCGTTCCGGACACCCTGGACGGGGTGACCTACGTCGGTCTTGTCGCCTTCCGGATGCACCGGGTGGGCTGGTTCCGGCTGCCCGGCATCCCGTACCTGGGCTCCTTCCCGGAGACCAACGTCCGGCTGTACTCGGTCGACGCGCAGGGGCGGCGCGGCGTCGTCTTCCGCTCGCTGGACGCCTCCCGGCTGATCCCGGTGGCCCTCGCGCGCAGCTGCTTCCGGCTGCCGTACGTCTGGTCCCGCATGGCCGTGCGCACCGGCCCGGACGGCACCGTCAGCTACGCCAGCTCCCGGCGGTGGCCGGGGCCGCGCGGGGCGCGCAGCCGGATCACCGTACGACCGGGCGAGCCGCTGACCGAGCCCGGCGAGCTGGAGCACTTCCTCACCGCGCGCTGGGGCCTGCACAGCACCCTGTTCGGCCGCCCGCTGCACCTGCCGAACGCGCACCCCCGCTGGCCGCTGCACCGCGCCGAACTCCTGGACTGCGACGAGGACTTGATCACCGCGGCGGGCGTGCCCGCGCCGCAGGGCCCGCCCGTCAGCGTCCTGTACTCCCCCGGCGTCCCGGTCCGCTTCGGCGCCCCGGCGTCCGGCGGGCGCGCGGGGGCCCGTACAGGCGTGCGGCGGGACGGGCGCGGGTAGGCCCAGGCGGAACCGATCTTGGAACGCCCAAGCGGTGGCCGACCTTGGAGGGTGAGCGATGTCCGCACGGGCCGCGCGGGAGACGGAGGCGCAGCGGGACGGAGGAGGAGCCGGGTACGACGTGATCGTCGTCGGCGCCGGGTTCTCCGGGCTGTACCTGCTGCACCGGCTGCGTGAACTGGGCCTGCGCACCCTCGTGCTGGAGGAGGCCGAGGGGGTCGGCGGCACCTGGTACTGGAACCGCTACCCGGGCGCCCGCTGCGACGTCCCGAGCTTGTACTACTCGTACTCCTTCTCCCCCGAGCTGGAGCAGGAGTGGGAGTGGAGCGAGCGGTACCCGGGCCAGCCCGAGCTGCTGCGCTACCTGGAACACGTCGCCGACCGCTTCGCACTGTGGCCGGACATCCGGCTCGGCACCCGGGTGAGCGCCGCGCACTTCGACGAGACCGCGGGCCGCTGGCGGGTGCGCACCGCCGACGGTGCCGAACTGGCCGCCACCTACTGCGTGATGGCGACCGGCTGCCTCTCCCGCGGCAAACTCCCCGAACTGCCCGGACTGGACGACTTCGCCGGGCCCGCCTTCCACACCGCCCGGTGGCCGCACGAGGGCGTCGACTTCACCGGGCAGCACGTCGGCGTGATCGGCACCGGCTCCTCCGGCGTCCAGGCCATACCCCGGATCGCCGAACAGGCGGCCCGGGTGACGGTCTTCCAGCGCACCCCGAACTTCGCCGTCCCCGCGCACAACCGCCCGCTGGACCCGGCCGAACAGGCCGCCGTCAAAAGCCGGTACGCGCAGGTCCGGGCCGACGCGAGACTGTCCGGATTCGGCCCGCTGGACCTGCCGCCGGAGGGCGGCAGCGGCGTCCGGATGCCCACCGAGTCGGCGCTGGAGGTCGACGCCGAGGAGCGGGAGCGGCGGTACCGGCGGGCCTGGGACGAGGGCACGCTGGTGTCCTTCCTGACCACCTTCACGGACATGCTGACCGACCAGCGGGCCAACGACACCGCGGCCGACTACGTACGCGCCCGCCTCCGCGGCCTCGTCGACGACCCGGCGACGGCCGAGGCGCTGACCCCGCGCGGCCACCCCTTCGGCACCAAGCGCCCCTGCCTGGAGTCCGGTTACTACGCGGCGTTCAACCAGCCGCACGTCCGCCTCGTCGACCTGCGCGCCACCCCGCTCACCCGGATCACCCCGGACGGGGTGGCCACCAGCGACGGCGAACACCCCGTCGACAGCCTCGTGTTCGCCACCGGGTTCGACGCGATGACGGGCGCACTGCGGAGCATCGACATCCGCGGCCGGGACGGCCTCGCGCTCCGCGACAAGTGGGCCGACGGGCCGCGCACCTACCTGGGCGTGGCCACGGCCGGGTTCCCGAACCTGTTCCTGATGACCGGCCCCGGCAGCCCGTCCGTCCTGACGAACATGGTCGTCTCCATCGAGCAGCACGTGGAGTGGATCACCGATTTCCTGGCCCGCCTGACCGCCGACGGCACCCCGCTCGCCGAGGCCGAACCGGACGCCGAGGCCGCCTGGTCCGCCCACGTCGACGAGGTCGCCGCCGCCACCCTCTACCCCCGCGCCCGCTCCTGGTACACCGGCTCCAACATCCCCGGAAAACCCCACGGCTTCATGCCCTACGCGGGCGGCGTCACCCCGTACCGCGAGAAGTGCGACGAGGTCGCGGCACGGGGGTACGCGGGGTTCAGGGTCGAATGAGGCGCGCCGTCAGCGGGTGAACTCCGCCAGCGCGGCGCACGCCGCCACCCCCAGCGCCGCACCCGCGAGGACCTGGCCCCTGGTGTGCGCCCCCAGGTACAGGCGCGACCAGGCGATCGCGGCCACCACCCCGTAGAGGACGACGCAGCGCGGGTCGAGCAGCAGGGTCAGCTGGGTGACGCCGGCGGCGGCCGCGCTGGTGTGCAGCGAGACGTTGGTGGCGCAGGTACCGAGGAGGACGAGGACCACCAGCAGCGGACCGGCCGCCCCGAAGGCCAGCAGCCGGGGCGGGGCTCCCCCGTAGGCGCACCCCAGCCAGACCACCGCCGACAGGACCGTCACCATCACCAGCAGCGCCACGCGGTGCCCCCGCCGCGTGGGCATCAACTCCGGCCACCAGCCCAGGCGTACCGCGCAGAAGGCGGCGGCCAGGCACAGCGTCAGCCAGGAGCCGATGCCGCCCAGCGCCCACAGCAGACCCTCGGGCCGCGGCCAGGTCTCGTACCAGCAGACGACGCCGACGACGAGCGGCACCACCGGAGGCGTGAAGCAGGTCTCCAGCCCCTGTGCCAGCCGCGTACGGACCGGCGCCACGAAGATCGTTGCCACGGCCGGTGAAACGAGCCGGGGGCCGCCGGGACACCGGCGTCACACCGTCGCCGCACGCCGCGCCCACCGGGCTGGGCCGCGCAGGTGACAGGCCCGTGACGCCGGTTCCGGCGCGGCGTTGGAGCAGGAGTGAAGGGCAACGGCAGTCCTCGGGATGCTCAAGTGGCGCCGCAGGCGCCCCCGTTCACCTGCCGCGCGGCGGCCGCGGCCCGGATCGGCGACGCCGCGGTGCGGCACCGCCGCGCGGTGCTCACCGTGTGGCTGGGCCTGGTCCTCCTCTCCCTCACCCTGCTGCCGGGGCTGGTGCGGGCGCTGGTGCCGCCGGACACCCGGATCGAGGGCTCCCCCTCGGCGGCCGCCGCCGAGCTGGTCGCCGAGAAGTACCCGCAGCTCGGCTCCCAGCAGGTGATCCTCGCCTTCGCCTCGTCCGGGCTGCCCGCCTCCGACCCCGGGTACCGGCGCGCCGTCCGGGCCGTCGCCGCGAAGGCGGCCGAGGAGCCCGGGGTGGGCGCCGTCATGCCCCTCCCGCCGGTGGCGGGGCAGGACCCGCGCCACTCCTATCTGCTGCTCGGCGTCCGGGGCGAGCGGCCGCTGCCGCCGGAGCTGAGCGCGTCGCTCCGGGCGAGCGCGAGCAGGGCCTCGGCAGGGAACGTGGAGGTCGCGCCGACGGGGGTGACTCCGGTGCTGGCGGCGGGCGTTCGCACCGAGCTCGCCGATCTGCGGACCGTCGAGCTGATCACCGCGCCGGTGGTGGCCGTGCTGCTCGCGGCCGGTCTCGGTTCGGTCGGCGCGGCCGTCCTGCCGCTGCTGTCGGCCGGTGCCGTCGTGGTGACCGGGCTCGGCGTCCTCGCCCTCACCAGACCCGACGAGGGCGTCGACATGACGACGGTCTCGATCGCCGCCACGGTGGGCCTCGGCCTCGCCCTGGACTACGCCCTGCTCCTGCTGCTGCGCTACCGGCGCCTGCGCGGGGCCGGCGGCACACCGCGGGAGGCCGCCGCGCGGACCGCGGCCACCGCGGGGTCGACCGCGGCCTGGGCAGGCACGGCGGTGCTGCTGACCGCCGCCTGTCTGCTGGTCGTCGACATCCCGAGCGTGCGCGCCCTCGCCGTCGCCGTCGTGCTCGCCGCCGGGCTGGCCACCGCGGCGGCCCTCACCCTCGTCCCCGCCCTGCTCGTCACGGGCGACCGCCTGCTGGGGTGGGGCCCGATGCCCTGGGCCGGCCGGGCCGCGCCGGGAGCGGGACCGGCGCGCTGGGCCCGGCATCTGATGCGCCGTCCGGTGCGCTACGCCGCGGCCGGGACGGCCCTGCTGGCGCTCGCCGCCGCCCCGTTGGGCGGTGTGCAGACCGGGGTGCACTTCGACCGGGGTGCCTTCGCCGGGTCCGACGCCGGGCAGGCGCTGGCCCGGATGGAGGCCGACGGTCTGGCGAGCGTCACACAGCTGGCCCTGCCGCACCCGCCGAAGGAGGGCCCCGTCGACACCCAGCGGCTGGCCGGGGAACTGCGCGCCGACCCGCGCGTCTCCACCGTCACCGCGCTGGACAACGGCCGGGACACGACCGTGCTGCTGATCGGCGAGCGGCACCCCGTCGACTCCCCCGCCGCCGCGGATCTCCACCGCGACCTGCGGGACCGGCTGGTGCCCCGGCTGCTGCCGGGACAGCCGGTGCACCTCGCGGGCCCCAGCGCGACCGTGCACGACCTGGACCGGGAGCTGCGGGAGCGGCTCTGGCAGGTGCTCGCGCTGATCCTGCTGGGCACCTTCGCGCTGACGCTGCTGCTGTTCCGCTCGCTGCTCGTCCCGCTCAAGGCGATCGCCCTGAACCTGCTGTGCCTCGGCGCCGCCTTCGGGCTGCTCACCCTGGCCGTCGGCCGGTTCGCCGACGGCACGGTCAACCTGCTGCTCCCCGTGGTGACGGTGACGCTGGTCTTCGGGCTCTCGATGGACTACGGCGTCTTCCTCGTCCACCGCATCGCCGAGCGCCACCGGGAGAGCGGCGACAACACCGTGGCCGTCGCCGACGGCCTCCGCGACACCGCGCGCACCGTCTCGCTGGCCGCCGGCGTCATGGTCGTCACCTTCGCCGGGCTGCTGTTCACCCACCGTCAGGAGCTCCAGCAGCTGGGCTTCGTCGTCGCCGTGGCCATCCTGCTGGACGCCACCGTCGTCCGGCTCGTCCTGGTACCGGCCCTGATGCGGCTGCTGGGGCACCGCAACTGGTGGCTGCCCGGCCCGTTGGCCCGTCTGCTGCCTCCCCCGCCCGCCCCGCCCCGGCCCCGCCCCGCGACCCCGGTGCCCCGCCCGGCGCGGGAGCACCGGCCCGTCACCCCAGCAGAAGCAGAAAGGGACTGACCATGCACCACGCAGCCGACGCCACCCGGGCCGCCCCGCACCGGCGCGGGCGCGCCCTCGCGCTCGCCGCCGCGACCGCCGTCCTCCTCGGCCTGTCCGGCGGGGGCGGGATGACCGCGAGCCACGCCGCCCCCGCCGGGCAGGCGCAGCGCACCGCCGACCGTCTCCTCTCCTGCGAGGCCCGCACTCCCGCGGGCAGGCCCCTCACCTTCCGCCCCGCCCTCACCCAGAGCCCGCGCACCGTCCGGGTACGGGGCACGCTGCGGCTGAGCGCCTGCACCGCCTCCGGCAAGGCGGCGCGTGCCCTCCGTACGGGGGTGCTGCGGGCCGACGTTCCCGCGCGGGCCGGCTGCACCTCCGTCCGGCCGGGGAAGGGGCGGGCCACCGTCACCTGGTACGACAAGCGGGGCCACCGTGCCGGAACCTCGCGGATCAGCACGACGCCCCGCACGCTGAAGGGCTTCAGCCCCGGCGACACCCTGCTCGGCGGCAAGGTCACCGCCGGCCCTCT
Source organism: Streptomyces sp. HNM0574 (assembly GCF_012726235.1). Taxonomy (GTDB): domain Bacteria; phylum Actinomycetota; class Actinomycetes; order Streptomycetales; family Streptomycetaceae; genus Streptomyces. The sequence goes on from NZ_JAASAH010000004.1 coordinate 421,753, forward strand.
CACGGGCGCCCGCGTCGGCGGCAGCACCACCCCGACCAGCGACGTCACCCGGTGCGCCGTGAGCGGCCTCCGCAGCCTCTCGGGCGCCGGAAAGATCGTCTTCACCCGGTAGCCGCGGACGGGGGCTCCCGCGCGGGAGCCCCCTCCCCCGGCCGGAACGCCAGGAGGCCCCTCGTGTCCCACCGTTCCCTCCCCGCCCCGTGGCAGCGGCCGGCGCCGTCCCCGGCCGAGTGGGACGTCGCCGACGTGGCACGCGGTGCGGCCGGCCGCACCGTCGTCGTCACCGGCGCGAGCACGGGCATCGGCTTCGCCGCCGCCGAGCTGCTGGCCCCGCACGCCGCGCACGTCCTCACCGTCTCGCCCGACGAGGCCCAAGGCGCCGCCGCCGCGGCCGTGTTGAGGTCACGGGTGCCGGGCGCCCGCGTCTCGCACGTCACCTGCGATCTCGCCGACCTGGCCCAGGTGCGCCGGGCCGCCGTCCGGATCACGGAGTCGGCGAACGGCCGGATCGACCTGCTGCTCAACAACGCCGGTGTGGCCGCCGTCCCGCCGGGCCTCACCCGGGACGGCTTCGAGACCCACCTGGGCGTCAACCACCTCGGGCACTTCGCCCTCACCGGGCTGCTGATGCCGGCCCTGCTGCGCTCGCCCCGGCCGCGCGTGGTGAACGTCAGCTCGGTGCTGCACCGGCTCGGCCGTCCGCACCCGCACACCCCGCACCGGCCACCCCGCTACCACCGGTGGCGGGCGTACGCCGATTCCAAGCTCGCCAACCTGCTGTTCACGACCGGCCTGAACCTGTGGGCCCGCGAGCACGGGATGCCGCTCAGCGCCGTGTCGGCCCACCCGGGCCTGGTCCGCACGGCCCTGGGGTCCGACGCCCTGCACGCCGCCGGACGCCCCCGGGAGGCCGCGGCCCTGCGGTGGCTCCAGGCGCGCGCTGGCACACCCCGGCGGAGGCGGCGGTGCCGCTGCTGCGGGCCGCCGTCGACGGGGAGTTGGCGGACGGCGCGTGCGTCGGGCCCGGCGGCCGGTTCGAGATCCGCGGGCCCGCCGTACGGGTACGCACCGCACGCCGGGCGAACGACCCCGAGGCCGCCCGGCGCCTGTGGCACCTGTCGGCGGCGCTGACGGACGTCACCTACCCGGGCACGCGGACGGCACCGCCCGCCGGGGCCCCGGCAGCGGGCCCTGGCCAACTCCCCCGGACCGCCCGCGTGTTGGCCCGGCTCGGCCGTACCGGCGTGTTCCGGCGGCTGGGGCCGCGGGTGCTGCCGCGGGTCGATCTGGCCTGTCACCGCTGGACCGGCGGCAGGTGGATGCCCAGCGGCGCCGCCGTGCCCACCCTGGTGCTCGACACCGTGGACAGCGGGGGCGTCACGCGCAGCACCCCGCTGCTCACGGTCCGGGAGCCGGGCGGCGGCTTCCTCGTCATGGGCACCAACTTCGGCAGGGCCCGGCACCCCGCCTGGTCGCAGCGGCTGCTGCGCACCCCGGCGGCGACGGTGCACTGGCGCGGCCGGCGCATCCCCGTGCGGGCGCGGCGGCTCGGCGAGGCCGAACTGCGGGCGGCACACGGCCGGATCACCCGCGCCATGCCCGTCTTCGACGCGTACGTGCGGCACAGCGGGCGCGAGGTGCGCGTCTTCCGGCTCACCCCGTCCTGGCGCGACGGACGGTGACGCGCGGGCCCCGCCGGCTCAGCCCTCCGCCGCCCTCCGCCCGTGGAAGAGCCCCCAGCGGAGGTGGTTGCGGCGGGCCAGGTCGGTCCAGAGGGGGAGGTTGGCGAGGAGGCCGTCGAGGTAGGCGGGGGTGATGACCTTCTCCAACTCGGTGACGCGGCGGCGTACTTCCTCGTCGAGGCGGGTGTAGTGGGTGACCAGGTCGGGGGTGCGCTCCTCGAAGCGGACGTCGTCGAGGGCGAGGGCGGTGAGGGCGGCGCGGTAGGAGGAGGGGGTCGCCAGGTCGGGGAGGCCGAGGCGGGAGATGGCGGGGCGCAGCACCTCGGGCGGTGTCCCCTCGGCGGACATGATGTCCGAGAAGACCAGGGCGCCGCCGGGCCGGAGCAGCCCGGTGGCCTGCTCCAACGCCTGTGCGCGGTCCGGGAGATGGCACAGGACCTCCAGCGACCACACCACGTCGAACGGGCCGGCCCCGGCCGGGACGGCGTCGAGGGTGCCGGTGACGACCTCGATCAGCCCGTCCAGGCCGAGCCGGGCGTTGGCGGCGCGGTGCCGGGCGTTGTGCTCCTCGCTGAGGTCGACGGCGAGCACGCGGCAGCCGAAGCGCCGGGCGAGGGCGCGGGACGAACCGCCGTACCCGGAGCCGAGGTCGAGGACGGTGGAGCCGGGGCCGAGCAGGTCGGCGACGGTGTCCCCCGCGTGCCGGACGGTGCGGTGGGAGGCGTCGGCGACGTCCTCGTCCGGGTGCGCGTAGATGCCGACGTGCAGGTCCTCGCCGCCCCACACGGTGTCGTAGAAGGCGTCGACGTCCGCGTTGTCGTAGTAGCGCCGTACCGACTCGTCGCTGTGTGCCGTGCTGTTCACCATGCCCGGCACCCTGCCCCGCGCCCCGCCTCCTGATCCGCGGCGCGGGCGGATTCCGGCCATCCCGCGGGGCGGATCTCACCAGCTCACAGGCACCTCGTCCACGCCGCCGGTGACGCGGTCGGTGCGGACGGTGAGTTCGGTGGCCGGGCGGGTCAGGTGGAGGGTGGGGAAGCGGGTGAACAGCTCGCGGAAGACGGTGCGGAGTTCGGTGCGGGCGAGGGAGGCGCCGATGCAGAAGTGCGCGCCGTGGCCGAAGGCGAGGTGGAGGTTGGGGCTGCGTTCCGGGTCGAAGGTGTCGGGTTCACCGAAGACCTCGGCGTCCCGGTTGGCCGCGCCGGAGGAGATGATCACGGCGTCGCCGCGGGCGATGGTGACCGTGCCGACGGGCACGTCCTCGTGCGCGTAGCGGAGCAGGCCGAGGCCGCCGGGTGCGGAGAGCCGGAGGATCTCCTCGACGGTGGGGTTGACCAGCCGGTCCGGGGCGGCGGTGAGCGCGTCCCGCCGCGCGGTGTCGGTGAGCAGCATCAGGACGCCGAGGTCGATGCGGTTGACGGTGGTCTCGTGCCCGGCGAAGAGCAGCCCCGAGGCGATGCGGGTGAGCTCGTCGTGGGTGAAGGCGGGGTCGTCGCGCTGGGCGACGGCGAGGTCGGTGAGCACGTCCTCGCCCGGGTCGCGGAGCTTCGCGGCGGCCAAGTCACCTGTGTAGGCCCGGAATTCGTCCATGGCCAGCTGCGCGTCCTCGCCGGTGTCGAGGCGGCCGACGCGCTGCGAGAGGCCGTGGAAGTAGGCGCGGTCGGCGTAGGGCACGCCGAGCAGTTCGCAGATGACGAGGACGGGGACGGGGAAGGACAGCTGCGCGTGCAGGTCGACGGGCTCGTCCGGCGCGGCGGCCCGGGCGGCCTCCATCGCGTCGAGCCGCTCGCCGACCAGCTGCCGGACGTGGCCGGCGAGCGCGGTCATGCGGCGGGCCGAGAACGCGGGCGTGAGCAGCTTCCGCATCCGCTGGTGGTCGGCGCGTTCGGTGGCGTACTCGCCCTGCGGGCCGCCCATGACGGCCGCGTCGGAGACGCCGGGCGCGTCCTCGGGGCTGGGGTGCGAGCGTCCGAGGCGCGGGTCGCCGAACAGCTCGCGGGCCTCGGAGTAGCGGGTGACGAGCCAGGCGGGGTCGCCCGCGGGGGTGCGGACGCGGACGAGGGGCGCCTGCCGCCGCAGTACGTCGTACAGCGGGGCGAGGGCCAGGACGTCGGGGCGGTCGAAGGGGAGGCGGGGGTCGGCGGCTGCCGGGCGGTCGAGAGTGGTGCCCACGGAGGTGCTCCTCAACTGGACGTCCGGCGGCCGGAGAAGCTCCCTCGACGCCGGACGGGTCGGCGAACCGGACCGGCGGGGGACGTCGGTCCTCGGGTGCGGCGGACACTTCACGCTAACCCGCCGCTACCGGACGGCACCAGATACGTGCAGCCGCCAACCGCCTTCGCCCGCGCACGAGTCGGGGCCCGGCGGCGGATCGCCACCGGGCCCCCGCGTCGTGGGCGTCACGCGCCCGCGCGGGCCTCCAGGACCAGTTCGTCGACGCGGCCGAGGACCTTGTCGAGGACGGCGAGCCCCTCGCGCGCCTCCTCCTCCGTCACCGTGCACGGCGGGACGACGTGGATGCGGTGCGAGTTGGTGAACGGCAGCAGGCCGAGGGACTTCGCCGTCCGCACGGCCTCCGCCATGACGGGGCTGCTGCCGCCGGTGGGGGCGACGGGCGTGCGCGTCTCCTGGTCGGAGACCAGCTCGATCGCCCAGAAGACGCCGCGCCCGCGCACCTCGCCGACGCTGGGGTGGCGCTCGGCGAAGGCGGCCAGCTCGGGGCCGATCACCTCCGAACCGATGCGGCGGGCGTGCGCGTTGACGCCGTCGCGCTCCATGACCTCGATCGTGGCGACGGCGGCGGCACAGGCCAGCGGGTGCCCCGAGTAGGTGAGGCCGCCGGGGTAGGGGCGGTGTGCGAAGTGCTCGGCGACGCGGCCGCCGATCGCGACGCCGCCGAGCGGCACGTACCCGGAGTTGACGCCCTTGGCGAAGGTGAGCAGGTCGGGGACGACGCCCTCGTCACCGGCGACGAACCAGGAACCGGTGCGCCCGAAGCCGGTCATCACCTCGTCGACGATGAGCATGATCCCGTACCGGTCGCAGATCTCGCGGACGCCGGCGAGGTAGCCGGGCGGCGGGATCATGATGCCGGCGGTGCCGGGGATGGCCTCCAGCAGTACGGCCGCGACGGTCTGCGGGCCCTCCAGCTGGACGACCTGCTCCAGGTGCGCGAGCGCGCGCTCGCACTCCTCGGCCTCGGTCGTCGCGTGGAAGGCGCTGCGGTAGGTGTACGGGCCGAAGAAGTGGACGACGCCCGAGGTGCCGCTGTCGTTGGCCCAACGGCGCGGGTCCCCGGTGAAGTTGATCGCCGCGTCGGTGCCGCCGTGGTACGAGCGGTAGCGGCTGAGCACCTTGGGGCGGCCCGTGGTGAGGCGGGCCATGCGGACGGCGTGCTCGTTGGCGTCGGCGCCGCCGTTGGTGAAGAAGACCCGGTCGAGGTCGCCCGGGGTGCGCTCGGCGATCAGGCGGGCCGCCTCGGAGCGCTTGTCGTTGGCGTACTGCGGGGCGATGGTGGCCAGTTCGCGGGCCTGCGCGGCGATCGCCTCGACGACCTCGGGGTGCTGGTGCCCGATGTTGGTGTTGACCAGCTGGGAGGAGAAGTCGAGCAGCCGGTTGCCCTCGCCGTCGGTGACGTAGGAGCCCTCGGCCGCGGTGACGACCATCGGGCTGATCTCGGCCTGCGCGGACCAGGAGTGGAAGACGTGCGCTCTGTCGAGCGCGTAGGTACGGGCTGCGGACGTTCCGGGCTCAGGTGCCATGAGGGGTGACTCCTTGGGAGGGGGCGCGCCGACAAGGGGCGCGGGGAGGGGCGCCCCGTCAAGGGGCGCGGGGAACTGCGCGCTCAGCGGGTACGCGCGTGCACACGGCGACGTTCGGGGCGGGGCACCCCGGAGCCCGTCAAGGGGCGCGGGGAACTGCGCGCTCAAGCGGGACGCACCCGCACGCGCCGTCGTACGGGGAGGGGCACCCCATGAAGCGAGGCGCACCCCGCGCCGGGGTGCTGCGCTTGCCAGCCCTGCGCCTTCGCGCAGACCTCCCAAGCGCGGCGGGAGAAGCGGGGGCGCGGGGAACTGCGCGACCGGCCACGACGGGCCCGCGGCCGGCCGCGCGCAGCGAGGGGCACCCCGAGAAGCGACCGCCCCCCGCGAAGGGCCTAGCTCTGGGGGAAGCCGAGGTTGAGGCCGCCGTGGCTGGGGTCCTGCCAGCGGGTGGTGACGACCTTGCCGCGGGTGAAGAAGTGCACGCCCTCGGTGCCGTGCGCGTGCGTGTCACCGAAGAGCGAGTTCTTCCAGCCGCCGAAGCTGTAGTACGCCATCGGCACCGGGATCGGCACGTTGATGCCGATCATGCCGACCTCGACCTCGTTGCGGAACCGCCGGGCCGCTCCCCCGTCGTTGGTGAACACCGCGGTGCCGTTGCCGTACGGGTTGGAGTTGATCAGCTCCAGCGCCTCCTCGTACGTGTCGACGCGGAGGACGGAGAGCACCGGGCCGAAGATCTCGTCGGTGTAGCAGCTCATGTCCGTGCGGACGTGGTCGAGCAGGGTCGGGCCGAGCCAGAAGCCGTCCTCGCCGCCGTCGGCCGCGACCTTCCGGCCGTCGACGACGATGTCCACGCCGTCCTGCTCGGCGGCGTGGACGTAGGAGGCGACCTTGTCCCGGTGGGCGGCGGTGACGAGCGGGCCCATGTCGCTGTCGCGGGTGCCGTCGCCGGTCTTGAGGGTGCGGGCGCGCTCGGCGATCTTCGCGACGAGCTCGTCGGCGACACCGCCGACCGCGACGCACGCGGAGATGGCCATGCAGCGCTCACCGGCGGAGCCGAAGCCCGCGTTGACCATGGCGTCGGCGGCGAGGTCGAGGTCGGCGTCGGGGAGGACGACGGCGTGGTTCTTGGCACCGCCGAGGGCCTGCACGCGCTTGCCGTTGGCAGTGCCCTGCGCGTACACGTAGCTCGCGATCGGGGTGGAGCCGACGAAGCTGATCGCCTTGACGTCCCGGTGCGTGAGCAGCTCGTCGACGGCGAGCTTGTCGCCCTGGAGGACGTTGAAGACGCCGTCGGGCAGGCCCGCCTCGCGCCACAGCTCCGCCAGCCACAGCGCGGCGGTGGGCGCCTTCTCGCTGGGCTTGAGGACGACGGTGTTGCCCGCCGCGATCGCGACGGGGAAGAACCACATGGGCACCATCGCGGGGAAGTTGAACGGCGAGATGATGCCGACGACGCCGAGCGGCTGGCGTACGGAATTGACGTCGACGCCGGTGGAGGCGTTCTCGGTGAAGCCGCCCTTGAGCAGGTGCGGCATGCCGCAGGCGAACTCGACGACCTCCTGGCCGCGGGTGACCTCGCCGAGCGCGTCCGAGACGACCTTGCCGTGCTCGCTGGTGATGATCTCGGCCAGCTCCTGCTTCCGCTCGTTCAGCAGCTCGCGGAAGCGGAAGACGACGGCGGTGCGCTTGGAGAGCGAGGTGTCCCGCCAGCCGGGGAAGGCGGCGCGGGCCGAGGCGATGACCTCGTGCGCGTCCTCGGCGTTCGCCAGCGCGACGTCGCCGGTGACCTCGCCGGTGGCCGGGTTGGTCACGGGGGCGGTGCTGCCGCTGGTCCCGGTGAAGGTGGTGTTGCCCAGCCAATGGCTGATCTGCGCACGTGCGGTGTTCGCCACGGTCTCGTCCTCGCCCTCGCTCGCTCAAGGGGCTCGCGCGCTCGCCGAGCCCCGGGGTGCCCGGCCGCCCGCGCGCCCGCCGGGGGGGGGGAGGCGGATGCGCGGGCGGCCCTCTGCACGGTTGAGGCTGCCAGAGCTCGGGGCGACGGTCTGTACGGATGTTCGAGGTCTTCTTTACAGAGTGTCGGTAGACTGCCGGGGTGATCCCGACCGTGCGAGAGGTGCTCGCGCTGCCCGTCCTCGCCGCCGGGCGGCCCCTCGTCGTGGGCGGCGAGCGGCACCTGGACCGTCCGGTGCGCTGGGTGCACATCAGCGAGGCCACCGATCTGACGCACCTGCTGGAGGGCGGCGAGCTCGTCCTCAGCACCGGCCTGCCGCTGACCGGCGACGAGGCGTCCGTCGAGGCGTACCTGCGGATGCTGGGCGAGCAGCGGGTGGCCGGGCTCGTGGTGGAGCTCGGGACGCACATCGCTCAGGTGCCCGGGCGGCTGGGCGCGCTCGCGGACGCGGCCGGAGTGCCGGTGGTGGCGCTGACGGCGGAGATCCGCTTCGTCGAGGTGACGCAGCAGGTGCACCGGCTGATCGTCGCCGACCGGTACGAGGAGGTGGAGTTCGCGCGCACCACGCACGAGGTCTTCACCTCGCTCAACATCGCGCGGGCCTCGACCACCGACATCGTCACCCGCGCCTCGCAGATCCTCGGCGCCCCGCTGGTCCTGGAGGACCTCACCCGGCACGTCCTCGCCTTCTGCACGGCGGGCGCCCCGGCGGCCGGACTGCTCGACAACTGGGCGGAACGCTCCCGCCTCCGCGCCCCGGACCAGGAAGCGGAACAGGCCGCGTGGCCGTCCGTACCCGTCGGCGTCGGGGCCGAGCGCTGGGGGCGGCTCGTCCTCCCCGCGGCCGGCCCCTCGCCCGCGCGGGCGCGGATGGTGCTGGAGCGGGCCGCGCAGTCGCTGCAACTGCACCGCATGCTCCAGCAGGAGCGGGACGCGCTCGTCGTGCAGGCCCTCGGCGGGCTGCTGGACGATCTGCTGAGCGGCCGGGTCGGCGACGAGTCGGAGGCGCTGGCCCGCGCGGGCGCGCTGGGGCTGGCACCCAGCACCCGGTACGTGCCGCTGGTCGTCCGGGTGCCGCGGCTGCCCGAGGGGGACGCGCTGCGGCAGGGCGAGGTCGACCGTCAACTGCTCACCGCCGTACGGCAGTCGGTGACCTCGGCCGGGCACACGGCGATCGTCTCGATCCGCCGGGAGGGCACCGTCGCCGTGGTGATGACCTGCGCGGGGGCGCTCGGCCAGGGGGACGCGGACACCGCGCTCGCCGCCGTCTGCCGCGGCCTGCGCGAGCGGCTCACCGAACGGCACGCGCCCCGGCGGCCCGGCGGCGAGGGCACCGCCGCGTGGGTGGCCGGGACGGCACCGGCCGCGGGCAGCCTGGTGGCGGCGGCGCGCGGGATCGCGGAGGCCGAGCACGTCGCGGACGTCGGGGTGACCATGCCGGAGCGGGGGCGGCTGTACCGCTCGACGGACGTGCGGCTGCGCGGGCTGATCGCCCTGCTCCGCGACGACCACCGCGTACAGGCCTTCGCGGAGACGGAGTTGGGGCGGCTGCTCGACCACGACGCGCGCACCGGCGAGGACCTGCTCGGACTGCTGCGCACCCACCTGGAGTCGGCGGGCTCCAAGACGGAGACGGCACGGCGCAGCGGCCTCAGCCGGCCCACGCTCTACAGCAGGCTGCGGACGCTGGAACGGGTGCTGGGCGTCTCGCTGGAGTCGGCCGAGTCCAGGACGTCCCTGCACACGGCGCTGATGGTGCTGGAGGCGCGGCGGGGCGGCCGCTAGGGGCCGCCCCTCATCGGGAAGGAACGTGCCGTCGTGGACCGCGGGTCCGAGGTGGCCGTTCGCGCAGTTCCCCGCGCCCCTTGAGTCCCGGGGGTCGGCGTTCGCAGGCCCGCCTGCTTACATGGGCCCGACGGAAACCACCCGCCCCCCACATCACCGGGAGATCCCAGTGCGCGTCCCGATACCGGTCCTCCGCACGACCCGCGCCCTCACCGTGGCCACCGCGCTCGCCGCGACGGCCCTGACCGGCGCCGTACCGGCCGCCGCCGCGGCCCCGTCCGGCTCCGGGGAGACCACGCCCCGGCTGAAGGTGCTCACCTACAACACCTTCCTGTTCAGCAAGAACCTCTACCCCAACTGGGGCCAGGACCACCGCGCGCAGGCCATCCCCGAGGCCGGGTTCTTCCAGGACCAGGACGTGGTGGTGCTCCAGGAGGTCTTCGACAACTCCTCCTCGGACGCGCTGATGCGCAAGGCCGCCGACCGCTACCCGCACCAGACCCCGGTGGTCGGCCGCGGCAAGGACGGCTGGGACGCCACCGGCGGCGCCTACTCGGGCGCCACCCCGGAGGACGGCGGCGTCGCCGTGCTCAGCAAGTGGCCGATCCTGCACAAGGAACAGCACGTCTACGCCGACGCCTGCGGCTCCGACGCCATGTCCAACAAGGGCTTCGCCTACGTGGTGCTGGACGTGAACGGCACGAAGGTGCACGTGGTCGGCACGCACACCCAGGCCACCGACTCCTCCTGCGGCGACGGCGAGGACGTCGCCGACCGCGCCCGCCAGTTCCGCGCGATCGACAGCTTCCTCGACGCCAAGAACATCCCGGGCGACGAACAGGTCCTGGTCGCCGGGGACATGAACGTCGACCGGCACGGCGAGGAGTACCCCTCGATGCTGGGCAACGCGGGCCTGGTCGCGGCCGACGAGCGCACCGGGCACCGGTACTCGTTCGACACCGCGGAGAACTCCGTCGCCGCAGACCGCTACCCGGACGACCCGAGCGAGGACCTGGACTTCGTCCTGCACCGCGAGGGCCACCTGCGCCCGGAGGGCTGGGGCAACCACGTCGTCAAGGAGCGCTCCGCGCCCTGGACGGTGAAGAGCTGGGGCAAGGAGTACACCTACACCAACCTCTCCGACCACTACCCGGTCACCGCGAACTGACGGGCGGCGAAGTGCCGTGCGGGCGGGGGCCGTTCAGCTCCCGCCCGTGCCCGGCTCCACGATCAGCCCGCTGGCCCGGAGCGACTCGACGAGTTCGGGGCGGGCCGTCTCGGTGGAGCCCGAGGAGTAGGGCGGGCGCGGGTCGTACTCCACGACCAGTTGCACCGCCTCGGCCGTGGCGTCGCCCGCGATCCGGCCCGTGAGGTGCAGCGCGAGGTCGATGCCGGCCGAAACCCCGGCGGCCGTCGCGTACTTGCCGTCGAAGACGACCCGCTCCCCGGAGGGGGCCGCACCGTACTCGGCCAGCGCGTCCCGCAGCATCCAGTGCGTGGTGGCCTGCCGGCCGCGCAGCAGTCCGGCGGCGGCGAGCAGCAGCGAGCCGGAGCAGACGGACGTGGTCCAGGTGGTCGTCGCGTCCACGGCGCGCAGCCAGTCGAGGTGACGCGCGTCCGCCATCAGCGCGTGCTGGCCCGGGCCGCCGGGCACCAGCAGCAGGTCGGCCTCGGTGACGTCCTCCAGCGCGGCCTGCGCCGTCAGCCGCAGACTGCCGGTGTCCGCGGTGACCGGGCCGGGGCGGCCGGCGGCGAAGACGACCTCGGCGCCGGGAATCCGGGCCAGGATCTCGTACGGGCCGACGGCGTCGAGCGACGTGAACTCCTCGTACAGCAGGATCACTGTCTTCACAGGGCGCTTCCCTCTCCAGACGTCCGGCGCCTCACGCGCCGGTGCGGCCAGTACACCAGGAGGCGTCCGGTCAGAGTTCGTCGGTCCACTGGTCGAGGAGGTCGTCGGTGGTCTCCTCGTCCGGGTCGCCGGAGGACGGGACGTGCAGCGGCTGTTCGGTCCAGATGACCTTGCCGCGCGCGGTGTAGCGGGTGCCCCAGCGCTGGGTGAAGCGGGCGACGAGGAACAGCCCGCGCCCGCCCTCGTCCGTGGTGGTCGCGCGGCGCAGGTGCGGGGAGGTGCTGCTGCTGTCGGCGACCTCGCAGATCAGGCTGTTGCGCTCGCGCAGCAGCCGCAGCCGGATCGGTCCGGTGCCGTACCGGATGGCGTTGGTGACCAGCTCGCTGATGATGAGCTCGGTGGTGTACGCGACCTCGGCCAGCCCCCACTGCTCCAGCTGCCGGTCGACCTGCGCGCGCAGCGGGGCCACGGCGGCCGGCTCCGGCACCACGTCCCAGTCGGCGACCTGCGACGGGTCCAGCAGCCGGGTGCGCGCCACCAGCAGCGCGATGTCGTCGACGGGACGTCCCGGCAGCAGCGCCTCCAGCACCGCGGCGCACGCCTCCTCGGGGGACCGGCCCGGGTGGCCGGACAGCGCGCCGCGCAGCCGGTCCAGGCCGGCGCCGAGATCGTGGTCCGGGGCCTCGATGAGCCCGTCGGTGAACAGCGCGAGCAGGGACCCGGCGGGCAGCTGGAGCTCGGCGGTCTCCACCGGCAGCCCGGCCCCCAGGCCCAGCGGCGGGGAGACGGGCACGTCGGGGAAGCTGACCGTCCCGTCGGGCGCGACCAGCGCGGGCGGCGGGTGCCCGGCCCTGGCCAGGGTGGCCCGTCCCGTGACGGGGTCGTAGATCGCGTACAGGCAAGTGGCGCCGGTGAGGCCGGGTGCCTCGCCGTCGTGGGCGCCCTCGCTGCCGTTGTCGATGTCGCTGCGGGAGGCCAGCTCGTCCAGGTGTCCCAGGAGCTCGTCGGGCGGCAGGTCGAGCGCGGAGAAGTTGTGCACGGCGGTGCGCAGCCGACCCATGGTGGCGGCCGCGTGCAGCCCGTGCCCGACGACGTCGCCGACCACGAGGGCCACCCGCGCCCCGGGCAGCGGGATCACGTCGAACCAGTCGCCGCCGACCCCGGCCTGTGCGGGCAGGTAGCGGTGCGCCGCCTCCAGCGCGGTGTGCTCGGGCAGGCTGCGCGGCAGCAGGCTGCGCTGGAGGGTGACGGCCATGTCGTGCTCGCGGGTGTAGCGGCGGGCGTTGTCGAGGGAGAGCGCGGCGCGGGCCGCGAGCTCCTCGGCGAAGGACAGGTCGTCCTCGTCGAAGCGGTCCGACTCCGCGCGCCAGAAGTCGGCCATGCCGAGGACGACGCCGCGGGCCTGGAGCGGCACCGACAACAGCGAGCGGACGCCGAACTCCCGCACCCGCCGCGCCCGTTCGGGGTCCCGCCCCTGCCAGCGCCGGCCCGCGGCCTCCAGATCGGGCGCGAGAACCGAGTAGGCCCGGCCGAGACCGGTCTCCGGGACGGCGGGCAGGAAGCCGATCATCTCGCCCACGGGGGTGAACGGATGGTCGTCCCGGATGCCGTGGACGGCGACGCGCCGCATCTCGGTGGCCTCGCCCCCCGGCTCCTCACCGCTGAGCACCGGCTCGGCGAGCTCGACGGTGACGTAGTCGGCGAACCGGGGGACGGCGACCTCGGCCAGCTCCTGGGCGGTGCGCACCACGTCGAGCGTGGTCCCGATCAGCACCCCGGCGTCGTACAGCAGCTCCAGCCGGGTGCTGGCGGTGCTGGGCGGCCCGGGCGCCGCGTCCTCGCGGGCGGGCGCGGGCGGCGGGGCGGGGGCTGCGGGGTCGTCGGGGTCGTGCGGAATGCGGCGGCGGACGGAGGCGCGGGTGGCGGCGAGGGCCGCGGCGGCGCCGAGCGCGGCGTAGAGCAGCGGCGGCAACGGTCCTGAACCGTCCCCGGCGCGGTGGGCCGAGAATCGACCGTTTCGCCCTACCATGCCCCCTTTTCTAGCACGGGGCCGCGCCGCCGGTGCTGCCGAGGAGGGCCGATGAGGACCGGGGGCCGCGGGCGCCGGGGCACGGACAAGGCCCCCGGGCGGTACCCGGGGGCCTTGTCACCGCTCACTCGGACCGGAGGGTCAGCCGAGGATCGCGAGCGCCTCGTTCAGCGTCTTCGAGGGACGCATGACCGCGGACGCCTTGGCGTCGTCGGGCTGGTAGTAGCCACCGATGTCGGCGGGCGAACCCTGGACGGCGACGAGCTCGTCGAAGATCGTCTGCTCCTGCTCGCCCAGCGTCTTGGCCAGGGCCGAGAACGCCTCGGCGAGCTGCTGGTCCTCGGTCTGCGCGGCCAGCTCCTGGGCCCAGTAGAGGGCCAGGTAGAAGTGGCTGCCGCGGTTGTCGATCCCGCCGACGCGACGGCTGGGCGACTTGTTCTCGGCCAGGAACGTGCCCGTCGCCCGGTCGAGGGTGTCCGCGAGGATCTGCGCGCGGGCGTTGCCGGTCTTCTGCGCGAGGTGCTCGAAGCTGACCGCGAGGGCGAGGAACTCTCCCAGGCTGTCCCAGCGCAGGTAGTTCTCCTTGACCAGCTGCTGGACGTGCTTGGGGGCCGAGCCGCCCGCGCCCGTCTCGAACAGCCCGCCGCCGTTGATCAGCGGGACGACCGACAGCATCTTGGCGCTCGTGCCGAGCTCCAGGATCGGGAACAGGTCGGTCAGGTAGTCGCGGAGGACGTTGCCGGTGACGGAGATGGTGTTCTCGCCGCGGCGGATGCGCTCCAGGGAGAACGCGGTGGCGTCGACCGGCGACATGATCTCGATCCGCAGGCCCTCGGTGTCGTGCTCCGGGAGGTACTGCTTGACCTTGGCGATCAGGTTGGCGTCGTGCGCGCGGCCCTCGTCCAGCCAGAACACGGCCGGGTCGCCGGTGGCGCGGGCGCGGGTGACGGCGAGCTTGACCCAGTCCCGGATCGGCACGTCCTTGGTCTGGCACATCCGGAAGATGTCGCCCTCGCCGACGGCCTGCTCCAGCACGGCGGTGCCGCCGGCGTCCAGGACGCGCACGGTGCCGGTGCGGGGGATCTCGAAGGTCTTGTCGTGGCTGCCGTACTCCTCGGCCTTCTGCGCCATCAGACCGACGTTGGGCACGGAGCCCATCGTGGACGGGTCGTAGGCGCCGTTGGCCCGGCAGTCGTCGATGACGACCTGGTAGACGTCCGCGTAGCTGCTGTCCGGGATGACCGCGAGCGCGTCCTGCTCCTGGTCGTCCTTGTTCCACATGTGGCCGGACGTGCGGATCATCGCGGGCATGGAGGCGTCGACGATGACATCGCTCGGCACGTGCAGGTTGGTGATGCCCTTGTGCGAGTCGACCATCGCCAGGTCCGGGCCCTCGGCGAGCTCGGACTCGAAGGACGCCTTGATCGCCTCGCCCTCGGGCAGCGACTCCAGGCCCTTGAAGATGCCGCCGAGGCCGTCGTTCGGGGTGAGGCCGGCGGCGGCGAGCTGGGCACCGTACGCGGCGAAGGTCTTCGGGAAGAAGGCCCGCACGACGTGGCCGAAGATGATCGGGTCGGAGACCTTCATCATGGTGGCCTTCAGGTGCACGGAGAAGAGCACGCCCTCGGCCTTGGCGCGCGCGACCTGCGCGGTGAGGAACTCCCGCAGGGCCGCGACCCGCAGGACGGCCGCGTCGACGACCTCGTCCGCCAGCACCGGCACGGACTCCCGCAGCACGGTGGTGGAGCCGTCGTCACCGGCGAGCTCGATGCGCAGCGCGCCGTCCTCGGGGACGACGTAGGACTTCTCCGTGCTGCGGAAGTCGTCGCCGTCCATGTGCGCGACGTTCGTCTTCGAGTCGGCGCTCCAGGCGCCCATGCGGTGCGGGTTCGCCTTGGCGTAGTTCTTCACCGAGGCGGGCGCGCGGCGGTCGGAGTTGCCCTCGCGCAGCACCGGGTTCACGGCGCTGCCCTTGACCTTGTCGTACCGGGCGCGGATGTCCCGCTCCTGGTCCGTCTGCGGGTCGTCGGGGTAGTCGGGCAGCGCGTAACCCTGCTCCTGGAGCTCGGCGATCGCGGCCTTCAGCTGCGGAATCGACGCCGAGATGTTCGGCAGCTTGATGATGTTCGCCTCGGGCGTCTTGGCCAGCTCGCCGAGCTGCGCCAGGGCGTCGTCGATGCGCTGCCCCTCTTCCAGCCACTCGGGGAAGCCCGCGATGATGCGTCCCGCGAGGGAGATGTCGCGGCTCTCCACGTCCACACCCGCGGTCGAGGCGTACGCCTTGACCACGGGCAGGAACGAGTAGGTGGCGAGGGCCGGGGCCTCATCGGTCTGCGTGTAGATGATCGTCGAGTCAGTCACGATGCTCCGATTCACGTCCCATATCGTCTCGACATCAAGATATCTCGTACCGCCCCGCTCCCGACAGCACCCCCGCCCGGGACGCCGCGCGCCCCGTGTGCGCCCCGCCCGGGGCCGGGACGCACGGGCCGCCCCTCCCGTCAAGCGGCCGGAATTCGCTGACGAACAGGCACCGCCCGGCCAGATTCCATCGCTCCACCCCTCCGCCGTGACCGGGGCCCGCGATACTCGGGTGCGGCAGCGGGGCGCGGGTGGGGCAGGTCCGCGCAGGGGCCCGGACGGGCCCACGGGAGAGGCGGGGGCCAGAGGCAGGGACGGGGACGCGGCGGGCCGCGCCCCGCCGGGAACCGGCACCGACCTCGCAAAGTGGTCGGCCGCCTGAGGCCGGGGGAAGACCCGTTCCCCCCGCAGTGCGCACACTGTCCGAGGGGCGCGCTGTTCCGGGGCGCGGGCACGGGCGCCCTTTCGGGTCTGCAGTCTTCGATCGTCGGGGAGAGGAAGAGGGCGTGGAAGCCGGAGTACTCGGACCACTGAAGGCGGCCCACCGGGGGGAGTCGGTGCGGATCTCCTCGGGACAGCAGCGCACCCTGCTGGCCACACTGCTGCTCCACGCCAACGAGGTCGTCTCCCAGGACCAGTTGGTGGACGTGCTGTGGGACGAGCGGCCACCCCGGAACGCGCACACCGCCGTCCGCACCTATGTGATGCGGCTGCGCCAGTCGCTGGGCTCCGTGCTGGGCGCCCGGGTGCTGACGCGGGCCGGCGGGTACCTCGTCCAGGCCGAGCCGGACGAGATCGACCTGCTGCACTGCGGCAGGCTGCACCGGTCCGCGCAGACCGCCGTCCGCGCGGACCACTGGATACCCGCCGAACGCGACCTGCGGACCGCGCTGGCCCTGTGGCGCGGCGAACCCCTCGTCGACGTGGCCTCCCAGCGGCTGCGCGACCAGGAACTGCCCACCATCGAGCAGCTCCGGCTGGACGTGCTGGAGCTGCACTACGACGTCCAACTGGCCCTCGGCGCGCACCAGGAGGTGCTGCGGGAGCTCCAGTCCGCCGTCGACCGCTACCCGCTGCGCGAGCGGTTCTGCGTCCAGCTGATGACGGCGCTGCACCACGCGGGACGGCGCAGCGACGCGCTGGACGCCTACCGCGAGACGGGCCGGCGGCTCGCCGAGGAGCTGGGCATCGACCCGGGCCAGGAGATGCGCCGCCTCCAGCAGCAGATCCTCACCGACACCGTCCCCGAGCCCCGGCAGGCCACCACCGTCCGCCGGCCCGGGAGCGCCGAGGGCGAGCCCGAGGCGCGGGAGCCCGCGCCGGACCGGCCCCGGGAGCAGGCGCCGTGGGACGGGCCGCCGGGCGAGGCGGCGCGGGACGAGGAGGACGGGAGCGCGCGCCGGGAGCACCCGGAGGGGCGCGCGTACCAGGACGGGCGGGACGGCCGGGAGGACGGGGAGGGGCCCGGGCGGGAGGAGACTCCGCGGGCCGTGGGGCGGCACGGGATCGTGCCGCGTCAACTCCCCGTCGCCACCTCGCACTTCACGGGGCGGGAGGCCGAGCTGCGGATGCTGGACGAGATCCGCGAGGTCCGGCGGGACCCGCGGCAGGGCGCCGTGGTGGTGCCCGTCGTCGGGATCGGCGGCATCGGCAAGACAGCGCTGGCCGTGCACTGGGCGCACCGCGTCGCCGGGGAGTTCCCGGACGGGCAGCTCTTCGTGGACCTGCACGGCTTCGACCCCACCGGCGTCCCGCTCGCGCCGTCCCTGGCGGTGCGGCGGCTGCTGGACGCCTTCGAGGTCCCCGAGGAGCGGATACCGGCCGACTTCGAGGCGCAGTGCGCGCTCTACCGCAGCGTCCTCGTCGACCGCCGCGTCCTGCTGGTGCTGGACAACGCGCGGGACGAGGAGCAGATCCGTCCGCTGCTGCCCGCCGGGTCCGGCTGCATGGTGGTGGTCACCAGCCGCCAGCAGCTGCCCGGGCTGCTGATGGGCGACGCGGGGCAGGGCATCCACCTGGACCTGCTGTCGAAGGAGGAGACCCGCAGCCTGTGCGAGCGGGTGCTGGGCCCCGAACGCTTCGCGGGGACGGACGAGTTCGCCTCCACCATGATCGAGCTCTGCGGCAGGATGCCGCTGACCACCCGCATCCTGCTGGCGAGCGCCACCGCCCAGCCCCGGCTGAGCCTGCGCGAGGTGATCGGCCACTTCGAGGCCGTCCCCAGCCGGCTGGACCGCTTCGAGACCGGCGACACCCGCACCAGCGTGCGCACCGCGCTGGTCGGCTCGTACCGCAACCTCTCCCCCGTCGGCGCCCGGCTGTTCCGGGCGCTGGGGCTGTACCGCGGCGGGCGGGTCTCGCTGCGGGCCGCCGCCGCGCTGGTCGGCGCCCCCGCGAGCGACACCTACTCGGCCGTGTCCGAACTCGCCCGCCACCACCTGGTCACGCTCGACGGTCCGGGCCGCTACGCGATGCACGACATCGTCCGCGAGTACGCGCTGGAGCAGGCCCGCCGCGGCAGCGAGGAAACCGCGGCCGGTGAGGGCGGGGCCGCCGTGGAGCGGCTGCTCGCCTACTACCTGCACTCCGCGCAGCACGCCGCGACGCTCGCCGACCCGGCCGCCGCGCAGCACTGCGGCCCGCTGCCCGAACCGTGCCCGCGCGAGGTGCCCGTCGAGTGCTTCCCGGACGCGACCAGCGCGCGGGAGTGGTTCGTCCGCGAGCGGCACGCGATGCTCGCGCACCTCGCGCACGCCCGCGAGGACGGCTTCCCCCGCTTCAGCTGGCTGCTGGCCGAGCGGATGGCCGTGTTCCTGCGCCGCTCGGGCCACTGGCAGGAGTGGGCGTACGCGGCGCGCTGCGCGATGGCCGCCGCCGTCGCGGAGGGCGACAGCGACGAGGGCGAGGCACCGGCCCAGCTCCAGCTCGGCTGGGCCACCGACCTCACCGACCGGGGCCCGGCCGCGCACACGCACCTGCTGCGGGCCCTGGAGCTGTACCACCGGCTGGGCGACGCGGACGGGCAGGCGCGGGCCCGGCTGCGGCTGGCCCGCTTCTGCGGGCGCCGCGAGCAGGAGGACGACTTCCGCTCCCACGTCCGGGGCGCGCTGGCGCTGTTCCGGGAGACGGGCGACCGGGACGGCGAGGCCGAGACGCTGAACACCTTCGGCTGGTACTGCACCGAGTTCGGCGACCACGACACGGCCGTCGACGCGCTGGGCCGGGCCCTTCAGCTGTACCGGGAACTGGACAACCGGCACGGCGAGGCCGACGTGTGGGACAGCCTCGCCTGGGCGCACCACCGCGCCGGGGCCGGGGAGGAGGCGCGGCGCTGCTATCTGCGGGCGATCGAACTGGACGCCTCGCTGGACCAGTTGGGCAGCCGCAACAACCAGGCGCAGACCCTGGTCCGCTGCGGCGAGCTGCATCTCTCGCTGGGCGACCGGGCCGCGACGGCCGAGTACTGGCGCCGCGCGATCCGCATCCTGGACGAACTCGGCCTCCCGGAGGCCGAGTCGCTGCGGGCCAGGACCCGGGTCCTGGAGGAGGAGATGCGCCCGGCCACCGTCGACTGACGCCCCGGGCGCCTTTGCGGGCGGCCGGCGTCAACGGGCGGCGCCGCTCGGCCCGTTGGCCTGGACGTCGGCGTCGCGGGTTCCGGTGCGTCCGGTGTCCGCCGTGCCGGGGACGGGGCCGCCGCCCTGGCCCGCGAGCGGTCCCGGCTCGGTGGGGGCGCGGGACGGGACGGTGGGCGGGGGGCCGCTGGTCAGCAGGTCGTCCAGCCAGGTGCCGTACAGCTCGCAGCCCGGGTGGCAGCCGGCCGGGCCCGCGGCCTCCCCCGGGCCGACATGGACGCCGCCGACGACCACGCCCGCCGGACCGGTCCGGCACTCCACCTGGAACGGTCCCGTCCGCAGCCCGAGCACCTGGAGCGCGGCGCACACCTCGGCGCGCACGGCCGCCTCCGGGTCCCGGGCCGGAGCGGCGGAAGCGGCGGGCGGGGTCCGGGGGCGGGGCACCGGCGCGGCCGCGGCCGGTTCCGGGGCGGCAGGCTGCCGGGTGACGGCCAGGACGCGGGGGCGGCCGGCGAGGAGCACCCCGTCGACGCGGTATCCGACGCCGCCCACCCAGGACTCGACGAGGACCGGGGCCCGCTCGTCCGCGCCGGCGGCCCGGAACGCGTCCGGCAGCCGGTCCGCCTCGGTGACCAGGCTGACCCGCCCGGGCCCGGCGCCGTCCCGTGGCCGGACGACCACGCGGCCGCTGGCGAGCAGCAGTTCCTCGGCCTGTTCCGGGCGGGTGCACAGCAGCAGCCGCGGCTGCCGGAATCCGTGTCTGCGCAGGTAGTCGCGACATCGGTCGCGCATCCGCACCCGGCGTACGGCGGTGAGCGGGTTGCCCGGCAGGCCGAGCGCCTCGGCGACGGCGGCGGCGGACTCGGCGGCGTCCTCTCGGAAGCCGAGCACCGCGTCGAAGCGGGGGCCCTGCGCCCAGCTCCAGGCGACGCAGCCGGTGACGTCGCCGTGGTCGAGGGCGTGCACCTCGTCGGCGAGCGCGGTCAACTCGGGCGCTGCGGCCAGGTGTTCGGCGCGGTCGGTGAGCACGATCCGGCTGTCGCGGTCGCGCAGCCGGAAGAGGGTGACGAGCGCGCTGTCGTGCGCGTCCCAGTCCGCGCGCGGTACGGCGCCGCCGAGGAGCAGGGTCGTGCTCGGGGCGGTGGGGCGGGGTACGGCGGGCATGCGCGTCAGTCCCCGGTGCCGCGTCGGCGGACGGCTCCGGGCTCGCGCGGGCACCTCACGAGATCACCCGGGAGGCCGCGGGCGCGCGCAGGTCACGGGAGCGGCGCGGATCGCCGGTGACGGTGATCTTCTTCAGCCAGCGGTCGGTGCCGTCGAAGCGCGCGGTGAAGTCCTGCCTGCCGTGCACGGCACGGTGGTTGTCGACGACCAGGACCTCCCCGGGCCGCAACGCGACGCTCTGCTGGGCGCTTTCGAGCTCCTCGACCAGGTGCTTCAGCGCGAGTCCGGCCTCGGTGTCGCCGGGCAGGCAGCGCATGTAGCAGGGGTCGATGCGCAGCCGGAGCCCCTCGGTGGTGTGCTCCGGGCTCCCGGTGCCGGGTGCGGCGGAGAGGACGGCCACCGGCTCGGGGTCGTCGCGCATGGCGAGCATCCGGGCGAGCGCGGGCGAGTGCGGGTCGTTGCGGGCCAGCTGTCTGAGGTGCTCCTCGTCGGGGAGGATGTGGAACCGCTTCTGGGCGAGCACCGCGCGGTGTTCGGCGCCGAGCGTCACGTCCCGCACCGAGGCGAGGGTGGTGCCGGTCGCGTCGTGGTTCCGCAGGCCGAGCAGGATCAGGTGGTCGCAGCGGTGCGGGTGGAAGGCGTCCTCGGTGTGCCACTCCAGGTGTACCTGCCCGTGGCCGCTCTGCTGCACCTCCTCGCCCGCGATCGGCAGCATGTTCTGGATCAGGCGGCCGCGCTGGAGCGTGGACCAGGCGAAGGGTTCGCCCGTCGCGAGCCCGAGCAGGGCCAGCCAGCGCTCCTCGCGGCGGGCCGCCGGGGAGGCGGCGGCCTCGCGCCAGTGCGCCGGGGTCGGGCCGATCGCCGCGTCGTCCACCCCGAAGCCGCGGATCAGCCCTGCGGGCGGGGACGCGGCGGAGCGCAGCCCGCGCAGGAAGCGGCGCAGCCCGGAGGGCAGCCGGTGCGCCAGTTCCCGCACCTGCTCGTAGTACGCCTCGCTGCCCGGATCGTCCGACGGAGAGCAGTGCGCCGCATCGCTCAACAGCGCTTCCAGATCGCGCAGTTCGGCGGTGCTCAGGTCGTACACAGCAGGGGTGTCGAGCCGCGGCATTGCGCTCCCTCCGTCAGGGCCCGGACGTCTTCCGGGGCGATCACGAAGAGACTCCTTCGGGCCTGTATCACCGCCGTATCACCGCGGTAGCGCGGCACTCCGGGCCGCGGCTGACGGGGTGTTACCGGGTCGTCTTCCCGAGTTGGCCGCCAAGTGGCCGGAGACGGACGGGGGTTGACCGGGAGCGAACCTGCTGTCACGCTTCTTCCACGGCACAGCTGTGCCCGAACCCGCCTCTGGCCTCCGCAAGGAGGGCCCGCAGGCACCCCGGACCCCGGCCGCGCGCCGGGGTTTCGTCATTTCCCGCGCGGGACCGCCGCCGGCCCCTCCCCCACGCGAGCGGGCCACGCTCCCGCCCGTGCACGACCCGCGCACGCACCACCCCGCATCCGCACCGCCGCACCACCGCACCGCGCCCGGCGCGCGGAACGCGGGCGGCCGGTGCTGCCCCGCCATGCCCTGGCGGGCACCGGTCATCCCTCTTCACAGGACGGAGTCACCCGTGTCCCATCGCGCTGACCTGACCCCCCAGATGCTCCAGTACGCGGAGAAGTTCGACGACCGCGGCGACATCCGCTGGATGCCGTACCTGATGTACTTCCACGCCGCCGGGCACCGCTCCGAGGTGGTCAACACCGACCGTCTCGGCTTCCGCTTCTCGCACGGCCCCGAGGGCTCGGCCGCCGGTGTCGGCGAGCAGCTGCCGGACGGCCCGGTGCGGCTGCTCGCCGGGAGCTCCACCGCGTTCGGCATCGGCGCCAGCAGCGACCGTCACACCCTGCCCTCGTACCTGTGGTCCCGGCACGCGCCGTCCCTGCCGTGGCTCAACTTCGCGGGGCGCAGCCACAATTCGACCCAGGAGATGCTGCTCTTCTCGCTCTACCGGCACCTGCTGCCGCAGGTGGACGAGATCGTGCTGTTCTCCGGCTTCAACAGCCTGGGCCTGAGCCGGCTCCCCGAGTCGGTGCGCGGCGACAGCGGCGCCTTCTTCAACTGCAACGACTTCTACGGGCAGATGGAGGAGCTGCGGGCCAAGAACCGCAAGAGCTCCGGCTTCGGCCTGTTCGGCTCCCGCAAGAACGCGGCGCCCGCGCCGGCCGACACCGCGGTGCCCGAACTGTCCGAGCAGATCGACCTGGCCACCGAGCTGACCGTCCGTAACCTCGACAACTGGCGGCTGCTCGCCCAGGGCATGGGCGCCAAGCTGACCTTCGTCATGCAGCCGCTGGCCACCTGGGTGCGGGAGGAGCCCGCGCCGGAGGAGAAGCTGCTCTTCCAGGAACTGGACGCGATCTCCGACTTCGGTGCGGTGTACGGCGACATCTCCTCCATGGAGGCGCAGGCGGCCTACGCCAAGGAACTGCGCGCGGGCTGCGAGCGGAGCGGCGTGAACTTCGTCGACCTCAACCCCGTCCTGGCCGACGCGCTCGGCCCGAAGGACTGGATCTTCGTGGACCGCATCCACTTCACCGACGAGGGCCACAACCTCGTCGCCGGTCTCCTCGCCCAGCAGCTCGGCCTCTCCTGACGCGCCCCGCGCCCGCGCGTCAACGCCCGGGTGCGCGCGCGTCGTTCAGAGCCCTGTGCGTCCACCGCACAGCGAACCGATCCGAAAGGCACACCCATGGGATTCCTGCGCAAGATCATCAACAAGCTGCTCGGCCGCAAACCGAAGCCGAAGAACGACGCCTCCATCTACCCGATGTTCTAAAGCGGTACGCCGCACCTCCCGGGCCCGGCCGTCACACCCCGGGCCCGGGCGGCCCGCCCCCTCCCGGGCCGCCCCGCTGCCGCCCCTCCCGCCCTCCCGAGTCCTGACGTCCTGACCCGACCCTCCAGAGAAGAGGTCACTCGTGTCCGCCGCTTCTGTGGCACCACCCACCGGGCCGACGACCCACGCGCCCACCGTCCGTACGGCATACCTGCGGGCCACCGACCCTGAGGCCGGTCTCCCCGGCGGCCGGCTGCTCGACCAGGTGCGCGAGGAACTGCGCCGCGCCGCCGTGCCGGACGACACCCTCGACGCCCTCGTCGAGCAGGCCGCGGCGTGGTCCGCCGAGGAAGCGGGCCGGTTCACGCGCCTGCTCGGCCTGCTCGACGACGCGGAGGACCGCGCCGTCCTCGTCCGCCGCGCCACCCTGGGCTGCGCGCCGCTGGCCCTGCACTCCGGCGCCTGGCTCCAGTGGCTGCCCAGCTCGGGCAACTGCGACGACCCGGCCGTGCTGCGCATGCTCGCGCTGTACGCGCACGACGTCGGCGTCGGCGCCCCGCACGCCTCGCGGGGCGACGCCTACCTCGCGCTGCTGCGGCACCTGAAGCTCTCCGAGAACGCGGTGCCCGCCAGCCGCCTCGTCGGCGACCAGCGCCTGGACGAGGGCCACTTCCTGCTGCCCGCGCTGCTGCTGACGATGAGCCGCAGGCCGGAGGACTTCACCCCGCAGCTCCTCGGCGCCGACCTGTGCCTGCGCTCGGTGGGCACGCTGCCCGCGCTGGCCCTGGTCCGCCAGGAGCTGCCCACGGCCACCGACTGGTCCGTGATCGACCCGTCCGGCGCCCGCGCCGAGGACGCCGACAGCGGGCTCACCATCAGCCGCGCCGCCGTCGAGGCCCTCGTCACCCGGGACGGCCCGGCCGCCGCCGACGAGGTGCGGCTCGGCTTCCGCTGGGCGCTGGCCGCGCTGCGGCAGTGGAGCGAGCGGCTGCACGAGGAACTGGACGTCGCCCGCGACCCGGTGTTCGAGATGGCCGAGCTGATGCGGCTGCGCTCCCGCGAGGGCGCCGTCTACCACCACACGTTCCCGCTGGAGGACAAGCCGCTCTCGGACTGGCTGCGGGAGTGCGCCACCGACCCGTACCCGATGCTGGAGGCGCTCTCCCGCAGCCGGCTGATCAAGCCGGGCAAGCCGGAGAAGAGCCCGCTGGTCACCGGTCTGGTCGGGGAACGCGGCCGGATGTTCCGGGTGTTCTCGCCCGAGGACCTGGCCGTCGTCCGCCGCTGGATCGGCTCGCTGAGCGGACCGGCCGAGCGGGGCGCGGGCCTCGGCGGCAACCCCGTACTGTCCGAGCCGCCCGCGCTGGCCCTGTCCGCCTGGGACGCGGCGGCCGAGGCGGCCGGTGCCGAGGCGGCTCCGCGCGACCTGCGCGAGGCGTACCACCAGCTGCTGCGCCGCACCGGCAGCCCGGCCCTGCGCGACTGGGCGACGACCTATGTGCACGGCTGGCTCGGCCGCTCCCGGCACGGCATCGACCGCGGCGGCATGCCGCTGCCCGACCGCTGGACGCCGCGCGGGCTGCGCCCCTGGCTGGTCGAGATGCACGACCAGCACAGCGAGGAGTTCGAGCGCGGCAGCGAGGACGAACTGCCCAGCAAGGAGGCGCTGATCGACGCCACCGTGCAGCAGGCGCCGCTCACCCTGATCGACGGCGCCTGGATCGCGGGCTTCACCGACTACGCGCACGCCTCCTCGCAGATCGGGCACTCGCTGTTCGACACCTACTGGGACGAACTCGGCAACGGCGAGGCGCACCTGAACCACCCGCTGATCTACCGCGAGGTCCTCGACGAGATGGGGGTGCACCTTCCCCCCACCGCCAGCCGGGAGTTCGCGCAGTGGGACGGGTTCCGGGACGGCTCCTTCGAACTGCCCGTCTACTGGCTGGCGATCGGCCGGTTCCCGCAGACGTTCCTGCCCGAGGTGCTCGGGCTGAACCTGGCGATGGAGCTGTCCGGCGTCGGCGGCAGCTACCGGCGGGCCCGGCTCGCGCTGAAGAAGTACGGCTTCAGCACCCGCTTCGTGGACATCCACAACACCGTCGACAACGTCGCGACGGGGCACTCCGCCTGGGCCGCCGACGCCATCGACACCTACCTCTCCTCGATCACCGCCTCGCAGGGCGAGGGCGCGCTGGACACCGCGTGGGACCGCATCCGCACCGGATACCGCTCCCTGAACCCGCCCTCGGGCTTCCGCGCCCGGCAGGCGGGCCGCCGCGCCGCGAACCTCGCCGCGCGCGGCCGCGCCCGCTGAACCGCCGCGCGCCGCACCGACCACCCACCCCTCGTCCGTCCCCGACGGACTCCGGGCACCCCCGGACTCTTCATCAGGAGCAGAACCCATGACGGAACTGGTGCTGGGCATCTCGGCCTACTACCACGACAGTGCCGCGGCGCTGGTCGCCGACGGCGTCCCGGTGGCCGCCGCCCAGGAGGAGCGGTTCACCCGCGTCCGGCACGACTCGGCCTTCCCCCGCAAGGCCGTCGAGTACTGCCTGCGCGAGGCGGGCGTCACCCTCGCCGACGTCTCCGCCGTCGCCTACTACGAGGACCCGGCGCTGAAGTTCCGCCGCGTCCTGACCACCTTCGCCGGTGCCGCGCCCGCGGGCTTCGCCTCCTTCCGCGACACCCTCCCGGCCTGGCTGTCCTGGAAGCGGCGGACCGCCGACGTGGTCCGCTCCCAGCTCGCCGCGCTCGGCCAGGGCTCCGTGCACGGCGGCGGTCCGCCGCTGGAGATCCGCCGGCACCACGAGTCGCACGCCGCCTCGGCGTTCCTGCCCAGCCCGTACGAGTCGGCCGCCGTGCTGTGCGTCGACGGCGTCGGCGAGTGGGCCACCACCACGCTGTGGCACGGCCGGGGCAGCGAGGTCGCGCCCGTCTCGGAGATCCGCTTCCCGCACTCGCTCGGGCTGCTCTACTCGGCCTTCACCTACTTCTGCGGCTTCAAGGTCGACTCCGGCGAGTACAAGCTGATGGGCCTCGCCCCGTACGGCACGCCCCGCTACGCGCAGCTCATCAAGGACCGGCTGATCGACATCAAGCCGGACGGCTCCTTCCGGCTGGACATGCGGTACTTCGAGTACCTGCGCGGCCAGGTGATGACCGGCAGCGGCTTCGAGACGCTGTTCGGCGGGCCGCGCCGCGCGCCCGAAGGGCCGCTGACCGAGCGCGAGTTCGACCTCGCGGCCTCCGTCCAGCAGGTCACCGAAGAGGTCGTCGTGCTGCTCGCCCGGCACGCCCGCAAGGTCACCGGCGAGCGGCACCTCGTCCTCGCGGGCGGCGTCGCGCTCAACTGCGTCGCCAACGGCCGGATCATCAACGAGAAGATCTTCGACGAGGTGTGGACGCAGCCGGCGGCCGGTGACGCGGGCGGCGCGCTCGGCGCGGCCCTGATTGTCGCGGCCGAGCGGGGCGCGCCCCGCTCGCACCTCGCGGAGGGCCGGGACGGCATGTCCGGCTCGCTGCTCGGCCCGGAGTTCAGCGACGAGGAGATCACCGCGTACCTGGACAGCCAGGGCGCCCCGTACACGGTGCACTCGCCGGACGAGCTGTGCGAGCGGGTCTCGGGCGTGCTCGCCGAGGGGAAGATCGCCGGCTGGTTCCAGGGCCGGATGGAGTTCGGGCCGCGCGCGCTCGGCGCCCGGTCCATCATCGGTGACCCGCGCGACCCGGCGATGCAGTCCGCGATGAACCTCAAGATCAAGTTCCGGGAGTCCTTCCGCCCGTTCGCGCCCTCGGTGCTCGCCGAGGACGCCAAGGACTACTTCGACCTGGACCAGCCCAGCCCGTACATGCTCGTCGTCACCGGCATCTCCCCCGCCCAGCGGCTGGAGACGGACGCCGGGCAGGAAGCGGACGTCACCGGCCTGGACAAGCTGAAGATCCACCGCTCGACCATCCCCGCGGTCACCCACGTCGACCACTCGGCCCGCGTGCAGACCGTCACGGAGGACAACAACGCGCCGTACCACCGGCTGCTGACCGCCTTCAAGGCGCGGACCGGCTGCCCGGTGCTGGTCAACACGTCCTTCAACGTGCGCGGCGAGCCGATCGTCGCCTCCCCGGCCGAGGCGTACGCATGCTTCATGCGGACGAACATCGACGTCCTCGCGCTCGGCAACGTGCTGCTGCGCAAGGAGGACCAGCCCGAGTGGAAGGAGGAGAGCGACTGGCGCGAGGCCATCCCGCTCGACTGAGCCCGGCCGCGCGCACCCCCGGCCCCGGACGCACCGGAGCCACCCGCACCACCGCACCACCGATTCACCGCACCTCAGGCACCACCAGAAAGGCGGCACCATGTCCCACTCCCGGACCGAGACCGGCTCGCACCCCGCCCCCGACGCGACCGACCCCCGCCAGGACCGGGTCCTGCTCCTGCTGTCCCCCGACCCGGACACCGTCGAATGGTGCCGCACCGCCGAGGAGTTCACCCGGGCCGTCTTCGCCGACGTCCAGGCCATCTACTGGGGCCACGGCGACCCGTACCCGGAGGAGCTCGACGCCTGGGAGGGCGAGTGGATCATCTCGTTCCGCGGTGACCTGATCGTCCCCGAGCGGGTCTACTCCAAGGCCGCCAAGGGCGCGATCAACTTCCACCCCAGCCCCCCGCACTTCCGGGGGCTGGGCGGCCACGTCTACGCCCTGCACGAGAACCACGAGACGTTCGGCACCACCTGCCACCACATGGCCAAGTCCGTCGACACCGGCCAGATCATCGACGTCAAGCGGTTCACCATCGCGCCCGGCGAGACCGCCACCGCGCTGCGCCACCACGTCGGCGCCGTCTCCCTGGCGCAGTACTTCGAGCTCGTCTCGGACCACATCGCCCAGGGCAAGCCGGTGCCGAGCTCGCCCGAGCAGTGGGGCGAACGTCTTTACACCAGCAAGCAGTTGAAGCAGTGGATCGAGGAGACGAAGGCCGTCGACCCCGGTCACCGGTGCTTCCAGTGATCCTTTCGGGTCAGTACGCGCTCTTCGCCGTGACCTTCGCCGCCTCGGCAGCGGCACCGGGGCCCGAGATCGCCGCGCTGCTCGGACGCCAGCTGTCCGGCGGCATCCCGCGCAGCGTCCCGCTCGCCCTCGGCATCGCCGTGGGCAAGTGGGCGATGCTCACCGCCGCCGTCGCCGGTCTCGCGGCGCTGGCGGCGGGCCTGGGCCCGGCCTTCGCGGTGCTCCAGTACTGCGGCGCGCTCTACCTGGTGTGGCTCGGCGTCAAACGGTGGCGCCGGGCCGGGGCCACCGTGCTCGCCGAGGAACACGAGGAGGGACGGCGGAAACTGCTGCCGGACCTCTCGCTGGGCCTGGCGATGACGCTGTCCAACCCCATCGCCCTCGCCTTCTACCTGGCCCTGCTGCCCGGCGTGATCGACATGGCGCACGTCGGCGTCGAGCAGTACCTGCTGCTCGTCGCCATCCTGCTGGGCGTGGTGGCACTCGTCGTCCTCGGCTACGGGCTGCTCGCCGAGGCGGCACGCAGGGCGTTCGCCGCCGAGAAGTCCAAGGTCTGGATCGACCGGATCGCGGGCTGCATGTTCATCGGCGCCGGCGCGCTCGTCGCCCTGCGCTGAACACGCCCCGTACCCAGGCCCGTCGGGGGCGGTGCGCCGCCGCCGTCCCCGACGGGCCCCGCAAGCCCCTGCCCGTCCACGAACGAAATGAGAGTGATTCCCGTGCGCACAGCACTCCTTGCCGTCGTCTACGCCGTCGTGGTCACGCCCGTCGGCCTGGTGAGCCGGCTGGTCCGTGATCCGCTCGCCCGGAAGTGGGACCGGAACGCGGGGACATACTGGGTCCCGTCCAGCCCGGCCCGCTGAGCGCCGGCCCCGAGCACCACGGGACACGACGGAACGTGAACGGGGAGGACGGCCGACCGCGGCCCGGCACGGCGATCCCGGCGCCGGGTACGCGCGGCCGTCCTCCCCGCCCGCTCGCCTGCCCCGCCGCGCGCCACGGCCGCGCGCGTAAACCGAGTCCCTAGGAGAGACAGTGCATCCGCCCCCACGACAGGAACACCTCGCTGACCGCCCCGAAGAGTCCTCCGGGGTACGGCAGGCGGTAAAGCTCACCGTCCCGGTCGCCATGGCCTACATTCCCCTGGGCATCGCCTTCGGCGTGCTGCTCACGGCCAGCGGCATCAACTGGTACTGGGCGCCGCTTTCCACGCTGGTCATCTACGCGGGGTCCATCGAGTTCCTCGCCGTCGGATTCATGGTCGCCGGACTGCCCGCGTACCAGGTGGCGTTCACCTCCTTCATCGTCAATTTCCGGCACATCTTCTACGGACTCTCCTTTCCGCTGCACAGACTGCGCACGAAATCCCAGAAGATCTACGGCGTCTTCGCGCTGACGGACGAGACGTACGGCATCACCACCGCGGGCCCCGGAACCGACCTGACCGGCCGGCAGATCACGATCCTCCAAGTGGTCAGCCACGTCTGGTGGGTGCTCGGCGCCCTGCTCGGCTCGCTCATCGGCCAGGTCATCCCGGACAGCGTCAAGGGCTTCGAATTCGCCCTCACCGCCATGTTCCTGACGCTGGCCGTCAACGCCGTCAAGGCCAGCAGGAGCATGGTCCTCGTCTACCTCGCGGCCGGTTCCGGCGTGGTCGGATTCCTCGTCGACAAGTATCTCGTCGGGGAGTCCTTCCTGATCGTGAGCCTCCTGCTCTACGTCGCCGCCGTCAGCTTCATGTACAAGAAGGAAAAGGAGGCGAAGGGCTGATGGTCAGCGACACCCAGGCACTCGTCGTCATCGCCGTCATCTCGCTGGTGACCATCGCCCTGCGCGTCATTCCGTTCTTCGCCATCGGACAGCTCTCGTCCAGCGCCTACATGAAGTACCTCGGCGAGAAGATGCCGACCGGCGTGATGATTCTCCTCGTCGCCTACACCGTCAAGGACGAGGACCTCACGACCTATCCCTACGGGCTACCCCTGCTCGGATCGCTCGTGGTCGCCGCAGTCATGTACTGGAAGACCGACAACTCCCTTCTCTCCATCGGGGGCGGACTCGCCCTCTACATGGTCCTGGTGAATTTGGTGATCTGATGCCGACTCGTAAGCATTCCCCGGCGACCCTCGTCCTGGAGGACGGCCGCAGTTTCCGCGGCCGTGCCTACGGGGCCGTGGGGGAGACGTTCGGTGAGGCAGTGTTCTCCACCGGCATGACCGGGTATCAGGAGACGCTGACCGACCCTTCGTACCGCCGCCAGGTGGTCGTGATGACCGCCCCGCACATCGGCAACACCGGAGTCAACGACGAAGACCCCGAGTCCCGGCGTATCTGGGTCTCGGGCTATGTGGTGCGCGATCCGGCGCGGGTTCCCTCGAACTGGCGCTCCGTGCGCCCGCTCGACGAGGAACTCCGCGCCCAGGGCGTGGTCGGGATCAGCGGAATCGACACCCGCGCGCTCACCCGTCATCTGCGCGAACGGGGCGCGATGCGGGCCGGCGTCTTCTCCGGCGATTCCCTGGCCGACGAGGCGACCCTGCTCTCCCGGGTACGGAACGCACCGCCGATGCAGGGCGCCGATCTCTGCGGCGAGGTGGCGACGGAGAAGGCGTACGTCGTCCCCGCCGTCGGTGAGAAGCGTTTCACCGTCGCTGCCGTCGATCTCGGCATCAAGGGAATGACGCCGCGGCTGATGGCGGAACGCGGTATCGAGGTGCATGTGCTGCCGCCCTCGTCCACCGTCGAGGATCTCTATTCCGTGCGTCCGGACGGGGTGTTCTTCTCCAACGGCCCGGGTGATCCCGCCACGGCGGAGCACCCGGTGGAATTGATGCGTGCGGTGCTGGAGCGGAAAACCCCGCTGTTCGGTATCTGCTTCGGCAATCAGATTCTCGGCCGGGCGCTGGGTTTCGGCACGTTCAAGCTGAAGTACGGGCACCGGGGCATCAATCAGCCGGTCCAGGACCGGACGACCGGCAAGGTCGAGGTGACGGCGCACAACCACGGGTTCGCCGTGGACGCGCCGCTGGACGGGGCGAGCGAGACCCCGTACGGCCGGGCCGAGGTCTCCCATGTGTGCCTGAACGACGACGTGGTGGAGGGCCTGCGCCTGCTCGACCGGCCGGCCTTCAGCGTCCAGTACCACCCGGAGGCGGCGGCCGGTCCGCACGACGCCGCGTATCTCTTCGACCGTTTCACGAGCCTGATGGAGGGCCAGCGTGCCTAAGCGCACCGACATCCAGTCCGTCCTGGTCATCGGCTCGGGACCGATTGTGATCGGCCAGGCTGCCGAGTTCGACTATTCCGGTACCCAGGCTTGCCGGGTCCTCAAGTCCGAGGGCCTGCGGGTGATTCTGGTGAATTCCAACCCGGCCACGATCATGACCGACCCGGAGATCGCCGACGCGACGTACGTCGAGCCGATCACTCCCGAATACGTGGCGAAAATCCTCGCGGAGGAACGCCCGGACGCGCTCCTGCCCACCCTGGGCGGGCAGACGGCGCTGAACACCGCCATCGCCCTGCACGATTCCGGGGTGCTGGAGAAGTTCGGCGTGGAGCTGATCGGCGCGAACGTCGAGGCGATCAACAAGGGTGAGGACCGGGAACAGTTCAAGGACGTCGTGGAGGCCGTCCGGCGGAAGACCGGGCACGGCGAATCCGCGCGTTCCTACATCTGCCACTCGATGGACGATGTGCTCAACGGGGTCGAGGAGCTGGGCGGTTACCCGGTGGTGGTGCGTCCCTCGTTCACGATGGGCGGTGCCGGTT
>NZ_JAASAH010000005.1 GCF_012726235.1 Streptomyces sp. HNM0574
ATAAGGGGCGCGGGGAACTGCGCAAGGCCTCAGCCCCGACGCAGCCGCACCCCGCACCGTGGCGGGCGCGGCTGCGCTTGCCGGCCCTGCGCCTATGGCGCAGACCTCCCAAGCGGGGTGCCCCCCCGCAAAGGGCCCCGCCTAGTGCGCGCCGATCTTCGTCAGGAGGTCGACGATGCGGGACTGGACCTCCGCGCTCGTCGACCGCTCCGCGAGGAACAGCACCGTCTCGCCGGAGATGAGCCGCGGCAGCTGCTCCGGGTCCAGGTCCGCCGAGGTGTAGACGACGAACGGGGTCCGGTTCAGCAGGCCGTTGACCCGCAGCCAGTCGATGATCCCGGCACGCCGGCGGCGGATCTGCATGAGATCCATGACCACCAGGTTCGGCCGCGCCTCGGCCGCCACGTTCACCGCCTCGGAGTCCGAGGGCGCGTGCGCGACCTGCATGCCGCGCCGCTCCAGCGACGCGGTCAGCGCACCCGCCACCGCCTCGTGCTCCTCCACCAGCAGCACCCGCGGCGGGTGCTGCTCGCTGTCCCGGGGCGCCAGCGCCTTCAGCAGCACGGCCGGGTCGGCGCCGTACGCCGCTTCCCGCGTCGCCTGGCCCAGACCCGCCGTCACCAGCACCGGAACCTCCGCCGCCACGGCGGCCTGCCGCAGCGACTGGAGCGCGGTACGGGTGATCGGCCCCGTCAGCGGGTCGACGAACAGCGCCGCCGGGTAGGCCGCTATCTGCGCGTCGACCTCCTCGCGCGAGTGCACGATCACGGGCCGGTAGCCGCGGCCGGCGAGCGCCTGCTGCGTGGAGACGTCCGGTTCGGGCCACACCAGCAGCCGGCGCGGGTTGTCCAGCGGCTCGGGCGGCAGCTCGTCGTCGACGGGCCCGTCCGGCACGGAGGTGCCCCGCCCGTCCGAGACCTCGACGAGGCTGTCCGGACCGTCCAGCGGCTCGGGCCCCTCGGCGGAACCCGCCGCCGGAGCGCCTATCGCGAACTCCCGCGCCGGGCCCTCTCCCTGGGGCTGCGGCTGCGGCATCGGTCCCGGCGGGGGCTGCGGCGCGGCGGCCGGAGCCTGCGGCGCCTGCCCGGCGGCGTCGGGCGCCTCCTCCGGCGGTGCCGCCAGTCGCCGCCGACGGCCGGAGCCGGGCGTCGAGGGGGTGGACGGTATGGCCGTCGCGGTGGACGGTACGGCCATACCGCCGCCCTCCGTCCGCTGCTGTGGCTGCTGCTGTTCGGCGATCCGCTGCGAGAACGGCACGCCCTGGCCGAGCGTCCGCACGCACGGGCCGCCGTCCTGCGCCTCGCCCGGGGGCACCGGCTGCTCACCGGCCTCGGGCTGCGGCAGCTGCTCGGCGGCCGGGACGCCGTCCTGCGCGGGCACAGGACCGGCCGACTGCGGCTGCTCCTGCGGGAGTTCACGCGGCAGCGGCATGGCACCCGGGGGCGTCCCGGGCGCGTTCGCGCCGCTGTCCGCTGCGCCGTCGGCACCTTCGGGGGCGTCGGCGGCGGCTTCCACGCCGTCGGCAGCCGCGTCACCGGCGCCGTCCTCCGGGGACGGGCCGTCGGCTGGTCCGGCCTGGGCGGGCAGCATCGGGGTCTCGCCGCCGGCGGGCAGCGCGTGCGGGCCGGGTGCGGCCTGCTGGGGCTGCTGCTGTCCGGGCGGAGCCGCGAACTCCGGCCCCTGCGCGGGCACTCCGGCCGGAACCGCCTGCGCGCCGGGTGCCTCCAGCTGGGGACGTCCCTGCTGCGGCGAGGGCTCGGCCACCGGCCGGTCCTCGGGGCCGGCCTGCGCGGGCAGCGCCAACTGGGCGCCGCCCTGCGCCGCTTCCGGCTCCGGCTCGGCACCGTTGCCGACGGGACGCCGGCCACGGCGGCCGGTACCCGGCTGCACCTGTTCCGGTACGGGCCCGGCCTGCGGGTCGCCCGCGCCCTCCTGCGCGGGGGAGGCCAGCGCGCGCCGGGCGCGCCTGCCGGTGCCCTGCGCCGGTACGGGAACGTCCGCGCGGGCGTCCGCGGCCGCCGGGGGCAGCGCGAGCGCGCCCCGGGCGCCCGACTCGTCCTGCGCCAGGGCCTGTTCGTGCTGTTCCTCCGCCGGGCTGGGCCGGCCGCGCCGCCTGCCCGTCGGGCGGGGCGCTTCGGCGACGGCCGCGGCGGGAAGCTGCTGCGGCGCCCCGGCCTGCCCCTCGGCCTCGCCGGATTCCGGGCCGGAGACGTCACCGGGAACGGCCAGCGCAGTACCGGGACCCTCGCCCTGGGCGGCGGGCATCATGCCGTCCGCGCCGTCCTCGGGCGCCTGCGGCGCCGTGCCGTCGCTGGTCCAGGCGCCGCCCGTGCCGACGGCCGCCGACCCTTCGGCGGCCTGCAGCTCCGTGCCGCGCACCGGCTGCGCCGGGACGGGCATCACCGTCGTCTCGTTCTCCCGCTCCACGGAGTGCGCGCCCGGCAGGCCGTCGTGGCCCGCCTCGTACGCGACTCCCGCGCCGTCCGTGGCACCCGGGACCGGCTCTGCGGCGCCCGCCTCGGCGCCCTCGCCGGGGACTTCGCCCGGCTCGCCCGGTACGGGAGCCTCGACCGGCGCTCCGGAACCGTCGGTTCCGGCACCGGGCTGCTGAGCCTGCGCGCCGTACTCGACGGAGCCCGTGCCGCCGGTCCGGCTGCCGTCCTCGCCCGGCTGGCCCGCGCCCGTGCCGACCGTGCCGGGGCCGCCGTCCGCGGAGACCGGCACCTCCAGCACGTACGCGCTGCCGCCCGCGGCGCCCGGCACCTCGTGCGTCTGGAGCACGCCGCCGTGCCGGCGCACGATGCCGCGCACGATCGGCTCGTGCACGGGGCTGCCGCCGCCGTGCGGCCCGCGCACCTCGATCCGGACCACGTCACCGCGGCGCGCGGCGGCGACCACGATCGTCGAGTCGACGCCCTGCGCCGCCTGCACGGGGGTGTTGCCGAGCGCGTCCACGCCGGTGACGTCGGCGACGAGGTGGGCCAGCGCCGTCGACAGCCGCTCGGCGTCGACCTCGGCCTCGACCGGCGGCGCGTGCACGGCGAACTGGGCCCGCCCGGGGCCGATCAGCTCGACCGCGCGGTCCACGCCGTTCGCGACGACCTTGTCCAGCGGGGTCATCTCGCGGCGCAGCTTCTCCTGCCCCGCGTCGAGCTGCTGGTAGGCGAGGACGTTGTCGACGAGCGCGGCCATCCGCCCGTATCCGGCGGTCAGATGGTGCAGCACCTGGTTCGCCTCGGGCCACAGCTGGCCCGCCGGGTCGGAGGCCAGTCCGGCGAGCTCGTCGCGCAGCTGGTCCAGCGGCTTGCGCAGGGTCTCGCCGAGCACCGTCCGCAGGTGCTCGTGCCGCGCGGTGAGGTCCTCGTACGCCCGGCGGTCGGTGAACGTCAGGACGGCGCCGACGAGTTGATCACCGTCCCGCACCGGGGCCGTGGTCATGTCGACGGGCACGCCCTGCCCGCTCTTCGTCCACAGCACCTGCCCCGCGCGCACCCGGTGCTTCCGGCCGGAGCGGAGGGTGTCGGCGAGCGGGGTCTCCTCGTACGGGAGCGGGGTGCCGTCGGCGCGCGTGTGGTGCACGAGCGGGTGCAGTTCGCGCCCGCCGAGGTCACCGGCGCGGTGGCCGAGGATCTGCGCGGCCGCCGGGTTGACGAGGACGATCCGCCCCGCGGTGTCCACCCCGACGACGCCCTCGGACGCGGCGCGCAGGATCATCTCCGTCTGGCGCTGCTGGCGGGCGAGTTCGGACTCGGTGTCGAGGGTGCCGGTCAGGTCGCGCACGACCAGCATCAGCAGCTCGTCACCGGTGTAGCTGTTGCCCGAGCCCGCGCCGTGGTGGTCGGTGGCGAAGGCGGCGTCGATCGCGGAGGCGTACGGGGTGCGCCCGTCCTCCAGGTTGGCGCTGGTCACCTCGACCGGGAACTCGGCGCCGTCGGTGCGCCGCGCGACCATTCTGGTCGGCTTCTGGCGCTCCCGCGGATCGGTCTCCTGGTCGGGCCTGCGCATCGAGCCCGGAATCCGCTTCGAGTCGAACTCGGGCAGCAGATCCAGCAGCCCGCGCCCCACAAGAGCCGTACCCGGAGTCTCGAACGCCTCCAGCGCGATGGCGTTGGCGTTCACCACCGTGCCGTTGCAGTTCACCAAGAGCAACGCGTCGGGCAGTGCGTCGAGTATGGCTGCGAGGCGAGCAGCGCCTCGGGATGGCCTGCTGCTCACGACGACATTTCCTCCCTGATAACCCCACGGTGCATGTGACCGGACGCGCCCCGCACCCCGTGCGGGATCGGGGCCCGGTCCCGGCTGCCGGTCTGCCGGGGACCGCGACAGTGCCACGGGAGGGAGTCTACGGGCCGAGCTTGTGCGTGAGGCGGCGGATCCGCGACAGAAAGGTGAGCGCACGGCCCCGCCGGGCCCGCCCGCGAGGACGCTCCGGCGCCGATCTCCCGTGCGTCGGGGGGCCGTTCGGCGACGCCGCCCGGGGCGGGTTCGGGCGGCGGAATTTCTTCGGGTTTTCTCGTCGCGTGCATGCCGGGGGCGTGCGCCCTCCCGCCGAAGTCCTACCGGATCTGCCCAACCCGCTCGGAGACTGCGGAACTTCACCCGGCGTGACGGGTGCGAAGTACCCGAAGTACCGGCAGAGGAGGGGAGAAGGGGCGCCCCGGCGGGCAAACCGGACGCACTCCGTCCGCTCCTCTGCCCGGCCCGCCGGTCAGTCCTCCCGGCCGGCCTTCGGGAGCGCGGGTACGAGGGCGTCCCAGCGCGCGGTCTCGCAGCCGTCGGTGCGCTTGAAGTGCGCGTCCACCTCGCGGCCGCGCCAGGTGCCCCTGATGTGTGCCGTCGCGGAGCCGCCGTAGATCTTCGTGCAGTTCTCGTCCGGGTGGACGGGACGGAACGGGTCGCGGTCGCCGCGGCTCGCGTCCAGCAGCGCGGCGCAGGCGGCCTCAGCGCGCGGGTGGTCGCCGCCCGGAGGCTCGCACTCCAGCCGGTACAGCCCGTCCTTCGCCGAGTACCTGCTGTCGGTGACGGTGAAGAACAGCTGGTGCGAGCCGTCCGGCGGTGCGGCCTTCCCGGGTCTCGCCGGGGGGCCGGCCGGGGCGGACGCGGAGGCGGCGGACCCGGTCAGGCCCGCGGCGAGCGCGAGCACGGAGACCAGGACGGTGAGGGACGCGTGGCGACGCGGCATGGTCTGCTCCAGATGTGTGCGTCGGTGGCAGCCGCGGGCCGGCGGCATCGCTGTCCCGGCCCCCGGAACGTGCGGATGTCCCATGACTGTCCCCCGTCCCCCGCGGTCCTAACGCGAAGCGGCCCCGCCTGCCGCCGTACGGGCAGGCCCCGGCCGGGGCGCGGGGTGCTCCGTAACGCTTTGCCCAGCGGCGCGGCGACCGAGTACTGTAGGGGCCGATTGGAGACAGCCGTCCCGGCTGTGCCATCATCGGCACACACCACGACATCGCTTCGCGGGTGTGGTTGGAGGCTTCGCCTAGTCTGGTCTATGGCGCCGCACTGCTAATGCGGTTTGGGGCAACCCCCCATCGAGGGTTCAAATCCCTCAGCCTCCGCACTTGATCCCCGGATCACGGAAACCCCGGCTGTTCTCAGCCGGGGTTTCTTCGTGTCCGGGGGTGTACTCGCGCCTGTTCGGTTCGGGGGACGCCCTCTTGCGGTCCGGGCCCGTGACGGCGGTCACTCCGAGGCCTTTGCGGTCGGGGCGTACCCGTGGGGCAGATCTGGTGCTGAGGAAGTTTCCGCAGGTCAGAGGCGGTCTGGCTATCGGATTTCGCCTCTGGGCGCGGTTCATGTAATGTTGTTCCCGCAACGCCGACGGGGCGGAAAAAACGGCCCGGAAGCCAAGCGCTCGTAGCTTAACGGATAGAGCATCTGACTACGGATCAGAAGGTTGCAGGTTCGAATCCTGCCGAGCGCACACCGCCGAAGAGGCCGGTTCCGATCAGGAACCGGCCTCTTTCGTGTTTCCGCCACACCGACGCGCCGCCCGGCCCCGTGGGAAACGCGGGGCCGGGCGGCGCGGGTTCACCGCGCCGTCGCGCTCACGCCCTGCCCGCGCCCCGCCCGTCCAGCGGAAGTGCCCGGGCGAGGGTGCGCCAGGATTCGCAGGGGAGGGAGTCGAACTGGGCCTCGGGGAGGACTACTTGGACGGCTACGTGGTCGGCGCCGGCGGCGAGGAACTCCTCGGTGCGGGACGCGGCGGTGTCGGCGTCGCCGATCGCGTAGACCGCGTCCAGGAGGCGGTCGCTGCCGCCGTCGGGGAAGTCGTCCTCGGTGAAGCCGAGGCGGAGCAGGCTGTTGCGGTAGTTCTCCAGCGCGAGGTAGCGGCTGAGGTAGCCGCGGGCCGTGGCGCGGGCGCGTGCGCGGTCGGTGTCGAGGACGACCTTGAGTTCGGGCGCGAGCAGCGCGCCGGCGCCGAGGGTTTCCCGGGCCCGCGCCGTGTGCTCGGCCGTGACCAGGTACGGGAGCGCGCCGAGGGTGCGCTCGCTCGCGAGCTTGAGCATCTTCGGGCCGAGCGCGGCCAGCGCGCGCCGTTCTGCGGGGAGCGGCTCGGGTGCGGCGTCGAGGGCGTCGAGGTAGGTGCGCATGGCGGTGTAGGGGCGGGCGGCGAGCGGGTTGCTCTCCGTCGTCGCGCCGCGGGTCTCGGAGTGGCTGACGCCGAGGCCGATGAGGAGCCGGTCGCCGTGCGCGGCGCTCAGCTCCGCGTGCCGGGCGGCGAGCTCGGCCGCCTCGTAGCGCCAGATGCTGAGGATGCTGCTGGCGACGGTGATGCGGGAGGTGGCGGCCAGTACCGGCTCGACGAGCTCCAGGGGCGGGTCGCCGCCGAGCCAGAGTGTGCCGTAGCCCAACTCCTCCAGTTCCGCCGCGGCTTCGGCGATCTCGCCGCTCCGTGCCGGGTCCGGGTTGCGGAGGCCGGTGTTCCAGATGCCGATCGTGCCGAGGTGCTCGTGAGGTGCCATGGGAACGTCAGCCGGGCGGGGGCGCGGGCTATTCCGCGCCGGGCGATACTGTCGCCCGGGCGGTACGTCAACCACTCGGACGGGTGCCGCCGGGATTCTCAGACGATTCACAGACTGTGGACAGTCTGTTCTCAGAGACCGTCAGCAGTCTGGTCCCATGAACGCCGCTACGCATCCCTCGCGCGCCCTGCGCGTGCTCGTGGTCGACGAGGAACCGTCCCTGACCGATCTGCTGTCGATGGCCCTGCGCTACGAGGGCTGGCAGGTCCGTGTGGAGCGCGACGGCGCCGGGGCCGTACGGACGGCCCGCGGCTGGCGGCCGCACGCCGTCGTGCTGGACGTGAAGCTGTCCGGGACGGACGGGCTGACCGTGCTGGGGAACCTGCGCCGGGAACTGCCGGACGTGCCGGTGCTGTTCCTCACCGCGAAGGGCGCGCTGGAGGACCGGATCGCGGGGCTGACTGCGGGCGGCGACGAGTACGTGACGAAGCCGTTCAGCGTCGAGGAGGTCGTCGCCCGGCTGCGCGGGCTGCTGCGGCGGGCCGGCGCGATGGAGGAGCGCACGCCCGAATCGGTGCTCGTGGTCGGTGACTTGAGGCTGGACGAGGAGAGCCACGAGGTCTCGCGCGGCGGCGTCGGCATCCACCTCACGGCCACCGAGTTCGAGCTGCTGCGCTATCTGATGCGCAATCCGCGCCGGGTGCTGAGCAAGGCGCAGATCCTGGACCGGGTGTGGAGCTACGACTTCGGCGGCAAGGCCAACGTCGTCGAGCTGTACATCTCCTACCTGCGGCGGAAGATCGACGCGGGGCGGGAGCCGATGATCCACACGCGGCGCGGCGCCGGATACCTGCTCAAGCCCGTCGCGGCCTGACGGACGAGCGCGGCGGTGGGCACCCCGGGCGCCCACCGCCGCGCTCGTACGTCGCCGCCGGTCAGAAGGGCAGCGTCTCGCCCTGCACGGCCTGGATGTCCAGGTCGACCTTGAGGGTGGTGCCGATCGCCGCGATACCGGCGGCGACGACCTGGTTGTAGTTCATCGAGAAGTCCTCGCGCCGCAGTTCGGCGCTCGCGCGGAAGGCCGCGCGGGTGCCGCCCCACGGGTCGGGCCCGGTGCCCAGGTACGTCAGGTCCAGGTCGACGTCCCGGACGACGCCGTGCATGGCGAGTGTGCCGTGCACCGTCCAGCGGTCCGGTCCCGCGGTCTCGACGGAGCTGCTGCGGTAGGTGATCTCGGGGTACTCCTCGACGTTGAGGAAGTCGCCCGACTTCAGGTGGCCGTCCCGCATGCCGTTGCCGGTGTCGATGCTCCCCGCGCGGATGACGGCCTGGACGGCCGACTTCTCCGGCTGCCCGTCGATGTCGATGCGCCCGCTGAACTCGGTGAACCGGCCGTGCACGCTGGTGATGCCCAGGTGCTGCGCCGTCGCCGCCACCGTGGAGTGCATCGGGTCGATCGTCCACGGCCCCGGCGGGGGCAGTTCGACGCCGCCCTGCCGGGCCAGCACCAGCGTGCCCAGGTCGGCCCGGCCCGCCGCGGTGACCATCGCCGTGGAGGCGGCCGGTGCGTAGCCGATGGCGGTCGCGATGACCGTGTACGGGCCGGCGGGC
The DNA here is from genome assembly GCF_012726235.1 of Streptomyces sp. HNM0574. Lineage (GTDB taxonomy): Bacteria > Actinomycetota > Actinomycetes > Streptomycetales > Streptomycetaceae > Streptomyces. The sequence continues at coordinate 8,577 of NZ_JAASAH010000005.1, forward strand.
AGAGCCTCGCCGCTGCGTATGACGCCCTCGTCGTCGGCCTCGGCGCGCAGGACCTGTGCGCCCGTCATGTCGGTCACGGTCAGCACCGCGTGCTGGACCGCCCATCCGTCGCGGGTGCGGACCTGTGCCCGTACCCCCGCGCCTGCGCCTGCCATCGTTCTTCGCTCTCCTTCTCGCTCAAGACTGGCCCCGGCACCCCGCGTTGCGGGCCGTCCCCTGCCCGCGTTCCCAGCCGCGGGAGTGCCGGGGCCTTACCCGGCCGGTCCCGTGGGCGCGCGCTCCGCTCGAACTCGCGCGCCCACCGGACCGGGGGATCATTCGTCCGGGTGGTGCAGCTCGATGTTGTAGCCGTCCACTCCGGAACCGCCCACGTTCAGGGCGTTGGCCACCGGCGGGTAGCCGCTGGCGATGACCGAGTAGTCGCCCTGGTCCAGGTCGGTGAAGGCGTACGCGCCGTCCTCACCGGTGGTGGAGGTGGCGACCACGTTCCCGGCCGCGTCGACGAGCGTGACCCGCGCGTCGGCCAGCGGCCTGCGGTCGGCCCCGGCCCGTACGACGCCCTGCACGCGGGCACCCGCGGCGAGGTCGACGGTGATCCGGGTGATGCCCTGTCCGTCGACCTCGACGGGGCGGGCGACGGGGCGGAAACCGCTGCCGTTGACGGCGACGGTGTAGCTGCCGGTCACCAGCTCGTCGAAGCCGAAGTCGCCGCGGTCCCCGGTCTTCCCGGTGGCCAGGACCTCGCCGCGGACGTCGGTGACGACGACCATCGCGTCCGGGACGGGCGCACCGTCGGCGGCGCTGCGGACCAGGCCGGCGAGGCCGCTCGTGCCCGAGAGCAGGATGTCGTGGCTGAGCATCTCGCCGCCCACGAGCACCGTGGACGCCTGCGGCTGGTGGCCGTCGGCGGCGGCGATCAGGACGTAGGAGCCGGGCTCGGGCGCGTCCAGGCTGTAGGCGCCGTCGCCGTGTGCCACGGAACGGCCCAGCTGGCGGCCGCTGAGCGAGATCAGCGTGACCGCGGCCCTGGGCACGCCGGCACCGTCCGCGTTGCGGACCGTGCCGCGTACGCCGTAGCCGGTCGGGCCGGTGCCGCCGCCGGCCGAGGCCATCGCGGCGAGGGGCTGCCGCACGGTCTGGGGCTGCGCCTCGTCCCCGTGCTGCGGGGCGCCGACGAGCGCGGGCTCGGGCTGCGGGGCGGCCTGCGCGGCGGCGGCTTCGGCGGGGGTGTCCGCGCCGTCGCCCTGCTGCTCCAGGCTGTCCTGCTCCAGACCCGACTTGGTGTTCAACGGGACCTCCTTGATGAACAGCACGAAGATCAGGGCGAGCAGCGCGACCGGCGCGGCGTACAGGTAGATGTCGCCGATGCCGTGGCCGTACGCGCTCTCGATCACGGTGCGGATCGGCGCGGGGAGCTTGGACAGGTCCGGGATGGCGCTGCCGCCGCCACCGGTGGGTCCGCCGTGCTCCATGCCGATCTTCGCCATGCCGTCCTCGACGTAGTGGCTGATCCGGTTGGAGAGCACCGCGCCGAGCACGGAGACGCCGACGGCGCCGCCGAGCGAGCGGAAGAAGTTGATGGTGGAGCTGGCCGCGCCGAGGTCGGAGGCGGCGACCTGGTTCTGGGTGGCCAGCACCAGGTTCTGCATCATCATGCCGACGCCGAGGCCGAGCAGCGCCATGAAGATCGCCATGTGCCAGTACTCGGTGTCGTACCGCAGCGAGCCCAGCAGGCCGAGGCCCGCGGTCATCAGGACGCCGCCGGAGCAGAGCCAGATCTTCCACTTGCCGGTCCGGCTGATGATCTGGCCGGAGATGGTGGTGGAGAGGAACAGGCCCGCGATCATCGGGATCGTCATGACGCCGGCCATCGTCGGCGACTTGCCCCGCGCGAGCTGGAAGTACTGGCTGAGGTAGACCGTCGCGCCGAACATCGCGATGCCGACGAACAGGGAGGCCAGGGCCGCGAGCGTGATGGTGCGGTTGCGGAACAGCCGCAGCGGGATGATCGGCTCCTGCACCTTCGACTCGACGAGCACGAAGAGGAGCGCCAGCACGATGGAGCCGCCGACCATCGTGTACGTCTGCCACGACAGCCAGTCGTACTTGTCACCGGCGAAGGTGACCCAGATCAGCAGCAGCGAGGCGGCCGCGGCGACGAAGAACGCGCCGAACCAGTCGACCTTCACGTCCCGCTTGACCACCGGCAGCTTCAGCGTCTTCTGGAGCAGCAGCAGCGCGATCACGGCGAAGGGGATGCCGACGTAGAAGCACCAGCGCCAGCCGAGCCAGTCGGTGTCGGTGATGACGCCGCCGAGGAGCGGGCCGCCGACCGTCGCGACGGCGAAGACGGCGCCGATGTATCCCGTGTAACGGCCGCGCTCCCGGGGGGAGATCATCGCGGCGATCACGATCTGGGCCAGCGCGGAGATGCCGCCCATGCCGATGCCCTGCACCGCACGGGAGGCGATGAGCATGCCCGGGTTCTGCGCGAAACCGGCGCTCGCGGACGCCACCACGAAGATCACGATGGCCGTCTGGACCAGGACCTTCTTGCTCACGAGGTCCGCCAGCTTGCCCCAGAGCGGGGTGGAGGCGGTCATCGTCAGCAGCGAGGCCGTGACGACCCAGGTGTAGGAGCTCTGTCCGCCACCCAGGTCGGAGACTATTCGGGGCAGTGCGTTGGAGACGATCGTGGACGACAGGATGGCGACGAACATGCCGAGCAGCAGCCCGGACAACGCCTCCATGATCTGTCGGTGCGTCATCGGAGCCGCGCCGGCGGAGGCGGCGTCCGCGTGCGGCTGCGCCGCGTGCTTCGCTCCGCCCCCGTCACCGGCTCCGTGCACACCGTGAGTTGGTGTGGTCGTGGCCATTCGCTTCCTTCTTCTCGCTCAGTTCTGTGCGGTGGTCTGCTGCCCGGCCTCCCGCGTGGGCGGGCGTGCCGGGTCCGCGGTCTGCCGCGGCAGGTCCTGCGGGGCGCGGGTACGGCAGTCCCCGAAACTCGTGCGCAGGCGCTCCAGCAGCGCGTTCAGCTGGGCGACGTCGTCGTCGGACCAGTCGTGGAGGTAGTGGGCGAGGGCCTCGGTGACGCCCTCGGACAGCTCGTTCAGCAGTTGTTGTCCCTGTGGGGTGATCCGCAGCAGCCGGGACCTGCCGTCCTGCGGGTCGGGGTGACGGCCGATCCAGCCGTGCTCGGCGACGTGCGCCACATGGCGGCTGGTGACCGACATGTCGATGGCCATCAGCTCCGAGAGCCTGCTGGCCCGCATCTCTCCGTACTTCGCGAGCAGGGAGAGCACGGCGGCCGAGGCGGGCGGACATTCGGGGGGCAGTCCCCGCGACATCTCCCGTTTGACGGCGCCGATGCCACTCAGATGACGGGAGAGCTCTTCGTACTGACTGCGTTCGGCCATCCGTCACCCCTGGACGATTTGTTGCTTAGGGCAACCATAGGTCTGGTTAGTTGCTGCACGCAAATTGATTTCGGGGCATGCGGAGCAAACTTTCCACCAAGGCTCGGTGTGTTCCGCGCCAAAATCGTGATCATGGCCACCCCCGCGACGCCGCCCCACCAGGGCTGTTTCGGCCCCCGCGCGACGCGCTAGTCTCCTGCCCCATGGCTCACAACCCCCACGCCCCGCAGGGCCCCGACGGCCAGCACGACCCCGCGGGCAGCACCCAGATGTTCCGTGCCTTCGTCGACGAGGCGGGCCCGAGCGCCCAGGCGGCACCGCAGGACCGGCCGGGCCCGCGCGTCGGCCTGATCGCCGGTGTCGTCGCGGCCGTGGTGATCGTCGCCGCTGCCGCCTGGCTCGCCTTCGCCTGACCCGACCACGCCCGACCCCGACCACGCCCGACCGCGCGCCCGCGGGCCCGCCGGCTTCGCACCGGGTCCCGCGGGTCCGCCGGCCTCAGTCCTTCCAGCCGGAGGCCTTCACCTCCCGCGTGTCCACCCGCATCCCCAGGGGGACGCGCCAGGGGTCCACGCAGAGCTTCCAGGTCTTCTCCTTCTTCTCCCCCGCCTCCAGCGGCACGGGCAGCTCACGCTCGGACGTGACCGTCGCCCAGTCCACGCCCAGCGCGCCGATCACATGCGTCGCGAACCGGACGGTGCCCGACGTCACCGGCTCCCCGCCCTCGTTGCGGAAGGCGACGGTGACCTTCTCGCACCACCGGTCGCCGGCCTTCTCCCCCTCGGGCTTGCCGACCTCCAACAGCGCGGGGCCCGTCCGGTCCTTGTCCTTGCCCTTGTCCGGGTCGTCGGCGGCCTCGTCCCCGTCCCCGGTGTCCGCGCCGTCGCCGGGTGTCTCCTCGGGGGAGCCGGACGCGTCCCCGCCGGGCGTCGCGCCGTCCGCGGGCGGTGAGCCGGTGCCGGGCGGGGGAGCGGGGGTGCCGGCGTCCTCGTCCGGGGGCTCGGGGGCGGGCGGCTGCCGTTCGGCGTCGTCCCGTTCCAGGGGGGTGAGCGCGACGCCGTCCTCGGGCGGGACGTTCCGCGCGGAGCCGCCGTCGTCCCGTGGCCCGGCGGCGCCGACGGCGACCCAGCCCTCGCCCTCGCCGCCGCTCGTCCCGCAGCCCGTCAACAGTGCGCCCGCGCAGAGAAGAGCCGCCGGGGCGGTCAGTCTCCCGCCGCCCCGACGGCTCGTCGTGTGGTCACGCGGCCTCTTCGTTCCCAGCACTCGCCGTTGCCGTCGCATCGGCACAGTGTCGGTGACGCCGCGTCAGATGTGAATGCCTCCGCCCGTATCCCCCGCATTCCGGACGCCTCCTCAGTCCTCCGTGATCAGTCCCTCGCGCAGCTGGGCAAGCGTCCGGGTCGGCAGCCGGGAGACGTGCATCTGCGAGATGCCGACCTCCTCGCCGATCTGCGACTGGGTCATGTTCGCGAAGAAACGCAGCATGATGATCTGCCGCTCGCGGGGCGGCAGTTTGGCCAGCAGCGGCTTCAGCGACTCGCGGTACTCGACGCCCTCCAGCGCGGTGTCCTCGTACCCGAGCCGGTCCGCGAGCGAGCCCTCGCCGCCGTCCTCCTCCAGCGAGGGGGAGTCGAGAGAGGAGGCGGTGTACGCGTTGCCGACGGCGAGACCGTCGACGACATCGTCCTCCGACACCCCGAGGCAGGAGGCGAGTTCGGCGACCGTGGGCGAACGGTCGAGGGTCTGCGACAGCTCGTCGCTGGCCTTCGTCAGCGCCAGCCGCAGCTCCTGGAGCCGCCTGGGCACGCGCACCGACCAGGAGGTGTCCCGGAAGAAGCGCTTGATCTCGCCGACGACCGTGGGCATCGCGAACGTCGGGAATTCCACGCCCCGTTCGCAGTCGAAACGGTCGATCGCCTTGATCAGGCCGATGGTGCCGACCTGGACGATGTCCTCCATCGGCTCGTTGCGGCTGCGGAACCGCGCCGCCGCGTACCGCACCAGCGGCAGGTTGAGCTCGATGAGCGTGTCCCGGACGTACGCCCGCTCCGTGCTGTCCGACTCCAGCGAGGCGAGCCGCAGGAACAGGGAGCGGGAGAGGGTGCGGGTGTCGATCGCCCCGTACCCCGTCGCGCCGACCGGGGTCGCGGGTACGTCCCCGGCCGAGGGGCCCGTGACGTCGGGCGCGCCGGTCACGACGGGCGCTTCGGACAGGTCACCGGTGAGGCCGTGCGCCTCGGCGGCGTCCGGCGTGAGGGCATCCGGTGTGATGCCGCCTGGCACGAGGTCCGACGCGACATCCGGCGCGATGCCGTGCCGTGCGTCCCCTGTGACGTCGCCGGGCAGTGTCTCCACGGTCGCGGTCTCCACGGTCGTGTCGTCTGTGAGCACCTTCGAGCTGCCCAGTTCTACGGACATGCCACCCCCTTGAGGTCGCGGACGGGTCGCAGCGGCGCCCTCGCGGCGAGGGACACACCTCCCCCTCCATACCGGAAGAGCCGCTGCGGCAAACGCAGCTCTTGCAGAATGTCACAAGTCAGCAACGCGACGTAGCTTCATGTCGATAAAACTGCACAGCCGAGGGCCTGGTGACGGGGCGGAACGCCGGGAGGGTGTCGCTCTATCCGGTTACGCGTCGATTCGATGTACGCGTGACCGTGCGCCGGTCCGGCTCGGACCGGCGCACGGTGCGGGGAAGATGGTTCGCCCGGGGTCGCTCACGCGTCGATACGGTTCGCGGCGCGCAGCCGCGCAAAGCTTCGCGAGAGCAACCGCGAGACATGCATCTGGGAGACCCCCAGCTCGGCACTGATCTGTGACTGCGTCAGATTCCGGTAGTAGCGCAGCAGCAGGATCCGCTGCTCGCGCTCGGGAAGCTGGACGAGCAGATGCCGGACCATGTCGCGGTGTTCGACGCCGTCCAGCTCCGGGTCCTCGTAGCCGAGCCGGTCCAGCAGCCCGGGCGGACCGTCCTCGCGCTCCTGCGCCGCCTCCAACGACGTTGCGCGGTAGGCACGTCCGGCCTCGATGCAGGCCAGCACGTCCTCCTCGGCGAGCTTCAGGCGCTCCGCGATCTCGGCGGTCGTCGGCGAGCGCCCGAGCAGCGTCGTCAGGTCCTCGGTGGCGCTGCTGACCTGCACCCACATCTCGTGCAGCCGCCTGGGGACGTGCACCGTGCGGACGTTGTCGCGGAAGTAGCGCCGGATCTCGCCGATGATCGTCGGCATCGCGAAGGTGGGGAACTGGACGCCGCGTGCGGCGTCGAAGCGGTCGATGGCGTTGATCAGGCCGATCGTGCCGACCTGGACGACGTCCTCCATCGGCTCGTTGCGGCTGCGGAAGCGCGCCGCCACGTACCGCACGAGCGGCAGGTTCGCCTCGATCAGCGCGGCCCGTACGCGTTCGTACTCGGCGGAACCGTGCGACAGCTCGGAGAGCTGCTCGAAGAGCACCTGCGTCAGGGCCCGCGCCTCGGCGCTGCGCTTCCGGGCGGCCGTTCCTCCGGCAGTGGTCTCCGCCGAAGGTTCGCCGGAAGGCTCGGGGAGGGTCGCGGACCCGTCCACTCAGTCACCACCCCTTCACGGTGCAGGTTGGTCTCGCTCTGTCCGTCAAGGCAAAGCGGTCATAGCATCACAAGACATGTGCACTATGTGCAAGCACCGTAAAACGCCGTGTTGTGGGCGAGTTGGGGCCTAGTACGCGTATCGGACGCGAAGCGGAATCCCTTGAAGCGGGCCGGGACGCGCGTGCCGCCGGACAGCGCGAAACCCGCCGTCCGAGGAGCGGCGGGCCGGTTTCCGGGGGCTCGGCGGGGGCGTGGATCGCCCCGCGCGGAGGTTCAGCGCACGAGCTCCGACATGAACTGGCCGACGCCCTGCGCGGCGCTCGATATGCCCTCGAAGCCGATCTGCACCAGATCGGCGGCCCGCGCCGGCGAGGTGATGATCGTGTACAGCACGAAGACGACGACCACGTACAGCGCGATCTTCTTGGCCTGCGCCATCGCCATTCCTTCCCCCGTGACCGAGTGTCGTTCCTCTGTGCGGTCGTGCAGTCTAACGGGGCATTCCCTGGTGGCGATCCGGACGTCGGGCCCAAAGCCCCAGCAAACAGGGCCCTTTGACCCCTGCCGAATCCGCGCGGCCGACCCGAGCATGGACGTGAGGTCTTCCGGAGCGAGACGGCGGTTCGGCGGACCGGACGGCGCCCTCTGCGGGGCTCGCGGACCCCGGTCCGCGGCCTGGGCCCGTCCTCGCGAGGGGGAGGCGGCACTGTCCCCCGAGGCCACCTCTCCCTCGCCCCTCAACCGGCCCGCCGGGCAGGGGAGTTCGGGTGCTGGAGACGACGAAGGGCCGGACCCCGTGGGGTCCGGCCCTTCGTCGTAAGAGCGGTAGCGGTGGGATTTGAACCCACGGAGAGTTTCCCCTCACTCGCTTTCGAGGCGAGCTCCTTCGGCCGCTCGGACACGCTACCGAGAGGAACTCTAGCCCACACCCGCCCGTGTGCCGAAATCGGCGCCGGGCCGCGCGGTTGTGTCCCTGGTCACGCCGGGTCTCGCGGGGTCCGGAAGAACTCCGTGAGCAGCTCCCCGCACTCCCGCGCGCGCACCCCGTGGATCACCTCGGGCCGGTGGTTGAGCCTGCGGTCGCGGACGACGTCCCAGAGCGAGCCCGCGGCGCCGGCCTTCGCGTCGACCGCGCCGTAGACGACCCGCGCGAGCCGGGAGAGCACGATCGCGCCCGCGCACATGGTGCACGGCTCCAGGGTGACGAGCAGGGTGCAGCCGTGCAGCCGCCAGCCGCCCAGCGCGGTGGCCGCCTCGCGGATCGCGAGCACCTCGGCGTGCGCGGTGGGGTCGCCGGTCGCCTCGCGCTCGTTGTGCCCGCGCCCGAGCACCGCCTGGTCGGGGCCGAGGACGACGGCGCCGACGGGGACGTCCCCGGTCGCCGGGGCCAGCGCGGCCTCCCGCAGCGCCTCGCGCATCGGCTCCGTCCAGCGCTCGCGCACCGGGTCGCCGCTCGTGCCGTCCTCGTGTGTCGTCCCCATGCCCACCAGTTTCCCCCTGCGCGGGGGTGCGGACGTGCGAGGGGCGGCGCAGGCCCGTGGGCCGTGCGCCGCCCCTGTGGTCCGGCGTGCGGGTGCGGTCAGCGCACCGCTTCCAGGACGTCGGTGCAGCCGAGGGCGTCCGCGATCTCCGAGAGCGCGTCCTCGGGGGTGAGGGTGATCAGGGCCTTCTCGTCCATGCCGAGGTCCGAGAGCAGGTCGGCCGCGCCCAGCGGTCCCGGCGGGGCGTCCGGCTCCTCCGTGTCGCTGTCGTCGGCGGTGGAGTTCTCCGGCTCGCCGTCCTCCGTGCCGTCCAGGTCGACGAGCTGGTCGAGCGCGTCCGGGTCCTCCGGTTCGCGGCCCAGCAGTTCGTCGGAGAGCAGTATCTCGCCGTAGCTGCTGCGCATCGCTGCGGCGGCGTCCGAGACGAAGACGCGCGGGTCGTCCTCGCCGTCGATCCGGACGACGCCGAACCACACACCCTCCTGCTCGATGCAGACGAGCACGGTCTCGTCGTCGGTCGTGGCCTCCCGGGCCAGGTCGGCCAGGTCGGCGAGGGTCTCCACATCGTCGAGCTCCGTGTCGCTCGCTTCCCACCCGTCTTCGGTGCGCGCGAGCAGTGCGGCGAAATACACCGTGACTCTCCCACTGGTTTCTGAAGTGCCCGAGTCCTGCTGACGAGGACTGTTCCCCCGCCCCTCGGAATCGTGGCAGAAACCGGCGCTGTGAGAAGGGTCTTCGGCGGTGCGTCTTGGCGAGGATTGCCCGGATCGTGCGCGCCGCCACTCACTTGATGACGTACGGCGACGGATCAACGACGTACCGTCACGTCGATCGGGGTGCCGCGGGCGGGGCTACAGGCGGAAGGAGCGCATGCGCATCGCGTGCCGCATGCGTTCGGCGCGGGCCCGGCGGGGCTGCACGCGGTCGCGGAGTTCCTTCGCCTCGTTCAGCTCTCGGAGAAAGCGGGCCCGTCGGCGGAGCCGTTCCGCTTCGGCGGCCTTGCTCCCTGCTGCGGCGGTTTTCCCGGAATCCCCGGGCTGGCGCGGGTCGGGCATCGGCAACACCTCCGGCGTCCGTCCCTACCTTCCCCCCACGCGACGTGGGTACGCCAGTACGGAGCGGCCATGCGGCTCGGTTACTGTCGAAGGATGCGGACCCACGTCGTCGACCACCCGCTGGTGGCGCACAAACTGACCACCCTGCGCGATGAGCGCACCGACTCCCCGACCTTCCGTCGGCTGGCCGATGAGCTGGTGACGCTGCTCGCCTACGAGGCGACGAGGGACGTGCGCACCGAAGAGGTCGCCATCAACTCCCCGGTCACCCGGACCACCGGCGTGCGGCTCAAGCACCCGCGCCCCCTGGTCGTCCCGATCCTGCGGGCCGGGCTCGGCATGCTGGAGGGCATGGTCCGGCTGCTGCCGACCGCCGAGGTCGGCTTCCTCGGCATGATCCGCGACGAGGAGACGCTCCAGGCGTCGACGTACGCGACGCGCATGCCCGACGACCTCTCCGGCCGCCAGGTGTACGTGCTCGACCCGATGCTCGCGACGGGCGGCACCCTCGTCGCCGCGATCCAGGAGCTCATCGAGCGCGGCGCCGACGACGTGACGGCGCTGTGCCTGCTCGCCGCCCCCGAGGGCGTCGAGGTCATGGAGCGCGAGCTGAGCGGCACCCCGGTGACGGTCGTGACCGCCTCCATCGACGAACGGCTCGACGAGCAGGGCTACATCGTCCCCGGCCTCGGCGACGCCGGCGACCGGATGTACGGCACCGCGGGCTGACCGGACCGCACCCCGGAAACACCGCACCCGGCTCCCTCGACGAGGGGGCCGGGTGTTGTCGTACGGGCGCTCAGCGCTCGCAGCGGCTGGGGGAGGGCTTCGGGGACGGCTCGGGGTTGTTCAGCGCGTCCAGGGCCTTCTCGGCGTCCTGCTTCTTCGCCAGCTTCTTGAAGCCGTCGCCGATGACGAGGTCGACGTCCGAGCCCTTGCGGTCCTCGTACTTCTTCTCGCCGCCCGCGACCTGCGTGCCCAGTACGGCGAGGCTCGCGGTGGTGTCCTTGCCCGGCGCCCCGACGAGCAGGGCCGAGCCCTTGACCTTCTTGTCCAGCGCGGGCGGGGCGTTGCCCACCTCGCCCGGCTTGAAGCCGCGCTTCTTGAGCTCGTCCGAGGTCCGCTGCGCGAGCCCGCTCCGGTCCGTCGCGTTCAGGACGTTGACGGTGATGCTCTTCGGCGCCGGGTACTTCACGTCGCTCTTCGCCGGGTCCGGGGCGGGCTTGTCGTCCTTGGCGGAGCCGGGGGCCGCGCAGTCCGGGGGCGAGTCCTTCTTGCCGGAGGCGCTGGCCTGGCTGCTGCCGCCGGTGAAGGCGTCGAGGAGCTGGAGCGAGCCCCATCCCAGCAGGCTGAGCGTGGCGATCACGGCGACGGTCGCGAACGCCGTCTTCCGCCGGCCACGCGGCCTGCGCATGCGCGGGTAGCGGTCACCTTTGACGCGGTATTTGCCGCCCATGCCGGGGGGAGTGAGCATGCTCATGTGCGCAGCGTAATGCGGGGTGACAGAGCTGCCTACTAAACGATCAGCCCATTACGCCGACCCCGCCCCAATTGACCCCGAATGGCTGCCCGGACGGGACGGCGGACGTAGGCCGACGGGGGCGGACGGAGGGCCCGGCGGGGGACGGGTGTACGGAGGCGCGGCCCGTCAGTCGAGTTCGAGGACGCGGGCGTGCAGGACCTGGCGCTGCTGGAGCGCGGCGCGCACCGCGCGGTGCAGGCCGTCCTCCAGATACAGGTCGCCCTGCCACTTCACGACGTGGGCGAAGAGATCGCCGTAGAAGGTCGAGTCCTCGGCCAGGAGCGTCTCGAGATCGAGCTGGCCCTTGGTGGTGACCAGTTGGTCAAGGCGCACCGGGCGAGGAGCGACATCCGCCCACTGGCGGGTGCTCTCCCGGCCATGGTCGGGGTACGGCCGCCCGTTTCCGATTCGCTTGAAGATCACACGGAAAGCCTACCGGGACGTCGGGGCCCGGCGCAGCCTCCGGTGGGCGCCTGTACCTCGTACCGGCGGCTGTGACCGCGTCCCGTGGGAGCGTGCTCCGATGCGTGATAGTAGGCCGACGGGGGATGAACCCGGCGTTACGGAAGGGCGTCCGCCGACCACGCGTAGTGGCCGACGGCGTCGGCGATCACCTTGACGTTGACGTCGAACGCCCGGTGGTCGAGGTTGTCCAAGCCGTCGCACTCGCGGTGGTAGCAGGGGTCGTACGGTTCGCCCGCCTCGCCGCCCCACAGTTCGCGCTCCGCCCGGCCCTTGGTGTCCTCGGCGCCGGTGAACGTGCCGCCGGACGGGATGCCGGCGGCGACGAACGGGGCGTAGTCGGAGCGGCCGTCGAAGTCCTTGCCGCGCGGGGTGTGGCCGTGCGAGGTGAGGAACTCCTCGATGCCGCGCTCCAGTTGGCCCGAACCCTCGGGGCCCGGGCCCGCGCCGTCGCCGTCGGAGTCGTCCCCGTCGTAGACGAACAGGCCCGGGTTGGGGGAGGCGATCATGTCGAAGTTCAGGTAGAGCGCGATGCGTTCGCGCGCGTGCCGGGGGAGTTCCCGGACGTACGCCTCGGAGCCCTGGAGGCCCATCTCCTCGGCGGACCAGAGGGCGAAGCGCACCTTGTTCGGGGGCCGTCCGTCCGTCTTCAGGTCGGTGGCCTCGGCGAGGCTCTGGGCGGACTCCAGGATTCCGGCCGCTCCGGAGGCGTTGTCGTTGATGCCGGGGCCCTCGTGCACCGAGTCGAGATGGGCGCCGAGCATCACGACCCGGTCCGCGTCGCCGCCCGGGGTCTCGGCGAGGACGTTGGCGGTGCGGCGCCGCTCCCGGAGCTCGCGCAGGTCCACCGTCAGCGAGACCTTGTCCTCGCGGGCCGCCTTCGCCAGGCGCTCGCCGTCCTGCCGGGTCAGGCCGCCGGTGGGGATGCGGGCGGCGTCCGGGGTGTCGAGGCTGCCGTGCAGCGGTCCGTCCTCGGTGTTGTAGATCAACGCCGCGGCGGCGCCCGCCTGATGGGCCGCCGCCTGCTTCTCGGCGAAGGTGCAGCCGCCGCGCCGGATCAGCGCGATCCTGCCGTCGAAGTCGCCGGAGTAGTCCGCCGGTTCGCAGCCGGTGCTCTTGTCCTTGTCCGGGGGCACCTCGCGCAGCTGCGCCTTGGTGCCGCCCTTCGGCGTGCTCCGGCTGTACTTCAGCAGGCTCACCGGGACGCCGGCCTCGTGGGGCGCGTGCACCGTCAGCTGCTGCGCGACGGCCTCGCGGTAGGTGAACGTGAAGTGCTGGTACGTGACCTCGTACCCCGCGTCCCGCAGCACCTTCGCCGCGTACCGGGCCGACCTCGCGTGCCCCTCGGTCCCCGCCGCGCGGTTCCCGCCGCTCGCGCGTGCGGCGGCGTCGAGCGCCCGTACGTGCTCCATCGCGCCGTCCGCGCCGGAACGCCGGACGAGCTCGCGCGCCTGGCGGTCGCCCTCGCTCTCCGGTGCGCGGGCCCCCGCGGAGGCCGTCGCCGGCGTCGAGGCCGGGGCGGGGGAGAGGAGGAGGGGGACGGCGAGTGCGGTGGTGACGGCGGCGGCCAGGGCGCGGTGGCGGGTGCGGCGCGCGGTGGGGGCTCGGGTGCCTCGGTGACCTCTGCGGTGTGAAGCGTGCACAGTCGGGTTCCTTCCGGTTCCCCACGGCGGTGACGGGCCGTGGGCCGGGGGCTGTGGCTTGGGGGCTCGGGGTCTTCGGGGTGTGCGCGGGCCGGGGCTCGCGGCTGGGTGCGGGGTGGTCCCGGGCGCCGGCGTTCGCGTGACGGGCGGTGTCCGGCTACCAGGCTGCGTCAGCTCCCGCGATCGTGCCTGTTCGCGGCCGGCTTGCGGGGGCGGGGCGCCTGTGCGGGCCCGGAAAAGGGTGAGGCCCGGACCGTGGGGGTCCGGGCCTCGGTTTGTTCTCACGTCGCGCGCCGGTGGGGCGCGGAAGTTCCCGTCGGGCGGCGGGAGTTGGTCAGCCGCTGTGGGTGAGCTGCTCCTGCTGCTGAGGCTGTGGCTGCCGTGGCTCGGGGGCCGGGGCGCCGGAGCCGCTCGGTGCGGTGGACACGCGCCGGCGGGCCTCGGCGGCCGGGTCCTCCTTGAAGGCCCAGGTCATCTTCGGCTCCATGGCGAAGCGGAAGACGCGCTGCACGGGCGTGGTGCACAGCACGGTGACGACGGCCGCCGCGATGACGGTGACGACCACCGCGCCCCACGGCGTGTGCGGCCAGTCCGCCTCGTACCAGTCCCAGAAGCGGGAGCCCTTGGCGAGGAAGCCGTGCAGCAGGTAGCCGTACAGCGTTCCGGCGCCGAGGACGGTGAACCACATGTGGCGGCGCGGCACCCAGGCGAGGAAGCAGGCGGTGAGGACCATCGAGCAGCCGAACATCGCCAGCGTCATGACCACGCCGACCCACCACGGGACGCCCAGTTCCTGCGCGCTGTCGCGGTGGTAGAACCACTGCGAGTTCATGCGCTCGACGGCCCAGTAGGAGAAGACCAGCGAGGCGAGGACGACCGGGACGGACAGCAGGCGTGCCTGGCGCGTCCGGACGAGGTCGAAGTGCTCGGGCTTGAGGAAGAGGCCGATCACGAAGAACGGCAGGAACTGCAGGACCCGTTGGAGGTCCAGGTCGTCACCGATGTCCGGCGAGATGGACGCCAGGACGGCGATGCCGAGGGCCAGCGGGACCGGCCAGCGCACCATCTTCCACAGCGGGGTGGTGAGCCGCCAGATGAACAGCGCGATGAGGAACCAGGTGAGGTACCAGGGGTCCAGCAGGCTGATCGGGTAACCCGGGTCGTCGTCGGCGTAGCGCTTGAACAGCGTGTACGCGATCTCGAACAGGATGTACGGCACGGCGATGCCCGTCACCAGCCGCTTGAGCTGGTGCGGCTTGCCCTGGAAACTCCGGGAGAAATAGCCGGAGATGACCATGAAGGCCGGCATGTGGAACGCGTAAACGAAAATGTAGAGCGCGGCCGCCGCCCGTGAGTCGTCCCTCAGCGGTTCCCAGGAATGGCCGAGAGCGACGAGGACGATGGCCAGATATTTGGCGTTGTCGAAGAACGGGTCCCGTGCTTTCGCCTGGGATTTCGCCGGTGCCTCCTGGCCGGTGGACGCGGTCGGCCCGGCGCTGCGGGAACCGCTTCCGGTCAGTGCGGCGGCCTTGGCCCTGGCGCCCGCCCTGGCCTTGGCGGTGAAGCGGCGGGGGGCGGCATGGGCGGCGCGGCCGCCCTGGCGGGAATCGTGCGGGGGTTGTTCCGGTGGGGGTTCCGGGCGCGACGCCTGGGGTGGTGCGGCGCCGGGCACGGCGTCGGGGTGTTCGGGACGGGCCGGGGGAAGCGGGGAGCGCGGGGAAGAGCGCTGATGCAGGCCATCGGTCATCGGGCCTCCCGGCAAGGCCTTCTGCCACGTGCTGCCTGTGCAGAGCGCGAAGCGGCGTGGAACATCGACAGCACTGTAGTAGCGGTGCCGTGGTGCGTAAATTCACCCCCGGGCGCCTGCGGCGGAGCCGAACGTACCGAATCGGGACGTGTGGTGCGTGCTGAGGCCCGTGGTGTTGCGGAGGTCGCATCGGGGGCCCTTCTTTCTCCTTCTCGTGTGACCAACTCCCTTTGCGGGAAAGAGCGTTACGCTGTAGTTCTACAGACGTGTAGAAGGTGGACGGGGTGGGCCTGCCCCTCCGTCGTACCGATGTCGTCCCGAGGAGGCCGCGTCCCGTCCCATGAACACTTCCGCGTTCCCCCCTTCGCAGGCCCCGGGTGCCGACCTCGCCCCGGAGGACGTGGCCGACTTCGAGCGCGTACTCGACGACGTCCTGGCCGGGCCGGAGTTCGCCGGGGACGGGGCGGACGTGCGCGGGCTGCGGGCGCGGGCGGTGCGGGGACGTGCCGGGATCGTCCGGGCCGCGCGGGAGGAGTACCTCGTCCTCCTGCGGTGGCGGGAGCGGTGGTCGGGCGAGGGCGGGGACGCGACGGCGCTGCCGCTCGTCCTGGGGCTGGTGCCCCGTCTGGGTGCGGTCGCTGCCGCCTTCTTCCTGCTGTTCGGATACGGGCTCCTGTTCCTGGGGCTGCGCCCCGACCTCGGCTCCACCTGCGTCACCTGCGGCGGCGCCTTCCTCGCGCTCGCCGTCGCCGGCTGTGTGCCCCTCGGCTGGCTGCTGCTGCGGCGGGAACGGGCCCGCGCGCGGTGGCACGCCGCATTGCGGGACCGTGGCATCCTTCCCTTCCTCCGCGGACAGCGCCCGGGCCACGACGCCCGGGACGTGGTGCGTGACGGGCGCCCCGACGGGTAGCCGCGCCCCGGGGACGTCACCGGACCGGGGCGCGGCGCGGGAGCCGCGGCCGGCGGGGGAGGGCCGGAGCCGAGCGGCTGCCCGCCTCGTCACCCGGGGATGGGACGATGCCCTGACGGCACGCGCGGGCGACCGCGCAGAAGGGAGACACGGCGATGAACGGGGACCGGAACGGGCAGGAGGACGTGACGGGCAGCCGTGGCCGTGAACACGCCCGCGGCCGCAGACGCGGACAGGGCGAACTCGAGTCACAGGTGCTGTCCGTACTCGGTACGGCGCCCGAGCCGGTCAGCGCGGCCTGGGTGCAGCAGCGCCTCGGGGGCGACCTCGCGTACACGACCGTCATCACCATCCTTTCCCGGCTGCTCGCCAAGCAGGCCGTCACCCGGACCCGGGTGGGCCGGTCCTATGTGTGGAGTCCCACCGCCGACCAGGCGGGACTGGCCGCGCTGCGGATGCGGCGGGTGCTCGACAGCGAGAAGGACCGGGACGCCGTCCTCGCCAGCTTCGTCTCCTCCCTCTCGCCCGACGACGAACGCCTCATGCGGGACCTGCTCCGGGAAGCCGGAGTGCCCGATGCCGAGGTCGGCGTCCCCGGTGACGCCGACCGCGAGGAATGAGCATGGGTCTCTTCGTCCTCCTGCCGCTCGTCCTCCCGCTGAGCGCGCTGCCGATCGCGCGCCTCGCGGAACAGCACCTTCATCCGCGCGGCACCACACGGCTCCTGACCTGCATCGGAGTCGTCCTCGCGCTGTGCAGCACGCTCTGTCTCGGTCTGCTGATGGTCGTCGGGACCGCGCAGCTGCCGGGGAACCCGCTGCCCGACGGCTGGTCCGACCCGGAGGTCCGGGCGGCCGTTCCCTTCGCCGAGACCACCGGTACGGCGGCGATCGGCGCGCTGGCGCTGGTGCTCGGCTCGTGCGGGACGGCGCTCTGGCGGCACCGGCGGGTACGGGCGCGGGCCCTGGAGGCCCTCGACGGGCTGCCGTACCGCTCGGACCTCGCCGTGCTCCCCGACAGCCGCGCCTATGCCTACGCCCTTCCGGGCCCGTTGTCCTTCACCTCTCTCTCCCGGTTCGACGCGTCCCACGTCGTCTCGCCCCTCGTCTCCCCCTTCACGTCGCGCTTCTCGGGCTCGCTGCTGTCGGGTCCGGGTCCGTACGGGTCGGGGCTGAACCCGGGGTGGCCCCGGGCCGAGGTGCCGGGGCGGGGCCGGGCGGGGCGGGTCGTCGTGTCGACCGGCATGCTGCGGTCGCTGGCCGGTGACGAGCGGCGGGCGCTCATCGCCCATGAGCGGGCGCACCTGGGGGCCAGGCACCACCGCTTCCTGCTCGCCTCCCAACTCGCCGCGCGCGCCAATCCGTTGCTCCGGCCGCTCCGGGACGCGGTCGCCTACAGCGCCGAGCGCTGGGCCGACGAGGAGGCCGCCCGGGCCGTGGGCGACCGCAAGGTCGTCGCCCGCGCCGTGGGCAAGGCGGCGCTGGTGTCACGGGGCGAGGCGATGGCCGGGGTACTGGCCTTCGCCTCCACCGGTCCGGTGCCGCGCAGGGTCGCCGCGCTGCTCGAACCGACACCGCCGTCCCGCAGTTGGCCGCCGGCGCTGACGCGTGCCGGGCTGGCCGCCTTCGTGGCCGCCGCCGGGACGGCCGCCTCCGCGCTCTCCTCGCTCAACGCGGCCGTCGCCCTGTTCCTCGTCCTGAAGGCCGCGACCCCGCTGTAGCCGTGGGGGTGCCCGGCGGGGTCAGAGGCTTCGGTCTATGAGGTACGGCAGGAGGGCCTCCAACTCCTCGGCCGGACGGTGCTCCATCTCGACGCCGCGCAGCAGCTCCCGGGCCGTCGCGAGGTGGACGCGGGCCTCGGCGAGCGTGGCCGAGCGTCCGTCCGCCCGTTCCACCAGGGCGGCGGCCCGGCGGAGGGTTCCGCTGTCCGGGGTGGGGCCGGACATGGCGTCCGAGGTGAGGAGTTCGCCCAGTTCCTGAGCGGCGGGGCCGCCGGAGGAGAGCGCGGCGAGGACGGGGAAGGTCTTCTTCCGCTGACGCAGGTCGTTGTGCACGGCCTTGCCCGTGACCTGCGGGTCTCCCCAGATGCCGAGCAGGTCGTCCACGGCCTGGAAGGCGATGCCGAGGTGCCGGCCGGCGCGGTCGAGCACGTCCGCCGTGTGCCGGGGAGCCCCGGCGAGGACGGCGCCCGTCGCGGCGGCGCAGCCGAGGAGCGAGCCCGTCTTGTGCTCCGCCATTGTCCGGTACTCCTCGGGTCGTACGGCCTCCTCGCCCGTCCAGGGGCGGTCCTCGAACGTCAGGTCCTCGGCCTGGCCGCGGACCAGTTCGCCGAGCGCCCTCGTCAGCCGCCGCACCGCCTCGGGGGCGTACGGCCCTGCCGAGGTGGTCAGGGTCTCCATCGCCAGGGCGAACAGGGCGTCACCGGCGAGGACGGCGGGGCCGGTGCCGTACGCCTTCCACACCGTCGGGCGCTGCCGGCGGAGCTCGTCGCCGTCCATGATGTCGTCGTGCAACAGCGAGAAGGTGTGGATGAGTTCGACGGCCACGGCGCCGGGCACCGCCTCGGCCGCGGGGGCGCCGAACGCCTCGGCGCAGAGCACCGTCAGCGCCTGGCGCACGCCCTTGCCGCCCGCGCCGGTGCGGCCCGACGGGGTGCCGCCCGGCTCGCACCAGCCGAGGGAGAAGGCGGCCATCTCGCGGGGGAGCGCGTGGAGTTGGCCGACGGCCTCGCTCAGGCCGGGGCGTACGGTCTCGCGGCAGCGGGCGAGCACCTCGGGGGCGCTGACCTCGGGAGTGAGCGCGCAGGTGCAGGTGCCGGTGGATTCGGTGGTGGTGGCGGAATGCTGAGCCGGTTTCATCGTCAGTGGTCCCCCTCTCCCGTCGTGCCCGCCGGGGTCGGTTCGAGCGCGGCGCCCAGTTCGGCCAGGGCCTTGTCGACCATGTCGCGGGCGTGCCGCAGGCCGATCGTGTCGAGGGTGCGGCGGAGCGCGTGCAGGTCCCGCGCGGTCTCCCGGGGCTCCCGGCCGAGCTGCGCGAGCGTCTTCACCAGGCCGAGCCGGGACAGCGCGGCGCCGCGCGGCTCGTTCATCTCCTCGAACTCCTGGAGCGCCAACTCGTAGACCGGGCGGGCCTCTTCGTACCGTCCGGCGCGGAAGAAGACGTTGCCCCGCATCTTGTGGTTGTAGGCGAGCGCGCTCGACAGCCGCATGGCGCGGCAGGTCGACTCCGCCTCCGAGAGCAGCTCCAGCGCGCGCTCCGGGTCGTCACCGCGTACCGAGAGGATGTCGGCCACGCCGCGCAGCGCCCAGGCGCGTCCGCGCTGGTCGTCCGCCTGCCGGGCGATGCCGGCCGCCTCCTCGAACATCGCCAGCGCGGTGTCGTACCTGCCGGTGTTGCGGTGTATCTGGGCTATCCCCTCCAGCGCCCAGACGGTGTGCCGGGCCTCGCCGCGCTTCCGTGCCTCGGCGAGCAGTTGTTCGTGCAGCTGCTCCACCGCCTCGTAGTCCCCCTGGATGCGGCCCGTCTCGGCCATGCCCGCCAGGGAGTACCCGCGCGCGACGATGTCGTCGCCGCGCTTGCCCATCTCGGCGGCGAGCCCGAGCAGCCGGCGGGCCAGCGTCAGCTTTCCGCGCTGCCTGGCCAGGGTGCCGCCGCTCCACAGGGCCCAGGCCATCGCGCCCAGGTCGCCGGCGCCGCGCGCCGTGCGGTAGCTCGACTTCCAGGCGAGGTCGGCCTCGGCGACGTTCCCCAGCCGGCGCTGGGCCTCGGCCACGGCCAGGCCCGCGCGCGCCACCTCGGACGGGGAGCCGGACCGCTCGGCCTCCCGCAGCTGTTCGGTGCCCTTGGCCAGCACGTCCGTGAGCGACGCATTCACCGAGAGGGAGGTGAGTGCGCCCTGGTACTCGGGTGCGGATGCCTTCGTGAACATGAATGCCTTTCTGCTCGCCCCGTCCGGCTCGCGCCGCAGAAAACCGCGCCGAGGCCCGGCCCGGAGATCGGCCCGGCCCGGAGCCCGGGCCGGGCCTCGGCGCTGGTCAGGCGCCTCGTCCCCGTCGTGCGAGGAACTATACACCCGGTGTCTACACCTGGTGTATAGCGATCTGCACGGATTGCGTCGCGAACGGCCTGCCCGGCCCTCCGGCCGGTCGGTCCGTACGCGCCGGCGGCGGTACGTGCCGGTGTCCGACGGTCTTTCCACGCCCAACGCGCGCGCCGGACGCTCCTGTTGCTGATCAAGACGACGGCCGGGCCGATGACGTTGCCTCGGCGCGGAAGTTTCCTCCTCAAGGCGGACCCCCTCCGCCTCAGGGGGTATCCGGAACGACGGAGGCGTCGCGTCCGCAGCGGACGCGACGCCTCATACGTGCCGGGGGCGGGGGCTCACTTCTTCCCGGTGGCGCCCTTCCGCTCCTTCTCCTCCTTCGCCCGCTGCTTCATCTCCCGCTTCCGCTCGCGGACTTGGCCCAGCGACTCCGGTCCCGTCACGTCCGCGACGGACAGCTGCGCGTCCTCGGCTCCGTAGTCGCCCGCCGCCTCGCGCCATCCGGTGGGGCGGACGCCGTACTGCTTGCCCAGGAGGGCGGTGAAGACCTGGGCCTTGTGCTTCCCGAAACCGGGGAGGGCGGTCAGCCGCCCCAGCAGGTCCCGGCCGCTCTCCGCCTCCTCCCAGACGCGCTCGGCCTTGCCGTCGTACGTCTCCACCAGGTACGCGCACAGCTCCTGCACCCGTTTGGCCATCGAGCCCGGGTAGCGGTGCACCGCGGGCTTCTCCGAGAGGATCTGCGCGAAGTCCTCCTGGCTGCGGGCGGCGATCTCGTGCGCGTCCAGGGAGTCGTGCCCCATGCGCTGCGCGATGGTGTACGGCCCGGTGAACGCCCACTCCATGGGCACCTGCTGGTCCAGCAGGGCGCCGACCAGGACGGCGAGCGGGTCGCGGCCGAGGAGCGCGTCGGCCTCGGGCTGCTGGGCGAGTCGCACGGTGATGTTCATGCCCCGATGTTGCCCCGGCGCACAGTGCCGCGCACGCCGCACCCCCGGAACGCCACGGGCGCGGGCCCCCGGAGGGTGCCCGCGCCCGATCGAACCGGTCCGCGCGTCAGTCGTTCAGCTGCGCGGCCGCGTCGACCGCCGCCTGCGCGGCCTTCGCCGCGGCCCGGCCGCCGTTGCCGCCGCCGCGCGGGGCGGCGCCGTTGCCGTTCGGCAGGCCCTGCATGCTCGGCAGGAGCTGCGCGGTGAGCAGCGTGGACAGCGCGGAGGTGTCCCCGCCGCCGTTCGCCCCGTCCGTGCGGACGACCACCGGCTGCGGTGCGTTCCCGGCGAGTTGGGCGCCCACCTCAAGCCTGCGGCGGGCGAGTTCGTACTGCAGCACCGCGCGGTTGTCGCGGTACGCCTGGGCGAGGCGGCGCTGTGCGCGGGCCTCGTTCTCGGCGGAGATGAGGCCGCTGCGGCCGCGGGTCTCGATCTCGAAGCGCACCTTCTGCGCGTCGGTCTCCTGCTCCTCCAGCAGCTGCGCGACGTCCTCGCGTGCCTTGTTGAGCGCGGCCTTCACCTCGACGATGCGGGCGTCCCGCACCTTCTTGGCCCGCTCGATGTCCATCTGGAGGCTGTCGATCCGGCGCTTGCGGGTGAGGCCCCACTCCTGCTCGTACGCGGTGGCCTCCTTGGCGACGCGCTCCCGCGTCGCCAGGTGCTGCTGGTACTGCGCGGGCAGCTGGACGTCCGGGATGTTGCATCCGGTGATGCGCACGCCGTACCGGGACAGCTGCCGGGTGAGCAGTTCCTGCATGTCGTGCACGTCCGAGCCGCGCAGGTCGTAGGCGCGTTCGGTGTGCACCATGCGGCCGCGCTGCCGGATCGCGTCCTGGACGGCGGCCGACAGCACCAGGTCGAAGTTGCCCGCGCCGATGGTGCGGACGAACAGCACCGCGTCGGTGATGCGGAACTTCAGGAAGAACTCGATCGCGCGCAGCGGCACGTTCTCGTGCGTCGGGCAGGCGACGACGGGGGCCGAGTACGGGATCTCCGTCGCGGTGTCGACCACGAAGTCCACCCGCGACCAGGGGTGCCACAGGTAGTGACGTCCCGGGTCCAGGGTGCGGGAGATGGCGCCGTAGCGGGTCAGGATGCCGTTGGTGCCCTGCTCGATCTCGACGATCGAGGAGCGCCACCACCACAGTGCCCCGCCGAGTACGAGGACGACGCCCGCCACGTACGCGGTCACGGCGAGCGAGCCGTACGCGAGGGCCGCGGCTCCGCCTCCGCCGCCCTGCACGGTCAGCATCACGCCGCTGAGCAGCGCGAAGAGGCCGGCCCACAGGGGGAGCATCCACCACAGCTTCTGCCGGTGGCGGGGGATGATGACCGGTACGAGGGTGCCCGCCTCGCCGCCGCGCAGCAGCTGCGGGATCTCCGACCAGGGGGCGACCTGTTCGGTGATGACCGACCTGCGGTTGATGCCTGCGCTGCTCATTCCGCGCCTCCCTCGAAAACGGTCGCCGGGGCGGTGGTCTCGTCGTCCGGATCGTCCGTGCCGCCGGTGCCCTGCGGGGCCGCCGGGACGGTGGGCCGGTCGGCCTCCAGCAGTGCGTCGATCTCGCCCTGACGGGAGGTGATGCGCTCGGTGACCTCGTCCAGCCGGGCGCGCACGGCCGCCATGTCCTCCTCGGAGAACAGTTCGGTGCCGCGTTCGCCCACCAACTCGCGGGCCAGCGCCAGGAAATCGACGCCGGCCGCGCCGTCGGGGCCGTCCGAGCCGCCGATGCGCACCAGGCGCGGCAGGTGGTCGGCGACGCCCTCCAGGGTGTCCAGGACCTGCTGCTGGTAGCGGTACTCCAGGATCTCCGGGGCCTCGGCCGCGGTCACCGCGCGGATGTCGAGCGCCTGGGCCTCCAGCAGCGCCGCGTTGGCCTTCGCCTCGGACTCGGCCTGGACGTAGCGCTGGCGGGCCAGCGCGCCCGCGCGGTTGGTCTCGCGCTCGACGGCGGTGTCCATCTGCGCCTGGTACTGGGCGATGTCCGCGGTGATGGCGGACAACGTCTCCTGGCGGCCCGCGAGTTCCTTGCTGAGGTCGCCCTCGTCCTGCTCCTTGCGCAGCTGGAGCGCGTACTCGTGGGTGTACGCCTCCTTCGCGACGCGCACCATCTCGGGCGCCGCGAGGTCCATGCGGTAGCCGCGGTCGGACGGTTCGGCGTGCGTGATGTTCGCGTTGGTCAGCTCGGCCGCGGGCCGGAACTGGCCGTTGAGCTGCTCCAGCAGACGGCCGGTGTCCTCACCGACCATGTCGTAGATGCCGGAGGCCTCCTGCTCGTAGATGAGGCTGCGGATCGTCTCGCTGACCGCGTTGTTGAGCTTCTCCTCGAAGCCGCGCACGGCGCCCAGCGTGTAGACGAACTCGACCGGGTCGCTGATCCGGAACTGGATGAACAGGTCGATGGACGCCTTCACCCCGCCCCGCGTGGGGGCCTCCCGCACCGGCGCGTTGAAGGGGTACTCGCGGGTGGTGTTGATGATGTACGAGACCCGCTTCCACGGGTTCAGCAGGATGACCCGGCCGGGGCCGACGACCTGCTCCAGCTTGCCGAAGCGGGTGATCAGCGCCTGGCAGCCGTCCGGGACCATCACCATGCCCTGCTTCCACCACACGAAGGCGACGGCGGAGACGGCGACGATCCAGTAGTGCAGCCCGAACAGCGGGTGGGCCAGGGTGGAGATGCCCGTCACGGCCGAGGTCGCGGCGGCGACGGAGGTGCCGATCACGCCGATGACCAGCAGGAGCAGCACGGGCAGCATGCTCAGCAGGGAGCGCCCCTTGGGGATGACCATCGGGCACACGCCGTGCACCGTCCGGCCGCTCTCGCGGTGCTGTTCGCTGCGGTTGAGCGCCTCGGCGGCCTCGTCCAGCGGGACGGTCTGCTCCGCCATGACGGTGTCGATGCTGCCGCCCTGTTCGCGGGCCGCGGGGAAGTCGGCGGGGTCGACGCCGTCCTCCCGTACTCCCTCGGCGCCCTGGCCTCCGGCGCCTCCGGCGGCTCGTCGCAGTTCCTCCTCGGCCACCCCCCGCGGGTCGGCGCCGCCGGCCACCGCTTGCGCGACTCTCCGCGCGTTCTGTCCCCGTGCCACAGGTCCCCCTTTGATCACGGTCAAGTTGTGAATGGTGCCCGGCCATCCCACACCATGCGCTGTGCCGGGTACAGGGCGGGATGGAGGGGTGTGACCTCTCCGTTGCAATTGCGCACGCCGGGTCGCTGACGTGCGGCGACCAGGGGCGCGCGGGGTCCGTCCGGGGCCGGGGGCGTGCCCTGTGACATCTCCGGGGGCGTTGGCGCTGGACACAGTGGGCCGACTGGTCATCGGCCGCGCGGTCCCGCGACGAGGTCTCTCCCCCCGAAACCTCCGGGCCGCGCACGGCGCGGGCGGGACACACACCCGGCCACGGCCGCTCCCGCCCGCGCCGCTCTCCCCGCCGTCGACCCGGCCCAACTCCCCGCCGCAGCAGGCCGGTTGGCGCCTCCTGCCGTGCCCCGCCCCGCCACCCCGGGGCGTATCCGAAGTGACTCGCGCGTAGCGCCGGTGCGTTGGCCGGGTGGGCGTCCCCCGTTTGCGGGGTCGGACATATGGGATTTAACTGTCTGAGGATCTACAAGCCACTCATAGGGGATGATCCTATGCTGCCGGTCGAAGAACCTCGTACGCTCGCGACAGAGGCCATGGCGGACGACGTCGAGTCGCTGCTGAACCAGGCCGAGCCGGACGGTACGTTCCGCGACAGTGCGGAATGCGCAGGTGCAGTGCTCCTCGCGGGGCTGCTGCTCCTCTCGCCGCAGACCCCGCGCCCCGGGAAGGGCTGACGCGGATCGTGGAAACGGAGCGTTCTGCAACCGCGAGCCGACTTCAGGCCGTGGTACAGGAGTTCGCGTCCGCGGTCGTCCCCGCCCTTCGGGGCGGGGGCGGCCGTTCCGACGTCCTGGGCTCTGTACTGACCGGCGCCGACGACCCGGTCGCCCTCGCCGCCGCGCGCGTGCTGGGCGCCGATGTGCTGGCCCCCTGCACGCTGGCCGGCAAGACCCCCACGGACGCCGATGTGGCGCTGGTCGGCGCGGCGGTGTCCGCGTACCCGCCGGGCAGTGGCGCGTCCGCCGCGACGGCCTGGACCCACTGGGGCATGTGCGCGGCGCTGGAGCGCGCCCGCGCGGCCGGAGCCGGAGGCACGGCCCCGCCCGGCGCCCCCGACGGCGCGGCGCCCGCCACGGACTGGGTGGCCGCCGAGTCCTGGCAGCGGGTGACGCACCAGCTGGCGCAGGTGGCCTCCCTCGCCGTCCCCGGCATGCCCTCCGCGCTGGCGGACGCCGTGGCCCGGCGTCCGGTGGACCTCTCTCGCGGCTTCGTCCGGGCGGTGCGCCGGCGGGACTGGCTGCAGGCGGCCGGAGCGGGCCGCTGGCTGGCGACGACCGAGGGCGTACCCGAGTCGCTGTGCCTGGACACGGGCCTCGAATTCGTGCACCACATGGGCGCCGCGGCGGACGCCCGCGTCGCCCTGCACGTACGGGCGGCCCGACTGGCCCGGGAGACCGCGCTCCTCGCGCAGGACAGGGCGGGCGTATGAACACAGCCGTCGCGCAGGGGGACCGGGCGGCGGACGACGGGGCGGAGCTGCGGAGCCTCCAGGACGGGCTCTCCCGCGCCGCGCTGTCCTGGCTGCACTCCCACCTGGCCGACTTCGCCCTGCCCGAGGACGTCGACCACCCGCGCATCGACCGCAACGTGACGCTCAAACCCCTCGGCGAACTCGCGCAGATCAGCCAGTGCACCCTGCGCCACGCCCCGCCGGGCAGCGAACAGCGCCGCACGGCAGGGGAGTTGCTCGATGCCGCCTGGGCCGAGATGCGGCACGGCGAGCTGTTCCTGACGCTCGTGCGCGGGGAGCCGCACGCGACGTACCCGGTGGAGTTCTACGGCGCGTTCTCCGAAGCGGGCCTGCGGCACGAGGAGTTCGAGGAGTACGCGCGCTTCGCCGCGGGCACCCGCGCCTGGCGGCTGACCGAGCACGACCCCACCCGCAAGCTGTCGCTGCTCAACGTCCAGCACCGGCTGGGCCTCCCGCCGGGCGAGGACCCCCAGGACGCCATGCGGCGCACCTGGCTCGGCGGCCCGGCGGAGCCGTGGGCGTTCGAGCTCCACGCGGGATACGCGCTGACGCACCACGTCTTCCACGTCACCAACTGGGGCAGCGCGCCGTGGCGGCTGCCCGGCGAGGTCTGCGACTACCTCGCGCTGTGGCTGCCCGCCTGGCTGGACTCCTGCCTGGAGCACGGGTATTGGGACCTGACCGGCGAACTCCTCGCCGTCGCCGCGTGCCTCCCCGACCCCGGCGCCGTACCGGTCACCGAGGCGTGGCGGGCCTACGCGGCGGTGCAGGGCGCCACGGGCGCGATCCCGGAGTCGGGCCCCGTACCGGACGAGGACGCGGAGGGGACTTTTCTCGCCTGCTACCACTCCACGCTGACGGGCACCCTGGCCGCGGTCCTGGCCTCGGCACGCGCGGCGGACGAGAGCGAGCGGAGTACCGGAGGAGCAGAGACATGACGAGTCCGCAGCTGCCGCACACCGTGGGCGCCAAGGCGCTCGACTGGCTGTCCGCGAACCGTTCCCGCTTCCGCGGCAGAGAGGGCGACGCGACGGGGCGGGAGCTGGGCGAGCAGCTCAAGCCCGTCGGTGAGTTCGCCGTCGTCGGCAAGGTGCTCTTCCGCGAGGGCGTCGCCGGATCGCGCCAGTCCGAGGTGGTCCGGGAACTTCTGGACTACCTGTGGCGGGAGCCGCTGGAGGGCGGCGGGCTGCTCGCGCACATGCAGCGCAGGGAGCCGCTCTCGCCCATCCCGCTGGAGCTGTACGTCCCCTTCCGCGAGCTGGGCTACCGGCACAGGGACGTCGAGGACTGTGCGAACAGCGCGCGGCGGCTGGCCAGTTGGCGGGCGATGGAAATGGGGCCCACCCGGCGGCTCGGCCTCGCGCGGGTGGAGGAGCGCGCCGGAATGGAGGCCAGCCTCCCCGTTCCGGAGGCGACGGCGCGTACCTGGCTGGGGCAGACCCCCGAGCCGTGGTCGGCGGAGTACTACGTCAGCTACGACGTCACCCACACCGTCTTCCACCTCACCGACTGGGGCGAGCGGCCGGAGGGGCTGCCCGCCCGCATCGCCGACTATCTGGCGCTGTGGCTGCCCGTGTGGATCGACGACTGGGCCGGAATGGAGCACTGGGACCTGCTCGGCGAACTCCTCGTCGTCGACGCCTGCCTGCCGCGTCCCGTGCTGGACCCGGACATCTGGCAGCGGTACGCGGACGCGCAGCGCGCGGACGGTGCCATGCCGGTGCAGCACAGCCTGCCGGACGCCGGACCGGACGAGACCTTCGACATCGCCTTCCACCCCACGCTCGTCGCCGCCTTCGCCTCCGTCATGGCGACCTCGCGGGCGATGACCGCGCTCACCGGCGCCGCCCGATGAGCATGCTCGCCCCGGCCGAGGCGACCACCGACGTCGCCCGCAGCCTGGCCGAGGAGCGGCTGCGGGAGGCGGTGGAGTCGGTCGACGCGCCGGACGTGGTCTTCGCCCACAGCCAGTACGGGCTGCGCACCGTCGCCACCGGAGGCACAGGGCCGCTCCCCGGGGTGCCACGGGAGGCGCTCCGCTACGAACTCGGCTCGGCCACCAAGACGTTCACCGGCCTGCTGCTCGCCGAGCTCGCCCGGCAGCAGTACGTCCGCCTCGACGAACCGGCCGCGCGCCGCCTGCTCCCGCCCGGGCCGCCCGCCTACCGGCGCGGCACGGGGGAGCGGCACCGCGACGCGATCACGCTGCTCCATCTGGCCACCCACACCTCCGGACTGCCGCGGGTGCCGCACGACCTCATCCCGCAGGCCGTGCCGAAGTGGCGCACCAATCCGTACGCCGCGTACGGGCGGCGGCAGCTGCTCGACGCCTTCGCCGGAAGCCGCCCGCGGCGCGCTCCGGGAAGCCACTGGTGGTACTCCAACTTCGGCGTCGCACTGCTCGGCATCGCCCTGTCCGAAGCGGCGGGCACCCACTATCCGCAGCTGCTGCACCAGCGGGTGCTGGCCCCGCTGGGCATGGACCGCACCTGTCTCGCCCCGCAGGAGCCCGGCGAGGACGCCACGGGGCACGGGAGGGACGGCGTGCGCGAGCTCCCGCCGTTCGACCCGGGCGGCTTCACCGCCAGTGCGGGCGTCCGGGCCACCCCCGGCGACCTGCTCACCTATCTGGAGGCCCATCTCCGGCCCGGCGCAACGCCGTTGCCCACCGCCCTGACGTACGTGCGGAAACCGCTGCTGCACACCAGCGCGGGGGCCGGGCGCCGGCACACGTACACCCTCGCCTGGACGCGGCACCCGTCCCCCGAGGGCTGCGTCTACTTCCACTCCGGCGCGACGATGGGGCAGGAGGCGTTCCTCGGCTTCCGCCCCGACACGGGGACGGCCGTCGTCGCCCTCGCCACCCGCAGGTACGCGCGCGGCCGGACGGTGGTCAGGCCGGCGTACCGGCTGCTGACCGAGGGCATCTGACCGGCCGGGCCCGGTGGTTCAGCCGCCGTCCTGGTGGGGCGGCGGGGGCGAGCCCTGGTGCTGGACGCGGTCGAATTCCTGCATCAGACGCTCCGCGTCGATCAACAGCGCCCCGCCGGCGGGCCATTCGGGCCGCTCCTCGATCTCCTCGGCGAGCTCGCCGTACCTCCGGCGGCCCTCCTCCCGGTGCCGCTCCAGCGCGGCGTACTCACCGTCCCCGGACTCCTCGTCGCGGCCGTCCCGGTCCTCCTTGCCGTCGGCCGTGCGGCCGAGGTCGCGGGCCATGGCGGCGGTGACCTCCAGCAGCCGCGCGTAGGAGCGCAGGAACCGCGAACCGGGCGTCTCGGGGCGCCGGTCGGCCCCGCCGCCCGGCTCCCGCTCCCCGCCGTCCGAGGCGTGCTGGACGCCCCTGGCGATGCTCCGCACCTGCTCGCTCGCCCGCTCCAGGCACTCCACGGCGGTCCGGCAGCCCTCGAAGGTCGTGGGATGGCGGCGCGACAGCAGCCGGCGCGGGTTGTACGAGACGCTCTCCGCGCCGTGCTCCACCGCCTGCCGCGCCTTGCGCGCCGTCCCGTCCATCGCGGCGGTGCGGCGCACCCAGTCGTCCGCCGTGTCGGAGCTCGGTACGCCCTCGCGCAGGCCCTCGGACATGTCGCACAGCAGCGTGTGCAGCGCGGAGGCCAGCTCCCGCACGCCCTGTTCCGCGTCCCGGTACCGCATCGGCGGGAGCAGCAGCAGGTTGCTCAGGACGCCCACCGCCGCGCCGAGCACCACCATGCCGACGATGTCGGTGAGCGCCCCCGTCGCGCCCCCGGAGAGGGAGTTGAACGCGAAGATCCCGATGACGGGCACCTGCGCGCCCTGTGCGCCGAGCCGGTTCCAGCGGCCGCCGAGCAGCCCGACGACGAGCATCACGGCGAAGGCCACCAGCGCCGGCTGGAGGAAGCTCCCGGTCAGTGCGGCGGCGAGCACCCCCAGCAGCACGGCGGCGAGGTACTGCGCGGACTGCAACAGCGTCCGGTACACCGTGGACTGCACCACCAGCAGCGCGGTGAACGGCGCGTAGGTGGCCTGCGGCGAGGCGAACACCCCGTCCGCCACCGCCCAGGAGACGACGCCCGCCAGGGCGCTCTTCGCGAGCAGCAGCGCGGTGTCCCGCTCGTACCCGGCGGTGTCCCGCGCCCGCCGCACCCAGTTCCGCATCCGGCCGGGGACGCGGCGCGTGCCGCCCGCCCAGTCGCGCAGCCGCGCCCGCACTCCGCCGTGCCGGGAGCGCTGCTCTCCGTCCCGTGGTTCCTTCGCCGCGTCCACCTGTTCCTGAACTCTCCTTCTGCCGCCGCCCACTGTGCTCGTGGCCGGACCGGACGGTGGAACCACGCTGTAGTGACGGGCCGCCCGCTGTCACCCGGCTCGCCGTACCGCCGTCGCCGACCGCACGTCCGGCCCTTCGTCCCCAGCTGTGGACAGTGCGCCGGGCCGCCGGGAAAACCGCTGGCAGTCGCGGTGCGGCGGGGTGAGGATGCGGGCATGGCACGTACGTTTGACGATTTGCTCGCCGAGGCCGAGGACGCTCCCGTGGAGGGCTGGGACTTCTCCTGGCTGGACGGCCGGGCGACGGAGGAGCGGCCGTCCTGGGGATACCAGCGGTCGATGGCCGGGCGGCTGGCGTCCGCCTCCGCCGCCCTCGACGTGCAGACGGGCGGCGGCGAGGTCCTGGCCGGGGCGGCGGGAGCGCTGCCCGCCACGATGGTCGCCACCGAGTCCTGGCCGCCGAACGTCGAGAAGGCCACCCGGCTGCTGCACCCGCTGGGCGCCGTCGTCGTCGCCGACCCGGACGAGCCCCCGCTGCCCTTCGCGGACGAGGCGTTCGACCTGGTCACCAGCCGGCACCCGGCGACGGTCCACTGGACGGAGATCGCCCGCGTGCTCCGCCCCGGCGGCACGTACTTCGCCCAACACGTGGGCCACGCCTCGGTGTTCGAGCTGGTGGAGTACTTCCTCGGCCCGCAGCCCGAGGCCGCCCGCCTGCGGCATCCGGACCTGGAGTGCGCTCAGGCGCGGGCCGCCGGGCTGGACGTCGTGGACGTGCGCTGCGAGCGGCTCCGGACGGAGTTCTTCGACGTCGGCGCCGTGGTCTATTTCCTGCGCAAGGTGATCTGGATGGTGCCCGGTTTCACCGTGGCCGCCCACCGCGAGCGGCTGCGCGCCCTGCACGACCGGATCCAGGCGGACGGCCCCTTCGTCGCCCACGCGACCCGCACCCTCGTCGAGGCCCGCAAGCCGGCGCGCGGCTGACGCGCCCGGCGCCTCAGCCGGCGCCGGTGGAGGCGCGGGTGCGCAGGGTCCAGTCGTGGTGGCGTACGGCGTCGCGCGGGGCGCGGTCCGCGAGGATGTCGCTCAGCAGCTCCGCGCAGGCCCGCCCGTAGTCCGTGGGACGCAGGTCCACGGCGGTGACCGGGGGGATCGCGCCCCGGGTGGTGACGCCGTCCACGCAGGAGGCCACCAGCAGGTCGCGCCCGGCCTCGCGGCCCAGCGCCGCGGCGGCCTGGAGCACGCCGGGCGCCGCGCCGTCCGGGGCGCAGACGACGGCGTCGATGTCCGGCTCCTCGGTGAGCAGCCGGCGGGTGGCGGCCTCGGCCTCGGCGGGGGTGGCCGCGAACGGAACGGTGCGTACGGCGACGGGAGTTCCGCCGTTGTCGCGCCCCCAGGTGCCCGCCGTCTCGCGCAGCGCGGTGGCCCAGGCGGAGCTTCCGGCGGGGGCGAGCAGCGCGGGGCGCCGGGCGCCCCGGGCGCCGAGGTGGTCCAGCAGCGCGGTCAGCGAAGCGGCGTTGTCGCAGACGACGGCGCCGCTGGGGCCCGAGGCGGGGCCCAGGTAGCGCTCGCCGGTGACGACGGGGACGCCCGCGCCGAGCAGGCCGTGCACGGTTTCGTCGCCCGCCTCGGGGTCGATGACGAGCAGCCCGTCGACGCGGGAGGCGAGCGGCCCGCCGGTGCCGCCGGCCGGGGCGAGGAGGACGACGTCGAGGCCGTCCTCCTGGGCGCGCGCGGCGGCGCCGAAGGCGAGGCGCATGTAGTAGTCGAGCCGGGTCGCGGTCTGCGGGAGGTGCAGGCCGACGGCGCCGGTGCCGGCGCGGCGGAGGCTGCGGGCCGCGCTGTTGGGGCGGTAGCCGAGCTCCCTGGCGACCTCGCGGACCCGCTCGCGGGTCGCCTCCGCGACCCGGCCCGAGCCCTGGAGCGCGTCGGAGACGGTGCTCTTGGAGACCCCGGCCGCGCGGGCGACATCGACGAGATTCACGCTGCGACTGCTCACAAGTCCGCAAGTCTATCCCCGCGGGCGGTTGCCGGACGGGGCTTGCCGGAACGTTCCGGCCGTGCGTACATTGCTCCGTGCCGGAACGTTCCGGCAAGGTGGTGGGCGGTGTCCGGCGCCCCGTGCGCCGGACCCTCCCCACCGTCCGCCCCACCCGCCGCTCGTCCCCCCCCCGTCACGTCATCGGGAGCCCTCATGCGTGTGATCACCGCGTACAACCCGCCCGCATCGCCCACCCGCACCCGCCCCGCCGAGCGCGAGCCGTTCCGCGTCGCCGCCGTGCAGGAGCGCTGGCACAGCGACCCGGCCGAGCACAAGGCAGCACTGCGCGAGGGCATCCGCCTCGCCGCGGAGGAGGGCGCCCGGGTGGTGTGCCTCCAGGAGCTGACCCTCTCCCCGTACTTCGCCGTGGTCCGCAAGGCCGACCACCCCGCGCCCGCCGGCCCCGAGGAGCTGGAGTCGGGCCCGACCTTCACCTTCGCCGCCGAGGCGGCCCGCGAGTACGGCGTGTACGTGCACGCCTCGCTCTACGAGAAGGCCCCGGCCCCGGACGGCTCGGACGACGGGCTCGGCTACAACACCGCGATCCTCGTGGCCCCCGACGGCACGCTCGTCCGCCGCACCCGCAAGATGCACATCCCCGTCTCCGAGGGCTACTACGAGGACCACTGGTTCCGGCAGGGCCCGGCCGGGGACGACGCCTACGCGCCGGTCGACGTCGAGCAGGCCCGCGTCGGCCTGCCGACCTGCTGGGACCAGTGGTTCCCCGAGTTGGCCCGCGCCTACTCGCTCGCCGGGACCGACGTCCTCGTCTACCCGACGGCCATCGGCTCCGAGCCCGGCCACCCCGGCTTCGACACCCAGCCGCTGTGGCAGAAGGTCATCACGGGCAACGCCATCGCCAACGCGACGTTCATGGTCGTCCCCAACCGCATCGGCACCGAGGGCACGCTGACCTTCTACGGCAGCTCCTTCATCGTCGACCCGTACGGCCGGGTCCTCGCGCAGGCCCCGCGGGACGAGGCCGCCGTCCTGGTCGCCGACCTGGACCTGGACGCGCGCCGCGACTGGCTGGAGCTCTTCCCGTTCCTGGCCACCCGCCGCCCCGAGTCCTACGGGCCGCTGTCCTGAGCCCGCGCGCGGGGGTGCGTGCGGCGGCGCGCACCCCCGCGCACGGTTCGTTCTCCGTCGCTCAGTCCGTTCCGGAGGGCCGGCCGGTGAAGCGGAGCAGATAGGTGTCCATGATCCAGCCGTGCTCCGCGCGGGCGCGCTTCCGCAGCGCGTCGATGCGGGCCGCCACCTCCGGCAGCGGCCCGGCGACGAGGAGTTCGTCCGGGGTGCCCAGGTAGGCGCCCCAGTAGATCCACAGCGCCGCACCGGCCCGCTCGGCGAGCTGGGGGAGCGCCTCGGTGGTGTCGAGCATGACGACGACGTCGCTCTCGCCGCCGAGGAACTCCGGGAGCCGGTCGGCCAGTTGGCGCCCCGGCGTGATGTGCACGGGACGGCCGACCCGGTTCAGCGGGATGCGGTGCCGGGCGGCCAGCGCGGAGACGCTGCTCACCCCGGGCACCACCTCGTAGCCGAAGGCCACCGTGCCCCGCGCGGTGACCTCCTCCAGCACCCCGAGCGTGCTGTCGTACAGCCCCGGGTCGCCCCACACCAGGAACGCGCCGCACTCGCCCGGCGCGAGCTCCTCGCGGATCAGCCGCTCGAACAGGTCTGCCCGCCGCCCCCGCCAGCCGTGCACGGCCGAGGCGTACGCCCCGGCCTCCCGCCGGGTGCGGTCCCGCCACGGGTCGTCCGCCTCGACGATCCGGAACGGGCCGGGCACGTGTGCGTCCAGCACGTCCCGGCGCAGCCGCGTCAGGCCCGCCTTCGCCTCGCCCTTCTCGATCACGAAGAAGACGTCGGCCCGCCGCATGGCGTGGACCGCGGCGAAGGTCAGGTGCTCCGGGTCGCCCGCGCCGATGCCGACGACGAGGACGTGCCGCTCCGGCGCCATCAGGCCGTGCCCGCGCAGCTCGGTGCGGTGAGGCCGGAGGGGCCCGCGTCGGCGCCGGGGGTGAGGCGCTGCGCGCTGTCCAGCAGCTCCTCGATGATCTCGTCCATCTCCAGCCGCCGCTCGATGCGTTCGAGGTCCGGCAGCCGCGCGGCGGTGGTGACCTTCTCCGGCGTCAGCAGCTGGCAGCAGTCCTCGTCGGGAAGTACGGAGATGTCCGCGGTGCCGATGCCCCGCGCCTCGTCGATGATCTCCTGCTTCTCCCAGCCGACCAGCGGGCGCAGCACCGGCAGGACGGACGCCTCGTCGACGGCGGCCAGGTTCTTCAGCGTCTGGCTGGCCACCTGCCCGAGGTTGTCGCCGGTCACCAGCGTCTCGGCGTGCAGCCGGCGCGCCAGTTCGCCCGCGGCGCGCACCATCAGCCGCCGCTGCGCCACCACTTGGTACCGCCCGGCCCCGACGATCGCCAGCTGCTTCTGGGCCGCGCCCATCGGCACGATGTGCAGCTTCCCGTCGGGCTGGTACCGGTTGAGCTCACGCGCCAGCGCGTACGCCTTGTACGCGGAGGACGGGTTCGTGTACGGCGCCCCGGTGAAGTGCACGAAATCGCAGCGCAGCCCGCGCCGCATCGCACGGTAGGCGGCGACGGGCGAGTCGTAGCCGCCGGAGAGCAGCACCAGGGCGCGGCCGCTGGTGCCCACCGGCAGACCGCCCTGCCCGCGCAGCCGCACCCGCGAGACGTACGTCTCGTGCTTCTCCACCTCGACGTTCAACTCGACGTCGGGGGCGGAGAGATCGACCGGGAGGCCGAGTTCGGCCTGCACCCGGGCGCCGATCAGGGCCGAGAAGCGGGAGGACTTCACGGGGAAGTTCTTGTCCCGGCGGCGGGCGCGGACGGCGAAGGTGATCCGCGGGTGCGCCTCGTCCCGCGCGGCGGACAGTTCCGCGACGGCCGCCGCGTAGATGTCCTCCTCCGTGGACGGGACGCGCACGGCCGGCTGCACGGTGTTGAACCCGATCACCCGGCGGACGCGCTCCACCAGCTCGTCCAGCCCGACCGCGTCCCCGTCACCGTCGCTCTCGCTGCCCACGACGGTGACGTTCGGCTCCTTCCGGATCCAGACGGAGCCCTCCAGGCCGCGCAGGGCCAGCCGCAGGTTGTCGCGCAGCCGGGCCTCGAAGTGCTCGCGGTTGCGGCCCCTGAGGAAGATCTCGCCGTGCTTGAGCAGGACACAGTGCCGTGCCCCGCTCCCCGCGGTCCTGGCCGCGGTCTCCCGGGACGCGGGCTGCCGGGGCACGGTCCGGTGGTCGCCGTCCGGCTGCTGCTGTGGCACGGAACTCTCCTTCGCGAGTCACGTCACGGACCCGGCCGCGGGTCGCGCGCTGCCGTGCACGGCTCTCGCGCACGGGCAGTGGCAGGTCTTCGGACTGGTGGGCACGCCCGACGCGTTCGGGCATCTACTGGCCGTCGCTTCCCGGAGCCGCTCACCGCACTCCAGTGCTCGATGACGGCGGTCGTTCCCACTCACCGCTGCGGGGCAGTCCCGGACTCCCACCGGGTTCCCTCTTACGACGCGCCTGCCTGGCGGGCAGGGCGAACCAGCTGCACGTCCAGCGTACGAAAGCCCCGGGCCCCCGGGTGCGCCGTGAACCCTCAGGGACGGACCCGCTCCCCGTAGGGGCCCGTACGGCCGGAGACGGACGGCGAAGCCGTCCCTGAGCCGTACGGAAACGGGCATTCGGCGCCAACAGACTGGAAAGGCGTCCACGGCGGACGCCTCGCAGCAGTCACAGCGGTACGGCCTCTCCGTGGCGGCCACCGCGGAGAAAGGACCACCGGATGACCCGCGCCCTGCGCACCACCCTCCTCGCCGCCGGCGGCACCGCGCTCGCCCTGGGCCTCACCGCCTGCGGCTCGATGAACCCCTTCGACCGCCACCAGGAGAGGTCGGAGTACAAGACGGGGGCGGAGGCCAAGGAGGACCGCGCCTCCATGCCGCGCTGGCTGCCGGACGACGCGAGAGACGTGAAGTACGTGCTCTCCACCACCGGCGACGACCGCCTCCTCTCCTTCACCCCGAAGGACGGAAAGCTGCCCGCCCCGTGCAAGCCCGGCAAGCCCCAGGGCGAGCCGCAGCTCAAGGCCGACTGGTTCCCCGAGGGGACGGCCGCCAAGGCCGGCACCAACTGCGGCACCTGGTCGGGCCACCTCGCGGACGGCACCTTCACCGCCTGGCAGGACAAGGCCACGGTCCGCTGACCGGCCCGGCAACTCCCCTGCCGCAGCGCGGAGTTGGAAGCGCCCGGGGAACGACGAAGGCCCCGGCCGGTTTCCCGGTCGGGGCCTTCGTCGTATTGCCCGGTGAAGGCAATGGCGGAGGATACGAGATTCGAACTCGTGAGGGGTTGCCCCCAACACGCTTTCCAAGCGTGCGCCCTAGGCCACTAGGCGAATCCTCCACGGAAAACTCTACAAGACGCGGAGGGGTGCCTCTGCACACGCGCGCGGCCGCACCCCGTCCGCCGGTGAACGGTGCGCGGCGGCAAGCCGGTTGGGGCGCGTCAGGTGGAGCGCGTCCGGTGCTCGTCCCCCGGGTCCAGGACCTGGGCGCGGCCCTCGGCGGTCTGCTGGGCGTGCGGTTCGCCCGTCGGCTGGTGCGCGCCGTTGTGCGTGGTGGCGCGGCGGATGAACAGCGCGCCCACGACGATCAGGGCGAGCACGATCACGACGGCCAGGAAAGTGCCCACGGTCCTCATCTCCCATCCCGCAGCCGGTACCTGTGACCGATATACGAGCTTTGTCCCCGTAGTGCTCTCACTGTACTCCGGCCGTGGGTGGCCGCTCCCTGTGCGGAACGGGGGGTGGGGATACGACAAAAGCCCCGCCCGGTTTCCCGGTCGGGGCCTTCGTCGTATTGCCCGGTGAAGGCAATGGCGGAGGATACGAGATTCGAACTCGTGAGGGGTTGCCCCCAACACGCTTTCCAAGCGTGCGCCCTAGGCCACTAGGCGAATCCTCCGCCGGAGACTCTACAAGACGCCGAGGGGTGCTCGCGAACCCGTGAGCCGGTGCCCGGGGTGCGCTGAGTCACAGGTCGGGGCGGTGCGGAACGGGTGTGCGTACGGGTTCGGTTCACGGGGCGGGGATCGGGTAAGGTGGGCGCAGCCCCTCACGTGGCGCTATCTCTCTGAACTCCCCCAGGGCCGGAAGGCAGCAAGGGTAGGAGGGCTCTGGCGGGTGCGTGAGGGGCGCTTGCGTTTCCGGGGTCGCTTTCTCGCCTTCCATCGGCTTCCGTCGCCCCGCTGTCATCTCCCGTACGCGGAACGTGACATGAGCGGTCCGGGCGGGGTTCGAGACTGGCGTCACTTGTCAGTCGTCCCCGATATCGTCGTAGTCGTGTCGTCCCTCGCCCTGTACCGCCGCTATCGCCCCGAGACCTTCGCGGAGGTCATCGGGCAACAGCACGTGACCGATCCGTTGCAGCAGGCCCTGCGCAACAACCGCGTGAACCACGCGTATCTGTTCAGCGGGCCGCGCGGCTGCGGCAAGACGACCAGTGCGCGCATCCTCGCCCGGTGCCTCAACTGCGAGCAGGGGCCGACGCCGACGCCCTGCGGCGAGTGCCGCTCCTGCCTCGACCTCGCGCGCAACGGCCCCGGCTCGATCGACGTGATCGAGATCGACGCCGCCTCGCACGGCGGTGTGGACGACGCGCGTGAGCTGCGCGAGAAGGCGTTCTTCGGCCCGGCCTCCAGCCGGTACAAGATCTACATCGTCGACGAGGCGCACATGGTCACCTCGGCGGGCTTCAACGCCCTGCTGAAGGTGGTCGAAGAGCCGCCCGAGCACCTCAAGTTCATCTTCGCGACGACGGAGCCCGAGAAGGTCATCGGCACCATCCGCTCGCGGACACACCACTACCCCTTCCGCCTCGTCCCGCCGGGCACGCTGCGCGACCACCTCGCCGAGGTCTGCGAGCGCGAGGACATCCCCGTCGACGACGCGGTGCTGCCGCTCGCCGTCCGGGCCGGCGCGGGCTCCGTGCGTGACTCCATGTCCGTCATGGACCAGCTGCTGGCCGGCGCGGGCGAGGACGGCGTGACGTACGCCATGGCCACCGCGCTCCTCGGGTACACGGACGGCGCGCTGCTGGACGACGTGGTGGACGCCTTCGCCGTCGGTGACGGCGCCCGGGCCTTCGAGATCGTCGACCGCGTCATCGAGGGCGGGCACGACCCGCGCCGCTTCGTCGCCGACCTGCTGGAGCGGCTGCGCGACCTGGTGATCCTCGCCGCCGTCCCGGACGCCACCGACAGCGGACTGATCGACGCCCCGGGCGACGTGGTGGAGCGGATGCGCGCGCAGGCGCAGGCCTTCGGCCCCGCCGAGCTGAGCCGCGCGGCCGACCTGGTCAACACCGGCCTGACGGAGATGCGCGGGGCGACGTCGCCGCGCCTCCAGCTGGAGCTGATCTGCGCCCGCGTCCTGCTCCCCGCGACGTACGGCGACGAGCGCTCCGTGCAGGCCCGGCTGGACCGGCTGGAGCGTGGTGCCGCCTTCGCCGGCCAGGGCGGCGCCCCGGCACCGGGCCTCCCCGAGGGGCTGAGCGGGCCCGCGGCGGCGCGTGCGGCCGTGACGGGTGCGGCTCCGGCTCCGGCCGCCGCGCCTTCGGCCGGGGGGCCTGCGCCCGGTGTCCCCGGTGGGCAGCCGGCCGCGCAGCCCGGGGGTGAACAGGCCGTTCCCGCGCCGCAGTC
Organism: Streptomyces sp. HNM0574; assembly: GCF_012726235.1. Lineage (GTDB taxonomy): Bacteria > Actinomycetota > Actinomycetes > Streptomycetales > Streptomycetaceae > Streptomyces. The sequence continues at coordinate 47,015 of NZ_JAASAH010000005.1, forward strand.
GGCGGCACCCGAGCCGCAGCCGCAGGCCCAGCAGCCCGCGCCCGCCGCGCAGGCCGCACCGCCCGCCGCCGCACCGCCCGCCCCCGCGTCGAAGCCCGGCGCGTGGCCGGGCGGTACCGGTGGCGACGGCGCCCCGGCCGGGGCCGGTGCGTCCGGCCCCGGTGCGTCCGGACCTGCCGCGTCCGGCCCCGGCGCGCAGTCCGGTGCGCAGGAACGTCAGCCGGGGGCATGGCCGACGGCCACGGCGCCCGGTTCCGGTGGCGGTGCCCAGGGCGGCGGCTCCCCAGGAGCAGGCGCCCAGGGCGGCGGCACCCCCGGAGCGTGGCCCGGCGCCGCGGCCCCCGCGTCGCAGGCCGCGCCCGCCGCGCAGCCCTCGGTGCCCCCGGCCCAGCCGCAGCCCGCGCAGCCGGAGGCGCAGGCTCCCGCGCCCGCCGCCGGCGGTCAGGACCCGGCGCAAGGGGCCGCGCAGGTACGGCAGATGTGGCCGACGGTGCTGGAGGCGGTCAAGAACCAGCGCCGCTTCACCTGGATCCTGCTCAGCCAGAACGCGCAGGTGCTCGGCTTCGACGGGACGACGCTCCAGCTGGGCTTCTCCAACGCGGGCGCGCGGGACAGCTTCAACAACAGCGGCAGCGAGGCGATGCTCCGGCAGGCGCTCCAGCAGGCGCTGAACGTCGACTGGAAGGTCGAGGCGGTCGTCGATCCCTCGGGCGGCGCGGGCGGCCCGTCCGGCGGCGGCCCGGGCCCCGGCGCGGGCGGCTTCGGCGGCGGACCGGGCGGACAGAGTGGCCCCGGCGGCGGGTTCGGCGGCGGGGGTTCCGCCCCGCAGCCGCCGCCCCCGGCCCCGGCACCGCCCGCCGGCCCGCCGCAGGGCGAGGCGCCGGGCGGCCAGGGCGCGGGCGGAGCGAGCGCTTCCGGTGCGCCGGGCGGCGGCGCGGCCGCGGGGGCGCGGCAGGCGCTCGCCGCGGCGCAGAGCGGCGGCGCACCGTCCGGCCGGGCCGAGGGCGGCGCCGCGCCGGCCCCGGCGGAGGAGCCGTCGTGGGCGGGCGTCGAGGAGGACATGCCCGCCGAGGACGACCCGGATCTCGACGAGTCCGCCATGTCCGGGCACGACCTGTTCGTGCGCGAGCTGGGCGCGACCGTCATCGAGGAGTTCCACCACGAGTGAGCGGGCGCGCGGCACCGCCTGAGCGCCCCGTGGTGCTCGCTCACGCGGGAGCGTCCGGCGGGACGTGCGCAGCGGAGCGGCCCGGTGTCGTTGGGTACGCAGGGTGACGACTCAACCGTCCATTCCGCACCCAGAGTTCGTTTTCTGTCACCCTGCGCGACAGTCTGTCGGTGGCATTGTCGGGGTGTCGTATCTCGTACGCGTGCATGCCGGTATCGGCACGGCGGCGTGGAGTGTGAACACGTAGGCTCAGCTACGAGTACAAGACGTCGTCGACGAGCCAGGAGCCAAGTCGTGATTCCCGGTGGTGGCCAGCCCGACATGCAGCAGCTGCTGCAGCAGGCCCAGAAGATGCAGCAGGACCTCGCCACGGCTCAGCAGGAGCTTGCCGAGACGCCCGTGGAGGGTTCCGCGGGCGGCGGCCTCGTCCAGGCGACGGTGAACGGGGCCGGTGAGCTCAAGGGCCTCGTGATCGACCCCAAGGCCGTGGACCCGGAGGACACCGAGACCCTCGCGGATCTCGTGCTCGCCGCCGTCCGCGACGCCACGGCAAGCGCCCAGGAACTCCAGCAGCAGAAGCTCGGCCCGCTCGCGCAGGGGCTGGGCGGCGGCGGGATGCCCGGGCTCCCCTTCTAGCGCCTCCCGGGCGGGTGCCGGCCTCCGGCGCCCGCCCCGGTGCCCGTCTCCGGCGGATTGCTGGTGGCGGGGCCGCGCGGCAACTACCGTTCGTAGAGCAGTTACTTCACAGGATTCGGAGCGGCATCCGTGTACGAAGGCGTGGTCCAGGACCTCATCGACGAACTGGGCAGGCTGCCCGGCGTCGGTCCCAAGAGCGCGCAGCGGATCGCCTTCCACATCCTCCAGGCCGAGCCGGCGGACGTACGCCGCCTCGCGCACGCGCTGACCGAGGTGAAGGAGAAGGTCCGCTTCTGCTCGGTCTGCGGGAACGTGGCGCAGGAGGAGCGCTGCCGTGTCTGCCTGGACCCGAGGCGTGACGGTTCGGTGATCTGCGTCGTGGAGGAGCCGAAGGACGTCGTCGCGATCGAACGCACCCGTGAGTTCCGCGGCTGCTATCACGTGCTGGGCGGGGCGATCAGCCCGATCGAGGGCGTCGGCCCGGACGACCTGCGGATACGGGAGCTGCTGGCCAGACTCGCGGACGGCGCCGTCAAGGAGCTGATCCTGGCCACGGATCCCAACCTCGAGGGCGAGGCCACGGCCACGTACCTGGCGCGCATGGTCTCGGCCATGGGCCTCAAGGTGACGCGGCTGGCGAGCGGCCTGCCCGTCGGGGGAGACCTGGAGTATGCCGACGAGGTCACGCTGGGGCGTGCCTTCGAGGGGAGAAGGTTGCTCGATGTCTGAAGCCACGCTGAATTCGATCAAGGAGAACCCCGACGAGTTCTCCGTCCAGATCTCCGATCAGGTCGAGAGCTTCCTCGTCTCCGTCGCGGAGGTCGCCAAGGGCGACGACCCCGACAGTGCCGTCCCGTACCTGCTCCTGGAGCTGTCGCAGCTGCTCCTCGCGGGCGGGCGGCTCGGGGCGCACGAGGACTTCGTGCCCGACGAGCGGTACGAGCCGGACACCGGGCCCGAGGCCGACGTGGACGAGATGCGGCTGAAACTCGCCGCCCTGCTGGAGCCGGTGGACGTCTACTCCGAGGTCTTCGACCCCTACGTCCCACGCACCGCGCCCGTCGCCTGCCGGATCTCCGACGATCTCGCCGACATCGTCACCGACCTGCGGCACGGCATGGCGCACTACCGCGCCGGCCGGATCAGCGAGGCCCTGTGGTGGTGGCAGTTCTCCTACCTGTCGAACTGGGGCCCCACCGCCTCCGCCGCCCTGCGCGCGCTCCAGTCGCTCGTCGCGCACGTCCGGCTCGACACCCCGCTCGACGAGTTGGACGGGCTGGACATCGACAGCAACGCCACCTCCGACGACGGTGAGCTGGAGGCCGAGGCAGGCAAGGTCATGGCCGCCGAGATCGGCCTTCCGCTGGGGCTCCAGCAGCGCAGCTGACCAGGGAAAACGCTCTCGGGCCGCCGTTCCGCACCCGCGGGACGGCGGCCTTTTTGCCGCACCTCGCGGGCGCGCCTACCGTGGCCTGAGGGGCTGTGCCGCACGGAGCGGAGGAACGGATCATGCCCGCGACGGGACGCATCCTGGTCGTCGTCACCAACACCGGCGAGTACCAGAAGGTCGGCATGCGCACCGGGCTCTGGCTCGGCGAGCTCACCCACTTCTGGGACGTCGCCGAGGGCCAGGGCTTCACGATGGACATCGCCAGCCCGCAGGGCGGCGGCGTACCGCTGGACCCGGAGAGCCTTTCGGCCACGGTGCTCGCCGAGCTCGGCACGGAAGAGCGCTACCGGGACCGGCAGTTCATGGACCTCCTCGACGACACCCTGCGGGTCGCCGACGTCAACCCCGAGGACTACGACGCCATTTATCTCACCGGCGGTCACGGCGTCATGTTCGACTTCCCGCAGAGCCCCGAACTGGAGGCGCTGATGGCCCGGTTCTACGAGTCGGGCCGGGTCGTGTCGACGGTGTGCCACGGCGCGACGGGGCTGCTCAACGTCGACCTCTCGACGGGCGAACCCCTGGTCAGAGGGAAGCGCGTCACCGGATTCTCCTGGCCGGAGGAGGAGTTGGCGCACCGCGCGGACGCCGTTCCGTACAACCTGGAGGAGCAGCTGCGGAAGCTCGGCGCCGAATACACCGCCGCCGACGAGCCGTTCGAGCCGTACGTCGTGGAGGACGGAAACCTCGTCACCGGTCAGAACCCCGGCAGCGCGAGGGGCGTGGGGGAGGCCGTCGTGCGCCGTCTGCTCGCTCCAACAGGCGGCTGAATTCCGTACGTTCGCTCCATTTCCGGTAGAGGGCCGACTAACTTCGCGTGGGACGACGCGGAGCGGACGGCCCGCTCCGGGAAAGGGGGGAGCGATGGGACACCAGGAGAACGCCTCGCCGACCATGCGCATGTACGGCAGCCAGCAGCGGCTGTGGCGGCAGCGTGCGGGAATCAGCCGCCAGCGCCTCGGCGAGGAGTGCGGCTACTCGGAGGAGACCGTCAAATCCGTCGAGGTGGCCCGCAGGCTGGTCCCGCCCAGGATGGTCCAGGTCGCCGAAGACCTGTGCGGCGCGGGCGGGTTGCTCCAGGACGCGGCGGACAAGATCGTGCGGAGCAAGTATCCGGACTGGTTCGAGGACTTTGTCCAGTACGAGGCGCAGGCAGTCGTGTTGGGCATGTACGAGAACCACGTACTGCCGGGACTGTTCCAGACGGAGGAGTACGCGCGGGCGGTGTTCCGCAGCGAGTATCCGCGCCTGGAAGACGAGCAGTTGGAGCGCAGGCTGGCGGCTCGACTGGAGCGTCAGCAACTGTTGACCGGCAAGAAGGCGCCCTTGGTCACGGCAGTGATGGAGCAGGCTTCTGTCGAACGAGCCATCGGCGGAGCCCATGTGATGAAGGGGCAGATCACACATCTGCTGAACCTGACCGAACTGCGCACCATCGACGTGCAGATCATGCCGACGCGCAGGGAGAGTCACGCGGGCCTTGCCGGGCCCCTCTACGTGCTGGAGACGGGCGGTCAAATGCGGCTCGCCTATTCGGAGACGCATCAGGGCAGCGTGCTGATCTCTGACTCAAAAGAGGTCGCCGACTGCAACATGCGGTATGGGATGCTCCGTTCGCAGGCTTGGGATCCGGAGGAATCCCTGAAATTCCTGCGCGACACGTTGGGAGAGCTATGAGTAACCAGCGGAATGGACTGACCTGGGTCAAGTCCAGCTACAGCAGCGGCCAGGGCGGCGCCTGCGTCGAGGTCGCCTGGACCAAGTCCAGCTACAGCGCCAGCGAGGGCGGCGCCTGTATCGAGGTCGCCTCCCGGCAGGGAGAAATCCGCGTGCGGGACTCCAAGGTGGTGGACGGTGTGCAGCTGGTCGTCCGTCCGGAGGCGTGGGAGGCGTTTGTCTCGTTGGCGGCGCGGGCGTAGGTGAGCTTCGGGCCTCGGGGATCGGTGGGGGGCCGGTCTCCGGGGCCGTTCCCGTGGTCCGGTGAGACCCGAGCTTCGGGGGCCGGGGTTCGGGCGCTGTTTCTGAGGAATGGGTGGGTAAGAGTTGTTCCCACCCACCCGCCCTGTGCGCCCAAGTCACGCCCATAGCAGGCGAGATGGCGGCACAGGGAGGGTTTGCCGGAATTCGTGGCGCGGGGTTGGCGTTCGCGGCAATAGGAGTTCCCGCACCTCGAGAGCCGCATGCCCACCCTGTGGTCGTCGTCGTTCTTCGTCGCCTCGGTCGGCGCCGTCTCGGCGGACACGGTGGAGAAGCACATCGACACCCAGTGGGAACAGCCCTGGACGAACAAGCGGAAGGAGGGACAGGTGTGATCCGTGCCTACAAGTTCCTCCTGCGCCCCACCGCCCGCCAGGATCAAGCGCTCTCGGAGATGCTCCGAGACCACTGCTCGCTCTACAACGGTGCCTTACAGGAACGACGCGACGCGTACCGGCACCCGTCGAAGACAGCGGTCAGGTACGGGCAGCAGTCCGCACAGCTCAAGGACATCCGGGCGTTCGACCCCGAGCGGCAGGGGCGCTGGTCGTTCTCCAGCCAGCAGGCCACCTTGCGCCGCCTGGACAAGGCATTCCAGGCGTTCTTCCGGCGCGTCAAGGCCGGCGAGAAGCCCGGGTACCCCAGGTTCCGGGGCGCCAACTGGTTCGACACCGTGGAGTTTCCCAAGGATGGTGACGGCTGCCGCTGGGACTCCATCCCGCACAATCCCGTCACCCGCGTCCGTCTGCAAGGCGTCGGGCACGTCCGCGTGCACCAGCACCGGGCCGTGAAGGGGCGCGTCAAGACCGTCAGCGTCAAGCGCGAAGGACGCCAGTGGTACGTCGTTCTCGCCTGCGACGAGGTGGCCGCCGAACCACTCCCCACAACGGGCGCCGTGACCGGCCTCGACATGGGCGTCACGCATTTCCTCACCACCTCCGAGGGCGCCCACGTCGAAAACCCCCGGCACGGCAAGCGCAACGCCGATGCCCTGGCCGAAGCTCAGCGTGAACTGAAAGCGTTCGGTCGCCGGAAACGGGAGGGCCGCACGGCGAAGCACCGCCGGGCGGTGGAGAAGGTCGCCAAGCTGCACCGCAAGGTGCGACGTAAGCGGCTCGACCACGCACACAAGACCGCGCTCACCCTGGTCCGCGACTACGACCGGATCGCGCACGAGCGGCTGAGCATCGCGAACATGGTGCGCGCGCCCAATCCGAAGCCCGACCCCGAGACGCCCGGCGCGTTCCTGCCGAACGGTGCCGCCTCGAAGGCCGGACTCAACCGAAGCATTCTTGACGCGGGTTGGGGGGTGTTCCTGGGAATCCTCGCGCAGAAGGCTGAAAGCGCCGCTCGTGTACTGATCCCGGTGGACCCCCGCAACACCTCGCGGACGTGCCCCCAGTGCGGGCACGTGGACGTGCAGAACCGCGCCGGCGAGAAGTTCCAGTGCACCACCTGTGACCACCGCGACCACGCGGACCGGGTGGGCGCATGGAACGTCGCACTCAGGGCCGGGCTGGTCCTTCCCGACGTGGCCTAGCCACCGACAGGAGAAGCCCCCCGGATTTATCCGGGGGGAGGAGTCACGGCCAAGCCCGGCTACGGCAAGCGCTCCGCGGGTGACGACGGGCCCGAGGCCCGTACGGCTTTCGCGCATCTGCCCGAGCGTGAGGCGTATCTCGCGGCGTACATCGACCGGCTGCCCGAGGGCGCCGCGATCGACGTGAAGACCCTCGCCAAGTCCCAGCCGCTGTACGGGCAGTTGGCCGTCCGCTCCGCCCTGCGCAGGCTCACCGCCGCCGGTCATCTGCGCCGCGTCGGCGGCCACTCGGGCGGCCCGGTGCTCAAGCACGTGACGCGTACGTACTTCTCCCGCGTGCCCCGCGACGAGCACTGGTGGTGCGCCTTTCTGCACGTCACACCCCGCCCGCCGGAACCGGAACCGGAACCGGAGCCCGTGGCCTGCCGCCCGCGCCGAACGCGGCGGTCGGAGGCGTACGAGAGCCGTACCGCAAGAGCCGCGCCCGCCCCGACGGCGCTCTCGCGCCCGAGGACCATTTCGCAGGACAGGGCGAATGGGCCGACCCCGAGGGCGTGTTGATGGCCGTGGAGGTCACCTCCCGCGACCGGGACCGGCGTGAACGTCGGGACGGGTACGCCGCCGCGGACATTCCGGTGTATCTCCTGGTCGACCGCGACACCTGCACGCTCACCGTGTGCAGCGAGCCGGAGGCCGGGTCGTACCGCAGCCGGGTGTCGCGGGACTTCGGTGCGGTGGTGGAACTCCCGGCGCCGGTGGGCGTCACGTTGGAGACGGAGAAGCTCAGGAATTACGTGCAGTGAGAACGGTGCGTAGTCAAACGGTCACCCCTGGGATGTGAGCTGTCTAACGTTCCCGTGTTGTCGCCCGGTCGGCGGGAAGGTGTGCGCCTGGACGGGAGGGCGAAGGAGCCCGCTCGTTACACTGAGCCGACCGCAGGATCCCCGGCTAATGGGATCCAGAAAGACTGATTCGAGGAGCGAGCACACGTGGGCCTTGTCGTGCAGAAGTACGGCGGCTCCTCCGTTGCCGATGCCGAGGGCATCAAGCGCGTTGCCAAGCGGATCGTCGAAGCCAAGAAGAACGGCCACCAGGTGGTCGTCGTGGTTTCCGCGATGGGTGACACGACGGACGAGCTGATCGATCTCGCCGGAGAGGTTTCTCCGGTCGCCTCCGGGCGCGAGTTCGACATGCTGCTGACCGCCGGAGAGCGTATCTCCATGGCCCTGCTGGCGATGGCGATCAAATCCCTCGGCCACGAGGCACAGTCGTTCACCGGCAGCCAGGCCGGCCTGATCACGGACTCCGCGCACAACAAGGCGCGGATCATCGACGTCACGCCGGGCCGGATCAAGGACTCCGTGGACGAGGGCAACATCGCCATCGTCGCCGGTTTCCAGGGCGTCTCGCAGGACAGCAAGGACATCACCACGCTGGGCCGTGGTGGTTCCGACACGACGGCCGTCGCGCTGGCCGCCGCGCTGGACGCCGAGGTCTGCGAGATCTACACCGACGTCGACGGCGTCTTCACGGCCGACCCCCGGGTCGTCAAGAAGGCGAAGAAGATCGACTGGATCTCGTTCGAGGACATGCTGGAGCTGGCCAGCTCCGGTTCGAAGGTGCTGCTGCACCGTTGCGTCGAGTACGCGCGCCGTTACAACATCCCGATCCACGTGCGCTCCTCCTTCTCCGGGCTGCGCGGCACGTGGGTCGGCAGTCAGCCGCAGGAACAGAGCGGGCGAGGGGAAGACATGGAGCAGGCGATCATCTCGGGTGTCGCACACGACACGTCCGAGGCGAAGGTCACGGTCGTCGGGGTGCCGGACAAGCCGGGTGAGGCCGCCTCCATCTTCCGCGTGCTGGCCGACTCCGAGGTCAACATCGACATGGTGGTGCAGAACGTCTCCGCCGCGTCGACGGGCCTGACGGACATCTCCTTCACGCTGCCCAAGGCCGAGGGCCGCAAGGCGATCTCCGCGCTGGAGAAGGCCCAGGGCCGCATCGGCTACGACAACCTGCGCTACGACGACCAGATCGCGAAGATCTCCCTCGTCGGCGCGGGCATGAAGACCAACCCGGGTGTCACGGCGACGTTCTTCGAGGCCCTGTCCAAGGCCGAGGTGAACATCGAGCTGATCTCCACCTCCGAGATCCGCATCTCCGTGGTCACGCGCAAGGACGACGTGGACGACGCGGTGCGCGCCGTGCACACGGCCTTCGGCCTCGACAGCGACAGCGACGAGGCCGTGGTCTACGGCGGCACCGGCCGCTGACGCCGGCCACTGGCCACGGCAGTCTGATCTGACCGACAATTTCGCTCCCTGTCCCGCAACCGGCTTGCGGGCAGGGAGCGTCTTTGTGTCAGCTGCCAGGGTCGAAGATGCTGTGAAATTCGGGTCATTGGGGATGGGCTGGTACGCATGAGGAGCACAGCGACAAACAGGACATCTTCGGGAACAGTGCCCTGTGCGTACAACCCTGTTGGGGGGACGGGTGTCCAACAAGCGTGGCAGAGGTACTGGGAATCGGAATCGCGACAGCGTCCGGGCCCTCCGGTGTGTGCACCGGAGGCATGCCCGTGATCGCCCCGTGGTCGGCCGCCCGCCCTGCGCGGGCGGGATCGGCGCACCCGGCGGACGCGGCGCAGCACGTGGACACTGACGACGCCGTGGCCTCAGGCACCACGGTCGACCACCTGACCGAGACGTACCGTGCCCACTACCGCTCACTGCTGGGCCTCGCGGCACTGCTCCTCGACGACACGGCGTCCTGCGAGGACGTCGTCCAGGAGGCGTTCATCCGGGTCCACTCCGCGCGCAAGCGCGTCCGTGACCCGGAGAAGACCCTCGCCTATCTGCGGCAGACGGTCGTCAACCTCTCGCGCTCCGCGCTGCGCCGCCGCATCGTCGGCCTGAAGCTGCTCTCCAAGCCGATGCCGGACATGGCGAGCGCGGAGGAGGGCGCGTACGAGCAGCTGGAGCGGGACGAGTTGATCCGGGCGATGCGCGGGCTCCAGCGCCGCCAGCGCGAGGTCCTGGTGCTGCGGTACTTCGCGGACATGACCGAGGCGCAGGTCGCCGAGGTGCTGGGGCTCTCCCTGGGATCGGTGAAGGCGTACGGCTCGCGCGGCATCGCCGCGCTGCGCACAGTCATGGAGTCCACGTCATGAACGGCGGCCACCACAACGGCGAGCAGGACGACGCCGAGTACGAGAACCGGCCGCGTCCGGAGGGCACCGGTCCGGACGCGGGCGAGGGCGGCGACGAGGACGCGCTGCGGCGGATGCTGCGCGAGAGCGTCGACGGCATCGAGCCCTCGCCCACCTCGCTGGAGAACCTCAAGCGCGCGGTGCCCGCGCGGCGCGCGCAGCGGCGGCAGGCGCTGGTCGGCGCGGCCGCTGCCGTCGTCCTCGGATGCGTCGGCGTGCCGCTGCTGGCCCAGGCGGGCTTCGTGCCCGGCGTCGGCGAGGGCGACCACCCCGTCAACGCGGGCAGCAGCCACCCGCAGACGGAGGTCACCGGCGGCCACGGCGACGGGCAGCCGCACGAGGGCAAGCAGTCCTCGGGCAAGGGCGACGGCGAGCAGGGCGGCGGCGAGCAGGAGCGCGAGGACGACGCCTCGCCGTCCCCCTCGGCGGGCAAGAGCGGCGGCGCCGACGACCCGAACGAGACCCTCGGCGTCAGCTCCCCGGACTGCGGACGCGATCAACTCGGCGGCGGGACGGCCCAGTCGGGCCCGCCGAACGGCCAGGGCCAGGTGTACGGCAGCTTCAGCGTCCGCAACACCTCGGGCGAGACCTGCACCGTGCACGGCCAGGGCGTGGTGACGGCGCTGGAGGCGGGCCGGTCCGACACCTCCCGGATAAAGATCGTCGACCACACCCCGGGGGACGCGGCCGCCGGCCTGCCCGACCCGACGACGGCGCCCGAGTCGCTGGTGCTCCGCGCCGGGGAGTCGTACACGGTCAAGTTCGCCTGGATACCGGACGGCTGCCCGGACGGCGGGCCGACGACCAAGCCGGGCGACGCACAGGACGGCGGCGACAACCCGTCGACCGGCGGCGACTCCGGCGGCACCGGCGGCGAGGGCGACCCGGGCACCGGCGGGGACGGCGACGACGGCACGGGCGGCGGCGGCAGCACCGGCGGCGACGCGGGCGAGGGCCCGTCCGGCGTGACGCTCCTGCACACGCCCGAGGTGGGCGAGCCCGCGGCCGCGGAGACCAGGCTCGACGGCGCCTGCTCCGGCACCGTCTACCGCACCGGAGTCCTCCCGGCGGGCTGACGGGTTCATGCCGTGCGGGCGGGAAGGGGCGACCCTCCGGACATCCGTCGCGGGCCGCCCCGTACCGTGGGGAGCGTGTACCGGTTTCTGCTGACCCCGCGTTGGTGGGGGATCAACCTCTTCGCCGTGTTGGCGATCCCGGTCTGCCTCTTCATGGGCAGCTGGCAGCTCTCCCGTTTCGAGGTACGGGTCGACAGCCACAGGCAGCAGGAGCGTGCCGAGGCCGAGGCGGCGCACGCCAAGGCGGAGCCGCTGAGCAAGGTGCTGCCGGTCACCACCGAGACGGTGGGACGGATGACGGAGGCCACCGGCCGCTACGACACCCGTCACCAACTGCTCGTCCCCGAACGCGAGGTGCGGGACGGCGACGCCCAGAAGCGCGGCTTCTACGTGCTCTCGCTGCTCCGCACCGACGAGGGCAAGGCCCTGCCCGTCGTGCGTGGCTGGCTGCCCGGTTCCGCCGACCCGGGCCGGGTGCCCGAGGCGCCGCGCGGTGAGGTCACGGTGCGGGGCGCGCTCCAGGCGTCGGAGTCGCCGCGTTCGCCCGGGGCCCACGCGGGCGGTCTGCCCGAGGGCCAGATCGGCGTGATCAGCGCGGCCTCACTGGTGAACGTCGTGCCGTACGGCGTCCACGACGCGTGGATCACGGTGCAGAAGACCAGCGGGACGGACGCGGCGCTGAAGCCGGTGCCGCCCGCCGCGCCCGCGAACACCGGGCTCGACATGAAGGCGTTCCAGAACCTCGGCTACACGGCCGAGTGGTTCGTCTTCGCCGGCTTCGTGGTCTTCATGTGGTTCCGGCTCTTCCGGCGCGAGGTGGAACTCGTGAAGGACGCCGAACTCGGGCTCGTACCGGAGGAGCCGTACGGCGGTGACGCCTTGGGCGCGGCCGCCGACGCCGGAGCGACGGCGGCCGCGGAGCCGGAGGACGCCGCTACCGGGCAGCCCCGCCCGGCAGATGACGGAGGGCAAAGTCGATCTCCAGCCTCAACTGCTTGATCCGCTCCTCCACGACGAGCGAGCCGTGCCCCGCGTCGTAGCGGTACACCTCGTGCGGGGCGCCGCGCGACTCCAGCCGCTCGACGTAGTTCTCCACCTGACGGATCGGGCAGCGCGGGTCGTTGACGCCCGCCGAGATGTAGACCGGGGCGCGCACCTCGTCCACGTACGTCAGCGGTGACGAGGCGGCGAAGCGCTCCGGGACCTCCTCCGGGGTGCCGCCGAGCAGCGTGCGGTCCAGCGCCTTCAGCGCCTCCATCTCGTCGTGGTACGCCGTGACGTAGTCCGCGACCGGGACGGCGGCCAGGCCGAGCGCCCAGGCCTCCGGCTGGGTGCCGAGGCCGAGCAGCGTCAGGTACCCGCCCCAGGAGCCGCCGGCCAGCACCAGGCGCTCCGGGTCGGCGAGCCCGGAGGCGACGACGCGCTCGCGCACGGCGGCGATGTCCTCCAGCTCGATCAGGCCGACGCGGTGCTTGAGCGCGTCCGTCCAGTCCCGCCCGTAGCCCGTCGAGCCGCGGTAGTTGACGCGGACGACGGCGAAGCCGTGGTCGACCCAGGCGGCGGGCTGGCCCGCGAAGGAGTCGCTGTCGTGGTGCGTCGGACCGCCGTGCACCTCGAACACCGTCGGGAACGGGCCCTCGCCCGCCGGCTTCTGCACCAGCGCGTGCACCGTGCCGCCGGGACCCTCGACCCACAGGTCCTCGACGGGCACCGTCTCCGGGGCCTTCAGGCCGGGCGGGTCGAGCACGACGGCGCCGGGCGCCTTGGTGGTGCGCACCTGCGGCGGCTGCGCGGCCGAGGACCACAGGTACTCGACGGAGCCGTCGGGGCGCGCCGTCGCGCCGGAGACGGAGCCCGCCGGGGTCTCGACCGGGGTCAGCTCGCCGGAGGCGATGTCGTACCGCCACAGGTCGCTGCGCGCGCGGTGGCTGTGCGCGACGAGCAGCGCGCTCGCGTCCGGCACCCACTCGGCGCTGATGTCGCCGGGCAGGTCGATGGCCAGCTCGCGGGTGGTGCCCGCGACCGGGTCCCAGATCATCGGCTCCCAGCGGCCGCGGCGCTGGTGGCCGACGAGCAGCCGGCTGTCCCCGTCGACGGGCGCGAACCCGAGGACGGCGAGGCCGAGTTCGACGGTGCCGCCCTCGGTGTCGTCGAGCTCGGCGACGGTCTTGCCGTCCGTCGTCACGACGCGCAGCGCGGAGTGCATGGCGTCGCCGTGCTCGGTGTGGTCGACGGCGATCAGCGTGCTGTCGTGCGAGAGGTCACCGACCCCGGCCGACTCGCGGTGCCGGTAGATCTCCACGGGCTCCTCGGGCCTGCCGCGGTGCACGACGTGCAGGGTGGAGCCGTCCTCGTCGGTGGAGCGGCCGATCACGGTCGTGCCGTCGCGGCCGACGGCCAGGCCCGCCGGGTAGGAGGCGGCCAGCCCGGGGACGGCGGGCTCGTCCTCGCCGCCGCCGAACGGCTGGCGCATCCAGACGCCGAACTCGTCGCCGTCGGTGTCCGAGAACCACCAGATCCACTCGCCGTCCGGGCTCAGCATGCCGTCCGTCGTGCCGTTGGGACGGTCGGTCACCTGGCGCTGCTCGCCGGTGGCGCGGTCCCAGGCGTACAGCTCGAAGGTGCCGGTGGCGTTGGAGATGAACAGGGAGCGGTCCGGGGCGTCCTCGGCCCACTCCGGCAGGGAGACGCGCGGCGCCCGGAAGCGCTTCTCCCAGTCGGGCATGGAATCGGTGTTCTCCGTGGTGGTCATGCGCCCATTCTGCGGTGCGGAGCGCCGCGGTGACGAAGAGCCGGTGAGAGTCCGGGGAAGCGGGCACCGGGGCCGGGGCAGGTGCGTACCGTCCGTGTTCGACGGGCGGGAGCGCGGTATGAAACGGTGGATTCTCCGCGATCAGCACTCGTAGAGAGGAGACGGCATGTCGTCGAAGCGCCGCCGCAAGAAGAAGGCACGTCGCAAGAACGCTGCCAACCACGGCAGCAAGCCCCAGTCCTGAGCGCACCGCCAGGTCGGGACCCTACCGGAGGGCTCCCCGTGTGCCGCAGGCGCGCCGCAGCGCGCGGGCACGCGGGGAGCCCTTCTGGTTTCCGTGCCACCGTGCCCCGCGAGACGAGGGAGGGAAGCCGGTGAGTGAGCGCCGGAAACGGCTGCGCCCCGTCGATCTCGCCCGCGCCGCCGGGGCCTCCACCCAGTGGGTCCGGGACTGCGAGGACAGCGGCGTCCTGCCACCCGTCCCGCGCACCGCCTCGGGCTACCGCCTCTTCGACGCCCGCCACCTCGACGCGCTGCTCACCTACCGCGCGCTCACCACGGGGTACGGGACGGCCGCCGCGCGGGAGACGATGCGCGCGGTGCAGGCCGGCGACCTGCCCCGCGCCCTCGCCCTCGTCGACGCGTCCCACGCCGCGCTGCACGAGGAGCGGCGTGCGCTGCGGGAGGCCGGGGAAGCGCTGGAGGCCGTGGCGGGGGAGCGCGCGGACAGTGACGTGCTGCCGGACGCGGACCTGCGGATCGGCGAGGTCGCCGGCTGTCTCGGCGTCCGCACCTCGGCGCTGCGCGTGTGGGAGTCCGCCGGCCTGATCGCCCCCGCCCGCCAACCCGGCACCGGATACCGGGTGTTCAGCCCCGCCGACGTCCGCGACGCCCGGATGGTGCACCTGCTGCGCCGGAGCCACCACCGCCTGCCCCGGATCCGGCTCGTCCTCGACGGGCTCCGCGAGACCGGCAGCCGCGAGGCCCTGCGCGAGGCGCTCGTCCGCCGGGACGAGGCGCTCACCGCCCGGGCCAGGGCGATGCTGGCGGGCTCCGGCGCACTGCACCGCTACCTGAGCGGCGCGGACTGAGGCCCGGGGCTCAGGTCTCCTCCCGGTCGAGCCAGGCGGCGATCTCGTCCGTGTGCTCGCCGAGCCGGGGCGGGCGGCGGTCGTAGCGGGCCGGGGTGCGGGACAGGCCGATGGGGTTGGCCACGGTGTCGACGGCCGCCCCGTCCCCGCCGGTGGCGGCGCGGGGGCCGAGCCCCAGCTCCTCGGCCAGCGCGAAGGCGCCGTCGAGACCGTTCACCGGCCCGCACGGCACCCCGAGCGGGCTCAGCACCTCGCACCATTCGGCCGCCGTGCGCCGCGCCAGCAGCGCCGTCAACTGCCCTGCCAGGGCGTCGACATGGGCGACCCGGTCCGCGTTCGTCGCGTACCGCGGGTCGTCGGCCAGCGCGGGCTCCTCCAGGCCCGCGCACAGCGCCGCGAACTGCCGGTCGTTGCCGACGGCCAGGACCAGGGGACGGTCGGCCGCGTCGAACACCTCGTACGGCGCGATCGACGGATGCCGGTTGCCGAGGATGCCCGGCACCACGCCCGAAACCGTGTAGCCGGCCGACTGGTTGACCATGCTCGACAGCAGCGTGGAGAGCAGGTTCACCTCGACGTACTGCCCCTCGCCCGTCGCCTCCCGCTCGCGCAGCGCGGCGAGCACGCCCACCGCCGCGTGCAGCCCCGTGAGCACGTCGACGAGCGCCACTCCCGCCTTCACCGGCTCGCCCGGGGCCGGTCCTGTGACGCTCATCAGGCCGCCGACCGCCTGGAGCAGCAGGTCGTACCCGGGCAGCGCGGCGCCCTTCCCGGCCCCGAACCCGGTCACGGAGCAGTACACGACGCCCGGGTTGGCCGCGCTGACCCGCGCGTGGTCCAGGCCGTACTTGGCCATCGTGCCGGGGCGGAAGTTCTCGATGACGACGTCGGCGCGGCGCGCCAGCTCCACCGCCCGGCGGCGGTCGGTCGCGTCCCGCAGATCGGCCGTGAAGGAGCGCTTGTTGCGGTTCACGGAGAGGAAGTAGGTGGCCTCGCCGTCGCCCGGGGCGTGCGGCGGGCCCCAGGCGCGGGTGTCGTCCCCGCCGTCCGGATGCTCCACCTTGATCACCTCGGCGCCGAGGTCGGCGAGCAGCATCGTCGCGTACGGGGCGGCCAGCACCCGGCTGAAGTCGGCGACCAGGACTCCCGACAGCGGCAGCCGCTCCGGCGCTCCCTCCGCGGGGTTCGTACTCGCGTCCATGCTCGTGCTCCCCTTCCACCGCGCCCGTGATCAGCCCGCTCATTCTCGGCAGGCCGGCGGTCTCCCGTACAGGGCACGTGCGCGCGTCCCGGACCTACAACTCGGCGTCAACCGGGTTGCCGCCGCTCCCCGGCCGGCCGGAGCCTTGAGCGGTCCCCGGCGCGGGGCACGAAGAAGCCGAGCGGGCCGGCGGAACCGGCCTGCGAAGGGAGCACGTTCCGATGCGCGTTCTGCTCACGATCATTCCGGCCGTCTCCCATCTGAAACAGGTCGTGCCCGTCGCCTGGGCCCTGCAGAGCGCGGGCCACGAGGTCAGGGTGGCCTCCAACCCGGAGATGGCCGAGGCGATCGTCGCCGCCGGGCTGCACGCGGTACCGCTGGGCGAGGAGGAGGACCTCGCCGCCATGGTCGGGGCCGCGGGCACCGACCCGCGTCTCGGGGACGTCATCGACGCCATGGACCTGGAGGCGGACGACCACGACCGCCGCATCGCCCTGCGGAACTACCTGCTGGCGCCGTTCGCGCTGCACTACCCGGCGGAGGAACCGCCGCCCGGCAGCCGCCCGTTCGTCGACGAGCTGGTGGAGTTCGCCCGCTCCTGGCGCCCCGACCTGGTGCTGTGGGACGGGCTGTGGTTCCCCGCGCCGGTGGCGGCCCGCGCCTGCGGAGCGGCGCAGGGCCGGCTGCTGTGGGGCCTGGACCACGTCGGGTGGGCCCGGCAGCGCCTCCTGGAGCGGCTGCGCCTGCCGGACAGCGGGCCCCGGGAGGACCTGATGGCCGCGATGATGCGCCCCACCCTCCGCCGGCTCGGCGTGGACTTCGACGAGGAGCTGCTGACCGGTCAGTGGAGCATCGACCCCACCCCCTCCGGCATGCGGCTCCCCGTCGACCTGCGGTACGTGTCCATGCGCTGGGTCCCGTACAACGGGGCCGCGGCCGTGCCCGGCTGGCTGCGGAAGCCGCCGGAGCGGCCCCGGGTGTGCCTGACGCTGGGGGTGAGCGAGCGGGAGTTCTTCGCCGACAGCATCCCGCTGATCTCGGCGCTCCTGGAGGCGGCCGCCGCCTCGGACATCGAGGTGGTCGCCACCCTCGACCGCGCCCAGCTCGCGGAGGTGGGCACCCTCCCCGGCAACGTGCGCGCCGTCGACTACCTCCCGCTCAGCCAGCTGCTCCCCAGCTGCTCGGCGATCATCCACCACGGCGGCAGCGGCTCCTTCGCCTCCGCCCTCACCCACCGGGTGCCGCAGCTCGTCATCCCCAAGGCGGGCGGCGACTACGCCAACCTCGCGCAGCACGCCGCCGGTTACGGAGCGGGCATCGCCCTGGACCGCACGGGGCTGACCGCGGAGCGCGTCACCGCGGCGCTGTTCCGGCTGCTGAACGAGCCCGCCTTCCAGGAGGGCGCGGACGCGCTGCACGCGGACCAGCTGGCGGCGCCCTCTCCCGCCGAACTCGTCCCCGTACTGGAGAAGCTGGCGGCCGAGCACGCCGCGGTCTGAGACGTCCCGGAGCGGCGTCCCGGGGGACGGGACGCCGCTCCGCGCACGTCAGGCGTTCCGGGGTACGCCCTCGCCGGCGTCACGTTTGCGGGCGAGGGTGAGGCCGTCGGCGACGGGAAGCAGCACGGACTCCATGCGGGCGTCGGCGCGGACCTTGGCGTTGAACCGGCGGATGTCGGCGGCGTTGCCGGTGCACCGGGGGTCGGCCGCCTCACCCGCGTACAGCACGTTGTCCGCGAGCAGCAGCCCGCCGGGGCGCAGGCGGGGCACCAGCAGGTCCCAGTAGGTCGCGTAGCCGTCCTTGTTGGCGTCGAGGAAGGCGATGTCGATCACCGGCTCCTCGGGAAGGGCGCGCAGGGCCTCCTCGGCCGGGCCGAGCCGCAGCTGGACACGGTCGGCGACGCCGGCGGCCTCCCAGGCCCGGCGGGCGATGTCGGTCCACTCGGCCGACAGGTCGAGGGTGGTCACGGTGCCGTGCGGGGGCAGCCCCAGGGCGAAGGCGAGCGTGGAGTAGCCGGTGAAGGTGCCGACCTCGACCACCCTGGTGGCGCCGGCCATCTTCGTCAGCAGCGTGAGCAGGGCGCTCTGCTCGTGCGGGATCTGCATCACCGCCATCTCGCCCAGGGCCCGGGTCTGCTCGGTCAGTTGCCGCTGGACCGGGGTCGGCGGTTCCGCCTGGGCGACGAGATAGCGGTACAGCTCCGGGGTCATGGGAACGGTCTTGACCTCGTCGGCGGCGTGCACGGGCACAGTCATGCGGAGTCTCCAATTCCGTACGGGAACGGTCGGGTTGAGTGCTGCGACGGATCTCCGGGGCGGAGCGGGCGCCGGGTCAGTCCTCGCTCAGGAAGCGGTCGTAGGGCGCGCTCCGGCCGTACTTGGCACGGGACAGTTCGAGATAGCGCGCACCGCGCTGTTCGATCTCCAGGTACATGGTCCGGCCGAGCGTCGGCTCGTACGGCGGGATGCGCTCCTGGGCCGCCTGCGCGGCCGCGGCGTAGCGGGGGTCGGGCCGCAGCGTGTGCTCCCGCAGGCAGGCCTCGGCCACCTTGATGACGTGGTCGTCGCCGTGCTCGACGGCGCGGGCCGCCAGCTCGGCCGGGCCCGGCGCCCCCGAGGCGTCCGCGTCCGTGAGCGCGGTGTCCTCGCTGTTCCGGCCGTTCGTCAGGTCGAGCAGGAACAGTGTCTGCACCTGCCACAGCGCGGCGACCGTCGGACCGTGCAGCTCCTCGGGCAGGTGCGGCAGCACCAGACGGGCGGCCGCCGGGGCGGTGATCCCGTGGATCGGCGGTACGGGCAGTGCCTCCGGGTGGGCCAGGTAGACGCCGGAGAACTCCGCCGTCATCTCGCTGATCAGCCACTGGGTGTGCTGCGGGCGCAGGGCGCGCAGCGCCTCGTGGTAGCCCGCGTACGTCTCCAGCGCCGAGGTGTCGTCGGTCCGGCCCCTGCCGCCGCGGAAGCGGGAGTCGCGCAGCTCGTCGCGGGGGAGGGCGGCCATCGCCTCCGCGAGGGTCTTGTCCCCCTCGAACCGCACCCGGCCGGGCAGCCGGGTCCAGCGTGCGGCCCAGAAGGCCAACCCCCGCGTGAACTCGGTGAGTTGGGCCCGGGTGGGCTGCGGGGTGGCCGCCAGGCTCCGCACCGCGTGGGCGGTACGGATCAGCCCGTGCGTGGTCCCCGCGACGAGGCCCGGCACCAGCCGGGGCCACCAGCGGACCAGCACGGTGCGCCAGGGGGCCTCGGCCAGCTCCCGCGCGAAGAAGACCTCCCAGTCGCCGAGCCGGGTGAAGTCGCCCAGCGACTCCCGCCAGTCCTCGGGGGCCAGGGCGAAGCGCGGCTCGGGGCGGTCGTGGTGCGCGAGCCCGCGGCGGTAGCCGTCGACGTAGCCCGGGATGCTGTCGGTGTAGCCGAGGGTCGCCAGCGTCTCGGCACACATGGTGCCGTGCGCGACGAACCCCTCGGGTTCGGGCCCGCGTTCGTAACCCAGGTCGTCCAGCCGTTCCAGAGCGTCGTTCACGGCGTCGGAGTAAATGGTCATGGCGCGGTGTCCTCCTTCTTCTGCGATACTCGTCGGAACGCGTCAGAACTCCGCGCCGTGAACTCCAAGTCACGGGAATGCCCGGCGCGTTCGGAATTTCTCCACACATGGGATCGGCACGGACGGCCGCTATTTCCACGGGAATGAGCGAACGGCACACCAAGCCTGTACGCAGCGCCCACCGGGGCCTCGGCCACCTGGCGACACACTCCCGCTGAAGCTAGCCAACAGCCTCTTCACCGCGGCCTGCCCCGTCAACCGTTACCTTTCAAGGAAACGACAACTCCCGGTGCACCAACTGAAACTCGCCGGCTCCACGGGGCGGGAATGACGGTGCACCGTTGCATTTCCGGGGAACTTCGGGCGGGGATTCTTTGACTGCCCCACGGGGCAAGGGGCCGGAGCAGGTGAGCAGTTGGGGCGTCGGGCGCTTCGGCGCGGATCGCTTTCCCTCTCAGGAAGGCGGACACCGGGAGCGAGTCGGCTCCCATGGGGCTCCCGGGGGTACGCGGGGGAGCGGCACACGGTCCACCCCGTTGAGCAGCGCCGCACTGCTCGCATGTGACGGCCATCACGCGCGCGCAGCCGTGCCGCGGCCTAACGAAGCTGTGGAGCAGGGCACTTGATGCCCGGGCCCGGACGCGCTTGAAGGAGAGGCTGGAGTCCGGCGACCTGGAGCTGACGGCGTGATCTTCGCCAGGATTTCGCCAAACGACCCCTGAAAACCCAGCAGGGGCCTGACCCGGTTTCCCGGATCAGGCCCCTGGCCTGGTGTTTCTTCAGTCGGGGTGGCGGGATTTGAACCCACGACCTCTTCGTCCCGAACGAAGCGCGCTGCCAAGCTGCGCTACACCCCGAAGCAACGAGCTCTACTTTAGCCCAGACGGCCGCTGACGCGAAATCCGGTTCCCCGGGAGCCTCCCCGAGCCGTGATCAAGCCGCTGACCTGGCCCCGGACCGGGCCGGTGCCGGGCCGGACGGCCAGGGCGGAGGACGCCCCGGCCGCGACCGCCGTGGTCAGTCCTCGGGTGCGGTCAGTGTGAGGAGAGTGGCCTCGGGCGGGCAGGCGAAGCGGACGGGGGTGTACCGGTTGGCGCCGCAGCCGGCGGAGACGTGCAGGTACGACTCGTTCCCTCCGGCGCGGTGCGAGGAGAGCCCCTTCACCCGGCCCGGGTCCAGATCGCAGTTGGTGACCAGGGCGCCGTAGAAGGGGATGCACAGCTGGCCGCCGTGTGTGTGCCCGGCGAGGATCAGCGGGTAGCCGTCGGCGGTGAAGGCGTCGAGGGAGCGCAGGTACGGGGCGTGGACCACGGCGAGGGAGAGGTCGGCGCCCAGCTCGGGGCCGCCCGCGACCTGCTCGTACCGGTCGCGCTTGATGTGCGGGTCGTCCAGCCCGGTGAGGGCCACCTCCTGGCCGCCCTCCAGCTTGATCCGGCCCCGGGTGTTGGTGAGGCCGGCCCAGCCGGCCGCGTCGAAGGCGTCCCGCATGCCTTCCCACGGGTTGTGGACGGCGCCGACCGCGGGCGCGTTGCCGTTCAGGCCGTGCTTTCCGGTGGCCCGCTCCATCAGGTACTTGGCGGGGTTGCGCAGCTTCGGACCGTAGTAGTCGTTCGAGCCGAAGACGTACGCGCCGGGGAACTGCATCAGCGGGCCGAGCGCGTCCAGGACCTCGGGCACGGCCTCGGGGTCGGAGAGGTTGTCACCGGTGTTGATCACGAAATCCGGACGGAGCCCGGCGAGCGAGCGCAGCCAGCGCTGCTTCTTCCGCTGCCCGCTCACCATGTGGATGTCGGAGATCTGGAGCACCCGCAGCGGGTGCATCCCGCGGGGCAGCACCGGAACGGTGAACCGCCGGATGCGGAAGGCGCGGGGCTCCACCCCCGCCGCGTAACCGACGCCTGCCGCGCCAAGTGCTGTGAGGGCGAGGGGAACTCCGTATCGCGCACGCATGCGATCCATGGTCGCAGACCCGCGCCGCACCGTGCAGAGCCGTGCGGCGCCCCACGGGGGACCGTCCCGTCGGCCGGCCCCGCGGGGAATGCGGTGGGAGCCCGGGCGCGGTGCTGGCATGCTTATGGGCATGACCACGCTCAAGTCCCGGCTCCGGGACGACCTGACCGCAGCGATGAAGGCGCGGGACGAACTGCGTTCCGCCACTCTCCGGATGGCCCTGACCGCCGTCACGAACGAGGAGGTCGCGGGCAAGTCCGCGCGCGAGCTCTCCGACGACGAGGTGCAGAAGGTGCTCGCCCGCGAGGCGAAGAAGCGCCGCGAGGCGTCCGAGGCGTTCGCCGACGCGGGCCGCGGCGAGCAGGCGGAGCGTGAGCAGGCCGAGCACGACGTCCTGGCCGACTACCTGCCGAAGCAGCTGACGGACGCGGAGCTGGACGCGCTGGTCGCCGAGGCCGTGGCCGAGGCGAAGGCGGGCGGCGCCGAGGGCCCGAAGGCCATGGGCGCCGTCATGAAGATCGTGAACCCGAAGGTCGCCGGGCGCGCGGAGGGCGGCCGGGTGGCCACGGCCGTGAAGAAGCACCTGGCCGGATAAGCAGCACCGGCCACGCACAAGGGGCGCCCTCCGAGGAGGGCGCCCCTTACGCATGTGCCGGGCGGGTCAGTCGCGGCCCGGGAGCTTCCAGCCGCCGCCGGGGCCGCCGTCGCCGCCCCCTATGACGCCGGGCGGCAGCGAGATGTCGGGCAGCGGGTAGTCCGGCTTCGGCGGCTTGTTGTCCTCGCCGCCGCCGTCGGACGGCTTCTTCTTGCCCGCGCTCTTCCCCTTCTTGTCGTCCTTGATCGGGACGTGGTGGAACTTGGGCGCCTCCCGGCCGTTCAGCGCCCCCGTCATCGCGTCCCGCCAGATCGGGCCCGGGACCTCGCCGCCGAAGACCTTGGCGTGGTACACGCCGCCGATGCTGATGTCCGTCATCTGCGTGCGGTGCGCCGGGTCACCGACCCAGACCGCGCCGGACATGTTCGGCGTGTAGCCGGCGAACCAGGCCGCGTAGCGCTGGTCCGTCGTACCGGTCTTGCCCGCGCTGTCGCGGCCGGAGAGCCCGGCCTTCTTGCCCGTACCGTCCTCGACGACGCCGCGCAGCAGTGAATTGACCGTGTCCGCCGTCTTCTTGCTCATCGCGCGCTTGCACGAGGTCTTCGGCACGGGCAGCTTCTTGCCCTTCGCGTCCGTGATGGACTCGATGGCGACCGGCGTGCAGTGCACCCCGCGGTTGGCGAAGGTCGCGTAGCCCTCCGCCATCGTCAGCGGGGAGACCTCCTGAGTGCCGAGCGAGATGGAGGGCACCTGGTCCATCTTCTTGCCGTCGGCCCGCTCGATGCCCATCTCCTTCGCCAGCTTCGTCACCGGGCACACGCCGGTGTCGCTGATGAGGGAGACGAAGTAGGTGTTGACGGACTTCGCCGTCGCCTCCTTCAGCCGGTACGGGCCGACCTCCGAGCGGTTCTCGTTCTCGACGGGCGCGCTTCCGCTCCACGGCCCCTTGCAGGTGTTCACCGGCGACGGGTACTGCATCTTGTAGGGCGAGGGGTACTTCTTGTACGGGCTCATGCCCTGCTCCAGCGCCGCCGCCGCGATCACCGGCTTGAAGGTGGAGCCCGGCTGGTAGCCGGCGCCGCCGCCCATGTCCTGGTCGACGGAGAGGTTGATCTGCGTCTCGTCCTTGCCGAAGCCGTACGGCCGGGACTGGCCCATGCCCATGATCCGGCCCGTGCCGGGCTCGACGACGGCCATGGCGGAGGCCACGTCGTCGGACTGGTTGACGTGACTCTGTATCGACGACTCGACCGACTTCTGCGTCTGCGGCGAGAGCGTCGTCTTGATCGTCAGGCCGCCCTCGTCCCAGCGCGCGGCGCGCTCCTTGCGGGTCTTGCCGAAGGAGTCGTCGGTGAGGAACACCTCGCGCACGTAGTCGCAGAAGAAGCCGGCGCCGTGCGTCGCCGTGATGCAGCCGTTCTCCGGGCTGCTGACGTTCAGTTCGATCGGCTTCTTCTTCGCCGCCTCCGCCTTGGCGCTGCTGACGGCGCCGGTGGACGCCATCCGGGACAGCACGGTGTTCCGGCGCTCGGTGGCCTCCTGCTCGGAGTTGACCGGGTCGAACCGGGTGGGCGACTGCACGATGCCCGCGAGCAGCGCGGACTCGGAGAGCGTCAGGTCCTTGGCGGACTTGGAGAAGTACCGCTGGGCCGCGGCCTCGACGCCGTACGCCTGCTGCCCGAAGAAGGTGATGTTGAGGTAGTTCTCCAGGATCTTCTTCTTGCCGAGGTTCTGCTCGACCTGGATCGCGTACTTGACCTCGCGGATCTTCCGGCCGATGGTCTGCTGCGTCGCCTCGGCGATCTTGTCCGGGTCGTTGCCCGCCTCCTCGACGAAGACGTTCTTCACGTACTGCTGGGTGAGGGTGGACGCGCCCTCCTGCACCTCGCCCTGCTGGGCGTTGCGGTTGAGCGCGCGGAGCACGCCCTTGAGGTCGACGGCGCCGTGCTCGTAGAAGCGGGCGTCCTCGATGGCGACGATCGCCTTGCGCATGTACGGCGAGATGTCCTCGAGGTCGACGACCGTGCGGTCGCGCGAGTACACCTTGGCGATCTCGCCGCCCTCGTTGTCGAGGATGGTGGTGCGCTGGCTCAGCGGCGGACGCTTGAGCTTGGTGGGGAGGCCCTCGAAGCCGTCCACCGTTCCCTTGGCCGCCAGGCCGATCCCGCCCACCGCCGGGAGTGCGAGTCCTGCCAGTACCGCCCCTGCCAGCACACTCACGCCGACGAACTTGGCGGCCTGCTGGGGTACGGAGAGCCCACCGCCCGAGCGCTTCTTTGCCATGGGCAGAAGCCTACGTGCCGATTCACCGGACAGGGGCGCATCTGTTCGCCTAGGCTGTCGCGGACTCGCCAATCCACCCTCGCCGCAGGACTGTGGTCGGTCACGGCGTTCTTGTCACTCCAGTGAGTGATCAGACCTGTCCTGTTTCGCGGCATCTGACGCCACATGTCCGTTAGTTGCTCCCGTGCGGGCCGAGGAATTGTGGAGCCGTGCCGGGAAAGGGGCACATGTCCTCCACTCACTCCAGTGGGTGATCTGCCGTATACGCATAGTCCGTTCGGGCCATCCAAGATTGGGCCCGACGGGGGTGTTGCGCCCTGCCAGGCTTCCGTAACGTCCTCAACTGGCAACGGTGAATATGCCGTTCGCCGCCGTGGGGGAGCCTCGATTCGGGAGAGGACGGCGCCGGCTATGAGCTGGGTAACCGACTGGAGTGCGCAGGCCGCCTGCCGCACTACCGATCCGGACGAACTGTTCGTACAAGGAGCTGCGCAGAATCGCGCCAAGGCGGTCTGCACCGGATGTCCGGTGCGGACGGAGTGCCTGGCCGATGCCCTCGACAATCGCGTGGAGTTCGGTGTCTGGGGCGGAATGACCGAGCGGGAGCGGAGGGCGCTGCTGCGCCGCCGCCCGACGGTCACCTCCTGGCGCCGCCTGCTGGAGACGGCCCGCTCGGAGTACGAGCGCGACACGGGCGGAGTGCTGCCCGTGGGGCTGGAGGACGCCGTGGACTACGCCGCCGCCGGGTAGGCCGGAGCGGACGCGGGAGGGAATCCGAGCCTCGGCAGCCGGCGACGGGGGCTGCCGGAACGGCCCATGTCCGCAGGTGAGCCGTAACGGTTCAGCGGATGTGAGTTCCTTGCCGCGAGAGTCCCGTACCGCCCCGTGCCCTGTACGGCACCGGGCGGGATATGCCACGCGTACGTGAGTGACGCGCCGTTCCGGGACGCTTCCTCTTCCGGACGGCCGTGCGCGTACGTGTGCTCAACTCGCGCTGTGCGCTTGGTCGTTGCGGGCCGGTAGATCACTCGGCGGGTGGTGGTTCCCGGCCCGCCAGGCGTTCGCCGATGGTCCGCAGGCCGCTCACGTCGTGCACGTCCCCGGGCAGGGCGCCGACCTCGGCGACCGGTACCTCGGGGTGCAGTGCGGTGAAGCGGTCCCTGGTGCGCCGTTCGCGCTCGAGCAGGCGCATCCGTTCCGCGTGCAGGCGCAACAGCCCTGCCGCGAGGAGCCGTTCGGGGCCGCCGTCAGCGCGCGCGGGGGAGTCCGCGCCGTCGGTGGCGGGTTCGGTTCCGGGGGAGGACGCCTGCGCGGTGGGGGAGCCGTCGTCGGTGTCCGGGCGGCCGCCGTCCGCGGGCTGTACGTGACTGCCCGGGGCACCGGCCGTTGGTGCGCTGAGATCCTCCTTCCCGGACCCACGATCCACAATGCAGCCTTCTTCAAGATTTTCCGCGGCCGCCAGCGCACGCCCCGCGCTCAGCGAGGCGGCGCCGCTGCCGTGCATGCGGTTGAGGACGAGCCCGGCCAGCGGCATGTGTTCGGCGGCGAGCCGCTCGACGAAGTACGCGGCCTCGCGCAGCGCGTCGCGCTCCGGCGCCGCGACGACGAGGAACGCGGTGCCCGGCGCCTGGAGGAGCCGGTACGTGGCGTCCGCCCGGGTGCGGAAGCCGCCGAACATGGTGTCCATCGCGGCCACGAACGTCTGGACGTCCCGCAGCAGTCCGGCCCCCAGCAGCTTGTTGAGGGCGCCGGTGAACATCGACAGGCCCGCCATCCCCAGGCTGACGACCTTCAGGCCGGCCTTGCCGCCCGCCTTGGCCGGGGCCGTCAGCAGCCGGATGAGCTTCCCGTCGAGGAAGGAGCCCAGGCGCTTCGGCGCGTCCAGGAAGTCCAGCGCGGAGCGGGAGGGCGGGGTGTCGACGACGATGAGGTCCCAGGTGTCGCCGGAGCGCAGCTGGCCCAGCTTCTCCATCGCCATGTACTCCTGCGTGCCCGCGAAACCGGCCGACAGGGACTGGTAGAAGGGGTTCTCCAGAATGGCGCGGGCGCGTTCCGGGTCGGCGTGCGCCTCGACCGTCTCGTCGAACGTCCGCTTCATGTCGAGCATCATGGCGTGCAGTTCGCCGCCCGCGGCTTCGCCGACGCCGGCCACGCGGCGGGGCACGTTGTCCAGTTCCGTCAGGCCCAGCGACTGGGCGAGCCGCCGGGCCGGGTCGATGGTGAGGACGACGACGCGGCGGCCCCGTTCGGCCGCCCGTACGCCCAGCGCGGCGGCGGTCGTCGTCTTCCCGACGCCGCCGGAACCGCAGCACACGATGATGCGGGTCGCCGCGTCGTCGAGCAGCGGGTCGATGTCCAGCGTCGCGGGGACGGATATGGAGCCCGGGTTGCCGGCTCTGTCGCCGGGCCCGGCCGGGTGCTCGGTCATGCTGCCTCCGTCGGCGGCCACTGTTCGCGCAGTTCGGCGGAGAGCCCGTACAGGCCCGCCAGTTCCACACCCTCGCCCAGCAGGCCGAGTTCGTGCACGGGGGTGCCGAGCCGCTCCAGCGCGGCCCGCTGCCCGCGCTCCAGCCGGACCCGCTCCGTGTGCTCCCGCGCCTGCGCGAGCAGCGGCGCCACGAGCGTCTCCGGACGGCTGAGCCCGGCGCCCGCGAGGGCGCGCGCGAGACCGGGGGACGCCGGCGTCCCCTCCAGGCCCTCGACGGGGAGCCGCGGGCGCACCATGTTGACCAGGACGGAGCCGACGGGCAGGCCCGCCGCGCGCAGTTCGCGCACCCCGTCCACGGTCTCCTGCACCGGCATCTCCTCCAGGAGCGTCACCAAGTGCACCGCCGTCTCGGGGGACTTGATGACGCCCATGACGGCCTGCGCCTGGTGGTGCACGGGTCCGGCCTTCGCCAGTCCCGCGACCTCCTCGTTGACGCCGAGGAAGCGTGTGACGCGTCCGGTGGGCGGCGCGTCCATGACCACGGCGTCGTAGATCCGGCGGCCCTGTTTGTCCTTGCGGCGCACCGCCTCGCACGCCTTGCCGGTGAGCAGGACGTCGCGGAGGCCGGGGGCGATGGTGGTGGCGAAGTCGATGGCGCCGAGCTTCTTCAGCGCCCGGCCCGCGCTGCCCAGTTTGTAGAACATCTGGAGGTAGTCGAGCAGCGCCTTCTCGGGGTCGATGGCCAGCGCGTACACCTCGCCGCCGCCGTGCGAGACGGCGATCTTGCGCTCCTCGTACGGGAGGGCCTCCGTCTCGAAGAGCTGCGCGATGCCCTGGCGTCCCTCGACCTCGACGAGCAGCGTCCGCCGCCCCTCCTCGGCGAGTGCGAGCGCGAGTGCCGCGGCCACCGTCGTCTTGCCCGTGCCGCCCTTGCCCGTCACCACATGCAACCTGGTCACGCCCCGGAGCCTAACCACAAGGCCGAACGGCTACGCTCGGCACCATGACGAAGTGGGAATACGCAACCGTGCCGCTGCTCACGCACGCGACCAAGCAGATTCTGGACACCTGGGGCGAGGACGGCTGGGAGCTCGTCCAGGTCGTTCCGGGCCCGACCGGCTCCGACCAGCTGGTGGCCTACCTCAAGCGGGAGAAGCAGTGACCGGCCGGGTCGAGGCCCGGCTCAGCGAACTCGGCCTGGTGCTGCCGGAGACGGCGGCCCCGGCCGGGGTCTACGTCCCCGCGGTGCGCAGCAGCCGTTACGTCTTCACGGCGGGCCAGCTCCCGCTGGTGGACGGCAAGCTGCCGCTGACCGGCAAGGTCGGCGCCGAGGTCACGGCGGAGGAGGCCCAGGACCTGGCGCGGACCTGCGCGCTCAACGCGGTCGCCGCGGTCAAGTCCGTGGTGCGGGACCTGGACCGCGTCGCGCGGATCGTCAAGGTCACCGGATTCGTCGCCTCCGCACCGGACTTCACCGGTCAGCCGGGCGTGCTCAACGGCGCGAGCGAGCTGCTGGGCGAGGTCTTCGGCGAGCAGGGCCGGCACGCGCGCAGCGCGGTGGGCGTCGCCGTGCTGCCGCTGGACGCGCCCGTCGAGGTCGAGCTCCAGGTGGAGATCGACGGCTGGGACGACTGACGCGGGAGGACGCGGGTCCTCCCGCCCGGGAGCGGCTGCCCGCGGGGCCGTGCGTACGGCCTCCGGGCGCTCTCGAACATCACGGCGAGGCGCCGTAGCATCCGCCCATGTCGTCCTCCCAGAACGGCCGGAACGGCCAGTGGTATCCCCCGGAGTGGCCGGACCGCATCCGTGCGCTGTCCGCCGGGGAGCTCACGCCCGTCACCCCGAAGCGGGCCGCCACCGTCATGCTGCTGCGGGACACCGGCAGCGGCCCCGTGGTTCACATGCTGCGCCGACGCGCCTCCATGGCTTTCGCCGGAGGCGCGTACGCGTATCCGGGCGGCGCTGTCGACCCGCGGGACGAGCGGCCGGTCGCCTGGGCGGGCCCGTCCCGCGCCGAGTGGGCCGCCCGGTGCGGCACGGACGAGGCCACCGCGCAGTCCCTGGTGTGCGCCGCCGTGCGGGAGACGTTCGAGGAGGCGGGCGTGCTGCTCGCCGGGCCGGACGCCGGGACGGTCGTCGCCGACACCACGGGGGACGAGTGGGAGGCCGACCGGGGCGCGCTCGTCGCACGCGAGCTGTCGTTCGCCGATTTCCTCGACCGCCGGGGCCTCGTCCTCCGCAGCGACCTGCTGGGCGCGTGGGCCCGCTGGATCACCCCCGAGTTCGAACAACGGCGCTACGACACCTGGTTCTTCGTCGCCGCGCTCCCCGAGGGTCAGCGCACCAGGAACGCCTCGACCGAGGCCGACCGTACGGACTGGCTGCTCCCGGCCGAGGCCGCCGCCGGCTACGACCGGGGCGAGCTGCTGATGATGCCGCCCACCATCGCCACCCTGCGCGAGCTGGCCACCTGCCCGACGGCCGCCGAGGCACTGTCCGGCGCGGAGGGACGCGACCTCACGCCGGTGCAGGCGCGGGCCCGGCTGGAGGGCGGCGAGATCGTGCTGAGCTGGCCGGGACACGACGAGTTCACGAAGAGGATCGAACGCGCATGACCGACGCCGCATCTCTCCCCGGCCAGCCGCGCGGCGGCGTGCTCAGCGGTCAGGGCACCGCACGCGCCACCTGCGTCCTGGCGCCCAACCCGTCGCCCATGACGCTCGACGGCACCAACACCTGGATCGTCGCCGAGCCGGACTCCGACCGCGCCGTCGTCATCGACCCGGGCCCGCTGGACGACGGCCACCTGCGGGAGGTCGTCGCCCGGGTCGAGGCGTCCGGGCGGCGCGTCGGCCTCACCCTGCTCACGCACGGCCACCCCGACCACGCCGAGGGCGCCGCCCGCTTCGCCGAACTGACGGGCACCGCCGTCCGCGCGCTCGACCCGGCGCTGCGCCTCGGCGACGAGGGGCTCGGCGCGGGGGACGTGATCGGCACGGGCGGTCTGGAGCTGCGGGTCGTGCCCACTCCGGGGCACACGGCGGACTCGCTGTCCTTCCATCTGCCCGCCGACGGCGCCGTTCTGACGGGGGACACGGTGCTCGGCCGCGGCACGACCGTCGTCGCGCACCCCGACGGCAGGCTCGGCGACTACCTGGACTCGCTGCGCCGCCTGCGCTCGCTCACGGTGGACGACGGCGTCTCGACGGTGCTGCCGGGGCACGGTCCGGTGCTGGACGACGCGCAGGGCGCCGTCGAGTTCTACCTGGCCCACCGCGCCAACCGGCTCGCGCAGGTGGAGACGGCGGTGGAGAACGGCTACCGCACCGCCTCCGAGGTCGTCGCGCACGTCTACGCCGACGTCGACCGTTCGCTGTGGCCCGCGGCGGAGCTGTCCGTACGGGCCCAGCTGGAGTACCTCGGCGAGCACGGGCTGGTCTGAGCGCCCCGCACACGCGAAACGGGTAAGGGGCGTCCCCCCGAGGAGGGGCGCCCCTTACCCGTACGTCCGGCCCGTCAGCGGCTGCGCTTGGCGAGCCGTTCGATGTCGAGGAGGATCACGGCGCGGGCCTCCAGCCGCAGCCAGCCCCGGCCCGCGAAGTCGGCGAGCGCCTTGTTGACCGTCTCACGGGAGGCGCCGACCAACTGGGCCAGCTCTTCCTGCGTCAGGTCGTGCACCACGTGGATGCCCTCCTCGGACTGCACGCCGAAGCGGCGCGAGAGGTCGAGGAGCTGCTTGGCCACACGTCCGGGGACGTCGGAGAAGACCAGGTCGGACATCGAGTCGTTGGTGCGGCGCAGCCGTCGGGCGATGGCGCGCAGCAGGGCGGTGGCGACCTCGGGGCGGACGTTCAGCCAGGGCTGGAGGTCGCCGTGGCCGAGGCCGAGCAGCTTGATCTCGGTGAGCGCGGAGGCCGTCGCCGTACGGGGGCCCGGGTCGAACAGGGACAGTTCGCCGATGAGCTCGCCGGGGCCGAGCACGGCCAGCATGTTCTCCCGGCCGTCGGGCGACGTGCGGTGCAGCTTCACCTTCCCCTCGGTCACCACGTACAGACGGTCGCCGGGGTCGCCCTCATGGAACAGGGCCTCGCCTCGGGCAAGCGTCGTCTCTGTCATGGAGGCACGCAGCTCAGCGGCCTGCTCCTCATCGAGCGCCGCGAAGAGCGGGGCGCGCCGCAGAACGTCGTCCACGAGTTCTCTCCTTGTCGACCTGCCCATGGGCTCTGTCGAACCCATGATGCCGGACGGTGAAACAGTGCGATCAGTCACAAGTTTGACTCACGTGGCCACCGACTCCTAAGGCAGGGGGCCTACGGGGCCGTGAATCGCCGTCGTGCGGGGCGAATGTCAGCGCGCCCCCTTACGCTGGCCGAGTGTCCAATACCCCGTTGTGCGCGGGAAGAGAGGGGGCCGGGCGGGTGACGGCAAGGAAAGATTCCGCTGTGGGCGAACAGGAGCCCGCCAAAGCATCAAATGGGGAAGATGCGACAAATGGGGCAGTGAAGAAGGTGTCACCCCGAAGCGGTGCGACAAACCCCGCCCCCGGCACCGGAAACCGGTCCAAGGTCGCGAAGGGCACGACGAGCGCGAAACCGGCGAAGAAGACGGCGAAAGCGGCAAAGCCCGCGAAGACCGCCAAGCCCGAGACGCGGCTGGGCATGGTCCGCAGGGCCCGCCGGATCAACCGCGAGCTGGCGGACGTCTACTACTACGCGCACCCCGAGCTCGACTTCGGCAACCCCTTCGAGCTGCTGGTCGCCACCGTCCTCTCCGCACAGACCACCGACCTCCGGGTCAACCAGACGACGCCCGCGCTCTTCGCCGCGTACCCCACCCCCGAGGACATGGCCGCGGCCGACCCCGAGCGGCTGGAGGAGCTGATCCGGCCCACCGGCTTCTTCCGGTCCAAGACGAAGTCGCTGATCGGTCTCTCGGCCGGGCTGCGGGACACCTTCGGCGGCGAGGTGCCGGGCACCATGGACGAGCTGGTCACGCTGCCCGGGGTGGGCCGGAAGACGGCCTTCGTCGTGCTCGGCAACGCCTTCGGCGTCCCCGGCCTCACCGTCGACACCCACTTCGGCCGCCTGGTGCGCCGCTGGAAGCTCACCGAGCAGACGGACCCGGACAAGGTCGAGGCGGAGATCGCCGAGATCATCCCGAAGAGCGAGTGGACGATGTTCTCGCACCGCACGATCTTCCACGGCCGCCGCGTCTGCCACTCCCGCAAGCCCGCCTGCGGCGCCTGCCCGATCGCGCACCTCTGCCCCGCGTACGGCGAGGGCGAGATGGACCCGGAAAAGGCGCGCAAGCTCCTCAAGTACGAGATGGGCGGCAAGCCGGGCCAGCGGCTGAGGCCCCCGGCCGACTACCCGGGCGAGCCCGCGCCGCCGCTGGGCACCGCGGCGGGGGCGGCCACGTGACGGCTGCCCACTCCTCCTCCGCGGCCGACGCGGCCGACGGCGCCGCCGGGGACGTGACGGTCACCGACGCCGGTGTCCCGGACTGGCTGCGGCCCGTCGTCCGCCTCGCGCGGGACGTCGAGCCGCGGCAGCTCAGCCGGTTCCTGCCGCCGGCGGACGGCGGAGGCAGGCCCTCCGCGGTGCTCGTCCTCTTCGGGGAGTCGCGGCAGGGGCCCGAGATCCTGCTCATGGAGCGTGCCTCCAGCCTGCGTTCGCACCCGGGGCAGCCGTCCTTCCCCGGCGGCGCCCTCGATCCCGGGGACGGCGATCCGGAGGGCGAGGGTCCGCTGCGGGCCGCGCTGCGGGAGGCGGAGGAGGAGACCGGGCTCGACCCGTCCGGGGTGCAGATCTTCGCGACGCTGCCCGCGCTCTACATCCCCGTCAGCGGCTTCGTGGTGACGCCGGTGCTCGCCTGGTGGCGCCGGCCGACGCCGGTCGCGCCCGTCGATCCGGCCGAGACCGCCCGGGTGTTCACCGTGCCCGTCTCCGAGCTGACCGATCCGGCCAACCGTGCGACGGCGGCGCACCCTTCGGGGCACACCGGGCCCGCGTTCCTGGTCGGTTCGGCGCTGGTCTGGGGCTTCACCGCCGGCGTGCTCGACCGCGTCCTGCACTACGCGGGATGGGAGCGCCCCTGGGACCGGAACAAGCGCGTCCCGCTCGACTGGCGCGCGTGAGACGGTAGCTCCCGTGAATGCGCTGGACATCCTGCTTCTGCTCGCCGCGGTGTGGTTCGCGGTCGTCGGCTACCGCCAGGGCTTCGTCGTCGGCATCCTGTCGGTGACCGGCTTCCTGGGCGGCGGCCTGGTCGCGATCCTCGTGGTGCCCGTGGTCTGGGACGGGCTCACGGACGGCGCGAAGCCCGGGACGTTCGGGGTGGTGGGCGCGGTGATCCTGGTGATCGTCTGCGCCTCCGTCGGCCAGGCGGTCACCACTCATCTGGGTAACAAGCTGCGCCAGCACATCACTTGGTCGCCCGTACGAGCCCTGGACGCCTCCGGCGGCGCGCTGGTGAACGTCCTCGCGATGCTGATCGTCGCCTGGCTCATCGGCTCCGCCCTCGCGGGTACGTCGCTGCCGACGGTCGGCAAGGAGGTGCGCAGCTCGAAGATCCTGCTCGGCGTCTCGCGGGTGATGCCCCATCAGGCGACGGGCTGGTTCAACGACTTCTCCTCCGTCCTCGCGCAGAACGGTTTCCCGCAGGTCTTCTCGCCCTTCGCGAACGAGCCGATCGAGCACGTCCCCGCGCCCGATCCCCGCCTCGCGCACAGCCCCGTCGTGGCGCAGGCGAAGCGGAGCATCGTCAAGGTCGTGGGCACGGCGCCGAGTTGCGGGAAGGTGCTGGAGGGCACCGGCTTCGTCTTCGGCAGGCAGCGGGTCATGACGAACGCCCACGTCGTCGGCGGTGTCACGGAACCGACCGTGCAGATCGGCGGCGAGGGCAGGACGTACCAGGCGCGGGTGGTGCGCTACAACTGGAAGCGCGACATCGCCGTCCTGGAAGTCCCCGAACTGCGCGCCCCCGCGCTGAAGTTCGCCGACCGGGACGCCGAGCGCGGCGCGGACGCCATCGTCGCCGGCTTCCCGGAGAACGGCGGCTTCGACGTCCGCTCCGCCCGGCTCCGCGGCCGCGTCGAGGCCGACGGCCCGGACATCTACCAGCGGGGCACGGTCAACCGCGACGTCTACTCGCTCTACACCACCATCCGCCAGGGCAACTCCGGCGGCCCGCTGCTCACTCCGGGCGGCGAGGTGTACGGCGTCGTCTTCGCCAAGTCCCTCGACGACCCCACCACCGGGTACGCGCTGACGGGCGACGAGGTCCGCGAGGACGTCCGGCGCGGCCGCGTCGCCGACAAGCAGGCCGACAGCCAGGGCTGCGCGATGTGACGGCGGGGCGCCGGTCAGCCGCGCGTGTGGCGGAGGCGGGCCCCCACCCAGCGCGCCCGGCGGCGGAGAATACGAGGAATGTCCAGCTCGCTCATCCCGGGCGCCGGTGGTCCTCCGGGCCCTGCGGGAGAGTGCTCACCACGGCTCGGTCCGGTGCCCTGCACCGGGACCCTTCCCTTGGTGAAGCTGCGCTTACGTGCCACGTCACGGTAGTCGTGCGTCCAGCCCATACAGCGCACTGTGCCCGTGGCCCAAGGTCAGTAATCGCCCCGCGGCTACTCGATGGGCCTATGCGGCGGGCATGTGAGCGAATACCCGGGCGCGCTCCCCGGCACGCGCTCCGGCTCGCGGTCTAGCGGTCCGGTTCCTCGTCCTTCAGCCAGCTGATCAGCTCGGCCGAGAAGGCGCCGGGGTCCTCCTCGTGCGGCCAGTGCCCCAGCCCGTCGAAGAGCCGCCAACGGTAGGGCGCCTCCACGTACTTGCCCGACCCGGCGGCGCTCCGCGTGCGCAGCACGGGGTCGAGCGAGCCGTGCAGATGGAGGGTCGGCACGCGGACCGGGCGCTTCATCCGCCGGTTGAACTGGATGCCGTCGGGCCGGGCCAGCGAACGCACCAGCCAGCGGTACGGCTCGATCGAGCAGTGCGCCGTCGACGGCACGCACATCGCCTGCCGGTAGTGCTCCACGGCGTCGTCCTCGGGAAGCTTCGGACCGGCCCACTCCCGGATCAGACGCCCCACCAGGGCGCCCTCGTCCGCGACGAGCTGACGCTCCGGCACCCAGGGCCGCTGGAAACCCCAGATGTACGAGCCGGCCGCCGTCTGCCGTATGTCGCCGAGCATCGCCGCCCGCCAGCGGCGCGGGTGCGGCATCGAGGACACGGCCAGCCGACGGATCAGCTTCGGCCGCATCACGGCCGCCGTCCACGCCAGGTACCCGCCGAGGTCGTGCCCGACGAGCGCCGCGTCCGGCTCACCCAGGGACCGGATGACGCCGGTGACGTCGAGGGCGAGGTTGGCCGGGTCGTAGCCGCGGGGCGTGCGGTCGCTGCCGCCCACGCCCCGCAGGTCCATCGCCACCGCGCGGTACCCGGCGTCGGCCAGCGCGGTCAGCTGGTGCCGCCAGGCCCACCAGTACTGCGGGAAACCGTGCAGCAGCAGGACCAGCGGCCCCTCGCCCAGCTCCGCGATGTGGAAACGCGCCCCGTTCGCGGCCACGTCCCGGTGGGTCCAGGGGCCGTTCTCGGGGCGGATCACGTTCACGGGTCTCGCGGGGTTGGTCATACGCCCGAGCGTGTCACATCGCGCGCGCCGCCGGAGACGGCCTTGGCGCCGGTGTAGTCGTCGGTGTGCGCTCCGCTGCCGAGCTTGACCTGGCCGTTGCCCGCGGCCCGCGGGTGCGGCTTGGCCTTCTGCAGCACGGCGGCCGTCTGCTTCGCCGAGGCGATGGACTTCTCCGGCGGCTTGATCTTCTTGAACTTCCGCAGGGCCCACAGCAGCAGGATCAGCGCCAGCAGGATGAACGCGCCGCCCACGATCAGGAAGGACCAGGCGAGCCCGAGCCCCAGGTTGTGGATGCCGTAGGCCGCGGCGAAGCTCAGCACGGGGAGCGAGAAGAGCAGCAGCACGCCGGCGGCGATGGCGAAACCACCGCCCATCACGCCCCGCTTCACGTCCTGCCGGATCTCGGCCTTCGCCAGCGCGATCTCGTCGTGCACCAGCGCGGACAGTTCGGTGGTGGCCGAGGCGACCAACTGGCCGAGGCTGCGGCCGTCGTCGGCTGCGCTCATCGGTATCTCCCTCTTCTCTGCGGCTTCTTCGGGCCGGTCGGTCCCGGCTCGCACGGTCTACTCGTCAGTCAGATCATGCCGGACCATCGTCCTCCACGCGTTCCCGCCGGGCCACCTCGGCAGGCCCCGTGGCGGCGAGCCGTCTTCCATCCGTGATGTGCGCGGGCCCGCGGAACGCGCGGAGGGGCACCCGGCCGCGTGCCGGGTGCCCCTCCGAACCGTGCGGGCGCCGCTCCGGCGCCGCGCGGTGTGCGTCAGTCGTCGCCGCCGGACGTGGGCAGCTGACTCTGGATCAGGTCCATCACGGACGAGTCCGTCAGCGTCTGCGTGTCACCCAGGGTGCGGTTCTCCGCGACGTCGCGGAGCAGGCGGCGCATGATCTTGCCGGAGCGGGTCTTCGGGAGCTCCGCCACCGGCAGGATGCGCTTCGGCTTCGCGATCGGCCCGAGCTGCTTGCCGACGTGCTGCCGCAGCTCCTCGGCCAGGCCATCGGCATCCTCGGCGTTGTCGCCCCGCAGGATGACGAAGGCGCAGATCGACTGCGTCGTCTGCGGGTCGGTCGCGCCGACCACGGCGGCCTCGGCGACGGCCGGGTGGGCGACGAGCGCCGACTCGACCTCCGTCGTCGAGATGTTGTGGCCGGAGACGAGCATGACGTCGTCGACCCGGCCGAGCAGCCAGATGTCGCCGTCGTCGTCCTTCTTCGCGCCGTCACCCGCGAAGTACTTGTCCTCGAAGCGGGACCAGTAGGTGTCCAGGAAGCGCTGGTCGTCGCCCCAGATGGTGCGGAGCATCGCGGGCCACGGCTCGGTCAGCACGAGGTAGCCGCCCGCGCCGTCCGGCACCTCCTCCGCCTGCTCGTCGACGACCTGCGCGGAGATCCCGGGCAGCGGACGCTGCGCGGAGCCCGGCTTGGTGTGCGTGACACCCGGCAGGGGGCTGATCATCATGCCGCCCGTCTCCGTCTGCCACCAGGTGTCCACGACGGGGGTGCGGTCGGCGCCGATGTGGTGCCGGTACCAGACCCACGCCTCGGGGTTGATCGGCTCGCCGACGGACCCGAGGATGCGCAGGGAGGAGAGGTCGTACTTCGCCGGGATGTCGTCGCCCCACTTCATGGAGGCCCGGATCGCGGTCGGCGCGCAGTACAGGATGGTGACGCCGTACTTCTGGACGATCTCCCACCAGCGGCCCTTGTGCGGGGAGTCCGGGGTGCCCTCGTACAGCACCTCCGTCGCACCGTTCGCGAGCGGCCCGTAGACGATGTACGAGTGCCCGGTGACCCAGCCGACGTCGGCGGTGCACCAGAACACGTCCTTCTCCGGCTTCAGGTCGAAGACGGCGTGGTGGGTGTACGCGACCTGGGTCAGGTAGCCGCCCGTGGTGTGCAGGATGCCCTTCGGCTTCCCGGTGGTGCCCGAGGTGTAGAGGATGAACAGCGGGTGCTCGGCGTCGAACTGCTCCGGCGTGTGCTGGTCGCTCTGCCGCTCGACGAGGTCGTGCCACCACACGTCGCGGCTCTCGGTCCAGTCGATGTCCTCCTGCCCCGTCCGGCGCACGACGAGGACGTTGCGGACGTTCTCGGTGCCGGGGCGGGTCAGCGCCTCGTCGACGGCGGGCTTGAGCGAGCTGGCCTTGCCCTTGCGGTAGCCGCCGTCCGCGGTGATGACGACGCGGGCGTCGGCGTCCTGGATGCGCGCGGCCAGCGCGTCGGCGGAGAAGCCGCCGAAGACCACCGAGTGCGGTGCGCCGATGCGGGCGCAGGCCAGCATCGCGACGACCGTCTCCGGGATCATCGGCATGTAGACGGCGACCCGGTCCCCGGCCTGGACGCCCAGCTCGGTCAGCGCGTTGGCGGCCTTGGAGACCTCGCTCTGGAGCTGCGCGTACGTCAGGCTGCGGGAGTCGCCCGGCTCGCCCTCGAAGTGCACCGCCACGCGGTCGCCGTTCCCGGCCTCCACGTGCCGGTCGACGCAGTTGTACGCGACGTTGAGCTTGCCGTCCGCGAACCACTTCGCGAAGGGCGGGTTCGACCAGTCCAGCGTCTCGGTGGGTTCGGTGCCCCAGTCGAGCCGGCGCGCCTGCTCGGCCCAGAAGCCCAGCCGGTCAGCCTTCGCCTGCTCGTACGCTTCCGCGGTGACGTTGGCATGGGCGGCCAGGTCGGCGGGCGGAGCGAACCTCCGCTCTTCCTTGAGCAGGTTGGCCAGGCTTTCGTTGCTCACGACATCTCCCTTTCCCAGGGTGTCCGCTGTGTCCCGGGGGCTAGCTCATCAGCCCCGACGCCTCGGTGACAAGGGTCTCAGGCAAAAAGTGGTATAGACCTGTTGCCGCTCGTGCGCCCACCCCGTGCCCGCACGACCGCCCAGCGCACAAAGGAATGTGAGGGGCAGTCAGCGGTTGCCGCGTATCCGGCCGTCGCTCTCCTTTCGCGTGTCGCCCGCCGTGCGTCGTCGTACGGCCGGGACGGCCGTCGCTCCGCAAAACAGGTGAATAAAGCAGCATGGTCAGCTTGTCGTACTTACTACTTATCTCTCTAATGTCACTTTGGTCCGACGTGAACGCGCAGGCGAGCAGCGGCGCGACGTCGACACCAAGGCGGACGGATGAGACCCAGACGGAGATGGACGACAGGCGCGGCGACGGTCACGGCACTGTCGGCGCTGGCGGTGGCCATCGGGGGCTGCACCAACGAGCAGACCGGATCCAGCGGTTCGGACGACTCGGAAAACGTCAAGGGACGGAAGGGCGGCACCGCGCAACAGGCCCAGCGCACGGCGCCGCAGCTGATCGGTGACGGCTCCACGGCGCGCACCGGGCAGCAGCCGCACCAGCCGGTACCGAAGAAGCTCAAGAAGGGGAAGAAGCCGCCCCAGTTCGTGGTGTTCTCCTGGGACGGCGCGGGCGAGGACAGCAAGGAGCTCTTCTCCCGCTTCCGCAAGGCCGGCAAGAAGTATGACGCCGCGCAGACGTACTTCCTCACCGGCCTCTACGTGCTCCCCGAGGACAAGTCCGACCGCTACCGTCCGCCGCAGCACGCCCAGGGAGCCTCCGACATCGGGTTCCTCAAGGACGAGAACGTCCGGGCGACGCTCAAGCAGATGCGTGCCGCGTGGCGGGACGGCAGCGAGATCGGCACCCATTTCAACGGGCACTTCTGCGGGGCCGACGGCGTCAACAACTGGTCCGCCGAGGACTGGAAGAGCGAGATCCGCCAGGCCAAGTGGATGGTGGAGAACTGGAAGACCACCACGGGCTGGAAGGGCGCCGACCCGCTGCCCTTCGACTACGGCAAGGAACTCATCGGCGGCCGCACCCCCTGCCTGGAAGGCCAGGAGAACCTGATGAAGGCCGCGTCCGAGATGGGCTTCCGGTACGACTCCAGCGGCAACGGCAAGCAGGTGTGGCCCGGTAAGAAGCACGGGCTGTGGGACATTCCGCTCCAGGCCGTGCCCATCCCCGGGCGGAACATCGAGACGCTGTCCATGGACTACAACTTCATGGCCAACCAGTCCGTGACGCCCGACGGCCCCAAGGAGAAGCACGCCGAGTACGGGCGCCAGATGCGCGAGGGGCTGCTCGCCGGCTTCGACCGCGCGTACAAGGGCAACCGTGCGCCGCTGATCATCGGCAACCACTTCGAGGACTGGAACGGCGGCGTCTACATGGACGCCATCGAGCACACCATGAAGACCGTCTGCCCGAAGAAGGACGTCCGCTGCGTCTCCTTCCGGCAGCTGGTCGACTGGCTGGACGAGCAGGACCCGAAGGTGCTCGACGCACTGCGCGGGCTGGAGGTCGGACAGAGCCCCAAGGGCGGCTGGAAGAAGCTCACCTCCGCCGCCGCGGAGGGCACGAAGCGGAGCTAGCCGAGGCGCCCCCGTTCCGGAACGCTCCGGGACGGGGGCACCCCGCGTGACGCGGTCAGGCCGGCTGCGGCGCCGTCCGCTCCGACAGGACGAAGCCCGGGTCGACCTGGGCCGCCAGGTCGATCCCCGTCCGCTCGTTGCCCCAGCTCTCGGCGTTCCGCAGGTGGAAGTGCACCATCTGGCGCGTGTAGCGCTCCCAGTCGCGCTGCTCGTACGCGCCGTCGGCCGTGGAGTGGAGCGTGTCCAGGGCGTTCCTGTTGACCTCCTCCAGCTCGCCGAACGGCTTCGGGCGGCCCTTCTCCATCGCGCGGACCCAGTCCGAGTGGCCGACCGTGACGAGCAGGTCGTCGCCCACCTCCTCGCGGAGGAAGTCCAGGTCGTCGGGGCTCTGCACCTTGTTGCCGACGACCCTCAGCGGGACGCCGAAGTCCCGCGCGTACTCCTTGTACTGCCGGTAGACCGAGACGCCCTTGCGGGTCGGCTCGGCCACCAGGAACGTCATGTCGAAGCGGGTGAACATCCCGGACGCGAAGGAATCGCTGCCGGCCGTCATGTCCACCACGACGAACTCGTCCCGCCCGTCGACCAGATGGTTCAGGCACAGCTCCACCGCGCCGGTCTTGGAGTGGTAACAGGCGACGCCCAGGTCCGAGTCCGTGAACGGGCCCGTGGCCATCAGGCGGATGTCGCCGCCCTCCAGCGGGACGCTCCGCGCGCAGGCGTCGTAGACGGGATTGCTCTCGTCGATCCGCAGCAGCCGGGAGCCGGACCCTGGCGGCGTCGTCTTGATCATGTCCTGCGCGGAGCCGATCCGCGGGTTGGAGCCGCGCAGATAGTCCTTGATGAGCGGGAGCTGCGCGCCCATCGCGGGCAGCTCGGCCGACTCCTCGTCGGTCAGCCCGAGGGCCGCGCCCAGATGCTGGTTGATGTCCGCGTCCACCGCGACGACGGGTGCGCGGCGGGCTGCGAGCAGGCGGATGAACAGTGAGGACAGCGTCGTCTTGCCGCTGCCACCCTTGCCAACGAAAGCGATTTTCATAAGCAGAAGACTAGGCGCGGCCCGCGCCGCCACCAACGCCCGAGGTGGGGAAGACCACTCGATCGGGCGGTGGAGCCGGACCGGCGCGTAGGGTCGTACGCATGAGTAGCAGCACCGCTGACCCCCTGGCGCCGCTCGGCGCCCTGCCCGGCGTGACCGACGCCGTGGACTCCGTACGGAAGGCCGTGGACCGGGTCTACGGGCACCGCATCATGCGCCGCCGCAGCAGCGAGGTGAGCGCGGAGGCGGCGCTGCGCGGGGCGCGCGGTTCGGCGGCGCTCGACGGTGCCGACTGGGCACTGGAGGAACTGCGCAGGCGCAGCGACTTCGGCGTCGAGGGCGAGCCCCGCACGGTCGGCGCGGCGCTGCGGGTCACCGCCGAATCGGGCCAACTCCTCGACGTGTGGCGGCAGTCGCCGCTGCGCGTGCTGGCCAGGCTGCACCTGGTCGCGGCGGGCGGCACCGCGACGGACGAGGCCGTCGGCCGGCCCCGCCTCGCCGGGGAGCCCGTCGAGGACCCCGTCGCGGGCGTGGAACTGCCGGACGCGGACGAGGTCGCCGCCCGGCTGGACGGCCTCGGGCAGCTCGTCGTCGACGGGAGCGAGGCGCCCGCGCTGGTGCAGGCCGCCGTCGTGCACGGCGAGCTGCGCGTACTCCAGCCCTTCGGCTCGTTCAACGGGCCGGTGGCCCGGGCGGCCGCTCGCATCGTCCTGGTCGGCAGCGGCCTGGACCCCAAGGCGATCGCGCCCGCCGAGGTCGGCCACTACGAACAGGGCCGGGACGCCTACCAGGAGGCGCTCCGCGGCTACGCCTCCGGAACGCCCGAGGGCATGGCCGCGTGGATCGCCCACTGCGGAAGGGCAGTTGAGCTGGGAGCGCGGGAGAGCACCGCCGTCTGCGAGGCGCTGCAGCGCGGAGCGGCGTAGTCCGCCGGGCCCGGACAGAGTTGCGGCGGCACCGCCGCTCGGGCGGTGCCGCCGCTGACATGTCCACCGGGTTACCAGTGCGTGCTCACTTGTATGTCCACCAAGTCGGGACGTTGCCCGTCTCCTGGTGCGACCGGCCCGATCCGCGGGCTAGGCGTCGCGTGGGTGCCCAGTATTCATGCGATGCGGTCCGTGGGGCCTTGCGTTGACGGGATCCTCCCGGATGCCGTTGGTCTCGCGGGCCGTTGATTCCTTTGTAGCGCGCAACGCCGCAAAGCGAAAGTCCTCACCGCATATCTTTACTTTCGCCGCGAAACGGGCGGATCAGACGCGGCGCCGGCTCGCGTACCAGACCGCCCCCGCTGTCGCCGCTGCCGCGCCCACGGCCGCCGCCATGATGGTCAGGGCCGGACGGGACGGCATCGCCAGGCTCGGGATGCGCTGCTTCAGCCGCACCGGCCGCGAGAACGACAGCACCGGCCACTCCCGTGTCACCGCCTCCTTCCGCAGCCCGCGGTCGGGGTTCACGGCGTACGGGTGGCCGACCGACTCCAGCATCGGCACGTCCGTCACCGAATCGCTGTACGCGAAACAGCGGCTCAGGTCGTAGCCCTCCTCCACCGCCAGCGCGTTGACGGCCTCGGCCTTCGCCGGCCCGTACGCGTAGTACTCGACCTCGCCCGTGTAGCAGCCGTCCTCGACCACCATCCGCGTGGCGACGACGCGGTCCGCGCCGAGCATCCGGCCGA
The DNA here is from genome assembly GCF_012726235.1 of Streptomyces sp. HNM0574. Taxonomy (GTDB): domain Bacteria; phylum Actinomycetota; class Actinomycetes; order Streptomycetales; family Streptomycetaceae; genus Streptomyces. Next base: position 89,621 of record NZ_JAASAH010000005.1, read on the forward strand.
TGGGCTCGACGACTTCGGCGCCGGACGAGGAGACGATCACGACGTCCCGGCCCGCGAGATGGTGCTCCTCGATGAGCGACGCCGCCTCGTCGTAGATGAGCGGATCGATCACTTCGTGGATGGTCTCGGCGACGATCTCCTTTACCTGCTCGACGTTCCAGCCGCGGCAGAGCGCGGAGAGGTACTCGCGCATCCGCTCCATCTGGTCGTGGTCGGCTCCGCCGACGAGATATACGAACTGTGCGTAGGCAGTGCGGAGTACGGCACGGCGATTGATCAGGCCACCCTGGTAGAAGGACTTGCCGAACGTCAGCGTGCTCGACTTCGCAATGACCGTCTTGTCCAGGTCGAAGAACGCGGCTGTGCGGGGCATCGCTAGGTTTTCCACGGAGGCGAGCATAGGCGCCAACCATTCGGCGTAAGGTGTGGCGCGTGGGTTTGCCTGAGAAGGGCCTCGGGTACACCATGGAAGTCACGGATCGTTCGCGACCGTGCTAACCCGGCCCGGCTCCTCCCCCCCCGAGTCGGCCGTGGAGACGACCCCCGCTCTCCCCCCCGGCGGGGGTCGTCGCATGTCCGGGGGCATTTTTCGGGGCGAGGGTGTGGCTCGCCGGATTTGTTGATCTTCGTCGACCCCCTTAGCGCTTGATCGAATCCTGTTACGGGCAGTAATCGCCAGGCTGCTCTCCGGATGTCATCGGGACGGGGGGCGAAGTTATTCACAACCCCCGGGTTGTCCACAGTTCTGGACCATGATCATCAAGTTTTCCCGGTCCGCCTCACAGTGATTCCCAGCGGCGTCCGCAGGTGTTTGCGGAAGCGAGGGTTCGAGGTGTGAAGGGGGACTGGAGCGTGGCCGAAACCATTCTGATTGTCACGGAGGACGAGGACCTTCTCGACGATCTGCTGCGACTCTGCGCAGCCGCCGGGGTGGAGGCCCAGGTGGCGCACGGGGCTCCGGGGAGCCAGGAGAGCTGGGCCTCCTGGGGCGGAGCGGGCGCCTGGGAGGCGGCCGGACTCGTCCTCGTCGGCGACGACTGCGCCGGGACGGGCGGCTTCGGCGGCCCCGACGGCGCCCGGCCCGGCGCTCTGCGGAGGGACGGCGTACTCCTCGTCGGACGCGATCTCGACGACCCCGGTGTGTGGGAACGCGGGGCGCGCATCGGCGCGGAGGGCATCGTCATGCTGCCCGACGCGGAGAACTGGCTCGCGGGCCGGATCGCCGACGCGGCCGAGGGCATCGGACGCCCGGCACTGACCCTCGGCGTGATGGGCGGCCGCGGCGGCGCCGGCGCCTCGACGCTCGCCTGTGCCCTGGCCGTGACGGCCGCGCGTACCGGGCGGCGCACCATGCTGATCGACGGGGACCCGCTCGGCGGCGGCCTCGACGTACTCCTCGGCGGAGAACGGACGGAAGGACTGCGATGGCCGGCGTTCGCGGAATCACGAGGCCGGGTCGGAAGCGCCGCGCTCGAGGAATCGCTGCCGAAACTGCACGACTTGAGCGTGCTCAGCTGGGACCGCGGGGACTCCGTGCTGATCCCGGCGGACGCGATGAAGTCCGTGCTCGCGGCCGCACGGCGCCGCGGCGGAGTGGTCGTCGTCGACCTGCCCCGGCGGATCGACGAAACCGTCGCCGAAGCGCTCGTCCAGCTCGACCTCGGGCTGCTCGTCGTCCCGGCCGAACTGCGCACCGTGGCGGCGGCGAACCGCGTCGCCTCCCGGATGCGGATGATGCTGCGCGACCTGCGCGCCGTCGTCCGCACCCCCGGCGGGCCCGGCGGGCCGCGTTCCTACGGGACGGGGCTCGACGACGAGGAGGTCGCGGGACTGCTCGGGCTGCCGCTCGCCGGTGAACTCCCCTGGGAGCCCGGGCTCCTGGAGTGCGTCGAGACCGGCATCCCGCCCGGCGCGCGCCGGCACGGGGCGCTGTCCCGCTTCTGCGAGGAGTTCTGGGCCAAGGCCCTCGGCGACGACGCGGCGGAAGGGGGCCGGGGGCGGTGAGCGGGGCGTTCCGGGGCCGGCGTCCAACGGGCGGGGAGGAAAGGGAGGTTGAGGCGGCCGTGCCGGGGGACGCGCTGCTGGAGTCGGTGCGGAGGAAGCTCGCCGAGACCGGTTCGGAGCCGACCCCGGCCCGGGTGGCCGACGCCCTGCGCGCGCGGGGCGGGCTGTTCGGGGACAGCACGGTGCTCGGGGTGGTCGAGGCGCTCCGCTCGGAAATGGTCGGAGCGGGGCCGCTGGAGCCGCTGCTCGCCGACCCGGAGGTCACCGACGTCCTCGTCACGCGCTACGACGAGGTCTGGGTGGACCGCGGCCGCGGCCCCGAGCGCGTACCCGTCCGCTTCCGCGACGCCGGGGCCGTGCGACGGCTGGCACAGCGGCTGGCGACGAGCGCGGGGCGGCGGCTGGACGACGCCAGGCCCTGGGTCGACGCCCGGCTGCCGGACGGGACGCGGCTGCACGCGGTGCTGGAGCCGGTCGCCGTCGGCTCCACCTGTCTGTCCCTGCGCGTCGTGCGGCCGCGGGCCTTCCGGCTCGACGAGCTGGCGGCGGCGGGGACGGTCCCGCCGGGAGGCCAGGAGGTGCTGCGCGCGGTGCTCGACGCGCGGCTGTCGTTCCTGGTCAGCGGCGGTACGGGCTCGGGCAAGACCACGCTGCTCAGCAGCCTGCTGAGCCTTGTCGCGCCCGGGGAGCGCCTCGTCCTCGCGGAGGACTCCGCCGAACTGCGGCCCGCACACCCGCACGTCGTCCGTCTGGAGGCCAGGCCCGCCAACCAGGAGGGTGTCGGCCGGGTCGGGCTGGACGACCTCGTACGCCAGGCGCTGCGGATGCGTCCCGACCGGCTGGTCGTCGGCGAGGTGCGCGGAGCGGAGGTGACCGACCTGCTCGCGGCGCTGAACACCGGTCACGAGGGCGGCTGCGGCACGGTGCACGCCAACGCCGCCGCCGACGTCCCCGCGCGCCTCGAAGCGCTGGGGACGACGGCCGGGCTCGACCGGGCCGCGCTGCACAGCCAGTTGGCGGCGGCCCTCGACGTCCTCGTCCACCTGGTGCGCGACCGGAACGGGCGCCGCCGGATCGCCGAGATCCACGTCCTGGAACGCGACCGGGACGGGCTGGTCACGACCGTTCCGGCGCTGATCTGGGGCGAGCGGGGGTTCGTGGAGGAACGGGGGGCCGGCCGGCTGCGGGTGTTGTGCGGGCGGGGGTGAGGTGCGGGGTTTGCGGGGGCGGACTGTCTCGTGCGGGGCGGAATCAGCTGCGGCTCCCTTCGGGGCCGGTGAACGTCGGCGGGCGAACAGGGCCGGGGCTGAGGGGAGTTGGCGGCGCGTCCGGCCCGGTTTCGGGCGGGCAGGGCGGTGCGAGGAGCGGGACGGGATGAACGGGGAGCCGGAATGGTGTGGTTCGGGACGGCGGCGGCCGGTGACGCGGGGGACGTGGGGCTGGTGCCCGGTCCCGAGTCGGCGCCGCTGTACGCGGCGGTGGTGTGCGCGGGAGCGGCGGTGCTGCTCATGGCCGGGCGGGACGAAGGCGCCCGCCGGGCACGGCTGTTGCTCGCGGGCGGAGGTGAGCCGTCGGGCGCGGCCTGGTGGGGGAGCCCGGTGGAGGGGCCGTGGCGGAAGCGGCTGTCGGGGGTGGCCGGGCGCGTGGAGTCGCTGAAGGGTTCCGGCCGGTCGCCGCACGAGTGGTGGTGTCTGCTCGCGGGCGTCGTGCTCGGGCTGCTCGGGGCCTCGTGGCTGCCGGTGCTCGCGGGTGCGGCGGCCGTGCCGCTCGGGGCGCGTGCCCTGCGCAAGCGGGCCAGGAGCGCGGCGGTGGAGCGGAAGGAGGCGGCGGTGGTGGAGCTGTGCACGGCGGTCGCCGGTGAGCTCCGGGCCGGGCACCAGCCGGAGCGGGCCCTGCTGTCCTCGGGCGAGATCGCCGTACGGGGGCTGGGGGAGGACGGTTCGGCCGTACTCGCGGCGGCCCGGTTCAACGGGGACGTGCCCGGCGCCCTGCGCGCGGCCGCCCGTGCGCCCGGTGCCGGGGGACTGCTCGGTGCCGCCGCCTGCTGGCAGGTGGCGGTGGAGGGCGGCGCGGGGCTCGCCGAGGGGCTGGACCGGGTGGCGGCCGCGCTGCGGGCCGAGCGCGACCAACGGGAGGACCTGCGGGCCCAGTTGGCGGGCCCACGGTCGACGGCGGTCGTACTGGCCCTGCTCCCCGCGTTCGGCCTGCTGCTCGGCAGCGCCATGGGCGCCGACCCGCTGCGGGTGCTGCTGCACAGTCCGGCCGGGCTCGTCTGCCTCGCGGTGGGCGGAGCGCTGGAGTGGGCCGGCCTGGCCTGGGTCGCCCGGCTCGTCCGGTCCGCCGAGGGAGGTACGCGGTGACGGCCGAAGTCGTACGGCAGGTGCCGCTGTTCGTCGTGTGCCTGGCGGCCGTGGCCTGCGCGGCGGGAGCGCTGTCGCGGCAGCACAGACGGCTGACGCGCCTGAACCACCTGCTTCCCGGGCAGCCCAGGCGTCCGCGCGGGACGGCGCTGCGCCGCCGCACACGGCGGCACAACGTGGTGGAAGGCAGGCCAGGCCGCGGGCGTGAGGCCGTGGCGGCGGCGGGGGCCGGGGTGCTCGCGGCGGTGGTGCTCGACGGGCCCGTGGGGTGGGTGGCCGGAGCGGCCGTCGCCTGCGGAGCGTGGCGGCTGCTGCGTACGCGCGGGAGCCGGGACTCGTCCGGCCGGGGCGCCGAGGCCCGGGACGCGGTGCGCCAACTGCCCCTGGCCGCCGAGCTGCTGGCCGCCTGCTGCGCGGCGGGGTCGTCCCCCGAGCGTGCGGCGGACGCCGTGGGCCGGGCCCTCGACGGTCCCTTGGGCCGCCGGCTGCTCCGCGCCGCGACGGAACTGCGGCTCGGCGGCGACCCCGTCGAGGTCTGGCGACGCTTCGGCGCCCTCCCCGGCAGCGAGGGCCTGGCCCGCTGCCTGGAACGGTCCGCCACCGCCGGAACCCCGGCGGTGGACACGGTCACCCGCCTCTCGGCCCAGCTCCGCGCCGACCGCAAACGCGCCGCCGAGGCCCGCGCCCGCCGCGCCGCCGTCCTCGTCACGGGCCCCCTCGGCCTGTGCTTCCTCCCCGCCTTCCTGGCCGTGGGGGTGGCCCCGGTGGTGCTGGGGCTGGCGGGGTCTCTCCGGTGAGGGAAAACGGGCCGCCCCGAACAACAGAACGGAACCGCACACATGAAGCCGAACGAACCCGTACCCGACCAGAGAGGCCACCCGACGGACCAGAACCGCCGACGCGCACCGACCCGCCTCGGCAGGAACCACCCGAGCAAGCACCAGCCAGACACCTGCACAAAGGAGAACGGCATGAACCCACGCACCCCCGCAGGAGCGCCCGTCGTGGCGAGTGCGCGGTGGCGGCGGCCGAACAGGAGGATGCCGAACCGGCTGCACCGGGCGCACAGTTCGTACCGGGCGCAGCGGCCGTACTGGAGCAGGGGCCGGCGCTGGGGCAGCCTGCGGCCGGAGGCCTCGGCCGCCCGGCGGGCGCCGGAAGCCCGGCGCGCGCGGCGGTTCACGGGAGCGGGCCCGGTGCTCCGTGGCGACGCGGGGATGACCACCGCCGAGTACGCGGTCGGCACCCTGGCCGCCTGCGGTTTCGCGGCCGCGCTCTACAAGGTGGTGACCAGTGGCGTGGTCAGCGGCGAGATGCAGCAGCTGATCGAGAGGGCGCTGAGTGCGGAGATCTGAGCGGCCGCTCCGCGGGGACGGCGGCTACGTCACGGCCGAGGCGGCCGTCGTCATCCCCTCCCTGGTGCTGCTGTTGGGGGCGCTGCTGTGGGGAGCGACGGCCTCCGTCGCGTACATCCAGTGCGTGGACGCGGCCCGTGCCGGGGCGCGGGCGGCGGCCCGGGGCGAGACGGCGGAGGCGGTGCGCACGGCGGTCGGGGACACGGCGCCGGAGGGCGCGCGGGTGGAGCGGATACGGGAGGGGGACCTGCTGCGCGTCCGGGTGCGTGCGCGTACGCCGGGCCCCGGGCCGCTGGTGGTGGAACTGCGCGCGGACGCGGTCGCGTTCGCGGAGGACAGGGTGGGGACGTGAGGCGGTGCCGTGGGGACCGGGGTGTGGCGACGGTGTGGGCGGCGGCCGGCGGCGCGCTGCTGTGCGGGGTGCTCGCCTCGGTGCTGGCGCTCGGGCAGGCGGTGTCGGTGCGTCACCGTGCCGCCGGTTCGGCGGACCTGGCGGCCCTCGCCGCCGCGGACAGCGCGCCGGAGGGCGAGGCGCGCGCCTGCGCGACGGCCCGCAGGGTGGCCGGAGCGCAGGGCGCCCGGCTCGTCCGGTGCACGGTGCGCGAAGGCATCGCCGATGTGACCGCCGTCGTCCGGCTCGGCCCCTACGCCCCCGCACTCCGCTCCCGGGCCGGCCCACCGGCAGGGCACGTCTCAGGACGCCAGGAGCCGCGTGAGGAGGCGGATGGCGCCGCGTTTGTGGAGCGGGTCGTTGCCGTTCCCGCACTTGGGCGACTGGATGCACGACGGGCAGCCGGCCTCGCACTCGCAGACGGCGATGGCGTCGCGGGTGGCGGTGAGCCAGTCGCGGGCCGTGTGGAAGGCGCGTTCGGCGAAGCCCGCGCCGCCGGAGTATCCGTCGTAGACGAAGACCGTGGGAAGGAGGGTGTCGGGATGCAGGGGTACTGAGACGCCGCCGATGTCCCAGCGGTCGCAGGTGGCGAAGAGGGGCAGCAGGCCGATGGAGGCGTGCTCGGCGGCGTGCAGCGCGCCGCCGAGGATCTCGGGGGAGACCCGGGCCTCGTCCAGCTGGTCCTCGGTGACGGTCCACCACACCGCGCGGGTACGCAGGGTGCGGGGCGGGAGGTCGAGCTTGGTCTCGCCGAGGACCTCGTTGGTGATCAGCCGCCGCCGCAGGTACGAGACGACCTGGCTGGTCACCTCGACGGTCCCGAAGCACAGCCGGGCCTCGCCCCACGGCTCCTCGGCCTCGGTCTCCAGCACGGACACCGAGGTGGTCTCGCGCGCCATCGTCGTCCAGGGCGGGCTGCCCTCCTCGACGAGCGCGGCGCTGTCCTCCAGGTCCAGGTGCTGGACGACGTAGGTGCGGCCCTGGTGCAGGTGGACGGCGCCCTCGTGCACGCTCGAGTGCGCGGCCGCCGCGTCGACGGTGCCGAGCAGCCGCCCCGTACCCGCCTCGACGACCTGGACGGGACGGCCGCCCGAGCCGCGGATGTCGGTCAGGTCGGAGGCGCGTTCCTTCCGGGTCCAGAACCAGGAGGTGCCGCGGCGGCGGAGCAGCTTCTGGCCCTCCAGCTTGCGCAGCAGTCCGGGAGTCGTGGGGCCGAAGACGTCCGTGTCGGCCTCGGTGAGCGGGATCTCGGCGGCGGCCGCGCAGAGATGGGGCGCCAGGACGTAGGGGTTGTCCGGGTCGAGGACGGTGGATTCGACCGGGGCGCGGAACAGGGATTCGGGGTGGTGGACGAGGTAGGTGTCCAGCGGGTCGTCGCGGGCGACGAGTACGGCGAGGGCACCCTCGCCGGTGCGTCCGGCGCGGCCGGCCTGCTGCCAGACCGAGGCCCGCGTACCCGGGTAGCCGGTGATCAGTACGGCGTCGAGCCCGGAGACGTCGACGCCCAGTTCGAGCGCGTTGGTCGCGGCGAGCCCGAGCAGGTCGCCGGTGTGCAGGGCCCGTTCGAGGGCGCGGCGTTCCTCGGGCAGGTAGCCGCCCCGGTACGCGGCGATCCGGCCGGGCAGGCTGCGGTCGACGGCGCCGAGCCGGTCCTGCGCGATGAGCGAGATCAGCTCGGCACCGCGCCGGGAGCGGACGAAGGCGACGGTGCGGACGCCCTGGACGGCGAGGTCCGTCAGCAGCTCGGCGGACTCGGCCGTCGCGGTGCGGCGTACGGGAGCTCCGCGTTCGCCCTCCAGTTCGGTGAGCGGCGGCTCCCAGAGCGCGAAGACGAGTTCGCCCCGGGGCGAGCTGTCCTCCGTCACCTCCGCCACGGGTACGCCGGTGAGCCGGCCCGCGGCCTCGCCCGGCGCGGCGGCGGTGGCGGAGGCGAGGACGAAGACGGGCTCGGAGCCGTACCGGGCGCACAGCCGCCGCAGCCGCCGGATGACCTGGGCGACGTGCGAGCCGAACACGCCCCGGTAGGTGTGGCACTCGTCGATGACGACGTAGCGCAGCGCGCGCAGGAAGGAGGACCAACGGGCGTGCGCCGGCAGGATGTTCCGGTGCAGCATGTCCGGGTTGGTGAGGACGTAGTTGGCGAACAGGCGTACCCACTCGCGCTCCTCGACGGGGGTGTCGCCGTCGAAGACGGCGGGGCGCACGGAGTTGCCCAGCGGGGCGGCGAGCGCGGCCACCGCGCGGCGCTGGTCGGCGGCGAGCGCCTTGGTGGGGGCGAGGTAAAGGGCGGTGACACCACGGCCGTTGGGGGCTTCCGAGCCGTCGAGGACGCCGCTGAGCGTCGGTACGAGATAGGAGAGCGACTTCCCGGAGGCCGTCCCGGTCGCCACGATCACGGACTCGCCGCCGACGGCGTGCCCGGCCACCCTGGCCTGGTGCTCCCACGGCCGGTCGATGCCCGCCTCCCGTACGGCGTCGATCACTTCGGGCCGGATCTGACCGGGCCATTCCGCATGGCGACCGACTCGCGGGGGCAAGTGCTCCGTATGAGTGATACGCGCGGCGCGATCTTCTCCGGCGGCCAGGCGGTCGAGCACCGTACGGGGATCGCTGTGGGAGACCTTTCGGGAGGGCACAGCAGGTGAGCGTACGCTCGGGGGCCGTGGCGGCGGTTCGTTGGCCATCGCCATCGAGTGTGTCACCGGCGCGACGGACAATGGCAACAAGACGTCGTGCACCCACGCCGGTAAGTGATTGAATGCCTTTGCGGCTGCCGATCCGCTCCCTGTCCTCGGCCGGGAGGCCCCGGGGGGCGGACGACTCGATAGCAAGGTGCTGGAGGATCCGTGGACCTGTCCCTGTCGACCCGGACTGTAGGCGATCGGACGATCGTCGCGGTCGGTGGCGAGATTGATGTATACACCGCGCCGAAGTTGCGCGAGCAGCTGGTCGAGCTGGTGAACGACGGCAGCTACCACCTCGTTGTGGACATGGAGGGCGTGGACTTCCTGGACTCCACGGGCCTCGGGGTGCTCGTCGGCGGGCTCAAGCGTGTGCGGGCCCACGAGGGTTCGCTGCGGCTCGTCTGCAACCAGGAGCGCATTCTCAAGATCTTCCGGATCACTGGCCTGACGAAGGTGTTCCCGATCCACCGGTCGGTCGACGAAGCCGTTTCGGCGACGGACTGACCTCTCGTCCCGCGCCCCGGCTTCCGGCCGGGGCCGGGGCGGGTGCCGTTCCGGGCCGGACGTCGCCGGCCTTCGCACCGGCCCGGACCGGCGATTGGTGCTCCGTACGCCCGCAGGGCTCCGGCCCCGCGGGCGTCAGCGCGCGGGTGTGCTCGCGCCGGGCCGCGCACGTACGAGTGGCCGCCGCGGCAGGCGATCGAGCAGAGCCGTGACGGCGTGGTCCGGGGGCTTGTTCTCCAGGGCGCGCGCCGGGTCGTGTGCCGCGGGCGCACGCCGGGCGTTTACCGGCGGCGGAGGAGCGCAGGCTCCCTTCGGGTACGCAACTCCCCTGCGGGAGCGGCCGGTTCGCCGAAGCCGTGCGTCCCGAGAGCGAGAACCAGGCAAGACCGAGATCAGCACGACCGAGGGGGATGGCATGGCCATCGTGGAACTCCGCTTCAGCGCGCAGCCGGAGCACGTGCGTACGGCGAGGCTGGTGGCTGCCGCCGTGGCGCGCCGGGCGGGGGTGGACGAGGCCGTGCTCGACGAGGTGCGTCTGGCGGTCGGTGAGGCGTGCTCGCGCGCCGTCGGGCTGCATGTGGGCAACGGGATCGACCGTCCGGTGCGGGTCGCGCTGATCGAGGACGAGAAGAAGTTCTCCATCGAGGTCGGCGACGAGGCCCCCGCCGCCCCGCATCCGGCCGGACTGGCCGACGCCGAGGGCGCGTTGGTGCCGGGCACGCGCGATGACGGCGCGGGCGTCGGCAGCGCCGACGGGCTGGACGAGGACGGCGACGAGAGCGAGATGGGCCTCGCGGTGATCAGCGGGCTCGTCGACGACGTCGAGGTCAGCTCCGACGAGAACGGCGGGCTCATCCGCATGAGTTGGCCCGTGGCCCCCGACTCGGACCTTCCCTGAGCAAGTTTCCCCGCGGCCCGCGCCTGTCCCGGCTCCACGCCGGTCCGACGGCCGCGGGCGTACGCGTGTGCCGCCGCACGCCCCGTGAACTGCCCCTGCCCGCAAGGCGTACGGCTTCGGCGTCACCTCAACTCCCCCTGAACTAAAGCAAGTTCGCCGTTCCGGTCACGTTTAAACGCGCGCACAGGCTTCAACTCGCGGTGTATTTCGGGCCGTTGTGGCGGGTGCTGGAGTAGGGTTTTCGTGGGGGGCGAGAGGGCTCCGATAAGGCTTGTGATCGTCTTTTTCGGGGCTCTGACGCGATCATTTTTACAACGTCAGCAATTTTGTCAGCCTCGCCCGTGCGGGCGAATTTCACTGGCCCGCTTCTTTCGATCTTCGCCGGTGCAGGCGAATTGCCAGCGCTGCGCCCTGTTTTGATCCTGAACGGCTCCCTACAATCCGTCCACATCTCCTGCAGCAGGGAGTCGTGTGATGCGTCGTACGCTCTCTGCGCCAAACGTCGAGGAGGACGAATGGCGGGGCACCTGAGCCCGATTCAGAATCATCATCAACTTGCGGACGCGGTACTGACGAGCGCCAACCGGGGCCTGGTCATCGTGATCGCGGTGGTCGCGCTCGCGGCGCTCGGTGTCGCGGTGGTGCTGGTACGACAAGTCCTCGCCGCGGGTGAGGGCACCGACAGCATGAAGAAGATCGCGGGCGCCGTCCAGGAGGGCGCGAACGCTTATCTGGCACGGCAGTTGAGGACCCTCGGGGTATTCGCCGTCGTCGTCTTCTTCCTGCTGATGCTGTTGCCGGCCGATGACATGAACCAGCGGCTCGGCCGTTCGGTCTTCTTCCTCGTCGGGGCGGGATTCTCGGCGGCCACCGGCTATATCGGCATGTGGCTGGCGGTGCGCAGTAATGTGCGTGTGGCGGCGGCTGCCCGTGAGGCGACTCCGGCCGAGGGAGAACCGGCGAAGGATCTCACCGCTGTTTCCCACAAGGCGATGAAGATCGCTTTCCGTACCGGCGGCGTGGTCGGCATGTTCACCGTCGGGCTCGGACTGCTCGGCGCCGCCTGCGTCGTCCTCGTCTACGCGGCGGACGCGCCGAAGGTGCTGGAGGGCTTCGGTCTCGGTGCCGCGCTGATCGCGATGTTCATGCGGGTCGGCGGCGGCATCTTCACCAAGGCGGCCGACGTCGGCGCCGACCTCGTCGGCAAGGTCGAGCAGGGCATCCCCGAGGACGACCCGCGCAACGCGGCCACCATCGCGGACAACGTCGGCGACAACGTGGGCGACTGCGCGGGAATGGCCGCCGACCTCTTCGAGTCGTACGCGGTGACGCTCGTCGCCGCGCTGATCCTCGGCACCGCCGTCTTCGGCGACGACGGGCTCGCCTTCCCGCTCATGGTCCCCGCGATCGGCGTGATCACGGCCATGATCGGGGTGTTCGCCGTCGCCCCGCGCCGCAGCGACCGCAGCGGCATGACGGCGATCAACCGCGGATTCTTCATCTCCGCGGTGATCTCCCTCGTCCTGGTCTCCGTCGCCGCGTACGCGTATCTGCCCGCCAGCTACGCGGAGTTGACCGGTGTCTCCGGCGACGACGCGCGGGCGATCCTCGGGCACGAGGGCGACCCGCGGGTCCTCGCCATCGTCGCGGTCGCCATCGGAATCGTCCTGGCGGCGCTGATCCAGCAGCTCACGGGGTACTTCACCGAGACGAACCGGAAGCCCGTGCGGGACATCGGCCGGACGTCCCTGACCGGCCCGGCGACGGTCGTCCTCTCCGGCATCTCCATCGGCCTGGAGTCGGCGGTCTACACGGCGCTGCTGATCGGGCTCAGCGTGTACGGCGCGTTCCTGCTCGGCGGCGGCACGGTGATGCTGGCGCTGTTCGCGGTGGCGCTCGCCGGCACCGGGCTGCTCACCACCGTCGGCGTCATCGTCGCCATGGACACCTTCGGCCCCGTCTCCGACAACGCGCAGGGCATCGCCGAGATGTCCGGCGACGTCGAGGGCTCGGGCGCGCAGGTGCTCACCGACCTCGACGCCGTCGGCAACACCACCAAGGCCATCACCAAGGGCATCGCCATTGCCACCGCCGTGCTCGCCGCCGCCGCGCTGTTCGGCTCGTACCGTACGGAGCTGACCTCGGCGCTCGGGGAGGCCGGTGAGGGCACGGGCAAGATGATGGAGCTGCTCGACATCGCGCAGCCGAGCACGCTGGTCGGCCTGATGTTCGGCGCCGCGGTCGTCTTCCTCTTCTCCGGTCTGGCCATCAACGCCGTGTCCCGCTCGGCGGGTTCGGTGGTGTACGAGGTGCGGCGGCAGTTCCGGGAGAAGCCCGGGATCATGGACTACACGGAGAAGCCGGAGTACGGCCGGGTGGTCGACATCTGCACCAAGGACGCGCTGCGCGAGCTGACCACCCCGGGGCTGCTCGCGGTGATGGCGCCGATCCTCGTCGGCTTCACCTTCGGCGTCGGCGCGCTCGCCGCGTTCCTCGCCGGTGCGATCGGCGCCGGCACCCTGATGGCCGTCTTCCTCGCCAACTCCGGCGGTGCCTGGGACAACGCGAAGAAGCTCGTCGAGGACGGCCACCACGGCGGCAAGGGCAGCGAGGCGCACGAGGCGACCGTCATCGGTGACACCGTCGGCGACCCGTTCAAGGACACGGCCGGTCCGGCCATCAACCCGCTGCTGAAGGTGATGAACCTCGTCGCGCTGCTCATCGCCCCGGCGGTGGTGCAGTTCAGCTACGGCGACCAGGCGAGCGTCGGCGTCCGCGCCGGTGTGGCGGTCGTCTCGATCGCGGTCATCGTCGGCGCCGTGTACGTCTCCAAGCGGCGCGGTATCGCCGTTGGTGACGAAAACAACATGGAACGGTCGGAAAGTTCGGCCGAACCCGCCGCGGCGACGCGCTGACGGTCGTTCAGAAACCGTCCAACTGGCGGGCGGACGAGGCGTTTTGACGCTTCGTCCGCCCGTTCGTGATTTCTGCTGACGTACGGTGGGCACCCGCGAGCCGCCGCGTCCGGTTTGGTGCAAATGGCTTTAATCAGGGACAGATCATTCGCCTGGCTCCACCCCGGGAGCGTCCCGGCGTGTATGTTCCGGGCCGAACAGCCATGGAAGGGACCGATCCGGTGAACAAGAAGCTCGTGGCGGCACTGTCCAGCGGTGCGGCACTCGTTCTCACGCTGACAGGTTGCGGCGACGACAGCGGCAAGAAGACCGAGGAATGGGCCAAGAAGGTCTGCGACCAGGTGCAGCCTCAGGTCAAGAAGATCCAGCAGGCGAACGCATCCATCGGTGAGGCGTCCGAGAAGAAGCAGTCCTCCGCGGAGGTCAAGAAGACGGACTCGGCCGCCTTCCAGGACATCTCCGACGCGTACAAGGCGCTCGGCACGGCGGTCGACAAGGCGGGCGCACCGCCCGTCGACGACGGCGAGAAGCTCCAGAAGGACGCCGTGAAGGAGCTCAAGGGCATCTCGAAGGAGTACGCGGGGCTGAAGCGGACGGTCGACAAGCTCGACACCAAGGACCAGGCGAAGTTCGCCGAGGGGCTCAAGGGCGTCGCGACCGAGCTCGACAAGCTCGGCAAGAGCGGTGACAAGGCGCTGAGCGACCTCCAGTCCGGCGAGGTCGGCGAGGCCATGGCGAAGCAGAAGGGCTGCAAGCGGCCCGACACCAGCGAGGCCCCCTCCTCGTAGCGGCGGCCCGGACCGCTCCACCGCGAGCCGGTCCGGCGCCCCGTGATCCCCGGTCAGCCCCCGTCCGCCGACAGCGCGGCCGGGGGCTGACCGCTGGTCGTCGCCGGAAGGGCCAGACGACACAATGGGTGGCGTGAGTACGAGCCCCCGCCACCCCGGTTCCCCCGACACCGACGCCCCCGCCGACGCCCCGTCAGGCACCGGCACCGACGCCCCCGCCGCGGCGGCCGGGCACGGGTCCCCCGCCGTCCCCGCGGTACCGGCGGCCGACCCCGACCGCGTCGCCCGGCTGCGGGCCGCGCTGCTCGCCGCCGGGTTCACCGCCGACGGCCTCCTCGAACTCCTCGGCGGGCCCGCCTACTCGGCGCTCGCCCGCAGCGAGACCGTCCCGGCGCTGCGGGCCACGCGCGGCGGCGGCCCGCTGCCCACCCTCGTACGCCTCTTCCTCCTCCAGCAGTCGGTGCCCGCGTCCCGCGCCGCCGCCGTCCTCCCGCTGGACGACGCGCTGGCCGACGGCTGGCTGGTGGGCGAGGGCGCCGCGGACGAGGCCGGTTCGGTACGGGCGACCGTCGACATCCGGCCGTACGGCGGGCCCGACGGGCAGGACTGGTGGATCGTCGCCGACCTCGGCTGCGCCGTCGGCGGCGCCGGCGGCATCGGCGCCCGGCACGAGGACGTCGTGCTCGGCGTCGGGGGCGCGTCGACGACGCTCGCGGGGATCACGGTGCGCAAGCCCGTCGCCCGCGCGCTCGACCTGGGCACCGGTTCGGGCATCCAGGCGCTGCACGCGGCGCAGCACGCCACCCGCGTCACGGCCACCGACGTCAACCCGCGGGCACTCGCCTTCACCCGGCTCACGCTCGCACTCTCCGGCGCGCCCGGGGCCGACCTGCGCGAGGGCTCGCTCTTCGAGCCGGTCGAGGGCGAGGAACCGTACGACCTGATCGTCTCCAACCCGCCGTTCGTCATCGCGCCGCAGGCCGCGCCCGCCGAGGGCGACGCCGCGGGGCGGCTGACGTACCGCGAGGGCGGGATGAGCGGCGACGACCTGTGCCGCACGCTCGTCGAACGCGCCGGTGAGCACCTCGCCGACGGCGGCTACTGCCAGCTGCTCGCCAACTGGGAGCACCGCGAGGGCGAGGACTGGCAGGAGCGCCTGCGCTCCTGGGTGCCCGCCGGCTGCGACGCCTGGATCGTGCAGCGCGAGGTGCAGGACATCGCCCAGTACGCCGAGCTGTGGCTGCGGGACGCGGGGGACCACCTCGCGGGGCGTGACGTGTACGAGGCGCGGTACGCGGCATGGCTGGACGAGTTCGAACAGCGCGGCACGACGGCCGTCGGATTCGGCTGGATCACGCTGCGGAAGAGCGGCGCCGAGCGGCCGCACGTCCAGGTCGAGGAGTGGCCGCACCCGGTCGAACAGCCGCTGGGCGAGGAGGTCGAGGGACACTTCGCGCGCCAGGACTTCCTCCGGGACACCGACGACGCGGCGCTGCTGGACCTGCACTTCCGGCTGGCGGACGAGGTCGTGCAGGAGCAGGTCGGGATGCCGGGCGCCGAGGACCCGGAGCACGTGGTGCTGCGTCAGAACCGGGGCATGCGGCGCGCCTCCAAGGTGGACACCGTCGGCGCCGGGTTCGCCGGGGTCTGCGACGGCTCGCTGCCCGCGGGCCGGATCCTGGACGCGATCGCCCAACTCGTCGGCGAGGACCCGGTGATACTGCGGGACCGCACGCCGGAGGCCATCCGGCTGCTGGTCGGGCAGGGCTTCCTGCGGCCGGTCCCGGACGCGGACTGACCGGGAGCACCGGCCCGGACCTGCCCTTACGCCCCCTCCTTCCGCCCGTCCTCCCCCGTCCCGCCGTCCCCGGCGCGGGCCGGTGGGCCGGACGGGTGGGTGGTGGGGGCGTGTTCATCTCGCGTTCGCGGCGGTGTCGGGGCGGGGTGTGAGGGTCGCCGCATGGAAAGTGCACCAGCTGCCTTCGTCGGAGTGGCCCTCGCCGTGTTCGGGGCCGCGCTGATGCTGTGGACGACCGTGCGGGCCAGGAACGGGGAGCCCGTCGCGGAGGGCGTGGGACGGGTTCCGGCCGTCGTGCTCGTGGGGATTTCGGGTGTGATGTCGCTCATGGCGGGAGGTTGGGTGCTGCTTCGGGGGTGATCAGGGGCGATCACCCCGGGTATCGGGCGGCAGGATGGTTGGCTGTCGGGTTACCGTTCGAGTGGCGTTGCGGACTTTTCCCGTTTGACATGGGGGCGGGAGGTACCGTCACACTCCGCAGCGACGAGCGACCGAAGCTGCCGACCGCCCGACCGCCGACCGGAAAGAAGAGCCTGAAGTTGTCCCCGACCAGCGAGACCGCAGACGGCGGGCGCCGACTCGTGATTGTCGAGTCGCCTGCCAAGGCCAAGACGATCAAGGGCTATCTGGGCCCTGGCTACGTGGTCGAGGCCAGCGTCGGGCACATCCGCGACCTTCCGAACGGCGCCGCCGAGGTCCCCGCCAAGTACAAGGGCCAGCCCTGGGCGCGTCTCGGCGTCAACGTCGATCACGACTTCGAGCCGCTCTACGTCGTCAACAGTGACAAGAAGGACCAGGTCAAGAAGCTGAAGCAGCTTCTCGCCGAGTCCGACGAACTGCTGCTCGCCACCGATGAGGACCGCGAGGGCGAGGCCATCGCCTGGCATCTCCAGGAGGTCCTCAAGCCCAAGGTGCCGGTCAAGCGGATGGTCTTCCACGAGATCACCAAGGACGCCATCCAGAACGCGGTCAGCAACCCCCGCGACCTCAACCAGCGCCTGGTCGACGCGCAGGAGACCCGCCGCATCCTCGACCGTCTCTACGGCTACGAGGTCTCGCCCGTGCTGTGGAAGAAGGTCATGCCGCGGCTGTCGGCGGGCCGGGTGCAGTCCGTGGCGACGCGGCTCGTGGTCGAGCGGGAGCGCGAGCGGATGGCCTTCCGCTCCGCCGAGTACTGGGACCTGGCGGGCACCTTCGCGACGGGCCGCGGCGGGGACGTGTCCGACCCCGGCACCTTCGGCGCGAAGCTGGCCACGGTCGACGGCCGCCGCGTCGCGCAGGGCCGGGACTTCGGCTCCGACGGGCAGCTGAAGAACCCGGACCAGGTGCTGCACCTGGACGAGGAGAACGCGCGGGCGCTCGCCGCCTCGCTGGCGGACACGGCCTTCGCCGTCCGTTCCGTCGAGTCGAAGCCGTACCGCCGCTCGCCGTACGCGCCGTTCCGGACGACGACGCTCCAGCAGGAGGCGAGCCGGAAGCTCGGCTTCGGCGCGAAGTCGACGATGCAGGTGGCGCAGAAGCTGTACGAGAACGGCTTCATCACCTACATGCGTACCGACTCCACGACGCTCTCCGACACCGCGATCACCGCGGCCCGGGCCCAGGTCACGCAGCTGTACGGGGCCGACTACCTACCGGAGAAGCCGCGCGTCTACGCGGGCAAGGTCAAGAACGCGCAGGAGGCGCACGAGGCGATCCGTCCCTCGGGCGACCGCTTCCGCACGCCCGCCGAGACCGGCCTGACCGGCGACCAGTTCCGGCTCTACGAGCTGATCTGGAAGCGCACCGTCGCCTCGCAGATGAAGGACGCCACGGGCCAGTCCGTGACGGTGAAGGTCGGCGGCGCCTCGGCGGACGGCCGGGACGCCGAGTTCACCGCCACCGGCAAGATCATCACCTTCCACGGCTTCCTCAAGGCGTACGTCGAGGGCTCCGACGACCCCAACGCCGAGCTCGACGACCGCGAGCGCCGCCTCCCGCAGGTCACCGAGGGCGACGCGCTGAGCGCCGAGGAGATCACCGCCGAGGGCCACGCGACCAAGCCTCCGGCCCGGTACACCGAGGCCACGCTGGTCAAGGAGCTGGAGGAGCGGGAGATCGGGCGTCCCTCCACGTACGCCTCGATCATCAGCACCATCCTCGACCGGCGGTACGTCTTCAAGAAGGGCACGGCGCTCGTCCCGTCCTTCCTGAGCTTCGCCGTCGTCGGCCTGCTGGAGAAGCACTTCGGGCGGCTCGTGGACTACGACTTCACCGCCAAGATGGAGGACGACCTCGACCGGATCGCCGCCGGCGACGCCGAGGCCGTGCCGTGGCTGCGCCGCTTCTACTTCGGCGAGCAGGACGGCACCTCCGGCACCGGCGAGGCCCCCGCGCCCTCGGCCGCCGACTCCGGCAACGGCGACGGCGACCACCTCGGCGGCCTGAAGGAACTGGTCTCCGACCTGGGCGCGATCGACGCGAAGGGCATCTCGTCCTTCCCCGTCGGCGAGGGCGTCACGCTGCGCGTCGGCCGCTACGGCCCCTACGTCGAGGGCCCCTCCGAGGACCCGGACCAGCCGGGGCAGCGCGCCGACGTGCCGGACGACCTGCCGCCCGACGAGCTGACCGTCGAGTACGCGAAGGAGCTGCTGGCCAAGCCCAGCGGCGACTTCGAGCTGGGCACCGACCCGGAGTCGGGCCGCCCGATCGTCGCCAAGGACGGCCGGTACGGTCCGTACGTCACCGAGGTGCTGCCCGAGGGCACGCCGAAGACGGGCAAGAACGCGGTCAAGCCGCGGACGGCCTCGCTGCTGCGCTCGATGTCGCTGGACACGGTCACGCTTCAGGACGCGCTCAAGCTGCTCTCGCTGCCCCGCGTCGTCGGCACCGACCCGGAGTCGGGCGAGGAGATCCTCGCGCAGAACGGCCGGTACGGGCCCTACATGAAGAAGGGCACGGACTCGCGGTCGCTGGAGACCGAGGAGCAGATCTTCACGATCACGCTGGAGCAGGCGCTGGAGATCTACTCCAAGCCGAAGCAGCGTGGCCGGGCGGCGGCGAAGCCCCCGCTGAAGGAGCTGGGCAACGACCCGCAGACCGAGAAGCCGGTCGTGGTCAAGGACGGCCGCTTCGGCCCGTACGTCACCGACGGCGAGACGAACGCGACGCTGCGCCGGGACGACGACGTCGAGTCGATCACCCCGGAGCGGGGCTTCGAACTGCTCGCCGAGAAGCGGGCGAAGGGCCCGGCGAAGAAGACGGCCAAGAAGACCGCGGCGAAGAAGGCCCCGGCCAAGAAGACGGCCGCGAAGAAGACCACGGCCAAGAAGACGGCGGCGAAGAAGACCGCCACGAAGAAGACGGCGGCGAGCAAGACGGCCGCCACCAAGACCGCGGCGAAGAAGACGGCCACGAAGTCGGCGGCCAAGAAGACGGCCGCGAAGAAGACGGCGGCCGGTTCCGAGGACGCCGAGAGCTGAGCCCCCGACGAGCGCCCGGTGCCCCCTGCGGCACCGGGCGCTCGCGCGTTCCCGGGGCGCATACCGGGCGCATCCCGGACGTGCCGCGCACCGGCGTTCACAGAAACCTCACCGATCCCTTCCGTATGTCCGGGCGCGGGCACACGGTGTCGGTGTCTCGCTATACGCTGGCGGGATGACGCGTGCAGAGCAGCCAACGGGCGCGACCCCCGCGACCCCCGACGACGCACTCGCCGCAGACTCCCGCGAGCGCGCCGTGGGCGCACTGCTGCGCATCCCGCCGCTGCGGCGGCTGTGGAGCGCGCAGTTCACCGGAGCGATCGGCGACGTACTGTCCCTGCTGGTCCTGTTGCTGCTGGGCCTCCAGGCGGCGACGGTGCAGGCCGGCGGCGGCGACCCGGTCTTCGGCGGGGGGTATCGCGGGACGGCGCTGGTCGTCGCCGCGGTGTTCGCCACCCGGCTGGTGGCCACCCTCGTCTTCGGCGCGCTGCTGCTCGGGCCGCTGTCCGCGCTGCTCGCGCCGGGCAAGGGCGTGCTCGACCGGCGCTGGACGATGTTCGGCGCCGACGTGCTGCGCGCCCTCGCCCTGATCGTCGCCCCGCTGTGGATCGACTGGACGCCGGGCGTCGCCCTCGTCCTCGTCCTGGTCACCGTCTTCGTGCTCGGCGGCGCCGAGCGCGTCTGGGCGGTGGCCAAGGACAGCGCCGCGCCCGCGCTGCTGCCGGCCGCGCCGCCCGGAGCGGTCCGGCCCGCGCCCGACCACCACGAGGCGCTGCGCCGGCTGTGGCTGCGGAGCACCTTCCTCGCGCTGCCCGCCGCGGCCGCCGCGCTCGTCGTGGTGACGCTGATCAGCAATCTCTTCGGCGCCGGCATCGACTGGTTCCACACCCACCAGGCCGCGCTCTCCTCGTACGTCGCGGCCGGGCTGTTCGCCGCGTCCCTCTCCACCGTCTACTTCCTGGACCTGCCCGCCACCGCCACCCCGCGCCCGCGCTCACCGCTGGAGGGGCTGCGGCGTCCGCGCCGGGCGGTGGCTTCCGCCGAGGACGGCGCGAAGGCCCCGGCGAAGGCCCCGGCCGAGCGCGGGCGGACGGGCGCGATCCCGCTGCTCGTGCTGGCCTGCTCCTCCGTCGCCGCCGCGATCTCCGCGGCCGTCGCGCTCGCCCTGCTGCGGGCCGTCGACCTCGGCGGCGGTCCGGTCGGCTTCGGGCTGCTCGTCCTCGCGCTGACCGGCGGCACCGCCGTCGGCATCCGGCTCGCGCCCAGCACCCTGCCCGGCCTCTCGCGGCGCCGGCTGCTGGCGCTGGCCATCGCCGTCACGGGCGTGCTGCTGCTCGCGGCCGGGCTGGTGCCCGACCCGACGAGCGTGTGGCTGCTGACCCTGCTCGCCGGCGTCTCCGCCGGTGTCTCCGCCAACACCGGGCACGTGCTCCTCGACCAGGAGACGGAGGAGGCCCGCCGGGCCCGCACCACCGAACACCTGCAGGCCGTCGTCCGGATCGCGATCGCGCTGGCCGCGCTGATCGGGCCCGCGCTGGCGGCGCTGATCGGCCCGCACCGGGTCGAGAAGGGCGCGTTCGTCTTCGAACACGGCGGCGCCGCCTTCACGTTGATGCTGGTCGGCGCGCTGCTGCTGCCCGTCGCCGCGTTCGTCCTCGGACGCACGGACGACCGGCAGGGCGTGCCGCTCCGCCGCGATCTGCTGGAGGCCGTCGGCGGCGGCGAGCCGAAGCAGGCCCCGGCCGCCACCGGCTTCTTCATCGCGCTGGAAGGCGGTGACGGCGCGGGCAAGTCGACGCAGATCGAGGCGCTGGCCGAGTGGATCAGGAACAAGGGCCACGAGGTCGTCGTCACCAAGGAGCCGGGCGCCACCCCCATCGGCAAGCGCCTGCGCTCGATCCTGCTCGACGTCTCCTCGGCCGGGCTCTCGCACCGCGCGGAGGCCCTGCTGTACGCGGCCGACCGCGCCGAGCACGTCGACAGCGTCGTCCGTCCCGCGCTGGAGCGCGGCGCCGTCGTGCTCTCCGACCGGTACATCGACTCGTCCGTCGCCTACCAGGGCGCCGGCCGCGATCTCTCGCCCACCGGCATCGCGCGGATCTCCCGCTGGGCCACGGACGGACTCGTCCCGCATCTGACGGTGCTGCTCGACGTCCCGCCCGAGACGGCCCGTGAGCGCTTCACCGAGGCGCCGGACCGGCTGGAGTCGGAGCCCGCCGAGTTCCACGAGCGGGTGCGCGCCGGCTTCCTGACGCTGGCCGCCGCCGACCCGGCGCGGTATCTCGTCGTCGACGCCGCGCAGGAGCCCGAGGCCGTCACCACCGTCGTCCGCCACCGGCTGGACGCGGTGCTGCCGCTGTCCGAGCAGGAGCGGGCGGCGCAGGAGGAGGCGCGCCGCAAGGCCGAGGAGGAGGCCCGGCGCCGCGCGGAGGAAGAGGCCGCGCGGAAGGCCGAGGAGGAGCGCCAGGAGCGCGAGCGCAAGGAGCAGATGGCCCGGCTGCGGGCCGAGGAGGCGGAGCGCAAGAAGCGCGAGGCCGAGCTGGAGAAGCAGCGCGAGGAGGCGCGGCGCGCGCAGGAGGCCCGGGAGCGGGCCGAGGCGGAGCGGCGCAAGGCCGAGGAGGAGCGCGAGCGGCGCGAGGCCGAGGAGCGGATGCGCCGCGAGGAGATCGAGCGGCAGCGCAGGCTCGCGGAGGAGGAGGCCCGGCTGCGGGCCGAGGCCGAGGAGCGGCGGCTGGAGAAGCAGCGCAAGGCGGAGGAGGCGCTGCTGCGCTCCGAGCACGCGCGCGGCTCCGGAAGCGGCACCGCCGCTTCCGCGTCGGCCGCCCGGTCCGTCGAGCCGGACGGCTCCGAGGCGGACACGGCGCAGATCCCGCAGATCTCCGCGGAATCCGCCGCTCCGTACTCGATGAGCAAGGAGCAGCGCTCCTCGGAGGAGACGGCCGAGCAGCCCGCCCCGTACTCCATGCACAAGATGCACAAGCCGGGCCGCCGCACGGCGGACGAGAGCGAGGCGGAGCGCACCGCCGTCCTCCCGCAGGCCGGGCAGCAGCCGGGCTCCGCGGACGAGACGACGGTCCTGCCGCAGGTCGGCGAGGACGAGGACCGTACGCGGGAACTGCCGCAGGTCGACGCGGAGTCGGGCCGTCCGGCGCGGCCGCGTCCGGAGTGGGCGGAGGAGACCCCGCTCGACGACGTCCCGAGCCTCGCCGACGAGCTCCTCGGCCCGCACGAGGAGCAGGAACGGCGCGGGCGCCGCTAGCCCGCCACCGGAGGCCGGGTCCCGTCGGGGCCCGGCCTCCGGTGCGTCCGGCTGTCGGTGGCATGGACGACAATGGACGACGGCGTCACGGGCAGCGGCAGGAGGTACGGCACGGATGGCGGTCTGGGACGACCTGGTCGGTCAGGAGCGGGCGGCGGCGCAGCTCGGCGCGGCCGCCGCGGACGCGGACGCGTTCGTCACGGCCGAGAGCACGCGCGCGGGTTCGGCCGAGCTGTCCGGCTCCTCGATGACGCACGCCTGGCTCTTCACGGGGCCGCCCGGCTCCGGCGGCCCGTCCGCTGCCCGCGCGTTCGCCGCCGCGCTCCAGTGCGTCAGCCCGGACCGCGCCCTGCGCAGCGGCCCCGGCTGCGGCTTCTGCGACGGCTGCCACACCACCCTCGTCGGCACGCACGCGGACGTCGAGATCGTCCGTACCGACCTGCTGAGCATCGGCGTGAAGGAGACGAGGGACCTCGTCCGTCGCGCCCAGATGTCCCCGGCGGGCGGCCGCTGGCAGGTGATCGTCCTGGAGGACGCCGACCGGCTGACCGAGGGCGCGGGAAACGTCCTGCTCAAGGCCATCGAGGAGCCCGCGCCGCGGACGGTCTGGCTGCTCTGCGCCCCCTCCACGGAGGATGTGCTGCCGACGATCCGCTCCCGCTGCCGGAACCTCGCGCTGCGCACACCCCCGGTCGAGGCCGTCGCCGCCTCGCTGGTGCGGCGGGACGGCATCGAGGAGGGCATGGCCTCGTACGCGGCCCGCGCCACCCAGGGCCACATCGAGCGCGCCCGCAGGCTCGCCACCGACGAGCGCGCGCGGGCGAGGCGGGCCGCCGTGCTGAAGCTGCCGGACCGGGTCGGGGACGTGGGCCAGGCGCTCAAGGCCGCGCAGGAGCTGATCGACGCGGCGGGCGCGGACGCCAAGGAGGTCGCCGAGGAGCTCGACGCGAGCGAGACCGAGGCCCTGCGCGCCGCGCTCGGCGCCGCCGAGGGCAAGGGCAGCCGCATGCCGCGCGGCACGGCGGGCGCGATGAAGGAGCTCCAGGACCGCCAGAAGCGCCGGGCCACCCGCACCCAGCGGGACTCCCTGGATCTCGCGCTGACCGACCTCACCTCCTTCTACCGGGACGTCCTGGCACGGCAGTTGGGCTCGGACGTCGCCCTCGCGAACGACGAGGTGCGGGACGTCGTCGAGCGCGTCGCCGGATCGTCCCGCCCGGAACAGACGCTGCGCCGGATCGAGGCCGTGCTCGGCTGCCGCGACATGCTCGACCGGAACGTCGCCCCGCTGCTCGCCGTCGAATCCATGGCCATGGCCCTCCGCGCGGGCTGAGCCGTACGCGGTACGCGGCCCGAACGGCGGCCCCGCGCGCCCCAGTTGAGCCGTCCCGCCGCCCGGGGCGCCCGCTCACTCGTACGGGCGCGGGTGGAGGGGCGCGGGCGCGCCGCCGCCGGATACGCTCCCCTGGACACCGCAATCCGCGGCAGGCCGCGACGAGCACATGTGCGCCGGGGGAAGGCCGGTCGGGGGAGGCGCGCGGCGGCGGATTGCGCACGACCGCCGAAGGACCACCCAGGCTGACCGCCAAGGGATCGAGGTACATGTCGATGCAGACCAGGCGCCTGTTCCGGACGTCCTCCGCTGTGCTCGCAGCCGCCGCGCTGCTGCTCTCGGGGTGCTCGTCGGACAGTTCGGGGGAGCCGGACGGTGACGAGGCGTCGGCCCGCGCCGCGCACGAGAACGCGATCGGGAACCCCGACGCCAAGCCGTTGAAGCCGCTGCCCACCGCCGTTCCCAAGGAACTGAAGCGGTACTACGAACAGAAGCTGTCCTGGCGGGACTGCGGAGCCGAGGGCTTCCAGTGCGCCACCCTGAGGGCCCCGCTGGACTACGACGACCCCGACCCGGACGAGGACCTCAAGCTCGCCGTGGCCCGCAAGAAGGCCGCCGGCGGCGGCAAGCGGATCGGCTCGCTCATGATCAACCCGGGCGGCCCCGGCGGCTCCGCCATCGAGTACGTGCAGCAGGCCGCCGGCATCGGCTACCCGGCCGAGGTGCGCGGCCGCTACGACATCGTCGGCATGGACCCGCGCGGCGTCGCCCGCAGCGAGCCCGTGAAGTGCCTCAGCGACAAGCAGATGGACGCGTACACGCAGACCGACCAGACGCCCGACACCGCGAAGGAGCAGGACGCGCTCGTCGCCGCGTACAAGAAGTTCGCCGACAGCTGCGAGCGGCGGACGGGCGACCGGCTCGGCCACGTCTCCACCGTCGAGACCGCGCGCGACATGGACATCCTGCGCGGCGTCCTCGGCGACGAGAAGCTGCACTACGTCGGCGCCTCCTACGGCACCTACCTCGGCGCCACCTACGCGGGCCTCTACCCGCAGCGCGCCGGCCGCCTCGTCCTGGACGGCGCGATGGACCCGTCGCTGTCGATGGAGCAGGTCAACCGGCAGCAGACGGGCGGCTTCGAGACCGCGTTCAAGGCGTTCGCCGAGGACTGCGTCGAGCGCTCGGTGTGCCCGCTCGGCAAGAAGAGCGTCGCCGACGCGACGAAGCGGATGAATGCCTTCTTCGAGAAGGTCGACGCCAAGCCCGTGGCCACGGGCGAGGACCGCGAGCTCACCGAGTCCCTCGCCACCACCGGCGTGATCCGCGCCATGTACGACGAGGCGTCCTGGCCGCGGCTGCGCGACGCGATCGGCGCGGCCCAGAAGGGCGACGGCATGGAGCTGCTCACCCTCGCCGACGAGTACTACGAGCGCGACCCCGACGGCGCCTACGGCAACATCATGTTCGCCAACCCCGCCGTCAACTGCCTCGACTCCCCGCCCGCCTTCCGGAAGCCGGAGGACGTCGAGAAGGCCGTCCCGTCCTTCGAGAAGGCCTCGCCGGTCTTCGGCCGCGGCTTCGCCTGGGCGGCCCTGAACTGCGGTTACTGGCCGGAGAAGCCCACGGGCGAACCGCACCGCATCGCCGCCGAGGGCGCCGACCCGATCCTCGTCGTCGGCACCACCCGTGACCCGGCCACCCCCTACGCCTGGGCCGAGGGCCTCGCGGGCCAGCTCTCCTCCGCCCGCCTCCTCACCTACGACGGCGACGGCCACACCGCCTACCTCCGCGGCGGCGGCTGCGTCGACAACACCGTCAACGAGTACCTCCTGGAGGGCAAGGCCCCCAAGGACGGCAAGAAGTGCACCTAGCCCCGCCGGCCCCCGCGGAGCCCCCGCCCCCACCGGAACCCGGTGCGGAGCACCCCGGGAACCTGTGTAAACTTGTCGTCGCTGCGGTCGCCAGTCCGACCACACGCAGCATGCCGCCTTAGCTCAGTTGGCCAGAGCGACGCACTCGTAATGCGTAGGTCGGGGGTTCGACTCCCCCAGGCGGCTCGGTTGAAGCCCAGGTCAGTTAGCTGCTGACCTGGGCTTTTTCTCTTGCGCGGACCTTGCGGGGCCGGAACTCGATGATCTTCGCACCCTCGTGTGTGGCCGTCGTGCTCGACGGCCGACTCTTCGGTGTCCGCGACGAGCTTGTCAGTGGCCGACTTGGCGATCTGGTCGAGGGCGGCCTGCTCCTTCTCTGTCGGCTTGGGCCGACGGGCGGTGCTGCGCGGAACCATGGCCGCGGTTGCCTCGGCGGCTACCTTCGGCTGACCGACTGATACGTGTCTCGCGTGATCCGCGTATCGCTGTGTCCGAGGGGCTTCTGTTCAGGTGTCCAGGCCATGACGGGCGAGGGCTTTCTCTCCCGTGCGCAGCCACTCCTCGACGAGGTGCGGTTCCCACACCAACGCCTTTGGCCGCTTGGTGGGGGACAGTTCGACGTACTTGGGCTCGTGAGCGGCCAACGGCGGCCGGCCCGATCGGTGAACCCGGAGCGCGGTGACCACCTGCACAGGCTCAGCCGCGAGACGGTCGACCGACTGCGCGTTCGGGGTGATCTCGTCGACGAGTCGCTGCTCGCGATCCGGCAGCGCGCCGAGCTCGACGGCGACGGCACGGTGGCCGCGGTTGTACGCCTCGTGGCCACATCGAAAACCTCCAACTCGACGGCGCGGCCGAGCTCGTTGACAACACGCTGCGACGCACGCCGAAGCGGCTGAATCTTGGCGAGCCTGCGCTGCCCCCGCCCTGGGTCTCGTGGTCGGCCGCGAGCTGCCGCGCCACGATGCCGAGCAGGCGTTCCTCGGCGTCCGCGTACAAGTCCCGCACGCTGGCCGACAGATCCTCGACAAGCTCGGGGGAGGCAGACATGGCACCCCCGGCAAGTTGTGAACTACATCATGGTTGCCCGTGTGGCGTACCGGCGAGACCGCAGCTGCAACTCCCTGAGCTGCTGCGTTGTGTGACGTGGTGTCGCAACATTAGACAGTTCACACGAGCCATTTGACTCTTAAGACTCTACAGGTCTATTATTGAAGGTAATTCGAGTGTGCCTAATGTGGCAAACTCCTTGCATGTCATCACTGCTTCCGGCGGCGCCGATCGGCGCCGCCGTGACCCTCGTGTTCTTCGCTGCTCTGTTCGGAGCTGGCCGCCCATGGACTGTGGAACTGCGGCTGAACCTCCCGGCCACCCGATGCACCGCCGCCCTGATCGCGGCCGGCGCCGTGGCGCTGATCGCTCACGACGGCCTGCAAGGGCCGACCGAGGTACGCACGGTGGCCTGGCTGGCGGCCATCGCCATGTGCTGCGAGGCTGCGGTCAAGATCGCCCAAACCCGTGCCCAAGGTGGCGGGATGTCATGACGAACGCCACGGGCCGCGGCTGCCCCCGGGGGCTAGCCGTAGCCCACGTCGGCGGCTCCCCGCTGGGCCGAGACGGCTGTAGCGGATCGGCGGGTACTCCGGTGTCGAAGTCCTCGCGGATGCGGCGGACTTCGGCCTGTACCTGGTCGTCGTCCCGGTCGGGGCGCAGGATGCGCACGCGGGTGTCGATGCTCGCGGCCTCGTCCTGCGTGAGCAGGCTCAGGGTTTGCGCGGCGGGCTGCGGGTACTCGCTGACGGAGTCGCCGAACTCGACGGTCGGCCGCTCCCCGATGGTTGTGCGGGAGAAGCCGAGCGCGCGGCCGAGTCGCGGCATGACGTGCAGCATGTCGGCGACTGACGGCGCCCAGTACCGTGCCTTCACGTCCCGCGTGATCATCGACCGTTGCTCGCCGTCACGGTCGGCGCGTCACCAAGCCCGAAGGTCTGCGCGGAGTACCCGGCGGACTGTGTCGACTGCCGCACGATCACCTCGGCGCTGCTGCTGTGCTCCTGCACGCGGATGCCGCACTGCGCCAACGTGATACCGCTGTTGGCCGCCTCGGTGGGCGGGATGCTGAGCCGCCGCGACATGCTGCTGACGTGTAACGCGCGGGAGGGCCGGGACATGTGACGGACCCGGCGGATTCCTGGTTCGTCGAGTACTCGCCGCCGAGGACGGCGAGCGCGGTGCTCGTGTGCCTGCCGCACGCGGGCTCGGGCGCCAACCAGTTTCCGGCCCTGGCAGCAGTTGCTGGGCCCGGACGTGGCCGTGCTCGCCGTCCAGCTGCCCGGCCGCGAGAACCGCTGGCGGCGGGAGCCCGCCACCCGCGTCGCCGAGGTCATCGAGCCGCTGGCCCCCGCGCTGTCGGCCCGGCTGACCCTCCCGTACCTGCGAGCCCGGCCCACGGGCTCGGCACCGGCCACGGCCGGTGGCCGGAACGCCTCGTCGCTTCCGTCTGCCGAAAGCCCCACCGGCAGGGAGGGGAGGGCGAGTTGGCGCAGCTGGACGACGCGGCACTCGTCGGCCGGCTGGTCGAGTACGGCGTGGTGTCCGACTTCGTCCGGCGGGGCGAGTGGCTCGTGCGGAGGGTGGCCCGGCCGATGCGCGGCGACATCGCCCTGTGCGTCGGCTGCCGTCCCGGCCGCCTGCGTTCCGCTGCCCTGCCCCGGGGATGCCTGGAGCGGGCAGGGTGATGCCGGGGTGGCGGGCGCTCATATCCGGGAGTGGGGCGGCTGCTCGACGGTGCCCGCCATCTGTGCGACCTGGCCCATCCGGCGGCGGTCGCCGCCGTACTGCGCCGCCCCGGCGCAATGCCCACCGGGTCACGGGTGTGTCCCAGCGGGGGTCGGTGCGTGGCGCCGCGTGGGGCGGTGGGTGGAACCGTGGTCCCGGCCCGGGAACGTGGGGTCGGGGCGGTCCGGGGGTGTGGCTGTGGAGTTCTTCGTGTGTAACAGGCATGTATGAGGGGGGAGTTGAGCGGAACGTTCCACCGGGCGGTCCGGGTCTTGGTGATCAGTAATCCAGACGGACCGAATGCGAAGGACCAAGTGATGCGCGTTCAGAAGATCACCCTTGCCGCCGTGGCTCTCGCCGCCGGGCTCTCCCTCACCGCCTGCCAGGGCAACGAGGACACCTCAGCGGCGGGGGCGAGCGACTCGGCCGCGCCCTCGGAGTCCTCCTCCGGCTCCGGCGGCTCGGGCGAGGGTTCGACCGGTGGTGGCGGCGGTGCCGAGGAGGGCGGCACGTCCGGCGGGGGCGAGGCGGCCGACCCGGCGGCCGGTGAGGGCAGCGGCAACGGGCAGATCAACACCGGCGACTGCAAGACGGAGAACCTCGACATCCGCGCCTCGCACGGCATGGGCGAGGGCGACGTCCTGGTCAGCCTCAAGAACACCGGCGACGCCTGCTCGCTCCAGGGCTTCCCCGGCGTGGTGCTGAAGGCCGACGGGGGCAAGGGCGGCATCAACGCGGAGCGCAGCGACCTCGACGCCCCGTCCGTGGTCGTCAAGTCCGGCGAGGAGACCCGCTTCACGCTGCACACCCCGCGCAACGACACCGGCGGCTCGGGCCTGGACATCACGAGAATGCTCGTCACCCCGCCGAACGAGACCGCCTCCAAGACCGTCCCGGTCTCGATCAACCTGCCCGTCTCGGACAAGCCCGTCGGCGGCGTCACGGTCGACCCGGTCGGTACCGGGAAGCAGTAGTCCCCAAGTCCCGGCGAATTGCACTTCCGGGGCCAGGGGTTGGACTTGCCCCGGCCTGCCGGGTGTGGGTGGTTGACCGGGGAGGGGCGCGGGCCGAAGGTGACGGGGACTGTCCGCTGTCGTGTCCCCGTGGCGCCGGCCCGGTTCCGTGGGCGGCCTCCGCCACGGCCCGTCCCGCCCCGGGAGGCCGCGTGTCCGCTCTCGCCAGAAGCTGTGCGGTGCTTGCCGCACTCGCCCTTGCCGCCGCCGTCGTACCGCCCGCCGGCGCCTCGCCCGGCGCGGACCCCTCGCCCGCGCGGGCCGGTTCGGGCGAACTGCCCGTCGTCTCGCCGACCCCGCGGGCCATGGAGCGGGTCGGTCCTGACGTACGGCTCGGCGACGGCGTCGAGCTCGTCGTCGGTGAGGGGACGGACCCGGCGGCGCGGAAGCTGCTGACCGAGGTGCTGCGTGGGCACGGGGTGCGGCAGCCGGACGTCCGGGAGCGGGCGTCCGGTGCGGCGGACGTGACGGTGCTGCTCGGCGAGGCCACCCGCGCGGACATCGCGCGGGCCCTGGACGGGACCAGGGTCCCGGACCACGCCGAGGCGTACGGGCTGCGCGTCACCGCCGGGCGCGCGGCGTCCGGGGGCACGGTGGCGCTGGGCGGGAAGGACGCGGCCGGGCAGTACTACGCGGTGCAGACCTTCCGGCAGCTGCTCTCGGGCGGCACGAACACCGGGGCGGAGAAGGGGAGTTCGGCCCGGATCGCCGGGGTGTCCGTCAGCGACCGTCCCGCCATGCCGCTGCGCGGCACCATCGAGGGCTTCTACGGGCCGCAGTGGTCGCCGGAGGAACGCCTGGACCACATGGACTTCCTCGGCGACACCAAGTCCAACACCTATGTGTACGCGCCCAAGGACGACCCGTACCACCGCGAGAAGTGGCGCGAGCCCTACCCGGACGAGCAGCTGGCCGAGCTGGGGAAGCTCGTCGAGCGGGCGCGGGAGCGGCACGTCCGCTTCACCTTCGCCGTCTCGCCCGGCAACTCGATCTGCTACTCCGACCCGGCGGACGTCGCGGCGCTCCGGGCCAAGCTCCAAGCGCTGTACGACCTGGGCGTGCGCTCCTTCTCCGTCCCGCTCGACGACATCAGCTACACGAAGTGGAACTGCCCGGGCGACGAGAAGGAGTTCGGCGCCCCCGGCCGCGCCCCCGCCGCGCGGGCCCAACTGGGCCTGCTGAACGCCGTGCAGCGGGACTTCGTCGCCACGCACGAGGGCGTCGAGCCGCTCCAGACGGTGCCCACCGAGTACGGGGACCTGGAGGAGACGGCGTACAAGAAGACCCTGCGCGAGGGGCTGGACCGGGACGTCGAGGTGATGTGGACGGGCACCGCCGTCGTCCCGCCGCGGATCACCGCGGAGGAGGCGGCTCGGGCCTCGGAGCTCTTCGGCCGCAAGGTCTTCGTCTGGGACAACTACCCCGTCAACGACTTCGCGCGGACCAAGGGCCGGCTGCTCCTCGCCCCGTACGACAAGCGTGACCCGGGCCTGTCCGAGCACGTCACCGGGCTGGTCTCCAACCCGATGAGCCAGGCGGGCGCGAGCAAGGCGGCCGTGTTCACCATGGCCGACTTCGCCTGGAACGACCGCGGTTACGACCGCCGCCGCTCCGGCGAACAGGCGGCCCGCTACCTCGCCGGCGGCGACCCGCGCACCACCCGCGCGCTGCTCACCTTCGTCGACCTGAACCACCTGGCACCCACCTTCGGCGAGACGCCGTGGCAGCCGCAGTCCCCCGTGCTGGGCAGTCGGCTCGACGCCTTCCAGGACCGGTACGGAAGCGATCCGGAGGGCGCCGTACGGGAGTTGAGGCCCGTGGCGGACGGGATCGCGGAGGCTCCCGGAATCCTGCGCGAGGGCGTGTCCGACCGCTGGTTCCTCGCCGACGCGGCCAAGTGGCTGGACGCGACCGAGCTGTGGGGCGCGGCGCTGCGGCACGGGCTGCGGGCGCTGACCGCCGTCCAGGACGGTGACGCGTCGCGTGCGGAGCGGGAGCGGGCGGCGATGGACGAGGCGGTGTCGGCGGCGTCGGCGATCACCGTCGATCCGGAGGAGAACAGTCAGGTCGGGCCGGTGAAGCTGGGTGATCCGTTCCTGTCGCGGTTCGTGGACCGGGTGCGGTCGGAGCAGGGCGGGTAGGGCTTCTCGGGCCCGCCCCGCCGTCGTGGCCCGGGTCTTGCGCAGTTCCCCGCGCCCCTTGTCGCGGGCTCGCCCCGCTTGGGAGAACTGCGCCGTAGGCGTAGGGCTGGCAAGCGCAGCGCCCCGGCCCCGGCGCGGGGTGCTCCATGCCGTCGCCGGGCCACCCCGCCGACGTTCGCGCAGTTCCCCGCGCCCCCAAGAGGGCGCAGTTCCCCGCGCCCCCTTACCGGGGCTTGAGCTCCAGTGGGACCGCGAGGCGGTTGAGGGTGTTGATCAGGGCCGCCTGGGCGACGAGGTGGCCCCGTTCCGCCTCGTCGGGGAACTGGGCGCAGACCTGCTGCCAGGTCTCCTCGGACACGCGCACCCCGCGCGTGACCGCCTCGGTGTAGGCGAGCGCCGCCCGCTCCCGCGGCGCGAACAGCTCGGACTCCTCCCACACCGGCAGCTGGTCCAGCCGCTCCTGCCGCTCACCGAGCCGCCGCGCCTCGCGGGTGTGCAGGTCCACGCAGAAGACGCAGCCGTTCAGCTGCGAGGCCCGGATCTTGACCAGCTCGCGGACCGCCGCCGCCAGCGGCCCGGTGTCCACGGCCCCCTGGGCCTGCAGGATCGCCTTGTACGGTTCCGGCGCCGCGCTGTCCATCGCCAGACGTGCCATCGGTAACTCCTCGGTTCGTTCCGTCGTCACCAGGGAGACGGACCGGCCCGCGCGGATGTGACACGCACCCGCGTCACACCGGCAGGCGCCGCAGTTCGACGGTGTTGTCGACGCGGGTGCCCGGGGTGCCGTCCGGACGCTGCTGGACGCGCTCGTGCTCCTCGCTGAGCAGCACCTCCCACTCGCCCTCGGGCAGCCGCAGGTCGGCGACGACCTCGTCCGGGGTGGGGAAGCGGGTCGCTGCTTTTCCCTCGTGGGCGGCATGGCTGTGCTCCCAGGAGGGGAAGCCCGCGTGGCCCTCGATCAGCAGGACGCCGCCGGGCGCGACCGCGGCCGCCGCCCGGCGCAGGATCGCCTCGCGGGGCGTCCCGGCCTGCGAGTAGAGGAACTGCGCGGAGACCAGGTCCCAGCTGCCCTCGGGGAAGCCGGCGCCGAGGTCGTGCCGCTGCCAGTCGACGCGTCCGGCCACTCCGGCCGCCGCCGCGTGCTCGGCGGCGCGGCCGAGGGCGACGGCGGAGACGTCGACGGCCGTCACCGTCCAGCCCTCCCGGGCCAGCCAGATGGCGTCGGCGCCCTCGCCGCAGCCCAGGTCGAGCGCCCGTCCCGGGGCCAGCTTCGCGGCCTCGCGGACCAGGACGGTGTTCGCCTCGCCGCTCCACACCTGGCCGCGCTCGCCGTACCGCGCGTCCCAGAACTCCTGGTCGGTGACGGTCTCCGCGGTTTCCTCGCTCATCGGATCTCCCTGTCGGGCCGGGGCTGCTGAGGTCTCCGATGCTCCCGCTGCCGCGAACCCTTGACAAAGATTCTTGCCGGGGCGGCAAATGGAGGGCATGGCCGACGACGAACTCCTGGACGTCCTGACCGCCGTGGGCCCGCGCCTGCGGGCCCTCCGAGAGCGGCGGAGCGTCACGCTCGCTCAGCTCAGCGAGCGCACCGGCATCTCGCTGAGCACCCTCTCGCGGCTCGAATCGGGCGGCCGCAAGCCCACTCTGGAGCTGCTGCTGCCGCTGGCGAAGGCGTACGGGGTGCAGCTGGACGAGCTCGTCGGCGCGCCCGCGACCGGCGACCCCCGCGTCCACCCGCGGCCCTTCACCCGGCACGGCTCCACGTTCATCCCGCTGACCAGGGACTTCGGCGGGCTCTCCGCGTACAAGCAGATCATGCCCGCGCCGCAGGAGGGCACCGTTCCCGAGGAGCTGCCGCGGCCCGAGCAGCGGACGCACGAGGGCTACGAGTGGCTGTACGTGCTGTCGGGGCGGCTGCGGCTGGCGCTGGGCGAGCACGACCTGGTGCTGACGGCGGGGGAGGCGGCCGAGTTCGACACCCGTACCCCGCACGGCTTCGGGAACGCGGGCACCCAACCCGTGGAGTTCCTCAGCCTGTTCGGGCCGCAGGGCGAGCGCGTCCACGTCCGCGCCCGCCCCAAGTCCGGCTGAGCGCCCGCGCGTTCAGCGCAGGTCGTGCCGGCGGGCCGTGGCGCGTTCGACCGCCGTGCGGGGCAGCAGGCGACGCAGGGCGAAGGAGACGGGCGCGTTGCTGCCCACCGCGTACAGCGGGCGCGGCCGCCGGGCCGCGACCGCCCGGACGACGGTGTCCGCGACCCGCGAGGCGGGCACGCCGCCCCGCTCGTTCCGGTCCAGCGCCCGGATCATCGTCCGGTACTCGGCGGCGAACGGGGAGCCGTCCGCGAGGTAGTGCGTACGGCGCTCCCCGATGCCGGTGCTGACGGCGCCCGGCTCGACGGTGGTGATGCCCACCCCGTACCCGGCCTCCTCGCGGCGGGCCGCGCTCGCGAAGCCCTTGAGCGCGGCCTTCGAGGCGACGTAGGAGGAGCGGTAGGCGAGCGGGAAGCTGGCCAGCATCGAGCCGACCATCACCACCCGCCCGTACCCGCGCCCGCGCATCCCGGGCAGCAGGAGCTGGGTGAGCCGGACCGCGCCGAAGACGTTGACCTGGAAGAGGCGTTCGACCGCCGGCATCGGCAGCTCCTCCAGCGGTCCGCTCTGGCTCTCGCCCGCGTTGTTGACGAGCACGTCCACCGCCCCGGCGGCGCTGGCGCACTCGGTGAGCGAACCGGCGTCGGCGAGGTCCAGCGGCAGGTAGTGGACGCCGGGCACGGGCGTCTCGATCCGCTCGGGGGCGCGGCTCGTCCCGTACACCGACCAGCCCTCGCCGACGAGGCGTTCGGCGACGGCGGCGCCGATGCCGGAGGAGGCGCCGGTGACGAGGGCCGTCCCGCGCTTCCCGGCGCTCACGCGAGGCTCCGGGCGAGGGCGCGGCCCGCCGCGCGGCCGGAGAAGACGCAGCCGCCGAGGAAGGTGCCCTCCAGCGCGTTGTAGCCGTGCACGCCGCCTCCGCCGAAGCCGGCCACCTCGCCCGCCGCGTACAGCCCGTCGAAGGGTTCGCCGTCGGGCCGGACGACCTGCGAGTCCAGCGTCGTCTCCAGGCCGCCGAGGGTCTTGCGGGTGAGCAGGTGCAGCCGGACCGCGATCAGCGGCCCGTGCGCCGGGTCGAGGAAGCGGTGCGGGCGGACGACGCGGGTGTACTTGTCCGAGCGGTACGCGCGCGCGTTGAGCACCGACATCTGCTGGAGGTCCTTGGAGTACGGGTTGGCCGCCTCCCGGTCGTGCGCGTGCACCTCGCGGGCGACGCGGTCGTACGCGAGGCGGGGCCCGCCCTCGGGCACCAGCGCGTTCATGCCCTCGACCAGCTGCTCCAGGGTCGGCCGGACGACGAAGTCCTCGCCGTGGTCGAGGAACGCCTGCACCGGTCCGGGGGCGCCCTTCTTCACGCGGGACAGCGCGAGCTTCAGGTCCTTGCCGGTGATGTCCGGGTTCTGCTCGGAGCCGGAGAGCGCGAACTCCTTCTCCACGATCGACCGGGTGAGCACGAACCAGGTGTGCTCGTGCCCCGTGCCGACGATGTGCCGCAGCGTGCCGAGGGTGTCGTGCCCGGGGAACAGCGGCGCGGGGAGCCGGTTGCCCGTCGCGTCCAGCCACAGCGAGGAGGGGCCGGGGATGATCCGGATGCCGTGCCCCGGCCAGACCGGGTCCCAGTTCCGCACGCCCTCGGTGTAGTGCCACATCCGGTCCCGGTTGACGACGGAGGCGCCCGCGCGCTCGCTCACCCCCAGCATCCGCCCGTCCACGTACGCCGGGACGCCGGTGACCATCGAGGCGGGCGGCGGGCCGAGCCGCTTCGCCGGCCAGTTCTCGCGCACCAGGCCGTGGTTGCCGCCGATGCCGCCCGAGGTGACGAGCACGGCCTGCCCGCGCAGCTCGAAGTCGCCCTGGACCTCCCGGTTCGAGGCGACCCCGCGCGCCTCGCGGGAGGGCGCGAGGCGGCTGCCGCGCACACCGACCGCCGCGCCGTTCTCGACGATCAGCTCGTCCACCCGGTGCCGGTACGCGAACCGGACGAGCCCGCGCCCGGCCGCCGCCAGCACCGGTTCGCGGAAGATCCGCACCACCTCGGGGCCGGTGCCCCAGGTGAGGTGGAAGCGGGGGACGGAGTTGCCGTGCCCGGTGGCCGTGCCGGCGCCGCGCTCGGCCCAGCCGACGGTCGGGGTCAGCCGCAGGCCCAGCTCGTGCAGGTACCCGCGCTTCTCCCCGGCGGCGAACTGCACGTACGCCTCGGCCCACTTGCGCGGCCAGTGGTCCTCGCGCTCGCGGTCGAACCCGGCGGAGGACATCCAGTCCTCCAGCGCGAGCTCGTAGGAGTCCTTCACGCCCATGCGGCGCTGCTCCGGGCTGTCCACGAGGAACAGGCCGCCGAGGGACCAGTGGGCCTGCCCGCCCAGGTTGGCCTCGTTCTCCTGGTCCACGACCAGGACGCGGCGCCCGGCGCGGGTCAGTTCGTACGTCGCGACGAGCCCGGCGAGCCCGGCTCCCACGACGATGACATCGGCGTCCTCACTCACTGCGGCTCCTTGGCTGGGGCTTCGGGCTCGGGGGCTGGGCTTCCGGGCGGCGTCAGTCCGGCGCCGGGAGGTCCGGGTCCGGGACGCTGTAGCTGTACAGGACGGTGCGGAAGAGTTCCTCGCGGCGGCGCCGTACGGCCGCGTCTTCGGGTTCGAGCAGGACCTGCACGGTGGTGCCGTCGTGCACGGCGACCAGCGCGTGCCCGAGCGCGGCCTCGTCGGGGACGCGGCGTCCGGCGCGGGCGAGCGCGGCCACGACGTGGGGCACGAGCGCGTCCAGGACGGCGTGTTCGCGGGCCGCCGTCACGCGGCGGAGCGCGGGGTTGCGCAGGGCGTGCGCGGTGAACTCGGCGGTGACGCGGTACCAGGCGTCGTCGACGGGGACGGCCGCGAGCGCGGAGCGGAGCGCCTCCTCGGGGGTGGCGGCCGCCGTCTCCTCGGCGAGGGTGCGGCGCAGGTCCTCCCGCATCGCGGTGGAGCGCTGCTCCCACATGGCGAGGAACAGCTCGTCCAGGGAGGAGAAGTTGGAGTAGAAGGCGCCGCGCGTGTAGCCCGCGCGCTCGCAGACCCGCTCGACGGTGGAGCGACCGAAGCCCTCCTCGGCGAAGGTCTCCAGTGCGGCGTCCAGCAGCCGCTGCCGGGTCAGCGCCCGCCGCGCGGACACCCGCCGGGGCACCGGTTCCGCACCCATGTGCCCTCACCCCTCTCGATACAGGAACGTATCCAGTGCACGGGTGTATCGACAAGGGGTCGTACGCGCGCCAACACCTGGCGCGCGTACGGCAGTTCGGTAGGCTCCGGCTGCCCGCTTCACGGAATCCTCTGTCCGTGCAGTGGAATGACGAAGCGTCAGATGGGCCGGAAGTGATCTGTGGTGCGCATGTGGCGGCGCGCTATAACGCCGGGATGACTCAACCGAAGGCTCATTCGAAGCCCCCGTCCCCGTCCCCGTCCAAGTCCCTGCCCAAGCCGAACAGACGCAGCGTGCTCGCCGGACTCGGCGCCGCCTCGCTCGGCGTCGCCACCCCGGCCGCAGCCCGGCCCGCCACCCCGTCAGGGCCGTCCCGCCCGGACGGCGCACGCGACACCCTGCTCCGGGGCGCCGACCTGGTGCTCACCATGGACCCCGCGCTCGGCGAGGGGCCGCTCGGCTCGGTGCGCGAGGCCGACGTCCTGCTGCGCGACGGCGAGATCTCCGCCGTCGGCACGGGGCTCACCGCACCGCGCGGCGCCCGGGTCGTCGACGTCACCGGACAGCTGGTGCTGCCCGGATTCGTCGACCTGCACAACCACTTCTGGCAGTCGAGCATCCGCGGCGGCTGCGCCGACGAGGACGTGGTCGGCTGGCTCGCGGGCTGCAACCGGCCCACCCTCCCCAAGATCACCGCCGAGGACATGTACCACTTCGTGCGGATCTCGGCGCTCGACGCCCTCCAGGCCGGCGTCACCACCGTCGTCGACTGGGTGCACGCCATCCCCTTCGACACCAGCGAGCGCTACGTCCGCGCACTGGACGACAGCGGCCTCCGCTTCGTCTACGCCATGAAGCAGGAGGAGAAGGACGCCGATCTGATCCCCCGGGTGCGCAAGGAACTCCTCGACCCGCTCCCGCTGGCCTCGGCCCAGGTCGCCGCGCACGCGGGCACCGACCTGGCCGGCGAACTGCGCACCCTCCAGGGCGTCGCCGACGACCTCGGGCTGATGCTCAACCCGCACGTGCTGGAACACCGCACCGACCGCGGGAGCGAGCCGATCCGCGCCCTGCGCGAGGCCGGCTCCCTCGGCCCCCGGCTGCTGATGAACCACGCGATCCACCTGAACGACCGCGAACTGGCCGAGATCGCCGAGCACGACGTCCGCGTCGCGCACTGCCCGCTGAGCAACATGCGGCTCGCGTCCGGCGTCATGCGCCTGCCGGAGATGCGCCGCCTCGGTGTCAAGGCGGGTCTCGGCCACGACGGCGGGACCAACGACACCTCCGACATGTTCGCCGTCATGAAGGCGGCCGTCGGCCTCCAGCGGGCCGTCCACCAGGACGCGAAGATCTACCCCGGCATCGAACAGGTGCTGCGGATGGCGACCTTGGGCGGCGCCGAGTGCATCGGCATGGCGGACCGCGTCGGCTCCCTCACCCCCGGCAAGCGCGCCGACGTCCTGGTGATCGACCCCGCCACGCTCAACTTCGCGCCCCGCAACGACTGGACGGGCCAGCTGGTGCTCAACGGCCAGCCGGGGAACGTCCGTCACGTCTTCGTCGACGGCCGCCCGCGCAAGGCCGGCGGCGAACTGCTCGACGTCGACACCGAGGAGGTCGTGCGCCGGGCCGAGGCCGCCGCCCGCCGCCTGCACGCGGCCTGACCGAGCCGCCCCCGCACGCGGCCCGCGCACGTCCCGCCAGGACGCCCGCAGGACCGCGTCCCACCCGGTACGTGCCTCCGTCCAGGCGCGTACCCGCGGCCCGCCGCAACCGGGCCGCTCACAGGTCCAGTTCGAGCCGCGTGCCCTCCGGAGCACGGGAGACGCAGACGCGCATCCGCCCGTCGGCCCGCTCCGCCTCGCCGGCCCGGCTCTCCCGGTGCTCGACCTCGCCGGAGCACACCCGCACCGTGCACACCCCGCAGAAGCCCTGGCGGCACGAGTACGCCGTGGCCGGATCGCGGCGCAGCAGCACGTCCAGCGCCGACTCGTCCGCACCGACCGGCAGCACCTCGCCGCTCCGCCGCAGCTCCAGCTCGAACGGCCGCCCGCCTTGGACCGGGGCCGCCGCGAACCGCTCGAAGTGCAGCGCCGTCGCGGCCGATGCGCCGAAGGCGGCCGTCACGGACGCCAGCATCGGCTCGGGCCCGCAGCAGTAGACGGCCGTCCCCTCGGAGACGCCGGCCAGCAGCCGCGCGCCGTCGGGCACCCCGTACTCGTCGTCCGGGCGGATCTCCACCCGGCCGCTGCCCGCGTCGAGCTTCTCCAGCTCGGCGGCGAAGGGCATGGTCGCGCGGCTGCGCCCGGTGTGCACCAGCCGCCAGTCCAGCCCCAGCCGCGCCGCGGCCCGGGCCATCGGCAGCAGCGGCGTGATGCCGATGCCGCCCGCGAGGAGCAGGACGGAGCGGTCCTCGGCGAAGGGGAAGGCGTTGCGCGGCCCGCGCACCGTGACCTTCGCACCGGCCGTCAGCCGCTCGTGCACCTCGACGGAGCCCCCGCCGCCGCCCTCGATCCGGCGTACCGCGATCCGGTACGCGTACCGGTCCTCGGGGCGGCCGCACAGCGAGTACTGCCGCTTCCGCCCGGAGGGCAGCGTGAGGTCCAGGTGCGCTCCGGGGCCCCAGGGCGGCAGCGGGGCGCCGTCGGCGGAGACCAGCCGCAGCGAGAGGACGTCCTCGGCGGTGAACTCGCGGTCGGCGACGACGAGTTCGCGCGGGCCGCCGGTCTCCCGCTGCCCGCGCCGGCCGTACCGGTCCCCGCGGTTGGCGACCGGGATGTACAGGCCGACGACCGCGTCCAGGAACCGCATGAACCGGTCGCTGCGCCCCCGCCCGTACAGGTCGGGCGGCGGCGTGGTCTGCACCGGCCCCAGCGGCGCGGGCACGGCCGGGGGCGGACCGTCGTGGGGGAGGGGAGAGCTGCTCATCGGGCTCCTCGTCGGCCTGTGCTGCGGGCGTCGTCCGGGCGGGTGCGGTCAGTGGGCGGCGACGAGGGCGGCCGGTGAGGAGCCGAGGTAGGCGACGGCCTGCCGCGTCGAGCCCTCCTGCGAGGGGTGGTACGCGGGCTTGAGGTACCGCGAACCGGAGTGCAGGAAGTTCCCGAGGCGCGGCAGCAGCCCGCGCCCGGCGGCCTGCGCGTAGCCGCGCCAGGTGGGCCGGGCCGCCGCGACGAGCTGCGGATCGGCCGTCATCAGGAAGCGGACGCCCCGGATCCAGAGGTGCACCAGGACGGGACCGCCGATGGCCATGGTGCGCACCCGGCGCAGATAGCCCGGGTCGAGGTGCTGGAGCAGGTCGAAGGCGACGCTGCGGTGCTCGACCTCCTCCGCGCCGTGCCAGCGCAGCAGGTCGAGCATGGTCGGATCGGCCCCGGCGCGGTCCAGCCCCTCGGCGTTGAGCACCCAGTCGCCGAGGAAGGCGGTGAAGTGCTCGATGGCCGCGATGATCGCCACCCGCTCGATCAGGTCCTCGCGCTGCCGCGTCCCGGTGCGCCCGGGGCGGGGGCCGAGGACGCGGTGGAAGAGGAACTCGACCTGCCGCACGTACGGCGCCGGGTCGAGCCCGTGCGCCTCCATGTGGTCCAGCACGCCCTGGTGCGCCTCGGCGTGGATCGCCTCCTGGCCGGTGAACCCGAGGACGCGCTCGCGCAGTTCCTCGTCGGTGATCAGCGGCAGCACCTCCTGGAACGTCCGGACGAACCACCGCTCGCCCTCCGGCAGCAGCAGGTGCAGCACGTTGATCACGTGCGTGGCCATCGGCTCGTCCGGTATCCAGTGCATCGGCAGCCGGGCCCAGTCGAACCGCACGTCCCGCGGCTGCAGGACCAGGTCGTCGCGCTCTTCCGTGCTGCTCATGGCGGTGCTCCTCCGGCACGAAGCGAGGGCCCGGCGGGCGCCGGGGCAGCGGCGGGTCCGAGGGCGCGGAGCGCCGTTACCGCTGGTTACCCAACAGTAAGAGTTGTTGACACGCTGTCAATACGCTGCGCACGCCGGATCTCGACGGCTCGTGACGCGTGTGCCCCCGACGCCTCGGTGCGCGGCCGTCGCGGTGCGGGCGCCGGGCCGGAGACGCGGGGAGAGTGCCCCGGCGTTGGTAGCGTGTCCTACTCCGCCGCCGCCGCACTTTTCGCGTGCCTTGATGAGGAGCCTGCCCCGTGAACCTCGCGCTGGGACCCAGCTGGCTGGACCCGGAGTTTCTGATCCAGACCTTCGGGCCGATCGGA
The DNA here is from genome assembly GCF_012726235.1 of Streptomyces sp. HNM0574. Lineage (GTDB taxonomy): Bacteria > Actinomycetota > Actinomycetes > Streptomycetales > Streptomycetaceae > Streptomyces. The sequence continues at coordinate 130,668 of NZ_JAASAH010000005.1, forward strand.
ATCCTGGCGATCGTCTTCGCCGAATCCGGGCTCCTGATCGGATTCTTCCTGCCCGGTGACTCGCTGCTGTTCACGACCGGCCTGCTGGTGGCCACCGACCAGTACCTGCACCTGCCGCTGTGGCTGATGTGCACCCTGATCGTCATCGCCGCCGTGCTCGGCGACCAGGTCGGCTACCTCTTCGGACGGAAGGTCGGCCCCGCGCTCTTCAAGCGGCCCGACTCGCGGCTGTTCAAGCAGGAGAACGTCGAGAAGGCGCACGAGTTCTTCGAGAAGCACGGCCCCAAGTCCCTGGTCCTGGCCCGCTTCGTGCCCGTCGTCCGCACCTTCACGCCGATCATCGCGGGCGTCAGCGGCATGCGGTACCGCTCCTTCGTCATCTTCAACATCATCGGCGGCGTGCTCTGGGGCGCGGGCGTGACGCTGCTCGGCGCCGGGCTCGGGCAGATCGACTTCGTGCGCGAGAACATCGAGGCGATCCTCGTCGGGATCGTGCTGCTGTCCGTGGTGCCGATCGTGATCGAGTTCCTGCGGGCGCGGCGCAAGGGGGCCTCCGAGGCGGCGTCCGTCGCGGCGCCGGAGCCCGCCGCGTACGGTGCCGAGCCGGCGGACAGCACGCAGCCGCTGCCGGTCGCGCCGCCGATGCCCCCGGCCTCCGGCGGGCCCGGGCACCCCGGCCCCGGGCCGATGCCGCCGGCCAACCCGCCGCGCGGCCGCTCGGGCCGCGGGCGCCACGCCCGGCCCTGACGCGGTGCGCCCCGTCAGGGGCGCGGGGAACTGCGCTTGCCACGGCGTACGGGGCGGGCCGGTGACGGCGGTTGAGCACCCCGCGCCGGGGCGGGCCCGCGATAAGGGGCGCGGGGAACTGCGCGAACGGCCACGGCGGCGGGGTGGCCCGGTGACGGCATGGAGCACCCCGCGCCGTGGTGGGCGCGCTGCGCTTGCCAGCCCTGCGCCTCTGGCGCAGACCTCCCAAGCGGGGTGAGCCCGCGATCAGGGGCGCGGGGAACTGCGCGCAAAGCCCCGACGCCCCCGCACCCGGCGACGCACCGACCGGGGCAGCCCCGCATCCCGCGAAGCCAAGCGCACCCCGCGAAGGGCTCAGCGTGGGCTCTCCGCCAGTTCCGGTTCCGGTGCGGCCTGTTCGGACGCCCCCTTGCCGCCGGGCAGGACCCGGGCGAGCCAGGCGGACTGGCCCGCGATGAGGGGCGCGATGACGGCCAGGATCAGCACGTACCCGGCGATGAACGGCGAGAGCCGGTCGTCGAGTCCGGCGGCCGCCGCCATCGTGGCGAGGATGAGCGCGAACTCGCCCCGCGCCAGCAGCGTCGTCGAGATGTTCGCCGTCGGCTGCGCGCCGAAGCCGTAGATCTTCGCGGCCGCGAGACCGGCGAGGACGTTCATGACGACGGTGACCAGGACGGCGACGAGGACGGGCCAGAAGACCATCGGCAGGTCGCCCGGGTCGATGGAGAGCCCGAAGCCGAAGAAGAAGATCGCGGCGAAGGCGTCCCGCAGCGGGTGCACCAGCTCCCTGATCCGCTCGCCGGAGGCGGTGTTGCCGAGCATCAGGCCGACCATGAAGGCACCGATCGCGTCCGCGACGCCGAACTCCTCGGCGATGCCCGCGACCAGTACGGCGGCCCCGAGGAACGAGATGACCAGCAGCTCGTTGTCCTTCGTCGCGAAGGCTTTGCCGATGATCCGGGTGCCGTAGCGCGCGGCGATGGCCAGCGCCAGCAGGAAGGCGAACGCCTTGCCGATCTGCCCGGCGGCCGCGGCCAGGTCGTCCGCGCCGGAGAGGACCGGCTGGAGGGCCGCGAGGTAGAGCGCGAGGAAGATGTCCTCGACGACGATGATGCCCAGGATGGGCTTCGTCTCCGGGTTGCCGAGACGCCCGAGGTCGACGAGGACCTTGGTGACGATCGCCGAGGACGAGATGCCCAGTACGCCCGCGAGGACGAGGGCCTCCGAGGTGCCCCAGCCGAGCGCGAAGCCGAAGACGAGACCGGCGCCCACGTTCAGCGCGAGGTACGCGCCGCCCGCGAGGGCCATCTTTTTGCCCCCGGTCTTCAGGTCGTCCATGTGGAATTCGAGGCCGAGATAGAACAGCAGCAGGACGAGCCCGAGCGCGGAGAGCATCTCCAGCTCGTGCGGGTCCTTGAGCAGGACGAACCCGGGGGTGTTCGGCCCCAGGAGTATCCCGGCGAGGATGAACAGCGGAATCGTCGGCAGGCCGATGCGGCCGCCGAGGCGGGCGAGGACCGCGGCGGCGACGAACGCACCGCCCATGGCTATCAGCGTCTCTGCGTGACCCATCGTCGTCACACCCCGCCGTTGCTGTGGCGGAGCGTCGGGGCGGTCAGGGACCGGTACGGGCCGGGTCTGGCGGGCGTCGACAAGCGGATGGCTCCTCCTGGGCGTCCGGACGGCTCGTTCAAGGGCGCGTCAAGGAAACGTCAATACTTAGCTTAACAAACGACCTCCGGCGGCCCGCTGCGAGGTGCCCTGTTGTCCGTTGTTGCCCTGATATGCACCCGTGGTGCGTGCGTCCGAGGTCGTCGGCAATCCCAAGAAAGGGTAATGGAGGCGTTAAGGCCCCCGTCAAGAACACCGTTAAGTGAGCATGTGAAGCGCATACGGAAAGGCCCCGCCCGGTCCGCCCGGGCGGGGCCTCCTCGTCCTTCCGTTCCGGTCAACTGCCCTCTGTGGACGGGCCGTTGGGCGTCACCGCCGTCGTCCGGCGAGGCGGCGGAGCCAGGGCCAGGCCAGGAGCAGGGCGATCACCGTGTAGACCGTGACCGCGAAGGGGGTGTTGACCAGGCCCGTCACGCTCCCGTCGCTGATCTGGAGCGCGCGGCGCAGCTGCTGCTCGGCCGAGGGGCCGAGGATCACGCCGATGACGGCGGGCAGCACCGGCAGGCCGAAGCGCCGCATCATCAGCCCGATGAGGCCGATGGCGAGCAGCACCAGCAGATCCGTCGCCTCACCGCCCACCGCGTACGCGCCGACCGCGGCGAAGAACAGGATGCCCGCGTACAGGTACGGGCGCGGGATGCGCAGCAGCTTCGCCCAGACCGGGGCCAGCGGCAGGTTCAGCACCAGCAGCAGCACCATGCCGACGAACAGCGAGGCGATCAGGCCCCACACCAGTTCCGGTTCGCGTTCGAAGAGCAGCGGTCCCGGCTGGATGCCGTACTGCTGGAACGCGGCGAGCATCACCGCGGCCACGGCCGTCGTGGGCAGCCCGAGCGTCAGCATCGACACCAGGGTTCCGGCCGCCGAGGCCGAGGCCGCCGACTCCGGGCCCGCGACGCCCTCGATGGCGCCCTTGCCGAACTGCTTCCGGTTCTTCGACAGCCGCTTCTCGGTCACGTACGAGAGGAACGTCGGGATCTCCGCGCCGCCCGCCGGGATCGCGCCGAACGGGAAGCCGATCAGCGGGCCGCGCAGCCACGGCTTCCAGGTGCGCCGCAGATCGTCCCTGCCCAGCCAGGGCTGCCCGACGGGAATGACCTCGTCCGCGTTCCGGTTCAGGTGCGCCGCGACCCACAGCGCCTCGCCGATCGCGAACAGTCCGACGGCGACGATGACGACGTCGATGCCGTCCGAGAGCTGGAGGCTGCCGAAGGTCAGCCGCTGCTGGCCGGTCATCTGGTCGAGCCCGACGAGCCCGAGCGTCAGGCCGATGAGCAGCGAGGCGAAGCCGCGTACCCGGGAGGAACCGAGCACGGAGGTGACGGCGATGAACGCGAGCACCATGATCGCGAAGTAGTCGGGCGCACCGATGTCGACGGCGAGCGAGGCGACCGTCGGGGCCAGCGCGACCAGCAGCAGCGTGCCGATCATGCCGCCCGCGAAGTGCCCGATCGCGGCGGCCGCGAGGGCCTGCGAGCCGCGTCCGGCGCGGGCCATCGGGTTGCCCTCGATGGCGGCGATCACGGCCGCGCTCTCGCCCGGGGTGTTGAGCAGGATCGAGGTGGTCGAGCCGCCGAACATGCCGCCGTAGTAGATCCCGGCGAACATGATGAACGCGCCGGTCGGGTCCAGCCCGTAGGTCACCGGGAGCAGCAGCGCGACGGCCATCGCCGGGCCGATGCCGGGCAGTACGCCGATGGCGGTGCCCAGCAGCACGCCGACGGCGGCCCACAGCAGGTTGAGCGGCGTCAGCGCGGTGCCGAAGCCGTCGAGGAGCGAGGCGAGGGACTCCACGCTCAGATCACCCCCATCAGCGGGCCGCCGGGCAGCGGGACGCCCAGCAGCGTGTTGAACGTCCCGTACGTCACGAGCGAGAGCGCGGCGGCGATCAGCGGGTCGCGGCCGAGGTTGCGGCTGCCGAGCGCGTACGCCGAGCCCCAGAAGAGCAGGGCGCCGGAGAGCGGGAAGCCGAGCGGTTCGATCAGTGCGGCGAAGGCGAGGAAGATCCCCGCGAGCAGCGCCACGGTCCGCCAGTCCGCCGGCGCCGCGGTTCCGCTTCCGTCCTCGTCCGGGGTTCCGCCTGAGTCCTCGGCCGCCGCCCGGCCGCCGCGCACGCCCTCCCGTCGCCCGGCCACCGGCGCTTCGCGCAGCACCTCCACCGCCAGCACCACGGCCACCACCAGCAGCGCGCAGCCGACGACGAGGGGCACGGTGCGCGGGCCGACGGGGCCGCGCTGGCCCGAGAGGACGTCCATGGTGAGCGCGTCCGTGAGGACGAGCACGCCGACCGTCAACAGCAGGGCGCAGACGCCGAGTTCGGACTTCCCCCGGAACCGCTCGCGCGGCGGTCCCGCGTCCCCGGCGCCGCCGTTCGCTCCGCTTCCGCGCGCGCTCACTGGCCCAGCTCCTTCAGTACGGTCTCGACGCGCCGGTCCTGCTCGGTCAGGAAGCGGCCGTAGGCGTCGCCGGGCAGATAGGCGTCGTCCCAGCCGTTCCGCTTCAGCGACTTCCGCCATTCCGGGGAGGCGCGCAGCTCGTCCACGAAGCGGAGCAGCTTGGCGCGTTCGTTCTCGGCGAGGCCGGGTGGCGCGAGCAGCCCGCGCCAGTTGGTGAACACCACGTCGACGCCCGCCTCCTGGAGGGTCGGCGCGTCGAACCCGTCGATCCGCTCGCGCCCCGTGACGGCCAGCAGGCGCAGTTCGCCGGACTCGATCTGGTCGCGGTACTCGCTGATCCCGGAGACGCCGAAGGCCAGCTTGCCGCCGAGCACGGAGGCGAGCAGCTCGCCCCCGCCGTCGAACGGCACGTAGTTGACGCGCTTCGGTGTGAGCCCCGCCTTGTCGGCCATCTGCATGGTCGCGAGGTGGTCCGGGCCGCCGGGCGAGGAGCCGCCGCCGACGGCCAGCGAGCGGGGCTTCTTCCGCCAGTCGGCCAGGAGTTGGCCGATCGTCCGGTACTTCGAGTCCTTGGCGACGACGACGATGTTCGGCTCCTCCACGAGCCGGGCCAGCGGCGTGGTGTCGGCGAGCGTCGAGGGGGAGTGGTTGGTGTGCACGGCGCCGACCACGCCCAGGCCCATCGACATGGCCAGCTTGCCGTTGCCGCGGTCGTTCACCAGCCGGGTCAGGCCGACGGTGCCGCCGGCGCCGGGGAGGTTGAACACCTCGATGTTGTGGTTCAGCCCGGCGTCCTCGGCGTCCTTCGCCGCGGTGCGCGCGGTGATGTCGTACCCGCCGCCCGGGGTGTTGGGGACCATGAACTGGAGCCCGGGGATGTTCGTGCCGGTTTCCGCGCCGCTGCCCGTGGTGATCAGCGGGGGGCCGATCAGCAGGAGCAGCGCGGCGCCGAGCGGGGAGAGGAACGCGCGCAGGCGCACCGTGACACCGCCTTTCTCCGTGGCCCGGCGCGCGGAACCGTCCGGATCTCGCCCGGAACCGGCCGGATCCCGCCGGGGGTTGTGGGATGCGCCACATGCTGCACACCGGGACCGGCGCTGTCGCCCCCTCGGGCACGAAGAAACTTAAGAACCTTGTGGTCCTTGTGTTCACGGGAGGCATCCCGCGCCCCCCGGACACAGCACGGCGCCCCGCCACGGATGTCCGTGACGGGGCGCCGGGTGCGCTTGCGCCGGGTCAGTCCTGGTCGGACTCGGACTTCGGCTTCACCAGTACCTCGTCGATGATCTCGGCCTCCTCCTCGGCGAGCGCGCGCGCCTCGGGGTCGGTGTCCGCCGCCTCGTCGGGGACGGGGCCGATCTGGATCTCGAAGTCGCCGCCGTACTGCTCGTGTCCGGCGAGGACCGCGGTCTCGATGGCGGACTCGCCGCGCTCGCCGACCACGATCAGCGGGTCGCGGCGCAAGTCCTTCGTGAGCGCGATGCACAAGCCGACCATGACGACACAGAACGGCACCGCCACAAGGATCGTGAGGTTCTTCAAGCCTTCCAGGGCGGAGTCCCCACCACCCCCGATCATCAGCATGATCGCGGCGACGCCACCGGTCAGCACGCCCCAGATGATGACGACCATCCGGCTCGGCTCCAGGGTGCCCTTCTGCGAGAGCGTGCCCATGACGATGGACGCGGCGTCCGCGCCGGAGACGAAGAAGATGCCGACCAGGATCATCACCAGCAGCGTGGTGACGCCCGCGATCGGGTACTCGCGCAGGACCGCGAAGAGCTGGCCCTCCTCGGTCGCCTCCTTGGCGATGCCCGCGCCGTGCCGCTCCAGGTCGATCGCGGTGCCGCCGAAGATGGCGAACCAGATCAGGCTGACGACGCTCGGCACGAGGATCACGCCGCCGACGAACTGGCGGATGGTGCGGCCGCGGCTGATGCGCGCGATGAACATGCCGACGAAGGGCGTCCAGGAGATCCACCAGGCCCAGTAGAAGACCGTGTACCCGGAGAGCCACTCGGCGACGCCCTCGCCGCCGGAGGCGTCGGTGCGCCCGGTCAGCAGCGGCAGGTCACCGACGAAAGACGCGATGGACGTCGGCATCAGGTTCAGCATCAGGATCGTCGGGCCGACGATGAAGATGAACAGGACCAGCAGACCGGCCAGCACCATGTTGATGTTGGACAGCCACTGGATGCCCTTCTCGACGCCGGAGACGGCCGAGGCGACGAAGGCCAGTGTCAGCACCGCGATGATCACCACGAGGATGCCGGTGCTGAGGCCGCTCGCCCAGCCGACCTCCTTGACGCCGCTGCCGATCTGGAGGGCGCCGAGGCCCAGCGAGGCGGCGGAGCCGAAGAGGGTCGCGAAGATCGCCAGGATGTCGATGACCCGGCCGAGCCAGCCGTTGGAGAGGCGCTCGCCGATCAGCGGCGTGAACACGGCGCTGATCGTCTGGCGGCGGCCGCGGCGGAAGCAGCTGTAGGCGATGGCGAGGCCGACGACGGCGTAGATCGCCCACGGGTGCAGCGTCCAGTGGAAGAGCGTCGTGGACATCGCCGTCTGCATCGCCTCGGCGCTGTTCGCCGGGTGCGTGCCGGGCGGGTGCGAGGTGAAGTGCGTGAGCGGCTCACTCACGCCGTAGAACATCAGGCCGATTCCCATGCCCGCGCTGAACATCATCGCGATCCAGGAAACGGTCCGGAATTCCGGTTTCTCCCCTTCCTTGCCCAGAGTGATCTTGCCGTACCGGCTGAAGGCCAGCCAGAGGGCGAAGACGACGAATCCGGACGCGGCCAGCACGAAGGCCCAGCCGCCGTTCTTCATGACCCCGGAGAGCATCGCCGAGGACGCGCTCTCCAGCGAGTCCGTGGCAAGCGCTCCCCAGAGGACGAATGCGAGGGTCGCCGCCGCCGCGACACCGAAGACGACTCGGTCGGTCTGCGGCTTGAGCGTGGTCGCGAGACTTCTGGAGCTGTCCATCGACCCCCCTTCGCTTGCGCTCCGTTCCACCCGTTTATCCGGCACGCGTTGAACCTTTCACTCTTGGACAGGGATGTGACACGGGAAGGCAGCTACCCGACTCCCTTCGCGCCATGTGCTGTTCGACGGTCAACAGTACGCAAAGAAAACACCCCCGCAGGTTTAAGCGCGATTACCTCCCGTAATGCCCGAAAAGCGCGCGGGGGAAGATCGGTGAGCGTGACCCCCCGGAATCGGGTGGTGACCCGCTCTCGGAGGGGGTGTGCCGGGTCAGCCCTTGACCACGAGTGTGCCGAGCAGTTCTTCCGTCGCGGCCGTCACCTTCTCGACGGCGCGGTCGAATGCCTCGGCGTTGTGCGCCGCCGGCTGCCGGAATCCGGAGATCTTGCGGACGTACTGGAGCGCCGCGGCGCGCATGTCTTCCTCGGTCACCTCCTCCGCGTAGGGCGGGCGGAGTGTCTTGATGCTTCTGCACATGCTGACGACATTACGTCGCCGTCGTCCGGACGTCTTCACGTTCCCGGCGGATTGTCGTTTTTTCCGCCGGGCCGGGGCCGTCTCTCCGGCCGTGGAATCCCGGTTTGCCTTCGGTGCGGATTTCCCCCTGGCGCGGTTGTCGTTTCCGCAGGTCCCGGGGTGTTTTCGGATGCGGTCGCCCGGTCCGCCGGTGCGGGGTAACGTCGCGGGAAGGAGGCGCCTCATGCGTACGATGACGGGCTTTTTCGGTGTGCTTCCCGCAGGTCACAGCGAACGGCTCCGGGAACTGGGCCGCGAGGCCGCCTTTCCCGTGGGCACCAGAATCTTCGAGGAGGGCATGACGGCCGACCGGTTCTGGGTGCTGCGCACCGGATCGGTCTCGCTCGACATGCGGGTCCCGGGGCGCCGCGCCGTCGTGACCGACGAGCTCGGCCAGGGCGAACTGCTCGGCTGGTCCTGGCTGTTCGCGCCGTACGTCTGGCGGCTGGGGGCCGAGGCGTCGAGCCCGGTGCGGGCGCTGGAGTTCGACGCGGCGCCGGTGCGGCGGCTGTGCGCGGAGGACCACGAGCTGGGTCACGCGCTGACGCACGCCGTCGCCGTCGTCATCGGCCAGCGTCTCCAGCGCACCCGCACCCGGCTGCTCGACGTCTTCGGCCCCGGCGGCGAGATCCCGGACGGGCCGTAGCGGCCCGCCGGGACCCGGCCGCGGACCCGGACCCGCGCCCGCTCGGTCACGGGACGGAGAGGCGCATCGGCTCGACCTTGCCCTCGACCAGCGCGGCCAGCCCGTTCACCGGGCAGAGCGCGGGGTCCTCGGGGGTGTGCACCGTCATGCCGGTGTCGGCGCGCAGCTGGTCGGCCAGGCCGGGGAGCTGCGCGCTGCCGCCGGTCAGCACCATGCCGCGCTCGGCGAGGTCGGCGACGAGGTCGGGCGGGCAGTTGTGCAGCACCGAGCGGATGGTGTCCAGCAGCCCGGTCAGCGGGGTACGGGCCGCGGCCCGCATGTCGGCCGGGTTGACGCGTACGGTCCTGGCCAGGCCGGTGACGACGTCCCGGCCGCAGACCTCGGTGGTGAGGTCCCCGCCGGCGCCGAAGCCCCCGTCGGTGCGTCCCGCGCCCGCGACGGCCTCGGCCGGGTACTCGTTCAGGGCCACGTGCAGCGGCCGCACCGAGTGGCTGAGCAGCAGCAACTCGTGCTCGTTGCGCAGGTGTTGGACGACGGCGTTGTGCACGGTGTCGCCGCCGAGCGGGACCGTGGCAGCGGACACGATCGAGCCCAGCGAGAGCACCGCGATCTGCGTGGTCGTCGCCCCGCAGACCAGGATCATCGTCGCCTCGGGCTGCTCGACGGGGAGCCCGGCGCCGAGCCCGGCGGCGGTCGGCGCGTCGACGAGCTCGACGCTCTTCGCGCCGACCCCGGTGAGGGTCTCGACGGCGGCGCGGCGGGCCAGCGGGTCCGCGTTGTGCGGCACGGTGACGGCGGCCCGCAGCATCGGGCCGCGGCGCAGCCAGGCGCGGCGCACCCGCGCGCCGACCAGCGCACGCAGCATCCGGCGGGCCATGTCGATGTCGACCACGGTGCCGTTGCTGACCGGCCGCACGACGCGGATGTGCCGGGGCGTCCGGCCGTCCATGCGTTCGGCGGCGCTGCCGACGGCCATCAGCGCGCCGGAGTAGGTGTTCACGGCGACGGCGGAGGGTTCGTCGACGACGAGGCCCTTCTCCTTGATGTGCACGCGAGTGCGGGAGGAGCCGAGGTCGACGGCGACGGAGCAGCGGCGCAGGTGGTCCAGGGGGTGGCTCACGGTGGATCCGGTCCTTCCCGGTGGGGCGTTTTCTGGGAGCAGGCGGACCGCGTGCGGCAGCCTTGCTCTTCACCCTGGGCGCGCCGCCGGGGCCCCGCCCGCCGGAGTGGTCCGTACGGGCGAGGCCCCGGGAGACCGCACGAGGTCCGGGCGTGCGGCCCGGGCGTGGCGGCCTCAACTCCCGGCGGGGGCCGGGTCGATGGCCCCGTCGGAGCCCGTGGCGCGGGACTCGCTGAACTGGGTGCGGTGCAGTTCCTCGTACCGTCCGCCGAGCGCGAGGAGTTCGTGGTGCGTACCGCGTTCGACGATCCGGCCCTCCTCCAGGACGAGGATCTGGTCGGCGGCCCGGACGGTCGAGAGCCGGTGGGCGATCACCACGGAGGTGCGGCCCTGGAGGGCCTCGGTCAGCGCCTCCTGGACGGCGGCCTCCGAGGTGGTGTCGAGGTGTGCGGTGGCCTCGTCGAGGATGACGACCTGGGGCTGGGCCAGCAGCAGCCGGGCGATGGTCAGCCGCTGCCGTTCGCCGCCGGAGAGCCGGTAGCCGCGCTCGCCGACGAGAGTGTCCAGGCCGTCCGGCAGCGAGGCGACGAGGCCGTCCAGGCGGGCCCGGCGCAGCGCGTCCCAGACCTCCTCGTCGGTGGCCTCGGGGCGGGGCAGCAGCAGGTTGGCGCGGATGGTGTCGTGGAAGAGGTGGCCGTCCTGGGTGACCATGCCGAGGGTGCGGCGCAGCGAGGACGCGGTGAGGTCGCGGACGTCGGTGCCGCCGACCCGGACGGTGCCGGTGTCCGCGTCGTACAGCCGCGGTGCAAGGGAGGCGATGGTGGACTTGCCGGCGCCGGAGGAGCCGACGAGGGCGATCATCTGGCCCGGCTCGGCGCGGAAGCTGACGTCGTGCAGCACCTGTTCGCCGCCCCGGGTGTCGAGCGTGGCGACCTCCTCCAGGGAGGCGAGGGAGACCTTGTCGGCCGAGGGGTAGCCGAAGCCGACGCCGTCGAACTCGACCGAGACCGGGCCCTCCTGGACCTTCCGCGCGTCCGGCTTCTCCTCGATCAGCGGCTTCAGGTCGAGCACCTCGAAGACCCGCTGGAAGCTGACCAGCGCGCTCATCACCTCGACGCGGGCGCTGGCCAGCGCGGTGAGCGGCGCGTACAGGCGGGTGAGCAGCAGCGCGAGGGAGACGACCGCGCCCGGGTCGAGGCTGCCGCGCAGCGCGTACATGCCGCCGACGCCGTAGACGACGGCGAGCGCGAGCGCCGAGGCGAGGGTGAGCAGCGTGATGAAGACGTGCTGCACCATGGCCGTGCGGACGCCCAAGTCGCGGACGCGGCCGGCCCGTTCGGCAAAGGCGGAGGACTCTTCCTCCGGGCGGCCGAACAGCTTGACGAGGGTGGCGCCGGGCGCCGAGAACCGCTCGGTCATCTGGGTGCTCATCACGGCGTTGTGGTTGGCCCGTTCGCGCTCCAGGCGGGCGAGCCGGGTGCCCATGCGGCGGGCCGGGAGGACGAACAGCGGCAGCAGGACGAGCGCGACGAGCGTGATCTGCCACGAGAGCTGGAGCATCACGACGAAGGTGAGCAGCAGCGTCACGGCATTGCTGACGACCTCGGACAGCGTGCTGCTGAAGGCCCGTTGGGCACCGATCACGTCGTTGTTGAGGCGGCTGACGAGCGCGCCGGTGCGGGTGCGGGTGAAGAAGGCGACCGGCATCCGCTGCACGTGGTCGTAGACGGCGCGGCGCAGGTCGAGGATCAGCCCCTCGCCGATCCGCGCGGACAGCCAGCGGGTGACGATCCCGGCGCCCGCCTCGGCGACCGCGATGGCGGCGATCAGCCCGGCCAGCGAGAGGACCGTGGACAGCGGCGCACCGGCGACGATCGCGTCCACGACGCGGCCGGCGAGCAGCGGCGTCGCGACGGTGAAGACGGCGAGGACGCTGCTGAAGGCCAGGAAGGCGAGCACCGCCCGGTGGTGGCGGTGGGCGAATCGGTAGATGCGGGCGACGGCTGCGCGGGAGAAGGGGCGCTGGTCCTCCTGGGCGTGCAAGGAGTTGTACAGCGCGTTCCACGCGGTCATCTCCATACTCATGGCGGTCTCCTTGACGGTCGGCGCTCGGCTTCCTGGGCGCTTCGGTGTCCTGGAGAACGACGGTAGAAGTTGAATCAAGCTTCAAGTCAAGAGCTGTGCGGAGGGAACTCGCGTACGGACCGGGATCCTCGGAGGGCCGCCGTGCGTCCCACCTTCGGATCCCGCGGCCGGCCCCCGCGAGAGTGCGAGGGACGGATTCCGTGGCCGGGTGTTGTGACCGCTGCCGCGGGGCACGCGGAAGCAAACCGGGTGTAGTGAGCAGGCGGCAGTCCGCAACCCCGTTTGACCGGGTGTGATGGCCGGTGCACGCGCCGTCGTGCACGTGCATCTTCACATGCATTGGCACGTGAACACAGTTATGATCCAGGGCAGTTGACAGTTTCACCACTGTTCGTCCCACCCCCACTGCTCTACCCCGGGAGATCCAAGTGCCCCACGCGTACAACGGGATGGATGCCAGGGACCTCCACGGGGTCCAGTGGCACAAGAGCCGGCACAGCAACTCCCAGGGCACATGCGTGGAATTCGCGAAGCTGCCGGGCGGGGACATCGCGGTACGGAATTCGCGGTTCCCGGACAGCCCGGCGCTGGTGTACACGCCGGCGGAGATGGAAGCGATGCTTCTCGGCGCGAAGGACGGGGAGTTCGACCACCTCATACGTGAGTAGTACGAGGGTGCGTCCGGGTTCTCGTGCGGTTCCCCGCGCCCCTTGCGGGGCGCGGGGTCGCGGGGTGGCCTCAAGCCGAAGCGAGGCGGAAGCGGGCCCAGACGATTTTGCCCTGCTGGGTGCCCGAGAGCGGGTGCCAGCCCCAGCTGTCGCTGAACGCCTGGACGAGGTGCAGGCCGCGGCCCGACTCGGCGGTGAAGTCCGGCAGTCCGGCCAGATCGCAGTCGTCCGGCGCGTCGAACTCGTCGAGCACGTCCAGCAGGCCCGCCTCCTCGCCGCGGCCGCCCTTCGCCGGGGGCTCGGGCGCCTCGCCGCTCGGGTCGCGGACGGCGCAGACCAGCCGCGTCGACCAGCACATCAGGTGCAGCCGCACCGGCTGGCCGGACTCGGCTGCGCAGTGCGGCCCGGTGCCGGGCAGGCCGTGCCGGAGCGCGTTGGTGACCAGCTCGGAGACGACCAGCGCGATGGTGTCGAACTCCTGCTCAAGCCTCCAGCGGCGGAGCGTCTCGCGGGTGAAGTCCCGTGCTCCCCTGACCGCCTCGTACCGGGGCGGCAGCGCGCACGAGGCGGAGCCGGAACCGGAGACCGGGTCGTGGGAGGGGAGCCCCTGCCATAAGGGCTGAAGCACGGTCGATCCTTCGGTCCCCATGACGAGCCACTCCTGGCGTTACGCGGCAGATGATCCCTGGTGCGGATCCGGTCGGCTGTACTCCCCGCTGTTCTCACGTGCGGTCGTTCCACGTGTCACCCATGCGTCCCCCGTGCCGTCAACTCGCTTGACACGGAGTGCACTTGTGCGATGCCCATGGTTCCCAATGCTCACGGCAGATGCAAGGGCAGATGCACGTGCACGACCGACTTTCGATCGTCCGTAACCGCCCGGGCACGCAACGGAGCGCGGAGATGGCACACTGCCCTTCAAGCAGGCGCGGAGGGCTCATAGGAATGAATGCAAAACCGGCAAGAGGTGCGACGGGGAGTACCGGCGGCCCGACCGGGGCGAGCGCCCCGAACGGGACGAACGGCTCGTCGAGCGGCTCCATGGTGCGCCGCATCCTCCTCGGCTCCCAGCTCCGGCGGCTCCGCGAGGAGTGCGGCGTCACCCGGGAGGCGGCCGGGTATTCCATCCGCGCCTCCGAGTCCAAGATCAGCCGGATGGAGCTGGGGCGGGTGAGCTTCAAGGCGCGCGACGTCGAGGACCTGCTCACCCTGTACGGCGTCACCGACGAGACGGACCGGGAGCCGCTGCTCGGCCTCGCCCGCGAGTCCAGCATCGCGGGCTGGTGGCACAACTACAGCGATGTGCTTCCCGGTTGGTTCCAGACATACGTCGGCCTGGAGGGTGCCGCCTCGCGGATCAACACCTACGAGGTCCAGTTCGTGCACGGCCTGCTCCAGACCGAGGACTACGCGCGCGCCGTCGTCACCGCGGGCCACCGCACCGAGATCGCCGACGAGGAGGTCGAGCGCCGCGTCGCCCTGCGCAAGGAGCGGCAGCAGATGCTGCTCGGCGAGAGCGCGCCCCGGCTGCTGTGCGTGCTCGACGAGGCGGCGCTGCGCCGCCCGTTCGGCAGCCGCGCCATCATGGACGCGCAGCTCGCGCACCTCGCCGAGATCTCCGAGCAGCCGAACGTCACGGTCCGCGTCGTCCCCTTCGAGCTGGGCGGCCACCCGGCCGAGAGTGGCGCCTTCACGCTGCTGCGCTTCCCCGAGTCGGACCTGAACGACGTGGTGTACCTGGAGCAGCTCACCAGCGCGCTCTACCTCGACAAGAAGGACGAAGTCGCGCAGTACGCGCAGGTGCTGGACGGACTGGTCGAGAACAGCCTGGACCCGTCGGCATCGCGTCAACATCTCCACAGAATCCGCCAACTCGCCTGACACGTACGTAGGATGACGTGCCATCAGTACGAATTCCGTACCGGGCGGCCCGCTCACGGTGCCGTGCGATACGCGTTCGGCCCTTCCAGCCCCCAGAAGGAATGGCATGTCCTACTTCACGGACCTGGCTCTCTGCTGCATCGACGGTGAATGGCGTCCGGGCAGCGGATCCTGGGACATCATCGACTTCAACCCGTACAACGGGGAGAAGCTGGCCTCCATCACCGTCGCCACCGCCGACGAGGTCGACCTGGCCTACCGCGCGGCGGAGCGCGCCCAGCGACCCTGGGCCGGGACGAACCCCTACGCGCGGCGCCGGGTCCTCGAACGTGCGATACGCGTGATCGAGGACAGCGAGCAGGAGATCACCGAGGCGATCATCGCCGAGCTCGGCGGCACCCGTACGAAGGCCGCGTTCGAGCTGGAGCTCGCCAAGGAGTTCCTGCGCGAGTCGATCCAGCTGGCGCTGCGCGCCTCGGGCCGGATCGCGCCGTCCCCGGTCGACGGCAAGGAGAACCGGGTCTACCGCGAGCCCGTCGGCGTCGTCGGCGTCGTCTCGCCGTTCAACTTCCCGTTCCTGCTGTCGCTGAAGTCCGTGGCCCCGGCGCTGGCGCTGGGCAACGCCGTGGTGCTCAAGCCGCACCAGAACACCCCGGTGTGCGGCGGCACCCTGGTCGCGAAGATCTTCGAGGACGCGGGCCTGCCCGCCGGGCTGCTGAACGTCGTCGTCACCGACATCGCCGAGATCGGGGACGCGCTGATCGAGCACCCCGTGCCGAAGGTCATCTCCTTCACCGGCTCGGACAAGGTCGGCCGGCACGTCGCGACCGTCGCCGCCGGGCAGTTCAAGCGTGCCGTGCTCGAACTCGGCGGCAACAGCGCCCTGTTGGTGCTGGACGACGCCGACCTGGACTACGCCGTCGACGCCGCCGTCTTCAGCCGCTTCATCCACCAGGGCCAGGTGTGCATGGCGGCGAACCGGATCGTGGTGGACCGGAGCGTGGCCGAGGCCTTCACCGAGAAGTTCGTCGCCAAGGTCGCCTCGCTCCGCACCGGCGACCCCGCCGACCCGGCCACCCACATCGGCCCGCTGATCAACGCGGCCCAGGCCGAGAACGTCTCCGCCGTCGTCGAGCAGCTCGTCGCCGCGGGCGCCACCGCCCTGCTGCGCGGCGGCGTCGAGGGCAACGTCGTCTCCCCGAGCGTCCTCACCGGCATCCCCGAGGACGCGGCGGCGCTGCGCGAGGAGATCTTCGGCCCCGTCGCGCTGCTGATCCCCGTCGACGGCGAGGACGAGGCGGTACGCGTCGCCAACGACACCCCGTACGGCCTCTCCGGCGCCGTGCACTGCGCCGACGTCGAGCGGGGCGTGCGGGTGGCCCGGCGGATCGAGAGCGGCATGGTGCACGTCAACGACGGGACGGTGGCCGACGAGCCGATCGTGCCCTTCGGCGGTGAGAAGCGCTCGGGCCTGGGCCGGCTGAACGGCGAGGAGATGGTCGAGGCCTTCACCACCACGAAGTGGATCTCCGTCCAGCACGGCCGCTCGGTCTTCCCCTTCTGAGACTCCCCGTTCCGGGTTCCCGTCGGAGCCCGGAACGCCGCCGATCCCGCTGGTCAAAGTTGAACAGCGGCCCCGGATAGGCTGGCGGGAGACGCACACCCGGCGCGGAAGGAGACGTGCGCGGCGATGTCGGCGATCCGGCTGCTGGTCCTGGGGGCCGTACGGCAGCACGGCCTGGCCCACGGCTACATGGTCCGCAACGACCTGGAGTTCTGGGGCGCCCACGAGTGGTCGAACGCCAAGCCCGGCTCGATCTACCACGCCCTCAAACAGCTCGCCAAGCAAGGACTCCTGCTCGCCCACGAGACCGCGCCCAGCACCGCGGGCGGCCCGCCCCGCACCCAGTACGAGCTGACCGCGGCCGGCGAGGCCGAGTTCATGAAGCTGCTCCGGCACGCGCTGACCGACATCGACGAGAAGCCGGACGTCCTCACCTCCGCCGTCGGCTTCCTCGTCGACCTCGACCGGGCCGAGGCCGTCGCGCTGCTCCGCGAGCGCGTCGCCAAGCTGGAGTCCTGGCGCGAGGAGGTCACCGAGCACTGGACGCCGGACGGCTCCACGCCCGAGGAGTGGGGGCACATCGGCGAGATCATGAAGCTGTGGGTGCACACCTCCGACAGCGGCGCGGAGTGGGCCCGTTCGCTGATCGCCCGCCTGGAGGCCGGCCACTACGTGATGGCGGGCGAGGGCAGCCGCCAGGCCGACGTCCTCCCCGAGGGGACCCCCAACCCGTACGCCCGCTAGCCCGGGCTTGCACCTCACGCCACGTGAGGGAGCACCGTGGAGAACCGGTCCGCACGGCAGGCGTGCGGACGGGGAAGGAGGCGGACGTGGGCCACACCGTCGGCCAGGTCGCCGGATACACCGGTGTCACGGTGCGCACCCTGCACCACTACGACGAGATCGGGCTGCTCAGCCCCGGCGAGCGCAGCGCGGCGGGACACCGCCGTTATTGCGACGCCGACCTGGACCGGCTCCAGCAGATCCTCTTCTACCGGGAACTCGGCTTCCCTCTCGACGAGATCGCCGTACTGCTCGACGACCCGGGAGCCGACCCGCAGGAGCACCTGCGCAGGCAGCACGCGCTGCTCTCCGGCCGGATCGACCGGCTGCGGGAGATGGCCGACGCCGTCCAACGAGCCATGGAGGCACGGAAGATGGGCATCACACTCACCCCCGAGGAGAAGTTCGAGGTCTTCGGCGACTTCGACCCCGACGCCTACGCGGAGGAGACCGAGCGCCGCTGGGGCGGCACGGAGGCGTACCGGGAGTCGCAGCGCAGGACCGCCGGATACACCAAGGAGGACTGGAAGCGCTTCACCACCGAGTTCGAGGCGATCCACCGCGCCGTCGCCGACGCGATGGCACGCGGCGCAGCACCGGACTCGGCGGAGGTGATGGACCTCGCGGAGGAGCACCGCCGCTTCATCGACCGCACCAGCTACTCCTGCGACCACGCGATGCACGTCTGCCTCGGCGACATGTACGTCGCGGACACCCGCTTCACCGCCACCTACGACACGATCCGCCCCGGCCTGGCCGCCTACCTCCGCGACGCCATCACGGCCAACGCCCGGCGCCAGGGCTGAGGTCGGATCTCCGGGCGCTGAACGGGCGCCGGGCACGAACCGGCGTGCACGCCCGCCGTACGGCTGATCGGGAGCCGGTTGGGGGCCGCTGAGCACGGGCCGCCGCACGTCGCAGCTCGTACGACCTTATCCTGCGGAAGGAGGAACCGGACGAGGTCGTTCCAGCGTGCAGAACATGGCACGTGACAGCACGTGCGGCGAGGCCGCGGACGCGGCGCAAGAGGAGAGTTCACAGAAGTGGTCGGGGAGCCTGAACGCAACAGCCGGTCGACCGGCTCGGGCAAGGGCGAGGGCGAGGAGCCCGAGGACGCCAAGCCCGTGTCCGACGAGGCCCACAGCGCGTTCACGCCACCGCTCGGGGTGCCGATGCCGCCGACACCGGAGGAGGAGCACCCGACCTCCGAATTCTCCGTCCCCGAAGGGCTCCTGACGTCCCCTCCGGACGAGCCCGAGGACCACATCACCTCCGAGTTCACCCTCCCCGAGGGCCTGACGACGAAGGCCGCGCAGGAGTACGCCAGCGCCTTCACCCCGCCCGAGGGCATCCCGCGGATCTCCCTGGTCAAGCCGGGTTCGCCGTGGCAGGACCGGATGCGCACGATGATCCGGATGCCGCTCGCCGAGCGCCCGGCCCCGGAACGCGTCGCCAAGGGCGAGGACGCCGAGAGCGGCCCGCCCGTGCCCCGCGTCCTCGACCTGACGCTCCGCATCGGCGAACTGCTGCTCGCGGGCGGGGAGGGTGCCGAGGACGTCGAGGCCGCGATGTTCGGCGTCGCGCACGCCTACGGCCTCGACCGCTGCGAGCCGACCGTCACCTTCACCCTGCTGTCCATCACCCACCAGCCCTCGCTGGTCGACGACCCGGTCACGCTCGGCCGGACGGTACGCCGCCGCGGCACCGACTACACGCGGCTGGCCGCCGTCTTCCGGCTCGTCGACGACATCACCAAGGGCGACGTCTCGCTGGAGGAGGCGTACCGCCGCCTCGCCGCCATACGGCGGAACCGGCACCCGTACCCGAAGGGCGCCCTGACGATCGCCAGCGGCGCGCTCTCCGGCGCGGCCTCGCTGCTCGTCGGCGGCGACGCGCTCGTCTTCGTCCTCGCCGCGCTCGGTGCGATGCTCGGCGACCGGCTCGCCTGGCTGTCGGCCGGGCGCGGACTGCCGGAGTTCTACCAGTTCGTGGCCGCCGCGATGCCGCCGGCCGCGATAGGGGTCACCGTCGCGCTGACCTACCCGGGAGGCTCCTCGCAGCTGAAGGCGGCGGCCGTCATCACCGGTGGCCTCTTCGCGCTGATCCCCGGACGGGCCCTGGTCGCGGCGGTCCACGACGGCCTGACGGGCTTCTACATCACCGCGGCCGCACGGCTGCTGGAGGTCGTCTACCTGATCGTCGGCATCGTCTGCGGCGTGCTGATGGTGCTGTACGTCGGCTCCGAGATCGGCGCCGAGCTGATCCCCGACCGGGTGGACCGGGTGGACCGCCCCGAGACCCAGATCCTCGCCGCGATGCTGCTGGCCCTGGCCTTCTGCGTGATGCTCCAGCAGGAACGTCACACGGTGCTGCTGGCGACCCTCAACGGCGGTGTCGCCTGGGTCGTCTTCGGGGTGCTGACGATGAAGGACGTCGAGATCGACCCCGTCGCCGCGACGGTCTGCGCCGCCGGACTCGTGGGCCTGTTCGGGCAATTGTTCTCGCGCTACCAGTTCCAGTCGTCACTGCCGTACATCACGGCGGCCATCGGCCCGCTGCTGCCCGGTAGCGCGACGTACTTCGGGCTGCTGAACATCGCGCAGGGCCACGTCGACAAGGGCATGGGCTTCCTCTCCCAGGCCGTCGCGCTCGCGCTGGCCATCGCCATCGGCGTCAACCTCGGCGGCGAGCTGGCCCGGCTGTTCATCAAGTCGCCCAGCGAGGAACTCCCGCTGCCGCTCCCCGGCCGCCGCGCCGCCAAGCGCACCCGCGGCTTCTGAGCGCACCCGCCGCACGTACGAGAGGGCGCGTCCCGGAAAACCGGGACGCGCCCTCTCGCGTGCGCTCGCGGGGTCTCAGTGACCGCCGCCGCTGGCCTCCAGGCGCTTCACGGACGCCTCGACCTCGGCCTCGGCGTCGGCACGGCCGACCCAGTCGGCGCCCTCGACGGACTTGCCGGGCTCCAGGTCCTTGTACACCTCGAAGAAGTGCTGGATCTCCAGCCGGTCGAACTCGCTGACGTGGTGGATGTCCCGCATGTGCTCCATGCGCGGGTCGGAGGAGGGGACGCAGAGCAGCTTGTCGTCGCCGCCGGCCTCGTCCGTCATCCGGAACATGCCGATCGCGCGGCACTTGATGATGCAACCGGGGAACGTCGGCTCCTCCAGCAGGACCAGCGCGTCGAGCGGGTCGCCGTCCTCTCCGAGAGTGTTGTCGACGAAGCCGTAGTCAGCCGGGTACACGGTCGACGTGAAGAGGTGACGGTCGAGCCGGATCCGGCCGGTCTCGTGATCCACCTCGTACTTGTTCCGCGAACCCTTCGGGATCTCGATAACGACGTCGAACTCCAAGGGAGGCTCCTTAAGTGATCAGCCCATGTATCTGGTGATTAAGTGTCCCCCACGTACGTACACGCTCGCGAAAGGGGCTGCTCGAGGTGCGTGACATCGCAGCACAGGTGCGTGACACCGCGGCCCGGGCGCAGCGCGCGTGCCGGGCTGTCGCCCGGAAGTCCGCGGAACCGGCCCGGCAGCGCTGGCGGACCGCTACGCCGCACGAGCGGCAGACCGTGAGGCTGTCGGCGGGTTCCGCAGCCCTGGGCCTCGTGGTCGCGGTCTCGGCGGTTGCCGCGAGCGGACCGTGGGACTCGGGCCAGCGTACGGCCGAGCGCGCGCGGGCGGTCGCCCAGGAGCACGGGAGTGGCCAGAAGCACACCGGCGACGACAGCCCCGAGCACGCCCCGCGCGTCCTGGCGGCCCTCGGGCAGGGCAAGGGTGACGGAGCGGACGGAGCGGACGGTTCCGGCAGTGCGGACGGCGGGCGGGGCTCCGGCTCGGCCGGGGCCGTGCCGCCGCCCACCGCCTCGGCGCTCGCCGACGTCATGGAGCCGCTGCTGGACGACAAGGGCCTGGGCAAGGTCCGCACGGCCTCGGTCGTGGACGTGGCGGCGGGCAAGGAGATCTACCGCGCCGACCCCGGCAAGGCCGTCACCCCCGCCTCGACCATCAAGATCGCGACGGCCGTCGCCGCGCTCTCCGCACGCGGCGAGGACCACCGCCTCAGCACCCGCGTCCTGCGCGAGGGCGACCGCGTCGTCCTCGTCGGCGGCGGCGACCCCACGCTGGACGACGAGGACCTCGGCAAGCTCGCCGAGCGCACCGCGGACGCCCTGCGCGGGAGCGGCACGAAGAAGGTCTCGCTCGGCTACGACACCTCGCTGTTCACCGGCCCCGAACGCCACCCCATCGGCCCGAACGACAACCTCGCCCCCGTCACCGCGCTGATGTCCGGCCAGGGCCGCCAGGGCGACGGCGAGGGGCACGCCCCCTCGCCCCGCGTCGACGACCCGGCCGCCGACGCGGCGAAGACCTTCGGCGACCGGCTGGAGGACCAGGGCCTCGACGTCGACGGCGACCCGGAGAAGGCCGACGGCAAGAAGGGCGGGAAGGGCGAGGAGCTGGCCGTGCACCGCTCGGAGCCGCTGTCCCGCCTGGTCGAGGAGATGCTGACGCACAGCGACAACGACATCGCCGAGGCCCTCGCCCGCCAAGCCGCGCTCGGCAGCGGCGAACCCGCCAGCTTCAAGGGCGCCGCCACCGCGATCGAGCGTCAGCTCGGCAAACTCCAACTCCCCCTCAAGGGTGCCGAGTTCCACGACGGCAGCGGACTCAGCCGGGACGACAGGGTCACCGCCTCGCTGCTCACCCGCCTGCTCACCACCGCCGCCGACCCGGACCGCCCCGGACTCCGCAGCGTCCTCACCGGCCTGCCCGTCGCCCGCTTCACCGGCACCCTCGACAAGCGGTACGAGGACGAGCGCGACCGCGCCGGCGCCGGCCTCGTCCGCGCCAAGACCGGCACCCTGACCGGTGTGAACTCGCTGGCCGGAACGGTCGTGGACGCCGACGGCCGGCTGCTCGTCTTCGCCTTCGCCACCAGCGGCACCACCGACCGCGACGGCGCCCAGGACGCCCTGGACCGGATGGCCTCCGCGCTCGCCAACTGCGGCTGCCGCGAGTCGCCCGCGCACGGCTGACGCCCGACGGGGCCTCCTCCTGGCGTGCCTCGTGCGGCCGTCTCCTCCCGTACGGCCCGGTCGGCACGTACCGTGAACTCATGACGAGCCTCGGTGGTGTGGACATGGTCGACTGGAATCTCGCGGTCGCGACCGCGACCCGGCTCGTGCGCCCGGGCCCGGAGGTGAGCCGCGACGAGGCGCGCGCGATCGTCGGCGAACTGCGGCGGCACGCGGTGGTGTCCGAGGAGCACGTACGCGGCTTCACCCGCCTCGCCCCCGAGCGCCCGGAGACGGGCGACACCCCCGTCCTCGTCGTCGACCGCCCCGGCTGGATCCGCGCGAACGTCGCGGGCTTCCGCGAACTGCTCAGCCCGCTGCTGGAGAAGATGGGCGAGCGCCGGACGAACCTGCCGGGCGGCTCCGTGCTCGGCGCGGTCGGCGGCAAGGTCACCGGCGTCGAGGTCGGCATGCTGCTGTCCTTCCTCGCCTCCCGCGTCCTCGGCCAGTACGAGACCTTCGCGCCCGCGACGCGTGAACTGCCCGGCGCCCCCGACGGCGGCGGCCGGCTGCTGCTCGTCGCGCCGAACATCGTGCACGTCGAGCGGGAACTGGACGTCGACCCGCACGACTTCCGGCTGTGGGTCTGCCTGCACGAGGAGACGCACCGCACCCAGTTCACCGCCGTCCCCTGGCTGCGCGACCACCTGGAAGGCGAGATCCAGACCTTCCTCTCCGAGACCGAGGTCGACCCGGGGACGCTGCTGGAGCGGCTCCGCGAGGCCGCCCAGTCCCTCGCCGGCGGCGGCGAGGCGGGCGAGGAGCGGGAGGAGCGCGGCAGCTTCGTCGAACTCGTCCAGACCCCGGCCCAGCGCGAGATCCTCGGCCGCCTCACCGCCGTGATGTCCCTGCTGGAGGGTCACGCGGACTACGTGATGGACGGCGTCGGCCCGTCCGTCGTCCCCTCCGTCACCGAGATCCGGGAGAAGTTCAGCAAGCGCCGGGCCTCCGGCGCCGGGCGGCTCGACCAGGCGCTGCGCAAGCTCCTCGGCCTCGACGCGAAGCTGCGCCAGTACCGCGACGGCGAGCGCTTCGTCCGGGCGGTGGTGGACCAGGTCGGCATGGACGGCTTCAACCGGGTGTGGACCTCGCCCAACACCCTGCCGACGAAGGCGGAGATCGCGAAGCCCGCCGACTGGATCGCGAGGGTGCACAGCAAACCCGAGTGAGCACCCGGGCCGTACGGGCACACGGCCCAGCGGAACCCGCCCCCGTACCGCGTCCCTGAGTGCCCCGGAGCCGGGTCGTGGAGGCCGTGGGGCGGGTGTGGCGGGAGGCGATGCGGGAGGATGCACAGCAGGACGTGCGCTGACCACTGATGGCGGCCCCAATCACCCGTCCGAGGGACCGAGATCGCCGGGTACGCGTGCGATGCTCGGGGAACGCCGTCCATCTCTGTCACCATCGACGCACTCAGCGTGACAAGACTCCCTTCGAGGAAGTGAATCGGACATGGGTCCCCATCCCGCGGTCGCCGCGATACGCCTGGCGGTCCGCCGCGTTCTCCACGACGTGCTCAGCGAGCACGCCGGCACCGGCAGCACCCCGCTGGTGCTCGTCGCCTGCTCCGGCGGCGCCGACTCCATGGCGCTCGCCTCCGCTCTCGCCTTCGAGGCCCCCCGGCTCGGCGTCCGCGCCGGAGGCGTCACCGTCGATCACGGCCTCCAGGCCGGTTCCGACGTCCGTGCCCGCGAGGTCGCCGCCCGGATGACCGCCCTCCGCCTCGACCCCGTCGAAGCCGTGAGCGTCACCGTCGGCCGGACGAACACCGGGCCCGAGGCAGCGGCCCGCGACGCGCGGTACGCCGCACTCGACGAAACCGCCAAGCGGCACGGCGCAGCCGTCGTCCTGCTCGGCCACACCCGCGACGACCAGGCCGAAACGGTGCTGCTCGGGCTCGCCCGCGGCTCCGGCACCCGCTCGCTCTCCGGCATGGCCGCCGTCTCCGGGCCGCAGGGGCGCTACCGCCGCCCGTTCCTCGGCGTGGAGCGGCAGACCACCCGCAAGGCGTGCATGGTCCAGTCGCTGCCCGTCTGGGACGACCCGCACAACGCCGACCCCGTCTTCACCCGCTCCCGCGTCCGCCACGAGGCCCTGCCCACCCTGGAGAAAGCTCTCGGCAAGGGCGTCGTCGAGGCGCTGGCCCGCACCGCGAGTCTCTCCCGCGACGACGCGGACGCCCTCGACGCCTGGGCCGTCGAGGCCGAACGGACCGTCCGCACCGACGAACCCGGCCTCCGCGGCGGGCCCGAGGACCTGCAGACCTGCGAGCTCGACGCCGTCCGGCTGTACGCGCTGCCGCCCGCGGTGCGCCGTCGCGTGCTGCGCCGCGCGGCCATCGCCGCCGGGGCGCCGGCCGGTTCGCTCTTCGCGCGGCACATCGAGGAAGTGGACCGGCTGGTGACCGCCTGGCGCGGCCAGCGGGCCATCAACCTGCCCGGGATGGTGGAGGCCAGAAGGCAGGGTGGCAAACTGGTCATCCGGCATGGCTCACCGACGGCCTCCCCGGCAGCCCCGCCCGCCCGACGCTGACGGCGCGGCGCCGCCCCGGCCCCGGTGGCTTCACGAACCTCGAGCGAGAGCGGCGCGGGTGGACGAGAAAGACATGGGCACCGACCTCAAGTCGGTGCTCATCACCAAGGAAGAGATCGACGCGAAGCTGGCCGAGCTGGCCGCCAAGATCGACGAGGAGTACGCGGGCCAGGAGATCCTGCTCGTCGGAGTCCTCAAGGGCGCGGTCATGGTGATGGCCGACCTGGCGCGCGCGGTGTCCACCCCGGCCACCATGGACTGGATGGCGGTGTCCTCCTACGGCGCCGGAACCCAGTCGTCCGGGGTGGTGCGCATCCTCAAGGACCTGGACACCGACATCAAGGGCAAGCACGTCCTGATCGTCGAGGACATCATCGACTCCGGTCTGACGCTGTCCTGGCTGCTGTCCAACCTCGGCTCCCGCGAGCCCGCCTCGCTCAACGTCTGCACCCTGCTGCGCAAGCCGGAGGCGGCGAAGGTCGAACTCGACGTGAAGTGGGTCGGTTTCGACATCCCGAACGAGTTCGTCGTCGGCTACGGCCTCGACTACGCGGAGAAGTACCGGAATCTCCCGTTCGTCGGCACTCTCGCCCCCCACGTGTACGGCGGCTGACCGCCGCGCGGCTGACGCACCCTTAGCGGGCGTGGGAGCCTAGGGGGGATGCGGTGATCACCGGGGTGCCGAGGCGCCGGATGGTGGGTGCCGCGTCGGGAACACAGCCTCCGCGCGCTCCGTTGGGCAGGCGAGGGGGTTTACTGTCCGTCCCCGGCGGCCCGATGGGCCCATGCTGGGGTACGGTCCGAAGGTCAGGCTTTTCAACTCACTGTGGCAGGAGGGACGGGGCGCACGCGCTCCGTATGGATGGACGTGAAGCGATACTTCCGCGGGCCGGTCATGTGGATCGTGCTGGCCGTCCTTGCCGTGGTCGTGTTGATGCAGGTCGTCGGCTCGTCCGGCGGCTACAAGACGGTGGACACCGGTCAGGTCGTCAAGGCGATCGACGAGAACAAGGTGGACTCCGCCGAGCTGACGACCGGCGATGAGCAGACGATCAAGATCAAGCTCAAGAACGGTGCCAAGGTCGCCGAGGCCGACAAGGTCAAGGCGAGCTACATCGACGACCAGGGCTTCGAGCTCGCCAAGAAGCTCCAGAGCAAGTACGAGAGTGGCGACGACACTCTCAAGGGCGGTTACACGGTCGCGCCGCAGTCGCAGAACCCGTTCGTCGGGATGCTGCTCTCGCTGCTGCCGTTCGTGCTGATCATCGTCGTGTTCCTGTTCCTGATGAATCAGATGCAGGGCGGCGGCTCCCGGGTCATGCAGTTCGGGAAGTCCAAGGCCAAGCTGATCACCAAGGACACGCCGAAGACGACCTTCAGCGACGTCGCCGGGTCCGACGAGGCCTGCGAAGAGCTGGTGGAGATCAAGGAGTTCCTCCAGGAGCCCGCCAAGTTCCAGGCCGTCGGCGCCAAGATCCCCAAGGGTGTGCTGCTGTACGGCCCGCCCGGTACGGGCAAGACGCTGCTGGCGCGTGCCGTCGCCGGTGAGGCCGGGGTGCCGTTCTACTCGATCTCCGGCTCCGACTTCGTCGAGATGTTCGTGGGTGTCGGCGCCTCCCGCGTCCGTGACCTCTTCGAGCAGGCCAAGGCGAACGCCCCGGCGATCGTCTTCGTCGACGAGATCGACGCCGTCGGCCGCCACCGCGGCGCCGGCATGGGCGGCGGTCACGACGAGCGCGAGCAGACGCTCAACCAGCTGCTCGTCGAGATGGACGGCTTCGACGTGAAGGGCGGCGTCATCCTGATCGCCGCCACGAACCGCCCGGACATCCTCGACCCGGCGCTGCTGCGCCCCGGCCGTTTCGACCGGCAGATTGCCGTCGACCGTCCGGACATGCAGGGCCGGCAGGAGATCCTCCAGGTGCACCAGAAGGGCAAGCCGATGGCGCCCGACGTGGACCTGGGCGCGGTCGCCCGCCGTACGCCCGGCTTCACCGGTGCCGACCTGAGCAACGTGCTCAACGAGGCGGCGCTGCTGACCGCGCGCGGGGACCAGAAGCTGATCGACAACAAGTCGCTGGACGAGGCGATCGACCGCGTCGTGGCCGGACCGCAGAAGCGGACCCGGATCATGAGCGACAAGGAGAAGAAGATCACCGCGTACCACGAGGGCGGACACGCCCTGGTCGCGGCGGCTTCGCCGAACTCCGACCCGGTCCACAAGATCACGATCCTGTCCCGGGGCCGTGCGCTCGGCTACACGATGGTGCTGCCGGACGAGGACAAGTACTCGACCACACGCAACGAGATGCTCGACCAGCTCGCGTACATGCTGGGCGGGCGCGCGGCCGAGGAGCTCGTCTTCCACGACCCGACGACGGGCGCGGCCAACGACATCGAGAAGGCGACCGCGACGGCGCGCGCGATGGTCACGCAGTACGGCATGACCGAGCGGCTCGGGGCGATCAAGTTCGGCTCCGACCAGTCCGAGCCCTTCCTGGGCAAGGAGATGGCCCACCAGCGCGACTACTCCGAGGAGGTCGCCGGGCTGGTGGACGAGGAGGTCAAGAAGCTGATCGAGACGGCGCACAACGAAGCCTGGGAAATCCTGGTGGAGAACCGCGACGTCCTCGACAACCTCGTCCTCGCGCTGCTGGAGAAGGAGACGCTGGGCAAGGAGGAGATCGCCGAGATCTTCGCCCCCGTCGTCAAGCGTCCGGCCCGCCCGGCCTGGACGGGCTCCGCGCGGCGCACGCCGTCGACCCGTCCTCCGGTCTCGGCGCCGGTGCTCGCCAACGGCAACGGCTCCACCCCGTCGCTGGAGAAGGGCGGCAAGGAGATCGGGCCGCGGGACTCGGACGCCATCGTCGAGCCCGCCGATCCGACGGAGAGCTGAGCACGCGGTGGCGGGGCCGGTGAGTCCCGCCGCAGCGTGACCGGCGTCACCGGCCACGGAATGTTCGCCGCGCCCCTCGGGTTCTACCCTGAGGGGCGCGGCATTTTTGCTGCACATGTTCGAGGAGCGAGGCAGAAGATGACCGACCCGGTGACGCTGGACGGCCAGGGCGCGATAGGCGAGTTCGACGAGAAGCGCGCCGAGAACGCGGTCCGCGAACTCCTCTACGCGGTCGGCGAGGACCCCGACCGTGAGGGGCTGCTGGAGACGCCGGCCCGGGTGGCCCGCGCGTACAAGGAGATCTTCGGCGGCCTGCAGCAGCAGCCGGAGGACGTGCTCACCACCACGTTCGACCTCGGGCACGACGAGATGGTGCTGGTCAAGGACATCGAGGTGTACTCCACCTGCGAGCACCACCTCGTGCCGTTCCACGGTGTGGCGCACGTCGGGTACATCCCGTCCGCCTCCGGGAAGATCACCGGACTGTCCAAGCTGGCCCGGCTCGTGGACGTCTACGCCCGGCGCCCGCAGGTGCAGGAGCGGCTGACGACGCAGGTCGCGGACTCGCTGATGCGGATTCTGGAGCCGCGCGGGGTGATCGTCGTCGTCGAGTGCGAGCACATGTGCATGTCGATGCGGGGGATTCGGAAGCCGGGGGCGAAGACGCTCACGTCCGCGGTGCGCGGTCAGCTGCGGGACGCGGCCACCCGGTCCGAGGCGATGAGTCTGATTCTGCGCTGAGGGGTTCCCGCCACTTCCGTGCGTCGCCGGGTGCGGGTGCGTCGTGGCGGGTTGCGCAGTTCCCCGCGCCCCTTTTTCGCGCAGTTCCCCGCGCCCCTTGTCGGGGCGCGGGGTTTGTTTATGCGGGGGTGGCCGAGGGGCCGTTTTCGTCGTCCTCGGGGAGGCGGCAGGTGCGCTGGAGGAAGAGCGCGGCCGCGATGACGCCGATGCCGGCCAGTACGGACAGGCCCGCGTACACCACCTGCTGGGTGCGCAGCGGTGCCTGGGTGGCCTGGATCAGCAGGAAGACGCCGGTGCCCGCGTACACCCCGGAGACCAGGGCCGCGACGAGGGCGCTGGCCTGGCCGAGGAGGACGGCGCGGGCCGCCATCATCGGTTCGACGCCCTTCGCACCCGCCTCCCGCCGGCGCTGGGCCTTCAGCCGCGAGCGCAGCGAGAGCGCGGTGGCGAGCAGGACGACGGCGATGATCGCGAGGACGACGGGTGCGGCGACGGGCACGCTGGGCAGGCTGCCCAGCGCGTCCCACAGCCGGGCGCCGGCCCAGGCCAGCACCCCGGCGACGGCGAAGACCCCCGCCAGGACGCGGATTCTCAGTTCCTTCACGGGGCTCCCAACGCCTAATCGGGCAGGCTGAGTTCCAGGTCGGCGCGTACGGCGACGCCCTCGCGGCCCACGGACTCCAGCAGCTCGGTGACCGCGCCGCGGCCGGGGAGCTCGGCGCCGGGGTCGACGTCGTGCCAGGGGGCGAGGACGAAGGCCCGCTCGTGCGCGCGGGGGTGCGGGAGGGTGAGGGACGGGTCGTCGGAGACGACGTCCTGGTAGGAGACGATGTCGACGTCGATGGTGCGCGGGCCCCAGCGCTCGTCGCGCACCCGCTCCAGGGCGTCCTCGACGGCCTGGCCGCGCTCCAGCAGGGAGGCGGGGGGCAGGGTCGTCTTCACGACCACCACGACGTTGAAGTACGAGGGCTGGGTCTCCGGGTCGACTCCCCAGGGCTCGGTCTCGTAGACCGGGGAGACGGCCTTGACCCGCAGGCCGGGGGTGTCCGCGAGCGCGTCGATGGCGCTCTGCAGGGTCTCCCGGCGGTTGCCGAGGTTGCTGCCGAGGGACAGCACGGCGCGCTTCGGGTTGTGCAGGGTGGAATCCGCCGCGTCGACCTGGTGCACCACCGAAGCGGGCACCGGCTGGACGGTCGGGTCACTGTTCGGCGTCATGCACGGCTCCGCTTGATGGTGATGGTCACGTCGTCGAAGGGGACGGTGATCGGTGCTTCCGGCTTGTGCACGACCACCTCGACCTCCGCCACGGCCGCGTGGGCGAGGCAGGTGTCGGCGATGCGCTGGGCGAGCGTCTCGATCAGATCGACGGGTTCTCCGCTGACGACCGACACGATCTCCTCGGCCACGATGCCGTAGTGCACCGTTCTGGCGAGATCGTCGCCCTCGGCGGCGGGGCGGGTGTCGACGCCCATGTCGACGTCCACGACGAAGGTCTGGCCCTCTTCGCGTTCGTGTTCGAAGACGCCGTGATGCCCGCGGGCCCGCAACCCGTGCAGCGCGACACGGTCCACGTGTATCACTCCCGTCCCTCGTCGTCGGACGGCCGCCGGGGCGGCTGTCGGTTCGGCTGTCAGCTGGATGTGCGCACGCGCGCGCCGCGCGCGTGCCCGGTCGAATGTACCTGCGAGCGGGGACAGCCCACGCCCGCGGGGCCGGTCGGAGGGGAACCGTGCCGGTCATGGCGGATTCTTCCGACTCCTCCGGTGCCACCGGGAGACCCCGCCGGCGCCGTGTCACCGGTGTCCGGTGACGTCTCACCGCCTCCCGGCCCGTCGCGCGCCTACCCGACAGCGTTTCCGGGCACGCACGCATTCCGGGGCTTGCCTCCATCGAGTGCCGCCGGCGGCACCGCACTGACCCCCGGTGCTGACGGGTCAGAAGACGGTGTCGTTCTGGCCGCCGTCCTCCTCGTCGGGCCCGTCCCCGTCGCCCTCGTCGTCCTGCTCGACGAGGACGGGGGAGCCGTGGTGGGACCACAGCTTCCAGGCGCCGTCCGGGACGCGGCGGAAGACGTTGGTGGCCACCACGAGGCCGCCCACCAGCGGCCCCGCGGAACCGTCCGCCTCGGCCGGGCCGCCGCTGAGGATGTTCTCGGTGCAGGTCACGAGCGCGGTGTCGCCGAGGACCGAGACCTCGACGTCGGTCAGGAAGAACTGGATGTAGTCGGTGCCGGCCATGATCAGCGCGTAGCTGCGCATCACCTCGCCGCGTCCGGTGAGCACCGGCCAGCCCGGGTGGACGGCGCTGACGTCGGCGTCGTCGGCCGCCGAGCCGTCGTCGGGGCCGAGCCACAGGCGTTCCATGGTGTCGAGGTCGCCGTGTTCCAGGGCGTCGTAGAGCGCGGTGTTGGCGGCCTCGACGGCTTCGGCGTCGGTTCGGGCGCCGCTCACCCGGCGCGCCGCCCCTCGCCCGCCGAGTCCGCGCCCGCCCGCTCGACGGCGTGGGCGACGCGGACGGCGTCGGCGCTCGCGCGTACCTCGTGCACCCGCACGGCCCAGGCGCCCTCGCGGGCGGACAGCGCGGTGATGGCGGCCGTCGCGGCGTCGCGCTCGCGGGCCGGGGGGACGGGGGCGTCGGGGCGTTCGGCCAGGACGCGGCCGAGGAAGCGCTTGCGGGAGGCGGCCACCAGCAGCGGGCGGCCGAGTTCGGTGCGCAGCCGTCCGAGGTCGGCCATGAGCGCGAGGTCGTGCTCGGCCTGCTTGGCGAAGCCGAGGCCCGGGTCTATGACGATCCGCTCCGGGTCGACGCCGCCCGCGACGGCGCGTTCGAAGCTCTCCCGCAGCTCGGCCACGACCTCGCCGGTGACGTCGGAGTAGACGGCCCGGTTGTTCATGTCGATCGACTGGCCGCGCCAGTGCATGACGACGAACGGTGACCCGGCCGCGGCGACGGCGGGCACCATCGCCGGGTCGGCCAGGCCGCCGCTGACGTCGTTGACCAGCACCGCGCCCTGCGCGAGCGCGCGCTCCGCGACGCCGGCGCGCATCGTGTCCACGCTGACGACGACGCCCTCGGCCGCGAGGCCGCGCACGACGGGCAGCACCCGCCGCAGCTCCTCCGCCTCGCTGACCCGCGGGGCCCCGGGGCGGGTGGACTCGCCGCCGACGTCGACCAGGTCGGCGCCCTGGGCGACGAGATCGAGCCCGTGTTTGATCGCGGACTCGGGGTCGAACCACTGGCCGCCGTCGGAGAAGGAGTCGGGGGTGACGTTCACGACCCCCATGACGGCACAGCGGCCCCAATCGGGCAGTCCGGACACCTGGCCACGCGATGCACTCATGCCCCCAGCGTAGGCGGTAGGGCGCGGGCGCGGCCGGGCTCGTCGGGCGGGCGCTTACGCCCTGGTCACGGGGGTTCCGGCGGGGTGACGGGGAGGCCGGCCGCGCGCCAGGCGCGGAAGCCGCCGTCAAGGTCGGCGACGTGTTCCAGGCCGAGGGACCGGAGGGAGCGGGCGGCGAGGCTGGACGCGTAGCCCTCGGCGCAGACCAGCACGACGGGCCGGCCCGGGCCGGTGGCCTCGGGGGAGCGGTGCGGGCAGGTGGGGTCGAGCCGCCACTCCAGCTCGTTCCGCTCGACGACCAGGGCGCCGGGGATGGTCCCGTCCCGCTCGCGCAGGGCCGCGTACCGGATGTCGACCAGCAGGGCGCCCGCGTCCCGCGCGGCCGCGGCGCGCTCGGGGGAGAGCCGCTCCAGGCCGTCGCGGGCCCGCGCGAGGGCGAGGTCGACGCGGCTGGGGGTGTCCGGGGTGCTCATCACCACTCCTCGGGGCGCTCGGTCTGTTCGAGCCGCAGGACGTCCCCGCTGCGGCTGTAGCGGCGCATCAGCGGCAGCGGCGGGTAGTAGGCGTGCACCGAAACGGCGTGCCGCGCCGTGGAGTTGAGGACCTGGTGCACGTGGTGCGGGCCGAAGGCGCGGCCGCGGCCCGGCGTCAGCAGGCGCTGCCGGTCGACGCCCTCGGCCAGTTCCAGGGTGCGCCACCCCTCGGTGGGGATGCGGGCGGCGAGCGCGTCCTCGGTGAGCAGGCCGGACGCGGTGACGAAGGCGCCGTGCGAGCCGCCGTGGTCGTGCCAGCCGGTGCCCGTCCCCGGGGGCCAGCCGATGAGCCAGGCCTCGCTGCCGCCCGGCCCGTCGAGGCGGAGCCAGGTGCGGCCGTCGGAGTCGAGGGGGAGGGAGGCGACGAGCGCCGCGTCGGCGGCGGCCGCGCGGGCGAAGGCCAGCAACCCGGCCCGGGTGGGGGCGTGTTCGCGGTCCGAAGCGGAAGCGGAAGCGGAGGTGGCTGAGGTGATGGGAACCGTCCCGGGTGCGATCGCGGAACCCGTACGCCGGGGCGCACGGCGCAGGCGCGCCGGAAGCGGCGTACGGGGAAAGGGAGTTGATCAGCGAGAGCGGGACGGGCGACACACGCAGCCCGCGTAGCGGAGCAGGTCCAGGTGGACCCTCCGCCAGGGGTGGAGCGCGGTGCCGGTCATGCGGCGGAGTAGAGCACGGGCCCGCTCCGCCGGTCAACGGGGCGTCCCCGGAGCGCTCAGGAGCCGGGGACGGTCTCCAGCCGGACCTCCTCGCGCTGCACCTCGCGCCGGTCGGCGTCGATCGAGCGGCGCAGCGCCTCGTGCAGCCTGGCGGGGGTGAGGACGCCGACGAAGCGGTCGTCCTCGTCCAGCACCGCGATCCAGCCCGCGTCGTGCTGGAGCATCGTGCTGAACGCCTGCTTGAGCGGCGCGCCCAGCGGAAGCCACGCCTCCATCCGCCGCGCGCGGTCCCGTACGGAACCCGAAGCGGAATCCGTGCCCGGTTCGGCGTCCGCCGCGACCCAGCCGTGCAGCGCGTCCGCGTCGTCGAGGACGACGGCCCAGCGGGCGCCCGCCGCGCGGACGCGCTCCAGCTGCGGCGCGAGCCGGTCGTCGAGGTGGACGACGGGGGGCGCCTCCAGGTCGCCGCGTTCGATGGGGGTGACGGACAGCCGCTTCAGGCCGCGGTCGGCGCCGACGAAGTCGGCCACGTACGGCGTCGCGGGGGCGCCGAGGACCTGCGCGGGTGGCGCGAACTGTTCGATGCGGCCGTGCCCGTAGACGGCGATGCGGTCGCCGAGGCGTACCGCCTCCTCGATGTCGTGGGTGACGAAGAGGACCGTCTTGTGCAGCGAGGTCTGGAGCGCGCGGAACTCGCCGAGCAGGCGCTCGCGGGTGACCGGGTCGACGGCGCCGAACGGCTCGTCCATCAAGAGCACCGGCGGGTCGGCGGCGAGCGCGCGGGCCACGCCGACGCGCTGCCGCTGGCCGCCGCTGAGCTGGTCCGGGTAGCGGTCGCCGTACCGGGACGGGTCGAGGCCGACGAGGTCGAGCAGTTCGGCGGCGCGGGCCCGGCGTTCGGCCTTCGGCCAGCCCAGCAGGTGCGGCACGGTCGCGGTGTTGTCCAGCACCGTCCGGTGCGGGAAGAGGCCGACCTGCTGGATCACGTAGCCGATCCGGCGGCGGAGTTCGACGGGGTCGACGCCGGAGATGTCCTCGCCGTCGAGCAGAATCCGCCCCGAGGTCGGTTCGATGAGGCGGTTGACCATCTTCATCGTGGTCGTCTTGCCGCAGCCGGACGGGCCGACGAGCGTGACGAGTTCGCCCTCGGCGACGTCCAGCGACAGGTCGTCCACGGCGGTCGTGCCGTCCGGGTAGCGCTTGGTGACGTGCTCGAAGCGGATCATGTCGCCCATTCTCGTCTCCCCCGTCGGGTTGCGCGTGGGTCGGCTCCGTTCCGGGCCGTGCGCGGGATTCTGCCGCAGCCGCGCCGCCGGTGCCGTGAAGGGGATGTTGCGGACGTGTGGCCGTCCGGTCCGGTTGTCGGTGCCGGGCGATAGTGTCCGTCGTCAGTGTCCGGCCCCTGCACGGGAGATGAGCGCACATGGGCGGTGTGAACGGCCTGCACGGTGCTGCCGCACTGATGGCGGGCCCGGGGGAGAGCTGCCTCTCGGCGAACGACTGGATCTGCGGCGAGTACGTCCGTACGCGGGTGCCCGAGCTGACGGAGGCCACGCTCCAGCACGTCGGCATCACCCTCGCCTCCGTCGGCATCGCGCTGCTCGTCGCCTTCCCGCTGGCGCTGCTCGCGCGCCGGGGGCGGGGCGCGGCCGCGTCCGTGCTGGGGCTGACGACGGTGCTGTACACGGTGCCCTCGCTGGCGATGTTCGCGCTGCTGCTGCCCGCGTTCGGGCTGTCCGCCTCGGTCGTCGTCGCGGGGCTGGTGCTGTACTCGCTGACGGTGCTGGTGCGGAACATCCTCGCGGGCCTGGACGCGGTGCCGGCCGAGGCGCGGGAGGCGGCGCGCGGGATGGGGTACGGGCCCGCGCGGCTGCTCTTCGAGGTCGAACTGCCGCTCGCGCTGCCCGCGTTGATGGCGGGGCTGCGGATCGCGACGGTCTCGGCGGTGTCGCTGACCACGGTCGGCGCGATCGTCGGCTTCGGCGGCCTGGGGAACCTCATCTACGACGGCATGGACAGCTTCTTCAAGGCCCAGGTGCTGACGGCCTCGGTGCTCTGCGTCCTGCTGGCCCTGCTCGCCGACGTGCTGCTGCTGGCCGTGCAGCGCGCGCTGACGCCGTGGACGCGCGCGGGTGCCGGGCGCCGGAGACGGACGGTCGCCGCCGGGGAGAGTCCGGCCGGCGCGGGAAGGGCGGGCTGAGCGATGGGCTTCTTCCTCGACGCGTGGTCCTGGCTGACCACGGCCGCCAACTGGCAGGGGAACAACGGCGCCTGGCGGCGCCTGCTGGAGCATCTGTACTTCACGGGCGTCAGCCTCGCCCTGGCCTGCCTGATCGCGCTGCCGGTCGCGCTCTGGCTCGGGCACGTCGGGCGGGGCGGCGCGCTGGCGGTGAATCTCTCCAACATCGGCCGCGCGGTGCCCACGTTCGCGGTGCTGGTGCTGCTGACGCTCAGCCCGCTCGGGGCCGAGGGGGACTGGCCGACGATCATCGCCCTCGTCCTCTTCGCCGTCCCGCCGCTGCTGACCAACGCGTACGTCGGGATGCGCGAGGCGGACCGGGGCGTGGTCGAGGCCGCGCGCGGCATGGGGATGTCCGGCGGCCAGCTGCTCACCCGGGTCGAACTGCCGCTCGCCTTCCCGCTGATCGTCACCGGCGTGCGGACGGCCGCCGTCCAGGTCGTGGCCACGGCGACGCTGGCGGCGCTGCCGGGCGGCGGCGGCCTGGGCCGGATCATCACGGCGGGCTTCGGGCGCTACAACACCCCGCAGGTGGTGGCGGGTGCCGTGCTCGTCGCGGCGCTGGCGCTGCTGGTCGAGGCCGCGCTGCTGGCCGCCGAGCGGCTGCTGGACCCGATGCGGAGGCGCAGGCCGGGGCCTGCGGTGGACCACCGGGCTGCCGAGGAGGTGCCGGTGCGTGAGGGCTGATCGCGCAGTTCCCCGCGCCCCGGGCGGGGCCCGTACACGACCGAGGAGTTGAGGATGAAGGTGCCGGTGAGGCGGGCCGCGGCGGCCGTGGCGGCGGGTGCGCTCGTGCTGACGGGGTGCGGCGGCAAGAGCCTGGAGGAGACGGGCGGGGAACGGGCCGGCGGCGGGAACGCGCTGGTGATCGGCTCGGCCGGGTTCACCGAGTCCGAGATCATGGCCGAGCTGTACGCGCAGGTCCTCGCGGACGCCGGTTTCGGCACCTCGATCCGGAAGCTCCAGAACCGCGAACTGTACGAACCGGCCCTGGCGAAGGGCCAGATCGACGTCGTCCCGGAATACGCGGCGACGCTCGCCGAATTCCTCAACGCGCGGAAGAACGGCCCCGACGCGAAGCCCGTCGCCTCCAACGACGTGGACGCCACCGTCGCGGCACTGGAGAAACTGGCCCGGCCGCGCGGGATCGAGGTGCTCGCCGCGGGCCGCGCCGTCGACCAGAACGCCTTCGCCGTCACCGCCGCGTTCGCGAAGAAGCACAGGCTGCGCACGCTCAGCGACCTCGGCAGGTCGGGCGAGAAGGTGAAACTCGCCGCCGGTGACGAATGCGAGGAGCGCCCGTTCTGCGCCCCCGGCCTGCGGAAGGTGTACGGCGTCGACGTCACCGAGGTCGACCCGAAGGGCGTCGGCACGGTGCAGGCGAAGCAGGCGGTCAAGAACGGCACCGACCAGCTGGTGCTCACCACGACCACGGACGCGACGCTGAAGGAGTTCGGCCTGGTGCTGCTGGAGGACGACAAGGGCCTGCAGAATGCCGACAACGTGCTGCCTGTCGTGAACGCGAAGGACGCCGGGAGGAAGGACGTCATGGCGCCTCTCGACAAACTCACCCGCGTCCTCACCACCGAGGAGCTCGCCGGACTCAACCGCAGGGTGGACCAGGACCGCGAGAAGCCCAAGGACGTCGCCGAGGAATATCTCCGTTCCAAGAACCTTGTGTGAAGGGAGTGTTGAGCGGCTGCGCGGCGACGGCGAAGAAGGTCGGATGAGAGGCGCCGGACCGGGGTAGCAGGGAACGGTGAGGCGTCGGGCGTGTGTCCCGCGCGGGGCGCCGGGTTGTGAGGACGTAACGATGCCATTCGCCCGGTGTCGGTCGTCCCGCCGCACACGGTAAATTCCCGTCTATGTCACGTGGACGTCACCGTCACTCGCCGCCCCTGCACCGGATTCTGGCCCCGGCTTCCGTCGCGGCCGCCGCTCTCGCCTGCGCCGGTGGCGCCTGGCTGTTCGGGGAACCCGGGGTCGGCGACGTCGAGACGGTCGTCCTGCGCGGGCTGACCGCCGTCGCCGCCGCCGCTGCCGTGACCGGGGCCGTGCTGCTGCGCCGCTGGGACCGGGCCGCCGGCAAGGCCCTCGGCGAGTCCAAGGCCAAGCTGGCCGGCACCGAATGGCGGGCCGAGGAGCGGCAGGCCGAGCTGGAGGGCGAGCTGGACGAGGTCCGCGAGGCCAGGGACGGCATGGCGCGCAAGGTCCGCGAGAAGCGCGCCGAGCTGGCCAGGCTCCGTACCGAGCACGCCGACCTGCTGCGCCGCTACGCGCACGCCGAGGCCGAGCGCGCCGGCGCCCTGGAGGGCCGCAGGCGGCTGGAGCTGGAGTCCGGCGCCCCGGCGAAGGTCCTCACCGCGGGCGCCACGGACCACCGTTCGGCCTCGGGCGCCCCGACCCCGCTGACGTACGTGCAGGCCGACGAGGCGCTCAAGGCGCTGCTGCGCAGCGGCGCCAGGCAGCGGCGGGCGCGTGAGCGGGAGGCGGCGCGGGAGCGGCTCGTGCCCGCGCCCGGCGCGGGGTCGACGGCCTCGGCCGTGGTCCCGCCGCGGCCGGCGCCGGCGCCCCCGGGCCCCGCGCCCGCTCCGGGCGGTGCGCTCGGCCCGCGCCGTGCGGTGACGCCGGCGGCCGCGTCGCCGTCCGTACCGGAGCCCGTGCGGGCGCCCGACTCCGGCGAGCAGCCGGAAGCGGACCGGTCCGAGGAGCAGCGGCGTCCGGGCCCGGCGTTCGACTTCTTCGGTGGCGGCTCGGTACGCCGCAAGCGGGGCCAGGCGCCCGAGCGCACGGCGAAGCCGGCCGCGCCGGAGGCCGGAACGGAACCCGAGGCGGAGGCGGCCGAGCCGGAGACGTCGCCGAAGACGGCCGACGGCGCGCAGACCGACCGCGAGCTGCGCACCGCCTGAACCGGAACGGCCCCGAAAGGGGCGCGGGGAACTGCGCGCGCAGCGGGCACGCACCCGCACCCGCCGCTGTACGGAGAAGGGGCACCCCCAGAAGCGGGCACCCCGCGCCGGGGCTGCGCTTGCCAGCCCTGCGCCTTGGCGCAGACCTCCCAAGCGCGGGCGGAACGGCCCCGAAAGGGGCGCGGGGAACTGCGCGCTCGGCCAGGACGCGCCCGCACTCGGCGGAGCACCGTGGGGGGCAGCACCGCACCCCGTAACGCGAGGCGCCCCGGCAGGGCCCCGCTACTTGTCGATGTCGCCCACGACGAAGAAGAACGAGCCCAGGATCGCCACCATGTCGGCCACCAGCGTGCCCGGCAGCAGGTGGGACAGGGCCTGGATGTTGTTGAACGAGGCGGAGCGCAGCTTCAGCCGGTAGGGCGTCTTCTCGCCCTTGGAGACGAGGTAGTACCCGTTCAGCCCGAGCGGGTTCTCCGTCCAGGCGTAGGTGGCGCCCTCGGGGGCCTTCAGCACCTTCGGCAGCCGCTGGTTGACGGGGCCCTGCGGGAGCGCGTCGAGCCGGTCGAGGCAGGCCTCGGCGAGCTCCAGCGAGTTGTGCGTCTGCTCCAGCAGCACCTCGAAGCGGGCGAGGCAGTCGCCCTCGGTGCGGGTGGACACCCGCAGCACGTCCTGGAGTTCGCCGTACGCCAGGTACGGCTCGTCCCGCCGCAGGTCGAAGTCGACGCCGGAGGCGCGGGCGATCGGCCCGCTCACCCCGTACGCGTGCACGGCCTCGGGGCTGAGGACGCCGACGCCGCGGGTGCGGCCGCGGAAGATCTCGTTGCCGACGACGAGCCGGTCGAAGGTGTCCATCCGGGAGCGGACGTCGGCGATGGCCTGCCGGGCGCGCCCGTGCCAGCCCGCGGGCAGGTCCTCCTTCAGGCCGCCGACGCGGTTGAACATGTAGTGCATCCGCCCGCCGGAGAGCTCCTCCATCACGTTCTGGATCTCCTCGCGCTCCCGGAACGCGTGGAAGACCGGCGTGATGCCGCCCAGTTCCAGCGGGTACGAGCCGAGGAACATCAAGTGGTTGAGGACGCGGTTGAGTTCGGCGAGGAGCGTACGCAGCCACACCGCGCGCTCGGGCACCTCCATGCCCGTCATGCGTTCGACGGCCATGACGACGCCGAGCTCGTTGGAGAAGGCGGACAGCCAGTCGTGCCGGTTGGCGAGCACGATGATCTGCCGGTAGTCGCGCGCCTCGAAGAGCTTCTCCGCGCCCCGGTGCATGTAGCCCACCACCGGCTCGGCCGAGGCGATGCGTTCGCCGTCGAGCACGAGCTTCAGGCGCAGCACGCCGTGGGTGGAGGGGTGCTGCGGGCCGATGTTGAGCACCATGTCGGTGCTCTCGGCCGCGCCGCCGATACCGACCGTGGTCTCCGTCGTCCCGGCTGCCGCCCCGGTCGTCGCCGTGTCCGTCATGATGCCTACTTTCGCAGCTCCTCCCGTGGGAGGTGGTCCCGGCCTCAGGGTTCGTCCTCAGGCAGTACGCGAACTGTCATGATCCCGCCTAATCTGGCCCGCATGACAACGGGGACGGAAGCCGCGGGCGGGGAAGAGACCGGTGCGTGGCGGGGGGCCGAGCCGGGGCTGCTGCGGCTGCGATGGCTGCTGCTGCTGTGCTGCGGGCTGCCGGTGACGGCGGCGGCGGGGATCGTGCCGGGGCTGCTGCTCGGCCCGGCCTGGGCGGCGCTCGCGCTGCCGCCCGCCGCGCTCACCGCCTGGGGCCGGGGCGCGCTGGCCAGGAACTGGCGCTCGTGGCGGTACGCGGAGCGCGCCGACGACCTGCTCGTCGGGCACGGCGTGCTGTGGCGCAAGCTGACGGTCGTGCCGTACGGGCGGATGCAGCTCGTCGAGGTCACCTCCGGGCCGCTGGAGCGCCGCTTCGGCCTCGCCCGGCTCGTGCTGCACACCGCGGCCGCCACCACCGACGCCACCGTCCCCGGCCTGACGCCCGACGAGGCGGAGCGGCTCCGGGACCGGCTGACGCGGCTGGGCCAGGCGCGCTCGGCCGGGCTGTGAGGGGAGACGCCGTGCCGGAGAACGCCTCGCTGGCCCGCCTCCTCCCGGCCCGCCCCGAGGGCAGGCCGCTGCACCCGGTCACGCCCTGGCGCCGGGCCTGGGCGCCCGTCGCCGGTATCGCCGCCTTCGCGGCGCAGGACTTCGAGCGCACCCGCGAGTGGGCCGGGCACCTCTCGCTCGGCTGGCTGCTGCTGGCCGTGGCGGTGCTGCTGCCGGTGGCCGCCGGGTACGGCTTCCTGTCCTGGTGGTGCACCGCCTATCTGGTGACGGACACCGAACTCCGCATCCGCACGGGCCTGTTGTTCCGCCGCACCTCGCACATCCGGCTGGACCGCATCCAGGCGGTGGACGTCGGACGGCCGCTGCTGGCGCGGCTCGTCGGGGTCGCGAAGCTGAAGCTGGACGTCGTCGGCACCGAGTCGAAGGACGAGCTCGCCTTCCTCGGCGAGGCGGAGGCCGTCGCGCTCCGTGCCGAACTCCTCGCCCGTGCCGC
Organism: Streptomyces sp. HNM0574; assembly: GCF_012726235.1. Lineage (GTDB taxonomy): Bacteria > Actinomycetota > Actinomycetes > Streptomycetales > Streptomycetaceae > Streptomyces. Next base: position 171,201 of record NZ_JAASAH010000005.1, read on the forward strand.
CGGGATCGCGCCCGAGGCGGCGCCCGCCGCGGGGGAGGCACCGGCGCGGGAGATGCTCCGCGTCCAGCCCCGCACCCTCGTCGTCGGGCTGCTGCTGATCGGTACGGGCTGGGGCGCGCTGGCCGCCGCCGTGGCCGTGCCGACGCTGATCTACCTGGCCAGCCACAGCCTGTTCGCCGCGCTCGCCACCGCGCTGCCGTTCCTCGGCGGGCTGTGGAAGGGCAGCCTGGGGCGCTTCCTGCGGGAGTACGACTGGGCGGTCGCCGAGTCCCCGGACGGCCTGCGCATCGACCACGGGCTGCTCGACCGGGAGCACGCGACGGTGCCGCCCGGCCGGGTCCAGGCCGTACGCCTGGTCGAGCCGCTGCTGTGGCGGCGGCGCGGCTGGGTGCGGGTCGAACTCGACGTCGCGGGCGCGGACAAGGAGGAGGGCAGCGGTGTGCTGGTGCCCGTCGCCTCCTGGGAGGAGGCGCGGGGCGTCCTCGCGCGGGTGCTGCCCGGCACCGACCTCGACGCGGCGCGGGCCGCGCTGGAGCCCGCACCCGAGCGCTCCCGCTGGTGCTTCCCCGTCTACCGGCGCGGCTACGGGCACGGCGTCACGGGCTCGGTGTTCGTCACCGGCGCGGGGCTGCTGCGGCGGCGCACCACGCTGGTGCCGCACGCGAAGGTGCAGAGCGTCCGGCTCCGGCAGGGGCCGTGGCAGCGGCGGTTGCGGCTCGCGGACGTCGCCGTCGACCACGGCGCGAACGGCCACACGACGGCGCGGCTGCGGGACGCGGACGGGGCGCACGCGCTGGTCCGTGCCCAGGCGGAACGCTCCCGCACGGGGCGCCGCGAGGCGGCGCCGGAACGGTGGTTGCTCTAGCGCCCGAAGGGGCGCGGGGAACTGCGCGAACGGCCACGACGGGGCCGCGGTCCGCGACGCGACCGGAAGGGGCACCCCCTCATCGGTGGGCGCACCCCGCGCCGGCCCCGCCCGCCGGTCCGGGGCTGCTCCCTCCGGTTGCGTCGCGGTCCACCGGCGCGTCGTGCTCGCTCGCGCCGTTCCCCGCGCCCCTTCATCGCGGGGTCACCCCGCGCTTGGGAGGTCTGCGCCGAGGCGCAGGGCTGGCAAGCGCAGCGCCCGCCACGACGCGGGGTGCGTTCTGCCGTCACCGGTCCGCACCCGCCGTCGGGGCCCGGGGTTTGCGCAGTTCCCGGCGCCCCTTCATCGCGGGCTCGTCTCGCTTGTTCCGGTGCGGCGCCGTCGTGGCTCGGGTCTTCGCGCCGTTCCCCGCGCCCCCACGAGCGCCCGGCGCGGCCTCAGAGCACTCCTGCCCCCGTCCCCTGGAGGAGCCAGGTGAAGGTGCCGAGGCCGGTGGGGGAGGTGAGTTCGGCGGCCTCGCCCGCTGTGCTCAGGGCGCGTACGTAGGCGGCCGGGTCGGTGGAGGCGAGGGTGAGGGGCGGCCGTTCGCCGGTGACGCCGAGTGCGTGCAGCGCCTCGCGCTGCCGCAGCAGCCGGAACGGGACGTCCGGGCTCGCGGCCGCGCACGCGTCGAGCGCGACGTGCGCGGTGAGGTCGCTGCCGCCGTCCGGTACGGGCGGGACCTCGCGGCCCGCGCGGAACCCGGTGAGCGTGCCGAACGGGGGCCGCTCGCCGAGGAGATGGGCGTAGTCGACGGCGACGGCCAGCCCGTCCCGCAGGGTGCCGACGGCCGCCGCCCACGCCTCGTCGCGCAGCCGGCCGCACTCGGCGCGGGTGCCCTCCTCGGCGCCGTCGAGCGGCCACCAGCGGGCGAGCCACTCCGCGTCGGCGGCCGGCAGCGGCTGCTCGGACTCCTCCTCGGTGCCGTCGGCCCGTACCCGCAGCGCGCGGGGGCGGCCGTCGGCACCGGTGCGGACGACGTCGACGGGGACGTTGTCCAGCCACTCGTTGGCGAACAGCAGGCCGCGTACGTTCTCGGGCGGCCGGTCGGTCCAGGTGATGCGCGGGTCGAGTCCCTCGGGGCGGGAGGCGCGCTCGACGGCCCAGGGGCGTACCCGGGCGGCGGTCTCGTCCGGCAGCGCGGCCAGTACCCCGGTCAGCAGTTCCGCGCGCCCGGCGCCCAGGTCGACCAGGGCCAGCTCGTCCGGGTGCCCCAGCGCCGCGTCGACCCGGAGCAGCAGGCGGGCGACGGCGGCGGCGAACAGCGGCGAGGCGTGCACGGAGGTGCGGAAGTGGGCGCCGGGTTCCTCGCGGACGAAGAAGCCGGTGGGGCGGCCGGGGCCCGCGGGCCCGTACAGTGCCCTCTCCATCGCCTCCGACCAGGGGAGACTCCCGTCGAAGGTGATCCTGCCGTCGTCCCCGGTCCCGTCCCAAGCGCTCACGGGTCGCAGCGTAGACGGCCCCGGGCCTGGGCCTCGCGGAGGGCGGGCCTCCACCTTGGGGAGTAGGCGCGGGTGCCGCGGATCGACCGTCCGGTTGACCCGTGCACGCACCGGGCGTCCATACGCTGGAACACGTGAACCGCCTCTACGACTTCTTCCGCAGGCACCCCATGTGGGTGGACGGCTTCTGGGCCGTGCTCCTGCTGTTGCTGTCGGCGATGTGGCTGCTGGCGAGTCTGGATACGGACTCCCAGGGGCTGCCGAGAGGCCCCAAGGAACAGATCGCCTCGATCCCGATCGCGCTGGCCCTCTCCACGGTCGTCGCGCTGCGCAGGCGGGTCCCCGAGAAGATGCTGCTGCTGGCGATCGCGACGGGCGTGGCCCAGCTGGTCACCAACGTCGAGCCGAATCCCGGCAACTTCTCCTTCCTCGTGATCATCTTCACCGTCGCCTCGCGGCACACCCGCTGGGCGTCCCGGGTCGCGCTCGTCGGCGCCGTCGTCGCGCCCACGCTCACGGTGGTGCGCTGGCCCTCGCCCGGCGGCAGCATCAGCAACGACATCTTCCCGACGGTCTTCCTGACCATCACCTTCGTCCTCGCCTGGGTCATGGGCGACTCGCTGCGCACCCGCCGCGCCTACTACGCGCAGCTGGAGGAGCGGGCCCGGCGGCTGGAGAAGGAACGCGAGGCGCACGCGCAGATCGCCGCCGCCGCCGAACGGGCCAGGATCGCCCGCGAACTCCACGACGTGGTGGCGCACAACGTCTCCGTCATGGTCGTCCAGGCCGACGGCGCCGCCTACGTGATGGACACCGCGCCCGAGCAGTCCCGGCAGGCGCTGGAGACGATCTCCGGCACCGGACGCCAGGCCCTCGCCGAGATGCGCCGCCTGCTCGGCGTGCTCCGCACCGGCGAGGGCGGCGCGGCCGGGGCGCGCGAGGGCGGCGACGCGTACGTGCCGCAGCCGGGCGTCGAGCAGCTCGCCGAGCTGGTCGAGCAGGTGCGCGGCACGGGGCTGCACGTCGACTTCGGCATCGAGGGCACCCCGCGCCCGCTGCCCAGCAGCGTCGAGCTCACCGCGTACCGGATCGTGCAGGAGGCGCTGACCAACTCGCGCAAGCACGGCGGCCCGGACGTCGGTGCCAACGTCCGGCTCCGGTACGGAGGCGAGCAGCTCGCGCTGCTCGTCGAGGACGACGGCCGGGGCGCGCTGCACGAGCTGTACCAGAGCGGTGGCAAGGACGGCCTCGGGCACGGGCTGATCGGCATGCGGGAACGCGTCGGCATGGTGGGCGGCATCCTGGAGGCCGGGCCGCGCACGGGCGGAGGCTTCCGGATCAACGCGGTCCTGCCGCTGAAGGCGGCAGACTGACCGCCGCTCACCGTCCGTACAACCCACCCCGGAGGAACCGCCCCATGACGATCCGCGTGATGCTCGTCGACGACCAGGCGCTGCTGCGCACCGGCTTCCGCATGGTGCTGGCGGCGCAGCAGGACATGGAGGTCGTCGCCGAGGCCGGGGACGGCGCCGAGGCCCTCGCCACACTCCGCGAACAGCCGGTGGACGTGGTGCTGATGGACGTACGGATGCCGCAGGTCGACGGCGTCGAGGCCACCCGCCGCATCTGCGAACAGGGCGAGGGCGGGCCCGGCGATCCGAAGGTGCTCATCCTCACCACCTTCGACCTGGACGAGTACGCCTTCTCCGCGCTGAAGGCGGGCGCCAGCGGCTTCATGCTCAAGGACGTCCCGCCGTCCGACCTGCTCGCCGCGATCCGGGCCGTGCACAGCGGCGACGCGGTCGTCGCGCCGAGCACCACGCGGCGGCTCATCGACCGCTTCTCCACGGTGCTGCCCGCCGCGACGCCGGAGCCGCTCGCGAAGGAGCTGGCGAAGCTGACGACGCGGGAGCGGGAGGTGCTGCAGCTCGTCGCGCAGGGGCTGTCCAACGGGGAGATCGCCGGGCGGCTGGTGCTGTCGGAGGCGACCGTGAAGACGCATGTCGGGCGCATCCTCACCAAGCTGGAGCTTCGGGACCGGGTGCAGGCGGTGGTGGTCGCGTACGAGACGGGGCTGGTCCGGGCGGGGTCCGGGGGCTGACGCCGGTTTCCCGGGCCCGCCCCGCTTGGGAGAACTGCGCCGTAGGCGCAGGGCTGGCAAGCGCAGCGCCCGCCCCGGCGCGGGGTGCTCCATGCCGTCACCGGCCCGCACCCGCCGTCGTGGCTGGTCGCGCAGTTCCCCGCGCCCCTTTCGGGGCGCGTCAGCGCAGGACCGTTTCGAGGAAGTCGCTGCCGAGGCGGGCGACCGAGGTCAGGTCCAGGCGGTGCTGGACGTACCGGCCGCGCCGGCGCGTGGTGACCAGGCCCGCCTCCTTCATCACCTTCAGGTGCCGCGAGACCTCCGGCGCCGTCAGCCCGAAGGTGTTCGCCAGCTCGCCCGTGGTGTACGGCGCACGGGCCAGGCTCAGGCACAGCCGCATCCGCTGCGGGTGCGAGAGCGCCTCCATCCGCCGCCGCATCAGGTCGAGTTCGACGGGCTGCGGCAGCTCGGCGCCCACCACCGGGTAGGTGACGACGGGACGCCAGCCCGGCGCGTACAGGGCCAGCAGGTGCGGCCAGCCCAGCGCCGTCGGCAGGAACGTCAGGCCGGGGCCGCCGGGCAGCGCCGGGTCCACGGCCGTCGTCCGGCCCTGCGTCAGCTTGTCCACCACGACCCGGCGGCGCGGATCGTCCGGCAGCGGCTCCTCCACCGACAGCGCGGCCGAGGCCGAGGACAGCGCCTCGGCCAGGCCCTTGTGCTGGAGCAGCTCCGTCTTGTGCCGCGCGTCGGCGGCCAGTTGGACCCGGGTGCGCTGCCACAGGTCACGGAAGAACGCCTGCTCGCAGTCCTCCAGCAGCCGCCGGATCCACTTCCGTACGGTGCCGGGCTCGTCCATCAGCCGCACCGCGAACTGCGCCTGGCGCGGGCCGCGCGCCGTGGCCCGCTCGATGGCCAGCCGCCGCTGCGTCCCGTCGACCAGCGGTGAGGGGCTGCCCTGCGAGTACGAGCCGCCGCAGGAGATCTCCAGCGCGGAGGCGACGAACCGCTCGTCGTCCAGCTCGTCCAGCCGGTCCAGCTCCTCCTCCAGGGTGGCGCCCGGCTGCGGCGGCAGCAGGATGTCGGCGCGGGTGGAGCGCCACAGGAACTCGGCCTGGTGCAGCCGGTCCGCGAGCGCGGGGTCGAGCCCGGAGGCCGTCGCCGTCGCCCAGCCGTGCAGGCCGGGGTGGTGGCCCGGCTCGGCCAGTACGTGCAGGGCCGCGCCGAGTTCGGCGAGCGGGGACGGGGCGAAGACCACGCGTTCGTCGGGCAGTCCCGTGATGTCGATGCTGACGGCCATCGGTTCCCTCGTCCTCCCTCGTGACGGTGTTCCGTCATTGTGTGCCGCGTACGGGCGGGTGCCGCACGTCGATTGACGGGGCTCGTCAATCGACGTGCGGGGCGGTGCGGGGCCGCGCAGGCTCGGAGCCATGAGCCTCATGGACCAGCACACAGTCGATGTCCACCGCTCCGCCCAGCGCGGGGAGCCGGGGCCGCCGCCGCCCGGCGCGTACGAGGCGGCCTTCCTCCGCCGCGCCTGGCACGCGTTCCGCGCGCGGCGCGGGGGGAGGGGGCGCCGGGGGTTTTACGGGCGGGCGGCGTAGGGGCCGCTCCCGGCGCGGGGTGGCTGATGCCGTCCCGGGGCCGGGGGTTCGCGCAGTTCCCCGCGCCCCTTCTTCGCGGGCCCGCCCCGCTTGGGAGAACTGCGCCGTAGGCGTAGGGCTGGCAAGCGCAGCGCCCTAGCCCCGGCGCGGGGTGCGTTCTGCCGTCGCCGGACCACCCCGTACGTCGTGCCCGTTCGCGCAGTTCCCCGCGCCCCTTGCGGGCGCCGTCCCCGCGCCCCTTGCGGGCCCCTTCGGTGCCCCCGAGGCGCGGGCTACAGTGGCGGGCGGACGTCCGGTACCCCGTGTGGACCGGAACGGAAGACGGAAGGTCGCTGTCCGTGAACGCACAACCCCCCGAGAATCCCGGGCCCCGCGCGGGCGAGCGGGCCGAGGACCGCCCCGCCCGCCTCACCGTCGGCATCGTCGGCGCGGGCCGCGTCGGCTGCGCCCTCGGCGCCGCGCTGCGGACGGCCGGGCACCGCCCCGTCGCCGCCTCCGGCGTCTCCGAGGCGTCCCGCCGCCGCGCGGCCGAGCTGCTTCCCGGCGTACCGCTGGTGGAACCGGCGGAGGTGCTGGCCCGCGCCGATCTGGTCCTGCTGACGGTGCCGGACGACGCGCTGCCCGACCTGGTGGCCGGGCTCGCGCGGACCGGCGCGATCCGCCCGGGCCAGCTCCTCGCGCACACCTCGGGCCGGTTCGGCGCCGGGGTGCTGGAGCCGGCGCTGCGCGCGGGCGCGCTGCCGCTGGCGCTGCACCCGGTGATGACGTTCACGGGTACGGCGGTGGACGTGGCCAGGCTCGCGGGCTGCTCGTTCGGCGTCACGGCGCCCGAGGAGCTGCGGCTGGCCGCGCAGGCGCTGGTGATCGAGATGGGCGGCGAGCCCGAGTGGATCGCGGAGGAGTCCCGTCCGCTGTACCACGCGGCGCTGGCGATGGGCGCGAACCACCTGGTCACGCTCGTCAGCCAGGCGATGGAGCTGCTGCGCACCACCGGCGTCGAGGCGCCGGACCGGATGCTGGGCCCGCTGCTCGGCGCCGCGCTCGACAACGCGCTCCGCTCCGGCGACGCCGCCCTCACCGGCCCGGTGGCGCGCGGCGATGCGGGCACCGTCTCGGCGCACGTCGCCGAACTCGGCCGCCACGCACCGCAGATGGTCTCCGGCTACCTGGCCATGGCCCGCGCCACCGCCGACCGGGCCCTGGACCACGGCCTGCTGAAGCCGGAGTCGGCCGAGGAACTCCTCGACGTCCTCTCCGAGCCCGGCGACGAGGAGGACGGGCGATGACCCCCGCCGAGGCCCCCGTCCGCGTCGTCCGCACGGCCGCCGACCTGCCCGGAGCGCGGGCGGAGCGGGCGGTCGTGATGACGATGGGCGCGCTGCACGAGGGCCACGCCGCGCTGATCCGCGCGGCCCGCGCGCACGCGGGCCCGGACGGCCAGGTGGTCGTCACGGTGTTCGTGAACCCGCTCCAGTTCGGCCCCTCCGAGGACCTCGACCGCTACCCGCGCACCCTCGAAGCGGATCTGCGGGTCGCCGCCGAGGCGGGCGCCGACGTCGTCCTCGCGCCCTCCGTCGAGGAGGTGTACCCGGGCGGCGAGCCGCGGGTACGGGTCGCCGCAGGACCGGTCGGCGAGCGGCTCGAAGGCGCCTCCCGCCCCGGGCACTTCGACGGGATGCTCACCGTCGTCGCCAAGCTGCTCCACCTCACCGCGCCGGACGTCGCCTTCTACGGGCAGAAGGACGCGCAGCAACTCGCCCTGATCCAGGGCATGGTGCGGGATCTGAACTTCCCCGTCCGCATCGTCGGCGTCCCCACCGTCCGCGAGTCCGACGGCCTGGCGCTCTCCAGCCGGAACCGGTACCTTTCCGACGCCGAGCGCCGCTCCGCGCTCGCCCTGCACCGCGCCCTGAGCGCCGCCGAAGCCGCCACGGAAGCGGGCCCGGACGCCGTCCTGCGCGCGGCCCGCGAGGTCCTCGACGCGGCGGCCCGCGCCGAGCCGCCGGTCCGCACGGACTACGTCGCGCTGGTCGACCCGGACGGCTTCGCCGACGTCCCCGGCACGTACGAGGGCGAGGCCGTGCTCGCGCTCGCGGCACGCGTCGGCGCCACCCGCCTGATCGACAACGCCCGGCTGCGCCTCGCCCCGTCCGGCGGCACCCGGCGCGGCCCGTCCCCCGATCCCGGAGCGTCCGCATGACAGGTGCCACCCCCACCCCAGGACCGGTCTCGGCCCCCAGCGGCGGGCTGCGCGCGCCCGAGCCGGGCTGGACGATCGAGGCGGACGTCGTGGTCGTCGGCTCCGGCGTGGCCGGGCTGACCGCCGCGCTGCGCTGCGCCGCCGCGGGCCGCCGCACGGTCGTGGTCACCAAGGCGCGGCTGGACGACGGTTCGACGCGCTGGGCGCAGGGCGGCATCGCCGCCGCGCTCGGCGAGGGCGACAGCCCCGAGCAGCACCTTGAGGACACCCTCGTCGCGGGCGCCGGCCTCTGCGACGAGCAGGCCGTCCGCACCCTGGTCACCGAGGGCCCCGACGCGGTACGCAGGCTCGTCGCCACCGGGGCGCGCTTCGACGCGGACGACGGCACCGGCGGCATCGCGCTCACCCGCGAGGGCGGCCACCACCGCCGCCGCATCGCGCACGCGGGCGGGGACGCGACGGGCGCCGAGATATCCCGCGCCCTCGTCGACGCCGTCCGCGGCCGGGAGCCGGAGATCCGCACCGTCGAGAACGCCCTGGTCCTCGACCTGCTCACCACCGCCGACGGCGCGGCCGCCGGCGTCACCCTGCACGTCATGGGCGAGGGGCAGCACGACGGCGTCGGCGCCGTCCTCGCCCCGTCCGTCGTCCTCGCCACCGGCGGCATGGGCCAGGTCTTCGCCGCGACGACCAACCCGGCCGTCTCCACCGGCGACGGGGTCGCGCTGGCGCTGCGCGCCGGAGCCGAGGTCAGCGACCTGGAGTTCGTGCAGTTCCACCCGACGGTGCTCTATCTCGGGCCCGACGCCGAGGGCCAGCAGCCGCTGATCTCGGAGGCGGTGCGCGGCGAGGGCGCCCACCTCGTCGACGCCGACGGCCACCGCTTCATGACCGGCCGCCACGAACTCGCCGAGCTCGCCCCGCGGGACATCGTCGCCAAGGGCATCGTGCGGCACGCGGCCGAGCGCGGGGCCGAGCCCGGCACCGAGCACATGTTCCTCGACGCCCGGCACTTCGGCGCCGCGATGTGGGAGCGCCGCTTCCCCACGATCCTCGCCGCCTGCCGCGAGCACGGCATCGACCCGGTGACGGACCTGATCCCCGTCGCCCCCGCCGCGCACTACGCGAGCGGCGGCGTCCGCACCGACCTGCACGGCCGGACGACGGTGCCGGGCCTGTACGCCTGCGGCGAGACCGCCTGCACCGGCGTGCACGGCGCCAACCGCCTCGCCTCCAACAGCCTGTTGGAGGGCCTGGTCTTCGCCGAACGCATCGCGGACGCGATCACCGCGGACGCCCGCCCCGGCACCGCGGCCTCCCACGTGGCGTCCCCCGCCGCCCCGTCCCCGCTGCTGCCCGCCGAGGCGCGGGCCGCCGTGCAGGCGGTGATGACCAGCGGCGCCGGGGTGCTGCGCAGCGAGGCCAGCCTGGCCGGGGCCGCCGGGCAACTGGCGGCGCTGCCCGCGCGGTACGCGCACAAGCCCGCCGAGCCCGGCGTCGAGACCTGGGAGGCGAGCAACCTGCACCTGGTCGCGCGGGTCCTGGTCGCCGCCGCGTCCCGCCGCGCCGAGACCCGCGGCTGCCACTGGCGCGAGGACCACCCCGAGCGGGACGACACGGACTGGCGCCGCCACCTCGTCGTCACCCTCCCCGGACCCGGCCGTACGCTCGACACCGCCGGAACCCCGGGCGCCCCCGGCACCCCGGGAACACCCCTCACCCTCGACGTCCGTACGACCGACACGACCGCGTTCCCGCCGGTGGCCCCGCCGCCGGGGAGGCGGGCCGCAGCCAAGGAGACACCGTGAGCAGCCCCAGCCCCGAGAGCCCGGAGGAGCAGCGGCCGCAGCCCGTCGAGGTGCCGCTGGTGCACATCGGCGGCGCGGCGGACGCCCCGCCGGAGCAGGCAGCGCCGGACGCGTCCGGCTGCGGCGACGGCTGCGGCTGCGCCGGTGACGGCGAGGACTTCGACCCGCTGGACTGTGGCCTCGACCCGGCCCTCGCCCAGCTCCTCGCCGAGGCGGGCCTCGACCCCGTCCAGGTCGAGGACATCGCGCACCTGGCCATCGAGGAGGACCTGGACGGCGGCGTCGACGTCACCACCGTCGCCACCATCCCCGAACGGGCCGTCTGCACCGGCGACTTCACGGCCCGCGAGGCCGGCACCGTCGCGGGGCTGCGGATCGCCGAGGCCGTGCTCTCGGTCGTGTGCACCGACGAGTTCGAGGTCGAGCGGCACGCGGAGGACGGCGACCGGGTGGAGGCCGGACAGCGGCTGCTCACGGTCCGGGCCCGCACCCGCGACCTGCTCACCGGCGAGCGCAGCGCGCTCAACCTGCTCGGCCGGCTCTCCGGCATCGCCACCGCCACCCGCCGCTGGGCCGACGCGCTGGCCGGCACCGGCGCCGCCGTCCGCGACACCCGCAAGACCACGCCGGGCCTGCGGGCGCTGGAGAAGTACGCGGTGCGCTGCGGCGGCGGCGTCAACCACCGCTTCTCGCTCTCCGACGCCGCGCTGATCAAGGACAACCACGTGGTCGCGGCCGGCGGCGTCGCCGAGGCGTTCGCGCGCGTCCGCACCGAGTTCCCCGGCCTGCCCATCGAGGTGGAGGTCGACCGGCTGGACCAGATCGAGCCCGTCCTCACCGAGGGCGCCGACCTGCTGCTGCTCGACAACTTCGGCCCCGGCGAGACGGCCGAGGCCGTCACCCTCGTCGACGGCCGGGCCCTGCTGGAGTCCTCCGGCCGCCTCACCCTGGACAACGCCGCCGACTACGCGGCCGCCGGCGTCGACTACCTCGCCGTCGGCGCGCTCACCCACTCCTCCCCGGTCCTGGACATCGGCCTGGACCTCCGTGACGGAGAGGGTGCCTGATGCTGCTCACCATCGACGTCGGCAACACCCATACCGTTCTCGGCCTGTTCGACGGCGAGGAGATCGTCGAGCACTGGCGGATCTCCACCGACGCCCGCCGCACCGCCGACGAACTCGCCGTCCTGCTCCAGGGCCTGATGGGCATGCACCCGCTGCTCGGCGAGGAGCTCGGCGACAACATCGAGGGCATCGCGATCTGTTCGACCGTGCCCTCCGTCCTGCACGAACTGCGCGAGGTCACCCGCCGCTACTACGGCGACATCCCCGCCGTCCTCGTCGAGCCCGGCGTGAAGACGGGCGTGCCGATCCTGATGGACAACCCCAAGGAGGTCGGCGCCGACCGCATCATCAACGCGCTGGCCGCCGTCGAGTTGTACGGCGGCCCCTGCGTCGTCGTCGACTTCGGCACGGCGACGACCTTCGACGCGGTCTCGGCGCGCGGCGAGTACGTCGGCGGCGTCATCTCGCCCGGCATCGAGATCTCGGTCGACGCGCTGGGCGTCAAGGGCGCGCAGCTGCGGAAGATCGAACTGGCCCGCCCGCGCAGCGTGATCGGCAAGAACACCGTCGAGGCCATGCAGTCCGGCATCCTCTACGGCTTCGCCGGCCAGGTCGACGGCGTCGTGCGGCGCATGGCGGCCGAACTCGCCGACGACCCCGAGGACGTCACCGTCCTCGCGACCGGCGGCCTGGCCCCGATGGTGCTGGGCGAGGCGGCCGTCATCGACGCGCACGAGCCCTGGCTCACCCTCATCGGCCTCCGCCTCGTCTACGAGCGCAACATCAACCGCGGCTAGCGGCAGCTGCCGGAAAAACCGCCGCACGGACCCGAGTTCGGGCCGTGCGGCGGCCCCCGCGCCACGCCCGCGAAACGGGCGATACGGATGAATCCGCGCGATGCGCCCGTATCGTCGCAGCATGCCCACGCCCTACGGTTCCCGAGGCGGCATGGCGTTCAGCGCGGACGAGCTGCGTGTGCTCCGAGGCGCTCTCACCGTCGCCCTCCAGTCCCAGCCGGTCACCAGGGAGTACGCCGAACTCGCCCGCGCCGTCGACGAGACGGCGCGCGAGAGCGGCAGGCTCCGCTCCTTCCTCCTCGCGGATCTCGCCCGCTACCGCGCGGCGCTGCCGGGCTCCGCCACGGGCTACCTGGAGCACCTCCAGGACGCGCTGAACGCCGGATACCTGCCCCGCCCGGACGACTTGGCGGCGCTCCGCACCCTCAGCGAGACCGCGTCGAGCGAACCCGAGACCCGGCGCCGCACCTCCCTGCTCCGCCGCTGCGAACGCCTCGCCGGCCGCGCCGTACGCGCCCGCCTGCTCACCCTCCCCGCGGCCCGCGACGGCGAGCCCCACGCCACGGCGGAGGACGCCCCGGAGCCCTCGGAAACCCCGGACGAGGCGGAGACCCCGGACGGCGAACCCGCGGAGACCCCGGAGCCCGAGGCGCCCGCCGAGCCGGAGGAGCCCTCCGCGCCGGCGAAGCCGAGCACCGCCCCCGGGCGTCCGGTGCCGACCCCGGCCGAGGTCTTCCCGCCCCGCCGCCGCACGCCTCCGCCGCCCGAGGAAGCGCTCTCCGCCTGACGCCGCGCACCGCGCCCGGAGACGGCCGCGGTGCGCCGGAGGCGCCGTCGGGACGGCGGAAGGGCTGGCGTACATTGGGAGCCTGCTGACCGAGGAGGCGCACCGGACATGGACTACATCGCCGCACTGACCCCGCCGACGATCATGGCAGTGGCGTTCACCGCGCTGATCGTGACGATCGTCAAGAGCCAGGGCGGGGCGAACAAGTCCAAGGAAGACGCCGCCGTCGACGCCGCCCTCGCCAGTGCGGAAGCCACGCAGCAGAAGCGCGACGCCTGAGCCTGCCGCGAGCCCGGAACCTGCCCGGCCCGGACCGTGCTGTCCTGATTCTGGACATCTCCGACTATTGTTAATGGTGTGCCACGGCCATTGGGAGAGTTGGAAGACGTCGTGATGACGCGGGTATGGCAGTGGAACCGCCCCGTCACCGTTCGCGAAGTACTGGAAGATCTGAGGACCGACCGGTCCATCGCCTATACGACGGTGATGACGGTCATGGACAACCTCCACCAGAAGGGCTGGCTGCGCCGCGAGCAGGAAGGCCGCGCCTATCGGTATGAGCCGGTCTCCACGCGTGCCGCGTACTCGGCGGCGCTGATGAACGAGGCGTGGTCCTACAGCGACAACCCCGCGGCGACTCTCGTCGAGTTCTACGGACGGATGACTCCGGAACAGGTCGAAGCGGTCCGCGACGCGCTGCGCGTCGTGCAACTGAGCGGCGTCCATCTCGACGCCCCCGGAGAGATGCGCGGGCCCTCGGAGCGATAACGTCGCCGCATGCCGCCAGGTCCTCTCTCCGAAGTCACCGTTCGCCGCGCGCGGACGGCAGATGTGCCGCGGGTGCGTCATCTCATCGATGTCTACGCGCGTGACGGCATCCTCCTCGACAAAGCCACGGTGACGCTTTACGAGGACATCCAGGAGTTCTGGGTCGCGGAGCGCGATCACGACGCGGAAGTCGTCGCCTGCGGCGCGCTCCACATCATGTGGGAAGACCTCGCCGAGGTACGCACTCTCGCCGTCGCGCCCGAGGCGAAGGGCACCGGAACCGGACATCTGCTGCTGGAGAAGCTGCTGAGCACGGCCCGCTGGCTGGGAGTGCGGCGCATTTTCTGTCTCACCTTCGAAGTGGACTTCTTCGCCCGGCACGGCTTCACGGAGATCGGTGAGACACCGGTCGACGGTGATGTCTACAGCGAGCTGTTGCGTTCCTATGACGAGGGTGTGGCCGAGTTCCTCGGTCTTGAGCGCGTGAAGCCCAACACTCTGGGCAACAGCCGCATGCTGCTGCAACTCTGAGAGCGGCGGTATGTCCGAATGATCCCGTGAATCCTCCGGGGCTGCGCGCAAACTCCACCGAGGGTTTGTGTTTCTCCCGAAAAAGCGGTTTCCTTTCGGAGTCAGTATCAGTAAACCGTTATCCAAGACGAATGGGAGAAGCCATGGCGCAGAAGGTCCAGGTGCTTCTTGTCGACGACATCGACGGCGGCGAGGCGGACGAGACCGTCACGTTCGCGCTTGACGGGAAGACCTACGAGATCGACCTGAACGCTGCCAATGCCGAGAAGCTGCGCGGCGCCCTGGAGCAGTACGTCAAGGGCGGACGTCGCACCGGTGGCCGCTCCGCGCGTGGCAAGGGCCGTTCCGCCGGTGCCGGCGCCGGCGGCAGCAGCAGTGACACCCCGAAGATCCGGGCGTGGGCGAAGGAGCAGGGCTACGAGGTCAACGACCGCGGCCGGGTCCCCGCCAACATCCGTGAGGCCTACGAGAAGGCCAACGGCTGAACGCCCCCGGAGCCCGGCGCCCGGCCGGAACCCCGCAGCCCCCTCGGGCCGGGGACCTCACCGGAGCCGTGACGGGCGCCCGCGGTGCCCGCCGCACACGCGGCCCGGCGCCGGAACCCGCGGCGGAGCTGAGCGCGGTGGCATTCCGTCGCCGCCGCGCTCACCAGCCGCACGAGATCGACGTGCCCGGCCTCGTGGTCGGGGCCCGGCGGCCGTAGCCAGACGACGGCCTCCCGCGGCGTGAAGTCCGCGCGGGCGGTGAGTTCGAGGGCGATGCCGCTCCATTCCAGCCATTCCAGCAGCCCCGGCAGTTCTTCCGCACTGTCCTGCGGGACCAGCAGCTGGATGCAGCGCTCCACCGGGTCGTAGGTGACGGGTCCGGTGCGCAGCCCGCGCCGCCGCAGCAGCGCCAGCCCCGCGTCGGCGGGCAGCACCAGAGCGTCGTACGGGCCCGCCCTGCGGGTGGGCGCGGGGGAGCGGTGGGACGCGAGCATCATGCCCGGAGCAACTGCCGAATCCCCGCTTGGTTACGTAGGGTTGACGGTTTGTCACTGGTCGTGTACCGGCGCCCTGGTCGGCCTCCCCGGAGGCTGTTCGCCGTCAGCTGATGTGCTCAGGTCGCGCCGGTGTGCCTGGCATGGATTGCGACCGCGGGCGGGTAAGAGGGCTCTAACGAATACAGTGCGGAAAACGGGGGTGTGGATCGGCGATGCCAGCCGCACGAGGACGTGTTCAGCGTCTCCGCGGAGGCCGGGAATCCGGCTTCGGGGACGTCGCGTTCGCCGTCGGCGTAGTGGATCCGGGCGGATACGCCTGGCCTGCGGGAACATCGTCTCGCACCATCGGGTTGGAACGGTTGTCGGCCGTCTGGGGCAGGAGAAGTGCAGTTCGCGTGCTCCCCGTCCGTTCGGGGATGTTCCTGGGTGTCGGCAGTTGGAATGAGCGGTCCCCGCTTGCGGGACTAAGCTGCGGAAGGACAGAGAGGGGAGCGTCCCCTCACTGCCTGACCGCTCTGAGGAGCGATTAACGATGTTCGAGAGGTTCACCGACCGCGCGCGGCGGGTTGTCGTCCTGGCTCAGGAAGAAGCCCGGATGCTCAACCACAACTACATCGGCACCGAGCACATCCTTCTGGGCCTGATCCACGAGGGTGAGGGTGTCGCCGCTAAGGCACTGGAGAGCCTCGGGATTTCGCTCGAGGCGGTCCGCCAGCAGGTGGAGGAGATCATCGGCCAGGGGCAGCAGGCCCCCTCCGGCCACATCCCCTTCACCCCCCGTGCCAAGAAGGTGCTGGAGCTGTCGCTCCGCGAAGCCCTTCAGCTCGGCCACAACTACATCGGTACGGAGCACATCCTGCTCGGCCTGATCCGCGAGGGCGAGGGCGTCGCCGCCCAGGTCCTCGTGAAGCTGGGCGCCGATCTGAACCGGGTGCGGCAGCAGGTCATCCAGCTGCTCTCCGGTTACTCCGGCGGCAAGGAGGCGGCCACCGCGGGTGGCCCCGCCGAGGGCACGCCCTCGACCTCCCTCGTCCTGGACCAGTTCGGCCGCAACCTCACGCAGGCCGCGCGCGAATCCAAGCTCGACCCGGTCATCGGGCGCGAGAAGGAGATCGAGCGCGTCATGCAGGTGCTCTCGCGCCGTACGAAGAACAACCCGGTGCTCATCGGCGAGCCGGGCGTCGGCAAGACGGCCGTCGTCGAGGGCCTGGCCCAGGCCATCGTCAAGGGCGAGGTGCCCGAGACCCTCAAGGACAAGCACCTCTACACCCTCGACCTCGGTGCCCTGGTCGCCGGCTCGCGGTACCGCGGTGACTTCGAGGAGCGCCTGAAGAAGGTGCTCAAGGAGATCCGCACCCGCGGCGACATCATCCTGTTCATCGACGAGCTGCACACGCTCGTCGGCGCGGGTGCCGCCGAGGGCGCCATCGACGCCGCCAGCATCCTCAAGCCGATGCTGGCCCGCGGCGAACTCCAGACCATCGGTGCGACGACGCTCGACGAGTACCGCAAGCACCTGGAGAAGGACGCGGCCCTCGAGCGCCGCTTCCAGCCGATCCAGGTCGCGGAGCCGTCGCTGCCGCACACGATCGAGATCCTCAAGGGCCTGCGGGACCGTTACGAGGCGCACCACCGCGTCTCCATCACGGACGCGGCCCTGGTCGGCGCCGCCACGCTCGCCGACCGCTACATCTCGGACCGCTTCCTGCCGGACAAGGCCATCGACCTGATCGACGAGGCCGGTTCGCGCATGCGCATCCGCCGGATGACCGCGCCGCCGGACCTCCGCGAGTTCGACGAGAAGATCGCGAGCGTCCGGATGGACAAGGAGTCCGCGATCGACGCGCAGGACTTCGAGAAGGCCGCGTCCCTGCGGGACAACGAGAAGCAGCTCCTCGCGCAGAAGGCCAAGCGGGAGAAGGAGTGGAAGGCCGGCGACATGGACGTCGTCGCCGAGGTCGACGAGGACCTGATCGCCGAGGTCCTGGCCGCCTCCACCGGCGTCCCGGTCATGCGGCTCACCGAGGAGGAGTCCTCGCGGCTGCTGCGCATGGAGGACGAGCTGCACAAGCGCGTCATCGGCCAGCAGGACGCCATCAAGGCGCTCTCGCAGGCCATCCGGCGTACCCGTGCGGGCCTCAAGGACCCGAAGCGTCCCGGCGGTTCGTTCATCTTCGCCGGTCCGTCCGGTGTCGGTAAGACGGAGCTGTCCAAGACGCTCGCCGAGTTCCTCTTCGGTGACGAGGAAGCGCTGATCTCCCTCGACATGTCGGAGTTCAGCGAGAAGCACACCGTCTCCCGGCTGTTCGGCTCGCCTCCCGGCTACGTCGGATACGAGGAGGGCGGCCAGCTCACCGAGAAGGTCCGCCGCAAGCCGTTCTCCGTCGTCCTCTTCGACGAGGTGGAGAAGGCCCACCCGGACATCTTCAACTCGCTGCTGCAGATCCTGGAGGACGGTCGCCTGACCGACTCCCAGGGCCGGGAAGTCGACTTCAAGAACACGGTCATCATCATGACGACCAACCTCGGCACCCGGGACATCTCCAAGGGCTTCAACCTCGGCTTCGCCGGACAGGGCGACGTCAAGACCGGCTACGACCGGATGAAGGCCAAGGTCAACGACGAGCTGAAGCAGCACTTCCGGCCCGAGTTCCTCAACCGTGTCGACGACACGGTGGTCTTCCACCAGCTCACGCAGGAAGACATCATCCGCATCGTCGACCTCATGCTGTCGCAGGTCGACGAGCGGCTGAAGGACCGGGACATGGGCATCGAGCTGTCCACGGACGCCAAGGAACTGCTCGCCAAGCGCGGTTACGACCCGGTGATGGGCGCCCGTCCGCTGCGCCGGACCATCCAGCGCGAGATCGAGGACGTCCTCTCCGAGAAGATCCTCTTCGGCGATCTGCGTCCGGGCCACATCGTGGTCGTGGGCACCGAGGGCGAGGGCGCCGAGGCGACCTTCACCTTCCGGGGCGAGGAGAAGTCCTCCCTCCCGGACGCGCCCCCGGTCGAATCCGCCACCGGCGGCGGCCCGAACCTCTCCAAGGAGGCGTGACCGCTCCCCGCAGCGGGATCACCCACCGCACGTTCCAACGCCCGCGGGCCCGACGTCTCGACATGAGACGCCGGGCCCGCGGGCGTTTTTG
Organism: Streptomyces sp. HNM0574; assembly: GCF_012726235.1. Taxonomy (GTDB): domain Bacteria; phylum Actinomycetota; class Actinomycetes; order Streptomycetales; family Streptomycetaceae; genus Streptomyces. Next base: position 189,317 of record NZ_JAASAH010000005.1, read on the forward strand.
GGCTTTCCCTTCGCGGCCGGGAGTTTCCCGCCACGGAATTCCCGGGCTGCCGGGCGTTGATTTCCCGCTGCGGGGAGTGGGAATCCGACCGGAATTGCCTCAGCGTTCCTCGTGGGGGAGGGAGTGTTCGGCCAGGACGGTCAGACGGGGGGCTTTCCCGGCGACGGGGGCGAGGCGTTCGCCGTGCGGCAGCACCAGGGTGTGCAGGCGGGGGAAATGCCGGTCCCACGCCTCCGGTTCCGGGTCGTGGAAACAGAGCCAGAGGTGGGTGACGTCCCGGCGCAGCGGGTGGGCGGCCAGGGCGGACGCGGCCGCCCTGGAGAGCGTCTGGACGCGGGGACGGCCGCCGAGGGCGTGCAGCGCCTCCAACTGCTCCTCGTCCCGGATGGTGAAGTACAGGCCGGACGGGTCGAGGTGGGCGAGGATCTCCTCCGCGTACGCCGTCGTGTCGAACCGGCGCCAGGACCAGGCGAGTTGGCGGCGGACGGCCAGAGAGCGGTAGGTGCGCCAGCGGGTGAGGTAGGTGAGGGAGGCGTCGCCGGGGATGCGGGTGGCGGTGGTGACGACGGCGTGGGCGGTGGCCTCGTCGGGGACCTCGTCCGGGCCGGGGAGCATCGGGAGGACGAGGGGGCCGGCGGATTCGGCCAGGCGGCGGGCGGACTCCGCGTCCCGGGGCGGGACCAGGCCCGCCGTGCGGGAGGTGACCTCCGCGTACACCGCCGGGTCGAGCTCCGTGGCCTGCTCCAGGCAGGCGGTGGCGAGGAGGGTGGTGCGGACGGTGCCGAGGGCGAGGAGGCCGCGGAGGATACGGGTGCGTTCGGCGGGGCGGGCGTGGGCCACCGCCATGCGGACGACGTCCTCCCACTGGTCCTTGTGCGCGTTGTCGACGACGAGCGGGAAATCGCCCTCCTCGACCGCGGCCTTGGCGGCCAGGTAGTCCTGGAAGGTGCGGTGCACGAAGTCGACGCGGCCCGGGGCCGGTTCGCGGAGCAGGCCGGAGCGGTCCAGCAGGTGGCGCAGGACGGCCTCCGGCGGGGCCGTGAGGTGCGGCATGGCGGGCAGGGCGCGGGCCAGCTGGGCGACGGCGTCCTCGTGGTCCAGCTCCGCGCGGCCGTTGCGGATCATCCAGTGGGCCAGCTTCTGGATCAGCTGGATCTGGGGTTCCTTGGTGAGTCCGCCGCCGGTGCCCAAGTCCTCGGCGGGGATGCCGCGTTCGCGGTCGCGGCGTTCCAGGAGCATGCTCAGCGCCGCGTCGTACAGCTCCTTGCGGCCGCGCGGCAGGACGCCGTGCCGCTCGCGGTGCAGGGCGCAGAGCAGGCCGCACATCAGCGGGTTGACGGCGAGGCGGGCCAGATCGGGGTGGGTGCGGATCTGGCGCAGCAGCGCTTCGGCCGACTCGGGGGCCGCCTCGGCCGCCTCCGTCCAGCGGTGGACGAACGCGGACACGTCGGCCCGGGACATCGGCGCGAGCGACAGCTCGGTGAAGCCCTCGCGGGTCAGCCAGTCCTCGCGTACGGCGGAGGGGCGGGCGGTGACCAGCCACAGGTTCCCGGGGAAATCGCCCAGCAGGTCCCGGAGCCAGCGGCGGACGGACTCGCGCTCGGGCCCGGGGATCTCGTCGATGCCGTCGACCAGGAGCAGGCCGCGGCCCGCGCGCAGCACGCGGTCGGCCCAGCCGTCCGGCTGCGCCCCGGCGGCCGAACTGCCCACCGCGTGCAGGAAGGCGTCCGGCGTCGGCAGCCGCCCGTCGCGGGCGACGCGGCGCAGCGGCAGGACGAAGGGGACGCGGCCGACGAGGTGGTGCAGCTGTGCCGGTATGTCCCGCGGCCGGGCCGCGGTGACGGCGAGCCACTGGACGAGGGTGGTCTTGCCGCTGCCGGCGCCGCCGCGCAGCAGGACGCGTTCGTGGCCGGCGAGGGCCTCGTCGGCGGGGAGGGGGAGGCCGGCGCCGTGGCCCGCGTCGTGCGTGGCCTCCAGGGAGACGTAGGCGGAATCCAGCCGCCATTCGCGGGCCTGCGCGGTGTCCAGCCCGTAGATCGTCAACTCGCCGTGTTTGCGGGCGAGATGCTCGGTGTACTGCTGCTCGAAGCGGGCGTCCTCGGCAGTCCGGGACGGGAGGCGCTCGGCGAGCAGGTCCGTCAGCCGGACGAGCTCGTTGAGCTGCCGGGACTGTTCGACGAGGGTGCGGGGGACGAAGGCCGAGCGCTTGGTGAAGAACTCCAGGACGTGCAGGCAGGCGGTGTCCAGCACGCGGGTGTGCAGGGTGGCGGCGTCGGCGCTCAGGCGGTGGTGCGGCGGGACGGTGGCGTCCTCCTCCTGCTGCCTCAGGAGGACGCGGGCGAACGCCTCGTGGCCGAGGCCGACGGCCTCGACGTCGGTGAGGCCGATCTCGCCCAGCGCGGTCAGCGTCGCCGCGACCGCGGACGCGACGCTCTCCTCCTCGGCCTCGGGCACGGCCCGCTCGTGCGGCCCCGAGGCGCGGTTGACGCGGCGGACGAGCTGCCCGGCGAGCCGCTCCAGGTCCGCCGGGGCCAGGACGCGCTTCTCGCCGCGGAACGAGACCAGCCCCGAGATCCGCTGCGGCTTCTCCACCAGCGCGGCGCCGGGGCCCTCCCGGACGAACAGGGAACGCACCAGCGGCCCCACGGCGCTGGAGGCGACCTTGGCGACGAGACTCGCTGCTGAGGGCTCCATGGCGCGCATCGTAGGACACGGGTCCGACAGCCGGTTCCCCGTCCGGGGGGGGCGGGCATGAGTGCGCGGTGCGCGGGTAGCCGGGGCGTGAGCGTGGGTGTGCGCGTGCGGCGCGGGCTCACCCGGCTGCCGCGCCCGGCGGGCGGCGGGGCCGCGTACGCGGTGTACTTAGCCGCGGTCACCGCTCCGCGCGTGCGCGCCGGTACGTGGGCCCGAGCTTTCGATCCGCAGGAGTGACCATGCGCAGCTCCGCGGCATCCGCCGCTTTCCTCGTCCCGCTCCCAAGCCGCCCCGGGCGGTGGTGTGTTGCGGGGCGCGTCCCTGTCGCCTCGCGTCGGGGCGGGGCGACCTCGCCGCCGGTGCCGGGGCCTACGCGGCCCACGCCGCCGGATCCGGTGCCGGAGCCGTTGCCCGGGCCGCCGGTGCCGGGGCCGCCTGATCCGGTGCCGCCGGATCCGGGGCCGGTGCCGGGGCCGCCTTCGCCGGGGCCGGGGCCGGGGCCTTCGCCGGAACCGGAGCCGGAGCCGCGGCCTACGTAGGGGGTTTTCGGGGGGCGGGTGCATTTTGGGGTGCGGGTGCTTCGGGGTTCGGTTTTTTGCGCCGTTCCCCGCGCCCCTTTTTCGCGCAGTTCCCCGCGCCCCTTTTCGCGCCGTTCCCCGCGCCCCTTGTCGGGGTGCCCCCGCTTCTCGGGCTCGCCCCGCTTGGGAGGTCTGCGCCTAGGCGCAGGGCTGGCAAGCGCAGCGCGGGCCCGCCACGGTCCGGGGTGCTTGATGCCGTCGCCGGATCACCCCGTACGTCGTGGCCGTTCGCGCCGTTCCCCGCGCCCCCAAGAGGGCGCCGTTCCCCGCGCCCCCAGGAGGGCGCAGTTCCCCGCGCCCCTTTTGGGGGCCGTTCGTTGTTCCGGCGGGAGGGGGGCCGGGTGCGGGTGGAGGTGTGGAGCATCCACAGGTTGTGGATATCTGGTTTCGGTGGGCGGAGGGGGTGCCGGGGCGGTGGCGTCCGGGGCTTCCGGCGGCGAACTGCGGGTTTGGTGGCGGGGGTTGGGGCGGGGGTGGTCCGGAGCGCGGTCCCGCCGCATGCTTGTCCACAGGGTGTGGACAAGCATGCGGCGGGACCGCGACCGCCAGTCGGGCGACGTGCGGGCCGCGGCGAAAAGCTGCTGCGACCGCCGCGGCCCGCACGGGATGCTGGCGTGCGGAGCACGTCCAGTCGAAGGGAACACCGTGACTTCAGCCCCGGCCCCCGGTTCGCCGCACACCGAAGCCCTGTCGCACAAGGAACGCATGCTCGCCGGTGAGCACTACCTCGCCGACGACCCCGAACTCACCGCCGACGCCCTCCGCGCCGAGCAGCTCGCCGACCGGTACAACGCCACCCGCGCCGGCGACCAGCGCGCGCGGGACGCGATCCTGCGCGAGCTCCTCGCCGAGGTCGGCGAGGAGGCCGTCGTCCGGCCGCCGCTGCGCGCCGACTACGGCTACCAGACGACCATCGGCCCCCGTACGTTCGTCAATTGGGGCCTGGTCCTCGCGGACGTCGGACGGGTCACCATCGGCGCGGACGTCCAGATCGGGCCCAACGTCCAGCTGCTGACGCCGACCCACCCCGTCGATCCCGAGCCGCGCCGGGCCAAGTGGGAGGCCTCGCAGCCGATCACGCTCGGCGACAACGTCTGGCTCGGCGGCGGGGTGATCGTCTGCCCGGGCGTCACCATCGGCGAGAACACCGTGGTGGGCGCGGGCTCCGTCGTCGTACGGGACCTCCCCGCGAACGTCGTCGCCGTCGGCAATCCGGCCCGTGTCGTCCGCGAGATCTGACCGCAGGGCCGGTGAACGGGGCGGTCAGAAGGCCGTCTTGGCCAGCCAGAGATCCAACAGGTCTGCGTCGCCGATGACTTCGAGGCCCGGCGCGGTCACCGGAATGCGGCGCTGGAAGGCGAGGAGCAGCTCGGTGAGGGGGCCGCGCAGGGCCACCGTCGACTTCTCGTGCGCGTGCCGCCAGCCGATGCCGCCGTCCTCGATCTCCAGGACCCACTCGGCGCTCCCGGATCCGTCAGCGGCGGGCTCCACGTCCGTCGCGTGCAGGTGGATCGTGTCGCCCGCGCGGCTGTCGAGCGCGCCGAGCTCCTTCTTGTACGTGCGGGCGGCCTCGCTGCTGACGATTTCCAGCCATTCATCCACGGTGTCCAGCGCGAGCGCGGCGTCGACCGTGTACGGGACGCCGACGGCCAGGCAGGCGTCGGCGCGGTGCACGGCCGTCTCGTGGGCCATGCGGCGGCCGTAGAAGGCGGCGCGGCCGTTCGGGAAGTACGACCAGACCTCCGCCTCGGGGCCGGACGCGCGCAGCGTCTGGGCGAGGAGCCCGGCGCCCTCGGCGAGCCAGGCGTCGACGCCCGCGCCGCCCTCCGGCGGGCCGTGCCGGCCGGGGACCTCCTCGTCGGGCACGGGCCCCTGCGCGCGCCGGCGGACGATCTCGGCGGCCCAGCGGTGCGCGCCGCCGAGGTGGACGGCGAGCTCGCGCAGCGTCCAGTCCGGGCAGGTGGGCACCGTGGCCGCGAGGTCGGCGCCCTGGAGGGCCTCGCGGAACAGCCGGGTCTGCTCGACGATCTCCGCGCAGTAGCGTTCGTGGTCAAGGGAGTTCGGCATGCGCCGAGCCTACGGCGCGGGCCTCGTCGCACGCGTCCCCCTGCGGTCGGACCCGGTGCGTCCCCTCACGGTCGGACCCCGGAGGCGCAGCCCGCCCCGCTCACCGCCTGCGGACGAGCGTGATCCCGTCCCTGACCGGCAGCATCACCGTCTGCACCCGCTCGTCCGCCGCGATCATCTCGTTGAGCTCCCGGACGCCGCGGACGTCCTCGTCCTGCCGGGTCTCGTCCAGAACGCGGCCGCCGCGCAGCACGTTGTCCACGACGATCAGGCCGCCGGGGCGCAGACGCGGGACGAGTTCCTCGTAGTAGGCCGGGTACCCCGGCTTGTCCGCGTCGAGGAAGGCGAAGTCGACGGCGCGGTCGGCGGGCAGCGCGTGCAGCGTCTCCAGCGCGGGGGCGATCCGCAGGTCGATCCGTTCGGTGAGCCCGGCCCGCTGCCAGTAGCGGGTGGCGACGTCCGTCCACTCGCGGGAGATGTCGCAGGCCAGCAGGTGGCCGCCGGGCGGGAGGCCGCGGGCGATGCAGATCGAGGAGTACCCGGTGAAGACGCCGATCTCCACGGCGAACCGCGCGCCCGTCAACTGCACCAGCATGGTGAGCAGTTCGCCCTCGTCGTGCGAGATCTGCATCGACGTGCCGGCGGGCAGTGTCCGGGTCTCCGCGACGAGGTCGCGCAGCAGCTCGTCGGCCGGGGTGCAGTGGGCGAGCAGGTACTCCTCGACGGCGGGGTTCACGATGTCCATGCGGCCTCGATCCGGTCTCTCCGGCGCCGCACGCCCCGCACCCCCGGCCCTGACGGACCGGCGGCGGGCGGTGGTGGACGGGCGCCTAAACAGCCATGCCGTAGACGATGGTGAACAGCGTGCCGAGGGAACCGATGATGAACACGCCGGTGAGCCCCGCGACGATCAGTCCCTTGCCCTGCTCGGCGCTGAAGGTGTCCCGCAGTGCCGTCGCGCCGATGCGCTGTTTCGCGGCACCCCAGATGGCGATGCCGAGGCACAGCAGGATCGCGATGGCCATGACGACCTCGACCATCACGCGCGCCTCGTTGCCGAGTTGCCCGAACGGGCCCCAGTCCGGGGCGATCCCGCCGATGATGGTGGTGATGTCGCCCTTCTCGGCTGCCAGATACATGGTGAAGTCACCGCCCCATGTCGGAGATTGATGATGGAGACCGGACGTCCGCGCTGCGCGGCTCCGACCCCGCGCACTTCGGATTCTGCCATGACTCGGGGAGGATCGGCACTGAAGTCGGCCTGGATGGGGGAGGGTTGAGGGGTGCGCGCGCAGAAGAAGAAGATATGGCTGCTCGGTGTCGGGGGCGGACTCGGGCTGTTCGCCGCCTTCGTGGCGTTTCTCGTCGTCGGCACGTACATCGTGTCGGCGAACCTGCTCGGCGGTGCGGCCGGCGGCCGTTCCGTCACACTCGCGAAGGGTACGGTGCCGACCGCGTACCAGGGCCTGGTGCAGAAGTGGGGCAACCTGTGCGAGGAGCTGAACCCGGCGCTGCTCGCCGCCCAGCTCTACCAGGAGAGCGGCTGGCGCCCGCAGGCCCAGAGCCACGCGGCCGCGCAGGGCATCGCCCAGTTCATCCCGGAGACCTGGGCCGCGCACGGCATCGACGGCGACGGCGACGGCAGCCGTGACGTGTGGAACCCGAAGGACGCCATCCCCTCCGCCGCGAGTTACGACTGCAAGCTCGCGAAGTATGTGAAGGACGCGCCGGGGGACGGCACCGAGAACATGCTGGCCGCGTACAACGCGGGCGCGTACGCGGTGATCCAGTACGGGGGCGTGCCGCCGTACGAGGAGACGCAGAACTACGTCTCGACGATCAAGAAGATGGAGCAGAGCTTCGCCGCGAAGAAGAGCCGCGTCGAGCCCTCGAAGCAGTCGGCCGGCGCCATCTACTACGCGCAGAAGAAGCTCGGCACCCCGTACCTGTGGGGCGGCGACGGCACCCCGGAGGACAACGGCAGGTTCGACTGCTCGGGCCTGACGAAGGCGGCGTACGCCAGCGTCGGCATCGAGCTGCCCCGCGTCGCCAACGACCAGTGGAACTCGGGACCGCACCCGAAACGGGACGAACTCCGGCCCGGGGACCTGGTGTTCTTCGCCACAGACCTGGAGGACCCGCGCTCCATCGACCACGTGGGGATCTACGTCGGCGGCGGCCACATGATCGACGCGCCCTACACCGGGGCGGAGATCCGGTTCGACCCGATCGACACCCCGAAGTACTTCGGCGCCACCCGTCCGACGGATGGCTGATCCTCGGCAGGCGCGGTAGCGGCTCCGCAGGACTGCGGAAGAATGGGGGCGCCGCGATCAGCGGTCACCCTTCGGTAACGTCCAGGTGATCGTTCGGTAAGGAGCGGAACGCCCGCCCGGTGGTGGTGCGTTCCCCGGTACGGAAGAACTGTTCCGCACCTGACGGTTCACGGGGGTCGGTAGCGCAGCAGACGGACGAGATTCAGGCAGATTGAGGGGCCGCACCACGATGGCGTTTTGGGACAACCCGGACGTGGACCTGCTCTACGGGGTCAACGGCCTCGCCGAGGCAGCGCCGACCTGGGCGGACCGGCTCATGGAGTACGTCGGCGAGTACGGCATCATCCTCGCGCTGGTCCTGCTCGGCCTCTGGGCCTGGTGGGGGCACACCCGCAAGCGGCCGACCCGCGAGGAGGCGGTCGCCGGCTTCGCCGGGCTGGTGTGGACGCCGCTCGCCGCGGTCGTCGCGCTGATCGCCAACATCCCCATCCGGGGCTTCGTCGAGCGGCCCCGGCCCTTCTTCGACCACAAGGGCCTGGAAGTCCTGATCGAGGGCAAGAGCGACTACTCGTTCGTCAGCGACCACGCGACGCTGGCCATGGCGCTGGCCGTCGGCATCTTCCTGGTCAACCGGAAGCTCGGCCTGATCGGCATCGTGCTCGCCGTCCTGGCCGGCTTCAGCCGCGTCTACATGGGCGTGCACTACCCGACGGACGTCATCGGCGGACTCGCCCTCGGCATGGCCTCGGCGCTGCTGCTGGCCCCGGTCGCGATGTGGCTGCTGACCCCGCTCGTCCGGGCGGTGGCCGGTTCCCCGCGGGTCGGCCCGCTGGTGTGGGCGGGCGCCGGTGAAGCGGACGGCCCCGGCACGGGCGCCCCGCACGGCGCCGGCTTCCCGGAGCGGGAGGTTCCGTTCGCCTCGGGCGCCCAGGACGCGCCGCTTGGCGACCCCGGTCACGGGCAGGGCGGCTACGCCCAGGACGGCCGCCCTGCACAGCTGAGGTGAGCGCCCGCGGAGGCTGACGTTCCGCACGGCTCGGGTGCCCCGGTGATCCGGCAGGGATCGCCGGGGCACAGCTGTGTGCGGGGGAGGTCAGGGGCCGGGTTCCCCGGCGTGCGAGGCGGCGTCCGCGCGGGCGGTCTCGCGGGCCCGGCGGGCCGGACCGCGCCAGCCGCAGGAGCAGTGGGCGCTGAGGAACGAGCCGCGCTCGGTGGTCGCCGTGCGGTGCTCGGGGGCCGGGCCCGGCTCCTGGCCGGGCAGCCGGTCGAGCATCTGGTCGAGAAATCGCTCTGACACACGACCACCGTACCGGCAGCCCGTGACGGCGCCGCCGCGTGCGTCGTTGAACCGGCCAGGGCGAAACGGGGCGAAATCCCTCGTGCGGGTCGGGTGTTGGGAGCGGCGGAGGATGCGGGTCGGGTGGCGGCTTGTCACATGGCGGAGGCGGTGGACGCGCGGGCGGGTGGCCGCCGTGACGCTCGTCACCGCCGGAGCGGTCACCACGGCGCTGCTGTCCGCCGCCGGCTGCTCGGTCGGCGGCGACGCCGCGGGTACGGACGACGGCGCGCCCGTCAGCGGCTCGGGCGGCGCGGGTGTCGGCGACGGCAGGAACGCTCCTGCGCCCCACGACGCGGTACGCGGCGCCGCTGACGTCCTGGTCAAGGCGGGTACGTCGGCCGCGTCCACCTCGATGCTGACCGAGAGCGGCGGCACCCGCCTCGCCGTCGACGGCCGCGGCGCCTTCGACTACGCGCGGGGCGTCGGGCGGCTGGAGGTGCGGCTTCCGCAGGGCGGGCCCGGGTCGAAGCCGGGCGAGCGCAGGCCGATCACCGAACTGCTCGCGCCGGGCGCGCTGTACATGAAGAACCGCGGTGCCGGCGTCCCGGCCGACAAGTGGGTCCGGCTCGACGTCACCCGGCTCCCCGACGGCAACCTGCTGACCAACGGCGCGACCAGCCCCCTCAGCGCGGCCGAACTCCTGCGCGGCGCACGCAAGGTGACGTACGAGGGCGAGCGGACGCTGGGCGCCAGGGACGTGCGCGGCGCCGCCGGGGACATGGGGACGGCGGTGCACCACTACAGCGGCACGGTCGAGCTCTCGGCCGCGGCCGAGGCGGCGTCGCCGCGGGTGCGGAGGCAACTGGCGGCCGCGGCCCGGGGGTTCGCCAGCGGGACGGTTCCGTTTGACGCGTACGTCGACGGGCAGGGGCGCCTGCGGAAGGTCCGGCACCAGTTCCGGTTCGCGACGGGTTCGGCCACCGGCTCGGACGGGACGGCCGTCTCGTCGACGACCTGGTTCCACGACTTCGGCGTTCCGGTACAGGTGGAGATGCCCGATCCCGAGGACATCTTCAGCGGCACGATCGGCTCGTCCGCGCCGTAGCGGCCCGCGCGGCGGGAGCGGCGATTTCCGGCCGGAGCGAGAATCCGCCAACGTGCCGAAGTGGCATACGCGGAGGGTGCACCCTTCCCTACTCTGGGGCACGAGGAGGAGGTGGTGCGGGTGCCGGGTGACGCTGCCGGGTACGAGCTGCGGGGTCCGGCGCGGTCCGTGGCCTGGGACCACGTGGCGCTGGCCGAGATCGAACTCTGCGGCGAGCTGATGATCGCCGCGTCCACCGCCGAGGCGGCGGGAGAACTGCTCAGTCAGGCCCGCATCGACGAGATCCTCAGCGCCTGCGCACCCGGCACGGGCCGGGAGGCCGTCGCGGAGCGGTGGTGAGCCCAACGGGCGTGCCCGGACGGCGAGTTCGGGTCAGGTGCGCAGCAGGCGGGCGATCGCTGCCGTCGCCTCCTCGACCTTCTCGTCCATCTCGGTGCCGCCGTCCTGCGCGGCGTGGGCGACGCAGTGCCGCAGGTGCTCCTCCAGCAGCTGGAGGGCGAAGGACTGGAGGGCCTTCGTGGACGCGGAGACCTGCGTGAGGATGTCGATGCAGTACACGTCCTCGTCCACCATGCGCTGCAGGCCGCGGATCTGGCCCTCGATCCGGCGCAGGCGTTTGAGGTGCGCGGCCTTGTCCTTGGTGTAGCCGTGCTCGCCCGTGGCCGAGTGCGCGGGGCAGGGGGTGTCGGAGGAGGCGGCGACCTCGGCGGCCGCGGCCTCGGCGGTGTCGGTGAGCGTTCCCCGCGCGGCGCCGGAGGTGCCGTCGGAGGCGCTGGTCTCGGCCGTCGTCATGGTTCCTCCAGGGGTGGGGACGGTCGGGCGGGCAGAAGTGGCGCAAAAGGCACGTTCCATACCCCTCGTGGGTATATGGTAGCCGATTTGCCGGAGGGCGGTTCAGAGCACGACCATCCATGCGCGACACTGGGGAAGGCCGCCTCGCTGTGGCCGGATGATGCGCCTAGCATCAACGAGACCAAAACCGATGCACACCGAGGAATCCCAGTGCGCTTTCGTCTGACCCCCAGGGAGACGAGCTTCTACGACATGTTCGCGGCCTCCGCGGACAACATTGTGACGGGCTCGAAACTCCTGATGGAACTGCTCGGAGCGGATTCCTCCGCACGCGCCGAGATCGCCGAGCGGATGCGTGCCGCGGAGCACGCCGGGGATGACGCGACGCACGCCATCTTCCACCAGCTCAACTCCTCCTTCATCACGCCGTTCGACCGCGAGGACATCTACAAGCTCGCCTCGTCGCTCGACGACATCATGGACTTCATGGAGGAGGCCGTCGACCTGGTCGTCCTGTACGAGGTCGAGGAGCTGCCCAAGGGCGTCGAACAGCAGATCGAGGTGCTGTCGCGGGCCGCCGAGCTCACCGCCGAGGCGATGCCTCACCTGCGGACCATGGAGAACCTCACCGAGTACTGGATCGAGGTCAACCGCCTGGAGAACCAGGCCGACCAGATCCACCGGAAGCTCCTCGCGTACATGTTCAACGGCAAGTACGACGCGATCGAGGTCATGAAGCTCAAGCAGATCGTGGACGTCCTCGAGGAAGCGGCCGACGCCTTCGAACACGTCGCCAACACGGTCGAGACCATCGCGGTCAAGGAGTCCTGACCGGCTGTGGACACGTTCGCGCTGATCGCGACCATCGGGGTCGCGCTCTTCTTCACGTACACCAACGGCTTCCACGACTCGGCGAACGCCATCGCCACCTCCGTCTCCACCCGGGCCCTGACCCCACGCGCGGCCCTCGCCATGGCCGCGGTCATGAACCTCGCCGGTGCCTTCCTCGGCAGCGGCGTCGCGAAGACCGTCAGTGAGGGGCTCATCGAGACGCCGCACGGCTCCAGCGGGATGGCCATCCTGTGTACGGCCCTGGTCGGCGCGATCGTGTGGAACCTGATCACCTGGTACTTCGGGCTGCCGTCCTCCTCGTCGCACGCGCTGTTCGGCGGCATGGTGGGCGCGGCGCTCGCGGGCGGCATCGCCGTCTACTGGACGGGCGTGGTCGAGAAGATCGTGCTCCCGATGTTCCTCTCGCCGATCGTCGGCCTCGTCCTCGGTTACCTCGTGATGGCGCTCATCATGTGGATCTTCCGCAAGGCGAACCCGCACCGTGCGAAGCGGGGATTCCGTATCGCGCAGACGGTCTCGGCGGCGGGCATGGCGCTCGGGCACGGCCTCCAGGACGCGCAGAAGACCATGGGTGTCGTGGTGATGGCGCTGACCATCGCCGATGTGCAGGAGCACAACGAGATCCCGGTCTGGGTCAAGATCGCCTGTGCGCTGATGCTCTCGCTCGGCACCTACGCGGGCGGCTGGCGCATCATGCGGACGCTCGGCCGCCGGATCATCGAGCTCGACCCGCCCCAGGGCTTCGCGGCCGAGACCACGGCGGCGTCCGTGATGTACACGGCGTCCTTCCTCTTCCACGCGCCGATCTCGACGACCCACGTGATCACCTCGGCGATCATGGGTGTCGGGGCGACCAAGCGGGTTTCCGCGGTGCGGTGGGGCGTGGCCAAGAACATCATCATGGGCTGGTTCATCACCATGCCGGCGGCGGCGATCGTGGCCGCCGTCTGCTACTGGATCGTGAAGCTGGTGTTCGGCTGACGCCGGTCGCCGTCCGGCGGGGTTCCGTCGCCCTTGCGGCTCGGGGTGCCCCTGTCGGTGCGTCACCGGCCGCGGGTGCGTCGTGGTTCTTCGCGCAGTTCCCCGCGCCCCTTCGGGCGCCGTAGCAACGAGTCGGGCCCGGCCCCCCGCGTGTCCTCGGGGGCCGGGCCCGTTGCCTTGCGGTGGCACCGCCATGCAGCACCGCAAGGAGTTCTCGGTGGATCAGCCGAAGCGGCCGGAGATGTAGTCCTCCGTGGCCTGGACCGAGGGGTTGGAGAAGATCCGCTCGGTCTCGTCGATCTCGACGAGCTTGCCGGGCTGGCCGACGGCCGCCAGGTTGAAGAAGGCCGTGCGGTCGGAGACGCGCGCCGCCTGCTGCATGTTGTGCGTCACGATGACGATCGTGAACTGGGACTTCAGCTCGCCGATCAGGTCCTCGATCGCCAGCGTGGAGATCGGGTCGAGGGCCGAGCAGGGCTCGTCCATCAGCAGCACCTGCGGCTCGACGGCGATGGCGCGGGCGATGCACAGCCGCTGCTGCTGACCGCCGGAGAGGCCGGAACCGGGCTTGTTCAGGCGGTCCTTGACCTCGTTCCAGAGGTTGGCGCCCTGGAGGGACTTCTCGACGACCTCGTCGAGCTCCTTCTTCTTGTAGCTGCCGTTCAGGCGCAGACCCGCGGCGACGTTGTCGTAGATGGACATCGTCGGGAACGGGTTGGGGCGCTGGAAGACCATGCCGATGGTGCGGCGGACGGCGACCGGGTCGACGCCCGCGCCGTACAGGTCCTCGTGGTCGAGCATCACCTTGCCCTCGACGCGGCCGCCGGGGGTCACCTCGTGCATGCGGTTGAGGGTGCGGAGGAAGGTCGACTTGCCGCAGCCGGACGGGCCGATGAAGGCCGTCACGGAGCGGGGCTCGACGCTCATGGAGATGTCGTCGATGGCCTTGTGGGAGCCGTAGTAGGCGGTCAGGCCGCTGACGTCGATGCGCTTGGCCATGGTTACGTCACTTCTTTCGTGCTGAGGGGGAGGCGGTGTCCGGATGCGGGCGGTGGTGCCGTCCGCGCGGTCAGCGCCTTGCTCCCTTGGGGGCCTTCCAGCGGGCGACACCGCGGGCGACCAGATTGAGGATCATGACGACCGCGATCAGGGTGAGCGCTCCGGCCCACGCGCGGTCGATGCTCGCTTCGTTGCCGAGCTTGTACTGGTTCCAGACGTACAGCGGCAGGGACTCCTGCGCACCCGAGAAGGGGTTCGGGTTGATCAGGGGGTTGCCGAAGACCAGCAGCATGACGGGCGCGGTCTCGCCCGCGATGCGGGCGACGGCGAGCATGACGCCGGTGGTGATGCCGCCGATGGCGGTCGGGATGACGACCTTGAGGATCGTCTTCCACTTCGGGACGCCCAGCGCGAGGGAGGCCTCGCGCAGCTCGTTCGGCACGAGCTTGAGCATCTCCTCCGTGGAGCGGACGACCACCGGCACCATCAGGATCGCCAGGGCCATGGAGCCCGCGAACCCGGAGGGCCCGAAGCCGAGGCCGAGGTTCCAGAAGGACAGGACGAAGAGACCGGCGACGATCGACGGGATGCCCGTCATGACGTCGACGAAGAAGGTCACGGCCTGCGCGAGGCGGCCGCGCCCGTACTCGACGAGGTAGATCGCGGTCAGCAGTCCGAGCGGCGCGGCGATGGCCGTGGCCAGGCCGACCTGCTCCAGGGTGCCGAGGAGGGCGTGGTAGATGCCGCCGCCCTCTTCGAGGTTGGTCATCCCGCCCATGGAGTGGGTCAGGAAGTAGCCGTCGACGAGCTTCGAGCCGCGGCTGATCGTCGTCCAGGCCAGCGAGACCAGGGGCACGACGGCGAGGACGAAGCAGACCCAGACCGCGCTGGTGGCGACCCGGTCCTTCGCCTGCCGGCGGCCCTCGACGGCCGTGGTGATGGCGTAGGTGCCGAGGACGAACAGCAGGGCGGCGACGAGGCCCCACTGCACCCGGCTCTCCCAGCCGGCGACCAGCCCGATGCCGACGCCGAGCCCGACGGAGCCGAGCGCGATCGCGGCCGGCGACCAGCGCGGCATGCGGCGGTGCGCGAGCGGCGAGGACTGCGGAGGAGCGGAAGGTCCGCTCGTGGTCTGCGGGGTAAGGGTGCTGTTGCTCATGCGTCTTCCTCCTGCAGAGCTTCGTTTCGGCTCCGCTGCGGCCGGGTGTCCACTCCGCTGCGCTCCGCGGACCCCCAGCCTTCGCTGCTCCTCGACTCGCTCATGCGTTGGCCCCCGAGTACTCCTTGCGGCGGCCGATGATGTACCGGGCGGCGCCGTTGACGAGCAGGGTGATGACGAAGAGGACGAGGCCGGAGGCGATGAGTGCGTCGCGTCCGAAGTCGTTCGCCTCGTTGAACTTCGCGGCGATGTTCTGCGCGAAGGTGCCGCTGCCCGGGTCGAGCAGGTGCCAGGTGAAGAGGAAGCCGGGGGAGAGCACGGTCGCGACGGCCATGGTCTCGCCGAGCGCGCGGCCGAGGCCGAGCATCGAGGCGGAGATGATGCCGGAGCGGCCGAAGGGCAGCACCGACATGCGGATGACCTCCCAGCGCGTGGCGCCGAGGGCCAGCGCGGCCTCCTCGTGCATCTTCGGCGCCTGGAGGAAGACCTCGCGGGTGACGTTGGTGATGATCGGCAGGATCATGATCGCGAGCAGGATGCCGACGGTGAAGATCGAGCGTGCCGGGCTGCCCGGGGTGGACATGTCGAAGATGACCGTCCAGCCGAGGAACTGGTCCAGCCAGCGGGTGAGGCCGTCCAGGTAGGGCACCAGGAAGAGGGCGCCCCAGAGGCCGTAGATGATCGACGGGACCGCGGCCAGCAGGTCGATCACGTAGGCGAGCGGGGCCGCGAGCTTGCGCGGCGCGTAGTGCGAGATGAACAGCGCGATGCCCACGGCCACGGGTACGGCGATGACCATCGCGATCAGCGAGCTGACGGCCGTGCCGAAGGCGAGGATGCCGATGCCGAAGGCCGGCGGGTCGCCCTGCGGGTTCCACTCGAACGCGGTGAGGAAGTTGACCGAGTTTTGGGAGATGGCCAGGTAGGCGCGGTATCCGAGGAAGCCCGCGATGGCGGCCATGATCGCGAGGAGGGCGATGCCGGAGCCGCGGGAGAGGCCGAGGAAGATCCGGTCTCCGGGGTGCACGGCCTTGCCCTTGACCTTCGCGGGGTTGTTCCCGGGGCCCTGGCCGGCGGAGCCGGTTCCGCCGTCCTCGGGCTTCCGGGTCGCGGAGTCCGTCGGCGGCGGTGCGCTTGAGGTGGGAGTTATATCCATGGTGTCTCCGGTCTGGGTGGGGACGTTCCCCTGGCGGCGGTGCACCGGATGGTGGGGCTGAGGGGTTGGCTGCGGGGGCCGGAGGCCGGGGCAGCCGGGGCGGCGCGGCCGGTTCCCGCGGGGGAACCGGCCGCGCCGTGACTCAGGCGAGCTCCGGGATGGTCTTGCGGACCTTCTCGGCGATCTCGTCCGGGAGCGGCGCGTAGCCGATCTCGGAGAGGATGCTCTGGCCGTCCTCGCTCGCCGCGTAGTTCAGGAAGGACTTCGTGGCGTCGAGGGTTTCCTTCTTGTTGCCCTTGTCGCAGGCGATCTCGTAGGTGACCAGGACGATCGGGTACGCGCCCTCGGCCTTGGTCTTGTAGTTGAGCTCCAGGGCGAGGTCCTTGCCCTTGCCCACGATCTCGGCGTCGGCGATCGCCTTGGAGGCGTTCTCCGAGGTGGCCTCGACGGGCTTCTTCGCACCCGTGTCGATCTTGACGCTGTTGAGGCTGTTGGCCTCGGCGTACGAGAGCTCGAAGTAGCCGATGGCGCCCTCGGTCTGCTTCACCTGCTGCGCGACACCGGCGGAGCCGGAGGCGGACTGGCCGCCCTTCGCGGGCCAGGACTTGTCGGCCTCGTACTTCCAGGCGTCCGGCGCGGAGTCGCCGAGGTACTGGCTCAGGTTCTGCGTGGTGCCCGACTCGTCGGAGCGGTGGAACGCCTGGATGTCGGTGGACGGCAGGTTCGCGTCCGGGTTGAGCTTCTTGATCTCCGGGTCGTTCCACTTCTTGATCTTCGAGTCGAAGATCTTGGCGAGCGTCGGAGCGTCGAGCACGAGGTCGTCGACACCGGAGAGGTTGTAGGAGACCGCGACGGGGCCGCCGAGCATCGGCAGGTTGATGCCCTGGCCGCTCTTGCAGACCTTCTTGGACGCGGCGACCTCGTCCGGCTTGAGGGCGGCGTCGGACCCGGCGAAGGCGGTGGTGCCCTGGAGCCACTCCTGGACGCCGCCGCCGGAGCCGATGTCCTTGTAGTTGATCTGGGTGCCGTCGCAGGCGCCCTGGTAGTTCTTCACCCAGGCGTCGACCGCGTTCTTCTGGGCGCTGGACCCGGAGGCCAGCAGCTTGCCCTTGCCGTCGCACTTGATGTTCTTCGCGGCCTGCGCGGTGTCGCTCTTCGGGTTCTGGCTGTTGTCGTCCGACCCGCAGGACGTGAGGACCAGGGCGCCGGAGACCGCGATAGCGCCGACAGCGAGGGCACGAAGCCGGTTCGTGCGCTGAAGCTTCACTTTCGTTCAGTTCCTTCCCATGGCGCCCGCCGGTGTCGTGGGACGGCGCGCTGTGAAGTGGGGACGTGGCCGTATCCGGTGTGCCGACGGCCGGGTACCGGGCCGGAGCGCGGGCTGCTCGCCGTGGGTCCGCGGCTTCCGTGGGCCTCGTGGGGGCGAGGCCGGGGCCGGGGGTGGCTCCGGGTGGCCCGGTGGGGGCCGAGGCACCGGCGTCGGGCCGGCTCTTCAACTGTGTTCGTCTGCTGTTTTCGTTCCGCGTTTCATCAGGCCCGGCGCGTTGCCCCTGGGGCGGGGTGACGCGCTCCGGGTAAGGCTGAAATTAGGTAGATCAGGTGAAGCGGCCGACGGAAGTGAATGAACGCACGGTGAACCTCGGCGGTCGACCCAGTGGCGCCGGGTGAGGCGTGGGCCAGGACACAGCGGCCTCGGGGTACGGCCGTCGCGGCCGGGCCCGTACGCGCGCCGTTCACCGCCGCCGGGACCGTCGCCGCAGGCCGGGCGGGGGACGGGGGCGGGCGGACGCGGTGGCGAGGGGGCGGGTGGACGGTGGTGCGGGGGCCGGGGCGGGCGCGGGATGTGACTGGGCGTGGGCCTGTTGGTTTCGCAGAGTGCGTGGCACCATCCGCTCAGTTGACCGGAGTTGGCCGTTGCCGACCGCCCGCGCGCGGGTGTGGGCGGGGGTGCGGGAGACGCGGGGAGGGACCGATGGTGCGGACGGTGCGGGCGGCAGTCCCCTCGGGGCGGCGCCGGGTCGTGGTGGTGGCGTGCGCGCTCGGCGTACTGGCGGGCCCGGCCGCGGGCGGCGCGTACGCGGCACCGGACGAGCCCTCGCCCGGCGGCGGGAACGTCAGCCTGGAGGAGCTCCGGAAGAAGATCGAGAAGCTGCACGACCGGGCCGGCTCGGCGACGGACGCGTACAACGCGGCCGAGGAGCGGACGAAGCAGCAGCAGCGGGAGATCGTCGGCCTCGCCCGCAAGATCGACCGGCTCCAGGATGAACAGCGGAAGATGACGGACCGGGCCGGCGCCATGGCCCGCGCCCAGTACCGCGCCGGCGGCCTCCCCGACGAGGCCAGGCTCGTCCTCGACGGCGACCCCGACCGTTTCCTGAGCGACGGGGTGCGGCTGCGGCAGGGCCAGCAGGCCGCGAAGGGCTTCCTCGACCGGCTCGGCAGCACCCGCGAGAAGCTCGACCACTACGCGCGGGACGCCACCAGGAAGTGGGAGAGCCTGGAGCAGAACCGGAAGCGGAAGGCCGCCGCGAAGAAGAAGAT
This sequence comes from Streptomyces sp. HNM0574, assembly GCF_012726235.1. Lineage (GTDB taxonomy): Bacteria > Actinomycetota > Actinomycetes > Streptomycetales > Streptomycetaceae > Streptomyces. The sequence continues at coordinate 207,796 of NZ_JAASAH010000005.1, forward strand.
CACCGGGCAGCTGAAGCAGGCCGAGGAGCTGGAGTCGAAGCTCGCGAAGGACGAACGGGAGAAGCTGCGGCAGCTGGAGGACGAGGCGTCGTACCAGCGGCAGGCGAAGTGGCTGAAGTCCGGCATCCTCGACGAGATCGACAGCAAGGGCTCGAAGGCGGGTAAGGAAGCCATCGCGTACGCCACGCAGCAGATCGGCAAGGACTACGAGTGGGGCGCCGAGGGCCCCACGACTTTCGACTGCTCCGGGCTCACGCTGCGTGCCTGGCAGGCGGCGGGTGAGGAGATACCCCGTACCTCGCAGGAGCAGTGGAAGCAGCTGCCGCGCATCCCGGTGAAGAAGATGCGCCCCGGGGACCTGATCATCTTCAAGCAGGACGCCAGCCACGTCGGCATGTACGTCGGCGACGGCGCGATGGTCCACGCCCCGCGCACGGGCCGCCAGATCACCATCGAGGGCGCGGGCTCCCTCCCGATCCTGGGCGTGGTCCGGCCGGACAAGTGACCGGTGCCGTCGCGGGGCGGTGTGCGGAGGGGTGAGCGGCGCCCGGCGCGGGGTGATCCGACGGGGAAGGTGTGCGCCGTCACGTGAGCGGCGCCACCCGTGGACGCCCCGTTGGCCGGTGCGCGCGTGAGGTCCGTCATAGGGGCGGCGAGGCGGGCGTCACGTCCGGGCTCAACGGGCCACGGTGCGACGGCATATGACGGAGCGAATAGCCGTTGGCCATTCCGTACACACGTACGGGACCGCTATCGTCCCTTCGGAAGCCTGGGACGCCGAGATGCCGACCGCCCGACCAGCGTGGCGCGTTCCGGGCCGGTGGCGCGTCAACAGGGCACGTCGCCGGACCCTCGGGGGGAGGGAAGAGGAATTCGTATGCCCGTACGGGCGCAACGGGAGACCGCGGCAGCGGAATCCCCCGCCGCGGAACCGCCCGCGGCGCCGTCGCGCGCGACCGCCGCGAGGGTGCCGCAGCCGGGCGGCGATGCCGTGCGTCCCGGTACGGACGCGGAGGCCGGTGCGGACGGCCCGGCCGTGACGGGCGAAACCCCCGAGGCCGGCGCGGACGCCTTCGACGGCGACCCGCTGGACGGCGACCCGCTGGACGGCGACGCCGGGCACGAGCCCGGCGGCCGGGGCAGCGGCGCGAACGCCAAGGGCCAGCTCACGCTGCTCGTGATCGAGGACGACCCGGCCGGGAACTTCCGCGTCCCCGAACTCCTGGACGCCGCCACCCCCGACCTGCCCGGCGTCCCCAAGGAACGCATCCGCGTCCGCACCGCCCGCAACCTCACCGAGGCCGGGCGGCTGCTGACCGACGACGTGCAGTGCATCCTGCTCGACCTGGCGCTCCCGGACACCGCGGACACCGTCGCCGACCCCGAGAGCCGCGAGGAGCCCGGCCTGATCCGGACCCCGCCGCACGGCTTCCCCGTCGTCTCCCGCCCCGGAACCTCCGCGTCCGGCGAGGGCGACGGCGATGAGGACGACGAGGAGCCCGCCGAGCTGGGCATCCTGCGGCAGGTGCTGCGGATGGCCCCGCGGCACGCCGTCCTCGCGCTCACCGACGGTGCGGACGCCGAACGCGCGGCCGCCGCCGTACGCGTCGGCGCACAGGACTACCTCTTCCGCGACGAGCTCGACGGCAGGCTCCTCAGCCGCGCCATCCGGTACGCCGTCGAGCGCAAGCGCGCCGACCTCGCCCAGCGGCAGCTGACCGAGTCCCGGCTGCGCGCGCAGGAGAACGCCCGCCTCGAACGCGGACTGCTGCCCCGCCCCCTGCTGGACGGCAGCGACCTGCGCTTCGCCGCCCGCTACCGCCCCGGCCGCTCCCGCGCCCTGCTCGGCGGCGACTTCTACGACACCGTCCGCACCCCCGACGGCACCGTGCACGCGATGATCGGCGACGTCTGCGGCCACGGACCGGACGAGGCGGCGCTCGGCGTCGAACTCCGCATCGCCTGGCGCGCGTTGACCTTCGCCGGCCTCTGCGGCGACGAGCTGCTCGGCAACCTCCAGAAGGTGCTGGAGAACGAGCGCTCCAGCATCGAGATCTTCGCGACCCTGTGCACCGTCGACATCGCGCCCGACGGACGCAGCGCCGGCATCTGCCTCGCCGGACACCCCTCACCGCTGTTCGCGGGCAGCGACGGCGCCGCGCCGACGCTGCTCCCGTACGACGACAGCGGCCCCGCGCTCGGCCTGCTCCCCTCGGCCCGCTGGCCGCGCAGCCACATCGAACTGGGCCGCGCCTGGAGCCTGTTGATGTACACCGACGGGCTGATCGAGGGCCACGTCGGCGAGGGCCGCAAGCGGCTCGGCCAGGAGGGCATGCTCGACATCGTCACGCGGCGGATGGCCGACGGCGAGCGCGGCGAGGCCTTGCTCGACGGCGTCATGCGCGAGGTGCGCGCCCTGAACGGCGGCGAACTCACCGACGACGTCGCCGCCCTCCTCCTCGACCGCGACTGACGCGCCCCGCGCAGACGAAACGGCGGCGGGCGCGGCGGTTGATCCGGAATTGGATCGTCCGCCGCGCCCGCCGCCGTGGTGCCGTCCGGCCTTCCCGTCAGCGTCCGCCGTTGTACGGGCCGTACGGTCCGTCGCTGCTGCTCCCGCCGCGGCGCGGCCCGGAGGAGCCGCCGGTGACGGCCTTGAGCGCGGGGCGTACGTCCACGAGGTAGACGATCGTGGCCACGAGACCGGCGATCTGCAGGATCATGATGCCGAAGTAGTTCGACGCGATGGTGATCCCGAGAAACACCAGCCACAGGACCTTGGTCTGCTTGTTCGCGGCCGGGTACGCGTCGGTGCGCCGCATCGCCGCGTCGATGAAGGCGAAAACGGCCAGCACGAGCAGGACGAGGGAAATCAGCCCCAGAAAACTGGCGAACCCCTGCATCAACACGTTGTCCACATCCCTGTCAGTCCGTATTGCGCCAAAGGTGACGCCTCCCGTTTCCGCCACGGTACCCGGTCGCCGCCCCGCACACGCCTGCCCCGCCCGGCCCCGGCCGCCCGCCTACGCACCGCGTCCGCACGCGGACTCCCCGTGCGGCGGAGCGGTGCCTCCCGGGCCGGAACCTCCGGTCAGGATTCGGACTTGGGGGCCTCGTCCGCCTTCGGCGGGTGGGCGACCTTCACGGGCTCGCGCTCGACGGTCACCTGCGGGGTCCCGTCCTCGGCGTCCTCGCCGCGCCAGGTCTTCACGGCGCCGCGGCCGCGGTCGGCGAACTCGTCGTACGCCTCACGGGCCTTCACCGCGTACTCGGCGGCGAAGCCCACGCCCTGGAGCGCGTAGTGCTGCGCCTGCACGCGGAGCTTCTTGATGTCCGTGTCGACGCTGCCCAGCACCTCGCTGACCTTGGCCTGCGTCTCCTTGGCCTGCTCGGTCAGCTTCGCCTGGACCTCCTTCGGGTCGGTGGCCCGGACGGCCGCGATGCGCTCCGGCGCCTCCTCGCGGATCTTGTCGATGACACCGGCGGCGAAGTACAGCGGGGTCGGGTCGGTGAGGGTCTTGCGGATGTCGTCGGTGATGGGCATGAGGGTCCCTCCCTGGCGAGATTCTCTGCTGGTGGTGCTGGTGGCTGAGCCGCGACGGGAGCGCCGGCCGGACCCGGCCGGTTCCGCTTCGGTGCGGCTACCGGGCGTCGTCGCCCGGGGTGTCCCTGGTGGCCGCGCCGTCCGGTCTGTCCGGCGCTTCCGCGTCCTTGCCGGTGTCCTCGTCGGTCTCCGCCTCTGTGCCGGTGGCCGCCGCCGTCGCCGCGTTGCCCTGCCGGAACGAGTCGTAGATCTGGAGCAGGGCCTGCTTCTGCTCCTCCGTGATCGACGGGTCGGCGAGGATCGCGGCCGGTACCTGGAGCAGGTCGGCGCGGTCCCGTTCGTCGAGGATTCCGGCCTGGACGTACAGCGTCTCGGCGGAGATCCGCAGCGCCTTGGCCAGCTGCTGAAGGATCTCGGCGCTCGGCTTCCGCAGTCCGCGCTCGATCTGGCTCAGGTACGGGTTGGACACCCCCGCGGCGTCGGCGAGCTGCCGCAGCGAGAGCTTGGCGTTGCGCCGCTGCTCCCGCAGGAACTCACCGAGGTCACCGACATTGAGCGAAGCCATGCCCTCAACCCTGCCTCGCCCTGCTAACAATTGCAAGCGACCTGCTAACTCCAGTGTCGCCCCGGCCCCGCGACGAAGGGGCGCCGGTCCCCCGGACCCGGCGCCCCTCGCCCGTACGCGGCGTCAGGCGGTGAACTTCTGCCACCCCGAGCAGTAGTCGGACCCGCCGTCCACCTGCACGCAGCCCCTGATGTTGTAGACCGTCCCGTCGGGGAGGTTCTTGTTGCGCTTCGTGCGGTCGCCCGGGTTCAGGCCGCCGTCGATCTGTTCTCCCGCGTCGGGGACCCCGTCCTTGTCGTACTGGACGTAGATGCGGTTCCCGGGGCTCTTCTGCCGGTAGGTGTGGAACCAGTCGCCCTTGTGCTTGAACTGCACGTAACCCGCGTAGTCCTTGTAGCCGTTGGACGTGTCGTAGACCTTGACCTTCTCGTTGCTGCCCGCCGCCCCCGGCCCGTCGCCGGGCGCGGCGGTGGCCGGCACCGCCAGCGCGCACGCCGCACCGAGCGCCGCCAGCGAGGTCGCCGCGGTCCTGAAGATCCTGCGCATGATCGAACTCCTCCTCCGTCGAGGCGCCGCCCACTGCGCCGCCCGCTGCACACCACCCTCCGTCCCGCCCGCTCCTGACAACACATCAGAACTCTCAGGGGGGTTGGGGCGGCGGGGTCGGTAGGGTCCGGCCATGGGTGAAGCCGAGCGCACGATCCTTGCCACATCCGGCGGTCACAGAGTGGGAGCCCGTACCTGGCTGACGTTCGACGCGCTGGTGCACCACGCCGTCGAACTCTCGGGCGCGCACGGGCGGAAACCTCGCGTCATGTACGTCGGCACGGCGGCGGGGGACGCGGAGCACGTCGCCTCGCGGATGGCCGAGGCCGCCCGCGTCGCCGGGTTCGACCTGACGCCGCTGCACCTGTTCCCCATGCCGAACCTGGAGGACGTGGCGGGCACGGTCCTGGAGCAGGACGTCGTCTGGGTCATGGGCGGTTCGGCCGCGAATCTGCTCGCGGTGTGGCGGGTCCACGGGCTCGACCGGGTGTTCCGTCGCGCGTGGGAGGCGGGCGTCGTGCTCGCGGGCGTCAGCGCCGGGTCGCTGTGCTGGTTCCGGGGCGGGCCGACGGACTCCTTCGGGCCCGAACTCCGGCCACTCACCGACGGGTTGGGGCTGCTGCCGTACGGCAACGGTGTCCACTACGACAGTGACGCCGGGCGGCGCCCCCTCGTGCACCGGATGGTCGCCGACGGGCTGCTGCCCTCGGCCCACTGCACCGACGACGGCGTGGGCCTCGTCTACCGGGGCACCGAACTCGCCGAGGCGGTCGCGGAGGCCCCCGGCAAGGCCGCGTACCTCGTCACGCGCGACGCAGGGTCCACCGCTGAGCACCGCCTCACGCCTCGCCTGCTCCCCGCCCCGCGCTGACCTGGCCGGTTCCGGACGCGGAATGCGAAGGATGTCCGGCTGTGTGACCGTGAAGGCGGGTTATGCGGCGGCGCGTGGGTGAGGGACGGCGGCCGGTGAACGACTACCCCGAGGAGTGATCACGATGGGGCTCAAGGACAAGGTCGAGCAGCTCAAGAACGACGCCCAGAAGCGCATGGGCGGTGGCAAGGGGGACAAGGGCGCCCGCGAGGGCGGCGACAAGGGGGACAAGGGCCAGGACATGCGCGAGAAGGGCCAGGACATGATCGACGACGTCAAGAAGCGCCGGGAGAAGTGAACCGGCGCCGAGGTGGGCGGGCCCGTGCGGGTCCGCCCACCTCGTGCGTGGAGGGGTCAGTCGGGGCGCGTGGCGAGGACGACCGTGGCCTCGTGGTCCTCCGAGTGCGCCAGGCGGGCGCGCAGTCCGGCGCGGGCGGTGGCCGCGAGGGCGTGGTCCGCCTGGCGTTCGCTGGTCTCGAAGAGCAAGTGGCCGCCGGGGGCGAGCCATTGGGGCGCCCCGGCGAGGACGTGACGGAGCACGTCGAGCCCGTCCGGCCCGCCGTCGAGCGCGGCGCGGGGCTCGTGGACGCGGGCCTCGGGCGGCAGCAGCGCCACGTCGCCGGTCGGCACGTACGGCACGTTCGCGAGCAGGACGGTGACGCGTCCGCGCAGGCCGGGCGGGAGCGGCGCGTACAGGTCGCCCCGGTGCACCAGGCCGCCGAGCGGGGCGAGGTTGCGGCGGGCGCAGCGGACGGCGGCGGGGTCGATGTCGGCGGCGTGCAGCGTGAGGCGCCCGTCCCGTTCGGGGCCGTACGCGCGGGCCAGGGCCGCGCCCAGCGCGCCGGAGCCGCAGCACAGGTCGACGACGACGGGTCCGGGGTGGCCGGTGAGGAGCGCGGCGGCCCGGTCGACGAGGAACTCGGTGCGGCGGCGCGGGACGAACACGCCCTCGTCGACGGAGACCCGCAGGCCGTGGAACTCGGCCCAGCCGACGACGTGTTCGAGCGGCAGGCCCGCGGCGCGCCGCGCCGTCATGGCCGTCAGCTCGTCCGGCGTGCGGGCCGCGGCGACGAGCAGCGCCGCCTCGTCCTCGGCGAAGACGCAGCCGGCGGCGCGCAGCGCCTCGACCACCGGGGCAGGGGAAGGGGAATCGTGGAAGGGGGAAGGAAGCGGGGGCATGGAGGGCCTTTCGCGCGCGACACCGGAGAGCGGGCGCTCCGGCGGCCTCCTGCGCGGGCCCGGACTACGCCGGACCGTACGGGCCGACCGCCCGGCTGCGGGAGGGGAGCACCCGGCCTGACACAGCGAAAATGGGTCTCACCTCCCAAGGTCCGGGGCACGTCGTACGCCTCGTACGCGTGCCCGTCACGAAACGAGTCGCCCACCTTACACCTGCCGCGTGCGGGCCGCCGGGCGGCAACTTCCGGGCCCGTCCGACGCGTTGACCAGGCTGCTGTGCGGAGTCGTATAGTGACGGCATGGGTTGGTGCAGCAGTGTGGACGGGAGCCTGGCGAAGGCTCGTTCACCGCTGTTCTCGCTGCCGCTCTCCTTTCTGAGCCGTAGCGCCGCGCACGGCCACAGCTAGCGACCTTCAACGGTCCCTGCCGGGCGGCCCGTTCCGTCGCCGTCCGGCGTATTCCGCGCCCACCGCGCACCCTCGTATCCCGCGGGCCCCGCCGACCGCGCTCGGTCCCCGGGACGCTGCGGGTGCGCCAAGTGCTCCGCGTGCCAAGGGTTCTTCGCGATTCCGGAGCTGTCGCGGGCTCGCGTGCGACCCGTACTGCCGTGAGGTGTGACGGCGCGGCCCGTTTCCGACTCGCCTGCCGCATACGGCTTTTGCTGTTTTCTCCCGTTGTTCGCTGCCACTTCCCCATTCACCCGTGTGACTCCGCCCGGTGCGGCCGCCCGCTCGATCAGCGGTGCCGCTGTGCCGCCGACGAAGGGAAACCTCTGTGAAGCTGAGTGCTTTGCTCACCGGAATCGACCACCGTGTGCTGCGCGGCGAACCGGAGCGTGTGCGGATCACCGGGGGAACGTGCTTCGACGCCGGCCGGGCGGTGCCGGGCTCGCTGTACATCGCCGTCCCCGGGCACGAGGGCGGCGGCCCCGAGGGGACGGCGACGGCCGTGCGGCGCGGCGCGACGGCGGTGCTCGTGCAGGCCGGGACCGAGGCCCCGGGCGCCGCCTGCGTGGTCGAGGTGGCCGACGTGCGGCGGGCCGCCTCGCCGGTTTCGGCCCGTTGCCATGGCGAACCGGGGCGCGCGATGGACGTGGTGGCGGTCACCGGGACGAACGGCAAGACCTCGGTGGCCTCGGTCACCGAGTCGGTGCTCCGGCTGGTGGCGGACGGCCCGCCGGCCGGGGTGATCGGCACCGGCGGCAGCCGGATCGGGGACGAACCGGTGCCGATGCCGCCCTCCGTGCTGACCACGCCGGAGGCCCCCGACCTGCAGTACGTCCTCTCCCGGATGCGGGACGGCGGCGTCCGCACGGTCGTGATGGAGGCGACGTCGATGGGCCTGCTCACGCACCGGGTGGACGACGCGTACATCGACGTCGGCGTCTTCACCAACCTCACCCAGGACCATCTCGACGACCACGGCACGATGGAGAACTACCGCGAGGCGAAGCTCCGGCTGTTCCGCGACGGGCTGTGCGGGCACGCCGTCGTCAACCTCGACGACCCGGTCGGCGCGGGCATCCCGGCCCTGATGCCGGACGCCGTCACCACCTACGGGATCGACGCGGCCGGCGCCGACTTCCGGGCCACCGACCTGGTCACCGACATCGCGGGCACCCGGTTCACGCTGCACCACGACGGCCGGAAGTACCCGGCCGCGGTGCCCTTCCCCGGGCGGTACTCCGTCGCCAACGCCCTCGCCGTGCTGGCCGCCTGCCACCGGCTCGGGTACGAACCGGCGCTGCTGGCCGAGGCGTTGGAGCGGGTGCCGACCGTGCCCGGACGGTTCGAACGCGTCGACGTACCGGGCGGGCCCTGCGTCGTCGTCGACTACGCGCACTCGCCCGACTCCCTCGACAAGGTGCTCGCCACCGTGCGCGGCATCGCGCGCGGGCGGCTGATCACCGTCTTCGGCTGCGGCGGCGACCGGGACGAGACCAAGCGGGCCGAGATGGGCCGGATCGCCGGACGGCATTCCGACCTGTGCCTGCTGACCTCGGACAACCCGCGCTTCGAGGACCCGGAACGGATTCTCGGCCACGTCGAGCCCGGACTGGCCGCCACCGGCACCGCCTACGAGCGGCACGTCGACCGCAGGGCCGCGATCGCGCGGGCGCTGGAGGTGGCGGGTGCCGAGGACACCGTGGTGATCGCGGGGAAGGGGAGCGAGCCGTTCCAGATCGTCGGCGCCGAGATGCTGCCGTTCAGCGATGTGGCGACGGTGCGGGAACTCGCGGGCGGCTGAGCCCCGACGGGCCGGGGGCGCCTGCCCCCGGCCCGGGTGGCTCACTCGGCGCCGAAGAGCTCCAGCAGCTCCTTCTTCTCGAACATCCGGGCCGTCTCGACCGCCGTCGGCGCGCCCGCGTGCGGGTCGGCGCCGCCCTCGAACAGCGCCCGTACGACCTCGTCCTCGCCCTTGAAGACCGCGCCCGCGAGCGGGGTCTGGCCGCGGTCGTTGGCGCGGTTCGGGTCGGCGCCGCGCTCCAGCAGGGCCCGCACCGAGGGGGCGTGGCCGTGGTACGCGGCCAGCATGATCAAGGAGTCGCCTTTGTCGTTGGTGAGGTTCGCCGGGACGCCCGCGTCGACGTACGCGGCGAGGGTGTCCGTGTCGCCCTCACGGGCGTGGTCGAAGATCTTCTGGGCGAGTTCGAGCACCTCGGGGTCGTGCGCGGGCTCGTTCGTCTCGGGGGTGGGTGCGTCGGTCATCGCGGGTCGTCCTCCTCGGGGGTGCGTGCCGTGATCGTGCCTGCCGACCGCGCGCCGCGTGCGGTTACTGACGGCTGCCCACTCTACGTACGCACGGGCACCCGGCTCCGGCAGACGCCCCGGCCCGGAACGGGGCCGGGTCAGCGCTTGATGCCGACCCCGGCGTACACCCCGACGTCGGCGGCGGCGACCATGCCGGGGAGCAGGGCCATGCCGTCGGCGGCGAGTTCGGGACGCCAGTCGCAGGTGGCCGTCAGGCCCGGGTCTATGAGCTCCAGCCCGTCGAAGAAGCCCTTGATCTCCTCCCCGTCGCGGAACTGGGTGGTCACGCCCCGGGCGTTGTAGGTGTCGGCGATCTTCTGCATCTCCGGGTCGAAGTCGCAGGTGGCGTGGCTGAGCGCCAGCGCCGAGCCGGCCGGGAGCTCCGCCAGGAGGGTGCGCACGATACCGAAGGGGTCGTCCGGGTCGGCGAGGAAGTGGAAGAGGGCGATCACCGAGACGGCGATCGGCTTGCTGAAGTCCAGCTTGGTCCTGGCGTGTTCGAGGATGCGCTCCGGATCGCGCACATCGGCCTCGATGTAGTCCGTGCTGCCCTCGCGCGAGCTGGTCAGCAGGGCGCGCGCGTAGGTGAGGACGATCGGGTCGTTGTCCGTGTAGACCACGCGCGCGGCCGGGTGCTCGGCCTGCGCGACCTGGTGCAGATTCGGTTCGGTGGGGACGCCGGTGCCGATGTCCAGGAACTGGGTGATCCCGTGCTCCCGGGACAGGCAGCGCACCGCCCGGTGCATGAAGGCACGGTTCTGCCGGGCGGCGACCGTGGCGTTGGGGTACGCCTGGAGCGTGGCCACGGCCGTCTCGCGGTCGACGTGGTAATTGATGCTGCCGCCGAGGAAGTAGTCGTACATCCGGGCGGTGTGCGGCCGGTTGAGGCCGAGCTCGTCATCGATTTCCGGACTCAGTCCGTTGCCGTTCTGGCCGCCGATGTACGACATGTTCTGACCTCCACTGTGCCGGCGGTGCGGAAGGCCCGTTCTCCGCCTCCCAACATCCCTTTCCTACAGCACAGTTGACAGCTCGCACACCCCCTGTGGACAACTGCGCCTGCGGGGGCGACAGGCGCGGACGGCCGCCGAACGCGTGTTCCCCGCAGGGCTTCGCGGCAGCGATCCCGCGGGCCCGGACGGCCCGGCGGCCGGAATCCGCCCGTCAGAAGTTGTCCGGGCACCACGGGCGGACCGGGGTGCGGAAGAGGGTGTCCGCGCGGGCCGCGGCGCCCGCCCGGTGCTCCTCGACCGCGCCCAGCCGGACCCGGCGCGTGGCCGGCTCGTCGCCGAGGTACAGCCGCGCCAACTCGCTCACGTGCAGCGTCAGATCGGCGCTCCGCCCGTCCGTGACCGGATCGCAGCTCGCGCCCTCCGGCCCGGCCTCCAGCCGGAAGCGGCCGCCGGCGTACCCGGCCTCGTCCCGTACCTCCAGCACCAGCTCGCCCTCGGCCGGGTAGTGGCGGGCCCGGAGCATCGCCGGGACGTCCAGCGGGCGCAGCCAGAGGTAGTCGGCGGTGCTCAGCACGCGGGCCGCGCGCGGGTCGGGCAGGAAGTGCGGCAGCGGGTCGTCCGGCCCGCGCATCCCGGAGTGGACGTGGGTGACCCAGTCGATCGACATCAGGAAGTACCACAGCGCCCGCTCGGCCGCCGGGGTCGCGCCGATCAACTGCTGCGCCTTGGCCGTGTAGTCGGGCAGCTGGCCCGTCCAGCGCTCCTCGACGGTGTACTCGACGAGGCCCTGCGGCACGCCGTCCGCGTCCCGGTAGAGCGCGTAGAAGGGGGAGTTGTAGCCGTCGTGCGGGAAGCGGAGCTCGCCCGTCCGCAGCTGCCACCAGTGCGTGTCGCGGTCGACGGCGCCCTGGCTCTGCGGGCCGCGGCGGAACCGCTCGTGCACGCCGGGGCCCTCGGCGCGGATCTCGGCCGGGCTCGCGAAGTCGACCCGGCCGCCGTCGTCCGGGGCCGCGTTCCGGGTGTCGACGCCCGAGCGGGCCACGTCCACGTCGAACTCCGACATCCAGGCCGACGGGCCGAAGCCGTACCGCCCGTAGATCCGGTACTCGGCGGCGACCAGCGAGGCGCACACCTCGCCGCGCTCCTTCGCCGCGTCCAGCCCCGCGCCCATCATCCGCGTCAGCAGGCCGCGGCGGCGGTGCGTCGGCGCGACGGTGACGGCCGAGACGGCGCAGGAGGTGAGCTCGGTGCCGCCCGGCACCGTCAGTTGGTGCGGGAACGTGCTGTACGTCCCCACGCAGCGCCCGTCGTCCTCGAACGCGCCCTGCGCGCGCGGCGCGTCGAGCTTCGCCCAGCGCACCTTCGCCTCCTCCTCGGAGACGTCGGTGGAACGGAGGAAGCCGGAGGCGATGGCGCGCAGCCACGGGAGGAAGTCGTCGGGGGACCGGTCGAGCGTGCGGATGTCGAGGGCCATGGACCTCACCGTAGGAGCCTCCGGGGCTCCCGGCATCCGGTTTTCCCGCCGCCCGGCCCCCACGGGACCCCGGACGGTCAGAACGCCGCGCGGACCTCGCCGACCGGCTCCCCGCCGCCCAGCAGCGGCACCGACAGCCGCTCCGCGAGCCGCTCCAGCACCGCGGCCTCGACGCCCAGCAGCTCCAGCCCGCGCAGCAGCACGGGCCCGACGGCGCGGCCGCCGCCGTCCTCCAGCTTGAAGGCCAGCGCGCGGCCGTCCGGCAGGGCCACCGCCTGCACGGCCTCGACGCCCATCTTGGCCAGCGCGCCCGGGAGTTCGCGCATCACGGCGGTGTCGTGGCGGCGGGTGCCCGCCACGTACTCGGGGTGGCTGCTCATCGCCCGCGCGACCCGGCCCTCGGGCGTGGCCGGGTCCGCGGTCGCGAAGGTGCGGTACATGCGGGCCAGGCCCGTCAGCGAGACCGCGAGCAGCGGGGCGCCGCAGCCGTCCGTGCCGGTGTGCGCGACGGGCTCGCCCGCGGCCTCGGCCAGCGTCCGCTCGGTGAGCTGCTGGAGCGGGTGCGCGGGGTCGACGTAGCTGTCGGTCGGCCAGCCGTTCGCGCGGCAGGCGGCCAGCATCGAGGTGTGCTTGCCCGAGCAGTTCATCGCGACCCGGCTGCGGCGGTGCCCGGCCGCCAGGTACCGCTCGGCCTCGACCGGGTCCAGCGGCAGGTCCTCGGGGCAGCGCAGGTCGGACTCGGTCAGCCCGGCCTCGTCCAGCATCCGGCGGACCAGCTCCAGGTGGAACGACTCCCCGGAGTGGCTCGCGGCCGTCAGCGCCAGCCGCTCGCCGCCGAGCGAGAACGCGCCGTCGGCGGCCTCCCCGGCGCGGAGCACGGCGGCGGCCTGCGCCGGCTTGTTCGCCGATCGGGGGAAGACCGGCGCCGCGGGGTCGCCCCACGCCCGCTCGACCCGGCCGTCCGCGCCCAGCACCACCAGCGAGCCCCGGTGCTGCCCCTCGTGGAAGCCGGACCGCACGACGTCGGCCAGCACCGGAGCCGTCTGCGGGGACGTGAACGAGGAGGTCGGGGAGGACGGGGACGAGGGAGCCATCGGCGATGGGGCCTTCCTGGAGGGGCGACGTCCGCTTCCCCTCGCGTCCCTCCCGCACGCGCCTGCCCCCGGGCCGGGGACGCGGGGTCCGCCGGGCCCGCGGCGGCGGCCGGATGCGGCGCGGGACCGGCTCAGGGCAGCAGGTCGTCTACTTGCGCTTCGCCTTCACGGTACCTTCGTCCGATTTCCGCACTGCAGTCGTCCGCGGTCTGCTGCAGCGTGTGACGACGCCCGGAGACCTGCTGCTCGTACCGGACCAGCCGGGCCATCGCCTCGTGCAGCTCCTGGTCGGTACGGGCCGTGAGGTCGCTCAGCTCGACCTCGCCGAGCATCTGCTCGGCGAGCTGCCGGTACTCCTCGCTCTGCGGCGTGCCCACCGTCACGTGCCGGGCCGAGGAACGGTGCCGGGACGGGCCGTCGGCCAGGATCTCCGGCAGCAGGTCCAGCAGCGGCGACGTCGGCGTCGAGCGGTGCGTCAGCTCCGCGCCGAGGATGTCGATCCGGCCCTGGAGCAGCCGCCGCACGAAGCTCAGGTCCGCCTCCTCCTGCTGCGCCCGCCGCCGCAGCGCGCGCACCTCGGGCAGGGACAGGGTGTGCAGCACGGGACGCTCCGCGTCGGACAGCGACTCGTGCGGGCTCGCGCCGCGCTGTCTCGGCGGGCGCGGCAGCTGGCCGGCCGGTTCGTACGCGGGTACCGGCCCGTGCGCGGGGGCGCGGCGGCCCGGGCGGGCGCCGGGGCGTGCCGGGCCCTCGGACCCGCCCGGACCCGAGGGGCCGGGGAGCCCGGACGGGGAGGCGGGAGCGGCCGGGCGGGGCACCGGCGCGGTGGAGGGCGCCTGGCCCGCCGCGTCGGCGTTCCCGGCGGACGGCTCCGCCCCGTCCCGCCTGGCCGAAGTCGTCGTGCCGGTACGGGCGGCCGGTACGCCACCAGACGTCCAGCCTGCGCCGTGTGTACTCATGGGTCCTTGTCCCCTTCATCCCCTCTTGCCGCAATGGCGGCGAGAGCAGCGGTACGTACCGCGTGTGCGCATCGTGCCATTGTGTGGCTTCCCCACGCAGACGTTCCGCACCCATCCGGCCGCACGTGAACCCTCCCGCACACCGCACGGCATCATGGCCCGTATGCGAGCAGTGGTGCAGAGAGTGAACGGGGCGAGCGTTGCCGTGGACGGCGCCGTCGTGGGGGAGATCGTCGGCGAGGGGCTGTGCGTACTGGTCGGAGTCACGCACGACGACACCCCCGAGAAGGCCGCGCAACTGGCCAGAAAACTCTGGTCCGTCCGGGTGCTCCAGGGAGAGAAGTCCTGCTCCGACCTCGGCGCACCGCTGCTCGTGATCAGTCAGTTCACGCTCTACGGCGACGCGCGCAAGGGCCGCCGCCCCACCTGGAACGCGGCCGCGCCCGGACCCGTCGCCGAACCCCTCGTCGACGAAGTCGTCGCCCAGCTGCGGGCGTTGGGCGCCACGGTGGCCACCGGCAGCTTCGGCGCCGACATGAAGGTCTCCCTCACCAACGACGGCCCCTTCACCGTCCTCGTGGAGGTGTAGGGGCCGTCACGGGCCCGGCTCCGCGAACGGGAGCCGGGCTGCCGGGAGTTGCGGCGCGGGCCGGCCGACTCGGGCCCTGGCCGCCGGAGTTACGGCGCGACGACCGGCTCCTGCGCGGCGGCCGTGGCGTCCTCGCCCACGATCAGCGCCGCGTCCAGCGGGACGTTCCGCTTCACCAGGGCCAGCGCGATCGGGCCCAGTTCGTGGTGCCGGGCCGAGGTCGTGACGAAGCCGAGCGCGCGGCCGTCCGTACCGTCCTCCGCCTTGCGCACCGCGTCCCCGTGCGCCGGGAGCCGGACCTCGCTGCCGTCCAGGTGCAGGAAGACCAGGCGGCGCGGCGGCTTCCCCAGGTTGTTCACCCGGGCCACCGTCTCCTGGCCCCGGTAGCAGCCCTTGTGCAGGTGAACCGCCGTCTCCAGCCAGCCCAGTTCGTGCGGGATGGTGCGGTGGTCGGTCTCCATGCCGAGCCGCGGCCGGTGCGCCTCCACGCGCAGCGCCTCGTACGCCAGGACGCCGACCGCCGGGCCGTTCGCCTCCGCGAAGGACTCCAGCTCGGCACGGGGCAGGAACACGTCCCGCCCGTGCGGCGTCTCGCGGACGGCCGCGCCCTCGGGGGTGTCCGTGATCGAACCGGCCGGCAGGTGCACGACGGCGAACTCCGCCGTCCGGTCCGCGACCTCGACCCGGTAGAAGAACCGCATGCTCTCCAGGTACGCGATGAGCTCGCCCTGGGTGCCCGGCTCGGTGTGCAGCCAGGTGACCGTGCCGTCGTCGACGAGGTACAGCGCGTGCTCGATGTGCCCGTTCGCCGACAGCACCAGGGCCTCGGTGGCCTCGCCCGGCGGCAGCGCCTCGACGTGTTGCGTGATGAGCAGGTGCAACCACGACAGCCGGTCCTCGCCGGAGACCGTGACGACTCCGCGGTGCGAGAGATCCACGAAACCCTTGCCGTCGGCGAGCGCGCGCTGCTCCCGGAAGAGGTCGCCGTAGTGCGCGGCGACGCCCTCGTCGGGAGCCTCGGCCTCGACCGCACCGGGAAGGGTGAGAAGCGGGCTGGCGGGGTGGCTCGAACGGGTCATGCCGCCAGCCTACGACGCCGCGCCGACGGCGTCCCCGCCGCGCTCGCCCCGCCCTACTCCCCGGGCTCCGCCGTACCCGCCGCGCACTTCTCGCAGCGCCCGAAGATCGCGAAGTGCCGCATGTCCGTCTCGAAGCCGAACCGCTCCCGCAGCCGCTGCGTGAACGCCTCCGCCTCGGACAGATCCGCCTCGATCACGTCCGTGCAGTCCCGGCAGACCAGATGCATGTGGTGGTGCCGGTCCGCGAGGTGGTACGTCGGCGCCCCGTGGCCCAGGTGCGCGTGCGAGACGAGATTCAGCTCCTCCAGCAGCTCCAGCGTGCGGTACACCGTCGAGATGTTCACCCCGCCCGCCGTACGCCGCACCTCCGCGAGGATGTCGTCCGGCGTCGAGTGCTCCAGCTTGTCGACCGCTTCCAGCACCAGCTGACGCTGCGGCGTCAGCCGGTATCCACGCGCCCTGAGATCACTCTGCCAGTCGGAAGTACCCACGGGGTCAGTCTATGAGGCACCGCGGGGGGCCGGGGCCGGTCGTGGGGGTGGGATCGGGGCAGGGCTTTGACCGCGGGTGATCGACGTGATGGCCTGGGGCGCATGCACGAGGGGGACAACGGAACATCCGAGGCGGCAGGGCTGCCCGCGGAAGTGCGGGACGAATTTCTGGGGGGCCGCTGGTTCACGCAGCGAGGGGAGAGCCCAGGCTTCCTGGGGCTGGACGGCGGCCCGGACCTGGGCCCGGTCGTGCCCGTCTTCTCGTCGGAGGAGCAGCTCGCCCGCTACGCGGGGGCGTGCGCGTACTTCTCGACGGTGGGCGAAGACCTCCTCTCCCTGCTGCCGTCGGGGCACGGCATCGTCGTGGACCTGGCCGGGCCGGATCCGCAGCACCTTCCCGCCGGGATGCTGGACGCACTCCGACCGCGGACGGCTGGTGAGGGGGACGTCCATGAGTGAGGGGACGGGGTACAAGGTCGAGATCGCCGCGTTGAAGAGTGTTCTGCGGCCGTTGGAAGAGTCGACGCTGGCGGCGAAAGACGTCCGGGACGACAAGAGCGGTCTGTCTGCCAACGCGCAGGACGCGGGCTCGCAGATCTTCACGGAAGCTGTGGACGGCTTCGTCGAGGCCTGGCAGTACGGGATGAAGCAACTCGTCGAGTACGCGGACGACATCGTCGAGAAACTGGACCAGACGATCGACGCGTATGAGAAGGCCGAGCAACTCAACATAGAGGGATTCGTTCCCACCGAGGAGAACCTGGACATCCTGCCGCAGGGCGACTCGGGCATGAAGGAGTGGAAGGAGTCGCCCCCCGAGCTCCCCAGTGACAAGGCCGGCTGGGAACAGTCGGCCGACGACAGGCAACAGGGCTTCGAGAACTGGATGTTCGGCTGATGGGCGGTACGGGAGATATAGCGGGGATAGGCCCCGACGACACGGCTTCGGATCTCATACCCGGGAACCTGGAGAAGCTGGAGCACCTCGCCGCTTCGCTGCGCGCGTACGCGGGAGCCTTCCACGACGCCCGTACCCGGCTGAAGTCCGTCCATGAGGACGACTGGCAAGGTGCCGCGGCCATCGACTTCCGGTCCGCCGTACGCCACATCCCCGAGACCCTCGACGCGGCTCACGAGCAGTTCGACAAGGCGGGGAAGGCGGTCGAGCGGTACGCCGAAGTGCTGGCGGACGCCCGCCAGAAGGCCAAGCCGGTCGTCGAGGACGCGTCCGACGCCCGGGCGCGGTCGAAGACCTACCAACAGGACGTCGACGACTACAACAAGGCGGTCGAGAAGGACGACGGCACCGGATCCTCCGTACTCCCGCCGCGCCCGCCGGAGGAGGACCCGAGCGCGTCGGCGATGGCCGGATGCGTAGCCCGGATCAACAGCCTGCGCGCCAGGGTCGACGAGGCCGCGCACGCGGCCAAGAAGAAGCTCGACGAAGCAGCCGAAGCAGCACCTGACGAGCCCGGATGGTTCAAGAAGCTGCTCGGGGGCGTGGGAAACCTCGGGAAGGGCCTGTACGAGGGAGTGTCCGCGGTCAACACGTCGCTGGACACCCTGGTGCACCCCAACCGCTGGGGCATGTCCCTGGCGAACACGAAAGACAGTCTGATCTACGGGGCCCAACACCCCGTGGAGTTCCTCAAGTCGGCCACCAACTGGGAGATGCTCACCACCGAACCCATGCGCTGGATCGGCAACGTGGGGAGCGGGGCCGCGCTGGCCGCCGCCACAGGCGGTGCCGGGGGCGCGGCAGCCGCCGCCCGTCGACTGGGGGGACGTGTCGACGGGGGGCGCAAGGGTCACAAGGGGCGTGACGACACCGACGGCCGTCCCGACGATGTGTGCCGCCAGGACGGAGACAAGTGCAAGGCGGGCGAGCCGGTGGACGTGGCCACGGGCGAGATGTCGCTCACCCACGTTGACTTGACGCTCCCGGGTGCCTTCCCCCTCACCCTGCGGCGCACCCACCTCTCGTCCTACGGCGCGGGTGGCTGGTTCGGCCTCTCGTGGGCGGCCACCCTCGATCAGCACCTGGAGGTGGACGAGCGAGGCATCGTGCTGGCCACCGAGGATGGCATGCTGCTGGCGTATCCGCTGCCGCACGAGGCCGGAGCACCCGTCCTGCCGGAGCGCGGCCCTCGCCGGCCGTTGGAGTGGGACGGCCGCACCGAGTCGGAGGTGAGGGTTTCCGACCCGGTCACCGGACGAGTCCTCTGCTTCGGCCACCAACCGGCAACCGGGGAATGGCCGTTGACCGGCATCGAAGACCGTGCCCGACGTCGCGTCGAGTTCCGTTACGACCCGGAGAGCGGGCGTCCCACGGACGTGCACCACCCAGGGGGCACGACGGTCCGCGTCACGACGCACCCCGAGCTGCCACGGATCACGGCTCTCCACGTTGGCGACGAGTGCGTGGCTGCCTTCGGTTACGACGCGGCCGGAAACCTGACGGAGGAGCTCAACTCCTCCGGGCTGCCCCTGACATTCACGTACGACGAGGCGGACCGGATCACCTCGTGGACCGACCGCAACGGCTCCGCCTTCGGCTACGTGTACGACCGCAGCGGCCGAGTCCTGCGGACGGTCGGCCCGGACGGAATGTGGTCCGGAAGCTTCCGCTACGAGCCGGGTAAGCGACGCACCACCTACACCGACTCCCTCGGGCACGCGACGACCTACACGTATGACGGGCGCTACAGGCCGACGTCGATCACGGACCCGCTCGGCGCGGTCACCCGGCAGGGCTGGACCCTGGACGGCCGTCATCTGTCGGCCACCACGGACCCGTTGGGTCACACCACGCGCTACCGGTACGACGACGTGGGGAACCTAGTCCACGTCGAACTGCCGGACGGCTCGCACTCCGGCGCGGTGTACGACGACCGAGGGCTGCCCCTCCTCGTCACACAGCCCGGCGGTGCGACCTGGCAGCACACGTACGACGGGGACGGCAACCGCACGTCGACCACCGATCCCTCCGGGGCGACAACCAGGTACGCGTACGACAGCGAAGGGCATCCGGCCTCCGTCACCGACGCGCTGGGCCACACACAACACACGGTGTGCGACAGTTCCGGGCTCCCGGTGTCCATGACGACGCCGGACGGTTACACCACCACGGTGACGCGCGATGCGTTGGGGCGTCCGGTCGAGCTGACGGACCCTCGGGGCGGAGTCACCAAGGTGTCCTGGACGGTGGAGGGCAGGCCCGCACAGCGGCGGCACCCGGACGGGAGCCAGGAGACCTGGCAGTGGGACGCCGAGGGCAATCTCCTCGCCCATACGGACCCCATGGGCGGGACGACTCGCTACACCTACACCCACTTCGACCTGGTCGCGTCCCGTACCGGCCCGGACGGGGCGGAGTTCTCCTTCGCGTACGACACCGAACTCCGGCTGACCACCGTCACTCATCCCATGGGTCTCACCTGGGACTACGCGTACGATGCCGTCGGCCGGCTCCGTGCGGAATCGGACTTCAACGACCGTTCCCTCGCCTACACGCACGACCCGGCGGGGCGCCTCGGTTCGCGGACCAACGGCGCCGGCGAGACGATCACCTACGCCCGGGACGCCCTCGGCCGACTGTCCGGGCGGCGCGCCGACAACGGCGCGGAGGTGAGCTTCGCCTACGCTCCGGACGGGCGGCTGACGGCACTGTCGAGTCCGGACGCGGACATCCACCGCAGCCATGACGTCATGGGCAGACCGTTGACCGAAACGGTCAACGGACGGACGACCAGCTTCACTTACGACCCGCTCGGCCGCTGTACGTCGCGCACCACGCCGAGCGGTCACACCTCGACCTGGACATGGGGGCCTGGGGACCGGCCCGAGGGCCTGTCCACACCATCGGGCCGGCTCACATTCGGCTACGACCCCGCCGGTCACGAGATCTACCGGATGCTCGGCGACGAGACCGCACTCCTCCAGACCTGGGACGTGGCCGGGCGGATGACCATGCAGTCGCTGCGCACGTCGGGCGGCGATCCACTGCAGGAACGTGAGTACACCTACCGGCCGGACGGCCACGTCACCGCTCTCGCGGACTCGCACACCGGTACCCGCCGCTACGACCTCACACCCACCGGCCGCGTCAGCGCTGTGCACGGCGGGAACTGGACCGAGACCTACGCCTACGACGCCGCGGGCAACGTCTCCGCGGACTCCGAAGGACCGCGAACCCTCAGCGGCACCCTGCTCCACCGCACTCGTCGTACGCGCTACGCCTACGATGCCCAGGGCCGTCTCGTCCGCCGCACCCGCCGTCTCCTCAACGGCCAGACACGTGCATGGACTTACGCCTGGGACGCCGAAGACCGCCTCACGGAGGCGACCACGCCGTCCGGGGACCGCTGGCGCTACAGCTACGACCCGGCCGGCCGCCGGGTGGCGAAGCGCCGCGTCGACGAGGACGGGACAGCACTCGAATCCGTCCACTTCACCTGGGACGGGACGCGGCTCGCGGAGCAGACGTCCTCCGACGGCACGACCCTGACCTGGGACTACGCCCCCGGGACGTACCGCCCGGTCGCGCAGTCCGTGCAGGAGCCCG
Organism: Streptomyces sp. HNM0574; assembly: GCF_012726235.1. Taxonomy (GTDB): domain Bacteria; phylum Actinomycetota; class Actinomycetes; order Streptomycetales; family Streptomycetaceae; genus Streptomyces. The sequence goes on from NZ_JAASAH010000005.1 coordinate 228,454, forward strand.
GCCCTGCCGCGTCGGACCCTCGTCTGGCCTGGTCCGCGAACTTGCCGGACGAAGAGGTGGACAGCCGCTTCTACGCCATCGTCACCGACCTGGTCGGGACACCCACCGAACTCGTTGACGAATCCGGCACCGTCACCTGGCGCCACCGCACCACGCTGTGGGGCGACCCGCTCGACGAAACGACTGACCCGTCGGCCTGTCCACTCCGATTCCCCGGCCAGTACGCCGACCCGGAAACCGGCCTCCACTACAACAACCAGCGCTACTACGACCCCGAAACGGCCCGCTTCCTCACCCCGGACCCCCTCGGCCTCGACCCGGCCGACAACCACCACTCCTACGTCGCCAACCCGCTTGCGTGGATCGACCCGTTGGGGTTGGAGTCGTGCGCAAAGGATGTACGCGACGAGTTCAGGTCTCTGCCCAACGGCGAGCAGTCAGGGCGCGTCAAGACTGTGGACAATGAAGGAGAGCTGCGCTCTCTTTTCGATAAGTGGACTGATGGCGCTGAGCAGTTGCCTTCACGCGGCCCAAAGGTTCCTGAGGTGTACAAGCTCGATGATGGAACCATCATTCAATGGCGTCTTTCCTCGGGCTCTGGAGGGGAGACCATAGATATGGTTTACCCGGAAAGTAAGAAACCGCGAAAAGTTCACATCAAGCAGGAAGAAGAGTAGGTCGAACATGATGCCGTCATGGCTTTCCCCGTTGGTTGAGGACGTCCTTCTTGAAGGGGAGAGTGATTGGGTAATGGTCGATTACCTCATCGCTGTTGCCGAGGAGTATGCCGACGAGCATGGTGGCGATTTTCGTGAGGTCTCCATGTCGTTGCTGGAGAACCTTCTCGGTGAAGGGTTGATGGAGATCGGCGACTTGGGAGAGTCCGGGTTCGAGCCCTGGACGTCCTCCGTCGCGGTATCGCTTGCTCGTTTCCGGGCAGGGTGCGAAGCCTGTGGTTGGCGGCCGATGGGCGGCTTGTGGTGGTTGGCCGTCACGGCGCTCGGGAGGGCGTGGCTTCAGAGGCCGAGCGCAACAGCGTGATGCGGCTGGGGCGATGGAATCCAGGTTTGGTCCTTGCCTCTGCCCGCGAGGGATAAGGGAACTCCAGTACCGGTCTCCGCCGCCGCTGGCCAAGGTGGAAGCAGGGGCGGTCTTAGGGCAGAGCCAGACGACGTCGCCGCGTTCTGCGGGCCGGGCCGGGGCCCCGGTTGACCACCCCCCGCCCGCTGGTTAGCCTGCGCGAGGCCCGGCCGGTGCCGGGTCCGTAGGCGTTAACGTCAATCAACGCGCAGCCTTGGTCAGTGCGATGTGGCCCGGGAGCGCGCTGCGTCGATCTCGCCGCCGCCCGTCCGGGCCGGGAACGGAGACGACGGTGGCAGGCAGCCGGGAGCGGACGGCGGAGCCCCCGCAGGATGGCGAGAACCAGGGGCGCGGGCGTACGGCCCGGCGCTTCGCGATGGACGTGACCCCGCTGCGGATACCGGCCTTCCGCCGGCTCTGGTCGTCCACGGTGGTCACCTCGGTCGGCAGTCAACTGACGGCGGTCGCCGTGCCGTTGCAGATATACGAGCAGACGCGGTCCTCGGCCTGGGTCGGCATATCCGGCGCGGTGGCGCTCGTCCCGCTGGTGATCTTCGCGCTCTGGGGCGGCGCCATCGCGGACATGATGGACCGGCGCCGGCTGCTGCTGCTCAGCAACGCCGGGATCGCCGTGACCTCGCTGCTGTTCTGGGCGCAGGCGGCGGCCGGTGCGGAGTCGGTCTGGGTACTGCTGGTGCTGCTCGGCTTCCAGCAGGCGTTCTTCGGCGTCAACTCCCCTACGCGCACGGCCTCCGTGGCCCGGCTCGTCCCGGCCCTGCAGCTGCCCGCGGCGACGGCGCTGACCTCGACCGTCGCCCAACTCGGCATGATCGCGGGGCCGATGCTGGGCGGGGCGCTCATCCCCGTGCTCGGCCTGGAGAGCCTCTACCTGCTGGACACCCTGGCGCTGTGCCTCGCGCTGGCCGCCGTCTGGCGGCTGCCCGCACTGCCGCCGCAGAGCGGAGTGGTGCGCCGGGCCGGGCTGCGGGACGTGCTCGACGGGTTCCGCTACCTCGCCACCCGGCGGCTGCTGCTGGTGTCCTTCCTGGCCGACGTGATCGCCATGGTGCTGGGCATGCCGCGCGCGCTGTTCCCGCAGATGGCGGCCGTCGACTTCGGCGGCGGCGCGGACGGCGGCGGCATCGCGCTCGGACTGCTGTACGCGGCGATCCCCGCCGGCGCGGTGCTGTGCGGGCTGCTGTCGGGGACCTTCGCGCGGCTGCGGCGGCACGGGGCGGTGGTGGTGATCGCCGTTCTCGTCTGGGGGCTGGCGATCGCCGGGTTCGGGCTGGCCGGGTCGCTGTGGGTGGCGGTGCTGATGCTGACGTTCGCGGGGGCGGCCGACATGGTCTCGATGGTGTTCCGCGGGACGATCCTCCAGCAGGCCGCCTCCGACGAGATGCGGGGCCGTCTCCAGGGCGTCTTCACCGTCGTGGTGGCGGGCGGGCCGCGGCTGGCGGATCTGGTGCACGGGACCGCCGGGGCGGCGGTGGGGAGCCGGGTGACGGTGGTGGGCGGGGGGTTGCTCGTCGTGGTCGCGATGCTGGGGCTGGCGGTGGCGGTGCCGGCGTTCTGGCGGTACCGGGTGGGTGGCGCGTAGCTGTTCTTTTGTGCGGTGCGGTGCGGGGTGCGGGGCTGCCCCGTCCGGTGCGTCGCGGGGTGCGGCTGCGTCGTGGCTGGGGTTTTGCGCAGTTCCCCGCGCCCCTTGTCGGGGTCACCCCGCGCTTGGGAGGTCTGCGCCGAGGCGCAGGGCTGGCAAGCGCAGCGCCCGCCCCGGCGCGGGGTGCCCCATGCCGTCACCGGACCACCCCGTACGCCGTGGCCGTTCGCGCCGTTCCCCGCGCCCCCAAGAAGCGCCGTTCCCCGCGCCCCCAAGAGGCGCGGCTAGCGTGGCCGGTTCCAGTGCGGAGCGCGGCTCCGTGACGTGGCCGGAAGGAGCCCCTGTGGAACTGCACGCCCTGACGACGGTGACCACCGACCCCCGCGCACGCGGGGAGGCGATCGGTACTCGGTTCGCCGCCCAGGTCCGACGGGTCGCGGAGCGCTACACGCGGCACTTCGCCGTGCTCGGCATAGCCGAGCCGCGGGTACGCGAACTCGCCCTGCGCAGCCACGAGTCGCTGCGCGCCTGGGCACCGGAGCTCGCCGCCGAGTCGGACGCCTGCGCCGACGCCGCGGGCGTCGAGCGCTGGCGGGTGGCCGCCGTCGGCGCCCGTACCGAAGTCCTCGCGGGCAAGGACGCCCGCGGCGAGTGTTCGACCGTCGTGTTCGGGGCCGGGCACGGCGCCGCCCCGCAGACGATGCAAACCTGGGACTGGCACGCCTCGCTCGTCCCCGACGGCCTGCTGCACCGGTACACCCCGCGCCCCGGGCACACCGTGGCGCTGTTCACCGAGTTCGGCGCCCCGGGCAAGATCGGCGTCAACAGCGCGGGCCTCGGTGTGCACTTCAACATCCTCTTCCACCGCTCCGACTCGGACGCCGGCGGCGTCCCCGTGCACGCGATCGCCCGCCGCGTCCTCGACGAGGCCGAAACCCTCGACCAGGCCGTCGACCTGGTCGCCACCGCACGGGTGTCCGCCTCGACCGCGCTCACCGTCGTCACCGCGGCCGGCACCGCGAGCCTCGAACTCTCGCCCGCCGGCATGGCGGTGGTCCCCGCCGACGCCGACGGCCGCCTGCTGCACACCAACCACTTCCTCGACGCGGGACTCGCCGCCGGCGACGTCGCCCCGGAGGACACCGTCACGGCGCAGCGGCTCGCGCACCTCAAGACCGTCACCCCCGCCGCCCCGGCGCTCCCCGCCGCCGCGCGGGCGCGCGCCCTGTGCGGGGACGCGGGCGCGGACGCCGTCGTGTGCCTGCGCCCCGATCCGGCCAAGCCGCCCCACGAGCAGTGGGGCACCCTGCTCACCATCGGCCTCGACCTCGACGCCTGCGCCCTCGACCACACCACCGGCACCCTCCACGAGGCGTCCCGGCACGGCTTCGACCGCTTCTGAACGCGCCGTAGGCCCCGCCTCGGCGGGGCCTACGGCGCCCAACTCCCGTACGGAAGGCGTCAGATCGCCCGGAGCGCCCGGTCGGCGAGCGCCGGCGCTGCCGGTCCCGCCAGCGGGCGCAGGGCGAGCCTGAGCAGGGCGCGGGCGTTGTCGTCCCCGGCGACGCGGTTGGCCTTGAGGACGCCGCAGGTCAGACAGCGGTGAACGAGCAGCCACTCGCCGTCGTCCCGTACGGACAGCGTCAGCGCGGACATCGGTCCGCCGCAGCCCGCCGCCCGGTCGCCCGGGACGCGGCCGTCGACGTGCCGGCTGGCCAGGCAGTGCGGGCAGTGGTTGCGGTGCGCCGTGCCCGGGGCGCGGAACGGGACGTCCAGGCGGCAGCCGGCGCAGCGGAAGCTGTCGCCCCCACCGCGCACCCGTCCGCCCGGGCCGGGCGCGTGCAGCACGTCCTTGGGGCGCTGCGGCCTGCGGCGCGGCCGCTCGGGGTGACGTCGTGGCATCGTCGTCACCGCCCTCACAGATCGCCGAACGCTTCGAGCGGGAACGGCGGTTGGGCGAGCGGGCGGACGGCGAGCCGCATCAGCAGCAGCTGGTTGTCGTCGCCGCACACGGGGTGCGACGTCAGCTCGTGGCAGCGCGCGCAGCGGTGCACCAGCGCCCAGTCGCCGCCGCGCAGCACGGCGACCGAGATCGGCGTCATCCGCGCCCCGCAGTCGGACGGGCCGCCCTCGACGTGATCGGTGAGATGCCGCGAGTACAGGCACCCGGGACAGTGCTCCCGGCGACGCCCGTCCGGCGCGAACGCGGCGACGGTCAGCCCGCAGCGCAGACACCCGAAGGTCTCGGTGCGCGCGGTCGGGTGGGGGTGATGAGTGGTGTCGGACACTCGGTGACTCCTGGCTGAAGTGGTGAAAGGGCAGCAGGAGCAGGCCGAGCGGACCTCATGAGTCTCGGAACGACGGTCCGTTCAGCGAACGAACCCGAATCGGTACGCACGAACGTGAGGCACGCTCGGCACGGGCCGGTTCATCAACACCTTCTTCCGGGGACGAGGGAACGTCCCCTGCACAACGGGGCCACGGAATCCCGCAGCATGACGCTGAGGACCGTAACCGCCGGGCGGAGCCCCTTGCCAACGGTTTTTCGGCGGGGTCGGAACCACGTCAGCCGGGTGGTGCCGTCGGCCGGTTTCGCGGGGTCCGTCGCGGTACCAGGTCAAGCGCTTCCGGGCGGCGGAACGCGAAAAGGCCCGCCGAAGCGGGCCTTTGGGGTGTTGGGGTGGTCAGCTCTCGAAGCGGTACCGCATGACGTACGAACCGGCGTCGAGCAGCATCCGGTTGACCTCGACGGGGCGGCCGTCCGCGGTGAACGCCGTCCGGTAGACCTCGATCACCGGGGTGCCCGCGGGGACGGCGAGGCTCTCGGCCTCGGCCGCGGACGGCATCCGCGCCCGCACGTCCTCCTCGAACGAGACGGGGGCGCTGCCCAGTTCCTCCAGCCGCTTGTACGTGCCGCCGGGTCCGGTGTCCGGCTCGGCGATCCGCGTCCCGCGCACCAGGTCGGCCGGCAGGTACGAGACCGCGGACTGCACCGGCTTCCCGTCCACCACGAAGCGGCGGCCGCGCCGGACGACCGCGTCGCCCTCGGCAAGACCCAGCGCCCGCGCCGCCCACGCGGGAGCCGCCAGCTCCTCGACCTCCACGTCGGCCACGTCGAGCGGACGGTCGTCGACGTCGGCCGACCAGACGGAGGCGCCGGACGCCCACTGCGACCTGGACAGCCGCCGCACCGCGTCCCTGACCAGCGGTTTGAACTCGCGGACGTACGTCCCGGACCCCGGACGCGCCTGCGCGACGCCCTCGGCGACCAGGATCTTCAGCGCGCCTCCGGCGGTCATCTTCGCGACGCCGTACTGGCGCACGAGCGCGGGTTCGCCGGGAAGCCGCGCCCCGGGCGGGAACTCCCCGGAGTCGATCCGCCCCTGCAGGTCGTCGGCGATCTGCTGCGCGTTCTCGGGCATGGATTCCTCCTCCGGTGCTGATTCGGGCCGCCTGCTTCCCTAGGGTGCCCAACCGTAGTAGACGCCACCGGCCCAGGCGAACGCACGGGCGAGCGGGGGCGCTCCGTCCGGCAGGGGAGTGAGCCCGTCGATGCCCTCAACTCGGCGTCCCCGAAAGGGTGTTGATCGGCGGATCTCCGATTGCTCCGTCCGTAGACTCCAGGCACTTCGAGAAGGGATCCGCAATGGCAGACACCGAAGAAGGCGCGCAGTTGTTCCGGGAGGCGTGGATTGCCGGGGTGCGGAGGCACTTTCCGGGGGAGCCGAAGGCCGGGTACGTGACGCCGTGGGCGGAGACGCCGGAGTGGGAGCGGGAGGCGGCGGGGGCCGTGTACGCGCAGGTGCGGCAGTTTCTGGAGCTGAGTGACGGGCACGCGGCGCGGCTCACCCGCGAGCAGAAGAGCCGCTTCGTCGCGACGGCGTGGACGGCGCAGATGTACCGGCGGTTCGAGAACCCCAAGCCGGGTTACGTCGCCGACTGGCCCGAACTGCCCGCGTGGCAGCGGGAGACGGACGCGGACATCTTCGAGGCGATCGAGGGGACGCGCTAACTCCCCGCGGAACCCCGCGCCCCCACCATCCCCGCCCGCAGCCTCCGCGAGTGCCCCGCCCAGCCCACGGCCGAGGTGCACAGGCCCAGCAGGGCGGTCAGGGTGAGGGTGCGGGTGGTCGGGTCGGCGGCGGCGGGGGTGCGGGGGATGAGTTCGCCGCGGGGGTCCTCCAGGACGGTGACGTGGTCGCCGGTGTCCAGCTTCAGGTTCTCGTCGAGGCGGCCGCCCGCGACGGGGGTGCCGTCCGGGCGTTCCAGCGTCTGGCGGGCGATCAGCGCACCGCGCGGGGAAGTGACGTCCACGTGCGTGACGGTGGCGCGGGTCTCGGTTCCGCGGGTGGTGAGGAGGAGTTCGGAGCGCAGGGGGGCCGCGCACAGGAAGTAGATGCCGAGCAGCGCCGGTACGAGGGCGGGCACCAGCAGGCAGCCGCCGCGGTTCGCCAGGCGGGACATCAGGGCCGCGAGCACGGCGAGGTACACGGCCCAGCAGACGGGGACGAGCCAGGGGTGGACGACCTCGGGGGCCGCCGTCACGGCGGCGAAGCCGAGCGGCAGCCACGCGCAGGACGCCGCCGTCCACCCGGCCCTGGTCACGAGCCGGACTCCGCGCGGAGGTAGCCGGCCAGGCGGGAGACGGCGTCGGCGTTGCGGGGGCTCTCGACGAGGTCGGCGTAGTCGAGCGTGTAGATGCGGTCGTGCTTGACGGCGGAGACGTCGCGGAGCGGCTCGTACGAGGTGAGGAACTTCTTCTTCTGCGCCGCGCTGGTGTCCCCGTAGTCGTTGATGACGATGACGTCCGGGTCGCGTTCGACGACGGTCTCCCAACCGACCGTCGCCCAGCTGTCCTTGAGGTCCTTCATCACGTGGTCGCCGCCGGCCTTGGTGATGATGTCGTGCGGGCCCGCGTAGCGGCCGGAGGTGAGCGGCTTGTCGCGGCCGTCGTCGTAGAGGAAGACGGTGGGGCGCTTGCCGTCGGGGATCTTCGCCTGCGCGTCGGCGATCCGCTTCCTGGAGTCGGCGATCAGCTTCTCGGCGCGGTCCTCGACGCCGAAGAGCTTGCCGAGGTTGCGCAGGTCCGTGTAGAGCGCGCGCAGCGGCGGCATCACGCCGCGCGCCTTGCCGCCGACGCTGCCCGCGGTCTCGGAGCCGTTCCGGCAGGACTCGGTGAGCAGGTAGGAGTCGACGCCGAGCTTCTTCAGCCGGGCCGGGGTGAGGCCGGTGGACTCGCTGAAGCCGTAGTTCCAGCCCGCGAAGACCAGGTCGGCCCTGGCGTCGAGCACCAGCTCCTGGTTGAGCTCCTTCTTGGAGAGCCGGTCGACCTTGTCGTAGCCGTCCTTCCAGGGGAAACGGTCCGCGTCGCCCTTGTCGTCGGGGATCGCGTAGCCCGCCATCCGGTCCTCCAGACCGAGCGCGAACATGATCTCGGTGATGCCGACGTCGTTGGTCACCACGCGCTCCGGCACCTTGTCGAAGGTGACCTTCTTGCCGCAGTTGGTGAGCGTGACGGGACCGCCGCCGGACGCCTCGGAGTCCGTCTCCTCGGCGACCTTCGCGCCGCAGCCGGTGGCCGTGACGAGGGTGCCGAGGGCGAGGGCGAGCACCGCGGCGGTCCGCAGCGGACGGGTACGGGCGGGCACGGGTGTCTCCTTCAGGCGGTGGGAACGGGGGAGGCGGGGGCGTCCGCGGTGGTCGGCAGCCGGTCGAACAGCAGCTGCGGGACGCCCGATTCGGGGTGCGGGACGCGGTGCGCGCGGACGCCGAAGACCTCGGCGAGCAGCTCGGAGGTGAGCACCTCGTGCGGCGGCCCGGAGGCGACCAGCAGCCCGCCGGACATGACGTGCAGCTCGTCGCAGTGCACGGCGGCGAGGTTGAGGTCGTGCAGCGCGGTGAGGACGGTGAGCCCGCTGCCGCGCACCAGCGCGAGGACCTCCAACTGCTGGGCGATGTCCAGGTGGTTGGTGGGCTCGTCCAGCACCAGTGCGCGCGGCTCCTGGGCCAGCGCGCGGGCGATCAGGACGCGCTGCTTCTCGCCGCCGGAGAGGGTCAGGAAGCCCCGCTCGGCGAGGTGCGCGGCGCCGACCCGCTCCAGCGCGCGGGCGCACACCCGCCGGTCGTCGTGGGTGGTGCGGCCGCCGGTGCGCTGGTGCGGCAGCCGGCCCATGGCGACGACCTCGGCGACGGTGAAGTCGAACTCGTAGGACGCCTCCTGCGGCAGCGCCGCGAGCCGGCGGGCGCTCTCCCGGGGCGTGAGCGTGCCCAGTTCGTCGCCGTCGAGCAGGACGGCGCCCTCGCTGGGCCGCCAGGCGCGGTAGACGCAGCGCAGCAGGCTGGACTTGCCGCTGCCGTTCGGGCCGACGACGCCGACGAGCCGGCCGCTGCCCGCGTGCAGGGTCACGTCGCGCACCAGGCGGGCGCCCGCGCGGTCGACGGAGAGACCTTCGATGTCGATACGCATGAGGTTCAGGAGCCTCCGAAGGTGTAGCCGCCGCGGTGGCGCATCAGCAGCAGGAAGCAGGGGACGCCGATGACGGCGGTGATCGCGCCGACCGGCAGTTCGGCGGGCGCGAGCACGATCCGGGAGAGGACGTCCACCCACACCAGCAGCACGGCGCCCGCCAGCGGCGCGACGGCGAGGACGCGGCGGTGGTCGGCGCCGATCAGGATGCGGGTGGCGTGCGGCACCATCAGGCCGACGAAGCCGATCGCGCCGCTGACGGCGACGACCGCGCCGGTGACGCCCGCGGTGACGAGGAACAGCTCGCGCCGCATCCGGGTCGCGTCGACGCCGAGCGCGGCGGCCGTCTCGTCGCCCATGGCCAGGACGTTCAACCGCCGTGCGGAGAGCGCGAGATAGCCGAGCCCGGCGAGGACGGCGCCGGTGGCGATGGGCAGCGAGGACCAGCTGGCGCCGCCGAGGCTGCCGAGCAGCCACATCATGGCCGAGCGCGCGGCCTCGCCCCGGTCGGCGGCGAAGACCATGAGGGTGGTGACGGCGGAGAAGCCGTAGTACATCGCCGTCCCCGTGAGCACCAGCCGCAGCGGGGTGAGCCCGGTCGAGGTGCGGGCGACGGCGTAGACGAGGGCCATGGCGGCGAGCGCGGAGGCGAAGGCGGAGGCCGAGAGGGCCCACATGCCGAGCGCGCCGAGCGCGCCGAAGAGGAGGACGGCGTTGGCGCCGACGGCGGCGCCGGAGGAGATGCCGAGGACGAACGGGTCGGCGAGCGCGTTCCGCACCAGCGCCTGCACGGCGACGCCGACGGCCGCGAGCCCGGCCCCGACCACGGCGGCGAGCAGCACGCGCGGCAGCCGGAGGTCCCAGACGACGGTGTACGCGGCCTTCTCGTCGGCGCCGATGGTGCCGCCCGTCAGCCCGGCCCACAGGTGCGAGAGCGTCGGCCCCCAGCCGATGCCGGACGAGCCGATCCCGACCCCGCACAGCAGCGAGACCAGCAGCGCGACGAGGAGGACGGTGACGAGCGCGGGGACGGATATCCGGCGGCGGGGCGCCGGGTCCGCGTCGTCGGCGGCCGGGGAGGCCGTCGCGGAAGCGTCCGGCCGGGAACTGAGGGAGGTCACGGGCACCCTTCTCGCAGACCACGGCGAGTTGTCAGGAGCGGAGCACCACGCGGGTATTCGGGCTCACGCCGCGCCGTAGCGCGCGCGTCCACCGTTGCGGGTCAGCGCCGGAATTCGACCGGACTTCCCCCGCGGGGTGCCAGGACTGTGAAGTTGTGCGGGGTGTGCGGCCCTTCGGCCTACTTGAAGAAGGTGATGCCGTCGTCCGGCAGGTCCTTCAGGTCCTTCGCCCACTCGCTCGGGTCGACGACCTTCTTCAGCTGGGCCGACATGTACGGACGCAGCGAACCCTCGGGGGTGGCCTTCTCGCCGACCCACATCAGGTCACCGTTGACGTAGCCGTACAGCCGCTTGCCGCCGCTGTACTCACCGGCGGAGGCGGTACGCGCGACGGCGTCGGTCGCGAGGTCGATCTGCGGCTTCTGGTCGGCCAGTTCGCCGTACCAGACCTCGGCGATGCCCTGGTCGCGGATCATCACGACGTCGACCTTGCGCTCGGAGTCGACCCGCCAGTACCCGGTCTCGGTCTCCAAGGGGCGCTTCCGGTTGCCCTCGGCGTCGAGTTCCCAGGTGTGCGAGACGTACTCGAGGAAGTCGCGGCCGTCGTGGCTGAAGCTGACCTCCTGGCCGAAGTTGCACTCCTCGGAACCCGGTCCCTGCTCGCCGTCGAGGGCGGCGACGCCCGCGCCCTCCCAGCGTCCGAGGAGGAAGACGAGCGGCACGAGGTCCGGGTGCAGGTCGGACGGAATCTCGATCATGAGGTGCTCAGGCGATCTGTCGAGGGGGTGGGAAAGGCGGCTCAGCGCTGGCCGTCGTAGAGCTTCTTGTACGTCAGCCCGGCGAAGGCCACGGTGCCGACGCAGACCAGGACCATCAGGGCGGTGAAGAATGCCTCAAGCACGGGGGCTCTCCTTGGGCGGGCGACAAGATGTTCTACGGACGCCCCCGATTCTAGCTTTCCCCGCCGCGCCGGCCGAGGTCGGGCCGGAGTCCGGCCGGTGAACGGCCTGCGCGGCGGCCCGCGGGCGGCCGTAGGCTCGGCGCATGGCGAAGAAGAAGCTCGTGATCAAGGTGACGGCGGGTGCGGACGCGCCCGAGCGGTGCTCGCAGGCGTTCACGGTGGCCGCGGTCGCCGCCGCCAGCGGGGTGGAGGTCTCGCTCTGGCTGACGGGCGAGTCCGCGTGGTTCGCGCTGCCGGGGAAGGCGGCCGAGTTCGAGCTGCCGCACGCGGCGCCGCTGCCCGACCTGATCGAGGGCATCCAGGCCGGCGGCCGGATCACGCTGTGCACGCAGTGCGCGGCCCGGCGCGGGATCACCGAGGACGACGTGCTGGAGGGCGTCCGGATCGCGGGCGCGCAGGTCTTCGTCAGCGAGGCCGTGCAGGACGAGGCGCAGGCGCTGGTGTACTAGGCGCCCGAAGGGGCGCGGGGAACGGCGCGACCAGCCACGACGTGCCCGCGCCCGGCGACGTACGGGAAGCGGCACCCCGAGAAGCGGCGCACCCCGCGCCGGGGTGCTGCGCTTGCCAGCCCTGCGCCTCGGCGCAGACCTCCCAAGCGCCGCGGCGAACCGCAACGCGAAAGGGCCGCGTTCCCTGGCGTCCAACCCGGGGGAACGCGGCCCTTGTCGGCGTGGGCCCGGCGCGGCTCAGACCGCGATGGCCACCTCGGCCAGCCCGCCGTCCTGCGCGACGACGGTGCGGTCGGCCTGGCCGCCGGGGACGAGGGCGCGCACGGTCCAGGTGCCCTCGGCCGCGTAGAAGCGGAACTGGCCGGTGGCGGAGGTCGGGACCTCGGCCGTGAACTCGCCGGTGGCGTCCAGGAGCCGGACGTAGCCGGTGACGGGCTCGCCGTCACGGGTCACGTTGCCCTGGATGGTGGTCTCACCGGGCTTGATGGTGGAGGCGTCCGGGCCGCCTGCCTGTGCTCCGCACATGGGGTGTCCTCTCGGGAGTCTCGGTAGGGGGCCGGTCAGCTGTTGGCGCCGACCTCGACGGGCACGCCGACGAGCGAGCCGTACTCGGTCCAGGAGCCGTCGTAGTTCTTGACGTTCTCCTGGCCGAGGAGCTCGTGCAGGACGAACCAGGTGTGAGCGGAGCGCTCACCGATGCGGCAGTAGGCGATGGTGTCCTTGGCCAGGTCCACGCCCTCGCCCTCGTACAGCTCCTTCAGGTCCGCGTCGGACTTGAACGTGCCGTCGTCGTTGGCCGACTTGGACCACGGGATGTTGCGGGCGCTCGGCACGTGGCCGGGGCGCTGCGACTGCTCCTGCGGCAGGTGGGCCGGGGCGAGCAGCTTGCCGCTGAACTCGTCGGGGGAGCGGACGTCGACCAGGTTCTTGGCGTTGATCGCCTCGACGACCTCGTCGCGGAAGGCGCGGATGCTCAGGTCCTGCGGCTTCGCCTTGTACTCCGTCGCGGCGCGCTGCGGCACCTCGGCGACGAGGTCGCGGGAGTCGAGCTCCCACTTCTTGCGGCCGCCGTCGAGGAGCTTCACGTCCTGGTGGCCGTAGAGCTTGAAGTACCAGTAGGCGTACGCGGCGAACCAGTTGTTGTTGCCGCCGTAGAGCACGACGGTGTCGTCGTTGCCGATGCCCTTCTCCGAGAGGAGCTTCTCGAAGCCGGCCTGGTCGACGAAGTCACGGCGCACCGGGTCCTGGAGGTCCTGCTTCCAGTCGATCCGGACGGCGTTCTTGATGTGGTTCTTGTCGTAGGCCGAGGTGTCCTCGTCCACCTCGACGAGCACGACCTTCGGGTCGTCGATGCGGGCCTCGACCCAGTCGGCGTCTACGAGGACGTCGCTGCGGCTCATGCTGTTCTCCTCCGGGCGGTGGGGCGGATTGCGGTGATGCTGTCGCGGAACGCGGGTGTGCGGCCGGCACACGCCGTGAACTGCGGGCGCTGTGCGCGGTGTTGACGCGTGGAGCGGCCTGACTCGGGTGGCGCACGTACGTGTGGGCGGGCGGTACGCGCACTGCGCTGAGCGGCGCGCGGGGACCTTCGGTCCCGGGGCGGGCGCGGCCGGTGCCGTGGCGTCCGGGGGATCAAGTGCCCGCGTCCGCCCGCCGGTTCCGGCGCCGGGGCCCTCGCGGGGTCCTGCGGCTGCGGGAGCGGTGCGGGTCGCGGGCCGCCGGGCGCGGAGCGGGCTCGGGGCCGGCCGTCAGGAGGCGGTGCGACAGAGCATGGCGGCGACGCGGCAGAGATCGACTGCCCGTCGCTTGGTGAGGTCCGCCTGTCGCTTCATGCGCCGATCGTAAGGACGAGTGAGCGCCCGTGTCACCGTCGATCCGCATCATGAGACATATCTGTCCGCGATGCGGGATCGGGTCCCGGTCCGGCACCCCGCCGGACCGCCCGGGAGCTGCCCGGACGGGGCCCGCTTTCTGGTCTGCGGACGTGCTCGTCTCGGGGAGTGGGACAACGCCCGGGAAACGGCCGGAACCGGTCCTGCCGCGAGCCCGGTTCAGCCCGTGAGGCTGACGTCCGAGCCCTTCACGGAGAGCTCGATGCCCTTCTCGGTGGCCTCGACCTCGTCCAGCTCCAGGCCCTTCGGGAGCCCGGCGATCTTGCGCGCGATGTCGATCCGGTCCCGGATCAGGTCCTCGACGCCGGGGATGTCCGCGCCGGGGATGTCCCGGGCCTTCAGCTTCACCTGGTCCCCGGAGACGCTGACGGCGCTGTGCACGCTGCGCTCGAAGGTCTGCCCGAGCAGCGAGACGGAGGCGGTGACCTTCACCTGGCCGCGGCCCTGGTCGTCCTTGCCGCCCCAGCCGACCTCGACGTTCTCGTCGGTGGCCTTGGACAGCGCGTCGTACGAGATCAGCGCCGTGCCCGTGGCGTCCTTGGCGATGGCGGAGTCGAAGTTGCCGCCGATCTCGACGTTCCGCAGCTGCGCCTCGATCCGGCTGACGGTCAGCTCGCGGCCGGCCGTCTCGGTCCGCATGCCGCTGAAGGTCGCGTCGACCTGGTCGAGGTCGCGGCCCAGCACCTGGGTCAGGAACGGGAAGCCCTTGATGTCGACGTCGACGTCCTTGGTGTCCGGCATGCCCTGCGCGCCCTTGATACGGCTCGCGGCCTCGTCCTCGGCGAGATGGACGGCGAGCCGGTCGGCGGCGACGAACAGGATGCCCAGCACGACGAGTACGGCCAGAAGAACGCGTAGTGCGCGCATGTGATCTGCTCACTTCCCCCTGCATGCGCTGCATGCCAGGTCGACTCCGGCGAGTGCGCCGACGCCTTCGTCAACCGCTCCGCCCCGTCGACGAGCGTACGCGATCGGCCCCGTACCGGAACGGGCTCAGGACCGGCCCCACCACGGGGGTCCGGTCCTGAGCGGAGGAGGCGGGAGGGCGTCAGACCAGGGCGCGGCCCAGGACGTGCACCACCGGCGCTGCCAGCGCGAGCGGCAGCGCGACGCCGGCCGTCATGTGGACGAAGCGGGACGGGAAGTCGTAGCTCGCCACCCGCAGACCGATCAGCGCGCAGACCCCGGCCGCCAGGCCGAGCGCGCCCGTACCGGTGGCCTGGTCCGCGAGGCCCGCCAGGTTCCCCGCGCCGACGCCCGCGCCCGCGGCGGCGGCCGCAGCCAGCAGCGGGGAGACGTACGGGGGCAGCGGCAGCGCCCGCACCAGGGTCGCGGCGGCGACGGCCGCGCAGCCGACGATCACCGCCTCGGCGCCGGCCGCGGGCAGCGCGGCCAGCTGGCCGGCGGCGAGCACGGTGAGCGCCGTGGCCGTCAGCGCCGCGGTCAGCGCGTACAGCCGCTCGTCCGGGCCCTGCCGGTTCCGCAGGTGCAGCACCAGGGTGAGCACGCACCAGACGCCGAGCGTGCCGATGGCGATGCCGGGCGCGTGGTCGCCGCCGGTGAGGAGCAGGCCGACGTCGGCCGCGACGCCGGAGAGGAACGCCAGCGCGATGCCCTGCCGGGCGGGCCACATCCCGTTCAGCCGGAACCAGCCGGCGGCCGTGAGCCCCTGGAGCAGCAGCACGGCGACGGCGAGCGGGACGTCACCGAGCGGGGCCGCGCCGGCGATCAGCGCGGCCAGCACGGTGGTGACCGCGGCGGGCAGCAGACCCGGCGCGATCAGCGGCGACCTGCGCGCCCGCCGCCCGCCCTCGGGGGCCGGGGTCGCGGCCTCCGGCGCGGGGCTGGGCGCCGGGATCTGCGCGGAGGCCGGTGCCGGTGCCTGCGCCTGTTCCGGCACGGGGGGCTGCTCGCGGACCTGGCCGCGCGGGGCGTGCTGCGCGTGCGGGTCGTACGGGGTGTAGGGGGTGCGCGGCGGGTGCGGGCCGCCGCCGTGGGGCTGCGTCATGCCGCGCCTCCCGCGAACGGGGGGAGCACCTCGACGGAGCCGCCCTCGCTCAGCCGCACCGACGCGTGGTCGCGGGTGCCGACGGGGTCGCCGTCCACGAGGTACGAGCAGCGCAGCAGGACGCGCGCGAACTCCGGGCGTGCGGTGTGACGTTCGCGTGCGCCGTCGAGCGCTTCGGCGAGCGTCACCGCGTCGTACCGCTCCTCCGCGGTCCCGGCCGCGGCTTTCGCCGCCGCCCAGTAACGGATCGTGCCACTCGCCATCGTGTCCCTCTCGGCCCGGTGAAGCTGTGCGGGTCCCATGATGACGTGCGTGGTGCGCCGTGCGTCGCGGGGTGCGGTGTCGGCATGTGCGGTGCGTCGCGGGGGCGGGGCGCCTGCCACGGTTCGGGGTGCGTTCTGCTGTCGCCGGGCCGCCCCGCCGCCGGGGTGTTCGCGCAGTTCCCCGCGCCCCTTTTTTCGCGGGCCCGCCCGGCTTGTCCGGGTGCGGTGCCGTCGTGGCTCGGGTTTCGCGCAGTTCCCCGCGCCCCTTGTCGCGGGCCGGCCCCGCTTGGGAGAACTGCGCCGTAGGCGTAGGGCTGGCAAGCGCAGCGCCTAGCCCCGGCGCGGGGTGCTCCATGCCGTCACCGGGCCAGCGCCGTCGTGGCCCACGTCCCCACGCGGTGGAGGAGGGGGCCCGCGGCCGCGTTCTCCGCGTGGCCGAAGTCCGGTTCGAGCCAGAGTTCGGCGTGGTCGCCGGTGGCCGCGGCGAGGGAGCGGGGGTGGTCGAGGGGGAAGTACGGGTCGCGGTCGCCGTGCACGAGGAGCAGTGGGACGGGGGCGATCAGCGGGGCTGCGGCGACGGGGGAGAGCGGCACCGGGTCCCAGTCCGCGGGGTGGATGCGGGTGCGCAGGCCGTAGCGGGAGACGAGGCGTCCCAGGGGCCGCTGCACCACCCAGTGCAGCCGCCGCATGGGCGCCGTCCCCTTGTAGTACCAGCGGGCCGGGGCGCTGACGGCGACCACCGCGTCCGCCCAGTCACCCACCCCGGCCGGGGAGCCGGGAGCCCCCGGAGTGGCCGTGCGCCCCTCGTGCTTCCGTGCGCCGTCCGGGCACGCTCTGTCGCCGGGGTGTGCGCTCTCTGCGCTCTCGGCAGGGGCCCGGTACAGAGCCCCGTGCCGCAGCACGACGGAGCCGCCCATCGAGAAGCCGACGGTGGCGACCCGGGCGTGACCCAGCGAGCGGGCCCAGCGGACGGCGGCGGCGAGGTCGAGCACCTCGCGGTCGCCGACGGTGGAGTGTCCGCCGGAGCGCCCGTGCCCCCGGAAGGAGAAGCTGACCACGTCCGTGTGCCGGGCGAGGTGCGCCACGGTGCGGCGCAGCGCCGGACGGTCGACGGAGCCGGTGAACCCGTGCGCCACCACGATCGCGCCGGGCGCCGTCGCCCCGCTCCCGGGGCCCGGCAGGCGGCGCGTGTGCACCGCTTCGAGCCGTACGCCGTCGTCCGTCAGCAGCACGGCGCGGGAGGTCCGGAGGGAGATGTTCGCCGGACGTTCTTCGTCACGCAATGTGACGTCCTCCCCGTCGGAGCGAGCCAACTCACACTGCTTGCCCTCGGTCATGTCGGCTATTCTGCTGTGCCACAGGGATCCGGGCAGCGTCGCCCCCGGGTCCTTTTGTGCTTTCAGGAGCGCATACGTACGAAGCAGTGCCGCCATACGTCCCGACCCGGGACCGAGGAAGGAACTCACACGTGAGCTCGCTACTCCTGCTGACGAACGCTCTCCAACCCTCCGCCGAAGTCCTCCCCGCACTCGGGCTGCTGCTGCACAACGTGCGCGTGGCCCCCGCCGAGGGCGCGGCCCTCGTCGACACCCCCGGCTCGGACGTCGTCCTCGTCGACGGCCGCCGCGACCTTCCCCAGGCACGCACCCTCTGTCAGCTCCTCCGCTCCACCGGCCCCGGCTGCCCGCTGCTCCTGATCGTCACCGAGGGCGGGCTCGCCGCCGTCACCGCCGACTGGGGTGTCGACGACGTCCTGCTCGACACCGCGGGCCCCGCCGAGGTCGAGGCCCGGCTGCGGCTGGCGACCGGACGGCACCAGTCCGTCGCCGAGGACGAGCCCACCGAGATCCGCAACGGCGACCTGTCCGTGGACGAGGCCACGTACAGCGCGAAGCTCAAGGGCCGGGTGCTGGACCTGACGTTCAAGGAGTTCGAGCTGCTGAAGTACCTGGCGCAGCACCCCGGCCGGGTCTTCACCCGCGCCCAGCTGCTCCAGGAGGTGTGGGGCTACGACTACTTCGGCGGCACCCGCACCGTCGACGTGCACGTGCGGCGGCTGCGCGCGAAGCTCGGCCCGGAGCACGAGGCCCTGATCGGCACCGTCCGGAACGTCGGCTACCGCTTCGTCACGCCGGAGAAGCCCGAGCCGACCCCCGAGGAGAAGAAGGCCAAGGCCGAGGCACGTGCGGTGACGGACGCGGCGACGCGGATGGCGCGCGAGGCGGCGCACGGCGCGGGCGTACGGGGCGTGCGCGGGGGTGACGTACGGCCCGGCGCACGGCCCGACCGGGGCTGAGACCTCCCGCGTAGACTGCCGCGCGTGGCCAAGGTGACGCGGGACGATGTGGCAAGGCTGGCGGGTACGTCGACCGCGGTCGTCAGTTATGTGATCAACAACGGCCCGCGGCCGGTCGCCCCGGCCACGAAGGAGCGGGTGCTCGCCGCGATCAGGGAGCTGGGGTACCGGCCCGACCGGGTCGCGCAGGCCATGGCCTCGCGCCGCACCGACCTCATAGGACTGATCGTCCCCGACGCGCGCCAGCCGTTCTTCGCGGAGATGGCGCACGCCGTCGAACAGGCCGCGGCCGAGCGCGGAAAGATGGTCCTGGTCGGCAACTCCGACTACCTCGACGAGCGCGAAGTCCACTATCTGCGCGCCTTCCTGGGCATGCGGGTCTCCGGCCTGATCCTCATCAGCCAGGGCCCCAGCGAGGGCGCGGCGGCCGAGATAGAGGCGTGGGACGCCCGGGTCGTGCTGATGCACCGCCGCCCCGAGGCGATCGACGACGTGGCCGTCGTCCTCGACGACGTCGGCGGCGCCCAGCTGGCCACCCGGCACCTGCTGGAGCACGGCCACAGTTACGTCGCCTGCCTCGGCGGCACCGCCTCCACGCCCAAGTGGGGCGACCCGGTGACCGATCACATCGAGGGCTGGTCGCGGGCCATGCGGGAGGCCGGCCGGTCCGTCGAGGGGCGGCTGATCTCGTCCCCGTACAACCGCTACGACACCTACACGCAGGCGCTCGGGCTGCTGTCCGACCCGGACCGCCCGACGGCGATCTTCTGCTCGACGGACGACCAGGCCATGGGCGTGCTGCGGGCCGCGCGTGAGCTGGGCATCGACGTGCCGGGCGAGCTGGCGGTCGCGGGCTTCGACGACGTGAAGGAGTCGGGGCTCACCGATCCGCCGCTCACCACCGTCGGCGGCGACCGGGAGGCCATGGCGAAGGCCGCCGTCGACCTGGTGCTCGACGATTCGCTGCGGGTGGCGGGTTCGCGGCGGGAGCGCGTCCGCCAGTTCCCGGCCGGCCTGGTGGTCCGGCGCTCCTGCGGCTGCCAGGGGGCGGCGCCGCTCCTGGGCTGAGGTTCCCTTCCGGGGCCTTCAGTGAGTTCTTTATAAGGGCCCAGCGAGGTCTCGGGAGCTTCTCAGCGGCGTCTCAGCCGGTTCTCATGGACGCGGGGCACGCTCGTCACCATGAGCGATGACCAGACCCGCCCCCTGCCCCCTCAGCCCCCGTACCCGTCCACCTTCCCGTCCGGTTCCGCTTACGGCCCCGAGGACGGTTCCGGGTACGAAGTGCCCCCGGCCCGGCGGCGGCTGCGGGGCCCCGTCGCGCTGCTGGCCGCCGTAGCCGTGGTGGCCGGCGTGGTGGGGGCCGGGGCCGCGGTGGGGATCGAGCAGCTGACCGGGGAGAGCGGGGCCGTCGCGGGGGCGACCGGCTCGGCGCGGGGGAGCAACGCCTCGTCGACGGCGGGCAGTGTCTCGGACGTTGCGGCGAAGGTCAGCCCGAGCGTCGTGGAGATCGAGGCCGCTTCCGGTACGGGTGAGTCGACCGGTTCCGGTGTGGTGATCTCGGAGGACGGCGAGATCCTCACCAACCACCACGTGGTGGCCGGCGCCGACCGCGTGAAGCTCACCTTCAGTGACGGCCGTACCGCCACCGCCGACGTCGTCGGCACCAGCCCGGACCACGACCTGGCCCTGGTCAGGACCGCGGACGCCGGTGACCTGACGCCGGCGAAGCTCGGCGACTCGGACTCGGTGGGCGTCGGCGAGCAGGTCGTCGCGATCGGCTCGCCCGGCGGCCTCTCGGGGACGGTGACCAGCGGCATCGTCTCGGCCAAGGACCGCCCCGTCACCGTCGAGAAGAGCGAGGGCGGCGGGGCTCCCGAGGACTGGCCCTTCCAGTTCGGCCGGCAGCAGTACAACGGCGAGGTCGGCGGGGAGACGACGACCTACAAGGCGATACAGACCGACGCCGCGCTCAACCCGGGCAACTCCGGCGGCGCCCTCGTCGACCTGGACGGCAACATCGTCGGCATCAACTCCGCGATGTACTCGCCCGCTTCGGGCTCCGGGGCCGGGACGGGCGGCAGCGGCGGCGGGAGCGGCAGCGTCGGGCTGGGCTTCGCGATCCCGGTGAACGACGTCAAGGACCTGCTGGGCGACCTGCGCTCCGGCGACGGCGGGGCCGCGTGACCGGCGCGGTGCTCCAGGGCGACGCGTACCTCCAGGGTGATGCGAAGCTGGACCCCATGGTGTCCACGGAGTCCCAGAAGGTGCTGATCGTCGACGACGAGCCCGCCGTGCGCGAGGCGCTGCGGCGCAGCCTCAGCTTCGAGGGGTACGCGACGGAGCTCGCCACCGACGGTCTGGACGCGCTGGAGAAGACCGCCGCGTACGAGCCCGACCTCGTCATCCTCGACGTGCTGATGCCCCGTATGGACGGGCTGACCGCGGCCCGCAGACTGCGCGCCTCCGGGCACCGGGTGCCGATTCTGATGCTCACCGCGCGGGACACCGTCGGCGACCGGGTCACGGGGCTCGACGCGGGCGCCGACGACTACCTCGTCAAGCCCTTCGAGCTGGACGAACTCCTCGCCCGCATCCGCGCGTTGCTGCGCCGCACCTCGTACGCGCAGGAGCACGCGGCGGCCGGCCCGGCGGAGACCCAGGAGGGTCCCGGCGTGTGGACCTTCGCCGATCTGCGGATGGACACCGGTACGCGCGAAGTCACCCGCGGCGGGCGGCCGGTGGAGCTCACGCGCACCGAGTACACGCTGCTGGAGATGTTCCTGGCGCACCCCCGCCAGGTCCTCACCCGCGAGCAGATCCTCAAGGCCGTCTGGGGCTTCGACTTCGAGCCGTCCTCCAACTCGCTGGACGTGTACGTGATGTACCTGCGCCGGAAGACGGAGGCCGGCGGGGAGCCGCGGCTGGTGCACACGGTGCGCGGCGTGGGCTACGTGCTCAAGGACGACACCGCGTGATCCGGCGCCTCAACGCGCTGCCCATGCGCTCGCGGCTGGCGCTGCTCGCCGCGCTGACGGTGGCCCTGGCGGTCACGGCGTGCGCGGTGGCCTCCTGGTTCCTGGTGCGGGCCCAGCTGGTGGGCTCGCTGGACGACTCGCTGCGGGACAACCAGATCGACCCGAGCGTCGTCGTCGACCGGGTGCAGTCGGGGCAGTGCGCGCCGCCCGACGAGCACGCGCCGAACCCGTTCGGCGCGACCGTGCAGGTGGTGGACCGCTCGGGCAGCAGCTGCGCCATCGTCGGCAACCGGATCGACGTGGACACCTCGGACATCGACGTCGCCGAGCGGCACCTGGCCGAGGCGGTGCACAACGGCCGCGGCTCGGAGGGCACCGACTACCGGGTGCTGACCAGGCCGGTGCAGAACACCAACGTCGCCGTCTCCGTGGCCCGTC
Source organism: Streptomyces sp. HNM0574 (assembly GCF_012726235.1). Lineage (GTDB taxonomy): Bacteria > Actinomycetota > Actinomycetes > Streptomycetales > Streptomycetaceae > Streptomyces. Next base: position 250,003 of record NZ_JAASAH010000005.1, read on the forward strand.
CGCTGACCGAGCTGGACGACTCGCTGAACCGGCTGGCCGTCATCCTCGTCCTGGTCGCGACCACCGGCGTGCTGGGCGCCGCGGGCGCCGGTGTCGCGCTCGCCCGCGCCGGGCTGCGCCCCGTCGACCGGCTGACGGACGCGGCCGAGCACATCGCGCGCACCGAGGACCTCGCCGTCCGCATCCCCGTCGAGGGGGACGACGAGATCGCGCGGCTGTCCCGCTCGTTCAACTCGATGACGGGCGCGCTGGCTTCCTCGCGCGAACTCCAGCAGCAGCTGATCGCGGACGCCGGCCACGAGCTGCGCACCCCGCTGACCTCGCTGCGGACCAACATCGATCTGCTGGTGCGCAGCGAGGAGACCGGCCGCCAGCTGCCCGCCGAGGACCGCAGGGCGCTGCTCGACTCGGTGCGGGCGCAGATGACCGAACTGGGCGCGCTGATCGGCGACCTCCAGGAGCTGTCCCGGCCCGACGCGGGGCCCGGCAGCGGACGCGTCACCGTCGTCGGGCTGCACGAGGTGGCCGAACGGGCCGTGGAGCGGGTGCGGCTGCGGAGTTCGGGTGTGACGGTGACGGCCGAGCTGTCGCCCTGGTACGTGCGCGGGGAGGCGGCGGCGCTGGAGCGTGCGGTGGTCAACCTGATCGACAACGCGGTCAAGTTCAGCCACCGGCAGGGCACCGTCGACGTCTCGCTGTCCGCCGACCCCGGGGCGGAGGGGGAAGGCGTGGTGCGGGTGCGCGACCACGGGCCCGGGGTCGCGGAGGACGAACTGCCGCACGTCTTCGACCGGTTCTGGCGTTCGCCGTCCGCGCGGAGCCTGCCGGGCTCGGGGCTGGGGCTGTCGATCGTGGCCCGCACCGTCCAGCAGACGGGCGGGACGGTACGGCTCGGCGCGGCGGAGGGCGGCGGCACCGAGGCGGTCATGCGGCTGCCCGGCACCCCGCAGCCGCCGGCGGAGGAGCCGGACGGGGAGCCGGAGGAGCCGGCGGACGACGCGGCGCAGGGGAGCGCGGGCGAGGCGGAGGAGCGGCCGCCGCAAGGAAGTTGACGACAAGGCTTGACTTGAACTGAACTTCAAGTCGCAGGCTGAGGGCAGTTCGCGACAGACCGCGTCCGAGCAGTCCCAGCAGCCCGAGGAGAAGCCATGTCCGCTCAGTCCAGCGCGCCCCTGCGTCTCGCCGTCATCGTCGGCAGCGTCCGCGAGGGCCGGTTCGCGCCCGTCGTCTCCGAGTGGTTCGCGGGGGAGGCCCGGGCCTACGGCACCTACGAGGTGGACGTCATCGACCTGGCCGAGCCGGCCAACACCCTCCCCCTCGTCCTGCCCGCCTCCGAGGACTCCGTGACGGAGGAGGTCGGGCGGATCTGGAGCAGCCTGGCGAAGCGGCTCGACGCCGCCGACGCGTTCGTCGTCATCACCCCCGAGTACAACCACAGCTTCCCGGCCTCGCTGAAGAACACCCTCGACTGGTTCCACGCCGAATGGCAGGCCAAGCCCGTCGGGTTCGTCTCCTACGGCGGGATGGCGGGCGGCCAGCGGGCCGTCGAGCAGCTGCGCCAGGTCTTCCCCGAGCTGCACGCCGTCACCGTGCGCGACACCCTCAGCTTCGCCATGGCGGGCAACCGCTTCGACGCCGAGGGCCGCCCCGTCGACGAGGAGAGCACCAACGCGGCGGCCAAGGGCATGCTCGCGCAGCTGGAGTGGTGGGGCCTGGCCCTGCGCGAGGCCCGCACCAAGTCCCCCTACGGGAAGGCGGACTGACCGGAAACCGCCGCCCGGCGGCCCCCGTGGTGCACAGCGACCGCACAGGGAGCGCACCGCGGGGGCCGCGGCCGCGTTCCGGGCCGTAGGGTCGGGTGCCATGAGCGACGTGGTTGTTGTGGACGAGGTAACCCCCGAGGCCGTGCAGGAGACGCAGGCCCTGATCGACGCGGCGGCCCGGACGGACGGGCAGGCCGCCGTCTCCGAACAGGGCAGGCTCCAGCTGCGCGGCGGCAGGCGCGAGGGCGTACGGCACCTGCTGCTGCGCGAGGACGGCGAACTGATCGGGTACGCGCAGCTGGAGGACACCGACCCCGTCGAGCCGCCGACCGGTGAACTGCTCGTGCACCCGGGCCACCGGGGCAAGGGCCACGGGCGGCGGCTCGGCCAGGCGCTGCTGGAGGCGTCCGGCAAGCGGCTGCGGGTCTGGGCGCACGGCGGCCACCCGGCGGCCCGGCACCTGGCGCAGACGCTCGGGCTCACCCTGTTCCGCGAACTGCGCCAGCTGCGCCGCCCGTTGGCGGGCGAAGACGCGTCCGGACTGCCCGAGCCCGTGCTGCCGGAGGGCGTGACGGTACGCACCTTCCGCCCCGGCGAGGACGACGCGGCCTGGCTGCGGCTGAACGCGGCCGCGTTCGCGCACCACCCGGAGCAGGGCAGCCTGACCCAGCGCGACCTGGACGACCGGAAGGCCGAGTCCTGGTTCGACCCGGCCGGCTTCTTCCTCGCCGTCCGCGAGTCGGACGGCGAACTGCTCGGCTTCCACTGGACGAAGGTGCACAGCGCCGAACAGCTGGGCGAGGTGTACGTGCTCGGCGTCGCGCCCGAGGCGCAGGGCAGCGGCCTCGGCAAGGCGCTCACCGCCCTCGGCCTGCGCCACCTGGAGCGCGAGCGGGGCCTGCCGACGGCGATGCTCTACGTCGACGCCGACAACACGGCGGCCGTCACGGTCTACGAACGCCTCGGCTTCCGCACCCACGAGACGGACCTGATGTACCGCACGGAGAGCTGAGTCCCTCCGGGGGAGGCTGCGCTGTTCCGGTACGGGGTGCCCCTTTCGGTGCGTCGCGGAGTGCGGGTGCTGCGGGGTTGCTCGCGCAGTTCCCCGCGCCCCTTAGGCGCGCGCCCCGCACCCGGGCGCAGTGCGGACCTCCCCTGGTGGCCATGTGCGCGTAACCATCGATTCAGACTCGGTTGCGAGCATCACGGAATGCAGCGATCCGCGCGTCAGTCCCCCTCCGTCCTTCCGGGGGACACCACTGCCGAGGCCGCGGGCCCGGCTGCGCGGAACAATGGGGCCATGAGCCAGCCAGCACCGCACTCAGCCCAGCCGTCCGTCGGGTCGATAGCGGCCCACCGTCCGCAGGCAGTGGGGGGTTCGGCCCCCGGCGTCCCCGCACTGGAGGCCGACCTCGACTCCGACGCCGACATCTACCCCGACGGCCACGGCGAGCCGGCCGGGGACGGCGAGGAGGAGCTGCCGCAGGGCCGCTTCCTGGACCGCGAGCGCAGCTGGCTCGCCTTCAACGAACGGGTGCTGGAGCTCGCCGAGGAACCGGGCACCCCGCTGCTGGAGCGGGCCAACTTCCTCGCCATCTTCGCCAGCAACCTCGACGAGTTCTTCATGGTCCGCGTCGCGGGCCTCAAGCGCCGCATCGCGACCGGCGTCGCCACCCGCTCCGCCTCCGGACTCCAGCCGCGCGAGGTGCTGGAGCTGATCTGGACCCGGTCGCGGGAGCTCATGGCCCGCCAGGCCGCCTGCTTCCAGCAGGACATCGCGCCCGCGCTGGCCGACGAGGGCCTGCACATCATCCGCTGGCACGAGCTGACGGAGAAGGAGCAGTCCCGCCTGTTCACGCTGTTCCGGCAGCAGATCTTCCCGGTGCTGACGCCGCTGGCCGTCGACCCGGCGCACCCCTTCCCGTACATCTCGGGCCTCTCGCTCAACCTGGCCGTCGTGGTGCGGAACCCGGTGAGCGGGCAGCGGCACTTCGCGCGGGTCAAGGTGCCGCCGCTGCTGACGCGGTTCCTGGAGGCGTCGCCGCAGCGGTTCGTGCCGCTGGAGGACGTGATCGCGGCGCACCTGGAGGAGCTGTTCCCCGGCATGGAGGTGCTGGCGCACCACATGTTCCGGGTGACCAGGAACGAGGACCTGGAGGTCGAGGAGGACGACGCGGAGAACCTGCTCCAGGCCCTGGAGAAGGAGCTCATGCGGCGCCGCTTCGGCCCTCCGGTGCGGCTGGAGGTCGAGGAGTCCATCGACCCGTACGTCCTCGACCTCCTGGTCCGCGAGCTGAAGATCACCGAGGCGGAAGTCTATCCGCTGCCGGGCCCGCTCGACCTGAGCGGGCTGTCCGGGGTGGTGCGCGCGATGGACCGGCCCGACCTCAAGTACCCCAAGTTCGTGGCCGGGACGCACCGCGACCTGGCCACCGTCGAGTCGGCGCAGGCCCCCGACATCTTCGCCGCGCTGCGCGAGCGCGACGTCCTGCTGCACCACCCGTACGACTCCTTCTCCACCTCGGTGCAGGCGTTCCTGGAGCAGGCGGCCGCCGATCCGGACGTGCTGGCCATCAAGCAGACCCTGTACCGCACCTCCGGTGACTCGCCGATCGTCGACGCCCTGATAGACGCCGCCGAGTCCGGCAAGCAGGTGCTCGTCCTGGTCGAGATCAAGGCCCGCTTCGACGAGCAGGCCAACATCAAGTGGGCCCGGAAGCTGGAGGAGTCCGGCTGCCACGTGGTGTACGGGCTGGTCGGGCTGAAGACGCACTGCAAGCTGTCCCTCGTCGTCCGGCAGGAGGGCGACACGCTGCGCCGGTACGCGCACGTCGGCACCGGCAACTACCACCCCAAGACGGCCCGGCTGTACGAGGACCTGGGCCTGCTGACGGCCGACCCGCAGGTGGGCAGCGACCTCTCCGACCTGTTCAACCGGCTGTCCGGCTACTCGCGCCGGGAGAACTACCGGCGGCTGCTCGTCGCCCCCCGCTCGCTGCGCGACGGGCTCGTCACGCGCATCCAGCGGGAGGTCGCGCACCACCGGGCCGGGCGCCCCGCCTGGATCCGGATCAAGCTCAACTCGATCGTCGACGAGGCCGTCATCGACGCGCTGTACCGGGCCTCGCAGGCGGGCGTCCCGGTGGACGTGTGGGTGCGCGGGATCTGCGCGCTGCGCCCCGGCGTCGAGGGGCTGAGCGAGAACATCCGGGTGCGCAGCGTGCTCGGGCGGTTCCTGGAGCACTCGCGGGTGTTCGCCTTCGCGGGCGGCGGCGAGTCCGAGGTCTGGCTGGGCAGTTCGGACATGATGCACCGCAACCTGGACCGGCGGATCGAGGCCCTGGTCCGCGTCGCGGACCCGGCGCACCGCGCCTCGCTCGTCGGACTGCTGGAGACGGGCATGTCCGACACCACCGCCTCCTGGCACCTCGGCCCGGACGGCGACTGGACCCGGCACGCGCACGACGAGGAGGGGCGGGTGCTGCCGAACGTGCAGGAGATGCTGATCGATGCCCGGAAACGACGCCGTGGCCTGGCCACATGACGCGCGGTTTAGGCCCGTCGCGTCCCCCGAGCAGGGGGTCGCAGGGGGTGCGGGGGACGCACGGGCCCACCGGCAGGGGGGAGTTGTGACAGTGCAGGGGCACATCTCGGCCGCCGAGCGCGGGCGGCCCGGTGCCGCGGGCGCGCCCGGTGTCACCGGACAGTCCGGCGTCGCCGGAGCGGGCGCGCCCGGCGCCGGGGGAGCGCCGTCCGCCCGTACCGCACGCGCGGGGCGGGCGGCCCAGGCCGGAAGGGCCGCCGGTACGGAGATGGCCACCGCGCGTACCGGTACGGGGAGTCCGGTCGGCGGGGTCGTGGCGGCGGACGGTGTCCGTCCGGACCGGCCGGTGCCGCTGCTGGAGACCGTGGCCACCGGCGAGGTGCTCGGCGGCTACCTCGGTGCCCAGGCCGCGGCCCTGCTGCGGGCGCTGCGGCTGCACGGCGAGACGGTCGGCAGCGCCGAGTCCGCCGGTGAGGCGGCCGAGGCCGTACGGCGGCTCCGCCGCGCGGCCCGCCGCGTCAGCGGCACCCTCTACACGTACCGGCCGCTGCTCGACGACCGCTGGGCCGACCAGCTGCGCGCCGAACTCGGCTGGCTGGCGGGGACCTTGGCCCGCGAGTACGGGTACGCGTCCCGCCTCGACCGCCTGCTCGGCTCGCTGCACCGGCTCGCCGGCGACGGCAGCCCGGTGCTCCCCGCGGGCGCCGCGCGCGCGGGCGCGCTGCTGGAGCGGCAGCTGACCCTGGCCAGGACGCGGGCCCACTCGGCGGCGCTCCAGGCGGTGCGCTCCTCGCGGTTCCACGCCGTCGTCGACGCGGTCGCGCTGCTCGCCTCGGACTCGCCGGTGCTGGACGGCGCCGCCGTCCGGCCCGCCGCGCGCATCCTCGTCCCGCAGGCCGACTCGGCCTGGAAGCGGGCCACCGAGAGCGTCGGCGCGCTGCCGCTGTCCCGGGCCGAGGCCCCGTACAACGCCGAGGGCCTGGAGCGTTCGCTCGCCTCCGAGGCCCAGCAGGACGCCGCCTGGCACCAGGCCCGCACCCTGCTCCGGCTGCACCGGTACGCGGAGGAGGTGCTGCGCCACGGGCTGCTGGCCGGTGCGGAGGACACGGAGCCGGAGGGTCCGGCCGAGGACGGTGCCGACGGTGCCCCGTTCCGGCTGGAGCCCGGTCCGGCGGGCGACGCGCTCAACCGGCACCGCGAGGCCGCCGAGGCCGCTTCCGCGGCGGCCGCCGCCGCGCGGACGCCCCGTATCGCGCCCGCCACCGCGTACGCGCTGGGCGTGCTGCACGCCGGGCAGCGGCACGAGGTGGAGGCGGCCCGCTTCGACTTCGGCCGCGCCTGGAACCCGGACCGCGCGGAGCAGTCCCCGTGACCGGGGCCCGGGAGGTCGCCGACGTCACCGGCGCGGCCCCCGTGCGGCCGGTGGTGCGTGCCGCGGGGTGCGTGCTCTGGCGTGCGGCGGCGGGCGCCGAGGGGATCGAGATCGCGCTCATCTCCCGTCCGAAATGGGGGGATTGGTCGCATCCCAAGGGGAAGCTCGACCCCGGCGAGACCTTCGCCGGGGCCGCCGTCCGCGAGGTCTTCGAGGAGACCGGGATGAGCTGCGAGCTCGGCGCTCCGCTGCCGACGCTCCGCTATCCCGCGAGCGGCCGCCCCAAGGAGGTCCGCTACTGGGCGGCCGAGGCGACCGGCGGCACCTTCGTGCCGAACAAGGAGGTCGACCGGCTGATCTGGCTCCCGCCCACGGCGGCCCGCGTCCGCCTCACGCACCCGCACGACCGCCCCCTCGTCGACGCCCTCCTCACCGCGCTCGCCGCCGACCCCGTCGGCTGAGAGCGACGGAGCTCAGCGCGGCGCCAGCGCCTCCCAGCGGACGGTGAGCTCGCCCTGCCGCCAGCGCCGCGGCCCGTCCGTCACCGGCCAGTCGGCCGAGAGCGCCCGGACGGTCCGCATCCACCGCTGCCGCGCACCGAGCGAGGCGTACGGGGCCGCCGCCGACCAGGCGCGGTCGAAGTCGCGGAGGAAGGCGTGCACCGGCTCGCCGGGGACGTTCCGGTGGATCAGCGCCTTCGGCAGCCGTTCGGCCAGGTCGGAGGGCATGTCCAGGGAGCCGAGCCGGGTGGCGAAGGTGACCGTGCGCGGGCCCTCCGGGCCGAGCGTCACCCACACGTGCCGCCGCCCGATCTCGTCGCAGGTTCCCTCGACCAGCAGCCCGTCCGGCGCCAGCCGCTCCCGCAGCCGCTCCCACACCGGCGGCACCTCGTCCTCGTCGTACTGCCGCAGCACGTTCGCGGCGCGGATCAGCACGGGGCGGCGGTCGCCGGGGAGTGGCACCTCGAAGCCGCCGCGGACGAAGGCCAGCCCGTCCCGCTCGTACGGCTTCGCCGCCGCCACCCGCTCCGGGGCGATCTCCACGCCGACCACCAGCGTCCCGGCGCACTCGCCGCGCAGCCGCTCCAGCAGCTCGACCGCCGTCCAGGGCGCGGCCCCGTAACCGAGGTCGACGGCGACGGGCGGGTGCGGGGAGCGGCGCAGCGCGGGGCCGTGGACGGCGGCGATCCAGCGGTCCATGCGACGCAGCCGGTTGGGGTTGGTCGTCCCGCGGGTCACCGCGCCCACCGGGCGAGCGGGAGAACGGGAAGCCATGCCACGAGCCTACGGCCCCGGCACGGAGCGCCCGCACGGGTCCGCCGGAGGGCCGGTGCGACGGTTCCGAGGCGTCGCGCGCACGACGCACCGAGTCACGATTCGGCAAAGTGGGAAGGAGCGGGGCCCGTCGGCTGTTGCACGACCGAGGGCAGTCCGGCAGCCCGTCCAACCGCCGTCGTCCACCCGTACCGGCCGCCGCGCCGGACGCGGCCGACGGCGGCGACCACCCGAGGAGGCAACCGCACCGTGAGCCAGTACGTGTCCCGGCTCGGCCAGCGGCGCACCCGTTCCCCGCAGCAGCCGCGGCTCCGGTTCCCCGGCCCGGCGCGGCGCCCGCGCCGCGTGGCCATGCTCAGCGTGCACACCTCGCCCCTCCACCAGCCCGGCACCGGTGACGCGGGGGGCATGAACGTCTACATCGTGGAGCTCGCCAGGGAGCTCGCCGCGCTCGGCACCGAGGTGGAGATCTTCACCCGGGCGACGACCGGCGCCCTCGACCCCGTCGTCGAGCTGGCCCCCGGCGTGCTCGTCCGGCACATCGACGCCGGCCCCTACGAGGGCCTCTCCAAGGAGGAACTCCCGGCGCAGCTCTGCGCGTTCACGCACGGAGTGATGCAGGTCTGGGCGGGCCACCGCCCCGGCTACTACGACCTGGTGCACTCGCACTACTGGCTCTCCGGCCACGTCGGCTGGCTCGCCGCGCAGCGCTGGGGCGTCCCGCTGGTGCACGCGATGCACACCATGGCGAAGGTGAAGAACGCGGCGCTGGCCGAGGGCGACACCCCCGAACCCGCCGCGCGCGTGATCGGCGAGACGCAGATCGTGCAGGCCGCGGACCGGCTCATCGCGAACACCGCCGAGGAGGCGGCCGAGCTCGTCCGGCACTACGACGCCGACCCCGCGCACACCCCCGTCGTCCACCCCGGCGTGAACCTGCGCACCTTCCGCCAGTTCCCCAAGGGCTCCGACAAGCTCCGTCCAGGGGAGGCCCCATCCGCCCGCGCCGCGGCCCGCGAGCGCCTCGGGCTGCCGCAGGACGCGCTGATCCCGCTCTTCGCCGGGCGGATACAGCCGCTGAAGGCGCCCGACGTGCTGCTCCGCGCCGTCGCCCTGCTCGTCGACGAGGACCCGGGGCTGCGCGGCCGTCTCGTCGTGCCCGTCGTCGGCGGCCCGAGCGGCAGCGGGCTCGCCAAGCCCGAGGGGCTCCAGAAGCTCGCGGCCCGGCTCGGCATCGCGGACGTGGTGCGCTTCCACCCGCCGGTCGGCCAGGAGCAGCTCGCCGACTGGTACCGGGCGGCCAGCGTGCTGGTGATGCCCTCGTACAGCGAGTCGTTCGGGCTGGTCGCGGTGGAGGCGCAGGCGTGCGGCACGCCCGTCGTCGCGGCCTCCGTCGGCGGGCTGCCGGTCGCGGTGCGGGACGGCGTCAGCGGCCGCCTCGTCGAGGGCCACGACCCGGCGCAGTACGCGGAGGCCCTGCGGCCCTTCGTGGACGAGATCCGCTCCCCGCACGGCGAGCGGGGGCTCACCGCGCGCATGGGCGAGGCCGCGGCGCGGCACGCGCGCGGCTTCGGCTGGGACTCGGCGGCGGCCGCGACGGCCGACGTCTACGCCGCCGCGCTGCACGAACGCCGCCGTCCCCTACGATCACTGCATGGCTGAGCGCAACGCTGAGGGCAAGGCCGCGGAGGACACCGCAGCCCCGGACCTGACTCCCGCCGAGGCCGTCGAGCGGGCGCTCGGCGAGGCCGGGCTCGACTGGGAGAGCCCGGCGGACGGCAGTTACGTCGTCACCCTCCCCGGTACCCGCAAGCTCTCCACGACCTGCTCCCTCGTCGTCGGCCGCCACTCGCTGTCGGTCAACGCCTTCGTCGTCCGCCGGCCCGACGAGAACCACGCCGAGGTGTACCGCTGGCTCCTGGAGCGGAACACACGGCTGTACGGCGTGAGTTACGCGATCGACACGCTCGGCGACGTCTACCTCGTCGGGAAGCTGCCGCTGGAGGCCGTCACCCCGGACGGGGTGGACCGGCTGCTGGGCTCGGTGCTGGAGAACGCCGACGGCGCCTTCAACACCCTGCTGGAGATGGGCTTCGCGACGGCCATCCGACGCGAGTACGCCTGGCGCACGGCGCGGGGCGAGTCCACCCGGAACCTGGACGCCTTCACGGGCCTGACGGGCGGCGACCCGTCCGCGTAGCGGGCCGGCCCGTACGGGGGCCGGGGCGCTAGCGGTTCTCCGGGGTGGTCTCGGTGCGGTCCGCGGCGGTGCGCAGCAGGGCCGAGAGCCGGGCGGCGGTCTCGGTGTTGCAGGGGCCGAGGTCGAGCATGGCGGGGCCGGTGCTGCTGCTCCACGTCGAGGGGTCGACCTGGAGCGAGGGCAGCGTGATGCCCGCCCGGGTCAGGGACTCCCGCAGGGTGTCCAGCGACCCCTCCGCGTCCTTGATCTTCGTGCTCACGCCGGTCTTCTGGGTGGTGTTCATGGCACCACTCTGCCCCAGCGGAAGCCCTCCGATGGCACTCATACGAGTTCCGGAACAACCCGTTCGGGGACTTGCCCGGGACGGCCGTGAACCCGTGGGGAACGTGCGTCCGCGTGGGCCGGGGGAGTCGAAAACCCGTGCTTCAACTTCCCGGACTGCACGGGTGTTTGACGCTCAGGCCGCTCCGGCGGGCGACTTCTCCGGCTCCGCCTCCGAGGGCTCCCCGGACGCCGTCGCGGGCTCCCCGGCCGCCGCCGGTACGCGCCGCAGCAGCAGCCCGTACCCGAGGGCCGCGACCATGCCCAGCACGGCGCTGCCCGCCCACAGCGCGTTCCCGCCGAACCGGTCGATGACGAAGCCGCCCAGCAGCGGAGCGCCCAGCGCCGACAGCGACCAGGAGAGCGAGAACACCCCCTGGTAGCGGCCGCGTCCGTGCACCGGCGACAGCCGTACCACCAGGCCCATCTGCGTGGGGGAGTTGATGATCTCGCCGAGCGTCCACACGCAGATCGCCACCGCGTACAGCGCGAGCGAGTCGGCGAAGGCGTTCAGCCCGAAGCCGTACCCGGTGAGCAGCGCGGAGATCACCAGCAGCCGCCGGGGATCGCGGTGCTCTATGTACCGGGTGACGGGTATCTGGAGCAGCACGATCAGCAGTCCGTTGCCCGCGATGACGAGCCCGAAGTCCGCGCTGGTGAAGCCCTGTTGGCCCATGGTGACGGGCAGCGCGACGAACGCCTGCTGGATCAGCCCGACCAGCAGCAGGTTCAGCGCGACGACGGCCATGAAGCGCCCGTCCCGCAGCACCGTCCCCATCGAGACGGCGGTGGCCTCCGCGTTCTCCGGGGAACCGGCGGGACGCTGCTCCGGCCGCGACTCGGGCAGCTTGACGAAGACGACGACCGCGCAGGCCAGCACCATCGCCGCCTCGCCGTAGAACAGCAGCTCGTACCCGAGCTGCGCGATCAGCCCGGCGGCGGCCGAGGAGACGGCGAAGCCGATGTTGATCGCCCAGTAGTTGAGCGCGAAGGCCCGCACCCGGTCCTCGGGCGCCACGATGTCGGCCATCATCGCCATCACCGCTGGCCGCGAGGCGTTCGTCGCCAGGCCCACCAGCGCGGCCACCACGGCGATCGCGACCGGGTGTTCGACGAAGGCGAGCGACAACACCGAGCCCGAGGTGCCCAGTTGGGCGATCAGCATCGTCGGCCGCCGCCCCAGCCGGTCCGTGAGCACCCCCGCGACGACGGAGCCGACGACCCCACCCAGCCCGTACAGCGCGCCGACCAGCCCGGCGAAGGACGCGGAGTACCCGCGGTCGACCGTCAGGTACATGGCCAGGAACGTGGCCACGAACGCGCCCAGGCGGTTGACCAGCGTGCTCGTCCACAGCCACCAGAACTGTCCGGGCAGCCCGCCGAGACTCCGCACCACCGCCCCCCGCACTCCGCCTGCGGACATCCGCCCTCCCGAAAACCCCGAACCCGACGCGATGCGGGAGAAGTTACCGACGCCCACTGACAACGGCCCACCGGATTGACGTGAACCGTCAATCGTCGGGAGGCCCGCACCTCGTCGGGACCGGCGCCCGGCCCGCGGCGGGAGAGCCGCCTCACACCGCCGGCGGCAAGCGGACGGCAGCGCTCCGGCCTGCGGAGACACCCAGTACGCTCGGGGACATGGCCGACGCACCGTACAAGCTGATCCTCCTCCGCCACGGAGAGAGTGAGTGGAACGCGAAGAACCTGTTCACCGGCTGGGTGGACGTCAACCTCACCGAGAAGGGCGAGAAGGAGGCAGTCCGCGGCGGTGAGCTGCTGAAGGACGCCGGTCTGCTCCCCGACGTGCTGCACACCTCGCTCCAGAAGCGCGCCATCCGCACGGCGCAGCTGGCGCTGGAGTCCGCCGACCGGCACTGGATTCCGGTGCACCGCTCCTGGCGGCTCAACGAGCGCCACTACGGCGCGCTCCAGGGCAAGGACAAGGCGCAGACGCTCGCCGAGTTCGGCGAGGAGCAGTTCATGCTGTGGCGCCGCAGCTACGACACGCCCCCGCCCGAGCTGGCCGACGGCACCGAGTTCTCCCAGAGCGACGACCCGCGCTACGCCGACATCCCCAGCGAGCTGCGCCCCCGCACGGAGTGCCTCAAGGACGTCGTCACGCGCATGATGCCGTACTGGTACGACGGCATCATCCCGGACCTGCTCGCGGGCCGGACGGTGCTGGTCGCCGCGCACGGCAACTCGCTGCGCGCCCTGGTCAAGCACCTCGACGGCATCTCCGACGCCGACATCGCCGGGCTCAACATCCCGACCGGCATCCCGCTCGCCTACGAGCTGGACGCCGACTTCCGCCCCGTCAACCCGGGCGGCACCTACCTCGACCCGGACGCCGCCAAGGCAGCCATCGAGGCGGTCAAGAACCAGGGCAAGAAGAAGTAGCCCACAGCCACGAACAGGCCCCCTGCCCGCGGATCTCCCGCGGGCAGGGGGCCTCTTCGTGGTTTCGGGAGTTTCTCCCGGTGGCCGGCGGAATCCGTGAATCTGACCACCGGCGCCTGAGTGCTCGGCCACAATGCACTTTGTGTCCTTAGAGGGAGTAGTAGCGGTCACCACCGCTGTCACGGCGCTCATTACCGTTCCCGCCACTCTGCTCGCCGCTCACTGGACGAGCCGGAGCACTGGCCGGGCCGCCGATGCGACCGTCCTTGCGGGGAATGGCCAGTCCACGGCCGTGCTCCAGGCGGCTTGTCTCCAGGCGCGTGCAGAACGGGAGCAGGCCTTGGAGAGCCTGCTCCGCACGGTCTGCACGGAGTTCCTGAGGGCGGCGGACCTCTTCGCCCGAGCAGTCGACGAACTGCCCGACCTCCCCCATGAGCACAGGAGAGGACTGCTCACGGAGCGAGCCGGCGGGGTGGCCGAAGCGCTGTCCCGCCTGGAGCTGCTGGGCCTTCCGGCTGTCACCGCCCGGGCACAGAGCCTGTCCGCGCAGTGCCGTCGCCTGGAGAAGGTGGCGATGAAGCGGGCCGTGCTGCGGTCCGCGCTCGACCGGCTCGAGGCCTCCTGGTGTCCCCGGAACGCTGAGGAGTGCGAGGACCCGCACCACAGCTCCGCGTACGTGGCCTGGGACCTCTTGACGCGATGGGGCCAGATGGAGGCCGAGGAGCGCTGGGAAGAGCTGGAGCTGCTGGAATTCGTACTCGAGGACAGCAGAGCCCTGAACGCGGTTCAGGTGGAGCAGGTGCTCGACGCGGTCAACTGCGTGGCCGCGTGGAACGAGCTGATCGGAGGGTGGGCGCGTGACCCACTGATGGAGCGGTTCGACGCCGTCCGGGCCGAGTACGTTGCCGCGACCCACGACTCCCTTCACCGCCTTGCCGAGCGCTCTTCCGCTGCGGCTGCCGCCTAGGGCGGCAGCCGCAGCGGCCCTCAAGTTCCCCGGGAGCGAGCCGTGTTTAACGTGCACGAGCCCCCGCCTCGGCTCCATACGGGCGGGGGCTCGTACGCGCCGTTCCCGGCTCAGCAGCAGCCGCCGCACTGGCACGGGGCGCCGGACTGGCAGCCGCAGCCGCAGCCGGGGCCGCAGCCGCAGGCACCGAGCAGCGTGGGCCCGGCGCCGGACGGCGACGGGGGCGGGGTACGGGGCGCGGACGTGCGGGCAACATCGGCCATGTGGTCCCTCCTCGGCAGGGCATGGGAGCCGGACGGACGTCGTCCGGCCGTCGTCCCTCACCTGCCCGCCCCCGGCCCGTACGAGCCCCGGGGCGCCGGGCGCATCGAGGGCGCGCGGAGGCACGCGCGCGCCGCACGCCCGTCCCCGGCTCCCCGCCGCGCCCCGACCCGCCGCCGCCCGCACACGGGACCGCCCCGCACCGGCGTCCGGTACGGGGCGGTCCTCCGGTGCGTCAGGCGCCCTCGACCGGGGCCGTGCCGTCGGTGGCGGCAGCGGCGGCCGGGTCGATCTCGTCCGCGTAGTCGCCGGTGACGAGGTAGACGACGCGGCGCGCGATGGAGACCGCGTGGTCGGCGAACCGCTCGTAGTAGCGGCCGAGCAGGGTCACGTCGACCGCCGTCTCGATGCCGTGGCTCCAGCGGTCGTCCATCAGGTGCTGGAACAGGGTGCGGTGGAGGTCGTCCATCGCGTCGTCGTCCTGCTCCAGCTGCATGGCCTGGTCGATGTCCTTGGTGATGATGACCTCGGCGGCCTTCGCCATCAGGCGCTGCGCCAGCTGCCCCATCTCCAGGATCGTGGCCTGGAGGTCACGGGGCACCGCGGACTCGGGGAACCGCAGCCGCGCCACCTTCGCGACGTGCTGCGCCAGGTCCCCGGAGCGCTCCAGGTCGGCGCTCATCCGCAGCGAGGTCACCACGATGCGCAGGTCCGTGGCGACGGGCTGCTGCCGCGCGAGCAGCTGTATCGCCCGGGTCTCCAGGTCGCGCTGGAGGTCGTCCACCTTCTCGTCGGCGGCGATGACGCTCTCGGCGAGCTTCAGGTCGGCGTCGAGCATCGCCGTGGTGGCGCGCCCGATCGCGGAGCCGACGAGCCGGGCCATGTCGACCAGGCTGTCGCTGATCGAGTCCAGCTCCTCGTGGTACGCGTCCCGCATGACTGGCAGTCCTTCCCTCGCGTGAGTCTGTTCACAAGATTCCCAGGTTCCCCGGGAGCGCGGGTCGGCACCCCCGGGAGCGGCCCCGGAAGGGCTCTCCCGGCCCCCGCACGCTCCCACGCTCCGTCCGAAATGCGTCCGACGCCGCTAGCACAAGTGAATCAATCACGGCACCAAGGTGAACTCTGGGAGACGAGTGTTCGAGTTGCTTCCGACAGCCCTGGGGCACCCGGCCAAAGGGCGCATAACCTGGAGCCATGGACGTGAACGCGGCGGTCGCCGCAGCAGCAGCGATTGCCGGTCTGTGCACCGGTGTCATCGCGATGCTGGCGTTCCGCTGGAGCGAGCGGGACCAGACCCGCCCCACGCGCACGTCGCTCCACACCGGCGCGGCCCTGCCGCCCGGTGTCGACACGGTGCTCTCGGTGCTCCGCTCCTCGGCCGTCGTGCTGGACGAGGAGGACGCCGTCGTCAAGGCCAGCTCCGCCGCCTACGCCCTCGGGCTGGTGCGCGGTGGCAGGCTCGCGGTGGAGCCGATGCTGCAGATGGCGCGGGACACCCGGCGCGACGGCGAGATACGGCAGGTCGAGCTGGACCTGCCACGACGCGGTTCCGGAAGGGGTGAGGCCCTCGCGGTGTCCGCGCGGGTCGCCCCACTCGGGTCCCGGCTGGTGATGCTGCTGGTCGAGGACCTGACGGAGGCCCGCAGGATCGAGGCCGTGCGCCGCGACTTCGTCGCCAACGTCAGCCACGAGCTCAAGACGCCGGTCGGCGCGCTCTCGCTGCTGTCGGAGGCCGTGATGGACGCGGCGGACGACCCGGAGGCCGTCGAGCGCTTCGCGGGCCGGATGCAGAACGAGGCCACCCGCCTCACCAGCCTCGTCCAGGAACTCATCGACCTCTCGCGGGTGCAGAACGACGACCCGCTGGAGGACTCGGAGCCGGTTCCGGTCGGCGAACTGGTCGACGAGGCCGTCGACCGCAGCCGGCAGACGGCCAGCAGCAAGCAGATCACGCTGGCCACGGGCGGCACCGACGAGCTGTACGTCTGGGGCAGCCGCAGCCAGCTGGCCGCGGCGCTCGGCAACCTCGTCGAGAACGCCGTCAACTACTCTCCACCCCGCACCCGGGTGGGTATCGCCGCCCGCAGGATCGCCGCGAGCGGCGGCGATCTGATCGAGATATCGGTCACCGACCAGGGGATCGGCATCTCCCAGGCGGACAAGGACCGGATCTTCGAGAGGTTCTACCGCGTCGACCCCGCCCGCTCCCGTGCCACCGGCGGCACGGGCCTGGGGCTCGCGATCGTCAAGCACGTGGCCGCCTCGCACGGCGGGGAGGTCACCGTATGGAGCGCCGAGGGGCAGGGGTCCACCTTCACCCTGCGGCTGCCCGAAGCGGGCAGTGCGCGGGAGAAGGCGGAGGCCGAGCGGCGCGGCCGGAACCAGCTCTCGGGTGCTCTGCAGGAACCGGCCGTCTTCGAGGACGAGGAACGGCCGCATACGAACAGCTCAGAGGGTGCGGCCGGCACGGCACGCACGGCCGGTGCGGACGGCACCGACGACACCGAAGGCACCGACGGCACCCCCGGCACCGAAGCCGGGGACGACCGCACGGACCACACCGGCGCCAACGGCACAGGCCGCGCTGCCACCCGGCACGACCCATCACTCGAATCGCTACGCGAGACTGATTCTGCCCCGGAGGTCCTCCCGTGACCCGAGTGCTCGTTGTCGAGGACGAGGAATCGTTCAGCGACGCACTGTCGTACATGCTCCGCAAGGAAGGTTTCGAGGTCGCCATAGCGTCCACGGGTCCTGAGGGGCTGGATGAATTCGAACGCAACGGCGCCGACCTGGTGCTGCTGGACCTGATGCTGCCAGGGCTGCCGGGTACGGAGGTGTGCCGGCAGCTGCGGGGACGTTCCAACGTCCCCGTCATCATGGTGACCGCCAAGGACAGCGAGATCGACAAGGTCGTCGGGCTGGAAATAGGAGCCGACGACTACGTGACCAAGCCCTTCTCCTCGCGCGAACTGGTCGCCCGGGTACGGGCCGTGCTCCGCAGACGCGGTGAGCCGGAGGAGGTCTCCCCGCAGGCACTGGAGGCGGGTCCGGTCCGGATGGACGTCGACCGGCACGTCGTCACCGTGGACGGCGCCAAGATCGACCTGCCGCTCAAGGAATTCGACCTGCTGGAGATGCTGCTGCGGAACGCGGGCCGGGTACTGACCCGCATGCAGCTCATCGACCGGGTCTGGGGTGCGGACTACGTCGGGGACACCAAGACCCTCGACGTCCACGTGAAGCGGCTGCGCGCGAAGGTCGAACCGGACCCGGGCGCTCCGCGGTATCTCGTCACGGTGCGGGGCCTGGGCTACAAGTTCGAGCCGTAAGCCCGCCGGCACCCACGACGAGGGCCCCGGCCGGATCGGAATCCGGCCGGGGCCCTCGTCGTTGCTGTGCGGGGCGCTCCCTCGGGAGCGCGGGCTCAGTGGCCCGCGGGCGCCTCTGACTCCTCGGTCTTCGCGCCGGACTCCTCGGCACCGGGGGAGGCGTGCTCGCCCTTCGCGCCCTCGGACGGCTCGCCGGAGGCGTCGGCGCCGCCCTCGGGGGCCTCGGGGGAGGGCTTCACGGTCGGGCCGAACTTGCCGTAGTGGCCGGCGTCGTCGCGGTCACCGCGGACCACGGTGGCGCGCAGCTCGACCGAGCCGGTGCGGCTGAGCTCGAAGGTGACGGGCTGTGCGTTGCCGTCGGCGACACCGGCCTTGGCGGCGTCGCCCAGCATCGCGGACGCGTTGTTCTCGCCGCCGAGCATCAGGGAACCGCCCGCGGGGACGGTCAGCTCCTTCTCGCCCTTGGCGGGGGACAGCTTGGCCTTCACCTCGGAGCCGTTGACGGTGATCCCCTTGAGGACCTCGTCCTTGTCGCTGTCGTTGAAGATCCGCGCGGAGACGTTCGCCGGGTTCTCGGACCCGTCCTTGGCCGTCACGATGTTGACGTTCTGGAGCTTTATGCTCCCCTGCGTCTTCGCGGCGTTGTCGGGGTTCACCCCGTGGGTCTGGGCGTTGTTCCCGGCGCCGCACGCGGACAGCGTGACGACGGCGAGCGCGAGGGTGGTGGCGGCGAGGGTGCCGCGTCGAAGGCTGCTGCTCACGGCGGCGGCATCTCCTGTGCGAGCTCAGGCGGCCGAACTACGAGCCGGTCGCGGTCGGATGGATCAGTCCTGCCGCGCGGCCGGAACCGTCGGCAGGGACCCGTCGTCACCGGTGCCGGGGCACGTCGTACGACAGGATCGTCTGGCGATACCAGGTTACCGACCTGCGAAGGACGCATCGCACCCGGCCCTCTCTCCCGTGCGCGGGCGCGCACGGGGACGGGGAAGTGCGGCGGTGGGCCCCAAATGCCCTGCTGTGCCCGGGAGATGGGCACGGCGGACGTTTCGTCCTGCGCCGCCGGCGGGCGTCCGCGGGGGTGCGCCGGGGGCCGCGAGCGGGGCGCGGATGTGGCCGATCCCACGCGCGGGGGCGAGGTGAGGGAGGACGGGCGTGCGGCCGTATGGCGCGCTCCGGCGGCGCTTCCGGACGCCGGTAGCGAGGGTGCGTGATCTGGCACACCGAGCGCCGAACGGAAGCGGAACGCGCACCTCCGGAGGGGTGCGCAAGAGTGCGTTCACGCCATTCCGCTAATGAATGCGGGCGGCTCCGGAATTGATCAACGACAGATCAACGGGAGACGCGCGGCAGATCAACGAGGGGCCCCCGCCCAATTCTTCGGAAAATCCCCGACCCGGCCGAACGGACGCCCGGGAGACGCACCCTTACAGCCGGACAAAACGGACTTTCAACTGGCCTTCAGGGGCTCCCTCGTGGCCGTGTCGCCCCGGTTTCGCTCCGCTCGCATGTGGGCCCCGACCTGCGAATATCCGGACACGGAGGGGCGGCAAAGCACGACAACGGGGGGCTTGTCAAGCCCCGAGATGCGCTCTGACCTGCGAAAACGCCATTCAGGGGAGCCTCTTCCCGTGTTACCCTGGATAGCCACGGAAGGGGTACCTGACACATGACGTTCAAGGTTGGCGACACCGTGGTCTATCCCCATCACGGGGCCGCGCTGATCGAGGCTATCGAAACTCGCCAGATCAAAGGCGCGGACAAGACCTACTTGGTTCTGAAGGTCGCGCAGGGCGATTTGACGGTTCGTGTACCGGCGGACAACGCCGAGCTCGTCGGCGTTCGGGACGTGGTCGGTTCGGACGGACTGGACAGAGTCTTCGAGGTGCTCCGCGCGCCGTACGCCGAAGAGCCCACCAACTGGTCCCGCCGCTACAAGGCGAATCTCGAGAAGCTCGCGTCCGGTGACGTGATCAAGGTGGCCGAGGTCGTGCGCGATCTGTGGCGCCGTGAGCGCGAGCGCGGCCTCTCCGCAGGTGAGAAGAGGATGCTCGCCAAGGCCCGGCAGATCCTGGTGAGCGAGCTGGCCCTCGCGGAGAAGACCAACGAGGACAAGGCGGAGGCGCTCCTCGACGAGGTGCTCGCCTCCTGAGGCCGTGACCCCGCCGAGTCGCCTCCCGGTCCCTTCGGTCGGTCCGTCCTCCCGACGAACCGTCGAGGCCGGTAACGGCAGGGCCGGACGGATCTCCATATGCGCGGCGGTGCCCGGCGATTCCACGCCGGGCACCGTGGTGTATCCGGACGCGGTACCCGCGCGGACGCCCGAGGCGGATGCGCCCGCCGGCACTCCGGGCGGAGTGACCGCGAGTCGTACGCTGTGTGCGCCCGGTGCGGACGGCGCCCCTCGGCGCCCGCACGTGGCGAAGTGCCGGGCCCGGGCAGTGGCCTCGACCGGGATTCACGGAAGGGTTGTGGTCAAGGCGATCGCGCCCGGCACTCCCCCAACCTACGGTCGGGGGCACCCAGGCCATACCCACCCCGGCTGAGGACACAAACCTGAACGCGCAACCGATGTCAATGGAATCAGCGGGCGAGTCCCGCGCAGTCGAACCACGCACCGCGGCCGTCGTCCCCGCCGCCGGCCGGGGCGTCCGTCTCGGACCGGGCGCGCCCAAGGCGCTGCGCGCGCTGAACGGCACCCCGATGCTCGTGCACGCCGTGCGCGCGATGGCCAGAGCCAGGTCGGTCTCGCTGGTCGTCGTCGTGGCACCGCGGGACGGCGTCACCGAGGTGCGGAACCTGCTGGACGAGCACACGCTCCCCGACGTCGTCGTCGTGCCCGGCGGCGAGACCCGCCAGGACTCGGTGCGGCTCGGGCTGGCCGCGCTGCCGGAGGACGTCGAGATCGTCCTGGTGCACGACGCGGCCCGGCCGCTCGTCCCGGTCGACACCGTGGACGCCGTCGCCCGGGCCGTACGGGACGGGGCGCCCGCGGTGGTGCCCGCGCTTCCGGTGGCGGACACCGTCAAGGAGGTCCGGCCGCGCGAGGGCGGTGCGCCCGAGCCCGTCACGGGGACGCCGGACCGGTCGCTGCTGCGCGCCGTGCAGACGCCGCAGGGCTTCGCCCGTGCGGTGCTCGCCGAGGCGCACGCGCGGGTGGCCCGCGAGGGCGAGGGCGCCACCGACGACGCGGGCATGGTGGAGCGCACGGGGCACGAGGTCGTCGTCGTCCCGGGGCACGAGGAGGCGTTCAAGGTGACGCGTCCGCTCGACCTGGTGCTGGCCGAGGCCGTGCTCGCGCGGAGGAGGGTCACCGATGGCTTCTGAGGCAGGCGTGCGGCTGCCGCTGGTCGGCATCGGTACGGATGTGCACGCCTTCGAGGAGGGGCGCGAGCTGTGGTGCGCGGGGCTGCTGTGGGAGGGCGAGAGCGCGGGTCTGGCCGGGCACTCCGACGGTGACGTCGCCGCGCACGCCGCCTGCGACGCGCTGTTCTCCGCCGCCGGGCTCGGCGATCTCGGCGCCCACTTCGGTACGGGCCGGCCCGAGTGGTCCGGTGCCGCGGGCGTGGTGCTGCTGGCCGAGGCGGCGCGGATCGTGCGCGAGGCCGGTTTCGGGATCGGGAACGTCGCCATCCAGGTCATCGGCGTACGCCCGAAGATCGGCAAGCGGCGGGACGAGGCGCAGGCCGCGCTGTCGGCCGCGGTCGGGGCGCCGGTCTCGGTCTCCGGCACGACGACGGACGGCCTGGGGCTGACCGGGCGCGGCGACGGGCTGGCCGCGATGGCGACGGCACTGGTCGTCCGCGAGAACTGAGGGCCGACGAGGCGGGGCCGGGCGGTGCGTGTCCGCCTGGCCCCGCTCCGTGTTCCGGGGTGTCCGTGGTGACGCACGTCCCAGGCAGTTGCACATGGTGCGCAGTTACTCTGGTGGGGATGTCTTACGTTTTGCGTACCGCCACCTCTGCCGACGCGGATGCCGCGCGCAGCGTCATGCTCGACACCGTCTACCGCGATCTGCGGTCCGGTTACGTGCCCAGGTGGCACCGCGACATCATCGACATCGAGGGCAGCTATCTGCGGCCCGAGCGGCGCACGCTGCTGGTCGCCGAGAGCGCGGACGGCGAGATCGTCGCGACGGGTGCCGTCCGTGACCAGGGTCCGCAGTCGCCGCCGAACCCGGAGTGGATCGCGGAGCGCTTCCCGTCCGGGGCCACCGCGCAGCTGTGCCGGATCTACGTGCGCCCCGAGTGGCGGCGGCACGGGATCGCGCGGGCGATGGTGCGCGAGCTGTCGGCGTTCGCGGCGGCCGTCGGCGGGTACGAGGCGCTCTATCTGCACACCGATCCGGCGGTGCCGGGTGCCGAGCCGTTCTGGCGGTCGCTGGCCCGCGAGGTGTGCGACGAGCGGGAGCTCCCGGGCGGCGGTCAGGGCATCGTCCACTTCGAACTCCCGCTGCCCGGACCGGCGTTGGTGCCCGCGCCCGCGGCGGCCGCCGTCGGGGTCACCGGGGCCCCTTGATGAGAATGGTTTTCAGGTAAAGTTCTGCTCATGTCCGAGATACGCAGCGGCTTCCGCCGTGCCCGCATCCCCGCCCTCGCCGCCACCGTGCTGCTCTCCGCCGGCGTCCTCACCGCCTGCGGCGGCCAGGACGACGCGGGCTCCGGCGACCGGCTGCGCGTCGCCATGGCGTTCCCGCCCGCGCAGGGCATGAGCCCGTACGGGGACGACGCCGTCACCCTCAGCCGGCTGTCCGTCATCGAGGGGCTGACCAGCCTCGGCAAGGACGGCGAGCCCGAGCCCGCGCTGGCCACCTCCTGGAAGTCCTCGGACGGCGACCGCAGTTGGACCTTCCAGCTGCGCGAGGCGCGCTTCCAGGACGGGGACCCGGTCACCGCCGAGGCCGTCGCGCGCTCCCTGGAGAAGGCCGAGGCGGCCTCGCCGCAGCCGCGCGTGCTCAGCGACGCGGGCGATCTGAAGGCGGAGGCCGAGGGAGAGCGCACCGTACGCGTCACCAGCAGCGAACCGGACGTGCTGCTGCCGCAGCGGCTCGCGAACCCGTCGCTGGCGGTCCTCTCGGCCGGCGCGTACGGCAAGGACGGCAAGGCCGATCCGGCCGGGCACGCCACGGGCCCGTTCACGCTGACCCGGGTCAACGGCACCGCGAGCGCCACGCTGGAGCGGAACGAGAAGTACTGGGGGAAGAAGGCGCAGGCGCCGGGCGTGGACGTGAAGTTCGTCGCCGACGGCACCGCGCGGGCCAACGCGCTGCGCGCCGGGCAGACCGACATCGCCGAGTACGTACCCGTCAGCCAGGCGTCCGTGCTGGAGAAGGACCAGGTGCACGAGGTGCCGACGGCGCGCACCAACAGCCTGTACCTGAACACGGAGAACGGGCCGTTCGCCGAGGCGCCGGTGCGTGCCGCGGCCCGCTCGGCCGTCGACAGCGAGGCCCTGGTCAAGGGCGTCTACGAGGGTCACGCCGACACCGCGCGCGGCCTGCTCGGCCCCGGCATCCCCTGGGCCGAGGAGGCGCGGAAGGGCAAGCCGGGCGAGCGGACGGAGCCGGCGCCGGAGAAGGACGTGCGGGACGCGGGGACGATCACGCTCGCGACGTACACCAACCGCCCCGAGCTGCCCGAGGTCGCCACGACCGTCGAGCAGCAGCTGAAGAAGGCGGGCTTCCGGGTCAAGCAAGTGGTGCGGGACTACGCGCAGATGGAGGCCGACGCGCTGGACGGGAAGTTCGACGCGTTCATCCTGCCGCGCAACACCCTGCTGGACACCGGCGATCCGGTCTCCTACCTCCAGTCCGACTTCACCTGCGAGGGCTCCTTCAACATCTCCCAGCTGTGCGACAGCGGGGTCGACGCGGCCGTCGGCAAGGCGGCGCGGGCGAAGGACACCGACGAGCGGCAGGCCGCCGAGGCCGAGGCCGAGGCCCGCATCCTGCGCACGGACGCGCTGGTGCCGCTGCTCCACGAACGGTTCATCCAGGGCGTCTCGGCCGACGTCGACGGTGTGGCCCTCGACCCGATGGAGCGCAGGCTCGTCACCGCAGACACCCGGCTCGGCTGACCGTGCGCCGCACCGTCGCCGGGCGGCTGGTGGCCGCGCTCGGGGTGCTGCTCGCCGTCGGGCTGCTGCCGTGGCTGACGCGTACCGACCCGGCGCGCGCGATCCTGCACGCCCGGTACGCCGACCGGGAGCCGACGCCCGAGGCGCTCGCCGCGATCCGGGCCGAGACCGGGCTCGACGACGGCCCGCTGCACACGCTCGCCCGGTGGGCCGGCGGACTGCTGCACGGTGACTTCGGCACCTCCTGGGTCTCGGGGCTGCCCGTCGGCCCGGACGTCACCGGGGCGCTGGGCACCTCGCTGACGCTGATGGGCGCCTCGCTGCTGGTCGCGGTGGTGCTCGCGGGCGCGCTCAGCTTCCGCACGCTGCGCGAGGGCGCGCGGGCCCTGGGTGGCGCGCGGGTGCGCGCCGGTACGACGGGCGCGGTGCTCGCGGCGTTGCCCGAGTTCCTGCTGGCCTCGGTGCTGGCGACGGTCTTCGCCGTCCAGCTGGGGTGGTTCCCGGCGATCGGCTGGGGCGAGGGCGGCACCGTCGTCCTGCCCGCGCTCGCCATGGGCCTGCCCGCCGGGGCGCTGCTCGGACGGCTGCTGGACGACGCGCTGCCCGCCGCCTTCGCCGAACCCTGGGTCCGGACGACGGTCGCCCACGGCATGCCGCCCGCGCGCATCGCCCGGCACGCGCTGCGCCGCGTACTGCCGCCGCTGCTCCCGCAGTTCGGCTTCGTCGTGGTCGGGCTGACCGGCGGGGCCGTGGCCGTGGAGACGCTGTTCGCGATCCCGGGGCTCGGCGGCACCGCGCTGGACGCGGCGCTGGCGCAGGACCTGCCGGTGCTCCAGGCGTGCGTGCTGCTCCTGCTGGTGCTCGGCCTCGCGGTCGGCGCCGTGGTGCGCGCCGCGCGCCGCTTCCTGATCGGGCCCGCGCTGGACGCCGGCGCGCTGCCCGCGCTGCGCCGCCCCCGGCCCGAACCGGGGCGCGGCACGCGGTGGGCGGCCGGGACGCTGGCGGCGCTGCTCGTCGCCGTGGTCGTGGCCGGGCTGCTGCGCGATCCGCTGCACGTCGACTCCGCGGCCCGGCTCGCCGCGCCCAGCGCCGCGCACCCGCTGGGGACGGACGGCCTCGGCCGGGACGTCCTCGCCCGCCTCGGGCACGGCGCCGCGCGGACGGCCGTGACGGCGGCCGGGGTCACCGCGGTCACGCTCGTCGTGGGCGTCGCCGTCGGCCTGCTCGCGCGCTGGACGGAGGGGCTGCGCGAGGTCGTCAACGCGCTGCCGCCGGTCATCGCCGGGCTGATCGTCGCGGGCATCGCGGGGCCCGGCGCGTGGGGAGCGGCCGCTGCGGTCGCGGTCGTCGCCTGGGCGCCGCTGGCCGCGCACACGGCGGCGCTGTACGAGGAGGAGCGCGCGGCCACGCATCTGGAGGGCGCCGTCGCGCTCGGCGCGGGGCGCCGCCATCTGCTGCTGAAGCACGTGCTGCCCGGTGTGCTGCCGCCGGTGGTGCGGCACGCGGTGCTGCGCGTCCCGGCGCTGGCGCTGGCCCTGGCCTCGCTCGGCTTCCTCGGCCTGGGCGCGGCGCCGCCCGCGCCCGAGTGGGGCCGGATGCTCTCGGAGAACATGCCGTACGTGGAGCGGGCGCCCTGGGCGGTGCTGGCCCCCGCCGCGGGTCTCGCCTCCCTCGGCGCCCTCGCCGTCCTCCTCGGCGCCCTCCGGCCCCGCCTGCTGCCGCGCTTCGGCCGGGGCGCCGCGTACGAGCGCGGTGCCGGGGACGCGCAGCCGGCCGGTCGCCCTGGCGCGGGTGTGCCGTGACGCAGGACCGGGCGACGGGGCGGAGCGCGGGGCGGGGCGGCGCCGGGGGCGGCCGGTGGCGGTCGGTGCGGGACGTGCGGGCGCTGCCGCCGCTGCTGCGGCTGCTCGCCGGGACCCAACTGGCCTTCAACGTCGGCTTCTTCGCCGTCCTCCCGTACCTCGCCGCGCATCTGGGCGGGGCGCTGGGCATGGGCGGCTGGCTGGTGGGGCTGGTGCTCGGGCTGCGGACGTTCAGCCAGCAGGGGCTGTTCGTCGTCGGCGGGGCGCTGGCCGACCGGTACGGGCCGCGTCCCGTGGTGCTCGCCGGGTGTGTGCTGCGGATCGCCGGGTTCGTGTGGCTCGGGCAGGCGCGGGAGACGTGGTCGGTCGTCGCGGCCGTGCTCTGCGTGGGGTTCGCGGCGGCGCTGTTCTCGCCCGCCGTCGAGGCGGAGGCCGCGCGGCAGTCCGTCCGCTGGGAGGCGGCCGGCGGGCACCCGCGGGCCCGTACGCTCGCCGTCTTCTCCGCCGCCGGGCAGGCCGGCGCGTTCCTCGGGCCGCTGCTCGGCTCGCTGCTGCTGCTCGCCGACTTCACCACCGCCTGCTGGGCGGGCGCCGCCGTCTTCGTCCTGGTCCTCGCCGGGCACTGGCGTCTGATGCCGCGACGGGACGGGGACGAGAGCGGCCCGCGGCGTGCGAAGGGCGAGGCCGGGGGCGCGCTGCGGGCCGTCCTCACCAACGGTCCGTTCCTGCTGGTCTGCCTCGCGTACAGCAGCTATCTCCTCGCCTACAACCAGCTCTATCTGGCGCTGCCCGAGGAGGTCCTCCGGGTCACCGGCTCGCAGGCGGCGCTCGGCTGGCTGTTCGCGCTGTCGTCCCTTCTGGTGGTCTGCGCGCAGCTGCCGGTCACCCGGGCAGTGGGCGAGAGGCTGAGCCACCGGACCACTCTCCGCGCGGGGCTGCTGCTCGTCGCCGCCGGCTTCGCGCTCGTCGCGCTGGCCGCTCCGCTCGGGCTGCGGGACGTACGGGGGCTGGCGCCCGCCGCCGGGTACGTGCTGCTGCTGACGCTCGGGCAGATGCTCGCCGTCCCCTCGGCCCGTGCGCTGGTCACGGAGCTGGTCGAGGAGCGCCGGCTCGGCTTCGCCATGGGCGCCATGTCGTCCTTCTCGGGGCTCGTGGTGCTGGGCGGGAGCGCCGCCACCGGGGCGCTGCTCGGCAGCGGCGCCCCACCGGCCGCCGTCTGGACCGTCCTCGCCGTGCCCCCGCTGCTCGGCGCCCTGCTCGCCGGCACCGCGTCCCGCACCCGCTGAACCGGCTGCGCGCGGGCGCTTCGTCCGTGACGTCCGGCACATCCGCGGCACCGTCCCGGAGCGCCCCGCAGGCCCGGGAGCCGAGGCCCGGTGGGGCGGAGCGGGCACTCCCGCACGCCGTCTACCCTTGTCCCGTGACTATTCGCCTGTACGACACCAGCGCCCGGCAGATCCGTGATTTCGCCCCGCTCACGCCGGGCCGCGTCTCGATCTACCTGTGTGGTGCCACCGTTCAGGCCGCACCCCACATCGGACACATCCGCTCGGGGCTCAACTTCGACATCATGCGCCGCTGGTTCACTCACCGCGGCTACGACGTGACGTTCGTCCGCAACGTCACGGACATCGACGACAAGATCATCACGAAGGCCGAGGACCAGGGCCGCCCCTGGTGGTCGATCGGGTACGAGAACGAGCGCGCGTTCAACGCCGCGTACGACGGTCTCGGCTGCCTGCCGCCCACCTACGAGCCGCGCGCCACCGGCCACATCCCCGAGATGACCGAGATGATGCGCGTCCTCATCGACCGCGGCCACGCCTACGCGGCCGACGGCAACGTCTACTTCGACGTCCGCTCCTTCGAGGGCTATCTCGCCCTGTCCAACCAGGAGTTGGACAACCTCCTCCAGCCCTCCGGCGAGGGCGAGACGGGCAAGCGGGACCCGCGGGACTTCGCCATGTGGAAGGCCGCCAAGCCCGGCGAGCCGAGCTGGGACACCCCCTGGGGCCCCGGCCGCCCCGGCTGGCACCTGGAGTGCTCCGCGATGGCGCACAAGTACCTGGGCAGCGCCTTCGACATCCACGGCGGCGGCGTCGACCTCGTCTTCCCGCACCACGAGAACGAGATCGCCCAGTCCAAGGCGTACGGCGACGACTTCGCCGCGTACTGGGCGCACAACGCCTGGGTCACCATGAGCGGCGAGAAGATGAGCAAGTCGCTCGGGAACTCCGTGCTGGTGAGCGAGATGGTCAAGCGCTGGCGCCCCATCGTGCTGCGCTACTACCTCGGCACCCCGCACTACCGCTCCACCATCGAGTACAGCGAGGAGTCGCTGCGCGAGGCGGAGGCCGCGTTCGGCCGGATCGAGGGCTTCCTCCAGCGCGCCGTCGAGGCCGTCGGCGACACCGGCCCGGCCGCCGAGGTCCCCGCCGCCTTCGCCGAGGCGATGGACGACGACTTCGCCGTCCCGCAGGCCCTCGCCGCCGTCCACACCACCGTCCGCCAGGGCAACGCCGCCCTCGGCGAGGACGACAAGGAGACGGCCGCCGCCGCCCTCGCCGACGTCCGGGCCATGCTCGGCGTGCTCGGCCTCGACCCGCTGGACGCGCAGTGGGCGTCCGGCGGCGACGCGGGCCGTGGCGAGGAGCTGCACGACGTCGTCGACGCGCTCGTCCGGCTCGTCCTGGACCAGCGCCAGGCGGCGCGGGCCCGCAAGGACTACGCGACGGCGGACGCCATCCGTGACGAACTGAAGCAGTCGGGCCTGGTCATCGAGGACACCCCCGCGGGCCCGCGCTGGGAACTGGGCGGCGCCTCCCACTGAGGCGCCGCGGCCCCGGCCCCGCGTCCCCGCACGCGGCGCCGGGCACGCGCGGTACCCGGCACCCGTACGCACGGTGCCGGGCCACCCGCTTCACCCGGGTCCGGGATAATTGCCCGGGACGGAGCGGACCGCGCACACGCACAGACCACCCAAGTCAGCAGCAAGAGAAGCAGGTGCCCCGATGGCCGGGAACAGCCAGCGCCGTAACCGGCGCACGTCCAACAAGAAGGGCGCCCAGGTCGGCAGCGGCGGCCAGCGGCGCAAGGGCCTGGAGGGCAAGGGCCCGACGCCCCCCGCCGAGATGCGCAAGGGGCACGCCAAGCAGCGTGCCGCCGCCGTGCGCGCCAAGCGCGCCCAGCAGCGCCCGCAGCGCAAGGGCGGCCAGAAGTCCACGACGGAGCTGGTGGTCGGCCGCAACTCGGTCGCCGAGGCGCTGCGCGAGGGCGTCCCCGCGAACGCGCTGTACGTGCAGCAGTTCATCGACAACGACGAGCGGGTCCGCGAGGCCGTGCAGCTCGCCGGTGAGGCGCAGGGCGTCCACCTGATGGAGGCCCCCAAGGCCGAGCTGGACCGGATGACCAACGGGCTCAACCACCAGGGCCTCGTCCTCCAGATCCCGCCGTACGACTACGCGCACCCGGACGACCTGGCGGCCGCCGCGTACGACGAGGGCGAGGACCCGCTGATCGTCGCGCTCGACGGCGTCACCGACCCGCGCAACCTCGGCGCCGTCGTCCGCTCCGTCTCCGCCTTCGGCGGCCACGGCGTCGTGGTGCCGGAGCGCCGGGCCGCGGGCATGACGGCGGGCGCCTGGAAGACCTCGGCCGGTGCGGCCGCGCGCACGCCGGTCGCCCGCGCGGCCAACCTGACGCGCGCGCTGGAGGCGTACCAGAAGGCCGGGATGATGGTCGTCGGCCTCGCCGCCGACGGCGAGGTCGAGCTCCAGGATCTGGAGGTGCTGGACGGTCCCGTCGTGGTCGTCGTCGGCAGCGAGGGCAAGGGCCTGTCCCGCCTCGTGGGCGAGACCTGCGACATCCGCGTCCGCATCCCGATGCCGGGCGGCACCGAGTCGCTGAACGCCGGTGTCGCGGCGGGCGTCGTGATGTACGAGGCCGCGCGCCGCCGCGCCTGACCCTGCCCGCCCCGGAGGGTGTCCTCCGGGGCGCGCGGCGGGGGTGCCGTACGCCGGGACGTACGCCCGTGAATCCGCGGACCGCGAGGTTCCGGGCGGACGGCGGGGCGCCAAATCGGCCCCGGGGAGGGCCTCTTGACGGGCCTCGGACAGATCGGGACGGTCAAGGCAGTGTCTTAACGGTCCGTCACTCGGTTAGATGAGTGTGGACACCAGAACACCCCGCACACCCACCCCCTCGGGCCCCCGCCCAGGGGCGGACCCTGGGGGAAGCCCGCGCGGTTTCTTCGACGACGAGCCGGTGCTGAGCACCGTCAAGGTCCCGTCCGACCCCGCGCAGGTCGTCGTGAACCACGCGAGCTTCCGCGTGCAGCTCGGCGCCCCCTCAGCGCGTACGGCCGGTGCCGCGTCCGCCGGGTCCGCGCGGACGGCCCCGCCGTCCGCCGCCCGGGTCCGGGCCACGGCCGACACCGGGCAGACCGCCGTCGCCGGAGCCGGGGCGCGCGCCGCCGGTGCGCCGCGCCGCGCGCCCGTCGTCTGGACCGGCCGGACGGAGCCGGGCGACAGCGGCGCCACCGCGCTGCTCCAGGCCGCCGCGGCCCGCCAGGCGGAGACCCATGACGGCGCCGAGCCGGGCGGGGTCACCACCCAGGTTCTGCCGCGCGTCACGGAGGACACCGGCACGGGCGGGCCCGGCACCGGCCGCCCCACCGTCGTCGGCCCGCGCGGCCCGAAGCCCCCGGAGACGGTCGGCCCGGAGCCGCTGCTGCGCGGAGTACGGCCCGCCGAGGGCGCGTTCGACGAACCGGAGCCGGCCGAGGGGCAGCGCACCTCCGGCGGGACCGCCGCCGGCGAGGCGGCGCGCCGCCAGGCGTACTACCCCGGGCACCGGATGAACCTCGGGGTCGTCCTGCTGCCGCTGCGGATCTTCCTCGGCCTGATCTCCGTCTACGCCGGGATGGGCAAACTCTGCGACCCCGTCTACTTCGACGGCGGCGAACGCGGCTCGATGGTGACCTGGCTGCGGAAGCTGGAGCCGTGGACGATCGCCTCCCCGCTGCGCGACTTCGCGCTGGAGCACCCGGTCGGCGCCGGGCTCACGGTGGCGTTCCTCCAGGTCATCGTCGGTGTGCTGACGATCTTCGGGATCTGGCAGCGGCTGGCCGCCGGCTTCGGCGCGCTGCTCTCGGCCGCGCTGCTGATGACCGTCAGCTGGAGCACCGTCCCCGCCTACGACGCGCCGGACATCATCTACCTGGCCGCCTGGAGCCCGCTGATCATCGCCGGCGCTCCGGTCTACTCGGTCGACGCGCGCCTCGCGACGGACGCCTGGCGCAAGCTCGGCCCGCGCGTCGACATCTGGGACCTGCGCCGCCGCGTCCTGCGCCGGGGCGCCGTCGTCGCCACCGTCGTCGTCGGGCTCGCGCTGCTCATCGGCTCGCTGCTCGGCGGCGCCGTACGGGCCTCGCAGCAGGCGCCGGTCCCGGAGCCCGGCGAGCAGCCGGTCAACCAGCTGCCGGGTTCGCCGCTGCCGAAGAAGCCGGGCGAGCAGGGCGGCGCCAACCGCCCGAGCCAGACGCCCGGCGGAGCCGCGGGCGGCAGCCCCTCGCTCCCGCCCTCCACTCCGCCCCAGCAGCAGCGCGAGAGCAGCGGCCCGTCCGCGCCCAGCGACGAGCAGACGGTGCAGGCGCCGCAGCAGACGCCCACCGAGCAGCAGCCGCAGCAGACACCGGGCGGCACCGCGACGAGCGGGCCGCAGGACGGCGCGGGTGGCGCGACCGGCGACAGCGGCTCTGGCGAGCAGGAGTCGTCCCCCGACAGCGGTTCCGGCAGCGACGGAGGCTCGTCCTCGGGCAGTGACGGAGGTGGTGGTCTCGGCGGACTCTTGGGTTGACCCGGCTGGTGCGCCGGGCTAGTTCACCGCCTGCCGCACCAGCCCTCCGGCCCTTGGCACCGGCCGCCCGCCACGGCGCGCACCGCGTCGGCCCTCCCTGAACGTGCAAGGGGCTTGCTCCTCCGCGGAGCAAGCCCCTTACGCGTGCGCGCGGTCCACCCGGATCAGCCGCTGCCGGCGGCCAGTTCGGCCGCGGCCGCCTCCAGGTCCTTCGCCGTGTCGATGGCGCGCCAGTACGCGCCGGACGGCAGCGGGAAGCCGGCCAGCCGGCGCTCGCGGGCGAGCCGGGGGAAGGTGGTGCGCTCGTGGTCCCCGCGGTCCGGCAACAGTGCGGTGAAGGACGCGGAGCAGACGTACACGCCCGCGTTGATCCAGTACGGCGAGGGCGGCGCCTCGATGAAGTCCCGTACGTGGCCGAACTCGTCGGTCTCCACGGCGCCCCACGGCATCCGGGGCCGGGCGAGCGCGAGGGTCGCCTCGGCGTCTCGCTCGGCGTGGAACGCGGCCATCTCGGTCAGCGGGAAGCGCGTCCACACGTCGCCGTTGGTCGCGTACCAGGGCTCGTCGGCGCGGGGCAGCGCGGCCGCCGCGTACTTCAGCCCGCCGCCCCGGCCCAGCGGCTCCTCCTCGACAACGGTGCGGACGCGCAGGGGAGTTGCGTGCGCGGTGGGGGAGTCGGCGGCGGGGGTGGGGAGTTCGGCGGTGTCGAGCCAGTCGAGGAGCACATGGGCGAGGTGGCCGCAGGAGACGACGGCGTCGGTGACTCCGGCGGCGGCCAGCCAGGCCAACTGGTGCCCGATGATGGGGACTCCCGTCCCCGGGATCTCGACCATCGGCTTCGGACGGTCATCGGTGTACGGCCTCAGCCGCGAACCCTGGCCGCCCGCGAGGACGACGGCCTGCGTCGGACGCTGTTGCGGTGCCATGACGGCACCCTAGGCGCGCGACAGGAACGGCGGCGAAGGCCCGGCCGCCGGCGGGGCGCGCGGGCGCTCACGCGGAAGGGGGCGGGTACGAACAGCCGCCGGCCGGCGCCCGGTTCGGTGACCGGCGTCCGGTGCCGACTGTCCGTACCCGCCCTCGAATCCTGTCCGACGTCGCGTCCCGCCTCCTCGTACGTCTCGTGCGGCGAGCGGAGCCCGGCGGCTCAGCTCATCTGGGCGATGCCGTAGGCGAAGGAGGTGTCGCAGACGGGGCGCGAGTACTGGTGGGCGCGGTAGGCGGCGCCGTACTTCTTCACCGCGGCGCGGCCCAGGGCCTTGGCGATCGACGTGCAGTGCTCGGCGAGCGAGGGCTTGCGGGTGATCTCCTTCTGGAGGTTCGTCAGCGCGACTGCCGGGTTCTTCTCCTGCAGTTCGGCGACGAGGCGCTCGCGGAGCACCTCGTGCGGCGCGGGCGCCTTCGCCTGGCTCGACGCCTTCTGCGCCGAGGCTGCCAGGACGTCGCTCTCGGAGGGAGCGGTCGCCCAGGGAACGCTCGTCACCGCGAGGGTGCCGGACAGGACGAGGACGACCGGGAGGACAAGTGCGAGGGATCGGCCGATGCGGCGGGCTACGTGGTTCACGCGGCGATCGTAACGATGCGTGGCCCCGCGACCCCAACGCGTCACTCGCATGAGCGAAGGGAAGGGGGTTTCGCGCCGGACGCGTGTTGACGAACAGGCTCGAAAAGGGGCCGCGCATCCGGTACTTGGGGAAAGCACGGGATACGCGGCCCGACGGATCGTGCCTAGTCGCTCAGGCGCTCACCGGTGGAGGTCGAGAAGACGTGCGTCTCGCCGCCGCGCGGCACGACGTGCACCACGGAACCCTTCTCCGGCACCTCGCGCCCCGGCACCCGGACCACGATGTCGTGCTCCCGGCCGCCGACCTTCGCGCTGCCGTAGATGTAGCCGTCCGCGCCGAGTTCCTCGACGACGTTCACCGTCACGGCGATACCGGCGGGCTCGTCCTTCGACACCGCGGTGCCGTCACCGTTCGCCAGACCGAAGTGCTCGGGACGGACGCCGACCGTGACGGTGGTGTCCCCCTTGTCCGCCGCGGTCGCCAGCGCCTCCCGCTCGACGGGCACCACGCTGTTCCCGAACTTCACGCCCCCGTCGGCGATCGGGACCTCGACGAGGTTCATCGCGGGGGAGCCGATGAAGCCCGCGACGAAGAGGTTCGCGGGCCGGTCGTACATCCGGCGCGGGGTGTCGACCTGCTGCAGCAGCCCGTCCTTGAGCACGGCCACGCGGTCACCCATCGTCATGGCCTCGACCTGGTCGTGCGTGACGTAGACGGTGGTGATCCCCAGCCGGCGCTGAAGTCCCGCTATCTGCGTACGCGTCTGCACCCGGAGCTTCGCGTCCAGGTTCGACAGCGGCTCGTCCATCAGGAAGACCTGCGGCTCGCGGACGATCGCCCGCCCCATCGCCACCCGCTGCCGCTGACCGCCGGACAGCGCCTTCGGCTTCCGGCCCAGGTACTCGGTGAGGTCGAGGATCTTCGCCGCGTCCTCGACCTTCTGCCGGATCTCCGGCTTCGGCACACCCGCGATCTTGAGCGCGAAGCCCATGTTGTCGGCGACGGTCATGTGCGGGTAGAGCGCGTAGTTCTGGAACACCATGGCGATGTCCCGGTCCTTGGGCGGGAGATGGGTCACGTCCCGGTCACCGATCCGGATACTGCCGCCGTTCACGTCCTCGAGCCCCGCGAGCATCCGCAGCGACGTCGACTTCCCGCACCCCGAGGGACCCACGAGGACGAGGAACTCACCGTCCTCGATCTCGATGTCGAGCTTGTCGACCGCGGGCTTCTCCGACCCCGGGTACACCCGGGTCGCCTGGTCATAGGTGACCGTAGCCATGCTGTTGTCTCCTTCACCGGCAGGTACGTGCCGGACGATCCGTCGTAAAGGGAGTCACGTCCGGCCGGTACGCACAGCGCGTGCGGCGCCGGTCACGCCGAGCGGACGTGCCGAGACGCTAACCCGCCCCCACACCCCCTGTCAGCACCCCCGCACCCACCAAAACCCCCACCCAAACCACCTCGCCCCACCCCCGACCCGCATGGGTACACTGCACAGGCACCCACACGTGCAGGCCGCCTTAGCTCAGCTGGTCAGAGCATCTGTCTTGTAAACAGAAGGTCGTCGGTTCGACTCCGACAGGCGGCTCTTGAAAAGGTCGCCGATGGCGGCAAGGCAACACTTCTGACCTGCATCTCAGCGCCCCGTCCCGGCTCAGCCGGGTGGGGCGCTTTGTCGTCGGCGCCTATGTGCTGAGCGGGCTGTGAGCCCGGGGTGAGCCCTTCGCGTACGAGTCCGAGGTCGGCCGTGGTCGTGGAACGCCTCAAGGTCTCCTTGACGCAGCGCAGATCGCCCCCGCCGCCGGTGTCTGATCTTCGCGAAGTTCCGTGAATCCGGCCACCCACGGTCCGGCTCGGCGGGGCCACGATCACGCGAGATGTCATACGCCCATGGCGTCCGCTGTCCGAGCCCCCTCCGCGGGCAAGCCGCATGCACCGCGCATATCCGTTGGGCGCGGCGATGAGGGCGGGCAGCGCGTGCCGCGCCCACACGCTGCGGGTACGGATGCGGTGCAGCACGGCCGGGCTGCTTGCGGCGGCTTGTCACAACTCGGTACTCGCCTTGTGCGGGTGGCTGTGTTCGGCCGATGCTGCCCCGAAGCGGGGCACGTTGAAGGGGCGAGGGGGTACGGGTGAATCCGCAGCGGGCGGCTCGTGGTGCGGGCGGTGGACAGCGAAGGGCTTTAGGACGTGCGCCGAGGCTGCGGCGTCATCCCCGCACGCCGGGTGCGGAGCGTCGAGACGCGCCTGAGGCGGCGAGGCCCGACAGTCACCAGCGTCTTACCTCTTGGGGGACAGCGCTTACCGGGGTCGCTGCTGTGGCGGCCCTGCTCTTCACAGGGATCTCCAGCTATCAGGCGCAGAACCAGCTCCAGATCACGCAGGAGCGTCAGGAGCTCGACCGACAGGCCCAGACCGCCGACAGGTTCACCACGGCCATCTCTCAACTCGGCGACAAGAGCGTCGATGTACGGCTGGGCGGCATCTACGCACTGCAAGACATCATGAAGGACTCTCCCGGCGATCAGCCCGCGATCGTCAACGTGCTCTCTGCCTACATCCGCACCCACAGCAAGGCCCCAAAATCCCAGCCTTCACCGGAGAGCAAAGACGCGCTTACGGAAGAGGACGTCACCGCTGCGGCCGCCACGCTGGGAGCGCGCAAGCCCGAGCATGACGGGCAAGCAAAGGTGAACTTGGCTGGCACGCGCCTGCGCGATGCCGATCTGCGCGGCGTGGATCTGCGCGGGGCGAACGTGGAGGGGGCGGATCTGCGCGAGGCAGAGTATGAGGGCGTGCAGGGTGACCTGGACGGGGCGCGTAAGGACTGAGCTGCCTTGCGTTCCCGCCGCTGCGCGGCGTCGAGCGCGGTCGCAAGAGTGGGCAGCGCGTGCCACGCCCACACGCACCGGCCGTACCCGTCGCGCGGTACGGGCGCGGTGCCGTTCGGCCCGGTCGAGCACGTGACGGTCGGAGGCTCGTCGGGCCCGGTGTGCAGCAGCAGCTCGCCAGCGCACCGCGGGCATGGACGCTCGGGTACCGGCACGGTGCGCGCGTCGAGCCTGAGGGCGCGCAGTACACGACCCTCGGCGGCGAGGGCAACGCGGTGCGCCTCTTGCAGCAGGTGCTTGGGCAAGGGCCGGAACGAAGCCTCGTCGAGGGCGCCGTCGGGCTGCTGCTCGGGCTCGGTGTCCTCGTCCAGCACGCGCCCCTCGACGAACAGCGCGGCCCGGTGCAGCCCATGTACCCGTGAACCGGGGCTGGTTGGGCTGCGGTAGTTCCACCGTCGTGGCCCGTCGAGGTCGGCGCGCTGCACGGAGGCGAGGGCGCCGGGGCGCAGCATGTGCGCCGGCTGCCGCGGCGTGCCACCGCTCTGTCGCGGGCAGCAGCTCACGCACGGCGTGCTGGGATCGGTACGGATTCCGCAGGTGGCAAAGCACATCCAGCACTCATCGGCACCCCCTCGCGTGCGCTCCCAGGCCGCTGACTCTCCGCCCAGAACAGAGCTGCACCACTCGTTGCCATGGGCTGCGGCAGCCGCACTTGGCGCCGCCGTAGCCGGCCGAGGGCGAGCACGTCATGCAGCACCGTGCCGGAATCGCCGTCGCACCCGCCGCTGCGTCGGCCCTCGTCGATGTTCGCCAACGGCTGGCCCGGGTCGGTGTGTTGGTCAGGGCGCTGGGGGCTGTGCCGGGGGCGTGTGGGTGTTCTGGGGGACCTCGGAGAGGGCCTTTTTGATGATCACCTTGGAGAAGTAGCCGGAGGCGAAGGCGATGTTCATCAGCACGTACCAGAACTTCTCGGCGTCCGTCATGGTGATCAGGCCGTACTCGCTGAGGGCCTTCTTGCAGGGGACCTTCGCGAAGTAGGAAGCCGCGAACGCCAGGCATCCGAGGACGTACCAGAACGCCTCCGGGCCCGTCGTCCGTCCGTGCCCGAGAACCTGCTGTTCCATGGCTCCTCCGCAGGATCACGCTGCGCAGGCCCGGCATCCCGCAGCTGTCGGGTCCGTACTGCCAATGTCGCGCCGGAGGGAGGGGGCGGCAAGTGAGTCCGTGCGGAGGAGCACCCTGGAGCCCACGGGTCGGGCGGAGGCTGCGGGAAGGGGGTCTGACCTGGGCTTTCCTGGGAATTCCGAGAAGTTTTCCCCAGGGCTTGACACGTGGGCATAGCGGAGGAAACTGGGACTTACACCAGACAACCGGAGAGCCGCACCGTCGGCGGAGACGTTCGTCGGCAGGAGACGCTTAGCAGGCTCTGGCTAGGGCCCCGGAAGCCGACTCGTGGACCGGAACCTTGGCGACGACCAAGGCGGATGGGCGAGGCACAGACTTCCGGGGACTGCTCTGTCCGGGGATCCGTCGGGCGCGGTCGGGTCCCCGGTTCTGTGTGCCGGCGGCTTCCTCAGTTCCCCTGTTCGCGGTTGAACTCGCGTACGTGCTTCTCGTGTTGGGCGTACGTCGTCGAGAAGCGGGTGTCGCCGGGCTTGACGGTGACGAAGTAGAGCCAGTCGCCCTTCGGGGGGTTCGCGGCGGCGCGGAGGGCGTGTTCGCCGGGGTTGTTGACGGGGGTCGGGGGCAGGCCCTTGTGGCGGTAGGTGTTGTAGGGGCTGTCCAGGCGGGTGTCCGCGTGCGTGGTCGTGAGGGTGGAGCGGCCCAGCGCGTAGTTGATCGTGGAGTCGAACTCCAGGGGTTTGTGCTGGTCGAGGCGGTTGTCGATGACGCGCGCGACCTTGGCCATGTCCTCGGGGGTGTCCGCCTCCGCCTGCACGAGGCTGGCGACGACGACCGTCTCGTACGCGCCGGCGTGCGCGTCCGGGATGCGCTCCTTGGCGGTGTTCACCATGTAGGAGAGCAGGGAGGACGGGGTGGTGTTCCGGTCGACCGGATAGGTGGCCGGGAAGAGGTAGCCCTCGGGGTTGCCGTGCGCCTGGCGGGGGAGGCCCAGCGTGCCGTCGCGGGCGCCCTTCTTCGCGGCCTTCTTCGTCGTCCCGGCCGGTTCGCCGAGCGCCTTGTCGATCGCCGCGTACACCTGCGTCGCGCGGTGGCCCTCGGGGATCACGAGCGTCGCGGGGCGCTGTTCGCCGGACGGACGGATGATCAGCAGCACGGTGACGACCGCGGCGGCCACCAGGACGCAGAGCCCGGCGACCGTCAGCACCAGCCGTCGCTTCCTCCTGGGAGTCATACGGGCACGCTACGGCGCGGTCCTGTGCGGTGGGCAGGCGGTGCCCGCCGAGTGGAGCACGGGCGGGGTGAGCGGGCGGCCGTTGTCAGTGGCCGGGTGCAGGATGTGGTGATGGCGAGGACACGGGCGAACACGACGGGTACGGGCCGGGGTTCGGGTGCGACGGCGGGAGGCGCGATGGGCGGCGGGACGGCGGGGGTGCAGCGGCCGGAGATCGCGCTGCCCGCGCTGCGGCCGTACGACGGCTCGGGGCTGCGGCCCGGAGGGGACTACGACGGGCTGGAGTTCGCGGACACCGACCTCTCGGTCACGGACGCCGCGGGGGCGACGTTCATGGACTGCGGGATCTACCGGTGCTCGCTGGACTCGGCGCGCTGGGAGCGGGCGCGGCTGATCGACACGGTGGCCGAGGGTGTGTGGGGCGTGGGCACGGATCTCGGGGGCGCCGGGCTGCGGGACGTCGAGCTCGGGGACGTGCGGATGGGCGGTGTTCAGCTGCACGGGGGTCAGCTGGACCGGGTCCTGGTGCGCGGCGGGAAGATCGACTTCCTGAATCTGCGGCAGGCCGCGCTGAAGGACGTCGTCTTCGAGGGCTGCGTGCTCGTCGAGCCGGACTTCGCGGGAGCCGTGCTGGAGCGGGTGGCGTTCCCCGGATGCGTGCTGCGCGGCGTCGACTTCACGCAGGCGACGCTGACGGACGTGGATCTGCGGGACGTCGCGGAGCTGGACATCTCGGCCGGTGCGGGGCGGCTCTCCGGCGCGGTGATCCGCCCGGCGCAACTGATGGACCTGGCCCCGGTGTTCGCGGCGGAACTGGGCGTACGCGTGGTCGACGGCTGAGGGCCTGCGCCGGTGCCGGGCGTGCGGGGACGAGGGCCCCCGTACGCCCGGCGGGGCGGGTCAGATGCCGAACGGAGCCGCGTAGCGGACG
The DNA here is from genome assembly GCF_012726235.1 of Streptomyces sp. HNM0574. GTDB lineage: Bacteria > Actinomycetota > Actinomycetes > Streptomycetales > Streptomycetaceae > Streptomyces. The sequence goes on from NZ_JAASAH010000005.1 coordinate 288,856, forward strand.
GTGCCGCGGGGCAGCGGGTCGGCGTCGTCGAGGGTGAGCGCCATCGAGGCCTCGTCCGGGACGTCGATGCTCAGGCCGATGCCCGCGGCGGAGGCGGGGGTGAAGCCGAAGCGGGGGTAGTACTCGGGGTGCCCGAGGACGACGACGTGGTGCTCGCCGCGTTCGCGCGCGTAGTCGAGCGCGGTGCGGATGGCCGCCGAGCCGGCGCCGGTCCGCTGGTGTGCCGGGAGGACGGCGCAGGGCGCCAGGCACAGCGCCGGTGCCGCGTCGATGTGGCAGCGGGTCAGCAGGGCGTGGGCGACGGGGGCGCCGTGCTGGTCCGTGGCGACGACGGACAGGCCGTCGATCCAGGCCGCCGGGTCGGCGCGCAGGGCGTCGACGAGGTCGGCCTCCTCAGCCGTCGGGAAGGCGGCGAGGACGATCTCGCGGATGGCGGGGACGTCGGCGGCGGTCTCGGCGCGGGTGTGCCAGGTGTGCGTGCGTGATGCGGTCATGAGGGAGGTGAATCCGTTTCATGGTGGTGTTCGTGGAGGTCGCCCCGCGAGCTCACGCTCCCGGCGAGGGCGGTGCGGAAGAGATCAGGCCACGGCCCGGGACGTGAGGAGGAACCGGGTGCCGCTCGCGGCGGTGGCCATCTGCGCGGTCATCAACCTCACCTCCCTGAATCTGCTCTTCGGTACGCGTCGGACACGAACGCCGTTCACCGTAACACCGTCGCGGCGGGGCGCCGCCGCCCGCTTCAGACGCGGGGGTAGCGGCTGTGGAGGAGCCAGGTGGTGGGGTTGTCGGCGAGGCCGTCGTGCATGTCGGTGAGGTCGGCGAGGAGGTCGTGCAGGAAGTCGCGGGCCTCGCGGCGCAGGAGGGAGTGCTCGAAGGTGAGGGGCCGGGTGCCGGGGTCGTCCCAGTCGGCGCTGATGTCGACCCAGCCGAAGCGGCGCTCGAAGCGGAGGAGGTCGGTGGTCTCCGTCAGGTCCAGCTCGGCGCGGTGCGGGCCGGGGGAGCGGCTGCCGCGCGGGTCGCCGTCCAGCAGCTCGACGATGTCGCAGAGGGCCCAGGCGAAGTCGAGTACGGGCACCCATCCCCAGGCCGTGGACACCTCGCGGTCGGCCCTGGTGTCGGCGAGGTAGAAGTCGCCGCAGAAGAGGTCGTGACGCAGGGCCCGGACGTCCGCGGTGCGGTAGTCCGTCTGCGGGGGGTCGGGGAAGCGGCGGGAGAGGGAGTAGCCGATGTCGAGCACGGACAGATGGTGTCACGGGCCCGGGGACGGCCGGGGCCCGGCGTACGTGGTGCCGGGCCCCGAGCCGTGGGCGTCAGGAGGTGACGTCAGACGTTGACGCCGAAGTCCTGGGCGATGCCGACGAGGCCGGAGGCGTAGCCCTGGCCGACGGCGCGGAACTTCCACTCCGCGCCGTTGCGGTACAGCTCGCCGAAGACCATGGCGGTCTCGGTGGCGGCGTCCTCGCTCAGGTCGTAGCGGGCGATCTCGGACTGGTCGGCCTGGTTGATGATGCGGATGAAGGCGTTCCGCACCTGGCCGAAGTTCTGGCTGCGCGACTCGGCGTCGTAGATGGACACCGGGAAGACGATCTTGTCGATGTCCGCCGGCAGCGCGCTGAGGTTGACGTTGATCTGCTCGTCGTCGCCCTCGCCCTCGCCGGTGACGTTGTCGCCGGTGTGGACGATCGACTGGTCCGGCGTCGCCTTGTTGTTGAAGAAGACGAAGTGCTGGTCCGAGTAGACCTTGCTGCTCGGGTTGACCGCGATGGCGCTCGCGTCGAGGTCGAAGTCCGTGCCGGTGGTCGTGCGGACGTCCCAGCCGAGGCCGACCGTGACGGCCGTGAGGCCCGGCGCCTCCTTGGTGAGGGAGACGTTGCCGCCCTTGGACAGGCTTACAGCCATGGGGATGCCCTTCTGTCGAAGTACGTGGTGAGGTCGTTCTCCTCACCCTGCACAACGCGCCTGGGGCAAAGCCGGGTTCCACGTTTCGGACCTTGATTGCGTCGCGTGCTCCGGCGGACGTGCGACGCGGCGCGATCCGGCCACCTCGCGGGCCTGACGGGGCCGTTCCGCGGCGGAAATCCGGGTGACGGGGCCACCCGGGAGGCGGGATCATGGGACACATGTCCGGTCCCTATGTCATCCGCGGCTCGGTCTCCCTGCCGGAGTCCGAGCTCTCGTGGCGTTTCTCGCGCTCCTCGGGGCCGGGTGGGCAGCACGTCAACACCAGCGACAGCCGGGCCGAGCTCCGCTTCGACCTCGCCGCGACCCACGCGCTCCCCGAGGTGTGGAAGGAGCGCGCGCTGGAGCGGCTGGCCGGGCGGCTGACGGACGGGGTGCTGGTCGTACGGGCGAGTGAGCACCGGTCGCAGTGGCGGAACCGGGAGACGGCGGCCGTGCGGATGGCTTCGCTGCTCGCGGAGGCGACGGCTCCGCCGCCGCGGGCGCGGCGGAAGAAGAAGGTGTCGCGGGGGGCGAATGAGCGGCGGCTTCGGGCGAAGCAGCGGCAGGGGGAGTTGAAGCGGGGGCGGTCCGGGCGGGGGTGGGACTAGGGCTGCCGCCCTGCTCGGGGGCTTCGCTTCGCGGGGTGCGGCTGTTTGTGTGCTGCGGGGTGCGGGTGCGTCGTGGCTGGGCTTTTTGCGCAGTTCCCCGCGCCCCTTTTCGCGGGCCGGCCCCGCTTGGGAGGTCTGCGCCGAGGCGCAGGGCTGGCAAGCGCAGCGCGCTCACCCCGGCGCGGGGTGCTCATCGCCGTCACCGGACCACCCCGTACGCCGTGGCCGTTCGCGCAGTTCCCCGCGCCCCCAAGAAGCGCCGTTCCCCGCGCCCCCAGGAGGGCGCCGTTCCCCGCGCCCCTGGCGGGGCGCGCCCCTCAGCCCAAGGTGCGGTAGCGCCCCCGGTAGTACGTGAGGGGGCCCGTGTCGTCGGTGTGCTGGAGGGTGGTGGCGAGGACGTGGCCGATGACGAGGGTGTGGTCGCCGGCGGCGATCCGCTGCTCGGTGCGGCACTCGACGGCGGCGAGCGCGTCGTCCACGACGGGGGCGCCGGACGCCTGGCCGCGGGTGTGCGGGAGTTCGGTGAACAGGAGGCGGTCGCTGAGCCTGCCCTTCATCGCGAACCGGCCGGCGGTCTGGCGCTGCGCGTCGGTGAGGAGGGAGACCGCCCAGAGCGGCTGGCGCTCCAGGAGTTCGTCCATCCGGGAGCCGGTGCGGACGCTGACGAGGACGAGCGGCGGTTCGAGGGAGACGGAGAGGAAGGCGGTGGCGGTCATGCCGACGTCGGCGCCGCGCGGGCCGTCCTCCGGGTCGTAGGCCGTCACCAGCACCACGCCCGCCGCCAGTCGCGCCATCGCGGCGCGGAACTCGTCCTCGCTCACCCCACCAGCATGGGGCATCGGCGCGGGGGCGGCGGGGTCGGCGGCGGGGGAGGCCGTGGGGAGGGAAGGGACCGTCTGCTGCTGCACTGCTTGGGACACGTCAAGAACGCTAACGAACACCGGATGCCCCGTGCATCGGCCTCCCGCCCGAGCATGCGCCGCGCGGGGTCCTAGGACCTTCCGCCGGTGACGGGTGCGGTCCCACCTGGCCGGATTCGACGGCAATGGTCCCGCCGCGGTCCCGCCCCGTGCGAAGGTGATCACGTATTCAACAACCGGGCAGGTGTGGCAGGCTCCCACGCAGCGCGCTCAATACACCACACACGCTTGTGACTTGAGCCACATAATGCGGGAAATGTTGACCCTGTGTACCGAGTGAAGAGCTCGCTGTGATTCAGTGGCCGATGGCAGTTGGACAATGACGTCCCGCGAACACCTGGAGTTGACTCACGAGGCTCAGGGGAGGGCGATGGAAACCGAGTCGGAGCCCTATGTCCGCCTCGCCAGCCTGCGTCAGCTGCACCGCGTCGTGGCCGAGCTGAACACCGCGCGGAGCCTCGCCGACACCCTGCAGACCGTCGCGGACGGCGTCGTGTCCGGGCTCGGGTTCGGGATCGCGGCCGTCCACCTCGTACGCCAGGACGGCGATCTGGTCGTCGCGGCCGTCGCGGGCAGTGCCGGGGCCGAGGCGATGATGGCGGGCCGGGTGGGCGCGCGCGCCTCCTGGGAACGCCGCCTGTCGATGGGGGAGCGCTGGGGCGAGCTCTGCTTCATCCCGTACACCGAGGGCTGGGTGCTCGACGAGGACGACGTACCGCAGTGGAACCCCGCGGGCCCCGCACCGTCCCGGCCCGACGAGTGGCACCCGATGGACCGGCTCTTCGCCCCGCTGTACGCCTCCGACGACGAGCTCCTCGGCGTCCTCTCCGTCGACAAGCCGCGCAACGGCCGCCGCCCCGGCGCCTGGGGCCGCGAGGCGCTGCAGATGTACTGCTTCCAGGCGGCCATCGCGATCAGCAACGCCCGGCTCCGCTCGAACATGCAGCGCGCGCTGGTCCGGCTGGAGCGGGAGCAGTCGGCGCTGCGGGCCAGCGAGGAGAGCTTCCGGGTGGCGTTCGAGTACGCGCCGAGCGGCATGGCCGTCGCCGAGATGGGCGGCGACCAGCACGGGCGCCTGATACGTATCAACGACGCCCTGTGCCGGCTCCTCGGGCGGCCCGCCTCCGCGATGCGCCGCTACTCCTTCTCGGACCTCGTCCACCCCTCCGACATCGGCACCCTGCTGCGCACCTCGGCCGAGGGCGGGCGGGCCGAGCTCCGGCTGGCGCGGCGGGACGGCTCCTACGTCTGGGTCTCGCTGCGCAACTCCGTCGTCGCCGACGCGGCCGACGGCCCCCGCTTCCTCCTCACCCACGTCGAGGACATCGAGGAGCGCAAGCGGCACGAACTCCAGCTGGCCCACCGCGCCAGCCACGACTCCCTCACCGGCCTCCCCAACAGCGCCGAGCTGCGCGCGCGGCTCAACGCCCGCCTCTGCCCGCACCCGGAACCGCAGGTCGCGGGCGTCCCGGGCGGGTACGGGACGGGCTACGACGGGGCCCCGCGCGAGGCGGCCGGGTACGGCAACGGCACCGCGTACGGGACGGGCCTCGGGCACGGCGGCAACGGCTACGGGTTCAGCCCGGACAGCCTGGACACCCTCGACAGCTTCGGCGGGCTCGGCGGCCTCGGCGGCGGCCCGGGCGGCGCGGCCGCGGGCGCCGAGTACGTGCCGCCGGACCCGCACCATGTGCACGCGGTGCCGCCCGACCCGGAGCGGGAGGGCGAGAAGGGGCTCGCGGTGCTCTTCTGCGACCTCGACGGCTTCAAGTCGATCAACGACAGGTTCGGCCACCACTGCGGCGACGCCGTCCTGATCGAGGTCGCGCGGCGGCTGTCCGGCGGGGTGCGGGACAACGACACCGTGGCCCGTATGGGCGGCGACGAGTTCGTCGTCCTCGCGGACGGACTCGGCCCGGCGGACGCCCAGGATCTGGCCGTCCGGCTGCGGAACGCGATCATCCCGCCGATCCGGGTGGACAACCGCGCGGTGCGGGTGGGCGCCAGTTTCGGCATCGGCTGGGCGGGCTGCGGGATGACCGCCGAGGAGGTCCTGCAATCCGCCGACCAGCGCATGTACGTGGAGAAGCGCTCGCGCGCGAAGAGTCAGCGGCGCGCGGGCTGAGCGGGCCGGCGAGGACGCGTACGCGCCCCGTGTGCACGGCTTCACGCCGTGTCCGCCGCTGCTCCATCCGGCGTTGCCCGGTGCCTCATTCCGGAGAGGTAGGCTCAGCCGGATACCTGACGCAGTAGGGAGTGAAAGGGATGACCGCCGAGAACCGCGGCACGGCCCCCGAGGGCGACGATCCGTTCGCCCACCTGTACCGCCAGGAAGGCGGCGGCCCGGCGGCTTCGCAGCCCGGCGTCCCTCGGCGTTCGTACAACCAGGTCCGCACCGTCGGTGAGCGCCAGTACGGTGGTCAGCAGGCGCACTCCACGGCCGGCTACCCCACGGCGGGGCAGTCGAGCGCGCACTACGCGGCGCCCGAGACGGTGCCCGGCGGCCGGGCCGCGGCCCGGCAGGCGCAGGGCGGTCACGGCGGCGCGGCCCGCGGCCGGCGCGGGAACGGGCTGCTGATCGGGGCGATAGCCGTCGTCGCGGCGGTCGTCGTGGGGATCGGTTCCGCGGTCTTCTTCAACAGCGACGACGGCAACGCGGCGGGCACCGACCAGGCCGGATCCGGCAGTTCCGCGGGCGCCGGTGACGCCGGCGCGGGCGGCGGCGAGCAGGAGCCGGGCGACGGCGAGAAGCAGCAGGCCAAGCAGCAGGACCTGCCCAAGCAGGACGCGGCGACGCTCCGGCTCGACGGCGGCACCAGCGTCGCCAAGGACGTGAAGGGCGCCCAGGGCAAGGGCGGCACCTACGTCGCGGGGCTGAACGCCGTCGGCGCCAAGGTGACGTGGAACGTCAAGGCGCCCGAGGCGGGCAAGTACAAGCTGAAGGTGCGCTACGGCATCCCCGGCGAGGACGCGAACGCCACCCTCGTCGTGAACGGGCAGGCCAACCCGCAGCCGCTCGGCATGAAGAACTTCATCGGCTCCCCGAAGGGCGACTGGGAGAAGGGCTGGCAGACCACCTGGGCCCCCGTCACCCTCGACAAGGGCGCGAACAACATCGCGCTGGTGTGCGGCCACGGCAACAAGTGCAACGCCAACCTCGACCAGCTGTGGCTGGCCCCGGCCGGCGGCGCGTAACTCCCCGTTGCCCAGGGCCCGTTCAGCGTGCGGCGGGCTGCTGGGTGACCCGGACCTTCGGGAGCAGGTCCGCGTAGGCGCCGGCGGAGAACTCGCCCGCCACGGGCGCGCCGACCGTCGCCGCCGAGAGCGCCACGGCCCGCGCGATCCGCTGCGGCCAGGGCAGTCCCTCGACCAGGCCGGAGAGCAGCCCGGCGACGGCGGAGTCGCCCGCACCGGTCGGGTTGCCCGGGACGCGCTCGGGCGGCGCCGCGTGCCAGACCCCGTCCCGGGTGACGACGAGCAGGCCCTCGCTGCCGAGCGAGGCGGCGACCTCGCGGGCCCCGCGCCGCTGCGCGCCCCGCGCGGCCCGCAGCGGTTCGGTGGTGCCGGTGATCCCGGCCAGTTCCCTGGCGTTGGGCTTGACGAGGCAGGGGCGCGCGGCGAGGCCGCGGCGCAGCGGCTCGCCGCTGGTGTCCAGCAGCACGGGCAGGTCCGACGCCCGTGCCTCCCGGACGAGTTGGGCGTACGCGCCGACCGGCACCCCGGGCGGGAGGCTGCCGCACAGGGCGACGGCGCGGAGTCCGGGGGTGCGCAGCAGCGCGGTGAAGGTGTCGCCGAAGGCGGCCCACTCGGCGGCGCCGATGTGCGGCCCCGGCTCGTTGAACTGCGTGGTGTCGCCCGTCGACGCGTCGACGACGGCGACGGTGCGGCGGGTGTCGCCCGCGACGGTCACGAAGGCGTCGGTGACGCGGCCGCCGTCCGCCGTCGCGGCCAGGCCCGCGCGCAGCGCCTCACCGCTGCTGCCGCCGGTGAAGCCGGTGACGGTCACCTCGTGGCCGAGCGCCGCCAGCACCCGGGCCACGTTCACGCCCTTGCCGCCGGGCCGCTGCGTCACCTCGCGCACCCGGTGCGATCCGTGCACCTCCAGGCGCGGCACCCCGTAGGTGAGATCGAGCGCGGTGTTGAGCGTGACCGTCAGGATCACCGGCAGGCACCCCCAGCGGACGTGTGGCGGACGGAAGCGGACAGCAGGGGAACGCCCCGTTCCAAGGGCGAGCGCGCGAGCGATCATGCCATTGCCGCCGTGCGGGTGCGACCCCCGGTTCCGGCCGTTCCCCGGCGGGAGTTGGCCGGGAGCGGTCGCGTCCCGACGGGTACCCCGGCCGCTCCCCGGCCGGTTCAGCCCAGCGGCGGGGTGACGATCCATTCGCCGTGCCGCATGACGCCCGTCAGCCGGAACTCCCCGTCCAGGACGACGAGATCGGCCGTCTTGCCCGGCTCCAGCGAGCCCACCCGGTCGGCGACGCCGAGCAGCCGGGCCGGGTTGGCGCACAGCGCCCGCACCGCGTCCAGGGGGGAGAGCCGGTCGACGGTCACCGCGCGGCGGAACGCCTCGTCCAGGGTCAGCGTCGAGCCCGCGATGGAGCCGCTGTCGACGACCCGCGCGACGCCGTCGATCACCTCGACCTCCAGCGGGCCCAGCGGGTAGCGGCCGTCGCCCATGCCGGCGGCGCCCATCGCGTCGGTGATGAACGCGACCCGGTCGGCGCCGGCGCTGCCGAACGCCAGCTCCAGGACGGCCGGGTGGAGGTGGGTGCCGTCGTTGATCAGCTCGATGGTGACCCGTTCGTCCTCCAGCAGCGCGGCGATCGGGCCGGGGGTGCGGTGGTTGAGCGGCGGCATGGCGTTGAACAGGTGGGTGGCGACGGTGGCGCCGGCCTCGACGGCCTCCAGCGTCGCGTCGTAGGTGGCGTCCGTGTGGCCGACGGCGGCGAGGACGCCGTGCTCGGCGAGCAGCGCCACCGACTCCAGCCCGCCCGGGAGTTCGGGCGCGAGGGTCACCATGCGCGCGGTGCCGCGGGCCGCGTCGAGCAGCTTGCGCACGTCGGCCGGGTGCGGGTCGCGCAGCAGCTGGGGGTCGTGGGCGCCGCAGCGGTTGTGGGCGATGAAGGGGCCCTCGAAGTGGACGCCCGCGAGGTCGCCCTGCTCGACGAGTTCGCTGAGCGCGCCGGCCTGGCGGGCGAGGTCGTCGAGCTCGCCGGTGACGGTGGAGGCGACCATCGTCGTGGTGCCGTGCGCCCGGTGGGTGCCGATGACCGCGAGCGACTCCTCGGCGGTGCCGGCGGAGAAGGAGGCGCCACCGCCGCCGTGCACGTGCATGTCGACGAAGCCGGGGACGATCCAGTGTCCGCCGAGGTCCAGCGCGCCGGCCTCCCCTTCGGGGCCCGGACTCGCCGCCGTACCGGGCCCGTTCACCGGTGCGGGGTCCACCCCGGTGATCGTGCGGCCCTCGACGGTCAGCCGTCCGCCGTCCACCACGCCGTCCGGCAGCACCATCCGGGCCCCGGTCAGCACCTTGCGCTCGCTCATCGGCTCGTCACCTCCGCGGAGAGAAGATCCCGGGCGAGAAGTCCAGCGCCCAGGCATCCCGCGGCGTCCCCGAGGGCCGCGGGCACGATTGTGGGGAGTTGCTGAAAGCTGACCCGCTCGCGCAGCGCCGCGCGCAGCGGCACGAACAGCGCGTCGCCGGCCTCGGCCAGCCCTCCGCCGATGATCAGCGTGCGCGGGTCGAGCAGGGTGAGCGCGAGGAGGAGGCCGTCGGCGAGCGCGTCGACGGCGTCCTGCCAGACGGCGGCGGCGCGCGGGTCGCCCGCGGTGACCGCCGCGGCCGCGTCGGCCGCGCTCGCCTCCGGGTCGCCGCAGACGGCGGCCCAGGCGCGGCCGACCGCGGCGGCGGAGGCGAACAGTTCCAGGCAGCCGCGCTGGCCGCAGCCGCAGCGCGGGCCCTCGGGGCGGACGGGGAGGTGGCCGATCTCGCCCGCGCCGCCGTGCGCGCCGGGCTCGACGCGTCCTCCGATGCCGATGGCCCCGGCGATGCCGGTGCCGACGGGGACGAAGAGGAACCGGTCGGTCCCCTCGCCCGCGCCGATCCGCCCCTCCGCGAGCCCGCCGGTGCGCACGTCGTGCCCGAGCGCGACGGGGACGCCGCCGAGCCGCTCCGCGAGCAGCGCCCGCAGCGGTACGTCCCGCCAGCCGAGGTTCGCCGCGAACAGGGCGGTGCCGGTGCGCTCGTCGATGATGCCGGGGACGGCGAGGCCGACGGCGGCCGGTCCGGTGCCGTACCGCGCGGTGCCGAGGGCCGCGAGGTGCGCGGCGAAGTCGAGGACGGCCTCGACGACGGCCCCGGGTCCGCGCTCGGCGCCGGTCGGGCGGCGCTCCTCGTGCAGCAGCTCCGGGCGGGGCGAGGCGGCGTCGACGAGCGCCGCCTTCATGCCGGTGCCGCCGACGTCGAGGGCGAGGACGTACGCCGTGCCGCCGGTGTCGGCCGCGACGCGTGGTGCGGGCGGCGGGCAGGGTCCGGTGACGGTCCGTGCCGCGTCGGCGGGCGCCTGTGCGCGTGCCCGCGGCCCGGCCGCCGTGTGCTCTTCCGCGTTCTCCCGAGGACTCACACCGCCCAGTCTCCCGCGAGATCGCACAACAGGTCTAGTCCACTCGCCACACCTGTCACACGTACCGGGCACCGGCCCGCGGGTGTCCTGGGGGTTTCGGCAGGGTTTCCGCCGCCTGACCGGAATGCGGAGGAAGGCCGGGGCGGTCGGCTGACCTGCGCCGTTGACCGGTGAGAGAGGGGTGGGCGATTAGTGATGCCGAAGTGAGATGTGGTGTGGTGTAGACCTTGGGGAGCTCTCGGTGAAGACTCCCTCCCCGGCACGACCGGCCGGGGCCACGCCCGCCCGAGCCAGGAGCGGGGCCGGTGGTGAGCGGGACACAGTGGCCATCGAGGCTTTGTGAAGGGGTAGTTGAGGTGGAGCGTCGGCGGTTCTTGGGACTGGCCGCAACCGGGGTCGCGGCGGGAGCCGTCGGCGTCACGGCTGCCGGATGCAGCGGGCCGGGGTCGGACTCGGTCACCCTCAAACTGGTCGCGGCCGACTACGGCGACCCGAGCGGCGACAACTCCTCCCAGGAGTACTGGGAGGACCTCGTCCGCGCCTTCACCAAGAAGTACCCGGACATATCCGTCGACATCACCGTCCACAGCTGGAACGACGTCGACCGGAAGGTCGCCGAGATGGTCAAGGACGGTGACCCGCCGGACCTCGCCCAGATCGGCGCGTACGCCAACTACGCCAACGAGGGCGAGCTCTACAGCGCCAGCGACCTGCTCTCCATCCCCGTCCAGGCCGACTTCGTGCCGGGCCTCGCGGACGCGGGCGCCGTCACCCGCGTCCAGTACGGGATGCCGTTCGTCTCCAGCACGCGGCTGCTCTTCTTCAACAAGACCCTCTTCACCGAGGCCGGGCTCGATCCCGAGGCCCCGCCGGAGAGCTGGAAGGAACTGAAGAAGGCGGCGTCCGCGCTGAAGTCCGCCGGGGTGAAGATCCCGTACGGGCTGCCGCTGGGCCCCGAGGAGGCGCCCGCCGAGACGCTGATGTGGATGCTCACCGGCGGCGGCGGATACACCGACAAGGTCGGTCACTACACGATCGACTCGGCCGCGAACGTCCGCACCTTCACCTTCCTCCGCGACGAACTCGTCGGCGCCGGGCTCACCAACCCCGACCCCGGCGCCACCGACCGGCAGGACCTCTTCGACGCGTTCAGCCGCGGCGAGGTCGGCATGCTCAACGGCCACCCCACCCTGATCCAGCAGATCGCCCGCGGTGACGTGGACTACGGGACGGCCGTGGTGCCCGGCGTCGACGGCCCGTCCGAGGCGACGCTCGGCGTGGCCGACTGGATGATGGCCTTCAGCCACAACGGCCGCAAGAAGGAGCTCGGCACCTTCCTCGACTTCGTCTACGCGGAGAAGCAGCACTACGCCCTCGTCGACCGCTACGACCTGCTGCCCGTCACCACCGCGGCCCGCGAGCGGATGCGCCGCGACCCCGAGCACAAGCAGCTGTGGCGCTTCCTCGACCAGCTCTCCGAGGCCGAGTACTACCCCGACGGCAAGGTCTCCTGGGCGCACGTCAGCGCCGCCGTCAAGGAGCGGATCGGCTCGGCCGTCGAGAAGGGCGGCAACCCGAAGAACGTGCTCAGCAGCCTCCAGCGGCTGGCCGAGACGGAGGAGTCCTCGGCGCGCAGCTGACGCACGCCGGGGCCGCCGGTCACCGGGGCGCGCTACGTTGGACGATATGACCGGGGACGAGGACGAGAGCGGCGCGGCCGGCCTGTCGGCGCGCGATCTCGCGGTGCTGGCCTTCGAACGGAGCGGCCGGGCGGCCGGCGCCGGGGCCAAGGAGCGCGCGATCCGCGAGGAGCTGGGCATGTCCCCGACGCGCTACTACCAGCTGCTGAACGCCCTCCTCGACGATCCGCGCGCCCTCCGCCACGACCCCGTCACCGTCAACCGCCTGCGCCGCACCAGGGAGATCCGCCGGGCCCGGCGCTGAGCCGCCCCGGCGGCGGTATCGTCCCCGGCATGGGCAGCCCCAGCGAACCCGCACCGCGACCGGCCGAGCTCCCCGTACCGCGCACCGCCGACGGGCGCGAAGGGCTGGACGCGCTGCTGCGCGAGCCCCGACGGGCCGTCGTCGCCCTGGACTTCGACGGGACGCTCGCGCCGATCGTCCCCGACCCCGAGCGCGCCCGCGCGCACCCCGAGGCCGTCCCCGCGCTCTCCCGGCTCGCCCCGCTCGTCGGCGCCGTCGCGGTCGTCACCGGACGTCCGGCCGGTACCGCGGTGCGGCACGGCGGCTTCGACGGCGCCCCCGGCCTGGAACGCTTCACCGTGCTCGGCGCGTACGGGGCCGAGCGCTGGAACGCCGCCACCGGAGCCGTCCACGCGCCCCCGCCCCCGCCCGGCATCGCCGCCGTACGCGCCGAACTGCCCGCGCTGCTCGCGGAGTTGGGCGCGCCCCCGGGCACCTGGACCGAGGACAAGGGCCGCGCGCTCGCCGTGCACACCCGGCGCACCGAGGACCCGCAGGCCGCCTTCGACCGGCTGCGCGCCCCGTTGTACGCGCTCGCCGCACGGCACGGGCTGATCGTCGAACCGGGCCGCCTGGTCCTGGAGCTGCGCCCGCCCGGCGTCGACAAGGGCGGCGCGCTGACCGCCTTCGTCCGCGAACACGAGGCCCGCGCCGTCCTCTACGCGGGCGACGACCTCGGCGACCTCGCCGCCTTCGCCGCCGTCCGCGAGCTCCGCGCCGCCGGCGTCCCCGGACTCCTGGTGTGCAGCGCCGCCGAGGACGCGCGCGAAACCGTGCCCCAACTCACCGAATCCGCCGACCTGGTGGCCGACGGCCCCGCCGGCGTCGCCCACCTGCTGCACGCGCTGGCGGTGCGGCTCGGGGGGTGAGCTCAGCCCCCGTCGAGCGCGTCGAGCTGGTCGAGGAACCAGCGGGTGGGCGGGAGTGCGGTCGCGGCGGCGGCGAGGCGGGCGGTGCGGGCCCTGCGCTCCTCGGGGTCGAGGGTGAGCGCGGCGTGCAGGGCGCGGGCTGTGGCCGCGACGTCGTACGGGTTGACGGTGAGGGTGTGCGCCGCCAGCTCCTCGTGCGCGCCGGCCTCGCGGGAGAGCACCAGGGCACAGCCGTCCTCGGAGACCACGGGGATCTCCTTGGCGACCAGGTTCATGCCGTCCCGGATCGGGTTGACCAGCGCCACGTCCGCCATCCGGTAGGCGGCCAGGGAGCGCGCGAAGTCGTCCCGCACGTGCAGCACGACGGGGGTCCAACCCGGGTGCCCGAAGGCCGAGTTGATCTCCTCGGCGACGCGGGCGACCTCCTCGGTGTACTCCCGGTACACGGCCAGGTCCTGCCGGGACGGATAGGCGAAGGCCAGGTGCACCACGCGGCCCCGCCACTCGGGGTGCTCGGTGAGCAGCAGCCGGAAGGCGTGCAGGCCGCGCACGATGTTCTTGGACAGCTCCGTCCGGTCGACCCGGACGACGGTGCGCCGCGGCTCCCCGTCGTCGTCTTCGCCGATCTGGCCGCGCAGCTGCGCCGCGCGCTCCGCGACGTCCTCCCGGTGCGCGCGCTCCCGCAGGAACGCGGCGTCCGCGCCGAGCCCGTGCACCCCGACCCGGGTCGTCCGCCCCTCGCAGCGCACCAGCAACTCGCCGCCGTGCGCGGACGATTCGGTGACCTCGGCGCCGAGCACCCGGGCGCAGCAGTCCACGAAGGCGCGGGCCCAGCGGCGGGTGAGGAACGCGGCCCGGCCGGCGCCGAGCACACCGCGCAGCACCTCGGCCGCGACGTCGTCCGGCAGCATCCGGTAGTAGTCGGGCGGTGCCCAGGGCGTGTGCGAGAAGTGGCCGATCCGCAGGTCGGGGCGGCGCCGCCGGAGCATCCCGGGCACCAGCGTCAGGTGGTAGTCCTGCACGAGGACGGCCGCGCCCTCGGCGGCCTCCTCGGCGAGCGCGTCCGCGAAGGCCGCGTTGTACGCCTCGTACGAGGCCCACTCGCGCGCGAACTCCGCGCCGAACGAGGGCTCCAGCGGCGTCTGGTACAGCATGTGGTGGACGAACCACAGCACCGAGTTGGCGACGCCGTTGTACGCGTCGGCGAAGACGTCCGCCGGGATGCCGAGCATCCGTACGGCCTGGCCGCCGGTGTGCTCCGGGTCCAGCCGGTGCTCCTCCGCCCGCTCCGCGGCGGCCGCGCGGTCGGCCTCGCCGAGCGCCGCGCACACCCAGACCGCGCCCGCCTCGGGGCCGATCGCCGAGAGGCCGGAGACCAGACCGCCGCCACCGCGCCGCGGGGTCAGCGTGCCGTCGTCCTCGCGGGTGTAGGCGACGGGGCCGCGGTTGGAGGCGACCAGGACCTGAGCCTTCCCGTACTCCGGGGCAGCGCGTTCAGCGACCATTTCCGCAGCCTAGCCCTCCGCAGATCCGTTCAAACGTTCCACCAGCGGGCGGGCCGCCCGCGGCTCCACGCTCCCAGCCGCCGGCTCAGGCCGCACGCCGGTGCACGTACTCCCAGAGCTCGCACATCGGCGGCCGCTCCTCCGTGTCCACCGGGTGCGTACGCGCGGTGAACCCGCCCGCCGGGACCCGCTCGAACTGGACCAGCTCCGGGCTGGGCGGCAGCTCCCGCCGCACCGCCCGCTCCCGGTCGTACGGCCCGCTCGCCGGAGCCGCCAGCCGCCGCTGCGCGGTGCGGTGTATCGCCGCGGCCATCCGTCCGAGCGCGGCGCCGTCCTGGTTCCGGTGCCGCCGCACGCCGACGTCGACCTGGGCCAGCGCGTCCAGCCCGGCGAGCTCCAACGCGTCGGTCAGCAGCCCGAGTTCGACGCCGTACCCGACCGGGAAGGGCAGCCGCTCCAGCAGCGAGCGGCGGGCCGCGTACTCGCCGCCCAGCGGCTGCACGAAGCCGGAGAGCAGCGGCCAGTGCAGGTTCAGCAGCGGCCTGGCCACCAGCTCCGTGACCCGGCCGCCGCCCGCGGGGTCGTCGCCGAGCGGCCGGTCGTACATGGCCTTGACCAGCTGCAGCGACGGCTCGGTGAGCAGCGGCCCGACGATGCCGGAGACGAAGTCCGGGGAGAAGCCGACCAGGTCGGCGTCCACGAAGCAGACGATGTCGCCGCTGGTGACCAGCAGTGAGCGCCACAGCACCTCGCCCTTGCCGGGCAGCGCGGGCAGCCGGGGCAGCACCTCGTCCCGGTGCACGACCTTGGCGCCCGCCGCGGCCGCCACCTCGCCGGTGCGGTCGGTCGAGCCGGAGTCCAGCACCACCAACTCGTCGACCAGCGGCACCTCTTCGGTCATCAGCTCCCGCCGGATGACCCCGACGATCTCGCCGACGGTCCGCTCCTCGTTCAGCGCGGGCAGCACGACGCTGACGCTCGTCCCGGGGAGGCCCGCGCCGCGGGCGCGCTTCGCGGCGAGCAATTCGGTGAGCGGACGATCGGCCGCTGACCAGGACCGACGGCTCAGCCACTGATCAACTTCTGGCAACACGCGGATACTCCCGGTCTTTCATCGGTCTGCTGTGATCTGTCTCGCGGTACGGACAGCTGGTTCCGTAAAGGGGGCTGTCCGCTACAGTCTTGAACAACGCGGAGGACCACCGCATGCCGGGGTCGCTCTGCGCACCGGCACGGTCGCGGCAGTACGGCGGCCGTCCGACAACTTCATACAGCTCATCCAGAGGGGCAGAGGGAAACGGCCCGTTGAAGCCCCGGCAACCCTCCAGCCGGTCCTGCATTCCAGCGCGGGGCTCCCGGCTCGGGAAGGTGCCAATTCCGTCTCGTGGCGAGATCCGTCACGGGGAAGATGAGGAGAAAGGGCCTCGCCTCCATGGCTGTGCAAGCCGCACCCGAGCAGTCCGCAGCGTCCGGTTCGACCACTCCCGGCGTCTCTCTCGGACCCGCCACCACACTTTCCTGCCGCGAATGCGGCGAGCGTTTCGCACTCGGCCCGATCTTCGCCTGTGAAGCCTGTTTCGGGCCGCTGGAGGTCGCCTACGACCTGCCCGGCGGCGACCCGGAGACCCTGCGCAAGCAGATCGAGGCGGGGCCCGACAACATCTGGCGCTACGCGCCGCTGCTCCCGGTGCCGGCCGACGTCGCCTCGAAGCCGAACATCAACCCCGGCTTCACCAAGCTCGTCCGGGCCGACCGGCTCGCCGCCGAGCTCGGCATCACCGGCGCCCTGCACGTCAAGGACGACTCCGGCAACCCGACGCACTCCTTCAAGGACCGCGTCGTCGCCATCGCAGTCGAGGCGGCCCGCGCCTTCGGCTTCACCACCCTCTCCTGCTCCTCGACGGGCAACCTCGCCGGTGCCGTCGCGGCCGCCGCCGCGCGGGCCGGGTTCCGCTCGTGCGTGTTCATCCCGCACGACCTGGAGCAGGGCAAGGTCGTCATGGCCGCGGTGTACGGCGGTGAACTCGTCGGCATCCAGGGCAACTACGACGACGTCAACCGCTTCTGCTCGGAGCTCATCGGCGACCCGATCGGCGAGGGCTGGGGCTTCACCAATGTCAACCTCCGCCCGTACTACGCCGAGGGCTCCAAGACCCTCGCGTACGAGATCTGCGAGCAGCTGGGCTGGGAGCTCCCGGACCAGATCGTCATCCCGATCGCCTCGGGCTCGCAGCTGACGAAGATCGACAAGGGGCTGAAGGAGCTCATCTCCCTGGGCCTCGTCGAGGACAAGCCGTACAAGATCTTCGGCGCCCAGGCGGAGGGCTGCTCGCCGGTCTCCCGCGCCTTCAAGGACGGCCACGACGTCGTCCGGCCGCAGAAGCCGGACACGATCGCCAAGTCCCTCGCCATCGGCAACCCGGCCGACGGCCCCTACGTCCTCGACATCGCCCGCCGCACCGGCGGCGCCGTGGAGGACGTGAACGACGAGCAGGTCGTCGACGCGATCAAGCTGCTCGCCCGCACCGAGGGCATCTTCGCCGAGACCGCGGGCGGCGTGACCGTCGGCGTCACGAAGAAGCTGATCGAGGACGGCAAGCTCGACCCGACGCTGACCACCGTCGTCCTCAACACTGGTGACGGCCTCAAGACCCTGGACGCGGTGGCCCCGACCACCGGTCCGACCGCCACCATCCGCCCCACCCTGGAATCCTTCCGAGAGGCTGGCCTCGCATCATGAGCGTGAACGTCCGCATCCCCACCATCCTCCGCACCTACACCGGCGGGCAGTCCGAGGTCGCCGCCGAGGGCGGGACGCTCGAAGAGGTCCTCACCGACCTGGAGAAGAACCACGCGGGCATCGGCGCGCGCGTCCTGGACGACGAGGGCAAGCTGCGCCGCTTCGTCAACGTGTACGTGAACGACGACGACGTCCGCTTCGAGCAGGGCCTGCAGACGCCGACGCCGGACGGCGCGGGCGTCTCGATCATCCCCGCGGTCGCCGGCGGCTGCTGAGCGGCGCCTGACCGATCCAGCGGCCCAGCCGCGGATTTCCACCGAGCTCCGGCCGGTACGCACCCCCGCGTACCGGCCGGAGCTCTGTGCTGTGCGGGGGCGTGCCGGGGGTGCGGGGGTGTGCGCGCGCGGTCGCGTGCGCGGGCCGTCGAGGGGCCTCCGGTCCGCTCCGTACGAGGGGTGTGCGGGAGGGAGAAGTCCGTGGTCGGGGGCGGCAGTTGAATTTTCCATCATGCCGCCCGGGTTGTTCCGTTTCTGTCGTTGTCACAAACGGAAGCGGTAATTCCGCGTCTCAGAACGCGATACAGTGGACGGCGAATCCCCCCGTGAACGTGCCGAACGCGCATAAGAACGCGACAAGTTGTGCCTGAAAACCGAAGGCAAATTGTCGCGAAGATGCGTTATGCCCGGCCCGACTTGTCCTGGGATGTGCGAAGTTGAGCGGATATGGCCGCTCCTCCGCCCCTAGAATTCTCGTCCGATTGACCTGTTGCAGAGGGCTGCCGTCCAGATACATTCAGCCGCGGTCGACGCGTTCCGGCGCACGCCTCCGCTCGCACATGGGGCGGTGGTGAGGTCTGACCCGGGTTCGTGAAGTGCGGGCCTGTGCAAAGGGCCAGCAATAGGGGAGTAGGAATGGCTCAGGGCACCGTCAAGTGGTTCAACGCGGAGAAGGGGTATGGCTTCATCGCGGTCGACGGTGGTGCGGACGTGTTCGTCCACTACAGCGCGATCCAGATGGACGGTTACCGCACCCTGGACGAAGGGCAGCGGGTCGAATTCGAGATCTCGCAGGGTCAGAAGGGGCCGCAGGCGGACATGGTCCGCGTGACCGGCTGAGCGCCGACCACACTGCGCAGAGCGACGAGGGGCCGAATCCCGGAAACGGGATCCGGCCCCTCGCGCTGTGTCGGGGGCCGCCAGGACGGGGCGCAGTCCGCGGGGGCCGTACCTCCCAAGGCGCTTGCGCCCACCCGTCACCCTCATCGAGCCTCCCGAAGGCGCTTGCACTCGTGGGGGCCGAGTGCTAATTATTGCGTTAGCACTCTCCCAGTGAGAGTGACAGAAGGACCGGGTCGGTGAGGTCCACAGCCGGGTGGGGCAAGGAACCATCAGGGGTGAGGCCGTCCGTCGCGGGCGCCAGCGCGGTCCCGAGCATCCGCCCTGAAGGTTTTGCAGGGGTACCCCAGTCCGGGAGGACCACTTCACATGGCCAAGATCATCGCGTTCGACGAGGAGGCGCGGCGCGGCCTTGAGCGCGGTATGAACCAGCTCGCCGACGCCGTCAAGGTCACCCTCGGCCCCAAGGGCCGCAACGTCGTGCTGGAGAAGAAGTGGGGCGCCCCCACGATCACCAACGACGGTGTCTCCATCGCCAAGGAGATCGAGCTCGAGGACTCCTACGAGAAGATCGGCGCCGAGCTGGTCAAGGAGGTCGCGAAGAAGACGGACGACGTCGCCGGTGACGGCACGACGACCGCGACCGTCCTCGCCCAGGCGCTCGTCAAGGAGGGCCTGCGCAACGTTGCCGCCGGTGCCAACCCGATGGCGCTGAAGCGCGGCATCGAGAAGGCCACCGAGGCCGTCTCCGCCGCCCTGCTGGAGCAGGCCAAGGACGTGGAGACCCGCGAGCAGATCGCCTCCACCGCCTCCATCTCCGCCGGCGACAACCAGATCGGTGAGCTGATCGCCGAGGCCATGGACAAGGTCGGCAAGGAAGGCGTCATCACCGTCGAGGAGTCGCAGACCTTCGGGCTCGAGCTTGAGCTCACCGAGGGCATGCGCTTCGACAAGGGCTACATCTCCGCCTACTTCGCGACCGACATGGAGCGCATGGAGGCGGAGCTCGAGGACCCCTACATCCTCATCGTCAACTCCAAGATCTCCAACGTGAAGGACCTCCTTCCGCTGCTGGAGAAGGTCATGCAGTCGGGCAAGCCGCTGCTGATCATCGCGGAGGACGTCGAGGGCGAGGCCCTGTCCACGCTGGTCGTCAACAAGATCCGCGGCACCTTCAAGTCCGTCGCCGTGAAGGCCCCGGGCTTCGGTGACCGTCGCAAGGCCATGCTCGGCGACATCGCCATCCTCACCGGCGGTCAGGTCATCTCCGAGGAGGTCGGCCTCAAGCTGGAGAACGCCGGTCTGGAGCTGCTCGGCCGCGCCCGCAAGGTCCAGATCACCAAGGACGAGACGACCATCGTCGACGGTGCCGGTGACAGCGAGCAGGTCGCGGGCCGCGTCTCGCAGATCCGCGCCGAGATCGAGAACTCCGACTCGGACTACGACCGCGAGAAGCTCCAGGAGCGCCTCGCGAAGCTGGCCGGCGGCGTGGCCGTCATCAAGGCCGGCGCCGCCACCGAGGTGGAGCTCAAGGAGCGCAAGCACCGCATCGAGGACGCCGTTCGCAACGCGAAGGCGGCCGTCGAGGAGGGCATCGTCGCCGGCGGTGGCGTCGCCCTGCTGCAGGCCTCCACGGTCTTCGACAAGCTGGAGCTCGAGGGCGACGAGGCCACCGGTGCGCAGGCCGTGAAGTTCGCGCTGGAGGCCCCGCTCAAGCAGATCGCGGTCAACGCCGGTCTCGAGGGCGGCGTCGTCACGGAGAAGGTCCGCAACCTGACCCCGGGCCAGGGCCTCAACGCGGCCACCGGCGAGTACGTCGACATGCTCGCCGAGGGCATCAACGACCCGGCCAAGGTGACGCGTTCGGCGCTGCAGAACGCCGCCTCCATCGCGGCGCTCTTCCTCACCACCGAGGCCGTCATCGCCGACAAGCCGGAGAAGGCGGGCGCCGGTGCGGCCGACCCGACCGGTGGCATGGGCGGCGACATGGGCTTCTGATCGCCCCGCGATCAGCACCCACGCTGTACCTGCCGGAGACGGCAGACCGAGGGCGGCGCTCCCCGCGAGGGGGCGCCGCCCTCGGCGCGTTCTGGGCACGGTGACGGTGAGCGGCCGGGCACGCGGGCTCCTAGCGTGGAGGGTGGGGTCCGTCCCGTACTGGAGGTGGGAGCCATGGCCGCGCTACCGGAAGGCACTCCCTGCTGGGCCGACGCGATGTTCACCGACCTGGAGGGCGCGAAGAGCTTCTACGGGGACGTGCTGGGCTGGACGTTCGGCGAGAGCGCCACCGAGTACGGCAACTACACGGAGGCGTACTCGGACGGCAAGGCGGTCGCCGCGATCGTGCCGCCGATGCCCGGCCAGGAGGAGCAGTCGGCCTGGTGCCTGTACTTCGCCTCGGACGACGTCGTCGCCACGGCGCGGCGGGTGCGGGACATGGGCGGCGACGTGCTGATGGAGCCCATGCGGGTCGGCGACTTCGGCTCGATGCTGCTCGCCCGGGACCCGGCCGGGGTCGTGTTCGGCGCCTGGCAGGCCGGGCGGCACGAGGGCTTCGAGAAGCGCGGCGAGCGGGGCTCGTTCTGCTGGGCCGAGGTGTTCACCCGGGACCCGGAGAGCTCCGACGCCTTCTTCCCCGGCGTCTTCCCGTACCGGGTGCGGCGGCTGGAGGACGAGGAGATCGACTTCAAGATCTTCGACCTCGGTGACGAGACGGTGCTGGGACGGATGCGGATGGGGGCGGACTTCCCGCCGGAGGTGCCGCCGCACATCCAGCTCTACTTCGCGGTCTTCGACTGCGACGCGGCCGTGGTCCGGGCCACCGACCGGGGCGGGAAGCTCCGGTTCGGGCCGATGACCACGCCGTTCGGCCGCTTCGCGGTGCTGTCCGATCCGCAGGGCGCGACCTTCGCCGCGATCGACACGGGCACCACGGAAGGCGAGATGCCGAACATCTCCGACGCGGCGTAGCGCCCCGGGGGAGTGGCCGGCGACGGACGGGGTAGGGGCACCCCCTCGCGCGACCGCGCGCACGTTCCGGTTACCGAGCTCACGATTCCCCCGGGCCCGTCGGCCGGGTAGTCTGCCGTGGATTTGGCGGGAACACCCATTCGCGTCCGAATCCGCACGAGCGCGGCGAGGTATCCCCTCGTGTCGCCGGACCTGCCCCTCCGACCCCGAGGACACCGTCTGTGGACTCCCTGAACAGCCTCATCCTGGACGTCAACGACGCCTTCTGGGCCTATCTGCTGATCCCGCTGGTCATCGGCGCGGCGCTGTACTTCACCTTCCGCTCGCGAGGGGTCCAGCTGCGGCTGCTGCCCGAGATGTTCCGGGTGATCGGCGGCAAGGCCGAGGTCGGCCCGGACGGGCAGAAGCAGGTGTCCTCCTTCGGCGCGTTCACCATCTCGGCGGCGGCGCGGGTCGGTACCGGCAACATCGCCGGTGTCGCCGCGGCCATCACGGCGGGCGGCGCCGGGGCGGTCTTCTGGATGTGGGTGATGGCGCTGCTCGGCGCGTCCTCCGCGTTCGTCGAGTCCTCGCTGGCGCAGCTGTACAAGGTGCGGGACAAGCGCGCGGGCGGCACGTACCGGGGCGGGCCCGCGTACTACATGCAGCACGGGCTGGGGAAGCGCTGGGCGGGCGGGATCTTCGCCGTCGTCATCACGCTGACCTTCGGGTTCGTCTTCAACGCGGTGCAGTCCAACACCATCGCCTCGGTGGTCTCCGGCTCGCTCGGCGACTCCGGGAACGAGAGCTGGCTGCCGCAGGCCGTCGGCGTCTTCCTGGTCGCGCTGCTCGGCCTGATCATCTTCGGCGGGGTGCGGCGGATCGCGCAGGCGACGACGGTGATCGTGCCGTTCATGGCCGTGCTGTACGTGCTGGTCGGCCTCGTCGTCGTGGTCCTGAACATCGGTGACCTGCCGCGCGTCTTCGCGGACATCATCGGCGGCGCCTTCGGCCTCCGCGAGGTCGCCGGCGGTGCGATCGGTGCCGCGATCCAGCAGGGCATCCGGCGCGGCATGTTCTCCAACGAGGCCGGTCTCGGCTCGGCGCCCAACGCGGCGGCGACGGCCGAGGTCTCCCACCCCGTCAAGCAGGGCCTGGTGCAGACGCTGGGCGTCTTCTTCGACACGCTGCTGATCTGCTCGATGACCGCGTTCATCATCCTGACCAGCAACCCCGACCTGTCCACCCGCCAGGGCGCCGACCTCACGCAGACCGCGTTCACCGACACCCTCGGCGGCTGGGCCGGTCACCTGCTGACGCTGATCGTCTTCCTGCTGGCCTTCAGCACGCTGATCGGCAACTACTACTACGGCGAGTCCAACATCCAGTTCCTCACGAAGAAGAAGTGGGTGCTGCCGAGCTTCCGGGTGCTGGTCCTGTGCGTCGTCTTCGCGGGCGCGCTCGGCTCCGTCGACGTGGTGTGGAACCTGGCGGACGTGTTCATGGGCGGCATGGCGCTGGTCAACCTGCTCGCGATCCTGCCGCTCTCCGCCGTCGCCTGGAAGCTGCTCGCCGACTACCAGGAGCAGCGCCGCCAGGGCCTCGACCCCGTCTTCACCCGGGATCGCGTCCCCGGCCTGCGCGGCGAGATCGAGTGCTGGGGGCCGTCCTCCGAGCCGTCCCAGGAGCGGAAGACGGCGGACGAGCCGACTGCCTGACCTCCCTGCCCTGAGCTTCCTGAGCCCGGCGCCGGTCCGTATGTGCGGACCGGCGCCGGGCTTCGGCGTTGTGTGCGGGCGTCAGCTGTCGAGGGCGTTCCTGAGCGCGTCGACGGTGATCCGGCGGGCGACGGCCGTGCCGGCGCAGTCGCGGAGGCTGTCCAGCATCAGGAAGTCGTGCACCACGCCCAGGACGCGGACCGCCGTCACGTCCACGCCCGCCTGCCGGAGCTTCGCCGCGTACGCCTCGCCCTCGTCCCGCAGGACGTCCGCCTCGGCGGTGAGGACGAGGGCGGGCGGCAGTCCGCGCAGCTGGTCGACGGGGGTGCGCAGCGGGGCCGCGTACTGCTCGGTGAGCTGCTGCGGGTCGCTCGTGTACTGGTCCCAGAACCAGATCATGCCGTCGCGGGTCAGGAAGTAGCCCTCGTCGAACCGGAGGTACGAGGGGGTGTCGAAGTCGGAGTCCGTGACCGGGTACAGCAGCACCTGGGCGCGCAGCGGGACGTCCCCGCGCTCCTTCGCCAGCAGCGCGAACACGGCCGACATGTTGCCGCCGACCGAGTCCCCGCACACCGCGATCCGCGCGGCGTCGAGCCCGTGCGCGGCGCCCTCGCCGACGATCCAGCGGCCGACGGCGTAGTTCTGCTCGATCTGCTTCGGGTACTTCGCCTCCGGCGCGCGGTCGTACACCGGGAAGACGGCCGCGGCCCGCGCGCCGACGGCCAGTTCGCGGACCAGCCGGTCGTGGGTGTGCTCGTCCCCGAACACCCAGCCCGCGCCGTGCAGATAGAGCACCACGGGCAGCGGTCCGGTGACCCCGCTCGGGCGGACGATCCGGACGCGGACGGAGCCCCAGGCGCCCGCGTCGACGGTCACCCACTCCTCGTCCACCGCCGGTTTGTCCACGCCCTCGCCGGTCTGGAGTCCGGCGAGGATGTTCCGTCCCTGCTCGGGCGGTACCTCGTAGATCCGCGGGTGCGGTGAGGTGGCCTCGGCCAGTTCCCTGGCGGCGGGTTCCAGTACGGGGTCGGAAGGGGGAGGCGAGTCCGCCATGGTGGGCTCCAGACGTCGGGCGTGCCGGGCGCGGAAGGTGGGGCCTCTCGCATCGTTCGGCCTTCCGGCGGCGCCCGCAAGTCCGGAACCGGCCGGTCCGCGGCGGCACCCGGGTTGATAGGCAAGTGGATGCTTGCCTATTCTGGGGTGGTGGCCGACGACGTCTTCAAAGCCCTCGCCGACCCCACCCGCAGGACCATCCTCGACGAGCTCGCGGAGCGTTCCGGGCAGACACTGTTCGAGATCTGCTCGCGACTGACCATGAAGCACCGGCTCAGCACCTCCCGGCAGGGGATCTCCCAGCACCTCGCCGTGCTGGAGGCCGCCGGGCTCGTCGAGACCAGGCGGGAGGGCCGCTACAAGTACCACGACCTCAACCCCGCCCCGCTGCGGCAGATCGCCGACCGGTGGCTCGCACCCGGCACTCCACCCGAGGAGAACTCCCCATGAAGATCCACCTGACCAGCGTCTTCGTCGACGACCAGGCCAAGGCCGAGCACTTCTACACCCAGATCCTCGGCTTCGCGAAGAAGCACGACGTCCCCGTCGGCGAGACGGACCGGTGGCTGACCGTCGTCTCCCCCGACGAGCCCGGCGGCACCGAACTCCTCCTGGAGCCCGCCGGCCACCCGGCCGTCAAGGCGTACCGCGACGCGCTCATCGGCGACGGCATCCCGCTCGCCCAGTTCGCCGTCGACGACGTGCACGCCGAGTACGAGCGCCTGCGCGGCCACGGCGTCCACTTCACCCAGGAGCCCGTGGAGATGGGCCCCGTCACCCTCGCCGTCTTCGACGACACCTGCGGCAACCTCATCCAGATCGCCACGGAGCCGGAGTAGGGGGTGAGGGTCAATGCGCGGATCAGTCCATACCGTTGACGAGTGGCGCTGACGGTATTCAGGCCAGACGTGAGCCCGGGTGCCGACAGTGGGTCGTACCGCCACAGACTGATTGCCTTCGTCCCGTACTCGAAGAATTCCAGCGAGCGGGAGTAAACCTTCCTCATCCGTGCCCGGCGATGTTAACGTTGGTTAACTTCCGTTCTGGTGGGGGGCGTTGGGGTCCATGCTGTCGGGTTGTCGTTACCGTCTCGCGCTCACGGTCGGGCAGGCGGAGATGTGTGAGGAGTTCGGGAACATCTGCCGGGCAGTGTGGAATACCGGCCTTGACCAGCGGCGTCAGTATCGGTTGCGCGGGGCGTGGATGAATTACGTTCCGCAGGCTGCTGAGCTGGCCGATGCCAAGCGTGAGCATTCCTGGCTCAGGGCGGCTCCCTCCCATGTGCTTCAGCAGACGCTGAGAGACCTGGACCGCGCCTGCCGGGACCACGGCACGTTCAAGGTCCGCTGGCGGTCCAAGAACCGTTGGGCACCTTCGTTCCGCTTTCCGGCTGGGAACCTCATCGCCGTGGAACGGCTCGGCCGGAAGTGGGGGCGGGTCAAGCTCCCCAAGCTGGGCTGGGTCCGCTTCCGCTGGTCCCGCCCCCCCTGGCGGTGAGATACGGTCCGCCACACTGTCCCGCAAGGCCGGGCACTGGTTCGTGTCCTTCCTTGTGGAGGACCGGGCCGAAGCTCCCGAGCAGCACGCCAAGCCGGGCACTGCGGTCGGCATCGACCGGGGCGTACGGTTCGCTGCGGTCACCTCAGACGGCGACTTTCATGACCGTGCGTTCGTCACGGGTGGTGAGAGTCTGCGGTACCGGCGACTGCAACAGCGCCTCGCCCGCAGTAAGAAGGGCAGCGCGAACCGGCGGAAGACCGTCGCGGCGATGAACCGGGTCATGGGCCGGGTTACCGACCGGCGCGGCGACTTCTGCGCCCAGGTCGCCGGGCGGATCACCGCGAAGAACGAGCTCGTTGCCCTGGAGGACCTCAAGACCCGCAACATGTCCGCCTCGGCCTCCGGCACGGTGGCTGAGCCCGGCCGTCGTGTCGCACAGAAGCGGGGCCTGAACAAGGCGATCCTCAACAAGGGCTGGCACCGCCTCGAACAGGCCCTCGCAGGCGCGGCCCGGTACACGGGCACACGCCTGGTGAAGGTCAACCCCGCGTACACGTCGCAACGCTGTTCCGCGTGCGGCTTCGTC
This sequence comes from Streptomyces sp. HNM0574, assembly GCF_012726235.1. Lineage (GTDB taxonomy): Bacteria > Actinomycetota > Actinomycetes > Streptomycetales > Streptomycetaceae > Streptomyces. The sequence continues at coordinate 314,969 of NZ_JAASAH010000005.1, forward strand.
ACCGAGAACAACCGCGAGAGCCAAGCTGTGTTCCGGTGTAAAGCCGCAGGCTGCGGACATGCGGAGAACGCTGACGTCAACGCGGCCAAGAACATCAGATACGCGGGCGGGCAGTCCGTGTCAGCCTGTGGAGACCTCGGGGATACCCGGTCTGCGAAGCAGGAACCCGTAGGCCGGGCGACCGGCCGAACCCGGGCGGCAGCGCGGAGTGCTGACCCCGGAATCCCTGTCCTTTAGGGCCGGGAGGAAGTCAACTGCTGGCCGCAGTACTGCCAGAGGGTGGGAGGCTGTCCGTCGGTTTGTGTCATCGCTCCCAGCTTTCCGTGGGGCATGGTGTGGTGTGTGAACTGCGTCACCGTAGAGCGTAGTTGCGTCCCCTGACAGTCGGGGTGGAATGTTCAACTCGCCGTCCGCTCGGAGGTCGTTCGTGTTGTCCAGGTTGTCCCGTGGAGCCGCCGCTTCGGTGGTCCTGCTGCTGTCGGCCGCGCCCGTGGCCGCGGCCGCGTCCACTCCCGCCGCGCAGCCCGCGCCCGTCGACGTGCGGGTCGCCAACGAGGGGAAGTCGCTGCGGGAGGGGGCCAGTACGCGGTACACGATCACGCTGCGCAACACGTCCGCGCGGGATCTGAAGGGGCTGACCGTCACCCAGACGATGCCCGCCTCCCTGCACCCCTCGGGCTCGGAGCCGAAGGCGTACCTCAAGCCGGGGCGGGCGAGCTGGTACACGGATCTCCCGGCGAAGGGCACCGTACGGCTGTCCCTGGACGGCGACGTCGGCACGATCGCGGAGCACGAGGCGGGGCAGGCCGTCGCCGAGGAGGACCCGAAGCGGCCCGAGACGCAGGGCGACGGGCGGGGCACCACCGCCGTGCGACTGTCGACGAGCGTGTGCGTGCAGGAGTCCGTCCGCGTACGGGACGGGAAGGCGGCGCCGCAGCCGGAGAACCCCGAACAGGGCGGTGGCGGCGAGGAGTCGGCGGAGCGGCGGCGGGGCAACACGGTCGGCCGGATCATCGGCTGCGCCTCCGACGCCGACGTCCTGCACGCCTCCCCCTCCGGCGCCTCCGCCGACGGCGGCGGCCACCCGTGGCTGTACGGATCGGCGGGCGCGGCCCTGGTCCTCGCGGGCGGGGCGGCGTTCGTGACGTACCGGAGGCGGGCGGGGCGCGCGGGCTGACGTACGCGCGGCCGGTCAGCCGTTGGGGAGCTGCGCCTCGGTGAGGTCGATGTCGAGGGGGCAGGGGACCGTCACCTTGAGCCGGTCGCGGAAGATGCCGGTGGGGGCGTAGGTGCGGGTGGCGGGCTCCAGCTCGAAGACGTAGACGACGGGTCGGCCGTTGTCGTTCTCGACGCGCCAGAAGTGGGGGATGCCCGCGGCGGCGTACTTGCGAGGCTTGGCGTCACGGTCGCGGGCGACGGAGTCGGGGGAGACGACCTCCACGGCGAGGAGGACGTCCTCGGGTGCGTACGACGTCTGGGCCGGGCCCTCGTCGGCTTCGGCGCGGACGAGCATGAGGTCCGGTTCGGGGCGGTCACGCCTGCCGAGGGTCACGGTCATCTGGTGGATGACTTCGACGGCGGGACCTGCCTGGTGGACCAGGGAGAGTCCCAGCGCACTTGTCACCCGGCTGTGGAAGTTCGTCTGCCGGCTGGCGAACACCAGGCTTGCATCGAGCAGTTGGGTGTGCGGCGGAAGATTCGGGAGCCGGTCCAGGTCGTCCGCCGTGTATCCGCCCTGGGGTGGGCGTGGCCAGACGTAATCGGGGTCGCCGGGCTCGGGAACGGTCATGCGCGGCACGATCGCAGACGGTTTGCGGGCCTCCGGTGTCTTTCGGCCACTCTTCACCCCGGTACGTCCTCCCCCCGCTCCGTGTCGATGCCGTGCAGCAGGTGGGCGGTGATGACGGTGAGGGTGGTGAGGATGCCGGTGAGGAGGAGGGGTTCGGGGGTGAAGGTCGTCGCGAGGACGAGGAGGGCGGAGAGGGGGAAGACGGCGCCGCGGAGGGGAGTGCCGGTGTGCGGGCGGAGGTGGAGGAGCCACAGGGTGAGCAGGAAGACGGCGGTGGGGACGGTGACCGTGGCGAACGCCTGGGTGTCGGTGAGGTGCGGGTGCTCGCCGGGGTGCAGCGCGCGGGCGGCGAGGTGTTCGGCGACGGTGGCCAGTCCGGCGCCGAGCGCCGCGGCGGAGGCGAGTACCGCGTAGTGGCCGTAGCCCCAGACGAGGGCGCGGCGCACGCTGTTCAGCGCGTTGCCCGCCGGGACGCCGAAGTACAGCCACCACAGGCCGAAGACGAGCAGCAGGCCGCCGACGAGGGTGGGGGCGAGTTCGCGGAGGACGGCGGCGGAGGAGATGGCCTCCTCGGTGGCGACGGTGGCCGCCGCGACGCTCTCGCCGAGCACGATGATCGTGAACAGGCCGTAGCGCTCGGCGATGTGGTGCGGGTGCCAGGGGGTGCGGCGCCGGTGTTCGGCGATGACGGGGACGAGGAGTTCGCCGGCGGCGAGGACGTAGAAGACGGGGAGTTCGCCGCCCTCGCGCAGGGTGAGCGTGGCGAGCCAGCACAGCGCGAGGAGGCCGACGCCGGCCGCGTAGGTCAGCGCCGTCCGGCGGCCCTCGGGGTGGGCGCGGGCGGCGCGCAGCCACTGGGCGACGAGGGCGACGCGGAGCACGGTGTAGCCGACGACGACGATCCGGAAGTCGTGCTCGCGGAACGCGGTGGGCAGCCCGGCGGCGATGATCAGTGAGCCGCTGATCTGCACGAACGTGGCGACGCGGTACGGGACGTCGTCGGTGTCGTACGCGGAGGCGAACCAGGTGAAGTTCATCCACGCCCACCAGACGGCGAAGAAGGCGGGGACGTAGCTGAGCACTCCGTGCGCGAAGTGGCCCGCGGCCAGGTCGTGTTCGAGGCCCGCGCCGGCCTGGGCGACGGCGACCACGAAGCACAGGTCGAACAGCAGCTCCAGGGGCGTGGCGGCGCGGTGCGGTTCGTCGACGCGGCGGGCCCGCATCGGCCGGGCCCGGACGGGACGGAAGCGGAACGCGGAGCGGAGGCGGGAGCGGGGGTGCGGCTCGGGCACGCGGGAACTCCTGCGGCGGGGGGCGATACGCCGGAATTGTTCCCTCGGGCCGGTCCCGTACCGCGACGCCACACCGGCGCGGGCGGGCCGCCGGGCGACCGCGCCGGGCCGGAAACGCGGCAGGGGCCGGGCCCGGCGCACCCCGTGCGGGCGGCGGGCCCGGCCCCTGGCCGGAGGGTGCGCCTCAGACGCGCGAGGGCGCCCGGTCCTCACCGGAGCCGTCACCCGAACCGGAACCGGAACCGGAACCGGAACCCGTACCCGCCAGCGCCCCCGCCGGATCGGCCAGTGGTGCCGCCTCCGCTTCGGCCGTCTCCGGGTCCACGTTCAGGTCGGTCAGCATCTGCTTGCTGAAGCCGAAGAAGTACGTGGCCAGGAAGCCGACGGCGTAACCGGCGAGCAGGCCGAGGCCGTAGACGGCGACGGTCGCGCCCAGGCTGCCGCTGCCCTGGAGGAGCGGGAAGAGGGCCCAGCCGGAGGGGCCGATCGCGGTCGACCCGACGGAGGTGCCCAGCTGGTGGAAGAAGCCGACGACCCCGCCGCCGACCGCGCCGCCCACGCAGGCCGTGACGAACGGCCGGCCGAGCGGCAGCGAGACGCCGTAGATCAGCGGTTCGCCGACGCCCAGCAGCCCGGCCGGGAGCGCGGACTTGATGGTCTTGCGGATGGAGGCGTTCCGCCGCAGCCGGTAGTAGACGGCGACGGCCGCGCCGACCTGTCCCGCGCCCGCCATGGCGAGCACGGGCAGCAGGACCGTGAAGCCGTCCTGCTCGATCAGGGTGGTGTGAATGGGGATCAGCGCCTGGTGCAGGCCGAGCATGACCAGCGGCAGGAACAGCCCGCCGAGGATGAACCCGGCGGCGGTCCCGCCGTGCTGGAGCAGCCAGTTGGCGAGGTGGCCGATGCCGGTGGAGATCTCGCCGCAGACGAACATCAGCCCGTACAGCGTGACGAGCCCGGCGACGAGCACCGTGAGCGTCGGCGTGACCAGGACGTCGACGGCCTCCGGCACCCAGCGGCGGCACCACTTCTCGATCCGTACCGCCAGCAGCGCGGCGAGCAGCGCGCCCAGCACCCCGCCCTGGCCGGGGGCGAGTTCCTGCCCGAAGGCGGTCACGTCGGCGACGCCGGGGAAGACGATGACGCCCGCGACGGCCCCGCCGAGCACCGGCGTCCCGCCGAACTCCTTCGCCGTGTTGTAGCCGACGAACACCGCGATCAGCGACATGAAGCCGGACGCGACGGCGCTCAGCGCCGGGACGAGCCCGGGGGCCCAGCCGAGGTTCTGGAGCAGGCCGTTGATGCCGGCGACGATGCCGCAGCCGATCAGCGCGGGGATCAGCGGCACGAAGATGTTGGCGACGCGGCGCAGCATCAGCTTCACCGGCGTCGCGTTCTTCTCCTTGCGGGCCGCCCGGATCGCGGCCCCCTCGGCGGCCAGCTCCTCGGCGGTCCTCCCGGGGTGCCCGCCGGGGCCACCGGGTTCCCCTTCCGCTTCCGCTTCGCTCAGGTCGGGGGCTTCGTCCGGGCCCCGGCCCTCCCCGGCCAGGGCCTCGAACTCCGGTGTCACCCGGGCGACTTTCCCGGGCCCGAGCACGATCTGGTACGTCTCGTCCTCGACGACGCCCAGCACATCCGGCAGGGCCTTGAGCTGCTCGTCCCGGACGAGTGAGCGGTCGGCCAGGCCGAGCCGCATGCGGGTCATGCAGTGGGAGACGGAGGTGACGTTCCTGGCGCCCCCGACGAGGGGGAGGATCGCCTCGGCGATCCGGCGGTTTCTTGCGTCGCTCATGGTGGTGCTGTCGCTCTTCTTCGAGTGGTGCGCCGACGGTGGGCGAGGGGACGGGGGTCGGGTGCGGGTCAGGTGGTGGCGGCGGTGAGGGCGGCGCGGAGGTGGCCGTGCGCCTCGCCCAGCAGGGTCTCGGCGGTCGCGCCGTCGACACCGGTGAGGACGATGAGGATCGCGTTCTTCACCTCGCCGCCCGCCTCGGCGAGCGCGGCCTCGACGGCGCTGTCGTCGGCCCCGGTCGCGAGCGCGACGATGCGCCGCGAGCGGGCCCGCAGCTTCTCGTTGGAGGCGCGGACGTCGACCATCAGGTTCCCGTAGGTCTTGCCCAGCCGGATCATGGTGATCGTCGAGAGCATGTTGAGGACCAGCTTCTGCGCCGTGCCCGCCTTCAGCCGCGTCGAGCCGGTCAGCAGCTCGGGGCCGACGACGACCTCGATGCCGTGCTCGGCCGCGGCCGCCAGCGCCGAGCCCGCGTTGCAGGAGAGCCCGACCGTCAACGCGCCCACGGCGCGCGCGTGTTCGACGGCGCCGACCGCGTACGGGGTGCGGCCCGAGGCGGAGATGCCGACGACGGTGTCCTCGGCCGTCAGGCCCAGCCCGTCCAGGTCGGCGCGGGCCAGGTCCTCGCTGTCCTCCGCGCCCTCGACGGAGCGGACCATCGCCTCGGGGCCGCCCGCGATCAGGCCGACGACCTCGGACGGGTCGGTGTTGAAGGTCGGCGGGCACTCGCTCGCGTCGAGCACCCCCATCCGCCCGGCCGTGCCCGCGCCCGCGTAGATCAGCCGCCCGCCGCGCGCCATCCGCGCCGCGGTGGCGTCGATGGCCGCGGCGATCTCGGGGAGGCTGGCGGAGACGGCGGCGGGGACGGTGGCGTCCTCGCCGTTCATGGTGCGGGCGATCTCGACGGTGGGCTGCCGGTCGATCTCGGCCAGCTCGCTGCGGAACGCCTCGGTGGTCAGCGTCTCCAGCTGCGCGCGCAGCTCGCCGTACGTACCGCTGCCGCCGCTGGAGCTTCCGGTTCCGGTTCCGTTGGCGGGGTCGCCGGAGGCAGGGGCTTCGGAGGTCGTCATGGTCCTGTGGCTCTCTTCGGGTGGGGATGCGGGTCAGAGGTGGCGCGGCCGGGGGCTGTGCCGGTGCACGAGCGCCTCGTACGAGGCGGACAGCGCGGGCTGCGCCGTCTCGTACGTCCGCTGCGCCACGCCTATGAACAGGCAGTCGACCACGAGCAGTTGGCTCGTCCGGCTCGACATGGCCGCGGGGCGCAGCTCGCTCTCGCGTGCGGCCTGGGTGGCCAGCACGTGGTCCGCGTACTGCGAGACCTCGGCGTCCGGACGGCCGGTGATCGCGATCGTCGTCGCCCCGCGCTCGAAGGCCACCCGGAGCGGTTCGATCACGTCGACCGTGCGGCCCGAGTGCGTGATCGCCACGGCGACGTCGCCGGAGCGCAGCTGCACGGCGTTGGTCACGGCCAGGTGCGGGTCGGCGTGCGGGTGCGCGACGAGGCCGATGCGCAGCAGCTTCTGGGCGAGGTCCTGGCCGACGAGGCCGGAGGCGCCGACGCCGTAGACGTCGATCCGGCGGGCCGCGGCGAGGGCGCCGACGGCCGCCTCGGCCTGCGCGGTGTCCAGACCGGCCGCGGTGTCGGCGAGGGTCTGCCGCTCGTCGTGCGCGAGCTTGGCGACGACGTCCGCCATCGGGTCGTCGACGGCGATGTCGGCCGTGACGGACGGGGCCGCGCCGGACGCCTGCTGCGCCGCGAGCCCGGCCAGCGCGAGCCGCAGGTCCCGGTAGCCGGGGTAGCCGAGCAGCCGGGAGGTGCGGACGACGGTGGCCTCGCTGGTGCCGGTGCGCTCCGCGAGTCCGGTGACGGTGAGCCGGGCGCAGGCGGCCGGGTCGCCGGCGACGGTCTCGGCGACGCGCTGCATGGAACGCGTCATGGACGGCGCCATGGTGCGCACCTTCGCCGCGAGGGCGGCGGGCCCCGGGGCCGCGCCGGGGAAAGTTTCCTTCAGCTCGCTCGTCATGAGCGAAAGATATTTTCGGCCACCTGGGGCGTCAATACCCGGAGGGCCACGGGAGTCCACGGCCCCGGGACGCCGCGAACGGCACGCCGCCGGACGCCGAGTTCTGGTGCAATGGAGGACATGGACCAGCTGGAACAGGCACTCCACGCCGGGCGCGCACGCGTCCTCGCCGACCTGGAGTCGAACGAAGTAGCGCACGCGGACGTCGTCTCGCTCGTCGAGGAGTCCGTCTCGCACCGCCGCTGGTGGGTCGAGCAGTGGCCGGAAGGCGTCGCCTTCCTCGACGGTCTGATCGCCCAGGACGTCCAGGACGGACTGCTGGAGCGCTACGGCCGGTGGCCGCTGTGCCCCGTCTGCGTCGGCTCCGAGCCGCACGCGCTCGACATCGAACCCGAACTCGGCCAGGACCCGCACTGGGTGTGCGCGAAGACGACGACCTCGGTGGCACCGGTGGGCGCCCTCGGCCGCCTGCCGTGACGGTCTACATCGACCGCCCGCTCTGGGAGGGCCACGGCCGCCTGTGGTCCCACCTCGTCAGCGACGTCTCGTACGCCGAACTGCACGCCTTCGCCGCGGCGATCGGCTGCCCGCCGCGCGCCTTCGACGGCGACCACTACGACGTGCCCAGCACCCGGTACGCGGACGCGGTCCGGGCCGGCGCCCGCGAGGTCGGCAGCAAGGAACTGGTCCGCCGCCTCACCGCGGCCGGCCTCCGCCGCCCCAAACGCCGTCCGGCCCCGCGCCCGTCGGAGCACTGAGCGCCGACGGGCACGGGGCCGGTTCTGGAAGACGGGTGCGGGATCAGCCGACGGGCTGGTCCGCCTTGCTCGGCGAGGACGTGGCGACCACCCGGGACGCGGCCGAGCGCCGCTGCACCACGGAGGCGACGGCCGTCGCCGCGACGCCCAGCGCCGCCAGCACCGCGCCCGTCCAGGCCACGCTCTGGTAGCCCCAGTGGGCGCTGATCGCGAGGCCGCCGAGCCAGGGGCCGACGGTGTTGCCGATGTTGAACGAGGCGGTCGTCGTCGCGCCCGCCAGCGTCGGCGCCGCGCCCGCCACGTTGAACATCCGCGCGTTCAGCGCCGGAGCCGTGGTGAACGCGGAGACGCCCAGCATCAGCGAGAGCGCGACCGCCGCGACCGGCGACTCGGCGAGCAGCGCCAGCAGCGCGAGCACCACCGTCGAGGCGGCGATGCCGCCGTACATCGTGCCGAACAGGTGCGCGTCGGCGATGCGGCCGCCGATCGTGGTGCCGATCAGCCCGCCGAGCCCGAAGAGCCCCAGCACGGTCGGCACCCAGCTCTCGTCGAGCCCGGCGACGTCGGTGAGCAGCGGCGAGAGGTACGAGAAGAGCGCGAAGACGGCGCCCGCGTTCAGCGCGATGGTGACCAGCGCCAGCCACACCTGCTTGTCCTTGTAGATCCGCAGCTCCTTGCGCAGCTGCGGCCGGTCGTCCCCGGTCGGCACCGCGGTACGCGGGACCAGCGCGACCACGCCGACCAGCGCCACCGCGGACAGCGCCGCCACCGCCCAGAACGCGGCACGCCATCCCGCGTGCTGCCCCAGGAACGCGCCCGCGGGAACCCCCGCGATGTTGGCGATGCTCAGGCCGCCGACCATGACGGCCATGGCCCGCGCCCGCTGGTTCGACGCCACCAGCGACACGGCGACGGCCGCGCCCACCGCCCAGAACCCGGCGCAGGCGAGCGCGCTGACGACGCGGGAGACGAAGAGCACCGCGTACGTCGGCGCCACGGCACCGGCGACCTGGCCGAGCCCGAACACCGCGAGCAGCGCGATCAGCGTCGTACGGCGGGGGAGCCGCAGGGTCGCGGCGGCGAGCACGGGGGCGCCGACGACCATGCCGACGGCGAAGGCGGATATCAGCAGCCCGGCCTGCGGAATGGTGACGTCCATGTCGCGGGCGAGCGGCTGGAGGATGCCGGACAGCATGAACTCGGAGGTACCGAGCGCGAAGACGGACAGGCCGAGGATGTAGACGGCCAGCGGCATCCGGTGCGCGGGCTTGCGGTTCGTTGCGGCGTCCGCGACGGCGGCGGACGCGGGCGTGCGGGGACTCTCGGGCGGGGTCGGTTCAGCGGGCATACCAGCCACCAACCGCCGCACCGGCGCGGCCATTCCTGTCCGCGCCGGTGTTCGCCGAGCCGTTACCGGGTTCGCGAAGCCGTCACCCCGCGTTCGTACCCGGCGGGTGTCACGGCGTGCGGCCCAGCAGGGCGACGAGGTGGTCCTGGGGCGAGGCGTCCTCGGGGACGGTGACCGGCGGGTCGAAGATCCCGAGGTCCTGCCACTCCTCGATCTGCGGCACGGCCCGCTCGTACAGCGCCGTGGCCAGCGCGTCGTCGATGACGTGCCCGGTGATGCCGAGGCCGTGCGCGAGGTCCCAGCCGTGCACCGCCAGGTCGGTGGTCATCTGCCAGCAGTAGAGCGCCGCCGGGATCTGGCCGCTGGAGACGTACACCGTCCCGTCCAGCGCGCGGGGCGCGTGGAAGGCGGAGCGGGAACCGGCGGCGGCCTCCGTCCAGGCGGCGACGGGGTCGGTGCCGGTGAGGTCGCCGTCGAAGCGGTCGCCGACCTCGGTCAGGGTGGCGCCGCCGAGCAGGTGCGGGGCCCATAGGTGTTCGCTGATGAGGTGGTTGAGGAGTTCCCGCACGTCCCAGTCGGCGCAGGGGGTGGGCGCCGCCCAGTGCCGCTCCTCCACCTGGTGCACGAGGCGGTCCCACTCGTCGAATGCCGTGTCGAAGGCGTCCATCAGCTGCATGCGGCTCATGCTCCCCACTCTCGCGTCGCTTCCCCGGCACCGGGCGCCGCGCCGCAGCCTCCGGTGCCCCGATCGGCCGACGGGCGGCCCGCCCGCACCCCGCTACGGCACCTCGTCCGGCGAACAGGTCCGCACCTCGGCCGAGTTGCGGGTGCGGACGCCGGGCAGCCAGCCGTCGGCGCCGTCCCGGGTGCGGGTCAGGTACCAGCGGGTGGAGGAGATGCCGCTCTCGTCGCGCACCAGCCGGCCGTCCGTGATCACGCAGCGGGCCTCGATCCGGTCGCCGTGCCAGACGCGTCCGGCCCGGTTGCCGTGTGCCGCGTACTTCTCGCGCGGGTTCTCCGCCAGCCGCAGCGAGCACTCCAGGGTGCGCAGCTCACGGCAGGCCGACTCGGCGTTGTGCACGGTCAGTTGCACACCGGCGGAGGGCGAGGGCGCGGGTGTGGTGTGCCCGCTCGCGGGCGGGCTGGGCGAGCCGCCGCCCAGCGGCAGCAGCCACCACACACCGGTGACCACCAGCACCACGGCACAGGCGGCGACGACCGTCACCACCAGCGGCCCGGGCCGCGTCCCCCGCGGCCGCACCGGCGCCACGGCCGGAACCGCACGCGCGGGGCCGCGCCGCTGCCGGGGCGGCCGGGCCAGTTCGCCGAGATCGCCAGGCGCCGCGGGGTCGGTGGGGCCGGCGGCCCGCGGAGTTGCGCCGTCCCGCTCGCCGCCGTCGCGTATCCGCTCCCACAGGCCCTCGGGGACCTCCATCCGCGCGTCCGCCGCGTGCAGTCTCTCCCGGAGGGCGGTCTCGGTCTCCCGCCGTACTGATCTACGCATCGTGGTTCTCCCGTACGACGGTGGTTCCCGTGGCGCCCGCTGCCGTGCCCGCCGGGGAGCCCGGGGGACCCAGCGAGCCGCGCAGTTTCCGCAGGGCCCGCGAGCGCGAGCGCGCGACCGTGCCGCGGTGCACCTTCAGGATCTCGGCGGCCTGGTCGATGGTGTACCCGTCGAGGTCGACGAGTACGACCGCGCCGGCCTGCTTCACCGACAATTGCCCGAGCAGTCGCACCACTTCCAGCTCCGAGGCCCGCCGCTCGACGCCTCCGTCCCAGGCGAAGGAGCCGCCCCCGGCCGAAGGCTCGACCTCCGCCATCAGCACCTGCCGCCGCTCCCGCCGCCAGGTGTCCTTGACCACGCTCATCAGGGCGGCGAAAGCGTACGCGTACGGCTCGGGGTGCCGCAGCAGGTTCTGCGGTCTGGCGGCGAGCTTGAGGTAGACCTCGTGCACCGCGTCCTCCGCGCTCAGCCGCGAACCGACGAGCATCGCCGCTCTCTTGTAGAGCCGTTGCAGCAGTTCGCAGAAGACCGCGTCGAAAGCCTCGGACAGGCCGGCCGCGTCCGGCGGCGCCGCGGATTCCGCGGGCCTCCCGCCGTCGTCGTCCGGACCGCTTGCTGGAGTGGTGACCACGTCTGTGCCGTCCCCCGGTGTGTGTGGCCCAGTGTCGCTGGCTCGGTGTTCCCCGGCCCTCCGGTGCGCGGCGCCGCCCGGCCGGACGGCCGCCCGGCCTCGGTCCCGCGGGCGCGCGCGAGAGCCTTCGCCCGTACGGCGGCCGGGAGTTCACCCGTGGCCCGGCCGCGCACCGGCGTCAGCCGCAGAGCATAGGCCAGGCCACCGACACTCCTTCCCCGGCGCGCACCGGCCCATCCGCACCGCCCCCGCGCGCCACCCGCCCGGGTACGCGGCCCGCCCAACGGCCCGTCGCCGCCGGGGCGTTCCCGTCTCAGGCGGTGAGGAGCTCCAGCTCGGTGGTGAGGTTCCGGCGCGCGACCCGCTCCCAGTGCTCGTACGCGTACGCCGTACGGAACAGCCGCGGCAGGCCCAGCAGTTGACGCAGCACCGCCGCGCGCCCCTCGCGGAACGCGTCGTGCGGGACGAAGCCGTACTCCTGGCGGATCTGCGCCGCGTAGTGCGCGTACGCCTCGGGCGAGCCGGCGAGGACGCCGAGGTCGGCGTCGCACAGCACCTCGCCGCTGGTGTCGCCCGCGACGGGGTCGTGGCTCACGGTGAGCCGGACCAGGCGCGCGACCTCGGCCGTGCGCCCGCGCGAGACCCCGGCCTCCGGGAGGGCGCGCTCGGCGAGGTGTGCGCTGCGCTCCTCGTTCTCGCTCCGGTCGGGCCGGTAGACGGCGTCGTGGAACCAGGCGGCCAGCAGCACGGCGTCGAGGTCGAGCCGCGGGTCGGCGGCGGGCGAGGGGCAGTGCGGCGCCAGCTCGTCGACCCGGTTCAGCACCGCGAGCAGGTGGTGCGGGCCGTGGTAGCGGCGCTGCGGCTCGGTCCAGCGGTCGAGCAGCCGCTCGCCGAAGGGCGCGGGGTCCGGCTCCTCGGCGCCGTCCCTGGCGCTGACGAGCAGGGCGTTCCAGCGGGAGAGCAGCATCGCGCGCAGCGCGGCGGCCTCCGCCTCGTCCTCGGCCCCGTCCGGCGCGTCCCCGGCGCCGGTGTGGTGCGTGCCGTGGTGCTCGTCCTCGTGCCGGGTGATGTGGGGTGCGGTGAACAACGAGTCGTCGGGGACGTCGGTCGGTGTGGTCTGGGGCGGTTCGTGCTCCGGCCCGGTCGTAGCCATACGTCAATTGTGGGGCGCGCTGATCGCCGTCTTCCAGGCTTCCCGCGACTGTGGCAGGCTGTCGTACATGTCTAGACCAATTCTCGAGGTGATCGCGCTCGACGCGGCCGACGCGCGCGCGGCCGAGGCCGGAGGGGCGGACCGCCTCGAACTGGTCACCGACATGGCCGCCGACGGCCTCACCCCCTCCCGGGAGACCTTCGCAGCCGTCCGCGCGGCCGTCGGCATCTCCGTCCGCGTCATGCTCAGGTCGGCCGATGGCTTCGCCTCCGGCGGCACCGCCGCACTCGACGCGCTGTGCGAGCGGGCCGCGCTGCTGCGCGCCGACGGGGCCGACGAGTTCGTGTTCGGCTTCCTCGACGAGGCGGGCGCGCCCGACCTGCCCGCCGTGACCGCCCTCGCCGAGGCCGTCGACGGCTGCCGCTGGACGTTCCACCGCGCCATCGACCGCGGCGCCGACCGCGACGCGCTCCGCACGTCCCTCGCCGGAACGCCCGGCCTCGACACCTGCCTCACGGCCGGCGCGGCGGACGGCGTCGACGAGGGGCTGGCCACGCTGCACGCCGAGGCCGCGCGCACCGCCGCGGGCGAGCCCGGCTACGGGATCCGCATCATGGTCGGCGGCGGCCTCCGCCTGGACCACGTGCCCGGGCTGCGCGCCGCCGGCATCGACGCCTTCCACATCGGCGGCGCGGCCCGCGCGGGCTGGGACGCACCGGTCGACGCGGCCCGCGTCGCCGCCTGGCGCGAGCTGCTGGGCGGGTAGCGCGCGGGGTGCGCATCACGTCACCGGCGCGGTGCCGGCCCGGCGCGGGACGCGGGGCTGCCCCCGCCCGCCCGTCGCCGGCGACCGCCCCGTCGTGGCCGTTCGCGCAGTTCCCCGCGCCCCTTCAGGCGCGCAGTTCCCCGCGCCCCTGGAACGGGCGCCCCGTTCAGACCCCCGTCGCCCCGTCCACGCGTTCGCGGATCAGGTCCGCGTGGCCGCAGTGGCGGGCGTACTCGCCGATCATGTGCGTGTAGATCCACCGCAGCGAGACCTGCCCGCCCATGAACGGAGCGGTCTCCTCCAGCGCCCGCGCGGCGCAGTTCTCGCGGGCCCGCGCCGTCTCCTCCCGCCAGGCGCGCAGCGCCTCCGCGTACGAGGAGCCGTCCAGCTCGAAGCCGCCGTCGTGCGCCCCGGGCTCGGCCCGGCCGTACCGCGGCGGCGCGTCCTCCCCGGCCAGCACGCGCCGGAACCAGTTCCGCTCGACCTCGGCCATGTGCCGTACGAGGCCCAGCAGCGTGACGGGCGAGGGCGGGGCGGCGGCGAGGCGCAGCTGCGCCTCCGTCAGCCCTTCGCACTTCCCGGCGAGGGTGCCGCGGTAGAAGTCGAGCCAGCTCTCCAGGGTGGTCCGCTCGTCGGCGTCCAGGGGCGGGGTGGTCCGTTCGATGGCGCTCATGACGGCATCCTGGCACCGGGGTCCGACAGTCCCGGGTGACCCGGGCCACGAATTGGCGCCCCCGCGAGGAATGCGCGCGGAATTCTGTGACCCGGGCCATGGTGAGCGGGGCCACAAAAAGGGCCCCTGGAAAGGGAATTCGGCGGCCGGAAATGGGCCCCGGGCGTGAAGTGACGCACAGGCCGAAAGCCCCCTACGAAGGCGCGTAGGACGGTCCGGAACGTGGCTCTCCGTCGACCTCCGCCGCCGCCCGCCGAGCCGGCCCTCCCGTGGACGGCCCTGCGTACACGGCCATTTGGCCCGGCACCCCACGTCGCAAATCGGACATACGGTTCACGACGGAGTGTTGTGCATATCTGCTCACTACGGGAGCAACTAGTAATAACCATCATTGATGCGCCGGGAAGTGGCGGGTTACCAATGTTGTGGCTTCGGCGGACATGGCCGGAGCTTCCCCCCACTTTCCGGAGGTACTACCCGCATGTCGAAGACCATCACGACGCGCATTTCCGAGCCCGTCAGCGCTTTCCGCAACAAGAGCACCCGCGGCAAGGTGGCCATAGTCGCCGCCGGCTTCGGTGCCTCGGCGCTGCTGGGCACGGGCGTGGCGATGGCCGCCGAGTCGGGTTCCCACAGCGACGCCTTCGCCTCGGCGACGGCCTCCGAGCTGGCCCATTCCACCCGCGCCCAGGCCGATCACCAGAGCAAGGACGCGCAGGCGAAGAAGGCAGCCCACGAGCGGGCGCACGAGAAGCGCAAGGCCGACCGTGACGCCATCCGCAAGGCCAAGGGCTGGACCAGCCCGATCAACGCGGACTACCAGCTGACCGCGGACTTCGGTAACAGCGGCGACCGCTGGTCGCACGGCCACTCCGGCCAGGACTTCGGCGTCCCGGTCGGCACCGCGGTGCACGCCGCCAACAAGGGCACCGTCGTCAAGGCCGGCGGCAACGGCGCCGGTGACGGCCCCGCGTACGGCAACGCCGTGGTGATCAAGCACGACAACGGCCGCTACACCCAGTACGCCCACATGTCGCAGGTCAACGTGAACGTGGGCGAGAAGGTGAAGAGCGACGAGATCATCGGCAAGTCCGGCAACACCGGCAACAGCTCCGGCCCGCACCTGCACTTCGAGATCCGCACCACCCCTGACTACGGCTCGGCCATCGAGCCGGTCTCCATCCTGAGCAAGCACGGCGTGAAGCTCTGATCGTCGCCGCTGCTCAGGGAGACCCACGGCAGACGAGTGGCTGATCACCACGCGCGAGGCGTGGGTCACCCTCCGGAAAACGGCCCCCGTCGGCCCGGCACATGCCGGGCGGACGGGGGCCGATCCGTGTTTCCGGGGGCTGCTCTCAGGTGCGCGGCAGCCGGTACAGGCCGTCGGCCAGCGGCTCGACGAGGCCGTCCGAGACCAGCCCGTCCAGCGCGCGGGCCCGCTGCACCGGGTCGTGCCACACCCGGTCGAGCACCGCCTGCGGAACCGGACGTACCGCCTCCCGCAGCACCGCGAGCAGCTTGCCGCGCACCTGCCGGTCGGTACCCGCGTACGTCTGGGTCCGGCGGGCCGGGCCCTCGTGCGCCGGGGCGCCCGCGAGCTGCCAGGCGCAGTGCTGCGCGACCGGGCACCGGCCGCACTCGGGGCTGCGCGCCGTGCACACCAGCGCGCCCAGTTCCATGGTGGCGGCGGCCCAGCGCGCGGCCGTCTCCTCCTCCTCGGGCAGCAGCGCGCGGGCGAGCTTCCGCTCGGCGGCGGTGGTCGCGTTCGGCGGGTACTGCCGCCCGCTCACCGCGCGGGCGAAGACCCGGCGCACATTGGTGTCGAGCACCGGGTGCCGCTGGCCGTACGCGAAGGAGGCGACGGCGGCGGCCGTGTACTCGCCGACGCCGGGCAGGGCCAGCAGCTGCGCGTGCTCGCGGGGGACGTCCCCGCCGTGCCGCTCCGCTATGGCCGAGGCGGCGCCGTGCAGCCGCAGCGCGCGGCGCGGGTAGCCGAGCCTGCCCCAGGCGCGTACCGCCTCGCCCGAGGGCTCGGCCGCGAGGTCGGCGGGGCGCGGCCAGCGCTCCATCCACTCCTCGTACACGGGCAGCACTCGCTTCACGGGGGTCTGCTGCAGCATGAACTCGCTGACCATCACGCCCCAGGCTCCTGCCTCGGGGCGGCGCCAGGGCAGGTCACGGGCGTGGTTGCCGAACCAGTCGACGACGGGGGCGTGCAGCGCGCGGGCCGCCGAGAGGGTGGTCGCGGCGGACACGTCCGCGCCCTCGGCGGCCGGGGACGCGTGGGGGGCTTCGGGGGACGTGGAGGCTTCGGGCGAGGTGGTCTCGGTGGTCGCAGTCATGGCACCACCGATCCTGGCATGGACGCGAGCAAGCCGGAAACGTCCACGCGGTGGGGGCGGGGCGGCACCGGACCGGGCGGCGCGCGGCCACCGCCGGGCGCCCCCGCGCAGGGAGCCACCGCCCGTGCGGGAGCATGCCGAACGGGCCGTACCTGTACGGGAGTTGGGGTGTGCGACGGGTGCGTGCGGGGGCGTGCGCCGAGGTGAGGGGTCGTCACCCTCGGGCGTCGCGGCGTCACCCGGTGAGAGCGGGACGGGGTGTGACGCGGGGCCGCGCGGAGGTGTGGGTGCGTTCATCACAAAAGTTGCCGCGTCCTGTGGACGGTACGGTCTGCGCGGCCGGTGATGTCTCGTAAGGTTTCCACGTGGGATCTCTGCGCAACCCGATCGGACCTCTTCCCTCGTCGATCTACTGGCGGCGAAGGGCAGTTGCGTGTGCCGTCCTCGCTCTCGTGGTCCTGCTCGCGGTCTGGGTCTCCGGGCTGTTCGGCGGCGGCACCGAGACGCAGGGCAAGGGCGGCGGAGGCGGACCGGCCGCCACCATCACACCAGGACCGACGCATTCCGGCCCCGTCGTCACCGAGCGGCCCGGCGGCCGCGAGGAGGCCGACGCGGGCGCGGGCGACGCGGGTTCGACGGGCTCGGGCGCCGGCTCCGGTACGGGCGGCGACCAGGGTTCCGGAGCGGACGGCTCCGCCTGGGAGATCGCGCCGGGCTCCTCGGGCGCCGGGTCCACGGGCTCGGGTGCCACCGGCGGTGGCACGGGCGGCGCACCGGCGCAGCTCCCGGCCTGCCAGGGCCCGGACGTGACGGTGAAGCTGCGCAGCCTGGAGAAGTCCTACGGCCCCGGCGAGAAGCCGGAGTTCGAGCTCACGGCAAAGAACGCGGGCGGCGACGCCTGCCGCGTGGACCTCGGCCGCGGGTCGACCGTCGTCACGGTCACCGACGCCGACGACGAGAAGGTGTGGACCTCCTCCGACTGCCGCCGCGACACGTCCCCCGCGTACCTGCGGGTGCCGGGCGGCGGCGAGGCGAGCAGCGAGTTCACCTGGCTCCGCAGGCCCAGCGCCCCCGACTGCGGCACGCCGCCCGCCACTTCGGCCGCGCCGGGCGAGTACGAGATCACCGTCGCGCCGTCCGGGCTGGCGAAGGCGAAGACCACCTTCGCGCTCGAATCCTGACGGACACACACGACAGCGGGGCCGGCCCGATCGGACCGGCCCCGCTGTCGTAGGCGTCAGACGTAGCGTTCGAGGATGCTCGACTCGGCCAGGCGGGAGAGACCCTCGCGGACCGAGCGGGCCCGGGTCTCGCCGACGCCGTCGACGGTCTGGAGATCGTCCACGCTCGCGGCGAGCAGCTTCTGGAGCCCGCCGAAGTGCTCCACCAGCCGCTCGATGACGGTGCCCGGGAGCCGCGGCACCTTCGCCAGCAGGCGGTACCCGCGCGGGGAGACCGCGGAATCCAGCGTCTCGGGGGAGCCGCTGTAGCCCAACGCGCGGGCGACGGTGGAGAGTTCGAGCAGCTCGGAGTGGCTGAGCTGGTTCAGCTCGCTGAGCGCTTCGGCGACCGTGCGGCTGCGCCGGGCGCTCGGCGGCGGCACGTAGTCCCGGGCGACGAGCTCGCGTTCTGGCTCCACACCGGCGATCAGCTCGTCCAGCTGGAGGGAGAGGAGCCGGCCGTCGGTGCCGAGCTCGACGACGTACTCGGCGATCTCCGTGGCGATGCGGCGGACCATCTCCAGCCGCTGCGAGACGGCTGTGACGTCCCGGACCGTCACCAAGTCCTCGATCTCCAGGGCCGAGAGGGTGCCGGCGACCTCGTCGAGCCGCAGCTTGTACCGCTCCAGGGTGGCCAGCGCCTGGTTCGCGCGGGACAGGATCGCGGCCGAGTCCTCCAGGACCCGGCGCTGACCGTCGACGTACAGCGCGATCAGCCGCATCGACTGGCTGACCGAGACCACGGGGAAGCCCGTCTGGAGCGAGACGCGCTGCGCGGTGCGGTGCCGGGTGCCGGTCTCCTCCGTCGGGATGGAGGCGTCCGGCACGAGCTGGACGCCCGCGCGCACGATCTTGGTGATGTCCCGGTCGAGGATGAGCGCGCCGTCGAGCTTGCACAGCTCGCGCAGCCGCGTCGCGGAGAAGTCGACGTCGAGGATGAAACCGCCGGTGCACAGGGGCTCGACGTTCTTGTCCATGCCGAGGACTATGAGGCCGCCCGTGTTCCCGCGCAGTACGCGCTCCAGGCCGTCCCGCAGAGCGGTGCCAGGCGCGACCGCGCTCAGCGAGGCACGCATCAGACCCTCGGTGCCGGAGCTTCCGCCGGCCCTGCCGGGGGCTGGTGCCCGGTCGTTGGCTGCCACTGCACTCCTTCGGTCGTGCGTACCTGTGCCGGATGGCATGACTTCATTGACCGGGGCAAAGTCTACCGGCGCTCCTGCTCCTGGTGTGCGGTGCTCCGCGCGGGACGTGCGGGCAGCATCCGCAGCGCCTCGCCGACGTCGGCGACCTCGCGCACCCGCATGCCCTCGGGCACCCGGCCCGGATCGGCCGGGACCAGCGCGTGGGTGAACCCCAGCCGCGCGGCCTCGGCCAGCCTGCGCTGCACGCCCGTCACCCGCCGCACCTCGCCCGCGAGGCCGACCTCCCCTATGGCGACCAGGTTCTTCGGCAGCGGGGTGTCCCCGGCGGCGCTCGCCAGCGCCAGCGCCACCGCGAGATCGGCCGCGGGCTCCTGGAGCTTCACGCCGCCGACCGTCGCGCTGTAGATGTCCCGCTTGCCGAGGGCGCTGATCCGGCCCCGCTGCTCCAGCACGGCCAGCATCATCGACACCCGTGACGTCTCCAGGCCCGAGGTGGTGCGGCGGGGGGAGGGGATCTGGCTGTCGACGGTGAGCGCCTGCACCTCGGCGACCAGCGGCCTGCGGCCCTCCAGCGTCACCGTGAGGCAGGTGCCGGGGACGGGCTCGGAGCGCTGGGTGAGGAAGAGGCCCGAGGGGTCGGCCAGCCCCGTGATGCCCTCGTCGTGCAGCTCGAAGCAGCCGACCTCGTCCGTCGTCCCGTACCGGTTCTTGACGCCGCGTACGAGGCGGAGCCGCGCGTGCCGGTCGCCCTCGAAGTGCAGGACGACGTCGACGAGATGCTCCAGCAGGCGCGGGCCCGCGATGGAGCCGTCCTTGGTGACGTGGCCGACGAGGATCGTGGACATCCCGCGCTCCTTGGACGCGCGGATCAGCGCGCCCGCGACCTCGCGGACCTGCGCGACGCCGCCGGGGGCGCCGTCGATCTCGGGAGAGGCGATCGTCTGCACCGAGTCGAGCACCAGCAGGGTGGGCTTGACCTCGTCGAGGTGGGCGAGGACGGCGGAGAGGTCCGTCTCGGCCGTGAGATAGAGGTGTTCGCTGAGCGCGCCGATCCGGTCGGCCCGCAGCCGCACCTGCCCGGCGGACTCCTCGCCCGTGACGTACAGCGTGCGGTGGGTGTCGTCGGCCGCCTTCGCCGCGACGTCCAGCAGCAGCGTCGACTTGCCGACGCCGGGCTCGCCCGCGAGCAGCACCACGGCGCCGGGGACCATGCCGCCGCCGAGCACCCGGTCCAGCTCGGGGACGCCGGTGCCGCGGGCCGTCGCCTGCTTGCCGTCGACCTCGCCGATGGGCAGCGCGGAGGCGCTGACGCGGCCGGGCGCGGTGGTCTTCACGGCGGTGCCGCCCGTCTCCTCGACGGTGCCCCAGGCGTGGCACTCCGGGCAGCGGCCGAGCCACTTCGCGGTCTGCCAGCCGCATTCCGAGCAGCGGTAGGAGGGGCGTGCCTTCGAGGCGGCGGAGGAGGCTTTACGGGTGGCCATGCGCGCCACCGTATCCGCGCCCACCGACAGCGGGTCACGGGAGATCCGGGGAGGGGTGCGCGCCGGGGACGGTCCGGTTCCACGGGAGCGGGTCACCCGTAGGGATTAAACCTGCGCGACCGGCTCCGCCGAAACGCCATCATCCGCCTACCGTCGCCGGGTGATGAGCAGCAGGCGCGAGCACCCTCCGCAGTCCACCGGCGCACACCGGGCGCACTCCGCCCGCCGTCCGCCCGGGCGGCCGGCCGGTCACGGGCCGCTCACGGCTTACGAACCGTACCTGGACGGCCTGTTCACCTACTGCCTCTCCGTCATGTGCGAGCACGACGCGGCGACGGAGTCGCTCGCGGACGCGCTCGTCGTCGCCGACCGGCAGCACGAACGGGAGCGGGTGCCCGCCGACCCCGGCCTCTACCGGCCCTGGCTGTACTCGCTGGCCCGCTGGTCCTGCCTGTGCCGTCTGGCCGAGCAGGGCGCGGCCGACAGCGCACGCGCCGACGGCACGGGCCCGTCCGGTTCCGCTGCCTCCGCGCCCGCGGCGGCCCGCGAGTCCGAGCCGGTACGGACCCAGCGCCGCCGCGAACTGTCCGCGCTCGCCTGGCCGGAGGCCGCGGGGACGACGCCGGAGCAGCGCGAGGCGCTCGAACTCGCGGTGCGCCACGGGCTGCCCGAGCCGGAGGTCGCGGCCGTGCTCTCGCTCGCCCCGGACACGCTGCGCGAACTGCTCTCGCACGCCGCCTGCGAGGTGGAGCGGACCCGCGCCGCGCTGGCCGTCGTCGAGTCCGGCGGCTGCCCCGCCGTCACCCGCCTCGCGGGGGACGACCGGCTGCTGCTGGGTACGGCGCTGCGCCGGGAGCTGATCCGGCACGTCGACGAGTGCGCCGCCTGCCGCCGGGTCGCCATGGGAGCGATGGAGGGCGTCTCCTGGCCCGGCACCGCGCCCGCCGGCACCGCCGAGCTCGCCGTCCTCGCCGCGCCGCGCCCCGCCGTCGCCGCCGCCGTCACGCTCGCGCGGCGGGCCCGCGCGCAGCGCAGCCCGCGCTTCGACCGCACCGGGTTCCCCATGGAGCTCAAGGACCGCGCGGCCCGCCGGGACCGGATGCGCAGCCGCGCGGTGACCACGACGGTCGTCGCCACCGTCCTGGCCGCGCCGGTGCTCGCCCTGTGGGCCGCCTACCGGGGCGCGCCGCTGACCGGCGAGCGGGACGAGGGCGCGGTCTCGGCGGCCGAGCGGGAGGAGGGCCTGGGCGGGCATCCGTACGAGAACGCGGCGCAGGGCAGCCCGGGCCCGGGCACCAACTCGCCCGGCCAGGGCGCGCGTTCGCCGCGGGTCTCGGTGGGCGCGGACTCGCAGCACGCGGGCCGGTCGAGCCCCTCGGGCGGCCGGGAGCGGAGCGTGGGCAGGCTCCACGTCGACGCGCACTCCGCCGGGGACGCGACGCTCGTGACGCTCACCGCCTCGGGCGGCGCCCCGGTGCGCTGGACGGCCACCGTCGACGCCTCGTGGCTGAGCCTCAGCCGTACGGGCGGGGTGCTGCGGCCGGGGGAGAGCACGCAGGTGCGGGTGGTGGTGGACCGGGCGCGGGAGCCGGCCCGTGCCTGGGCCGCGCATGTGCGCTTCGCGCCGTCCGGTGCCGTGGTCACCCTTCAGGGGCGGGGGAGCGGGAGCACACCGCCGTCGGAGGAGCCGCCGCCCTCCAGCGATCCGCCCCCGTCGCAGCCGCCGCCCTCCAGCGAGCCGCCGCCGTCCTCGGAGCCGCCGCCCACCGAGGACCCGCCGCCGTCCCAGGAGCCCCCGCCGTCCAGCGATCCGCCGTCCTCCAGCGATCCGCCACCGGGCGAGGACCCGCCGCCGTCCTCCGGCGGGCCCTCCCCGGAGCCCTCCGGCACCGCCTCGCCCTCGACGGCGCCCCTCGCGGGCTGAACTCCCGCGCGTACGGCCGGAGTCGGCCGTTTTGCTCAGTGTTCCGTCAGCCGCAGGAGCCGCAGCCGCCGCGGGGCGGGTCCGCGGGGTGCGGGGCGAGGAGCGGGAGGTTCCGCGACTCGGCCGCCGCCAGCCGGTCCCGGCAGAACTCGGCGAGCAGTGCGTAACCGCCCTCGCCCATCAGCTCGATCAGCTCCGGGCGGTAGGACTCGTAGACCGGCCTGGCCCCTCCGTGCGCCGAAGGCGCCGAGGTGCACCACCAGTTCAGGTCGTGGCCGCCGCCGCCCCAGCCGCGCCGGTCGTACTCGCCGATCGTGACGAGCAACACCTCTTCGCCGTCCGGGCGTTCGACCCACTCGTAGGTCCGCCGGACGGGCAGCTGCCAGCAGACGTCCGGCTTGGTCTCCAGCGGCTCGCGGCCCTCGCTCAGGGCCAGCGTGTGCAGGGCGCAGCCCTGGCCTCCGGAGAAGCCGGGGCGGTTGTTGAAGATGCAGGCCCCCTGCCAGCGACGGGTCTGGCGCTCGCCGTCCTCGTCCTCCTGCACCCAGCCCGAGGTGGTGCCGACGTCGTGGAACTGCCAGGTCTCGGGGGTGAGCCGGGCCACGTGCTTGGCGACGCGCTCCTCGTCCTCCTCGTCGGAGAAGTGGGCGCCGAGCGTGCAGCAGCCGTCCGTCGCGCGGCCGGGGCGGATGCCCTGGCAGCCCTGGCCGAAGATGCAGTTCCAGCGCGAGGTCAGCCACGTCAGGTCGCAGCGGAAGACCTGGTCCTCGTCCTCCGGGTCGGGGAACTCGACCCAGGCGCGCGGGAAGTCGAGCCCCGTCTCCTCGTCGCGCGGCTCCGCGGCGGGCTCACCGTCCGTCGCTGTGCGCGCACTTGGAGTCACAGGAGTCTGTTCGTCCTCGCCGGGACCCCCGGCCACCACCGTCCGTGCAGCCATCGACGTGCCCTGCTTCCTACGCTTCGCCGCTTTCGTCTTACCCACGAATCCAGCGTACGGGTCAGCGGGCCGCGTCAGCGGATAGCGTGCTGTACATGAGACTCGGTGTCCTCGATGTGGGCTCGAACACGGTCCACCTTCTCGTCGTCGACGCGCACCCCGGCGCCCGGCCGCTGCCCGCGTACTCCCACAAGGCGGAGCTGAAGCTCGCCGAACTCCTCGACGAGGACGGCTCGATCACCCCAGCGGGCGTCGAGCGGCTCGCGGCCGCCGTGCGCGAAGCCGTCGACGTCGCCGAGGAGATGGGCGTCGAGGACCTCGTCCCCTTCGCCACCTCGGCGGTGCGCGAGGCCGCCAACGGGGAGGAGGTGCTGCGGGGCGTCGCCGACGACAGCGGCGTCAAGCTCCAGGTCCTCTCCGGCGCGGACGAGGCCCGGCTCACCTTCCTCGCGGCCCGCCGCTGGTTCGGCTGGTCGGCGGGACGGCTGCTCGTCCTCGACATCGGCGGCGGCTCCCTGGAGATCGCCTACGGGCTCGACGAGGAGCCGGACGCCGCCGTCTCGCTGCCGCTCGGCGCCGGACGCCTCACGGGCTCCTGGCTCCCGGAGGACCTGCCGGACGCGGCCGACGTGAAGGCGCTGCGGCGGCACGTACGGGCCGAAATCGCCCGCGTCGTCGGCGAGTTCAGCCGCTTCCCGGTGCCGGACCACGCGGTCGCCACCTCGAAGACCTTCAAACAGCTCGCCCGGATCGCGGGCGCGGCGCGCTCCGGCGAGGGGCTGTACGTCCAGCGGGACCTGCACCGCAAGTCGCTGGAGGAGTGGGTGCCGCGGCTCGCCGAGATGCCGCCCGCCGAGCGCGCCGAGCTGCCCGGCGTCTCCGAGGCGCGGGCCCGCCAGCTGCTCGCGGGCGCGCTCGTCGCGGAGGGCGCGATGGACCTCTTCCGGCTCCAGCGCGTCGAGATCTGCCCCTGGGCCCTGCGCGAGGGCGTCATCCTCCAGCGCCTGGACCACCTGCGGCCCTGACGCGGCCCTCCCCGCCGCGGCCGTCCTTGGCGACGGCGGCGGCGAGGGTGAGCAGCCAGACCGCGAGGCCCAGCAGCGCCAGCCGCTGCCCGAGGCCCAGCGCCCAGGTGCCGTGGCCCGCGTACAGCGCGGCCGTCCCGGCCAGCGCCCACGCCGTGGCCGGCAGCACGCCCAGCAGGACCGCCGGCCCGCCGCGCGCCACCGCCGGCCAGATCCGGTACCGCCGCGCCGCCGCCGTCAGCGCCGCCGCGCCGACCAGCGCACCGGCGAGCGCGAGCGGGGCCGCGACGAGGCGCGCCGCGTGCGCGGCGGGCACCAGCCCGGCCGACTCCCGCGCGCGGCAGCCCGCGTCCAGCGTCGGCGTGCAGCTGAGCGGCAGCAGCGCGGCCGCGGCGCCCGCCGCGCCGGACAGCAGCAGACCCGCCCAGCCGACGGCGCTCCACGGCCGCCGCTCCACCCGCGCCAGCCCC
This sequence comes from Streptomyces sp. HNM0574, assembly GCF_012726235.1. Taxonomy (GTDB): domain Bacteria; phylum Actinomycetota; class Actinomycetes; order Streptomycetales; family Streptomycetaceae; genus Streptomyces. The sequence goes on from NZ_JAASAH010000005.1 coordinate 339,237, forward strand.
CACCCCGCACCGGCGAGGACGAGCAGCCCCGCGAGCAGCCCCGTGACCCGGAACAGCGTCGCGTAGCGCTGGCCGTCGGCCGCGAGTTCGCCCGTCCAGGTGCGGACGGGCTCCAGGCCGGTGCCGAGGACGGGCGAGAGGACCCAGGCCGAGCAGGCGAGCGCGCCGAGCGCGAGGGGCACCGCGGCGGGGGCGGTACGGAGAGACCGGGACACAGCCCGGAGAGTAGGCGCTCGGGCCGCGCGGCTCACGGACTGTCAGGGGACGCGAGCGCTGCGCCGTGGCCGGTGTGTGTTCCGTCTCCCGGCCGGAGGCCCGGCTGCGGGCCGCGCGCGGCCGGGGCGGCCCGGAACCAGGCGGCTCGGCGGGGTCGGCGCGGGGCGTCCGGGAGGGCGGGGGCCCGCAGTGCGCGGAGCGGGGCGTTCTAGGCTGTCTGCTGTGGTCCAACCTGAGGTGAGCGTTCCCGGAACGAAGGTCGCCCTGTCCACGGCCTCCGTCTATCCGGAGTCCACGGCGACGGCCTTCGAGATCGCCGCGCGCCTCGGCTACGACGGCGTCGAGGTCATGGTGTGGACCGACCCGGTCAGCCAGGACATCGAGGCGCTGCGCCGGCTCTCCGACTTCCACGGCGTCCCCGTGCTCGCCGTGCACGCGCCCTGCCTGCTGATCACCCAGCGCGTCTGGTCCACCGACCCGTGGGTGAAGCTCCAGAAGGCCCGCTCCGCCGCCGAGCGGCTCGGGGCCTCCACCGTCGTCGTGCACCCGCCGTTCCGCTGGCAGCGCGCGTACGCCCGCGAGTTCGTGCGCGGGGTGTGGCGGATGGCCGACGAGACGGACGTCCGGTTCGCCGTGGAGAACATGTTCCCCTGGCGCTACCGGGACCGGGAGATGCTCGCGTACGCGCCCGACTGGGACCCGACGCGGGACGACTACCGGCACTTCACGCTCGACCTCTCGCACACCGCGACCTCCCGCACCGACACCCTCGCGATGCTGGACCGGATGGGCGAGCGGCTCGGGCACATCCACATCGCCGACGGCAACGGCTCCAACAAGGACGAGCACCTCGTCCCCGGGCGCGGCACGCAGCCCTGCGCCGAGGTGCTGAGCCACCTGGGCGGCATGGGCTTCGACGGGCACGTCGTCGTCGAGGTCAACACCCGTCGCGCCATGTCGGCGGCCGAGCGCGAGGAGGACCTCGCCGAGGCGCTCGCCTACACCCGCCTCCACCTGGCGGGCGGGGCCGCCGGCGGCGAAGCGGCGCGGCGCCTCGCCGTCCCGGGCGGCACCGAGGCCCCGGGCAACCCCGGGTCCGACGACGCGGGCCCCGACGCACCCGGCGCGCGGACGAAGGGACGGCGCCGGTGAGCGCGCGTCCCGCCGGGGCCGCGCGCGGGCGCGGGCGTCCGGCCTCCGCGGCGCGCGGCGCGGACGAACCGGCCACCCGGGACCGCATCCTCGTCGCCGCGCGCACCGAGTTCGCCGAGCGCGGCTACGACAAGGCGTCCGTACGGGCCATCGCCCGCCGGGCCGAGGTCGACTCCGCGCTGGTGCACCACTACTTCGGCACCAAGGAGGGCGTCTTCGGCGCCGCCGTCGAGGGCGCCTTCGCCCCGGCGCTGGCCGCCCCCGACCTGGTCAGCGGCATCCTCGCGGAGGGCGGCGGCCGGGGCGCGGGGGAGCGGCTGGTCCGCTTCATGTTCGCGATCTGGGACAACGAGCCGACCCGGGAGCCGATCCTCGCGATCGTGCGCTCCGCCGTCAGCAACGAGACCGCGGCCCGGATCTTCCGCGAGCTGCTCACCCGGCAGGTCGTCGGCCGGATCACCGCCGAGGTCGACCTGCCCGACATCGAGCTGCGGGCCGAGCTGGCCGTGGCGCAGCTCGTCGGGGTGGCGCTGATGCGGTACGTCATCAAGCTGGAGCCGGTCGCCTCCGAGGACCCGGAGGAGCTGATCGCCCGCCTCGCCCCGGTCGTGGAGCGCCACCTCACCGGAGCCTGAGCAGCGCCCCGGGGGCGAGATGTGTGTCTCACCATGTGAGCAATCCGTCCCGGATCATGAGCGCGGGGCGTAGCCTCGAAGGCCATTACAGCGTGACACCGTGGTCGCGTCCCGACCGGGCCAGGACCGCACAGCGGCCAGGCGGCGGAGGGCGGACGGGCCACGGGCACAAGGCGATTGAGGAGTGGAGCAGCCATGCCTGAGCTGAGGTCCCGCACTGTCACCCACGGCCGCAACATGGCGGGCGCCCGTGCGCTCATGCAGGCCTCGGGCGTAGCGCGCGAGGACTTCGGCAAGCCGATCATCGCGGTGGCGAACAGCTTCACCGAGTTCGTGCCCGGGCACACCCACCTCCAGCCCGTCGGCCGGATCGTCAGCGAGGCGATCAAGGAGGCCGGGGGCATCCCGCGCGAGTTCAACACCATCGCCGTCGACGACGGCATCGCGATGGGCCACGGCGGCATGCTCTACTCGCTGCCCTCCCGCGATCTGATCGCCGACTCCGTCGAGTACATGACGGAGGCGCACTGCGCCGACGCGCTGATCTGCATCTCCAACTGCGACAAGATCACGCCCGGGATGCTGATGGCCGCGATGCGGCTGAACATCCCCACCGTCTTCGTCTCCGGCGGCCCGATGGAGTCCGGCACCGCGACGCTGGTCAACGGCACCGTCCGGAAACTCGACCTGATCACCGCGATCGCCGACTCCGCGAACGACAGCGTCTCGGACGAGGACCTCCGCCGCATCGAGGACAACGCCTGCCCCACCTGCGGCTCCTGCTCCGGCATGTTCACCGCCAACTCGATGAACTGCCTGACCGAGGCCATGGGCCTCTCCCTGCCGGGCAACGGCTCCGTCCTGGCCACCCACACCGCCCGCAAGGCGCTGTACGAGGACGCCGGACGCACCGTCGTCGAGCTGGCCGGCCGCTACTACGACCAGGACGACGAGACCGTCCTGCCGCGCGCCATCGGCGGCCGGGCCGCCTTCGAGAACGCCATGGCCCTGGACATCGCCATGGGCGGCTCGACCAACACGATCCTGCACCTGCTCGCCGCCGCGCAGGAGGCCGGCCTCGACTTCACGATGGCCGACATCAACGAGCTCTCCCGCGCCCTGCCCTGCCTGAGCAAGGTCGCCCCGAACGGCTCGTACTACATGGAGGACGTGCACCGCGCGGGCGGCATCCCCGCCATCCTCGGCGAGCTGTACCGCGCCGGACTGCTCAACGAGGACGTCCAGGCCGTGCACTCCCCGTCCCTGGCCGACTGGCTCAAGAACTGGGACGTCCGCGGCGGTTCGCCCTCCGAGGAGGCCGTCGAGCTGTTCCACGCCGCGCCCGGCTGCGTCCGCTCCGCGACGGCCTTCTCCCAGTCCGAGCGCTGGGACACCCTCGACACCGACGCCGAGAACGGCTGCATCCGCGACGTCGCGCACGCCTACTCCACCGAGGGCGGCCTGGCGGTGCTGTACGGCAACCTCGCCGAGAACGGCTGCGTGGTGAAGACCGCGGGTGTCGACGAGTCGATCCTGACCTTCACCGGGCCCGCCGTCGTCTGCGAGTCCCAGGAGGAGGCCGTCGACGCGATCCTGAAGAAGCAGGTCAAGGAGGGCGACGTGGTCGTCATCCGGTACGAGGGCCCCAAGGGCGGCCCCGGCATGCAGGAGATGCTCTACCCGACGTCCTTCCTCAAGGGCCGCGGCCTGGGCAAGGCGTGCGCGCTGGTCACCGACGGCCGCTTCTCCGGCGGCACCTCGGGCCTCTCCATCGGCCACGCCTCCCCGGAGGCGGCCGCGGGCGGCACCATCGCGCTGGTCGAGACGGGCGACGAGATCGTCATCGACATCCCCCACCGCAGCATCGAACTCAACGTCGCCGACGAGGTGCTGGCGGCCCGCCGCGAGGCGCTCGGCGGCCGGTACGCGCCCAAGGCGCGCGAGCGGAAGGTCTCCACGGCCCTCCGCGCCTACGCCGCCATGGCCACCAGCGCCGACCGCGGCGCCGTCCGCGACCTCGGTCAGCTGGAGAACTGAGCCCGCACACCCCGCCCGCCCCGCTGCCGGAGCCCTCGGCGCGGGGCGGGCGTGTGCTGCGACAATCGGCAGCGTGAGCACTCAGGACGAGCAGAGCAGGAAGCAGGCCCCGGAGCCCGAGCCCATCCGGTTCTACGGGACGACGTGGGTGGACCACAGCGGCGGCTACCCGCTGCGCCGCCTCGGCCTCGGCCTGGGCGCCCTCGCCGCCGCCGTCGCGGGCGCGTTCGTGCTGCGGCTGGCGTACGACGGGCTGGCCATCGCGGACGTCGGCAGCTGGGTCACCGTCCTGGTCGTCGTCGCCTTCGCGGTGTGCAGCTCGCTGGCCTTCTCCCGCACCCTGGGCGGCTACCTGCGCCGGGACGACGACGGCGCGGCGGCCGCCGACTCGTCGCTGCGCAGCGTGAAGGCGATCGGCTTCATCGGCGTGCTCGCCGCGTACGCGCTGCGCACCGTCGTCGAGGCACCCGGCGAGAAGCTGCTCCGCGCCGAGTACGAGGCGGAGCTGGAGCGGTACGAGAAGCGGCGCACCTCCCGCACCGGCAACCCGGCCGCCAAGCGGAAGCGCGGCGGCCGCACCCGGCGCTGAACCACACGAAAGCCGCCCCGGCTCCGGGCTGAGAACCCGGAGCCGGGGCGGCCGTGTGTCCGGCGGACCGGGCCAACCCCCGGCCCGCGGACGGCTAGTGGCGCGCGGCCCCCGTGGTGGCCTCTTCCGAGGCCACCGCTATGGAGTCCGCGGCCCCGTCCGCGTCGCCTTCACCGGAACCCGCGCCCTGACCGGTCGCGGCCCCGGCGCGTGCGGCGGCCCGGTTGTGCTGCTCCTCCCAGGTGGACAGCGCCATGCCGCAGGCGTGGTCCATGTGCCGCAGCCCGCCGAGGTTCAGCTCGACGCCCCGGTCGGCCGGCAGCGACTCCAGGTTGTCCAGCAGCTTCGGCAGCCGCAGGAACGTCGCGTTGCCCGAGACGCGGACCTTCAGCGGCCGGCCGGCGCCCGGGTCGTCGACGTCCACGTGCACGTGCGAGGTCTCCCAGGCGGTCTTGATCACGGCGAGGCCGAGACCGATGAGCACGCCCTGGAACATGTCGATCAGCACGATCGACACCGCGGTCACCGCGAGCACCACGGCCTCGGCCCGGTGCTCACGCCACAGCGGACCGATGTCCTTGACGGGGATCAGCTTCCAGCCCGCGTGCACCAGCACACCGGCCAGCGCGGCCAGCGGGATGACGCTGAGCGCGGCCGGCAGCGCGGCGGCGAAGATCAGCAGCCAGACGCCGTGCAGCACCCGGGACGCCTTCGTCTTCGCACCGGCCGAGACGTTCGCCGAGCTGCGGACGATGACGGCCGTCATCGGCAGCGCACCGAGCAGACCGCAGACGGTGTTGCCCGCGCCCTGCGCCATCAGCTCCTTGTCGTACTCCGTCTTCGGCCCGTCGTGCAGCCGGTCCACGGCCGCCGCGCTGAACAGCGACTCGGCCGAGGCGATCAGCGTGAACGCGAGCACCGTGCCCAGCGCGCCGACGCTGACCAGCGCGCCGATGTTCTCCATCCCGGGCAGCTGCACGGCCTCCAGCAGACCCTGCACCTCGACCCGGGCGATGGGCAGCCCCGGGACGGCGGTGACCACGGTGGCCAGCGCGACGGCGGCCAGCGGAGCGGGGACGATCTTCTGCGCGGCCTTCCACTTCGGCCAGAACACCAGCACCAGGATGGTGCCGACACCGACGGCCAGCGCCATCAGCGCCTCCGTCGAGCCGATGACGTCGACGACCAGCCCGGGGATACCGGCGATCTTCGAGATGCCGTCGTTCGGCGCCTTCTGGTCGGCCAGCGAGTAGACCTGGCCGGCGATCAGCACCAGGCCGATGCCCGCGAGCATGCCCTGCACCACGGACACCGAGATGGCCCGGAACCAGCGGCCGAACTTCAGTGCGCCCAGGAGCAGTTGGAGCAGCCCGGAGGCCAGCACGATGGCGCCGAGCGTGGCCAGCCCGTACGTCTGCACCGCCTCGTACACGAGCACGGTCAGACCCGCGGCCGGACCGCTGACCTGTAGCGAGCTACCGGGCAGCAGGCCGGTGACGAGACCGCCCACGATGCCCGTGATCAGACCGACCTCGGCCGGTACACCGGAGGCGACGGCGACGCCGACACACAGCGGCAGCGCCACGAGGAAGACCACGAGGGATGCGGTGAAGTCGGCCCGGAAGGAGCCCCGGCTCTTCATGGGGAAGCTGTCGGACAGTTTCTTCTTCGCGAGATCCATGAGTGTTTCTCAGTTCTGTCTTCAGGAGGCGGGGGCGCGCCTCAGAGCGGTAGGAAGGCGTCGACGTCCGGCCGGTGCTCCAGCACCAGGCCCGTGTCGATGGCGTAGAACCAGCCGTGCAGCCGCAGATCGCCGGCCTCCAGGCGGCGCTGCACGCACGGGTAGCCGCGCAGCCGCTCCACCTGCGCCCGCACGTGGCGCTGGACGGCGGCGCTGACCTGGGGTTCGTCCTTCTCGTGGTGGTCGGCGGCGAGTTCGGCCGGCTCGGCCAGCTGGCTGCGCAGCCAGCCGTCGACCGCGGGCACGGCCGCCAGGTCCTCGTCGCGCACCCGCGCGCCGACGGCGCCGCAGTGCGAGTGGCCACAGACGACGATGTCCGGGACCTGGAGCACGCTGACCGCGTACTCGATCGTCGCCGCCTCACCGCTGCAGTCGGGACGGTCGGAAGCGCCGTACGGGGGAACGGCGTTGCCCGCCGTCCGGAGCTCGAACAGCTGGCCGGGCTGGGACCCGGTGATCAGCGAGGGGATCACCCGCGAGTCGGAGCAGGTGATGAAGAGGACCTCGGGCGCCTGGCCCTGGGCGAGCTTGCCGAAGCGCTCGCGTTCCTCGTCGAGGGTGGTGATGCGGGAGTGGAAGTCACGGGCGTGGTGGATGAAGGAATCCATGTGGGGGTCGCCTCCATGCCGCCTCCGCGGTCCGGCACGCCGGTGCCTGCGCAGGGGCGGTCAGATCGCTGTGCGTACGGATGTAGGGGTCAGGTGCGCGAGGGGACACGGAGGGGAGCGGGCGCCGTTGCCGCGCGTCCGCCGTGACACACACCGTCGGGAAGAGCCGCGCCATCGCCGCACGGCCCCTGCGGGGCGGTACGCGGGTACGACGCGGTGCCGTCGCCCCGGTCGGGGCGGCGGTCGGAGAACGGGACGCGGCGCGTCCGCGCCCGGCTCGTGAGCGCGCGGCTCAGAGCGGAGCGGGTGCCGTACCGGTCCCGGTGGGCTGCGTGATCAGCAGCGGAACACCTGGTGCATCACGGGCAGTTCGACCGATCTCGGCGAAGCGGGCACGGCGTCGCGCCCCAGGAGGGACATGACGGGCATGCCCTTGCGCTCCGCACGGAGAGAGCAGTCGATGACCCGTACCAGGTGCAGTTGCGGCGCCACGCCGTTGCCGGCCTGCCGTGCGCCGCGCCGGGTGCGGCAGTCCTCCATGAGCGAGACCGAGGTCTTCTTCTCGGGGTGCCCGCTCACGGACCGCTCGGCGGTGATCTCCGCCCGTTCCTCCGGGGGGAGCATCCGAGCGGTGGACGAGCCGGTCAGGGCCACCAGGGACAGGAGAAGGACGATGCCGGTGACGAGTGCGCGGGTGATTCCCCTGCGGTGTCGCACGGTGTCCTCCTTCCTGGCGCGGGCCGTGTCCGGCGTGCCCTGACCGGGGCCTTACGGGGCGTACCGGATCGGGCGGAAGCTGCCTCGGTCCACGAAGAGGAACACGTGTCCGGTGCGGACCGCCATGGAGTTTTCCACGGCCGTTGGACAGCGAACTCCATTGTGTCCAGGGGGTTGTGGCGATTCGCAAGTCGCGCTGTGAACTCTCGATGAACTACAGGGCAGATCTGACCGGAATCAGGAGCGTGCTTTCCGCCAGCTTGGTGCACGCGCCCCCGCGCGCGGTCGTGACACACGTGCGCGCGCTTGACGGGGCACGCCCGCGGGCCCACAATTCATCACATGATGAATAACTGGCGAGGGGGCCGCGCCGACCGCCCCGGAGCCCGGCGGGAGCCCACGGACGCGGAGACCCCCGCCGTCCACGCCTCCGGGATCACCGTCGAACGCGGCGGCACCACCGTCCTCGACGGCCTCACCTTCGACGTCGCCCCCGGCACCGTCACCGGCCTGCTCGGCCCCTCCGGCTGCGGCAAATCCACCCTGATGCGCGCCGTCGCCGGCACCCAGGCGAGAGTCACCGGCACCCTCGACGTCCTCGGCCGCCCCGCCGGCACGGCCCCGCTCCGCTCCCGCGTCGGCTACGTGACCCAATCGCCCTCCGTGTACAGCGACCTGACCGCCCGTCAGAACCTGGACTACTACGCGTCCGTCCTCGGCATCCCCCGCGCCGACCGCGCCCGGCAGGTCGCCGCAGCCCTCGCCGACGTCGACCTCACCCCGCACGCCGACGCGCTCACCGCCCGCCTCTCCGGCGGCCAGCTCTCCCGCGTCTCCCTCGCCGTCGCCCTGCTCGGCAGCCCCGAACTCCTCGTCCTGGACGAGCCGACCGTCGGCCTCGACCCCGTCCTCCGCCGCGACCTGTGGAACCTCTTCCACCGCCTCGCCGCCGAACGGGGGACCACCCTGCTCATCTCCTCGCACGTGATGGACGAGGCCGACCGCTGCCAACAGCTGCTCCTGATGCGCGCCGGCCGCATCCTCGCCACCGACTCCCCCGCCGCACTCCGCGCCCGCACCGGCACCGCCACCGTCGAGGACGCCTTCCTCCACCTCGTCGAGGCCGACCGCGCCTGACCACCCGGCACGCGAGCCCCCAGCAGAAGGACCACCGCCATGAACCCCGCCCGGACCCTCGCCACCACCCGCAGAGTCCTGCGCCAGCTCAGCCACGACCGGCGGACGATCGCCCTCCTGCTGCTCGTCCCCGTCCTGCTGCTGGTGCTGCTCTTCTACGTCTTCGACGCCGACCGCCGCGCCTTCGACGGCATCGGCGCCTCGCTACTCGGCATCTTCCCGATGGTGACGATGTTCCTGGTCACCTCGATCGCCACGCTCCGCGAACGCACCTCGGGCACCCTGGAGCGGCTGCTCTCCATGCCGCTCGGCAAGGCCGACCTGATCATGGGCTACGCACTCGCCTTCGGCCTGCTCGCCACCGTCCAGGCCGCCCTGGCCACGGCCACCGCCTTCTGGCTGCTCGACCTCACCATCGCGGGCTCCCCCTGGCTCCTGCTGCTCGTCGCCCTGCTCGACGCGCTGCTCGGCACCGCGCTCGGCCTGTTCGTCAGCGCCTTCGCCGCCTCGGAGTTCCAGGTCGTCCAGTTCATGCCCGCGGTGATCTTCCCGCAGATCCTGCTCTGCGGACTCTTCGCACCCCGCGACACCATGCAGCCCGTCCTGGAGTACGCCTCCCACGTCCTCCCCATGTCCTACGCCGTCGACGGCATGAACCAGATCCTGCTGCACGCGGACCCCACCGCCGACCTCGTACGCGACCTCGCCGTCGTCGCCGGCTCCGCACTCCTCGTCCTCTGCCTCGGCTCCGCCACCCTCCGCCGCCGCACGGCCTGAGCCCCGGCCCATCCACTCCTCGGACACGCCCTCCCGCCCCCACACCACCGGTGCGAGGATGAACGCGCAGCACGCACGTGTACGCACTGGACGAGGTGAGCCGCCCCATGACCCAGAAAGTCGCCGTCCTCGGCACCGGAAAGATCGGCGAGGCCCTGCTCTCCGGCATGCTCCGCGGCGGCTGGTCCCCGCAGAACCTGCTGGTCACGGCCCGTCGCGAGGAACGCGCCGCGCAGCTCCGCGACCGGTACGGCGTCGAGACCGTCAGCAACACCGAGGCCGCCAAGGCCGCCGACACCCTCATCCTCACGGTCAAGCCGCAGGACATGGGCACCCTCCTCGACGAGCTCGCCCCGCACACCCCCGCCGACCGCCTGATCATCAGCGGCGCGGCCGGCATCCCCACGTCCTTCTTCGAGGACCGCTTCCAGCCCGGCACCGCGGTCGTCCGCGTCATGACCAACACCCCCGCCCTCGTCGACGAGGCCATGTCGGCCATCTCCGCGGGCACCCACGCCACCGAGGCCCACCTCGCGCTCACCGAGGAGATCTTCAACGGCGTCGGCAAGACCCTCCGCATCCCCGAGTCCCAGCAGGACGCGGCCACCGCGCTCTCCGGCTCGGGCCCGGCGTACTTCTACTTCCTCGTCGAGGCCATGGCCGAGGCCGGCATCCTGCTCGGGCTGCCCCGCGACAAGGCCCACGACCTCATCGTCCAGGCCGCCGTCGGCGCCGCCACGATGCTCCGGGACAGCGGCGAGAAGCCGGTGACCCTGCGCGAGAACGTGACCTCCCCGGCGGGCACCACCATCAACGCGATGCGCGAGCTGGAGAACCACAGCGTCCGCGCGGCCTTCATCGACGCGATCGAGGCCGCCCGCGACCGCAGCCGTGAACTGGCTTCCGGCAAGGGCTGATTGAGACCGCGCCGCACCCGGACGGGGGGCGCCGGGCAGGTTTGAAGCCTGCCGACGGCGTGGTGTACCTTTGAACGGTTGCCAGCGAGCCCTCCGGTTCCCCGGCAACGATCCTCGCCGTCCGACGGCAACCGATTACTTCAGCACGATCCCCCTTTTCCGGGGTGGATTGTCGTGTGCTCGCGTCCCTGGGACACGTGTGTACGCAATTCGATTCCGCCGGCTCGATTTTGAGCCTCCGGGAAGATCCACTAAAGTAAAGGCCAACGCCGGAAGGCGCCCCGCCG
>NZ_JAASAH010000006.1 GCF_012726235.1 Streptomyces sp. HNM0574
GGCGGTGTGCGAAGTGCGTGGGTTCAGCGCGCGGACATGCCCTGCCCGGGACGTCCCTGCTGGCCGAGCCCGATCTTGGTCGCGTACGTGGACGCCACCAGCTTGCCCAGCGCCGTGTAGGCGCCCAGCGGCTCGGCCACGGCGCAGCCCGCCTCCTGGGCCGCCGCCTCCAGCAGGCCCTCGGGGACCTCGGGGCCGATCAGGCACGGGGCGACCGCGAGCTGCTGCGAACCGGAGCCGCGCAGCTGCTCGGCGGTGCGGGCGATGGCGCCCTCCTCGTCCAGCCCGGCGGCCAGCACCGGCACCGCGAGCCGCGCCGCCAGGAGCATGCCCGTGATACCGGCGGCCTGGACGGCCTCCTCGCCGCCGACCGTCGCCAGGATGATGCCGTCGGCGGCGGTCGCGACCGTGAAGAGCCGGGCGCGGTCGGCGCGCGCCAGACCCGCCTCGGACAGCTTGACGTGCACGCCCTCGGCGAGGAGGGGGTGCGGGCCGAGGACGTCGGTCAGTTCGGCGCCCGCGCCGCTGCTCACGACGGCCTGCCGTATCCGCCGCATCAGCGCGGAGTCCGGGCCCGCCAGCAGCGGGACGACGATGGCGCTGGGCCCCGGGTCCTGCTGGGGCTGAGCGTTCCCCGCGGCCGCCGCGGCGGCGGCAGCTGCCTCGAGCGCGGCGTTCCGCTGCGCCGCGACCCCCGCGAGGACGGCTCCCAGTGCCGGGAACTCCTCGCTCTCCCCGTCCACGTACCCGATCCGGGCGTCGAGGCCGGGGAGCTCGGAGCGGGCGATGCTCAGAGTCTCCTCGGCGAGGCCGCGCGTCGCGGCGGACGGCGTACCGGGAACGGCCAGCACCAGCGCGGGTGCGTTCTCGGGGGCGACCACAGGCTCCGGTCGGCGGTGCCTTCCGGGCTGACGTGGACGTGGCATTCGTACGGGCAGGCCATTGTCCGGCCCAGTGGGGGAGCTCATGCGCCCGCATGCTAATGCCTTGATGGGCTTGGCTGTTCGGGCGGGGAGGGACGGTCCGCCTATGTCCCGATTCGCACCGCGCGTCGCGTGACTCGTTTTGGCTATATTCGTCAACCCGACAACAACAGGGTGGGATCGGTCGGCAACCGCAGCGCACCCGCCGCCAACTGGTCGGCGACCAGCAGCGACCCCTCCAGCGGCCCGCCCCGCGCCTCGGCCGTCCGCGCCCCCGGCACCCGCCGCGCCAACTCCTCGCGCAGCGGCCGGCACAGCACCTCCCCGAGCCGGAACAGCCCGCCGGTCAGCGCGATCACGGACCCGTCACGGGCACCGTCCGGGCACACGGCGGCGGCGCTGACGGCCATCTGGTGCGCCGCCTCGCGCAGGACCGTCCCGGCCACCGCGTCGTGCTCCGCGCAGGCGGCGACCCGGGGCGCGAACGAGGCCAGCACCGCGGCCCGGTCCGTGCGCGGGTACAGCTGCCCGGCCAGCGCGCTCAGCGGCCGCCCGAACATCTCCTCGGCCTGCTCCCGCAGCGCCCCCGAACCGCCGGCCCGGCCGTCGTACGCGCGCAGCGCCGCCTCCAGTCCCGCGCGGCCGATCCACGCGCCGCCGCCGCAGTCGCCGAGCAGGTGGCCCCAGCCGTCGGCCCGGCGCCAGGTGCGCAGGTCGGTGCCGGTGGCGATCATGCCGGTGCCGGCGGCCAGCACCGCGCCGGGCCGCTGGCCGAGCGCCCCGGCGTACGCGGTGACGGCGTCGGCGGCCAGCGCGATCCGGCGGACGTCGGTGCCGAAGGCGGCGGTGAGGGCGCCGGGGAGTTCGGCGCGGAGCGCGGTGCCGAGCGAGGCCATCCCGGCGGCGCCCACGCAGACGGCGCGCAGCCCGTCCTCGGGCGCCCCGGCCCGCGCGAGCAGCCCGCGCGCGGCCGGCACCAGCCGCGCCAGCATGTCCCCGGCGTCGATCCCGGCCGGCCCCGTCCGCACCGGATCGTCCGAGGAGACCGAGCCGACGGGCACCGGCGGCCCGACGTCCGCACCCGCGCCCGGAGTTGAGCCCGCACGGGCCAGGGCGAGGCGCAGGCCCGAGCCGCCGGAGTCGACGCCGAGGACCCAGCCGGGGCCGGTCACGGCAGGCGCCAGTCCACCGGGTTCGCGCCCTGCTGCGCCAGCAGGGTGTTGACCCGGCTGAAGGGGCGCGAGCCGAAGAAGCCGCGGTCGGCGGACATGGGGGAGGGGTGCGAGGACTCGACGGACGGCAGCCCGTTCAGCAGCGGGCGCAGATTGCGCGCGTCCCGTCCCCACAGCACCGAGACCAGCGGCCGCCCGCGCGCGACGAGCGCTCGGATCGCCTGCTCGGTGACCTCCTCCCAGCCCTTGCCCCGGTGCGCGGCGGGCTTGCGCGGCGCCGTCGTCAGCGCCCGGTTCAGCAGCAGGACGCCCTGCCGGGTCCAGGGGGTGAGGTCGCCGTTCGAGGGGCGGGGCAGGCCGAGGTCCGTGTGCATCTCCCGGTAGATGTTCTCCAGGCTCGGCGGGAGCGGCGCCACCTCGGGGGCGACGGAGAAGGAGAGCCCCACCGCGTGCCCCGGCGTCGGGTACGGGTCCTGACCGACGATCAGCACCCGCACCTCGTCGAAGGGCTGCTGAAAGGCTCTCAGGACCTGCTGCCCGGCGGGGACGTAGGTCTTCCCCGCCGCGATCTCCGTGCGCAGGAAGTCGCCCATCGCGGCGATACGGTCAGCGACCGGTTCCAGGGCCTTGGCCCAGCCCGGTTCGACGATTTCGTTCAAGGGTCGTGCAGCCACGAGCCGTCACTCTACTGGCCCACGGGCCCTGCCCGTCCCCGTCCCCGCGAATTCCCCGGGCCGCTCAGCCGATCACCGCGGCCCGTACGCACAGCACGTCGGGGAGGTGGCTCGCCAGCTGCTGCCAGCTCTCGCCCTCGTCGGCGCTGGCGAAGAGCTCGCCGTTGCGGTTGCCGAAGTAGATCCCGGCCGGGTCGGCGTCGTCCGCCCACATGGCGTCCCGCAGCACCGGGCCGTAGTGCGCGGACTCGGGGAGCCCCGCGCCGAGGCCCTCCCAGGTGGCGCCCGCGTCCTCGGTGCGGTGCACCCGGCAGCGGTGCCGCGCGGGGACGCGGTCGTAGTCGGCGTTGAGCGGGAAGACGTACGCGACCCCGCCGCGCCGGGGGTGGCTCACCACGGGGAAGCCGAAGTCCGAGGGGAGGCTGTCGCCGATGGAGATCCAGCCGGTGCCGGCGTCGTCGCTGCGGTAGACGCCCCAGTGGTTCTGGAGGTAGAGGCGGTCCGGGTCGGCGGCGTCCCGCGCGACCTTGTGCACGCACTGGCCGTGGTCGGGGAAGCGCCGGCCCTCCGGCAGGAACGCCGCCTGCACGCCCTGGTTGCACGGCTCCCAGCGCGCACCGGCGTCCGAGGTGCGGTACGCGCCGCCGGTGGAGACGGCGACCGTCACCGAACGGGAGTCGCGCGGGTCCACCAGCACGGTGTGCAGGCCGAGCCCGCCGCCGCCCGGGACCCAGTCGGCGCGCGTCGGGTGGTCCCACAGCGGGCGCACCAGCGCGAAGCTCTCGCCGCCGTCCTCCGAGCGGAACAGCGCCCCGGGCTCCGTGCCCGCGTACACCACGCCGGGTTCGTCCGCGCCGCCCGGCTGGAGCTGCCAGACCCGCTCAAGTGAAGTGCCGGTGTCCTGGGGGAACTTGACCGCCGGATGCTGCGGCTCCGTCCACGTCCGGCCCAGGTCGTCGGAGTGGAAGACCGACGGGCCCCAGTGCGCGCTGTCCCCGCCGGCCAGTACGCGGGGGGCGCCGGGGCCGCGGGTGTCGATGCCCACCGCGTACACCGCCTGGGCGTTGAAGTGCGGGCCGTCGAACTCCCAGTCCGGGTCCCCGCGCCGGCCGGTCTCCCGCCGGGCGAGGAAGAGTCCCTTCCGGGTACCCACCGCGAGCAGCACGTCCGTCATGCCAGAACACCGCCTCGTGACGCCGTCGTCCAGGACTCCGGCAGTCCGGTGCCGGATCAGTCGTCAGTCTGCACCCCGGCACCGACAGTCGCGTCCGGTCCGGCATCGGCCCAGGTCGCGGCGTGTGCCGCGGGGGTCAGGTGGGCCACAGGGCGTCGGAGGCCGCCGCGAGCAGCCGGTCGCGGGCCGGGATCTTGACCCGGGAGCGGCCGAGGCTGCGGCCGAGCGTCGTCTCCGCGTCCTCGATGCCGAGCCAGCCGCTCCACTCGACGGGACGCAGCCCCATGTACCGCAGCACCGTCAGCGGGTCGGCCGGGGTGCGCCCGGGCGCGGCGGCGAGCGCGCGGGCGTCGGCGAGCAGCGAGGTCACGGTCTCCTTGGCGCAGGGCCGGTTGGTGCCGATCACGCCGGTGGGCCCGCGCTTGATCCACCCCGCGACGTACTCGCCGCGCGAGACCCGGCCGTCCCGCAGCACCCGCCCGGCCAGATGCGGGACGGTGCCCGTCTCCGCGTCGAACGGCAGCCCCGCCAGGGGCACTCCGCGGTAGCCGACCGAGCGGAGCACCAGCTGTGCCGGGACCTCCTCGTGCTCCCCGGTGCCGGTGACGGCGCCCGTGCCGTCGGGCCGCATCCGCTCGAAGCGCACCCCGCGCACGGCGCCCTCGGCGTCGCCGAGGATCTCCACGGGGCGGAGGCAGAAGCGGAGTTCGATCAGCCGCCCGGTCTCCGGCTCCGGCGTCCCCTCCGGTGCCGACCAGCCGCGCAGCACCTCGACGTTGCGCTGCGCGGCCCGGGACAGGGCGTCCGGCGCGGCGCACAGCGGGTCGGCGGCCAGCTCGTCCGCGCGGACGCGGACGGTGGTGCCGGGGAGGGTGCCCAGCTCGCGCAGCTCCTTGGTGGTGAACTTCGCCTGGGACGGGCCGCGTCGGCCCACCGTCGTCACCCGGCGCACCCGGCTGTCCGCGAGCCGTTCGAGCACGTCCTGCGGCACGTCCGTCGGCCGCAGCTCCTCGCGGGCGCGGGCCAGGACGCGGGTGACGTCCACGGCGACGTTGCCGACGCCGATCACCACGGCCGAGCGGGCCGCGAGCGGGAAGCCGTCGGGGGCCGAGTCGGGGTGGCCGCTGTACCAGGAGACGAAGCCCGTCGCCGAGTAGCTGCCGCGCAGCTCCTCGCCGGGGATGCCGAGGGTGCGGTCGGTGGCGGCGCCGACGCAGTAGACCACGGCGTCGTACAGCCGCAGCAGGTCGCGCGGCCCGATGCCGCCCGGGCCCACCTCGATGTTGCCGAGGAAGCGCACGCCCGGCTGCTCCAGCACCTGACGCAGGTTGTTCTGCAGCGACTTGATCTTCTCGTGGTCCGGGGCGACGCCGTACCGCACCAGCCCGTACGGGCAGGGCAGCCGGTCCAGGACGTCCACCGTGACGCCCCTTTCCCCGGCCAGCCCCTGCGCGGCGTACACGCCGCTGGGCCCGGAGCCCACGACGGCGACGCGGAGCGGGGTGCCGTTCCGGGCTGCGGTGCGGTCGGTCCGATCGGGGCACACGGTGCCGTTCCTTCCGCCGGGAGTCCCAGCATGGCACCGCGCGGGCCCGGGCGGGAGGGGGCGGGCGCCGCGCGGGCTACGGCGGGGAGGGCGGGTGGCCCAGGGCCGGGTCCAGTCCGTACCGGGCGAAGAGCTCGGCGCGCAGCCGGGTCACGGACATCGGTGCTCCGGGCAGCAGGGAGGCCACCACGGAGCCCATGAGCAGGGCCCGCAGCATGGTGTAGTCGGTCTCGGGGTCGGCCGAGCCGTAGCGCTCGACGGCGTCCCGGAGCAGCGCGGCGAGGCGCTGCTGTTCGTCGCACTGGACGAAGCCCTCCTGCTGGAGCAGCCCGGCCATGTGGGCCCGCATCAGCACCGGCCGGTCCTGGGCGAGGCCGAGGATCGCGTCGATGGCGCGGGCCAGCAACTCCTCGCCGGCGCGGGGCCCTTGGGGGCGCGGCTCGCGCTCCAGCGCCTCGGCGAGGGTGAGGTGCATGAGCCGGTGCACCGCCGACTGGAACAGCTGGCGTTTGCCGGGGAAGTAGTACGAGACGAGCCCGCGCGCGGCCCCGGCGCGGTCGGCGATGTCCTTGAGGGTGGTGGCCTCGTAGCCCTGCTCGCTGACCACGTCGACGGTTGCTTGGAGCAAACGTTCGCGCGAGCGTCGGCGCAACTCCGCATTGACCGAAGCGCTCCGAGGGGACATGCTGGAACTCCTGCGTTGACTGGCTCAGAGCCAGTATACTCGGCGAGGCTTCGGACGTACGGCCCGCGAGGGTCACGTCCGGCATGGCTGCCGGTATTGGGCGAAGCGGGGGATCGTCCAATACCGGCTGTCCCTCGTTGTGGACGTGTTCCCGACTTCCCTTCCGCACACGTTTGCTCACGGCTCGTGACGGTGCGGACGTCAGCGGTGCTGCCACCGGGCCAGGGCGTGCACGACGCCGGCCGAGGCGGGATACAGCTCGCGGTAGAGGGCGTACAGCTCGTCGTAGCGCGCGGTGGCGTCCGGATCGGGGACGACGCGTTCGGCGACGGGGTTCCAGGCGTCCACCGAGGCGTCGCCGACGAGTTGGGCCGCGAGCAGCGCGCCGCCGTAGCTCGCGCCGATCGACGTCGCCCGCACCTCCTGCTCCCGGCCCGTGACGTCCGAGACGATCCGGGTCCACAGCCCGCCCCTGGTGCCGCCGCCGACGGCGACGACCCGGCCGATGCCGCCGCCCGCCGCCTCCAGCGCCTCGATGTTGTGGCGTACGCCGAAGGCCGTGCCCTCCAGCGCCGCGCGGTACAGGTCACCCCGGGTGTGCGAGAGCGTCAGCCCCGCGATGACGCCCCGGGCGTCCGGGTCCGTCACCGGGGTGCGCTCGCCCGCGAGGTACGGCAGCATCAGCAGGCCGCCCGCGCCGGGCCCCGACTCCTCGGCGAGGCGCAGCAGTTGGGCGTAGTCGGGCGAGCCGAACAGCTCCCGCAGCCAGCCCGTGACGGCGCCCGAGGTGGCCATGCCGCCCGCGAGGCTGCGGGTGCCGGGCAGGGCGCCGACGGTGCTCCACAGCGAGGGGGCGCGCAAAAGCCGGGGCACGGTGTGGACGAGGAACATCGTCGTCCCGTACATCAGCATCAGGTCGCCGGTGCCGTGCGCGCCGACGCTGAGCGCCTCGGCCCAGGCGTCGATCGTGCCGGTGGTGACGGGGATGCCCGCGGGCAGGCCGGTCAGCCGGGCCGCCTCGGCGGTGACCGTGCCGGCGGCCTCGCCGGACCAGCGCAGCGGCGGGAGTTCGACGCCGGGGGCGACGGCCTCGGCCCAGGGCGCGTACCAGTCCTGGGCGACGGTGTCGTACAGCGGGGTGCACTGGCTGGCCGAGTGGTGGTCCAGGACGTAGGCGCCGGTGAGCCCGCGGACCAGCCACGAGCTGGGCATGTACAGGCGCCGGGCGCGGGCGAAGAGCGCGGGCTCCTCGTCGGCGACCCAGGCGATCTTCGGGCCCGCGGCCTGGCCGGACAGCCCGGAGCCGCAGCGCCGCCGGATCTCCTCGTCGCCCAACTCGCGCTCCAGGCGGGCGATCTGGGGGCCGGAGCGGGTGTCGACGCCGTACAGGATCGCGGGGCGCAGCGGGGTGCCGGCCTCGTCGGTCAGCAGCACGCAGGGGCCCATGCCGCTGAGGCCGACGGCGACGACCCGGGCCCCGGCCTCGTCCTCCGCGTAGGCCGTCAACTCGCGTGCGAGGGAGACGAATTCGTCCCACCAGATCCCGGCGTCCATCTCGACGTGGCCGGGCGCGGGCCGGTCGACGGTGTGCTCGCGGACGGCCGAGCGCAGCAGGGTGCCGTCCGGGCCGACGAGGACGCCCTTGCTGCTGGAGGTCCCGATGTCGACGCCGAGGACGGCGGGGGAGGGGGTGCGGGGCATGGCAGCACGCTGGCAGCGATCTCCGGGCCGGTCAACGGGTCGCCGCACCCCGTCCCGTCGCAGTACCGGTGACCAGCGGCTTCGCGTTCGCCCGCTGTTCAACTCGGCAATGTTGATCATGACTTGAGAGTGCGATTAGTCTGACGGACCGACAGGCGGTGCCTGGCCGCCCGTACTTCACCGGAGGACATGCATGACCACCCTGCCGCAGCCTCGGGCCGGCGAGGCTGAGCAGCCCCAGCAGTCCCTCAGCACCGCCGCCGCGCGGAAGCTGGCGACCACGACCAAGTCCGCCCCGCAGATGCAGGGCATCACCTCGCGTTGGCTCCTCAAGGTCCTCCCGTGGGTCCAGACCGAGGGCGGCGTCTACCGCGTCAACCGGCGGCTGACCTACACGGTCGGCGACGGCCGGATCGAGTTCGACCAGACCGGCGCGAACGTCCGCGTGCTGCCGCCCGAGCTCGGCGAGCTGGGCATCTTCCGCGGCTTCGAGGACACGGCTGCCCTCGGCGCCCTCGCCGACGCCTTCACCCAGCACGACTTCGAGGCCGGCGAGGTCCTGGCCCGCGAGGGCGAGGACGTCCGCTACGTGCGGCTCATCGCCCACGGCCGCGTCCGCCGCAGCCGCGCCGGCAAGTACGGCGACGACTCCGTCGTCGAGACCGTCGCCGACGGCGACCGCTTCGGCGAGCACGCCCTCAACGGCGAGCCCGCCACCTGGGACGCCACGGCCACCGCGCTCACCTCCGGCACGCTGCTCCAGCTGCACCGCGACGACTTCGAGCGGCTCCTGGAGCGCACCCCCTCGCTCCGCGAGCACGTCGCCGCCTTCCGCGCGCTGCCCGCGCACGAGCAGAACAAGCAGGGCGAGGCCGACATCGCGCTGGCCTCCGGGCACATCGGCGAGCCGACGCTGCCCGGCACCTTCGTCGACTACGACCTCAAGCCGCGCGAGTACGAGCTGTCGGTCGCGCAGACCGTGCTGCGGGTCCACTCCCGCGTCGCGGACCTGTACAACAAGCCGATGAACCAGACCGAGGAGCAGCTGCGGCTCACGGTCGAGGCGCTGCGCGAGCGCCAGGAGCACGAGCTCGTCAACAACCGCGAGTTCGGCCTGCTGCACAACGCCGAGTACAAGCAGCGCATCCGCACCCACTCCGGCCCGCCCACCCCGGACGACCTGGACGAGCTGCTCGCCCGGCGCCGCAGCACCCGCGTGATGCTCGCCCACCCGAAGGCGATCGCCGCCATCGGCCGCGAGCTGAACCACCGCGGGCTCTACCCGGACAACGCCGACTTCAATGGCCAGTCCGTACCGGCCTGGCGGGGCGTCCCGATCCTGCCGTGCAACAAGATCCCGGTCACCGCGCAGGGCACCTCCTCGATCATCGCCATGCGTACCGGCGAGGACGACCAGGGCGTCATCGGCCTGCACCAGACCGGCATCCCGGACGAGATCGAGCCCGGTCTGAACGCCCGCTTCATGGGCATCGACGAGAAGGCCGTCATCTCCTACCTCGTGTCCACCTACTACTCGGCCGCGGTACTGGTCCCCGACGCGCTCGGCGTCCTCGAGGACGTCAACGTGTACCACCGCCGCGACTGACCGTAAGGACGACGCAGGATGGCCAAGCCCTTCGAGCTGCCCACGTTCTACGAGCCGTATCCGGCTCGCCTGAGCCCACACCTGGAAGAAGCCCGCACCCACTCCCGGGCCTGGGCCGGGGACATGGGCATGCTCGAGGGCTCGGGCATCTGGGACACGGCGGAGTACGACGCGCACGACTACGCCCTGCTGTGCGCCTACACCCACCCCGACGCCTCCGCCGAGCGGCTGGCGACGGTCACCGACTGGTACGTGTGGGTCTTCTTCTTCGACGACCACTTCCTGGAGAAGTACAAGTACACCCGGGACTCGGCCGCGGCCAGGGAACACCTGCTCCGGCTCCGGGAGTTCATGCCCGCCGACCCCTCGGCCCCGATGCCGCAGCCGCGCGACCCGGTGGAGACCGGGCTCGCCGACCTGTGGCGGCGCACCGTCCCCGTCATGACGGACGGCTGGCGCGAGCGGTTCACCGAGGCCACGCTCGCGCTGCTGGACGAGTCGATGTGGGAGCTGTCCAACATCGAGATCGGACGGGTCTCCAATCCCCTGGAGTACATCGAGATGCGCCGCAAGGTCGGCGGCGCACCCTGGTCGGCCGGACTGGTGGAGTACGCGGCGCACGCCGAACTCCCCGGCCAGGTCGCTCAGTCACGCCCGCTGGCCGTGCTGCGCGACACCTTCTCGGACGCCGTCCACCTGCGCAACGACCTCTTCTCGTACCAGCGGGAGGTCGAGGAGGAGGGCGAACTGTCCAACGGGGTGCTCGTCTTCGAGACCTTCCTGGACTGCACCACCCAGCAGGCCGCCGAGAAGGTCAACGACCTGCTCACGGCCCGCCTCCACCAGTTCGAGCACACCGCGCTCACCGAGGTGCCGCCGCTCTGCGCCGAGCACGGGCTCACCCCCGACGAACAGCTGCGCATCGCCGCGTACACCAAGGGACTCCAGGACTGGCAGGCCGGCGGCCACGAGTGGCACCGCCGCTCCAGCCGCTACATGCGCGAGTCGGGACCGGGCCCGGACGCCGGGCCCCGGCTGCCCAGCGGCCCCACCGGGCTCGGCACCAGCGCGGCCCGGCTCGCCGAGTCGTACACGCACTCCATGCCGCAGCGGCTGCGCAGCTTCACGCACGTGCAGCAGCCCGCCGGCGGCCTGCCCGAGCCGGACCCGCGGATGCCGTACCCGGCCCGGCGCTCCGGGCACCTGGACGGCGCGCGCGAGCGACTCGTCGCCTGGTGCCGCGAGTTCGGGATCACCTCGGAGGGCGTGTGGGACGAGGCGAAGCTGCGCGCCGCCGACCTCCCGCTCTGCTCGGCGGGCATCCACCCGGACGCCACAGCGGACGGCCTCGACCTGACCTCGGGCTGGCTGGCCTGGGGCACCTACGGCGACGACTACTACCCGCTGGTCTTCGGCCGCACCGGCAACCTGGCCGCCGCCAAGCGGTACACCGACGGCCTGGCGGACTTCATGCCGCCGGACGTCGGCGAGCCGCCCCGGCCGCCGGGCTCGGCGCTGGAGCGTGCGCTGTACGACCTGTGGGTGCGCACGGCCACGCCGATGAACCGCGAGGCGCGGCTCACCTTCCGGCGGACCATCACCGACATGACGAGCTCGTGGGTGTGGGAGCTGGTCAACGCGGCGCAGCGGCGGGTGCCCGAGCCCGTGGACTACATCGAGATGCGCCGCCAGACCTTCGGCGCCGACCTCACGATGAGCCTCTCGCGCATCGGGCACGGCGGCGTCATCCCGGAGGAGGTGTACCGCTCCCGCCCCGTGCAGGCGCTGGAGCACTCGGCCGCGGACTGGGCCGGCCTCGTCAACGACGTGTTCTCCTTCCGCAAGGAGATCGAGTTCGAGGGCGAGATCCACAACGCGGTGCTGGTGGCGCAGCGGTTCCTGGACTGCACGCAGGCCCAGGCGCGCCGGATCGTCGACGACCTGATCGACGGCCGGATGCGCGAGTTCCAGCACGTCCTCGCGGTGCAGATCCCCGCACTCTGCGACGACCTGGACCTCCCGGGCGAGACCCGCGCGGCCCTGGACCGGTACGCGCTGGAGCTGCAGAACTGGATGTCCGGCATCCTCGTCTGGCACCGCGGCTGCCGCCGCTACGACGAGGACGAACTCCGCCGCGACATCGGCGGCCTGGGCACCGCGGTGACCCGCGCCCGGGTGGGCGCCCTGGGAGTGTGACGCCGGCCCCGCGCCCCCGCTCCGGGGGCGCGGGGAACCGCGCGGACACCCCGCCGCCCGGCGGCGGTTCACGGCGCGCCGGTCACCCCGTGAACCGGTCCGGGTCCGCCTCGTCCCAGTCCCGCTCCCAGCCGCCCGGCAGCTCCCGCGCGGCGCCGCCGAGCAGCACCCCCGGCGCCAGCCAGTCGTACAGCTCCGCGTACGAGGCCACCGCGTGCGGCGCCGTGCGCCGGTACAGCATGCGCGGTCGCAGCTGCGCGGGCTCGTCCACACCGAGCGCGCCCATGATCTCCAGCGCGCTGCGCACCGTCGCCTCCTGGAACCTGCGCACCCGGACGTACTTGTCCGCCACGTCCAACGCCCGCTCCCGGCGCGGGTCCTGGGTGGCCACGCCGACGGGGCAGGTGTTGGCGTGGCACCGCTGCGACTGGATGCAGCCGACGGCGAACATCATGGCCCGGGCCGCGTTGGTGTAGTCGGCGCCCTGCACCAGCCGCTTGACGAGATCGGAGCCCGTGGCGACCTTGCCGCTCGCGCCGACGGCGACCCGCTCCCGCAGACCGATGCCCGTCAGCGCGTTGTGCACGGTGTTCAGCCCCTCCGTCAGCGGCACCCCGACGTGGTCCACGAACTCCAGCGGCGCCGCGCCCGTCCCGCCCTCCGCGCCGTCCACCACGATGAAGTCGGGGGTGATGTCCTCCTCCAGCATCGCCTTGCACAGCGACAGGAACTCGCGCCGGTAGCCGACGCACAGTTTGAAGCCGACCGGCTTCCCGCCCGCGAGCACCCGCATCCGCTCCAGGAAGCGCACCATCTCGCGCGGCGTGCCGAACACCCGGTGGTACGGCGGCGAGACGACCGTACGGCCCTGCGGCACCTCCCGTACGCGGGCGATCTCCGCGCTCACCTTGCCGCCCGGCAGCACCCCGCCCACCCCCGGCTTGGCGCCCTGCGAGAGCTTCAACGAGACGGCGCGGACCTGCTCCCAGGCCGCCTTGCGCGCGAACTCCGCCTCGTCGAAGCCCCCTTCGGGGGTGCGGCAGCCGAAGTACCCCGTGCCGATCTCCCAGATCAGGTCCCCGCCGTGGCACAGATGGTGGTCGGAGATGCCGCCCTCGCCGGTGTCGTGCGCGAAACCGCCCTCGGCCGCGCCGCGGTTGAGCGCGCGGATCGCGTTGCCGGAGAGGGAACCGAAGCTCATCGCGGAGACGTTCAGCAGTGCCATCCGGTACGGGCGGGTGCAGCGCGGGCCGCCGACGTGCACCCGGTACGGCTCCTCCGGCACGGGGCGCGGGGCGACCGTGTGCAGGAAGAACTCGTACCCGGGCTGGTAGACGGAACGTTCGGTGCCGAACGGGTCGGTGTCCTCCACGCCCTTGGCCCGCTCGTACACCGTCGACCGGGTCTCGCGGTCGAAGGGCCTGCCGTCGAAGTCCCGCTCGATGAAGTACTGCTGGAGCTCGGGCCGGAGCCGCTCCAGCGTGAAGCGCAGATGCCCGAGGACGGGGTAGTTGCGCAGCACCGAGTGCCGCCGCTGCACCACGTCGTACGCCCCGGTCACCGCGCAGGCCAGCAGCGGCACCGCGGCCGCCCACCACCGGGCCGAGGCCGCCAGCGCGGCCGCCGCGGCGACGGCGAGCACCGTCACCAGCGCCACGGTGGACCAGCGGCGGTGCAGCATGCGCGTCACGTGCCCTCCTCCTCGCTCGCGGTACGGGCGCGGCCCGTGGGGGAGGCCGGGCCGCGGCGTCCGGGTTAGCCTGCGAAGAGGTTCCCGGACATCCCGGACGTCGTCACCGGGATGACGCGACCGTAAGGAACGGAGCCCGACATGACATCCCGACTCAACCCGTACATCACCTTCGACGGCGACGCGCGGCAGGCCATGGACTTCTACCGGAGCGTCTTCGGCGGCGAGGTCGAGCGGATGACCTTCGCCGAGATGGGCATGGCCGACTCACCGGACGCACAGAAGGTCATGCACTCCATGCTGGTCACCCCCAGCGGCTTCACGCTGATGGCGGCCGACTGCCCGCAGGGCATGTCCTACGACCCCGGCGACAACATCACCGTCAGCCTCAGCGGCGACGACGCCGAGGAACTGCACGGCTACTGGGCGAAGCTGTCCGAGGGCGGCACCGTCGGCGTCCCCATGGAGAAGCAGATGTGGGGCGACGAATTCGGCGCCTGCGTCGACAAGTTCGGCATCAACTGGATGGTCGACATCGGGGAGCCGCAGAGCTGACCGGCGTCCGGTCTGCCGCGGCCGCGTAGAGCTCGGTCAGCAGGGCGACCGCGGCACCGGTGGCCGGGTGGGGGTCGGGGCGGCTCCACAGCACCCGTACCGGGACCGGGTCCGCGTCGCGCAGCGGCCGGAAGACGATCCCGTGCCGCCGGTACTGGGTGACGGTGCTCTCGGCCGTGATGCCGACGCGGCTGCCGGAGGCGATCGCGGCCAGCCAGTCGTCCACGTCCTGGATGTACTCGATCTCCGGACGCGCGCCGTCCGGCCACAGACCCGCCGTCGTGCTCCCCGAACGCCGGTCGATCAGCACCGTCCTGCCCTGCACCTCGTGCAGCCGCACCGAGCGCCGCCGCGCCCACGGGTCGTCCGCGGCCAGGGCGCAGTAGCGCCGCTCGTGCCCGACCACGGTGCTCGCGAACCGCCGGTCACCCGGCTCGGACCGGACGACGGCCAGGTCGCAGGCCCCCTCGGCCAGCCCCGCCGTCGCCGTGTTCGTCCGGACCAGCCGCAGCTCGACGCCCGGGTGCCCGGCGGCCCAGCGGCGCAGGAACTCGGGGGTGTGGCGGCCCAGCGACGACCAGGCGTGACCGATCCGCAGCCGGGTGTGGCCCGTCACGGCCTCGCGGACCAGATCGTCCGCCTCGGCCAGCAGCTGCCGCGCCCGGGCCAGCACCTGCACGCCCGCCGTGGTGGGGGAGAGGCTGCGGCTCGTGCGGTGCAGCAGCCGCACCCCGAGAATCCGCTCCAGCGAGCCCAGCGTGCGCGAGACGGCCGCCTGGGAGACGCCCAGCTCGATCGCGGCGTCCGTGAAGCTCCCCGTCTCCACGATCGCGACCAGCGCCCGCAGGTGCCGCAGCTCCATGTCCATGACTCCAGCGTATGGATGGCCCCTCGCACGCATTTTGCGGGTGTCCCCGGCGGCCGCAGGATCACCGCCCATGGAGACCCCCGTGGACGACGCCGTGCCCCGCCGAGCCGCACCCCTGCCCGCCCAACTCCCGGAGCAGCGCGGCCGGTTGACCGGCATCGCGCTGATGCTGGGCGGCGGGCTGTCCAACCAGACGGGCGCAGCCCTCGGCGCCCTCGCCTTCCCCGCCATCGGCCCCACCGGGGTGGTGGCCGTACGGCAGTGGGTCGCGGCCCTGGTGCTGCTGGCCGCCGGGCGGCCGCGGCTGCGCGGCTTCACCTGGGCGCAGTGGTGGCCGGTGCTGTGCCTCGCGCTGGTCTTCGCCACGATGAACCTCGCGCTCTACACGGCCGTCGACCGGATCGGCCTCGGCCTCGCCGTCACGCTGGAGTTCCTCGGCCCGCTCGCCGTTGCCCTGGCCGCCTCCCGGCGCCGTACCGACCTCGGCTGCGCCCTCGTCGCCGGGGGAGCGGTCGCGGTGCTGTCCAGGCCGCAGCCGTCCACCGACTACACCGGCATCGCCTGCGGCCTCCTCGCGGCCGCCTGCTGGGCCGCGTACATCCTGCTGAACCGCACCGTCGGCCGGCGGCTGCCCGGGGTGCAGGGTTCGGCCGCGGCCGCCGGCGTCTCCGGCCTGCTGTACGTGCCGGTCGGGATCGCCGTACTGCTCCAGCACCCGCCGACCGGGCGGGTGCTGGCGTACGCGGCGGCCGCCGGACTCCTCTCGTCCGCCGTCCCGTTCCTCGCCGACATGCTGGCGCTGCGGCGCGTACCGCCGCGCTTCTTCGGCGTCTTCATGAGCGTCCACCCGGTGAGCGCCGCGCTCGTCGGCCTCGTCGTCCTCGGCCAGCACCCGCAGCCGCTGGACTGGCTGGCCGTCGCCGCGATCGTCGCCGCGAACACCGTCGGCGTGCTGACGGCGCGGCGATGACGGAGTTGACGACGACACGGGCGCCCGCGCCGGCGGGCGTCGAAGGGGGTGACGTGGTCCCGAACGAGCCTGCCGCGCAAGGGAGTTGGCGGGCCGGGTGGTATCAGTGCGGCCGGTTCTTCGGTTCCTTGATCGATAATCGTCACCTATATCGGTGATCTTGCCCGCGGTGGCGACGAGCAGCCCCCTGAACGGCCCACAATGGAATCTGACAGAAGGATTACTTCAACAGCAGGAGGATTTCTGTGCGTCGGCTCGCTTGTGCTTTCGCCGTTCCCGCGGCGGCGGTTGTCGCCGCTCTCGCCGGTCAAGGAACGGCCGCGGCCGCGGAAAACGGTGAAGTGACCGTATTCAGCACGGAGTTTAACTCGCTCTCGGTCTACGAGAACCCCTCCGGCTGCCACAAGCTCCCGCTCGACGGCCATGTTCTGGTGAACCGCACGGACAAGCCGGTCACCCTCTACGGCGACCCGTTCTGCATGACCCCGGGAATGACCGTCCAGCCGGACCACGGCGCCCACGTCGTCCCCGGTACGGGAAGCTTCAGCGCCTGATGAGTGCCGTCTCGACAGGTGCCGGGTCCGGCCCGGAAGCGCTTGCCGGGCCGTCCTCACCGCTGCCCGGTGGGACCTCCGGAGGCGTGCCGGACGTGGTCGTCATGGGCCTGGGGCACGTGGGATTACCCCTCGTCCAGGAAGCCACCTCGGCCGGCCTCGCGACCGTGGGGTACGACGTGTCCGAGGAGGTCGTGGCGGGTGTGAACGCCGGCCGCTCGCACGTGGGCGGCGTCTCCGACGCGGACGTGACGGCCATGGTGGCGGGCGGCTTCCGCGCCACCGGTGACCCGCGCGTCCTCGACGGGGCGCGCACGGTGCTGATCTGCGTCCCCACCGGACTCACCGCCTCCGGCACCCCGGACCTGGCACAGGTCGAGGCGGCCACCACGGCCGCGGCGCGCGGACTGTCCCCCGGAACCCTCGTCGTCCTCGAATCGACGAGCTATCCGGGAACCACCGACGGATTCGTCCGCCCGCTCCTGGAGCGGATCAGCGGACTGCGCGCCGGACACGATTTCCACCTCGCCTTCTCGCCCCAGCGCATCGACCCGGGAAACCGGGAGTGGGGCGTGCGCAACACCCCGAAGATCGTGAGCGGTTACACCGCGAAGTGCGCCAAACGCGCCATCGCTTTCTACTCGCGTTTCGTCGAGAACCCCGTGCTCTCCAGAGGGACGCGCGAAGCGGAAATGGCGAAACTGCTGGAGAACACCTACCGGTACGTGAACATCGCGCTCGTCGACGAAGTCGCCCTGTTCTGTGCCGAATCCGGGATCGACGTGTGGGACGTGCTGCACTGCGCCGGCACGAAACCCTTCGGCTTCGCCTCCTTCAGACCCGGCGCCGGGGTCGGCGGTCACTGCATCCCGGTGGACCCGCGGTACCTGGCGGCGCAGGCCGAGGCGCAGGGCTTCTCCTTCCGGATGCTCGCCGCCGCGCAGGACGTGCTGACCCGGATGCCGGGCCATGTCGTCGGCCGCACCCTGGAGTTGCTCGACGAGATCGACGTCAAGCCCGCCGGGTCCCGGGTGCTGCTGCTCGGCGTCTCGTACAAGCCCGACGTGGCGGACGTCCGCGAGACCCCCGCCGTCGCGGTGGCCTCCGGGCTGCTGTCCGCGGGCGCCGAGGTCTCCTACCACGACCCGTACGTCGAGCACTTCGCCCTCGGGGCGCAGCCCGTCCCCCGCGCGGGGGAACTGGACGAGGCGCTGCGCGAGGCGGATGTGGCGATCCTGCTCCAGGAACACACCGAGTACGACGCGGCCTCGCTCAACCGCGCTCCCTGCGCGGTGCTCGACACCCGGGGCCTCGTCGCGGGCCGCGGCGTCACGCTGCTCTGAACCCGGCCGTCCCGTGCGGACCCGGCCACCCGAACTCACACGCCGGTCACCGGTGTGTGTCCCGCTGCCCTCAACCGGGCGGTTTTTACTGGAAATTCACGAAAGGATCAGGAATATGAGCAACGCTCTGGCCAACGAGCGCCTCCGCAAGCGCTTCTCCCGCTGGGACGTGGACGGCAACGGCCGTCTGGAGCTGAACGACTTCAAGCAGGAGGCGGCCCGGATCGCCCAGGGCTTCAACAAGGCCGAGGACGCCCCCGAGGTCAAGCCCCTGCACGACGCGTTCGAGGCGCTCTACAGCCACCTCGCGGAGAAGAGCGGCGCGCAGGCCGGCATCACCGAGGAGCAGTTCCTCCAGGTCACCGGTGAGCTCCTGTTCACCGAGGGCGAGGCCGCCTTCAACCGCGCGCTCGGCCCGGTCGTGTCCGCCCTCGTCGGCCTCTCCGACGCGGACAAGGACGGCGTCATCAGCGGCTCCGAGTTCGAGATCTGGCTGGCCGGCGTCGGCCTGCCGCGCACCGAGGCCGCCGAGGTCTTCCGCAAGGTCGACCAGGACGGCAACGGGCAGCTCACCGAGGAGGAGCTGCTGACCGCCGTGCGCGAGTACCACTACGGCCGGCTCGACGCCGAGCTCCTGGGCTGACGCCCTCCGCGCCCCGCAGCGGGGCGCGGGACCGCACGAAGAGGCCGGCGGCCCCAACGGGCCGCCGGCCTCCTGCTGTTGGGGCCGCCCGGCGTCTACGGCACGTCGTCCGCGCCCTGGGTGAAGACGACCGGCATCTCCGGCCGCAGCGCGAGCTCACCCCCGGCGGTCAGGCTCTCGCGGTGCACCAGGATGTTGTAGTGGTTGGGGAAGTGGCAGCCGTCGAAGCCGAGCACCGTCCCCACCACCGTGTCCCCGATGCGCAGCGTGTCCCCGCGGTCGACGACGCCGCCGCAGCGCAGCTCCGTGAAGCCGAGGAACCCGACCCGGTCCACGCGGGCGCCGGGCGTCGGGTCCCACCGGTCGGTGACGACGAGTTCGTGCACCTCGCCGGCGCGTACGCAGCGGCTCGCGAACTCCTCCAGGGCCATCCCGCGGTCCGTGCGCCGGTGCAGCAGCACCTTCACCAGCCGCCCCTCGACGGCCCGCTTCGGCCCGTCCTCGACGGTGTTCCTCACGGCCTGCCTCCCGCCTGGGCGAAGGACCCGGCGGGCGCGGGACCGTACGGCTCCTCGCGGGCGTACGCGGCCGCCACCAGCTCCAGGCAGTCCAGCCCGCCGTGCGCCCGGTGCCCGGGGAGCGGGGCAGCGCAGGCCGTGGCGAAATCGGCGAGGATGCCCTCGTACTCGTGCCACAGCGAGGACTTGAAGCCGTGGTGCCCGGCGAGCATGTCGGCCGACAGCAGCCGCCCGTCGGCCAGTTCGACCTCGACGTCCTTGGTCTCGCCCGGGTGGGACCAGTCCAGTTCCACGGTGGCGCGGACGCCGTCGGCGGCGCGCAGCCCGATCCGGGCCTGCCGGTCGGTCCCGTCGGCGTCCCGCCGGACCTCGGCGCCCGTCACCTCGACGTCGCCGGCGAACAGCCGTACCAGGTCGAAGGCGTTGGGGCCGTTGTCCGCGACGCAGCCGCCGCCGCAGCGGCCCGGGTCCAGGTACCAGGTCTCGCCGCCGAGGTGCTCCTCGATGCGCTCCAGGTAGCGGACCCGGAGCGAGCGGACGGGCGGACCGCCGTCGAGCGAGCGGCGCAGCGCGAGGACGGCCTCGTTGTACCGCCGGTGGAAGGCCGTGAACAGGGCGACGCCGTGCCGTTCGGCCTCGGCGACCAGCTCCTTCCCCTCCTCCGGGGTCAGCGCCAGCGGCTTCTCCACGCACACCGGCACCCCGGCGGCCAGCACGCTCGCGCACACCTGCCGGTGCGCGTCGTTGGGCACGGCGACGACGACGCCGTCCGGCTCCGCCTCGCGCAGCATGGTCTCCGCGTCCGTCCAGCACGGGACGCGCCCCCGGTGCGGTGCGAGCCGGGATTCGCGGGCGTCGCAGACGGCCGCGAGTTCCCAGTG
The DNA here is from genome assembly GCF_012726235.1 of Streptomyces sp. HNM0574. Classification (GTDB taxonomy): domain Bacteria; phylum Actinomycetota; class Actinomycetes; order Streptomycetales; family Streptomycetaceae; genus Streptomyces. Next base: position 19,700 of record NZ_JAASAH010000006.1, read on the forward strand.
CGGGGAGCGTTCGGCGGCGGCCAGGTAGTAGCCGGAGATCGCCCCGAGCCCGATGACGGCCAGCCGCGCCGTCCCGCTCATCGCCCGGCCTCCCCGTCGCCGTCGCCGGAGAGCAGGCCCAACTCGACCAGTTCGCGGTGGAGTTCGCGGGGCAGGGGGACGCCGTCGCGGCGGCGGGCCGTGGCGCGTTCGGCCTCGTGCCAGCCCGGGTACCGGACCGGCCCCGCGCCGGGGCGCGGCGGGCAGTCGGCGACGGTGCCGAACAGCGAGCGGACGGTGTCGCGGAACTCGCCGCCGGGGCGCAGCAGTCCGGGGTCGATGGCGAGCAGGAAGAAGCCGACGCCGTCGTCCCTGCCGTGCGGGGTGCCGTCACCCGAGAGGGCCTCGGGGGCCGGGCCGACCCCGCTGCCGGACAGCGCGGCCGACAGCACCTCCACCATGAGCCCGAGGCCGAAGCCTTTGTGGGCCCCGTTGTCGGGGTCGCCGCCCAGCCAGCGCAGGTGCGCCTCGCCCCGGTCGAAGGCGGCCGGGTCGGTGACCGGGGTGCCGTCGGCGTCCTCCAGCCAGCCCTCGGGGACGGGCCGCTCCTCGCGGGCCGCCAGCCGGACCCGGCCGGTCGGCACCGCCGTGGTGCTCATGTCCAGCACGAAGGGGTGGCCGTCGAGCGCGGGGGCGGCCACGCTCAGCGGGTTGGTGCCCAGCAGCGGGAGCGTGCCGAGCGGCGGGCGGGCCAGGCGCTGGCTGCCGCAGTTGCTCGCGACGATGCCCACCAGCCCCTCGGCCGCCGCGCGGGCCGCGTGGAAGCCCGCGCAGCCGAAGTGGGTGCCGCCGCGCACCGCGACGAGCCCGATCCCGTACCGGCGGGCGCGGGCCACCGCGTCGTCCATGGACGCGGCGGCGGCCCACAGGCCCAGCGCCCTGCGGTGGTCGACCACGGCGCAGGCCCCGAGGTCGGTGACGGTGAGCGGGCGGGCCGCCGGGTCGCAGCGGCCGGACTCCAGCAGCGGCAGGTAGAGCCGGCGGAGGTTGGTCAGCCCGTGCGAGGGGAAGCCCGCGAGGTCGCCGTAGCAGAGCGCCTCGGCCGCGGTTCGGGCCTCTGCCGCGGGGATGCCCCGGTCGCGGAAGTGCCGGGCGACGGAGCCGAGCAGCTCGTCGTGCCCGACACGTACCGGGTCGTGCGGGCTGTGCTGCCGTTCCGCGGCAGCGGCGGGTGCGGACGTCATACGGAGGGCCTCTCGTCGGCGAAGGTGGTGCGGTCGGTCGGGTCGGTCTCGGGCGGACGGTCGGTGGCGAAGCCGGTGACCAGGCGGGTGACGAGGGCGGCGAACTCCTCCAGGTCGGCCAGGTCGACGAACTCGCCTTCGGCGTGGGCGTGGTTGAGGTCCAGCGAGCCGGGGCCCAGCACCGTGGTGAAGGTGCCCGGGAGCCCGGCGGCCCAGATGGCGTCGCAGGTGAACCCGGGGTCGTCGGCGGGCGCCGCGCGTGCGCCGGCGCGGGCCAGCAGCCGCTCCGCCCACGGGTCGCCGGAGCGCAGCGCGGGGAGCCCCCGCTTGTCCCAGGTCAGCCGGGTGACGCGGGCCGCGGACGCGGCGGTGTGCGCGAACTCGCGGGTGCCGGCGAAGGCGTCGGCGAAGTCCTTCAGGCCCGCCGCGTACTCCCGCTCGACGGCCTCCGCGAGCAGTTCGCCCTCGGCCGCCGTCCCGTAGGACAGGTTCAGCAGGAGCGTCCCGGTGCCGTAGACGCGGTTGTGGGCGCCGCCGGTGTGCAGGCCCGCGACGCAGAGGCGGCCGCCGGGCGCGGCCCGGTCGAGCCGGGCCGCGAGGTGGGTGGCCAGGTGTCCGAGGAGCACGGTGGCGTTGTGCCCGGCGTCGGGGCGGTCGTCGATCGCGCCCTCGCCGTCGACCGTGATCCGGGCCGTCATGGAGGCGGTGGCCCGGGGGACGGAGCGCAGCCCGGTCGGTTCGCAGAAGACGTTGAGCCGCCCGTAGTGGCCCGCGTCGAGCAGCGGGCGGGTGCCGAAGGTGCCCATCGCCCCGCCCTCCTCCCCGGCGACGGCCTGCACCAGCACCGTGGACTCCCGTGCCGCGCCCGGGAGTTGCGCGACGGCGCGGAGCCCGGCCAGCAGCGCGACGGCCGGGCCCTTGGCGTCCACGGCGCCGCGGCCGGTGAAGCGCGCCCCGTCGAAGCCGACGGGCTCGGCCCCGGCGACGGTGTCCAGGTGCACGTTGAACATCACGGTGCGCTCCGCGGGCCGCGGCGGGCCCAGCCGGAGCACCAGGCTCGGCTGCTCGGCGAGGAAGCCGTCCCGGGCGCGTGCCGCCTCCCGGACCACGGCGGGGACGCCGGGCCGCTCCAGCCAGTGCGGGGCCGCGGGCCCGTGGTGGACGACCTCCAGTCCGGCGTCCTCCGCCGCGGCCGCGTACGTCCGCAGGGCCGCCGGGATGCCGGACGGTCCGGCGCCGGGGCCGGCCTCCAGCGGGCCGACGGTGGGGATCTCCAGCAGCCGCAGCAGCAGTTCCGTGTCGGCCCCGGAGAACAGTCCGCTCACGCCGGCCGCCCGGCGAGCGCGTCCAGGGTCTGCGACCACAGCCGCTCCAGCCGTTCGCCCGCGCTGACCGTCAGGCTCGTGGCGTCCGCGCCCGGCCGGTTCAGGCCCTCGTGCGGCCGGACGGCGAGGTGCGGTTCGAGCGAGAGGGCGCCGGTGTAGCCGCCGCGCGCCAGCATGTCCAGGCACTCCGCGACGTGCGCCTGCCCGTCGCCGGGGAGGGTGTACGCGGTGTCGTCCCCGGAGGTGCGCACGGCGTCCTTCACGTGCACGTGGGCGACGTGCGGGAGCAGCTCCCGCAGCATGGCGACGCCGTCGTAGCCGTGCGGCACGCCGTTCCCGATGTCGAACAGGACCCGCAGGGCCGGGCTCGCCACGTCCTCCAGCAGCCGGAGCGTGCGCGGCGCGCTGGCGCCGGCCCAGCCGGAGCAGTTCTCGTGGACGAGCGTGACGCCGGCCTCCTCGGCGCGGGCGGCCAGCCGGGTCAGGCGGGCCGTCACGTGCCGGGCCCATTCCGCCTCGGGGAGGCCGTCGTTGGGGTAGGACATGACGCGGACCATCCCGCAGCCGAACAGGCGGCCCTGCTCGATCAGGGTGTCGAGCTCGGTGACGTCCTCGGCGAAGTCGCCCGTCACCGGGCGCCCCCAGTTGCCGATCCGGGAGGCGAGGCAGACCACGTCCACGCCCGCGTCCGCCAGCCGCGCGGCGCACTCCCGGGCGCGGGCGCGGGGGAGTTCGGCCAGCGGCGTGCCGTCGACCGTCCGCAACTCCAGGGTGTGCCAGCCCAGTCGGCGTACCGTCCGGATCTGGCCCTCCAGTCCGGCCGCGGCCTCGTCGCCGATGACGGCGAAGGTGCGGGCGGACGTCTCGGTGCCGCTCATGCCGCCCCCTGCCCGAGGACGGGCCCGGTGGTGTCCGAACCGGGCGCTCCGCAGCGGGTCTTGGCCTCGTCCAGGAGTCGGGCCGTGTCGCGGGCGACCGCGAACTCCGGGTCGGGCCGTCCGGCCGCGAAGTCCTGGTAGGCGCGGCGGAGGAAGGCGGACAGGGCGTCGTCGCGGAAGCTGCGCGGTCCGGAGCCGTCGGGGAGGACCAGTTGGGCGTGGTCGTCCTCCTCGCCGATCGGGTAGTGCGCCGTGACCGTCCCGTCGCCGAAGCGCAGATGGGCCGTGCGCTGCCGGACCGGGGACATCAGATCGCTGCGCAGCACCGTGTGCACACCGCTGTCGTGGGCGAGTTCGACGCGGGCGCCGCCCAGCAGCGGGCGCGTCCGGCTGCCGGCCCGCAGGTCCGAGCAGGAGGCGTCGAGCAGGCGGGCGGGCCCGGCGAGGTGCAGGACCAGGCCGAGGGAGTGCGGGATCTCCACGTCGAGCGCCGTCGGGTGCCCGGAGGTGGCCAGGGACCGGGCGAAACGCGGCTTGTCCTGCCGCATCCCGAAGCCGAGCAGCGGGCCGTACGGTTCCTCGCGGACGATCCGCCGGAGCCGGGCGGTGAGTTCCGAGGTCAGCCAGTGTGCGACGACGGCGATCCGCAGGTTCTCGCGGCGCCGCAGGTCCAGCAGTCCGTCGAGTTCGGCGCGGTCGGCGGCGAGCGGCTTCTCGACGATCAGGTTCCGGAAGCCGTGCTCCGCGAGCTCGGTCAGCAGCGGCAGCCGGCTCCTCGGCGGGGTGCACACGTGCACCACGGTCCGCTCCGGGTCCCGGACCCGCGCGGCGGCCTCCGCGACCGAGGCGGTGACGGCCAGACCGGGCACCTCTCCCTCCGCTCCGGGGCGCGGGTCGCATCCGACCACGGGCCCTGACCAGACGGGGGCGTCCTCGTTCCCGGCCGGTTTTCGGAGCACCTTCAGGTGCAGACCGGCTCCGGCGCGGCCGAGTCCGACCACCAGGGGCTGCAGCACACATGCCTCCTTCGGGGGCAGTTGAGAAACGGAGGGGAGCGGAGGAGCCGGTCCGGCGGGCAATCCTGCGGCGGCGCAGGGCTTCGGGTGCCTCCCGCGACGGGACGGCACGCGCCGGGGCGCCGCGGCGCGTGGGTGCGCCAACTCCCCTTTCCCGAGCGACTGTTGAATGCTTGGCGATCAAGGTCAAGCCATTCGGGGAAGGGCCACCGAAAAGTGTGAATATGATCGTCTCAGCTTTGCCGGAGCACCGCGTTCCGGTCAGTCTTGGGCCCGCCATGCAGAAACCATTGGGGGGCAGGACTTTGGGTTCCGATACCGCCCGGACCACGCTGGAGCCCCACGGTTCCGAAGGTCCGGGCCCGAGTGGAACGGCGGCGGAAGCGGGGGTCCCGTTCTTTTCCCAGACGGCGACCGTCACCCGTTTGTGGCCCTTGATCGAACGCAATCTGCACCGTGTGTTCGACAACGGAAAATTCTCGCACGGACAGCAAGTGGCGGAATTCGAGCGGGAACTCGCCGCCTGGACCGGCGCGGAATACGCGATCGGGGTCAACAGCGGAACCGACGCCCTGGTGCTGCTGCTCCGCGCCTGCGGGATTCGCCCCGGCGACGGCGTCCTCGTCCCCGCCTACTCCTTCTTCGCCACCGCCTCCTCCGTCGTCCTCGCGGGCGGCCGCCCGCAGTTCGTCGACATCGACCCCGCGACGTACGCCCTCGACCCGGCCGCGCTCGCCGCGGCGGTGACCCCCGAGAGCCGCTTCGTCATGCCCGCCCACCTCTTCCACGGGATGGCCGACACGGCGGGCATCGGTGCCGTCGCCCGGGACGCGGGGCTGACCGTCGTGGAGGACAGCGCCGAGGCGATCGGCATGCGCCGGGACGGCGTGCACGCCGGACTGCACGGCGCCGGGGGAGTGCTGTCCTTCTTCCCGAGCAAGACGCTCGGCGCGCTCGGCGACGCCGGCGCCGTCCTCACCGACGACCCCGAGATCGCCGCCACCGTCTCCGCGCTCCGCCACCACGGACGCGGCGGGGACACCGTGAACAACTTCCCGGCCATCGCCACGTCCAGCCGACTCGTCGGCGAGAACAGCAAGATGGACGACATCCAGGCCGCCGTCCTCTCGGCCAAGCTCACCGTCCTCGACGAGGACATCGCCCACCGCGCCCGCCTCGCCGCCGCCTGCACCGAGCAACTCCGCGGCCTGCCCGGCATCCTGCGGCTGCCCACGACGGACGCGCACGGCCCCGGGCACGAGGGCGTCCACTACGTCTACCTGATCGAGACCGAGCGCCGGGACGCACTGGCCGCGCACCTCGAACGGCGCGGCATCGGCACCGAGATCTACTACCCGCTGGCTCTGCACCTCCAGCCCGCCTTCGCCGGACTCGGGTACGGGCCGGGCGACTTCCCGTGCGCGGAGCGCGCCTCCGGCCGCGCCCTCGCCCTGCCGATGTACGCCGACCTCACCCTCGACGGGGTGGAGCGGGTCTGCGCCGCCGTCGCGGAGTTCTGCACCGGCGACGAGCCCCGGGGAGGGGACGCCCTATGACCACCGTGCAGACCATCCCGTTCTTCCCGCCGCACCTCTTCGAGGCGGACCGCGAGGAACTCCTCGGACTCGTACGGGACGTCGCCCTCGACCCGGAGCAGCGGTTCATCCTCGGCGCGCGCAGCGCGCGGTTCGAGGAGACGCTCAGGTCCTCGCTGCGCGCCGCCGACGCCGTGCTGTGCGGCAGCGGCACCTCCGCGCTGGAACTGGTGCTCGCCGCCATGGACATCGGGCCCGGCGACGAGGTCGTCGTCCCCGCGTTCGGCTGCGCCCCGCTCGCCGCCTCCGTGGTGAACGCCGGCGCCGTGCCCGTCTTCGCCGACGTCGACCCGCACACCATGGTCGCCGACCCGGCGGACGCCGAACGGCGCGTCACCCCGCGCACCAAGGCGCTGATGCCCGCGCACATGTTCTCCGTGATGGCGGACATGCCCGCCTTCCGCGAGGCCGCGCGCCGGAGGGGACTGCGGCTGATCGAGGACTCCGCCGTGGCCCAGGGCGCCACCCTCGACGGCATCCCGGCCGGACTGTGGGGCGAGGCGGGCGTGTACTCCTTCGTCCAGGTCAAGTCGTGCGGCATGCCGGGCGAGGGCGGCGCCGTCGTCACCGGGGACGCTCAACTGGCCCGGCGCGTACGGATGCTGCGCAACCACGGGCAGGACGGCACACAGCGCTTCCTGCACCACGAGGTGGGCCGCAACAGCCGCTTCGACGAGCTCCAGGCCGCCTTCCAGCTGCACCGCTTCGCCGGATTCCCGCGACGGCTGGAGCGCCGCGCCGAGATCGCCGCCTACTACACCGAGCGCTTCGCGCCGCTGGCCGCCCAGGGCGTCCTCCCGCCCCCGCCCGGCCGGGACGGACGCTGCTACTACGTCTACGCGGTGCTCGCCGAGCAGCGCGACGCGCTCCGCGCCCACCTCACCGAGCGCGGCGTGCAGACCCACGTCTACTACCGGCAGCCGCTGCCCGAGCAGCCGGCCTTCGCCCGGTACGCGGCCCCGGACGACCGGTGGCCGCACGCGCGGCGGGCGAGCGAACGCCATCTCGCCCTGCCGGTCCACCACCTGCTCACGGACACCGACGTCGAGTACGTCGCGGACTGCGTCCGCGCGTTCGCCGCCGGCCGCTGACGCACGGCCGCACCCCGCCGCCGTACCCCGCACGCCCGTGCCGCCGGGAGCCGACACTCCCGGCGGCACGGGCGTGCGGGGCGGCCGCGAGGGGACCGGCCGGACCGGCCACCGAAGAAGAAGGAACGAGGAAGGAACGATGACCCAGAGCATCGCCGCCGAGACCGGCGCACCGCGCCCGGCGGACCGGCCCGAGAGCACCCTCCGCAGCTACACGCGGCTGGGCAAACTCGACGTCTACGACTACTACTTGAGCACCGCGGTGGTCCTCTCCGCCGTGCTGCTGCCGCTGTCCGGACTCTCCGCGCGGACCGCCGCCGTCGTCGTGGTGTTCCTGCTCGGCCAGGTCTTCGTGATCATGGCCATGGTGGCCCTCGACGACATCACCGGCTACCGCGACGGCAGCGACATCGCCAACTACGGCCCCGACGACCCGTTGCGCAACAAGCTCCGCAAGCCCCTCGTCGCCGGCACCCTCACCGAGGCGCAGGCGGTGCGCTTCGCCTGGCTCTGCGCCGCGGCCGGTGCCGTGCTGTGGACCGCGGCCGCCGGCATCGCCCCGCACCGTCCGACCTGGGCCCTGGTGCTGCTCGGTGCGCTGTTCGTGGTCTCGCTCCAGTACTCCTACGGCCTGAAGATCAGCTACCACGGCTTCCAGGAGGCCTTCCTCGTCTGGCTCGGCGCCGTCCTGGTCATCGGCCAGTACGGGCTGCTGGCGGGGGAGTTCTCCGGGTTCGTGATGGTGCAGGGCGTCCTCTTCGGCTTCGGGCCGCTGATGTTCGGGGTGTACTCCAACACCAACGACGTCGAGGGCGACCGTGCCGTCGGACGTCCCACCGTGGCCGCGCTGGTCACCGAGCGCGGCAACGCGGTGTTCATCGGGGTGCTGTCCGCCGCCGAGTTCCTGCTCAGCGTCGTCGCCGCGGCCGCCGGCATCGCGCCCTGGTGGTTCGCGCTGGTCATGCTGCCCGCGGCGGCGCTCCGCGCGCACCAGTACGTCACCGGCTTCCGCAAGGGCAACATCATGGTGGCCCGCCGCACCGGCTTCGCCGTGCACCGCCTGAGCGTGCTGCTGCTCGTCGTGGCCAACCTCCTCGCCGGGGCGGGCGCCGCGTGAGCGCCACGAGCGGCCCCGACCTCGACGTCGCCGTGGTCGGCGCCGGGATGGCCGGGCTGACCGCCGCGCACGAACTGCGCCGCGCCGGGCTGTCGGTGCGGGTCTTCGAGGAACACCAGCAGGTCGGCGGCCGGATGCGCAGCTTCCGCCGGGACGGCTGGACCGTCGACCAGGGCGCCGAACAGGTCCCCGGACGCGGCTACCGCGCCACCCGCGAACTCCTCACCCGCCTCGGCGTGCCCGGGACGGACGTGCCGCCCGTCGGCGCCGGCGTCGCCGTGTGGCGCGGGGGACGCGCCCGGCACGGCGTCGGGGACCCCGGCGCGCTGCTCGCCGACGGCGCCGGACTCGGCCCGCGCGCCCGTGTCGACCTGGCCGGCCTGCTCGCCCAAGTGGCCCTGCGCCGCGCCGAGTTCGACGGCGACCGGCCGGAGAGCACCCCGGTCGGCGCCGCCACCGTGCGCGAACTCGCCGCCCGCTGCCACCGCGACGTCCACGACTACCTGCTCCAGCCGCTCGCCGGCTGCTGCTTCGGCTGGGACACCGCCCGCTCCGCCGCGGCCCCGATGCTCTCCCTGCTCGCCGAGGTCGGCCCGCCCTCCGGATGGCGCACCTACCGCACCGGCATGGACCTGCTCGCCCGCCGCCTCGCCGGCACCGTCGACGTCGAGCCGGGCCGCGCCGTCCGCGAGGTCGTCGACGAGGGCGGCCGCGCCCGCCTGCGGTTCGACGAAGGGGAGGTCACCGCCCGCGCCGCCGTCCTCGCCGTCCCCGCGCCGACGGCCCTGGCCGTCCGCCCCGAAGTCCCGCCGGAGGAACGGGAGTTCCTCGCCGCCTGCACCTTCACCCCGGCGCTGAAGGTGAGCTGCCTGCTCGACCGCCCGCTCGCGCCCGCCGCGCGGCGCCCGGTGTACCTGCTGCTCACCCCGGCCGCCGAGGAGTCCGTCCTCTCCGCCGTCATCGTCGACCACGCCAAGCACCCGGGCCGCGCCCCGGCCGGCAAGGGCCTGCTGACCCTGATGGCCGCGCCGGGAACCGTGCCCGAACTGCTGGACGCGCCCGAGGAGGAGACGGCGAAGCTGCTGACGGACGCCGCGGAACGGTACGTCCCGGGGCTGGCCGAGGCCACCGGGCAGCGCTTCGTGCACGCCTTCCGGCACGCCCTGCCCGAGGCCACCCCCGCCGCGCTGCACCTGCGGTCCCGCTTCGGGGCCCGGCGGGCCCGCGCCGTGGACTACGCGGGGGACTGGACCACGCTGCGCCCCGCCAGTGAGGGCGCCGTCCGCTCGGGCGCGCTGGCCGCCTCCCGCGTCCTGAGCAGGCTCGGCCCGGCGCCCGCCACCCGGAACCCGCTGCGAGAGGTGCACCGTGAAACCGCATGACATGGGAGTCCTGTTCGACGAGGCCGCGGCCCGGGGCGCCGCCACCGCGGTCCGCCTCGACCGCCCCTTCGACATCGCCCCCGACGGGGGCACCCACTGGACGCTGCCCCGGCTGGCCGCACTCGTCGCCCGCACCGCCTCCCGGCTCGCCGCCGCCGGCGTCGGCCGCGGGGACCGGGTCGCCGTGGCCAAGGACAACCACTGGGACTACGACCTGCTGGCCTGCGCCGCCGTACGCCTCGGCGCCGTCCCCGCGCAGCTCTCCGGACAGCTGGCCCCCGAGACCCTCGGCACCCTGCTCCGCCGCCTCGGCCCCGCGCTCCTGGTCACCACCCCCGAACTCCTCGCCCGCTGCCGCGCCGCCGACGTCGACCCGGCCGCGCTCGCCAAGAACTGCGTGACCGTCACCCACGCGCTCGGCGACACCCCCGAGGACCCCACGTCCCCGGGCGCCGTCCCGCTGCTCACCCTGGACCCGGACACCCCGGCCCCGCACCGCGGGCGGCACGACGACGAACCGCTGGTGATCAACCACACCTCGGGCACCACCGGGGTGCCGAAGCTCGTGACGCACTCCACGCGCACGATCATCCGCAAACTCGCCCGCTCCGAGGCCGTCCGCTACCCGCGCATCGGCGCCCGCAGGGACGACACCCTGCTCAACGCCAGCTCCTACGCGCACGGCAGGACCTTTTGCTGGACCGGCGTGGCCGTCTCCATGGCACCCCGCGAGATCGTCCTCCTCACCGACTCCGCACCCGAGACCGCCGACCCGCTGCTGCGCGCCCACCCGCCGACCGTCGTCGAGGCCCTGCCCTCCGCGTACGTCCGGCTCCAGCCGCTGACCGAGCGGCTGGACAACCCCTTCCGCCGGGTCCGGCTCTTCATCAGCACCTACGACGCGGTGCACCCGCCCACGCTGCGCGGCTATCTGACGGCCAGCCGGCACCGCAGCCCGCTGTGGATGCAGGGCTGGGGACAGACCGAGACCGGGCCGCTCACGTTCCGCTTCCACACCCGCGGCTCCGTCACCGGCGATTCCGCGCCCGGAACCGCCAGGGACCTCGGCCGCCCGATCCCCGTCCGGACCCGGCTCCGCGCCGTCGACCCCGACACCCTGGAACCCGTGCCGCGCGGCCGGGCCGGACTGCTCCAGGCCAGGACCGGCGCGCTCGGCCTCGGCTACATCGGCGAGCCCGAACGCTGGGCACGCAAGGAGCAGGACGGCTGGTGGACCACCGGCGACATCGGCATCCTCCGCCGGGACGGCAGCGTCCGGCTGCTCGACCGCGAGGTCGACAGCACGCCCCGGCTCAGCTGCCTGGAGACCGAGGACCTGCTGGAGGACCGGCTGCCGGAGGCGCTGGAGTGCGTCGTCCTCGGCCGCCCCGGCACGGACCCGCTCCCCGTGGTCGTCACCGCGGACGGCCGGCTCGACGGGGACAGCTGGCGCGGGGCCGTCGCGGGCCTGCCGCGGCTGGCCGAACCCGTCGTGCTCACCTGGCGGGACGTCCCCCGCACCGGCACCGGCAAGGTCCGCCGCACCGCCCTCCTGCACCAGCTCACCGGCAACGGCAGCACCTGCGGCACCGGCCTGTGGACCTGAACCCCGGCCCCCGGCCCCGTACTTGAGCCTGCCCCTGCACACCCCCTGCACCCCCGCCCCGACGAGAGGAACCCCCGTGAACCAGCCGACGGCCACCACCGACCGCCCGGCCACCGGCTACGCCTTCGACAACGCCACCGACCACAGCCACGACCAGCACCGCTGCCTGGCCGCCGCCTACGACCCGGTGACCCTGCCGCGGCTGGCGGCCACCGGACTGCGCTCCGGCTGGGACTGTCTGGAGGTCGGCGCGGGCGGCGGCAGCGTCGCCCAGTGGCTCGCGCGCCGCGTCGCCCCGCACGGCACCGTCCTGGCCACCGACGTGGACCCCCGGCACATCGCCTCCGCGCCCGGCCTGACCGTACGGGCCCACGACCTGGAGCGGGACCCGCTGCCGGAGAACGCCTTCGACCTGGTCGTCGCCCGGCTGGTGCTCCAGCACCTGCCCGGACGCCGCGCCGTGCTCGCCAAGCTGGTGCGCGCGCTCCGGCCCGGGGGCGTGCTCCAGATCGACGAGTTCGACACCTCCTACGAACCGCCCCTGCTCGCCCCCGACGAGGAGTCCGCCGAGCTGTACAGCGCCTTCCTCCGCGCCAAGTCCGACGCGCTGCGCGCCGCCGGAGGCGACCCGCAGTGGGGCCGCCGCGTCCCGTCCGCGCTGCGCGAGGCCGGACTCGTCGGCATCGACACCCAGCCGTACGTCGAGGTGCGGCACGCGGGCTCGGCCAGCCTCCAGCTCCAGCTGCACCACACCCACCACCTCCGCGACCGGCTGGTCGCCCAGGGCATGACCCCGGCCCAACTGGAGCGCGTGCGCGAGCTGATGACGGACCCGTCCTTCCGCGCGGCGTCCAGCATCCTGTACTCCACCCAGGGCCGCCGCCCCGAGGGGCGCGACCCCCGGTGACCGCTTCCCCGACCGCACTGCACCCCCGCACCACCCGCGACGAGGTCACCGCCCGCCTGCTCCGGCACACCGCGCACGCCCTCCGGGACGACGCGCTCACCGCCGCCGTGGACCTGGCGGCGGACCGGGCCGGACCGGTGGCCGCGCCCCTGCCCGACGAGCGGGCCGTGCAGGCCGCCTGCGGCATCGCGCACGTGCACGGCCGCGCCGCCGGCCGCCCGCTGCCCCTCGCCGTCGACTACGCCGCGACAGCGGCCGGACTCCTCGCCGCGCAGGGCGTGTCCGCCGTCCTCCTCGCCCGGCACCGCGGACTCGGCCTCCGGCACGTACGGACCTCCGAGGCCCAGGCTGCGCTGCTCGCCACCGGCCAGTACCTCGCCGCCGCCACGGCGGCCGGGGACGGCGAGGAGGAGACGGCGGCCGGGCCCGTGCCGCGCACCGCCGGCCTGGCCGCCGCCGACGGCACACCCGTCGAGATCGAGACCCTGGACCCGGACGCCTGGCGGGAGTTCTGGCGGCGCCTCGGCGTCGCCCCGTCCCTCGCGGGCCGTGGCTGGGGCCCGTTCCAGCGCCGCTTCGCCACCGCGGTCTGCGACCTGCCGGACGCCCTGCGGCAGGCGGCCCGGGAGACCACGCTCGCCGCACTCCGGGACGCGGCCGCCGCCACCGGCGTGAGCCTGCTGCCCCTGACCGGCGACCCGGCCCCCGCCGGCCTCCCGTCCCCCTGGGACCTGACCCGGGAGCCCGGCCCGGCCACCGGCCACGGGCCGGGCCCCGGACTCCCGCACGGCGCGCTCCCGTTGGCGGGCGTCCGCGTCGTCGAGGCCACGCGCCGGGTCCAGGGGCCGCTGGCCGGGCACGTGCTGCGGCTGCTGGGCGCCGAGGTGATCCGCGTCGAGCCGCCCGGCGGCGACCCGATGCGCGGGCTGCCCCCGCTCGCCGGGGACTGCTCGGCCCGCTTCCTGGCGCTCAACGCGGGCAAGTCCGTGACCGAGGCCGACATCACCACCCCGGCCGGACGCTGCGCCGTGCACGAACTCGTCGCCGGCGCCGACGCGTTCGTGCACAACTGGGCACCGGGCCGCGCCGAACGCCTCGGGCTCGACGCACCGGCCCTGTGGCGCACCCGCCCCGGCCTGGTCCACGCGGCGGCCTCCGGCTTCGGCGACGCCTTCGCCCCCGCCGGGCCGCCGCTGGGCACCGACTACCTCGCGCAGGTGCACAGCGGACTCGCCGCCGCGCTGCGGCCCGCGGGCGAGCCCCCCGCACCCTCGCTGATGACCCTCACCGACGTCCTCGGCGGACTGCTCTGCGCCCAGGGCGTGCTGACCGGACTGCTGGTCAGCACGCGCACCGGGCGCGGCGCCCGGGTCGACTCCTCGCTGCTCTCCGCCGCGTCCCTCGTCCCGCGCCCCGCCTCCCGCACCCGCTGGACACCCCTGGACGTCCCGCTCCGCACCGCCGACGGCTGGCTCCAGCTCCCCGCCGAGGCCGCCGCCTCCCCGGAGCACCTCACCCGGGCCGCCCAACTCCCCGCCGACAGCCCGGCGATGACCGCCGAACGGTTCACGGAGCGTCCCACCCGCGCCTGGGTGTCCCTGCTCGGCGAGGCCGGGGTGACCGCGACCCCCGTACGCACCGACCTCGCCGCGCTGCCCGGCGACCCGGCCTTCCGCCACGCCGTCGACCCCGCCGGGCCGGGAACGCCCGCCCGGCCCCGCCGCCCCTGGGAGTTCGCGTGACCGCGCCCTGGACCTCCCGCGCCGGAGTCCCCTTCCCCGACCGCGTCCCCCGCGCGGACCGCCTGGCCTGGGCGGAGCACGCCCCGGACCAGGACCTGTACGCCCTCTTCACCGCACACGTACGCGCCCACCCGCACCGCCAGGCCCTCGTCGAGGCCGGCCCCGGAACCGGCACCGTCCTGGACTACGCCGCCCTCGACCGCGAAGTACGCCGCGTCGCGGGCCTGTTCGCCGAGGCGGGCATCGGCCCCGGCGACGTCGTCGCCCTCCGGATGCCCAACGGCGCGGACGCCGTCGCCGCCGAACTCGCCGTCTACGCCGTCGGCGCCGTCGCCCTGCCCTACCCGCCGGGCGGCGGCAGCCGGGACACCCTCGCCCTGCTCGGCGGGGCCCGGGCCCGCGCCGCCGTCCTCGCCGACCCGGCCGACGCCGCGCTCCGCGACCGGCTGCCGTACCTGGAGACGGTCTTCACCCCGCACACCGGCGTCCCGGGCACCACCTGGCTCGGCGGCAGCCCGCGGCACCCGCACCCGGGCACCCCCAGCGGCGTCGACCCCGAGTCCCCGGCCCGCATCCTGGTCTCCTCGGGCTCCGAGGCCGAGCCGAAGATGGTCGCCTACACGCACCGCGCGATGGGCGGCGGCCGCGCCGCCTACCTGCGTGCCCTCGACCCCGGCAGCACCGAACGGCGGCACCTCCTGCTGGTGTCGCTGGCCTCCTCGTTCGGCTCTGCCGGCATCCTCACCCTGGCCGCGCTCGGCGGCACCCTGCTCGTCCAGCCGCACTTCTCCGCGCCGGACGCGCTGACGCTCCTCACCCGGCACCGCCCCACCCACGTCCTCGGGGTGCCCACCATGCTGCGTCGTCTCGCCGAGCAACCGGCCGCCCCCGACGAGGACCTGGCGTCCCTGCGCTCCCTGGTCTCCAGCGGCGCGGCCCTGCCGGAGGGCACCGCCGCGCTGTGCCGGGACCGCTTCGGCCGCCCGGTGGTCACCGTCTACGGCTCCTCCGACGGCGTCAACTGCCACACCGTGCACGGCAGCGAGCCCGCGGGCTGCACCGGCGTCCCCGACCCGTCGGTCGTCGGTATCCGCGTCACCGGCCCGGACGGACGGCCGCTGCCCCCGGGCCGGTCCGGCGAGATCCAGGCCAAGGGCCCGATGACACCGCTCTGTTACGTCGCCGCACCCGGACTCGACGCCCGCTACCGCACCGCCGACGGCTGGGTCCGCACCGGCGACCTGGGACGGCTGGACGAGCGGGGACGGCTCTTCGTCCTCGGCCGGCTGCGGAACGTCGTCGTACGCGGCGGCCTCAACATCTCCCCGGCCGAGGTCGAGCACGAGCTGGGCACCCACCCGGAGATCGCCGAGGCCGTCTGCGTACCGGTGCCCGACCCGGAGCTCGGCGAACGGCTCTGCGCCTGCGTCCGGCAGGCCCCCGGAACCGGCCCGCTCTCCCTCCCCGACCTCACCGGCTACCTCACCGGCCGGCGCGGCCTGGAGAAGCGGAAGCTCCCCGAATTCCTGCTCCGGGTACCGCAGATGCCCCTCGGCCCCACCGGCAAGATCTGCCGCCGCACCCTCACCGAACAGGCCACGGACGAGCTGCGCGCGGGGGCGTACGCGTCGGGCGCGGGGGTGGGGTGATAGGACGGAACGCACGGGGGAATCCCCGCCGCACCGACGAGAGAGGCCACCGCGCATGGCGTCCACGCACCTTGACGTCCCCACCCCCGACGGCGCCGCCGACGCCTACGCCGCCTGGCCGGACAGCGGCGGTCCGGTTCCCGGAGTGCTGTTCTACATGGACATCTTCGGGCTCCGGCCGGTGCTGCGCGAGATGGTCGACAAGCTCGCCTCGTACGGCTACTACGTCCTCGCCCCGAACGTCTTCCACCGGGAAGGACGCACCCCCGAGGAGGCCCCCGACCTGCGCCGTCCGCAGAACCGGGACGCCTTCCTGGCCGAGGCGCTGCCCAAGCTCCGCGAGCACGGAGCCGAGCGCGCCGAGCGCGACGCGGGCGCCTACGTCGACTTCCTCACCGCGCGCCCCGAGGTGGCCCCCGGGCCCATCGGCGTCACCGGGTACTGCCTGGGCGGCGTGCTGGCGCTGCGCACGGCGGCGGCCCGCCCCGGCCAGGTCGCCGCGGCGGCGAGCTTCCACGCGGGCCACGTCGTCACCGGAGCCCCCGACAGCCCGCACCTGACGGCCGAGCGCATCACCGCCGAACTCCACCTCGCCCACGCGGCCAGGGACGAGGCGATGACCCCGCAGGACGTCGCCGCGCTGGAACGCGCCCTGGACGACGCCGGGGTCACCTACACCAGCGAGGTCTACCCGGGCACGATGCACGGGTTCACCATGGCCGACGTGCCCGCCTTCAGCCCCGAGGCGCTCGACCGGCACTGGGAACGCCTCGTCGCCCTCCTCGCCCGCAGGCTCGGCACGGACTGACATCGCCCGCGCGCGGCTCCCGCCGGGGGCCGCGCCGGTCAACGGCCGTACGCCGCCGCGGAGTTCACCGCCCCGGGCCCCACGCGTACCGGACGCCGACCGCGGCCGCGCCGAAGGCGGCGCCCAGCAGGGCCCCGACGAGGGTGTCCGTCATCCAGTGCACCCCGAGCACCATCCGCGTCACGGACACCCCGGCGACGGAGACCACGGCCAGCACCGTCGCCGCACCGCAGAGCAGGCCGGAGGCCGAGGTCGTCCGGCGCAGCAGCCACAGCAGCAGCACGGCCGTCGCCGACAGCGTCATCACGTGTCCCGAGGGCATCGCCGCGTAGTGCGCCGAGTCGACGGGCACCTCCCACTCGGGCCGCTCCCGCCCCACCAGCGCCTTGAGCCCCGTCTGCACGGCCCCGCACAGCGCGGTGGCCACGGCCGCCCACGCGGCGAGCCACCGCTCGCCGCGCACCCACAGGGCGACCACCGTCACGGCGATCAGCAGCCGCATCGTCCACGGGTCCCACACCCAGTCGGTCAGCACCCGGTTGGTGTGCGTCCAGTCGGGGCGGGCGAGCGCCTGCGCGTGCAGCGCCTCGGCGATGCCCCGGTCGAGCCCGGCGAGCGGCTGCCAGCCGAGCACCACCAGCAGCAGGACCAGTACGCCGAGCCCGCCGCTCACCGCGGCGGCACGGGCCCAACGGGCCGTCGGGGACGGGGCGTCGGACACCCGGGAGTCGTCGGAGGCGGTACGCATCCCCCGATCCTCACGCATCGGCGCGCCCCCGTCCCGCACCGGCCCCCGGAACGGTCAGATCTGCCGGAGCGCCGAGAGGCCGGGGACGAAGGCCACCAGCAGGGGGATGACGGGGACCAGCGCGGCCACCGCCGTCATCCGCAGCCGCCGCGCGACGGACAGCCGCGGCGAGGGGGACAGCAGCCGGTGCACCCGCTGCGGGACCTGCGCGAGCGGGGTGGGGCAGGGGCCGAACACCCCGCGGTCCTCGTTGAGTTCGACCAGGGCGAGCGCGATCGTCAGCCTGCCGTAACGGCGGGAGGCCACGTCGTCGGCGGCGAGTTCGACCAGCCGGTGCACCTGGTCGCGGAACGCGGCGAAGACCGGGACCCGGGGAAAGCCCGTGGCCAGCGCCGAGGAGCAGTGCAGCAGCCAGTCGTGCCGGGCCCGCGCGTGGCCCTGCTCGTGCTCGATGACGGCGTCCAGCTGCCGCCCCTTGAGGCGGCGCAGCGCCGCCGTGGTGATGACCAGCTGCGGCGCCGTGCCGGGCAGCCACCAGGCGTCCGCCTTCTCGCCCTCCAGCACGACCAGCCGGTCCTCCGGGTCGGGCTCCTCGCCCGGCAACCGGGGCGCGCGGCGGCGCAGTTCGGCGTGCCGCTGCCGGCGCCGCACCCGGGCCTCGTACACCTCGCGCAGCAGCATGGCGCCCGTCCAGGCACCGCCGCAGGCGAGCAGCAGCGACAGCGAACCGGCCCAGGGCCCGTACGAGCCGAGACCGTACGCCTCGATCACCTCGTGCGGCGCGGGCGCGAAGACGTGGCCGCGCACGGCCTGCCAGGCGGCGGCCCCGGACAGCGCCATCGCCAGCACGCAGCACAGCAGCACGGCCGCGACGACGCACTGCCACACCCACAGCGCGAGCACGGGTTCCCGGTCCGCCCAGGAGGATCTCGCCAGCACCCGGGGAGCGGCGGAAGCAGCCAGCCCGGCCAGTACGAGCAGTGCCAGCGGGAGCGTCATGGGCCCCACACTATGAGGCCCGGACCACCCGGCGGTACGCGGGTCCCCGCAGAAGTGACGCAGGCCTCACGGGGTGCGCCGCGGCGGTGCTGACGGTGCCCCGCCGGGCTCACCAGGGGAGCAGCATCGCGAACATGGCCGTCCCCATGGCCAGCCGGCACGCGGCCGCGAACCCGGGCACCCGCCCGAGCCCGCCCGGCGCCTCCGCCTCGTCGGGGGCGGGCGGCGGACCCGGCGCCCCGTGCGCCGCCGCCAACGCCGGTGCGGGGGCGGCCGGTTCGGGCGGGGCCGTGGACAGCAGGCGGGCGCCGGTGACGAGGACGTACGCGGCGAAGTAGACCAGCAGCGCACCCGTGAGCAGCGACGGGCCGGTCCACGCCGGCTGCGCCGCGTGCCCGCCCGTCCCGTGCCCGGCGTGCGCCGGGGCGGCGTGCGTCGCGGGCATGGTGAGTGCCATGAGGGCCATCGCCGACGAGCCGACGAGGTGGTGCAGTTGGTGCCCGGCCTCGCCCCGCACGCCGTGCCCGTCACCGTGCCCGGTCCGGGACTCCCGGCCCGGGTGGGTGGCCGACGGGCGGCACAGCAGCGCCAGTTCGACGAGTGCGGCGGCGGCCGGCAGGCCGAAGAAGAGGGCGAAGAGAGCCGGGGGCGCGGGTACCGACACGGGTGCGGGCAGAGCCATGACGGCCATGCCGAACCCCATCAGGGCCTCGCTCCCGGCCGCTCTCCGCCGCGGGGCCGGTGCCCCCCTGCCCCGCAGCAGACAGGAGACGCCCGTCAGCGCGCAGAGCGCCGTCAGCAGCCAGCCGACGATGGCCGGTCCGTGCATGCTCCCTCCCCGGTCGTCTCCCGGGCTGAGGCTGCCCCCGCCACGGCGGGCACACGGGAGCGCACGGGCGCACCGGGGGGCGCCCGTGCGCTCCGGCCGGGTCAGATCCCGGGCCGGTACCGGATCGGGTGCTCCTCCGGGACCTCGACGACGCAGATCCGCAGCCCGTCCGGGTCGGCGATCCACATCTCGATCAGGCCCCACGGCTCCCGCACCGGCTCGCGCAGCACCTCGACGCCCGCGGCCAGCAGCTCCCGGTGCGCCTCCGCCGCGTCGGGCACCTGCATCCAGAGCTTGATGTCGGGGGAGGCGGACGCGCCCGACTCCTCGGCCCGGCCCGCGAGTTCGAGGTGGCCGCCGCCCAGGAAGTAGACCGTCCCGCGCTCCGGCCCCGTACCGAACTCCCGGTAGACGGCGAGCCCCAGCGACTCCCCGTAGAACTTCCGGGACCGCTCGGGGTCGGTGGGACGGATCAGGACGCGGCTGCTCAGTACATGCACCATGATCCGACCCTAGGCGCACGCGCCCGGCCCCGCCGTGCGCCGGACCGGCGCGGACGCGGGCCGGGGGAGTGTCCGGTGGGCGGACCGGGGCGGTGCGTCGTCGGCGGGCGGCGATATCGTCCGCAGCATGACGCACGCCGACGACGCACCGGCCCGGCCCGAGCGGCCCCGGGCCTTTGAGACCTCCCAGGCCCCCGAGACCGCGGGCACGCAGGCGCCCGCCGCGCCGCCGGTCTTCCGCGCGGCCACCGAGGCGGACGTGCCCGCGCTCGTCGCGCTCGTCGAGTCCGCCTACCGGGGCGAGCACAGCCGCGCGGGCTGGACGACGGAGGCCGACCTGCTGGAGGGCCAGCGCACGGACCCGGAGGGCGTGCGCGAGGTCGTCGGCCACCCGGACGGCGTGCTCCTCGTCGCCGAGCGGGACGGCGGCATCGTCGCCTGCTGCCAGCTCGAACACCGGGGCACGCACGCCTACTTCGGCATGTTCGCCGTCCGCCCCACCGAGCAGGGAGCCGGCCTGGGCCGGACGGTGCTGACCGAGGCCGAACGGGTCGCCCGGGAGCGCTGGGACGCGACGGAGATGCGGATGACCGTCATCCAGCAGCGCGCGGACCTCATCGCCTGGTACGAGCGCCGCGGGTACGCGCGCACCGGCGAGCTGACCCCGTTCCCGTACGGTGACGAGCGCTTCGGCATCCCGCAGCGGGACGACCTGGTCTTCGAGCTGCTGGTCAAGAAGCTGGGCTGAGCCGGGGCCCGGGCGGGGCGTCAGGCCGTGGTGAGCGCCGCCTGCCGGATCTGCGGCATGTCCGTGACGACGCCGTCGAGGCCGAGCTCGCGGGCGCGTGCCAGGTCCTCGTCGGTGTTCACGGTCCAGCTGATGACCTGCACGCCCGCCGCGTGCGCCCGCTCCACGGTTCCGGGCTCCAGGTGGCACAGCTCGCAGGAGATCATGTACGCGCCCAGCTCCACGGCCCGCTCCGGCGCGGTCGGGGTGGAGCGGCCCGCGACGAGCACGATCGGGATGTCGGGCAGCAGCTCGCGGGTCTCGCGCAGCGCGGCCGCGTGGAAGGAGATCACCGTCACGCGGTCGGCCAGCCCCCGCTCCGTGATCACCCCGGCCAGGACGCGGGCCGCGGCGACGTCCTTGATCTCGGCCTGGACGGGGGCTTGTACGGCGTCCATGACCTCCTCGAAGACCGGGATCCGCTCGCCCTCGCCCGCGTCGAGGGCGCGCAGCTCGTCGAGCGTGAAGTCGCCGACGGGGCCCGCGCCGTCGGTGGTGCGGTCGACGTCCGCGTCGTGCATCACCACGAGCGCGCCGTCCTTGCTCAGGTGCAGGTCCAGCTCGATCGCGTCGAAGCCCTCGGCCTCGGCGCGGACGAAGGACCGCAGGGTGTTCTCGGGCTCGACACCCATCACGCCACGGTGACCGACGGTGAGCAGTGGGGACACGACGCGCTCTCGCTTTCCTACGGGACGGCGCACGGTGGGCACGCACGCGCCGTCAGCGTAGCGGCCTCCGCCGTGCTGTCCGACGGGGCGGTGCGTCCCGTTCCCCGGGGTGCGGTGCTTCCCCGCCTGCGGGTGCGTCGGGGCTTTTCGCGCAGTTCCCCGCGCCCCTTGTCGCGGGCTCGCCCCGCTTGGGAGGTCTGCGCCGAGGCGCAGGGCTGGCAAGCGCAGCGCGGTCACCCACGCGCGGGGTGCTCCATGCCGTCACCGGGCCACCCCGTACGTCCTGGCCGTTCGCGCAGTTCCCCGCGCCCCTCCGGGCGCTCGTTCCCCGCGCCCCCTACGGCTCCAGCTCGTCCAGGTCGGTCAGCATGGCGCGGGCGAGTTCCAGTTCCGCCTGCTGGGCCCGTTCGCTCCAGCGCAGGGCCACGCGCGGGTGGGCCCAGCCCTCCACGTCCTCGGTGCGGGCCAGTGCCTCGCGGACGTCGGCCAGTTCGTCGCGGGTGCGTTCCATGTGGGCGTGGACGCGTTCCCGCAGCCGGGCCGGGTCGGCGAGGTGGCCCAGCCATATCCGCAGCACCGTCGGGTGCTTGAGCACGGGCGGCCCGGGGTCGCTGCCGTCCGCCCACTCCGCCAGCGCCTCCCGCCCGGCGGGCGTGATGGCGTAACGGCGTTTGGTGCGCGGCTCGTCGGGCCCGGAGCGGCGGGAGGTGGCGTAGCCCAGCCCTTCGAGGCGGCGGAGTTCGGCGTAGATCTGGCTGATGGCGGGTGACCAGTAGAAGAAGCGGAGCGAGGAGTCGGCCCACTTCTTCAGCTCGTAGCCGGTGCGTTCGCCGTCGAAGGAGAGCAGGCCGAGCACGGCCCAGGCGGTGGGCGGCAGTTCGGGGGCCTGCCGGGTGCGCCGCGGGGACGCCTGGCCGGACGGGGACTCGGACCGTGGTGTGGGGTGCCGCATGTGTTGCCTTCTCGGGACATGACGATTAGTCATATGGCTGATCGGAACATTCGCATTCGGGCAGGCAGAAGGTGGCAGTGTGAAGTTCTCCATGATCTTCGAGGCGCAGCTCGCCGATCCCACGGTCGAGCGCGAGCACCAGCTCTTCCGGGACAGCGTCGAACAGGCCGTGTTCGCCGAGCGGATGGGGTTCGACCGGATATGGGCGGTCGAGCATCACTCCCTCAAGTGGTACGCGCACATGAGCGCGCCGGAGATCTTCCTGACCTGGGTCGCCGCGCGGACCAGCACCCTACGCATCGGTCACGGCGTCGTCTGCATGCCCTTCGCCTTCAACCACCCGGCGCGGGTGGCCGAACGGGCCGCCACCCTCGACCTCCTCTCCGGCGGCCGTCTCGACCTGGGCGCGGGACGCGGCGGCACGGCGCAGGAGACCTCCCTGTGCGGGGTGGACCCGCAGCGCACGAAGCAGGAGGTGGAGGAGGCGCTGCGGGTGATCGGCGCGGCCTGGCAGAAGGACGAACTGGAGTACCACGGCGAGCTGCTGGACATCCCGCCGCACCCCGTGCTGCCCCGCCCCGCGCAGGCCCCGCACCCGCCGCTGTTCCTCGCGTGCAGCCGTACGGAGACCCTGGAGCAGGCGGCCGAACTCGGCGTCGGCGCCCTGGTGATGGGCTTCGCCGGCCCGGAGTCGGTGGCCGGGATGCGCGGCGCGTACGACGCGGCCCGGGCCGCGCGCACCGGGGAGCGCCAGGTGTCCACCGAGGTCAACGACCACTTCTCGGTGCTGTGCCCGACGATCGTGCTGGACGACGCGGAGCGGGCGCACCGGACGGGCGTGCGCGGGCAGCGCTTCTTCGCGCAGTCGATCAGCCACTGGTACGGCGGCGGGGGCGTGCCGGACGAGGCCGTGGTCGAGGGCGCCGACGAGGAGGAGGAGATGCGCCGCGCGGCCGAGCAGACGGTGGCCCGGCTGCACGAGCAGGACATCCCCGTCCGCCCCAACTCGACCGCCACCTTCCACGCCGAGCACGCGTACGGCAGCGCGGCGGACGCCATCGCGTACGTGGAGCGGCTCCGGGACGCGGGGGCCGACGAGATCATGTGCCTGATCCAGATGGGTACGGTCCCGCAGGAGGTGTGCATGGAGACCATCCGGCAGTGGGGCGAGAAGGTCATCCCGTACTTCCGTACGGGCGCCGGGAGTTGAGGTTTCCGTACGCACCGCCCGCAGACCGTCCTCGCCTGAAGGAGCCGACCGTGACCGACACCCTCTCCCCGGACCCGCAGGGCCCGGACCCGCTGGACCGGAGCCCGATGGAGCGCCTCGCGCCCGAGGCACGCCCCCTGATGGAGGCCATGACCGCCTTCTTCCCCGACCTCGGGGGCACGGTCACGGACGCCGCCGAGGCCCGCCGCGTCCTGGCCGCCGCACCGAAGGCACCGCTGCCCGTGACCGAGGTGCGGGAGGTGACCGACCGGCTGATACCGGGGCCCGCGGGGGCGCCCGAGCTGCCGGTGCGGATCTACCGTCCCTTCGGCGAGGGCCCGCACCCCACGGTGGTGTTCCTGCACGGCGGCGGCTGGGTGCTGTGCGGGATCGACACGCATGACGGGACGGCGCGCGGCATCTGCCGGGAGGGCGGCGCCGTCGTCGTCTCCGTCGAGTACCGGCTCGCGCCCGAGGCCCGCTTCCCCGAGCCGGCCGAGGACGCCTACGCCGCGCTGTGCTGGGCGGCCGAGCACGTCGGCGAGCTGGGCGGCGCCCCCGAGGCGCTGGTGATGGCCGGTGACAGCGCGGGCGGCAACCTGGCGGCGGCGGCCACGCTGATGGCCCGCGACCGGGGCGGCCCCCTCCCGGCCGCGCAGGTGCTGGTCTACCCGGCGACGGACCTGTCCGGGGAGACGGACTCGCACCGCAGGAACAGCGAGGGCCTGTTCCTGACCCGGACGGCGATGCGCTGGTACGCCGAGCAGTACGTGCCCCCGGGTACCGACCTCGCGCACCCGTACCTCTCGCCGCTGTGCGCCGACCTCACGGGGATGCCGCCGGCCCATGTGGTGACGGCGGGCTGCGATCCGCTGTGCGACGAGGGCCGCGCGTACGCGGCGAAGCTGCGCGCCTGCGGCGTCGCGGTGAGCGAGGCGCACTACCCGGGGATGTTCCACGGCTTCTTCGGCCTCGCCGAGGCGCTGCCGGACGCGGCCGAAGCCCAGCGCGGAGTGGGCAAGGCTGTCGCGGAAACCCTGCCCGGCAGGAAGAACGGCGGTGAAGACGGGGTGTCCGGCGGATAATTTCCCGTGATCTCCCCTTGAGCGACGGACCCTCGCGTGGTTACTGTCATTACACGCGAGGTTCTCCTGTGGAGGGGCAGACATGACGGAAATTCTTTCGCCCGAGCGCGCGGATCGCGATGCTTCGTCCGCCGCACCCGTGGTCGAGCACCCGGCCTGGCCGGTCCTGAAGCGGTCCGTGGAGGCCATCAGGGCCGCCCAGTCGCCGGACGGCTCGATCGACTTCGAGGCCGAGGGTGCACCCTCCCGTGCCGCCGTCGAGGCCGAGCTGGACAGCGTCTGCGAGGCCGTCGGCCGGATCTCCGCACTGCTGCCGCACGACGCCGCGTACCACGAGGCCCTCACCGCGGACCTGCGCCGCTGGGCCGAGGACGGCTTCGGCATACCCGACTTCCTCGACTCGCTGCTCGCCTTCCAGCCCGCGCAGAACCGCGCCGACCGGCTCCAGCACCTGGTCGTCTTCCCCATGTACACCCAGAACGGCAACCCGGACCGCAACCTGGAGGCCGTCGTCCTCCGCATGGTCTGGCCCGACTGGCTCGCCGAGCTGGAGCGCACCCGCTACGACAACCCGCTGTTCTGCGGCATCACCTTCGAGGACTTCACCGGCGGGTACGACACCCACTCCGCCGTCCTCTTCCCCGAGACCATCGCGGTGCGCGAGGCGCCCGCCCGGTTCTCCTGGGGCGGCATCTTCTGCGACCGCGAGGCGGCCCGCTTCCGCCGCGTCGTCGCCGCGGCCTGCGACGTCACCGGTCTTCAGCTGCCGGAGGAGGCGCGCGGCCTGCTGGAGGACCAGCGCCGCTGCCAGGAGACCTTCGTGCTGTGGGACATGATCCACGACCGTACGCACAGCCACGGCGACCTGCCCTTCGACCCGTTCATGATCAAGCAGCGCCAGCCGTTCTGGATGTACGGCCTGGAGGAGCTCCGCTGCGACCTCACCGCCTTCCACGAGGGCCTCAAGCTGGAGGCCGAGGGCTACCCGCAGGGCCGGGACGTGAGCTACGCGATGCTGCTGGAGCGGCTGTTCCGGTTCCCCGTCACCGGCGAGCGCAAGCGCAACTACGACGGTCTGGGCGGCCAGTTGCTCTTCGCCTTCCTGCACCGGCACGACGCCCTGCGCTGGACGGACAACACCCTCTCCATCGACTGGGACCTCGCCCGCGAGGTGACCGTCAAGCTCCGCGAGGCGATCGAGACGCTGTACCGCGAGGGCATCGACCGCCCCAAGCTCGTGCACTGGTTCAAGGCGTACGAGCTGGTCTCCACCTACCTCGCCCCGCACCCCGGATCGACCTGGGCCAAGGGCCCCGACGCCCTGGACACCAGCCTGCCCCCGCGCAAGCTCGTGGACGAGGTGCTCCCGGACGAGTTTCCGCTGAGCATGTTCTATGAGGCACTCGCGAAGAAGCTCCGTTCCGTGATCGCATCGACGGAGGGCATCACCGCCGAGGCACCGGCGCACCCCGCCGCGGCCTGAGCGGGCGTACCCCCTGCCGGACACGGCAGCAGCGACCACACGAGGCCGGCGCCACGGCGCCGGCCCGGAACGACCGGCACGGGACGGACGGCACGGGACGACCGGGCGTGCGGACCCGGCGTTGCCGGGCCCGCGGCCGGGGTCGGGCCGGCGGGCCCGGCGAGCACGAGGAGGGCGAGGATCATGACGGACACCACGACGCAGGGTTACGAGGGGAACGGCAAGGGCCGGCTGGAGGGCCGGGTCATCGCGGTGGCGGGCGCGGCGGGGCCGGCCGGGCAGGCGACGCTGCTGCGGCTCGCCGAGGAGGGCGCGGTCGTCGTCGGCTGCGACTCCGACCCGGAGCGCCTCGCGCAGGCCGTGGACGCGGCGAGGTTCGCGCACGGCGGCGCGACCGTCACCGGCGACACCGTGGACCTGCTCGATCTGGAGGCCACCCGCGAGTGGGCGGTCCGTACGGAGAAGGAGTTCGGGCGGATCGACGGGCTGGTGCACCTGGTGGGCGGCTGGCGCGGCTCCAAGACCTTCGCGGAGACCGACCTCGGTCACTGGGAGGTGCTGCACAAGCTCCTCGTCCGGACCGTCCAGCACACCTCGCTGGCCTTCGAGCCGTACCTGCGCGCCGGCGACAACGGCCGCTTCCTGCTGATCAGCGCGGCCGGCACCGGCAAGCCCACCGCGGGCAACGCCGCGTACGCCGCCGCCAAGGCCGCCGCCGAGGCGTGGACGCTGGCGCTGGCCGACGCCTTCCGCAAGGCCGGGGGCGAGGCGGGCCCGTCGGCCGCCGCTGCGATCCTGGTGGTCAAGGCGCTGGTGCACGACCAGATGCGGGCCGACCGTCCGAACGCCAAGTTCGCGGGGTTCACGGACGTCAAGGACCTGGCCGCGGCCATCGCCGAGACTTGGACCAAGCCCACCGCCGAACTGAACGGAAACCGTCTGTGGCTGACCCCCGCCCCGTGAACCGTCCCGCCGTGCCGCACACCCAGGACGCCCCGGACCATCCCGCGACCGACGCCAGGCGCCGCCACGACCCCGAGACCCGCGGATTCGCGAGTGACAACTACGCGGGTGCGCACCCCGAGGTCCTGGCGGCCCTCGCCCTGGCCAACGGCGGCCACCAGGCCGCCTACGGCGCCGACGACTACACCGCGAATCTGCAACGCCTGATACGCAGCCACTTCGGCCAACGGGCCGAGGCCTTCCCGGTGTTCAACGGCACCGGTGCCAACGTCGTCTCCCTCCAGGCCGTCACCGACCGCCGGGGCGCCGTCATCTGCGCCGACAGCGCGCACATCCACGTCGACGAGTGCGGGGCGCCCGAGCGCGTCGGCGGGCTCAAGCTGCTGACCGTCCCCACCGAGGACGGCAAGCTCACCCCCGAGCTGATCGACCGCGAGGCGTTCGGCTGGGACGACGAGCACCGGGCCATGCCGCAGGTGGTCTCGCTGGCGCAGGGCACCGAACTCGGCACGCTCTACACCGTCGACGAGATCCGCGCGATCTGCGACCACGCCCACGAGCGCGGCATGAAGGTGCACATGGACGGCTCCCGGATCGCCAACGCGGCCGCCGCGCTGGACGTTCCGATGCGCGCGTTCACCAACGCGGCCGGGGTGGACATCCTCTCCCTCGGCGGCACCAAGAACGGCATGGTCTTCGGCGAGGCCGTCGTCGTCCTCGAACCCGACGGGGTCCGGGGCATGCCGCACCTGCGCAAGCTGTCGATGCAGCTGGCCTCGAAGATGCGCTTCGTGTCCGTCCAGTGGGAGGCGCTGCTCGCCGGCGACCTGTGGCTGCGCAACGCGCGGCGGGCGAACAGCATGGCCCGGCGCCTGGCCGACGGCGTGCGCGGGGTGGACGGCGTGGAGATCCTCTACCCGGTGCAGGCCAACGCGGTCTTCGCGCGCCTCCCGCACGAGGTGTCCGAACGCCTCCAGAAGCGCTACCGCTTCTACTTCTGGGACGAGGCCGCGGGGGACGTCCGCTGGATGTGCTCCTTCGACACCCAGGAGGAGGACGTCGACGGCTTCGTCGCCGCGCTGCGCGAGGAGATGGCCAGGTAGCGCGCCAACGGCAGCCCCCGGAGCGGCAGTTGCGGGGGCTGCATAGCGGTGAATATATATACGGTCGACGGTAATTCTATTGAATGCCGTCGGCCGTCCCCGTACGCTCCTGGGCATGCGGCTGACACCAGTGACCGCCGACGAGTCGGCCTACCTCGTCGCGGACGACGTCATCGACCACACCCACCCCCTGGTACGGGAGACCGCGGCCCGGCTGCGCGCCCGCACGGAGGGTCGACTCGGCTACGCGCACGCCGCGTTCGCGCACGTCCGCGACACCATCCCGCACGCGGCGGACGTCGGCGACCCGCGGCGCGGACCCTGGCGCGCCTCGGAGGTGCTCGCCGCCCGTACCGGCATCTGCCACACCAAGTCCCACGCCCTGGCGGCCCTGTTGCGCGCCGAGGGCATCCCCGCCGGGTTCTGCTACCAGCGGCTGGACGTGCTGCACGGGCTCCTCGCCGTACGCGTCCCCGGCACGGGCCGCTGGGTGCGGCAGGACCCGCGGGGCAACAAGCCGGGCGTCGACGCCCGGTTCAGCACCGGCAGGGAGCAACTGGCCTGGCCCGTACGCCCGGAGTGCGGCGAGTGCGACTACCCGCTGCTGTACGACGCGCCGCACCCGGTCGTGCTGCGGGCGCTGCGCACGGCGCGCGACCGGGAGCACCTGTGGCAGCTGCTCCCGGCCGCGCTGTGAACCGTGGTGACGTGGCCGGTCAGAGAGCCCTGGCCTGGGCCGGGGTCGGGGCCGTGCCGCCGAGGTGCGCGGGCAGCCACCAGCTGTCCTCGGGGCCCTTCGGCGCCGCGGGGTACGCGCGCTGCGCGGCCTCCAGCAGCTCCTGGACGCGGCCGCGCAGCCGCTCGGTGACGCCGGGCGCCGTCTCGTCGGGGCCGGGGTGCACCGGCTCGCCGACGTGGATGGAGATGGGGAAGTGGTTCCGTCCGAAGTCCCGCTTCTGGCCCTTCGTCCACAGCCGCTGGGTGCCCCACAGCGCCACCGGCACCAGCGGCACCCTGGCCTCCTGTGCGAGCCTGGCGGCACCGGACTTGAAGTCCTTGAGCGTGAACGACCGGGAGATCGTCGCCTCGGGGAAGACGCCGATGACCTCGCCCTCGCGCAGCGAGCGCAGCGCGTGCCGGTACGCGTCGTCGCCCTGCGAGCGGTCGACGGGGATGTGCTTCATCGCGCGCATCAGCGGCCCCGACACCTTGTGCCGGAAGACCGACTCCTTCGCCATGAAGCGCACCAGCCGCTTCGCGGGCTGCGCGGCCAGGCCGGCGAAGACGAAGTCGAGATAGCTGATGTGGTTGCTGACGAGGACGGCTCCGCCACGGGAGGGGATGTGCTCGGTGCCCTGCATGTCGAACTTCAGGTCCAGCGCCTTGAACCAGGCGCGGGCTGCGCCTATCACCGGCGGGTAGACGAGATCTGCCATGTCGGGGGAACCCTTCGTGTCGGTGCCTTGGGCGGGGGTTCTCCCGCCGGACGCCCGGTCACCTACGGATGCGTAACTTCGGGCTTCCGCAGATAGTTCCCGAAAAGCACCGTCCCCCGCTACCCCGGTCCCGCGCGCTCCGGGAGATCCTCGTCACGTACGCCCGTTCCCCGTCCGCTTCCTCCCCCTTCCGCTCCCGTGCCGCCCGGTTCACGTGCGGGATCACCGGCTGCGTACGGTGGACGCCGGAGCCGCGGGTCCGCGGCTCCGGGACGATGCTGCGGGAGGTGCGTAGATGCGGGACGGGGAGCGGCTCACCGCCGAACGGATCGGCGCCGCGCGCCTGGGGGAGCGGGCGACGCTGGTGCACTTCTCCAGCGCCTTCTGCCAGCCGTGCCGCGCGACGCGGCGGGTGCTGCGCGAGGTCGCGGACATGGTGACCGGCGTCGAGCACGTCGAGATCGACGCGGAGGAGCGCCTCGACCTCGTCCGCGCGCTGGACGTCACCGGCACCCCGACCGTCCTGGTGCTCGACGCGCACGGGCGCACCGTGCGCCGCGCCTCCGGCCAGCCGCGCAAGGCCGACGTCATCGCGGCCCTGGGTGAGGCCACCGCCGCGGAGTGAGCGCGGACGCCGTGATTGATCTCCCAAGTGACGGGCGCTTCTTGACGGTGTGCCACCCGGGTCGCCACCGTGACCGCATGGGGTCTGCGACACCGGGTCATCCGGGCACTACGGGGCGTTGCCGGTGAGCACGCTCGACACATCGGCCGCCGACAGCACGGCGCGGGGAGCGCGTACGGACCCGCCGGGCGCGGGTCCCGGGCTGCTGCGCGCCGCCTTCCGGGAGCACGCCGCGGGCGTCGCCGTCGTCACGGCCCGCTCGGCCGGACCGGACGGCCGGCTCGCGGGGTTCACCGCCACCTCCCTCACCTCCGTCGCCGCCGAACCGCCCCTGGTCTCCTTCGGGGCCGGGACGGGTTCCTCCAGCTGGCCCGTGCTCGCCGAGGCCGAGTACGTCGGCGTGCACGTACTGGCCGAGCACCAGCGGGAGTTGGCGGAGCGTTTCGCGCGCAGCGGCGCCGACCGCTTCGCCGCGCCGACGCGCTGGCGGGAGGGCCCGTACGGCGTGCCCGTGCTGGAGGGCGTGCCGGTGTGGCTGGTGTGCCGGATCGTGGCGCGGGTGCCCGCGGGGGACCACCGCGTGGTCCTGGCCGAAGTGGCCGCGGGGGAGAGCGCGGAGGGCAGTCGTCCGCTCCTGTATCACCAGGGGCGATTCACGGCGCTGCGTGATTGAGTTGCCCTTGCGCTCCGCGTTGGGAAGGTCACAGTTCACCGGCCTTGCCAGTGGGGAACGTGCCGAGTGTACTGGCGAGTAATATTGTGGACGGCCAGCAAGGTCCACCGGACCGGAACAGTTAAGACGAGGCAGTAGGAGAGCCGGCGTGAGCTTGAGGATCGTTGTCGCTGTGAAGTACGTGCCCGACGCCACTGGCGACCGGCACTTCGCCGAGGACCTGACGACCGACCGTGAGTCGGTCGACGGGCTGCTGTCGGAACTGGACGAGTACGCGGTCGAGCAGGCGCTCCAGATCGCGGACGACGCGGACGACGCGGAGGTCACCGTCCTGACCGTGGGTCCGGAGGACGCGAACGACGCGCTGCGCAAGGCGCTGTCGATGGGCGCCGACAAGGCCGTTCACGTCGAGGACGACGACCTGCACGGCACCGACGCGCTGGGCACCTCCCTGGTGCTGGCCAAGGCCATCGAGAAGACCGGCTACGACCTGGTCGTGTGCGGCATGGCCTCCACCGACGGCACGATGGGCGTCCTCCCGGCGATGCTCGCCGAGCGTCTCGGTGTGCCGCAGGTGACGCTGCTGTCCGAGGTCTCGGTCGAGGACGGCAACGTCAAGGGCCGCCGTGACGGCGACACCGCGACCGAGCACCTGGAGGCGGCCCTGCCGGCCGTCGTGTCCGTCACCGACCAGTCGGGCGAGGCGCGTTACCCCTCCTTCAAGGGGATCATGGCGGCGAAGAAGAAGCCGGTGGAGTCCCTGGACCTGGACGATCTGGACCTGGACGGCGACGACTTCGGCCTCGAGGGCGCCTGGACCAAGGTCGACGAGGCCACCCCGCGTCCGGCGCGCACCGCGGGCACCGTCGTCAAGGACGAGGGCGAGGGCGGCAAGCAGCTCGCCGAGTTCCTCGCGGGCCAGAAGCTCCTCTGAGCGGCCCCGCCACCCACGTCCCCCGGGGCCGGGAGCCCCACTCACACCGGCAGGAGAACAATTCCCATGGCTGAAGTCCTTGTCTACGTCGACCACGTGGACGGTGCCGTCCGCAAGCCGACCCTGGAGCTGCTGACGCTGGCCCGTCGCATCGGCGACCCGGTCGCGGTGCACCTGGGCCCGAACGCCGAGGAGGCCGCGAAGGTCCTCGGCGAGCACGGCGCCACCCGCGTACTGTCCGCCGACGCCCCGGAGTTCGGCGACTACCTCGTCGTCCCGAAGGTGGACGCGCTGCAGGCCGCCTACGACGCCGTCTCCCCGGCCGCCGTGCTGGTGCCCTCCTCCGCCGAGGGCAAGGAGATCGCGGCCCGCCTCGCGGTCCGCATCGGCTCCGGCATCATCACCGACGCCGTCGACCTGGAGGCCGGCGACGAGGGCCCGGTGGCCTCGCAGTCCGTCTTCGCGGCCGCGTTCACCACCAAGTCCCGCATCACGCGCGGCACTCCGGTGATCACCGTCAAGCCCAACTCCGCCGCGCCGGAGGCCGCCCCGGCCGCCGGTGCCGTCGAGGCGCTGTCCGTCTCCTTCGGCGAGCAGGCCACGGGCACCAAGGTCACCTCGCGGGCGCCGCGTGAGTCGACCGGCCGTCCGGAGCTGACCGAGGCCGCGATCGTCGTCTCCGGCGGCCGTGGCGTGAACGGCGCGGAGAACTTCCACGTCATCGAGTCCCTCGCGGACTCGCTCGGTGCCGCCGTCGGCGCCTCGCGCGCCGCCGTCGACGCCGGCTGGTACCCGCACTCCAACCAGGTCGGCCAGACCGGTAAGTCCGTCTCGCCGCAGCTGTACATCGCGGCCGGCATCTCCGGTGCGATCCAGCACCGCGCCGGTATGCAGACCTCGAAGACGATCGTCGCGATCAACAAGGACGCCGAGGCGCCGATCTTCGACCTCGTCGACTACGGCGTCGTCGGCGACCTCTTCGACGTCGCGCCGCAGCTCACCGAGGAGGTCAAGACCCGCAAGGGCTGAACGCCCGGGGCTTGTCCGCCGTCGCCCCCGCGCACCCGAGGGTGTGCGGGGGCGGTGTGCGTCCGGGGGTGTGTGCGAAGCGTGGGAATCCGGGCACACAGGGTTTCTCCGTCGTCCCGGGAGGTCTTCCGGGAGGGTGTTGACCTGCGGACACGGCACGGATAACTTCGCTATGCGAATTGCCGATTCCACGTTCCGGAAAATATTCCGGACATCCGTGCCGGGCACCGCCCGTGAGGCGGCGGCACGGCGGAGTGAGAATGGGCAGAGACCGGATGCGGAAGGAGAGTCGGACGTGAGCGACCCCAAGGCGGCGAGCACAAGCCTGGCGAGCACGGTGAGCGAGGAGATCGGGGACCGGCTGGCCCCGGTCGACGCCGAACTGGCCCGGCGCTACCCCGGCGACCCGGGCTCCCGCCAGCCGGTCCACACCTGCTACGTCCCGGCCGACGCCTTCTCCGCCGACACCGTGGCCTCCTGGGGCCGCCAGGCGCTCCAGATGCTGGACGAACACGCCCCGGACGCGGCCTCGTTCGCCGCCGTCCTCGGCCTCTCCGACGAGCTCGCCGAGCCCGTCTACGAGCGCGTACGCGCCAAGCTGGAGCGCGAGCCCGTCGAGGACCTGCGCATCGACTTCGAGGACGGCTACGGCAACCGCCCCGACGCCGAGGAGGACGAGGCCGCCGCGCAGGCCGCCCGGCTCGTCGCCGCGGCACAGAAGGAGACCACGGCGCCGCCGTTCACCGGCATCCGCATGAAGTGCATGGAGGCCGCCGTCCGCGACCGCGGCATCCGCACCCTCGACATCTTCCTCACCGGCCTGCTGGAGGCCGGCGGCCTGCCCGAGGGGCTGCTGCTGACCCTGCCGAAGGTGACCTATCCCGAACAGGTCGAGGCCATGGTCACGTTGTGCGAGGAGTTCGAGAAGGCACGCGGCCTCGCCGCCGGCCGGATAGGTTTCGAGATCCAGATCGAGACCACCCAGTCCATCCTCGGCGCCGACGGCCGCGCCACCGTCGCGCGCATGATCGAGGCCGCCGCCGGACGCGCCACCTCCCTGCACTACGGCACCTTCGACTACAGCGCCTCCTGCGGCGTCAGCGCCGCCTACCAGGCCATGGACCACCCCGTCGCCGACCACGCCAAGGCCGTCATGCAGGTCGCCGCGGCCGGCACCGGCGTCCGCCTCTCCGACGGCTCCACCAACGTGCTGCCCGTCGGCCCGCGCGAGAAGGTGCACGACGCCTGGCGGCTGCACCACGGCCTCGTCCGCCGCTCCCTGGCCCGCGCCTACTACCAGGGCTGGGACATGCACCCCGGCCACCTGCCCACCCGCTACGCGGCCGTGTACGCCTTCTACCGCGAGGGCATGGAGCAGGCCGCGGCCCGGATCGCCGCGTACGCCAACCCCTCGGCCGCCGGCGTCGGCGGCGTCGCCGACGAGCCCGCCACCGCCAAGGCGCTCGCCAACTACCTGCTGCGCGGCCTCGACTGCGGCGCCCTGACGACCGACGAGGTCGCCCGCCGCGCCGGAATGACCCGCGCCGACCTGGCCGGAATCGCCGGACGGCCCACCGCGTAAGGCGGTACGGGCGGGCGGCGGCGGGTCTCCCGGCGCCGCCCGCGCCCCGTAGGCTGTGCCCGACACCAGGCGACTCGAGGGACGGACGCTGTGCGGGTACCGGGGGATGGGCAGCAGGCATCGGACGGCGGCCACACGGGCGGCGACGACGGTGCCGGCCGGCTGCTGGCCGGGCGCTACCGGATCACGCGCCGGCTCGGCCGCGGCGGCATGGGCGTGGTGTGGCGCGCCACGGACGAAGTGCTCGGCCGCGAAGTGGCGTTGAAGGAACTGCGGACCTTCACCGACGCGGGCGGCGGGGAACTCGACGAACTGCGCACCCGCATGCAGCGCGAGGCCAGGGCGGCGGCACGGGTCCGGCACTCCGGCGTCGTCGCCGTGCACGACGTGGCGCAGCACGAGGGGCGCCCCGTCATCGTCATGGAACTGGTCGAAGGGCCTTCGCTCGACGACGTCCTGCGCCGCTCCGGCACCCTGCCGCCGGAGCAGGCAGCGTCGATCGGCGCCCGCGTCCTGGACGCGCTGGCCGCCGCGCACCGGGCCGGCGTCCTGCACCGGGACGTCAAGCCGGGCAACATCCTCCTGGAACAGGCGCCGGGCACGTCCGGGCACGGCCGGGTGGTGCTCACCGACTTCGGCATCGCCGCCGTCGAGGACCCGGACGACGGCGCCGCCACCCGGCTCACGGGCAGCGGCGAACTCGTCGGCTCCCTCGACTACCTCGCCCCCGAACGCGCCCGCGGCGAGGACCCCGGGCCCGCCTCCGACGTGTGGGCGCTCGGCGCCACGCTCTACGCGGCCGTGGAGGGCGCCGCTCCGTTCCGCCGCACCTCCACCTGGTCGACGCTCACCGCGATCGTCACCGACCCGCTGCCCGAACCGGTGCGGGCCGGCCGACTGGGGCCCGCGCTGGCCGAGTTGATGCACAAGGACCCGCGCGAGCGCGCCGACGCGTCCCGCGCGGCCGCCCTGCTGACGGCCGTCGCGGAGGGCGCCCCGCTCCCGCTCACCTCCGAAACGGTCCGCCTGACCCGCCGCGCCCCGGACGCCCCGGCCCCGGGCGCCGCGAACTCGGGCCCGGCGCCCGCCCCGTACCCGGCACCGGCCGCCGCCCCGCCCGAGCCGCCGACCGCACCGCCCGGGGCCGCCGCGTACAACGCCGCCCCGTACAGTCCCGCGCCGTCGGCCCCCGGAGCGCCCGTCGACCCCTCCGAGGCCCGCACGGGCCGCACCCCGAGCGGCGGGAAGAGGCGGCGGCGCGGACTGGCCGTCGCCGCCGCCGCGTTGGTGGTGCTCGCGGGCGGCGGTGTGACGTACGCCGTGGTCGGCGGCGGGGACGACGGCGGCGGGGGACGCGCGGAGGCGGGCCCGGCGGGCGGCAAGCAGGCGGCCTCGCCCGGGAGTTCGGAGCGGCGGCAGGGGGACGGCGGGCGCGGCCCGGCCGGCGAGGCCGAGCCGGACCGGGGCGGCAACGACCCCGAGCGGCGGCCCGAGCCCAAGCCGTCGGAGGAACCCGAGGACCAGGCGGAGCGGAAGCCCGAGCGCAAGCCCGCCCCGGAACCGGAACCGAGCCGCGGGCCCGGGGGCGGTGAGCCGGCGCCCGCGCCCGCGTGCAAGCCGATCGGCGGCGGCAAGCACAACTGCGAGGTGTGGCGCAGGGCCGACTCCTACGACGCGGCGCACCGCCCGGCCGGCTTCCTCAAGGCGGGCGTCAACTACTTCTACTGCCAGGAGAAGCAGCCGCACCGCGAGACCGCGGGCGAGTGGACCAACGTGTGGTGGGCCAGGACCGACGACGACAGCGGCAACACCGGGGTGTACGTCAGCGCCGTCTACCTCAAGGGCGGCGAGAACGACAAGCCCGTCCCCGGCCTCCCCGTCTGCGGACGCGGGTGACCGGCGCGGCCCGCTGAACGCTCAGTCGTACGGCGGGAGTTCGCCCGAGCCGCGCGGGATCAGGCGGGTGGGCTGGACGACCCGGCGGGGCGCGTCGTCGACGCCGTCGAGCCTGCGGAAGAGCAGCTCGGCCGCGCCCTTGCCGAGCCGGGCCGGGTCCTGCGCGACGACGGTGACAGGCGGGGAGAGCAGGTCGGCGAGCTCGAAGTCGTCGAACCCGACCAGCGCGACGGGCCGCTCGCGGCCCGAGAGCACCCGCACCGCGGTGACCGTCACCCGGTTGTTGCCCGTGAACAGCGCGGTGACCGGCTCGGGGCCGGTGAGCATCCGCTCCGCGTCGGCGCGTACCCGCTCCGGCGAGGTGACGCCGGGGGCCCGCCAGGAGGCGTGCACCGGCAGGCCCGCCTCGGCCATCGCCGCCTCGTAGCCGCGCAGCCGTTCGGCCGCGGTGTGGATGCGCGGGTCGTCGCCGATGTACCCGATGCGCCGGTGCCCGTGCGCGATCAGGTGCGCGACGCCGTTCCGCGCGCCCTCGTAGGAGTCGGTGAGGACGAGGTCGGCGTCGATCCGCCCCGGCGGGCGGTCCACGAAGACGGTGGCGACGCCGGCGGCGATCTCCGGTTCCAGATAGCGGTGGTCGTCGCTGGCGGGGACGATGATCAGGCCGTCCACCCGCCGCGCGCACAGCGCGAGCACCAACTCCCGTTCGCGCTCCGGGTCCTCGGCGCTGGAGCCGTTGACGAGCAGCGCGCCGTGCGCCCGCGCGGCCTCCTCGACGGCCCGGCTGAGCGGGGCGTAGAACGGGTCGGCCAGGTCCTCCAGGACGAGTCCGACGCTGGAGGTGCGGCCCTTGCGCAAGATGCGGGCGCTGTCGTTGCGCCGGAACCCGAGCGCGGTGATGGCCTCCTGGACGCGGCGTTCGGTGTCGGCCGAGACGCCCGCCTCGCCGTTCACGACCCGGGAGACGGTCTTGAGGCCGACCCGCGCGCGGGCCGCGACGTCCTTCATGGTGGGCCGCTGGCCGTAGCGCGGCTCCGGGGCGCCGGCTCCGGCGGGTCGTGCGGTGTCGGCCACGGTGGGTCGTCCTTCTCGTCTCGGGTGTGGGGGCGTCGGCGGCGGGCAGCGGTCAGCATATCGGGTGGCACCGACGGCTGGACAACGTTGTCACAGTCGCGTCAGACTGACGCCGGACCGCTCCCGGCCGGTGAGCGGCAGGCACGTCACCCCGGGAGCAACCGCGCATGCGCACCGACCTCGTGGCCGCACTCGACATCGGCGGCACCAAGATCGCGGGAGCGGTCGTGGACCGCGACGGCACCCTCCTGGCCCGCGCCCGCCGACCGACCCCGTCCGGCACCGAGGCGGAGGCGACCATGGGCGCCGTCGCCGAGGTCCTCGACGAACTGGCCGGCGAGACCGCGCTGTGGTCCCGCGTCGGCGCGGTCGGCATCGGCAGCGCGGGCCCGGTGGACGCCGGTACGGGCACCGTCAGCCCCGTCAACATCCCGTCCTGGCGCGACTTTCCGCTCGCCCCGAGGGTGCGCGAGCACACCCGGGGGCTGCCCGTGACGCTCGTCGGGGACGGGGTGGCGATGGCCGCCGCCGAGCACTGGAAGGGCGCGGCGCGCGGCCGGCCCGACGCGCTGTGCATGGTGGTCTCCACCGGCGTCGGCGGCGGACTGGTGCTCGGTGGACGGGTGCACGCCGGGCCCTCGGGCAACGCGGGGCACATCGGGCACATCAGCGTCGACCTCGACGGGGACCTGTGCCCCTGCGGCGGCCGCGGCTGCGTCGAACGCCTCGCCAGCGGCCCCAACATCGCCCGCCGCGCCCTGGAGCACGGCTGGCGCCCCGGCCCGGACGGCGACACCGGCGCCGCCGCCGTCGCGGCCGCCGCGCGCGAGGGCGACCCGGTGGCCGTGGCCTCCTTCCACCGCGCGGCCCGCGCGCTCGCCGCCGGCATCGCCGCGACGGCCACGCTGACCGACATCGGCGTCGCCGTGGTGGGCGGGGGAGTGGCCTCGGCCGGTGACGTGCTGTTCGCGCCGCTGCGCAAGGCGCTGCACGAGTTCGCCGTCCTCTCCTACGTACGCCAACTCGACGTCGTGCCAGCGCAGATGGGCACCGACGCGGGCCTGATCGGCGCCGCCGCCGTCTGCGGGCTCCCCGCGCCCGGCGCGTGAGGCGGCGGCGCACGGGCGCCGTACGGGGGTGCGGTGCGCGGGGCGCGGCCCGTGCGCGCCGGAGCGGTCGGGTCGCCGGGTGGCTCTGTACGGCGACGGGGGTGGACGTGTACGACTGCGGGGTGAACTGCTCCGACGGGGACGCGCGGAGCCCGGTACCGGCGCCCGCCGCGCCCGGACGGGCGGCCGGGTTCCCGGGGCGGCCCGGGAATTCCGCCGGGGACGTGCCTCGGGTGACCGTCGCGGGTAAGTACGGCGGGAGCCGGACACGTTGACGGATCCCGCCGGGCCGTCCCGCCGGGGCGGGAGCGCGGCGGGCAGAGGATGCGGGGGCGACGGATGAGGGGGAACCGACCGTGTTGGTGTGGCTGAACGGCGCCTTCGGCGCGGGCAAAACCACGACGGCGCACGAACTCCTGGACCTGCTGCCGGGCAGCACGCTCTACGACCCGGAGCTGCTCGGGGCGGGACTGCGGCAGATGCTGCCCAAGGAGCGGCTCGGCGAGGTCGACGACGTGACGGAACTGCCGTCCTGGCGCAGGCTCGTGGCGGACACCGCCGCGGCGCTGCTCACCGAGGTGCCCGGGCCGCTGATCGCGCCGATGACGCTGCTGCGCCGGGACTTCAGGGACGAGATCTTCGGCACGCTGGCCGCTCGCCGCATACCGGTGCGGCATCTGCTGCTGCACGCTGACGAAACGATCCTTCGCCGCCGGATCGGCCAACGGGCCGACCGCGAGGGCGAGTCGGGCCGGCACCGCTGCCTGGAGCTGATCCCCGCCTACCGCGACGCGCTGGAGTGGATCGGCCCCGAGGCGCACGTCATCGACACCACCCGGCTCACCCCCCGGCAGACGGCCGAGCGGATAGCCGAGGCCGTGCACGCGGGCGCGGGCGCGCAGGACATCGTGCAGACCCCGGAGCCGAGGGCGGAGACCGTCGCCGCCGGGGTGCTGCTCTTCGACGAGCGCGACCGGGTGCTGCTCGTCGACCCGACGTACAAGCCGGGCTGGGAGTTCCCCGGCGGCATCGTCGAGTCCGGGGAGGCGCCCTCGCGGGCCGGACTGCGGGAGGTGGCCGAGGAGTTGGGCCTGAGCCTGGAGGGCACCCCGCGGCTGCTGCTGTCCGACTGGGAGCCGCCGCGCCCGCCCGGGTTCGGCGGTCTGCGGCTGCTGTTCGACGGGGGCCGGATCGCCCCGGCGCAGTCCCGCGGCATCCTGCTGCCCAACACCGAGCTGCGGGACTGGCGTTTCGCCAGTGAGGAGGAGGCCGCCGACCTGCTCCCGCCCGTCCGCCGCGACCGCCTGCGATGCGCGCTGCGCGCCCGGGAGCTGGGCCGTCCGCTCTACCTCGAACGCGGCGTCCCGGTGGGCAGCGGCGGCTGCTGACGCCCGTCACGGGGGAGGGGCCGCACCGCGTGAAGGGGCGGCGGGGAACCCGGAGTCCGGGCCCCGCCGCCCGTCCGTCAGGCGCCGGAGGCGTACCGCTGGAGGAACAGGGCCTCGGCGACCGAGAGGCGCTCCAGCTCCTGCGGCGAGACGCTCTCGTTGACGGCGTGGATCTGCGCCTCCGGCTCGCTCAGCCCGATCAGCAGGATCTCCGCCTCCGGGTAGAGCGAGGCCAGTGTGTTGCACAGCGGGATCGAGCCGCCCTGGCCCGCCGTCTCCATCTCCGTCCCGTCGTACGCGTCGCGCAGCGCGGAGGCCATCGCGGAGTAGGCCGGGCTGGTGGTGTCGGCGCGGAACGGCTGGCCCTGGCCGACCTTCTCCACCGACACCTGTGCGCCCCACGGGACATGGGCCTCCAGGTGCGCGGTCAGCAGCGCCGCCGCCTCCGCCGCGTCCTCACCCGGCGGGACCCGCAGGCTGACCAGCGCCCGCGCGCCCGCGTGCACGGACGGCGTGGCGCCGACGACCGGCGGGCAGTCGATGCCGAGCACGGTCACCGACGGGCGGGCCCACAGCCGGTCCGCGACCGTACCGGCGCCGGGCAGCCCGACGCCGTCGAGGACCTTCGCGTCGCGGCGGAACTCCTCCTCGGGGTACTGGAGTCCGTCCCAGCGGGCGCCCGTCTCCAGGCCGTCGATGACGGTGCTGCCCTCGGCGTCCCGGACCGAGTCGAGGGTGCGGATCAGCGCGGAGAGCGCGTCGGGCGCGGCGCCGCCGAACTGGCCCGAGTGCAGGTTGCCCTCCAGGGTGCCGACGGTGACGCGCAGCAGCGCCATGCCGCGCAGCGAGGCGGTGACGGTGGGCAGCCCGACGCGGAAGTTGCCGGTGTCACCGATGACGATCGCGTCGGCGGCGAGCAGCTCCGGGTGGGCCTCGGCGTACCGCTCCAGGCCGCCGGTGCCCTGCTCCTCCGAGCCCTCGACGATCACCTTCACGCCCACCGGCACACCGCCGTTGGCCTTCAGTGCGCGCAGGGCCAGCAGATGCATGACGAAGCCGCCCTTGCAGTCCGCCGCGCCCCGGCCGTACCAGCGGCCGTCCTCGCGCTCGGTGAGCTCGAACGGTGGGGTGTGCCACGCCTGTTCGTCCAGCGGCGGCTGCACGTCGTAGTGCGCGTACAGCAGCACCGTGGGGGCGCCCTCGGGGCCCGGCAGGTGGCCGTAGACGGACTGGGTGCCGTCCGGGGTGTCCAGCAGCCGCACCTCGGCGAAGCCCTCGGTGCGCAGCGCGTCGGCGACCCAGCGCGCGGCGCCCTCGCACTCGCTCCTGGGGAACTGCTCCGGGTCGGCGACGGACCGGAAGGCGACGAGCTCGGCGAGTTCGGCGCGGGCACCGGGCATCCGCTCGGCCACGGCGGCGGCGACGGCGTCGGGGGATCCGGTCTGGTCTGTGCTGAGAGCCACGGGAACGCTCCTTGTGGGCGCGACGTTGGGAACACGTGTGCCCGGCCGCGCCGCCGGGGTTGCCGTGCCTGCGGCAGCCGGTTCGCGCACACATGTACGGACGATTGCCGTCGATCCTCCCACAGGACGGCGCCCGGGCAGGGCGCCGTAGGATGCCGGACGGCCATGCACGAGCGACCTGGAGCGGGAGCGTAAGCACATCGTGAGCAGCGAGAACGCAGCCGGAGGCACCGGGGGCGAGGTCCCGGCGGAGGACGGCGCCGAGCGTACGGTCTGGGACGTCGTCGTGGTCGGTGCCGGACCGGCGGGAGCGTCCGCCGCCTACGCCGCGGCCGTCGCCGGGCGCCGGGTGCTGCTGCTGGAGAAGGCGGAGCTGCCGCGCTACAAGACCTGCGGCGGCGGCATCATCGGCCCCTCGCGCGACGCCCTGCCGCCCGGCTTCGAACTCCCGCTGCGCGAGCGGGTGCACGCCGTCACCTTCTCCCTCGACGGCAGGCTGACGCGGACCCGCCGCTCGCGGAACATGCTCTTCGGGCTCATCAACCGGCCCGAGTTCGACCAGGGCCTGGTCGACTGCGCCGTCGAGGCGGGCGCCGAGCTGCGGACGGGCGTGACGGTCTCCCGCGTCGAGCAGCACGGCCCGACGGTGCCCGACCGGCGCACCGTCGCCGTCGTCCTCTCCGGCGAGGAGGAGCCGGTGCTGGCCCGTGCGGTCGTCGGCGCGGACGGCAGCGCCAGCCGGATAGGGGCGCACGTCGGCGTCACCATGGACCAGGTCGACCTGGGTCTGGAGGCGGAGATCCCGGTTCCGCCGAGCGTCGCGGAGGACTGGGCGGGCCGGGTGCAGATCGACTGGGGCCCGCTGCCCGGCAGTTACGGCTGGGTCTTCCCCAAGGGGGACACCCTCACCGTCGGCGTGATCTCCGCCCGGGGCGAGGGCGCGGCCACCAAGCGGTACCTGGAGCAGTTCATCGCGCGGCTCGGCCTCTCCGGCTTCGAACCGCACCTCTCCTCCGGGCACTTGACGCGCTGCCGCACCGAGGACTCGCCGCTCTCCCGCGGCCGCGTCCTGGTCTGCGGGGACGCGGCCGGGCTGCTGGAGCCGTGGACCCGCGAGGGCATCTCGTTCGCGCTCCGCTCCGGGCGGCTCGCGGGGGAGTGGGCCGTCCGCATGGCCGAGGCGCGGGACGCGGTGGAGACGCGGCGGCAGGCGCTCAACTACGCGTTCGCCGTCAAGGCCGGGCTCGGCGTCGAGATGGGCATCGGCCGCCGCCTGTACGGGGTGTTCGCGCGCAAGCCCGGACTGCTGCACGCGGCGCTCACCGGCTTCCGCCCGGCCTGGAACGTCTTCGCCCGCTTCACCCGCGGCGCGACGTCCATGCCGGAGATCGTCCGCTCCCACCCCGTCGCCCGCCGCGCCCTGGACCGCCTGGACCGGAGCGGCGCGGCGGACCGGACGGGGTAGCCGGGGCGGGCCCGCGGGGTCAGGCCGTCTCCTCCCGGGCGAGCGCGTGCCGGGCCGCGAAGGCGACGGCGGCGGCCAGGGCCGCGAGCGCGGCGACGGTCGTCAGGGCCGCCGTCAGCGAGAACCACTCCGCGAGGAAGCCGATCGCGACGGGCCCCAGCAGCATCCCGCCGTAGCCCAGGGTGGACGCGGCGGCGACGCCGCTCGGCCCGGCCACGGCTCCGGCGTGGCCGATGGCGACGGGGAAGATGTTGGCCAGCCCGAGCCCGGTCACCACGAAGCCGGTGAGGACGAGCCAGACCGTCGGCCCGAGCGCGCCCAGCAGCATGCCGACGGCCGCCGTCGCGCCGCCCGCGACCAGCGCCCGGTTCTGCCCGAGCCGCTCCAGCAGCGCGGTCCCGGTGAGCCGGCCGACGGTCATCGCCAGCGCGAACACGGAGTACCCGGCGGCCGCGACGGAGGGCCCGGCGCCGAGGTCCTCCGTCAGGTGCAGCGCGCTCCAGTCGGCCAGCGCGCCCTCGCCGTACGCGGTGCACAGCGCGATCAGCCCGAGCAGGAGCACCAG
The DNA here is from genome assembly GCF_012726235.1 of Streptomyces sp. HNM0574. GTDB lineage: Bacteria > Actinomycetota > Actinomycetes > Streptomycetales > Streptomycetaceae > Streptomyces. The sequence goes on from NZ_JAASAH010000006.1 coordinate 62,608, forward strand.
CCACCTGGCCCGTCCGGTCATCCCCGGCGCCGGTGCGGCTCCGGCCGGTGCGGCGTCCGGCGGGGCCGGGGCGGGGGAGCGCAGCAGGGTGGGTCCTGCGAGCAGGGTGAGGACGAGGCCGAGCGCGGTGAGCAGCAGCAGGTGCCGGGTGGGGGAGAGCGGGCCCGCGAGGATCCCGCCGAGCCCGGCGCCGAGCATCCCGCCGAGGCTGAACGCGGCGTGGAAGGCGGGCATCACGGGCCGCCGGAGCGCCGCGACGAGGTCGACGGCGGCGGCGTTCATGGCCACGTTGATGCCGCCGTAGGCCGCGCCGAAGACGAGCAGGACGAGGCCGAGCGCGAGCGCGGAGTGGGTGAGCGGCGGCAGCGCGATGCTGAGCGAGAGCAGCACGCCGCAGAGCACGGTGACAGGGTGGTTGCCGAAGCGCCGGCACAGGCGCCCGGTGAGCATCATGGTGATCACCCCGCCCGCCGAGACGCCGAGCAGGGCGAGGCCGAGTGCGCTGGGTGAGGCTCCGGTCTGGGCCTTGATGGCGGGAATCCGGACCACCCACCCGGCGAAGATGAAACCGTCGAGGGCGAAGAACACGGTGAGAGCGGTACGCAGGCGGCGCAGGGCGGGGTCACTGGAGGCACCGTCGGTCGCGCGCCCGCGGAACCGCAGCGCACCCGCCCGCGCCGACCGCATTTTGTTCAGTGTCGGCACAAAGGAAGAATAGGTCCGTGACCCAGACGCGAACAACCAAGTTGGAGCGAGGGCGTACATCCCTCGGTCCCGCGCTCGAACTCGTGCACACCGGACGCGCGCCCACCCGCGCCGTGCTGACGGCCGAACTCGGCGTCACCCGCGCCACAGCGGGCGCCGTCGCCGCCGAACTCGAAACCCTCGGGCTCATCACCGTCGACTCCCGCCCCGGCGCCGCCTCCGGCACCCAGGGCCGGCCCTCGCACCGGCTCGCCGTCAACGAGGACGGGCCCGTGGTCCTCGCCGCGCAGGTGCACGCCGACGGCTTCCGCGCCGCGCTCGTCGGACTCGGCGGGCACATCGTCGCCACCGCGCCGGGCTGCGGCACCGTCGCCGCCGACCCGGCGCACGTGCTCGGCGAAGTCGTCGCCGCGGGCGCCCAGTTGCTGCGCGGCACCGGACGCCGCTGCGTCGGCGCGGGGCTGGCCGTCCCCTCGTCCGTCGCCGAACCGGAGGGCCGGGCGCTGAACCCGCTGCACCTCGCCTGGGAGGCGGGCGCGCCGGTGCGGGAACTGTTCACCCGCAGCCTGGCCGAGGCGGGCGTGCCGGGCCCGTCCGGTGACGCGCCCGCCGTCGGCTTCGCCGCGAACGACCTCAACCTCGCCGCCCTCGCCGAGCACCGGCACGGCGCCGGACGCGGCGCCCAGCACCTGCTCGTCGTCGGCACCGGGCACCGCGGCGTCGGCGGAGCGCTGGTGCTCGACGGGCGCCTGCACACCGGCAGTTCGGGCCTCGCCATGGAGGTCGGCCACCTCACCGTCGACCCCGGCGGCCGGCCCTGCCACTGCGGCAGCCGCGGCTGCCTGGACGTCGAGGCCGACCCGCTGGCCTTCCTGGAGGCGGCGGGCCGCGAACCCGGGCCCGAGATCTCGCTGCTCGACCAGGCCCGCGAGATGATCCGCACCGAGTACCCCGGCGACCCGGCCGTTCGCTCCGCCGTCGGCACCCTCATCGACCGGCTGGGTCTGGGCCTCGCCGGGCTCGTCAACATCCTCAACCCCGACCGGGTCGTCCTCGCCGGGCTGCACCGCCTGCTCGCCGAGGCCGACGGGGACCGGCTCCGCGCCGTCGTCGCCGACCGCAGCCTGTGGGGGCGGAGCGGCGGGGTGCCGGTGCTGCCGAGCTCGCTGGAGTTCAACAGCCTCGTCGGCGCCGCCGAGTTGGCCTGGCAGCCGATGCTCGACGACCCGCTGGGCACCCTGGGCGGCTGACGCGCGGGCGGGCCGCGGCCCGTAGGCTCGGTGCATGGTTCCCCCGGAGATCTCCCGCAGCCGGTACGTCAGCCTCGTCACCCACCGCCGCGACGGCACCCCGCGCGCCACTCCCGTGTGGGCCGCCGAGGACGGCGGCGAGCTGATCGTCTGGACCCGCGAGGACAGCTGGAAGGTCAAGCGGCTCCGCCGGGACCCCCGCGTCACCGTCACCCCCTGTGACGCGCGGGGCCGCACGGCGCCGGACGCGGCCCCGGTGGCGGGCACCGCCCGGCTGCTGGAGCGGCCCGGGGAACTCGCCCGCGTACGGCGCGCGCTGGCCCGCTCCTACGGCTGGCAGTTCCGGCTGCTGGACTCCGGCGGCGCCCTCTTCCGCCGGGGCAGGCGCCCGCACGTCGGCATCGCGGTCACCTTCTGAGGTGCCCGCCCGGGACGGGGGCGCTCAGCCGACCTCGGCCAGCAGGGAGCGGAGCTCGGCGTGCGCGCGCTCGTGGTCGAAGGCGGGGAACCCGTGGCGCGCGGCGGTCCGTTCGGCGAGTGCGACGTACAGGCCGGCCGTGGCCGCGAGGGCCCGCGCCGACTCCCGCGCGTCCAGCCCCGACCAGCAGTGCCGCAGCGCCTGCTGCACGTCCTCGTCCATCCACCGGCGCATCCCCGCGCCGAGGATGCCGGTGTCGAACTCCTCGCCGTGGCGCGCCCGGTGGTCCCACTCGATCATTTCGAGCAGCTGTTCCTTGAGGTCCTGGTCGCGCAACTTGGCCGACCACGGCTCGTCCCGGACGAGGGCCTTGGCCTCCATCAGCGCCGCCGCCCACGCCCAGTTCACCGACTCGTCGAACTCCTCCGCCGTCGGCGGCCCGTCGGGCTCGGGCCGCAGCGCGGCCGTGGCGGCGTGGCCGTCCTTGTCGAGCAGCACCCGGTACGGGCCCTCGTAGGCGCGTCCCTTCAGCTCCCCGGCCTCCAGCAGCGTGAAGTCGAGCTTCCCGCCCGCGTAGTACACCAGCCGCGTCGGATTGCCGTCGCCGTCCTCCAGGCGCTCGACGGCCAGCACGTCCCCGAGGCCGCGCCACCAGGACTCGTCCGCCAGCAGCCCGTCGCCGTCCCGGGTGAACACCTGGACGTCGCGGTCCGAGAGCCGGTGCTCGGTGCCCTGTGCCGCCGAGCCCGTCAGTACCAGTGCCCGTACGGCCGGGGTGCTCTCCGCCCACTTCGTCAGTGCCGCCAGGGCCGCCGTGTAGTCCATGCGCGCATCCTCACACGCGCACGCGGCACCACCCGCCGGATTCGGCCGCGCGGCCAACCGGACGCCGGCGCGCGGGGGTTGGCGCCGTGGTCTCAGGCGGTGGTGTGCGCCGGGGCCTCGGCAGGGGCCGGGGCCGTGGCGCGGGTGCGCCGTTCCGGGGCCGCGAAGGCGGCCGGGAGCGAGAACCAGACGACCTTGCCCGAGCCGTCCTCGCGGGCCCGCATCCCCCAGCTGTCGCTGACGGCCGCGACCAGGGCCAGCCCCCGGCCGCTCGTCGCCAGCGACTCGGCGGTGCGCACGCGCGGCAGGTGCGGGTCGTGGTCGCGGACGGCCACCGTGAGCCGGTCGCGGAGGAAGACGATCTCGACGGTGCAGTGTTTGTCGGGTCCGGCGTGCCGGTGCACGTTCGCCAGCAGCTCGCTCACGCCGAGGACGGCCGGGTCGATGAGGGGGTCCAGATGCCAGTAACGCAACTGCGCGGCGATGATGCGCCGCACCTGGCAGATCCTGTCGGGGAATGCCTGGAACTCCACCGAGCAGTGCCTGCTCGGTCCTGACTGTCGGCTTCTCACAGCTGCGGCTCCATCCTGCGGTCCCGGAATGCAGAACTGGACCTATGTGAGCTGGCTCACAGGGCCATGGCGTCAGGATGGGGCGCGCCCGCGGCCCCCGCATCCCGGCCCCCGGGGCGTTGCGGCAGACGGGGGACGAGTGCGGGCGAAGGGGCGCGGGGAACTGCGCGAACAGCCACGGCGTAGCCGCAGTCCGCAACGGCGAGCAGGGGCACCCTCGGATCAGGTGCGCCCGGAGGGGCGCTTCAGCGCCCCAGCACCCCGCGTTCCGCCGCGGCCTTCGCGCGGGCCGTGCGGACGGCGGTCATCAGCGCCTCGCGGTGCCCCAGGCTCAGCTGGAGCAGATAACGGGTGCCGCCCAGGCTCGCCATCGCGCGATCCCTGGCCCCGTAGCCGCTCAGCCGTACCTGCTCCACGGGGGCACTGTCGATCTCGCTGCCGTAGCTGGTCATCAGCACCAACTGGCCGTCCCGGACGAGCACATGGCCCGCGCGGGTCAGCGAGCGCAGCTTCTGCCAGATCCCCACCCCGGCAACGTCGAATTCCGGCTCCACCACGGTGCACCTCCCACGGTTCACTGCGGCCCGTCTCCCTGACCGGGCGTCCCCGCCCCACGACCGCACGACAACCCTCCGGGCAGTGTGCCCCGCCGTGCGGCCGTACACCAGACGGCCTTCTATGATCTGCCGCGTGAGCACCACAGAGCCGGCACCCGGCGAGGGAACAGCACCGTCCGCACGGCGCGAGGGGACCGCCTCCGCGCCCCCGTACGCGCCCGTCCCGACCGTCGACGTCGACAGGAGCGACCCGGAGTACCGGGCCTGGCTGAAGGAGGCCGTCCGCAGGGTGCAGGCGGACAGCGCCCGCAGCGCCGACACCCACCTGCTGACCTTCCCGCTCCCGGAGAGCTGGGGCATCGACCTGTACCTCAAGGACGAGTCGACGCATCCGACCGGCAGTCTCAAGCACCGGCTGGCCCGCTCGCTCTTCCTCTACGGGCTGTGCAACGGCTGGATCCGCCCCGGCCGCCCGGTGATCGAGTCCTCCTCCGGGTCGACGGCCGTCAGCGAGGCGTACTTCGCGAAGCTGATCGGGGTCCCCTTCATCGCGGTGATGCCGCGCACCACCAGCAGCGAGAAGACCCGGCTCATCGAATTCCACGGCGGGCAGTGCCACTTGGTGGACGACCCGCGGACGGTGTACGAGGTCTCGGCCGCCCTCGCGAAGGAGACCGGCGGCCACTACATGGACCAGTTCACCTACGCCGAGCGCGCCACCGACTGGCGCGGCAACAACAACATCGCCGAGTCGATCTACGAGCAGCTGCGGCTGGAGCGCTTCCCAGAACCCGCGTGGATCGTCGCCACGGCCGGCACCGGAGGCACCTCGGCGACGCTGGCCCGCTACATCCACTACATGCAGTACGACACCCTCGTGTGCGTGCCCGACCCGGAGAACTCCTGCTTCTTCGACGGCTGGGTGCACCACGACCCGGACCGCGCCAGCGACACCGCCTCCCGCATCGAGGGCATCGGCCGCCCCCGCATGGAGCCCAGCTTCCTGCCGCACGCCATCGACCGGATGATGAAGGTGCCCGACGCGGCGAGCATCGCCGCCGTCCGCGCGCTGGAGCGGGCCATCGGCCGCCGCGCCGGGGGCTCCACCGGCACCGGCCTGTGGAGCGCGCTGCGCATCGTCGGCGAGATGCTCGCGCAGGGCCGGACCGGCAGCGTCGTCACCCTGATCTGCGACCCGGGCGACCGGTACCTCGACAAGTACTACTCCGACGCCTGGCTCGCCGAGCAGGGCCTGGACATCACCCCGTACGCGCGCGGCCTCGACGACTTCCTCGCCACCGGCCGCTGGCCCGGCGCCGACTGAGCCCCCGCGCCCGCGAGTTGAGCGGCCAGGCGGGCAACTCGCGGGTCAGGCGCGGGCCGAGAGCAGCCGGTCCAGGCCGCGCATCGCGTCGCGGAAGGACTTGCCGACGCCGGGCCGCGCCAGCTTCAGCAGCATCCGCACCGGCGCCGGGCCGTCGACGGCCATCGTCCAGCGCACCAGCGTGCCCCCGGTGCCGGAGGGGGACAGCTGCCAGTCCTCGGCCATGGCGGTCACCCCGGGCGCCGTCGTGGTGTCGATCCGGTACGCGTACCGCTCGTCGGCCGTCGCCGCCAGGATCGTCTCGTCGAAGACGATGCCGCCCCTGAGCCGGACGCGCCGCCCGCGCCCCTCGCCGGTGGGCTCCGCCGACAGCACCGCGTCGAACCAGCGGGGCCAGTCCGTGACGTCCTCGGCGAGGCTGACGTAGACGGCGCCGGGCGGCGCGGACACCTCGGCGGTGAACGTCAGCCGGACCGGAGCGGACTCCGCGAAACCGAGCTCGACGGAGCGCAGTTGACGGGCCATGGCGGTGACTCCCTGTGAACGCGGCGGACTCCCGGGCGCGCACACCCTAGCCCCCGGGGGCCGCGATGTCCTCACCCGTGCGCGGGCCCCTCAGTCGCCGGACCCGCCCGCGACGACCAGCGAGGGGAGATGCTCCTCGATCTCCCCGCGGTCGGCGGCCGACAGCCCCGCGTCCGTCACGAGGGTGTCCACGTCCTCCAGCGAGCCGAACGAACTCAGGCCCACCGTGCCCCACTTGGTGTGGTCGGCGACCACCACGACCCGGCGGGCCGAGCCGACGAAGCGGCGGTTGGTCTCCGCCTCCGCGAGGTTGGGCGTCGACAGCCCCGCCTCCACCGATATGCCGTGCACCCCGAGGAAGAGCACGTCGAAGTGGAGCGAGCGGATGGCCGCGTCCGCGACCGGGCCGACCAGCGAGTCCGAGGGCGTGCGCACCCCGCCCGTGAGGACGACCGTCGCCGCGCCGGGCGTCGGGGCCTGGGAGCCGCCGGGGACGCGCTGCGCGGTGTGGAACACGTCGGCCACCCGCACCGAGTTGGTGACGACCGTCAGTTCGGGCACGTCCACCAGCTGCTGCGCCAGCGCGTACGTCGTGGTGCCGCCGGAGAGCGCGATCGCGCTTCCCGGCTGGGCCATCGCGGCGGCAGCCCGCGCGATGTCCGCCTTCGCGGACAGCTCCAGGGACGACTTCGCCTCGAACCCCGGTTCGTGCGTGCTCGCTTCGGCCAGCGGCACCGCACCGCCGTGCACCTTCTCCAGCGCACCCTGCCGTGCGAGGGCGTCCAGGTCACGGCGTACCGTCATGTCGGAGACGTTGAGCCGGCGCGTGAGCTCGTTGACGCGGGCGCCGCCGCGCCGCCGTACCTCGTCGAGGATCAGCGCCCTTCGCTGCTCTGCGAGGAGGTTCTGGTTGTCGCTCACCGTGCCTGCCGTCCTTTCGTCAACCGCGCGCGGATCGCGTTCATCCTCCCACGCGGCGGGCGTCGGCGACCGCGTCACGATTTCGCGCAGCTTCTGTGCGGACAGGTGCGCCGCGTGCGTGCCCGGAGGGATGCTGGCCGCCTGCGCGCACGCACACGCCGGGGGAGAACGCGGTTACGTCGGGGGAGCACCAGCATGCAGACAAAGGGTCCGGGGACACCGGACGCATACCGTGACCACACCGCCGTGCCCGGGCCCGCGCCGGGGCAGGCCGAGGGCACCGGGCCGCCGCCGGGGCTGAATCTGGAACTCCTCGTGCACGGCGTGGGCGGCACCACGCCCGAGGAGATGCTCGGCGACCCGCGTACCGAGCGCATCACCGGTGACCGGACGGCCGCCGTGCACCGCCGCCCGGACGACGTCGACGCCGAGAGCCGCCCGCAGGACTACCGGGACGAGCCCGTCGCCGAGGCGTACTGCTGGGCCAACCTGACCTCGGGCAACGGGGCGCGGGCGCTCTGGCTGATCCTGCTGCCCTTCATGGTCGTCAACCTCGCGCACTGGGCGCGGCCCGCGGCCGACGGGCGGCGCACCGCCGTACGGGTGCACGGCGTCGTGGTCCGGCTGCTCGCGCTGAGCCTGACGGTGCTGCTCGTCGCCGCCGCCTGCGAGGTCGCGCTGGACCTCGTCGCCTGGCAGTGCGCGGGCACGGCGGCCTGCGTCGCCGAGCACTCGTGGCTGGGCTTCATGGGCGTCGACTCCTCGGGCGGGGGCGGCTGGTGGAGCCAGCCGGGTCGCCGCCTCGCCCTCGCGGCCGTCGTCCCCGCGCTCCTCACCGGCCTGCTGTGGTGGCTCTCGCACCGCACCTGGGCGGCGTACGAGTCCCAGCCGCCGCTGCGCCGGGAGAACACCGACGCCGAACGCGGCACGGACCGGGCCCGGGTGCCGCTCGCGGAGCCCGGGTTCTGGTACGGGCGGCGGCTGGTGGCGCGGCTGCGCGCCGCGCACACGGCGGCCGGGTTCCTCACCGTCGCCGCCGGCGTCGCGGCGGCGGCCACCCGCTACGACCGCAAGCCCGGCGGCAGCGCCCTCCTCGACGCCCTGGGCTGGCTCACCGAGGCGCTGGTCGTCGCCGCGAGCCTGTGGGTGCTGTACGTCGTGTGCCGCAGGGGCCGCAAGGAGCGCAGGAAGGACGACGCGCTCGACCGGCTCACCGTCACCGCGCTGCCCGGCATCGCGCTCGGCGTGCTGCTGCTCGCCGTCGTGCACGCCTGCCTGTCCCGGCCCGGCTGGGAGTCGGCCGGGCGGGAGCTGCCCGGTGACGAGACCTTCGGGGTGCTCGCCGTCGTCCAGGGCACCCTCGCCGTCGGCCTCGGCGGGCTGGGGCTTTTCCTGCACCGGCGGCGTCCGGTGCCCCGTACGGTGCTGCGCGGGCTGGGCGCGGCCGCGATCGCGCTGCTGGCCTGCGGCCTCGGCGGGGTGATGTCCGGCGGGGTCGCCCAGCGGGTCGCGGACTGGCTCGACGGCGAGGGCACGCCCGGCATGGGCAACGGCCGGATCCAGGGGCCGCCGACGATGCTGACCTGGCAGGCGTCCATACTGCCGGTCCTGCTGGGCGTGCTGCTGGTGCTGCTGGGCTGGTTCGCGTACCGGCTGTGGCGCAGCAGCGGGCTGCTGACGGAGGAGGTCGACCGGAGCTACCCGGAGGTCTCCGAGGGCTGGGACGCCTCCCGCTCCCGCCGGATCGGCGGCGCGATCGCCCGTGCCGGGCTCACCGACTCGGCGCCCTGGCTGGTCGGTTTCATCGCGCTGGTCAGCCTGCTGCTCGGCACCGCCGCCGTGCTCGGCACCTGGCTGACGCAGGAGGTGCCGGGCCGCGCGGCCGACGGGATGCCGGACGTCGTCGACGGGTTCGCCGACACGGTGCAGGCCCTCGGATCCTGGCTGATCGGCTTCGGCTTCCTGCTCTTCCTGGCGCTGGGCCGGCGCGCGTACCAGGACCCGTCGGCGCGGCGCACCATCGGCATCCTGTGGGACGTCGGCACGTTCTGGCCGCGCGCCGCGCACCCCTTCTCGCCGCCCTGCTACGCCGAGCGCGCGGTGCCCGACCTGGCCTGGCGGATGGCGACCTGGACGAAGGCGACCGGCGGACGGCTCGTCATCTCGGGCCACTCGCAGGGCAGCGTCCTCGCCGCCGCGGCCGTCTGGCACCTGGAGCCCGCCACCCGAGGGCAGGTCGCGATGCTCACCTACGGCTCCCCGCTGGAGCGGCTGTACGGCCGCTGGTTCCCCGCCTACTTCGGCCCGGACCAACTCCGCGCGCTGCACGAGGAGTTGCACTGCTGGCGGAACCTGTGGCGGCTCACCGACCCGATCGGCGGCCCGGTCGCCATCCGCGGGGCCGTCGGCGAGAGCGGGGCGGAGGGCGAACGTCCCGACGTGGACCGGGGCCCGCTGCTCGACCCGCTGGCGTACGGCCGGACCGTCACGCATCCGCTGCCCGCGCCGATCCTGGGCCACGGCGAGTACCAGGCCGACCCGGCCTTCGACGAGGAGCGCGACCAGCTCCTCCACCGGCTCCGGCAGGAACGCCGCACGGAACCGGGCGTTCCGCACCAGCCGGGGGAGCCGGAACCGGCCCCCGGCGAGGGGCGGTTGGCTCAGGGCAGCGCGGGGACGTCGTCCGCGTAGAGCAGGGACAGCTCGTCGGTGCTCGGGTCGCCCAGCTGGGCGACCCGGCCCGCGTGCCGCTCCACCATCGCCTCGAAGGTCTGCCGCGCGGTGCGGCCGTTGCCGAAGGCCGCGTCGCGCGGCAGCTTCTCGAAGTACTCCAGCAGCGCCTCGGAGGTGCCTTCGCCGAGCCGGTACTCGTGCTCGTCGGCCTGCTGCCGGACGATCAGGAGCAGCTCCTCGGAGTCGTAGTCGCCGAAGGTGATGGTGCGCGAGAACCGCGAGGCCACACCGGGGTTGACGGCGAGGAAGCGCTCCATCTCCTCGGTGTATCCGGCGACGATGACCACGACCTCGTCCCGGTGGTCCTCCATCAGCTTCACCAGGGTGTCGATCGCCTCGCGGCCGAAGTCCCGGCCGCCGTCCTCCGGCGAGAGCGCGTACGCCTCGTCGATGAACAGCACGCCGCCGCGCGCCCGGTCGAAGGCCTCCTGGGTGCGGATCGCGGTGGAGCCGATGTGCTCGCCGACCAGGTCGACCCGGGAGACCTCGACCAGGTGGCCGGTCTGGAGCACCTCCAGCGCGTGCAGGATCTCGCCGTAGAGCCGGGCCACCGTCGTCTTGCCCGTACCGGGGGAGCCGGTGAAGACCAGATGCCGCCGTACCGAGGCGGCCTTCAGGCCGGCGCGCTGCCGTCTGCGGCCGACCTCGATCATGTCGATCAGGGCGCGCACCTCGCGCTTGACGCTCTCCAGGCCCACCAGCGCGTCGAGTTCGGCGAGGACGTCGGAGGACGGGCGGGCCTGCGGCGCCTCCAGCTCGTGCGGCGTCCTGGCGGAGGGGCCGGGCGGGACGGCGGCGGGGACGTCCGTGCGCGGCGGCGTCAGCAGCCCCGTGCCCGAGGCCGTCGCCCGCCGGGAGCCCTCGGCGGCCGCGGCCCCGTCGGCGGAGCCCGAAGCGGAACCCGAACCGGAGCCCGCGCCCGCGCCGTTGGGCGTGCGGGGCTGGGGCACCGTCACCGCGGACTCGTCGCTCGCGCAGTCCTCGACGAGCGGCCCCTCCTCGGCGAACTCGAAGCCGCCGCGCCCGCACCGCTCCGTACGGCAGCGGCGCAGCGTCGTCCGGCAGCCGTCGATGACGTGGAAGCCGTAGCCCTGCGAATCGGTGACCTTGCAGCCGTGCAGGGTGCCCCGGCCCTCGGCGGAGACGTAGAACCCGGCCTCCGTCGGGCCGGTGACGGTGCAGCGCTCGATCGTCGGGTCGGCGCCCTTGGTGATGATGAAGCCGGTGGCGGCCGCGTCCACCGTGCAGTTGGAGAGCGTGCCGCCGGTGCCGTGGTCGCGGAACCAGGCGCCGGTGGCGGCCTCCTTCACGCGGCAGTCGTCGAGCTGCACGACGGCGCCGTCGCTCACCGACACCGCGGTGCCCCGGACCTGGGTCAGGTCGCTGTCGATGACGTCCGCGCGGGAGCCGCGGTCCAGCACGAACAGCGCGTCGGGGACGCTGTGCACGCGGCAGGAGTCGAGCACGGCGCTCGCGCCGTCGCTGACCCAGACCGCCGGGTAGTCGCCCGTACTCTCGTGGATCTCGCAGTTGTTGGCGTCCACGCGGGTGCCCGGGTCCCAGACGGACAGGCCGTTGCGGCCGAAGCGGCGGACGGTGGAGCGGGTGAGCGTGAGGACGGCGCGGGAGCGCAGGTCGACGGCGTTCTCCGGTATGTCGTGGATGTCGCAGTCGGCGAGGGTGAGCACCGCGTCGGTGTCCAGGGTGACGCCGTCCGTCGAGGTGTGGTGCACCTGGCAGCCCGTCAGGTGCGCGGCGGCCCGCGCCGACACCTGGACGCCGGTGCCCTTGATCTCGTACAGCTCGCAGCCCACCGCCTCGGCGGCGCTGTCCTCGCCGTGCACCGACAGGCCGGCGCCGGAGGTGTGCCGCACCCGGCACTGCTCGAACCGCGGATGGGCGCCGTCGCGCACCGCCAGGCCCGCCTGGCCGGCGGCCACCACCTCGCACTCCTCGTACACCCCGCCCGCGCGGCCGCTGACGCTGATGCCGGCGCCCGCCGGGTTGTCGACCGTGCAGCCGCTCACCGTCGGCCGCGCGTTGCTGCGCACCTCCAGGCCGGAGGCCGAACGGGCCGTCACCCGCAGCCCGTTGAGCGTGGGCGCGCAGTCCTCCACCAGCAGCGCGGGCGCGGCCGAGTCCTGCCCCTCGATCTGGAGGTCGCGGATCTCGGCCGAGGCGCGGACGGTGAGGGCCACCCCGTCCGCCGGGGCGATCCGCACCGGGCCGCCGCCCGAGCGCTCGGGCCCGCGCAGCGTGACGGAGCGCTCCACGACGACGTTCTCGCGGTAGGTGCCGGGCCCGACCGTGACGACGTCGCCGTCGGCGGCGGCCTCCAGGGCGGCGGAGAGGGAGGCGTACTCCCCAGTGCGGCGCCGCCACCGCGACGTGCCGGCGTACGTCACCTGGACCGAGCCCTGTGCCATGGAGTGTGGTGCCCCAACCTCGTATGTACGGAAGACCTGTTGACCCGCGGGCGGCGCGTCACGCGGCTCGCTCCCCGGAGTGCACCACCGTAGCGTGTGCCGGGAGTGCCGCGGACGGTCTGCCCACGTCGTGGGCACGCGGGCGGTCGCGAGCGCCTGTGCGGACCCTAGTTGCCGGTACCGGTGCGTCCCCAGTCGGGTCCGATCCGGCGCCACTCGGCGGCCCACTCCGCGTACCGGCGGCGGAGGATGCCCCGTACCGCCAGCCGCCGCGCCCCCTCGACGAGGGCGGCGGCCGACGCCGCGGCGGCGACCCCGGCGAGCATCGCGTGCGCGCCCGCGGTGCGGACCGAGACGGGGCGCGAGGTGGCCTTGCCGCGCTTGTCCGTCCAGATCATGAAGCGGTCGCCGGGCTGGACGTCCCGGCCGGCCCGGACCGCGCCCTTGTGGACGTTGCCGTCGGGGCCCGCCCAGCGGGCGATGACGCGGCTGCGCCGGTCCTCCGGCGTCGCGGACTCGGGGTCGGTGTCGGCGGGCGGCAGGATCACGATCTCCTCGGCCGTCGCCCACACCCGCTGCCGCTCGGCGCGCTGTTCGTGCGCCGTCTTCACCAGCGCCTCGCGGGTGACCTCGGCCGTGCACCAGCCCGCGAGGGGTGCGCCGAGCAGCATCGTCAGCGCGGCCCAGAGGGCGACCCAGGCCTCGCGGCGGTCGGTACGGCGGCACAGCGGATTGCCGCGCCAACGCCACAGACCGACGATCGAGTGCACCGTGGTTCACCCCCTTCTCACCGGCGCCGTCCCGCGGGCCCCTTCCGGTCCTCCGGTTCTCGTACGGGCCTTCGCGTCCGTTACTCGCCTCCCCGTCGCGTCCCCCGCGCGACGGGCCGACTTTATCGGGTGCGGGGGTCTCGTGGAGAGAAGGGGGAGGGGTTTGTGCGTGCGGTGTCCGCACGGGGCGCGGCCCGTCCCCGCCGCGCCTCCGGGGCCCGCCCCCTCGCGCCGCCGGACCGCCGCGTGGCATGCGACCCCCGTGCGCCGGTGCTCCCCCTGTACGCCCTCCCGGTCCGTTCCGTGCGGGGGACTGCGTACGGTGACGAACTGCCGCTGCGCGTCCGTGAGTTGTCACCGTCCGTGGTCAACTCCCGCGAATGCGCCGGGGGTTACCCCGCGTGTGCGCCGCCATGCGCCGGCCCGGAGTCTCTTTCGGGCGATTGCTGCGATTGTCCCGGCCCGCCTAGCTTCGGGGCCGCAGTGAGTAATTGACCGGTCCGTGACGGTCGGCCGGGGCATTTCGATTGGCGGTAACACATGGCGACTGCGGTAGAAGGCGATTCGGGTGGGGAAACCGCGGCGGAAACGGCACAGCTGAGCCTTGCCACGGCCGCCGCGCGGAATCTGGCGACCACCACCAAGACGCCCCCGCAGATGCAGGGAATCACCTCCCGCTGGCTCCTCAAGGCCCTTCCCTGGGTGGAGGCGTCGGGCGGTACCTTCCGGGTGAACCGGCGGCTGACCCACACCCTCGGCGACGGCCGCGTCGAATTCGTCTCCACCGGCTCCGAGATCCGCGTCATCCCGCTGGAACTCACCGAACTCCCGCTGCTGCGCGGCTACGAGGACACCTCCGTCCTGCAGGCCCTCGCGGACCGCTGCGAACAGCGCGACTTCGGCCCCGGCGAGACCCTCGTCGAGGCCGGCCGCCCCTGCGACCGGCTCGTCCTCCTCGCGCACGGCAAGCTGCGCCGCACCGGACGCGGCAAGTACGACGAGTGGACCGAGCTCGGCATCCTCGCGGACGGCGATCACGCCGGTGACCAGCAGCTCGCCGGCGAACCCGAGGACTGGGCGTACAGCCTGGCCTCCGTCACCAGCGGCACCGTGCTCACCCTCAGCCGCGCCGCGTTCGAGGAGGTGTCCGCCCGCGCCGACAGCCTCCGCGCCCACCTGGAGGCCGCCCGCGCGGCGCTGCCCGCGCAGCGCACCGAGGACGGCGAGTCCGCCGTCGAGCTCGCCTCCGGCCACGCCGGTGAACCCACGCTGCCCGGCACCTTCGTGGACTACGAACTGAAGCCGCGCGAGTACGAGTTGAGCGTCGCGCAGACGGTGCTGCGGGTGCACACCCGGGTCGCCGACCTCTACAACGAGCCGATGAACCAGCTTCAGGAGCAGGTACGGCTCACGGCGGAGGCGCTGCGCGAGCGCCAGGAGCACGAGCTGATCAACAACCGGGAGATCGGCCTCCTGCACAACGCCGCCACCCGACAGCGCATCCACACCCGCACCGGCCCGCCCACCCCCGACGACCTCGACGAACTCCTCGCCACCGTGTGGAAGGAGCCCAGCGTCGTCCTGGCCCACCCCAAGGCGATCGCGGCCATCGGACGGGAGTTCTCCCGGCGCGGCCTCTACCCGTCGAGCGTGGACTTCGACGGCCACTCCCTGCCCGCCTGGCGCGGGGTGCCGATCCTGCCGTGCAACAAGATCCCGGTGACCAGGACGGGCAGCACCTCCGTGCTCGCGATGCGCACCGGAGAGAAGGCGCGGGGCGTCGTCGGACTGCACCGCACCGGAATTCCCGACGAATTCCAGCCGGGCCTCTCCGTCCGCTTCATGGGAATCGACGACAAGGCCGTCATCTCCTATCTGGTGAGCGCCTATTACTCGGCCGCCGTCCTCGTCCCCGACGCGCTCGGAATTCTGGAGGACGTCGAGATCGGGCACTGAGAAAAAGCCGAGAAGACCGCGAAAGACGCCACACCCCCGTACGGAAGGCACCGCCTCGCATGACCACCCAGCCCGAAGCGCCGCAGCTCAGCCTCGCCACCGCGGCGGCCCGCAATCTGGCGACCACCACCAAGACGCCCCCGCAGATGCAGGGCATCTCCTCGCGCTGGCTGCTGAAGATCCTGCCGTGGGTGGAGACCCGCGGCGGCGCCTACCGGGTCAACCGGCGCCTCACCCACACGCTGGGTGACGGCCGCGTCGAGTTCGTCTCCACCGGCGCCGAAGTGCGCGTCATCCCCCACGAGTTGCGGGAGATCCCGCTGCTGCGCGGACTGGAGGACACCGCCGCGCTGGAGGCCCTCGCCGGACGCTTCGTGCAGCGCGAGTACGCCGCCGGGGACACCCTCGCCACCCTCGGCGCCCCCGTCGAGGAACTGCTGCTCATCGCGCACGGCAAGGTGCGCAAGGCCGGCACCGGCAAGTACGACGACGAGACCAGCCTCGGGCTCCTCGCCGACGGCGACCACACCGGCGACCAGGCCCTCACCCCCGAGCCGGGGGAGTGGCAGCACTCGCTCACCGCCACGACCCGCTGCACCGTGCTCGCGCTGCCCGCCGCCGCGTTCCGCGAGGTCGCCGACGCCGCCCCCGAGCTCCGCTCCTACCTGGACGCGTACCTCGCCCGCGAGGTGCCCCGGCAGAACCGCAAGGGCGAGGCCGAGATCGACCTGAGCTCGGGCCACGCGGGCGAACCCACGCTGCCCGGCACCTTCGTGGACTACGAACTGAAGCCGCGCGAGTACGAGTTGAGCGTCGCGCAGACGGTGCTGCGGGTGCACAGCCGGGTCGCGGACATCTACAACGAGCCGATGGACCAGGTTCAGGAGCAGCTGCGGCTGACCATCGAGGCCCTGCGCGAGCGCCAGGAGCACGAGATGATCAACAACCGCGAGTTCGGGCTGCTGCACAACGCCGACCTCCAGCAGCGCATCCACACCCGCTCCGGGCCGCCCACCCCGGACGACCTCGACGAGCTGATCTCCCGCCGCCGCAAGACCCAGTACCTGCTGGCGCACCCGCGCACCATCGCCGCCATCGGCCGCGGCTTCAGCGAGCGGGGCATCTACCCGCCCGAGACGGAGCTCAACGGCTCGCTCGTGCGCAGCTGGCGGGGCATCCCGCTGCTGCCCTGCAACAAGATCCCGGTGCACGAGGACAACACCAGCTCCGTGATCGCGATGCGGACGGGCCAGGAGAACCAGGGCGTAGTCGGCCTCCACCAGACCGGCATCCCCGACGAGATCGAGCCGTCCCTCAACGTCCGCTTCATGGGCGTCGACGACAAGGCGCTGATCTCGTACCTCGTCAGCGCCTACTACTCGGCCGCCGTCCTGGTGCCCGACGCCCTCGGCATCCTGGAGGACGTCGAGGTCTGACCGCGCGGACGGCAGGAGGGGAGGGGCCCGGGGCCCGGCGGTGCGCGCGACACCGCCGGGCCCCGGCCCGGTTCCGGCCGGCCCCGTACGCCGGTCAGCCGGCGTCGGCGGCCGGGGTCCAGGTCCAGTCCGCGACCTCCGGCATGTCCACCCCGTGCTCCCGGATCCACGCGTGGTGCCGCTCCCGCATCCGCACCATCTCCTCCCGTACCGCCCGCGCGCGGGGCCCGAGCCCCGGCGTGCGGTCCACGACGTCCATCACCAGCCGGTACCGGTCCAGGTCGTTCCGCACCACCATGTCGAAGGGTGTGGTGGTCGTGCCGCGCTCGGTGTAGCCGCGCACGTGCAACTCCCCGTGCACCGCGCGCCGGTAGGCCAGCCGGTGGATCAGCCACGGGTAGCCGTGGTACGCGAAGATCACCGGACGGTCGCGGGTGAACTCCGCGTCGAACTCCTCGTCCGGCAGCCCGTGCGGGTGCAGTGAGCCGGGCAGCAGCCGCGTCAGGTCGACGACGTTGACCACCCGCACCGCCACCTCGGGCAGCAGCTCGCGCAGCAGCAGTGCCGCGGCCAGCGTCTCCTGCGCCGGCACGTCCCCGGCGCTGGCCAGGACCACGTCGGGCTCCTCGCCCGGACGCGCGGTGCCCGCCCACTCCCAGGTGCCCAGACCCCGCTCCACGTGCCGCCGTGCCTCCTCGGGCCCGGTCCAGTCGAAGCAGGGCTGCTTGCCCGCGACCACCACGTTCACCGTGCCGGTGGTGCGCAGCACGTGATCGGCCACGTACAGCAGGGTGTTGGTGTCCGGCGGCAGGTACACCCGCACCACCTCGGGGCTCTTGTTGAGCACGTGGTCCACGAAGCCCGGGTCCTGGTGCGAGAACCCGTTGTGGTCCTGCCGCCACACGTGCGAGGTGAGCAGGTAGTTGAGCGAGGGGACGGGACGGCGCCAGGGCACCTCGCGCGCGCTGTGCAGCCACTTGATGTGCTGCCCCGCCATGCTGTCGACGACGTGCGCGAACGCCTCGTACGAGGCGAACAGCCCGTGCCTGCCCGTCAGGACGTACCCCTCCAGCCAGCCCTGGCACAGATGCTCGGAGAGGACCTCGACGACGCGGCCGTGCCGGCCCAGGTGCCGGTCCGTGGGCAGGATCTCCTCCTGCCACGCCTTCGGCGTCTCCTCGTACACCTCGGCCAGGTGGTTGGAGTCCGTCTCGTCCGGGCCGAACAGCCGGAAGTCGCGGCGCTCCGCCGTCGCCGCCATCAGCGCGCGCAGCATCCCGCCCAGGACCCGCGTCGGCTCGTGCGCGCTCTCCCCGTGCCGCCGCACCGGTACGGCGAACGACTCCGGTGCGGGCAGCGGCAGTTCACGGGTGCGGGTGCCGCCGTTCGCCGGCCCGGACGAGCCCAGCCGCAGGTCGCCCTCCGGCACCCAGGCCACCGTGCCGGCGGCGGGCGCGCCCGCCGCGTCGAACAGCTCCTCGGGGCGGTAGCCGCGCAGCCACTCCTCCAGCTCGCGCAGCTTCGCGGCGTCCTCCCGCACGTCCTGCAACGGGATCTGGTGCGCCCGCCAGGTGTCCTCGACCGGCTCCTGAACCGTCCCCGCAGGACCCGTCCATCCCTTGGGTGTCCGCAGCACCAGCATCGGCCGGGGCGCGGCACCGTCACGCTCCCCGGCCGCCGCGCGTGCGCGCAGCGCGGCGATCCGGTCCAGCGCCGTGTCCAGGGCGCCGGCCAGGGCCCGGTGCACCTCGGCGTGGTCCGAGGCGGGCGTGGCCGTGACGTACAGCGGGTCGTGGCCGAAGCCGCGCAGCAGCGCGTCCAGCCGGTCCTGCGGCAGGCGGGAGAGCAGCGTCGGGTTGGCGATCTTGTAGCCGTTCAGGTGCAGCACGGGGAGGACGGTCCCGTCGTGCACCGGGTCGAGGAACGAGGAGGACAGCCAGGACGCCGCCAGCGGCCCCGTCTCCGCCTCGCCGTCCCCGACGACGGCGCAGACCAGCAGTTCCGGGTCGTCGAAGGCGGCACCGTAGGCGTGCGCGAGCGAGTAGCCCAGCTCGCCGCCCTCCTGGATCGACCCGGGCACCTCGGGCGAGGTGTGGCTGGGGACGCCGCCCGGCTGGGAGAAGTCCCGGAAGAGCCGCAGCATGCCCGCCGCGTCGCGCGGCAGCCCCGGGTCCAGCTCCGCGTAGCTGCCCTCCAGCCACGCGCCGGCCCGTACCGCCGCCGCGCCGTGCCCCGGGCCCCAGACGCACAGCGTCCGCTGCCGCCGGAGCCGGATGACGCGGTTCAGATGGGTGTAGACGAGGCCGAGCCCGGGGCAGGTGCCCCAGTGGCCCAGCAGCCGTGGCTTGATGTGCGCGGCGCGCAGCGGCTCCCGCAGGAGCGGGTTGTCCCGCAGGTACAGCTGGCCGGCCGAGAGGTAGTTCAGGGCCTGCCAGTGGGCCTGGAGCCGTGCGGTGCCGGATTCGGTGAGCGGAGGCATTCCGGACGGGTACCAGGGGAGGCCGGGGCCGACACCTGGCGCCGCGCGGCCGGGGGAGCCGGCCCTTGCGGAACCGAACACGGTAACCCGTCAACTGCCGTCCGTGTCACGCGCATTGCCCCGTCACCCAGGGGAGCGGCACGATGACGCTGTGCAGAATCCATGGCTGGCGCTCGAAGCAGGAGCCGACCCCGGCGAACGGGCCGGAGCGGTACGCCGTGCCCACGAGGAGTTCGTCACCGGCGGCGGGATAGGCGCGCCCGTGCGGCACGTCGTCGCGGAGTCCTGGCGCCGCTGCGCCGGGGCCAGCCTCGCCCCCGAGGGCGTCGCCCGCGTCGACCTCACCGACGACGCGCTGGAGGACCACCGCCTCGCGCACCCCCTCGCCGGCGTCATGCCGCTCTTCCGCGAACTGCTCGGCACCGTCGCCGACGACGGGGCGCACCTGCTGTCCGTCTTCGACGGCAGCGGCCGCATGCTGTGGGCCGAGGGCCACGCCCAGGTCATGCGCCGCGCCGAGCGGATGAACTTCGTCCCCGGGTCCCGCTGGGCCGAGGACCGGGTCGGCACCAACGGGCCCGGCACGGCGCTCGCCGTCGACCACGCCGTGCAGATCTTCGCCTCCGAGCACTACAGCCGGCACATCCAGTCCTGGACCTGCGCCGCCGCGCCCGTCCACGACCCCCGCACCCACCGGATCATCGGCGCCGTCGACATCACCGGCGGCAACCACCTGGCCTCACCGCAGAGCCTCGCCCTCGTCCAGGCCACGGCGCGCGCGGCCGAGGCGGCGCTCGCCGACCGCGCCCCGCGCGCGAGCGGCCGCCCCGTCCTCAGTGTCCTCGGCCGCGACGAGGCGCTGCTCGCCACCGGCGACGGCGGACGGCTGCGCCTCGGCAGGCGGCACAGCGAACTCCTGCTGCTGCTCGCCGCGCACCCCGACGGCCTCACCGGCGAGCGGCTCGCCGTCGAGCTGTACGGCGACCGGGACGTCAACCCGGTCACCCTGCGGGCCGAACTCTCCCGGCTGCGCTCGCTGCTGGGCCCCCTCGTCGCCTCCCGCCCCTACCGGCTGACGCAGCGCCTGGCCACCGACCACGACGCCGTCTCCGAGGCGCTCGCCGCGGGCGACCTCAGCGGCGCCCTCGCCGCCTACGAGGGCCCGCCGCTGCCCTCCTCCGAGGCGCCCGGCGTGCTCCGCCTGCGGCGGCTGCTGGAGGACCGGCTGCGCCGCCGCCTCCTGGCCCGGCGCGACCCGGCGCAGCTGGAGAGCTGGGTCCGCGCACCCTGGGGCGAGGACGACCTGGAGGCGTGGGAGGCGCTGCACGCCGCCCTCACCGGCGGCCCCGGCGGCCCCCTCCTCGTCGGCGGCCCCGGGACGCGCGCCGCCGTCGGCGCCGTCCGCTTCCCCCGCCGCGGCCTCGACCCGCTGGAGACCACCGCGGCGGTCCGCGTACGCGAACTCCGCGACGCCTACGGGCTCGACGGCTGACGGCTCTCCCCTCGTCCGGGGCCTGCCGGTACCCCCGCGGCCGCGCAACGTCCTCGCAACGTCCGGCCCGTTAGCGTTCCCGGCACGGAACGCACCCGCCTGTCCCGTGCGTGGTGGGTGCCGTTCCCCGGCTGTGCCCGGACGTGCGAGAGGAGCCGTCCGCGTGGCCCGTGAGGAGCCGTCCGGATGTCCGGACGTCCCGGGCACAGCCGCCCCGTCTGCCGCATCCGCCGGAGGAGGCCCCGCATGAGCCGCTACGCCGCACCCGGAACCGACGGCGCCGTCATGACCTACCAGCCGCGCTACGACCACTGGATCGGCGGCGAGTACGTCGCCCCCAAGCAGGGCGGCTACTTCGAGAACCCCACCCCGGTCAACGGCCGCACCTTCACCGAGATCGCCCGCGGCACCGCGGACGACGTGGAACGCGCCATCGACGCGGCGCAGGCCGCGGCGGGCCCCTGGGCGCGCAGGCCCGCGGCCGAGCGCGCCGAGATCCTCAACCGGATCGCGGCCCGGATGGAGGGCCACCTCGAACAGCTCGCCGTCGCCGAGAGCTGGGAGAACGGCAAGCCCGTCCGCGAGGCCCTCGCCGCCGACATTCCCCTCGCCGTAGACCATTGGCGGTACTTCGCCGGGGCGCTGCGGGCGCAGGAGGGCTCCCTCTCGGAGATCGACGAGGACACCGTCGCGTACCACTTCCACGAGCCGCTCGGCGTCGTCGCGCAGATCATCCCGTGGAACTTCCCGCTGCTGATGGCCTCCTGGAAGCTCGCGCCCGCGCTGGCGGCCGGCAACACCGTCGTCCTCAAGCCCGCCGAGCAGACCCCGGCCTCCATCCACTACTGGATGAGCCTGGTCGCCGACCTGCTGCCGCCCGGCGTCGTGAACATCGTCAACGGCTTCGGCGCCGAGGCCGGGAAGCCGCTCGCGAGCAGCCCCCGGGTGGCCAAGATCGCCTTCACCGGGGAGACCACCACCGGGCGCCTGATCATGCAGTACGCCTCGGAGAACCTGAAGCCCGTCACCCTCGAACTCGGCGGCAAGAGCCCGAACATCTTCTTCGACGACGTCTCCGCGCGCGACGACGACTTCCTCGACAAGGCCCTGGAGGGCTTCACCCTCTTCGCCCTCAACCAGGGCGAGGTGTGCACCTGCCCCTCGCGCGCCCTGATCCAGCGCGGCCACTACGCCGACTTCCTCGACGCCGGGACCGCGCGCACCGAACGCATCGTCCAGGGCCACCCGCTGGACACCGCGACCATGGTCGGCGCCCAGGCGTCCAACGACCAGCTGGAGAAGATCCTTTCGTACCTGGACATCGGCCGGCAGGAAGGCGCCCGCGTCCTCACCGGCGGCGCCCGCGCCGAACTCGGCGGCGAGCTGGAGGGCGGCTACTACGTCCGCCCGACCATCCTGGAGGGCAGCAACCGGATGCGGGTCTTCCAGGAGGAGATCTTCGGCCCCGTCGTCTCCGTCGCCGGTTTCGACGACTTCGACGACGCCGTCACCACCGCCAACGACACCCTCTACGGCCTCGGCGCCGGCGTGTGGACCCGGGACGCGAACACCGCCTACCGCGCCGGACGGGCCATCCAGGCGGGACGGGTGTGGACGAACTGCTACCACGCCTACCCGGCCCACGCGGCCTTCGGCGGCTACAAGCAGTCCGGCATCGGCAGGGAGACCCACAAGATGATGCTGGACCACTACCAGCAGACCAAGAACATGCTGGTCAGCTACTCGCCGAAGAAGATGGGACTGTTCTGATGGCCACCGGCCCGGGGCCCGAGCGGGTCGCGCTGACCGACGGGGCCGCCGGACTGCTGCGCACGCTCACGGCACGGCACGGGCCGCTGATGTTCCACCAGTCCGGCGGCTGCTGCGACGGCAGCTCCCCGATGTGCTACCAGCGCGGCGAGCTGCGGACCGGTGACTCGGACGTGCTGCTCGGCGAACTCGCCGTCGAGGGGCTGGCCGAGCCGGTGCCGTTCTGGATGTCCGCGAGCCAGTTCGCGTACTGGAGCCACACCCACCTCACGGTGGACGTGGTGCCGGGCCGGGGCAGCGGGTTCTCCCTCGAAGCCCCCGAGGGAGTCCGCTTCCTGGTCCGGTCGAGGCTGCTGGAGCCGGGGGCCGGGCGGGTTCAGCCGCCCGGCGGCTGAGCCGGGAGGCGTCAGCCCTGACGCTCCAGCACCTCGAACGAGTCTCCGCTGCGCACCCTGCCCGAATGCTCCGGGATCAGATTCTGGCCGAAGACCAGCTGGTCACCGAAGCGACGGTGGCGGGCCAGGGTGCGCAGCGGTTCCTTCCCGCGCTCCGCCGTGCCCTGGTCCGTCGTCGTCACCACGCAGCGCCCGCAGGGCTTGGCCACCCGGAAGGTGAGCTCGCCGACCCGGACGCGCCGCCAGGTGTCCTCCTCCCAGGGGGCCGTGCCGGTGATCACGACGCTGGGGCGGAAGCGGTTCATCGGCAGCGGGCCGTCGTCGGCGTGATCACCCTGCGCGATCAGGGAGTTGAGCGCGTCCAGCGAGGCGGTGGTGGTCACCAGCAGCGGATAGCCGTCGGCGAAGGAGACCGTCTCGCCCGGGCGGGAGTACGCCGGATCGACCGGACGCCGCCGCTCCGGCGCGTCCATGTGCACCAGCCTGACCTCGGTGCCCAGATACGCGGAGAACCAGGCGCCCGCCTCCTCGGCGGCCGGCACCGCCTCCACGGTGTCCCGCCAGACCTCCACGGTGAACAGCCCGGCGGTGGCCGGATCGGGCACCTCGACCTCCAGCGGCTCCCTCCCCGGAGCCGACACCCGCAGCCCGCCGCCGGGCAGGAGCTCGGCCGAGGCCAGGGCCAGCCGCGGCTGTTCGCGCTGGGTCAGCTTGGCGCCGTCCGGCCTGGTCAGCAGCCAGCGCCGGTCACCCGCGATCCCCCATGGCTCGACCTCCGCGCTGTCCAGACCCCGGCCCGCGAGGGCCTTCACGGGGTAGACGTGGATGGCTGCCAACGATGCTGTGGTCATGGCGTCCATCCTGCCACCGGGGCATGACAACGGACCGGGGCGTCCCCCGGGACGGCCCGAACACACCGGCCGGTGGCCGACGGACCGGTTCCCCCCCCCCGTTCACCGGCCCTCGGTCCGTCCCTGTGGTGCGCCTCCGCTCAGTAACCGCGCCCCTGGTAGGGGTGGCCGTACGGGTCCTCGTACCCGCCCTGGCCCGGCATCTGCCGCGGGACGGCGGGCCGGGGCGCGACCGGGCGCATCTGCGGCTGCTGCGGGGCCTGTTGGGGCTGGCCGTACGGCTGGCCCGGGGCCTGTGCGCGCTGCTGCGGCAGCTGACCCGGCTGCAACTGGTGCTGCGGCTGGGGCTGTTGGGGGTACTGCTGCTGGGGGTGCTGCTGCGGCTGCGGCCAGCCGTCCTGCGGGCCGCGCTGCCGGTCGGCGCCCTGCGGCGGCCCGTACGGCGACGGGGCCGCGGGGGAGTGCGCCGGGAAGGACGACGCCGGGACGGGGGCCATCGGCGAGCCCTGCTGCTGCCCGCCGTACTGCTGCGGACCCGGGCCCTGCGGGCCGCCGGGGCCGCCCTGCGGTGCCGCGGGCGGGTAGGGCTGCGGCGCGGGCTGTTGCTGCCGGCCGCCCGACGGGAGGGCGGGGAGCGCGGAGGGCAGCGCGGGCAGCGAGGAATTGCCCGGCTCGTACTCCGACGGCACGCGGATGGGGGCGATCTGCGGCGTCCCCCGCTCCGCGACGAGCATGTCGTAGATGGGGGTGTCGGGGTAGGACGGAGCAGCGTAGTAGCCGCCTCCGTAGGAGCTGCGGGGGAGGGTCATACCCATAAGTTAAGCGGAAAATGTCGCTGTTGGGGACCCTGGCAAGTGACCGGTTTCACGTGGCCGGAGAGCTTGCGCCTCATCAATGCGAGCGAATTCGCGGAAAACGGTCACACGTTGGGGTGCGGATCGTGTATGGGGGACGCGCCCGCCCCGTGACCACGGCCGATGCCCGACCGTACGGGACGGTCCGTCGCCGCACGTCAACTACGGGCCACAGCACGGGAGTTGAGGGGGCGCGGGACGGCGCGGGAGGCGGGGCGGGACGGTGTGCGCCGCCGCCGGGGGGCGTCCGTGGGCACCCCGTGCGCCGGGCACGGAATCTGACCGGAAACATCCGGTGAAAACCTTGTCACGCACCGGCAGTTGGTATACGCCAGCCCGTCACCGCGCCGTCACCCCGGCCGACCGCCCCGAGAAATCCGCCCCGTCCGGGAACCCGGCCCCCGCCCCCGCCGACCACTGGGGTGAACAGCGGGCAGGACGACGGCCGGAGTGCTCAAGGAGGCGGCGGTGCACACGACGAACAGGCACGGGGAGGACCGGACGGCGGCGGCGGACGCCGGGCCGGCCTGGTACGAGGACGAGAGCCTGTGGGCGGACTTCGCGCCCGTCATGTTCTCCGCCGAGCGGGCCGCCTCGGCCGCCGCGCTGGTGCGCGAGGCGGCCCTGCTGGACTTCCCGCCCTCCGCGCGGATTCTCGACCTGTGCTGCGGGCCCGGCCTGTTCGTGGCCCCGCTGGCCGCCCGCGGCCACCGGGTGACCGGGGTCGACCTGAGCCGGGACATGCTGGAGCGCGCCCGCGCGGCCTGTGACCTGGCCGGGGTGGAGGCCCGGCTGGTGCGCGCCGACATGCTCCGGTTCGCCGAGCCCGGCGATTACGACGTGGTCCTCAGCCTCTTCACGTCCTTCGGGTACTTCACGTCCGCGGAGGACAACCTCCGTGTCCTGCGCAACGCCTGGCACAGCCTCGCGCCCGGCGGGCGGCTGCTGGTCGACGTCATGGGCAAGGAGGTCCTGGCGGGCTGGATCGGCCGGCCGCAGGCCGTGGACCTGCCGGACGGCGGCTGCGTGGTGCAGCGCGACACCGTGCTCGACAGCTGGCGCAGGCTCCGCACCGACTGGACCCTCGTGCGCGGCGGCACCGCGCGCACCGTCTCGATCCACGCGCACCTCTACAGCGCGGCCGAGCTGCACGACCTCTTCCGCACCGCCGGCTTCGAGGACGTCCAGTGCTTCGGGGACTTCGACGGCGCCCCCTACGACCAGCACGCCCACCGCCTCGTCGTCAGCGGCCGACGCCCCTGACCCGCCCACCGGCACGTACGCCCCCACGCCGCCCCCCACCGGAGGACCCCCACGTGACACCCCGGCTCCGCGACACCCCCCGTACCGGCCAGGAACCGCCGCGGCCACCGGCCGGTTCCGGCCCCGTTCCCGACGGCCCGCACGTGCCCGTGCACGAGCACATCACCGACGCGCTCAAGGCGCCCGCCTTCGTGCGGCTGTCCGGCTCCGTCGTGCTCGCCCGCTTCGAGACGATGAAGGTCTACGCCGCGCTCGGCGCCGTACGCGAACTCCTCGACCGCGGCCGCATCGTGCCGGGCCAGACGCTCGTGGACAGCTCCAGCGGCATCTACGCGCTGGCGCTCGCCCTGGCCTGCCACCGCTACGGACTCGGCTGCCACATCGTGGCCTCCACCGCCGTGGACACCGTCACCCGCGCCCAGCTGGAGGTGCTGGGCGCCACCGTCGACCAGATGCCGCCGTCCGACAGCCTCCGGCTGGACCAGGAGCGCCGCGTGCGGCACGTACGGCGGCTGCTGGCCGAGCGGCCCGGGCTGCACTGGATGCGGCAGTACCACGACCCGGTGCACCTCAGCGGCTACCGCGAGTTCGCCGAACTGGCCGAAAAGGCCCTGCCCGGCGGCGAGTTGACGGTGGTGGGTGCGGTGGGCACCGGCGCCTCCACGGGCGGGCTCACCCGGGCGCTGCGGGGGAGGGGCCGCGCGGTGCGCCTGGTGGGCGTCCAGCCGTTCGGCAGCGTCACCTTCGGCAGCGAGGGCTTCCGCGACCCGGACGCGCTCATCGCCGGAATCGGCAGCTCCGTCCCGTTCGGCAACGTCCGGCACGAGCTGTACGACACGCTGCACTGGCTGGACTTCCGGCACGCCATGGCCGGTGCCGTGAGCCTGCTCCGCGCCCACGCCGTCTTCGCCGGACTGTCCACCGGCGCCGCGCACCTCGCCGCACGCTGGGAGGCCGCGCAGCACCCGGGCGGCACCTACCTGGTGCTCGGCGCCGACACCGGACACCGCTACACGGAGCGGGTGTTCGCGCGGCACACCGAGGCCCCGGACCCGCACACCCTGCGCCCCGCGCGGATCGAGGCCCTGGACGCGCTGCGTCCGCCGTGGTCCGTCATGCGCTGGCAGGGCAGGCCGGCGCCGGAGGCCGCCCGGCTGCCCGCGCACGAGACCGCGCAGGTCACGCGCGCGCAGGAAACCGCCCCCGGAGGTGCCCGGTGACGCTGGCCGCGCTCGAATCGCTCTCCTTCGGCCTGACCCGGCTGGCCGCCGCCGCGACCGCGGCCGGCCACCGGCTCGTCCTGCTCACCGGCGACCGCGGCGTCTACCGGCACGAGCTGGCCACCGTGCCCCCGGACGCGCTGGACGTGGTCGACGTCGACACCTCCGACCGCGAGGCCGTACGCCGCGCGCTGGCCCGGCTGCCCGCACTCGCCGGGCTCGTCGACACGACCGACACCTGGTCCGTCCCCGTCGCCGAACTCGCCGCCGAACTCGGCCTGCCCGGGCCGGAACCCGAGACCGTGCGGCTGCTGCGGGACAAGTCGCGGGTGCGCCGGGCGCTGCACGGCGCCGGGCTCAGCCGGGGCACCTCCGTCCCGCTCGCGCCGGGGCCGGGCGGCGCGGCCCGGGTGGTGGAGAAGGTCGGACTGCCCGCCGTGCTCAAGGACTCGGCGGGCACCTCCTCGCGCGCCGTGTGGATCGCGCACGACGAGGAGGAGCTGCGCGCCGCGCTCGCCGCGGCCGCCGGAACCCGGCTGACCGGACGGCTGTGCGCCGAACCCTTCCTCGCCGGCCCGCTGTACAGCGCGGAGACCCTCAGCTGGGACGGGACCACCCGGCTGCTCGCCGTCTGCGGCCGCCAGACCTCGCGCCGGCCGGCCGTGCGCGAGGAGGCCGCGGCGCTGCCCGTCGCGCTGCCCCCGGCCGAACTCGCCGCCGTCGAACGCTGGGTGGGCCGGGTGCTGGCGGTGGCCGGGCACCGGCGCGGCTTCGCGCACGTCGAGTTCGCGCACACCACGCACGGCCCCGAACTGGTCGAGATCAACCGCAGGATCGGCGGCGCCCTGATCGCCGAGGCCCTCTGCCGCACCCTGCGCACCGACGTGTACGCGGCGCTCACCGACGTCACCCTCGGCAGACGCCCGGCCCTGCTGGACGCGCCGCACCGCACCGACGGTCCCGCCGTCGCCTTCGTCCTCGTCTACGCCGACCGGCCCGGCGTCCTGGACGGCTGGACGGGACTCGACGGGCTGACGGCGTTCCCCGGAGCGCCCGAGTGGTACCCCACGCGCGCCCCCGGCGACCCGGTCCCCTCCGTGGACGACCAGCGCGGCTGCACCGGGATGGTGCTCGCCGAGGGGCCCACCGCCGAAGTGGCCCAGCACCGCGCCTGGAGCGCCGCCACCACGGTCCGCGCGGTGCTCCGCCAGGACCCCGCGGCGTGACCGCCCGCATCCCCACGACGGAAGACGGAGACCCGACGATGCGACCCGACCCCTCCCCGGAGCCGCAGCCCACCGCGGACGACCCCGGACCCCGGCGGACGGCGGCGCGGGTGACGCTCCGTTCGGACTCGCGGGCCGCCGCGGCCGACGGCCTGGCCGCCCTCGTCCTCACGGCACTGATCTTCGCGCTGCTCTACGTCCGGATCAGGAACGGCAGTTCCTCGACGCTGACCGTCATGCCGTTCATGGCCGACGCCGGCGCGTTCTGGCTGTACTTCCTCAGCCAGGCGTTCGGCTGGTCCGCGCTGCTGTGGGCCTGGCTGACGGTCCTGCTCGGCCTGCTGCTCTCCGGACCGCGCCCGCGCGCGCACCGGGGAGCGTGGCTCTCCGGCCCCCGGCTGGAGCGCCTGCACCGCACCACGAGCCTCAACACCATCGCGCTGATCGCCGCGCACGCCCTGGTGTTCGCCGCCGAACTGGTCCGGCACGACACCGGCGCCTGGCACGCGAGCCTGGCCCGCGCGCTCGTCGAGGCGTTCGTCCCCGGCGGCTACACCTCGGGCACCGGCCGTGTCGCGATCCCCGTCGGCCAGGCCGCGCTGTACCTCGCGATCCCGCTCGGCCTGCTGTTCTACGTCCGCCACCGGATCGGCCCGCGCACCTGGCGGGTGCTGCACCGCTTCGTGCTCGTCGTCTACGTCCTGAGCCTCTGGCACACGCTGCTGTACGGCACGAACGTCTGGTACGACGGCGCTTTCCGGACGGTGCTCTGGGCGCTCCAACTCCCGCTCGCCGCACTGTTCCTGCTGCGGCTGCTCCGCCCGGCCCGCCGCTCCCAGCGGCTGACCCGGCCCGGCCCGGGAGCGGGTCCGCGCCTGCGCTGGGGGCTGCGGCTCGCGGGCAGGCTGGTGGCCGCGGGGCTGGTGGTGCTGGTGCTCGTGGTGCTCGCCACGGGGCGCGACGGCGGCCGCGAGAAGCCCCCGGAGGACACCTCCTCGACCCACAACCACGGCTGACCTGCGGCGCGGAAACCGGCCGGGAGCCACATGTCCGGCGAGGGGCTTGTCAGTTGGGGGCCGCTGTGCGTTCACCGCCGGGTCACCCGGAAGTCCGTTGACACGTTCTTGGTGATCTCTTTACGCTCTCTTGGCATTGTGGCGGCCGCGCCGTGCGGCCGTACACACCCCCACGTACGACGGAGGTTCACATGGACAAGCTCATCGCGAAGCTGGCGCAGGACGACGTCTGGGCGAAGTGGGTCGCGGCCAACTCCGCGGCGGGCGACGCCAAGACCGGCTGCATCTCCGTCGCCAAGCAGGGCTGCATCAGCGCCGCCCCCGCCGCGGGCAAGGCCGGCTGCATCAGCTGACGCCCCCGCAGCCACCCGGCTGCCCCGGCCCACCCGGCCGGACGGCCCGCGGCCCGCGCTCCGGCGCGGCCGCGGGCCGGCGTCCGTACGAGCCCGCGCGTACGGCCCGCCAGGATCCGCGCGGGCGCCGCGCGTCCGTCACGGGGCGGACGCGTCAGCCACTGAGAGGTGCGATGAACGGCCAGCCCGCCCCCCACGTCGTCGACCGGATCAAGGACATCCCGCTCTACCGGTCGTCCGTCGCGCAGGGCTATTTCCCCATACTCGAGAAGTCCGACATCGCCGCCGGCTTCCCGGACAACTGGATGACGCCCGCGCTCGCCGCCGCGCTGGAGAGCGGCGAGGCCGAGTACGTGCTCTCCACCGGGACGAACCACGCCCGGATGCGCCTCATCCGTCCCCCGTACTTCCTGCTGCGCTCCTACTACCGGCTGTGGAGCGAGCACCCCGAGCTGTCCCGCACCTGGGAGCAGGGGTGCAGCCGGGTCTCGCTGACGACGGTGCGGGCCACCGAGCACGTCGCCCGGGTCAACGCGCGCAAGCGTGGCGCCGAGCCGGACCCCGCGCCGGAACCGGGGGAGCGGTGGCTCGACGAGCGCACCCTCTACCTCAACCTGGAGCTGGACCCGGCCCTGTGGGAACGGGCCGACGTGGAACGGATGCTGGCGGAGATCCGCACCGTCCAGCAGGCCCACCCGCAGGGCCTCTACCACCTCGACTGCTCCAGCTACCACCTCGCGCACCTGATGGCCAAGGCCGACGAATGGGGCCTGTGGGACGCGTTCCCGGCTCCGGCGACGGTCGTGCACGCCTACGAGTACACGCCGCTGAACGTCCGCCGGCTGCTGGTCGAGCGCTTCGGCTGCCCCGTCGTCGACCTCTTCGGCAGCACCGAGCTCGGATACCTGTACTACAGCGACGGCTCCGGCAGGTACCGGCCGTACCTGGAGGACATGAGCGTCGAGCTGCTGCCCGTCCTCCCGGGCAGCACCCTCTACAGCCTCATCGTCACCAGCGTCCGCAACCCCCACATGCCGCTGGTGCGTTACCGCTCCGGGGACTGCGTCCGCACCGACGACGGCAGCCCCGACCCGGAGCGCATCGTCCGCTTCTCCGGGCGCGAGAAGGAGCTGCTGGTCTCGCGGAACGGCCAGGTCGCCCAGGGCGACGTCGACGACCGCGTCGCCGCCGCCTCCTCCCGTGTCTTCGTCTACCAGCTGCACCGCCTCAACGGCGAGGAGTGCACCCTCTGCTTCACCACCTTCGACGGGCAGCCGCTGAGCGGCCCGGAGACGGAGGCGCTGCGCGGCGGCCTCGCCGAACTCACCGGAATGCGCTGCGAGGTGCAGCACCGCGAGCACATCCCGATCGGCACCTCGGGCAAGTACGCCTGGCTCGTGAACCATGACTGACCCGACCCCTGGGGGAACGATGACCACAGCGGCTCCGCACATCACCGAGGCCGACCTGCGCGCCCTGCTCGGCGAGCAGCTGCACGCCGAGGTCGTGGCGTACTTCGTGCGGGACACGGGGCTGGAACGGGAGGAGGTGGAGCGCCGGGTCACCGAGTGCCTGCGCTACCTCTACCTCGTCTCCCGGTACCGCGAGCGGCTCAGCGGCCTCTTCCTCCCCGTCGAGCAGCACATCGACGAGATCTGGCACTACCTGATCCTCCAGACCCGCGAGTACCGCGCCTGGTGCGAACAGCGCCTGCCGGGCGGCTTCTTCATCGAGCACCGCAGCATCGCGTACGAGGACTACCAGGAGGAGCCGCCGCGCGAGCGGATGCTGGAGGAGGCGCTGCGCTGGATACCGCTCTACTGCCGGGAGTTCGGCCCGTTCGACGAGGGCGCCCTGCCGCACTGGACGATGGTGCGCTTCCTGCACACCCAGCTGGAGATGCCGCTCGCGGACATCGCCGCACTGGAACCGGCCGCCTGAGCGCCGGTCAGACGCCGAGGACGGCGCGGGCGGTGAGGAAGTAGATCACCAGTCCGGTGGCGTCCACGAGCGTGGTGACCATCGGTGCCGACACCACGGCGGGGTCGATGCGCAGCCGCTTGGCGAGCAGCGGCATCGTCCCGCCGACGGTGGCGGCCCAGGCGCAGATGATCACGAGCGCGACGCCGACCACCAGCGCGATGCGCGCGCCGACGAACAGCGTGCCGACGACGATGCCGAGCGCCGCCAGCAGCCCGCCCAGCACCAGCCCCACCCGGCACTCGCGCCACACCACGGCGAGCAGGTCCGAGCCGCGGACCTCGCCCACCGCCAGCGCGCGCACGCAGGCGGTCGCGGCCTGCGCGCCGGTGTTGCCGCCGGTGCCGATCAGCAGCGGGATGAACATGGCCAGCTGCGTGACCTGTTCGAGGGTGCCCTCGAAGAACTGCGTGACGCTGACCGTCAGCGTCGCCGCGAGCAGCAGCAACAGCAGCCACACCACGCGGTAGCGGGCCAGCTGCCAGACGGAGGCGGCCATGTAGTGCCCGGCCCACGGGGCCGAACCGGACTGCCGTGCCACGTCCTCGGTGTCGGCCGCCTCCAGCACCTCGACGGCGTCGTCGATGGTCAGCAGCCCGACGAGCCGGTCCTCGCTGTCGACGACGGGCAGGTCGAGCACGTTCGTCTCGCGCATCAGCCGCGCCGCCGACTCCGCCGGGTCGGTGGCGTGCGCCCGCGGCGCCTCGGTGAGCACCAGCTCGGCGACCGTCCGCTCCGGCGGGCTGAGCACCAGCTCCCGCAGCTCGACGACCCCGGTGAGGTGCCGCACGCCGTCCACCACGGGGAGCGTGTACACCGTCTCGGCGTCGGTCCCGCGGTCGCGGACCCGCGCGAGCGCCTGCGCGACGGTGAGGTCCTGGTGCAGCGGGACCGTCTGCGGCGTCATGTACCGCCCGACGGAGCCCTCGGGGTAGCCGCGCAGCGCGGCTGTCACCTGCCGGTCGTGCGGGCTCAGCCCGGACAGCACGCGCTGCGCGACCTTGGCCGGGGCCTCGCGCAGCATCCGCACCCGGTCGTCCGGGTCGAGGCCCTCGACGAGGTCGCGGAAGGCCGCGTCGCGCAGGCCCATCACGATGGTCTGCTGGTCGACCGGCTCCAGCTCCTCGAAGACGCTGATCGCCAGGTCCTTCTCCAGCAGCCGGAACGCGGCGACGGCGTCGACGTCGTTCATCCGGGCCAGCTCGTCCGCGATCAGGTGCGGCGGGTGTTCGCCGAGCCAGTGCGCGGCGTCGCGCAGGTCGTGCCGGGAGAGTGCGGCCTCGAGCGTGGTCTCGGGGTCCGTGGGCAGGTCGTCGGGCAGCTGGGAATGCGTCATGGCGTGGTCCTCGCGGGGCAGGTGGTGAGCCGGCGGTGTGCACGGCGGCGGCACGGGACGCGACGCCTCGCGGGAGCGGTGACGTGGTGGGCCGGGCTCAGCGGAAGAGAACCACGGGGGCGGCACACGGGAACGACGGCGCGCTCGGCGCTGGCGGCGCGTTGCGGGAGCGCGATGGTCGACTGGGAGGCTCTGTGCGCATGCCCGACCACCTCCTCGCGTCCGATTCCGTACCGGCCCCTGCTGCTGCGGGCCGCCGACCAGGGTACCTTCCCGGCCGCGGAACGCCCCGGCCGGCCGCCGCGCCCCCGTCCCCGTGACGCTCGGGACGGGGACGGCCACCCTCCGTGGCGCCCCTTCCGGTCGTGACGGCGGAGAGGTGTGTCACCCCGGCGGGACGCCCTCTTTGTTCCGGGTGTTCCGGCTTTCACGGGGCGGCCATGGTCACGGAGGGAAATGTTCACCGCCGATCTCGGGCCGTCTGCACCGCGTTCCCGGCCGGGCGCAAGACCCCCTCCGTCGGGCGTACTTCACCGGCGGGCCCGCCAAATCCCCGCGAACCGCGTGTTGTTGCTGGTGACAGCGGTGTTTCCGGCGCCGGTGCGCCGCGTGCGCCACGGGCGGGGAAGAGGGGCGACGGCGATGTCCGGCGCCCTCGCGGTACCCGCTCCCACCCGTGCTGACCTGCGGTGATTTCCGGCCTTCGAAGAGGTGTTCCGAGGAGTGACGGGATTTCGACCCCCGGCCTTTCCGGGTCCCTCGTACGGACGAATCCAACTCGCTGACCTGCGACGGGAGTTCGCCTCCCGGTGCGAGGCGTGGCCGGGAACCTGGCAGAACTTTTGCGGATGGCTGGATCTCGCGGATGTGGGGTCCCGTCGATCCCG
Source organism: Streptomyces sp. HNM0574 (assembly GCF_012726235.1). Taxonomy (GTDB): domain Bacteria; phylum Actinomycetota; class Actinomycetes; order Streptomycetales; family Streptomycetaceae; genus Streptomyces. The sequence continues at coordinate 96,148 of NZ_JAASAH010000006.1, forward strand.
ATAAGAATGTTCGCGCACTCGGGCATCAGGAGTCGCGCCACGGACCGCAGGACCACCGGGGGCGTGACACGGGGGGAAGCTCGCGAGTGCGTCGTCGCGTGCGCGGAGCCGCGTTCCCATCGCGGGCTCTGTCCCCTCTCCCCCTGAATGCCGCTGTCCAGGCGCTCGTAGGGATTGGAGGGGGAATGCCGACGAAGCCGACCTATCCCGGTGTTTACGTCGAAGAGATTCCCAGCAGCGTACGTACCATCACCCCGGTCACGACCGCGGCCACCGCCTTCGTGGGCCACACCCGCCGGGGGCCCCTCAACCAGCCGGTGCGGGTGACCAGTTACGCGGAGTTCGAACGCCGCTTCGGGGGACTGACCTCCCGGAGTGCCGTCGCGTACGCCGTGCACCAGTTCTTCGCCAACGGCGGCTCCATCGCCGTCATCGTGCGGGTCACCAAGGCCGGTTCGGGGGAGGCGGCCTGCGTCACCCTGGAGTCCACCGAGGGCGGCAGCGAGTGCCCGGTGCTCCGGGTCACCGCGCGCGAGCCCGGCGTCTGGGGCTGCGGACTGCGCGTCGCCGTCGACTACGACACCACCGCGCCCGAGGAGACCTTCAACCTCCGGGTCTCCGACGCCCGCGGCGAGGCCCGCGAGTTCTTCGGCAACCTCTCCATGGATCCCGGCCACGGCCGGTACGTCCAGACGGTCCTCAACTCCGGCTCCCAGCTGGTCCGGGCCGAGGTGCTGGACGGCGCACAGGGACGCCCCGACCCCTCGGGCACCGTCTCCAAGCCCTTCTCCGGCGACCTGCCCGCGCTGGACGTCGACCTGACCGTCAAGATCGGCGACACCGAGCGGGAGTTCACCCTCCACGACCCGGACGAGGACGGCGAGGCGCCCTGCTCCGTCGCCGAACTCGCCCTGCTGCTGGAGCGCAAGCTGCGGGCCCTGCCCGACGCCCCCGGGCGCTCGGACTTCGCCGCCGCCGACGTCACCGCCTTCGGCAACCGGCTGCAGACGGTCGCCGGCAGCGACGACCCGGAGGCCGTCGTCCGCTTCGTCGGCGAATGCGCCAACGACCTGGGCCTCGAAGCCTCCGTCAACCCGCCGGTGTTCGCGCTGGAGGGCGGAGCCGACGGCGAGGCCCCCGGCCCGCGCGACCTGATCGGCAGCGACGCGCGTAAGTCGGGGCTGCACGCCCTGCGTGACGTCGACGACATCAACCTCCTCGCGCTGCCCGAGCTCGCCGGGTACGAGTCCACCCAGGACATGATCACCGTGCTGGCGGCCGCACAGCGGATCTGCCGCGAGGAGCGGATCTACCTGCTCGCGGACGCCCCCGCGTCGTGGTCGGGCGTGGACGCGGCCCGCACCGGCATCGCCGCCTTCGAACCCGTACGCGGCAGCCACGCGGGCCTGTACTTCCCGCACCTGCAGATGACCGACCCCCTCACCGGGCGGCTGCGCTCCTTCCCGCCCTCCGGCGCCGTCGCCGGTGCCATCGCCCGCACCGACAGCGAGCGCGGCGTGTGGAAGGCACCGGCGGGCACCGAGGCGCGCCTCGCGGGCGTGCACTCGCTGTCCGTGCAGCTGACCGACCGGGAGAACGGGCTGCTCAACCCGCTCGGCATCAACTGCCTGCGCACCTTCCCGCTGGTGGGCCACGTCGTGTGGGGTGCCCGCACGCTGGACGGCGCGGACGCCCGCGAGAGCGAGTGGAAGTACACCCCGGTGCGGCGGCTCGCGCTGCACATCGAGGAGAGCCTGCACCGCGGGCTGCGCTGGGCCGTGTTCGAGCCCAACAACGAGCAGCTGTGGCAGCAGATCCGGATGAACGTCTCCTCGTACCTGCACACGCTCTTCCAGCAGGGCGCCTTCCAGGGCAGCACGCCCCGCCAGGCGTACTTCGTCAAGTGCGACAACGACACGACGACCCGCGAGGACGTCGAGAACGGTGTGGTGAACGTCGTGGTCGGCATCGCGCCGGTCCGGCCCGCCGAGTTCGTGATCGTCAAGGTCCAGCAGATGGCCGGGCAGTTCGAGTTCTGACGCGGACGCCGACGTCCCCGGACGTCACGGGGCCTGACGGCCCGGCGGGTGCCCGGCGCACCCGGCGGGCCGGCCAGGGCCCGGATCCGCAGTCGACCCGACTCCCGGCCGGAAACCGAGGAACCGAAGGAATCCGATGGCAGAGTTCCAGATAAACGCCCATCGCTTCGACCCGTACAAGAACTTCAAGTTCCTCGTCCTGTGGGACGGACGTACGGTCGCGGGCATCAGCAAGATCAGCCCGATGAAGCGGACCACCGAGGTCGTCAAGCACCGGCACGGCGGCGACCCCAACTCCCCGCGCAAGTCCCCGGGACGCTCCGAATTCGAGGGCGTCACCCTGGAGCGCGGGGTGACGCACGACCCCGAGTTCGACCGCTGGGCCAACAAGGTCTGGCAGGTCGGCGCGGGGCTCGGCTCCGAGGTGTCGCTGGCCGACTTCCGCAAGGACATCGTCATCCAGGTCCTGAACGAAGCGGGCCAGGTCGCCGTCTCGCACAAGCTCTACCGCGCCTGGCCCAGCGAGTACCAGGTGCTCGGCGAGATGGACGCCAACGCCAACGCGGTGGCGATCCAGAGCCTCAAGCTGGAGTGCGAGGGCTGGGAGCGGGACTACGAGGTCCCCGAGCCCGCCGAGCCCTCCTTCACCCACCCCGCCTGAGCAGCGGACGGGACGGACGATGGCGCACACGGAAGCCGCACGGCTGCTCGCGGTCTGGGAGGAAGGACTCTCCGGGGCCGCGGCGGACCGTGCGCTGACCCTGCACCGGGCGGCACGCCCGGACACCGGCCCCGGGGAGCTGCCCCGGGTCCCGGTCGGCGAGCGCGAGGCCGATCTGTACGCGTTCCGGCGGGCACTGTTCGGCGACCGGATGCAGGTGCTCACCGAGTGCGCGGCCTGCGCCGAGGTCATGGAATTCGACCTCGACGCGGGTGAGTTGGCGGCCCGGCCGGCCCGCCCGCGGGAGCCGTTGCGGGTGACGGCGGACGGCTGGGAGATCGACTTCCGGCTGCCCGCCGTCGCCGACATCGAGGCCGCCGCGCGCCACGGGCTCCCCGCGCCGGACGACGGAGCGGCGGCCGCCGGGGACGCGCTCCTCGCCGCCTGCGTGGTCACCGCGCGCCGGGACGGCGAGGAGATCCCGGCCGAGCGGCTGCCCGCGCTGCTGCCCGGCACGGTGCGCGCGAAGCTCGCCGAGGCCGCCGAACAGGCCGACCCCGCCGCCGAGATCACCCTCGACATCGCCTGTCCCGAGTGCGGGGTGACCACCCCCGCCGAACTCGACATCGCCTCCTACCTGTGGACCGAGCTCGACGCCTGGGCCCGTGACGTGCTGCTCGACGTCCACCTGCTCGCCTCCGCGTACGGCTGGAGCGAGCCGGAAATCCTGGCGCTCTCGCCGACCAGGCGCCGCTACTACCTGGAGCTGTGTGCGGATGTCTGACTACTTCGACCGGCTGCTGGCCCGCCACGCACCGGCCGCACGCCCCGCGCCGGGCGCCCCCGCCGCGCGCCGGGTGCGGGTACGCCCGCGCCTGCCCGGCCCGTTCGAGCGCGTCGAGGCCCTGCGCGGGGACCGCGACGAGTACCAGCTGGAGACCCCGGCCCGCCCGGACGCCCCCGCGTCCCGGCCGGACAGCGGCCCCGCGCGCGGCACCGCACCCGGCGTGCGCGAGATCCGCACCGAACGCGAGACCGTCGTACGCGCCGGGCCCGCGCCCCGCGAGGACACCGCGCCCCGTCCGCGTGCGGACCAACAGGGGCCGCGGGCCGCGCCGTTGCGGCCTGTGCCCCGTACGCCGCGGCCCTTCGCGGCACCGGCCGGGGACGGGCGGCGGCGCGGCGGGCGCCCGGACGGACCGGCCGCTCCCGCGCCCTCGGCGCCGGCTGCGCCCGCCGCGTCCACCGGGCTGTTCGGGGAGCCGGTCACCGCGCTCCCGGCCGCCCGCCCCGCCAGCGGCGACCGCGCCGCAGCCCGGGACGCGCAGCGGGCCGCCCCGGGCGGGCGGCGCGGCGGGCAGGGCCAGGCGGAGCGGGTCGTGCACGTGCAGATCGGCCGCCTGGAGGTCAGCGCCGCCTCGCCCGCGGCCCCGTCGCGCGGCGGTGGGCCCGGCGCACGGCGGGAGACGGGGCGTACGGCGCCGACCGTGAGCCTGGAGGACTACCTCGCGCGCGGCGGCCGCAACGGGGAGAGGAGCAACTGACGCCATGAGCAACGCACTTGCCGTCGCTCACGTGACGCAGGCCCTGGCGCTGCTGATCGAGAGCAACCTGCGGCCCGAGATCGACATGGCGGTGTCCGTCGAGACCCGCAAGCCGCCGGCCGATCCGCCCACCGAGCCGACGATCACGGTGTTCCTGTACCAGGTCACCCACAACCCGTCGATGCGCAACACCGACCTGCCCACCCGCGCCTCGGACGGCACCCTGGTCAACCGCCCCGTCGCCGCGCTCGATCTGCACTACGTGATCAGCGCGTACGGCGAGGAGAGCGAACTCGTGGGGCAGCGGCTGATCGGCTGTGTCGCGCGGGTCATGCGGGAGTTCCCGGTGCTGCCCGCCGACGTCGTCGAAGAGGCGGGCCGGCGGCCGTACCTCGCGGGCAGCGATCTGGCCTCCTCGGCGCAGAAGGTGCGGTTCACGCCGCTCCAGATGGACATCGACGAGACGTCGAAGCTCTGGGGCATGCTGCACCAGACCCCGTACTCCCTCTCGATGACCTACCAGGGCTCGCTGGTCCTGGTCGAGGGCCGGGAGGAACCGGAGCGCAGCCGTCCGGTCGAGCGCACCGAGGTACGGGTCGGCGCCGGTGTCCCGTCCGCCGACTCACCCGCGGGCGGCGGCACTCCGGCGCGGGGCGCGGGCTCGCCCGGCGTCGCGCTGACGACGGACCCGGCCGACGGCCACGGCCACGCCCCGCCCGCGAAGGGCCCCGACGCCGAGGAGACCCCGGCCGAGCCCGCACCGGCCCGTCCCGCCTCGCGCAAGGGGACGGCGAAGAGCACGACCGCCGCGAAGAAGTCCCCGGCGGGCAAGTCCCCCGGGCAGCGCGCCGGTTCGGGGAAGTCCGCCCCCGCGCGGGGCGCGGGCCGGACGGGCCGGGGGAAGGCCCGTCGTCCCGGCGGCGATCAGGGCAGCGGCGGCGAAGCGTCCCACGACAAGGAGAGCTGAGGAGCGGTGCACGACACGGGGGCTGACCAGGGGATGACGGGAGACGCGGCGGAGCTGTCCGCCGCGGTCTCCGGCGTGCTCGCGCGCGTCGACGCGCTCGCCGCACGCGCCCGCCCTTCCACCGGCGGTTCCGGGCCGGCGGAGGAACCGGCGGCCCCCGCAGGGGAGTCGGTCCCCGCGCCGCTGGCCGCGCTGGTCTCCGCCTTCGGCCTCAGCACCTTCGAACGGGACGTCCTGCTGCTCTGCGCCGCAGCCGAGCTCGACCCCACCACCGCGGCCCGCTGCGCCGCCGCCTCCGGCGACCCCGACCGCGCCCACCCCACCTTCTCGCTCGCCCTGGCCGCGCTCGCCGAGCCGCACTGGAGCGCCCTCACCCCCGTCGCCCCGCTCCGCCGCTGGCGGCTCGTCGAACTCGCCGACGAGACCCGGCTGACCACCTCGCGGCTCCGGGTGGACGAGCGCGTCCTGCACTTCCTCACCGGCTCGCCCTACCTCGATCCCCGGCTGCACGGCATGCTCCGCCGCGCCGCCGTCCCCGAGACGCTGCCCGTACCGCACGAGCGCGCCGCGGAGCGCGTCGCCGGAGGCTGGAGCGTCCGCCGTCCGGACGCGCCGTTCCGCGTCGAGCTCGTCGGCGGCGACCTGCGCACCCGCGAGGACGTCGCCGCCTCCGCCGCCGCGAAGGCCGGCCTCGCGCTGTACACCATGACGGCCGAGGACGTGCCCACCGACCCCGGCGCACGGGACGCCTTCGCGCGCCTCTGGCAGCGCGAGGCGGTGCTGCTGCCGGCCGCGCTGCTGCTGGAGGCGGGGGAGCAGGAGCGGGAACAGGCCGCGGCCACCGAGGCGTTCATCGCCTCGGCCGCCGTGCCGCTGGCCGTCGCGGCGGCCGAGCCCCGGCGCACCGACCGGCCGCGCGGCGAGCGCGTCACCGTCCCCGTCCTCGACGACGCCGAGCAGCAGACCCTGTGGCGGGAGGCGTTCGCCGACGTGCCCGGGCTGGAGGCGCGCCAACTGCACGACCTGGCCGCGCAGTTCCACCTGCCGCCGCACACCGTGCGCTCGGCCGCCGTCGCCGTCCGCCGCGACCTGCCCGGCCCGGGAGCGGACGGCCCCGACGCGCACGCGCTCGCCTGGCAGGCCGGCCTCTCCGAGGCCAGGATCGGGCTCGACGGCCTCGGCCGGCGCATCGAACCGCAGGCCGGCTGGGGCGATCTCGTCCTCGCCGAGCGGCAGTTGAAGATCCTCCGCGAGATCGTCGCGCACGTCCGCCAACGCGCCCGTGTCCACCAGGAGTGGGGCTTCGCCGGGACGCTCCGGCGCGGCCTGGGCGTCACCGCGCTCTTCGCGGGCAGCTCCGGCACGGGCAAGACCCTCGCCGCCGAGGTCATGGCCAGGGAACTCGGCCTCGACCTGTTCATCATCGACCTCTCCCAGGTCGTCAGCAAATACATCGGCGAGACCGAGAAGAACCTGCGCAAGGTCTTCGACGCCGCCGAACTCGGCGGCGCGCTCCTGCTGTTCGACGAGGCCGACGCCCTCTTCGGCAAGCGCAGCGAGGTCAAGGACAGCCACGACAGGTACGCCAACCTGGAGGTCAGCTACCTGCTGATGCGGATGGAGGCGTACCGCGGGCTGGCCATCCTCACCACCAACATGAAGAAGGCCCTCGACACCGCCTTCCTCCGCCGCATCCGCTTCGTCGCCGACTTCCCCTTCCCGACCCACGAGGAGCGCGCCGAGATCTGGCGCCGCGTCCTGCCCGACCGGGCCCCCGTGAAGGACCTGGACGCCGGGGCGCTGGCCCAACTCACCGTCGCGGGCGGCTCGATCCGGAACATCGCGCTCTCCGGGGCCTTCCTCGCGGCCGAGGAGGGCGACCCGCTCCAGATGCGGCACATGCTGTCCGCCGCCCGCACCGAGTACCAGAAACTGGAACGTTCGCTGACGCCCTCGGAGGTGCGCGGATGGGTATGAACGGCACGCACGGCAGGCACGCCGGAGGCCCGGGGGAGTCCGCGCCCCGCGAGATCCGCGTCGACATCGGGGAGCTCGCGCTCGACGGCTTCCACGGCGACCCCGACCGCGTCCTCGCCGCCTTCGAGGCCGAACTCACCCGCCTCGTACGGGAGAAGGGCGTCCCGCTCGCCGCCGACGGCGAGCCGCGCGCCCTCGACGCGCTCTCCGGCCTGCCCCCGCTGCCCTCCACCGTCTCCGCCGGGCGGCTCGGCGAGGCCCTCGCCCGCTCCGTGCACGCGGGTCTCTCCGGCGAGGGGGAGGCACCCGGCCGGCGCCCGGACGGGAACGGGAGGCGCCGATGAGCACCTCGCACGCGTCCCCCGAGGAGCAGCGGGCCGCCACGGAGGCCAGGCGCCGCAAGCGCAAGGAGCGCGCCGCCACGTCCCGCACACCGGAGCCGAAGGAGATCGTCAGCGGCGCCGGCCAGCCCCTGGACACCGGCGTCCGGCGCGAGTTGGAGGAGCAGCTCGGCCACGATCTCGGCAACGTCCGGCTGCACACCGACCGCGACGCCGACGCCCTCACGGGCATGCTCGGCGCCGACGCCGTCGCCGTCGGCCAGGACATCTTCTTCCGCGAGGGTGCCTACACCCCCGGCACGGCCGAGGGCAGGCGCCTCCTCGCGCACGAGCTGCTGCACACCGTCCAGAACCCGTACGGGCTCGGCACCCTCCGCGCCGGCCGCGAGCTCGGCGCCGTCAGCCTGCCGCACGAGGCGGCCGAGCGGGAGGCCGAGAGCGCCGCGCAGTCCACGGTGCGCGAGGACGAGACCGAGAGGAACGCGACGCCGGACGTCGAGCCGGGCCAGGCCACCCCGGGCTGGCTCCGCTACGCCACCGTCGACGCGGACCGCACGCGCGCGGAACGCCTCGACCCGCCGTCCCTGGTCGAGCGGCTCGTCTCCAGCGTGCTGCGCTCGCTGCGCGGCGACCCGGCCGACGTCTCGGGCCGGGTGCGCCTCGAACTGGCCCGGATGGCACCGGAGTTGCAGGACTCGGTGCTGGACCGGCTGGAGGTGCGGCTGGCCTCACCCGACTACGGCCGGCTGCTGGACCTCGTCGGCGAACTCGACGCCGACGGCGCCCCGTTGCCGCTGGCCGCCGCGCCCGCGCCGGAGGCCGTGCCGGACGCGATCGAGGGCGTCGAGCAGGAACGCGAGCAGCGGAACAAGGCCGCGCGGGACGCGCGCGAGTCGAAGGAGACCTCCAGGGACGAGCACCGCAGGCGCGCCCAGCGCACCAAGGCCGAGGACCCCGAGCGCGCGGAGCGCGGCGGCGGCAACGGCTCCGGTGACGGCACGGCCGACGCCTCGGGACAGTCCGGCGGCACCGACAAGCAGCAGCCGGGCGCCGGAGCCCGCGGCCCCGGCAAGGAGGCCGGCAAGCGCACCGGCGAACGCGACTCGTCCGACGGCGAGACCGAGAAGCAGCAGGAAGGCCAGAAGGACGAGAAGCGCAGCCCGCAGGACGAGGAGCAGCAGAAGGAACAGCAGGAGCAGGAGAAGGAACAGCAGGGCAAGGACCAGCAGGACGAGGAGCGCGCGAAGGAGGAGAAGGAGGGCAAGGACGAGGAGGCCAGGAAGGCCGACGAGGAGAAGAAGGAGCAGAACAAGGACGACGACAAGGAGGCCGAGGAGAAGGACAAGGAGTCCGCCGACGAGGACAAGGGCGCGGACCGCGAGGAGGAGGAACGCGAGGCCGGCAGGAAGGAGGCCGAGTCCGAGGGCGAGCGGCAGGACGAGGACGGCGGCAGGGACGAGGGCGAAGCGGCGAAGGAGTCCGCCGGCGCCCCCGGGGCACTGGACCGCAGCCAGGCGGAGCCGGGCGAGAAGGACCGTACGGGCGGGGCCCGCACCGAGGCGCGGGAGACCGCGGAACCCGAGAGCGACGACGAGCCCCTCGGCCTCGGCCAGGAGACGGACGACGAACTCGCCGCCGACGCGCTCGCCGGGGACAAGGACGGGGACGACGCCTCGGCCGAGGACGCCGAGGGCAAGAGCGCCTGGGACACCGAGATCAAGCCCGAGGACCACGTCCCCGAGGACGACCTGAACCTCTCCGGCGTCCGGACGGCCGACCGCATCGCACCGGGCGGGGGGTCGGGTGCGGGCTCGGGCGGCGGCGCGGGCTCCGGATCGGGTGCTTCGGGGCAGGGGGCGCAGTCGTCCTCGGGGGCCCCGTCGGCCGCTGCCCCCTCCTCGGCGCCCGGCGCGACCCAGGACTCCGGCTCCGGCTCCGCCTCCGGCTCCGGTTCGGGTTCCGGTCCGGCCTCCGGTTCCGGTGCGGCGGGTGGCGCGCAGGCCGCGTCGGCGCCGGCCAAGTCCGGTGGCGGGAGCGGCGGTTCGGTCGGTACCGGTCCCGGCGGCGTGCCCGTCGTGGCGCAGCCCCCGGCGACGGCGGCGGACGCCGTGGAGAGCGCGCGCCGCAGCGAGGACGCGCGCGAGGGCGAGTCCGAGGACGCCGGAGCCGCCGAGCGGAACGAGCAGAAGGCGCAGTCCGACCGCGAGCTCCAGCCCGGGAAGTCCGCCGACCAGGAGGTCGGCCCGGACCCGGAGGACGGCACCGCCTCGGGCCAGGACCAGGACACCGAGAACGGCACCCCCGGCGCGGGCAAGGACGGCGCCGAGCCCGGCACCGGCGAGAAGGAGGACGAACGGCAGCAGCGCTCCGAGGAGCGCGACCGGGACGCCACCGCCGAACGCCGCGCCCAGGACGCGAACCAGGACGCGGGCGGCGCCGACACCAGGGAACCGGGCGCGGCCGAGGGCGGCTCCTCCGAGAAGCTCGCCAAGGCCGACGAGGACGCCCGCGGCCAGGGCACGGGCGCCAGGTCCGAGTCCGGCAAGGACGGCGAGTCCGGCAAGGACTCCAAGGACGCCCAGGACTCCAAGGACGGCAAGGAGTCCGGCACTTCGGGGGAGTCCGGCAAGGACGGGGAAGGCCGGGGCGCCTCCGGCGGCGACGCGGAGAAGAAGTCCGGGGAGGATTCCGGAAAGGAGTCCGAGAAGGATTCCGGTTCCGCCGACGGCGAGAAGGAGTCCGGGAGCCCGGACGGGCAGAGCGGCTCCGGCAAGGCCGAGGAGGACGGCGCCACCAAGGACACCGCCGAGGGCCGCAAGGGCCAGGCGACGGAGCCCGACAAGGCCGCGGGCGAGGAACCGGCCTCCGCCGCGTCCGACAGCGGCCCCTCGTCCGGGGCGGGCGGCGCGAACGCCCGGGGCGGGGACGGCAACCGTCCGGCCGCCGGCGGGTCCGCCGCCTCCTCCGTCGCGGCCAAGTCGGCCACCCCGAAGGGCGGCGGCGCCCGGGCCGACGCCCCGGCGAAGAGCGAGCCGGCCACACCGGAGCGCCCCCGGCCCGGCAGCCCGCAGCGCGCCGCCGCCAGGAAGGCGGCCAAGAGCGGCGCCGCGAAGAAGGCCGCGCCCGCGCCCGGCCCGAAGTCCGCGGCGTCCCGGCCGGCCGCCGGGCCCGCGGCCAAGTCCCCGTCCCGGCCCGCCTCTTCGCCGTCCGGCGGGGGCGGCGGCCCGAAGGCCCCCGCGCCCAAGGGCGGCGGCGGAGCCAAGGCCAAGGGCGAGAAGAAGGAGCCCCCGGCGCCCGACGTCTCCAAGTCCACGCCAGAGGCGGGCCTGGCCACGGCGGCGAAGCTCAAGCCGCACAAGGCGCTGGAGACCATGAAGGGCGTCGGCGGCGCCGTCAACCGCGACGTCTCCAAGGAGCGGAGCCGGCTCAAGAAGGCGCCCCCGAAGATGGAGCGCCCCTCCGGCTCCCCGAAGACCCTCAAGGGCGGCCCCAAGGCGGCCGCCCCCGGCCAGTACACCAAGGCGAAGGTCGACCGCACCAAGGCCGCCAGGGGCAAGACGCCCGAGATCAAGGGCGGCAACAAGCCCCAGGGGAAGCTCCCGCAGGCCGAGATGGAGGAGCCGAGCTGGTGGGACATCGGCGTCACCATCATCGGTGAACTGGGCAAGAAGGCCCTCTCCAAGATCCTCCCCATCGACGAGCTGACCGACTCCATCGACGGCCTCAACGACAAGGACGACGAGCTCCACAAGGCCCGGGTCGGCGACGCGCCCCGGCTGCCGATGAAGGACGACTCCGACCCGCAGCGCACCGACGAGCAGCGGCAGAAACTCGACGAGCGGCGCGACGAGCTGCACAAGTCCGGCCGGGAAGACGCCGCCAAGCCCATGGGCGAGGACCAGATCTACCCGGACGTCCCCCGGGAGACGCTCAAGGGCAAGGTGCCCGACGGCGGGAAGCAGGGCGGCAAGGGCGGCGCGGGCAAGGGCGGCAAGGCGCCCGGTGCGGGGAAGCTGCCCGTCGAGGCGGTGTCCGCCGTCGCCGAGCACGACCGCGGTCCGCAGATCAAGCGCGGCTTCTCCCAGGGCCAGAAGGACATGGGCAAGGAGCGCTCCGACAAGGACAAGCGGCAGCGCGAGGCCCAGCAGAAGCACGACCGTGCCATGCAGAAGGAGGTCGCCGACAGCGGCAGGAAGCAGGCCGAGGAGCGGGAGAAGGGCCGGTCCGAGGTCGCCGGTTCGCGCGAGAAATGGCGCAAGGAGCAGGACGACAAGACCAAGGGCATCGACGAGAAGAAGGGCAAGAAGTACGACGAGGCCCGCAAGGAGGTCAAGGAGAAGCAGGAGGACACCGACAAGAAGGTCGACAAGCGGACCGAGGACGACAACAAGGAGATCGACAAGAAGCGCACCGACGCCGAGCGGGACGCGAAGAAGGAGAAGCAGGGCGGCAAGGAGAAGTCGGGGGACTGGCTCAGCCAGTCGATCGACTGGGTGAAGGAGCAGTTCACCAAGCTCCGGAACGCCATCACCCGGGTCTTCGAATGGGCGCGTGAGAAAGTCACCACGCTCATCGAGAAGTTCAAGCAGGAAGTCTTCGGCCTCATCGACCGGGCCCGCGACTGGGTCGTCCAGCGGATCAACGACTTCGCGGACGGTCTCATCGCCCTCGGCGACGAACTCCTCGCCGACTACCCGGCCATGCGCGACAAGTGGCGCAACACCATCGACGGCGCGCGGGACACCGCCGTCAAGAAGGTCAACGAGGCGGCCGACACGCTGAAGAACGTCGCGGGCAAGCTCCTCGACGACCTCGGCGCCGGGCTCAACAAGGGCCTGGACCTGCTGGAGAGCGGCATGCACGCCGCCGTCGACATCGCCGAGACCGCCGTCGTCAAGGGCATGGAGTACGGCGGCGCGGCCCTCAACGCCCTCGGCGAATGGGCCCAGATCGCCGCCGACATCGTCACCGATCCGGGCGGCTGGATCAGCAACGCGGGAAGCTCGGCGCACGCCGGTGCGAGAAACCATCTCTTCAACGAGATCAAGTCGGCCGTCAAGGAATGGTTCAACCAGAAGGTCCAGGAAATCATCGGAATTCCGATGGAGACCTTCAACACCCTCGTCAAGGGCGGGGTCAGCCCCGAGCAGATGGGCAAGATGGCCTGGGAAGCCGCGATTCCCGAACTCCCGGGCCTCATCGGCCAGCTGATCATCGAGAAGGTCGTCTCGAAACTCATACCCGGCGCCGGCTGGGTCATGGCCATCATCGACGCGCTGAAGACGGCGTACGGCGCACTCAGTGAAATCCTGCGCGCCTTCGGCCTGTTCATGGACTACCTCAAGGCCGTCAAGGGCGGCGGCGGGGCGGCGGCCCTGCTCTTCGCCAAGGCCGTGGCCGCCGGCGTCGTCGCGCTCCTGGAACTCATCTACGAGGCGCTCATCAGCGGCGTCGGCAGGGTGATGGGCGGGGTGGCGAACTCACTCAAGGGCATGGCCCGCGGCATGCGGCAGAAGAAGCCCGCGCCCAACCGCCCCAACAAGCCCGCCACTCCGCCCGCGAAGCCGGGCGGCAAGCCCGGCGGCGGCCCCGGCAAGCCGGACGGCAAGGAGCAGCAGCCCGACCGCGAGGAGGGCGAGAAGCCCGGACGCCCGGGCAAGCCGCGCCCCGGCGAGCGCCCCGCGCCGCCCCGCAAGTCCCAGCCGGAGAAGGAACCCCGCCCCGAGAAGCGCCCGTCGCCGGAGAAGAAGCCGGGCCCCGACAAGCAGCGCGACGCCGACAAGAAGAAGGAGAAGGAGGACCGGCGCGAGGAACGCCGCGAGGAGGGCAAGGACGTCAACGCGGCCAGGCGCCGCCAGCGCGAGGCCAACCGCAAACTCCGCGAGGGCGACCGCCGCGACCGCGACGAGTCCACCCCCCGCCGCGGCCCCGCCCGCGACACCCTCCGCAAACGCGACCGCGACGACGACCGCGACCGCGACCGGACCCGCGACGACGACAAACGCCGCGACGACCGCCGCGACGACGACCGCGACCGGGACAGGAACCGCGACCCGCGCCGCCGCGACGAGAACACCAGGCGCCGCGACGAGGCGGACCGCAACCGCCCCGACACCCGCCGCAAGGACGACCAGCGCCGCGACGACGACCGCCGCCCCGACTCCGACCGGGACCGCGACCGCCGCCGCGAGACCGAGGGCACCAAGAAGCGCCCCCGCCGCGACGGCGAGTCCCGCCCCGGCCGCCAACTCCGCCGCGCCCGCCAGACCGTCAAGGCCGCCCTCAACCGCACCCGCCGCGCCGGCCGCCGCCTCCTCAACAAGGCAGGCAACGCGGGCCGCAAACTCACGAACAACGCCCGCCGCATGCGCGACGCCTACAAACGCCGCCGGGACCTCCTCCAGAAGCAGCGCCAACGCAGGGCGGAGGCCAAGCGCCAGCAGAAGGAACGCAAGCGGCAGAAGGTCCGGAAGAAGGAGAACTCGCAGGAGTCGAAGGCGGATCGGCTGCGGAGGATCATTGCCCGCATTCGACCCAAGATTACAAAGGTTTTGCAGCACGGAATAGAAGGGGTTGCTTTCCGTGCATTGATGGCGGGGATGCGATCGTGGTATCGGCTGACCAGCCTTTCTGCCCAAGGGCGCCCTGGGTTTGAGGTCATCGCGGCGCTCAATCCCAGCGGGAAAGTGCGAGAGGGGATCTGGAACGATGACGAAGCGGTTCTGAGCCTTGATGATCGATACGAATCGTTTGCGATAAATGACCAGAGTGCGCAGCTGCGTAGAGCCCTGACTGAAAGGTTCAGTACGCTACCTGAGAACTCCAGTCCACAAAAAATTCGTGCTGCTGCCGAGCAGGTTGCGCGACCCTTCATGAAGAAGGGGGAGCGATTGAAGTGGGATGAGCATCAGGATGCTTTGCTGGTTTCGCTGGTGCGACCCGACAAGAAACATGCCCCCTCTGGGCTGGGGGTCTTCAGGAAGGGGGGAGAGTATCGGGAGGACTCGAAGGCGGAGGGGGTTGTCGAGGGGCAGAAGGTGATTAAGGGGCCAGGCGGTGAGGAGTATGTCCTTGATTCGATAAACCAGTTGGTTCCTCGGTACGTGAGGCGGAATCTTTCGGCTGAAGACGCGGCGCGAATTGACGCAGGGAAAGGGCCGCAGTCGACCGAGCAGACGTATCGGCAGAACAAGAAGGCAGGGAAGAAGAAGGATCGCAACTCGCTGAGAAGTCCTAATTACCCAGCCAATAAACCTGCCGATCACGCAATAGGTGGCTATCCTTCGAAGTACATTTCGACCTCGAAGCAGCTCGAGGGTGACATAGTTGACCCCGAAGGCTATGAGATCGGTGGAGAAAAGGGGCGCCCCCTCAGGACTCCACCATCTGAGAGTAAGCAAAGGTATGGCAGTGGGATTGTCATGATTGACTTGGCGCAGATTCCGCGTGCCGATCTGTTCGACTTGTCTACCCCTCGAGGTCAGAAGGCGCGTGAAATGGAAGACAACCCCAGCTCGCAGAGGCGAATGCTGAAGGGGATGGAGGATACGATACGGACTCAAGAGGTCGTGGTGCGCAAGAGTATTCCGCTCGATGCGATCGTGGAGATTGGCTAGACGGTATTACTTGGAAAGGTTGATCGAGTGGAATCTTACTACTGGGAAGGCTGTGAGCCTGAGGGGTCCGTTCTGCGGTCAGCCTTCCGGGAGCTTGATCGGGGAGAGTCGAGGGGAAAGGTGATCGAAAGTTTCCTTTTCCTGCTTCGCAGTGGAGATATCGTCGCAGTAGGAATAGCTCTAGACTACTATAAGGTTGCAGAGATTTCGAGCCTGAGGGCTGGCTCGGAGCCCGGACTTGCAGAGTATTCGCAAGAAGTTTTGGAAGTGGCGCGTGCTGTTTTGGATGGGGGGCCATCATCAGCTTCGCTGAGTCCACTTGTCGGCAAGGGGGCGAACTATGCCAGCGCGCTTCATGTGATGGTGAATACTGCCACTCTTGAGGATGTTGACGTTCTTGTATCCCATATGAGTGACCCTGTCAGCCCTGAGGTTAGGAATCTTGCCATCGAGGCGTCCGGTGGTGTCCTTTGGCGGTATGAGGCTGGAGACTCACGTCTCCTTTCGGTGCTCAAGGGGATTGCTCTCGGCGAAGCTGAGGTTTACGTGGACCGTGTGAGTGCGCTTGGGGCTATCGGCGCAAGTCGCTTGCCCGCTGCAGTTGGTGCGCTGGTGGAAGCTACTGAGGATGCGGATGTCCGCATCCAGGCGCATGCCGCGCTGCAGCTATCTGAGGAGGATATTGTGGGCGAGTATCGGAATCTACTTGAGAATCTAGCGGAAAATTGGGGTGATGACGCACCATTTCCGGCCGAAGAGGTGCGGAGCGCGCTTCAAGATGACTGACCAGGTCAGGGAGTGACCAATGACCCGACACGCAGACATACCTAGGCCCATAAGGTCCGGCATCGTCATAGTCGACCCCGAGCGCGGTACCCCCCAGCGCGTCATCGTGTTGCAGTTCAATCCGGACACTCTGGAGCGGTCGTTGGCGCCGCAGGCTGCCGGGGGTGGGGGTGAGGGCGGGGAGAGCGGGGGTGACCGGAACGAGGCGTTGCGGTTGAAGGGGCCCGCGCAGGAGACGTGGAAGTTCACCGCGGAGATCGACTCGACGGATCAGCTGGAGGTGGCGGCGCCGGACGGGATTCATCCGCAGCTCGCCGCGCTGGAGATGCTGGTGCATCCGACGACGGCGCAGATCCGGGAGAACAGCAGGCTGACGAAGAAGGGCGCGATCGAGATCAGCCCGATCGAAAAGCCGTTGACGCTGTTCTCGTGGGGCAGCAAGCGTGTGATGCCGGTGCGGCTGACGGAACTTTCCGTCAACGAGTCGGCGTTCGACGTGAACCTGAACCCGATGCGGGCCGCGCTCAGCATCGGGATGAAGGTGCTGTCGGTGAGTGACCTGCCGGCGGGGCACCGGGGCGCCGAGCTGTACATGGCGCATCTGGCGCAGAAGGAGCGGCTGGCGGGCATGGCGGCCGGCGGAGGCCTGGGCTCGCTGGGTCTCGCGGGCCGGGACCTGGGCGCCGGCGGTGTGCCGCGCGGCCTGGGCGCGGGTGTGCCGCGGGCCGGCGGCACGGGCAGCGGTACGAGCACGGCAGGCAGGGGGTAGCAGGGACGATGGCGGGGATCGAGCCGTACGAGAGCGCGCTGGACCGGATACCGGGGGCGCATCCGTACCCGAGTACGAGCCGGTACCACGAGGCGGAGATCGGGGTGCACCGGCTGCCGGACGGTACCGAAGTGCGGTACGCCAAGCGCCGGTTGCTGCCGCCGCTGGAGCGGGACGAGGCCGGGGACGAGATCGTGCCGCACACCGTCAGCGCGGGCGAGCGGCCCGACCATCTGGCGCAGCGGTACTTCGGCGACCCGGGCCAGTGGTGGCGGATCGCGGACGCCAACCCCGTGCTGGATCCGGCCGAGTTGACGGCCGAGCCGGGGAGCGAGATCGGGGTGCCGCTGTCGGGCGGCTTCCCGGGGAGCGGGGCGCCGCGTGGCTGACGAGCCGATCGGCCGGGGCCCGGTGCATCTGGGGCTGCTGATGGGGCCGAAGCTGGCGAAGCCGGTGCCGCAGGAGGTGTCGGAGGCGCTGCTGTCGGCGCAGATCACCATGACGGCGGGGGAGCGCAGCGGCTTCCAGATGGCCTTCGACCTGACCAAGGGCGGAATGATCACCCAACGGCTGCTGCCCGAGGGCTTCTTCAGCCCGCGCACCCGCGTGATCGTCACCGTCACCGTCAAGGGCACCCCGAAGGTGCTGCTGGACGGGCTGATCGTGCGGCACGAGGTCGGCGCCAGCAACCAGCCGGGGCAGACGACGCTGACCGTCACCGGCGAGGACCTGACGCTGCTGATGGACCTGGAGGAGCGCACGGACAGCTTCCCGAACCTGGCCCCCTCCCAGCGCGTGCACCGCATCCTGCGGAACTACGCGGACTACGGGATCGACCCGCGGATCATCCGGGAGCAGATCCCGCAGCAGCCGCGCCGCGAGCTGCGGGTGGACTACCAGACGGGCACCGACCTGGCGTACATCAACGACCTGGCGCGCGCGAACGGTTACACCTTCTACCTGGACCCGGGCCCCCGCCCCGGCCGCTCCACCGCGTACTGGGGCCCGGAGCAGCGGCTCGGGCAGCGGCAGCACGCGCTGAACGTCAACATGGACGCCGACTCGACGGTCGACCAGCTGACCTTCGCCTACGACGGCACGGCCCGCGAGGAGCCGCAGGCCCGCGTGCAGGACCCGCGGGACCGGGAGTCGCGGCTGCTGCCGCAGCGTCCGATCGACCCGCTGCGCCCGCCGCTCGGCCGCCGTCCGACGCCCGCGCTGAAGCGGAAGACGCTGTCGGGCACGGCGAAGATGGACCCGGCGCAGGCGGAGGCGCAGGCGCTGGCCCGCGCCGCCACCTCGGCCGACGCGATCTCCGGTTCGGGAAAGCTGGACGTGAACCGGCACGGCTACGTGCTGCGCCCGCGCGAGCTGGTGGGCGTGCGGGGCGCGGGGCGTACGTACGACGGGGACTACTACGTCAAGAGCGTCACCCACCATCTGAAGCCGGGGTCGTTCAGCCAGAACTTCACGCTGTCCAGGGAGGGCCTGATCGCCCGCAGCGACCGCGTCCGTCCCTGAGCCCCGCAGCCCGCCCGCGTCACCCAAGGAGCAGCCCGCATGCCACCCGCACAGAACAACCGCTTCCTCGGCAAGTACCGGGGCCGGGTCGTGGACAACGAGGACCCGCTGCGCATCGGCCGGATCACGGCGCAGGTGCCGGACGTGCTGGGCGACGAGGCGTCGACGTGGGCGCTGCCGTGCCTGCCGTTCACGGGGCGCGAGGCGGGGCAGTTCGCGGTGCCGGAGCGGGGCGCGGGTGTGTGGATCGAGTTCGAGCAGGGCGATCCGAGCTTCCCGATCTGGACGGGCTGCTGGTACGGGGAGGCGAGCGAACTCCCGCCGGACGTCCGCAAGGAGCTGCCCGCAAGCCGCCCCGTCGTCATCGAGACGGAGGGCGAGCACAAGATCGTCATGTCGGACGTGCCGGGCGGCACGGGCATCCTGCTGAAGGCGCCGGGCGGCGCCTACGTCCAGATCGACGAGAAGGGCGTGGTCATCAACAGCGGCCACGGCGCGTCGATTTCGGTGACCGGCAGCGACGTGGACATCAACGACGGGGGGCTGACGGTGTTCCGCAACCGCTGAGTCCCACCACAGGCCGCCGAGCTCAACAGTGCGCGCGCCCAGCCGCGCAGGGGGAGAAGAACAGACCGTGTCCCACGACACCGGAGGCCGCAGCGGCCTCCTCACCACAGCGTCCGCGCTGCGCTGCCCGCACGGCGGCAGTGTGCGCGTGGACACCGCAGGCACCTCGGCGGTCCGGGTGCGCGGCGCCCGACTCGCGTCCGCCGACGACGTGTTCACCGTCGTAGGCTGCCCGCACACCGACGGCGGGCGGCCCAGGCCGTGCACCACGGTCCGTTTCACCCCGGGCGCGGACGGCGCCGGGGGCGGAGGGGTCCTCGCCGGCGGGCGGCCGGTTCTGCTGAGCGGCACCGCCGCGCAGTGCTTCGCCGATGATCTGACGCCGCACGGGCCGCCCGTCGCGGACACCGCACCACAGGGGGTGAGCTGCCGATGACCACGCGCCTGCCGCGCACCGACATCGCGTTCCCGTTCCGTACGGACCGGCGCGGGCGTACCGCGCACGCGCCGTACGAGGAGCATGTACGGGATCTGATCGAGCAGTTGCTGTTCACGAGTCCGGGGGAGCGGGTGATGCGCCCGGACTTCGGCTGCGGGCTGCTGGACCTGGCCTTCGCGCCGAACAGCCCCGAACTCGCCGCCACCGTGGAGCTGTCCGTGCAGGGCGCCCTGCAGCGCTGGCTCGGTGAGCTGATCGAGGTGGAGGGCGTCGACGTGGAGAACGAGGAGGAGACGGTGCGGGTCCGGCTCCGGTACGTCGTCCGCGACGGCGCGGGCCGCCGCGACGAGATATTCGAGGGGAGGGCGGCCGCGTGAGCAGCATCGGCGCGAACAGCGGCCCCGCGACGGGCACTTCGGCCACGGACAGCGGCACCGGAACGGTCTGCCGGGACGACGCGCGGCGCGGCAAGGTACGGGCGGCCGCGCTCGGCGGCGTCGACGGGGTGGAGGTCGGCGACGACGGCCGCACGCTCACCGTGACGTTCCTCGGCAAGGCCCCGCACGGCATCGGCCCCGGCAACGTCCGCATCGACGGCGGCCGCCGGATCACCGGGCTGACCGCCGAGCGGGTGCGGGTCGAGCGGGAGGAGGACGCGGAGCTGGACGACCGGCTGCTGGTGACCCTCGACCGCACCGGCGACACCTCCCGCTACCGGCTCTCCCTCGTCGCCGAGGGGCCCGGCGGACGCCCGGGCACCGACCCGTACCCCGGCTTCGACCAGCGGTACTTCCAGGCCGGGTTCACCTTCGGCACGGACTGCCCCTCGCCCTTCGACTGCGCGGACGAGGAGCCCTGCGACGGGCACGCGGCGGCCGCGCCCGGCGGCGCCCCCGCGCCCGTCATCGACTACACGGCCCGCGACTTCGACACCCTGCGCCAGGCCGTGCTGGACCGGCTCGCGCTGACCGCGCCGGACTGGCGCGAGCGGCACGCCGCCGACCTGGGCACCACCCTCGTCGAACTGCTCGCGCACACCGCCGACCGGATCAGCTACCAGCAGGACGCCGTCGCCACCGAGGCGTACCTGGACACCGCCCGCCGCCGGGTCTCCGTCCGCCGGCACGTGCGGCTGATCGACTACCCGATGCACGACGGCTGCAACGCGCGCACCTTCGTCACCCTGGAGGTCGCCGCACCGCTCGAACTGCGGCCCGGCAGCTACCGGTTCGCCGCCGTCGACTTCCGCACCCCCGGCCTGCACGAGCCGCCCGCGCCCGGCACCGTCCTCGACGAGGAGGAGCTGACGGCGCTGGACGAGCGCGGCGCGGCCGAGATCTTCGAACCGCTGGACGACCGCCCGCTGCGCCTCCGCCCGGCGCACAACGCGATCCGCCTGTGGACCTGGGGCGACGAGCGCTGCGTCCTGCCCCGCGGCGCCACCTCGGCGACCCTGCGCGACGAGTGGGCCGACGAGACCCGCACCTCCCGCCTGCTCCGGCTGCGCCCCGGCGACCTGCTCGTCCTGGAGGAAGTACGCGGCCCGCGCACCGGCACCCCGGGCGACGCGGACCCGGCGCACCGGCAGGCCGTCCGGCTCACCTCCGTCACGGAGGGCGTCGACGAACTGGAGGGCCGGCCCGTGCTGGAGGTGACCTGGGCGGAGGAGGACGCGCTCGGTTTCCCGCTGGTGCTGTCCACCGTCGCGGGCCCGGACTGCGCCCCGGTGGCGGACGTGAGCCTCGCGCGGGGCAACACCGTCCTCGCCGACCACGGCCGCACCCTCACCCGGTGCGGCGCCGCGCCGGAGACGGCCGTGCTGCCCACCGAACCGGCCGTGCTGCCGTCCTGCGAGCCCGCGCCGGGCTGCGCGGACCGTCACGGCGGGAACGCCCCCGCCCGCCTGGTCAACTCCCTGCTGCGGAAGGCGGATCACGGCCTCCAGCTCACCCCGGTGTCCGTGCGCGAGCTGCACACCACGCTCGGCGCCGAGCACACCACCCGCGCCGGGATCGGCCTGGAGAACGCCGGGCTGCGCGGCGAGCGGGTGTACCCGGCGACGGTGCACGGGCAGGCGGCGGCGCTGCGCACGCTGCTCGCCCAGTCCGTCTACCCGGGCATCGTCCCCACGCCCCGCCCCGTCCTCGCCAACCCGGGCGTGGTGCAGGCCGTGCCGTACCCCGAGCCCCGGCACATCGCCGCCGGGCAGGCCGCCGAGCTCGCGGCGCTCCCGGCACGGGTCGCCGCCAGGCTGACCCAGCTGTGGCGTTCGGCGCGGGACCACGACGGGCTCGGGGACGCGGAGATCGCCGAGCTGACCGTCCTGTTCGGGCTGCGGACGCTGGAGCGCGTCGCCCTGCGCGAGCAGCCCGTCCCGGCCCTGCGCGAACTCCTGCACCGCGGCGACCAGTTGCTCACCGACAAGCTGCGCCGCCTGGAGATCCTCACCGCCCGCGCCCGCGCGGGCACCGTGCTCGACGGCCGCATCGCCTGGGAGATCGCGCACACCTGGGGCGAGCCCTACGCGGCGAACCTGCACCCCGAGGACCCGGTGCTGCACGGCCCGGCCTCGGCCGTCGCCGCGCAGGACCCGCGCGCCGCGCTGCCCGCCGTCGTCGCCGACGACGGCACCCACCGCTGGCACCCCCGCCGCGACCTGCTGGACAGCGGCCCCCACGACCGGCACCTCACCGGCGAACTGGAGGACGACGGCCGGCTCGCGCTGCGCTTCGGCGACGGCCGCTACGGCGCCGCGCCCGAGCCCGGCGCCACCCTCGCACTGCACTACCGCACCGGCGGCGGCACCGCGGGCAACGTCGGCGCCGAGGCCATCGGCCACCTGGTGCTGTGCCGGGACCCCGAGGAGGTGGACGCGGCCGAGCTCCCGCCCGTCGCCGGGGTCCGCAACCCGCTCCCGGCCGTCGGCGGCACCGAGCCCGAACCCGTCGACCAGGTACGCCAGTTGGCGCCCCTCGACCTCAAGCGGGAGCGGCTGCGCGCCGTCACCGCCGAGGACTACGCGCACCTCGCCTCGCGCGTCCCCGGCGTGCAGCGCGCGGCGGCCGAGATCCGGTGGACCGGCAGCCTCGCCGAGGCGCACGTCGCGATCGACGCGCGCGGCAGCGGCGAGCCCTCGCGGGCGCTGCTGGAGACCGTCGAACAGGAGCTGGAGGGCCGCCGCCGGATCGGGCACGACCTCGTCGTCCGCGCGGCCAGGCCGGTGCCCCTGGACATCGCCCTGACGGTCTGCGCGGCGCCGGGACACCAGCACGGGCAGATCCTCGCCGAACTGCACCGGGTGCTCGGCCCGCGGGCGCTGCCCGGCGGGCGCGGGCCCGGCTTCTTTCACCCGGACGCGCTGACCTTCGGCGAACCGGTGCGGCTGTCCCGGCTGGTGGCCGCGGCCGCCGCGGTGCAGGGGGTGGAGAGCCTCCGGGTGACCAGACTGCGCAGGCAGTTCCACGAGGACCGAGGAGAACTGGAGGACGGAGTGCTGCGGCTGGGACCGCTGGAGATCGCGCAGTGCGACAACGACCCCGCGCTGCCCGAGAACGGCAGGCTGGAGATCACGCTCGCCGGAGGTGACCGATGAACCCGGCACCCCTCGGCCACCCCGCCGACGACGGCACCCTCGCGGGCTCCTGCGGCTGCGGCTGCACCGGGCACGACGAGACCCGCGCCCCCGAGGCCCCGCACAACCCGCCGGGCCGCACGGCGCTCGCGCTGCGCACCGGCACCCACGCCACGTTCCTGGCGGCCATGCTCGACCGGCTCGCCTCGCCCGCGTACCCGGCGCTGCGCGGCCTGACGGCCCGCACCACCGACGACCCGGCGATCGCGTTGCTCGACGCCTGGGCCGTCCTCGGCGACATGCTCACCTTCCACTCGGAACGGATCGCCGACGAGGGCTACGTGAGGACGGCCGACGAGCACCGCTCGCTCGCGCTGCTGGCCCGGCTCGTCGGCCACCGCCCCCGCCCCGGCGTCGCGGCGAGCACCCATCTCGCGTACACCGTCGACCGCGATCCCCGCGCCGGCGAGGACGCCGAGGTGCTGATCCCGCGCGGTTCCCGCAGCCACAGCGTGCCCACCGGCTCCGAGGACGAGGCGCAGACCTACGAGACGGACGAGGACCTGCGCGCCCGCGCCGCCTGGAACCGGCTGGCGGTACGGCGCCGCCGCCCGGCGCTGATCGTCCCCGGCGACCTGGAGAAGCGCTCGGAGATCTACGTCGCGGGCACCGCGAACCCGCCCAGGAAGGGCGACAAGCTGCTGTTCGTCTTCGGCGGCGGCAAGCACCGGCTGCTCCCGGTCGCCGGGACCCGCATCGACCGCGAGGACGAACTGACCGCGCTGCGCCTCCCGCGCACCGCCCCGCCCACCCTGAACGAACTGGTGGAACTGCTCCGCGCCTGGATCACCGTCCCCGAACCCCCGGAGCCGGGGGCCGAGGACGAGAAGGCCGAGGAGCGCCCCGCGCCCAACCCGCGCCCCGCGAGCAGGCTGATCGAGGACTTCGACGAGCAGGTCCTGGCCCCGCTCCGCGAGGACCTGGGCTCGCTCACCACCCCGGGCGGCTTCGTCCGCCGGCTCGGCCCGCCCCGTGAACGCCTCGCCGAGGCCCAGGCCCTGGCCGCGCCGTACGAGAAGCCCGCGGCGTGGTTCGGGCAGCTCGGCGCCATGTTCGGCGAACTGGCCGAGCGCGCCGCCGAGCTGGGCTCCGTCGAGATGCCCGCGCCGCCCGCGCCCGCGGCCGCCGAGGGCACCCCGGCCCTGCGCGCCCTCGACAGCGTGCTGCCCGCCTTCCGGCCGTCGGCCTCCCGCGCCCCCCGCCCGCTGAGCACCACCGGCGCGGGCCCCGAGGCCGGTGCCGGGCTCGCCGCCGAGCTGCTGACCGCGCTCGAACCGGGCGCCGGCCAGGAGCTGTACCGGGCCTGGCGGCGTGCCGAACCGGCGGCGGCGCTCGCGCCCTCGGTGCCGGACGCGCTGCGCGAGCTGCTGTCCATGCGGGTCACGGCCGCGCCGTTCGGCGCCACAGCCCCGCTCAAGCCGGTGCAGGACGAGGGCGGCCGGGTCGTGTCGCAGACCGACTGGCCGCTCACCGGCGCCGAACTCACCAGCATCCGCGTGGTGTTCGACCCGGCGGGCAAGGTGCCCGAGCGTGCCGAGTTCGGCTACGCGCGCTTCGACATCTCGCGCCAGCGCACCGAGTCGCTGCCCGCCGACACCACGTTCACCCTCGGCCCGGGACGCGTCGAGGTGCAGACCCGCACCGGCCAGGACCACACCCTGAACTGGCTGAACCGGCGCCCGGAGAACTCGCAGGAGCCCGGCGTCACCGTCCGCCTGCTGCCCGGCCTGCCCGAGCGCACGGTCTTCGTCTCCCGGCCCGACGACGAGGGCGCCGTCCAGGTCGCCGTGCACAACGGCGAGACCGCCGACTGGCAGCTCAAGCCCGGCGAGGCGCGCCGGCAGCGGCAGGGCGGCCTGGAGATCACCGCGCGCTACACCTCGCGCAGCGAACCGGCCGCGATCGAGATCGGCCTCGCCTCCGTCCCGGACGCCGAGAACCGCAGGGTGCTGCGGCTCGACGGCGTGCACGAGGAGATCGAGGTCGGCAGCCGCGTCGCCGTCGAACGCCCCCGCAAGGGCGCGAAGGGCGGGGTGCCCGGAGACCCGGCGCTGGCGTTCGTCACCAGCCGCGTCACCGCCGTCCGCACCGCGAGCTACGCGGACTACGGCATCACCGGACGCGGCACCGAACTCACCCTCGCCGACCCCTGGCTCGACGAGCACGACGTGCTGCTCTCGCACATCAGGGACACCACGGTGCATGCCGCCGGGACCGGACTGCGGCTCGCCGACGAGCCGTTGGAGGACGACGTCCACGGCAACGAGATCGCGCTGGACACCCTCTACGAGGGCCTGCGCCCCGGGCGCACCGTCGCGGTCAGCGGCGAGCGCACCGACGTCCCGCACACCACCGGGGTGCCCGGCACCGAACTCGCCGTCATCGCCCGCGCCGAGCAGTACCTCGACCCGGCCCGGCCCGGCGACCGCGTGCACACGGTGCTCACCCTCACCGGCGACCTGAACCACCGCTACCGGCGCGACACCGTCCGCATCCAGGGCAACGTCGTCCCCGCCACCCACGGCGAGAGCCGCGAGGAGGCCATCGGCAGCGGCGACGCGGGCCGCCGCCACCAGACGTTCACGCTCTGGCAGGAGCCGCTGACCTGGCTGCCCGACGCGGGCCCGCTCGGCGCCAGGCCCACCCTGGAACTGAGGGTCGACGGGCTGCTCTGGCACCCCGTCGACAGCCTCGCGGGCCGCGGCCCGGCCGAGCGCGTCTACGTCATCGGCAGCGACGGCGAGGGCCGCACCACCGTCACCTTCGGCGACGGCGTGCACGGGGCGCGGCTGCCCTCCGGCCACGAGAACGTCCGGGCCCGCTACCGCTTCGGCACCGGCGCCGGGGCGAACGTCCCCG
Organism: Streptomyces sp. HNM0574; assembly: GCF_012726235.1. Lineage (GTDB taxonomy): Bacteria > Actinomycetota > Actinomycetes > Streptomycetales > Streptomycetaceae > Streptomyces. Next base: position 121,865 of record NZ_JAASAH010000006.1, read on the forward strand.
CCCGGCGCATCACCCAGCCCGTCACCCGGCCGCTCGGTGTCACCGGCGTCACCAACCCGGTGCCCGCGAGCGGCGGCGCCGACCCGGACGGCCCCGCGCACGCCGCGCAGGCCCGCCGTCCCGGACGGCTCCCGGCCGGACGGCGCCGCATCCCGCTCGCCGTCTCCGCGCTCGACCGGCTCGTCTCCGTGCAGGACTACGAGGACTTCGCCCGCTCCCGCGCCGGCATCGGCCGGGCCGTGGCCCGCGAGGTCACCGACGGCAGGCGGCGGCTGCTGCACCTGACCGTCGCCGGGGACGACGACGTGCCCCTGGAGCCGGACTCCCGCACCCTGCGCGCCCTCCGCTCCGCGCTCGCCACCTACGGCGACGCGCGGCTGCCGGTCCGGGTGGACGTGCGCGAGCCCGTGCTCCTCGTCGTCGCCGCGAAGGTCAAGGTCGCCCGCGACCACGCCTGGCGGCACGTCGAGCCCCGGCTGCGCGAAGCGCTCACGGCCGAACTCGGCTTCCAGGGAAGGGAACTGGCCGTTCCGGCGCAGCCCTCCGACGCGCTGGCCGTCGCGCACACGGTGCCCGGCGTCGACTGGATGGACCTCGACGTCTTCACCGGAATCCCGGCGGGCGCCACCCCGCAGCAGATCGTGGAGCGGCTGACCGAACCCGGGCCGCCGCGCACCGTCCCGGCCCGGCAGGCCGGCTTCGACGAGGAGTTCCACCGGGTCGCGGCGCCCGAGGGGGAGACCCTGAGCCACGTCGCGGCCGTGCACGGCATCTCCCTGGCCGAACTGCTGCGCCTCAACCCGGACATCACCGACACCCGGCGGCTGCCGCGCGGCCGCTCGGTGTGCGTCTTCCGCGGGATCAGGCCCGCACAGCTCGCCCTGCTGTCCCCGAACGCGGCGGACACGCTCGTCCTGACGGAGGTTGACCGATGACCAGGCAGCCGGACCATCTCGCCGATCTGCTGCCGCAGTGGCACCGCCTGCGGGACGCCGAGCAGGGCGAGCCGCTGCGCGCCCTGCTGGCCGTCGTCGCGGAACAGTCCGACCGGATCCGCACCCAGGTCGAACAGGGCTACGCGGACTGGTTCGTGGAGACCGCCGACGAGTGGGCGCTGCCGTACATCGGCGACCTCGTCGGCCACCGCCCGCTGCCCGGCTACGAGGGCGTCCTCGACCGCGCGGCCCGGGGCGGCGGTCCCGACGCCTCCGGGCGCCGGCTCGCCGAGGCGCTCTCCCCGCGCCGGGACGTGGCCGCCACCGTCGCCAACCGGCGCCGCAAGGGCACCCTGCCGCTGCTGGAGGAGCTCGCCGAGGGCGTCGCCGGCTGGCCGGCCCGCGCCGTCGAACTGTCCCGGCACCTCGCCCACCACCAGCCGGTACGGCTCTACGGCGCGGCCACCGAGCAGGCCGACGCGCGCCGCGCCGCCCGCGGCAGGCTCGCCGACGTCCGCGAGAGCGGCGAACTCGACCTGGCGGGCGGCCCGTTCGGCTCCGTCGCCCGCACCGTCGACGTGCGCCGCGCGGGCTCCCGGCACCGGCAGGGCGGGCACACCCCGGCGGGCGTCGGCCTGTACGTGTGGCGGCTGCGCCCGTACTCCGTCACCCGCGCCCCCGCCTACTGCGTGGACCGGGCCCGCAATCTGTACACCTTCTCCATCCTGGGCAACGACACCCCGCTGGTGACCCGGCCCGAACCCGAGCCGCACGCCGCGCACATCGCCGCGCTGGACAACCTGCCCGACCGCATCGGCCGCCGCCGTCTCGCCGACCGGCTCGCCGACTACTACGGCCCGGGCAAGAGCTTCACCGTCTGGCGGGACAGCGCTCTCGAACAGCAGGGGCAGCACGGCGACACCGAGGCAGAGCCGGTGCCGATCGGGAACATCGTCGTCGCCGACCTCTCCGACTGGCGCTACCGTCCCAAGCGCGGCCAGATCGCCGTCGACCCGGAGCTCGGCCGGATGGCCTTCGGCTCCCGCTCGGCGCCCCGGCACGGTGTCTGGGTCACCTACCACTACGCGTTCGCCGACGAACTGGGCGGCGGCGAGTACGTCCGCGCCCGCGAGGAGATCCCGGACGCGACGGTCTACCGCGTCGGCCCCGGCGAACCCTTCGAGCGGATCATGGACGCCTACACCCGGTGGCGCGAGGACCGCGCGGCCGGACGCTGCCCCGGCGAGGGCGTCATCGAGCTGGCGCACAGCGGCACCTGGCAGGAGCAGCTCGACTTCGACCTGGAGGCCGGCGACCGGCTCCAGCTGCGCTCCGCCGAGGGCACCCGCCCCGTCGTCCGGCTGCTCGACTGGTACAGCAACCGGCCCGACGCGCTCAACATCCGTGCCCCCGAGGGCGGTTGCCCGCCCGGCGAGGAACCGCGGATCGTGCTGGACGGGCTGCTCGTCACGGGCCGCGGGGTGCACGTGAGCGGGCCCGTCGGGTCCGTCGTCGTCCGCCACTCCACGCTGGTGCCCGGCTGGACCCTGGAGGAGGAGTGCGACCCGCACTCGCCGCAGGAGGCCAGCCTGGTGCTGGAGTCCACCACGGCCTGCGTCGAGATCGACCGCAGCATCCTCGGCACCATCGAGGTCATCGGCGACGAGGTCGGCACCGACCCGCTGCCGCTGCACCTGCGCGACAGCATCCTCGACGCGACGGCCCACCACCGCGAGGCCCTCTCGGCCCCCGACTGCCGGCACGCGCACGCCGTGCTGCACGCGCACCGCAGCACCGTCATCGGCGAGGTGCACACGCACGCCGTCCGGATCGCGGAGAACAGCATCTTCACCGGCCGGGTCTTCGTGGCCCGCCGCCAACTGGGCTGCGTGCGCTTCAGCTTCGTGCCCGAGGGCTCGCGCACCCCCCGCCGGTACCGCTGCGTCCCCGACCGCGAACGCCCGGACACCCGGCTGCTGCGCCCGCTCTTCAGCAGCGAACGCTACGGAACACCCGCCTACGGACAGCTCGCCGACGGCTGCCCCGAGGCGATCCGGCGCGGCGCCGAGGACGGCGGCGAACAGGGCGCCTTCCACGACCTGTTCCAGCCGCAGCGCACCGACAGCCTCCGGGCCAGGATCGCCGAGTACACCCCGGCGGGAACGGATGCCGGAATCCTCTTCGTCACCTGAACCACGCACCGACACCGTTCCGTCCGCCGACTTCCGCCACGCACCGCCCGCAGAGCACAGGGCACATCCGAGGGGGATCCCTTCCATGCACGCAGACCTGTCCCGCAGCACGTTCCGGCCGCAGCGCCGCTACTCCGGCGTCCTCGCCCAGCAGGGCCGCGTCCAGCTGGACGCCGACGCCAACGAGCAGGCCGCCATCCAGCTGCACCACACCCGCACCACCACCGCCGACCTGATCGGGCAGCACGGCGGGCCGAGCGGAGCCGCCGGCTTCCGTATCCAGTTCCTCGGCAGCAGCGGCGAACTCGACGACCTCGCCATCGGCCCGGGCCGCTACTACGTCGACGGCATCCTCTGCGAGGCCGACCGCCCCGCACCCGGCGTCCCCGTCCCCGAGGAGGGCGCCGGCGAGGAGCCCGAGGACAAGGACGGGCCCCCCGAGCACTGGACCTACTGGGACCAGCCCGACGCCCACCTCGACCCCGAGCGCCCCGGCGACCGCCTCCCCTCCGGCTTCCCCTACCTCGCGTACCTGAAGGTCTGGGAGCGTGCCGTCACCGCCGCCGAGGACCCGGCGATCCGGGAGACCGCGCTCGGCGCCGCCGCCACCGACACCGCCGCGCGCCGCAAGGTCGTCTGGCAGGTCCGCACCCTCGCCGGTGACGAACTCGGCCTGGACGACGACCGTCCCGGCAAGGACGCCGTCCGCGAGGCGTTCACCAAGTGGACCCGCGAGCAGGCCGCCTCCGACGCGAAACTCGCCGCCCGGAGCGAACGCCCCGACGGCGCCGACGACGACCCCTGCCTCGTCCGCCCCGACGCCCGCTACCGCGGCCCCGAGAACCAGCTGTACCGGGTGGAGATCCACCGCGGCGGGGACGCGAAGACCGCCAGCTTCAAGTGGTCCCGCGAGAACGGCTCCGTCACCTTCCCCGTCGAGGAGGTCGACGGCACCTGGGCCGTCCTCGGCAGCGTCGGCGGGGACGGCAAGCTCGACCTCGACGTCGGCGACCTCGTCGAGTTCACCGACACCGCCACCGCCGAACGCCTCGACGCCACCCGCCTGTTGCGCGTCGAGGAGGTCGACCTCCCCGGACGCCAGGTGCGGCTGTCCGCCGAGCCCGAGGCGTACCGCCCCGGCAGGAACCCGGTGCTGCGCCGCTGGGACCACCGCGACCCGGGCCACGGCCTGCGCCAGGGCGCGCTCCCCGTCGAGGAGGGCCGCTGGCTGCCGCTGGAGGACGGCGTGGAGGTGTACTTCGCCCAGGCCGAGCGCTACCGTACGGGCGACTACTGGCTGATCCCGGCCCGCACCGCGACCGGCACCGTCGAATGGCCCGCCGACACCGCCCGCCGCCCCCTGCTCCAGGACCCGTACGGCATCGCCGTGCACTGGGCCCCGCTCGCCTGGGTGCAGGGCGAGAAGGCCGAGGCGGACCTGCGGTACAGCTTCACGCCGCTCGCCTCCGCCGTCCCCGTCGCCAGCGAGCAGGAACTCGCGCTGGAGGAGGAGGCGGCCGAGCAGGAACGGTACGACCAGCGGCGGGCCCAGGCCGACGCCGCGGCCCAGGCCCCGCAGCAGCCGCCCGCCGGAGGGTCCGATGAGCCCAGGTGACGGGCGGCGCAGGGGAGCACGCGCCGCCGCGGTGAGACACGCACAGGTCCGCGGAGCGGCAGCCCGCACCGCGGAGAGAAGGAGGACACGGCCATGGCGAAACCGCTGAGCGCCGACCGGATGGTGAAGGCCCTCAAGGACGAGGGGCTCACGGTGCACGAGCACCGCAACTGGCGCCGCCACCACCGCAACGCCAAGGGCGCCTGGGGCCCGCTGAACGGGGTGATGATCCATCACACCGTCACCTCGGGCACCGAGAGCAGCGTCGAGCTCTGCTACAACGGCCGCTCCGGGCTTCCCGGGCCGCTGTGCCACGGCGTCATCGACAAGCAGGGCGAGGTGTGGCTCGTCGGCAACGGCCGCGCCAACCACGCGGGTCTGGGCGACGGCGACGTCCTCGACGCCGTCGTCGGTGAACGCAACCTGCCGGCCGACAACCAGGCCGACACCGACGGCAACGCCCGCTTCTACGGCTTCGAGTGCATCAACCTCGGCGACGGCGAGGACCCGTGGCCGAAGGCGCAGATGGAGGCCATCGTCCGGGTCTCGGCCGCGATCTGCCGCGCCCACGAGTGGAACGAACGCTCCGTCATCGGGCACAAGGAGTGGCAGCCGGGCAAGACCGACCCGCGCGGCTTCACCATGGACTCGCTGCGCGGGCGCATCAAGGACCGCCTCGGCAAGAAGCCGGGCGACGGCGGCGGCGTCGGCGGGGGAGACGGCGACGGCGGAGGCGGCAAGCCCGCACCGGAGCTGGAGCCGTTCCCCGGCGCCGACTTCTTCCACGACCGCCCCGACAGCCCCGTCATCACCCGCATGGGCAAGCGCCTGGTCTCCGAGGGCTGCTCCCACTACGAGATCGGCCCCGGTCCCCAGTGGACCGAGGCCGACCGCCAGTCCTACGCGGCCTGGCAGCGCAAACTCGGCTACTCGGGCCAGGACGCCGACGGCATCCCGGGCCCGGAGAGCTGGAAGCGGCTGCGGGTGCCGAAGGGGTAGCGAGAGGTTCCCCGCGTTCCTTTCGGGGGGCGCGGGGAACCGCCGGGTCCTACGTCGGGAAGCGCCTGACACCGGCCGGTGGCGGTGGCTACGCTCCGGTGCATGGGGGAGCGCGGGGGCAGGGACGTGGCGCACTCGCTGCGCCGCGTCTGGGCCGGGCGGCGCTCCGGCGGCAGCGGCCACGTCTACGCGCTCACCCCTCAACTCCGGCACGGAATCGCCGCGTTCGGGGCGCTGGTGGCAACGGCCGCCATGCTGTGGCAGGTGTTCGGGCAGACCGGCAACTGGTGGAACAACTGGGCGGCAGGTGTGACTACCGTCGGCCGGGCTGTGCTCGTCTTCGGAACCCCCGTCACCGTCGGCTTCGCCTGCTGGCTGGGGGTCGCGGACGCCAGGGAACGCACCGAATGGCTCGGCGCCACGGCCCCCCGGCGCCCGCTGCCCTGTGTCCTGATGCGCGTGGCGCCCGCCGTGCTCTGGCCACTGGTGGGTTACCTGTTCGTGGTCGTGCTGGTCCTGTTCACTCTTGAGAGCACCGAGTACCGGAGCTCGAACCCGTTCGACGCCCTGGCTTCGGACATAGCGCTGTTCACCCTGGTCGCCTGCCTCGGCTACGCCTTGGGCCGGGCCGTCAGGCTCCGCCTTGCCGCCCCGGTCGCCGGGCTCCTCACCTCAGTGGGTATCTCCTTCCTTATCGTCGGCCTGAACGTCTCCAGCGAGTATCCGCAGCCCTACCGAGGCAGTGGCGTACGAGGACTAAAAACGCTGTACCCCGACTCTCCGCCCGCGTGGCTTCCCTGGCTGGTTTCCGCCTTGTTCCTGGCTCTGGCCGTCGAGGTACTGCTTCTGTGTACCCGCCGTTGGCGCCCGGCCGCGCTGTGCGCCCTGGCGACGGTCTCCGCCCTGATCGGGACGGGTGTCTCCCACAATGGCTCCCAGGGATTCTTCTACCGTGCGGCGCCCGATCCCGTCGTGCTGGACTGCACCCGTTCCACCCCGCACATCTGCCGAGCGGAGGACACCAGCGGGCCTCTTGCCCAAGACCCGGCTGAGGTAAAGAAGTTGGCTGAACGAATCGACGGCATTCCCGGCACGCCTACACACTTCGTTCTCACATATGCGCACAGCCGCAGCGTCAACGACTTCTCCTACGGCTCCATCGATGGGCTCCGCGGTCACAGCTGGTGGACGATCACCATGCAGGCTGAGGAAGCCAACGATACGTACCTCTACGAGCTTGCCTCCTACATCGCTGATGCGCCGAGGACTCCGTGCGCCAAGGGCCTTCTCCGAGCTTGGCTGCTCCCGCCCCGCCACCGGTCCAAGGAGGAATCCGCCTGGGCGGCAGAACTCGACGCCTTCCCCGAGACCCAGCGCAAGGCCTGGCTCGCCGACTACTTCTCCGGCCGAGACTGCGCCCCGCTCCCCGAACGACCCGCCCCGCACGCGAAAGCAGCCCCGTGACCCGCACCGCACTCCGGCAACGCCCGGCCCCGCCCCCGTGGATGCCGACGTCCCAACTGCTGCGGCTGCCCTGGCTGTTGGCGGCCGTCGCGGTCTGCGGGGTCGGCGTCCTGCTGGCCCATCAGCACCATGCAGCCTCGCTGCTGCCCCTGCTGCTGACCGTCGCCCCGGTCCTGCCGCTGCTGTGCGTGGCGGGCAGCTACGCGGGGCGCGGCGACCCCTTCGGCGAGGTGTCCCGTACGACGCCGACCGGCAACCTGCGGCTGCTCCTGGTCCGCACCGGGCAGGTGCTCGCGCTGTGCATGCCGCTGCTCACCGGCGTCGGCGCCCTGCTTCCCCGGAGCGGCACGACGCCCATGGCGGCGGCCTGGCTGCTGCCCTGCCTGGCGCTGACGCTGCTCGCCCTGGTCCTCGGCTCGTACGTCGGCTGCTGGCCCGCCGCCCTGCTCGTCATGACGGGGTGGATGCTCGGCGTCGCCTCGCTGGCGCAGGTGCTCGACGACGCCAAGAAGCCCACGCCCCTCCTGGACCTGCTCCCCGACGTGCTGAACCAACTCCTCGGTGAAGCGGGGCAGTTCTCCTGGGCCGTCGCCGGCGGAATCCTGACCTGGCTGCTGACGCAGCGACGCCATTCCTTCGACCGCCCGGGGAGCCTTCGGTGATCCACACATCCCGGATGTCCGTCCGTATCCGCCGGACCCTCGTCCTCGACGCCGTCGACCTCGACCTCGGCCCGGGCGTCCACGCCGTCCTCGGCGACAACGGTTCCGGCAAGACGACGCTGCTGCGCACGCTCGCCACCGCGACCGCGCACTCCGAGGGCACGCTGCGGCTGCTCGACCGCGACCCCGGCGGCTCCGCGCTGCGCGAGATCCGTCGCCGGCTCGGCTATCTGCCGCAGAGCTTCGGCCTCTACCGCAGCTACACCGTCCGCGAGTTCCTCGGCTACGCGGCCTGGCTGCGGGAGATGCCGGGCCGCCGCATCCCGGCCGCGGTGGAGGAGGCCGCCGAACGCACCGGCCTCGCGCACCGCATCGACGCCCGGATCCGCACCCTCTCCGGCGGCACACGGCAGCGCGTCGGCATCGCCCAGGCCCTCCTCAACACCCCCGAACTGCTGGTCCTGGACGAGCCGACCGTCGGCCTCGACGCCGGAACCCGCGCCGACTTCGTCGCCCTGCTCGGCGAACTGGCCGGCACCACCTGCGTGGTGATCTCCACCCACGCCCCCGAGGAACTCCAGGACGCCTGCACCACGGCCACCCTCCTGGACCGCGGCGGCGTCGCCCTGCACGGCGGCCTCGCGGAGGTCACCGCGCACCGGGGGAGCGCCCGCACCCCGTCGGGCCGGCTGCGCCCCGCCGACTGAGGCCGACGGGGCGCGAGAAGCCGGCGGTCACTGCGAACTGACGTCGTTCTCGCCGCGGTTGTTGTCGCCGAGGTTGAGGACGACGTGTTCCAGGACGTCCTCCATCGGGTCGTCGATCTGGCCGGTATTGATCAGTCCGATCTGCTCGGCGTAGATCAGCGTGTAGACCGGCCCGTCGTGCGAGCCGCTGTCCCGCTCGTCCGCCTGCGCGGTGCCGGAAGCGGTGAGGCCCAGGGCCGCCACCACTACGCTCGCGCCAACTGCCCAGCGCGCCATGCCCCTTGCCGTCTTCCTCGCCATCCGCTCGTCCTCCCGGACCGTGGTACGCGGCTCCCTCATGGAGCCCGGACATGGTACGTACCTATCCCTGCGTCACAGGGGCCACAGGTATGCCTCGACTTTCGGCCGATACGAGTGGGGGGCTCCGCTCGTGCGGTCAAGAGCGGATGAGCGGGCCTCGTCGGGCTGGCTAGAGTTGGCGCCATGAGCGACCACTCCGTTCCTCATGTCGTCTCACCCGAACTGTTCGGGCTGCCCGGCGGCGACTGGCTGCCCGTCACCGCGGGCGAGTCCGGCGCCTACGTCTACCGGGGGACGGACGGTTCCCGGTACGCCAAGTGCGTGCCCCCGGCGGCCGTTTCCCAGCTGTCCGCCGAGCGCGACCGGATCGCCTGGCTGAACGGCCAGGGCCTGCCCGGCGCCCGCGTCCTCGACTGGCGCTCCGGCGACCGCGGCGCCTGCCTGCTCACCAGCACCGTCCCCGGCGTACCGGCCGACCAGCTGCCCGCCGAGGAGCTGTGGTCCGCCTGGCGGCACATCGCCGACGCGGTCCGCCGGCTGCACGAACTGTCCATCCTGGACTGCCCGTTCAGCCGGGGCCTGGACAGCATGGCCGCCCTGGCCCACGACGTCGTGGCCCGGGACGCCGTGCATCCGGAGTTCCTGCCCCCGGAGCAGCGGCACACTCCGCCCGCGGAACTGCTGGCCCGCCTCACCGGCCGGCTCGACCGGGTACGGCAGCAGGAGCCCGCCGACACGGTGGTCTGCCACGGCGACCTGTGCCTGCCGAACATCATCCTCGACCCGACGACCCTGCACGTCACGGGCTTCATCGACCTCGGCCGCCTCGGACTGGCCGACCGCCACGCCGACTTGGCCCTCCTGCTCACCAACGCCCGCGAGACCTGGCCCGACGAGTCCCGGGCCCGCGCCGCCGACTCGGCCCTCACCGAGCACTACGGCACGCCCCTGGACCCCGACCGCCTCCGCTTCTACCTGGACCTCGATCCGCTCACCTGGGGCTGACCCCGGCCGGAACCGGCCGCGCCCGACGCGGCGTCTCCTCCCGCGACAGGACAGGAGACGCCCGAAGAGCCGGGCACGGCACGGAAGGGGGAGGCGGTGACGGTGTGGGGTGCGTTGTCGCTGCTGGCGGGTCTCGCCGTGCTCGGGTTCGGCATCCGTGAGGTGCTGACCCAACTCCGCCTGCAACGGGAGGGAATCCGGGCCGTGGGCACGGTGGTCCGCCACCACGAGAGCCACTCCGGCAACAGCGGCCCCAGCTATTTCGCCGTGGTCGAATTCCTCGACGCGCGGGGCGGGCGGCACACCTTCCAGGCCGCGTCGTCCGGAGTCAAGGGCCTTCCCGTGGGCGGCCCGGCCCCGGTGCTCTACCGCCCCGACGACCCGGAGACCGCGCGCATCGCCCTCACCGGCAGGCGGATCGGTGACGTCGTGCTGCTCCTCACCTTCGGCACCGTGTTCACGGCCACCGGAATCTGGCTCCTCGCCACCGGCCGCTGAGCACGCGGGCACCCGCCAAGTCCCGGGCGGGGGCGCTACGTTGCGGTCGTACCGCCGGAGTCCGCCGAGGTGACCTCCCAGGCCGCCTCGATCATCCGGAAGATCTCATCCACCGCGGCCTCCGGTTCGGCCTGGTCACGGGCCAGCGCATAGGCGTCGACCACGAAGCGTGCGATCGCCCGGCTCGCCGTCGCGCTGCGTGACAGGCCGGGGTTGGCGGAGACGGCCGTCGCCAGCGCCTCCGCGTGGCGCAGGCGCATCGAGTCCTCGTACTTCCGCAGCGCGGGGGACGCGTCGATCATGTGCCGGATGGGGGCCGCGCCGTCCGCGGTGCAGTGGCGCACCAGCGCCCGGACCTCGCGGCGCAGTGCGGGGACGAGCGGCTCGTCCGGCGCCCGGTCGGTGACCGCCCGCGTGAGGCGCTGCTCGAAGTCCGCGTCCTGCTCGAAGACCAGGGCCTCTTTGGAGGCGAAGTGGGAGAAGAGCGTGGTGACGGCGACGTCGGCCTCGGCAGCCACCTCACGGATGCCCACCGCGTCGTACCCGCGTTCCAGGAAGAGCCGCAGGGCGGCGTCGGCGATCTTCTGGCGGGTCGCGGCCTTCTTGCGCTCACGGCGTCCGGTCGGCACGGTCATGCGCCGACGCTATCAAGTGCAAAGCCATAACAGTTCCAAAACGCTAACCGTTAGTGTTACGTTCCTCCGCATGAAGAAGGTGAGCTTCGCCGAGTTCGGCGGTCCGGACGTCCTGCGTCTCATCGACGCCGAGGAGCCCCACCCGGGTCCCGGCCAGGTGCGCATCGCCGTACGCGCCGCGGGCGTGAACCCCGTCGACTGGCGGATCCGCGAAGGCCAGGTCCTGGGGGACCGCCCCGTCGAGCTGCCCTCCGGGGTCGGGCTGGACGCCGCCGGGGTGGTGGACGAGGTCGGTGAGGGCGTCGAAGGGGTCGGCATCGGCGACCGCGTGTTCGGCGAAGGGGCGAGCACGTACGCCGAGTTCGCCGTCCTGTCGGCCTGGGCCCGGATGCCCGAGGGGCTGACGTTCGAGGAGGCCGCCGGGTACCCCTCCGTGGTCGAGACCGCGCTGCGCGTGCTGCGTGAGTCCGGCGTACGGCCCGGGCAGACGCTGCTGGTGAGCGGCGCGTCCGGGGGAGTCGGCTCGGCGGTGCTGCAGATCGCCCGGGACCGCGGCATCACGGTGATCGGCACGGCCGGCCCCGCGAACCAGGACTACCTGCGGAGCCTGGGCGCCCTCGCCACGACGTACGGCGAGGGCTGGGTCGAACGGGTGCGGGCGCTCGGCCGGGCTGACGCGGCGCTCGACCTGGCCGGATCGGGCGTCATCCGCGAACTCGCCGAACTCACCGGAGACGCACGGAAGGTGATCTCCATCGCCGACCTCGACGCCCCGCGACTCGGCGCCCGCTTCTCCGGCGCGGCCGGCAGCGTCCCCGAAGCCCTCACCGAGGCCGTCCGCCTCATCTCCCGGGGGATGCTCCACATCCCGGTCGAGAAGACGTACCCGCTCGCCGAAGCCGCGGAGGCGCACGCCGACAGCCGGGCCGGCCATGCGCGCGGACGGCGGGCGCTGATCGTCTGAGGGCGTCCCCAACAGCCGCCCTGCCCGGGCGAGTCAGCCCCCGGCGGGCAGGGCCTGGGAGAGCGCGCGCAGGCTGATGTCGACGACCGTGCGGAGCTGCTCCGGGCTCGTTCCGGTCCTGCTCAGCACGGCCAGCGACTGGTTGACCGCCACGAGGTGGACCGCGAAGTCGTCGGCGTCGCCTTCGGCCAGCCGTGCGGCGACCAGGGCGGCCCGCAGCCGCGCGTGCTGAAGGCCCAGGGCTTCGCTCGCGCGTGCGGCGACGGCGGGGCTGAGCTCCGGTGCCGCCATCGCGGTCCGGGCGATCAGGCAGCCGTCGGGTACGCCGGGGTCGGCCAGGCGCTCCAGGGTGACCTCGAAGAACGCCCGTACCGCCAGGAGCGGTTCCTCGGACGCGCGGGAGAGGGCCTGGTCGTACCTGTCTCCGTACCGCGCGGCGTAGCGGTCCAGGCAGCGCAGGTAGAGCGAGTCCTTGTCGCCGAACGAGGAGTAGAGGGAACTGCGGTTCAGGCCGGTCGCCCTGGAGAGCTCGTCGAGGGAGGTGTCGGCGTATCCGGCCCGCCAGAACTGGACCATCGCCGCGTCGAGCGCGACGTCCACGTCGAACTGCTTCTTTCCGGCCATCACACACGCACCTCGTTCCCGGACCGGCCGTTGCGGCCCCGCCCATCCTATCTTGAACTGACCAGTCCAAGATGCAGTAGGCTGCGGACATGACCGACGACGCCACGGCCCCGAACCGCCCTCCGACCGACGCGTTGCCGCTGCACGGCCTCGCGGGATTCACCCACCGCTGGGCCGACGCGGCGGGAGTCCGGCTGCACGCCGTGGAGGGCGGCCGGACGGACGGTCCCGCCGTCGTCCTGCTCGCCGGATTCCCGCAGACCTGGTGGGCCTGGCGGAAGGTGATGCCGGCTCTCGCCGAACGGTTCCACGTGATCGCCGTCGACCTGCCGGGACAGGGCCACTCCGACCGTCCGCCGGGCAGCTACGACACGCACACCGTCGCCGCGCGCGTCCAGGCCGCGCTGACCGCGCTCGACGTGCCGAAGTACTGGCTCGTCGCCCACGACATCGGGGCCTGGGTGGCCTTCTCGCTGGCCCTGAAGTACGAGGAGCGCCTGCACGGTGTCGCCCTGCTGGACGCTGGCATTCCCGGCATCACCCTCCCGGACGCGATCCCCACCGATCCCGAACGGGCCTGGAAGACCTGGCACTTCGCCTTCCACCTGGTGCCCGAACTGCCCGAGACGCTGCTCACCGGCCGCGAGCGTGACTACGTCGGCTGGTTCCTGAAGGGCAAGGCCCTCTCCCCGGACACCTTCGACGGCGCCGAGATCGACCACTACGCCGCCTCCCTGGCGGCCGAGGGCGGGCTTTCCGCGTCGCTCGCCTACTACCGCGACGCCGCCGAATCCGCCCGCCGGAACCACGAGGCCCTCGCACGCGGGCACATGACCGTCCCGCTCCTGGGAATCTCCGGCTCCCACGGCTCGATCCCCGACATGGGAGCCTCCCTCAGCCCGTGGGCACGGAACGCGACCGGCGTCGTCATCCCCCGGTCCGGACACTTCATCCCCGACGAGCAACCCGGCGCGACGGCGGACGCGTTGACCGCGTTCATCGACCGCTCGCGCGCCGGACAGTGAGCGGAAACCCCGCGTGCCGCCCGTCCCCCGGTGGCAGCATGTCCACCACGGGGCGACCGCCTCTTGTTCTCGACGGGACGACGGAGAGGTCATGTCATGCGCAACAGGATCAGGGCCGTGCTCACGACCGGAGTGCTGCTCGGTTCGGTGGTGGCGCTGCCGGTGGTGACGGCCGCACCGGCGCACGCCAACACCACCCAGTGCCTGAACTATCTGCACCTGCAGAAGTACAAGATCGGGCCGAAGAGCAAGGCGGCCTGCAAGAAGGCCACGAAGAGCAAGACCGCACGCGCCGAGGCCGTCTACGACCTCCGCAGCCTGGGCGTGCGCCGGGGCCACGCGGAGACCGCGGGCGACTACGCGTTCTGGGGCCGCGACCGGCACTGACCCCACGCGTTCCCCGCGCCCCGAACAGGGGCGCGGGGGACCGTCAGGCGTACGTGCGCCCCTTCCAGGCCGCGCCCCGGCCGCGGTGGTGACGGCGGGCCGAGTCCAGCGTCATCAGGGTGTACAGGACGGCGGTGAACGGCAGCGTCAGAGCCCACCACAGCGGCTGCCCGTAGTACCGCAGCATCGGCACGTACGTCACCGTCATCACCAGCCACGCCGCCCAGCCCGCCCACGAGCCGCACAGCGCCGCCACCGGCGGCACGGCGTACACCAGCGCCAGGCCCGCGACGGTCCCCGCCAACAGCAGGCGGCTGTGCCGGAGTTGGGCGTACGCGGTGCGGGCGACCATGTCCCACAGCTCCGCCAGGCCCGCGTACGGGCGCACGCTCCAGGCGCGGTCCGCGAGCCCCAGCCAGATCCGGCCGCCGGCGCGCTGCACCGCGCGCGCCACCGTCACGTCGTCGATCACCGCGCCCCGCACGGAGTCCGGGATTCCGGCGCGGACGGCGGTCTCCGTGCGCAGCAGTACGCAGCCGCCCGCCGCCGCGGCCGTCCGCGAGGCGGGCCGGTTGACCCGGCGGAACGGGTACAGCTGCGCGAAGAAGTAGACGAACGCCGGGATCACCAGCCGCTCCCAGCGACCCTCCACCCGCAGCCGCGCCATCTGCGACACCAGGTCCAGACCCCGGCCGCGGGCCGAACGCACCAGCGCCCGCAGCGAGTCCGGCGCGTGCGCGATGTCCGCGTCCGTCAGCAGCAGGAACTCGGTGTCGGTGCGTGCCCGGGCCAGCGCGATGCCGTGCCGCAGCGCCCACAGCTTGCCCGTCCAGCCCGGTGCGGGGTCGCCGGGGGAGCCGACCGTCAGCGGCAGTCCTCCGGGGCGCGCGCGGGCAAGCTCGCGCGCGACCTCGGCCGTGCCGTCCCGCGAACCGTCGTCGACGAGGAAGACCTCGGCCCGGCCCGGATACTCCTGCGCCAGCAGCGAGGGCAGGCTCGACGGCAGCACCGCCGCCTCGTCCCGCGCGGGGACGACGACCGCCACCGTCGGCCAGTGCGTCACCTCCGCGTCCGGGCCCGGCGGCAGCCGGACGTCCGTGCGCCAGAAGAAGCCCTGCCCGAGCAGCAGCCACAGCCAGACGGCGAGCGATGCGAGGGCGACCCATGTGACCAGGCTCATCCGCTGCAGTCTGCCCCAGCCCGCACGGCCCCCGGACCCGCCTCGCCGGACCGTCCGGACACCCGGTCGACTAGAGTGGCCTGCCGTGAAACCCCTGAAGATCGCTTTCGTGGACTCCGGAATCGGCCTGCTCGCAGCCGCGGCCGCCATGCGCAGGGCACGTCCCGACGCCGATCTCGTGCTCTCCTCAGCGCCCGACAGCATGCCGTGGGGGCCACGCTCCGCCGAGTACATCGCCGAGCACGCGCTGGCCTGCGCCCGCGCCGCCGCCGCGCACGGCCCCGACGCCCTCGTCGTCGCCTGCAACACCGCCTCCGTGCACGCGCTGACCGCGCTCCGCGCCGAACTGGAGCCGGAGATCCCCGTCATCGGCACCGTCCCCGCCGTGAAGCCCGCCGCCGCGGCCGGGGCGCCCGTCGCGATCTGGGCCACCCCCGCGACCACCGGCAGCCCGTACCAGCGCCGCCTCATCGCCGACTTCGGCAACGGCGCCGACATCACCGAGGTCCCCTGCCACGGCCTGGCCGACGCCGTCGAGAGCGCCGACGAGGCCGCCATCGACGCCGCCGTCACGGCCGCCGCCGCGCTGACCCCGGACGGCGTCGGCGCCCTCGTCCTCGGCTGCACCCACTACGAACTCGTCGGCGAACGCATCCGCGCCGCCGTCCGCCCCGACCTCGCGCGGCACCCCGCCGGGGACGAGACCCCGCTCGCCTTCCACGGCTCGGCCGGGCCCGTCGCCGCCCAGGCGCTGCGCCGCGTCGGCGCGGCCCCCGACCCGACGGCCGAGCCGACCGGCTCCCTCACGGTCCTGCTCGGCGGCCGCCCGTCCCCGCTCCCGCCCGCCGCCTCCACCTACGCCGAGGGTCGCCTCCTCGCGGGCGCGGAGGCCGTACGCGGCTGAGGCCGCACGTCACCGCCCGTGTCCCCGCGGGCGCGGCGCGCGCTCTGCCGCCCCGCGGGACCCGACGTACGCTGGCCGCATGAGCGACGACCACCGTCAGGGGGCGGCGTCACCCGGGGGACCCGCGCCACGCACCCCCGCACCGCCCGGCACGGGCGGCTCCACCTGGACCGGCGAGGCCACCGGCCACCACCAGTGGCTGCTCGCCGTGCTCGGCGCGGGCTGTCTCGCGCTCGGCATCCTGCTCGCCGTCGACAGCGCCTGGAACGACTCGGCCCCGCTGTGGATGTCCGTCACCGGCTGCGTGGCGGGCGGGCTGCTCGCGCTGTTCGGCACGCTGGCCTTCGTCAAGGTGCACGTCCGCGTCGACAGCGAGTGCCTGGAGGTCCGCTGCGGGCACATGGGCCTGCCCCGGCACCGCATCCACCTCCGCGACGTCGTCGAGGCCGAGTTCGTCCCCCGCGTCACCCCCCGGCACTGGGGCGGCTGGGGCTACCGCTGGCGCCCCGAGAAGGGCACCGCCGTCGTCGTACGGCGCGGCGAGGGGATGCTGCTGCGCATGGGCGACGGCCGGACGTTCACCGTCACCGTCGACAACGCGGAGGCCGCGGTCCGCGCCGTCCGCGAACGCCTCCAGCCGCCGGGCCACCGCCCGGCCTGATCCCGACCCGTGGCGCGGCCCTCCGCCGCAGGTGAGACGTAGGGTCGGAGGCATGGCGACACCCGATTTCATCCGCACCCTCCGCGCCGACGCCGGACACCAGCTCCTCTACCTCCCCGGCGTCAGCGCCGTCGTCTTCGACGCCGACGGCCGCGTCCTCCTCGGCAGGCGCGCCGACACCGGCCACTGGTCGATCATCGGCGGCATCCCCGAACCGGGCGAACAGCCCGCCGAGGCCGCCGTCCGCGAGGTCCACGAGGAAACGGGCGTCCACTGCGTCGCCGACCGCGTCATCCTCGTCGACGGCCTCGCCCCCGTCACCTACGCCAACGGGGACATCTGCCAGTTCATGGACATCTCCTTCCGCTGCCGCGCGGACAGCACCGACGCCTGGGTCAACGACGACGAGTCGCTGGAGGTCGGGTGGTTCGGACTGGACGAGCTGCCGCCGCTCTCGGACTTCGCCATGCGTCGAATCAAGCAGGGCAGGGAGGACGGGCCGGCGTGGTTTGAGGGGATGCCGGGGGCTTGATGCTGGTCTTCTGGGGGCGTGCGCTGTGTGGCGAGGGTGTGATGACTCGGAAGTGAGTGACCCCGCCTCGCTCATTGAGAATGGGGAGCCGGTCACGGAAGCTTTCGAGGAACTCGGGGACGGGTACGTCGCCCACTCTCCTTCGCGGCGGTGTTTCAGGGGTACGTAGCGGACCACGTATTTTCCCGACGAGTCTCTTACGCGAACGATCTGCCTGCTGACGCGCAAATCCACGTCCGTGACTCGAAGGACACCACGATCGCGCCCCTCAGCGCGTCCCCGGCGGCTTGGACCGCCTTCATCGAGCACACCAGCGCCTGACCCGTGCTGGCGGAGGCTCCCCGACCGGTACCTGTCCAGTAGGCACCGCTCCGGGAGCCTCCACGCTCCATCATGCCCCGCACCACCGACATCCGACGCGCTCAACGCCCCAGCAGGCAAGCCCGCGAGAAGAAGTGAACAGTGTGTGGGCCCCCACGTCGGCAGGGGACCCACACGGACGTGGGTCAGCGAGTCACTCGCCCTGCTCGGGCCCTTCCTGCTCGCCCTCGTGCAGCAGGGACGACAGCAGCTAGTCCAGGCCGTTCAGGCCGTAAGGAACAAACTTCTCGTTCTCCGTTCCCCCGAAGCACGCGAAGCCGTAGCCGGACGCCTCGACGTGCCCGCCGCCTGCCTCACACTTCTTCGTGGTCGTCAATTCGCCCCACGCCGAGGCAGTGGATGCGTTGGCCAAACCCAGCGCCACGGTGGCAAGGGCGAGGGCGGTAGCAGTAGCGAAACGCTTCATGTCGTAATGCTCCTTTCAGGGCAGAGGTCACCTCATGGTGATCCCTGCAGAATGCTTTCCGCTTCATCAGTTAACGGCTCGCCATGAGTCAACGACCGATTGAGTCGAACGCAACGCCCCAAGCTGCGAAGTGCTGGGACTGCACAGGGAAGTGACCTCTTCCTCCCCTGGGAGGGGGCAGCGTCTCCAGCTTTGGCGATCACCCTCGCAGTGTCAGAACAAACGTTCCCTGCTGTGTGCCCGGTTGTCGGGTGCTGTGACTGGGCTTCTCCGGGCGGTGCGGTACCGAGCCCGAAGGGCTCGGTACTACCCTGGAGTTCCAGGGCCGTTCGCGGCCTTCGTTGCTGTTCAGGCCCTTGGAAAATGTTCTGCGTTTGCAGATCGTCGACCACCGTCCAGTCGACGACCAGCTCATCGGGAAGCGCGTCGAGGATGTCCACGAACCCGCCCTTGACAGCGGTCGGTTCGAGTTCCTCACGTACGGCCAGGTCGGCATGCGCGGATCGTGGTCACCCCTGCTTCCGCGGTGAGCGGTGCGAACTGTCCGGGGGCGGGGGCCGGCGTGTTTCGTCGACGTCGTGCTCCGCCCACGCGATGTTGTCCGCCGTCAGGCTCGGGTCACCTGCCAGCGTCGACGGAGTCACTCCGGTGAACGCCACGAACTCCCGGTGAAGATGGGACTGGTCGGCGTACCCGCACTCCGTCGCCACGTCTGCCGCGCTCCCGCCCGCGAGCAAACGCTGGGCGGCGTGGCGGAAGCGGACCAGTGTCGCGGCGCGCTTGGGAGACAGGCCGATCTGCGACCGGAACCGGGACCACAGGCGTCTGCGGCTCCAGCCCACCTCGGCTGCCAGTTCATCGACCCTGACCCGGCCGCGGCTCACGAGGATCCGGGACCAGGCCCGGACCACCTCCGGGTCCACCGGTGGTCCCGTCCCGGAGTGACGGGAGAGGAAGGCGTCCGTCACCGTGAAACGGTCCTCCCAGGACGGGGCCTCGCCCAATTGCTGCCGCAGCCGTGCCGCGTTCCGGCCCCACAGGTCGTCGGGGGCGGCCACGGTACGTTCCAGCTCCGCCGGGCGGACGCCCAGCACGGCATGCGCGACCAACGGGGACAGGCGCACCTCGACGCACGTGATGTTCTCGCCCCGCATGCGCATCGCACCGGGTGCGAGCCCGGCGACGAGACTTCCGCGCTGTTCCCGGCCGGCGGCGTCGCCCACGACGAGCGGGCCGTCGCCGAACTCGACGACGAAGGTGAGGGCCGGGTGAGGGATCACCGGCAGGTCGACGGGGCCCGTGCCCCGATCGCGGAATCCGGCCAGGCTGACGCCGGCTGTCCGGCCGCGCCACGAAGGCCCCGCGACCTCCCACCCGGCCACAGCCTCACGCTCACCAGCGGCGGATCGCATCACCCCATGCTACGAGGAGACCGGTCGGAACATTTGTCCAAGACCCTGGCGCGCGCCGACGGTCACAGTGGCCTTATGAGCAGCCACATCATCCAGAACGCCTTCCTGGCGTTCGCCAGTTACGACCCCGACCGGATCTCCGCGGTCCTCACCGAGGACGCCGAATGGCTCTCGCCCCCCGGGAACGCCGTCGCCGTCGCGCTCGGGACGACGCATCACATGGTCGGCAGGCAGGCGATCGTGCGCTTCTTCGCCGAGGGCTTCCCCCGCCTGTTCGTCCGCGACCTCGACGTCACCTTCCCGACGGTCCACGCCGACAGCGAGCGGGGGTTCGCGGAGGCGAGCGTGCAGGCAACGCTCGCCGACGGGAACCACTACAGCAACGACTACTGCTTCGTCTTCGAGTTCCGGGACGAGCTGATCCACCGGGTCCGCGAGTACGTGGACACGGCCCGCGGGCACCGCATGATCTTCGCCGGGATGCCCCGGTAGCCGCCCACCCCCGGACCGCCACCTCGATCCGCCTGGCGTACGGGGAGCCGGGCGCGATCAGGGAGGCGTCGGGCTCGATGCCCTCCACGGAGCCTTCCCGCTCCAGCGTGCGCCAGTTCAGCCCGTCCGCGCAGCCGACGTCGAGGACCTTCGCCCGACCGGGATGCCAGGTGCGGCGGGAGCGGAGGGGCTGCCGCAGGTTGTGCTCCCGGGCGCGCCACCACCAGTGCCGCGCGTACATGTCCGCGTACACCCCGCCGTGAGAGGAGTCCATCAGATGAGTGGGGTCCGGGGCGCGCCCCGAACCCCGCCTCGGTGGAGGACAGGGTGGAGAAACCGAGGAGCCAGCGCACCGTGCTGACGTGCCAGCGGCAGGCGATCGCGGTGGCGCGGGTGGTGAGTTCGTGGTCGGCGTTGAGGTCGCCGGTGTGGTGCGTGCAGACGATGCGCGGCTCGGTCCTGGCCACCTCGTCGCCGAGGTGCCGGGCCGGGTCCAGCCTGCCATGGCCGGTGACGCCCAGTGCGGCGCAGGCGGCGGCCGTCTCGCCGCGGGACAGTTCCCCCTGGGCGTCCGCGGTTTCGGGACCGCGCGAGGTCTTGCCCTCGGCCAGGATGAGGACGTGCACCTCGTGGCGCGCGGCGGCGTGCCGGGCCAACGTGCCGCCCGGGCCGATGACTTCGTCGTCGGGGTGCGAGAGGTCGACCGTCAGGCCATGACGGGCCATGAGCTCCCAGTCGAGGTAGTCGGCCGCGTGCGGGCTCAGGGCCCACTGCGGGGCGCGCCCTGCGTGTACGCGCTGGACGGCGTCCGCAGACCGTCCCGGGTGAAGAGCACGAAGTGCCGGGGGCAGTGGAAGCCTCCCCAGTTGCGGTGCCGGAAGATCCGGCAGTCCCAGGTGGCGGTGTTGGGCGTCTTGACGAGCAACACCCCGTTGTCGCTGAGCAGTTCGCTCGCCTGATGCAGGACCTGCGCCGGGTCGGGGACGTGCTCGATGACGCTCATCATCATGATGAGGTCGAACGTCTCGTCGGAGCTGAACTTCTCGACGGGCATGCAGTGGTACACATGCCCGGCACGCTCGGCGGCCGCCTGCACGTCGACCTCGTGCGTCTCGGCGACCCGCGGGCACACCCGGCGCGCCGTGGTCAGCAGCCGGCCCGCGCCGCCGCCCACATCCAGCACCCGGAGACGCTCGCCCGGGATTTTCCGGAGAATTTCCCCGAGTGTGCGTCCGTCGAGTTTCTCCTTGACGCGTTCCGTGAACGCCGTCGACCCCTCGATTCCGCCGTAGGAGTAGTAGTTCGAGGGGTAGATCTGCAGGTAAACGGCCGAGCAGGCGCCGTGCCGTGTGTACCGGTACTCGGCAAGGATCGTGAAGCATTCCTTTTCGTCGGCCCTGGTGAAGAGTTCCGCACCTCCCGCTCCGCACACGGGGCAGCCCTCAACGTGTCACCCACGGTGCGCCTCCACCATCATTCCCTTCAGTACGGAGATGTATCCGGCCCGGCTGCTCTCCATTTCCCGGGCCAGCGGCGTGCGCTCGAAGAACTTCTCCACCTCGCGGAACCGTGTGCAGGAAATCGCGGGGTCCCAGTGGTACAGCAGATGCTTGAATGTCGGGGAGAGCGGATCGTCTCCGAACAGCCGGTTCAGCGGCCCGTGTTCCACCACGGTGAAGTCCGTCGCGCACGGGGCGTCGAGGACGCGGTGCTCGGTCACTGTCCGGAGCAGCGCGCACAGGTGCAGCAGCGGCGTCCGGAGGCCGCGGAGCGCCTGCCGCGCGGCGCCGCGCCGCCGACGGCGCTTCCCGGGCGGCGCGCCGTTGTGACCGGCCCCGGCACGCGGGGGCCCGGCGGGCGCCTGCCGCCGGCCGGCCCGCCGGTCGCGCAGCAGGACCTCCAGCACGCGGAGTCCGGTCATCCCCTTGAGGATGTTCGTCACCGAAAGGCACAGGTGGTAGGTGGTTTCCGTGTCCCGGTGCGAGCCCAGGTGCGTGTGGTGCGTCATGTGCGTGCGCCGGTACTGCGCCGTGGTGGAGCCGAACAGCAGCCAGACGCACCAGTCGCCGAGCCGGTCGTTCTTCCTGCGGCGGCGTGCGAGGTTGCCGTGCGCCGCCTCGTGTCCGAAGAGGAAGAGCGCGTGCAGCCACCACCCCGTCCACACGGCGGCCACCGCCGTCACCGGTACGAGTACGCCGGGCCCCGCCCCCATGGCGGGCGGCACGTCGGCCACCCCCGCCACGAGCGCCGCCCAGCACAGCGCGATGTCCCGCCAGACGACGCGGTAGTGCGGTGTGAGCGTCCTGCGGTGGTCCGTCCACCGGACCCCGTCCCTGTCCACGACCGAGGGGAGGTGCGGTGATCCCGGGTTGCCCGAGGGGCTCTTTCCGGACTTCGCCGCCCCCTTTTCAGCCGTTCTTCTTCCGTCTTCTTCGGAGATCCTTGCCATGTACCCTCCCGGTGCCACCGACTGGTTTCTCGCACGCTTGAGGAAAACTGGCTCGACTCGTGATTCCGGCGGCCTGCCGGAAGAGTTCTGGTGAATTCCGCGGCAGCTGCCTGCGGCGTAAAACGAAGAGTTGTGGGCGTCGGTGAGGGGCGTTGTCGCCCGCCTCGTGGAACGCGCCAAAACGCTGCCGTACGCGCATTGTTCCGTGTACGGGGCGCACTTCCCGGAGCACTCTAATTCTCGTGCCCGTGCTCCCGCAACACCGGAAACGGATTCGCCTCCGGCTCGCTCCGTCCAATAGTATCTGGCCCGCTCTGCGACGAAGGAGGAGGAAAATGATCCGAGCCGCACGGGAAAGTGACGTGCCGCGCCTGCAGGACATCGAGCGTGCCGCGGGAAAGGTGTTCGCGGACATCGGCATGAAGGCCGTGGCGGAGGACGAGCCGCCGTCCCGGGAGGTCCTGCTGGGCTACCTGAACGACGGCCGCTCCTGGGTGCACGCGGACGCCGACGACGTCGCGGTCGCCTACATCCTGGTCGACGTGATCGACGGCTGCGCTCATCTGGAACAGATCTCGGTGCACCCCGACCACGGGCGCAGGCGTGTGGGCCGGGGCCTGGTCGAGCACGTGGCCGACTGGGCGCGTGAGCGCGGCCTCGCAGCGCTCACCCTCACCACGTTCCGGGACGTGGTGTGGAACGGCCCGTACTACGAGCGGTGCGGCTTCCGTTGGCTCTCGGACGCCGAAGTGACCTCCGGGCTGAGGGAGTTGCGGAAGGCGGAGGCGGATCACGGCCTCGACCGCTGGCCGCGCGGCTGCATGCGCCGCGAGCTCTCCGCCACGGAGCCGGCGGACGGCTGACCCCGCTCCGGCGGGCCGCCGGGCCTCCCTCCCCGCGCCGGGCCTCCGGTCCGGGGAGGGAGGTGCAGGGTGCACGTGCGAAGGGCGGACACCTGAACCGGGCCCGCCGGGTAACGAACTGCCGCCGGTCTCCCGGCGGTTGTGCCGCGTCGCGCGAGCGCGCACGAGAATCCTCTCCACTGCTCGACAGTCGCAGAGATACCTTTCGGACACCTTCAAGAGAGCGGCGCCAAAGGTCAGTTGGCAGCACCCCTACTTGGCAAAGTCGGGGCAAAGGCAGAACGCGTGAATGGGCCCGGCAGTGGCACGGCGCGACGGTGTTACGTCGTCCGCTGCGGGCCGACGGCTGCCGCGGCCTCGCCCACAGGGGGTCATCGGAAGTGACGCACGTCGCTCCAGGTCAGAGCTTATGCGGCGGACGCCCTGGCGGCTTTGACGGCAGGTGGGCGGGGGGTGCGTGCGCGCTCCCGGCACGCATTCGTCCGTAGGGCATGGAGAGACGGTAGGCGCGCCTGAGGTCCAAGGTCCAGCAAAGGGGAACGGAGGGGTGGGAATTCGGCCTGGCACGACATGGCCGCTTTTTCTGTGCTCTCGTCGAGGAGCAGGGCGGAGCGCACTCGCCTGACGTGTCCCCTGGCGGCGGCACCTCTACCGGCCCTACGCGAAAAAGACCGGCCCGCTCCGCACGCTCTCCGGCCGTGTGCTTTCGGACATGCAGCCCACGCAACACCGCCCCCCGGACGGCGCCGCACTGGTCGGCAGCCGGCCGGTGCCCGGCATGTCGACAACCCATCCGCCGCACCATCTGAGCCCCGGCCCGGCCAACCCGGCGTGGATCGCCCGTCGTCGCTCAACTCGCCCCTCACGCAGGCACTTGACGGGCGCGGACCGGGGGCCCGGCATCGATGTCTCCGTATTCGGGTGTGGTCATCGGCCGGTGCTGATCGCCTTCGACGCGCCTTGAGACAGGTCGCTCCGGTCGGATTCCACCGGCTGTGGCGGTACTTCACGGTGCATACGTTGTGCGACTTCCGGACGGGAGAGGGCACGGGGCAGGACGATCCGGTCCGCGGACCGACCGGATCGTCCTCGGCGTCACGGTGGTGCGCACGGCTGCCTTCGCCGGACGGGGCGCCCTGGCCCCCGGATCGCTGGACGGTGTGTCGTCGTCCGGACTCAACGGCGCGCTCGACGAGGGCGGTTGATCTTCTCGCTGGGCGCGACGGGCTTCGTGGTCTTCGCACTGTGACCCGGTGCGGTGGATGTGCTGCCGCAGACGAAGGGGGAGAAGCCCGACTCGGCGGGGGTGTTGGCGCTCCTGCCCGCGTGTCCGGAACGGCATGGCAGTGCCGCCCCCCCCGAGCTCCAGGAGCACCTCGCCACCCGTCCCGCGCCACCACCCCGCTCATGAAGGGGCGTTCCGGCGTCGAGCTTCCTGAGCCAACTCAAGAACCGCCCCGCAGACAGAAGGTACGTGTTCGTCACCGCCGTGGCCCGCCAGGTGCAGGCGGGAGCCGGAGGCGGCGACGGTACGCGCCGCGTGGACGAGGCGTGCGCGGCTGCGCACGAAGGGTGCCCGTACCGCGCTCGACGGCATGCCCGGATCCCAGGCCGGCCTGACGGTTGGGTACCGTCGAGTTCATGGCGACATCGTGGCTGCGGGCGATCGAGGCGGGCGGGCGCATGGTGGAGGAGCCGTCCGAGGACGAACTGCACGTCCTGCTGGCAGACATGAACCTGTCCCACCCCTTCGTGATCCTGCAGAGGTTCGACCGGGAACCTGCTGATCAGCACTACATGCAGGCCTGTCTGCGCGACGACATGACCTACCAGGTCGAATACCGCGAGGGCGGTGCGGATGAGCACTACCAGGCCCATGTCGGGGAGCAGTACAGCCTGAGCGGCCCGGAGGTCATCGCGCCGCTGATGGCCGATTGGGCGCGTGACGGCCGGCGGTGGCGGGAGGCACTCCCGTGGACTCCCCTGGAAATGTGACGACTTCGGCGCTCGGAGCTCGGAACGGGTCTCTCTACGAGAGTGGCGGACCGTCGGCGGTCTCGTTGCCGGGGTGTGCGTGGACAGGCCGGAGCTGTGGGCGCTTTGCCGTTCTGCCGTCTCCGGAGGAGCGGCCGCGCAGGCGTCTGCCGAGCCAGGGGCCGAGGAACGAGGCGGCCCAGCGCAGTTCGGCGCCGGTGGCGTGCCATCCGGTGGGGGCGGGTGCCTCGGGCGGAGGCAGGGGGTGCGTCCAGGAGCTGCTGCTGCCGGGCAGGCGGAGGGCGTGGGCGACGGCGGCGGCGATCCGTTCGTGACCGAGGGGGCCGGCGTGCAGCCGGTCCGGGCTCCAGATGCGGGGGTCGGTGACGACCTCGTGGCCGAAGGTCTCGGCGACGGCGACTCCGTGCCGGAGTGCCGCCTCGCGGATGCGGTGGTTGAGGGCGAGGACGCGGGAGCCGACCGGGCGGGCGAGTGCGGTGATCCGCGTGAGGTCGGGGAAGGTGAGGGTCGCCACGGAGGCACCCCGGGCGGTGAGCGTGGCGAACATCGCCTCCAGGTGGCCGGCGACCTCGTCCGCGTCGAACCGGGGACGCAGCAGGTCGTTGACGCCGGCGACGACGGTGGCCAGGTCGGGGCGCAAGTCGGTGGCGGGGCCGAGCTGTTCGGCGCGGACCTGCCCGGCGGTGCGGCCGCGCACGGCCAGGTTGGCGTACTGGACACCCGGGCTGTGCGCGGCGAGTTGCTCTGCGAGCCGGTCTGCCCACCCCCGCAGGCCCACGGTGTCGTCACCGTCGCCGAGCCCTTCGGTCTGGCTGTCGCCCAGGGCGACATAGCGCAGGTACTCACCGCTCGGCACGAAGCGTCCGCCTCTCCCGCAGGATCGCCGCGCTGCGCTCGCACCAGTCACGGTTGCCCTGTTCGAAGCCGAGGCCGGCCAGGCAGGTGAGGTAGGGCCCGATCCGTTCGCCGTGGCGCAGGAACTCCTCCTCGCTGCGGTCACCGCGCATCTTCCGCAGGATCTTCCCGAACAGCTCGGCCTTGGCCCCGGCCACGGCGGCCCGCTCCAGGAGCTGCGCGACGATCTGCTCGGTGTCGGTGCGGTCGGAGGCGTGGACCTTGACGAGCAGGTCCTCCCGGATGAAGGAGGGCTTCGTGGAGGACGCCGCGAACCGCTCCAGCTCGGCGAGACCTGCCTCGGTGACCTTGAACAGCCGCTTGTTCGGCCGGGTTTCCTGAACCACCTCCCGGCCCGTAACCAGCCCCTCCGCCTCCAGCTTGGCCAGCTCGGCGTACAGCTGTTGAGGCAGCGCGTGCCAGAAGTTGGCCACACCCATGTCGAACGACTTGGCCAACTGGTAGCCGCTCAGCTCCTCGTCCAACAGCGCCGCCAGAACCGCTTGACGCAAAGCCACCGGACCGCTCCCTTCCTCTGTCCACCGAGCCCCACGCATGATACTCAAAAAAATGACTAATCAGATTCAAGAGTGCCGAGGAGAAGCCGTGGCCACCGCAGACCTGTTCCGCGCCGCCGTCGAAAACCGCGATCTCACCGCCCTGGACGGCCTGTTCACCGACGACGTCCGCCTCTACAGCCCCGTGAAGTTCACTCCCTTCGAGGGCAAGCCCGCGGTCCTGGGCCTCTTCGACGTCCTGCTCCGCACCTTCGAGGACTTCCGCTACATCGGCGAGTTCGACGGCACGGCCGAGACGAGCGCCGAAGGCGACGAGGCCCCGTCGGCGATCCTTCTGTTCCGCGCCACCGTCAACGGAAAGCAGATCCACGGCATCGACCTGCTGCAGTTCGACGCGGAGGAACGGATCAAGGAGTTCACGGTCATGGTCCGCCCGCAGTCCGCGGTGCAGGCCCTGGGCCAGGCAGTCCTCGCGGGCCTGATCGCCGCCGGGCACCTCCCGGCGTCGGTGGAGCATCAGGCGGAGGGGACGGCGTAACCCTGGACGGGGCCGCCGGTCTGTGAGCCGGACCCCCCGGAGGCGGCAGGCAGGGGCAGGTGCGCGTGGCGCCACCTCGACTCCGCCCCCAGGGAGCCGAGGTGGCGCACGCCGAGTCGCGGTTCCTGCGCACGGGTGGACGGCGGGGCGGTGAACCTCGCCCGCCTGTTCGCCGCCCGCACCGTGCACCGGGGCCGCAACTTCCCCCGTTGGTCCGGCGCGTCCCCGTGCTCAAGGCCGGGGGTCGGAGGGCGACTTGAGGCCGGGGACGTGCGACGACCGGGTCAGCATTCGCCGCCCCACTTCGCGGAGTGCAGGGTCACGGTCGTGTCGAGCGTGGTCATGCTGCTCGGGGAGTCGCCCGGGTAGTGGAGGCACCCGTTCCTGGGCCGGTCGTCGACGGCGTACTGGTACGTGTAGTGGACGTGGTCCGCGCCGGGTTGGCGTACTCCGTTGTTGAGGCCCGACAGGCCGTGCGAGGACTTGTGCCTGCCGATGTTCCCCTGGGACTTCCAGTCCGGGGAGCCGGAGAACGAGTCGTTGTTCCACACGCAGACGTATCCCTTGGGGCAGGACCCCTTGCCCGTGACGACCGCGTCCGGGGCCGCCGAGGCCGTGGACGCGGCGCCCAAGGCCATGAGACCTGCGGCGACCAGCAGACCGGCCCTCTTCATGCGGGTCAGCATTCGCCGCCCCAGCGCGCGTACACGAGGGTTCCCTCTTCGCCGATGGCGGTGGAGTTGTCGTCCGGCGGATAGTGCACGCATCCGACCCCGTAGGAGCCGTGCGGCCACACGTACTTGTAGTGGATGTGGTCGGCGCCGGGGCTGGCCACGCCGTTGTTGACGATGGACACGCCCCTGGGCGAGTACATGTTCCGCTCCAGGTCGCCCTGGGACTTCCACTTGGGCTTGCCGGACCAGCTGGTGTTGTCCCACACGCACACGTACCCCTTGGGGCAGGACGCCTTCCCTGTCACCGCCGGCCCGTTGGACGCGGTGGCGGCGCTCGCGGTGCTCGCGGCCATGAGGCCGGCGGCTACGAGCGTGAGAGCTCTCTTGAGTATGCGCATTCCTCCCGTTTGGATCCGGCACGGCATGCGGAATTCCGTGGGAAGCCGGTCAACTGCCCACCCGTGCCGTGCGGATGTGTCCGACATTAGGAGGTGCGGGCCCGGGCCAAGAAGGATGCAGGGTGCTCAATTCGGGGCGCGGATTGTGCAGGGTGCTCAGGCTTCTGAGGGCGCGCGGCCCGAGGGAGAATGGACAGCCGCCCCCACCATCTGCGGCACCCCCGCCCGAAGGACGGACCCCCATGAGCCCGGTACCCGACCGTTTCGGCGTCCTCGCCCACTGTCGCGGCGGGCAGGCTCCCGCCGTGCTGCGGTGGACGGGCGAGTATCACGACTACGTGGTCACCGCTGAGGGGCCGTGGGGACTGGTGACCGGCAGCGGGGAGGACTGTTTCGACGCGCTGGCCCGGGTGCGGGAGCGGATCGAGCCGGTGGGCTGGCTTCTGGGCGTCAACGGGGTGCGTCGTGACACGTGGCCCTCCGGGACCTGCCGGGGAACCGGAGGGTTTCTCGTCTACCGGCTCACCCCGGGCCGACGCCCCACCCGCGCCGATCTCGTGCAGACCTTCCACGAGGCGCCCCGCGAGACGCTCGCCACCGTCTCCGAGCAGGTCCGCTTCGAGCGGCAGTGGAGCCAGTCGCTGTGACCACCCCGCCCGCCCCCGTCACCGAGGCCCTGTGGGCCCGGGCCTGGCCGCGAGCCGGAGCTGCTCGCCGCCTTCCGCGACGCCACGCTCATCCTGTTCGCGCCGGAAGGGCAGAGCGGCCTCCACACCGTCACCGAGGGCGACGGGAGCCGCTGCATCCCCGGCACCGGAGGCAGCAGGCCACCGGCCTTCCGGTCCGCCTCAACCCGGGCCACCGCATCAGCCTCACCGTCCCGGCGCAGGACGGCACCACCGCCGACTTCGGCTGAGGCGGTCCTTCAACCGCCTCTGTTCAGCGAGGAGTTCGCCCCCCCCGACGGTCACTCGTCGGAGTCGTTCTGCTTCCTGCTCCGGCGGAAGCGCACGACGTTGTAGGCGATGCCGCCCACCACGACCACACCGGCGAGGGCCCAGAAGACCGGGCTGGAATCGCCGTCGCGGTCGTACTTGTAGGAGGCGATCTCCGTGGCGGACGCCGGGGATGCGAACGCGGCACCGGTTCCCGGCCCGAGCCCCAGCAGAACTCCGAGGAGGAGCAGTGTCGTTGCGGTGCGCATGGATTCTCCTGATGTCGTGAGCACGATGAGACGTCGGAAACCGTAGCTCACGGAGCTGGGACGCGTGGATGTCCTGCCGTCCCCGGCACACCCGGCCCCCGCGCACAGGTTTCAACCCGGCTGGACGGGAACCCGGTGCGGGAGACGGCCGTCGGCCTGGCCCCCGAGCAGGTGCCGGACGAGGAAGACGAGCGCGTACGCCGCTACCGGTCACTGCTGGACGGCCGGCGCATGCTGATCCTGCTGGACAACGCGGCCTCGGCCGAGCAGGTACGCCCGCTCCTGCCCGGTACCTCCACCTGCCGCGTACTCGTCACCAGCCGCAACCGGCTCGGCGGGCTGGTCGCCCGCGAAGGCGCCCAGCCGCTCGAACTCCCCGTCCTCGCCCCGCACGAAGCGCGGGCACTCCTCGTCGCGGCCCTGGGTGAACAGCGCGTGGCGGCGGACGTGGAGAGCGCCGAGCAGCTCGCCCGGCTGTGCGGCCACCTTCCGCTGGCCCTGCGGATCGCCGCCGCGCGGCTCGCCTGCGAACCCGGGCTCCGCATCGCCGACCTGGCGGCGGAGCTGGCCGCCGGTGACCGGCTGCGGACACTGGAACTGGACGACGACCCCTCCTCGGCGGTCCGCGCCGCCTTCGCCCAGTCCTACGGCGCTCTGGACCCGGAGGCCCGGCGCCTCTTCCGCCTGCTCTCACTCGTCCCGGGGCCCGAGGTGACCGCGCCCGTCGCGGCCGTTCTCCTCAAGAGCGACGAAGGGGACGCCGGACGGCTGCTGCGGACGCTGAGTGCGGGGCACCTCCTCCACTCGCCCGCACGGGGCCGCTACGGGCTGCACGATCTGCTGCGGGAGTACGGGGCCGAGCGGGCCCGGCGGGAGATCCCGCCGCCCGAACAGGCCGCTGCCGCAGACCGGTTGAACGCCCACTATCTGCGCACCGCCCGCGCCGCGGCGGCACGCGGCTACAGCCCCGTCGTCCGTCTGCCCCGCGAGCCCGGCATCCCGGACGGGGACGGGAGCCGGGTCCCGGCACCCGGCGGGTTCCCGGCCACGACGCGGCGCTGGAGTGGCTGGAGGCCGAGCGGGAGAACCTGACCGCCGTCGTCGTCCGGGCGGCCGAGTCCGGACGGCACCGGTTCGCCTGGCGGCTCGCCGACGAGCTGCGCACCTTCTTCTACCGAAGGCGGCACCTGTCCGAATGGGAGACCACCACGCGGGCCGGGCTGCGCGCCGCCCGCCGGGCCGCGGACCCGCTGGGCCGGGCGGCCATGGAGCAGAGCCTCGGAGCGCTGTACCGCCAGAAGGGAGACGTGCAGGCCGCGCTGGAGTTCCACCACGCGGCGCTGGCCGGTTTCCGGCAGGCGGGGTTCGGTCCCGGCGAGGCCGCCATGATGTGCAACCTCGGCGCCTTGCACGAGGACTTGGGCGAGATGCGCCAGGCCGTTACGTGGCAGGAACGCGGTATCGACCGGTTCCGGGAACTCGACCTGCCGGAGCTGCTGGGCCCCGCCCTCGGCAACATTTCCTCGGTGTGCGTCTGCATCGGGGAACTCGACCGTGCCGTGGCGCACGCCACCGAGGCGATCGACGTCGGCGCCCGCAACGGCCACCGCTCGGCCGGCATCGCGCCGTTGATCAACCGGGCCTTCGCCCACCACCGGCGCGGCGACCACGGTCCGGCCACGGCCGACGGCGCCGAAGCGCTGCGTATCTGCCAGGAGCTGAGCCAGCGTCACCACGAGTCCACCGCACACGACCTCCTGGCCCAGATCCACGGCGAAACCGGTCACCTCGAAGTCGCCTGGGAGCACGCCCGCCACGCCCTGCGGGCCGCGCAGGAGACCCGGCACGTCAAGGACGAGGCGGACAGCCTCCTCACCTTCGCCGCCCTGCACCACCGTGCGGGCGAACCGGAGCGGGCGGAGGCCGCCCTGAGCCGCGTGCTGGAGATCGCCGAGGCGCACGGCCTGCAGTGGCTGCGGGCCGAGGCCCGGCTCGGGACGGCCCGCCTCCGGTACCTCTCGGGCAGCCACGACGCGGCGGACGCCCACGCCCGGGAGAGCCTCGGCATCGCACGTGGCCAGGGCCTGCGACTGGTCGAATGCCGTGCGCTGGACATCCTCGCCGCCGTGGCCCTGGCCACCGGCCGCCCGCAGGACACGGCCCGTTATTCCGCAGAGGCCGAGGAGCTGCGCGCGGTGACCGGTTACCGCCTGCGGTACGACGTCCTCGGCGTTGCCCGGGGGAGCGGTGCCTGACCCCGTTCCGAGGACGAGTACCTCACTCGTGCCACGCGTAGTAACACGCGCGCTTGGCCTGGGAGGTCCATACGTCGAGACTCTTGAGCATGTCCACGCACGAGGAGGCGTACTGCTTGCCGAGGGAGCCCACGGCGCAGGAGCGGGAGACCTTCGCGCCCACGGTGTAGCCCTCGCGCTTGAGGTAGTCCTTGCAGTGTGCGGTGGCGGCCGAGGCCGGGCTCGCGGTGGCCACCGGGACGGCCACGGCGGACACGAGCAGTCCGGCGGCGACGGCGAGGCTCTGGCATGTGCGGCGCATGTCTTCCCCCTGTCATGACATGTCGAATGGTCGGTAACCCACACTGATGCCGGATGTGTGCTTCTCCAAGCGCAAACAAGCCGGAATGGACGGCGGTATCGGCCCCTCCGCGCCGGCTTGCTCCACAAAAACGTTCCGGCGCCCCAACCGGCCGTCGCGCGCGGCCAGTTGGAGCGAGGCGGCTCCGGACGCCGTCCGGTCGCGGCTTCGACCAGCGCGGTGAACCTTGGACGGGCCACGCAGCGCCACACAGGCGATCAGGGAACAAGGCACTCGCCCCGCAGTGAGCTCACCTCAGTGAAAGGTCGTGGCGATGCCCCGGTCGTTAAGTTTTCACGACATCCTGCGTGACCAGGAAAGCGCCTGGTGCGACACCGCATGGAAACCCGTCGACGTCAGCGCCGACAGCGGTGCGTACCACGGCTCCTACCGCGTCGACATCGCGTCCGACGTCGAGGACGGCGCCTCCTACCGCCCCCTGCTGCACGCCTCGCTCCTGGCCGAGCTGGTGAACTTCCACACCCTCGCCTCGATAGCCTTCGCCTACTCCCGGCGGGACCGCCCGGAACTGGCCCGGCTCCCCGACGTCCCCCTGGTGGAATTCCGGCGACGCGCGCTCCTGACGTCACTGCAACTCTCCCTGGTGCGGCCCGTGTTCGACAGCCCCGTCCCGATGTCGCTGACCGTCGACGACGTCACGGACAAGTGGAAGACCCACCGGCTGATGTTCTTCAACCTCTCCGTCGAGGTGGCGGAGGGAAAACAGACGGCCAAGGTGGGTGGCTGCCTCAACTTCCGCGACGCCATTTCCCCGGAGGACGCGTAGGGCGGAACCGCTGTCCGCGGCCCGGGAGCACGGGCCGCGGACAACGGTTCCGGTGGTGCTACTTGCAGTTGACCCACTTGTTGGAGCGCAGGTGCACCCCGTCGCCGTAGCTCTTCTGGCCCTTCTTGAACACGTACGTCCTGCCCTGGTAGTTCTTCTGCTCGAAGACGCGGACGTCGCAGCTGGTGCCGTTGTTGTGGGCCGAGCGGACCTTGTTGCCGAAGGCGCCGCCGAAGCGGGTCAGGTCCTTGTTGTTCCCCGCGACCTTCTGCATCGCGCCCTGGTAGTGCTTCTTCGGCCACACGCAGAAGTAGCCCTTCGGGCAGGCCGCGGCGCCCTGCCCCGTCGTCTTCCCCTCGGCGCCGGCCGCACCGGCGACGCCGCCGAACACGGCCCCCGAGAGCGCGATCGCCGCCGCGCCGATTCCGACGCGCCTGTGTGCCCTGCTGATCCGCATGGTCGTCCTCCCCGTCGTTCCGTCGCACCTGTCCGTGCCCCACAGACTCTGCGCCGCCGCTCCGCCCAACCGCCAGCGCCCGCCGAGCGGTTGGGCCCGTGTGGGACGTCACCCCGCTGACCTGCTGGGACGCGCCTTGAGGGAGGACGGGTGTGGGACGCCGGACGCGGACGCGCGCCACCGGAGAAACTGGACGATCATTCAACCCGGGATTGAACGAGCGTACAAACCTGCCTATGGTCGTCGGCATGGTTGCTCTCACCGCGGACGAGTTCAGGACGATCGCCTCCGGGTACGACGCCGACCCCGGGCGCTCCATGTCGCTCCGGGCGGAGGCGTACACCGAGCAGAAGTGGCACGACGTGGACCTCGGCGCCGTCTTCGCGCGTACCTGGCAGTGGGTGTGCCACGTGGAGAAGCTGGCGGCGCCGGGCAGTTACGTCGCCGTCGAGGTCGCCGGGATGCCGGTGGTCGTGGTGCGGGACCGGGAGGGGCGGCTGCGCGCCTTCTACAACGTGTGCAAGCACCGGGCGCACGAGCTGCTGTCCGGCTCGGGGACGACGCGCATGATCGTGTGCCCGTACCACGCCTGGACCTACGATCTGGGCGGCTCCCTGGTGGGCGCCCGGCAGACCGACCGGATGGAGACCTTCGACAAGTCCCGGATCTGCCTCGACCAGGTGCGGGCCGAGGAGTTCTGCGGCTTCGTCTACGTCAACCTCGACCCGGAGGCCAGGCCGCTGGCCGAGCAGGCCCCCGACCTGGCCGCCCAGATCACCGAGCGGGCCCCGGACGTCGCGCGGCTCACGCACGCCAAACGGCTCCGCTACGACATCCGGTCCAACTGGAAGAACGTCGTCGACAACTTCCTGGAGTGCTACCACTGTCACGTCGCGCACCGGGAGTTCGTGTCACTCGTCGACATGGACACCTACGACGTGCGGACGCACGGAATCTGGTCCAGCCACTTCGCCGACGCGGGCAGGAGCGAGAACGCCGCCTACGACGTGTCCGGCGCGACCGTCACCGAGCACGCGGTGTGGTGGCTGTGGCCCAACACCTGCCTGCTGCGCTATCCCGGACGCGGCAACCTCATGGTGCTCCAGATCCTCCCGGCCGGCCCGGGGCGCACGCTGGAGACACTCGACTTCTTCCTGGAGAGCACCGAACTCGACGAGACCGAGCGGCAGTCGGTGCGCTACATGGACGAGGTGCTGCAGGTGCAGGACATCGGTCTGGTGGAGAGCGTGCAGCGCGGAATGGCGACGCCCGCCTTCGAGCAGGGCCGGATCGTGCACGACCCGGAGCGCGCGCCGGGGCTCTCCGAGCACGGGGTGCACCATTTCCACGGCCTGCTGCTGGACGCCTACCGGAAGCTCGTGAGCGGCCCCGCACCCGCGTCCGCCTGACGCCCGAACCGAGTCGAGGTGAGCCCGTATGCCCGAGCCCGTCATCGTCACCTGCGCTCCGACCGGGGGCATCCACACGCCGACGATGTCCCCGTACCTGCCCGTCACGCCCGGGGAGACCGCCCGGGAGTCCGTCGCGGCCGCCGAGGCCGGCGCCGCCGTCATCCGTCGGCAACATCTCGACCGGTGGTGGGCCGGGCATGTCCCGCTCGGCCCGGGCGAACTGGCCGCGTCCGACGCCGCTCGGGTGCGGAAGATCCGCTCCGTCGTCGAGTCCCTCGGACGGACCGTGGTGACCCCCGGCGAAGCCCGTACCCGTCTCGGCCTGAAGGGAGCGGACCGTGTCGCGTTCTGAGCACCCCGTCGCACGGAACGGTCAACACCGAAGCGACCAGGGCGGTTTCGGCCGGGTGGCGAGTCTCGGGGGCGGGGTGATCGGGCGGAGCTGGACCGCGCTGTTCCTGGCCGCGGGGAAGTCCGTCGCCGTCTTCGACCCGGACCCGGAGGCCGAGGCGCGGGTGCGCCGGGCCGTCGAGGACGCCTGGCCCACGCTCACCCGGCTCGGGCTCACCGAGCACGGCGACCCGGACGGCCTGCACTTCTGCGCCGACCCGCGGCAGGCGGTCGAGGGCGCCGGCTTCGTGCAGGAGAGCGTCCCGGAACGGACCGCGCTCAAGCACGAGGTGTACGCGGCCGTCGAACCCGCGCTCGGCGACGGCACGGTGGTGGCCTCCTCGGCCTCCGGCCTGACGCTGACCGAGATGCAGCGGGGCTGGCGGGACCCGGCACGGTTCGTTCTCGGCCACCCGTTCAACCCGCCGCACCTCGTCCCGCTGGTCGAGGTGATGGGCAACGAGCGGACCGCGCCGGGTGTGGTGGACCGGGCCCGCGCGTTCTACGAGTCGGTCGGCAAGGTGACGATCGAGGTCCGGCGCGAGGTCCCCGGCCATGTCGCCAACCGGCTCCAGGCGGCGCTGTGGCGCGAGGCCATCCACCTCGTCAACGAGGGCGTGGCCGGCGTCGAGGACGTCGACACCGCCGTCTCGGCCGGACCGGGGCTCCGCTGGGCGACGACGGGCCCGACACAGCTGTTCCACCTCGGCGCGGGCGACGGCGGACTGGCGGCCTTCTGCGAACGCTACGCCGACAGCTTCAACCGCTGGTTCGACAGCCTGGGCCGGCCGCACCTGGACCGGGCCACGGCCGAACGGCTCGTGGCGGGCCTGCGCCCGATCAGCGAGGCACATTCGGTCGACGAACTGTCGCACCGGCGGGACGAGCTGATCACCGGCGTGCTCGCGCTCCTCCGGAACGGGCCGCGGTCACCGTCCTGAGCGGCGACCGTGGCCGCCGTGCCGCGCGTCTCCCGCAGCGGCTAGTCTCGGGCGGATGAGCGAAGGGAACGCGGAAGCCGGGAAGAAGACCGACCGGGAGGAGCGCATCCTCGACGCGGTCCTCGTTCTCCTGTCGCAGCACGGCATTTCGGGCATCAGCATGCGTGCGGTGTCCCGGGAGGCGGGCGTCTCGCTCGGGCTGGTCAACTACTACTACGACGACAAGGTCACCCTCATCGGCGCCGCGCTGCGCCGGATCGAGCGGGAGGACATGACCATGGTCGACCCGGACCCGGACAGGTCCCCCGAGCAGAACCTCCGGGCCGCCCTCCGCCGCGTCGCGCACGCCGAGTTCCTCACCACCGAGTACCTCTCGCTCCGGCTCCAGCTCTGGGCGCTCGCGCAGGCCCACCCGGACTTCGGGGAGATCAACACCGCGGCCCAGAAGCGCTACCGGGCGGCGATCGCCACGCTGATCCGCGCCGCCAGGCCGGACCTCTCGCGAGCCGAGTCGAACAAGCGGGCCGCCGACATCGACGTCGTCCAGAACGGCATGTGGCTCACCGCCCTGCTCGGCCTCGACCGCGCCGCCATCCGGCGCAGCGTGACCCGGTGCGAGGAGATCGCCTTCGGCTAGGGGGCCCGTTCCGCGAGGCGAACAGCCCTACGACAGCCCGGGGTTGAGCGGCGAGGCGGCGGTCAGGCCGCCGTCGACGGACCGGGACTCGTCGGAGGCCGGCCGGGCCACCGCGCCGGCGATGTCCTCCGGCTCGCCGACACGAAGGCCTTCGACGCGTTGTAGAGCGCCATCGAGGGGTCGGCGACCTTTCCGGACACGGAACCGATGTTGACGATCACCACGCCGTGTTCGGTCATCCGGGGCAGCACGGCCCGGCAGGTGTGGAACACACCGCGGCAGTTCACGCCCGTCACCGGGTCCCAGTACTCGTCGGTGGTGTCCGGGACGGTCTTCTCGACCTGCACCCCGCGTTGTTGACCAGCAACGAGACCGGGCCGAAGGCGCGTTCCGCCTCCGCGTCCGCGGCACGCGAGACGTCCGCCCGCACCCACCGGACCTCCTCCGCCAGATGGCCGGGACGCGCACCGCGGCCGCAGGCGAGGACGCGGGCCCCGTCGCGCCGCTCCGCCACGGCCCGCCCGATGCCACGGCCACCGCCGGTGACGACGGCTGGGTGCGGGGCGGAGGCGGTGCTTGTGGGTCATGGCGATCGCCGTCCCCTTCTGCTCGGGTGCGTGGTGAGGGGAGGTGCCGGGTGGGCCGGACCGGACGCCCCGGTCCGGTTCACGAAGTGACCTCCGCGTCCCGGGGTGTGGGGATGAGGTAGGAGGTGGCCCAGGCCGCGGCGACGACGAGCATGCCGACGGCGACGGCCGCCGTGTACCCGGCCGTCGAGGCGCTGCCCGGCGGGCTGCCCGCGACCTGGACGGGGGAGAGCAGGGCGAAGCTCAGTCCGGCGCCGAGGCCGAACGCCGCCGAGACCAGCCCGGGCAGGAAGCCGGGATGGTCGGCCGGGGCCAGGACGACGCCGAGCAGGTTGAGGACGATGTTCGCCATGCCCGCGTAGGTGACCCCGAGCAGCACCGTGCAGGCGATCAGCACCGGCGGCGAGTGCACCCCGGCGAAGGCCGTCACCGCGAGCACCGCCACGCTGCCCAGCAGGCCGCAGCGCAGCAGCCGCAGATAGCCGAACGTCGGCGCGAGCCGCCCGGTGAACGGCCCGACGAGCCAGCCCACCAGGGCGAACGGAGTGAGGAAGGCGAGCGAGGCGGTGCCCGCGCTCATGCCGAATCCGGCCTGCTCGTTCTGCACGAGGGACATCAGCACGCCGTTGACGACGGCGAAGACGCCGACGAGGGTGAGCAGCGTGGTCAGCAGCGGTGCCCAGGTGGCCCGCCGGCGCAGATCGCGGATGCGTACCAGGGGGTGCGGGCTGCGGCTCTCCACCCGCCGGAACAGTGCGAAGGCCGCGCCGGCGAGCACCAACAGCCCGGCGCACAGCGCCCAGTTCGCCGTCGCGGGATGCTTGGCCTCCTCGACGGCGACGAGCAGGGCCACCAGGCCCACCGCGATCGGCAGTACCCCGGGCCAGTCCATCGGGGTGCCGGCGGACGGGCGGGACTCCCGGCAGCAGAGGCCGACCAGCCCCAGCGCGAGCAGCGCGGACACGGCGATCACCCAGAAGATGCTGCGGAAGCCGTGGGCCCCGGCCAGCCAGCCCCCGGCCAGCGCGTCGATACCGGCCACCCCGCCGTTGACGGCCGTCACCACGCCCATCAGGGCGCCGAGCCGGCGGCGGTCGGTGACCTGCGCGCGCAGCATCAGCAGCGCGATCTGCACGACGGGACCGGTGACGCCCTGGACCACCCGGGCGAGGCCGAGCACCACGATGTTCGGCGCGAGCGCGGCGAGCACCGAGCCCGCCACGAGCACCGCGAGCATGCCCTGGAGCACCCGCTTGCGGCCCGCGATGTCGCTGAAGCGGGGCAGGAACAGCGAGAACATGCCGCACGAGGTGAAGAACAGGGTCTGCGACAGGCCCGTCGCCGCCTCGTCGGTACGCAACTCGCGCGCCATCGTGACCAGGGCGGGGCTGAGCATGCTGGCGTTGAGCTGGAAGGCCACGCAGGCCGCCAGCAAGGCGGCCAGCGCGGCGGCCGTACCGGACCGTGCGGGTGCCGCCGGCGAAGGGCGCGCGGGCGGGGCGCTCATCGGTCGGTCTCCGTCGCCCGCCCGGCCCCGGTCAGCCGCTCCACGAGCAGGTCACCGAAGGTGCCGTCGGTCTCCAGCACGACGGTGGCACCGGCGCCGTCCGTCTCCGGGTAACCGCGGTGGAGTCCGCGGGTGTCGGCGACGAGGGCGCCCCGCGCCGCTCCGTGCGCCGTGTCGACGGTGACGGGGAGGCGGGGCGCGAGCCGGGGGACGACCTCGCCGACGGCGATCGCGGCGGCCAGCGGGTCGTGGCAGGCGCAGCCGCGGAAGGGCAGGCAGGTCGTCTCGTGGAAGGTGAAGTAGCAGTCCAGGATCTCCCCGGCGAGCCGGCCGGCCGGTGTGCCGGAGCCGAGCAGCCGCCGCCGGTGCTCCTCGGTCAGGTTCTCCCGCATCGTCACGTCGAGCGGGACGAGGGTGAGGTCGAAGCCGGCCGCCAGCACGGCCGCCGCGGCCTCCGGATCGTGGCCGATGTTGGCCTCGGCGACGGGGGAGATGTTGCCCGGGTGGTGCACGGCGCCGCCCATCACCGTGACGTGGCGGACGAGTTGGGGCAGCCGCGGCTCCTCGTGGAGGGCCAGGGCGAGATTGGTGAGCGGGGCCGTGGCGAGGATGTCGAGCGCGCCGTGGGCTGCGCGCGCGGTCTCGACGATCAGGTCGACGGCCGGGCGCGGGTCCGGCTCGGCGGCGGGTGCGGGCAGCGCGACGCCGCCGAGCCCGCCCTCGCCGTGCACGGTGCTGACCTCGTCGTGTGCGGCGCCCGACAGCGCGGCCTCGGCGCCGGCGGCCACCGGTACGTCCGTGCGTCCGACGGTCTCCAGCACCTGGAGGGTGTTGAGCGCGGCGCGTTCGGCGCCGGTGTTCCCGGCGACGGTGGTGACGGCGCGCAGGTCGGTGCCGGGGGTGAGGCAGAGGTAGAGCAGCGCGAGGGCGTCGTCGATGCCGGTGTCGCAGTCCATCAGCAGCGGTCGGCGGGCAGGGGGAAGGGGCATGGGGCTCTCACAGGTGGCTGGGGTGCGGGCGCGGCGGCAGGGCGTACCCGCGGGCCGGCACCGTCCGGAAGTTTGTCTGACAAAGTTGGCCGCGAGGCTAGCCCCGGCCGCACGCGCGCACAAGGGGTCGCACCGCGCCGACGGCCCTTAAGAGAGCAGAAGTTGCCCGCAGGTGACTGCGGGTGAAGAGCCCGTACTACGCTGGGGGTGCCGGACCGAATGAGTCAGACAAAGAGAACGGGAACCGCGATGCCTCGCCAGGGAAACCGCCGCCACTCGCCCCGCGTCGAGCTGTACCAGCGCCTCGTGGCCGCGATCGACGACGGCACCTTCCCGCCCGGCGCGCGGTTGCCCCCCGAGCCCGAACTGGCCACCCGTCTCGGCGTGAGCCGGCCCGCGCTGCGCGAGGTGCTGATCCTCCTCCAGGAGGACGGCGTCATCAGCCGCCGGCGGGGCGCGGGCAGCACCGTCAACCAGTCGCCGCCCGCGCCTGGCCTCGAACACCTGCTGCCTGTCGAGGAGTTGCTGGGTCCGTCCGGTGTCCGCTGCCGGCGGCTCGCCGAGGAGGACGAGGAGCCCACCGACTTTTCGGGGCACCATCTGCGGCTGGCACCCTCGGCCCGCACCCGCTTCTGGGAGACGGCCGTCGACACCGACGGCGCGACGGCCTGCTTCGCGCACGAATGGTCAGCGGACCCGGCCGTCCTGAACACCGTCGAACCGGCCCTCACCGGGGCACTCGCTCCCGCACCGGACGAGGCCGCCACCACCATGCTCGCCGCCTTCCTCACCGCGGCGCCCGGACTGCCGCTCCACGCCCGCAGCACGATGGGCGCCACCGTCCTCGGCAAGGAACGCGGCCACGCCGTCGCCCGCCCGCCCGAGACCCCCGCCCTCCTCCTCACCCAGACCGTCTCGGCCTCCGGGCAGCCCCTGTTGGCCGCCAAATACCTCTTCCCTGGCGGCTCCCCGCTCCTCCGGATGTCGCACCGGAGGTGACCTCGACAGCCGCCTGCCGTCCGGACGTTGCGCGTGGTGTGGCCCCACATCCCCCGGGGCAGCTCTCCTCCCGTACAGGGGCGGCACAGGGCGGGAGGCGCGGTATGGCGGTGCTGGTGACCGGGGGCACGGGGTTCGTGGGGTCGCGGCTGTGCGCGGAGCTGTTGCGGCGTACCGACGGGGCGGTGATCTGTCTGGTGCGGGCCGAGGGCGAGGCGGGGGCCGGGCGGCGGATGCGGGAGGCGCTGGCCGGCGTCGACGGGGAAGCGGCCGCCTCGCCGCGGTTACGGGCCGTGCCGGCGGACCTGCTGGCCGACCGGTTCGGCCTGGCGGAGGACGCCTACCGGCGGCTGGCGGACGAGGCCGGCGCCGTCTACCACTGCGGGGCCTCGGTCCATCTGGCCGCGTCCTACGAGCGGGTGGCCCCGGTCAATCTCGGCGGGACCCGGCGGGTGGTCGATTTCTGCGCCACGGGCAGGCCCAAGCACCTGCACCACGTCTCGACCCTGGGGGTGTTCCTCGCCGCACGTGAGGCGGGGCTGCCGCGGGTCGACGAGTCGACCGTGCCCACGCTCCGCACCTGCGGCCCCTTCGGCTATCTGCGTACCAAGGTCGAGGCCGAACGGATGGTGGCGGAGAGCGGCGTCGCCGCGTCCTTCTACCGGCCCGGCATGATCCTGGCCGACTCACGGGACGGGGCCGCGCCCGCGAACGACGTCACCACCTGTCTCATCGCCGCGGCCGTCGTCACCGGCTGCTACCCGACCGCGCTGGGCGCGCTGCCGGCCTCGACCGTCGACCACACCGCGCAGGCGATCGCCGCACTGTCCCTGGCGCCGGAGGCCACCGGGAGCGTCTTCCATGTCATGCGGCCCGAACCGCTGCCCATGCGGGAGCTGTTCGAGCGGGCGGTCGGGTACGGATTCCGCCTGCGCGAGGTCTCCGCCGGGCAGTGGCGCGAAGCGCTGCACGCGCACCGCGACAACCCGTGGGCCAGGGCGGCGCACGCCCTGGACATCTGCGCCCGCATCCTCGGCTTCACCCCCGTCCGCCGCCCGCCCGAGGTACGGGGCGACGCCACCGCGCTCGCCATGGCGGCGGCAGGCGTACGGGCGCCGGACACGGGGTCCGCGTACTTCCACCGCCTGCTGTCCCGTCTGGAGCGGGACCACGGCACGACCCTCGCCGGCGGCTGACACCGGAGCCCGCCGGACACGGCAGGGCGGCGCCGTCCGGCCACGACGGCCGGGCGACGCCGCCCTGATGGTGCGCTACTTCGTCCGCGCGCCGTTGACGAACTCCTTCTTGGACATCTCCCCGTCCTTGTTGGTGTCCACCTTCGAGAACGCCTTGTGGACATCGGACTTGGAGACACCCTGCGCCTGACCGGCGGCGAGCAGCTCCTGCTCGTTGATGGTGCCGCTGTTGTCCTTGTCGATCTGGTGGAAGGTGGGCGGGGAGCCGCCCTGGCCGGTCGCGGCGAGGGCGCTGCCCGTGGCGCCGAGAACCCCGGCCGCCGCGAGGACGGTGGCGAGTACGGCGGTGCGCTTGTGCATCTCAACTCCTATCGGCCCCCGCCACGGGCGGAGGCGGGACAAGTACGTCTTGTTCCCCCGTTCGGGCACCAAACGTAATCGATACACCACTGTCCGTCACGCAGGGGGTCCGGGACGAGGTCGCCCGGCGCATCTGTCACCGCGTGAGGCATTCCATGACTCCTTCGTGGGAATTCGCGCTTTCCTCGGAACGGCATGCGGATCCCCAACTGTAGGATTCCGGGCGGGAATTGCGTCGAACGGGCCGGAATCCGGGCCCGATCCGATCCCCCGCGTGCCCCCCCACGAACAGGAAAACCCATGCGTATTCCTCTCGCGCGCCGTCTCGCCGCCATGGCCTTCGCGCTCCCCCTCTTCTCCGCGGGCGGAGTCGCCTTCACCGCGACCCGGTCAACCGCCGCTCCGGGCCCCGCCGGTGCCGCCCAGATCGACTGAAACTCCTGCTCCAGGCGCCTCCAGCGGCACGTCCGACACCGGGATCTTCCTCGCGGACCGGAGACCGACAACGACCGGGGCGACGGCCCCGGCGACGGCACCGTCACGGAGTACGGCTGCCGGCCGGTCCGACAACACGGCGGCAGGAAACCCCGGTTGAGTGAAACCCGGGAATTGAGCCGCCGGTGAACAGGGAACGGGAATTCCTCCCGGCCCTTCCCTTTCTTGGCATGATTCCGGGGTGACTTCTCAGCCGCCCTCCCGCACCGCCTCCTGGCCCGGTTACGCCGCCTTCGCGCTGGGCCTGTTGTACGCCG
Source organism: Streptomyces sp. HNM0574 (assembly GCF_012726235.1). Lineage (GTDB taxonomy): Bacteria > Actinomycetota > Actinomycetes > Streptomycetales > Streptomycetaceae > Streptomyces. The sequence continues at coordinate 164,987 of NZ_JAASAH010000006.1, forward strand.
CCGTCAGCGCGTACTGGGCGGCGGGCGGTACGGCCGGACTCGACTCCGTCGGCGGCGGGCCGGCCCGGCTGACCCGGGACCGCGACCCGGGCATGGTCGCCGTGCTCTGGGTGACCGTCGGGCTCAAGCTCCTCGCCGCGCTGCCGGGACTGGCCCTCGCACGGCGACGGTGGTGGCTGCCGCGCCGTCCGCTGCTCGTCCTCGCGGGGATCGCCGCCGCCGTACTCGCCGTGTACGGCGGGGTGTTGACCGGTGTGCAGGCCCTGGTGAAGGCGGGCGTCGTGGAGTCCTCGGGGCAGACGGACCGGACGGCCTTCCACGGTCACCTGTTCCTCTGGGACCCGTGGTTCCTCGTCTGGGGCCTGCTGCTGGGCCTGGCCGTGTACCGCGAGGTGCGGTCGGGGAGCCGCTAGCGCCCCACGTACCCCCGGAAGTTCGCCTACCCTCGGTTGCCACCGGGAGAGCGGAGTCGAACATGCGGTTGGCGGAGAGAGTCGCCCTGGTCCATGGCGCGGGCGGATCGGTGGGAGGCGCCGTCGCGAGGGCTTTTGCCGCCGAGGGCGCGGTGGTCCACCTGACCGGGCGCACCGCGGAGAAGGTCGCCGCGACGGAGCGGGAGATCAGGCGACGTGGCGGGCGCGCCCGGTCGTACGAGGTGGACGTCACCGACGCCGAGGCGGTGCGGCGCCGTACCGAGGAGGTCCTCGCGGAGGAGGGCCGGGTCGACATCCTCCACAACGCCGTCACCTACGAGGAGGTCCAGGGCGCCGCCCTGCACACGCTGGAACCCGAGGCCGTCGAGCGCACCCTGGTCACCGCGACCCGCGCGCACCTGAACACGGTCCGGGCCGTGGTGCCCGCGATGACCGGTCAGGGCTCCGGCGTGATCCAGACGACCGTGGGGTTCGGGCCGCCGTACCCGCTGATGGGCTCGACCGCGATCGCGTGGCACACCGTGGAGGCCCTCTACCGCCAGTTCGCCGTCGAACTCGGCGAGTTCGGCATCCGGGTGCAGAGGTTCCGGACCGGCGGCTACCGCGAGTCGGTCCTGAATGCCCCTGACTACGGCAGCAGTTACGCGGGCGACAGCACCCCCGAAGATCTGCTCGCCGGCCTCGAAGCCGGGACGCCTCTCCACCGCCTGCCCTCGCTCGACGAGGCCGGCGCGTACGCCGTCTTCGCCGCGAGCCCCGACGCGGCCTCGCTCACCGCGACGGCCTTCAACCTCACCGCCGGAGCCGTCCCGGACTGACCGTCACCACGGCCCGCGGGCTTCGGGAAAACCCGGTGACCCCGGAAGGGGGGCTGCGTAGGATCCCCGGCATGACTATGCGGCTGGTTCAGATTGCGATGAACGCCCGGGACGACGCCGAGCTCGGCCGGTTCTGGGCGGCGGCCCTCGACTGGGAGTCCTCCGTCGAGGAACCCGGCATCGTCACCAACCTCGAACCCAAGGGCTTCAGCTATCCCGATGCCTCCGCCGTGGTCATCGACGTCATCACCGTCGACGACCCCAAGACGGTGAAGAACCGCGTGCACGTCGATCTCGCCACCACCTCGGCCGAGCATCACGCGCAGCTGGTCGCACGGCTGACGGAACTCGGCGCGACGCCCGTCGACATCGGCCAGGGCGACGTCCCGTGGACGGTGCTGGCCGACCCGGACGGCAACGAGTTCTGCGTGGCGGAGCCCCGCGAGGACCACCGGGACACCGGCCCCATTGCCGCCGTCGTGGCCGACTGCGCCGACCCGCGGGCCATGGCCCGGTTCTGGGACGAGGCGATGGACTGGACGCTGCACTCGGTCACCGACGAGGAGGCGGTGCTGCGCTCCGCCCAGGGCGTCGGCCCGTACCTCCGGCTCGTCCGCACGCCCGACGTGAAGACGGTGAAGAACCGCGTCCATCTCGACCTGCGGCCCTACCGGGGCGGCGACCGGGCGGCGGAGGCGGAACGGGTGCGGGGCCTCGGCGCCGCCGACATCGACCTCGGGCAGGGCGACGAGGTGCCCTGGACCTGCCTCGTCGACCCGGAGGGCAACGAGTTCGACATCCTCACCCCGGCCTGACACCGGGCCCGGTCACGCGTCACCACCGGGCGGCGCTCCCCACGCGGCAACGCGGGGGGAGCGCCGCCTTCCGCTTGCCCCGGACTCTTGACCTTGGGATCCCCGCCGAACTACGTTGCGTCACACGCCCGACCCACGACGACCGGAAGGAGGCGACCGGCGGATGTACACCTGCTCTGATCTGAGTCGCCTCGCCCGCAGTACGGTCTGGGTCCCGGGGCGGATCGCGCACGGCAGCTGACGCCGTCGCACGGCTGCCGAGCAGGCCGTGCCGATGCGCCCGCCGCGGCGCACTCCCGGGGTTTCCCCCGGCCTCCCGTCTTCCCTTTTTCCTTCCGGCACGCCGCTGCCGCGTGCCCTCGCGCGCCCCTCATCGCGACGCGGCGCGCCGGAAATCACAGAAAGCTGCCCGAAATTGGCGAACAAGCCGCCTGAAATCGATGAATGTGACGTGTCGGCACCGTCCGACGGCGTACCGGAACGCGGGCCCGGCACGGTAGGCGCGCGGATCACGGTCAACGGCGAGGAGACCCCGCTCGCCCCCGCCGCGCCGCACACCACGACGCTGGACTTCCTGCGCGAGCGCGGCCTCACCGGCACCAAGGAGGGCTGCGCCGAGGGGGAGTGCGGCGCCTGCTCGGTGCTGGTGGCCCGCCCCGGCGTGGACAAGCCCACCGACTGGGTGGCGGTCAACGCCTGTCTCGTCCCGGCCGCCGCGCTCGACGGCCAGGAGATCGTCACCTCGGAGGGCCTCGCCACTCCCGGTGCGGCGGGCGGGACGCCCGAACTGCACCCGGTGCAGGAGGAGATGGCCGTCCGCGGCGGCTCCCAGTGCGGGTACTGCACGCCCGGGTTCGTCTGCAGCATGGCCGCCGAGTACTACCGCCCCGGCCGCTGCGCGCACGCGGCCGACGGCACGGAGCCCGACGCCGAGCACGGTCCGAACGGATTCGACCTGCACGCGCTCAGCGGGAACCTGTGCCGCTGCACCGGGTACCGCCCGATCCGCGACGCGGCGTTCGCCGTCGGCGCGCCCGCCGACGAGGACCCGCTGGCCCGGCGGCGCGAGCAGGCCCCGCCCGGGCCCGTCAGCACCGAGTACGCCCGCGACGGGGCCACGTTCCTGCGGCGGAGCAGCCTGGCCGCGACGCTGGAGCTGCTGCGCGAGCGCCCGGACGCGGTGGTCGTCGCCGGCTCCACCGACTGGGGTGTGGAGGTCAACATCCGCTCCCGCAGGGCTGGTTGCGTCGTCGCCGTCGACCGGCTGCCCGAACTGCGGGAGCTGCGGACCGGTCCCGACGCCGTCGAGATCGGCGCCGCGCTGACGCTCACCGAGATCGAACGCCGCCTCGACGGCGAGGTCCCGCTGCTGGCGGAACTCTTCCCGCAGTTCGCCTCCCGGCTCATCCGCAACGGCGCGACCCTCGGCGGCAATCTCGGCACCGGCTCCCCGATCGGGGACAGCCCGCCGGTGCTGCTCGCGCTGGAGGCGTCGGTGGTGCTCGCCGGCGCCGACGGGGAGCGCGAGGTCCCGCTCGCCGAGTACTTCACCGGGTACCGGCAGAGCGTGCGCCGCCCCGGCGAGCTGATCCGCGCGGTGCGCATCCCGCGCCCGCTGTCGCGGGTCACGGCCTTCCACAAGATCGCCAAGCGGCGCTTCGACGACATCTCCAGCGTCGCCGTCGCGCTCGCGCTCGACATCGAGGACGGGGTCGTCCGCAAGGCGCGCATCGGCCTCGGCGGCGTCGCCGCCACCCCGATCCGCGCCCTCGTCGCCGAGGCGGCGCTGGAGGGCAGGCCGTGGACGGCGGACACCGCCGAAGCCGCGGCGCGGGAACTCCGCGCCGCGGGCACGCCGATGGACGATCACCGGGCCAGCGCCGCGTACCGCTCCGAGATGCTCGGCCAGAGCCTGCTGAAGCTGTACGCGCAGACCACCGAGGCGGTGTCTTCATGAGCCAGTTGTCCGAGCGTCCCGAGAAGTCCGTGGTCGGCCTGCCGATGCCGCACGAGAGCGCGGCCCAGCACGTCACCGGCGCCGCGCTCTACACCGACGACCTCGTCCACCGCACCAAGGACGTGCTGCACGCCCACCCCGTCCAGGTCATGAAGGCGCACGGCCGGATCACCGCGCTGCGCACCGCGCCCGCGCTCGAAGTGCCGGGCGTGGTCCGGGTGCTGACCGGCGCCGACGTGCCCGGCGTCAACGACGCGGGGATGAAGCACGACGAACCGCTCTTCCCCGACGAGGTCAGCTTCCACGGCCACGCCGTCGCCTGGGTGCTCGCCGAGACCCCGGAGGCGGCCAGGATCGGCGCCGAGGCCGTCGAGGTCGAACTCGACGAGCTGCCCTCCGTGATCACGCTCCCCGAGGCGATCGCCGCCGACAGCTTCCACGGCGCCCGCCCCGTCATGGTCACCGGCGACGTGGACGCGGGCTTCGCCGACGCGGCGCACGTCTTCACCGGCGAGTTCCTCTTCTCCGACCAGGAGCACTTCTACCTGGAGACGCACGCCGCGCTGGCGCAGATCGACGAGGCCGGGCAGGTGTTCGTCCAGAGCAGCACCCAGCACCCCTCGGAGACCCAGGAGATCGTCGCGCACGTCCTCGGCCTGCACAGCCACGAGGTGACCGTGCAGTGCCTGCGGATGGGCGGCGGCTTCGGCGGCAAGGAGATGCAGCCGCACGGCTTCGCCGCCGTCGCCGCGCTCGGCGCCCGGCTCACGGGCCGACCGGTACGGCTGCGCCTGAACCGCACCCAGGACCTGACCATGTCCGGCAAGCGGCACGGCTTCCACGCCGAGTGGCGGATCGGCTTCGACGCCGACGGCCGCATCCGCGCCCTGGACGCCACCCTCACCGCGGACGGCGGCTGGAGCCTCGACCTGTCCGAACCGGTGCTGGCCCGCGCGCTGTGCCACATCGACAACACCTACTGGATTCCCAACGCGCGCATCGCGGGCCGCATCGCCCGCACGAACAAGACCTCCAACACCGCCTTCCGCGGCTTCGGCGGGCCCCAGGGCATGCTGGTGATCGAGGACATCATGGGCCGCTGCGCCCCGCTGCTCGGACTGGACCCGGCGGAGCTGCGGGAGCGCAACTTCTACGGGCCGGGCCAGTCGACGCCGTACGGGATGTCGGTCGGCCAGCCCGAACGGATCGCCGCCGTCTGGCAGCAGGTCCGGGAGAACGGTGAACTCGCCGTACGCAGGCGGGAGATCGACGCGTTCAACGCCGCGCACCCGCACACCAAGCGGGCGCTCGCGCTGACCGGCGTCAAGTTCGGCATCTCCTTCAACCTCACCGCCTTCAACCAGGGCGGCGCGCTGGTGCTGATCTACAAGGACGGCTCGGTCCTGATCAACCACGGCGGCACCGAGATGGGCCAGGGCCTGCACACCAAGATGCTCCAGGTGGCCGCGACCACCCTGGGCATCCCGCTGCACAAGGTGCGGCTCGCCCCGACGCGCACCGACAAGGTGCCCAACACCTCGGCCACCGCGGCCAGTTCCGGCGCCGACCTGAACGGCGCCGCGGTGAAGAACGCCTGCGAGCAGCTGCGCGAGCGGCTGTCCCAGGTGGCCGCCACCCACCTCGGCGCGAACGCCTCGGACGTGCGCATCGTCGAGGGCGTGGCACGCGCCCTGGGCAGCGAGGCGGAGCTGGGCTGGGACGAGCTGGTGCGCACCGCGTACTTCCAGCGGGTGCAGCTCTCGGCGGCCGGTTTCTACCGGACCGAGGGGCTGCACTGGGACGCGAAGTCCTTCCGCGGCTCGCCGTTCAAGTACTTCGCCATCGGCGCCGCGGCCGCCGAGGTCGAGGTGGACGGCTTCACCGGCGCGTACCGCCTCCGCCGGGTCGACATCGTGCACGACGTGGGCGACAGCCTCTCCCCGATGATCGACATCGGCCAGGTCGAGGGCGGCTTCGTGCAGGGCGCGGGCTGGCTGACCCTGGAGGACCTGCGCTGGGACACCGGCGAAGGGCCGCACCGCGGCCGCCTGCTCACCCAGGCGGCGAGCACCTACAAGCTGCCGAGCTTCTCCGAGATGCCCGAGGAGTTCAACGTCACGCTGCTGGAGAACGCCACCGAGGAGGGCGCGGTGTACGGCTCCAAGGCGGTGGGCGAGCCACCGCTGATGCTGGCGTTCTCCGTGCGCGAGGCACTGCGGCAGGCCGCCGCCGCGTTCGGCCCCGCGGGGGTGAGCGTCGAACTGGCCTCCCCGGCGACGCCGGAGGCGGTGTACTGGGCGATCCGGTCGGCGCGCGAGCGTGCCGTGCAGGACGCGCCCCGGGCCGTGGAAGCGCTCAGCGGTGCCTGACATGACGTGGGTCGCCGCGGTCGCGCGGTTGCGGGCACGCCGGGAGCCCGGCGTGCTGGTGACCGTCGCGGCCGTGCGCGGCCACGCCCCGCGCGACGCCGGCGCGAAACTCGTGGTGGGCCGTACCGAGGCGTGGGGCTCGATCGGCGGCGGCAACGTGGAGGCCGTGGCCATCGACCGGGCCAGGGAACTGATCGCCGCCTCCGGCGCCGGACCGGAACTGATGGACTTCGCGCTGAACGACAAGGTGACCAACCAGCACGGCGTGCAGTGCTGCGGCGGCACGGTCTCGGTCCTGCTCGAACCCCTCGCGGTGGTACGGGCCGTGGCGGTCTTCGGCGTCGGGCACGTCGGGCTGGAACTGGCGCGCATCCTGGCCCGCCAGGACCTGGACCTCCATCTGGTCGACACCCGCGCCGACCTCCTCACCGGGGAGCGGCTCGGCGTGCTCGACGACGCGGTGGCGCAGGTGCACGTGCACCACACACCGCTGCTGCCCGAGGAGGTGCTGGCGCAGCTGCCGCCCGGCACCCACGTCCTGATCATGACCCACGACCATGCCGAGGACGCCGCGCTCTGCGACGCCGCACTGCGCACCACCGGCCTCGGCTCCGTCGGGCTGATCGGCTCGGCGGCGAAGTGGGCCCGGTTCCGCAAGCGCCTGGCCACCGAGGGCGGCCACGACGAGGCCGTCATCGACCGGATCAAGACCCCGATCGGCCTCGCCGAGATCACCGCCAAGGACCCGGCGGCCATCGCCGTCAGCGTCGCCGCCGACCTGCTCCGCACCTTCGAGGAGGAGGGCTGAGGGGGAGAGCCGGGCCAGGCGGCCGGAAGGGCCGCCTGGCCTCCCCGCCTACAGATACGGCCGGGTGATCAGCTCGATGAAGTGGCCGGCGGGGTCCTTGAAGTACACGCCCCGCCCGCCGTGGCCGTGGTTGATCTCGCCGGGGCGGCGCATCTGCGGATCGGCCCAGTGCTCGACGCCCCGGTCGCACAGGCGCCGGTACGCGCGGTCGAACAGCTCGTCGTCGAGCAGGAACGCGTAGTGCTGCATCTGGATCTCCACCGGCGGTTCGGCGAACTGCAGCAGCACGCCGTCGGCGAGCTGGACGTTGGTGAACACGCCCCAGGAGGGCGCCTCGGAGAGCTCCAGCAGCTCCCGGAAGAACAGCGCCGATTCCGCACGGTCCTCGGCGGCGATGATGGTGTGGTTGAACGTGGCTGTCATACGGCTGACCTCGTGTGTCGCTCGGCACGGAAGGGGACTCGCGGGGTGCGCGAGCGCCGGGAGGTCCGCGTGCCGAGGGGCGGGGGAGCGTTCTCCGCCCCCGCCGTGCGATCAGCCGCCCACCGGGTTGCCGATCCGTGCGTGGCGTGTCGCCGGTCCGGTGTTCACACCGGTGACCCTACGGCACCGGCCCGGGGGCCACAACGGAATTGCGGGCCAACCGGCCCCGTACGTCAGTGAGTTGCGCGCAGCGCGGCGTCCAGGGCGCTCATCAGCCGGGCGACGCGGCTCCGGCTCTGCGGGGCGAGGGGGTACCGGGACAGCACGGCGGCCAGCTCCGGTGTGGCCCGCCGCCGGGCCTGTTCGACGAGCCGGTCACCGACCGCGGGATCGCCGCCCGCGCGCAGTTCGCCGATGCGGGCGGCACTCGCGGCGGCCCGCAGGATGTGCCCGACCTGGGTGGCCCGCGCGATCGGGTGCAGATACGCGGCGGAGGCGGCGTCCCCGGCCGACCGCGCCGCGAGCCCGGCCACCTCACCGCCCGCCTCCCGCGCGGCCCGGTGCGCCTCCAGCGAGGCCGTGCGCTGCAACGTCGTCCGCCGCGCGCCGTGCACGAACTCCCAGGCCGCGTCGAGGGCCGCACGCGGGCGCGGGTCCCCGGGCACGGCCTCCTCGAACACCGGCAGGACCTCCTGGGCGCTCTCGGCCGCGAAGCGGGCCACGGTGCGCAGCTCGTCCATGGTCAGCTCGAAATCACCGGAGACCGTACTCATGGCCCCGATCCTGCCACCGACGCCCCCGGCGCTGTCGGTACCCGCCGCTAGACTCCCCAACTCCAGTGTTCACGACGGGGGTTGCGCGGAGCTTTGACCATGGATCAGCTCGGGGGCGGCGGACGGGGCGACGGCACGGAGCGCCCGGAGGCGGAGAGCGGGGAGACGACCAGGACCGAAGCGGAGCATCCCGAGCTGGGCCGCCTGCTGCGCACGTACCGTCCGGCGCGCCGCGGCCCCGCCCGGCACGCGCTGAACGTGCTCGCCCTGCTGCCCTTCTCGTTCCTGCTCCTGATCGCGGCGCTGGTCCTCCGCGAGGTCTTCGGGGTGCAGAGCTTCCTCGCGGCCGGAGCGCTGTCCGGCCTGGTGCTGCTGGCCCCGTCCGTGATCCGGATGCGACGGCACCGGAAACGGGCCCTGGGGATGCGGCTGTACGAGCACGGGCTGCTCCTCGTCGCGGCCGACGGCTCGGACGTCGTCCACCCCTGGGCGTCCACCACGCTCTTCGCGGACGGCTGGAACCGCTACAAACTGGCCACCCCCGAGGGCCTGGTGAGCACCATCGGGGCGGCGCACCGCACGCCCCTGGCCGGCGGCGAGCGGATACCCGGCCTGCGCACCCGCACGGTGGTCCGGGGCGCCCGCTTCCCCGAGGAGGCGGAGTGGGGCCCGGCGATCCGGCGGGGAGTGCGGGACGCGCAGCTGCCCTCGGCGCTCGCGACGGTCCGGGACGGCGGCGAGGTCACCTTCGGCGATCTGGTGGTGAGCCGGGAGCGGCTGAGGGTGCGGCGCCCTCGCGGCCGGGACGACTTCACCCCGTGGGCGGACGTCGACTCCGTCGGGCTCGGCAGGGACGGCTGGATCGAGATCACCTCGCGGAGCGGCGACTTCCCGTCGGCGTGCCTCAGGTCGCCGTACCACCTGCCCGGTGCCGACGTCTTCCTCGCCCTCGCCCACCACCTCCACGAGGGGCGCGAGGCGGGGGAGCGGCCTGCCTCCAACACCCCGGATTCCGAGGACACTTCGAGCCTCGTCTCCCTCTATGTCGCCTTCGGCATCGGCGCCTGCGCGGCCTGGCGGATGGGGACGGGGGTCGAGATCGAGGACGGCTGGGACGTCCTGCTGGCGGCCCTCGTCGCGGTCCTGTCCGGAGGCATCGGCTCGGCCCTCGGGCTGGGCGTGGCCGCCGGGGTCGACATGGCGCGCGAGCTGCTCGTCGGGACGGTGCGGCGCTGGTACCGGCACCGCCGGTACCTGGCGGCCGGCGCCCTGGTGCTCGGCGCGGGCGGCCCGCTGCTGGCGCTCCTCGTCCACCTGTTCCGCGAATTCCCCGACCGGTTCGTCCCGTTGGCGGCGCTGCTCTTCTTCGGCGGCTGGACGCTGCGGCTCGCGATCCGGCGGTGCGAGGGCGCCGAGCGCCGCCTCGTGCGCCACCTCCCCGACCTGCCCGGCATCGCCCTCTTCGCCCTGGCGGCCCAGCAGCTCCTCTCGGGGGACGTGCTCACCACGGGCCTGGTCGCCGGGCTGTTCTTCCCGCTCGCCGCCTGGCTGTCCTGGCACGGCTGGCGGACCATGAAGGACGCGCCGCGCCCCTCGCTCAAGGCGGCCGCCGACCTCGTCCTCGCCGTCGAACTCGGCGTACTCCTCGTCCTGTTCACGGTGTGGCTGGCCAATCTGCTCACCCTCTCCCCGTCCCAGGTCGACGCCGTACGCGCGGTGTGGACGGCGCTCCAGGGCCTCACTGAGGTGGACTGGCAGTACTGGCTGGCGGCGTACACCGCGCTGGCCCTCGGCAGTTACGCGGTGCTGCGGTGGCCCGAGCGGACGGAGCGGCTCAGGCAGCGGCTCCGTCCGGCCCGCCTCGGCGAGGCCCGGCTGCCGCTGGGCGCCCTGGTCAACTTCGCCCGCCGGTTCGCCACCGGCCTCAACGTCGGCCTGATGGTGGCGCTGCTGTTCGCCGTCTCGCTGGTCCCCGTGTCCGAGGGGGTGTGGCGGAAACCGGTGGCCGAACGGTACGCGCTGGAGACGCAGCGCCGGCAGCACGCCGAGGGCGCGGAGGCCGCGTACGAGGAGATCCGCGAGCACGTCACGGCGCACCCGGCGGCCGCGGCACGGCTGCGCGCCGTGGTGGAGTCCGTCGACCGGACGGCCCCTTCCGAGCCGGGCGAGCCCGTGAACCCGGCGGCGCTGGAGACGGCCCGCCAGATGGGCCGCTTCCAGGCCGGCACCCTCGACGTCGAGGAGCCGGACGCGCCGGAGCCGGAGCCCGAGACATCGGAGGACGGCCTCGGCGGGGAGCTGGAACAGCTCGACGAGGGCCAGGAGCGCACCGCCGAACGGGAGCAACGGGCCGACCGCTTCGCCGAGTTGGCCTCGCTGGCCGTCACCCGCACCTTCGACATCCCCGACCTGGGCGACAACGGTGCCGTGCAGATCCTCAAGGAGTACTTCGGCGGCCTCGTCGAGGACGGCCCGGTGAAGCGGCTCTTCCTCCGCTGGGCCCAGCGCACGGGCCCCACCCCGCCGGACACCCCGCCCCCGCCCGACGGCGAACGGCTCGTCCGGATCGACGTCGGACGCCTGGCCGACGAGGCGTACACCGGCACACGCGGCGCCGTGGAGCGCGCCGGCGCCGACCGCGTCGACTTCATCCTCCGCTTCGGCCTCGGCGCCACCACCGGGACCCCCTCCATGGCGGAGATCGCCGAACTGGCCAACCAGCACCGCTACCTGCGCCACGGCACCGGCACCTGCTCCGGCTGTGTCCACCCCGACCGGGGCGGCGGCGCCGGCCCGGACGGCGGAGGCGGCGGAGGCCGCCGGGGCTGATCCGCGGGCCGCCGCGCGGGTCGGGTGGCTGTACGCGCTCCGCACGCGGCGGCGCCGTGGGGTGTCCTCAGCCGGGGACGGCGCTCACGAGACGGTCAGCTTCTCGTAGCGGAACGTGACCACCTGCTGGGGCGAGTCGCCGGGCGGGTTCTGCACTTTGGTGACCACGGGAAGGTCCATCGTGTAGGTCTTGTACGGCGCGCCCTCGTGGAGAAGGACGAGGGCGACATGGGTGAACTTCAGCCCCTTGATCCAGTTGTCGAAGATCTCGGAGTGCTCCTTGCCGCGCACCACCGTCGCGGTCCTGCCCTCCGTGTCCAGGCTGACGACCTCGCTCAGCCTTTCGGCCTCCTGGCCGCCGATGTTGATGACGATGCCGCCGTCTGACGACGGAATGCCCGGGTCGATGGACATGTCGATCCCCCCCTGTGTGGTCGGTCGTTTCGCAAGCTGACGACGCCGATACTTCCGGGCCGCCGTGGCGATCTTGTCCCGGCCGTGTCACCTCCCTGCTACGGCCGCCTCCCGTCCGCCGGACGCCGCCCTCACCCCCGCAGATGCGTCCCCATCCGCAAGAACGCCTGGAGCAGCGGCGGTTGGGAGACCGCTGGGGAGACGACCTGGGAGGCGTAGTGCACGACGACCAGGTCGAGGCCGGGGGAGACGAAGAGGCGCTGGCCGTGGATGCCGCTGGCCAGGAAGGAGCCGTAGGGGTCGTTCGGTATCCACCACAGGTCGTGGTACGAGAGGGTGGCGGGCGCGTCGGCCGGTGCCGCGGGGAAGCGGACGCGGCGCGGGCAGCAGTCGGGGACGCCGGAGACGATCGTGGAGGCCACGGCCTCGGGGACGATCTGACGGTCACCGAGCGCGCCGCCGAGCCGGATCATCTCGCCGAACCTCGCCAGGTCGCGCGCCGTGGAGCTGAATCCGCCCGAGGCGGCCTCGTTGCCGTCCGCGTCGAGCAGGTAGTACGCGTCCTCCTCGGCGCCGATCCGGGACCAGATCATCTCGGACAGCAGCGCCGAGGTGGTGGTGCCGGAGACCCGCCGCAGCACCTCGGCGAGCGCCTCGACGTTCCCGTTCTCGTACCGGAACCCGCCGCCGGGATCGCCCGTCGCGCGTGCGGTGGCGAGGTGTTCGCGGATGGTCGCGGGACCGGTGTAGCCGTAGGGGCGCAGGCGCGGCGCGAGGACGGCGAAGTAGCGCTGCGCCTCCAGCGCCTTGTCGTACGGGCGGCCCGCGTAGCTCATCCGGGTGCCCATGTGCAGCAGGTGGTCCACCCGCGCCTCGCCGAAGGCGGTCCCGGCGAGCTCGGGGACGTAGGTGGTGACGCGGGCGCCGCGGTCGAGCCGGCCCTCGTGGGCGAGGACGGCCGCGACGAGGCCGAGGTAGGACTTGGCGGCCGAGGCGTTGAAGTGCGGGGCCCGGGGCTGGAATCCGTGCAGGTACTGCTCGTGGACGAGCCTGCCGCGGTGCAGCACGAGGAGGGCGTCGGTCTCGGCCTCGGCGAGCAGTTCGGGGAGCGTGAGCCGCTGCCCGTGCGCCCCGTCGAAGGTGAGCGCGTCGAGCCCGCCGTCCCGGGGGCCGCCGGGCAGCGGCGACGGGACGCCGGGGCCCCGCCAGACGCGACGGCTGGGGAGCAGTTCCCGGCCCGAAGTCGTGTGCCACCGTGCCCAGTCGGGGTCGGTGTAGCCGCGTGCCCAGAAGAGGTCGGCCAGGGGAGGCGTACCGGTCATGTTCGCTCCGCTCGTGATCGCTGTCGCCACTGAGCGCGAAACCATACGCGATGTTCAGTAATTCGACCACGGCGGGTGACCGGCCCCGGGAGGGCCCCGGCGCTCAGGGGGCGAGGTCGAGGGCCCCGGGGGCGTCGGACGGGGTGAGGCCGGTGGCCCAGACGCGGCCGTAGACGGACAGGTCGCGCAGGTGGGCCGTGACCTCGGTGGCGCTGTACCCGGTGTCGTTCTCGACCCACCAGGTGAGCAGGCCGATGAGTTCGCCGGTCCAGGCGCGCGCGACGATGTCGAGCGGAATCCTGGGCGTGACGCCGAGTTCCCCGGTGCGCGCGCGGAACGCGGCCTCCGCGTGCCGGCAGGTGAGGTCGGTGAACTCGCGCAGCGCGCGCCCGTCGCCCTCGCCCCGCAGGATCACCCGGTACACGTCCCGCTCCTGCTCGGCGTGCTCGAAGATGTACTTCACCGGCAGCCCCGTGAAGCCCTCGGTGTGGGCCTGGCGCACCGCGGGCAGCAGGCGTTCGCGGTCCTCGGCGAGGTCCCGCACGACGCCGATCAGCAGGTCCTCCTTGTCGCGGTAGTGCGCGTAGAAGGTGGCGCGGCTCACGTCGGCGCGTTCGGTGATCTCCTCGACGGTGACCGTCTGGAACCCCTTGTCCAGGGCGAGTTCGACCAGGGCCCGGCGCAGTGCGGCCCGCGTCCTGCGTACCCGGCGGTCTCCGGCCGGCTTCGTCTCCACGTCGGTTCCCTCGTTCTCGTGCTCTCCGGACCCCTCGGTCCGTCCGGCTCCTCCGGGCCGTTGACCCGAGCCTAACGCTGCCTTTACGTTGCCGGACATCATGCTTGGTACTGAACACATTGTTCAGTAACTGTTGAGCAGGGAACCACCCCTCAGGGAACGGGAGTTGTGATGAATCTCGGGCGGTACGTGCGCCGGACAGCAGGCCACCAACCCGATGCCGAGGCCGTGGTCTGCGGACCCGTCCGGCTCACCTACGCGGAACTCGACGACCACAGCGACCGCCTCGCCGTCGCCCTGCGCCGCCTGGGCCTGGACCGGGGCGACCGCGTCGCCACCCTCGCCGCCAACCGCGCCGAACTGGTCGTCACCGAAGTCGCCCTCTACAAGGCCGGGCTGGCCCGCGCCCCGATCAACGCGCGGCTCGGCACCGCGGAGGTCCGGCAGCTGCTCACCGAGTCGGACGCCAGGGTCCTGCTCGCCGACGCGGCCCACCTCGACGCCGTCCGCGACGCCATACCCGGCACCGGCGTGCGGACGGTCCTCGGCTACGACGGCCCGAGCGACCTCGGCCCCGGCTACCGGGAGACCCTCGCCGCCACCGAGCCCGAACCCGTGGCGGCCGACTGCGCCGAGTCCGACATCGCCGTACTGCACTTCACCTCCGGCTCCACCGGCAGGCTCAAGGCGGCGGTGCAGACCTACGGCAACCGGACGGCGCTGCTGCGCAAGACCGTGATGAGCGCCGCCACCCGGGTCGGCCCCGGCGACCGGCAGATCCTCGCGGGCCCCGTCACGCACGCCTCCGGCATGCCGCTGATGGGCATCTTCTTCGCGGGCGGCTGCGCCGTCGTCCTCCCGCGCTGGGACGCCGCCGAGTTCCTCGCGACCGTCCAACGCGAGCGCGCCACCCACGCGTTCGTCGTCCCGACGATGGTCAACACCGTCCTGGCACTGCCCACGGCACGGGAGTATGACCTGAGCAGCCTGCGCCAGCTCACCTACGGGGCCGCGCCCATGTCCCCGGCCCGCATCCGCGCCGCCTGGGACCTGTTCGGCCCGGTGCTCTCCCAGGGCTTCGGCTGCGGCGAGACCACCTCGGGCGTGCTCTTCCTCACCACCGAGGACCACCGGCGGGCCATCGAGAACGGGGACGAGGAACTGCTGCTCTCCTGCGGCCGCCCGCTCGCCGAGGCCGAGGTGCGGATCGTCGACGACGGCGGCACACCCGTCCCGGACGGCGAGATCGGCGAGATCGCCGTCCGCGGCCCCGACGTCGTCCCCGGCTACCACGACGCGCCCGCGCTCACGGCCGAGTCCTTCCACGACGGCTGGTTCCGCACCGGAGACCTGGCCCGTCGCCGCTCCGACGGCTACGTGTTCATCGTCGACCGCAAGAAGGACATGATCATCTCCGGCGGGTTCAACATCTACGCCGTCGAGGTCGAGTCCGTACTGCACCAGCACCCCGGGGTGTACGAGGCCGCCGTCGTCGGCGTCCCCGACGAGCGCTGGGGCGAGGCCGTGCACGCCGTCGTCGTCCCCCGCGAGGGCGCCGCGCTGGACGCGCCCGGGCTGACCGCCTTCTGTGCCGAACGGCTCGCCCGGATGAAGAAGCCCCGCTCCGTCGAGTTCACCGACGCGCTCCCGCACAACCCCAACGGCAAGATCGACCGCCGCGCCCTCCGCGAGCCGTACTGGGCCGGCGCCGAGCGCCGCGTCCACTGACCCGCGCGCACACCACACCCACAGGAAACAGGAACCCCGACCATGCCCTACACCCTCGAACCCTCCTACGACGACAACCCCCGCCTCCAGGAACTCGTCGGCCGGCTGCGCACCTACCTCACCGACGAGCTGCTGCCCTACGAACAGGAGCACGGCATCACCGCCGAGAGCGCGCTCGACCGGCCCACGCTGGAGCACGTCTGGAAGCGCAGCGCCGAACTCGGCTTCTACGGCATCAGCCTGCCGCCCGAACTCGGCGGACAGGGACTGAACTTCACCGAACTGTGCGCCCTGAAGGAGGAACTCACCGCCTCCGGCGCAGCGCTGTCCCACTCGGTACTGGGCGACATGGGCGGCCCGCTGCGCGTCGGCGCGGTCGTCAAGTACGCCACCGCGTACCAATTGGAGCGCTACCTGATGCCCGTCGTACGCGGGGAACTCGCCTGCTGCTTCTCGATCACCGAACAGGACGCGGGCTCCGACGTCCGGCGGATGCGCACCACCGCCACCCGGGACGGCGACAGCTACGTCCTCGACGGGCACAAGGTCTTCTCCTCCGCCGCGCCCTTCGCCGACTTCGCGATCGTCGTCGCGCGCATGGCCGGTACGGGCACGGACGGCGGGGAGGAGGAGGCGTACAGCGCGTTCCTCGTCGACCTCGACACCCCCGGATGCCGCGTCCTGGAGGGCGAAGTGCCCATGTCCGGGCAGCGGATGGAGGGCGATCTGGTCTTCGAGAACTGCCGGATCCCGGCCGCGAATCTGCTCGGCGAGGCCGGCCAGGGCCTGCGCATCGGCATCGGCCGGATCACCCTCAACCGGCTGCTGCACTGCCCCTCCCTGATCGGCGCCGCGCGACGCTCCTGGGACCTGTCCGTCGCCTGGTCCAAGAGCCGCGTCGCCTTCGGCCGGCCGCTGCTCGCCCTCCAGTCGGTGCAGCACAAACTCGCCGACATGGCCACCGAGTTGTACGCGGCCCGCTCCATGGTGCAGGCCACCGCGGCGCGGGCCGACCGGGGCGAGAACATCGCCGTCGAGGCCAACATGTGCAAGCTCTTCACCTCCGAGAGCTGCTTCCGCGTCGCCGACGAGGCCGTACAGCTGCACGGCAAGGCGGGGCTGACCCAGGGCCACGAGGTCGAGCGGATCTTCCGCACCCTGCGCATGTTCCGGATCGTCACCGGCACCACCGAGATCCACAAGAACGCCATCGCCAAGGCCCTCGTCTAGCCGGTCCGCGTCACGGAGCCAGGCCCTACCCGCAGGAGTCACTCACCCATGGCCTCCCAGCCCTCCGCACCGCCCGCCCCGCTCCCCGCCGAGGAGCGGGACGCCCCACCGGAGTACGACCGGGTACGGGCCTGGCTCATCACCGCCATGATCGTCGTGTTCATGGTCGTCAACTTCGCCGACAAGGCCGTCCTCGGCCTCGCCGCCGTCCCGATCATGGACGAGCTGAACATCAGCCACGGCACCTACGGGCTCGTCTCCAGCTCCTTCTCCCTGCTCTTCAGCCTCTCCGGGCTCCTCGTCGGCTTCCTCTCCTCCCGCGTCACCAGCCGCGTCCTGCTCCTCGTGATGACGCTGACCTGGGCGCTCGCCCAACTGCCGGTGCTCGTCGTGGCGTCCGTGCCCACCCTGATCGCGGGCCGGGTCCTGCTCGGGGCCGCCGAGGGGCCGGCCGCCTCGATGTCCATGCACGCCCTGTACAAGTGGTTCCCGCCGCACCGGCGCGGGCTGCCCTCCGCGCTCCAGATCAGCGGCGCCGCCCTGGGCACCCTGGTCTCGGCCCCCGTCCTCACCTGGCTGATCACGGAACACGGCTGGCGCTCCGCGTACGTCGCGCTCGCCGTCGTCAGCACGGCCTGGGCGCTGGTCTGGTGGCGCATCGGGTACGACGGGCCCTTCGACGACGACCGCGCCGCGCGTGCGGAGGCGCGGCGGGGGAGCGGCCGGCCCGCCGCGCGGCTGCCCTACCGCAGGCTGCTGCTGAACGGCACCGTCCTGGGCAGCATCGCCAGCGCCTTCGGCGCCTCCTGGGCACTGTCCCTCAGCCACGCGTGGGTGCCGTCCTACCTCAGGACCGAACTCGGCATGACGCCGGGCGCCGCGGCGAGCACCATCAGCGCGGTCGCCGGCTTCAGCCTCGTGCTGCTGCTGACGGTCTCGCCGCTGATGGACCTGCTCAAGTCTCGTGGCGTCAGCAGCCGTTGGTCCAGCGGCGCCACGCAGGGGTTCGTGGTCTGCGCCGCGGGCTGCGCCATGGCCGCCTTCCCCTTCGTCGAGGGGACGGTGCCCCGGCTGCTGCTGATCGGGCTGGCCTTCGGCACCGGCGCCGTCGCCGTGCCGCTGCACTACATGACCGTCGCCGAGGTCGTGCCCACCGCGCAGCGCGGCGCGGTCTTCGGCATCGTCGCCGCCACCGGCACCCTCCCCGGACTCGTCGGGCCCACCCTCACGGGCCACCTCATCGACGCGGCGGGGACGACGGCCGACGGCTACCGGCTCTCCTTCCTCATCACCGCCCTGGTCATGCTCCTCACCGGCCTGCTCGCCGTGGCCTGCATCCGCCCGGAACGGGACGCCGCACGCCTCGCCACGGTCCCGAACGGGACGCTCCCGCAGGGGGGTTGACGTCCCGGCCTGGCACCCGGGGACGGTGCGGCCCGCGTGGAGAACCGGCCGTCGGGCCGTGCTCCACGCGGGCGTTCTCAGCCGTCCGCCTTCGCCCGCTCCTCGGCCACCCTGCGGTGCGGTTCGGAGAAGGCGAGCTTGCCCATCAGCGAGCCCTCGGCCGCGCGGCGCAGGTCGAAGACCTCCACGTAGCAGTCCTGCGCGGTGGGCGAGTCCGGCTCGGCGAGGAACGCCCACTCCGCCAGATGGCAGGCCAACCGCAGGTCGCTTCCGGCGAGTTCACGCGCCCGCGCCGCCAGCGCCCCGACGCCGCCCGCCAGCCGGGCCACCTCCCGGGCGCGCTCCCCGGCCGGCGCGGGCAGCAGGTTCGCGGCGTGACCGTCCCACCAGCCGCCGTAGCGCCGGATCACGTTGCGGCAGATGAACTCGGGCCGGTCGTAGTGCGGCTGGAGACGCGGGTGCGCGGCGAGGTGCCCGGGCACCTCCAGCGCGTCCACGATCTCGTCCGGGCGCAGGCCGGAGTTGAGGCCGTCGAGCGTGTGCCGTACCAGGTACCGGAGGTACTCGGCCATCGTCAGCAGTTCCTCGCGGACCGGCTCCGCGCCGTGCACGCAGTCGCCGTGCCCGGTGATCACGCACTCGGCGCCGAGTGACGCCATCTCCTCGGCCGCCTCCGCCCACTCCTCCGCGTACCGCTGGACCTTGCGCGGGTTACCGGCGTTGGGCAGGTAGCCGACGACGAGGTCGCCCGCCGCGATCACCCGCCGCTCCGGTGCCCACACCCACGCGGCGTCGTCCGTCTCGCCCTTGGCGTGGCGTACGACGAACCGTTCGCCGCCGAGGCGCAGTTCGAGACTGTCGCGGAAGGTGACGTCCGGGACGGTGAAGTCCTCCGGCGCGCTGGGCCAGCTGCGGCCGTTGGCGCCGGGGAGCTGCCCGTTGACCGCGGCGTTCAGGCCCGGGGTCCTGGCGTAGCGGGCGTAGTGGGCGAGCAGGTTCTCGTGGCCGACGACGCGGGGCCGCTCGCCCGCTTCGAGGAAGGCCCACAGACCGAAGGCGTGGTCGACGTGCCCGTGCGTGAACACGACGGTGTGCAGGGGCTGCCGGCTGATCCCGCGCACGGCGCGCAGCAGCGCCGGGCCGTCGCCCGCGCAGCCGGCGTCGACGAGGAGCAGGCCCTCGTCCGTCTCGAACAGGGCGACGTTCGCCATCCCGGGCCGGATCATGAACGTCCGGGCGGCGACCTCGGTCACCTCGGGCGGGTGCGGTGCGCCGATCTCGCGGGCCGCGACGTGCCGGAACTGTGCGTTGCCGATGTTGCCGAAGTTCTGCCGCATCAACGCCTGGGCGCCGGGGCCCAGTTGCCGGTCAGCGGGCGCGTCCCGCTCTTCCGTCCTGACGGGTCCGCCGGGTGTTTCGGGCATGGGGATCTCCTCACCGTGAAGGCGTGGGAAGGAACATTGACGCGGATTAAACCACGCGGTTTAATCGATGGGCAGGGAGAGGCGGTGCACGGCACCGCGTACGGAACAGCAGAGGCAGGACCGTGGAATCTTCGACCCGATTGCAGATCCTTCTCGCCGCGGAGCGTCTGTTCGCGACGCAGGGAATCGACGCGACCTCGCTGCGGCAGGTCAGCTCCGAGGCCCGGCAGCGGAATACGGCCGCGGCGAAATACCATTTCGGGGACAAGGAGACCCTGATCCGGGCCATCTTCGAGCACCGCCTCGGCGTGCTGGACGCCCGGCGCGGGGAGCTGTTGAGGTCCGCCGGTGAGGACGAGCGGCTCGACGACCCGAAGGTCCTCGTCGCCATCCTGGTCCGCCCGCTCGCCGAACAGGCCACCGTGCCGGGCAGTACCTACGTCCGCTTCCTGGACCGCGTGCTCGAACACGTCGGACGGGACGTCACCGCGCTCCCCGGCGTGGGCGGCCTGGAGGAGGCGGTGAACGTCGGACACCTGGTCACCGGCCGGCTCCCGTACCTGACAGAGCCCCGGCTCCGCCCCCGCATCCGCTGGGCGGGCCAGCTGATCATCTCGGCCCTCGCCGACCTGGAGGGCGCCGGACAGCCCGCCGCCGGCGAGCCGGACGCCGAGACGTACGTCGCGGCGCTGATCGACGCCGTCACCGGCCTGCTCACCGCCGACACCTCCGCGCCCTGAGTGCAGGGCGCGGAGACCCCGACGGAAGGAAGGACGCCGGATGACGCTGCGGATCGCGTACGTCGTCGCCGGGCTCGCCATCGGCGGGGCCTGGGCGTACGGGCGGGACATGCCGCTGTGGGAGCACGCGCTGCGGCTGTGCGTGATCGTGGTGGTGGTCCCGCCCGTGCTGCACCTCGTCCGCCGCCGGCTGCGCCGCCCGGCGGCCCGGCACCTGCCGCTGCGGCAACTGGTGCTCGCCAAGGTGCTGCTCGTCCTCGGCGCCGTCGCCGTCGAGCTGCTGCTCGAACCGCTGACCGCCGGCGCCTCCCTCATCACCGCGGCGGCCCTCGCAGCCGTGGTCGCCCTCGGCGGCCCGTCCTGGCACCGCAACCGCCACGGGGCGGCGGGACCGCCCCGTACCCCATGAACCCAGCAGAGGATGCCCCCGCATGGATGAGAACCCCGCAGGCCAGTGGCTCTCGGAGGGTCAACGCGACCCGCAGGACGCCGCGTTCTTCTGGACGGGCGGGCCCGTCGAGGTCGCCCGGGACACCTGGTTCACCTCGCTGGGCTCCGGCGTCACGGCCTTCGCCACCCGGGACGGACTGGTGCTCGTCGACTCCGGCACCCGCCTGTTCGCGGGCGAGATGGCCGGGCACGTCCGCTCCCGCACCGGCCTCCCGGTGCACACCGCCGTCTACACGCACGGCCACATCGACCACGCCTTCGGGCTCGACGCCTTCCTCGCCGAGGGACAGACCGCACCGCACGTCGTCGCACAGGAACGGATGGCGGAGCGGTTCGCCCGGTACGCGCGCAGCCCCCGGCACAACGCGGTGATCAACAGCCGCCAGTTCGGCGGCCGCAGCGACGACCCGACCTTCGAGGGCCCGGAACTGCGCTTCGGATTCCCCGCGCACGAGCCCACCCGCTACTACCGGGAATCCCTCGAACTCGACGTCGGCGGCACCGCGTTCGAGCTGCACGCCTGCCGTGGCGAGACCGACGACCACACCTGGGTCTTCTGCCCCGAGCGCCGGGTGCTGTGCACCGGCGACCTGATCATCTGGGGCGTGCCCAACGCGGGCAACCCGCAGAAGGCGCAGCGCTACCCATGGGACTGGGCCGCCGGCCTGCGGGCCATGGCCCGGACCGGCGCGGCCTCGCTGTGCCCCGGGCACGGCGGCCCGGTGGTGGACGACGAACGGCTGGTCCGGCGCATCCTGCTGGACACGGCCAGCTTCCTGGAGGACGTGGTCGAACGCACCCTAGCCGTCCTGGAGGATGGCTCGCCACCGCACGTGGACGTCGTACGCCGGGTGAAGCTGCCGGAGTCCGACGCGCCCTGGCTCCAACCCGTCTACGACGAGGCCGAGTTCATCGTCCGCAACGTCATCCGCTACTACGGCGGATGGTGGAGCGGACGCCCCAGCGAACTCAAGCCGGCCCCGCGCGCGGACGTGGCGGGGGAGCTGGCGGCGCTCAGCGGCGGCGCCGGCGCGCTCCTCGCCCGCGCCGTCGAACTCGCGCCCCGCGACCTGGCGCTGGCCTGCCACCTCGCCGACTACGCGCTGGAGGCGGCCCCCGACGACGCCGTCGTCGCCGCGGGCGTGGCCGCCCTCTACACCGAGCGCGGCACCCGGGAGACCGGCCTGATGGCGACGAACCTCTACCGCTCGGCGGCCGCCGAGGCACTGGCGCGGCACCCTTCGGCGTAGAAACCCGGGGGCGAATGCCGCGTCCGGAGAATCCGGCGGACGGTGAATCCGGCGGCGAGAATCCCGGGGAGGGGAATTCCGGGGGATTCCCCTCCCCGGGAAACGCGTCCGGAACGGTTCTCAGGAAACTCCCAGAAGTCACTCCGGAAGCGGTCAAGCAAAGGTGCCACTCTTGCCCCCGTTCTGTTGATCAGCAACATGACTGGGGGCCCTTGGTGGCTGCTTTCCTCTACAAAACCGGCAAGTTCTCCTACCGCTGGAGGTGGTGGGTCACCGTCCTGTGGGCCGGACTGCTCGTCCTGACCGGCGTTCTGGCCTCCCGCGCCGACGCCGCGCCGCCCAACGACTTCTCGCTGCCCGGCACCGAGGCCCAGCGCGCCTACGACCTGCTGGACGAACGGTTCCCCGGGATGAACGCGGACGGCGCCTCGGCCCGCGTCGTCTTCAAGGCCGGGGACGGCAAGGTGACGGCGCCCGACACCCGGCGCGCCGTCGAGGACACCGTCCGCGCGCTCGGCGCGGGATCACAGGTGAGCGCGGTCACCAACCCGTTCGAGACCGGCACCGTCAGCAAGGACGGCAGCACCGCCTACGCGCAGGTGTCGTACAGCGTGCCGGTCGCCGAGCTGACCGACGCCTCCCGCGAGGAGCTGACGGACACCGTCGGGGACGCGCACTCCCCGGAGCTCACCGTCGAGGCGGGCGGCAACGCCGTCTCCGACGCGATGGGCGGCCACTCCTCGGAGGCGGTCGGCCTCGCGGTGGCGGCCGTGGTGCTCGTCCTCACCTTCGGCGCCCTGATAGCCGCCGGACTCCCGCTGCTCACGGCCCTGTTGGGGGTCGGCATCGGCACCTGCGCCATCAAGGTGCTGGCGGCCCCGCTCGGCCTGGGCGGGACGACCTCCGTCCTGGCCACCATGCTCGGCCTGGCCGTCGGCATCGACTACGCGTTGTTCGTCGTCTCCCGCTACCGGGACGAACTGGCCCGCGGCAGGAGCCGCGAGGAGGCCGCCGCGCACGGGGTGGGCACGGCGGGCTCCGCCGTCGTCTTCGCCGGACTGACCGTGGTGATCGCGCTCGCGGGCCTGTCCGTCGTCGGCATCCCCGTCCTCACGCAGATGGGGCTCGCCGCGGCCGGCACCGTCGGGCTCGCGGTACTGATCGCCGTCACGCTGATCCCGGCCCTGCTCGGCATCGCGGGCAAGCGCGTCAAGCCGACCGGCCCCCGCCGCCGGCGGGAGGCCGCAGCACCGGAGTCCGGGAAGGCCGCGCGGCCGAAGCTCGGAGTGCGCTGGGCACGGTTCGTCACCCGGAGGCCGGTCGCGGTGCTGCTGCTCGGGGCCTCGGCCCTGATCGCCGTCGCGGTACCGGCCGGCTCCCTCGAACTCGGCCTGCCCGGCGACGAGTCCAAGCCCGCGTCCACCACCCAGCGCCAGGCGTACGACCTGCTCGCCGACGGCTTCGGCCCCGGCTTCAACGGCCCCCTCACCACCGTCGTCACGGCCGACGACGGCGGCGACGCGCAGGCCGCCACCCGGGACGTCGTCTCCCGGATCAAGGACACCGACGGCGTCGCCACCATCACCCCGCCGCGCTTCAACGAGGGCAAGGACACCGCCGTCCTCACCGTCGTCCCCACCTCGGCACCCGGCACCCCGGAGACCGCCGACCTGGTCCACGACCTGCGCGCCCCCGAGATCGAGGGCGACGGGGCACAGGTGCTGATCGCGGGCACCACCGCGATGAACATCGACGTCTCGGAGAAGCTCGCCGACGCGCTGGTGCCGTACATCGCACTCGTCGTCGGCCTCGCCTTCCTGCTGCTGATCGCCGTGTTCCGCTCGCTCCTGGTGCCGCTCAAGGCGGCGCTCGGCTTCCTGCTCTCCATCGCCGCCGGGCTCGGCGCGGTCGTCGCGGTCTTCCAATGGGGCTGGCTGAGCTCGCTGTTCGGGGTCACGGAGCCGGGACCGGTGATGTCGATCATGCCGATCTTCATGGTCGGCGTCGTGTTCGGACTGGCCATGGACTACGAGGTCTTCCTGGTGACCCGGATGCGGGAGGCGTACGTCGTGGACCGGCAGCCCGTGCGTGCCGTGATCGGCGGCTTCGAGCACAGCGCCCGGGTCGTCACGGCCGCCGCGGTGATCATGATCGCGGTGTTCGCCGGGTTCATGGGATCGAGCGAACAGATGGTCAAGACCATCGGGTTCGGCCTGGCGATCGCCGTCCTCTTCGACGCCTTCGTCGTCCGCATGACCCTGGTGCCCGCGGTGCTCACCCTGCTCGGCCACCGCGCCTGGCGCCTGCCCCGGTGGCTCGACCGCTGGGTCCCGCACGTCGACGTCGAGGGCGAGAGCCTCCGGGTGCACGACGCGCACGACCCGCACGAGCCGGAACGGGCCGGCACCGGCCCGGAGCAGGCCGACGCAGGCCCCGCCCCCGAACTGCACGAGGTGCGCTGACACATGGGCACCACCACGACGAAGCCGGCCGGGACGGGGGCCGCCGCACCGGCGTCCTGCACCGGCCGGGGCAAGGCGGCGGCCGGGCCCCTCCGGCCCTGCGGCGGCACGCCCCGTCACGTACTCGAAGGGGCGCTCGCCGTCCTCCTCGCGCTCGCGGCCATGACGGGCGCCGCGTGCCTGGCGCTCAAGGCGCTCGGCGCCGACGGCGTCGCACCCCTGACCCGGCTCGGGCCCGCGGTGACCGGCCTCGCCTTCGGCGGGCAGCTCGACCTGGCCTCCGACCTCACGCCCCAGGGCAGCGGGGAAGGGGACGGCGGCATGCCCGGCATGCTCGGCGGAGGTGGCGGCGGCGGGCTCAGCCTCGGCGTCTCCGGCCAGGTGTCCGCCCTGCCGCTGATGCTCACCTTCCTCGGCACCGCCGTCCTGGGCTGGTGCTTCTTCCGGCCGCTGCGCCGCAGGGCGCGCCCCGCGCCCGGGCTGCTGGCCGCGCGCGCGGGCGGGGCGCTCGGCGCCGCCGCCGTCCTCGTCCCCCTCCTCGTCTCCCGGGGCAGCGGCACGCTTGAACTCCCGGACGGCGTCACGGAGAAGCTCGGCAAGGGCGGCGGCCCCGGCGGCGGGCTCGGCAAGCTGACCGGCGGCGGCGCGCCCTCCGTCGACTTCACCACCCATGTCGCGCTGACCGGGTTCCTCGCGGTGCTCGGCGTCGCGCTGGTGCTCTGCGGCGGCCTGGTGGCCGCGCGCCGCACCTCGCTGCCCCGGACGCTGGAACTCAGCCGGCTCCGCCTCGCCTGGCACCCGGTCGCCTCCACCCTCACCGGGATCTTCACCGCCGTGTGCACCGCCGCCCTCTTCCTCGCGCTCCTCGCGGGCGCGGCGGCGGCGACCGGGCGCGAGCAGGCGGCCAAGGCCGCGGGGGCGCTGCTCCTCGCCGCCCCGAACCTGATCACCTCCGTGTTCACCTCCGGCCTCGGCGCGTCCTGGCAGGCCGGGACGGAACGGCGGCAGCCCGAGGGCGGCGGCCTCCTGGGCGGCATGGGCGGCGGAGCCGGAGGTTCCGGCGCCGGGGGAGGGGACCGGCGGATCGACCTCGGCGCCCAGACCGTCGCGGGCCTCCCGCTGTGGCCGGCCGGCCTGACTCTGCTGACGGCGCTCCTGGTGTACGCGGGCTACCGCGCGGCCGCCCGTACCCCGGCGCGCACCGCCCGCGAGGAGTCCCGCGCGGTGCTCGGCCGGCACCTGGAGACCGCGGTGCGCGCGGGGGCGCTCGTCGGTCCCGGCGTCCTGGTGCTCTGCCTGCTCGCGCGGATGTCCGTGGGGATCGGCATCACCGTCATGGGCAACGAGATGGGCGGCATGGACGCCGGACTCGACGGTTCCGTCGGGCTCTCGGCACTCACCGGCTCCGTCCTCGCCGGCCTGGCCGCCTACGCGGGAAGCCGCCTGCACGCCCTGCGGACCGCCCGCCGGAAACCCGGCCCACGCCCCGGCGAGGACCGCACCGCCGGCCGCCCACAGGTGCGTACGGTTTCCTCACCTTCGGGAGGGAAGACCCCGGAACCCGCACGCATGACCGGTACCGGTACCTGACCCCTGGCCGGGGCCGGCCGGTGACGGCGCACCGTCGCGGACCGGCCGGCCCCCGGTACACCCCACCACCACCCGGCACGACGAGACGGAAGATCCCATGACAGCAGCCCGCACGCCGCGCCGAGGCGCCTCGCCCAAGGGGCACCTGCTCGTCGTCGACGACGAGCCGACGGTCCGCGACCTGCTCCCGGCGGCCCTGCGCTACGCGGGCTTCGACGTCGACGTCGCCGCGGACGGCGCGCAGGCCCTGGCGATGGCGGCCCGCCGCCCGCCGGACCTGGTGCTGCTGGACGTGATGCTGCCGGACATCGACGGCTTCGAGGTGATCCGGCAGCTGCGCGCCCAGCCCCGCAGAACCGGCGGCCGGTCCGGCGGCGACGTCCCCGTCCTGTTCGTCACCGCCCGCGAGACCAAGGAGGACCGGATCACCGGCCTCACCCTGGGCGGCGACGACTACATCACCAAACCCTTCGACCTGGAGGAACTCATCGCCCGTATCCACGCGGTGCTGCGCCGCACCATGGGCGAGCCGTCCACCGCCCTGGTCGTCGGCGCTCTCGAACTGGACCCGGAGGGACATCTGGTGACCCGCGCCGGGCAGCCGGTGCGGCTGTCGCCCACCGAGTTCCGGCTGCTGCACTTCCTGATGGCCAACGCCGAACTGACCATGTCCAAGGCGCAGATCCTGGAGAACGTCTGGCGCTACGACTTCGACGGCGACCCCAGCATCGTCGACACCTACATCAGCTATCTGCGCCGCAAGGTCGACCGCGTGGAGCCCAAGCTGCTGCACACCGTGCACGGCATCGGCTACGTCCTGCGCGAGCCCCGGACATGACGGCACGCGGCGGGCTGCGGCGCCGGGCCGCGAACCTGCGGGGCGCCCTCGCCCGGATGTCGCTGCGCACCCGGCTGCTGTGCCTGGCCGTCGCGCTGGTCGCGACGGCGCTGCTGGCCGTGGGCGCCGTCGTCAGCACCGCGCTCGACGCCTACCTCCAGGACCGCGTCGACTCCCGGGTGGACACCACCGCGCAGCTCGCCGCCCGGGTCACCCCGCCGCCCGGCCCCAACGTCCCGCAGAACGTCCGCCTGTTGAGCTCCTTCGAGGACACCACCGTCGCGTACGTGGACGACCGGGGGAACTCCCGCAGCACCTTCGACTCGACCACCGCGGCCCCGGGCGGCGGGCCGCGGCTGCCGGAGCTCGACCGCGCTGCCGTGCTGGACCGGGGCGGGAGCCCGTTCACCGTTCCGTCCCGGGACGGCGAGCACTCCTGGCGGGTCGTCGCGCTCACCCGCCCCGACCAGGTCCTCAAGTCCGCCGACCCCGCGGCCGACCGGGGCAGCGTCATCGTCGCCACCTCGCTGGACGAGGTGGACCGCACCGTCCGGAAGACCCGGACCGTCGCGCTCACCTCCGGCGGGGTGCTGCTCGTGGTGCTCGCCCTGGTCGGCTGGTTCGCCGTCCGCTCGGGGCTGCGGCCGCTGACCCGGATCGAGGAGACCGCCGAGGCCATCACCCGGGGCGACTTCTCGCACCGCATCCCGGAGACGTCCGGCACCCGGACCGAGGTCGGACGGCTCACCGTCTGCCTGAACCGGATGCTCGGCCAGATCGACACCGCCTTCCACGCCCGCGCCGAGGCGGAGTCACGGATGCGGCGCTTCTTCGCCGACGCCAGCCACGAACTGCGCACCCCGCTGGTCGGGATCAAGGGCTACACGGACCTGTACCGGATGGGCGCCTCCCGCACCCCGGAGGAGACCGAGCACCTCATGACGCGGATCGGCGAGGAGTCCGAGCGCCTGACCCGGCTGGTCGGCGACATGCTCCTGCTCGCCCGCCTCGACGAGGCCGCCCGGGGCCCCTCCGCCGGGACAGGCCCCGCCCCCGCCTTCCCGCTCGACCGCGCCCCCATGGACCTGCGCACCCTGGCCGCCGACGCGATGCACGACGTCCGCGCCCTGGACGCGACCCGCGAGGTCACGCTCACCGGACCGGACGGCGGCAGGCCCGCCACCGCGCAGACCCTGGCCGACGAGGCGCGCCTGCGGCAGGTCGTCACCAATCTCGTCGGCAACGCCGTCACCCACTCGCCGGCCGGCACCCCGGTCCGGATCGGCGTCGGAGTCAAGGACGGGCTCGCGGTGCTGGAGGTGGCCGACCGGGGGCCCGGGCTGGCGCCGGAGCAGCGGCAGCGGGTCTTCGAGCGGTTCTACCGCGCCGACGCCTCCCGCACCCGCGCCACCGGCGGCGGCGCGGGCCTGGGCCTGTCGATCGTCCACTCCCTCGTCACCGCGCACGGCGGCGACGTCGAGGTCGACTCGGCCCCGGGCGAGGGGTGCACCTTCCGGGTACGGCTCCCGCTGCTGGAGGGCATGGACTGAGCCGCGCCTCCGCCCAACTCCGGCCCCGGCGCGGGCAAAGCACTCGCCTCCCCGCGTGCAACGCGCGTAGAATCCGGGCGATGCGGCCGACGAACTACTCTCCCGAAGATCTCGAACAGCACTCCCTGCGACGCCGGGTCTCCGACGACGGTCAGCGGTCCGGTTTCGAGCACGACGTGGATCGCATCCTCTACTCGACCCAGTGGCGCGCCCTCGCGGGCAAGAGCCAGGTGGTGGCCAGCGGCGAACTCGGCGCGTACCACACCCGGCTGACCCACTCGATGAAGGTCGCCCAGCTCGGGCGGCGCATGGCCGAGCGGCTGGAGCGGCGCTACGGCGGCCCGAACCCGGCCCTCGTCGAAGCGGCCTGCATGGCGCACGACATCGGCCACCCGCCCTTCGGGCACGCCGGCGAGTCGGCCCTGCGCCGCACCATGGACGAGCTGCGCCCGGGCGACACCGCCCCGGACAGCTTCGAGGGCAACGCGCAGACCCTCCGCGTCCTCACCTTCCTCGCCGCCCACAAGTACGCCGGACACCGGGGCCTGCACCTCACCCGCGCCTGCCTCGACGCCTCGGTCAAGTACCCCTGGGAACGCGCCCCCCGCGAACGGGACGCGGCCCGGCACAGCAAGTGGGGCGTCTACGTCGCCGACCGGGAGGCGTTCGCCTGGCTGCGCGACGGCCGCTCCGACGACGCCGTACCGGTCGAGGAACAGGTCATGGACTGGGCGGACGACGTCACCTACGCCTGCCACGACGTGGAGGACTTCTACCGCACCGGACTCATCCCGCTCCAGGCCCTCTTCCCGCCCGAGGGCGCGGCCGGCGCCGAGACCGAACGCGAGACGGCCCGCTTCCTCGGGTACGTGGAGCGCAAGCACGCCCGCGAGGGCCGCCCCTTCGACCGGGGCGCCGCACAGGCGCTGCTCGCCGAGATCGGCAAGACGATGGCGCTGCCCGGGCCCTACACCGGACACCACGAGGACGCCGTCGCGGTCAACCTCCGCACCGCCAACCTGATCGCCTACTTCACCCGCGACATCCGCCTCCAGGTCGGCGGGGAGGCGGCGATCCGCTACGGCGCCCGGCTGGAGATCCCCCGGGAGCGCCGCGCGGCCTGCGACCTGCTGAAGGAACTGGTCTGGTGCTACGTCATCGACCGTCCCGCGCTCGCCACCCAGCAGCACGGAAAGCGGCGCATCGTCAGCGAACTGCTGCGCTGGACCTACGAGTCGCCGGAACTGCTGCCGACCGAGCGGGCCGAGGAACTGGCCTTGCACGGCGACGGGTTGCGCGCCGCTGCCGACCACGTCGCCTCGCTCACCGAGGACCAGGCGCTCGCCCTGCACCGCCGCATGTCCGGCACGGGCCTGGGCTCCGTCAACGACAACGTGACCTTCTGAGCCGGGGCCGTCCGGAGGGCGCCTGCCCCGCACCGGGGCGTGCGGGGCAGGCGCCGTTGCTCAGTGGCTGTCGACTTCCCGCAGGTAGGCCGCGCGGGTCTCCTCGTCGAGGAAAGCGGACCGGAAGGAGTTGCGGGCCAGGGTGCGCAGGGTCTCCTCGTCGAGGCCCAGCGCGTCCCGCACGGCGGTGAAGTTGTCGTGCGCGTAGCCGCCGAAGTAGGCCGGGTCGTCGGAGTGGAGGCTGACGAGCAGGCCCGCGTCGAGCATGGCGGGCAGCGGGTGGTCCGCCAGGTCGTCGACGACCTTGAGCTGGAGGTTCGACAACGGGCAGACGGTGAGCGGCACTTGGTCCGCCACCAGCCGGTCCACCAGCTCCCGGTCCTCCATGCAGCGCACCCCGTGGTCGACCCGGTCCACGCCGAGCAGGTCCAGCGCCTCCCAGACGTACGCGGGCGGGCCCTCCTCGCCCGCGTGTGCCACGCACTTGAGCCCGGCCTCCCGCGCCAGCGCGAAGACCTCGGTGAACTTCGACGGCGGGTGCCCCACCTCGGCGGAGTCCAGCCCCACGGCCGTGATGCGGTCCAGGTACGGGCGCGCGGCCTCGAAGGTGGCGAGCGCCGACTCGGCGCTCTCGTCCCGCAGGAAGCACATGATCAGCCGGGTGCTGACCCCGTGCGTCTCCTCGGACTTCGCCAGGGCACGGCCGAGTCCCTCGATCACGGTGCCGATCGGGACACCGCGCGAGGTGTGCGCCTGCGGGTCGAAGAAGATCTCCGCGTGCCGCACGCCCTGCTCCGCGGCGCGCGCCAGATACGCGTCCGCGACCTCCGCGAAGTCGTCCTCGGTGCGCAGCCCGGCGAGCAGCGCGTAGTACAGGTCGAGGAAGGACTGCAGGTCGGTGAAGGAGTACGCGCGGCGCAGCTCCTCCTCGGAGGCGTAGGGCAGTTCGACGCCGTTGCGCGCGGCGAGCGCGAAGGCGAGCCCGGGCTCCAGCGTGCCCTCGATGTGGAGGTGCAGTTCTGCCTTGGGGACGGGGGCCTGGGCCATGTTCGAGGACACGTGGGGGCGACAACCTGTTCTGCGGTACCGATGAGACACCTCAGGCTAACTCCACGCCCGTCGGGCCCGGACGGGCCGGTGCCCGCACGGATCTTGACAGCCGCGCACCCGGCCAGAAGGGTGGCCGCGCGGGAGGCCGAACCACCGTCCGACACGGGGAGTTGAGCGCGCACGATGCCGGCACACGCCAGCGGCAGGACCGAGGAGCGGCAGGCACTGACCGACGCGGTCTCCCGGGCCGCGGACCGGTTCAGCGAACTGCTGCTCTCCGCACCGGACCCCGGGGCCCGGGTGCCGGCCACCCCGGACTGGTCGGTCACCGACGTCCTCGGCCACGTGGCCATGGAGCCGGGCCGCTACCGCGAGCTCGCGCTCGGCAGGGGCACCTGGCCGGCACGCGTCGCGGACCTGCCCGCGTTCAACGCCGAACAGGTCCGCACCCTGCCCACCCGGGACCCGGACGGGCTGGCACGCATCCTGCGACGGGACGTGGACGCCCTGCTGAGCACCGTCGAGGGCTTCGGCGAGGAGCCGCCGCTGATGTTCTTCGACGGCGACCAGCGCGTCCGCGCGGACCGCGCACTCGGCACCCTGCTGGGCGAGTTCGTGATCCACGGCCACGACGTCGCCACCCTGCTGGGCCGCCCCTGGCCGATCGCCCCCGAGCTCGTCCCCCTCGTCATGACCGGCCTGCACCAGGTGCTGCCCGGCTGGGTCGACCCCGCCCGCGCGGCGGGCCACACCGCCGTGTACGAACTGCGGCTGCGCGGACTGACCCGGTACGTCTACCGCTTCGACGACGGCCGCCTGACCGTCGACCCCGCCACCCCGGGACGCGTCGACGTCACCCTCAGCGCGGACCCCGCCACCGCCCTGCTCCTGAACTACGGCCGCACCGGCCGGTGGCGCGCCGCGCTCACCGGCAGGATCACCGCCCGCGGCCGCCGCCCCTGGCTCGCACCCGGCCTGACCGGACGCTTCCGCTCCGCCTGAACGCCGCGCCGGGCACGCGCCCGTTCAAGGTCATCCCCGGGTGGTTCCCCGGCGGGGGCGCGGATACAGTCGGCACGGAGCGGACCAGGGGAGGGGTGGCGTGATCGAAGAGGTGACGGCGGGCGCGGTCGCGGCGTTCGTCACGGCGGTGGGCAACGGAGCCGCCGGCGAGATGGGGAAGCAGTTACTGCTGTCGACCTGGGCGCAGGTCTGCCAGACACTGGGACGGCCGGTCCCCGTCCCCGCCACCGAGGAGGGGACACAGCTCCTCGCCCGCGAGATCAACTCGCGGCTGGAGCCGGGCAGTCGGGACGCGCGGAAGTGGCTGCTGCTGATGGACAGCCTCCCCGCCGCGCACACCCTGTCCCCGGGCGCCGGAGTCCCGCCCCCGCCCCGCGACTTCACCGACCGGCAGCGCGTCCTGCGGGAACTGCGGCGCGAGGCGACCCGCCCGGCGCGCGGACGCCCCCGGGTGGCGCTGCTCTCGGGCCCGCCGGGCATCGGATGCAGCGTCGTGGCCCTCCAGTTCGCCGCCGAGTACGCCGTGCGCTACCCGGACGGACAGTTCTACGTCGACCTCAGGGACATCGCCGGAGACGGGGCCGTCGAACCGGTGACGGTGCTCCAGCACCTGCTGCGCGAGATGAACGTCGAGCCGGACGACGTCCCCGCGACCGAGACGGGGTGCCGGGACCTCTACCGCCGCCTGACGAACGGCCGCCGCGCCCTCGTCGTGGTCAACCACGCCGCCGCGGCCGCCCAGGTGCGCCCCCTCGTCCCCAACACCCCGGAACTCTTCCTGCTGGTCGTCGCCGCGGGCCGGCCCTTCGCGCTGGACGCGCGCCGCATCGAGGTGCCGCCGCTGCCCGACCGGTACGGCAGGCAGCTGCTCAGGAACGCCTCGGGCGCAGCCCCCGCCAAGGCGGAGCTGGACGCCTCGCTGGCGCGCTGCGCCGGGAACGGCTACGCGCTGCGGGCCGAGGCGGCCCGGCTGGCCACAGCGCCCGCGGCACCCCTGCCCGGACCGCCGGAGGGGGAGCCGTCCACCGACCCGGTACGCGGCGCCGCCCGCGCGATCTGCGCCGGACTGCCGCCGGAGACGGTGCGGCTCTGCCGCCTGGCCGCGCTGGGCGACTGGCCGGTACTGACCGCCGAACTCGCGGGCTGGGCGGCCGAGTCGGCCCCCGAGGACGCGGCCCGGATGCTCGACGAGGCGGCCGCGGCGGAGCTCCTCCAGCCCCGCGGCGACGGCCGCTACCGCTTCCGCCCCGAGGTGCGGCGCTACCTCGCGGACACCGCAGGACCCGAGCTCGGTGTCCCCGCCTGCTCGGCCGCCGTGCGGCGGATGCTGACGGGCCTGACCCGGCAGGCGGAACACGCCGCGCACGCGGCGCTGCCGCAGAGCTGGCGGGTCGCCCCGGCACCCGCGCAGGGCGCACCGTACGCGGACGAGGCCGAGGGGCTCGCGGCGCTGGTGGCCGCGCGGACGAACCTGCTGCGCGCCGTCCCGCTCGCCGAGGAGTACCAGCACACCGGACTCTGCCTGCGGCTGGCCCGCGCGCTCTGGCCGCTCGTCCTCAAGGCCGGCCACTGGGCCGAGGCGCTGCCCGCGCTCCGGGCCGCCGCCCGCTGCGCCGACGAGCACCACCCCGAGTCCGCCGCCTCCGCCGGGCTGCACTTCCAACTCGCCCACTGCCTCGGCCAGTTGCGGCGCTGGGAGGACGCGGAGGACGAGGCCAGGACGGCGGCCGCGCACGAGCGGCAGGCCGGACACCTCCTCGGCGAGGCGTCCTGCGTCGAGTACCTCGGCCTGCTCCACCTGTACCGGATGCAGGGTGACGAGGCCGCCGAGCGGTTCGCCGAGGCCGGGGAGTGCTACCGGCGCGCCGAGGCCGAAGGGGGCGAGGAGGGGAACCTGTGGCGCGCCTTCGCCCTCCTGGAGCGGCACACCGGCCGCGCGCTGTGGGTACGGGGCGAACTCACCGAGTCCCGCGCCCGGTTGACGGAGGCGCGCACCCGCTTCGAGCGGGAGGGCGACCACTACAACCTGGCCCGTACGCTCACCGACCTCGCCGAGACGGCGCACGCGGCGGGCGACGACACCGAGGCGCTGGACCACCTCACCGCCGCCGCCCGGCTGCTCCCCGAGGACGCGCGGCCGCACCTGCGGTACCTCACGGACCTGCGGCGCCGCTGCGAGGCGGCGCTGTAGCCGCCTCCACCGTCACCGGGTGGGTACGCCCCGCGGCCTCCACCCGCAGCGTCGTCCCGCCCGGCGCCGGGGCCCGGCCGCCGGCCAGCCACGCGTGCAGCGCCGAGGCGTACGCCGCCGGGTCGGCGTCCGCCTCCGGTTCCGCGGTGAGCCGGAAGAGGCCGTGCCCCCGGGCGTACGCGGTGCAGGTGCCGGGCCCCGTGACGTAGGCGGCGAGGGCGCACTGCGGGAACCGGTGCAGCACCTCGGCCGCCCAGTCGGCCGGCGGGCCCAGCCGCGGGTCGTCGGGCCGCCCCTCGCGCACGATCACGTCGGCCAGGGTGAGGTCGGCGGGGTCGCGGGTGTCCTCGTGCACCGCACGGTGGGCCTCCACGCCCGCCCGGTACGGGAGTTCGGCCGAGCGCACGACGCGCACCCGCCGTCCCCGCACCCGGGCCTGCACCTGCAGCGGCGCCGTGCGCCGGGGCGGCTCGTACGGTGGCAGCGGGAGCGGTTCCAGCAGCGCGGGGGACGGGGGTTCGGGCAGGTCCAGCAGGGCGTAGAGGCTGCGGCGCAGCAGGGCGGCCGACTCGCCGGGCGCCGAACTGGTGAACCGCGCGGGACCGGCGAGCGGGCGGTGCGCGGCCAGCGTGCGCTCCAGCTGGCCGCGCAGCGTCGCGTGCGGGTCGAGCCGGGGCGCGGTCCGCACGAACTCGGCGAGCGGCGCCTCCGGGTCCAGCCGCTCCTGACCGGCGGCGCCGAGCAGGACGGGGGTGCCCAGCGCGGCCGCGTAGTAGGAGACGGCGCCGAAGTCCCCGAGCACGAGGTCGGCGGCCAGCAGGGCCTGCCGCCAGGAGTGCAGCGGGTCGATCAGGGTCAGCCCGTTGCGCCGGGCCCGGTCCAGCCAGGCGCGCAGCTGGCCCGGGCCGTGCCCGTGCCAGATGTTGGGGTGCAGGACGGCGGCCAGCCGGTAGTCGTCCGCCGGGAGTTCGGCGGCCAGGCGGGGGAGCAGGCCGGGCAGCAGGTCCTCGGAGCCGCCGTCGCCGAAGAGACCCTCAGGGTTCCAGGTGGAGTTGAGGACGACGAGCCGCTGCCCCTCCCGCACGCCCAGCGCCCTGCGGAACCGCCGCCGGTGCGGACGCGCCGCCAGCATGCGGTCGTAGCAGGGGTCGCCCGCGAGCACCGCGCCGTCGGCCGCCTCGGGGCAGATCCGCCGGAGCCGCGCGAGCTGTTCGGGGTGGGAGAGCACCAGGGCGTCCACGAAGGGCCTGCCGTCCGCGAGCAGCCAGTCGGGCGCCAGCCCGAACGTCGGCTCCCGGCTCCCGGCTCCCGGCTCCCGGCTCCCGGCTCCCGGCTCCCGGCTCCCGGCTCCCGGCTCCCGGCTCCCGGCTCCCGGTGCGGCCAGTTTCTTAGTATATCCGACCCCGTGCGACAGAACGGCCAATTTGCCCTGCAACAGGGGGAGTTCGCCGCCGAAGCTGGCGCTGACGGCGAGGTCGACGGGGGTGTCGAGGGCCTGCCGCCAGGGGAGGACGGGGAGCCCGAGATCGGCGAAGAGCTCCCGGACGCCGCCCTGGAAGGCGGAGGACTCCGTCGACGTCACCAGCAGCTGCACGCGGAAGTCGTCGTGGAAGAGCGGCAGGACGTCCAGCAGCCGCCCGGCCGAGGTGACGTTGTGCACCACGAGCAGGACCCGTCGCCTCGTCCTCCGGCTCACCCAGCGCCCGGCGTCCCGGCCCACGGGCACACGTACGGCCGGGGGCTCCGCTGACCCCACTCGCCCTCCTGCTCCTCGCACTCCGACCACGGCTTGTGTGATCACCCTAGCCGCGCCCGGACGGCGAGCCGCAACGGCGGGGGCGCTGGGGGCACCCCCGCCGGTACGCGCACCAACTGACGCCGGGCTAGCGGCGCTTGACGTAGATCCGGTTGCCCTCGGGGCCCGTCCACTCCAGGCGGACGACGCCGGGGACGGCGGCCTCGCCGGAGCGGGCGGGGTCGGACCAGTAGCCGCCCGCCGGGTTGCGGAAGAAGGTGGCCCACAGGCCGCCCTCGTGGTCCTCGAAGACGTTGTTGTGCCCCGCGCCGACACCGGCCGTCCAGCGCTTGGAGTACGGGCCCTCGAAGCGGTCGGCGACGGCGACGACGGCGTCGTACTGGTACTGCTCGCGGCCCTCGCCCGGGTTGTCGTA
This sequence comes from Streptomyces sp. HNM0574, assembly GCF_012726235.1. GTDB lineage: Bacteria > Actinomycetota > Actinomycetes > Streptomycetales > Streptomycetaceae > Streptomyces. The sequence continues at coordinate 201,192 of NZ_JAASAH010000006.1, forward strand.
GGCGTACCGGCGGCTGCCGTCGGGGTTGGTGGAGGACCAGTCCCAGGCGGCGTGCACGAGGAAGTACTTGCCGCCGTGCCGGAACACGTACGCGCCCTCCAGGTACGGCTCGGGGGAGTAGCGCGTCTGCCCGAAGCGGGGCAGGTCGGTGGTGGTGACGATGTCCTCCATGTCGTCACGGAACCGCGAGTACAGGTCGTTGTGCAGCACCAGCCAGGCGTCCTCGCCCTCGGTGTAGAGGCCGCCGTCGATGTGGTGGTAGGCGCCGGGTTCGATGAACTCGGGCCCGCCGGGCACCGGTTCGCCGAACGGCTTCTCCAGACTGCCCCGCACGACCCGGTACGGGCCCTCCACGCCGCCGTCGCTGACCAGCATGAACGAGCCGACCAGCTTCGAGTGGTCGCCCATGCACGCGACGAGGTACCACTTGCCGCGGAAGTGGTGCAGCTCCGGCGCCCAGACGTTGCCCCGCTTGCCGAACCGCCCGTCGTCGTGCCAGTACTCCTGCCACGGCGCGACGACGGTGCGCCCCGGCCGGTTCTCGTCGGCGAACTCGGGCGACCACACCTTGCCCTTCGGCTGGTCCGGCCGGAGGCCGGTGGTGTCGGCCAGCTTCCACGGGCCGCGCAGGGAGCGGGCCAGCCACACGTAGATCCCGTCGTTCCAGGGGGAGGGGCCGTCCATGCCGGGCGCGCGGGTGGTGCCGGTGGCCACGTAGAGCGGACGGCCGTCCACCTGGAAGCAGTTGACGTAGGTGTCCCGGATCCAGACCCGGCCCGCCTCCTCCTCGCCCGCGCGCGTCTCCAGCGGGAGCAGGAAGGAGTTGTCCTCGCGCGGCCACAGGTCCTTGTCGGTCTCGGCGAGGCCGTAGGGCTCCAGCTCGGGCCGGTTCGGCGGGTACGGGCCCGCCGGTTCCGGTCCGGCCTGGGCGGCGTTCTCCTCGGGTGCCGCCTGCGCGACGGTCGCGGCCAGTGCCGCCACGCCGAGGGAGCCGGCGGCCGCGCCGGCCAGCAGGGACCGCCTGCCCAGGCGCGGTCCGGTCTCGGAGCTGGTCATGCGTCACGTCCTTCTGTGTCGTCGGCCCTGCGCGCCCCTGGTCGGGAGGCGCGGATGAGCCCGGAGCCGCGGGGACGCGTTCCCCCGGCCCCCGCCTTCCGCCCGGGCCCCGGTCTCCCCCGCACCACGAGCGGACGGCCCGGAGCGGTTCCCTCCGCCCCGGCCCGCGCTGAACCCGCCCGGCTGTCGGACCCCGCCCCTACGATGACCTCCGTACGGCAGACGAACGCCGGTGCGGCACGGGGTACTTGGGGGCGGCATGATCCGGTTGCGGCGGGCGATGGCACACCGGCACGGGGCGTGGCCGGTGGCGGCAGCCCTGGCCTGGCTGCTGTGCCTCCCGTTCTTCGGCCCCCTGGCCGCCCTGACGGGCGCGGTCCTCGCCTGCGCGGCCTTCGGCGGCACCCTGCTCGGCCGCCCCCGCACCCCGGCGCCCAGCGCCGAACGGCCGGTCCTGGCCTGGGCGTCGGGCGCCGCGCTGCTGCTGGGCGGCGGCGCCTGGGCGGTGCGCCGGAAGGCGCTGCCCGTCGCCTACGGCGAGTCCCCGTCGGGCACCGGACCCGAGCCGGTGCGCGCCGCGCTGCGGTGGCTGGACGAGCAGGCGTACGGGGCGCTCTTCGGCCCCTCGTACGCGCAGTGGTACTGGCCGCTGCTGGTCGCGGGCGCGGGGCTGCTGGCGGGCGGCGCGAGCGCGGCGCTGCGCGAGTGGTCGGCCCGGCTGGCCGCCGCCCGGGACCCGTTCGACGAGCGGCTGCGCACCGCCGCGCCGCCGGAGCCGGTGGCCCGCACCGAGCAGGTCTTCCTCAGCTACTCGCGCCGGGACGGGGAGTTCGCGGGCCGGGTGCGGGAGTGCCTGGACGGGCGGGTCGGCAAGGTCTGGGTCGACTGGCAGGGCATCAAGCCCTCCACCCGCTGGCGCGAGGAACTGAGCGAGGCCATCCGCTCCTCGGACGCCCTGGTGGTCCTGATCACCCCCGACTCGCTGCGCTCCCCGCACTGCTGGGACGAGTGCCGGCAGGCCATGGAGCTGGGCAAACGCATCCTCCCGGTGATCGCCTCGCCGGAGCTCGCGCAGGGCGCCGCCGAGGCGATGCAGGAGGCCGAGTGGGGCGAGCTCACCGCGTACCAGCACCTCGACATGTCCCGTCCGGCGGATTTCGCAGCCGGGATCACCGGCATCGCCCACTTCGTCGACCGCGAGCACGACTGGGTGGCCTTCCACACCCGCCTCGGCCTCCAGGCCCACGAGTGGAGGACGGCAGGCAGCAGCGACGGCCTGCTGCTGCGCCCGCACGAGGTGCGCCTCGCCGAGTCCTGGCGCCGGAACACCCCCGCCGACCCGGCGTTCAAGGGCGAACTCACCCCGCTCCAGCAGGAGTTCATCGAGACCAGCGCCGCCGCCCTGCGGCGCGGGGGACGGCGGGCCCGGGTGACGGCGGGCGCGGTGCTGTGCGCGCTGCTGGCGCTCGGCTCGCTCGTGGTCGCCGTCCAGACCGACACCGCCGAGGACCGCCGCCTGGAGCTCTCCCGCTCCCTGGCCGAGGCGTCGGCGAGCCCGTACCCGGGCATGCAGCGCTCGCTGCTGCTCGGCGCGGCCGCGTACGAGACGGCGGCGACGCCCGAGGCGCGCGGCCGGATGGCGGAGCGGCTGATGCGCTTCAACCACGTGGCACGGGTGCTGGCCACCGGCGTGAAGGAGCCCGCCGGCGGCTTCAGCCGGGACGGCTCCACCTTCGCGTTCACCCTGGACGACCCCGAGCGCACCCGGATCTGGGACACGGAGCGGTGGCGGCTGCGCGAGACCGTACGGCGGGACCTGACGTGGAGCGCCCGGCCGTGCATGTTCTTCGAACTCCGGTCTTCGGGCAGGGAGTTCGACTGCCGTGACAGCGAGGCCCAGCGGCTCCAGGAGTCGGCGTGGGACCCGGGCAGGGGCAGGTTCGTGGAAGCCCTGTCGGAGGACCGCAGCCGCGCCCTCGTCGGCCTGGAGGACGCGCAGCGCGAGCGGGGGCCCGGCCTGACGGAGCAACTGCGCGCCGAGGTCTGGGACGTGGACAAGCGCCGCAAGATCGGGGACGTGGACGCGGAGGACCTGCGGGAGCGGGGCCTGCGCATCGGCACAGCCGTGGACGACATGCGGCTGGAGACCCTGGTCACCGAGCCGGTGCACGGCATGTGGCTGGCGGACTCCCGGTACGGGGTGGTCCCGTCGACGGACCCCGTACCGGGAATGGGCCACGACGAGGAGGCCCAGGTCTTCCACAGCCCCGACGGCAGCAAGGCCGTCACCCTGACCGAGGACGGCACCCTGCTGGCCTGGGACACCCGCGAGGGCGGGCGGCTCGCGGCCGAGGCGCCCGCGCCGGGGCTCGCCCCCCACCAGATCTTCGAGCGCACCGTGACCAGCCCCGACCGGCGCACCATGGCCGTCGCGGAGGGCTCCGAGGTCCGGCTGCTCGACACCGCCGACGGCTCGCCGCGCGGCCGCATCCGCCTCGCCGGCCGGGGCGACGCGCTCGCCTTCTCGCCCGACGGTCGCCGCCTCGCGGTGACGCACGTGGTGCTCGACAAGAGCACCACGTCGGCGCAGGGTTACCCAGGACGGCCGGTCACCGAGGTCTTCGACGTGGCCGGCGGCACGCGCACGGCCGTGCTGCGCAGCGGGCACAGCGCCGCCATGGCCCAGGTCTCCGGCATGGCCTTCTCCCCGGACGGCGGACGGCTGTTCACCGCCGAGACGCGCGCGAACCGCATCGTCGAGTGGGACGTACGACGCCAGCGCGTGGTACGGGAGTTCACCTCGCGCGAGGGCGGGTTCCTCGACCGGATGGAGCTGAGCCCGGACGGGCGGCGGCTGGCCGCCGTGGACCGGCAGAGCGTCGTCCACCTGTGGGACACCGGCACCCGGAAGCACCGCCGGCTGCCCGAACCCGCCGAGGGCGGGCTGGCGTTCACCCCGGACAGCGCGCGGCTGTTCACCGCGGGCGCGGACGGCGTCCGGCGGTGGCGGCTGACGGAGCGGCCCGAGGAGGAGGCGACCCCGGTCTCGGTCGGGCGCGGCCAGTACGTGCGCGGCCTCCGCATCCTGCCCGACGGCCGGCACGGACTCCTGGTCTCCGCCGACCGGGACACCCTCTGGTCGGGCGCCGAGGGCGGCGACGTACGCCTGTGGGACCTCGTACGGCAGGAGCCCGTCGGCCCCGTGCTGGCGAAGACCACCGGCGCCTCGGTGCCGGAGCTGACGCCCGACGGCACCCGCGCCGTCTTCGCCGGGAAGGACCGCATCCGGTCCGTCACCGTCTCTCCCCGCGCCTGGCACCGGGAGTTGTGCGCGCTCACCACGCGTCCGCTCACGCGCGAGGAGTGGCGCACGGTCGCGCCCCGGCAGCGCTACCCGGAGGTCTGCGGCCGCCGGGAGTGAGGCCGCCGGGGGTGAGGGGAGGGTGACGCGGGCTCAGGCCGCCTCCGGCTGCCTCCTCATGTAGAAGTAGGGGACCTTGAGTTTGTTCCAGGAGGTCTTTCCGGGGGTCCCGTCGGCGTCCGCGCCGTGGTAGCCGAGCTTGCGCTGCCAGGCGGCGTACGACTCGCGGTGCGTCCTGTCCCACCGCTGCGGGGGCCCGCCGGCGCCGTAGAAGGAACAGCCCTCGTCGATCAGGCGGTACGCCATGTTGTCGATGATCGGGCTCTGCCGCCCGTCCCTGAAGAAGTCCGCACCGGGGAACGGGACGTAGTCCGCCTCGTCCGGCGCCGCGGTCTTCGACACGATCAGCCGCTGCCCCGCCTTGATCTTGTTCGCGTCCGGAATGTTGTTCCAGGCCTGTAGCTGTTGCACCGTGGTGTGGAATCGTTCCGCGATTTCGGAGAGTGTGTCACCGGGCACCACGGTGTAGTACTCGTCTCGTGCTTCCGGTTGTGTACTCATACAGTTCACGCTAGGCGGACCCCATGGGGGCCGCAACTCCCGTACGGTGCAGTGCTTTTCCGTGGTCGGGAATCACGGGCGTTCGGGTCCGTTCTCCTCGTTGCGCGCCGACTTTCCCGGTGGTGGCCGTCCGGGGCCACCGACGGAACTCAGGACGGATTTGGCCTGGCTGTCGACGAGTTTCGTGAAGATCTGCTGCGCGTAACCGAAGACGATGGCCCAGGCGATGATCTGCGCCGAGGAGTCGAGCGCCATGAGTCCCGGCACGAACGACCCGCGCATCAGCAGCAGCCCGAGCACCGCGGTGAGCGCGCCGGTGGGCAGTTTGAGCAGCGCCAGCGCCACCGGGATGTTGTACGGGGTGGCCGTCCCCCTGATCTTCCGCAGCGAGGCCGCGGCGGCGACGGCGGCCGCCACCAGCCCCGCGAACTCGACGATCAGGTAGTCCCGCCACTGCACCGAGGACCCGGTGGGGCAGACGAGTTGGCTGTCCGGCCTGAAGCAGAGCGGCACGGCGCCGGGCGAGATCCCGCCGAACAGCCCGACCAGCACCGCCACCACCGTCAGCACTCCGGCGACCCCGTACACGATGCGGGCGAAGCTGCGGACGCGCAGGTGCTCCTTCAGCTGCGCCTGGCGGGCCGTGATCACCGCGTCGACCAGGTTCTCGCGCTGCTCCGCGGTCATCGCGCCGTCGGGGCGTACCGAGCGGTCGATCTCCTCCAGCCGCACCCTGCGCTCGTCCGTGGGCGGCAGGTGCTCCCGGACGAAGGCCATCAGCCCCGGCAGCAGCGCCTTGACGTCCTCCAGCGGCAGCAGCCGCAGCAGCAGCGCGTGCGCGGCCTCGAAGTGCGTCTGCGCGACCATGAGATGGGTGGGGGACAGCCGCCGCCGGTGCTCGTGCCGGAGCACCTCACGGGCCTCCGCCAGCTCCGCCGTCGCCTTCTCGGCCAGGATGCGGGTGCGGCCGGTGGCCTGGCTGTCCTGCGTCCTGGCGAGCAGCAGCGCCTCCAGCTCGCCGATGCGCGCCCGGAGATGCTCGCGCAGCTCCCACGAGCCCTTCTCACCCGCCCCGCGACGGCCGGACAGACGTGTCGCCGCCATGGTCAGGGCCAGACGTGCGCGAAGTCGATACGCCGGGCCCAGTCCGGGCGGTCGATGAGCGGATTACGGTTTCCCTGGATCTCCGCGATCGCGGCGTTCCGGTGCTGCTCGTACGCGCCGACGGGTTCCGACTCGTGCCAGGACAGCAGCATCTCCAGCCGCTCCCGCCGCAGTTCGCGCGTCTCGTCGCCGACGAGTCCGGGATAGCGGAGCAGGAAGTACAGCGTCGCCCTGGCCGCCGGGCCCTTTCCGGCCGCCGGTTCGAAACCCTGGCTCTCGCGGCGTCCGCAGGAGGTCCGCACGACCTCGCCGAAATCGGTGAAGTCGAAGTACGGAATATTGCCGCGGAAACTGTTGCAGCCCGTTTCGCAGGCGAAAAGGTGGTGCAGATCGCCGCGCATGGGCTCGCGTTTGCCGAACCAGGACTGCGGTACGACATGTTCGCAGTTGAACACCAGCGAGTTTTCCATCGCCTCCAGTTCGGCCGCGACCGCGTCCGGCCCGAGCACCGTCTCCCGCGCCGACAGCTCCTGCCGGTACCGGCTCCTGGCGGCCTCCACGGCCACGTCCGCGCGGATGAACTCCTCGGGGGCGAAGGTCAACCCCGAGTAGGCGCCGCGCAGTTGCAGGTCCGGGTGGAGGTCGACCCACGGGTACAGCAGCCGCACCGGCCGGTAGGCGGGCCGGCGCTCGTGGGTGCGCTCCAGCAGCGCGGTCAGCGCGCGGCCCAGCTCGGCGTCCGGCAGGCCGACGACGTCCGCGTAGTACACCTCCCGCGCGATCTGGTCGGCGGCGGCCTCGTAGTACGGCCGGGCCCGGCCCGCCTCCAGCCCCGCCAGCGCGGCCCGCAGCTCCTCCTGCTCGGGGCTCTCCGCACCGTCCACCGGGCCGGGGGTGACGCTTTCGCCGGCGCTGAAGTCCGCTCCCGCGACGGGGGACGGGGCGGGCTGCTGCCCGTCGCCCGGGCCGGCCGGCGCGGTCACGACGACCGGATCCGTCGGCGCGCCCGGCTGCCGGGTGCCGCCCGTGCCGTCCGTCGTCCCGAAGAGGGCGGTGCGCAGTTCGGCGGCGGCGCCGGAGAGCGGGGCCTCGCGCAGCGCCCGCAGCACGCGGCTGATCCGGACCCCCTCGTTGGCCTTCCACGCGAGTGTGTCCTCACCGTTCTCGGGGCTCCAGAGGCTCCCGTCGACGGCGAGCAGCCGGCCCTCCGCGTCCCGCAGGGGGACACCGGCGTGGTGCAGGGCCACCACTTCCCACTGATCGTTGAAGACGGGGGAGCCGGAGGAGCCGGGGGCGGTGTCGGTGGCGTAGTGCAGGAACTGTTCCAGCAGGTCGACGACGTGGTTCTCGCGCAGCGCCAGCTGCTTCGGCTCGCCGTTGGGGTGCTGGATGATGTTCACCAGTTCGCCCAGAATCACCTTCCCCTGGGCCTCGTTGAGGCGGAGCCAGCCGAACGGCGCCAGTTCCTCACCACTCGTGCCCCGGCCGGCCACGGCGACGAAGGTGAAGTCCAGCGCCGGGTCGGTGACGAAGAACCGGGCGGGTTCCAGCGGGAAGGCCGCCGGGATCAGGGCACTGCCGTCCAGCCCGTCCTGGTAGTTGAACTCGATGACGCTGCGCGCCGCCTCCTCCTCACCGGAGAGCACATGGTTGTTCGTCAGCATCAGTGAGGGGGAGACCAGGAAGCCCGTGCCGTAGTGCGCCGAGCTGCCGCGCACCACGATCCGGCCGACGGAACGGGTGGCGGCGAATCCGGCCTCCAGGAATCCGACGTCGATCAGGTCGTTGCGTCCCATGAGGCGTTCGAGCCCCAGAAGGTCCGCGCCGAAGCTCTCCGGGGTGAGCTCGCCCAGACCGCGTCCCGTGGTGGCCTCGCGGGGCGTGCGGCTCAGCGCCGTGGCCAGATTCCAGTCCGTTCCCAGCCGCGCCAGGCGTTTGGTGACCCGGTCCGGAGCGTCCGCGTACAGCACTCCGTGCTCGTCGAGAATCCGCCGGGTCCGCTCCCGTGCGCCGGTGCGTTCGGCGTAGCGTTCCGTGGCCTGTTCCAGCTGTCCAAGGAAGCTCGTCGGCGACCGGTCGTGTGTGATGACCATGGTCAACCTCCTTGTCACGCAGGCGTGACAGCCGACACCACCAACCTTGCGCCCCTCCCCGGTGCTTGTCGACCAGTCCCCGCGCACACGTGCGGACGGACCGGAACGGGCGCATCCTGGACGGGAAGGCAGGCACGGCAAGAGCCGGCGTGCGACGGGGGAGGACGCGGCAGCGTCAACCCGGCACATCCGGCCGTGCGTTCGGCGGGGCGCCCGCCCCTCGCGCCCCGCGGCCGGAGGAGGCGCAGCACATGTCCGGCGCAGCACCGTCCGATACGCAGAACACCCACCCGCCGGGCCGCCGCTGCGGAGCCATGCAGGTGCACCGCAGGCTCCTGACGGAGGACGCCGCGTACTCCGTGGCCCGCGAGGCGATCGAGAACCGCGCGTTCTTCTACGAGTACGGCCGGGAGTCGACGGCGAGAACCGGCGTCACCCACATCCCCGTGGTGGTGCACGTCGTCCACGAGACGGCCGCGCAGAACGTCGGGGACGCGCAGATCGTCAGCCAGCTGGAGGTTCTCAACCGCGACTTCCGCGGCACCAATCCGGACGTCGGCAACGTGCCCGCGCAGTGGAGCGAACTCGCCGCCGACACCCGCGTCGCGTTCCACCTCGCCACCCGCGACCCCGCGGGCGCCCCGACCAGCGGCATCACCAGGACCCGCTCGACCGGCGGCTTCGACACCGACGACCGGGTCAAGTTCACCGCGAGCGGCGGCCACGACGCCTGGCCCTCGGACCGGTACCTCAACATGTGGGTCTGCCCGTTGCGCGGCGGACTGCTCGGCTACGCCCAGTTCCCCGGCGGCCCGCCCGCCACGGACGGCGTGGTGATCACGTCCACGGCCTTCGGCGTCCACGGCACCGCCACGGCCCCCTTCGACCTGGGCAGGACCGCCACCCACGAGGTCGGGCACTGGCTCAACCTGTTCCACATCTGGGGCGACGACGGCACCGGATGCAGCGGCAGCGACTTCGTCGGCGACACCCCCAACCAGGCGGGCCCCAACACGGGAACCCCGGCCTTCCCCCATATGACCTGCGACAACGGGGGCGGCGGCGACATGTTCATGAACTTCATGGACTACACCGACGACGCCGCCATGTTCCTCTTCACCAAGGGCCAGGCCACCCGGATCGACGCGACCCTCGACGGCGTCCGCGCCTCCTTCACCACCCTGGCCCCCGAGACCGTGCCCTCCCCAACCCCCGTGATCACCGAGGCGGTTGGCGCGGGCCGCACCGGAATCGCGGCCCGCGAGGACGCGTTCGGCGGCGGCCGGCACCTGCTGTTCCTGCACGGCCGCAGCCAGCAGGGCCGCGACCCCCGGTCCCTGCGGCAGGCCTGGGCCGCCGGACTCAACCACGGCCTGACCCGGGCCGGACTCACCCCCGTCGACCCCGCGCAGGCGTGGTTCCCGTACTACGGCGACACGCTCGCGCAGGCCCTGGAAGCCGCCCCGGCCCGCTCGTTCGCCGAGGTGGCGGCCGAACCCGCGCCGTCCGCCGCGCCCGCCTCCGCACCGGCGAGAGCGCTGTACGAGGAGCTGATCGCGGAGGCCGCCGCCCGCTCCGGCATGCCCCCGGAGGAGGAGACCGCCGCGCAGGAGGGGCTCCGGGACAGCCTGGGCAGCGCCCTGGTCGGGCTGCTCCAGCGCCGGCTGAGCTGGGTGGCGGCCAGGACCGGCGTGGACGATCTGGTCATCGCCCGGATCTTCCGCGACGTCGCCGCGTACCTCGCCGACCGGCGGGTACGGGACGCCGTCCTGGACGAGGTGCTGCGCACGGTGCCGCCCGGCGGGGAGCTGGTCCTGGTCAGCCACAGCCTCGGCACCGTCGTCGCGATGGACCTGATCACGCGGCTGCCGCCCGCCGTACGCGTCAACCTGCTGGTCACGGCCGGGAGCCCGCTCGGCATGGACAGCGTCCACGGCCGCCTGCTGACCGGCGGGCCCCGGCTGCCCGAGGGCGTGGAGCGATGGTTCAACGCCTGGTGCCCGCACGACGCGGTCGCCATCGGCTGCCCGCTGGCCGCCCACTGGACGGGCCACCCCGCCGAGTTCGTCGCCCCCAACTCCTCCGACCGCGCCCACGACATCGAGGAGTACCTGGCCCACCCGGACGTCGCCCGCGCCGTCGGCACCCGCCTCGCGGCCCACCCGACGCCCGCCTGACGGACCCGTCCGTCTGCGTCCGTGCGGAGCCGCCCTCGCCCGCCGCCGCATGCCACGGCGGCGGGCGAGGCGCGGTGTGCGGGGCCCGTACGTGGTCCGCCGCGGCCTCGGTCACCACAGGGCGGCCCGACCCCGCCTCCTTCGCCCCGGGACCGCCGCACGAGAATGGCCGCCCGGGGACGCCCCCGCGCACCCCGAAGACTCCGTCCACGACGAAAGGTCCGGCACGATGGCGATGGCCGATGCGGCGACGCCCGATGCCGCGGTGCTCGACGACCCGGTCGGCGCCTCGCTCCGCGGCCCGCACGCGCACCTGGCCCGCCGGTCCGGCGGGGCGGCCGCCTACGTTCCCGAGGTCGCGACCTTCGCCGCCGTCGGCGCCGACCCGGGCCCGGGGGAGTGGGCGGACCTGGTGCGGCTGCTGGGCCGCGGGGAGCTCGCCGACCTGTTCAGCGGCGAGGCGACACCACCGCCGGACTGGGAGCCGGTCTTCGCCGCGGACGGCCGCCAGCTGCTCTGGCCGGACAGCACGCCCCCGTCGCCGCCGCTCGCGGCCGGCGCCGAGCTGTGCGAGCTGGGCCCGGAGGACGTGCCCGCGATGCTCGCCCTGGTCGAGCGCACCCGGCCGGGCCCCTTCCGGCCGCGCACCCGCGAACTCGGCACCTACCTCGGCGTCCGCGAGCACGGCGCCCTGGTGGCGATGGCGGGCGAACGTCTGCGGCCGCCCGGCTGGACCGAGATCAGCGCCGTCTGCACCGCGCCGGAGGCGCGCGGGCGCGGGCACGCCGCACACCTGGTCGGCGCCCTCGCCGGACGCGTCCTGGCGCGCGGCGAACGCCCCTTCCTGCACGTCGTCGAGGAGAACACCGGCGCGCTCGCCTTCTACGAGCGGCTCGGCTTCGAGGCCCGCAGGAAGGTCACCTTCCGCGGCTTCCGCACCCCGTGACGGGCTGAGCGCACCCGGTCACCCGGCCTCGTCCTCCGCCACCCCGGCCGCCGCCGGGTCCAGGACGCGGGCGAGGAAGGTGCGGGTGCGCCGGTGGCGCGGGGCGCTGATGACGCGCTCCGGGGTGCCCTCCTCGACGATGACGCCGCCGTCCATGAACACCACCCGGTCGGCGACCTCGCGGGCGAAGCTCATCTCGTGCGTGACGACCATCATCGTCATGCCCTCGTCGGCGAGGCGGCGCATGACGGCGAGGACGTCGCCGACCAGCTCCGGGTCGAGCGCGGACGTCGGCTCGTCGAAGAGCATCAGCTCCGGGTCCATGGCCAGGGCCCGCGCGATGGCCACCCGCTGCTGCTGGCCCCCGGAGAGCTGCGCCGGGTAGGCCGCGTCCTTCTCGGCGATCCCGACCCGCCGCAGGTGCGCGTGCGCGATCCGCTCGGCCTCCTCGCGGGAGCGGCCGAGGACGCGCCGCTGGGCGATGGTGAGGTTGTCCAGGACGGTCAGGTGAGGGAAGAGGTTGAAGCCCTGGAAGACCATGCCGATCCGGCGCCGCACCCGGTCGATGTCCACGTCCCCGTCGGTGAGTTCGGTGCCCGACAGGGCGACGGTGCCGGCCGTCGGCTCCTCCAGCAGGTTCATGCACCGCAGCAGCGTCGACTTGCCCGAACCGGACGGGCCGATGACGCACACCACCTCGCCGCGCCGCACGGTGAAGTCGATCCCCTTGAGCACCTCCAGCGCGCCGAAGGACTTGTGCAGTCCCTCGACCCGGATCGCGGCCTCACCCGCCGTCCGCGTCTCCTGCTCGCTCATCGCGCCTCACCTCGCCTTCGCGGTACGGGCCTCCAGCCGCCGGACGAGATGGCCGAGCGGGAGGGTGATGATCAGGTAGCACAGCCCGGCGACCAGGATCGGGGTCAGGCTGCGGTTCTCGTTGAGCGCGTCCCGGCCGAACTTGGCCAGCTCGTACTGGCCGAGCGAGAGGCCGAGCAGATAGACCAGCGAGGAGTCCTTGGTGAGCAGGATCAGCTCGTTGGTCAGCGGCGGCAGGACGATGCGGAACGCCTGCGGGACGACGATCGAGCGCAGCGCGCGCCCCTGGGACATGCCCAGCGAACGGGCCGCCTCCACCTGCCCCTTGGGCACGGCCTGGATACCGGCCCTGATCGTCTCCGCCATGTACGCGGCCCCGACGAGGCCGAGCGCCAGCATCACGGTGACGTACTGGTCGATCACCACCTGGAAGGCGATCGGGACGCCGAAGCCGAGCGCGATGAAGACCAGCAGCGCGGGAACGCCCCGGAAGAACTCGATGTACGCGATCGCCAGCCACCGGTACGGCGGCACCGACGAGAGCCGCATCAGCGCCAGGACCAGCCCGAGCGCGAGCCCGAAGCCGAACCCGAGCAGCGTGTAGACGACGGTGTTGACCAGCGCGGTGCCGATGATCTCGGGGAACTGGGCCCGCGCGACGTCGAGGTCGAAGAAGGCGCGGCGGATCTCTCCCCAGTTCGCGCCGAGGGCGAGCGCGGCCACGGCGACGGCCAGTACCGCGTACTGGACGCCCCGTACCGTCCGCGCCCGCTGCCTGCGGTGCGTGAGCATGGCGGGCATGGTGGTGTGACTCCTCAACTGCCGCCTGCCCGGCGGCGTCCGAAGGCCGTGCGGGGTGCGGACGGTGCCTACTTCCCGGGCTCCTTGCCGAACCACTTCTTGTGGATGCGGTCGTACGTCCCGTCCGCCCTGGCCTGCTTCAGCACCTGGTCGATCTTCTTCCGCAGCGCGGTGTTGCCCTTGCGCACGCCGAGCCCGTACTGCTCGCCGGTGTCGAACTCGGCCGTGACGCGGGTGTCCGGATTGCCCTTGACGTAGTCGTAGAGCACCCCGTTGTCGTTGATGCCCGCGTCCACCTGGCCCGTCCGCACGGCCGTGAGGAGCAGCCCGACGTCCTCGAACTGGACCAGCTCGACGCCGTCGGGCGCCTTCTTCCGCGCGTACTCCTCGCCGGTGGTCGACGCCTGGACGCCGAGCTTCCTGCCCTTCAGGTCCTTCAGCGAGGCGTACGTGGCGCCCTTCTTGACGAGCAGGGCCTGGGTGGCGTCGAAGTAGGGGGCTGAGAAGTCCAGGTTCTTCCTGCGGACGTCGTTGATGGTCATGCCGGCGGCGGCCGCGTCGCACTTGTTGGCGTTGAGGTCCTCGCCGGACTGGATGCCCTCCCAGGGCGTGTCCACGATCTTCTGCTCGACCTTGAGCTCCTCGGCGACCAGGTCCATCACGTCGACGTCGAATCCGACGATCTTTCCGGATTTCTTGAACTGGAAGGGCTCGTAGGGCAGATGGGTACAGACCGTCAGCTTCCCCTCCGACACCAGCCGGATCTCGGAGCCCCCGGCCCCGGCCGAGGTGGTACTCGTGCAGCCGGCCAGCAGACCGGAGGTCACGAGGAGCGGGAGAACGGCCGCGACCGGACGCCGCGGGGATCGGGCAGACACCTTCGCAGACACCTGGGGTCCTCCTGGGATGTTGAGCAATACCGCATCCGGCAGGGCGAGTTGCGCTGCATCCTGCCACCGGGCCCCGGGACTGTCGCCGCCGGGGAGCATTGCGAGCGGATAACGAACAGCGGCCCGTCCGCCCGGTCCGTCCCCTTTCGTTCCCGGGTGGCGGCCGCGCGGGGGCCCGGTGTCCCTTTTCCTGCGTCCCGGCGTAAAATTCCCGACAGCGGTGGACAATTCTTTCTCCCCGGCCGATGAGAATCCGATTAATTTCCGGCGGCGTACGGGGACCGGTCCGCACCCCTTTCAGGGCGGAAACCGCGCGGCGAAAGCGATCACCGGAGCCTGTCCTCCGGGCCATTCCCGAACGGCGACCCCAGGTGGGGTGCCCGCTAGCGTGTCGTCGACGACGGGCGGCCGTTCCCCGGAATGCGCCGCGTCCTGAGCTGCCGAAAATTTCGCCATCACCAAGGGATCGACGTGTCACTGTTCCTCAGGGAGTTCGCCCGGACCCGCCGGGACACAGGAGCCATCGCCCCCAGCAGCCCCTGGCTCGCCAAAGCCCTGACCCGCTACGTGGTCCCCACCCCCGGAAGCCCGCGCGCCGTGCTGGAGGTCGGCCCCGGCACCGGAGCCGTGACCCGGCACGTCCGCGCCGCGCTGGACCCGCTGGACAGCCTCGAACTCGTCGAGGCCAACCCCCGGTTCGCGGCCCTGCTGGAGCGCAGGTACGCCACCGACCCGCAGGTGCGCCTGCGGACCGGACAGGTGCAGCAGCAGGAACTGGGCACCTACGACACGATCGTGTGCGGCCTGCCCTTCGCCAACTTCGACGCCACGACCGTCGAGCAGATCTTCCGCCACCTGCTGTCCGCGCTGCGGCCCGCCGGCACCCTGTCCTTCTTCGCGTACTCCGGCATGCGGCCGCTGCGCCGCATGTTCACCACCGGCGCCGAGCTCGGCACCGTGCTGGACACCCAGGCCGCGGTCGAACGGGCGCTGGACGCGCACCAGTTCCGCCGCGAGACGGTGCTGTGCAACATCCCGCCCGCGCACGTGCACCATCTGGCCCCCGTCCCCGGCGCGGCCCCCGGCGCCCTCGCCGCCCGCAACGCCCGCTTCGGGTACGCGGGCTGAACCCCGAAGGCGCGGCAACTCCTCCCGCCCGGAAGGGAGTTGCCGCATCCGCCGGGCCGCGTGCGGTTCCCGTCCGGCGCGGATTTCCCCCGTGGGGTGGATCACAGGGGGCGGTGTAACCGAAACCGTCCCCGGCGCCGTCCCTGTGGACGACCCGGCCCGGCCGCCCCGCCCCAAGCGGGCGGCCGCGCCGCATCCGGAACACCCTGGGGGACCCTGTGACCAGCATGCGCCGTACCACCCGTCCGACCGGCCCGGGCCGCGCCCGCCGCACCGCCCGTACCGCCGGCCTCGTCACCGCCGCAGCCGCCGCCGTGTTCGCACTGACCGCCTGCCAGGACGAAGCCGCCAACTCCGCCGCCACCGGCGGGAGTTCCGCCGACTCCACCGCGAAGGGCACGGGTCCGGCGGACCCCGGAGCCCAGGACCCCGGCTCGACGGGCGGCGGCACCGAGCCCGGTGCCGGCGGCACCGGGGGCTCCGGCGAGGAGCGCACCACCTGCACCGTCGGCAAGGTCGCCGTCGGGCTCCAGGAGACCGGCGGCAGCGCGCCCGTCGTCCTGCTCAAGGCCACCAACAACGGCAGCGCCCGCTGCGACCTGTACGGCCACCCGTTCGTGGGCCACCCGGACGCGCAGTCCCCGCTCCCGGCCGGCGGCGGCACCCCGCAGTCCGTGGTCTCCCTGGAGCCCGGCGCCTCCGCCTACGCCTCGCTCGGCCTGGCCGAAGGCGAGGGCGCCGACGTGCACCGCGAGAAGCGGCTCACCGTCGAACTCGCCGACCGCGAGGGCCAGGGCACCGGCGCCACCGCCGAGGTCACCTCCCCGGGACCCGCCGGACTCGCCCTCGGCGAGGACTCCACCGTCTCCTACTGGAACGACACCCTCGAGGGCGCGATGCGGTAGCGGCGGGGCGCGTCTGCTTTCGCGCCGGCTGGGCAACCTTCGCTCGTACGACGCACTCCTCACCGACCCAAGGGGATGGAATGAGCAGGTACGACTACGTCGTCGTCGGCGCGGGATCAGCGGGCTCGGTGCTCGCCGCCCGGCTCACGGAGGACCCCGGGGTCCGGGTCGCGCTGATCGAGGCGGGCGGCCCGGACACGGCGCAGGAGATCCATGTCCCGGCCGCCTTCCCGCAGTTGTTCAAGTCCGACCTCGACTGGGACCTGGACTCCGAACCCGAGCCGGGCATCGGCGGACGCCGGGTCTATCTGCCGCGGGGCAGGATGTTCGGCGGGTCCAGCTCGATGAACGCGATGCTCTACGTCCGCGGCAACCGCGCCGACTACGACGGCTGGGCCGCGGCCGGCGCCACCGGCTGGTCGTACGCCGAGGTGCTGCCGTACTTCCGGCGGGCCGAGGACAACCAGCGCGGCGAGGACGAATACCACGGCGCGGGCGGCCCGTTGACGGTCAGCGACGCCCGCTTCGCGCACCCGCTCGCCTCCGCCTTCGTCCGCGCCGCCGAACAGGCCGGGCACAAGCCGAACGAGGACTTCAACGGCGCGACGCAGTTCGGCGTCGGCCGCTACCAGGTCACCCAGCGCGGCGGCATGCGGTGCAGCACCGCCGTCGCCTATCTGCACCCCGCGCTCGAACGCCCCAACCTCACCGTGCTGCCCTCGGCCCGCGCCCACCGCGTGGTCGTCGAGGGCGGCCGGGCCACGGGCGTGGAGGTGGAGCGCGGCGGCACCGTGGAGGTCGTCCGCGCCGAGCGCGAGGTGATCCTGTCCGCGGGCGCCTACGAGTCGCCGAAGCTGCTGATGCTGTCCGGCATCGGGCCCGGTGCCACCCTCGCCGCGCTCGGCATCGACGTCCTCCGTGACCTGCCCGTCGGCCAGGGGCTCCAGGACCACTACATGACGCTGCTGAACTTCCGCACCGACGCCGAGTCGATGCTGTCCGCGGCGACGCCGGAGAACGCCGCGCTGCTGCAGAGCGAGGGACGCGGGCCGCTGACCTCCACCCTCGCCGAGAGCGGCGGCTTCTTCCGCTCCCGGGACGAACTGACGGCCCCGGACGTCCAGTTCCACGCCGCCGGCCTGCTCTACCACCAGGAGGGCCTGGGCGCGCCCACCGAGCACGGCCTCGCCTTCGGTCCCTGCGTCCTCGCGCCGACCGGCCGCGGCACCGTCACCCCGCGCTCCCCGCGCCCCGACGCCGCACCCCGCATCCAGCACAACTTCCTGACCACGCAGGAGGACCGGGACTGCATCGTCGCCGGCATCCGCCTCGCCCTGGAGATCGCGGACCAGCCCGCCGTGGCCGACCTCGTCACCGGCCCGTACGACACACCCGCCTCCGCCTCCGAGGACGACATCCTCGACTGGGCGCGGCGCGCCGGGCACACGCTGTACCACCCGACGTCGACCTGCGCCATCGGCGCGGTCGTCGACCCGGAGCTGCGGGTGCTCGACGTGGCGGGCCTCCGCGTCGTCGACGCCTCGGTCTTCCCCTCGGTGCCGCGCGGCAACACCAACGCCCCCACCATCATGGCGGCGGAGAAGGCCGCCGACCTCATCACCGGCGCCGCACCCCTGACTCCGGCCGCCCGTTGACGCGTGGGGCGGCGCCGCTCAGACGCCGCCCACCGCCGAGACCAGGCTGGCGACGGTGACGGTGTTGAAGACGAAGGCGATGACCGCGTTCGCCGCCACCGTCCGGCGCATCTCCCGCGAGGTCACGTCCACGTCGGTGGTGCCGAAGGTCGTCATCACCGACAGCGCGAAGTACACGTAGTCGGACCAGGCCGGGGGTTCCTTCCCGGGGAAGTCGAGCCCCCGGCCGTTCTCCACCAGGTTGTCCGCCTGGAACGTCACCGCGAAGGCCACGGCCACGCAGATCCAGGCGAGGACGACGAGGGCCAGCGCGAGCAGCGTGCGCGGCGCCGCCTCGAAGGTGGTGTGCAGATGGCCGGGCAGCCACACCACCGCCACCACCAGCGCGGCCGCCGCGATGAGCAGCGACACCCCGGGGCCCGGCGCGGTCCCCAGCAGGTAGCGCTGCGCGAAGGTGCCGCGCGCCTCCCGGTGCGCCCAGGAGCGGACCCGGTCCGGGGCGACCGTCAGGAAGGTGCCCAGTGTGACGCCGAGATAGGGCACCAGATAGGCGAAGAGCGCCAGCACGCCGACGTCCACCGCCGAGATCCGCGCCACGCTGTCGAGCGGCAGGAGCGCGGCCGCGCACAGTGCGACGAACAGACTCACGGCCGACCGGCGCCGCTCGGAGAGCCAACGATGCACGGAACGACCTCCACACGGCGGGCGCCGCACTGCCCTGTCAGCGCGGCGCGGGGTGCCCGCCAGGATGTCAGCCACGGGGCGCACCACGGGTGAGGCGGACGCGGGGGTTGCGGACGGCCCGCGCGTGGGTAGTCCACCGCACCGGCCGCCCCTGTCCCCGACCGCCCCGCCGTGGAGGCACCATGACCGTCCCGTCCGCAGCGTCGTACGGGTCCCCGCCGCCGCTCGCCGGGATCACCGTGGTCAGCGTCGAGCAGGCCGTCGCGGCGCCGTTCGCGACGCGGCAGCTCGCCGACCTCGGCGCCCGCGTGATCAAGGTGGAACGCCCGGACGGCGGCGACTTCGCCCGCCGGTACGACACCGCCGTGCACGGCGAGTCCAGCTATTTCGTCTGGCTGAACCGCTCCAAGGAGTCGCTCACCCTCGACCTCAAGCAGCGGGCGGGACGGGAGGTGCTGGAGTCCCTGCTGTCCGGCGCCGACGTGTTCGTGCAGAACCTGGGCCCGGGCGCCGCCGGACGGCTCGGCCTGGACGCCGGCCGACTGGCCGCACGCCACCCGGACCTCGTCCCCTGCGCCATCACTGGCTGGGGCTCCGACGGCCCCTGGGCCGACCGCAAGGCGTACGACCTGCTGGTGCAGTGCCAGACCGGACTCGTCTCGCTCACCGGCACCCCCGAGGGCACCGCGCGGGCCGGCATCTCGGTCGCGGACATCGCCGCGGGCATGTACGCGTACAGCGGCATCCTCACGGCGCTCCTCGCGCGGGCCACCACCGGCACGGTCCGCGCGGTGGAGGTCTCTCTCTTCGAGGCACTGGCCGAGTGGCTGAGCCAGCCGGCCGGTTACACGCGCTACGGCGGCACCCAGCCGCCCCGCCTCGGCACCCAGCACGCGACGATCGCCCCGTACGGCGCCTACCCGGCGCGCGACGGCAGACAGGTGCTCTTCTCCGTGCAGAACGCGCGCGAATGGCACGCGTTCTGCGCCCGCTTCCTGGAACGCCCCGGCCTGGCCGACGACCCGCGCTTCGCGACCGGCGCCGACCGGGTCGCGCACCGGAACGAGCTGAACGCGATCGTCGCCGCCCGCTTCGCCGAACTCGACGGCGCGCGGGCCCAACAGGCGCTGGACGCCTGCCGGATCGCCAACACCGGCGTCAACACCGTCGAGGACTTCCTCGCCCACCCCGTGCTGAAGGAACGCGACCGCTGGCGCACCGTGCCCCTCCCCGGCGGCGAACACTCCGCCGAAGCCCTGCTGCCACCCGCCGACCTGTCCGGCGTCGAGCCCCGCATGGGCCCCGTCCCCGCCCTGGGCGAACACACCGAACCCATCCTCACCGCACTCGGCCACGACCCCGATTCCGTCGCCGCACTGCGGGCACGGGGCGTGGTCTGACGCGCGGGGCCTCCTCCGGCCGCGCGCCCCGGCACACCCCCGCTCCACGATCGGGGCATCGTCGCGGCGGCGCGGACCCGGGCAGGATCGCCGCCCCCGCCTCGGCGGCCAACGGCGAGCTGATCATCAACGGCGAGACCCACGTCGACCCGCACGGCTGCATCCCGCTGGAGGGCTACGCCGACGAGATCGTCAACCACACCGACAGCCCCGCCGTGCTCCACGAGGGCTACGACTGCCAGGGCAGGGTCATGGAGACCGTCGCCCCCGGCGGCGAGACCTTCAACGACTGGGCCTACAGCCTCCGCATCAACTGACCGGGGCGGGGGCGGTTTCGGGCCGGAGTCAGTCCGCGGAGCCCGGCCGCGAGGCCCAGGCGCGGAGTTCCCCGGGTACGCGGCCCGAGGCGCCCAGCAGCTCCACTTCGACGTCGCGGTACCGCTGGGCGTGGTCGAAGGAGAACCGGCTCCCGAGGAACTCGGCCCCGGTGAAGGAGAGTGTGCCGCGCCTCAGGCTGGCGTGGGCGAGGACGACGTCGGCCACGCCCACGCCGCGTCCGGCGAACTTCGCCGCGAAAAAGCCGAGCTGACCGCCGCAGAGGGTGGCTTCGGCGAAGGAGAGCCGGCCGTCGGCGAATTCGGCCCCGGTGAAGGAGATCTCGCCACCGGAGATCTCCGCGCGGGCGAACGAGACCAGGCCGCCGGCGAACTCGGCACCGGTCAGCAGGACCTGCCCGCCCGCGAACCGGGCGTCGCGGAAGCTGACCGCGCTGCCGCAGAACCGCGCCCCCGTGAAGGACACCGCACCGGCGGAGAACACCGCGTAGGCGAAGGAGACCTCGCCGTTCTCGAAGCGGGCGTGGTGGAAGGCGACGCGGCCGCCCGAGAACTCGGCGCGCGCAAAGCTGACCTCTCCGCCGGTGAACCGGGGCTGGAGGAAGGTGACGTGCCCGCCGGTGAACCGGGAACCCCCGAAGCGGACTTGGCTCCCGGAGAATTGCGCCCCCAGAAAGCTGACGTCGCCCCCGCAGAACTCCGCGGCGCCGAAGGAGACCTCACCGCCCGAGAACTCCGCGCCGAGCAGCACCAGCGCCTCGGAGAACCGCGCCCCGGAGAAGTCGACCTCGCCCCCGGTGAACCGCGCGTCCAGGAAGGACACCCGGCTCCCGGAGAAGTGCGTCTGGGCGAAGGAGACCTTCCCGCCGCAGAACGTGGCCCCCGCGAACGACACCTCCCCGCCCGAGAAGTGGGCGCCGGACCAGTCGCCTCCGTCGAGGACGGTGCCGGTGAGATCGAAGTCGTAGCCGCGCCAGGAGTGGGGGTGGTCCGTGGGGAGGCGGAGGTGGTCGCGGATCAGGCGGATGACGGTGTGGCGGACCTCGCGGAGGGCGAGGTGCTCGCGGCGCGCCTCCTGGTCGCCGTCGCCGGGGTCGGGGGCGTACGGCAGGCGGAGGTAGGCGCACAGGACGTCGACGCAGGTCTGGCGGAGCGCGTCGGTGGGCGCGTCGTCGGCGAGTCCGGCGAGGGCGTGAACTCCGCCGAGGCGGACGGCCGTCGACGGGTCGCCGAGCTGGGAGACGGCGGTGGTGAAGCGTTCGGTGTGCAGCCGGACGGTCTCGCGGTGCGCCCCGTCCTCGTCGATGCGCTGCCGCCGGTAGGCGACCACCAGGGCGACCAGCGCGCCCGAGCCCGCTACCACCCCGAACGAGAGCTTGACCAGGTCGAACAGCGTCCTGGAGGTCAGCCGGGTCTCCGGCGCGAGCCCCTGTACGCCCAGGAGTCCGGCCAGCGTCCAGAAGACCGTGCCGGACACGGCGAGCGCGGCCGTGAAGATCAGCGCGAGTACGGTGCCGACCGGCCACAGCCGGATCCCCGTCCGCGCCCGTACCGTGTGCCGCCGCGCCGGCCCCCGTGACCCCATGCCCGTGACCCTAGGCATCGGACGCCCAACCCGCCAGCGGGGCAAGGGAGTTGGCGTTCGTCGCGGGCCGGTGCAGGTACGCATACCGCGGGCAAGTGCGGGGGAGGGCACTGGCACAGACGCGCGCGCCCGTCCACCGAAGGGCGCGCACGAGGGCGGGCGGGAGACGCATGACCATGGACAGCTTCTGGGCCTTCCGCGACGACCGGGGACGGGAAGCGACGGCTCCGCGCCGCCCCCGCCGGATCGTCGCCTACGTACAGGCGGCCGCGGTCCTCCAGGACCTGGGCCTGCCGGTGAGCGGCATATTCGGCTCCCCGCACGACAAGGACGGGATCGACCCGGTCAAGGCGGAGGCCCTGACGGACAGGGACGTCCCGTACCTCGGCGCGGGGGCCGAGATCGACGCCGCCGCGGTCCGCGCGAGCGGCGCCGACCTGTTCGTCTCCGTCACCTACGACGGGGAGCACCTCTACGGCGTGGACCCGGAGACGGCCGGGGAGCTCGCCGCTGAACTGCCCACGGTCGCCGTCGGCACGGGCGCGGGCCACTCGCTCTTCTCCGTGCGCGAGCGGTACGCGGAACTGGCCCGCTCGCTCGGCGCCGAACCCCCGGCGCCCGCCGGGCTGGAGGCGAGCGCGGACGCGCTGCGGGCCGCGGCCGGGGAGGCGCCGCGGGTGCGGGTGACGGCGCTGTCGCCCGCGGGCGCCGACACGGTGCACGTGGCACGCGCCGACGCGTGGCCGGATCTGCGGGCACTCACCGAACTGGGGCTCCGTCCGGCGGACCTGCCGGGCAGCGGCGGCAACTGGGTCACCACGGACTGGGCCACGGCGGCCGGGGCGGCCCCCGACGTGATCCTCGCGGACGCCCGGGGCAACGCCACCCCGCTCGACGCGCTCCGGGAGAACGAGGGCTGGACGCGCCTCGCGGACGGCGCCACCGTCCTCCCCTGGAACCCCGAACTCCCGTGCACCTCCCGCGCGATGAGCCACTTCTTCAGCACCCTCGCCCAGGCGGTGGCCGCCCGGACGGCGGGATAGCCGGACACGCCGCGCCCGGCGGCGGTGCCGGCGCGCGTCCGCCGGCGCCCTCGCCGTACGCGCACGGGCAGGCCGCCGTCAGCCCTTGGTGGCGCCGAACTTGAGGCCGGGGCTGACGAGTTCGGCGTGGATGCCGTCCTTCCGGACCGCGAGCGTCCGGATGCGGATGTGGCCGGGGGAGTCGGGCAGCCGCGTGGACCAGGTCAGCTCGTCCGCGAGCTTCGGGGCCTTCAGCTTTTCCAGGGCGTCGATCAGGCCCGGGTCGATGCCGAACTTCTTCAGCAGGGACGGGTTCTCCAGCGCCGCGTCCAGGAGGTTGACCCGCATCAGCCGCTCGGTGAACCGCGGTTCGCCGGTCAGCCGGTGCAGCGCCGCCTCGCTCTGACGTATCCGCGCCGCGCGCCGCGGGGTCAGGCCGAAGCGCTGCGCCACGCTGCCGACCCGGAACAGGGCCCGGACCTTCGCCGCGTCGTTCCGGACGCGTTCGGCGAGCGGTTCGGCGAGCCGCAGGCCGCCGTCCTCGCCGGGCGTGTAGGAGAACAGCCCCGGCACGTCCAGCCGCATGTCGCGCACCGTGGTGCCCACGCCGGTCCGGCCGATGCGGCGCAGGTGCGCGGTGGCGTGCAGCTGCACGGTGCGGCCCGCGACGGGCAGCCGCCCGTCGGCCAGCACCGTGTCCGGGCGCTTGCCGCGGTGGAACGAGACCTGGGAGGTGCCGAGTTCACGGTCCAGGTCGTCGAAGGCGAGCATCACCTCGCCGTGCGTCCTCCCCAGTACCGCGCCCTTGACGGACAGCGGCGAGTCGCCGGTGACCAGGCGGACGTCGCGGGTGGTGCCCTCGACCCGGGCCACCGAGATCCGGCCGCCGGGCGCGTCGGTGACGGTGACGTCGGCCCGGTCCAGCTCCTCCGTGGCGAGCTGGGTCAGGAAGGGGAAGCCGGGGATGCGGACGTCGGGCTTGGCGCGCAGGTGCAGCGACTCCTGCACCTGCGTGGCGGCCTTGTCCTCCGCGTACAGCACCGCCCAGCGGTCCCCGACGCCGAGGAAGGCCAGGAGCACCGCCAGGGCGATGCCGATTTTCGCGGAGACGCGGAGCCGGGCCCGGAGGCGGGGGTTCTTGGCGCCCTTCGCGTTTTCGGTGCCGTTCTCCGGATTGCCGGAGGACTTTCCCGCACGGTGTTTGCCGCTGCTCTTGTCCGGGGTCTTCTCCTGGTTTTCCGCCAGCTTTTTCTCCTCGCCGGGAACGGCCTTGTCCTGATTCCCGTGCGGGGCGTGCGCTGTCCCTTCGGTGGATCCCTCCGGGGAACCATTGGTGCGTGTCATGGACACATCCGAACACGGTCCCACCTGCGGCTCCAAGGGGCCCCGGCAGCTTGTTACTTGGCTGCTACGCGCCGCGCGGGACCGCGTGAGCATCCGGGCACACCGAGAAAACCGGTGCACTCAGCGCGGCGGTCGGCCGGGTATTTCCGGTCGCCGTGCGGGGAGTATTCCGGTGCGTGCTCGCGCGTCCATTCCGCGGGGATGGGGAATCGGTGAACCACCCCTCCCCGTAAGGCACTCAGGGCAGCACCCCCTCGCGTGCGCGGGTGAATGCGCGCACCGGATCGCCGTCCAGCTCCCAGGGCCACGGGGCCACGACGCCGCCCACCCGGCGGAAGACCCGGAGGGCGTCGGCGGGGCGGTGCGCGTGGACGAGCGCGTAGGCGAGGAGGTTGAGGTCGGCCAGCGCGGTGGCGTGCGGGAGGGCGTCCGGGCGCAGCCACTCGGCGAGGGCGCGGTCCACGCACGCCCGTACCGGCGGCTGGTGCCACAGATGGCCGGCCAGTACGGCGTTGGGGCCGCCCGCGGCCAGTGTCCTGCGGTAGCGGGCGGTGAACGCGTGCAGCCGCAGGCCCGTCGCCGGGGCGCCGGGGGGCATGGCGGACTCGGCCGCGTCGACGAAGTCGATCTCCTGCGCGCTGGACCCGCCCTCGTCCGGCGACAGATAGCCGAGCATCTGCAGACAGGCCTCGCGGTGCCAGGCGTCCCGGCGGGCGACCTCGTGCCAGACGGGGAACACCTCGCCCGCGGGCCTGCGCAGCAGCCGGAGCACGCCCAGCAGCGCTGTCCAGGGCGCGGGGTCGTCGGGCAGCAGTCCGGCGGCGTGCCGGCAGGCGTCGACGGTGTCCTGCGGGCTGTGCACATGCTGCTCGCGGCGGCCGGTCTCCAGCTCCGTCCACGCCCTGAGCAGCTGCAACTCGGCGCTGTCGGGCCGCCGTTCGGCCCACCGGCGGGCCAGGCCCGGGTCGATCGCGCGGGCGAGGGTCCTGCACCGGTGGGTGCGCCGCTCCCAGTCCGGGACGATGCCGTCGAGCAGCTGCTCGGCCAGGGTGAGGCGGATGTCGGCCAGTCCCTGCCCGATGTCCATCGGCGCCAGCCCTCCGGCGGGCGCCTCCAGCCGTTCGCACACGGCGCCGAGCCGGGCGTCGTCCAGCTCCGGGGCCAGGTACGGGCGCGGCAGCCCGCGGAACCGGAAGAGCGCCATGGGTGTTCCTCACCGGCCCTTGCGGGGTGAACGGTGGCGCGGCGGGGCGGCGGGGAGGTCGGGGCGCCGGCGGCGGGTCTCGTTGAACGCGAGGTTGAGCAGGACGGCCACGATGCTGGCGGCGCTGATGCCGGAGGACATGATCAGCGAGAACCACCGGGGGAACGGGTCCCAGAAGTGCGGGGCGGCGACGGGGACGAGGCCGATGCCCAGCACGGTGGCCACCAGCACCAGGTTGGCGTTGCGGTGGAAGCTCACCGTGGACAGCGTGCGGATGCCGCTGGCGGCGACCGAGCCGAACAGGACGAGTCCGGCGCCGCCGAGCACCGGGAGCGGCACCGCCGCGATCACCCTCCCCATGACCGGCAGCAGGCCGAGCACGACCATGAGGACGCCGCCGGCCGCTACCGCGTAGCGGCTCTTGATCCTGGTGAGGGCAACCACGCCGACGTTCTGCGCGAACGCGCTGGAGGCGAAGCCGCCGAACAGGGGCGAGAGGGTGGTGGCGAGCATGTCGGCGCGGAGGCCGTCGCCGATCCGGCGCGCGTCCACGCGGGAGTCGACGATCTCGCCCACGGCGAGGATGTCCGCGGTCGTCTCGGTGAGCACCACGAAGATCACCACCGTCATGGAGACGATCGCCGAGATCTCGAACACCGGCGGCCCGAAGGGCAGCAGCTGGGGCACGGCGAAGAACGAACCCTGGCCCACCGTGGAGAAGTCGGTCATGCCGAAGGCGGCGGCGCAGGCCGTGCCGAGGGCGATGCCCAGCAGGATCGACAGCCGGGAGACGGCGCCCGTGCCCAGGGCCGAGAGCGCCAGGATGATCAGCACCGTCAGCCCGGCCAGTCCGATGTCGGCCATGGAGCCGCCCCGCGCGGTGACGTTCCCCGTGCCGGAGGCCCAGCCGAAGGCCACGGGCAGCAGCGTCAGGCCGATGACGGTGATGACGGAACCCGTCACCACCGGCGGGAAGCAGCGGACGACCTTCCCGAAGAAGAAGCTGGCGACGAGCCCCGCCAGGCCCGCCACCACGGTGGCGCCGAAGACGGCGGGGAGCCCCTGGCCCTGCGCGGCGATGGCCGTCATCGTCGAGACGGCCGCGAAGGTGGTGCCCTGCACGAGGGGCAGCCGGGCTCCGAACTTCGGGAGCCCCAGCGTCTGCAGGAGCGTCGCCAGCCCGCTGACGAAGAGGGTGGCGGTCACCAGCAGCCCCACCTCGGGGCCCGACAGTCCGGCGGCGGGTCCGACGATCAGTGGCGGGGCGACGATGCCGCCGTACATGGTCAGGACGTGCTGGAGCCCGTAGGCCCCCAACTGCCCTGCGGACAGTGGCTGGTCCTCCGGCCGGGCCGGAGGAGTCCGCTTGTCGCCCCCGCGCGACAGAGACCCGAACACGTCTACGCCCTTCCGTAATCCGGAATGGAAATTTCAATGAGCGAAGACGTTAGCCACGCACCACCGGCGCGTCAACGCATGCGGCACAACACAACTCCTGCCGGTACACGCTCCGTTCACCTGTACGACCGCGCCGCGCGGAGGCGCGCCGGCACGGGCCGGCGGTGCGGCTGGGAGACGCCCGGCGGCGCGGTCTCCGTGGTGGCCCAGGAAGCGAGGATGCGCAAGCCGTCGTGGGAGGGGGCGCCGGGCTCGGCGGTCCAGACCACGAACTGCCGGTCGGGGTCGTGCGCGCAGGTGAGCGCGGACCAGTTGACCGCCTTCTTCGGCACGCACCTCTGACCGGTCCGTGTGCCCCGCCGGATTCCGCACGGCGGGCCGTCACGGCAAGTCGCGCTTCCGGCCCGGCCGTTCGGCGGCCTCTCCGGCGAATTCCCGCTCCCGCCCGGCCACCTGCGCATTCCCCGGCCCCGTCGTTTCGTTGCCCGTCGCCTTCCGGGTCCGGGAATACCGTGGTGAGCCGAATCGAGGGGGCACGTACAGGAAAGGCTGGAATCAGGGATGCGGTACACGAATCTCACCGGCGAATCCGCCGAATACACCGAGGCGCGCGAGGAACTGGGCCAGGCCGAGACGGAACTGATGCGGCACCGCGAACGCGTCGCCGCGATGCGCCGCGCCCTGCCGCAGGGACCGGTCCTGGACGACTACGTCCTGGAGGAGGGCCCCGCCGACCTGGCCGACGGGGACGCGCCGGTACGGAACGTACGGCTGAGTGAACTGTTCACCGGGCCGGGGCGCGAACTGGTCGTCTACCAGTTCATGTACGGCAAGCGGCAGACCGAACCGTGCCCCATGTGCACGATGTGGCTCGACGGCTTCAACGGAGTGGCCCGCCACATCGGCCGGACCGTCGACCTCGCGGTCGTCGCCGCGGCCTCCCTGCCCGCCCTCCGCGCGCACGCCAGGAACCGGCAGTGGACCAACCTGCGCCTGCTGAGCGCCGGTTCGAGCACCTTCAAGTACGACCTGGGCGGCGAGGACGCCGAGGGCAACCAGGACTCCACCGTCACCGTCCTCACCCGCGACGCCGACGGCGCGGTACGGCACTTCTACTCCACGCACCCGCGCCTGTCCGACGACATCGACGAGCGCGGCATCGACCTGCTCACCCCCGTCTGGCACCTCCTCGACCTCACCCGGGCAGGCCGCGGCGACTGGTACGCGGGCCTCGACTACTGACCGCCCCGCCGGTGCAGGAGCGCGAGGCACGTCTGGGCGAAGGGGAGGGCCAGGGCACCGGTGAGGAGGGCGGCGAGGGCGACGGGGACGAGCCGGGCAGCGGCGTGGGCGGCGTACGGGTTGTCCGGGCCGAGGGCCGTGAACGCGGTGGCGACGGCGGGGCGGAGGGGCAGGGCGGCGGCCGGCGTCAGGAGGAACGTGCCCAGGGTGCACGCGCCCAGCGGCAGGGCGACCGCCGCCGTGCGCCGCCACCCGAGCCCGCTCCGGACCAGCAGCCATGAGCGCCACAGTGCCGCGACCGGCGCGAACCCCTCGGCGGCGGCCGCCGGCGCCAGCGCCAGCCCGAGCCGCACCCCTCCCGCCGCGAGCAGGGCGAGACAGCCGGGCACGGCCCGTACGGGGTCCGGGGCCGCCGGGGCGGCGAGGGCGATCGCCTCGTACGCCAGGAACCCGGCGGTCGGCGGAACTCCGGTGCACAGGGCGCGCAGTACGTAGACCGCCGCGACGGTGCGTGCCCGTGCGGCGGCCGTGCCGGTGGGCGCGGCCGCGCGGGAGTGCAGCAGCTGGAGCCGCGCGCTGCCGAGCAGCGCGAGCAGCAGCAGGAAGGGGAGCCCGCAGAGCGCCACGAGCCACGGAACGCCGAGGTCGGGGGCGTACGAGTCCTGGGCGCGCCGGGCCTCGGCGGCCCCGTTCTCCATCTCCGTGAACGCGGGCCAGGACACCAGGAAGCAGACGGCCGTGAGCGCCAGCCCGCCCAGCGCCGCCGCCCCGACGACGCGCAGCGTCCGCCCCCGCAGCGCCCGTCCGCCGTCCCGCAGGACACCGGACGCCTCCCGGAACACGCACGGTCGTCCGTCCGTCATGCGCTCTCTCTCCACGGTCCGCCGGCTCTCGGAGAGAGCGACGTGCGCGCGGGGCCCGGTGGTTCTCCCCGTGCGGCGTCCAACAGGGCATGCACACACAGGTGTTCGGCCGGGGCCGGAATGTCCACGCTCCGGAAGGGAAGGGTCCAGGGGCTGTCCGGAAAGCGGAACGGCAGGCAGCGGGAGAACGGAGTGAGCGTGGCGTACTTCGAGCGGGTGGGCGCGTCGGTGTTCCGGCCGACCCGTCACGTCGGCGGGGCCTGGGACCCCGAGGAGCAGCACATCGGCCCGGCCCTGGGACTGCTGGCCCACCTGGTCGAGCAGGACCGGGACGCCCGCCGCGACGACGGGCTGCACATCGGGCGGCTCTCCTACGACATCCACGGCCGGGTGCCGCTGGAGGACGTCGAGTCCGGGGTACGGGTGGCCCGCGCGGGGCGCACCGTCGAACTCGTCGAGGCCGAACTCGCGCACGCCGGACGCACCGTGGTCGCCGTCCGCGCCTGGCTGATGCGGCCGGGCGACAGCGGCGCCGTCGAGGGCACCGGCCTGCCCGGCATCCCGGGACCGGAGAGTATGAAGCCGTGGGACCCGTCCACGGTCTGGCCCGGCGGCTTCGTCGCCTCCGCCGAGGTGCGCCGGGACCGTACCGGGCCCGGCCGCGCGGCCTTCTGGATCCGCACCGAGCACCAGCTCGTCGCGGGCGAGCCCGTCGGCCCGCTCGCCGGTGCCGCGACGCTCTTCGACCTCGCCAACGGCATGGCGGTGCGCGCCGATCCGCAGGACCTGGCCTTCCCGAACCTCGACCTCACGGCCCACCTGTTCCGGCAGCCGCGGGGCGCGTGGACGGGCTTCGACACCACGGTCTCCTTCGGACCGACGGGCCTCGGCCTGACCAGCAGCACCCTGCACGACCAGCACGGCCCTCTCGGCACCCTGGCCCAGAGCCTGACCCTGCGCACCCACTAGAGCCCCGCCCCGAACCCGCCGCGCACCACCGGCAGTTATTCGCTTGCCGCAGGCGCCCGTCCGCCCGCTACCGTCCGTTCATGGACGAAACGGCCCTGCTGAAGCGCTCCGACGGCCCGGTCACCCGCTCCCGGCTCGCCCGCGATCTGTCCGCGCTCGGCCTGACCACGGGCGACACGGTCATGTTCCACACCGAGATGTCCGCCCTCGGCTACGTGGCGGGCGGCTCCCGGACGGTGATCGACGCGCTCCTCGACGTCGTCGGCGCACCGGGCACCCTGATGGTGACCTGCGGCTGGAACGACGCCCCGCCCTACGGGTTCACCGACTGGCCGCGCGCCTGGCAGGAGGCGCTGCGCGCCGAACACCCCGCGTACGACCCGGACCTGAGCGAGGCCGACCACCACAACGGGCGGCTCCCCGAAGCCCTGCGCCGCCGCCCGGGCGCCGTACGCAGCAGGCACCCCGACGTCAGCTTCGCCGCGCTCGGCGCGGCGGCCCACGCCCTGATGGCCGACCACCCCTGGGACGACCCGCACGGCCCCGGCAGCCCGCTGGCCCGGCTGGCCGCCCTGGGCGGCCGCGTACTGCTGCTGGGCGCACCGCTGGACGCGCTCACGCTCCTGCACCACGCCGAGGCCCTGGCCGACGTGCCCGGCAAGCGGTTCGTGGAGTACGAGCAGCCGATCCTCGTCGACGGGCGGCGGGTGTGGCGGCGCTTCCACGACATCGACTCGGAGGACGGCGCCTTCGACTACTCCGCCGTGGTCCCCGACGGCACCTGGCCCTTCGAGACCATCGCCCGGGCCATGCTCACCGCCGGATTCGGCCGCAGGGGACGGGTGGGCGCCGCGGAATGCCATCTCTTCGAGGCGGCGGAGACCGTGGACTTCGGCGTCGCCTGGCTGGAGGAAAACCTGCGCACGGCCCCCTAGCGCGGCTTCTTAACCCCTTCCTCGCAGCGGACGACAATCCCTCAACGGCCTTTCCCACCACCGGTTTTCCGGATGTGGAAAAGCTGTGCGTGGACTGGTATATCAGCTTGTGCGGTAAGGTATGAGAGACCGTTCGACGAGTCAAGGGGGCTCCATGCAGAACGTGTTGACGATCTCGGGCGCCGAGGAACTGTCGTACGCCGAGCGCGCGTACCGCGCCATACGCGACAGCCTGGTGATGCTGGAGATCCGTCCCGGTGCGCCGGTCAACGAGGATCAGCTCTCCCAGGAACTGGGCGTCGGGCGGACGCCGGTCCGGGAGGCGCTCAAGCGGCTGCAGTACGAGCGGCTCATCGTCACCTACCCCCGGCGCGGCACCTTCGCCACCGAGGTCAACATCACCGACCTCGCCCACATCTCCGAGGTGCGCCAGCAGTTGGAGCCGATGGCCGCGGCCCAGGCCGCGCGGCGCGCGACCGAGCAGGACCGCACGGAGCTGGAGGAACTGCTGCACGAACTGGAGCACACGGACACCAGCAGACGGGATTCCGGCGAGCTGATGCGCATGGATCTCCGGGTGCACCGGGCGATCTACGGCGCCACCCACAACCCGTACCTGGAGGACACCCTCGTCCGGCACGACAACCTGGCCACCCGCATCTGGTGCCTCTTCCTGGACCGGTTGCCCGGCGGGGTCAGCGGCCACGTCGAGGAGCACCGCCCGCTGCTGGTGGCGATCGCCGAGGGCGACGCGGACAAGGCGGCCGAACTCGCCCGCAGCCACGTCGAAGGCTTCGAGGCGGCCGTACGCGCGGCCATCTGAGCCGCCCGGCCGGCGGCCCCGGTCAGGGCATGAGCCCCGCCGCCACCGTCGCGCCCAGGTTCCAGCAGGCCTCCACGTCCGCCTTCGAGGGCTCGCCGGTGACGAGGACGTTCTCCGCCGCCTTGGGCCAGCCGAGGCCGGTGGTGACGGACTCGATGCCGCGCACCGCGCCGGTCGTGTCGTTGTTCCCGTGCACGTACAGCCCGTACGGGCGGCCCCGGGCCGTGTCCAGCACCGGGTAGTAGACGGTGTCGAAGAAGACCTTCAGGGCGCCGCTCATCATGCCCAGATTGGCGGGCGTCCCGAGGATGTAGCCGTCGGCGTCCAGCGCGTCCTGCACGGTGGCGGACAGCGCGGGCCTGCGGACGACCTCGACGTCCTCGATGCCGTCCGTCGTCGCCCCGGCGACGACGGCCTCGAACATGGCCTGCAGGTTGGGCGACGGGGTGTGGTGAACGATCAGCAGTTTCGGCACGTCACGAGGGTGCCGCCCGGACGCCGGCGGATCAAGCCCGGACCCGTGTGACGTGCGGCGGCACCTGCTCGTCGCTTTCCGATCATTTCCGTCCTCTATGCTTCGCCGCCCTGCCGGTGCGTGAATCAAGGAGTCGGGCCGTGCGCCTCCCTCGCAACAACCGGGTGTCCTCGGGCGGTTCCGCCCGCCCGAGGCGCCTCCTCGCCGTCACCCTGCTCGCGGGCCTGCCCCTGATCGGGGCCACCGCCTGCGGCGGGCTGCCCGGCGCCGACACGACCCAGGACGTGAGCCGCCCCGCGCACGGCCGGCCCGCCGAACGCCCCGCCACCTGCGTCGACGAGCGGAAGGACGAGCGGAAGAAGGACGGGAAGGGGGAGGGGAAGCGGATCAGCGCCCCCTCCCCGAACGGGAAGCCGGCACTCCCCGTGCCCACGCACGAGGACGTCCCGTACGCCGGTACCTCGGACGCGCAGAAACTCGACCTCTACCTCCCCGAGAACGCGGGCAAGGACGCCCCGCTGATCATCAACGTGCACGGCGGCTCCTTCCGGCAGGGCGACAAGGACATGGAGAAGCCGAACATCGCCCACCAGCTCCGCCGGGGCTACGCCGCCGCGAGCGTCAACTACCGCCTCACCGGAGAGGCGTTGTTCCCCGCCGGGGTGCAGGACGTGAAGGCCGCCGTGCGCTGGCTGCGCGCACACGCCGGCGCCTGCGGCTTCGACCCGGGACGCCTGGTCATCTGGGGCGAGTCCGCCGGCGGCTACATGGCACAGATGGTCGCCGTCACCGGTGGCCGGAAAACGATGTTCGACGATCCGGCGCTCGGCCACGCGGACGTCTCCTCCGCCGTCCAGGCCGCCGTCGTCTGGTACGCGCCGAACAACTTCGGCGCCATGGACGACCAGTTCAGGGAGGACACCCCGAAGGTCTGCGAAGGACGCCTGCACCCCCGGGACTCCGCCGCCTCCTCCGAGTCGCAGTGGCTGGGCGCCGCACTGCCCACGATCCCCGGGAAGGTGCGGCGGGCCGACCCGCTCACCTACCTGGACACGGCACGCGACCTGCCGCCGTTCAGCATCGCCACCGGCGACGCCGACTGCCTCGTCCCGCACCAGCAGTCCCGCGAACTCCACAAGGCCGTCCGCAGGACCGGCACCCGCGCCGAACTCAGCATCGTGCCGGGCGTGGGCCACGGCCCCGTCGTCGACCGCGCCGAGGTCGGCAACGCCCTCCACTTCCTCGACCGCACCTTCGACCGGGGGTGAGCGGTGCACGCGCCGCGGCGCCCGGCACGGGCCTCTGAACCGTGCCGGGCGCCGTCCCGCGCCCGCCCCTCAACGGGCGCGGGAGGTACCAGGACCCCTCATCGGCCCTGGTCGTACACGTGGAACCCGTGACCGGACTTGCGGCCCAGCAGCCCGGCCTCGACCATGCGCCGCAGGAGCGGCGGCGCGGCGTACAGCGGTTCCTTGAACTCCTCGTACAGCGAGTCCGCGATGGAGGCGACGGTGTCGAGGCCGATCAGGTCCGCGAGCCTGAGCGGCCCCATGGGGTGGGCGCAGCCCAGCTCCATTCCGGCGTCGACGTCCTCGGCCGTGGCGAAGCCGGACTCGGCCATGCGGACCGCCGAGAGCAGGTAGGGGACGAGCAGCGCGTTGACGACGAAGCCGGCCCGGTCCCGGGAGCGCACCACCGTCTTGCCGAGGACGTGCGCGGCGAACTCCTCGGCGTCCCGGGCCGTTTCGGCCGAGGTGTGCAGCGAGGTGACGAGTTCGACGAGGGGCAGTACGGGGACCGGGTTGAAGAAGTGCAGGCCCACCACCCGGTCCGCGCGCCCGGTCGCCATGCCGAGCCGCATCACCGGAACCGAGGAGGTGTTGGTGGCCAGCACGGCCCCGGGATCCTCGACGATCTTGTCGAGCGCCGCGAAGACCTCTGCCTTGGCCTCCGCGTTCTCCACGACGGCCTCGACGACGAGCTGCCGGTCGGCCAGGTCCTCCAGCTCTCCGGTGAACACGAGCCGGGAGAGGGCGTCTTCAGCCTCGGGCCGTGCCAGCTTGCCGCGCCCGACGGCGCGTTCCAGCGAGCCCGCCACCCGCTCCCGGGCCGCCCTGGCGGCCGTCCCGTCCGCCTCGCGGACGACGGTGTCGAGCCCGGCGCGTGCGCACACCTCCGCGATTCCGGCGCCCATCTGCCCGCCGCCGACGACACCGACCCGCCGCACGGCACGGACCGGAGCGGGAGGCGACGCCTCCACGGGGCTCACGCCCGGACCTCACGGGTACGGACGAGGTGCGCGGCGTAGGCCTCCGTGGTGAAGAAGGCGGGCAACTCCCGTGCCAGCGCCGTGCGTTCGAGGACGGAACGGGCCTGGACGACCAGCGCGTCCGGGTCCTCGCGGGCCAGCGCGGCGCACTCCTCGTCGAGCAGCGCGAGCACGGTGGCGCGGTCGTCCGCGCCGTGCCGCAGCCACTGCCAGAGGTGACAGCGGGCGATCTCGGCGGTGGAGGCGTCCTCCACCAGACCGTCCAGCGTGACCGCGCCCCGGCCCCGCAGCCAGGAGTCGATGTACCGCAGCGCGACGGCGACGTCCGCCCGGATGCCCTCCGACGTCGGGGGTCCCGCGGTCCGGCGGACCGCCAGCAGGTCGCGCGCGGTGACGTGCACGTCCTCCCTGGTGTGCTCGATCTGGTGCGGACGCCCCGCGAGGCGGCCGTCGAACACCCGGCGGCAGACCGGCACCAGCGCCGGGTCGACCACGGCGGAGCCGTCGAAGCCCTCCTCGGCCTCCCGCTCCTTGTCCAGCCGCACCGCCGCCGGCTCCTCGGCCGCCGGTCCCGTGCCGGTCAGCTGCTGGGCCAGGCCGCCGATGGCGTGGGCGCCGCGCCGGTGGCAGGTGCGCACGAGCAGGTCGGTGTACGCGCGCAGGAACGGTGCGGTCATGGTGAGCTTGCCGCGGTCGGGCAGCAGGTAGTCGGGACGGTGCGCGAAGTTCCGCACGAGGCTGAAGAGGTAGTCCCAGCGTCCCGCGTTCAACCCGGCGCTGTGCTCGCGCAGTTCGTGGAGGATCTCCTCCATCTCGAAGGCGGCGGTGACGGTCTCGACGAGGACGGCGGCCCGGACGGTGCCGCGTGGAATGCCGAGCAGCTCCTGGGCGAGGACGAACACGTCGTTCCACAGCCGGGCCTCGTAGTGGTTCTCCAGCTTGGGCAGGTAGAAGTACGGGCCGCGGCCGGCGTCGAGCTGCCGCCTGGCGCAGTGGAAGAAGTACAGCCCGAAGTCCACGAGGGAGGCGGACACCGGCTCCCCGCCGACGCGCAGGTGCTCCTCCGTGAGGTGCCAGCCGCGCGGCCGGACGACGACGGTGGCGAGGCGTCCGGGAGCGGCGCGGACGAGGCGGCCCTCGGACGCGTCCCGCAGCACGAGCTGGCCGTCGACGATGTTCTGCCAGGTGGGGGAGGTGGCGTCCTCGAGGTCCGCCATCCACACCTGGGCGCCGGAGGTGAGGGCGCGGGCGGCCGCGTCACGGGCGGGCGGGCCGGTGATCTCCACCCGCCGGTCGGTGAGGCCGGGAGCGGGCGCGGCAACCCGCCAGCCGGGGTCGTCCCGGACGGGGGCCGTGGCCACCGAGAAGTCCAGGGGCTCGCCGGACGCGAGCCGGAGGGCGCGGCGCCGGCGCTCGGTGAGCAACGCCAGGCGCCGCTCGCCGAAGGCGGTGTGGAGCCGGCCGACGAAGTCGAGCGCCTCCGGCGTGAGGATCTCGTCGTGCCGGTGCCCGGGCGGGCCGGTCACCTCGACACGGTGGGCGAGAGCGGGGGACATGCGGGACTCCCTGAGGGAAGAGACCGTCGTGGAGCGTCGGACGGGGGAGAGGCACCCGCCGGTGGCCGGCCACCGGCGGGTGCGGCTCTCTAGTGGAACTGCTCCTCCTCGGTGGAGCCGGTGAGCGCTGTGGTGGCCGAGGCGGGGTTGAGGGCGGTGGAGACCTGGTCGAAGTAGCCGGTGCCCACCTCCCGTTGGTGCTTGACGGCGGTGAACCCGTCCTGCTGCGCGGCGAACTCCTTCTCCTGGAGGTCGACGTAGGCCGTCATGCCGCTCTCCGCGTAGCCCTTGGCGAGGTCGAACATGCCGTGGTTGAGGGAGTGGAAACCGGCCAGGGTGATGAACTGGAACCGGTAGCCCATGGCGGCCAGTTCGCGCTGGAACTTGGCGATCTGGTCGTCGTCCAGCGCGGCCCGCCAGTTGAACGAGGGCGAGCAGTTGTACGCCAGCATCTGGTCCGGGTACCGGGCGTGGATCGCCTCGGCGAACTCGCGGGCCTGCGCCAGGTCCGGGGTGCCGGTCTCCATCCACAGCAGGTCGGCGTGCGGGGCGTAGGCCAGGCCACGGGCGATGACCGGCTCCATCCCGTTCCGCACCCGGTGGAAGCCCTCTCCGGTGCGCTCGCCGGTGCAGAACCGCGCGTCGCGCTCGTCGACGTCGCTGGTCAGCAGGTTCGCGGCGAGAGCGTCGGTGCGGGCCACGATGACGGTGGGCACGTCGGCGATGTCGGCCGCCAATCGGGCCGCGTTCAGGGTCCGGATGTGCTGGGAGGTGGGCACGAGGACCTTGCCGCCCAGGTGGCCGCACTTCTTCTCGGAGGCGAGCTGGTCCTCGTAGTGGATTCCCGCGGCGCCCGCCTCGATCATCGCCTTCGTCAGCTCGAAGGCGTTGAGCGGGCCGCCGAAGCCCGCCTCGGCGTCCGCGACGACCGGTGCGAGCCAGTCGGTGTCGTCGCCCGCGTCTTCGGCGGTGGCGATCTGGTCGGCGCGCAGCAGCGCGTTGTTGATCCGGCGCACCGTCTGCGGAACGGAGTTGGCGGGGTAGAGGCTCTGGTCGGGGTAGGTCTGCCCGGCCAGGTTGGCGTCGGCGGCGACCTGCCAGCCCGACAGGTAGATCGCCTGGAGCCCGGCCCTGACCTGCTGCACGGCCTGGCCGCCGGTGAGCGCCCCGAGCGCGTGGATGTAGTCGCGTTCGTGGAGCTGCCGCCACAGCCGCTCGGCGCCGCGCCGCGCGAGGGTGTGCTCCTCGTGGACGCTCCCGGACAGCCGGACGACGTCGCCCGCGCCGTAGCTGCGCTCGATGCCCTGCCAGCGGGGGTCGGTCGCCCAGCGCCGGGCGAGCTGTTCGGCTGTGGTCTGCGTGTCCGCCATGACTGTCTCCCGAGGGTGGCGGCCCGGGGGCCGCGGAGTGATGGGTGAGGTGTGCGAAGTTCTGCGAAGGTCCAGGCAGTTCGGCGCCGGAGGCCGCACCTGCATGGCATCGGGTGCCACATGGGTTGGTTGTCCTGACGTCTGCCGGGGCGGCCCGCCGGTGAACCGGTGGAGACGATGGACGCGTACCGCCGCACGAGGGCCGGGATCTCCGACGTCAGGGCGTGAATCGCGCCCCGGTTCGTGTGGTGGTCGCCGGTGTCCCGGCGGGCCGTGTCACTGAATCTGTCATCGGCACGGAGTGCCAACAAGGGGGGAATGCTGCTAAGTTCTGCTCATCTTGAACCCCGCCTTTGCCAAGTCTGCGAAGCGCACGGGACCTTGTGGGCGGGGCCCGCTTCCGCCGCGGCCCGCGGCGCAGCGCCAGGAAGGAGTGCCGCCGTGAGCAGGACCTACGCGGGAGCCCGGCTGCGCCGGCTGCGCGAGGACCGGGGCCTCAAACAGGCCGAACTCGCCCGCCTGCTCGGCATCTCGCCCAGCTACCTGAACCAGATGGAGCACGAATCCCGGCCGCTCACGGTGCCCGTACTGCTCCGCCTGACCGAGACGTTCGGCATCGACGCCGGCTTCTTCTCGGAACGGGACACCAGCCGCCTCGTGGCGGACCTGCGCGAGGCGCTGGCCGGCGCGGTGGACGCGGCCCGCGTCTCGCCCTCGGACCTGTCCGAACTGGCCGCGCGGATGCCGGACGTGGCGACGGCCCTGATCGACCTCGCACGGCGCAACCGGGGCCTGGCCGAGCAGGTGTCCGAGGTCGCCGAGGGGCGCGGCCCGGGCGCCGGCGCGGTGTCCGCACGGCCGCCGCGCTCCGCGCACGAGGAGATCCGCGAGTTCTTCTACCGCCGCCGGAACTACCTGCACGAGACGGACCTCGCCGCCGAGTCCCTCGCCGCACGCATCGGCATCCGCCCCGGCGAGGTGCGGCGCGCGCTCACCACGCGCCTCGCCGAGCACGGCGTACGGCTCGCCGACGACCCCTCCGGGCAGCGCCACGGGCACCGGGACGACCAGCACCACCAGCACCACTACGACCCCGAAACCCGCGTCCTGCACCTCTCCGCCCGACTGCGGCCCGGTCAGCGGGCGTTCCGGATGGCCACCCAGCTCGCGCTGCTGGAGCACGGCGACGCGATATCGGCGCTCGCCGCCGAGGACTTCCCCACCGGCTCGCAGGCGTGGACGCTGGCCCGGATCGGCATCGCCAACTACTACGCCGCCGCGCTGATCCTGCCCTACCGCGCCTTCCACGCCGCCGCCGAGGAG
This sequence comes from Streptomyces sp. HNM0574, assembly GCF_012726235.1. GTDB lineage: Bacteria > Actinomycetota > Actinomycetes > Streptomycetales > Streptomycetaceae > Streptomyces. The sequence continues at coordinate 239,482 of NZ_JAASAH010000006.1, forward strand.
GTCCGTTACGACATCGAGCGGCTGACCGACCGCTTCGGCCTCGGCCACGAGACGGTCTGCCACCGGCTCAGCACCCTCCAGCGGCCGAAACTGCGCGGTGTCCCCTTCTCCTTCGTCCGGGTCGACCGCGCGGGCAACCTCTCCAAACGCCAGTCCGCGACCGACTTCCACTTCTCCAGAACCGGCGGTACGTGCCCGCTGTGGGGCGTGTACGACGCGTTCGCCGCGCCGGGACGCATCCACGTACAGGTCGCCGCGATGCCCGACGGGCAGCGCCACCTGTGGACCTCGCGGACCGTCACCCGGAACCGGGGCGGCTGGGGCGAGCCGGGCAAGACCTTCGTCATCGCGCTGGGCTGCGAGATCCGGCACGCCTCCCGGGTCGTCTACTCCGACGGCCTCGACCTCGACAACGCCGCGGCCGCCACACCCATCGGCATGGGCTGCCGCGTCTGCGAGCGCACCGACTGCCCGCAGCGCGCGGTACCGCCGCTGGACCGCGCACTGTCCGTCGACGAACACAGCAGCACCTTCGTCCCGTACCCGGTGCGGGAGGGCGGGCCGCCGTCCGGGAACCGAACACCGCACGGCGGCTGAACGCTCCGGCGCGGAACGGGGCGTGGCCGACCGGAATCCGATGTCCCGGGGCAGCCCGTCCCGCTACAGTGCGGCCCCATGGACGACGCCGCCGCCACCGCACCCCCGCGCCTGACCCGGCTCACCTTCCACGGGCCCCTGTCCGAGCACCGGGCGGCCCGGATGATCCACCGGCTCACCCGCCAGGTCCCGTCCCCGCCGGCGACCGTGCTCGACATCGGCTGCGGCTGGGGCGAGTTCACCCTCCGCGTCCTGGAGGCCGTACCCACGGCCACCGGACTCGGCCTCGACCTGGACGAGGACGACCTGGCACGCGGACGGGCCGAGGCGCGGACGCGCGGGCTGGCCGAACGCGTCCGCTTCGTACGGGAGTCGGCCGTCGGCACCCGGCGCGGGCCCGCCGACCTCGTGCTGTGCCTCGGCGCCGGCCAGGCGCTCAGCGACGCGACGCCGCCCGGGCACACCGCACCGGCGCTGCGCGCGCTGCGCCGGCTGGTCGCCCCGGGCGGCCGCGTGCTGCTCGGCGAGGGCATCTGGCAACGCCCGCCGGAGCAGGCCGAGTTGGCGCAGATGTGGCCCGGCGCCCGCGCGGCCGAGCACCACGGGCTCGCGGAACTCGTCGACCTGGCCGTCGCCGCGGGCTTCCGCCCCGCGTGGATCGAGACCGCGAGCCGTGACGAATGGGAGGAGTTCGAGTCGGGCTACCGCGCCGACGTCGAGGCATGGCTCGCCGCCCACCCCGGCCACCCGCAGGCCGAGGAGACCCGCGCCCGCGCCGACCGGCACCGCGCCGCCTGGCTCCGCGGCTACCGCGACGTCCTGGGCCTCGCCTACCTGACCCTCGTCCCCGTCGAGGCGTGAAGCCCCGGGCGAACGGCCGGCGTCAAGGATCTCCCCACGGGCGTCAGAGCGCTGTCAACGGGCGCCGGCCCGGCCCTCCGACGGCCGCAGACTGGCCCCGTCCGGCCCGGTGACGAGGGCCGCCGCGGCCGGACGTCCGAACCCGTGACGGCCCTCCGCGGTGAGCGAAGGAGCGCAGTCGTGAGCGTGGAGAACATCGTGGGGCTGGTCATCGCGGGCAGCCTCGTCGGATACCTGATCCTCGCCCGCAAGTACCCCGACCGGTTCTGACCCGAAGACGGGGGCCGGTTCCGGCCCGAGGGGCGGGTTCCGGCCGCCGGTGGTGACGGCCGACGTCAGAGCGGTGTCAAGACCGGGCCGGGCGGCGTATGAGGGGCGTCAGAGGGCGTCGTGGCCGCCCGGTCCGGGGCTTGTAATCGGACCGTCCGATCACGTCGTACCTCATCAGGAGTGCTCGATGGCCGATGCGGCCTTCGTCGTCACCACGGTCGCGCTGTTCGCGCTGGTGGCGCTCATCGCCAAGGGGGTGGCGAAGCTGTGACCGCCCTTCTCGACGGACGTGCCGAGATCCTCGTCGGCCTCGTCGTCGCCGTCCCCTTGCTGGGCTATCTCGTTCTCGCCCTCGTACGCCCGGAGAGGTTCTGACCCCGCACATGAGCCCCGTACTCGCTGACGTGCTCCAGGTGTCCGCGCTCGTGGCGGCGCTGGCCCTCGTGCACCGTCCACTCGGCGACTGGATGGCCGCCGTCTACTCGTCCACCCGGCACCTGCGCGCCGAGCGGTGGATCTACCGCTGCATCGGCGCCGACCCGGACGCCGGCATGCGCTGGCCCGCCTACCTGCGCGGCGTCCTGGCGTTCTCGCTGGCCGGAGTCGTGTTCCTGTACCTGCTCCAGCGCGTCCAGGACAGGCTGCCGCTGTCCCTCGGCTTCGCGCCGATCTCACCGGACCAGGCGTTCAACACCGCCGTCTCGTTCGTGTCGAACACCAACTGGCAGTCCTACGCGGGGGAGACGGCGATGAGCCACGTCACCCAGACCGCCGGACTCGCCGTGCAGAACTTCGTCTCGGCCGCCGTCGGCATGGCCGTCGCGGTGGCACTCGTACGGGGCTTCGCCCGCTCCCGCACCGGCGAACTCGGCAACTTCTGGGCCGACCTGGTACGCGGCGTCGTCCGCGTACTGCTGCCGCTGTCCCTGGTCGCGGCCGTGCTGCTGGTCGCCTGCGGCGCGGTGCAGAACTTCGGCGACGTGCACACCGTCACGACGCTGACCGGGGAGCAGCAGTCGATCAGCCCAGGGGCCGTCGCCTCCCAGGAGGTCATCAAGGATCTGGGCACCAACGGCGGCGGCTACTACAACGCCAACTCGGCGCACCCCTTCGCCAATCCCGGCGGGCTGTCGAACCTGCTGGAGATCTTCCTGCTCCTGGTGATCCCCTTCTCGCTGCCGCGCACCTTCGGCCGGATGACCGGCTCGCCCCGGCAGGGCTACGCGATCGTCTCCGCGATGGCCGTCATCTGGGGAGCGGGCGTACTGGCCGTCACCTGGCTGGAGTTCGCCCACCCCGGCGCCGCGGCGCAGCTCGCGGGCGGCGCCATGGAGGGCAAGGAGCAGCGGTTCGGCGAGGGCGCCTCGTCCCTGTTCGCGGTGTCGACGACGATGACGTCCACCGGCTCCGTCAACTCCTTCCACGACTCCTTCGGCGGCCTCTCCGGCGGGGTGCTGATGCTGGGCATGATGCTCGGCGAGATCGCACCCGGAGGCGTCGGCTCCGGTCTGTACGGGATGCTCGTCATGTCGGTGATCGCGGTGTTCATCGCGGGACTGATGGTCGGCCGCACCCCCGAGTTCCTGGGCAAGCGGATCGGCCCCCGGGAGATCAAGGCCGCCGCGCTGTACATCCTCGTCACCCCGGCGCTCGTCCTCGTCGGCACCGCCGTCGCGATGGCCCTGCCGGACGGCGAGAAGGCCATGACGAACCTCGGCGCCCACGGCTTCTCCGAGGTGCTGTACGCGTACGCGTCCGCGTCCAACAACAACGGCTCGGCCTTCGCCGGGCTCGGCGCCGACACCCCGTTCTTCAACACGACGCTCGGCGTGTGCATGCTCCTCGGCCGGTTCCTGCCGATGGTCTTCGTGCTGGCACTCGCGGGCTCGCTCGCCGAACAACGGCCCACACCCGTCACCGCGGGCACGCTGCGCACCGAAAAACCCCTGTTCACCGGGTTGTTGGTGGGAGTGATCCTGATCATCACCGGTCTCACGTTCTTCCCGGCCCTCGCACTCGGGCCCCTCGCCGAAGGGCTGGCGGCATGACATCGACATCCACAACGACCCGGAAGACGGAATCCCCGGCGGCCGCACCCGCGACGGAGCCCCGGCGGGACACACCGCCCGGCACCACCGGCGGCGGCGCCCGACGGCGCGTCGGCGGAGGCATGTTCACGCCAGGACAGCTGCTGACCTCGCTGCCCGAGGCGCTCCGCAAGACCGACCCGCGGGTGATGGTCCGCACCCCGGTCATGTTCGTGGTCCTCGTCGGCTCGGTGCTCACCACCCTGCTCGCCGCCGCGGACCCGGGGGACTGGTTCGGCTGGGTCATCGCCGCCTGGCTGTGGCTCACCGTCCTCTTCGCCAACCTCGCCGAGGCCGTGGCCGAGGGCCGCGGCAAGGCCCAGGCCGACACCCTGCGCCAGGCCAAGACCGACGCGGTGGCCCGCCGCCTGACCGGCGACGGCTCCGCCGAAGAGCAGGTCCCCGGCGCCGAGTTGCGGGTCGGTGACCTCGTGGTCTGCGAGGCGGGCGACGTCATCCCCGGCGACGGCGACGTCGTCGAGGGCGTCGCCTCCGTCGACGAGTCGGCCATCACCGGCGAGTCGGCACCCGTCATCCGCGAGTCGGGCGGCGACCGGTCCGCGGTGACGGGCGGGACACGGGTGCTCTCCGACCGCGTCGTCGTCCGGATCACCACCAGGCCCGGCGAGTCCTTCATCGACCGCATGATCGGGCTCGTCGAGGGCGCCGCCCGGCAGAAGACGCCGAACGAGATCGCGCTGAACATCCTCCTCGCCTCGCTCACCATCGTCTTCCTACTGGTCGTCGTCACCCTCAGGCCGTTCGCCGGCTACGCGGGCGCCGGCGCGCAGACCACCCTCGTCGTCCTCACGGCCCTGCTGGTCTGCCTCATCCCCACGACCATCGGGGCACTGCTCTCCGCGATCGGCATCGCCGGCATGGACCGCCTCGTGCAGCGCAACGTCCTCGCCACCTCGGGCCGCGCCGTCGAGGCCGCCGGCGACGTGTCGACACTGCTGCTCGACAAGACCGGCACCATCACCCTCGGCGACCGCCGGGCCGCCGAGTTCGTCCCCGTCCACGGCGTCACCGAGGCCGAACTCGCGGACGCCGCCCTGCGCTCCTCGCTCGCCGACGAGACCCCCGAGGGCCGCTCCGTCGTCACCCTCGCGCGGGAGAGGTACGGGCTGTCCGAGGACACCGGCTCCGCGGACGCCGAGTGGGTGCCCTTCACCGCGCAGACCCGCATGTCGGGCGTGGACGCCGACGGCGTCAAGGTCCGCAAGGGCGCGGCCGGTTCGGTCCTCACCTGGGTCGCAGAACGCGGCGGGACGGTGGCCCCCGACGCGCGGCGGCTCGCCGACACCGTCTCCGAGGCCGGCGGCACCCCGCTGCTCGTCGCCGTCGAGGACACCGAAGGACCCCGGGTCCTGGGCGTCATCCACCTCAAGGACGTCGTCAAGGACGGCATGCGCGAACGCTTCGACGAACTGCGCGCCATGGGCATCACCACGATCATGATCACCGGGGACAACCCGCTGACCGCACGTGCCATCGCGGACGAGGCGGGCGTCGACGACTTCCTCGCCGAGGCCACCCCCGAGGACAAGCTGGCCCTCATCAAGCGCGAACAGGCCGGCGGCAAACTCGTCGCCATGACCGGCGACGGCACCAACGACGCCCCCGCGCTCGCGCAGGCCGACGTCGGAGTCGCCATGAACACCGGCACCTCGGCCGCCAAGGAGGCCGGGAACATGGTCGACCTCGACTCCGACCCGACGAAACTCATCGAAATCGTCGAGATCGGCAAGCAACTCCTCATCACCCGCGGCGCGTTGACCACCTTCTCCATCGCCAACGACCTCGCCAAGTACTTCGCCGTCATCCCCGCGATGTTCGCCGTCGCCCACCCGGCCCTGGACAAGCTCAACATCATGGGCCTGGCCTCGCCCGAGTCCGCGATCCTCTCGGCCGTCGTCTTCAACGCGCTGATCATCGTCGCCCTGGTGCCGCTCGCCCTGCGCGGCGTCCGCTACCGGCCGATGAGCGCCGACCGGCTGCTCCGCCGGAACCTGTGCGTCTACGGCCTCGGCGGCCTCGTCGCCCCCTTCCTCGGCATCAAACTCATCGACCTGCTGCTCTCCCTCGTCCCCGGGATCGCGTGACCCATGAACACCTCCCTGACCCGGACGCTCCGCCTGACCGGAGCCGCCTTCCGCGCCCTCCTCGCCCTCACCGTGCTGACCGGGGTGCTCTACCCGCTGGCCGTCACCGGCCTCGCCCAGGGCCTCTTCCCCGACAAGGCCAACGGCTCGATGGTCACATCCGGCGGCCGCGAGGTCGGCTCCGAACTCATCGGCCAGAGCTACACCTTGAAGGGCTCCGGCAAGCCCGACCCGAAATGGTTCCAGGGCCGCCCCTCCCACAGCGGCTACGACCCGCTCGCCACCGGCTCCTCCCAGCTCGGCGCCGACGACCCGAGGCTGGTGACATCCGTGCGGCAGGCCAGGAAGCAGGTCGCCGAGTTCAACGGAGTCCCCGAGGCCGACGTCCCCAAGGACGCCGTCACCGGCTCCGCCTCGGCCATCGACCCCCACATCTCCGTCCCCTACGCCCGCCTCCAGGCCGCCCGCGTCGCCGAAGCCAACAACCTCCCGACCGAACAGGTCCGCTCCCTGATCAGGACCCACACCGAGGACCGCGAACTGGGCATCCTGGGAAACCCGCGGGTGAACGTACTGAAGCTGAACGTGGCCTTGAAGAAGGTTGCTGCGGACGCGAGCTGACGTGACGCCGGGGCCTGGCCGGGGCTGCTTCCGGTTCCGGCTGTGGCCCCGGCCCCGGCTCTCGCGCGGGCGGGCTTCTTCGGGGGGGCGACGTCGTGGGGGGGGATCGCTTCGGGGCATGCCGCTACGCCGCCGGGTTGACGTGCTGTGGGAGGCCTGTTGGACGTGCACGCATGTCCCGGGCGCCGGGGCTCGGACTGGTCGGCTGCTCTCGGCCTCCTCGCGGCCGGCACTCCGTACGCTGTCCCGCCGGGGGGACGCCTGACACCTGCACTTCCACGCCTGCGACGAGATCAACTTCGATATCCACTTGCGGGAGTTGGGGGGCCGGAACCGGCTCGACGTGTTCTGCGACTACCTCCGGGCGACCGGCCGACGGCTGGCCGGGCTGGTGCTGGTGGCCCGTACGAAGCCTGTGGTCGGAGGGTGCTCGGCTTCGCCTTCGACACCGCCCGAGTTGTCCCCCTCGGGGTCCTGATAGCCGAGTGACCGAGGCTGAGAACCAGGGGCTGTCGGCATGCGGAAGGACCCGTCACCGTACGTCCCGAACTTGGGCTCCGCGCATCGGAAACCGCAGGTCGGAGCCTTGTGGGCCGAGCCTCGCAAATCGGCGCAGCGTGCTGCGGTGCCTCCCGGACAGGGCGTCCGTCGGCCTTGTGCCAGGTCTGGCAGCGCCGTCGGCTCGGACGGCCTCGAAAGCCGCAGGGCTCCTAGCGGGAGCGCACGAGTATGGTGGCGGGGGGGCTTTGGGTCGTGCTCAGTGCCCTGTGCCGCGCTCTACGCCGGATCGTGCGCCGCCAGTACATGATCACGGGCGCCCTCGACGTGGGTGATGATCACGCGGCGCAGGGCGTCCGCGTCACGGTCGCGCAGTGCGTCGACCATCGCCTGGTGCTCGTTGTCGATGCGTTCGAGGTCGTGGCCGGAGTGCACCCAGCGGCGGCTGTACGGCTCGACGAGATGGAGCAGCTGGTCGACGAAGCGGAGGGTGAGGCGCCGCTCGGAGAGGTCGTAGATGCGCCGGTGGAAGCGGTAGTTGAGGTCCGCACGGGCGGCGGCGTCGGCACCCTGTCCGCGCATCCGGTCGGCGAGCTCCTGGAGCCCGTCGATGTCCCGGTCGCGGCAGCCGCGCACGATCTCCTCGGCGAGGTGGGGTTCCAACTGGAGTCGCAGTTCGAAGAGTTCGCCGAGCTCGGCGCGGCCCAGCTCGGCGACCAGCATGCCGCGCTGCGGCTGCACCTCGATGAGCCCCTCGGCGGCCAGCGTGTGCAGCGCCTCGCGCAGGGGGATGCGGCTGACCTCCATCTGCGCCGCGAGCTTCTCCTGCACCAGGCGGGTGCCCGGGGGGAGTTCGCCGTCGCGGATGGAGGTGCGGAGCCGTTCGGCGATCAGGCTCGCGCTGTTGCTGGTCCGGACTGCTGGGGTCACCGCCGCAGTCTACCTCTCGTGTCCTCCCTCTTGTGTACCTACGCAGCGGCTGTATACATTCTCGCTCGCTTTCATTCGCAGCGACTGTATACAGAAGCTGCGGGCCACTTCTCGGGAAGGTTTGCCGGATGTCACGTGCCATCGACGTCGCCGTCATCGGAGGCGGACTGCTGGGGCTCGCCACGGCACGGTCGCTGCTGCGCGCACAGCCCCAACTCTCCGTCGCCGTCCTGGAGAAGGAGGCCCGCTGGGGTGCCCACCAGTCCGGACACAACAGCAACGTCATCCACAGCGGCCTCTACTACCCGCCGGGCAGCCTCAAGGCGCGCCTCGCCCGGGCCGGCGGCGAGGCGATGATCCGCTACTGCGAGGAGCACGAGGTCCCCGTCAAGCGCACCGGCAAGCTCGTCGTCGCCACCTCCACCTCCCAACTCCCCGGACTGGAGACGCTCGCCGACCGCGGCCGCGCGAACGGCGTCACGGTACGGAGACTGAACCGGGCCGAGATCGCCGAGACCGAACCGCACGTCGCCGGCGTGGCCGCGCTGGCCGTCGCCGACACCGCGATGACCGACTTCGGCCGCGTGTGCCAGGCCCTCGCCGCCGAGACCGGCGGCCTCGGAGCGGACCTCCTGACCGGCGCCCCCGCCCTGTCCTTCACGACCGCGGGCGACCGGACGGTCATCCGCACCCCGGTCGGCGAATTCCGGGCGCGGATCATCATCAACTGCGCCGGGCTGCACAGCGACCGGATCGCGGCAGCCGCCGGCGACCGTCCCACGGTGCGGATCATGCCCTTCCGCGGCGAGTACGCCGAGGTACGCCCCGCCCGCCGGGGACTGGTCAACAACCCCGTCTACCCCGTACCCGACCCCGAACTCCCCTTCCTCGGCGTGCACATCACGCCCATGCTCGACGGCTCCGTCCACGTCGGCCCCAACGCCGTCCCCGCACTGGCCCGCCAGGGATACCGCTGGCGCGACATCGACCCCCGCATGGTGGGCGAACTGCTCCGGGACCCGGCGCTGCGCGGCCTCGCCCGCCGCTTCTGGCGGTACGGCGCCGCCGAGATCAGCCGCTCACTGATCCGGCCGCTGTTCGTACGCGACGTCCGGCGCCTGGTCCCCGAGATCGAGAGCCGCGACCTGCGCCCGCACGGCAGCGGCGTCCGCGCCCAAGCCGTCACCGCCGACGGGCAGTTGGTCGACGACTTCGTCATCAGCCGCACCCCGCGCGCCGTCCACGTGCTCAACGCCCCCTCGCCCGCAGCCACCTCCAGCCTCCACATCGGCGCTCGCATCGCCTCCGACGCCCTCGAAACACTCGACCTCCCCGGCCCCGCGCGCTCCGTACGCGAAGCCTGCTGAGTCCAGGCAGGGCGGCCCCCGAGCCCGGGCCTCCGGGCCTGACCTTGCGGGCCCGCAGCGGCTCCCGAGTCCGCGAACTCGAGGGGATCGCTGAGCCCGCCGGGTTGCTGAACTCCCTGGCCCCGGGTTTTCCGGGCCCGCCAGCCCGTCGGGGTTGCTTGTCCCGATGGGCGGGTCGGATTCGCTGGGCCTCCTGAGCCCCCGCGAGTCCTGCCTACCTGCTGTACCCGCCGATCCCTCGAGCCCGGCCGAACGGCCGTGGCTGTCGGAAGGATTGCGACTGCTAGGCCCGCCAGGGGACTTCGGGGCCCGGGCTGGGGCGACGACCCGGCCCCACCTTGCCCCGAACACCCCTCCCTCTCGTCCCCCCCCCACAGCCCCACCGCACCTTCTCTCCTTCAACGGTGATCGAGGAATGCTCATGGCGAACACCCCGCACCCCCACTCGCCGGACCCGGCGCAGAACCCGGATCCCCGGGCCGCACGCCGCCGCGTGGCCACGGCCACCATCGTGGGATCGGCCCTGGAGTGGTACGACTTCTACCTCTACGCGGCCATGGCCGCGCTGGTCTTCGGCAAGATCTTCTTCCCGCAGACCGACGCCACCGCCGGCACCCTGGCCGCGTTTGCCACCTTCGCGGCAGGCTTCCTGGCCAGGCCGTTCGGCGGCATCCTGTTCGGCCACCTCGCCGACCGCATCGGACGCCGCAACGTACTGATCATCACCTTCATCCTGATGGGCGTCTCCACCGGTTTGATCGGCCTGCTGCCGACCTACGGAAGCGTCGGCGTCCTCGCCCCCGTCGCCCTGGTGGTCCTGCGCATCCTGCAGGGCCTGGGCTCCGGTGCCGAGTACAGCAGCGCCGCCGTGGTCGCCTACGAGCACGCGGACGACGGACGGCGCGGCAGGCAGGGCGCCTGGCCCGCGCTGGGGCTCAACCTCGGTCTCCTGCTCTCCTCTCTGACGGTCACGGCCCTGACCGGCCTGAGCCAGGAAGCCCTGCTGACCTGGGGCTGGCGCATCCCGTTCGTCGCGAGCTTCGCCCTCGCCGGAGTGGGGCTGTGGGTACGACGCCGCGTCCCCGAGTCGCCTGGCTTCCAGGGCAGTAAGCGGCAGGGCGCGGGAGACGGCGACGGAGCGGCGGCCCGTCAGATCCCGTTCGTCTCGCTGATCCGCCGGAACCGGCGCGGCCTGCTGGCAGTGCTCGCCGTCGCTCTCGGGTACAACGCGCTGAGCTACATCTTCAAGACCTTCTCGATGGCCTACCTCTCCGACTTCCAGGACGTCCCCGCCGGTGTCGGCGCGTTCGGCATCACCCTGGCCAGCGCCGCGGCGATCTTCACCGTGCCGCTCTTCGGGTGGGCCAGCGACCGCTTCGGAAGCCGCCGGGTGCTGGTGGCCGGCGGCATTGCCTCGGCGCTGTTCGCGTTCCCCTTCTTCATGCTGCTCGACACCCGGAACACCACCGCGATCTGGGTGTGCCTCGTCATCGCCACCGGCGTCCTGGCGCCGGCCATGTTCGCGCCGCAGGGCTCCTTCCTCTCCCGCCAGTTCCCGTCGGACGTCAGGGTCAGCGGCGTCGGCACCGGGCGGGAGTTCGGTGGCGCCGTCTCGGGCGGCCTGGCTCCGCTCGCGGCTTTGGCCATCGTCGGCGCGAGCACGACCCACGCGACCTGGGGCGTGTCCCTGCTCCTCGTCGCAGGCGCCGTCGTAGTCGTCCTCGGCGCCGCCCTCGATCAGGGCGCCCGACGGCCCACCCCGGCTGATGGGCAGCCCACGCCTGTCCCCGCCCAGGCGCAGGAAAGTACCGAGGCCGAGCTCCAGGCCGACCGGGCCCGCTGAGCCCCGACCCCCGGACGGCACCGGCGACGCCCTCCCCGCGGCCCGCCGGTGCCGTTGCTTTGACCCAACAGGGCTTGCGCGGCAGTCAGTTGGGCGGACGGAGGTGTTCGGGGTGTCAGCCGGCCGGATGGCGTGGACGGGTGACGAGCTGGGCGTGCGAGGGGCTGGAGGTGTGGCGCCGGTGGCCGGTTGTCAGGGTGGACGGTCTCGCGGGCCGGCTCGAGACTGCGTCCGCCGTATGGCTCTCGCGACCCGATGGCCCGCCCCGCCGCAGCGGAACCGTCTTGCTGTCACCGTGCCGCCGATAGGGGAGTGCCCGCTGTACGCCAGCGGGGCGAGAGTCTCCCGTGGTGCCGCGCGGCGGCCCGGCCCCACCCATGTCGGTTTTTCATACTCGCGGGACCAGCAGCGAGCCCGCGAGCAGAACAGGAACCCCACGTGAGACGCACCCTTCTCCGCCCCGTCGCGACCAGCATCCTTGCCCTGAGCGTGCTCGGCTCCGTCGCGGCGTCGGCCGCGGCGGACGACACCCCGACCGCCGAGCAGCTCCGCCCCGTCGCGGTCGGCGCACCCGAACCGCCCGCGCCGGACGCCCAGTCGGGCCCTGCCGAGCAGAACCAGCAGCGTCCCGTACAGCAGCCGCAGCACGGACCCGCCGAGCCTTCCGCCGGGACCGGGGCGGAGTCGGCGCGCGCGACGAACCATGCGCACGCGGACCGGAAGGTGGTGCGGCTGTGGCAGCCCTTCCGGGTGCTCGGCAAGGCGACCGGTATCAAGCACGGCAGCACGGCCGTGCTCCAGCAGAAGCAGCACGGCAAGTGGGTCACGCTGCCGATCCGCGTTCCGGTCGGCCATGACGGTACGTACGGGATGCACGTCCAGCTCGGCCTCAAGGGCAAGAACGAACTGCGCACCGTCGCCGGAGGCGTGGCCTCCCCGGCGTTCACCGTAACCGTTCGCTGACGCCTCGCCGTCGCGGCCGCACACCGGCCCGCCTCGCCGGCCTTCCGGCGCGGCGGGCCGGTGTGTGTACGGGAGTGGGGGCGTCCAGGAGGGGACGGCGGTCCTTCCGAGGTGTGGGGTGCGTCGTTTCACAGGCGCTCCGTGCGGAGTTCGGGCGGTACGGGGGCGAGACGGTGGGTGGTGCCATGGGTGCGCAGACGTCCGGCAGTGGGCGGGGGGAAGTGAGTACCGAGGACGAGCGTTTCGGTGTCCGCGAGGGACCTGATCAGGGAACGGCGAGTGGCTTCGGCCTGCACCGGGTCGATGTCGACGCAGCTGCCGATGCCGGGGTGCGGCAGCTGGACGGGATGATGCACGCAGTCGCCCGTGATCAGCGCCGTCGCATCGTCGTCCCGTAGCCCGACCGCGAGGTGTCCCGGCGTGTGGCCGGGGGTGGGCAGCAAGCGCAGGCCGGGCGCGACGTCGGTCCCGTTCTCGGCAACGTCGACGAGGTCCAGTAGTCCCGCCGCGCGGACGGGGTCCACGGAGTCGCGGAACATCTGGCGCCGTGGCTCGTCCATCGCGTAGCCGGCCCAGAAGTCCCACTCCGTGCGGCTCGTCAGATAGCGGGCACGGGGGAAGGTCGGTTCCCATGTGCCTCCGGATTTCCGGGTGTTCCAGCCGACGTGGTCCGTGTGCAGGTGGGTGAGGATCACCAGGTCCACCGACTCCGGCGGGAAGCCGGCTTGCGTGAGCCGGTCCAGGTAGTCGGTGTTCAGGTCGTTCCAGGCGGGGTTGGCCCGGGGCTTGCCGTTGCCGATGCCGGTGTCGACGAGGACCCGCAGGCCGCCCGTGGTGAGGGCGAAGCTGTGGCTGGCCAGTCGCGGGACACCTTGCTCGTCGGCGAAGTCAGGGCTCAGCCAGGGGTGTTGCGTCACGACTTCACCGGTGGCCTCGGGGAGCAGCCAGGGGCCGGTGGCGGGCGGGAGCGAGGTCTCGTCGATGCGGTGGACGGCGATGTTCCCCACTTCCCAGGTTGGGATGCCGGGGGTGTGTGCGGGGGTGTGGTTGGTGGCGCGGGCGGTGGCGGACATGTCGGCCTCGTTGTCTGGTGGGGCGTCACGTGGGTGCTCGTGCGGGGGCGGAGGGGGGCGTTGGAGAGGTTCGAAAGCTGCGACAGGACACGGGGGGTGGGGTTCGCGACGTGGTCGTCGGGCGGGTGCTGTGCGGCTGGGGCTCTGTGCGGGCGGTTCACATCGACGCTTAAAGCGAATTATTTGCGTGAAGCCACTGTAGGGCCTAGAGTGCGGCTAACGCAATCGATTAGCTTTTGGGTTCTTCGGGGGTCGCGCCGGGCGCGACTCGGAACCGGGGGCTGAACGCAAGGGGAGGGGATGTCATGAGCAGCGTTGAACTCACGCCGCCGGAAGTCGCCCGCTGGGCACGGAGGGCGGGAGTCCCGCTCGCGTCGGGGCGAGAGGCGGATGTCGCGGCGACGGCCGCCCACATCGCCGATGTCATCGGAGTCCTAAGGGAGTTGGACCTCGACAGCACGTCGCCGGTGGCCGAGTCCTTGGCGACGGCGTCCCCGGCGGTCGTTTCCCCGGCAGAGGAGCTTGCCGATGCGCGCGTATGAACTCGACGTGGCCACCGCGTCCGCTGCGGTGCGGGCCGGCGAACTGTCACCCCTGGAGCTGGCCGAGTCCGTGCTGGCCCGGATCGAGCAGATGGACCCGCTGCTGGGCGCGTATGTCACCGTGTCGGCCGCCCGTGCGCGCGAGTCGGCCCGGCGGGCCGGGGAGGAGCATGCCGCCGGACGGCTCCGCGGGCCGCTGCACGGAGTGCCGATGGCGCTGAAGGATCTGATCGACGTCGCCGGTCTGCCCACCACGGCCAGTTCCCGAGTCCGGGAGGGACACGTGGCGAAGGCCGACAGCACGGTGGCCGCCCGGCTGGCCGAGGCCGGCACCGCCCTGCTCGGCAAGACCCACACCCACGAGTTCGCCTACGGGCTGACCACACCTCAGACCCGAAACGCCCGGGACTGCGAGCGGGTCGCGGGCGGATCCAGCGGCGGTTCGGCAGTGGCGGTGGCCGCCGGTGCCGCACCGTTCGCGCTGGGCACGGACACCGGCGGATCGATCCGCGTCCCCGCCGCGCTGAACGGCGTCGTCGGGCTCAAGCCGACGTACGGCCGCGTGCCGCGCGAAGGTGTGACGCCGCTGTCTTGGTCCCTCGACCACGTCGGGCCCATCACCCGCACGGTGCGGGACGCCGAGCTCGTCCTGGCTGCCCTGGACGCGCCCAACAGGCGGAATCACGCGTCCGTTTCAGGGCCCGGGGACGGCGGGCCCGTGTCTGAAGAAGGCGCCGTGTCCGGGTTGCGCGGCGTGCGCGTGGGTGTTCCGCGCAACTACTACTTCGAGCACGTCGACCTCGAGGTGGAGACGGCAGTACGTCGTGCCGTCGCCGGACTGGAGGCAATGGGTGCGGAACTCGTCGATGTCGAGATCCCGATGGCGCGGTACGTCCAGGCCGTCCAATGGGGTCTGATGGTCCCCGAGGCGACCGCTGTGCACGAACGGACGCTGCGGGAGACGCCCGAGCTGTACACCCCGGAGGTCCGGGTGCTGCTGGAAGCCGGTGTCACAGTCCCGGCTGTGGATCACCTGCGCGCCCGGCGTGCGCGCGCCCTGATGCGAGAGGAGTGGACGCGGCTGTTCGAGAGCGTCGACGTCATCGCGGCCCCCACCGTCCCGGCGGCGGCAGCACGGGTCGGCCAGTCCGCCTTCACCTGGGCCGACGGCAGTACGGAGAGCGTCTCCGATGCCTACGTCCGACTGTCCGCGCCGGCGAACATCACCGGCGTGCCCGCGCTGACCGTGCCCGCCGGGCACGACCGGGACGGGCTGCCGATCGGCCTCCAGCTCATGGCGCGTCCGTGGGGCGAGACGGAGCTGCTGCGCGTCGGCCGCGCCCACGAGGTGGCCAACTCGGAGGCAGGAGAAAGAGGTTCGGTCATCGCGGAGCCGGTCGCCGGTGTCGCGTGAGGAGGTGGAGTAGGGCCGGGGTGGGGGACAGGAGGCCAGCAGGGCAAGCGGGAGCCGGGCGGACGGGCGGGTGAGGCGGTACGGGAGGGAGGCGCTAAACGCAAGTGCGTGGCTTTAGAATGGAGGTATGAGCCCTCGACCCATGGCGCGTCCCGGCGGACGCAGCGCCCGTGTGCAGCAGTCGGTGCACGACGCCGTGCGTGAACTCGAGGCAGAGAAGGGCCGCGAGGGGCTGACCGTCCCGATGGTCGCCGCCAGGGCCGGAGTCACTCCGTCGACCGTCTACCGGCGCTGGGGCACGCTCCAGGAGCTGCTCTCCGACGTCGCGGTGGAGCGGCTGCGCCCCGAGGCGCCGCCGGAGGATCACGGCTCGCTGGTCGCCGACCTGGAGGCCTGGGCCGAACAGTTCCTGGAGGAGATGTCGTCCGAGGCGGGGCGGGCCTACATCCGGGACGCCCTGCTCGGGGACCCGGACGGCAGCAACGCTGGGCAGTGCTCGTCGTACGCGGAGGAGCAGGTCGCTGCCGTCCTCGACCGGGCGTCCGAGCGCGGGGAGGACGTCCCGGCCAGCGAGACGGTGCTCGACTTGGTCGTGGCGCCGATGATGTACCGCATCCTCTTCCGCCCCGGCCACCTCGACGCTCCGTACGCACGCCAACTCGTCGCCAACGCCCTGTCTGAACAGGACGGTTGACCGACGGGGCCGAGGTCGGTCGGTGGACGGTGGCTGGTTCGGTGCCGAGTGCCTCGGCGGCTCGTGATCGACGGTTGGAGACCAGGCACCGGTAACGGGTGTTCTGGTGGTTCGTGGTCAGAGGCTGGCGGTCCGGTGTCCCATCATCGTTGGTCGGTGACTTCCGGATGTCTTCGACGATGAGCATCTTCTCGCCGCTGAAGTCGCCGGCGGGGCCCGGCTCCACCAGGTCCTGGCCGTTGTGCAGCCACGAGTCGTCCTCCTGCCGGGCCTCGGGCGCCTGCTGCGGCTGGCCGCCCGCCTGCCCGTTCTCCGGCAGTTGTGGCGACCGGTAACCGATGACCGGTAACCGGCGATCCGGTGACGTGTGACCGGTGGTCGGCTACCGGCGGCGGGCGACCGGTAGCCGGTGCTCAGTGGCTCACAACCGGCAGCCGGTAGTTCACAATCCTCACCCGTGAGGCCTGACTGGCGGCAGTGACTCTTGATTGGCATCCCGTGGGCCGGCTTGATGTCCTGCGGTGTCCTGCGGGGCCTGCATGTCACTTGCCGGTGCCGATGGGGTCGACCTCGATGGGGGCGGGGGTGTCGGAGACGGGGACGTTGATGTCGGTGGGGAGGGTGTGTGAGCGGGTCTCGTCGGGCGGGGTGATGGTGAGGCTGGTGTAGGTCAGGCCGCTGCCGCCGGTGTGGTTCGGCGGGTAGTGCAGGGTGAAGCGGGTCTCCTCGCCGGGGCGCACGTTGATCCTGCGGGCGTCGAGTGTGCTGCGCTCGGCGCTGGCGGTGCCCTCCTTGCTCTTGAGGTCGACGCCGGGGAAGCCCTGGAGGGTGCAGGTCACGGAGCCGGTGTTCTTGAGGCTGACCAGGATGTCGCCCTCGCCCATGCCGTGGGAGCTGCGGAAGCCGAGCTGTGAAGTTCGGCAAGAACCGGCGGGGGTGGAGCCGGAGTCGGGCCCCGGCGGGGAAATGGAGGCCGGGGCGCCCTTGCTCTCGGGCTCGGCGCTCTCGGAACCGCTCCCACCGGAGGCGTCGGAGTTGCCGTTTCCGCCGGAGCCTTGGGGTGAGTTCGAAGAAGGTGCAGAGGAGGAGGGAGTGGAGGCCTTGTCGGGTGCTGCCGGGGCGTTGGTGCCCTGGCAGGCGCTGAGTGCGAGACCCGCCGCGAGGGTCAGGGCGGCTGCCGAAAGTTTCTGAATGCGCATCGTGTCTCCTTCGGGGCGCTGCTGCTCACTCCCCGTGAGTGAGCCCTGCTGCCCCTTGGGACCACGGACCTGCCGCCGCCGTTCCGCGCAGGGACCCGGCCACGCGCGCCTGTGACAAAGGAAGAACCGGAACCGGACAATGTGACGTGAGCGCGACATCATCGGCGATGTTCGGCCCGGAACTCGGCCGTTGGGGTTGAACCGTCGCGGGGCCGCGCGTGGTGCGGCGGCGGGGAGGGCGACCGGTCGATGATGCCCCGGTGCTCGGCGGGGACGCGTTCGCGCGTATTCGGTGGGCACGGCCATCGGAGAAGCGACGCACTGTGGGAGCTGAGTGATATGTCCGACCCCCTCGCCCGGTGGGTGGAGCGCCTGCTAGCACTGTCCGACGGGATCGACCGCGCCGAAGCCGAGAAGTTCGTCCGCGAGCTCTACGCGGCAGCGCAGTCGGACCTGGACGCGGACAAGGCCGAGAGTGAGTTCCAGCGCGAAGAGTAGTGCCGGTACGCCGGTACGGCCGTGGGCAGGGCCATGGTCACGGGTACGGTCCTGGCGCAGCTGCGCGGCGGCGCCGGGACCGTGCCTCTATCCCGCGCTCGCTCCCAACCTGCTTGCTGCGCTCGCCCGCCCAGGTGGCTCAGGCTCTCGGCAGGCGGCATCTTCAGTGGGGGATTGGCGCGGAGGTCTGACCCGAAGTCGGTGTCGGATGCGCGGAGTCCAGACTCGGACACTTCTGGGGCCCAGCCGATGTCGCGGATTCCGGGGGCTCGCAGGCGCGGTCTCGTACGCCGTGCGACGCAGCGGGGGAGCGAGGAAGGAGGCAGGTGGAGCAAACAGGGGTGTGATGCGTATGCGGGGGGGGGGGATAGTTCTGTCTTCTGGCCGGTGAGTTTGCGGTGGGGCCGTAGCCTTCCAGGGCTGGGGTGTTGAAGTGGGGGCTGAGGGCGAACAGTTCGTCGTCGGGATCCGGGCTCCGGCGTGCGAGCGTCGTGCGTTGCGTGGCGCCGGTGTCCGTAGCTGGGCATCTGGGCGAGAGCCAGGTCGAACGGTCGGCCGAGTGGGCGTAGTTGGGGCGCGACCCACCTCGTGGTCTGCGTTCAGCGGCTCGCGTGCCCTCCAACTGCTGGGCCACAGCTGCCATTTCACGGGAGATGTCAACGCCGAGCACGTCGGTGAGGAAGGTGTTGCAGGCCAGGTCGGGTACCGATGGGCCGCGTATGTCACCGACCAGGGTCCAGTGAGTCGGGGGTCACCGCGTATCGCTGCCAGTGGCAGGGGCCTGAAGCGCTCGGAAGCCTCGCGCCCCTGCGCGTCAAGCACTCCGATCCTCGGGGCGGGCGCACGCGCAGCCTCCGGCGAATAGTCGTCTCGTGCTCCGGCGCCCGGGCTCGCAGGATGATTGCGAACCGGGACGCGGGGCGGAGGCAGGGGGCCCGTAACGGAAAGCAGAGTGATGGTGCGACAGACAGCGATGGTGCCCGGCCGCGTTCGCGTCCCGCGGCCGGCAAATCAAGTGCGTCCCCGTCACCCCGCGTGATAGCCCTCGGCCTCATGGATGACCTTCTGACAGAGCGGCTGGTGCTTCATCCGATGAGTGTCAGGGAGGCGGAGGGAGTGGTAGCGGGGGAGCCGGGGAGTGGTGTTCGGTGGGCGTGGGGGTATCCCACCGGTGGGGACGTGGTTGCTGCGAGGCGGTTTCTGGAGGTCTGTGCCCGGGTCGGGGATCCGCGGCCGTTCGGTACCTATGCGATCCGGCGGCGTGAGGACGGTCGGGTGATCGGGGGTCTGGGGTTTCACGGGCCGGTCGGTGAGGACGGCAGCGTCACGATCGGTTACGGGCTGGTCCCGTCGGTGCGGGGCAGGGGGTATGCCTCCGAAGCTCTGCGCGGGTTGCTGCTGTTCGCGCGGTCGCGTGGTGTCACCCGGGTGAAGGGGGACGCCGATCACGGCAACCTCGCGTCGCAGTACGTCATGACGGCGGCGGGGATGTGGCCGGCCGGAGAGGACGCAGGTGTCAGGTACTTCGAGATCACCTGGGACGGTGCGTCGGCGGATGCCCCGCGCTCCTAGTCCGCCCATTTCCCCGCGTGCCCGTCCCCAAGTGGCCCGGGCCCGGGTGCGCGAGGGCTCGGGGGGGGCGAGGCGGAGAGCGATCAGTGCGGGGCGCGTGGGTTGTCGGCGAGCCGGAGCAGTGAACGCGGGGGTACGAACGTCGAGTTGAGCGGGCGGGTGCGTCGGAGGTCGTGGCCGACGGGTCAGGTGGTGGGAGGCTGTGGAACGTGGGGATGGTGGCGGAACCGGTGATGGCGTCGAAGAGCGTCTCGATACCGGAGCCCGGGCCGAATGCGTTGCAGGGCCCGTTCCTTGCCGGTCCTTGTGCCGCGCCTCGGTGGGAAGGGCCGCACGTCTTGGACGGTCCGGATCTCGCCACCCACGTCTGACCATCCCAGAGCTGAGCCTGGCGGGACGGGGCGCACTCGCTGCGGGACGCGCCGCTCCGGCTGCCTGCAACTGACCACTCTCGCCGGACTCGACACAGCGCTTCGCCGACTCGGGACTGGACACCCCCGGCTTCACGGCAGCCACGCGGACATGTAGACGAACCACGAACCACGAACCACGCGCCGCCCCTACCCCGCGCGTACACCGCACGCCCGGCCACCCGTGCGCCGTTCTCCCGCGCCGCCCCCCCCGCAGACCGCACGCCGCGCGCCCGCGTCGCACGCGCCCACCCGTACACACCGCGTACCCGCCCGCACCGTGCCCCCACCCAGCACACCCCCATAGCCCCCCAGCCCCCACCCCACTACCGTGTACCCCCCCGCCGGAGGAGGAGCCCCCATGCCCCAGAGCGCACCCCCCGACATCCTGTCCGAGGCGTTTGCGGCGGATCCGTATCCGGCGTATCGGGTGCTGCGTGAGGAGTATCCGCTGCTGTGGCACGAGGCGACGGGGAGTTATCTCGTCTCCCGGTACGAGGATGTCCAACGCGCCTTCCGGGAGCCGGTGTTCACCACCGAGAATTACGTGTGGCAGCTGGAGCCTGTGCACGGGCGGACCATTGTTCAGTTGAGCGGGCGTGAGCATGCTGTGCGTCGGGCGTTGCTGGCTCCGGCGTTCAGGGGGCGGACGCTGGAGGAGAAGTTCCTTCCCGTGATCGAGCGCAATGCGGGCGAGTTGATCGAGGGCATTCTGCGTACGGGGAGTGGCACGGCCGATCTGGTGGACGCCTTCGCCACCCGTTTCCCGATCAATGTCATTGTCGACATGCTGGGGCTGGACAAGGCCGATCACCCCCGGTTCCACGCCTGGTACACGGCGATCGTCGGTTTCTTCTCCAACCTTTCGCAGGATCCCGAGGTCGCCGCGGCCGGGCTGCGGACGCGGGACGAGCTGGCGGCGTACATGATCCCCGTCATCCGGGAGCGCCGCGCCGCCCCGGGGGACGATCTGCTGTCGGTGCTGTGCGAGGCGGAGATCGACGGGACCCGGATGAGTGACGAGGAGATCAAGGCGTTCGTCTCGCTGCTCTTCGCCGCGGGCGGCGAGACCACGGACAAGGCCGTCTCCGGTGTGCTGCGTCATCTCCTCGAACACCCGGCGCAGTTGGCCGCCGTACGCGAGGACCGCACGCTGATCGGCCCGGCGCTGGCCGAGACGCTGCGTCGTACCCCGCCGGTCCAGATGATCATGCGGGAGGCCGCGGCGGACGTGACGCTCTCCGGCGGCACGGTCCCCGCCGGGTCCACCGTCAACTGCCTGATCGGCGCGGCCAACCGGGACCCGGAGCGCTTCACCGACCCGGACGTCTTCGACCTCCACCGCCCCGACCTCACCGCCTCCTCCGCCTTCAGCGCCGCCGCCGACCACCTGGCCTTCGCGCTCGGACGGCACTTCTGCGTCGGCGCCCTGCTGGCCAAGGCCGAGGTGGAGACCGCCGTTTCGATGCTCCTGGACGCCCTCCCCGGCCTGGCGCTCCAGGACGGCCGCACCCCGAGGGAGGAGGGCGTCTTCGTCCGAGGCCTGAACACCCTCCCCGTCCGCTTCACCCCCTGACCGGCGCCCGGGTTCGCCGGGCGTGGCCTTGTACGATGCAGACCGGCGCAGGTCGACGCAGTCCGGTGAGCAGCCGAGGGGGGCCACGACGTGATCGAACTATCCGACATGATCCGCGAGTTGAGGCGCGAACTGAACGCCGCCATGGCGGACGGGGAGGGGGACGCCGTGCGGTTCGCGCTCGGCACGGCCGAGATCGAGGCGACCGTCGCCGTGGACCGCGAGGCCGGAGCCGACGGAAGGGTCCGCTTCTGGGTGCTCGAAGCGGGCGGCAGCGGCAAGGAGACCGCCTCCCGGACGCAGCGGATCACCCTCACCCTGGAACCGAGAACGGTGGCCGCGGACGGCACCACGGCCACCGCGCTGATCGCGGGTGACGAGGTCGACGGGGAGCGCTGATCCGGGCATGGAGCTCGACGACGGGCTGCGTGCCGAGCACGTCGCGGAGATCATCGTCGGGCTGCCGGACGGCGCCGGACGCCGCGGCTCGGGCTGCCTCACCGCACCGGCGCGGGTACTGACCGCGGCGCACGTGGTCGCCGGCGCCTCCGCGCTCCGGGTGCGCTTCGACGCCGACCGCCCGGGCGAGCGGACGGTGGAGGCCGCCGTCGCCTGGCGGCACGAGGGGATCGACGTCGCCGTCCTCGCCCTGCCGGAGGCGGACGGGCAGCCCGCCGCGAAGCCGCTCGGCTTCGGCCGGATTCCCGAGCAGGACGCCGTGCTGCGGTGCAGCGCCGTCGGCTTCCCCCGGTTCAAGCTGCGCGCGGGGGAGGACGCGTCGCGGTTCCGCGACTCGGAACACGTCCTGGCCACCTGCGCGTTGCTGTCCAACCGCCGCGAGGGCACCCTCGATCTGACCGTCACGCCGCCCGGCGAAGCGCGGGCCGCCGACGTCTCGCCGTGGGAGGGCATGTCGGGCGCCGCCGTGCTCAGCGGCGGCCGGATCGTCGGCGTCGTCGCCCGCCACCACCGCTCCGACGGCCCGGGGCGGATCGCCGCGAGCCGGGTGGACCGCTGGGCCGAGCGTCTGACCGCGCGGGAGCTGGCGGAGCTGGAGGCCGCGCTCGGCCACGGGCTCGGCACCGCTGACCTGCCGAACGTGCTGCCGCCGGACCGGCTCGGCCTCGTCGAGGCCGCCTACACGGCCCAGCTGCGGGACATCGCCCCCGAGGAACTGCTGGGCCGCGAGCGGGACCTGCGGCGGCTGGTCGCCTTCTGCGCGGGGGCCGAACCGTACCTGTGGTTGCAGGGTCCGCCGTGGGCGGGCAAGACGGCGCTGGCCGCCTCGTTCGCGCTGCACCCGCCGCGCGGCGTCGTCCCCGTGTGGTTCTTCGTCACCTCCCGCTTCGCCGGTCAGGCGGACAGCGAGGCGTACACCGACGCGGTGGTCCACCAGCTCGCCGCCGTCGCGGGCCGCGAACCCTCGGGGCACGCCTCGCCCGTCGCCCGCGACGGCGAACGGCGGCAGCTGCTGCACGAGGCCGCGGAGCGGGTGGCCCGGGACGCGGGCACCCTGCTGCTCGTCGTCGACGGCCTGGACGAGGACCAGTCGGCGGCCGCCGGCGGCCGGACCCCCAGCATCGCCTCGCTGCTGCCGCAGCGGCTCCCGCCGAACGTCCGCGTCCTCGTCACCAGCAGGCCGCGCCCCGGGGTGCCGCCGGACGTCGGCGGCGGCCATCCGCTGCGGCACTGCACCGTGCGGCAGCTGGCGACGGTGGAGGCCGCCCGGCACACCGAGCACGAGGCCAGGTACGAGCTCTCGGACCTGCTGCTGGAGGACGAACTCGGCCGCGAGATGGTCGGGTTGCTGGCCGCCGCGCGCGGCAGCCTGACCTCCTTCGACCTGCGGGAACTCACCCTGCGCACCAAGCACGAGGTGGAACGGCACCTGGGCGGCACCTTCGGCCGCATCCTGCGCACCCGGGGCACGTTCGCCGAGTACGACAGCTACACCGGCACCCGCGGCTTCCTGTTCGCGCACGAGACGCTGCTCGTCGCGGCACTGGAGGCGCTCGGCCCCGACATCGGCCCGTACCGGACGCGGCTGCACGCCTGGGCGGACGGCTACGCGGCCCGCGGCTGGCCCGAGGAGACCCCCGCGTACCTGCTCCAGCCCTACACCCGGATGCTGCTCTCCCTCGGCGACGTCCGCAGGGCGACGGCCCTGGCCACCGACGCCGGGCGGCACGAGCGGATGCGCGAGGTCACCGGCGGCGACGCCGCCGCGCTGGCCGAGACCGAGGCGGTACGGGCCGCGGTGCGCGACGCGGACCCGGACGACGTCGGCAGCCAGGCCGTCCTCGTCGCCGCCGCCGACCTGCTGGCCCGCCGCAACCAGGCGCTGCCCCCGGAACTTCCCCTCGCCGCGGCCCGGTTGGGCCAGTTCCAGCGGGCCGTGTCGCTGGCGCGCAGCAGCTTCCGGGCCGTCGACCGGGCCCGTGCTTTGGCCGGGGTGGCGCGGGTCCTGGCGGAGACGGGCGGACAGCGGGACGGGGACGACGGGCAGCAGGCGGAGGGGGACCGGCGGCGGGCGGTGTCCCTCGCCCGGGAGGCAGTCGCGCTCGCGACAGAGGAGCGGCTGCGGGACCGCCGCCGGAGGTTCCGTCAGGACACCGACGACGCGCTGCACACCGCGGCCGTGGCCCTGACGCGGGCGGGCCGGGAGGACGAGGCCCTGCGGCTGCTGCCGCGGGGCAGTGGCGGCGGCAGCCGGCCCCTGGTGCCCGCCGAGCTGGCTCTCGCCGCGCGCCGCGCCGGGTCCGTGCGTGCGGACGAGCTGTGGAGCCGGGCCGAGGAGGCGGCCGAGGGCCTGCCGACCGCCTCGCAGCGCATCGGCGCCCTGGCCGCGATGGCGGAAGCCTGCGCCGAGGACGAACCGGGCCGCGCCGGGCGGCTGTTCGACCGGGTGCGGCACACCGCCGACGCGGAACCGGCGACGTCGACGGCGGTGACCTCGGCGGCCGCGGCGGCACTCGCCCGGGCCCGCCCACGCGAGGCCGCACGGTACGCCGAGCGGACGGACGGGTGGGCAGCGTTCCTGACGCGGCACGCCGGGGCCGGGGAGAACGTGCGGCTCGCACCGACGCACGACGCGGTGTGCGCGCTGGCGGTCACCGGGGAGCCGGTCAAGGCCCAGGAGCTCATCGAGCTCACCCGCGGCCGCTTCGACATGGTCCGGGATTTCCCGCCGCACGTCTGGGCCTCGGTGGCGCTCGCGTGGGCGCACCACGGGCACGCCGGAGCGACGGCCCAGGCGCTGCGTGAGCTCAGGGAGGCCGCGGGTTCCCCGCCGTCCCTCGTGCCGTACCGACTGCCCTGCGCGATCGGGCGGGCGCTCGCCCGGGAGGGCCAGGTCCGGGACTTGGAAGGCGCGGTGGCGGAGGTGTTTCCCGACCCCAGGGAGGCCGCCGAGGCGTTGGCCGCGGCCGCCGGAGCCCTCGTCGGGAGCGAACCCGGGCGTGCGGTGGAGGTGCTGGGGGCGGCCGAGCACGCCGCGTCACGGGCCGGGAGCGACGCGGTCGACCGGAAACAGGACGAGGCGTCGGCAGCGCTGGCCACCGGCTGCGCCGCGATCGGTGAACTCGCGGACGCGGAGCGGCTGATCGGCACGATCGGCAGCCCCGACATCCGCGCGGGCGCTCTGGCCGCGGTCTCCCTCGCGGACACCGGCGCGCGCCTTCCCGACGCGCCCTCGCTCGCCGAGGCCGCAGCCCAGGAGGCGGGAGGCGTCGGGGGCATCGGTCTCCGGTCGCATGCCATCGCCGCTGCGGCGCAGGCGTTGGCCGACGCGGGGGAGGGGGAGCGGGCCATGGCGCTGGCCGACTGCCTGGAGCCGAACCGGCCCTGGGAGTACGGACATCTGCCCCAGGCGCATGCCCTCCGGGACGCGTGCCGGACCTCGGTCGCGGCACGGCTGTGGCGGCACGACCCCGCGGCGGCGGCCGCACTGGCGGACCGGATCGAGGGCCGGGCCCGCACCGAGGCAGGCAGCTATGGGGCCGTCCTGCCCCTTGCCGGGCTCCTGGCCGCCACCGGAAGGCGGGACCCGGAGCGGGCGCGGCGGCTGGCGGAGGCGCTGGTGCTCCTGCCGCTGGACGAACCGCGGGGCGCCCGGGCCGACAACCGGGTGCTGCGGGCCCTGCTCTGTGCCGGCACCGAACCGGAGGCGTCCCGGCGTCTGCTGGAGGAGGCGGAGCCGGGGGCCGGCTCGTTCGACACCACCGGCGCCCTGGCCCTCGCGCGTGTGGTCTCCGGCGACGACAAGGCGGCCGAGGACCTGGTCGACGGGGTCGACGACGCCTCGGAGCGGGCCGAGCTGTACGCGGCCCTGGCCTCGTACCTCACCGGAGGGGACGAAGTCCCGCCGCTCGTCCTCCCGTTCGGGACGCACCGGCCCGTCCTGCGCACGGCCCTCGCGCTCGCCGCGTACCGCACGCCCCCTCCGGCGGGTCCCGCCACCGAGGGCCGCGCCCGCCGCTTCCTGGACCGCGCGCTCGCGGGCGAGGGCTGGTACCACGCGGTCCCCGTGCTCGCGGCGGTCGACCCCGCGACGGTGGAGCGGGTCCGGGACGTGGCCTTCGCGCACCTCGGGCTGCGGACCGGACGGCGTCGCCGTACGCGGGGCTGACGCGGCGGGCCGCGGATTTCCCATCCGTGTTGCGGCCGCCGGGCGGTGCGGTGTTGGCTTTGGGCGACGGCGGTGTGTGGCCGCGCGGAGTGAAGATGGGGTGGGGCGATGGACCCGGTGTCGGTGGGGTTGTTGACGGCGGTGGCCGGTGGGGCCGGCGGCGAGCTGGGCCGTCAGGTGTGGACGGGGCTGAGCGCGCTGGTGCGCCGTCCCTTCGGCCGTGGCGGCAACGGGCAGGCGGTGGAGGTCAGTTCGGGGGAGCCCGAGCTGGTCGCGCTGGAGCGGGCCCCGGACGAGGTGGAGCACGCGCAGGCACTGAGCACGGCGCTGGCGGTACGGGCGGCGGTGGACCCGGAGTTCGCGCCCGCGCTGCGGGAGTGGGTGCGCGAGGCGGAGCAGGCGCGGGAGGCGCGCGGCGGCGACGTGCACAACGAGATCCGCGGCGGCACCTTCAACGGCATCACCATCCAGGGCCGCGACATCCACCACATGAACGTCCACCAGCCGCCGGCCGCCCCGCGTGAGGACCCCGAATCCCCGGACGGCGTCCGGTAGTTCCCGCCGCGGGGGGAGACCCGGGGCCCGGCCCGCGCCCGCCGACTCGGGCGCGCGGGCCGGTCCCGGCGGGTCAGCCGACCGGTTCGCCGTCGCGGCCCACGACGCGGCCGCCGTGCACGACCATGGCGCGGTCCGGGAGGTCGATGACGATCTGCGGCACGCACTCGCCGCGTACGAGGTAGAAGTCGGCCGGGTCGCCCGGCTTGAAGTCGACCTTGGGGAGGTGCATGACGTCGGAGCCGCCGTCCGCGCCCACCCGGTGGCAGTCGTCCAGTTCCTCGTCGAGGCGGACGTCGGTGATCAGGCCGAGCTGGTGCGTGCGGTGCAGCATGTCGCCGTTGCCGAACGGGCTCCACGCGTCCCGCACGCCGTCGGTGCCGAGGCCCACGGCGACGCCGTGCTCGCGCAGCCGGGCGACGGGCAGCACCGTCGACTCCGAGGGCGCCACCGTGGTCAGGGAGATGTCGAGCTCGCCCATGTCCTCGGCGAGGGCGCCGAGTTCGCGGTCGTCCAGGCCCGGCAGGCAGAAGACGTGACTGACGGTCACCTTGCCGCGCAGGGACAGCGCCCGGGTGCGGTCGATGATGTCCCGCAGCGGCTTCAGCCCGTCCTGGCCCCGGTCGTGCAGGTGGATGTCGAGGCCGACGCCGTGCCGGTCCGCGAGGCCGAAGACGAGGTCGAGCTGCTCGTCGGACGCCTGGTCGAAGCTGATCGGGTCGATGCCGCCGATCATGTCGACGAGTCCGGTGCGCGCGGCCTCCTCCAGCAGTTCGGCGGTGCCGGGCTTGCGGATGACGCCGTGCTGCGGGAAGGCCACGATCTGCAGGTCGAGCGCGTGCCGCAGCCGCTTGCCCGCCTCGGCCACGCCCTCGGCGCAGGCCAGGTCGTACTCGGGCGCGACGTCCGCGTGCGCCCGCATCGCGCGGGTGCCGGTGGCCACGGCGTGCGCCATCAGGCCGTGGGCGCGCTCGCCGACCGAGCGGTCCTGGCTGCGGTACAGCTCGACGTCCTGCTCGGCGTAGTCGGCGATGCCGTCCGCCGGCCTGCGGGTCACCCACTTCCCGCCCCAGGTCGTCTTGTCGGGGTGGACGTGCGCGTTCACCAGCGTCGGCAGCGCGATGAGCCCGCCGCCGTCCACGACCTCGGCCCCCTCGGGCGCGGGCCGGTCGCTGAACTTGCCGTCGACGACGGTGAGATCGACGGCCTCGGCGGCGCCGTACGGCCGCACGTTGCGGAAGACGACGGGGCCGCCGGAGGTGCCGCTCCCGTCCGCCGCGGCCGTCGCGGACCCCGTCGCCGGGGCGGCCTGCGCGGTCCGCGCGGTGGCTGCGGTGCCTGCCAGGGCGGCGGCTCCGGCGATCATCGAGCGCCGGGACACCCCGTCGGGGAGCGGGTGGGAGGAGGGCATGAGGGCTCCTTGGGCGGTGGGGGACGAGGGGCGGGCGCGCGGGACGCGGACCCTGCGCGACATGGCTAGCGAGGTTGTATACCAACTGGGCGAGCACTCACAAGGGGTCGCCCCGCGAACGGCCGGAACCACCGCTGTCCATCCCGGTGTCGGCGATGGAAGGTGGGGGAGACGCAGCCCGGCGGTATACAAACCCGCACCGCCGTCAGCTCAGGGAGGACGCATGTACCCAGGTGCCCATGCCGCGACCCACCCCGCCCGCACCGCCGTCGTCATGGCCGGCTCCGGCGCCCGGCTGACGTACGTGGAGCTCGACGCGCGCTCCGCCCGCCTCGCCCACGTCCTGCGTGCGGCGGGTCTGCGCAGGGGCGACGTCCTCGCGCTCCTCACCGACAACTCGGTGCACGCGTACGAGGTCTACTGGGCGGCCGTACGCTCCGGCCTCTACATCACCGTCGTCAACAGCCACCTCTCCGCGCCCGAAGTCGCCTACATCGTGGACGACTCCGGAGCCCGCGCCCTCGTCGTCTCGGCCGCCCTCGACGGCCTCGCCCGCGAGCTGCGCGGCCGCGTCCCCCGCGTCCGCACCCGCCTCGCCTACGGCGGTCACGTCGACGGCCACGAGCCGTACGAGGCCGCGCTCGCCGCCGCCTCCCCGCTCCCGCCCGCCGACCAGCCCAGGGGCGCCGACCTGCTGTACTCCTCCGGAACCACCGGCAGGCCCAAGGGAATTCGCCCCGGACTCCCGGACCGTCAGGTCCACGAGCCGGGGGACGGCCTGACCGAGATCGCCCGCACCGTCTTCGGCTTCGGCCCCGGCACCGTCTACCTCTCCCCGGCGCCCGTCTACCACGCGGCCCCGCTCCGCTACGGCGCCGCGGTCCACGCGCTCGGCGGCACCCTGGTGATGATGGAGCGCTTCGACGCCGAGGAGGCGCTGCGCGCCCTCGCGCACCACCGGGTCACCCACAGCCAGTGGGTCCCCACCATGTTTATCCGGCTGCTGCGCCTCCCCGAACACACCCGCGAGCGCTACGACCTGACGGCCCACCGCCTGGCGATCCACGCGGCCGCGCCCTGCCCGGTGGACGTCAAACGCGCGATGATCGACTGGTGGGGCCCGATCCTGCACGAGTACTACGCCGCGACCGAGGGCGTCGGCATGACCCTCATCGACTCCGCGGAATGGCTCACCAAACCCGGCTCCGTGGGCCGCCCCGTCCTCGGCGAGCTGCGGATCTGCGACGACGAGGGGAACCTGCTGCCCGCCGGACGCACCGGCACCGTCTACTTCGCCCGCGAGGAACTGCCCTTCGTGTACCTAGGCGACGAGGAGAAGACCCGCGCGGCCCGGCACCCCGAGCACCCCGGCTGGGGCACCACGGGCGACATCGGCCATGTCGACGAGGACGGCTGCCTGTTCCTCACCGACCGCCGCGCCTTCATGATCATCTCGGGCGGGGTGAACATCTACCCGCAGGAGGTGGAGGACGTCCTCGCGCTGCATCCGGCCGTCGCGGACGTGGCCGTGATCGGCGTCCCCGACCCGGAGATGGGCGAGGCCGTCAAGGCCGTCGTCCAGCCGTCCCCCGACGCCGTCCCGGGCCCGGCCCTGGAGGCGCGCATCCAGGAGTACGTCCGCTCCCGCATCGCGCACTACAAGGCGCCCCGCAGCGTCGACTTCGTCGACGAGCTGCCCCGCACCCCCACCGGCAAGCTCGTCAAGGCGTCCTCAAGTCCCGCTACGCGAACGGCGGGTGAGGGGCGTCCGGCGCCGGACGCCCCTCACCCCGCACCTCACAGCTTGCGGAACTCGTACGCCTCGCGCGCCGCCGCCACCACCGCGTCCAGGCCGGCCCCGGCCGAGGCGGCGACCGCCGCGGCGACGGCGCCCTCCACCAGCGGCGCGTCCACCAGCTCGGCCCGCTCCGGGAGTTCGTCGCCCTCGGCCAGCAGGGCCTTCACCGTCAGCACGGCGCTGCCCAGGTCGACCAGGACGGCCACCCCGGCGCCGCTGTCCGCCGCGTGCGCGGCCTCGGTGATGAGCTCGGCGCTCGTCCCGAGGCCGCCGTCCGGGGTGCCGCCGGCACCGAGGACCGTCGCGCTGTCCCGGCCCGCCAGCCCCCTGGCCAGGTCCGCCACCGACTCGGCCACCTGCTTGCTGTGCGAGACCAGGACGATCCCGACCCGGGCGCCCGCTCCGTCCGCCGCGCTCATCCGGCAGCCCCCTCGGCGGCGCTCGCCAGCGCCGCGATCAGCAGCGCCGAGGACGCCGCACCCGGGTCCTCGTGCCCCACGCTGCGCTCCCCGAGGTAGCTCGCGCGGCCCTTGCGCGCCTGCATCGGCACCGTGGCCAGCGCGCCCTCCTCGGCCGCGGCCCGCGCCGCGCCGAACGGGTCGGCCTCCGCCGAGGCCAGCGCCTGCGTCGCGGGCAGCAGCGCGTCCAGCATCGTCGCGTCCCCGGCGGCGGCGCCGCCCAGCCGCGCGACCGCGTCGACACCCGCCGCCAGCGCCTCCGCCAGCTGCTGCCGCGTGACGCGCTCCGCGTCCCCGAGCGACTTGCCCGTACGCCGCAGCAGCGTCCCGAACAGCGGGCCCGAGGCGCCGCCGACCGTCGACACCAACTGCCGCCCGGCCAGCGCCAGTACCGCGCCGGGGGTCGACAGCGTCTCCTGCTCCAGCGTCTCCCGCACGGCGGTGAAACCGCGCCGCATGTTGCTGCCGTGGTCCGCGTCGCCGATGGCCGAGTCCAGCTCCGTCAGCCAGTCGGCGTGGCCCTCGACGGCCCTGGTGGCCTCCTCGATCCAGCGGACCGCGAACGCGGCGTCCAGCTCGCCGCCCCCGCCCGCTCCCGGAGCCTGCTCCGTGTCACTCACGCGTGCTTCCCTTCCGCTTCGTGTTCCTGATTCCCGGTCGCCGCCCGTCCCGCGGCCGGTCAGAGGCCCCAGCGCAGGCCCGGGGTGCGCACCGGCGCGTCCCACAGGCGCAGGATCTCCTCGTCGGCGCGGCACAGCGTCACCGACGCCCCGGCCATGTCGAGCGAGGTGACGTAGTTGCCGACCAGGGTGCGGGCCACCGGCACCCCGCGCTCGTCCAGCACCCGGCGCACCTCCGCGCAGTACCCGTACAGCTCCAGCAGCGGCGTCCCGCCCATGCCGTTGACGAGCAGCAGCACCGGGTCGGCCGTGCCCAGGTCCTCCAGCACGGCGTCCACCGAGAAGTCGGCGATCTCCCGGGAGGTCATCATCCTGCGCCGCTCCCGGCCCGGCTCGCCGTGGATGCCGATGCCCAGCTCCAGCTCGCCCGCGGGCAGGTCGAACGTCGGCCCGCCCTTCGCCGGAGTCGTCACCGCACTCAGCGCCACCCCGAAACTCCGCGCCGAGCCCGCCACCTGACGGGCCAGCGCCTCCACCTGCTCCAGCGGCGCCCCCTCCTCGGCGAGCGCCCCGGTCAGCTTCTCCACGAACAGGGTGGCGCCGGTGCCGCGCCGGCCCGCGGTGAAGGAACTGTCCGTCACCGCGACGTCGTCCTCCACCAGCACCTTCGCCACCTGGATGCCCTCGTCCTCGGCCAGCTCGGCGGCCATCTCGAAGTTGAGCACGTCACCGGTGTAGTTCTTCACGACGAACAGCACGCCCTGCCCGCTGTCCACGGCGGCAGCGGCCCGCAGCATCTGGTCCGGCACGGGCGAGGTGAAGACCTCGCCGGGGCAGGCCGCGTCCAGCATCCCCGTACCCACGAACCCGCCGTGCAGCGGCTCGTGCCCCGACCCGCCGCCCGAGACCAGCCCCACCTTCCCCGCCACCGGGGTGTCCCGCCGCAGCACCACCCGGTTCTCCACGTCCACGGTCAGCTCGGGATGCGCCGCGGCCATCCCCCGCAACCCGTCCTCGACGACCTTCTCCGGAACGTTGATGAGCATCTTCACGGGTACCTCCGAGGGGCTTGGCAGGGTGCCTGCTGCCCTGCGTCCTTGCATGTCGTAGGTGGTGCACGGGCCGACGAGTCACCGGTCCGGCCCGGTCACAGTAACCGGCGGAAGATCGCCGGAGCAGGTGTTCCGCGTGGGTCGCTCGGGCGCCGTTCACGGACGGTGCCCGAGCCGGTGACGTCTCTCGCCGTACGCATCGCGGAGTGCGGCTCGAGCCGCGGGCCGTTCACCTGAGGAACATGGACGGACACTTCCGGGGCCTTCAGCGGCAGGGATACGCGAATCGCAGCACAAGCGATCATGCTCTGCGGGCGACGGAAGCCGGGGAGCAGTATCTGCGTTCGTTCTCGCAGAATGACGGCGGTGATTCTGGTGAGGGTCTGCGCGTGGAATCGTTGCGGGCTTGATGGCCCACGACCATCCCTCCAGTCAACCCCCTGTCACCGGAGCCCCGAAAGATCACATGCCACGACCCGAGGACGGACCCGAGCCGCGCAACCGGCCGGGGGACACCTCCCTGACGACGGGCGTCGTGGCGCTGCCGGCCTCGTTCGTCCCCGTCCTCGGCGACTTCCTCGCGCTCGTGCTGGGCGGGTGGGGCATCCGGCACAACGAGCGGGGCCTGGCCACGGACTTCGGGCCGTCCGTCGTCGGCGCCACCCTCGGAAGCCTGGCGCTGCTCCGCGTCCTGCTCATGCTCGCCGTCACCGCCTGAACGCTAGCGGGACGCCGTCGTCGCGTTCTCCCGCGGCTTCCCGGCGGGCGGCGGGCTGCCGTCCTCGCCCGGGGGAGGTGCCGCGCCCGGGCGAGGACGCCGGTGACGGGCGGGGGTCTGCCGGGCGAACAGCCAGTCCATGCGCGGTTCGACGAGGAAACGGAACGCCTTCCGGACCGGGGCGGTGCACAGCACCGTCATCATGACGGCCGCCAGGACGGTGATCGCGACGCGGCTGAGGGGGTGGTCGACCCACTGCATGTCGTACCAGCCGAGGACGCGCGCGAGCTTGATCGGGTAGACGTGCAGCAGGTACGCGTACAGCGTGCCGGCGCCGAGCGCGGTGCACCACAGACGGCGGCCCGGCACCCAGGCCAGGAAGCAGGCCGTGAGGACCAGCGCGCAGCCGAACAGCGCCAGGTACATCACCGCGCCCACCCAGGCGGGGACGCCCATCGCCTGCGCGGCGCGGTCGTGCAGGAACCAGGACGAGGACATCCGCGGCACCGCCCAGTACGCGAGCACTACGGCGCAGCCGGCGACCGGAACGGCGGCCAGCCGGGCCGTACGCGTCCGGACCAGCCGGAAGTGCTCCGGGCGCAGTTGGAGCCCGAGCACGAAGAACGGCAGGAACTGGGCCACCCGCATCAGGTTCAGGTCGTTGTCGATGCTCGGCGTGACGGAGGCCGCGACCGCGACGGCCAGGGAGACCGGAACCGGCCACCGCAGGTTCTTCCACAGCGGTGTCGTGATCCGCCAGAGGAACAGTGCGACCAGGAACCACAGCGCGAACCCCGGCTCCTGGTAGCGGAATTCGCGCTCCGGGTTGTCAACGGCCCGCATGAAGAAGGTGTACACCGTCTGGAAGACCAGATAGGGCGCGACGACACCGGTGAGCAGGCGTCTCACCTGGCGTGGGGTGCCTTCGAAACTGCGCGACAGATAGCCGGAGATCATGATGAACGCCGGCATGTGGAACGTGTAGACCACCATGTACAGCGCGCTCGCCGTACGGCTGTCGTCCACCAGCGGGGACCAGGCGTGCCCGATCGCGACCAGCACGATCGTCAGGTACTTGGCGTTGTCCAGGAACGGGTCACGCCGCCCGCCGGACTTCTGCTCACCCCGGGCGGCGGCGTGGGCCACCGGCGGAACGGACTTCTCACGCGACAGCGGGAGCGGAGCCCGCTCGGAACCGGCACTCGACATTGCCCGGCATCCTAGTGCCCTTCGCCGACAGCGGACACAGCGGCCGGTTCCGGCGGGAATGGTGCGCGGACGGGGCGAATCGGCGCCGCCGGGGCGGGTCCGTCTCCCGCCCCGCGTCAGCCCCCGAACGCCCGGGCGTTCTCCCGTACCCACTGGGCGAAGGTGCGGCCCGGGCGGCCGGTGACCTCCGGCACGGTGGGGAGGACGGTGCGGCCCGCCTCGGGCGGATCGGTGCGCATGGTGAGGAAGAAGGCGAGATCGTCCTCGCCGTGGCCCTCGGCGCGCCAGCGGCTGAGCATCTCCTCGCGGCTCAGTTCGACGAACCGCACGTCGCGGCCGAGGACTTGGGAGAGGACGGCCACCTTCTGCGGCGCGGTGAGCGCCTCGGGGCCGGTCAGCCAGTACTCCTTGCCCGCGTGGCCGCCGGTGGTCAGCGCGGTGGCGGCGACGGCGGCGATGTCGGCCTCGTGCACCATCGAGCTGGGGACGTCCGGGAAGCCCTCGCGGACGACGCCCTCCTTCCGCACCGAGTCCGCCCACTCCAGCGCGTTGGACATGAACTCCACCGGGGCCAGCCAGGTGCACTCCAGGCCGTGGGCCTCCAGCGCCCGGTCCAGCGCGGTCTTCTCCACGTCCCCCTTGAGGACGGTGACCCGGCGCACTCCGGCCTCCGCGGCGGCCCGCGCGATCCCGGGGCCGTTGGTCAGCGGCGCGTAGTCGTCGCCGAAGCTGATCAGGTGCGCGGCCGTGACGCCCGCGAAGACCTCGGGGAGGCAGCCGGTGGCGGCCAGGTTGCCGGCCGCCACCTCCACGCCGTCCGGCAGGCCGGCGCGGCTGGGGTCACGGGTCAGGGCGCGGACCCGGTGCCCCGCCGCCAGCAGCTGCTCCACCAGGGGGCGGCCCACGGTGCCGGTCGCGCCGGTGACGAGAATGGTCATGAGGGTTCTCCTTCCGTTCGGGCCGCCAAGGTAGGACCGATCGCGGACAGCTCGCGTCCGCGATCGGCGGAATACTGCTCACATGCTGGATACTTCGACACGCCTGCTACGGCTGCTGTCCCTGATGCAGACCCGCCCCGACCGGACGGGCCCCGAACTCGCGGAGTGCCTGGAGGTGACCCCGCGCACCGTCCGCCGCGACATCGAGCGGCTGCGCGAGCTGGGTTACCCGATCACCTCCGTCGGCGGGGTCGGCGGCGGTTACCGGCTCGGCCCCGGCGGCTCGCTGCCGCCGCTGCTCCTGGACGACGAGGAGGCCGTCGCGGTCGCCGTGGGCCTGGAGACCGCGGCGGCCGGCACGGTGACCGGGATCGGCGAGTCCTCCGCGCGGGCGCTCGCCAAGCTGCACCAGGTGCTGCCGGTGCGGCTGCGGTCCCGGGTCCGGTCCCTCAGCTCCGCGCTGGTGTCGCTGCCCGTGCTCGGCCCCACCGTCGACCCCGGCACCCTGACCGCGATCGCCTCGGCCGTCCGCGGCCACGAGCGGCTGCGCTTCGACTACCGGGGCATGCGGGACGCGCCCTCCCGGCGCGAGGCCGAGCCCTACCGGCTCGTCCACAACGAACGCCGCTGGTACCTCTTCGCCTGGGACACCGGCCGCGAGGACTGGCGCTCCTTCCGCGTCGACCGGATGGCGCTGCGCGAGCCCAACGGGCCCCGGTTCCGGCCCCGTCCACTGCCCGCCGAGGGCGTCGCCGAGCACGTCACCCTCGGCGTCACCACCAAGCGGCGCCACTACCAGGCGGTGCTCACCATGTACGCCGGTGCCCGCGAGGTCGCCGACGAGGTGCCCGCCTACCTGGGGCTGATCGAGCCGGTCGACGCGGACACCTGCGTCCTGCGCATCGGCTCCGACAGCCTGGACCAGCTCGCCGTGTGGGTGGCCGCGTTCGGCTTCGACTTCGAGGTGCGGGAGCCGCCCGAACTCATCGACCATCTGCACACCCTGACCGCCCGCCTGCGACGCGCCGCCGACGCGAGCAGCGCGCGCCGGGGGTCCTGAGCCTCGGCGCCGTGAACTGCGGGTACCCGCCGTCCGGTTGCCGCTCTCGTCCGTCCGGCCGGCGAGGCCCGTCCGGTCGGACACCGGGGCCGGCCGATCGGACCTCAAGGGTGGACGGTCGGCCGAGGCGGGGGCCGTGCAGCGCGGGCTAGCGTCCTTCGTGTCAGGTCGCAGGACGGAGAGGGAGGGCCCGATGGACGAGCGGGACACCGGCGTGAGCACCGAGTTCGAGAAGGACGTCGTCGCGCTGCTGTTGGAGGCGCTGCGCGCGGTGCGGCGCCAGGAGCGCGGGGACCTGGGGACGGAGAGCGTGCTGTACGCGCTGGTGTCGGGGGAGTCGGACGCCGGTTCCGCGATCGCACCCGGCATGCGGGCCTCCGGCACGCTCGGCGGGTCGATCGGCTGCCGGGGCACCGAGGTGTGGGTCAGCGCGGACGCGGGGGACGGCGCGGCCGAAGACCCGGACGACGCACGGGAGATCGACGCCTGCTGGCGCGAGATACGGCACGAGGAGGCCAAGCGCCTGCGCCGGAAGAACCGCAAGGAGGAGAAGAAACGGGAGGGCGAGCAGGAACCGCCGCGGGTGGAACTCCCGCCGATGACCGGCGCGTTGCGGTCCTGCCTGCGTCTGGCGCTGGAGGCGGCCCGGGAGGAGGGCTCCGTCTCGGTACGCGTCCGGCACCTGGCGCGGGCGCTGGTCGGGCTGCCCGACACCCGGGCCCGCGAGGCGCTGGTGCTGGAGAAGCTGGACGTGCCGGCCGCCACGGCGGCGCTCGACGCGCTGCGGGGGCGCGACGAACTGCCCGAGCCAGGCTCGGTGCTGGTGCTGCGTAAGGCGGGGACCTTCGGCAAGAGCGGCAATCCGCTGACCCGGAAGCTCACCCACTGGATATTCGGCGGCGGCGCCGGCTTCGGCTCCGCCGTCGTGGGCGGGGTGCGCGCCGAGGCGCCGCGGAGCGCGGTGCGGCGCGGCTCCCCGCAGCTGGAACCCGTCGATCTGCTGCTGGGCATCCTGGCGCTGGACCGGTCGCTGACGGTCGCGGACCGCGCGCTGCCCGAGAACCTGGCGGGCGCCAACCAGGGGGCCGCGCTCCTGCGCCGGCACGGCGTACGGCAGGATGCTGTGGCCCGGGTGCTGCTGCCCGTCACCGGGGTCGCCGAGGAGGAGCCCCGGGAGGTCGTCGGCCACGCCGACTTCGAACGGCGGCTGCTGCACGTCACCCAGCTCACCGCCGCCGCCCGGGAATCGCCCACGGTCGGCACCACCCACCTGCTGGCCGCGCTGCTGGACGAGGGGACGGACGGGGAGGCCGCGGCGGAGCTCGCGCGCGTGCTCACCGAGAGCGGCGCCGACCTCGCCGGGCTCCGCGCCGAACCGGAACTCCGCGTCCCGCAGGGAGCGGCCCCGTCGTCCTGACGGGGCGGCGGGATACGGAGGCGCGGACGGTCAACGGGCGTGGCGGGCCCCGTCGTCGGGGACGGTGCCCGCGGGGAGCTGAGGAGAGGAACCATGGGTCCGGCAGTGCGAGCGTGGGGACGGGTGCGCCGGGAGGCGGCCGCGATCCGGGAGGCGGTGCGGGCCGCGCCCCGGCGGACGGTCGTGACCGAGACGGTGCTCGCCGGTCTGGGGCTGCTGTGCTCGCTGGCGCCGCTGCCGCTGGAGCTGCCGGACCAGCCGGTGGTGGCGGTCCTCGTGGGGCTGTGGGCGGCGCTGCTGGTGCCCGCGCGGCTGAGGTACCCGGTGCTGACGGTGCTGGGCTGTATGCCGCTGATCGCCGGGAACAACGTGTGGGCGATGGTGGTGGTGCCCTGCGTCGTGTGGTCCGCCGTACGCCGGGTCACCCCCGTCCGGCGGGTCTGGGGCGCGGTCGCGGTGAGCACGGCCGGCTCGGTGCTCCTGTCGCTCGGTGCCGCGTTCAGTGAACTCCCCACGACGCCGTACCTCGTCACCGGCCTGGTCGTGGCCGCGCTGTTCATCCTGCTGCCCGCGCTGTCCGCCACGGTGATGGGGCGCCGCCGGCCGCTGAAGGGGCTGCTGCGGGAGCGCAACGCCTATCTCGAACAGACCCGCTTCCTCACCGACGAGGCGGCCCGCATGGAGGAACGGGCCCGCATCGCCGCCGAGATGCACGACCTGCTCGGCCACCGCATAGGCCTGATGTCGGTGCACGCCGGAGCCCTCCAGCTCGCCGCCGAACGGCAGGCACCCCCGCTGGCTCCCCAGGCCGAACTGCTGCACACCACCGCACGCACCGCCATGGACGAGCTGCGCGGCATCCTCGGCGTCCTCCGGCACGAGTACGGCGAGGACACCGGCGAGCGCGGCACCCGCGAGGACCTCGCGGCCCTGGTCGAGGACTCGCGGAACGCGGGGGCCGAGGCCGAACTCGACTGGAACGCACCCGAGTCGGACGACATCGACGCCCGCACCCGGCAGGCCGTCCACCGCGTCACCCGCGAGGGGCTCACCAACGCGCTCAAGCACGCGCCCGGCGCTCCGGTCCGGGTGAGCTTCCTCCAGGTGGAGGGGGGCCTGGTACTGATCAGCGTCGTCAACGAGGCGCCGCCCGCGCCCGGTTCGGCGGGGGAGGGCAGCCGCAGCGGACTGGTCGGCCTCCAGGAGCGGATCGGACTGCTCGGTGGTGTGCTGCACGCCGGACCGCGCCCGGGGGGCGGCTTCGTCCTCGCCGCGCGGATACCCGTCCGGCCCGAGTCGCCGCCGGCGTACGCCACTTCGCCCGGTACGGCGTCCGACGGCGCGGGCTCCCGGCCCCCGCTGTCCACGGAGGTCCTCACCTGGCCCCGGCTGCTGGGCGGCGGCTGCGCGGGGCTGCTGGTGCTGCTGCCCACGATCGGCGGGGCCGTCGTCCTGTTGATCATGACGCTTCTAGACTGAACCGATGATCCGAGTTCTGATCGCGGACGACGAGGCACTGATGCGCACCGGGGTCCGGCTGATACTGGAGAACGACGAAGAGATCCGCATCGTGGCCGAGGCGCAGGACGCCCGCGAGGCGGTCGAGGCGTGCCGCGCCCACACCGTCGACGTCGCCCTGCTCGACATCCGGATGCCCGGGGACGGCATCACCGCCGTCGCCGAGATCGCCCGGCACTCCGCCCGCACCCGCGCGGTGATGCTGACCGCCTTCGGCGAGGAGCCGACCGTCACCAGCGCGCTGCGCGCCGGGGCCCACGGCTACCTCCTCAAGGACACCGGCCCCCGCGAGCTGATCGACGCCGTACGCCGCGCCGCCGCCGGAGAGCCCGTCCTCGCCCCGCAGGTCACCCGCCAACTCGTCGAGTTCCGCACCCGGTCGGGCCACGGCGGCGAGACTGCCGGTCGCCGCCTCGCCGAGCTGACCCCGGCCGAACGGGACGTCCTCCGGCTGCTCGGCACCGGCCTCTCCAACGCCGAGATCGCCGCCCGGCTCCACCTGAGCTCCGGCACGGTCAAGGCCCACATCAGCAGCATCCTCACCCGCACCGGCTGCACCAACCGTGTCCAGGCGGCCGTCCTGGCCCACGAGGCGGGGCTGCTGGACTGACGCCCGCACGGGCCGTCCTCGTCAGCGCAGTTGGCCGTCGTCCGGCCCGACTCCCCTGGGTTCGGCCGGAGTTCCGTCCGGGGTGAAGGCGTGGGCAAAGGTGAAGGCGTGCGGTACGGGGCCGTGGCCGTGCAGGTGCTCCAGCCGGTCGACCCCGTCCGGCCAGGTGGGTATCGCGCCGTCGGGGACCCACCAGCACACGTGACTCGGGTGCCGGGTCCGCTCGAACCAGTCCTCACGCCTGGTCAGCGCCTCCCGGTGCAGGCCGGTGTAGACGGCGTCGAAGGCGGGGCGCGGGCCGGTCCAGAGGGAGAGGGTCGCGGCCAGCGCGGTGGTCTCCGCCGTACGGCCCTTCGCGTACCAGAACGGTACGGCGAACTCGCCCCAGGCGCCCCAGTCCGCCCCGAAGAGCACACCCCTGTCACCGTCCGCCGTCTCGGCGTGCGCGAGGTATCCGGGCCGGCGGCCGACCTCCTGGTAGACGGAGGCGCCGGTGGCGTAGAACTCGCGCGTGAGCGCTGAGGGGTCGGCGAGCGGGGACTTCAGGACGCCGAAGGTGTACAGAGCAAGATGGGGCATGCGTCTCTCCCTGGTGTGGGGGACCCGCTTCGGTGGCCCGGCGGGCGCCCGTAGGGCATGGCCAGCCCGTGCGGCCGGGGGCGATCCCCGAGGACCAGGTGAAGGTAGCGGCCTCCGCGGACCCTGTCGAAGTTGCGTTTTCCCTGCCCGAGTGGCTTCCCGTCACGGGCAGCCGCCCTTCCGCACCGGCCGCTCACGTCCCGGCGCCGTTGGCCGGACTGAGCGTCAAAAAGACCACGCAGGCCGCTAGTTGGCATCCTGCGGCGACGACCAGCGCACCGGACAGCGACCGGGCGGCGAGGGGCCCCGCGAGGCCGGCGCCCAGGGCGAAGCCGGTGATCTTCAGGCCGGCCCCGGTGGTGAAGATCTGGCCCCGCAGACACTCCGGCGCCTCCCGGTGCCGCACCGCGAACAGCGCGGTCAGCTGGGGCCCTTCGCCGAGCCCCGCCACCACCATGGCGACGACGAGCAGGACCGGCCCGGCGGTGGCGGCCAGCAGCAGCGCGGCGGCGAGCGGCAGGGTACTCACCCACAGCTGTGTGTCGGGGCGCAGCAGGCCGGGACGGCGGGAGAGGAACGCGTTGGCGGCGAGCGAGGACGCCGCCGACGTGGCGAGCAGGAAGGCGCCGTGGTGCGCCGAGCCCAGCACCTCCTCGCCGAGCAGCGGGCCGCACGTCACGAGCATGCCGACGCCGACGAAGGAGAGCACCGACGTGAACGTGGCGCGCGCCAGGGGGCGGGCGCGCGCGAGGGAACGGAGTTCCCGGGCAGGAACCACGCGGCGGGCACGGCCAGTCCGATCAGGGCGAAGGCCACTCCTCGGCGAGCACCAGCGCCCGCCCGGCGGCGTCTGCGCCTCACCCCGCTGCGACCACGTCTTCGTCGCCCTCGGCAGTGCCCTCTCCCGCCGCTTCTGCTCCCGCCGCTGCGCCACCCGGGAACGCGTCGCCGCCCACCGCCGCAGCCGCGCGAACGACCCGGCGGACTGACTCCCCGAACTCACCGCGCTCACCGCCCACTTCGTCCCCCGGCCGCAACCTTGTGACCATGTGCGTCGTTCCCCGGAAGGGCGCCGGGAGCAGCGGGCCGACGGGGTGCCCCGGGAGAGCGGGCCCGCGTACGGAGGGACGAAGGATGACCGCACCCGAGCAGGACTACTCCGATGTCATCGCCCTGCGCGAGGAGTTGCTGGGCCCCTCCCGGACGAGGGAGCTCACCGCCGAGGAGATGCGCGAGGTCGGCAGGGTCTTCTACGGCAGCGCCGCGAAGATGTCCCTCTACGGGCTGTCGGCCGCCGGGATGGCCGCCAAGGGGCTGCGGCTGCTGGGGCGTACCGCCGTCGAGTGCACCGTCGACCCGTACGCGGTCCCCGTCGCCGAGGCCGTGGCGCGGCTGACCGAGGGGCCGTCCCGGCAAGGCGCGTTCGTGGCCGACCTGTTCTGCGGCTCGGGCAACGTCGGCCACCACCTCGGCCGCCGGCTCGGCCTGCCCGTGCACGCCGCCGAACTCGACCCGGACGTCCACGCGGTGACGCACGGCAACCTGGCCGCCGCCGGTTCCCCCGTCGAGCTGGAGCACGGCGACTACCGCGACATGCTCACCCGGCTCGGCGCACGCGGCGACGACGACGTGTACGTGGTCGAGCCGCCCTGGGGCGAGGCCATCGACGAGGCCGGACTCGACCTGTTCCGCACCACGCCACCGGTGCCGGAGATCCTCGACGGCATCCTCGCCTCCCGGGGCGGCCGCACCTGCCTGTGCGTCATCAAGACCACCACCGACATCGCCCGCGACTCCCTCGCCCGCTCCTTCGCCGGGTCCGCCCACCTGGACACCGTCGTCCCCGACCTGTCCAGGCCGCCGGAGGCCCGCCTGGTCTTCCACCTCCACCGGCTCGGTTCCGCGGACGCGGCCCCGGCCGCCCGACGGTGACACCGCCGGGCTGCTCGGCGAGGAGAAGGACCCGGTCCGGGTGGGGCACCACGCGGAGCGGTGCCGCGCCGACGGGACGCGCACGTACAGCAGGTTCGCCGACGACGCCGACGTCTCCGCCGTCCGCCACCCCCGCACGGCGCGGACAGCTTCACATGCCACCTTCCTGGTGCCTGCCGGACACGGCGCACTGCTCACCCGGGGCGCCTCCTCGA
This sequence comes from Streptomyces sp. HNM0574, assembly GCF_012726235.1. Classification (GTDB taxonomy): domain Bacteria; phylum Actinomycetota; class Actinomycetes; order Streptomycetales; family Streptomycetaceae; genus Streptomyces. The sequence continues at coordinate 281,319 of NZ_JAASAH010000006.1, forward strand.
GCTCGCGGACCGGTACCGCGCCGGGGCTCCCTCGTGCTGCCCGTGCACCCGGACCACTTGGCCGCGAAGACCTCGCCGGGCGCGCCGAGTTGGCCGGGTACGGGGCGGGGCCACGGCTGGAGGCGGTGCCGCCGCGAACACGCGCACCGTGTACGTCCTCGCCGCCGACGGTGAGCCCGCACCGCCGTACCTGCTCAAGCTGCACTACCCGCACCGGCTGTCCCGATTCACCCGGGCGCCGGGCAGGGCGGAGATCGCCGACCGGCTCTGGGTGGCCGAGCAGCTCCTCGCGGCGGACGTGCCGCTCCGGGAGTTGTCGGCGGGGCCGGACCGTCCCGGACGGTTCGCGGTGCTTCGCCCTGTACGGGCAGGACGTGCGGGCCCCGAAGGACCCGTCCCTGCTGGAGCAGTTGGCGGCCGCGGCGGGGGAGCCGGCCGCTGCCTTCCCGGCCGGGCGGATCGTGCGTCCCGACTGCGACGTCCACATCGACGCGGACATCCGGCGCCGTAAGGGACTCCCGGTGATCGCGCGCGACGTCCCGTTCCCCGCGAGCCACGTGGTCAGCTTGGCGTACGACGGCTTCATGGGCGGCCACGCGCTGGACCACCCGGCCGCGCGGCGCGCGAATGGCTCGGCGTCCGGCCCGAGTTGCTGCACGAGGCCGCGCGGGAGGCCTTCCACGCCTCGGGAGCCGGTGCAGGTGCTGCCGCCCACGACGCGCTACTGCGGCGACAGCACCTGCACCGGCGGCCACGTCGTCCTGGCCGGCACCGGCCGCCCACCGAGACAGTGGTGAGCCGGCCTCAGCCGTCCCCCGCCAGAACGCGGGCGCGGCAGGCGGCGGGGGTGCCCCAGGCGTCGCGGAGGGGGCGGGCCTTGCGTATCCAGAGGGAGAGGTCGAGTTCCTCGGTGTAGCCGACGGCGCCGTGCAGCTGGAGCGCCGTGCGGGCGGCCCGGCAGGCGGCCTCGCCCGCGGTGACCTTCGCCGCCGCCACGTCCCGCCCGGCCGAGGGTGCGCCGTCGGCCAGCCCCAGCGCCGCCGCGTGCAGCAGCGGTTCGGCGAACTCCAGCGCGACGAGGGTGTCGGCCAGCCGGTGCTTGACGGCCTGGAACGAGCCGACGGGCACCCCGAACTGGGTGCGCTGCCGCACGTACGCGACCGTCCGCTCCAGCAACGCCCGGCCCAGGCCCAGGGACTGGGCCGCGGTGAGCAGCGAGGCCAGCTCGGCGGCGCGCGCCGCGGCGGCCGCCACCCCGGGCCCCTGCGCGAGCACGGTGCCGCCCCGGGGCCGGGCCAGCCGGCGCGCCGGGTCGGCCGAGCGCTGGACCGGGCCCGCCGACGCGGCGAGGCGCACGGTGTCGCCCTCGACGACGAGGACCGCGTCCGCGGCGTCCGCGTCCAGCGCGTACGGCGTGGCGGGGGAGAGCGGGCACAGCGAGACGGCGGTCTTGCCCGCGGCGACGGCGGGCAGCCGCTCGGCGGCCGCGGGCCGGTCGTCGAGCGCGGTCAGCAGCGCGGCGGCGGCAGCGGTCTCCACCAGCGGGCCCGGCACGGCGTGCCGCCCCAACTCGGTGAAGGCGACGGCCAGTTCGACGGGCAGCGGTCCGAGCCCGTCGTGCCGCTCGGGCACGGCGAGGGCGAGGACGCCCGCGTCGGCGATCCTGGCCCACAGGGCGCGCCCGGGCCCCTGGTCGCCCGCCGCCCAGGCGCGGATCGCGGACGGGGTGTCCTGCGCGCCGAGCATGGCGTCCAGGGAGCGGGCGAAGTCCCGCTGCGCGTCGTCGGGGAGGAAGCGCATCACCGGCGTCCCTTCGGCAGGCCGAGCAGCCGCTCGGCGATGATGTCCCGCTGGATCTCGTTGGTGCCCGCGTAGATCGGACCGGCGAGCGAGAAGGTGTGGCCCTCGGCCCAACTGCCGTGCGCGGGCGCCTCCCCGGCCTCGTCGGCGAGTTCGCCGTACGGGCCCAGCAGGTCGAGCGCCGTCTCGTGCAGGGCGATGTCCAGCTCGGACCAGAAGACCTTGTTCAGGCTGGACTCCGCGCCGATGGCGCCGCCGTCCGCGATCCGGGACGCGCCCGCGAAGGTGAACAGCTGGTGGGCGCGGGCGCCGATGACGGCGTCGGCGACCCGGTCGCGCAGGGCCGTGTCCGAGGGGTCGGCGCCGGTGCGCCACAGCGCGGTGAGCCGGGCGGCGGCGGCGAGGAAGCGGCCGGGGCTGCGCAGCGTCAGCCCGCGCTCGTTGCCCGCGGTGCTCATGGCGACCTTCCAGCCCTGCCCGGGCTCGCCGATCACGTCCTCGTCGGGCACGAAGACGCGGTCGAGGAAGAGTTCGGCGAAGGCGGGCTTGCCGTCGAGCCGTCCGACGGGCCGGACGGTCACGCCGTCGGCGTCCAGCGGGAACATCAGGTAGGTCAGTCCGCGGTGCGGGCGGTCCGCCTCCGGGTGGCTGCGGAAGAGGCCGAAGGCGCGGTCGGCGAAGGCGGCCCGCGAGGACCAGGTCTTCTGCCCGCTCAACAGCCAGCCGCCGTCGGTGCGTTCGGCGGTGGAGCGGAGCGCGGCGAGGTCGGAGCCCGCCTCCGGCTCGGACCAGGCCTGGGCCCAGATCACCTCGCCGCGGGCCATCGGCGGCAGGACGCGGGAGCACTGTTCGCGGCTGCCGTGCTCGAAGAGGGTGGGTGCGAGGAGGCTGATGCCGTTCTGGCTGACGCGTCCCGGCGCACCGGCGGCGTAGTACTCCTCCTCGAAGATCAGCCACTCCAGGAGCGAGGCGTCCCGCCCGCCGTACTCCTCGGCCCAGGAGACCACCGACCAGCGGTCGGCGGAGAGGGTGCGCTCCCACTCGCGGTGGGCGGCGAAGCCCTCCGCGGTCTCCAGCGAGGGCAGCGGAACGGCCGGGACGTGCGCGTCGAGCCAGGCGCGCGCCTCGGCGCGGAAGGCGTTCTCGGCGGCGGTGAAGTCCAGGTCCATCGGGCTCGGGCCTCCTTCTTCCCTAACAAGTGTTTGGTAGATTAGCGTGCGAGCCGACACCCGTCGAGCCGTGCGGAATACCGGGACACATCCGGGAAACCCGAGGGGCAGGGCGACAGAAGGAGGAGCGGCTGTGGCCGAGGCATACATCGTGGAAGCAGTGCGGACACCGGTCGGCCGGCGCAACGGCGGGCTCGCCGCCGTCCATCCGGCGGACCTCGGCGCGCACGTCCTGACGGCGCTGATGGAACGCTCCGGAGCGGACCCGGCCGCCGTCGAGGACGTCGTCCTCGGCTGCCTCGACACCGTCGGCCCGCAGGCCGGGGACATCGCCCGCACCTGCTGGCTGGCGGCCGGGCTGCCCGAGGAGGTGCCGGGCGTGACGGTGGACCGGCAGTGCGGATCGTCCCAGCAGGCCCTGCACTTCGCGGCCCAGGGCGTCCTCTCCGGCACCCAGGACCTGGTGGTCGCGGGCGGCACGCAGAACATGTCCCAGGTCCCGATCGCCTACGCGAGCCGCCAGGCCGCCGAACCCCTCGGCCTCACCGAGGGCCCGTACGCCGGCTCCGAGGGCTGGCGGGCCCGGTACGGCGACCAGCCCGTCAACCAGTTCCACGGCGCCGAACTGATCGCCACGAAGTGGGGGATCACCCGCCGCGAGATGGAGGAGTTCGCGCTGCGCTCGCACCAGCGCGCCCTCCGCGCCATCGACGAGGGCCGCTTCGACCGCGAACTCGTCCCCTACGGCGAGGTGACCCGGGACGAGGGCCCGCGCCGGGACACCGGACTGGCGAAGATGGCCGAGCTGAAGCCGCTGGTCGAGGGCGGACGGCTGACGGCGGCCGTCTCCTCGCAGGTCTCCGACGGCGCCTCCGCGCTGCTCGTCGCCGGCGAACGCGCCGTACGGGAGCACGGGTTGACGCCGCGCGCCCGCGTCCACCACCTCTCGGTGCGCGGCGAGGACCCGATCCGGATGCTGTCGGCGCCGATCCCGGCGACCGCGCACGCGCTGAAGAAGTCGGGCCTGAGCCTCGACGACATCGACCTGGTGGAGATCAACGAGGCGTTCGCGCCCGTCGTCCTGGCCTGGCTGAAGGAGACCGGAGCCGACCCGGCGAAGGTCAACGTCAACGGCGGCGCCATCGCGCTCGGCCACCCGCTCGGCGCCACGGGCACCAAGCTGACCACCACCCTGCTGCACGAACTGGAGCGCACCGGCGGCCGGTTCGGCCTCCAGACCATGTGCGAGGGCGGCGGCCAGGCCAACGTCACCGTCATCGAACGGCTCTGACCCCCGCGCCCGACGCCCGGCCTACCGGAGCAGTCGGCCGCGGAGCCGTTCCAGGGTGCGGGCGTCCAGGCCGAGGCCCTCCGTGAGGTAGCCGCGGAAGCCGCCGTAGTCCTCCTCGGCCTGGGCGAGGGCGGCGTCCAGGTACGCGCGGCGGACCTCCAGCAGCCCGTCCAGCAGCTCCGGCTGCTTCATCATGCCGGACTTCCGCAGCCCCTCACGGGTCCTGCGGTCGGCCCCGGCGCGGTACGTGTTCGACGCCAGGTAGTCCTTCTCCGCCGTCGCGGCCGGCACCCCGACGGCGCGGAGCAGGACGTAACCGAGCCAGCCCGTACGGTCCTTGCCCGAGGTGCAGTGGAACAGCAGCGGCGACGTCCCGCCCTCCGCGACGTCCCGCACCACCCGCGCGAACTGGCGGCGGCCCGCCGCGTCGGTCACGAAGTTCCGGTAGACGGCGCGCATCAGCTTCCGCGCCTTGCCGTCCCCGAGCAGCTGCCGCTGCCGCTCCGGGTCCTTGGCGCCGATCGCCTCCCGCGTCCTGGCGTACAGCCCGAGGTCGTCCACCGGGCGCGCGGTCACGGTGAGGCCGTCCGGGAGCCGGTCGCGGCCGTCGTGCCGGACCTCGGAGGGGGTGCGCAGGTCCACGACCGTCCGCAGGTCCAGCCGGGACAGCTTGCGGGTGTCGGCCTCCGTCAGCCGGTTCAGCGAGTCGGCGCGGAAGACGCGGCCGGTGCGCACCCGCTCTCCCTCGCCGGTGCGGTAGCCGCCCAGGTCGCGGACGTTCACCGCGCCGTGCAGCGCGAGATGGCGGCCGCCGGCACGGTCGCCGGAGGGGGACGGGGCCTCGCGGGGCGGGCCGTCCCCGGAGCAGGCGGGGAGGAGGCCGAGGGCGAGGGCGGAGGCCGTCGCCGCCAGGAGGCGGCGGGAGCGGGGAGCGCGCATGGGGTCAACTCCTGGGGTCGCGGGGGCTTTCCGGGAGGCGTGCGTCCGTGGGCAGCGTGCCGAGCGTGGCCCGGGCCTCGGCCATCACGCGGTCGACGAGTTCGGCGCAGGACGGCAGGTCCCCGATCAGCCCGGCGACCTGGCCGGAGGCCATCACGCCCAGGTCCGGCCGCCCGTCGACCATCGAGGCCCGCAGCATCATCGGCGTGTTCGCCGCCAGCAGGACCTGGCTCCAGCTCAGCTGCTTGCCGTGCCGCATCGCGAGCCCGTCCCGCAGCATCGCGCCCCAGCTCATCCCGGACTCGCGCCGGAACGCCGCCGCGTGCCGGACGGCGCGCAGCAGCGCGGCCGCCCGGCCCGAGCGTTCCAGCCCGTCGACCAGCTCGGTGCGCAGCATCCGGTGCGGCAGGCCGTCGACCTTGGTGGTGACGGTGACGTCCTGGACGCGCGCGGCCAGGTAGCGCGCCTTCACCGCCTCGGGGACGGTGCTGTCCGAGGTGAGCAGGAAGCGGGTGCCCATGGCGATCCCGGCGGCGCCGTAGGCGAGCGCCGCGACCAGCCCGCGCCCGTCGTGGAAACCGCCCGCCGCGACCACCGGGATGTCCACGGCGTCCACCACCTGCGGCAGCAGCACGGACGTGGCGACGCTCCCCGTGTGGCCGCCGCCCTCGCCGCCCTGCACCACCACCGCGTCGGCGCCCCAGGCGGCGACCTTCTCGGCGTGCCGCCGCGCGCCGATGGACGGGATCACCACGACCCCGGCGTCCTTGAGCCGCGCGATCAGCTCCCGCGAGGGCGCGAGCGCGAACGAGGCGACCCGCACGCCCTCCTCGACCAGGATGCGCACCCGCTCCTCCGCGTCCCCCGCGTCCGCCCGGATGTTGACGCCGAACGGCGCGTCGGTACGGGAGGCGACCTCGCGGACGGCGGACCGCAGCTGCCCGGTCGTCATGGTCGCCCCGGCCAGGATGCCGAGCGCGCCCGCCTCGGCGGTGGCCGAGACCAGCCGGGGCCCGGCCACCCAGCCCATGCCCGTCTGCACCAACGGGTGGCGGACGCCGGTGAGTTCGGTCAGCGGCGTGGCGAAGGAGTGCGGGCCGCCGCTCATGCCGGGACCTCGCGCTCGCGCAGCCCCTCCGGGTCGAGCACCTCGCGGATCAGCCGGAGCTCGTCGGGGGTGGGCTCGCGGGTGCACGGCACCTCGTCCGGCACCGTCAGCGCGAACCCGGTGGCCTCGGTGACCTGTCCGACGGTGACGCCCGGGTGCACGGAGCGCAGCCGCATCGTGCGGTCCGGCGTCGCGAAGTCGAACACGCCCAGGTCGCTGACCACTTCGGGGATGCGGTGGTAGCGCGTCGCGGCGGGGCCCGCCGCGGCCGCGCGGTCGTACCCGACGCCCGAGACCATGTCGACCCGCTCCACGAAGACCCGCCGCGAGTGCCGGGGCACCCAGTAACTCGTGGGATGGTTCAGGGTGTTGACCGGCGCGCCCCGCACCCCGAGCAGCTGCCGGGAGGGTCGGGACCAGTCGCCGATGCAGGAGATGTTCTGGTTGCCGTGCCGGTCGATCTGGGAGGCACCCATCATGATGTGCCGCCGCCCGGTGGCGGCCAGGGCCAGGTGCTGCCGGTAGGGCAGCCAGCCCTCCACCACGGCCCCGGAGCCGCTCGCCGGGACGTCGCCGAGGAGCAGCGCCTCGCCGTCGGTGAGCAGCAGTTCGGGGGAGAAGGTGAGCCGCGCCAGCCGCGCCCCGATCGCCGGGACGGTGCCCATCGGGCTGGCCAGCACCTCGCCCGCGTCCCGCCACACCTCGGCGCAGGCCACCACGCAGTACTCGGCCCGGGTCGCCGCCGTCGTCACGCCGTCACTCATGCCCCGGCCTCCTTCGTGAACGCCGCCACCGCGGCTTCCTTCGTCCATGCCGCTACCGCGGCCTGGTAGTTGTCCTCGTCCCCCGAGAGGAACCGCTCCGTGAAGGCCCGCCACTCCTCCGGATCGCGGGCGGCCTTGGCGTAGGCGCGCTGGAAGGGCTCGTCTCGCCCGTAGTCGGGGGCGCAGGAGGTGAAGTGCGCCCCGTTCGGGGTCTCCACGACGCCGTTCACGAAGGGGCGCTTGACCAGCAGCGTCTGCGGCCCGTCCGCCTTCAGCAGGTCGGCGCTGTCGACGATCCGCTCGCAGGAGACGTACGCGGCGTCGGCGGCCTCGCAGAACAGGTCGTCGAAGTACGGGTCGGGGCCCAGGTACTGGCCGTTGCCACGCACGTCGGCCCGGTTGAGGTGGACGAGCGCCGCGTCCAGGCGCAGCGCGGGCGCGGCGACCAGCTCCTCGCCGTCCCCGTACGGCGAAGTGACCGTGCGCAGCGCGGGGTTGACCCTCATCACGTCCGAGCCGAGCCCGGCCCGCACGGGCATGAAGGGGAGCCGCTGCGCCGCCGCGGTCAGCCCCCACAGGAACATCGCCTCGTCCAGCTCGGTCAGCTCCAGGCGGCCGTTCTCGCGGGCCGCGCGGAAGTGCGGCTCCAGCGGCACGGAGTCGAGCGTGACGAACGCGGCGACCAGCTTGCGGATCTTCCCGGCGGCGGCCAGCAGGCCCACGTCCGGTCCGCCGTAGGAGACCACGGTCAGGTCGGTGACGTCCGAGCGGAGCAGGGCCCGCACCAGGGCCATCGGCTTGCGCCGGGAACCCCAGCCGCCGATGCCGAGGGTCATGCCGCTCTCCAGGCGGCCGACGACCTCCTCGGCGGTCATGCTCTTGTCGGTGGTCATGCCTGTGCCTCCTTCTCGTCGGTGCCCGGGCGGGTGCCGAAGGTGCCGCGCACCCGGTCGGCGACGCCGCTGAGGTTGGCCTCGAAGGTGAAGCCCTGCTCGAAGCGGTAGCTGCGGTGGACGTCCACCGGGTCGATCCCGTTGATCGCGGCCTTGGCGAGGCGGATCAGGGAGCCGTCCTTGGCGGCGATCTCCCGCGCCAGCTCCCGTGCCGCGGCGGCGAGTTCACCCGGCGGCACGACGCGCCACACCGAGCCGTACCCGTGCAGCTCCCGCGCGGTGACGGTGCGCGAGGTGTAGTACAGCGCCCGCATCAGGTGCTGCGGCACCAGGCGGGCGAGGTGGGTGGCGGCGCCGAGCGCGCCCCGGTCGAGCTCGGGCAGGCCGAAGGTGGCGTCCTCGGTGGCGACGACCGCGTCGGCGTTGCCCGCCAGTCCGACGCCGCCGCCCAGGCAGAAGCCGTGCACGGCGGCGACGACCGGGACCTCGCAGTCGTAGACCGCCGAGAACGCCGCCCGGCAGCCGTGGTTGGCGCCGAGCAGGGCCTCGTGCCCCGGGGTGCGCTGCATCTCCTTGATGTCGACACCGGCGTTGAAGCCGCGGCCCTCGGCCGCGAGCACGACGCAGCGCACCTCCGGGTCGGCCCCGGCGGCGCGCACGGCGGCGGCCAGGTCGTACCAGCCGCGCACGGGAAGGGCGTTGACCGGCGGGTAGTCGACGGTGACGACGGCGATGCCCGCTTCCGGGACGGAGGTGGAGACACCCATGAGCAGATCAGCTACCTTTCCACCAAACGTTTGTTAGGCGGAAGATAGCAGCGGAGCGCCCGCTGCGGGAGATGCCGGTGGGAGGGCAACTCCCGTGGACGCGGGACGCCTTGGGAAACGGAACACCTCGGGAAGGGGACACCCGCCATGACCGGACTGTGCACCGGACGCGTCGTCATCGTCACCGGCGCGGGCCGCGGACTCGGTCGCGCGCACGCGCTCGCCTTCGCCGCCGAGGGCGCCCGCGTCGTCGTCAACGACCTCGGCGTGGGCCTCGACGGCTCGGGCGAGGTCGCCGGACCGGCCCGGCAGGTCGCCGACGAGATCCGGGCGCTCGGCGGCGAGGCCGTCGCGCACGGCGGGGACATCGCCACCGGCGAGGGCGCGGCCTCCCTCGTCGCCACCGCCCTGGAGAGCTACGGACGGCTCGACACCCTCGTCAGCAACGCCGGATTCCTCCGCGACCGGATGCTCGTCAACCTGGACGAGGACGACTGGGACGCCGTCCTCCGCGTCCACCTCAAGGGCCACTTCCTGCCGCTGAAGCACGCCGCCGCGCACTGGCGGGCCGAGGCGAAGGCGGGCCGTACGCCCGAGGCGCGGGTGATCCACACCAGTTCGGGCGCGGGCCTGCTCGGCAGCGTCGGCCAGGGCAACTACGCGGCGGCGAAGGCCGGGATCCTCGGGCTCACCCTGGTCGCCGCGGCCGAGATGGGCCGGTACGGCATCCTCGTCAACGCCGTCGCCCCCGCCGCCCGGACCCGCATGACCGAGCAGACCTTCGCCGAGACCATGGCGGCCCCGGGCGAGGGCGGCTTCGACGCCATGGCCCCCGGGAACGTCTCCCCGCTGGTGGTCTGGCTCGGCTCCGCCGCCTCGGCCGGGGTGACCGGCCGGGTCTTCGAGGCCGAGGCCGGACGGATCACCGTCATGGACGGCTGGCGCCCCGGCCCCACCGCCGACAAGGGCGCCCGGTGGACCCCGGCCGAGGCGGGCGACACCACCCGCAAACTCCTCACCGAGGCCCCCGAACCACTGCCGGTCTACGGGGCCCGGTAGCCCCCCGAGTCACTCCGCGCCGAGTGCCGCGAGGGTCAGGGCGGCGGCGCTGGGGACGGGCTCGACGGTTTCGACGGTGCCCAGGGCGGCGAGCCGTCGGGCGGCGCCGCTCAGGGGGCCGCCCGCGACGATCACCGCCTCGGCGCCGTCCTGCTCGACGCAGGACCGGGCCGCGGCGGCCAGCTCGCGGTACTGGCGCTCGGCCGAGGCGGCGAGGGCGAGCGGGTCCGAGGCGGTGAGCCGCACGCCGGTGAAGGTGTCCAGGGCGCCGTGCCGCGCGACGAGCCCGGTGAGTGAACCGACCAGCGCCGGGGTGCTGGTGGCCATGCCGAAGCGGCGGCCCCCGGCGGCGGCGGTGAGGACGGCCGCCTGGCCGATGCCGACGACCGGGATGTCCAGCCGGGCGGCGAGCTGTTCGCGGGCCGGGTCGCCGACGGCGGCGACGATCAGCGCGGCGGGCGGTGCGGCCTCGGGGCCGGCGAGCCGCCGTCGCACCACGTCGAGGACGTGCCGCGCGGACTCCCGGAGCGCGGCCGGGTCGGTGATCATCGAGGGGCCCCGCTCCGCGGTGAGGCCCTCGACCGTCAGCCCGGCGGGCGCCAGCCGCTGCCGCGCCAGCCCGGCCATCAGCGCGGTCGTGTCCCGGTTGGTGTTCGGGTTGACGAGCAGCACGGTCCGGCCTGCGGCGCGCGGCGGGGGAGGGGACTGCGGCAACGGGTGGGCCCTTTCGTCGTGCGCCCGAGCACCTCGGACGTCTCCTGGCGCACGGCGCGTGCGGGCCGCCGCGCGCCTCCCCATGATGCCGACCGGCGCTCCCGGAGGCGGCGCCGGGCTCCTCAGGCCCCGTGCCCGCTGCGTCGGTTCCCGCCGCCGGCCGCCTCCAGCCGGACGACGACGCCCTTCGAGGTGGGGGTGTTGCTGATGTCGGCGACGCTGTCCAGCGGGACGAGGACGTTCGTCTCCGGGTAGTACGCGGCCGCCGACCCCGGCGGGGTCGGGTAGGCGACGGCGCGGAACGCCGGGGCCCGCCGCTCCACCCCGCCGTACCGGAGGCCGACCAGATCGACGAGGGCGCCGTCCGCGAGGCCGGACGCCGCCAGGTCGGCCGGATTGACGAGAACCACGCGCCGGCCGCCCCTGATCCCCCGGTAGCGGTCGTCCGGGGCGTAGGGCACGGTGTTCCACTGGTCGTGCGAGCGGAGGGTCTGCAACAGCAGGTGCCCCGGCGGCACTTCGGGCACGACGAGCTCGTTCACGGTGAGGACGGCGGTGCCGCCCGGGGTGCGGAACTCCCCGCGGTTGACGGGCTGGGGCAGCCGGAAGCCGCCGGGGGCGCGGACGCGGGTGTTGAAGTCCTCGAAGCCCTCGACGACCCGCGCGATCCGGTCCCGGACGGTGTCGTAGTCCGCCTCGAAGTCCGCCCAGGGAATCCCCGGCGACGGCGCCAGCACCTTGCGGGCCAGCCGGCTGACGATGCTCACCTCGCTCAGCAGCCGTCCGGACGCGGGCGCCAGCCGGCCCCGGGTGGCGTGCACCTCGCTCATGGAGTCCTCGACGGTCATGAACTGCTCGCCGCCCGCCTGGACGTCCCGGTCGCTGCGGCCGAGCGTCGGCAGGATCAGCGCTGTACGGCCGCACACGGTGTGCGAGCGGTTGAGTTTCGTCGAGACGTGGGCCGTCAGCCGGCAGGTGCGCAGGGCGCGTTCGGTGGCCTCGCTGTCCGGCGAGGCCCGGACGAAGTTGCCCGCGAAGCCGAGGAAGACGCGGGCCCGGCCGTCCCGCATGGCGCGGATGGCGTCCACCGAGTCCAGGCCGTGCGCCCGGGGCGGGGTGAACCCGAACTCGCGCCCGAGCGCGTCCAGGAACGCCCCGGGCATCCGCTCCCAGATGCCCATCGTGCGGTCGCCCTGGACGTTGCTGTGCCCGCGCACCGGGCACACCCCGGCGCCCGGGCGGCCGATGTTGCCGCGCAGCAGCAGGAAGTTGACGACCTCCCGGATGGTGGGCACGCCGTGCTTGTGCTGCGTCAGTCCCATCGCCCAGCACACCACGACGCTCCGGCTGCGCAGCACCCGCGCGTGCACGTCCTCGATCTCCTCGCGGGTCAGGCCGGTGGCCGCCAGCACCGCGTCCCAGGAGGTCGTCCTGATGTGCGCGGCGAAGGCGTCGAAGCCGGAGGTGTGCGCGTCGAGGAAGGCCCGGTCCAGCACCGTGCCGGGGTGCCGGTCCTCGGCCTCCAGGAGGAGCAGGTTCAGCGCCTGGAAGAGGGCGAGGTCGCCGCCGGGACGGATCTGCAGGAACCGGTCGGCGATCTCCGTGCCCCGGCCGAGCAGCCCGCGCGCCTTCTGCGGGTGCTTGAACCGCAGCAGCCCCGCCTCGGGCAGCGGGTTGACGGCCACGACCTGCCCGCCCCGCCGCTTGGTCTCCTCCAGCGCGGACAGCATGCGCGGATGGTTGGTGCCCGGGTTCTGGCCGACGACGAACACCAGGTCGGACGCGTGGAGGTCGTCGAGGCTCACGCTGCCCTTGCCGGTGCCCAGGGTCTCCTGGAGCGCGGCGCCGCTGGACTCGTGGCACATGTTGGAGCAGTCGGGCAGGTTGTTGGTGCCGAAGGCCCGCGCGAACAGCTGGAGCAGGAAGGCCGGTTCGTTGGCCAGCCTCCCCGAGGTGTAGAAGAGCGCCTCGTCCGGCGAGTCCAGCCCGCGCAGTTCACCGGCGACGAGCTCCAGGGCCTCGTCCCAGCCGATCGGCTCGTAGTGCTCGCCGCCCTCGCGCAGCACCATCGGCTCGGTGAGGCGCCCCTGCTGGTTCAGCCAGCGGTCGGACCTCCGGGCCAGCTCCCGGACGGGGTGCCGCCGGAAGAATTCCGCGCTGACCCGGCGCGAGGTGGCCTCGTCGGCGACGTGCTTGGCGCCGTTCTCGCAGTACTCGTTCCGGTGCCGCTCGCCCGGGCGGGGGTCGGGCCAGGCGCAGCCGGGGCAGTCGAAGCCCCGCGGCTGGTTGACGCCGAGCAGCGTCAGCGCGGTGCGCCGCGGCGAGGTCTGCCCGAGGGCGTAGCCGAGCGCGTGCGCGACGGCGGGCGCCCCGGTCGCCCAGGTCTTCGGCGGGGACACCTCCGGGGCGTCCTCCTCGTCCCGTTCGTCGGCCTCGCGCATGCGGTCACACCTCGTCGGCTCGTGCGGGCGGTCGGGTCCGCCGGCCGGTCGGGTGTCTCCCGGCGGCCGGCGGTGCGGGGGTCAGCCCGCGGCCTCCTCCTTCGCCAGCCGGGTCTGCAGCCAGGTGTGGAACTCGCCGATGTGGTGCTCGCTGGGGACGAGGACGCCGCCGGCCGCGTAGCCGCGGGAGCCCATGCCGAGCTGGGTGCGCTCGCAGGCGTCGAAGTCCTGCTGGTTGACGCGGTGGAAGAGCTCGACGGAGCGCTCCACGTCCTTGCCGCCCGCCACCACGTCCGGGAGGTAGAGCCAGTCGCACTCCACCATCGTGCGGTCGGCCGCCATCGGGTACATCCGGTGGAAGATCACATGGTCGGGCACCAGGTTGACGAAGACCTGCGGCCGGACGGTGATCGCGTAGTAGCGGCGGTCCTGTTCCTCGGTGACGCCGGGAATCCGGTCCAGCCCCTCGGAGCCGTCCACGGTGAAGCCCTTGGCCTCCTCGGAGAACTCGGCGCCGTGGCCCACGTAGTACTGCGCCGCCAGCCCGTCCGCGAACTCGGGGAGCACCTCGGTGAGTTCGGGGTGGATGGTGGCGCAGTGGTAGCACTCCATGAAGTTCTCGATGATGAGCTTCCAGTTGGCCCGCACGTCGTAGGTGACCCGCCGGCCCACCTGGAGCCCGTCGATGCCGTAGTGGTCGATCGCCTCCCGGTCGCCGAGCCGTTCGGCCACCGCGCCGGCCACCTCCTCCTCGAAGGAGGGCGGTTCCTCGGCCAGACACACCCACACGTGGCCGAGCCACTCGCGGACGTGCACGGAGATCAGGCCGTAGGTGCCGCGGTCGATGTCCGGCATGGAGGTCAGGTTCGGGGCGGCGACGAGCTTGCCGTCCAGGCCGTAGGTCCAGGCGTGGTACGGGCACTGGAAGTTGCGCTTGACCTCGCCGGACTCCTGGGTGCACAGCCGGGCGCCGCGGTGCCGGCAGATGTTGAGGAAGGCGCGCACCGAGCCGTCCCGTGAGCGGGTGACGAGCACGCTCTCCCGGCCGACCTGCACGGTGCGGAACCGCCCGGGTTTGTCCAGCTCGTCGGCGCGGACGGCGCAGAACCACATCCGCTCGAACAGGTGTTGCTGCTCCCGGGCGAAGAAGGCCGCGTCCGTGTAGGTGTCGCCGGGAAGCGTGGCGATGAGGCTGGGAGGAAGGCTGGTGAGGGACATCGTGCAACCTTTCGGCAAGCGGTCGGACACGCACTCGGCGGCAGGGGAAAGGGCGAAGGGGAGCCCGCTGCGGGGGAGTTGGCGCTCGTCGCGGGCAGGGCGCAAGGGTGCCGCCCCGTGGCGGCCGGGCTACGGGGCGGACGGCGGGGCGGTGGGAGCGGAGGGAACGGCAGCTGTGCGGGCCGGACCGGTCGTCCGGCTGTTTCGTACTGCGCATCACGTTGCGTTGTGAGAAACGGTGCGGCAGGGGTCGGCCGACTGTCAAGAGAGTCGCGGGAGTTGCCGGTCAGTAGGTGTGAAGCCCCTGGTCAGGAGCGGGATTCGGGAGCTTCGGCGGGCCGCTTTCCGGGGGCCCGGGCGGCGGTCCCCCATGTCGCCGCGCCGGCACGGGAGTTGCCCTCGGGCCGTTCCCGGCACCCTCTTGACAACGCCGGGGGCGCGCGGAAATTCTGTTCCGCGATGCGATGACCGTTGCGCATGACGGAACGCGTGGCGGGTCTTCCGGCACGCGCCGACGCTCCGCGCTTCCCCGGTGTCCCGCCGGCGGCCGGCCCCGGCCCTCCGGGCCCGGCTCCCCGGGCGGCCGCCTCTCCCTTTTCTCCCGTCGGGCAACCGAACCCGGAGGTTTCCATGATCACGGTGTGTCCCCTGGAGGACCTGCCACCCGGCGAATCCGTGCGCGTCACGGAGGGGGTGCCGGTCCCCGTAGCGGTCTTCAACGCGGACGGCACGCTGTACGCGATCGACGACACCTGCACCCACCAGGACGCCTCGCTCTCCGACGGCTTCCTGGAGGGCTGCTTCGTCGAATGCCCGCTGCACGAAGCCTTCTTCGACCTGCGCACCGGGCGCCCCACCTGCCCGCCGGCCCGGAAGCCGGTGCGCACCCACGAGGTCTCCGTGGCCGACGGCCACGTGATGCTGCACGTCACCGTGAGGGAGCCCGCATGAGGACAATCACCGTCGTCGGCGCCGAGCGGCACCGCCCGTACGACCGTCCGCCGCTGTCGAAGGGCTTCCTCGAAGGTGCCTTCGACGCCGCCGCGCTGGAGCCCGGGGACGCGGACGACCACGAAGTCCTCGGCGCCGACTGACTGTTGGGCGAGCGCGCGGTACGCCTCGACCCCGCGGCCCGGACGGTCGAGCCGGCGGGCCACCGGCGACGTCGTCGCCCCGGGCCTCTGCCCGGCGCCGAGGGGCTCGCCGGCGTCCACACGCTCCGGACCCTCGACGACGCCCTCGCGCTCCGCGCCGGCCTGCTGCGCGGCCCGCAGCGCGTGGTCGTCCTCGGCGCCGGGTTCATCGGCGCCGAGGTGGCCTCGACGGCCCGCGGCCCCGGGCTGGACGTGACCGTCGTCGACCCGGTCGAGGTGCCGCAGGAGCGCGCCCTCGGCCGCGAGACGGGCACCGTCTGCGCGGCCCTGCACGCGGACCACGGCGTCCGGCTCGTGCACGACCGGACGGCCGGCTTCACCGGCGTACGCCTCGCCGGGGGCGAAGTGCTGCCCGCCGACACCGTCCTGGTGGGCGTCGGCGTCCGGCCCGCGGCCGGCCGGCTCGCGGGCCCGGGCGTCCGCGTGGACGACGGGGTGGTCTGCGACGCGGGCTGTGCCGCGAGCGTCCCGCGGGTGGTCGCCGTCGGCGACGTCGCCCGCCGCCCCGACCCGTTCACCGGCCGGCCCGCGCGCGTCGAGCATTGGAGCACCGCCATGGAGCAGGCGGGCCGCGCGGCCAGGAGGCTGCTGACGGGGTCTCCTCGCCCGAGGTCGTCGAGGGGGACGTCGGGAGCCGGTCCTTCGCCGCCGTCCACCGCCGGGAGGACGCACCCGTCGCGGTGCTGTCGATGAACCGGCCCAAGCCGTTCAACCGGCTCCGGCGCACGCTCGTCTCACCGGCAGCGGCGGTCGCCGCCGCCTGACCGGCCGGGGACGTACCCCGGAGAAGCGGAGAGGGCCGGCCCCGTCCCGGGGCCGGCCCTCCTGCGTGCCGGAGTCCGCGCCGGGGCAGCCCTGTCGGGCGTTCCCCGCACGCCGGACGTGCGGGGAACGCCCCGGGGCCGGGAGTCAGCGGAAGACCACCGTGCTGTCCCCGTTGAGCAGCACCCGGCGCTCGCAGTGCCAGCGCACCGCGCGGGCCAGCGCGAGCGCCTCGGCGTCGCGCCCCACGGCCTGCAGCGTGTGCGGCTCGTAGGTGTGGTCGATGCGGGTGACCTCCTGCTCGATGATCGGGCCCTCGTCCAGGTCGGGCGTGACGTAGTGCGCCGTCGCGCCGACGAGCTTGACGCCCCGCTCGTACGCCTGGTGGTAGGGCCTGGCGCCCTTGAAGCCGGGCAGGAACGAGTGGTGGATGTTGATCGCCCGGCCGTGCAGCGCCTTGCAGGTCCGGTCGGACAGCACCTGCATGTACCGGGCGAGGACGACGAGTTCGGCCTCGTACGCGTCGACCAGCTCCAGCAGCCGGGCCTCGGCCTCCGGCTTGGTGTCCTTGGTGACCGGGACGTGGACGAAGGGCAGCCCGGCGGCCTCGGCCATCGGGCGCAGGTCCTGGTGGTTGGAGACGACGGCGACGATGTCGCCGCCGAGGATGCCGGCCCGCCACCGGTAGATCAGGTCGTTCAGGCAGTGCCCCAGCTTGGACACCATGACCACCATGCGGGCGTTGCGGTGCGGCGAGAAGCGGTAGTCCATCCCGAAGTCCGCGGCCACGGGCTCGAATCCGCGCGCCGTCTGAGCCAGGTCGACCTCGTGGTCGGCGGTGACCCGGGTACGCAGGAACAGCCGCCCGCGCACCGGGTCGTCGAACTGCTGGTGCTCGCCGATGTCGCAGCCGTTCTCGAACAGGTAGGCACTCACCGCGCGGACGATGCCGGTGCGGTTCGGGCAGCTCAGGGTGAGGGTGAAGGAACGGGTCACGGGGGTCTCCTCAGCGGTCCACTCAGCATTCGACGATGTTCAGAGCCAGCCCGCCGCGGGCGGTCTCCTTGTACTTGTCCTTCATGTCGGCGCCCGTCTCGCGCATCGTCAGAATCGCCTTGTCCAGCGAGACGTGGTGGGCGCCGTCGCCGCGCAGCGCCATGTGCGCGGCGGTGATGGCCTTCACCGAGGCCACCGCGTTCCGTTCGATGCAGGGGATCTGCACCAGGCCGCCGACCGGGTCGCAGGTCAGGCCGAGGTTGTGTTCGATGCCGATCTCCGCGGCGTTCTCCACCTGTTCGGGGGTGCAGCCGATGATCTCGGCGAGCCCCGCCGCGGCCATCGAGCAGGCGGAGCCGACCTCGCCCTGGCAGCCGACCTCGGCCCCGGAGATGGAGGCGTTCTCCTTGAACAGCAGCCCGACGGCGCCCGCGGTGAGCAGGAAGCGCACCGCGTCCTCCTCGGAGAACGGCAGGAAGCGCAGCGCGTAGTGCAGCACCGCGGGCACGATCCCGGCGGCGCCGTTGGTCGGTGCCGTCACCACCCGGCCGCCCGCGGCGTTCTCCTCGTTCACCGCGAGCGCGTAGAGCGTCACCCAGTCCAGCGCGTCCAGTCCTCCGGCCGGGCCCGTCCCGGACTCCAGGCCGGCGCGGAGCTGGGCCGCGCGGCGGCGGACCCGCAGCCCGCCGGGCAGCACGCCCGTGGTCCGGGTGCCGCGCTCGACGCACTCCCGCATCACCGACCAGATGTGCAGCAGCCCGGAGCGGATCTCCTCCTCGCCGCGCCAGGACCGTTCGTTGGCCAGCATGATGTCGCTGATCCGCAGGCCGGTGCGGCGGGTCAGCGCGAGCAGCTCGTCGCCGGTGGTGAACGGGTACCGGACCGGGGTGGCGTCCTCCACCGGCACCGGGCGCCCTGCCTCGTCCTCGTCCAGGACGAAGCCGCCGCCGACCGAGTAGTACGCGCGGCGGGCGAGTTCGGCGCCGCCGGCGTCGGCGGCGGTGAACAGCATCCCGTTGGTGTGGAAGTCCAGCCGTCCCCGGCGGTGCAGGACGACGTCCTCCTCGACCGAGAAATCGATCTTGTGCTCGCCGCCGAGGCTGATCCGCCCCTCCTCGCGGACGGCCGCGACCGCGGGCCCGGCGGCCACCGGGTCGACCAGATGCGGCTGTTCACCGGTGAGGCCCAGCACGACGGCCGGCACGCTGCCGTGGCCGTGCCCGGTGGCGCCGAGCGAGCCGAACAGTTCGCAGCGCAGCGACGCCGTCCGGGCCAGCGCGCCCGTCTCGCGCAGCCGGGAGACGAAGCGGAAGGCCGCGCGCATCGGTCCGACCGTGTGCGAACTGGAGGGCCCGATACCGACCTTGAACAGGTCGAACACGGAAATCGTCATGTGCGCTCCTCTGCGCGCCTGCGCGGCCGGCCGCCGCGGCGGGTGGGAAGGGTGCGGGTGTGCGTGCCGGGAACGTCAGGGAAGCCGTCAACGCCCCGTCCGGGCCGGTGAGATGGCCATGTCACCGGCCGGGGGCAGGGCCTAGGATGAGGTCCGTGACTGCCGCACCCCAGGAACGCCAGGGCCGCCCGGAAGCCCCCTCGGCCCCCGTCTCGCAGGCCGACCGGGCGTACGCCGCCATACAGGACCGGCTGATCATGCTCGACCTGCCGCCCCTCGAACCCATCGACGAGGTACGGCTGATGGAGGCGCTGGAGATGGGCCGGACGCCGGTGCGCGAGGCACTCAAGCGCCTGGAGGGGGACCGGCTGGTGGTCTCGTACCCCCGGCGGGGCACGTTCGCCACCGGCGTGGACATCACCGATCTCGCGTACATCTCCGAGATCCGCTGCGAGCTCGAACCGCTGGCCGCCTTCCGGGCCGCCGAGACCGCCGGCGCGCACGCCCGCGCCGAACTCGGCGAACTGGCCGACGAGACCGACGGGCTGGACGTCCGCTCGATGGAGCGCGGCGAGCTCATGCGCTGGGACCTGCGGGTGCACCGGGCCATCTACCGGGCGTCGGGCAACCACTACCTGGAGGACTCGCTGGTCCGCTACAACAACCTCGCCACGCGGATCTTCTGCCTGTTCCTGGACCGCATGGAGCACTTCGACCGGCACGTGGGCGAGCACACGGCCTTGCTGCGGGCGATCGCCCTCCGCAGGCCCGACGAGGCCGAACACCTCGCCCACGAGCACGTCGTCGGCTTCGAGAAGGCTGTCCGGGCGGTCATCTGACGCGCCCCGCCTCCCCGCACTCCGTACCGCCCCCGTTCCGTCCACCGGTCCGCGGCCTCACACGTCGTGACCGCGCGCGGCGGACCGGACCGTGTGCCGGAGCAGCAGCGCCGTGGTGACCGGGCCCACCCCGCCGGGGACGGGCGTCAGTCCGCCGGCCCGGCCCTCGACCCCGGCCGCGTCCACGTCCCCGGCGAGCCCGCCGTCCACGGTGGGGTTGGTGCCGACGTCGACGACGACGGCGCCGGGCTTGACGTGGTCGGCGGTGATCAGCCCCATCCGGCCGGCCGCGACGACCAGGACGTCGGCGGGCCGGGTGAGTGCGGCGAGGTCCTTGGTGTGCCGGTGGCAGACCGTCACCGTCGCGTCCCGTTGCAGGAGCAGCTGGGCGACGGGCTTGCCGACGACGTTGGACCGTCCGACGACCACGGTGTCGTGCCCGGCGAGCGGCACGTCGTGGTGGTCGAGCAGGGCCAGCACGGCGGCCGCCGTGGCCGGTGCGAAGGCGGGCAGTCCGGCGGCGAGGCGGCCCAGCGAGAGCGGGTTGGCGCCGTCCACGTCCTTCTCCGGGGCGATCGCGGAGGCCAGCTCCTCGAAGTGCACGCCCGGGGGCAGCGGCGTCTGGAGCATGATCCCGTGCACCGCCGGGTCGGCGCTCAGCGCCGCGAGGCGGGCCCTGATCTGCCACGGTCCGGCCTCCGCGCCCAGGTCGACGACCTCGCACTGGATGCCCGTCCTGGCCGCGGCCCGGGCGATCGAGCGCACGTACCAGGCGCTGGACTCGTCCTCGGTGGCGACCACGACGGCCAGCCGCGGCTGCGTGCCCTGGGCGGTCAGCGCGGCGGCCGCCCCGGTCACCCGGGTACGGAGGTGCCGGGCGAGTTCGGTGCCGCCGAACACGGTGGTGCCGACGGCCCGCTGCGGGGAAGTGAGCCGGGGGTCGGTGGTGGCGGAGGTCTGCTGAGGGGTCATCGGAGAATCAGCTCCCGGACGGCGGCGGTGACCTTTTCGGCGCGGGCGGTGAGGTCGTCGACGGTGGCGATGCCCTCGGTCAGTTCCGCGCGGGCGGCGGCATCGGTGATGCCGCCGAGGTTGATCTCGACGTTGACGCGCGCGGAGGAGGCGGCCGCTCCGGCGGCGTCGGCCGCGGTGGCGATGTCGCTGACGACGTTGCGGTTCCCGACCGGCAGCAACTCCTCGGCCAGGCCGACGAGTTGCGCGCAGACCGCCACCAGGGCGGCCGGCACCCGGCCGGCGCCGACGAGCGCCGCACCGATCGCGCGGGACCTGGCGGCCCTCTCCTCCCCGGTGGCACGCGGCAGCCCGTACGCGGCGCCGACCTCGGCGAACGCCGCGGCGTCCTCCTCGGCCAGCGACAGGGCCAGCTCCCGGTGCCGCTCGGCGGCCTCGCGGACGGCGCCGACGGCGGCGGCGTGCTCCGCGTACCTCGGGCCGTCGCTGTACCGGGCGACCATCTCGATCAGCGCGGCCGCCTGGGCCGCCTGGAGCGCGGCGCTGGCACCACCGCCCGGAGCGGGGGTGCGCGCGGCGAGGGTGTGCAGGAACGTGTCGACGGTGTCCGTGCGCATGGGCGTGACCTTTCACGCTCGGGCCGGGGAGGAGCCCGACGGGCCCTCCCCGGGCGGTGGTTGGCGCTCAGCGGCGGATACGGGTCATCTCCGGGTCGAACAGCGGCTCGGCGGCGACGGTGGCCCGCACCCTGCGCCCGAAGTACTGGATCTCGACGGAGGTGCCGACCGGCACCGCGGGCAGCCAGGCGTACGCGATCGGCCTGCCGACGGTGTGGCCGAACGCGGCCGAGGTGACGTACCCGGCGGGCTCGCCGTCCAGGAACACCGGCTCGTGGCCCAGCACGACGCTGCGCCCGTCGTCCACCGTCAGACAGGTCAGACGGCGGGTGACGGTGTCCTCGCCGAGGCCCTCCAGCGCCTCCCGGCCGGTGAACGCGCCCTTGTTCTTCGGCCGCACCGCGAACCCGACACCGGCCTCGTACGGGTTGTGCTCGGTGGTCATGTCGGCGCCCCAGGAGCGGTAACCCTTCTCCAGCCGCAGGCTGTTGAAGGCGCCGCGCCCGGCGGCGATCACCCCGTGCTCCTGGCCGGCCCGCCACAGCACGTCCCACAGCTTCGGGCCGTACTCGGCGCCCGTGTAGATCTCCCAGCCGAGCTCGCCCACGTAGGACAGCCGCATCGCGGTGACCGGAATCCCCGCGATCCGCGCGGACTTGCAGCGGAAGAACTTCAGGCCCTCGTGCGAGAAGTCGTCCTCGCTGAGCGGCTGGACCAGATCCCGGGCCCGCGGGCCCCACACCCCGACGCAGCAGGTGCCGCCGGTGATGTCCCGCAGCCGGACGCTGCCGTCGGCCGGAGCCTCGCGGCGGAAGTGGTCCAGATCGATGTTGCTGTTGGCGCCGACCTGGAACAGGTCCCGCTCCAGCCGGGCGACGGTGAGGTCGCTGCGGACGCCGCCCGCCTCGTCCAGCGCCAGCGTGTACGTCACCGAGCCGACGGACTTGTCCATCTTCCCGCTGGTCAGCCGCTCCAGGAGGGCCACCGCACCCGGGCCGCCCACCTCGATCCGCTTGAGCGGCGTCATGTCGTACAGCGCGACCGCGGTACGCGTCCGCCACGCCTCGGCGGCCACGACCGGCGAGTGGAACATCGCCGACCAGGCGTCCCGCGAGGGCGGCTGCCAGGCCGGCGGAAGCTCTTTCACCAGCGCGGCGTTGGCCTCGTACCAGTGCGGGCGCTCCCAGCCGTGGGACGGCAGGAACACCGCGCCCAGCTCCTTCTGCCGGGCGTGGAACGGGCTCACCCGCAGCTCGCGCGGGGAGAGCTTGGGCTGGAGGGGGTGCAGCACGTCGTACACCTCGACGAAGTTCTGCTGCGCGGTCTCCCGGACGTACTCCTCGGTGGTCTCGATCTCGTCGAAGCGGTGCACGTTGCAGCCGTGCAGATCCAGCTCGCTGCGGCCGTCGACGAGCAACTGCGCGACGGAACGGGCCACTCCGGCGGAGTGCGTCACCCAGACCGCCTCCGCGATCCAGAAGCCGGACACCGAGGGCGACTCGCCGATCAGCGGCCCGCCGTCGGGCGTGAAGGACATGACGCCGTTGAACCCGGACTCGACCTTGGCCTCGCGCAGCCCCGGCAGCAGCGTCCGGCTGTGCTCCCAGGACGCGGCGAAGTCCTCCTCCGTGAACGGCAGCATCGAGGGCATCGCCGACTCGGTGGGGCCCGTCTCCGTCCCCGGCAGCTCGGACACCCGCACCGGCATCGGCCGGTGCGCGTAGCTGCCGATGCCCAGGCAGTCGTGGTGCTCGCGGTAGTACAGATCGCGGTCCTGGTGGCGGAGGATCGGCAGGCGCGCGTCCGTCCCCCCGTCGTTCCGGCCGGTCAGCTCGGGCACCTGGCCGGTGCGCACGTACTGGTGCGCCAGCGGCAGCAGCGGCACCCGCATGCCCACCATGTCGCCCACCACCTGGCCCCAGAAACCGGCACAGGAGACCACGATGTCGGCCGGGACCTCGCCGTCGTCGGTGCGGACGCCGGTGACCCGGCCGTCGGTGTGGCTGATCCCGGTGACCCGGGCCGAGCCGCGGAACTCGGCGCCGCGCGCCTCGGCCCGGCGGGCGAGCGCGACGACCGCGCGCGCGGCGCTCGCCAGCCCGTCCGTCGGCGTGTGCAGCCCGCCCAGCACCTGCTCCGGGTCGAGCAGCGGGTGCAGCCGGGCGCACTCCTCGGGCCCGACGACCTCGCCGGGCAGGCCCCAGGAGGCCGTCCAGCCCTGCTTGCGGTGCAGGTCGGCGAGGCGTTCCGGGGTGGTGGCGACCTCCAGGCCGCCGACCTGGTTGAAGCACGGCGCCCCCTCGCCCTCCAGGCCCAGCAGCTTCTCGACGGTGTATCCGGCGAACGCCGTCATCGTCTTCGAGGGGCTGGTCTGGTACACCAGCCCCGGCGCGTGCGAGGTCGAGCCGCCGGTGAGCGGCAGCGGCCCCTGGTCGAGGACGGTGACGCGGTTCCAGCCGCGTGCGGTGAGCTCGTCGGCCAGGTTCGCCCCGACGATGCCGGCTCCGATGATGACGACGCGTGGAGTGGTACGCATGCTGGTCTCTCCTAAGGAACGGGACGGAACGACCGCTGGGGGGAGGTCGGTTCGGCCGGCTGCGCGTGCGCTACGGGAGGTGGCCGCGTTCGGCGGCGATGGTGGTGTCGGGGCCGTGGCCGGTGTGCACCACGGTGTCGCCGGGCAGGCGGAACAGCTTCTGCCGGATCGACTCCACGATCACGCCGTGATCGCTGAAGGACCGTCCGGTGGCCCCGGGGCCGCCGCGGAAGAGGGTGTCCCCGGTGAACACCACGCCCAGCTCCGGCACGTGGAAGCAGACGGCGCCCGGCGCGTGGCCCGGGGTGTGCAGCACCTCCAGGGAGACCCCGGCGGCCTTCAGCGTCTCGCCGTCGGCCAGGTCCGAGTCCCAGGTGCGGCCGGGGTGGGTCAGCCGCCACACCGGCGCGTCGTCGGGGTGCAGCAGGACCGGGGCGCCGGTGCGGGCGGCCAGTTCGGGGGCCACGCGGACGTGGTCGTCGTGCGCGTGCGTGCACAGCACGGCCGTCACCCGGCGGCCGGCGACGACGTCGAGGATGCGGTCCACGTCGTGCGGCGCGTCGAGCACGACGCACTCCCGGTCGTCCCCGAGCACCCACAGGTTGTTGTCGACCTGGTGGGTCTCGCCGTCGAGCGAGAAGGTGCCGGAGACGACGGCGTGGTCGATGCGTACTGCTCCGGGGCGGTTCACAGCAGCACCACCGAGCGGAGCACGTCGCCGCGGTGCATCCGGCCGAACGCGGCCTCGACGTCGTCGAGTCCGATCTTCTCGGTGACGAAGGCGTCGAGGTCGAGCCGGCCCTGCTGGTACAGCTCGATCAGCGTCGGGAAGTCCCGCGAGGGCAGGCAGTCCCCGTACCAGCTGGACTTGAGGGAGCCGCCCCGGCCGAAGAGGTCGATCAGCGGGATGTCGGGCAGCTTCATGTCCGGCGTGGGCACGCCGACGAGGACCAGGGTGCCCGCCAAGTCCCTTGCGTAGAAGGCCTGTTCGTAGGTCTCGGGGCGGCCCACGGCGTCGATCACGACATCGGCGCCGTGCCCGCCGGTGAGTGCGCGGACGGCCTCGACCGGGTCCGTTTCCCCGCTGTTGACGGTGTCGGTGGCGCCCATCTCCCGCGCCCAGGTCAGCTTCCGGTCGTCGATGTCGACGGCGATGATCCGGGACGCGCCCGCGAGCCGGGAACCGGCGACCGCGGCGCTGCCGACCCCGCCGCAGCCGATCACGGCCACGCTCATGCCGCGCGAGACGCCGCCGGTGTTGAGCGCGGCACCGAGCCCGGCCATCATCCCGCACCCCAGCAGCCCGGCGGCGGTCGGCGAGGCGCTCGGGTCGACCTTGGTGCACTGCCCGGCGTGCACCAGCGTCTTCTCGGCGAAGGCGCCGATGCCCAGCGCGGGGGAGAGCTCGGTGCCGTCCCCGAGCGTCAGCCGCTGCGTCGCGTTGTGCGTGGCGAAGCAGTACCAGGGCTCACCGCGGGTACAGGCGCGGCACTGGCCGCACACGGCACGCCAGTTGAGGACGACGAAGTCCCCCGGGGCCACGGAATCCACGCCCTCCCCGACGGACTCCACGATGCCGGCGGCCTCGTGGCCCAGCAGGAAGGGGAACTCGTCGTTGATGCCGCCCTGCCGGTAGTGCAGGTCGGTGTGGCAGACGCCGCAGGCCTGCACGGACACGACCGCCTCGCCGGGGCCGGGGTCGGGGACGCGGATGGTCTCCACGGTCACGGGGGCGTCTTTCGCCAGGGCGACGACGGCGCGGACCTCTTGCATGGCTGAACTCCTGTGGTTCGTCGCGGGGCTGCGGGCGTACCTGCGTGCGGGACGGTGCCGGCGGCGGCCCGGCGATCCGGGGCCGGCCGGTGCGGAGTGGGGGTGGTGACGGTGCGCGAGAGGTGGATCGGGGGCCGAACGGCCGCCTGTGCGGGGCCTGTTGGACTGCGGGGAACAGCAGTGTTGCGCAACTGATATATCAACCTACGAGGAAGGTATGGCCGCCGGTTCCGACGCGTCAAGGGCTTCACCCCATCGGGTGGCACGGCGCCGATCTCCCGCTCCCCGGCGGCCTGTTGGGCACCCGCCCCGACCTGCCCGGATGCCCGCTCGAAGCGCTTCGACGGCGCCAACTCGCGCCCACCGGGCGGCATCCCGCGCACCCGGACCCTTGACCTTGTCCGTCAACTGGCCCTACGTTGCCGCCAGGTTGATATATCAGTGGTACGCCAAAGCCCCTGAGGTGATGACCGTCATGGCAGAGAACCCTTCGCCGAGCCGGACCGGCTCCCCCGATTCCCCCTCGCTCCTCGACCGGAGCCTGGCCGAACTCGACCCGCAGGTGCACGAAGCCGTCCGCGAGGAACTCCGGCGGCAGCGGTCGACGCTGGAGATGATCGCCTCGGAGAACTTCGCCCCCGCCGCCGTCATGGAGGCACAGGGCTCGGTCCTCACCAACAAGTACGCCGAGGGCTACCCGGGCCGCCGCTACTACGGCGGCTGCGCACACGTCGACGTCGTCGAACGGCTCGCCGTCGACCGCGTGAAGGCCCTGTTCGGAGCCGAGGCGGCGAACGTCCAGCCGCACTCCGGCGCCCAGGCCAACGCCGCCGCCATGGCCGCCCTGCTGGAGCCGGGCGACACCATCATGGGGCTCGACCTCGCGCACGGCGGCCACCTCACGCACGGCATGCGGCTCAACTTCTCCGGCAGGCTCTACGACGTCGTGCCGTACCACGTACGCGACTCCGACTTCCGGGTCGACATGGACGAGGTCGAGCAACTCGCCCTCGCACACCGGCCGAAGCTGATCGTCGCGGGCTGGTCGGCGTACCCGCAGCAGCTGGACTTCGCCGCCTTCCGGCGGATCGCGGACGAGGTCGGTGCGCTGCTCATGGTCGACATGGCGCACTTCGCCGGTCTCGTCGCCGCCGGCCTGCACCCCTCGCCGGTGCCGTACGCGGACGTCGTCACCACCACCACGCACAAGACCCTCGGCGGTCCGCGCGGCGGTGTGATCCTGTCCAGGAAGGAGTACGCGAAGAAGATCAACTCGGCGGTCTTCCCCGGCCAGCAGGGCGGCCCGCTGGAGCACGTCATCGCCGCCAAGGCCGTGGCCTTCAAGGTCGCCGCCTCCGAGGAGTTCCGCGAACGGCAGCGGCGCACCCTCGCCGGGGCACGGGCGCTCGCCGGCCGCCTGCTGGCCGACGACGTCGCCGAGTCCGGCGCCACGGTGCTCACCGGCGGCACGGACGTCCACCTCGTCCTCGTCGACCTGCGCAACAGCGAACTCGACGGCCGCCAGGCCGAGGACCGGCTCCACGAGATCGGCATCACCGTCAACCGCAACGCGGTGCCGAACGACCCGCGCCCGCCGATGGTCTCCTCGGGACTGCGGATCGGCACCCCGGCCTTGGCCGCGCGGGGGTTCGGCACCCAGGAGTTCCGCGAGGTCGCCGACATCGTCGCGGCCGTCCTCAAGGCGGAACACCTCACGGAGGAACAGGCCGCGCTGCTGCGCGGACGCGTCACCGCGCTGGCCGAGAAGTTCCCGCTGTACGCCGACCAGGGCGACGGCACCGCCCCGAACGGAGCGACCGGATGACCACCGAACCCCTGCCGGAGCACCCGGACTTCCTGTGGCGCAGCCCGGACCCGAAGCCCTCCTACGACGTGGTGATCATCGGGGCCGGCGGCCACGGCCTGACCACCGCCTACTACCTCGCCAAGGAACACGGCATCACCAACGTCGCCGTGCTGGAGAAGGGCTGGCTCGCGGGCGGCAACATGGCCCGCAACACCACCATCATCCGCTCCAACTACCTGTGGGACGAGAGCGCCGCCCTGTACGAGAAGGCGCTGAAGCTGTGGGAGACCTGGCCCGAGGAGCTGGAGTACGACTTCCTCTTCAGCCAGCGCGGTGTGCTCAACCTGGCGCACACCCTCCAGGACGTCCGCGAGGGCGTCCGCCGGGCAGGCGCCAACCGGCTCAACGGCGTCGACTCCGAATGGCTGGAGCCCGACGAGGTCGCCAAGGTCTGCCCGATCCTCAACGTCTCCCAGGACACCCGCTATCCCGTGCTGGGCGGCACCTTCCAGCCGCGGGCCGGCATCGCCAAGCACGACCACGTCGCCTGGGCACTGGCCCGCAAGGCCGACGAGATGGGCGTCGACCTCATCCAGAACTGCGAGGTCACCGGCTTCGTCAAGGACGGCGACCGGGTCGTCGGCGTCGAGACCAGCCGCGGACGCATCGCCGCAGGACGGGTCGGCATGGCCGCGGCGGGACACAGCAGCGTCCTGGCCGAGCTGGCCGGCTTCCGGCTGCCCATCCAGTCCCACCCCCTCCAGGCCCTGGTCTCCGAACTGCACGAACCGGTCCACCCGACGGTCGTGATGTCCAACCATGTGCACGTCTACGTCTCCCAGGCGCACAAGGGCGAGCTGGTGATGGGCGCGGGCGTGGACCAGTACACCGGGTACGGGCAGCGCGGCGCCTTCCACGTCATCGAGCAGCAGATGGCCGCCGCCGTCGAACTGTTCCCCGTCTTCGCCCGCGCGCACGTGCTGCGCACCTGGGGCGGCATCGTGGACGTCACGCCGGACGCCTCCCCGGTGATCGGCCCGACGCCGCTGGAGAACCTCTTCGTCACCTGCGGCTGGGGCACCGGCGGCTTCAAGGCCACCCCGGCCGCCGGATTCACCTTCGCGCACACCATCGCCACCGGCACCCCGCACCCGCTCAACGCCCCCTACGGGCTGGAGCGGTTCGCCACCGGCGCGCTGATCGACGAGCACGGTGCCGCAGCCGTCGCCCACTGAGACCGGAAGGAGGCACACCGTGCTGCAGATCCCCTGCCCGTGGTGCGGGCCGCGCGACGAGACCGAGTACCACTACGGCGGCCAGGCCCACGTCCCCTACCCGGAGGACCCCGGCGAGCTGAACGACCAGGAGTGGGCCGAGTACCTCTTCTTCCGCGACAACCCCAAGGGCCCCCGCGCCGAGCGCTGGATGCACGGCGCAGGATGCCGCCGCTGGTTCAACGCCCTCCGCGACACGGCCACTTACGAGGTGCTGGCCGTCTACCGGCCCGACGCGCCCCGCCCCGCCGTCCACCCGTCCCGCGAGCACGCCGGAGCGAGCCGATGACCGACCGGAGAGACCCCACCGAACAGCCGGGCCGGCTTCCCCGCGGTGGCCGCCTGAACCGCGACCGCCTCCTCCGCTTCACCCTCGACGGCCGCGAGCTGACGGGCCACCCCGGCGACACCCTCGCCTCCGCCATGCTGGCAGGCGGTCTGCTGGAGACGGCCCCTTCGCTCTACCGCGGCCGCCCCCGGGGCCTCGTCTCCGCCGGGGTCGAGGAGCCGAACGCGCTGGTCCGGGTCACCCTCGCGGGCTGCGCCGAGTCGATGCTGCCCGCCACCGCCGTCGAGCTGTTCGACGGACTGACCGCGCAGACCCTCTCCGGCATGGGCCGCCTCGACCCCACCCCGGACCCGGCCGTCTACGACAAGAAGTACGTCCACACCGACGTCCTCGTCGTCGGCGCCGGACCTGCCGGGCTGGCCGCCGCCGACAGCGCGGCCCGCGGCGGCGCCCGCGTCATGCTCCTCGACGACCAGCCCGAGCCCGGCGGCTCCCTGCTCTCCGCACCCGGCGAGACCGTCGACGGCCTCCCCGCTGCGGACTGGACGGCGCAGGTCACGGCCCGCCTGAAGGCCGCCCCCGAGGTGACGGTGCTGCCCCGCACCACCGCCTTCGGCGCGTACGACGACAACTACGTGCTGGCCGTGGAGAAGCGCACCGACCACCTCGGCGAGGCCGCGCCCGAGGGCGTCTCGCGGCAGCGCGTGTGGCACGTCCGGGCCCGCCGGGTCGTCCTCGCCACCGGCGCGCACGAACGCCCCCTGGTGTTCGCGGACAACGACCGGCCCGGCGTCATGCTCGCCTCGGCCGTGCGCACCTACGTCAACCGGTACGCGGTGGCACCCGGCTCCCGCGTCGTCGTGGCCACGACCGGTGACAGCGCCTACGACACCGTCGCCGACCTGCACGCGCACGGCATCGAGGTGCGCGCCGTCGTCGACTCCCGGCCCGAACTCAGCGACCGCGCCGGGGAGATCGCCGAGACGACGGGCCTGCGCGTGATCACCGGCAGCGCCGTCGTACGGGCCAAGGGCGAGGGCCGCGTCACCGGCGCCGCCGTCGTCGCGCTCGACACCGACGGGCTGCCCACCGGCGCCGAGGAGTGCCTCGGCTGCGACCTGCTGGCCGTCTCGGGCGGCTGGAGCCCGGTCGTCCACCTGCACAGCCAGCGCCAGGGCCGGCTGCGCTGGGACGAGCCGACGGCGGCCTTCGTGCCCGACGGCGCGGTGCGCGACCAGCACGTCGCCGGCGCGGCACGCGGCACCTTCGGCCTCGGCGGCTGCCTCGCCGAGGGCGCCGCCGCCGGAGCCGAGGCGGCGGCAGCGGCCGGCTTCCCCACCGCGGGGACCTCGGCCGAGGGCGCCGTCCCCCGCGCGGGCACGGACCGCGGCCCCGGCCCCGTCCGGCCCCTGTGGCTGGTCCCCGGCGGCGGGGACACGAAGGGCGACCGGCCCGGCGGCTGGGACACGCACTTCGTCGACCTCCAGCGGGACTCCACCGTCGCCGACATCCACCGCGCGACCGGCGCCGGGATGCGCGGCGTCGAGCACGTCAAGCGCTACACCTCCATCGGCACCGCCAACGACCAGGGCAAGACCTCGGGCGTCAACGCGATCGGCGTCATCGCCGCGGCCCTCGCCGGCGCCGAAGGGCCCGTCCAGCCGGGCGAGTTGGGCACCACCTCCTACCGCGCCCCCTACACCCCCGTGAGCTTCGCCGCCCTCGCCGGACGGGAGCGGGGCGAGCTGTTCGACCCGGAGCGCACCACCTCCATCCACCCCTGGCACGTCGCGCACGGCGCCCTGTTCGAGGACGTCGGGCAGTGGAAGCGGCCCTGGTACTACCCCGTCGGCGACGAGACGATGGACGAGGCCGTGGCTCGCGAGTGCCGCGCGGCCAGGGAGGGCGTCGCGTTCATGGACGCCTCCACCCTCGGCAAGATCGAGATCTGGGGCGCGGACGCGGGCGAGTTCCTCAACCGCCTCTACACCAACGGCTTCAAGAAGCTGAAGCCCGGCATGGCCCGGTACGGCGTCATGTGCAAGCCCGACGGCATGATCTTCGACGACGGGGTCACCCTCCGCCTCGAGGAGGGCCGGTACTTCATGACCACCACCACGGGCGGCGCCGCGAACGTCCTCGACTGGCTGGAGGAGTGGCTCCAGACCGAGTGGCCCGGGCTCGACGTGCACTGCACCTCGGTCACCGAGCAGTGGTCCACCATCGCCGTCGTCGGCCCCCGCTCCCGCGCCGTGCTGTCCTCCCTCGTCCCCGGACTCGACCTCTCCGCCGAGGCGTTCCCCTTCATGGCGATCCGCGAGACCACCCTGGCCTCCGGCATCCCGGCCCGCGTCTGCCGCATCTCCTTCTCCGGCGAGCTGGCGTACGAGATCAACGTCGCCTCCTGGTACGGCCACGCCGTGTGGGAGCAGGTCCACGCCGCGGGGGAGCCCTACGGCATCACCCCGTACGGCACCGAGACGATGCATGTGCTGCGCGCCGAGAAGGGGTTCATCATCGTCGGCCAGGACACCGACGGCACCGTCACCCCGCAGGACGCGGGCATGGGCTGGGTGGTCTCCAAGCTCAAGGACTTCGTCGGCAAACGCTCCTACTCCCGGCCCGACACCGTCCGCGAGGACCGCAAGCAGCTCGTCGGCCTGCTGCCCGCCGACCGCAGCACCCGGCTGCCCGAGGGCGCCCAGATCATCGCCCCCGGCGTGCCCGTCACACCCGAGGAGGGCCCCGTGCCAATGCTCGGCCACGTCACCTCCAGCTACCACAGCCCCGCCCTCGGCAGGCCCTTCGCCCTCGGGCTCGTCGAGGCGGGACGCGACCGGATCGGCGACACCCTCCTCGCCCCCGTCGGCGACGAGCTGGTGCCCGTCGAGGTGGCCGCACCGGTGCTCTACGACCCCGAAGGGACGAAGCGAGATGGCTGAGCACGAAACAGCAGAACCCGGCGCACCGGCGGCCCAACCGGCAGCGGGACCACCGGAGTTGCGCCGCAGCCCCCTGGCGCACCTGCACGCGCGCATGCGTGCCGCGTCCGTCCCCGGCCCGCACGGTGTCTCGCTGGCCGAGTGGCCGTACATCACCATGGTCGACGTACGGGCCGACCCCGGCGCGGAAGTGGCCCGGCGTCTCGAGCGGGTCCTGGGCACCGCGCTCCCACGGCGCTGCGGCGAGACCACCGGCCGCGGCCCGCACACCGTGACCTGGCTCGGGCCCGACGAATGGCTCGTCCTGTCCCAGGCGGACGGCCCCGGCCTGGCGGCCGGACTGCGGGCGGCGCTCGACGGCGGCCCCGGCTCGGTCGTCGACGTCTCCGCGAACCGCACCACGCTCGAACTGCGCGGCGCCCGCGCCCGGGAGGTGCTGGAGAAAGGCTGCCCGCTGGACCTGCACCCCCGCGCCTTCGGCCCGGGCCGGGCGGTGTCGACCACGGTCGGCCCCGTCCCCGTCCTGCTCTGGCAGACCGAGGACACCCCGTCCTACCGCCTCCTGCCCCGCGCCTCCTTCGCCGACTACCTCGCCCGATGGCTCATCGACGCGATGGGGGAGTACCGGACCGCACCCATAGCGTGACGCGGGCGCACAGCACCGGGCCCGGCGTCCGCGCGGGGGCCGGTGCTGAGGGTCGTCCCCCAGGGGGAACGTGCGGCGCCGGCATGGGAGTTGGGCCTGTGGCGTGGCAGGGTGCGGACGGTGGAATGACCGAAGCTGAACGGGGTTGAGCGGGTGCCGGGGTCGACCCAGCGGCACGGTCAGGCCGGCGACTGACCGGCTGTTTCCGGACGTCCACCGTGTCGGAACCACTCCGGCGCCAGGATCGACATCACCGGCGAGTCCGCCCGCTCTCCCGGAACAGCGAGTCACGCAGCACGCCCTTCTCGTAAGCGCGGCGGGCTCGCGGATTGAACGCGTAGCCGTCCAATCGGACGGGTCGCCTCCGTCCGCAGACCGGATCCATGGGTCGTCCTGCTCCCGACGGCTGTCGTACCAGGCACGTATACGCGCGTCATCGGGCACGCCGTCGCCGTGGCTGCCGGTCACCCGTGACACCTCCGCGTCCAGCACGTCCTCCGCCGTGCCCCCTCAGCGACGGCTTGCTGAGGAATCCGGGCGTGACGCATCTCGAACGTGATCACCCATGGCCGGAGTGTGTCCGGCCGATCCGCCCGCCGCTCGCCACCGTCCGGCCACAGCAGCGAAGTCGCCACCGCCGCCGCCCTGTTGACGGCGTGGATCTGCCCGTAGCCCGCGCGGCCGGCATTGAGCGCCCCCTCCCAGGGCAGGCCCCGGCGACCGAGGCGGCCACCAGCGCTAGTCGTACGGGGCCCGGACCCGAGCGCGGTCTCCGAGCACCTGCTGGAAGCAGCGCCTGGACGCAGTGTCCGGCCTTCTGGACGAGGACGAGGCATGACCGAGGACAACGCGGTCACCTGCGAGAAGTTCCTGCCTCACCCGCCGCCGGCGGTGTGGAGGGCCCTGACCGACCCGGCCTGCACGCCCGCTGGCGGGCCGCCGGTGACTCAGGCCCGTCGTAGGCCACCGCTTCACCCTCGACATGCAAGGGCCGGCCCCACGTCCTGAACCGCCTCGGCTCGCTCCTGGGCGAGGCCGCCCAGGGTCCGCGCAAGGACCGGCGAACTCCGCCGCCCGGCCCCGTGGTTAAGCTCTGCGCCCATGTCCTTCCTGTACGGCGGCAGTGCCGAGAGCCTGGAGATGTTCCTGACCAGGGTGAAGTTCTTCGCGCTCGGCTGGGTTCCCGCGTCCCTGGCGCTGGTGTGGTTCCTGAGCCGGGAAGAGGGCTGGCGGATGAGCTTCCTGCTGCTCTGTGCTGGCCCGCCCGTCGCCGCCTGGCTGGGAGTCCGCGCCCAGCGCGAGATCCGTCCCGGCCTCGCCTGGGCCGCGCTGGCCACGGCCCTCGTCCCGTTCGCGCTGATGCTCGCCGTCGAGGCGCTCGCCGCGTAGCCGCCCCCGGCGCGTCCCGCTGACCGGACGCCGCCACCTGGCTCCAACAGGCCCGTACGCACGCCCGGTTGGCGGTTTTCGGCCCCGGTGGTCAGCGCCACCAGGCAGAACACGAGCGATCATGGCTGGTTACAGAGAGCCACTTGAAAGAAATAGAGTGTTCGCTATGGTGTTGGAGGAACACGACAGAGCCGGAACCACCTCACTGCGAGGAGAGGCATGTCTTCTGCCGTAGCCACACCCGTCATCGGCGTCTGCCGCACGCCGTGGCGGTGTCGCACCTTCGGCACCTTCCCGTAACGCCACGATGCACCGGCCGGAGACCGTTCCCGCCGGTCGCAGATTCGGCACCACCCCCCACCGTTTCCTTTCCGGGCCGCCCTGCAAGGGCACCGGCCACCGGCGCCGAGAACCGGCGCCCGACGCATCGGACGTACGCCGCGCCACGGCGGAAGAATGCCGTGAGAACGCCGCACCCCGATGTGTCCCGCAATGCGACGTGTCCCGCACCACGCGATACGTGCTGCCCGGAAGTGCGACCACACATCGAGGAGTTCGGCATGACCCAGTCCATGGATCAGGAAGTCGACGCCTATTCTGCCGGGGTGAGTCACTACTCCTCCCCGGGGCGCAGGGACGCCGTGAAGCGGAAATGGGAGGAGCCGGTCTCTCTCCGCATCATCGAAAAGGCCCTCGCGTTCACCGGGAAGGACGGCCGGCTGCGCGTCGTGGACGTCGGCTGCGGCGCCGGGGACGGACTGCGCCTCATCGACTCCGTCGTCGGGCCGGACGCCGAAATCGCCTATCACGGACTGGACTTGGACGACCGGCTGCTCGCCCTGGCCAAGTCCGAGAACGAGGGACGCGGCGGCGCCCATTTCCACCCGGGCGACATGCGGTACGACATCCCGGACGAGCCAACCGACCTGTACTTCTCGTGCGGCGTCCCGTATTCGCACCTCACCGGCGACGAACTCGAGGACACCCTCAGGTCCGTCATGGAACGCATACGCCGGAACCGGACGCGTTCGGCGATCGTGGTGGACGTGCTGGGCCGGTACTCGCTCGAATGGCAGGAGAAATGGCCCAGTTACCGCTGGGACTACCGGATGAACTTCTTCCAGGACGGCGGCGAGGTGGAACCCACCCCGATGTCCTTCTGGAGTTCGCACGACCTCCTGCAGGTCATCGCCAAGGCGGTCGAGGGCGCCGGAGTACGCGCTTCCTCCGTGGACTTCGTGGACCGTTCCGTCATGGTGGGCCGGCACACGACGACCGGTGAATTCAACCCGGACATCCGCCCCTACCGGAATCTCGTCAACCAGCTGGAAGAGGGCAGGGGCGGGGTGGAGGTGGCCGATCTGTACTTCCCGCGGAAGACGGGCCTCGCGCCCACCCCGGTCATGGCATTCCATCAGGACTTCCGCCGCACATGGAACTCCACCGTGGATGACATATGCGGCGGAGCGGTCACGGTCCCCGAACGGGCCGCGGCCACACTCGCAGGCAAGCTGCGGACGGTGGAGTGGCGCAATGCCCCCGGTCTCGGGGTCGGCCACTCCCTTTCCGCGATCGTAGGCATCGACGGTGCACACTGACCTGCAAGGGGAGGAACAGCCGTGAAGGTCGAGTTCGAGATGGACAGGAGCACGCTCCTGCGCAAGAACGAACACTGGAAGATAGGCAACCTGGGAATCATGCAGATCCAGCATGACTACCCGGGTGAACTCCTCGACACGATCAAGCGCAAGGCGCTCGTCATCAAGGAACAGCAGAGCGCCAACATGCACCTCAATCTGCGCTTCATCCGGAACGCGCAGAAGTACATCCCGGAAATCGCCGAAGTCGTCCACTACCCGGGCCGGTTGGAGGGCCTGAGCGAACTGGCCGGTGAGGAACTGGAGCCCTATCCCTTCACCGTGATCAGCACCGCCATCACCTTCATGGGGCCCGAGGACGGGACGGTGGACTGGCACGGCGACGGCCCGCCGATCACCGAACTCGTCGCGCTGGAGCACGAAGGCGTCACCGGCGGCCGGCTGGAGCTCTACCAGGACGACTTCGAGTCGACCATGGCGGCCGTCCAGGCCGGCGAGACCTTGGACCCCGACCGGGTCCTGCACATCCAGCACAAGGTCGGCAGCAGCATGTTCGGCCAGCTCATGCGGGTGCCGCACCGCACGGAGCCCATGACGAGCGGCACCCGAATCACGCTGACCATGAACCTTCGCTCCGTCGAGAAGCCCTTCATGGACAGCAACCCGATGCACTATCTGGCCGCCGACAACCCCGACTTCGAATGGGTCGACGAGTACGTCGACGACGTGCGCTACCGGCAGCTCCCGGCGTACCTGAAGTACCGGGAATCCCTGTAAGCAGACCGAACGACACGAGGACGACAGGCACAACGTGGAATCACTCGACGTATCCAGCGCACCGCAGGACACCGGGAGCCCGGGAAAGCAGCGCAACTCCCGGGCCAACGCGGGAATCCTGTTAGCCTTCGGCGGCATCGGATTCTGGTCCACCAACGCACTCGCCGGATCGACCGCGCTCCAGTCGCTGGACATCGGGATCGTGCTCGTGCTGCAGTTCTGTTCGGCAACGGCGGCGCTCGCGGTGATCCACCTGCTGCGAGCGCCCCGCGGCCGGACGGCGGCAGAACCGCTCACCCGGCGCGACTACTGGACGGGCGCCTTCGTCGGCATCATCGGCTTCGCCGGGACGCAGACGACCCAGTATCTCGGATTCGCGTACGCACCGATCGTCGAATCCAACATCATCGCCTACGGCTGGCCCATGTTCGCGGCCGTCTGGCTGGTACTCGTCACCCGCACACGGGGAACGCTCACGGGATTCGCGCTCTCCGTACTCGGATTCCTCGGCGTCGCCCTGATGACCGTAGGGCAGAACGAATCCTCCGGCACGGGCAGCGGTTGGGGCTATGCGGCCGCACTGGCCTCCGCTTTCTGCATGGCCTTCTACACGCTCGCGGCAGGACGCGTACGCGCCTCCGCCTCGTACGTGATGCTGTGCGGCGGCGGCGTGGGCATCGTCATCGCCTTCGCCATCGCCCTGCTGAGCGACACCGACTGGAACCCCTCCACGGCGTGGGCCGCCATGGCCTATGTCGGAATCGGCCCCTGCGCCGCCGGGTTTCTGCTGTGGAGCCTGGGAATGTCCCGCAGCCGGGGACGTCTCGCCCCGCTCGGCTACGCCACTCCCGTCCTCTCGACACTGGTACTTCTCGCCGCCGGCCGGTCGTTCGGCGGCCCCGCCGCATTCCTCGGCGCCGTCCTCGTCCTGCTGTGCACCGTCGGCGTCCTGATCAACGACCGCGTCAACGGCGAAGGCGGGCTGTAGATTCATGGGGACGCCCACCGGGAAACGCACCGTCATCTTCGATCTCGACGGCACGCTGCTCGACAGCTCGACCGCCTATTTCCGCGCGGAACGGAGCGCCTTGCGGGAGCACTGCGGCATCACGCTCACCCGTGAGGAACACGACGGCTGCATCGGTTACAGCCTTGCCGAGATGCTGGAGCGCATCGTCACCGAGCGCCGCCCCGGCGTACCGGTCGGGCCCGTACTGCATGCGGTGCAGCAGCATTATCTGGACGAACTCCGGCGCGAGTGCCGCCCGTTCCCCGGGATGCGGGAACTCGTCCGGTGTCTTCACGCCGCAGGGCACCCGCTGGCCGTCGCCTCGGGTTCGCCGCGCAAGGTCATCGGCACCGTACTCGAACTCCTGGAGCTCACCCGGGAGTTCACCTGCTTCGTCTCCTCCGAGGAGGTCGCGGCCGGTAAGCCGGAGCCGGATGTGTTCCGGGAGACGGCGCGCAGAATGAGCGCGCGGGAATGCGTCGTCGTCGAGGACTCATGGATCGGAGCCGAGGCCGCCCGGCGGGCCGGAATTCCCTGCTTTCTACTGCGGGACGTGCCGGATCCGGCGACCGGGCAGACGCCGGAGCGGCCCCCGCCGCAGGGCGTCACCGTGGTCCGGCGGCAGGGTGCCGAGATCACCGGCGTACTCCTCGATCTTGTGGAGAACCTCTAAACCGGGCACGGCCAAGGTGAACTTTCGGTAGCTCTACGTGACGGCGGGGCGAAGGGGTGTCGCCCTTGCGGCTCCCCGTCAGAAGCGGAGGTTGGTCAGCGCGCTCAGGGTGATCCCGTAACGGGCGTGCACGGCCGCGGTGTTGTCGCCGGTGAGCGCGGTGCGGGGGAGCTCCAGCCGGTCGGCGGCGCTGTGCACGTGCGCGGCGTTCCTGCCCTCCAGGCCCAGGAACGGCGGGATCAGCGGCCACGAGTCGATCTCCAGCCGCACGTCCTCCAGGAGCCAGGACGAGCGGTGGTTCTCGTGGTACGCGCGGGGCGTGAAGCCGAGCTGTTCCAGCAGGGCGTGCGCCTGGTCGAAGTCGGCCACGGCCAGTTCCGCGCTCCGGCGGCTCCGGCCGCCCCCGGCGGGCAGCTCGTTGGCGCAGACCGTGACCCGGCGTCCGGTGTCCCGCAGCAGGGCCCAGCGGTACGGGTTCTCGGAGACGCTGTACACGTGCCGCCGCAGATGCCGGTCGGCCAGGTGCCGCCCGCCGGCCCGCGCGATCCGCTCGGCCATCCGCTCCGGGTCGATGTCCAGCACCTTCGCGACGTGCCGGTGCGCCGCCGGTGCGGACGCGGAGCGGGTCTGCGTACCGGCCCCCACGGAGCCGGAGCCGGGGGACGCGGGGGAGTCGAGGGGTTCGAGGGAGTCGATGTACTCGGTAAGGGATGTATCCGTCATGTCCCCAGGCTGAAGGCGACCCCGGGGGCCTCGCATGTCGGCGGCCCCGAGCCCGTGACGCCCGAACGCGCGACGGCCGGAACGTACCCGCACTCGCGCCGGAGGTGCCGCGCCCGGCCCCCGGTCAGGTCAGCAGTTCCCTGGCGATCTCGCGTGCCTCGGTGAGGAGCTCCTTGCCGTGGATGCCGTGGTGCGCGAAGGCGCCCTCCAGCAGCAGGAAGAGGTGGCGCGCCAGGCGGGCCGGGTTCTCCGCGTCCGGCCGGTCCTCGGCGATGAGCTCGCCCAACCGCTCCTCGACGGACTGCTTGTGGTACCGGATGATCGCGTACGCCGGGTGTTCGACGGGGAGTTCGGCCGCCGCGTTGAGGAAGCCGCAGCCGCGGGTGATGGTGCGGGCGTCCTCCGCGTACACGTCGAAGACGGTGAGCGCGCGCGGTGCCTCGGCGGCGGCGAGCCGCTCCTCCAGCCCCTGCCACCACGTCGAGTGACGGTTCTTCAGGTACGTCGCGACGAGCGCGTCCTTGGAGCCGAAGTTGTTGTACAGGGTGCGCTTGGTCACGCCCGATTCGGCGGCGATGGTGTCCACGCCGACGGCGTGAATGCCGCCGTTGTAGAACAAACCGGACGCGACGTCGAGGATGCGCCGCGCCCTGGGTGTCAGATCGCGCGGGTCGACCGCCTCGTGTTCCATGCGTCCCCTTGACTTTCACAGGTCTGTATAACGTACTCTCGGCCCCCGAATTACACAGATCAGTATAGGGGGTGTCATGCCGAGGTGGCTTGGACGCGCGTTCGGGGTGCTCGGTGAGGTCGCGCTGGCGGTCGACGCGGGAAGCGCCATCCGCCACGGACAGCCGGTGACCGAGCGTGCCTACCGCAGGTGCACGCGTCCGGAGGTCCTGACCGTGCCGCGCGCCTGGCTCGCGGACGGTCCCCGCGCCACGGCCCACGCGCCGGTACGCGGGCGCTGAGGCGCCGGGCGGCGGACCGCGCCCCGGCCCGCCGCCCCACGGCACCCCCGCGCTCCCGCCGCGCCCGGCCCCCGCGCCGGTGACCGGGGCCGGAGCGTCACCATGCACGCAGAGTAAGGAATACCGTGTCCTCTCCCTCAGGAGCAGAACCGACAGCAGCCCGCGAGGCAGCGCGGGACAAGGCCCCGGAGACAGCACCGGGGGACGCCCGTGAGACGGCGACGGGCGGCGGCCCGGCGGCGGCCTGGCGGAGCCTCCGCAAGCCGGTGTTCGTCCCGGCCCTGCTGATCATCGTCGCCGCGCTGGCGTTCGCCACCTGGTACGGGGCCGCCTACGGCGACGACGCCGAGGCCGCCTTCACCGCCCTTCGGGACCGGATCGGCGAGACCGTCGGCTGGTGGTACGTCCTCCTCGTCACGGGCTTCCTGGTGTTCGCCTTCTGGGTCGCGCTGTCCAGGGCGGGCGACATCCGGCTCGGACGGGACGACGAGCGGCCGGAGTTCTCGCGGTTCTCCTGGTTCGCGATGCTCTTCTCGGCCGGGATGGGCATCGGCCTCGTCTTCTGGGGCGTCGCCGAACCGCTGAACCACATGATGTCCCCGCCGGACATCGCGGGCGTCGAGCCCGGTTCGGCCGAGGCCGGACGCGCCGCCATCGGGCAGGCCCTCTTCCACTGGGGGCTGCACGCCTGGGGCATCTACGTCGTCGTCGGGCTCGGACTGGCCTACATGTCCTTCCGGCGCGGCCGCCCGCTCTCCGTCCGCTGGCTGCTCGAACCGCTGCTCGGCCGCCGGCTCGTCGAGTCCTGGGCCGGCCACGCCATCGACGTCTTCGCCGTCGTCGGCACCGTCTTCGGCGTCGCCACCTCGCTCGGCCAGGGCGCCCTGCAGATCCAGGCCGGACTGGCCCACCTCGGCTGGTTCGAACCCTCCGGCACGCTGCTCCTCGCCGTCGTCGTCCTGATCACGGCGGCGGGCACGGTCTCCGTGGTCAGCGGGCTCGACAAGGGCGTGCGGTGGCTGTCCAACGCCAACATGACGCTCGCCGCCGTGCTGGCCCTGCTCGTCCTGCTGATCGGGCCGACGGTGTTCCTGCTCCGGTCCGTGGTGCAGAACACCGGTGAATACGTCCAGGCGATACCGCAGTTCATGTTCGTCACCGGAGCGGGCGCCACCGACGGCTGGACGCTCGGCTGGACCCTGTTCAACCAGGCCTGGTTCCTCAGCTGGGCCCCGTTCGTGGGCATGTTCATCGCCCGCATCTCCCGCGGCCGCACCATCCGCGAGTTCGTCCTCGGCGTCCTGCTGGCGCCCACGCTCATCGCGATCGTGTGGTTCACGGTCTTCGGCAGCACCGGGCTGCTCTACCAGCTCCGGAACGGCTCCATGGTCGGGAAGGGCGGCGTCATCGACACCGACACCTCGCTGTTCCTGCTGTTCGAGCAACTTCCGGTGGGCGCGGGCGTGACCGTCGTGCTGGCCGTCGTCGCGATGCTGGTGATCACCCTGTTCTTCGTCACCTCGTCCGACTCCTGCTCCCTCGTCGTCGACGTCCTCTCGCACGGCGGACGGGCCGAGACCCCGCGGGTGACCCGGCTGTTCTGGTCCGTCGTCATCGGCGTGGCGGGCGCCCTGCTGCTCCTCGCCGGCGGCTCGGCCGCGCTCACCGTGCTCCAGGTCAGCTCGATCGCCAGCGCGGCACCGCTCTCCGTGATCTACGCGCTCGCCGTGGTCGCCCTGATCCGGATGTTCCGCTACGAGACGGCGGTCATGCCCCGCTACGTACGCGTCGGCGGCTCCCGACGACCCCCGGAACAGGGCGAGTCGGCGACCACCCTCGCCGTGCACGACCTCCCCCGGCACGCCGTCACCCGGGACGCCCCGACCGGCGCCCTCACCTGCGACACGGCCGCCCGCGACCCCCTTGGGGACGCGCCCGAGCACCCGGCGTCCGCACGCTGACCGGGCACGCGCGGGGGCCGGGCCCGTCGGACGACGACGGACCCGGCCCCCGGCGCGCACCGGCGGTCAGACGCGGTCGGCCGCGATCAGCAGGTACTGGAAGGAGCCGTCCTTGTAGGAGTTGATGAACGCCTCCTCGATGCCCGTCACCAGGGACGAGGTGGCGCGCAGCTCCCAGTACGGCAGCGTCGCGGCCGTCAGGTCGACGACGGCGTGCGGGACGAGCCGGTTGTCCGCCATGGCGCGCAGGTACTCGCGGCGGGAGTGGATGTTGCACTCGAAGTGCGCGTTGATCTGCGAGACCCACTTCGAGGGCTGGCCGTACCGCGGGTTCCAGCAGCCGGTGACGGTCACGTACCGGCCGCCGGTCCGCAGCACCCGGGAGTGCTCGGCGAACAGGTCGTGCAGGTCGACGTACATGGTCGACTCGTTGTTCCAGGAGGCCGCGGCCTGCCCGGTGGCGAAGGGCGTGTCGAGCATGTTGCACACCCGCGCCCGCACGCTGTCCTCGATGCCCAGCTCGGCGGCCCGCCGGTTGGCGAAGTCGGCCTGCTTCGCGGACAGGGTGACGCCCTCGACGTCGCAGCCGAACCGCTGGTGCGCCATCACCATCGAACCGCCCCGGCCGCAGCCGGCGTCCACGAGGGTGTCCCCGCGGCCGACGGAGCCGAGGTTGTCCAGCAGGTACTCGGCCTGCGCCGACTCCAGCCGGTGGAGTTCGGCGATCAGCTTCTTCTCGTACTCGCTGTCGGCGGGGTCGCCGAGCGCGGTGCGGTCGATGTCGCCGATGCCGTAGTGGTGGTGGTAGAGCCCGTCCACGTCGCCGAGGCGCAGGTTCACGGGCCTGGCCTCCTGGTCCCAGTAGCGGGCGATGTCCCCCTGGTACGGCGAGGCGGGGGAGGGGACGAACGCGCTCGCGGCGGGGGCGTCCTGGAGGGTGGTGTACTCGGTGCTGGTCACAGGAGAATCCGTTTCTTACCAGAAGTCGGGCAGGCTGTAGCGGTACGTGTTGGTCTGGTGCCAGTAGTGGTTGCCGTCGACCCAGGCGGCCACTCCCCGCAGGAATCGCTGCACGTGCGGCACGGGGCAGGCGGCGGCCAACTCGGCGGCTGCGGCCTCGAAGTCGTGCATCAGGTCGTTGTGGACCTCGACCGTCTTCAGGTACGCCTCCCGGTCGGAGACGCCCTCACGCTCTTCGATCACCACGGGCAGATTCAGGTGCTTGCCCGGGCTCTTGAGTTCCTTGGTGTACGAGTACAGGTCGTTGACGAGGGTGGTCGCGTTGCCCGCGAGCGCGATGACCCGCTGCATGGCGGACTGCGCGTGCAGATCGGCCGGCAGCTCGTAGCCGCCGACGGTGTCGGTGATGGTCGGGCACGGCCGGAAGTTGTTGAACTGGCGCATCGCCAGGTACTCCCACACCTCGGGCGTGTGCCCCTCCTGCGCCCAGGCCGCCTCCGCGAGATAGCCCAGGTGCAGCCGGGACATGTCGTGCCGGTACCGGTCGGCCTGCGAGGCGCTGGCCTCCCGCAGGAAATAGTCCATCGCCGAGCGGTACGCGCGCCGGGGCGCGTCCGAGCCGAGCGACTCCCGCCACGCGGGCTCGTACTCCGCCGTGGTGTACAGCGGGTCCAGCGCCGTGTGCGCCAGCAGCAGGCGGCTGCCGAGGCCGACGGGGGAGCCGCCGTGGTCCTCGCAGTAGCAGTCGTCGACCGCGTTCTCGGCGACCATCAGCCGGGTCGCGATCATCAGGTGGTCGACACTGGGCGCGTCCGGGTGGCAGGCGACCATGTAGCGGCCGACGGAGAACCCGTCGAACTGGTCCTCCCACTCCGGCGGGAACGCCCGCACCTCGTCCACCGCCCACGCCTTGATCCGGCGGCTGACCTCCGCCACCCGCACCGGGTCGGGCTCCGGGACGGGGTGGTGATACAGCCCCGGCACGGCGTCGCCCACCGCGGGCGGGCCGGGCTCGGCGCGGGGGGCGGGCGCCGGCGGGGGACCGGCCGGGCGCAGGCCCGCCGTGCCCAGGCCGCTGGGCCCGCGCAGAATCCGCTCCAGCGCCGGACTCACCGGCGGGGCCTCGCTGTTGACGGCCTCGGGGCGGCCCCCGAAGCGGGCCGCAGCGTCGGACAGGCTGCCCGGCCGCGGCGGGGAAAACCCGGATTCGGGCATCCGTGGCTCCTTGCTGACTGGGTGGACTGCGCCCCGACAGGGGCGCGGGGAAACGGTGCGACGGTCTCCGGAGCGCCGGTGGCGTGCGAGGTGCGGCCCACCGGTGGGCCGCACCGGAAGGGGCGCGGGGAACTGCGCGACGCACCCACTCAGGCACCCGCTCCCGGCCGTCCCCGCGTCCCCGGCGCCTCCGCGCCTAGTCGCGCCGGCGCGCGATCTGCACGTTCTCCAGCACGCCGAGCGCGTCGGGCACCAGGACGGCGGCGGAGTAGTAGGTGCTGACCAGGTACGAGATGATCGCCTGCTCGTCGATGCCCATGAACCGCACCGACAGGCCCGGTTCGTACTCCTCCGGCAGCCCCGTCTGGTGCAGGCCCACGACGCCCTGGTCGTCCTCGCCGGTACGCATGGCCAGGACGGAGCTGGTGCCGTCCGGGTTGATGGGGATCTTGTTGCAGGGCAGGATCGGCACCCCGCGCCAGGCCGGGACCTGCTGGCCGCCGAGGTCCACGTGGCTCGGGTAGAGACCGCGGGCGTTGAACTCGCGGCCGATCGCCGCGATCGTCTTCGGGTGGGCGAGGAAGACCTTGGTGCCGCGCCGGCGGCAGAGCAGCTCGTCCAGGTCGTCCGGGGTGGGCGGCCCGGAGTGGGTCTGGATGCGCTGTTTGAAGGCCGCGTTGTGCAGCAGCCCGAACTCGCGGTTGTTGACGAGCTCGTGCTCCTGGCGCTCGCGCAGCGCCTCGACGGTGAGCCGCAGCTGCTCCTCGGTCTGGTTCATCGGCCCGTTGTAGAGGTCGGCGACCCTGCTGTGGACCCGCAGCACCGTCTGGGCGACGGAGAGTTCGTACTCGCGCGGCTTCAGCTCGTAGTCGACGAAGGTGCCGGGCAGCCCGACCTCGCCCTCGTGCCCCGCCGACAGCGCGATCTCCGCCTCGCCGTGACGATTCTGCCGCTGCCGGGGCAGTGCGCTGAACGCCTCGATGTGCGCGCGGAGTTGCGGCGAGTTGGCCAGGACGGCGGCGAAGTCGGCGCGGGAGAGGGTGAGC
Organism: Streptomyces sp. HNM0574; assembly: GCF_012726235.1. Lineage (GTDB taxonomy): Bacteria > Actinomycetota > Actinomycetes > Streptomycetales > Streptomycetaceae > Streptomyces. The sequence goes on from NZ_JAASAH010000006.1 coordinate 325,804, forward strand.
AGGGTGCCGGAGGTCTCGGCCGTCGCGGTGCTCTCCCAGCCGGCCTCGCCGTCCAGCAGCGCGTGCTCGCCGAACCGGTCGCCGTCGGCGAGGACGGCGACGCGGACCTCCTCGTCGTACTTGCCCGCCGAGGTCTGGTTGACCCGGCCGTGCGCGATCAGGTGGATGTGCTCGGCGGGGGTGCCGCGTTCGACCAGGACCTCGCCCGCGACGAAGTCGCGCTGGACGCACCGGTCGGCGAGGGCGCCGAGCACCTGCTCGTCCTCGAAGCCGCGCAGCAGGGCCAGTTCGCCCAGCTCACGGGGGATCACCCGGACGTCGGCGCCGTCCTGCACGAACTCGACGCGCCCGTCGCCGACGGTGTGCGTCAGCCGCCGGTTCACCCGGTAGGCGCCGCCCTTGACCTCGACCCAGGGGAGCGCCCGCAGCAGCCACCGGGAGCTGATCCCCTGCATCTGCGGGGCGGTCTTGGTCGTGGTGGTGAGGTTGCGGGCTGCCGCGGTGCTCAGGCTGGACGGTGGCGGGGTGTCCAGCTGCGGTTCCGGGCCGGTCTCGGTGGTCATCGGGCGAGCTCTCCTTCGCGAGGGTGGTGCGGGGGTGCACACGGCGCCGCCCCGCCCCGGACCGGCTGCCGGAAGCAGGACGGACCGGGACGAACAGGGCGGGCGAACGGCATGGGTGAGACGTAACGGGCAGGGTGGTGCGGGGAGGGGAAAAGCGGTACGGGGGAGGGGAGTTGGGGGTGAAGAGGAGAAGGGGCGGGGAATCCGTCCAGATCTCGGGGAACACTAACGGCCGTCGTGGCCGGAACGCCCCGTCGGACCGGGGGAGTTAGCTCGATGCGGTGTTCTTGATCCACATCATGTTTATCCGACCGGTCGACAGGATCAGGCCGTGCGGATCCGGACGCCTCCGGCGGGCACGGCGGCGCTCCCCGCTGCCCCAACTGGGCTTCCGCTGTACGCGGTTGAGCCGTGCCGGACGGGCCGGGACCGACCGGAAGGAAACATTCCGGCCAGTCCGGCGCCGCGACGGGCTCAGGTCAGGGTGTCGCGCAGCCGGCGCTTGAGGATCTTCCCGCTGGCGTTCCGGGGCAGCGTCTCGGCGAGGACGACGCGCTTGGGTGCCTTGAATCCGGCCAGCCGCTCGCGCGCGTACGCGGCGAGTTCCTCCGCCGTGACCGCGCCGCGCGGCACCACCACGGCGGTGACCGCCTCGATCCACCGCTCGTCCGGCAGCCCGACCACCGCCGCCTCGGCCACCGCGGGGTGGCTGTAGAGCACGTCCTCCACCTGCCGCGAAGCGACCAGCACGCCACCGGAGTTGATGACGTCCTTCACCCGGTCGACGACCGTGAGATAGCCCTCCGCGTCCCGCACCACCAGATCCCCGGACCTGAACCACCCGTCCCGGAAGGCCGCCCCGGTCTCCTCCGGCTTGTCCCAGTAGCCCTCGCAGAGCTGCGGCGAGCGGTACACGACCTCGCCCGGCGTCCCGTCCGGCACGTCCTCGCCCGCCTCGTCCACCACCCGCGCCTCGACGAACAGCACGGGACGCCCGCAGGAGTCCATCCGGCCCGCGTGTTCCTCGGGGCGCAGCACCGTGGCCAGCGGGCCGATCTCGCTCTGCCCGAAACAGTTGAAGAACCGCAGCCCGGGCAGCAGTTCACGGATGCGCTCCAGCACCGGCACCGGCATCACCGAGGCGCCGTAGTACGCCTTGCGCAGCGCGCCCAGCTCGCGGGTGGCGAAGTCCTCGCGCCCGGCGAGCGCGATCCACACCGTCGGTGGGGCGAAGAGACTGTCGGCCTCGCCGGCCTCGACCAGGCCGAGAATCCGGTCCCCGTCCGGCGCGTCGAGGATCGTGCTGGTCGCCCCGACGGCGAGGTACGGCAGCAGGAAGACGTGCAGCTGGGCCGAGTGGTAGAGCGGCAGCGCGTGCACCGGCCGGTCGTCCTCGTGCAGTTCGAGCGCGGTGATCGCGCTGACGTACGCGTGCACCAGCGCCCGGTGCGTCATCATCGCGCCCTTCGGGAGCGCGGTGGTGCCGGAGGTGTAGAGCAGCTGGACGAGATCCTCGCTGCCGGGACCGGGGCCGTCCTCCGGCGGCGGACCGGCCCCGTCGAGCCGGGCCAGCAGCGAACGGTCGTCGTCCCGCAGCGGCAGCACCCGTACGCCGTCGGGCAGTTGCCCCGCCAGATCCGGGTCGGCGAGGACCAGGGAAGCCCCGGACTGGGTGAGCGGATAGGCCAGGTCCTCGCCCGTCAGGTTCTGGTTCACCGGTACGTGCACCAGCCCGGCGCGGGCGCAGGCCAGGAAGCCGATCAGGTACGCGTCCGAGTTGTGCCCGTAGCTCGCCACCCGGTCACCGGGCGCCAGCCCCTCGGCGCGCAGCACCGCGGCGGCCGCCGAGACCGCCGCGTCCAGCCCCGCGTACGTCCACGCGCGCGCCCCGTACCGCACGGCCGTGCGCCCCGGAACGCGCCGCGCGCTGCGCAGCAGCACCCCGTCGACGGTGCTGCTGCGCACGCCGTCCGCGCGGGAGCCGGTGCCGGGTGCGGTGTTCATGCGGTACCCCATTCAGCGGTCGTCCAGCCGTCCTGCCGCCGGACCTCGCGCGCCCGGCCGGGCCATTCTGCTGCCCCCGGCAACCCGGCGGGGGTTCCGGCCGTTCCGGGGCCCGTCGGCATCCCGCCGGGCGGGCGCGGGTAGGCAGGGACGGTATCCGTCCCGAGCCAGGGGAGGAACCCCCATGTCACGGACCGGCGAAACCCTCCACGAGACCGGCCCCGCGGGCGACGAGGAGACGCGGGAGGCCGAAGAGCTGCGGCTGCGGCGGGAGTTGGCCGCCGTCTACCGCCTCGTCGCGCACTTCCGGATGACCGACCTCATCTTCACCCACATCTCGCTGCGCCTGCCCGGGCCGGAACACCACTTCCTGATCAACCCCTACGGCCTGCTCTTCGAGGAGATCACGGCCTCCTCCCTGGTCAAGATCGACATGACAGGGCGCCCGGTGGAGCCCACCCCGTACCGGGTCAACCCGGCCGGCTTCGTCATCCACAGCGCCGTGCACGCCGCGCGCGAGGACGCGCTGTGCGTCCTGCACACCCACACCAGGGCCGGCTGCGCCGTGGCCGCGCAGCCGGACGGGCTGCTGCCCGTCAACCAGATCAACCTGCAGTTCCACGGGCGCGTCGGCTACCACGACTACGAGGGCGTCGCCCTCGACCTGGACGAACAGCACCGCCTCGTCCGCGACCTGGGCCACCACGACGCGCTGATCCTGCGCCACCACGGCCTGCTGACCGTCGGCCCCACGGCGGGCAGCGCCTTCCTGCGGATGTACTACCTGGACAAGGCGTGCGAGATCCAGCTCGCGGCACAGTCCGGCGGAACGGTCCCGGACGTGCCGCCGCCCGACGTCTGCGACCACGCCTCCCGCCAGCTGAACGGCGAGGCCACCGGCGACGGCCTGCGGATGGACGACTCCGGCGAACTCGCCTGGGCCGCCATGCTCCGCCTCGCCCGCCGCATCGCCCCCGACCACGAGGACTGACGCCCGCCGGCGGCCCCGCGCGCAACACCCCACGTCCCGCCCCCGGTTGGGAAAGAGGCGAGACAACGGGCCGCCCGCGTCGACATGATGGACCCATGACCCGGTACGCGGAACTCACCCTGAGCGACGACACGGCCGTACGCGTGGAACTGGCCCCCGCCGGGCCCCCGCCACCCGGAACACCCGCGCACACCCCCGATCCGGAGCCGGCCGACCTGCCCGGGGGAGCGGGGCCCGCGGTGCCGGTGAGCCGGGGCACGGACGCGGCGGCGGCGACCGCGCGGCAGGCGCTGCGTACCACCCTGAAGCCGCTGGGCGCCCTGCTGGACGAGGTGAACGCCTCGCTGTCCACGGCCCAGACCCCGCCGGAGGAGGTCACCGTCGAGTTCGGCGTCCAGGTGGGGCAGGACCTCAAGCTCGGCCTCGTCGGCGCCACCGGACAGGCGAACCTGCGGGTCACCGCCACCTGGCGGCCCGCGGCCCCGCACCGGTGACCGGGGAGCCGGAGAAGGTGACGGGCGCGCGGGACTGGCGGGAGCGGCCCGCGGCCGTCGCGGTGCTCAGCCCGGCGGACGGCCGGGCCGTCGGCGCGGGCGTGCTGCTGCCCGGACAGCGGCTGCTGACCTGCGCCCACGTCGTCAACAGCGCTCTGGGCAACGAGCAGTTGGCCACCGCGCACCCGGGCGAGGTGACGTTACCGGCCACCGTGCGGGGCCCGGACGGCGCCTTCTCCCGCACGGCCCGGCTGGAGCTGTGGATCGCGCCGGAGCCGCCCGCCCCGCACGGCGCCTGGGAATGGGGCGGCGACCTGGCCGTGCTCGCCCTGACCGAGGACCTGCCCCCGGCCCTGTCCCCGGCGTACTGGCAGCCCATGGAGAAGGGCCAGGAGGTCCGGGCCTGGCACGGCGGCGGCGCCCACGGCTCGTACGCGGACGCCCGCGTCACCGAGTGCGGCGACCGCTTCGGATACGTGGACGGACGCCTGTCCGGCCTCGCCATCGACCACGGCTACAGCGGCGGCCCCCTCTGGTCGGCCGAACTCGGCGCCGCCGTCGGCCTGGTGGCCGCCACCCTGACCCCGCCCCGGGACCCCGCCACGGGGGAGCCGCTGCCCTTCACTCCGCAGCGGGTGGTGCGCCGCAGCTGGGGCATCCCGTGGCAGCGCGTCCGGGCCGAGCTGGCCTCCCGGGGCGCGGCGGCGCTGGTCGAGCAGGCGGCACCCGCCGTCGGGGACCATCCGGCGCTGCGGCCGCTCGCCGAGGCGGTCGCCCGCGCCCTGCCCGGCCCGGCCCAACGTGCCGAACTGGCCCGCATGGTGGCCGACCGGTGCGGCATGGGAACCCCGGCCGGGACGGCCGGACGCACCGTCGACACCTTCGTCCGCTTCCTCCTCGCCCGCGACCGCGCCCTGCCCGCGTTCACCGAGGCGCTGCGGCTGCACAGCCCCGAGCACGTGCCGCGGGTCCTCGCCGCCGCCCGGCTGACCGGGCAGGGGGCGCTGCTGTCACCCGGCGAACACCGGGTGCTCAGCGGCCTGCTCACCACCCTCGCCCCCGCCACCGCGGCCCTGCTCCCCACCGTCGTGCGCACCGCGCTCCCCGTCACCCACGTCCCCGCCCCCCTGCAACGCGCCCTCGGCCGGACCACCCGCCCCGCGGCGACGCCCGGGGACACCGAGGAGCACGCACGCCAACTCGAAGCGCTCGTCCGCTACCTGGAGGGACTCCCGGGCGACAGCAGGACCGTGCCGGAGGGGACCTCGCAGGTGCCGGGGCTGCTCCGGGTCGTCGAGTACCTGGCCGCACGCTGCCCCGGCACGCAGGAGCGCGCGGCCCTCCGCGGCTGGAGCGAGCAGGTCGCCGCGCGCCTGGGCGTGCACGACTCCGCGCTGCACGAGCGCCGGGCCGACGCGCGGGAGTGGGCCCGCCGCTCGGCGCCGGCCCCGCGCGTCCTCGCCGAGATCGGCCGCCACCACGCGGGCGGCGACCGGTACCGGATGCGGATCTGGCTGGACGAGGGCAGCCGCCCGCTGCCCGTCTCCGAGGACGCGGACCGGCCCCGGGAGCCCGCCGAGGTGGTCACCGAGATCTTCGACGTGCTCGGCCCGCTGCACGCCGCGGCGCCCGGCAACACCCGCCCCGTGGTGGAACTCCTGCTCAGCCGCGACGCGTTGGACCTCGCCGTCGACCAGTGGGAGTCCCCGGACAGCCTGGTGCCCGGCATGCTCGGCGCCGAGTACCCGGTGGTCGTCCGCTGCCCCGAGTTCGCCGAGGGCGGCCGCTTCGCCGCCGACTGGCGGCACCGCTGGCAGGGCCTGGAGACCTGCGAGCCCCTCCGCATCGGCGGCCCGGACGAACCCGCCGGCCGCCGCGAGGTCTACGGGCTGCTGATGGGCAGCCCGGACACGGCCTGCGTCGTGGTGCACGCGCCAGGGAAGGCGAGCGCCGAACTCGTCCGGCTCTGCCTGGCGGTACGCGTCCCCGTCGTCCTCTGGGACCGCGGACAGCCCGCGTCCGTACCGGACCTGGAGCGGATCGTGCGGGGCGCGCCGTGCCAGACCCCCGAGCGGGTCCGCGTCCACCGGGCGCAGAGCCTGCACAGCCCCGGCGAGTTCGCCGGACGCCCGGCCCTGGCCTGGGAGGACCCCGACCGCGCCCTGCCCCGCGCTGTCCTCGCCGACCCCTCGGAACCCGCATGACACCCCGCACCCCGCACGGCAGCGACCACAGCGGCACTGGAGGCCGGATGCACCCCGAGCACGCCCCGAACACGGCCGAGCCGGCGGACTGGAGGCTGTTCCGCGGCGACGGCGAACGGCGCACCGTCACCATGCCGCCCCCGCCCCCGTGGCGCAGCTTCACCGCCCCCCGCACCCGGGCGGCCCCGGACGACGAGGGCTCCCGCTACCTCATCACCCCCGCGCACGCCGACGTCGTGAACGCGGCCCTGCACCTGCGGCGCCCGCTGCTGGTGACCGGGACCCCCGGCACCGGCAAGTCCTCCCTCGCCCGCGCCGTCGCCCACGAACTCGGCCTCGGCGAGGTCCTGCACTGGCCCGTCAACAGCCGCTCCACCGTGGAGGAGGCGCTCTACCGGTACGACGCCATCGGCCGGCTCCGCGAGTCCTCCCTCAGCCGGGACCGCAGCGAGGAGGAGCCCGCCATCGGCACCTTCGTCCGCCTCGGCCCCCTCGGCACCGCGCTCACCCCGCGCGCCCGGCCGCACGTCCTCCTCGTCGACGAACTCGACAAGGGCGACGTCGACCTGCCCAACGACCTGCTGACGGTCTTCGAGGAGGGCGAGTTCGAGATCCCCGAACTGGCCCGGCTGCCCGAGGAACAGTCCGAGGTGGAGGTGCGCACCGCGCACCGGGGCGAGCACACCACCGTGGAACGCGGGCGGGTGCGGTGCACCGAGTTCCCCGTCGTCGTCATCACCAGCAACGGCGAACGCGACTTCCCGCCCGCCTTCCTCCGCCGCTGCGTACCCCTCGAACTGCCCACCCCCGACGAGGGCATGCTGCGCGCCATCGTCACCGCGCACCTCGGCGAGGAGGCGCTCACCGAGATCGACGACATCGTCGACGCCTTCCTCCGGCGCCGCGCCCCCGGCGAACTCGCCACCGACCAGCTGCTCAACGCCGTCTTCCTGCGCACCGGCGGCGTCGACCTGTCGGCGGACGGCCTGCTCGACGCGGTACTGCACCAACTCGGCGGAACGGTCTGACGGATGGCGCCCCAGGACGCGGGATGCGGCGGCTCCGGCCCGTTCGGGCACCTGCTGGCCACGCTCTCCGCCGCCGGCGCCGGCCTGGACGTACAGCAGCTCCTCGACGCGCTCTGGCTCGCCCGCCGCATGCCCCCGGCCGACGCCCGGGCCCCGCTGGCCCCGCGGCCGTCCGACGGCGTCCCGTACCAGCCGCACCGCGGCAGCCCTCTCCCGTCCGCACCCCCGCCGCCCGGACACCGCACGCGCGAGCCCGAGGAGGACACGCCCGCCGGAGCGCTGCACCCCTTCCGCCCGCCGGAGCGGCACCCCGCAACCGAAGCCCCCGGTGAGGGCACCGCCGCCACCCCGCTGCGGGCCCCCGAGGCCCGGGCACTCCGCTCCGAACTGCGCCTCGGCCGCGCCCTGCGCCCGCTCAAGCAGCACCGGGCCAGCCCCGTGCGCCGCGAGTTCGACGAGCGGGCCACGGCCTTCGCCTTCGCCGAGACCGGCCTGCCCGACGTGCACCTGCGCCCCGCCAGGGACCGCTGGCTCGACCTCGCCCTGCTCGTCGACGACGGCGTCTCCATGCTGCTGTGGCAGCGCCTGGCCACCGAACTCCGCGCCCTCACCCAGCGGTTGGGAGCCTTCCGCACCGTGCGCGCCTTCGGCCTGCACACCCGCGGCGAGAGCGCCCCCGCCCTCCGCCGCCGCCCCTTCGCCCCGGACGAGGCCACCCTCCCGGCCCGCCTCGCCGCCGACCCCTCCGGCGGCACCCTCGTCCTGGTGCTCAGCGACGGCATGGGCGCGGCCTGGGGCGACGGGCGGATGCACCGGGCCCTCGCCGAGTGGGCCCGTCGCGGGCCCACCGCCGTGGTGCACGCGCTGCCCCCGCGGATGTGGGACGGCTCCGGCGTCCGCGCCGCCGACTGGCAGGTCTCGACGGGCCGGCGCGGCGCCCCCAACACCGAGTGGACGGTCGGCGACCCCGTCCTCCCCGTACCCGTCCCCGACCCGCTCGCCGCCTGGGGCCACGCCCCCGTCCCCGTCCTCGAACCCCGGCCGGGCCCCATGGGCACCTGGGCCCGGCTCCTCGCCTCACCCGGCAGCACCGCTCTGCTCCCGCTGCTCCGCCCCGCCGAGGCCCGACGCCCCGGCGCGGAAAGCCCGTTGCCGCCGGAGACCTCCCGCGTCCCGGACCCGCTGGACGGCCTGCTGCGCTTCCGCGCCGCCGCCACCCCCGAGGCGTACCGCCTTGCCGCACACCTGGCCGCCGTGGGCCCGCTGTCCGTCCCGGTGATGCGCCTCGTACGGGAAGGGGCACCGTGGCGGGCCGAGACCTCGCACCTCGCCGAGGTCTTCCTCGGCGGCCTCCTGCACCCCGCCGACGGCACGCCCGAACCCCCGCCCCGGCAGCGCCTGTTCGACTTCGAGCCCCGGACACGCGAGGCCCTCCTCGACGCCGTACCCGCCACCGAACTGCTGGAGACGGAACGCCGGATCACCGAGGTGCTGGCCCGGCACGCCCCCGGCCTCGCGGGCTTCCCCACCTGGCTCGCCCACCCCGGCGGCGGCCCCGGCACCCTCCCGGCGGACTCCCGCCCCTTCACCACCATCGGGACCCGACTCGCGGGGCATCTGGGGGCGGGGCAAGTGGCGGGGCGGGAGCGGGAGACGAGGCCGGGCCTGGAGTCGGAGACGAGGCCGGAGCTGGAGCGGGAGACGAGGCCGGACCTGGAACTGGAGACGGGGACGGAGCTGGAGCGGGAGACGAGGCCGGGCCTGGAGTCGGAGGTCAGGCCGGAGCTGGAGCGGGAGACGAGGCCGGGCCTGGAGTCGGAGGTCAGGCCGGAGCTGGAGCGGGAGACGAGGCCGGGCCTGGAGTCGGAGGTCAGGCCGGAGCTGGAGCGGGAGACGAGGCCGGGCCTGGAACTGGAGACGGGGACGGAACTGGGGCCGGAGACGAGGCCGGACCTGGAGTCGGAGACGAGGCCGGAGCTGGAGCGGGCGACGGAGCGCGCGGGGGAAAGGGAGGCCGACCAGGCGCCGGAAGCGGAGCGTCCCCGGCCGCCCGGGCACCCGCCGCCGTCGGAACGTCCGCAGCCGCCCCGGTCCGCCGGAGAAGGGCCCACGTCCGGCCCCGAGTCCGTTGCCGGTGAAGGCGGAAGGCTGCCGCGGTACCAGGACTGGGAGCTGCTGCTCCCGGGCCGTGACCCCGACCGCGTGGGGCCGTACGTGCTCAGCCACCGTGCGCAGCGGCGTGCGCGGATGTCCGCCTATCTCGGCCGGGCCCCGGACGGTGCCGTGGCCGTCGTCCGGATGCCGGAGGGGTACCACCACCCCGAGCAGTGGGCGCTGCTGCACACGGAGGCGGAGGCGCTGCGCCGCATGGCGGGCCAGGGCGCCCCGCGGCTGCTGGACGCCGACCTGGAGGCCGACATCCCCTGGGTCGCCGAGGAGTTGCTGCTCGGCCCGGACGACGGCCCGGCCCCCTCGCTCCGGCGGCACCTGGAGACCCACGAGCCGCTGTCCGCCCTGCACGCCGCCGCACCCGCCTGGCACCTGATCGAGGCGGTACGCCGCTGCCACGAGCACGGCATGGTCCACGGCGACCTGTCCGTCGACACCGTGTTCTGGCCGACGGGCGGCCGCCTCGCCCTCACCGCCTGGACGTCCGCCGTCATCGACGGCCGGATGATCTGGGAGGGCCGCCACGGCCCGCCCACCGCCCCGGACAACGTCCACGCGCTGGGCCGCCTCCTCGGCGCCCTGTCCGACTGGCGGGGCCCCGAGTGGGCCCCGTTCCGCGACACGGTCAGACAGTCGGTCAGCGACGACCCCAGCACCCGCCCCACCCCGACCCGCATCCTCCAGTCACTCGCCACCTGCGCGGGCTGGAACCTACCGTCTGCCCCGCGCGACGCCCTTCCCCCACTGCGCCCACGGTTCGACCCCCCTGGCCTCTCCTCGCCCGCGCCCGGGGGCGCGCCGCCTCCGATGCCTCCGCAGTTCCCATCTCCCGGATCCCCGGCGCCCGGAGACGAGTCCGGGCGCGGGACCCTCCCCCCGGAGCCCCCGGCGTACGAGCCTCCCGACCTCACCTTGGCCTTGGCCGGAGAGGAGCCCGAGACGACGGGCGGGGCCGGGCCTTCGTCCGAGGACGTCCCGCTCACCGGCGAGGGCACACCCACCCGAGGCGGCTACTCCGTCGACCTGGGACGCGACCATCCCGTCAACCTCCCCCGCGTCCCCGTCAGTTACCGCATCGTCGTGCTGAGCTTCGAGGAAGGTGCCGGGCGGACGACGACGACCGCGGCGCTGGGCTCCCTGCTGGCCTCGGCACACCGGCAGCCGGTCATCGCGATCGACACCGTTCGGGGCGCGAACACGCTGGACGGCCGCGTGCGCCGCGAGTCGGCCGGGAACGGATCGGCCCGCGACCTCCTCGCGTCGGCCCCGTACCTCAACCGGCCGCCGGACGCACGCTGGTTCACCTCGCGGACGCCCTCGGGGCTGGAGATCCTGGCCGGTGACGCCCGCCCGGACGGCTCGACGGCCCTCAGCGACGACCACTACCGTCGGCTGATCGACATCCTGCGCGAGCAGTACCTGGTCATCCTCACCGACGGGGACGGCGGGCAGCCCGGCTCCGTGCCGCACACCGCCCTGGACCTCGCCGACCAACTGGTCGTCGTCACGGGCCCGTCGACGGAGAGCGCGAGAAGTGCGAGCGCCGGCCTCGACCGGCTCTCCGGCCTGGGCTTCCGCTCCCTCGTGCAGCGCGCCGTCGCCGTCGTCTCGGGCGTCCGCGCGACGGGCGGCACGATCGGAGCCCAGGGGGCCGTACGCCCCTTCCTGACCCGCTGCCGCGCCGTCGTCAGCTTCCCCTTCGACGAGCACCTCGCGGCCGGCACCGAACTGGACCTGGACCGCATGCAGTCGGACACCCGCGCGGCCCTCCGCGAACTCGCGGACCTCGTGTGGAGGGCGTCCCCCGGCTCGGGCGGAGAGACCCGCGGCGGAGAGAACACCTGAGCGGACTCCCACCCTGCCGGGGGCCGCGGTGACCACCCGGAGAGGTCAAGTCCCGTAGGTGGCAGAGAGGTTCGCGCACGGTCGGCCGTTGGCGTGATCCTGCCGACGCCGGCCCGCGTCCCGGCGAGGGCACGTTAGGATCACGGCATGATCACAGCCTGGTCGCCCTCCGGCTCGCTGTGGTTCCGCCGTACGGCGGGGCCGCGGCGCCTGTTGCTGGTGGCCATGCTGCTTTTCGGGTTCGTGTACGCGCACGGTGTGAGCACCGAGGCGGTGGCCCACCACGTGGCCCCCACGGTGCACACGGGAAGCACCCCGGACCCCGACGTTTCAGCCACAACCGCCTCGCCCGCCTCCGGGCAGGTCTCCGCCGAGCCCGACAGGTCCGGCGCACCCCAACAGCCCCGGGCCCCCCGCGCGTTCGCCACCGACCCGACGGGCCACGGCGAGGACGCCGGCCACGAAGGCGGCCACAGCTCGACCCACGCACCCCAGGAGTGTGTGCCCGGGCAGCCGTCGCAGGGGCCCGCGCTGGAGGCGCCCTGTCTGTCGCTCCTGCCCGGAGGGGCCGCTCCTGCCGCCCCGTCGCAGGGCAGTTTCCCGCGCGGTGAAGTCGTGGTCCCGGCCGCCGGGTTGAAGGATTCCACCGGATCGGGCGTCCTGCGCATCTAGAAGCGCCGCCCCTCCTGTCTGCCGAGAGCGCCCCGACCGCTCGCGACCCCGTACGCGCCCGACGCCTGCGCGAGCACGACGCGACGGCCGTAACGCACCGTCCCGGCCGAAGGCCGCAGGTGCCGCCACCGGCCTGCCCGCCCGCGCGCAACGCGACTGCGCGCGCCCTCGGTTCAGACAGCCCCGGACGCCCTCCACCCGCGCCCCGAGAGCGCCCCCCACCCGTCGACTTCCGGCCCGTGGCCGTGAGGCGGCCCGCTCCGCGGAGGAACCGTGCTGTTCCGTCACCGACCCCGTCCCGACACCCGTACGCCCGCCCGGCACCGCACCCCGGGCACGCCCCGGACCCGCCCCGCCCGGCGCGGGCACCGCATGCTGTCCCTGCTGCTGGGCGGGCTGCTGCTGGCCGCGCTCGACTGCGGCGCGCTGCTGCACGGTTCGCTGCACGGCGACGGCCACCCGCACGGCGCCTCCCGCGCCGCCGCGTCCCCCGCCGTACGGGAAGCCCCCGAAGCCCCGGAGGGCCGCGGCAGCGGGGTGGGGGAGGAGCCCGCCGACCCGTGCTCGCTGACGGGGCACGAGGGGGACGGGCGCGGCTCCTCGCAGCCAAGTCCCCCGGTTCCGGCGGCCGTTCCGGTGCCGGTGACGGGCGGGCCGGTGCGGGTGGCGCCGGAGGAGTCCCGTCCGGGCCGTGCGGAGTGGGCCAGGCCGGTGCGGTCGAGACTCGCGCTCGTGTGCAGATGGCGGATCTAGACGGTGCTCGCGCGCCGTCCCCGGCCCACCGGCCGGGAGACCGGCGCGCGAGAGGAGCACGTCGTGATGCCCATCCCGAAGCCCGGACCCCCGAAACCCGTACGCGCACCGCGTCCCGGGACGTCCGGCACCTCGGGTTCTCCGGATCCCCGGATCCTCGAACGAGAGCGGAACATGCACACTCCGACTGACCTCACGCCCCCTGCCCGCTCCGCCCTCTCCGGGCTGGTCGGCAACACCCCCCTGCTGGAGATCTCCGAGCCGCTGGCACCCGCCGGCCGCGGCTTCTGGGCGAAGCTGGAGGGTTTCAACCCCGGCGGGATCAAGGACCGTCCCGCGCTGCACATGGTCGAACGCGCCCGCGCCCGGGGCGAGTTGCGGCCGGGAGCCCGGATCATCGAGTCCACCAGCGGCACCCTCGGCCTGGGCCTCGCCCTCGCGGGCATGGTGTACGGGCACCCCGTCACCCTCGTCACCGACCCGGGCCTGGAGCCGTCCATGACGCGGCTGCTGACCGCGTACGGCGCCCGCGTCGACATCGTCGACGAGCCGCACCCCACGGGCGGCTGGCAGCAGGCCCGCCGCGACCGCGTGGTCCGGCTGCAACGGGACGACCCCGGGGCTTGGTGCCCGGACCAGTACAACAACCCGGACAACATCACCGCCTACACGCCCCTCGCGCTGGAACTGGCCGCGGAGATGGGCCACATCGACGTGCTGGTGTGCAGCGTGGGGACGGGGGGGCACTCCGCCGGGATCTCGCGGGTGCTGCGGCAGCTCTACCCCGGCATGCGGCTCGTCGGGGTGGACACCATCGGCTCGACGATCTTCGGCCAGGAGGCGCGCCCCCGCCTGATGCGCGGGCTCGGCTCCAGCATCTACCCCCGCAACGTGGCGTACGAGAACTTCGGCGAGGTGCACTGGGTCGCCCCGGCCGAGGCCGTGTGGACCTCCAGGCAGCTCGCCAACTCGCACTACGCGAGCGGCGGCTGGAGCGTCGGCGCGGTCTCCCTCGTCGCCGGCTGGCTGGCCCGTACGCAGCCGGCGGGGACGCGGATCGCCGCGGTGTTCCCGGACGGGCCGCAGCGCTACCTCGGTACGGTCTTCGACGACGACTGGTGCGCCGAGCGCGGCCTGCTCGGCACACCGCCCGCACCCGAACCCGAGGTGATCGGCCGCCAGGACGAGAAGGAGGTGAGCAGCTGGACCCGCTGCCCCGTCGTGTCCGACCCGCTCACCCTCGCCGCGGCGGACCGGGGCGTGGAGCTGAAGGAGGGGAACCGGTGAAGTCGGTTGTCGCACAGACCCGTTCGTACGAGCGGAGCACCCAGCTGCTGATGGTGAACCAGTTCACCATCAACCTGGGCTTCTACATGCTGATGCCGTACCTGGCCGCGCATCTGTCCGGCACGCTCGGCCTCGCGGGCTGGATCGTCGGACTCGTGCTCGGGGTGCGGAACTTCAGCCAGCAGGGCATGTTCCTCGTCGGCGGGACGCTGGCCGACCGGTTCGGCTACAAGCCCCTCATCGTCGCCGGCTGTGTGCTGCGCACCCTCGGCTTCGCCACGCTCGGCCTGGTCGACTCCGTCCCCGCGCTGCTGGCCGCCTCCGCCGCGACGGGCCTCGCGGGCGCCCTGTTCAACCCGTCCGTGCGGGCCTACCTGGCGGCGGACGCGGGGGAGCGGAGGGTCGAGGCGTTCGCCCTGTTCAACGTCTACTACCAGGGCGGAATCCTGCTCGGCCCGCTGGTGGGCATGCTGCTGACCGGCGTCGACTTCCGCGTCACCTGCATGGTCTCGGCCGCGATCTTCACGCTGCTCAGCATCGTGCAGATCCGCGCCCTGCCGGCCCGCCGCGGCAACGACTCCGGCGCGGACAAGGGGACCGGGCAGCGGGAAGGCGTGCTGCGGCAGTGGCGGGGCATCGTGCGGAACCCGTCGTTCCTGCTCTTCGCCGCGGCCATGACCGGCTTCTACGTGCTCCAGTTCCAGGTCTATCTGGCGCTGCCGCTGGAGGTGCGGCGGCTCGGGGGCGACGGGACGTTCGGCACCGTCGCGGTCGCGGTGCTCTTCGCGGTGTCCGGGCTGAGCACGCTGCTCGGCCAGACCCGGCTCACCGCCTGGTGCAAGGCCCGCATGACGGCGGGTCAGGCGCTCACCCTGGGCCTGGTGGTCATGGGGCTCGGCTTCGTGCCCCTGCTGCTGGCCACCGCCGTCCCGGTGCCGGAGGGCGGGCCCGGGCTGTGGCTGCTCGCCGCCGTCCCGCCGTCGCTGTCCGCGCTGCTGCTGGCCCTGGGCACGATGATCGCCTACCCCTTCGAGATGGACACCATCGTCCGGCTCTCCGGCGACCGGCTCGTCGCGACCCACTACGGGCTGTACAACACCATCTGCGGGATCGGCATCACCCTCGGCAACCTGCTCACCGGCGCCTCCCTGGACGCCGCCCGCGCGGCCGGGATCTCCGCGATCCCGTGGCTGGTGCTGTGCGCCCTCGGCCTCGGCTGCGGCGCGGCCCTGTACGGCCTGAACCGCACCGGGCACCTCACCGCACGCCCGGCCCCGACCGGTTCGGCGACGGCCTCCGCCTGACCGGCACGGCTCCCGGCGGAGCGGCGGCCCACCCGCCCCTCCGCCGGGCCCCTCAGCCCAGGACGAACGGCAACCGCCCGGCCAGCGGCCCGAGTCGGTCCCGTTCGGCCCGGGTCGGCGCCCGGCGTCCGGTGCCGGTCAGCAGCGCGTCCGTGTCCGCGCAGGACGCGGGGAACGGTTCCCCGGCGATCCGCTCCAGCAGCGCCCGGGACGCGGCGAGGCCCTCCGCCGGGGGCCCCGCCGTGCCGGGCAGGTGCGCGGTCAGGTCGAGGTGGTGCAGCGTCCACTCCAGGACGTACGCGCCGAGGTAGTCGCGCACCGTGAGCACCATGTCCTGGGTGCCGACCAGGGCCCCGGGGTTCGCGAGCCGGGCGGCGCGTCCGGCGGCGGAGCCGACGTCGTCCAGGTGGAAGGCGAGCAGACGCGGGTCCCGGTACGCGGCGGCCAGCCGGACGGTGAGGGCGTCGAGGGGGTCCTCGCCGCTCGGCGGGTCCTGGCCGAGGTGCCAGTAGGTGGCCGCGTCGGCGGTCGGTGCCGCCTCGGCGGGGGTGGCCAGCGTGATCAGCACGTCCTGCGCGTCGATGACGAGATGGCACACCAGGTCCCGGACGAGCCAGCCGGCGCATCCGGAGGGGCGGGCGAAGTCCTCGTCACGGAGTCCGGCGACGGCTTCGCGCAGCGCGTCCCAGGAGCGGGAGAAGAGTTCCACCCCGGCACGGTAGGGCGGCCGGGAAAGCCCGGACAAGCGGACCGCTCGCAGGCCCGGCCGGGCGCGGCTACGGTCGTCGGGTGGAGGAAAGCCGCGCATCCGGGCAGGAGACGCCGGAGGAGACCGGGGCCGAGGCCCCGTTCGTCCGGCTCGCCGAGGACTGGGCCGCCGCGATCGTCACCGACGACCCCGTGCGGATCGGGGAGTTCATGGCCGAGGACTGGGTGATCGTCTCCGGCTCCGGCGTCGCCACCAGGGAGCAGTTCCTCGCCCTCGTCGGCTCCGGCGACCTCACCCACTCCGCGATGGACCTCGCGACCCGGCCCCGGGTACGCGCGTACGGCGACACCGTGGTGCTCACGGCCCGCGTCACCAACACGGCGCACTACCGGGGGCAGCGGTTCGACGCCGACGAGTGGACCACCGACGTGTTCGTCCGCCGCGACGGCCGCTGGCTGTGCGTCCTGAGCCA
Organism: Streptomyces sp. HNM0574; assembly: GCF_012726235.1. Lineage (GTDB taxonomy): Bacteria > Actinomycetota > Actinomycetes > Streptomycetales > Streptomycetaceae > Streptomyces. The sequence continues at coordinate 342,299 of NZ_JAASAH010000006.1, forward strand.
CATCACGCCGGTGGCACCCGGCTGAGCCCGTACGGTCACGCGGCGCCGGCGTCCGCCGCGCTGTCGAAGTAGCGCTCCGCGAGCGGGTGCGGGTTCCGGGCCGGGATCGCCAGCGTCACCGCCACCGGCGGGGCGTTCTTCAGCCGGAGGACGCGCAGCCCCGGGTGGTGGTGGCGGCGCACCACGGGTTCCGGCGCGATGCCCACGCCGTGCCCGGCCGCCACGGCCTCCAGCCACTCGTCGAAGTTGTCGGCGGTGCAGGCCGGTTCGGGCCGCCGCGCGGACGGCCACAGCTCGGGCCCGGTCGTGCCGGTGACGGTGTTGACGACGAGCGGCAGCTCGGCGAGCCCGTCCCAGTCCACGACCCGGCGGCCCGCGAGCAGCGCGCCCTCGCGGGCGACCACGGCCACCCGGGGCTCGTGCAGCAGGACGCGGCTGCGCACGGCCGCGCCGTCCGGCGTCCCGCCGCGCAGCACCGCGATGTCGCAGGCCCCGGTGTCCAGCCCGGCCAGCGGCGCGTCCTTGCGCACCAGCCGGACGCCCGCTCCGGTGGCCCGGCGGAAGGCCGAGGTCAGGGCCGCGCAGGCGGCGGGGAGCTGGGAGGTGAAGCCGAGCCGGATCAGGGCGCCGTCCGCGGTGCTCCGCAGCGCGGCGTCCAGGCCGGTGAGCAGCGGGGTGAGCTCGCCGTGCAACCGGTGCCCGGCGGGCGTGAGTTCGACACTGCGGGTGGTCCGCGCCAGCAGCCGGGTGCCGAGGGTGTCCTCCAGGGCGCGCACGGTGCGGGTGAGCGCCGGCTGGCCGACGCGCAGCCGGGCCGCGGCCTGGGTGAAGTTCAGCTCCTCGGCGACGGCGAGAAAGCCGCGCAGGTGCCGGAGCTCGACGCTGCTCAGATCCATGCCTCCCAAGAATAAATCCCCTGCCCGGGGCATTTCCCCGCGGCCCCGCGACCGGCCTACGTTCCCCGGACGGCTGCCTCCGGCGGCCCTCCGGGACGACCCGGAACAGGTACGGAACAAGGGAGTTGGCGCGCGGTGCGCGGAATCCGGTTGCTGATGACAGGAGCGTTCACGCTCGGTCTGGACGCCTATGTGATGGCCGGGCTGCTGCCCGTGGTGGCCGCCGACCTCGGCACCACGGTGGCCCTGGCCGGACAGATGGTCACCGTCTTCACCCTCGCCTACGCGGTCAGCGCGCCGCTCGTCGCGGGCCTGCTCTCCGGCGTACGGCCCCGCGCTCTGATCATCGCCGCGCTCGCCGTGTTCACCCTCGGCAACGCGCTCACCGCCGTCAGCCCCTCGGTCGCGCTGCTGCTCGGCTCCCGCGCCGTCGCCGGGGCCGGGGCCGGGGTGTACTCGGCGCTGGCCACCGCCGCCGCGTCCGCGCTCGCCCCCGAGGGGCGGCAGGGCCGGGCGCTCGCGCTGGTCATGGGCGGGATGAGTGCCGGGACGGTGCTCGGCGTCCCGCTCGGGGTGCTGATCGCCGGGCAGGCGGGCTGGCGGGCCACGATGTGGCTGGTGACCGGGCTCGGCCTGGTCGCCCTCGCGGGGCTCGCGCTGCGCCTGCCGGGGACCCCGGCGGGGCCGCAGGTCCCGGTGCGGGAGCGCTTCGGCGCGCTCACCGACCGCCGCGTCGCGCCCGTCGTCGGCGCCTCCTTCCTCGCGGCCGTCGCCAGCCTGGGCCTGTACACCTACCTCGCGCCCGTCCTGGGCGCAGCGGGCGGCGTGGCGGAGGACGCGACGGCGCCGTACCTGTGGGCCTGGGGCCTCGGCGGCGTCCTCGGCAGCGTCCTGGCAGGGCCGCTGCTGGACCGTACGGGCCGGGCCGTGGCGCTGGCCGGTGCGCTGCTGGCCGGGCTGGTGCTCGCCGAGGGGGCGCTGCCGCTGCTCGGCGCCGCGGCCTTCCCCGCGCTGGTGCTGTGGGGCGCCGTGGGCTGGGCCTTCCAAGTGCCCCAGCAGCAGCGCCTGCTGGGCCTCGGCGGCGGCACGGTCGCGCTCGCGCTGAACAACTCCGCGCTCTACCTGGGCAGCGCGGCGGGCTCCGCGCTCGGCGGGCTCGCGCTGGCCGGCGGGCTCCCGGCCGAGCGGCTGCCGTGGGTGGCCGCCGCCGTCGCCGCGCTCGGCCTCGCCCTGCACCTGCTCACGGCCGCCCGCGCCCGCCGCGCCCCCGCCCGGGAGACCCCGGCCGAGGACTGCCCCGCGGGGTGAACCCTCGCACCCCGGCGGCCTGTTGTCGCCGCGTGCCCGGGCCCGTCCGCGCGGATAGGCTCGGGCACGCCCGTTCCGAGCGGGGCGGGAGACAGGCGCGGAGACGGAGATCGCATGGGTGCACGGTTCCAGGAGCTCGACTGGCGGACGACGCGGCTCGGGGAGATCAGCCTCCGCCGCCGCAGGGACCCCGCCTCGGGCGAGGACGTGTACGAGGTCAAGCTCGACGACGACTTCCTGATGTCCAGCATGTTCACCGCGGGCGAGGTGGCCCTCGCACAGCTGGGCCTGGAGAGCGCCGAGGGGCGTGAACTCGACGTCGTCGTCGGCGGGTTGGGGCTCGGCCACACCGCGGACGCCGTGCTGGACGACCCGCGGCTGCGCTCGCTGCTGGTGGTGGAGGCACTGCCCGAGGTGATCGGGTGGCACGAGCGCGGGCTCGTCCCGCTCGGCCCCCGCCTGGCCGGGGACGACCGCTGCCGCCTCGTCCCCGGGGACTTCTTCGCCCTCGCGCTCGGCGCCGACGGCTTCGACGCGGAGCGGCCGGGTCGCCGCTTCGACGCCGTCCTCCTGGACGTCGACCACGCGCCCGACCACGTGCTGCACCCGAGCCACGCGGCCCTGTACGAGCCCGACGGGCTGCGCGCGCTGGCCGCGAAGCTCCGTCCCGGCGGCGTCTTCGCGCTCTGGTCGAACGATCCGCCCGCCGACGCCTTCCTGACGGCCCTCGGCGAGGTCTTCGACCGCCCCCGCGCGCACGACGTCCGCTTCGACAACCCCCTCCAGGGCGGCACCTCGGCGAACACCGTCTACGTCGGGCACGCCCCGGCGAACTGACCGTCGCCCGGGCGCTGTTCGGGGGGGGGCGTCTTCAGCCCGTGGCCTCCGTGAGGTGGTGGCGGAGCGTCGCGGCGAAGTCCTCGGCGGCGGCGAGGCGGGAGCGGAGCTTCTCGCAGCGCGCGTCGGCGACCTCGCGGTAGGCGTCGAGGCGTTCGCGCAGCCCTTCCCGCGCGGCCTCGTCCTCGCCGGGGGAGCCGAGGCGGTCGGTGATCTCCAGCAGGTCGCGCATCTCGTCGAGGGAGAAGTCGAGGGGCTTCATGCGGCGGATGACCATGAGGCGGTCGACGTCGGTCTCGGTGTAGAGCCGGAAGCCGCCCTTGCTGCGGGCCGAGGGGACGACGAGGCCGACCTCCTCGTAGTGCCGGATGGTGCGCAGGGAGAGGCCCGTGCGGTCGGCCACCTCGCCGATCTGCATCTTCCGGTCGGTCGTCATCGCTGCGCGGCTCCTTCTGGCGTCCGGACCTGGCTGCCGGACCGTCGTCGTCGGTGGGAGGACGTGTCACCGGGCCGCGGAGTTCCCCTCACCCGGTGCGCGGAGCCCCCGGCCGAAATCAACCCTCACGTTAGGGTAGAGTTCGAATCCGAGCGGAGGACCTCCGCCGCCCCGCACCCGCCTCTCGCGGACCGGGGCCCGCGGCCCACCGGGCAATGATGCCCGACCGCCGGCCGCACCCGGCCGGCCACCACCTCTCCGTCACGCCCCGGACGTACCGCGCCGCGCACCCCGGCTCCGGCAGGAGTCTTGCGACGGTGCGCGCACCCGTGCGTGCCGGAGCGCCCGCGCGCCCGGAGGGCGGCGGGGGAGGGGGCCGACAGTGCACGACGCGTACGGCCCGGCCGTGCGCCTGAACGGAAACGGATGCATGTCCGCTGAAGCACCGGCGGCCCGAGGGCCGCGCTCGCTCCTGTCCCGCACGGGCCGGCCCGACTTCCTGAGGTCCCCGAAGGTCTTCCGCACCGAGGTGCTGGCCGGTCTGGTCGTCGCGCTGGCGCTGATACCCGAGGCGATCTCGTTCTCGATCATCGCCGGGGTCGACCCGAGCGTCGGGCTGTTCGCCTCCTTCACGATGGCCGTGGTCATCTCCCTCGTCGGTGGCCGCAAGGCCATGATCTCGGCGGCCACCGGCGCGATAGCCCTGGTCATCGCCCCGCTCAACCGCGAGCACGGGCTCGGCTACCTGGTCGCCGCGGTGATCCTCGGCGGCGTCTTCCAGGTCGCGCTGGGCGCGGCCGGGGTCGCGAAGCTGATGCGGTTCGTGCCGCGCAGCGTGATGGTCGGCTTCGTCAACGCCCTCGCGATCATGATCTTCATGGCGCAGGTGCCGGAGATGACGGACGTGCCCTGGCCGGTCTACCCGCTGATCGCCGCCGGGCTCGCGCTGATGGTCCTCTTCCCGAAGGTGACGAAGGCGGTCCCGGCGCCGCTGGTCTCCATCGTCGTCCTCACCGTGATCACCGTCGCCGCCGGGATCGCCGTCCCGACCGTCGGCGACAAGGGCGAACTGCCCTCCTCACTGCCCGTCCCCGGCATCCCGGACGTCCCCCTCACGCTGGACACGCTCACCCTCATCGCCCCCTACTCCTTCGCGTTCGCGCTGGTCGGGCTGATGGAGTCGCTGATGACGGCCAAGCTCGTCGACGAGATCACCGACACCCGCTCCAGCAAGACCCGCGAGTCGGTCGGCCAGGGCGTCGCCAATATCGTCACCGGCTTCTTCGGCGGCATGGGCGGCTGCGCGATGATCGGCCAGACCATGATCAACGTGAAGACCTCGGGCGCCCGCACCCGGCTCTCGACCTTCCTCGCGGGCTCCTTCCTGATGGTGCTGTGCATCGTCTTCGGCCCCGTCGTCTCCGACATCCCGATGGCCGCGCTGGTCGCCGTGATGGTCCTGGTCTCCGTCGGCACCTTCGACTGGCACTCGGTACGGCCGAGGACGCTCAGGCGGATGCCCCTCGCCGAGACCGTCGTCATGGCCGTGACCGTCCTCGTCGTCGTGGCCACCCACAACCTCGCCGTCGGCGTCGTCGTCGGATCGGTCGTCGCGATGATCGCCTTCGCCCGCCGGGTGGCGCACCTCGTCGACGTCTCCGGCGTCCGCGACCCCGACGGCCACCAGGTCGTCTACTCCGTCGCCGGGGAGCTCTTCTTCGCCTCCTCCAACGACCTGGTCCACCGGTTCGACTACGCCGGCGACCCGGACGACGTCGTCATCGACCTCTCCCGCGCCCACATCTGGGACGCCTCCTCCGTCGCGGCGCTCGACGGCATCGAGACCAAGTACGCGGCGTACGGCAAGAAGGTCACCGTCACCGGGCTCAACGAGCCCAGCGCCGCCATGCACGACCGCCTCGCCGGACAGCTCACCGACGCCCACTGACCCCCGCCGCCACCCCGCGCC
>NZ_JAASAH010000007.1 GCF_012726235.1 Streptomyces sp. HNM0574
CGGCGGGGCGCCTTCCGGCGTTGGCCTTTACTTTAGTGGATCTTCCCGGAGGCTCAAAATCGAGCCGGCGGAATCGAATTGCGTACACACGTGTCCCAGGGACGCGAGCACACGACAATCCGCCCCGGAAAAGGGGGATCGTGCTGAAGTAATGGGTTGCCGTCGGACGGCGAGGAGTGCTGCCGGGGAGCGCATCGGCTCGCTGGCAACTCGGAGAACACTACGGATCCGTGAACCCCGTGTCAACCGAGGCCGGCGGGACGGCGTCGGCCGCGTCAGTCCAGGTCGGTGAGGCGGCCGCCGGCGTCCGGCTGGGCGTGCTCGACGCGGCGCAGCAGGCGGGTCAGGAAGTCGCCGAGCTGGGCCCGTTCGTCGCCGCCGAAGTCCTGGAGGAGTTCCTCCTCGAAGACGGATGCCTTGCGCATGACCTGGAGCCACTTCTCGCGGCCCTCGTCGGTGATGCCGACGATGACGCGTACGCGGTTGTCGGGGTCGCGTTCCCTGGTGACCAGGCCCTGGTCGAGCATGCGGTCGATGCGGTGGGTCATCGCGGCGGGGGTGAGGCCGAGGCGGCGGGCGATGGTGCCGGGCCACAGCTGGTACGGCCGGCCCGCCATCACCAGCGCCTTGAGCACTTCGTACTCGGCGCTGCCCAGGCCGAGGGTGGCGAGCTGGCGTCCGTAGGCGACGCTCAGGCGTCGGTCGAGGCGGCTGACTGCGTTGACGACCTTCTCCACCTGGGGGTCCAGGTCGCGGTATTCGCGCTGGTAGATCGCGATCTGTTCGTCGAGGGTGGGTTCGGGCTCCGGCATGGTGCGGAGTATTCCATGGCAGCTGTTCGCCTTGAAGCCTTGCTCTGTGTAGACTTTAGCGTCGAACTTTAGCGTTGAACTCTGCCGCGTCTTCCGCCGAGGTTCGTCCCCCTCTCCGTACGGCCGGCGCGTGCTGCCGGTGCGGGGCGGGGCCGCGCGGGGGCTCCCGCGGATCCGATCGTTCGTCCCGGCCGGGCCGGGGCCTGTTCTGCAAGGAAGGTGAGTGTGACCGCGGCACTGGGCGCGACTCTGCGCCGGATCCAGCTCGGGAACGCCCTCGCGGCGTTCGGCAACGGCTTCACGATGCCGTACCTCTTCGTCTACACCTCGCGGGTGCGCGACCTGGGCGACACCACCGCCGGCGCCGTGCTGGCGGTCTTCGCCGCGGCCGCGCTCGCGGTCCTGCCCTTCACCGGGCGGGTGATCGACCGGCGCGGGCCGATGCCGGTGGCGTACCTCGGTGCGTTCGCGGCGGCCGCCGGTGCGCTGGGCTTCGGGCTGTCCTCGACGGCGCCGTCCGTGCTGGCCTCGGCGGGGCTGATGGGTGCGGGTATCGCGGTGCTGCAGCCCGCGCTCGCGACGATGATCGTCCGGTGCTCGACCACGACGACGCGCTCGCGTGCCTTCGCGACGCAGTTCTTCCTCAACAACCTCGGCCTGGGTATCGGCGGGCTGATCGGCGGGCTGCTGGTGGACGACACCTCTCCGTCGAGCTTCACGCTGCTGTTCACCGTCGAGGCGACGATGTTCCTGGTGCTGGCGGCCGTCTTCTCGACCGTGCGGCTGCCCGCCGCTCCGCGGGCCGACGTGGTGACCGGGGCCGGAAAGGCGAAGCCGCACGGGGGCTGGGCTGTGCTGCTGCAGGACCGGTCGATGGTGCTGCTGTGCGTGCTCGGGTTCGTGATCTTCTTCGCCTGCTACGGGCAGTTCGAGTCGGGGCTCGCCGCGTACGCGGTGGAGGTCAGCCATGTGTCGACCTCGACGCTGGGCATGGCGCTGGCGGCCAACACCGCCGTCATCGTCATCGCGCAGTTCGCGGTGCTGAAGCTCGTGGAGCGGCAGCGGCGTACGCGGGTGATCGCGTTCGTGGGGATGATCTGGACGGTGGCCTGGCTGGCGGCGGGTGCGTCGGGGCTCGTGCACGGCGCGCAGGCGGTCGCGACGGCGCTGCTGATCTCGACGTACGCCCTGTTCGGGCTGGGTGAGGCGCTGTTGTCGCCGACGGTGGCTCCGCTGGTGGCGGATCTGGCGCCGAACCGGCTGGTGGGGCAGTACAACTCGGCGTTCGCGCTGGTGAAGCAGCTGGCGCTGGCGGTCGGTCCGGCCGTGGGCGGGCTGATGGCCGCGGGCGGTGCGTTCGCGGCGTACATCGTGATGCTGGTGCTGTGCTCGATCGGGGTGAGTGTGCTGGCGCTGGTGCTGCGGCGGAGGCTGACGTCCGCGCAGGATCTGCCGTACCGGGCCTCGACGGTGGTGGCCTCGGGTGAGCCGGCGGACGGTGTGCACCGGGAGACCGGGGAGCTGGAGACGGCCGGCGTGCGCTGAGCGGGGCGGTCGTGAGGGGCCGGGCGGGACCTGAGGGGTCCTGCCCGGCCCTTCTGCGTGTGCGGCGGACGGGTCAGGTGTCGCCGGGGAGGGCGAATTCGCACCAGACGGCCTTGCCGCCGTCGGGGGTGCGGCGGGAGCCCCAGGCGGAGGCGATGGTGGCGACGATGGAGATGCCGCGGCCGGCCTCGTCCACGGCTTCTGCGCGGCGGCGGCGCGGGAGGTGTTCGTTGCCGTCGGTGACCTCGACGATCAGCCGCCGGTCGGTGCGGCGCAGGCGGAGCCGCATGGGCGGGGTGCCGTGCTGGAGGGAGTTGGCGACGAGTTCGCTGGCGGCGAGGACGCCGAGGTCGTGCAGTTCGCGGGGGAAGCGCCAGGAGGAGAGGACTCCGGAGGCGAAGGCGCGGGCGCGCGGGGCGGCTTCGGTGCCGCCGAGCAGGTCGAGCGCGGCGTTGTGGAACAGCTCGGCGTCGGCTCCGGTGCGTTCCGGGTGCTGGAGGACGAGGACGGCGACGTCGTCGTCGTGTTCGGCGGTGATGCCGAGGGAGCGGAGCAGGCGGTCGCAGATGACCTCGGGGGCTCCGGTGGCGCCGGCGAAGGCGTGTTCCAGGGCTTCGACTCCGTCGTCGATGTCGGCGTCGCGGCGTTCGACGAGGCCGTCGGTGTAGAGGACGGCGGCGGATCCCGGGGTGAAGGGCAGGGCGGCGGAGGTGTGCTGCCAGCCGCCGGTGCCGAGGGGCGGGCCGGTCGGTTCGGGGGCGCGGCAGACGGTGCCGTCGGGGGTGCGGACGACGACGGGGAGGTGGCCTGCGGAGGCGTAGTCGAGGCGTTGCTCGTTGGGGTCGTGGACGGCGTAGACGCAGGTGGCGATCTGGCTGGAATCGATCTCGGCGGCGAGTCCGTCGAGGAGTTGGAGCACCTCGTGGGGTGGCAGGTCGAGGCGGGCGTAGGCGCGGACGGCGGTGCGGAGCTGGCCCATGACGGCGGCGGCGCGGACGCCGCGGCCCATGACGTCGCCGATGACGAGGGCGGTGCGGCCGGCGCCGAGGGTGATGACGTCGTACCAGTCGCCGCCGACGGCGGCTTCCGTACCGCCCGGCTGGTACGTGGCGGCGACGCGGAGGTCGTCGGGCTGTTCGAGTTCCTGCGGGAGGAGGCTGCGCTGGAGGGTGACGGCGGCTTCGCGCTGGCGGCGTTCGCTGGCGCGGAGGCGTTCGGCGGATTCGACCTGGTCGGTGACGTCGGCGGCGAAGATGAGGACCCCGTTGTCGCCGGCGGCGGTGATGGGGGTGCAGGTGAAGGTGTAGAAGCCGTCGCGTGCGGGGTCGTGGTGGGGGCCGCCGGGGGCGCGGCGGGTGCCGGGTACGCGGCGGGACTTGACGGTGCGGGGCTTGCCGCCGCGCAGCACCTGGTCCATGAGCGGGAGGAGGCCGAGTTCGACGAGTTCGGGCAGGGCGTCGCGGGCGGCGGCGCCGGGCGGCCGGGGGCCGAAGAGTTCGGTGTAGGCGTCGTTGACGTAGGCGATGCGGTGGTCGGGGCCGTGCACGACGGCGGCGAGGGCGGGGACCTGGCCGAGCAGGTCGTGCACGGACAGCGCGTCGATGCTGCGGGTGACCAGGGCGCTGTGCGGGGCGGGCGCTTCGGTGGCGGCGGGGTCGGGTGCGGGGCCGCCGCGGGCCGGGGGAACGGAGGCGTCGGCGGGCGCGGGGGACGTGGGGTCGGCGCTTTCGGCGGGGCGTGCGCCCTGTGCCGGCTCCCCTTCGTGGCCGGTGGGCCGGTCGGTGCCGGCAGCGGTGGGGTGGGGCTCCGCAGGTGCGTCCGGGTGGGGGTCCGCGGTGCGGGAGGTGCCGCGTCCGGGCGGGGTGCCGCCGCTGTCGGACTGCTGCCGCGCCCGCGTGGCTGCCTGCGCGGCGGCAGTACGCCGCTGTGTGCCGGGCAGTCGGGCGCTCCAGCGCGTGAAGTTCACGTCGTCCGATTCCTTGTGTTGTCCGGGTACGGCCCGGGGCGGGCCGTCGCGTTGTCACTCTGTGCAGATGCGGGTCAACCCATGGTCACACGAGCAGTGTGCTCCGCTGTGCTGACATCCGCCGCGGGCTCGGCCCGCCGCCGGGGTCCCTCAACTGCCGTGCGCCGGGCCCGTCTCGGCGTTCCCGTCGCCCTTGCCGCCGGCCGCGCTCTCGAACTCGGCGCGGGGGTGTTCGAGCGAGCCGAGGGAGACGATCTCCCGTTTGAAGAGCCCCGCAAGGGTCCATTCGGCGAGCACGCGGGCCTTTCTGTTGACGGTGGGCACGCGGCTGAGGTGGTACGCCCGGTGCATGAACCAGGCCGGTACGCCCTTCAGCTTCCGCCCGTAGACGTGCGCGACGCCCTTGTGCAGCCCGAGGGAGGCGACCGATCCCGCGTAGGCGTGACGGTAGTCGGTCGGCTCGGCTCCCTGTAGGGAGGCGGCGAGATTGTCGGCCAGGCGGCGGGCCTGGCGTACGGCGTGCTGGGCGTTGGGGGCGCAGAGTGCGCCGGGGGTGCCCGCCTCCTCGGCGACGAGGTCGGGGACGGCGGCGGCGTCGCCCGCCGACCAGGCGTGTTCGACGCCGGCGACGCGGAGTTGGGCGGTGCAGTCGAGCCGGCCTCTGCCGTTGAGCGGCAGTCCGGAGGCGGCGAGGACGGGGTGCGGTTTCACGCCGGCCGTCCAGACCAGGGTGCGGGCGGGGTGGCGGGAGCCGTCGTCGAGGACGGCGACGCGGTTCTCGCAGGATTCGAGGCGGGTCTCCAGGCGTACGTCGATGTTGCGGCCGCGCAGCTCGCGCAGTGCGTACCGGCCCATCTCCTCGCCGACTTCGGGGAGGATGCGGTCGCTGGCCTCGACGAGCAGGAACTTCATCTCGTCGGGGCGGAGGTTGTGGTAGTAGCGGCAGGCGTAGCGGGCCATGTCCTCCAGTTCGGCGAGGGCTTCGACGCCCGCGTAGCCGCCGCCGACGAAGACGAAGGTCAGCGCGGAGTCGCGGACGGCGGGGTCGCGGGTGGAGGAGGCGATGTCGAGCTGTTCCAGGACGTGGTTGCGCAGTCCGATGGCCTCCTCGACGGTCTTGAAGCCGATGCCGTGCTCGGCGAGGCCGGGCACGGGGAGGGTGCGGGAGACGGAGCCGGGTGCGAGGACGAGTTCGCTGTAGGGGAGCTCGACGGTGCCGCCGCCCTCCTCCTCGGTGGCGAGCGTCCTGATGTGCGCGACGCGGCGTTCGTGGTCGACGGACTCGGCCTCGCCGACGACGACTTGGCAGTGCGGCAGGACGCGGCGCAGCGGGACGACGACGTGGCGCGGCGAGATCGATCCGGCGGCGGCCTCGGGCAGGAACGGCTGGTACGTCATGTACGGGTCGGGGCTGACGACGACGATCTGCACGGCGTCGGGGGGCTGCGCGGGCTCCGCTCCGGTTTCCGTTCGTGGGGCGGGAGTTGTGCCGGGCGCGGGGGCGGCCCAGCCGTTCCGCTTCAGCTGCCGCCTGAGCTTTTGTTGGAGGCGGAGGGCGGTGTACATGCCCACGTAGCCGCCGCCGATCACGAGGATGCGCGCAGGTTCCTTCGTCGCCTTCGTCACCCGTCCATGACGCACCCGCGGTCCGGGGTTTGTCCACAGGCACACGAACTTGTGTGACCGGTGGAGGTGAAAGCTCCGCTCGGCGGTACGGGGCGGCTCCGGTGGTGTCCTCGCAGCTCATGGCGGGTGGAGGGGGGCGTGGGGGCGGTTCGGGGAGCGGGTGGTGGGGGATCGGCCGGGGCGGGCCGGGGCCCCGGGCGGGCTACCCTCTTCTCTCCTGACCAGCCCTCAACTATGTTCGTAGCTCATCGGGTGCGGTATGTGGCGACCGGCACGGACGGCACCGGATGGTACGGAACGGGGGGTCTCCGGGGGGAGACATGGATTACCGGGGGAACACATATGCACATCCAGGGCATTCAGCACACGACACGTCCCCACGCCGAGGCGGCCGTCGACCCGGCCGCGGGCGGGACGCGTTCCGGCGCGGACACGGTCCCGGAGGGGGCGGCCGCGTTCACCGAGCGGGCGGCCACGGGCGTCCTCCCGGGGCAGGCGACTGACGGGCCGGTCGCGGCCGGCGTCGAGGAGGGCGAGCGGCCCGCGCCGACCAGGGTCGACGCGAAGCGCAATCTCGAACACGTCCTGCGGGCCGCGCGCGAGGTCTTCGGCGAGCTGGGTTACGGCGCGCCGATGGAGGACGTCGCCCGCCGGGCGCGCGTCGGAGTCGGCACGGTCTACCGCCGCTTCCCGAGCAAGGACGTACTGGTCCGGCGGATAGCGCGGGAGGAGACGGCGCGGCTGGCCGAGCAGGCGCAGGCGGCGCTGGACCAGGAGGCCGACCCGTGGTCGGCGCTGGCGCGCTTCCTGCGGACGTCGGCGGCCTCGGGCGCGGGCAGGCTGCTGCCGCCGCCGATACTCCGGGCCGAGCCCTGGGGTGACGGGGCGCCGGACGGGACGGGCGGTACGGGCGGTACGGGCGCGGTCTCCGGGCGTGCGGAGGACGAGGGCGTGCGGGTGCCGCAGCAGCGGCACGTCGCGGCGGAGGGCGCCGCCCGTGGCGAGGTCTCGGGGCGGGCCGGGCAGCCGGGTCCCGGCGAGCCGCGGCTCGTGGGGCAGCGTCCGGCGCCGGACGCGGAGCGGCTTCCCGGGACGCCGTCGGTGCCCGCCGAGGACGACTCGGGTTCGGCCGAACTACTCGGTCTGGTCGGCGAGTTGGTGCAGCGCGCGCGGGACGCGGGAGAGCTGCGGGAGGACGTCACGGTGCGCGACGTCCTGCTGGTGCTCGCCACGGCCGCGCCTCCGCTGCCGGACGCGGGCCAGCAGGCGGCGGCGTCCAGGCGGCTGCTGGAGCTGCTGCTGGAGGGCCTGCGGCCGCGCGCCGCGCGCTGACGTCCCGCCCGCCGTCCGTCGGCGCTCCGGGGTCCTCGCCGGCTCCGGGGCCGGCTCCGTCCTCGTGTGAGGTCACGTCGTCGGCGGGTGCCGGCCGGCCGTGCCGGTGTGCGGGGGTGCGAGTGCGGTGTCGTGCGGGGTGGCGGTGCGCGCGGGACAAAGGGGCGGCAATTACCGCAGAACTTCCGGGTTCCGCAACGTTCTTGTGCAAAGCCGGGCGGTGTGCGACGCGCTCGGGGATGATGCACCCGAGATACGGAAGCGCACCGCGGCCGCGTGCCGGCGTGCTCGGAAGGGTGGTTGCCGGGACCGAACGGCGGCCCCTTCACCGGGCTGTGGCACTCTGGCCCGGTGCTTGGCGGTAGCAGCGTGTACGGGGGCGCCTCTCATGGGGTCTGGTGAACGTAGGGATGCGGAGAACCAGGCGCGCCACGACGGCGCGGGTCCTCCGGCACCTCTGGTGCCCGAACAGGGCGGTCCGACCTCCGGTGAGGAGACCGTGACCCCGCCCTCCGACGGCGGCGGGGACGGGTCCCCGGGTGCCGGTGCGGAGGCCGGGCGGAGCGTGCCGCGGCAGCGCCGTCGCGGGCGCAAGCAGCAGGCGGATTCCGGGAGTCCGGGGACGCCGGCGGCCGAGCGTCCGCCGGGCGGCGGCCCGTCCGACGCCGAGCTCATCGCGCGGATGCGGAAGGGCGAGGGGAACGACGACGGCGCGTACGACGAGCTGTACCGGCGTCATGCCGAGGCGGTGCGCCGCTACGCCCGCACCTGCTGCCGGGACGCGCACACCGCGGACGACCTGACGGGCGAGGTCTTCGCCCGTACGCTCCAGGCGGTGCGGGGCGGCAAGGGGCCCGAGACCTCGGTGCGGGCCTATCTGCTCACCTCGGTGCGGCACGTCGCCGCGGCGTGGGCGAAGACGCAGAAGCGCGAGGACCTCGTCGAGGACTTCGCGGTGTTCGCGCAGTCCCAGGCCAGGGCGGCGGCCGCGGCGGACGACGACACCCTCGACCTGGGTGCCGACGTGCGGGCGATGCAGGAGGCCGAACAGAGCATCGTCGTCAAGGCGTTCAAGAGTCTGTCGGAGAAGGACCAGATGGTCCTGTGGCACACGGCCGTGGAGGACGCGAAGCCGCGGGACGTCGCCCCGCTGCTCGGGCTGTCGGACAACGCGACGGCCGTCGCCGCGCACCGGGCGCGGGAGAACCTGAAGAAGGCGTACCTGCAGGCGCACGTCAGCACCTCGCTCACCGCGGGCGGGGACTGCGCGCGGTACGCGGACCGGCTCGGCGCGTACGCGCGGGGCGGGCTGCGGATGCGGGCCGAGGTGGGGCTGCGCAAGCACCTGGACGGCTGTGTCCGCTGCCGTGAGGCCGCGGCCGAGGTGCTCAACCTCAACGAGCGGATCCGGCTCGTCGTCCCCGTGGCGCTCATCGGCTGGTTCGCAACGGCCAGTGGGGCCAAGGCACTTGGCGCCCTGCTCACGGGCACGGGCGCGGCCGGGGCCGCGGGTGCGGCGGGTACGGCCGCCGCGGCCGGCGGTATCGCGGGCGGTGCGGGTGCGGGCGGTGCCGCGGGCGGCGCGGCCTCGGAGGGGCTCGGCACCCCGGTGAAGATCGGCATCGCGACGAGCGCGGTGACGGCGGCCGGGGTCGCGGTGGCGCTGGCGATGATGGCCGGGGAGAAGCCGAAGGAGCCGGTGGCCGATCCGCCGCCCGCCTCCTCCGCCCCGGCTCCGGCCCCCGAGCCGCCGGAACCGGAACCGAAACCGGAGCCTCCGGCGCCGAAGCCGCCGCCGGAGCCCGCGCCGGAACCGCCGCCGGAGCCCACACCCACCCCGACACCCACGCCGACCCCGACTCCGACGCCCACCCCGACGCCCACGCCCACGCCGACCCCCACACCGGAGCCGCCCGCCGACTACCAGCTCAACTCCCTCCAGTGGGACGTCTTCGACGACTGGAAGGACAAGCTGCCCGGCGGCGGGGACGAGAACGACGGCGTCCCCGGTGTCCCCGGCGGGGACGGCACGGACGGGGACGGTTCCGGCGGGGAGGACACAGAGCAGGCGCCCACCGTCCGCACCGGCGAGAGCAGCTGGCTGTGGCAGCGCTGGGGCCTGCACGTCGACGGCACCCGCTACGACCACGGGATCACGGTGCACGCGCCCTCCTCGGTCACCATCGACCTGAACCGTTCCTGCACGGCCTACGACGCGCTCGCCGGGGTGGACGACATGACCCTCGGCAGGGGCGCCGTCCGGTTCCTGGTGCACGGGGACGGCAGGCAGCTGTGGTCCTCGCCGGTGGTGAAGGCCCGGGAGGAGCCGGTGCCGGTGCACGTCCCGCTGGACGGGGTGCGCACGCTCCGGCTTCAGGTCGAACCGCACGGCCCGCTGGACACGGCGGCCCTCGCGGACTGGCTCAACTCCCGTATCACCTGCTGACGTCCGGCGGTTCCGGGCCGGTCACCCGGCGGGGCTCAGGGTGGTGAGCAGGGTGTCGAGGAGGTCGGCGGCCTGCTCCGGGTCGGGTACGTCCGGGGTGCGGGCCGCCTCGGTCCGGGCCCGCTCCCCCGCGCCCGCGCGGACCTCGGCGTCCTGCCGTTCCTCGGGCACTCCGGCGGCGAGGTCGCCGCGCCGGGTCACGGCGGCGTCCGCCAGCCGTACCGCCGTGACGGGGGCGCCGGCGCTCAGGGTGACGGTGGCGGCGTGCAGCAGGACGCTCGCGACGAGGAGGTCGGGGGAGCCCGCCTCGACGGCGCGGCGCAGCGCGTCGCGTACGCAGCGGACGGCATCGTGCGGGGAGCCGCCCTCGGCCGCCGTGATGCGGCCCTCGGTGGAGAGCATCGCGACCTCGAACATCGTCGGCGGGGTGCCGATGGCGGCGAACTCGCCTGCCTGGCGGTGGAGTTCGCGGGCCGCGGGGATGTCGCCGTTGTCCAGGGCGATGACTGCGGCGAGGAAGGAGCCGTAGGTGCCCGCGTCGTTGACGCCGAGTCCTTCCGCGTCCTCGATCGCGCGGCGGACGATCTTCTCGGCCTCGGCGGAGTCGCCCTCGCGGAAGCAGATCTCGGCGATCCGCACCAGGATGAAGGGGAGTTCGGTGAGCGCGCCGAGCTGCCGGGCGTGCCGGAGGGACGCCTCGTACTCGTGGCGCGCCAGCGCGTACCGGCCGTACTGGGCGGCCATTTCGGCGCGCAGTCCGCAGACCTGGCCGATCAGCCAGCGGTCCCCGGTGGAGTGCGCGAGCCGTTCGATCTCCGGGAGGACGTCGTCGAGGACGTCGATGCCCTCGCGGCTGTCGATCCGGACGTGGGACTGGAAGAGCAGCATGACGGCCAGTTCCCAGCGTCCGCCGTACCGGCGGCACGCCTCGACGGCGACGTCCATGTGCCGCAGCACGCCCCGGCTGCCCTCGACGAAGTACGCGGCGAACGGCCAGAGCATGCCGGGGAAGCGGGCGGAGGCCGGTTCCCCGCGGCTGAAGTAGGTGACGAGTTCGCGGGCGACGGCGAGGTGGTGCTCGTCCCGGAGCGAGGCGTGGTCGCCCTGTTCGGCGTGCAGGAAGTAGCGGAGCAGCTGGAGTTCGCGGTAGGCCAGCTCCTGCTCCTCGTCGCGGGCGTCGGCCTCGGCGGGCAGCAGGGCGAACGAGTGGCCGGCCCAACTGCCGCCCTCGTCGCGGTAGTTGCGCAGCCACCAGAACCAGCCCATGCCGCGCACGAGGGCGAGGACGGCGTCCGTCCCGCCCGTCTCCAGGGAGCGGTGCAGTGCCGAGCGGACGTTGTCGAGGTCGGCCTCCAGGCGGCGGAGCCAGGTGAGTTGCCCGGCGGAGCGGAGACGGGGCGCGGCCTCCTCGACCATGCGCACGATCTCGCCGGTGTGCCGCCGTTCGGCCGCCTCCCGGTCGGCGGGATGCTCGGCGGCGCGCTCCTGCGCGTACTCGTGGATGGTCTCCAGCATGCGGTAGCGGATGCCGGAGTCGCCGCCGGGTTCCGGAGCAGTGTCGCGGGGGTGGTCGGCGATGAGGATCGACTTGTCGACGAGCGAGCCCAGGATGCCGAGCACGTCCTCCCGCGCGATCCCGGCTTCCGTTCCGGGGTGCGGTGCGTCGGCGCAGACCTGTTCGGCGGCGGGCAGGGTGCAGCCGCCGGAGAAGACGGACAGGCGGCGTACGACGGTGCGTTCGGGCTCGTCGAGCAGGTCCCAGGACCAGTCGACGACGGCGCGCAGGGTCTGCTGGCGGGGCAGGACCGTCCGGCTTCCGCTGGTCAGCAGCCGGAAGCGGTCGTCGAGGCGGTCGGCGATCTGGCGCGGGGTGAGCGAGCGGAGCCGGGCCGCGGCCAGTTCGATGGCGAGCGGGAGCCCGTCGAGGCGGCGGCAGATCTCGGCGACGGCGGCCGGGTCCTCCTCGGCCCGGAAGTCCGGGCGGGCGGCGACGGCGCGGTCGGTGAACAGCCGGTGCGCCGGGGCCGGAGGCAGCGGTTCCACGGGGCGGACGGCCTCGCCGGGGACGCCGAGCGGCTCCCGGCTCGTCGCCAGCACCGTCAGCCCGGGGCAGTGCGCGAGCAGCGTCTCGGCGAGCTGGGCGGCGGCGTCGATGACGTGCTCGCAGTTGTCGAGGACGAGCAACAGCCGCCGGGTGGCGCAGTGTTCGACGAGGCGCACGGTGGCGTCGTGCTCGTGCTCGTGGAGCTGGGTGCGCGCGGTCGTGGTGTCCAGCGTCCCGGTGAACAGTGAGGTGCCGCGCCGGCCGAGTGCGTTGAGTACGGCGCCGGGGACGGCGGCCGGGTGGTCGAGCGGCGCCAGTTCGGCCATCCACACGCCGTCCGGGTAGCGGGCGGCGGACGTCCCGTCCGGCGGGGGGTCGGCGGCGGCCGCGGCGGCGGCCTGCTCGGAGAGGCGGGTCTTGCCCGAGCCGCCGGGGCCGGTGAGGGTGACGAGGCGGAAGCGGCGGAGCTCGTGCCGGATCGTCCCGAGGTCGGTCTCCCGTCCGACGAAGCTGGTGAGCCGGGCCCGGAGGTTGCCCTGCGGGACGGGGGGTGCCTCGGGTCTTCCGGTGCGGGGCGTCCCGGCCGGACGGGGTTCCCCGGGTGGCTCAACTTCCCTGTTCTGTACGGGCGGGCCGGTCTCGTCTCCGTCCGCGTCGGAAGCCGCCTCGTCCGGCACGGCGGCCAGCAACTCGGCGTGCAGGGTGCGGAGTTCGGTGCCCGGGTCGGCGCCGAGGCGTTCGCTGATGGCGAGGCGGACCCGTTCGTACGCCTCCAGGGCCTCGGCCGTCCGGCCGTGGTCACGGAGCGTGCGGACGAGGAGGGCCTGGAGGGGCTCGTCCAGGGGCCGGGCGGCGGCGAGTTCGCGGAGTTCGGGCAGGGCCTGGCCGACGTGGCCGAGCGCGAGGTCGGCGGTGACCCGGGACTGGTGCGCCGCGGCGCGTACCGCCTCGGCGCGGGCCGCCGCCGAGGTGCGGTCCGGCAGGTCGGCGAGCGCGGGCCCGCGCCAGAGCGCCAGCGCCGCGCGGAGCAGCCGCGCGGCCGTGGCCGGGTCGCCTTCGGCGAGGGCGTGCTCGCCCTCGGCGGCGAGGCGGCGGAAGCGGAAGAGGTCGACCTCGTCCGTCGCGGCGCGGAGCCGGTAGCCGCCGGGGAGGGACTGGACGGCGTCCTTGCCCAGCGCCCGGCGCAGCCGTCCGACCAGGGCCTGGAGGGCGGCGGGTGCGTCGTCGGGCAGGGCGGCGCCGTCCGCCCACACCTCATTGATCAGGACGTCCACGGGGACGGCGGCGTCGCGGTCCGCGTGCAGGGCGAGGGCGGCGAGCAGCGCGCGCAGCCGGTGGCCTCTGAGGAGCACCGGCTGACCGCGATCGTCTCGCGCCTCGGTGGCGCCCAGGATCAGATACCGCACGGCCCCATTGTCACCGAGCGTCGCAATTCTTCCCTCTGGTTTTCCGCGCGGCCGGGTGCGGCCGTCGTCGCCCCGGCCCGTCCACGGCCCCGTTCCCCCGCGTTCCCGCACGTCCCCCACGTCCCCTGCGCGTCGGCCTCTCCCTGTCCCCTACCCCACTGGCGCGCCTGCCCGTCCCCCGGGAGGGGACGGCGGCGGATCAGAGGGCCGGGCGGGTGGCGGGGCCGACGGCGGTGGCGGCGCGGCGGCGGGGTGCGTCGGCGCCCGCCCAGCAGGTGCCGCGGCGGGCGAGGAGGCGGCGGAGCCAGATCTCGGTGGAGACGAGGTCGGCGAGGCCGTCGACGGGGACGGGCCGGCCCTCGGCGACGGCGTGCAGCGCGCGGCGGACGACGCGGGCCTCGACGAGTCCGGCGTCGGCGAGGAGCGGCGCCTCGAAGAGGCCGAGCAGCGGGTCGGCGGCGAGGCGGATGCCGGCGCGGGCGGCGGCGGTGTGCGTGGTGTGGGTGGGGGCGCCCCAGCCGGGCGGCAGCTCGTGGACGCCCGCGCCCGCGAGGACGGCGCGCAGCACGGAGGCGCGGGCGCCGGGGCGTACGCGCAGGGACTCGGGGAGGGCGCGGGCCGCGCGGACGACCTGGTTGTCGAGGAACGGCGCGTGCAGCCGCTGGTTGCGGATCTCGGCCGACTGCTCGAAGACGCGGTGGTCGGCGGCCTGCCGGGCGAGCGCGGCGCGGGCGCGGCGCTCGCCGGGGCGGCCGTTGTACGGGCGGGCGGCGGCGGCCGCTTCGAGGCGGAGGGCGACCTGGGCGAGGGCCTCGCCGGTCAGCCAGCGCGCGGCCGGGCCCGGGCGTCCCCAGGCGAGGGCGGCGACGGAGGCGCCGACGGCGCCGTCGAGCGGGTAGCCGAGGACGGAGCCGGTGCCGTCCGGGTCGTCGGGTCCTTCGCCTCTGCCGGAACCTTTCCCCGACGCGGGACCGCCCGCGAAGCTGCCGTCGCGGAGCCGGGCCGCGAGTTCCTCGACGCCCTCGCGGTAGGGGGTGCGGGCGAGGCGGCGGGCCGCGCGGTACACCGTCCACGGCACCCCGACGGAACGTCCCGGAGCGCCGCCCTCCGCGCCCTCGGCGCGCGCCAACGCCACGACGGGGCGCAGCAGATGGCGGCGCCGCCGGTCGAGCAGCAGGTCGGCGAGGCGGGCCGGGTGGGCGTCGAGGACCTGGCGGGCGCCGTGTCCGACGAAGTGGTCGGAACTGCCCGCGACCAGGCGCAGCCGGTGGCGTACCGCGCTGACGAGGGAGGGGCCGGGTTCGTCGGTGAGCGGTCCGCCGAGCGGCCCGTTCTCCAGGTCGGCGTACGGGAGGGCGGTCTCGTGGCCGGTGACGACGAGGTGGTGCAGCCGGGGGTTGTCGGCCATGCTGCGGGCGCGTTCGAGTTCGGGCGCGGTGGAGGCGGGGACGGTGGCGAGGTCGTTGAAGGTGACGGCCAGCAGCCGCTCGCCGGCCTCGGTGCCGCCCGCGCCGTGCACGGTGCCGGGGACGCCGGGGAGCCCGGC
The DNA here is from genome assembly GCF_012726235.1 of Streptomyces sp. HNM0574. Lineage (GTDB taxonomy): Bacteria > Actinomycetota > Actinomycetes > Streptomycetales > Streptomycetaceae > Streptomyces. The sequence continues at coordinate 14,724 of NZ_JAASAH010000007.1, forward strand.
GGCGAGCAGCGCGAGCGTGCCGGAGGCGGGCCCGCCGGACAGGTCGGCGCCGACGCCGGGCGCCGGGGCGCCGCGCCGGGCCCGCCGGTCCTCGGGGCCCATCCCGGGCACGGGGCCGGGGTCGCGCCGGCCCCGGGCCGCGCCGTTGGTGCCGTGGTGCTGCGCGCCGTTGGCATACGTCCGGGCGTCGTCGGTGCGGGCCGCGGGGCCGTCGCCGGCGGTGCGCGGGGGCGGGACGTCGGCGGTGGGCCCGTCGTGTGCGGAGGCGTGCCGGGGGGCGGCGAGGCGGGTGCGGACGGCCTCGACGAGCGCGTCCCGCACGCCCGCGAGGGCGGCCTCGGGATCGGTGGGTTCGGGGGACGAGACGACGAGGGAGGCGGCGGGTTCGTAGTCGGCGATCTCCCGGCTGCCGCCCTCGCGGAGGATCAGCGCGTGCCCGGGCGGGACGCGGCGCACGCCCTCGTACGGGGTGCCGTCGCCGAGCGCCTCGGGGGCGTCGGGGCAGGCGAGGAGGGCGCCGAGGTGGCCGACGTCGAGCTGGGCCTCGACGAGGTCGGCGAGCGGCAGGGCCGCCGTCGCGTAGGCGGTGCCGCCCGCCCACGGGGTGTGGAAGACGGGCCGGGCCCCGGCGAGGTCGGCGGTGACGGTGACGCGGCGGCCGATCGCGGCGACGGCCGTGTAGCTGCCGGGCCAGGCCGTGAGGTGGCGGAAGGCGCCGCCGCTCGCGGTGTTGAGCGCGGCGCGCAGCTGGGCGTCGTCGGCCCGGCAGATGCCGAGGACGGCGAGCCGGTGGCCGTGTTCGGAGCGGACGACGCGGATCTCGTCGGGGCGCCAGTCGCCCACGGCCCAGAGCGGGTCGGGGCCGCCCCACAGGAGCTGGGCGCCCACGGGGTGGACGGTGCCGCCGCCCTCCGGGGGGCCTCCCGCGGCGGCGCTGCTCCATCCCACCAACCATCGCATCGCCGCGCGCCTCCGCTGCCCGAGTGGGTAACTACCCTGGTCCAGCTGTGCGTTGACGTGCCACCCCGATGCGCCGCGCCCGGTCGGACGACCGGACCGGCGGGCGGCGGCCCCCGTACCGCTGAACACCTGTTGCCGTGAACTCCTGCTTCCCTCGCTCATGTTGCCACGAGAGCGGCGCGCAAGAGGCGCGGGCGGGGCGCACGAGTTCACGCGTCGGGCGTCGGATCCGATTCCGTCACGCCCTCTCCGCCCGGGCATATTCCGGTGGCTCCGGCACGCGGCACCGGCGCGGTGACCGATGTCATTCGGCCAAAAATCTGATGAGCGAAGGGAGTTGGGGAACCGTTCATGCGCCGGCCGGGGCGTCCCCGGAGGCTCCACGGCACCCGGACGGCCGCCGGCCGAGCCGACCGAGAAGAGACAAGGGGCCGCGCGTACCCGAACACAGGCCCGTACGCAGTGCGTTCGGGCCCGGGGTGCGGTGCGGGCCGCGGGGTCTCCTCACAGCCCGGGAGGCACCATCACCCCCCGGGCCGTACCGCCACCCGCGGGGAATGAGGTGGCGGATCCCCCCAGTCCGCTGGTCCAGATCAGCGGACCGACCCACGCGGAACCCAGCAAACCCGCACGCCTTCTCCACGCAAAGGCGCATGAACGGGCGCACAGCCACACGCCCGGAGCACGTCACCGCACACCGGGCACAGAGGGCGCCCCCGCACTCCCCCGCTCCCCGCTCCGCTCTCCCCCGCCGCCCCCCACGCCCCTTTCCGTCTCTCCGTCCGGCTCTCCCACCTGCCCGTCCCACGCCTCCAACCTGCCGGTTCCGTGCCTCCGTCCGGTCGCGGCGGGGCTCCGTCGCGCGGGGCGCGGGGTGCCTCGCGGGGGTGGCCGGGGAAGGGGTCCCGGGGGCCTGGTTCCGGCCGACTCGCGGGCGCCGTCGGCCAGTTGGCACGTGACGCGTGCACGTACACGCGTACGGACACAGTTCCCGCCATCCGGGACAAGGCCCCTTAACGGTCGGCATGCGGCGAACTACGCTGGGTCCCCAGTGCCTCCCGCGTCCTCGCCGTGTGCGACGCGCAAGCAGCCAAGGAGGCACCCCGCGCGAGCCGCGCGGGAGGGAGGTGCCTCGTCACCGGGTGGCACAGGGGTGGTGGGGTGGCCGTCGGTGTGTGTCAGGGGTGCGCATGTCCAGGGAGTCACGCGGGCCGAACGAGAAGCTCGGCACCGTTCTCGCCCTCGCAGGAATCAGCAACGCCGGACTCGCCCGCAGGGTCAACGACTTGGGGGCGCAGCGGGGCCTGACGCTCCGCTACGACAAGACGTCCGTGGCGCGCTGGGTGTCGAAGGGGATGGTTCCGCAGGGTGCGGCGCCGCATCTGATCGCGGCGGCGATCGGCAGCAAGCTGGGCCGGCCCGTCCCGCTGCACGAGATCGGGCTGGCGGACGCCGATCCGGCGCCCGAGGTGGGCCTGGCGTTCCCGCGTGACGTGGGCGCTGCGGTGAAGGCCGCCACCGACCTGTACCGGCTCGACCTGCACTCCGGGCGGCGCGGGGGCGGCGGCATCTGGCAGTCGCTCGCGGGCTCCTTCGCCGTCAGCGCGTACGCGACGCCCGCGTCCCGCTGGCTCATAACCCCGGCCGACCCGTCCGTCGCCCGGGACCCGGCCACGGCGGCGAAGGCGGGCGGCGGCAGCTCGCACGCCCCTCCCGGCTCCCGCGCGCCGCACTCCGGCGAGGGCGCCGAGGCGGACGCCCCGCACGACCGGCCCGGCCCGAACGGCGCCGCGTCCAACGGCGGCCCCCCGCACGGCGGTCAGCCGCAGCAGGACGGCGGCGAGGCGGAGGGCGACGCGGCCGCCTCCGTGCTCCGGGTCGGCCACAGCGACGTGGCGAAGCTGCGCGAGGCCGCCGAGGAGGCCCGCCGCTGGGACTCCAAGTACGGCGGCGGGGACTGGCGTTCGTCGATGGTCCCCGAGTGCCTCCGCTCCGACGCGGCCCCGCTGCTGCTCGGCGCGTACACCGACGAGGTGGGCCGTTCGCTGTTCGGCGCCGCGTCCGAACTGACCCGGCTCGCCGGGTGGATGGCCTTCGACACCGGGCAGCAGGAGGCGGCGCAGCGGTACTACATCCAGGCGCTGCGGCTCGCCCGCGCCGCCGCCGACGTCCCCCTCGGCGGGTACGTGCTGGCCTCCATGTCGCTCCAGGCCACCTACCGGGGCTTCGCCGACGAGGGCGTCGATCTCGCGCAGGCCGCCATCGAGCGCAACCGCGGCCTCGCCACGGCCCGCACCATGAGCTTCTTCCGGCTCATCGAGGCCCGCGCGCACGCCAAGGCCAACGACGCGCACGCCTGCGGCGTCGCCCTCGCCGCCGCCGAGAGCTGGCTGGAGCGCGCCCGCGAGGGCGACGGCGACCCGTCCTGGCTCGACTTCTACTCCTACGACCGGCTCGCCGCCGACGCCGCCGAGTGCTACCGCGACCTGAAGGCGCCGCGCCAGGTCCGGCGGTTCACCGAGAAGGCGCTGTCGAAGCCGACGGAGGAGTTCGTCCGCTCGCACGGCCTGCGCCTGGTCGTCTCGGCCGTGGCCGAACTGGAGTCGGGCAATCTCGACGCGGCCTGCGCCGCCGGCGTCCGCGCCGTCGAGGTCGCGGGCCGCATCTCCTCGGCCCGCACCACGGAGTACGTGCGCGACCTGCTCAACCGGCTGGAGCCGTACGGCGACGAGCCGCGCGTCGTCGAACTGCGGGAGCGCGCACGCCCGCTGCTCGCGCCGGCGTGATCCCGGTTCCGGCGGTGCGGCGGGGAAGCGCGGGGGCCGGCGTGGGGCGGGCCACTGCGGGGTGTCAGTGGTCCGGTTCATGATGAGAGGCGTGTCGACGAAGTCCAGCCAGCCGCCGCAGCCCGAGCCGTTCCGGAACGGAGGGGGCAGCGCGCCCGCACCGGAGCAGCGCCCCGCCACCGCCCTGCCGGCCGAGCGGTACGACTGCGACGTCCTGGTGATCGGCGGCGGCATCGTCGGCCTGTCCACCGCGTACGCGCTGGTGCGCGAGGCGCCGGGTACACGGGTGGTGGTCCTGGAGAAGGAGCCGGGCCCGGCCCGGCACCAGACGGGGCGGAACAGCGGGGTGATCCACAGCGGGATCTACTACCGCCCCGGCTCGCTGAAGGCGCGCTTCGCGACGGAGGGCTCGGCCGAGCTGGTCAAGTTCTGCGCGGAGCACGGGATTCCGCACGACGTCACGGGCAAGCTGATCGTCGCCACCCGCAGCGAGGAGCTGCCGCGGCTGCACGCGCTGATCCAGCGCGGCCGCCGGCACGGCATTCCCGTCCGCGAACTCGGCCCGGCCCAGCTCGCCGCGTACGAGCCCCATGTGCACGGCCTCGCCGCCATCCACGTCGGCACCACCGGCGTCTGCGACTTCACCGCCGTCGCCGGCACCCTGGCCCGGCTCGCGGCGCAGGCGGGCGCCGAGGTGCGGTACGGCGCCGAGGTCACCGCCGTCGACCGGCGGGCCGGACGCGGCGTCGCCGTCCGCGTACGGGCCCCGGGCGAGACCGCCGGCGGTTCCGTGCTGCGGGCCCGGGCGATGGTCAACTGCGCGGGCCTGCACAGCGATCACCTCGCGCGGCTGGCCGGGGACGACCCGGGCGCCCGGATCGTGCCTTTCCGCGGCGAGTACTACGCGCTGGCCCCGCACCGCGAACAGCTGGTCAGGGGCCTGGTCTACCCGGTGCCCGACCCGGCGTTCCCGTTCCTCGGCGTCCACCTCACCCGCGGCGTCGACGGCGGCGTCCACATCGGCCCGAACGCCGTCCCCGCGCTCGCCCGCGAGGGCTACGACTGGAGCACGGTCAGCCCGCGCGAGCTCGCCGAGGTGCTGGCGTACCCGGGCGCCTGGCGGATCGCCGGACGGCACTGGCGGTACGGCGCGGGCGAGCTGCGGCGCTCGGCGTCCAAGCGCGCCTTCACCCGGGAGGTACGGCGGCTGCTCCCGGAGATCAGCGAGGACGACCTGGTCCCGGCCCCCGCGGGCGTGCGGGCGCAGGCGGTGCTGCGGGACGGCACCCTCGTCGACGACTTCCTGATCGTCGGCGCCCCGCACACCGTGCACGTGCTCAACGCCCCGTCCCCCGCCGCGACGGCCTCCCTCCCCATCGGCCGCGAGGTCGCCCGCCGCACCCTGGCGGCGCTGGCAGCGCGCGGCTGATCCGCTCGGGGGTGTGCGCCGGGGGTCGCCGCGGGCTCGTAAAGTAGGGGGACTGTGTCCGAGAAATCCTCCCTGTTCCGCCCGGGCGAAGGCCCTGCCGCCGACCCCGCCGGATCGCACCACGAGCGCCGCATCCGCAGCTTCCAGCCGCGCCGCAGCCGCGTCACCACCGGCCAGCGCGCGGCCCTGCTGCGGCACTGGCCGCACTGGGGCTTCGACATCGACGGGCTGCGCCCCCTCGACCTCGGCGAACTCTTCGGCGACCCGGAGCTCCCCGTCGTCCTGGAGATCGGCTTCGGCATGGGCGAGGCGACGGCCCAGATGGCCGCCGACGACCCCGGTACCGGCATCCTCGCCGTCGACGTCCACACCCCCGGCATGGGCAACCTCTTCCGCCTCGCGGAGGAGGCGGGCGTCGAGAACGTCCGGGTCGGCAACGGCGACGCGATCATCCTGCTCCGCTCGATGCTCGCCCCCGCCTCCCTCTCCGGCCTGCGCGTCTACTTCCCCGACCCGTGGCCCAAGGCCCGCCACAACAAGCGCCGCCTGATCCAGCCCGAGTTCCTCGACCTGGTCGCCGACCGCCTCCGCCCCGGCGCCCTCGTCCACTGCGCCACCGACTGGGAGGACTACGCGGACCAGATGCTCGACGTCCTCACCACCCACCCTTCCTACGAAAACACCCAGCCCGACGGCGGCTTCGCCCCCCGCCCCCCGCACCGCCCCATCACCCGCTTCGAGGGCCAGGGGCTCGACAAGGGGCATGTGGTGCGAGATGTGGTGTTTCGGCGGGTGTGAGGGGGCGGTACGCACTCGGTTGCCAGACGCTGCGCGGGCGGTGACTCCCAGGGGCACGCACGGCTGGGGCAGCAAGTACGCCCGAGCGCCGGTCGCTGCGCGGGCGGTGCCCCGCCGCCGGTCGGTCACCACGTCCCTCGCCCAGGGGCTCGCGTAGGTGCCGGTCGTTGCGCGGGCGGTGACCCGGTTGTGGGCCGGTTGCCGCGTCCTCGCCTAGGGCTTCGGTACGCGCCGGACGCTGCGTCCAGGACATCCTCGCCTAGGCCTCCCGTACGCGCCAGATCGTCGGACGCTGCGCGGCCGGTGACCGGTCGCCGGTCGGTTACCGCGGCCAAGGGCGTCCTCGGATAGCGCTCCCGCACGCGACCGGTCATCGGTCGCCGGTCGGTTGCAGCGCCCAGGGGCGCCCTCAGCTGGGGGAGCAGGACGCCAGGGGCGTCGGTCGCTGCACGGCCAGTGCCCCGCCGCCGTTCGGTCCCCGCGTCCAACAGCGCCCTCGCCCAGGGGCTCGCGTAGGTGCCGGGGCGCCGGTCGTTACGCGGGCGGTGACCCGGTTGTGGGCCAGTTGCCGCGTCCTCGCCTAGGGCTCCGGTACGCGCCGGACGCTGCGTCCAGGGACGTCCTCGCCTAGGCCTCCCGTACGCGCCGGGTCCTCGGACGCTGCGCGGCCGGTGACCGACCGCTGGTCGGTTGCCGCGTCCAAGGGCGTCCTCGGGTAGCGCTCCCGTACGCGACCGGTCATCGGCCACCGGTCGGTTGCAGCGCCCAGGGGCGCCCTCAGCTCGGGCAGCAGTACGCGCCGGGGCGTCGGTCGCTGCACAGCCGGTGACCGGCCGCCCGTCGGTTACCGCGACCAAGGGCGCCCAGGGGCGCCCGTATGCGACCGGTCATCGGTCGCCGGTCGGTTGCAGCACCCAGGGGCGCCCTCGGCTCAGGCAGCAGAACGCGCCGGGTCCTCGGACGCCGCACAGCCGGTGGCCGGTCGCCGGTCGGTTCACCGCACCCAGGAGCGCCCTCGGCTCGGGCAGCAGAACGCGTCGGGCCCTCGGGCGCTGTGCGCTCGGCGACCGGTCGCCAAGTCCAGGGGCGTCCCCGTCCAGGGCTCGCGTACGCACCGGGTCTCCGGTCGCTGCCGCAAAGGGTTCACGTGCCGGGCCCGGACCTCGTTACGGTCGTCAGGTGCACGACGAGGCAGACCACGACGCGAACCCCACCCCGACGGCCGACGAGCCCGCCGCCGCGCCCAACCCACACGCGCCTCCGCCTCATCCGGGGCCGGGGGCGGGGCTTGGGCCACAGGCGTACGTGCGGCCGGGGCCGGGTGCGAGCGCGGGCAAGTACGTCGGGCCGGGCTCGGACGCGTACACCGGAACAGGTGCGGGCTCGGACGCCAACACGGGCCGGACCGACCCCGCGGCCACCCCACACGCGCCAACGCCTCATCCGGGCCCAGGGCCGCACGTCCGGCCGGGGCCGGGCTCGGACGCCAGCACCGGCCAGACCGACCCCGCGGCCACCCCACACGCGCCTCCGCCCCATCCGGGCCCGGGCCTTGGGCCGCAGCCACACGTCCAGCCGGGGCCCGGCGCGGGCGCAGGCGGGTACGCCGAGCCGGCCTCGGCCGCCGGACCACACCCGGCCCCCACCCCGGGCACAGGCCACGTCCACCCCGCGCAGAACCGTCCCCCACACCCCGCACCCGCCACCCCCGCCCCGCACGCCCCGAGCCACCCCCACGGCGAATTCGGCGCGCCCCAGAGCGAGTTCACCGCCTCTCAAGGCGGTTTCGGCGCCACTCAAGGCCACTTCGGCCGGCCCACCTTCCCCGCGATGCCCGCGTCGCCCGCCGACTGGCGTTACCGGCCGCCGCCGTCCGTGTCGTGGTGGCACCGGCACAGTCGGACCCTGCGGGCGGTCACCGTCGCCGCGCTGCTGGGCTTCTGCGGGCTGATGATTCTGGCTCTGGTGCGGGAACAGACCGGTACCGCGGGGCTGTTCGTCGGGCTGGCGCTGGCGGTGCTGCCCGTGCCGCTGCTGATATCCGCGTTCCGGTGGATAGACGGCGTCGAGCCGACCCCGTGGCGGAACCACGCCTTCGCCTTCGCCTGGGGCGCCTGCGCCGCGACGCTCGTGGCCCTGCTCGCCAACAGTCTGGCCACGGACTGGCTGTCGACCACGATGGTCGTCGACAGCTCCCGCGAGGCGGACACCCTGGGCGCGACCCTCGTCGCCCCCGTCGTCGAGGAGACCGCGAAGGCCGTCGCCGTCCTCCTCCTGTTCCGCTTCCGCCGCCGCGACTTCGACGGCGTCGTCTCCGGCATCGCCACCGCCGGCATCACCGCCACCGGCTTCGCGTTCACCGAGAACGTCCTCTACCTCGGCAACGCCTTCGGCGAGGACCAACTCCTGGGCACCCACGCCCTGCACGAGTCCGCGACCGCCGCGACCTTCCTGATCCGCGTCGTCCTCTCCCCCTTCGCGCACCCCCTCTTCACCGCCTTCACCGGCATCGCCTTCGGCGTCCTCGCCTCCCTCCCCGGCCGGCGGCCCGTACTGCGGCTCCTGCTGCCCGCCTTCGGCCTGCTCACCGCCGTCCTGCTGCACTCCATCTGGAACGGCGCCTCGTCCCTGCCCGGCCTCACCTTCCTCGCCGTCTACGCCCTGTTCATGATCCCGGTGTTCGTGCTGCTGGTGTGGCTGTCGGTCTGGTCCCGGCGCAACGAACTGCGCACCGTCCGCGAGACCCTCCCCGCCTACGTCGCCGCCGGCTGGCTCGACCCGGCCGAACCCTGGTCACTGTCCTCGATGCGCGCCCGCTCCGTCGCCCGCGACCTGGCCCGCAGCAGCCACGGCCCGACGGCGGCCCGCACCGTCGCCGAGTACCAGCACTTCGCCACCTCCCTCGCCCTGCTCCGCGCCCGCTGCCGCTACGGCCCACCCGCCCCCGACTTCGCCGCCCGCGAGCAGGAACTCCTCCACCACCTCTGGCACCGCCGCCCCCTCGCAGCCCCACCCACTGCTGCGGCTTCGCACACACTGAATCCACGGCGGGCCACGTTCCCTCAGGCTGCGGGGTACGGGGGGTCGGGCCCGAACCCACTCGGAACTCCGGTGCACTTCCGGTGACACGTTCGATGTGGTGCGTCGTGCTCGAGCCTTCATCCGTGTCCGACAGAGTCAGCCGGATCGACTTCAGTAACTCCACTGACCAGTGCCCCGCGCGCAGCCGGCACGATGGACTTATGGCCGCGGTTCCTTCCTCACCCGGCGTATCGATGCGAATGAGTCGACAGGCATCGCGCGATACGTCACTCGAGCGAGCCGTGCGCCGCTTGCTGCACGCGGAGGGATACCGCTACCGGCTTCAGCGTCCGGTGCCCGGCCTTCGCAGGCGCACGATCGACATTGCCTTCCCCGGACTTCGCGTCGCCGTTTTCCTGGACGGCTGCTTCTGGCACAGCTGCCCGGAGCACGCCACGCAGCCGAAGGCGAACTCGGAGTGGTGGCGGGCGAAGTTGGAACGGAATGCACAACGCGACCGGGAAACGACCGAGAGTCTCCGGCAGTCGGGCTGGCAAGTCCTCCGCTTCTGGGAACACGAGGACCCGACCGTCATCGCGGAGCACGTTGCGGAAGCCGTGGAATCCCGTCGCCACACCTCCGGCTCGGAGTGACCGGGCAGAAACCAAAGTCAGATGCATGTCCGCGGTCGCGTGAGGAGCACCGAAGCCGACGACTGCGGATACGGGGAAACGATCAGGAGATCTGTTGAGCAGTAGCGACCTGGACGGCCAGTACGAGGTCTTCCGCACCCTTCTGGACGTGGCCACTCCGGCCGAAGCCGTGAAGAAACTCCAGATCCTCCAGCTGCCCGAAGAACAGATCCAGCAGCTTCGCGAACTTCACGAGCAGCGCATGCTGCAGGTCAGGGAACGCGAGGAACCTCGGACAGTCGTACACGGCAATCGGGACACCTGGTACACGGGCCCGCGTGACACCGACGTCGCGTGGCCTGCGGTGCGCCGCATCCAGGAGGAGAACGGATGGCCCGAGAAGGCGATCACGGATCTCGACAACGCCTCCACCCGCATCGTCTCGCTGCTCAGCCACCCCAAGGAGCGTGAATTCAGCACCCGCGGTCTGGTCGTGGGATACGTACAGTCCGGCAAGACGACGAACTTCACCTCCGTCATGGCGAAGGCCGCCGACCGCGGCTACAAGCTCTTCATCGTTCTCGCCGGTATCCACAACGGGCTGCGCAAGCAGACCCAGGCACGCCTGGTGCAGCAGCTCGTCGCGCCCAATCCGACGCGCTGGTCGCAACTTACGGGCCTGGACAAGGATTTCGTCCCCCCGGAGAACGCGCAGTCGTACTTCGGCGACAGTAACCAGACGCATGTGGTGTGCGTGGTGAAGAAGAACGCCACCGTCCTCCGCAAGTTCGAGAAGTGGCTGCGCTCCGCCTCGGCCTACCTACAGGACGCGCCCGCGCTGGTCATCGACGACGAAGCGGACCAGGCCACTGTGGCCACGACGTCGATCAACCCGCTTATTCGGAATATTCTGGACGCCCTTCCGAAGTCCGCGTACCTCGGCTACACGGCCACGCCCTTTGCGAACCTGCTGATCGACCCCTCGGCCGACGACCTGTACCCGAAGGACTTCGTCGTCAATCTGCCGAAGCCCGAGGGTCACTTCGGCACGGAGGTGCTCTTCGGCCGGTATGCACTGGACGACGAAGACCCGGCCGACCTCGACGACGGCTACGACATGATCCGCAACATCCCGGACGAGGACGTTCACAACGTACGCCCCGCCTCCCGCGCCGATATCGACGGATTTGCACCCACGATCACCGAGACTCTGCGCGAGGCCGTCCACTACTTCTGGCTGACCACAGCCGCCCGCAGAGTGCGGGGCAAGGGAAACCCGCACTCCACCATGCTGATCCACACCAGCGTGAACACCCAGGTGCACAACAGTTTCCAGAAGCCGCTGGAAAACCTCCGCGCGCGCATGCGCGAGTGCCTGGATGACCCCGTCACCATCGACCGGTTGCGAACCCTGTGGGAACACGAGACCAAGCAGGTTCTGGCCGAGGAATTCGGTGAGGCGAAGGTTTCCTTCGAGGAGCTCTGGTCGGAATTTCCCGCCGTCCTGGACGACTGCCGCGTCATCATGGACAACTCCAGCAGTGAGGACCGCCTCGATTACGACAACGGGCCGGTCGTGGCGATCGCCGTCGGTGGAAACACTCTCTCTCGAGGGCTGACCCTCGAGGGGTTGTCGGTCAGCTACTTCGTGCGCGCCGTCTCCGCGTACGACACCCTGCTGCAGATGGGTCGTTGGTTCGGCTTCCGCAACGGGTACGCGGACCTGCCACGCATCTGGATGACCGAGGAGCTCCAGCGCTGGTTCCGACACCTGGCCACGGTCGAGACCGAGATGCGCCGCGACATCGACGTCTACATGCGCGAGGACGAGTCGCCGATGTCCTTCGCCGTGCGCCTGCGCACGCACCCCTCGCTGCGGGTGACGGCCGCGGCAAAGATGAGGTCTGCGGTGCACGCCGCATCTGCGTACGGCGGACGCCGTATCCAGACACGGTACTTCCACACCAACGCAGAGTGGTTGCAGAGCAACCAGGAGGCCACCCGCGAGCTCGTCGCCCGCTCCTGCAGAGAGGCGAAGCAACGCGATGACGCTCCGGAGCGGGGACGGTACGTCCTCCGTGGCGTTCCCCACGAACACGTGCTCCGGTTCCTGGAGTCCTACGCATTCCATTCGGAATCCCAGGACTGCAACGCCCAGCTCCTCAGCGGGTACATCGAAAAGCGGGTTCGCGTCGGTTCGCTGCGGCAGTGGAACGTTGCCATCGTCGGAAACCCCTCCCGTGACGTGGACGACGACTTCGAGTTCGCACCCGGCGTCCGGGTGGGGCGCGTGACCCGAGCCCGGATGCATTCCTCGGTTCCGGATTATGCGGACATCAAGACCCTCATGAGCCGCGCGGACGCCGCGGTCGACCTGGAGGGTGTCCGTCGGGGGCTGGCCGAGGAAGACATCAAGAGGGAGCGCAAGCGCCTGCTGCCTCACACAGGGTTGATCGTCCTGTACCCGATCGACAAGCACTCGGCCCCGGCGGAGCGCCGCAAGCACCTGCGTGAGCCGCTGGATGCCGAGGACCACGTCATCGGCGTCGGGCTGGTCTTCCCTGAGCCGGAGAGGACCAGGGACGACAGCACCGTGAGGTGGGACGGCAGCTACATCTCCGCCGACCTGTCCGGTGTCCAGATCGAGGAGGAGGACTACAGCCCGGTCGAGTCGGAGGACATGGCGTGAAGGGGGCGTTCCGAGCAGCGGTCGAGGAACGTTGGAGAGACCTCACGGACACGCCCGCGTCCGCACCGCACAGGCTGCGTACCGCGCCGCTGCCCGTAGCGACGGCGAGCGGCGATCTGCTCGCCGCGGTAGACCACGGCGGACATCGGCACCTCCTCGTGCCCATAGCCTCCCACCAACGGGTCAGGCAGGGGCTGGACGGCCCCGTGCTCCAGCTGCGCAAACGCCCGTTGGAGGACGACGAGGTCTACCAGACCTACGCCGACCTCGGCTGTCTCCGACACGACCTGGACGACGTGTTCACCGGGCTCTGCGAGGACATCCTCGAAGAGATCCACGCAACGGGAACCGGCACCGGCCCGGCACCCGGCGGCCCCAGCCCGGTGCGGGCCCTCTACCGCGTACTCGACCGCTGGCAGTCGTTGTTCCGTACCCGCGGATCCTCATTGACAGTCGATCAACTCGCCGGTCTTTTCGGCGAATTGACCGTTCTCAACCGTCTTCTGGAGAGCGATCCCAGCGCACATCGTCTGTGGGGCGGCCCCACCGGGCATCGTCACGACTTCACCACCGGCAGGGACGCCGTGGAGGTCAAAGCATCCACCGGGAACGACGCACTGCGGATACGGGTGCATGGGTTGCGCCAGCTGGAAGCGCCCGACGGCGGTGCCCTACAGCTGTGCTGCTTCCGTTTGGAGCGCGCCTCCGAACCTGTACCGAGCGCGAGCGTCGTGGATCTGGTGGAACGGGCGATGCAGCTGTGCGACGACGAGAGCGCGCTGTTGGGGCTGCTGGCGCAGGCCGGGTACCGGTCCGTCGACGCGGGCCGGTACCGCTCGGTGCGCTTCCTCGTCGCCGACGAGCGCTGGTACGACGTCCGCCCGGACTTTCCTCGCCTGACCGCTACCGACCTCTCGGCAGCCGACGTTCCGATCACGGTGGAAAACGTGCATTACACCGTCGACCTGACTGTCGAACCACCGCGTCCATTGCCGTCGTCGCGAGTGGAGCGGCATCTGGCGTCACTGCTGGAGGGAACCGAGTGACGGAGGACTCGCGGGAGCCGCAGTGGTACGCCCAGCCGTTTCCGCCCGAGGGCGCGAGTGCCGCCGAGGGCATCCGTAATCAACTCGGACGTCCCGAGCTCGACCTCCTGACCATCCTGGTTCGCGAGGCCGCGCAGAACAGTTGGGACGCCCGGGACCCGGACCGTTCAGGGTCGGTGCGGTTCGGCGTCGAGCTGGGCACCGTCAGTCCCGCGCACGCCGACAACTGGCGCACGCTGCTGCAGAACAACGCACCGAGACGGGAGCAACTGCCCCTGCGTCAGGCTCTGCTCCGACCGACCATCCGGACAATGACGGTCTCCGACCGCGGGACGAGCGGACTCGGCGGACCGACACGCGCCGACCAAGGTTCCTCGGACGGGCAGGACTTCGTCGCCTTCGTGCGGAACGTGGGAGAGCCCCGCGACAAGGAGTACGGAGGCGGGACGTACGGCTTCGGCAAAGGCATCTTCTATCTGCTCTCGGCCTCCGGCACGGTGCTCGTGCACACCCGCTGCCGCACCCCGGAAGGGGTCCTGCAGACCCGTCTGATCGGCAGCGCGCTCTGGAACAGCTACCGCACGCACGCGCCCGACGGCAAGGAGCGTCGCTACACGGGCCGCCACTGGTGGGGCGATACCTCAGGCGAGGTGATCGAACCCCTGCTGGACGAAGCGGCTGAGGATGCTGCCCGGCGGCTGGGACTGAAGCCCTTCGCCCCGGAGGAGACCGGCACGAGCATCGTGGTGATCAACCCGCACCTCGACGACCTGGAGCCGGCCGAAGCAGCCGCGTACATGGCGGACACGATGGCCTGGCAGCTGTGGCCGAAGATGTTGGAACACGCTGACGGCACCGTTCCCATGCGCTTCTCCGTGACCTGCGACGGACGTGACGTCCCCGTTCCCGACCCGTGCACCAGCCGCCCATTGAGCCTCTTCGTAGAGGCCTATCGGCAGATGGAGAGCTCGGAGGGGCAAGAGCTCCTGTGCCACCGGCCGCGCAAGACGCTGGGACGCCTGGGCCTGGTGCGTCGCCTCACCCCCGCCGCCCCCTCTTCTCGCGCCATGGAGACGGTGCAGATCGAATCGGCTGTCCACCATGTGTGCCTGATGCGTTCCGCGGAACTCGTGGTCACGTACCACGCCTGCCGCAAACCGGGCTCGGAACACATCTCGTACGCCGGTGTGTTCCGGGCGAGTGCGGAGCTGGACGACGTGTATGCGGCCGCCGAGCCGCCCACGCACGACGCCTGGAACCCCCAGTCGTTGAAGTCTCCCGGCAACAGTTTCGTGCGGACCACCTTCACCCGGCTCAAGGAGTCGGTGGAGGAGTTGCTGGAGTTGGGCGGCTCGGCGCGCGGCTCGAGCCAAGTGGCGTTGGGCGCGGCCAGCACGCGGTTCTCCTCTCTGGTCGGCGGAGCCTGGGGCATCGGTGGGGCCACCGACTACGGGGGCGCAGCGGGACGCGCAGTCGCCGCACCGGACGAGGACGAAGAGACCGCGACGATCCCGGGACAGAGCCCCGCTCCCGGAGCGGGCTCGCCCGGGGGGTCGACCGGGAGGCCCGGCTCCGGGGCCGCCCGGGCCGAGCAACTTCCCCTGGCCGGCACGCGGTCCGGAAGCCCGCGCCCCCGGGTTCAGTACGTGGGGGAAGCCACCTACGAGGAACGTGAGGGCACGGCCGTGCTCGTGCAATCGTTCCGGCTGCCGGCTGCCGTGGTCCAGCGCGTCGTAGTGGACCTCGCCGTCGCCCTGCCCGGCGTCGGGAACCGCGAGACGGACCCGCCCCTCGGCGCACGCAAACCTGAGCTCGTCGGCTGGGAGGATCCGGAGGGCAACCTCCACACGGCCCCCACCTACGTCATCGAGGGCGGCGACGACGCGGTATGGCGCGCGATCGTACTTCCCGCTCCCGACACGATCACGGAGATCGCGGTGCGGACCCGGGCGGTGAATGCCGCATGAGCAGGCTCGCACTTCCCTATCGTGTTCCGCCCGCCTCCGCTGTCGAGGCAGAGGAGTGGCAGCTCGTCGTCGAGGGCGAGAACACTCCGCTGCCCGAGGCCATCGGCGACTGGGACTACCAGATGGACCTGGAACTGCAGCGAACGGTCCGAGTCGACCTCCCACGCATCCGCTCCGGGGCCGGCCTTCCCGACGGCGCTCGACTCACCCTCGCGGCGGTCTGGACCGCCACGGGATCCAATCTGCGCGGCGCCGTACAGCGAGTTCCCCTCAGCGGGGACGGAGTACGGACCGTGGAGCTGCGGGGCAGGCTGCGGGGAGCTGAGCTGGGCGGTGTTCTGACGCTGGACACCGTGCTGGTCCTCTCACGGGTCGGCAGCACCGTCCCACCATTCACAGCCCAACGTCACGGCGCCCTTCTCTGGAACGACCAGTCCGCACTTCGTCTCCAGGGCGACGCCCCCCAATTCCCGATGAGCGTCGTCGACTTCGCTCGTACCTCCTTTCCGGACAACGCCGCATGGCATCTCCAGATCGGCTCCAAGCTGAGTGCCGCTGCCATGGGGTCCCTCCTGCTACTGGTGAACGAGCAGAACGAGACGGTCACCGAGGCGTTCAAGAACGCCGCCAAGCCGCGTCCGCTCGACCGGGCCGTTCTGTCGACCGTCTATGCCGACTGTGCACGGGTGATGGTCGAACATGCCCTTTCACAGGAGGAGTTCGTCGACGAGGCCGACTTTCCTGCGGATTCACTCGGCGCCACGCTCAGCAACCTCTTCCATCAGCTCTTCCCCGGTTCGACCATCCACGATCTTCGCCTCCGGCGTGACAGCTCACCGAGCCTGTTCACCACCGAGGTGCAGGCCGCGACCGGCATCTTCCAGGAGGGGTAACGAATCATGGCCCTGCTGTACCCCCGCCTTCTCGCCGGCCAGGCCAAGCCGCTCCACCAGGAGTACCGCGAGCTGCCCATCGCGGAGCTGAGCACCCACGTCACGACACGCCACGAATCCGCGGTGTACGTGGCCACCGGCGGTGACCGGGTCGGTGAAGCCGATCTCCGCGCGCTGCGGGAGCGCGTACTAGACCTGGCTCGAAGCGCGGGTTTCCCGAACGAGCCGTCCCGCTCGGCCCGCGCCACCTTCGACATCGAACTCGCCGCCGTACTACACGCCGAGATGGATCTGATGCCGGCCGAGGCGGCCTCCGGCGACATGTGGGCATTCCTCGCGCTGGCCGTGCTCCCCGACGTCGCCCACTGGCGCTTTCCCCGGCCCCCTCGCGAACGAGTCCTGGCCACCGACCTCACCCGTCATGTTTTCGGTCGCCTGTGGTGGCGTGCCCAGCTGGTCCACGACGCAGGCGCCGCGGCCCCGTACGCAGCCCTGAACATCCTCGGCGAAGCCGCCTTCGACCAGATCTACGCCCGCCGCAAGGCGCTCGGCGGCAGCCCCCATCTCGTTCGCAGCATCCTCCGGGTCTGGAACACGCTCACGTTCGAGAACCTCAACGAACGGGAGATCCTCCGCGACTTCCTCAAGCGTCTGCTTCGGCTCGCCCCCTTCGTGGTCTTCGAGGCTCTGGAGGACGGAGAATTGGACGAGGAACTGGCTGCCGTCGCCGCCGAGGCGGTGGCAGCGGCCCGCTCCGCTCGCACGCCGGAAGAGCCACCCTCCGATGCGGGCGGCAAGCTGCCGCCCGTTGCCGCGTCGGCTCACCTCCCAGGGTCTCGGCCTTCCACCATCGATGTTCCGCCCGAGAAGCCCTCGCCGGAGGCCGGCCCCACCTTTCTCGACGTCTGCGCAGGCGCCGGCGGCCTGGCCCTCGGGCTGGAACAGGCGGGTTTCACCCCGGTCATGCTCATCGACAACCGGTCCGTGGCCTGCGAGACCCTGCGCCTGAACCGTCCGAACTGGGACGTGCGCGAAATCGACCTGATCGGCTTCGAGCCCGACCGGCGAGACGACTACGCGCACGTCCGCAACGTGGATCTCCTGTCCGCCGGCCTGCCGCGCCTCAAGGGCGCGGCAGCTGTCAATCGCGGACGCGGTAACAACCACGAGCTCGACGTCCTCAGAGCGACGCTCGATATCACCGCCGCGGTGCGGCCACGCGCGTTGTTGATCGAGAACATCCCGAACCTCGTGACGGACGGGGAGTACGAGCCCATCCGGCAGTACATCGCCGAGCGGCTGGAGTCGCTCGGCTTCCGGCACCGCTGGTGCCTGATCAACGCGGTGGACCACGGCGTCCCGCAGGATCGGAAGCAGGGCGTGCTGGTGGCGTTCACGGGTGATGCGCTCGACGCCTTCCAGGTCCCCGAGCCGACATCGGGGCCTTCGCTCACGGTGGGCGAAACACTCGCCACGTCGATGGCCGCACGCGGCTGGCCCCAGGCCGAGCAGTGGGCGGTACAGGCCGACCAGGTCGCGCCCACCCTCGTGGGGGGTTCCTGGGATCGCGGAGGTCCCGATCTCGGCCCCACTGGCTCCAAGCGGAAGTGGGCGCGTATGGGGGTCGACGGCGGCACGGTGGCGAACGACGTCCCCGGCCCCGGCTTCCGTTGGGCTCCCGACTACGGCCGGTACGGCATGATCGCCCTGACCGTCGAACAGACGGCGCAACTCCAGGCCTTCCCACGAGAATGGCAGTTCGCCGGCCGCAAAACGGCCCGATACCGGCAAGTCGGGCACGCCTCACCACCTCCCGTCGGGGCAGCACTGGGGCGAGCGATCCGATCCGCACTGGAGAAGGGATGACGCCGGGTACAGCCCGCTGCCCGGCGCGACTCCTATAGACTCAGCCCTCATGACCGACGCACCGCCACACCAGCCCCGACCTGCGGATTTCCGCATCGTGGACCTTTTTGCCGGTCCTGGTGGCCTGGACGTGGCGGCAGCCGCACTGGGAATTCCCTCGATCGGTATCGAACTGGACCCCAACGCGTGCGAGACACGCAAGGCAGCCGACCTCAAGACGGTCAACGAGGATGTGAGCAAGCAGCGCCCCATTGATTTCCATGACGCGAATGTCCTGGCAGGTGGGCCGCCCTGCCAGACCTTCTCCGTCGCCGGAATGGGCGCGGGGCGCCGCGCCCTGGACGAGGTCCTGAAGTTCGTTCAACGTCTCGTCGACCGAGACGACCGGGACCGGATCGATGCCGACCTTGCCCTGCTGGACGACGCGCGCACCGGGCTTGTCCTGGAACCCCTCCGATGGGCACTCGAAGCAATCGACAACGAACAGTTGAGTCGCTACGAGTCCATCGTGCTGGAACAGGTCCCGGCAGTACTTCCGGTCTGGGAGGCGTTCGCCGATGTACTGGAAGCCGAGGGGTATTCCACTCACTGCAACGTGCTGCACGCCGAGGAGTACGGAGTACCGCAGACCCGTCGCCGAGCGGTCCTCATCGCACGGGCGAAGGGCCCGAACCGGAGCAACGTCGCCCTCCCGCCGGCCACCCACCACCGTTATCAGAAGGGCAAGGAGCGCCCTCGGAGCGATGCCACACGCGCGACATGGGTGGCGATGGAGGACGAGCTCACCGAGAGGCGAGCACCGTTCAAAGTCGTCTCCAATTACGGCACCGGAGGCGACCCCAAAGCACGAGGCAGGCGCCGCTCCTGCGAGCCCTCGGCGACGGTGACCGGTAAGAACTCACGGAATCGCCTCGTGACCGACGACGCCGCGGAAAGGGACCTCGGCCGCTTCAGCTCCCGCGAGGCAGGCCGACTCCAGACGTTCCCTGCGAACTACCCGTGGGAGGGACGGGACATCGCCCAGCAGATCGGCAACGCGGTCCCCCCTCGCCTGGGTGTGCACGTACTCTGTGCGGCACTCGGGCTCGGCGTCCCCACCGAACCCGTGTGGGAACGTCTCCGGACATGGCCCGTCCCCTCGGACCAACTGCCGGACTCCGCCTTCCTTTCGGAGGGGACTCTGTTCGACGCTTCCTCTCAGCAGTAACCGGCCCCCCGCAGCCCCCGCACCACCTCCCCCACGAACGCCACATCCGCCTCCAGCCAGTCCACGTCGAAGGCGGTTTCGGGGGTGAGCCAACGGAGTTGGTCGTGGTCCTGAAGTGGCCGGGGGTCGCCCTTGAGGAGTCGTACCTCCCAAGCGCTCAGGACCAGGCCGGGCCTGAGGGGCCATTCGCCGGGGAGGCGGCGTACGGGTTCGGTCTCGACGCCCAGTTCCTCGCGCAGTTCGCGGACCAGGGCCTCCTCCGGTGTCTCGCCCGGTTCGGCCTTGCCGCCGGGGAGTTCCCAGCGGCCTGCGGCCTCGGCGGGGGCCGTGCGCCGGGCGGCGAGGAATCTGCCGCCGTCGCACAGGGCACCGGCGACCACCATTCGCTGTTCCTCGTTGCCGCTCATGTCCGCAAGGCTACGGCGCGTCCCGCAGCGGACGTCCGCATCGGTAACGGCGGTTCGACGGGGGCCGGTTGGCCGCGCCCCACCCCCTCACCCCCCCAAGCCTCCTTGATCTCGTCCACCCCCAGGAAGATGAGGGCGACGTCCTTGAGGTCCTTGGTGAGGGGTTGGCCCTTGCCCTTGCGGACGACCTTGATGGCGTTGATGACGCGCTTGACGCCGGACTTCTTCACGATCTTGGCGACCTTGACGATCTTGCTCGCCGGGATGAGTGCCCCCGCGACCGCCGCCGTGATCAGGCCGGCGCACTTGATCCAGCTGCGCAGCTCGGGGCCGGTTTCCGCCTATTCGTCGAGCCAGGTCTGAACGGCCGGTCCGCCCTGGTCGAGGAACTCGTCGGGGACCTGGGCGAGCAGGGTCAGGTACTTCTCGGTCTCGGCGTCGGCGACGGCGACGGCGTAGAACTCCTCGTCCGCAAGAGTGCCAGCGCGCGTCCGGCCGTGTCCGCGGCGAGGACGGCCGTCGCGGTGAGCCCGGCGGCGGTCACCGCTGTGCGGCGCACGAGCGTGCGGGACATGGGACGGGACCCGGGCACGCGGGTCCCCCGGCGGGTCGGTGATCAACGGGCCCGCTACGGGAGTTGGGCGGGTCGGCAGGGCCAGGGCCCCGCGAGCTGCAAGATCATCCTGGCCGGACGGCGGCGGTACCGGTATCCCACGTCGGGCCTCCTCCGGAGGGAGGGGAGGACGAGTGACGAGAGTTCGACTATTCTGTTTTTGAGAATAGACGGAAAGACCGGCTAGTGGAGCGGGGAGGGCTTCCGGTGGTGGTCGCGAACGCGGCATGGGTGCGGGCGGTGCTGCCGCTGTGTCTGCTCGGAGTGCTGGAGTCCGAGGAACGCAGCTACGGCTACGCCCTGTTGAACAGGCTCGACGCGGCTGGCCTGGGCAAGGTCAAGGCCGCGACGCTGTACCCGGCGCTGGCCCGCCTGGAGGAGGAGGGCGCCGTGGAGGTCGAGTGGGGCGCCGGAGAGGGCGGCCCCGGGCGGAAGTACTACCGCATCACCGCGCACGGACGGGCCCGGCTCGGCGAAGAGGCCGCGGCCTGGGGCGAGTTCACCTCCGCCGTGGGCGCGCTGCTCGGGCCGGACGCGGACACCGGCACCGCGGAGCCGAAGGCCGGGAAGCGAACGGGGCGGCACGGAGGGGGAAAGGCATGAACACCAGGGACACCGAGGCTGGGGGCGACGCGGACGAACAGTGGCTGGCCGAGGCCCAGTTGCGGCTCGCGCTCAAGCACGACGCGCCGCCGGAGCTGCTGGAGGAGATGGCGCGGGAGGTCCGCGAGACGGTCGCCGCGGAGGGGTGCACCGCGCGGGACCTGTTCGGCTCACCGTCGGCCCACGCGCGCACCGTGGCGCGGGAGAGCATCGGCGAGGAGTACCGCTCGCGGCTCGACCTGCGGGGGACGACTCCGGGGGAACGGCTGGCCGGTTCGGTGGCCACGCTCGGCGTCATCGGCGCCTTCCTCGCGGTGGCGCACTGGATCGCCGACGGCCTGTGGGTGGAGTTCGGCTGGGCACAGCTGGCCGCCACCGGGTCGGTGGCACTGACCGCGCTCCTGGGCGGAGTCGCGATCGCCGCGTGGTCGGCGGGACGGCTCGGCGGGACGCGGTGGTTCGCCGTCGGCGCGCTCGCCACGGTGGTCGCGGGCGCCACGTCGGGCGCGTGGCTGCCGGACGGCGTCCTCGGCACCGTCCCGGCCCCGGCCCTGGCGGCCGGCTGCCTGGCGCTGGGTGCCGCGGCCGTGTGGTGCCCCCGTACGGCGGTGGACCGCTGGTTCGTCCCGGATCTCCGCCCGGGTGAGGACGAGCGCTGGCTGCGCCACCTGACGGGGCTGCTGCGCGGCCGGCACGGGATGACGGCGGCGGAGGCGCGCGACCGCGTGACGGAGGCCCGTACGCACCTCGCCGACTCCGGGGGCACGGCCCTGGAGACCTTCGGCTCCGCCGAGGTCTACGCGATGCGCCTGTCCGACGGCCCGCGCCGGGAGGACCGCAAGGACCGGCGCAGCCGGTACGGCGTGACGGCGCTCGCCGTCCTGCTGGCCGTGATGTTCGCCGACGAGCTGCGCGCACCTCAGCCGTCCTCCGCCTGGTTCTGGTTCTACACCGTCGCGACGGTGTTCTGGATCGGCTACGCGGCCCGTATGTGGCACCGCTCGCTCCGCGCGGGCGCCTCGGGACGGAACGACGGCTGACGGCGCACGGCGACGCACCGCCTGCCGAATGCAGGTGACCGACGGGAAAACCCTGCATTCGGCAGGAGCCTGACCAATCCGCTTCTTACAGTCGGAGGGGCCCACGCTGCCATGACCACTGTCGCCGTAGCCGACGATGACGCCACCGGACGCGGCGAGTTGGCCGCCGCGCTGCGGGAGATGCCGGGCGTCACCGTCACGACCGTCTGCCGGACCGACGACGATGCGGCGCTCGCCGAGGTCGAACTCGCCGCCCCCGACGTCCTGTTGCTCGGCAGCGTGTCCGCGCCGCCGCAGGACGCCTGGGCACTCGCCCGGCGGTTCACGGGGCCCCGGCCGGTCATCTCCGTGGCCGGGTACGGCGGGTTCCCCTCCCCCGGGCCGCTGGTGCACACCCTGCACGGCCTCTTCCCCGCGGCCGCCTCCCCCGCTGCGTACCCGCGCTCGCCGCCCGCGCGGGGTACCGGGACATGCGCGCTCGCGACGGACTGTCCCGGCTGACGCGGCGTGAGCTCAGCGTCCTCGAACTGCTCGGCCGGGGGCTCGCCAACCGCGAGATCGCGCGCAGCCTCGGCCTCCGGCCCACGACGGTGAAGGACCACATCCGGGCCGTCTACACCAAGTGCGGTGTCCAGAACCGGGTCGAGGCCGCGCTCCTCGCCCACGGCATCCCCGTCCCGCCCCTCCCCGACGGGCCCGTGCCGCGCGGCTCCGAGGCACCGCCCGCCACCCCCTGCCTCTGCCGACGGGGCCCCGCCCGCTCTCACCCGTACGGGATGAGCGCCCCCTACCCCTCGCCCAGCTCCTCCAGGGCCCGGTAAGCCTCGATGGTGCGTGGATGGTCAGGGCCAAGGGTTTCGTGGCTGAGGGTGTGGAGGCGGGTGTAGGTGTCGGTGGCCTCGGTGCGGTGGCCCACGGTGAGGTGGGCGGCGGCGAGGTTGCGGAGGCTGTCGAGGCTCTCGGGGTGTGCGGGGCCGAAGGCGGCGGAGCGGCAGTGCCAGGCCGCCGTGTGTGCCTCGACGGCCTCCTCGTGGCGGCCGAGGCGGGTGAGCGCGTGGGCCAGGTTGTTGAGTCCGCGGCCGCGGCCGACGTCCTCGCCCAGGCCGGTGAACGCCTCGACGGCCTGCCGGTAGTGCTCCACGGCCTCCTCCGTGCGGCCCGAACGGGCCACCGCACCGGCCAGGTTGTTCAGCGCGCGTGCCTCGCCGTCCGCGTCCGACGCCTCGCGGAAGGAGGCCAGCGCCTCCGCGTACACCCGGGCGGACTCCTCCGGTTCCCCGGCCGCCAGCAGGGATCCCGCCAGGCTGGAGAGGACGGGGCCGCGGCGTACGCTGCTGTGCCCGAGGTCGGCGGCGGCCCGGCGGCCGAGTTCCACGGCCTCCGTGAGGTCGCCGGTGTTGCCCGTCCAGTCGTACCGGACGCGCAGGGCGCTGCTCAGGCTGGCCAGGACGGAGGCGCGCTGCGGGATGTCCGGGTCCAGCCGGAGGACGGCCTTCCGGCCCTCCCTGATGGCTTCGTCCAAGTGCTCCTGGTCCCGGGTGAGTTCGGCCAGGGCGTGCTGGGCGCTGATCATGTTGGCGATGGTGGCGCTGAGCGCCGGGTGGCCCGTCTCGCGCTCGTGCAGGTGCTGGGCCTCGCGCAGGTGCCCGACGGCCCGGCGCAGGTCCGGCTCGGACGCGGGGCCCGCGAGCTGGAAGCGGGTCATGAGCAGCAGGCCGAGGTTGGAGAGGATGGTGATGCGCAGCGGTCCCGGGGGGGTCGCGGTGAGGACCTTCTCCAGCGGCGCGATCGCGGCCTCCACGTCCTCGGTGCGCGGCGGCACCCCGTTCGGCGATTCGAGGATGCGCCGCGCGCGCTCCGCGGTCTCCCGGTCGATGCCGCTCACGCCGGTACCGGTGTCACTGTGCTGACTCATTGCCCTGCCCCGTCTGCAGACGTGCGGTGATCCAGATCGTCGCCAGTCCCTGGTCGAAGAACTCGTAGGTCTCGTCGCCGCGCTGCACCCGCAGCAGCGGCGGCTGCCCCTCCGGCTGAGGGGGCTGCTCCGCGCCGCGCGGGGGCGGTACGCCCGAGCTGTCCGGCAGCTCGATCCGGATGCCGCCGGTCACGTCCCGCACCTGGAAGGAGGTGCCGATCCGCGGGTCGCCGTCCACCTGGTTGGTGTGCGTCCCGGGCCGGGGCCCGGCTTCGGCCCCGGGCGGCCCGTACGCGGCGGTGGCGCCTCCGGTGACGGGGGCCGTGCCGTACCCGCCGGGGGCGGACGGCGCCGGCGGCGGGCCCGGTGCGGGCGGGCCCGCCATGACCCCCGGTGTCCCGCCCCCGACCGCCCGCTGGATGCGGTGGACCTCGCCCCACAGGGCCTCCCAGTAGGTGAGGGAGAGGACGCGGCCGTCGGCGTTGCCGGCGCGTTCGGCCTGCTGGTTGAGGTGGACGACGAGGACGCGCAGGACGTCGTAGGTGGCGGGTACGGAGGTGCCGTGCAGCCAGGCTTCGACGAGTTCGCTGGTCAACTCGTGCTTGCCGGGCAGCTGTTGCGTCACCTCCCCGCAGAGCTCGGCCAGTTCGGGGCGTTCGGCGTCCTCGTACAGGCGCCACAGGGCCCGGGTGAAGTCCTGCCTGGCGCTGTCCATGTCCTCCCCCGGCGTGCCTCCCCGTCCCGCGCGGTCAGGCTACTCGGGCGCCCTCGTCCCCGTCAGCACTCTCCTCCACGTATCCCGGCGTGGAGGAGCGGACGGGCGGTCAGACCGAGGCCTCGGTGAGGAGTTCGAGCTCCTCGTCGAGGAGTTCGGTGTCGGCCATGGCCAGCAGGGTGGGGAGCTGGCCGAGGTGGCGGGCGCTGGCGACGGGGGCCGTGACGGTCGGCCGGGCCGCGAGCCAGGCGAGGGCGATGGTGGCCGGTTCGGCGTCGTGCGCGAGGGCGACGGCTTCGAGGGCGCGGAGGACGCTCCGGCCGCGTTCGGTCTCCAGGTACGGGGCGGCCTTCCCGGCGCGGGCGCCCGTGGCGTCCTGCCCGGCCCGGTACTTGCCGGTGAGGAATCCCGCGGCGAGGGCGAAGTACGGCATGACGGCGAGGTTCTCGCGTTCGGCGATGCCGGAGAGTTCGCCCTCGTACGCCTCGCGCTCGACGAGGTTGTAGTGCGGCTGGAGGGCGACGTAGCGGGCGCTGCCGGTCTCGGCGCTGAAGTCGAGCGAGGCGCGGAGCCGGGCCGGGGAGATGTTGGAGGCCGCGATCTCCCGGAGCTTGCCCTCGCGTACCAGCTCGTCGAGGGTGCCGATGATCTCGGAGACCTCGATGCTCTCGTCGTCGTAGTGCGTGTAGAAGAGGTCGATGCGGTCGGTGCGCAGGCGGCGCAGGGAGTCCTCGACGGCGGCCCGGAGCGTGGCGGGGGCGAGGCCCTGGTGCTGCGGGTGCGCGCCGGCCTTGGTGGCGACGACGATGTCGTCGCGGTTGCCGCGTGCGGCCATCCAGTCGCCGATGACGGTCTCGGACTCGCCGCCGCTGTTGCCCTCGATCCAGGCCGAGTAGACGTCGGCGGTGTCCAGGAAGTTGCCGCCCGCGGCGGTGTAGGCGTCGAGGACGTCGAAGGAGGTGGCCTCGTCGGCGGTCCAGCCGAAGACGTTGCCGCCGAGGTTGAGCGGGGCGACGGAGAGGCTGCCGATGCGGTGGCGCCGGTGCAGGCCGGTGCGCTTCCCGGGGGCGTGGTCAGGCGTGTGGTCAGGCATGGGGGCGACCGTAACGCGCACGCGCGGCGGCGGCGAGCGGCCGGCGGGAGGGGGCCGGCGGCCTCGGTGTCGGGGGGTGGTCCACCGGGGCCGCCGGAGTGGGTGGGGTGCGCGGAGGGCACCCAGCGCCGCCGCCCCGTCCCCTCCTGACGCGTACCGCCGGGCGGCCGCGCGGTGGGGCGCGGCCGGGCCCTGCGGCGCGAGGCGGCGGCGTGGCCGGTGAACGGTGCGTGGGGGAAGGGGAGTTGAGGGGCGGGGGCCCGCCCCTTCAGGTCTCCCGGGTCAGACGTTGATGCCCTTGCCGCGCATCCAGGCGAGCGGGTCGACGGCGGTGTCGGAGCCGCCGGGGCGGACCTCGACGTGCAGGTGGGGACCGGAGGAGTTGCCGGTGGAGCCGACGCGTCCGATGACGTCGCCGGTGTTGACCTCCTCGCCCGCGCTCTTCGTCATGGACGAGAGGTGGCAGAACCACAGCTCGGTGCCGTCGTCCAGCTCCAGCACGATGCGGTAGCCGAAGGAGCCCGCCCAGCCGGCTTCCTTGATGGTGCCGGTGTGCACGGCCTTGACGGGGGTGCCGGTGGGCGCGGCGAAGTCCTGGCCGGTGTGGTCGCTGGCCCACATGCCGCCGGAGTCGCCGAAGCCGGAGGTGAGCTGGAAGTTGGAGAGCGGGGCGGTGAAGCTGCGGGCCAGCTTGGCCAGGCGCTCGGCCTCGGCCTTGCGGCGCTTCTCCTCCTCGATCTTGCGCTGGCGCTCCTCCTCGGCCTCGCGCTCGGCGGCGGCCTTCTCGGCCGCTTCGACGCGGGCCTTCTCGGCGGCCTCCTGCGCGGCGGCCTCGCGGGCCTCGGACTCGGCCTGGTTCTGCTGGGACTCGGCCTGGGCGACGATGCGGGCGCGGAGCGCCTCGCCGGCGTCGGTCTGGCCGGAGGCGGCGTCCTCCTCGGTGATGCCGGCGCCGGTCAGGGGCGCGGCGGCGACGACCGTTTCGTCGGAGGAGTCGCCCGCCATCAGGCTGCCGATGCCGGGGAGTTCCTCGGCGTCGGGGAGCTGGCTCGGTATGTCCTTGACCGAGGAGGCGAGGTCGGGCATGGAGATGGAGGAGGCGCCCTGGTCCTTGGCGGTGGCCATGCCGCCCGCGCCGACGGCGGCGATCATGCCGACGCCGAGGACGGCGCCGCTGCGGGCCATGCCGCCGCCGCGCTGCTTGGCCACCCGGTGGCGGCCGCGGACGGGACGGATGGACTCCTCGGTCGGGTTCCACTCGCCCCAGGACTCGCCGGCCTCGCCGCCGGGCGGGCCGTAGGCCGTGAGCTCGGACGCCTCGAAGGCACCGGTGTCGGTGACCGTGGCGGTGGCCGCCCGGCCCGCGTACGGGTCGGCGGCCGGGAAGGCGGCGGTGTCGGCCGTGCGAGGTGCGGTCAGGCCGGACACGTCGCTCGGACCGAACGGGTCGTACGGGGCGTACTCGTCACCTGAGGAGTACGCGTCGTACGAGGTCTCGGGGGCATGCCTCTTCGACGCCACGGGGGGCGTTCTCCTTTCCTTCCTTCTCGCCTACCGGGTTAGCTGACGGGTTCGGAGCAGGAAGGTCTCCTACGGACAGGTGTCCCGCGGACGGGACGTGTCCGATTCACCCCATCCCGGCGATCGCGCCCGCGGTGGACGGGCGGCGGCCGACGGGACCCTTCGTGCCTGCGAAGTGCCAGGCGAGAAGGGGTGGTTCCCCGGCTCCCTCGGTGCGCTGTTGACGAGTGGTGGCTCGTGTCGGCGCACGTGCGGGATTAGGCGACGGCGCACGGTGTCGTCTCTCGTGACGACAGTGACGACCGCGCTGCGTTATCGAACGGTAATGGAGGGCGGCCCGTGATTCCAAGCCGTTCCGGAAACTTTTGTCACCGTCCTGGCCTGCGCTTTCCCGTTCAGATGGGGTCAATTGGGGCGCGTCATCACCGGAGTTGAGGCGTTCCGTCGCGGAGGGTGACGAAGAACGCACCCCCGAGGGGGCGTCAGATCACGGTTCCGTGGGGTCACGGCCGAGCGGCGCATGATCACCTCTTCCTCACGCCGCCTCCACAACCACCCGCCGGGGCCCGCGCGTTACCGTCCGGGCCGCCGCTCCGGCCCCCGGTGCTGGACGGCGAGGAGGGCCATGTCGTCGCCGGTGCCGCCGCCGGTGTGCCGGTCGACGTCGACGACGATCTCGTCCAGCAGCTCGTCGGGGCCGGCGAAGACCGAGCCGGAGAGGCGCTTGTCCGGCTCGTAGAAGTCGCCCGCGTGGTTGCGGGCCTCCGAGAGGCCGTCGGTGTAGAGCAGCAGCTGCGCCCCGTAGGGGAAGGGGACTTCGTCCGCATGGTCGGGCCAGTGGCCCAGGTCGGGCATGCCCAGCGGCAGCGCGGGCTGCGAGGGGACGCAGAAGCGGGCGACGCCGTCGGCGAGCAGCAGCGGCGCGGGGTGCCCCCGGTTGACGAAGCGGAGCGTCTGCGGCCGCCCGGCCGGGATCTCGGCGAGCGCGGCGGTGGTGAACCCCTCGAAGTGGTCGAGTCCCTGGCGGCGTTCGCCCTCGCGGCGCAGCGCGCGCTCCAGGCGTCCGGCGACGGCTTCGAGGGTGCTCTCCTGCTCCGCCGCCTCCCGGAAGGCGCCGATCACGATGACGACGGCCTCGACCGCGTCCATGCCCTTGCCCCGCACATCGCCCACGATCATGCGGACGCCGTGCGGGGTGTCCTGGACGGCGTAGAGGTCGCCGCCGATGTGCGCGCCGGTCTCGGCGGCGCGGTAGCGCGCTGCGATGTCGAGGCCGCCGAGCCGGGAGGGCGGGACGGGCAGCACGGCGAACTGGGCGGCCTCGGCGATCGTGCGGGCCGAGGCGAGGGCGTCCCCGCCGCGCCGGGTGAGGAAGTTGATGCCGAGGGCGAGTCCGGCGACGGCGGTGACGGTGGCGGCGAGGGTGAAGCCGCGGCCCGCGCTGTGGTGCGCGTCGGAGACCAGGATCACGCAGAGCACGCAGACCGAGAGCAGGCCGATCAGGCCGGTGCGGAGCGCCGAGGAGAAGGGGGCTGCGGCGAGTGGTGCGGCGGCGAAGAAGGGGGTGCCGGTGAGGTGGTAGTCGGAGAGGAAGACGGAGCCGATGCCGATGCCGATCAGGCCCGCGGGCAGCCAGCGCGTGAGGCCGCGCACCAGCGGCGCGGCGAGGGGTTCGTAGCCGATGACTCTTCTTCTCCGCGGCGCCACCTTCCCAATTTGACCCGCTTTGCCCGGGCAGGCCAGTTGAT
This sequence comes from Streptomyces sp. HNM0574, assembly GCF_012726235.1. Taxonomy (GTDB): domain Bacteria; phylum Actinomycetota; class Actinomycetes; order Streptomycetales; family Streptomycetaceae; genus Streptomyces. The sequence continues at coordinate 43,673 of NZ_JAASAH010000007.1, forward strand.
CATCACTCTCCGCGCACGCTTCCTGTGGGCACTCCCCCGCCCGGCACGTTCCACTGGAGTACGGGCCACCCGCACCCCCGAGAGGAGGCCGAGTACGTGGGCACTGGACGCGCGGCCGACGAGTACGAGGCCCGCCTCGGCGAACTCCACTGGCTGCCCCGCTGGATGCGCTGGCTGCCCGCGGTCTTCCTGGTCGCGGCGCTGATCCTGGACGCGGCGCTGCCGCCCCGCTACGTCTTCGGCTCGCTGCTCGGCGCCGCCGTCGTGATGACGGCGCTGTTCCAGTCGGCCTACCGGGTGGCCGCGATGGGCGTGCTGAGCACCGCCCTGCTGATCGGCGTGCACTGGCTCGACGGCGATCTGAGCCTGCGCATCATCGGCGTGGTCAGCACCCTGGTGGTCATCACGGGCGTCTCGGTGCTGCTGGCCACGGCCCGCGACCGGGCCAAGGAGCGGCTCAGCCACGTCCAGGTGGTGGCCGAGGCCGCGCAGCTCGCGCTGCTGCGCCCGCTGCCCCGCAGGCTGGGCCCGGTGCGGCTCGCCGGTTTCTACCAGGCGGCCGACAACGAGGCGCTGATCGGCGGCGACCTGTACAGCGTCCGGCCGACGCGGTACGGCGTGCGCGCGATCGTCGGCGACGTGAAGGGCAAGGGGATCGGCGCGACGGAGACGGTCGCGACGGTCATCTCGGCGTTCCGCGAGGCCGCGATGGTCAGCCCGACGCTCGACGACGTGGCGCAGCGGATCGAGGCGGCGATGGCGCTGGACCGGGCCGACGCCGCCTCCGGCGCCTCCCGCACCCCGCCGGAGTTCCCGGACGCCGAGGAGGAACTCTTCGCGACGGCCGTGCTGCTGGAGTTCCCGACCGGCACCTGCGACGTCCGCGTCCTCAACCGGGGCCATCCGCCGCTGATCCGGCTCGGCCCGCAGGGGGCGTCCACGCTGGAGACGGAGTACGGCACCCCGCTCGGGCTGGGCGAGCTGATGGACCACTCGCCCGCGCCGGGCATCTTCTCGCTGACGCCGGGCGAGATCCTCGTCGCCTACTCCGACGGGGTGGCCGAGGCCCGCAACGACGCGGGCGAGTTCTACCCGCTGCGGGAGCGGCTGGACGCGCAGTTCCGGGACGGCGGGGGCGTGAGCGGCGGCGGCGCGACGCACAATCCGCACGCGCTGGACCCGTCCGAGGTCGTCTCCTTCCTCCAGGGCGACGTGGCGGCCTGGACGCCCGCGCTCAACGACGACGTGGTCGTGGTCGTCCTCCAGACCGGCGCCGACGACCCCGCGCCGGAGCCGTCCGACGCCGGGGCACGCGCCGGGCCCTGAAGCCCGGGTGCGGGGCAGGCGTAGCGTACGGGCGGTGAAGGACTGGGATCTGCGGAAGTTTCAGGTGCTGCGCGAGCTCCAGCGGCAGGGCACCGTCACCGCCGCCGCGCAGGCGCTGTCGCTGACGCCCTCGGCCGTCTCGCAGGCGCTGTCCGCGCTGGCGCGGCAGGTCGGCGGCCCCGTCGTGGAGCCGGACGGGCGGCGGGTGCGGCTGACGGAGCTCGCGCACGTGCTGCTGCGGCACGGCGAGGCCGTGTTCGCGCAGCTGGAGGAGGCCGAGGCGGACATCGCGGCGCATGTGCGCGGCGACGCGGGCGTGGTCCGGATCGGCTCGTTCGCGACGGGGGTCGGGCCGCTGGTGATGCCCGCCGTGGCGGCGCTGCGCACCGCGCACCCGCGGCTGGAGGTACAGGTGCGGGAGGCCGAAGCGGCGGACGTCTACGACCAGTTGGAGCGGGGCGACATCGACGTCGCGCTGTCCCTGGCCGTCGAGGCGCCCTCGGGCTCGGACCGGAAGTTCACCCACTTCCCGCTCCTCGCCGACCCGCTCGACGCGGCCCTCCCGGCCGGCCACCGCCTGGCCGGCGCCGGGGACGGGCTCCGGCTCGCCGAACTGGCCGACGAGCCCTGGGTGTACGGGGCCGCGGGCCCCTGGCGGGAGATCACGCTCGCGGTCTGCGCGGGCGCCGGGTTCACCCCGCGCGCGGCGCACACCGCCTCCGACTGGGGCGCGATCCTCGCCATCGTGCAGGCCGGGCTGGCCGTCGCGCTGATCCCCCGGCTGGTCGACGCGCGGCGCGAGGGCGTGGCCGTGCGGCTGCTGTCGGCGGACGAGGGCGAGGGCCGGCCCCGGCGGCACGTGGTCGGCGCGGTACGCCGGGGCTCGGAACGCTCCCCGCTGCTGCGCGAGGCCGTCCGGGCGCTGCGGCAGGCGGCGCGGGAGCGGGAGCGGGCGGGGAGCTCTCTTCAGTCACGCTGAACGGTACGTGCGGTTTTTTGCGATGGACGTGAAGCATCGGGTGGCGCGATGCTCCAGGGGCCGCGCCCCTACCCGCTTCAGGAGTCACCCCCGGTGAGCCAGACCGCCACGACCGCCCCCGCCTCCGCTCCTCCCGGCGGGCCGCGCCGGTCCGCCGCCGTGCGCGGCATGGCGCTGGCGACGACCGCCACCGCCGTCTGGTCCGGCAACTTCGTCATCGCCGAGGGCATGTCGCACACCGTCCCGCCCGTCCAACTCGCCTTCTGGCGCTGGACGATCGCGCTGCTCGCCGTCCTCCCCCTCGCCCTGCGCCCGCTGCGCCGCGAGTGGCCGGTGCTGCGCCGGCACCTCGGCTTCGTCTCACTGGCGGCGCTGCTCGGGGTGACGCTGTTCAACACGCTCATCTACGTCGCGGGGCAGTCCTCGCCCGCCACCAATCTCGGGCTGATCGCCGCCGCCTCGCCGCTGGTCATCGTGCTCGCCTCGCGGGTGCTGTGGCGGGAGCCGATGGGCGCGGCCCGCTGGGCGGGCAGCGCGCTCGCGCTGGCCGGGATCGCCGTCCTGGTGACGAAGGGCTCGGCCGACGTCCTGCTCGGGCTGCGGTTCTCCGCCGGGGACGGGTGGATGACGGTGGCCATGCTCGTCTTCGCCGGGTACAGCCTGCTGCTGCGCCGCAAGCCCGAGGGGATCTCCTCGCTGACGCTGCTGCTCGCCACCTTCGGCCTCGGCACCGTCTTCCTCGCCCCCGCCTACGCGGTCGACCTCGCGGTGCACGGCACCTTCCCGGTGGACGGCGGTACGGCCGGGGCGCTGCTGTACGTGGGCGTCGCCTCGTCCGCCGTCGCCTACTTCGCGTGGAACAAGGCGATCGCGCTGGTCGGCGCGGCCCGCGCGGGCATCGTCTACTACCTCCAGCCCGCCTTCGTCGCCGTCCTCGCCTACCTCGTCCTGGGCACCCCGGTGAACGCGCCGCAGGCGGTGAGCATGCTGCTGGTGATCAGCGGCGTGGCCCTCGCGGCACGGCGCCGCACCGGGAGCTGACGGGCGCGCCTCAGCGGCCGGCGCGGAGGCCGAGCGCGGTGGCCTCGATGGTGTCCGAGGTGACCAGGGCCTGTTCGGCCTCGATGTCGGTGAGGAAGACCAGCGGCGGGATCAGCGGCGGCACCGGCAGCCGGTCCGGGGTGAAGGTGAGACAGAGGGCGCCCTGGACGCAGCCCCGGAGCCGGGTGAGGTAGAGCGTCACGGAGCCGTCCAGCCGCAACGACCGTGCGGTGAGCCCGAGTTGACCGGCCGTGCGGGAGCCGTCCCGGGTGCGGAGGCGGTAGTCGGTGAGGGAGGCCGAGTCCATGCGGACGACCATGGCCCGTACCGGCCCGTCCGCCGTCGGCACCTCGCGCACCCCCGCGACGGTGAACCCCTCGGGCGCGAAGCGCGCAGCGGTGATCGTCGGCGGGACGCTCCCGGCGGGCGGCACCTCGGCGCGCGCAAGCGCCCGCGCCTCCCGGGGCGGTGCGAGCAGCGCGAGCAGGCAGAGCGGCAGCACGACGGCGGGTGCACGCGCGGGCCACTTCCGCCGGGTGCCCTTCTCCGGCGCGGACTCCGGCGTCCACCCGAAGCCGAGGGCGCTGCCCGCGATGCCGAGGAGCATGCCGACGAGGAAGCCGCCCAGGTTGGTCGCGGCGAAGGACAGCACGGAGAGCAGCAGCGCGTTGACGCTCACGTAGTGCCGGGTGTGCGGGGCCGCCCACAGGAACACCCCGGCCACGACGAGCGCGAGGCCGATCCCGAGGGCCGCCAGGCCGCCGAGCCCGAGCGAGATCAGCACCGTCAGCGGGGCGAGGGGCACGGCGACGAGTTCGAGCCCGCCCGCGATCAGCAGCAGGCCCGCCCAGAAGGGGCGTCGGCGCCGCCAGTCGCGGAACGCCCTGCGCCGCTCGGGCCACGGCAGCCGGGCGTCCAGCCAGGCCCCGGGGCGGGTGAACTCGCCGGAGGGCTCGCTCAGAAGCATCGTTCGCCGTCCAGGGCGACGTCGAGCTTGAGCCCCTTGAGCCGGAAGTCGCCGCCCGTCGCCGACCACGCCTGCGAGCGGACGTCGCGCACGGAGACCTCACCGGCCTGGAGCCCGAACGCGCCGCGCGGGCCCCGTACTCCGGGGACCTGCGTGAGGCGGGAGGCGTCCCGGCCGATCTCGGCCGTGCCGAAGCGGGCGTCGCCGTCGAGCGATTCGGCGTCGATGAACAGCTTGCCCGCGGTGACCGGGCCCGCGTCGCCACCGGCCCGCAGCCGGAAGGTGACCGGCCCGAGCGGCGTCTTGACCTGCGCGGACTGGCAGATGTCGGCGAGCTTCGCCGAGTCGAGGGCGAGCAGCGAGACGGGGTGGCCCCCGCCGTCGGCGGAGCGCGCCACGTCGACGTGCGAGGCGAGCCCCTTGCTGCTCAACTCGCTGCTGCCGACCTGGAAATGGGAGCCGGAGGCGGCGAACGAGGCCGCCAGCGCGCCCTGCGCCATCACGGAGGCCATCGCGCCGACGGCCAGCAGCGCCGGTACGGCCACGACGGCCGACCTCCGCCAGTTCGTCCGGCCGCGCGGCCGCGCCGGGCGGCCCGTGGTGCCCGTTCCGTTCTCGTGCGTGTCGCTGGTCTCGCCGGTCTCGCTCATCCGGTCCTCCCGGAGACAGGGGAAGGTGCGCGATGTGCCAGGTGCGGTGGAGCGGGGAGCGGTGCCGTGTGGTCAACTCGCCTACGGGGCCCAGGAGTTCGGGACGAGGCACAGGTCACACGCTCTGACATACTGCGGTCACGCGATGACACTCGGAGACTAGGGCTCGTTTTGAATAATAGTCAACAGAGCGGACGCCGCTCCGCCGGTGCGGCGCGCACCACCGAGCGTTCCCGGACACGACGGGCCGAACTGATCGCCACCGGACGGGAGTTGTTCTCCCACCAGTCCTACGACGCGCTCTCCATGGACGAGATCTCCCAGCGCGCGGGCGTCGCCAAGGGGCTGATCTACTACTACTTCACCAACAAGCGGGGCTACTACCTCGCCGTCATCGAGCACGCCGTGGACGAACTCGTCGCCCGCGCCACCGGCGGCACCGACCTCCCCCGCACCACCCGCGTCCACCGCACCCTCGACGGGTACCTCCGGTACGCGCAGCACAACCGGGCTGCCTACCGCACCATCGTGACCGGCGGCGTCGGCCACGACGTCGAGGTCGTCGCGATACGGGACAAGGTCCGCCGGGAGATGCTCACCGCCATCGCCCGCGGCGCCTGGGGCAGCCCCGACATCCCGCCGACGGCACGGCTCGCGCTCACCGGCTGGCTCTCCGCCGTCGAGGGCGTCACCCTCGACTGGCTCGACCACGACGAGGACGTTCCCCGCGACACCGTCCGCGCCCTCCTCGGCCACACCCTCCGCGACACCCTCCACACCGTCGAAACCTTCGAACCCCGCTACCCGGCCCCGCCGGAATCCTTCGGCGCATAAGGGGAGTTGGACCGCAGGCCGCCTGCTCACCCCAGCGGCGGATGCGACCCGTGCAGGTAGTGGTCGCCGATGTCGCGGAGGCCGTGGGCCGAGGTGGTGCGGGTGGTGAGGACGCGGGCGTCGCGCCAGAAGCGGTCGCAGCCGGCGGCCGGGGCGCTGTCGGTGAGTTCCATGACGCGGGCGGTGACGCGCAGCACCGCGTCGGTGGTGACGGCCTCGGCCGCGGTGACGAGGACGGCGATACCGGCCCGCTCGTCGGCGTCCAGCTCGGGCCCGGCGGCGACACCGCGCGCCAGCGCCTCGGTGGCGTCGTCCACGACACAGGCGGCGGCGCGGGCCGCGGTCACCAGCTCGCCGTACGCGAGGAGCACGTACGGGTCGGCCCCGGAGAGCCAACGCGCCTCCCCGTGGCCGTAGTCGGGGACGGGCGGGCGGCCGCTCCCGGTGCGGCTGATGTCGCGGGCCTCGGCCAGCGCGCCCTCGGCGATGCCGAGGGCCACGTGCGTCAGCATCAGCCGCTGCGCGAGCGGCGCGAGCGCGGTGAACGGCGAGCGCAGGTGCTCGTCGCCCGGGACGCGGCCGAGCACCTGCCGCGCGTCCACCCGTACGTCGTCGAAGCCGACCGTTCCCGCGCCGGTGAGCCGCTGGCCGATGCGGCCGGCGGCCGGTTCGGTGACGACGCCGGGCCGCCGCGGGTCGACCCGGAGCACCAGCGTCTCGCCGGTGCGCGCGCAGCGGGCGCAGACCACGAGCACGTCCGCGACGCCCACCCCGGACGGACACCACAGGCGGCCGCCGAGCCGGTACTTCTTGCCCGCCGGCGTGGCCGTGACCCCGTCCCCCGGGTCCGGCGCGAAGCGGCCGCCCCACAGCCTGCCCTCGCGGGCCGACCTGGCCTCCAGCGCCGGGTCGCCCTCGCCGCCGGGGCCGAACAGGCGCGGGCACCAGCTCAACACGTGGTGCCGGGCGAGGAGTTCACCGGCCGAGCCGTCGGCGGCCGCGATCTCCCGTACGACGGCGGCGGCCGTCCGCCACCCGCTGCCCCGGCCGCGCAGCCCCGCCACCGGCGGCGTCAGCAGGCCCAGCAGCCCGGCCTCGCGCAGCCGCGCGGCCTCGTCGTGCGGCGGGGCGCCGGCCCGGTCGCGGTCGGCGGCGTCGGCGGCGAGGTCGTCGGCGAGCTCCCGCGCGGTACGGGCCCAGTCCCCCGCGTCCTCGCGCGGCCCGGGCTCGTACCCGTCCCGGCCGGAACCGGCGTACAGGGGAGGGGGCAGGGGGCTGGAGACGGCCAGGGACACGCGAACCTCCGGAAGGTGTGGGGGAGTTGGGGTCCTCGGCGGTCAGGCGCGGGTGCCGGCCTCCACGGCCGGCTCCGGCTCCGCCGCCGACTCGGCCCGCAGCCGCAGGTGGGCGCGGACGGAGTGGGCGAGCGCTGCGGCCCAGGCGAGGTAGACGAGCGCGTAGACGGCCCACTTCGTGCCGTCGCCCGCGCCGATCCAGTCGCTGCCCAGGAGCGTGCGCACGTTCGTCAGGACGATGATGCCGCCGACCGCCGAGCCGAGGACGCGCGGCGGCACGTGCCGGACCAGCCAGGCCGCGATCGGCGCGGCGATCAGGCCGCCCGCCAGCAGGGCCAGCGCCCAGGCCACGTTGACGCCCTCGGAGCCGAGGCCGAGCAGGAAGCCGGCGCTGGCGGCGACGGAGACCAGGAACTCGCTGGTGTCGATGGAGCCGATCACCTTGCGCGGCTCCAGCCGCCCGCTGGCCAGGATCGCGGGCGTGCCGACGGGGCCCCAGCCGCCTCCGCCGGTGGCGTCGAGGAAGCCGCCGACGAGGCCGAGCGGGGAGAGGAACCGCTTGCGCAGCGGCTTGCCGAGGCTGCCGGTCGGCAGTCCGACGAGGGTGAACCGGCCCAGCACGTACAGCCCGAGCCCGAGCAGGATCAGCGACATGACGGGCTCGGCCACCTCGGTGGAGAGCCGGGAGAGGACGGTGGCACCGGCGAACGCGCCGACGGCGCCCGGCACTCCGATCTTCACGACGACCCGCCAGTCGACGTTGCCGAAGCGCCAGTGCGCGAAGCCGGAGGCGAGGGTGGTGCCGATCTCGGCGAGGTGGACGGTGGCCGAGGCCGCCGCCGGGTTCGTGCCGACGGCGAGCAGCAGCGTGGTGGAGGTGACGCCGTAGGCCATGCCCAGGCTGCCGTCCACGAGTTGGGCACCCAGCCCGGCCAGGGCCAGCAGGATCAGCGTTCTCACAGCCACCTCACACGGTCGTCAACTACCCAAGTTTTCCCACCTGATTAGTAGGGATACTGGCGGCAGACGCCCGGCGGAACAAGTAACCGTTCACGGACTGGACGTTTTCCGCCCGCACTCTGAGAACCCGCAGGTCCGGGCCCCGGCGCAAGTACGGCCGTACGCCCCCGGCTTGAGGGCGCGGCCTCGCAACGGACGGACGCGTCCTACGGGTTGGTCCAGGCGGTCTCGTCGCGGCAGAGTTCGGCGACGCCGGGCGGCAGGGCGCCCGAGGCGACGTCGGCGAGCGAGACGCCGTCCAGGATCTGGCGCACGTTGGCCCGCAGCGCGATCCACAGCGGGAGGAGGGACTCCGCCGGGCCGGTGTAGCCGAGTTCCGGCGGGCGCACGCCGCGCACCGAGACCAGCGGGCCGTCCACGACGCGGATGACGTCCGCGATGCTGATGGCCTCGGCCGCCCGCGCCAGCCGGTAACCGCCCCTCCCGCCACGCTGGCTGGTGACGAGTCCGCCCCGGCGCATGTCGTTGAGGATGCCCTCCAGGAACTTGTGCGGGATCTCCTGCGCCTCGGCGATCGCCTCCGCCTTCAGCGGCCCGGCGTCCCGGTGCGCGGCCAGCTGCAACGCCGCCCGCACCGCGTAATCCGCCCTCGCTGAAACCCGCATGCCCGCATTATCCCGCACCCCTCCCGCCGGTCCCCGGGCCACCCGCACCGCGGCCGGTACGTCCCGCTTCGTCCGCACGTGCGCCACCGCGGGACGGCCGGCGGCGCGGGACGGAGACCAGCGCGAGCCCCGTCAGCAGCAGGCCCGCGCCGCAGGCCGCCACCGGGCCCGGGCGTTCGCCGAGCAGGGCGACGCCGAGGAGCGTGGCGACCAGGGGTTCGGCGAGGCTCAGCGTCCCCGCCGTGGCGGCGCTGATCCGGGTGACGCCGCGGGTGAAGAGCAGGTAGCCCAGCGCCGTGGTGCCCAACGCCAGCCATCCCAGGAGCAGTCCGGCACGCGGCGTGCCCAGCCCGTCCGGCGCGGCGAGCAGCCACGGCGCGACGACCAGCCCGGCCCCCAGCACACAGACCGGCGCCGCCGCCCGGGTGTCACCGCCCCGCTGCCCGAGCCGCCGGGTCGCGGCGACGTACGTGCCGAACGAGGCGCCCGCCACGGCCCCGAGCAGGACCCCCACCGGCTCCACCCGCGGCCCGCCGCCCGGGACGAGCAGCAGCGCGATGCCGGCCAGCGAACAGACCGTCCCGCACCACCAGTCGGGCCCGCCGCGCAGCCCCTCCAGGCAGCGGGAGAGGACGCCGGTGACGACGGGCACCGTCCCGAAGGTCACGGCGGTGCCGAGCGCGGCGCCCGTACGGTCCACCGCCTCCAGGAAGCAGACCTGGAAGGCCGCCGTGACGAGCACCCCGAGCAGCGCCCAGCGGCGTACGCCCGGGGCCCACAGCGTCCGCAGTCCGGACGGCCGCACGGTGCACAGCGCCAGCACCAGGCCGCCCAGCAGCATCCGGGCCGCCCCCAGCGCGGCCGGCGCCACCTCGACACCGGCCAGCACCTGCGCGGGCCCGACCGTCCCCCACAGCACCGCGGCACCCAGCACGGGCCCGGCCCCGCCCCGTCCGTTCCGTCCCATGCACCGCTCCGGCACGCGCGTACGCACGGGCAGGAACAGCAGCCAGGCCCGGCTGCCGCGGCACACCCGACAGGACCTGACCCGAACGTAGCGGCAGCGGGCCGCAGTCGGCGATGGTGCGATGCCCCGACGTCCGGTGCGCGGGGACGGCGGGGGGCCGTGGGTTCGCACCAGTTCGGCTCTCGTCCAGCCGTTGCGGTCCGAAGCAGGCCGTCGCCCCGGGCTGCGGAAAGTGGGGAGCCGGTCAGGTGCGCGGTACGTCCGCGCCCTTCACGACCGAGCCCTCGACGGCGGTGCCGGTGTCCCCGCCCGCCTCCGGCTCCGCGTTCTCCCGCTTCATGGCCTTCGCCTCGCTCTTGAGGATGCGGGCCGACTTGCCCGCGGAACGGGCGAGTTCGGGGAGCTTCTTCGCGCCGAACACGAGAATCCCGATGATGATCAGGATCGCGACTTCACTGATTCCGAGCACGGAGTGCGGCCCTTCTAGAGGTGGTCGGCGATGACGGGCAGCAGGTCCTGGAAGGTGCGCCCTGCCGCCGGGGCGCCGATGGCCGCCATCCGCCAGCCGTCGCCGTCCCGGTACACCTTGGCCATGATCTGCGCGGTGTGCGGGCCGCCGCCGGTGAGGGTGTAACGGGCCAGCTCCGCGCCGCCGTTCTCGTCGACGAGGCGGCAGAACGCCTGCTCCACCTGCTCGAAGGTCTGGCCCGTGAAGCTGTTCACGGTGAAGACGATCCGGTCGACGTGCGAGGGCACCTTCCGCAGGTCGACGAGGATGACCTCGTCGTCACCGCCCTGCCCCGCGCCGCCGGTCAGGTTGTCGCCGGTGTGCCGTACGGAACCGTCGTCGCTGGCGAGCTTCTGGAAGAAGACCACGTCGACGGGCTCCCCCTGGGCGAAGAGCACGGCGGAGGCGTCGAGGTCGATCTCCTTGGCCATGAGCTTGGCCAGAAACCCCTTCCTGGGCGCGGCCTGCCAGCCGAGGCCCATGCGCACGACGGTGAGGGAGCCCCCGTCGTCCTTGGTCAGGCTGACCTGCTGCCCCTTGGACAGGTTCACGCTCATGCGTCCCACTCCGGACTCGGATCCCGGGTCCCGGCTGCCCCGGCCGTCGCCCCTGCCCGCGGGTCGTGCCGGGCAGGGCTTTCTCTACAGCAGTGTAGAAGACGACAGCGGGGCACGGCCCCGATCCGGCCAGTTTCCGCGCCCGCTCAGACGGAGGCCGCGTCGGCCTCCACCGCGGACGTCGCCCCGTCCGGCAGCCCCAGGCGGAGGTGCTCGACGTGGTACAGCGCCTGGTCGAGGAGTTCGGCGACGTGGTTGTCGTGCAGCGCGTAGACGATCGAGCGCCCCTGACGCGTACCCGTGACCAGTCCGAGGTTGCGCAGCAGGCGCAGCTGGTGGGAGCAGGCGGACTGCTGCATACCGACGGCCTCGGCCAACTCGGTCGCCGGACAGGGGCCTTCGCGCAGCCGGGCCAGGATCAGCAGCCGCGAGGGGGTCGCCAGGGCCTGGAGGGTCGCGGCGACCGTCGGCGCGTTCTCGGCGGTCAGCCGGGTGCTCGGCGCACCGTCGCCGCTGTCCGGGGTGTTCGCCGGGGTGTTCGCTCCGTGGCCCATGAGCTCATCCTACGGACGAGCACACATGAATGCATGAATGCTTGTTCATGCATTGCTGTACGGTGGTGGGGTCGCGACAGCGGACCGTCCCCCTGTGCCGCCCGGCCCCGCCTCCCCCGAAGGACCCACCGACGATGACCCACGCCCTCACCGACCGCCCGACACCGGCCGCGGCCAGGCCGGCGGGCGCACCCCGCCGCCGCACCCGGCTGCTCGCCGTGCCCGAGGCCCGCTGGGCGCTCGCCGCGCTCGCGCTCTTCCTGCTCGCCCTCCCGGCCCACCTGCTCGGCGCCCCCGCCTGGGCGTGGGGCCCGCTGTACGCGGCCGTCTACGTCACCGGCGGCTGGGAGCCGGGCTGGGAAGGGCTGAAGGCGCTGCGCGAGAAGACCCTCGACGTGGACCTGCTGATGGTGGTGGCCGCACTCGGCGCCGCCGCGATCGGCCAGGTGCTCGACGGGGCGCTGCTGATCGTCATCTTCGCCACCTCGGGCGCGCTGGAGGCCCTGGCCACGGCCCGCACCGCCGACTCCGTGCGCGGTCTCCTCGACCTCGCCCCCGCCACCGCCACCCGCCTGCGCCCGGGCAGCGAACTCCCCGCGCCCGCAGGGCAGTTGGAGCAACCCGACGAGACCGAGGAGAGCGTCGCCGCCGAGGCGCTCGCCGTCGGGGACGTCATCCTGGTCCGCCCCGGCGAGCGGGTCGGCGCCGACGGGGTGGTGCTGGACGGCGAGAGCGACGTCGACCAGGCCACCATCACCGGCGAACCGCTCCCGGCGCCCAAGCGGGCCGGGGACGAGGTGTTCGCCGGGACGGTCAACGGCACCGGGGCGCTGCGCGTCCGCGTCACCCGCGACCCGTCCGACTCCGTCATCGCCCGGATCGTCGCCATGGTCGAGGAGGCGTCCGGGACCAAGGCGCCGACGCAGCTGTTCATCGAGAAGGTGGAGCAGCGTTACTCGCTGGTGATGGTGGCCGCCACGGTCGCGCTGTTCCTGGTGCCGCTCGCGTTCGGCGCCGATCTGCGGTCCACGCTGCTGCGCGCGATGACGTTCATGATCGTCGCCTCGCCCTGCGCGGTCGTCCTGGCGACCATGCCCCCGCTGCTCTCGGCGATCGCCAACGCGGGACGGCACGGCGTCCTGGTGAAGTCCGCGGTGGTGATGGAGCGGCTGGGCAGGACCGGCGCCGTCGCGCTCGACAAGACCGGCACCCTGACCGAGGGCACCCCGCGGCTCACCGACGTCACAGCGCTGCCCGGTTCCCGGTTCGCGGAGGAGGAGCTGCTCACCCTGGCCGCGGCGGCCGAGTACCCGAGCGAGCACCCGCTGGCCCGCGCCGTCGTCGGCGCGGCCCGCGAGCGGGGCCTGGCGCTGCCGCACGCCGAGGACTTCGACTCCACCCCGGGGCTCGGCGTCACCGCCACCGTGGCCGGCCACCGCGTCCGGCTCGGCACCCCGGCCCGGCTCCTGGACCCGGCGGACGCCGCCCTGACCTCGGTTTCCCGTGAAACCACGCACCGCCTCGCGGACGGGCTGGAGGACACCGGGCGCACCGCCGTCGCCGTCCTCGTCGACGGCGAACCCGTCGGCGTGCTCGGCCTCGCCGACCGGCTGCGGCCCGACGCCGCCGGCACCGTCGCCGCGCTCACCTCGCTGACCGGCGGCTCGCCGGCGCTCGTCACCGGCGACAACGAGCGCGCCGCGCACCGCCTCGCCGAGGAGACCGGGATCACCGACGTCCGCGCCGGGCTGCTCCCGCAGGACAAGGTCGCCGCCGTCCGCGAACTCGCCGACGGCGGGCGGGAGGTGCTGGTCGTCGGCGACGGCGTCAACGACGCCCCGGCGCTCGCCGCCGCGCACACCGGCGTCGCCATGGGACGCGCCGGGTCCGACCTCGCGCTGGAGACCGCCGACGCGGTGGTCGTCCGGGACGAGCTCGCCACCGTCCCCACCGTCGTCCGGCTCTCCCGGACCGCGCGCCGCCTGGTGGTGCAGAATCTCGTGATCGCGGGTACGTTCATCGCCGTCCTGGTCGCCTGGGACCTGCTGGGCGACCTTCCGCTCCCGCTCGGCGTCGCGGGCCACGAGGGCTCCACCGTCCTCGTCGGCCTCAACGGCCTCCGGCTGCTGCGCGACGCCGCCTGGGAGCGCGCCCGACCCGAGGAGATCCGTTGAGCCGCCGCACCCGCAAGAACGACGCCCGTACCGCCGGAAAGCCGGCGCCCTGCGCGGTGACCGTGTGCCGGGGCTGCTGCTGCGGCACCGCGAAGATCCCCGGCGTCGACCACGCGGCCCAGCTCGCGCGGCTGCGCCGGGCGGTGGGCGACGCGGGCACGGTCCGCGTGAGCACCTGCCTGGACGCCTGCGAGCAGGCGAACGTGATGGTGGTGCAGCCCTCCGCCGAGGGCCGCGCCGCCGGCGGCCGCCCGGTCTGGCTGGGCCTGGCCAACGACGGGGACGTGGCCGAGGACGTCGCCGCCTGGATCGCGGCCGGCGGCCCCGGCCTCGCCGACCCGCCCGGCGTCCTCGACCTGTACGCCTTCTCCCCGTCCCGCCGCGTCCGCCAGGGCCTGCACGACTGACGGGCGCCGGCGGTTCCCCTCGTGGGCGCGGCGGAGCCGTCCCAGGACCCGCCCGTCCGCGGCCCTTCGCGGGCAGCAACTCCCCTGCCGGGACGGGCTGTCCGAGCCGCAGCCCCAGGTCCACCCGCGTCCGGGCCGAGGCACGGAGCACCGCGAAGGTGCGGCGCGGGCCGGCCGGCGAGACGTACGTCTTCCGCGCCTGCACCCGGACGTCGCCGGGGCCGGCCGCGGCGGCGGGGTCGGCGTCGGGCAGCGGGCGGAGCGCGGGCCGGGCCGCCATGACGGCCGCTTCCCCACGCGCCTAAGCTGGCCGCCGCCGGAGCACGAAGGGGGAGCCCGTGAGCGACAAGCTGCCGGTCCGCGGCCGGAGCATCAGCGAACACGGCCTGAGCGACCAGAAGTACACGCTGGTCTTCGGGGACACCGAGTACCCGCGGCGGGTGGCCCTGCCGGTCGTCGGCGGCTTCGCCGCGCTCGTGCTCGGCGGGATCTTCGGCGTCTGGTCCTTCACGCAGAGCCGGCGGGAGGAGGACTCGCTCAGCTCCGAGGAGCAGGAGGGGCTGGCCGCCCTCGCCCGCGAGCACGGCTGGACGTATCGCGAGACGGAGTCCGGCGTCATCGACGCCTTCGAGGGCGTCGAGCCCTTCCCGGACGCGAGCACGGGGCTACTCGCCGGCCACTACACCCACGGCCGCCACCGGGGCCGGAACATCCGGTACTTCGAGTACGAGGACGAGACGGCCGGCACCAAGGTCAACGGCCGTACGCAGCACGACTACTACGCGGTGTTCGCCGTCTCCACCCCGGGCACGGTGCCGCGCACCCTGATCCGCGGCAAGGGCTTCATGGACTCGGTGTTCGGCGGCGGCGAGGTCGTCGGCACCGGGGACGACGCCTTCGACGCGGACCACCACGTCATCGCCGAGGACCCGGCGGCCGCCGAACGGCTGGCCGTACCGGAGCTGACCCGGTACCTCGCGAAGCAGCCCCTCCTGGCGGACCGCCCGCTCCGCTTCGAGAACGGCGAGGTCATCACCTGGTACGAGGAGCGCCTCCGCCCCGGGGACGTCATGAAGCACCTGACGTACCTCTCCGAAGTGCTGCGCCACATCCCCGAGTCCGCCTGGCGCTGACCCAACTCGGGCGCACACCACGGGACTTCACGCCGCCGTGTGGAAGACTGCGCCGTGATCACCAAGGCGGCGGACGCCAGGAAGCCGGTGCGATTCCGGCACGGTCCCGCCACTGTGACCGCACGGCCCCAGCCGCCGTACGGGAGTCAGACACTGGTCCGCCGCCTCCGCACCGACCAGGGGACGCGGATCCCCGGGAGGAGGCACGACCTTGTCACGGGTGTCCCACGCCCTGCGCTCCCTCATGGCCGCCGCCGTGCTCGCCCCGCTCGCCGCCTGCGGCGGCCCCGCCCCCGGCGAGGCGCGGGAGAAGCCGGGGAAGGCGGCCGAGGGCTTCCCGTACACCGTCACCAACTGCGGTGTGGAGACGACCTATCAGCGGCCTCCCGAACGCGCCGTCACCCTCAACCAGCACGCCACCGAGGTGCTGCTCGCGCTCGGCCTGGAGGACCGGATCGCCGGCACCGCCTACCTGGACGACAAGGTCCTCCCCCGGTACGAGAAGGCGTACCGGGGACTGAAGGTGCTGGCCAAGCGCTACCCGTCGCTGGAGACGCTGCTCGGCGCCGACCCGGACTTCGTGTACGGCGGCTACAGCAGCGCCTTCGACCGGACCCAGGGCCGCGACCGCGCCTCGCTGGAGAAGAGCGGCGTGCGCACCCGGCTGAACGTCGAACAGTGCGCCGAGGGCCGGGTGGGCGTCGCCCAGCTCCGCCAGGAGATCCGCGAGACGGCCAGGACCTTCGGCGTACCGGAGCGCGGCGAGAAGCTTCTGGCCCGCTACGACCGCGAGTTGGCGTCCGTGCGGAAGCGGACCGAGGGGCAGGAGCGGCCCTCGGTCTTCGTGTACGACAGCGGCGACGGCTCGGCGTTCACCGCGGGCGGCAAGGGCATCGGTGACGACATCATCGAACGGGCCGGCGGGCGGAACGTCTTCTCCGGCATCCGCAAGCCCTTCGCCGACGTCTCCTGGGAGCAGGTCGTCCAGCGCAAGCCCGAGGTCGTCCTGATCTACGACTACGGCGGCACCCCCGTCGAGGCGAAGAAGCGGAAGCTGCTGTCCGACCCGGCGCTGCGGGACGTACCGGCCGTGCGGAACAAGCGGTTCGCCGTCCTGCCGCTCTCCTCGGCGGTGCTCGGCGTACGCGCCCCCGCCGCGGTCGGCGAGCTGGCCGAGCAGCTGCACCCGGCCGAGGGGTGAGCCGCGTGCTGCTGAAGTCCCCGCCCGGAAAGCCCACTTCAGGCGGGGACCGCACCCCGCCGCGCGCCCGCCTCCCCCTCGCCCTCGCCGCCCTGACGGCCGTCCTGGCCGCCGCGATGCTCGGCGGGCTCGCGCTGGGCGCGGTCCGCGTACCGGCCGACGAGGTGCTGCGCATCGTCACCGGCGAGGCGCCGCCGGGACCGTTCACGACGATCGTGCGGGACGTCCGGCTGCCGCGGGTGCTGCTGGGCGCGATCGTCGGCGCCGGGCTCGCCGTCGTCGGCACGGTGCTCCAGGCGCTGGTGCGGAACCCGCTCGCCGACCCGTTCCTGCTCGGCATCTCCTCCGGCGCCTCGACGGGAGCGGTGCTCGTCCTCGTCCTCGGGGTGGGCGCGGGGGCGCTCGGCATGCCGGCGGGCGCCTTCGTCGGCTCGCTCGGCGCGCTGCTCGTCGTCTGGGCGATGGCCCGCAGGGGCGGCAGCATGACGACCGGGCGGCTGGTGCTCGCGGGAGTCGCCGTGCAGTACATCCTGTCGGCGGTGACCAGCCTCGTCCTGGTCACCGCGGCGCGGGCCGAGCACATGCGGGAGATCCTCTTCTGGACGCTGGGCGGCCTGGGCCAGGCCCGCTGGGACAGCCTGCCGCTGCCCGCCGCCGCGCTGCTCGCCGGCCTGACGGTGCTGGTCCTGCTGGCCCGCCCGCTGGACCTGCTGCTGGTCGGCGAGGAGGGCGCCACCGTGCTCGGCCTGCACACCGGACGGTTCCGCACCGGGGTGTTCGTGCTGGCTTCGCTGGTGACGGCGGTGCTGGTGACGGTCAGCGGGGCGATCGGCTTCGTCGGGCTGATGGTGCCGCACGCCGCCCGGATGGCCGTCGGCGCCGGGCACCGCGCCCTGCTGCCCGTGGCCGCGCTGGCCGGCGCGGCCTTCCTCGTCCTCGCCGACCTGGCGGCCCGTACGGTCGCGGCGCCGCAGGAGATCCCGGTCGGCGTGCTGACCGCGCTGACCGGAGGACCGTTCTTCCTGTGGCTGCTGCGCCGCACCACCAAGGCGGAGGGAACCGCATGACCACCGACCGGGAACGGGCCGCCGACCTGCGCGTCGAGGACGTCGGCTTCCGCGCCGCCGGCGGCCGTCCACTCGTCGACGGGGTCTCGCTCACCGCGCGCCCCGGGCGGACGGTCGGCGTCGTCGGCCCGAACGGCAGCGGCAAGACGACCCTGCTGCGCTGCGTCTACGGCACCCTGAAACCCACCTCGGGACGGCTGCTGCTGGACGGGCGGGACATGGCGGAGCTCGGCCCGAAGCGGCGCGCGCGGCGCGTCGCCACCGTGCCGCAGGACGGCGCCGACGGCTTCGGCCTGACGGTGCGCGAGATCGTCGCGATGGGCCGCTCGCCGCACAAGCGCTTCTGGGAACCGGACGGCGCGGCCGACGAGGAGCTCGTCCGGCACGCCCTCGCCCGGGTCGGCGCCGGAGCGCTGACCGGCCGCCCCTTCGGCGAACTCTCCGGCGGCGAACGCCAACGCGTCCTGCTGGCACGCGCGTTGGCCCAGCAGCCCGCGCTGCTGATCCTCGACGAACCCACCAACCACCTGGACGTGCGCTACCAGTGGGAGGTCCTCGCCCTCGTCCGCGCCCTGGGCACCACCAACCTGATCGCCCTGCACGACCTCAACCTCGCCGCCTACCACTGCGACCTGCTGTACGTGCTGGCCAAAGGCCGCCTGGTCGCCTCCGGCCCGCCCCACGAGGTCCTGACCGAGGAATTGCTGGCCGAGGTCTACGGCGTACGGGCCGAGGTCACCGTCCACCCCGTCACCCGGGCCCCGACGGTCGTGTACCTCCCGCCGGACACCGCCCCCGCGGCGGTGCGCCCGTGAACTCCCCCGCCACACCGGACCTTTCGGCAACCCACGGCCCCCGCTACCGGCTCCTGCACGGCCCGCCCCCGGACGGCGAACACGGCGACTGGCTCCCCGCCGACCGGCTCCTCTCCCCGGGCGCCCCCGAACTGGCGCGCCTGCTGGAGAGCGAGCACCGGGGCAGCGGCCACCGCACCGCGCACGCGGCGGCGCTGACCCTGATCGCCGTGTACGCGGGCCGGGTCACGGCGGCCGCCGTACTGCGCTGGGCCCTGGACGGCCAGGTGCCCGACCTGCGCCCGCGCAACGTCCTCGTCCGTCCCTCGGGCCACGGCATCGGCGGCGTCCGGGTCCGCAGCCCGCGCCTGCTGGAGCCCGGGCTCGCCTCGCTCCACCGCTCCGTACTGGACGGCCACCTGCTGCCGCTCGCCGACGCGCTGCACACCCGCACCCGCGCCGGGCTGCGGCAGCTGCGCGGCGGCGTGGCGCACGGCTGCGCGACGGCGCTGTGCGCCGCCTCGGCGCCGGCGGAGGAAATGGCCGCCCGCTGGGCCGAGTTCGTGGCCCGGGCACCCGGCGGCCTCTCCCGGCTGGGCGAGGTCGAACGGGTCGTCCGCGCCGACGGGACCGCCCGCGCGGTCTACCTCCGGCGCACCTGCTGCCTCTTCCACACCAGCGCCGAGTCCGTCCGCTGCGCCAGCTGCTGCCTCACCCCGCGTACCGAACGGCTGCGCGCGTACGCACGGCGGACCTGAGCGCGTGCACGGGCAGGCCTCCGGATGGCGTAGAGTGAGGTTCACCGACGCGGGGTGGAGCAGCTCGGTAGCTCGCTGGGCTCATAACCCAGAGGTCGCAGGTTCAAATCCTGTCCCCGCTACTCACGAAAGAAGCCCCCGGCCATCCGGCCGGGGGCTTCTTTCGTGTTCCCTGCGCGCGGCCGCCGTCGGCCTTCGCCGTCCTCGGGCCCGCGGTGAACCGCCGCGCTGACGCCGGTCCCGGCGCCCCTTGCGTTAGCCCGCGTGTGCAAGTATTGTCGATGCATGTAAAGGGCGTGCGCATCTACCGCCGGTGCCGCGCCGCCGGACCCCGGCCCCCACCCCGTACAGAGGACCCCCATGTCACTCAAGGAAATCCTCCCCGGCCGACTCGGCTTCGGCACGGCGCCGCTGGGCAACATGTTCCGCGCGATCCCGGACGAGGACGCCGCCGCCACCGTCGAGGCCGCCTGGGACCAGGGCATCCGCTTCTACGACACCGCCCCCTTCTACGGCGCCGGCCTCGCCGAGGAGCGCCTGGGCAAGGTGCTCGCGGACAAGCCCCGCGACTCCTACGTGCTCTCGTCCAAGGTCGGCCGCGTCATCCTCGACGAGCACGAGACCGAGCTCCCCGACTTCGGCGAGAAGGGCGGCCTGTTCGAGCACGGCAACCCGAACAAGGTCCTCCACGAGTGGACGGCCGAGGCCACCGAGCGCTCCATCGAGGGCAGCCTCAAGCGCCTGGGCACCGACCGGCTCGACATCGTCTGGGTGCACGACATCGCGCAGGACTTCCACGGCGACGCCTGGCTGGGCACGTTCGAGGAGGCCCGCACCGGCGCCTTCCGCGTCCTCTCCCGGCTGCGTGAGGAGGGCGTCATCGGCGCCTGGGGCCTCGGCGTCAACAAGACCGAGCCGATCGAGCTGACCCTCGCCCTGGACGAGCCGCAGCCCGACGGCTTCCTCCTCGCCGGCCGCTACACCCTCCTCGACCACGACCACGCCCTCCAGCGCCTGCTGCCCATGGCACAGGAGCAGAACGTCGAGATGGTCGTCGGCGGCCCCTACAGCTCCGGCATCCTCGCGGGCGGCACCCACTTCGAGTACCAGGAGGCCCCGCCGGAGATCATCGAGCGGGTGAAGCGCCTCAGGGCCCTCACGGACGAGCACGGCATCAGCATCAAGTCCGCCGCCCTCCAGTTCTCCCTCACCCACCCGGCCTCGGCCGCGGTCATCCCCGGCGCCACCCGGCCCAGCCGCATCGCCGAGGACACCGCCGCCCTCGACGAGACCATCCCGGCCGCCTTCTGGACCGAGCTGCGCGCGGCCGGCCTGGTCAGCCCGGCCGCCCCGCTGCCGCACGGCGCCTGAACCCGTACTCCGCAGGAGAAAGACCAGGGCCTCGACTTCCGTCAGCCGCGTCGCCGCCGCACACCCCGGACTCCCGCCACCCGCCCCTTCCTGACGCCCCGTCCACCCAAGCCGCCGGAAACGACGCAGCGCCCGGGCCCACTTCGGTGGGGTTCGGGTGCTGCGCCGACGTATAACCCCGTGCCCCCTTGGCGCCTGGCCGTCTACGCGGTTGCGGCACGCCACCAGGGGCGGCCGGTCAGAGCGGGCAGGACGGCGCCGATGGCGGTCACGAGCACCGCCAGGCGCTGGGCTTCGACCCTGGCCGAGGGGTGCCGAAAAACCCCCGGCAACGACCACCACGGGCTCCCCGAGTCAGCACTCCGCTGCATCCTCGAACTCCTCACTGTGCAGCGCTGCTTCAGCACATGTGGCGCGAACGGGGCCGCCCCCGGCGAGTGCTGGCGAGGTTCCGCGGCACCGCGGGTCAACTCGGCCGAGAAACCCGGGCAGGTCTCGGCCGGCACGGCCGTCGAGGAGCCCGTGCCCGCAGATGGGCCCGCATGAGGGTGCGAAGGTCGTCCCGTTCCCCGGCCCGAGCCACCGGGGCAAAGAAAAAGACCAGGTCAGCGATGTGCTGACCCGGTCTCAGTCTGTAGGCCGTGTGGGACTCGAACCCACAACCAATGGATTAAAAGTCCACTGCTCTGCCAATTGAGCTAACGGCCCGCCCCCGCAGCATAGCCCGCGCACCTGTCGCGCTACGAAGGCATTCCCTCTTTCAGGAGGGGTCAGCCGTTGCGCTTCCAGCGGGGCTTGTCGTTGCGGCGCTCGAAGGAGCGGCCGCCGCCGCGGTGGTCACTGCCACGGTGCTCGCCGCCGCGGTGGTCGTCCCGACGGCCGTAGGGGCGACGGTCGTTCGGGCGGCTGTCGCGGCTGTCACGGTTGTGCGGACGGCGGTCGTCCCGACGGTCGTCACGGCGGAAGCCGCCACGGTCGTCCCGGCGCTCGCCGCGCTCGCGGTCGTCACGGCGGAACCCGCCGCGGTCACCGCCACGGTCGCCACCGCGGTCGTCGCGACGGTCGTCACGGCGGAAGCCGCCGCGGTCGTCACGGCGCGGGCCCCGGTCGTTGTCCCGGCGCTCGCCGCGGTCACGGTCGCCGCGGTGCTGCGGACGGCCGCCCCGGTCGTCCCGGCGGTCGTCACGGCGGAAGCCGCCACGGTCGCCGCCGCGGTCACCACGGTCCCGCTCCTCGCGCTTGGCCGCGTCGCGGCGCTCGCGCTCCTGGCGACGCTGCTCGCGCCGCTCCTCCTCGATCGCCTCGGCCTCCATCTCGGCCTTCAGCGCGGCCGCGGCCTCGGCGACGGCCTCGTCCGGGTCCTCGCCGCGCTCGCGCGCCGCGCGGGCCGTCAGCTTCTCCGACTCCTCGCGGAGCTCGGCGGCGCGGCGCTGCGCGCGCTCCAGCTGGCGGGCCAGCTGCATGGCCTCGCGCTCGGCCTGCTTGGCGGTGTTGGCGGTGGACTCGGCCTGGACCTCGGTCAGCGAGCGGGCGCCGGTGATGCGGGCGACGTCCTCGTCGAAGACGTCACCGCGGCCGATGATGTGGCGCGAGGCGTCGACGCCCGCGTCCTCCATCAGCCGGAAGATCTGGCGGCGCTGGTGCGGCAGGGCCAGCGAGACGACGGTGCCGGACTGGCCCGCGCGGGCCGTACGGCCGGAGCGGTGCAGGTAGTCCTTGTGGTCACCGGCGGGGTCGACGTTGAGGACGAGGTCGATGCCGTCGACGTGGATGCCGCGCGCGGCGACGTCGGTGGCGACGAGCACGTTGACCTTGCCGTCCTTGAAGTCGGCGAGGGTGCGCGTCCGGGCGCCCTGGGTCATGCCGCCGTGCAGCGCGTCGGCGCGGACGCCGGTCTCGCAGAGCTGCTCGGCGACCCGGTCGGCGCCGAGCTGGGTGCGGACGAAGATGATCGTGCGGCCCTTGCGCGCGGCGATCGCCGAGGTCACGGGGGCCTTGTCGCGGGGCTTCACGATGAGGACGTGGTGCGTCATCGTCGTGACCGCGCCCTGGGCCGCGTCCACCTCGTGCGAGACGGGGTCGACGAGGTACCGGCGGACGAGACCGTCGATCTCCTTCTCCATCGTCGCGGAGAAGAGCATCCGCTGGCCGCCCTCGGGGACGAGGTCGAGCAGCTCGGTGACCTCGGGCAGGAAGCCCAGGTCGGCCATCTGGTCGGCCTCGTCGAGGATCGCGACCTCGACGTCGTCCAGGGAGCAGGAGCCGCGGTTGATCAGGTCGCGGAGGCGGCCGGGGGTGGCGACGAGGATGTCGACGCCGCGCTCCAGGGCGGAGATCTGGTTGCCCATGGAGGTGCCGCCGCAGACGACCTTGAAACGGAGGTTGAGCACGTCACCGTACGGCTGGAGCGCGTCGGAGACCTGCATCGCGAGCTCACGGGTCGGGGTGAGGATCACGCCGCGGGGGCGCTTGCGCTCGGTGCGGCCGTCGACGAGGCGGGCCAGCAGCGGCAGACCGAAGGAGAGGGTCTTGCCGGAGCCGGTGCGGCCGCGGCCGAGGATGTCCTTGCCGCCGAGGGCGTCCGGGATGGTGGCGGCCTGGATCGGGAACGGGGTGGTCACACCGTTCTGCGCCAGCTTGCGGACGACCGGCTCGGGGAGACCGAGATCGGCGAACGTGACGGTGGGCTCGTCCTCGGGCAGGACGGCGGTGTCAGGCGTGGTGATGGACATGCGAAATGCGAAACCTTCCGGAGTCATTCGGCACGCGCCCAGAACTCCGTGAAGTCGCAAAAAACCGCCTCAATGCGGTCAACCACGGTCGGCAGGAACGCGCCACGCGGCGCGCTCTGAGATGGCGCCGGGCAAATGGGATCAAACGATCTACCAGCATACGCACCCAGCGACGCACGGCGCAAATGGGCGACCTCCCCCGCACCGCGCCCCCGTGACCCCGGTCACCCGAGTTCCCGCGCGCCGGAACCCTGCCGTCTCAACTCCCGCCCGGCATACGGCAGTTGCTCCGTACCGGACGAGCGTCCGAGGCGTACCTCACTCGCCGCCCGAGGGGGAGCCGCCCGACGACGGCGACTCCTGGGACGGCGACGGCTCCGGCTCGCTCTCCGACGGCTCGGGGACCGGCGACGACGGGTCCGGGCTCGGCGGCGTGGAACTCGGCCGGGGCGAGGGCGAGTTGGACGGCTCGTCCGGCGACGGCGGCCGCGTGCTCCCGTCCCCCGGGGAGGGCCGGGGCTCACCGCCCGTCCCCGCCTGCACACCGTCCGCACCGCCCCCGGAACCGGCCACCGGCGCGTCCGGCACCGCCGGACCCCCGCCCGTCCCGTCCACCGACCCGGCGGAACCCGGCACCCCGGCCGCCCCGCCCACCGAGGCACCGCCGGACACCTCCCGCCCGCTGTCGGCCGACGGCCCACCACCGCCGGAGGGCCGGTCCGCCCCGGCACCGGCCTCGTGCCCGGCCGGGACGGTGGCCTCGCGCGGCCCGTCCTCGCCGGAGACGGTCATGCACCCGCTGACGGTCACCAGCAGCAACGCGCTCGCGGCCGTACGGACGGCGACCCGGCCCGCGGGGGACGGGCCCGCAGAAGAGCGGCGGGCGGCAGCGGGGCTGGCGGTACGGCTGGGGAACGGGCGCACACGGCACCTCCGGCGAGGGGGCGGGCGGCCCGGCGGGGCTCAGCGGCGGCCCGGCGGGCCCGGGGGGCGCAGTGCCCAACTCCCGCTCACCCCAACAGGTCACGCGTCAGCGTCAGCCCCAGGAACACCGCGCCGAGACCGACGAGCAGCGAGGCCACGACGTTCGCCAGCGCGAGGAACCGCCGGCCCCGCTCGGCCAGCCGCAGCGTCTCGTAGCTGAACGTCGAGTACGTGGTCAGCGCCCCGCACAGGCCCGTGCCCAGCAGCGCGAACAGCACCGAACCCGTCCCGGCCGCCGCGCTCGCCCCCGTCAGCACGCCCAGCGCGAAGCTGCCGACGGCGTTCACCACGAAGGTGCCCCACGGGAACACCGAGTCGTGCCTGGCCTGCACCGCCCGGTCGGCCAGGTACCGCAACGGCGCCCCGACGGCCCCGCCGAGCATCACGTACAGCCACGTCACGGCGCACCGCCGCGGGCCAGGACGGCGCGGGTCGCGGCCGCCGCGGCCCACACCGCGGCGAGCGCCCCGACCGGCGTCGCGAGGAGGTACGCCAGCGCGGCGCCAGCCGCGGCGGGGCCGCGCTCCAGCAGCAGGGCCACGTCGACCGCGTACGTCGAGAACGTCGTGAAGCCGCCCAGCACACCCACCCCGAGGAACGGGCGCACCAGCGGGTGCGCGCGCCCCGCCCGGCCGCCCTCGCTGACCAGCACCATGAGCACACCGATCAGCGCACAGCCGAGCAGGTTCACCACGAACACGCCCCACGGGAAGCCGCTCGCGTCCGGCGGCAGCAGGCGGGTCAGCCCGAAGCGCGCCAGGGCGCCCAGCGCGCCGCCGGCCGCGACCGCCCCGAGCACGCCCCAGGCCCGGCGCCCCTCCGTCTCCGCGCGCTGCGCGGGAACGTGCAGGTCGACGTCCGGGTCGACGGCCTCGGGCGGGGGCGCCGCACCGGCGCCCGGCACGCTCACCCGTACCCCAGCGCGTGCAGCCGCTCGTCGTCGATGCCGAAGTGGTGCGCGATCTCGTGCACGACGGTCACCTCGACCTCCGCGACGACCAACTCCCGCTCGCCGCCCTCCGCTTCGACCATGCGCAGCGTCGGCCCGCGGTAGACGGTGATCCGGTCCGGCAGCACGCCCGCGTACCACTCGCCGCGCTCGGTCAGCGGGGTTCCCTCGTACAGCCCGAGCAGCTCGGGGTCCTCGGGCGGCGGCTCGTCCTCGACGAACACCGCGACGTTGTCCATGAGCCTGGTCAGCTCGGGCGGGATCCGGTCGAGCGCCTCGGCGACCAGTTCCTCGAAGTCCTCGCGCGTCATCTCCAGCACGCCGCCATTGTCGGCCACCCGGGTTCCCCCGCGCAGGGGCCCTCGCGCCCGGTCCGCATAGTCGCCCCGCCGGAGGGGCATACGGGGCCACATGGCCCGCGACGCCGGAAAGCCCCAGGAAACGGGAAGAGCTCAGAAGCGCGATAGACGCGACAGAGGGGACACCCCGCGCCGCCTCCCCGAGCCCCGCGCCGTGGCCGCCGCGCTCACCGCCCCCTTCGTCCGCCGCTACCGCGCGCTCACCCCCGCCCCGCGGCTCACCCTGGAACGCCCCGCCCACCCGTACTGGCGGGCGCTGCGCCTCGTCGCCGTCACCCTGCTGGGCGCTTGGCTGGGCCTGCTCGTCGCCGGAGCCGTCGCCACCCCCGTCGGGCCGGTGGACACGACGATGGCGCTGCGGCCCTCAGCGGACGGCGGCACCACCGTGAACGTCTCACCGCTCGGCGCGCTCGAACTCGACAGCCACCGCGCCCCGCTCCGCCTCGACGTCGACCTCGACCAGATCGACCAGGAACGCGCCGCCGCCCTCGTCGACCGCCCCGAACGGCTCCGCGGCCTGGAGGCGGAGATCACCACCGACGTCCGCTCCGGCACCGCCGACCTGGCCGTACGCGCCGCCGTCGCCGCCGTGCTCGGCGCCACGACGCTCGGCCTCCTCGTCCTCCGCCGACCCCGCCGGGCCCTCGCCGCCGGAGGGCTCGCGCTGGCCCTGATGGCGGCCTCGGGCGCGGCCGCCTGGGCGACCTGGAACCCGAAGTCGGTACTGGAGCCGCGCTTCTCCGGCCTGCTGGCCAGCGCCCCGTCCGTGGTCGGCGACGCGCGCAGCATCGTCAGCGACTTCGACGTCTACCAGCAGGAACTGGCCCGCCTGGTGACCAACGTCTCCAAGCTGTACGACACCGCCTCCACCCTCCCCGCCTACGAGCCCGGCACCGGCACCCGGCGCGTCCTGCACGTCTCGGACATCCACCTCAACCCGGCCGCCTGGCAGATCATCAAGTCGCTGGTGAAGCAGTACGACATCGACGTGATCATCGACACCGGCGACACCATGGACCACGGCACCAGCGCCGAGAACGGCTTCCTCAGCGCCGTCACCGGCCTCGGCGCCCCCTACGTCTGGGTCCGCGGCAACCACGACTCCGACGACACCCAGCGCGCCGTCGAGGAACTCGCGGCGAAGTCCGGGAAGGCAGCCAGAGCCGGCAAGGGCGACCGGGTCCACGTCCTGGACGACGGCGTCCCCGTCGACGTCGCCGGACTCCGCCTCGCGGGCCGCGGCGACCCGCAGTTCACCCCCGACCGCTCCGTCGTCCCCGCGGGCGACCCGGCCGAGATCCGCTCGGGCCGCCAGTTGGCCACGGCGCTGCGCGCGCAGAAGGCCGCGGGCACCCCCGTCGACATCGCCGTCGGCCACAACCCCGTCCTGGCCCGGCAGGCCGACGGGCTGGTGCCGCTCGCGCTGGCCGGCCACACCCACCGCCGCGCCACCACCGTGCTCGACGGCGGCACCCGGCTGATGGTCCAGGGCACCACCGGCGGCGGCGGGCTGCGGGCCGTCGAGGACGAGGAGCCGCAGAAGGTCGCCGCCTCCGTGCTCTACCTCGACCGGGAGACCAACCGGCTCCAGGCGTGGGACGAGATCACCCTCGGCGGCCTCGGCCTCAGCTCCGCCGAGGTCGCCCGCCACCTCCCGGACGACGCCGAGCCGGGCACCTCCCCGTCGCCGAGCCCCTCGGGCTCCCCGTCCACCGCGCCCACCGTCCGGCCCACGGGGGTGGACGCGGAATCCACCCCGGCCGGCCCGTCCCCCGGCCCCGTCACGAGCCCGCCGGGGAGCCCCGGCTGAGGCCGCCGCCGGATGCGGACGGCAACCGTTTTGGCGAACGCTCCCGGTATCCCATATGCTTCACACGTCCCCGAGGCGCTACGGAGCAGGAACGGCGCCCAGGTGGGCCATCAGCCCTCATCGTCTAGTGGCCCAGGACGCCGCCCTTTCAAGGCGGTAGCACGGGTTCGAATCCCGTTGGGGGCACGCACAACCTGTGCGAGACTTGTCTCGCACGAGCTTGGTCCTGTGGAGCAGTTTGGAGTGCTCGCCACCCTGTCAAGGTGGAGGCCGCGGGTTCAAATCCCGTCAGGACCGCTGCGATCTCCGGATCGCGTGGCTGGGTAGCTCAGTTGGTACGAGCGTCCGCCTGAAAAGCGGAAGGTCGCCGGTTCGACCCCGGCCCCAGCCACCGCAGCCCTACCAGGGCTTGAGCCCCCTCCGAAGGCTTTCGGAGGGGGCTCTTTCGTGCCCGTGACAGCACCAACTGACATCAGCCGCTCAGCAAAGGGCTTCGTCCAGCTTCTCCAGCGCCCGCCGCTTCTCGTCCAGCGAGGCGTGCGCGTACACCCCCATCGTCACGTCCAGGTCGCTGTGCCCCGCGATCTGCATGACCACGTGCGGCGGCACCCCGAGATCGAGCAGCAGCGTGACGCAGGTGTGACGCAGGTCATGAAAGCGGTGCGTGAGCCCGAACTTCCGGCGCACCGGCCCCCAGCTCCGACGCAGGTTGTCGGGCTCGTACGGAGTGCCGATCCGGGACGGGAAGACCAACCCGTGTTCCCTCCACTCCATGCCGGCGTCCGCGCGCTCCTGCGCCTGACGCTCCCGATGCTCCGTCAACGCCCGTGCGGCGAGGGACGGGAGAGGCAGGGTGCGGACTGAAGTCCGCGTCTTGGGCTGGACGATGCGGAGTTCGCCCCCGACTCGCTGAAGGTTGGTTGCCACCGTGAGCGTGCCCTTCTCCAAGTCGACCGCGTCCCAGTACAGCCCGAGCAGTTCGCCGCGGCGCATCCCGAGCGTCATGGCAAGGACGTACAGCGCGTACATCCGGTGCTCGTGCAGCTCCTTGAGGACGAGCTTCGCCATGGGGGCGGAGAGACCCTGGCCCGTGCCGTACGTCGGCGTGGTCACCTGAACGAGCTTGGCCACGTTCCTCGTGATCAGCTCCTCCCGCACGGCGTGCTGGAGCGCGTTGCGCAGCACCGCGTGGATGACCTGCACCATGCGCGGGGACAGCGTCGCGTTGCAGCACTTCTTCACCGTGCAGCACTTCTCGTCGCGCCCCTGGTCCCAACCGTGCTTGCAGCACTGGCACTCGATGCGCACGCGGTTGACCCAGGCCCGGACCTCCTGGGCCCGCAGGGTCCGGATCTTCTTCTTCCCGAGACCCGGGACGAGGTGCGTGCGGACCACGCTCTCGTACCCCTGGTACGTCTTGGGCCGACGGTTCGGCTTCACCTCCTCGGCCAGCCAGTACCGGAGGTACTGCGCGACCGTCGAGTTCGTGTCCGGGATCGGGACGCCACTGTGCTCCATGGAGTGCAGCTCCACGAGCTTTTCGTGCGCCTCGTCCCAGGTCTTGCCGTAGACGAACTTCCTCTTCCTGACGCCGGATGCCGTGGTCACGTAGGCGGCCGCCATGTACCGGCCGTCCTTGCGAAGCGTGATGGAACCCGCGCCGTTGGGGTTCCTGCGTCCTCGGGGCATTACGCGGCTTCCTTCATCTTGTTGTTCATGTACGTGGCGAGGGCGTCGGCGGGGATACGCCGGCAGCGGCCCTCCTTGAAGCTGGGGAGGGCTCCGGAGCGGATGAGGTCGTAGACCTTGAAGCGGCTGAGCCGCAGAGCCGTCCCGACCTCGTCGACGGTGAGGGCTTCGTGCGTCGGGGGAAGTGCGACCTTCATGCGGTTGCCTCCTCGGCACGGGGAGGGCTGTCCCCTCCCCGTTCTCAGGTCTGCTGCGCCGGCGGTGCGGCTGGCGCGGCCGGGGGGGGGTGGGGCAGCACGTGCCGGGCGGCGCCGTGTGTCCGAGGTTCGGATTTCTGCGTCATCGCGTCACCTGCGTCACTTCGTGGCTCTGAGCTGCGGGTTTGTGGTGACGCAGGGGGTTTGGGGCGCGTCACCGGTGACGCAGGCCCGCGTCCCGGTGACGCGGGTGACGCGGGGTGACGCAGCCGTGGCCGTCCTGCGTCACCGGTATCGCGGCAGGTCAGGCGCCGTTTGTGGTGCCTGGGTGACGTGGGTGACGCAGGATCTCTTCTCTTAGGAAAAAGAGAGGGGGTGTCTGTTGTGGTTGTGGTGC
Source organism: Streptomyces sp. HNM0574 (assembly GCF_012726235.1). Classification (GTDB taxonomy): domain Bacteria; phylum Actinomycetota; class Actinomycetes; order Streptomycetales; family Streptomycetaceae; genus Streptomyces. The sequence continues at coordinate 72,998 of NZ_JAASAH010000007.1, forward strand.
GCGTTACGGCGTGAAGAAGGAGCCGCTTCGCGGCGCGTCCTTTGGGCGGCGCGTGGCGCCGAACAGCAAGAAGAGCACCCCGTTCCTTCGCGGGCGACGTCGTGCTCTTCTTGCCTGTGTCCGAACCGGCGCCCCGGTCAGAGCAGCGATGCCTGCTCGGACACGGCCCGGGCCGCCGTCCGGGACATCTCGATGTACCGGCTCTTGTTGATGCGGCCCCAGTCGATGAGGACGCCACGGGCGGCCAGGGTCGGCTGAAGACGCTTGAGCCGGTCGGAGAGCACCTTGCCCGTGGTCGGCCAGCCCTTGGGCAGGGGCCGGAGCTCGTCCCCGGTGTAGAGCTGGGTGAGGGCGTGCAGCCACTCCGAGGACGTCATCCGCTCCTGCGTGCCCGGCGTGAGGCTGGCGGCGTGCTTGAGGACGGTCTGGGCGAGGAGGTCGCCCTCGATGACGTCGTCGTTGAGGTCGTCCAGGCTGGCCCGGTAGGCGGCCAGGGACTTGAAGCCGGTGGCGGCGTCGAGCTGGGCGCACAGGTGGGCGAAGTCGGCCATCCGCAGGTCGGTGGGGATGTCGGCTTCGGCGGCGCGGACTTGGACGGTGAGGTCGAGGAGGGAGCCGAGGATGACGGGCAGGGCCTGTTCGTAGTCCGCCCAGAGTTCGGCCTCGGTCCGCCGCACCTTCGGCCGTTCCAGGCGGAGGGGGAGGAGGCGTTCGGCGAGGTCGGGGCGGATGACGCCGACGTCGATGCCAGTCATCAGCAGGGGGCGGCGGTAGCCGACGCGGTAGACGTCCCCGTCGGTGTGCAGGGCGCGTTTGGTGTTCTCGGCGCCGGTGACGATGCAGCACATCGCGTCCGACAAGTCCGGCGTCAGGTGGCTCAGGTTGTCCAGGGCGGTGACCCATCCGGCCGCGACCGGCACGATCAGGTTCTCCTCGTCCTTCGGGGCGCGGCGCAGGTCCCCGCTCATGCCCTCGATGATCCGCATGAGCATGCGGCCCGCCGTGGACTTCCCCGCCCCCTGGGGACCGGTGAGGAACGGGGCGGGCACGGGGACGTGCGGGCCGAGGCAGCCGATGAGCCAGGCGATGGCCAGGCACTCGGTCTCCGCGCTGGCGAAGTTGGTCAGCCGCAGCAGCAGGTCGATGCCCTTGCCGTCCGTGTCCCTTGCCGGGAGGGGGAGTTCGCCGGTGAGCTGCGTGCGCCGCCAGCACACCTCTTCCGGGGCCGGGGTGAGGATGTCCCAGCCGGTGGGGTGGATGCGGACGGACTGCCCATCGCTACGGCCCAGGTCCAGCCACGTCGCACCGTCCGTTCCCGGGGCGACGCGGATGTGCACCTGCTGCGCGGGCTGGTTCATCGCGAGTGCTTCGATCAAGTCCAGGGCCTCCTTGAGGGCGGTGCCGTTGAATACGCCGAGGCCGTCTCGGAAGAGGCCGACCATGAGTTCCTGCCGGTGGCTTCCGGATGTGCCCTGGGAGCGGATCGGGCGGGCCACGGGCTGGCCGTTGCGCTGGGCGTAGACGGTGCCGTCGGCGGTGCGGAAGTACCGGAAGTGCGCCTGCGCGTACTCGGCGATGACCTCCCGCGCCGGAGTCTTCTCCTCATCCGACATCGGCTACATCCCCAACCTGGCACGGGCGTTGGCCCACGCCTCGGTGCAGTGCCGGGCGCTCTCGCCCCTGGCCTGCGCGGCCGTGAACAGCCGAGCGACGTGGCCCTCGGTCAGGCAGCCGCACCGGCCGTGCGCGGACAGCACCGCCAAGAACGTGCCGTACACGGTGTTGTGCACCGCCCCGGACGCCTCGCTGATGCGCTGCTCCGCCATGGCGATGCCGCGCTCCAGGAACACCGGCGTGCGGTGTCGGCACTGCCCGCCTGCGGCCTGCCCCGGCACGGTGACAGTCAGCGGCGCGGGGCGGGCCGTGGGTTCCTTCACGGCCAGCGCGCGCACCGCGTCCGGCAGCTCGGCCAAGAGGCCGGTGCCGGGGCCGAGCCAACGGACGTAGGACATACGGGACTTGACGTCCACGCCGTCACGGACCGCGTTCGCCGAAGACATGGCGCCCCGGTAGATCCAGTGCTCACCCCGCGGCGAGCGCACCGTCCGCGTCGCCGGGAGCGCGGCACGAGCCCAGGCGACAGCCTCCGCGTGGTCGAGGTCCACGACCGTGAGACCGGCGCCGCCAGGGTGGTACGCCACCGCCGCCGCCTCACGCCACGCACGCGCCCAGGCCGGGGAGGTGAGGACGTGCGGGTCGGTGGTGGCGGCGGCCCAGCCGTGACACGGGGCCGGGCACCTGCACTCGCCCGCGACGCGCATGTTCGGCCGGCCGCCACACGCGGCGCCGGTGCAGTCGGAGCAGTTTCCGACCGGCAGTTTCCCGGCCCTCAGCGGCAGCACCGGCACGCCGACGGCTGCAAGGCGAAGAGCGGCAAACCGGTGCTCCTCTTGCGGTGACGGCGAGCGGACCTCTCGCCGGATGTCGGTGGGTTGGGTCATGCTGGATGGCCTCCAGTTCTCTTGGGTTCTGGCAGACGAGGGCGGCCCAGGCTTTGGCGAGACGTGGGCCGCCCTCGGTGTTACTGGGCGGCGCGGCGGATGAGGCTGGCGACGACCGCGACGGTCGACCAGTCCCAGCCCGCGAGCCACTGCACGATCCGCGCGTCGTAGGTGCCCAGGTGCACACCGGCGGCGTCGAGTTCGGCCAGCAGCACCGCGTGCTGCTCCTCCTGAGAGGTGAAGCCGCGCGGCTCGGCATCGAGCGGGCCGTCGGGGACGGAGTCCATGACGCTCCTTCCAGAGATGTGAGAGCTGGTGCTCTCGGTGCGGGCTACTCGCAGGTGCAGTCGGGGCGTTCGCTGCTGCCGTTGGCGCCGCAGCCGCAGCAGTGCGGGTAGGTGTAGGTCTCGCCGTCGTCGGACGGGAGGCACAGCTCGCAGTCGATGAACTCGGACTCGTCGTGCACGGGTGTGGCTCCTTCAGCAGGGTCGTTCTCGGGGCCTGTGGAGGGGTGCGGCGGGGGTCGCTGTACCCCCTCTACGGGGCGCTACTTCGCAGGTCAGGGCGCGTCTACGGGGGGATCTACCTGGGTAGCGGGCCCCGTCTACGGGCGGGGGTGGGGTAGCGGGGTGTCGGAGGGGGTCAGGAGGCGGTTTCGGTAGTGGGGGTGGCCTCTACCGGGTTGGTGGCGCGGGCGGCGAGGAGGAGTTCTTCGGGGACGGCGGCTTCGAGGTCGGAGCGGCGCCATCCGGCGAGGTTCTTGCCCTCGACCTTGACCTGGCGGGTGGTGCGGGTGACGCCGGCGGCTTCGAGTTCGGTGGCGAGGCGTTCGGCGTCCCAGTCGCCGTAGCGGTCCTCGTCGGCGTTGACGAGCCGGTCCAGCAGGGTGGTGGTGTGCATGCGGTCGGCGTGCCGCATCACGTCCAGGCAGTCGGAGAGGACGGGGGCGATGACGATCCCGGCCTGGTCGGCCTGGGCGGTCACGTCGCCCGCGGCGTCGCCGGCGATCTGCCCGAGGGGTTCGCGCAGGGCGCGGCCCTTGAGGCACAGCGCGTTGAACTCGGAGGTGGTGAGCATGTCGTTCTTCACCGTCGCGTAGCTCGCGGGCCCGGTGACCAGCACCGTGACGCCCTTGTGCTCCTCGGAGAGCAGGGAGGCGTCGGCGCCCATAGCGGCCTTGCCCTGCCCCAGGACCATGTCCGAGGAGGTCTTGTCGGTGACCTGGGTGCAGCAGCGGATGGTGATGATCTCCCGCAGCTTTGTCGGCACGGACTTGGCGTCGGGGCGCTGGGAGGCGTAGTTGGAGATGAACCCGGCGGCCGGGCCACGGCGGGCGATGCGGCCGAGGTCGTCCACCACTTCCTCCCGCTCCTGATCGCTCATCGCGAGGAAGGCTTCTTGCAGCTCATCGACGGTGAGGAAGATGAACGGCATCTGGTACTTCTCCACGATCTGCGGCGTGAGCTTGCCCTCGGGGCAGATGGAGGTGGGCAGGCCGCGGAAGAGCGCGAAGCGGCGTTCCATCTCGGCCAGCAGTTCCTTGAGCATGGCCTTGAACGCTTCGATGGCGTCCTGCTCGGCCCCCAGGACGAGGCGGGCGGCGACGTGCCGCATGCCCATCCAGTCCTGCCCGCCCTTGAAGTCCGCGACGTAGTGCCGCACCCACGGGTCGAGCAGTCCGGCGGCGGTCATCAGGCGCTGGGTGAAGGTCTTGCCCCGGCGGGGCAGGCCGCCGAAGAACATCGACTGCCAGATCACGGGCACGTCGATGCGGTTGCCGCGCGCGTCCTGCCCGAAGGGGACCGCGTCCCAGATGGAGAACTTCTCCATCTTCGCCAGCGGCGAGGGCACAGGCGAGGCCAGGTAGGGGTCGTCGTCGGCCACCCACAGCGAGACCCGGCCGGCGTTGCCGCCCTTCGCCGCGCGGACGCGGGACATCACCAACTGGATCTCGTCCACGCCCAGTTCCTGGGCGAGGACTTCCCGTTTGGCCAGCACGTCCGAGGCGGTCTTGCCGCCGCCGCGGGGGAGGTCGAAGACGACCGCCCAGCCGCGGCCGTCGCGGACCGGCCCCATGACGCAGTGCACCTTCGGGCCCTCGTCCTCGCCCTTGCCCGGGGCCTTGAGCAGCCCGGCGGCGCGCAGGGCGTCGTTGAGCTGCTTGGCGGACATGTCCACCTTCAGCGGCGGCGTCCCCTGGTCCAGCAGCTGCGTCTCCTCGCCGCGCCCGAGGTAGGCGAGCGGGGTGACCACAGCCGCGGCCACACCGGCCTGAAAGACCGGATCAGCGAGGTAGACGCCGGCCGCGGCGGCGGCGACGCCGATGGCGGCGATCCCGAAACGCCACCGCCGGGTCTGGGTACGGGCCGCGTGGGCGATCTGATGCCGGATGGCCAGCTCCACATCCTCCGGCCGGGCCTTCGCCTCCGCGCGCAGGGCCTTGACCGTGCCGGTGTGTTCCTGTGCCGAGAGGGTGGGCCAGATGCCCTTGACCGCCCGGTAGAAGCCGCGGCAGGCCAACAGCACAGCCTTCATCAGGTACTTCGGCACCCGCACGCCGTGGTAGCGCGTGTGCCACCACGTCAGCCGCCCCAGCGCACCCAAGTTGGCCCGGATCGACTTCCACGACTGTGCCCACGCCGGCAGCACCGGAGCATCCGGCACGGTCAGCCAGTCCGCGAGGGGGTTGTCCGCCCGGTCGACCGCCTCCACCTCGCCCGCCCCTTCCTCGGGCGCGGTGCCGGACGGGGCGGGCTGCTTGACCAGGCTCACCTTGGGCGGCGTCTCCTCGCGGGAGGCGCGGTGTTCATCGAGGTCGTGCACGGTGCCCATCTCGTGCGCCTCCGCGATCTGCGTCATGCTGGGCTCCTCCTGTCTCGTCTACGCGCGGGGTGGGGGCCCGGGGCGACCGGCATTGCTGGCAGGCACCGGCGGTCGCCCCGGGGGCAGCTACTTCTTGCCGTCCTGCTCGCGCTCGCGGGCACCGTCCAGGACGCGGTCGATCTTCTTCTCCCAGTCGGACAGGTCGGCGCCCTCGGCGAGGGACTGCTTGCACATCCGGCCGGTGTAGTAGGCGATCTGGGACTTCTCCTTGGCGGTCAGCTTCGGGTCAGCCACGGGCTTGAACTCCTCTGGTCTCAGCGGGACTTACGGGCGCGGGAGAGGGTGTCGGCGGCGGCCTGGCCGTCCTTGCCGCCCACGGTGCGGATGACGGTCACGCCGCCCCACACCACGAAGGCGACCAGGAGGGCGAGGACCGCGAGGTTCGCGGCCATGGCGGTCAGCACGCCGACGAGAAGGGGGCCGAAGTACACCCCCGCGGCGACCGTCCCGGCACCGATCCCGGTGCCGAGCGCGATGCGCTGCGTGGTGCGGTCCGGCGGCGCCTGGTGCACGTGCACCACCTGCGGCGACTGCGGTTGGCTGGTGAGCGGCACCGGCTGGTACACCCCGGCCGAACCGGTCGGATAGCAGCCGCAGGTGGCGCTGTGCTGGTGGGCGGGCAGAAGGTCGCTCATCGCTCCTCCTCGAATTTCAGGGCGAGAAGAGAGCGCCCTGAGCGGGATCGGGTTCGTTGCGGGCGCGTCGGGCGGTACGGCAGGCGGTGGCGTGGCAGGGGCCGCACCACGCCCGCAGCTCGGCGCGAGCCGCGAGGGTGGGGGAAAGGGTGGGATCAGCGGGGGCCGCGAGCAGCCGGTTGCGCTGCGGGCCCTTGTCGGCGGGCCGGTCGTGCTCACGCGAGCACCGGCCCCCGCCCTGGGTATGGTCGGCGCCGCAGGCCCCGGTGCACTGGCACCGGTAGCCGGCGACCCGCATCACGCGCCGCCACTGGCGAGCGCAGACGATCGGCTCACTCATGCCGCTATCCCGCCCTCGTCCACGCGGACGGCGTTGCCGAGCAGGTGAACCAAGGCCATTTCGGCCTGCTGCGGGACGACTCCGTTGCCCAGGGCGGTGAGTTGCTGGGTGCGGGTGAGGCCGGGGACGTCGGTGACGTGGCCGGCCGCCAGGCCCTGCATCCATTCGACGAACGCGGGGTTCAGCCGATCTCGAAGGTCAGTTGCTCGGGGTGCTGCCCGTCCGGTGACGTGCTCCCACCGTCGGATCGCGGGGGCGTAACGGCCCCACACAGAGTCGGGTTGCCCCGCCCGTAGGTGGGGCTGGTGCGGTCCCCGTCGGACGCGGTCGGTGTCGGCAGCAGGTTCACCACGACTTCGTTCAGGGGTCGGGCGTTGCGGTCCATCAGGTTCGATCGGCCCGACTTCCAGTCCCGGGCTGCCGGCGTCGGTAGGAGCGAGACGGCCGTGCGCAGGTCGGGGCCGCCCGTCCCGTGTCGTCCGGGCCCGTTGGTGTCGGAGGTGCGGGGTGTCGGCAGCAGCGACGGCGAGGAGGAAGAGCCGCCGGCGGCCGTGCGGGGCGCCGACGTCGGACGCGGGTACACACACCCATTCCGCATCGAACCCGAGGCGGGCAAGGTCGGCGAGGACGACATCGAATCCTCGTCGAAGGTGCCCTGCGACGTTCTCAAACACCGCGTAGCGGGGTCGTAGAACGCCAAGGGCACGGGCGATGTGGGGCCAGATGTGCCGCTCATCCTCTACTCCCTTCCGGAGCCCGGCGGTGGAGAACGGCTGACAGGGGTAACCCCCGCACACCACATCCACCGGCTCGACATGGCCGAAGTCGGTGACGGTCAAGTCCCCGAGGTTGGGGACGTCGGGGTGATGGTGGGCAAGGACGCGGGAGGCACCCGGGTCGGGATCTGCCACCCACACCACATCGCCGCCCAGGACGTCCTGGACGGCCATGTCCAGGCCGCCATATCCGGTACACAGCGAACCGATCCGCAGCGGCGCCGTCATGCCGCCGCCTTTCCCTCGGCGCGTTCGGCACGGAGGGTCTCGCGCAGCCCGCGGGCCTTCTCGGCGGAGGTGCGGACGGCCTTGCGGATGGCCTCGGCGGTCAGTTCCTCGGTCGACCAGTCGGCCGTCAACTTCCGTGCCTCGGTGAGGAGTTGGTCGGGTGTGCGTCGGGGGCGGGTCGACTTCGCGGCGTCCGGGACGACCGTGGTCGCCCGTCGCGGTCGGGTCGACTCGGCGGGCACCGTGGCCCGGGCCCGGGGCGGCTCGACCGGCTTCACCGGGTCGACCGGCTCAGGCAGCGCGAGCGGCGCCCGGGCCACCGCGAGAGCGGGGGCCGGAGGGGCGGACTCTTCCAGCTCAGGGGTCGACTCCGGGCCGACGGGTTCCGTAGTCTCGGCCGCTTCGGTCGGGGACGGTTCGTCGGCCGACTGCCCGGGGGTGAACATCGACTGCAAGGCGGCGTTCGCACCGCCGGTGACGCGCTCGCGCTGGATCTCCAGCAGTCGACCGCCCAACGTCGAGTCGCCCGACCCGACCTTGCGGGCGAGCTTCCACGACTTCAGTTCCGACTCCGCGCGGACGTCCTCATCGGGGTGGTTGGCGGCGCAGGCCCGGTGGTAGGCGAGTTCGCGGACGAGGGCGGCGGCGCGTTCCTCGGCCTCGGCGTCGCGCCCGTCCTGGTGGACGACGATGCGCCGGGCGAGGAAGGCCATGCCCTCGGCGGAGACCGTCATGCCCATCGGCGTGACGGCGTAGATCACGGCCTGCCCCAAATCCGTGGCGGCCGTGCAGGCCATGGCCGAGGCGGCGGCGGGCAGGACCCACAGCCCGATGCGGATCACCAGCGGGGAGGACTGACCGAGCATCGTCAGCCCGAGCAGCACCAGCGCCAGCACAGCGGTGGCACCCTCGCCCGCGGCGACCGCGCCCACCGCCGTGCCCTCCCCGTACTTCGCGGAGATGTTGCTGAAGGTCCCGATCCCGCCCGCGACGCCGGTCGCGAGCATCGGCGCGAACGCCAGCCCCAGCACGATCTTCTGGAGCGTGCTGAGCGGATTTCCCTCGCTCATGACGCGCCCCCGAGGGCGATCGCGGCCGTGATGCCGAAGAGGACGCCGGCGAGGCAGATGAGGTCGATGGCGCGGCGCAGGTTGCCGAACTTCGCGACCGCGATCCGGGCCAGGGCCTGGATGTGCTCGGCCCGCTGGTCCTGGGCCAGATCGGCGCGGATCTCGCCGGGGGCGAGGGTGGCCCACTTCGGCATGCCGACCCGGCCGGACAGGTTGGGGCGGACGGTGCGCAGCAGCAGACCGGCCGCCGCCGCGAGAGCGATCACGCCCAGCACGCCGACGGCGGCCGCCTCGGTCGGCAGGGTCACGTTGGTGGCCACGCTCACCGCGCCGGCCAGCAGCGCACCGGCGAACGCCAGCAGCAGCGACGACTTGGAGTCGGTGCGGGAGATCTCCGCCTTCACATCCGCGTGAGCCGCAGACAGCGCCGCATCCGTGTGGTCCTGGTTGGGGTTCATGAACGGCCTCCCGTACGAGCGTTGTGGCGGTGCCAACCGGCGAACTGCAGGGCGAATCCGAGAGCGGCGGCGAACATCAGCCGCTGGTTGCCGGTCACCATCGCCCCGACCGCACCCGCGGTCGCCAGCACGATGCCGACCAGGACGAGGACGAGCGCCAGGCCCTTGAGCGGGTTCGGAGTGGGGCTCATGCCGCCGCCCCCGTCTCCACGCCGTTCGCGGCGTCACGGCGAGCGGCCAGCAGCTTCCGGCGGGCCCGGCGGATACGCCGCTCGTCCAGCTCGCTCGCGGGCCGGTCAAGGGCCACGATCTGCGCCTCCAGCAGCGCGACGCCCGCCTCGATGACGGGCATCTCCCGCTCGATCGCGTCCAGCTCCGCGACCGTGGGCTCACGGTCGGGGACATCGGCGGTAACGACCGCCTCAACAGCTCCGATGTACCTCATGACGGGTCGTGCTCCTCTCTGGTGGAACGGCCCAGCACAGCGGCCCCGGTGTTGCCTCACCGGGGCCGCGCGCAGTTTCTGGGGATGCCGGCGATATGCCGGAGCGCCCCGGTCGGGATTCGATCCCGCACCCTCACGGCTCCTGCCGGGGCTGGTTCAACAAGTTGCCGAGGGTCAGCGACGCAGCAGCTTCGCGAACCCGCTCGCGAACTCCTCGATGAACTGGTGGCTACGAGCGGCCTCCAGGTCGTCCTTGGTGTAGCCGTACTTCTTGATGTCCTGCCGCATCGCGTACTCGGCCTCCTGCCGGGTACCCCCGGCCCGCAGAACGCGCTTGGTCGTGGTCGCCAGCTGCTCGGCGACGATCTCGCCACGGGACTCGAACATCGGGGCTCCTCTGATGTGGTTGGAGAGTGCTCATCAAGCGGGCAGGCGTGCCGAGTTCGGCGTCCTGCCCGCATGACGAGTGGCAGCACGGTGGGGAACATCAGGCCCCGGTCTGCCTCTCGCAGGTGCGGCATCCAGACAGGCCCTTTCCAGGTGCCCGTGTGCCGCCCTAACGCGTCTCATGCGGAGGCTGCCGAGGTCATCGCGCCCATCTGCCGGACCAAGCCGGTATGGGGATGCGCCGCTCGCTCGGCCGGCCGCCCCAGGTCTCCCCGAGATACGGCCACCGCCCGCATGCCCGGGGATGTCCTGGCCTCCCCGGCCGCCATTCAGACCTGCACAACAGGCCGGTACACCTCAAGCAACAACCGCTTCCTTCGGGTCCGACAGCAGGCACCTAGGCCCACCACCTCGCCCTCCGGGCTAGGCATTGCACCCGGTGAGACCGGAGCCTCATCTGGTGCGCACCAATAGAATGCATCTGGTGCGCACCAGATGCAAGCCCCTTCGCGGATTCCCCGCTCGGCGGCCCCCTTGGTGCGCTTCCATGGGACTGCGCGAGAGCGCGCGCCGGTAGCCAACTGGGCTTCACCGCAAGGTGGTTAAGTCGGCTGTTAACCCATGACGACCTGCGGCTTTGTGCGGCATGCTGGAGAGCCACTGCTCGGCCGACCGCTCAGGGGCGGATGACATGGCGAACGGATTGCGGGCCGCGCGAGCGGCGCGGGGGATGTCTCAGGAGCGGCTCGTACGCTCGATCGAGGCGTACGCCAGGCAGAAGCGGATCGAGGTCGCGAGCGTCAGCAGCCTGCGTACGTACGTCTCCGAGTGGGAGAACGACAAGCGCCGGATCAATGACCACTACGCGGCCGCCCTGCGCGCGATCCTCGGCACGACGGACAGCGAACTCCGAGGTCAAGAAGTCGCCCCGCGCCCGCCGGACGCACGGGCGGACGGGTACGACGAGCTGCTGAACCGCATCGACTCAGCGCGGAACGTCAGCGAGTCGATGGTGCAGACGTTCATGGACCAGACCGAACTCCTGCGGACCATGGACCGTCAGATGGGCGCCGCGAGCATCGTCGACCAGATGACGAACCACCTGGGCACGCTTCAGGAAGCGCTCACCTTCGCGGTGCTGCCCGACACTCGGCGCCCGGTGGCCGCCGCGCTGACGGGAGCGTCGACCCTGGCCGCCTGGCAGGCGCTGGACGGCGGGTACGTCGAACGCGCCTGGCGGAACTACGAGTTGGCGAAGTACGCGGCGAAGGAAGCGGACGCGCCGATGTTCCTCGCTCACGCCATGGGCGAGCAGGCGTACGTGCTGGGGGAGGCGGGGAGGCCGGACGACGCCGTGGCCCTCGTGCGGCACGCACAGGAGGCGGGAGGTCAGCGGCTGTCGCCGAGGCTTCAGGCATGGCTGCACGCCGCTGAAGCCGAACTGTGCGCGAAGGCCGGCATGCCGGACGACTGCCACCGCGCGATGGACAACGCGCTCGCCTGCCTCCCCGCCGGAGAGCTGGCACGGGACGACGACATGCCGAGCGTCTTCCTGAACCAGGGCCACCTGATCCGGTGGCGCGGCAACGCGCTCGCCCTACTCGGGGACGACGGCGCCGTGAGCGACCTCTACGAAGCTCTCGACGCCGTCGACCCCAGCTTCATCCGTGCGCAGGCGGGACTGCGATGCGACCTGGCGCAAGCACACCTGGTGCGGGACGAGCACGACCAGGCCGTGGAACACCTGCGTGAGGCCCGGCTCTTGGCGAAGCGCACCGGGTCAGTGCGACACCAACGCCGTATCGACCTGCTTACTCAGCAGCCGTGAAACGGCCGCGGTTGGCGAGGATGTGGAGCAGGGCGACGAGCGTGCCCGACCCCATGAGGTCGCCCCGCTTCATCAGGCCCCGGACATCGGCGAGGGGGACCCACTCGATGTGGCCGGCCTCCTCGCGGTCCGTCGGCTCACCGATGCGCTTGGCACCCCTGGCCACGTAGATCTCGTGCGGCGAGTCGACCATGCCCACCATGGGCTGGAAGGTGACCACGTGCTCCAACGACTCGGGCCGCCAGCCGGTCTCTTCCTCGACCTCACGGCGAGCGGCCTCCGCCGAGTCCTCACCGGCGTCCACGATGCCGCCCGGCAGCTCCCAGCCCCACGCCTGCGGGACGAACCGGTACCGCCAGAGCATCAACACCCGGTCCTGATCGTCCAGAACCGCTGTGATCACGACATGCTGAAGCCGCACGACGTGGTGCTCGAAGCGCTCAACGCCGGGAGGCTCGACGTCCACGAGGTCGGTGGCCATCCACTTGTTGTCGTAGATCCTGCGCTCGCCGTGGATGGTCCACGGCTCCAGCCCCTCCGGCGTCGGCGTGCTCACGCCGCCGGCCACACGGTACGAGCTGCGGTCGTAGACCTCGATGTACCCCTCCGACACGAGACGAGCCAGGACCTGACGCAAGGCCGTGCGCCGCACGGGCAGCAGGTCTTCGAGCTTCCGCTCACTCGGCAGCTTCTCGCCGGGCTCGTACTCCCCTGACTCGATCCACCTGCGGATCTCCTTGTACGCGGCCGTCGAGTTCGGACCCATCCTCGGAGCACTCTCCACTCTCATCAGCTGATGCTCATCAGCGTAATCGCGTGGTTCAACCTGACACAGCGCCATGGTGATACCCCTCCCGTGACGTAAGCGCAGGCATGCGAGACCGAAAGCATCCGGCCGTATCCGACCATTCACCCTCGGACACGTCTATGCCTGGACAAGACTGATCTGGTGATTGCTCAAGTGCCTCTTCATGGCCTTCTTCGCGGTGCATGCACAGCCGCCCTCGTTGCGGCCCTTACGGTGTCGGCAACCGCCTGCAGCAAGCTCCAGACTCAGAGTCCAGAAGGGCACTCTGAGAGGCTGGAGAAGGCCGCCGGCGTCTCAGACTTCAAGATCACCACCTCCCGTGACCTGTGGGACCACACTCGGGACAGCCCTCGCAGCGGTAAGCCGATCGCCGACCTGAGCAAGGCGAAGGTAACCCGCTCCAAAGAGAGCAAATACTTGGTCGACGTCCACCTCACTGGCACGCAGCTCGTGCAGTACCTACGGGATCTCGACCACCAAGCGCACCGCGGCGAGTGGGGCGGCAACAGTGACCCGATCGCGGTTCGCACGTATGACGCGCTGGCACCTGTAGTCGACTCCATCAAGAAGGGGGAGCGACCGAAGGCGGTGCCCACTGTCGTCATCGACGACAGCCCGGCCTCACCCTCGTCTGCCCCTGCGGGTCCCGACTCAGCATCGTGAGCGGAGACACCTCAGCTGGGTCAGGCAGTCGAACACGTCTGACATCAATGCCGACATCAACGTCCACGACCAACAGCGTTCGACCGCATACGGACGAGGCTCCCGGCTCCGGACGCACCGGTGTACGGCAAGGCCCTCAGGCCGCCTGAAAAGCGGAAGGTCGCCGGTTCGACCCCGGCCCCAGCCACCGCAGCAAGAAGCCCCACCAGGTCCGCCCGGTGGGGCTTCTTCGTGTGTGCGGGCCCAACTCCGTGCTCCGAAGGCGGAGTTCGGGGCGTCAGGTGGCCGCCGCCGCGTGGCCGGGGGGCTTCGGGTCGCGGCCGCCCGGGTGGCGGTGGCGCCAGAGCCAGAAGACGGTGCAGGAGAGGACGGACCAGGCGGCGAGCACCAGGTACGGCTGGACGTGCAGGTTGCCGGGGAAGTAGACGGCGGTGTGCTGGGCGTTGACGGAGGCGCCCGGCGGGAGCCAGCGGCCGATGGTGCCGAAGATCGACGGCAGCAGCGGCCAGGAGACGGCGCCGCCCGAGGACGGGTTGCCGATCAGCACCATCACGCCCCAGGTGGGGATCATCGCCCAGCGCCCGAAGAGGGTGTTGAACATCGTGAAGACCATGCCCGAGGTGAACATGGTCAGCGCGAGGAGCATCCAGGAGTGGACGAAGGGAAGTTGGACGGCGTCCAGCAGCCAGTCCACCACCGCGGCGATGACGAAGCCGCCGAGCAGCGCGTACGCGGCGGTGAAGGCGATCCGCTCGGGCGGGTTGAGGGCGCGGGCGTGCACGCTGAGCTGGATGGCGCCGACGAAGCCGATGATGACGGCGGCGAGGGAGATGTAGAAGATCGCGAGCCCGCGCGGATCGCCCTCGTCGAGCGGCTTGAGGTCGCGTACCGAGACCTGGACGCCGACGGCCTTGCCGACCTTCGGTCCGGCCTGCTGGAGCAGTTGGGCCACGGAGGCTCCGGAGGCGCTCGCCACGTCGAGTTCGACGCGTCCGGCCTCGCGCACCCGCAGCACCGCGAAGGACCGCTGTGCCTCGACGGCCTCCTCGGCCTCCGGGTAGCTGTCGTAGCGGTGGAGTTCGAGGGAGGAGCCGAGGGCCTTCTCCATGCCCTGGATGAACTTCGCGGCCTCCGGCGGGTCCTGGGCGGGGCCGACGACCGCGGTGGGGATGCGGCGCGGGGCCGGGTCGGCCATGGCGTAGGTGTACGAGCCGGCGAAGAGCCCGGCGGCCGCCGCCAGGATCATCACGAGCACGGACGCGGGGAAGAAGGGCGAGTGCTTGAAGGCGTGCCACTTCTCCCCCGCGCCGCGCGGCCGCGCGTGCGCGCCGTGCCCGCCGGAGTCGTCGGGACGCTCGGGCTGGTCGCTCATGCGACGCAGCCTAGAGTCCGTCAATTCCGATGAGCGGCGTTTACCGGCGGGGCCGGGGTGTGTTCCTCCGGCTTCACTCGGCCTGTCGCGCCGCCCCCTCGCGTACCGGAGCGACGTCGTCCGCCGGCTCCTCGGTGCTCCCGTCCGCCGGGGCGTCCTGCTCCGCCTCGTCCGCCGTCTGCTTGCGGCGGCGGGCCCACATGCCGAGGGCGACGGCGCCCGCGACGGCCGCGAGGACGGCGAGCAGGACGGAGTCCGGGACCTTCTCGCTGAGGCCGCCGGCCCAGGTCTCGACGGTGAACGCGGTGTCCACGTCGAGGAGTCCGGGCAGCGCGGCCGTCCCGTCGAAGACCAGGAAGATCACGCCGAGCAGGATGAAGAAGGCGCCGGAGAGCAGCGAGGTGGTGTGCAGCCGCAACCGGCCGAGGGTGAGCGGCTTGCCGCGCAGCCAGCGGCGCCGGCCGAGGTCGAAGCGGTCCCACAGCAGCGCCAGCAGGAACAGCGGTACGGCCATGCCCAGCGCGTACACGGCCAGCAGCATCCCGCCGTAGACCGCGCTGCCACTGACGGCCGCCACGGTCAGCACGCTGCCGAGGATCGGGCCCGCGCAGAATCCGGCCAGGCCGTAGACGGCGCCGAGCGCGTAGACGGACAGCGTCGAGGTCGGCTTGATCTTGCCGGACATCTCGGTCAGCTTCTTCGGCGCGAAGCCCATGCCGAGGATCTGCGCCACCCCGAGCGCGATGATCGTCCAGCCGCCGATCAGGACGATGAGGTCACGGTTGCCGTAGAACAGCTTTCCGGCGAAGGAACCGGCCGCGCCCAGCGGGACGAGGGTCGTCGCCAGGCCCAGGTAGAAGACTCCGGTCCGGGCGATGAGGCGGCCGGTGGAGTCGATGGAGTACGCGAAGAAGGCGGGCAGCAGCAGGGCGCTGCACGGGCTGAGCAGGGCGAGCAGCCCCGCCAGGAATGCCGCGAAGTAGCCGATGTCGCTCACTTGCCGGACCCCTTCTCCTTCTTCTCGGCCGCGGCGGCCGCGCGGTCGATGGCGTCGGTGAAGACCTGGTCGGGCTGGGCGCCCGCGATCGGCTCACCGTTGATCAGGAAGGCGGGGGTGCTGCTGGCGCCGAGCGAGTACGCCTCGTTCTGGTCGCGGCCGACGGCCTTCTTGGCGGCCGAGCTCGCCCGGTCGCGGTCGAAGCGCTTCAGGTCGGAGACGCCGGCCTCCTCGGCGTACCCCTTCAGCTGCTCGTCGGTGAAGCCCTTTTCCTTGGCGCCCTTGTCGGCGTACGCGGCCTCGTGGAACTGCCAGAAGCGGTCCTGCTCACCGGCGGCCCACGCGGCCAGCGCCGCGCGCTCGGAGCCCTTGCCGAAGATCGGGAAGTTCCGCCACTCGATGCGCAGCACGCCCTTGTCGACGTAGCGCTCGACGAGTTCGGGCTCGGTGTCCCGGGCGAACTTGCCGCAGAACGAGCAGCCGAAGTCGGCGTACTCGATCATCACGACCGGGGCGTCCTTGTCGCCGATCGCCAGCGCGTCGTCGGCGTCGCGGCGGGCGAGGGACTGGAGGGCCTCGGAGCCGCCGCCGTCCTGCGGGTCCTGCTCGACGGTGGCGTTCTCGTTCTGCGAGCTCTGGCCGGAGCCGGCCTGGTCGCCGGAGCCGCCGTTGTTCTGCGTGAGCCAGCCGGCGAGCAGCGCGGCGACGGCCACGAAGACGCCGAGGACGATCTTCCAGCGCGAGGAGCCGCCGGACGGGGGGCGCTTCGCCGACGGGGACGAGGACTTCTGGGTGATCTTCGATGGCTTGGACGGGGAATTGCTCATGACAGGTCTCCTGACGAAGGAACGGGCGGCCGGCCGTCGCCTGCGGAACGGCGGCCGGCGCCGGAAAGTACGGGTGAGAACGGGTGCGGTGCGGGCGTCCCGTGCCGGGTCAGGCCCCCGCGCCCCGGACGGGGCAGGCGGCCTCGCCCGCGAGCCGGCGGACGGTCGCGATCGCGAGCAGCACCACCGAGGCCACGGCCAGCAGCGGTTGCAGCGGCTGCCACAGCGTCAGCGCGCCCGAGGTGCCGAGCAGCAACAGCACGAGCTTGTTGCACACCGGGCAGCCCACGGCGAAGAACGTCAGCACGCCGCCGACGGCCCCGAGCCGCCCGGGCCGCCGGTCCTCCGCCGCCGGATCGTCCGGACCGGCCACCTCGTCGGGGCCGCCCCGGCGCACGTACGTGGCCAGCAGCGCGCCGCCGAGGACGGCGGTGAGGACGAGCACCGGGTAGTTCCACCACTGGGTGGGGACGGCGCGGGTGAACAGCGGGTTGGGGATCACGGCCGTGGGCAGCCCGACGGCCAGCGCGCACAGCACGGCGCCCGCGAACGCGACGGCCCAGCGCACCGGCGGCCAGTTCACCGGCGCACGGGCGGCGAGCCGCACCGACCCCGCCCAGGCGCGCGGGGAGAGAAGGGCACGGGCGGACGGACGGGCCCCGGCACCGGCCGGGGAACGGGAAGTGTCGGGAGGACTGGCTGAGGGAGGGGGCCGAAGCCGCATACGGAACCTCTTCTGTCCGGGCACGGAACGAGTCGCTGCCGGGAGAAGCGCGTACGGGCCGGCGAGGGCCGGGACCTGCGGGGTCGCGCCCGGGGCCGGGCAGGGGCCGGGGCCGGGGCCGGGCAGGGGTACGCGCGCTCCGGGCGCGGCTACACCCGCAGGACGGAGAGGCTGACGGGGCTGGGCGGTGGTATCGGCGTCGGCCCGCGCACGGGTGGTGTGGCGTGGGCGTCGCTGGACGCGTCCTGCGAGGCGGGGGCCTGGCAGGTAAGCGTCAGCTGCCAGGCGTCGGCCGCGGCCGCGCGCGGGGCGGGCATCGGCCCGTCCTTGTCCTTGGACTTGTGGCAGCTCGGCTCCGAGCCGGGGCTGTCGTCCCATACGCCGTCGCCGGAGAAAGCGGCGGCCGAGAGCGACGGGGCGCCCGGCGCCTTCCCGCCGTCCACATGCTTCGCATGTGTGAACAGCAGAGCGCAGACCGCGGCCAGCACGGCCACGGAAGCGGCGACGACGGCGGTGCGCCGTTGCCCTGCGCGGCTGCTGATCATGGGGGTCCGTTCTGCTGCTCGTCGGCTGTCCGGGCTTCTCGCTCTCCGGCTCGTCCGGTCGGTCCGGTCCGGGACGGTCCGTCGCCGGAGTCCGCGCCACCTGACGATGCTGCGGCTCGCGCCGGAGTCTAGTCAACGTGTCCCGGAAGCCGACGGTTCCTCCCGGTGGCCCGCCCCGCGTTCGGGCCTCGTCCCGGGCCCCCGGGCGGCAAATGGTTCGCCAGCCGATTCGGGGAGGTGAGATCCTGGGCCAGGTATGTCAACTTCCACGCCCCTCTCCGTCGAAGCCCTGCGCGAACGCCTGCCCCGGCTGATGCTGGTCGACCAGCACCGGCTGGGCCGTCGCATCGAGGGCGCCCGGAAGATCCGCAAGCCGTCCGCCCGGGAGGCGGTGCTCGCGGAGCTGTCGGGTGCCATGGACGAGTCCGAGCTGCGGGCGGAGTCCCGGCGCGCCTCCGTGCCGGAGATCACGTATCCCGAGCAGCTCCCCGTCAGCCAGAAGAAGGACGAGATCCTGCGCGCGGTGCGAGACCACCAGGTCGTGATCGTCGCGGGCGAGACGGGCTCGGGCAAGACGACGCAGATCCCGAAGATCTGCATGGAGCTGGGGCGCGGCGTCCTCGGCCGGATCGGGCACACGCAGCCGCGCCGGATCGCGGCGCGTACGGTCGCCGAACGGGTCGCCGAGGAGCTGAAGTCGCCGCTGGGCGAGACGGTGGGCTGGAAGGTCCGCTTCACGGACCAGGTCGGCGAGCACACCCTCGTGAAGCTGATGACGGACGGCATCCTGCTGGCCGAGATCCAGCAGGACCGCGATCTGCGCCAGTACGACACCCTCATCATCGACGAGGCGCACGAGCGCAGCCTCAACATCGACTTCCTGCTCGGCTATCTCGCCCAACTCCTGCCCCGCCGCCCGGACCTGAAGCTGGTCATCACCTCGGCGACGATCGACCCGGAACGCTTCGCCCGCCACTTCGGCAGCTTCGCCACGGTCGGCGGCGACGGCGGCGAGCCCGCGGCCGAGGACGGCGACGCCCGCCCGAGCGCCCCCATCGTCGAGGTCTCGGGGCGTACCTATCCGGTGGAGGTGCGGTACCGGCCGCTGCTGGAGGAGGACTCGGAAGAGAAAGATCGCGATCAGATCACCGCGATCTGCGACGCGGTGGACGAGCTGCGGGCCGAGGGCCCCGGTGACGTCCTCGTCTTCCTCTCCGGCGAACGGGAGATCCGGGACACGGCGGACGCGCTGGAGAAACGGCTGCGCGGCAAGGGCGCCGTCGCGGCCGACACGGAGATCCTGCCGCTGTACGCGCGGCTGTCGCACGCCGAGCAGCACCGCGTCTTCCAGAAGCACTCGCGCCGCCGCGTCGTCCTCGCGACGAATGTGGCCGAGACCTCGCTGACCGTCCCCGGCATCAAGTACGTCATCGACCCGGGCACGGCCCGCATTTCCCGCTACAGCCACCGCACCAAGGTGCAGCGGCTGCCGATCGAGCCGGTCAGCCAGGCGAGCGCGAATCAGCGCAAGGGCCGCTGCGGGCGTACCTCGGACGGCATCTGCATCCGGCTGTACTCGGAGGAGGACTTCCTCTCCCGCCCGGAATTCACCGACCCGGAGATCCTCCGTACGAATCTGGCCTCCGTGATTCTGCAGATGACGGCGGCCGGGCTCGGGGACATCGAGAAGTTCCCGTTCATCGACGCCCCCGACCACCGCAGCATCAAGGCCGGAATCCAGCTGCTGGAAGAGCTGCACGCGCTCGACAGCAAGCAGAAGGACCCGAAGAAACGGCTGACGGGAACGGGCCGGAAACTGGCCCAGCTGCCCGTCGACCCGCGGCTGGCCCGCATGGTGCTGGAGGCCGAGCGGAACGGCGTGGCCCGCGAGGTCATGGTGATCGTGGCCGCGCTGTCGATCCAGGACCCGCGCGAGCGCCCGGCGGACAAGCAGCAGCAGGCGGACCAGCAGCACGCCAGATTCAAGGACGAGAGCGGCGATTTCCTCGCCTTTCTCCATCTGTGGCGTTATGTGCGCGAGCAGCAGAAGGCGCGTTCCTCATCCGCCTTCCGGCGCATGTGCAAGTCGGAATTCCTCAACTATCTCCGGATACGCGAGTGGCAGGACATCTACGTACAGCTCCGCCAGGTCGCCAAGAGCATGGGCATCACGCTCACCGAGGATTCCGGTGACGAGATCCCGGCGGACGCGGTGCACCAGTCGCTGCTGGCCGGTCTGCTCTCGCACGTCGGCCTGAAGGAAGGCGACAAGAACGAGTATCTGGGCGCGCGCAGCGCGAAGTTCGCGGTGTTCCCCGGCTCGGCGCTGTTCAAGAAGCAGCCGCGCTGGATCATGTCGGCCGAGCTGGTGGAGACCTCCCGGCTGTGGGCCCGGGTCAACGCGAAGGTCGAGCCCGAGTGGATCGAGCCGCTGGCCGAGCACCTGGTGAAACGCACCTACAGCGAGCCGCACTGGGAGCAGAAGCAGGCCGCGGTCATGGCGTACGAGCGGGTCACGCTGTACGGCGTACCGCTCGTCGCGCAGCGCAAGGTGAATTTCGGCCGGATCGACCCGGAGACCTCGCGGGACCTGTTCCTCCGGAACGCCCTGGTCGAGGGCGACTGGCGGACGCACCACCAGTTCTTCTCGGACAACCGCAAACTCCTCGGCGAGGTCGAGGAGTTGGAGCACCGGGCCCGTCGCCGCGACATCCTCGTGGACGACGAGACGCTGTACGACTTCTACGACCAGCGCGTCCCCGAACACGTCGTCTCCGGCGCGCACTTCGACTCGTGGTGGAAGAAGAAGCGCCGCGAGGACCCGGACCTGCTGAACTTCGAGAAGTCCATGCTCATCAACGAGCGTGCGGAGACGGTCAGCGAGTCCGACTACCCGGACCTGTGGCGGCAGGGCGGCCTGACCTTCAAGGTCACGTACCAGTTCGAGCCGGGCTCGGACGCGGACGGCGTCACCGTGCACATCCCGCTGCACGTCCTCAACCAGGTCACCCCCGGCGGCACCGACGGGGAGCACGGCGCCGGTTTCGACTGGCAGATCCCGGGCCTGCGCGAGCAGTTGGTGACGGAGCTGATCCGCTCCCTGCCGAAGCCGGTACGCCGGCACTGCGTCCCCGCGCCGAACTACGCCTCCCGCTTCCTCGCCTCGGCCACCCCCTCGCAGGAGCCGCTGACGACGGCGCTGGCCCGCGAGCTGAAGCGGATGACCGGCGCTCCGGTCGCGGCGGAGGACTTCGATCCGGACCGCGTCCCGGACCACCTGAAGATCACGTTCCGGGTGACCGACGAACGGCAGCGCAAGCTCGCCGAGTCCAAGGACCTGGAGTCCCTCCAGCTGAAGCTGCGGGACAAGACGCAGGCCGCGATCGCCCGCGCCTTCGACTCCTCCACCCAGGCCAAGGCCCGCAAGGCCGCCAAGGGCAAGGGCAAGAGCGCGCCCGACACCCCGGCCCCCGCCCCCGCCGAGGGCGCCGGCGCACCGGCCGAGCTCCCGCTCTCCCAGCGCAAGGGCCTCACCACCTGGACGATCGGCACCCTCCCGCGCACCTTCGAGACCCGCCGCGCGGGCCAGCCCGTCAAGGCGTACCCGGCGCTGGTGGACGACGGCGACAGAGTCTCCGTACGGCTCCTGGACACCGAGGCCGAGCAGCAGCAGACGATGCGGCTGGGCACCCGGCGGCTGATCCTGCTCAACATCCCCTCGGATCCGGCCAAGTTCGCGCAGTCCAAGCTGTCGAACCAGCAGAAGCTCGCCCTCTCCCGCTCCCCGCACGGCAGCGTCCAGGCCCTGTTCGAGGACTGCGTGACGGCCGCGGCCGACCGGCTCATCGCCGCGCACGGCGGCCCCGCCTGGGACGAGGAGTCCTTCCGCAAGCTCTTCGACTCGGTACGGGCCGACCTGGTCGACGCCACCCTCCGCACCGTCCAGCAGGTCCAGGAGGTCCTGGCCGCCTGGCACTCCTGCGAGCAGCGGCTGCGGAGCGTCAAGAGCCCGGTGCTGCTGCCCTCGCTGACGGACGTGAAGGAGCAGCTCGCGGCGCTGATCTGCCCCGGCTTCGTCACCCTGCACGGCGCGCGCCGGCTGCCGGACCTGCTGCGCTATCTGATCGCCGCCGACCGCCGCCTCCAGCAGCTGCCCACCAACGCGGAGCGGGACCGGACGCGGATGGCGAAGGTCCGGGAGATGCAGGACGAGTACCTGTGGCTGCTGGAGCAGTTCCCGCAGGGGCGTCCGGTGCCGCAGGCGGCGCGGGAGATCCGGTGGATGGTCGAGGAGCTGCGCGTCAGCTACTTCGCGCACGCGCTGGGCACCGCGTATCCCGTCTCCGACAAGCGGATCATGAAGGCCGTGGACGCGGCGGCGCCGTGATCCGGACCGGTCCCGCCGGGCCGCACGGGTGTCACGAGACGGTCGCGCTGCGTGAGTTCGCGTCCACGGGCTGACCTGCTGTAGAGTCTCGTCTCGCGCCCAACGAACCGGGCGCGGCACCACGAGGTCCTGTGGAGCAGTTTGGAGTGCTCGCCACCCTGTCAAGGTGGAGGCCGCGGGTTCAAATCCCGTCAGGACCGCACATGTTGAAGAGCCCGTCCCGCAAGGGGCGGGCTCTTCTGCTGTTCCCACCCTCTCCCCGGCCACCCCTTCGGGCCTCAACTCCCCTGCGTACGCGGCCCGTTCGGGCCTCGGCACCCACAGAACCCCGCACACGGCCCTGAGACGCCCGTACGGCCGCCCGCACGCGGAAGCGGTGCTTCCGCCCGCCGCGGGGCGCGCAGACGCCCGCCTCCGCCCGTACGCGCGCTCCTCCGCACTCGCGCACGCGCCTTGACGTCCACCGGCGGCGGGGGTACCCCTGCGGGAGGAGGTGGGGCTCCGATGAAGGCGAGCGAGACACCGCACCCGCGGCACGAGACCCGGGCACTGCTGCGCGCCCATCTGGCCGCGGCCACGCGCTACCGGCACTCGACCCGCCACTGCCCGGTCTGCCACCGCCTGCTGCGGCTCGCCCTGGCCGCACCACCGCCGCCGGCCACGGACCCACGACGGGACCGCTGAGGCGGAGCCGAGGGTTCACTCCCCCTCGGGACGCCCGTGCGGCGGGAGTGTCCCCGAAAAGGACGAAGGTCCCCCGGCGAAGTGACCAAAGCCGCCCCCGGCCGGGGTCGTTGAGTGACAGGCTGGGCGAGGCGGCGACGGCGCCATCGGACCGGAATCCCCTCTACCGCAGCTATCGAGCGGCGCTCAAGGGAAACCCGCTGTGACGGTCGTCACCGAAGTTCGCCCGGAAACCGGGGAACTTACGGGCTCCCTACAGGCTGTCAATTTAATATGTGCAATTGCACTGTCCCCGAAGGGCTCCGCCGGCCCCTCCCGGGACGACGGGGCGCCGACCCTCCCGGATCGCCCGAGAGCCCCTCACGGTTCCCCCAAGTCCCCCTGGAGAGCCGTCAGTCGACGTCTGAGCGCCGCGCCGGACCCCCTGGAACCCGAAACCCGCCGGTAGGCCCCGGAGGGCCTCACGGACGCGGAGGCGCGGGCACAAAAAAGATCGCGCCGGACCCGGCGGAGTCCGGCGCGATCACACGACCAAGCACTGCTGGGGACAGCGACCTGACGTCTGGTGCCAATGCGGCGATTGCGGAGTGGGGGCCCCGAAAACGCCTGGTTATGCGGTTATTTCGCCTGATCAAGCCTCGGTGCGCTGCTGCGGGATGCCCGCCAGCAGTGCACGCACCTCTGCCTCGCGGTAGCGGCGGTGTCCTCCGAGCGTGCGGATGGACGTGAGCTTGCCCGCCTTTGCCCAGCGCGTGACCGTCTTGGGGTCCACACGGAACATCGTGGCGACCTCAGCCGGGGTCAGCAGCGGCTCGGCATCAGGGGTGCGAGCGGTCATGAGCGGCCTCCTCGGGAGAACCGAACCATCACGGTTCTTTCCTCTAAATTCTGCACCTTGACCCGCGTTGCCCGAAATGGTGCACGCGGGCCGAGTCGGTTATAGGACGAACGGCTTGTCCTCGGCACTACAACTACACCATCTGTCCAGCCGCGTCGGCCAAACCGATGGAATTGCCCTCTCAGGTGTTCAACCTCGACGGAAGCCGATGGACCGTGCCATAGCGGACAGTCACACCACCGTGACGATCAGTCACAACGTGACCAGGCGCCATGAGACCCAACAAGGAACGCAATACCGATCTATCCGACCTTAGTTGGACGGAAGGAGCCCATCGTGAGCTCCTTGTCCTATTTTGACACGAGGGACAGGTCTGAGAGCAAGGCCCCGGTACGTGCTGTCCGTCACCCTTGAGCGGTTCGAACCGGTTCGGGACTTCTGTCCCATCCCGGTCGTGACCGCGCCCAACCAGCCGCTCCGTGCCCGGACATGTCCGGCCGCGTTCAGTTCGCGAACTGGAGGTGCCGCACCGCGCGCCAGCGGTCCGTGAGCCGCTCGTACACCACGCCGGCCCGGTCCGAGTCCCCCTCGCGCAGCGCCGCGATGCCCTCCGCCGCGTCCGCGGCGGAATGGTCCTCGGCGAGCTGCTCCTCGGGGATCACGTGCACGAGACCGCCGTAGTCCAGTTCGACGAGTGAACGCGGGTGGAACTCCTCGAGCCAGCGCCCCACGTCTACCAGGCCATCGACGAGCGGCCCCTCCTCCAGCTCCTCGCGGAGCACCTTCAGGCCACGGGCGAGACGGCGTCGCGCCTGCACCATGGGCGTCCGGTAGCGGAGGACGAACTGCTGTCCGCTCTTCTCACCCGATTCGGGCTTCGCAAACTCTTTCTCTTCGTCGGAGAAGAGAACGAACCACCGAACCGGTACATGCCAGACCGCCGTACGGATCCAGGGCCGCGCGTCCGGGTTCCGCTCCAGCCACCGCTCGTAGTCCGCCACCGCCTGCCGCCGCACGACCGGCGGCAGCGCCGCGTCCAGCACCGGAAGCGGAAGCTCCAGCTCGCGGTTGCCCGCGGCGTGCGTGAGCGCCGCCAGCGCCTTCCAGCCGCGCAGCCGCGTCCGCCACGGGCACACGCACGTGACGCCGTCCACCTCGGCCACGAACGCCTCCGCGCTCTCCCGCTCGGGCACCACCACCGGCGGCGTGGCCACCAAGTCCGTGATGGAGCGCCGCAGTTCGTCCTGCGCACAGGGGAAGCTCGCGCGCTTCGCGTACTCCACCCAGTGCGAGCGCTCGGGCTCGGGGAAGGCGGCCAGGGGCTCGTACACCCGCAGATACGCCGTGTACGGGACGGTGAACGCCGCCTGCTGACCCACGCACTGCCTCCAAGTTCGATGCGCCGGGGGCGCCCGGACGAGACCCCCGGGGGACAGTTGACTACCCCCGATCGTGGCACCGCAACGATGAGGCAGCCCGGCGGACGGCGGGCGGCCATAGGCTCGTGACCATTCGCGGGGCGCGTGCTGATAATGCTCTCCACCGGCCGTAACCGGCCGTGTACACCACGGCCCACTCCGGCCGCGTCCCGCCACAAGCGGGGAGGGCGGAGCGGGCGTCCACCGCGACTTCAGGAGTCACCACAGTGACCGAGGTACGTACCACCGCCGCCGCAACGGGCGGCGCCAGTGACACGGGTGTTCTGCGGACCCTCTTCCACGACACCGAGCAGGGCGGCCACGAACAGGTCGTGCTCTGCCAGGACCGCCCGAGTGGGCTGAAAGCAGTGATCGCCGTCCACTCCACGGCCCTCGGCCCGGCCCTGGGCGGCACCCGGTTCCACTCCTACGCCGAGGCCGCCGACCCCGAGCGCGCCGCCGTGCTCGACGCGATGAACCTCGCCCGCGGCATGTCCTACAAGAACGCCCTCGCCGGCCTCGACCACGGCGGCGGCAAGGCCGTCATCATCGGCGACCCCGCCACGGTCAAGACCGAGGAACTGCTCCTCGCCTACGGCCGCTTCGTCGCCTCCCTCGGCGGCCGGTACGTCACGGCCTGCGACGTCGGCACCTACGTCCAGGACATGGACGTCGTCGCCCGCGAGTGCCGCTGGACGACGGGCCGCTCCCCCGCGAACGGCGGCGCGGGCGACTCCTCGGTACTGACCGCGCTCGGCGTCTTCCAGGGGATGCGCGCCGCGGCGAAGCGCCTGTGGGGCGAGCCGAGCCTGCGCGGCCGGAAGGTGGGCATCGCCGGCGTCGGCAAGGTCGGCCACCACCTCGTCGAACACCTGCTGCGGGACGGCGCCGAGCTCCTCGTCACCGATGTGCGCCCGGAAGCGGTGGCGCGCGTACGGGAGGCGCACCCCGAGGTGACCGCCGTCTCCGGCACCGATGCGCTGATCCGGCAAGAAGGGCTTGATCTTTACGCTCCCTGCGCCCTCGGCGGCGCCCTCGACGACGAGACC
Source organism: Streptomyces sp. HNM0574 (assembly GCF_012726235.1). Lineage (GTDB taxonomy): Bacteria > Actinomycetota > Actinomycetes > Streptomycetales > Streptomycetaceae > Streptomyces. The sequence continues at coordinate 98,861 of NZ_JAASAH010000007.1, forward strand.
GTGCCCGTGCTGACCGCCCGGGCCGTCGTCGGCGCGGCCAACAACCAGCTGGCCCACCCGGGGATCGAGAAGGACCTCGCCGACCGCGGCATCCTCTACGCCCCCGACTACGTCGTGAACGCGGGCGGAGTCATCCAGGTCGCGGACGAGCTCCACGGCTTCGACTTCGCACGTGCCAATGCAAAGGCGGAAAAGATCTACGACACCACGCTCGCCATCTTCGAACGCGCGGCCACCGACGGCGTCCCGCCGGCCGCCGCCGCCGACCGGATCGCCGAAGCACGCATGGCGGGCCGCGACCAGGGGTAGCGATCGCGCGCGGGTCGTCGCGCCGGTAGCCGTCGACGGACGGCCCCGGTCTGCCGGCGGCCCCCGCCGCACCCGGGAAGGGAGAGGGCGAGAGTCTTCTCACGACCCCTCGGCGGGTCGGTCCGGAACAGGACGGTAAAATCACCGCTGACCAGCGAAGCAAGGGTCAGCAAACAGACGGCTGGGCTGCCGTGTCGTGCGGGCGACGTACCGTACGGCCGCGGAAGCAGGTACCGTTGAAGTCCTACGGACCGGTCTGCCTACTCGGGAGACCGCTCTGAATCATGAACGCGTGTCAAGACTCTGGGGCCGTCGAGCCCCGTCGTTGAGGGGGTCGAGCCATGGGGCGCGGCCGGGCCAAGGCCAAGCAGACAAAGGTCGCCCGCCAGCTGAAGTACAACAGCGGTGGGACGGACCTCTCACGCCTGGCTGAGGAGCTGGGTGCAACGCCGTCGAACCAGTCTCCGAACGGTGACCGGTTCGAGGACGAGCTGGACGACGACCCGTACGCGAAGTACGCGGACCAGTACAACGACGACGAGGAAGAGGACGAGCGGGACTCCTCGTCTTCCTCGCAGTCGCACCGACGTCACGCTTGACGTCCACAGGACACTTCCCGGTCCGGCCTCGGCCGGGCCGGGTTCTGTGCTGTTCACGGCTTTTCGTCGGCACCACTGACATCAACCGCTGACATCTCCGGAAGCCGCCGACGGTGCGGCGGGAGCGCCGAACGCGCCGCCCGCCCTCGCACCGTCGCCTCGTGCTGCCAGGTCAGGACGCATAGTCACCGGTCAGGGTCACCGCTTCGGGCTGCCCTGCCCGCTCGGTGACCCGACCCGCCGTCCAGGCGTCGACGCCGCGCTCGGCCAGGGTGCGCAGCACCGCGTCCGCCGAGTCCTCCGGGACGACCGCCATCATGCCGACGCCCATGTTCAGCGTCTTCTCCAGCTCCTCGCGCGCGACGTCGCCCTCGCGGCCCACCAGGTCGAACACCGGGCCCGGGGCCCAGGTCGAACGGTCGACCACCGCGTGCAGCCCTTCGGGGACGACCCGGGCCAGGTTGCCCGCCAGGCCGCCGCCGGTGATGTGCGAGAAGGCGTGCACCTGCGTCGTACGGGCCAGGGCCAGGCAGTCCAGCGAGTAGATCTTGGTGGGCTCCAGCAGCTCCTCGCCGAGGGTCCGGCCGAACTCCTCCACCCGCTGCTCCAGCGACCGGCCCGCGCGCTCCAGGAGCACGTGGCGCACCAGCGAGTAGCCGTTGGAGTGCAGGCCGGAGGAGGCCATCGCGATCACCACGTCGCCGCTGCGGACGCGGTCGGCGCCCAGCACCTGGTCGGCCTCGACGACGCCGGTGCCCGCGCCCGCGACGTCGTACTCGTCCTCGCCCAGCAGGCCCGGGTGCTCGGCCGTCTCGCCGCCGACGAGCGCGCAGCCCGCCAGCACGCAGCCCTCGGCGATGCCCTTCACGATCTGCGCGATGCGCTCGGGGACGACCTTGCCGACCGCGATGTAGTCCGTCATGAACAGCGGCTCGGCGCCGCAGACGACGAGGTCGTCCACGACCATCGCGACCAGGTCGTGGCCGATCGTGTCGTGCAGGTCCATCCGGCGCGCGAGCGAGACCTTCGTGCCGACGCCGTCCGTCGCCGAGGCGAGCAGCGGGCGCTCGTAGTTCTTCAGCGCGCTGGCGTCGAACAGGCCGGCGAAGCCGCCGAGCGAACCGACGGACTCGGGGCGCTGCGCGGTGCGCACCCACTTCTTCATCAGGTCGACGGCGCGGTCTCCGGCCTCGATGTCGACACCGGCGGCGGCGTAACTGGCGGGCGCAGGGGTTTCTGGCATGACGGGGTCTTTTCTGTCGTCGTTACGGACGGCTGACGGCTGACGGCCACGGAGGGGACGGCGGCGGGCAGCCACACCGCTGCCTCACGCAGGTGCCGGGACGTACCGCGGATCACCGGACGGGCCGGGCCCGGCAGCCCCGGGCCAGAAGCCCGGGCCGCCGGCGGCTGCCGCGGCTACGGGCGGCGCAGTGCGTCCCCGCCGCCGATTCCGGCGGTCAGCGTCTGGACACCGTCGGCGTCCGGCTTGGCCCTGTGCTCCACCTCGGACTCCAGCAGGTGCTTGCCGAGCAGCTCCGGATCGGGGAGCTCCATCGGGTACTCACCGTCGAAGCAGGCGCGGCAGAGGTTCGGCTTGGCGATCGTCGTCGCCTCGATCATGCCGTCGATGGAGATGTACGCCAGGGAATCGGCACCCAGCGACTTGCCGATCTCGTCGACCGACAGGCCGTTCGCGATCAGTTCGGCGCGGGTGGCGAAGTCGATGCCGAAGAAGCACGGCCACTTGATGGGCGGCGAGGAGATCCGGACGTGGACCTCGGCCGCGCCCGCCTCGCGGAGCATCCGCACCAGCGCGCGCTGGGTGTTGCCGCGCACGATCGAGTCGTCCACGACGACCAGGCGCTTGCCCCGGATGACTTCCTTGAGCGGGTTGAGCTTCAGCCGGATGCCCAGCTGCCGGATCGTCTGGCTCGGCTGGATGAACGTACGGCCGACGTAGGCGTTCTTGACCAGGCCCGAGCCGTAGGGGATGCCGCTCGCCTCGGCGTACCCGACCGCGGCGGGGGTTCCCGACTCGGGCGTGGGTATCACCAGATCCGCCTCGGCCGGCGCCTCCTTGGCGAGCTTGCGGCCCATCTCGACGCGCGAGAGGTAGACGTTCCGGCCCGCGATGTCCGTGTCCGGACGGGCGAGGTAGACGTACTCGAAGACGCAGCCCTTCGGCTTTGCTTCGGCGAAGCGTGTGGAGCGGAGGCCGTCCTCGTCGATGGCGACCAGCTCGCCGGGCTCGATCTCCCGGATGAAGCTCGCGCCGACGATGTCCAGCGCCGAGGTCTCGCTCGCGACCACCCAGCCGCGCTCCAGGCGGCCGAGGACCAGCGGGCGGATGCCCTGCGCGTCCCGCGCCGCGTACAGCGTGCCCTCGTCCATGAAGACGAAGGAGAAGGCGCCCTTGACCTTCGGCAGCACGACCGGGGCCGCCTGCTCGACGGTCAGCGGACTGCCGTCGTCCGCCGTCTGGCCCGCGAGCAGGGCCGTCACGAGGTCCGTGTCGTTGGTCGCCGCGACCTGGGTGGCCCGGCCGTTCCCCGCCGCGGCCTGCTCGGCGACGAGCTCGGCGAGCTCGGCCGTGTTGACCAGGTTGCCGTTGTGACCCAGCGCGATCGATCCGTGCGCGGTCGCGCGGAACGTCGGCTGCGCGTTCTCCCACACCGAGGCGCCGGTGGTCGAGTACCGGGCGTGGCCCACCGCGATGTGACCGCGGAGCGAGCCGAGGGAGGTTTCGTCGAAGACCTGGGAGACCAGCCCCATGTCCTTGAAGACCAGAATCTGGGACCCGTTGCTGACTGCGATGCCCGCGGACTCCTGGCCGCGGTGCTGCAGTGCGTACAGTCCGAAGTATGTGAGCTTGGCGACCTCTTCGCCCGGAGCCCAGACCCCGAAGACGCCGCAGGCGTCCTGAGGACCTTTCTCGCCGGGGAGCAGGTCGTGGTTGAGTCGTCCGTCACCACGTGGCACGACATCGAGTCTAGGCCAGGTGCCGTGCGGGGGAAGAATCGGGGACCGGGCCCCCGGGGGCGGTGACGCCGTCGCTACCTGGGGTGATGATCGGCGGGGGCCGCGCGGATCAGCCCAGGACCGGCAACTGCCCCGTCAGATCGGCCCGTTCGCCGCTCGCCGACACCGCGCCGACGGCCACCGCGTCCGCCCACCGCGTACGCCCCGTGGCCAGCCGCAGCCAGGTGCGCGGATCGGTCTCCACGACGTTCGGCGGGGTACCGCGGGTGTGCCGCGGGCCCTCCACGCACTGCACGACCGCGAACGGCGGGACGCGGACCTCCACCGCGCCGCCCGGCGCCCGCACCGCCAGCAGGTCCGCGAGCAGCCGGACCGTGACCGCCAGGGCCTGGCGGTCCAGCGTGACCGGCGCGCCGGTGGCCCTGGCCAGGTCGTCGCTGTGCACCACCAGCTCCACCAGGCGCGTCACCGTGAAGTCCAGCATCCGCATCACGCCGAGGCGGGTGGAGACCAGCACGTCCTCGCGCACCGCGGACTCCAGCACCGGCTCCAGCTGCGCCACGGCCTCGTCCAGCCGGGCCGCGCCGTCCTCCGTCGTCGCCGCCTCGCCGGCCGCCTCGGGGGCGCCGTCCGGCACCGCGGGCACCCCCGGCGGGTGCGAGGACGCGCGCGCCCACTCCAGCACCCCCGCCTGCGCGCTCGCGCCCGCCGGAACGGCCGGGCCGGCCAGCAGCCGGGGCACGGCGTCCGTCTGGAGCGCGATGTGCACCAGCAGATGGTGAACGTCCCAGCCGGGCAGCCCGGACGGCAGAGCGCGCTGCTCGGGGGTGAGCCGGTGCGCGGCCTCGGCCACGGCCTCGACCTGGCCGATGAGCGCCTTGCGGATCCTCGCCGGGTCGTGCGCGCGGGGCTTCCCACGGCTGGAGTGGTTCTGACCGGCTCTGGCGGGTTTGGCGGACGGCATACCTACGAGATTAGGCCCTCCCCACGACACCCACGCCGCCGCTCCACCCCGCACACCCCGGCGCACGCCCCGTCCCGGAACGGCGCGGGCGCCCCCGGACGGCGATTTTCGGACGGTGGGGTCGCGCGGGTACGCGGAGGGTGCGGGCGCAACGGGACGGCGTGCACCGGGTGTTGGCCGCCGCGGGCCGCGCCGCCCGCCCGGAATCGGCTCTGCCGCCGGGCGGCGGGGGTGTGCCAGGATTCCTGGCATGGCTATCGCGGAGCGCTACCTCGCCGACGACGAACAGCTCGTGCATGTCACGCGGCAGCACTGGACCGAGATGGTCAGCGAGTTCGTGGTGCTCTGCCTGATCTGGGTCGCGGCGGCCGTGCTCGTGTGGATCGTCCCCAGCGGCGAGGACTGGTCGGCCACGGCCTTCTACATCATCGTCGGGCTCGGCCTGCTCGCCTCGCTGAAGTACTGGCTCGTACCGCTGCTGAAGTGGCGCAGCAAGCTGTACATCCTCACCACCAAGCGGATCTACAAGCGCAGCGGCTTCCTCACCAAGACCAGCCGCAGCATCCCCCTGGCCCGCGTCAACGACGTCGGCTTCAAGGCCACGCTGTGGGAGCGGATCATGCGCTACGGCACGCTGACCATCCAGTCCGCCTCCGAGCACGGGATGATGACGCTGCGGCACGTACCGCAGCCCGAGCACTTCAAGGCCGAGATCTACCGCGCGGTGGACGAGGAACAGCACCAGCTCTGAGCACACGGGCCGAGGGCCTCCGGTACGTACCGGAGGCCCTCGGCGCGTCTCAACGCCCGTACGCGGCCGGGCCGTTCAGCCGAACAGCTCCGGGAGCGTGCGCTCGTGCGCCTCGCGCAGCTCCGCCAGCGGCAGGCTGAACTGGCCCTGCACCTCGATCGCGTCGCCGTCGACGACGCCGATCCGCGCGGCCGGCATGCCCCGCGCACCGCACATGTCCTTGAACCGGACCTCCTCGCTGCGCGGCAGCGACACCACGGCCCGGCCCTGCGACTCCGAGAACAGCAGCACGAACGGCGAGATGCCGTCCGGCACCACGACCCGCGCGCCGTTGCCGCCCTTGAGGCAGGACTCGGCGAGCGCCTGCATCAGACCGCCGTCGCTCAGGTCGTGCGCCGCGTCGATCATGCCGTCGCGCGAGGCGGCGATCAGGATCTCGGCCAGCAGCTTCTCCCGCTCCAGGTCCACGGCCGGCGGCAGGCCGCCCAGGTGCCCGTGCGCGACCTGCGACCAGGCCGAGCCGCCCAGCTCTTCCCTGGTGTCGCCCAGGAGGTACAGCAGCTGCCCCTCCTCCGCGAACGCCATCGGCGTACGCCGCGTCACGTCGTCGATCACACCGAGGACGCCGACGACCGGCGTCGGGTGGATCGCCGTCTCGCCCGTCTGGTTGTACAGCGAGACGTTCCCGCCGGTGACCGGCGTGCCCATCTCCCGGCAGGCGTCGGCCAGTCCGCGGCACGCCTCGGCGAACTGCCACATCGCCGCCGGGTCCTCCGGCGAGCCGAAGTTGAGGCAGTCGGTGACGGCCAGCGGCTTCGCGCCCGTCGCCGCGACGTTCCGGTACGACTCCGCCAGCGCCAGCTGCGCGCCCGTGTACGGGTCGAGCTTGGCGTACCGGCCGTTGCCGTCGGTGGCCACCGCGACGCCGAGGTTCGTCTCGTCGTCGACGCGGATCATGCCGCCGTCCTCGGGCTGCGCCAGCACCGTGTTGCCCAGCACGTAACGGTCGTACTGGTCGGTGATCCACGCCTTCGACGCCTGGTTCGGCGAGGACACCAACGCCAGCGCGGCGGCGCGCAGTTCGTCACCGGACTGCGGGCGCGGGAGCTTCGCGGCGTCGTCCGCCTGGAGCGCGTCCAGCCACTCGGGGCGCGCGTAGGGCCGGTGGTACGTCGGGCCCTCGTGCGCCACCGAACGCGGCGGGACGTCGACGATCTGCTCGCCGTGCCAGAAGATCTCCAGCTGCTCGCCCTCGGTGACCTCACCGATGACGGTGGCGATGACGTCCCACTTCTCGCAGATCTCCAGGAAGCGGTCCACGTGCTGCGGCTCGACGACCGCGCACATCCGCTCCTGGGACTCGCTCATGAGGATCTCCTCCGGCGAGAGCGAGGAGTCCCGCAGCGGCACCGTGTCCAGCTCGACGCGCATGCCGCCGGAACCGGCCGAGGCCAGCTCGCTGGTGGCGCAGGAGAGACCGGCGCCGCCGAGGTCCTGGATACCGGCGACCAGCTCCTCCTGGAAGACCTCCAGGGTGCACTCGATCAGCAGCTTCTCCTGGAAGGGGTCACCGACCTGCACGGCCGGACGCTTCGCCGGACCCTCGCTCTCGAAGGTCTCGGACGCCAGGACCGAGACACCGCCGATGCCGTCGCCGCCGGTGCGGGCGCCGTAGAGGATGACCTTGTTGCCCGTGCCGGACGCCTTCGCGAGGTGGATGTCCTCGTGCTTCATCACACCCACGCACAGGGCGTTGACCAGGGGGTTTCCCTGGTAGCAGGAGTCGAAGACGACCTCGCCGCCGATGTTCGGCAGGCCCAGGCAGTTGCCGTAGCCGCCGATGCCGGCGACCGCGCCGGGCAGCACCCGCCTGGTGTCCGGGTGGTCGGCCGCGCCGAAGCGCAGCGGGTCCATCACGGCGACCGGACGGGCACCCATCGCGAGGATGTCCCGCACGATGCCGCCGATACCGGTCGCGGCGCCCTGGTACGGCTCGACGTAGGAGGGGTGGTTGTGCGACTCGACCTTGAAGGTGACCGCGTACCCCTGGCCGACGTCCACGACGCCCGCGTTCTCGCCGATGCCGACGAGCATCGCGTCGGACTCGGGGGCCTTCTCGCCGAACTGCTTCAGGTGCACCTTGCTGCTCTTGTACGAGCAGTGCTCGGACCACATCACCGAGTACATGGCCAGCTCGGCGCCCGTCGGACGGCGGCCGAGGATCTCGCGGATGCGCTCGTACTCGTCGGGCTTGAGGCCGAGTTCGGCCCACGGCTGCTCGGTGCCGGGCGTCTTCGCCGCGTGCTCGACGGTGTCGAGGACGGGCTTGCTCGTGCTCGCGTCAGTCATCAGGCGTTGACCAGCTTCTTGAGGACAGAGGTGAAGAAGCCGAGCCCGTCGGTCGTCGGGCCCGTCAGCAGCTCGACGGCGTGCTCGGGGTGGGGCATGAGGCCGACCACGTTCCCGGCCTCGTTGGTGATGCCGGCGATGTCGCGCCGGGAGCCGTTCGGATTGCCGTCCAGGTAACGGAAGACGACCCGCTCCTCGGCCTCCAGCGCGTCCAGCGTCCGCTCGTCCGCGACGTAACCGCCCTCGCCGTTCTTGAGCGGGACGGTGATCTCCTGCCCCTGCTCGTAGTCCGACGTCCACGCGGTGTTCGCGTTCTCGACACGGAGCTTCTGATCGCGGCACACGAAGTGCAGATGGTCGTTACGCGTCAACGCGCCGGGCAGCAGATGGGATTCACACAGCACCTGGAAGCCGTTGCAGATCCCGAGCACCGGCATTCCCGCCTTCGCGCGCTCGATGACCGTCTCCATCACGGGCGAGAAACGGGCGATCGCGCCGCACCGCAGATAGTCGCCGTAGGAGAAGCCGCCGGGCAGCACGACCGCGTCGACCGACCGCAGATCCGCCTCGCGGTGCCACAGCGCCACCGGCTCGGCGCCGGCCAGCCGGACCGCGCGCCGGGCGTCGCTGTCGTCGAGCGAGCCGGGGAAGGTGACGACACCGACCCGGGCCGTCACGCCCGGGCTCCTTCTTCCACGCGGACCGTGAAGTCCTCGATCACGGTGTTGGCGAGGAAGGTCTCGGCCAGCTCGTGGATACGGGCGAGTTCGTCGCTGCCGACGGGGCCCTCCACCTCGAGTTCGAAACGCTTGCCCTGACGGACGTCCGCGATGCCTTCGAAGCCGAGACGCGGCAGCGCGCGCTGGACTGCCTGCCCCTGCGGGTCGAGGATCTCGGGCTTCAGCATGACGTCGACTACGACGCGAGCCACAGGTACTCCCGGTGATGTGGGTGGTGCTTGACCGCTGACGCGTACTGCCTGCGCGGTGCGCGGCAACGCGGCGCCCAGCCTACCCGTCCGAGAAATCTACGCGCGTTGATATGTGTGGATATGCCGAGCTCACGACGCCTGCCGGCACAAGCCACTGGGAAAATCGCCCGGGAAAACGTAGGGTCCGTATTACGGCAGGGCAGCCCGGGAAGAAATATTCCCCTCCCGCCCCGCAATAGCGGGCGCCGCTCAATAGAAAAGGCATTGACCCTCAACAACCGGATCGCTCGTATATCTTCCTCCCGATGCGAGGATGTGAAGTGATCCCTTTCGTGTTCCTGACGGAAGGACCGATATCCATGACCCAGCGCGTAGTGGTCACACTCTCCGACGACATCGACGGCGGAGAAGCCTCGGAGACGGTCCTCTTCGGACTCGACGGGAAGACGTACGAGATCGACCTGAACGCGGAGAACGCGAAGAGCCTGCGCGAGGAACTCGCCCCCTTCATCGAGGCCGGGCGCAAGCGGGCGAAGTCGGGCAAGGCCTTCCACCGCACCTCCGTCGCCCCCGACCCGCGCGCCGTCCGTGCCTGGGCCGAGTCCAACGGCTTCGAGGTCCCGGCACGCGGCCGCATCCCGAAGAAGGTCTACGACGCCTTCAACGCGGCGGGCTGACGGCGCCCCGGCGGGGGCGGTGCGGGGCCTCCACGGCCGCGGGCGTGAGGCGCGCACCGGGGCTCAGGAGGGCGGCGCAGAAGCCGACTTGCCATGCACCCCGGGTGATCGGCTAAAGTCTGGAGCACGCCGCGAGGGGAAAACACCTCCCGGAGCGTGCGGGTGTAGCTCAGTAGTAGAGCGCCCCCTTTCCAAGGGGGAGGCGCAGTGTGCAATCCCTGTCACCCGCTCTCACCTTCCGGACCATCGGAAACGATCAGGTACGGTAGGGGACGCGCCACTCGGTGAGAGCCGGGTGGAAGCATGCGGACGTAGCTCAGTTGGTAGAGCGCAACCTTGCCAAGGTTGAGGTCGCGAGTTCGAGCCTCGTCGTCCGCTCTCTGAGAGAAGGGCCCCGGTCTTCGGACCGGGGCCCTTCTCGTTGTGCCCGGACGTGATCCTGACCCGGGGCGTGGCCGTCGTCACAGTCCCCCTCGACTGCGCCGATGACATTCGTCATTCACACCCATGACAGCTCGCACTGCCCTCCCGCGCCTCCCGGCGGAAAGCTGGAGGCATGGACGCAATCGAGACCGTCGGACTGAAGCGGCGCTACGCGCAGGGCTTCGAGGCCGTGCGCGGCATCTCCTTCTCCGTGCGCCAGGGCGAGATCTTCGCCCTGCTCGGCACCAACGGCGCGGGCAAGACCTCCACCGTCGAGCTCCTCGAGGGGCTGGCCGCGCCCAGCGCCGGTGAGGTGCGGGTGCTGGGGGCCGATCCGTTCGCCGAGCGCGCCTCCGTCCGCCCGCGTACGGGTGTGATGCTCCAGGAGAGCGGCTTCCCCTCCGAGCTGACGGTGACGGAGACGGTGCGGATGTGGGCGGGCTGCACGACCGAGGCCCGCCCGTACGCCGAGGTGCTGGCCCTCGTCGGGCTGGACGGACGGCGCGCACAGGTGCGGGTCAAGCAGCTCTCCGGGGGCGAACGCAGGCGGCTCGACCTGGCGGTGGCACTGCTGGGCCGGCCCGAGGTGCTGTTCCTGGACGAGCCGACCACCGGCATGGACCCCGAAGGGCGGCGCGACACCTGGGAGTTGGTGCGGCAGCTCCGCGCCGAGGGCACCACCGTTCTGCTCACCACGCACTACCTGGAGGAGGCCGAACAGCTCGCGGACCGGCTGGCCATCATGCACACCGGCCGCATCGTCACCTCCGGCACACCCGCTGAGGTCGTCGCACAGCGTCCTTCCCGCATCCGCTGCGTCCTCCCGGACGGCGTCACACCGGAACAGCTGCCCCTGTCCGTCCCCGCGGCGGTCGGCGAACGCGGAGGCAGACAGACCGTCGAGATCCGTACGCAGCAGCTCCAGCACGCACTCACCGAACTCCTGCTGTGGGCCCGGGAGAAGAACGTCGAACTGGAGGGGTTGCAGGCACGCTCCGCCTCGCTGGAGGAGGCGTTCCTGGAGATCGCGCAGTCGGAGGACGACCCGGCGGGGGACGACACCGGACCGTCCGCCGGTGCGGGCCGGGGCCGGCCCGCACGGCGACGGACGGGCTCGGACGACAAGGCGGAGGTACGGAGCGCATGACCACGATCGAGACCACCAAGCCCGGGGCACGCGTCACGGGCGGCTCTTCGCCGCGCAGGCTCCTCGCCCTCGGCCGCGCCGAACTGACGCTGCTGCTGCGCAACAAGTCCGCCCTGTTCCTCGCCCTGTTCACCCCCGTCCTGCTCACGGTCGGGATGCGCCAGATGGTCGGCCAGATGGAACTGGACGGCACCGGGCTCACCACAGGCACGGTGCTCCTGCCGATGTCCGTCGGCTTCGTCCTCCTCTTCGCCGTCTACGCGACGCTCGTCGGCACCTACGTCGTACGGCGCGAAGAACTGGTACTCAAGCGACTGCGCACGGGCGAACCGACAGACGGCGAGATACTCGCGGCCGCCGCACTGCCGTCGGCCGTCATAGCCCTGCTGCAGTGCGCCGTACTGCTCGGCGGAGGCGGTGCCGTACTGTCCCTGGCGTCCCCCTCACAGCCTCTACTCGTCCTGCTGGGGCTGGTGTTGGGGATGGCCATGATGACGGCAATGGCGGCCGCCTCAGCAGTCGTGACCCGCACACCGGAGGCGGCCCAGCTCACGGTCATGCCACTCATCATGGTCTCGATGCTCGGCTCCGGCATCGTCGTCCCACTGGAGGTACTGCCCGACACCCTGGCCACATTCGCCTCGTACCTGCCCCTCTCCCCCGTGACGGAACTCGTACGCGGCGGCTGGGTCGGCGGCATGACCGGCGGTGACGTACTGAAGGCCACGGGCGTTGCACTCGTGTGGACAGCACTCGCGGGGCTCGCGGTACGCCGCTGGTTCCGGTGGGAGCCGCGGAGGTGAGTCCTCGGCGTCTCTCCGGGGCTGGGTGCTCTGGTGGCTGGGGTGGGGGGCGCGTACGAGGGTGGGTGCGGGGCGGGCTACAGGCCGGGTGCGGGGGCGCGTACGAGGCTGGGTGCGGTGCTCGTACGGGCTGCGCGGGGCGGGCGTTCGGTGCGGGCTGTGGGGCTCGTTCCGGGGCGGGGCTCGCTCCGGATCGGGTCGCGAGCCCCGGGGCAGGCCGGGCGCACGGCGGCGCGGGTTGGGGAGCAGGCGGCCGGCCCGAAACCGGAGTCGGGGCCGGTGCCGGAGCCCGAGTCGGGACCGGGAGCGGCGCCGAATCCCGAGTCGGAGCCGATTTCCGGAACCTGAGTCGGGACCGGAACCAGAGCCGGGACCGACTCCGGAACCCGAGCCGGCGCCGGATCCGAGCCGTAGGTTTCTGGGAGGGGTGGGGGTGGGCCCCCGATGCGGCGGAAGTGGGCGATGAGAGGAGGCGGGCGGACGTGATCGGCTGGGGACTGGCGAAGCGCCGTGCGTGGCGTCGGCGAAGTGGCCGCGAGCAGGTCGAGGCGTCGACGCGCTGGATGCTGGGCGCGCTGCCGTGGATCATCGTGGCCGGCGCCCTGTTCCAGGCCACGCCGTACGTCCGTGAGGGGACGCAGCCGCTCGTTCTGGTCCTGGTCGCCGGCGGGTTGAGCCTCGTGCAGTGTGTGCTGGCGACGGCGGTGATGCAGCGTTGTGTCGACGCGTACCTGGGGACGAGGCCCGTACCCGTGGCGGGGCTGGCGGTGCTGGCGGCTCTGCTGCTGGCCGTGCTGGGGCTGATGTCCGTGCTGTTCGCGACCAACGGGGTGGACGCCGAAGGGGTCCCGGCGCTGGTGCTGTTCGCGACGGCGTGGCCGTTCGCCGTCACGTACGGGTTGGTCGTGCGGCCTTTGGTCGCGGCGCTGAGCTTCGGGGCCTACGCGTTGCTCGCGGCGTCCTCGCTCGTGTGGGCGGGGGTGGGGCCTGCGAGTGTGATCGCAACGTTTCTGGTGCTGGCGGTGGCGACGGCCTCGGCGGTGTTCACCACGCGCAGTTCGGCCTGGTACATCAGCGTGCTCCGGGAGTTGGACGCGGCGCAGGGCACCAGGGCGCGGCTGGCGGTGGCCGAGGAGCGGCTGCGTTTCGCGCGGGACCTGCACGACGTGATGGGCCGCAACCTGTCCGCCATCGCGTTGAAGAGCGAGTTGGCGACGCAGCTCGCGACGCGCGGCGGTGAGGCGGGTGCGGTCGCGGCCGCTGAGCAGATGGACGAGGTGCAGCAGCTGGCCCGGGCCTCGCAGACGGAGATCCGGGCCGTCGTCCGCGGCTACCGCGACCCGGGTCTGCGGACCGAACTCGCGGGCGCGCGCGGCATTCTGCGTGCCGCCGGGGTCGACTGCCGCGTGGAGGGCTACGGCGGCGACGGGCCCGGGGAAGGCGCCGGGCGCGGTGCGGTCGAGGTGCCCGGTCCCGTGCAGGCCGCGCTGGGGTGGGTGGTGCGTGAGGGGGCGACCAACGTGCTGATGCACGCGGACGCTTCGTACTGCACCGTGCGCGTGGACGTGGACCCGAGCGGCGGTGCGTCCCGTGGTGGTACGGCGCGGCTGACGATGGAGAACGACGGCGTACGCGGACGGGACGGAAGCGGGTCCGGCAAGCCGGGCCCCGGGGCGACGGGCAGGCTCACCGGCCGTACGGGGAAGGGCGGTTCGGGGCTCGCGGGGCTGCGGGAACGTATCGGTTCGCTCGGCGGCACCCTCACGGTGGCCACGGGTACCGACGGCACGGGCCCCGCTCCGGGCACGGAGGTCTTCCGGCTCACGGCCGAGGTGCCTCTGGACGTGCCCGGGGGACAGGATGCGTCGACGGCCCCGGACGCAGTGGAACCAGCGGAGAAGACACAGTGACCGACCCCACCAGCCCCACCGAGCCCACCCGGACCGGCGAGCCACGAGGCCGTCCGGTTCAACACGCGGACGAGGCGGCCCTGTTGGCCCGCGGCGCGAAGGCCGACGCCCGGGACGAGCGCTCCGCCGGCTCGGGGGCGTCCCGATCCCCGCAGGAAGTGGCCGCCCCGTCGCCCCGACCCGCGAAGTCCGACGACCACGGCAAGCACTCCACCAGCACGAGGGCATCCGCAAACCCGGGCGGCCCGCCGGACGAGGCCGCCCCGTTGCCCCGAGCCGAAAGGGCCGACGGCCGGGACGGGCACTTCACCCGCACGAGGCCGCCCACAGCCCCGGACCGCCCCTCACCGGACAAGGCCGCCCCGTTGGCCGAAGGCGAGAAACCCGACGAGCGCCCCACCACCCCGACGGCATCCGCAACTCCCCACCACTCCCCACCGAACGAGACCTCCTCATTGCCCCGCCCCGAGAAACCCGACGGCCGGCCCGAGCACCCCACCCCCCAAGAGACCGACGAGACCGCCCACAACCGGATTCGGGTGCTCCTGGCCGATGATGAGCATTTGATTCGTGGGGCGTTGGCGGCCTTGTTGGCGTTGGAGGATGACCTCAGCGTGGTGGGGGAGGCGGCTTCGGGGGCGGAGGCGGTGGCGATGGCGCGGGCGCGGGTGCCCGATGTCGCTGTGCTGGATCTGCAGATGCCGGGGCTGGACGGGGTGAAGGCGGCGCAGGAGATCGGGCGGTTGCTGCCGGAGTGCCGGACCATGATCGTGACCTCGCACGGCAGGCCGGGGCATCTGAAGCGGGCGCTGGCGGCGGGGGCGCGTGGCTTCGTGCCGAAGACGGCCTCGGCGCAGCAACTCGCGGAGATCATCCGCACCGTGCACGCGGGTACGCGGTACGTGGACCCGGATCTGGCGGCGGACGCGATCGCCGCCGGCGACTCCCCGCTCACCTCGCGCGAGGCCGAGGTGCTGGAGCTGGCGGCGGACGGGGCACCCGTCGCGGAGATCGCCGAGCGGGCGTCGCTGACGCCGGGCACGGTGCGGAACTACCTGTCGTCGGCCGCGGCGAAGCTCGGTGCGGAGAACCGGCACACGGCGGCCCGCATGGCTCGCGAGCGCGGCTGGCTGTAGCGGGGCGGGAGGAATCGGGAAAGAGCGGTCGAACCCCGGACGCCGAAGATGTGACGTGGAACACGGAGTTGGGTTGCATATCCGGGGTACGGATCGCCGTCGGCGACGAGTCGGGTGCATGTATTGCGCCGTCGCACGCCGTGCGCGGGAGCCCTGGAGGGCGCTCGGGCAGGGCAGAACACTGGTCCGCGGCACACGCCGTTCACATCCGTGACGGCGGGCGTCCGGGCCGATAGCGATAGGGAGAAGCCCAACCGCTGTGGCGCAGGCCACAGTCCACGCACTCCACGTCACCCGACAGTCCTGACGCCGATGCACTAGGAGCCCGCCCCCGTGACTGAGTCCTCCGCGATCGTCTTTGTCCTCAGCTTCGCGCTGCTGCTCTCGATCCTCTTCAGTGACGACCTGAAGCGGATGCGGACCCAGTGGGCGAAGGGCGGCGGCAGCGCCAAGGGCGGCCGGGCAGAGCGTGGTCGGAGCACCGTGCGCGGTCGGCTATAGTGGAGCACGCAAGCGGACGTAGCTCAGTTGGTAGAGCGCAACCTTGCCAAGGTTGAGGTCGCGAGTTCGAGCCTCGTCGTCCGCTCTCTGAGAGAAGGGCCCCGGTCGGAAGACCGGGGCCCTTCTTGTTGTGTCCGGAGGCAGTAGAGCCCCGGGCCGCGCGGGCCCGGGGCTCGTGGTGTGCGTCAGTCCCAGTCGAGGCCGGTGAGGAGGCGGTAGGCCTCCGCGTACTTGGCGCGGGTCTGGTCGACGATGTGCTGCGGCAGCGGCGGCGGGGGCTGCTCGGTGGTGCGGTCCCAGCCGGATTCGGGGCCGGAGAGCCAGTCGCGGACGAACTGCTTGTCGAAGGACGGCTGGGAGCGTCCGGGCTGCCACTGGTCGGCGGGCCAGAAGCGGGAGGAGTCGGGGGTGAGGACCTCGTCGGCGATGACGAGGGTGGGCTCGTCGCCGTGCGTGAAGCCGAACTCGAACTTGGTGTCCGCGAGGATGATGCCGCGCTCCCCCGCGATGTCGCGGGCGCGCTGGTAGACGGCGAGGGTGGTCTGGCGGAGGAGGGCCGCGGTGTCGGCGCCGACCTGGCGGGCGACCTCCTCGTAGCTGACGTTCTCGTCGTGGTCGCCGACGGCGGCCTTGGTGGCGGGGGTGAAGATCGGGGCCGGCAGCCGGGAGCCGTCCTGGAGGCCCTCGGGGAGGGCGAGTCCGCAGACGGTGCGGTTCTCCTCGTACTCCTTGAGGCCGGAGCCGGTGAGGTAGCCGCGGGCGACGCATTCGACGGGCACCATGTCGAGCGAGCGGCACACCATGGTGCGGCCTGCCCAGTCGGCGGGGGCGCCGGCGGGGACGTCGGTGCTGATGACGTGGTGCGGGACGAGGTCGGCGAGCTGGTCGAACCACCAGAGGGAGAGCTGGGTGAGGATGCGGCCCTTGTCGGGGATCTCCGTCGGCAGCACCCAGTCGAAGGCGGATGTGCGGTCGCTGGCGACCATGACGAGGTCACCGGCGTCGTTCCGGTAGAGATCGCGCACCTTGCCCGTGTGCAGATGCACGAGGCCGGGCACCTGTGCGGGTTCGGGCTTTTCCACGAATCCGGACAACAGTTCCTCCGGGGGTTACGTCCAAGCCGGACAGTCGGAGCCCCGATTCTCCCGTACGCGGTCCGCGCCTCTCGCCCGGCCCCGGGCGTGCGGGCCGGGCGTGCGGGGTCAGTCGCGTTTGCAGATGCGGTCGAGGAGGTTGGCGGTGGCGCGCTGGATGCGGGGGTCGACGTGTCCGGGGCGGTCGAGGGCCGGGGACCAGGCGAAGGTGCCGGCGGCGAAGACGAGGGCGCCGGAGGGGGCGCGGTAGAGGGAGGTTTCCTGGTGGCGGCGGGTGCCGTGCTCGTCCTCGTACGGGGAGTGGGCGAGGAGCATGCGTTCGGTGTGCTCGGGGAGCGGGGTGCGGGGGAAGTAGCGGTCGGCCTCGCCGGCGACGAGGCCGGGGAGTTCGTCGTGCTCGCCGGCGCCGGTGGCCTCCCAGAGCCAGTGGGAGGCGTTGCGGACGACGAGGGGGTGCGGTTCGGGGACCTTGCCCGCGTACTGGACGCCGAGCAACTGCTGCTCCGGCTCGCCCTGTTCGCGCCAGAGGGCGGCGCGTCCGGGGCCGCGGCGTTTTCGGCAGGAGAGGAGGCGGTCGGCGGCGCCGCCGGGGAGCGGGTCGAGTTCGACGCGCCAGAACATGGTGTTGGCGGAGAGGAAGACGAGGGCGGTGCCGCTGTCGCGGGCCTTCTCGACGGCGCGGCGCATGGGGCACGTCCAGTACTCGTCGTGTCCGGGGAAGACGAGGCCGCGGTAGCGGGACGGGTCGACGCGGCCGGCGTGCAGGTCGCGGGCGTCGGCGTAGGCGAGGTCGTAGCCGTAGCGCTCGGCCCAGCGGATGAAGTCGTAGGCGTGGCCGACGTGCAGGGGGAGGCCGGAGCCGGCGTAGGGGCGGTCGAAGGAGACGGTGACGGCGGCGTCGCGTTCGCCGAGGAGGCGGCCGGTCTCGTCCCAGGCGTGGTAGAGGCTGGCGCCGGTGCGGCCGTCCTCGGGGAAGAGGTTGTACGCCTGCCACGTGATGTCGGGGATCAGGAGCAGCAGGTCGGCGGCGTCGGTGGAGCGGACGGTGAAGGGGATGTGGGAGCGGTGCTCGCCGTCGGCGGTGGTGAGGACGGCGACGTAGGCGCCGGGTGACCAGTAGTCGGGGATCTGGAGGCGCCAGGAGAGCCACCAGTGGTGGCAGGAGACGGTGCGGTCGGCGGTGAGCGGTTCGGGCTGTTCGATGCCGGACAGCCGGGGGCTGGTGGTGATCTTGACGGCGCCTTCGCCCGCGTAGTGGCCGATGCGGTAGATGTCGATGCTGAACGGCTGCGCTGGGCTGACGGTGACGCGGAAGTCGATGGATTCGCCGGGTGCGGTGCCGCCGCCGTCGCCGGCGAAGCCCTTGATCTGGCAGTGCACGTCGTCGGCGAGGCGGGGGCCGCTGGAGGCTCCCCGGAGGCCGCCGGGGAGCACCCGGTCGAGGTCGGTGGAATCGACGTACCAGGGGACCACCTGGCCGTTCTCGAAGTAGTGCTCGCTGCCGCGCAGCCAGGGCACTGGCCCCTGGCCGAACGGGTCGGTCACCGCGTGCGCGAGTGCTCCCGACTCCCAGCGCCGGATCTGCTCCGTGGTCACCTGTGGCTCCCCTCCCTCGTCCCGCTGCGCTCCTCGGTTGTGCGGCCTGCGTGCCGGGGCCGGCGGCGCCCGGCGGTCGTCGGCTGTGCGGCCCTTCGGCGTCCGGGGCGGGCGCTTCGGGGCGGTGCCTGCTTCCGTGGTGGCGGTGCGGCGGGCGGTTTGCCGATTTCTGCCATGTACCGCCTGGTTCGGGCCGGTTGGCAGGTGGTGATCGCTATGTGCCGCTGTCCGTCACTGTCACAGCACATCACATTAAGCAGGCATATCGTCACCGTTTGCCGTGATGGAGTCCGGAGGGGGGCGGGAGCTCGGGGCCCCGGGGGAGCGCCCTGCCGGATTGTGGGGTGCGGTGCGGCCGGCGCGCGCCGTGCGTGCGGCGGGCGCGCGCCGGGGTCGGGGTCCGTCTCCGGCGCGGGTTCCGGCAACCGGGGCCGGTGGGGCGGGACTTCGCGGCGGGGCGGTGCTGCGGGCGGTGCGGTCAGACGAGGCGGACGGGCTTGTCGGGGCGGACGCCCGTGGCCGCGAGCCAGTCGCGCAGGGGCTGGGCGTCGCCGTCCTCGACGAGGGTGAGCACCGGGTCCGCGAGGTCGCTCCGCCGTTCGCCGTCGACGAGGAGGACGGGGCCGTCCAGCCAGTCGAGTCCGGGGGCGGCGACGCCGGTGTCGACGGCGGCGCAGCAGACGGCGGCGGTGACGTGGCCGACGAGCAACTCCTCGCCGCCGCGGCGGGGTGGGAGCGGCATGCCGAGCGGCGCCGCGGGACCGTCCCCGGCACCGGGTATGAGCAGGCCGCCGGCGCCGTCCGCGGCCTCGTCCCTGGCGGTGGAGGCGGCGACCCGGGCGGCGACGGCCTCCGCGCCGGGGGACGTGCCGCTCCCGCCGTCGGGGCCCGGTTCGGCACGGGGCGGACCGTCGGGTGGCTCCGGGTGGGCGAGGGCCTCGATGACGCGGGCGAGGGTGGGGCCGTGCAGGCGCGCTCCGGTGCCGGAGGGTGCGGCGGGGCGGTGCTCGCGCGTGAAGCTCGCGGCGTGCGCGTGGGCGTACTCGCCGGTGCGGGCTTCCGCGTACGCGCCCTCGGGCGCGGGGGCGCACCCGGTGCCGTCGGCCGCCGTGCCGTCCGTGTCGTCGAGGGCGCGGAAGAGGCGGGACGCCTCGGTGCGCCAGATGCGGTCGACGACCTCCTCCGGGTACGCCTGCCAGTCCACCGGCGCCCAGTCGGGGCCCGGTTCGCGGGCGCCGGCGTGGAAGAGCTGGGCGGCGAGCAGGGAGATCGCGGCGTCCACCGCGCCCGGGTCCTCCAGCAGGTCGCAGGCGGGGCGTTCGCCGAGCCGGGAGGTGAAGCCCTCGGCGAGGCGGTCCCGGCGGGAGAGTTCGGTGAGGGCGGAGACGACCCCGGCGTCGAGCCGGGAGGGCCAGCGGCCCGTCCGCCAGGCCGGGAGCGCGACCCGGGTGAGCAGCCGGTCCCAGCCCGCGTAGGCGAGCCCGACCTGCTCCTGGGCGACGATCCGCAGCCCGTGGTCGACGTGCTGGGCCCGCTCGGACGCGGCCATGGCGACGCCGCGTTCCATCTCGGCCGCGTGCGGCCCGGCGGCGCGGAGCATCAGGCGGGCGCAGCGGCCGACGAGGCGGAGCGGGAGCGCGCGGAGGCCGCGGGCGCGGTCGGCGACGGCGACGGCGGCGTCCAGCCCCCGGACGAAGCGGCGGGCCGCCGCGATGTCGGGGTGCGTGGAGGGGCCGGTGCCCGCGACGACGGGGGCGAGCAGGGCGCGGAGTTCGGCGACGCGCATCCACCACAGGAACGGGGAGCCGATCACCAGGACGGGCGCGGCCCGCTCAACTCCCCTGGCCGGGCCGGGGGTTGCCGCGTCGGCGTGCGCCGGGTGGGTGCGGTCCTCCAGCCAGCTGTCGCAGTCGGGGGTGAGCGCGACGGCGGAGGGTGCGGGGACGTCGAGGCGGTGGGCGAGATCCCGTACGAGGTGGTACAGGTCGGGGGCCTCGCGCTCCTCGACCTGGACGGTCGGGGTGACGGCGGGGCGGGCCCGGGCGACGACGGCGCCGACCGTCACCGCGAGGACGAGCGCGACGACGGCGACGCAGAGCAGCGCCGTGCGGACGCCGTCCCAGGCCGCTCCCGCGCCGAGCGTGCCCGTCGCCTCCCCCGCGAGGAGGACGACGGCCGCTGCCGCGGGCAGCAGCGCCGCTCCCGTCGCCGTGCCGCGTACGCGCAGCACGGCGAGCGCATGGGACCGCGCCGACCGCGCGTCTGCTTCCTGGCCAACCACGAGCTCGCTCACCCCCGGACGGCTTCCCGGCACTCCGGCTTCCTGGCTTCCGACTCCCCCACTGTTGCACCGAGCAGTGACACCGCAACGCGCGCAGGGCCAGTCAGGGTTGGCCGACGGCCCTTTCACACGCCGTGCGCCGCACACTAGTTGGGGTATCGGCCGCCGTCAGCCGCCCCGGGCGCCGGTCACTCGATGGAATGGCTTTGGGGAGAGGTCTTGCGTCGGGGTGGGGTGCCAGGGGTGTCCCCTTATGCGGGTCCTGGCGGGGGCCCTTTGCCGGCTTCGGGGGGCTGTCGTGGGCGGGGGTGCCGCGGGGCGTGCTTCGCGGGGGGCGGGGCCGTTGCGGGGCGGGGGTGCCCTTGTGCGTGCTTCGCGGGGTGCGGGTGTGTCGTGGTTGGTCGCGCAGTTCCCCGCGCCCCCTATCCCCGCACGTCGCCGAGCGCCCGTCCGCCGTGGCTGGTCGCGCAGTTCCCCGCGCCCCCTATCCCCGCACGTCGCCAGGTGCCCGTCCATCGTGGTCGGTCGCGCAGTTCCCCGCGCCCCTTTGGGCGCGCGTCTCTTCAGTTCTCGGCTGCCTTGGATGCGATGTCGGTGCGGTGGTGGGAGCCGGGGAGGTGGAGGCGGGTGAGGGCGGTGTAGGCGCGGTCGCGGGCCGTGGTGAGGGTTTCGCCGGTCGCGGTGACGGAGAGGACGCGGCCGCCGGCGCTGACCACCTGGCCCTGCTCGTCCCGCTTGGTGCCCGCGTGCAGCACGTAGGCGCCGGGGGCGTCCTGGGCCGCGACCTCGTCGAGGCCCTCGATGACGTCGCCGGTGCGGGGCGTGCCGGGGTAGTTGTGCGCGGCGACGACGACGGTGACGGCGGCGTCCTCGCTCCAGCGCAGCGGCGGGAAGTCGGCGAGCCGGCCGGTGGCGGCCGCGTGCAGCAGCCCGGCGAGGGGCGTCTTGAGGCGGGCCAGGACGGCCTGCGTCTCCGGGTCGCCGAAGCGGGCGTTGAACTCGATGACGCGGACGCCGCGCGAGGTCAGCGCGAGCCCCGCGTACAGCAGGCCGGAGAACGGGGTGCCGCGGCGGGCGAGTTCGTCGACGGTGGGCTGGAGGACGGTCTGCTGGATCTCGTCGACCAGCTTCGGGTCGGCCCAGGGCAGCGGCGAGTAGGCGCCCATGCCGCCGGTGTTGGGGCCCTCGTCGGCGTCGAGGGCGCGCTTGAAGTCCTGCGCGGGCTGGAGCGGGACGACGGTGGTGCCGTCGGTGACGGCGAACAGGGACACCTCGGGCCCGTCGAGGAACTCCTCGATCACGACCCGGCCCGCCTCGCCGTCCGCGCCGGGGGCGACGCAGCCGAGCGCGTGCGCGCGTGCCGCCTCGACGTCCTCGGTGACGACGACGCCCTTGCCCGCGGCGAGCCCGTCGTCCTTGACGACGTAGGGCGGGCCGAAGGCGTCGAGCGCGGTGTCGATCTCGTCCGGGGTGGTGCACACGTAGCTGCGCGCGGTGGGCACGGCCGCGCCCGCCATGACGTCCTTCGCGAACGCCTTGGAGCCCTCCAGCCGCGCCGCCTCGGCGGACGGGCCGAAGACCGGGACGCCCCGCTCGCGCAGCACGTCCGCGACCCCGGCGACCAGGGGCGCCTCGGGGCCGACGACGACGAGGTCGGCGGCCACGCGCGGGTCCTGCGCGAGGGCGGCCACGGCGTCGCCGTCGAGCGCGTCGACGGTGTGCACCGTCGCGACCTCGGCGATCCCGGCGTTACCCGGCGCGCAGTGCACCTCGGTGACCTCGGGGTCGAGGGAGAAAGAACGGCACAGGGCGTGTTCGCGGGCACCGCCGCCAATGACCAGGATTCGCACAGGAGCAGCCTAACGGCGTATCCGCGGCCCCCTCCCCCGCCCCTGCTCGCGGGCGGGCGGGGCACCGGGGCACAGGCGGGGCGCACGCGGCGGCTCGCGGAGGTACGGGGTGGTGCGGGGAGGTACGGGGCGGTTCGGGGGCGCGGGGCGGTGGGGGACCTCTTTCGAGTGAGATGTGCCGGTGCGGGGGCCCGGCCCTATACCTGATCAGAGGCCTGGTGCGGGCGGAAATGCGGCGGAAGCCCCGAGAAAGCAGCAATGCGATCCCACCGATGGCGGTAGGAAAGACGCTTCGAGTGGTCGTCGAGGGCCCCGCCGTGGCCCGCAGTTGGGAGTGGGGGAGCTGTGAGCCGGTCTGACATGCAGCCCGGAGGGCCCCGGGGACGACGGGGCGGCCGGGGGTGGGGAAGCGGCGGCCGGCGCGGCCGGGACGTCCCGCACGGGGACGGTGACGAGCAGCCGCGCGGCGATCTGCTCGGCCGGACGTTCCCGCTCGGGGACTGGGGCGAGCCCGCGGAACGCCTGGACGAGCTGTACCAGTGGGTGGAGCGGGGCGCGCTGGAGCTGGTGGACCGGCACTGGGCCGAGCGGGCCCGGATGCGGCGGGGGGCGCGGGTGCTGCGCGGCGGTGCCGCGGCGGGGGTGGCGGCGGGCTCGGTGCTGCCGGTGCTGGAGCTGGCCGGTCTGGTCGGGAGCGGGGTCGGTGCGTGCGGGTATCTGGCGCTGCTGGGCGCGGCCGTGTGCGTCGGCGGGGACCGGTACTTCGGGCTGACGGCCGGGTGGATGCGGAACGTCGCCACCGCGCAGGCCGTCCAGCGGCGGCTGACGGCGCTGCGCTACGACTGGGCGACCGAGAGCATCCGGGAGGTGCTCGGGCCGACGGAGGGGACGGCCGCCGAGGCGGCCGAGCGGTGTCTCGGGGTGCTGCGGCGGTTCGCGGAGGACGTCTCGGAGATCGTGCGGGCGGAGACGGCGGACTGGATGGTGGAGTTCCGTGCGGGGTCGGCGCCGTTGCGGACGCAGTCCGCGGGGGTGCGGGTGCCGCGGGGTGAGGAGTGCGGGGGGTCGGGGGCGCGGTTTCTGCTGCCGCCGGGGACGCGGCCGAACATGCCGGGGCAGCGGCGGCCGGACTGGCCTCGGTGAGCTTTGCTTCGCGGGTGCGGTGGTTCTCGGGTGCGGGTGCGGTTCGGCTCGGGGTCTTTTGCGCAGTTCCCCGCGCCCCTGATGTGCGGGTGCCCGTGCGATGTCGGGTGCGGGTACTTCGTGGCCCGGGGTCTTTTGCGCAGTTCCCCGCGCCCCTGATGTGCGGGTGCCCGTGCGATGTCGGGTGCGGGTGCTTCGTGGCCCGGGGTCTTTTGCGCAGTTCCCCGCGCCCCTGATTTCGGGTGCGCGTGCCTTGTCGGGTGCGGCGCCGTCGTGGCGCGGGGTGCTCAACTGCCGTCGGCGGGCCGCCCCGTACGTCGTGGGCCGCCCCCGTCGGGTGCGGGGCTCAGCTGAAGATGATCATGGAGCCCTGGGCGAGGCTGCGGGTGGCGGCCGCGTGGAGGCCGAGCCAGACGTGGCGTTCGCGGGCGAAGGGGCTGTCGCCGTACACGACGGGGGCCGCCGGCTCCTCCAGTTCGGTGGGGCGGGCGGGGGGCTGCGGCGCGGGCGGCGGGTTGGCGGGGTCGATGCCCAACGCGGGGGCCACGGATTCCAGTTCGCGGAGCAGGCCGTGCGCGGAACCGAGCGGTCCGCCGCCCTCCATGAGCTCCTCGTTGCCGAGCGGCGCGGCGAAGTCGACGGGTACGTAGGCGCCCGCGTGGTCGTAGTGCCACACCAGGTGGGACTGCTGGGCGGTCGGCTCGAACATCTCCAGCAACTGCTCGTAGTCCCCGCCGAGTTCGTCGACGGGGGTGACCTCCAGGCCGCACAGCTGGAGCAGGTGGGCGCGGCGCAGGAAGTGCAGCGCGTCGTAGTCGAATCCGGCGACCGGCGCCACGTCGCCGGAGAGGCCCGGCATGTAGTTGTAGACGGGGACCGGTGGCAGTCCCGCCTCGGTCAGCGCCTTGTCGTACGCGGCGATCTCTTCGGCGAACGGATTGTCGGGGCTGTGGCACAGCACGTCGACGAGCGGGACCAACCAGAGATCACACGCCAAGGAAACGCTCCATCCACTACGGGTCCACTGTCGGTGACGACAGCCGGTCGGAACAGCGTAGTGGCGCGTACCCCCGTACGCAGTGGCGCATGCAGTGGCGCGCTCGCGCGCGGGCCCGGCGGCCGGGGGCGTCAGGAGGCGGCGAGTTCCTCGGCGAGGGCGAGGGCGTGTGCGTTGTACGCGGCGATGAGGCGGTGCGCGGCCTCCGCGTCCCGCGCCTCGACGGCGTCGACCAACTCCCGGTGGCCCGCCCAGAGCCGGCCCGCGAGACGGCGCTGCCGGCGGAGGGCGGGGACGGTGAAGACCCAGCTCTGGACGCGCAGCCGGTCCAGGAATTCGCACAGGTAGGGGTTGCCGACGAGGCCGCCGAGCTCCTTCCAGAACCGGAGGTCGTAGCCGATGAGGACGTCCAGGTCGCCTGCCTGCGCGGCCCGTTCGGCGGCCTCGGCGCGGCGCCGGACGGAGGCGACGGCCTCCGGTCCCGGAAAGTGGATCTCGTCGGACGGGCGGCCGGAGGGGCCGCCGTGGAACAGTCCGTTCAGGACGAGGGCGCGGGCCCGCACCATCGCCCGGTAGTCGTCGAGCGTGAACTCGTGGACGCGGAAGCCCCGGTGGTGCTCCTCGTCCAGCAGACCCTGCGCCGCGAGATCGACCAGTGCCTCGCGCACGGGTGTGGCGGAGACGCCGAACTGTTCGGCGATCTCCTTGACCGTGAACTGTCTGCCCGCGGGCAGGCGTCCGGCGAGGATCTCGTCGCGCAGTGCGGTGGCGATCTGCGAACGCAGGGTGCTGCGTTTGATCATCGTGAGTCAGCTCGGGTGGGTCCGGGCCGGGTGCCCGTCAGGCGCCGGCGGTGGTGTGGGCGTCGGCCGCGGTCAGCGCCTGGTCGAGGATCGACAGGCCCTCCTTGGCCTCGGCCTCGGTGATGGTGCACGGCGGCACGACGTGGGTGCGGTTGTTGTTGACGAACGGCCACAGCCCGCCCTTCTTGCAGGCGGCGGCGAACTCGGCCATCGGCGCGTTGTCCGCGCCCGAGGCGTTGAACGGCACCAGCGGCTCCCGGGTCTCCCGGTCGCGCACCAGGTCGAGCGCCCAGAAGACGCCGACGCCGCGCACCTCGCCGATCGACGGGTGCCGCTCGGCCATCTCGCGCAGGGCCGGGCCGATGACGGTCTCGCCGATGTGGGCGGCGTTCTCGACGATGCCCTCCTCGGCCATGGTGTTGATCGTGGCGACGGCGGAGCCGCAGGCCAGCGGGTGCCCGGAGTAGGTGAGGCCGCCGGGGTAGGGGCGCTGGTCGAAGGTGGCGGCGATCTCGGCGGAGATGGCGACGCCGCCGAGCGGCACGTAGCCGGAGTTGACGCCCTTGGCGAAGGTCATCAGGTCCGGGGTGACGTCGAAGAGGTCGGCGGCGAACCAGGTGCCGGTGCGGCCGAAGCCGGCCATGACCTCGTCGAGGATGAAGACGACGCCGTACCGGTCGCAGATCTCGCGGACGCCGCTGAGGTAGCCGGGCGGCGGCACGAGGATGCCGGCGGTGCCGACGACGGACTCCAGGATGACGGCGGCGACGGTCTGCGGGCCCTCGGCCGCGATCGTCTGCTCCAGGTGCGCGAGGGCGCGCTCGGTCTCCTGGGCGTCGTTCTCGGAGTGGAACGGCGAGCGGTAGGTGTGCGGGCCGAAGAAGTGCACGGTGCCGGCGGTGCCGTTGTCGGAGGCCCAACGGCGGGCGTCGCCGGTGATGTTGATGGCCGTGCCGGTGGCGCCGTGGTACGAGCGGTAGGTGCTCAGGATCTTGTTGCGGCCGGTGTGCACGCGGGCCATCCGGACGGCGTGCTCGACGGCCTCGGCGCCGCCGTTGGTGAAGAAGATCTTGTCCAGGTCGCCGGGCGTGCGCTGGGCGATGAGCCGCGCGGCCTCGGAGCGGACGTCGACGGCGAAGCCGGGCGCCATGGTGCACATCCGGCCGGCCTGCTCCTGGATCGCGGCGACGACCTTCGGGTGCTGGTGGCCGATGTTGGTGTTGACCAGCTGGGACGCGAAGTCGAGGTAGCGGTTGCCGTCGTAGTCCCAGAAGTACGAGCCCTCACCGCCCGCGACGGGAAGTGGGTCGATCTGCCCCTGCGCCGACCAGGAGTGGAAGACGTGGGCGCGGTCGGCGGCCTTGACGGCCCGACCGGCGGCGGGATCGGCGACGGGAGACGTACGGGTCACGTTCATAACTCCTCTGACGAGGCGGGACCGGGCTGACGCGCACCAGCCTAGAGAGGCGCGCGCCGTCCCGTCTCGTGATGCGCGGCACTCCGCGATCACGCGACGGGACGGCCATCGTCCCAGCGCACACCGCCGTACGTCACCAGTGCCCCCGTGCGGAAGGCTCCCTTGCGGGGGCTCGGGCCCGGGTTCAGCCGGCCGCCGCCGTGGCCGGCAGGGCGGGGAACGCCTGGCGCAGCGCGGGCCGCCAGCGGCTGCCGGGGAGGGCCGGGCGGAGCGCGGCGAGCGAGGCGTACTTGGTGAAGTCGGCGGCGGGGACGCCCAGCTCGCGCAGCAGCCGGTCGGTCGCCGTCGTGGGCTGCTCCGACTTGGTCTCGACGACGACGAGGTCCCGGGCGCCCCTGGCCTCGGCGGGCCCGGCAGCGCGGGCGGCTCCCGGCGGGGCCGCGTGCGGGTGCCCGTCGCCGCCCGGGAGCCGTCCGGGGTCGCGGCAGACGAGCCCGGCGTCGCAGGTGACGCGCTCACCCTCGGCGACGAAGGTGGCGCGCAGATAGCTGGTGGTCAGCGAGGGGGTCAGCCGCTCGGGCGGCTCCGGCGGCTCGATGCCGTACGCCTCCTGGAGGGTGTCCGTGAGGAAGCGGCGCGAGCCCCCGTCGATGCCGGGGCCGGACGCGGCGGGGCCCGGGGTGGCGGCGGGGGCGTCCCCGGCGAGGGCGCGGTCGGAGGGGGAACCGGCCAGCGGGCGGCGGTACTTCACCGTCTCGCCGCTGCCGCCCGCGAGCTTCAGCTCGAACTGCCGCTCCCCCGAGTCCTCGTAGCGCCGCTGCCGGACGGTGAACCGGTGCTGCCGGTCCTGCCTCTCGTCGTGGTAGGCGCGCAGCTCCGCCGTGTCGTAGTAGACGGAGTGGTACCGGAACCAGCGCCTGCCGTCGATCGACAGCGAGCGGAAGGGGCGTTCACCTCCGGGGTCGCTCAGCTGGGCCGCGAAGTCGAGGAAGACGCGTGCGGGGACGAGGTAGGTGCGCTCGAAGCGGGCCAGCAGCTGGGCGCGTTCGAGCGCGTCCGGGAGTCCGATGGGGCGCGCGGCGAGCGCTGCGCGCCCGATGGCGCGGACGGCGGGAGCGGTCATGGGGGTGCGTCCTCCGGCGAGTTGGTCGCGTCGGCTCTGTGCGGTCCGGTACCGACGCGGCTTTTGCTATCCCTTGGCCAATCCTTTACCGCTCGACCGTACGCGCACACACCTCACCGGGACAGCTCAACCGCCGCGAGACTCAAGGCTGTTGTGTACGGGTGGCAGGACGAGCGGCGGCCCCCGGGGACACGGGCTGTTGTCCAGCTGCAACAGAATCGGTGCGGGGCCGCCCCCGGCGCGGCGGGCGATCGCCCCTATCCTCGGGGGGAGCCGAGATCGGGGGAGATGGGACGCGCATGCAGCGGCTGAGTACCGAGGACCCGCGCTGGATCGGCGACTTCCGGCTGCTGCGCAGGCTGGGCGAGGGCGGCATGGGCCGCGTCTACCTGGCCCGTTCCGGGCGGGGCCGCACGGTCGCCGTCAAGGTCGTCCAGCAGGAGCTGGCGCGGCAGGCCGACTTCAGGCGGCGCTTCGCGCAGGAGATCACGGCGGCCCGGCGGGTCGGCGGCGAGTGGACGGCCCCCGTCCTCGACGCCGACACCGAGGCCGACACCCCCTGGGTGGCGACCGGTTACATCGCGGGCCCCTCGCTGACCGAGGTGGTGGAGGAGCAGTTCGGCCCGCTGCCGGAGCGCTCCGTGATCGCGCTGGCCTCCGGGCTGGCCCGGGCGCTGGAGGCCGTGCACGGCGCGGGCCTGGTGCACCGGGACCTGAAGCCGTCCAACATCCTGGTCACCATCGACGGCCCGCGCGTCATCGACTTCGGCATCGCCCGCGCCCTCGACAGCGCCGTGCAGTCGGCCGGCGGCATGACGCGGACGGGCGCGCTCGTCGGCTCTCCCGGCTTCATGTCGCCCGAGCAGGTGCGCGGCCAGGCGGTCAGCGCGGCCAGCGACGTGTTCTGCCTCGGCGCCGTCCTGGCGTACGCGGCGACGGGGCGGATGCCGTTCGGCACCAGCGACAGCGGCATCCACGCGCTGCTGTTCCGGATCGCCGAGGAGGAGCCCGACCTGACGGGCATCACCGGCGCGCTCCACGAACTCGTCGCCGGCTGCCTGCGCAAGGACCCCGCCGAACGCCCCACCGTCGAGGCGCTGCTGGCGGCCACCGACGTCGACATCCGCGGCGTGTGGCTGCCCGGCGAGGTGCTCGCGCAGCTGGGCCGGCACGCCGTGCAGCTGCTGGACAGCGAGGACCCGGAGGGCGAGCCGGAGGCCCCCGGCGGCCCCAACGGACCGGCGGCGGCCGGGGGGTTCGCCCGGTTTCGGCGCGCCCGGGACCCCGCCCGGCGCCTACGGCCCGCCGACCGGCGTGTACGGGCCGCCCGCCGCCCCGGTCGGCCCCGGCGGCCCGCAGGCCGTCGGCGTGACAGGCGCGTTCGGGCAGCCCTGGCCGCAGCCGGCGGGCGTGGCGGGCGGCTTCGCCGCGGGCGCGGCGCCGCAGCCGGGTCCGGCGGGCGTGGCGGCCGGCCCCGTGCCGGGCGTACCGAGCACGCCGCCGCCGGCCGCCGGCACTCCCCCGCCGCCCGGCGGCGGGACGCGTCCGGTGCGGCTCCCGACGAAGGTGCTGTGCGGACTGCTCGGCCTGTTCCTGCTGTGGATCGTCTGCCACTTCGTCGTCAACGTGACGGTCTCCGGCGCGCTGGACGACGCGCAGGCGCTGGGCCACGAGGACACCAGCTCCATCGACGACTACCCGGCGCTCAGGGCGTGGAGCGAGGGCCTGACGGTGGTCGGCTACCTGCTGAGCGCCCCGCTGGTCGCCGCCTGGCTGACCTGGTTCTGGCGGGTCCGCACCAACGCCGAGGCCCTCGCGCCCGGACGCGTCCGCTACCCGGCGGGCATGGCGATCGGCGCGTGGTTCATCCCGGTGTGCTGCTGGTGGTTCCCGAAGCAGATCATCAACGACGTGTGGCGGGCGAGTTCGCAGGACCTGGACGCCCGGGCCCCCTCGCCGTTCGGCGGACCGCAGCCGGTGACGGGCCGCACGCTGACCAACGCCTGGTGGACGCTGTGGGTCCTGTTCTTCACGCTGCGCGTGTTCGGCCAGTGGGGCGCCTGGTACCAGTCCCCGCTGTACGACGCCGGTTCCTCGGTGGGCGGCGACCTCGTCCTGGACCTGCTGGGCTTCCCGCTCGGTATCGTCGCCCTGATGCTGGTGCAGCGGCTCGGCAGGCGCCAGCGGCAGGCGCTCGCGGCGGCCGGCGCATGAGCGCCGAACGGCCTCCCGGCGCACGGTAGTTACGGCGCGGGAGAGGCGACGGTGGAACCGCGCGGCGGCGCGCGGACGTGGGACCGACGGGGACGACCGGCGGACGAACTGGCAACGGGGAGCGGTACGGATGGCGGAGCTGGCGGCTGACGATCCCCAGTGGATCGGTGGATACCGTCTGCTGAGGCGGCTCGGCAGCGGCGGCATGGGCCGCGTCTACCTCGCACGCTCGGAGGGCGGCCGCACCGTCGCCGTCAAACACATCAAGGCGGAGCTCGCGGCCGAGCCCGAGTTCCGGGAGCGGTTCCGGCTGGAGGTCGAGGCGGCCCGCCGCGTCGGCGAACGCTGGACGGCCCCCGTCCTCGACGCCGACACCGAGGCCGACACCCCCTGGGTCGCCACCGGCTACATCGCCGGCCCCTCCCTGGACCAGGTCGTCTCCGGCGAGCACCACGGCCCGCTGCCCGAGGAGTCGGTACGCACCCTCGCGTACGGACTGGCGGGCGCGTTGAGCGACATCCACCGCGCGGGCATCGTCCACCGGGACCTGAAGCCCTCGAACGTGCTGATCACCATCGACGGCCCGCGCGTCATCGACTTCGGCATCGCCCGGGCGCTGGACGCGGTGCCCGAGTCGACGATGACGCACACCGGCGTCGTCGTCGGCTCCCCCAGCTACATGTCCCCCGAGCAGGTCCGCAGCGCGCGGCTGACGCCCGCCAGCGACGTCTTCTGCATGGGCTCGGTCCTGGCGTACGCCGCGACCGGCTGCCCGCCCTTCGGCAACGGCGGCGGCTCCGGCGGCATGCACTCGGTGATGTTCCGCATCGCGGCCGAGGAGCCGGACCTGGACGGGGTGGGCGAGCCGCTGCGCTCGCTCATCGAGGGCTGCCTGGTCAAGGACCCGGAGAAGCGCTTCACCCCCGCCGACGTCATCACCCGCGCCCGCCCCGAGGGCGCCAGCAACGCGGCGGCCCCCTGGCTCCCCGCCCCCCTCATCGCCGAACTCGGCCGCCGCGCCGTCCAGTTGCTCGACACGGACACGCCCCCTTCGGGTTCGGGCGCCAGGCCGGACGTGGGCGGGGCGGACGCGGGGGATGCGGACGGCCCGGGCACGGCCCGGGGCGAGGAGCCGGCGCCTGAGCCGGCGCCGGAGTCCGGTTCGACGCCCGCGCCCGCTTCGGACGCGACGCCCACGCCGACCACGACCTCCGTGCCACCGCTGACCGTTGGCGCACCCGCGGACCCCGGGACGGACGCCGGTACGGGGCCGACCGAGACCGGGCGGCGGTCCGGCAGGCGCCGGGCGTGGCTCGGGGCCGGGGCCGCGCTGCTGGCGCTGGCCGCCGCCGGGGCGGGGCTCTTCGTCTCGGGCCTCGTCCCCGGGTTCGGCGGGGAAACGGGCGGCGGCGCGGGGCCCGGCGAGCCGCCCTCGGCCTCCGACGTCCCCGCGTCCTACGTCGGCACCTGGAGCGGCCCCGTCGAGCGGGACGGCGAACCCACCGGCCAGTACCGCAGGTTCGAGCTCAGCGAGGGCCGCAAGGGCGAGATCGTCGCCAACAGCGTCAGCCTCGGCCGGTCCTACATGTGCAAGAGCGACGGCACGCTCGTCTCCGCCGAGGGCGGGCTGAAGCTGGACACCAAGGTCGTCAAGAGCGTTCCCGAGGACTTCTGTTCGGCCCTCGGCTCGCACTCGCTGACCCGCACCGGCTCGTCCGCCACCCTCGACTGGGAGGCGGCCGGACGCCGCGCCACCCTGCACCGGGTACGCGGCGAGGAGCAGCCGGCGCCCGCCCTGCGCGGCACCTGGACGCGGCCGCTCGCGAACGGGGGGACGCAGCGGCTCACGATCGAGTCCTCGGCCCGTGCGGGCAGCAGCCGGGGGGTCCGGATGGTCTCCGAGGGGCCCGGCCAGCACTGCGAGGCCGGGGTCGACCTCTTCTCCGCCGGCCGGGGCAACGGGCCCGTCCGGATCGCCCCGCCGGACGTGGACTCCCGTACCTCCTCCGGCAGTTGCACGACCGGCCACAGCTCCACCCTCCGCCTGAGCGACGGGGTCCTCCTCCGCCACTTCCCGGACACGGGCGCGACGCTCCGCTACACGCGGGCGGGGTGAGGGGCTTCACGGGCCCGCCCCTCCTGTCGCGTCGCGGGGTGCGGGTGCGTCGTGGCTAGGGCCTTCCGCGCAGTTCCCCGCGCCCCTCTTCGGGCTCGCCCCGCTTCTCGGGCCCGCCCCGCTTGGGAGGTCTGCGCCGAGGCGCAGGGCTGGCAAGCGCAGCGCGAGCCCGCCCCGGCGCGGGGTGCCGTTGCGTTCAACGCGCTGCCCCCGCACCACCGTTGACGACCGCCGCGCCGCCGTGGCCTGTCGCGCAGTTCCCCGCGCCCCTCATCGCGGGCCCACCCCGCTTGGGAGAACTGCGCCTTAGGCGCAGGGCTGGCAAGCGCAGCGCCTCAGCCCCGGCGCGGGGTGCACAACTGCCGTCACCGGGCCACCCCGTACGTCGTGGCTGGTCGCGCAGTTCCCCGCGCCCCTTCGGGCGCGTCCTCCCCGCGCCCCTGTGGGCGCTAGCCCACGTCACGGCGTCGTAGTCCCGCGAGGCCCAGGGTCAGGAGGGCGGCGGCTAGGGCGGTGAGGGTGAGGAGTGGGGGCCAGGAGAGGGCCGTGGCGGGGAGTTGGGGGATGTGGCCGAAGGGGGAGAGGTTGTCGGTCCAGTCGGGGAAGCGGAGGATTTTGCCGAGGTAGCCGACGACGAAGGCGTACACCGGGACGAGCCAGGCGAGGGCCGTCGCGCGGGGCGCCCAGCCGAAGAGGACGGCCGCGACACCGGCCGTGACCCAGAGCGCCGGCGCGTACGCGAGCGCGGCCCCGGTCAGCCGGAGGACGAGCCCGGCGTCGCCGGTGGAGGCCGCGCCCGCGAGGCCGAAGCCGAGGCCGGCGAGGAGCAGCGTGAGGGTGCCGCCGAGCAGCGCGACGGCGAGGTGGCTCCCGGCCCAGCGGGCCCGGGACAGCGCGGTGGCGAGCAGCGGTTCGGCCCGTCCCGCGGTCTCCTCGGCGCGCGGCCGGAGCGCGGCCATCACGACGTACACGGCGGCGACGATCGCGACGACGACCATCACGACGGAGGCGAAGGACTCCTCGAAGGACGCCCCGCCGGTC
Organism: Streptomyces sp. HNM0574; assembly: GCF_012726235.1. Lineage (GTDB taxonomy): Bacteria > Actinomycetota > Actinomycetes > Streptomycetales > Streptomycetaceae > Streptomyces. The sequence continues at coordinate 132,018 of NZ_JAASAH010000007.1, forward strand.
GCGGCGAGCGCCTGGTCCAGCGCGTCGACGCCCTCCAGCATGTCCCCCGCCTGCCCGAGGATCGAGCCGTACATCGCGCCGAGCAGCAGCAGGGCGGCGGCGAAGCCGAGGAGGACGCCGCGCTGGAGCCGCAGCGCGAGCCCGAACGGCCGGGTGAGCGCGGCGGAAGCGGTGGCCGTGCCCTGCCGGGCGGCGCGGAGCCCGGCCCCGAGGTCGCGGCGGACGCTGAGCGCGTAGCCGGTCCAGGCGAGCAGCGCGGCGGCGGCGAGGGAGAGGAGCAGCGGCGCCCAGTCGTCCCCGGCGAAGGGGTAGCTGCGCTGGGCCCAGCCGATCGGCGAGAGCCAGGAGAGCGCGCCGCCGCCGACGTCCCCGGCGGCGCGGAGCGCGTACGCGAGTCCGATGACGGCGAGTGCCGTGCCGGAGGCGCCCCGCGCGTACGGGGTGATCTGCGCGGTGACGGCGGCGACGGCCGCGAAGACCAGCCCGGTGGCGGCGTGCGCGGCCCCGTACAGCAGGGCGCCGCCCGCGGTGACGCCGTGGAGCCCGAGCGCGGCGAGGCCGGCGGCGAGCAGCAGTCCGAGCAGGAGGTTGGCGGCGAGGGCGGTGAGGAGTGCGGCGGTGAGCGCCGCGTGCCGTCCGACGACGGTGGAGCGCAGCAGTTCGGCCCGTCCGGTCTCCTCCTCGGCGCGGGTGTGCCGGACGACGAGGAGGACGCTCATCAGCCCGACGAGGACGGCGACGAAGCCGATCATCTGGTGGCCGAGCATCGCGCCGGGCGTGTAGCTCTCCAGGTACTGCTCGGGCCCGGTCATGGCGAGCGCGGCGGGGCTGCCCATGGTGCGGGCGGCGGCGGCACGGTCGGCGGGTTCGGGGTAGAGCTGTGCGAGGTTCTGCGCGGTGGCGAGCGTGCCGAGGACGAGCGCGAGCAGCCACACGGGGAGCCGCACCCGGTCCCGGCGCAGCGCGAACCGGACGAGCGTCCCGGTGCCGGTGAGGGGCCCGCCGGTGGCGGCGGCGCGCGGTACGGAGCCGACGGCGGTCATCGCCGGGCCTCCTCGGTCAGGTGGCCGTTGGCGGCGAGTTCGTCGCCGTAGTGGCGGAGCATGAGCTCCTCCAGCGTCGGCGGGTGGCTGGTGAGGCTGCGGATGCCGGAGGCGGTCAACTCGCGTACGGCGCGGTCGAGATGGGTGCCGTCGACGGCGAAGCGGACGCGGTTGCCCTCGGCGCTGACGTCGTGCACCCCGGGCAGGCCGCCGAGCCCGGGCACGGGCCGTTCGGTCTCGGCCTCGACGGTGGTGCGCGTCAGGTGGCGCATCTCGCCGAGGGTGCCGGACTGCACGGTCCGCCCGAGCCGGACGATGCTGACGCGGTCGCAGAGCTTCTCGACCTGGGCCAGGATGTGGCTGGAGAGCAGGACGGTCCGGCCCTCCTCCTTGGCCCGGAGGATGACGTCCTGGAAGACGACCTCCATCAACGGGTCGAGCCCGGCGGTCGGTTCGTCGAGCAGCAGCAGTTCCGCGTCGGACGCGAGGGCGGCCACGATGGCGACCTTCTGCCGGTTGCCCTTGGAGTAGGTGCGGCCCTTCTTGGTGGGGTCGAGGTCGAAGCGTTCGAGGAGTTCGTCGCGGCGGCGGGTGTCGAGTCCGCCGCGCAGCCTGGCGAGCAGGTCGATGCACTCGCCGCCGGTCAGGTTGGGCCACAGTTCGACGTCGCCGGGCACGTAGGCGAGGCGGCTGTGCAGGGCGACGGCGTCGCCCCAGGGGTCGCGGCCGAGCAGCCGTACGGTGCCGGCGTCGGCGCGGAGCAGGCCCAGCAGGACACGGACGGTGGTGGACTTCCCGGCGCCGTTCGGTCCGAGGAAGCCGTGCACCTCGCCGGTGCCGACCTCCAGCGAGAGGCCGTCCAGGGCGCGGGTCCGGCCGAAGGTCTTGACCAGGCCGGAGACAGAGATGGCGGAGTCTGCCGTCGCGTTCATACTCCCGAAGCTACGCTTGCTTCATAAATTTGTGAAGTTAAAGAAGTATCAAGAGTGCGAGCCGTACGGGGCCCCGGCGTGCGAGAGGATGGGGGCGTGATGGCGAACGACGATCAGCAGCGAGCGAACGAGCGGCCCAGCGGCCAGGAACCCCCCGAGCGCCCCTACGACGAGGACGTGTCCGCCTTCGTCGAACGCTTCGCCGCCGACATGACCGAGGCGGGCATGCCCCGCATGCCCTCCCGCGTCTTCGCCTGCCTGCTCGCCGAGGACAGCGGGGTGCTCGGCTCCTCCGAGATCGCCGAGCGCCTGCAGATCTCCCCCGCCGCCGTCTCGGGCGCCGTCCGCTACCTCAGCCAGGTCCGGATGATCAGCCGGGAACGGGTGCCGGGCTCCCGCCGCGAGCAGTACCGGCTGCACGCCGACGTCTGGTACGAGGCGATCGTGAACCGCGACGACGTCCTCGCCCGCTGGCTGACCACCTTCCGCACCGGCGTCGACGTGCTCGGCGCCCGCACCCCCGCCGGCGAACGCATGGGCGAGACCGTCGAGTTCTTCGAGTTCATGCGGGCCGAGCTGGACGGCATGGTCGAGCGCTGGCGCGCCCACCGGGCAGCACGCAGCCGCACCTGAAACCGGTGGCCCCGCTCCCCCGGCACAGCCAACATGGCTGCCATGACGAACAGTTGGAGCACCCCGGGCCGCCGCGCCGACATGTTCCTGCCCGCCGGGGACGACCCGCGCGCGGGCGCCGCGCCGCCGGACGGTGAACGCGCCGTGCTCGCCGCGTTCCTCCGCGGCCAGCGGGCGACGCTGGAGCTGAAGTGCTCCGGGCTCGACGCCGCCGCGCTCGCCCGTCGCTCGGCCGAACCGTCCACGATGTCCCTGCTCGGCCTCGTCCGGCACCTGGCCGACGTGGAACGCGGCTGGATGCGCGCCCGCGTCGCCGGACAGAACGTGGCACCGCGCTTCCGCTCGGCGGCCGACCCGGACGGGGACTTCGACGGCGCCGTCGCCGACCCGGAGGTCGTCGCCGGGGCGTGGCGCGCGTGGCGGGAGGAGACGGCGTTCACCGACCGCCTGCTGTCGTCGGCCTCCGGGCTCGACGCGGAGGTGCGGTACGTGGGGCACGACGGGGGTGCGGTGCGGGTCTCGCTGCGGGAGGTCGTCGTGCACCTCATCGAGGAGTACGCGCGCCACAACGGGCACGCGGATCTTCTCCGGGAGCGGGTGGACGGGCGGGTGGGGGAGTAGGGGGGCGCGGCGCTTCTCGGGGTGCGGGTGCCTGTGCGTGCGCGGGGTGCGGGTGCGTCGTGGCTCGGGCTTTTCGCGCAGTTCCCCGCGCCCCTTTTCGCGGGCTCGCCCCGCTCGTTCAGGTGCGGCGGCGCCGTGGCTCGGGCCTTTCGCGCAGTTCCCCGCGCCCCTTTCAGGGCGCTACCGCGCCCCCTGCGGTGGTACTGCCGGGACTGTGAGGCGGAGGGCGGCGGGGGCTACGGTCCAGGTGCGGGTGCGGAAGGGGCCGCGTTCGGACGTGTCGGCGCGGTAGTGGAAGTCGCGGCCGGAGACGGTGACCGCGCGGGCCCGGGCCCGGACGAAGCCGGCCGACGGGTCGGCGACGGCGACCGCGCGCGAGGCCGCGGCCAGCACCGAGTCCGGCAGCGACCGCGAGCGGACCGTCACCTCGGCCAGCCCCCGGCACCCGCTCGCACCCCGCCCGTCGACCGTCGAGACGGAGATCTCCTCCACCGCGCAGTCGAGATCGGCGAGCAGTTCCCCGTCGGCCTCGACGCGCAGCCGCTGCGGCTCCGGCCCCCGCTCCCGGCTCCCGCCCTGCTGCGGCACCTGCATGGTCCGCGCGAGGCTCCGCGCGACCCGGCGCAGCGGCGAGCCCGCACCCCCGTCGGCGCGCCCCGCGTCCGCCTCCGCGTCCTGCGCGTACGCCCCGGAGCCGGACGTACCCGACCCGGCGTCCGACCGCACCTCGCCCCCGTCCGCCGCCGGACGCGCGGCCCGCACGCTCAGCATCCCGCCGCGTACGCCCCGCGCCAGCGCGCCCGCCGCGACGCGGGAGGCGCCCTCCGGGGCCTCCTCCGGCTGCGGGGCGGGGATGCGCAGGCCGCCGATGACGACGCCGCCGCTCTCGTCGATCAGCACGTCGAAGCGGTGCTCGACCCCGGCGAGGACCGTGCGGGAGGCGGCCACCACGTCCGGCGGGAGCCCGAGCCCCCGGGTCAGCGCGACCGACTCCAGGGTGCCGACCGGGACCACCGACAGCTCCGCCTCGTCCAGCTCCCGGCCCCGGTGCAGCAGCTCGACGGCCCGCAGCAGCGACCGGTCGTCGCCGATCACGACCGGGCGGCGGCTGCCTCTGCGGGCCAGCATCCGCTCGGCCTCCTCGGGCCCGTCCGGCAGGCACACCTTGGCGCCGGGTGACCCGGCGCACAGCACGTCTCTCGCGATCCGCACCGATTCGGCGTCCGTGAGCCTGGCGACGGGGTCGACGAGCACGAGCAGCGGGGCCCGTGAGTCGTTCGCGGGGTCTGGAGCCGACACCTTGTTCCTCTCTCAGGTAACCTCTCGGTGCAAGAGCCCCTTTCGCTGTTGCGACAGGGGCTTCCTCTATCTGGGGCACCGGTCCGCGGCTCTTGCGATGGCAAAAGCGCCACGCACGTGGGACATGCCCCGCCCGGAAGGGGTGTACGCCTGTGCCCGCACTTGTGCTGCTCGGTGCTCAGTGGGGTGACGAAGGAAAGGGAAAGGCCACCGACCTGCTCGGTGGCTCAGTGGATTACGTGGTGCGCTACCAGGGCGGCAACAATGCCGGCCACACGGTCGTCGTCGGCGACCAGAAGTACGCGCTGCATCTGCTGCCTTCCGGGATTCTCTCGCCGGGGTGCACCCCGGTCATCGGCAACGGTGTCGTCGTCGATCCTTCGGTGCTGCTCTCCGAGCTGAGCGGCCTGAACGAGCGCGGCGTCGACACCTCCAAGCTGCTGGTCAGCGGTAACGCGCACCTGATCACCCCGTACCACACCGAGGTCGACAAGGTGACGGAACGCTTCCTCGGGAAGCGGAAGATCGGCACCACGGGCCGCGGTATCGGCCCGGCCTACGCGGACAAGATCAACCGGGTGGGCATTCGCGTCCAGGACCTCTTCGACGAGTCGATCCTGGAACAGAAGGTCGAGGCCGCTCTCGACTTCAAGAACCAGGTCCTCGCCAAGCTGTACAACCGACGCGCGGTCCGCGCCGAGCAGATCGTCGAGGAACTGCTGGGCTACGCCGACAAGATCGGCCCGTACGTCACGGACACCACGCTCACCCTGAACAACGCCATCGACGAGGGCAAGGTCGTCCTCTTCGAGGGCGGCCAGGGCACGCTGCTCGACGTCGACCACGGCACGTACCCCTTCGTCACCTCCTCGAACCCGACCTCGGGCGGGGCGTGCACGGGTGCGGGCGTCGGCCCGACGAAGATCAGCCGCGTCATCGGCATCCTGAAGGCGTACACGACCCGCGTCGGCGCGGGCCCGTTCCCGACGGAACTGTTCGACGAGGACGGCGAGGCGCTGCGGACCATCGGCGGCGAGCGCGGTGTCACCACCGGCCGTGACCGGCGCTGCGGCTGGTTCGACGCGGTCATCGCCCGCTACGCCACGCGCGTCAACGGCCTCACGGACTTCTTCCTCACCAAGCTCGACGTGCTGACCGGCTGGGAGCGCATCCCGGTCTGCGTCGCGTACGAGATCGACGGCAAGCGCGTCGAGGAACTGCCGTTCAACCAGAGCGACTTCCACCACGCCAAGCCGGTCTACGAGTACCTGCCGGGCTGGAGCGAGGACATCACGAAGGCCAAGACCTTCGAGGAGCTCCCGAAGAACGCGCAGGCGTACGTGAAGGCCCTGGAGGAGATGTCGGGCGCCCCGATCTCCGCCATCGGCGTCGGCCCCGGCCGCGACGAGACGATCCAGATCAACTCCTTCCTGGACTGATCACTCCTCCCCGCGCCCGCCGCGCGCCCCGGCCCTTTCCGGCCGCGGTGCGCGGCGGGCGCGGCGCGTTACCGCAAGTCCTCCCGGCGGGCGGGGTTTTGAGCCGCGGGACGGATTCAGCCAGAGTGCGGTTACGGGGCGTGGCCGGTTCGATGCCGAGGGTAGGCACGGGGAGGTGTGCGCGGCCGGGTGCTCCCCGGGCGCGGCGCCTGGAGGAGAACTCCGTTCCGGTACCCCGTGGAGGATCGTATGGTCGACCGCATTCCGGCCCTCACCGTCGTGCAGACCCCCGACGGCTGGAAACACTTCGCCTTTGCCGAGCACCGCTACGTGGAGTTCGACGACACCCGGATTCTGGACGCCGGGGAGATCGGGGGCGGCGACGGGCGCTGGCGCTCCGTCGTCCCGGAGATCTTCTGGCGGGACAACACCGACGCCGGCGTCGTCGGCGAGGCGTCCGTGTCGTACGGGGACCCGCGGTTCCACACGTACACCCTCGTCAAGGGCGAGGACGTGGCCGTCTTCCGGGACCGCGAACTCGTCGAGCAGAGCACCGTCGCCAAAAAGTGGAGCGGGATGAACTCCTGGCTCGGCGGGGCCGCGTTGCAGGCCCTCGGGACGGTCAGGCGCAACGGCGTCTGGAAACTCCTCGCCCTGTCGGGGGACCGCTATGGCTTCTTCGGCGACGGCAGCAAGGTGTGGGAGACCGGCACGATCTCCCGGAAGTGGCCGTTCCTTCCCCCGCGTTTCCAGACCGACATCGACTCCGTGGCGATCGTCCCCGAATCCCGGTGGAAGTACCTGTGCACCAAGGGCAGCGAGGTCGTCCTCTTCGACGACTCCGGGATCATCGAGGGTCCGCGCCCGGTCCAGGAGAAGTGGCCGCACCTGTGGCAGCGGCTCCAGGAGTGGGAGGGGACGGCTCCGCCGGCCACGGACGCCGGATCCGAGGCGCCCAGCGGTGCCGGTGAGACCGGGACGGCCACGCCTTCCGGCGGGATCACGCTGCCCGCGGGGGCCATCGAGCGGAAGCTGAGCGACGCCACATGGCCCGGATTCGAGGACTTCAAGCGGTACTTCGAGAGCTGCGCGCAGCAGTTCTGGGAGTACAAGACCCCGAAGGGGGTCCACCCCACCTCCTCGGCGATCGTCTTCGGTGACGGGGAGGTCAAGCAGACCGGGACCACGGGCTTCCCGCCCCGCCCGGTCATGAGCGAGACATGCGACGAGATGGTCCGGATCCTGAACACGGCGGAGTTCCGCGCCATGTACAACCTGCTTCCCGCCGGAACCCACGTGGTGAGCGCCTTCTGCCAGCTCTACGTGCTCAAGTACCGGGAGAAGCTGGGCCTGGCCGGGGCCAGGGGTACGTACACGCTCAGGTTCTCGGTGTGGCCCGATGTCCTGGAGCACCAGGACGAGGCGCAGTTTTCCCAGGACACCCTGGTCAGGTACTCGGCGTCGGACTCCAAGCGGACCTGGCCCGTTACCGTCTGCCTCTGAGTCCACCCACGGGTGAGGAGCGCGTACACCCCGGTGCGGTTGTCCACAGGGCTGTGGACAACCGCACCGGGGCTTTCCCCTCTGCGGCTACGCTGTGCGCCGTAGTGGAAGGAGGGGGAGCGGATGCCTCCGAGAAAGCCGCAGACCGAACGGCGACGGCGACTCGGCGCGGAGCTGCGCATCATGCGCGAACAGGCGGGGCTGACGATCAGCGAGGCGGCCGCCATGCACGGGACGGACCGCACCACCATGACCAACATCGAGGTGGGCCGTTTCGGCGTGAGCGCGGACCGCGTCCGGGTCTGGGCCTCCAACTACGCGTGCCGCGAGACGGATTACGTCAACGCCCTGGCCAACATGGCCAAGGAGCGCGGACCCCACTGGTGGGACGAGTACCGGGACCTGCTCAACGCCGGGGTCCTGGACCTCGCGGAGATGGAGCAGTACGCGGTTGCGCTCCGGACGTCCCAGATCACGCATGTGCCTGGGCTGCTCCAGCACAAGGCGTACACGAAGGCCGTCTTCCGGCACGCTGTTCCGGCGCTGGCGCCCGATGACTTCGAGCGCAAGGTGAACTTCCGAATGGAGCGCCGTCGAGTGCTCGACCGCGAGGGCCGGCCGCAGTTCACCTTCCTCATCCATGAGGTGGCCCTGCACATGCGGTTCGGGGACAGCAACAGCACCCGGGCACAGTTGAAGCACCTGCTGGAACAGACGGACCGGGAGAACGTGACGATCCGCGTCATCCCCTTCGCCGCAGGCGGGTTCGCCACCGCGGGCGTCTCCACTTCGTATGCCTACGGTCCTGTTGCCAGACTGGACATGGCGCAGACGGACATTCCGACCGGCTCGTTGTTCCAGCACGCCGAGACGCCTCTGGCCAACTACCGGGAAGTCCATGACCGGATGGAGCGCATCTCCCTCGATCCGGAAGCGTCCAGGAAGTTCATCCACGCAGAACTGACACAGCTCTGAAGGCGGGAGAAGAAGAGTGGAACCGCAGTGGCGCAAGTCCTCGTTCTCGGAGACCGACGACTGCCTCGAACTGGCCTCGCACGACGGCGACATACTGGTTCGGGAGAGCGACGATCCCACGTCGGTCGTCCGAACGAGCCCTACGAAGCTGCGCGCTTTTCTGGCAGGCGCCAAGGCGGGCGAGTTCGACGACCTGGTATGACGCACCAACTCCCCGCAGGCATATGCCATTTCGAGGAACTTCCGTCAAATATGTTGGATGCGCCGCCATCTTGGATATAGCGTTGCCGTACGCTCGCGACGCATGGGCGTCCGGGCGCACAAAGGCGCCCCGGCGGTGCTAGCAACACCCCGGGGCATGGCCAACGCTTACCAGGAGCGTCAGCATGTCTCACCGTATCTCTCGGTTACTCTCCCGTCTCCTGCCGCCTCTGATCGCGCTGCTGCTTCCGGCCACCGGGCGGCACCGGGTGTGTTCCTGCGGCGGGCGGCGGCGGTCCGTCGTGCGGCGGCGGACCACCACCTCCGGGCTCGGGCTGCTCGTCCGGGCGCTCGATCCGCCTCAATTGCCCTGTCCCGACGAGACGTTCGACGTCACGGGTCCGCTCGTCCGCCCGTACCTTCTCGCGCACGAGCGTGCGACGGGGGTGGCAGCATGACGCGGCACGTGGACCGGGTGCCGAGCAAAGGTGTGGAACGGGAGGCGGACGGGCGGTTCGCGATCCCTCTGTGGCTGCGGCGGGACGGGCACTTCGACGGGGACGTGGCGCTGCGGCTCACCCCGGCCGAGGCCGAGCTGCTGCACGCGCAGCTCTGCTTCGCGCTCGACGGGCACCCGGTCACGCGCGGCGGCGTGCCGGGCCTTCCGGCACCCGACTGCCGGAAGGCCACGCTGGGCAGCGCGGGGGTGCGTTGGCCCTGAGGCGGGATCGCGGAAAATAACCCGGAGAAATTCTCGTGATCGTGCATCTGCCCGCCCTTTCCGTGCGTCTCACCATCGGGCCACGTTCTGAAGTGGCCGCACATAAGGGGCATTTGGAGTATGCAACTTGAAAATTCGCATGAAAGGCAGGCGCCGGGTGTACGCGCTTGTCTCCGCCGGGACGGTGCTGGCCGCGGGTACGTTCGGGGCGGCCGGTGCCGTCGCCACCCAGGCACCGGAGATCTCCGCCAAGGGCGGATACGTGATGAACGACGGTTCGGGGGAGGAGCTCTTCTCCAAATCGGCGGACACACGCCGTTCCACCGGCTCCACCACCAAGGTCATGACCGCCAAGGTGGTGCTGGAACAGAAGAATCTTGACCTGGACAAGAAGGTCACGATCCAGAAGGCGTACAGCGACTACATCGTCGGGAAGACCGGCTCCTCGGCGCGTCTGATCGTCGGCGACAAGGTCACCGTCCGCCAGCTGCTGTACGGGATGATGCTCCCGTCCGGCTGCGACGCGGCGTACGCGCTGGCCGACACCTACGGCAGCGGGGCCTCCCGCTCGGCGCGGGTGAAGTCCTTCATCGGCAAGATGAACGACGAGGCCGGGGAACTCGGTCTGAAGAACACGAACTTCGACTCGTTCGACGGCATCGGGAACGGCGCGAACTACTCGACGCCGCGTGACCTGACGAAGCTCGCCTCCAGCGCCATGCAGAACCCGACGTTCCGCGACGTCGTGCAGACCAAGTCCGTCAAGGAGAAGGTCGACACGAAGAACGGCGGCTACCGCTACATGGAGTGGGAGAACACCAACAGCCTGCTCAGCACGTACCAGGGCACGCTCGGCATCAAGACCGGCTCGGGCCCGGCCTCCGGGTACTCCCTGGTCTTCGCCGCCGAACGGAACGGCAAGACCGTCGCCGGCACCGTCCTCGGCGCCCCGTCGGCGGGGAAGCGCACGGCCGACGCCAAGCGCCTCCTGGACGACGCCTTCGAGGGCTGACCTGGCTCACCTGGCTGACCGGGCTCACCGCCCCGTACCGGCGGGTTCCGCGACGGGACCCGCAGCCCGGTGCGGGGCGGTGGTACGTGCGGTGCGGCGCAGCACGGCCAGCGCCACCAGGGCCGCGGCGAGGGAGGCCAGGCCGCCGCCGTACAGGCCCGCGCGGGCGCCGAGCTGTTCCGTGAGCAGGCCGGTGAGCAGGGCACCCAGCGGGGTGCTGCCCTGCACGATCACGGTGTAGAGGGCGAGGACGCGGCCCCGGTAGGCGGCCTCGGTGCCCAGCTGGACACGGTGGTTGGCGGCCTGCGAGAAGTACAGCATCGCGAAGCCGGTCAGCCCGAGCGCGAGCGCAGCCGAGACGTACCCGGGCGCGAGACCGGCCAGGGTTTCCAGGACTCCGAAGGCGAGCGCGGCGAGGACGACGGTGCGGGCCGCGGGCCTGCCGCGCCGGGCCGTGGTGACCAGCGCGGCCAGCAGGGAGCCGACGGCGAGCGCCGTGGTGAGCAGACCGAAGGACGCGGGCCCCGCGTCGAAGACGGTCTTGGCCATCAGGGGCAGCGTCAGCTGGAAGTTGAAGCCGACGAGCCCGACGACGGCGGTGAGCGCCAGCGGCAGCACGAGGTCGCCCCGGGAGAGGACGTAGCGGAGTCCGTCGCCGACTCCGGCGTTGCCGGGGCGGCGGGCGGAGCGGTGCAGTTCGGCGGGGCGCATCAGCAGCAGGCCGAGGACGGTGGCGAGGTAGCTGGCCGCGTTGAGCAGCATCACGGCCGGGGTGCCGACGGTGGAGATCAGCAGTCCGGCGACGGCGGGCCCCAGGACCCTGGCGGTGTTGAAGTAGGCGGCGCTCAACGCGGAGGCGTTGGGCAGGAGTTCGGAGCCGACGAGTTCGCTGACGAAGGACATCCGGGTCGGGATCTCCACCGCGTTGACGGTGCCGAGCGCGGCCGCCGCCACCGCCACGTGCCAGAACCGGACTGAGCCGGTGAGCACGGCGAGCGCGAGCAGCGCGGCGAAGGTGCCGGAGACGAGGTTCGCGGCGATCAGCAGGACGCGCTTGTCGTAGCGGTCGGCGAGCCGTCCGCCGAGCATCGTCAGCAGCAGCACCGGCGCGAACTGGAGCGCGGTGACCAGCCCCAGGGCGCCCGCCGAGTCGTCCGTCATGCGTAGCACCAGCCAGTCCTGCGCGGTGACCATCATCCAGGTTCCGGAGACGGAGGCGACCTGGCCGACGGCGAACAGCCGGAAGTTGCGCACCCCGAGCGAGCGGAACGTACGGCGCAGCAGGGGCTCGCGGGCCCGCTCCCCGGTCACCGGGCGGCGCCGGAGAGGCAGTCCTCCAGGAAGGAGAGCAGCCGCAGGTGGTACGCGCCGGCCGCGTGGCCGAGGCTGATGTTGTGGCCCGCGCCGGGCTGCCGGTCCAGCAGGACGCGGCGGCTGCCGAGCCGTGCCGCCATGTCGGCGAGGGACGCCTCGTCGTGCCGCCACCAGCGCTCGTGCTCGGCGAAGGTCAGCCGCAGCGGGATGCGCACCCGTGGTGCCAGCGCGTCGAACGTGTCCTGCCAGGTGGGGAGTTCGGCGGCCTCGCGGGCTGGCATCGGGCTCGTCAGGCGGGCGACGTGGCGGAAGGTCTCGGGCGCGTAGCTGCGCAGCGGGCCCCAGTGCAGGTGGTGGGTGCGGACGCCGTCGCCGGGCTCCGGCGGGCGGACGGCCCAGCGGTGGCCGAGTCCCGAGATGTCGGCGCCGAGGAGGCGGTAGCCGTGCGCGTCCTCGTGGGCCGCGGCGGTGGCCAGGGCGAGCTTGCCGCCGTAGGAGTGCGCGGCGAGGAAGTAGCCTGCGTCGACGGCGTGTTGGCGGGCGAAGGCGGTGAGGGCGCCGCGCAGGACCGCCGCCTGGCCGGTCAGTCCGAGGCCCTCGGGGAGCTCGCGCGCCGAGTCGCCGTAGCCGGGGCGGTCGAGCGCGAGGACGGTGTGGCCCCGCCGGGCGGCGAGGGCGAGCAGGGACAGCTCGGGGCTGCCCGGGCAGTCGAAGTACCCCGCGCTCATGCCGCCGCCGTGCAGGGCGACGACGGTCGCGCGGGGTCGCGCCGCCGCGGCGTCCGCCGGGGGCTCGGCGAGCAGTCCGGACAGGGTGATGCCGTCGGCGGCCTCCACCGTGATGCGGCGTACGGGCGTGCTCGCGGGGGCGGTGAGGGTCGGTTCTGCGGGCATCGGCGGGTGTCCTCCGCTTCGGCGGGCGCCCTTCTCGCGGGGCGCGGGGAACGAGCGCACCCCGCACCGTGACGGGGCGGGGTGGCGTGGCGCGAAATGGTGCGGGTGCTACACGGCCTCGGCCGGCTTCCGGTCGGGGAGGCCGAGGTTGGGGATGCCCAGGAAGCGGACGTTGGCGCGTACCAGGGGCTGGATGAGGAGGCCGACGGCGGCGAGGAAGGCGACGGTGCCGATGCCGGCGGGGCCGCCCATCAGGATGCCGGTGACCAGCAGGGTGACCTCGATGCTGCCCTTGCCCGCCCAGAACGGCCAGCGCCATTTGCGGGTCATGGTGATGGCGAGCAGGTCGATGGCGCGGATACCGAAGCTGCTCATGATGATGAGCGCCGAGCCGTAGGCGCAGAGCATGGAGGCGAGGATCAGCAGCCCGGCGGGGTGGACCGTCAGCAGGTCGGCCGGGTCGGCCCAGAGCAGCAGGTCGATGACGCTGCCGCAGAGGAAGAACGTCAGCATCGGGGCCAGCAGCGGTCTGCTGCGGGTCCACAGCGCGACGGTGGCCAGGCAGACGAGGGCGACGCCGGTCTGCGCCAGGCCGACGGTGACGGGCAGGTGCTCCATTAATCCGAGGGCGAAGACGTCGAGCGGGTCGGCCCCGAGCTCGGAGTGGATGAAGAGGTAGGCGCCGCTGGAGAAGACGGCGCAACCGGCCAGATAGACGAGGTACTTGGCGATTCTCGGCGGATCGGTGGCGCTCATGTGCGCTCCTGGTCTCGGTAGGGCGTGAGAGGTCCGGCGGCGGTGCCGTCCGGAGGCGGGGGCCGCACCCGCCGGCCGCGCCGTGCGCACGGGGGTGGACGCACGGCGCGGGCCGGCGGGGCGGCGGACCGGGGAACCCGGCCGGGAGCTGCGGGCACAGCCGTCTCCCGGGGGTTCCGCCGCCGGAGGACTCCGGCGGCGCAGAACCCATCAGACGACTTCAACTCATGTTGAAGTCAACTCCTCGCTGCGAACGGGGAGTTGGACCACGTCCGACTCCCCCACGCGGCCGGGGGCGCTCAGTCGTTGACGAAGCAGACCGTGTTGCCCTCGGGGTCGCGTACGACGAAGCCGCGCGACTCCTCGCCCTCCAGGCGCGAGGGGTTCAGGGCGGCGAGGTCCTCGTAGGCCGCGTCGACGTCGACCCCGGTGAAGATGGTCTCCGCACCCTTGGTCGCGCGGCTCTGGAGCAGAATCCCGTGGCCGTTCCCGTCGAGGACGACCTCGTCCTCCTTCTCCGCGACGGTCTTCATGCCGAGCTTGTCGCGGTAGAAGGACGCCATGGCCTCCAGGTCCTCGCAGTAGTACACCGTGAGGCTGAGCCGTCCGTGCATTTCTCCTCCTGTGTTTCTCGTGGTTCCGGTGGGTGGTCCCACCTGTGCCGCCCGCGCCGGCCCCGTGCCGCCGCGGGCAGACGTCCTCATGCCCCGGCCGGGGCCCCGTACCGGGCGAGCTCCCCCAGCAGCTCCGCCTGGCGGAGGGATTCCTCCTCCTCGATCCGGTCCCGGTGGCCGGCGCCGCGGCGGACGGCGGCGGCGAACGCGCCGACGGTGCCCGCCACTTGGTCGTCCGGCTCCAGCGGCAGCTCCTCCACTCCCCCGGGCCGCTCCAGCCGCAGCCGGGGCACGTGGCCCGCGGGCGGGGTGAAGGCGTGGTCCAGGACGAGGCGGCCCAGCTCCCCGGTCAGCTCGTACGCGGAGCGGTAGCCGTGGTCGATGCCGAAGGCGAGCTGGACGCCCGCCCCGTCCGGGGTGCGCAGCAGCGCGGAGCCCGCGGTGTCCACGCCGTGGCGCGGGTCCTGCCGCAGAACCGCGCCGACGACGGACAGGCCGGGCCCGAGCAGGTGCAGGGCCGCGCGTACGGGGTAGACCCCGGTGTCCCACAGCGCGCCGCCGCCCAGCGCGGGGCTGTGCCGGATGTCGCCCTCGGGCCGCGCGGGGACGGTGAACTCGGCGCGGAACGCGCGCAGTTCGCCGAGCGCGCCGTCGGCGAGGAGCTCGCGCACGCGCGCGTGCTGGCGGTGCCGGAGGAACATCACGTTCTCCCGCAGGACGAGGCCCCGCTCCCGTGCCGTCGCGAACAGCGCCGCGGTGCGCTCCGCTTCGAGCGTCAGCGGCTTCTCGGCCAGCACGTGCTTGCCCGCGTCCAGCGCCGCCGCCACCCAGTCGGCGTGCAGCGCGTTGGGCAGCGGCACGTACACGGCCTCGACGTCGGGGTCGGCGAGCAGCGCCTCGTAGCCGCCTACGGCCCGGCAGCCGTACGGGCGCGCGGTCTCCTCGGCCCGGTGCGCCTCGCGCGCGGCGACGGCGGCGAGTTCGGCGTCCGGGTGGGCGGCGATCGCGGGCAGCATCCGGCGGCGGGCGATCTCGGCGCAGCCGAGGACGCCGAACCGCACGGGTTCCGCTTCGGTCACAGCGTCACCGCACCGGTGTTGAGGCAGGCCAGCAGGGTGCGGGCCTGGACGTTGACGTAGTGCCCGTGCCGGGTCAGCGAGCCGAGCTGCGCGGGCGTCACCCAGCGGTAGCCGGGAGGCGGTTCGGTGACCGTCTCCCCCGGCAGGTCCTGGGCGTCCACGAACAGGTAGCGGCTCTCCGCGTTGAGGAAGCGGCCGCCCTCCTCGGAGTGCACGGCCTCGTAGCGGATGCGGGAGGGCTCGGCGGCCAGCACCTCGGCCAGGTACGGCGGGCGGCCGTCGGGGCCGAGGTGCGCGTGGTTCTCCGGCGTGTACTGGACGGTGGGGCCGATCTCGACGGTGTCGAGGAACCCGCCCTCCACCCTGGCGTGCGCCAGCAGGTGCGGCACCCCGTCGATCCGGCGGGTGAGGAACGCGGTGACGCCGGTGCCGACCGGCTCGAACAGCGGCTGGGTCCAGCCCGTCACCTCCCGGTTCCCGGCCTGGACGGCGAGGGCGACCACCCGGAAGTAGCGGCCCGCCTCGTGGTGGACGCTCCACTCGTCCCGCTGCCAGCCCGGGGTGGAGCGCAGCGGCGTGAGCCGGGTGTGCAGGTCGTGCCGGGAGCGCTCGCCGGTGAACCAGGACAGCAGCCCGGTGTCGCTGTGCAGGGCGAGGTCGCCGGTGAGGGCGCCGGGCAGGCAGGCCAGGACGGTGCGGGCGTCCATGTTGACCACGTTGTCCCGGCGGAGGAGTTCGCCCAGCTGCCCGAGGGTCAGCCAGCAGAAGTCCTCGTCGACGGGCACCTCCTCGTCGGTGACGACGAGCATGTTCCGGTTGGACTTCCGGTAGAACCAGGAGCCGTGCTCGGACTGGAGGACGTCGGCCAGCGGCCGTCCGCGCCCCGGCCGTACGAAGTACTCGATGTACTTCACGTCCGCGCCGCGGTGCACCTTGGTGTAGTTGCTGCGGGTGGCCTGCACCGTCGGCGAGAGCTGGAGCAGGTTGGGGTTGCCCGGCTCCATCTTGGCCTGCATCAGGAAGTGCAGGACGCCGTCGAACTCCTTGGCCAGGATGCCCAGGATGCCGACCTCGGGCTGCTTGATGACGGGCTGGTGCCACTCGGGGAAGGGCGCTTCGCCGGTGCGCGCGTGCATCCCCTCGACGGTGAAGAACCGTCCGCTGCGGTGCACCAGGTTGCCGGTCTCCGGGGCGAAGGACCAGCCGTCGAGCCCGTCGAACGGTATCCGTTCGACGGCGAAGCGGTGGGCCCGGCCGCGGGCCGCCAGCCAGGGCGCGAAGTCCCCGGTGGCGAGCTGCGTCCCTTCCGTCCGGGCCGCGGCCGAGCGGGCCAGCAGCTCCGGCAGCCGGACGTCGGCGCGGGTGGTGAGGCGGAGCGCGGGGGCCGTCGCCGCCGGGGTCATGTGTGGCTCCCGACGAACTCCCGTACCGAGGCGACGACATAGTCGATCATCTCGTCGGTCAGGCCGGGGTAGACGCCCGTCCAGAAGGTGTGCTCGGTGACGAAGTCGCTGTTGGCCAGGTCGCCCACCACGCGGTGCGGGACGTCGGTGTAGGCGGGCTGCCGGGTCAGGTTGCCGGCGAACAGCCTGCGGGTGCCGATCTTCCGGCTCTCCAGGAAGTCCACCAACGCGGCCCGGGTGAAGGGCGCTTCCGGGTCGACGGACAGGATGAAGCCGAACCAGCTCGGGTCGCTGCCGGGCGTCGGCTCGGGGAGCCGCAGGTGCGGCACCCCGTCGAGCCCCTCGCGCATCCGGCGCCAGTTGCGGCGCCTGGCCTCGACGAAGCCGTCCAGCTTGTCGAGCTGGGTCAGGCCCAGCGCCGCCTGGAGGTCGGTGGCCTTCAGGTTGTACCCGACGTGGCTGAAGATGTACTTGTGGTCGTAGCCGGCGGGCAGCCGCCCCAGCTGGTGGTCGAAGCGCTTGAGGCAGGTGTTGGACTTGCCCGGCTCGCACCAGCAGTCCCGCCCCCAGTCCCGCAGTGACTCCACGACGCGATGCAGCTTCAGGTTCGAGGTGAGGACGCAGCCGCCCTCGCCCATCGTCAGATGGTGCGCGGGGTAGAAGCTGACGGTGGTGAGGTCGCCGAAGGTGCCGGTGAGCTGCCCGCCGTAGGTGGAGCCGACGGCGTCGCAGTTGTCCTCGACGAAGAACAGGTCGTGTTCCTTGGCGAGTTGGGCGATCTCGGCGACCTCGAAGGGGTTGCCCAGCGCGTGCGCGATCATGATGGCGCGGGTCTTCGGGCCGATCGCCTCGGCCACCCGGTCCGCCGTGGTGTTGTAGATGCCCAGCTCGATGTCGACGAAGACGGGCACCAGGCCGTTCTGCACGATGGGGTTCACCGTCGTCGGGAAACCCGCCGCCACGGTGATCACCTCGTCGCCGGGGCGGAGCCTGCGGTCGCCCAGGACGTGCGAGGTCAGCGCGGTCAGCGCCAGCAGGTTCGCGGAGGAGCCCGAGTTGGTCAGGTGGGCCTTGCGCCGCTTCAGCAGCTTCGCGAACCGCGACTCGAACCGCTGCGAGCGGCTCCCCGCGGCGATGGTCATCTCCAGCGCGGCCTCGACGAGCGCCGCGCGGTCGTCGGCGTCGAGCACGGCGCCGGAGGGCCAGATCTCGGTGACGCCGGGGACGAAGCCGCCGCCGGACTGCTGCTCCAGGTGGTACTTGCGGGTCTCGTCGAGCACCAGGGCCTTGTGGTCGGTGCCGGGGCCGTGCCCGGTGGGGTCGCTCATGTCGCGGCTCACTTCTCCTCGTGTGCTTCGCTGCCGTGCTTGAGGGGTTTCCACCAGTAGGGGGTGTCGCGGTACCAGGCGACGGTGGCCGCCAGGCCCTGGTCGAAGGGGACGTTCGGGCCGTAGCCCAGCTCCTCGCGGATCTTGCTGTCGTCGAGGGAGTACCGCAGGTCGTGGCCCTTGCGGTCGGCGACCCTGCGGACCATCGACCAGTCCGCGTCGCAGAGTTGGAGCACCCGCTCGGTGATGCCGACGTTGGTCTGCTCGTTGCCGCCGCCGACGTTGTAGATCTCGCCGGCCCGGCCCTTGGTGAGCACCAGCTGGACAGCCCGGCAGTGGTCGTCGACGTGCACCCACTCGCGAACGTTCCTGCCGTCCCCGTAGAGCGGCACCTGTTCGCCCTCCATGAGGTTGGTGACGAACAGCGGGATCAGCTTCTCGGGGTGCTGGTAGGGGCCGTAGTTGTTGGAGCAGCGGGTGATCGACACGTCGAGCCCGTGGGTGCGCCAGTACGCGCGGGCGACGAGGTCGGAGCCCGCCTTGGACGCGGAGTAGGGGGAGTTGGGCGCGAGCGGCCACTCCTCCGTCCACGAGCCCTCGGCGATGGAGCCGTACACCTCGTCGGTGGAGACGTGCACGACGCGGTCGACGCCGGTCTCCAGGCACGCGTCCAGCACCGTCTGGGTGCCGCCGACGTTCGTGCGGATGAACTCGGCCGCGGACTCCACCGAGCGGTCCACGTGCGACTCGGCGGCGAAGTGCAGCACCGCGTCGTGCCCGGGGAAGACCTCGCGCAGCAGGTCCAGGTCGCAGATGTCGCCCTCGACGAAGTCCAGCCGCGGGTGCTCGGCGGGCAGGTTCGCCCGGTTCCCGGCGTAGCTGAGCTTGTCCAGCACGGTGACCCGGGCGTCCTCGAAGCCCGGGTGGCCGCCGTCCAGCAGGGTCCGCACGTAGTGCGAGCCGATGAAACCGGCGCCGCCGGTCACCAGGAGCCTCATGCCGCCACCTCGATCCGGGTGTCGTCGCCGACCACCAGGCGGTGGTGGGCCGTGCCGGCGGACGTGGCTCCCACGTGGGCACCGCGTCCGATGAGCGATCCGTGCAGCCCGGGGACGCCGCTGATCCGGGCGCCGTCGAGCACGATGGAGTCCGTGACGTGGGTGCCGCGCAGCTCGCAGTCCCGCCCGACGGAGGTGCCGGGGCCGATGTGGCTGTCCTCGACGAGCGAGCCGGCGCCGATCACCACGGGGCCCTCGACGGTGGAGCGCACCACGCGGGCGCCCGGCTCCACCACGACGGTGCCGTGGACGCGGCTGTGCGCGTCCACCTCGCCCGCCAGGCACGGGCGCAGGCTCTCCAGCATCCGCCGGTTGCACTCCAGGACGTCCTCGGCCCGGCCGGTGTCCTTCCAGTAGCCGTCGTACACGCTGGCCTCGACGCGGCGGCCGTGCGTGACGAGCCACTGGATCGCGTCGGTGATCTCCAGCTCGCCGCGGGCGCTGGGCTCGATGGCGGCCACCGCCTCGTGGACGGCCGGGGTGAAGAAGTAGACGCCGATCAGGGCGAGGTCGCTCTTCGGCTGCGGCGGCTTCTCGACGAGCCGCTCCACCCGTCCCTCGGTGTCGAGTTCGGCCACGCCGAACGAGCGGGGGTCGGGCACCTTGTGCACCACGACCTGCGCCTCGGGGCGGTGCGCCGCGAAGTCCTCGGCGACGGCGGTGATGCCGTCGGGCAGCATGTTGTCGCCGAGGTACATCACGAAGTCGTCCTCGCCGAGGAACGGGCGGGCCAGCGCCACGCAGTGGGCCAGGCCCAGCGGCTTCTCCTGCGGGATGTAGGTGATCCTCACGCCCAGCCGCGTCCCGTCCCCGATGACCTCGGAGATCTGCTGGGCGCGGTCGCCGACGACGACCCCGATCTCGGTGACGCCGAGGTCGCGGATGTTCTCCAGCACGTGTTCCAGCACGGGCTTGTTGGCGATGGGTATGAGCTGCTTGGGCATGGAATAGCTGAACGGCCGCAGGCGGGTTCCCGACCCGCCGGACAGCACCAGAGCCTTCATGACTTATGTCTCCTCACGTGGGGCGGAGGGTCCACCGGCCAGCGGCGCGCGGACCTCGTCCCACCGGGCCAGCAGCCCCGCGGAGCGGGCCTGGGCGAGGGAGGGTGCGCGCGCGTCCTTCTCGGACATCAGCGGCCGTCGCGTGAACCCCCAGGGCAGGGCGAGCTCGCGGTCCAGTGGGTCGATGTCGATCTGGGTGCCCGGCACATAGGTGCTGGACAGCACGTAGCAGATGCAGGTGTCGTCGGCGTGGGTCAGGAAGCCGTGCCCGACCCCTTCGGGCACCAGGACGCTCCGGCCCGACTCGGCGTCCAGTTCGGTGACATGGCAGCGTCCGAAGGTGGGAGAGCCCAGGCGCAGGTCGACGACGATGTCGCGGAAGGCGCCCCGCACGCAGGTGACGTACTTGGCCTGTCCCGGGGGCACCGTGACGCCGTGCAGCCCGCGGAGCGTGTTGCGGCGCGAGGAGGAGTAGTTGATCTGGCGCGGGACGAACGGCTCGCCCGTCGCCTCCTCCAGCAGGTCGGCACGCATCCCCTCGAAGAAGTCGCCGCGCGGGTCGCGGTGCGCGCGCGGGGTGACGACGTACACCCCGGGGACCGGGGTCTCCTCAACGCGCATGCCTCATCCGTCCTCTCCTCTCGTCGCGCCGCCGGGCCCTCGTGCCGCCGGAACGCTCGTGCCGCCGGAACGGCGAAGGCCCCGGCAACCCGTGCCGGGGCCTTGTGGGGGCGTGCTCGGACGTCGGGTTCTTCAGGCGGCTGCCGCCAGCTCCCGCGTCCGGTGCTCCACGGCCGTGCGGAACTCCTCGGCGACGGTGCGTACTTCGGCGTCCGTCAGCCCCTGGTGCAGCGGCAGCAGCAGCGTCGTGTCGGCGGCCAGGTCGGCTCCGGGCAGGACGCTGTCCTCGGCGCGGTAGGCCGGGACCTTGTGCAGCGTCGGGTACCGGAAGGTGGTGTAGATGCCGCGCTCCAGCAGGTCGGCGGCGACCTGGTCGCGGATCGCGGCGTCCATCTGCACCCAGTAGAAGTAGTACGAGCCGCTGTGCCCCTCGGGCAGCTTCGGCGGCAGCGCGACGTCCGCCAGGCCGGCGAGCAGGCTGTCGTACATCGCGGCCACCTCGCGCCTGCGCTCCACGAACTCGGGCAGCCTGCGCAGCTGGACGCTGCCGATCGCGGCGGTCATGTCGTTGCCGATGATGCGGCGCCCGAAGTCCTGCACGTTCAGCTCCCACCAGCGGGGGGAGACCCGTGCCGCGCTGAAGCCGCTGGCCTGCTCGATGCCGTGGTACGCCAAGGTGCGGGCCTTGGCGGCGACCTGGGGGTCGCGTGCGTAGAGGGCCCCGCCGTCACCGGTGACCAGGACCTTCATCGCGTCGAAGCTCCAGATGGCCAGGTCGCCGAAGGTGCCGCAGGCGGTGTCGCCGACGCGGGAGGCGACCGCGCAGGCCGCGTCCTCGATCAGCGTGACGTCGCGCCGGCGGCAGAGCGCGGCGATGGCCTCGATGTCGCCGGGGTGGCCGCCGTAGTGCAGGACCAGGACCGCCTTGGTGCGGGAGGTCAGCGCGGCCTCCACGTGCGCGGCCGTCGGGTTGAGGGTGCGGGGGTCGGTGTCGCAGAACACCGGCCTGGCGCCCGTCGCGGCCACCGCGTTGGCGGCCGCGACGAAGCTCACCGAGGGCAGGACGACGTCGTCCCCGGGGCCGAGTTCCAGCAGCTCCGTGGCGAGGAACAGTCCCGCGGTGCAGGAGTTGATGAACAGCACCTGGTCGGCGTCGGCGCCGAGGTGTGCGGCGAACTCCGCCTCGAAGTTCTTGGTGCGCGGGCCGTGGCCCAGCCAGTTCCCGGCGAACACGTCCGCCACGACGGCGGCTTCCTCCTCGCCCAGGCTGGGCTGGAATACGTTGATCATTCCGTGCCTCTCATGGTCGCTTCCGGCTGCCGTTCCCCGCGGGATTCCGCGTCCTCGGGCTGCCCGGAGTTCTCCGCCGCTCCGTCGCCGTCGCCCCCGTCGGGCTGTTCGGCGTCGTCGGCCTTGTCCGCGTCGTCGGGGTCGTCGGCGATCGGCGGCACCTTGCGCAGGAGGACGGCGACGACGACGGCCACCAGGGCCATGCCGGCGGCGCCGACTATCGAGTTGACCCGCAGGCCCGTGGCGAAGGCGGTGCTCGCCGCGTCCAGCAGCCCGTCGGCGGCCTGCCCGGAGAGGCGTTCGACCTCCGTCATGGCGGCGCCGATCGTGTCCTCGGCCCGGGCCAGCGAGGCCTCCGGCACGCCGTCCGGGGCCAGGGCGTTGATCTGGTTGCGGTAGACGGCCGTGCCCAGGCTGCCGAGGAAGGCGATGCCCAGCGACATGCCCAGCTCGGTGCTGGTCTCCGAAGTGGCCGAGGCGACACCGGACTTCTCCGTGGAGATGGAGCCCAGCGCGAGCGAGGTCGACAGGGCCATGGCGGTGCCGAAGCCGACGGCCATGACGACGAGGCCGGAGACCACGAGCACCACGCCGGAGTTCCGGTCCGCCTGCGCGACCACGGCGAAACCGCCGGCCGTGATCAGGAACGAGCAGGCCAGGACGTAGCCGGGCCGTATCCCCTTGGTGATCTTCGGGCCGAGCATGGAGCTGGCCATGCTGACCGCGGTCGGCGGCAGCGTGCACAGGCCCGCCTGGAGCGGCGAGAGGCCGACGATCATCTGCAGGAACTGCATCAGGAAGAAGTTGATGCCGCCGTTCATGATCATCGCCATGGCCACGGCGGCGATCGGCGTGCTGTAGGACCGCTCCTTGAAGATGTCCAGGTCGAGCAGCGGATGCGTGAGGCGCCGCTGCCTGCGCAGGAACACCAGACAGATCACGGCGCCGACGCCCATGAAGACGAACGGGACGACCTCCAGGCCCTGTTCGGCGCCCTTCTTCAGCCCGTAGACCATGGTCAGGATGCCCGCCAGGGACAGCAGGACGCTGATCACGTCGATCCGGCCGGAGTCCTCCGTCTTGCTCTCCGGCAGCAGCAGGGGCCCCAGCAGCACCAGGAGCAGCATGACCGGCGCGCCCATGAGGAACACCGAGCCCCACCAGAAGTACTCCAGCAGCGCCCCGCCGGCCAGCGGCCCGACGGCCGTTCCGCCCATGAAGGTGGCCATCCACGTCGAGATGGCGAAGGTCCGCTGCGCCTTGTCCCGGAACATGGTGCTCAGCAGCGCCAGCGTGGACGGCATCAGCGTCGAGCCGGACAGCCCGAGCAGCGCGCGCATCACGATCAGCATCTCGGGGCTGGTGGAGAACGCGCCGACGACCGAGGCTGCGGCGAAGGTCACGGAGCCGATCATCAGCAGCCTGCGGCGGCCGAACCGGTCCCCGAGCGAGCCCATCGTGATCAGCGTTCCGGCGATCAGGAACCCGTAGATGTCGATGATCCACAGCAGTTGGGTACCGCTGGGCTTCAGGTCCGCGCTCAGGTGCGGGATCGCCAGGTTCAGCGAGGTCATGCTCAGCGCCAGCAGCAGGGTCGGCAGCGCCAGGACGGCCAGCCCGAGCCACTCCCGCCGTCCTGCGCGGGGTGGCGGTTGTTCAGCCATGTTTCTCTCCTTCAAGGGTGGGTGTTCCGGCACGCACGGGCCGAACACCCGGCAAGCTGCCGGTCGTTCGGCGACCCTCCGTACGGCGGGGCGGTGCGGAGGCCGCGGAGCGGACGCGGGTGGCCACGTCGTCCATCAGGACCCGCGTGGCCACGTCGTCCATCAGCGCGGCCAGCCGGAGGGAGTCCTCGGCGTGCGTCCCCTCGTCGGCGCCGCGCACCGCGCGGCCGAAGTCGGCGAGGACGTTCCCGAACTGGTCGTCCGGGGGCAGCGTGAGCCGCTCGACGCGTCCCTGCTGCTCGATCCTGACGACCGGGCTGTGCGTGGCCGGAGGCGTGTACGCCCACTCGACGACCAGCCGCCCCTCGCTGCCCCAGATCTCGTAGACGGAGCGGTAGGCGTGCTCCATGCCCCAGGTGAGGTGCGCGTACCTGCCGTCCGGCGCGGACAGCAGCGCCGCGCCGGACAGGTCGACGCCGGTGCGCGCGTGCCGGCGCACGGAGGCGCCCAGCACGTCGAGCCGGTCTCCCAGGTAGAGCAGCGCGGTGCTGATCGGGTACACCCCGATCTCGATCAGCGCGCCGCCGCCGACGGGCTGGTAGCGCATGTCCTTCGGCGACTTCGGCGGGAACGCGAACTCGGCGGTCAGCGTGCGGACTTCCCCCACCGCGCCGGAGTCGAGCAGCTCCCGGACGGTGCGGTGCTGGGAGTGCCACCGGTACATCAGGTTCTCCATGAGCGTCAGCCCCCGCTCGCGGGCCAGGGCCGTCAGCCGCCGGGTGCTGCCCAGTTCGCCGGTGAGGGGCTTCTCGCACAGCACGTGCAGCCCGGCGCGGAGCGCCCGCTCGGTCCACTCGGCGTGCATCGTCACCGGAAGCGGGATGTAGACCGCCTCGATGTCGTCCCGGGCCAGCAGCCGCTCGTACCCCTCGACCGCTTCGCCGCCGAACTCCTCGGCGATCTCCCTCGCCTTGGGCAGGCTCCGGCTCGCCGTCGCCACAAGGGTGAGTTCGGGGCGCCGGGCCATCGCGGGGAGCACCCGGCGCCGGGCGATGGAGGCGGCGCCCAGGACGCCGATCCGCACGGGCCCGCTCCGTCCTCCGGGCGGTCCTGCGGGCGGTCCTGCGGTGAACGGGCCGGCCCCGGGCCCCTGTCGGTAGGCCATCACCGGTGGCGGGCGTTCCCGCGGTACTGCGCGGTCAGCCTCTCCAGGGCGGGCACGACGTCGGTCGGGCTCGGCACCGTCAGCATGTTCCGGTGCAGGGCCTCGGTGCCGTCCGCGAAGGCCGGGTCGTCGAGCAGACCGGCCAGCTGTCCGGTCACCGTGCCGGGCGAGTCGTCCTCGCGGTCGACGGCCAGCCCGGCGCCGCTGCGGTGCACGTACCGGGCGATGTCCTCGTAGTACTGGCTCTCCTCGGGCCAGACCAGCTGGGGGACGCGGTACGCCACGGCCGCGCCGAAGGTTCCGCCGCCGCCGTGGTGCACCAGGGCCGAGCAGGTGGGGAGCAGCAGGTTGAGCGGCAGGTAGTCGATCACCCGCACGTTCTCCGGCACGTTCCGCACGCTTTCCAGCTGGACGCTGTTGAGCGTGGCCACCATCTCGACGTCCAGCTTCACGGCGGCCTCGAAGAGCGCGTCGAGGTCGATGACGCTGTCCGCCGGGTAGAAGCTGCGCATGCCGGCGCCCAGCGAGAGGGCGACCCGGCGGCGGCCCGAGCGCGCGTACAGCCAGTCGGGGACCACGCCGGAGCCGTTGAAGGGCACCGGCCTGGAGTACAGGTACGGCAGGTCCAGCGGGGCGCGCAGGCCGATGGCGGGGAAGTTGTCCATGACCCACTGGCCGACCAGCAGTTCGTCGTGGAACTCCAGGCCGTGGCGGCGCAGCAGGGGCCGCATCATCTCGGCCATGGGGTCCGCGTCGGCGGGCGCGCCGGGGCGCCGCCGCTGCTCGGACAGCCGCTGCCGGGTCCAGCCGAAGTCGTCCATGCCCCAGACCAGGCGGGCGTGGGCCGCGCCGCAGGCGGCCGCCGCCACCGCGCCGGGGAAGGCGACCGTGTCCCACAGGACGAGGTCCGGCTGCCAGCCGCGGGCGAACTCGACGAGTTCGTCGGCCATCAGTCCGGCGCCCTCGGCGGTCGGGCGGTCGCTGCAGTAGTTCGTGAACGTCTCGAACACGGGCTTCGTCGGCAGCCGGTGCGGGCTCTCCCCGCCCGGCCCTGACCCCTCGGAGAGTTCTCCGGCCAGGACCTCGACGATGCGGTCGTAGAGCGCTTCGCTCCCCGGCAGCTGCACCTTTCCGAAGCCCTCTCCGCCCACCGGCACGACGAAGAAACCCAAGTCCCTGATGACCTCGGTCATTTCCGGGTGGGTGGCGAAGCAGACGTCGTGTCCGGCTCCCCGGAGTGCTCCGGCCAGCGGAATCACGGGATTGATGTGCGCGAAGGCAGGCGGGACGGTGATGAGAACCCTCATGGGTCTTCCCTTTCTTCGGCTTCCCTGCGCGCCCTGCGAAATCGTCCGGAAGAACTCGACGGAAAAGGGGGCGTTCCCTCGCCCGATTTCCTGTACCGGGGCATGTTTCTGACCATGCGCCGGGACATGTGTCGAGCACACCGGAAAGTCTCTTCGCACCGCGCAAGACCGGCAAGCCACTTGACAAAGAGTTGCAGAAACGGGCGCGACGGGGCGGGCCCGGACCCTCCGGGGCGTCAGGCCCCGGGCCCGGTCTCCCGTCGGCCGATGAAGAGCCCGCGGCCGTTCGGGCCCCCGGGGTGGTACG
This sequence comes from Streptomyces sp. HNM0574, assembly GCF_012726235.1. GTDB lineage: Bacteria > Actinomycetota > Actinomycetes > Streptomycetales > Streptomycetaceae > Streptomyces. The sequence goes on from NZ_JAASAH010000007.1 coordinate 158,200, forward strand.
TCACGGGGCAGCCGGCGGCGGCGAAGGCGTCCTCGTATTCCTGCTGGGTGAAGAGCGAGTACACCTCGTGCTCGGTGAACTCCCGGATGCCCTTCGTGTCCGCCACGGTGTACCGCACCGTCATGCGGCTGCTGCGGCCCTCGCGGGTCGAGTGGGAGAGCCTGCTGACGGCCCGGCCCGGCTCCTGCGCGAGACCGGCCGAGACGAAGCCGTCGAGGAACTTCTCCGGGAACCACCAGGGTTCGGCGACGACGACGCCGCCCGGGGCCAGATGCCGTACGAGCGCGGCGGCGCCGGCGCGCATCTCCGCCTCGTCGGCGGCGTAGGCCAGCGAGAAGCACATGCACAGCACCGCGTCGTAGGTGGTGCCGAGCGCGAAGTCCCGCATGTCCCCGGCGTGCACCCGGCCGTGCGGCAGCTTGGCCTGGGCGATGCGGCGCATCCCCTCGGAGAGCTCCAGGCCGTCGGCGCGGCCGAAGCGGCGGGAGAAGTGCACCAGGTGCTCACCCGTACCGCAGGCCACGTCGAGCACCGAATCGGCGCCGGGATTGCGCTGCTTGACGATGCCGGCCAGTTCGTCCGCCTCGGCCGCCCAGTCACGGCCGCGGGCCGCGTGAATGAAGTCGTAGATCTCGGCGTGCTCCGCGCTGTACGCGGAATGCACGGCCTCCGGTGCGGAACTCATCGTGCCCCCTGTGTCGTTGGTCGGAATTTCCTGCGTCCGTGATGCCGGCGGGTGTGCTCACAACTCCACGAGAACGGAGCCGCTGAGTTTTCCGGCGAGAAGTTCCCGCAGTGCGCGCGGTGCCTCTTCGACGCCCGTGAACCGGTTGTGCGGAAAGGCGAGGGAGCCGTCCTCCAGGCCCTTTCCGAGTGCCGCCTCGAAGTCCGGGATCACATCGGTGTGGTCGAAGACCAGCGTGCCGCGCAGCACGATGCCCTTCCCGATGAGGAGGCCGGTGTCGATCTCGGTGAGCGCGCTGCCGCCGCCCTGCTCGGCCAGCGTCCCGAAGACGGAGATCCGCGCGCCGTGCCGGGCCACCCGCACGGCGGCGCCGAGTTGTTCGCCGCCGACGTTGTCGACGACGGCGTCGATCCCGTCCGGCGCGGCGGCCCGCAGCCGCTCCTCGAAGGTGCCCTCGCCCGCGTTGCGCAGGACGGCCGCGTCGTAGCCCAGTTCCCGCACCACGAAGTCCGCCTTGGCCTGGGAGCCGACGCTGCCGATGACCCGGCCGGCCCCGTGCAGCCGCGCGAACTGGCCGGCCATGACGCCCACCCCGCCGGCCGCGCCGGAGACGAACACCGTGTCGCCCGGGCGTACTTCGGCGCCGCGCACGACGGCGACCCAGGACGCGAAGGACTGGGACAGGTGCGCCGCCGGGTCGGGCAGGCTCGCGGTGTTCAGCGGCTGCACGTCGTCCGGCTCGGGTACGGCCCACTCGCGCCACCCGGCGTGGTGCAGCACCAGCTGACCGGGGCGCAGCCCGCTGTCGCCCGGGGTGATCACCTCGCCGACGGTGGGCGCCATCATGGTCTCCCCGACCCGGAACTCCGGGATGGGCAGCGGGGAGCTCTCCTCCATCAGGGTCCGCATCACGGAGGTGACGGCCATCATGCGGTTGCGCACGAGGACCCCGCCGGGGCCCGGATCGGGCACCGGGACCCGGACCTGCCGGAAGTGCTCGGGGCCCAGCGGTCCCGTCGGGCGACGGGCGAGCCGGATCTCCGTGTGCGTCGCGGGTACGGCAGCCTGCATGACGTTCTCCTCCGAGGTGTTCGTGCCGCGCGGGGTGCGCGCAAGGGAACAGGCCGGCGCACGGGGTGCCGTGCGCCGGCCTGCTGGAAGTGGTGGAGCTGTCGGTGCGGCCGGGCTCAGTGAACCTGGAAGATCTTGTAGTGCCCCTTCTTCAGGAGCATCACGGCGTCGTTCGCGTCCCGGAACCAGTCGATGACGATGTGCCGTCCCGGCGACAGCGGGAGCTTGACCACCTGGGACTCGCCCGGCGACAGCGGGAGCGCGCCGGGTCCGTAGCCGAGCGGGTCGGGCCCCGGCGGGAACTCGCCGTGGTCACCGAACTTGTCGAACCACGCGACCAGTTCCTCCTCCGTCACCCCGTCCTCCAGCTTGAAGACGATGGCCTCGGCGGGCTGGCGGGCCGGCATGGCGTTGGTGAACGTCAGCGGCTGCCCCGCGCGCACCTCGCCCGCCAGGTCGTAGACGGGCTTGCCGTCGGCGGACATCTTCGCCGTGAGCGTGGTCGAGGTCTTCGGCAGCTCACCCTGCGGCGCCCCCTCGACGGTGAGGGTCTGGTACCGGGGCTGGGCGTCGTGGATGTGGTTGAAGTCGAAGAGGTAGTACGTGCCGGGCTCCAGCTTCTGGCTGAACTCGGCCTTCATGCCCGGCCAGATGACCGTGCCCCCGAGCAGGTCGGCCGTGCCCTCCAGCTCGCGGCTGCCCTCGATGATGTCGTCCGGGTTGTTCTGGATGACCTTGCGCAGCACGGTGCGGAACCGGTCCCAGCTCACGCCCGGGTGCAGACGCGCGAGCCCGACGGAGCCGGAGCCCTCGGCCTCGGTCGTCGTCCGGAAGGTGACGGCGCCGGGCGCCGCCTTGCTCGGCGCGTGCAGCCCGTCGGCCGTGGAGCGGATGTCGAGCACCTGCTCGCTCGCCGCCGACGGCGCGGCGGAGACGGCGGCGGGGGCGGCCGGGGCCGGACGGGGCGCCTCGGCGGAGGCCGGTATGACGGCCAGCAGCGCCGCCAGGGTGCCGCCGGCCAGCCCGGCGGCAAGGGTGCGGGGTCTTCTCTTCACGGTGGTGACTCTCCTGATCCGGAGTAGGGGTGAAAGGGAGCTACCCGGTGGGCGGGTCAGCGGCCCGCGAGCTTCTCCAGCTGCGGCACGAAGTCGGCGGGAGCGGGCAGCCGGGCCATCTCCCCGCCGAGCGCGGCCGCGCTCCGCCGGAAGTCCGGCTCGTCCAGCAGCCGCCGGCAGGACCGGACGACCTCGTCGTCCGTGGCCTCGTCGGGGCCGAGCGCGAGGGCCGCGCCGAGCTTCTCCAGCCGCTTGGCGAGCGGCATGAACGCCTTCGACTCGGGGATGATCAGCTGCGGCACCCCGGCGTGCACGGCCGTCAGCGTGGTGGCGCCGCCCGCGTGGTGGACGAGCGCGTCACAGGTGTGCGCGAGGACGTCGAGCGGGATCCAGCCGGTGAGCACACCGGGACGGCGGGCGCGCAGCTCGTCGGCGATCTCGGCGGGCGCGGGGATGACGACCTCGACGTCCGGGCCCTCCAACCGGTCGGCCAGCCAGAGCAGTTGCTCCAGGTTCCGGTCGCTGCTGGCCCGGCTTCCGGCCGTCACGCAGACCCGCTTGCGCGCGGGGCGCGTGTACATCCAGGGTTCGAGGCTGCTCTGCAGGTTTCCCGGGGTCCAGCGCATCAGCTGCACGGGTCCGGGACGGGGCGGCGCCAGCGCGGGCGGTGCCACGCCGATCCGCAGGTCGGGCTCGGGGATGCCGGGCAGGCCGAGTTCGCGCAGTTCGGGTTCGAGGACCCGGCGGGCGCCGTCGTCGGTCCACTCCCACTCGCTCGCGTCCCACTCCTGGAGGACCCAGGGGACGCCGAGCCGCGCCGCGGTCAGCGGGGCCGCGTAGCTCATGGTGCCGCCGACGACGAGGTCGGGACGCCAGTTGCCGGTGATCTCCTTCAGCGAGGCGTAGCCGTCGGCGCCCATGTGCGCGAACCAGGAGCCGATGAACTCCATGAGGGCGCGCGGCTCCTCGGGCACGGTGGCGGGGTTCCCGGCCCGGTCGGACCCGATGTAGTGCCAGATGTCGTGCGGGGTGACCGACAGGGCCGGCAGGCCGGACCGGGAGACGACCGGGGCCATCTCCTCCGGCGCGGCCATGAAGACCTGGTGCCCGGCGTTCCGGACCGCCGTGGCGAGCGGGACGATCCCGAAGATGGTGGCGGGTGAACCCCCGCCGACGAACAGGACTTTCACGGTTCCTCCTGGAAGGTGTCGTCCGACGCGGGTCACGCCCGGGGGCGCCGCCCCCACGCGGAGACGAGCAGCGTCGTCATGTCCCTTGCGTGCGGGCTGCCGAGGGCGTCGACGAAGGACGTGAGCTCCTCCTGCGTCACCAGCCCGTTCTCCACCAGCGTGTGGCCCTCCTGCCGGAGCCGGGTGCCGATCAGCTCGTCGTCCTGCGGCGACTGTCCGGGGCCCGCCGGGGCGACGGAGCCGTCCACGCCGGACAGACCGGCGCGGGCCAGCGCGGACGGGAGGTGCCGGGCCCAGCCCATGTCGGCGCCCTGCTGCTCCATGCGCCGCACGTAGGCGCCGACGAGGGCGCGGCTGACGGGGGTCGCGGCGTGCTCGGCCGGGAGGTAGTAGAAGTCCTGCACCAGCAGCAGACCGCCCGGGGCGAGCCAGCGCGCCGCCCTCGCCAGCGTCTCGTCGGGCCGGGGCAGGTGTTCCAGTACGGCGCGCGCGAGGATCAGGTCGAAGGCGCCCTCCCCGAAGTCCTCCTCCGTGACGTCGGCCCGGCGGACGGACAGGTTGGGGGCGCGGCCGGCGTCCAGGTGGCGCGGGTCGGTGTCGACGGCGAGGACGCTGCCCCGCTCGGCGCGGCCGGCCAGCCAGTACGCCATCGAGCCCGCGCCGGCGCCCAACTCCAGGCACCTGGCGTCGGACGGGAGCCCCAGGCGGTCGATCAGGGCTCGGGTGCCGGGGTCGTACTTCTGCTCGAACAGCCGCAGCTGGTCGAGCGGGGACAACTGCCCCCTGGTCAGGGACCCGGTGCTCCGGGCTGACGCCATCTCTCCCCCTCGGGTGTCTCTCGGCTTGCCTCGGCGGGCCCGCTCAGCCCGCGGCCTCCGGGCCGCGCACCTCTTCCACGACGGTGCACATCACGAGCTGCGGCGGTGCGACCTCCAGATCGGCGATGTCCGGCTGGCCCGCCTGGTTCCGGGGGTCGGCCATGTACGCCGCGAAGGCCGCCTCGTCCACCCACTGCGGGTAGTTGACGTAGGTGCCGCCGTCGTGGCTGATGAAGGGCTCGGCGGAGATGAAGCCGGGGAAGCCCCGCTTCCACTCCCCGCTGCGGAGCAGCCCCGCGAGGCGGTGCGCGTTGCCGGCGGTGCCGACGTGCCGCGTCGCCACGCAGACGACGCCCGGGAGCCGCCCGGCGTCGGGCCCGTCGAGGCCGGGCACGGGCACGCCGCTGAAGGTGTGCGCCTCCTGTACGGCGGGACGCTCGGCCAGGCCGCGCAGGACCTCGCCGGCGGGGCCGCCGAGCGCCTCGCGGTGGTCGGCCTCCGAGGCCCACTCGCCGCGCACCACGGTGGTGGTGCCGTCCTGGCTGAGGTGGACCCGCGCGCGGGCGAACCCCCGGGCGTGCCGCACCCGTTGGCGCAGCTCCTGCCGGATGGTGCGGGCCAGTTCCTCGCCGGCGGCGCGGTCCCGCGCGTGCAGCGTGCAGAAGGTCACGCAGCCCGGCGCTCCGGCGCCCGTCGGGCGGTCAGCGGAAGTCGTCGGCATGCTCGGTGACCCACTCACGGAAGGTGCGGGGCGCGCGGCCCAGGACCTGTGCCACGTGGTCGGTGACGGTCTCGGGCTCCTTCACCAGCATCGCGAAGTAGTCCAGCGCGCCGGCGGCGTACGACTCGGGCCAGCCGACCTCCACCATCGCGGCCTTGGCCGCGTCCGCGGGGACGTCCTCCCAGCGCAGGTCGCGTCCGGTGACCTCGGCGATGACGGCCAACTGGTCGATCTGCGGCAGGGCTTCGGGGCCGGTCACCACGTAGCGCCGGCCCGCGTGCCCGTCCCGCGTGAGCGCGCGTACGGCCACGGCGGCGACGTCGGCCTCGTGGATGGGCGAGCGGGCCGCCTCGCCGTACGGGGAGCGCATGACGCCGCTCTCCTTGAGCTGCGCCGCCCAGCCGATCCGGGTGTTGCAGGCGAATCCCGTGGTCTGGAGGAAGGTCCATTCCAGGGAGGTCTTCTCGATCTGCTGTTCCAGATAGGCGTGGCACCTGTTTCCGACCGGCTCCAGGCCGATGTGCACACCGATCGAGGAAATGAAGACGACCCTGCGGGTGTGCTTCTCCAGCTTTTCCAGAACGGCGGGAACCGTGTCCACGTCGAGCGTGAAGAACGGCCACATCAGAAATACGGCGTCCACGCCTTCGAGGCACGCGTCCAGGCTGTCCGGGTCGGCGAGGCTGCCGTGGAACACCTCGGCGCCCGGCGGAATCCGGTCGCTGTTCGGGTCGTTCTCCAGGACCAGGGCGCGGGTCTCCACCCCGGCGTCGAGGAGCTGGGCCACGGCGTGCGGGCCGACGTTGCCCGTCGCGCCGGTCACGAGTACGCGCTGCTGCTTCGCCATGCGAGGCGTCTCCTTCGTCTCGGTCACCGGCACCGGCACAGGGGCCCGGAGACATGAGAAGGCTGCCCGGGTGGAACCCGGGCAGCCGGCTGCCGCTTCCGCTCAAAAGGTCCGGCGGAAGGTCTGTTCACGCGGTGTAGGGCGTCTTCTCCCTGGCCTCGCGCAGCGCGTTGCCCCACCAGACGAGCTGGTCCGTCAGGGACTTGGCCGCGCCCTCGCTGCCCTCGGGGCTGACCGCCTGGCCGTCCTTCTCGAAGGCGCCCCAGGCGTTGTGGAAGCTGATCATGTCGCGCACGGTGGTCGCGTGGACCTCCGCGAAGATCTGCCGCAGGTGCTCGGCGGCGCGCAGGCCGCCGCCCATCCCGCCGTAGCTGATCAGGCCGACCGGCTTGGCCTTCCACTCGTCGAGGTACCAGTCGATGACGTTCTTGAGGGAGGCCGGCACCGAGTGGTTGTACTCGGGCGTGACGACCGCGAACGCGTCCGCCGCCGTCAGCCGCGCCGAGAGCTTGTCCAGCACCTTCTGGGTGGCCTCGTCGGGCTCGGCGCCGACCATGACGTCGGGCATCTTGGAGGTGATGGGGTAGTCCGCGAGGTCGATCGCGTCCACGGTGACGCCTCCGTGCCGCTCGGCCTGACCGGCGAACCACTGGGCGACCGTGGGGCCGAACCGGCCGTCGCGAATACTGCCGGTGATGACGGCGAGCTTAATCGGATTCTCCTGCACAGTGACGCTCCCAACGTCTCGGGAAATTGCCGCGGGACGTAATTCCCCCGCGACGGGGGGCCGTTGAACCGGCCGGGGCTTGTGGACAAGTCTCTTCACGCGCGCGCGGCCGCCGCAAGTGGGTTGACACAGAGTTGTAGTTGACTTCACCGGCTTTCAGAACACGGTGGATTCCGGCCGGTGCTTCTCGGCCATTTCCGTGAGCACCGGCACCAGTTCGGCCGGCCCCGGTACGGCCTGCGCCGCCGCGTGCAGCCGGTCGGCCCCCTGCTGGAACGCCGGGTCGCCGAGCAGCCGGAGCAGCCCCTCGCGCAGGCTCCCGGCGGACACCTCCGCGGAGTCGAGGACGAGCCCCGCGCCGCTGTCCGCGACGTGCCGGACCTGCCGCAGCGCGAAGGGGTCCGGGCTGGGGACGGCCAGTTGCGGCACCCGGTGGTGCAGCGCGGCCATGACCGTGCCGTTGCCGCCGTGGTGGATGATCGCCGAGCAGGTCGGCAGCAGCAGGTTGAGCGGCAGGTAGTCGATCAGCCGCACGTTCTCGGGCACGGCCTGTCCGGCCGCCTGGCCCTCCAGCTGGTTCTGGTTCAGGGTGGCCACCACCTCGATGTCCAGCCCGGCCACCGCCTCGAACAGTTCCGAGGCCAGGTCGGTGCCGCCCAGGAAGGCCCGCCCGCTCATGCCGAGCGAGATGCACACCCGAGGCCGCTGCGGCGGGGTGCGCAGCCACTCGGGCACCTCGGCCGGACCGTGGTACGGCGTCCAGCGCACCGGCACCGAGCGGGTCTCGACGGGCAGCCGGAGCGCGTCCGGCGTCGGGTCGACCGTCCACTGGCCCAGCAGCAGCTCCTCGTCGAACCGCTGCCCGAACCGGCGCAGTTGGGGCTCCATCATGGCGGCCATGGCGTCCGAGGGGCCGCCCGGTTCGCCGCCGGAGCGGCGCAGCTGCTCACGGTAGGTCTGCCGCATCCAGCCGACGTAGTCCTGGCCCCACAGCAGCCGGGCGTGCGCGGCGCCGGAGGCGCGCGCCGCGACGGGGGCGGGGAAGAACAGCGGGTCCCAGAGCACCAGTTCGGGCTTCCAGTACCGGGCGAAGCGCACCAGCTCGTCCGTCATCGGCCGCGCGCCGCCGGGCGGCGCCGGGGTGTAGTGGTACGCGAAGGGCGCCATCATGTACGCCTTCAGCAGGGACCGCAGGTCCCGGGTGGCCTCGTCCATGGGGAGCGCCCCGACGACGGCCTCCAGCCGCTCGTCGCCCGCGGCCGAGCGGCTGGAGGCCCGCAGGTCCACGTCGTCCGCCAGGGGCACCGGGAACAGGCCCGCCGCCTGGACGGCGCCGGCCACCTGCGGGTGCGAGACGATCCGCACCTCGTGCCCCGCGCTCTGGAAGGCCCAGGCCAGGGGCACGACCGGGAGCAGGTGTGCCGGTGCCGGGATGATCCCGAACAGAATCCTCATGTACCGTCGCCGCCTTTCGCAGCCTGTGGAGGGAGAGTGGGGCGCGTTCACGCGGGTCCCGGGCCCCGCTGCCAGGACAGGTGGAAGGTCAGCGCGCGGAACCTCCAGCCCTGCTCCGTACGCGCCGCCTCGCAGGTGTAGTGGCCGCCGATCTCGAACAGCGGCCCCGGGCGCCCGTGTCGCTCCGGGTGGACGTGCGTGGCGCGCATCCGGAACCGCACGTCCGCCAGGTCCCCGCGCAGCGCGGTCCGGACGCGGAACGACCGGTGGCGGGTGCTCTCGAACTTGGCCTTGGCCTCGTGGTGGAACGCGGCGACGCCGTCCAGCCCGTCGACCTCCCCGATGGGGAAGCGGAGCCGGGCGTCCCGGGTGAAGACCGTGCGGGGCCACTCGGCGTCGAAGCCGTTCGCGTCGTGGGTGTCCAGCAACACCGTGTAGCGGGCGACGAGTTCCCTGATCCGGCGCCGGTCCTCGCCGGGCGGCCGCCGCGCCGGACCGGCGGGCGGCCGCGCGGCGGTCGGGAACGTCACCGGTTCCGGTCCTCGCGCCGCCACCAGGTGCCGGCGCCGGCGAAGCCGGTCTCGGCGCGCGACCAGCGGGCGAGAGCGCGCTCCCGGCGGGGGGCGGCCGCGCCGGGCCGCGCGCCCCGGGCGAGCAACACCGCGGTGAGGGCGGCGACTTCGGCCGCGTCCGGGTTGCCCCGGGTCACGCGGAGGTACGGGGCGGGCGCCGGCTGTGCGGGGTCCGTGCTGTGCGGCATCGCGGGCTCCTCCTCACTGCGGCGGGTTTCCGTGCTTGCGGGACGGGAGGTCGGCGTGCTTGGCCCGGAGCATGGCCAGCAAGCCGATGAGCACCTGCCGGGTCTCGGCCGGATCGATGACGTCGTCGATCAGCCCGCGCTCGGCCGCGTAGTACGGGTGCATCAGCTCGGCCCGGTACTCCTTCACCCGCTGCCCGCGCACCGCCTCGGGGTCCTCGGCCGCGGCGATCTCCCGGCGGAAGATGACGTTCGCGGCGCCCTCGGCGCCCATCACGGCGATCTCGTTGGCCGGCCAGGCCAGGGCCACGTCGGCGCCGATCGCGTGCGAGTCCATGACGATGTACGCGCCGCCGTACGCCTTGCGCAGCACCAGCGAGACCCGCGGGACGCTCGCGTTGCAGTAGGCGTACAGCAGCTTCGCCCCGCGCCGGATGATGCCGTCGTGCTCCTGGCTCACCCCGGGCAGGAAGCCGGGTACGTCGACGAGGGTGACCAGCGGGATGTTGAAGGCGTCGCAGAACTGCACGAAGCGGGCCGCCTTCTCGGAGGCGGTGATGTCCAGGGCGCCGGCCATGGACTGCGGCTGATTGGCCACGATGCCGACGGTCTGCCCGTCCAGCCGCGCGAAGGCGCACACCACGTTCGCCGCCCAGGCGGCGCTGATCTCGAAGTACTGCCCGTCGTCGACGACTTCCTCGATGACGGTGCGCACGTCGTAGGCGCAGTTGCCCTCCAGCTGCGCCACCTCGCGCAGGGCGCCGGTGGGGCGGTCGGCCGGGTCGTCGGAGGGCTCCTCGGGTGCCAGTTCGCGGTTGTTCGAGGGCAGCAGGGAGATCAGGTAGCGGACCTCCTCCAGGCAGCTCTCCTCGTCGTCGTGGACGAACTGGGCCACCCCGGAGGTGCCGCCGTGCACATCGGCGCCGCCGAGCCCGTTGTGGCTGATCTTCTCGCCCGTCACCGTCTCGACCACGTCGGGCCCGGTGATGAACATCTGCGCGGTCTCCCGGACCATGAACACGAAGTCCGTCAGCGCGGGGCTGTACGCGGCACCGCCGGCGCACGGGCCGAGCATCACGCTGATCTGCGGGATGACGCCGGACGCGCGGGTGTTGCGGCGGAAGATGCCGCCGTACCCGGCCAGCGCGGTGACGCCCTCCTGGATGCGGGCCCCGGCCCCGTCGTTGAGGGACACCAGCGGGGCGCCGACCGCGACGGCCCGGTCCATCAGCTTGTGGATCTTCTCGGCGTGGGCCTCGCCCAGGGCGCCGCCGAAGATGCGGAAGTCGTGGGCGTAGACGAAGACCGTCCGGCCGTAGACCGTTCCCCAGCCGGTGATCACGCCGTCGGTGGCGGGCCGTTTGCGCTCCAGGCCGAAGCCGGTGGCGCGGTGCCTGCGGAGCCCTTCCAGCTCGTGGAAGGAGCCCTCGTCCAGCAGCAGGGCGATGCGTTCGCGCGCGGTGAGTTTGCCCTTGGCGTGCTGTCGTTCGGTGGCCCGCGCGTCCCCGCGCAGCATCTCCTCCTTGACGGAGGCGAGTTCCTCGAGATGAGCCGATGCCATGCCAGTCACTCTCCTGTCGGTGGTCAGGCCCAGGCCGCCGCCCGGACCGGGGGCGGGCCGGGCAGCGGGAGCGGTGCGAGCAGTCCCGCGGGATCGGGCGCGTACAGGCAGTCGGCGGGCAGCCAGCGCACCGCTTCCGGCCAGGCGACGTCGCCCCGTACCGCGGCGGCGGCCACGTGCACGACGTGCGAGGAGCCGCAGGAGACGTTGTCCACCGTCCAGCCGCGCGGGCGCTCGGGTCCCTCCGCTCCGGCGGGTCCGGGGCCGCTGCCCAGGTAGTCGGCCGAGAGGCTGCGGCCCAGGCCGGTGCCCAGGCCCTTGAGGTACGCCTCCTTCCGCGTCCACAGCCGGCCGAAGGCCAACTGCCGCTCCCGGGACGCCGATCGCTCCAGCTCCTCCTGTTCCGCGGGGTGCAGGGACGAGGAGCACAGCTCGACGGTCTCCGCCGCCGGGAGCTTCTCCACGTCGACGCCGACGGGCTCGGTGGCGACGCCGAACAGGGCCAGGCCGTTGCTGTGCGAGAGCGAGAAGTGCAGCGGGGTGTCCGGGTACGCGACGGCCGGCCTGCCGTGGGCCTCGCCGCAGCCCGGGCACGCCTCGCGGGTGAAGCGGATCTCGCCGGGGCGCACGTCCAGGTAGGCGGCGAGCACCCGGCGCAGCGCGATGTGCGCCGACAGGTACAGCAGCCGGTCGTGCGGCAGCGAGAAGGCCGCGGCCCTGGCCCGTTCCCGCTCGTCGAGTTCGGCGGTGACGAGCGGGTCGGCGGGCGGTTCGGTCCACGGCTGGCGCAGCATCCACAGGTCGAGCCGGCCGCGCGGGACGGGGTCCGGCCCGGCGTACCCGGTCACCGGTGCCCGCCGAGGTGCGCGGAGCCGGCCTCCTCCCGCACGGTGGCGGCCGCGAGCGGAGTGCCGTCCGTGCCGGGCTCGTCCTCCAGCCGGAGCGCCACCTTGGCGGCGAGCTCGGCCACGCTGTCGTCCAGGACGGTGACGACGCCGATGTCGACGCCGAAGGACAGCTGGAGCAGCTGCTTCAGGTGCAGTCCGAGGATCGAGCCGACGCCCTGGGTGTGCAGCGGGCGGCTGGTGTCGACGCGGTGCGCGGACGGCACCTCCAGCAGCCGGGTCAGCTCGCCGGCCACGAAGGTCTCGATGCCGCGGATGCGGGCGTCGATGTCCTGCGCCAGCAGCGCGGAGCGCGCGGGGGCGCGGCCCTGGGGAACGGTGGTCGCGGTCATCTTCGGGTGTCCTCTTCCTCGTCCGGTCGGCGCCGTCCGGCCAGCGCGGTGAGCAGGCCGAGGGCGCCGAGCGCGGTGATGACGTACAGCGCCGGGCGCTCGTCGGCGGCGGCGGTCAGCAGTGCGGCGGTGGTGGTCAGTGACACGACGGCGCCCAGCTGGACACCGGTCTGGTAGAGCGGGACGGCCAGGCCCCGGTCCGCCGCCGGAATCCCGGACGTCGCCTGCATGTTGAGCGCGCCGAAGGCGCCCACGAAGGCGGCGCCCACCAGCAGCAGCGTGGGCAGCAGCCCCGTCGCGTAGGTGCCGGGACCGGGCCCGGCGAGCAGCCAGAGGTGGCCGAGCAGCGCGGCGAGGGCGCCGAGCGCGATCAGCCGCCGGGTGCCGTGGCGCTGGACCATGCGCGGGGTGAGCAGCGCCGAGCCGACCAGTGGCAGGCAGGCGGGCAGGAACGCGAGCGCGGTCTGCCAGGGCGCCCAGCCGCGTTCGGTGTGCAGCGCGAAGACGGCGGTCAGCAGCAGCGCCAGGTACGAGCCGTTGAGGGTGGCCGCGCCGAGCGCGGAGCGCAGCAGCGGGCCGTCGCGCAGCACCCGCGCGGGCAGCAGCGGGGGCCGGGCCGCGCGCGCGGGCTCGTCGGGGATCAGCCGCCAGGCGAGGGGCAGCAGCACCAGGGCCGCGGCGGCGGGGAAGAGCAGGGGGCCGCGCCAGCTGAGCGCGGTGAGGGCGCCGGAGAGCAGCAGCCCGACGGCGAAGCCGGCCGCGCCGAACAGCGAGTAGACGGAGACGGCGCGCCGCTGCCGGGGCCCCTCGGGGAAGACGGTGGTGATGATGGCCAGTCCGGCGGGCGCGGTGAGCGCGGCGCAGGCACCCTTGACGACCCGGGTGAGCACCAGCACGGCGCCGCTGTCGGCCAGTCCGCCCGCGACGGAGGCGAGGACGAAGACGGCCAGCGCGGTCAGGTAGACGCGGCGGCGGCCGAAGCGGGAGGTGATCCGGGGGCCGAGCAGCAGCAGTCCGCCGAAGCCGAGCGCGAAGCCGCTCATGACCCAGTGCACGCCCCACAGGGACAGGCCGAGCCCGTCCGCCGTGGCGGGCAGCGCGGGCAGCACGACGGACACTTCGAGCGCGTCGATGAGCATGTTCCCCGCGAGCACGAACAGCAGGGACCACAGGCGGAGTCGGGCTCCCGGGTGGGAGTGGGTGGTGGTCATGTCTCTCGTCACCGTCCGCGGGTCACGGGTGGAGGAGGTGGGCGGAGGGAGGGGCCGGCCGCGATGCTGCGTACGGGGGACGCGGCCGGCCCCGCTTCCGGCGCCCCGACGGGGGCGGGGCGCCGGGGTCTCGGGCCCGGTTCAGCCGCCGAGCAGCGTGCCGCCGCTGGCGTCGAGGTACGAGCCGGTGACCCAGCGGGAGTCGTCGCCCGCGAGGAAGCCGACGACGTCGGCGACGTCCTCGGCCGCACCGACCCGGTTGAACGCGGAGAGCGCGGCCATCTGCTCGACGGCCTCGGGGATGTCGAAGACGGGGCCGCCGTTGTCGGTGATGCCGGGGCCGACGCTGTTGACGGTGATGTTCCGCGCGGCCAGGTGCTTGGCGTAGTGCAGCGTGAGCTGGTCGACGGCGCCCTTGGTCATCGCGTACGCCACCTCCTGCGGGTTGGCGAAGCGGGTCAGCCCGGAGGAGATGTTCACGATGCGGCCGCCGTCGGGGATGTTGTCCACGGCGCGCTGGACGAGGAAGAACGGGGCCCGCGCGTTGACGGCGAAGAGCCGGTCGAACTGCTCGGTGGTGACCTCCTCCGGCGCCACGCCGCCCATCACACCCGCGTTGTTGACCAGGATGTGCAGGTCCGTGCTGCCGGTGCGCTCCTTCAGGGCACGCTCCAGCTGGACGAACAGCTCGTGCACGGCGGCGGTTTCGGCCAGGTCGGCCTGGACGGCGAAGGCGCGTCCGCCGTCCTTCTCGATGGCGGCGACGGTCTCGTCGGCCGCCTCCCGGTTGCCCGCGCAGTGCACGGCGACGAGCGCCCCGTCGCGGGCCAGCCGCTGCGCGACGGCCCGGCCGATGCCCCGGCTGGAGCCGGTCACCAGCGCGGTCTTGCCGGTGAGTGTGCCCATGGTGGTCCTCCTGTGGCTGGTGTTTCGCGTGGTGGGCCGGTGCGGCGCCGCGGCGGGCGGCCCGGTGCGGGCGGCGCCGTCCGGCGGCCCGGGGTACGGCGCGTCCAGGCCGCTGATCATGCGGGCGAGGTGGCGGCGTACCGGGGCGCGGTCGAGCAGCTCGCCGACGACGGTGCGCAGCGCTTCCACCTCGGGCCCGCCGAGCAGCAGTTGGGCCTGGGCCTCGATGTTGGCGAGGGTGCGGGCGCCGACCGGGTGGCGGACCTCGTGGTACGAGTCGAGGAGTTCCTCGTCGGGCGTCCCGCCGCACTGCGCGGCGAGCTTCCAGCCGAGGTCGGCCGCGTCCTGGAGGCCCAGGTTGAGGGCCTGGCCGCCGACGGGCAGCTGCACGTGTGCCGCGTCCCCGGCGAGCAGCACCCGGCCCTGGCGGTAGTGCGTGGCCTGGCGCAGGGCGTTGCCGAAGGCGTTCACCCACAGCGGGGTGCCGTGCCCGATGTCCTCGCCGGTGATCCGCCGCCAGGCGGCGGCGACCTCGGCGAACTCCGGTGGCCCGGTGCGCCGTTCGGGCTCGCGCCCGTACTCGTGCAGCATGACGCGGGTGCTGCCGTCCGGCCAGCGGGAGGCGATGGCCAGGCCCGCGGGGAAGCGCTCGAAGCGGCGGCCCGGGATGTCGATCCCGGAGACGTCGGCGCGGAGCAGCTCCTTGGTGGCGTCCCGGCCGGGGAAGTCGAAGCCGGCGAGCCGCCGCACGGTGCTCGCCTCCCCGTCGCAGCCGACGAGGTACCCGGCGGTGCCGGTGTACGCCGTGCCGCCGGGGCCCGTGGCCTCGACGGTGACGGAGTGCTCGCCGGTACGGAGCCCGGTGACCCGGTGCCCGCGCCGGATCTCCGCGCCCCAGGAGCGGGCCCGCTCCTGGAGCACCGCCTCGATCCGGGTCTGCGGGGCCTTCCACTGGCCGGCGAAGCGGTGTTCCGGCTCGGCCGCGGTCAGGTCCAGCGGGATGCCGCCGAAGTGTCCGGCGCCGCCCGCCGGGGGCGGGCCGAGCGGCTCCAGCAGGCCGCGTTCCTCGAAGAGTTCCATGGTCCTGGCGTGCAGGGTGGAGGCCCGGGACTCGGTGGTCGGTTCCGGCAGCTGCTCCAGCACGGTCACCCGTGCCCCGCCGGCCCGCAGCTCGCACGCGAGCAGCAGGCCGACGGGTCCGGCACCGACCACGAGAACGTCGGTGTCCCAAGCGGTCATCGGGTCAACTCCGCGCTTCCGCGTACTCCTTGGCGTGCCCGAGGGTGGCCCGGCTGTTGCCGCCCAGCGCGTTCCGCAGGAACTCGCGGGCCTCGGGCACCCCGGCGTCCTCGCCCAGCACGGCGGCGATGTTCGCCGTGTTGACCACGACGGTGTGCTGGGACGTGGCGGTGGTGACGCCGCGCGCGTCCTCCTGAAGCGTCCAGCGCCCGGTGTGCAGAGTCATCAGCGCGGGCAGCGTGGTCTGCTTGTAGAGGATGCGGTGGTGCGGGAAGCAGACCCGGACGGACTCGGTGGTGTGCGAGGAGCCGTCCTTGGTGAGCGTGTCCATCCGCAGGATCTGGAGTCCCGGGGTGTCCTCGCGCAGGTCGACCTGGGCGACGTGCGGCAGCCGCTCCTTCCAGCGGTCCGCCTCGTTCAGGAAGTCGTAGACGTCCTTGGCGGAGCCGTCGATCTCCACCGAGTCCTCGAAGGACAGCGTCAACTCGGCCCGGTTGGTGGCCAGTTCGACGTTCTCCTTCAGAGAGGCCAGCTCGGAGCGGCTGTTGCGGTCGACGGCCTGGTCGATCCACGCGAGCTTCTCCGCGTCGTCGTCGACCGCGCGGTAGTCGTGCAGCAGCCGCACCCGGGAGAGGTTCTCCCCGGCGGACTCCACGATCCAGGTGCCGCCCATCGCGGCGACCGGGTGCGCGGGCACCTCCTGGCGGAAGGTGATGCGCAGCCCGTCCGGGTCCAGCGTGCGGCGGGACGTCCAGTTCTTCGCCTCGCCGTTGGCGGTGGCCCAGATCCGGATGCGCTCCTCGCGCTCGCCGCGCTCCACGTGGTCGACGAACACGGACGGCGGGAAGATCCGCGGCCAGTTCTCGACCTCCGCCAGCAGCCGGTACACCTCCGCGGCGGGCGCCTCCACGGTGATCTCGTGCTCCACCTCGCGCACCGTCATCTCCACTCTCCTTTCGGGCCGTTGGGGGGGTGTGCGCCGCGGTCAGAAGTTGCCCAGGCCGCCGCAGACGTTGAGGGCCTGCGCGGTGATGGAGGCGGCGGTGTCGGTGACGAGGTAGCCGACGAGCCCCGCGACCTCCTCGGGCGTGGAGTACCGGCCGAGCGGGATCTTCGCCTGGAACTTGGTGAGGATCTGCTCCTCGGTGGCGTCGTAGGCCGCCGCGTAGCCCTGCCGTACGCGCTGCGCCATCGGCGTCTCGACGTAGCCGGGGCAGACCGCGTTGACGGTGATGCCGGTCGGGGCCAGCTCGTTGCCGAGCGCCTTGGTGAAGCCGACGACGCCGTGCTTGGACGCCGAGTACGGGGCGCCGAGCACGACGCCCTGCTTCCCGGCCGTGGAGGCGATGTTGACGATCCGCCCGCGCTGCTTGTGCCGCATGCCACCGGTGTTGAGCGCCTCGCGCGTCATCCGGAAGACGCTGTTGAGGTTGGTGTCGATGACGTCGTCCCACAGCTCGTCGCCGATGTCGGCGGTGGGGCCGCCGCCGGAGCGTCCCGCGTTGTTCACCAGCACGTCGACGGTGCCGTAACGCTGGACGGCGGCCCGCACGAAGCGGTGCACGTCCTCGGCGGAGCGGACGTCGCAGGCGGCGCCGTCCACCTCCAGGCCCTCGGAGCGCAGTTCCTTCACGGTGGAGGCCACGTCCTCCTCGGTGCGGGCACAGACGAAGACGCGGTGCCCCTGCCCGGCCAGCAGCCGGGTCACGGCGAGCCCGATGCCGCTGGTCGCTCCGGTGACGACTGCCACGGGCCGGTCCTGCTCGGTCATGTCACTCTCCTGTACGGGGTTCGGTGCGGGACGTGCGGTGCTCACGCGGCGTCGGCGGTCACGAGGGAGCCGTTGACCAGGGCGATCAGCTGACGCGGCGTGCGGGCCTCGCTCAGCTCGGTCTCGTCGAGGGAGATGCCCAGCTCGCGCTCGATGCGGCTGCCGGTCTCCAGCAGCGCCAGCGACTCGTAGCCCAGGTCCTCGAAGTCGGTGTCGAGGATGTCGCCGTCCAGGTCGACGCCCTCGGCGGCGCCGGCGCCCTGGAGCAGGATGCGCTTGAGGTCCTCGACGGTGAACTCGGTGGTGGCCATGACGGTCCTTTCGGTGTGGGCGGTGGGAGGAATTCGGGAGGGGCGGCGGGAAGAAAGGTGCGACGGGTCAGGCGGCGTCGGCCGCGCGGGCGACCAGCGCCGAGTTGAAGCCGTCCTGGCCCCGGGCGAGGACGAGCGCGGTCCGCAGCCGCGCCCGGCGCGGCTCGGCCCCGACGAGGTCGATCTCGTGGTCCTCGGCGGGCGTGACGAACGGGGTCGGCGGGATGACGCCGTCCCGCATGGCGAGCAGTGCGGTGGCCAGATCCAGCGAGCCCGCACCGGAGTTGAGGCGTCCGGTGAGCACCTTCGGCGCCGTCACCGGCACCCCGCGCGGGCCGAAGACCTTCGTCACGGCCTCGGACTCGATCCGGTCCGGCTCGGGCAGCCCCGCCGCGTCGGCGAAGACCACGTCGACCTCGCCGGGCTCCGTCCCCGCGTCCTCCAGGGCCAGTTCGACGGCCCGCTGGAGGCCGGGGGCGCGGCCCGAGCCGGGGCGCGGGTCGAAGGTCGCCGCGTAGCCGGCGATCTCGCCGTAGATCCGGGGCGCCCGGCGCTCGCGGGCGCTCTCCAGGCTCTCCATGACCAGCAGCGCGCCGCCCTCGCCGGGTACGTGGCCCGCCGCGTCGGCGTCGAAGGGCAGGTAGGCCCGCTCCGGGTCCTCGGCGGTGCTCAGCCGCCCGCCGGCCAGCTGCGCGACCCAGCCCCAGGGGCACAGCGAGGCGTCGATGCCGCCGGTCACCATCAGCCGGGTGCCCTTGCGGACCTGGCGACGGGCCTGCGCGACGGCGTCCAGCCCGCCCGCCTGGTCGCTGACGAGGACGCCGCTGGGCCCGCGCATGCCGTTGCGGATGGAGATCTGACCGCTGTTGACGGCGTAGAACCAGGCGAACGACTGGTAGGCGCTGACGTATTCGCTGCCCTGGCTCCACAGCGCCTGCAACTCCCGCTGGCCGAACTCGAAGCCGCCGGAGGAGCTGGCCGTGACCACGCCCATGTCGAACTCCGGCAGCTCGCCCGGCTGCACGCCCGCGTCGGCGAACGCGCAGTCGGCGCCGACCAGCGCGATCCGCGTCATCCGGTCCGTCTGCGGCAGCAGCCGGCCCGGCAGGTGCTCCTTCGCGTCGAAGCCGTCGATCTCGCCGGCCAGCGTGGCCGGGTAGCCGGACGGGTCGAAGCGGGCGATGCGGGCGATGCCCGAGGCGCCGTTCCGGGTCGCGCTCCAGTAGTTCTCCACGCCCAGGCCGTTCGGCGCCGCGATGCCCAGGCCGGTGACGACCACCTTCTCCCGGCCGCCTGCGCGCGCGGGGACACTCATGCCTGGCTCCTCTCGGGACGCGCCAGGACCATGGCGCTCTGGAAGCCGCCGAAGCCGCTGCCGACGGACAGCACGGTGTCCGTCCGCTGCTCGCGGGCGGTGAGCGGCACGTAGTCGAGGTCGCACTCGGGGTCGGGGGTGTGCAGGTTGGCCGTCGGCGGGATCACGCCGTGCTCCATCGCCAGCGCGGAGGCCGCGATCTCGATGGACCCGATGGCGCCCAGCGAGTGGCCCACCATGGACTTGATGGACGAGACCGGCGTCCGGTACGCGTGGTCGCCGAGGCTGCGCTTGAAGGCCGCCGTCTCGTGCCGGTCGTTCTGCTTGGTGCCGGAGCCGTGCGCGTTGATGTAGTCCACGGCCTCGGGCGCGATCCGCGCCTCGTCCATGGCGACCCGGATGGCCTCGGCCATCTCCCGCCCGTCCGGCCGCAGTCCGGTCATGTGGTACGCGTTGCAGCGCGAGGCGAAGCCAGCGATCTCCGCGTAGATGTGGGCCCCGCGGCGGCGCGCGCTCTCCAGCTCCTCCAGCACGAAGACGGCCGAACCCTCGCCGAGGACGAAGCCGTTGCGCGTCCCGTCGAAGGGGCGGGAGGCGTGCTCGGGGTCGTCGTTGCGGGGCGTGGTCGCCTTGATCGCGTCGAAGCAGGCCATGGTGATCGGCGAGATCGGCGCGTCGGAGGCGCCCGCGACCATCACGTCGACGGCGCCCTCGCGCACCAGCTCGACGCCGTGCCCGACGGCGTCGAGGCCCGAGGTGCAGCCGGTCGAGACGACGGTGGCCGGGCCCTCGGCGCCGACCGCCCACGCGGTCTCCGCGGCGAACGAGCTGGGCACGAAGTAGTTGTAGAGGTGCGGCACGGCGTACTCGTGATCGACCAGTTCCAGCCGTCCGCCGTCACTGACCGTCCGGTACTCCCAGTCGAGCCCCGTCGTCGCGCCGACCGCGCTGCCGACGGTCACACCGACCCGGTGCGGGTCCGTACGGGAGAACTCCAGGCCGCTGTCGGCCACCGCCTCCCTGGCCGTGACCACGGCGAACTGCGCGGCGCGGTCCATGCGCCGCACCTCCTGCGGCGTGAGCCCGTGCAGGTCGGGGTCGAAGTCGGCCTCCGCCGCCACCCGGGAGCGGAACGGGGAGGGGTCGAAGAAGCTGATCCCGCGGGTGGCGGTGCGCCCGTCGGTCAGCAGCTTCCAGAAGTTCTTGGTGCCGATGCCGCCGGGAGCGGTCACCCCGATTCCGGTGATGACGACCCTGCGGGCGCTCACCGGGCGCTCCACTCGTAGAACCGCTTGGCCATCGCGTCGGCGGGCGAGCGCCAGGTGGCCGGGTCGTACGCCTCGATGTACGGCTTGAGGTCCTCGCTGATGCGGACGAAGCGGGGGTCGCTCTTGGCGCCCTCGATCCGTTCGCCGCCGTCCTCCGCGTCGAAGTCCTGGAGGTGGAAGTACAGCCCCCGGTACGAGAACAGCTGGCGCCGGCGGGTTCCCATCCGGTGCGGCATCTCCGTCTCGTCGAAGGCGGTGAAGAGTTCGGCCACGTCGTCGGCGGAGTGTGCCGACATCCGGGCCACGATCAGCGTGCTGTGCATCCGGGAATCTCCTTTTCGGGAGCGGGTGGGCCCGTTGGGGCCCGGGTCAGGCCCGGCCGGGGCCGAACCAGCGCTCCAGGGCCATGGGCAGGTCGCCGTGAGCGCCGGGGGCGGCCCAGGCGATGTAGCCGTCGGGGCGGACCAACAACGCGGCGGTGCCGTCGAGTTCGGACGGCAGCGGGCCGTCGGGCGCGGCGGTCAGCACGTCGATCCGGTCCGTCCACGGCGCCGCCCGGGAGCGGAGCCGCGGGTTGTCCGCGAGGTCGAAGAGCACGCCGCGGCCGCGGTGCAGTGCCTCGCTGCTGCGGACGGCCTTGCCGTCCGGGGTGCGCAGCGGCAGACCCGGCAGGCGCTTGCCGAGCAGCGGGTGACTGCCGCCGCCCACCTCGTAGGTGATCTCCAGGCCGCTGACCATGGCGGCCAGATGGCGGCTGACGTCCTCGTACTGCACCAGCTCACCCAGCACGTCCCGCAGCGGCTGCACCTCGGCGCCGCTGAGGAACAGCAGCCCCTGCGCCTGGGTGTTCATCAGCAGCCGCTTGCCGACCGCGTGCCGCTCCGCGTGGTACGTGTCCAGCAGCCCCTCGGGCGCGGTGCCGGTGACGGTGGCGGCCAGCTTCCAGCCGAGGTTGACGGCGTCCTGGATGCTGGCGTTCATCCCCTGGCCGCCGGCCGGGAGATGGATGTGCGCCGAGTCGCCGGCCAGGATGACCCGGCCCCTGCGGTACTCGGTCACCTGCCGGGTGGCGTCGCCGAAGGCGCTCACCCACACCGGCTCGGCGTGCGAGATGTCCACCCCGGTCAGCCGCTTCCAGGCGTCGGCGACCTCCTGGAACGGCGGCGGCCCGGTGCGCCGTTGGGGCGGGGTGCCGCGTTCGCAGACGATGATGCGGGTCACGCCGTCGGGCAGCGGGCCGACCATCACCATGCCGCCCGGCAGGTTCTCGCCGATCATGCGGGGTTCGAGCTCGACCCCGCGCAGGTCGGCCAGGAACATCTCCATCGTGGCCGCGGTGCCGGGGAAGTCGAACCCGGCGGCCTTCCGAACCGCGCTGCGGCCGCCGTCGCAGCCGACCAGCCACTCGGCCCGCAGCCGCTCCTCGCCCTCCGGGCCGCGCACGGTCACCGTCACGCCGTCGCCGTCGTCGTCCACGGCCAGCAGCTCGTGGCCCCTGCGGATGTCGGCGCCCAGCTCGCGGGCCCAGCCCTCCAGGATCGCCTCGGTCGTGGACTGGGGGACGGTCTTCGCCGCCTGGAGCGCGCCCTCGAGCACCCCGAAGTTCACCGGAATTCCACCGAAGTGGCCCTGGTCACTGGTCTCGATATCGCCGAACCTCGGCAGAATTCCGCGCTGGTCGAAAACCTCCATCGTGCGCGAGGTGAAGCCCAGTCCACGGGATTCCCCGGTGCGCTCGGGAAGCTTCTCCAGAACGGTTACGGGAACTCCCGCGATCCTGAGTTCCGCGGCGATCATGAGGCCGGCAGGTCCAGCACCTGCCACGATTACTGGAGCATTCATGTACCTCTCCTCCAAGGAGCGGGAAACGAGCCGGCTCGCGGCAGCGGCGCGCGGCACGGTGGCCTGCCTCGCCCGGCGACGGCACCCCGCACCACTCCCCTGAGCTGCGTGAACAGCAGGCGGGAGCAGTCGAGTTCGGGCCGTCGCGAAGATTCCCTCTGCGCGGGGTGCCGGGCCGGCGGGGGCCGGGCCGGGGGGCCGGGCCCCCTGCGGACACACTCCTGCGGAATCTACGGAACAGCTTCTTCGGCCACGGCCCGGTGCGTCAAGCTTCTTCTTTCAAGCGAATGACAAGTCCCGGTGAGCAGTCTGCAATCACCGGCCCCCGGGGAAAGAGAAGGTGAGGCCCGTCACAAGCCTGTGAAATTCACCTTGAGCGGCCGCACTCCGCCGCCCTAGTTTCCTGACCGGCACACACACGCGAGAAATCCGACGAGGGGAGTCACGGAATGGAACGGGTGGAGTTGTGCACGGGGGCAGGCTGCCGTCGCCGGGAGCGTTCCGGGCACGGCAGACGTACGGCGGCGCCGGGCGGCGCGCTGTGCCCCGTGTGCCGTCACCGGATGGCGGCCGAGATACGCGAGCTGCCCCGGCTGTACGGCGCCTGCGAACAGATCCTCGGCGGCGGCAAGGGGCACGAGGTCCCGAGCAGCACCCCCCGCGGCCCCGCCACCGGCATGCCCTTCAACAACGCGGCGAGCGAGGTGCGTTCGGCCATCCTGAGCACGCTCGGCTCCTGGTCGGCGCTGGTCGCGGAGGAGCGCCGGATGCCGCGTCCGCGCCGTACGGTCCGGGACCTGGCGGCGCATCTGGAGCGGCACCACGACTGGCTGTGCCGCCACCCCGCCGCGGGCGAGCTCAGCGAGGAGGTGTCCCGGCTGGCCCGCTGGGCGTTCCGGGTCGCCGACCCGGACCCGCAGCGCCGGATACCGGTCGGCACCTGCGTCGAGGTGGGCTGCCGCGGCGCGATGGCCGCGTTCGTCCGGCCGGACGCGCCGGGGAGCATGGCCGAGATCCGCTGCGACGCCGATCCGGACCACCGCTGGGCCGGGGACGAGTGGATGCGGCTGGGACACCGGATGCTGCACAACCGGCAGGCGCCGCCCGCCACTTCGGTCGCCGCGGCCGTGGCCGAGGTGGGCACCCGGGCCGCGGCCGGACGGGGGGAGCCCCGGGTGGCCTGGCTGAGCGCGAAGGACATCGCCCACCTGTGGCGCATCGCGCAGGGCAGCGTCTACCGCATCGCCGGGGAACACGCCTGGCGCCGCCGGAGCAGGGGAGGCCGCACGTACTACCACGGCGGTGACGTCTCCCGGAGCCTGCAGAAACGGACGCCCGACCCGGTCTAGAACGGGCCGCCGCACGCGTGCGGGAGGGCCGGCACCCCTCGGGTACCGGCCCTCCCGCCACGCTCCCGCGCCCGCCCGCTTCAGGAACTCGGCGCGGCCTGCCCGAAGGTGAAACCGACGCCGCGGACGGTGCGGATCCAGGCGCTGGAGCCGAGCTTCCGCCGCAGCGTGCTCACGTGGGTGTCGATGGTCCTGCTGATCTGCGAGCCCTCCGGGTAGTGGTGCATCGGGTCGCCCCAGATCTCCGACATCAGCCGCCTGCGCGTGATGACCAGGCCCGGGTTGCTGGCCAGGCAGTACAGGAGGTCGAACTCCTTCCGGCTGGTCTCGATCCGCCGCCCGTCCAGCCACACCTCCCGCATCGCGGTGTCTATCCGCAACGGGCCGCGCTCGACGGGCGCTTCGGTGGGCAGCCGCGTCTGCCGGGCACGGCGCATCACGGCGTCGATCCGCGCGATGAGCTCCCGGAAGCCGTACGGCTTGTCCAGGCAGTCGTCGGATCCGGCCTGGAGGCCGAGCACGCGGTCGAGTTCGGTGCCGCGGTCGGTGAACGCGATGATCGGTGTGTCACACGCTTCCCGGATGTGCCGGCACACCTCCAGGCCGTCGATGTCCGGGAGTTCGAGGTCGAGCAGGATCAGATCCGTATCGCTGTACGCTTTCAGCGCCTGAGCCCCCGTACCGGCAGCCGCGGCTTCGTACCCGTGCCGCCGCAGACCGAGGACCAGGGACTCCGCAGTATCTCTCTCGTCTTCCACTACGAGCACATGCATGCGTGCGATCCCCTGTTGTCTCCGTGCAGCCGGCCCCCGACGGGTCGGCAGCGTGTGCGTCAACGGGGCGACCACACGGACGCAGTCGACCCGAGCCGTACACCTGGACTATAACAAACCAACCGACCTGTTTCGTGGGTCTGTGTCAAACCCTGTCCAACGGACTGAGGAACAGCTACTACCCGCGGCCAACCTGGGGTAGAACCTCTAGCGGGCCTGCGAGTTCACGGACGAGCGGACCCTTCGACCGGGAAGCCCCGGGCGGACCACTGGGCAAGACCGCGCACGGGGGAACAAGAAGGAGACCGAATGGTCTTTTTCCTTGATCGTGCCCACTGGCCGTCGCCGGGCGTGAAGAACAGCGGCGCGCGTGCAGTCGACGCCCGCCAGGAGAGAACACAGGTGGCCCCGTGCAGCTACGCGCCGAGCAGACGCGCCGAACGCTCATCAACGTCGCAGCGGAGATGTTCGACGCCAGAGGGCACAGAGGCACCGGCCTGGCCGACATCAGCCGCGGCGCCGGGGTGAGCAAGGGGGCCCT
The DNA here is from genome assembly GCF_012726235.1 of Streptomyces sp. HNM0574. Taxonomy (GTDB): domain Bacteria; phylum Actinomycetota; class Actinomycetes; order Streptomycetales; family Streptomycetaceae; genus Streptomyces. The sequence continues at coordinate 182,850 of NZ_JAASAH010000007.1, forward strand.
GTACTTCCACTTCGACTCCAAGGAAGAGCTCACCAACACGGTGCTGACCGAGGCGCGCGAACGCGCCCTCGCCGTGCTGCGGCGCCATCTCACAGGGAGCGCTCCCGGCTTCGCCGGCCTCGCGCGCTTCACCCTCGCCTTCGCCGAGGAGCTCCGCAACGACCCCGTGCTGCGGGCCGGGCTGCGCCTCCAGGGCGAGCGCGGGGAGTCCCCGACCCTGCGGCAGGAGTGGATCGGCTACCTGCACCGGCACTTCTCCGACGGCACGGGAGGCAAGGCGATGGCCGACCTGCTGGCCGCGCTCACCGTCGGCCTGGACACCCTCGGCCGCGACGCCCACGAATGGTGGTCGGAGGAGACGGTGAGCGGCGTCCTGACCCTGCTCGGCGACCTGATCGCCCACCTCCCCGACGACCCCCCGCCCGCCTCTGCCCCCACGGCCGAAGCGCCCACGGTCTGAGCCGGACGCACCCCCGCCGTCACCGGACCCGGGGCGGCGGGGGCGGAACGGGGTGCCGCCCGGCCGTACGGCCGGGTGGTCATGGGCAGTTGGGGAAGCAACCGAGCCATTCCGGCCATCCACCTGCCGCGCGGCCCGCCGGTCCGTTCCGACCGTTCAGTCTGTTCGCCCCGTCCTCGGTTCAGACGTGCGCGGAGCGGCTCTCGACCTCGGCGGCGACCCGCGCCCCGCGGTCGGCCGTCACGTCCAGGGCGACCAGCACCGCCGGGACCGAGATCGCGGGCAGCACGTGCCGGAACAGCGTCGCGACCCGGGCCTCCATCGCCTCGTGGCCCTCGCTCACCTGCACGACGAGCTGGACGCCGATCCACGACTGGAGGGTGAACGTCGCGGTCTCCACCGGGTCGACGTGCGGCAGCAACTCGCCACGGGCACGGGCCTGTTGGAGCAGTCCCGTGGACAGTTCGATCCAGGAGTTCCACGGCCCCCGGACCATCCGCTCCCGCAGCCGCATGTCGGCGCTGAGCCGGACCCCGGCCCGCAACAGCGGGTCACGGAAGGTGCGGTGGGCGAGCAGCATGCCCAGGTCCGTCCACTCCTGGAGCTTGCTGCTCCGCTCCGGTACGGAGAAGTCCCGCACCTGCTCGTCCAGTACGGACTGGAGGAGCTCCTCCTTGGAGGCGAAGTGGAAGTACAGCGCGCCCTTGGTCACGCCCGCGCGGGAGATGATCTCGGAGATCGTGCTCGCGCCGTAGCCCCGTTCGGCGAAGACGTCGGCCGCGGCCTCCAGCACCTGGCGGCGTGTACGCACCGCGCGTTCCTGCTGTGCCATCGCGGTCTCCCCAGCTGCCCCGGAAACATCCGCCGGATCGAAACCGGCAGCACTCGTAAATCAAACCGAACGGACCGTACGTTACCTGAGTCGGCCACGGAAATCACCCGCCCGTTACCGTCCGTCCGCCCGTCCGGCCGCGCACCGCCGTGGACAGCACGGGGCAGGTGTCGGACGGCACCCCTCCGACACCTGCCCCGACCAGCGGAAACTACCCCTCCGACGGGCTCCCGAGCAGCACCGGCAGCGTGCGGTGACCGTGCGAGATGAAGGACGGCAACGGAAGGATCTCCTCCGGCTCCGCGCCCAGCCGCATCTCCGGGAAGCGCGCGAAGAGCGCCGGCAGCGCGACGGCCGCCTCCATCCGCGCCAGCGCCTGCCCGAGACAGAAGTGCACCCCGTGCCCGAAGGCCAGGTGCTCCTGCCGCGTGGCCCTGGTGACGTCGAACTCCCCGGCGTCGGGGCCGTGCACGAGCGGGTCGCGCCCGGCCGCGCCCAGCGAGACCAGGATCGGCTCCCCGCGCGCGATCACGCCGCCGGGGACGGGGATGTCCTCGACGGCGTACCGGAGCGGGATCCCGGCGACCGGGCCGTTGGAGCGCAGCGTCTCGTCGATGACGTCGTCCCAGCTCGCGGCGCCGGAGCGGACCAGTTCCAGCTGTTCGGGGTGGCGCAGCAGCGCGTAGACGGCCTGGTCGAGGAGGTTGACGGTGGTCTCGTGCCCGGCTCCGATGATCAGCAGGACGGTGTCCACCAGCTCCTGCTCGGAGAGCCGGGAGCCGTCGTCCCCGTCCCTGGCGGCGACCAGATCGCTGGTCATGTCCTGCCCGGGGTTCTCCCGCTTGGCGGCGACGAGCCCGGCCATCAGCCCGTACATCTCACGCTGGTTGGCCTGGGCCTCCTCGGCCGTCGTGGTGGTGGTGAACATGGCGTCGACGTGCCGCCGCAGCCGCGCGCGGGACTCCGTGGGCAGTCCGAGCATGTCGCAGATGACCGTGATCGGCAGCGGGTAGGCGAACTCCTGCCGCAGGTCGACGGGTCGGCCGGGGTCGTGCCCGGCCAGCGCGTCGAGCAGCTCCGCCGTGAGGGCCTCCACCCCGGGGCGCAGGGCGCTGACGCGGCGTGCGGTGAACGCCTTGGAGACCAGGCGCCGCAGCCGTACGTGGTCCTCCCCGTACGCGGTGAGCATGTTCCGCACCGAGACCCAGATGGCCATCGGCCACTCCTCGCCGACCTCGCCGCTCTGCCACGCGGGCCAGTGCCGGTAGGCGTCCTTGGAGACGCGGGGGTCGAGCATCAGCTCCTTCACCAGGTCCCTGCTGGTGACGGCCCAGGCGTGGACGCCGCCGGGGAGTTCCACCCGGGTCGCGGGGCCGCGGGCCCTCAACCGCGCCTGTTCGCCGTGCAGATCGCGTCCGGCGGGGTCGAGTCTGAGCGGGCAGGATGCGGAGTTCATGATCTTTTGTCCCCCTCGGCGTGGCATCGTCACAGGTCACGTCACGGGTGTGTGAGTGACCGGCTGTTTCCTCGCTCTCGCGGGTCTGATTTTACTTGAAAAAAACCGGGCGGTCAGTACTCTTTGACCGAGTTCCACCGCCATCCACCTCCACCCAGGGAGAGATGACCATGTCTGGAACAACCCTTTCGCAGCGCACGCCCGCACCGCGCCTCCCCGGCCAGAACTCCGGGCTCACCGCCACGGTTCCCCGCGAACTCGTGCACCGCAGCGCGGTCGCCGAAGTCCTGCTGACCGGCAGCGCCAAGCTCGACGAGGGACGCTTCGCGCTCACCGGCCAGTGGCCCCGCGCGCACGCCTTCTTCACCGAGGACAACGGCCCGCGGCACGACCCGGTGATCGCGGCCGAAACCATCCGGCAGGCCGGTCTGTATCTGGCGCACACCGAGTTCGACGTCCCCGTCGGCCACACCTTCCTGCTGCGCCGGATGGACTTCACCACCGTCGACGCGCAGCTCGCCATCGGCATCAAGCCCACCGACATCACGCTCGACGCCACCCTGGAGCGCGTCCGGAGCAGCCGTACCTCCACCGTCGTCGAGCTGCGCTTCACCATCCGCCGCGACGACCGCCTCGTCGCCACCGGGGGCGGCGAGTTCACCTGCCTCTCCCCGGCCGTCTACCGGCGCATCCGCGGCTCGTACGAGCGCGCCGACCTGCGCACCATGAGCAACCGGGACGCCCCGGCCCCCGTCCCCGCCGAACTCGTGGGCCGGCAGGCGGAGAAGGACGTGGTGCTCGCCGCCACCGACACCCCCCGCCGCTGGACGGTCAGTCCGGACTGGCGCAACGCCGTCCTCTTCGACCACGGCGGCGACCACATACCCGGCATGGTGCTGCTGGAGGCGGCGCGCCAGGCGGCGCACACCCTGATCGCCCCCGCCGGCGGTCGCCCGCTCGCCGCTTCCGTCCACTTCGAGCGGTACGCCGAACTCCACGCCCCCTGCACCGTCGAGGCCGACTGGCAGGGAGCTCCGGGCCCGCACGGGACGGTCGGGATCGTCGGGCGCCAGGCGGGGGAGACGGTGTTCACCGGCACCGTCTCGGGAGCCGGGGCGGTCGAGGGCCCCGCCGAGCCGCCCGCCGCGGGCGGGGAGGACGCGCCGCCGCAGGCGTGACGCACGTATCCGGTCCGCGGGGGTGACCGGGCACCAACGACGGCGGACGTCCGCACCCTGACGGCAACCGTGAGGGGCGCCGACGCCCACCCCCTCCTGCACCGCCCCGCGCCCTGCTGCCCCACCAGCAGGGCGCTTTCCTGTGTTCCAACTCCCCTGCGCCAGTGGCCGGTTGGCTCGTTCCGGACTCTGGACGGGGGTCGGCCGTGCGGCTAAGGTTCTGGCCATGCGGTCAGAAAATCAACCGGGTGGACAGCACGGTTCCCGGGGGGACGCGGAGCGCTCGTTCATCGAGCGGGCCCGCCGCGCCCAGATCGTCGAGGCCGCCGTCGAGGTCATTGCGGCACGGGGGTTCGCAAGGGCCTCGCTCGCCCGGATCGCCGAGCGGGCGGGCATCAGCAAGGGCGTCATCTCGTACCACTTCGCGGGCAAGAGCGAGTTGATCGAGCAGCTCGTGCGGCAGGTGTACGAGCGGATCGGCGTCTTCGTGGCGGAGCGGCTGGAGGGACAGTCCGTCTCCGCCGCGTGGATCCGGCTCTACGTGTCGTCACTCGCCACGTACATGCAGGGCCACCGCGTCCAACTCGCCGCGCTCGGCGAGATCTTCGGCAACTACCGCACGCCGGAGGGCGAGCTCCGGTACGGCGTGGCCTCCAGCGAGGAGATGTACCAGGGGCTGGAGGCGGCCTTCCGCGAGGGCCAGGCGAACGGGGAGTTCCGGGAGTTCGACACCCGGGTGATGGCCGTGACCTTCCAGTCCTCGGTCGACTCGATGTTCGCCTACTGGATGACGTACCCGGAGCGGGACCTCACCGCGTACGCGCGGGAGCTCGCCGGCCTCTTCGTCCACGCCATGTGCCTGCCCGGCCGGCAGGAGACCACGGGCACCTGAGCCCGCACCACACCATCGCATCGCACGGGGGAGACGATGACGGACGACGTACGCACACCGCCCGCGGCCGGGCCCGTACCCGCGTCCGCGCCGCGCCTGCCGCACCTCGACAACCTGCGCATCGCGCTCACCGCGCTGGTGGTCCTGCACCACGCCGCCGTGACCTACGGCAACATCCCCGTCTGGTATTACACCGAGCCCGCCAAGGACGCCTCCGGCGGGATGCTGGACCTGTTCGTCATGGTCAACCAGGCGTTCTTCATGGGCTTCTTCTTCCTGATCGCCGGGTACTTCACGCCCGGCTCGCACGACCGCAAGGGCGGCCGCGCGTTCTTCCGGGACCGGCTGAAGCGGCTCGGCATCCCGCTGCTGGCCTTCGTCCTCGTCCTCCGCCCGCTGGTGAACTTCTCCGGCTACCAGACGATCCGGGACGCGGCGGCCGCGAAGGGCGAGGAGTTCCCGTACTGGCTCTACTACCTGGTCAGTTGGGACCCGGGCCCGATGTGGTTCGTCGAGGTGCTGCTCCTGCTCAGCCTCGGCTACGTCCTCCTGCGGCGACGGCGTGACCGCGGGGCCGCCCAGGCCCCGCGGCCCGGCCCGCCGCGGCCGCGTACGGTGCTCGCCTTCGGCGCCGGGCTGGCGCTCGTCACCTGGCTCTGGCGGATGGTGCTGCCGATGGGCGCGTACATCCCCGTCCTCGGGCTGCCGACGCCCGGCTACCTGCCGCAGTACGTGAGCTTCTTCGCCGTCGGCGTGCTCGCGTTCCGGCGCGGGTGGGCGGGGGCGCTGTCCCGTCGCGCGGGGTATGCGGGCGCCGCGGTCGCCGTGCTCGCCACGCTCGCGTACCTCCCGGTCGTGCTCGGCGCGCGGGACGCGGACCTCGCGGGCTTCGGTACGTGGCAGTCGGCGGCGGCGTCCCTGTGGGAGTCCGCGTTCGCGATCGGGGCGGTGCTCGCGCTGACCGTCCTCTTCCGCGAACGCTTCGCCGCCCAGGGCCCGTTCCGCACCTACCTCACCCGACACGCCTTCACCGTCTACCTCATCCACCCGCTCGTCCTCGTCGCCCTCGCCCTCCTGCTGGCCGGCGTGCAGGCCCCGGCCCTGGCCAAGTTCGCCCTCCTCGCCGCCCTGGCCCTCCCCCTGTGCTGGGCCGCCGCCTGGGCAGTACGCCACCTGCCCGGGGCCGACCGGGTGCTGTGACGGGCGGGGGCCGTCAGGAAGACTCACTCCACTCGGTGGCGAGCGCGAGCCCGTAGGCGACGCGTGCGTCCAACCGCCGTGGCCGGAACCGGAATCCGGACGCGTCGCGACGGTCCATCACCCAGCCCGACCCGGTCCCGGGACCGCTGCCGAACCACCGCACACGGCCGGGCTTTCCGGCCCCGTCCAGCGTCCCGCCCTCCCACCAGGAGGCGACGGACAGCACGAGCCAGAGCGGGGCCCAGACCGGAAACAGCAGCACGCACCACAGCCACGCGTACCAGGTCCCCGAGCGCCCCACGTACCTCGCCCCGGACGCCAACCGCACCGTCCACCGCTTCCGCCGCGGCCACGGCAGCACCCGCCCCGGCCGGAACCCGATCCACGCCAGCGGCTCCCCGCCGGGCCCCTCCAGCACGAAGTCCCGTACGGGACGGCCTGGTTGAGCGGGCCCGACGCCGTCCTCGGCCACGGCCCGCAGGCACCCGGGCGGGAACCCGCCCGTCACCGGCCGCCCGGATCTCCAGCTGCCGCGCATCACCACCCGGAGCGGGGGCCACGCGGAAGGACAGCGGCGGGCTCACCCGTTCCAGATCGCGTCCACGAGGACGCCGTACGGGGCCGTGTGCGGGTGGAACATCGTGAAGTGGTCGATGCCGGGGAGGAGGTGGAGGCGGGTGCCCCAGTTGTTGGTGTAGCGGCGGGAGAGGTCGAGGGGGACGTCCTCGTCGGCGGTGCCGTGCAGGATCTCGACGGGGACGCGGGGGAGGAGACGCATGGGGTCGGCCTCCGGCAGCAGGTCCGCGACGCGCTCCTCGCCGCCGAGGAACTCGGCCACCGCCCCGTCGCTGAGCCGCAGTTCGTGCGCCCGCCGCAGATCGGCGACGGGCGCGACGGCGATCACCCGCCCGGCCGCGTGCTCCCGCCGGGCCGCCGCGCACAGCGCGAGGTGCCCGCCCGCCGAGTGGCCGAGCAGCACGTTCGGGGCGGCGCCGAGCGCGTCGAGCGCCGCGTCGACGTCCTCCCCCGTCGCCGGCCAGCCGCCGCCCCCGCCCGCGCGCCGGTACTCGACGAGCGCGACCCGCGCCCCGGCCTCCGCCAGCGCGACCGCGAACGGGGCGAGGTAGCCGCGGTCGTACCGCTCCCGCCAGTAGCCGCCGTGCAGCACGGTGACCTGCGGGCCCGTGCCCGCGCCCTCGTACAGGTCGACGACCTGGGACGGGTGGTCGCCGTAGCGCACCGTACGGTCCGGCCCCCGGGTCTGCTCGTTCACGCCCCGCTCCCCTCGTTCACCACGTGTACCCCGTTCAACTCGCGCCCGCCGTATGCGGGTTGACGATCACAGACCTGCCCCGCCGCGGCCCGGCGTACGCGGCGCCGGAGGCCGGGGCGCCGGCCCCGGCCTCCGTTCACCACGCGTCAGGGCCGCTCGCGCAGCACCTCGCCCAGCACCCGGGCCGCCGCCTCGACGTCGGCGAAGGAGGTGTAGAGCGGGGTGAAGCCGAAGCGGAGGACGCCGGGGTGCCGGAAGTCGCCGACGACGCCGCGCGCGATCAGCTCCTTCATCACCGGCCCCGCCTCGTCCTCGTCGGCGCACAGCAGCGAGACCTGGCTGCCGCGCCGCGCGTGCTCCCCCGGCGTCACGGACGTCAGCCGCCCGGCCGGGACGTGCGCCTCGACGCGGCGCAGGAAGAAGTCCGTCAGCGCGAGGCTCTTCTCCCGCACCTGGACCATGGCCGCGCCGCCGTACGCGTCGACGCGTTCCCAGACCTTGAGGGACTCCTCCAGCGCGAGCAGCGAGAGGATGTCCGGGGTGCCGACGCGGCCGCGCGCGATCCCCTCGGCCGGAACGTACCCCTCCGCCATCGCGAAGGGTTCGCTGTGCGAATTCCAGCCGGGCAGCGGGGAGTCGAAGCGCGGCTGGAGGTCACGGCGCACGTAGAGGAACGCCGGCGACCCGGGACCGCCGTTGAGGTACTTGTACGTGCAGCCCACGGCGAAGTCCGCGCCCGAGGCGTCCAGCCCGACCGGCAGCGCGCCCGCGCTGTGGCACAGGTCCCAGACGGCGCGGGCACCCGCGCGGTGCAGGGCCGCGGTGATGCCGGGCAGGTCGTGCAGCTCGCCGGTGCGGTAGTCGACGTGGTTGACCAGCGCGGCGGCCGTCGCCGGACCGGCCTCCCCGGCGATCTCGCCCGCCGGGACGGCGCGCAGCCGGGCGCCGGTGAGCCGCGCCGCGGACTCGGCGATGTACCCGTCGGAGGGGAACGTCGTCGCGTCCACCAGGATCTCCGCGCGCCCCGGATCGTCCTCACGGGCCAGGCGTACGGCTCCGACCAGCGCCTTCAGCACGTTGACGCTCGTCGAGTCGGCGACGACGACCTGCCCGGCGGCCGCGCCGACCAGCGGCGCGACCCGCTCCCCGACCCGCTCGGGCGCCTCCCACCAGCCGGACTCCGTCCACGACCGGATGCGCATCCGGCCCCACTCGCGCTCGACGACGTCCGCCAGCCGGGCCGGGACGGAGCGCGGCAGCGCGCCCAGCGAGTTGCCGTCGAGATAGACGACCGGGGTGCCGTCCTCGTCGCCGTCCAGGACGAACTCCTCGCGCAGCGCGCGCAGTTCGTCGGCCGCGTCCAGCCGCGCGGCCTCGTCCTCCACCCGGGTTCCGCGCTCTTCAGACATAGCTGCGCGCCGTCCACAGCTCGGGGAAGACATTCTTCGCGGCGCGCTTCTCCAGCCACGCGACGCCGGCGGAGCCGCCGGTTCCGACCTTGGAGCCCATGGCCCGCCGGGTGGCGACGAGATGATCGTTCCGCCATCGCCACACCAGCTCGGCGACCTCGGTCAGCGCCTCGCCGAGCCGTACGGCCTCGCCTTCCGGTTCCTCGGCCGCCCGCCGGTAGACGTCCGCCCAGACGGCCTCGACCTCGGGGTCGGGCTCGTACTTCTGGGCGACGTCGCGCCGCAGCACCCGTTCCGGAACGCTCTCGCCGCGGCGGGCGAGGAAGCGCAGCACCTCGTCGTAGAGGCTCGGCTCGTGCAGCGCCTTCTCCAGCTCGGCGTGCACCCGCGGCACCCCGCGGTGCGGCACGAGCATGGACGCCGACTTCTCCCCGAGCAGGAACTCCAGCCGCCGGTACATCGCCGACTGGAACCCCGACCCCTCGCCGAGCGCGCTGCGGTACGCGTTGAACTGGGCGGGCGTGAGGTGCGCGAGCGGCTGCCAGGAGGCGTTGAGCGACTCCAGCTCGTAGGTGGAACGCTTCAGCGCCGCGAGCGCGCCCGGCAGGTCGTCCCGCCGCAGCGCGTCGGAGGCGGTGTGCCACTCGTGCACGATGACGGTGAACCACAGCTCCATGACCTGCGTCGTGACGAGGAAGACCATCTCGCCCGGGTCGTCGCTGAGCGGGTGCTGAAGGTGGGTGAGGACGTCCGCCTGGACGTAGTCCTCGTACGGGGTGGTACCGGCGAAGTCCAGATGGGGGGCGGCCTCCGGACCGCCGGTCTGCTGGACGCCAGAGGTGTGCGACATCGCTGTCTCCTCGACCTGAGCTACCGGGTAGCGGTCCGCTCCTTCCCCCGTCGACGGTGGAGCCCCGGTCCCCTCGGGCCCGTGCGTTTCTCCGGCATCTTCACGTGCCGTCGGCATCTTCGGGCCCACGCAGCATCATCGGCGAGACGGTCGAACACGCGCAAGGGCTGCCCGGACGGATGCCGGGCAGCCCTGTGCCGGTCAGCGGCTCGCGGGAGCCGGCGGACCTGTCAGCCGAGGGTCTCGGCCGCGGTCGGCGAGCTGTCCTTGAGGAACTCGGAGCAGCGCTGGTACTCCTCCTCCTCGCCGATCGCCTGCGCGGCGCGGGCCAGCGCGTGCAGCGCCCGCAGGAAGCCGCGGTTCGGCTCGTGCTCGAACGGGACGGGGCCGTGCCCCTTCCAGCCGCTGCGGCGGAGCGCGTCGAGGCCACGGTGGTAACCGGTGCGCGCGTACGCGTAGCTCTCGACGACCCGGCCGCCCTCGAAGGCGTCGTCCGCGAGCTGCGCCCAGGCGAGCGAGGAGGTCGGGTACTTCCCGGCGACCTCGGCCGGGTCCGTCCCGGCCGCCAGCGCCTCGCGCGGCTCCGGGTCGTCGGGGAGGTGGGTCGGGGGCGGTCCCCCGAGCAGGTTCTCGTGAATGGCCATGGTGCCCAGTCTGCCTCTTCGCCCTAACGCCACGGTAAGCACCGCCCGCCCCGGCGGCCCGGAGACGCGTACGGGCCCGGACGCGGTGCGGCGTCCGGGCCCGTGCGCGGGAGGCTCAGGGGGTCACTTCAGCTTGGTGCCCGCGGAGCGCAGGGAGACGCAGGCCTGCTGGACGCGCTCGGCCATGCCCTTCTCGGCGGCCTTGCCCCAGCTGCGCGGGTCGTAGACCTTCTTGTTGCCGACCTCGCCGTCGACCTTCAGCACACCGTCGTAGTTGCGGAACATGTGGTCCACGACGGGGCGGGTGAAGGCGTACTGGGTGTCGGTGTCGAGGTTCATCTTGACGACGCCGTTCTCCAGGGCCGTCGCGATCTCCTCGTCCGTGGAGCCGGAGCCGCCGTGGAAGACGAAGTCGAACGGGGACGCCTGGCCGAACTTCGCGGCGACGCCCTCCTGGAGGTCCTTCAGCAGCTCGGGGCGGAGCACGACGTTGCCCGGCTTGTAGACACCGTGCACGTTGCCGAAGGAGGCGGCCAGCAGGTACCGGCCCTTCTCGCCCAGGCCGAGCGCCTCGGCGGTGCGGATGGCGTCGTCGACGGTGGTGTACAGCTCGTCGTTGATCTCGTGCGTGACGCCGTCCTCCTCGCCGCCGGTCGGGGTGATCTCGACCTCGAGGATGATCTTCGCGGCGGCGGCCCGGGCGAGCAGCTCCTGGCCGATCTCAAGGTTGTCCTTGAGGTTCTCCGCCGAGCCGTCCCACATGTGCGACTGGAAGAGCGGGTTCTGCCCGGCGTCCACGCGCTCCTTGGAGACCGCCAGCAGCGGACGGACGTAGCCGTCCAGCTTGTCCTTGGGGCAGTGGTCGGTGTGCAGCGCGATGTTGACCGGGTACTTCTTCGCGACGATGTGCGCGAACTCCGCCAGCGCCACCGCACCGCTGACCATGTCCTTGCTGTACTGGCCGCCCAGGAACTCCGCACCACCCGTCGAGATCTGGATGATGCCGTCGCTCTCCGCCTCGGCGAAACCGCGGAGCGCGGCGTGCAGCGTCTGCGTCGAGGTGACGTTGATGGCGGGGTAGGCGAACTTGCCTGCCTTCGCCCGGTCGAGCATCTCGGTGTAGACCTCGGGGGTTGCGATGGGCATCTGTCCGCTCCTTGGATTTGTGCGGGTTCGGCTTCGGTATCGGCTTCGGATTCAGCTCAACGGAACGACGTCATCGTCCGTTCCATCTTCCCAGACGCCCTCCCGTGCTCCGGGCCCAGGAGCACCCGGGGCCCGGCTGTTTCACGTGGAACACGCAACGACCGCCGCCCTGCCCCGTCCGCTCGCGGTGCGGAGCGGACGGGAAGGACGGCGGTCCGAAGGGGGCGCGGGCCGGGGCCCGGGTCAGGCGAGGCCGAGGTCGGCGAGCTCGTAGGCGTGGACGTAGGTGAGGCCTTCGCGGGCCATCGCCTCGGCGGCGCCGCGCTCGACGATCGTCGCGACGGCCACGACCTCGGCGCCCGCCTCGCGCGCCGCCTCGACGGCGGTCAGCGGGGAGTTGCCGGTGGTCGAGGTGTCCTCGACGATCAGCACCCGGCGGCCCGCGATGTCCGGGCCCTCGATGCGCCGCTGGAGGCCGTGCGCCTTGCCCGCCTTGCGGACCACGAACGCGTCCAGCCGCCGGCCGCGCGCCGCGGCCGCGTGCATCATCGAGGTCGCGACGGGGTCGGCGCCGAGGGTCAGCCCGCCCACGGCGTCGTACTCCAGGCCGGCCGTCGCGTCGAGCATGACCTGTCCGGCGAGCGGTGCGGACTCGCCGTCGAGGGTGATCCGGCGCAGGTCGACGTAGAAGTCGGCCTCCTTGCCGGAGGAGAGGGTCACCTTGCCGTGGACGACGGCCTTGTCCTTGATCTGCTCAAGCAGCGCGGCGCGGGCCCCGGAGTCTGTTGCGTCTGTCATGGGAGAAAACCCTATGCGGGGGCTCAGGCGAGCGAGCGCCAGGTCCAGGTGGTGGAGATCTCCAGGGGGTCTATGGGCGTGACGAGGCCGGGGTGGGTGTTCAGCCCGTTCGGCGGCCCGGACTGCGGCTCGACGCAGACGCCCTCCGGCTGCTCGTCGTAGACCACGACCCACTCGGCGCGGCTGCCGACCTTCACCTCCAGCTCGCCCGGCCAGGTGAGCGTGACGTCCACGCCCTCCGGCATGCCGAAGCAGTCGTCCCACGGGCCGGGGCGCGGGGTGATGCGCTTGCCGGTGGGGAGGTGGTCCTCGCCGCGCTCCTCCTGCCACTCGGGCGCGAAGTCGATCGTCACGTCCTTGCCGCCCTGCCCGAGGTTCCGGAGGAACCAGGGGTGCCAGCCGGCCTGGGCGGGGAACGAGTCGTCGAAGGTCTCGACCGACAGGCTCAGGGTGACGCCGCTGCCGTCCTCCGCCAGTTCGGCGACCTGGGTGACCCGGCCCTCCCAGGGCCACGGGTCGGTCAGGTCGTAGGTGAAGGCGGCGGACCGCTCGTCGCTGCGGGCCGTCCGCCAGGCGGCGTGCCGCACGGTGCCGTGGATGGCGTGCGGGCCGCTGTCGATGGGGAGTTGGTACAGGTCTCCGCCACTGCGGAAGCGGCCCTGGTCCGTGCGGCCGCACCAGGGGGCCATCACGAACGAGCCGTACTTCCCGCCCTGGCGCAGCAGTTCCGTGCCGCGTACGCGCAGCGAGGCGATCCGGCAGCCGTGCTGGGGTTCGAGGGTGAGTTCGGTGTCTCCGGCGCGGAGCGTCACGCCTCCGGCGGGGGTGGAGGAATGCGTCATGACGCGACTTTAACCGCCGAGCGGGGGTCGCACCGCACAACGCCGCACGCCCGCACCGCACCACCCGCGAGCCCGCCCCCGCGTACGCGAAGGCGCCCGCCACCGGAGGGGTGACGGGCGCCTTCGGGTGCGTTCAGCGGCGGCGGCGCAGGGCCCGGCCGAGGACGACCGCGCCGGCGACGACCACGGCCGCGGCCGGGGCCGCCCAGCGCAGGGTCGCGGCCGCGTCGGCGGGCTCGGGCGAGGGGACGGGCGCGTACCGGCCGCGCGGCGGGGCGTGGTCGACCTCCTCGGCACTGCGCCCGATCATCGTGCGCCGGGCGTGCGCGGCCTCGGCGGTCGAACCCTCGGACGGGGAGGCGCCGTTGAGCCCCTCACCGGCCCGGCCCGGCTCGCCGGGCCCCTCGGCGCCGGGCTCGTCGAGGCCGTCCTCCAGCGGGTCGAGGGAGGAGGGCGGGATCTCCGTGTCGAAGACGCTCGGCTTGTCCGGGCCGGGCGGGGTGTCCTCGTCGGCGGCGTCCTCGGCCGGGTGGTCGCCGGTGGTGTCCTCGGCCTGCGGGGGCGTCCCGGCCTCGCCGAGCGGGGAGTCGGTGCCGGGGGCGTCGTCGGCGGGCGGGGCGGGGGCCTCATGTTCGGCCGAGGTGTCGGCCGGGGTTTCGGCCGAGGCGTCGGCCGGGGCCTCCTCCTCGTCCGTGCCGTCCGGCTCCGCGTCCCGCGCGCCGCCGGACGGGCTTTCCGGGCTGCCCTTCTCGGGGCCGGGGATGCCGGGGATGGCGGGTTCGTTGTCGTCCGGGTCGCCGATGCCGGGGGCGACCTCGGCGACGCCTTCGGCCGCGGCCTCGTGCGGCGCGGGGGCGCCGGGCTCGGGGGGCTGTTCGCGGAGGGTGTCGACGAAGGCCGTGGTGAAGCGGTCGAGCACGCGCTTCGCGGCGGAGGTCGCGGGCTTCTCCTCGAACTCGGCCAGCCGCCCGTCGCCGCTCACCGTGCCCGCGAAGACGAGCCGGGTGCCCTCGCCGTCCTGCGGGAGGCGGGGGACGACGGTGAGCTTCAGCGTCGCCGAGCCGGTGCCGCGGACCTCGGTGCCGCTGCCCTCGACGGCGATGCCGTCGCCCTCGGGCGTGACCGTGAGGCTGCCGCGGTAGGTGATGCTGGAGCTGCCGACGCGGACCCGCAGCCGTCCGCTCAGCGAGCCGGGCCCGGACGCGCTCCGGCCGTCACCGGCGTCGAGTTGCAGGCCGGGAACGCAGCGGACCAGGCGTTCTCGGTCGGTCAGTGCCGCCCTGACCTGGCCAACGGGAAACGGAACGTACACCTCGTGCTCCATAGGCCGGAGCCTACCCACCACACCCCGCACCTGTGAGGGGTCGTCCCCGGTTCCCCGCGTGGCGTTCCCTCGCCCGATGCACCGCGCGGCCCGTGGCGCGACCCGGGCGCGGCCGTACGGGCGAGTCAGCCGCCGTAGCGGGGGTGGGTCAGGGAGGACGGCGGGAGGCCGGGGACGCGAGCGCGCTCGGCGCGTGCCCGGCCCGCGGCCAGCTCCGAGGCCGTGACGGCGCGCAGCCGGGACAGCCGGGCCGGGCGGGGGCCGGACGCGGGGGTGCGCGCGGTCCGCAGCGTGGTGGGCCCGGCCGGCTCCGCGGCGCGCTCCCGGTCCGCCGGGGCGTGGCGGGCGAGGAGGAAGCCCCAGTCGGGGTCGGCCTCGGCGGCCTCGGCGCGGTGCGGGCCGGGTTCGTGGGCGCGGTCGCGGTCGGGGCCCGCGTGGTAGCCGGGGCCGCTGGCGACGACGTAGGGCTCGGTGCTCAGGCCGGCGGCGCGCATGGTCGCCTCGGCCGTCCAGTAGTCCTGGGCGCCTGCCCCGGCGGCGCCGACGTGGGCGGCGAGGCGGCCGTCGGGGGCGAGGGCGCGGGCGGCGAGGCCGTAGAACTCCTGCGAGTAGAGCTTGGAGCCGGTGGAGACCGCCGGGTCGGGCAGATCGGAAACCACCACGTCGAACCGTTCCTGCGCCGCGGCGACCCGGGCGCGGAGCCAGTCGAAGGCGTCCGCCGTGTGCAGCCGTACCCGGGGGTCGTCGAAGGCGTGGTCGTTCAGGCGGCTCAGGCCCGGGTCGGTGCGGGCCAACTCCGTTACGGCGGCGTCGAGTTCGACGACGTCGACGCGGGCGACGTCCGGGTGGCGGAGCACCTCGCGCAAGGCCATGCCGTCGCCGCCGCCGAGGACCAGGACGCGGGTGCGCGGGCCCGCGTCCATCGCCGGGTGGACCAGCGACTCGTGGTAGCGGGCCTCGTCGCCGGAGCGGAGGCGGAGCCTGCCGTCGAGGAAGTACTCCAGTTGTCCGTGGCCCGCCTCGCCGTAGCCCTCCGGGTCCGCCGAGCCCGTGACGATCACCTCCTGCACGTCCGTGCGCAGCGCGACCCGGACCGTGCCGCCGTAGACCGCGCGCCGGGCCGCCTCCTCGAACGGGCCGACGACGGCCGTGCCCACCAGCAGCAGTGCCAGCACCGCGACGGTGACGGCGAGGACGAGGAGGCGGGTGCGGCGCGCGAGGTCCCGGCCGAAGAGCCACAGCACGATGACGCCGCCCGCGGCCACGTTCACCACGCCGGTGACCAGCGCGCCGGTGAGCTGGCCGAAGAGGGGGAGGAGCAGGAAGGGGAACATCAGGCCGCCGACCAGGCCGCCCACGTAGTCGGCGGCGAAGAGGTCGGCGACGGCGCCGCCCGCGTCCTGGCTGCGGATGCGCTGGATCAGCGTCATCAGCAGCGGCATCTCGGCGCCGATCAGCACGCCGATGACGAACGAGAAGCCCACCAGAACCGCTTGGGACGAGCCCAGCCAGGCGAAGCTCGCGTACAGGGCCATCGCCGAGCCGCCGCCGATCAGCGCGAGCAGCGCCTCGACCAGTCCGAAGCCGGCCGCGGCGCGGCAGCGCAGGCGCTTCGCCAGCAGCGAGCCGACGCCCATGGCGAAGACCATGACGGAGAGCACGACGGATGCCTGGGTGACGGAGTCGCCGCTCAAGTAGGTGGCCAGCGCGACGAGTTCGAGTTCGTAGACCAGGCCGCAGGCGGCGCAGACGAAGACGGAACCGAGGACGAGCCCGCGTCCGAGCGGCGCCGGAACCGGCAACGGGGCCCGGGGGCCCGGCAGTTCCGCCGCCTCGGTGCGGTGGGCGCGGTCGGCGGACTCGGCACGGTCGGTCATCCGCAGCACGCTACGTGACCACCCCGGCACGCCAGGTCACCCACACGTGTGATCTCGGGCCGGGACGACGGGAGGACACCCAGGACACGGACCCCCTCCCGTCAACTTCCCCGCCCCGCCCGCCCGTCCGGCGGACGCGGCGCCGCTCAGGCGAGCGCGACCCGTTCGTCACCGGCCGGGCGCTGGGGCCGGGAGCGGCGCAGCCCCGCGCGGGTGCGGGTGGTGACCAGGCGGCGCTCCTGCGGGTACGAGTGCCAGGTGCGCCAGTGCACCTGGCCGCCCTGCCGCTGCGCGAGCAGCGCGGTGAACGCGTGCGGATCGCCGGGGAAGGTCCCGACGAGTCCGTACGGGTGCTCGGCGACCAGCGCGATCAGCTCCTGGGCCCGCCCGGCGAAGGAGCCCTCGGACAACTCCTCGACGCGGGCGGCGAATTCGTACTCCCAGTCCCCGATCCGCTCGGAGACGCCCAGGGGCAGTGGGGTGGCGCTGCCGGGAATGCAGGCCACGGTCTCGGAACAGGTGCCGTTGTCCTCTTCGATCAGCACCTGGTGGGAGGCGCCCAGCAGCCTCAACTGGACGCTGGCGCCCCCGAGTTCCAGATCGAGCCGCGCGAGGGCCGGGAGCGGTTCACGCCCCAGGGCCCAGGCCAGGTGGCCCGCGCGGGTGTCGGTGTAGGCGGTCTTGAGTGTGGTGAGCATGGCTCGGCTCCGCAGCACGCAGTGGAGGGGTGAGCCGGTCCGCGCCCGGCCGTGCAGGACAGGGGCGGCGGCCACCGGCTCGTGGCCCACATCGGGTCCGGAATACGAGTTCACCGAATCACGGAACGCGGGGCGTCGCTGGGTTTTCGCCCATCATCACCCGGTTTACATCCCCCCGGGGGCCGAACAGTTCAGTTGTTCAACTCCCGCCCGCCTCAAGGGATTCAGAGTGCTCACACGCCCAACACGGGGGCGCGCGGGGCGTCTTGGGCCAGGGTCACATGCCCCGGGGACACACCGGTTCCCGAAGCCGTGCGCGGGGCGCGCGGGGTGCGCGTTCCGGACACGGGGTGCCCTTCCCGTACGTCGCCGGGTGCGGCACCCTCGTGGCCCCTCCCGCAGTCCCCCGCGCCCCCTTCCGGCGCGGGTCAGGCGCCGCCGCCACCGCCGCCGCCACCACCGCAGCCGCCGCCCCCGCCGCCGCCTCCGCCGCAGGAGGACGAGCTGCCGCAGCCGCCGCCGCTGCTGTCACCGCCGCCGGCCCACCAGGAGCCGCCGCCCGAGGTGGAGCCGCCGCCACCGCCGCCGCTGCCCTTGGACATCGCGGCGAAGAGCCCGATGACGCCCACGACGACGAGCACGATCACGAATACCTCCATGAGGCTTCCCCCTCCGTTCCACGGCACCCCGCGCCGCCCGGCCGGAGCCGCGGCGACGGCGTCCGCCCCGTACGGACGCCCGGTGCCAAGGCCGCTCCTGCCCCCTCTCCGGAGGCTCAAAAGCAGAGTTGAGGAAGACCAGAGCTTCCCGGAGGATGACCGCCATGACATACGCGCAGGACACCCGCCCGCTGCTCAACCGGCGGCTGGCCGAGTTCGGCACGACGATCTTCGCCGAGATGTCGGCGCTGGCCGTCCGCACCGGCGCCGTCAACCTCGGCCAGGGCTTCCCCGACACCGACGGTCCCGAGTCCGTGCGCGAGGCCGCCGTACGGGCGCTGCGCGACGGGCACGGCAACCAGTACCCGCCCGGGCCCGGCGTCCCCGAGCTGCGCGAGGCGGTCGCCGAGCACCAGCAGCGCTTTTACGGCCGGACCGTCGACCCGGACACCGAGGTGCTCGTCACCGCCGGCGCGACCGAGGCGATCGCCGCCTCGCTGCTCGCGCTGGTCGAGCCCGGCGACGAGGTGATCGCCCTGGAGCCGTACTACGACTCGTACGCGGCGGCCGTCGCCATGGCCGGCGGCACCCGCGTCCCCGTCACGCTCCGGCCCGCCGAGGAGCCGGACGGCACCCGGCGCTTCCGGCTCGACCTCGACGAGCTGCGGGACGCCGTCACCGACCGCACGCGGCTCATCCTGCTCAACACCCCGCACAACCCCACCGGCACCGTCCTCACCCGCGAGGAACTCGCCGCCGTCGCCGAACTCTGCGTCGAGCGCGATCTGTTGGCCGTCACCGACGAGGTCTACGAGCACCTCGTCTTCGAGGGCGAGCACCTGCCGCTCGCGTCCTTCCCCGGCATGCGCGAGCGCACCGTCACCATCGGCTCAGCGGGCAAGACCTTCTCCTTCACCGGCTGGAAGGTCGGCTGGGTCACCGGCACCGCGCCGCTCGTCGCCGCCGTGCGCTCCGCCAAGCAGTACCTGACGTTCGTCTCGGCCGGCCCCTTCCAGTACGCCGTCGCCGAGGCGCTCCGGCTCCCGGACAGCCACTTCGACGGCCTGCGCGAGGACCACCGCGCCAAGCGCGACCTGCTCACCCGCGGCCTCGCCGACGCGGGCTTCGGCGTCTTCCGCACCGCGGGCACCTACTTCGTCACCGCCGACATCCGCCCGCTCGGCGCGGAGGACGGCACCGCGTTCTGCCTGAGCCTGCCCGAACGCTGCGGCGTCGTCGCCGTCCCCACCCAGGTCTTCTACGACCACGAGCGGGAGGGCGCCCCCTTCGTCCGCTTCGCCTTCTGCAAGCGGGACGAGGTCCTTCGGGACGCGGTGGGGCGCCTGAAGAGCGGCCTGTCCTAGCCGGGGCCCGGCACACAACCGTGCCCCCGCCGGGCGTTTCCGCTCCGCGGGGGCACAGGTGGTGACGCGGGGAGTCAGGCGTCGTTGGTGCCGGACTCGCCCTCGTCGCCGGAGTCGGCGTCCTTCTCCAGGCCGAACTGCTCGACGAGCCACTTGTCGAACTCGATCGAGGCGCGGACCCAGCTGACCGTGCTGGAGACGAAGTGCTCCAGGGAGACGCCGGTACCGATCAGCATCTGGGCCTCGCCGATCAGACGGACGGTGCCGTCGTCGTGCGTGTGGCTGTAGACCTTCGGCCACAGGGTGCGGCGGTTCCAGTCGTCGATCGACTCGAGGATCTTGGGCTTGTCCTCGATCGAGTGCGGACGGTCGTAGAACGTCCGGACGGAGAAGACCTGCTGCTCCTCCTCGCCCCGGAACATGAAATAGGTCCGGAACTCCTCCCACGGCGCCGCGAGGTCACCCTCGTCGTCGACGACGTACTTCAGCTCCATCTGGTCCAGGAGCTGCTTCACCAGGTCCTGGTCGGGGATCACAGGTCCGGTCGGAGCGCCGGATTCCTGCGGGTCGGGCTGCTGGCCCCCGAAGTTCGGGATCGAGGACGGGTCGAT
The DNA here is from genome assembly GCF_012726235.1 of Streptomyces sp. HNM0574. Classification (GTDB taxonomy): domain Bacteria; phylum Actinomycetota; class Actinomycetes; order Streptomycetales; family Streptomycetaceae; genus Streptomyces. Next base: position 202,363 of record NZ_JAASAH010000007.1, read on the forward strand.
GCTCACCGTGGATTTCCCTTCGTATGGAATTCCGCCATCCTCCCCCATCCCGCCCCGCCTCCCGCAACCTCACGCGGTGCGCTTGCCCCGGCGGGGTGCGCTTGCCGGCTCGGGGTGCCCCGTCTTGTGCGTCGCGGGGTGCGGCGCCGTCGTGGCCCGGGGTTTGCGCAGTTCCCCGCGCCCCTTTTCGGGCCCGCCCCCGCTTGGGAGAACTGCGCCTCAGGCGCAGGGCCCGCCCCGGCGCGGGGTGCCCGATGTCGTCACCGGGCCACCCCGTACGCCGTGGTTTGTCGCGCAGTTCCCCGCGCCCCCTTAGGGCGCGACGCCCACCGTGAGGCCGTCCCAGCCCTCGACGTGGTCGACGCGGACCGTGTCGCCGTCGCGGATCTCGCCCGCGAGGATCTCGCGGGCCAGCTGGTCGCCGATGGCGGTCTGGGCGAGGCGGCGGAGGGGACGGGCGCCGTACGCCGGGTCGTTGCCCTCCGTCGCGAGCCACTGGAGCGCGGCGGGGGTGACGTCGAGCGTGAGGCGCCGGTCGGAGAGCCGCCGCTGGAGGCTGTCGATCTGGAGCCGGGCGATCTCGGCGAGCTCCTCGCCGCTCAGCGCGGAGAAGACGACGAGGTCGTCGAGCCGGTTGAGGAACTCGGGCCGGAACGCGCCGCGCACGGCCGTGAGCACCTTCTCCCGCTTCTCCTCCGGCTTCGACAGCGGGTCCGTCAGGTACTGGCTGCCGAGGTTGGAGGTGAGGATGAGGATGGTGTTGCGGAAGTCGACCGTCCGGCCCTGACCGTCCGTGAGCCGCCCGTCGTCGAGCACCTGGAGCAGGATGTCGAAGACGTCGTGGTGCGCCTTCTCCACCTCGTCCAGCAGGACGACGCTGTACGGGCGGCGGCGTACGGCCTCCGTCAGCTGGCCGCCCTCCTCGTAGCCGACGTACCCGGGCGGGGCGCCGACGAGGCGGGCGACGGAGTGCTTCTCGCCGTACTCGCTCATGTCGATGCGGACCATGGCGCGTTCGTCGTCGAAGAGGAAGTCGGCGAGCGCCTTGGCGAGTTCGGTCTTGCCGACGCCGGTGGGGCCGAGGAAGAGGAAGGAGCCGGTGGGGCGGTCGGGGTCGGCGATCCCGGCGCGGGTGCGCCGCACCGCGTCCGAGACGGCGCGTACGGCCTCGGTCTGGCCGATCAGCCGCTTGCCCAGCTCGTCCTCCATGCGCAGCAGCTTCTGCGTCTCGCCCTCCAGCAGGCGGCCGGCGGGGATGCCCGTCCAGGAGGCGACGACGTCGGCGATGTCGTCGGAGGCGACCTCCTCCTTGACCATGGTCTGCTTCCGCTCGCCGGACTCCTCCGAGGCGGCGGCCTCCTCCTCGGCGGCCGAGGCCTCCTCCAACTCCCGTTCCAGCGCCGGGATCTCGCCGTACAGCAGCTTGGACGCGGCACCGAAGTCGCCCTCGCGCTGGGCGCGTTCGGCCTGGCCGCGCAGCTCGTCGAGCTTCTCCTTCAGCTCGCCGACCCGGTTGAGACCCTTCTTCTCCTTCTCCCAGCGCGCGGTGAGGCCGCGCAACTCCTCCTCGCGGTCGGCGAGTTCGCGGCGCAGCCGCTCCAGCCGGGCGACGGAGCCGGGGTCGGTCTCGTTGGCGAGGGCCAGCTCCTCCATCCGCAACCGGTCGACGGAGCGCTGGAGTTCGTCGATCTCGACGGGCGAGGAGTCGATCTCCATGCGCAGCCGGGACGCGGCCTCGTCCACCAGGTCGATGGCCTTGTCGGGCAGGAAGCGGGAGGTGATGTACCGGTCGGAGAGGGACGCGGCGGCGACCAGCGCGCTGTCCGCGATCTGCACCTTGTGGTGCGCCTCGTAGCGGCCCTTGAGCCCGCGCAGGATCGCGATCGAGTCCTCGACGGTGGGCTCGGCGACCAGCACCTGCTGGAAGCGCCGCTCCAGCGCCGCGTCCTTCTCGATCCGCTCGCGGTACTCGTCCAGCGTCGTCGCGCCGACCATCCGCAGCTCGCCGCGGGCCAGCATCGGCTTGAGCATGTTGCCCGCGTCCATCGCGGAGTCGCCGCCGGCGCCCGCGCCGACGACGGTGTGCAGCTCGTCGATGAAGGTGATGACCTGGCCGTCGCTCTCCTTGATCTCGGCCAGGACGGTCTTCAGCCGCTCCTCGAACTCGCCCCGGTACTTCGCGCCCGCGACCATCGCGCCCAGGTCGAGCGCGACCAGCCGCTTGTTGCGCAGCGACTCGGGCACGTCGCCCTTCACGATCCGCTGGGCCAGCCCCTCGACGACGGCGGTCTTGCCGACGCCGGGCTCGCCGATCAGCACCGGGTTGTTCTTCGTACGCCGGGAGAGGACCTGGACGACGCGGCGGATCTCCTGGTCGCGGCCGATGACCGGGTCGAGCCTGCCCTCGCGGGCCGAGGCCGTCAGGTCGGTGCCGAACTTCTCCAGCGCCTTGTAGCTGCCCTCGGGGTCGGGGTTGGTCACGCGCCGGCTGCCGCGGGAGCTGGAGAACGCCTCCAGCAGCTTCTTGTCGCTCGCGCCGTTCTTCTTCAGCAGCTCGCCGGTGGCCCCGCCCTTGGCGGCGATGCCGATGAGCAGGTGCTCGGTGGAGACGTAGGCGTCGCCGAGGTCCTTGGCGCGCTGCGCCGCGTCGGCGATGACGGCGAGCAGATCGCGGTCCGGCTCGGGCTTGCCGACGGTGGAGCCCTGGACGCTGGGCAGCGCGGCGAGCTGGCGCTCGGCCTCGGAGCGCAGGGCCGCCTGGTCGGCCTCGACGGCCGCGAGCAGGTCCTGGATGTTCTCGTTCTCCTCGCCCTCCAGCAGGGCGAGGAGCAGGTGTGCCGGGGTGATGTCGGGGTGTCCGCCGGTGACGGCACGGCTGTTGGCGGCGCTGATCGCGTCCCGGCTCTTGTTGGTCAGCTCGGCGTCCACTGCTCTTGGCTCCTCCTGTGCTCGCGTGCGTCTCGGGTGGGCTGCCCTGCGGGTTCATCCCCGTTGCCAGGTACAGCATCCAGCTAGTTGAGTCTATTCCACTCAACTCTCCGGTGACTAGATTCGTTCCCATGACTCCGACGACACCGACGCCTTCGACACCGGCCGCCCGCCCCCTCGACCCCGCCGCCTTCCTCGCCTTCTGGCGCGAGGCGCACTACGCCACCCTCACCACCGTCCGCCGCAACGGCACCCCGCACGTGGTGCCCGTCAGCGTCACCTACGAGCCCGCCGACGAGGCCGACCCCACGGCAGGCGGCACGGCCCGCGTGGTGGCGAGCCGGGGCAGCCAGAAGGTCCGCAACATCGCGGCGCGGGGCGAGGAGGGGCTGCGCGTCGCGCTCTGCCAGGTGGACCGGGGACGCTGGGCCACGCTGGAGGGGGTCGCGCGCATCCGCGAGGACGCGCCCGCGGTACGGGACGCCGAACGGCGGTTCGCCGAGCGGTACAGCCGCGAGCCGCGCCCCAACCCGGAACGCGTCCTCGTCGAGATCACCGTCGACCGCACGATGGGCCGGACCCCCGCCTGACGGGGAACCGGCCCATCCGGTACCGCCGCGGCTCAGCGCGGCGCCGTACCGGCCATCCGCGCGTGGACCCGCTCGGCCGCCTCCGGGAAGGGGCGGCCGAGCAGTTCGTTCTCGCCGCCCAGCGAGGTGACGCCGACGAGCGTGCCGGACTGCCGGGACGCGTCGTAGTCCCGCAGCCAGGGGCCGCCGCTGACGCCCTGCGTCAGGCGGCACGGCCGGAGGGTGAGCGCGCCGGCGTTCACCGAGGGCCGGGCGTCCGGCCCGTGCGCGCGGGCCTTGCCGCGGCAGTACTTGAGCGTCTCCCCGTCGTACGGCGAGACGGCCGGGTAGCCGAGGGAGAGGGTCGGGCCGCCGCCGACGGGGCCGAAGCGCAGCGCGTTGGAGCCGTGCTTCTCGGCGAGCGTCTTCCCGTTCCGTTCCGGGAAGCGGAGGAACGCCCAGTCGTGCGGCAGGATCTCGTCGACCGGCTTGGAGACGTCCCAGCCCGGCGCCGTCTCCCAGGTCGTGGTGCGCCAGCCCTTGTCGACGACGGCCTCGGGGCCACCGCCGCGGTCGTAGCCGGGCACGAAGTAGACCGCGCGCGGCGGCTTTCCACGCTCCGGGTTCTCGATGCAGTGCGCCGCCGTGGCGACGACACTGCCGTTGGCCGAGTCGACGACCGAGCCCGAGCAGGACTCCATCCCTCCGCCGGGGAACTCGGCGACGAGCTTGCCGACGGTCCCGACCGTACGGTCCGGCCAGGTGGCGCCCGCCGGATCGGGAGCGGCGGAGGAGGCGGGGGTCGCGCCGAGTACGCCGAGGGCTGTCGCGGTCGTCGCGGTGAGTACGAAAGCGGCGCCTGCCGCGCGTATCGTCTTCATGCCCCAACGCTCCGCCCCGGCATCACCGGGCACCTAACCGCGTTCACCCGTCCGTGTCGGGCGGCAGGAAGCGGCACCGGGCGCCGGGCGCCCCGCGCACGGGGTCGCACCCGGGCGCACGGCCCCCGCAACACCCCTGCCCCGCACGGCAGTTGAGCCCGCGCCGCACACGAAAGAGGCCCGGGCACGATGTGCCCGGGCCTCCTCGGCGTTCTGACGCGTCACCTGCGGCGGGGACGCCAGACCACCAGCGCGTTCGACGGGTGCACGTCCTCGTACGGGACGAGATCCCGCCGGTAGGAGGCGTGCACCTGGGCCTCCCGCTGCTGCATGGCGGCCGCGGCGCCCTCAACCGCCTGCTGGAGTTCGGCGGCGCGGGCCTGAAGCGCGGCGACCTGGTTCTCCAGTTCGATGATGCGCTTGATGCCCGCGAGGTTGATGCCCTCGTCCTGGCTCAGCCGCTGGACCTCCCGCAGGAGTTCGATGTCCCGGGCCGAGTACCTGCGCCCGCGCCCGGCCGTACGGTCCGGGGAGACCAGGCCCAGCCGGTCGTACTGACGCAGGGTCTGCGGGTGCAGACCGGAGAGCTGAGCGGCGACCGAGATGACGTAGACCGGGGTTTCCTCGGTCAGCTCGTACGGATTCCTTCGCCCTCGGCCGTCCACTTCAGTCTCCCTTCGCGGCCTTGAACAACGCCGCCCTCGGGTCCTCGCCCGCGGTGGCGTCGCGGTAGGACTCCAGGGTGTCCCGCGCCTTGTCGCTCAGCTCGCCCGGCACGGCGACCTCGATGGTGACCAGCAGATCGCCCCGCGTCCCGTCCTTCCGGGCCGCTCCCTTGCCGCGCGCCCGCATCGTACGCCCGCTCGGGGTGCCCGGCGGAAGCTTCAGCGTGACGGGCGGACCGCCGAGCGTCGGGACCGTCACCTCGCCGCCGAGCGCCGCCTCCGGGAAGGTGACGGGTACGGTGACGGTGAGGTTGTCGCCCTTGCGGCCGAAGACCGGGTGCGCGTCGACGTGCACCACGACGAAGAGATCGCCGTTCGGCCCGCCGCGCTCGCCCGGGGCGCCCTTGCCGCGCAGCCGGATCCGCTGCCCGTCGGTCACCCCGGCGGGAATGCGGACCTGCATGGTGCGCGAACTCGTCGCCCGGCCCGAGCCCTTGCAGGTGTCGCAGGGGTCCTCGGCGATCAGGCCGCGGCCCTTGCAGTCCACGCAGGGGTCGGTCAGGGAGAAGCCGCCGCCCCCGCCGCGCGACACCTGACCGGTGCCGACGCAGGTGGGGCAGACGCGCGGGGTGCCGTTCTTGTCGCCCGTCCCCGCGCACACCTTGCAGGCGGCGGAGGAGGACATCCGCAGCGGGACCGTCGCCCCGTCCACGGCCTCGGTGAAGCTGAGCGTCACCTCGGACTCGACGTCCTGGCCGCGCCGCGGCTGCGTACGGGTGCCCGCACCGCCGCGGTTGAACAGGCCGCCGAAGACGTCGCCGAGCCCGCCGCCGCCGAAGCCGCCGGCGCCGCCGGCACCGCCCGGCTGGCCTCCGCCCGGGGCGCCCCCGAAGAGGTCGCCCAGGTCGAAGTTGAAGCCGCCGGGGCCGCCGGGACCGCCGGGGCCACCGGGCCGGTACCCGCTGCCGAAGAGGGTGCGCGCCTCGTCGTACTCCTTGCGGCGCTTGGCGTCCCCGAGGACGTCGTACGCCTCGGAGGCGTCCTTGAAGCGCTCCTCGGCCTTCGGATCACCCTTGTTGGCGTCCGGATGGTTCTCGCGCGCGAGCTTCCGGTACGCCTTCTTGATCTCGGCTTCGGTGGCGTCCTTCGGGACACCGAGAACCTTGTAGTAGTCCTTCTCGATGAAGTCCTTCGTACTCATCCCCGGTGTCCCTCCTCCCGCTCGTCGATCTCTGCCGCTCCCTGACCGTCAGCCCTTGTCCGGGCCACTGGCGTCCTCTTCCTCCGCGGACTCGTCCGAGGACGAACCGCCGGGCTGGGCGCCGGGCTGGGGCTCGGCGACGCCGACCCGCGCGGGGCGAATGGTGCGCTCGCCCACCCGGTACCCGGGCTGGAGGATCTGCACGCACGTCGTCTCGGTGACGTCCGGTGAGTACGAGTGCATCAGGGCCTCGTGGACGTTCGGGTCGAAGGGCTCGCCCTCCTTGCCGAACTGCATCAGGCCCATCTTGGCCACGACCGTCTCCAGCGACTCGGCCACCGACTTGAAGCCGCCGACCAGTTCGCCGTGGTCCCGTGCCCGGCCGATGTCGTCGAGCACGGGCAGCAGGTCCGTCAGGAGGTTCGCGACGGCGACCTCCTTCACGGCCACGCGGTCCCGGTCCACCCGGCGACGGTAGTTCTGGAACTCCGCCTGGAGCCGCTGGACGTCCTGCGTGCGCTCGGAGAGCGCCGTGCGGGCCTGGTCCAGCTGCGCGATCAGCGAAGCGTCCGTGTCCACGTCCGCCTCGGCGGACTCGCTCGCGTCCCCGGCCGGGGCCGCCGGGCCGCCCGCCTCTTCGGCGGAAGCGGACCCGGCGGCCTTCGCCGCAGCGTCGTCGGACGATGTGGCGTCTGCACCGGCTTCGGCGGGGACGTCAGGCTCCTTGTCGAAGCCCGGGGTCTCCTCCGTCACGCGGCACCACCCTTGGGCTTCTGCTCGTCGTCGACGATCTCGGCGTCGACGACGTCGTCGTCGGCGTCCTTGGCGTCGGCCTTGGCGTCACCGGCGTCGGCACCGGCGGCCTGGCCCTCGGCACCCTGCGCGGCCTGGGCGTCGGCGTACATGGCCTGGCCCAGCTTCTGGCTGGTGGCGGCGACCTTCTCGCTGGCCTCGCGGATGGCCGCGGTGTCCTCGCCCTTGAGCTTCTCCTTCAGGTCGGAGACGGCCGTCTCGACCTCGGTCTTGACCTCGGCCGGGACCTTCTCCTCGTTCTCCTTGAGGAAGTTCTCGGTCGTGTAGACGAGCTGCTCGGCCTGGTTCCGCGTCTCGGCGGACTCGCGGCGCTTGGCGTCCTCGTCCGCGTACTGCTCGGCCTCGCGCATCATGCGCTCGATGTCGTCCTTCGGCAGGCTGGACCCGCCGGTGACCTGCATCTTCTGCTCCTTGCCCGTGCCGAGGTCCTTCGCCGACACGTGCATGATGCCGTTCGCGTCGATGTCGAAGGTGACCTCGATCTGCGGGACGTTCCGCGGGGCCGGGGGCAGACCGGTCAGCTCGAACATGCCGAGCTTCTTGTTGTACGCCGCGATCTCGCGCTCGCCCTGGAAGACCTGGATCTGCACCGACGGCTGGTTGTCCTCGGCCGTGGTGAAGGTCTCCGAACGCTTCGTCGGAATCGTGGTGTTGCGCTCGATGAGCTTGGTCATGATGCCGCCCTTGGTCTCGATACCGAGGGACAGCGGGGTGACGTCCAGCAGCAGGACGTCCTTGACCTCGCCCTTGAGCACGCCGGCCTGGAGGGTGGCGCCGATGGCGACGACCTCGTCCGGGTTGACGCCCTTGTTGGCGTCCTTGCCGCCGGTCAGCTCCTTGACCATGTCGGCGACGGCGGGCATACGCGTCGAACCGCCGACGAGGACCACGTGGTCGATGTCGGACAGCTGGATGCCGGCGTCCTTGATGACGTTGTGGAACGGCACCTTGCAGCGGTCCAGCAGGTCCTGGGACAGCTGCTGGAACTGAGCGCGCGTCAGCTTCTCGTCCAGGTGCAGCGGGCCCTCGGCGGAGGCCGTGATGTAGGGCAGGTTGATCGTGGTCTCGGTGGAGCTGGAGAGCTCGATCTTCGCCTTCTCGGCGGCCTCGCGGAGCCGCTGGAGCGCCATCTTGTCCTTGGACAGGTCGACGCCGTTGGAGTTCTGGAACTGCTTGACCAGGTGGTCGACGATGCGCTGGTCCCAGTCGTCACCACCGAGGTGGTTGTCACCGTTGGTGGCCTTCACCTCGACGACGCCGTCGCCGATCTCCAGCAGCGAGACGTCGAACGTACCGCCACCGAGGTCGAAGACCAGGATCGTCTGGTCTTCCTTCTCCAGGCCGTAGGCCAGGGCGGCGGCGGTGGGCTCGTTGACGATGCGCAGGACGTTGAGGCCCGCGATCTCACCGGCCTCCTTGGTGGCCTGGCGCTCCGCGTCGTTGAAGTACGCGGGCACGGTGACGACCGCGTCCTCGACCTTCTCGCCCAGGTAGGCCTCGGCGTCCCGCTTCAGCTTCTGCAGGATGAAGGCGCTCATCTGCTGCGGGTTGAAGTCCTTGCCGTCCAGGTCGATCTTCCAGTCGGTGCCCATGTGGCGCTTGACCGAGCGCACCGTCCGGTCGACGTTGGTGACGGCCTGGCGCTTGGCCACCTCACCGACCAGAACCTCGCCGTTCTTGGCGAAGGCGACGACGGACGGCGTGGTCCTGGCGCCCTCGGCATTGGTGATGACGGTGGACTCACCGCCCTCGAGAACACTGACGACGGAGTTCGTCGTACCCAGGTCGATGCCGACCGCACGTGCCATTTCGTGTTCCTCCAGCTGATGTCTTGAGTGAAGCTGACTCAAGAGTGCACGAGGAACCCGGAGGCGTCAATACGGTTGAGTCTATCCCACTCAACTCTTATGCCGACTTTATGCGCAGCCCGTTATTTCCGCAGGTCACAGCGGTACGACAGGGGACGGCACACAGGAAGCGGAACGGTCCCGACGGCGGCGGGGCGGCGGACGACGAAGGCGCGGCGGAGGGCGGCACGGAACCCGGGTACCCGACCCGGTGAACTGAGGGTCACCTGGGCGACACACATCACCCCCGCGTCGGCTACAGAGGGCCGCGCGCAGTGGGTAGTCTCAGACAGACTGGATAAGTTACCGCTTAGTAAAGGGCGTCGCGCTCGGCGGCGCGTACCCCCGACAGCAAGCTGCCCCGCAGGTTCGAGGAGCCGTTATGCAACTCGCCGCGATCGTCGTCACGCTGGTGCTCACCGCGGCCGGCGTTGCGCTTTTCGCTCGCGCCATCGCGCAGATCTACCGCTTCGTGAAGCTCGGCCAGCCGATCCCCGCGGGCTCGCGCACCGACGATCCGAAGCAGCGCACCGCGACGCTGATCAAGGAGTTCCTCGGTCACACGCGGATGAACCGCTGGGCCGTCGTCGGCGTGGCCCACTGGTTCGTCGCGATCGGCTTCCTGACGCTGCCGCCGACCATCATCAACGCCTACGGCCAGCTCTTCCAGGCCGACTGGACGCTGCCGGTCATCGGCGGCTTCCTGCCGTACGAGATGTACATCGACTTCATCGGTGTCATGACGACGGTCGGCATCGCGGCGCTGATGGTGATCCGGCAGCTCAACCTGCCCTCGCGCGCCGGGCGCAAGTCCCGCTTCACCGGCTCGAAGGCCGGTCAGGCGTACTTCGTCGAGTGGGTCATCTTCACCATCGGCCTCGCCATCCTGATGCTCCGCGGCCTGGAGGGCGCGCTGCACCACGTGGACTCCTACGAGCCCGCGTACTTCCTCTCGTACCCGCTGGTCGCCGCCTTCAGCGGGCTCGAGGTGAGCACCCTTCAGACGCTCGTCTACTTCTGGGCGATGGTGAAGCTCGGCACGACGATGATCTGGATGATCACCGTCGGCATGAACACCAACATGGGTGTGGCCTGGCACCGGTTCCTCGCCTTCCCGAACATCTGGTTCAAGCGGGACGCCAAGGGCGGGACCGCGCTGGGTGAGCTGAAGCCGATGGTCTCCGGCGGCAAGGAGATCGACTTCGAGACGGCGCTCGACGACGACAACGAGGAAGAAGTCCGCTTCGGTGTCTCGCAGGTCGAGGACTTCTCCTGGAAGGGCATCCTCGACTTCTCCACCTGCACCGAGTGCGGCCGCTGCCAGTCGCAGTGCCCCGCCTGGAACACCGGCAAGCCGCTCTCGCCGAAGCTGCTGATCATGTCGCTGCGCGACCACGCGCACGCCAAGGCCCCGTACCTCCTCGCCGGTGGCGGCAAGACCATGGAGGGCGAGGAGAAGGCGACCGCCGACCAGCTCAAGGACGTTCCGCAGGCCGCGCTGGACGAGGCCGAGCGCCCGCTGATCGGCACCGCCGAGGAGAACGGCGTCATCGACCCGGACGTACTGTGGTCCTGCACCACCTGCGGCGCCTGCGTCGAGCAGTGCCCCGTCGACATCGAGCACGTCGACCACATCGTCGACATGCGCCGCTACCAGGTGATGATCGAGTCCGCGTTCCCGTCCGAGGCGGGGACGATGCTCAAGAACCTGGAGAAGAAGGGCAACCCCTGGGGTCTGGCCAAGAAGCAGCGGCTGGAGTGGACCAAGGAGCTCGACTTCGAGGTGCCGGTCGTCGGCAAGACGATCGAGGACCTCACCGAGGTCGAGTACCTGTACTGGGTCGGCTGCGCGGGCGCGCTGGAGGACCGGGCGAAGAAGACCACCAAGGCCTTCGCCGAGCTGCTGAACATCGCGGGCGTCAAGTTCGCGATCATGGGCGGCGACGAGAAGTGCACCGGTGACTCGGCCCGCCGCCTCGGCAACGAGTTCCTCTTCCAGCAGCTGGGCGAGGAGAACGTCGGGACGCTGAACGCGGCCTTCGGCGAGGACGACGAGGACGAGTCGACGAAGAAGCCGGCGTCCGCGAAGAAGATCGTGGCGACCTGCCCGCACTGCTTCAACACCCTCGCCAACGAGTACCCGCAGCTGGGCGGCCACTACGAGGTCATCCACCACACCCAGCTGCTCCAGCACCTCATCGACGAGGGCAAGCTCGTGCCCGTCACCCCGGTCGACGGTCTGATCACGTACCACGACCCCTGCTACCTGGGCCGGCACAACAAGGTCTACACGCCCCCGCGCGAGATCATCGGCAAGGTTCCGGGCCTGCGGAACGAGGAGATGCACCGGCACAAGGAGCGCGGCTTCTGCTGCGGCGCCGGCGGCGCCCGGATGTGGATGGAGGAGCGGATCGGCAAGCGCATCAACAACGAGCGCGTCGACGAGGCCCTCTCCGTGAACCCGGACATCGTCTCCACCGCCTGCCCGTTCTGCCTCGTCATGCTGACCGACTCGGTCAACGGCAAGAAGAACGACGGGAAGGCCAAGGAGGACCTCCAGGTCGTCGACGTCGCCCAGCTGCTGCTGGACTCCGTCAGGACGCCCGACGAGCCGCCGGCCGGTGAGGCCGAGGCCGAGGACGCCCCCGAGCCCGACCCGGAGCCGGAGCCCGCGAAGTAGCGGCGGAACCCGCCGCGCCGGTCACGTGAACGGAGCTTGTCGTGTCACCGCACGACAAGCTCCGTTCGTTTGTGGTCAGTTACCGCATCACTCAGGTCAATCCGCGATGAGGGATACCCACCGCACCGCCCGCCCTCTAGCCTCCTGACCAGCGGCGGCGCCAGGTCAGCGCACGCCGGAGCAGACCGCGCACGGCGGCAGGAGGCGAGCGCAGGTGTCCGACTGCGGTGGGGCGGCCACACCCCGCACGGGACGGGAGGCGGGCGACGCCGTCACCTGGGCCCGCACCATTCCCGTCCAGCGGTTACGCCCCGGGGACCACGCCTTCGCGGCCTACGCCGACGACGAAGGACAGTGGGACGTGCTCGGCGCCTTCGTCCGGCAGGGACTGCTCGCCGGGGAGAAGGTCCTCGTCCTGCTGCTGCCCGGACTCGCCCGGCTCGCCGGACCCGAGCTGCTGGCCCGGATGGACGCGCACACGCCCGCCGTCGAGACGGCCTGGCGGCGCGGGCAGCTCGCCTTCGGCAGCATGCGCCAATTCATCCCGTCCGGCGGGGAGTTCACCCCCGAGCGGCAGTGGCGGCAGCTGGGCCGCGTCCTGGAGCGGGCCGCCGAGGACGGGTACCCGGCGGTGCGCGCGTACATCGACATGGCCTGGGTCGCCGAGTTCGGCGCCGATCTGGAGACGGTCATGCGCCGCGAACGCGAGTCGGGCCACCTGTTCACGCCGGGCGCCTACTCCGAGGTCTGCGCCTACGACGAGCGGGCCTTCCCCGCCGACGTCCTCGACGCGATGGCCGAGGCGCACCCCCGCGAACTCCTCGGCCGCACCGGCTCCCTGCGCGCGACGCACCGCGAGGACGGCGTCCGCGTCGCGGGCGAGGCCGACGCGGCCACGGCGGCGCTCTTCGGGCACGCGCTGCGCACCGCCTTCGCCCGCGCCGCCGGCGCCGGACGCGGGCGGCTGACCGTCGACCTGACCCCGCTCGCCTTCCTCGGCGTCGGCTGCGCGGCCGAGCTGCTGCGGATGTGCGCGCAGGCGCGGACCGACCGGGTCGACGTCACCCTGCGCTGCTCCCGTTTCCAGGGCCGCACGCTGGAACGGCTCGGTTCCGGCGCCGTTCCCTCGCTGCACCTCGACGTCGCGGAGGAACCGGGATGCTGAGCAACGAACGCCTCTGCCGCCTGCACTTCACCGACCGGGACCTGCGCCGGGTGCGGATGGAGGTCGAGGAGTGGGCGGCCTGGGCGGGCCTCGGGGAACCGCGCAGGGGCGAGTTCGTCGTCGCCGTCGACGCGGTGGCGACCAACGCGGTCGAGCACGCGGGCGGCCGCGGCCGGCTGCTGCTGCGGCAGCGGGACGGCGAGCTGGAGTGCCGGATCGAGGACTCCGGGCCCGGCTTCACCGAGGACGTCATCCCCGAGCTGGCCCCCGGCGTGGACGGCGCCGGCTCGGGCCGCGGCCTGTGGCTGGCCCGCCTCGTCACGGACCGCCTCACCGTCGAACGCGGGGCCGCCCTCGACGGCGGCGAGCCGGCCCCCGGGGCGGTCGTCACCCTGGCGGTACGCATCCGCGAGGGGGCCTGACCCCGGCGGGGGGGGCGCATCGCCGTCGGTGGGCCGCCCCGGGGCGGGGTGCGCATCGCCGTCGCCGGGCCGCCCCGGCGCGGGGTGCTCGATGCCGTCGCCGGGCCGCCCCGTACGCCGTGGCTGGTCGCGCAGTTCCCCGCGCCCCTTATCGCGGGCTCGCCCCGCTGTGCCTGCGGCGCTTCTCGGGCCCACCCCGCTTGGGAGGTCTGCGCCGAGGCGCAGGGCTGGCAAGCGCAGCGCGGGCCCGCCCCGGCGCGGGGTGCTCCATGCCGTCGCCGGGCCACCCGTACGCCGTGGCCGTTCGCGCAGTTCCCCGCGCCCCTTTTTCGCGGGCCCGCCCCGCTGTGCCTGCGGCGCTTCTCGGGCCCACCCCGCTTGGGAGGTCTGCGCCGAGGCGCAGGGCTGGCAAGCGCAGCGCCTCAGCCCCGGCGCGGGGTGCTCCATGACGTCACCGGACCACCCCGTACGTCGTGGCCGGTCGCGCAGTTCCCCGCGCCCCTTCGGGCGCGCCCTCCCCGCGCCCCTGGCGGGGCGCACCTCCCCGCGCCGCCATCGGCCCCCCGCCCCTAGGGGATGTCACAGGTCAGCTGCGATGTATGACCAGTTGGTGACGTAGCGACGCCGGGGGCGCGGGGACACGGTACGTTCGATGTCGTGGCTGGTTTCAGGATCGGACGCGGACGGGACGACCGGGCCGCGCGACAGCAGGAGCAGTACCCCCCGCGACCCCAGCGGTCCCCGGGCGCCTCGCGTCCGGCACCGTCCCCGGGCCCCGGCGGTCCCGCCGCGTACGGGCAGCGCCCGCGGGGCGGCGCGCCCGCGCCCGGGAGCAGCAACGCGCCGACCGTCCCCGGCGGCGTCGGCCAGGGCGCGTACGGCGGCGGCCAGAGCGGCTGGCCGCGCGTCGGCGGCGGCCCGACGGCCGCGGGCCGCGGCCACGGCGAACCCGAGTACTTCGGCGAACCGCAGCGCCCCGCCGGGCACGACACCCACGCCAACACCCCGGGTCACACCACCGCCTTCCGGGTCCCCGAGCCGTACGGCCGCGAGGACGACGGCGGTGCCTTCGACGGCGGCTACGGCGGCGACTACGGCGAGGGCAGCACCTACGGCGGCGGCCACCTGCCCCCGCCGCCCCCGTCCGGGCCGCGCCTGGGCTGGAAGGACCTGCTGCGCGGCATCGTGACCCGCCCCAACCCCACGTTCTTCCAGATGCGGGACTACCCGGTCTGGGGTCCCGCGCTGATCGTCACCTTCCTCTACGGCCTGCTCGCAGTCTTCGGCCTCGACGAGGCGCGCGACGAGGTCATCAACGCGACGCTGGGCAGCGCGATCCCGTACGTCCTGACGACCGGCGTCGCCGTCGTCCTCGTCGGGCTGGTGCTCGGCGCGGTGACGCACACGCTGGCGCGGCAGTTCGGGGGGACGGGCAGCTGGCAGCCGACGGTCGGCCTGTCGATGCTGATCATGGCGCTGACGGACGCGCCGCGGCTGGTGTTCGCGATGTTCCTCGGCGGCACGGCGCCGCTGGTGCAGGTGCTGGGGTGGGTGACCTGGGTCATCGCCGGTGCGCTGTTCACCTCGATGGTGAGCCGCTCGCACGACCTGCCGTGGCCGAAGGCGCTGGGTGCCTCGGCGATTCAGCTGCTGGCGCTGCTGGTGCTGATGAAGCTGGGGACGCTGTAGCGCTTCGCCGCATCCGGTCACGCGCAGGGGCCCGGCCGCGTTTTCGCGGCCGGGCCCCTTTGTGTGCGGGGTGCGCCTTTGTGCGCGGGGTGCGCCGTGGGTTTCGCGCAGTTCCCCGCGCCCCTTATCGCGGGCTCACCCCGCTTGGGAGGTCTGCGCCATAGGCGCAGGGCTGGCAAGCGCAGCGCCTCAGCCCCGGCGCGGGGTGCTCCATGCCGTCACCGGACCACCCCGTACGCCGTGGCCGTTCGCGCAGTTCCCCGCGCCCCCGAGGCGCGCCCGCTCACGTGAAGTGCTGGTTCGGGGAGTCCGTGCACGGGGTGAGGCGGGTCGGGGCGCCCGTTGTGTCGAGGGTGAGGCAGAGGTCGGGGGCGGCCACCGGCCGGAACGTGCCGTCCTGGCGGAGGAAGCGCTGCTGGGTCTCGGCCGAGCAGTTCCACAGGACGAGTTCGGTGCCGGGTTCGGCGCGGCCCTCGGGGACGTCGAGGCAGCGGTCGTGGGTGAGCCCGGTGCGCAGCGCCCTGGTGTCCTCGTCGTACCACCAGGTCTGCGCGCGCTCGCCCGGCGCGCACTCCTGGCCGCGCACCGCGGTGCCGTCGCGGGTGCTGCCGCCGTCCGGCGCGAGGCACTCGCCGGTGCCGGAGCTGCGCAGCGGTACGAAGGCGTCGTCCCAGGCCAGCTGGTACAGCCGGGGCTCGCCCCGGCCCGAGGGGTCGGCGCAGGACGCCTCGCGGACGCTGCCGTTCCGCGCCGTCTCGTACATCTGCGTCAGGCAGGACGCGAAGGCGGCGTGGCCGCGCGCGTTGGGGTGGAAGGACTGCCGGACGGAGTTCTCGTCCGGCGGGAAGGGGTTGCTCAGCTCGACGTACAGGCCGCGCGCCCAGGCGTCCTCCATGCACACCTCGTGGCCGTGGAAGAGCCGGGAGGCGTCGAGGTAGTCGGCGCCGGTGTTCTCGGCGGCGGCGCGTACGCCCTTCTCGAAGGCGGGCACGGCGGTGTTCCGGCCCCACCCCGAGTCGCTGGTGTACCCGGTGCAGCCGCCCGGGAGCTTGCCGGGGAAGTCGGGGTTGTCCTCGATGTCGGGGCCGATGGGGCTGGGGTAGCTCATGACGACGAGCTGGTAGTCCCCGTCGGCGTAACCGGCGTCGCGCATCACGGACTTGAGGTCCGTAACGGTCCGTTCCACCTTCGGCACCAGCCCGTCGACGCGCTGCTGCCAGCCCGGCTCGTACACCGGCTGACAGGCGCCCTTGCGCAGGAACCAGCGGGTCACGCAGTCCGTCATCACGGGCCCGAACTGGAGGTCGTCGTTGGCCCCTGCGACCAGGACGACCTGCTTGAGCCGGGTGTTACGCGCGGTGACGGCGAGGCTGTCGCTCTGCACCAGCTCGTCCGCGTACTGGGGGGTCCCGCCGATCCGGATGTTCTCCGAATTGGCGCCCGAACAGGCCACGTTGAAGGTTTCCTGCACGGGAATCCCGGTGCGGTGCACGGCCGCGTCCGGCGACCTGTGGCACCAGTTGTCCGGCCCGTCGGTCCCCGGTTCGTACGTGCCGACGCCCTCGCCGGAGATCTCGCTGTCACCGAGTGTGATCAGCGAGGTGCGGCGCTCCTCCACGGGGCGCTGCGCCCCGTCCCCGTACAGCTCCCGCGCCTGTCTCTCCCGCTCCTTCTCCAACTCCGGTGCGAGCGGCGTCGGTTGGCCGCGCTCCTGCGAGGCCCCCGTCGTCGCGGCGGGGCTCGCCTGGGCCGCGGGGCCCGTCGCGAGGGCCGCGCCGCCGAGCGCCAGCGCGAGCGCGGCGGCGAGCAGCCCGGACCGGTGCCGCACCCCGGTCCGGGTTCGTGGTCCGCCGCCGCGTGGACGGCGAACGGCGGTGCTGCTGGGGGCTCTTCGGGACGCGTGCTCTGGTGCCATGAGGTGGTCTCCCTCCGGTCGGCACATCCGGTTACCAGCGGTACTTACTCGCCCGTACGGAAGATGGGAAGACACACCGCGCCCCAACACCCCCTGCTTTCACGCCGTTTTCGCCGCGCACGGCTGAGACACGACCGTGCCCCCGGCGAGCGCGTCGCCGGGGGCACGGAGGAAGAAGGGGGACGTCCTACGCGTCGAGGACCTGGCCCTCGCGGCGGACGACCGGAGGCTGCACGCTCCACGGGAAGTTGATCCACTGCTCGGTGCGCTTCCAGACGTACTCGCACTTCACCAGGGACTGCGGCTTCTCGTAGATCACCGCGCTGCGGACGTCGGCGACGTGCTCGGCGCAGTAGTCGTGGACGAGCTTGAGGGTGCGGCCGGTGTCGGCGACGTCGTCGGCGACCAGGACCTTCTTCTGGCTGAGGTCGACGACGTTCGGCACCGGCGGCAGCATGACCGGCATCGCGAGCGTCTCGCCGACGCCGGTGTAGAACTCGACGTTCATCACGTGCAGGTTCTTCACGTCCAGCGCGTAGCCGAGCCCTCCGGCGACGAACAGGCCGCCGCGCGCGATGGACAGGATGATGTCCGGCTCGAACCCGTCGTCGGCGACGGTCTGCGCCAGCTCCCGGATCGCCTCGCCGAACAGGGAGTACGTCAGATTTTCGCGCTCGTCACTCACGTGCTTGTGCCTCTCGCTGCCACTTCGGGTGCTGCCGCACGCGTCCGGGGTCAGACCTGCGTGCGATGGAAATTCAGGAAGGAGCGCGACGGCGTCGGCCCGCGCTGGCCTTGGTAACGGGAGCCGTAGTGAGCGGACCCGTACGGGTACTCGGACGGGGACGTCAGCCGGAACATGCACAGCTGGCCGATCTTCATCCCGGGCCACAGCTTGATCGGCAGCGTCGCGACGTTCGACAGCTCCAGCGTCACGTGCCCGGAGAAGCCCGGGTCGATGAAGCCGGCCGTCGAGTGCGTCAGCAGGCCGAGACGGCCCAGCGAGCTCTTGCCCTCCAGCCGCGACGCGATGTCGTCGGGGAGGGAGATCACCTCGTACGTCGACGCGAGGACGAACTCACCGGGGTGCAGGATGAACGGCTCGTCCCCCTCGGCCTCGATCAGCCGCGTCAGATCGGGCTGTTCGACGGCCGGGTCGATGTGGGGGTAACGGTGATTCTCGAAAACCCGGAAATAGCGGTCGAGCCGGACGTCGATACTGGAGGGCTGCACCATCGCCGGCGTGAAGGGGTCGACCCGCACCCGGCCCGCGTCCACCTCGGCCCGGATGTCCTTGTCTGAGAGAAGCACGGACCGAGAATACGCGTACGCGTCGGGGCCGGCCCAATCGGACCGGCCCCGACGCGCGGACCACAGATCATCTTCGCGCGCGGTGCCCGGACGGTGACGCCGGGCAGTCACGCGAGCTGTGACGTGCGGATCTCAACTGCGCTTGCGGCGCTGCTCGCTCACCCCTCGCGCTGCGGACCGACGCCACCGGGACCGCTCCCCACGGGAACGGCCTGCCGCAGCCGCGCGCACCGGGGGCAGCGCAACAGCCGCCCCGGTCCGATCCGCGTGCTGCCGAGGTTCTGCATCGGGAACGTCGGGGTGCTGAACACGTGCCCCTCGGCGCACCGTACGACCGTCTCCTCCATCGCTGCCCTCTCCCCACTGCGTGTACGACAAAAGCCACGTTAGGGGATGGAACAGACAGCGCCGGAGGCGGCGCTCCGGTCCGCGCACTCCGCACCGGGGCCCCCACCGTACGCCCCAACTCCCGCACCCCCCGGGCCCCGTCCGCACTCCGGAGCGGACCCGGGAACGGCACGGGGCGGGGTGTCGCGGGGAGACGAAAAGGACCCCGGCCGGGAGCGCCGGTGTCTTCACAGGGCTGTGCGGCGGGGGTCCGGCATGGGGTAGAGTGGCGCGCGACGAGCCGGTTCCGGCTCCGCGCGGGCGTAGTTTAATGGTAGAACATAAGCTTCCCAAGCTTAGAGCGCGGGTTCGATTCCCGTCGCCCGCTCCGTACGCGAAGGCCCCAGGTCACCGACCTGGGGCCTTCGGTCGTTTCCGGGGCCGTCAACCGCCGTGCGGGCGCCGGGGGTTGGGGTCACGGAAGAGCCGTGGTGAGGGTGGCGTCGCGGGTGGGGGTGAAGGGGGCGGGGAAGCCGGTGGCGAGGCGGGTCAGGAGAGTGGCGAGGTAGCGGCAGTCGTCCTCGGGCGCGCGCCACAGGCGCATGCGGCGGGCGCGGAGGCAGACGACGCGGAGACCGGTGAGGGCGCCGGAGTCCGGGTCGAGGGTGACGAGCCAGAGCGGGCGGAGGTCGTCGCGGTAGCGCTCGTACCCGGTGATGCCCTCGTAGTCGTCGACGAAGTCGCCGCAGCCGTACAGGACGAGCCTGCCCCGGTAGAGCTCCGGCGGGCGCGGGTGGTGCGAGGAGTGGCCGTGCACCACGTCGACGCCGCCGTCCACCAGGGCGTGCGCGAAGGCGACTTGGGCCGGGGTGACGCCGTAGCCCCAGTTGGAGCCCCAGTGCACGGACAGCACCGCGAGGTCACCGGGGCGCTTGGCCTCGCGTACCGGCGCGGTCACCTCGGCGGCTGCCTCCTCGGTGGCCGCCGGGGCCCAGGCGACGCCGGAGCGGTGCGCCGTCGCGGCCCACTCGCGCGGGACGCCGCTGGTGGGCAGGGCGAGCGCGAAGACCAGGACGCGGCGCCCTGGTCCGACGGGGACGGCCGCCGGGGCCCGTGCCGTCGCGCGGTCGGGTCCGGCGCCCGCGGTGCGGAGGCCGGCGGCGGCGAGGGTGCGCAGGGTCTCGTCCAGTCCCGGGCGCCCGAAGTCGAGGACGTGGTTGTTGGCCAGGACGCAGACGTCGGGCCTCGCCGCGGTCAGGCAGGGGAGGTTGGCCGGGTGCATGCGGTAGTGGACGGCGCGGCCCGGCGCGAAGGCGCCGTCGCGGGTGACGGCGGTCTCCAGGTTGACGACGCGGGCCGCCGGCGCCGCCTCGTCGAGCACGCGCAGCGCCTCGCCCCAGGGCCAAGTGAAGTCCGGCGCGGGGGAGTTGGCGGCGCGGGGGACGGGGCCGTGCGCGGCCTCGGCGAGCGCGACGTACTCGCGTGCGTCGTGGACGTACTCCTCGCGCAGCTCCGGGGCGCCGGGGTGGGGCAGGATCTGGTCGACGCCGCGGCCGAGCATGACGTCGCCGCAGAGGGAGAGCGTGAGCGGGCCGGGCACGCGCGGTCCTTCACTCGGCGACGCCGACGAGGGCGAGGGTGATGTTGTCCGGCCCGCCCGCCTCGACGGCGGCCTTCCACAGCTCGAACACCGCGCGCCCGTCCTCCTCGTGGGCGGCCAGCAGCTCCCCGACGGCCTCCTCGGGCACCGGGTCGGTCAGCCCGTCGCTGCACACCAGGTAGCGGCCGCCCACGGCGAGCGGCCGGGACGCGACGTGCGGGACGACGGGTGTCAGCCGCAGGCCGCCGCCGAGGGCCTGGGTGACCATCGAGGTGGTGCGCTGCCCGGGCGCGAGCGGCGGGCTGTCGTCCACGCTGGCGCGGCGCGGCGGCCCGTCCCCGGTGGCGTCGAGCACCCGGCTGTCGCCGACGTTGAAGACGAGGAGCTCCTCGGCGAGGACGACGACGCCCGCGACGGTGGTGCCCATGGCCGTCAGCCCCGGGTCGCGGTCGGCGGCCGCGTACACCGCGCCGTTGCAGTCCTTCAGGGCCTCGCGGAGCGCCTCCTCGTCGTCCAGCTCCGTGCCGGCCAGGGCGAGTTGGCGTACGACGAGAGCGCTGGCGACCTCGCCGCCCGGCTGCCCGCCGATGCCGTCGGCGACCGCGACGACGAGCGGCGAGCCGGGCGGGAAGACCAGCGTCTGCGGGGTCTCGGTGACGGTGCCGCAGAGGGTCCAGGGGCCCGCGACGAGGCTGTCCTCGTTGTGCTCGCGCACCAGGCCGGGGTGGCTCAGCGCGGTCACGGTGACGTACCGCATACGAGCACCGCCTCTCCGCGACGTCGGCCGGCCCGTCGGCGGCCGGGACCGCACCTCCATTGTGGCGCCGGGAGCGGCGGCGGGCGCGTCCGCGGCGGAGTTGCGGAGCGGGCCGGGGAGTGTTTTGTTCCGAGGAGGACACGGCCTCCCGCCCCGCCCCGCTCCGTGAAGGGTGGCGACTCCCCGTGCTGTTCACCGACCGCGCCGAAGCCGGACGCCAACTCGCCGGATCGCTGCGGCACTTGCGCGCCGAACGGCCCGTCGTCCTCGGGCTGCCCCGCGGCGGCGTCCCGGTCGCCTTCGAGGTGGCCAGGGAGCTCGGCGCGCCCCTGGACGTGCTGGTGGTCCGCAAGCTGGGCGTGCCGTACCACCGCGAGGTGGCCTTCGGGGCCATCGGCGAGGGCGGGGTGCGGGTGGTCAGCGAGGACGTCGTGCGGCAGGGCGGGGTCGGCCCCGAGGAGCAGGCGGCGGTGGAGCGCCGGGAGCAGGCCGAGCTGGAGCGGCAGGCGCACCGCTTCCGCGAGGGACGCCCCGGCGTCCGGGTCGAGGGGCGTGTGGCGATCGTGGTGGACGACGGGATCGCGACCGGCTCCACCGCGCTGGCCGCCTGCGGCATCGCGCGGGCGCAGGGCGCGGCCCGGGTGGTGCTGGCGGCGCCCGCCGCGTCCCCGCACGCGGTCGACCGGCTCCGCGCCGAGGCCGACGAGGTGGTCTGCCTGACGGCTCCGGCCGGCTTCCGCGCCGTCGGCGAGTGGTACGCCGACTTCTCGCAGACCACGGACGACGAGGTCGTCACCCTGCTCGGCCGGGCCGGCACCGAGGGGGCGGGCGGCCCGGGCCCCGCGCCCGGCGACGGCGCCGAGGCCGTCGAGGTGGCGGCGGACGGGCTCGGGCTGGCGGGGGATCTGACGCCGCCCGGGGAGGCCCGCGCGGTGGTGATGTTCGCGCACGGCTCGGGCAGCAGCAGGCACAGCCCGCGCAACCGGTCGGTGGCGGCGGCGCTGAACCGGGCCGGCCTGGGCACGCTGCTCTTCGACCTGCTCACGCCCGAGGAGGAGGCGAGCCGCGCGAACGTCTTCGACATCGGGACGCTGTCCCGCCGCCTGACCGACGCCACCCGCTGGCTCCGGCGGCGCGCGCCCGTCCCCGTCGGGTACTTCGGTGCGAGCACCGGCGCGGCCGCGGCCCTGCACGCCGCGGCGAGCGCCGCCGGCGCCGGCGCCGGCGCTGACCTCGGCGTCGGGGCCGTCGTGTCCCGGGGCGGCAGGCCGGATCTGGCGGGGGCGTGCCTGCCGCGGGTGGCGGCGCCGACGCTGCTCATCGTGGGCGGCCGGGACGGCACGGTGGTCGACCTCAACCGGGCGGCCCGCGACCAACTGCGCTGCGAGAACCGGCTGGAGATCGTCCCGGGTGCCACGCACCTCTTCGAGGAGCCGGGCGCGCTGGACGAGGTCGCGTCCCTGGCCCGCGACTGGTTCCTCCGCCACCTCCGCTGACCCGCCGCTGTGACGAGAACCTCACCACGGCATCACCCGGCCCTCACCGGGCGGTCACGGAGCCGGAAAAACCCCTGGAAGAGCCCCGGCGCACCCCCTGCGCCCCGATGTCCAACCGCCCGCCGGGGAGCGGCTGTTACGAGTTCCACGAACTGTTTACGTTGATCCGCTGACGGACGGGGGCCGTGGAGTGTCATAATGGTCGTGCAGCCCTTCGTGCATCCCCCGTCGCGAAGGGCTGCTTTACGTTGCCGCACGTGGCGCCGCACCGGGTGAAACCCCGTGCGGCGCCCGTGCCGCCCCCGGCGCGAGCCCACCCCACCCCCGCGAGGCCGCGCACCGGCAGGCCCCGGAAGCCCCCCGCGCTCCCGCGACCGCACCCGTGCGCCCCACCCCGGCGCCGCCGGTCCCCCTCGGGCCGGCCGTCCGACGACGATGCACACGCTCGCCCAACTCCCCCGCGGCAGGCGGCGGAAGGCCGCGTGCGCGGGGAAGCGGGACACGGGCAAGGGACTCCCCTCGTGGCCCCCTGTCCGTGTTTTTTCGAGTTAACAGTGACGTAGAGTGTATACGCAACCCCGGACTTGAACCGGATGGCTGATCGAGGGCGGCTCGTCGGGGTCCGTTACAGTACGAGCCCGTTGACCGGAATCGAACACCGTGCGTCGCCGGATGAGGTCGGATGAGCGCAGAAGCGGCGGACGTGGACGTGGGGGCCCGATGGACGACGGACAGCAGACCCCGGAGCTGAGAACGCTCCGGCAGAAGGTCGAGTACATGCTCGACAAGACCTTCCCCGGTGAGCGGATCTCGGGACGGGCCTTCTCCGAGATCGTCCGCGAGCGCGGCGGCTCGCTCTCCCACAGCTACTTCTCCAACATCCTCGCGGGCAAGGTCACCGAGCCGTCCGAGGAGATCCTCAAGGCGCTCGGTCTCGGCTTCGGCGTCGACTGGCGGTTCTTCAAGGAGGAGTCGGAGGTCGTCGACGACGTCGTCTCCGGCCTCCAGTTCCTCGCGAAACGGCGCACCGGCGAGATCAGCGGCGTCGCGGGCCGGGGCCTCGACGAGGACGGACTGCCCCCGGAACTCCTGCAGTTCGCGCTCTCCCTGCTGGAGGACCGCAAGGGCGACGAGCCCGGCGAGGGCGAGGCGGACACCTAGCGGCATCGCGAGGGGCGTACCGCGAGCGAACACGCGTCCGGGGGCGTTGGCTACCATCGCCGTCTGCGTGTCACACACGCGTGACTACGATTCTTAAGGGCCCCATGTCGATGCGTGAGCTGCGGAAAGAGTGCGAGGCGGGACTCGCCGACCTTCCCCTTCCCGCGCCGTTCGGCATCCCGGCCCTGGTGGCCAACATGGAGGCGGCGCGCGGCCGGACGATCCTGCTGCGGGAGCTCCCGGACCGGCTGGCCCGCCTGCACACGGCCTGCGGCCTGCGGCTCACCTCCGGCGACACCAGCCTCGTCCTCTACCGCCGCCGCCCGACCGACTACCAGACGCAGCACGTCATCCTGCACGAGCTGTGCCACGAGTGGTTCGACCACGGGCACACCCTCGACGCCTCCCAACTCCGGCGCCTGCTCCCGGTCTTCGACACCTCCCTGATCAGCCGGGTGCTGGGCACCGAGGAGCCCCCGCCCGAGGAGAAGGACGAGGACGCGGCGCTGCTCGACGCGTTCCCCGCCGGGGCGAGAGTCCAGGCCCGCGCGCAGTACGACACCCACGACGAGCGGGTGGCGGAGCTCGGCGCGTCCCTCATCCCCCGCATGGCCAGGGACGTGACCAGCGACGACATGGTCGGCCGGCTCGCCAACTCGCTCGCCCGCCCGGTGGCGCACCAGCGGGCGCCGCAGCGCCGCGGCCTGTTCCGCCGCCGCCCGAAGGACCCGACGGACCCGAAGGACTCCCCGTGACCGCGCTCGACCTCGCCGGCTACCTCATAGCCGGCCTGATGACCGCCGTCGCCCTGTGGCGGATGCCCGCCGCGCTCTGGGGCGACGAGGAGGACAAGCGGCGCCGCGCGCTGTGGGGCTGCTACGCCGGGTTCGCGCTCGCGCTGTGGACCAAGACGCACGTCGTCCGGATCGGGCTGAACAACAGTCCCGTGGTCGACCTCGCCGTCCTCATCAAGCACTACACGGCGGCCATCGCGATCCTGGCGATTCTCAGCTACATCGTGGCGATCTACGGGCACTACCCCGAGGGCGGCGCCGTGCCCCGGCACGTGCGGTTCGCGCGGCTCACCCAGCGGCTGGCGACCAAGGCGTCGGTGGCCACGCTGATCCTGCTGACGGTGCTCTTCTTCACCGTCGTCGACCGCTCCGTCCCCTCCGACCGCTTCGTCTCCGACCACGCGGGCCAGTGGGGCGCGACGCTCTACATGAGCGTCTTCTACGTGTACTTGGGCGCCGCCTCGGCGGTGTGCGCGTACCAGTGGGCGCTGGCGACGCTGGACGCGAAGGCGCGTCATCTGCGGGTCGGGCTCGGGATGATGACGTTCGCGATGTTCATCGGCGTCGGCTACACGCTGAGCCGGACGCTGTTCCTCTGGATCAGCGTGCTCGACCAGCCCAGCCACGCCTTCGCCGAGACCTTCGACAAGGTGACGGAGGGCGCGCAGGTCGTGCTGTTCGCCTTCTTCGCCCTCGGCGCCTCGATCCCGGCGTTCAGCAAGGGCTGGCGGCGGGTGCGGCTGTGGCGGGCGCAGGTCCGGCTGCACCCGCTGTGGCGGGAGCTGATGACGGCCTTCCCCGACCAGCCCTTCGACCCGCCCACCTCGCTCGGCCGCGAGCTGACCCGCTTCGGCACCCCGGCCGACCTGCGCGTCGACCGCTGGGCCGCCGACATGGCGGACGCGGTCGAGAAGCTGCGGCACTACGTCCCCGACGGCCTGCTGGCCGCCGCCAGGACGGCGGCGGCCGCGGACACCGCGTCCCCCGCGAAGGCGGGCCCGCTCGCCGACGCGTACTGGATCAAGGCGGCGCTCGCCGCGAAGGCCGGCGGGGCGCCCGTCGGCGAGGCGGCGGCCGTCGAGACGAAGCACGCGGCCGACCAGGACGGCGAGGTCGCCTGGCTGGTGCGGGTCGCGTCCGCGTACAAGTCCATTCCCGACGACCGGGCCCGGCACCTGCTGGAGTCCATGGAGCACACCGCGTGAGCACCACGACCCCCGACACCCCTGATTCCCCCGGGACTTCGGCCCCGCCGGCCGCCGACGATCCGGCCGTGACGCGGCCGGTGGCCCGTACCGTCACCGATGTGCTCCAGCCCCGGAACGTGCTGCTGGTCGGCATGCTCGGGATCGGGCTGGCCGCGGCGGGCGAGTGGACGGGGCTGCTGTGGGGGCTGCTGGGCGCCCTGTGCGCGGGGCTGATACCGGCCGGCTACATCGAGTGGGAGCGCAAGCGCGGTACGTGGGGCGACCGGCACGTCGTCGACCGGACCAAGCGCGCGCCGATCTTCTTCGTCATCCTCGGCTCCATCGGCGCCGGTTCGCTGGTGATGGTGCTCGGGAACGCGCCCGTCGGCATCCTCGTCGCGATGCTGGCGCTGTGGGTGATGACGATCGGCCTGCTGGCCGTCAACACGGTGTGGAAGATCTCCGTCGACTCGGCCGTCGCCTCCGCCGTCGTCGCCCTGCTCGCCGCCGTGCACTCGCCGTGGTGGCTGTGCGCCTACGCGATGACCGTGACGGTCTGCTGGTCCCGGGTCGCGCTGCGCTATCACACCGTCGCGCAGACCGCCGCGGGCGCGGCCCTCGGCGCGGCCACCGCCCTGGGCTTCCTGGCGGTCTGAGGCCGGGGTACCCGCTCAGATCGTGTACGGGACGGGGTGGACCTCATCCGCCTTGTGCCCGGCCCGCTCGTGCACCCGCTGCACCGCGTCCTTGGACGGGGCCTCGGACAGGCAGTAGACGGTGCCCGAGTCGGGGTCGGCCCAGGCCTGCTTGAAGTGCACGTTCTCGTCGGCCTCAAGCGCCAGGTCCGCCTCGTGCGCCTCCTTGAGCTGATCCCGGGTGATGCCCTTCATGCCGTGGTGGACGTCCATGTACGTCGCCATCGTCCTCACCTCTCGGCCCGCTCTGGTCCTCCCAGCGTGCGCGCCCGTCCGGCGGGGTGCCAGACGGGCGGGCCGTCCCGCCCCGGTCAGGCCGGGCGGGACTCGCGCATGCGGTTCCAGGCGGTCTCCAGGGTGGCCGGGCCGCCGTCGCGTACGGACTCGACGACGGCCTGGTGCAGATCCCGGCTCTCGCGCTCGGTGTCGCAGTTCACGGGGCTGCCGGTGAGGGTGAACCAGTCGGAGGCGCCGCTGTACTGCACCGTCACCACCATCTGGTTCTCCGCCCACGTCGAGTGCACCGTCAGGTCTCCCGAGACGACGCCCGTCTCATCGGTGCGGACGCCTCCCGGGCCCGAGGTCACTCCCACTGTTGTCCACGATGCCCAGGCCATGTCGCATCAGCCCTCTCCCAGCTCTCTCCGTCGGGGCCCGGCGGTCTCGGCAGTGGCCGCGAGGGTCTCCGTCAGCGGCCGCGAGCCGCGTTCCACGGGCCACGCGGGCCCCGTGCGCCTCGCCTCTCACTCCTTTCCGGGGTTCTGCCCGGGCCACCGGAAAGTCATACCTGCACAAAAAGAGACTTTCCGGGGCACGTCAAGGCCCTGGTCTACGAGACTGCCTCATCCCGCGCCCGCACGCGCCCGGGGCCCAGACCGGTGAGCGCGACGACGGCGCTGCCGAGGCAGGCCAGGGCGCCGAGCGCGAAGACGGCCGTGAACTGCCCCTCCGCCGGAACGTCCCCGGTGCCCTCCGGCAGCCCGGTCAGCGTGCGGGAGGCGAGCAGGGAGGTGACGGCCGCGCTGCCGACGGACGAACCGACGGAGCGGGATATGGAGTTCATGCCGTTGGCGATGCCGCTCTGCTCGGGCCGCACCCCGTTGTTGATGAAGGCGGGCAGCGAGGCGAAGGCGAAGCCGATGGCCACCCCGACGCACATCCCCGCCACCACGACCTGCGCCGGAACCGTGCTCGACGTCCCCGCCAGGGCCAGCCAGCCGTACCCGGCGACGCCGCAGAAGCCGCCGGTGGCGAGCGTCGCGCTCGGGCCGACGCGGCGGACGAGGAGGCCGCCGAGCTGGGCGGCGGCGAGCGCGGCGAGCGTGCAGGGCAGCAGGTAGCCGACGCCGGCGCCGGCGATCGAGGCGCCGAAGCCGAAGCCGTCGGCGCCGGCGGACTCGACGGCCTCGCGCGGGACCCGCACCAGCGCCGAGAAGCCGACGAACAGCGTGAACATCGTGATCCCGAGCAGCACCGCCGCGATGTTGGTGAACAGCACCGGCCGGAGCACGAACATCCGCATGTCCACCATCGGTTCGGGCACCCGCCGCTCGATCCGCACCCACAGCGCGGCCGTCGCGGCGGCGGCCAGCAGGCAGCCGAGGGTGGGCGCCGAGGTCCAGCCCCAGTTGCCGCCCTGGGTGACGGGCAGCAGGAGCAGCACCAGCGCGGCGCCGAGGGTGAGCGCGCCGAGCCCGTCGGTGCGTCCGCCGGTCCCGGCCGCCGAGCGCGGGACGGCGAGCAGGACGGCGAGGAGCGCGCCCGTGGCGAGGGCGGCGGCGAGCCAGAAGACGCGGTGGTAGTCCGGGTCGGGGCCCTGGGTGAGCAGGCCGCCGACGGCGAGCGCGTTCCCGTAGCCGAGCATCAGCATCCCGGAGACGAAGCCGGAGGCGACCGGGAGCCTGGCGGGCGGCAGTTGGTCGCGCAGGACGGAGAGCGCGAGCGGGAACAGGGCGGTCGCGGTGCCCTGGAGGGCACGGCCGGTGATCAGCAGGGGCAGCGTGTCGCTGACGGAGGCGAGCAGCGACCCGGCGAGGGTCAGCAGCGTGACGGCGAGGAGGACGGGCCGCCGTCCGTGCTGGTCGCCGAGGCGGCTGAAGAGCGGGGTGCTGATCGCGGCGGCCAGCAGCGTCGCGGTGGTGAGCCAGCCGGTGTCGACGGCGGAGGTGCCCAGCTCCTCCTGCACCAGCGGCAGGATCGGCACGGCCAGCGACTGCATCGTCGAGGCGGCCGTCGCACACAGCCCCAGCGCGAGCGTCAGCCCCACCATCCGGGCGCGGGAGGGGATTTGGGGCGCGGGGGCGTACGCGGCGGGCTCCGGGTTCCGGGGCCGGGGCGGGGCGTGGGCAGGCGGCATGGAGGGCATGACGATCTCTCGCAGGCTGGAAAGCGGGGGGGGGGTGGCGGGGTGAACCCGGAGCGCGTGAGAGGTGCGGTGCGGAAGGGCACGAGACCGGGCAGGCCGGTGCGCACGCGCGCGAGATCCGGCCCAACGCGTGGCCGGGAACAGGCAACGTAGGACATATCCCCGGCCCGGGGCCAATCGCGGAGCCCTCCGGAACGGCCGGTGTGAGATAGGCAATTCCGGGGCATCCACCCGGCTCTAATTGAAAACGATTCCCAACTGGCCTAGGCTCGACGCCACCCCGGGACACCCGGGCACCCCCGTCCCCGCGCCCCGCTGACCTCGCCGGACGCGCGGAAACCGGCCCCTCGCCGCCCCGCCCGGGCCCCGACGGGCCCGCCACCGCCCGCAGTTCACCGCGTCAGGAACAGGACCGCCGTGCACCCCTCCACCCCCGTCACCGCAGGCCCGCCCACCGTCGAGCCGTACGTCCACGGCCGCTACGTCATCGGCCCGGCACGGGAGGAGGACGTGGCCGGGGCCCGGGGCGTCATGCTCGACACGCTCTACCGCGAGTTCGGCTACGGCTACGTGCCCGGCTGGCACGAGGACGTCGTCGACCCCGTCGGCACCTACCTCGCCGACCCCCGCCACCTGCTGCTCGTCGCCCGGGACGAGAGCGCGGACGGCGCCGTGGTCGCCACCACCGCGCTGCACTCGCGCGGACCGGCCCACCCGCCGCATCCGCGCTGGATCGCCGAGCGGTACCCGTCCGGCAGCACGGCGCAGCTCGTCCGGGTCTACGTGCGGCCCGAGCACCGGCGGCAGGGGCTGGCGGGGGCGATGGTGCGCTCGGCGCGCGGGTTCGCGGAGCGGGCCGGGTACCGGTCCGTCTACCTGCACACCAACGTGGACATCGAGGGCGCCGAGCCGTTCTGGCAGCGCATGGCCCGGCAGGTGTGCGACGCGCGCACCACCGGCGAGCACGGCCCCGGCGTCTCCACCGTCCACTTCGAGATCCCGCCGACGGGGTAGCCGCCCGCGGAACCCGCCCTCGCCGTCCCCCGGTTGGCGCCCCGGATGCGGGGTGCCGCGGGCGGTGGTGCGGGTGCGACGATGAGCCCGATGGGTGCGGGCTGGGTTCTCCGAGCGGTGCGGACCGGGGTGTTCGCCACCGCCTGCGTGCTGCTCGCCGCCCTCGGGCACGCGCTGATGTCCGGGGCCCCCGTCCCCGTGCACGTGCTGCTGCCCGCCTGCGCCGCGACCGCCGCCGCGGCCTGGCCGCTCGCCGGACGGGAGCGCGGCCCCGTACTCGTCGGCACCCTCACCCTGGCCACCCAGGCGGGCCTGCATCTCGCGTTCTCCCTCGGCCAGGCGGGCGCCTCGTCCCACACCGGCGCGGTGATGGCGCATCCGCTGCCGCACTCCATGCCGCACTCCATGGCCCGGGCCATGACGCACGCGGCGCACGGCGGCCACGGCGCGGACGGCGCCCACCCGGCGCAGCACGGCGGGTCCGGGATGCTCGCCGCGCACCTGCTCGTCGCGCTGCTGTGCGCCTGGTGGCTGTGGTGCGGCGAACGGGCCG
This sequence comes from Streptomyces sp. HNM0574, assembly GCF_012726235.1. Lineage (GTDB taxonomy): Bacteria > Actinomycetota > Actinomycetes > Streptomycetales > Streptomycetaceae > Streptomyces. The sequence continues at coordinate 232,398 of NZ_JAASAH010000007.1, forward strand.
CCTTCCGCCTCGTACGCGCCGCCTCGGCCCGGCTGTTCGCGCCGCTCAGCCGCGTAGTACGGCCCGTACTCCCCGCGCCCGCGCCGCGCGTTCCCACCGACGGGGACGCGCACCGGCGCGGGCCGCGCGCGCTCTTCCTCACGCACGTCATCTGGCTGCGGGGTCCCCCGTACGCGCCCGCCGCCTGACCCCGGGCGGCACGGCCCGTACTCATCAGCACCCGGCGCCCGCACGGCGCCGGTTCACGAAGGAATCCCCCCATGACGACCACCCCTGCGCGGACGCGGCCGGCACCGGCGCTGTCCGTGCCCCCTCACCGGGACCTCACCGGTGAGCCCGACTCCCCGGTTCAGCCCGCCCGTTCGGCCGGTTCCGCCGGCGCGTTCCCGCCCGTCAGCTCGCGGTCGAGGGCCGCGGCGCGGGCCTGCCAGGCGCGGCAGGAGGCGCACTCCGCGAGGTGGGTGCGCAGCCTGCCGGCGGAGACGCCGGGCGGGAGCGCCTCACCGTCGAGTTCCGCCGAGATCGCGGTCCGGGCGCGGGAGCAGAGCATCCCCCCATCCTCCCCGACCGCCCCGGAACCGGGACGCGGGGAGGGGGCCCGGTATGACCGGTGACCGCACAGCCGGTGAACTCCCGGCCGGGGCCGGGCAGTCCGGCCCGTCCCGCCCACGCCCGGACCGGGCCGCCGCCGACGCCGAGTCGACAGCCTGGGCGCTGGCCGCGCGGGACGGGGACGCGGAGGCCGCGCAGCGGTTCTTCCGGGCGACGCAGCTCGACGTACGCCGGTACGTCACGCACCTGAGCGGCGACCCACAGGCTGTGGACGACCTCGTCCAGGACACCTACCTGCGGGCGCTGCGCGGGCTGCGCGGCTTCGAGGGCCGTTCCTCGGCCCGTACCTGGCTGCTGGCCATCGCCCGCCGCGCCGTCGCCGACCGGCTGCGCGCCGGGGCCCGCCGCCCCCGCGAGGCCGGGTCCGAGGACTGGCAGGCGGCGGTGGAGAAGGCCCAGCCCCGGGGGCTGCCCGGCTTCGAGGAGGGCGTGGCCCTCGGCGAGCTGCTGGGGCGGCTGGAGCCGCGCCGCCGCGAGGCGTTCGTCCTCACCCAGCAGCTCGGACTGCCGTACGCGGAGGCCGCCGACGTCATCAACTGCCCCCTGGGGACGGTCCGTTCACGCGTCGCGCGCGCCCGCGAGGACCTGATCGCCCTGCTCGACGCGGCGGAACGCGAGGACGGCGGCCCGGCGTCGGGACCGGCCGCCGGGCCCGCGCGGGAGCGGCCCGCGGGCCGGGACGGGCGGGACGCGGGCGGGCGGCCAACCCCAGGTAGTCGGCCGACGGCGCTGTCCGGTTCCGCGGCCTGAGCACCGCGCGGAATCACGCGGGGCACACGGGCGCATCCGACTGCGCCCGTGTGCCCCGCGCTCTCGGGCACGACGGGATTCGGCCACCCCACCGGGTGGGCATCCCCCTCCTCGCCGGTGCGTACGGCACCGGGCCCGCACCCCGAGAGAAGCGAGCGCGCCATGACACAGCACGCGTCCCCCGACCCGTCGGTCCCCGTCGCCACGTTCTGCGGCAACTGCGACTGCGGCTGCCCGCAGCTGTTCTACGTTCCCGACGCGGACGAGGAGCGGCGCGTCCAGCTGACCGACGACTTCGGCCAGCGCGTCGAAATGAGCAGCGACCAGTTCGCCTCCCTCCTCACCCAGGCCAAGGAGGGCACCCTCGACCACTTGACGCGCTAGCGCCCTGAAAGGGGCGCGGGGAACTGCGCGAACGGCCACGGCGTACGGGGTGGTCCGGTGACGTCATGGAGCACCCCGCGCCGGGGCTGAGGCGCTGCGCTTGCCAGCCCTGCGCCTATGGCGCAGACCTCCCAAGCGGGGTGAGCCCGCGACAAGGGGCGCGGGGAACTGCGCGAAAAAGGGGCGCGGGGAACTGCGCGATCGGCCACAGTTCGCCCGCGCCCCGCGACGTACCGGCAGGGGCCCCGGGAGAGAGGCTTACGGCGCCTCCGGCGCCTCCGCCTCCACCGGCTTGGGGATGAGGAAGGACGTCAGGAAGGCGACCGCCAGCAGGATCACGCCGGCCAGCATGCCCGCCGTGTACCCGGAGGTCCCCGAGGCGTCGGCCGGCGCCGCCGCCGTCTGCACGGCGTAGATCACCGCGAAGCTCAGCCCCGAACCGAGGTTGAACGCACCGGCGTTGAGCCCTGGCAGGAAGCCCGGGTTCTCCTTCGGCGAGAGCACGATGCCGAGCCCGTTGAGCACGATGTTGCCGATGCCCGCGTACATCACGCCGACCAGGACGGAGCCCGCGAGCAGCAGTCCGCGCGAGTGGCTGTCGAGGGTGAGCACCATGCCGACGACGGTGACGACGGAGCCGATCAGCCCGACGCGCAGGATGCGCCCGTACCCGTGGGTGGCGGCGAGGCGTCCGGCGACGGGGCCCATGGCGAGCCCGGCGAGCGCGTACGGGGTGAGCGTCCACCAGGCCGACTGCTCGGCCGACATGCCCAGTCCGGCCCGGGCGTCCTGCGCGAAGGCGGGGATCAGGCCGTTCATGACGGCGAAGACGCCGGTCATGGTGAGCACGGTGGTCAGCAGCGTCGCCCAGGTGGAGCGCTGCCGCAGGTGCCGGGTGGCGACGAGCGGGTGCGGGCTGCGGTCCTCGGTGCGCCAGAACAGCGCGAACGCGGCGGCGGAGACCACCACGAGCAGGGCGACCATGCCCCAGCGCGCCGCGGCCAGCTTCCCCGCCTCGTTCAGCGCGATCAGCATCGCGCCGACGGAGACGACGAGCAGGGCGACGCCGGGCCAGTCCATGCGCGGCGTGCTCGCGGCGCGGGACTCGGGGGTGCACAGCGCGACGAGCGCGGTGGCCAGCGCCGCGACGATCGCCATGGCCCAGAAGACGGACTGGAAGCCGTGGTTGTCGGCGAGGTAGCCGCCCGCGAGGGAGTCGACGCCCGCGATGCCGCCGTTGACGGCGGTGATGACGCCGAGCAGCATCCCGTACTTCTTCGGCTCCCTGACCTCGACGCGCAGCATGATCAGGCAGAGCGGCACGGTCGGCCCGGACACGCCCTGGATGATCCGGCCGGCGAACAGCATCGGCACGCTGGTGGCGAAGGCGGCGACGACGCAGCCCACGGCCATCAGCGCGAGCATCCCGGCGAGCACCTTGCGGCGGCCGACGAGGTCGCCGAGGCGCGGCAGGAAGAGGGAGAACAGCGCGGCCGAGGTGAAGAACGCGGTCTGGGTGAGCCCGATCTCGGCGGAGGAGGCGTCCAGGCTGCGTTCGATGCTGCTCAGCGCGGGGCTGAGCATGCTCGCGTTCAGCTGGAAGGCGAAGCAGGCGACGAGCAGCGCCGTCATCAGCACACCCACGCGCACGGGGCGGCCGAAGCGTCCGGTGCTCTCCGGCGCGGCGGGCGCGGTGCCCTGCGCGGCGGTCACGCTCCGGCTCCGTCCGCGGTACCGCCCTCGCCGATCCGCTCCAGCGCGTCGACGACGAGGTCCCAGAAGCGCTGGTGGTCGAGGTCGACGGCGACCTGGGTGCGGCAGTCCTCGGGCGCGGGCGCGCGGAAGTCGGTGACGGTCATGCCGAGGGCCAGCCCGTTGCCGAGCTCGATGTCGACGGGGGCCTTGCGGACGGTCATGACGTCCGGGTCGATGACGTACGCGACGGCGCACGGGTCGTGCACCGGCGGGGCCTCGAAGCCCTGCGCCTGGAGGTACATCTCGCCGAAGAAGTCCAGCAGTTCGTTCACGAAGCCGGCCGGGGCGGTGTTCAGCGCCGCGATCCGCTTCGTCACGTCCTCGGTGGCCAGGGCCTGGTGGGTGAGGTCGAGGCCGACCATCGTCACGTTCCAGCCCGCGTTGAAGACGATGTGCGCGGCCTCGGGGTCGATGACGATGTTGAACTCGGCGACCGGGCTCCAGTTGCCCTGGTGGAAGCCGCCGCCCATGAGCACGACCTCGCGGACCCGCTCGGCGATCCGCGGCTCCTTGCGCACGGCGAGCGCGATGTTCGTCAGGCCCGCGGTGGGGACGAGGGTGATCTCGCCGGGCTCGTGGGCCATGACGGTGTCGATGATGAGGTCGACGGCGTGCCGCCCGTCGAGCTCCAGCGTCGGCTCGGGCAGCACGGGCCCGTCCAGGCCGGACTCGCCGTGGATGTCGGGCGCGGTCTCGACGGTGCGGACCAGCGGGCGCGGGCAGCCGGCGGCGAACGGGACGCCGGTGATCCCGGCGATGCGGGCCACCGAGAGCGCGTTCCTGGTGACCTTCTCCAGGGTCTGGTTGCCGACGACGGTGGTGACGGCGACCAGTTCGACGTCCGGGTTGCCGTGCGCGAGCAGCATCGCGATCGCGTCGTCGTGCCCCGGGTCACAGTCGAGGATGATCTTCCTGGCCAACGCAAGCCCCTTTGCTCGTTGTTGCGCACCCCGCGCGCTCGCGGGCGGGGAGTTCGCTCGTTGCTCGGCTGAACTGTGGTGCTGGTCGTCAGGCGAGCGAGCGCCACGAAGGGGCTGCCGCACACGAGGCACGCCCGCACCGCTCCCGCGGCTCCGGCGCACCGGCACCCCCGCCGGGGCCCGGGCGGACCCGGAACACCTGGCGGGAAAACGTTCTCCGAAGACTTTGCGTACCGCCCCGCGGGATGTCAATGGCCGGATATGTCACACGGGTACAGCGGAGCCTGGGCGCCGGAATCGGCCGGTGATAACGTTTGCCGCCATCCGCCCCGCAGCACCGGCCGATCCGGGACGTACCGGACAGCGCGTGGCCCGCGTGCGCGGCGGAATCCGGTCGGAAGAAACCAGGACGGTGGCGGCCAGTGGCTGAGACAACGCTGCGCGACGTGGCGCGCGCCTCGGGCTGTTCCGTGTCCACCGTCTCCCGCGTCCTGACCGGCAACCGCCCGGTCGGAGCCGACGCGGCCCGCCGGGTACGGGAGGCCGCCGAACGCCTCGGCTACCGCCCCAACCAGGTCGCCCGCGCCCTGCGCAGCCGCTCCACCGGCACCATCGGCCTCGTCCTCCCGCAGATCACCAACCCCTTCTACCCGGCCCTCGTACGGGAGTTGACCCGCGCGCTGCACGCCGACGGCCGCGCCGTCCTGCTCGCCGACTGCGACGACGACCCCGTCACCGAGGCGGCCAGGATCGAGTCCCTGCTCGCCCGCCAGGTGGACGCGCTGCTCGTGGTGCCCGCCGACGAGCGGCGCAGCGCGGAGGCGGTCGCGGCGGCGGCCGCCCGCGTCCCGCTGGTGCTGCTCGACCGCGACTGCGGCCCCGGCGTCGCCGACTCGGTGGCCGTGGACAACGCGGCCGGGATGTCCCTCGTGCTGCGCCACCTCGCCGAGGCCGGGCGCCGCCGCCCCTGCTTCATCGGTGCCGCCGGCACCTCCTCCGCCGCCGTCGAACGCCGCACCGCCTACGAACGGGCCGCCGCCGCGCTCGACCCGGACGCCGCCGGACGGACCGCGCTCGGCGACTTCTCCGTCGAGTGGGGCCGCGAGGCCGTCACCCGGCTCTGGCAGGACCTGCCTCAGCGGCCCGACGCCGTGGTCTGCGGCAACGACCTCATCGCCGTCGGCGCGCTCCAGCGGCTGCGGCAGCTCGGCGCCGACATACCCCGCGAGGTCGCCGTCACCGGCTTCGACGACATCCCCATGGCGGAACTCGCCGACCCGGCCGTCACCACCGTCCGCCAGCCGGTACGCGAACTCGCCGCCGAGGCGGCCAGGTTGCTCGACCGCCGCCTCGGGGACCCCGGTCCGGATTCCGCTTCCGGCCCGAAGCGCGCGGTGCGGCTCGCGCCCGGACTCGTCGTCCGCCCGTCCACCGCGGGCGCCGCCGTACCCGGCCCCGCCTCGCCCACCGGCCCGGAACCCGGGCCACCTTCCGGTCCGGATTCCGGAACAGCCCACCAGCAGACCCCCGTCGTGAAGGCAGCAGCACAGTGATTGCAGTCGTCGGAAGCCTCAACCTCGACCTCGTCACGCCCGTACCGCACCACCCGGTGCCCGGCGAGACCGTGCTCGGCGGGGACATCGCCTCGCACCCGGGCGGCAAGGGCGCCAACCAGGCCGTCGCCGCGGCCCGGCTCGGCGGACGCGCCGCGTTCGTCGGCCGCGTCGGGGACGACGAGGCGGCCGACGTCATGATCGACGCGGCCCGTGAGCAGGGCGTCGACACCACGCACATCCTGCGCACCCCGGGGACGCCGACCGGGCGGGCGCTGATCGCCGTCAACCCCGAGGGCGAGAACAGCATCATCGTCAGCCCCGGCGCCAACTCCCGCCTCACCGCCGAGGACTGCGCCGCCGCCGGTGACCTGCTGCGGGACGCGCAGGTCACCGTCCTCCAGCAGGAGGTGCCGGACGAGGCGAACCACGAGGCGGCGCGGCGCTCCGGCGGCATCGTGCTGCACAACCCGGCCCCGGCCGTCGAGGGCGCCGAACTCCCGCCGCGGATCGACCTGCTCGTCCCCAACCGCACCGAACTCGCCGCGCTCACCGGCACGTCCGTGCCCGGCACGATCGACGAGGTCACCGCGGCGGCGCGCAAGCTGACCGGGGCGAGCGGCGGTGCGGGGGAGCGGGCCGGCGCCGTCGTCGTGACCCTCGGCGGGGACGGGGTGCTGCTGCTGGAGGGCGGCGCGGCGCTGCACGTTCCCGCCTTCCGCGTACGGCCCGTCGACACCACCGCCGCCGGCGACTCCTTCTGCGGCGCCCTCGCCGTCGCCCTCGCCGAGGGCCGCGCCCTGCCCGACGCCGCGCGCTGGGCCTGCGCGGCGGCGGCCGTCAGCACGACGCGGGCCGGCGCCCAGCCGTCCCTCGCCCACCGTGCGGAGGTCGAGGAACTGCTCTCCCGGGAGGGGTGAGCGCTCGCGCCTTTGCGGCGCGGGGTGCCGCTGTTCTGTGCGGGGTTGTGTGGTGCGGGGTGCGGGTGCGTCGCCGGGTGCGGGTGCTTCGCCGGGTGCGGGTGCTTCGGGGCCGGGTTTTTGCGCAGTTCCCCGCGCCCCTTGTCTCGGGCTCACCCCGCGTTGTTCGGGCGCGGCACCGTCGTGGCTCGGGTTTTCGCGCAGTTCCCCGCGCCCCTTATTCGCGGGCTCACCCCGCGTTGTTCAGGCGCGGCACCATCGTGGCTCGGGTTTCGCGCAGTTCCCCGCGCCCCTTATTCGCGGGCCCGCCCCGCTTGGGAGGTCTGCGCCATAGGCGCAGGGCTGGCAAGCGCAGCGCGGGCCCGCCACGGTGCGGGGTGCCGATGCGTCCAACGCGCTGCCCCCGCACCGCCGTTGACGACCGCCCCGCCGTCGTGGCTCGGGTTTCGCGCAGTTCCCCGCGCCCCTTATTCGCGGGCTCACCCCGCTTGGGAGAACTGCGCCATAGGCGCAGGGCTGGCAAGCGCAGCGCGGGCCCGCCACGGTGCGGGGTGCCGATGCGTCCAACGCGCTGCCCACGCACCACCGTTGACGACCGCCCCGCCGTCGTGGCTCGGGTTTTCGCGCAGTTCCCCGCGCCCCTAATTCGCGGGCTCACCCCGCTTGGGAGAACTGCGCCACAGGCGCAGGGCTGGCAAGCGCAGCGCGGGCCCGCCACGGCGCGGGGTGCCGTAACGTCCAACGGCCGCACCACCGTTGACGGCCGCCCCGCCGTCCCGGCCGGTCGCGCAGTTCCCCGCGCCCCCGAGGGGGCGCCCCTCACTCCCGCGGGCGTAGCGCGCGTGCCACCAGGCGGGCCGTGTCCGCCAGCAGTGCGTCGTCGTGGGTCGCGTCGCGGTCCTGCTTGTCGGAGAGGGCGGTGATGAGGAGGGGGGTGCCGGTGGGGGTCCAGGAGACGGCGACGTCGTTGCGGCGGCCGTAGGAGGAGCCGGCGCCGCTCTTGTCGCCCGTGGTCCACGTGTCCGGCAGGCCGGCGCGCAGCAGGGTGTCGCCGGTGGTGCTGCGTACCAGCCAGTCGCGCAACTGCCGCCGTTCCGGGGCGCGCAGGGCGCTGCCCAGGACGAGGGCCCGGTAGCCGTGCGCGAGTGCGGCGGGGGTGGTGGTGTCGCGCGGGTCGTCGGGCTCGTTGTCGCCGAGGTGCGGTTCCCAGTGGTCGATGCGGGTGGCGGGGTCGCCGATGGCGCGGGCCAGCGAGATCACGGCGCCGGGCCCGCCCTGGAGCCGGAGCAGCAGGTTGGTGGCGGTGTTGTCGCTCTGCCGGACGGCGGCGTCGCACAGTTCGCGGACGCTGAGGGTGCCGCCCACGGCCGCCTCGGTGACTGGCGAGTTCTTCACGATGTCCGCGGCCCGCACCGGCACCCGCCGCTCGAACCAGCCGCTCGCGAGCGGGTGTTCGCGCAGCAGCCCGGCCACCGCGTACGTCTTGAACGTCGAGCACACGGCGAAGCGTTCGCCCGTGCGGTGGCCGACGGTCCGGCCCGAGCCGAGTTCGGTGGCGAGGACGCCGAGCCGTGCGCCGTACCTCTCCTCCAGCCGCCGGAATCCGGCCAACCCTGGTACGCCGCCCGGAGCTTGACCGGCGGTGACGCCCGGGGCCGCCGTGGTGCGCGGGGCCGCTGTGGCCGTGCCCGCCAGCGCTCCGGTCACCGCCGCAGCGAACGCGCCCCCGAGGATCTGTCTGCGCCGCACCGCTCTCACGCCCTTTCCGTCCGTTGCCCGTTGTCACAGGCGAAGAGGGCGCGACGGGACCCACTGGTTCCGCGCCGTCCGAAACCCGCCGGGGCGGACGCGGGGCGGGGGCACCCTGGCCGTCGGAGGGTCCGCGAACGACGGGTGTTGGCCCGGCCATTGCCACGTCATTGCCCGGTGATGGGCCGCTGATTGCCCGGCGATTGCCCGGCCATCGGACGGTGTACGACTGTCGGCCATGTCGGGAGGAGAGGCTGGTGACCGGGGGCGGGGCGCGATCCCGTCGTTGTGTGCAGAGGCCAAGTTGACCGGTCAGAGCACCGCGAATTAGCCTCGAAATTCATTGCCCCAGGCAACGATATGCCGGGGACGACGACCACCCACACCTCATGCGCTCAACCCCCGCCGGTGCGCGCGTCCTCGCGTGCCGACGGCAGGAGGGAACACTCATGTCCGCAGCCGCACCGGACTTCCAGAACTACGCGGAAGCGAACCTCACCGCGCTGCGCGGTGTCCGCGACCGCGAGGTCTTCGTGCACGGCGAACGCCGCATCACCGCAGGGGAGTTCCACGACCTGACGCACCGCGCCGCGCGCGCCCTGCGGGCGCTCGGCATCCGGCGCGGCCAGGGCATCACCCTGCTCAGCGGCAACCTGCCCGAGACCGTCGCCGTGCGGTACGCCGCCGCGCTGCTCGGCTGCCGCACCAACCACCTGTACAACAAGCTGGCCGCCGACGTGCAGGCCGCGATCGTGCGCGACGTCGAGTCCACCGTCCTCGTCGTCGACCCGCGGCTGAGCGGGCGCGCGGCCGAGCTGCTCCAGGCCCAGCCCGTCGACACCGTCCTCACCCTCGGCCCCGCCGAACTCGGCAAGGACCTGCTGGAGTTGGCCGCCGACTACTCCCCCGAGCCGCTCGCCGGCGAGGCGGCCCCGGACGACATCGCCACCATCCGGCACACCGGCGGCACCACCGGCCACCCGAAGGGGATCTACTCCACCTTCCGCGACGTCCAGTCCCTCTACACGACCGGTCTGTCGGACATATTCGACGAGGGTGAAGCCGCCCGGCAGCTGGTGTGCACCACCCTCGCGCACGCGGCGGGCTGGCGCGCCGACACCGTCCTCGCCTCCGCGGGCACGGTCGTGCTGATGGACGACTTCGACGCCGGTGAGGTCCTCGCCGCCATCGAGCGCGAGCGGATCACGGACATCTTCCTGCTGCCGCCGCTGCTGTACGAGCTGCTCGACCACCCGGACTGCCCCGGCACCGACACCTCCAGCCTGCGCCAGCTGATGTACGGCGGCTGCCAGGCGTCCCCGGCCCGCCTCGCCGACGCGGTCCGCCGCTTCGGGCAGGTGCTGATGCAGGGGTACGGCCAGAACGAGGTCGGCGGCATCAGCGTGCTGCGCCCCGAGGACCACGACCTGGAGCGGCCCGAACTTCTGCGCACCGCAGGCACGATCATCCCCGGCACCGAGGTCGAGATCCGCGACGAGTCGGGCCGCCGCGTGCCCACCGGCGAGCTCGGCGAGATCGTCGTCCGCACCGGCCACGTCATGCAGGGCTACTGGAAGCAGCCCGAGCTCACCGCCGAGGTGCTGCGCGACGGCTGGATCCACACCGGTGACATCGGGCGGCTGGACGAGGACGGGTACCTCACGGTCGTCGACCGGATCAAGGACATGATCGTGGTCGTCGGCGGCCACGTGTACACCACCGAGCTGGAGGACCTGCTCAACTCGCACCCGGGCGTCCGGCAGAGCGTCGTCTTCGGCGTCCGCGACGAGGACAACATGGAGCGGGTGCACGCGGTCGTCGTCCCCGACCCCGAGTACCGCGCCGACGGCGAAGGCCCCGTGACGGCGGACGAGCTGCGGGAGGCGGTCCGCGCGGCCCGCGGCGCCATGTACGTACCGGCCGAGCTGGGCTTCACCGAGCAGTTCCCGCTCACCGACGTGGGCAAGCCCGACAAGAAGGCCCTCCGCGCTCTGGCCACCGGCACCGCCTGAGCGGCCCCACGACCGGTCCCCCGGGCCCACCCCCCTGGCCCGGGGGACCTCCCGCTCACGCTCCGTGGACGCCTGAACGCGCTGTGACAACGGCGGCAGGACGGGTACGCGTGAGCCATGAGGTACCTGGTGCGGGAGAGGCTCTTCGCGATCGGCGACGACTTCTGGATCGAGGACGAGAACGGCGCCTCGGCGTTCTTCGTGGACGGCAAGGCACTGCACCTCCGCCAGACCTTCGACCTGAAGGACGCGACGGGTGAGACCGTGACCGTCATCCGCCGCAGGATCTTCGGCTGGCGGCCGACGATGACCGTCGAGCACGGGGGAGCGGTGCTGGCGACGGTGCGGAAGAAGCGGCTGCCGCTCTTCGGCGACCGCTTCACCGTCTCCGTCACCGACGTCACCACGGGCCTGGGCACCGAGCTGACCGTCCGCGGGAACGTCCTCGACAAGGAGTACGACATCCAGCGCTCCGACGGCGAGACGCTGGCCCGGATCTCCCGCAAGTGGTTCCGGCTGCGCGACACCTACGCGGTGGAGATCGAGGGCCGCGAGGGCCCCGGCGTCCCCCTCCTCCTCTCCGTCGCCGTCTGCGTCGACGTCCTCGAACGCCTCGGCTCCCGCCGCCCGATGATCGGCGGCGGCGAGTAGCGCCCCGTCAGGGGCGCGGGGAACTGCGCCTCTTGGGGGCGCGGGGAACTGCGCGAACGGCCACGGCGGCGGGGTGGTCCGGTGACGGCATTGAGCACCCCGCGCCGGGGTGACCGCGCTGCGCTTGCCAGCCCTGCGCCTACGGCGCAGTTCTCCCAAGCGGGGTGAGCCCGAGAAGCGGGGCGAGCCCGATCAGGGGCGCGGGGAACTGCGCGAACAACCGTAGCGCGACCGGCAGTTGAGCGACGTACAGGCAGTGGCACCCCCGCGAATCGCAGACCTACAGCACCCGATCCTTCAGCACCGGAAACGACTCCCGCACCGCATCCACCTGCGAGGGATCGAACTCGGCCCGCACCACCTGCTCCTCGTTCCCCTTCGCCTCCGCCAGCACCTCGCCCCACGGGTCCACGACCATGCTCAGACCCGCCTGCGGCACCCCGGCGTGCGTACCGGCCGTACCGCAGGCCAGCACGTACGCCTGCTCCTCGACCGCGCGGGCGCGCGCGAACAGCGTCCAGTGCGCGGCCCGCTTCTCCGGCCAGCCGGCGGGGACGACGAGGACCCGCGCACCCCGGTCGACCAGGGCCCGGAACAGCTCGGGGAAGCGGAAGTCGTAGCAGGTGGCGAGGCCGAGCGTGGCCTCGGGATGCGGGACGGTGACCGGTTCGCGGCCTGCCGACATCAGCGTCGCCTCGCCCCGGTCGAAGCCGAAGCGGTGGATCTTGCGGTAGGTGCGCGCGAGCGTGCCGTCCGGGGAGAAGACCAGCGAGGTGTTGAACAACTCCCGCTCGCCGCCGTCCCCTTGGACCCGCTCGACGACCGAACCGGCGTGCAGCCACACACCCGCGTCCCGCGCGGCCGCCGACATGGCCTCGGCCGTCGGGCCGCCGGGCACCGGCTCGGCCTCCTCGTCGAAGGTGTCGAAGGCGAAGGCACCGGTCGTCCACAGCTCGGGGAGCACGACGAGATCCGCCGTCCCCGCCTGTTCGCGTACGAGCGAAGCCGCCCGCTCCCGGCGGGAATCGGCCGACTCGTCCTGGTCCACTCGCAGTTGGAGGAGAGAAACGCGCACCGTCCACCGTCCATGCGTATCCGAGGCTTGGGAGGGTCTGGCCGGACAGGACTAGCATCGTGGGCATTGTGCTCCCAAAGCACTGCCGCGGCGCCCCGGCGCAGCGTAACTTGAAAGCACACCCGCCGAACACGCCTACCGAGCACGCCCACCGTGCACGGCCTGCCGTACGGGCCGCGCATGAACTGTCAGCGAACGATCGTCAAGTCCGTACCGCCCGAGGGGTCTCGTGACCGACCACCCAAGCCTTCAGCCTTCCGTCGACGCCTGGACCGAGTCCATCGAAGCGATATCCGAGCTGGTGCAGCCGCTCGCCGAGGGCGAGTGGAACAGGCGGACGCCCTGCCCCGGGTGGTCCGTACGGGACGTCGTCTCGCACGTCATCGGCATCGAGTGCGAACTGCTCGGCGACCCGCGTCCGATCCACACCCTCCCCCGCGACCTGTACCACGTGACGGACGACGCCAGCCGTCACATGGAGGTGCAGGTCGACGTCCGCCGTCATCACACCGGGCCCGAGATGACGAGCGAACTGGAGTACACGATCATCCGCCGGTCCCGGCAGCTGCGGAACGAGACCCGCGGCCCGGAGACGCAGGTGCCGCACGTCCTCCCCGGCCAGGGCCGGATCACCCTCGAAGAGCTGCTGCGGATGCGGGCCTTCGACGTCTGGGTGCACGAGCAGGACCTGCGCCGCGTCCTCGGCAAGCCGGGCCATCTCGACTCCGGCGGCGCCTACATCGCCCGGGACGTCCTCACCGCCGCGCTCCCCGCCGTCGTCGCCAAGCGGGCCTCGGCGCCCGCGCATTCGGCGGTGGTCTTCGACGTCGGCGGGCCCGTCGAGTTCCTGCGCACGGTACGGGTCGACGCGGACGGGCACGGCACGGTGGACGGGACGCCCTCGCTCGGGCCCGCCGCGACGATCTCCCTGGACTGGGAGACGTATCTGCGGCTCGCCTGCGGGCGCGTGCGGTACGAGGCGGTCGCGGACCAGATCAAGGTCGAGGGCGACGGGCCGCTCGCGACGGCCATCCTCAACCACTTCGCGGTCACGCCGTAGGGCTGCGCTCGCGGGGCGCTGTTGCGTCACGGGGTGTGCCCCTGCTTGTACGTCACGGGGTGCGGGTGCGTCGTGGCCCGGGGTTTGCGCAGTTCCCCGCGCCCCTTTTTCGCGGGGTGCCCAACGCCGTCGCCGGACCACCCCGTACGACGTGGCCGTTCGCGCAGTTCCCCGCGCCCCCAGGAGGGGCGCTAGGCCGGGACGTGGACGGCCTCGACGCGGCTGGCGACGATGCGTTCGCGTTCGCGGCGGTGGGCGCGGGGGCGGAGGCGGAGGATCTGGACGACGCCCAGCGCCTCCAGCACGAAGACGCTGGCGAAGGCGATCCGGAAGTTGTCGCCGGTGAGATCCAGCAGCACGCCGACCGCGAGCAGCGTCGTCATGGAGGCCGTGAAGCCGCCCATGTTGACGATGCCGGAGGCGGTGCCCTGCCGCTCGGCCGGGTTCGCCGGCCGGGCGAAGTCGAAGCCGACCATCGAGGCGGGACCGCAGGCCCCCAGCACGACGCAGAGCATCACCAGCACCGCCATCGGCGCGTGCCCGGGCCAGAAGACGGCCGTGGCCCAGGCCGCGGCCGTGACCGCGACGGTGCCCAGCGCGATCGGCGCCCTGGCCGCGTGGTGGCGGGCGATGACCTGCCCGTACACGAGCCCGATGACCATGTTGGACAGCACGACGAGGGTGAGCAGTTCGCCCGCGGTGGAGCGGTCGAGGCCCTGCCCCTCGACGAGGAAGGGCAGCCCCCACAGCAGCAGGAAGACCATGCCGGGGAACTGGGTGGTGAAGTGCACCCACATGCCCAGCCGGGTGCCCGGCTCGCGCCACGAGTCGGCGATCTGGCTGCGGACGTACCCGCCGCCGGACGGCGGTGCGGTGGCCGGCGCGTACCCCTCGGGGTGGTCCTTGAGGAAGAGCAGGACCAGCACCAGGATCACCACGCCGCCGACGGCGCTGCCCGCGAAGGTCGGCGTCCAGCCGAAGGAGCCGAGGAACCGGGCGAGGACGAGGGTGGTGACGAGGTTGCCCGCCATCCCGATCAGCGCGGCGATCTGCGCGACGAGCGGCCCGCGCCGCGCCGGGAACCAGCGGCTGCCCAGCCGCAGCACGGCGATGAAGGTCATGGCGTCGCCGCAGCCCAGCAGCGCGCGGCAGGCCAGCGCCGCCGCGTAGCTCCCGGAGAGGGCGAAGCCGAACTGGCCGATGGTGAAGAGGACGACGCCGAGCGTCAGCACCTTCTTGGTGCCCCAGCGGTCGACGAGCAGGCCGACGGGTATCTGCATGCCCGCGTACACGAGCAGTTGGAGGATGGAGAAGGTGGAGAGCGCGGAGGCGTTGATGTCGAAGCGCTCGGTGGCGTCGAGTCCGGCGACGCCGAGGCTGGTGCGGTAGGTGATCGCGATGAAGTAGACGGCGACGCCGAGCCCCCAGACGGCGACGGCACGCCGTCCTCCGGGCGGGTCCCCCAGCGGGGCGGTGGCCGGTGCGGAGGCGGCGCTCACCGGGCACCGCCCTGCTCGGCGCGGTCGGTGGCCGGGGCGTCCTCGCCGTGCGCCAGGTTGCGGACCCAGCTGACGTGGTGGTGGACGGCGGCAGCGGCGGCGTCCGGGTCGGCCGCGCGCAGCGCCGCCACGATCTCGGTGTGCTCCGTGATGTTCTTGGCGATCCGCTGCGGGTGCGCGTGCATCACGGCGACGCCCATCCGCAGCTGGCGGTCGCGGAGCTGGTCGTAGAGCCGGACGAGGATCTCGTTCCCGGTGGCCTTGACGATCTCCGCGTGGAAGGCGCGGTCGCTGACGGCGAGCGCGGCGAGATCACCGTCCGCGCGGTGCGCGTGCTGCTCCTCCAGCAGCTGCTCCAGCCGCGTCAGCAGCGCGGGCCCGGCGGCCTGCGCGCACTTGCGGACGGCGTGCTCCTCGACGAGCAGCCGGGTCTCGACGACGTCGGTGATCTCCTGCGCCGAGACGGGCAGCACCATGGCGCCCTTCTTCGGGTACAGCTTGATCAGCCCCTCGACCTCCAGGCGCAGCAGGCCCTCGCGGACCGGCGTGCGGGAGACGCCGACGGCCTCGGCCAGCTCGCCCTCGGTGAGCAGCATGCCGCCCTCGTAACGGCGTTCCAGCACGGCCTGCTTGACGTGGTGGTAGACCCGCTCGGCGGCGGGCGGGTTCTTCTTCGGGGAGGCAGCGGGCCGGACGGGTGCGCTGGAGGGTGGTGCGGGCATGTGCACAGCATAGATACAACAGGGATACCCACAGAAGCGCCGTCCGCGATGCGGACGGCGCCTCGTGCGGGAGCCCGGAAGCCGGGGCCCGAAGCCCCGGTCAGAGCCAGGTCATCAGGCGCTTCGGCTTCTCCAGGACGGCCGCGACGTCGGCGAGCAGCCTGGAGCCGAGCTCGCCGTCGATCAGCCGGTGGTCGAAGGAGAGCGCCAGGGTGGTGACGTCACGCGGCTTGACCTTCCCCTTGTGCACCCAGGGCTGCTTGCGCACCTGGCCGAAGGCCAGGATCGCGGACTCGCCCGGGTTGAGGATCGGCGTACCGGTGTCGACGCCGAAGACGCCGACGTTCGTGATCGTGACCGTCCCGCCCTGCATCTCCTCCAGCGACGTCCGGCCCTCGCGGGCCGTGGTCACCAACTCGGCGAGCGCGGCGGCCAGTTCGGTCAGGCTCTTGGCGTGCGCGTCCTTGATGTTCGGCACGACCAGGCCTCGCGGGGTGGCCGCGGCGATGCCCAGGTTCACGTAGTCCTTGCGGACGATCTCCTGGTTCGCCTCGTCCCAGGCCGCGTTGGCCTCCGGGTGGCGGCGCAGCGCGACGAGGAAGGCGCGGGCGACCAGCAGCAGCGGGTTGACCCGCACGCCGGCCATGTCCGGGTCCTCCTTCAGCTCCCGCACCAGCTTCATCGTCTTCGTGACGTCGACGGTCACGAACTCGGTGACGTGCGGCGCGGTGAACGCGCTGTTCACCATCGCCTGGGCGGTCGCCTTGCGGACGCCCCGGATCGGCACCCGCGTCTCGCCCGCGGCGCCGCGCGGCCCGGCCTGCGCGGACTCCGCCGGAGCCGGGGCCGGAGCCGGAGCGGGCGCCTCGGGCGCGGGGGCGGCGGGCGCCTGGGCCGCGCGGGCCGCTGCGTGCACGTCGTCCCGGGTGATGACGCCCTCGGGGCCCGAGGGCACGACGGTGGTGAGATCTATGCCCAGGTCCTTGGCGAGCTTCCGCACCGGCGGCTTCGCCAACGGCCGCTCCTGGCCGGGGACTTCGGTCACGGGAGCCGCCGGGGCCGCGGGCGGCGCGGCGCCGTGCCCGTTCAGCTCCGGCGCGGGCTGCGCCGGCCGGCCCTCGCCGGTGGCCGCGCCCTTGCGGGGGCGGCGCTTCGTCGGGGCCTCGGCCACGCCGTACCCGACGAGCACGGGCTCGCGCTTGCCGCCCTGCTCACCGGAGTCACCGGACTCGGCGGCCGGAGCCTCGGCGGCCGGGGCCTCCGCGGCCGGGGCGGCCTCCGGCGCCGGGCCCGCGCCCGGCTCGGTGTCGACGGTGATGATCGGGGTGCCGACGTCGACCGTCGTGCCCTCCTCGAAGCGGAGCTCGTGCACCGCGCCGTCGAAGGGGATGGGCAGTTCGACCGCGGCCTTGGCCGTCTCCACCTCGCAGACGACCTGCCCGTCCGTGACGGTGTCACCGGGCTGGACGTACCACTTGAGGATCTCGGCCTCCGTCAGCCCCTCGCCCACGTCGGGCATGCGGAACTCGCGGATCCGTGTCGCGCTTTCGGTCATCGTCACGGCTCTCCTCAGTACGCCAGCGCGCGGTCGACGGCATCGAGCACCCGGTCCAGGCCCGGAAGGTACTCGTCCTCCAGCCGGGCCGGAGGATACGGCGCGTGGAAACCGCCGACCCGCAGGACCGGCGCCTCCAGGTGGTAGAAGCAGCGTTCCGTGATCCTGGCGGCGACCTCGGAACCCGTACCCAGGAATACCGGAGCCTCGTGCACGACGACCAGCCTGCCGGTCTTCTCGACGGAAGCCTGGAGGGTGTCGAAGTCGATCGGCGACATCGAGCGCAGGTCGACGACCTCCAGCGAGGTGCCCTCCTCCTCGGCGGCCGTGGCCGCGCCGAGGCAGGTCTTCACCATCGGCCCGTAGGCCGCGAGCGTGAGATCGGTGCCCTCGCGGGCGACCCGGGCCGTGTGCAGGCCCTCGGGCACCGCGTCGAAGTCGACCTCGGACTTGTCCCAGTAGCGGCGCTTCGGCTCGAAGAAGACGACCGGGTCGTCGCACTCGATGGCCTGCCGCATCATCCAGTACGCGTCCTCGGAGTTCGACGGCGAGACGCACTTGAGGCCCGGCACGTGCGCGAACAGCGCCTCGGGCGACTCGCTGTGGTGCTCGACGGCGCCGATGCCGCCCGCGTACGGGATGCGGATGACGACGGGGAGCTTCACCTTGCCCAGCGCCCGCGCGTGCATCTTCGCGAGCTGCGTGACGATCTGGTCGTACGCGGGGAAGACGAAGCCGTCGAACTGGATCTCCACCACGGGGCGGTAGCCGCGCAGCGCGAGGCCGATCGCGGTGCCGACGATGCCGGACTCGGCCAGCGGGGTGTCGATGACCCGCTTCTCGCCGAAGTCCTTCTGCAGCCCGTCGGTGATCCGGAAGACGCCGCCGAGCTTGCCGACGTCCTCCCCCATGACGAGGACCTTCGGGTCCTGCTCCATGGAGACCCGGAGGGCCTCGTTCAGCGCCTTGGAGAGCGGGAGCTTCTTGCTTCCGCGCGCGGTGGCGGTGTCGGCTGCCATGTCAGCGGCCCTCCTCTGCGGCGCCCTCGGCGAAACCGGCGAGGTACTCGGCGAACTGCGCGCGCTCCTCGTCGACGAGCGCGTGCCCGTCGGCGTAGACGTTCTCGAAGATCGCCATGGTGTCGGGGTCCGGCATGGAGCGGATCGCTTCCCTCACGTGTTTGCCCATCGCGTCGCTCTCCTCCTCGATCCCGGCGAGGAACTCCGCGTCGGCCAGGCCCTCCTTCTCCAGGTGGACACGGAGCCGGTGGATCGGGTCCTTCGCCTCCCACTCGGCGCGCTCCTCCTCGCACCGGTAGCGGGTCGGGTCGTCGGAGGTGGTGTGCGCGCCCATCCGGTAGGTGAACGCCTCGACGAGCATCGGGCCCTCGCCGTTGCGCGCCCGCTCGACGGCGGCGCGGGTGACGGCGAGGCAGGCCAGCACGTCGTTGCCGTCGACCCGGACGCCCGGGAAGCCGAAGCCCCGCGCCCGCTGGTAGATCGGCACCCGCGACTGGCGCTCGGCGGGCTCGGAGATGGCCCACTGGTTGTTCTGGCAGAAGAAGACGACGGGCGAGTTGTAGACCGCGGCGAAGGTGAACGCCTCCGCGACGTCGCCCTGGCTGGAGGCACCGTCACCGAAGTACGCGACGACGGCGGAGTCCGCGTCGTCCATCGTCACGCCCATCGCGTAGCCGGTGGCGTGCAGCACCTGGGAGCCGATGACGATCGTGTACAGGTGGAAGTTGTTGCTCTTCGGGTCCCAGCCGCCGTGGTTGACGCCCCGGAACATGCCGAGCAGGTTCGTCGGGTCCACCCCGCGGCACCAGGCGACGCCGTGCTCGCGGTAGGTGGGGAAGACGTAGTCGTCGTCGCGCAGCGCCCGCCCGGAGCCGATCTGCGCGGCCTCCTGGCCCAACAGCGAGGCCCACAGGCCCAGTTCGCCCTGCCGCTGGAGGGAGGTGGCCTCGGCGTCGAAGCGGCGGGTGAGCACCATGTCGCGGTACAGGCCGCGGAGTTCCTCGGCGGAGAGGTCGACGGAGTACTCCGGGTGTTCCACCCGCTCGCCCTCCGGGGTCAGCAGCTGGACGAGCTGCGTCTCCCCCTCGGCCGGCTTCGCGGACTTCGCGGGCTTCTTCGCGGCGGACTTCGCCGCCGTCCTGCCCGCGGGCTTCTTCGCGGTCTTCCTCGTTCCCGAGGTCTTCCTGGCGCCGGATGTCCCGGAGGACGGTGACTTCTCGGCGGGGGCGGTCGCGTCCTCGGCGGCGTTCCCGGCGGCGTTCTTCGTCGTGGCGCGCTTTCCTCCGGTGCCGCTGCGGCGCGTCGTGCTGCGCGCGGCAGTGCTCTCCACGGTCACGTGTGCTCCTCTGTCTGTCGGGCCTCCGGGGTCGCCGGCGGCCTCGAGGGTCCCCCACCGAGGGGAGGGGGGAGGCTTGCCCGGTCCCGCACGGCGCACGGGGTGGGTGCGTCGCGGACAGGACCGAGCGGTGACTGCTGTCCCGGTCGTCGGCCCGCTGAAGCCATTTCCCAGACCTCCATACACGCACGAAGCTGCCCTGACCTGCAACTTTGTTCGGAAATCCAAGGAAACTGCCCGGATTTCCGATCAACGCCGCCGATCAGGGACATCACTGGTCACGGCCTTGCGAACGCGGTGGACCCTGCGGACCCCCAGACGTTATCCCGGCCCCCGCGAGCACGGGAAGAGCACTGAAGGGACCAGTATGTGAGACTGAACAGGTGAGCGAAAACGGAAAAATCACGGTATTCCTGCTCGACGATCACGAGGTCGTGCGCCGCGGGGTGCACGAGATGCTCGCGATGGAGAACGACATCGAGGTCGTCGGCGAGGCCGGGACGGCGGCCGACGCGCTGGTCCGCATCCCCGCCACCCGCCCGGACGTCGCCGTGCTCGACGTACGGCTGCCGGACGGCAGCGGCGTCGAGGTCTGCCGCGAGATCCGCTCCCGGGACAGCGGCGTCAAGTGCCTGATGCTGACCTCGTTCTCCGACGACGAGGCCCTGTTCGACGCGATCGTCGCGGGCGCCTCCGGCTACGTCCTCAAGGCCATCCGGGGCCAGGAGCTGCTCACCGCCGTCCGGGACGTCGCCGCGGGCAGGTCGCTGCTGGACCCGGTCGCCACCCAGCGCGTCCTGGAACGGCTCCGCACCGGACGCGGCGCCCCCGAGGACGACCCGGCCGCCTCGCTCACCGAGCAGGAGCAGCGCATCCTCGACCTGATCGGCGAGGGGCTCACCAACCGGGCCATCGGCGAGCGGCTGCACCTGGCCGAGAAGACCATCAAGAACTACGTCTCCAGCGTGCTGTCCAAGCTGGGCATGGAGCGCCGCTCGCAGGCCGCCGCGTACGTGGCCCGCCGCCAGGCCACGCGCGACCGCTCCCGGCCGTGAGCGCCGCTCAGCGGGGACGGCTCAGCAGGGACGCCTCAGCAGGGACGCCTCAGCGGGAAAACGCCGTGCGGACCTCCTCGTAGTGCCGGGTCCACCACACGGCGAGGGCCGAGAGGGCGGGGAAGAGCGGGTCGGCGCGGGTGTCGCGGAGCTGGTAGCGCCAGCGCAGCGTCCAGAAGTCGTTCAGCCGCTCCCACCACACCCGGTGCACGGCGGCGCACAGTTCGTCCGCCGAGGCGCGCGCCGCCTGCCGGTAGGCGCGCGCGTAGGCCCGCACCTTGGGCAGGTCCAGGCTGCCGTCGGGCCGGACGAAGAAGATCGCGGCGCCCCGTACGGTCTCCTCGGCGCAGGGCCGCACCGCGAGCCGGTCCCAGTCGACGATGGCGACGGGGTCGGCCTCGCGGTACAGCAGGTTCAGCGGGTGGAAGTCGCCGTGCACCCAGCCCTCGGGCGGCGCCGAACCGGCGGCGGGGCGGCGGTCCGCGTACCGGCGCAGCAGGGCGCGGCGCTCGACGAGGCGGTGCTCGGCGAGCCGGTCGAAGGCGTCGGGCCTGGTCCGTGCGCGGATGCGGACCAGCAGCTCGGCGATCAGCTCCTTGGTGTCGGCCGGATCGGCCGGGGCGAAGGGCCCGCCGGGCACCCGGCCCGGAGCGCCCGGTCCGGCTAAGCCCGTGGGGTGCTCGCCGCGCCCGCCCGTCCCCATGACCCGGGCCAGGCAGGTGTGGACCTGGCCGAGGAGGGTGCCCAGACGCCGGGACTGTTCGGTGGTGAGCTGGGCGCCGTCCCGGTGCCGGCCCTCGATCCACGGGTGCAGCGCGTACGCGCGCCCGTCGAGGACGACGACGGTGCGGCCGCCGGCGTCGGCGAGCGGCGGTACGACGGGGAGGCCGAGCGCCGCGAGCCGCGCGGTGGCCCGGTGCTGCCGCACGATCGTGCCGAGCGCGGGCGCCGTGTCCTCGGCCGTGGGTCCGGCGGGGGCGGCGGCCGGGGCGGGGCGCGGTCCGCTGTCCGTGTCGGCGAGGTGGTTCTTGAGGAAGTAGTGGCCCCGGGTGGTGACGAGCCGGTAGCCGTGGTTGAGCAGCCCGGTCGAGAGGGGGTCGCAGGACAGCGGCTCCCCGGCTCCGTACTGCCGGATCAGGGTCCGGACGGTGTCCGGGGGCGGGAGCGGGCGGCGGTGCCGGACCGGCTGCGTGAGCTGCACGAGCCGCATCGTAGAACCTGAAAGGGCGGCGGCCTTGCTGCTTCCGCAGCAGGCCGCCGCCCTTTCGGCGTGAAGTGTCCGGTGCTCAGCCCGTCGGCTCGTTGCCGCCGATCGGGTCGGCCGGGCCGGGGCCCTCGCCGCCGGTGATGCCGCCCTCGCCGGTCTCGGTCGGCTCCGTCGTCGGCTCGGTCGGCTCGTTGCCGCCGATGGCGCCGTCGGACTCGCCGCCGGTCTCGCCGCCCGAGGCGGTCTCGCTCGGGGTGTCGGTCGGGCCGTCGGTGGGCGTGCCGTCGTCCGTCTCGCTGGGCGTCTCCTCCGAGGGGGTCTCGCTCGGGGTCCACTCGCCGGTGTCGCCCGTGCTGGTGCCCGTGTCCTGGTCCTGGTCCTGCTCGGTGGGCGTGACCTCGGGCTCGGAGGTGGTCTCGTCGTCCTCCGGCTGGGACGAGGAGGTGTCGGGCTTGACGTCCTCCCCGCCCTTGTCCGCACCGGAGTTGGCGGCGAAGAAGACGCCGGCGGCGATGGCGATGACGGCCAGGAAGGCGATCAGCGCGTACTTGACGCCGCCGCCCTTCTTGCGGCCGGCCTCGTGCGCGCCGCCCTCGAAGCCGCCGTCGTCCCGGTCCGGGCGGCCCATCAGCAGGGGCGGGCCGAGCTGGGAGGTGTCGCCGTGCTGCGGGTGCTGGCGGGCGTTGGCGCCGGTCACGCCCATGGCGGGGGTGGAGGCGCCGGTGTGGCCGGCGGGGCCGGTGTCCCACATGCCGCCGGTGTGGCCGCCCTGCTCCTGGAGCATCTGGAGCGCGTACTGGGTGAGCGCCCGCATCTCCTCGGCGGTCTGGAACCGGTCGTCCGGGTCCTTCGCCAGCGAGCGCATCACGAGGCCGTCCAGCTCGGGCGGGACGGCGTCGGAGGCCAGGGACGGCAGCGTCGGGTCGTCCTGCACGTGCTGGTAGACGACCGAGAGCGGTGTCTCGCCGGTGAACGGCGGGCGCAGCGTGAGGAGTTCGTAGAGCAGGCAGCCCGTGGCGTACAGGTCGGAGCGGGTGTCGACGGTCTTGCCGAGGGCCTGCTCGGGCGAGAGGTACTGCGGGGTGCCCATGACCATGCCGGTCTGGGTCATGGTGTTGGACGCGCCGTGCATGGCGCGGGCGATGCCGAAGTCCATCACCTTGACCGCGCCGGCCTGCGTGATGATGACGTTCGCCGGCTTGATGTCCCGGTGGACGATGCCGTGCTGGTGGCTGTACGCCAGCGCCTCCAGCACCCCGGAGACGATGATCAGCGCCTGGTCGGCGGGCGGCGCGTCCGCGTTGAGCAGCAGATCGCGGATCGTGTTGCCCTCGACCAGCTCCATGACCATGTACGGCGTGACGTTGCCGCCGATGATCTCCTCGCCGGAGTCGTAGACCGCGACGACGGAGTGGTGGTTGAGCCCCGCGACGGACTGGGCCTCGCGCGTGAACCGCGCCTTGGAGACCGGGTCCTCCGCGAGGTCGGAGCGGAGCAGCTTGACGGCGACCGTGCGGCCGAGCCGCAGGTCCTCCGCGCCGAAGACCTCTGCCATGCCGCCCCGGCCCAGACGGTGGGTGAGGCGGTAACGGCCGTCTCCGACGAGGCCGTTGTTACCCCACAGCTCCGGCGAGTCAGGCGTCGTGCCGCCCGTCGCCTCGGGGTCCGTAGGGTCCCCGCCGGCCTGCGTCTGTGCCATCAGTCCTCGCCGTCGATTCGGTTCCGCGATCTCGCGCGGCTCGTCATGCTCCCCCGTTCGGAGGCTACAGGCTCACCGGGGGCACGTGGATTTGGACGGAGGAGACATCCAATCGGCTGCGACACCCGGCTGGCAAGTTCACTCAGTGCTACATTCCGCGGTCTTCTTCTCCGTTCCGGCGCCCTTTCTCCCCCTCTCCCCTCACGGGGAGTCGGCACCCGTCACCGCATGCGCACGTCAGGAACACGGAGCGTTCACGAGCTCCGCACCCGGCCCCTTCCTCCGGAGCACAGCCCTCCGGATTCTCGACGGTACGCACGGGCCCGGGGTCGCTTTCCGGCCGCCCGCGAACTCCCCCGGCACAGGCTGGGCATCGGTTACGGAACGGGCAACGCGCTTGACGTAGGGGAGCCCTCCGGCAGACTTGGGCGAGTATCGGGATCAGTGGATCAATAGGGCAGCGGATCAGTGGGTCACCGGAGCCGGAGACGCCCTGCGACAGACCTGGCGAGGGGCCCTCGGGCCGTCGCCGAGGGGGAAGCAGTCAGATGAGCGACGAGGGCGCACGCGCAGCCGCTGAGTATCTCGGCCAGACCGTGGGCCGGGGGCGGTTCGAGCTGCGGAGCCTGCTCGGCGTCGGCGGCATGGCCTCGGTCTTCCTCGCCTACGACTCGGTCCTCGACCGCCAGGTCGCCGTCAAGACCCTGCACTCCGACCTCGGGCGCGAGCAGTCCTTCCGCGAGCGGTTCCGCCGCGAGGCACAGGCTGTCGCCAAGCTCACACACACCAACATCGTCTCCGTCTTCGACTCCGGCGAGGACGAGATCAACGGCGCGACGGTGCCGTACATCGTCATGGAGTACGTCGAGGGCAAGCCGCTGCGCGCGGTGCTCGACGAGGACGTGGCGCAGCACGGCGCGATGCCCACCGAGAAGGCCCTCAAGATCACCGGTGACGTGCTCGCCGCGCTGGAGGCCAGCCACGAACTGGGCCTGGTGCACCGGGACATCAAGCCGGGCAACGTCATGGTCACCAAGCGCGGCGTGGTCAAGGTGATGGACTTCGGCATCGCCCGCGCCATGCAGTCCGGCGTGACGTCGATGACGCAGACGGGCATGGTCGTCGGCACCCCGCAGTACCTCTCGCCGGAGCAGGCGCTGGGCCGCGGCGTCGACGCCCGCTCGGACATCTACTCCGTCGGCATCATGCTCTTCGAGCTGCTGACCGGCCGTCTCCCCTTCGACGCGGACTCGGCGCTGGCCATCGCCTACGCGCACGTCCAGGAGGAACCGCCCCTCCCGTCGTCGATCAACCAGTCGGTGCCGCAGGCCGTCGACGCGCTCGTGGGGCGCTCGCTGCGGAAGAACCCGGACGAGCGGTTCGGCACGGCCGAGACGATGCAGACCGAGTGCGCCCGGATCAGCGGTTCGGGCGCGGCCGCGGGCGCGGCGCCGATCATCATCAGCGGCGGCCCGCCGGCCAACAGCGGCGCCGGCGTCGGCCAGGCCGTGTTCCCGCCGGTGGGCGACGTGACGCCGCCGCCCGGCATACCGCCGCAGGGCATGCCGTACCAGCCGCAGCAGGGCTTCGGCTTCGGCCCGTCCACCCCGCCGCCCGGCCCGGTGCCCGGTCCGGGGCCGATGGGGCCAGGCGTCCAGGGAAGTCCGGTCGGGCCGGGCGGGCCCGGCGGGCCGATGGGCCCCGGCCCCGGCGGTCCGATGGGGCCCGGGTACCCGGCGCCCGCGCCGTTCGGGCAGCCCGCGCCCGCGACCCCGCCGCCGTACCACCTCACGCCGCCGCCGGGCGGCCCGGGGTCCTCCGGGAACAAGAGCAACGCGCCGCTGATCGCAGGCGTCGCGATCGCGGCGATCGTGGTGCTGACGCTGGTCTTCGTGATCGCCAGCAGCGGCGGGGGCGAGGAGGAGCCGCGGTCGGGCGGGACGAGCTCGGTCGAGGCCGGTTCCGGTTCGGGCGGCGGCTCGGATTCCGGTTCCGGTGCGGACACCGAGAGCGAGACCGGCTCGGACGCCGAGGAGGAGAACGTCGACGGCTTCAAGGCGGAGGACAGGTCGAAGACGATCGACACCTCCAAGTGCACGGAGGCGACGGAGAGTTACTCCGAGCCGGGCGAGGTCCTCATGCCGGACTTCACCACCAAGAACCTCCACTCGGTCAAGACGTGCCTGCGCGCGGCGGGCTGGAAGCTCGGCGACGTCTCCACGGAGGACGAGAACGTCTGGGGCAAGAACGCCGTCCTGGACCAGTCGCCCGACAGCATCGACAGCTTCAACCCGAAGACCGACAAGGTCGACCTGACCGTCTCCAGCGGCAAGCCGGAGTAGGCCCCCGCCGCCGACCCGCGGCGGGCCCTCTCGCACGCCTGGATAGCATCGCCGCATGCCGCCTGGACGTGACACCTACACCCCGGAATCGCTGCTGTCCGTCGCCGTGAAGGTGTTCAACGAGCGCGGCTACGACGGCACCTCGATGGAGCACCTGTCCAGGGCGGCGGGGATATCCAAGTCCTCCATCTACCACCACGTGCGCGGCAAGGAGGAACTGCTGCGCAGGGCCACCAGCCGGGCCCTGGACCAGCTGTTCGCCATCCTCGACGAGGAACCGGCCGGCGAGGGCCGCGCCGTGGACCGGCTGGAGCACGTCACCCGCCGCACGGCCGAGGTCCTGATGGCCGAACTGCCGTACGTCACGCTGCTGTTGCGGGTGCGCGGCAACACGGAGACCGAGCGGTGGGCGCTGGCCCGCAGGCGCGAGTTCGACCAGCGGGTCACGGACCTGCTGAAGCAGGCGGCGGCCGAGGGCGATCTGCGGGACGACGTGGACGCGCGGCTCGCGACCCGGCTCCTGTTCGGGATGATCAACTCGATCGTCGAGTGGTACCGGCCCGGCCGCGCCGGACACGACGGCGCCCCGAGCAGCGCCCAGGTCGCCGACGCCGTCGTCCGCACCGCCTTCGCCGGGCTGCGGACCTGACCGTCCGGCTCACAGGTCCGGCTCGACGTCCGTCTCCTCGAAGACCAGCAGCGTGCGCGTGCTGATCACGCCCGGGATGGACTGGATGCGGGTGAGGACGAGGTCGCGCAGGGCCTGGTTGTCCTCGGTGTGCACCAGCAGCAGGACGTCGAAGTCGCCGCTGACCAGCGCCATGTGGGTCGCGCCCGGCAGCTCCAGCAGCCGTTCCCGCACGCTCCGCCAGGAGTCCTGCACGATCTTCAGCGTGATGTAGGCGGAGGCCCCCTGACCTGCCCGTTCGTGGTCGATCCTGGCGCTGAACCCGCGCAGCACCCCGTCGTCGATCAGCCGGTTGATGCGCGCGTAGGCGTTGGCCCTGGAGACGTGGACGCGCTCGGCGACGGACCGGACCGAGGCCCGCCCGTCGGCGCGGAGCAGCCGCAGGATGCCGCGGTCGACGTCGTCCAGCGGCCGCGCGGGCGGACGGGGCGGCTCCGGCGGACGGGACTGCTCCGGTATGTGCGCCTCGCCCGTCGCCCCCGCGGGAGCGGCCTCCCCCGGCGTCCCGCACGGCTGGGCCATCTGTCCTTCTGCCATGCCGTGTGGCCTCCCCTCCCTGGACGTGTTGCAGTCATCGAACGGGCGCACGGTCCGTTTGTCCACAGGCCGACGCCGCCTGTAGCCAAAGTGCACCGTCGACCGAACAATCGGTAGGTGAGAGCCCACCCCGCTCGATCCCCCGATGTGCTTCGCCCCCCACGAGGAGGTGTCCGTGATGACGGTCCTGGAGCAGCCAGGCGCCCATCGCCTTGCCCCGCCCGCTGCCTGGCGCCCCCGGCTCGACCCGGCCCCGCTGCTGCCGGACGAGCGTCCCCACCGGCTGCTCGGCGTCGGAGGCTCCTCCGGGAGCGACGCGCCGGACGGCGAGCTGCTGCGGCGGCTGTACGGGCTGCTGGTGCGCGGGCGCCGGTACAACGAGCAGGCCACGGCGCTGACGAAGCAGGGCAGGCTCGCCGTCTACCCCTCGTCCACCGGGCAGGAGGCGGCCCAGGTCGCGGCCGGTGACGTGCTGGAGGAGCGGGACTGGCTCTTCCCCAGCTACCGGGACACCCTGGCCGCCGTCACCCGCGGCCTCGACCCCGTCGAGGTGCTGTCCCTGCTGCGCGGCGACTGGCACAACGGCTACGACCCGCGCACCACCCACGTCGCCCCGCTGTGCACCCCGCTGGCGACGCAGCTGCCGCACGCCGTCGGACTGGCGCACGCGGCGCGGCTGCGCGGGGAGGACACGGTCGCGCTGGCCATGGTCGGCGACGGCGGCACCAGCGAGGGCGACTTCCACGAGGCGCTGAACTTCGCGGCCGTGTGGCAGGCCCCGGCCGTCTTCCTCGTCCAGAACAACGGCTTCGCGATCTCGGTCCCGCTGGAGAAGCAGACGGCCGCGCCCTCGCTGGCGCACAAGGCCGTCGGCTACGGAATGCCGGGACGGCTGGTGGACGGCAACGACGTGGCGGCCGTGCGCGAGGTGCTGGCCGAGGCGGTGGAGCGGGCCCGCGCGGGCGGCGGCCCGACGCTGGTCGAGGCCGTGACGTACCGGCTGGAGGCGCACACCAACGCCGACGACGCCACCCGCTACCGCTCGGCCGAGGAGGTCGAGGCGTGGCGGGCGCACGACCCGCTGCTGCTGGTGGAGCGCGAACTGCGGGCCCGGAAGCTGCTGGACGACGCGGGCGTGCGCGAGGCGCGGGAGGACGCCGACCGGATGGCGGCCGGCCTGCGGGACCGGATGAACCGCGAACCGGAACTCGCGCCCACGGACCTGTTCGCCGAGGTCTACGCGGAGCCCACCCAGCAACTGCGGCAGCAGGAGCAGCAGTTGCGGGCCGAGCTGCGGGCCGAGGCGGAATCCGACGGAACGGCGGGAGGGGCACAGCGATGAGCACGGCGGTCGAGGCGCCGGGGGCCAGGCCCGCGGCCCGCAAACCGGCGACGATGGCGCAGGCCCTCAACCGGGCGCTCCGGGACGCGCTGGCCGAGGACCCGGCGGTGCACCTGCTCGGCGAGGACATCGGCACCCTCGGCGGGGTGTTCCGGGTGACGGACGGGCTGGCCGCCGAGTTCGGCGACCGGCGCTGCACGGACACCCCGCTGGCCGAGGCGGGCATCCTCGGCACCGCCGTCGGGATGGCCATGTACGGGCTGCGCCCGGTGGTGGAGATGCAGTTCGACGCCTTCGCCTACCCGGCGTTCGAGCAGCTCATCTCGCACGTCTCGCGGATGCGGAACCGCACCCGCGGCGCGCTGCCCATGCCCCTCACCATCCGGGTGCCGTACGGCGGCGGCATCGGCGGCGTCGAGCACCACAGCGACTCCTCCGAGGCGTACTACGCGGCCACGCCCGGGCTCCAGGTCGTCACCCCGGCCACCGTCGCGGACGCGTACGGGCTGCTGCGCGCGGCGATCGCCAGTGACGACCCGGTCGTCTTCCTGGAGCCGAAGCGGCTGTACTGGGGCAAGGACGACTGGTCCCCCGAGGCGCCGGCCGAGGTGCCGGGCATCGGGAGCGCGGTGGTCCGGCGCCCGGGCCGCTCGGCGACGCTGATCACCTACGGCCCCTCGCTGCCGGTGTGCCTGGAGGCCGCCGAGGCGGGCCGCGAGGAGGGCTGGGACCTGGAGGTGGTGGACCTGCGCTCGCTGGTGCCCTTCGACGAGCGGACGGTCACCGAGTCGGTGCGGCGCACCGGCCGGGCCGTGGTGGTGCACGAGGCCGCCGGCTTCGCCGGTCCGGGCGCCGAGATCGCCGCCCGGGTCACCGAGCGCTGCTTCCACCACCTGGAGGCGCCGGTGCTGCGCGTCACGGGCTTCGACGTCCCGTACCCGCCGCCGATGCTGGAGCGGCACCATCTGCCGGGTGTGGACCGGGTGCTGGACACTGTGAGCAGGCTCCAGTGGGAGAGCTCGTACGCGTCCGAGGGTTCTGGAGGGACTCGCTGATGGCGGAAGTCCGCGAATTCGCCCTGCCCGATCTGGGGGAGGGGCTGACGGAGGCGACGATCGTCCGCTGGCTCGTCGACGTCGGGGACGCGGTACGGGTGGACGAGCCGGTCGTCGAGGTCGAGACGGCGAAGGCGCTGGTCGACGTGCCGTGCCCGTACGGCGGTGTGGTCACCGCGCGGTACGGGGACGTCGGCGCGGAGATCCCGGTGGGCACCCCGCTCGTCACGGTCGCCACGGGCGCGGAGGCCAAGGCGCAGGCGGCCCCCGACGCGGGCCCGGAGGCGGACGAGGCCGCTCCGGCCGAGGAGGCGGAGGGCTCGGGGAACGTCCTGGTCGGCTACGGCACCCGGACGGCGACGGGCCGGCGCCGCCGCGTCCGCCCGGCGGACGGCGCCCCCGCGCGGCCCGCCGAGGCGAACGGGACGGCGAACGGGGGCACGCGCACCGTCCCCGTGATCTCGCCGCTGGTCCGGCGGCTGGCCAGGGAGCGCGGGGTGGACCTGACGCGGGTGGCCGGTTCGGGCCCCGACGGGCTGATCCTGCGCGCCGACGTCGAGGCCGCGTCCCGCGCCGCGGAACCGGAGCCCGCGCCCGGGCCCACCGCCGTGGCGCAGGAGGGCGAGCGGCGGCTGCCGCTGACCGGGGTGCGCGGCGCGGTCGCCGAGAAGCTGTCCCGCAGCCGCTCCGAAATCCCGGACGCCACCTGCTGGGTCGACGCGGACGCCACCGAACTGCTCGCCGCGCGGGCCGCGATGAACGCGCACGGCGGCCCGAAGATCTCCCTGCTGGCGCTGCTCGCCCGGATCTGCACGGCGGCCCTGGCCCGCCACCCCGAGCTGAACTCCACCGTCGACACCGCCTCCCGCGAGATCGTGCGGCTGCCCGGCGTGCACCTCGGCTTCGCCGCGCAGACCGACCGCGGCCTCGTCGTCCCCGTCGTACGGGACGCGCACGCCAGGGACGCGACGGGGCTCAGCGAGGAGATCGCCCGGCTCACCGAGTCGGCGCGTACGGGCGGGCTGACCCCGGCCGAACTGACCGGCGGCACCTTCACCCTGAACAACTACGGGGTGTTCGGCGTGGACGGCTCGACCCCGATCATCAACCACCCCGAGGCGGCGATGCTCGGCGTCGGCCGGATCGCGGACAAGCCGTGGGCCGTCGGCGGCGAACTGGCCGTCCGCAAGGTGGTGAACCTGTCCCTCACCTTCGACCACCGGGTGTGCGACGGCGGCACGGCCGGCGGTTTCCTGCGCTACGTCGCCGACTGCGTGGAGTCACCTGCGGTGCTGCTCCGTACGCTCTAGGGGTGACGACCCAGCCCCCGTACGCACCCCGGCAACGCCACCACGACGCCGTCGTCCTCGCGGGCGGCGGCGCGCGGCGGCTCGGCGGCACCGACAAACCGGCCGTGACGGTCGGCGGCCGCACCCTGCTCGACCGGGTGCTCACCGCCTGCGCCGGTGCCGCGACCACCGTCGTCGTCGGCCCGCGCCGCCCCACGGCCCGGGCCGTCGCCTGGGCCCGCGAGGACCCGCCGGGCGGCGGCCCGCTGCCCGCGCTCGACGCGGGCCTGCGGCACACGACGGCGGACACCGTCCTCGTCCTCTCCGCCGACCTGCCCTTCCTCACCCCGGACACGGTCACGTCCCTGCTGGACGCGCTCGCGGGCCCGGGCACGGAGTCCGCCGAGGGCGCGGTGCTGGACGACGGGCGGGACCAGCCGCTGGTCGCCGCGTACGAGGCGGAGGCGCTGCGCCGCGAACTCGCCCTGCTGCGCACCGAGTACGGCTACCTCGCGGGCCTGCCGCTGCGGCTGCTGCTGCCCGCGCTCCGGCTGCGCCGCGTCCCCGCGCCGGCCGGCTCGGAGCGGCTGCTGGACTGCGACACCTGGGAGGACATCGGCACGGCGCGCTCCAGGATCAGGGAGCATGGCACCGTGCTGGACGAATGGATTGCCGCGGCCAAGGCGGAACTCGGGATCGACCTCGACGTCGACACCGCCGCCCTTCTCGACCTCGCGCGGGACGCCGCGCACGGAGTGGCCCGCCCGGCCGCCCCGTTGACCACGTTCCTGGTCGGCTACGCCGCCGCCCGCCGGGGCGGCTCCCCCGACGACGTGGCGGCCGCCGTCCGCGAGGCCGCCCGGCTGGCCGAGCGCTGGGCCGCCGAGGAGAGAACCGGTTCGGCGCCGGACGACGGCCGTCCGGCCGGAGGGGACCAGGGCGCATGAGCGGGGCCGACGAACTCGACGAGGCCATCGCCCTCGCCAACAGCCACCGCGCGGGCCCGGGTTACGGCCCCGCCGCGTCCCGCACCCCCGCGAGCCCGGCCCCGGCGCGCCCCGCGGACCGCCCCGCGCGCCCCCGCCCCGGCGACCCGGTCGACGCCGCCCTCCGCCTCGACGAACCGGCCGCCGGCCGGGCGAAGGGCCGTACCGCGCGCGGGAGTTCGGCGGAGACGCCGCGCACGCCCGAGGACGAACTGGACGCGCCCGCCTGGCTCACCGCACCGTCCACCGGCGCGCACCCGTACCCCGAGCCGCCGCAGCCGGTTCGGGAGAGCCCGGACGCCGGCGCGGACGACCCCGGGGCCCGCACCTGGGACCAGGCGCACGCCACCGCGGCGCACGCCGTCTCCCCGCTCCCGTCCGTCACCCTGCCGCTCGACCAGGCCCTGCGGCACACGCTCGCCGAGCCGCTCGAAGCCCTCACCGACCTCCCCTCCTTCGACACCTCCGCGATGGACGGCTGGGCCGTCTCAGGACCCGGCCCCTGGGAGCTGACGGAGGACGAGGAGGCGCCCGGCATCCTCGCGGGCGACCGGCGCGAGCCCGGCCCGCTCTCCGACGGCCAGGCCGTACGGATCGCCACCGGCGCGCGCACCCCTCCGGGCACCAGCGCCGTGCTGCGCTCCGAGGCCGCCTCGCTGCGGCACGGGCGGCTGCACACGCACCGTCCGCCGCAGCCCGGCACCGACATCAGGCAGCGCGGCCAGGAGTGCCGCACCGGCGACCTGCTGCTCCCCGAGGGCAGCCCGCTCACCCCGGCCGCACTGGGGCTGGCCGCGGCCGCCGGGTACGACGAGATCACGGCCGTCCGCCGGCCGCGCGTCGAAGTCCTGGTGCTGGGCGACGAGTTGCTGCACCAGGGCCTGCCCCGCGAGGGCCGCATCCGGGACGCGCTGGGCCCCATGGTCGGCCCGTGGCTGGAGGCGCTCGGGGCGCAGGTGCTCAGCACCCGCCGGCTCGGCGACGACGCCGAGGCCCTGCACGAGGCCGTCACCGGCACCGAGGCCGACCTCGTCGTCACCACCGGCGGCACCGCCTCGGGCCCCGTCGACCACCTGCACCCGACGCTGGAGCGGATCGGCGCCCGGCTGCTCGTCGACGGCGTCCGGGTACGCCCCGGCCACCCGATGCTGCTGGCCGAACTCCCGGTGACGGCGCCCCCGGGGAAGGGCCGCGGCCGGAAGCGGACGGTCCGCGAGGCCGAACCGCCGCGCCCCGCGCACCTGGTGGGCCTGCCGGGGAATCCGCTGGCCGCGCTGTCCGGGCTGGTCACGCTCGCCGCTCCGCTGCTGCACGCGCTCGCACACCGGCCGGCGGCCGACGAGCCGTGGGCCCGGCTGGACGGGCACGTGCAGCCGCACCCCCGCGACACCCGGCTGGTGCCCGTCGCGTACTCTCCCGCGGAGTCCCTGGCCCGTCCGCTGCACTACACAGGTCCCGCCATGCTCCGCGGCATCGCGACGGCCACCGCCCTGGCCGTCGTCCCGCCCGGCGGTTCCGCGCCGGACGGAGACGTCCAGCTTCTGACGCTGCCCTGGTGAGGTCCGAGCCGACGTGAACAACCAGTACCAAGTCCTGCTGCCCCGCTCCGAGGTCAGCCCGCTGCGGCAGGTCGTGCGGCGGATCCTGGCGGCGAGCGCCGTCCTCGTGCTGACCGTGCTGCTGGTCTACCTGGACCGCGACGAGTACAACGACAACGCCGACGGGCACGTCTCGTTCCTCGACGCCGTCTACTACACGACGGTCACGCTCTCCACGACCGGCTACGGTGACATCGCCCCGGTGAGCGACACCGCCAGGCTCATCAACATCCTGCTCATCACGCCGCTGCGGGTGCTGTTCCTCATCATCCTCATCGGCACCACCCTGGAAGCGCTCACCGACCGCACCCGCGAACAGTGGCGCCTCTCCCGCTGGAGGTCTCAGTTGCGCGACCACACCGTCGTCGTCGGTTTCGGCACGAAGGGCCGCTCCGCCGCGCGCACGCTGCAGTCGACCGGCGTCAGCCGGGACCGGCTCGTCGTCGTCGACCCGAACCACTACGTCACCGAGGCGGCCAAGCGCGAGGGCTTCGCCGCCGTCATGGGCGACGCGACCCGCAGCGACGTGCTCTCGCGGGCCGAGGTGGGCCGGGCCAAGCAGATCGTGATCGCCACCCAGCGCGACGACACCGCCGTCCTGGTCTCGCTGACCGCGCGTCAGCTCAACCCGCGGCTGAAGATCGTGGTGGCGGTGCGCGAGGAGGAGAACGCGCAGCTGCTGCGGCAGTCCGGCGCCGACTCGGTGATCACCAGCGCGAGCGCCGCCGGACGCCTCCTCGGCCTCTCCGTGCTGAGCCCCAACGCGAGTTCGGTGATGGAGGACCTGATCCAGCAGGGCACCGGCCTCAGCCTCAACGAACGCCCGGTCACCAAGGCCGAGGTGGGCCGCCAGCCCCGCGACGTGGAGGACCTCGTCGTCACCGTCGTCCGCGGGCACCGGCTGCTCGGCTACGACGACCCCGAGGCGGGCCCGCTGAAGAGCACCGACCGCATCGTCGTCATCCACCGCTCCCCGAGCCCGCACCCCGGCGGCACCGTCGGCACCCCCGACCCGCTCAAGCCGCGCCCGGACCGGCCGCTGCCGGAGTGAGGCGCGCGCCGCGCCGCACGGGCCGGGAGTAGCGTCGGGGGCATGCATGCGATCACGATTCCCGAGCCCGGCGGCCCCGACGCACTGGTCTGGGCCGAGGTACCGGCCCCCGAACCCGCCGCGGGCGAGGTCCTCGTCGACGTCACGGCGAGCGCCGTCAACCGCGCCGACCTGCTCCAGCGGCAGGGCTTCTACGACCCGCCGCCCGGCGCCTCCCCGTACCCGGGCCTGGAGTGCGCGGGCCGGATCTCGGCGCTCGGTCCCGGCGTCACCGGCTGGTCCGTCGGCGACGAGGTGTGCGCGCTGCTCGGCGGCGGCGGTTACGCGGAGCAAGTGGCCGTCCCCGTCGGGCAGTTGCTGCCGGTGCCGGAGGGCCTCGACGTGACCGCGGCGGCCGCGCTGCCCGAGGTGACGGCGACGGTCTGGTCGAACGTGTTCATGGTCGCCCACCTGCGGCCGGGCGAGACGCTGCTGGTGCACGGCGGCTCCAGCGGCATCGGCACGATGGCGATCCAGCTGGCGAAGGCCGTCGGCGCGCGGGTCGCGGTGACGGCGGGCGGGCCCGAAAAGCTGGCGCGCTGCGCCGAGTTGGGCGCCGACGTGCTCATCGACTACCGCGAGCAGGACTTCGTGGAGGAGGTGCGCGCGGCGACCGGCGGCGCGGGCGCCGACGTCATCCTCGACATCATGGGCGCCAAGTACCTGGAGCGGAACGTCTCGGCGCTGGCCGTCAACGGCCGCCTCGCGATCATCGGCCTCCAGGGCGGCGCCAAGGCCGAACTGAACCTGGGCGCCCTGCTCACCAAGCGGGCGGCGGTGACGGCGACCTCGCTGCGCGGGCGCCCGGCCGAGGAGAAGACCGCGATCATCGCCGCGGTGCGCGAGCACGTGTGGCCGCTGCTCGCGGACGGGCGCGTCCGCCCCGTCGTCGACAGCACGGTGCCGATGGCCCGCGCGGCGGACGCGCACCGCGCGCTGGAGGCGAGCAAGCACATCGGCAAGATCCTGCTGACGACGTGACAGACGTCCGCACGGCGTGAGCGCAGGGGGAGCGGCGGGCCGCACGGCGGGCCTCCGCTCCCTCTTCCGGGTCGCGTCCCCGCACCGCCGCTCACCCGGAATGCCGGAATCGTCCCACTGTGTGACTCTGATGGAGTCCTTGGACGATCCTCCCCCGGCCACCGCTGGGGGTGCCCCCTCTGGAGGGCCGGAAGGTGCGGCACA
Organism: Streptomyces sp. HNM0574; assembly: GCF_012726235.1. Classification (GTDB taxonomy): domain Bacteria; phylum Actinomycetota; class Actinomycetes; order Streptomycetales; family Streptomycetaceae; genus Streptomyces. The sequence goes on from NZ_JAASAH010000007.1 coordinate 268,043, forward strand.
CTCAGCGCGGACTCCGCGGCATCACCCTCCTCACCTGCACCGCCGTGGCACTCTCGGCCCCCGTCGCCGCCACGGCCGCCCCCGCCCACCCCGTCGTCCGCGCCGACACCTACGCGGGCGGGTCCGGGACCACGGACAGCTCGGGCAACTCCGCGAGTTCGGACGAGTCCGAGCCCGCCGACCCCGGCATCGCACCCCCGTCCTTCACCGAGCCCCCGGCCCCGCCCGCACCACCCGACGTCGGCTTCCCCACCGCCCCGGACGAGGAGGACGCGCACTCCGCCGAGGGGACTCCGGAGGAGAGCGCGGGCGAGCCGTCGGAGTCCTCCGGTGAGACCGCGGGCGAGGAGGCCGGGTCTGCGGACCCGCACGAGCAGGAACCGTCCGACGGGGACTCCGCGTCCGACGGTGACCACAGCGGCGAGGACGGCGCGGACGCGACCGGTCACGCGGACGAGGAGGGCGTCACCGGGGAAGGCTCCGCCGGTCAGGACGAGGAGCCGTCCGCGTCCGCCACCGCGCGGCACGAGCACGGCGCGGAGAGCGAGAGCGGTGCGGCCGTCCCGCCGCTCAGCCCGCGGCGGGACGGCGCCGGTGACGGCACCGGCCGCATCTGGGACGGCGGCCGCCCCGGCGACCCCGAGCCCACCGCACCGGAGCGCACCGGACCGTCCGGCAGCCCCGGCGAACAGGCCGTCGGCAGCCACGACCTGTACGAGTCGGACACCCCCTCGCCCGGCCCGAGCGGCAGCACCCACGCGGCCACCCGCCCGGCCGGACAGATCCTGCCCGTGCTGCCGCTGGGCGCCGGGATGGCGTCGATCGGCCTCGGCCTCGCCTTCCTCGCCCTCCGCCTCCGCCGCCGCTGAGCGGCCGCGGCCGGATCCGTCACCACGAGGGACTCCGGCGGCACGCGGGGTACCCGTCGTTGCAGAATGGGGGTATGACACAGCCGAGCAACGAACGTTCGCAGTCGCAGGAGAACCCGCAGCAGGTCCTGGTCGTCGGACCGGACGGCATGGCCCTCGGCAGCGCCGGGTCCACAGGTGGGGGCGAGGGCGAGGAGCAGGCTGAGGTCCCCGTTACCGAGATGGTCGAGCAGCCCGCGAAGGTCATGCGGATCGGCAGCATGATCAAGCAGCTGCTGGAGGAAGTGAAGGCGGCCCCGCTGGACGAGGCGAGCCGCGTCCGGCTGAAGGAGATCCACACCAGTTCCATCAAGGAGCTGGAGGACGGTCTGGCGCCCGAGCTCATCGAGGAGCTGGAGCGGCTCTCGCTGCCCTTCACCGACGACAACACCCCGACCGACGCCGAACTGCGCATCGCCCAGGCCCAGTTGGTGGGCTGGCTGGAGGGCCTCTTCCACGGCATCCAGACGGCGCTCTTCGCCCAGCAGATGGCCGCACGGGCCCAGCTCGAACAGATGCGGCGCGCGCTGCCGCCCGGCATGGTGCCCGAAGAGGGCGTCCCGGAGGGCGGCCCCCACTCCCCGCAGGCGCGCACGGGTGGGCCCTACCTCTGACCTTGCGCCCGCGCTTGGGAGGTCTGCGCGGAGGGGCAGGGCCGGCAAGCGCGGGCCCCGGCGGGGGGCTTTTTGGGGTGCGGTGCTGCCCCCGGTCGGCCCGTCGCCGACCACCGCGCCGTCGTAGCTGTTCGCGCAGTTCCCCGCGCCCCCTCGAAGGGCGCCGTGCTGCCCCCGTCGCACCGTCGCCGACCACCGCGCCGTCGTGGGCTGTTCGCGCAGTTCCCCGCGCCCCCTTGAAGGACGCCGTGCTGCCCCCGTCGCACCGTCGCCGACCACCGCCCCGTCGTGGGCTGTTCGCGCAGTTCCCCGCGCCCCTTGAAGGGCGCCGTTCCCCGCGCCCCTTGGAAGGCGCCGTTCCCCGCGTCCCTTAAGGGCGCCCCGCCATCCAGTGGTAGAGGGTCATCGCGACGCTCGTGGCGAGGTTGTAGCTGGAGACCTGGGGGCGCATGGGGAGGGCGAGGAGGTGGTCGGCGCGGGTGCGGAGGGCGGGGGAGAGGCCGTGCCGCTCCGAGCCGAAGGCGATCAGCGCGTCGTCGGGTAGCTCCAGGCCGCGGATGTCCCGGCCCTCGGGGTCGAGCGCGTACACCGGCCCCGGCGGCAGTTCCCCCGGCTCGCGGTGCGCGACGGCGGTGGCGAAGTGCAGCCCGGCGCTGGCCCGTACGACGTTCGGGTGCCACGGGTCGACGGTGCCCGTCGTGAGCACCCCGGCCGCGCCCGCGCCCGCGGCGACCCGGATCACGGCACCGATGTTGCCCAGGTGACGCGGGTTGTCGAGGACGACGTACGGCGCGCTCCGCTCCGCCTCCGGCACGGCCCCGCTGCCGCCGCTGCCCCGTACGGCGAGTGCGGCGACGCCCGTGGGGTGCGGGCGGGGCAGGAGCGCGGGGAGCGTGCCCGCGTCGACGGGGCGCAGCAACGCGTCGAGGCGGGCGGTGAGGTCGGGCGCGAGGTCCTCGGCGAGGGCCAGTACGGCGTCCCGGTCGGCGGTCAGCGCGAGCGGCACCTCGGCGCCGAAGCGGAGCGCGTGCTTCAGGGCGTGGAACCCGTCCAGCAGCACGCTGTCCGCGGCCAACTCCCGCCACCGTCGCACCACATCCGCTTCCGCATCCACGCCACCACCCTACGGCGGCGCGAGATCCCCGCGGGTCACGGAGCCGGTACGGGCCGCTCCTCGGCCTGTTCTCCGGTTCCGGAAGCGGGCGCCGGCACCGCACCGGCCGTCCCCCCGGCGTCCCGGCGCCCCCGCAGCCGGGCGCCCAGCCGCGCGGCCCGGGCGTCGGTCCACAGGAGCAGGGCCGTCGGCAGGAACACCAGGTCGGCGGCGATCATCGCGAGCGAGAAGAACGGCAGCCCGAGCAGCACCGCGATGCTGAGGTGCTCCACGATCATCGCCGCGAGCAGCACGTTCTTCACCCGCCGGTTGAACAGCGTGAACGGGAAGGCGACCTGGACCATCACGGTGCCGTACGTCGCGATCAGGATGAGCAGCGAGCTGCTCGCGAAGAGGTCGCCCAGCGCCGGCCAGGGCGAGAAGTAGTCCAGCTGGAACGGGTAGTACGAGGCCGTGCCGTCCTGCCAGCGCGAGCCCTGGATCTTGTACCAGCCGGCCGTGGCGTAGATCAGGCAGACCTCGACGATGATCACCAGCAGCGCGCCGTTGTGCACCAGGTTGGCGACGACGTCGCAGACCGCGCGCGCCTCACCGCGCGGCGCCAGGCGGCCGAGCAGCCACCACAGCCCGTACACCGCCCACAGCCCCCAGAACAGCAGGCCCCAGCCGAGGCTGAAGCCGCCGACGAAGGTGGCACCGGCCATCACCGCGCCCGTCAGCGACCAGAGCAGCACCCCGTTCGGGTCGGAGGCGTCCGGCGCCCCCGCCCGCGCGGTCTCCCTCCGCCTGCGGCGCGCGTCCAGCGACCAGACCTGCCCGCAGCGGGTGAGGACGAGGTACATCGACATCAGGTGGATGACGTTGTCGCCGCCGTCCCCCATGAACACGCTGCGGTTCTGGAGCCCGAGGACGCCGATCATGAAGACCACGGAGGCGGTTCGCGTACGCCAGCCCAGCAGCAGCGCGACGCTCGCCGCGATGGCCAGGTGGTAGACGAACTCGAACCAGCCGTTGCTGTCCGACCAGAGCAGGATCGTGAACGCGTGGTTGTCCTCGACCAGCCGCCGCCCCAGCTCCCAGCTCCAGGTGCTGTCCGGCCCGTACAGCTGGTGCCGGTGCGGCCACTCGCGGAGCAGGAAGAGGAGCCAGGTGGCGGCGAAGCCGATCCGGAGGACGGCCGTCTGGTACGGGCCGAGCGCGCTGCCGGTGACCCGGGCGAGGAGCCGTTCGGCCCCGGCCCGCGCGGCGCCGGCCCGGCTCCGGACGGAGCCGCCGGTGGTGTGCTGCTGCTGATCGCTCACTGCTGGCCGCCCCCGCGCACGTCCTCGCTGCCGACCGGCCACCAGGGGTAGAGCCGGTACTCGGTCTTGGTGTCCTTCTTCTCCTCGCTCCAGGCGGGCGGCGCGACCGGGGTGTCGGCGGAGCGGACCTGAAGATGCTCGACGGTGCCGCCGTCCAGCTCGCCGCCGAGGCGGTCGACGGCGATGCGCTTGATGTACGTCTGCGACAGGTCGCCGCGCAGCCCGACGGGCCGGCCCTCGTCGTCGTGGTAGTTGCGGAACAGCTCCCAGGCGCGGCGCAGTTCGTTCTGCTGGGTGTGGCTGGGGGCGATGTTGTGCCGGATGCCCTCGCCGTCCATCGCCGAGAGGTCGAACCAGCCGGTGGTCTCCGTGCTGCCGTCCGGCTTCGCGATCCGGGCGCGGGCCTGCATGGCCACGTTCACCTGGAGCGGGTTGGGCGCGAAGAGCTTCCAGTTCTGCTCGAACTCGGGGTAGACGTAGGCGTCGATCGTCTCGGAGTGCTCCTTGGACACCGCGTTCTTGGGCGCGACGTGCAGGAAGACCATCCCCAGGTGCACGGCCGCGGCCACCGCGACGCCCGCCACGGCCACCGCGACGACGATCCGCGCGGGCAGCGACAGCCCCGCGACCCCGCGCCCGGCGCCCTCGGCTCCCCCGGAGGAGGTGCCGCCCGGCTCCGTGGACGTACCGGCCGAGGCGCCCGCAGGCCCCTCGCGCTCCGCTGGCTCCATGCCCTCCCTGCTCCCCTTGGTCATATCGTCCTTCTGCCGCCCGTACGCATCAGAGGTTATGCGAGGCACGCCGCCCTGTGGGCCGCCCGTTCCGCATTACCGGCCGCGACCGGCCGCCACCGGCAGCGCGGGCCCGTACGCGCTGTGGACTTCCCCGGGGCACACCCCTAACCTGACGTCCCGTCAGACGCGGGGCGGCGGCACCACGGAGCGCACCAACGGGAGGGAACCGCAGTGGACTTCACCTTCACCGAGGAGCAGCAGGCGGCGGCCGAGGCCGCCCGTACCGTCCTCGCCGGCACCGCACCCGACGGCGTCCCCAGTCCCCAGGAGTCCCCCGGCGCCGTCGACGGCGACTTCGACCGCGGCCTGTGGCGCACCCTCGCCGACGCGGACCTGCTCGGCCTGCTCGCCGGCCCCGGCCACGGCGGCTCCGGCCTCGACCCCGTCGCGCTCTGCCTCGTACTGCGCGAGGCGGGCCGCGCGCTGGCCCGGGTGCCGCTGCTGGAGACGAGCGCGGCCGCCTGGACCCTCCGGACCTACGGCTCCGAAGCGCTCCGCGCCGCCCGCCTCCCCGCGATCGCCCGCGGCGAGCTGCCCGTCACGGTCGCGGCGCACGGCCGCACCGGCCACGAGGCACCGCAGCTCGCCGTCGACGCCGCCCGCCCGTCCCGCGAGGACGGCGACTGGCTGCTGGACGGCGTGCAGACGGCCGTCCCCTGGGGCGCGACGGCGGCGCTCGTCCTCGTCCCGGCCCGCACCGCGGCGGGGGAGGACGTCCTGGCCCTGGTCGACCCGGCCGCCGAGGGCGTGACCGCGCACGGGCAGGTGTCGACCAACGGTGAGGCGTACGCCGAGCTGGAGCTGCGCGAGGTGCGCGTCCCCGACAGGGACGTGATCGTCGCGGACGGTGCGGTGGAAGCGCTGCGCCGGCTGCTGGCCACCGGCACCTGCGCGCTGGCCCTCGGCCTGGGCGAGAAGGTGCTGGAGATGACGGCCGAATACACCGGCAGGCGCGAGCAGTTCGGGCACCCCGTCGCCACGTTCCAGGCCGTCGCGGTGCAGACCGCCGACCGGTTCATCGACCTGCGGGCCATGGCGGCCACGCTCTGGCAGGCGGCCTGGCGGCTCGAACCGCGGGACGTCGCCGTCGCCAAGATCTGGGCGGCCGAGGGCGTCCGCCGCGTCGTCCAGACCGCGCAGCACCTGCACGGCGGCTTCGGCACCGACACCACCTACCCGCTGCACCGCTTCCACGCCTGGGCCAAGCAGCTCGAACTCGCCCACGGCCCGGCCCCGGCCCACGAGGCCGAACTCGCCGCACTGCTCGCCACGGACGAAGCGGAGACGGCCCCCGCCTGAGCTCAGACGATGTGCGGAGCACCCTCACCGGCGGTGAGGGGACGCCCGGCCGCCTCCCAGGCGAGCATCCCGCCGTCGACGTTCACCGCGTCCACGCCGTGCTGCACCAGGTACTGCGTGACCTGCGCGGACCGCCCGCCGACCCGGCACAGGACGTAGACCCGCGCGCCCTCGTCGCCGACCCGCTCGGTCAGCTCACCGAAGCGGGCGACGAAGTCGCTCATGGGGATGTGCAGCGCGCCCTCGGCGTGCCCCGCGGCCCACTCGTCGTCCTCCCGGACGTCCAGCAGCAGCCCGTCCCCGGGCACCGACGCGACGTCCACCTGCGGGACCTGACCGAACTGCATGACGTACAGCCTCTCTTGCTCTTCCTCAGCCCTGCGGGCCCGGTTCCTGTGCGCCGCCCTCGTCCTGAGCCCGCAGACGGGTCAACTCCGCCTCGCGCTCCTCGACTTGGGACAGCAGCTGCTCGGCGATCTCCTCCAGCAGCCGGTCCGGGTCGTCCGGCGCCATCTTCAGCATCGCGCCGATCGCGCTCTCGCTCAGCTCGGCCGCCATCTCCGACAGCCGCTCCTTGCGCCGCGCCAGCCACTCCAGCCGCGCGTACAGCTCCTCGGCCCGGCTCGGACCCGGCTCCGGCTCGCGCGGGCCCGCGTCCCACTCCTCGGCCAGCGCCCGCAGCGCCTCCGCGTCCCCCTCGCCGTACGCGCGGTTGACGCGGATCACGAACGCCTCGCGCCGCTCCCGCTCCGCGTCGTCCTGCGCCAGGTCCGGGTGGGCCTTGCGGACGAGCTCGCGGTACGCCTTGCGCGCCTCCTCGCTGGGACGCACCCGCCCCGGAGGCCGCACCGGCTGTTCGTTCAGCATGGCCGTGGCCTCGGGCGAGAGCCCCTCGGAGTCGATCCAGCCCTGGAACAGCTCGTCGACCCCCGGCATCGGCAGCACGGCGGCCCGCTTCTCGCGGGCCACCCGCTCGTCCTCGGGGTCCCCGGTGCGCGCGGCGACGGTCTCGGCGACGAGGGCGTCCAGCTCGTCGAGCCGCGCGTAGAGCGGGCCGAGGCGCTGGTGGTGCAGCCGGGAGAAGTTCTCGACCTCGATCCGGAAGGTCTCGACGGCGATCTCGTACTCGATCAGCGCGGTCTCCGCGGCCTTCACGGCCTGCTCCAGCCGCTGCGTGCCCGCGCCCTCGGAGCTCTGCTCGCTGGGGACGGAGTGCTCGGCATCCGGTTCCGGGTTCGCCATCATCGGGCCCACCCTACGTACCGCACAGCTCCCGCTCCCAGCGCGGCCGTTGCGCGGCGGACGCGACAACCCCCCGATCCCGCCCGGTGGTTACGCTCCACGTCCATACGCACACGCAGCGTCATAACCGAAGCGGGTGACCCCGTCCGCCCGTTATGTCACGCAGTGGGATGCATCACCGCGTACACCCGGATCGCACCGCCGCGGCAGAGAGGGCGCACATACGAGAAGAGCCCCGCAGGCCGAAGCCTGCGGGGCTCAATCGCTGTGCGCGAGGGGGGAGTTGAACCCCCACGTCCTTTCGGACACTGGAACCTGAATCCAGCGCGTCTGCCTATTCCGCCACCCGCGCAATGGGTGTGTCTTCCGGGCCTTCGTTCCCCTGTGGGGCCCTGCGGCGCCTTCCGACATCCAGAACACTAGCACGGCTTCCGGGGTGGATTCACATCCCTCATCGGCACCCCCCTTCCCCCCGCACGGAGGCCGGCCCGTACGCCCCCACCAGGCACGCTCCGCACAACGGGCCGAAATCCGCCCCTCCTACCCGGGCCCGGCCCGCTCCGATCCCCGCCGCACGGCACCCCTGGGCCACACTGGCCCCGCTGGCCCTACGATCCATGCGAGGCTGTGACGCGACTTCTGAGTCCGGCACGGATGTGAGAGGTGACACTCGGCCGCTGCGCCTCAGCGGGGAACCAGCCGTTTCCTCCGCGCGTGGATACGATCAGTAAGCAGTACTGCGAGCAGCATGCGTGTGCCCAAGCGACACTGGGAGGCGCACTAGAGCCGAGGGCATCTGGGAAGGAGGTGCACCGTGGGAGTTATGAAGCGCTTCGAGCAGCGACTCGAAGGTCTCGTGAACGGCACCTTCGCGAAGGTGTTCAAGTCCGAGGTGCAACCCGTGGAGATCGCGGGTGCCCTCCAGCGCGAGTGCGACAACAACGCGACGATCTGGAACCGCGAGCGGACCGTCGTCCCCAACGACTTCATCGTCGAGCTGAGTGCGCCGGACTACGAGCGTCTCAGCCCGTACTCGAGTCAGTTGGGCGACGAGCTGTCCGGCATGGTCCGGGACTACGCGAAGCAGCAGCGTTACACCTTCATGGGCAGCATCAACGTCCATCTGGAGAAGGCCGACGACCTCGACACCGGCCTGTACCGCGTGCGCAGCCGCACCCTCGCCTCCAGCAGCTCGCAGCAGGCGTCCCCTTCCGCGGGCGGGTCCGGGCAGGCCGGCGCACCGCCGCGGCCCACGGGCGCCCCGCCCATGCCGCAGTCCCCGCCCCCGGGTTACCCGCCGGGCTCCCCCGGTGCGGGCGGCCCGCTGCCGAACGCGGAGACGCGACGCTGGATCGAGATCAACGGCACCCGCCACCAGATCTCCAAGCCCAACCTCGTCCTCGGTCGCAGCACCGAGGCCGATGTCCGCATCGACGACCCGGGCGTCTCGCGCCGCCACTGCGAGATCCGGACGGGAAACCCCTCCACCGTCCAGGACATGGGGTCGACGAACGGCATCGTGGTGGACGGGCAGCACACCACGCGCGCTAATCTCCGCGACGGCTCACGCATCGTCGTGGGCAGCACCACGATCATTTACCGGCAAGCCGAAGGGTGAAGCGGGGGCAATGTCAGAGCTGACCCTGACGGTCATGCGGTTGGGCTTTCTCGCCGTACTGTGGCTGTTCGTCATCGTGGCCGTACAGGTCATCCGCAGCGACCTGTTCGGTACGCGGGTGACCCAGCGGGCCGCGCGCCGCGCGGAGAACCAGCGTCCGCAGCAGCGGCAGCAGTCGCAGAGCGGGCGCACCTCCGGGGGCGGGCGCCGCAACCGCGGCGGGCGGAACGCGCCGACCAAACTCGTCGTCTCCGAGGGCTCGTTGGCGGGCACCACGGTCGCGCTCCAGGGCCAGACGATCAGCCTCGGCCGGGCCCACGACTCCACGATCGTGCTGGACGACGACTACGCCTCCAGCCGGCATGCCAGGATCTACCCGGACCGTGACGGCCAGTGGATCGTCGAGGACCTCGGGTCCACCAACGGCACGTACCTCGGCCGGAGCCGGCTGACCACACCGACACCGATCCAGCCCGGATCGCCGATCCGCATCGGCAAGACGGTCATCGAGCTGCGGAAGTAGTGACAGACATGACGACCGGAGGGTGGGCACCGTGCGGATGTACCCGGAGCCGTCGGGCGAGGTGCGCATGAGTCTGTCGCTGCGCTTCGCCGCCGGATCACACGACGGCATGATCCGCGAGCACAACGAGGACTCCGGATACGCCGGACCGCGGCTGCTCGCGGTGGCCGACGGCATGGGCGGCCAGGCCGCCGGTGAGGTCGCCAGCTCCGAGGTGATCTCCACCATCGTCCAGCTGGACGAGGACATCCCCGGCTCCGACGTGCTCACCTCGCTCGGGGACGCCGTGCAGCGCGCCAACGAGCAGCTGCGCGTCATGGTCGAGGAGGACCCGCAGCTGGAGGGCATGGGCACCACGCTCACCGCCCTGCTGTGGACGGGCCAGCGGCTCGGCCTCGTCCATGTCGGCGACTCCCGCGCGTACTTGCTGCGGGACGGCCAGATCAGCCAGATCACCCAGGACCACACCTGGGTGCAACGGCTCGTCGACGAGGGCCGGATCACCGAGGAAGAGGCGACCACGCACCCGCAGCGCTCGCTGCTGATGCGCGCCCTCGGCAGCGGCGACCACGTCGAGCCGGACCTCTCGATCCGTGAAGTACGCGCCGGCGACCGCTATCTCGTCTGCTCCGACGGTCTGCCGACCGTCGTCAGCGACCAGACGATCGAGGAGGCCCTCGCCGGGCACCACGCGCCGCAGGACACCGTGCAGGAGCTGATCCAGCTCGCGCTGCGCGGCGGCGGCCCGGACAACATCACCTGCATCGTCGCGGACGTCCTCGACGTCGACGAGAACGACGCCGTCGCCGGGCAGTTGAACGACACCCCCGTCGTGGTCGGCGCCGTCGCCGAGGCACAGCAGCTCGGCGACGCCTTCTCCACCTCCTCGACGCTCCAGACCCCCGCGGCCCGCGCGGCCGAACTCGGCCGCGGCGCGGGCCAGTCGGGCCAGGGCGCCCCGTCCGGCGGCCCGCCGCCCGACGGCTTCGGCCCGCCCGGCAGCGGCGACCTGAGCCAGGCCCCGCCGCCCGGCGCCTTCGGCGCGCACCCGGACGACGAGCACGGGCGGCCCGGCGGGCGCGGCCGGTGGATCAAGCGCTCGCTGATCGGCGCGCTGGCACTGGCGGTCGTCGGCGGCGCGCTGTACGGCGGCTACCGCTGGACGCAGAACCAGTACTACGTGGGCGCCGCGGCCTCCGGGGGCGAACACGTCGCGCTGTACCGGGGCATCAGCCAGGAGCTGGCGGGCATCAGCCTGCACAGCGTCCACGAGGACCGGCCCGAGATCGAACTCAAGTACCTGCCGGTGTACCAGCGGAACCAGGTCAAGGAGACGATCGCGACGGGCAGCCTCTCCGAGGCCGAGGACAAGGTGAACGAGCTGGGCCGGCAGGCCGAGGTCTGCCGGATCGTCGCCGAGGAGAAGGCGAACCCGCCCGCCGGTTCCGAGAAGGACAAGGGCAAGGGCGACGCGAAGACCGACCCGGCCAAGGGCGGCGACCAGGACCAGCAGCAGACCGCGCCGGGCGGAACCGCGGGGTCGACGAGCGGGTCCGGCAGCACGGACACCACCACCGGCGGCACCGGCGGCTCGGCCGACCAGACCGTCACCGGTGGCGGCACCCAGGCGGCCGCCGCGCCGCTGGCGCTGCCGATCGCCTTCACCGCTGATCACGACCGCACCGACCGCACCGACAGCACTGGCAAGAGCTCCCCCTCTCCGACCCCCGGCCCCCGGCTCACGGAGGAACAGCAGGAGCTCGCCAAGCAGTGCACCACGCCGTAGGGGGCCGCACAGCATGAGCAGCAACATCAGCAACACCGGCAGCAACACCACGGTCTCGCCCGGGGGTCTGCCCAGCCGCCGCAACACCGAGCTGGCGATGCTCATCTTCGCCGTGCTCATCCCCGTCTTCGCGTACGCCAACGTCGGCCTGGCCAAGGACGGCACCGTGCCGACGGGAATGATCGGCTACGGTCTCGGCCTCGGCCTGCTGGCCGGGGTCGCGCACCTCGTCGTACGCCGCTGGGCCCCGTACGCGGACCCGCTGATGCTGCCCATCGCCACGCTGCTGAACGGCATGGGTCTGGTCTTCATCTGGCGGCTGGACCTGGAACCGTCCATCACCACCCCGCAGACGGGCGGGCCGGCGGCGCCCAGCCAGCTGATGTGGTCGACGCTGGCGATCGCGCTGTTCGCGCTGGTCATGGTCTTCCTGAAGGACCACCGGATTCTCCAGCGGTACACCTACATCTCGATGGCGGTGGCGCTGATCCTGCTGGCGCTGCCGATGTTCTTCCCGGCGAAGAACGGCGCCAAGATCTGGATCACGATCCCGGGTCTGGGTTCGCTCCAGCCCGCCGAGTTCGCGAAGATCATCATCGCGGTCTTCTTCGCCGGATATCTCATGGTGAAGCGGGATGCGCTCGCACTCGCCTCCCGCCGCTTCATGGGCATGTACCTCCCGCGCGGCCGTGACCTGGGCCCGATCCTCGTCATCTGGGCGATCAGCCTGATGATCCTGGTCTTCGAGACCGACCTGGGCACCTCGCTGCTGTTCTTCGGCCTCTTCGTCGTGATGCTGTACGTCGCGACGGAGCGGACGAGCTGGATCGTCTTCGGTCTGCTGCTGTCCGTCGGCGGCGCCGTCGCGGTGGCCACGTTCGAGCCGCACGTGCAGCAGCGCATCACCGCCTGGCTCGACCCGATGGGCACCTACGTCAAGAGCCAGCAGGGCATGCTCGGTTACTCGGAGCAGGCCATGCAGGCGCTGTGGGCCTTCGGCTCCGGCGGCACCCTCGGCTCCGGGCTCGGCCAGGGCTACTCGCGGCTGATCGGCTTCGCCGCCAAGAGCGACTACATCTTCGGCACCGTCGGCGAGGAACTCGGCCTGGCCGGTGCCATGGCGATCCTGCTGCTGTACGGCCTGCTCATCCAGCGCGGCATCCGCACCTCGCTGGCCGCGCGCGACCCGTTCGGCAAGCTGCTCGCCGTCGGCCTGGCCTCGGCCTTCGGCCTCCAGGTCTTCCTCGTCGCCGGCGGTGTCATGGGCCTCGTCCCGCTGACGGGCATGACGCTGCCGTTCATGGCGCAGGGCGGTTCGTCCGTGGTCGCCAACTGGGCGCTGGTCGCGATCCTGTTGAAGATCAGCGACACGGCACGGCGCCCCGCGCCGGCGCCCGCTCCCTCACCCGACGCTGAGATGACTCAGGTGGTCCGCCCGTGAACAAGCCACTGCGCCGGATCTCGATCTTCTGCGGCCTGCTGGTCCTGGCCCTGCTGATCCGCGACAACTGGGTCCAGTTCGTCCGCGCCGACGAGCTGAAGAGCCAGCCGGAGAACCGCCGGGTGGCGATCGCCCGGTACGCGGAGCCGCGCGGCAACATCATCGTCGACGGCAAGGCGATCACCGGCTCGGCCGAGACCAAGGCCAACGACTTCAAGTACAAGCGCACCTACAAGGACGGCGCGATGTGGGCCCCGGTCACGGGCTACGCCTCGCAGGCGTTCGGCGCGAACCAGCTGGAGGCCCTGAACGACGGCATCCTGACGGGCAACGACGACCGGCTGTTCTTCAACCGGACGATCGACATGCTCACGGGCAAGCCGCCGAAGGGCGGCAACGTCGTCACGACGCTCAACTCCAAGGCGCAGAAGGCCGCTTACGACGGCCTGGAGGGCAAGAAGGGCGCCGTCGCCGCCGTCAACCCGAAGACCGGCGCGATCCTCGCGCTCGCCAGCTTCCCCAGCTACGACCCGTCCACCTTCGCCGGGAACGGCGACGCGGACTCGGAGGCGTGGGGCAAGCTCCAGCGCGGCAAGAACGAGGACGAGCCGATGCTCAACCGCGCGCTGCGGCAGACCTATCCGCCCGGCTCCACCTTCAAGGTGGTCACCGCGGCGGCCGGCCTGGAGAGCGGCAAGTACGACCTCGACTCCAAGACCGACAGCGAGGTCCCCTACCGGCTGCCCAACTCCAGCACCGACCTGGGCAACGACGTCCAGGCGCCGTGCGAGAACGCGAGCATCCGCACCGCGATGCAGTGGTCCTGCAACACCGTGTTCGCGAAGATGAGCGACGACCTCGGCAACGAGGAAATGATCAAGATGTCGGAGAAGTTCGGCTTCAACGACAAGGAGCTGGACACCCCGGTCCGCGCCGCCGAGAGCGTCTACCCCGAGGACAACCGCCCGCAGAACGCGATGGCGGGCATCGGCCAGGCCAGCAACCGCACCACCCCGCTCCAGATGGCCATGGTCGCCTCCGCGGTCGCCAACGACGGCACGCTGATGCAGCCGTACATGGTCGACCAGCTCGTCGCGCCGAACCTGAACGTCGTCGAGCAGCACAAGCCCAAGGAGATGAGCGAGCCGGTCTCCTCCGAGAACGCGCAGAAGCTCCAGCAGGCCATGGAGGCCGTGGTCGAGAAGGGCACCGGCACCACCGCGCAGATCCCCGGCGTCAAGGTGGGCGGCAAGACCGGCACGGCCCAGCACGGCGAGAACAACAGCAAGAACCCGTACGCCTGGTTCATCAGCTACGCGAAGGACCAGGACGGCTCGTCGCCGGTCGCGGTGGCGGTCGTCATCGAGAGTTCGGACACAGCCCGCAGCGAGATCGGCGGCAGTAAGCTCGCCGCTCCGATCGCCAAGGACGTGATGAACGCCGTGCTCAGCGGCAAGCAGTGACCGACGCAGCAGGCCGCCGAGCGCGCTTCACCGCGCCCCGGGCAGCACCGCACGCCAGCACGAGGTGACCCCGGTCACCGCGGGCCCGCCAAAAGGGGCGGGTACCGTATGCCGAGCAGCACACCGCCGTGCCGAACGATTCAAGGCGGCCCGGACGAACGGAGAGGGCTGGAGACTATGGATGAGCCGCGTCGCCTAGGCGGCCGGTACGAGCTGGGCTCGGTGCTCGGCCGCGGGGGCATGGCCGAGGTGTACCTCGCCCACGACACCCGCCTGGGCCGCACCGTCGCGGTCAAGACGCTCCGCGTCGACCTCGCCCGCGACCCGTCGTTCCAGGCCCGCTTCCGGCGCGAGGCCCAGTCGGCCGCCTCGCTGAACCACCCCGCGATCGTCGCCGTGTACGACACCGGCGAGGACTACGTGGACGGGGTGTCCATCCCGTACATCGTCATGGAGTACGTCGACGGTTCGACGCTGCGTGAGCTGCTGCACTCCGGGCGGAAGCTGCTGCCCGAGCGGTCGATGGAGATGACCGTCGGCATCCTGCAGGCGCTGGAGTACTCGCACCGCAGCCAGATCGTCCACCGGGACATCAAACCGGCGAACATCATGCTGACCCGCACCGGCCAGGTGAAGGTCATGGACTTCGGCATCGCGCGGGCGATGGGCGACTCCGGCATGACGATGACGCAGACCGCTGCCGTGATCGGCACCGCGCAGTACCTCTCCCCCGAGCAGGCCAAGGGCGAGACCGTCGACGCGCGCTCCGACCTGTACTCCACGGGCTGCCTGATCTACGAACTGCTCACCAACCGGCCGCCGTTCGTCGGCGACTCCCCGGTGGCGGTCGCGTACCAGCACGTGCGGGAGGAGCCGCAGGCGCCGAGCTCCTTCGACCCCGAGATCACGCCCGAGATGGACGCCATCGTCCTCAAGGCCCTGGTCAAGGACCCCGACTACCGGTACCAGAGCGCCGACGAGATGCGCGCCGACATCGAGGCGTGCCTCGACGGCCAGCCCGTGCAGGCGACCACCGCGCTCGGCGCCGTCGGCTACGGCGGCGGCCACCCGGAGGACCAGCCCACCACGGCGCTGCGCGCGCAGAGCGCGCAGACGTCGATGATGCCGCCCGTCGACGACGGCGGCGCCTACGACGACGGACGCGGACGCGGACGCCGGCGCAGCAACACCTCGACGATCCTGCTCGCCCTCGCGGCGGTGCTGGTCCTCGTCGGGGCCGTCTTCGTCGGCAAGGCCCTCTTCGGGCAGAGCGCCTCGGACACCGTCGAGGTGCCGCAGCTGGCCGGGCAGAGCTTCGACCAGGCCGAAGTCCTCGCCAAGAACGGCGGGTTCAAGGTCACCAAGGGCGGCCGGGAGTTCTGCGAGCAGCCCAAGGGCAAGGTCTGCTCCACCGATCCGCCCAAGGGCTCCAAGGTCGAGCGCGACTCGACGGTCGAGCTCAACCTCTCCAAGGGCCCGGCGCCCGTCGACGTCCCCGACGTCAAGGGCAAGCCGGTGGAGAAGGCCCAGGAGGAGCTCACCAACGCGGGCTTCCGGTTCAAGACCCAGCAGGCCGAGTCCGACCAGGACCCGGGCACGGTCATCAACCAGAGCCCGGGCGGCGGTCAGAAGGCGCAGAAGGACTCGGTCATCAACCTGACCATCGCCAAGCAGTCGACCACCCCCGTCCCCAGCGTCCTCGGCAAGAGCTTCGACGAGGCCAAGGCCCAGCTCGAAGGCCTCGGCTTCAAGGTGGCGCGGACGGACGAGGAGAACGACGAGAAGCCCGCCGACAGCGTCCTCAAGCAGGACCCGGAGCCGGACTCCAGCGCCCCCGACGGCAGCCAGATCACCCTCACCGTCGCCAAGGCCCCGGAGGAGGACGACGAGGCAGCCACCGTGCCGGACGTCACGGAGCAGCCGCTCGGAGACGCCAGGGAAGCTCTGGAAGATGCCGGGTTCACGGTGGGGCCCATCACCGGACCGACCGAAGACGAGGCCATCGTCCTTTCCACAATCCCGGCTGGGAACAGCCAGGCCAAGAAGGGGGACGCCGTCCACGTCGTCACGCGCGCGCCTGACGGCGAAGAGGGCGGCGACAGCGGCGGAATCTTCGGCGGTCCCTTCGGTCACTGACCCCTGAAGGCCGACCACTCCGACTTTGGCAAGAAGGAACTTGTCCATTTTCCACCTGCCTCGTTACTCTATGTGAATAGCGCCACTTGGGGATTCGCCCCCTCCGGAGAGACGTCCAGTCGCCGGTGGGGGCGCTCTCTTTTACGGGGAGAGAAACACGGGGCGCACGCACCGACAGGGAGGGGAGAAACGTGGACAGGAAAGCACTGAGACTCGGGATCGCCGGCGGAGCATTTGCGCTCGCCTCCATCGTGTCGCCTGCCGCACAGGCTGCCGGGCTGGAGCACGACTACGCCAAGAGCGGGTGGCCGAGCGGCAAGTACCACTACGAATGCGTCGTCGACAAGCAGGTCGTGGCGTGCTATCAGCCCCACGGGGACAAGATCTTCCTCATGGACCGCGTCAAGGGCGGCAGCACCGCCAGCGCTTGGTTCTCCATTCCGGGCGCCGGGCGCGAGGGGCAGTGCGAAAGCCGACTGGGCGCCGAAACGTGGGGAGTCTGCAACAAGAACTTCCCCGAGGGAAAGAAGATCGCCCTCAAGACGGCCAAGAACGGAGGGAAGGGCATTACGATGACGACGTAATGCCGCCCTTTCTCGCGGGGATGTCCCGCAGCGGCCAACTCTCTTTTCCGCACGCGGGTCGGACACAGAAGTGACGGCGTCCGGCCCGCGTGGCGCGTCCGGACGCCTGCCTCAGCGCAGTTCCTTCGGCGGGGTGCGGTCGGCGTCGACCTTTTCGGTGCGTTCCAGTTCGCCCCAGACGATGTAGCGGTAGTCCGAGGTGTAGACGGGGGTGCAGGTCGTGAGGGTGATGTAGCGGCCCTTGTCCTTCTTGCCGGACTCCTTCGGCACCGGGTCCAGGACGTCGACGTTGTACTTCGACGTCTCCGGCAGCGTCTTGTAGACCTTGTACACGTACCAGGTGTTCTTGGTCTCGAAGACGATCGGGTCGCCGTTCTTGATCTTGTCGATGTTGTGGAACTTCGCGCCGTGCCCGTCGCGGTGCGCGGCGAGCGAGAAGTTGCCCGAATCGTCCTGCGGCAGCGCGGACTTGACCGGCTTGGTGTAGTAGCCCGCGACACCCTGGTTGAGGTCCTTGAGCTTCGTGCCCTTCTTCACCAGCGTCTCGCCGCCGGACATGGACGGTACGTGCAGGAAGCCGATGCCGTTCTTGGTGTCCAGCTCCCCGGGCCCGGTGTCCTTCTCCTCCTGCTGCGCCCAGTGGTCGCGGACGCTCCGGCTCTCGCGCTCGGCGTCCCGGTCGGCGAGCACGTTCGTCCACCACAGCGAGTAGACGACGAACAGGGCGAGCAGCACACCCGCGGTGATCAGCAGCTCGCCGAGGACTCCGATCGCCGCGAACACCCGGCGCTTGGTACGGCCGGGGCGGGGCCTGGTCTTCCGCCCGGGTTCGGGCTCCGGTTCCGGCTTCTCCTCGGCGGGCGATTCCGGGGAGTCCGTGGACTGCGCCTGCTCGTCCGCCGGTTGCTCCGCGGTGGTCTCGTCGTCCCGCTCGTGCTCTGCCACCGCGTATCGCCCGCTTTCGCCTCTACTTCACCAGAGCGTCCGGTTTGCCCTTGTCGCGAGGACGCTCTTCGACCAGATTTCCCCAGACGATCAGACGGTACTTCGAAGTGAACTCCGGAGTACACGTGGTCAGGGTGACGTAGCGCCCTGGCTCGGTGAATCCGGACTGCTTCGGCACCGGGTCGATCACGCTGGTGTTGGACGGCGAGGTCGAGGGGAGCCGGCTGGTCATCTCGTACGTGTAGTACGTGTCGGCCGTCTCCACCACGATCTTGTCGCCGCCGACCAGGCGGTTGATGTACCGGAAGGGCTCGCCGTGGGTGTTGCGGTGCGCGGCCAGCGAGAAGTTGCCCTGCTTGTCCCAGGGCATCGCGGTGTCGAGCGGCGCCTGGTTGTAGTGGCCGACCAGGCCCTTGTCGAGCACCGAGGTCTTGTCGACGCCCTGCGCGATCGGCGTCGAGATGTCGATCTTCGGTATGTGGATGATCGCGAAGCCCTCGCCCGGCGCGAACTTCCCCGCCTTGCGCTCCGGATCGACCTTCTCCCCGCCCGAGCCGTCGCCCCAGCGCTCCTGCAACTCGTCGGCGGCGCCGCCCGCTTGCTGCCCGGCGAGCACGTTCGTCCACCACAGCTGGTACGCGACGAACAGCAGCATCAGCACGCCGACGGTGATGAACACCTCGCCGAGCGCCCGGCTCGCGATGACCCCGGGCCCGTCCTTGGCGGCCCGCGCCGCACGCCGCGCCTCCAGCCTGCTCCCGGCGGCCTGCGGCGTGACGGCGGCCGCCGTCCCCGCAGCGGCGGCCCTGCGGGTGCCGGTGCCGGACCGGCCCTTGGCGCGGGTGCCGCGGCCGTGTGCGCCGTGCGCC
>NZ_JAASAH010000008.1 GCF_012726235.1 Streptomyces sp. HNM0574
GGGCGGGGCCGGTCAGGGGCGCCAGTCGAACGGGATGTGCTTGCTCGCGCCGCCCCGGTACAGGTGGGAGAAGTCGAAGCCCTCGGCGTGGTCGGCGTCCACCACGCCCCAGGTGGCGACCTGTCCGGGGCCGACCTCGGACCCGGGCGGGTTGACGGTCTGGACGCGGCGGGCGGGATCGGCGGTGGGTCCGGTCAGTGCCGTGGCGCCCACCTCGACCTTGCCGGGCACCCGCGCCTTCCAGTACGCGAGGTCCTCGGCCGCCTCGAAGTGGACGGGCGCGTACCGGACTTCGCGGACCTCGCTGATCAGCGCGCCGAAGGTGCCGGGCCAGCCGCCCAGCGTGCCCCGGAAGATCGCCTCCAGCGCGTCGCGCTGCCGCTGGTCGCCCTTCGCGTCGATGTAGAACATCACCTGCATCGTGGCGTCGGGGTCCCCGACCCACATGTTCCCGGCGAACTCGCCGAGCGCGACGACGCCGAGACCGTCGAGCCGTACGTCGCCGAGGTGCCCCTCGTGGATCTGCCAGACGAGGGTGAACAGGCAGTCGCCGTGCGTGGGGGCCTGCGCGAAGGTGCAGGGGCACGGGGTGGAGCAGCTGCACACGTCGAACCACTCACCGCGTAAGTGCCAGTCCTGCGGCGGCTGCCGGAGTGCGGGCGCGCCTTCCGCTTCGTCCCTGCCGGGCTGCTCCGCCGCCGTCTCGTGCCGTGCTGCCATGACCGTCTCCTCGTCCTGTGGGGTATCCGGTGACGACGATGCTAGGGCGGGGGAAATCGCTGGTCAACTACCCCTGGGGGGTATATCAGGCCAGGTTCCGGACGGTCCTGTGCCGCGTCCGGAACGGCTGATTCCCACACCCGGGACGCCGGCCTGCCGCACCCGGCGGGCTCCCGTTCCGGAAAGCTCGGAACGGCCAACTCGCGGGCGTGCGGCGGGTGTTCGGCCCGACATCGGCGGCGGACGTCAGTAGTCGGGGTCGTGGTGCGGCTCCCGCGACTCGCCGCCGTCCTCCGGCTGGTCCTGGTCGCGCTCCCCGTCCCGCTCCTTGTCCGTTTCCGGCTTCTTGCCCGCGCCCTCGCCCTCGTGCTTGTCGCCGGAGGTGTTGAGGACGTACCACTCGGCCCCGTAGTCGTCGAGGTCCTGGCCCTTGGTCTCACCCGGCTTCCCGTCCTCCGCGTAGCGGTAGAGCGGGTGGTCGTTGTACGTGACCTGCTTGCCGCCGTCCTCGCGCTCGACGGTGCCCAGCAGGCCGGACTTCGCCTTCCCGGCCGCCTTCGGCTTCCCCTCGGCCGTCAACGGGGGCCACGCGTCGGCGCACTTGCCGGTGCAGGTGGGCTTGCCGTCCTCGTCCGCCTCGAAGAGGTACAGGGTGCGGCCCTGCGCGTCGGTCAGGATCGTGCCGAGGCCCTCGGCCGAGCGGGTGCCGACCGTGCCAGCGGCCCCGCCGGCCGGGGAGCCGCTGGGGGAGTCCGTGGGGGAGGCGGTCGGGGAGTCCGTCGGCGAGGCGCTCGGAATCTCCTTCTCCGACGGGGTGTTGCCCTCGTCCACGCATCCGCTGACCGCCGCCGCGAGTACCGCGACGGCGGCGAGGGCCGTGCTCCTGCTGTTCCTCATCCGGTCTCTCCTCGGTTCTCCGCACGGGGGTGCGCCGCCGCACGCGGCCCTCCCACTACACAGCGGCCGCCGGTGCCCGGCTTCCGGACGGAGGCATTCAGCGTAGGAACGCGGGCGGGGCGCGGAACGGGAGCGTCCGGTTGCCGGGGCGCGCGGCGCGGGCGAACTTGACCTTGACCCCGGGGGCAAGGTTTAGCGTCCCGGAGAAAGAAGGAGGCCGTGATGCGGATCGGAGAGCTGGCCGCCCGTGCGGGCGTCACCGCGAAGGCGGTGCGCTACTACGAGCGGCTCGGCCTGGTCCGGCCCGTACGGCGGGCCAACGGGTACCGCGAGTACGCCGAGTCGGACGTGCTGCTCGTCGCCGAGATCCGCGCGCTGGCACAGGTGGGGATCGCGCCCGGCCGGGCCGCGCCGTTCGTCGAGTGCCTGGTCGCGGGACACGAGCACAGCGACGACTGCCCGTCCTCGCTGAGTGCGTACCGCGACGGCATCGTCGAGCTGGACCGCAGCATCGCCGCTCTCACCGCGCGCCGGGACGCCCTGGCCGCACGTCTGGCGGAGAGCGCCTCCCGTACGTTCACCACCGCGAGAAGCGAGGAGGGCCGCCCCGTGCCGAACTACCTTTCCCTGCCCGACGACCTGCCGGAGCCCGTCGACGACGGAGCCGCCCGGCACCTCCCCGGACGCGAGCTGCCGCCGCTGCGGCTGCCGGCCACCGACGGCGGCGAGGCCGGCCTGGCCGACCTGGGCGAGGGCCGCAGCGTCGTCTACATCTACCCGCTCACCGGACTGCCCGGCGTCGACATGCCCGCCGGCTGGGACGCGATCCCCGGCGCCCGCGGCTGCACCCCCGAATCCTGCGGATTCCGCGACCACTTCGAGGACCTGAAGGCGGCGGGCGCGGGACGCGTGTACGGGCTCTCCAGCCAGAGCAGCGGCTACCAGCGGGAGGCGGCCGAGCGCCTGAACCTGCCCTTCGCCATGCTCTCCGACCCGCAACTGGCCCTGGCCGACGCGCTGGACCTGCCGACCTTCGAGGCGGGCGGCGAACGGCTGTACAAGCGGCTCACGCTGATCGTCACGCGCGGCGCCGTCGAGCACGTCTTCTACCCGGTGTTCCCGCCGAACGAGCACGCGGGCCAGGTCCTCGACTGGCTGCGCACCCACCCGTCGGGAGCCTGAACCCCCGCCGCCGGACGGCGCAGTTCCGGAGGGTCGCGCCGGCGGGCCCTGGCTATCGTCGCGACGTGGGACTCGAACCGACGGCGGCACCGGGCCGCGACGGTACGGCACCCGGTGCGGTGCGGCGGACGCTGCTGCGCATCCCCCGGCCGCGGCACCCCGCGCAGGTCGTGGTGGCCGGGTTCGCCGCCGCCGTGGTGACCGGCAGCCTGCTGCTGATGCTGCCCGTGGCCCGGACCGGGCCCGGCGGCGCAGGCGCGCTGGAGGCCGTGTTCACCGCGACCTCCGCGGTGTGCGTCACGGGGCTGGCCGTCGTGGACACCCCGACGTACTGGACCGGCTTCGGCGAGGGCGTGATCCTCGCGCTGATCCAGGTCGGCGGCTTCGGGATCATGACCTTCGCCTCGCTGCTCGTCGCGCTGGTCTCGCACCGGATGGGGCTGCGGGCGCGGATGACGGCGGCGGCCGAGACCAAGAGCCTGGGCATCGGGGACGTGCGCGGCGTCGTCTTCGGCGTCGTCAAGGTCAGCCTGCTGCTGGAGGCGCTGACCGCGCTCGTGCTGGTCCTCCGCTTCGGCCTCGGCTACGACACGGGCTGGGCGCGGGCGCTGTGGCTCGGCGTCTTCCACGCCGTCTCGGCGTTCAACAACGCCGGTTTCGCGCTGTACTCGGACAGCCTGACGCGGTTCGCCACCGACCCGCTGATCTGCCTGCCCGTCGCCCTCGCGGTGATCGCGGGCGGGCTCGGCTTCCCGGTGCTCTTCGAACTGCGCCGCCGCTTCCGCAGGCCGCGGAGCTGGACCCTGCACACCAAGATCGTGATCTGGGCGAGCGCGGCCTTCCTGTTCGGCGGCACCCTCTACGTCACCGGCCTGGAGTGGAGCAACCCGGGAACGCTGGGGCGGATGGATGTGCCGGGGAAGCTGCTGGCCGGGTTCTTCCAGGGCACGATGCCGCGCACGGCCGGCTTCAACAGCGTCGACGTCGGCCAGTTGTACCCGCAGACCTGGCTGGGCGTCGACGTGCTGATGTTCGTCGGCGGCGCCAGCGCCGGTACGGCGGGCGGCATCAAGGTGACCACCTTCGCCGTGCTGCTGTTCGTCGTCTACGCCGAGGTGCGGGGCGAGGGCGCGGTGAACATCTTCCGCAGGCGGCTGCACGGCGACATCCAGCGGCAGGCGCTCACCGTGGTGCTGCTGTCGGTGGCCGCCGTCATCGGCTCCACCATGGTCTTCATGGTGACGACCACCTACAGCCTCGACCGGTCCCTGTTCGAGGTGATCTCCGCCTTCGCCACCGTGGGCCTGAGCACCGGCATCACCCCCGAACTGCCGGGCTTCGAGCAGGTGTTGCTGATCGTGTTGATGTTCGTCGGCCGGCTCGGCCCGATCACCGTCGCCTCCGCGCTCGCGCTGCGGGCGCGAGTCCGTCTCTACGACCTGCCCGAGGAGCGACCCGTCATTGGTTAGGAACCGCAGAACGCGCGCGCGGACGCGCCGGGCCACGGACGCCGAGTCCGTCGCCGTCATCGGACTGGGCCGGTTCGGCCAGGCCCTGGCGCTGGAGCTCGCCGACGAGGAGACCGAGGTGCTCGGCGTCGACTCCGACGCCGAGATCGTGCAGTCCCTGTCCGGCGCGCTGACCCACGTGGTGCGCGCCGACTCGACGCGGGAGGAGGCGCTGCGGCAGCTCGGGGTGCACGAGTTCGACCGCGCGGTGGTGGGCATCGGCACCGATCTGGAGGCCAGCATCCTCACCACCTCGCTGCTGGTCTCCTTCGGCATCCGGGACGTGTGGGCGAAGGCGACCAGCCAGGCGCACGGGCGCATCCTCACCCAGCTCGGCGTCCAGCACGTCGTCTACCCGGAGCACGACATGGGCCAGCGCGTCGCCCATCTGGTGCGCGGACGGATGCTGGACTACATCGAGTTCGAGGACGACTTCGCGCTGGTGAAGACCAGCCCGCCGAGCGTCGTCGTCGGCAAACGCCTGGGCGACAGCGGCGTGCGGACGCACCACGGGCTCACCGTCGTCGCCATCAAACGGCCCGGCGAGGGCTTCACCTACGCCACGGCCGACACCGTGGTCCGCGCCGAGGACACCATCATCGTCGCGGGCCGCACCCGCCAGACGGAGCGCTTCAGCGAACTCCGCTGACCCGCGGGCCCGTTCGGCGGGACGCGACGGTCAGGTGTCCTGCTCCGGGATGCTCAGCCGGACCTCGAAGCCGCCGTCCGCGAGGGGCCCCGCGGTGAGCGTGCCGTGCAGCAGCTCCGCGCGCTCGCGCAGCCCCAGCAGCCCCTGCTGCGAGCTGGGCAGCGGCAGCGCCGGCCGGGTCGGCCCGGTGTTGCCGACGGTCACCCCGACCCGGCCGCCCTCGCGCCACAGCCGGACGGTGGCGGTGGCGCCGGGGGCGTGCTTGCGCACATTGGTCAGCGCCTCCTGCACCGTGCGGTAGACCGTCCGCTGTGCCGGGCTGCCGATGTCCTCCGGCAGGCTGCCGGTCAGCTCCGCCTCGATCCCGCTCGTCGCCACCAGCCGCCGCAGGCCGGCCAGGGTGGGCTGCGGGGTCAGCTCGGTGCCGCCGCCGCTGGAGGCGCGCAGCAGGGTCACCATGTGCCGCAGCTCGTCGAGGGTGTTGACGCTGAGCGAGCGGATCGTGCGGGCCGCGTCCTTCGCGTCGGCGTCCCTGGCGCCGACCTGGAGCGCCCCGGCCCGCACGGCGATCAGGCTGACCTGGTGCGAGACGACGTCGTGCATCTCCCGGGCGAGCTGGGCGCGTTCGCGTGCCACGGCGGCCTGGGCGTGCAGGGCCCGCTCGTGCTCGCGCGCCTCCTCCGTCTCGACGAGCTGCCGCGACAGGTCGCGGCGCACCTGGAGCAGCTGGCCGAGGAGCACCGGCGCCGCGCCGGACGCCAGCAGGTACACGAAGTCGAAGAGCGCCCAGGTGCGTTCGTCGGGGGTGTAGTCCGACGGCGGCCAGGGGACGGCGGAGGCGGCGGCGAACAGCAGGGCGCAGCCCGCGAGGACGCGCCGGTCGCGGGACCGGTCGGCGAGCGTGAACAGCGCGGCGACCGGCGCGACGACGACCCCGAGCAGCAGCGTGGCCGGCAGCGTGAGCAGCAGCACGAGGAGCGGGAACCGGCGGCGGAACGCGAGCGCCCCGCAGGCCAGCACGGTCGTCGACACCGAGAGCGGGTCGGCGTCGAACGGGGGTATGCAGGCGTCGAGCACGGCCAGCGCGACGACCCCGCCGTCGACGGCCGGCGCCGGTATGCGCCGCCGGCGTGCGGTCCATCCGGTCGTCACCGGCGGTCCCCGTGGTCGCGGGGCGTGCCGTCCGGGGCGCTCCCGGGGGTGCCGGACAGCAGCCCGGCGCGCTGCGCGAGCAGCGCCGCCTGGACCCGGCTGCCCACCCCGAGCTTGGCGAGGATCGCGCTGACGTGGTCCTTCACCGTGCCCGCGCTCAGGTGCAGCCGGGCGCCGATGCCGACGTTGGACAGCCCCTCCGCGACGAGCACCAGCACGTCCCGCTCCCGTCCGGTCAGCGTCCCGACCCGCGCGGTCCCCGGATGCCCGGCCGCGTCCCGCACGGCGCCGTCCTCGGGGGCGGTGCTCGGCGGCCCGGGGACGTCCTCGTCCGGGTCCCCCGCGGGGTGGCTGTGCAGGATCGCGAGGGACGCCTTCGGGGACATCACCACGCCGCCGGCCGCCAACGTACGGACCAGCTGGGCGAGTTGCTCGGGCTCGGTGTCCTTGAGCAGGAAGCCGGCGGCGCCGGAGCGCAGCGCGGCGAGGATGTACTCGTCGGTGTCGAAGGTCGTCAGCATCGCCACGGCCGGCGGCTCGGGCAGGGTGCGGATCTCGCGGAGCACGCTGAGCCCGTCGACGTCCGGCATCCGGATGTCGAGCAGCACCACGTCCGGGCCGGTGCGGCGGACGGCGGGGACGGCCTCGGAGCCGGCCGCGGTGGCGACGACCTCGATGCCGTCGGCCGCGTTCAGGATCAGCTCGAAGCCGGACCTGACGAGCGCCTCGTCGTCCACCACCATTACCCGGATCACGTGTGCCCCGCCTCGCTCTTCCTTCTCGGACCGCCACCAGATGACTCATCTGACCATATGGCCCGACTTGCTCCGCACCGCAACCAGGAGCCCTGTCGCACACGGCCGGCGGGCCCGCACCCCCCACCCGGCGGGGGTCGGAGAACCGCCGGGTGGGGGGTTGCCTTCGGACATCTGCCGGATACCGGCTGAGCTGCGCATTCGCGACGGTGGAGAGCTACCGCCCGAAACGAACCGCCCGAGGCACACGACCCGATGAAGATCACTTTCCTGCTCTACAACGCCTACGGCATCGGCGGCACGATCCGGGCGACCACGAATCTCGCCACCGCCCTCGCGGCCCGGCACGAGGTCGAGATCGTCTCCTGCGTCCGCACCGCCGACACCATGCGGCTGGCGGCAGGACCCGGGGTCCGCGTCAGATCCCTCGTCGACCTGCGCCCCCGCTCCCGGGCCTACGCGGGTGACGAGCCCGGCCAGCGGATACCCGGAACCGTGTGCCCGCACGACGCGCCGTACCGCGGCAAGACCCCGCCGAGCAGGCTCACCGAGGAGCGCCTCGCGCACTTCCTGCGCGGGACCGACGCCGACGTCGTCGTCGCCACCCGGCCCTACCTGGTCTCCTTCCTCGCGCGGCACGGCCGTGCCGACTGCCTGCGCATCGGCCAGGAGCACCTCACCCACGCCTTCCACCGCGAGGAACTGCGCCGGGAGCAGGACGCGGCGCTGGCGGAACTCGACGCGTTCGTGACCGTCTCCGAGGGGGACGCCCGCGCCTACCGCGCGGCCCTGCCGGACGTCGGCACCCGCCTCACCCACATCCCCAACTGCTGCCCCGCACCGGAGGCCGAGCCCTCCGCGGGCGACTCCAGGACCGTCGTCGCGGCCGGTCGGCTGATCCCCGTCAAGCGGTACGACCGCCTGGTCGGCGCCTTCGCGAAGGTCGCGGCCCAGCACCCCGACTGGACGCTGCGGATCTACGGGCGCGGCCGGGAACAGGCGAAGCTGCGCCGCCGGATCGACGAACTCGGCCTGCACGACCACGTGTTCCTGATGGGCCCGCACACGCCCATCGACACCGAGTGGGCGAAGGGCGCGATCGCCGCCGTCTCCAGCTCCACCGAGTCCTTCGGCATGACCATCGTGGAGGCGATGCGGCTCGGCGTCCCGGTGGTCAGCACCGACTGCGACTACGGGCCCCGCGAGATCATCACGCACGGCGAGGACGGCCTGCTGGTGCCGCTCGACAGGCCGGAGACCGCCGAGGACGGGCTCGCCGACGCGCTGTGCCGCCTCATCGCCAACGACGCCGAGCGCCACCGCATGGCGCGGGCGGCCCGGCACAACGCCCGCCGCTTCCTCCCCGACCACGTCGCCCGCCAGTACGAGGCCCTGATCGCCGACCTCGCCCCGCACCTCGCCACGGCCCCCGCGGCCCCGGAAACCGCACCCGTACCGGACGGGCCCCGCGCCCGGACCGGCCTGCGCGCCCGCGCGGGCGCGCTCGCGGAACGGCTCGGGGTGGCCGCGCTGCTCGGCAAGGCGCTGCCCCGGGTGGACGTCGGCTGCCGCGCCGCCGGTGACGGATCGCTGACCTTCCGCGTGCCCACCGCCGAACTCGCGCCGGGGGAGTGGCAGTTGGAGCTGCGCCCGCGGCACGGCACCGGCGGCGGCACCGTGCCGCTGCCGTTCCGCGTGCTCCGCGGGAGCCACGCGCAGGACGCGGCCACGGCGCTGGTCGTCCTCCCGCGCGAGGGCGGGCCGCTGCCCGAGCGCGGCCCGCTGGCCGAGGGGCACTGGGACGTGCACCTGCGGCAGCTGGGCCGGGGCGGCCGGAGCCGCCGGGCCGCCGCCGGGCTGGTGGAGACCGGCCGGCTGCTGTCCCCGCGCCCGGCCGACCCGTCGGGGGCCGGGCACGTCGCGGCCGTGCCGTACGCCACCGGCAAGGGGCAGCTGGCGGTGCGCACCTGGGCCAGGGCCCGGCACGCCGAGCTCGGCCCCGTCGGCGTGAGCGGCACCCGGCTGATGCTCGACGGCACCCTGCACGGCGCCACCGCGCCCGGCGGCTACCGGCTCACCTGCCACCTGCGCGGAACCGGAAGCGCAACCGGGGCCGCATCCGGAACCGGCCCCGTGACGCTGGAGGTGCCCTGCCGCACCGACGGGTGCGGCCGGTTCACCGCCGACCTGCCGCTGTCGCTGCCCGCCGCGTGGCACCCCGGCGGCGACGCCGTGTGGGACGTACGGCTCACGCCCGTCGACGGGGGCAAGCCGGTCCGGCCCGCGCGGCTCTTCGGTGACGTCGTCGAGCGCAAGCGCACCGACGTCTTCCCGCCCGCGCGCGTCCCCACCCCGCACGGCGACTTCACCGTCAGGCCGTACCTCACGGTGCGCAACAACCTGGCGCTGAAGGTCACCGGCAGCGAGGAGTCCGCCCGCTCCGCGGCGGCGGACCCCATGACGGACGCCGCGTCCGGGCCCGGTACCGTCTCCGGGTCCGTACCGGACCGCGGAACCTCGTCGCGGCCGGAAGCGGAATCCGGCTCCAGGCCGTAGCCCGCCGGGCAGGGGCGCCCCGCGCCCGCCCGCACCCGCGCAGCGTCGCGCGCCCGCCTCCCGTACCGCAGCACCGCCGAGCACGCGTGCGGACGTGCCCACGTCCCGCATGCCGGAAAGTCACGCCGTTCATGTCTCAGACCGTCCGCCGCACCCCGCGCCCGTCCCGGCGCAGGGCGTTCCTCGCCGCCCTGCTCGCCGCCGTCACGCTCGCCGGAGCGCTGGGCGCGTGCACCACGGGGAGCGACGTCACGACCCGGCCGAAGGGCCAGGCCCGGGTGAGCGCCGCGCCCGCGCCGGGGACGCCCGCGCCCTCCGGTGCCTGGGCCGGGCAGGGCGAGCCGGTCCGCACCTCGGAGTCGGTGCTGCAGATCGTCGCCCACCCCGATGACGACCTGTACTTCATCAACCCCGAGGTCGGGCAGTCCCTCCGCTCGGGCCGGCCGCTGACCACGGTCTACCTGACCTCCGGCGAGTCCGACGGCGTCAACGCCCCGCGCGGGGAACGCGGCGGCGGGGGCAAGGCCGGCGCCGCACGCCAGGCGGCCTCCGGCCCCGGCGAGGTACCGGCGGGCACCCCGGCCACCGCGGACCGGGCCGTGTACGCCGAGTCCCGGCAGAACGGCATACGCCGCGCCTACGCCGAGATGGCCACCGGCGACCGCGGCACCCCGTGGCGGCGCTCGGTGCTGCGCACCGCGGGCGGCGGCCGGGCCGAACTGGACACCCTCCAGGGCCACCCGCACATCCGCCTGGTGTGGAGCCTGGTGCGGGAGGCGGGCAGCATCAGCGCCCACCGGCCGCACAGCCTCTACGGCCTGTGGTCGGGCGAGACCGAGACCCTGGACGCGCAGCTCACCTCCGCCGGGCCGGTCACCCGCGGCTTCCGCTACACCCGCGCCCAGCTCGTCGACACCCTCACCGGCTACCTCGACCGGTTCCGGCCCACCCAGGTGCGGACCCTGGACCCGACCCCGGGACGGCTCGACGGGAGCGGCAAGTTCGCCGACCACCAGGACCACTTCGCCGGCGCCCGGTTCGCGCAGGAGGCGATGGCCGCGTACGCGGCGAAGGGCGAGGGCCCGCACTTCGGCGTCGAGACCTACCTCGGCTACTTCAACGGCGGGCTGCCGCACGTCCTCGACGAGGACACCGCCGAGCACAAGCTCCGCGCCCTGGACACCTACGCCTGGCGGGCCCCCGGCGCCGAGTCCTGCCCGCACCCGGCGGGCTGCGGCGACCGGAAGATGATCCCCCGCGAGAAGCACCTGGGCTGGTCCCACGGGATACGGCACACCAGCGGCGGCAGCACCTCCTGGCTGCGGACCGAGGACGACGGCTCGCTGCGCGCCTACGCCGTCCTCGACGGCCGCATCGCCGTCTGGCACCGGCCCTCCGGTGCGGCATCCCGCTGGAGCGGCCCCGAGCTGCTCCCCGGCGAGGGCACCGTCGCCGGGCTGCGCCCCGTACGCCTGCCCGACGGCCGCACGGCGGTCTACGGGACGCGGACGCTGCACGGGCCCGGCGAGTACCGCAAGGAGATCGGCTACACCGTCCAACAGAGCCCGGGGAGCGGCCGGTTCGGCCCGTGGCGGTCGCTCGGCACCCCCGAACCCTCCGACACCGCGGGACTGTCCGACATCAGCGCGCCCGCCGTGACCGTCGACGAGGACGGCGCCGCGACCGTCGCGGTGCGCACCAGCCGCCACGAGCTGAGTGTCCGGGTCCAGTCACCCGACGGCGACTGGGCGCCGTGGCGCGGACTGGGCGGCACCGTGCACGGCGACCCGGCCGCCGCGACGGACGGCGCGGGCCGCGACTACCTGCTCGCGAGCACCGGCCGCACGGTGCTGGCCTGGGTACGCGGCGGCCCGGGCGAGCCGCTGTCCGGGCCGGTCGCCACGGGCATGCCCGCCGTCGCGGGCCCGCTCGTCCTCCGCCCGGACGGGAACGGCGACGAGGGCGTGCGCGTCGCCTTCCGCGCGCCCGCCTCCGGCGACGCGCGCGCCGCCCTGCTGCGCGCCGACGACCTGCTCGGCAACGCGGCCGCCGGACCGGACGCGAGGGTGCGGCCGCCCCGGATCACCGACCTCGGCGGCGCCGCCGGCTACGGTCCGCTCGGCGTCGGCGAACTGCCGGACGGCGGCACCCTCGTCGCCGGACGCGCCGCCTCCGGCGACCTGGCCACCACCGTGACCGGCGGCGCGGCCCGGTCCGCGCGGGACGAGGCCCCGCAGTGGAGCCGCACCGGCTTCCTCTTCGCGGGCGCCCCCGCCACGGCCCCGCTTCCCGAGGGCGGGGCCGCCGTCACCGTCCTCGGCCTCGACGGCCGCCTCTACTGGGCGGGGGCGGGGACGGGCAGCGGCTCCGGCGGCTGGCGGCCGGCGGCCGGCCCCGCACCGGAGGCCGGCCGGTGACCGGGGCTACTCGGTCCTTGTCTCCGTCCGGCCCGTGACGTCGTAGTCCTCGGCCTTGCCGACGTAGACGAGCCGGGCGATGTCGGCCTGCTCGAAGACGGGGGCTCCCCAGTACTCCAGGTCGCGGCGGTGCTCGCTGGGCAGCCCCCAGTCGTAGTCCTTCTGCACCTCCACGTGGTACGTGAGCTCGTCCCCGTTCTTCTCGCCCACGACGCGGTACTGGAAGTTGTTCAGGGCGTAGTACCAGTTCCGGTTGCCCGCGTCCTCGGCGTTGTGGTCGGCGGAACTGCTCTGCCATTCGGTGCTGAACGCGCCG
The DNA here is from genome assembly GCF_012726235.1 of Streptomyces sp. HNM0574. Taxonomy (GTDB): domain Bacteria; phylum Actinomycetota; class Actinomycetes; order Streptomycetales; family Streptomycetaceae; genus Streptomyces. The sequence continues at coordinate 12,153 of NZ_JAASAH010000008.1, forward strand.
TCCGGACGCTGCCGCACGTCCTCCAGCGTCCCGTCGAGGTCCTGCTGGAACTTCGGGAGGTCGTCCAGGAGTTTGTCGGCGTCGATCTCGTACTCGCCGCCCTTCCCCTTCTGGAAGTGGTCGAGCATGTCGGCGGCCTCGTCCCAGCCCCGCATGTTCAGGTACATCTGCACGCCCTGCAGCTTCAGGTCCGTCCAGATGTCCTTGAGGCCGGCCTGGTCCTCCTCCACCCGGTCGCGGTCCTCGGTGCGGAAGTTGTCCTCGGTGCCGAAGGCGACCTCCAGGCCGTCCCGCACCTCCTCGTCCAGGCTGTTGACCTTCTTCATGACAGCCTTCAGGTCCCGTTCGATGGCGTCGGCCCCGGAGTCCGCCCCGTCCTGCCCCGTGGAGGGCTTGGCCGGGTCCTCGAAGAACACCCCGCCGACCTGACCGTCCGCCTGGACGGTCAGGCCCTTCTCCGCCGCGCGCTCCCGCAGTGCGACGGCCTCCTCCCGGTGGTCGGTGAGGTTGCCGAAGTTCAGCCCGTCCCCTTCGGCGGACACGATGCCGTTCAGGTAGGAGCTGAGCGCCGCCGCCTCGGCCGCGACCGCGTCGATGTCCTGCTTGACGCGCCCGCAGGTCCGCGCGGCCTCGTCCGCGTCCTCGCCGCTCCACCTGCTCTTCTTCCGCAGCGGGCCGACGACGGACTCCTGGAAGCTCTCGGCGTGGTTGCTCAGTTTCGTGGCGATGGCCTCCCAGGCGTCGACGGCGTCCCGCATGCCCTTGAGGTCCAGGTTCAGCAGCGCGTGTGCGTCGGCCATGGTGCACGTCCCCCTCGGTGTCGTCCGGCCGGGCTCAGTGGGTGAGCGCGTGCCAGGTCTCGGTGACGAAGTTCTCGTTGCCGTCGTGCTTGCTCGCGCAGAAGCGGATGTTCTCGGCGGCTTCCTCCAGCTCGTCCCGCAGCAGCTTGTTCAGCAGCTCGAAACGGCGGGACAGTTCGACCTGGCCGCCGAGGAGGTCGAATCCGGCCGCCGCCCGGTTCAGCGTCTCCACGGCGTCGTCGGCCTCGGTGAGGAGTTTGCGGATGCCGTTCGCCGTCGCGTCGCAGTCGTCGGCGGCGTTCCGCATCCATCTGGTGTCGGCCTCCACGTCCCCGTCCTCCCTTCGCGGCCCCTCCCCGGGGCCGCTCCGTCGCCGACTCTCGCAACGGCCCGGAGCCCGGCGCCACGGCCCGCGCCACGGTGGGAAGCCCGCCCCGTGACCTGCGGGGACACCGGTCCGGCTGAGGCGCCGCTGGGACGGGGGACGCCGCCCGTCAGCCCCAAGTGCCGCTGTCCGCAGGCGAGTTGAAGCGGTACGGGGTCTGGGTGCGGCCCGGCGCGAGGCCGAGGGCGGCGAGGATCGGGCTGCTGGTGCGGAGGGCCTCGGCGTACAGGAAGGGGTGGCCGCGGCCGTCGGCCAGGGCCGCGCGGTAGGCCACGAGGGTGCGGTACAGGCCCCGGCCGCGCCAGGGGCCCAGAGTGGAGGAGCCCCACAGGGAGGCGAAGGCGGTGCCGGTGTGGAAGCGGACCCAGGCGGTGGCGACGATCTCGCCGTCCGGGGCCTCGGCGACGACGGTGACGCACGGGTCGTCGGCGTCCTCCGCCCACCGGGCGAGCGCCCTGGGCACCCACTCGCGGCCGCCGCCCCGGGTGGCCTCGGCCAGGTCCCGCACCCGCGCGAAGTCGTCGGGTGCCGCCGTCTCCCGCAGCCGCACGCCCCCGGGGAGCGACGGCAGCGCGGCGCCCGCTGCCAGCACGTCGGCGGTCCGGCCGATCATCACCGACTCCCGGTCCTCCTCCCGGGCCGCGATACCCGCGGCCCGCAGCCGTTCGGGGACGCCGGGGGCCAGCCCGTCCGGGAGGTACCAGTCGGCCGGTGTGCCCAGCTCGGCGCACCGCGCGCGCTGGGCCGCGATCAGCCGGTCCGGGTCGAGCCCGTGGAACCCGCCCGGGTCGGGGCACACGTACTGGCCGGGCTCGTCCGGCGGGAAGGCGCCGCACAGCGGGCCGGCCCGTTCCGTGGGCAGATCCTCACGGCCCAGCACGTCGCCCCGGCCCCGGAGGCCGCGGGAGCGCAGCTGCCGGTCGTGCTCGGCGGCCCAGCCGGCCGCCCGCGCGTCCACACCGTGGCCCACCATGTCGCTCACCCCGCGCCGGAGACGGACTGCTGCACAGGCAGTCCACACCCGCCCGGCAGCCGCGGCAATCCGGGCCGGGGAACGGGCCTGCGGCCCGTCCCGCTATCAGGGATCAACTCTCCGTGGACGCGGGCGAGTTGAAGCGCAGCAGCGCCGCGCCTCCCCGGCCCAGGCGGAGTTCGGTGAGGGCGCCGTTGTCGAGGCGGGGGAAGCGGCGGCGGTAGTCGCGCGGCGGGATGCCCAGCTCGCGGCAGAGCAGCAGCCGCAGCAGCGTGGAGTGCGCGACGACGAGGACCCGCCCGCCCGGCAGCGGCCCGGCCGTCTCCCGCAGGCACGCCGCCGCCCGCGCGGCCGCCGCCGACGGGTCCTCGCCGTCCGGCAGGTGGCAGCCGGCCGGGTCGTCCAGGAAGGCGGCCAGCCGCTCCGGGAACGCCTCCCGCATCTCGGCCCTGGTCAGCCCCTCGCCGCGCCCGAAGTCCAGCTCGTACAGCCGCTCGTCGACGCGCGGGTCCAGGCCGAGGGCGCGGGCCGCGGGCGCCGCGGTGCGGCGGGCGCGGGAGAGCGGGGAGCAGAGCACGGCGTCGATCCGCTGCCGCGCGGCCCAGGCGCCCAGCGCCTCGGCCTGCTCCAGGCCGCGCGGGGTGAGCGCGACGTCGGTGCGGCCCGCGTACCGGTTCTCCGCGTGCCACACGGTCTCGCCGTGCCGGACGAGGACGAAGTCCGTCGGCTCTCCGGCCTCGGACGGGATGTCGGTCACTGCTCGGCCCTCCGGCGGGCGTGGTCGGCGACGTCCTCGCCGAGCAGGCCGCGGCGGACCAGCTCGTCGGTGAAGGCGCGGTGGACGGGGGCGAAGCGCGCGGTGCGCGCCGGGTCGGGGCGGAGCTCGGCGCCGGTGCGGACCATCGCGGCCGCGGCCTCCGCCACCGGCACCCCGCCGGAGGAGGCGGCGAGGACGGCCATGCCCAGGGCGCTGCTCGCCGCCTCGGGCAGCCGCACCGTCCGGCCGAGCATATCGGCGCGCAACTGGTTCCAGTACGCGTTGCGGGTGCCGCCGCCGGTGAAGGTGAGCGGGCCGTCGACGGGGGCGCCCAGGTGGTCGAGGTAGTCGAAGCAGAGCCGCTCCAGGCAGGCCACGCCCAGGAGTTGGGCGTGGAACAGCGCCGCCTCGTCCGCCGCCTCCCCGAGCAGGAACGGCTCCGCGTCCGGGGCGCGGAACGGGAACCGCTCCCCGCCGTCGGACACCAGCGGGTACGCGACCGCGTTGCCGGTTGTGGCCAGCCGCTCCGCGGCCCGTGCCGTCAGCCGCTCCGGATCGGCACCGGGGAAGCGCCGGGCCAGGACCCCGGCGCCGCTGCTGGACGCCCCGCCCGGCAGCCACACCCCGCCGGGCCCGCGGTGGCAGTAGACGACGCCGCCGGGGTCGCGCACCAGGTGCGGGCTGACGCCCTTGAGGACGAGAGTGGTGCCGAGCACCGAGTTCCACGCGCCGGGCGCGAGCGCGCCCGCGCCGATCTGCGCGGCGCAGCCGTCCGTCGTCCCGGCGACGATCGCCGTCCCCTCGGGCACGCCCGTCGCCCCGGCGGCCGCCGCGCACACCGTGCCGAGCACGGTGCCGGGGCGCACCACCCCGGGCAGCAGCCCCGGCGGAACCCCCAGCCGCTCCAACTCCCGCTCGGGCCAGCGTTCCTGGAGCAGGTGGTAGCCGGTCTTCAGCGCGTGGCTCGCGTCGGCGGCGGTCTGCTCACCGGCCAGCCGCCAGGTGATCAGGTCGGCCTGGTGCAGCAGCCGGGTGCCGGGCGCGCGCGCCGTTTCCGGTTCGTGTTCCAGCAGCCACAGCAGCTTCGGCAGGGCCCAGGACGGCTGCATCCGCCGGTAGCCCAGCTCGTCCCACACGGGCCCGCCCGCCTCGTTGACCCGCGCGGCCTGCGCGGCGGCGCGGCCGTCGTCGTACATCAGCCCGGGGGTGCGGGGGCGGCCGTCGCGGCCGGCGAGGAGGACCGTGCCGGAGGTCGCGTCGAGCGCGAGACCGCGGACGCGGGACGGCGCGAGCCCGCGCAGCGCCTCCCGGCAGGCGGCGGCCAGCGCCCGCCACCACTCCTCGGGGTCCTGCTCGTGCCGGGTGCCCTCGCGGCGGCTGGTCAGCGCGCGGGACGCGGTGGCGAGCACCCGGCCGGTGCCGTCGACGGCGGTGGCGCGGGCGCTCTGGGTGCCCAGGTCCAGGCCGAGCCAGACGGAGTCGGGGGACAGCGGGTCAGTCACGGAGCACTCCTCGCCCGGTGGCGGCCGGCTGTCCGGGACGGGCGCCGGGCACCTGGCTGCTCCAGCCCGCCGCACGGGCCAGCGTCCGCCAGCGGACGAAGTCGTCGTAGAGCGCCCCGTACGCCCGGGCCCGCTCCGGGTCCGGCTGCCACACCGACGGCATCCGCACGTACTCGGCCGCCGCGTGCTCCAGGCCGGGGGCCGCGCCGGTGAGGACGAGGCCGGTCAGGAAGGCGCCCTTGGCGCCGAGTTCGGTGTCGGCGGAGCGGCTGGTGGGCACCCCGGTCACGTCCGCGATGAGCCGGCACCAGGCGTCGCTGTTCGCGCCCCCGCCGCACAGCCGCAGCTCGGTGACGTGCGTGCCGGAGACGGCGAGGGAGTCCCGCAGCATCAGCGAGAGACCGTCGAGCACGGCACGGGCCAGGTCGGTGCGGGTGTGCTCCAGCGACAGGCCCCAGAAGGCGCCGCGGGCACGCGGGTCGAGGAACGGGGCGCGTTCCCCGGCGGGCGAGAGGTACGGCAGGAAGGCGAGCCCCGGCGGCGGCCCCTCGCGGCGGAAGGCGAGTTCGGCCAGCTCGGGCGGGCCCGCGAGGTCCAGCGTCCGCGCCGCCCAGGACAGCACGTCGGCGCCGTTGAGGGTGGGGAAGGCCCGCAGCACCCGCCCGTCGCCGCAGGAGATGGTGACCCCGGACGGTTCGCCGCCGGTGTCCGGGCCCTCGCGGACGACCTCGGTGCACAGCGTCGTGCCGAGAATCCCGCACGCCTGCCCGGGCGAGACGGCGCCGACGCCGCGCGCGGTGGCCGCGATGTCGTACGGGGCCATCACGACCGGCAGCCCGGGCGGCAGGCCCAGCAACCCGGCCGCCTCGCCGGTCAGTTGGGCCACCCGCTCCTCCTCGCGCAGCACCCGGGGCAGCAGCCGCGCGTACGGTTCGAGGCCGAACAGGCGGATCAGCTCCGGGTCGTAGCCGCCGGTGGCGTGGTCGAGGAAGGGCGCCGAGGCGTCCGAGGTGTCCACGGCCGTGACCCCGGTCAGCCGGAGGAACAGCCAGCCCGCCGCGGTCAGCGAGGCGGTGGACTCCGCGAGCCGCGCCGGGTCGTGCGCGGCGAACCAGGAGAACACCGCGTTCGGCATGCCGCCGCAGGTCAGCGAGCCGTTGCGGCGGAAGCCCTCGGCCAGCACGCCGTCCGCCTCCCAGGCCGCGAGGACGTCGCGGGCCCGGCCGTCCGACCACAGCACGGCCGGGCCGGTGGGCCGCCCGGCCGCGTCGACCAGCCACACCCCGTCGCCCTGCGCGGTGAACGCGAGGAACCGGACCGGGTCGTCCCCCGGCCGCTCCGCGAGGACCTGCCGCACGGAGCGGACGACGGTCTCCCACACGGCCTCCATGTCCTGCTCGGCCCAGCCGGGGTGCGGGCGCCGCACCTCGGTGGCGAGCCGCGCGACGGCGGTCTCCTCGCCCCGGTCGTCCAGGACGACGGACTTGATCACCGTGGTGCCGAGGTCGACGGCGAGTACGGACACGGGCGGTCCTTTCGGGCAGGCGGGGCGCGGCGTGCGGCGGGAGCGGCGGCCGGGGTTCCGGCCGCCCGGCGGCGCGTGGCAAGCAGCAAATAGCCGACGCGGAACGGGCGTCAAGCATCCGCGGGCTTCTCCCGCGAGCCCGTCGGGCGGCCGTGTGAAACCGGCCGGGCCGCGAGCGCCGCCCCCGCTCCCGCGCCCTCCCGGGGCGTGATACCACCGTGAGAACATCACACGGCGACATCACACGGAGGGTGGCGTGACGGACCGGACGGACGCGCGGGACGCGCGCAGGCAATGGATCAGGGAGACGGTCGCCGCGCGCGGCTTCGTCCGCGCCGGCGAGCTCGCCGAGAGCGCCGGCGTCAGCCTGATGACCGTCCACCGCGACCTGGACGCGCTCCAGTCGCAGGGCTGGCTGCGGAAGGTGCGCGGCGGCGCGACCGGCATGCCCTCCGCGCGGTTCCACGGCAGCGTCGCCGCGCGCACGGCCGCCATGCCCCGCACCAAGGAACTCCTCGCGCGGGAGGCCGCCGGAATCCTCACCCCCGGGCAGACGGTGCTGCTCGACGACAGCACCACCTGCCTGCCCCTGACCCGGCTCCTCGCCGAGCGGGCCCCGCTGACCGTCCTCACCAACTCGCTGCCCGCGCTCACCGCGCTCGCCCGCGAACCCGGCATCTCCGTGATCGGACTGGGCGGCAGCTACTTCCCGGCCTACGACGCCTTCATGGGACTGCACACCGCCGAGAGCGTCGCCGCGTACCGGGCCGACGTGCTGTTCCTCTCGACCACGGCCGTCACCGGCGGCCGCTGCTACCACACCTCGCCGGAGACGGTGCAGGTCAAGCGGGCGATGCTGCGGGCCGCCGGCCGGAAGGTGCTGCTCGCCGACCACACCAAGTTCACCCGCGACGGGCTCTACGCGCTGGCCCCGCTCACGGACTTCGACCTGCTCGTCACCGACGACGGGCTGCCCGAGGCCGAGGTCCGCTCCGTCCGCGCGGCCGGCACCGCCGTCCGCGTCGTCCCCCGGGACCGGACGGAGAGCTGAACTCCCGCCGTCACCCGGCCTGTTCCGCCGACTCCCGCGCCGCGGCCTTGAGGGCCTGGCCCGCCAGGTACCAGCCGTGCTCGCCGGCCAGGCCGGACTCGGCCAGCGCCTCGTCCTTCGCGCCGACCGCCTGCCGGACGGCCTCGCGCAGCTCCTCGGCGCGCTGCTTCTCCTCGTCGGTCCACTCGGCCCCCGGCTTGCCCACCTCGCGGGTGTGGGCGTCGAGGGCGGTGAACGCGTCGTCGGCGGCGGTCTGGAGTGCGACCAGGGAGGCGTGCTGCGCGGGATCGATGATGTCGGCCATACGTACGAGAGTACGACCACCGCGACGTTTTCCCTGCGTACGGGCTCACCTCGGCCCGTCGCCCGGTGCCGCGCGTGGACGGTAGCGGGCGAGGACGGTGCCGTTGCCGAACCGGCGCTCCTCCAGCAGCTCCAGGTCCAGCCGGGCGTGCCGGGGGAGGGCGGGCTTGCCGCCGCCCACGAGGAACGGGGTGACGTACATCTGGAACTCGTCGACGAGCCCGGCCCGGATCGCGTGCCCCGCCAGCTCAGGGCCGCTCACGTTCAGATCGGCCGCCGCCGACTCCTTCAGCCGGCGCACCTCCCCGGGCTCGAAGGCGCGCAGCAGCCGGGTGCGGGAGGTGGTGACGGCGGGCAGCGACGTCGAGTACACGACCTTGTCGGCGGCCTGCCAGACGCGGGCGAACTCCCGCCCCTCGGGCGGCTGCGCGGCGACGGTCTCCGGGTCCTCCCAGACCCGCATCTCCTCGTACATCCGCCGCCCGTACAGATAGGTGCCGACGGGGCGTTCCAGCGCGTTGATGAAGCTGAGCAACTCCTCGTCGGGGGCGCTCCATTCGTACGCGCCGTCCTCGTCGGCCACGTAGCCGTCGAGGGACATCAGCGCCGCGTAGATCAGCCGGGCCATCCTGACTCCTCCTCCGCACCTGCCGGACGGGCGCCCGGCGCCCTCACGCTAGGGCACCCCGCGTCCCCCGGCCGGTGCGTCCGTTCCTCCCCGCGTGTAACGAAAACCTTGCGGTGCCTACCGTTCGCTCGGCGAAGGCGCCAGGATGCTGCGCCCGGCCCCGACCCGCCCGGAGGGAACCGCAGATGACCGACCCGACCGGCCCCGACCCCGCACACACCGCCGCCGTCGAGCGGGCCCTCGCCGCGCTCGACCTCGACACCAAGGCCGGGCTGCTGTCCGGCAGCGGCATGTGGACCCTGCCCGCCGTCCCCCGGATCGGACTGCGGACCCTCGTGCTGTCGGACGGGCCCGTCGGCGTGCGGGGCACCGGATGGAGCGCCGGCGACCCGTCCGTCGCGCTGCCCAGCCCCACCGCGCTCGCCGCCACCTGGGACCCGGGGCTCGCCCGCCGCGCCGGGCACCTGCTCGCGCAGGAGGCCCGCCGCAAGGGCGTGCACGTGCTGCTCGCGCCGACGGTCAACCTGCACCGCTCGCCGCTCGGCGGGCGGCACTTCGAGTGCTTCTCGGAGGACCCGCACCTCACAGGACGGATCGGCGCGGCCTACGTCGGCGGGGTGCAGGAGGGCGGCGTCGGCACGACCGTGAAGCACTTCGTCGGCAACGACGCCGAGACCGAGCGGTACACCGTCGACAACCGCATCGCCCCGCGCCCGCTGCGCGAGCTGTACCTCGCCCCCTTCGAGCACATCGTCCGGCACGCCCGCCCCTGGGGCGTGATGACGGCCTACAACCGGGTCAACGGCACGACCATGACCGAGCACCGGCACCTGGTGCGGGAGGTGCTGCGCGGCGCATGGGGCTTCGACGGCTGCAACGTCTCCGACTGGACCGCCGCCCGCGACACCGTGCGCGCCCTGCGCGGCGGCCTCGACGTGGCCATGCCCGGGCCCCGCACCGTCTACGGCCCGCCGCTGGCCGCCGCCGTGCGGGAAGGCCGCGTCGCCGAGGACGAGCTGGACGCCGCCGTCCGCCGCGTCCTGCTGCTCGCCGCCCGCGCCGGCCGCCTGGCGGGCGTCCCCGCCGCCGTCGCGCCCGCGGACCTGCCACCGGAGACGGACGGCCGGGCGCTGGCCCGCGAGATCGCCCGCCGCTCCTTCGTCCTGCTCCGCAACGAGCCGGCCGCCCCCGGGAGTTCGGCGCTGCTGCCGCTGGACCCGGGGGCGCTGCGCGAGGTGGCCGTCGTCGGCGCCTGCGCGCGGGACGCGCGGGTGCTCGGCGGCGGCTCGGCGACCGTCTTCCCCGAGCACGTCGTCTCCCCGCTGGAGGGGCTGCGGGACGCGCTGCCCGAGGACGTCGCGCTCACCTTCGCGCCCGGCGCCGACCCGCGGGCCCGCGTCCCCGCCGCCCGCGAGGGCTTCGCCCTGCGCGCCCGCTACCTCGGCCACGACGGCGAAGTCCTCGCGGAGCAGCGGCAGTCCGACGGCCGGGTGCAGGCCCTGGGCACCCTCCCCGAGGGCGTCACCGCCGCCGCGCTCGCCGCCGTCGAGCTCACCGGGCAGCTCACCCCGCGCACCGGCGGCACCCACACCCTCGCCGTCTCCGGCACCGGCGGCCTGCGGCTCACCGTCGACGGCGAGGTGCTCCTCGACGAGCACCGGGCCCCCGACGGCGGCGACCCGTTCGAGGCCTACCTGAACCCGCCCGAGACCCGGCTGCCCGTGCCGCTCACCGAGGGCCGGACGGTCCCCGTCACCCTCCGCTGCGTGCCCCTCGGCACCGGAGCGGAGGACGCGCTGCCCGCCCTGGTCTTCGCGCTCGGGCACGCCGAACCGCACGGAGGGCCCGAGGAGGAGATCGCGGCCGCGGTGCGCGCGGCCGGGCGCGCGGACGTGGCCGTGGTGGTCGTGGGCACCACCGAGGAGACCGAGTCCGAGGGGTTCGACCGCGCCGGCCTGCGCCTGCCGGGCCGGCAGGACGAACTGGTCACGCGGGTCGCCGCCGCCAACCCGCGCACCGTCGTGGTCGTCAACTCCGGTTCCCCGGTGGAGCTTCCGTGGCGCGCGGAGGTACCGGCCGTGCTGCTCACCTGGTTCCCCGGACAGGAGGCGGGCGCGGCCCTCGCCGACGTCCTCCTCGGCGACGCCGAACCCGGCGGCCGGCTGCCCACCACCTGGCCCGCCCGCCTCGCCGAGGCCCCCGTCCGCCGCGTCACCCCGACGGACGGCCGACTGTCCTACAGCGAGGGCGTGTTCATCGGCTACCGGGCCTGGGAACGGTCCGGCACCGCCCCCGCCTACCCCTTCGGGCACGGCCTCGGCTACACGGACTGGACGTACGAGTCACTGACCGCCACCCCGGGCCTCGCCCGGGTCCGGGTCCGCAACACCGGCGCCCGGCCGGGCGCCGAGACCGTGCAGCTCTACCTCGCCCCGCGCGAGGAGGGCCCCGGCCCCGCGCGCCCGGCCCGCGTCCTCGCCGGGTTCGCGCGCGTGACGGCGGGCCCGGGGGAGGCGGCGGAGGCCGAAATCCCGCTGCCGCGCCGGGCGTTCGAGATCTGGGACGAGGACCGGGACGACTGGCGCTTCCTGCCCGGCACCTACGCCGTGGAGGCCGCCCGCAGCGTCACCGACCGCCGGCTGACCACCACCGTCACCGTTACCGGACCGGAGCACGGTCCGGGGGTGTGACGCGCGCCCCGGGGGGAACCGGCGGGAGGTGCGGGCCGCCCGGCGGCGGCCGCGCCGATCGCACAGGGAGCCTGCCATGGACGCGCTGCGAGGACGTTCCGTACTGGTCACCGGCGGATCGCGGGGCCTGGGGCTGCTGCTGGCCCGGCAGTGCAAGGCCCGCGGCTGCGCGGTCACCGTGGCCGCCCGGGACGGGGACGAACTCGACCGCGCCGTCGGCCTGCTCGGCCGGGGCACCCCCGGCGCCGTCACCGGCCGCGTCTGCGACGTACGGGACGCGGAGGCCGTGCGCACGCTCGTCGCCGGCACGGCCCGTGAGCAGGGCGGACTCGACGTGGTGCTGGCCAACGCGGGCGTCATCCAGGTCGGCCCGGCCGAGGCGGCGGGCCCGGACGCCTTCCGGGACGCGATGGAGACCATGTTCTTCGGCGCCCTGCACACCTCCCTCGCCGCCCTCCCGTACCTGCGAGACGGGGAAGGCCGCGGGCGGCTGGCGCTGATCGGCTCGGTGGGCGGGCTGATCCCGGTGCCGCACCTGGTGCCGTACTCCTGCGCGAAGTCCGCCGTCGCCGCGCTCGCCGAGGGGCTCCGCACCGAACACGCGGCACTCGGCGTGAGCGTCACCGAGGTGCACCCGGGACTCATGCGCACCGGGTCGCACCTGCGGGCCGAGTTCGCCGGGGACGCGCGGCGCGAGTACGGCTGGTTCGCGACGCTCGCCGGGCTGCCGCTGCTCTCCATGGACGCGGAACGCGCCGCCGAACGCATCGTCGCCGCCGTCGAGCGCCGGCGCCCCCGCCTCGTCCTCACCCCGGCGGCCAGGCTCGGCGCCCGCGCGCACGGCCTCGCCCCCGTCCTCGTCAGCCGCGCCGACGCGGGCGTCGCCCGCCTGCTGCCGGACGCGCCCGCGAACGGCGCGGACGGGCACCGCCGGAGGACCGGCGCCGAGATCGACGCCGGCCGCGGCCGCTGGCAGCGGGCGCTGAGCGCCCTCAACGAACGCGCCGCCGGACGCTTCAACGAGACCGCGGGCCAGGGCGCCCGGAGCACGCGCTAGAGCCGGGCGGCGGGGACCGGCGGGCGCCCGCGCGGTGCCGTTGCGCTGTGCGTTCGCCGCTGTGACGGGCGGGTGCCATGGTGGGAAGTGGCGCGCCCCCTCCGGGCCGTGCCCGTGACGACGCGCGCGGATGCCCCGCCCGGCTGCCGGGCACCCCGATGCGAATCACCGGAAGTGAGCACAGCGCATGAGCACCAGCCCGCTTCGTACCCAGCCCCGGACGACCCGGCACGCCCGGCACACCCCCGACACCTCGGCCGAGTTCGCCAGCCTCGCCGTCATGCCCGAAGGCCCCGAGAAGGAACGGCTCCAGGACGGGGTCGTACGGGCCTGGCTGCCGATGGCCCACCGGCTCGCCCGCCGCTACCGGGACCGGGGCGAGACCATGGAGGACCTCCAGCAGGTCGCCGCGCTCGCCCTGGTCAAGGCCGTCGAACGGTTCAACCCGGAGCGCGGCGGCGCCTTCGAACCGTTCGCCATCCCCACCATCTACGGCGAGCTGAAGCGGCACTTCCGCGACAACCTGTGGGACCTGCACGTGCCCCGCCGGGTGCAGAACCTGCGCAACCAGGTGCGGGTCAGCATCCGCGAGCTCAGCCTCGTCACGCCCGGCGGTTCACCCACCGTCGCGCAGATCGCCGAGCACAGCGGACTGACCGAGGAGGACGTGCAGTTGGGCATGGAGGCCCTGCACGGCTTCCGCTCGCTCTCCCTGGACGCACCCGTCGCGGGCGGCGACGGCGAGGACGGCTTCGGCCTGCTGGACACCCTCAGCAGCGAGGAGCACGGCTACGACCTGGCCGTGGACCGGGAGGCCGTACGCGGCTGCCTGGCCCGGCTGCCCAGCCGCGAGCGGGAGATCCTCTATCTGCGGTTCTTCTGCGACATGACCCAGTCCAGCATCGCCCGCCGGTTCGGCATCTCCCAGATGCACGTCTCCCGTCTCCTCGCCGGCGCCTGCCGCCGCGTCCGCGAGGAGATCGACGCGGGCGAGGCCGGCCCGGAACCGGACGGCTCCTGACCGCTCCCGTCACGCGTCGGGCATGTGCGGGACGTCGGCGTGGCACTCCAGGCGCAGCCACACCTGACGCTCCTGGTCACCGGAGGCCATGCCCTCCTCGCGGACGACGAAGGCATCCGTCAGCGCGCGGGCGAGGGTGTCCACCGCCTGCGGTGTGCCCTGGAGCTCCGCCGTGACCGGACCGGTCAGCGGGGTGGGCCGGGGCCGCTCCCACGGGGGTTCGACGGTGAGCTGCGCGGCCCACACGTGCGGGTGGCCGACCGTCGCCTGGTGCGGGGCGTGCGCGCCCCGGTCGGTCTCGAAGAGGGTGCCGAGCACCCGGAAGACGGTCTCGACGTCGCGCCAGGCGCCCTCGCTGATCTGCACCGAGACCTGCGTCGCGTCCTCTCGGACAGCCGTCATGACTGCTCTCCCTCACTCGCGCGGGCGCGCGCACCCACTCCGTGCGCTCCTGCCGCCCGGGTGCCCTTCCGCCCGGCACCGAAACCCGCACGGGCACACCGGGTGAGAAACCGGCGAATCGGGAAACCCGTGACGTTATGGACGTCATCACGCTGCTGGCCGCTCACCGGGACCACCTCATCGGTATCGGCCCGCTCATCCTCGGGATCCTGATCGTGGCGGCCCTGATCCTCGCCGTCGTCTTCGGCATGCGCGCGGGCAAGACCCGCTCCCTGCCGCCCCGCCAGAAGCCCCCGGCCGGACCGCACCCGGGCTTCGAGGAGGACGACCACGTGCACCCGGCCGAGATGCCGCACGACGGCAGGCGCCGCATGCCGTACGAGATCAGCACCCAGCCGGACACGGCCGAGGAGGACGAGCCCGAGCCGGGCAACGGCCCCGCACGGCGGGACGAGAACGGCCCGGACTCCACCGCCACCGGCCGCCCCGGCGCCTAGCCGCCCCTCACCGGCCCGCGTCCGCGTGCGGGGTGACGCGGAAGCGGAGGGCGAAGGGGTCGAGGGCGGCGGGGACCGGCAGCAGCGGGTTCAGCGCGGGGTGGGAGGTGAGCCGGTGACTGTGCCCGCGCAGCAGCGCGGCCAGCACGCAGCTCACCGTCAGCAGCACCAGGTTCTCGCCGGGGCACCCGGCGGGCCCCGCGCCGAACGGCACCAGCGCCGGATCACCGGGAGCCGCGCCGCCCGTCCAGTGCGCGGGCGCGAAGACGTCGCCGTAGGCGGCGCCCGGACCCGCCCGGTGCAGATACGGGGCGTACAGCAGGAACACGGTGCCGGGCGGCACCCGTTCGCCGTGCCACACCGTCCCGGCGGTGCTCTCCCGCAGCAGCAGCGGCGTGGTCGGGAACAGCCGCAGCGTCTCCAGCGCGGCCGCCCGCAGCAGCGGCAGCTCGCGCGGGCCGCCGCCGCGCGGCACCGCCTCGCCGTGCGCCAGCGCTGCCTGACCCGGGTGCGCGGCGAGCAGCGCGAGGGCACGCAGCGTGGTCATGCCGGCCGCGTCGTACGCGAACAGCCAGTGCGGCAGCTGCCCGGCCGGATCGGTACGCGCGGAGACCGGCACCCGCCGGGCGATCCCGGCGAGGCTGCCGGCGGGCGCCCGCTCCAGGTACCCGCCGAGCCGCCGCAGGAAGGCGTCCCGCAGCGCCCGCCGCCGCGGGCCGGACAGCCGGTGTGACAGCGGCCGGTTGGCGGCGGCCCGGAGCCGGCGCAGCTGCTCGGCGAGGACGAGGTCGTCGCGCGCCGCGTCACCGAGCACGATCCGGCGGACGATCCGCCACCAGGCCCGGTCGAACGCCGCCCAGTCCAGCTCCGCGACGGGCCCGCGCCCGTCGGCGTACGGAGCGAGCAGCGCGGCGCACTCCTCCTCGGCGACGCGGATCACCGTGGAGGCGAGACCGTGCACCGGGCGCGGCGTCTGGAGCACCTCCTCGTGGAAGGCGCGCCGCTCCTCGCGCACGTCCCCCTCGCTGAGCAGCACGCCGTGCGGCGGGAACCGGGCCGGCGCCGCCACCTTCCCCCCCGGACGCGGGGGAGAACGGCGCGGGCGTCCCGTCCAGCACCCGCGCCGCGTCCTCCCGCTCCAGCACCAGCACCAGCGGACGGCCCCGCACGGTGACCCGCAGCGGCCCCGGCCCGTGCCGCTCCCGCAGCGCCCGGACCAGCTCGATGCCCCGCCGGTCCCGGCCCGCGCGCTCCGTCCACGCCATCCCGCGCGGCCGCCGCAGCACCTCCCCGGCGGTGAGCGCGGGCAGCAGTACGTGCGCCGCGACCCCGGCCGCCTCCCGCGCCCCGGCGCGGGGCAGCCCGTCCGCGCGGGCCCGGGAGCTCCGGGCGCCGGGGCGCGTCACCCCCGCGCCGGGGTCTCGGCGAGGGCCGTGGTCAGTTCGGCGACGTAGTTGTCGAGGTCGCCGGGGTTGCGGGAGGTGATCAGCGGCCAGCCGCCCGCGTTGTCCCGTACGGCGGACTGGTCGATCCAGTTGCCGCCCGCGTTCCGGATGTCGGTCCGCAGCGACGGGTACGAGGTGAGCGTCTTGCCCTCCACGACGGCCGCCTCCACCAGCAGCCACGGGCCGTGGCAGATCGACGCCACCGGCCGCCCCGTGGAGAGGAACGCGCGGACCAGTCCGACGGCCGTGTCGTCGAGCCGCAGCGCGTCGGCGTTGAGCGTGCCGCCGGGGATGTGCAGCAGGTCGTACGCGGACGCGTCCGTCTCCGCGAGGGTCAGGTCCGGGTCGACGGTCTTGCCCGGGTCCCGGTCGTGGACGAGGGTCCGCACCGGATCGCCGGAGACGGCCGCGACGTGGGCCTCGGCGCCCAGGTCCCGCAGCCGGTGCACGGGGGTGAGGAGTTCGTCCTGCTCCACGCCGTGGTTGGCGGTGATCGCGAGGACCCGGTGGCCCGTGAGGTCGGTGTTCGCCATGTGCCGTCCGCTCCCTGTCCGTGGTCGGTCCGTCCTGCCGTCCGGCCCGGGTACCCACGGCGGCCGGGGGCTAACGCGCGGGCCCCGGCCGCCGTGGCCGGAAGGCCCGTGCCCGGCATGTGGCGTATACCGGTAGGAACGGACCACCGGGGGCACCCCCTTGAGACGACATCCGGGCAGGAAGGCGAGCGGCATGACCGCCCATATCGATCCCGTCCCCGGCGCCCCGTGCTGGGTGAGCCTGATGACCGGGGCGCTGGAACCGGCGGAGGAGTTCTACGGCACGGTGCTGGGCTGGCGGTTCCAACCCGGCTCCCTCGGCGAGGAGTTCGTCGTCGGCTACCACGACGGCGTCCCCGTCGCGGGTATCGGCGCCGTCGCCCGCTCCTACGGCGTCCCCGTCGGCTGGACGCCGTACTTCGCGGTGCCCGACATGGATGCGGCGGCCGCGCGGGTGCGGGAGCGGGCGGCGACCGTCGCGGTCGGGCCGCTGCAACTCGGCGAGGGGCGCGTCGCGCTGGCCGCCGACCCGCACGGCGGACGGTTCGGTATGTGGCAGGGCACCGTCCTGCCCAGCTGGCACGCCGGACGCCGGGAACCCCCGGCCCGGCTCGACCTCCGCACCCGCGACGCCTTCGCCGCCGCGATCTTCTACGCGCAGGTCCTCGGCTGGACGGACTCGGGCGACGCGGACAGCTGCGACGTCCAGTACGCCGAGGACACCGTGGCGGTGCTCGCGGGCGGGCACGTCGCGGCGACGCTGTACGGCGGCGCGGTCGAGGCGGCGCCGGACCCGCGGGTGCGGCCGCACTGGGAAGTCGCCTTCTACGTGGACGACTTGGAGGCGGCAGCCGAGGCGGCGCTCGCCGCCGGCGGCAGCCTCTCCGCCGAGAACGGCACCGGACCGGGACCGGCCGTCACCCTCGCCGACCCGGACGGCGCCCTCTTCACCCTCCGGCCCCGGGGGCGGTGACCGGGCCGCCCGTCCGCGCGTCGGCCTCGCGCAGGAACGGCGGCACCCGGCTGTCCAATTCCCGCACCGGCAGGGCGTGTCCGGCGCACGGCGCGCAGCGCCTCGTCGTCCAGCCGGCGGCACCGCGGCCGGTCCGAGCCGCTCGACGGCCAGGGCGGACAGGCACCGTACTCAACGGCCGGGGAGATGCCGGGAGTTCCCGTGCGCGGGGGCGGGTTCCGGGGGTGCGCGGATGCCCGGAAATCCCTCCCTGCGGGGCCGGGGGACCGTCACGACCTGTTATTTTCTACATCGTTGTAGAAGTTACGGTCCGGGCCGGAGAGCGGTGCGGGCCGTCCGACGATGGGGAGAGCGGGCATGGCCCTCTGGGACCGTCTCAAGGAATCCGCGCAGTCGATGCAGAGCCAACTGGAGGCGAAGAAGAACGACTTGAAGAGCGGCGCCTTCCGCGACGCGAGCATGGCCATGTGCGCCCTGGTCGCCGCCGCCGACGGCACCGTCGACGCCAGCGAGCGCCGCCGGGTCGCGCAGCTCATCATGTCCAACGACGTGCTGCAGAACTTCCCCGCCGACGACCTGCAGCGCCGCTTCGACACCTACCTCGACAAGCTCACCGCCGACTTCGACTTCGGCCGCGTCTCGGTCCTCCAGGAGATCGGCAAGGTCAAGAAGAAGCCGACCGAGGCACGCGCGGTCATCCAGATCGGCATCGTCATCGGCGGCGCGGACGGCGACTTCGACAAGACCGAACAGGGCGTCGTCCGCGAGGCGTGCCACACCCTGGAGCTGCCCCCGGCCGAGTTCGACCTCTGACCGGCCCTCCGGTTCCCGCCTCCGCGCCCGGACCGCCGCCCCGTTCCTGATGCGGCGCCGGGCCCGGGGACGGACCATGTCCGGGGGCGGCCGCCGCTCGGCCGCCGCCGGGCACCCGCCACGGACCAACGGAGCCGCGATGAGAATCCTGCTGCTCGGCGCCACCGGCATGGTCGGCAGCCGTATCGCCGTCGAGGCCCTGCGGCGCGGTCACGACGTCACCGCCGTCAGCCGCTCGGGGCGCTCGCCGGACAGCGTGCACGACACCGAGCCCGAGGCCGTCCTCGCCTCCGTCGCCGCCGACGTCACCGACCGGGAGGCCGTCGCCCAGCTGGCCGAGGGGCACGACGCCGTCGTCTCCGCACTCGCCCCGCCCCGCGACGGCTCCGAGCCCACACAGCCCTTCCTCGCCGCGTACCGCTCCGTCATCGAGGGCGTGCGCGAGGCGGGCGTGGGGCGCCTGGTGGTGGTCGGCGGCGCGGGCAGCCTGGAGGCCGCGCCCGGGCGCGAACTGGTCGACACCCCGGGCTTCCCCACGGCGTACAAGCCGGAGGCACGCGCCCACCGCGACCTGCTCGTCCTGTGCCGCTCCGTCGTCGACCTGGACTGGACGTACATCTCACCCGCGGCCGAGATCGCCCCCGGCGAGCGGACCGGACGCTTCCGCGTCGGCGGCGACCGGCTGCTCACCGACACCGAGGGCAACAGCCGCATCAGCGCCGAGGACTACGCGGTCGCCCTGGTCGACGAGCTGGAGCAGGACGCCCACCCGCGCACCCGGATCTGCGTCGCCTACTGACCCGTACCCGCCCGACCGACACGAGGTGCTCCCGTGACCACCGTGCCCGCCATCCCCCTCAACAACGGCACCGCGATGCCGCAGCTCGGCTTCGGCGTCTACCAGGTGCCCGACGACGAGGCGTCCGCCGCCGTCACCGCCGCACTGGAGGCGGGCTACCGCAGCGTCGACACCGCCGCGCTCTACGGCAACGAGGAGGGCACGGGACGCGCCCTCGCCGGATCCGGCATCCCCCGCGAGGACCTGTTCGTCACCACCAAGCTGTGGAACACCGAACAGGGCTACGACACCACCCTCCGCGCCTTCGACACCTCCCTCGCCCGGCTCGGCACCGAGTACGTCGACCTGTACCTGATCCACTGGCCGGCCCCGGCACTCGACAAGTACGCGGAGAGCTGGCAGGCGCTGGAGCGGATCCACGAGGAGGGCCGCGCCAAGGCGGTCGGGGTGTCCAACTTCCAGCCCGCGCACCTGAACCGGCTGTTCGAGGAGAGCGGCATCGTGCCCGCCGTCAACCAGATCGAGCTGCACCCCCGGCTCCAGCAGGACGCGCTGCGCGCCTTCGACGCGGACAACGGCATCGTCACCGAGGCGTGGTCGCCGCTGGGCCGGGGCAACGGCGTCCTCGACGACCCGGCCGTCACCGGCATCGCCGCCAAGCACGGCAGGTCCCCGGCCCAGACGGTGCTGCGCTGGCACGTGCAGCTGGGCAACGTCGTCATCCCCAAGTCCGTGACGCCGTCCCGGATCGCGGAGAACATCGACGTCTTCGACTTCGCCCTCGACGAGGCCGACATGGCCGCCCTCGCCGGACTGGAGACCGGGGAACGCGTGGGCCCCGACCCGGACGTCCTCAACTGAGCGCCCCGGGGCGGGCGTCCCGCCAGGCCCTCGGGTGCCTGACCCAAGTGCGTGGTCTGTCCCGCAATCCGCCTACAATTGCACCCGGCAACGAATTCGCGATTGCATTCGGAACCGCCTTCGGAAGCGGCACCTGCGCGGTGGCGCCCGATTCCCGGCCGCGACGCAGGTGCGGCCGGAAGTCCAGAACGTTCAGGGGAGCCTGATGATCTTCATCACCGCAAAGTTCTCGGTCCGCGCCGAACACGCGGACGAGTGGCCGCAGATCGCCGCGGACTTCACCGCGGCCACCCGCAGCGAACCGGGCTGCCTGTGGTTCGACTGGTCCCGCAGCCTGGAGGACCCGACGGAGTACGTGCTCGTCGAGGCGTTCCGCGACGGCGACGCCGGCGTGGCGCACGTGCAGTCGGCGCACTTCAAGGCGGCGCAGGAGAAGCTGCCGCCCTACCTCGCCCGCACCCCGCGCGTCGTGAACACGACGCTGGACCAGGACGACTGGTCCCTCCTGGGCGAGATGGCCGTCCCCGGCGACGATGCCTGACCGTCCCCCCGAGGGAAACCACGGCCCGCACCGCGCGACAGCGGTGCGGGCCGTGGGCGTTCTTGGGGCCGTCGCCGTGTGCGCCGGCTCGGATCAGGACGCCGGGTGGGGTGTGCCGGGCAGGTGCGCCGTCAGCAGGAAGGCGTCCATCAGGAGACGGCCGTGCTCGTCCCGCTCGCCGTCCGGCACGAGCTTCTCGGGAATGAGCGCCGTGATACGGGACGGGACGACCCGGTCCACCGTCCAGAACCGGCCGACGGCCTCGCGCAGTTCGCCCTCCGTGACGGCGTTCGGCCCCTCGCCGCCAGGGAAGCGCGCCGTGTCGGCGAAGACCAGCACGTGCAGCACGGCGCCGGGGGCCGCCGCGCGGGCGATGGAGGCGAGATATTCCTCGCGGCTGCCGACGGGCAGCGAGTGGAAGAGCGTGCTGTCGATGACGGTGTCGAACCGGCCGTCGTAGCCGGACAGCCGGGTGACGTCGGCGAGTTCGAAGTGCGCCGGGACCTTCCGCTCGGCGGCCGCCTCGCGCGCCTGCCGCACGGCACTGGGCGCCGAGTCCACCCCCAGCACGTCGAAGCCGAGCTCCGCCAGCCGCAGCGAGGTCTCACCCACCCCGCACCCGGCGTCCAGCACCCGCCCCCGCACCTGCCCGTCCTCGATCAGCCGGGCGACCGGAGGCTGCGGCTCCCCGATGTTCCACGGCACCCCCTCCAGCCCCTGCCGCAACGCCTCCCCGGCATACGCCGCCTCGAACCCGGAATACTCGGGACCGGAACACGCACCGTCCACCACAAACCTCCGCACACCTCGGAACACCACCGGCCCGACGATAACCAGCCAGGGGCGGGCACCTGGGCAGCACGCGCGGGCACCTTCCCCATACGTGTGCACGCTCCGGTCGCGCGCGAAATGGGCGTGCGGAAGGGGGACTTGGGGACGCGGCGCAGAGTGCGTGTCAGGTCCGCCAGTTGGTTGTAGCGTCGCGAGGATGAGACCCCTGACCGATCAGGCGCCGGCTGATCCGGCCGCCGCCGACGACAATTTGGCCACCCAGCCCATCGGCTACTGGAGCGGCCTCGTCCACTCGATCGTCACCCGGCGTCTGCGGGACACTCTGGCCGCGATCGACGTCACACAGCCGCAGTACTGGGTGCTGAACCGCGTGAACGGTGGGCCCACAGCGCCGAGCCGCGAGGACGTCGTACTCCAACTGACCTCCCTCGCAGACGGGGAGCGTGAGATCGCACGGGCCGTCGACCAGCTCGTCCACCGCGGCTGGCTTTGGACCGACGCGGGCCAGGGCCTGCACCTCACCGACACGGGGGAAGCGGCCAGGGTGCGGGTGCGCGAGCTGGCAACCGAGCTGCGCGCCGTGGTCCACGAGGGCATCAGCGACGACGAGTACGTGGCAGCCCTCAAGGTGCTGCGGAGGATGGTCGCGAATGTCGAGGCCGGAGGAGACTCCTAGGTTCCGGCCGTTGCTGAGCCGCGGGTCCCGGTGAGGACGGCCGCGAGACGGAGTGCCTCCGGGCGTCGGGCCCGGGGCCGGCCTCGCAAGTGCGGTGACCGATCTGGTCCGAGGGCGGCAGGACACCTTCCGGGCGGGTTCGTGCTCTGTGCGCATGCCGGTGAGCCGGGGCCAACTGGCCTCCCCGGCAAAGAGATACGCCCTAGCCCACGTGCTCCAGGAAGTCGAGGAGGTGGGTGTTGACCTCGTCGGGGCGTTCCTGCTGGGTCCAGTGGCCGCAGCCGTCGAGGACGACGCTCCGGTGCAGGCGGGGGGCGACGCGGTCGAGGGAGGCGAGGACCTTGTCGATGCCGCGCAGGCCCTGCACCATGTCGCGGCTGCCGCCGACGTACAGCGCGGGCATGTCGATCGTGCGGCCCCGGAAGGCGGCGAGGAGGCCCTGGTTGGCCTCGATGTTGCGGTACCAGTTGAGCCCGCCGGTGAAGGCGGCGGAGCCGTGGTGGGCGTACTCCTCGGCGAAGACGCGGATGTCGTCCTCGGTGAGCCAGCCGGGCAGCCGCTCCGGCTCGGGGACGGTGTCCAGCAGCGTCGCCCCCTCCGGCACCACCCACGGACGGGGCGTGCGGGTACGGGGGTTGTCGCCCGAGCCGCTGTGCAGGACGCGGCGGAAGGACGAGGCGAGATCCCGGCCGAAGGCCGCGTCGGCGACGCCCGGCTCCTGGAACCGGACCTGGTAGAAGCCCTCCCCGTACACCTGCCGGGTGACCGACGGCGGGGCCATGCCCGCGGGCAGCATCGGGGGCACGCTGAGTCCGGCGACGCCGCGTACGACGTCCGGCCGCAGCATGGCCGTCGTCCAGGCGACGGGAGCGCCCCAGTCGTGACCGATGACCACGGCCCGCTCCTCGCCGAGCGCGTGGATCAGGCCGATCACGTCACCGGCCAGGTGCGGCAGCGTGTAGGCGGCGACGTCGGCCGGCTGCTCGCTGCGCGCGTAGCCGCGCTGGTCCGGGGCGACGACCCGGTACCCGGCCCGGGCCAGCGGCGCGAACTGGTGCCGCCACGAGTACCAGCACTCGGGGAACCCGTGCAGCAGCACCACCAGCGGGCCCTCGCCCTGCTCGGCGACGTGCAGCCGGACGCCGTTCACCTCGACGTCGTGGTGCCGTACGTCCGGGCCGGTCTCTCGTGCTGCCACTGTCTCTCCTCGGGTCGTCCCTGCGGGGGCTACGGGCCGTCGGCCGGGGCGAGCAGCCCGATGGCCATCACGCCGCCACTCTCGCACACCCGAACGAGCCGGATTCCGTCCGCTCCCGGTGTTCAACTCCCCTTCGGCGAGGGGCTGTCCACGGGGCCGGGCGTCGTCGCCGTGGCCCTGCCGCGGCGGGCGCGCAGGACGCGGTGGGCGATGCCGAGGGCGAGGAGCACGGGCACGCCGACGAAGCACGCCATCCGCATCTCCGGGACGTACACCGCCGTCCCGTACACCGACAGCAGCGCCGCGACGCCCAGCAGCGGGGTGACCCGTCCGCCGCGGAGACGGACGGTGGACGGCGGCCTGTCGGGGTCCCTGCGGAAGGCGCGCAGCGTCAGCAGGATGGTGATCCAGGTGGCGATGACGGCGAAGCTGCCGAGGGAGAGCAGCAGCGGGAAGACCGCTGAGCCGGAGAACTCGGCGAGCACGGCGGTCAGCAGCAGCCCGCACGCCGACACCAGCACCGCGCGCCGGGGCACGCCCCGGCGGTCGGTCACCGCGAGGGAGGCGGGCGCGAGCCCGTCGCCGCCGAGGGAGTGCAGCATGCGGGTGGCCGCGTACAGATTGGCGTTGACGGCCGACAGCGCGGTCACCAGGACGACGACATTGGTGACGGTGGCCGCCGCCGGGACGCCGGCGGCCGCGAACATCACCACGAACGGGCTCTGTTCGACGCTGCTGTGACCCGCGAGTTCCGGCCACGGCGTCACCGCGAGCATGATCGCGATGGCGCCGAGGTAGAACAGCGCGAGCCGCACGATCAGCGACCGCAGCGCCGTCCGCAGCGAACCGGCCGGGTCCCTGGCCTCGGGCGCGGAGATGGCGACGAGTTCGATCCCGGCGAAGCTGAACACGACCACGGCCATCACCAGCCACACGGACAGGCCCCCGTTCGGGAGGAACCCGCCGTGCGCCGTCCAGTTGGACACCCCCGTCGCCGGCCACTCGGGCAGCCCGAACACGACGAGCACCACGCCGACGACGAGGAACGCCAGCACCGCCAGCACCTTGACCGCGCTCAGCACCGACTCGGTGGTGCCGAAGGACTTCACCCCGATCAGGTTGACCGCCGTCACCAGCACGGCGAAGGTCACGACGGCGGCCGCGAGGGGGATTTCCGGCCACCAGAACCGCACGTACAGCGCGGCCGCCACCACCTCGCTGCCGATCCCCGCGATCAGCCCCATCCAGTACAGGTAGCGGACGGCGAACCCCGCGAACGGGCCCAGATAGCGGGCCGCGAGAGCGCCGAAGGACCCGCGTACGGGGAGGGCGCTGACCATTTCGCCGAGCGCCAGCGCCACCGTCAGCGCGATCAGCGCTCCCGCCGCGTAGCTGAGGAGGACGGCCGGGCCCGCGACGGAAATGGTCGAGCCGGCGCCGAGGAACAGCCCCGTGCCCAGCGCGGAACCGAGCCCCAGCAGCGTCATCTGCCGCCGCCCGAGCCCCCGGCGCAGCCCGCCCCCGTCCGCGCCCTCCGCACCGGGGAGGGCGCTCTCCGCCGGCGCACCTTCCGTCATGCCGGCCCCTCCCCTCGGCCCTGCGCCGCGTGGCCGGCGTGACGTTCGTACGCGGCGAGGCGGAGGCAGACGGCGAGGCCGCGCACGGCCTGCTCCAGCTCGTCGGTCTCCAGGCAGGTCGGCGCGATGCGGATGACGGAGTCGCGCGGGTCCTCGCCGTACGGGTGGGTGAGCCCGGCCGGGGTGAGCGCGATCCCGGCCTCGGCGGCCCGCCGTACGGTCTCCCGGGCGCAGCCCTCGGGCGCGTGGAGGGTGACGAAGTAGCCGCCGCGGGGGCGCGTCCATCCGGCGAGCCCCGTGCCGGACAGTTCCTCGTCCAGCACGCGCAGCACGGTGGCGAACTTCGGCTCCAGCAGGGCGCGGTGGCGCTCCATGTGTGCGCGCAGGCCCTCCGCGTCGCGCAGGAAGCGGGCGTGCCGCAGCTGGTTGACCTTGTCCGGGCCGATGGACCGCTCGCCGTTGTGCGCGAGCAGCCAGTCCACGTTGGCGGGGGAGGAGCCGAAGAAGGCGACCCCGGCTCCGGCGAAGGTCACCTTCGAGGTGGAGCCGAAGACGAGCGCCCGGTCCGGGTGGCCGCTCGCGGCGCACGCGGCGAGCAGGTCGGGGGTGCGCACGGGCTCGTCGGTCAGATGGTGCACGGCGTAGGCGTTGTCCCACAGGACGCGGAAGTCACCGGCAGCGGCGGGCATCGCGGCCAGCCGCCGCACGGTCTCCTCGCTGTAGCAGGTGCCGTCGGGGTTGCTGTACGTGGGAACGCACCAGATGCCCTTCACGGCGGGGTCCTCGGCGACGAGGCGCTCGACGACGTCCATGTCGGGCCCCTCGGGCGTCATCGGCACGGGCCGCATGGTGATGCCGAACCGCTCGCACAGCGCGAAGTGCCGGTCGTAGCCGGGCACGGGGCACAGGAAGACGAGACGTTCCTCGTCCGCCCAGCGCCGCGTGCCCCCGGGTATCCCGCTCAGCAGGGCGTGCGCCAGGCAGTCGTGCATCAGCGCGAGGCTGGAGTTCCCGGCGGCGATCAGCTGCTCCGCCGGTACGCGCAGCACCTCGGCGAAGATCCGGCGCAGCGCGGGCAGGCCGCGCTGCCCGCCGTAGTTGCGGACGTCGGTGCCGTCCTCGTCCAGGTGGCCGCCCTCGCCGGGGAGCGCCAGCAGCGGGTCGGACAGCGCCAGCTGCGCGGCGGACGGCTTGCCCCGGGTCAGGTCGAGGGACAGGCCCTGGCCGACGAGCCGCGCGTAGTCCCGGCGGGCCGTCTCCAGGGCGCCGGCCGGGGGAGGGGCCGGGCGGTCCGCCGGGTGCGTTCCGTGGTCGCCGTCGGCGGGCGCGGGCACGGCTGTCGTACGGCTGGAGACTGGCAAGACGGTTCCTTTCGCCGCGCTCCGCGGGCGGGGGAGGCGGGGTGACGGGATGCGGAGGCAGCGTGCGACCAGGGCACACCCGAAGGTCAACCCTGGCACACGCTGCGGACTTAAGTGGCGAAAATCTCAGCCCTTAAGCTATCGCCCGCTTCGCGCCCGCCGTCAACAGCCGTGCACCGACCGGAAGTTCCGGCCCTTCGGGCCCGCCCCGCCTCCGCCCTGGCCGTCACCCACGGTGACCACGGGCGCCCGCCCGGTCAGAACCTCCCGCTGACGGGCGCGCGGCCCGTCGCGGCCGCCGGCAGCGCGGCCACCGCGAGGGCGCCGCCCACCCACATCGCCGCGGTCAGGCCCACACCGTCCGCGGCCCGCCCGCCGACCAGCGCACCCAGCGCGATCGCCCCGTTGAACACGCCGACGAACAGCGAGGACGCCGCCTCCCTCGCGTCCGGCGAGGAGGCCAGCACCCAGGTCTGCGTACTCACCGACACCCCGCCGTACGTCAGCCCCCACACGGCCATCAGCACACCGGCGACCAGCAGCGAACCGCCGACCAGGGGCAGCAGCAGCACCGTCGCGGCCAGGACCGCGCTGATCACCAGCAGCGTCACGCGCGGCGAACGGCGCGCACCCGCCCCCGAGACGAAGTTCCCGCAGACCCCCGCGACGCCGTACACCAGCAGCAGCGTGCCGATCATCCCCGCCCCGGCCCCCGAGACCTCCTCCAGCACCGGACGCACATAGGTGTAGGCGGCGAAATGGCCGGTGACCAGCGCCGCCACCACGACCAGACCGGTACGCACCCGCGGTTCACCGCACAGCCGCAGCACCCCACCCAGCGGAACGGGCCGCTCCGCCGGAAGCCGGGGCAGCAGCACCGCCATCGCCAGCACCACGAGAAACGCGAGCGCCGCGGCGGCCACGAACGCGGCCCGCCACCCGGCGAGCGCCCCGACGTACGCACCGGCCGGGATGCCCAGCACGGACGCGACGGCGATTCCGCTGAAGATCAACGACGTGGCCGGGCCCACCGACCCCGCCGGAACCAGCCGCACGGCGATCCCCGCGGCGACCGCCCAGACCCCGCCCATGCCGATCCCGACGAGCACCCGCGCGAGGAACATGACCCCGAAATCGCTCGCGAAAGCCGCACCGAGATTCCCGAGCACCAGCACCAGCATCAGCCCGCACAGCACCGCTCTGCGGTCGAACCGTCCGAGTGCCGAAACGAGCAGCGGAGAGGAGAGGGCGGCGACCAGACCGGTAATCGTCAGCGTCAGACCGGCCGTTCCCTCCGCCACATTCAAGGCCTCACCCATGGGCGTCAGCAGGCCCACGGGCATCATTTCCGAAGTGACCACGGTAAACGTGCCGATCGCGACGGCGACGACCCCGAGCCACCCCCGCACCACCGACTTCTCCCGCACCGGCGGCGTTCCCGTGACGTCCTCAACATGTGTCATACGGCAAGCCAACCGGGGGCTGAGGGCCGGAACAACGGGTGTTTACTCATGGGGCGATGAGCGGCGGGAATGGATCGTTGGGATTCCGGTCTGAATTCGGGGCTCGGGCGGGCGAATTGGGGTTCGCTTGCCCTTTTCCGTACGGCCCGGTTCCGGCCTTTTCATGCGACGGGGCGGCCAAGTCCCCCGATCGTCAGGCAGGTTGACGAGCGGCCGCCGGACGGGTTCCCGCGACCGTGGTGGCGGTCGCCGCGAGGGTGCGGGAGAAGGCGCGGATGCGGGCGTTCTCCCGGTCGCGGTGCCACACCAGACCGAGGAAGGAGTCCTCCAGGCCCGTGACGGGCACGAACGCGAGGGACCGCCTGCCGTAGAAGCTGGCCGTGTGCCGGCACAGCAGCATCCCGCCGCGCCCGGCCGCCACCAGCGTCAGCCCCTCCTGCAAGGTGCTGACCCGCGGCCCCCCGCACGTCGCCAGCCCGCCCGGGGTGCGCGCGGGCGCGAGCGCCTGCCGCCAGTACCCGGGCGCCGGACCGTCGACGCCGATCAGCGGGACGTCCGCCAGCTCCTCGGCGCCCAGCGCGGCACGCTTCGCCAGCGGGTGCCGCGTCGGCAGGGCCAGCGTCTGCGGCTGCCGCGAGAAGACCGGGCCCACCACCAACTCGGGCTCCTCGACGGGCAGGAGAACAACGGCGGCGTCCACCTCGTCCCGGTACAGCGGCCCGAACGGGTCCGACAGCGGAATCTCCGCCAGATCCGTCGCGCACTCGGGATGCCGGTTCTGGAACAGCGCGACCGCGTTCACCACATCGTCGTCGGCGGCCCCCTGGAACCCGACGCGCAGACTGCCCCGCACACCCCGCGCGGCACTGCGCACGTCGTCCACGGTGTCCCGCAGCGTGTCGTACGCGGGCCGGAGCCCCGCCAGCAGCTCCTGCCCCAGCGGCGTCAACCGGACGCTGCGGCTGGTGCGTTCGACGAGCTGCGCCCCGATCCGGCGCTCCAGCGCCCGCAGCAACTGGCTGACCCGGCTCTGCGAGACGTGCATCCGCTCCCCGGCCCGCCCGAAGTGCAGCTCCTCCGCCACCGCGAGAAACGCCTCCAGCTCCCGGATCTCCAGCCCGCTCATCCTGCCCTTTCCGTCCGACTGCGGCGGGGCGCCCAGGTTCCGCCATGCCGATGTGCCGTGAGGAGGAACCCGGCGAGGGCCGGTCCTGTTCCGTCGCGCTGATACCTGCGGGACAGTGGGCCGTTTCCGCGAGGCACAAGGGAGCGCCCCCGTCCCGGAGTTCACCCCCAGCCGACCGCACCCCGCGCGTCACGACGACGCACGGGGTGCGGACGGCCCGGGGACGTCCCCGTCAGCGGGAGACGCTGTCGTACTGCGAGGCGAGGCCGGAGCCCTGCCCGGCGCGGTCGGAGCCGGCGCGCTCGGGACGCGGGCGGCGGGTGCGGTTCCGGGGCCACGGGACGCCGCCCGGAGTGCGGCTCTCGTCGAACCGTGCGGCGGGCCGCTCCTCGGCCCGGTCGTCCAGCAGCGTCTCGCCGCGGCTCGCGTACGGGCCCGAACGGTGCGCGCGTACCGCCTCGGCCGGCGTCCGCGCGGACGTCCCGGGCGCGGGCGTGGTGGCGCCGTCGGTCGAGGGGGGCTGCGGGGCGGTGCGGTGCCGGGTGACCCGGTCATAGGTGTGCGCGGCGGTCACCATCGTCATGTGGTGGTGCCAGCCGGGATAGGAGCGGCCCTCGAAATCGGCCAGCCCGAAGTCGCGCTCCAGGCGGGCCATCGCGTCGTGCCGTCCGACCGCGTGCCGGATGAGCTGCGCGACGGTGTCCACCCGCGCGTGCGTGACATTGGTGAGCCAGATCCGCGAGGGCGTGTTCCGGCCGGCGGGACGCTGGATCCACATCCGCAGCGGCTGCCGCACGCCCGGCAGGGCGACGGGGAACCGGTAGGCGCTCAGCTGCTCCTCCCGGCCGTGGCCGGTCGCGGAGGGGACGCGCGCCGAGGGCGTCGCGGGCCCCGGCGCCGCCACCGCGCGGCGGGCCAGCTCGATGATCCGGGCCGGCCGGGAGACGCCCTGCGGGGGAGCGCCCGTGGTACGGCGCAGCAGCGGCATGACGGTGCTGTCGGGGTCGGCCTCCAGGAGGAAGTCCAGCTCCTGCTCCAGGAGTCCGGCCATCAGCCTGCCGGGTTCGGCGACGCAGGACAGTTCGGAGACCACGGGCGCGGGCGGCAGCTGTGCGGAGAGCCCGGCGGTCATCTCCAGCACGTGCGCCCAGGCGGGTTCGGTGCCCACCCGGTCGGGGATGCGGGCGCGGGAGCGCTTCCGCGCGTCCTCGGCCCACGGTCCGTCGAGCTGGAGGCGCCAGTCGACGGGGAGCACCCCGGCGTCGGTGCCCAGGCACAGGGCCACGGCGCTCTGGCAGTTGAGAGTGCGCCCCAGGTCGGGCACGAAGCGGCGCTGCACGCCGGCCGAGCAGGTGCCCCGTTTGGGGACGGCCACCGTCGCGACCGTCCAGGCGTGTGCGGGCGCGGTGGTGTGCGCGTATCCGGCGACGGCGTGCCGCAAGGGACTCCAGTCCCACGTACTGCAGTTGATGAACTGCTGCAGCGACTGCGAGACGGTGTGCGAGGGGGAGTAGGTCCGGGCCAGGCTCTGCAGGGACTTGCGTCCCGGAACGGTGAGCAGGCCGCGCAGATAGACGTCGGCCCAGCGGCGCTGTTCGGACCGGGGCAGGGCCCCGAAGATCTCCTCCACGAACCGGCCCAGAGCGTCCCTCTGTCCCGGTCGCACGGGGTGTGCGGCCATCTGTCCTCCCCCAACGTGGTGGCTTCCGCAGAAAAGAATACAGAGTGCTCGCTATGTTTTCGAGTGGGGAGGCGAACTCCGGCGACTTTGGCACGTGTGACCCGCCGCACCGGCCCACCGTCCGGCCGCTCAGCACGAAACCCCCGCTCCCTGCGGAAGAGAACGAGGGTCACACCAACTGCCCGGCGATACGGGGGAGTTCGCTCCGGTTCAGTGACGTCCGTGCGGGTCGAACTCGCCGGCGCGCACCTCCGACAGTGCCCCCGACAGCAGTAATTCCCAGATCGCCGCCAGCTGTTCGCGAGGCCCCGCCCCCTCCTCCCGCCACTCGGGACAAGCCGACTGCGACACCGCCTCACTGCCCGCCACAAGGTGCTCCACCAGAACCGTCACGGCCCGCCGTACCGCCTCCGTGGGCGGCAGACCCGCCTCGTGGGTGCGGTCGAGATGCTCACCCAGTACCGGCATCCACGCGGCACGCCAGTGCGGCGCCGAACTCGCGACCTCCCGCGCCAGCCGCGCGGCGGCCCGCACCGTGGCGTCCTGCTCCAGCAGGCCGGCCAGCGTGTGCGTCAGATCGATGACGCCCTGTATCCCGGGCGGTGCCTGCGCCGCCCGCCGCTGCAACGAGGCCCGCACCGCCGCCGCCCCGTACCGGGTCACGGCGTCCGCCAGCTGGGGCTTGGTGGGGAAATGGAAGGTGAGCGCGCCCATCGTCACCCCGGCGTTCGCGACGACACGGGTGAGCGAGGTGCCCGCGTATCCGAACTCGTCGAACACGGCGGCCGCCGCGAGAATCAGGGACCGGCGGGTCTGTTGGGCCCGCTCCTGCTTGACCACAGAGTCCTCCGGGGAGTGTGGCGACGCCGCGTGGCGCGCGTCGTCCACGGGTACCG
Source organism: Streptomyces sp. HNM0574 (assembly GCF_012726235.1). Classification (GTDB taxonomy): domain Bacteria; phylum Actinomycetota; class Actinomycetes; order Streptomycetales; family Streptomycetaceae; genus Streptomyces. Next base: position 42,479 of record NZ_JAASAH010000008.1, read on the forward strand.
GCAACCCTGCGTCAACGTTGACCGAAAATGCCGGTACGGATCGGCGGGGCTGCTGGTCTTCGGTGCCCGGGTGGCGAACTCGGCCGAACGCGCGGCTCTTCCAGTCGTTCCTGCCCACGTCGTCGAGCCGACGGAGCCATCGGGAACGTATCCGGGGTGCTCGGGCACGGTGCGTGTATCGGCCCGGTTTCGCCACGACTTCGGGACTTCAGTGCACAGAGCCATGCGACTTTGAGTCTTCCCGATCTTCCTCCCCGCCCCGTCCGAGCCCCGCACACCCCCTCCGGGCGCCCCGGCAGGCCCGCCACCGGCGTCTCCCAACACCCGTCCCCCGAACGGGGGTTGACGACACCGGACGCCCACCCGCCGTATACGCCCGCGCCGCCCGGCCACGCACACGATCAGGCCACGGGCGGCACGGACGGACTCACCGAACCGGAACGCGCATCACACCGCGCTGCAACCCCCGTCCACGGGAATCGCACCACCCGTCACGAAGGACGCCCCGTCGCTGCACAGCCACGCCGCCGCACGCGCCACCTCCTCGGGGTCCGCGAGCCGCCGCTGAATGGCCCGCGCCACGAACGGCCCCTCCAACTCGGGCCGCGCCCGCAGCACTTCGTCCATCATCTCCGTACGCGTCCCGCCGACCACCAGCGCGTTCACCCGGATACCCTGCTCGCCGTACTCGGCGGCCGCCGCCTTCGTCAGCCCCAGCACCGCGTGCTTGGCGGCCACGTACGGGGCCGCCGCACCGGTCGCGAACAACCCGGCCGTACTGGAGGTGTTGACGATCGACCCCGGACGCCCGCCGTCCAGCATGGCGCGTATCTGGGCCCGCATGCAGTGCCAGACACCCCCGGCGTTCACGTCCATGATCCGGTCGTAGACGGACTGCTCCATCTCGTGCATCCGCGTCCCGAGCGAACCCTCGCCCGCGTTGTTGAACGCCGCGTCCAGCCCGCCGAACTCCGTCACCGCCACCGACACCGCCCGCTCGACATCCTCCGACCGCGTCACATCACCCGCCGAGAGGGCCACCTCCCCGCCCCCGGCGCGCAGTTCGGCCGCGAGATCCCGCAGTTTCTCCTCCCGGCGCGCCATGAGCACCGTCCGCGCCCCCTCGGCGGTGAAGGTCCGGGCGGCCGCGGCCCCGATGCCACTGGAAGCCCCGGTGATCATGACCGTCCTGCCTGCCAGCAGACCGTCACTCCGCCGGGCTGATGCTGCCGTCACGTGATTCCCCTGTGCTCGAAAACGTACAGATCGCGCAACACGGGCAACACCCGGGCCGCCGCGGCACTATACGTCCCCCACCAGGCAACATGCCTGGTCACGCCTTTGCCGGGACCACGTTGACGCCCCTTTCGGGAGGGTGGGGATACGAACAGGGGCGGGGCTGAAGAGGGGGACGGGGGCGACCCCGGCTCGGACAGGGGAGAGATCCGGGGGAGGGGGTAGGGGGCAGCAGCCAATGGGCCCGGGCGGCGAATGGCCTGCGGCAGTGAGTGGACCGGGTCAGCGGGCAGGTCCAGGCGAGGGGTATGGGGTCAGCATGGTCAACGGGCCTGGGTGGCGAGCGGTCCGCGGCGCCGAGCAGGCCGGGACAGCGGGCAGGTCTGGGAGAGGACCAGGGCCAGAGGCCAATCGATCTGGACGGCGAAACGCCCCCGTAGCGAGCGGCCCGGGGCAGTGAGCCAGAGCGGGCGGCGGGTGCGCCTGAGAAGGCAGAAGGGCAGCGCGGGAATTGGCCGAGCCAGCGAACCACGCCCCCGGGGCAACGAACAGGCAGGGGGAGAGGGGACAAGCTCGCACAGCGAGCCGCCCCGCACAGCAAACGGGGCCGGGCCGCCGGAAACCCAGCACCCCGACCCCGTCCCGCAACGCACACGACCCGCTCGCCGGCCGGAACCCTTCGCCCCGCCGGCGGGCCCCGTCGAGCCGCCAGCGGCACCGCCGCCCCGGAAGCGGCAACCGCCCGCCCACAAGCGCCAGTTGCCGCCCTCTTAGCCGAAAGCAGCCACCCTCAGCGGAAGCTGTCGACGTGGTCCGCCAGCCAGGAGGCGTAGTCGCCCGGAGCGTGACCCGTCAGCGTCACCATGTCCTCCACGAGCGGGGTCTTGGACTCCGTCGGGCGCCCCGTCCCCTCCAGCAGCGCCTCGGTGATGGACTCCGGGTAACGGCGGGCCCAGCGCTCCCGCACCTGCTCGGCCGACAGCTCCTCGAACCGCACCGGCCGCCCCAGCCCCCGGGCCAGCTCCTCGACCTGCTCCCGAGGCGACAGCGCCACCGGACCCGTCAGGCTGTACGTACGTCCCGCGTGCTCCGCCCCGTCCAGCGCCGCGACGACCGCCTCGGCGGCGTCCCGCGGGTCCAGGCACGCGTTCCGCGCGTCACCCCCGTACGCCCGCACCACGCCTTCCTTCCGCACCGAATCCGCCCAGCCCAGCGTGTTCGACATCAGCGCACGGATGCGCAGCACCGTCCACGACAGGCCCGAGGCGCGCAGCCGGTCCTCCGCGTCACGGTTCCACTGCGTGATCACGTCCCGCGCGTGCGGATCGGCGACCGACAGCCCGGACAGCTTCACCACGTGCCGCACCCCGCCCGCCAGCGCCGCCGCCAGCAGGTTCTCGTCCTCGTCCGGACGCAGCGGATTCCCCGTGACGACGAACAGCCGCTCGGCGCCGTCCAGGACCTCCTTCATCCGCTCCGCCTCCTGGTAGTCACCGCGGACCACCCGGCCCGGCAGCCCCAGACCCGCCGCCTTCTCCGCATCGCGCACCAGCAGCCGTACGTCCTCCGCGCCCGCGAGGCGGTGCGCCACATGGCGGCCCACGGCCCCCGTCGCCCCCGCCAGCACCGTGGTGTTCTGCAAGGTCATGTCGTCCTTCCGCGTACTTCGCTCAGATCCAGGCCGCTCGCGGCCTCCTCGGTCGCCACCGCCGGCAGCAGACAGCGCCACATCTCGGCCACCCGCTGCGGCAGATCCCGCCTGCCGGAGGCCAGTTGGGAGTGCATCTGCGCACCCGTACAGGCATTGACCACCAGCCGGGCCACCGCCTGCGCGTCGGTGCCCTCGCGCATCTCCCCCCGGTCCTGCGCGGCACACAGCTCGTGCTCCATGATCTGCGTCCACTGCTGGTGGGAGTGCTCCTCCGCCACACCGTCGACGAACGACTCCTGCTCCAGCACCAGCCGTGCACCGGCCAACAGCATCGGATCGTCCCGGAGTTGGTGCGCCCAGGCCATGGTCACATCGACCGCGCGCTGCAGTCCGGTGGTTTCGCCCTCCGCCCGCACCTGGTCCGGCTGGGCCCGCACGATCTCCCGCGCCAACTCCTCCTTGGAGGCGAAGTGGAAGTACAGTGCGCCCAGCGTCACCCCCGCGCGCTTGGTGATGCTCGCGACGCTCGTCCCGGCGAACCCCTGCTCCGCGAAGGCCTCAGCCGCTGCTCGCACGATGGCAGCCCGCGTCCGCAGAGCACGGTCCTGCTTCGGTTTCACCATCCGCTGTCCCGACACCACTCGACAGAAAAAAGAACACTCTCTATGTTATGTGGCGCGGAGGCCGACGTCACCACCTCGGCGCCCGCACCTCACACGCGCACGACATTCCATGGGGAGGGAATGCGTATGCCGGCCATCGTCCACACCTCCGACGAGCGCACTCCGGCCACCGGCCCAACCACCCTGCCGCCAGGGCTGGTCGGCAAGAAAATACCCGGAGAAGTCCTCATCACCGGCTGGAACGCACGCGCCGACGGCTCCTACACCGTCACCGCACGCTGGCCCCGCAGCCACCGCGTCTACGCACCCGGCGACCGGACGTACAGCCCCATGCTGTTCACCGAGACGGTGCGCCAGTCCCTCGCCTTGCTCACCCACGCCGGCTGCGGCGTCCCCCTCGGTCACCGCATGGGCTGGGAGTACTGCCACACCCGGCTCGTCCCCGCCGCCATGCGCGTCCAGCGCGGCTCACCCGGCATCGAGTTGACCGTCCGCTTCTCCGGCGCCGACGCCCGCCGCGGCGCACGCTCATGGCGCCTCACCGCCGAGATCACCGTCACCCGCGACGGCGTCCCCCTCGGCTCCGCCTCCATCCACTACACCGCCCACCCGCCGGTCATCTACGACCGGCTGCGCGGCGCCTACGCCGACGCCGAGGAAGCCACCCTCCGCGCCCTCGCACCCCCACCACCCGTCACACCGACGGCAGTCGGAAAGACCGACGGGAGCGACGTCGTCCTCTCCCCGACACCCGACCCGCTCCGCTGGCAGCTCCGCGCCGACGTCACCCACCACGTCTTCTTCGACCACGCGCACGACCACATCCCCGGCATGGTCCTCCTCGAAGCCGCCACCCAGGCCGCCCGCATCCAGGCAGGCGCGGACCGGGATGCGTTCGCCCCCGTCGCCCTCCACACCGAGTTCAGCCGCTACACCGAACTCGATGCCCCGTGCTGGATCGAGGCCACCCCCCTGGAGCGCACCCCCGACGGTCACACCCGCTCCCGCATCACCGGCACCCAGAACGACCGGACCACCTTCACCACAGAACTCACCGCCACCACCGGCCACTGAGCCCGGAAACGGTCACCCCGCAGGGCGGCACCGAAAGCGGAAGGGCGCGGGCAATCCACCCCGCGCCCAACAGGCCCTACGAACACAACAAGTTCGGCGAAAACCGGCACACGCACAACGACGCGACCGGCCGAAGCCAGTCGCGTCGTAAAAGCGGAACGGGAAACGACCCGCCCGAAAGCTGGTCGGGACGGCGGGATTTGAACCCACGACCCCTTGACCCCCAGTCAAGTGCGCTACCAAACTGCGCCACGTCCCGATGATCACCAAACTTGCCGCTGCTTGTCGCACCAGCCCGTCGGCTCTCGAAAGAGAGTCTATCAGCAGGTCAGACCCCCTGAAGCCACTCCGGTGCTCCCTGCTGGACGGTACCTGCGGCTCGTCGCCGCAACGTCCTCCGTGTGGCACGGGCGTTGAGTCGCTGGCTGGGCAACTCGGCGTCGGGGAGGGGCGGTCGAGGGGGAGTCTGTTTCGGGAGTGCGGGTGATGAGACTGCCGGTCGAGCTGCGGGCTCGGGCGGGATGGGCAAGAGGGCCGTTCTGCGGACGGCTGAGGCCCTGCGCCGGGGCACGGGTCGGACCGTGATTTCGTGGCCGAACCACCTGCATGTCCACAATGCCGACCGTCGACGCTCGCCGGACCTTGCACTTCGAGCAGGTAACCCCAGAAACGGCGGCCCGGAAACGACGAAAGGCGCCTTGAGCGGAATCACTCCCTGCTCAAGACGCCTTCGCGTGCTGTCGGGACGGCGGGATTTGAACCCACGACCCCTTGACCCCCAGTCAAGTGCGCTACCAAACTGCGCCACGTCCCGGTGCCCTTGCGGCCTGGGCTTCCGCCCCGCGCCGCTCGCGCACGAAGAACAATACATGATTCGGCCCGGTGCTCGCGCCCACCCTCCGCCCGCCACCGGGCGTGACCAGCCCGAAGCCCGACCGTACGCGGAGCCGGAGCCTCCTTCTCCCCTGCAGCTCCCGGCGACCGAGCGCCCACGATCCGGTGACGGCCGTATCCACAAACCCCGCCTTATCCACAGAAAGTAAGCCCGTCGCACGCAAAGTGACCATCGCCGTTAGCTTCTTCCCCGTGACCGACGCCACGACCGGCGTCACCCCACGAGCAAGGAAGGAGCCGCATGCACGGGGGACTACCCATGATCGGGTTCAGCGTGCTGATCTACGGCGCCGTCGGCGTCGCCGCACTCCTGCGCGACGGCGCCCGACGGTGCCGGAACCGCCACGGAGGAGAGCGGAAGCGGAGGAGGCCGGCATGCGCCGCAGCGTGACAGTGATCATCCCCGCCCACGACGAGGAGAAGGGCCTCCCCGCAACCCTCGACTCCGTCCTCGGCCAGACCGTGCCACCGGACCGCGTCATCGTCGTCGACGACGCCTCCCGCGACCGCACCGGGGACGTCGCGCGCCAATACGGCGTCGACGTCGCACGACCCCCGGCGAACCTCGGAAGCAAGGCCAAAGCGCAGAACCACGCGCTGCCGCTCTGCACCACCGAACTCGTCCTCGCCGTCGACGCCGACACCGTCCTCGCCCCCGACTACATCGAACGCATCCTCCCCGCCTTCGACGACCCGGACGTCGTCATCGCCGCGGGCAACGTCCAGACCCGCTTCACCCGGACAGTGTGGGAACGCGGCCGCTCCGTGGAGTACCTCTTCGGCTTCCACTGGCACCGGCCCATCCAGCACCTCGCCGCAAGCCCCATGGTCTGCTCGGGCTGCTGCTCCGTCTTCCGCCGCGACGTCCTCGTCGCAGCGGGAGGCTTCCCGGAGCGCACCATCGTCGAAGACATAGACTTCACCTGGACCCAGCAGATCGCCGGCCGCCGCGCCCGGTACGTCGCCGACGCCGTCGCCTGGGCCGCCGACCCGGAAACCCTGCTGTACCTGCGCAAACAAGTCTGGCGATGGATGGCCGGCTTCTGCCAGAACGTCCGCCTCCACACCGGCCAGTTGATCCGCCACAAGCCGATGCTGGCCCTCTGGGTCCTCCTGGCCATGCTCGAAATCATCACCGCACCCGTGTGGTGGTCCGCACCCCTCGTCCTGACCCTCGGCTACGGCCACCCCGTCGGCGAAACCCTCGCCTGGTGGACGGCCGCAGAACTCGTCTTCATGATCCCGCCACTCGTCTACGCGGCACGCAGGCGAAAGCTCCCCACGTGGCGAGTCCTCCTCAACATCCCCTGCGTGTACCCCAACAAGCTCGTCAACCTCTACTACGCGTGGAAGGCCGTGACGGTCGAGCTGCTCCTCGTCCCGCTACGCCTCTCACAAGGACTGACCGTCTACGAAAAGGGGAGAGGAGCAACACCGGCCCACAAGAAGACCCCCACCACCACTCGCCCGCGGCACGCCATGCCGTGAAATCGGGCCGGGCTTGAGCCGTGGGTGAGGAGGTCTGCGTGACCTCCTCACCCACGGCGACGACGAGTAGTGCGTAGCTTCCCGTCTCGCTGGCCGTGGACGCTGCGCTCGCGGCGTGGGCTGGACGCGAACTGGTGTACCTCGTGAGCGTTGCGTGGAGCTGAACGTCGCGAACTGGTGGGGCATGGCGGCTGGGGGTGGGAGCGGAGGCGGGTGGAGGGGCCGGGGGGGGGAGGGGGAGCCCCCAGAGCCCCAACCGTTAGTTCTCACGGATCGCTGACACAGGCCCGTGGTGCGGCTGCGCGCGGGAGTTGAGGCCCTAGCGTGTGCGCATGCGCGTACTGGTCACTGGCGGGGCGGGGTTCATCGGTTCACACGTCGTGCGGGCCTGGGAGGCTGCTGGTCACGAGGCTGTGGTCTTCGACGCGGCACCTCGTGGGCAGGGGATCAAGGGCGATGTCCGTGATGCGGGGCAGGTTGCGGCAGCCCTCGTCGGCGTCGACGCGGTGTGCCACCAGGCGGCGATGGTCGGCCTCGGGAAGGACTTCTCCGATGCGCCCGACTACGTGAGTCACAACGACCACGGCACGGCCGTCCTGTTGAAGCAGATGGCGGATGCCGGTGTCCGTCACCTCGTGCTGGCGGGCTCGATGGTGGTGTACGGCGAGGGGCGCTACAGCTGCCCGGAGCACGGGGTCGTGCGCCCTGGGGCAAGGTCCGTACGAGATCTGGACGGTGGCCGGTTCGAGCCGCCGTGCCCGCGGTGCGGTGCGGCCCTATCGCCCGAGCTGGTGGGTGAGGACGCGCCCGTCGATCCGCGCAACGTCTACGCGACGACGAAGCTCGCGCAGGAGCATCTCGCGGCGGCCTGGGCGCGGATGACGGGCGGCCGGGTGATCAGCCTCCGGTACCACAACGTCTACGGAGAGGGCATGCCGCGCGATACCCCGTACGCGGGCGTGGCGTCGTTCTTCAGGTCGGCACTGGAGCGGGGCGAGGCACCGCGAGTGTTCGAAGACGGCGGGCAGCGACGGGACTTCGTGCACGTCGAGGACGTTGCCGCCGCGAACCGCACGGCGTTGCTGGCCCTGCGGGAGCCCGGACACCTGGCCGAGGGGGAGCTGCGGGCGTACAACACGGGAAGCGGTACGCCGCACACGGTGGGGGAGATGGCGGAGGCGCTGGCCACGGCGTTCGGCGGGCCGCAGCCGGTGGTGACGGGTGAGTACCGGCTTGGGGACGTACGGCACATCACCGCGTCCTCCGAGCGCCTCCGCCGGGAGCTGGGCTGGCGCGCGAAGGTCGGCTTCGCCGAGGGAATGCGGGCCTTCGCGACGGCTCCCCTCGCCGACACTCCGGGGCGCGCCGGCGTCGCGGTCCGAGCTTGATGCGGCGCTGGTGTGGAGGGTGCCGCGAGATTGGGTGAGCGTCTGGGCTCGCCCTCACCACGCTGCCGTGGCGGCTTCCGACGCATCCGCGCGTTCCCTGCCCGTCGAGTCTCCTCCGGTACCCGTACGGCAGAGACGTGCCGCCGGAGGAGGGGGCGGGGAGAGACGTCGGGGCTTCACAAGGAGCGTCGGCCCTTTATGTCCGTTCTGCCTGCCTAGGGTGAGGCAGATGACTGATTCCCTTACCTGGCAGGGAGATCTCGTGCTCCCGTGTCTGAACGAGGCAGCGGCGCTGCCGTGGGTCCTGGAGCGGATCCCGGAGGGCTGGCGGGCCGTCGTCGTCGACAACGGTTCGGACGACGGCTCGCCGGAGATCGCACGTGAGCTGGGCGCGACCGTGGTGCGCGAGGAGCGGCGCGGGTTCGGGGCGGCCTGTCACGCGGGGCTGATGGCGGCGGAGGCGGATCTCGTCGCCTTCTGCGACTGCGATGCCACGCTCGACCCGCGCGAACTGACCCGTCTCGCCGAGCCGGTGCGGGACGGTGCGGCAGATCTGGTGCTCGCCAGGCGGCGTCCGGTCGTCCGCGGTGCGTGGCCGGTGCACGCCCGTGCCGGGAACCGTGCTCTGTCCCGAATGGTGCGACGGCGCACGGGCTACGCACTGCACGATTTGGGGCCGCTGCGGACGGCGTGGAGGAAGGCCCTCCTGGACCTGGAGCTGACGGACCGTCGCAGTGGATACCCGCTCCAGATGGTGGTGCGCGCGGCGGACGCCGGATGGCGGGTGGTCGAACGCGACGTCGACTATCTGCCGCGCTCCGGCAGGTCGAAGGTGACGGGAACGTGGCGTGGCACCTGGCACGCCGTGCGCGACATGAGGGCGGTACTGCGATGAGCCCTGAGTCCCATGTGAACGGGCGTCCCGACGTGCTGCACGAGCCTGGCACGCCGGAGGGCCACGACGTACCGGACGGACCGTCACCGGGCGACTGTCCGAGCCCCGAAACGGCGCCCACCTCCTGCACCACACTCCTGGTCATCGCGAAGGAACCGGTGCCAGGACGGGCCAAGACGCGTCTGACGCCACCGTTCTCGCCGGACGAGGCGGCCGAGCTGGCCGAGGCGTCGCTGGCCGACACCCTCGACACCGTCCGCTCGCTGCCCGCGCGCAGGCGCGTGCTGGTACTCGCAGGAGCTCCGGGCCCGTGGCTGCCGGACGGGTTCGAGGCGGTGCCGCAGTCCGGGGGCGGTCTGGACGAGCGGATCGCTGCGGCCTTCTCCCTGTGCGAGGGGCCCGCTCTGCTGGTCGGGATGGACACCCCGCAGATCACGCCTGAGCTGCTCGCACCTGCCCTCGAAGCGGGTGGTTGGGAGGGTTGCGACGCCTGGTTCGGCCCCGCCGCCGACGGTGGTTTCTGGGCGCTCGGCCTGGCCGAACCCCGGCCCGAACTGGTGCGTGGCGTTCCCATGTCACTGGAGTCGACGGGGACGCTGCAACGTCGTCGTCTGGTCGAGGCTGGACTGATGGTGCGTGACCTGCCGGTGCTGCGCGATGTGGACACTGCAGAGGACGCGGCGGAGGTCGCCGAGCACCTGGCTGACAGGGTGCGCTCGGGTGGCACGGCCAGCAGGTTCGCGGCCGTTCACGAGCGTGTGGCAGGGGTGGTACGCCGGTGAGCACGCGGCTGGCCCCCTGGTGCACGGGCCCCTATGCGACGGCGCTGCGTGCCGGACGTGGCCCTCTGTTCCTCCGCAGGCCCGACGGCTGGGTGCTGCCACTGGAAGTGGAGCGCTGGTGCGGACGTGCGGACAGTGCCGATCTGTCGGTGCTGCGCTGGTGCCGGGGCCCTGTGCTCGACATCGGCTGCGGCCCGGGCCGGCTCGTCGTCGCTCTCAGCACGCTCGGCAGACCTGCCCTCGGCATCGACTCCTCTCCGGCCGCGGTCGCGCGCACACGCCGGGACGGGGGAGCCGCTCTGGAGCGTTCCGTCTTCGACCCGCTGCCCGGGGAGGGCCGTTGGCGGAGTGCGCTGCTGCTCGACGGCAACATCGGGATCGGCGGCGACCCGTCGGCACTCCTCGCCCGGGTCGGTGAACTCCTCGCCCCGGGCGGGATGCTGCTGGTGGAGGCGGCACCGGCCGAGGTGGAGGAGCGGTTCGAGGTCCGGCTGGACGACGGGCTCGGGGGCAGCGGTCCTGCTTTCCCGTGGGCCCGTGTGGGGACGGGCGCCCTCCGGGCGTGCGCGGAGGCCGGCGGATGGCGCGTGGTGCGGGAATGGCGCTGCTACGAACGGCCCTTCCTCTGCCTGCGCCTCTCCCATGAGCCGCGAGTCCTGCGGGTCAGGAACACGCACACGGCGACTCCAGCTGTGATGGACAGCGCGAGTACGAGGTTGCGGGGATAGTCGAGCGGCAGCAGGGACGGATTGCCCGGGGCGCTCGGGGCGAGGAGCACGGGCAGTGCCACGGCTGTCAGGCAGCCGCCGGTGACCAGAGCGCCGCGCCACACCGTCCGTCCTCTCGTCCGTCCCGCTGTCCGGCCGAGTACGAGGCCCGTGAGCAGTACGGCTGGGGCGAGCAGTCCGTCGTGGGCGACGAGGGACCCGGCGAGCCAGAGAGCCACTTGGGGCACTGTGCCCGCGCGGGTGTCGGCGAACAGCAGCCACGCGCCGACGGCCATCACGCCCGTTCCGGCGAGCCCCAGCACGCCCCGTGCGACCTGGTGCCGCTTCTCGGGAACGTCGTCGGTGTGGCTGCCGCCGCCCACAGCGCCGTTCCCGCGTCCTGCACCGCCTGCCGCGCCTCTGTCCGGGGGCGAACCCCTCTCTGGAGTCGGGCCTCCCCGCGGGGCACTGACGGTTCTTTCCGTGTCTCCATCCGGCGCTGGAGCCCCGTCCGAAGCTCTGCCTCCGTTCGTGCCCGGTGTTCGAGACCCCGTCGGACCGTCGCCTGTGCTGCCGCTCATCTCACTACCTCCGTCCGGTCATTCGAGTACCTCGATTCGGTGCACCCACTTGGTCTGGAGAACGCCCGGGCGGTTGGGGGCGATGATGCGGGCCGGGTAGCCGTGGTCGAGGCGCAGGGTGCTGCCGTTGAGTTGCAGCGCGAGCAGGGTCAGTGGGTCCTGTGCGTATCCGGCGCCCATTTCTGTGACGGCGTAGGCGCCTGATTGCTGGAGGGAGACGATGCGCAGGCGGGCGCAGGACGGTGCGTCCGCCAGGGCGAGGAGGTTGCGTACGCGGACGCCGTGCCAGTGGGCCGGCATGCTCCAGCCCTCCACGCAGGCGATGGGCAGTTCCACGGTGTGCTGCTGTATGGCGTGCAGTTGGGGGAGGGAGAGTACGTAGCCGCGGGGGCCTGTGACCGTCAACTTCCAGTCGCGCACGGTCTCGTGGGACACCTGGGCCTCGGCTGCCGTCCGGTTCACGGGCAGGCCCTGGGGGCCGATGTCGGGGCGTCGTGGTGCGAGCAGGGTCGCCTGCCGGAGCCACGGCACGGCTTGGCCCACGGTGGTGACGGTGACCGCACCGACGGCCGCTCCCGTGGCCAGCAGGAGGGAGCGTCTGTCTCTGGCGCTGTCTTCGGGCAGCCGCAGGGTGCCTGTGCCGGTGCGGCGCCAGTGGGAGGAGATCTGGGGGAGCTTCACCGCGATGTGCAGCAGCAGGGAGCCGGTGAGTGCCCAGGCGAGTGCCCAGTGGACGTCACGGAAGGAGAACGGCCAGGGGTACCACTGTGTGGTGTTGACGAGTCCGAGGAGGAGTTGCAGCAGCGCGGTCGAGACGAGTACGGCTACGGACAGTCGTTCCAGCGCGTGCCGCACGCCGCGGAGCGGGGGCTGGACGAACAGTCGTGGGTAGACCGTCCAGAGCTTCACCAGCAGCAGAGGGATCGCCGCGATGCCGGCCGCCACGTGCAACCCCTGTGTGAAGCGGTATCCCGCTACGGGGCGGGTGGGGAGGTGGTCGGCGAGCCAGTGGGGCGGTTCCTGGAGTACGTGGCTGAGGACGCCGGTGACGAAGCAGGTCAGCAGGGCCGCGCCCAGCAAGCGGCCCACGGCGGTCGCGGTGCGCGGATCGTGCAGCGCTCCGCGGAAGCGGAACGCGGGCATGGGCACATGCAGACGCACGGGTCACCATCCGGTGATGAAGAGGTGATTGATGGTGAGGGCGAGTGCCGCCTGGCCGGACAGCCACCACGGGACGGCTCGTCGGGGCAGCAGCGCTGTGGCGGGGAGGAGCCACAGGGCGAAGGGCAGCCAGATGCGTTCTGTTTCGGCCTTGCTCATGCCGGACAGGTCGGCGAGCAGAATGGCGCACAGTCCACCCGCGACGAGCAGTGCGAGGTTTCCGTTCCGCCGGGCGAAGGTCCGGCGCAGGGCGGCGACGACGGCGGGGCCGACGACCGCGGTCTGCACGGCGAGGTTGCCCCAGACGAAATAGCTGTAGGGGCGGATGCGTGCCGCGCCCTGGTAGTAGCGCTCGACGAGGGTGAAGTACCCGTCGAACCACCAGAATCCGGCCATGGTGAACGCGGCCACCCACGGCATCATTCCCAACAGGACCCACGGCACCGGGCGTACGGTCCGTCCGGCGACGAGTACGGCGACGGCGACGACCGCGAGTAGTACCAGCCCGTAGCTCAGGTAGCACAGCAGCCCGAACAGCAGCCCGGATGCGACAGCGGTGGCCCGGGGCGCTCGTGCCGTCTCCTGCGTGGACAGGGCGAGGAGGGCCACGGCCCAGGCGCCGGCTGCGGTGAAGTAGCCGTCGGCGGAGACGCCCATCCAGATCGCGGCGGGGGCGAGCACGAGGAACGGTGCGGCCCTGCGCGCGGCGTCCTCCGTATACAGGGCTCGGACGGTCACCAGGACGGCCGCGACGGCGGAGGAGCCGACGGTGATGACGAACGCCGCGGCCCAGCCGCCTCCGCTCAGTCCGATCCGGTCGAGCCAGGCGAATGTGAGGAGTGCACCGGGTGGGTGGCCTGCCACGTGAGAGGGCCAGTTGTCGGGTGAGTTCAGCAGGATGCGGCTCGTGAACTCTCGCAGCATGGCGCCGATGTCGGGCACGGGGACGGACTGGAGGTACTCGTACCGTGTCGTCAGCCGTTCGGCGACTCCTCGGTGCCAGCCGTCGATGAGGGCGAGCGACCAGCTCCACGCCATGGCGCCGCCCCAGCCGGCGAGGACGAGCGGGCGCCAGCGCATGCGCCGGGCGAGGGCCGGTCCGTACGCGATGGTCAGCATGGCGATGGCGAGGGCTGCGGGGGTTCCCGGGCCGAGGTGCGGCAGCCAGTAGGCGTACAGCGGTGGCCAGCGCAGTCGCAGTGTCCCGTGGTCGTTCTCGATCGCCTGGCCCGCGACGGTGGCGACGGTGAACAGCAGCGCGGCCAGGAGGACGGCGCACAGGTCGGCTCGTGTGCCCCGGTCGGGGCTGTGCGGTGCGGGGGGTGACGGCGGAGGGGCGCCGGGGCTGCGGCGGGTGGTGATCGACGAGCGGTTCACGTCCTCACCGTAGGACGGTGGGCCGGGCGGTCCCGGGCTCGGCGGGCGGATGTCTCCGAGCTGTCGGATCTTCGCCCGTCCGCACGTGTCCGGTGCTCCGTGCGGGACGGTCCGCGGTTCCGTGGTGTGCGGTCAGTCCCCGAGTCGTACGGGAGGCAGGAATTCCCGCACCAGTGTGCGGTGCCACCAGTCGCCGGTCTCCTTCCGTTCCTTCCGGGTGGTGTAGCGGTAGCGGTACAGCCGGGCGCGGACGTGGACGGGCGGTGTTTCGGGGAACGGGTCGTGCCGCAGGAGACGGAGGGTGGCGCGGTCGCCCTCCAGCAGTCTGGTGACGAACACTTCGAACCAGCCGCGCGCGTAGGCGGGTGACAGCGCCGCGAACCACATCTGCCAGTCCAGCCGGAGGTGGTAGGGCGCGTACGGGCGGGGGAACCGGCCGGTGGCCCCCGGCTTCCCCTTGAACTCGTACTCGCGCCACTCGGTGCGCTCTCCGAGGCTGTCGTCGTATGTGCCCTCCACGACGATCTCGTGGCGTACACGGGAGATGCTGCCGAACGCCCCGTAGGTGTTGACCAGATGGAGCGCGTTGAAGGAGCGGTTCATCTGCTGGCGGCTGCTGAGCAGGTTCCGGACGGGCCAGTAGCTCAGGACGGCGACGAACACGGTCACGGCGCAGACCAGCACGACGTACCAGAGCGGAGGGCTGTCGTACGCGGGTGGCTGTGCGACGTACGAACTGTCCACGGCGGAGAGGGCGATCACGATCGTCAGCCAGTTCAGCCACGCGAAGTTCCCGGACAGGACGAGCCACAGCTGGGTGACGATCACGAGCAGAGCCCCGACGGTGGCCACGGGCTGCGGGAGGAACAGGGTGAACGGGACGGCGAGTTGGGCGACGTGGTTGGCGCCGGTCTCCATGCGGTGCAGTGGCCGGGGCAGATGGTGGAAGAACCAGCTGAGCGGTCCGGGCATCGGCTGCGTCTCGTGGTGGTAGTACAGGCAGGTGAGGTCGCGCCAGCAGGGGTCGCCCCGCATCTTGATCAGTCCGGCACCGAACTCGACCCGGAACACCAGCCAGCGCAGCAGGAACAGCACCAGCACGGGCGGTGCCGTCGTGTCGTTGCCGAGGAACACGGCGAGGAAGCCTGCCTCCAGGAGCAGCGATTCCCAGCCGAAGCTGTACCAGGTCTGTCCCACGTTGACGATCGACAGGTACAGCACCCACAGCACCGCCCACATCAGCATGGACGTCCACAGCGGCACGGCGTCCGCGGCGCCGGCGGCCACAGCGGCGGACAGCAGCGCCCCGCCCCAGGCGCAGGCGGCGAAGAGACGGTCGGAGTAGCGCCAGTGGAACAGGCTGGGGGCGGCCTTGAACGGCACGCGCCGCAGGAAGTCGGGTACGGGCAGCAGTCCCCGTTCGCCGAGCAGGGCGCGGAACTGCACAGCCGCGGACACGAACCCCACCAGATAGAGGACGGCCAGGGCGCGCTGCAGCACCATGCGGCTCAGCCAGTAGTCGGGCGCGGTGAACCACTCCATGACGGCCATGCCTACCACCGTGCGGCCGGATCACGACACGGACAGGCGCGCGGGGACTGTCGGCGCCCCGAACGGGGCGTTGCCGAGCGACAGTTGGAGGCCAGGTCCGCGGTACCGGCGTGCGCACCCCCATTCCGGGGACAGGGCCGGCCGTTTCGCGTCGCTGTCCGCGAAATCCGTGCACCATCCGCGAAAACGGCACACTGCCGGACCGTCCGGCGGAGCACCGTTCCGCAACCCGTCACCCGGACACGAGCGAGGGCCACCATGCCGCTGATCGACCTGCCGCTCGAACAGCTCCGCGCGTACCGGCCGACGCTGCCCGAGCCCGAGGACTTCGACGCCTTCTGGGACGGGACGCTGGCTGTCACGCGTGAGGCCGCGCGCTCCTCCGCGCCGGCGGACTTCCGCCCGCTGCCCGACTCGCCGCTGACCACCGTCGACGTCCACGACGTGCGGTTCCCCGGCTGGGGGGGCCAGCCCGTCGCCGCCTGGCTGCTGCTGCCCCGCGCGGCCGAACGCCCGCTGCCCGCCGTGGTCACCTGCATCGGATACAGCGGCGGGCGCGGGCTGCACACGGAGCACCTGCTGTGGAGCGCCGCGGGCTACGCCCATCTCGTCGTCGACAACCGGGGGCAGGGCCACGACACCGCCGACCCCGACCCGGTTCCGGGCCCGCACTACGTCGGCGGGTTCATGACGCGTGGTGCGGAGGGGCCCGAGCACCACTACTACCGGCGGCTGATGGCGGACTGTGTCCGCGCGGTGGACGTCCTGCGCGAGCATCCCGCGGTCGACCCGGAGCGGGTCGTCGTCTCCGGCGCGAGTCAGGGAGGGGGCCTCGCGCTGGCCGTAGCGGGTCTCGCCGGTGACGCCGTCGCCGCCGTACTCGCCGATGTGCCGTTCCTGTGCCACATCGCGCGCGGGGCGGAGGCCGCGCTGCACGGCCCGTACGCCGAGATCGTGCACTATCTCGGCGTGCACCGGCGCTCCGGCGGCGACGGGCTGTTCTCCACTCTCGGCTACTTCGACGCCGTCCATTTCGCCCGCCGTGCCACGGCCCCGGCGCTCTTCAGCGTCGGCCTGATGGACCCCGTCTGCCCGCCGTCCACGGTCTTCGCCGCGTTCAACCACTACGGCGCACTGCGCGACCCCGGAACGGGCCGGGCGGTCGACAAGGACATCACCGTCTGGCCGTTCGGCGACCATGCCGGCGGTGGTCCGGCGCAGCAGGTGGAGCAGCTGGGCTGGCTTGCGGCGCGGGGGCTCGGCCCGGACGGTGCGGCGCAGGTTCGGCCGGACCCGGACCGTCACGTAGGTTGAACGACGTTCCATCGGAAGACAGCGGCAGCCTGCACGGGCCGGGCCGCCGTGAGCACGGACGGATGAACTTGGACGGCTACGTACGGGTGCGGGGCGCCCGGGAACACAATCTGCGCAACGTCGAGACGGCCATGCCCCGCGACTCCCTGGTCGCGTTCACCGGTGTCTCGGGCTCGGGGAAGTCATCACTGGCCTTCGGCACGCTGTACGCCGAGGCGCAGCGCCGCTACTTCGAGTCCGTCGCGCCGTACGCGCGGCGGCTCATCCACCAGGTCGGCGCGCCCACCGTGGACGAGATCACGGGTCTGCCGCCCGCTGTCGCGCTGCAGCAGCGGCGCTCCGTCCCGGGCGGGCGTTCGTCCGTGGGCACGGTGACGACGCTGTCCAATTCGCTGCGGATGCTGTTCTCCCGTGCGGGCCACTATCCGGCCGGTGCGCAGCGGGCCGATTCCGACGCGTTCTCGCCCAACACGGCGGCCGGGGCGTGCCCGGAGTGCCACGGGCTGGGAACGGTGCACAGCGTCACCGAGGACTCCCTCGTGCCGGACCCGTCGCTCTCCATCCGGGGCGGTGCGATCGCGGCCTGGCCGGGCGCCTGGCTGGGCAAGAACCTCCGCGACATCCTCGCCACTCTCGGCCACGACATCGACCGGCCGTGGGCCGAGCTCCCGAAGGAAGAGCGGGACTGGATCCTCTTCACGGACGAGCAGCCCGTCGTCACCGTGCACCCCGTGCGGGACGCGGCCAGCGTCCGCGGTCCCTACCAGGGCACCTACCAGAGCGCGAAGCGGTACGTCCTGCACACGTACGCGGACACGAAGAGCGCCACGCTCCGCAAGCGGGTGCAGCGCTACATGGTCAGCGCGGACTGCGCCGCGTGCGGCGGCCGGCGGCTGCGCCCCGAGTCGCTGGCCGTCACCTTCGCCGGGCGGAACATCGCGGAACTCGCCGCCCTCCCGATCCGCGGTCTCGCCGAAGTGCTGGCGCCGACCGCGGAGTCGGCGGACGAGGACAGTGTGGAGGGACGCCTCACCCGCGACCTCGTCTCCCGCATCGAGGTGCTGACGGAGCTCGGCCTGGGCTACCTGAGCATCGACCGGCCCGCGCCCCAGCTCTCGCCAGGGGAACTGCAACGGCTGCGCCTCGCCACGGAGCTGCGCTCCGGACTGTTCGGTGTGGTGTACGTGCTGGACGAGCCGTCGGCGGGCCTCCATCCGGCGGACGCCGAGGCGCTGTTCACCGTTCTGGACCGGCTCAAGGACGCGGGCAACTCACTGTTCGTCGTGGAGCACGACATGGATCTGGTGCGCCGTGCCGACTGGATCATCGACGTCGGCCCGGGCGCGGGGGAGCACGGCGGCGAGGTGCTCTACAGCGGCCCCGTCACGGGGCTGGCCGGCACCGAGCGCTCCGCCACCCGGCGCTTCCTCTTCCCCGGGACGGACACCGGAGCAGCCGACGAGACGACGGCGGGCAGTTCCAGCGTCGACCGTGCCCCGCGTCGCCCGCTCCGGAAGCCGGAGCGCTGGCTGCGGCTCACCGGCGTCACCTGCCACAACCTCGACGGGCTGGACGCGGCCTTCCCGCTCGGGGTGTTCACGGCGGTGACCGGCGTCTCCGGCTCCGGAAAGTCGACGCTCGTCAGCCAGGTGCTCGCCGACCTGGTCGCGGAACGCACCGGCGCCGCCCCGCAGGGCGGGCCCGAGGACGCGGGGACGGAGGACGAATCGGCCCCCGCCCCCAGCGGTGCGAAGGTGGCCGCGGCGGAGGGCGTCGACGCGGTGGACCGGATCGTCCGCGTCGACCAGAAGCCCATCGGCCGCACCCCTCGCTCCAACCTCGCCACCTACACGGGCCTGTTCGACGCCGTGCGGAAGGTGTTCGCCGCCACCGAGACGGCCCGGGCCCGTGGCTACACGGCGGGCCGGTTCTCGTTCAACGTGACCAGCGGCCGCTGCCCCACCTGCCAGGGCGAGGGCTTCGTCGCCGTCGAGCTGCTCTTCCTGCCCGGCACGTACGCGCCCTGCGACGACTGCGGCGGCGCCCGCTACAACGCGGAGACACTCGAGGTGACCTACCGGGGCGCCACCATCGCCGACGTCCTGGCCATGACCGTCGACCAGGCGGAGGAGTTCCTCGCGGACGTGCCGGCGGCGGCACGCAGCCTCGCCACGCTCCGCAGCGTCGGGCTGGGCTATCTGCGGCTCGGCCAGCCCGCGACGGAACTGTCCGGCGGGGAGGCGCAGCGCATCAAGCTCGCCGGTGAACTCCAGCGCACCCGGCGCGGGCACACGCTGTACGTCCTCGACGAGCCCACCACCGGCCTCCATCCCGCCGACACCGAGGTCCTGATGCGGCAGCTGCACGGCCTGGCCGACGCGGGCAACTCCGTCATCGTCGTCGAGCACGACATGGACGTCGTGGCCGGTGCCGACTGGGTGATCGATCTGGGGCCCGGCGGCGGTGACCATGGTGGCCGGATCGTCGCGGAGGGCGTTCCCGAGGACGTGGCACGTGCGCAGAACAGCGCCACAGCCCCGTACTTGCGGGCGAGCACCCGGAACTGAACCGGCCCACTGTCGCGAATGGTGGTCCGGAACGGGACCCGGCGGTGCGAGTGAGTGCTGGGCCCCGGTCCGGCCAGGAGCCCGGTTCTGGCTACGGTGGAGGTCATGACCGTCCGCCTGCTGCTCGTCGACGACGACCCTCTCGTCCGTTCCGGACTGAAGCTCATGCTGGGAGGCGTCGAGGACGTCGACATCGTGGGCGAGGCGTCCGACGGCGCCGAGGTGCCGCGCATGGTGCGCGAGTACGGGCCCGACGTCGTCCTGATGGACATCCGCATGTCCGGCACCGACGGGTTGACCGCGACGGAGCGGCTTCGCGCCGCGCCGGACGCGCCCGAGGTGCTCGTCCTCACCACCTTCCACGCCGACGCGTACGTGCTGCGCGCCCTGCGGGCGGGAGCGGCCGGGTTCCTCCTCAAGGACAGCGCACCGGAAGCGATCCTCGACGCGGTGCGGAAGGTCGCGGCCGGCGAGCCCGTGCTCTCGCCGGTGGTGACGCGCCGCCTGATCGACCACGTCACCAGCGGTACGGGCGACCGTCGCGGGGAGCGCGCGAGGCAGGCGCTCGCCGCACTCGCCGAACGGGAACGCGAAGTGGCCCTTGCGGTGGGCAGGGGCCATTCCAACGCCGAGATCGCCGCTGCGCTCTACATGAGCGTCCCCACCGTCAAGACGCACGTCTCCCGCATCCTCACCAAACTGGACCTCAACAACCGCGTCCAGATCGCCCTCCTCGCCCACGACGCCGGGCTCCTCGACGCGGACGGGACGGAGAGCGGCGATGCGGCGGGAGAGTGGGACACCGGGAGGTGACCTGCGTCCGGCTGGTGGCCGGGAATCCTCAGCGCCGCCGTCTGTTGGAACAGAGGTGACTACCGCGCCTCCGCACGACCCCGCCGCACAGTCGGACGCCGCCCCGTTGCTCCGCGGGGTGCGGCTGTCCGTCCTCGACCGTGCCCTCACGCGGCGGGGGGACCATCCCTCGCAGGCGCTGCGGGAAACCGTCCGCTTCGCACAGCAGGTGGAGGAACTGGGCTTCCACCGGTTCTGGGTCGCCGAGCATCACGGAGTCCCCGGGGTGGCCGGGGCCGCCCCGGCGGTGCTGGCCGCGGCGGTCGCTGCTGCCACGTTCCGTATCCGAGTGGGCACCGGCGGTGTGATGCTGCCGAACCATCGTCCGCTGGTCGTGGCCGAACAGTTCGGGGTGCTGGAGTCGCTCCATCCGGGACGGATCGACATGGGCCTGGGCCGCTCCGTCGGCTTCACCGGCGCCGTGCGGGAAGCGCTCGGCGTGGGCAGGGAAGCGGCGGAGGACTTCGGTGCGCTGATCGGCGAACTCCTCGACTACTTCCACGGCGACCGCCCCGTCCACGCCGTGCCCGCCGAGGGACTGAACGTCCCGGCGTACGTCCTGGCCGTCGGCTCGGGGGCGGAGACGGCGGCGGAACACGGGCTGCCGCTCGTCATCGGCGCGCACCGGGACCTCTCGCGCACCGTCACGGCCGTCGAGCGCTACCGCGCCGGATTCCGCCCCTCACGGCAGCTCTCCGAGCCGTACGTCGTCGTCGCCGTCAACGCGGCCGTCGCGGCCACGTCCGCGCAGGCGGAGACGCTGCAGATCCCCGAGGCGTGGGCCACCGTACGGTCCCGCACCCGGGGCGTGTTCGAGCCGCTGGTCCCGGCCGCGGAGGTCCTGGCGTACGACATGACGGAGCGGGAACGCCGGCTCTACGACGAGGCGCGGGAGTCCCAACTGCGCGGCGACGAACGGCAGATGGCCCGCACGCTCACCGAACTCGTCGCCCGCACGGGCGCGGACGAACTGCTGCTCACGCTCAACACCTACGACCCCGCCGACCGGTTGGACTCCTACCGGCGTCTGGCTCAGCTCGCACGGCAGCCGGAACCGTCCTCCATCTGAGCCGGGACGGTCGCCCCCCCCAACAACCCGGTCAGGCTCCCGGGTTGCTCTCCACCGCCTCGTCCGGAGCGCGGAGTTCGCGCTTGAGGATCTTGCCCATGTCGTTGCGGGGCAGCGAGTCGACGAAGCGCACCGTGCGCGGCCGCTTGTGCGGAGCGAGCTGGGCGGCCACGTGGCCGGAGAGTTCCTCGGCGGCCGGCGGGGCGTCCGGGTCGGCGGGCACGATCCAGGCGACGACACGTTCGCCGAGGTCGGGGTCCGACTCGCCGGTGACGGCGGCCTCGGCAACGGACGGCAGGGACAGCAGAACGTTCTCGATCTCGCCCGCGCCGATCTTGTAGCCGCCGCTCTTGATGAGGTCGGTCGCCTTGCGCCCGATGAGCCGCACGTAGCCGTCAGCGTCCCGCGTCGCCATGTCCCCCGTGCGGAACCAGCCGCCGTCGAACGCCTCGGCCGTCGCGTCCGGGCGGTTGAGGTACTCCGTGAACAGGTTCGGCCCGCGGACCTGCACCTCTCCGGGCGTCTCCGTGTCCTCGTCGGGGATCCGCTCGCCCGCCTCGTCGACCAGCCGCACGTCCACCGTGCGCAAGGGCGTGCCGACGGTGCCGGGGCGCGGCTCACCATCCGCGCGGACGCTGGTGTTCATCAGCGTCTCCGTCATTCCGTACCGCTCGATGACACGCCGGCCCGTGGCCGTCCTGATGGCCTCGTGGTCGGGCAGCGGCAGTGCGGCGGAACCCGACACCA
Organism: Streptomyces sp. HNM0574; assembly: GCF_012726235.1. Classification (GTDB taxonomy): domain Bacteria; phylum Actinomycetota; class Actinomycetes; order Streptomycetales; family Streptomycetaceae; genus Streptomyces. The sequence goes on from NZ_JAASAH010000008.1 coordinate 64,436, forward strand.
GGAGCCGCGCGCCGGACAGTGCCTCGACGAGCGCCGGTTCACTGTCCAGTGCGGTCGCGATGCGGTGGTACATGGTGGGGACGCCGAACAGCATGGTGCCGCCGCTCGACAATTCGGCCGCCACACCATCCGTGGTGAACCGTCCCAGATGGCGCACCGAACCACCGCGCCGCAGCGGGCCGAGAATGCCGAGCACCAGTCCGTGCACGTGGAACAGCGGCAGACCGTGCACCAGCACGTCGTCCTCCGTCCACTGCCACGCCTCGGCGAGGTCGTCCAGATTGCTGGCGAGCGCGCGGCGGGAGAGGACGACGCCCTTGGGCGGCCCTGTGGTCCCGGACGTGTAGATGACGAGCGCGGGCGCGCCCGTGCCCGGTTCGGGCGCCGCCGCCCACGCCGACTCCTCCGCGTCCGGGTCGATGACGATGTCCGTGCGCGGCAGCCCGGACAGCTCCTCGGGGAGTTCGGCACCGGGTTCGGCCAGGACGCGCGACGGCGCGCTGTCCGCCACGATGTGCGCCAGCTCCCGTGCCCCGCTGCGCGGGTTGACCGGCACGGCGGGCACCCCGGCGAGCAGCGCCGCGACCACGGCGACGCAAGTCTCCATCGTGGGCGTCGCCCAGACCGCGACCTGCCCGGAGGTGTCGAGGCGGGACGCCAGGCTGTTCGCCGCCGCGCTGAGCCGGCGGTAGCTGAGCGACCGGTCGCCGAAGCGCAGCGCGGGCTGCGAGGACGCCGTGTGCAGTGCGGGGAAGAGCAGGGACACCCGGACTCCTTCGTGATCTCGTCTCTCGGCAGCCCAGCATCTCACCCGCCGGGACGCCCGGAGGCAGCGCGGGTGCGCGGACCGGTCCGCCTTCCCCTCGTCCGGCCCGGGCGGGAGGGAGGTCAGACGACGTGCGGGAAGAGAGTGAGGAACGGTTCGGTGGAGTCGTCCAGGCCGCGCGCGTACGGCGAGTCGAAGTGCCAGACCAGGAACAGCAGGAACGCCACCAACGCGGTGAAGAGACCCGCCAGCAGCAGCTCCCTGCCGGAGCGCTGGATCTGGAGGGTGAACAGCATGGCCACGGACACGGCGGCGCCCGCGATGAGGCCCACCCACACGACGCCCGGCATCGTCGGCTCGGCGCTCGCCGCCCGTTCCGCACGCGCCGCGTCGAGTGCGGCGACCCGCTCGGTCATGGCCTGGTAGGTCTGCTCCTCCTGCACGTCGGCCGGCTTGTGGGCGGTCACCTGCTGGCGCAGTTCCGCCAGCAACGCGTCGCCCCTGTCGAGGAGTTCGCCGTTCTTCGCCATGTGCGGCCATTCCTTGTCGACGGCGAAGCGCACGTAGGCGTCGACGTCCTTCTGGATGCGGTCGCGTTCCGCCTCGGGATAGACCTGAGCCCGCTCGCGGATCTCGTGCAGCGACTGTGCCTCTGTCCGGACGACGTCCTCGGCCACGTTGCGCGCCTCCCAGACACCGGCGATGGCGAGACCGAGCACGATCGCGTACACCACGCCGATCATCATCGTCATGTACTCGATCACGTCCGGCGTCTCCGACGGATCGTCGTCGTCACCGGCTCGGCGCTGCCGCAGCACGACGATGAGGAGCACGACGGCGCAGGCCGCCACTGTGCCGAGCGTGAGGATCATCCAGTCGGACATGAGTGAACTCCTGTGTCGTTCCCGCTGCTTGGGCGGGAACGAGGTGGTTGTAAGGGTGGGGAAAATGGCGCGCGAGGCAGGGGTGTATCGTCGCGCGCCCGGGAGGCGCAGGGGCGCGCGGCGACGGGCCGCTAAGAGGAACTGCCGCTGCTGCCGCGGGGACGCAGCGCCGCGGCAGCCAGTACCGCGGGGGCGACGATGAGCAGCGTCCGGGTCACGAGGGGGAACCGGGCATCCGCGTGGTCACGTACGGCCGACGACTCCAGGGGCAGGAGACTCCCGTGCGGTGATCTCTTCTCGGGAGACGGGGAGGGCTCGGGCGCGTCGGGTTGTTCGGGCGCCGGCAGCTCGGGGTGCGGCGCGGGGGCCGCCGTGGCCTTCTCCGGGGGTTCCGAGGCCCGGGGCGGTGGCGGAGGAGACGGCGACTGTGGCGGCGTGGGGCGTGCGGTCGGCGGGGGCGGAGCACACGAGCCGCGACGGGACGTCAGCCTGATGTCCGGGCCGTCCTCCTGCTGCACGGTCAGAGAGGAGAGGGAGCCGGGACAGCCGCGCACCGCGCTCATGTCCACCTGTGCGCCACCCGCGCTGACCGACAGCCCGGCACTCTCGTACGGGGCGGGTCGGCGGTCCTGCGTGCCGCCGTGCGGGGGCAGCGGAGGGACGGGCGAGACGGCCGGTGAGGGGAGCTCGATGTCGCGCGGTGTGCCGGATGAGGCGCTGGAACTTCCGGCCCAGCTGTGGGCAGAGGCCCCTTCGGTGGCGGGGCGCTCGGGAGACGAAGCAGAAGAGGACTGAGGGGCTGTCTCAGGGCGCGGGTCCGGATGTAAGGGAGTGGAGGTGAACCGGCCTGTGCCGTGCGGGAGTTCGCCGTTGTGGAGGTCCGGGTGAGGGTTGTCGCTCTGCTCGTCGGAAGGGTGCGTGGCTTCGACGCCGGTCAGTGGTGCGGGGTCGCCCGGGGGTGCCCAGGCGGCCGCCGCCGGTGCCGCACCGCACAGGGCGAGTGCCGCACCGGCGGCGGAGGCTGCTGCTGTGCGTCGGAGTCGCCGGACGTCGGGCGGTGAGTGCCAATCACGCGGTGTGTCCACGGAGTTGAGCATGCGCGCTCTGCCCGGCGAAGATCCTCTCCCACGGCCGATAATCGCCCGATCTGCTGAACTCCCGCATGGTTTGGAGAACCGGTACGGGCCGGCCGGGGTTGGGGACGGTGGCTCAGGCGGCCGACAGCAGTGTCATGTAGCGGTCCCAGTCCCAGTGCTGACCCGGGTCCGTGTGATCGGCGCCCGGTACCTCGTTGTGGCCGATGACGCGCGTACGGTCCCGGGGAATGCCCCAGGTGTCGCACAGTGACGCGGTGAGGGCCGCCGAGGCCGCGTACATGGCGTCGGTGAACCAGGCGGGGTCGTCGACGAAGCCTTCGTGTTCGATGCCGATGCTGCGGGTGTTGTAGTCCCAGTTGCCCGCGTGCCAGGCGACGTCCTTGTCGTGCACCATCTGCGCGATGTGGCCGTCGTTGGAGCGGACGACGTAGTGCGCGGAGACCTTGGCCTCGGGGTTCTGGAAGTGCTGCACCGTGCCGGCGAAGCTGCCCTGAGTCACATGGATGACGACGAACTCGATCGGGAACTCCGACGGTCTGTCCGCGGGGGTGAAGTTCGAGCCATTGGCCGGGATCCACTCGGCGTCCGGGTAGTCGGCCGTGGAGATGAGCCCGCCGGACCGTGCGGCGGCCGGGCCTGTCGCCATTGCCGTCGCGGCGCCGGCGACGCCCAGGGCGAGGCCGCCGCGCAGCAGGTTGCGGCGCGATGTGGCCCGGGAGGAGAGCGGTGCGGGGGTGGGGGTGAGAGGGGTGGTGTGGTGGATTGCGTGGGGGGAGTGGTGTCGTGCAGAACTCATCGTGGGCTCCCAGTGGGGGATGGGATCACGGACACGTGCATGACAAATTTACGCGCGTTGATAGTGGCATCGGCGCATCCTTTTGCCAAGGGCGTGGCGCGTTCGCGTTCTTGCGGTGCTGACTGTTGATCAGTTCTGACCGCTTCGGGTGTCCAGCTGGAGAGCGGGCCGGTTTCAGGAGCGTCCCGCGGCGGAGGCGTGGGACAGCGGTGCGTCGAGCACCGTCCGGACCACCGAGTGGGCGGCGCCGAGGAGCGGGCCGTCGGGCCCCAGAGCGGAGACGACGAGTTCCGGGACGGCGCCGGGGGCGGCCGTCCGGCGCGTCAGCTCTCGGCGCAGAGCCGGCAGCATCCACGGGCCGAGCGGTGCGAGCGTCCCTCCGAGCACTACGGCGCGCGGGTCGAGGAGGTTCACCGCGCCCGCCAGTGCGATGCCGAGGGCCGTCCCCGCATCCCGCAGCGCGCGACGGGCCCGCGGGTCGCCATCGGCGGCACGGGCCGAGAGGAGGCCCGCGGGGCTGGTTTCCTGCTCGTGGGCGCCGTCGTTCAGCAGGTGTCGCGCGGAGATCCCGGCGGCCCGCAGGACGGCGGCCTCGCCCGCGTACTGCTCCAGGCAGCCGCGGCCTCCGCAGCCGCACCGCGGCCCTCCGGGGCGTACGGGCACGTGGCCGAGTTCGCCGGCGAACCCCCGTGTGCCGCGCAGTAGTTCACCGTCCAGCACGAGCGCGGCGCCGATGCCGGCCTTCGCGGACACATGGATGAAGTCGCGCGGCGGATCACCCGTCATGCCTTCCGCTCCCGTTCCGCTTTCCGCCGTCCGGCCCGCTTCGCTGCCGGTGTCGGGGGAGCCGTCCTGCCGTCCGCCGAGCCACAGTTCGGCCAGGGCGCCGAGGTTGGCTTCGTTCTCCACCTTGAGCGGCAGTCCGGCGGGGGAGGGGAAGTGGGCGGCGATGTCGGTGTCGTGCCAGCCGAGGTTGGGCGCCCGTACCACCGTCGTGGTGCCGCGCGCGACGAGCCCGGGGACGGAGAGCGTGATGCCGGCGGGAGAGAGCCCCGTCGATGCGGCCTCGGCCACCGCCTGGTGGACCATTTCGCCGAGCCGGGCCAGCACTTCGCCCGGATGACTGTCGCGGTTTGCGGAGGCCTCCCGTGCGCGAACCCGGACGCGGCCGCGCAGGTCGACCGCGCACACGCTGAGGTAGTCGACGCCGACCTCGGCGCCGATCCCGCACGGCCCCCGGTCGTCCAGCGCCAGAGCACTGCCCGGGCGCCCCACACCTCCATCCGCACGGCCGGGCCCGAGCTCCACCAGGAGCCCGGCGCGCAGGAGTTCGTCCACGAGCGTGGAGACGGCGGCGCGGGTCAGACCGATCCGGGCGGCGACGGCCGCGCGGGAGGCGCTTCCCTCCTCGCTCACCGCGTGGAGGACGCGGGAGAGGTTGCGCCGGCGCATCTCCTGCTGCGAATTGGGCGCAGGGGCGGCTGCCATGGTGATGTCTCCTCGCTGAACTCCTGGGCGCGGCAACGCCCGTGGAGCCCCAGGTCACTGCCGTCGCAGCAGCGTATCCGCATCCCGGAGGGCCCCCGCGACGCGGTCGAGTGCCTCGTCGTCGCGCGGAACGGCCTCGTACGCCGGGCCGTCGGCCGTTCCCCAGCGCCGGGCGACGGCGGCCGGGTCCTCGCCCAGCAGGAGCCCGGCGGCCTGTGCCGCGGCGCCCAGGGCGACGAGTTCCTCCGCGCGCGGAACCTGGACGGCTCGACCGGAGAGACGGCGCACGGTGTCGCGCCATGCGGTGCCCTTCGCGCCGCCACCGATCAGCAGGAGTGGGGCCTCGTCTCCGGAGCCCTGTCGGGGCTCGTTCTCCAGTACCGGTTTCAGGGCCCGCAGCAGCGCGAACACGGCTCCGTCGTACGCGGCCTGGAGCACCTGCCCGCCCGTGGTTGCGTGCCGCAGTCCGGTCAACAGGCCGGAGGAGTGCGGAAGATGGGGCGTGCGCTCTCCGTCCAGGAAGGGGAGCAGGGTGACCTCGCCGCCGCCTTCGACGGCTTCGCGGCCGAGCCCGAGCAGTGCGGCGATCCGGTCCACCGCGAGGGTGCAGTTGAGGGTGCAGGCCAGCGGCAGCCAGTCGCCGCGTGCGTCGGCGAACCCGGAGAGGGTGCCTGTGGGGTCGGCCGGACGGTGCGTGGAGACGGCGTAGACGGTGCCCGAGGTGCCGAGGCTGAGCACCGGCTGTCCAGGATGGAGGCCGAGGCCCAGGGCGGCGGCCATGTTGTCGCCCGTGCCGCCGGCGACCAGCGCGCCTTCGGGCAGCGGCAGGCCGCCGCCCACCCTGCCCGCCGCTTCGCCCGGCGGCAGGACGCGGGGCAGCAACTCCGAGTCCAGTCGCAGCAGTTCGAGGATCTCCTCGTCGTAGGACTGGGTGGAAGTGGCCCACCATCCGGTCCCGGAGGCGTCGCCCCTGTCCGTGGTGCCCTCTCCCGTGAGGCGCCCCGTCAGATAGTCGTGCGGCAGACGGACCGCCGCGGTGGCCGCCGCCGACTCCGGTTCGTGCTCGTGCAGCCAGGCCCATTTGGTCGCGGTGAACGAGGGAGCCGGGACGCTTCCCACGCGCTCGGCACACAGTTCGGGCCCGCCCAACTGCTCCACCATCCAGTCGCGTTGGGGTGCTGACCGGACGTCGTTCCACAGCATTGCGGGCCGTACGGGACGTCCCGCGCGGTCGAGGGTGACGAGACCGTGCTGCTGTCCGCCGACCGACACCGCGGCCGCCTCGCCCGCCGCGTGCCCGCACTGCCCGAGCGCCGTCTCCAGGGCCTGCCACCAGGATTCCGGATCGCTCTCCTGGCCCGGGCCCGGGAGCAGCCGGTGCGGTGCCTGCCCCCGTGCGACGACGTGTCCTGTCCCGGCGTCGACGACGAGTGCCTTGGTGGACTGTGTGGAACTGTCCACTCCGACGACGAGCGGCCCCTCCGGTGCTGACATGGACGTCGGCTCCCTTCCCTCGCTGCGTGCGTTGCGCGCATACTAATTTGTCAACGCACATGACGAATGGACTCGGCAGCTGTGCGCACCGTTTCCGGGCACAGCGGAAAGGCGGCACCGTGCGCTACCGGCCCACCCCGGAGGACAAGTTCAGCTTCGGCCTGTGGACCGTCGGCTGGCAGGGACGGGACCCCTTCGGCGACGCCACCAGGACCGCCCTGGACCCGGCCGAGGCCGTGGGGAGGCTCGCGGAACTCGGCGCCTGGGGCATCACCTTCCACGACGACGACCTCATCCCCTTCGGCGCCTCGGACCGTGAGCGCGAGCAGCACGTCAAACGCTTCCGGCAGGCACTGGAGAGCACGGGCATGACCGTGCCCATGGCCACCACCAACCTCTTCAGCCACCCGGTCTTCAAGGACGGCGCGTTCACCGCCAACGACCGCTCCGTCCGCCGCTACGCGCTCCGCAAGACCCTGCGCAACATCGACCTCGCCGTGGAACTGGGTGCACGCACCTACGTCGCCTGGGGCGGCAGGGAGGGAGCCGAATCCGGCGCGGCGAAGGACGTACCGACCGCCCTGGACCGCATGAAGGAAGCCTTCGACCTGCTGGCCGAGTACGTCACCGAGCAGGGGTACGACCTCCGGTTCGCCGTGGAGCCGAAACCCAACGAGCCGCGCGGCGACATCCTGCTGCCGACGGTGGGCCACGCGCTCGCCTTCATCGAAAGGCTGGAGCGGCCCGACCTGTTCGGCGTCAATCCGGAGGTCGGCCACGAGCAGATGGCGGGCCTCAATTTCGCACACGGCATCGCCCAGGCCTTGTGGGCCGGAAAGCTCTTCCACCTGGACCTCAACGGTCAGTCCGGGATCAAGTACGACCAGGACCTGAGGTTCGGCGCCGGCGACCTCCGGCAGGCGTTCTGGACGGTCGATCTGCTGGAGAGCGCCGGATACGACGGACCGCGCCACTTCGATTTCAAGCCACCGCGCACGGAGGACTACGAGGGCGTGTGGACCTCTGCCGCGGGCTGCATGCGCAACTATCTGATCCTGCGCGAGCGTGCGGCCGCCTTCCGGGCCGACCCCGCCGTCCATGACGCGCTCGCCGCCGCACGCCTCCCCGAACTGGTGCGCCCCACCCTCGCCGAGGGGGAGAGCGTTTCCCAACTGCTCGCCGACCGGAGCGCGTTCGAGGACTTCGACGTCGAGGCCGCAGCGGCGCGCGGCATGGGCTTCGAAAAGCTCGACCAGCTCGCGACGGAGCACCTGATGGGGCTGTAGCCGCCCGGACAGCGGCCTGCCGTGTGCCCTCCGCGAGGGGAGGGCACACGGCAGGTCCGGTTCAGCGCCGGGGTGCGTCCGCCGGAATGCTCTCCGGCAGCCCGAACGTACGGAACAGGCGCGGGCCGAAGAACGCGGAGACCGCGCCGACCCGGTCCTCGGTGAGCGTGAGGACGTGCAGCTGGAACGGCAGGTAGTCGCCGCCCTCGTGTCGGCTGTAGAGGCCGAACGCGGGCTGCCCGTTGGCGTACGTCGCACGCATGAGGCCCTCGCCCGGGCCGATCGGGCACTGTGCGCCGATGAGCCGCCCGATGGTCTCCCGGCCGCGGAACCATTCCGGGAACGGGGGCATCTCCCAGGTCGCGTCCTCCTTGAAGAGCTGCACGATCGCCGCCACGTCCGAGTGCTCGAACGCCGTCGCGTACCGCTCCAGAAGCTCGCGTTTCTCCGGCTCGGTGGGCTCTGTCAGCTCCTCCTCCACCGGAGCCACCTGCTCCAGCTGGGCCCGTGCGCGCTGCAGCGCACTGTTGACGCTCGCCGTGGACGTCTCCATCAGCTCGGCCACCTCGGCGGCCCGCCACTTCAGTACGTCGCGGAGCAGCAGCACGGCCCGCTGGCGCGGCGGCAGGTGCTGCAGGGCGGCGACCAGGGCCAGCCGCATGCTGGAGCGGGTCACGGCCATGGCCGCGGGGTCGCTGGGCTGCTCGTCACCGAACATGGTGTCGGGGATGGGTTCCAGCCACGGCACCTCGGGAGCCTCGACCACGGGGCGTTCCGGGTCGTCACTGGGAGCCCCGATGCCGGACGGCAGGGGCCGGCGCCCCCTGCTCTCGATGGCGGAGAGGCACGCGTTTGTCGCGATGCGGTACAGCCAGGTGCGCAGCGAGGAGCGGCCCTCGAAGCGGTCGGCGGCCTTCCAGGCCCGCAGATAGGTGTCCTGGACGAGGTCCTCGGCGTCGTGCACGGAGCCGAGCATCCGGTAACAGTGCGCCAGCAGCTCTCTCCGGTACGGATGCGCACGGTCGAGAAGCTCGTCCCCGATGGACGCCTGGGTGGAGTCATCGAGGGTCTTGTCTGCCATGGTCGTCGCCTTTCGCCTCGCAGCGCTCACCGTCCGCGGCCCCGCGCCGACGGACTGCCCGGTGCGAACGGCCGGTGGCACCGCACGGAGACGGTCACCGGCCGCGGCCGGTCCGGCTGTCGCCGTCGATTCCGAGCCTACTGGCGGGGCCGCCCGCGCACCTGCCCGATGGGGAAAGAGCGGCACACCAAAACACCCTGTGCCACGGCCAGTTGCGCAGGGTACAGCGAGGCCCGGAGGGTGTGAGGTGCGGACGCAGAGAGGGGGAGCCTCTTTCCGGGAGGGCTCTCGCAGCCCCGGCGGAGGCTCCCCGCGGATCAGTCGTCCTTCTTGCGCTTCTTCTTGTTCTTCTTGCGCGCCTCCCGGCGGCTCCGGCTGAACAGCCAGCCCGCCGGGGGAGCGTCGGCCCGCCACGGCTGGGGCTCCGGGGGCCGGTCCCGCCAGCGTTCCTGGAGCATGCGGGTGCGGGCGGAGGGCTCACTCGTCTCGGCCTGGCTGATGAAGTGCTCGTCCAGCACAAGATCGTCGAGTTCGTCCCACCGGATGCCGCTTTCCTTGGACTCCTCTGCGTCACCATCCGTGTCCGGGGAGTCGTTCACCGATTCCGTCGTCCCGTCGTGCGGGCGGCCCGGTTCTTCGGGGGTCCGGTCGTCTCTCCCGTGTTCGCCGCCGCTCTCGTCCTGCCCGTGCTCCATGGACTGCCTCCGTCCGCCGACGTGTGGGTTCCGGCTTCACGTCGGGGCAACGGCCGTGCGTGCGTCCGCGCTCCGTCGGCACTGCGCACATCGCAGTTCCGAGGATACGCGGATTTCGTTGTTTGTGACGCAGATCACATTGACCTGTTCCCGGTTGCGAGGGTCTAGTTTCCCCCTGAAGCAAGGGCTGGAAGGAGGAGACCCCAAGAGGGAACTCCGAAAACAAGCCAAAACAGGGCCCTGGTCCTGGGAATCAAAGGAACGGTACATGGGCGTCCAAACGCCGAGCTCGCCACAGACGTCGAAGGCCGGCAACGCCGAGGGGCAATCCCCCGAAGGGCAGACTTCCGGTGACGCGACCCTCAAGGCGGGCCTGAAGAACCGGCACTTGTCGATGATCGCCATCGGCGGCGTCATCGGCGCAGGCCTCTTCGTGGGGTCCGGTGCGGGAATCGCCAAGGCCGGACCCGGCATCCTCATCTCCTACGCGCTGGCGGGACTGCTCGTCGTCTTCGTCATGCGGATGCTGGGCGAGATGGCGGCCGCCGACCCCTCGTCGGGCTCCTTCTCCACCTACGCCGACCGCGCCCTGGGCCGCTGGGCCGGATTCACCATCGGCTGGCTGTACTGGTTCTTCTGGGTCGTGGTACTCGCCGTCGAGGCGACCGCCGCCGCGGCCATCCTCACCAGCTGGATACCGTCCGTGCCCCAATGGGCCTGGGCACTGCTGGTGATGATCCTGCTGACGGCGACGAACCTGGCATCGGTTGGCTCCTACGGCGAGTTCGAGTTCTGGTTCGCCGGCATCAAGGTCGTCGCGATCGCCGCCTTCATCGTGATCGCGGGACTCGCCGTCTTCGGCCTGCTGCCCGGGACGGACGCCGTCGGTGCCGAAAACCTCACCGGGCAGGGAGGGTTCCTGCCCAACGGGCCAGGAGCGATCCTCTCCGGCATGCTCCTGGTGGTCTTCTCCTTCATGGGCAGCGAGATCGTCACGCTGGCCGCGGGCGAGTCCGCCGAGCCTGCGAAGATGGTCCGCCGCGCCACCAACAGCGTGATCTGGCGCATCGGCACCTTCTACCTCGGTTCCATCCTGCTGGTCGTCACCCTGCTTCCGTGGAACTCCAAGGCGCTGCTGACCGAGGGCCCGTACGTCGCGGCGCTGAACCAGATCGGCATCCCGCACGCCGGCACGATCATGGACGTCATCGTCGTCTCCGCCGTGCTCTCCTGCCTCAACTCCGGCCTCTACACGGCCTCGCGGATGGCCTTCTCCCTCGGCCAGCGCGGTGACGCCCCCAAGGCGTTCGGCAAGCCCGACAAGCGCGGGGTGCCGGCCGTGGCGATCTGGGCCTCCGTGGCCTTCGGATTCGTCGCCGTCATCTTCAACTACACCTCGCCGGACACCGTGTTCGAGTTCCTGCTGAACTCCTCCGGCGCCGTGGCACTGTTCGTCTGGCTCGTCATCTGCCTCTCGCAGCTGAAGATGCGGCCGATCATCGAGAGGGAGATGCCGGAGCGGCACACCGTCCGCATGTGGCTGTTCCCCTACCTCACGTACGCCACCATCGGCCTGATCATCTTCGTCATCGGCTTCATGTTCTACGACCCCGAGGGGCGGCATCAGATGATCATGTCCGTCGCGGTGGGCGCACTGGTGCTGGGCATCGGCATCGGCCGCCAGGTCAAGGCGAAGCGGGACGCTTCCGTCACCTCCTGACGACGGCCCCGCCGCATCCCTCGCGCGACAGCGGCCCCGGAGCAATGGCGCTCCGGGGCCGCTTTTTAGCGCACACTGCCGGGCGCATCGTGCGCTGTGGGGAGGGGAGTTGGGGCATCACCCTCGTCCGGCACCGCTCCTGGGACGGAGGTGCGCGTCACGTTTGGCCGGCCGGTGAGTCCGGCACGGCTCATACCCCGCGGCGGGTCATGCCGCGGGGTTCTCCAGGGTGCGGGTGCAGGGGAGTTCGGCCCAGACCGCGTGGCCGTTGTTCTCCGTGCCGCTGTCGCTCTCCGGGCGGATGCCCCAGTCCTCGGCGAGCGCGCTGACGAGCAGCAGCCCCCGGCCGCTCTCGCCGTCGGTGTCGAGGGCCCGTTCGGAGCCGGGCTCCTCGGGCTGCGCGCCGCCGCCCTGGTCGGCGACCTCCATCCGCAGCCGGAGACCGCTCAGCCACAGCACGCAGCTGACCTTCTCGCTCGCCGTGTGACGGACCGCGTTCGTGAAGAGTTCGGAGACCAGGAGCTGGGCGTCCTCGCACGTCTGCCGGTCGATGTGCCACTCCTGCAATCGCTCGACGACTCTTCTGCGCGCCGCGGCCACCGAGGCGTCGAGCGCGGGCAGATGGAAGGAGTCCTGGAGCTGCCGGGCGAGCGCGGAAGCGGAGCTGTGTCCTAACGAGAAGGCGTCATGGGAGGGAGCCACGCGCTCCACTATGCGGTTTGTCACTGACGGATGGCAAGGATCAACCTGTAATTTGCAGAATCGTTCAGGGCAGGCTGTCGCGCCCCCGCGGTGGCATGTCAAACTGCCTAACCATGACGGCAGTTGGAGGCGAGCAGTAGTGGTGGACTCACGGGCGGGCGGCGGTGCCCCCACCGTGCTGCGTGTGGTGCTCGGCAGGCGGCTGCAGCATCTGCGCGAGAAGGCCGGTCTGTCCTACGAGGAGGCGGGCCGGGCCCTCGACGTCACGCACGCCACCATCCGCAGGATGGAGAAGGCCGAAGTCGGCCTCAAGGTGCCCTACGTGGAGAAGCTGCTCCACACCTACGGGCTCGAGGAGGAGGGCGAGGTAGAGGAGTTCCTCGGACTCGCCCGGCAGGCCAACAGGCCCGGATGGTGGCACCGTTACCGCGACGTGCTGCCCGAATGGTTCAGCGCATTCGTCAGCCTGGAGAGCGAGTCCCGGGTGATCCGGGCGTACGAGCCGCACTACGTGCCCGGGCTGCTGCAGACGGAGAACTACGCGCGGGCCGTGCTGCGTTCCGGCATGCCGCACGCTCCCGAGGAGGAGATCCAGCGCCAGGTGGCCCTCCGGATGGAGCGGCAGACGGTGCTGACGCGTGAGGAACCGCCGCTGCTGTGGGTCGTCGTGGACGAGACGGTCCTGCGCAGGCCCATCGGAGGCGAGGAGGTCATGCGCGAACAGATCGACTATCTGGCAGAGGTGTCCGCGCGGCCGAACGTCCAGTTGCAGATCATGCCGTTCAGCGCCGGGCCCCACCCGGCCATGTACGGGCCGTTCCACCTCTTCAGGTTCCCCATCGTGGAACTCCCGGACGTCGCCTGTGCGGAGAGCCTGGTCGGGGCCGTGTACTTCGACCACGGCGACGACGTCTCGACGTTCCTGGAAGCACTGGACCGGATGTGCGCGCAGGCCGCGCCGTTGTCGCGGACCGAGGCGATTCTCAGTGGGATGCGCAAGGAGATCTGAACCATGGATCCTATATACAACGGCATGCCCGCCCGCCAACTCGGCACCGAGGGCTGGCACAAGCCGTGGAGCGGCGGCAACGGCGGCAGCTGTGTAGAGGCGCTCAAGCTCTCGGACGGCCGCGTCGCGCTACGGCAGTCGACCGATCCCGACGGCCCCGCGCTGATCTACACGCCGCACGAGATCGAGACGTTCATCCAGGGAGCGAAGGCCGGGGAGGCCGACTTCCTGCTCGCGTAGGGCTCCGTTCGGAGCTCGACGGGGGCTCGCACTGCTTCGTGCGGAGCCCGTGCACATGGAGAACCTTGTCCGGGCCGGCCACGGGGAGGCCCGGACTCCGCCCGTCCCCGCCTCCGGTGCGGCGGACGTGGACAGCGGCGCGGTGACCGCGGCCGACCCCCGAAGTGAGGGGTTTGACGGCCGTGGTTCCCGCGCCGTCCGTCTGCGGACGCCCCGTCAAATATGGCCGGGTGTAGGGATCTTGTCCCGGCGGAACCACGTATTCGGCACTCCGGCCGAATGCTGGACGACGTTCGAGTGAGGCCAGAAACGCTCATCGGGAGCACCGGTACCGCGCCTCTTGCCGGTCGTTTCCGCTGGTGGCATGCGACGTCGTTGTTGGCATGGACACATCTGTTCGGCCAGTGCCCTGTCACGTACCCGTGGCGGATGCTCCCTCCATGTCACCCCCCCATGAGAGGTCCCATGAAACTGAACAGAGGGGCAGTAGCGGCCACCGCCGCCTTCGCCCTCACCGGACTCACCACCCTTACCGGGGCTGCTCCCGCCACCGCGCAGGAAGCAGCCCCTGCGTATGTCGCCCTCGGCGACTCGTACTCCTCCGGCCTCGGAGCGGGCAGTTACGACTCGGGCAGCGGCTCCTGCAAACGCAGCGCCAAGGCGTATCCGCAGCTCTGGTCCGACGCCAACTCCCCCTCGTCCTTCGACTTCACGGCCTGCGCGGGCGCCCGCACGGACGACGTGATCAACGGACAGCTCGGCCCGCTCAACGACTCCACCGGACTGGTCAGCATCAGCATCGGCGGCAACGACGCCGGCTTCGGCGACACCATGACCACCTGCGTGCTCAAGGGCGAGAGCGCGTGCCTGCAAAAGGTCGAGCAGGCCCGCGAGTACATCGCGAACACCCTTCCCGGGCGGCTCGACAGCGTCTACGACGAGATCCGGGGCAAGGCACCCTCGGCCAAGGTGGTCGTGCTCGGCTACCCGCGCATGTACCAACTGGAGGGCCAGTGCAACGTCGGCCTCAGTGAGAAGTCCCGCGCGGCCATCAACTCGGCCTCGGACGACCTGAACGACGTCACGGCGAAGCGGGCGGCGGACCACGGTTTCACCTTCGGTGACGTGCGCGAGGGCTTCACCGGGCACGAGATCTGCTCGCCCGCGCCCTGGCTGCACAGCGTCGCCTACCCCGTCGACGAGTCGTACCACCCGACAGCGGAGGGCCAGTCGGGCGGCTACCTGCCCGCGATGGACGGCGCCGCCTGACGGCTGCCGGCCGGGCTGCTGCGGTCGCCCCGTGACGGGAGGCGTGAGCGTGCGCGCTCACGCCTCCCGTGTCATTCCGCTCCGGAGCGTGCCACCGCGAGGGCCGCCGCCGGGTCCCGCTCGGCGCCGCCCGCCGGCCACCACGCGCCGTGCTCGCGGCGGAAGGGCCACCAGCGGCCGTCCCGCCCGAGGCGCAACTGGGAGTCCTTTCCGGCGTCCGTCCAGCGGTTCGCCTCTGCCCGGAGCGGGGGCCGAGCCCCCTCGTGCTCCCAGGCGGACTCCAACTGGGCCTGTGCCCGGGCCAGTTCATCGGCGTCCGGGTTCCAGGTGTCCTCCAGCACGGCGAGTGCGGCGGCTCCGCCGAACTTCCAGGCGGCCACGGCCCGTTGCAGTGCCGCGTCGGCGTGCTCCGTACGGCCTCGGTCCGTTCCGGCCGGGCCACTGTCCGCGGTGTTCCGGGCCGAGGCCAGCCGCCGCACGGCGTCCGGTGTCGCGCTGTGGGTGGCGGCCATCCGGACGGCGTCCTGGTTCTCGGTCAGCGGCGTTCCCGGTGCGCTGTCCGCGTGCCCCGGAGAGAGGGCTTCGCGGAGCATCCTCCGCGCACGCGCGGCCGTGTCTGCGACGACGAACTCCAGTGCACCCGCGTCGAGTTCGGACCCCCGAGGGCCGCCGGAGCCGAGCGTAGGCGCAGTACCCGGCGTCTCCACCGGGGTGGGCGGCGGAGGCAGGGGCGGCAGGACGGCACCGAGGAAGAAGGCTTCCTCGGCCGGTACTCCGCTCGCCTCATCGGGGCTGTCGGGAGCTGCCGGGAGAAGGGAATCGGCCTCACTCTCTTCCGCGTCCCCGCGCGACGCTCCGTCGATGTCCGTCCCGTCCGGTGCGGTGGCCCGGGCGGCGGAGCGGGTCTGGAGTTCGTCCAGGACGGACCGTTCGGTCCTGCCGCGCAACAGCAGCAGGACGCACGGGTCCTCGTCGAGGATCCGTGCCGTCTGGTAGCAGAGGGCCGCCGTGTGTACGCAGTGGTCCCACGCGCCGCAGGTGCACTCCGCGTCCAGATCGCCGATCCCCGGCAGGAGTTCGACCCCCGCGTCCGCCGCGTCCTCGACCAGGCGTGGCGGCATGTCACGGTCGAGCAGTGCCGCGATGTGCCCCGCCTCACCGGCCGCCGTCTCCAGCAGCCTGTGCCACGCAGCGGCGTCCAGCTCCTGGAGCGTGACGTCGGCGCGGTTGTCCGTCCCGTCGCCGTCGCGCACCATCGCGGTGATCCGGCCGGGCCGGACGGACACGGCGCCGACGGCGCCCCGCCGGGCCTGTGAGCGCCCCTTCCGCAACTGCTGACTGTCGAGCGCCGAATCCTCCAGCGCGTCCACCCACTGCCGCCCCCACCAGGTGCGGGCGAAGCCGCGCCCCCGAGCCGGCGGCAAGGGAGCGAAGACGCGCTCGTGGCCGTCTTCCTGTGTGTTTCCGTCCCGCTGTGTCATCGGTCGTTCCCCCGGAGTGCGACGAGGCCGGCCAGTTCGTTGTCGGTCAGTTCGGTCAGTGCGGACTCGCCGGAACCGAGGACGGCGTCGGCCAGCTCCTGCTTGCGTGCCAGCATCTCCGCGATCCGGTCCTCCAACGTCCCCTCGGCGATCAGACGGTGCACCTGTACGGGCCTGGTCTGGCCGATGCGGTACGCGCGGTCCGTGGCCTGGGCCTCGACGGCGGGGTTCCACCAGCGGTCGTAGTGGACGACGTGCTCGGCGCGGGTCAGGTTCAGGCCCGTGCCCGCGGCCTTCAACGACAGCAGGAAGACCGGCACTTCACCGTCCTGGAAACGGCGCACCATGTCCTCGCGCTGCGCCACGGGCGTCCCGCCGTGCAGCAACTGTGAGGGAATGCCACGGGACGCCAGATGCTGCTCTAGAAGCCGCGCCATCTGCACGTACTGCGTGAAGACGAGCACTCCCGGGGGAGCGGCCCCGTCCCCGTGCTCGGTGAGCACGGTGTCGAGCAGCTCGTCCAGGAGCTCCAGTTTCCCGGACCGGCCGGGGAGACGTGGGTGTTCCTCCTTGAGGTACTGCGCGGGATGGTTGCAGATCTGCTTGAGGGACGTGAGCAGCCGGACGACCAGACCGCGCCGTGCGAAGCCGTCCGTGCCCGACACCTCGTCCAGTCCTTCGCGTACCACCGCCTCGTACAGTCCCGCCTGTTCCGCCGTGAGGGACACCGCACGGTCGGTCTCCGTCTTCGCCGGGAGCTCGGGGGCGATGCCGGGGTCCGTCTTGCGGCGCCGGAGCAGGAAGGGGCGGACGAGGGCGGACAGCCGTTCCGTCGCGGCGGGGTCGCCGCCCTCCACCGCGTCGGCGTGCAGGCGGCGGAAGGTGCCCAGCCGTCCCAGGAGCCCGGGGGTGCACCAGTCGAGAAGGGACCACAGTTCGGAGAGGTTGTTCTCCACCGGCGTCCCGGTGAGGGCCACCCGCGCACGCGCGGGAACGGTGCGCAGTGCCTTCGCCGTCGCCGAGAAGGAGTTCTTGACGTGCTGCGCCTCGTCCGTGACGACCAGACCCCACGACGGAGCGGGAAGCGAGGCCAGCCGCTGCGCGTCGAGCCGCATCGTCCCGTAGGTGGTGAGCACGAACTCGCCGTCCCCCAGCCCCTCCAGGCTGCGCGCTCCGCCGTGGTACCGGCGTACGGGAACACCGGGTGCGAAGCGCTCGATCTCGCGCTGCCAGTTGCCCATCAGGGACGTGGGGCAGACGACGAGGGTGGGGCCTGCGGTCTGGGGCCGCTGTTGCCGGTGCAGATGGAGGGCGATCAGGGTCACCGTCTTGCCGAGCCCCATGTCGTCGGCGAGGCAGCCGCCGAGACCGAGCGAGGTCATCCGGTCCAGCCAGGCCAGTCCCCGCAGTTGGTAGTCCCGCAGGGAGGCGGCCAGGCCCTCCGGCTCGGTCAGGAGCGGGTGTCGGCCGTCCTCGGGCTCGGCCAGGTACGCGCGCAGGCGCTCCAGGCCTCCGCCCGCGTGGACCTCCACCTGCTCACCGTCGTCCTCCGCCTTCCCCATGAGGACCGTGCCGAGGGCGGTCAGGGGCGTCACTTTCCGGCCGGCCCGGCGGTGCGCCCTGCGCAGGGCCGCCGGGTCGACGAGCATCCACTGGCCGCGGAGGCGCACCAGCGGGCGTCCGGACTCGGCGAGCTGGTCGAGTTCGGCCCGGCTGAGCTCCGCGTCGCCCAGGGCGAAGCGCCAGTCGAACGTCAGCAGGGCGTCGGGTCCGAGGAACGACGGCAGCCCCGAATCCTCCTCGGCCCAGGCTGCGGTGCCGTGCTCCATTCCGTCGCCGCGAAGCGGCTCTCCGTCCGGGGTGATGACGGCCCGGGTGGTGAGCGTTCTGGCGAGCGCCTTCGGCCAGTGCACCTGTACGCCGGCGGCTTCCAGGGCGCGGGCGACGGGCGTGCTCAGCAGCTCGCCGATTTCCTCGTCGGCGAGTTCGAGCGCGTCCGGTACCGCGGCGGACAGCAGCGGTTCCAGCGGTGTCCAGGCGGCGGCCGCGCGACGGAGGGTGAGCAGCAGGTCCTGGCGGGCCCGCGGCCCGAAGTCCGCCGCCGCCCGCGACGCTCCCGACCAGACGTCCGCCGCGTCCGCCACCAGAGCGGGATCCGACATGCTGTGCAGCTGGAGCACCCCACGGAAGCGCGGAGCACCCTCCGGGGCGGCGTCGACGTCCTCCGTTCCGCCGCCGTCCGGCAGTCCGGTGATCTCCACACGGAGGGACAGCCGGACCCCCGCGTCGTGGCCGGCGGCGACCTCGGCCGTCCAGTCGCGCAGGTGCGGCACGTGCTGGGGCGCCTCGGCGGTGAACGCGTCGCAGCCCGCAGCGAGTGGTGCGGCGGGGGTGCGGGGCAGGGTGTCGGCGACGCTGTCGAGGAATGCGCGCAGCAGGTGGTCGGGCGCGGGCAGCCGCAGCGTCTCCGCTCCTTCCGCGAGCGGTGTGGCGTGCGCGTGCGGTGGCATGGCGGCGACGAGCAGACCGATCCGCTCGTGGTCCTCGGCGTCCAGCGGGCCGAGCCGCCACGCGTCGTGACCGGACGGGCTCAGCCCGGGCAGCAGCCGCCCGCGTGCCGCCAGATGGAGGGCGAGCAGCGTCGCGGCTCCCCAGAACTCGGCCGACGAGGAGGCTGGTTCCGTGTCGTCGCCGCTCCGTCCCGCGGTCCGGGCGCGTGCGCGGGTGAGGACGGGCAGGGCGTCGCGCACGGGCAGCGACAGGGCGGGCACCTCCCGCGCTCGTATGTCCCCCGAGACGTCCGGCAGCGCGACGGTCAGTGTCACGAAATCGGCGCCGCCGGGGAGTGGCGGGGTTCCGTGGGTGTGCCAGAAGGCGATGCGGGCGGTGCGGGGCGGGTCGCCGGGGAGGAGGACGGCGTGGCAGGAGGTGAGGTCGTGGAGGTGGGCCGAGGAGAAAGGAGGGGAGGGAACGGGGGCGGACGGAGCCACGGGCTGTGCCACGATGCTGGCATTCCTCAAATTTGACTACTCTGGCGGGTCGCCGAGGGTACCCGACGCCGGACCTCTTCCGGAAACAGTTGTGGAACCTCAGCCTGGAAAGAGGCGTTCAATGGAGAAAGCGGCAGATGTGTGGCAGCCCTGCCGCCCTGAGGAGGGATGGGAAATGACCAACAGAGGCAAGATCGCCGTAGGCGGTGTGGCCGTGGGGCTGCTGCTGTGGTGGCTCACCTCGTTCTGGATCGCACTCCTGGTGATCGTCGGCGTTCCCGCGATCGCCTACCTTGCGCTGGACCCCTCCCAGCGCAAGCGGCTGCGCCGGGTGACGCGCAAGGAGATCGGCAGCTGAAGTACAAGCGATGGAGGGGCCCGCCGGATGTCCGGCGGGCCCCTCCATCGGCTGCGTTCGGGAGCAGGATCCCGGCCCGGCTCCGAGCGGTGCCGCCGTAGGGACGCTCAGGCCGCCGGCCGGACGGCGATGTCGTCGAGAGCCTTCAGCAGACCGGGCAGCTCCGGGCCGCGGCCCACCGGCAGTACCTCGCCCGGTTCGTCGTCGAGCAACAGGAAAGCGATGTCGTCGGTGCGGGCCACCATGCTCCAGCCCGGCCCGTCCACCCGCAGCGCACGGGCCTCGCCCGAGGCGAAGGCGGACCGTATGCGCCCGGGGGGCGGAGGCCGGTCGACGTACGCGCGCATGTCCGCCAGCGCCTTCCGGATGCCGCTGTTCGGCTCCTGACCCGGCTCGACGAACTCCACGTCGCCGTCGACCTGTTCACGCCACGCGGCCCACTGGAGCGCGATCTCGTCGGCGCCCATGCGCCGCTGCGCCGGCCCCCAGTGCTCCGTGTCCGGCGGCACCAGAGGGGCGTGCCCGGCTTCCTGGCCGGGCTCGGGCTCGGGGTCGTGCGGGGCGGGGACGCCCGGGGCCGACACGGCCAGCACCAGAGGCCAGCCGGGAAGCGCCGCGGCGATGGAACTGTCGCCGGGCGAGAGGTCGTATTCCATGCCGCAGTCCCAGGCGGCGATCGCACAGGCCACCAGCGTCACGTCGTCCGTGGCCACCGTCCAGCGGGCGCCCGTCCCGTCCTGCCCAAGCACCAGGCCGTAGCCCTCGGCGTACGGCTCCAGGCCGAGGGCGGCGCAGGCCTCCGGGTAGTCGTCGCCGAGCACGCTCGGGAACTGAGCGGGAGTGAGCAGCACTGCCGTCAGCACATACAGCGCATCGTCGTCCTCGGCGGTCACCCTGTCTCCCCTCTCGGCCAGTTGTCCGGGGAACCCTAACTCTAGAATCGGCGGACGGACAGAGCGGTTTGGTCAGCATCAGGGAAAGGACGCGACGTGCGGCGTTTCGATCGGCTTCAGAAGATTCTCCAACTCGACCCGGAAGAGGACTTCCTGGAGATCTACCGCTTAACGGCGGTCTACGAGTTCCCGTGGGACTTCGCCCGCGCCCTGGAACTCGCCCTCTATCGCACCTACGCCGTTCCCAGCATCGGCCGACTCCTCGCGGAGACGGCGGAACTGACGGACCGTACGCAGAAGCGGTACGACGACACGGCCCTCCTGCTGGACGCGGTGGTGGAGCACGGATTCGACTCCCGGGACGGGCGCACGGCGATCCGCCGCATGAACCAGATGCACCGCAGTTACGACATCTCCAACGAGGAGATGCGCTACGTCCTGTGCACCTTTGTCGTCTCCCCGAAGCGCTGGCTGGACGTGTACGGCTGGCGCCGCATGTCCGAGCACGAACTGCATGCGAGCGCGGTCTACTACCGCACTCTCGGCCAGCACATGGGCATCCGTGAACTGCCCCGGAACTACGCCGAGTTCGAGAAATGCCTGGACGACTACGAGGACGCCCATTTCGACTGGGACGAGGGTGGACGGAAGGTCGCCGACTCCACCCTGGACCTCATGGCGTCCTGGTATCCGGCGCCGCTCGCCCCTGCGGTGCGAAGCGCCAGCAAGGCCCTGCTGGACGACTCCCTGCTGCGTGCGTTCCGTTTCGAGCAGCCACGGCCGGCGGTGCGCGCGCTGGCACGCGGAGCCCTGCGCCTGCGCGGCCGGGCGGTGCGCCTGATGCCGCCGCGAAGCACCCCGCACTACGCGCGGCAGAACCCCGAGATCAAGGGGTACCCGGGCTATCCGGTCGGCTACGACGTCGCCGATCTCGGTACGTTCCCCGGCACTTCGGGCCCGCGCGTGTCCGGCTGTCCCGTGCCGCACGGAACTCGCGACACCGCCCAGGACTGAGGGCCGCCGGGGCGGCGCGGGGATCCGGCGCGTCAGTCCGTGGTGCGTACCGCCAGGGCCAGATAGCGGTCCGGTTCGTCGGTGAAGGACGTCAGGCGCCAGCCCGTACGGGCAAGCAGCGGGCCCAGGTTGGGCTCCGCGCGCAGGTCGTCCGGAGCCGGCTGCCGCCCGTGCCGGGCGGCGAGCGCGGCACGGCCGATGGGATGGAACAGCGCGAGCTGCCCGTCGGGCCGCACTGTCCTGGCGAGTTCGCGCAAGCCGGCCTCCGGGCCGGGCAGATGGGAGATCAGCCCCGCCCCGAAGACCGCGTCGAGGGCGCCGTCGCATACCGGCAGCCGGGAGACGTCGGCGACGGTCAGCCCGGCGTCCCGCTGCCGTCCTTTTCGGACCGCCGTGTCGATCATCTCCGGCGTGAGGTCCACTCCCAGCACGGTGCCTTCGGCACCGACTGCCGCCCGGAGCGCGGCCAGGGCCCGCCCTGTCCCGCAGCCCGCGTCGAGGACCGTGTCACCGGGGCGGAGCCCCATTTCGGCGACGGCCGCCTCGAAGGCCGGCCCGTCCTCGGGGAACTTCTCGTCCCAGCGGTCTGCACGGGCGGCGAAGAACTCCCGCACACTGTCCGGGTCGTTGGACTCGTTCCGGTCCGGACGGGGCTGGGCGGCGTCCGGGGCGTGCGTCGCGTCGTGAGGCATGCATCCATTCTCGCCATTCGCCGGGCGAACGGTGCACTGTGCGGCCGGGGACCGTGCACCGCTCGCCCCGTACGTCTCAGTCGGCGACGTCGGACAGTGCGACGACCTTGTCGACAGCCACCCTGACGAGGACTTCTCCGGGGACGGCGTTGCGGGCTCCGTACTCCTCCGCCTTGTCCTCGCCCATGTACCTGGCCGCGATCCGGGTGGCCCAGAACTGCCCCTCGTTCAGGTCGTCACTCATCCGTGCCCGGCCCTCGAGGACGACGAACCCGAAGGGTGGCTTCTCGTCGTCCACGCACAGGGCGATGTGGCCGTCCCTGGCGAGATTCCTGCCCTTCACGGTGTTCGCGCCGGTGTTGAACACCAGGTCGTCTCCGTCCAGTACGAACCAGACCGGGGCGACGTGCGGCCGGCCGTCGGCGCGTACCGTCGCCAGCTTGCCGGTGCGGGTGCCCTGGGAGACGAACGTCTGCCACTCCTGTTTGCTCATCTTCTCTGCCATGCGCCCATCCTGGCGCCGAGCTGTCTGGTTTGCTCGGCTTGAACGCCTGGTGTCCGGCTGATGGTTGCTCACCGCACTGTCATGGGTAAGGGTGGCACGGCAGGTGCCGAGGAGAAGGGGGACACGGGGATGGCACTGAACACAGAGCTCGACTGGCTGCTGGACGATCTCACCCAGCGGCTCTCTTCCGTACGGCACGGGCTGATTCTCTCCACCGACGGACTTGTCACGGCCAAGAGCCAGACCATCGAACGGCAGGACGCGGAGCACCTCGCAGCCGTCGCCTCCGGTCTGCACAGCCTCGCCAAGGGCTCCGGTACGCATTTCTCCGCCGGACAGGTCAGACAGACGATGATCGAGTTCGAGGAAGGCGTGCTGTTCGTGACGGCCGCGGGCGACGGAAGCTGCCTGTGCGTGCTGACGGGGCCGGACGCCGACATGGGGCACGTGGCCTACGAGATGACGCTGCTGCTGAACCGGGTCGGCGAACACCTCGGCCTGTCCGCGCGCAATACGCAGTAGGCGCCGGCTCGCCTCCCGAACTGTCGTGCCGGTCGGCCGAGTTGCCGCCCGTACGCCTCTGACCTGCGGTTTCGAGAGTTATCCACAGGGGCAGAGAAAATCTTGATCTGTCGCTATCGTCATGATTCACCGTAGTGGGAACGCAGCGAGTGATGACGGGGGCGACCGTATGGGGAAGAACGTCGCGATGGCCAGGGCAGCCAGGGAACTCGGCCTCAAGCCGAAGGAGTTGGAACTCGCCGTGCGGGAGGGCGAGGTGCACACGGTGCCGGGCCGCGAGGGCGAAGCCCGCAGGGTGATGCCGCGCGCGGAGCTCGACAGGCTCAAACAGATCCCGGGACGGGCCGACGGCCTGCGGGAACGGGTCCGGACGGTGACCACGAAGGGAGGCGCGGAGCTGCTGGGCATCGCACCGGCCCGGTTCCTCCGCCTCGCCCGGGGCGGTTGCTTCAGCCCCGCCCGGTTCTACGTCAACCGTTACGGCAGCACCGTCTGGCTCTATCTCGTCTCGGAGCTGCGGGAGTTCGCCGCCCGCAGGCCCGAACTGCTCAGCGGCAGGACGCCCACCGGGCTGCGGGTCCTGCTCGCCGAGGGCGCCGACTACCGCGCCAGGGAGTGGCGGAACCGCCGCGTCGGCCAACTTGTCCGCGAGGCCGTCGGCCCGTGGGAGCGGGCCGCCGCCCGTGCCGCCGTGCTCGACGACGAGGCGCTGCAGCAGGCCGTCCCCGTCGCGGAGGAGCGGGTGCGGCTGCTCTCGCTGCGGCCGCCGCTGGTAACCGTTCCGGAGGGGGCGGAGCCCACCCGGCGGGCCGCGGCGGTGATCTGCCGCGCCTCCGAGGAGGACGAAATCTTCTGCAGCCGACTGCTGTTGACGGCCGAACTCGAGGAGGCCCGCGCCGCAGACCTCGCCGGCACGGCATTCGACCCGTTCACCCCGCTGACCACATCGGTGCCGGGGATGAACGGGGAGTCCGGGCCCGAGCCGGCCGGAACCGGAGCCGGGACGCGGTCCCGCACGGCGACCGGCGGCCCCGCAACGGAAGCCCGCCCGGTCGACGGCCGCACACGCTCGTCCGCGCACCGCCCCCGCAGGCGGGCCCGACGCTGGTACGACCGGCTGCGCGGCGCCCGCAGGGCCGCCGCAGCGGGCAACGGACCGGCCGCACGCCTCGCACGGCTCAGCCGTTCAACGCCCTGAACAGCCCTTCCTGCATGACGGACACGATCAGACGGCCCTGACGGTCGAAGATCTGCCCGCGCGCCAGCCCGCGCGCACCCGTGGCGATGGGCGATTCCTGCTGGTACAGGAACCACTCGTCGGCCCGGAACGGACGGTGGAACCACATCGCGTGATCGAGGGAGGCCATGTCGAAACCGCGCTCGCCCCACAGCGGCTCGACGGGGATACGCACCGCGTCCAGCAACGTCATGTCGCTCGCGTAAGTGAGGGCGCAGGTGTGCACCAGCGGGTCGTCGCCGAGCGAGCCGGTGACCCGCATCCACACACCGCTGCGCGGCTCCACGTCGCGCAGTTCCTCCTCGCTCCACTTGAGCCGCTCCACATAGCGGATGTCGAACGCCATGCGGCGCTCCATCCGCTCCAGGGACTCCGGCAGTTCACCGAGATGGCTGCGGAGCTCGTCGGGCAGGCTCGGCAGGCTCTCCGGAGCGGGTACGTCCGGCATCCGCACCTGATGTTCGAAACCGGACTCCGGCTGATGGAAGGAGGCAGTCAGATTGAAGATCGTCCGGCCTTCCTGGACGGCCGTCACCCGCCGGGTGGTGAACGACCGCCCGTCCCGCACCCGTTCGACCTGGTACACGATCGGCACCCCCGGGATGCCGGGCCGCAGGAAGTACGAGTGCAGCGAGTGCACCGGGCGCCCGGCCTCCGTCGTGCGCCCCGCCGCGACGAGCGCCTGCCCGGCCACCTGCCCGCCGAAGACCCGCTGGAGGGACTCCTGCGGACTGCGTCCCCGGAAAATGTTCACCTCGATCTGCTCCAGGTCGAGCAGATCCACGAGCCGTTCGGCTGGGCTGGTCACGGCAGGCGCTCCTTCACGGTGGTCATGGCTGTCCCGGCTCCGCCGGCGTGCGCGGCCGGGGCCGCGCGGGTGCTCACATCTGGCCGACGTCGGTCACCTTGATCACGGCCCGGCCCTCTTCGTCGGAGGCGGTGAGGTCGACCTCGGCGGAGATTCCCCAGTCATGGTCGCCGTTCGGGTCCGCGAATGTCTGACGGACGCGCCAGAGCCCGTCCTCGGGCAGCTCCTCGATCTGCAGCAGCTTCGGGCCACGCGCGTCGGGGCCGGTGCCCAGCTCCTCGTACTCCTCCCAGTACGCGTCCATCGCCTCGCCCCAGGCGTCCTCGTCCCAGCCGGACTCGGCGTCCAGCTCGCCGAGCTCGCCCACCTTGTCCAGCGCGGCCAGCTCGACCCGGCGGAACATCGCGTTGCGCACCAGCACCCGGAACGCCCGGGAGTTGGCCGTGACGGGCCGGACGTGGTCGGCGCGCTCCTGGGCCTCCTCGGCGCTCTCGTCCTCGGGGTTGGCCAGCTGCTCCCACTCGTCGAGGAGGCTCGAGTCGACCTGGCGGACCATCTCGCCCAGCCACTCGATGATGTCCTGGAAGTCCTCGGACTTCAGGTCGTCGGGCACCGTGTGCTCCAGTGCCTTGTACGCGCTCGCGAGGTAGCGCAGCACGATGCCCTCGGTGCGGGCGAGCTCGTAGAAGGAGACGAACTCGCTGAACGTCATGGCCCGTTCGTACATGTCCCGCACGACGGACTTGGGGGACAGCGGATGGTCGCCCACCCAGGGGTGCGACTTCCGGTAGAGGCCGTACGCGTGGAACAGCAGCTCCTCCAGCGGCTGCGGATAGCTGATGTCCATCAGCCGTTCCATGCGGTCCTCGTACTCGACGCCGTCGGCCTTCATCTCGGCGACGGCCTCGCCCTTGGCCTTGTTCATCTGCGCGGCCAGGATCTGCCGCGGGTCGTCCAGCGTCGACTCGACGACCGAGGTCATGTCCAGCGCGTAGCCCGGGGATTCGGGGTCCAGCAGCTCGAACGCCGCCAGCGCGAAGGTGGACAGCGGCTGGTTCAGGGCGAAGTCCTGCTGGAGGTCGACCGTCAGGCGGATGGTGCGGCCCTCCGCGTCCGGCTCGTCCAGCTTCTCGACGATCCCGCCGTCCACCAGCGACCGGTAGATGGCGATGGCCCGGCGGATGTGCCGCAGCTGGGACTTGCGGTCCTCGTGGTTGTCCTCCAGCAGCTTCCGCATGGCGCTGAAGGCGTCACCGGGCCGCGCGATCACCGACAGCAGCATCGCGTGCGTCACCCGGAACCGGGAGACCAGTGGCTCGGGTTCGGAGGCGATCAGCTTCTCGAAGGTCTGCTGGCTCCAGCCCACGAACCCCTCGGGGGCCTTCTTCCGTGTCACCTTCCGGCGCTTCTTCGGGTCGTCGCCCGCCTTCGCCAGCGCCTTCTCGTTCTCGATCACGTGCTCCGGCGCCTGCGCCACGACGAACCCGGAGGTGTCGAAGCCGGCACGGCCCGCACGCCCCGCGATCTGGTGGAACTCCCGCGCGCGCAGGGTGCGGACGCGGCTGCCGTCGTACTTGGTGAGCGCGGTGAACAGCACCGTGCGGATGGGCACGTTGACGCCGACGCCGAGGGTGTCGGTACCGCAGATCACCTTCAGCAGGCCGGCCTGCGCCAGCCGTTCCACCAGCCGCCGGTACTTCGGCAGCATGCCCGCGTGGTGGACGCCGATGCCGTGCCGCACGTACCGGGAGAGGTTGCGGCCGAACTTCGTCGTGAAGCGGAAGTCACCGATGATCTTGGCGATCTCGTCCTTCTCCGCCCGCGAGCACATGTTGATGCTCATCAGCGCCTGCGCCCGCTCCACCGCCTGCGCCTGCGTGAAGTGCACGATGTACACCGGCGCCTGCCGCGTCTCCAGCAGCTCGGTCAGCGTCTCCGTCAGCGAGGTGGTGCGGTACTCGTACGAGAGCGGCACCGGTCGGGTGGCCGAGCGGACGACGGCCGTCTCGCGCCCGGTGCGCCGGCTGAGGTCCTTCTCGAAGCGGCTGACGTCGCCCAGCGTGGCCGACATCAGCACGAACTGGGCCTGCGGCAGCTCCAGAAGCGGAATCTGCCAGGCCCAGCCGCGGTCCGGCTCGGCGTAGAAGTGGAACTCGTCCATCACGACCTGGCCGATGTCGGCGTTCGCGCCGTCCCGCAGCGCGATGGACGCCAGCACCTCCGCCGTGCAGCAGATCACGGGCGCGTCCGCGTTGACCGAGGCGTCGCCGGTCAGCATGCCGACGTTCTCCGTGCCGAAGATCTTGCACAGGTCGAAGAACTTCTCCGAGACCAGCGCCTTGATCGGAGCGGTGTAGAAGGTCACCTCGTCGCGGGCCAGCGCGGCGAAGTGCGCCCCCGCGGCGACCAGACTCTTCCCGGACCCGGTGGGGGTCGACAGGACGACGTTCGCCCCGGAGACCACCTCGATCAAGGCTTCTTCCTGGGCGGGATAGAGCGTGATGCCCCTCTCCTCGGCCCACCCGGAGAACTTCTCGAAGAGGGCGTCGGGGTCGGGGGTGCTCGGGATCTGGTCGATGAGGGTGGCTGTCACACCCCCATACTGCCTTCCCGGCCTCGCGATCACGGAACCGGTGGGTCTGCCGTGATCACCGGACGCTACGCTGTGTCGCCGACCGGTCGTCAGAAGCCGCAGGCCCGTCGGCCCGCGACATGAGGACACCCGGGCCAACTGCCCCGGCGGCCAAGGCCGCTGAGCGGCGGAGCCCGGACGCGGTACGGGACGACGGTGCCGGAAGGACCACGGCACCAAGAGCGACAACAAGGGTGGGGTACGACCATGATGGGACCGGCGCATTCGCTGTCCGGGGCAGCGGCCTGGCTGGGGGTGGGTGCAGCCGCGCAGGCACTGGATCACCCGATGCCCTGGCCCGTGCTCGTCGTCGGCGCGCTGATCTGCTCGGGGGCCGCGCTGGCGCCCGACCTCGACCAGAAGTCGGCGACCATCTCCCGGGCCTTCGGCCCGATCTCCCGAGGGCTGTGCGGGGTGATCGACAAGCTGTCCGAGGCCGTCTACAACGCCACCCGCGCCAAGGGCGAACGCCGCCGCAACGGCGGGCACCGCACCCTCACCCACACCGCGCCCTGGGCCGTGGCCGTCGGCGCCGGCTTCTCCGCCGCCGCCGTCCTGGGCGACAGGTGGGCGGTGCTGGTGATCCTCTTCATCCACATGGTGCTGGCCGTCGAAGGGCTCCTGTGGCGAGCCGCCCGCGTCTCCAGCGACGTCCTCGTCTGGCTGCTGGGAGCGGCGACGGCGTGGATCCTCGCCGGGGTGATGGACCAGCCGGGGAACGGGTCGAACTGGCTCTTCACCGGTGAGGGCCAGGAGTACATGTGGCTCGGGCTGCCGATCGTGCTCGGGGCGCTGGTGCACAGCATCGGCGACGCCCTCACCATCTCCGGCTGCCCGATCCTCTGGCCGCTGCCGATAGCGGGCAAGCGCTGGTACCCGCTGGGCACGCCCCGGTTCATGCGCTTCCGGGCGGGGGCGAAGGTGGAGACCAAGGTGCTCATGCCGCTGTTCATGGTGCTCGGCGGCGCGGGCGGCCTGGTGGCGCTCGGCCTCTTCGGCTGACTCCCGCCCCGGTCACTCCGGGGTGCGTGAGCCGTGCCACGAGTGCCAGAGCGCGGAGTACGGGCCGCCCGCCGCGACGAGCGTGTCGTGCGGGCCGAGCTCGCTGATCCGTCCGTCCTCCACGACGGCGATCACGTCGGCGTCGTGCGCGGTGTGCAGACGGTGCGCGATGGCGACGACGGTGCGGCCCTCCAGCACCTGGGCCAGGGAGCGTTCCAGGTCGCGGGCCGCCCGCGGGTCCAGCAGCGAGGTCGCCTCGTCGAGCACCAGGGTGTGCGGGTCCGCCAGCACCAGCCGGGCCAGCGCGATCTGTTGGGCCTGCGCGGGCGTGACGGCGAGCCCGCCGGAGCCGACCTCGGTGTCCAGCCCGTCGTCCAGGGCGTCCGCCCAGCGGTCGGCGTCGACGGCGCGCAGCGCCTCCCGGAGCTGGGCGTCGTCCGCGTCGGTGCGGGCGAGCAGCAGGTTGTCACGCAGGGAGCCGACGAAGACGTGGTGCTCCTGGTTGACGAGCGCGACGTGCCGGCGCACCGACTCGGCGGGCATGCGGGCGAGTTCGGCTCCGCCGAGGGTGACCTCGCCCGTGCGTGGCCCGTAGATCCCGGCGAGCAGCCTGCCCAGGGTGGACTTTCCCGCGCCCGAGGGGCCGACGAGCGCGACGCGGGTTCCCGTCGGCACGCTCATCGTCACGCCGTGCAGCACGTCGCTGCCGGCGTAGTAGCCGAACCGCACGTCGTCGGCGGCCACGTCCCGCCCCTCGGGGGAGACGGAACCGTCGCCCGCATCGACCGCGATCTCGCGGACGCCCACCAGCCGGGCCAGCGACACATGGGCGGTCTGGAGCTCGTCGTACCAGCGCAGGATGAGCCCGACCGGGTCGACGAGCATCTGGGCCAGCAGCGCGCCCGTCGTCAGCTGGCCGACGCCGATCCAGCCCCGGCTGACGAAGTAGCCGCCGGCCATCAGCACGACCCCGATGATCAGGACGTTGGAGACGTTGATGACGGGGAAGAGGACCGAGCGGAGGTACAGCGTGTAGCGCTCCCATGCCGTCCACTCCCGGATGCGCCGCTCCGACAGGTCGACGCGCCGCCCGCCGAGGCGGTGCGCCTCCACGGTGCGTCCCGCGTCCACCGTCTCCGCCAGCGCGGCGGCGACAGCGGCGTAACCGGCGGCCTCCGAGCGGTACGAGGCAGGCGCGCGGCGGTAGTACCAGACGCAGCCGACGAGCAGCACCGGTGCGGCGATCAGCGCGACCAGCAGCAGCGGGGGAGCGGTCACCCCCAGGGCCCCGAGCAGCAGCGCCGCCCACACCACGCCGATCGACAGCTGCGGCACGGCCTCGCGCATGGCGGAGGCGAGGCGGTCGATGTCGGTGGTGATGCGGGACAGCAGGTCGCCCGTCCCGGCGCGCTCCAGCACGCCGGGCGGCAGCCCCACGGAGCGTACGAGGAAGTCCTCCCGCAGGTCCGCCAGCATCTGCTCACCCAGCATGGCCCCGCGCAGCCGCACCTCCCGCACGAACACCGTCTGGACGGTGAGGGCGACCACGAACACCGCGACGGTACGCCCGAGATGGAGGTCGTCACGCTCGCCCGAGGCCAGTTCGTCGACGACGTGGCCCAGCAGGTACGGGCCGACCATCGAGGCCGTGACGGCGAGGGTGTTGACCGTGATGAGCGTCAGGAACGCCCTGCGGTGACGCCGCAGCAGCTCCCGCACGTAGGCGCGTACGGTCGCGGGCCTGCCGACGGGCAGGATGGTGACGTCCTCCGGGGCGGCCGGATCGTATGCGGGCGGGCTGAGGCCGATGCGGCGGCCGGTGCCGGACCTCATGTGCTCACTGCTCCTTCTCCTTCGCCGGCCCCGCGCGGGGCGCCCGCGCTCTCGCCGTCCCGATGTTGTTGCGGGTCTCCGTTGATGCGGGACGGCGCGGACGAGGTGGCGTCGCGGGTGACGGCGGCGCGGTAGGCGCCGTCGGACTCCAGCAGTTCCCGGTGCGTACCCGAAGCCGTCGCCTTGCCGTCCGGGAGGAACACGACGTGCTGGGCGCGGGCCAGCAGCAGCGGACTGGAGGTGATGACCACGGTGGTGCGCCCCTCGCGCAGCCGCTCCACGGACCGTGCGATGCGTGCCTCGGTGTGCGTGTCCACGGCGGACGTCGGCTCGTCGAGCACCAGGACGGGTGGGTCGGTGATCAACGACCGTGCCAGGGACAGCCGTTGACGCTGGCCGCCCGACAGTGAGCGCCCGCGCTCCGTGATGCGCGCGGCGAGCGGATCGCCCGCAGCGTCGGGGCTGCCCTGCAGCAGGGCCTGCAGGACGTCGTCGCACTGCGCTGCCTCCAGCGCCCGCTCCCTCGTCACCGCACCGGACGTGGGGACGTCCAGCAGCTCGCCCAACGTGCCGGAGAGCAGCACGGGGTCCTTGTCCTGGACGAGTACGGCGCTGCGCGCGGCGTCCAGCGTCACGGCGTCGAGCGGTACGTGGCCCAGCCGCACCGACTCCTCGTCGTTCCCGCCGGGAGGGTGGCCGCCGAGCCGCTCGGCGAGCGTTCCGGCGGTGTCGGGGTCGCCGCAGACCACGGCGGTGAGCGTCCCGGCCGGGACGAGCAGGCCGCTGGCCGGGTCGAACAGGTCGCCGCGGAGGGCCGATTCGGGCACCTGCGCCGGTGTCCCTTCCTCCGCACGAGGGGAGGCCGGTTCCGGTGTCCGAACCGTGCCGCTGTCCCCGGCTGTCTCACGGCGGAGGGCGAGGACGCGGGCGGCGCGTTTGGCGGAGGGGCGGGAGAAGGAGTACGCCATGGCGAACTCCTGGAACATCCGCAGCGGGAAGAGCAGGAAGGTCACCGCGCCGTAGACGGTGACCAGTTCGCCCACTCCGATCTCTCCGGCGAGTGCGAGCCCCGTGCCGCGCCACACCACGCCGACCAGCAGGAGGCCGGGCAGGGCGACCTGCACGGCGGCGATGAGCGCCCACATCCGCGCCGTCCGCACAGCCGCGCGCCGCACCTCCTGCGAGGCGTTCCGGTAGCGGGTGAGGAACAGCTCCTCACCGCCGATGCCGCGCAGCACCCGGAGCCCCGCGACGGTGTCGGCGGCCAGTTCCGTGGCCCGGCCCGCCTTGTCCCGCTGTGTGTCGGCGCGGCGGGTCGCGGGCGGCAGCAGCGGCAGGACGCACAGCGCGAGGACGAGCACGCCGATGGAGACCAGCACGCCCAACTGCGGCTGGTAGAGCACGAGTCCGCCGCACACCCCGAGCGTCACCAGCAGCGCCGAACTGAAGCGTGAAGTGGCCTCCACGCACCAGCCGATCTTCTCGATGTCACCCGTCGACACGGCGACGACCTCACCGGCGGCCACCCGCCGCGTCAGGGCGGCCCCGAGGGCGGCCGTACGCCGGGCCAGGAGCTGTTGGGTACGTGCCGCCGAGGTGATCCAGTTGGTGATGGCGGCCCGGTGCAGCAGCGTGTCGCCGACCGAGACCGTCACGGCGATCACGGCGAGGAGCAGGCCGGCGCGGGCGAGCTGCGTCCCGGACCGGGCGACCGCCGCCTCCACGGCGATCCCCGCGGCGACGGGCAGCGCGGCGACGGATCCCATGTGCACGACGCCCCAGGCGAGCGCGCGGAGTTGGCCGCCGATCTGGCTGCGGCCGAGCCACAGGAGGAAGCGGAAGCCGGACCGGACGTCCGGCGTACCGGGGTCGGCATACGGAAGGTCACGGATCTGCATGGCGTCCCAGGCTGTTCGTTGGACCGACGGTGCGGACGGTGTGGCGGCGGATGGAGGCGAGCGGCCGGAAGCGGAGGCTCCGGGCCCTCAGCGTTCCCGAGCCTCGACGTGCTGAAGTCGCAGTCTCGAATGGTGCCTTGAGGAAGGGCGGATGGCGGCGAGTCGGCAGGTCGGTGTGCCGTCGCGTTGACCGTGCAAGGCTTGCGGCATTCCATCCGTAAAGCAACGGGTTTTTCACCCTCCCCGCGGGGCCGGGTGAGTGCGAGCATGGGTACATGCGCATAACCGGGGCACAGTGGCCGAGGCGCGTACGGAGCGGCGGGTCCGCGAGGTCAGCGGGCAGATCCGCCCTCGCCTGCGTGACGGCCGTGGTGCTCGCCGCCACGCTCGCGGGCTGCGGTGAGGACGGCCCCCGGGACGGCGCGACGGACGGCGCACGGGACGACGGAACGCGCCGGGGGAGCGTGTTACCGGGCGCGAGTGAGGCCGGCCGCCCCAACAGCGCTGCGGGCACCGGAAGTTCAGGGTGGACGGGCGGGTTCGCCAACCCCACGCGCGTACCGGGCATCGGCGACCGCATGTGGGCGAAGGTCCCCCGCGAGGCCCGCCAGGTCGTCACGGTGCACGGCGAAGGGCCCGACTCGCCGGACGCGACTGTGCGGCTCTACACCCGGAAGCAGAGCACTTGGACGCGTGAGCACACCTGGCCCGCGCACAACGGCCGCAAGGGCTGGACACCGAACCACAGGGAGAACGACAAGCGGAGCCCCGTCGGGGTGTTCACGCTGTCGGACGCCGGCGGCCTGCTGCCCGACCCGGGAAGCGCGCTGCCGTACGAGCACAACGAGGCCTTCACCCCGCCGTCGTACTGGCCGGACGCCAAGCGGAACGACTTCGACCACGTCATCGCCGTCGACTACAACCGCGTCAGGGGCACCACCCCGCTCGATCCGACGCGCCCCCGCGGCCAGTCGAAGGGCGGCGGCATCTGGCTGCATCTGGACCACGGGTACGGCACGTCCGGCTGCGTGAGCCTGCCCCGTGAAGCGATCGTCTCGCTGCTGCGCACCCTCGACCCCGCGGACCATCCGGTGGTCGTCATGGGCGACAAGAAGACACTCTCCCGCTGAACCGGGCCGTGTGGTCGGCCCGTTCACGGTTCCCCTTTCCTCCCGCCCGGCTGCCCCCGGGCGCCCGATGGCTGGTTCCGGCCGGTGCGCCCGTGTGTCGGCTGGTCCCGATCTGCACCGGTCCGTAGGGGATTGGTGGCCTGAAGTTTTCCAGCGAAGTGACGCACAGGTCTTCCGGAGGGGACGGAGCGTCCGATTGGGTGTCGGCGCGGAAGTGAAATTCCGCATAACAGAATCCGTCCTCTCGGAGGATCCACCTTGTCGAACGCAGCCCTGGCTCCGTCCATGCCACGGCGCGCACTGCGAATGCTGCGCACGTCCCTCTTCGCGCAGGTCCTCTGCGCACTGGCCCTCGGCCTTCTCGTCGGCCGCCTGTGGCCGGACATCGGTACGGCCGTACAGCCCCTCGGCGACGGCTTCATCCGCCTCATCAAGACCCTGATCGCCCCCATCGTGTTCTGCGTCGTCGTCGCGGGCATCACGAAGGCCGGCGACCTGAAGGCCTTCGGCCGGATCGGGCTGAAGGCCCTGATCTGGTTCGAAGTGGCCACCACCGCCGCCCTCGTACTGGGCCTGCTCGCCGCCAACGTCGCAGGACCCGGGCACGGAATGGAGGTCGACCCGTCCAAGCTCGACGCCTCCGCGGTGGCCGAGCAGACCGGTGGCGAGAAGCTGCCCTCCACATCCGAGTTCCTGCTGCACGCACTGCCGGACAGTGCAGTGGGAGCCTTCGCCGAGAACGAGCTGCTCCAAGTGCTCGTCCTGGCCTGCCTCGTGGGCGCCGCGCTGCTGCACCTCGGCCAGACGAAGGTGCCCGCGATCCTCCCGGCGATCGAGCAGGCGCAGCACGTCGTCTTCACGATCGTCGGCTACATCATGAAGCTGGCCCCGCTCGCCGTCTTCGGCGCCACCGCCCACCTGGTCGGCGAGTACGGGCTCGGCGTGATGTCCCAGTACGGGCAGCTCATCGCGCTCTGCTACGGCGTCGCGCTGGCCTTCCTGGTGCTGCTCGCCCTGGTGCTGAAGCTCATCACGGGGGTGAACCTCTGGCAGTTCGTCCGCTACTGCCGTGAGGAGATCCTGCTGGCGCTGGGCACCGCGTCCAGCGAGGCCGTCATGCCGCGCATGATGGAGAAGCTGCGCAAGGCCGGGTGCCGGGAGGACTCGGTCGGGCTCGTGCTGCCGACGGGCTACTCGTTCAACCTGGACGGCGCCTCCATCTACCTCTCCATCGGCATGCTGTTCATCGCCCAGGCGGTGGGCGTCGACCTGACGCTCGGCCAGCAGGTCACGGTGGTACTCGTGCTGATGCTCACCAGCAAGGGCATGGCGGGCGTCCCCGGCTCGGCCTTCCTCGCGCTGTCCGCGACCGCATCCGCCCTGGGCGTCATCCCCGCGGGCGCGGTGGCGCTCCTGCTGGGCGTCGACCGGATCATGGACTCCATGCGGGTAGTCACGAACCTCCTGGGCAACTGCGTCGCCGTCTTCGTCGTCTCCCGCTGGGAAGGCGCCCTGGACTCCGTACGCGCCAAGAGGGTCCTGGGCGGAACCGAGCCCGACGACACCACGGACCAGGCGGACGGCACGAACGAGCCGGCGGATGCGAAGGCACCGGAGGGAGCCGAGCCCCCGGCCACCGACAAGGCCGCCGCGCCCGCGACGTCCCCCGCGCAGACCGCACCACCCGGCGCGGACCGATAGCCGGCCGGACGACGGCTCGGGGCCGGTCGCTCCCTCCAGGGTGCGACCGGCCCACGCCTCTCCGCAGACACGCAGCGAAGTCGGCCCCGGCGGTCAGGACTTGGCCGCGTCCGGCTTCTCCGAGTCGATGCCCGGGCGTTCCTTCTCCCAGAGTCCGCGGGTGAAGTCGGGCAGTTCCTGCGGTGCGCCGTTGGCCTTGATGGAGGCGTGGCTCAGGGGTACGGGGGCGCTCCAGGTGGCGGCGTCGTACACGTCGAAGTCGGGGACGAGGCCGAGCCGCATGCACTGCACGAGCCGGAGCAGCATGATGTAGTCCATGCCGTCGTGGCCGCCGGGCGGATTGGTGTTCTCCTTCCAGAGCCAGTGGTCCCACCGCGCGTAGTCCTCGAAGTTGCCCCATTCGTGCCCGCTCATGTCGGGCTCCAGGTAGATGCGCGGCGGATAGTCCTCGAAGACACCCTTCGTGCCGCCGAGGACGTTGAGTCTGCTGTAGGGGTGTGGATTGGAGACGTTCTGCTCCAGCCGTATGACCCGTCCCTTGGCGGTCTGGACGAGGCTCATCGCCATGTCGCTCTTGATGTAGCTCTCCTTCCAGCTCTCGTGCCCGCGCGGCATGTTCTCCTCGCGGTAAGCGGCCAGGCCGAGGGAGGGAGAGCCGAAACTGGAGATGCGCACGGCACGGTCGCCGCGGTTGACGTCCATGTAGTTGGCCGCAGGCCCGAACCCGTGGTTGGGATAGAGGTCGCCCTTCAGCCGGGTGTGCCACAGCCGCCGCCAGGGACCCTCGTAGTACTCCGGGTCGAACATCAGCTCGCGCAGGTCGTGGATGTAGGCGCCCGCGCTGTGCAGCAGGTCGCCGAAGAGGCCCTCGTGCGCCATGCGGAGTACCCGCATCTCGTTCTGGCCGTACGCGCAGTTCTCCAGCTGGAGGCAGTGTCTGCGGTGGCGCTCCGAGAGGTCGACGAGCTCCCACAGTTCGTCCACCGTCATGGCGGCGGGGCACTCGACGCCGACGTGTTTGCCCTGCGTCATGGCCGACTTGGCCATCGCGAAGTGCCAGTCCCACGGGGTGGCGACGTACACGAAGTCGACGTCGCCGCGTTCGCAGAGCCGGGCGTAGTCCTCGTCCCCCTTCGTGTAGAGGGCGGGGGTGTCCTGGCCCGCGTCGGTGACCTTCTTGGCTGCCTTCTCGGCCTTCTCCCGCACGGTGTCGCACAGGGCCACGACCCGTACGCCCTCCAGCGAGAGGAAGATGTCGATCATGCTGCCGCCGCGCTGCCCGAGCCCGATGATGCCGATCCGTACCGTGTCCCTGCCTTCGAACGGTACGCCGATCATGGTTTCGCCCTGCCGGGGCGGTGTCGCGGCGGAGCCGGCCGCCGCGTCGGCGGCGGTGCCCGGAGCGGCCGCGGAACTTCCCGCTCCCAGGCCGCCGATGCCCAGCCCCACTCCGGCGACGCCGGCGGTCCGCAGTACGGAACGGCGGCTGAATCCTTGGTCGTTCATCGAGCCTCCAGCAGTCCTCTGACCCGTGGGATGCGTGAACTCCGAGCAGGACACTGGCCGTTGGTGCTCCTGGTGCGCAAGGGAGCCGCCTTTGGACTCTTGAGGTGCGTGGATGGACTTCTGTGCGCGGCACCGGCCTTCGCGGGGACAGCGGGGCCGAACAGGCGCCGCACAGCAAGAAGTTGCTGAAAGAGGATGGAAAATATTGCGAGTCTCTTGACGTGTACAGGCCGCGACGGCAGGCTCCCACAGCGAACCCCCACCTGCGGCCAGGCGCGTGGCTGCGCTCCGGGCACTGCTGTGCCCGACTCACGAAGGAGCCGCACACCATGAGAAAACGTCTGTACGGCGGCGTCATGGCCGGAGTGCTGACGGCCGGCGGCCTGCTGACCATGGGCCCCTGGCAGTCACAGGCCGTTCCCGCCGCCTCCGAGCCCTCACGTTCCGCCGAGGAGGCCGCACCGCCCGGCGGGAAGGCCGTCACGGCCACGCTGTTCGAGCGGCCGTTCACCTCCGTGGCCCAGGAGTGCAAGGACACGCTGGGTCCGGCCGGTTACGGCTACGTCGAGGTCTCGCCCGCGACCGAGCACATCACCGGCGACCAGTGGTGGACCTCGTACCAGCCGGTGAGCTACAAGATCGCCGGACGTCTCGGCGACGAGAGCGACTTCAAGAGCATGGTGAACGCCTGCCACGAGGCCGGCGTCAAGGTCGTCGCGGACGCCGTCATCAACCACATGTCGGCCGGTTCCGGAACCGGCACCGGCGGCACCGAGTACGCGAAGTACGACTACCCCGGCACCTACGGCGACGCCGACTTCCACGGCTGCCGGAAGGACATCCAGGACTACACCAACCGCGAGGACGTGCAGAACTGCGAACT
The DNA here is from genome assembly GCF_012726235.1 of Streptomyces sp. HNM0574. GTDB lineage: Bacteria > Actinomycetota > Actinomycetes > Streptomycetales > Streptomycetaceae > Streptomyces. Next base: position 102,048 of record NZ_JAASAH010000008.1, read on the forward strand.
CGTCGGACTCTCCGACCTCGACACCGGCAGCGACCAGGTACGGTCCACCATCGCCAAGTACCTCGACCGGCTGCGCGAGTTGGGCGTCGACGGCTTCCGGATCGACGCGGCCAAGCACATGGCCGCGCAGGACGTGGAGGCCATCAAGGGCAAGATGGCCGACCCCGGGTACTGGGTGTCCGAGGTCATCGCCGGAGAGAACGAGGCCGTCCGCCCCGAGGAGTACACCGGCCTGGGCGATGTGGACGAGTTCCGCTACGGCACCCACCTCAAGAGCGCCTTCCAGGGAGGCGACCTGGGCGGTCTGGGCGGCATCGCGGACGGCAAGCTCGACAGCGGCAGCGCCCGCACCTTCGTCGACAACTGGGACACCGAGCGCAACGGTTCGACCCTCACCTACAAGGACGCGGGGCTGTACAAGCTGGCCAACACCTTCATGCTGGCCCACCCGTACGGCTCGCCGAACGTCTACTCCGGCTACGAGTGGTCCGAGAAGGACGCGGGCCCGCCGAGCGGCGGGGACGGCTGGACGCAGATGCATGCGGACCCGCAGATCACGGGAATGGTGGGCTTCCGCAACGCTGTTGGTGACGCGGAGCTCTCCGACTGGTGGGCCGAAGGCGGCGCTCTCGCCTTCAGCCGCGCGGGCAAGGGCTTCGTGGCGCTCAACTCCGGTGACGGCGAACTGAAGCGGACGTTCGCCACCTCGCTGCCCGCGGGCGCCTACTGCAACGTCGCACAGGGCACGCCCGAGGGCGGCTGCGAGGGCGACCCGGTGAAGGTCGGCGACGACGGCAAGGCGGAGGTCACCGTTCCCGCCGGCGGCGCGGTCGCCCTCCACACGGAGGCCACCGGGTAACCCTCCAGACCGGCCACCGCACCGTCCGGTACGTGCCTCCCCGCAGTCCCGGACAGCGGCTCGCCCCCGGACCCGGGGCCCGGTCTCCTCCCGCTTCCCCCACAGCGGAAGGAGACCGGGCCCCGCAGCAGTTCAGGACGGCCGGGTAGCGCGCTCCAGCTCGAGCAGCACGGAGCGGTACCCGCGGCCGCCGGTGGCCTCGTCCATGCCGATCTCGCACATGCGATTGGCGGACAGGTGGGCGTCGAAGTGCCGGGCGCGCACCTCGGCGGCCTCGTGCTCGGTCGCCGAGGCGGTCAGCTCCTTGTGCAGCATGCCGCGGTCGCCGGCGAACCCGCAGCAGCGGACGTCCAGCGGCACCACGACCTCCTCGGCGCACGCCTCGGCGACCTCGCGCAGCGCGTCGGCGTCGTCCAAGTGCCGCATGGAGCACGTCGGATGGAGCACCGCCGAGGCGAGCCGCCGCTCGACGGTCAGCCGGGGCAGCAGCTCCTCGGCGGCCCACACCACCGAGTCGACGACGGTCAGCCGCTCGTGCAGTTTCCGGTTCGCGGGGGTCAGGTACGGCACCACCTCGTGGGCGATGCCGAGCGTGCACGAGGAGGCGTCCACCACGAGCGGAAGCTCGCCTCCGTCCGTCCACCGCCAGGCGGACTCGACGATCCGGTTGGCCATCAGCACGTTGCCCTCGGCGTACCCCTTGGAGTGCCAGATGGTGGCGCAGCACGTTCCCGTGACGTCCTCCGGAATGTGCACCGGACGTCCCGCGCGCGCCGACACCACGACCGTCGCCTCCGGCAGGGACGGCTCCCCGTGGCCTTCGGGCCCGCCGAAGATGCGGTTGACGCAGGCCGGGTAGTAGACCGCGCTTGCCGTCGCCCGGTCCGTCGCGGGAAGCCGTTTGGCGGCGGGGCCGGGGAGTTGCGGCAGCCACTCCGGTACGAGATCGGGCCGGACGGCCCGGCGTGCGGCGCCCGTCAGCGTCTCCAGCGCCGCGTCACCGCGCCGCGGCAGCACCCGCCGCCGCAGCGTGTCCGCCGAGGCGACGGCCAGCCGGGCGGCCCGTTCCACCGCCCCGAAATGGCGCGCGGTACGGGCGGCCGCACGCTCCTCGCGGCCCGTGTGCCGTGCGCCGCGGAAGGACTTCATCATGGCGCCGGTGTCGATGCCGACGGGGCAGTCCAGCATGCAGGTGGAATCGCCGGCGCAGGTGTCGACGGCGTCGTACGTGTACGAGCGCAGCAGACTGTCGTTGACCGGGGACGCCGGGTCCTGGCGCATCATCTCCCGGCGCAGCACGATCCGTTGGCGCGGTGTGGTGGTCAGGTCACCGCTGGGGCAGGTGGGTTCGCAGAAGCCGCACTCGATGCAGGGGTCGGCCACGTCCTCCACGCGGGGGATGGTCTTCAGGCCGCGCAGATGGGCGTGCGGGTCGCGGTCGAGCAGGACGCGCGGGGCGAGCACGCCTGCCGGGTCGAGGAGTTGCTTGATCCGCCACATCAGGGACGTGGCCTTCTCGCCCCATTCCAGCTCCAGGAAGGGGGCGATGTTCCGTCCCGTGGCGTGCTCGGCCTTGAGCGAGCCGTCGAAGCGCTCGACGGTCAGTGCGCAGAACTCGTCCATGAAGTCGGCGTACCGTCGCACGTCGTCGGTCTTCGACGCGTCGAAGGCCAGCAGGAAGTGCAGGTTGCCGTGGGCCGCGTGGCCCGCGACGGCGGCGTCGAAACCGTGCCTCTCCTGCAGCTCCAGCAGCGCGCCGCACGCTTCGGCCAGACGGGACGGAGGCACGGCGAAGTCCTCCGTGATGAGCGTCGTTCCGGAGGGGCGGGAGCCGCCCACGGCCGTGACGAACGCCTTCCGTGCCTTCCAGTAGAAGGCGATGGTCTTTGCGTCCCGGGTGAAGGCGTTGGTGACGGATTCGACGGGGGCGACCAGGTCGAGGCCGGACATGACCTCGGCCGCCCGCTGTTCGTACTCCTGCTGCGCGGCCTCGTCCGGGGCGCGGAACTCCACGAGCAGCGCGGCGGTTTCCTTCGGCAGCCGTGCCCAGTCCTTGGGTACGCCCGCGACGCTGACCGAGGCGCGGAGCGTGTTGCCGTCCATCACCTCCACGGCGAGCGCGCCGGCCTCGTTGAACCGGGGCACCGCGGCCGCCGCCGCGCTGAGCGAGGGGAAGAACAGCAGCCCGGTGGAGGTGCGCCGGTGCAGTGGCACGGTTGCGAAGACGAGCTCGGAGAGGAATCCGAGCGTCCCTTCCGAACCCACCATCAGTCCGCGCAGGATGCGTACCGGACTGTCGCCGTCAAGGAAGGCGTCCAGCCGGTAGCCGTTGGTGTTCTTTAGCTCATACTTGGCGCGGATGCGGGCGGTCAGCTCCGGGTCGGACTCGATCTCCGCCTTGAGTGCCATCAGCCCTTCGCACAGCGCCGGTTCGGCGTCTGCCAGCGCCTCGTCGGCCGCCGGATCACCGGTGTCGACGACGGTGCCGGACGGCAGCACCACGGTGAGCGAGGACACCGTGCGGTACGAGTTGCGGGTGGTTCCCGCCGTCATGCCCGAGGCGTTGTTGGCGACGACCCCGCCGAGGGTGCAGGCGATCGCGCTGGCCGGATCCGGGCCCAGCGTCCTGCCGTACGGCGCCAGCGCGGCGTTGGCCCGCACCACGGTCGTGCCCGGCCGGATGCGCGCGCGGGCGCCGTCCTCGTCGAGCACCTCCACGCCGGCCCAGTGACGCCGCACGTCGACGAGGATGTCCTCGCCCTGCGCCTGCCCGTTGAGCGAGGTCCCCGCCGCGCGGAAGACCACGTGACGCCCGTTGCCCCGCGCGTACGACAGCACGGCCGAGACGTCGTCGACGTCCTCCGCGAGGACGACGACCCGGGGGACGAAGCGGTACGGGCTGGCGTCCGAGGCGTAGCGCACCAGATCCGATACCGAACCGAGCACCTTCCGCCCGTCCGGGTCACCCAGCAGCGCCCGCAGTTCGCTCAGCAGGGGTTCGGGGGAGCCCGTGGCCATACCGTCCGGTACGCGGTCTCCCGCGGGGGTGTGACCGTCCGTGGGACGTGGCCGCAGGGCGCCGGGATCGGGTTCGAGCAGCGGCATGGTCACTCCCTGATGCTGGACACCCCCGGGCTGCGTCCATGCTAGGTCCGCCTCCGCGCCACGGGCGGTCTCAGTGTTCGTGCGGGGCGCCCGCGTCGAGCAGGGTGAGCAGGCCGCTCAGTTCCTCGCGCTGCGCGGAGGAGAGCGGCGCGAGTAGTTCCTCGGCCGCCGACTTGCGGGCCTTGCGCAGTTCCTTGAGCGCGTCGGTGCCGCCGTCGGTGAGCCTGATCCGGGTCACCCGCCGGTTCGCCGGGTCGGGCTCCCGGCGCACCAGGCCGCGTTCCTCCAGCGCGTCGACCAGAGTGGTCACCTGCCGGGGGACGACGCCGAGGCGTTCGGCGAGGTCGGCCATGCGGGGCGGTTCGCCGTGCCGGGCGAGGGTGCGCAGCAGACGCCCCTGGGCGGGGGTGACGCCGACGGGGGCGAAGTTGTGCCGGTGTGCGTGGTTCAGGCGGCGCGTGAGGCGCAGCAACTGCTCGGCGAGGTCGCCGTCGGTCTCGTCGTGCGGGTGGGGCGCTGGCATGGCGGCAGGTTAACAGGGCACCATTCATTGTGAGTATAGGTAACAATGAACTATGCTCCCTGTTGGTGGAGTGCGCGGAAATCACGCCGCGCACCGGCCCGTGAACCCGACCCCAGAGGAGCCCGTTGCGACCCGACGCCATTCCGTGGGAACCGCCTGCCACTCCGCGTGGCGCACCCGAACCGCCGGCCCAGATCCGCCGCATCCTGCGCCTGTTCAGGCCCTACCGGGGACGGCTCGCCCTCGTCGGCCTCCTGGTCGGCGCCTCGTCCCTGGTCTCCGTCGCCCAGCCCTTCCTGCTGCGCGAGATCCTCGACGTCGCCATACCCGACCAGCGCACCGGACTCCTCGGGCTGCTGGCCCTCGGGCTCGTCGCCACGGCCGTGATGACGAGCGTCTTCGGCGTGCTCCAGACGTTCCTGTCCACCACCGTCGGACAGCGCGTCATGCACAACCTGCGCACCGAGGTCTACGCCAAGCTCCAGCGCATGCCCCTGGCCTTCTTCACCAGGACACGCACCGGCGAGGTGCAGTCACGCATCGCCAACGACATCGGCGGCATGCAGGCCACGGTCACCTCCACGGCGACGTCCCTGGTCTCCAACCTGACGGGAGTGGTGGCCTCCGTCGTGGCGATGCTCGCGCTCGACTGGCGGCTCACCGTCGCGTCCCTGCTCCTGCTGCCGTTCTTCGTCTGGATCAGCCGCAGGGTCGGCCGCGAGCGGAAGCAGATCACCACCCAGCGGCAGAAGCAGATGGCGTCCATGTCGGCGATCGTCACCGAGTCCCTGTCCGTGAGCGGAATCGTGCTCGGCCGCACCATGGGCCGTGCCGAATCGCTCACGCGCGGCTTCTCCGACGAGTCGGAGCGCCTCCTCGACCTGGAGGTCCGCTCCCACATGGCTGGCCGCTGGCGCATGGCCACCATCGGGATCGTCATGGGCGCCATTCCGCCGCTGCTCTATCTGACCGCCGGCCTGCTCGTCCATTTCGGCGGCCCCGGCCTGTCCATCGGCACCCTCGTCGCCTTCGTCGGCCTCCAGCAGGGGCTCCTGCGGCCCACCGTCTCGCTGCTGTCGACCGGCGTCGAGATGCAGACCTCCCTCGCGCTGTTCCAGCGCATCTTCGAGTACCTGGACCTCCGGGTGGACATCACCGAACCGGAGCGGCCCGTCCGGCTCCCCTCCGTCCGCGGCGAAGTCCGTTTCGAGAACGTCGACTTCGGCTACGGACAGCAGGACCCGGGCGGCACACTGCACGGCATCGACCTCGCCGTCCCCGCCGGCACCACGCTCGCCGTCGTCGGCCCGACCGGGTCCGGCAAGAGCACGCTCAGCCACCTGGTGCCGCGCCTCTACGACGTCACCGGCGGCCGGGTCACCCTCGACGGGGTGGACGTCCGCGACCTCGACTTCGACACTCTGTCCCGAGCGGTCGGCGTGGTCTCCCAGGAGACCTACCTCTTCCACTCCTCCATCGCCGACAACCTCCGCTTCGCCAAACCCGACGCCACGGACGCCCAGTTGCGTGCCGCCGCCAGGGCGGCCCAGATCCACGACGCCATCGAGTCACTGCCCGACGGCTACGACACCCTCGTCGGCGAACGCGGCCACCGCTTCTCCGGAGGAGAGAAGCAGCGCCTCGCACTGGCCAGGACGATCCTGCGCGACCCGCCCGTCCTCATCCTCGACGAGGCCACCAGCGCACTCGACACCCGCACCGAACGAGCCGTGCAGCAGGCGGTCGACGCGCTCTCCCGGGGACGCACCACACTGACCATCGCCCACCGCCTGTCCACCATCAGGGACGCCGACCAGATCGTCGTGCTCAACGGCGGGCACATCGCCGAACGCGGCACCCACGACGAACTCATGGCGAGGGACGGCCAGTACGCGGCCCTCGTACGCCGCGACGCGCACACCGCGGACGCCCCGGCCAGCTGAGCCCCGGCTCCACGCGCACCGGAGCCCCGAGGCTCGTCCCACGCGGACGAGCCCCCTCCGCCCTCTGCTCCAGCCGCTGGGCGGGCTACACCTCGGTCGCCGTCGCCATGAACGCGGAGATCTTCCCCGCCGGCATCGTCTACCTGCGCCTGCCGGAAGGAGCGAAGAAGGAACCGGACCGCTGACCGGAACCGTGCGGTGAGAGGAGACGTGAGCAGAGAGAGGGGCGGCTCACCTGTCGCGGTGCCGCGGATCGTGCCCGCCGGGCGAATCGTGGTGCGCGTGCGAGGGGTACGCCTCGCTGTGCGGGTCCTTCCTCGGCTCGAACACGCAGAACTCGTTGCCCTCCGGGTCCGCGAGGACGTCCCAGTCGATCGTGTCGTCCCTCCGGCGCACCAGCGTCGCGCCCATGGCGAGCAGTTTCGCCGTGTCCCCGTAGACGTCCATGTGCATCCGGTTCTTGCCGGACTTGGGCTCCGTCACGGGGTTGATCCACAGTGAGGGACCGCGCCCCTCCTTGTCGTACAGCAGCACCGGCCACTCCGGCGGCCACTCCGTCCGCCCGGCGGGCGGCTGCCTCCGCTGGTACCCGATGGCGGCGCTCCACCAGTCGGCCATCCGCTGGTGGTCGAGGGCGTCCAGGGCGATGTCCTTGAAACGTGCGGGCATGCGGGGAGCTTAAACGCCGTCAGCCGTACAGGAAGTACCTCCGCCGGGTGTGGTCGAAAGCGCGGGTTTCGGTCTTCCAGGCGGACGCGCACTGGTGTGCGTCGTGGCCTTCGTCGAGCATCGTGCGGAGCCGGGGTGAGCCGGAGAGTTTGTCGATCCAGAAGGGGTGCTCGGTGTTGGCGTCCTCGCGCCAGGCGAAGCCGTCGTACGCGCGTGCCTCCGCCAGCATGGCCACGGCGGTGAGCACGGGGCGGTAGCGGTGCGGGTCGGTGAGGTGGAGCTGGACGCCCGCGCAGGTCTTGTCCTTGTGCTTGCTGAACGTCGGCACGAAGTACGCCTCGCGGAACCGCACTCCGGGCAGGTCGAGCGCGTTGAGGCGGTCGCTGTAGCGGTGGTCCAGGTAGGGGGCGCCGACGAGCGCGAACGGGGAGGTGGTGCCGCGCCCCTCGGACAGGTTGGTGCCCTCGAAGTAGCCCGTGCCGGCGTAGACGGTGGCGGTGTCCGGGGTGGGCATGTTGGGCGAGGGCGGCACCCAGGGCAGGCCGTGGTCCTGTGCGAGGTCGTCCGGCGCGAGGCCCTCGGCCCGTACCACCTCCAGCTCGACCCGGCCGTGCCCGGCGCCCTCGCGCTGTTCCGGAGAGTGCCCCGGTTTCCGCGTCTTCCTGACGGGCGGTTCGTCCGGGAGCAGCTCGCCGTTGAAGTAGCGGGCCAGTTCGCCGACGGTCATGCCGTGCTGCTGGAGGATGGGTTTCAGGCCGACTCCCGAGGCGAACTCCTCGGTCATCATCGGCCCGTCGGCGCGCCGCCCCAGCGGGTTGGGGCGGTCGAGGACGACGAAGCGGGCGCCGACGTCCCGGGCACCCACCATCGCCTGGTACATCGTCCAGATGTACGTGTAGAAGCGGACGCCCACGTCCTGGATGTCGAAGACGATGGTGTCCGCGCCCGCTTTGGTGAACAGTTCCGCCATCTTCGCCGCGTCGGCGCCGTACGCGTCGTACACCGTCAGTCCGGTCCGCGGATCCTTGAACTCCGGCTCGGACTCGCCGGCCTGGGCGCTGCCGCGGAAACCGTGCTCCGGGCCGAACACGCCCACCACGTCCAGCTCTTGGGCGGCCATCGAGTCGACGATGTGCCGGGTGTCGCGCAGTACGCCCGTCGGGTTGCTGACCACGCCGACCTTCCGGCCGCGCAGCATCCGCCACTTGCGGGCGGCGGCGACGTCGGCGCCCGGCACGGCCCCGGACGGGGCTCCGCGACCCGGCGGTTCGGCGGCGCGGGCGGCGCCGGACAGCAGCAGGGGAGCGGTGAGAGCCGTCGCCGTACCGCCGGTGACGAGTGCGCGACGAGAGGGGGAGCTGGGCATCACGGACTTCCTTCCCCTGGGGGCCGGTGAGCTGGAGGCGCAAGCTATACGACGCCGGGACCGGCTGCCAGAGTGCGCGCGGCCCCGGGCGGGCGCGGGCAACGACAGGCGCGCGGAGTGAGGATGACCCGGATGCCGGGCTTCCCGGAAGGCGCACAGCCGCGCGGAAGCGGAGGGGAGAGGTTCAGTCGCCTCACCGGATTTCCACGGCCGGATTTCGCTGCTCGTTCATGTGCTGACCAGCACTATGGCAGGTGTGGCTGGTGAGCGTGGTGGGTGCGCGTGTGGTGAACCGGAGGGCGGGCCCGGCTTCGCCGACGCCCTGCTGAGGACCGTCTTCGACGGGTACCGGCCCGCACTGCTCCGGTACGTCGGACGCCTCACGTACGGGGACTCGCACCGTGCGGAGGACATCGTCCAGGAGACCCTGCTGCGCGCCTGGTTGAGAGCGGACCGCCTCACGTTCGCCGGGCCCGGCACACCCGACGGCCACGAGGGGCACGAAGGCAGCGCGGAGCCTCGCGCCGAACCGGGGCTCGGTCCCTGGCTGTTCACCGTCGCCCGTAATCTCGCGGTGGACTTTCACCGTCGGGAACGCGCCGTTCCGGTGGGCACCACACCGGAGGAGGACGGCGGGCGGGTTCCGGCCACCGACGATCCGGCCGACTCCGTGGTGGACCGGTACGTCGTCGCCCGCGCCCTCGCCAGGGTCTCGCCCGAGCACCGTGCCGTACTGGTGCTCACCCACCTGCTGGGGTGCTCCGGAGCGGAGACATCTCGGGCCCTGGGCATCCCGCGCGGCACGGTCAAGTCCCGTACGCACTATGCCCTGTTGGCGATACGGCGTGAGCTGGGGCTGGCCGAGGAGCCGGCCGCGCAGGCGCGCATCCCGGCGCAGCGGGCACCGGCCGAGAGGCAGTCACGGGCCCCGGACGTCGGGGCACCGGCCCGCCGCCCTGCCGCGCACACCGTCACCCCCGGCCCCGGCAACGTGGTGGCCTGACCCCTGGAGCGCGATCCGTCACCACACGGGACGGAGAGCCGGAAACGCATCTGCTCAACAGGCACGCAGAATCGGGCCGATGAGGCGACGGTCTCTACGGCCGCCCGGACCGGGCCAGCCAGCGGCCGTCCTGGCGGGAGACTTCGATAGGGCGGCCGAAACTCGCCGTCATCCGCTCGCCCGTGAGGACCTCCCCGGCAGGACCGCACGCCATCGTCCTGCCCTCGCGCAGCAACAGCGCGTGGCTCGTCGTGGGCGGCAGCTCCTCCAGGTGGTGCGTGACGGTGACGGTGGCCAGCTCGGGCCGGTTCCCGGCCAGGCGGCGCAGTGCGTCGATCAGGTCCTCGCGGGAGGGCAGGTCCAGCGCGTTGAACGGCTCGTCGAGCAGCAGCAGCGCGGGGTCGGGCATCAGCGCGCGAGCGACGAGAACGCGTGCGCGCTGGCCGCCCGAGCACACGCCGTACGGGCGGTCGGCGAAGTCCTTGCAGTCCAGTTCGGCGAGCAGCTCGTCGGCCCGCTCCTTGATCTCGTCCGTGTACTGCTTCCACAGCGGCTGCACGGTGCCGGAGGCGCCGGTGAGGACGACCGTGCGGGCCGGCATGTCCTGCGGCACCCGCTGGGACGTCGACACGTGCCCGATCTCGCTGCGCAGCTGCCGCACGTCGACCCGGCCCAGGGTGCTGCCCAGGACGGAGACGGTGCCGTCCGTCGGGTGCATCGTCGCGCCGACGAGGCGCAGCAGCGTCGTCTTCCCGGCGCCGTTGGCGCCCAGCAGGGCCCAGTGCTCGCCGGGCCGCACCGTCCAGTCGACGCCGTCCAGGATCACCTGTCCCGTGGTGTACCGGCGCACGCTCACACCCGAGACCTCCACGACGGCGGAACCCGCGTCGCGGCCCTCCGCGCCGGAGGCCGCCGGGCCGTCCGGCAGGGTCGCGTCCGCGGCTGCGGAGCCGTGCGGGCGGGTCTGCTCCATGGCTGCCTCCCTGGCAGGACGGTGCGTGATCAGACGGTGCACCGTCGCACGGCCGCGAACGGGCCGTGCGACGGGGGCCGCGTACGCACGAAGGGTGCGCGAGCAGACTAGCTGTAGAGGGCAGCCGCTTCGTACAGGGCCTTCACTCCCTGCCCGACCACGGGTGATCCGTGACCGAAACAGAGCGTTTCCGCCTCCAGTCCGGAGAGACGGCCCAGTGACGCGACCGCACGGGCACGGTGCGTGTTGAAGGGCCCGAGGATCACGCCGGAGGACGAGGCGCCCTCCTCGGCGGCGGCACGGCCGGCATCCTCCTGTGCCGTGCCGTGGAACGCGGCGACGGCCGCGTCCGTCCGCGCCACCGTGTCACCGGTGAACAGCGTGCGGTGCGCGGGCAGATGGAGGGCGATGCTGCCGTCCGTGTGCCCCGGAACGTGCACCACCCAGGCACCGCCGCCGAAGTCGAGCACGTCCCCGTCCGTCAGCTCCTGGTCGACGGGGCAGGCGGGCGCCGAGGGCAGGACGGGATGGTCGGCGCTCAGCCCGTAGGCGGCCGTCTGGTGCTCGAAGAGCGTCCGCTCCCACTCCCGCGCCTCGGAGAAGTCCGGTGCCGGCGGGGCGACTTCGCCCCGGACGACGGGCGCGTCCGCGCGGTGTGCCAGCACGGGCGCACGCAGCCGTGCCGCCAGTTCGGCGGCCGATCCCGCGTGGTCCTCGTGGAAGTGGGTGAGGACGATGCGCCGCAGGGCGCCCGGGGCGTGCCCGAGCGAACGGATCGCCCGCTCGATCTGCTCGCCGGAGCCCGGAGGGCCGGTGTCGATCAGGGTGAGCGCGTCACCGTCACGCCACAGGTACGCCTGCCCGACCGGGAAACGGAGCATGTGCAGCCGCTCGTGGATTTCGACGCATTCCATGCGCGCAAGCTAAGCCGCTCTCCCAGACGGACGGAGCGCCTTACGCCCGTGGCGTACTCGGCCGCTCAGTGCTCGCCCGCCAGGACGACCTCCAAGGTGCGCGGGCCGTGCACGCCCTCCACCCGGTCGAGTTCGATGTCGCTGGTGGCGGACGGGCCGGAGATCCAGGTCTGCGGCCGTGCCGGGTCCAGCCGCTCCAGCGCCTCCGGCACGGCCGCGACCACCTGCGAGGGCACCCGCACCACGCAGATGTGGTGGTCCGGTACGAGCGTGATCCGCCGTCGTCCCTGCCCGGGGCCGGCGTCCAGCACGATGGTGCCGGTCTCGGCGACGGCCACGGCGCAGCCCGTGACGACGCTGTCGACCGTGTCCAGCCGGTGAGGTGTGAGGCCCGGCGCGTCCGCGAGCCGCTCGATCCCGTCCGGCTCCGGCAGCCACTCGGCGGGCAGCCCGGAAGGGACGACGACGCTCCGCGCTCCGCGGGCCCGCAGCAGCTCGCCGACCATCCTCGGCACCGCGGCGGCCTCGCAACGGTGCACCACCGCGCGGTAGTCGGCGAGGTTCTCCGCGAGCAGACCCGCGATCTGCGCCTGCGTCCGCGCCCCGTGGGCGCGCGCGTACTCCCGTGGCACGGGGGTGTCCTCCGGCCCCTCCCCGCGCGGTACATCGCTCAGGGCGCGGCGCACGCGGGCCAGGACGACGTCGCGGCTGCTCATTCCGTCCCCTCTCCGTCTCGCCCGTCCGGGCCTTGCGGGGTGCCGTTCGCGCCCCGCGTGCGGCGCCACCAGTCGCGGAACGTCTCGGCGGGCAGGCTCGGCAGGTCGCGGCTCTGCGACCAGGCGCGGGCCGGGCCCGGAAGCGGGAGGCGGCGCGGCTGGAACCGGCGCACGCGGGTGGCCAGCCGCTGGCCGCGCCCGAGCGCCAGCGGGTGCTCGAACGCCCAGCGCGCGGCGCGCATCGCCGCGCGCTCCGCCGCGTGCCCCTTCGCGGGCCGGATGGTGGTCTTCTGCCCGCGCACCATGACCTCCCCGCCCTCCACGACCCGCTGTCGCAGATGGACGAGGACCTCCGGGATGTCGATGGCGACGGGACAGACCTCGTAGCAGGCACCGCAGAGCGACGAGGCGTACGGCAGCGAGGCGTCCAGTTCCGTTCCCGTGCCGCGCAGTTGGGGCGTCAGGATCGCGCCGATCGGACCGGGGTAGGGCGAGCCGTACGCGTGTCCGCCGGCCCGCTCGTACACGGGGCAGACGTTGAGGCAGGCCGAGCAGCGGATGCAGCGCAGCGCCTGCCGTCCCACCGTGTCGGAGAGCGCGTCGGTCCGCCCGTTGTCCAGCAGCACCAGATGGAAGGTGCGGGGTCCGTCCCCGTCGGTGGTGCCCGTCCAGGTGGAGGTGTACGGGTTCATCCGTTCAGCGGTGGAGGAGCGGGGGAGTAGCTGGAGGAAGACCTCCAGGTCCCGCCAGGTGGGCACCACCTTCTCGATGCCGACGACGGAGATCAGCGTCTCGGGCAGCGTCAGACACATCCGGCCGTTGCCCTCGGACTCGACGACGACGAGGGTGCCGCTCTCGGCGACCATGAAGTTCGCCCCGGAGACGCCGACTTTGGCGTTGAGGAACTTCTCCCGCAGATGGAGCCGCGCGGCCTCGGCCAGTTCGGCGGGATCGTCACTCAGTCCGGCCGGCGCCGGGAGTCCCCAATCAGCCATCCGCGCACGGAAGATGTCCCGGATCTGGTCCCGGTTGCGGTGGATCGCCGGGACGAGGATGTGGGACGGAAGGTCGTCGCCCAGCTGCACGATCAACTCGGCCAGGTCCGTCTCGTACGCGGTGATCCCGGCGCCTGCCAGAGCCTCGTTGAGGCCGGTCTCCTGGGTGGCCATCGACTTGACCTTGACCACCTCGCGCTCACCGGTCTCCCGCACCAGCCGGGTCACGATCCGGTTCGCCTCGTCGGCGTCGGCCGCCCAGTGCACGTGCCCGCCGGCGGCGGTGACGGCCTCCTCCAACTGCACGAGATAGTGGTCGAGATGGCGCAGTGTGCGGTTCTTGACGGCCGCGCCGGCCTCGCGGAGTGCGGACCAGTCGTCCAGTTCGGCGACGGCGCGCTCCCGTTTGGCGCGGATGGTGTGCGTGGCGTGCCGTAGGTTGCCCCGCAGCCGCATGTCCCGGGTGGACGCTTCGGCGGCCTCGGGGAACGCGGGCATGCCCAGGTACGTGCCGCTCACAGCGGTGCCTCCTTCGTCCCGGCGAGGATCTCGGCGATGTGCACGGGCCGTACCGCCGAGCCCCTGCGGGCGAGGGTGCCGCCGATGTGCATCAGGCAGGAGTTGTCGACCGTGCACACCGCTTCGGCGTCGGTCTCCTCGATGTGCCGTGCCTTGTCGGCGCCCATCGCGGCCGAGACGGCGGGGTTCTTGACGGCGAAGGTGCCGCCGAAACCGCAGCACTCCTCCTGCCCCTCCAGCGGTTTCAGCCGCAGCCCCTCGACGTGCTCCAGCAGCCTGTGCGGACGCTCGCCCAGCCCGAGCATCCGCAGCCCGTGACAGGTCGGGTGGTAGGTCACCGTGTGCGGGTAGTACGCGCCGACGTCCTCCACACCCAGCACGTCCACCAGGAACTCCGTCAGTTCGTAGGTCCGCGCCACGGCGTCGGCCGTTCCCGGGCCGTCGATGCGCGGGTACTGGTCGCGCACCATGGCCGCGCAGGAGCCCGAGGGCACGATCACGTAGTCGTACGCGCGGAAGGTCTCCGCGTAGCGGCGGGCGAGGGGTTCGGCCTCGGTGCGGTAGCCGGTGTTGAACTGCGGCTGGCCACAGCAGGACTGCTCCTGGGGGAAGTCCACCTGGACGCCCAGCCGTTCGAGGAGCGTGACGACGGCCTGCCCCGTGCGGGGGTAGAGCGTGTCGTTGACGCAGGTGACGAAGAGAGCTACCCGCACGGTCCATCCTTTCGTCAAGATCACCCGGGGCGGGGGGCTCATACTGCCGCAGTCGCCACGCGTTGTGCAGTAGTCGTCGCGGACTGGCATGTCGGGAGCCGGAGGGGCGACGGTTTCGGCGCACTGTCCGAACCGGCCCCGGAGAGCGGGCCGTTGAGGCAGAGGCACGTTGGCGGTGCCGCACTGTGCCCCGGAAACGCGGAAGCGCCGCCTCCCCGTGGGACGGGGGAGACGGCGCCTTCAGCGGCCGTGCGTCAGACGAGCCAGCCCACGAAGTGGACGACGCCTGCGAGCACGTTGGTGATGAGGTCCATGGTGGTGCTTCTCCTTGCGTTTCTTTGGGACATCACTCCGGTCCGCCGTGGGACTGGGGTCCGGAGGCGCCTGCACGGTCTGCAGCCCGTCGCTTGCGCACTGTAAGCATCATGCGACGAACGGCAGTTGTGCAACGAAATCCGGAGCGACCACGCGTTCGGGCGAACAGCCGCTCCCGTGTTCGTCTGTTCCCGACATTCGGAGCAGGTACCGCCGTCACGTCCGGTGCGCGAACTTCCGGCGCCAGGCGAGCGATACGTACACCAGGGCCACCAGGAGGGGCACCTCGATGAGCGGTCCGACGACGCCGGAGAGCGCCTGGCCGCTCGTGACGCCGAAGGCGGCGATGGCGAGTTCGGAGTTGTTCCCGCAGCCGTGAAGGCGAGGGTCGTGCTGCGGTCGTACGGGAGGCCGATGCCCTTGCCGAGGGCGAAGGTGCCGAACTGCATGAGCGCGAAGTGCGCCAGCGGCGGCAGCGCGATACGGGCGACGTCCCAGGGCTGCGAGGTGATCGTCTTCCCCTGGAGGGCGAAGAGCAGCACGATCGTGAACAGCAGTCCGTACAGACCGAACGGGCCGATCCGGGGCAGGAATCGGTTCTGTTCGCGGCCGAGCCTCCGCTCCCCGACGCGGCGGGTGAGGAAGCCGGCGAGCAGCGGGACGCCGAGGAAGGCGAGCACGTTCAGACAAGATCAGGTCCCGCGTCGAGGCACTCGTCGTGGACATCGTCCCGGGGAGGGGAGACGCGAGCCTCAGGCCCACCAGCCCGACGGCGAGGGCCATGCCCGCGAACAGCACCAGTTGGTACGCGCTGTTGGGCACGGTGCTGCGCGAGTATGGACGGCGAGAAGCCCGCCCAGGCAATTGAGGCCACCAGGAAGGCGAACGGCTTCCTGCCGGCCCGCGCGGAGTCCTCCGGCGTCACTCCGGTCAGCTTCCGCCAGGTGGAGCCGAAGAGCCCCAGTCGCTGTAGCAGCCCCGGACGACCGCCAGCCCGACCACCGCAGTCGGCCAATTGACGCTCAACCCCGCGGGGAACTTCTCCACATGGCGCCCCAATACGGCCGCCGTCCACTGTGAGGGAACAAACCGGCCAGCTCCCGCACGACGTCGAAATGGGTTGGCGAGAGCCGTCCTGTCGGCGGCATCCTGATGCCATGCCCGACGAAGCACAGGCACCCGAGCCCTCCCGGCAGCTCGACGAGGCACAGGTCAGGGCGTTCGTCGACGACGGTTTCGTCCACGTCGAGGGGGCGTTCCCACGGGAGACCGCCGACGCGTGCCGTGATGTGCTGTGGCGAAGCACCGGCGCCGATCCGCGCGACCCGGACGGATGGCCGCCTGCGGCCGTGGGGATCGGGGAGCGGACGGAGGAGTCGTTCCGGGAGGCGGCCACGGCGTCCGCACTGCGCGCGGCGTTCGACGTGCTCGTGGGCCCCGGGCGCTGGCAAGTGCCGGACGGGCTGGGCGGATTCGTCGTCCGGTTCCCCGGCGGGCGGCCCGCGGTGGTGGACGGCTGGCACGTCGACGTCAGCTTCCCCGGCGAAGACCTCGAACCGGGTTCCACCGACTACATGCGCTGGCGCGCGAACGTCACCTCCAGGGACTGTGCGCTCCGGATGTTCTTCCTGTTCTCGGACGTGGGGGAGGACGACGCGCCCACCCGCATGCGCCGCGGCTCCCACCGGGACGTCGCTCGCCTCCTGGAGCCCGCGGGGGAGGCGGGGCTCGACGCCCGGGAGCTGGCCCGGCGCGCCGGAGCCGCCAGTGCCCACCGCCCCGTCGTCCACGCCACGGGACGCGCGGGGGACGTCTATCTGTGCCATCCGTTCCTGGTGCACGCCGGACAGCCGCACCGCGGGACGCGCCCGCGCTTCCTGGGCCAGCCCAAGCTCGTCCCCTCCCGGCCGCTGTGCGGAGACGGTGGCCGCTCACCCGTCGAGGCGGTAATCCGGCAGGCGCTCGCCGGCTGAGCCAGGCCGGGTGAGGGTCCTGATCTGTGGGGTACCTGTCCGTTCGGACATGGCGGACGGTTCCTCTCACGCCGCAGGCTGGATCCGTCCGCACGCACCGTCACGACAGGAGGCCACCATGACGGACAAGGGCGACGAGGTGCTCGCGGGGATCGCGGTTCCGGACACCGCTGTCGCGGCCGAGGCGACGGAGCTCGTCCGGGACACCACCGACGAGCTGATCTACCACCATTCGCGCCGCGTCTACTGGTTCGGCAGCCTGCAGGGCCGCCGTCGCGGACTGAGCTTCGATCCCGAACTGCTCTACATCGGCGCCATGTTCCACGACCTCGGGCTGAACGAGAGCTTCCGCGACAGCGGGCGCAGGTTCGAGGTGGACAGCGCGGACGAGGCCCGGCGGTTCCTCCAGTCCCGGGGCGTCCCCGAGGACAGCGTGCGCCGGGTGTGGACGGCGATCGCGCTGCACACCACTCCCGGCATCCCGGAGTTCATGGAGCCGGAGGTCGCCCTCGTCACGGCCGGCGTCGAGTACGACGTGCTGGGCATCGGCTACCACGACATCGACGCGGCCGACCGGTCCGCGATCGTCGCCGCGCACCCCCGGCCGGACTTCAAGCGCCGCATCCTCGGCGCGTTCACCGAGGGCATCGCGCCCAAGCCGGAGACGACGTTCGGCAACGTCAAGGCGGACGTCCTGGAGCACTTCGTGCCCGGCTTCGTCCGCGGCGACTTCGTCCGGACGATCGAGAACAGCGACTGGCCGGAGTGAGCCGGGAGGGCGCGGCGGCGCGCAGCGGCCGTGAGATCGTCGTCGTCGCCTTCGACCGGGTCCAACTCCTCGACGTCACGGGCCCGGTGGAGGTGTTGACCACGGCCAACGGTTACGGGGCCGACTACCGGCTGTGGCTGGTCTCGCCCGGCGGGGCCGATCCGCGCAGCTCGTCCGGGATGCGGATCGGGGTCGACGGGCCCGCCTCCGCGCTGCCCCCGCGCGTCGACACACTGATCGTGCCGGGCCGCGCCGACTGGCGTACCGCCGTCGCGGACCCGCACCTGACCGGCCTGGTCGCCGGACTCGCCGGGCGGGCCCGGCGGATCACCTCGGTGTGCGCCGGCGCGTTCCTGCTCGCCGCGGCCGGGTTGCTGGACGGCCGCAGGGCGGTGACGCACTGGCAGCTCACCGACGAACTGGCCCGCTGGTACCCGCGGGTCCGCGTCGAACCCGACCCGCTGTTCGTGCGCGACGGGCCGGTGACCACCTCGGCCGGGGTGAGCGCCGGTATCGACCTCAGCCTTGCCCTCACGGAGGACGATTACGGGCCCGACGTCGCCCGGGCGACGGCCAGGTTCCTCGTCCTCCATATGGCGCGCCCCGGCGGGCAGTCGCAGTTCAGTGCCCGGGTGAGCGCCCACCCCACCCGGAACGCGACGGTCCGCGACGCGATGGACGCCGTCACCGCCGACCCCGCCGGCCCGCACGACCTGGGCACCCTCGCGCGCCGGGCCGGGGTCAGCCCGCGTCACCTGGCGCGGCTCTTCCGGGTGGAGACGGGGCTCACGCCGGGCCGGTACGTGGAGTCGGTGCGGGTCGAGGCGGCCCGCGCGCTGCTGGAGTCCGGTGAGGACCCGGTGGACACGGTGGCCAGGCGGTCCGGGTTCGGTTCGGCTGAGTCGATGCGGCGCAGCTTCCGGGACCACCTGTCCGTCACCCCGTCCGCCTACCGCTCCGGCTTCCGTACGACGGCGCCGGAACGGAGCTGAACAGAGTTCACGACCCCTGCACCGTTCAGCCCACCGGCTCCGGCTCCCGTGCGAGCAGCTTGCGGATGTCGCGTACGGCGGCGCGGCCCGCGCGGTTGGCGCCGATGGTGCTGGCGGACGGGCCGTAGCCGACGAGGTGGACCCTCGGGTCCCGCACGGCGCGGGTGCCGTCCATGCGGATGCCGCCGCCCGGCTCGCGGAGCCCCAGCGGCGCCAGGTGGGCGACGACGGGGCGGAAGCCGGTGGCCCACAGCAGCGAGTCCGCCGCGATCTCCCGTCCCCCGTCCCAGGCGACGCCGTCCGGCGTGATCCGGTCGAACATCGGCAGCCGCTCCAGCACCCCGGATTCCCTGGCCGCGCGCATCTCCTCCGTCATCGGCAGCCCCGTCACCGAGACGACGCTGCGCGGCGGCAGCCCGTCCCGTACTCGCTGCTCCACCAGGGAGACGGCCTCCCTGCCGCGTTCCTCGGTGAACGGGCCCTCGCGGAACACGGGGGGCCGCCGCGTCACCCAGGTCGTCGACGCGGCCACCCGGGACACCTCCAGCAGGTGCTGAACCGCGGACGTGCCGCCCCCGATGACGACGACGCGCTCCCCGGCGAACGCCTCGGGGCCCGGGTAGCGCGCGGTGTGCACCTGCCGGCCGCGGAAGAGTTCCTGGCCGGGGAGGTACGGCTGGAACGGGCGGTCCCAGGTGCCGGTCGCGTTGATCACGGCGCGGGCCGCCCAGGTGCCGGCCGAGGTCTCCACGAGCAGCCGCCCGTCCGACTCGCCGCTGCCCTCGCGCACGGCGCGCACGTGCACCGGGCGCCGGACGGCGAGGCGGAAGGTGCGCTCGTAGTCGGCGAAGTACTCGCCGATCACCTCGGAGGAGGGCCGTTCCGGGTCGGCTCCGGTGAGCTCCATTCCGGGCAGTGCGTGCATGCCGTGCACCCGGCCGTACGTCAGTGTGGGCCAGCGGAACTGCCAGGCTCCGCCGGGCCGTGGCGCGTGGTCCAGGACGACGAAGTCCCGCCCCGGTTCGAAGCCGGACCGCCGCAGGTGGAACGCGCTCGACAGTCCCGCCTGCCCTGCCCCGATCACCACCACGTCCACGTAGTTCATGGTTCTACCAACACCGGGAGGCGTCGCAGGCTTCCCGGGGCTCCGTGACGACCGCGGCTGCCCGCCCGGGGTGAGCCGTATCTCAGCTGTCCTGCGCGGCTTGTCTATGCAACGAGTTGCATAGAAGGATTCGGGCATGGCGCTTGAGCACGCGATCCTCGTCTCGCTGTTGGAGAAGCCGGGCTCCGGCTACGAGCTGGCCCGGCGCTTCGACCGGTCCATCGGGTACTTCTGGACCGCGACGCATCAGCAGATCTACCGGGTGCTCAAGCGCATGGAGAGCGACGGCTGGGTCGCCGCGCGCGAGGTCGCGCAGCAGGCCAGGCCGGACAAGAAGGAGTTCTCCGTGGCCGCTCCCGGCCGGGAGTCGCTGGCCCGGTGGCTGCACGAGCCGATCGAGCCGGAGAGCGTCCGGCACGAGCTCGCCGTGAAGATCCGCGGCGCCGCCTTCGACGACCCGGCCGCGCTGATCCGCGAGGTGGAGCGGCACCGCCGGGCGCACGAGGACCGGCTCGCGCACTATCTCGCGGGCGAGCGGCGCGACTTCACCGGGGACGCCCATGGCGGGCCGGAAGCCCCCGCGCAGCCCGACGCCGGGCAGGAGCTCCAGCACGTCGTCCTCCGCGGCGGCATCGCGTACGAACGCATGACGCTCGACTGGCTGGACGACGTGCTCGCCACCCTGCACCGGCTCGCACCCGGCCACTGACCCCCAGCCCCAGCTCTTCCCCTCACCACCCTCCCGAGCCGAAAGGCGTACCAGGCATGTCCGACCCGCTGCTGTTCAACCCGCGCACCTACGACCCGGCGCACTTCGACCCCGAGACCCGCAGGCTGCTGCGCGCCACGGTCGACTGGTTCGAGGCCCGCGGCAAGCGCCGGCTGATCGAGGACTACCGCACCCGCGCCTGGCTGTCGGACTTCCTCGAATTCGCCGCCAAGGAAGGGCTGTTCGCCACCTTCCTCACCCCGGAGGCCGACGCCGGCCCGGAGCAGGGCGACAAGCGCTGGGACACCGCCCGGATCGCCGCACTGAACGAGATCTTCGGCTTCTACGGGCTCGACTACTGGTACGCCTGGCAGGTCACCATTCTGGGGCTCGGCCCCGTCTGGCAGAGCGACAACGCCGCCGCCCGCGCCCGCGCCGCCGAACTCCTCGACCAGGGCGAGGTGTTCGCCTTCGGCCTCTCCGAGAAGAGCCACGGCGCCGACATCTACAACACCGACATGCTCCTCGAACCCGACGGCAACGGCGGCTTCCTGGCCAGCGGTTCGAAGTACTACATCGGCAACGGCAACGCCGCCGGACTCGTCTCCGTGTTCGGCCGCCGCACCGACGTCGAGGGCCCCGAGGGCTACGTCTTCTTCGCCGCCGACAGCCGCCACGAGGCGTACCGGCTGGTGAAGAACGTCGTCGACTCCTCCAAGTACGTCAGCGAGTTCCGCCTCGACAACTACCCGGTGGGCCCGGACGACGTCCTGCACACCGGCAAGGCCGCCTTCGACGCCGCGCTGAACACCGTCAACGTCGGCAAGTTCAACCTCTGCACCGCCTCGATCGGCATCTGCGAGCACGCGATGTACGAGGCCGTCACGCATGCCCACAACCGCGTGCTCTACGGCCGCCCCGTCACCGCCTTCCCGCACGTGCGCCGGGAGCTGACCGACGCCTACGTCCGCCTCGTCGGGATGAAGCTGTTCAGCGACCGCGCCGTCGACTACTTCCGCTCCGCCGGGCCCGACGACCGCCGCTACCTCCTCTTCAACCCCATGACGAAGATGAAGGTGACCACCGAGGGCGAGAAGGTCATCGACCTCATGTGGGACGTCATCGCCGCGAAGGGCTTCGAGAAGGACAACTACTTCGCGCAGGCGGCCGTCGAAATCCGCGGTCTGCCCAAGCTGGAGGGCACCGTCCACGTCAACCTGGCGCTCATCCTCAAGTTCATGGGCAGCCACCTGCTCAAGCCGGCCGAGTACGCGCCCGTACCGACCCGGCTGGACGCGGCCGACGACGACTTCCTCTTCCGGCAGGGCCCGGCCAGGGGCCTCGGCGCCATCCGCTTCCACGACTGGCGCACCGCGTGCGACGCGTACGCCGAGGTGCCCAACGTCGCCCGCTTCCGCGAACAGGCCGACGCGCTCTGCGAGTTCGTCACCACGGCGGCGCCCGACGAGGAGCAGAGCCGCGACCTCGACCTGCTGCTCGCCGTCGGCCAGCTGTTCGCCCTCGTCGTGCACGGCCAGCTGATCCTGGAGCAGGCCCGCCTGACCGGTCTGGAGCAGGACGTGCTCGACGAGCTCTTCGGCGTACTCGTCCGCGACTTCTCCGAGCACGCCGTCGCACTGCACGGAAAGGATTCGGCCACCGAGGCACAGCAGCGCTGGGCCCTGGACGCGGTCCGCCGCCCGGTCGTCGACGAGGCCCGCACGTCCCGCGTCTGGTCCCGCGTCGAGGCACTGTCGGGGACGTACGAGATGGCGCAGTAGGCACCGTGGCGCCCCGCCCGCCCCGGACCGGGGCGGGCGGGAGGCCGTACGACACGACCGTCCCACAACCTTGTGCCGCCCCCGCCCCCGCCCCCGCGCTAGAACTCCCGCAAACCGATCGATGCGGGAGGTCGCAGTGGACGTGGGCCGGATACGGGTCTCCCGGAGAAGCGCGCTCGCGGCCGGCGCGGCGGGGATCGCGGGGGCGGGCGGACTGGCGGGCGGGACGGCGAGCGCGGAGCCGCCACGGCACATCCGGGTGCGGGGGCTGCGCGAGCCCGTCGAGCTGATCGAGGACCGCTACGGCGTTCCGCACCTCTACGCCCGCAACGAGGACGACGTCTTCCTCGCCCAGGGCTTCAACGCGGCCCGCGTCCGGCTCTTCCAGATCGACCTGTGGCGCCGCCGCGGCCTGGGGCGCCTGTCCGAGGTGCTCGGCCCCGACTACGTCGCCCAGGACCGTGCCACCCGCCTGTTCCTGTACCGCGGCGACATGGCGGCCGAATGGGCGCGCTACTCGCCGGACGCGCGGCGCATCGCGACCCGCTTCACCGCAGGGATCAACGCCTACGTCGACTGGTTGGACGCCCATCCGGACCGGCTGCCCGAGGAGTTCGGCCTCCTCGGCTACCGTCCGGCCCGCTGGGAGCCCGAGGACGTGGTCCGCATCCGCAGCCACGGCCTGACCCGCAACCTCACCGGCGAGGTCGAGCGCGCCCGCGTCGCCTGCGCCGCCGGGCCCGACGCCGACCTGGTCCGCCAGGGCCTGCAACCGGACCACAGGGTGACCGTGCCCGAGGGCTTCGACCCGTGCGCCCTGCCCGAGGACGTGCTCGACGTCTTCGAACTGGCCACCCGGAACGTCGAGTTCACCGACGGCGCCATCCGCACCACCGCGCCCCGCGACCGCGCCAACGAGGGCAGCAACAACTGGGTGGTCAGCGGCCGGCGCACCGCCACCGGGCGCCCCGTCCTGGCCAACGACCCGCACCGCGCCTACGCCGCACCGTCCCTGCGCTACCTCGCCCACCTGAGCGCCCCCGGGCTGGACGTCATCGGCGCGGGGGAACCCGCCCTGCCCGGCATCTCCATCGGCCACAACGGAACCGTCGCCTTCGGCCTGACGATCTTCCCCGTCGACCAGGAGGACCTGTACGTCTACGCACTGGACCCGGCCGACCCCCGCCGCTACCGCTACCGCGACGGCTGGGAGCGGATGACGGTGCTGCGCGAGCGCGTGCCGGTGGCGGGGGAGAAGGACCACACCGTCGAACTGGCCTTCACCCGGCACGGACCGGTGATCCGCACCGACGAGCGGCGCGGCCTCGCGTACGCGGTGCGCACCGCGTGGCTGGAACCCGGCATGTCCCCCTACTTCGGCAGCGTCGCCTACATGCGGGCGCGCACCTTCCGCGAGTTCACCGAGGCGATGCGCAACTGGGGCGCCCCGACGGAGAACCAGATCTACGCCGACACCGCGGGCAACATCGGCTGGGTCCCCGGCGGCCTGGCCCCCCGACGCGCCGACTACGACGGCCTGCTCCCGGTGCCCGGCGACGGCCGCTACGAATGGGACGGATTCCACTCCGGCGACGACCTGCCGCGCAGCCTGAACCCCGCCGAGGGCTTCATCGCCACCGCCAACCAGTTCAACCTGCCACCCGAGTACCGCGACATGAGACTCGGCTACGAGTGGACCAACCCCTTCCGCCACCAGCGGATCACCGAGGTGCTCACGAAGCAGCACCGGCACACCGTCGCCGACTCACGGGCCCTCCAGAACGACCAACTCTCCATTCCGGCCCGCAGGTTGACCGCCCTGCTCACCGGCCTGGACAGCCGCGACCCCGGACTGCGGCGCGCACTGCGCCTGCTGCGCGGCTGGGACGCCGTCGAATCGGCCGACTCGGCGGCCGCCGCCCTCTTCGAGGTGTGGCTCTCCCAGCACCTCGGCCCCGGTTTCGTACGGGCCGCCGTGCCGAAGGCCGCCGGGATCATCAAGGACGCCGACACCCTCGTACTCCTCGGCGAACTGGAGAACCCCGGCCGCTGGCTCCCCGACGTCCCCGCCCGCGACCGCCTCCTGCTGGACACCCTGCGCACCGCCCACACCCAACTGTCCGAACGCCTCGGCCGCGACGAATCCGCCTG
The DNA here is from genome assembly GCF_012726235.1 of Streptomyces sp. HNM0574. GTDB lineage: Bacteria > Actinomycetota > Actinomycetes > Streptomycetales > Streptomycetaceae > Streptomyces. The sequence continues at coordinate 126,141 of NZ_JAASAH010000008.1, forward strand.
GCAGTGGGGCAGGTTGCACCACACCCTCTTCGCCCACCCCGCCTCCGCGGCCCTCGACCACGACGACCGCCTCCGCTTCGACGTCGGCCCCTTCCCCCGCGGCGGCTCCCCCGACACGGTCAACCAGTCCTCCTACCGCACCACCGACTACCGCCAGACCAACGGCCCCTCCTTCCGCATGATCCTCGACGTCGGCAACTGGGACTCCTCCCTCGCCATCAACACCCCCGGCCAGTCCGGCACCCCCACCGACCCCCACTACCGAGACCTCGCCACCCCCTGGCGCAAGGGCGACTACTTCCCCCTCGCGTACACACGGGAAGCGGTGGAACGGGTGGCGGAACGGAGGGTGGTTCTGTGGCCGGGGTGAGGTGGGGGCAACGGGCAGTGTGCGGTGAGATGTTGAAGACGGGAGTCGAGACACACGGGCGTGCGCCCCGTAGGTGACCGCCGTCCCCGGACGGCTGCTTGAGCGCGCCCCGCGCTGCGCGGGCATTTCGCGCTGCCAACCCCTTTGCCCCACGCCTCCGGTGAGTACCGGAACACGCTGTCGGAGAGGGAAACGGGAAACAGCACCATTCGCCTTGTCCATCCGGTCGGGGGTGCCGCAGTCTTTCGTGCGGCACCCCCGGTCACCTGGATGGACGGTTATGGAGGTTCCCGTGCCGCAGCCGTCCACCGTGTTCGGCGAGGAGTTGAGGAAGAGGCGTCTGGACGCCGGACTCAGCCTCACCGACCTGTCCTCGGCCGTTCACTACAGCAAGGCCCAGCTGAGCAAGGTCGAGCGGGGACTCAAGACTCCCGGCCGCGACCTCGCCCGGCTGTGCGACACCGCGCTGCGGGCCGACGGAGCACTGATCGCCCTGGTCGCCTCGTCTGCCGCCGAAGTGCCGGACGAGCCGGCTCCGGGCGGAATCCATGAGGAGGAGTGGACGATGCAGCTGTCACCCGACGGCCCGAGCCGGTTCCAGCCCGTGGGCAGGCGACAGGCCGTCGGCGCCGGCGCAGCCTCGCTGATCAGCTGGCGGACCGGCGGCCAGGGCCCGGTCTCACCGGCCGCGGGCGAGGGCATGCTGGTCGCCTCGCGGTCACTGTTCACGCACTACCGGCGCCTCGGCCAGAGCGTCGAACCCGGCTTCCTGCTGCCCGGACTGATCGCACAGACGCACACTCTGCGGGAGCTGTCCGCGCACTCCGACTCCCGGACCCGCCAGGAACTGCTGGCCCTCGGCTCCCGGTACGCCGAGTACGTCGGCTGGCTGGTCCAGGAGACCGGGGACGAGGGCGCCGCGCTGTGGTGGACGCAGCGCGCCGTGGACCTCGCGGCGGCCGGAGGGGACCGGGCACTGTCCGGATACGCGCTGGTCCGCCGGGCGTTGGTCACGCTCTACCAGGACGACGCGGAACAGACCGTCGCCCTGGCACAGCGGGCGCAGAGCGGCACCCTCCCGCCACGCATCCGCGGACTCGCCGCGCAGCGCGAGGCCCAGGGACATGCGCTAGCCGGTGACCACCGGGCATGTCTGCGCGCCCTGGACCGGGCCAGGGCCCTGCTCGCCCGCCACGAGGCCGACGCCGACACGCCGGTCATCGGCAGCATGCACCTGCCCGACTCGGTCGGCATGGTCACCGGCTGGTGCCTCTTCGACCTCGGCCGGCCCCGGGAGGCGGCCGAGGAACTGAACCGGCAGCTCGTGCTCGTGTCCCCGGACGCGATGCGCACCCAGGTGCGGTACGGCATCCGCCGGGCACTCGCCCACGCGGCCGACGGCGAGATCGACCACGCCTGCGCCCTGACGGAACCGCTGCTCGACGGGGTGGCCGCCGTACGGTCCGCGACGGTCACCATCGATCTCCGCCGGCTCACCCGCGTCCTGTCCCGCTACTCGGACCATCCCTCCGTGCGCCGCCTGGCGCCGCGGCTCGGCACCTTAACCCGCATTCCTTCCTGACGAGAGGAACCCTCATGGTCGACGTGTTCATCAACTACCGCACGGGAGACGGCGACAAGACCGCCGCTCTGATCGACACCGCGCTCTCCGCACGCTTCGGAAGCGAACGTGCCTTCCGCGCCTCGAAGTCCATCCGGCCCGGCGACCCCTTCCCCGAGGACCTGCTGTCCGGTGTGCGCCGCAGCGCCCTCCTCCTGGCCGTCATCGGCCCGGACTGGACCAACTTCCGTGCCAAGCTGCGCGACCCGGGGGACTGGGTGCGCAAGGAGATCCTGGAGGCATTCGCCTGCGCCCTGCCGGTGATCCCTGTCCTGGAGGGCCGCAAGACCGAGCGCCTGTCCAAGGACGAACTGCCGGAGGAACTGGCGCGGTTGGCGGAGCTCCAGTCCGTCCGCCTGGACACGCAGAACTGCGAGACCGACCTCAAACGCCTCGGCGACCTGGTGGCCGACATGGTCCCCGAGCTCCACGCCCTCGAACGGGACGGCGAACAGCCCGCGCCCGCACCGGACACCGTCAACAACACCGCCCACGGCACGAACGGCACCCTCGTGCAGGGCAGGGACTTCTCGGGCGACGTCGGCGGCACGGTCATCAAGGGCACGCACGGGCCCGTGCACTCCGGCAACGGCGACATCTACCACCACTCCCGCCACGAAACGGGCCGCCGGCAGTTCTCCGGCGACGGCATGACGTACTACGAGGGCGACCACCACGGTGACAACCGGCACCAGTTCGGCGGGTCGGGGCGGCGCGAGGACGACGACCGTTGAGCGAGCCACCCCGCACCCACATCGCGGGCCCCGGCGGCCCGGTGCACTCCGGCTACGGCGACCAGCACAACCACTTCACCATCGACACCTCGCTCCGTGACGCGGCCGGGCCCAGCCCCCGCCGCATCGCGGAGGACCAACTGCGCTGGCTCCGGCAGCGCTTCGTCGACCCACAGGGTATGGGCCTCGCACGCCGGGTGCTGTCCGACACCGGCACCGTGATCCTGGACGGCCCTCCCGGCTGCGGCCGCACGGCCGCAGCCCGGGTCCTGCTGCACGAACTGCGCCGCAGGACCGGCATCTTCCGCGAATTGCGGCCGGGAGGAGGACGAGTCCGGCCTCACCGGCCCTGGCCTGGTCGGCGCCGGCGACCGGCTGCTCCTCGACCTGGCCGACGCCGGCGTCGCCCGGTGGCGGCAGACCCGCGAGGACCTGCCCGCACTCCGCCAGGCCGTACGCGACCAGCGGGCGCACCTGGTCGTCGTGATGCCCCGCGAGCAGGAACTGGAGCCCGAACTACGGGTCTACGGCGCACAGATCGCGCGCCCGGACGGCCACGAGGTCTTCCGCCGCCACCTGCTGCTGCACGGAATCCCGCCGGAGGAGTACCTGCACTCCGCGCCGGTGCTCGACGAGTTCCTCGGCGAGCTGCCCGCCATGGAGGCGATCGCCGACTTCGCCGACCGCGTCCGGCGGGTCCGCGCGGCGGACCAGGAGGGCGGCCTGCCCGCCTGGTGCGAGCGCGCCCGTGACGCGCGGAAGGAGTGGCGCAAGGAGGCGGCGGCCCAGGTCGCCGCACTCCGCGAAGCGCCGCAACGGGCCCTGCTGTTCACCACCGCGATGCTCCACGGCGCGCACGCCGACGTCGTCCATGACGCCACCGGGCTCCTGCTCCGCGCACTCGGGACACCCCAGGACGAGACCCCCTTGCTGGCCCGCAGGGACCTGGCCGAACGGCTGTCGGAGATCGACGCCTCGACGGGGCGCGACGGCCACGTCCGGTTCGACAGACCGGACTACGACACGGCGGTCCGCACCCATTTCTGGGACCACATGCCCGACCTCAGGAACCGGTTGGGGAAGTGGGCCGCCCGCGCCCTGGAGCAGTCCGGCCCGTACCTCGCCCCGGAACTGCGCCGGGCGCTGGCGGAGCGGCTCGCCGACCAGTACCTGCGCACCGGCCGGCGGGACGGACTGGCCTCGCTCGCGGAGGAGTGGGCGGAACGGGGCTCCAGCCGGTCCGGTGTGGAGGCGGCCGTCCACGCGCTCACCCGCGGCCTCGAACACCGGTGGTACGGCGGGAGTTTCCGCCGGCTGCTCTACGACTGGTGCACCGACAAGCGGCTGACGCCGGAACTCGCCTACGTCCTCATCCGCGTCTGCACCGACAGCCTCGCGCCGACCCACCCCGACCAGGCCGTCGTCCGGCTGCACCATCTGGCCCGCCGCGAACAGGGCTCCACCGCGGCGCAGGAGGCCCTGTGCGGGCTGGTGGAGACCAGCGGGCGGCTGCGCCGGCGCATGCTCGACCGGCTCACCCAGCCGGCCTCACCCGAGGCCGACACCCATCTGTTCCTGCGGATCTGCGACCCGCGGGCCCTCACCGACCCGGACTGCGCCACCCGCGCGCTGCTGGACGAGAAGGGCGTGCGGGACTGCGTGACCGCGGGCTGGGCGAGAGCACTCGGCGGGGTCCTGGAGCGTCCGCAGTGGCAGCCGTACGCCGAACGCTGGCTTCACTCGGCCTCGGCGGGCGGCCGCCACGGTGGCCTGCTGCTGGACCTGCTGGTCGACGCCGCCGGCCGGGACGGCACCAGGCTCGCCGAGCTGTACGCCGCCGCCCGCGCGGCGGAACCCACCAGCCCGCACGGCCGGAGACGCGGCGGCGAGACCACCGCCGTGCTGCTCCGGAAGATATCGGCGGCCCAGGGCCTGCGCCCGCCGGCCGCACCACCCCGACCCGAACCCTCCGTGGGGAGCACACCGTGACATCCGGCTGCAAGACGACCACCGTCTTTCTCACCATCCTGTGCGGCCTGCTGCTGGCCATCCTCGGTCTGACCCAGGAATGGCCCCTGTGGGTCTGGCCCGTTCTGGTCGTTCTCCTCGCCGGCGCCCCCGCTGCGGCCTTCAGGATCGCCGCGGCACGCCGCGGCGCCGTACCGGCGGTCTTCGAGGAGCAGTGGACCGCACCGCCCGTCGAACGCCGTGAGCACCAGGTCAGCCGCGTGGCGCTGCCCAGCCAGTGGGAGGACTACGACTTCCTCTTCTCCGCGACCGTGCGGTGGCACCCCGTCGCCGTCCCCGGTGACGACCTCGTGCTGAGCCCTTCGGGCCTCGCCGTCGACGCGGTGCTCGACCGGGCCCGGGCCATCACCGAGCAGCGGGGGCCCGACCGGGCCTCACTGGTGGAGCACGAGCTGAACGGGGCGCTCGGCAGGCTCTGTCCGGACCGGACGGGCAACCTCCAGGCCATGGCGGAGAACGTCACCCTCGTCCTCCGCGAGACCGACCAGGAGCGGCTGGAGAAGCTGGCCGAGGTGCGCAAGGACAAGGCGGTCTGGGAGCACCAGCGGAAGTACGAGCAGAGCAGGCGCGAGTACCTGGGCGACGACGTGCTCAAGGACACCGGCAGCGCCGTGGTCTGGTGGCTCGCCAAGAACGACGACCACATCGAGAAGACGGTGGGCGACCTCGGGCTGCTCGCCCAGCTCACGTCTGCCGCCAACGACACCGAAGTGCCACGGCGGCTCCGTGACCTGCTGCCCGAGCAGGCCGGCGAACGGCCCGTCGTGGAACCCCTGGAGGACTTCCCGGCTCCTTCCGAGGCGGAACCGTCCGCGGCGGACCACTTCGGGGCCTTCCTCGAAAGCCTGGGCCTCACCGAGGGCGACGTGCGGCGGGGCCTCGTCGCTCAGCAGGTCGTGGACATCGTCAAGTCCCAGGACTGCGGGGACACCGCCGAGGAACTCCGTGACAGGTTTGACCCGCCCGTCGGCGACCTCACAGAGGACGAGGAGTCCCCGGACGCCGGAGACCCGCCGGACGACACCGGCGATGCGACGCCGCACGGCTGACCGGTCAGGACCCCGGCCCCCGTCACCCCGCCCCTGGCTCCCCACCGTCCTGCGCGGACGTGGACCCGGGTGCGGGGGAGGTCGCCGCGTACACGTACGACCGCTCCTCCACCCGTTCTCCGATGCGCCAGCCAGCCTCGGTGCGGGTGAGGGTGTCGTGGTACCAGAGGCCGCAGTAGAGGACGCCGGTGCTGCCGGGGGTGTGGTCGGTGGGGAGGGCCAGGGGGTTGTGGCACATGGTGCGGGCGGTGGCGGTGTTGCCGTGGAGGGTGATGGAGGTGTTGGCGATGAGGTGCTGGAAGGCGGGGAAGTCCGCGAGGGCGGAGGCGAGGAAGCGTTTGATCTCCGGGAGGCTTCCGCGTACGCCGCCCATGGCGGTGTAGTCGATGACCGCGTCGGGGGTGAACAGTTCGTCCAGGGCGTCCCATTGGCGGGTGTCGACGGCGTGGCTGTAGCGGACCAGGAGGTCCTGGATCTCCATCCGGTCCGACATCTCCTGGAGCGACAGCATCGTGTCTCCTTTCGGGCGGGTCAGTCGAGGGCGCCGCCGTGGTAGCGGACGCCGGGGTTCCACAGCAGGAAGCCGTCGATGCCGTCGGCCCTGGCCGCGTCGATCTGGGCGCGCACCTCCGCGTCGCCGTACGTGGAGCCCATGGAGAAGTCCTGGATCCAGGGGACGATCTCCGCGTTCGTGTGCCGGGTCTTCTTCTTGAAGTCGGCGAGGGACTTCTTCGTGATCTCGTACGGATGGGCGTCGGGTTCCGAGACGCCGTACTCGCCGGCCGCCCAGTGCGAGGGGTAGATCATCGGCGCGATGTAGTCGCACTGCTGGGCCAGTTTGCCGATGTCCTGGGCGATCTCCTCGGGCCGGGTGACGGCGATGCCGAACACCGAGACGCCCAGGAACGCGCCGTGTTCGCGGGCCACCGTGCGGGTCTTGGCGACGACGTCGGCGATGGACTGCTCGGGTGTGGTGTCGCCCAGGCCGGGGACGCGCATGCCGCTCATCCTGCCGTCGGGCCGGCGGATGTAGTCGTACAGGATGTCGTCGAAGCCCAGCTTCGCGGCTTCCTCGGCCAGGTCCACGTGGTACTGGCGCACTTCCTCGTTCGCGAAGTTGGTGAAGGACAGTTCGCCGTAGCTGCCGCCGTCGTACGGGCCGCCACCGGGCTTCTGCACCACGCGGTCGCGGTGGCCGGATTTCCACGACGCGGAGGCCAGCACCGGGTCGCGGAAGGCGACGATGCGGCCGACGACGGCGCCGCCCGCCGCGTGGATCTCCTCGACGGCCTTCTTCACGTCGTAGTAGCCCTTCGCGGCGCCGATCCGCTTGGCCAGCGGTACCTCGGAGTCGTAGCCGATCTCGCCCAGTTCGTCCTTGATGTCGAGCTGCACGGCGTTGATCTTCTTCTCCTTCAGCAGCTTCATCACCGGCTCGCGCAGGTTGTCCGAGGCCCATCCCTGCGAGCTGACGTGCACGGCCTTCAGCTGCGGCCGCCGGACGGTGACGAGGCTATCCTCGCGTGCGGTGTTCCCCGCTGCGTCCGTCGCGGTGACCGTGGTCCGCGCGGGCGGGCGGGGGAGCCGTGCGGCGAAGGAGCCGTCCCGCTGCAGCCGCGCCTTCCGGCCCTGCACCTCCACTCGCTGCGCGCCGGGCGCCTTGCCCTCGACGGTCACCGGGCCCTTGAGGCTGTCCGCCTCGGTGCCGGCCACCTCGATGCGGGGCGCCGTCGTGTCCACGGTGAGCGTGCGTACGGTCTCGGCCGCTCCGGCGAGCGCCGATCCGGGCTGTGCGACGCGGAGTTGGTGCTTTCCCTCCCGCAGCGCGCCCAGCCGGACGGAGAGCGCGCGGCCGTCCGCGTGCGCCCGCAGGGGCCTGCCGTCGAGGGTGGCCCGGGTACCCCCCGGCTCCGCGCCGCCGTCCGAGGAGACCGAAAGTCCTTCCTCGCGCAGGGACTTCGCGTGCGCGGCGTTGACCTTCCCGTCCGACGGCAGGCCCTCCAGCCGCAGTTCGGGACGGTGCAGGGCCCGGGCGAGGACGACGCTCCCGGCGACCAGGACCAGTGCCAGCACACCGCAGACGAGGGTGGCGGCGCGTCTGCGCGGGAATCGGGTGGAGGGGGAGGAGCCGGAGCGACGGGGTGAGAGGGAAAGGAGCCAGGTCTTCCAGTCTGCGAGCCGCATCAGCACACCCTTCAGGAGGTCTCGTGCGTCGCTGTCTTCGCTCTGTTCGCCGTCCAGGCCGTCTCGGCCGTCTTCGTCGTCCGCACCGTTCCGGTGGTGCTCGCCGGTGCCGTGCCGCCGTGGTGACGCTGCTGTTCCTGGCCACCGCGGCGGTCTCCTGCGGCGGGCCGGGGGCGGCCGCGCCGCGCGACGGAGCCTCGGAGTCCGCCGGTGGACGGCAGGATGCCCGCTCGACGGGACCGGAACACCCCGGCCGGCCGTCCGGACCTCCGCCGCCGGAGAAGGTACGGGCCGACGAACTCGCCGCTGTTCCCGTCCTGATGTACCACCAGATCGTCGAGAAGCCGAGCAGTGTGTACGACCGGACTCCGGAGGACTTCCGCGCCGAACTGGAGCGGCTGGCCCGGGAGAAGTACGTCCCGGTGACCGCGGCGGACTACGCGGCGGGCCGGATCGACATCCCCGCGGGCACTCACCCCGTCGTGCTCACCTTCGACGACGCCACCGACAGCCAGCTCCGCCTCGGTGCCGACGGTGAACCGGCCGAGGACTGCGCGGTCGGCATCCTGCGGGACGTCGCCCGCGAGCACCCGCGCTTCAAGGCCCGTGCCACCTTCTTCGTCAACGACGGCGCCTTCGCCGCCACCGGTCAGAAGAAGGCGCTGGCCTGGCTGCACGAGCACGGTTTCGAGATCGGCAACCACACCCTGGACCACGTCAGCCTCGCCGAGGGCGGCGCCGGTGAGGCGCGGCGGCAGATAGCGGAGGAGCAGGAGTCGGTCGAGCGGGACGTCCCCGAGGCTCACGTCACCTCCCTGGCGCTGCCGTTCGGCATCCAGCCGGATCCCGCCTCCGCGGCACTGTCCGGCAGCGCGGGCGGCACCGCGTACGAGAACCGGGGTGTCTATCTCGTCGGCGCCGGGCCCGCGCCCTCCCCGTACGCGGAGTCCTTCGACCCGGAGGGCATCCCGCGCATCCGCTCGGCGCCGGCCGAGGGCCCGGAGGCGCGCTACAGCTCCGCGCACTGGCTGAGCCAGTTGGCCGACGGCACGGTCGCCCGCTACACCTCCGACGGCGACCCGGACCGCGTCTCCTACCCGAAGGGCACGCGGACGGAGCCCGGCGGGGTGAAGGAGGGCGAACTCCGGCCGTACTGAGGTACGTTCGGGGAGGCGGTGCCGGTCACTGGGCCGTGTTCCGGCCGGCCCGGGACTTCATCAGGGGCTGGATGCGGGTGCCGAACTTCTCGATGCCCTCGACGAAGTCGTCGAAGACCAGCATGATGCCCTCCGTCCCGGGCACCCCGGCCACCTCGTCCAGCATCCTCGCGACGCTCTCGTACGAGCCGACGAGGGTGCCCATGTTGAAGTTGACCGCGCCCTCGGGCAGCGAGATGGTCCGGGCCGTGGCGGAGGCGTCGTCCGTCGCGTCCGCGGCCGTCTCGCCCGCCATGTACGCGAGTGCGGCGTGGTCGGCGTTCTCGTGGTAGTCCAGCCAGGTGGCGCGGGCCGCCTCGTCGGTCTCGTCGGCGATGACCATGAACAGCGTCATCGCGCCGACGCTCCGCCCGGCGGCCCGCGCCGCGTCCGCGAGCGCGGCGGTGGTGTCCTCCAGCGCGAGCGGGGTGTTGACGCCCTTGCCCAGGACGAAGTTGTAGTCGGCGTGCTCGGCGGCGAAGGCCATTCCGGTGCCGCTCTGCCCCGCCGCGACGACGTCGATGTGACCGTCGGTGGGCCGCGGGGAGAGCACACAGCCGTCCATCGTGTAGAACTCGCCCGTGAAGTCGCTGACGCCCTCGCTCCACAGCTCCTTCATCACCGTCACGTACTCGGCGGCCCGGTCGTAGCGGTTGCGGAAGTGCTCGTCCCCGGGCCACAGCCCCATCTGCGTGTACTCGCCGGGGGCCCAGCCGGTGACGATGTTGACGCCGAACCGGCCGGGCGCGATGGAGTCGACCGTGGCCGCCATCCGCGCCACGATCGCGGGCGGCAGCGCGAGGATCGGGGTGGAGGCGTACAGCTTGATCCGCTCGGTCACGGCGGCCAGTCCGGCCATGATGGTGAACGACTCGGCGCAGTGGTCCCAGAACTCGGTCTCGCCGCCGAACCCCTTCAGCTTGATCATCGACAGCGCGAAGTCGAGCCCGTGCTCCTCGGCCTTCTGGACCACTGCCTTGTTCAGCTCGAAGGTCGGCATGTACTGCGGCGAACTCTTCGAGATGAGCCAGCCGTTGTTGCCGACGGGGATGAAGACACCGATGTCCATGAGCCGCTCCTCCACGGGCCTGCCAACTGCGCCCGGTACGTGGCGCGTTGACACCCGAGGCAATCACACTCCGGCCCGTCCCGGGCCACCGGGCGGCGCCCTGTGGGCTGGTGGCGCGGGACGAGCCGGAGTGCGGTCTCAGTGCGCGGCTCCGGTGCCGTCCGCGCCGTCCGTCGCCGCGATCAGGCCGGCGGGGCGCATGTCGGACCACTCCCGCTCGACGTGTGCGAGGCATTCGCTGCGGGAGCTGTTCGGTTTCACGACCGTCCAGCCGTCGGGCACGTCGAGGTCGGCGGGCCACAGCGAGTACTGGCCCTCGCCGTTCCGCAGCACCGTGTAGCCGGATTCATCGGATTCGAACGGGTTGGTCACGCCGGCTCCTTCGCCTGGTCTCCGCATCGTGTGCGACGGGAATCCGCGTCTGGTGTCCGCGTCCGCGCACTGTGGATTCCCGCCGAGGCTAGGGCGGTTGCGGCCGGAGGGTGAACCGTCGACCGGCGTACGGGCTTGCGATACCGGTCCGTGGAAGGAGGGCGGGCGGCTCCGTTTCTCCTCCTGTCGGCGGATGTCCTTCGCGCCCGGAGGGCAGGGGACACGCTCTCCCGGCCTCCTCCTCTCGGGGGAGAAAGGGCGAAGTCTCGCCGGTGGGCTGATTTACAGCATTCCGGCTGCGCGCCTAACGTCAACGGCCAAGGATCTTGGATGCGGCCGCGCTGGAATTATTCAGGGAGCTTGAACATCATGGCGAGTGAGCGTAATTCCCCGACGGGCCGCGTGGAACTCCTGTGCCACCTTTTCGCCGAAGTCCTCGGAGCGGCGGACGTGGGCGCCCGTGACCGGTTCCTGGATCTCGGCGGCGACAGCATCAGCGCCCTGGCGCTGGTCAGCCGGGCCCGGGACGCGGGGCTGGAGTTCACCCGGCGGGACCTCTTCCTGAACCAGTCGCCGGCGGAGCTGGCCTCCGTCGCGAAACAGCTCGCCCCGGAGGCGGAGCCGGAAGCGGAACCGGCGGCGGCCCCGTCCGCCGGTGCCGGGACCGCCGCCGGGAATGACGCCCTCGAAAGGACGCCTCTCGTTTCGCTCTCCCCGGCGGAACTCGACGACATCACACGCCGGTTGCGGTAGCCGTCGCCGCCCCGTGAACCCGGGGCGTGCCTGTCCATTCGTGCGGGGGCGTACCGGTCCGTGCCTCCCGTTCCGCCTACCGGATTCCGGCCGTCGGTGTGCGGCCGGGTCCGCTGTCGCATGCGCGTCATCGCTGTCCCGGGTGCATTCCCCGCCACGGGACGGCTGTTGCCTGCGGGTCAACGCCACGAAAAAGGGAAACAGAGGAGAGCGGATCATGCAGCAGCCGGAATTCCTGGACATTCTTCCCCTGGCGCCGTTGCAGGAGGGGTTGCTGTTCCACGCCTCGTACGACGAGCAGGCACCCGACGTGTACCTCGTCCAGCTCGCCGTGGAACTCGAAGGCGCCGTCGACGCCGCACGTCTGCGTACCGCGGCCGACGCCCTCCTGCACCGTCACCCCCACCTCACCGCGGGCTTTCTCGCACGTTCCGCCGGACAGCCCCTCCAGGTCATTCCGGCCCGAACGAGCCTCAGGTGGGAGGAAGTTGACCTGACCGGCTCTCCCGACGGCGGAACCGAGCGCGTTCTGGCCGAGATGCGACGTCAGCGTTTCGACATGGCCGACCCTCCGCTGCTCCGCTTCGCCCTCCTCCGGCACTCTCCCGACCGGCACACCCTCGCGCTCACCCTCCACCACATTCTTCTGGACGGCTGGTCGCTCCCCGTCCTCCTCCGCGAACTGCTCACCCTCTACCGCCACGAGGGCCCGGGCGACCCGCTCCCGCCCGCCACCCCGTACCGCGACTACCTGGCCTGGCTCGCCCGCCAGGACGGCGAGGCCGCGCGTACCGCCTGGGCCGAGGCGCTCGCCGACCTCGACCAGCCCTGCCTCCTCACCCCGGCGCTGAGCGCGGCGCCGGCCCCCACCGGCACGCCCGCCGCGCCCGAGCACGTCACCCGGCACCTCTCCCCGGAGGTCACCGACCGGCTCCACCAGTTCGTCCGCGCGCACGGGCTGACCCTCAACACCCTGGTGCAGGGCGCCTGGTCGCTGCTGCTGAACGCGCTCACCGGACGTGAGGACGTCGCCTTCGGCTCCACCGTGTCCACCCGGCCGCCCGAATTCCCCGGGCACGACAGCATGGTCGGCCTGTACATCAACACCGTCCCCGTCCACACCGTGGTCCGCCCGGACGAGACCTTCGCCCGGTTCCTCGACCGGCTCCAGAAGGAGCAGGCGGAACTTCTCGACCACCAGCACCTCGGCCTCACCGAGATCCAGCAGGAAACCCCGCACACGCAACTCTTCGACACCACCACCGTCCTGGAGAACTTCCCCCTCGACCTCCTGGACCCCACGGACATCGAGAACGCCGACAGCACCGCGAGCGGCATCCGTGTCGGCCGGTTCACCGCACACGGTGACGGTGTCACCCACTATCCGCTGACGCTGTCCGTCGCCCCCGGTCCCCGGCTGCGCGTGCGGCTGTGCTTCCGTCCCGACCTCCTCGACGCGAAGACCGTCGAGGACACGGCGGCGCGCTTCGTCGCGCTCCTGGAGCGGCTGGCCGGCGATCCGCACGCCCCGATCCACCGGACCGACGTCCTCACCGACGACGAACGGGCCTGGCTGGCGCCGGAGTTGCCGCAGCACCCGGACCCCGCGCAGCAGCCGCTGTGCGTCCCCGAGCTCTTCGCGGCACAGGTGGCACGCACCCCGGACGCCGACGCCCTCACCTTCCAGCAGGACACGCTGACGTACGCCGAACTGGACGCCCGCGCGAACCGTCTCGCGCACCTGCTCATCGGCAGGGGCGTCGGCCCGGAACAGATCGTGGCCCTCGCGCTGCCCCGCTCGGCCGAGATGATCGTCTCGATCCTCGCCGTCCTCAAGGCGGGTGCCGCCTACCTCCCCATCGACCCCGCCTGCCCGGCCGAACGCATCGCCTTCATGCTCGACGACGCCCGGCCGGTCCTCCTCCTCACCACGGAGGACACCCCCTTCCACCTGCCGCCCGACACCACCACCCCGCGGCTCCTCCTCGACACCACCGAGACGGCCGGCCTGCTCACCGGGCAGCCCGCCACCGACCCGACGACCGCCCTCCGGCCCGACAACGCCGCCTACGTCATCTACACCTCGGGTTCCACAGGCCGGCCCAAGGGTGTGGCCGTCCCGCACCGCAATGTGCACCGCCTCTTCTCCACCACCGACCACTGGTACGGCTTCGGCCCGGACGACGTGTGGGCCCTGTTCCACAGCTACGCCTTCGACGTCTCCGTGTGGGAGATCTGGGGCGCGCTGCTGCACGGCGGCCGGCTCGTCGTCGTCCCCTTCACCACCAGCCGGACCCCGGAGGACCTTCTCCAACTGCTCACGGAGGAGCGGGTCACCGTCCTCAACGAGACGCCCTCGGCCTTCTACCAACTGCTCCAGGCCATCGAGGAACAGCCCCGAACGGCCGGCACCCCGCCGCTGCGCTGCGTCATCCTCGCCGGTGAGGCCCTCGACCCGACCCGGCTGACCGGCTGGTACGCGCGCCATCCCGACGCCGCGCCGGACGTGGTGAACATGTACGGGCCGACGGAGGCCACCGTCTACGCCACCCGGCACGTCCTCACCGAGGCGGACACCCGCTCCTCCGCCAGTACCATCGGCGGCCCCCTCCCGGACCTGCGCCTCCATGTGCTCGACTCTGCCCTGAGGATGGTCCCGCCGGGCGTCGCGGGCGAGCTATACCTCGCCGGAGAGGGCCTGGCCCGGGGCTACTTCGGCCGCCCGGGGCTGACCGCCGAACGGTTCGTCGCCAACCCGTACGGGCCCCCGGGCTCGCGCATGTACCGCACCGGCGACCTGGCCCGGTGGAACGCGGACGGCACGGTCGACTACCTGGGCCGCACCGACCACCAGGTCAAGATCCGCGGCTTCCGCGTCGAACTGGGCGAGATCGAGGCCGTCCTCGTCGGCCGTCCGGACATCACCCAGGCCGTGGCCCTCGCCCGCACGGACGACCTGGGCGACACCCAGCTCGTCGCCTACGTCGTCACCACCGACCGGGCCGCGCACGACGCCACCGCGCTGCGCCGCGCCCTGGCCCGGCAGCTCCCCGCCTACGCGGTGCCCAGCGCGGTCGTCGTCCTCGACCGCATCCCCCTCACCCCCAACGGCAAGCTGGACCGCGAGGCGCTCCCCGCCCCGGAGGGGCCCGCCGGTACCACCGGACGCGCGCCCCGCACCCCGCACGAGCAGCTGCTGGCCACGCTCTTCGCCGAGGTGCTCGGGGTGCCCCAAGTCGGCGTGGACGACAGCTACTTCGAGCTGGGCGGGCACTCGCTGCTGGCGACGCGTCTGGTGAGCCGTATCCGCACTAGCCTCGGCACGGAACTCCCGGTACGGACGCTGTTCGAGTCGCCCACCGTCGCCGAGCTGTCCCGGTGCCTCGACAGCGGCGCGGCCGCGCGGCCCTCGCCGGCCCCCGTCGACCACTCCGGCCCGGTCCCGCTCTCCCCGGCCCAGCGCCGCCTGTGGTTCCTGAACCAGCTGGAGGGCACGCGCAGCGCCACGTACAACCTGCCCGTCCTGACCCGGCTCGAAGGGAAGGTGGACCGGCGGGCCCTCGAACAGGCACTGACCGATGTGGTCGAACGCCACGAGAGCCTGCGCACCCTCTTCCCGGACGAGGAGGGAACGCCGTACCAGCACATCCTCACCGGGGTGGAGGCCGCGCCCCGCCTCCAGGCGTACGACACCTCGTCCGAAGCACTGTCCGACGTGGTGGACGCCTTCGTCCACCACGGCTTCGACCTGTCGGCCGAACTCCCCCTCCGGGCGGCCCTGTTCAGTACGGCGCCCGAGGAGCACACCCTCGTCCTCCTCCTGCACCACATCGCCGCCGACGGGGAGTCGATCCGCCCGCTCCTGGACGACCTGCTGGCGGCGTACGACGCACGCTCCCGCGGCCTGGCCCCGGAGCTCCCGGCACTCCCGGTGCAGTACGCGGACTACGCCGTCTGGCAGCGGGAGCTGCTGGGGGAGGACGGGGACGAGACGAGCCTCGCGGGACGTCAACTCGCCTACTGGCGCGGCATCCTGGACGGCCTCCCCGAGGAACTCGCCCTGCCGTACGACCACTCCCGCCCGTCCGTGGCCAGCCACCGGGGCGAGTTGATCACGTTCCGGATCGACCCCGAGCTCCACGAGGCGCTGACCCGGCTCGCCCGTGAGCACCAGGCCAGCCTGTTCATGGTCCTCCAGGCGGCGCTGGCGAGCCTCTACACCCGGCTCGGCGCGGGGACCGACATCCCCCTCGGTACGCCGGTGGCCGGCCGCACCGACGAGGCGCTGGACGGACTGGTCGGGTTCTTCGTCAACACCCTGGTCCTGCGGATGGACACCCAGGGCAGTCCCACCTACCTAGAAGTACTGCGCCGTGCGAAGGACGCGGACCTGGCCGCGTACGCCCACCAGGAGCTCCCCTTCGAGCAGTTGGTCGAGCACCTCAACCCCACGCGCTCGATGGGACGCCACCCGCTCTTCCAGACCCTCCTCACCCTCCAGGACAACCCCCAGCCCACCGCCCAGCTCCCGCACCTCACCGCGACCGCTCAAGCGCTCATCACCGGCATCGCCAAGTTCGACCTGTCGTTCGGCTTCGCCGAGAACAGCACACCGTCCGGTCTGCCCGACGGCCTGGACGGCTACCTGGAATACGCCACCGATCTCTTCACCCACACCACCGCGCACGACCTCACCACCAGGCTGGTCGCTCTCCTCGAAACCGTCGCCGCCGATCCGCACACCCCCATCGAGGACATCGACCCCCTCACCCCCGACGAGCACCACGCCTTCCGAACCCACTGGAACGACGCGGCCCTTGACCCCAAGGTCAGGGAAACCCTCCACAGCCTCACCGGGACCGAACAGGCGGACGCACAGGCCGACTCGGCACACGTCCTCCTGCTGGACCCGGCCCTGCGCCCCGTACCGCCCAACGTCCCCGCCGAGATCTACCTCGCCGGCGACGGCCTCGCGCAGAGCCGTCTCGACCGCCCGGGAGCGACCGCCGCACGCTTCGTCGCCAACCCGTACGGTCCGCCCGGCTCCCGCATGTACCGCACGGGCGACATCGCCCGCCGGAACCCGGACGGCACCCTCCTGCACCTCGACGGGCTGCCCGCAATCCCCACCGGGAAGCCCCGGAGTGCCCCGTCCCCCGCGCCCGACAGCGTGGACGGCCGCCCGCCCCGCACCCCGCGCGAGCAACTGCTGGCCACGGCCTTCGCCGAGGTGCTCGGGCTGCCCCGGGTCGGTGTGGACGACAGTTTCTTCGAGCTGGGCGGGCACTCGCTGCTGGCGACGCGTCTGGTGAGCCGCATCCGCACCAGCCTCGGCACGGAACTGCGGGTGCAGACGCTGTTCGAGTCACCGACCGTCGCCGGACTCGCCCAGCAGCTCGACCACGGCGACGCCCTGCGGCCCTCACCGGTGCCCTTCGCGCGAGTGGGGCGCATCCCGCTCTCCCCGGCCCAGCGCCGGCTGTGGTTCATCAACCGGCTGGAGGGCCCCGGCCCCACCTACAACGTGCCCTTCGCGCTCCGCCTCTCCGGCACCCTCGACCACTCCCGCCTCCAGGACGCCCTGACGGACCTGACGGAACGCCACGAGAGCCTGCGCACGGTCTTCCCCGACGACGGGGGAGTCCCGTACCAGCACATCCTCACCGCGGAGGAGGCCACGCCCCGCCTCCAGGCGTACGACACGTCGTCCGAAGCACTGTCGGACGAGGTGGACGCGTTCGTCCGCCGCGGCTTCGACCTGGCGACGGAACCGCCCCTGCGGGCCTGCCTGTTCGGCACGGCGCCGGAGGAGCACACCCTCGTCCTCGTCCTGCACCACATCGCCGCCGACGGGGAGTCCGTCCGCCCCCTCCTCGACGACCTCTTCCACTTCTACCGGGCCCGCGGCGAGAACCGCCCCTCGGACCGGCCGCCGCTCCCCGTCCAGTACGCCGACTACACGCTGTGGCAGCGGGAGCTGCTGGGCGCGGAGGACGACGCGACGAGCCTCGCCGGACAGCAACTCGCCTACTGGTGCGACGCGTTGGACGGCCTCCCCGAAGAGCTCGCCCTGCCGTACGACCATCCCCGTCCGTCCGTGGCCGGCCACCGGGGCGAGTTGATCACGTTCCGGATCAGTCCCGAGCTCCACCAGGCGCTGTCCGGGCTCGCCCGTGAGCACCACGCGAGCCTGTTCATGGTGCTCCAGGCGGCGCTGGCGAGTCTCTACACCCGGCTCGGCGCCGGCACGGACATCCCGCTCGGCTCGCCCGTCGCGGGCCGTACCGACGACGCCCTGGACGACCTCGTCGGATTCTTCGTCAACACCCTGGTCCTGCGGATGGACACCGGCGGCAGCCCCACCTACCTCGAGGTACTCCGCCGTGCGAAGGACGCGGACCTGGCCGCGTACGCCCACCAGGACCTGCCCTTCGAGCAGTTGGTCGAACACCTCAACCCCACCCGCTCGATGGCCCGCCACCCCCTCTTCCAGACCCTCCTCACCCTCCAGGACAACCCCCGGCCCACCACGCACCTGCCGGACCTCACCGCCACCACCCAGGCTCTGACGACCGGCATCGCCAAGTTCGACCTGTCCTTCGGGTTCGCCGAGAACAGCACACCATCCGGTCAGCCCGACGGCCTGGACGGCTATCTCGAGTACGCCACCGACCTGTTCACCCGCACGACAGCCCAGAACCTCACCACCAGGCTGGTCGCCCTCCTCGAAACCGTCGCCGCCGACCCGCACACCCCCATCGGCGACATCGACCCCCTCACCCCCGAGGAGCGCCACGCCCTCCGCAGCGACTGGAACGACACCGCCCGGTCGCGGCCCGAGGCGGCCCGCACCGTCCACCGGCTCTTCGCCGAACAGGCGGCGCGCACCCCGTCCGCCGTGGCCGTACGGTCCGGCTCCGAGACGCTCGACTACCGCGCACTGGACGCCCGTTCCGGCCGCCTGGCCCGCGCCCTCCTGGACGCCGGCGTACGCCCGCGGGACACGGTGGGCGTGCTGCTGGACCGGTCACCGGACCTGCTCGTCTGTCTCCTCGCCGTCCTGAAGACCGGCGCCGCCTACCTCCCCCTCGACCACCGCGACCCGGCCCCCCGCACCCACGCGATCCTCACCGAGACCGGCACCCGCGTGGTCCTCACCGACGCCGCCGCCCGGGAGAGCGGCCAACTGCCCGACGGCGTACGGCCGGTGACCGTGGACGCGGCACTCGCCGCGCACCCGGAGGAGGCCGAAGCCGTCCCCGGCGATCCCCGGGACCTCGCCTACGTGATGTACACCTCCGGCTCCTCCGGCCGGCCCAAGGGCGTGGCGGTGCCGCACTCCGCCGTCGCCCAGCTCGCCCTCGACCGGTGCTGGCGCAACGGCAACCACCGGCGGGTGCTCTTCCACTCCCGGCACTCCTTCGACGCGGCCACCTACGAGATCTGGGTCCCGCTGCTCTCCGGCGGCGAGGTCGTCATCGCCCCGCCCGGCCAGCCGGACGCCGCCGAACTGGAGCGCCTGACCCGCGAGCACGACGTCACGGCACTGTGGCTCACCGCCGGCCTCTTCCACCTGATCGCCCGCGAATCCCCCCGCTCCCTGGCCGCCCTGCGCGAACTGTGGGTGGGCGGCGCCGCCGTCGACCCGGGGGCGGCCGCCCGCGTGCAGGACGCCTGCCCCGGCCTCGCCGTCGTGGACGGGTACGGCCCCACGGAGACCACCACGTTCGCGACCAGCCACCGGGTGCCGCCCGAGGGCTCCGGACGTCCCACCGTGCCCATCGGCCGGCCGCTCGACAACACCCAGGCGCACGTCCTCGACGCCGGACTGCGGCCCGTCCCGCCGGGAGTCTCCGGCGAGCTGTACCTCGCCGGAGAGGGCCTGGCCCGCGGCTACTTGGGCCGCCCGGGGCTGACCGCGGAACGGTTCGTCGCCAACCCGTACGGTCCGCCCGGCTCGCGCATGTACCGCACCGGCGACCTCTGCCGGCGGCACCCCGACGGCACGCTCGACTACCTGGGCCGCAGCGACCAGCAGGTCAAGATCCGGGGCTTCCGCATCGAACCCGCCGAGATCGAGGCTGCGCTCACCCGCAGGTCGGACGTCGCCCAGGCCGTCGTCCTCGCCCGCACCGACCGGCCCGGCGCCGCCCGGCTCACCGCCTACGTCGTCACCGACGGCGCCCCCGCCGACCCCGAGGCGCTGCGCCGCGGCCTCGCGGCCGAACTGCCCGACTACATGGTCCCGGCCGACGTCGTCCCCCTCGACCGGCTGCCCCTCACCCCCAACGGCAAGCCGGACCACGCCGCTCTCCCCGCACCCGGGCACCCCGTCGCCGACAGCGCGGCCGCCCGCCCGCCCCGCACACCCCGCGAACGCATCCTGGCCGGCCTCTTCGCCGAAACCCTCGACCAGACCGGCGAGGACATCGGCATCGACGACAGTTTCTTCACCCGGGGCGGCGACAGCATCCTGTCCATCCAACTCGTCAGCCGCGCCCGCCAGTCCGGACTGGTCCTCACCGCGCGGGACGTCTTCCAGCACCAGACCGTCGCCGGACTCGCCGCGGTGGCACGCGAGACGGACGACGCCCCCACCGCCCCCGCCGGCCTCAGCGGCGTCGGCTCGATGCCCCTGACCCCGGTGATGCACGCCTTCGACGCCGGGGACCCCGCCGTCGCGGGCTTCCACCAGTCCGTCCTGCTCCGCACCCCCGCGGGGGCCGCGTACGACGAACTCGTCGCGACCCTCCAGGCCGTCGTCGACCACCACGACATGCTCAGGTCGCGGCTGGTCCGTACGCCCTCGGGAACCCGGCTGCGCACCACCGGGCCGGGCACCCTGCCCGTGCACGGCCTGCTGCACCACGCCGAGGGGCCGCCGCCCACGGAACGCGACCTGCTGCGGTCCGCCGTCGCCGACGCGGCCGCCGGGGCACAGCGCCGCCTCGACCCCGCCGACGGCGTCATGCTCCAGGCCGTCTGGCTCGACGCGGGCCCCACCGCCCCCGGCCGGCTGCTGCTCCTGCTGCACCATCTCGTCGTCGACGGCGTCTCCTGGCGCATCCTGCTGGAGGATCTCGCCACCGCGTGGCAGGCGGTCACCTCCGGCACGGAACCCCAACTGCCGCCGGTGACCACGTCGTTCCGGCACTGGGCGCACGCGCTGACGGACGAGGCGCACAGCCGGGACCGGGAGCGCGAACCGGAGCTCTGGGCCGAGGCGCTCCGGGCGCCCGTCCCGCCGCCGGGGCGGCGCGCGCTGGACCCCGCGCGCGACACCGTCGCCACAGCCGTCACCCACTCCTGGACCCTGCCCCCCGAGCTGACCCGCGCCGTGCTCGCCGAGGTCCCCGCGCAATACCGCTGCGGCATCGACGACGTGCTGCTCACCGGGCTCGGACTCGCCCACCACCGCTGGCAGACGGAGCGCGGCGGCCCCTCCGACGGCACCCTCCTGGTCGACCTGGAGGGACACGGCCGCCAGGACGTGGTGGAGGGCGCCGAACTGTCCCGCACCGTCGGCTGGTTCACCTGCGTCCACCCGCAGCGCCTGGACACCGGCACCGGACCACTGTCCGGCCCCGTCGCGCACGACGCGCTCAAGCGGGTCAAGGAGCAGCTGCGTGCCGTGCCCGACCACGGCATCGGCCACGGCCTGCTGCGCCACCTCAACTCCCGGACGGCCGAACGGCTCGCCCGGCTCCCGCGCCCGCACGTGGCCTTCAACTACCTCGGGCGCTTCCCGGCGGCCCGGGACGCGGACTGGGCGGTCGCCGCCGAGGCCGAACCGCTCTCCGGCGGCGCCGACCCCCACATGCCGCTGCACCACACCCTCACCGTCAACGCCCTCACCCGGGACACCCCCGAAGGCCCGGAACTCACCGTCACCTGCACCTGGCCGCGCCAGCTCCTCGGCGAGGACGAGGTCCGCCGCCTCGGCGAGCTCTGGACCCGCGCCCTCGGCACCCTCACCGAGTACGCCGCCACGCCCGAGGCGGGTGGCCTCACCCCCTCGGACCTGCCGCTGCTCCGCCTGACCCAGGACGAGATCGACCGCATCGCGGCCGAACGGGAGCCGGCGGACGTCCTCCCGCTGACCCCCCTGCAGGAGGGCCTGCTGTTCCACGCCTCGTACGACGAGCAGGCGCCCGACGTGTACCTCGTCCAACTGGCCCTGGAACTCGAAGGGTCGATCGACCCCGCACGCCTGCGCGCCGCCGCCGAGGCGCTGCTGCGCCGGCACCCGCACCTCACTGCCGGATTCCTTCACCGCCCCGGCGGCCGCCCCCTCCAGGTGATCCCGGCCCGGACCCGCCTCCGCTGGGAGGAGAGGGACCTGACCGGTGAGCCGGAACGCACCGAGCCCGTACTCGCCCAACTCCGCGGTGAGCGCTTCGACATGGCCGACCCGCCGCTGCTCCGCTTCGCCCTCCTCCGGCACGCCCCCGACCGGCACACCCTCGCGCTCACCCTGCACCACATCCTGCTCGACGGCTGGTCACTGCCGGTGCTGCTGCGCGAACTGCTCACCCTCTACCGCCACGAGGGCCCGGGCGACCCGCTCCCGCCCGCCACCCCGTACCGCGACTACCTGTCCTGGCTCGCCCGCCAGGACGACGAGGCCGCGCGCACCGCCTGGGCCGCCGCGCTCAGCACCCTCGACCAGCCCTGCCTCCTCGCGCCCGCCCCCACCACCGGACCGACGGCCGCCCCGCGGCACCTCACCCACCACCTCACCCCGGAGACCACCGAAAGGCTCCACCAGTACGTCCGCGCGCACGGGCTGACCCTCAACACCCTGGTGCAGGGCGCCTGGTCGCTGCTGCTCCACTCCCTCACCGGACGTGAGGACGTCGTCTTCGGTGCCACCGTCTCCGGCCGGCCCGCCGAACTCCCCGGCCACCACGGCATGGTGGGCCTGTTCATCAACACCGTGCCCGTGCACACCCTCGTCCGCCCCGCCGAGACCTTCACCCGGTTCCTGGACCGCCTCCAGAAGGAGCAGGCGGAACTTCTCGGCCACCAGCACCTCGGCCTCACCGAGATCCAGCGCACCACCCCGCACGCCCAGCTCTTCGACACCACCACGGTCCTGGAGAACTACCCGCTCGACGCGGATGCCTTCGGCGCCTCCGCCGGTGAACCGCGCGTCACCGACGTCCGGGCGCAGGACGGCACGCACTACGCGCTCAGCCTCACCGTGGTGCCCGGCAGCCCGCTCTCCTTCACCGTCGGCCACCGGCCCGACCTCCTGGACAGCGGCACCGCCGAGGCCGTCGCCACCCGCTTCCGCCACCTCCTCCAGGCCGTCGCCGAGCATCCCGAAGCACCGGTCCGGCAGCTCAACGCCCTGACCGCCGAGGAACAGCACGCCTTCGACACCCGTTGGAACGACACCGCACGCGCCCTCGAACCCACCTGCTGGCCCGCGCTGTTCGAGGCCCAGACGGCTGCCACGCCCCGGGGTACCGCCCTGATCCACGGCGAACACGCCCTCACCTACGCCGAACTGAACGCCCGCGCGAACCGTCTCGCCCACCTGCTCATCGGCAAGGGCGTCGGCCCCGAACAGATCGTCGCCCTCGCACTGCCCCGCTCGGCCGAGACTGTCGTCGCGATGCTGGCCGTGCTCAAGGCGGGCGCCGCCTACCTCCCCCTCGACCCCGAACACCCCGCCGAGCGGCTCGCCTTCATGCTCGACGACGCCCGCCCCGCCCTCGTCCTCACCACCGGCGACACCGCCCACGGCCTGCCCGGCACCACCGTCCCCCGGCTCCTCCTCGACGCCGACGGCACCACGGACGCGCTCACCCGGCAGCCCGCCACCGACCCCACGACCGCACTGAGGCCCGAGAACACCGCCTACGTCATCTACACCTCGGGCTCCACCGGGCGCCCCAAGGGCGTCGCCGTCCCGCACACCGGGCTGCTCGCCCTCGCACAGGCCCAGACGGAGCGCTTCGCCCTCCAACCGTCCAGCAGGGTCCTCCAGTTCGCTTCCTTCAGCTTCGACGCCACCGTCATGGAAACCCTCATGGCACTCACCACCGGCGCCGCCCTCGTCGTCCCCCCGCCCGGACTCCTCACCGGCCAGGCCCTCGCCGAGCAGCTCACCCACCACCGCATCACCCACGCCCTGCTGCCCCCGGCGGTCCTCCACGACCTCGACCCGCTCCCGGACCGGCTCACCACCCTCGTCGTCGGCGGGGAAGCCTGCCCGCCCGAGACGGTGGCCCGCTGGGCCCCGGGACGCCGCATGATCAACGCGTACGGGCCCACCGAGACCACCGCCTGCGCCACCCTCTCGGACCCCCTCACCCCGCAGGACCCGCCCCCCGTCGGACGCCCCAACCCCAACACCCGCGTCCACCTCCTGGATCCGGCGCTGCGCCCCGTCCCCCCGGGCGTTCCCGCCGAGATCTACATCGCCGGGGACGGGCTCGCCCGCGGCTACCACCGCCGGCCCGCGCTCACCGCCGAACGGTTCGTCGCCGATCCGTACGGGCCGCCCGGGTCGCGCATGTACCGCACCGGCGACCTCGCCCGCCGGGACCCCGACGGCACGCTGCACCACCTGGGCCGCACCGACCACCAGGTCAAGGTCCGGGGCTTCCGCGTCGAGCCGGGCGAGATCGAGTCCGCCCTCACCCGCAGGCCGGACGTCGACCGGGCCGTCGTCCTCGCCCGCACCGACCGGCCCGGCGACACCCGGCTCACCGCCTACGCCGTCACCCCCGACCCGGCGGCCCTCGACGTCGCGGAGGTCCGCCGGGACCTCGCGGCGCGGCTGCCCGGCCACATGGTTCCGGCCGCCGTCGTCCCCCTCGACCGGCTGCCCCTCACCCCGAACGGAAAGCTGGACCGCGACGCGCTCCCCGCACCCGGCCGGACGGCCCCGGCCGGCGAGGACCCGCCCCGCACACCCCGGGAACACCTGCTCGCCACCCTGTTCGCCGAGACCCTCGGGCAGGAATCCGTCGGCGTCCACGACAACTTCTTCGACCTCGGCGGCCACTCGCTGCTCGCCACCCGCCTGATCACCCGCGTCCAGTCGGCGTTCGGCACCCGCCACACCGCCCGCACGCTCTTCGAGGCCCCCACCGTCGCCCGCCTGGCACGCCGCCTCGACTCCGGCGAGGACGGGGACGCGGACGGCGCGGACGGCTTCGGCACGGTGCTCCCGCTGCGCCCGCGCGGCGCACGTCCGCCGCTGTTCTGCGTGCACCCGGTGGGCGGCCTCGGCTGGTGCTACGCGGGCCTGCTCAGCGGGCTCTCACCGGACATCCCGGTGCACGCGCTCCAGACGAGCGGGTTCTCCGGAGGCGAGCCCGGTCCGGCGACGCTGCGGGAGACGGCGGCGGCGTACGTCCGCGCCCTGCGCGAGATCCAGCCCGAGGGGCCGTACCGGCTGCTGGGCTGGTCCTACGGCGGCGTCGTCGCGCACGCCATGGCCGTGGAGCTGCGCCGGCAGGGCCAGGACGTCCCCGTCCTCGCGCTGCTGGACGCCTACCCCGGGGCGCCGTTCCGGGAAAAGGTCCGCGGCGACGAGGACGCCCTGCGCCTACTGCTCGACCACGCCGGCCTGGACACCGGGGCGGCGGGCGCGGGCCCCGTCGACCCGGACGCGCTGCTGCCCCTCGTCCTGGCCGAGAACAGCGTCCCCGCGTCACTCGGCCCGGAGCGGGTGCGGGAGCTCGTCGACGTCGCCGTCCGCAACATCCGCCTGCTGAACGCGCACGAGCCCGAACTCTTCGACGGCGACGTCCTGTTCTTCACCGCCACCGAGGGCCGGGCCGAGGACGCGCCGGACAGCACCGCCTGGGCCCCGTACGCGGCCGGGCGCGTCGACGACCATCCCCTCGCCTGCGCACACGACGCGATGACCGGCCCCGGGCCGCTCGGCGAAGTGTGCCGCGTCCTCACCCGCCACCTTTCGGACCACTCCTGAACACCCCCCCGATACACGGCGCACACCACTCACGGCGCACACGAAACACGACCCGCCGAATCACGCGAGGAATCCTCATGCGGCCAGACAACATCCATGTCAGCGGGCTGGGAACCTATCTGCCGGAGCGGATGAGCAGCCGACGCGCCATCGAACTGGGGCTCTACGACGAGACCTTGATGCTGGACTCGGGGGTCACCGGAACCCTCGTCGCCGGCGAGACACCACCCGTGGAGATGGCCGTCTCGGCCGCACGGGACGCGCTCAAGAGGGCCGGAACCGACGCCGGTTCCCTCGACCTGCTCATCCACTCCCACGTCCTGCGGCAGGGCCCGGCCATGTGGTACCCGGGCGGCTACATCCTGCGCGAACTGGGCGGCGGCGACATCCCCGTCTTCGAGGTCGGACAGGGCTGCAACGGCATGCTGGCGGCCCTCGAACTCGCCGCCGGGCAGCTCGCCGCCGACCCGGCACGCCGCACCGCCCTGCTCACCACCGCCGACAACTTCGCCTCCCCGCACGGCAATCGGTGGCGCGGCTACGGCCCCGGCACCGTCATCGGCGACGCGGCCAGCGCGATGACGCTCACCACGGACGACGGCATCGCCCGCGTACGGTCCGTCAACCAGCAGGCGGTTCCCGAGCTGGAGGGTCTGCACCGGGGCCGTGAGCCGCTGTTCGACCCGCACGGCCGCGACGAGATCGACGCCATCGACATGCTCGCGCGGGCCCGCGACTTCAGCCGGGAGCACCGGCCGCTCGCCGCGATCAACGAGCTGATCGCCGAGAAGCAGGCCGAGGTGGCCCGGCGCTCCCTGGAGGAGGCCGGGATCGGTCCCGGCGACGTCGCCAGGGCGATCTATGTGAACCAGGGCCGCTATCTGGTCGGGCAGTTCTTCCTCGACCCGCTCGGCCTGCCGGAGTCCACCTCCACCTGGGACTTCGGCCGCACCGTCGGCCACCTCGGCGCCAGCGACCACGTGGTCGCCCTGGACCACCTCGTGACGACCGGTCAGCTCGCCGCCGGTGACCATGTGCTGCTCGCCGGCTCGGCGCCGGGGTTCGTGGTCAGCAGCGCCGTCCTGACGATGACCGCCACCGCCTCCTGGGCCCTCTGACAAGGAAGACGACGATGACGCACCGCAAGAACGCCAAGAGGGACAGCAGGCAGTCCAGGGCCCCACGCCCGTCCGCACGGCAGCAGCCCCCGGCCGAACCGGCCCTCCATCCCGACCACGCCGTCGCCGTCGTGGGCCTGGCGTGCTCCTTCCCGCAGGCCGCCGACGAGACGGAGTTCTGGTCGCGGCTGTGCGAGGGGCACGACTGCATCACCGAGGTCCCGCCCACTCGCTTCGACATCGACGCCTACCACGACCCCAGGCCCGGCACCCCCGGCAAGATCGTCAGCCGGCACGGCGGATTCCTCGACGGCATCGACGCCTTCGACGCCGACTTCTTCGGCATCGCCCCCCGCGAGGCCGGCCGGATGGACCCGCAGCAGCGGCTGCTGCTGGAGACGGCAGCCGTCGCCGTCGAGGACGCGGGCCTCACCCGTGCCCGGCTGGCGGAGGGCCGCACGGGGGTCTTCGTCGGCTCCATGGGCCGCAACTACTGGGACACCATGAGCCGCCGGGGCGTCCTCGACATCTACGCCAACGCGGGGACGGCGCCCAGCGTGCTGTCCGGGCGGCTCAGTTACGCGTTCGACCTGCACGGCCCCAGCCTCACCGTGGACACCGCCTGCTCCTCCTCGCTGACCGCCGTGCACCTGGCCTGCCAGAGCCTGCGCAGCGGGGAGTCGACGACGGCGCTGGTCGGCGGCGTGAACCTGGTCCTCGTCCCGGAGGAGAGCATCACCTTCTCCGACGGGCGGATGCTCGCACCCGACGGGCGGTGCAAATTCGCCTCCGCCTCCGCCGACGGCTTCGTCCGCAGCGAGGGCGTCGGCGTCGTCGTGCTGAAGCCGCTGCGGACGGCGCTGGAGGACGGGGACGCCGTCCGCGCCGTCATCCGGGGCTCCGCCGTCGTCAACGACGGGCAGTGGAGCGACGCGATGATGGCCCCGGCCGAGACGGCCCAGCGTGAGACCCTCCGCGCGGCCTACGCGGACGCGGGTGTGGACCCGGCGCGGGTGGACTACGTGGAGGCCCACGGGACCGGCACCGCGGCCGGTGACCCGGTCGAACTGCGCGCACTGAGCACCGTGCTGGGGGAGGGCCGCGAGGACGGGGAGCCGCTGCTCGTCGGCTCCGTCAAGTCGAACATCGGGCACGCCGAGGGCGCGGCCGGCATCGCCGGGCTGATCAAGGCCGTCCTGGTGCTGGAGCACGGCCTCGTCCCGCCGAGCCTGCACAGCGCCGAGCCGACCCCGGCGGTCGACTGGCAGGCCGCCCCGGTGCGGGTACCGCAGGAGACGACGCGGTGGGCCGAGGGGGAGCGGGCGAGGGTCGCCGGCGTCAGCTCGTTCGGCATCTCCGGCACCAACGCGCATGTGGTCCTGAGCGGTTACCGCCCCGAGGCCACCGCACCGGCCACCCCCGGGCCCGAGCCCGCACGGGCCAGGCTGCTGGCTCTCTCCTCCCACCGTCCCGAGACGCTGCACCGCGTGGCGCGGGACTACCGGGACCTGCTGATGCGAGACGACGGCGAGGCAGCGCCTCTGCGGGACGTGTGCTTCAGCGCGGCGACCCGCCGTGAGCACCGGGAGAGCAGACTGACCCTGGTCGGCTCGGACCGCCGCGAACTGGCCGGGAAACTGGACACCTTCCTCGACGGCGAGCCGGCCGCCTTCCTGCGCTCGGCGGACGAGGTGTACCCGGAGCGCGCCCAGGTGGTGTTCGTCTTCCCCGGCCAGGGTTCCCAGTGGGTGGGCATGGGGCGCGAACTCTTCCGCACCGAACCGGAGTTCCGGCGCGCACTGGAGGAGTGCGACGCGGCGATCCGGAGGGAGAGCGGCTGGTCCGTCGTCGAGCTGGTGACCGAGGCCGAGGAGGAGCCGGAGGACGTCGCCGTCGTCCAGCCCGCACTGTGGGCGATGGAGGTGGCCCTCGCCGCCGTCTGGCGCTCCTGGGGCCTCGAACCGGACGTCGTCGTCGGCCACAGCATGGGCGAGGTCGCCGCCGCCTGCGCCTCCGGAGCGCTGAGCATCGCCGACGGCGCCGCCGTCATCTGCCGCCGGAGCGCCCTGGCCAAGGAGGTCTCCGGCCGGGGCGCCATGGCCTCGGTGGAGCTGAGCGCCGCCGACGCCGCGCGCGAGCTGGAGCCGTACGAGGGCCTGGTGTCGGTCGCGGCGGTCAACGGCCCCTCGTCGACGATCCTTTCGGGCGACGGGGACGCGATGCGCGAGGTGCTGGTGACGCTCCAGAAGAAGGGCGTCTTCTGCCGTCTGGTGCGGGTGGACTTCGCCTCGCACGGGCCGCAGGTGGAGCCGCTGCGGGAGCCCCTGCTGACGGCGCTGAAGACCCTCGACCCCCGGGACGGCACCGTCCCCATGTACTCGACGGTGCTCGCCGAGCCCGTCGACGGCAGCGGTCTCACCGCCGACTACTGGGCCCGCAACCTGCGGCAGCCGGTGCTCTTCGGCCCGGTGGTCGAACGCCTGCTGGAGCGGGGGCCGACGGTTTTCGTCGAGGTCAGCCCGCACCCGATCCTCGTCCCCGCGATGCGCGAGTACGTCGACGCGGCACCGGCCGGCAGCCTCGCCGTCGGCTCGACCCGGCGGCACGAGCCCGAGACGGCCTGCCTGCTGGACTCGCTGGCCGCCGTCCACCTCAACGGACAGCCCCTCGACCTCGGGCGGCTGTTCGAGAAGGAGTCCGCGTACGTCCGGCTGCCGGGCCCGGCCTGGGAGCGGCAGCGGTACTGGTTCCCCGACACCCCTTCCGCCGGGGGGCCAGCGCCGCGGGAGAAGACCGACGAAGGCGACCACCCCTTGCTCGGCCGGCCCGTGCCGGGCGAGGGGCACGTGTGGGAAGGCCCGGTGGACCTCGCGGCCAACGCGTACCTCCGGGACCACCAGGTGCAGGGCGTCGTGATCATCCCCGGGACGGCCTACGTCGAGATGGTCGCGGCGGCGGCCCGCGCGGCGCGCGGCACCGTCCCTGAGCTGCGGGACGTCACCTACCACCGGGCGATCTATCTGAGGCCCGAGGAGGCGCCGCCGGTGGTCCGGGTGGCGATCACCCCTGCTGCGGACGGCAGTTGGTCCTTCGAGGTGAGTGCCCGGGAGGCGGAGGAGACGGAGTTCTCCCGCCGGGTGACGGGCGGCCTGGACTTCGGGGGGACGGGCGCCGCCCCGTCGGAACCGGCCACCCGCGAAGCCGTCACGGCACGCTGTACCGAGAGCACCGGCGACGAGTTCTACCGCGCGTTCGCCGCCAAGGGGAACCAGTGGCTGGGCGCGTTCCAGGGGGTCCGCGCCGTGTGGCGCGGCGAGGCGGAGGCGCTGGCGCGGATCGAGGCACCCTCCTCGCTCGGCCCGGTGGACGACCGCCACCTCTTCCACCCGGCGCTGCTCGACGCCTGCGGGCACACGCTGGCCGCCGCCATCGGGGACGCCGGACCGGCCGACGAGCACGACGCGTTCGTCCTCGGCGGCATCACCGCCGTCCGCCTCCACCACCGCCCGGACGGGCCCGTGTGGAGCCATGCGGTCCGCACCGCCGTACGCCCCGACGCGGTCGTCGGGACGGTCCAGGTGCGCGACGAACAGGGCCTGCTGATCGCCGAGTTGGAGGGCGTGACGCTGCGCTTCCTGGTGCCCAGGGAGCAGCCGAGGGACACCTCGGGATGGGTGCACGACGTCGTCTGGCGGCCGGCCGCGGCACCCGCCCCCGCCGCCCGCCCGGACGGCTACTGGCTGCTGTTCGGCGGCGCGGACGAGGCCACGGCCACGCTCGCCGGGCTCCTCGGCGGCCGCGTGGTCGTCGTGGAGGAGGGCACGGCGTACGAGCGTCCGGGTCCCGACCGGTACCGGATCGCCCCGGACTCGGCCGAGGGCCACCGCCGCCTGCTCGACGACCTCGACCGGGACACGGGCGGCGAACCCTGCGCGGGAATCGTGCACGGATGGTCGCGCACGGCCCGGGACCCGGAGAGCCGCACCGAACCGGCGGCGGACGTGGCGCGGGCGGTGCGGCGGGCCGAACAGCTCGGCTGCCACAGCGTGTTGCACCTGGTGCGGGCACTGGACGCACAGGCCGGGACGGTCCCCCGGCTCTTCCTGGTGACCGAGGGCGCGCAGCATCTGCCGGAAGCGCCGGGCCCGGTCTCGGTCGGGCAGGCGATGCTGTGGGGCTTCGGCCGTTCGCTGGCCCAGGA
Source organism: Streptomyces sp. HNM0574 (assembly GCF_012726235.1). Classification (GTDB taxonomy): domain Bacteria; phylum Actinomycetota; class Actinomycetes; order Streptomycetales; family Streptomycetaceae; genus Streptomyces. The sequence continues at coordinate 156,787 of NZ_JAASAH010000008.1, forward strand.
GTACCGGCGGTGGACGTGCACCCTGGTGGACCTGGAGCCGGGCAGCGGGGACCTCTCCCCGCTCGCCGCCGAACTCCTCGGCGGGACGGGCCGGGAGCACCAGATCGCGTTCCGCGGCGGCCGCCGCTACGTACCCCGCCTGGTGCCCCGCGCTCCGTCCGCAGCACCGCCCGCCCCGCGCGCGGCAGTCGGCCGGGCGCCCGCCCGGTACGCCCTGCGCGCCCGCACGGCCGGACTGCTGGACTCGCTGGAGCGGGTCCCGGTGCCGGAACGGGGCCCGGGACCGGGCGAGGTGGAGATCCGGACCACCCACTCCGCGCTCAACTACCGCGACGTGCTTACCGCGATGGGCGCCTACCCCGGCCTGCCGGAAGGCGCCGCGCTGGGCTGGGAGTGCGCGGGCGTGGTGACCCGGCTCGGCGAGGGCGCGGCGGGCGTGCGGCCGGGGGACGAGGTGGTGGCCCTGGCCGAGGGCGCGCTGGCCAGCCACGTCGTGGCCGACGCCCGCCTGGTGGCCCGCGTCCCCTCCCGGCTGACGGCCGAGGAGGCGCTCACCCTGCCCGCCGCGTACCTCACCGCGTACCACGGGCTGCACGAACTGGCCGGACTCGCACCGGGGGAGCGGGTGCTGATCCACTCCGCGACCGGCGGCGTCGGCCTGGCCGCCGTCCGCACGGCACTGTGGCGCGGCGCCGAGGTGTTCGCGACGGCGGGCAGCCCGCAGAAGCGGGCCCTGCTGAAGACCATGGGCATCCGGCACGTCGCCGACTCCCGCTCCACCGGCTTCGCGGACGCGGTGCTCGACGCCACCCGCGGCGAGGGTGTCGACGTCGTCCTCAACTCCCTCTCCGGCGAGGCCATTTCCCGGAACCTGTCGCTGCTCGCGCCGTACGGACGGTACGTCGAGATGAGCAAGAAGGACCTTCTGGAGAACAGCCGGATCGGCCTCCTTCCGTTCTCCAGGAGCCTCACCTTCCACGCCATGGACCTGGTCGACATGCTCCGCAACCGGCCCCGGCAGGCCGGCGTACTGTTCGACCGGGTGCTCGAACTCGTCGAGAGCCACGCCTTCGAGCCGCTGCCGTACGAGGTCTACGAGGGCGCGGACGCCGAGTCCGCGTTCCGGCGGATGGCCCGGGCCCAGCACGTCGGCAAGGTCCTGCTCCGCCTCGACGGCAGCCCTGAGACGGCGGTTCCGGTGCCCGCACCCCCGGCCGCCCCGGCAGCGGCTCCGGGCGCCGACTGGCAGGTGTCCGGCGGGAGTTGCCTGATCACCGGCGGGCTCGGCGGCATCGGCACCGAGCTGGCCAAGTGGCTGATCCACCGAGGCGCCCGCGACCTGATCCTGGTGGGCCGCAGCCCGCTCGGCGGCCGCGCGCCCCTGCTGAAGTCCCTGGAACGCGACGGGGCCCGGGTCACCTACCACGCCGTGGACGTCGCCGACGAGGCCGCGATGCGGGACCTGCTACGGGAGCACGCGGAGAGCGGCCGTCCGCCCGTACGCGGCGTCCTGCACGCGGCCGGCGTCATCGACCTCGCCCCGGCGGCCGAGCTGGACCCGGACGCGTTCTCCGCCACGGTCCGGCCCAAGGTCACCGGCGCGTGGACCCTGCACCGGGTGCTGGAGGACACGCCGCTGGACTTCTTCGCCCTGTTCTCCTCGGCCTCCGCCGTCCTGGGCTCACCCATGCTGGGCGCCTACGCCGCCGCGAACGCCGCACTCGACGCCCTGGCCCACCACCGCCGGGCCCGCGGCCTGCCCGCGCTCTCGGTCAACTGGGGCTTCTGGTCCACCGTCGGCATGGTCGCCCGGTACGCCGAGGAACACGGCCGCGACCTGGCCCCTCAGGGAATGGACAGCTTCACCCCGCACGAGGCCATCGGCCTCCTCCAGGACCTGCTCGCCGGCACCTCCACCCAGGCCACGGTGCTCGCCACCGACTGGCAGCGCTGGCGCACCGCCTACCCGGACGCGGCACGCGACGCCCTGCTGACGGAACTGGTGGGGGAGGAACCGGCGCCCACCGAGCCCCCGACGCCCCTGCCCAAGCAGCGAGTTGCGGCCCCGGAGCCGCGCCCGGAACCCGCCGGGCCTCCCCGTCCGGAGCCCGCCGAGCCCTCCGAGGGCACCGCGCAAGGCCCGGACGCCGTACGGGAGTTCCTCACCGAACGCCTCGCCAAGGTGCTGGCACTCCCGCCCCAGCGGCTGAGTGCCCGCAAGCCGCTCAACAGGCAGGGGCTGGACTCCCTGATGGCCACCGAGGTACGCGGCCAGGTGCAGCGCGCGTACGAGGTCACGGTGCCGCTGGCACGCATCCTGGGTGGTCAGAGCCTGGCCGACCTCACGGAGTTCATCACCGGGGAACTGGAGGGACGTTCATGAGGTGATCAGCGGCGGGCCCTGCGCAGCGGTGTCGCTCAGGGCCCGCCCGTTCCCCGTACGCCGTGCCCGGGCAGGCCCCGGGTCCCCGCCTTTGTCCGCGGGACCCGGGACGACGGCCATCCCCAGACGCTCGCCCAGGGGCGCGGGGCGCCGCACGATGCCCGCCTCGTACGCGAAGATGACCGCCTGCACACGGTCCCGCAGTGCGAGTTTCCCGAGGATGTTCTGCACATGGGATTTGACGGTGGACTCCGCGACTCCGAGTCCCGCTGCGATTTCCGGATTCGAGAGGCCCTGAACCATGAGCTCGAATACCCGTCGTTCCCGTCTCGTTAAATTCCGCACCTGTTCGAGGGTCTCCTGCGAAGCTCCCCTCAGGGAGACCGAAGCGGTGGCGAGATTCCTCGCGAGATCGGTCCGCACCGGAAGATATCCGGCGGCGGCCATCCGCACCGCCGCGATCAGCTCGGCCGGCCCCACGCTCCGGCTCAACAGCGTGCAGCGGCCGATCCGCAGCAGGCTGACGGCCTGGTCGTCCAGGGAGGAGACCAGCACGATCAGATGGACCGGCCGCGCGTCGCTCGACTGCGCCGCTATCCGCTCGGCGAGCACCAACGTCTCGCGCGAGAGCACCCGTTCACTGCACAGGATGACGTCCGGCCGATACCGGCACGCCACCCGCTGTGCCGTCGCCGGTGATTCGATGTCACCGACGATCGCCATTCCCGGTTCCTTGCCGAAAACAGCGTTCAGACCGGCCCGATCCAGCTGGTCCTCGCAGACGAGAAGGACGCCCGTATCCACCCGACCCACCATTCCGTCCCCCTCCGAAGGGTCATCTTTCAGCACACATGGTTACTCGGAATGAGGGTGGACAAACCATCAACTTCAAGCCATGGGGTCTTCAGAAAGAGCACAAGCGACCACCGAAGCAGTCAAAACTCTGGCATTCCACGATGAATCCTCGATGAAAGCCCCGTGAGGGCTCCCACATGAGCCCACGTCCGGGAGGGGCGCGGGGCCCATGCTCCGCGCCCCACAGACCGGTTGGCCGGTCAGTGGTGGAGGAGGAGGCTCAGCCGGCCCTGGCGCCCTGGCGCCCTGGGGCGCTCTGGCGAACCTGCGCTGGGGCACCTGACAGGTCCCCAACCTCGCCCACAACAGGGCGAGCCCTGTTCGGGACAAAGAGACCGAGGGTTCGAATCCCGCCATCCCGGCAGTCGAAATAGCAGGTCAGGCCCGGTGCTGAGGATTCCGTACCGGGCCTGGCCTGCGTTCGGAGGGCATTCTGGGAGCCAGGTGAAAGCCGACTTCGGGATGTGGCCTCCCGCTGGCTCCTCGGCACTCCGGTCGTACGAGTGCGCATGCTCCCTGTATTCAGCTCAGCAGCCCGCCGATGCGCTGAATTCAGCCCCCGCCGAACCGGCGCTGTGGCTCCGGAAGTCCGGCAGGGACCAGGACCTGTCGAAGAACGGGGCCGTCGGGGCGTACAGGCGGAAGTAGACGAACCAGCCGTCCTGGCCGACCGTCTTCATCCAATTGCTCTCGGCGGCCGCCGGGGCGGACGGGCCGACATACAGGTCGATGCTGCCGTCGTCGTTGTACTCGAGCTGCTCGTCGACGCTGTCCAGGCTGACGCTGCGGATCTCCGTGCCGCCGTTGTCGTAGGGGCGGCGGGTGTCCTCGCTGTAGAGCGTGAGGGACCAGAACTGGGCGGCCGGCACGTCGGCGGGGATGTGCAGGTGGTAGGAGCGATCGGCGCGCAGGAGCCGGCCGTCGCTGTCGCGCTTCGCCGTCATGAAGACCTGGCCGGCCGCGAGGGTGGGGTGAACCATGCCCTTGGTGCTGCTGACAGCCTCGTAGAACCAGGTGGCGCGCTGGTCGAGCTGGAGCATCGTGTCGTTCTGCTGCTCGATCTCGAAATCGAAGCTCTTGTACCAGCTCGTGTGCTCCCAATACGGCTTCCTGCAGCGGGGGTTGACCTGGAGGTTGCGGACCAGGAGTTCGCCGAGTGCCGCGCCTTCCTCCAAGATGCGGCGCTGACGGTCATCCGGCTCGAACCGCTGACCCTTGGCGATGCCGAGGGGTGCGAGCATCGCCATGAACGCCTTGTCGATCTCGCGGACAGGCTCCTCCTGGAGGGCGGCGGCCAGGTCGCTCCAGTACGCCAGTCCGCGCGCGGGCGTCGCGCTCCACTCGCGGTCGACGCCCTCGATGAAGCGGACCGGTGCCGGATCGGATCCGGCACGCGAGAGCTTCAGTCCTTCCTTGGCCGCCGTGGCCAGTTCCGGGTCCTTGGTGAGCAGCCGGAAGGCGATGAAGACGTTCACCGTGGCCGAACGGACCACGTGACGGCCGGAGTCCTCGTACGGTTGTGCGTCGTGCTCGGGGCCGAGGACGACATAGCCGCCGCCCTTGCCCGCGTCCGGGCCGGTCTGGCCGAGGTCCACAACAGGGCGCTGCCAGAAGTCCAGGACTCCACCAGCGGTGGGGCCGGCCGGGTGGTCGATGAGAACGGGGCCGTCCGCCAGGCTCGTGAAGTTGATGACGTACGGGGTCGTGAGGTTCGCCGTGACGATGCCGCGCTTCTCGCGCAGCGAGTCGTACACCACGAAGTCGCCGAACTCCGTCGACCCGAAGACCTCGCGGGCACGTTCGCGCCAGGTGAAGAACCCGACGAGCGGCAACGACCACAGGTACGCCTGAGCGGCACGCTGTGTGTCGAGCTGGTCGAAGAGAAGCTCGGCCGAGTCGTCGGTCGGGAAGGTGTGCTCCAGCTCGATCGTGCCGAACGCGGTCTCGATCTTTTCGTCACCGCTCAGGCGTGCTGCATGCAGTTCGGTCATGGCTCCTGTGCCTCCTTGCTGGGAAACCGACGGCGCCCGAGTCAGGTGCGCTCGATGGCGGGCGGCGGCCACGCGCCGTGGTGGATGGCCGGGTCGATGGGGCCGTACGCCCGCAGGATGAGCTGGAACGGACCGGGGACGCAGGGGAGCCAGTTGGAGTGGTGGCCGGGGCCCGGGTCGTCGGCCTGGATGAAGATGTCGAGTGAGCCGTCTTCCTGGTAAGTCAGGTCCGGCTGTTGACTGTTGACCGTCGTGCGGCCCGACGCGTGGTCGGGCAGGGCGCGGTCGGGCAGCGTGTAGATCGTGATCGACCAGTACGAGTCGACCTTCGGCAGCTGGTCCGCGTCCATGTGGATCGTGTAGGTCGCGTCGCCGTTCAGCGGGCGGCCCGCGGAGTCGAGGACGGCGGGCATGGCCGCGTATTCCTCTGCGGTGTTGGCGTAGATGCCGCGGTGGGCGACTCCCGCGCGCTGGAGGTAGTCGTGTCCGTAGGAGCCGGTCTGCGCGATCGGGTCGGGCAGCACCCAGCCGTTGCGGAAGGTGGTGCGGGCGGTGGCGGAGCGGGCCTGTACCAGCTTCCATCCGTCGGCGACCGCGCGCGTGAGGCCCTCGCGGGTGGCGGAGTCCAGGGTGTCCGGGACGAAGGTGTGGCCGGGGCCGACGCCGATGCGGGCGAAGAGGTGGCGCAGACCGTCCTCGGCGGGCCGCATGCCGCCCTCGTCCAGGGCGCGGTTCAGGACGGTGAAGTAGGAGAGGGAAGTGGAGAGTCCGGTCTCGTCGCGGATCACATCGCGGCGCGGATCGTCGGCCGGTACGACGGGCGGCTCGTACGCGGTGGCGGCCAGGAAGTGTGAGAGCGGAGTGAGCGTGAAGCCCTGTTGGATCTTGCGAGTGGCCGGGAGGTCCGCCTCGGTCTCGAACAGGGTGCGCAGCAGGATGAAGCAGGTGCGGGTGGGGACGCGGACCTCGGTGACGCCCGGGGGCAGGACGCCGTCCCAGCCGGGGGCGACGAGCGCGTAGTCGCCGGGGCCGGAACCGGCAGAGCGGCTTGAGATGTTGGCGGCGGTGTCGGTGAAGCTGTCGAGAACCTGGGCCGCCCAGTAGCGCATGCCGCCGGTGTCGGGGACATGCAGCACGGTCGGCTCGTCACGCAGGTCGAGGAACGCCTCGGAGTACAGCAGGTCCGCGTTCGGCGTGACGAAGAGCCGGTAGCGGTGGTCCGCGGGGAGCGGCTCGTGGAGAAAGGTGCCCAGCGGGGCGTGCTGGGGGAAGTCCGGGTCGAGCAGGCAGGCCCGGATGCGCCAGTTGTGCACCGCGGGCCAGCCGTAGACGTAAGCCTGGACGCCGATGGTGTACGCGTCCAGGACACGGGCCTCGTAGAGGGTGTCGCTGAGGGGTGAGTCGTCGCGCTCCACGCGGTCGGCACGGATGAAGCGGGCGGGAGGGGTGGCGATGCTGCGGTCGGTGGACCAGGTCGGCATGGTGTGGGCCTTTCCTGCGGGAGCTTAGGTGCGAGGGTCACGCGCGGGCCGGGGTCGAAGTCCGGGCAGCGGAGTTCAGGTGGGCCAGGGCCGATTCCGCCGCCCGCACCCCGCACATGCCGTGCACACCGGCGCCGGGCGGGGTCGAGGCCGAGCACAGATAGATCCCGGGGGCGCCCAGGCTGTACGGGTCGGTGGCGGCGCGGGGCCGGAAGACCAGCTGGCGGGCGTGGTTGGAGCCGCCCGCGATGTCGCCGCCGACGAAGTTCGGGTTGTACGCCGCCAGTTGGGGTGCCGTACGGGCGTGCACGGCGAGGATGCGGTGCCGGAAACCGGGGGCGAACCGCTCGATCTGAGCGGTCACCGCCTCGGTGACGTCCCCGGTGTGGCCGTGCGGGATGTGCGCGTAGGCGTACAGCGGGTTGGCGCCGTTCGCGGAGCGCGACGGGTCGGCGAGGTACTGCTGGCCCACGAGGACGAAGGGGCGGTCGGTCATGGTGCCGCGTGCGGTGGCGGCTTCCGTTGCTGCGATCTCCCGTGCACCGCCGCCGAGGTGGAGGGTGCCGGCGCGGCGGCAGTCCTCGTTGGTCCAGGGGACGTCACCGTCGATCGCGTAGTCGACCTTGTGTACGGCCGGGCCGTGGCGGTAACGGGTCAGCGCCCGGCGTACGCGTGGCGGCAGGCGGTCGCCCGCGATGCGGGCCGCGGCCTGCGGGGCGGTGTCGAGCAACACCACGTCGGGCTCACTGCCCAGGAGTTCGGGCAACTCGCGAAGTGCGGTGACCCTGACGCCCGTGCGGACGGCGCCGCCGAGGCTCTCCAGGAGGCGGATCATCGCGGTGGTGATCGCGTACGTGCCGCCTTCCGCTACGGGCCAGCCCACCGCGTGGCCCGCCGCGGCGAGCATCATTCCGACCGATCCGCTCAGCGGGGTGTCGAGCCGGCCGAAGGCGTGTGCCGCGACGCCCAGGAACAGGGCGTGGGCCGGTTCGTCCCGCCATCGGTGTGCCGCCCAGGTCGCGGGCGGCAGGACGCCCATGCCGAATCGGGCGAACGCCAGGGGGTGCCGGGGCAGGTGCAGCACCGGTCGGAAGACGTCCTCACCGATCTTGTCGAAACGGTCGGCGAGCGGGGCGAAGACCCGGCGCCAGGCGTCCGCGTCCCGGCCGAGGGTGGCCGCCGTACGCGTCATGTCGCGGGAGAGGACGCCGGCCCGGCCGTCGTCCAGCGGGTGGGCCAGGTCGAGATCGGGCCACAGCCAGCGCAGGCCGAAGCGGTCCAGGCCGAGGGAGTTCAGGAAGGGCGAGGCGACCCCGGTCGGGTGGATCGCCGCGCAGTCGTCGTGCAGGAGGCCGGGCAGGGTCAGCTCCGAGGTGTGGGTACCGCCGCCCGGCCGCTCCGCGCATTCCAGCACCGTGACGTCCAGCCCCTCCTGGGCCAGCCGGATCGCGGCGGCCAGGCCGTTGGGGCCGCTGCCCACGACTGCTGCTGTGGTCATGGTGTTCAGCCTTCCGCGACGAGTGAGCCGGCGTCCTCGGCGGACCGCACCCATTCGATCTCCACCGGGACGGGTCCGAGTGGCTCCGGCAGCCAGGGCTGACGCTCGACGGCGTCCGCGACCTTCCAGGTGCCGCGCTCGACGACGCCGAGGGCGGCGTCGATGACCTGGTAGCTCTGGGTGTCCTTGTGGATCGGCTGCGATTCGACCCATACGACGGTCAACTCACCCGGCGCGAAGTTCAGCCGCTTCTGCAGCGCGTCGATGAGTCGGATGTCGTGCAGGTGACCGTCGCCGAAGTTCCAGCCGGTGAGCTGGTTGCAGATGAACTCGGCCTCGCGGACGGTGTAGTTGTCGATGTCGGGCAGCCGGCGTGTGAGGACGGAGTACAGGCCGCGGCCCTGGCTGTGCAGCGAGCGCCAGGCCAGCGGCATCTGCATGGCGACCCGGGCGGCGTCCTCGTCGTACGCCATGACCATCTTCTGCATCTGTTCGACCTGGATGCGCGCGGGTGTCGCGAGCTCGTTCAGGCGCTCCTCGCAGCCGGGGGCGAACGCCCACGTCGCGGAGGCCCAGTTGCCCGCGTACTGGCGCATGGACGGAAGGAACGAGACGAGGTCGGGCCGGAAGTTGCCGAGGACGGGGAAGAAGGCGAGCGCGGCGAATATCAGCGGCAGCATCCACCACTGGGAGAAGTCGAGCACGCCGTAGCCGTCCTGCGCCGGGTAGCCGACGAAGAGGAAGACCGCGCCGAAGGCGAAGAGGGCGTTCCACTCCAGCGGCACGGCCAGCGGGAACGTGGACAGGATGAACAGGTGGAAGATCACCATCGACGCGGCGGCGAGCAGGGTGATCGTGCGGTCCGGCGAGAACAGCAGGATCAGCGGAAGGCCCAGCTCGACGGCGGTGCCGAAGATGTGCCCCATCACCCAGGCCAGTCGCGAAGGGCGGATGTCCTCGGGGAAGTTGCGGTAGTGGGCGCGACGCAGGGCTTTGGACGGCATGAACGGCCCGTTGGAGATCATCGGCGGGATCACGTTGGTGAAGTGCCGGCCGAACTTGGAGATGCCGGCGCCCAGCCACACCACCACCATGAGCAGCTTCCAGGCGATGATCATGTCGGTGAAGCCGAGCGCCGCCGACAGAACCAGGGCGGGCAGGTATTGCTCGCCACGGGCGCCCAGGAAGATCAGCCGGTCCCGCAGGCCGCAGAGCACGAGGAGCACGGCGACGACGACGTGGACCGCGGGTGTCACCAGGCCGCCGGTGCTGTCCGGGAGGGCGTCGGCGAGAGCCCTGTCGGCGGACCCCGGCAGTACGAGCCCGACGACGAGGCTCGCCAACAGGGCCGCGTACAGCAGGACATCGCCCACGGTGCGCGCGTCTCCGGCGGTCAGCGGGACCTTGCCGGGCCATGGCGGCAGCCGGATCGTGCCCGGCCGCAGCCAGTACAGCGCGCCGCCGGTCATCGGCTTGAAGTGACCGGCCAGCGGGCCCCAGGAGCCCGCGAGTCCCAGCACTTCGAGGAGCACCGTCCACAGGATGAGCTTCTGGTAGAGGATCGGCTCGCTCCACCAGGAGGTGAAGTCGGAGATGGAACCGAGATCGGACGTGTACCGGGCGACGAGGAGGCCGCCCAGGCAGTAGAGCACCGCCACCTTGAGCACGTAGATGACGGATACCGCGCGCGGGGCGCCGAATCCGTGCTCGGCCCAGTGGGTGCTGAGAATTCTGATCCGCTCCAGGAACGGGCGGGCCAGCAGGGTCCGAGGGTCTTCCTTCGGGGGGTCGGGCTGGAGGAATCCCATGGTCAGGCTCCCTGAGGGGTGGGGTCGGCGGGGGCAGCGGCGAGGCGGGCGCGCAGAGCGGGCTTGTCGAGCTTTCCGACGGGGTTCTTGGGGAGGGTGTCCAGGACGTGCACGGCCACCGGGTTCTTCACTTTGGTGAGCCGCTCGGCGCAGAGTGCGCGCAGCTCGTCGACGACCAGCGGCATGCCCGGGTACGCGGCCACGTAGGCGACCGGCACTTCTCCGTACACCGCGTGCGGGGCGCCCACCACGGCGGCTTCCTGCACAGCGGGGTGCTGATGGAGGACGGACTCGATCTCCTTGGGGTACAGGTTCTCGCCACCGCGGATGATCATGTCCTTGATCCGGTCGACGATCCGCAGGTAGCCGTCCTCGTCCAGGACGCCCACGTCGCCGGTGTGCAGCCAACCGCCGCGCAGGGTCTCGGCGGTGGCCTCCGGGCGGCCGAGGTAGCCGCGCATCACGTTGGCGCCCTGGACGACGATCTCGCCGCGCTCGCCGGGCGGCAGCAGGGTGCCGTCGCCCGCCATGACCGCGACGCGCTGGCCGGGCAGGGCGACGCCGACGGTGCCGGGGCGGCGCGGAGCGTGCAGCGGGGAGGAGGTGGAGGCGCAGCTGCCCTCGGTGAGGCCGTAGCCCTCGACCACCGGGAAACCGAAGCGCTTCTCCACCGCGGCCAGCAGTTCCTCGGAGGCGGGCGCCGCACCACAGATCGCCACCCGTACCGAGGAGGTGTCTGCCGTCAACTCCGCGGACAGGCCGACGAGATGGGCGTAGATGGTGGGCACGGCGGAGAAGAACGTGGGGCGCAATCGCTCGACGGCGGCGAGGAACTCCTTCGGGTGGAAGCGGCTCAGCACGGACAGACGGCCGCCCGCGCGCAGGGTGCTGAGGAAACTGACGCAGATGGCGTTCACGTGGAACAGCGGCAGGACGAGCAGGCAGTGGTCGTCCGCGGTGATCTCCAGGTGCGAGGAGATCGAGGCGACCATCGCGTCGATGTTGGCGTGATCGAGGATCACGCCCTTGGGGCGGCCGGTGGAGCCGCTGGTGTAGATGAGCAGGGCGCGGTCGGCGGGATCGGTCGACGGCTCCGGCAGCGCGTGTCCTTCCGGCGTCTGGCGCAGGTCGTCGACGACGAGGGACGGTCTGCCGCCGTCGGGTGCGCCGGGGCCGGCGTTGACGACGAGCACGGCACCGGAGTCGCTGATCTGGTAGTCGGCCTCGGCCGCGGTGAAGACAGGGTTCACCGGGGTCGCCGCGGCGCCCACCCGCCAGGCCGCCATCAAGCAGACCAGCAGCTCGACCCTGTTCGGCAGCATCACGGCGACCACGGATCCGGGGCCGACGCCGGCCTGTGCGAACTGCTCGGCCACCGCTTCGACACGCAGGCCGAACTCGTCGTAGGTGAACTGCAGTTGCTCGTCGCCCACGCAGGGCCGCTCGCCCGGGGTGTCCTGTCGGCGCCAGTGCAGATAGGTCAGAGACATGGTGTGCGGGAGCCTTTCGGGGTGGTATGCCGTCCGGAGCGGAGTCAGAACAGCGAGGCGTTGAGGCCGCCGTCGAGGAGGAGGCCGGTGCCGTTGCAGAAGGACGCGGAGTCCGCTGCCAGGAAGAGCACCGCATCGGCGACCTCCTCGACCGTGCCCAGGCGCCCCTGCTTCTGGTCCATCAGCGCGGCGAACCCGCCGGCCGGCATGCCGGACTGCTCCTCGAAGGATTCGGCCTGACCGGTGACCAGCTGGGTGCCGACGAAGCCGGGCAGCACGGCGTTCACGCGCACATTGTGGGAACGGAGCTCGGTGGCGGCGGTCTTGGTGAGGTTGACGACGGCAGCCTTGGACGCGGCGTAATGGCCGATCAGCGGTGCGCCGGCGAGTGCGGTGACCGAGCCGAGGGTGACGATGCTGCCGCCGCCCGCGGCGACGATCGCGGGTGCCGCGTGGCGGATGGCGAGGAAGACACCGTCCAGGTTGACCGAGGTGACCTCGCGCCAGGCGGCCAGGTCCATCTCGACGAGCGGCATCGCCCGCGCCACGCCCGCGTTGGGCACCATGACGTGCAGCGCCCCGAACCGCTCGACCGAGCCCTCCACCAGTGCCTTCACCTGGTCCTCGTCCCGTACGTCGCAGGCGATCGCCGCGGAGCCGGGGATCTTTGCGGACGCCTCCTTGGCGGCAGCCTCGTCGATGTCGGAGACGACCACGTTCGCTCCTTCCGCGGCGAGGCGGGACGCGATGGCGAAGCCGATGCCGGTCGCGGAGCCTGTCACGATGGCCGTCTTGCCGCTCAGCTGCTGGGGCATGGGGGTCCTCCTGCTCGGGGCCGGGTGATGTGCCTCGAAGCTAGGCGTGCGGAAGGCCGGGGTCCCTGTGCCGGGAAACCAAAGCTCGGCCGCATGTTCGTGCCCCCGGAGCCAAGAAGGAGGCGCAGGTGAAGGACCGCGGACGTGAGGTGTCGGCGCCGCGAGGGCTCAGACGGCGTCGGCGGTGAGAACGCCGGCGCCCAGCCACTCGCAGGCGATGAGGGCGAGTTCGACCTCGAGCCAGTTGCGGTCCAAGGGCTTTCCGCGCTCTTCGACCGCCCGGTCCACGCGGTACTTCACCGTGTTCTTGTGCAGGTGGGTCCGCTCGGCGGTGGCGACGTAGCTGCCCTTCTCGACGACGAAGGCCAGCAGGGTGCCGCGTAGCCTGGCCGCGGGCTCGGTGTCGGCGGCCAGCGCCCCCAGGGTGTCGCGCACGAGGCTGCGGGCCGCGTCCAGGTCGGTGGCGAGCAGCGCGGCCGCGCGGACACCGGCCTCGGTGAACGAGGTGACCATCCGGGCGCGTTCAGCCGCGACCATCGCGACAGTGCGGGCCCGCAACGCCTCGACGTGGGTCTGCCGGAACCCCTCCATGCCCGAGGCGGGCGAGCCGAACGCCACCCGCAGTCCGGACCCGGCGGCGGCGACGATCTGCTCCATCCGTACGAGGTCGAGGCTCTCCGCTCCGAGGCCCAGCGGGACCCAGCCCCAGCTGCCCGAGCCGTCGTTGCGGCCGAGCAGGGGCTGTCCCGTACTGCCCGCCGCTGTGGCGATCTCGGCGAGCAGTCCCTCGCAGTGCCGCAGCTCCTGGGTGGACGTCCTGCGGTCCGCTCCCCAGATGACGACGCCCAGGTGCCACTGACCGAGTCCGTAGCCGAGTGCGGCCTCGGCGTCGGCGACCTTGATCTGCTCACCGGCGAGCAGCGATGTGATCATGGCAGCCCGTACGGTGCCGCGATTGGCCAGGTACCGCTCGCGCTCGGTCTCGTAGACGCGCACCACCTGCTCCGAGACGCTGTCGACGTACCGGAACGTCATGCTCGTGAACCGGCGGCAAGCGGCGTACGCGACGACGGGGTCCGGCTCCTCGGCCGCGATCCAGGAGGCGGCCCAGTCCAGCACGTACTCGTGGGCGAGCCGGTAGGCGCGGGTCAGCGCGTTCGAGGAGACGCCGTGCCGGGCGAGGCGGCGGGCGTACTCCTCCGCGGCGGAGGGGCCGGTGACGTCCTCGGCCGGGATGCCGTAACGCAGGACCTCGATGACGGTCTCCAGGTTGCTCTCGGTGCTGCCGTAGAGCAGGTCGAGGAGCCGGGGGTCGCCCCGCAGGTCGGTGACCTTCTCGGCCAGTTCGGCCTGGAGCCGCCGGGTCAGACCCGGAAGCTGGGCCCGCATGTGCCCCGCCAGGGCGGCGACGCGCGCCTCGGCGCGTTGCCTCACCTCGTCGGGGGCGGCCGACTGCAAGGCCACGATGGCCCTCCTCGTCGCGTACACGCCCGCACCCACCGTGCGAGCGCGGTCATCCTGACAGAGCCTTCCGGACCCGGCAACGGCCGACAACACCGTGTCCCGGACATCGGCGCAGGTGACGGCGTCGATGTCCGGAACAGTGCGGATCAGGGACCGGGGCGGTGCGGATCAGAACAGGCTCGCGGTGAGCCCTCCGTCGATGGCGTAGTGCGCGCCGGTGATGAAGCGGGCCTCGCCCGATGCGAGGAACGCAACGAGCCCCGCGACCTCGTCGGGTGTGCCCGGTCGGCCCTGGCGCATCGCGATCAGCTCGGCGAAGGGAGCGGGCGAGACGGCGTCGATCGGTGCGACGAGGCGGTCGGCCATCTCGGTGGAGACGATGCCGGGACAGACCGTGTTCACCGTGATGCCGGACTGGCGCAGTTCGATCGCCGCGGACTCGGTGAACCGGAGGACGGCCCCCTTGGACGCGCAGTACGCGCTGAGCATCGGGCCGCCGGACATGCCGGCCACGGAGCCGAGGTTGACGATCGCACCGCTGCCGGATGCGGCCAGAGCGGGAATCGCGGCCTGGGTGGCGCGGAACGTGCCACCCGCGTTCACGTTCAGAACACGCATGAACTCCTCGTCCGTCAGCTCGGTGACGGGCTTCGCGATCTCGATGCCGGCGTTGTTGACCAGGACGTCGAGCCCGCCCATACCCTCGACCGCCGCGGCGACGGCGTCCCCGGCGTCGTCGGCACTGCGCACGTCGCACCGTATGCCGACGGTGCCGCCGCCGATCTCCTTGGCGGTGTTCTGCGCGCCCTGCTCGTTCTTGTCGGCCAGCACCACCTGGGCGCCGGCGGCCACCAGACGCTGGGCGATGGCGCGCCCGATGCCTTGCGCGCCGCCGGTGACGAGTGCGCGGCGGCCGGTGAGATCTGTCATGGGAACCTCCTGAGGTGCGGCGTCGGCTGACGGGGCGTCGACGGCCGATCACGCTAGGCGGCGCGGGCGGCGGGGTCTCTGTGGTCCGGGCACGACTTTGCGGAGGTGTTTCGTCCTCCCGCACCAGTCCGCATTTCGGCCGGCCGGACCTACGTTGCGGCGTGGCCGGCATCGACGCCCGCCGCCGCACCCCAGGTAGGAGCCGCCCGCATGAACTCCCCCTTCATCTCGGCCTTTCTGCCCATAGCCGTGGCGCTCGTCATGGTCGGGCTCGGCCTTTCCCTCACCGTCCAGGACTTCATCGCCGTCAGGACTCACCGCAGGGCAGTCGCGGTCACGATGGCGCTGCAGCTGGTCGTGCTGCCCGCACTGTGCTTCGGGCTGATGCTCGTGCTGCAGGTTCCGTCGGTCCTCGCGGCAGGGATGATGCTGCTCGCCGCGTCGCCGGGCGGCACCATCTCCAGCCTCTTCAGCCACCTCTTCGGCGGGGACGTCGCCCTCAACATCACGCTCACCGCCGCCAATTCGGTGATCGCCATCGTGTCGATCCCGCTGGTCACCAACCTCGGCCTGGCCTACTTCGACCCGGACCTCGGCGGCGGGCAGGTCACGCTGCAGTTCGGGAAGATGCTCCAGGTCTTCGCGATCGTGCTCGTGCCGGTCGCGGTGGGCATGCTGCTGCGCCGCTACCGCCCGTCCCTGGCCGCTGCCCTCGACCGGCCGGTCCGGATCGGCTCGTCCGTGGTCCTGGCTCTGGCTGTTCTCGGCTCGATCTTCTCCGAACGCGCAGAACTGCCCGGATACATCGCCGATGTGGGCCCAGCCGTGCTCGTGTTCTGCGCCCTCAATCTCGTACTGGGGTTCGCGGTTCCGCGCGCGGTGCGTGTGGCACGGCCACAGGCCATCGCCGCGTCGTTCGAGATCGGCGCCCACAACGCGACCCTGGCGATCACCATCGCCGTGGGTGTTCTGGACAGCAGCGCGCTGGCCGTACCTGCGGCGGTCTACGGGGCGTTCATGATCCCTGTCGCGGCGCTCTTCGGACGCCTGCTGGCCCGCACCGGGAAGCCGACTTCGGCCGCAGTGGGCCACGCCGGCTGAACGGCCCACCGAGCTCCGAGGCGAGCAGGGTGCCGAGGGCGTCGGCGGTGGCCTCGTCCACAGGCCGCCGTCGCGAGAGCGGTTGTGCGCTTGCCCCGTCCGCGGGCAGCGGGGACGTCATGGTGCTGAGCCCGGTGGCCACGGGAAACACCCCGCCGCGTACGACGCACTGGGTGACGAGCCAGGTCAACCTGTGGAACGTCGCGATCACACGGGCGAAGTCGCAGCTGATCACGGTGGGTGGTCGTGCCTTCTGGCAGGGCCAGTCGGGACTCCCCGTCCTCCTCGCCGAGCGGGCGGAGGTGCTGGACACGGCCTACTGCCCGGGCCCCGGGGCGGAGACAGAGGACGGGACCGGTGAACAGCTCGTGGACCGGCTTCAGGATTATCTCGGCCGGCGTGGGTTCACTGGCCTTGAACGTACGGCGGTTGTCGGTGGCCAGACTGTTGACCTGCTGTTCACCGCTGGCGAGGGGAACACCGCGGTGCTGATCGACAGAGGGGCGGAGGACGACCTTGATCCGGCCCGCCACCTGCGGCTGACACACGCGCGGGGAGATCTGTTGATGGGGCTCCCGTCCGGCGGTTCGGGTGCGAAACCGGCAGTGGTGACACGGACCGTCCGTGTCCCAGCCTGGCGGATCGTGGCCGGGGAGGCGATGGTGGAGCCCCTCTTCCCCTGAGCCTGGCGGCAGTTGGGGTGAGGGACCGGTACGGCCCCCTCACCCACGCCCCCCCCGGTGCTCACCTGACGCTGACCGGATGGGCGAGTACCTGGTTGTTGAGGTAGCCGAGGTGGTTCCACGGGACGTGGTCCGGCTGGGTGTTGCCCCGGTCGTCGGTGGCGCGTACGGAGAGGGTGTGTTCGCCCGGGGCGGGGTGCCAGGGGAACTGCCAGCGGGTCCAGATGCCCGGTTCCCGGGGGCCGGTGAGGTCGGCCCTGTGCCAGGGGCCGTGGTCGATGCGGTAGGCGACCTCCGTGACCCGGTGTTCCCCGGCGAACGCGCGGCCCCGGATGATCCGGTGCCGTGCCGTCAGCCGGGCGGGCCAGTCGAGTTCCACCAGGCTGGTCACGGGGAGTGCGTGGATGGGGGTGCCCAGAGCGGGGCCCGCTGCGGGGTGTCCGGGGCCGATGAGGACGTAGTCCTCGGTGTTCCAGGGCACGTTGAGCGGTTCGCGGGAGACCTCGATCCGGCCCACCCACTTGATGCTGGCCGCGCCCAGCCAGCCGGAGACGACGACCCGGGCGGGGTGGCCGTGGTCGGGCGGCAGCGGCTCACCGTTCATCGCCAGCGCGAGCACGGTGTCGTCGGCCAGGGCCTTGGTCAGGGGCAGCGGCCGCCGGGCCCGGCACGCGTCCAGCCCTTCGGGCATGACCTCGCGGGCGTCCGGGGCGATCTGGGCCGCTTCGAACAGGTCGCGCAGACGTACGCCGGTCCACTCGGCCGTGCCGACCGCGCCCCGCCCCCACGGCGTGCCGGCGATGCGCTGACCGTGCTGCTGCCCGAAGAGGACCCGGCGGTTTCCCGCGCACTCGATGGTGCGCGTCACGGAAACGTGCGGGAACGCGTGCCACAGGTCGTCGTAGGTGAGAGTGACGGGCGCGCGGACGGCGTCGCCCTCGATGCGGAGCGACCACCGGTCGGTGTCGATCCGCGGGGTGGGGGAGTGGCTGCGTACGAAGAAGCGGTCGTTGGGGGTGAGATGGCCCGCCATCCGGTCCGCTCTGGTACCGAAGTCCAGGCCGGTTCCGGTGTCCTCCATGACGTCCGCCGAGATCGGTTTGACCAGCCCTGGGGCCGCGACGGTCGGGGCGCCACGCTCCCGGCCCGGCCTCGTGGTGGCGGAGCTGCTCTGCGGGCTCATTGTGCGGTTCTCCTCCGTGACGTGCGGGGCGCTCCGTGCGCGCCCGGAGCGCCACCGCGCGGTTCGACCGGATGGTGTGACGGGTCGTGCACCTGGAGGGCGCCTGTGACCGGTACCTCCGGCTTCCTCCCGTCGAGTGTGGCGCCCGAGCGCCCCGTCCCCGCCGGGGACATGCCGGTAAGAGAGATGCGCCGCCGGCCCGCCCGCGGCTA
This sequence comes from Streptomyces sp. HNM0574, assembly GCF_012726235.1. Lineage (GTDB taxonomy): Bacteria > Actinomycetota > Actinomycetes > Streptomycetales > Streptomycetaceae > Streptomyces. Next base: position 174,681 of record NZ_JAASAH010000008.1, read on the forward strand.
CCCCAGAAAACTCAGCCGCACCTGCCGTCGCGGGTTGTCCACGTTGGTGTCGACGAGGACGACGGACTGCCATGTGCCCAGTTCCAGGGCGCCGTTGAGGACGGGGAGGGTGGCGTGGGGCGGGACGAGGGCGGGGAGGACGTGGTCGCGGCCGTGGCCGGGGGTGCCGTGGCGGTGCTGCCAGCGGTCGTCGGCCGGGAGGAGGGTGTGGAGGGCGGTCAGGAGGTCGTCGTCGCTGCCCGCGCCGGTCTCGATGACGGCGAGGCCGGCGGTGGCGTGCGGGGTGAAGACGTTCAACAGGCCGTCACGGCCGTGCGCGGCCTCCCGGAGGAAGGACGCGCACGTGGCGGTGAGGTCGTGGACGGTCTCCGTGGTGCCGGTGGTGACGTCGACGGTGCGGGTGGTGAAGGAATCAGCCATGGCACCATCCTGACGTCCCGGGGCCGGCCCGGGCGGCAGGGGGAGCCGGTCAGCCGCGGTCCGGGTCGGCGCAGGTGGCGGCGGGGGTCTTGTCCTTGGCGAGGAAGATGGTCTGCGCCATCATCCGGTACTCCGACATGCCCTCCCGGAGCGTCTCGATGGACTCCTCCGGGTGCACGGAGTCGATGACGGCGTTCGGCCCCACCGCGTTGAACTGGTGGGAGACCCCGCGCGGAATCTGCATGTCCACCCAGGAGTTGGGCGGCACCATCACGTTGTGCCGCTGCCGGTGCACGCCGGTCGGGGTGCCGGGCAGCGCGTCGGTGAAGGAGTGCAGGGGCGTGCTCCATCCCGTCGCGGCGCGGACCGTGAGGGGGGAGAGGCTGGAGACGCGGATGGTGGTGTCCGGGCCCGTCATCATCCGGACGAAGCGCAGTCCGGTGTGCAGGTGCATGCGGGAGCAGATGTCGCGCGCCGTGGTGTCGTAGAAGTCCATCAGGTAGCGGTCGGCGAAGAAGTCCTCGAAGGGCGGTTCGAGCAGGAACACGTCGCCCTCCTCGAACTCCTGCGCGTGCTTGAGCGCACCGGACGGGGTCGGGTCGGCGGCCTCCGCCCGGTGCGCCTGGCGCACCACTCCGGCGAGCGATTCGACGACGGACAGGGCGACGGCGGGCGGCAGTTGGACCACGGGGGTGAGCTGGTTGCGGCCCGGGTCCTCGTGCAGTTCGACGTCGAGGATCTCGTCCTCGTGGTCGGGGGACTGCTTCATACGGGCGGGGGCCTGGGGGCCGGGGGCCGTCGTGTGGGCCGGTGCCTGTGTCATGTGGTCGCTCCTGTGTGCTGGTTCGGTCCGTAAGCCGGACGTTCGGAGGGCCGCGGCCCGGATTCCTGCGGCCCGGTTTCTGTGCCCGGACCGCCGTCCGGGGCCCGGTGCGCCCAGAGGACGCCGCCCAGGTCGTGGCGTCCGGCGCGCAGGACGGTGCAGCCCACGTCCGTGAAGCCCTGTTCGCGCAGCCGGGCCAGCCGGGGCCAGCGGTCGGTGCCGGCGCCGGCGGGGGAGCCGGTCAGGAAGGTGAGCAGCGGGCCCAGGGCCCAGGCGGGACCCTCGGGGGCGGGCCCGTGCGGCAGGACGAGCAGCGAACTGGCCCCGAAGTGCGCCTCGGTGCCCAGCGGTACGGGCGCCGCCTCGTGGCCGTGGCCGGCCGCCAGCTCCGCCACCTGACCGGTGTGGGCGGACAGCGGCCAGGCGGTGAGGAGGGCGCGGAGCCAGCCGGCCTTGGCCCGGTCCAGTTCCCCGTCCGCCGGGCGGTCCCCGGGTGCGTGCCAGTGGTCCCGCAGGAAGTCGAGGGCGCCGAGGGCGACTTCGTCGTCCTCGTGCGCGCGGGCGCCGTCGGCCGCGGCCGCCAGCGCGCGCAGTCCGGGGTCCTCGGCGCCGTCGCGCAGCAGGTCCTGCGCGACGGCGGCGGCGTGCCGCAGCAGCCGCTCGTACCGTGCGGGGGCGAGCCGCAGCGCGGTCAGCTCCCGGCCCATCGCCTTGCGCTGGGGCTTGCCGGTGGAGGTGGCGAGGTACCCGCCGAAGCGGATCACCGCGGGCCGCAGCGGCGCCTGTTCGTACGCGGCGCGGACGGCGGGGACCGGCTGGTCCGTGGCGATCAGCCCGATGTCCTGGCCGAGCGCGGGCTCGTCCACGGCCACCGCGGCGAACCGGCCGGTCAGCCCGGCCTCGCGCCAGCCGCGCTCGACCTCCAGCGGGTAGTGCTTCTCGCCGCCCCGGTTGATCCGTTCACCGGCGCGGCCGCGGAGGACCAGCAGCCCGTCCCGCAGCTCGCCCAGGTCGCCGGTGCGCAGCCAGCCGTCCTCGGTGAGGGCGGCGGCCGTGGCGGCGTCGTCCTGCCAGTAGCCGTGCATCAGGTCGGGGGTGCGGATCCACACCTCGCCGGATTCCAGGCGCAGTTCGGTGTCCGGCAGCGGGAGGCCGACCGGGGGTGCGTGCTCCAGGTACTGGTCGCGGAAGGCGGCGTCGTCGAGCAGGGGGGTGGTGAAGCTGAAGTTGACGGCCTCGGTCAGCCCGTAGCCCTGCCGCAGCCGGGGGCCGTACCTGCGGTGGAAGCGGCGGGCGAGGTCGCCGGTCAGCGGTGCCGCCGCGGTGACCAGGTACTCCAGCCCCTCCGGCCAGGCGGGGCCCGCCTCCACCAGGTCGGCGAGCAGCGCGGGCACGATCGAGGCGGTCCTGGCCCCGGCGGCGTCCAGCGCGGCGAAGTAGCCCGCCGGGTCGAAGGGGGTGTGCAGGACCAGCGGCGCCCCGGTGAGGTGCGTGCCGAGCAGTGACATGACCAGCGCGTTGCAGTGGTACAGCGGCAGGCAGGTGCCGTGCGGACGGTCCGGGGCCAGCCCGTGCAGCTCCGCCGTCCTGGCCGCGTTGCCGAGGACGGCGCTGCGGCTCAGCATCACGCCCTTCTGCGGTCCGGTGGAGCCGGAGGTGAACATGAGGAAGGCCAGGTCCTCGGGGGCGGTGTGCACATCGGGCAGCCCCGTGCGGTGCGTCCCGTCCGGGTCCACGAGTGCCGTGGCCGAAACCCGCCGGGCGATCTCCGCTACGGCCCGCTCCCCGGTGCGCGGGGGCAGCGGGACGGCGACGAGCCGCAGGTCGAAGCAGGCGAGCAGTACCTCGGCGAGCGCCGGGCCGTTGGGCAGCCGGACCACCACCCGTGCGCCGGGCGGCAGTTCGGCCAGTGCGGCACGTCCTGCGGGGAGGGGTTCGGTGCGGGTCAAGGGTGCCTCCTGAGCAGGTCGCGGAGCAGGGCCCCGGCCTCGTGCACGTGCTGCGGGTGCAGCATCCGGTGGTGGACCGCGCCGACGTGCCCGACGGTCAGCCCGCCCGCGGCGTACGGGCGCCACAGCTCGTGCTGCGGTACGGGGCGTTCGCCGGCCGCCTCGGCGTAGCCGGTCTCGCCCGGGTAGGGCACGGGCCGGTGGGTCCGCGCCAGCCGGGCGTTGTGGCGCGAGACGGCGACCACACGGCGGACGTCGTCCTCGGTGAACCGCGCGAACACGCTGCCCTCCCGGCGCAGCAGCGCGGAGACGGTGCCGAAGTCGCCGAGGTCGTGCCCCTCGGCGGCGCACTGTGCGTCGTCCAGACCGGCGGAGGTGAGCAGCAGCCGGTGGACGCGCTCGTCCAGGCTCTCGTCGGGGTCGGTGGCCGCGCCGACGGCCGTGTCCAGCAGGAACAGCGTGCCGGCCGGTTCGCCGAGCTCCCGCAGCCGGACGGCCAGCGCGTGCGCCACCAGTCCGCCGAAGGACCAGCCCACCAGGTGGTACGGGCCGTGCGGGCGTACGGTGCGCAGCTCGGCCAGGTAGCGCTCGGCCATCTCCTCGACGGAGCCCGGCAGTTCGGCGACGCCACCGGGTCCCTCGGCCTGGATGCCGTACACCGGGTGCTCCCGGTCGATGTGCCGCAGCAGCCCCGAGTAGGGCCAGCTGATGCCGCTGAGCGAGTGCACGCAGAACACCGGCGCCGCGGTGCCCTCCGTGCGGAACGGTACGAGGTGTGCCGGTCCGGCTGTCCGTCCGGACGGTTCGGCGTCCAGGAGGCGGAGCAGCGCGGCCGGTGTGGGGGCCTCGAAGACGTTCCGGATCGTCGGCTCCCGGCCCAGCTCGGCCCGGATGCGGCCGGTCAGCCGGGCGGCCAGCAGGGAGTGCCCGCCCAGTTCGAAGAAGTGGTCGGCGGGCCCGACCCGGGGCAGCCCCAGGACGTCCGCGAAGAGCGCGCACATCAGGTGCTCGTGCAGGTTCTCCGGCGGTTCGGGTGCGGCGGCCGGGGCCCAGTCTGGTTCCGGCAGCCGGTCGCGCAGCAGCTTTCCGTGGCTGCTGAGGGGCATCTCGTCCAGGCCGACCAGCCGCGCGGGCAGCATGTAGTCCGGCAGGTGCGCGGCCGCGTGCGCGCCGACGGCGTGCAGGTCGGCGCCGGCGGGGACGACGTAGCCCACCAGGCGGCGGTCGTCGGGCGTCCGGTCGTGCACGGCGACGGCGGCCGCCGTGACGTCCTCGTGCCCGGCGAGCACGGCCTCGATCTCGCCCGGCTCGACCCGGTGGCCGCGGATCTTCACCTGGTCGTCCGTGCGGCCGTGGAAGCGCAGTTCACCGTCGGCCGTCCACGAGGCGAGGTCGCCCGTGCGGTACATCCGCTCGCCCGCCGGGCCGAACGGGTCGGCGACGAACCGCTGCGCGGTCAGCCCCGGCCGGTGCAGGTACCCGGTGGCCACTCCGGTGCCCGCCAGGTACAGCTCGCCCGGCACGCCGGGCGGCACCGGCCGCAGCCGGGCGTCGAGCACGTAGGCGCGGGTGTTCCACATCGGCCGCCCGAGCGGCACGGTGGCGCCCGCGGCCGGGGCGGTGGTCCTGACCGGGCGGCAGGCGGACCACACGGTGGTCTCCGTCGGCCCGTAGCAGGCCAGCAACGAGGCGGTGAGCCCGGACAGTTGACCGGCCAGGTCGGCGGGGACGGCCTCGCCGCCGATGACCGCCCGGAGCTCCTTGAGCCGCTCCGGACGCCGCGCCACCAGGGACTGCCACAGCGAGGGCGTCGCCTGCATCACGGTGACCCGGTGCCGGTCCAGCAGTGCGGACAGTTCCTCCGGGTCGCGCAGCGCGTTCCGGTCGGCGAGCACCATCGCGGCGCCGGTGACCAGCGGCAGGTACACCTCCGGCTGGGACATGTCGAAGCTCGCGGGCGCGGCGGCGAGCACCCGGTCCTCCTCGCCGGCGCCCAGCCTCTCCCGCAGCGCCAGCACCAGGTTCAGCAGCGCCCCGTGCGGCACGATCACGCCCTTCGGCCGCCCGGTGGAGCCCGAGGTGTAGGTGACGTACGCGGTGTCCTCCGGGACCTGCGCGGGCTGCTCCGCGCCGGGGGAGACGGCGAACCCGCAGTCCCCTTCGGCCTCGGCGGCGCGCAGCACCAGCAGCGGCCGCGCGTCGGCGAGGAGGGACGCGGCGCGGCGCGGCGGCAGCGCCGGGTCGACCGGCAGCGAGGCGGCGCCGAGCGACTGGACGGCGAGCAGCGCCGTGGGCAGCCGCGCGTCCCGGGGCAGCTCCAGCGCGATCAACGTGCCCGGCCCCGCGCCGTGTTGCCGCAGCAGCGCCGCGAGGCTCTCCACCCGCGCGGCGAGCTCGCCGAAGGTGACCACGGTCTCGCCGTGCCGCACGGCCGGTGCCCCGGGCACCCGGCGGGCCTGTGCCGCGAACAGTTCGCCGACGGTGCCGCGCGGGCCGGGGCCCGGCGGCAGCTCGCGCGCGGTGGCGTTCCACCGGCGGGTCAGCTGCTCCTGCTCCCCGGCGACGAGGACGGGCAGACCGGCGACCGGCAGCGACGGGTCCGCGACCACGGCCCGCAGCAGCCCTTCGAGGCGGGCCGGCAGCAGCCGGGCGGAGGCCGGGGCGAACAGTTCGGTGTCGTACTCCAGCTCGCCCTCGATCCCGGCCTCGGCGCCCTGCGCGTCGAGGTGCGGGCGCAGGCTCCACAGCAGGTCCATCCGGGAGGCGCCGCCGTGCGTGGTGACCGGCTCGGCGTGCAGCCCCGGGAGGTCGAACTCCCCGGCGGGCGGCGCCTCCTGGAACGCCAGCATCACCTGGAACAGCGGGTGCGCGGCCAGCGAGCGCGGCGGGTTGACCGCCTCGACCACCTGCTCGAAGGGCACCTCCTGGTGGGCGAAGGCGTCCAGATCGGTGCTCCGTACCCGTTCCAGCAGCTCGGCGAAGGTCGGCTCCCCGCTCAGATCGGTGCGCAGCACCACCGTGTTGACGAAACAGCCGACGGTCTCGTGCAGTGCCTCGTCGTGCCGCCCCGCGACGGGGGTGCCGACGGGGATGTCCGTACCGGCGCCGAGCCGGGACAGCAGCACGGCGACGGCGGCGTGCGTGACCATGAACAGGCTGGTGCCGGTGGCCCGCGCGAGCCGGTTCAGCGCCGCGTGCAGCCCGGCGTCCAGGGTGAAGGCGAGCGTCTCCCCGCGGTGCGCGGACACCGCGGGCCTGGCGTGGTCCAGCGGCAGCGGCAGCGTCTCGGGGACGCCGCTCAACTGCCGCGTCCAGTAGGCGAGGCCGGGGCCCGGGTCGGCGCCGTGCTGCCAGAGCGCGTAATCGGCGTACTGTGCGGGCCGGCCGGGCCGGTCCGACCAGTCGGGCTCGCGGCCCGCGAGCCGTGCCCGGTAGGCGGAGGAGATGTCGCGGGCCAGTGGGGCCAGGGACCAGCCGTCGGCGGCGATGTGGTGCAGCAGGACCAGCAGCACGTGCCGCTCGGGTGCGGTCTCGAACAGCACGGCGCGGACGGGGAGTTCACCGCCGAGGTCGAAGACGTGCGCGGACGCCTCGGCCAGCCGTGCCGGGAGTTCGGTCTCCGAGGTGGTCACCGTCTCGAACGGCATCTCCCGCGCGGCGCGGATGTGCTGCTGCGGTTCCCCCTCGATCTCGGTGACGGTGGTGCGCAGGCTCTCGTGCCGGCCGAGCACGTCACCCAGCGCCGCACGCAGCGGCCCGGGGGCCAGCGGGCCGCTCAGCCGGACGGCGAACGCCATGTTGTACACGGAGTTGGGCCCGGCGAACCGGCTGAAGAACCACAGCCGCCGCTGCGCGGGCGAGAGCGGAATCCGCTCGGGCCTGACCACAGCGGCCAGCCCGGAACGCGGCGCTCCGGCCGGCTCGGTGTCCGTGGCCGACGCGCCCTCGCCGAGGGCCGGTTCGGCGCCGGCACCCTCCGGCAGCCGCAGCGCCAGGTCGGCGACGGCGGGGGCGTCGAACAGGGTGCGGATGCTCAGCTCCGCGCCGGTCTCCGCACGCAGCCGGTTGATCAGCCGGGTGGCGAGCAGCGAGTGCCCGCCCAGGTCGAAGAAGCTGTCCTCGGCGCCCACCCGGGGCACCCCCAGGACCTCGGCGTACAGCGCGCACAGCAGCCGCTCCGGCGGGGTCTCCGGCGGCCGGGAGACCGGCAGCGCGGACTCGGGGCGCGGCAGGGCCCGGCGGTCGAGCTTGCCGTTCCCGGTCAGCGGGATCTCCTCCACCAGGAGGACGAACGCGGGCACCATGTGCGCGGGCAGCAGAGTGCGCGCGTACTCCCGCAGTGCGACGGGGTCGGGCTCGCCGTGGGGCACCGCGTAGCAGAGCAGCCTGCCGCCGTCGGCGTCCTCATCCGCGAGGACGACCGCGCGCTCCACCCCGGGGTGGGTCTCCAGGGCGCGTTCGATCTCGCCGGGTTCGATCCGGTAGCCGCGGATCTTCACCTGCTGGTCGACCCGGGCCAGGTACTCCAGGCTCCCGTCAGCCCGGCGGCGCGCCAGGTCCCCCGAGCGGTACATCCGCGCCCCCGGCGGGCCCCACGGGTCGGCGACGTAGCGGCTCGCGGTGAGCCCGGGGCGTCCCGCGTAGCCGCGGGTCACGCCGGGACCGGAGACGTAGATCTCGCCGGGGCAGCCGGGCGGTACGGGGCGCAGCGCGTGGTCGAGCAGGCGGAGCCGCAGGTCGGGCAGCGCGGTGCCGACGACGCTCGCGGTCTCCTCGGGGTCGGTGAGTTCGGTGTGCGTGGCGTGCACGGTGGTCTCGGTGATCCCGTACATGTTGACCAGCGCGGGACGGTCGGCAGCCGTCCAGGAGCGCACCCGGGAGAGGTCCAGCGGCTCCCCGGCGAACACCACGAACCGCAGGTCGGGCAGCGAGGAGGCGGGCACCTCCCCGGAATCGTCCGCCTCCGCCCGCAGCAGCGGGTAGAAGGCCGACGGGGTCTGGCTCAGCGCGGTCACCCGCTCCCGCGCCAGCAGGGCCAGCAGTTCGCGCGGCGACCTGGCGACGTCCTCGGGCACCACCACCAGGCGGCCGCCGCGGCCCAGCGCCGTCCACATCTCCCACACGGAGACGTCGAAGGCGTAACTGTGGAACAGCGTGTGCACGTCCTCCTCGCCGAAGCCGAACCGCGCGTCCGCGGCGGCGAGGAGCCGTTCGACGTTGTGGTGCGAGACGACGACACCCTTCGGCTCGCCCGTGGAACCCGAGGTGTAGATGACGTACGCCGTGCTGTCGGGGTGCGGGGCGAGGCCGAGGTCGTGCGCGGGCAGGTGCGCCGCCGGGTCGTCGTCCTGGAGGAGGACCGCCGGGCGCGTCCCGGCGACCGGGCGGTCGCTCAGCACGAGCACCGGGTCCGCGTCGTCCAGCACCCGCCGTGTGCGTGCCTCCGGTGCCGCCGGGTCGAGGGGCAGGTACCCGGCGCCGGACTTGAGCACGGCCAGCACCGCGACCAGGAGGTCGGCGGAACGCCCGAAGACCAGCGCCACCAGACGTTCCGGGCCGGCGCCGCGCTCGACGAGCAGCCGCGCGAGACGGTTGGCCCGCGCGTTCAGCTCCCCGTACGACAGGGTGACCGCCCCGCAGGTGACGGCGGGCGCGGTGGGCCGCCTGCGCGCCTGGGCCTCGAACAGGCCCGGCAGACCGCCCCGTTGGGGCTGCGCGGCGGGCTCCGGCGCCTGCTCGGACTCGTCCGGCAGCAGCAGGCCGAGCCGGCCGAGGGGTGCCCCGGGGTGCTCGGTGATCCGGTCGAGCAGAGTGCCCAGGCGGGTGAGGAGGCGGTCGGCCTGTTCCCCGTCGAACAGTTCGGTGCTGTGGTCGAGCCGGAGCCGCAGCCCGTCGTGCCCCGGCACGGCGATCAGCGTCAGCGGGTAGTGCGTGCCGTCCCGGCCCTGCACGTCCCGCAGGCCCAGTCCGGGCACCAGTTCGCGCAGCGCGTCCTCGTCGATCGGGTAGTTCTCGAAGACGACGACGGTGTCGAAGAGTTCGGCGTGTCCGGTGACCGATTTCAGCAGGCTCAGGTCGGCGTGCTGGTGGTCCAGCATGGCCAGCTGCTGCGCCCGCAGCTCGGCGAGGCACTCGGCGACGGGGCGCCGCGGGTCGAGACGGACCCGCACCGGGACGGTGTTGATCAGCAGGCCCACGATGTCCTCGGCGCCCGGCAGTTCGGCCGGACGGCCCGAGACCGTCGCACCGAACACCACGTCGTCCCGGCCGGTCAGCGCGCCCAGCAGGACGGCCCAGGCCAGCTGGACGACGACATTGGAGGTCAGCCCGTGCTGCCGCGCGAGCGCGTCGATCCGGGCGCTGGTGGCCGCGTCCAGCTCGCTGTCGGCGGTGCGGCGGGGCGCGGCGGAACCGCGCCGTCCGGCGGTGCCGACCAGGGTCGGCCCGTCGACGGAGGACAGCAGCGCGCGCCAGGCGTCCTCGTCCGCACGGGAGTCGCGGGCCGCGAGCCAGTCCAGGAAGTCGCGGTACGGGGTCGCGGGCGGCAGTTCCCGTCCCGCGTAGAGCGCGAACAGCTCCCTGACCAGGATCGGCATCGACCAGCCGTCCAGCAGGAGATGGTGGGTGGTCAGCACGAAGGTGTGCCGCGCCTCCCCGTGGTGCTGGAGGGCGGCCCGGACGAGCGGCGGGCGCGCGAGGTCGAACCGCTGCCCGCGGTCGGCGGCGAGGAAGTGCTCCAGGTCCTCGTGCGCCGGTATCTCCTGCCAGTCCACGGCGAATTCGGCGGGCACCACCTGGACGGGGCGCCCCGTCGGTCCGTGCCGCACGCCCGCGGACAGCTGGGGGTGGCGCAGCAGCAGCCGGTGCAGGGCGCCGCGGAGCGCGTCCGTGTCGAGCGGCCCGTCCAGCGCGAAGACGAACTGGACGAGGTACGGGTCGGTGCCGTCGTGGTCGTACAGCGAGTGGAACAGCAGGCCCTGCGCGAGCGGCGGCAGCGGCAGTTCGCCCGTCGCGCGGGCGCGGGCCCGGCGCACCAGGGCCTCCAGGACGTCGAACCACCGGTCCGCGAGCCGCGGAACCCGGTCCTCGGGGAGCAGTTCGCCCGGCCAGGACCAGTGCGCCACCAGCCGTGGCCCGTCCGCGCCGTCGGTGATCAGCGCGTCCAGTTCGACGCTGTGCCCCATCGCCAGCCCGCCGCCCGCGCCCGGGCCGAGCCCCTGGGAGCCTTCCGGCACCGTCCAGTCGCCGTCCTCGCCGCCGACGTCGAACCGGCCCAGATAGTTGAACGCGAACTGCGGTGCGGGCCCGGCGGCGAGCGCCGGAGAGGTCTGCGGATTGAGATGGCGCAGCAGCCCGTACGTGAGCCCCGCGCGCCCGGAATCCCGCACGCGGGCGCGCACCGCGGCGACCGCGCCGTCCAGCGCCGCCGGATCGGTGCGGACGTCCGCCCAGGAGCAGCCGGGATCGAGCGCGACGGGGCACAGGCTGGTGAACCAGCCCACCGTGCGGGACAGATCGAGCCCCTCGGCGAACTCCTCGCGGCCGTGCCCCTCCAGGTCGACGAGGAGCGCGTCCGGGCCCTCCCGCCAGTCGGCGGCGGCCAGCGCGAACGCGGTCAGCAGCAGGTCGTTCACCGAGGCGCCGAACGCCTCGGTCGCGTCCTCCACCAGCCGCGCGGTGAGCGTGCCGGACAGGGGGACGGTGTGCCGGCGCCGGGTGGCCTCGGTGTCCGTCGCGCCGTCCAGCGGCCGCGCGGCGAGCGGCGGGTCGGCGGGCAGCTCCCGCAGCCGGCCGAACTCGGCCTGCACGGACGGATGGTGGGCATGCCGCACCAGCCCCCGCGCCCACTGCGGGAACGGGGTGCCGACCGGCTGGAGGCGCGGGGTGCGCCCGTGCCGCACGGCCTCCCACGCGGTCCGCAGGTCCTCCTGGAGGATGCGCCAGGACACCCCGTCGACGGCCAGATGGTGCACGGTGAGGGTCAGTTCCCCGGCCTTCTCCGGCCCGTGATCGCGCCAACGGGCGTGCACCATCTGCCCGTTCGCCGGGTCGGGACCGTCCTCCGGGCCGTTGAGTGCGACGTCCGCCCGGGGCAGCACTTCGAGCGACCACACGCCGTCCGTCTCGCGCAGGGCGAGCCGCAGCATGCCGTGGTGGTCGACCAGCGCCTGCACCACAGTGCGCAGCTGCTCCGCGGTGATGCCCGCCGGAGTGCGCAGCGTCAGCGACTGCACGAACCCGTCGACGGGACCGCCGCGTTCCCGCAGCCAGTGCATGACCGGCGTCAGCGGCACCGTGGGATCGTCGTCCTCCGCCGCGGCCCACGCCCCGCCCGGCCGCCCGGCCGAGGGTGCCGGTGCGTCCCCGAGGCCGGCGGCCAGGCCCGAGACGGTGGGGGTCCGGAACACGTCGGAGGTGGCCACGGACAGCCCGGCCCGCTGCGCCGCGCCTGCCAGCTGGATCGCCTTGATGCTGTCCCCGCCGAGCCGGAAGAAGTCCCCGTCCAGGGGCACTTCGCGCAGGCCCAGCACCTCGCCGAACAGTCCGGCGAGCCGGCTCTCCACGGAGCCGGCGGGGGCGGCGGGGGCCGCCGTCCCGTCCGCCTCCGGCGCCGGCAGGGCAGCCCGGTCGAGCTTGCCGTTCCGGGTGAGCGGCAGCCGGTCCACGGCCACCACGGCCGAGGGGACCATGTACGGCGGCAGCCGCCGCGCCACCGCCTCGCGCAGCTCCCCGGTGCACACGTCCGCGTCGGCGGCCACGTAACTGACCAGTGCGCGCACCCCGGGCCGGTCCTCGCGCAGGACCGTCGCGGACTGCCGTACGCCGGGCTCGGCCAGCAGCGCGGCGTCGATCTCGCCCGTCTCGATCCGGTAGCCGCGCAGCTTCAGCTGCCCGTCGGAGCGGCCGGCGAACTCCAGCCGCCCCGCGCGGTTCCAGCGGGCCAGGTCGCCCGTGCGGTAGACGCGGGCCCCGGGCGGGCCCGTGGGGTCGGGCACGAAGCGTTCGGCCGTCGCGCCCGCGCGCCCCAGATAGCCGCGCGCGACGCCGACGCCCCCGAGATACACCTCGCCCACCGCACCGGGCGGCACGGGGCGCAGCGCGTCGTCGAGCAGCAGCACCCGCTTGCCGTCCAGCGGCGTGCCGACCGGGACGACACCCGCGTCCTCCGGAAGGTCCGGGGTGGCGTACCGGGTCGCGAACACCGTGGTCTCGGTGGGCCCGTAGCCGTTGACGACGGTGAGCCCCGGCAGCGCGGCGCGCACGGCGCGCACCGCGGCGGGGGAGACCACGTCACCGCCCGTCCACACCTGCCGCAGCCCCGCTAGACAGCGCGGGTCCTCGGACGCGAGTGCCCCGAACAGCCCCGCGGTGAGCCACACTCCGGTGAGGCCGGTGTCCGCCGTGATCCGGGCCAGCGCGGCCGGGTCCAGCCGCCCGGGCGGGGCGACGACCACCTCGCCGCCGGTGAGCAGCGGTACCCACACCTCCAGGTTGAACGCGTCGAAGGCGTGCGGCGAGTGCAGCAGCACCCGGTCGGCGCCGCCCTCGGTCCACCACCGGTCGGCGGCGAGCCCGGCCAGGTTGCCCTGGGTGAGCGCGACGCCCTTGGGGCGCCCCGTGGAGCCGGAGGTGAACATCACGCAGGCCAGCCCCTCCGGTGCCACGGAAAGCGGCTCCATGGGCTCAACTCCCGCCGTCCGCACGTCCAGTCGCGGCACCCCGCGCTCCCGCGCGAGCGCGACCACGCCGTCCTCGGCGGTCTCCCCGTCGGTGACCAGCAGCTCCACACCCGCGTCGGAGAGCACCGCCTCCTGCCGGGCCACCGCGTCGTCCTGTTGCAGGGGCACATAGGCGGCGCCCGCCTTCAGCACCGCGAGCGCCGCGACGACCAGCTCCGGCGACCGCTCCAGCAGCAGCCCGACCGTCCGCTCCGGGCCCGCGCCCGCCTCCGCGAGCGCGGCGGCCAGCGCCGAACTGCGCGCGTCCAGTTCGCGGTACGTCAGCCGCTCCCCGGTCGCGGCCGAACGGACCGCGGGCGCGTCGGGGGCGCGCCGTACCTGCTCGGCGAAGCGGCCGACGGCGGTGCGGGAGGGCGCGGGGGCCTGGCCGTCGCCGGTGCCCAGCGCCGCGGTGTGCCGGAGCTCCTCCTCGGTGGCCGCCGTGATCCGGGCCGTCGGGGTGTCCCGGCCGGCGGCCGTCAGCTGCCGCAGCACGTGCAGGAAGCGGTCGGCGACGTCCCGGAGCAGCTCCTCGTCGTGGTTGGCCGGGTTGGCGTCGAAGTCGAGGCGCAGCCCGCCGTCCCCGCGGTCGTAGGCGACGACGGACAGGTCCTCGGAGGGCGGCGCCTGGAGGTTGTGCACGGTCGCCGTCACCGGGCCGAACCGCAACGGCCGGTCGAACCGCTGGATGTTGAGCACCGGGCCGAAGAACTTCCGCCCGTCCTCGGGCCCCTGCTCGGCCCGCCGCAGGCGCTCCCCCCGGTACCGCTGCCGTTCGCGCACCTGCCGCAGCTCGCCGCCGACCCCGTCGAGCAGCTCGGCCAGCGGTGCCGCGGGGTCGACGTGCAGGCGCAGCGGCAGCACGTTCGCCGTCATCGCCGGTACGGTCCGGGCGAGTTCGGCCGGGCGGCCGGCGACGGGCAGGCTCAGCACGACGTCCCGGCTGCCGGCCGCGGCGTGCAGGTACACGGCCGTCGCGGCGGTGAACAGCCGCGTCCAGCGGTGCCCGAGCCGCCGTGCGCCCTCGCGCAGCGCGGTGAACTCCTCGTCCGTGAGCGTCCTCGTCAGCCGCAGCGACGTGCTGTCGGCCGGGGCCGCGTGGGTGCCCAGGCTGAGGAACTCCGGCCGTCCGCCGAGGCGTTCGTGCCACCATTCGCCGTCGGCGGCGTGTGCGGGGGACTGCCGGTAGGCGGACTCGGTGTCCAGCAGGGGCCGCAGCCCCGTCCAGCCGCTGTCCGGGACGGGGCGGCCCTCGTGCAGGCAGGTGTAGACCTCGGCGACGCGTTCGGCGAACAGCGCCATGCCGGCGCCGTCGAGGGCGATGTGGTGCACCCGGTGGAACACCAGCGTCCGTTCGTCCGCCACCCGCAGCACGGCCCCGAGGAACAGTGGCCCGTCGCCGACGCCCCCGGCCTTCGCCAGCGCGTCCCGCATCCACTCCCCGGCGGCGGCCTCCGGGTCGGCCGCGTCCCGGAAGTCGGCCACCTCGACGGGGTGTTGGGGCTCCGGGACGGGGTGCTGCACGGGTGCGGCCCCGGCCTCCGCCGGTTCGGTGAAGCGGACGTTGACGGCCTCGCAGTCGGCGGCGGCGCGGGCGACCGCGGTGGCCAGCAGCGCGGCGTCGGTCCCGCCGTCCAGGACGAGGTACTCCGCCCACTGGTAGGCGCCGGGCCGGCTGAGTTCGGAGCGTTCCGCCAGCCAGACCCCCAGCTGCGCGTCGGTCAGGGGCAGTTCAGGGAGGTTTTCGGGCATCAGTGTGCGCATCCCCATCGGTCTTGCCGGCACGGTCGGCGACTGCCGTCGGATGTGGGCGGATGTGGGTGGAGGGACCAAGAAGATTGATCAAGGAGTGGACCGGACCATCGAAACACGGCAGGCAATGGAACGGTAAAGGGAGGGCAATATGCGCTATCTCACGTTTACTTGCTCCGCCCCGGCGCGACGCGGTCGAGTGGGAAGCGGAACCGAATTCCGGTGAACTCGCTCTGCCGCCCGGCCCGTACGCTGTCCCCGTGGCCAAAACCGCGTAGCGGGTGGCCGGTTCACGCCGCTCCGGGCGCGGTACCGTTCCCGTTCCGCGCTTCCCTCCGGAACTTCTCCGGGCTTCTTCGCCGTTTCCCGGACGCGTCATGCGTCGACCGCGACCGGCGGGGGAAGGAACGTGCGCACCGAGACCGACTCAGCGCAAGGAGAAACAGGATGAGCACCAACCCCTTCGAAGACCCGGACGGCACCTACCTGGTCCTGGTCAACGACGAGGGGCAGCACTCGCTGTGGCCCTCGTTCGCCCAGGTCCCGGCGGGATGGCGGGCAGCGCTGGAGGAGTCGGACCGCGAGACGGCACTCGCGTACATCGACACCCACTGGACCGACATGCGCCCCCGCGGCCTGGCCCGGGCCGCCGAGGGTGCGCACGCGGACTGACGCCGGTTCCGGGGGCTGCGGAGGAATGTTCACCGGGCGGAAATCGGCCGCGGCCCGGGAGCTGAGGTGACCCGCAGGAAAAAGGTGCGTGACAGCACAGAGCGGGCCCGCGGGGCCGGTATTCACCGATGCCTTCCGCGAGCCCGCCCGGTGCCGCATTTCCGGTAGCTGCTCGTCCTTGGGGGAGTGCCCCGGAGACGGACGGATAACCGCCGGTTCGGTGCTCCCTTCATCCATCTCCCCGTCCATGGGGAAGGTAAAGAAGCCGCCCGCACGGTAAACCCGTCATCCGCTTCTCCGGACGCCCGTCCCAAGTCCCGTAATCGTCCGGGGAAATCCCGCGCGAACTCCGCGTGAACCCGGTCTCCGCCGGCCTTCGCGTCCGTCATGGCACGAGCTCGCCGACCAGTCCGGGGAGGAGGCGCTCGGCGCGGCGCGTGCATCGGGCGCACGCCCAGCCGACGTCGGCGCCGCACAGCGTCGCCGCCACCCGCCGTATCTGCTCGGTACGGGTCAGCGCGCCTCGCGCGGCCCGGACGAGGGCGGCGTCGTCGTGCACCAGGCCGTCGCAGGGGAGGGCCGCCGGCCGGCCGGGGCGGCGGTTCAGGAGCGCCGTCAGGGAGGGGTGCATGGGGGTTCTCCTCGGGGGAAGTGAACGTCTTGCACCCGGGGAGAGAGCGGAACCGCCCGATCCTTACACCGTTCCGGACAGTGATTCCGAAAAAAATCGCTCACCGGTCCCGCCCGGCCACCGGGAGCCCCCGAGAGGCACATCTGTTCGCTTAACCTGGCAGTGCCGGACGGTTCCGCCGAGGGGCCGAGCCCGGCGGGCCCGGGGCACGGCGGTACTCTGCGAGGACCGGCAGCCCGGAACCCGGCCCGGACGCGGGGGCGGAACCGGCAGAACCAGACGCAGGTGAGGTATGGAGACCAGGCTCGTGCCCGTCCAGGGCCCGCGACGGCGAGCCCCGCGGCAGCGGGCGACGGGTGCGGCAGACCACATCGAGGGCGCGGGGGCGAGGGCTCGTGGATAAGGTCCTGCTCACGGCCGCCGGCCTGTACGTCATCGTCCTGCTGCGGGCCGGAGGCACCTTCGCCGTCGGCCGGCTCGCCGCCGCCGGTGCCCGGCGCAGCCGGTTCGCCGAACGGATCTCCGCCTCCAAGTTCCAGCGCGTCGAGAGGGCCATCCAGCGCTGGGGCGCGCCCGTCGTCGCCGTCTCCTTCCTGACTGTCGGTTTCCAGACCGCGGCCAACTTCCTCGCGGGCAGTATGCGCATGCCGCTGACCCGCTACCTCCCCGCGCTCTTCGTCGGCGGAGCGGGCTGGGCGCTGCTCTACGCGACCGCCGGGATCGGCGCCCTGGAGATGCTCGGCAGGCTCTTCGCGGAGCACGCGGCGCTCGGCGTGGCCGGGATCGCCGTCCTCGTCCTCGCGGCGGGCGGCCTGATCGCCTACCGCCGCCGCAGGGCCGCGCGCACGGACCGGGCCCCGGAGCCCGAGCCCGCGGCCGGCGAATCCTGACGCGCACCCCGCGCGGATGCCGGAGGCCGCGTTCCGTGCTGTTCTGAAACCTATGTCGGACTCGCGGGCAGGCGGGCCGGTGCAGGACCCGCACCGGTGGTGGGCCCTGGTCGTCATCGGGCTCGCGCAGCTCATGGTCGTCCTCGACGCGACGATCGTGAACGTCGCGCTGCCCTCGGCGCAGCGGGACCTGGAGATGTCCGACGCCAACCGGCAATGGGTGATCACCGCCTACACCCTCGCCTTCGGCGGCCTGCTGCTGCTCGGCGGCCGCGTCGCCGACTACGTCGGCCGCAAACGCACCTTCATCATCGGGCTGATCGGCTTCGGCGTGGCCTCGGCCATCGGCGGGGCGGCGGCGGGCCCCGGCATGCTCTTCGGCGCCCGCGCCCTCCAGGGCGCCTTCGGCGCGCTCCTCGCGCCCTCCGCGCTCTCGCTGCTGTCCACGACGTTCACGGACCCGAGGGAGCGCGGCAAGGCCTTCGGCGTCTTCGGCGCCGTCGCCGGCTCCGGCGCGGCCATCGGGCTACTGCTCGGCGGCGTCCTCACCGAGTACCTGGACTGGCGCTGGTGCCTGTACGTGAACATCCCCATCGCGGCCGTTGCCGTCCTGGGCGCCCTGACGCTGCTGCACGACCGGCCGGGGCACGCGGAGGCACGGCTGGACATCCCCGGCGTCATCCTCGGCTGCGGCGGCCTCGTCGCCCTCGTCTACGGCGTCAGCGAGGCCGAACCCCGCGGCTGGGGCGACGCCCTGGTGCTGGCGCTGATCGGCGTCAGCGTGCTGCTCCTGGTGCTGTTCGTGCTCTGGCAGCGCCGGGCCCGTACGCCCCTGCTGCCGCTGCACATCGTCAAGGACCGCAACCGGGCCGGGAGTTTCCTGACGATGGGCATGGCCACCATCGGCATGTTCGGCGTCTTCCTGTTCCTGACGTACTACATGCAGGGCATCCTCGGCTACTCACCGTTGCAGACCGGCCTGGCCTACCTGCCGATCAGCGGCGCGATCATCCTCGGCTCGACCCAGATCTCCGCCCGCCTGCTCCCATACGTCGCGCCGCGGCTGCTGATGGCCCCCGGCATGCTGATGGCGGCCGGCGGCATGCTGATCCTCACCCAGCTCCGGGTGGACTCCAGCTACGTCAGCCACCTGCTCCCGGCCGAACTGCTCCTCGGCCTGGGCCTCGGCCTCACCTTCATGCCCGTCATCTCGACCGCCACCCAGGGCGTCGCCGCACACGACTCGGGCGTCACCTCGGCCACCGTGAACACCGCCCAGCAGGTGGGCGGTTCGATCGGCACGGCCCTGCTCAACACCGTCGCCACCAGCATCACCGGCAACTACATCCGCGACCACCCGGTCGAGCCCCGCATGCGCCGCGAAATGGCCCGCGAGGCCGTCGTCCACGGCTTCAACCAGGCCACCTGGCTGGCCGTCGGCGTCATGGTCCTCGGCGCCCTCCTCGCCGCCACCCTCGTCACCTCCAAACCCCTCCACCACCCGTCCCCCTCTGACGAGACGGAGGAGGGGGCGGGGGTGGGGCGGGGGGAGTGACGGGGGGACGCAGGCCGGTCCGGAGCAATCAGCCGATCCGGCGTACCTCTTCCAGGACGTCGTCCAGCAGCCCCCTCACCTCGCTGCCGCCCAGGAGCAGTTGGCGGTCCAGAAGCCGGTTCCCCGTCTCGCAGGAGGTCTCGCTCACCAGCGAACAACCGTGACAGGCCGACAGGTTGAGCTGCGAGGACCCCTGCCGGTCGCTCTCGATGCAGACCGGGTCGTTGGAGCAGCAGTCCGCGTCGTCCAGGGCGGCCACCAGGAGCGGGATCAACTTGTCGGGATCTCCGAGTCGGACAAGCCCTCCGAGCGTTCCCTGCGCGTCACCGGCGGCGGTGTAGATCAGGATGCCGGCGGTGTTGTCCGTACGGTCCGAGTTCGCATAGATCCGCTCCTGCAGGGAGGCGGACGCGTAACCGCTCGCGAACGCCAGCCGACGGATCAGCAGATGGGCCAACGTGTGCAGCGCGACGTACCGGGGCTCGGGAACGTCCAGTTGGTCCGCCCACGGAGTGCCCGCCCTGCGCTGCTTGAGGACGCCGGCGCGTGCCTGCACGTCCGGCTGCGCCTCCCAGGCGGCGAGCGTCTCCTCGTCGAACCGCAGGAAGATCCCTTCACCGAACAGCTCGATCGCCGGATAGGTGGGCCAACGCCACTGGTCCGGGCCCAGGTCGGCCTTGACGATCGCCGCGTCCGCGTTCTGGCGGCGGAACCCGTACAGCGTGCGGACCTCACGGACCCGGCGCACCTGCCCGATGCCGCTGATGCTGCTGAGCAGGCTCGGCGGGGCCGGGACGCCTTCGAAGCGCCACCCGTCGACGACGAAGTCGCTTCCCGTGCCGTCCGGTCCGCCGTCGAGCTTCTTGAGGAAGGCCGCCCACTCGCCGTCCTTGAGGTCGAGCAGCATCTCCTCGGTCCCGCTCTCCTCCCCACGAGCGGCCGCGAGGACGTCCTCCGCGGTCACCCCGTCCGGGAGTTCGTCCGCGATCCACTCGGCCACCATCTCTGCCTGGGGGCCGCCGTTGTCCGACACGACCTTCTCGAAGAAGACGTGACCGCGGATCGTGTCCGTCATCTCCGCGGATCTCGGCCGCTCCTCCGGGATGTCGAGGGCCGAGATCTTCTTCGCGATGTAGTTGCCCGTGGCACCACGTTGTACGGCGAGCAACTGGTGGGGACAGGGCTTCTTGACGGAGCTCTCCGGTTCCCAGGGCTGCCGTCCCGTGCACCGGATCCCGTCCCGCTGCAGAGCCCCCTTCGTCACCAGCTCCGCGAGACTGCGAGCGTTACCGCAGCCGTGGCACTTGACGTTCAGGGCCGCGAGACCCTCACCACGGTCGGCCAGCCGCTTGAACCTGAGCGACTTGTAGTCCCGGCAGAAACGGACCTCCTCGTTCAGGCGGGCCGCGCGTCCACGGTGCACCCACGCGAACCAGTTGATGTCCTGGATGTGGCTGCCCTGCTCGCAGACGGCCACGTAGCGCATCGGTACCAGCAGGCCGTCGCAGTCACAGGTGTTGCTCCACCTGCCCTTCTTCTTCCCGGTGAGTTTCGAGAGCTTGTCGCAGCGCTCGCAGAACCGCCAGGCGGGAAACCGCCAGTAGGGCAACGAGGGGGTGTCCTTGCCCGAGTGACCCGCGTGTGTCGGAGGCTGCCGCAGGACACCCGCTCCGAGACGGGCTGTCAGTCGCTCGCAACTGACCTCCGGGGCGAACTTCTTGTCCCACCACGACGTGTCCGCCGCGATGAGGGACTCCCCCCGCACGTCGACGATCGCTCCGACACCGAACGGCGAGATCGCCTCGGAGAGACGCAGATCATGCTTGATCCTCTCCACGGTGCACCTCCTCCTGCGGTTCCTGGACCTCGACCGCCACGTTGCTCTCGACGTCCCGCATCGAGTCCCCGACGAGCCACCCCTCGCCGGGCTGGCCGAACCTCTTCAACAGGGCCGCCTGTTCCTGATTCCGCCGCTCGTAGTGGAAGGACTCCCCCGACTCGCGAGCGTCGGCCGCCCTGCGGTGCCAATCCTTCAGCAGGCGCCACACGGCAGCGCGCGTCTCCTCCGCCTCGAGACCGTCCGCACGGGTCACGTATTCGAGGAACCGCTCGACCAGGCCGCTGACGGCCTCGCCGACGAGGTCGTCCTCGAGGTCGAAACCGCCGGCCGCGTCGTTCTCCGCGAGCGGGGTGAACGAATGCCGCAGCAGCGCGACGAGCGCGCCGCCCAGGGACCGTTCGCGGGAGGCCAGCGACCACGGTGTCACGCTCGTCGGCTCCACGCTGCGGTAGAGGGCCTCGTGGTAGCCGCGGAAGGTCTCGAAATGCGACCGGTCGCGGGCCCTGCTCGACCTGAAGAGCGTGACGACGATGCCCTTGGTGTCGCCACGCCCGACCCGGCTGGTCGCCTGGATGTACTCGGCCGTGGTCTTCGGCTGCCCCACCATCAGCATCAGGGCGAGCCTCGGGATGTCGATGCCGACGGAGAGCATGTTCGAGGAGAGGACCACGTCGACGGCGTCCGACGACTCGTCGGCCCTGACCCGGAGCGCACGGAGGTCCTTCGGCAGTTCCTCGGCCCCACGGCGGCTCGTCAGCTCCAGGACCTTGCCCGCACCGACGGGACGCAGTGGCAGGCCGAGCCGGCCGGCGCGCGGCTCCAGCCGACCGTTGACGTCGTCGACGACCAGGGTGCCCGTCCGGCCGAGCTCCCGAAGGCTGTTGTGATACATGACCAGCGTCCAGTACGCGTCGCGGGACGCGGCGGACGGGGCCCGGGCGGCGAGCGCCGCCGGCATCTCGACCAGCGGGGTGACCGCCGAGATGACGGCCGAAGGCTGGGAGACGGACTGCGGCATGAGACCGACGTAGAGCCGTCCCTCGCCGTTCTCCACCGGGCGGGAGAAGAAGGTCCGGTCGTCGTCGAGGCCCGACGGCGGATAGAGCGCGACCTCACGCCCGTACAGTCCTCGGACCTGCTCGTCGGACGCGCGGATGGTGGCCGTCGACGCGACGACCTTGGGGCTCGTGCCGGATCTGCTCAACAGGAGCTGGATGACGGCGTCGAAGACGGCGACGGTGGTGCCGAGCGGGCCCGAGAGCAGATGCAGCTCGTCCTGGATGACCATGGACGGCTGTTCGGAGACGGTCCCGATCCCGAGCAGCGTCCCCGCCTCCGGGCGGAACTGGAGCCGCGCGAACTTGTCGACGGTGGCGAGCAGGATCGTGGGCGGATCGTCGTACAGGACGTCGTCGACGACGGCCAACGGCAGCTCTTCCCGGAACGGGCACGACGTGTCGACGCAATGGAGGATCACGTCGCTTCCGACCTGCCGCATGCCGTAGTCGTCCGGCCTGTTGCTCTTGGCCCGCGGCACCAGGGGAGTCAGGCACCAGGGGCAGCTCTCGACCTGGAACTGGTTGGCCTCTTCCGGACGGGCGGCCTTGAACAGACGCTCGAGCGCGTTCCGGGCCTCCGAGCGCGATCCGGGAGT
The DNA here is from genome assembly GCF_012726235.1 of Streptomyces sp. HNM0574. Taxonomy (GTDB): domain Bacteria; phylum Actinomycetota; class Actinomycetes; order Streptomycetales; family Streptomycetaceae; genus Streptomyces. The sequence continues at coordinate 196,586 of NZ_JAASAH010000008.1, forward strand.
GACCTCGTTGCCCACCCAGAGACCGATCGAGAACCGCACCATCCCCTTCACCCGGGGGTCCGTGGCACGCAGCCGCTCCATCGCGCAGATCAACGCCGCAGCGCGCTGGAACTGTTGGGAGGTCAGGAGACGCAAGGTGTAGCGGGTGATCACCGCAGTTCCGCCGCCGGCCACGTCGTGGACGAGTCGGCGGCGGAAGATCTCGATCGCCGCGAGACCGAGATAGGCCTCCGTCTTGCCGCCACCGGTGGGGAACCAGACGAGGTCGACGACCTCCCGGTCCTCGTGCGTCGGATCGACGGTGGAGGCCAACGAGACGAGAAGGAAGCCGAGTTGGAACGGTCGCCATCGAGGCTCCCGGGCTTCCCCCTCTCCGCGGTTGATCGCGGCCTGCCGCATCTGCAACCGCATGGCCTTCATGCCCAGCGAGAACGCCGTCCGGAGCTCCTGACGCTCCGGATCGCGCAACAGACGCACCCCCTCCCGCATGCGGTCGACGGCGACCTGTGAACGCTCGGCGATGTCGGTCGCCGTCCTGCCGCCCTCGTCGAAGCCCTTCGCCCGGTCGAGCTGTTCGGACGTCCAGGCGGCGAACGCGTCCACGAAGGCGTCCAACGACCGGAGGACCGTGTCGGGGTCCGTGTCGATCTGCTGGAGGTGCTCCAGCTCCAGGGCCTCCGACTCGGCCGTCCCCTCGTCGAACCCGGTGGTCTCCACGGCGGGCACGACGAACGAGGGCATCGGGTCGAGGAAGACCCCGGTGCAGCGGCCGGCTGTGAACTCCCAGTTCGCAGCCATGCCGTGCCCGACCGCGTAACTCCGCCTGTTGCGGTAGCGCAGGCGCAGCTCCGCGGACTCCGGGTCGGTGTCGAACGACCGCGTCGTGTCGTACTCGAGGATCTGGGCGCCCTCGGCGGGGGTCACCGCCAGCCGGACCTGGAAGAGCATTCCGGCGATGTCCATCCGCTCGTCCTGCTCGCTCTCGGCGAGAACCCGGACGTGCACCGTGACCAAGGAATCGCCCCGGAGCGAGCGCCACCGGGAGCCGATCTGGACGGGAACGTTCCCCACGGTCAGCGATTCGGGGGGCTGGTTCCGGCGGAGTACGAGGTCGGGCACGTGGTACGGGCTTCGACGCCAACTCGGCGGGCCGTCCGTGTCGACGGAGGCGTAGGTGCCGCACGAGAAGTCGACGTGGACGGAGTCGCCGTCCGTGACGAAGGAGAGCGCGACCGACGAGGGCCGCCAGTCCTCCGCCAGGGGCACGTCGGAGCCGCCCTCCTCCACATCGCCCTCCGGGACGTCGGCGGAGAGCTCCTGGCCCGCCTCGTCGGCGTCACGGGACGCGTGGCGCTCCTTGTCGACGGGGAACAGCATGCCGACGGCGTACTGCCGGTGCGGGAAGTTCGTCGTGACTTCCTCGTCGCCGGCCTCGGGCCCGACGTAGGACGCGTGGAGGTGTTCGAGGGCCTTCTCCTGGGCCGTCGTGAGGGTCACTTGCCGACCTGCTTTCGAACGAGCTCCTGGAGCCGCTTTTTGTCGTCCTTCGACGCGATCACGTGGAGCGCGACCCGGGCTCGGGTGACGGCCACGTAGAACGCGGCCAGCTCTCTGTCGTCGTACGTCCGCGGCAGGTCACAGACGATGACGTGCTCGGCCTCCAGACCCTTGGCGTACCGAGGGCTCGTCACGAGGAACCCGGACCCGTTCCTTCGCGGTGCCTCGTCGGCGGTGACGCTGATGATCCAGATGTCCTCGCGGCGTGCCCCGTTCGACACGAGTTCGCGGGCCAACTCCTGGGCCGCCGTCACGTCGGCCGGCTTCTCCCAGTGCCATTCCACCCGGTCACCGTGCACGATGCCCGGGTCGCCGATGTCGGCACCGAGGTACTCCTGCACCACGTGGACGATGGCACGGGTGTTGCGGACGTTCCGGTCGAGGTCGAACTGGAGTGCCTCCGGCTGGACCAGTTCGAAGACCTCGGGATCGAAGTCGCCGTCCACACGTGCCTGGTTGTTGGGATCGAGGAACATCCTCCAACGCCCGCCCGAGCGGCCCGAGCGGATCACGGCGTCCAGTGCGTCCATGCCGTCGCAGTTCATGAGGTCCTGCGCCTCGTCCACGAAGACGACGTCGTACTGCTTGTCACCGGAGAGCTTCGCGAACGGCAGCAGGTCGATGTCCCTCCCCTCGATCCGTGGCCCGAAGAAGTCGACCAGCGACGGGGAATGGAAGGTGACGAGGACGGACCTGCCCTCGCCCGCCTCCTGTTTCGCGCCCTCGGCCAGCACCAGGGACTTTCCGGTACCCGCACCACCGAAGACGAGCAGCCTCGGGTTGCGCGAGAGCGACGCCAGAACCCGGGCCTGCCCGTCGGTCGCCCGGTTCTGCTCCTCGAGGACGGCGCCGCGCTGTGCATCGATCACGGGCATCCGTGCGAACTCACCGAAGAGGCGGGACCGAAGGGAGTCGGGCCGGGCGACCTTGACGCCGAAGGGGGCCTGCTTCGCTCCCCCGGCCACTCTGTCCAAGGCGTCCGTCATCGCGGCGACCGTCATCTGCTCCTTCGCCCACCAGTGGCTGCCCTTCCAGTCGATGGCGGGAGGAAGGCCGTCGGTGTCCGGCGTGACGACGACGGCCTCGTCCGCGAACCAGCCGATGCCCTCCTCACGCAGAATGCTGCGCAACGCGCGCACGGCCGACTGCGCCTGGTCCATCGGCGACTCGCGCAACTTGTGCCAGTCGCGGTGGCGGTCGACGCTGTACCAGACGCCGTTGTGCTTCACCACGCCTCCTCCCTTGACCTCCAGGAGGATCACGACGCCGTCCCACAGCACGACGAAGTCCGCTTCGCTCTGTTGCTTGACCGCGTGGCTCCGGAGGCCGACGGAGTGGAAGGCCGCCGCGTCACGCGGCCCTGCGACCTTGTCCAACAGCCGCGCCACCCGACGCTCGGCTTCGCTCGTGGCGGCCTTCTCGATCTCGGCGAGATCCGGGATGAGAATCATGCTCCCCGCTCCGTCCAGAGGTCCTCGTAGGCCCGATAGCCGAGGAAGTCGTTGGCTGCACCGAAGTTGTCGGCGACGTCCACGATGAGGCACTCCTCCTTGCCGCCGTTCAGCGGGCCCCGTAGCCCACGGCCTGCCATCTGGATGTAGGCGCTGGGGCTGAACGTCGGCCTCGCGATGTAGAGAGCGCGGACACCCGGGGCGTCGAACCCCTGGATGAGCAGGTCACAGTTGGCCAGAACGCGGATCTTTCCCTTCTTGAACCGCTCGATGACGTCGCGGCGTTCCTGTCGTCCGGTCTGTCCGCTGACCGCCGCCGCCTCGACCTGTCGACAGCGCAGCGTCGCGGCCAGGACCTGGGCGGACAGGACGTTCGGTGTGAACACGAGTACGGGCCATTGGGGGTCCTGGCTCATGATGTGGTTCACGAGTACCTTCATCCGTGCCTGGTCCCGGCCGATGCGATCGAGTACCCGGGGCTCGAGTTTGCCCTTGGTGCTCAGGTGCTCCAGTTCTCCCGGTTCCAGGTCCACGTCGACACCCGGCAGCACCTCGTGCCTGACCTGTGCGAGGACGCCGATGCGCGACAGCTCGTCGTACGCGTTGCCTTCGTCGAAGGCCTGGATCTTGTGCTTGCCGAACCGGGCCGCCAGTTCCCTGGTCTGCTCGTCGTGGTCGGCCGTTCCCTTGAACGGGGTGGCCGAGAGGCCGACCAAGGGACGCTCCCAGCTGCGGCCGTCGACACCGAGCCACTTCAGGATGCCGGTGTAGCGCTTGGACCCGCCGGCACGGTGCGCCTCGTCGATGAAGACGGCACAGGGCCGGGTCAGCCAGTCGTACGCCGGGTTGTCGAGCAGCGTCTCGAGCTTGGCGTCGGTGGCCACGATCACACTGAACTCGGTGTCCGGTTCGTGGACCGTGTTGTTCTCCCAGAGCCGACCGATCGTCAACGGGCTCTCGTCACCGAGCCCCCTCCAGACGGTGCTGAACGTCTGGACCGCCTGTTCGCAGAGCTCCGCCGACTGCGCGATCCAGAGCACGGTTCCGCTCAGACCGCCGTCGACGAAGAGCCGCAGGACGGTCTCGGTGGCCACCCGGGTCTTCCCCGCGCCCGTCGGAAGCTCGACCAGGCCCTTCTGCGCGGGTCCGTCCGTTCCCGGGAGGGTCAGCACGGTCCGCAGGCGCCGGCTGATGGTCTTCTGGAATTCGTGCAGCGGGTTGAGCCGCACGGCACCGGGCACGACGAACTCGTCGTCCTGGCGTTGGTTCCGACGTCCGGTGTACGCGGCGCCGAACCCCATCCTCCGGAGCCAGTCGATCGTCGGCGTCCTGCCCGCCCACTCCTGCGGAACGTCCGTGTACCCCTCGTCGCTGAACTGGTCCTTGAGGAGCCGGATCGAGTCGCTGCCGTAGACGGTCAGGAAGAGTTCGGCGACGGACGTGGAGTGGTCCACCAGGTTCTGCGCCTCGAGCGCCTGCCAGAGTCCCTTCGGCAGGGTCTCCTTGAGCGTGTCGTCACCGAAGTAGGCCTCCAGGCGCTCCGTGTCGGTGGACGCGGCACGGGCGGCTCGTCGCTGTTGCTCCAGCTTCCGGTCGATGCCCACCTGGAGGACATTGCTCAAGTCGGCGTTCGACAGCCTGAGATCGAAGGCCTCGCCGAGGCACTCGAGGACACGCCTCTTGTCGAGGTCCGCTCGGACCACGAGCGTCGGCCCGTCGAGGTGCCAGTCGAGAGACTTGTCCTCGGCCCCGTCGTCCGTGGTGATCCGCTTCACGACGTGGACCGCCTTCGCCACGGTCGCGTCCCTGACCTTCTCGACGGCGAACGTCGAACGGAGCCCGGGGTACAGGTCGATGACGCGTTCCGGGTGCTGTTGCCCCTCGACCAGCAGGGAGAAGGAGAAGCTTTCCTCGAAACGGCGACATCCGACCTCCCTGACGAGTGCGTCCGCCTGTTCCTGGTCCGCCCAGAGGTACGGCTTGTGCCGCGAACCGAGGAACGCGGCTTCCTCGGTGGTCGTCGCCAGGTACACCGTGTCGGGCCGCCGCGCCTCGATGCCGCGGCCGACGCGTGCGGGGACGAGGTCCGGATGGCCGTCGGGGAACGCGCCCCTGCCGGCGGCGAGTACGAACGTCGTCAGCGTGCTGTTCTTGACGTCCGAGGAGAAGACCTCCGATTCCAGCGCCTCGCGCAGCACCTCGGCAGGGATTTCGTCCAAGTCCTTCGGCAGCTGCAGCGCGTCTTCCACGTGGCGCGGTCCGCGGAAGAGGGGCAGCAGCGGTGCGTACTCGACGAGCGACGCGGAGACGACCTGGCCGGGGGCCCGTGAACCGCGGCTCGATTTCAGCAGCCCCGCACGCATCGCCGCCCACCGGACCGGCGGGACGACCCGGTGGGTCTGCTGCGTGTCGACGTCCTCGCAGGCCCAGCACTCGCCCTCGTCGAACTTGAGGAGTTGGGCCGTCCACGTCTCACGGATGTGGTCGGGGGCCTGGGCCTCCTGGAGCATGAGGAGGACGGAGAAGGGGCCGGGACCCTCGTTCCTGTCGAACTCGATCCGTTCCACACGGCGTTCGCCGGGGCCGAGACTCCGGTTGAGCTCGCCCGTCACGTACCGGCAGTACTCCTCGAAGCAGACCTCGTCCTCGATCGAGTACGCGGGCACGGGAAGGTGGATGGTCCCTGCCGTGTGCGCGATCTGTGCCGTGCACCTCGTCCGGTCCAACAGCCGTTCGGGGGCGAGTTCTCCGAGCCCGTCGATGTCCAGCACGTCGGAGGGGCGGGCCCAGCCGCCGTCACGGGTCGGTACCTTGAGGCTGCCCGTCCGGTCGCGGGACACGACCTTCTGCGCCTGGTTTATGGGTACTTCCAGGACGGCGTCCCAGAACTTGGAATGTTCCTGCGGGTCCTCCGGTGCCCTGGAGAGCTTGGCCAGCCTCGCCTCGAGGATCGCGAGCGGGTCCAGCTTCCGGAACCTTTGTGCGACGAGCTTGTTCTCGACTCCCGGGCGCGCCAGGAATTCCGGGTGGACGAAGCTCGCTCCTTCGATGTCTAGGTCGTCGACCCGCTCGAGGAACACCTCCTTGCAGTCCTTCAGGGACCGCATCTCACCGGTCGTCGGAATGACCTTCGCGGACCGGATGTCCTTGATCTTCGGGTTCATCAGGACGAACTCGAGAGCCTGCTCGGCGGAGCTCATGTCGTTCCCCGTGGCCCACTCGCGCAGCCAGGAGTGGATGCCTCGGCTGGGGACGTTGTCGAGTGCCTTCGCCTCGTCCCTGAACCGTCCGTCCGGGAACGCGGAGGACACGCTGCGGATGAAGAGTTGCCGCAGCCGGGCCATGCGCTGGTTGTTGGCGTAGCAACGCCAGTGCGGGACGTCGTCACCGGTGTTGGGGGACCGGATCCATCTCTCGTGGTCCTTGCTGTCGGCCTCGCCGATGAGAGCGAAGTCCAGCGGACGGAGATCCGACGGAGCGTGCAGGGCACCCGTCGCGTCGGGGATCAGTGCTCGCTTCGCCGCGGTGTACGGGGCGTGGGCACAGAGGATCTCGTCGCCGAACGAGTGGGTCTCACGACCACGGGCCGGCATGTAGTCCAGGTGCGCGGCCGGATCGTGCTCGGACGAGACCTTCGGCAGCATGTCGACGAACATCTCGGAGAGACCGACGAGGATCTCTCGGTTGTAGGTGTTCTCGAGCAGGGTGGTGCGGTCGTCGTTCACGCTCCAGGGAGCGTTGAAGAGGGCGGAGGCGGACGTCCTGTCCTGGAGGGGGAAGTACGACCAGAACTCACCCGTCCGTAGCTGGCCGCGGCGAGCGGGTAAGGCGACCGTCACCTTCACGCGGTCACGTGACACCGCTTCGCCGACCTCGGCCCGGGCCTCGGAGCTGGGCGGATGCATCCGGTTCTCGACGTACCACTCGTCGTGGTCGCCGTCCGGACGCTCGATCCGGAACCTGCCGTCGCCGAGGTCCCGTGACACGTGGCTCGTCACGAACTCCTCCTCGCCGCCGAGCACTTGGAGTCGGACCTCGCGCACGGCGCCGGCGAACAGGAGGAATTCCGAACGGAATTCCTCGATCTCCTTCCTGAGGTTGTCCAGCTTCGCGGCGTGCGGCAGTCTGACGACGGTGGAGGCCCACTCCGCGAGCCCGGCCAGGATCGGGTCCTTGTCGAACTCCGTCGCCGCGTCGAGAGGGGTCGCGGTCCTGAGGACGGGGAACCTCTTGACGGTCGGCTCGACCTCGGCGAGCTTCTCCCTCGCCGAGGGCGAGTTGAACTCGAAGGAAACGGATCGGCTGAAGACCTGTGCGGCATCGCTGACGGCGAGCACCGATTTGAATCCGAGACCGAACCGCCCGATCTCGTCGCCCCGCTTGCCGCTGAGGTGCGCGTGAGCGATGGAGGTCAGACCGCTGCGGGAGAAGGGGCGTCCGGCGTTCGCGCAGTACAGGGTCTGCTGCCCGAGGTCGAGGACGATCTCGACGCGACCGGCTCCTTCTTCGTGCTCCTCGGCCCCGGACATCGCATCGGCCGCGTTCTGGACCAGCTCGAGAAGCGTGCGGTTGGAATAGCCGCCGACCCGGATGGACTCCTCGTGGTTGGCGTGTTCCGTGATCAGGTGCGGATTCGCTCGATATGAATCGATCGCCCGTCCGAAAAGATTCTCGACTTCACGTACCAACCCCGTGTCGGGGACCCACCGGGCACTCTTCGTCGTCACGTCTGCACCGCCTCGCCTTCCGTCCCCGCGATGCACCGCCGCCAGACCTGCACCTACTGGCTCCTGAATGTCGATCGCTGTCTTCTCCGACGGTGCGTCACGTCTCGCACCGGCGTGCAACGGACTGTAGTACCTGCAGCCGCCGGGAACCGTCTCTTGCTGTCAGATCGGTAACTCGACCCGGAAGAACGGAGTTTGTGGCGAACGTGTTCACGTTCGGCAGAGGGGCTTGCCCCGCCGAGGGAATGGAGAGCCGACGCCGCCGTCACTCCCCGCCCCGCGCAGTCGGGTGCACCTCCCCGTAGGCCCGGTCCGCCGCGTCGAGGAGGGGGGTGCCTTCGGTGCGGTGGTGGTCGATGGCGGTGTACCAGGCGGTGAGGGTGGTTTGGCACTCGTGGACGAGTTCCTCGGCGGCGGGGCTCAGGGCGGCGTGGCGGTGCACGATGCCGAACGGGACCGACACCACCGGGTCGGTCTCCACGACCACGGCGCCGAGGCGGCGTGCCTGCACCGCCATCCGGAGCGGCAGGAAGGCGTGCACGCCGCCGCCGAGGACGAGGGTGAGCTGGGCGTGCCGGTTCGGCATGCTCGCCGTCAGCCGCGGCTCGACGCCGAACTCGCGCAGCGCCGAGCACACCCGGTCGTTCTCCCGCCGGGCGAGGGCGCACACCGTCAGGGGCAGGCCGCCCACGGCGTCCAGCGGCAGCCGCCCGTCCTCCGGCGCGGGCGAGCCCGGCGGCATCACCAACAGCAGGCGCTGCACGCCGAGTTCGACGAAGTCCAGGCCGTCCTCCGGGACCGGTCTGGTCGTGAACCCCAGCTCGCGCCGCCCCGCCACGACCTCGGCGCACAGCGCGCCCGCGCCGGGCGACTCGGCGACGTCGAGCCGTACGTCCGGGTGCCGGGAGCGGAACGAGGTGATCCACGAGGCGACCGCGTCGCTGGACATCTCGGGCATCGTCCCGATCGCGACGGACCCCGACCTGACGTCACGGGCGCGGCTCATCGCGTCCCGTGCGGCCACCACACCGTCGAGCACGGCGCGTGCCTTCGGGACGAGGAGGGTGCCCGCCGACGTCAGCGTCAGACTGCGGCGCGCGGCGCGGTGGAACAGGGACACGCCGAGCTCGCGTTCGAGGGACTGGATCGCCTGCGACAGGGTGGGCTGCGAGACGTAGAGCCGCTGCGCGGCCCGGTTCAGGCCCTCGTGCTCGACCACGGCCAGGAAGAACTCCAGCTGGCGCAGCTCCATCGGCGCGCTCCCCTCCTGTCGTCGGCCCGTCCCCGGCCGGGCTCAGCGGACCCGGTAGCTGTCCGGCAGGACCCCCTCGGCGGAGACCGAGCGGATCATCGCGCGGCCGAGGTTCCGCTCGTGGATGGCGGAGGAGCCCTCGTAGATCCGCAGCGTACGCACGTCACGCCACATCCGCGGGACCGGGTGCGGGCCGACGATGCCCTCGCCGCCGAGGAGCTGCACGCACCGGTCGGCGACCCGGCCGGCCATCTCCGAGCAGTACAGCTTCGCCGCGGAGATCCGCTGCCGGGGCACCTCGCCGGCGTCGAAGGCCCGGGCCGCGTCCAGGGTGAGCGCGCGTCCGGCCTCCATTTCCGCGTAGCAGCGGCCCAGTTCGGCCTGGACGACGCCGAGGTCGGCGAGCGGCGCGTCGAACTGCCGCCGCCGGGTGACGTGCCGGGTCGCCTCCTCCAGCATCCGCGTCGCCTGGCCGACGCAGGTCGCGGCGACGTGCAGCCTGGCGTGGTTGATCCCGCGCATCGCCGCCTTGAGCCCGGTGCCGGGGACGCCGCCGAGCAGCCGGTCTCCGGGGACGGTCACCGCGTCCAGTCCGATCTCGGCGACCGGGCCCTCGGCGTGGCCGTTCATCTGCTCGGGCAGCCGCGTCGTGACGCCGGGGGCGGTGCGCTCGACGAGGAAGGCGGAGATCTCCCGCGCGTTCCCCTCGTCGGTGCGGGCGAAGACGAGCAGGGTGTCGGCCCAGTGGGCGTTGGTGATGTACCGCTTCTCCCCGTCCAGCACCCAGCCGTCCCCCGAACGCCGGGCGACGGTGCGGACGTTGGTGGCGTCCGAGCCCGCCTCCGGCTCGGTCAGCGCGAAGGAGGTCACCCGGCGTCCCGCGGCCATCTCCGGCAGCATCTCCCGCCGCTGCGCCTCGGTGCCGTGGTCGAGGACGGCCTGCGAGCACAGGCCGATCACGGTGGAGAAGCGGGACCGGTACACGCACGAGGCCCGGGTGAACTCCAGGGTCAGCAGCACCTGTTGGGTCATGCTCCACCCGAGGCCGCCGTAGGCCCGGGGGATGGAGACGCCGAACAGTCCGAGCCCGGCCATCCGCCGTACCAGCCGCTCCGGCACCTCCCCGGCGGCGGCCATCTCCGCCTCGCCGGGGATGAGTTCCTCGTCGGTGAAGGCGGCGACGCGGCGCAGGTAGGTGTCGAAGTCGAGGTCGGTGAGGCCGGGATCGGCGGGCGGGGTCATGGGTGCTCCCTCGGTGTGCGTCGGGTCGGGCGGATGGTGGGCCGGCAGGCGTCAGGGGCTCTCGCCGACGACTCCGGCGGCGGCCAGGCGGTCGATCTCGGCCTCCTCGCGGCCGAGTTCGCGCAGGACCTCGCGGGTGTGCGCGCCCAGCGCGGGCGCGGGCGAGGTGCGGCCGCGCGGGGTGCCGTCGAGGCGGCAGGGCGCGGCGGGGGCGTCGGCGGCCGGTCCGGTCAGGTCGACGAGGAGCCCCGAGGCGGCCAGGTCGGCGTCCGTCGCGAGTTCGTCGAAGGAGCGCACCGCGCCGCAGACGATGCCGTGCGCGGTGAGCAGTCCGACGGCCTCGGCGCGGGTGAGCCGGCCGAGTGCCTCGTCCAGGACGTCCTTCAGCGTGGCCCGGTGCGCGACCCGCGAGGCGTTGTCCGCGAAGCGCGGGTCGGTCTCCAGCTCGGGTCTGCCGATGGCGGCGCACAGCGCGGACCACTTGGCCGCGGTGTAGGCGGAGACGACGACGGCGCCGTCGACGGTCCGTACGAGGTCGGCGGCGGGGGCGACCGCGGGCTGCCCGTTGCCCGTGCGGCGGGGCGGCTCCCCGGTGAGCCGGTAGCCGGCCCACTGGGTGGCCTGCGCCGCGACGACCGCCTCCATCAGCGAGGTCTCGACGATCCCGCCCGTGCCGGTGCGGGCGCGCCGGAGGAGGGCGGCGAGGACGCCGGAGGCCAGCGCGTTCGCGGCCAGCACGTCGGCGACGGTGAAGCCCACCCGCTGCGGTTCGCGCCCGGCCTCGCCGGTGGTGTGCATGATCCCGAACTCGGCCTGGGCGGCGATGTCCAGCCCTGCCCTCGCGGCCGACGGGCCCCGGCTGCCGAACCCGGACACGAAGCCGTACACCAGATGCGGGTGGCGGTCCCGGGTGCGCTCCGGGCCGATGCCGAGGCGGTCGGCGGAACCGTTGCGGAAGTTGTGCAGCAGGACGTCCGAGGCGGCGCACAGTTCGTCCAGCACCCGCAGTCCCTCGGGGCGCCGCAGGTCGACGGCGAGGCTGCGTTTGCCGCGGTTGTTGGCGTGCAGCATGGCCTGGCCGAACGGACCGACGGACCGTGCCTGGTCGCCCGCGAGGCTCTCCACCTTGACCACCTCGGCGCCCAGGTCGGCGAGTTGCTGGCCGGCGCCGGGGGCGGCGATGTACTGCCCCAGGTCGACCACCCGGAACCCGGCGAGCGGCGCTTCCCCGGTCATGACGTCCTCCTGTCGGCGGTTTCGGTGGCCCCGCGGCGGGCCGTCTCGGCCTCCAGCCGTCTGCGGGCCGCCTCCGGGTCGAGCAGGCGGCCGCCGAGGGCTGCGGCGAGGCAGATGGTGACGCCGACGGCGAGGAAGCCGTTCGCGTACCCCTCGGAGACCGTCGGCCCGGCCTCGACGATCAGCCCCAGCACGTACGGGGCGACGATCCCCGCGACGCTGTAGACGGCGATGACGCAGCCGAAGAAGGCCCCGCGCCGGTGCCGCGGCAGGAAGTCGGACGCGCCCGCGAACGCCACCGAGAAGGCGACACTGTTGACCGAGAACGTGCAGACCACGAGCACCAGTTGGACCGGTCCCGAGTCGATCCGGGAGAACGCGATCATGCTGAGCCCGGCGAGCACGATCAGGGCCGCGGTGAGGTGACCGCGCGCCACCCGCGAACTGTGCCCCCGGGCCAGCAGCCGCCCCGAGAGGTACCCGGCGCCGAGCAGCACCACGACCGCCAGCGCGTAGGGCACGGTGACCAGCCAGCCGACGGTGGTCGCCCCGTAGCCGAGGCCCTCGCCGAGAAAGGCGGGCAGCCAGGAGACCTTGAGCGAGGTGATGAGGTACCCGGCGAAGGACAGCAGGCTGAGCCCCCAGAAGCTGGGCAGCCGCAGCAGCCGGAGGAAGGGCACGTCCAGGTGCCCGTTCGGGTCCTCCTCGCCCTCCGGGGTGCGCCCGCTCCCGGCCCGCCTGCGCAGCGGCTGCCGTTCGACGTACCGGAGCCAGACGGCCAGCCAGACCAGGCCCGCCAGGATCAGCGCCAGGAACGCGCCGTGCCAGGAGTACGTGACGATGACCCAGGTCAGCAGCGGAGCGGAGAGCAGGGGGCCCACCGAGGAGCCCGCGTTGACCACGGCCCCGGCGAAGGCCCGCCGTTCCTTCGGGAACCGGTCGGCCACCACGCTCTGGCACAGGGCGTGCGCCGGACCCTCGAAGAAGCCCAGCGCGATGCGGGAGGCGAGCAGCACCCCGAACGTCGTCGGGACCGTCAGCGGCAGCATGCTGGCGACCCAGGTGAGCATCAGGAGGGCCGCGGCCCACTTGTACGAGATCCACGACAGCGCCGCCGAGAGGGCCACGGCGCCGACCGCGAACAGCCAGAAGAACGCACTGCCGACGAGCCCGAACTCCCCGGCGCTCAGCCCCAGTTCCTCCCGGATCTGCGGCGCGGCCAGCCCGACCGCCGCCTTGTCCGCGAAGTTGAGGGTGAAGAAGACGAACAGCAGGACGACGACGCCCCAGGCCCTGCGGTCCGCACGGGTGGGCGACAGCTCGGGCGCCCCGGTGCCGGCAGTTGCCATGTGATCCTCCCTCGGCGCCCCGTCCTCGTCGACGGGTGCTGCGCCGCCCCCCAACCTCGGCGACGCCGTGGCCTGGGACAAGGCGGGAAATCCGTGCCACGGTGACAGCCGTGGCCGAACAGCGGGGCCCTGGACGCCGACGGCCCCGGCCGCCCGCACGGGCGACCGGGGCCGGGCAAGGATCTGCCAAGGTCAGCTGGACCAGCGGGAGTTCTGCCACTCCGTGGCGAGCATGGCGTAGTGGAGTTCGCCGCCCCACTCGCCCTTGAAGATCTCCGACTCGACGAAGTGGGCCTCCTTGCGGAGCCCGATGCGCTCCATCACGGCGGCGGAGCCGGTGTTGCGCGGGTCGCAGCGGCCGATGATCCGGTGCAGCCCGAGCTGCTCGAAGCCGATGCGCAGCATCTCGACGGACGCCTCGGTGGCGTAGCCCTTGCCGTGGTGCGCGGGGTGCAGGACGTAGCCGAACTCGCCCTGCTTGTGCTCCTCGCTGAGCCACACCAGCAGCGTGTAGCCGATGACGGTGCCGTCGAGCTCGACGGCGAGCATCAGGGTGTCGCCCTCCTTGCGCAGCGCCGTCTGGCCCTGGCGGGTGGCGAGTTCCTTGGCGTTGTCCTCGGGCGTGCGGGGCTCGTTGAACAGGTAGCGCGCCACCTCGGGCAGCGACTCGAAGGCGAGCATGTCCTCCGCGTCGGCCTCGGTGAACGGGCGCAGCGCGAGGCGTTCGGTCTTGACGGGGTCGACGATTTCGATCATTCGGAGTTCCTCGGTAGGGAGTGGGCGCGGGGTAACCCGCGGTGTGGTGCGTGGTCGTGCGTGCGGGTGCTCAAACGGTGGTTCCTGTGGTGCCCTTTCTGTGCCGGGGACGGGGGAGTCGAGGGGGCCGGCCTGGGGTCACGCCCTGGCCGTCCGCGCCGGCGGCGTCCCGGGGCGGGGGCGGCAGCATCCGGTGCCGGCGAGGGACCCCGTCCCGTCCGGTGCCGCCCCTGTGGTGAACGCGGCGGGGGCCGCCGGAGTGCCGGAGCCGGCGGACTTCTCGTAGGGGGCGAGAAGTTCCGGTATCCGGTGTCCGTGGCCGTCGACGAAGACCCGGTCGACGCGTGCGGCGGCGGTGATGTCCCGCAGCGGGTCGCCGTCGACGATCAGCAGGTCGGCGCGTGCCCCGGCCCTGAGGGTGCCGAGCTCGTCCTCGGCGCCCAGGGCGCGGGCCGCGTTGCCGGTGGCGGTGGTGAGAGCCTCGCGGGGCGAGAAGCCGTGCTTGACCATGGCGCGCAGGTTCTGGTGCAGGCCGATGCCCGGGTTGTCCAGCGGCGCGTCGGTACCGGCGACGACGGTGCCGCCCGCGCGGTGCACCCGCAGCAGCAGGTCCACGTCGCCCTCGGTCCAGGCGCGGTCCAGCGCGGTGTCCTCGCTCCCGGCCGCCTCCACCTGCTTCTTGAGCGCCGCGTACTCCCAGGAGGGGAAGAGGGTTCTGGTGCGCCGGTCGGTGACGAGGTCGGAGCTCTCCAGGAACATCTCGTGCGCGAACAGCAGCGTGGAGGAGACCCACATGTGGGAGCGGCTGAGCAGCTGCACGGTGTCCTCGGCGGTGCGGCCGCCCGCGAAGCTGAGCGTGCGGGAGTAGCCGAGCCGGTTCTCGCCGCCGGTGTGCTCCATCCCGTTCAGCCCGGTGACCATCGCCGGGTACAAGTAGTGCGAGACGACGGGCACGTGGGCGGCCCGCAGCCGCCGCACCAGCCGCCGCTCCAGGCCCACCGGCAGCCGCTGGTAGGACTTGACGACGTTGTAGTCGAGCGCGAGGACCCGCTCCAGCTCCCGGTCGAGCTGCTCGGCGGACGAGACGCAGCGCATGAACCCGAAGTGGCAGCGCGTCCCGTCCAGCGGCTCGCCCGAGCCGAGATAGCGCGGCCCGACCGCGGCGCCGGAGTGCAGGGACTCGCGGGTCTCGGCCATCCGGTAGGCGGGGTCGCCGGTGGAGCGGCTGGTGGTCACCCCGTACGCCAGCCACAGCGGGCCCTGCCGTCCTGCCCATTGGCGGCCGCGCAGGTGCCAGTGGTTGTGCACGTCGATCAGGCCGGGCAGCACGGTGCGGTCCGAGGCGTCGACGGTGGGTTCGGTGCCGCGTCGTGCCGGGGTGATCGAGGTGATCCGCCCGTCCTCCAGGGTGAGGTCCACGTCGCGGCGGTACCCGGCGGCCCGCCCGTCCCAGAGCGCCCCGGCCCGGATGACGGTGCGCGGCGGCGCGGGGCGCTGGACGCAGGTGAGCGGCGGTGTGTACGTGGTGGCGCGGGTGGCCGGTCCGTGCGGCAGCAGCACCAGTTCGCCGAGCGAGAGGAACAGCACGTCGCCCCGGGCGGAGACCGACACCGCGTCCGCGACCCGCTCGGACAGTGGCACGGGTTCGCCCGTGACGGTGCCGTCGGCGGCGACCGGAATCCGGTGCACCAGGCTGTCGACGACGGCGAGCAGGGAGCGCCCGTCGGGGCTCCACACGGGACCGTCGTCGCCGCGGGTGGCGAGGGAGCGGTGCGGCGCGACGGCGTGCACGGACCGTTTCCCGCTCGCGGTGTCGACGACCTGGACGCGGTGGTGGCCGTTGGCGTCCCGGGCCGAGACGGGGGCGGTCACCGCCCAGGCGACCCGGCGGCTCTCCGGGCACCAGGACGGCCGCCCGGGCTGCTCGCTCGCGGGCGCGATCCGGCGGGAGTCGCGGGTCTTCAGGTCGAGCACCCAGGTGGCACCCGCCTGGTCCTGGTAGGCGACGCGCTTCCCGTCGGGCGCGACGCCCGGCGCGACGGCGCCGTTCGGCAGGTCCGTGAGCTGCTCGTCCCCGCCGGCGGAGCCGAAGGTGTGCTTCCAGAGGTTGGGCACCCCGGTGCGGTCGCTGGAGTACGCGACGGACTTCCCGTCCGGGAACCAGGACGGGTCGGCGGCGAAGTAGCCGTCGTCCACGGCCTTTTCGGCCTCGGAGCCGCCCGAGCCGTCCAGCCGCAGGTGCCACAGCGCGCCCAGCGCGCGGAAGCAGACGGCGGAGGCGTCGGGCGACAGCACGGGCCCGGCCAGCCCGAGCGCCCGCGCCCGCCGGGGCGGGCTCACGGGCTGCCCGATGGCGGGCGGGGTGCCCGGCGGGGCGAGCGCGGCGGCGAAGGGAATGGCCTCGGTCGCGTCCGGCGCTCCGGTGCGGCGGCGGACGATGCGGCCGTCGGCGCCGGCGTGCACGAGTTCGTCCTCCGAGAGCCAGCCGGGCGGGAACGGCGCGGGCTCCTCGGGCGGTTCGGTGAGCGCCTTGCCGTCGAGACGGAGGGTGGCCTCGGGCCCGGCGGTGGCGATGTGCGCGAGCTGCCCGCCGGGCCCGTAGGAGGCGCCGCGCAGGGCGTGGCCCTCGGGCGCGGTGTGCACGGTCCTGCGTCGCCCCGAGCTCAAGTCGACGGTGTCCAGCCGTACTTCACCGGCGACGCAGGCCAGGCTCCGGCCGTCCGGGTGCCAGGTGGGGGAGCGGTACGCGTCCTCGTCGTCGGTGCCGGCGACGGGACGGGAGCGCCCCTCGGCCAGATCGTGCACCCAGACGGCGCTGGTGCCGTCCGTGTCGGAGACGTAGGCGATGCGGGTGCCGTCGGGGGAGACGGCGGGGTCGACGTCGTACCCCGGACCGTCGGTGAGACGTTCCACCTCACCGGTGGCGAGGTCGACGGCGCAGATGTCGTAACTGCCGTTCCGGAACGACTGGAAGGCGACGCGCTTCCCGTCGGGGAAGAACGACGGCCAGGTGGCGTCCTCCAGATCGTCGGTGAGCCGGGTGGCGGTGCCGCCCTCCAGGGGCAGCAGCCAGAGCACGTTGTGCGCGTCGAACACGAGCCGGCCGGAGGCCGGATGGCAGCTGAGGGCGATGTTGGTGGCCTGCCGGACCACGAGGCCCCGGCTCGCGGCCGGGGCCTCACCGGCGGGGCCGCCCAGTTCGAGCGCGGCCCCGCCGCCCAGCACGACACCCGTCTTGAGCAGGGTGCGTCGGGAAGGCCGGGAAAGCCCGGGAACCCGGGGTGTCCAGGAAGGTGTCATGCGGGGGTCTCCACCGTGGTGGTGCGGGTCGGACAGGGTTACGCGGAGCGCTTCGCGATCACGTAGCGCGGGAAGCCGTCGTGGTCGGTGTGGCTGGTGAGGGAGGCGAAACCGGCCCGGCGGAGGATGTCGAGGACCTCGTCCACCTTGGCGTCGTAGTGCTCCACGGCCAGCACGCCGTCCGCGGTGAGCAGCCGGGCCGCCGCCGTGGCGACCGAGCGCAGCGCGTCCAGACCGTCCCAGCCGGAGTAGACCGCCTCGGCGGGCTGGTGCACGGCCCACTCGGCGGGGATGTGCAGCCGGTCGGGCACGTACGGCGGGTTGGCGGTGATCAGGTCGACGGTGCCGTCCAGCGCGGACAGCAGGCCCGCGTCGGCCACGTCGCCCGCGACGAAGTCGACCTTCCCGGGCACCTGTTCGCGCAGCCGCTCCGCGTTCTCGCGGGCGCACTCCAGCGCCGTCTCCGAGATGTCGACACCGGTGACCTCGGCGCCGGGACGGAGCTTGCCGACGGACAGCGCCAGCGCGCCGGAGCCGGTGCACAGGTCGACGGTGCGCGGCTGCTCGGCGCCGCAGGCGGCGAGGGCCGTCTCGACCATGGCCTCGGAGTGCACGCGGGGGATGAACACGCCCTTGCCGACCCGGAATTCGAGGCCGAACAGCTGCGCGCTGCCGGTCAGGTACTCCAGCGGCTCCCGCTCCGCGCGGCGGCGCACCAGCTCGCGCAGCGAGGCGGCCTGCCCGTCGTCGAGGACCGCGTTCGGGTCCAGCTCGCCCGCGGGGACGCCGCTGACGTGCGCGGCCAGCGCGAGCGCGTCCGCGCCGGGGGCCCAGACGCCGGCGCCGGCCAGGGTCTCCTCGGCGGCGGTGAGGTGCCCGCCCAGGGTCTGCCCGGACTCGGCGCCCGGAGTGCCGAAGGCGGAGCGGCAGTTGGCGTAGTAGTCGCGCAGCCAGCGCACCATCTGCGGGTGCAGCCGGGAGGAGGCCAGCAGCTCGGGCGGCGGCGTGAAATCGGTGTCGATCTCGTCGGCCCAGTTGGCGTAGATCGGCCGCAGGTCGGCCTCCAGGTACTCCTGCCAGTCGGTGGGGATGTTCCAGTGGTGCTCGTAGCCGGTGGCCAGCATGTGCTCGACGGTGGTGTCGATGACCCGCTCGCGGCTCACACCCTCCAGCGGGCGCCGCCTGGGCGTGAACGCGTCGAGGTCGAGCTCGGGCGTTCCGCCCGCCATGCGGAGCGCGAACTCCCGTGCCAGCAGCGGCGAGAGGAACAGTCCGTCCCGGTAGGTGCCGGTCATCATCCACAGTCCGGCGTACGGGGTCTCGCCCAGCAGCGGGTAGCCGTCCAGGGAGACCGGCCGGTTGCCCACGTTGACCTTGGTGACCTGGCTGGACCACAGGTTGCGGCGGATCTGCCGGTGCGAGCACTCCAGCAGGAAGTTGAGGTCCCGGATGACGGGGTCGGCCAGCGGGCGCGGGTTGATGATGTTCGTGGCGCCGATGTAGACCCGGGCCATGCCGCGCGGCACGACGTGCAGCCCGCAGGCGAAGGCGCGGTTGGGGGTGCGGATCACCGACTCGGGCTGGGTGCCGTCGTGGGTGCTGGCGATCGCGGAGACGCCGTACCCGGCGACCAGGCGCGGGATGCAGTCGCCGAGCCCGGGCACCGAGTCGATCAGCGTCTGCGAGCCGACGCCGCCGGCCAGCGCGACCTGCCCGGCGGTGAGCGTCTCGCCGTTGTCCAGGACGACGCCGCGGGTGCGGTCGCCGTCGACCAGGACGCGGGTGGCCTGCGCGTCGACGAGGTGCACGCCGAGGCGGCGTGCGGTCTCCTCCAGCCGGTGCAGCAGCCGGCCGGAGTCGACGGCGTGCTCACCGGGGATGTGCAGGGCCTTCAGGGGACGGGAGTTGGGGTCGGGATCCAGCCAGTCGACGTCGTCCGGGTCGACGGTCTCGTACGGCTCGTCGTGCTTCTCCAGGGTGGCGCGGATCGCCTCGTAGTTGCCGGTGTCGATGGTGCCGGTGCCGACGGTGTTCAGCAGCACGGTGGTGCCGCGCGCGGTGAGGATGTCCCGGCTGTCGGCCGCGGAGCCGGAGATGGTCTCCAGCCACTCGGGCCACAGGTCCTTGGCCCGCAGGTCGAGGTCGAACTTGGCCTGCCCGTAGGAGCTTTCCAGCAGCCCCGTGGTGACCTCGCCGAAGCAGCCGAGCATGGCACCCGCGGCCGTGGAGGCGGCGTACGGGCGGTGGGCGCGGCCGACGAGCGCGACGGAGTGGCCGCGCTGGGCCAGCTCGACGGCGAGCGAGGAGCCGAGGGCGCCGTTGCCGACGACGATCGCGTCGAAGCCCTTCTGGGCGGTGTCCTGAGTGGTGCTGTCCTTCATCGGAGGAACTCCTTGGATGCGGTGGTGAAGTCCGGTGGGGTGAAGCCCTGTGCGCTGGAGCGCTGTGCGGTGGTGACGTGCGGCGCGGTGCCGGTCACGCGGAGCCGAGGTGTTCGGCGGTGGACTCGATCTGCTCGCGGGTGTGCTTCGAGGACAGCGCGAAGCGCAGCAGCCCCGTCCCGCGCGCCACCACGGGGTAGAAGACGGGGAAGCAGAGGACGCCGGCCTCCCGCATCCGGACGGCGGCCTCGAAGGCGGCCTCCTCGGTCTCCATGGCCAGCCCGCGGATCGGCGAGCGCTGGCCCGCGTTGACCAGCCGGTCGCCGCCGTGGACCTTGTCGAACAGCTCGACGTTGGCCCACAGTTCGTCCTGGAGCCCGGCCACCGTGCCGTCCACGTGCATGCGCGCGGACTCGGCGTTGATCGCCACGTGCGTGAGCATGTTGGAGTGCCCGAACACCATCGGGTTGGCCTCGCGGCGCAGCACCGTCACGTCCGCCGCGTCGTGGGTGAGGACGAAGCCGCCGGAGCCGCCGAAGGCCTTGGAGAGCGAGCCCACCAGCAGCACGCCGGGCGGCAGGTGCCCGCCCAGCTGCTCGAAGGCGTAACCGGCGCCCTTCCGGCCGCTGATGGAGATGCCGTGCGCGTCGTCGATGTAGACGTACCCGCCGTACGCGGAGGCCGCCTCCCACAGCGCGGCCACGTCGATCAGCCCGCCCATCGAGCCGATGCCGTCCACCAGCAGGACGGGGGTGCGCCGCTCGGCGCGGGCCTGCTCCAGCGCGGCGGTCAGCGAGTCGGGCTCCTCGACGCGGAAGCGCGTGACGGGGCCGACCTGTTCGAGGACGCCGCGCAGGGCCTGCATGGAGGCGTGCGCGGTGCGCTCGACGACGAACAGCGGGCCGCCGGGGCCCATCGGGTAGCCGGGCAGCACGCCGGCGCCCAGCAGCGGCAGCAGGCCCAGGTGGACGCTGCTGACCGAGTTGAACACCAGCCCGTGCATGCCCGGGTAGATCTCCCCGAGCAGCTCCTCCAGCTGCCGCACCTCGACGGGTTCGACGCTGTTGCGGGAGGAGGAGAAGTGCGTCCCGTACCGCTCCAGCGCGGTGCGGGCGGCGTGCACGAGCCGCGGGTGGTCCTCAAGACCGAGGTACGAGCAGGAGACGAACTCGACGCACGCGCTCCCGTCGTCCAGCGTCACGGTCTTGCCGGAGCGCCGGGTGATGGTGTGGCCGGTCAGACCGGCGCGCACCGCGCGGTCGTACATGTCGGTGGTCTGGTCCGAGCGGCGGGATATCCGGTTGGACAGCGCCTCGTTCATGGGCACCTCCTGGTGAGATTCCGAGGGGACGTTCCGAAGTGGTGTGGCGGGCAGGGGGTTTACGGGTCCGTGCCGCCGTGGTCGAGCAGGGTGCGGAAGAGTGCCGCGGCGTCCTCGGCGGAGCCGTCGAGGTGGCCGTCGAACCAGTCGCGCAGTTCGCCGAAGAGTGCCCGGAAGGCGTCCTCCCCGCCCGCGCCGACGGTCTCGTCCAGGTGCGCGAGGGAGCCGCGCAGCGCGGTGCGGGCCGCGTCCGCGCCGGCGCCCGAGTCCTGGATGTCCCAGTACGTCTCGGGGTCGGCGGTGAGCAGCCGCGCGGCGAGCGCGAGCAGCGTGCGGGTGGGCGGCGCGGCGCAGGCGGCGACGTCCTGGGGGCTGAGGCCGAGCCGGGGCAGGGCCTGCGCGAAGCCCAGCACCGCCGCGTGCGTCACGGCCTGCACGGAGGTCACGCACCGGTCGTGGTCCGCGTGGCTCATCCGGTGCACCCGCGCGCCGGCCCCGTCGATCAGCTCCAGCAGCGCGTGTGCGGCGGTGTCCTCGCGCACACCGGAGACCGTGACGGTGTTCCCCCGCCAGCCGAGGGACGGGTGGAAGAGCGGGTTGAGGCTCAACAGCGGGCGCGGCGCGAGCCGTTGCTCGGCGGCGGCCTGGAAGCGCGCCTTGTGCGAGAGGGTCTCCACGACGAGCGCGTGCGGCGCGGTGTGCCGCTCCAGCACGTCCAGCGCGGCCAGCGCCGTACGTTCGGGCACGGCCACGCAGACCACGTCCGCGCGGGCCAGCTCCTCCCGCACCCCGGGCGGCGCGGCGGTCACGTCGGCGTGCAGCACCCGGGGGTGCCCCGCGGCGCCCGCGGCGGGCTCGCCGGACGGGGGCGAGGCGTCCACGGCGACGGTCTCCCAGCCGGACGCGGCCAGCAGCCCGGCCAGCAGTCCGCCCACGTTCCCGTGCCCGAGCACGACGGCCCGCGTCACGACAGCTCTCCCGCCGTGCCGCCGGGGCCGTCCGTGCCCTGCTCCTCCGTCGTGGCGTTCAGCGCGGCGAGCATCGCGCGGGACTTGACCAGCGTCTCCTCGTGCTCGTCTTCCGGGTCGGAGAGGGTGACGACGGCGCCGCCCACCCCGAAGGTGCACGCCTGGGCGCTGTTGACCAGGGTGCGGATGACGATGCTCAGGTCCGCGGCGCCGCACAGCGAGATCCAGCCGATGGCACCGGAGTAGTAGCCGCGCGCCCGGGGCTCCAGCTCGTCGATGATCTCCATGGTGCGCACCTTCGGCGCACCGGTCATCGATCCGCCGGGGAAGGCGGACCGCAGACAGTCGACGACGGTGCGCCCCGGCGCGATCCGGCCCGCGATGGTGCTCACCAACTGGTGCACGTGCGAGTACGTCTCCACGTCGAAGAGCGTGGGGACGTGCACGCTGCCCACGGTGCAGACCCGGTTCAGGTCGTTCCGCAGCAGGTCGACGATCATCAGGTTCTCGGCGCGGTCCTTGGGGTTCGCGGCCAGCTCCGCGCGGACGGCGCGGTCCTCCTCCGCGGTGCCGCCGCGCGGCCTGGTGCCCTTGATCGGCTTGGACTCCACATGCCCGTCCCTGCGCACCTGGAGGAACCGCTCGGGGGACGCGCTGAGCACCGAGGTGTCCCCGGCCCGCAGATAGGCGCCGAACGGCACGGGGCTCAGCGAGCGCAGCCGCAGATAGGAGTCGAGCGGGGCCTGAAGCGGGGCCGCCTCGGCCGTGTTGGTCAGGCAGATCTCGTAGGACTCGCCGTCCCGGATGGCGTCCAGGCAGGACTTGACGCTGCCCAGGTAGGCGGTGCGCGGCTGGTCGAAACGGAACCGCGGGCCGGTCTCCGGGGCCTCCGGCTCCACGGTGAGCGGCGCGGCCGTGTGGCGTTCGACGGCGGCCGCCGCGTGGCTGAACCACTCGGCGCCGGCGCGTACGGTCTCCGGTGCGGCGGTGTCGGTGAGGCAGAGCAGATAGCTGCACCGCTCGTGGTGGTCGACGACGATCGCCCGGTCGGCGAAGAGGAGTTGGGCGTCGGGCAGCGGCGAGGTGTGGTGCGCGCTGCCGCCGGTCTCGGCCTTCAGCTCGTAGCCGAGGGCGCCGACCCAGCCGAGGTTGAAGTCGGTGGGCAGGCCCGGCGGGTGCGGCACGGACCGCTCGGCCAGCCGCGCGTCCAGGTACCCGAAGAAGTCCTCCCGCACGGTGCTGCTCCGCCCGCCTTGGTGCACCGTCCAGGCGCCCTCGGTGACGTCGTAGGACAGGTGCTCGGCGAGCGGCCCGGAGGTGTCGCCCAGGAACGTGAACCGGCTGGTGTCCAGGTCGTGCCGGGAGCTGTCGAGCCAGAACGCGTGCGGTGACTCCCCGTACTCCGCGCGGAACAGTGACGCGGTGTCCGGGTGGGCCTCGACCCGCCGGAACTCGACGTGGTAGCGCGGCCGTTCGGGCACGGCGACGGCACCGGCGTACGGGGTGCCCGCGTCCTCCTCGCCGCTCCTCCCGGCGTTCAGCGCGAGGTGGCGGAAGTTGTGCAGCAGTTCGGCCCCGTGCTCGGTGAGCACCGACTCGGGGTGGAACTGCACGCCCCACTGCGGCGCGTTCCGGTGCCTGACGCCCATGACCACGCCGTCGGCGGTCCAGGCCAGCGGCTCCAGCTCCGGCGGCAGGTCGGTGACGGCCAGCGAGTGGTACCGCACGACCGTGAACGGCGAGGGGATGTCCGCGAACAGGCCCTGCCCGTCGTGGTGCACGGACGAGGTGCGGCCGTGCATCGGCTCCGGCGCGTGCCCGACCCGGGCGCCGGCCGCGTGCGAAATGCCCTGGTGGCCCAGGCAGATGCCCAGTACGGGCACCCGGGTCTGCTCCAGCGCCCGCGCGGAGATGCCCAGGTCGCGCTCCCGCTGGGGGCGTCCGGGGCCGGGGGAGATGACGACGCCGTCGTAGGCGTCGAGGTCGATCCGCTCCCAGGGGGTGTCATGGGTGACGACGTGCGGGGCCGAGCCGTTCACCCGGTGCAGCAGGTCGTGGAGGTTGTAGGTGAACGAGTCGTAGTTGTCAATCAGCAGTGTGCGCACGGTTTTCGATGCTCCCCACGAGTGCTTCGATGCGGTCCTGAGCGGCCTGCCCGGCTTCGGCGGGCCCGGCGTGTGCGGGCTCGCCCTCCTCCCGGCGGCAGGCGTCGGAGATGAGCGTGGTGAAGACGTCCTGGAGCGCCGACGGACTCATCCCGTGCTCCAGCGCGAACTCGGTGGCCCGCCGCAGCACCACCCGGACCCGGTCCGGCTGCATGACGGGGATGTCCCGGTCGCCCTTGACCCGTCCGACGCGGCGGGTGGCCTGGTGCCGCAGCAGCAGGGCGTTGAGCAGGATCGTGTCGATGGCGTCCAGGTCCTGCCGCAGCTCCCGCAGCAGCGGGTCGGGAGCGGGCGCGTCGCCGGTCTTCATGTGCCGTCACCTCGGGGTCGGTGGATGGGGGCGGGGGTTGTTCGGGGGTGGCCGGGGCGGTGGCTCACCGCGCGTCGAGGAAGGCGTCGACGGCGGCCGTCGCCTGCTCCGGGTTGAGCCGGGGGTCGCAGGCCGAGCGGTAGTCGGGGAAGTCGCCGGCGCCGGTGCGCTCGCGGGGGCCCTCGACGCACTCGGTCACCGGGTCCGGGGTGAGCTCCAGGCTGAGCCCGGCGGGGTGGGCGCCGTGCGTCCGGAGGACCCGGACGAAGCCCTCGATCTCCCGGCGGATCTCGGGCAGCGCGCGGGTCTTGCGGCCGCCGGGCGCGCGGTAGGTGTTGGCGTGCATCGGGTCGCACAGCCACACCACCGGGACGCCGGCGTCGGCGACCGCGCGTACCAGCGGCGGGAGGGCCGCGGTGACCCTTTCGGCGCCCATCCGGACGATGAAGCTCAGGCGCCCCTCGGCGGCCTCCGGGTTGAGCAGCCGGGCCAGCGCCAGTGCCTCGTCCGGTGTGGTGGCCGGGCCGAGCTTCACGCCGACGGGGTTGTGCACGGCCGAGGCGAAGTCCGCGTGCGCGTCGCGCGGGCCGCGGGTCCGCTCGCCGATCCAGCCGAAGTGCGCGGAGGTCGCGAGGGCCGCGCCCGGGCCCTTGCGGAAGAGCGCCCGCTCGTACTCCAGGAGCAGCAACTCGTGGGAGGCGTACACCGGTTGGGCGGCCTCCTCGCCCCGCGCGCTCTCGCGCAGGGCGGCCAGGGCGCGGCGGGCGCTGTGGTAGGCGGTCAGCAGGCGTCGCGGGTCGGGGACGCGCAGCAGGGGGTCGGGGGCTTCCGCGTTGACGGCGTCGCCCCGGTAGCTGGGGATGCTCCGGCCGTCCGGGCCGGGCTCGTGGTCGGCGCTGCGCGGCTTGGCGTACTGCCCGGCGATCCGTC
This sequence comes from Streptomyces sp. HNM0574, assembly GCF_012726235.1. Classification (GTDB taxonomy): domain Bacteria; phylum Actinomycetota; class Actinomycetes; order Streptomycetales; family Streptomycetaceae; genus Streptomyces. The sequence continues at coordinate 221,531 of NZ_JAASAH010000008.1, forward strand.
CGACGGCGGTCACCCCGGGTGCCCCGGCGCCCTCGCGGAGCCGGGTGGCGAGGCCGCGGAGCTGGGCCGCCTTGCGCAGGACGGTGTCGCGGTCGCTGTCCTCGAACCGTTCGGCGCAGTCGCCGCCGTGCAGGACGAGCCGCTCGCCCCGGGCGGCTTCCGCCAACTCGCCGCTCAGCGCGGTCACTTCCTCCTCGGTGACCAGCGGCGGCAGGACGGCGAGCTCGCGCACCACCTCGGCGAGGGCGTCGGGGTCGGGCCACGCGGGCTGCTGGGCGGCGGGACGGGTGGGGGCGGTGTGGGCAGGCGTCGAGGACGCGTCGCTGGTCATGACGGTGGAGGCTCCAAGTCGTCCGACGGGAGGGGAGGTTCCGAAGCGGCCCGCGCCGCGGCGTGCCGGCCCGCGGCGTCGACGCTGACGTGGCGGGCGGGCAGGGGGACGGGCGGCGGCGAGCGGGAGAACGAGCAGGAATGGGGCCGGAGGCGGGGGAGTCGGGGGGGCGTGCGGGGCCCACGCGGTCGTTCCGGCCCGAACGGTCGTGGGCGGGACGGGACTTCGGCGGGCGGGCGCGGATCGCGGGGCGGCGGCTGCCGTACGGTGTGCGAGCAGGGGGCGGGGCGCGCGGGACCGTACGTCCCGTGCTCCCGTCGGGCGACGGCCGTCCGCTCAGGCGGTTTTGAGCATGCCTCCGTCCAGCACCAGGTCCGCGCCGTGCAGATTGGGGGCCGCGTCCGAGACCAGGAAGGCGACCAGCGCGGCGACCTCCTCGGGTTCGGCCATCCGCCCCGTGGAGACGCCCGCCGTTGCGGGCAGTTGGCTGACCAGGGACTCCTGCGGGACGCCGGTGTCGCGGGCGAGTTTCTCGCCCTGGCCGCCCGGGGCGGTCCACACACCGGTGCGCACCAGTCCGGGCGAGACGGTGTTGACGCGGACGCCGAGCGGCCCGAACTCCTCGGCCAGGGCCTTGCCGAGCGAGGTGAGCGCCGCCTTGGCGGCCGAGTAGGCCACCACGTCGGGCAGAGGAAGCCGGGCGTGGACGGAGCCGATGGTCACCACGTGCCCGCCGCGCTCCCGCAGGGAGGGCAGCGCGGCGCGGGTGGCGCGTACGGCGCTGAAGAAGGTGGCCTCGAACTCCTCCTGCCAGGCCCGGTCGTCGAGCGTGAGGAACCCGCCCTCCTGCGGCGCGGTGCCGGACACGTTGTTGACGAGGACGTCGACGCCGCCCAGCTCCCGTAAGGCGTACGAGACGAGCCGGTCCGGGCCCTCGGGCGTGCTCAGGTCGACGGGGAGCGCGTGCGGGGTGAGGTCCGTCAGCTCCGGGCCCGGGTTCCGGGCGCCGCCGACGACCTGTGCGCCCCCGCGCACCAGTTCGCGGGTGACGGCCAGGCCGATGCCGCGGCCCGCGCCGGTGACGACGGCGGTCCTGCCGTGCAGTCCGTCCGGCGTTGCGCTCGGGCCCGCTGTCTCCGAGTCCGCCGACGTGGAGTCGGCTGCCTTCGGGTCCATGACTCTCCCCCATTCACTGCCGCGGGGCGGCAGCGCACCCGGGTGCGCGTGACGTTCCGTCCCGCCGGGTGCGGCGGGACGGCCGTGCACGGCACACGTACCCGATGGTGTCGATCCGTGTGGTGTCTCCGCGACGGTGTCCGGCCGGGGTGGTGTCGGTCCCCGGCTTGTCACCGTCCCGATCCGGGCGTTCGCCCTGTGATCGATCATCACCGTAGACAGCGCCGGGAGGGCCCGGTAGCTGCCGCGGGCGACAGGTGATGTCCCCCGGCGTACCGGGTCGAGGGGTCCGGCGGTCCTCCCCGGAGGACAAACGGTGAGCCGGCCGGAGGGGTGCCGGGGAGTGCGCGGCGGCCGGTGTGCGGGCGGCGGGGCGGCCACGGGAACAAGTCCCTCCACAGCAGCCGGAGTTGCCACTTCGGCAAGTACCGCCTTGAACTCCCGAGAAGGATCTCTTTACTCTTCTTTGGTGTTCACAGCTTTCCTTCGGGGGGAATCTTGCCCATTCGCGTCGTTGTCGCAGAGCCGCGTGCCGCAACACGCGCGGCTCTCGCCATGCTGATCGGATCGGCCCCCGGTATCGAGGTCGTCGGCAACGCGAGCAGCGGCTGCGAGGCCGTCGAGGTGGCGCTCGGCACGACCCCCGACGTCGTCCTCGTCGACGTCCAGCTCTCCGACACCGACGGCCTGGAGGCCACCCAGCGGATCACCGGTCACCCGGCACTGCGCCACACCCGCGTCCTCGCCTACGCCACGCACGCCGACGAGGACTCCTTCTTCCAGGCCCTGACCCGCGGCGCCGCCGGATACCTCGCGGCGGAGACCGAGCCGCAGGTCCTGCTCACCGCGATCCGCAGCGTCGCCGCCGGCGGCTCCTGGATCGACCCGCCGCACACCCGCCGCCTGATCACCGAGTACGTACGCGGCATCCGCTCCGGAACCCGCGCCCGGCAGGAGCCCGCCGACGCGCGCACGGCCCTGCTCAGCGACCGCGAACGCGAGGTGCTGGACCTCGTCGGACAGGGCTGCACCAACGCCGAGATCGCCGAGAGCCTGTACCTGAGCCCGCTGACCGCGAAGAAGTACGTCAGCCGCCTGATGTCCAAGCTCGGCGCGCGCGACCGCGTCCACCTCGCCCTCATGGCGACGGGTCACGCCGCACGCACACCCCACTCCCACGAGACAGGAACATGACCCAGACCTCTCCCGAGGCGTCGGCACCCGCCCTCGCCGGTCCGCGCGAATGGGCGGCGCTCGCCGTGCTGACCCTGCCCGTGCTGCTGATCTCCGTGGACATGACGGTCCTCGGCTTCGCCGTCCCGCACCTGAGCGAGGATCTCTCGCCGGACGCGGGGCAGTTGCTGTGGATCGTCGACATCTACTCGTTCATGCTGGCCGCGCTCCTGGTCACGATGGGCGCCCTCGGGGACCGCATCGGCCGCCGCAGGCTGCTGCTCCTCGGCACCTTCGGCTTCGGACTCGCCTCGGTGGCCGCCGCGTTCGCGCCCAGCACCGAGGTGATGATCGCCGCGCGGGCGCTGCTCGGCCTCGCGGGCGGCACCCTCATGCCCTCGACGCTCTCGCTGATCCGCGGCATGTTCCCGGACGAGACGCAGCGGAAGCTGGCCATCGCCGTCTGGTCCTCCGCGCTCTCCGCCGGCTCGGCGCTCGGGCCGCTGCTGGGCGGCGCGCTGCTGGAGTTCTTCTGGTGGGGCTCCCTGTTCCTGATCAACGCGCCCGTCACGCTGCTCATCCTCGTCCTGGCCCCGGTGCTCGTCCGCGAGTCCCGCGCCTCGCGCCCCGGCGCCATCGACCCGGTCAGCGTGCTGCTGTCGGTCGCCGCGATGTTCCCCTTCGTCTACGGCATCAAGAAGCTCGCCGAGGAGGGCGCCGCGCCGCTGCCCCTCGCCTGCCTCGCCGTCGGCATCGCCGCGGGAACCGCTTTCGTACGCCGCCAACTGCGCCGCGACGAGCCCCTGTTGGACGTACGGCTGTTCGCCGAGCCGAAGTTCAGCGTCGGCGTCGGGCTCAACCTCGTCACGCTCTTCGCGATGATCGGGGCCCTGTTCTTCCTCACCCAGTACCTCCAGATCGTCCTCGGCATCTCGCCCTTCCAGGCCGGACTGGTGCTGCTGCCCGGCATGCTGCTCGCCATCGCGGCCGGCTTCCTCGCCGTCGGCGCCTCGCAGCGCGCGGGTCTGCGCGCCGTGCTCACCGCCGGGCTGGTGCTGATGGCCACCGGCTTCGGGTTCCTGATGCTGCTGCCGCCGGACTCCGGCGTCCTCACCGCCGCCGGGGGCTTCGCGCTGATCTGCTTCGGCATGGGGCTCACCCAGACCCTCACCAACGACGCGGTGCTCTCCGCCGCGCCCGAGGACCGCGCCGGGGCGGCCTCCGCCGTCTCCGAGACCGGCTACGAACTCGGCGCGGCCCTGGGCATCGCCGTCCTCGGCAGCATCCTCTCCGCCTCCTACCGCTCCGGACTCGACAGCGCCCCCGGCGTCCCCGAGTCCGCGCTCACGGCGGCCCGCGACACCCTCGGCGGCGCCGAGAGCGCGGCCGCCGGCCTCTCCGACGAGGCGGGCGCCACGCTCCTCGACACCGCGCACACCGCCTTCGTCGACGGCATCCACGTCACCAGCGCGGTGGCCGCGGCCCTCCTGATCGCCGCGGCGGCGGCCACCGCCGTCACCCTCCGCAAGCGCGCCTGAAGCAACCGCGCCCGAACCACCGCCTGTTGAGCCACGGGTCACCTCTGGTGATCCGTGGCTCTGCCGCGTTTTCCGGCTGGTGGTTCAGCCCCGCCCCCGCGCCCCCGCCCGCAGGCCGTCCATGATGAGGTCGAGGAGGCGGGTGAGGCGGGGGTGGCAGCCCTCCTGGGGGGCCACCTGCCAGAGCCCGGCGATGGCGAGGAAGAAGTCGTCCGCCGTCACGCCGGGGCGGATGGTGCCCGCCTCCTCGCCCGCGCGCAGCAGGCGTCCCGCCGCGTCGGTGACGGGGGTGTAGCGCGGTTTCTCCAGGCAGGCGGGGCCGCTGGTGGCCTGGCGGATGGCGTCGGCCAGCCCGGCCTTGGTCATGGCGAAGCGGGCCAGGCGGTCCATCCACTCGCGCAGCGCGCGGTCCGGTGCCCGGGTGGCGAGGAGCTGGTCGGCGGCGTCGGCGACCTGCTGCACCTCGTAGCGGTAGACCTCCAGGACGAGGGCCTCGCGGTCGGGGAAGTTGCGGTAGAAGGTGCCCTGTCCGACGCCGGCCTTCTTCGCGATGGTGCTCAGCGGGGTGTTCTCCGCGCGCGTCAGTTCGGCCGTCGCGACCTCCAGGATGCGCTCGCGGTTGCGCTGCGCGTCCGAGCGCTGAGGGGCGCCCTTGTGGTGCTGCACCCGTCCTCCTTCCCGGAGTTGGCCGGAACGAGCTTGTTCAAGCGGACAGTTGTCCGCTAGGTTTTCCTGGCAGTGGACAACTGTCCGCTTAGGTTCACCTTAGCGGTTCGTGTGCGGCCGGTGACCACCGTGACCGGTCATTCCCGACGGTACGGACGCCGTCCCGTGCCGCACACCCGCCAGACCAGCTTCCCGTACGTCCCGCACCGACCCGCTCGTACGCCTCAGTACCGAGTACGCCTCAGCACAGACCGTTCGCACGCCTCCGCACCGTCTCGCCCTGCACGGCCGCTCCCGGCGGTCCGGCTGCCGGGCCGTCGCTCCGACGCGCTCCGGAAACGCGAAAGAAGGCCGATCATGGACCCATCCGCCACCACGACGTTCACCGGGACGTCCAGCTCCGTCACCCTGAACATCAACGGTGAGAAGCACACGCTGCCCGTCGACCACCGCACCACCCTGCTCGACGCGCTGCGCGAGCGGCTCGACCTGACCGGCACCAAGAAGGGCTGCGACCAGGGGCAGTGCGGCGCCTGCACGGTGCTGCTCGACGGACGCCGGGCCGTGGCCTGCCTCCAGCTCGCGGTGGCGGCCGAGGGCCGGGAGATCACCACCATCGAGGGCATGGCCGACGGGGACCGGCTGCACCCCGTGCAGCAGGCGTTCCTCGACCTGGACGGCTACCAGTGCGGCTACTGCACGCCCGGACAGATCTGTTCGGCCGTCGCCGTCATCGAGGAGCACGCCGCGGGCTGGCCCAGCGCCGCCACCGAGGACGTCCGCCCCGAGGCCGGGACGCCCGAACTGACGGCGGAGGAGATCAGGGAGCGCATGAGCGGCAACCTGTGCCGCTGCGGCGCGTACGTGTCCATCGTCGACGCGGTGGCCCGCGCGGCCGGAACCTGCGCCGAGCACCCGGAGAGCGGCAAGAGCCCGGCGGAACCCGGGAACCCGGAGCACACGGAGAAGACGGAGACGGTGGCGTGAGGGAATTCGGCTATCAGCGCGTGAGCGACGTGTCCGGCGCGGTGGCGCTGCTGGACGCCGACCCGGAGGCGCGCTTCCTCGGCGGCGGCACCAACCTCGTCGACCTGATGAAGAGCGGCGTCGAGCGCCCCTCCCGGCTCGTCGACGTCCGCGCACTGCCGCTGGACCGCATCGAGCGGACGGACGACGGCGGCCTGCGCATCGGCGCGACCGTCACCAACAGCGACCTGGCCGCGCACCCCGAAGTGCGCCGCGACTACCCGGCGTTGGCCCAGGCCGTGCTGGCCGGCGCCTCCGGCCAGCTGCGGAACATGGCCACCGTCGGCGGCAACCTGCTCCAGCGCACCCGCTGCGGCTACTTCGCCGACGTCACCCAGCCCTGCAACAAGCGGCTCCCGGGCAGCGGCTGTCCGGCCGTCGAGGGCGAGCACCACAACCACGCGATCCTCGGCGCCTCCGAGCACTGTGTCGCCGTGCACCCCTCCGACATGGGCGTCGCCCTGGCCGCCTTCGACGCGGTGGTGACCTACGAAACGGCCGACGGACCGGGGCAGTTGACGCTCGACGCGTTCTACCGTCCGGTGGGCGACACCCCGCACCGGGAGACGGCGCTGCCGCCCGGCGCGCTGATCACCGGCGTCGTCCTGCCGCCCGCGCCGGTCGCCGCGCGCTCCCGCTACCGCAAGGTCCGCGAGCGCGCCTCGTACGCCTTCGCCATCGGCTCGATCGCCGCCGCGCTCGACGTGCGGGAGGGCCGGGTGCACGAGGTCCGGCTCGCTTTCGGCGCCGTCGCCTCCCGCCCCTGGCGCGCCACCACCGCCGAACGCGAGCTGACGGGACAGCCGGCCGACGCCGCGCACTTCGCCGCCGCGGCCGACGCCGAACTGGCGGCCGCCGTACCGCTGCCGCACAACGGATACAAGGTGACCCTGATGCGCAACCTCGTGGTGGCCGAACTGACCGAGCTCGCCGAGGAGTCCGCACGCACCGAGGAGGCCGGACGATGACACCGACGACCGCGAGCACGACCACCACCGCGAGCGGCGCGGAACCGGCGGGCGCCGCCGCACAGCGCGCCGTCGGCACCGCGACCACCCGGGTGGAGGGCTACGACAAGGTCACCGGCGCGGCGCGCTACGCGGGCGAGATCCCGTTCGCCGAACTCGCCCACGGCTGGCTGGTGCTGTCCACCGTCACCCGCGGACGCGTCCTCGCCGTCGAGGACGGACCCGTGCGGGAGATGCCCGGCGTCCTCGCCGTCGTCCACCACGGCAACGCGCCCCGCGTCGAGACCGACTACACCGGCATGATCGGCGCGCCGGACCCGACCGCCGCCGTCTTCCAGCACGACCGGGTGCCCTGCCTGGGCTGGCCGGTGGCGCTGGTCGTCGCCGAGACCTCCGAACAGGCCAGGGAGGCCGCCGAGTCGCTGGTCGTCCGCTACGCGGAGGAGCCGCACGACGCCGGCTTCTCGCCGGACCACCCGGAGGCGTACGCGCCCGACGGCGACCCGACGGACAAGGGCGACCACGAGGCCGAACTCGCCGCCTCCGCCGTCGTGGTGGACGAGGAGTACACCACGCCGGAGGAGCACCACAGCGCGATGGAGCTGCACGCCGCGGCCGCGCGCTGGGAGGGCGGCAGGCTGGAGGTCGTCGACTCCAACCAGGGCACCATGTGGGTCGCCGACGAACTGGCGAAGCTGTTCTCCCTCGACCTGTCCGCGGTGCGGGTGCGCTCCGAGCACGTCGGCGGCGGCTTCGGCAGCAAGGGCTGCCGCGCCCACCAGGTCGCCGCCGTGATGGCGACGACGCTGCTGGACCGCCCGGTGCGGGTCGTCATGACGCGCCGCCAGACCTTCTCCGTCGCCGGGTACCGCAGCCCCACGGCCCAGCGCGTGCGGCTCGGTGCCGACGCGGACGGGCGGCTGCGCGCCCTGGAGCACGAGTCGTTCAGCCAGACCTCGCGGGTCTTCGAGTTCGTCGAGACGGGCGCGGCACCCTCCCGGGTGCTGTACGACGCGGAGGCCCACCGCACCGCGAACCGGGTCGTCCGGCTCGACGTGCCCAGCCCCTGGTTCATGCGGGCCCCGGGCGAGGCGCCCGGATCGTTCGCGCTGGAGTCGGCGCTGGACGAGCTCGCCGAGCGGTGCGGGATCGACCCGGTCGAGCTGCGGGTGCGCAACGACACCGCGCGGGGCCCGGTTTCGGGCGACCCGTTCGCGACCCGCAACCTGGTCGCCTGCTTCCGCGAGGGCGCCCGCCGGTTCGGCTGGGACGGCCGCGACGCCCGTCCCGGGGTGCGCCGCGAGGGGCGCTGGCTGATCGGCACCGGCACGGCCGCCGCCTCCTTCCCCTCGGGCGCCGTGCCGTCCACGGCCGCCGTCACCGCAGAGCCGGACGGCACCTTCACGGTGCGGGTCAACGCCGCCGACATCGGCACCGGCGCGCGGACGGCGCTGACGCTCGTCGCCGCCGACGCGCTGGAGACCGTCCCGGACCGGGTCCGGGTGCGGATCGGCGACAGCGACCTCGGGCCCGCGATGATCGCGGGCGGCTCGATGGGCACCCGCTCCTGGGCCTGGGCCGTCACCCTGGCCGCCGAGGAACTCCGCGGACGGCTGGCCCTGGGCCCCGTTCCGCCGGAGGGCGTCACCGTCCGCTCGGACTCGGCCGAGGCCATCGGCGCGCTCGCCAAGAAGGAACGGCACTCGTTCGGCGCCCAGTTCGCCGAGGTCGCCGTCGACCCCGCCTCCGGCGAGGTTCGGGTACGCCGCATGCTCGGCATGTTCGCCGCGGGCCGGATAGTGAACCCGCTGACGGCGCGCAGCCAGCTCCTCGGCGGCATGATCTGGGGCATCTCCATGGCCCTGCACGAGGAGGCGCTCCGCGACCCGGCCACCGGCGGCCTCTACGGCGCCGACCTCGCGGGCTACCACGTCGCCTCGCACGCCGACGTGCCGCAGATCGAGGCGGACTGGGTCGAGGACGAGGACCCCGACGACCCGGTCGGCATCAAGGGCATCGGCGAGATCGGCATCGTCGGCGCGGCGGCCGCCGTCGCCAACGCGGTCTGGCACGCGACCGGCGTGCGCCACCGTCACCTGCCCATCCGGCCCGACCGCGTGCTGCGGCCGGTCCCGGGGGCCGTGGATGCTTGACATCGCCGGGCAGCTGTCGGAATGGGCCGCCGCGGGGCGCGACTTCGCCGTCGCCACGGTCGTGACCGTGCACGGCAGCGCGCCCCGCGACCCCGGCGCGGCCCTCGCCGTCGACAGCGAGGGCACGGCCGTCGGTTCGGTCTCCGGCGGCTGCGTCGAGGCGGCGGTGTACGACCTGTGCGTGACCGCGCTGGAGGACGGCGAGTCCGTCCTCCAGCGGTTCGGGTACAGCGACGAGGACGCCTTCGCCGCCGGACTGACCTGCGGCGGCACCCTGGACGTCCTGGTCACCCCGGTCCGCGCGGGCACGCCCGCGCACGCGGTGTTCGCCGCGGCGCTGTCGGCCGCCCTCCGGGGCGAGCCGGCGGCGCTGGCGCGTGTGGCGCGCGGCCCGGACCGGCTCCTGGGCCGCGCCCTGTTCCTGGGCCCGGACGGCGTGCGCGCCGGCGGCCTCGGCGGCGGCCCGGAACTGGACCGGACGGCCGAGGCCGAGGCCGGGGCCCTGCTGGAGACGGGCCGCACCGGCACGGTCGAGCTGTCCGAGGACGGCTCGCGCTGCCCGGGCGGGCTCACCCTGCTCGTCGAGTCGAAGGTGCCGCCGCCCCGCATGATCGTCTTCGGCGCGATCGACTTCGCGGCCGCGCTCGTGCGCGCGGGGCGTTTCCTCGGGTACCACGTCACGGTCTGCGACGCGCGCCCCGTCTTCGCCACCGGGGCCCGCTTCCCCGAGGCCGACGAGATCGTCGTCGACTGGCCGCACCGCTACCTGCGGGAGACCGTCACCGACGCCCGCACCGTGCTGTGCGTCCTCACCCACGACGCCAAGTTCGACGTCCCGCTGCTGGAGGAGGCCCTGCGGCTGCCCGTCGCGTACGTCGGCGCGATGGGCTCCCGCCGCACCCACCTCGACCGTGAACGGCGGCTGCGCGAGGCCGGGCTGACCGACCGTGAGCTGGCCCGGCTGCGCTCCCCGATCGGCCTCGACCTCGGCGCCCGCACCCCCGAGGAGACGGCCGTCTCCATCGCCGCCGAGATCGTCGCCGCCCGCCGCGGCGGCACCGGCACCCCGCTGACCGGCACCACGGACCGCATCCACCGGGGACCCGGCACCGGAGCCACCGCGCCTGCCGGCGGCCCGGACCCCGTCACCCGGGACGAGACCGCGGCCTGAGCCGCCGGCCCGCCCGCCGTTCACCCGTACGGACGAGCCCGGCGGGCCGGGCTCGTGCCGCGGGGCCGGAGGCGGAGCGGCGGCGGTGGCCCCCGTGGACGGGGCCGATACGACGCCGTGCGGGCCGGTGGCCCGGGGCGCGTGTGCCGGGAGCGGGGGCGATCGTGAACGCATGTCCGAAAGTGTGCGCAGCGAGCCCGCGGCCGACGGCCCGTCCGACGTGCGTGACGTGATGATCGTCGTGGGCACGCGGCCCGAAGCGATCAAGCTGTTCCCGCTGATCCGGGAGCTGCGGGGCCACGACCGGATGCGGCCGTTCGTCGTGTCGACCGGCCAGCACGCGGAGCTGGTCGAGAGTGTCCTCGGCCGGGCCGGGCAGCGGGTGGACGCCGGGCTCCGCGTCGGCCGCCCCGGGCTCACCCTCAACGCGCTGTTCGCCTCCGTCCTGCACGGGATCGAGACGCTGCTCGACAGCCGCCGCGCCCTGGCCGACTCCGGCGCGGGCTCCTACCCCGTCGGCTGCCTGGTGCACGGCGACACCAGCAGCGCCGCGGCGGCCGCGCTCGCGCTGTTCCACCGGCAGGTCCCGGTCGGGCACGTGGAGGCGGGGCTGCGGACCGGCGCCACGCTGTCCCCGTTCCCCGAGGAGCTCAACCGCCAGCTCATCGCGCGGATGGCCTCCTTCCATCTCGCGCCGACCCGCCGCAACGCGCAGAACCTGATCCGCGAACGCGTCGACATCTCCCGCATCTACATCCCGGGCAACACCGGCATCGACGCGCTGATGTGGGCCGCCGAGCAGCGGGTCCCGTACGAGGTGCCCGAACTGGCCGATCTGGAGGAGGACGAGGAGACGCGGGTCGTCACCGTGACCGCGCACCGGCGGGAGAACTGGGGAGCCGGGCTGGAGAGCATCGCCCGGGGCGTCCGCCGGCTGGCCACCGCCTACCCGGAGGTCCGGTTCGTGCTGCCCGTCCACCCCAACCCGGCCGTCGCCGACGTGCTCCGCACGGGCCTGGGCGACCTGCCGAACCTCTCGCTCGTCCAGCCCATGGAGTACCTCCCGTTCGCGCGGCTGCTCGCCCGTTCGGCGCTCGTCGTCACCGACTCCGGCGGCATCCAGGAGGAGGCGCCCGCGCTCGGCGTACCGGTGCTCGTCACACGGACCGAGACCGAGCGCACCGAGGGGCTGGAGGCCGGGACGCTGCAACTGGTCGGCACCGACCCGGACCGGATCGTCCAGGCCGCGTCCCGGCTGCTGGACAACCCCGTCTACCACGCGTTCGTCGCCTCCCGGCGCAATCCGTACGGCGACGGAAAGGCCGCCGAGCGCATCGTCGCGGCCCTGGAGAGCCTGGCCTTCGACACCTCGCCACCTCCCACCTTCGGCCCCGGCTTCAACCGCGACCGGGTGCGGGACTGGGCGGGCCTCGGGCCGGTCCCGGGCACGGAGCAGGAGCAGGACCCGGTGCCCGAGGGGCTCGCGGACCCGGCGGGGCCCCCGGAGGAAGGGCCGGTCGCGTCATGAGCGGGACACCCTCGCGCTGGTACGACCCGTACGCGGGACTGCCGGTCCCCGTCCAGGTCCTGATGTGGTTCCTGCTCGCGGTGATCCTGGCGACGTTCCTCTCGGTCGGGTTCCTGATGGCCAGGGCCTGGTTCGAACTGCGGCGCCAGCGCCGGGACCGCGACGCGGCGGACGAGTCCGACTTCCTGTGGGTCTTCGTCGTCCCCGCGCTCAACGAGGAGGTGACGATCGCCGACAGCGTCTCCCGGCTGCACGCCGTGGAGGCGACGCACCGGGTCATCCTCGTGATGGACGACGGCTCCGACGACCGGACACCGGAGATCCTCGCCGGGCTGGACGCCCCCGGACTGGAGGTCGTCCGCCGCGAGCCGCCCCGGGCCCGTACCGGCAAGTCGGCCGCGCTCGACCACGCCTGGGAGTACATCCGCCACGAGGTCCTGGCCCGGCCCGAGTTCGCTTCCTGGCCCCGCGACCGCGTCGTCGTCGGCGTGGTCGACGCCGACGGGCGCCTCGCCCCCGACGGCCTGCCCGCGATCGCCGGTGCCCTCGCCCGCGACGAGCGCGTCGCGGGCGTGCAGGTGCTGGTCCGTATCTACAACCGCGGCCGGTACCTCACCTGGGCGCAGGACGTGGAGTTCGGCGTCACCGCGTACGTCTACCAGCTGGGCCGCTCGGCCTGGGGCACCGCGAACCTGGGCGGCAACGGACAGTTCACCCGGCTCACCGCGCTGGACGACGTCGCCACGGACGCGAACATGCCCGCGTACACCCGGCACGGCCCGTGGCGCGACCGTCTCACCGAGGACCAGGACATCGGCGTCCGGATGCACCAGGCCGGCTGGCGGTGCGTCCAGCTCGTCGTGACCCGGGTGGACCAGCAGGGGCTGACGAACCTGCGGCGGCTGGTGAAGCAGCGCGTCCGCTGGGCGCAGGGCGCCTGGCAGTCCGTCGCCCTGCTGCGCGGTGTGGGGCGTGGCGGGATGTCGCCGCTCGCCCGCGTCGACACCGTCATCTATCTGCTGATGCCCGCGCTCCAACTGGTCATGGGCCTCGGGCTGGTGCTGGCGCTGTTCTTCTTCGCCTTCCGGGACACCCCGTTCGTCGCGGGCTGGCCGGTGCTGCTCTTCCTCCTCGCGCTCGCCTTCTTCCCCGGCATCGCGGCCCTGACCATGACGCCCCCGCCGGGCCTGCGGCAGCTGCCCCGCGCCCTGATCGGCGTCCTGCCCTACCTCGCCTACACCTGGCTGACCTGGATCGCCTTCCCGGTCTCCCTGCTCCGCCAGACCCTGGGCATCACCGGCTGGACGAAGACCGCCCGCGAACCCCTCGACGCCAACCTCCCGGACCACGCCACCCTCCCGGAGGACCCACCGGGGCCGGGCGGGAGTTGAGCACACCTCCCGCGATGAGTCCCGGGCGGCGGCCGCCGGCTCTTCCCCGAGCCGCACCCACCCCGCGCCCCTCCGTTTCCGGGGACGCGGGGCGGGTGCGTACGGTCACCGCCCGGTGGTTCAGGTGCAGTTGCGGGCCGCGGAGGTGCTGGAGGCGAGAGTGACGTCCACGCCGCCCGGTGCCTTCAGGTGCACCGCGTTCACCGTCAGCGCCCCGTCGGGGCCCTTGACCTGTTCGTTGACCACCAGCTGGGCTCCGCCGAGGCCCAGGTCGACCTTCTGGTCGGCCACTCCGCCGGTGTCGATCTTCCGGCCGCCGACGGTCAGGTCCAGGTCGACGCTGCCGGTCTGCCGCTCGCAGGTGCTCGTGGACCGGGAGCTGACCCCGGACACCTCGATCGCGGGCAGCGCGGGCAGCCCGAGCTTCACCCGTTCCACCGAGGCCGTGGCCGTCGAACTCAGTGGCCCGGGACGGGTGTTGACCTCGGCGCACAGCGTTCCCGCGGTGAGCAGCACGGCCCGCACCTCCGCCGCGCAGGGCGGCGCCTGGCGGCCGGTGTCCGCCGACCTGACGTCACCGGTGTCGGGCGCCGGCCCGACGGCCTCCAGCCCGGGCAGCGGCGACTTCACCGTGAGCCCGGTGGCGCGGCCGGTGACGTGGGCGAGCTTCACCCGCGCGTCGGCCTTGGACGGTTCGAACTGCCCGTCCCCGGCGAACTCCGCGCGCACCGGCAGCGTGCCCTCCCCGTTCAGGGGCTGCTTCGCCGTGTCGATCCGGCAGGTGGCCCCGCCCTCGGCGCCGGTGGTGCCCTCGCAGCTCTGTGCCGTGTCCCCGCCGCCGAGGGTCAGCCTGACCTTGCGGTCCGCCACCGGCTTCCCGCCGTCGGCGGTGAGCCGCGCGGAGACCTCGGCGGGCGAGCCGTTGGCGACGCTGCCCGGGCCGGTGTACTCCAGCTTCGTCGCCTGTTTCGCGGGCGGCGGCGGAGGCGGCGGCGGGTTGTCCCCGCCCCCGCCACCGGGGCAGTTGGTGCTGGTCAGCGGCTTGCGGTTGCTCTGGTCCGGGTAGGGCGCGAGGTTCTTGCCCTCCAGGTGGACCTCCACGCCCTCGCCGTTCAGGCGCTGGTCGAAATGGAGATGCGGGGAGCCCTCGGCGTCGGTGTCGCCCAACTCGCCGATCACATCGCCCTGTTTGACCTTCTGTCCGTCCTTCACGCCCTGGCTCTTCAGGTGCAGATAGCGGGTCTGCCATCCGGCGCCGTGGTCCAGTTCGACGTACTTCCCGGCGCCGCCGCCCTCGCCGAGGTTCACCGTGCCGTCGGCGGAGGCGAGCACGGGCTTGCCCATGTCGGCCTGCCCGGAGCGCCAGTTGATGTCGATGGCCCCGGGATAGTCGTGCTCGGAGAAGTACGTCCACTCCTTCTCGCCGCACTGGAAGGGCGCCTTGAAGTCCGGCCGTGCCGTCGGCGCGGGCTCCGTCCGCGCGGCCGGCGCGACCTCGCCCGCCGGGGCCTTCGCCGTCGTCTCCGGGGCGGAGGTCCCGGATCCGCCGTCCTGGGCCCAGCCGATCCCCCCGGCGACCAGTGCGGCGGCCGACACCAGCGCCACCGCCGTGCTGCGCGGCCGCGCGGAGCGGAGCCGTCTCCCGGCCCGGCGCACCCGGCCCCTGCTGTCCGTCTGTCTCAACGCGCCCATGTGTTCCCCCTGTTGGTCGGTCTGCTGTCCGGATTCCGGTGCGCACCGCCGCCGTGCCCCTGCCGGGCCCCGGCCCGGGGCGTGGTGGCGGAGCGCAGCGGCAGCCTCCAGAGGGCGCCGCGTACACGTCAATCCGCGGGGCCGACTTCCGGTCCCCGCGGGTGCGGAGGGCCGCCGGAGGGCCTGTGCCCGTCCGGTGAGCGGGGGAGCGGCGGAGGTGTCGGCTCCGGGTACCGGACGCCCCCGGGTTCACAGGGTGTTCGCCACGCCCACCGATACCGCCCCGTACGGAGGTGAGTATTCCGCGATGGGCCGTTCTTCCGGCTTGACCGAATACCGCCCCACCCCGCCGGGCCGGAGCGAGGGTCAGGCGCGCGCGAAGCGGCCCGGGGTGGTGCCCGTGAGGCGCTTGAAGTGGCGGGTGAGGTGAGACTGGTCGTAGAAGCCGACGGCGGTCGCGACCTCGGCGGGGGAGCGGCCGTCCAGCAGCAGCCGCCGGGCCCGGTCGACGCGGCGCGCCATCAGGTACTGGTGCGGCGCCAGCCCGAACGCGCCGGTGAACGCCCGTACCAGATGGGCGGGATGGGCGTGCACCAGCTCCGCCGCCTCGGCCAGGCCCAGGCCCGACGGCAGCCGCGCGTCGAGGAGCTCCCGCAGGTCCTGCGCGACGCCGCGCCCGACAGGCGAGGGCCGCTCCGGGACGCCCCCGCGCCGCAGGTGGCCGCGGAGCCGCTCCGCGACCAGCGCGAGACGGCTCTCGGCCTCCAGCTCGTCACCGCGCCGCGCGAGCGCCGCGTGCAGCTGCCCGACCCGGCGGCGCAGCAGCGGGTCGGCCAGGTCGGGGGTGTCCACCGCGCGGCCGATGAACGCCTCGTCCAGCTGCGCCGGTTCGAGGTACAGGACCCGCTTGCGGAAACCGTCCGGCGTCGCGGGCGAGCCGTTGTGCGGCACGTGCGGCGGGAGCAGGGTGACGGTGCCGTCCGGGGTGCCGTGCTCACGCCGGTCCAGCTCGTAGCGGACGGCGCCGTCGTCGACGAGCAGCAGCGTCCACACGTCGTGCACGTGCATCGGGTACGCGTGCTCGGTGAACCGCGCGTGGAAGACCTCCGCGACGCCGGGAACTCCCGGACGCCACGCGGAGACCTGCTGCCCTGCCACCATGCAAAGAACGTACAAGAGCGCCACCGGCCCCGGTCGGCAGTCTCGGATCATGAACACCGAGAACCGCCCCGTACGCTTCGACACCAAGATCGCCGTGCTGCTGCGCGAGGACCTGCTGACCTGGCAGCGGCTGAACGTCACCGCCTTCCTCGTCAGCGGCCTCGGCTCCGAGCTGCCCGAACTGATCGGCGCACCCTACGAGGACGCCGACGGCACCGGGTACCTGCCGATGTTCCGCCAGCCCGTCCTCGTCCTGGAGGGCACCAAGGAGACGCTGACCGCCGCGCACGGCCGCGCCCTCTCCCGGGCCCTGCCCCGCGCCGTGTTCACCGCCGACCTCTTCAGCACCGGCAACGACCACGACAACCGCGCCGCCGTCCGCGCCGTGCCCCGCGACGCCCTGGACCTGGCCGGCCTCGCCGTCCACGGCCCCCGCAACGCCGTCGACAAGGTCCTCAAGGGCGCCCGCATGCACCCCTGACCGCGCGGCCAACGAGCCCGCCGCCAGGGGGAGTTCGTCGTAACGTCCGGTACACACGACTGCCGGACGGCCGTCACGGCCGGCCGGAATGGGCCCCCGGGCGCCGCCTGTTGTCGCCCTCATGACCATCGGAGCAGCACTCGACGCATCCGGCGCCGCACACCAGGTCGACGCGACCGTACAGCTGGCCCGGGAGGCAGCGGCGGCCGGACTGCGGTCCGCCTGGTTCGGGCAGACCTTCGGCGCCGACTCGCCCCAGCTCGCGGCGATCGTCGGACGGGAGGTGCCGGAACTGCAGGTGGGCACCTCCGCGATCCCCGTCTTCGGACGCCACCCGCTCACCGTCTCCGCCCAGGCCCAGACCGCCCAGGCCGCCACCCACGGCCGCTACCACCTCGGGCTCGCGCTGGGCACCAGGCTGCTGACCGAGGGCGGCTTCGGCATCCCGTTCGAACGGCCCGTCGCCAGACTGCGGGAATTCCTCACCGCCCTGCGGCAGTTGACCGAGCACGGCGCCTCCGGCTTCGAAGGCGAGCTGATCACCTCGCGCACGCCGATCCCCGCGCGGGTACCGGGGGCCGGCGCGGGTGTGCCGCTGCTCGTCGCCGCCATGGGGCCCCAGGCGCTCCGCGCCAGCGGTGAACTGGCCGACGGCATCCTGCCGTACCTCGCGGGGCCGCGCGCCCTGGCCGAGCACATCGTCCCGGCCGTCACGGCGGCGGCCGAGTCGGCGGGCCGGCCCGCGCCCCGGATCGTGGCGCTCGTGCACGGGGTGGTGACCGACGACGTCGACGGCGTCCGCGAGAAGGTCACCGAGCAGCTGTCCTTCTACGAGCGGATCCCGTCCTACGCCCGCGCCGTCGAGCTCTCCGGCGGCAGGCGGGCGGCCGACGTCGCGGTGATCGGCGACGAGCGCACCGTCGCCGAGGAGGTGCGGCGCTACCGGGACGCCGGGGCGACGGAGGTGGTGTTCGCCGGAACGGACATCGCCGGCGCCGCCGGCCGCCGCCGCACCTGGACCCTCCTCGGCGAACTGGCGGGCTGAACCCGCCGCTTCCCGCCCGCCGTCACCACGCCTCCGCCTCCTCCGTCTCCCCGCCCTCCGCCGCGCGCCCGCCCGTCCCGGCCCGGGCGCGCAGCGCCAGCAGCGGGAAGACGAGGACGGAGAGCATCGCGGCGCCGACCAGCGCCGCCGCCTCGCCCTTGCCCAGCACGTCCTCGTCCAGGCCGATGGTGGTGATCGCGACGACCAGCGGCAGGCAGGTCGAGGAGTACAGGGCGAGGGCGCGGCGGTCGGCGCGTGCCAGGTCGCGGGGCGCCAGCAGGTAGGCGGGCAGCCCGCGGACGAGGAGGAACAGCACGAGGAAGACGGGGAGCAGCAGCAGGGCGCGGCCGCCGTCGAGCAGCGACGCCAGGTCGAAGTCGATGCCGGTGACGATGAAGAACAGCGGCACCAGGAAGCCGAAGCCCATCGCCTCCACCTTGCCGAGCACCTCGGGACCGCTCTCCGGCGCCGCGCCCTGGAACACGATCCGGGTCAGCAGCCCGGCGGCGAACGCGCCCAGCAGCACGTCCAGTCCGAGCAGATGGGCCAGCCCGAGCATGGCGACGAGCAGCAGCATCACGAAACGGACGGCGAACTGGCCGCTGGTGTGCAGCGTCGTGCGGACGATCCGGGAGAACCACGGCGGACGCGGCCGCAGCGCCCACCGGACGGTCAGCGCGATGACGGCGGCGAAGGCCAGCAGCACCAGCGACGAGATCCCGGGCTTCCGGCCGGAGAGCAGCACCGCCATGGCGACGATCGGCGCGAACTCGCCGACCGCGCCGAAGGCCATCATCACCGTGCCGAAGCGTCCGCGCAGGTCACCGCTGTCCCGCAGGATCGGCAGCACGGTGCCGAGCGCGGTACTGGTCAGCGCGGTGCCGATGACGACGCTCTGCGAGACGTCCAGTCCCGTCAGCCCCAGCGCGATGCCCAGACCGAGCACCAGCGAGACCGCCCAGGCCCAGCCCGCGCGGCGCAGGGTGCCGCCGCGGACGGCGGCGAAGTCGATCTCGTACCCGGCGAGGAAGATCAGCATGGCCAGGCCGAGTTCGGACAGCGTGTCGATGACCTTGTCGTGCTGCGCCCAGCCCAGCACGTCCGGGCCGACGAGGATGCCGAGCAGGATCTCGAAGATGACCAGCGGGATGCGCGCCCACCGGTGCACCCCGTGCACCAGCAGCGGCGCGAGGACGGCGACGGCCACGATCAGGACGAGCGTGCCCGGATGCGTCATGCCCCGAGCCTCGGCGCGGCCCCGCCCCGCCGCACGCGCTGAGGGCCGTGCGGGCGACGCGCGCCGTCACCCGGACGGCCCGTTGCCGCTCGCCGCCGGGCGGTCCGCGCCGGACAGTCGTCGTGTTCGTCGTGCTCCGGCACGGGCACCGCGTCCGGGCGCCGGGGCGGCCGAGGGAGGACCACCATGGCCGACACGCAGTGGGGCAGCGGTACGGGAGCGGCGCCGGCGGGCGACGGGCGCGGCGCCTGGGCAACCGGCGGCGTCCTGTTCGCCGGGGTGCTGATGCTGGTGAACGGCGTGCTCGGGGCGCTCGTCGGGATCGCGGGGCTCGCGAAGGACGACGTGTACGGGAGCCTCGGCGACTACGTCTTCAAGTTCGACGTCACCACCTGGGGATGGATTCACCTGATCCTCGGCGTCCTGGTGGCCCTCACCGGCGCGGCGATCCTCACCGGGTCGCACTGGGCGCGGGCCACCGGTGTGGTGCTGGCCGCGCTGTCGGCGATCGCGCACTTCATGTGGCTGCCGTACCAGCCGGTGTGGGCCGTGGTGTGCATCGCGATCGCGGTCTTCGTCGCCTGGGCGCTCTGCACCGACATGGAGCGCAACCCCGCGCGGCCCGCGCGCTGAGCGGGCGTGCGGCCGCACCCGGCCGCGTGGGACCGTGGCCGGGTGAACCTGGAGGACCTGGTCCGGCTGCGCCGGGCCCGCGACACGATGGACCGCGACTACGCGCAGGCGCTCGACGTCCCCGCGCTGGCCCGCGTCGCCCTGATGTCGCCCGGCCACTTCTCCCGCAGCTTCCGCGCCGCCTACGGGGAGACGCCGTACAGCTATCTGATGACGCGCCGGATCGAGCGGGCCAAGGCACTGCTGCGGCGCGGCGACCTGTCGGTCACCGAGGTCTGCTTCGCCGTGGGCTGCACCTCGCTCGGCTCGTTCAGCACGCGCTTCACCGAACTGGTCGGCGAGAGCCCGAGCGCGTACCGCGCCCGCGGCCACGAGGCGGGCGCCGCCATCCCGCCGTGCGTCGCCAAGATCCGGACGCGGCCGGTGCGGGGCGCCGGACCGGTCAGGAATGGAGAAGCAGAACGCGGCACCCGCCCGTAGCGTGAAGCGCATGGACATCACGCTTTCCTCCTGCTTCATCGCGGTGCACGACCACGACCAGGCACTCGCCTTCTACCGGGACGCTCTCGGCCTGGAGGTGCGCGACGACGTCGGGTTCGAGGGCATGCGCTGGGTGACCGTCGGGCCGCCCTCCCAGCCGGACGTGAACATCGTGCTGGAACCCCCGCTCGCCGACCCGAACGCCTCCGCCGCCGACAAGCAGGCCATGGCGGAACTCCTCGCCAAGGGCCTGCTGCGCGGCGTCGTCTTCCGCACCGACGACTGCGACGCCACCTTCGAACGTATCAGCGCGGCCGGCGGCGAGGTGCTCCAGGAGCCGGTCGACCAGCCGTACGGCGTCCGCGACTGCGCCTTCCGCGACCCCTCGGGCAACATGCTCCGCTTCAACCAGCCCCGCGACTGAGCCCGTGCCCGCCCGGCCCCGGCGGACGACAGCGTCCGGGGCCCGGCGGCGCGGGGGCGGACGTACGCTCGGTGCCGGCAGACGGCGTGAGGGACCGTGAGAAAGGGAGAGCAGATGAGCAGGGCCACCGGGAGCGCGGGCCGGAAGGCGGGCGCCCCGCACGCCGCCGACGTCCACGACCTGATCCGCGTGCACGGCGCGCGCGAGAACAACCTCAAGGACGTCCACATCGAGCTCCCCAAGCGCCGGCTGACGGTGTTCACCGGGGTGTCGGGCTCGGGCAAGAGTTCGCTGGTGTTCGAGACGATCGCCGCCGAGTCCCAGCGGATGATCAACGAGACCTACAGCGCGTTCCTCCAGGGCTTCATGCCGGCCCTGGCCCGCCCCGAGGTCGACGTCCTCGACGGGCTGACCACGGCGATCATCGTCGACCAGCAGCGGATGGGAGGCGACGCCCGCTCCACCGTCGGCACCGCCACCGACGCCAACGCGATGCTGCGCATCCTCTTCAGCCGCCTGGGCACCCCGCACCTCGGCTCGCCCCAGGCGTTCTCCTTCAACGTCGCCTCCGTGAAGGCGGCGGGCGCGATCACCGTCGAACGCGGCGACCGCAGGACCGAGAAGGTGAGCTTCTCCCGCACCGGCGGCATGTGCCCGCACTGCGAGGGCCGCGGCACCGTCTCCGACTTCGACCTCACCCAGCTCTTCGACGACTCCAAGTCGCTGGCCGAGGGCGCGGTCACGGTGCCCGGCATCACCCCCGAGAGCTGGTACGGCCGGATCTACCAGGGCGCCGGCTACCTCGACCCGCACAAGCCGATCCGGAAGTACACCGAGAAGGAGTGGCAGGACTTCCTGTACCGCGAGCCGACCCGCGTCAAGGTCGAGGGCGTCAACGTCTGGTACGAGGGCCTGGCCGTGCGGATCCAGAAGCAGATGCTCTCCAAGGACCGCGAGGCGATGCAGCCGCACATCCGGCGCTTCGTGGAACGCGCGGTCACCCTCCAGCCCTGCCCCGAGTGCGACGGCTCCCGGCTCAGCGAGGCGGCCCGCTCCTCGAAGATCGCCGGGATCTGCATCGCGGACGCCTGCGCGATGCAGATCAGCGACCTGGCCGAGTGGGTCCGCGGACTCGACGAGAAGTCCATGGCACCGCTGCTGACGACGCTCGGGGACACGCTCGACTCGTTCGTCGAGATCGGCCTCGGCTACCTCTCGCTCGACCGGTCCGCGGGCACGCTGTCGGGCGGTGAGGCGCAGCGCGTCAAGATGATCCGCCACCTCGGCTCCTCCCTCACCGACGTCACCTACGTCTTCGACGAGCCCACCGTCGGCCTGCACCCGCACGACATCCAGCGGATGAACGACCTGCTGCTGCGGCTGCGGGACAAGGGCAACACGGTGCTCGTCGTCGAGCACAAGCCGGAGGTCATCGCGATCGCCGACCACGTCGTCGACCTCGGCCCCGGGGCCGGCACGGCGGGCGGCAGCGTCTGCTTCGAGGGCACCGTCGAGGGCCTGCGCACCGGCGGCACCCTCACCGGCCGCCACCTGGACGACCGGGCCTCCCTCAAGCCCGAAGTGCGCGAGCACACCGGGGTGTTCGAGGTACGCGGCGCCGACGCGCACAACCTGCGGGACGTCGACGTGGACGTGCCGCTCGGGGTGCTGACCGTCGTCACCGGCGTCGCGGGCTCCGGCAAGAGCTCGCTGGTGCACGGCTCGCTGGTCGCCGCCGCCGGGGCCGACGAGGGCGTGATCGCGATCGACCAGAGCCCGATCCGCGGCTCCCGGCGCAGCAACCCGGCGACGTACACCGGACTGCTCGACCCGGTCCGCAAGGCGTTCGCGAAGGCCAACGGTGTGAAGCCGGGACTCTTCAGTGCCAACTCCGAGGGCGCCTGCCCCAACTGCAACGGCGCCGGGGTCGTCTTCACCGACCTGGCGATGATGGCGGGCACCGCCTCCACCTGCGAGGAGTGCGAGGGCAAGCGGTTCGAGGCGTCCGTGCTGGAGCACCACCTCGGCGGCCGGGACATCAGCGAGGTCCTGGCCATGCCGGTGGCCGAGGCGCGGGAGTTCTTCGGCGCCGGCGAGGCACGCACCCCGGCCGCGCACAAGATCCTCGGCCGGCTGGCCGACGTCGGGCTGGGCTACCTCACCCTCGGCCAGCCGCTCACCACCCTCTCCGGCGGTGAGCGGCAGCGCCTCAAGCTGGCCACCAACATGGCCGAGAAGGGCGAGGTCTACGTCCTCGACGAGCCGACCACGGGACTCCATCTCGCCGACGTGGAACAGCTCCTCGGGCTGCTCGACCGGCTGGTCGACTCCGGCAAGTCGGTCATCGTCATCGAGCACCACCAGGCCGTGATGGCCCACGCCGACTGGATCATCGACCTCGGCCCCGGCGCCGGACACGACGGCGGCCGGGTCGTCTTCGAGGGCACCCCCGCCGACCTCGTCGCCGACGGCACCACCCTCACCGGCGAACACCTCGCCGCCTACATCGCGCCCTGACCGCCCCGGGGGACCGGCGGCGCCACGCCGCGAGCCGTGCCATCGTGGAGCCATGACGATCGAGGTGCGGCCCGCTTCGGTCTTCGCCGACGTCCGCGCCGTGCTCGGCCCGAAGTCGCCCGGGGCGAACGTCTGTTGGTGCCTGAGCCACCGGCTCCCCTCGCGGCTCAACACCTCGCTGCGCGGCCCGGACCGGGGCGCGTACGTCGCGGACCTGTGCCGCGCCGTACGCGCGCCCGGGGTGCTCGCGTACGACGGGGACGAGCCGGTCGGCTGGGCCGCGGTGGCCCCGCGCGCGGAGACGGCCTTCGCGCACAGCCGGAAGATCCCGCACCTGGACGACCTGCCGGTCTGGTCCCTGTGGTGCGTCCGGGTACGCCCCGGGCACCGCAAGCAGGGACTCTCGCACGCGCTGATCGCCGGGGCGGCCGAGTTCGCGCGGGCGTACGGGGCGCCGGTGGTCGAGGCGTACCCGGTGGACAACGGCACGGCCCGGGTCGATCTGACGATGGCCTACGCCGGACTGCGGAAGAACTTCGAGCGCGCCGGGTTCGTCCACGCCGCGGACACCACCTCGGTCCTGGCCGGCCACCCCCGCGTCCTGATGCGCCTCGACCTCCGGGGCCCGTGAGCCGCGCCGCCCCCGTCACGGGGAGCGGCGCGGGCGCCGGTCAGTCGAACTGGCCGGGGCGGTAGGAGCCGGCGGGCTGGCGGACCAGGACGTTCATCCGGTTGAAGGCGTTGATCAGGGCGATCAGCGCCACCAGCGCGGAGAGCTGGCTCTCGTCGTAGTGCTCGGCGGCGTTCGCCCAGACCTCGTCGGACACGCCACCGGCCGCGTCGGCGATGCGGGTGCCCTGCTCGGCCAGCTCCAGGGCCGCGCGTTCGGCGTCGGTGAAGACGGTGGCCTCGCGCCAGGCGGCGACCATGTTGAGCCGGGTGGCGCTCTCGCCCTCGTGCTCCGCGTCCTTGAAGTGCATGTCGACGCAGAAGCCGCAGCCGTTGATCTGGCTGGCGCGGAGCAGCACCAGCTCACGGGTCGCGGACGGCAGCGTCGCGCCCTCCAGTTCCTTGGACGCGGCGATGACGTGCTTCACCGCCGCGGCCGCGACCGGGTCGCCGAAGAGGTTCAGACGGGCGTGCATGGCGCTCTCCTTCGCAGTGTCGGTGCCGGCCTTCCCCGGCCGGCATCCCTGTGACCGGCACGGGTGTGACGGACTCCGGTGACTGACACCCGTAACGACGGAACGCCCCGGCGGGATGTGACACGGACGGGATCCGGCCCGCGCGCCGGACCTCCCGGGCGCCGTCCGGGACCGTGCCCCCGACTGCCTAGGCTGCACCCGGAATCCGGACCGCAGTACCGCACCCAGGAGCGCACCCCGATGTTCGAACCCGCCGCCGAACTCCCCTTCCCCGACGCCTTCGCCGCGGACGCGGCCCCCGCGCCGCACCCCCTGCTCGCCCCGCTCACCGGGCTCCTGGGGACGTGGCAAGGCCGGGGCAGCGGCGGGTACCCGACGCTCGCCGAGGACTTCACCTACGCGCAGGAGGTCACCTTCAGCCACGACGGCCGCCCCTTCCTCCGCTACGAGGCGCGCTCCTGGCTGCTCGGCCCCGACGGCGCCGCGCTGCGGCCTTCGGCCCGGGAGAGCGGCTGGTGGCGGCTGCAACCCGGCGGCCGCGTCGAGGCGTTGATCACCCAGCCCACCGGTGTCGCCGAGATCCTGGCCGGTCAGGCCGGGGACGGCGGCGTCGACCTCACCACCCACCGGGTGGCGCTGGCGCCCACCGCGAAGGAGGTCGACGCCACCCGCCGCCGCTACACCGTCACCGACGGGGACACGCTCGATTTCGTCCACGACCTCGCCGCCGTCGGACAGCCCCTGCAGCACCACCTCTCGGCCTGTCTCCGGCGCGCTGCGGGGGAGCGGGGCGAGAGCTCCTGACGGTTCCGGCCACCGGGGCCGAATCGCATTTGCGTTCTGTTCGAATTCGCTGGCAGGGGCCCTAAAACCGGCCCGGAACCCGCGTCAAGGGACGCCTTGACAAGGGATGTGTGCGACCTCACAGTAGGCGCTACGTACAACGCAACCGGATACGGTGCGTTCTCTGCGTAATTCCGCGAAATCCCCTCTGGAGGGTCCCTCAATCGCGCCCTGCGGGCGCCGTTCGGCCTGCCCTGAAGCCGGACGGACGCGCGTGCGTGCGCGTAAATGCCTGAACCGGTGGATGAATTCTGTGCAGTTCTGGTAAGCGGTCCCGGCTGCCGGTCTTCCGGTTCGCGCCGTGCAATTGCCGCACGTGAGAGCAAGTGCCTATCAGTGACTGGAAAGGGTGAGTGCCCAATGACGCAAATTGCTGTCGAGACGCCGTTGCAGGTTCTTGAGCATGAACCCTTCCTGCAGGTCACGTGGCGCGACGCGGAGACACCGGCACGCGGGTTCGTCGTCATCGACCAGCTGGTGACGGGAATCGCCACCGGCGGACTCCGTATGCGGCCCGGCTGCACCCTCGGCGAAGTCGGCGAACTCGCCCGCGAGATGACCCTCAAGATGGGCGCCTACGGAATTCACGTCGGCGGCGCCAAGGGCGGTATCGACTTCGACTCCGAGGACCCGCGCGCCGACGGTGTGCGGGAGCGTTTCCTGCAGGGCGTGCTTCCGCTCCTGGAACGGTTCTGGGTGACCGCGGGAGACCTCGGAACGCAGCAGGAGCAGCTCGACCGCGCCTTTGCGCGGGTCGGCCTCGGCGAGACCTCTTTTCACGCCGCCGTGGTGCGTTCCCCGGTGGAGGCCGATGTGCGCGCCCGCATCCGGCAGGCATTCGCCACCCGGACGGAGGGACTCAAGCTCTCGGAACTCGTGGGCGGTTACGGCGTCGCGGAGGCCGCGCTCGCCGCGCTGGAGCACCGCGGCCGTCCCGCCGAGCGGGCCCGCGCCGTCGTCCAGGGCTTCGGTGCGATGGGCGGCTCCACCGCGCTGTACCTGGCGCGCGCCGGGGTGCGGATCGTCGGCATCACGGACGCCAGGGGGCTGGTCCTCAACACCGGGCGCGGCCTCGACGTGGAACGGCTGCTCGCGGCGCGCAGCTCCGGCGGCGTCATCGACCGCGCGGCGCTGCGCGAGGACGACGTGGAGCTCCCCGGCGACGCCTGGCTGGACCAGGACGTCGACGTCCTCGTCCCCGCGGCCGTCTCCTACACGATCACCGAGGAGAACTGCGACCGGATCCGCGGCTCGCTCGTCGTCGAGGCGGCGAACGTGCCCACCACGCCCGGCGCCGAGCGGCGGCTGCTGGAGCGGGGCGTCACCGTGATCCCCGACTTCATCGCCAACACCGGTGCGGCGGCCGGGGCCTGGTGGGTCATCCTCGGCGAGGTCGTCAGCCCCGCGGGCGCGTGCAGCAGGCTGTCCGCGCAGCTCCGCCCGCTCGTGGCGGACCTGATGCGCCGGGCCGCACGGACCGGCACCTCGGTGCGTACGGCGGGTGTGCAGTTCGCGAAGGAGAACTCGGCGCGCCTGATCGGCGAGTACGGCGGCGCGGTGGCCTTCCGCGACCTGTACAGCGGCGCGCCGCGTGCGGACGAGATCGGGTCAGGGCTCGGGCCGGAGGCCGGTGCGGAGCAGGCGGCCGCGGTCTTCCCGGGGTCGGCCGCGCCGGTCGACGAGCCGGTGGACACCGGCCGCCACCCCGCGGGCGCGTACCCGGCGTACTGGTCGGGCCCCGCCGACCCGGACGCGGGCCGCGCCTGACGCGCCGCCCGCAGGCACCGGGTGCCCCGCGACCGGACCCGTCCGGCCGCGGGGCACCGTGCTTCGGGGGCGGCTACGCCCGGGCCCACGCGGCGGACAGCGGGCCGAGCATCACGATGCCGTCGTGGGCGGTGAGTTCGGCCTCCAGGCGGTCGCCCAGGGTGTCGGGGGCGAGTTGTACCCGGGTGGTGACGCCGGTCCGTTCCATCAGGGGCAGGGTGGCGACGAGCAGGTCGGCCCGGCGGTGCGCGGCGTGGCCGGCCCGCTCGCCGCACCGTACGGCCGACTCGACGTGCATCTCCGGGTCCGGCAGGCCGGCCGCGCGGAAGGCGGCGAACAGCGTGTGCCCCATGCGGGCCTCGACGCCGGCCCTGCGCATCGTCTCCAGGAGCCGGCCGTGGGCCTGTTCCCACGTCGGCATCGGCGGGGCCGCGCGGGGCGCGGCGAGGTCGGGTTCCTGGAGGCAGAGCAGGCCGCCGGGGCGCAGCCGGGCGAAGGCCCGGGACAGGGCGAGGGGCGGGTCCGTTCCCATCCGCCCGTTATCGGCAGCGGCGGTGGGGACGGCAACGCCGGACCCCGGCCCGCACCCGCGAGGATTGCGGATGTGACGGGCAAATCGCGGACGCGGCGCCGGGGTTCGGGTGCTCGGGTAGATTCGGCGGGTGATCACATCCGACGACGTACGGCGCGCGGCGCTCGCGCTTCCGGAGACCACCGAGAAGATCGCCTGGGAGATGCCCACGTTCCGGGTGGCGGGCAAGATGTTCGTCACGCTGCCCGAGACCGAGACCTCGATGGCCGTGAAGTGCCCCCGGCACGAGCGGGACGAGCTGGTGCTCGCCGAGCCGGAGAAGTTCTGGGTGGCCGCGCACGAGGCGTCCTCGGCGTGGGTCCGGGTGCGGCTGGCGGCGCTCGACGACCTGGACGAGCTGCGCGACATCGTCACCGACTCCTGGCGGCAGGCCGCACCGGAGCGGCTGCTGCCCTCCGAGGGCCGGGAATCCCCCGGGTGACCGGCGGCTGTTGACGGCGGCGCGGGCGGCGTGATTAGCCTCGCGGCAATGGCAACGGTGTTCAGGAAGCTGCTCGGTGCACTGCCCAGGATGGGTGTGCAGGTCGTCGACCTCGGGCCCGGTGCCGCCGTGATCGCGCGGCGGGGCGGGCTGTCCGCTCGCAAGGTGGGCGCGGACGCGTGGATGGTCGGCGGCAGACGGGCCACGGCCGCGCCGGTCGTGGGGCGTCAGGGGCCGTGGGGCCTGGACAAGGCGACGGCGAGCCGCCTGTGCGCCCGGCACGTGGCCGGGCTGCTGGCCCGGTACGAGGTGAACTGCGTCTTCGACGTCGGCGCCAACAAGGGCCAGTACGGCAAGCAGCTGCGCAAGCAGGGGTACCGGGGCAGGATCGTCTCCTTCGAGCCGGTCCCGGACAGCTGCGAGCGGCTGCGGGCGGCCGCCGAGCAGGACCCGGACTGGCGGGTGTACGCCTGCGGTCTGGGCCGGAAGGCGTCGACCGAGCAGATGCACCTCGGCTGGAAGACGATGAACTCCCTGCTGAAGCCCAGCGATTACGGGCAGCGGCGGTACCGCAGGTTCGCCGACACCAGTACGGCCGAGGTGCGCATCCGGCGGCTGGACGAGGTCATGGACGAGGCGATGGCCGGGCTCGCCGACCCGCGCCCCTACCTGAAGATGGACACCCAGGGCTTCGACCTGGAGGTCTTCGCGGGCGGCGGCGAGCGCCTCGGCGAGTTCGTCGGCATGCAGTCCGAGGTGGCCGCGCTGCGGCTGTACGAGGGCAGCCCGCGCATGACGGACGCCATCGCGGCGTACGAGCAGGAGGGCTTCGAGGTCACCGGCATGTACCCGGTCACCCGCGAGGACACCACGGGCCGCGTGGTCGAGTTCGACTGCGTGATGGCACGGGCGTACGCGGTGCCGGGCGAGGACGGTCCGGCGGCCTGAAGCGCGGGCGTCCGCGTGTGAGACCCGTGAACTCCCTGTGAGGGCACGGGAGTTGACCACCGGACGGGGCATGCCCCGGACAGGGCCGCCCCACCCGCGAGTGAGCGAAGGAGAGGTGTCATGAGACCGAGATGTGCCGCGTGGCGAAGAGGCGTGGAGCGCCGTGCGGCACCTCTGTGCGGCACGGACGAACCGAGCGATGCGTGCGAGAGGTTCCCGTGGACACCACATCCCAGACGTCCCCGGAGGCGCCGGTCAGGGTGACCGTCGTCGTCCCCACCCACAACACCGGCGAGAAGGTCCTGACCGGGCTGCGGTCCTTCCTCGAACAGACCCTGCCGCGTGCGGAGTTCGAGGTGCTGTACGTGGACGACGGCTCCACGGACGACACCGTCCGGATACTGGAGGAGGAGATCGCGGCCCGTGGCGCCGGGGACACCGTGCGGGTCCTGCGGATGGCGAACTCGGGCTGGCCCGGCAGGCCGCGCAACGCCGGAACGGACGCCGCCAGGGGCGAGTTCGTGCACTACGTCGACGACGACGACTGGCTCGCGCCGGAGGCGCTGGAGCGGCTGTACGCGCGGGCGCGGGAGACCGGTGCGGACATCGTCGCCGGGCGGATGGCCGGGCACGGGCGGAAGGTTCCGCGCGAGCTGTTCGAAAAGCCGCGCGCCGCCGCCGACCTGCGGCAGGACACCGCGCTGCTGGCCGCCATGACCGTGCACAAACTCTTCCGGCGCGGCTTCCTCGTCCGGCACGGGCTGCGCTTCGCCGAGGGGCCGGTCCGGCTGGAGGACCACCTGTTCATGCTGCGCGCGTACCTGCTCACGGACCGCGTCGCCACTGTGCACGACCACACCTGCTACCACTGGGTGCGGCACCCGGGCGACGCGCGGCAGAACATCAGCTTCCGGCCGATCGAGCCGGGCCCGTACATCGACAGCGTCCGGCGTGTCCTCGACGTGCTCGACGCGCCCGACACCTGCGTCCCGCCGGGCCGGCACCGCAACCGGCTGACGGCGAAGTGGTACGGCAAGAAGGCGCTGGACCGGATCACCGGCAGGAACCTGCTGGACCTGCCGGAGGAGTGCCGGGCCGAATGGTTCGAGGCCGTCGCCTCCCTCGCCGCCGACCTGCCGCCGCAGGCGGACGCGGCGCTGCCGACCCGGCTGCGGATCGTCGCGGCCCTCGCCCGGCACGGCGACCGTCAACTCCTGGAGGAATTCGCCGCGTTCGACGCCCGGGTCGACCACCGTCCGCGCGTCCGGGCGGCGGAGTGGGCGGACGGGCGGCTCACGGTCCGCTGCGCGACCGGGCTGGTGCGCAAGGCCGGTGGCGGCGCGTCGTCCGGCCCGGTCTTCACCGGGACGCCCGAGCGGCTCCGGCTGCGGCTGCCGCCGCGGGTCGCCGCCGTGCCGGGTGCCGCCGGGGCGGCCGACTTCACCAGAGCCGTACGGCGCGGCACCGTACGCGGGCAGCTCCGGCACCGCGAGAGCGGCACCGAGCTGAACGTGGAGACCACCTGGCGCCTGGCCGCCGGGCCCCGCGAGGCACCACCCGCGCGGGGGCTGCGTTCCCGAGTGGTGGGGCTGTTGCGGCGTGCGGCCGGACGGCCCACGGGTCCGGGCGGGGCACCCGGGCGGCCGGAGCCCCAAGTCCCGCAATTCGAGGCCGAGTTCACCGTCGACCCGGCCACCGCGGACCGCGGCGGGCCGCTGGCCCCCGGCACCTGGGAGGTCCGCCTCCAGCTCGGCTGCGGCGGCTGGCGCACGGCACGCACACTCCCCGGCCTCACCCTCCAGGCCCCCGCCACCCGCCCGGAGCCCCGGCTCCCGGGCCCCCGTCGGCCGGCCGCCACCCGCACACCGGCGGGCTGAGGGCGCCGAACCTCTGGTCTTGCTCAAACGCGCTCCCGGCGCCGCCTCCCGGCGGGACGATGCGGACGGGCACGGAGCCCGCCCTGCCGCTCCGGGAGCGCACCGCGGACCCGCTCCGTCACCCGTCCCGGAACTCCCGCGTGACATGACCCGTTCCCCGGAGTCCGGCACGTAACTGATCCGAATATGAGGGGAGTTGGGGCGCATGATGACCGCGGAGATCGCACAGTGGGTGCAGCAGGCCGGTCCCGTCGTGGCGTCGGGCGTGAGCGCGTACGGCGTCGCGGTGCTGACGCGTACGCAGGACGCCGCAGCGGACGCGACGGTGAACCTGGGGCGGCGGATCCTCCAGACGGTGTGGCAGCGCGGGGACGAGGAGGGCCGCGGGGAGCTGGAGCGCGTGGTGGCGGAGGCCGCCGGGGCGGAGGATGCGGCGTCCGCCTCGGACGAGCTGGGCCGGTTCCTCGGGCGTGCGCTGCGGGACGATCCGGAGCTGCGCGCACAGCTGTCCGCGATGCTGCCGGTGCCGGCCGCGGGGACGGTGAACGTCACGGCGTCCGGTGAGCGTGCGGTCGCGGCCCAGCACATCGGCACCGTCATCACCGGCGACGGTCACACCTCATGAGCGGCGAGGGCGGCACCGGGGCGCACATCGAGGCGTCCGGGGAGCGCGCGGTCGCGGCTCAGTGGATCAACCACGTCTACACGGGCGACGTGCTCCCCGCCGAGGCGCTGCACGCGCCGGAGCGGGTGGCCGCGGCACCGGGGACGTCGAATCTGCCGCCGGCCGCGCTGTGCCTGGGCCGTGAGGAGGAACTGGCCGAGCTGCGGCGCGTGTTGAACGACCGGAGCGAGGGGGCCATCACCCAGAGCGGCGCGGTGCGCGGCCTGGGCGGGATCGGCAAGAGTGCCCTCGCCCTGCACTACGCCCACCGCTACCGCGGTGAGTACGGCCTGGTCTGGTGGCTCAACGCCGCCTCCCCGGACGAGATCGAGACCTCGCTCACCGGCCTCACCCGCACCCTCGTCCCGGGCTGGGCCGCGTCGGCCGAGCGCGGCGCGCAGGTGGAATGGGCGCGGCAGTGGCTGGCCTGGCATCCGGACTGGCTGCTGGTCTACGACAACGTCGAGGACCCCGAGGACCTCGCCCCGTACACCGGCGCGCTCCACCAGGGCCACCATCTGGCGACCAGCCGCCGTACCACCGGCTGGCCCGACAGCGCGGCCACGCTGACGCTGGGGAGTCTCCATCCCGAGGATGCCGTCGACCTGTTGTGCCGGCTCGTCTTCAAGGACGCCGAACCCACCGCGCGGGAGCGGGTCGAGGCCCGCGCGCTCGTGGCCGACCTCGGGCATCTGCCCCTGGCGGTCAAGCAGGCCGGTGCCTACCTCGCCCGGAACCGCGGGATCAGCCTGGCCCGCTACCGGCGCCGGCTGGAGCCCAAGCTCGGCAAGGCCGTCGACGGCACCGATCCCGAACGCAGCGTCGCCCGGGTCTGGAACATCACCCTCCGGACGCTGGAGGAAGTCGAGCCGCCGGCCGTCGAGTTGCTGTACCTCCTCGCCTGGCTCGCCCCGGACGCCGTCCCGCACACGCTCGTGACCCCGCCCGGAGTCGACCCGGACGAGGTCGCCGAGGTCATCGGCACGCTGGCCGCCTACAGCATGGTCACCGACACCGGCACCCACGTCGGCATGCACCGCCTCGTCCAGACGGTCCTGCGCGCGCCGCGGGACACCGGCTCTCCGGGCGCGTCCCGGCGGCTCGAAGGGCGCGAGTACGCCGAGCGGGCCGTGCTCCACGGGCTCACTCCGCCCCCGGGCGGGGACGCGCCCACGGAGGCCCAGTGGGACGCCCTCACGCCCCACCTCATCGCTCTGGCCTCCGGTGAGGCCGGGCTGGAGCGCCGGGACGGCACACCGGCCTCCGGCGAAGAACGGGAGGACCGGGGGGACACGCTGACCGGGGTGTACGAGTTCGCCGCGTCCCGGCTGGACGACCAGGGCCATGGGGCCCGTGCCGTACCGCTGTTGGAGGCGGCGCTCGCCCGGTGCGAACAGCGCCTCGGCGACTCCCATCCGGACACCGTGACCACGCGCAGCAACCTCGCCGCCACCTACCTGGCGGCAGGGAATCTGGCGCGCGCCGTCCCGATGCTGGAGACCGCTCTCGCCCAGTCCGAGCAGCTTCTGGGAGACACGCACGAGGGCACGCTGCACGTCCGCTACAACCTCGCCGGTGCCTGCACGCTCGCGGGCGATCTGGAGCGTGCGGTACCCCTGCTCGAGGCCACGCTGGCCCAGTACGAGCAGGTCCTCGGCGACTCCCATCCCCGCACCCTGGCCACGCGCGGCAACGTCGCGGACCTCTACCGGAGAGTGGGCGACCCGGAGCGTGCGGTGTCGCTGTTCGAGGCCACGCTCGCCCGGTGCGAAGAGGTCCTGGGCGACACGCACCCCGACACCCTGAACACCCGCAAGAACCTCGGCTACGCCTGCCAGGAGGCGGGCGATCCGGAGCGTGCCGTCCGGCTGTTCACCACCGTCCTCACCCAGCGTGCGGAGGTGCTGGGGGACCTCCATCCCGACACCCTGACCAGCCGTCAGCACCTCGCCCACGCCTACGCGTCGGCGGGGGACCTGGAGCGTGCCCTCGCGCTGTTCGAGGTCACGCTCGCCCAGTACGAGCAGGTCCTCGGCGAGAGCCACCCGTACACCCTGATCAACCGCAACAACCTCGCTGGCGCCTGCTGGGCGGCGGGGGACCGGGAGCGTGCCGTCCGGCTGTTCGAGATCACCGTCGCGCAGTCCGAACAGGCACTGGGCGAGGACCATCCCGACACCGTGGCCACGCGCCGCAACCTCGTGCACGCCCGTGGCGGCTGCCCGGACCGTGACGTCCAGGGCCCCCGCCAGGCGCACCGGGGCTGAGCGTCAACGGCCCGCTGTGCGCCGTGAGTTCGCGGCGCGGATATGCAGCTTCGGCCCGCCCGCCGCGATCAGGGCGCACAGGCCGACGGCCGTGGCGCGGCTCGGCTCGGCGAGCCAGTGGCCGAGGAGCCAGTCGCAGCCGAGCCCGGCCCCGACGAGCAGGACCTTCGCCACCGTCAGGCGTGCGACGGGGAGTTGACGGCCCGAGGGTGCCTCGCCGCGCCGCCGCTGCCTGAGGCGGCGGACCAGGTGGACGACCGGCGGCGCGACGAGCACCAGCACCAGGACGCGCAGCGCGTGTTCCCAGGCGGGCTCGTCGCCGCCCCGGATCCACATCACGCCCATCACCAGCCCGGCGAGGGCGTAGACGGCCCGGACGGGCCGGGTTAACGGCGGTGGGGGAGCGGCGGACGTGGAGTCGGGCGCGGGCTCGGTACGCGTCATGGGGAAGGTTCCTCCGTGCGTCGGGCTGGAGCCCTCACCGTAAAGTGTCAGAACTGACAGTTCACGGCCCGGAGATGGCGCGGAGGCAAAAAGTGTCACACCTGACACTTGTAGGGGGCGTGTAAGAATCGTTCCTCGTGAGTGCGGCAGGACGACACGAAGAGCAGCCCCCCGGCAGACGCCCGGCGGGAGGGGAGCAGCCCGGCGCGGGCCGGCGCGAGCAGAAGAAGGCGGCCACCCGGGAAGCGCTCCAACTGGCCGCGCGGCGCCTGTTCGAGGAGTACGGCTACGAGCGGACGACGGTCCGCGACATCGCCGCCGCCGC
This sequence comes from Streptomyces sp. HNM0574, assembly GCF_012726235.1. Classification (GTDB taxonomy): domain Bacteria; phylum Actinomycetota; class Actinomycetes; order Streptomycetales; family Streptomycetaceae; genus Streptomyces. The sequence goes on from NZ_JAASAH010000008.1 coordinate 255,615, forward strand.
GCACGTCACCGAGCGGACCTTCCACCGCTACTTCCCCTCCAAGGAGGACCTCGTCCTCGCCGACGTGCGCGGCCTCCTGCCGCTGCTCCAGGAGGAGATCCGCGCCCGCCCCGCCGGCGAACCCCCGCTCGCCGCCGTCCTCCAGGGCCTGCTCGCCCTCTCCCGCGAGCCGGACGGCGCGGGGCTCGCCGCCCTCTACGGCGGCCCGCCGGCCCGCTTCGCGGCCCGCGTCTCCCGTCCCGTGCTGACCGTGCTCCTGGACTTCGAGGACGGCATCGCCGCCGTCCTGGCGGAACGCATGGCCGCGTCGCCGCCCGCCGGTGACCCCCAACGCGCCCTGCGTGCGGCCGTGCTGGCGCGCGCCGCGGTCGGCGCCGTCCGCAGCGCCCTCATCGCCCACACCGGCCCGGGCGACGGCGGCGCCCGCCCGGAGGTCCTCGGCGACCTGCTCCGCACGGCTTTCGCGGCCCTGGAGGGCTGACGGCCGGCCCTCAAGTCCCCTTCTGTGCGGGGAGGTTCACGTCTCACGTTTAAGTCAGGCGCTTGACTTAAAAACCCGACGGCGTTTGACTGGCCCCGACTTCGACCGCGTACGAGGTGCCGACGCCGCACACGAAGGGGCCGCCCGGTGAGTGAGACGGACGAGCGAGTGCTGGAGTATCCGATCGCCGCGCCCGGGCCGCTGGAGCCGCCCCGGGAGTGGGCCGAGCTGCGCGAGCGGTGCCCCGTGGCCAGGGGGAAGCTGCCCAGCGGGGACGAGGTCGCGGTGCTCACCCGCTACGAGGACGTCAAACGGGTGCTCTCCGACGCCAGGTTCGGGCGGCAGCTGGACGCACCCGACGCGGCCCGGGTCAGCGCCACCGAGTCGGGCGGACTGTTCAACAGCGAGATGGCCTCCGCCGTTCCGCAGAGCGGCGAGGGGCACCAGCGCTGGCGGCGGCTGGTCAACCGCTGGTTCACGGCCCGGCGGATGGCCCGGCTGCGCCCCCGGATCGAGGAGACGGCCGAGCGGCTCGTAGACGAGATGGTGGCGACGGGCCGACCTGCCGACCTCAAGGCCGCTTTGGGCTTCCCGCTGCCGGTGTGGGTGATCTGCGAGATGCTCGGGGTGCCCACGGCCGACCGGGACCGGTTCTCCCGCTGGTCGGACACCTTCCTCAACCTCACGCGCTACACGGAGGAGGAGTTCCGGGCCGCCGAGTCCGAGTTCTTCGCCTACATGGCGGGGCACGTCGCGGACCGGCGCGCGCGGCCCGGTGACGACGTGCTCAGCGAGCTCGCCGCCGCCACCGACTCCGCGGGCGAGCGGATGTCCGACCGCGCGCTGGCCGCCACCGGGCTCGGGCTGCTGATCGCCGGGCACGAGACCACCGCCAACATGACCGTCAAGATGGTCGCGATGCTGCTGGCCGACCGCCGCCGCTGGGAGCGGCTGCTCGCCGACCCGTCACTGGTGCGCCCGGCCGTGGAGGAGTCCCTCCGGTTCGACGCCAACTCCGGCCTGGGCATGGTCCGTTACCTGGGCGAGGAGGCCGAGGTCGCCGGGACGGTGCTGCCGCGCGGCACCACGGTCCTGTGCAGCATGGCGGCCGCCAACCGGGACGGGGCGGCGTTCGACGGCGCCGACGAGATGCGGCTGGACCGCAGCCCCAACCCGCACCTCGCCTTCGGCTCCGGCGCCCACTCCTGCCTCGGTCAGGCGCTGGCCCGCACCGAACTCCAGATCGCGCTGGAGGTGCTGCTGCGCAGGCTGCCCACCCTGGAACTCGCCGTCCCGGCCGAGGAGTTGCCCCTCCTGGAGGGCCTCGTCGTCGGCGGCCTCAGCGAACTCCCGGTGCGCTGGTGACGGCCAGGAACGACGGAACGGCGAGCGGCAAGCAGTGAGGGCACAGCGATGAGCGGCGGAACAGTGAGCGGCGAGACGGTACGCGGCGCGGCGAAGGGGGGACGGGCCGCCGCCACGCGGGAGTCGATACTCGCGGCGGCGGAGCGGCTGTTCGCCGAGCACGGCGTGGCCGCGGTGTCGAACCGGCAGATCAGCGAGGCGGCAGGGCAGGGCAACAACACCGCCGTCGGCTACCACTTCGGCTCCAAGGACGACCTGGTACGGGCCGTCGTGCGCAAGCACAACGGCCAGATCGAGCGGCTCCGCGAGGAGATGGTCGAACGCGCCGAGGGCTCGGCCGAACTGCGCGACTGGGTGGCCTGCACCGTCCTGCCCACCGCCCGGCACCTGTCCGGGCTCGGCACGCCCACCTGGTTCGGCCGCTTCTACGCACAGATCAGCACCGATCCCGCGTACCGGGACGCCATGGCGGAGGAGTCGCTCGGCTCGCCCGCACTCGTCCGCGCCGTCGACGGGCTCAACCGGTGCCTGCCCGACCTGCCGCTCGAAGTGCGGGTGGAGCGCGGGGACATGGCACGTCAGGTCATGGTGCACATGCTGGCCGAACGGGAGCGCGCGCTCGCCGTGAACGCCGCCACCCCGCGCACGTCCTGGCAGCAGGCCGCGACCGGCATCGTCGACGCGCTCACCGGCCTCTGGCTGGCCCCCGTCACGCACCCGAAGGAGAACCAGCGATGAAGGTGACCGTCGACCAGGACCTGTGCTGCGGCGCCGGGAACTGCGTGATGACCGCGCCGGAGGTGTTCGACCAGCGCGAGGAGGACGGCGTCGTCGTCCTCCTCGCACCGGAACCGGCGCCGGAGCCGCGTACCCGGGTGCGCGAGGCCGCCCAGATGTGCCCCGCCGGAGCGATCGCCCTCGACGAGACCGGCTGACGGGCGCACGCCCACCACCCGCCGCCCGTTCACCGCACGTCTGCCGCGTGCGCCCCGGCGCGTCCGCTCCCGCGCGCCCGCCCACCGAGAACCGCGCGCCCGCGCACAGAGAGGACGCCCATGCCCTCCGCCCCCGGCTCACCCGAGGACGCCCGCACCCCCGCAGCGCCGGACCCCGGCCTCGGCTTCGACCCCGAGGAACTGCGGGCCCGCTACCGGGCCGAACGGGACCGCCGCATCCGCCCGGAGGGCAGCGCCCAGTACCGGCCCGCCGAGGGCCGGTTCGGGTACTACGACGAGGACCCGTACGCCGGCCCCGCCGAGCCCCGCGAACCGCTGCGCGACCGGGTGGAGGTGGCCGTCGTCGGCGGCGGATTCGGCGGGCTGCTCGCGGGCGCCCGGCTGCGGCAGGCGGGCGTGGAATCCGTCCGGCTGGTCGAGAAGGGCGGCGACTTCGGCGGCACCTGGTACTGGAACCGGTACCCGGGCATCCACTGCGACATCGAGTCGTACATCTACCTGCCGCTGCTGGAGGAGGTCGGCTACGTACCCCGGTGGCGGTACGCGCCCGGCGAGGAGATACGGCAGCACGCGCGGGCGATCGGCCGCACCTTCGGCCTCTACCGCGAGGCCCTCTTCGGCACCGAGGTCACCGGACTGCGCTGGGACGAGGACACCTCCGAGTGGCTGGTGACCACCGACCGGGGCGACCGCTTCCGCGCCCGGTACGTGGTGACCGCCAGCGGCACCCTGAGCCGCACGAAGCTCCCCGGCATCCCCGGCATCGAGACCTTCCGCGGGCACACCTTCCACACCAGCCGCTGGGACTACGCCTACACCGGCGGCGACGCGGACGGGAACCTGCACCGGCTCGCCGACAAGCGCGTCGCGCTGATCGGCACCGGCGCCACCGCCGTCCAGTGCGTCCCCCATCTCGGCGCGGACGCCCGGGAGTTGTACGTCTTCCAGCGGACCCCGTCCTCCGTCGACGTGCGCGACAACCGCCCCACCGACCCCGAGTGGGCCGCCTCCCTGACCCCGGGCTGGCAGCGCCGCCGCAGGGAGAACTTCCTCGCGCTCGTCACCGGCGTCCCCACCGAGGAGGACCTCGTCGGCGACGGCTGGACCAGCAGCGCCCGCCTCCAGCAGAAGCTCGTCCCCAGCGACAGCTACCGCGACGTGCCCCCGGAGGAGCGCGAACGCGCCTACGAACTCGCCGACTTCCAGAAGATGAACGAGATCCGCGCCCGGGTCGACGCCCTCGTCGACGACCCGGCGACGGCCGAGGCGCTCAAGCCCTGGTACCGGTACATGTGCAAGCGGCCCACGTTCAGCGACCACTACCTCCAGACCTTCAACCGGCCCAACGTCCACCTGGTGGACACCGCCGACAGCCACGGCGTCGAGAAGATCACCGAGAACGCGGTGGTGGCCGGCGGCGTCGCCCACGAGGTGGACTGCGTGATCTTCGGCACCGGCTTCGAGGTCGGCGTCTCCGGCGTCACCTCGGGGCACCTGCCCGTCCACGGCAGGGGAGGCGTCACCCTCACCGAGGCGTGGCGCGAGGGCCCCAGGACGCTGCACGGCTTCAGCACCCACGGCTTCCCCAACCTCTTCCAGCTCGGCCCGGTGCAGAACGCCGCCTCGGTCAACTACGTGCACATCCTCGACGAACAGGCCGGCCACGTCGCGGAGATCGTCGCCGAGGCCCGCCGCCGGGGGGCCGGGTACGTGGAGCCCAGCGCCGAGGCCGAGGAGGCGTGGGTCGCGACGATCCGGGAGAAGGCCGCCGACCTGTACCGCTTCCACGCCGAATGCACCCCCGGCTACTACAACAAAGAGGGCATGCCCAGGGAACGCAGCGAGTCCTTCGGCGACGGCCCCGTCGCCTTCCACGCGCTGCTGCGCGCCTGGCGCGAGGGCGACGGCATGCGCGAGGTCCTCGTCGACGCCGGTCCGGGGGAGCGGTGACCCGGCGCACCGGCCGGGTGGAGCGGCTCAACCCGCCCAGCCCGCTGTGGGGTTCGAACGGCATCACCTTCGGCCCCGACGGACGGCTGTACGCGGCGCAGTTCCTCGCGGGCCGGATCACCGCCGTCGACACCGTCACCGGCGAGACCGAGGAGGTGGTCCCGCCGGACGGCCCCGTCCGCTCGCCCGACGACCTCGCCTTCGGCGCGGACGGCTCCCTGTACATCGCCGACCTCGTCCCCGGCCGGGTGTGGCGCCGCACCCCGGACGGCACCTTCACCCTGGTCTCGGACGAGGTGCGGGTGCCGAACGGGATCACCTGCGTCGGCGACCGCCTGTTCGTCAACGAGATGCGCCCGGACGGCCGGCTGCTCGAACTCTTCCCCGACGGCGGCGAGCCGGAGAGCCCGGCCGCCCCGCGGGTCCTCACCGGCGGGCTGGCACTCGGGAACGCGATGCAGCGAGGGCCCGACGGGCACCTGTACTACCCGCACATGGTCACCGGCCAGGTCTGGCGCATCGCGCCGGACGGCGGCGCGCCGGAACTCGTCGCGGAGGACCTGCCCGAGCCCGTCGCCGTCCGCTTCGACCTGGCCGGTGTGCTGCTCGTCCTCTCCCGGGGGCAGGCCGGCCTGGTCACCCGGATCGACCTGCACAGCGGCGCCAGGTCGGTCACCGCCAGCGGCCTCCCCGGGCTCGACAACGCCGCCTTCGACGCGGAGAACCGGATGTTCGTCTCCAGCTTCGCGAGCGGCGGCATCACCGAGCTGCACCCCGACGGCCGCACCCGCGAGCTGCTGCCCCGCGGCCCCGTCGGCCCGTACGGCGTGACCGTCGACCTCGCGGGCACCGTCCACGCCGCCGACCACTACCGCCTGGCCACCCCCGCGCACCGCCCGGCCGGAGCGGCGGACGACGACGCCGCGCACGCCCTCCGCCCCTTCGCCCACGGCGTCACCGCCGACGCTGCGGGGCTGCACGTCACCTCCCAGTACGGCGAGGTACGCAGCCACGGGCACGGCGGCACCCGCGTCCGGGCGCGCGGCCTGCGCAGGCCGACGGGCATCGCCGCACGTGCGGACGGTGTCCTCCTGATCGCCGAGACGGACGCGGGACGCGTCCTCGCCCTGCACGAGGACGACACCACCACCGTCCTCGCCCAGGGACTCGACCGCCCCGTGGACGTCGCCGTCGACGCCGCGGGCCGCGCCTACGTCAGCGAGGAGCGGCGCGGCGCCCTGCTCCGCCTCGACGACGGACACCCCGTCACCCTCGCGGACGGGCTCGACGCGCCGCAGGGCCTCGCCGTGCTGGGCGACGAACTCTTCACCGTCGAGTCCGGCGCCCGGCGGCTGCTGGCCGTCTCCCTCGGTACGGGCGAACTCCGCGTCGAGGCCGAGGACTTGGCCGTCGGCCCGCCGCGGCCCACCGACGCGGACGACCCGCCCGCACTGTTCACCCACGGCATGCCAGGACTGCCCCGCGCCTTCGCCGGCCTCGCCGCGTCCCCCGACGGTTCCCTGCTCCTCTCCGCCAACGCCGAGGGCACGGTGCTCCGTCTGACCCCCCGCGCCGCAACTCCCTCTCCGGAACGCCCCCTTCGAGAACAGGACACCCCATGACGGAAACCCACGGGACCGACCTGCCCGACGCCACCGGACTGGCCGGCCGGAGCGTCGTGGTCACCGGCGCGGCGTCCGGGATCGGGCGGGCCACGGCGCTCCGCTTCGCGCTCGCGGGCGCCCGCGTCCTGGTCGCCGACCTGGACGCGGACGGTGCGGCGGACGCCGTCGAGGAGATCGGCGGGACGGGCGGCACAGCCCTCGCCGTCACCGGCGACCTGAGTGAACAGGCCGTCGTGGACCGGGTGGTGGCCTCGGCCGTCGAGACCTTCGGCGGGCTGGACGTCCTGGTCAACAACGCCGGGATCATGGACCGGATGTCGGCCCTCGGCGAGACCGCGGACGAGGAGTGGGAACGCGTCCTGCGCGTCAACCTCACCGCGCCCTTCCTGCTGACCCGCGCCGCCCTCCCGCACATGCTCGCCGCCGGACGCGGCTCGGTCGTCTTCACCGCCTCCGAGGCCGGGCTGCGCGGCGGCGCCGCCGGGGCCGCCTACACCGCCGCCAAGCACGGGGTGACCGGACTGGTGAAGAACCTCGCCGTCACCTACCGCGCCCAGGGCATCCGCGCCAACGCCGTCGCCCCGGGCCCCACCAGCACCGGCATCCGGGTCGACGCCGCGCCGGACGCCCAAGGCCCGCCCCTGATCGGCGGGTTGATCGGCGCGACCATCGGCCGCCTCGGCAGCGCCGACGAACAGGCCGCGGCCATCGTCTTCCTGGCCTCCGACGCGGCCTCGTTCGTCAACGGCGCCGTCCTCCCCGTCGACGACGGCTGGTCGGCCGTCTGACGTGCACGCCCGCGCCGGGAATCACGCCGGGCCCGCGGGCGTTCACGCGGCATGGCTGTCATCCACAACACCACCATGAACCCCGGCAAGTTGGAGCTCCTCGCCACCTGGCTCCCCACCCGCCCGTGGTACCGCGGCACCGCCGCCGGCCCCGAGCCCGTCAAGGCCGGCGGCTTCCGGCTGGACGACCCGGAGGGCGAGGTGGGCCTCGAGTTCATGGTCGTCGCGGACGTCTCGGGCCCGGAACCCGTCGCGTACCACGTACCGGTCACCTACCGCGGCGCTCCGCTGGACGGCGCCGAGGAGGGCCTCATCGGCACCTCCGAACACGGCGTGCTCGGCCGCCGCTGGGTGTACGACGGGGCCCACGACCCGGTCTGGGTCGAGCGGCTGCTCGCCCTGTTCCGGGGCGAGGCCGAACCGCAGCAGCAGAGCGTCAGCGGCACCCCCGACCCGTCCGTCGCCCGCCACCTCACCGGCCCGGCCGTCCGGCCCGGCTCCGTCGCGGACGGGGTCACCGAGGACGGCCAGGGCACCGGCATCACGCTGCGCGCGGGCGACGGGTCCGGTCCGCTGACGGTCGGCGTGGCGCGCGTCCTCGGCGAGGAGCGCTACGCGGAGGCGGCGGGCGCGGCCCGCGGCCGGATCACCGCGGGCTGGCACCTCCCGGACGGTTCCGAGCACCGCGCCCCCTTCTTCCACCTCGGGTAGCGGACCCGGACGCCGGGCGGGCGGTTCAGCCGGGCAGGGCCGCGAGCCAGTCGGTCAGAAGACGGCTGACCTCGGCGGGCCGCTCCTGCGGGAGCCAGTGCCCGCAGCCGTCGAGGACGTGCGAGGAGACCAGCCCCGGCAGCGTCTCCCCGAACGCCTCGACGGCCCCGGCCAGCCAGGCCATCGACGCGTCCAGACCGCCGCCGAGGAACAGCGAGGGCTGGGTGACGGGGGCGCCCGCGTACCCGGCGAGGTCCGCCCAGTCCCGGTCCATGTTCCGGTAGCGGTTGAGCGCCCCGGTCATCCCCGTCCGCTCGAACTCGCCCGCGAGGACGTCCAGATCACGTTCGTCCAGCCAGTCCGGCAGCGGGCCGGTGGGGAAGCGGTCGCGCAGGGTGCCGTCCCGGTCGGCGAAGTAGGGGCTGGGCGCGTCGGGTCCTGGCATGGTGCCGGCGGACAGCGCCGCGTAGAAGCCCGCGAGCCAGCCGCGCACGTCCGGCTCGATCTCGGCCTCGGCCCGCCCCGGCTCCTGGAAGCGGGAGACGTAGAACTCCTCCTCGCCGCCCATCCCCGCGAACACCTCGCTGGGCCGCGGCCCGCCGGGCGGGGTGTACGGGACGCCGAGCAGGCCCACCGCGCGGAAGACGTCGGGCCGCAGGAGCGCCGAGTGCGCCGCGATGCCGGCGCCCCAGTCGTGCCCGACGATCACCGCCTCGCGCTCGCCCAGCGCCTGCACCACGGCGGCGCTGTCCGCCACGAGCTCCACCATCCGGTACGCCTCCGTGGCGGCGGGACGGGAGGAGCGGCCGTAGCCGCGGACGTCGACGGCCACCGCGCGGTACCCGGCGGCGGCCAGCGCCGGCAGCTGATGCCGCCAGGCGTACCAGCACTCGGGGAAGCCGTGCACGAGCAGCACCAGCGGCCCGGAACCCGCCTCCACCAGATGGGTGCGCCCGGCCGGCGAGGCCACCAGCCGGTGCGTGAACGGCGTGCCCTGCCCGCCCGTCGACGGGGTACGTCCTGACGTCATCGCTGTCCCTCCCGCGTCCCGGTCCCCCCGCGGGGGACGGTGACGGCCATCATGCGGCGGAGGCCGCGTCCCGGCGAGCGAAGTTGCCGTTTCGGCAAAGCCAGGGGGAGGGTCGGAGCGAGGTCAAAGCCCGGGCGCGGAGGGCCCGTTCGTGGCTCAGTCCTGCTCCTGGCTCTGCTGAGCCTTCTTCTCCTTCAGCCGGATCGCTTCCTTGCGGACCTCGGCCTGGGTGGCGCGCTCGTTCTGGAGCCACTCCGGGTTCTCCGACTTCAGCGCGTCGATCTGCTCCGTGGTGAGCGCTTCGGTGATGCCGCCACGCGCGAGACCCGAGATGGAGACGCCCAGCTTCGAGGCCACCACGGGACGCGGGTGCGGGCCGTTGGCCCGCAGCTCCCGCAGCCACTCGGGCGGATCGGCCTGAAGCGCGTTCAACTCGTCGCGCGAGACGACACCCTCCTGGAACTCGGCGGGGGTGGCCTGGAGGTACACACCCAGCTTCTTCGCCGCGGTCGCGGGCTTCATGGTCTGGGTGGTCTTCTGCGACGTCATGACGTCAAGGGTATCGACCGTGCGCGGGTGCCCGTGACCTGGGCCTGCGGCTTCGCCGGCCACGGCCGGTACGCTGGCGGCGTGACAGGCTCGGAAGTACCCCCCTCGTTCCGGCTCGCGTATGTCCCCGGAGTGACACCCGCCAAATGGGTGCGCATCTGGAACGAGCGGCTGCCCGACGTCCCGCTGGAGCTCCTCCAGGTGCCCCCCGCCGAAGCACCGGACGTGCTGCGGGAGCAGGGCGCCGACGCGGGCCTCGTCCGGCTCCCCGTCGACCGGACGTACTTCAGCGCCATCCCGCTCTACACCGAGACGACGGTCGTGGTGGTCCCCAAGGACCACCTGGTGACCGCCGTCGACGAGGTGACCTGCGAGGATCTCGCCGACGACATCGTGCTGCACCCGCTGGACGACGTCTTCGACTGGGAACGGCCCCCCGGGCAGCCCGCGTTCGAGCGGCCCGCCACCACGGCGGACGCCATCGAACTCGTCGCCGCGGGCATCGGCCTGCTCGTCGTCCCGCAGTCCCTCGCCCGCCTCCACCACCGCAGGGACCTCACCTACCGCCCGGTCACGGACGCGCCCACCTCGTCCGTCGCCCTCGCCTGGCCGGAGAACGCGACCACGGACCGGGTCGAGGACTTCATCGGCATCGTGCGCGGCCGCACCGTCAACAGCACCCGCGGCCGCCCCGCCGCCCAGCCGGAGAAGCGGACCGGGCAGAAGACCGCCAAGACCGGCACCCAGCGCAAGCAGACCCCCCGCACCGGAGCCAAGCCCGGCTCCCGCACCCGCGGCGGTCCCACCCGCCGCAACAAGCCGCGCCGAAGGTCCTGAACCGCCCCGGACCGTGTCCGGAACGCGCTCTTCCCGGCCGTGCACCGAACCGCCACCCTGACCTCAGGGAAAGGTGTTCGGTGCCGAGGGGGAGCCGATGTCCGGTCCGCTGTACGTCCCCGTACTTCCCGCCCGCAGGCACGCCGCCCGCGCCTACGGATCTCTCCCGCCGGACGCGCGGCGGGCCGTTCTCCCGCTGTGGGTGCTGCCGCCGCGGACCCTCGCTGCCGAAGCACTCACCGGCGCCGTCGGCAAGGACCTGCGGCGGGTGACCACCGTCCAGCGCCACCGGCCCGCCTGGCTGGACGCGCCCTTCGCCGACGCCGAGCAGATCCGCGCCCTGGGCCCGCTGCTGAGCGACACGAGCCGGGACAGCCCGCTGCGCCCGGTGACCGGCCCCGGGCGCCCCGCCCCGCAGCAGGCCCTGGCGCTGGAGACCGCGCACCACGCGGGCGACGGGCTCGGCGTCCGCGTGCCGGTGCCCCGGGAATGGGACGACGGCGAGACCGGCAAGGTGCGCGAGCTGCTCTCGCGGGCCCGGGGCGAGGACGTGGACCTGCTCCTGGACCTCGGTGCCGTCCTCCCGGAACGCACCGAGGCCGGGAAGGAGGCACTCCGCGCGCTCGCCGACCTCGTCCCCCTCGCCCCGTGGCGCACCGTCGTCACGATCGGCGGCGGAATCCCCCGGGTCGGCGAGGAGATGCTGATGCCGGGTCTCCACGAGACGCCCCGCACGGAATGGCGCCTGTGGCGCGAGCTCGCCGCCGGCCGGGCCGCGCCGGCCCCGCTCGGCTACGGCGACTACGGCATCCAGCCCGTCGACGCCCTCGACCGGGACCCGCAGGACGGGAACGCGCGGTCGCGCTGGGGCATGCTGCGCTGCACCACCGACGAGACCTACGTCTTCACCAGGACCCTCAACGGCAGGGAGGCCCACAACCGCGAGGCCGCCCGGCGATTACTGGCACTCCCCGGCTTCCGCGGCCCGGCGGCCGGCCCCGCCGAGACCTGGCTGCGGGACTGTGCCGAGGGGACGGGCGGCGCGGGCAATCACGAAATGTGGCTCCGGACGGGCACCGGGCAGCACCTCACGTATGTCGCCCGCTGCCTGCGGGCGTGATCAGGTCCCCGTGGCGATCCAGGTGTAGGCCCGCTGCGCGTCGAAGGCGGGCTGGCCCTCGGGGAACAGCAGGCCCGCGGTGGTGAACTCGGGGGCTGTGGCGGTTTCGGGGACGTAGGGGACGGCGATGCAGCGCATTCCGGCGCGGTGGGCCGCGTCGGCGCCGGGCGGGGCGTCCTCGACGACGACGCACCGGTCCGGCGTGACGCCCAAGCGCCGCGCGGCCTCCAGGAAGACGTCGGGTTCCGGCTTGCCGTGCGCGACCTCCTCGGCGGAGACGTGCAGGGTCAGCAGCCCGTCCAGACCGGTTCCGGCCAGGACGGCCTCGATCGCGGCCCGGGACGAGCCGGAGGCGACGGCCATCGAGTGCCCGGACGCGTGCAGCCGCTCGACCAGCTTCCGCATCCCGGGGAACGCCTCGGTCGACTCCCGGGCCAGCCGCAGGTACGCCTCGTTCTTCTCGGCGAGCAGCTGCTCGACCGGGGCCTCGATGCCGTACTCGGCGCGGAGCGTGGCCAGCGTCTCGCGGGTGCCGATGCCGATGAAGCGGGTGTGGTCGGCCCAGGTGAAGCCGGGGTGGCCGTGGGCGGCGAGGACGTGACGGCCCGCCTCGTAGTAGTTCGGCTCGCTGTCGACGAGGGTGCCGTCGAGGTCGAAGATCACCGCTGTCGCGGAGCTGTCACCGGGGCTGTGGTTCATGCGACAAGGGTGCCAAGCGGACCGGTGGACGCGGCGGGCGGGGGGCGAGGGGGTGTGGCGGCGGCCCGCGCCCGTGGGACATGCTGCGGGTGCACGGCGGCGTCTCCACGAAGGGAACCCACTGCCCATGTCCCGTCCCGGCTCCGCGATGCCCCGGTTCCATCTGGCCGTCCCCGTCGACGACTTGGCCGCCGCCCGCCACTTCTACGGCGAGGTGCTCGGCCTGGAGCAGGGCCGCAGCTCCGGCACCTGGATCGACTGGAACCTGCACGGCCACCAGTTCGTGACCCACCTGGCGCCCGGCGGCGGCCGGCAGCCCGTGCACAACCCCGTCGACGGGCACGACGTCCCCGTCCCGCACTTCGGCCTGATCCTGGGCGTCCCCGAGTTCCGCACGCTGGCCGACCGGCTGCGCGCGGCCGGCACCGCGTTCGTGATCGAGCCGTACGTCCGCTTCGAGGGGCAGCCGGGCGAGCAGTGGACGATGTTCCTGCGCGACCCGGCGGGGAACGCGCTGGAGTTCAAGGCGTTCGCGGACGACTCCCAGGTCTTCGCCGTCTGACGCACCCCGCGCGGTATGGGCGGAAGCGGGCACGTGTGTCCCGTGGTGCGGCCGTGACCAGGGGCACAGTCCGGTGTCCGGGTGTTGAGACGGTGCGGTACCGGGTGCTTATCCTGGACACCTCCACGAGATTTCGGCGCCGCAGCGCCGGACGGCGACGAGGCCGCTCCGGACCGCGGCGCCTTCGTCGTGCCCGCTCCCGTCCACCACCCCGGACGGCCGCGCGGGCGGGGCGAGCCCGACCGCAAGGGGGGCGGCTCACGCCGTGAAGAGGATGTTCACTGCTCCGGACCCGGGGCTTTCGAGACTGCGCGTCGCGCTCCGCGCGGTGTTCGGCATCGGCCTCGGCGTCACGCTCGCCGAACTGTGCGGACTGTCGCTCACCGCGTCGATCACCGGCGGCCTCGCCGCGCTGCTCGCGCTCTTCACCGTCACCGACGCGACCGTCCGCGACCAGCGGATCACCACCGCGCTGCTGCCGCTCGCCGGCTTCCCCGTCCTCGCGCTCGCCGCCTCGCTGCACGGCCTCGCCCCGGCCCGCGACGCCGCGTTCCTGCTCGTCGCGTTCTGCGGGGTGTACGCCCGGCGCTGGGGACCGCGCGGGCACTCGCTCGGGACGTTCGCCTTCATGAACTTCTTCCTCGTCCAGTTCCTGCACGCCGTCCCGGCGCAGATCCCCGAGCTGTACGCGGCCGGCGGCCTCGGTCTCGCCGCGGCCGCCGTCACCCGGTTCCTGCTCTGGCCGATCGAACGCCGGACGCCGCCCGCCGCGGTCCCCTCGGCGCTGCCGGGCCGCGGGCTGGAGCGGCCCACCACACGGCAGGCCGTACAGGTCCTCGTCGCCTGCGGGCTCGCGCTGTGCGTGGGGCAGCTGCTCTCCGAGGACCGCTGGTACTGGGCCGTCGGCACGGTCTGGTGGATCTTCGTGAACACGACCTCACGCGGGGAGACCCTGGTGCGCGGCTTCCGGCGGGTGGTCGGCACCGCGACGGGCATCGTGGTCGGTCTCCTCGTGGCGATCCCGGTGCACGGCGCCCCCGGGCCGACCGCGGCGCTGGCCGCCGTCTGCGTCTTCGGGATCTTCTACACCGCGGCCGTCTCCTACTCCTGGATGATCTTCTCGGTGACGGCGCTGGTCAGCATGCTCTACGGGCTGCTGGGCGTGCTGGACCCCGGCCTGCTGGCCCTCCGGCTCTCCGAGACCGGCGTCGGCGCGCTCTTCGCCGCACTGGCCGTCACCGTCGTCCTGCCCGTGACGACGCACGCCACCAACGACGCGTGGATCCAGCGCGCGCTGCACAGCGTGCACGCCGCCACCCGGCAGGCCACGGCCCGCCTCGCGGGCGACGACGGCAGCGACCCGGCCCCGCACGCGGCCGAGCTGGAGATGCTGCTCGGCCGGGTACGGGCGACGCTCGCCCCGCTCGTCCACCCGCTGACCCCGTTCCGCGCCCGGAAGGCCAGGGCCCGTCGGGTCCTCGCGCTGCTCGACGTGTGCGCCCGCGAAGTACGCGGCCTGGCGAGCGTCGCGGCCGACCCGGACGCCTCGCACGACGCCCGGCTGACCGCCGCCTGCCGCCGCGTCGAGGCCGCAGTGGAGGCGCTCACCGCGCGCGGCACCGGGCACGGCCGGGAGGCCGCCGCGGCCGAGGTGCCGCACCGGGACGGCGCCGAGTCGGCACTCGCGCATCTGCACGGGCTGGAGCAGGCCCTCGCCGAGCTGGCGATGCCGCTCCGGATCGCCCCGCGCTCCCCGCTGGCCTGATCCGTGCGGCGGCCGACTCCCGCTCCCCGCGCGGGAGTTCGGCCACTCCGGCCCCGTCCCCGCGTTCGCCCGCGCGGTGATCGTGACGCTGCTACCGTCGGCCGCACCGACCCGACGGGCACGCGCGGGACGCGCTGCGGAAGGAGCACGCCGTGAGTGACGCACAGGGACAGCGGACGCCGCCGGACGGCACGCGCGCCCACATCGGCTCCTTCACCTCGGCGGGCGGGCACGGCATCACCACCGCCGCCGTCGACCCGCACACCGGCGCCCTCACCCCGCTACACCGCACCGGCTCCGCCGTCCCCGACCCCTCGTACCTGACCGTCGGCGGCGGCGTCCTGCACGCGGTCAGCGAGCGGGAGGACGGGGCAGCGGCGGCGTTCTCGCTCGCCGACCCCGACCGGCCCCGGCTCCTGGGCGAGCCCGTGCCCGTCGGCGGCGCGGGCCCCACGCACCTGTGCGTCACCGACGGCCGGCTCTTCACCGCGCACTACGGCTCGGGCAGCGTGAGCGCGCTCGCCGTCCGCGCGGACGGCACGCTCGGCGGCCGCCCCGTCGTGCACCGCCACGAGGGCCGGGGCCCCGACCCCGACCGGCAGGAGGGCCCGCACGCGCACGCCGTCGTCCCCGACCCCACCGGCCGCCGCCTGCTGGCCACCGACCTGGGCACGGACGAGGTACGCGTCTACGACCTGCGCTCCGAGGACGGCGGGCCCGTCTTCCGGCCGCACGGCCTGCTGCGCGTCCGCCCGGGCACGGGCCCGCGCCACCTGCTCTTCCACCCGGACGGGCAGCGCGCCTACCTCGTCGGCGAGCTGAACTCCCTGGTCACCGCCTGCCGTTGGGACGCAGAAACCGGCACGCTGGAACCGCTGGCCGAGACCTCCACCCGGGGCCCGGTGCCGCCCGGAGGCGAGAACTACCCCTCCGCGCTGGTGCTCTCCCCGGACGGCCGCTTCCTCTGGATCGCCAACCGCGGCGACGACACCGTCGCGGTGTTCGCGCTCGACGAGGAGGGCGGCGGCATGGAGGCGGTCACCACCGTCCCCTGCGGCGGCCACTGGCCGCGCGACCTCGCCCTGCACCCCTCCGGCCGGTGGCTGTACGTGGCGGGGGAACGCTCCGGCGACGTCACCTGGTTCTCCGTCGACCCGGCGACCGGCGTCCCGCACCGCGAGGGCTCCGTCCCGGCCCCGGCCGCCAGCTGCGTCGCCTTCGGCTGACGGCATGCGGGGGCGGGGACGACGGCGGGGCGGTG
>NZ_JAASAH010000009.1 GCF_012726235.1 Streptomyces sp. HNM0574
CGCGCAGGGCCAGGCGCTCGATGCCGAGCGCGCACACCACCAGGAGCGGGGCCGTCATCAGCCCGCCCGCTGCGGCAGGCCGTCCCCGTGCAGGTACCGGCCCAGCGCTGTCACGGGGAACACCATCCGGTACAGGTGGTAGTTGATCGAGAAGTCCCAGGGGAAGCCGGTGCCGGTGAAGTACGGCTCGTCCCAGGAGCCGTCCTCGCGCTGCGTCTCGGCGAGCCAGGTGATGCCCCGTACGACGGACTCCGACTCCCGCTCCCCCGCCGCGAGCAGCGCCAGCAGGGCCCACGCGGTCTGCGAGGCGGTGGACGCGCCGCGCGCCGTCCACTCCCCGTCCACGTAGCTGCGCAGGTCCTCGCCCCAGCCGCCGTCCTCGTTCTGCACCCCGTTCAGCCAGCCCACCGCGCGCCGCACGGCCGGGTGCGAGACGGGTACGCCGGCGGAGACGAGGGCGGGGACGACGGCACCCGTCCCGTACAGGTAGTTGACGCCCCAGCGGCCGAACCAGCCGCCGTCCGGCTCCTGTTCGGCGAGCAGCCAGGAGACGGCCTCGCGGACGCGGGGGTCGCGGCTGCCGCCCTCGCCCGCGAGCATCTCGACGACGTGCGCGGTGACGTCCGCCGAGGGCGGGTCGATGACCTCGCCGAAGTCGCAGAACGGCAGCCGGTTCGGGAAGGGGCTGGTGTTGTCGGCGTCGAACGCCGCCCAGGCACCGTTCTTCGACCGCATGCCGAGCGTCCAGCGCACCGCCCGGCGCACGGCGTCGTCGACACGCGCCCGGTCGGGGTGGCGGACGCGGCGCAGCGCGAGCACGACCTCGGCCGTGTCGTCGATGTCGGGGTAGGTGTCGTTGTGGAACTCGAACGCCCAGCCGCCGGGCCGCAGCCGGGGCCTGCGCACCGACCAGTCGCCGGGCCGCACGATCTCCTCGCCGAGCATCCAGTCCGCCGCCCTGACCAGGGCCGGGTGGTCGGGCGAGAGGCCCGCGTCGGCGAGCGCGACGGTGGCCAGGCAGGTGTCCCACACCGGGGACTGGCACGCCTCGACCATCCGCGCCTCCTCGGGCGTACCGTCCCGGTGCCAGACGGCGAAGCGGTCCAGGGACTCCAACCCGGCGCGCATGACGGGGTGTTCGAGGTCGTAGCCGAGGAGGTTCAGGGCGATCAGGGAGTAGACGGCGGGCGGCTGGATGCCGCCCCAGCAACCGTCGTTCTCCTGCCGCTCGACGATCCAGCGGGCCGCGCTGTTCATCGCCGCGCGCCGCAGCGGGCCCACCGCCGTCCGCCGGTAGGCGTGCAGCACCCGGTCGATGCGCTCGAAGACCCCGTCCCAACTGGCCACCGGCGCGGCCTCCTTGGGCGTCTCCGGGTGCTCCGGGTCGGTGTGCAGCTCGTCCAGCGCGAAGGGCTGCTCGCGTACGGGCCGCTTGGCGGAGACGATGGTGAGCGGGACGATCGTGCCGCGGGCCCAGGAGCCGAAGTCGTAGATGTTGAGCGGGAACCACTTCGGCAAGTAGATGATCTCGGGCGGCAGTTCGGGCAGCGTCTCCCAGCGCCACCAGCCGAACAGCGCCAGCCAGATACGGGTGAAGACGCGCGCCGAGGCGATGCCGCCCCTCTCCCGCACCCAGGCGGCGGCGCGGGCCATGTGCGGTGCCTCGGGTTCGTCCCCGGCGAGCCGCAGCGCGACGTACGCCTCGACGGTGGCGGACAGGTCGCCCGGGCCGCCGTGGAAGGTGTTCCAGGTGCCCTCGGCGGTCTGCTGGGAGCGGATCCAGCGGGCCGCCGCCTGCGTGGTGCGCTCGTCGCGGATGCCGAGGAACTCGCGGAGCAGCAGGTCCTCGGCGTCCATCGTGACGTTCGTCTGCAGGTCGCCCTTCCACCAGCCCTCCTCGTCCTGGCGGGAGAGGAGGTTGGTGACGGCGAGATCCGCCGTCCGCTGCGCGAGGAGCGCGGCCTGTGCCGCGCTCCTCGCCGCGCCGGGCTCCCCGTCCGGGCCGTGACCGCCGGCCCGGACGGGGCTGCCGTCACGCTTCGTTGGGGAGAGGGTGCCGGGGCGCGGGGCCCCCGTGCTGCCGTCGGTCGTGGCTGTCATCGCTTCCCTTCCGAAGGGCCCGGCGTCATCGCCGGCCGGTGAGGTTCACCCTTGCCGCACGACCACGAAGTCGGCCAGGGCGGTCAGTTGGTCACGTACGTGTCCGGGCATGCCGACGCCCTCCAGGGCGGCGAGCGCGGTGGCGTGCTGGCGCTGGGCCTCCTGGGAGGTCCACTCGCGGCCGCCCGCCTCCTCGATGAGCGCGGCGCGCGCGGCGAACTCGGCCTCGTCGAAGTCCTCGAACTCGGCCTGGCTCTTCTTCGCGTCCTCCGCCATCAGCGCCGAGAGCCGCTCGGCGGCCGCGCCCGGCGCGGCGAGCGCCGCGACGACGGGCAGCGACTTCTTCCGCTGCCGCAGGTCGCTCCACGCCTGCTTGCCGGTGGCGTCCGGGTCGCCCCAGATGCCGAGCAGGTCGTCGACGGCCTGGAAGGCGAGGCCGAGGTGGTAGCCGTAGGACTCCAGCGCGTCGGCCGTACGGTCGTCGGTGCCGCCGAGCACGGCGCCGATGGAGCAGGCGCAGGCCAGCAGCGCGCCGGTCTTGTTGCCCTCCATCTCCAGGCACTCCTCGACGGTGACCCGCTCGCGGTGCTCGTAGGAGATGTCCTGCGCCTGACCGTCGATCAGCTTCCGTCCCGCGACGGCGAGACGGCGCGCGGCGCGGCCCGCCTCGACGGTGCCGAGCTCCAGCAGTATCTCCCCGGCGAGCGCGAACAGGGCGTCGCCGACCAGGACCGCCTGCGCGGGGCCGTGCACCTTCCAGACCGTGTCCCGGTGCCGGCGCTGCTCGTCACCGTCCATCAGGTCGTCGTGCAGCAGCGAGAAGTTGTGCACGAGCTCGACGGCGACGGCGCCCGGGATGCCGGTCTCCGGCGCGGCGCCGGCGATCTCGGCGGACAGCAGCGCGAGGGCCGGGCGTACGGCCTTGCCGCCGCCGGCGTCCGAGGGCTTGCCCTCCGCGTCGAGCCAGCCGAAGTGGTAGGCCGCGACGGTGTCCATGGGCGGGGCGAGCCGTTCGATGGAGGCGCGCAGCACCGGTGTGGCGAGCGTCCGCCCGCGTTCCAGCAGGGCCTGGACGCTGGCGGTGTCGACGACGGTGGGCTGGTTCGCCGGGGTCACGATGTCTCCTTGGTGTTCTGCGCTGGTGCGTTCCGTACCGTTCCGGGCTGCGCGCGGGACGGTACGGGTGAGTGAGGCGGGAGGGGCGCGGGGTGCGCGCCGGGTCTGCCGTCGGGTCTCATCCGGCCGCTCTTCCTTCTGTTCCTGGCACCGGTGTCTCGTGCGGGCGGCCGAGGGCTTCGAGGGCTGCTCCGGCAGCGGCGGCTCCGCTGCGTACGGCGCCCTCCATGGTCGCTGGCCAGCCAGTATCGGTCCACGCGCCCGCGAGGTAGACACCGGGCGCCCCGGTACGCGCGCCGGGGCGGAGCCGGGCGACGCCGGGGCGCGGGTCGAAGGTGGCCGCGCGTTCGCGGGTGACGAAGAAGTCCCGTACGGCGGCGGCCCGCGCGGCGGGCAACAGCCGCGCGAGTTCCGGGAGATAGCGGCTGCGGAGCTCGGCGACCGGCAGGTCGATCTCGTCCGCCGCCGCGGACTGCGAGACGGCGAGGTACTGGCCGGGACCGGTCAGCCCCGAGGGCGCCGTACGGTCGAAGACCCACTGGAGGGGCGAGCCGAGCGCGGCGAAGAAGGGGCGGCGCAGCACCCGGCGGTCGTAGATCACGTGCAGGTTGAGGATGGGCGCGGCGCCGAGTTCGCGCAGCCGCCCCGGGTCGGACAGCGCCCCCTCGGGCAGCAGTCCGGCGGCCTCGTCCTGCGGCACGGCGAGCACGACGGTGCCGGCCTCCAGCTCCTCGGGCGCCGCTCCCCTGCCGTGCTCGACGGTCACCCGCCAGCCGCCGTCCGGCGTCCGGCCGAGCGCGCGGGTGCGGGAGCGCAACCGGGTGCGGACGCCGGCGCGTTCGAGGGCGGCGCGGGCGAGGACGTCGTGCAGGTCGCCGAGCGGGACGCGGGAGACGCCGATGTCGGCGGCGCCCGGCGCGGACAGCAGCCCGGTCTTGAACACCTTGGCCGCGAGCCCCGCCGAGGCGTGCGGGGCGCGGGCGTTGAGGGTGGCGGTGCCGACGAGGTCCCACAGCGCCTCGACGGCGCGGTCGCTCTGCCCGTGCCGGCGCAGCCAGGTCGCGAAGTCGATGCCGTCGAGGGCCGGGTCGGCCGGGTCGAGGCGGCCCAGCGCGAACGCGGCCCGCGCCGCGGCCGCCCGCTCGGCGGGCGAGAGGTGCGGGTACCTGCCGAGCCCGGCGGCGAGGTGGAGCGGCACGGGCAGCCCGTTGCGGCGCAGCCGGCCGAGCCGGTGCCGGGCCGGTGCCGCGTCGAGGACGGGCACGTCGAGCCGGCGCTGCACCGGGGCGAGCGCCTCCCCGCCGACCCGCTCCAGGAACCAGGTGTAGGCGGTGCAGCAACGCAGGTGCACATGCTGCCCGTTGTCGACGGTGAGGTCGCCGACGGGTGAGCTGCGCGGGAAGGAGAAGGCCAGTCCGCCGAGCCGGGGCCGGGTCTCGACGAGCGTCGTCTCCAGCCCCGCGTCGGCCAGTTGGAGCGCGGCGGTGGTGCCGGCGAGCCCGCCGCCGACGACGACGGCCCGGCGGCGCACGTCCCCGCCGTCGCCCGGGCCGGTGCGGTCCCGCGCGGGGGCGGCGTGCGGGACGGAGGGGTGGCCGGGCGCGGGTGCCGGGGAGGCGGCGCCGTGCGGGGAGCGGGGGTCAGGGGCGGTCATGCGTGGGCGCTCCTCCGCGCGGCGTGCCGGGTGTCCAGGCCGGAGAGTCCGCGCACGGCGACGTACGCCTTCTCCCGGCCGGGGAGGGAGACGCGGCGTTCGAGCACGGCCCGCGGGTCCGCGTCGATCCGGTCCAGGAGCCGGTGGTAGATGCCGGCCATGGCGGCGACGCAGGCGCCGGAGCGGCGGTCGAGCATGGGCAGCAGCCGGTACCCCTCGGCGAACAGGGCGCGTGCGCGCCGGACTTGGAAGTGCACCAGCCCCGGGAAGTCCCCTCCCGGCGGCGGCGAGAAGGGGGCGGCACTCCCGGACGTGGAGCCGTCGAGGAGACCCGCGCTGCGGAAACCGGCGGAGCAGCCGAACTTTTCAAGATCCTCCGCAGGCAGGTACGTACGTCCGTTGTCAGCGTCTTCCCGTACGTCCCGGAGGATATTGGTGAGTTGGAGGGCGAGCCCGAGCGTGTCGGCGTAGTCCGGGGCGCGTGCGGTGTCCCGCGCGCCGGGGACGGTGCCGAAGACGCCGAGCGAGAGCCGTCCGATCGCACCGGCGACGCAGCGGCAGTAGACCCGCAGCTCCTCCCAGGTCCGGAAGTGCGCGCCACGCACGTCCATCAGGACGCCGTCGATCAGTTCGTCGAGCGCGTCCAGCGGGATCGGGTAGCTGCGGGCCGCGTGCCCGAGGGCGACGGCGACCGGGTCGGTGTCGTCCTCGCGCACCTCGCCGTCCCTGATCCGCGCGAGCAGCACGCGGGTGTCCTCCAGCCTGGCCTTCTTCGCGGGCGGGGCGAGGTCGCCGTCGCCGATGTCGTCGACCCGGCGGGAGAAGGCGTAGAGCGCGGACATCGCGCGCCGCTTGCCCGCGGGCAGCAGCCGGATGCCGTAGGCGAAGTTGCGGGCCTGCTGTCCGGTGACCGTCTCGCAGTAGCTGTACGCGGCTGCCACGGGAGGGGCGATCCCTTCCGCGGGCCGGGTTCCGGCCTCTTTGACCATCGAGCCGTCACCCCTCTCTTCGTCGCAGGGTCGCGACCACCTCGCGCAGCAGTCCGCGCCGGGTGGGCCGGGGAGGTCCGGGCAGTACGTCGTAGCCCGCGTCGCGGATGGCGCGCAGCGCGGCCCGGCCGCCGCCGGTGAAGCCGGCGAGCAGCAGCCGGAGCCGGCCGTCGCTGTCGGCGGTCAGCGGGAGGCCGTGGGCCAGGAGTTCCCGGGCGCGCTCCGCCTCGAAGGCGACGAGGGTGCGCAGCGAGGCGCCGGAGACCCGCGCCGCGAGGTCGTCCTCGGTGACGCGGAAGCGGGCCATGTCCTCGGCGGGCAGGTAGACGCGGTCGCGGGCGAGGTCCTCGGGGATGTCCTGGAGGTGCTCGACGATCTGGAGTCCGGTGCAGACGGCGTCGGAGTGCCGGACGCGCTCGGGCGAGGAGGTCCCGGTGACGGCGAGTACGAGGCGTCCGACGGGGTTCGCGGAGAGTTCGCAGTAGCCGAGGAGCTCGCCGTAGGTGGCGTACCGGTGGACCTTCTGGTCCTGCCGGTTGGCCTCGATCAGCGCGAGGAAGGGCTCGGGGCTCAGGCCGCAGCGCCGGACGGTGGGGGTCAGGGCGCGCAGCAGCGGGTGTCCGGGGCCGGGTCCGGTGCGGGCGAAGACGCGGCGCAGGTCCGCTTCGAGGGCGTCGAGCAGGGCCAGTGGACCGGCCGCCTCTCCGGGGCCGACGCCGAGGCGGGCGGCGTCGTGGCCGCCGGGGGCGAGGTCGCCGTCGCCGATGTCGTCGACGAGGCGGGCGAATCCGTACACCGCCATCAGGTCGTCACGCCACTGACGCGGGAGGAACCGGGGTGCTACGGGGAAGTTCTCGTGCGCGGCCTTGGCGAGCGTCGCGTCCGCGTGCGCGTCCGCCCCGGGGGTCACCAGATGCTGCCCGTAGCCATTGCCGTCACAACTCCGTTTCTACACCGCTGGTACAAAACATCCTATTTCGGACACGCCGCGCCGTCCTGGCCCCGGCGGTCCCGGCTCGTGGCCGCCAACGGAAAAGGGGGATACAGGGCGTTACGCCCGGCATGTCGCAAGGAAGTCCGGCACAGCTTACGCGGTGCGTCCGGCCCCGCTACCGGCGGGCGACCCCCGGCGCGCCCCCGGCGCGGGCACCGCGCCGCAGGCCAGAGGCGGTACGACGGGGTTGGGCCGCGCCGCCGCCGAAGGAGTGCGTACGACGCCGCCCCGGCACGGAAGCCGTGCCGGGGCGGTGGGTACGCGCGGCCGCGCGCTCGCCCTTCGCGGGGCTCACGCGCCGGCGGCTACTTGCCCGTGAACTTCTCGTACTCCTTGAGCACTTCCTCGGTGGGACCGTCCTGGACGAGCTCGCCGCGCTCCAGCCACAGGACCCGCTCGCAGGTGTCGCGGATCGACTTGTTGTTGTGGCTGACCAGGAAGACCGTCCCGGCCTCCTTGCGGAGCTCGCGGATCCGGGCCTCGGAGCGGCGCTGGAACTTCTTGTCGCCCGTGGCCAGCGCCTCGTCGATCATCAGCACGTCGTGGTCCTTGGCCGCGGCGATGGAGAACCGCAGCCGGGCCGACATGCCGGAGGAGTAGGTGCGCATCGGCAGAGTGATGAAGTCGCCCTTCTCGTTGATGCCGGAGAAGTCGACGATGCCCTGGTACCGCTCCTCGATCTCGGCGCGGGACATGCCCATCGCGAGACCGCCGAGGACGACGTTCCGCTCGCCGGTGAGGTCGTTCATCATCGCGGCGTTCACGCCCAGCAGGGACGGCTGGCCGTCGGTGTAGACCTTGCCGCTCTCCGCCGGGAGCAGGCCGGCGACCGCCTTCAGCAGCGTCGACTTGCCGGAGCCGTTGGAGCCGATGAGGCCGATGGCCTGGCCGCGGTAGGCGGTGAAGCTGACGCCCTTGACCGCGTGCACCTCGCGGGCGCCGCCGCCGGGCTTCCGGCGGACGATGCGGTTGAGCGCCGCCGTCGCGCTGCCCCTGCCCTTCGCGCCGCCGTAGACGCGGTACACGATGTGCAGGTCCTCGGCGATGACGGTGGGCGTCCAGGGCTGCGCGGAGTGCTCCTCCCCGGCCGGGGCACGGGATTCCAGGGACGTGCTGTCCGCTGCCGCCTTTCCGGTGTCCTCAGCCACGGCCATAACGCTCCTCCGCCTTCCAGAAGAATACAAATCCGCCGATGCCGACCACGAGAGCCCAGCCGACCGCCAGCGCCCACACGTGCGGCGGGAGCGCACTGCCCGGGTACTCGTCGATGAACGCGAAGCGCATCAGGTCCATGTAGACCGAGGCCGGGTTCCACTGGAGGAGGTCGATGATCCACTGGTCCGCGCCGACGCGCTTGGACAGCTGGTACGGCAGGAAGAACATCACGCCGGACGCGTACATCCACGTCCGCATCACGAACGGCATCAGCTGGGCCAGGTCCGGGGTCTTGCTGCCCATCCTGGCCATGATCAGCGCCATGCCGGTGTTGAAGACGAACTGGCAGGTCAGCGCCGGGAAGACGATCAGCCAGCGCCAGTCGGGGAAGTGGCCGAATCCGACCAGGATCGCGACCAGGACGATCATCGAGAACAGCAGCTGCTGGAGCTGCTGGAGCGCGATCGAGATCGGCAGCGAGGCCCTGGGGAAGTGCAGCGCCCGCACCAGGCCCAGGTTGCCGGAGATCGCCCGGACCCCGTTGAGCACCGAGGTCTGGGTGAAGGTGAAGACGAACACACCCGTCACCAGGAACGGGATGTAGTTCTCCTTGCCGCCCGGGGTGCCGTTCCGGCCGCCCATCAGCAGGCCGAAGATGAAGTAGTAGACGGCCGCGTTCAGCAGCGGCGTCACGACCTGCCAGATCTGCCCGAGCTTCGCCTGGCTGTACTGCGCCGTCAGCTTGGCGCGGGAGAAGGCGAGGATGAAGTGCCGTCGCGCCCACAGCTGACGGGTGTACCCCGGCAGCGAGGGCCGCGCCCCGCTCACCGACAGTCCGTACTTGTCCGCGAGTTCGGCCGGGGACAGACGGTCATCCGGCGACGGCGGAGGCTTCACGCCTGTCGTCGCATCGCCGTGCGTTGTCTCACTCACGTTGGAAACTTTCGTCCTCACACTGCTCAGGTGGGCTGGAGCTGTTGCTGTCTGATCCGAGCTTGTCAGATCACCGGTGGGCGCCCGAGCCGGGTCAGCCGCCACACCGTACGCCACCGCATGGGCCTGCGGGGACCGCACGGGGTGCGCCATCCCTCACGGAAACCGCCGAACCAGGCGCGCAGCGCGGGCCGGGACGGACGGCGGGCGAGGGTCAGCAGCAGCCAGACGCCGACGTAGACGGGGACCAGCGGCGCGGGCAGGTTGCGACGGGCCAGCCACACGCGGTTGCGGGCGACCATGCGGTGATAGACGGCATGCCGGCTCGGCGGCATGGTCGGGTGGTTGAGCACCATGTCGGCGCGGTACTCGATGTTCCAGCCGGCGTTCATCGCACGCCAGGCCAGGTCGGTCTCCTCGTGCGCGTAGAAGAAGTCGTCCGGCAGGCCGCCGACCTCGGCGAACACCTGGGTGCGCACGGCGTTCGCGCCGCCCAGGAAGGTCGTCACGCGGGAGGAGCGCAGCGGGTCGGAGGCCCGCAGCCGGGGCACGTGCCGCCGCTGGGTCTCGCCCGTCTCGGGGTCGACGATGCGGAAGCTGATGATGCCGGTGCTGCGGTCGGCCGCGAACGCCTCGCGGACGAGCTCGGCGGTGTCGGTGTTCGGCAGCAGCCCGTCGTCGTCGAGGAAGAGCAGCGCGTCCACCTCGGCGCCGGACGGGCCGAACGCCTCGATGCCGACGTTCCGGCCGCCGGGGATCCCGAGATTTTCCGGAAGTTCGACCGCCCGTACACCTTCCGGCAACTCGGGCAGCGGGGCGCCGTTACCGACGACCACGGTCTCGATCTTCTCGCCCTTCTGGGCCGCGACGGACGCGAGCAGCGCCCGCAGCTCCTCGGGGCGGTTTCCCATGGTCAGGATGACGGCGCCCAGCTTCATGCCTTCGCTCCCGCTCACTTCAGCCTGCTCGAGGCCAGGATGGACACCAGGTGCAGCAGCGTCTGGAGGACCGCGATGGCCGCCAGGACGGCGGTGCCGAGCCGGGTGAAGAACAGGTCGCCCGAGATCTGGTCCAGGACCGCCAGGACCAGGATCAGCAGGGACGCCTCGATGCCGAGGACCAGCCGGTGGAACTTGAGCGCCGCGGCCGCCTTGCGGGCCAGCGCCAGTCCGGACGAGCGCGGCGCGGACGCCGACTCCTGCACCGGCGGCAGCCCGCCCTGGTGCCGGGCGACGCCGACCAGGTCGGTCTCGGCCTTGATCAGGATCGCGCCGAGCGCGCCGAGGGTGCCGAGGAAGGCCCACAGCCAGTCGATCCGGCCCTCGCCCCACACGTCGGCGGCGCGCAGCCCGAGGCCGACCAGGACCGCCGCGTCGCACAGGTACGCGCCGACGCGGTCCAGGTACACGCCGCCGAGCGAGTACTGCTTCTTCCAGCGGGCGATCTCGCCGTCGACGCAGTCGAGCAGCAGGTACAGCTGCACCATCAGCACGCCGAGCACCGCCCCCGCGATCCCCGGCACCAGAAGTGCCGGGGCCGCGAGGACGCCGAACAGCGTCATCAGGTAGGTCAGCTGGTTGGGCGTGACCCTGGTGTTCACCAGGTGCCGGTCCACGCGGAGGGACAGCTCCCGCATGTAGAGCCGGCCCGCCCAGTGCTCACCGCTGGTCCGGTCCTTCACGCCCGCGGGGTGAACGACCGGACGTAGTTCAGCTACTGACGGCTTGTGCATAGTCGGCGTATGCGTCCCTGATCTGATCGGTGGACAGGTCGAGGTGTTCGAGGATCGTGTAGCGGCCCGGCCTGGTCTGCGGGGCGTACTCGACCACCTTGAGGAACTCGTCCTCGTCGAAACCGATGTCCGTGGGCAGTACGGGCAGACCGTGGCGCTTGAGCACCTCGGCCATCAGCCCGGCGGTCTCCGCGTCCCCGCGCAGGTGCGTGGCGAAGGCGGCGCCGAGGCCGCACTGCTCGCCGTGGCTCGCCGCCCGCTTGGGGAAGAGGAGGTCGAAGGCGTGGTTGATCTCGTGGCAGGCGCCGGACGCGGGGCGGCTGTCGCCCGCGACCGACATGGAGATGCCGGTGAGCACCAGACCTTCGGCCAGGACCTGGAGGAAGCTGTCGTCGCCGACGTCGCCGGGGTGCCGCAGCACGGCCTCGCCGGCCTGCCGGGCGATGGCGGCGGCCAGCCCGTCGATGTCCTCCCCTCGCACCTCGTGACCGAGCTCCCAGTCCCGCACCGCGGAGATGTTGGAGATCGCGTCACCGATGCCGGAGCGGACGAAGCGGGCCGGTGCCTCCCGGATGACGTCGAGGTCGATGACGACCGCGATCGGGTTCGGGACCCCGTAGGAGCCGCGGCCCGCGTCGTTGTCCAGGGTGGCGACCGGCGAGCACAGACCGTCGTGCGACAGGTTCGTCGCGACGGCGACCAGCGGCAGGCCGATCCGCGCCGCGGCGAACTTGGCACAGTCGATGATCTTGCCGCCGCCGAGGCCGACGACCGCGTCGTAGCGGCCGGACTTCATCGCGTCGGCGAGCTTGATCGCGTCGTCGATGGTGCCGCCGCCGACCTCGTACCAGTCCGCGTTGGGCAGCTCCGGGGCGAAGCGCTCGCGGAGCGCCGCGCCGGAGCCGCCGCTGATCGCGAAGGCCAGCTTGCCGTTGGAGGAGATGCGCTGATCGGCCAGCAGGCCCGCCAGGCCGTCCAGCGCGCCGGGACGGATGTCGACGACGACCGGGGACGGAATGAGGCGGGTCAGTACTGGCATGCGATCTCCCGGCCCTTGGCGAGGTCGTCGTGGTTGTCGATCTCGACCCACTTGACGTCGCCGATGGGCGCCACGTCGACCTTGAAGCCGCGGTTGACGAGCTCCTGGTAGCCGTCCTCGTAGTAGAGCTGCGGGTCGCGCTCGAAGGTGGTCTTCAGCGCGTCCGCGAGCTCCTCGGCGGCCTCGGCCTCGATGAGGGTGACGCCGATGTACTCGCCGGTGGCGGTGGCCGGGTCCATCAGCTTGGTGATCTGCTGAACGCCCTTCTCGTCGTCGGTGACGACCTTCATCTCTTCCTCGTCCAGGTTCTTCACCGTGTCGAGGGCGAGGATGATCTTCTGGCCGTTGCCGCGCGCGTCGAGGAGGGTCTTCTCGACGGAGACGGGGTGGACGGTGTCGCCGTTGGCGAGGATGACGCCCTTCTTGATCACGTCACGGGCGCAGTACAGCGAGTAGGCGTTGTTCCACTCCTCGGCCTTGTCGTTGTCGACGAGGGTGATCTTGACGCCGTACTTGGCCTCCAGAGCGTCCTTGCGCTCGTAGACGGCCTCCTTCTTGTAGCCGACGACGACGGCGACCTCGGTCAGGCCGACGGCGGCGAAGTTCGACAGCGCGATGTCGAGGACCGTCTGCGACTCCTCGTCGCCTTCGGGACCCACCGGCACCAGGGCCTTGGGCAGGGTGTCGGTGTAGGGGCGCAGACGCCGTCCGGCGCCGGCGGCCAGCACGAGGCCGATCATGCGGGTTCTCCTGATTCGTCGTGTACTGCGGGTGCTGTGGAGGACACCCAGAAACGGATGCTCTCGATGAGCACCGTGACCGCGACGACCGCGGCGAGCGCGGTCAGCGCGATGGTGAAACCTGAACCTGGACCGGAGCGGTCGCCTCCGCCGACGAGCAGCGCGGCGGCGACGGCGACCAGCACCGTCCGTCCTTCGTGCCCCCCGGTCGCCCGCACCAGCCAGTGCGGCGGCGCGCCGGTGCCTCCGCGGATGCGGTACACCGTGTCGTAGTGATGGTAGGCGACCGCCGCCACCAGCCCGAATGCCGCGGGCAGCGCACCGCTCACCTCGGAGCGGGCCGCGAGCACGAGGAGGGCGGTGTACTCCGCGGCGCGGAAGAAGGGGGGTACGAGCCAGTCGAGGGCGCCCTTGAGCGGCCGCGCGACGGCGAGCCCCGAGAAGAGGGCGTACGCGAGCGCGGCGAGCACGATCCAGCCGCTGCCGGCGGGCGTCCACAGCGCGGTGGCGACCAGCGCCGCCGAGCCCGCGAGAGCCAGCGCCGGCGCGGCCGGTCCGGGGAGCCGGAGGCCGGCGGCGGCGCGGGCGACGCCGGAGGCGAGCGGGCCGCTGTCGGCGAGTTCGGCGAGCGCGGTGGCGGCCCGGTCGGTCCTGCTGGCCTTGCGGGTGACGGAGCGCAGCAGGCGTCCGGCGGTGGTGTAGCAGGCGGCGAGGGCGCAGCCGATGATCAGCACGGCCAGCGTGATGCGGGGCGTGGTGCAGGCGGTGAGGACCGCGATCAGCAGCCAGCGCTCGCCGATGGGCAGCACGATCATGCGGCGCAGCCAGACCGTCCAGCCGACGCTGTCGAGCTTGCCGGAGAGCGCCGCCGTGGGGCTGGTGTTGGCCGAGGCGTCGTGGTTGGCCTCGTTGAAGGAGAAGTCGACGACGTGCCGCGCGGTCTGGAGGACCATCGCGCCGAGCGCCAGGGCCCACACGTCGTCCCCGCCGCGCGAGGCGCCGAGCGCGAGGCCCGCGTAGTAGGCGTACTCCTTGGCCCGGTCGAAGGTGGCGTCGAGCCAGGCGCCGAGGGTGGAGTACTGGAGGTCGTACCGGGCCAGCTGGCCGTCGGCCGCGTCCAGCACGAAGGAGACGAGCAGCAGCACACCGGCGGCGACGAAGCCGCCCCGGGTGCCGGTGGCCGCGCAGCCGGCCGCGATCAGCGCGGTGATCAGCGAGACGGTGGTGACCTGGTTCGGGGTGAGCCCGCGCCGGGCGCACCAGCGCGCGATGTACTTGGAGTACGGGCTGACCAGGAAGGTGGTGACGAAGCCGTCGCGCGGCTTCACCGCCGACCGCAGCCGTATCGCCTCGTCGTCGACGGCCGCGACCGACCGTTCGGCCTCGGCGCGTTCGGCGTCGTGGCCGGGGACGGCGGCGACGAGCGCGCCGAGCACGGGGCGGTGCACGGCCGTGCCCTCCGCCTCCAGCACATCGGCGAGCGCCTCGGGGCGGCTCGCGTCGACCGCGTCGGCCGCCTCCACCGCGCGCAGCAGCGCGGCGCGGGCCTCCGGCTGCGCGGTGAGCGCGCCGGGTGCCGCGGCGGCGGGGAAGCGGGGGTCGGTGAGGGCGAGCCGGAGGCTGTGCCGGTGGCCGACGAAGCGCGGGTCGACGAGCGCCACGCGCTCGCCCGCGGGGACGGCGGCCAGCTCGGCGCTCAGCGCCCTGGTGTCGTCCGGCACACGCACGGCGAAACCCAGCGCCCGCAGGTCGCTCTCCAGCGGCGACCCGGCGACCACAGGACCGGTGAGAATGGCGGTCGGCAGACGAACTCACTCCTTGGAAGCTGGCAGATCCGCCTTCCTCGGCCCCGAGGGAGGCCGGGCAGCGGTCACGGTGCGCCATCGCCCGTTCGGGGGGTGGGCGGCACGCGGCAGAGGCTATCGGATCGCCGGAGTGAGGCTTCACCACGCGTTCACCGAACCCGTCTTGCCATGACGGACTCACCCGTCATCGCCGCGACGTCAGGCGCGCTCCGCCGTGATGGGCAGACAGCATGGTGGATCATGACCGCCGGTCACAAACCCGGAAGCGGCGGGGGGCTTTTCCGCTGCCGGTTAGGGTGCCGTTATGACGTGGTTGATCACAGGCGGGGCGGGTTACATCGGTGCGCATGTGGCGCGGGCGATGGCGGAATCCGGCCAACAGGCCGTCGTTCTGGACGACTTCTCGACCGGGCTCCCGGAGCGGCTGCGCGCCGTCCCGGGCGCGGGCGGGGAGCCCGGCGTCCCGGGTGACATCCCTCTCGTCCGCGGCTCGACGCTGGACGGGGCCGCGCTGGAGACGGCGATCGCCGAGTACGGCGTGACGGGGGTGATCCACCTCGCGGCCCGCAAGCAGGTCGCGGAGTCGGTGGAGCGGCCGCTGCACTACTACCGCGAGAACGTGCACGGGCTCACGGTGCTGCTGGAGGCCGTCGCGGCGGCCGGTGTGCGCCGGTTCGTCTTCTCCTCCTCGGCCGCGGTCTACGGGATGCCGGATGTGGACCTCGTCACGGAGGACACCCCGTGCCTGCCGATGAACCCCTACGGCGAGACGAAGCTCACCGGAGAATGGCTGGTCAGGGCGGCCGGACAGGCACACGGAAT
Organism: Streptomyces sp. HNM0574; assembly: GCF_012726235.1. Classification (GTDB taxonomy): domain Bacteria; phylum Actinomycetota; class Actinomycetes; order Streptomycetales; family Streptomycetaceae; genus Streptomyces. Next base: position 15,080 of record NZ_JAASAH010000009.1, read on the forward strand.
CTCCACGTCCTGCCTGCGGTACTTCAACGTCGCGGGCGCGGCCGAGCCGGCGCTGGCGGACACCGGGGTCTCCAACATCATCCCGATGTTCTTCGACGCGCTGACCCGCGGCGAGGCCCCGAAGATCTTCGGCGACGACTACCCGACCCCGGACGGCACCTGCGTGCGGGACTACATCCACGTGCAGGACCTGGCGGAGGCGCACGTCAAGGCCGCCGGTCTGCTGTCCCCGGACGGGAGCGCGGGCGACCTGACGCTGAACATCGGCACGGGCAGCGGCGTCTCGGTGCGGGAGATGGCCTCGCTGGTCGCGGAGGTCACCGGCCGGCGGGAGCCCGCGGCCGAGGTGGCCCCGCGCAGGGCGGGCGACCCGGCCCGGGTGGTGGCCTCGGCCCGGCGCGCGGAGAAGGAGCTGGGCTGGACGGCGCGGCACGACGTCCGCGCGATGGTCGCCTCCGCCTGGGAGGGCTGGCTGCTGCGGCACCCGGAGCTCGGCTGACGCCGGGTTCCCCTCTCTTCGGCCGCGCCCCGGCAATCTTTTTCCGCGGGCGCCCGCGGCCTCCCGTCCGATGTCGCAACGCTCTGACCTGCGGACCAGCCTCCCGTACAAAACCGCAGGTCAGGGCACATGACAACGGTGTTCAGCGTCGCGTTGCACATACCCCCCACCCGTAGTTCACTGGCGGTCGTCAGCGGAAATCCGGAGCACCACTGGGACACGGGAGGCACCAGCGATGGGGGCAGGGCACGATCACGGAGGGCCGCGGCCCGCGGCGGGTACGGCGTCCTCCGCGTACCGGGCACGGCTGCGGGTGGCACTGGGCATCACGCTCACGGTGCTCGTCGCGCAGATCGTCGGCGGGCTGCTCGCCGACTCACTGGCACTGCTGGCCGACGCGGGCCACATGGCGACGGACGCGCTCGGTCTCGGCATGGCCCTGCTGGCCATCCACTTCGCGAACCGGCCCGCGGGCGGGCGGCGGACCTTCGGCCTGGCGCGGGCCGAGATCCTCGCCGCGCTGGCCAACTGTCTGCTGCTGCTCGGCGTCGGCGGCTACATCCTCTACGAGGCGATCGAGCGCTTCATGACCCCGGCCGAGACGGACGGGCCGCTCACCCTCGCCTTCGGCGCCTTCGGGCTGCTGGCGAACCTGGTCTCGCTGTCGCTGCTGATGCGGGGACAGAAGGAGAGCCTCAACGTCCGCGGCGCCTTCCTGGAGGTGCTGGCCGACGCGCTCGGCTCGGTCGCGGTGCTGGTCTCCGCCGGGATCATCATGCTCACCGGCTGGCAGCCCGCCGACCCGATCGCCTCGCTCGTCATCGGCCTCATGATCGTCCCGCGTACGCTCCGGCTCGCGCGGGAGGCGCTGGACGTGCTGCTGGAGGCGGCGCCGAAGAACGTCGACCTGGAGCAGGTGCGTGCGCACATCCTGGACGTGGAGGGCGTCGAGGGGCTGCACGACCTGCACGTGTGGACGATCACCTCGGGCATGCCGGTGCTCTCGGCACACGTCGTCGTCTCGCAGCAGGTCCTGGACTCCAGGGGCCAGGAACGGATACTCCACGAACTCCAGGAGTGCCTGGGCGGCCACTTCGACGTTGAGCACTGCACGTTCCAGCTCGAACCGCGCGGACATGCTGAGCACGAGGCGAATCTGTGCCACTGACGTGCGGCACACTGGGGCGCCGTTGTCGGACAAGCAGCCCGGAAGAAGGATGAAGATGGCACACAGCGCAGCCGCTCCGATCATGCTCGAACTGGTCGACGAGGAAGGGCGGACGATCGGCACGGCCGAGAAGCTCTCTGCGCACATCGCCCCGGGCCAACTGCACCGCGCGTTCTCCGTGTTCCTCTTCGACCGGGCCGGCCGGTTGCTGCTCCAGCGCCGCGCGCTGGGCAAGTACCACTCGCCCGGTGTCTGGTCCAACACCTGCTGCGGGCACCCGTACCCGGAGGAGCCGCCCTTCGTGGCGGCCGCGCGGCGGGTCGGTGAGGAACTCGGGGTGGCGCCCTCGCTGATGCGGGAGGCGGGGACGGTCCGGTACAACCACCCGGACCCGGACTCGGGCCTGGTGGAGCAGGAGTTCAACCACCTGTTCACCGGCCTGGTGGAGGCCGAACTGCGCCCGGACCCCGAGGAGATCGGGGACACCCGGTTCGTGACCCCGGACGAACTCAAGGCGCTGCACGAGGAGAAGCCGTTCTCCACGTGGTTCATGACGGTGCTGGACGCGGCGCGTCCCGGCATCCGCGACGTCACCGGGGAGACCGCGGGCTGGTGATCCGCACCGGGTGCCCGGGGCCCGGCCGTCCGCGAGGGCGGCGGGGCCCCGGGCACCGCGTCGTTCAGGGGCGGCGGCTCACCTGAGGGCGAGCGGGAAGGCCGCCCAGACCACCTTGCCGCCGGCGCAGGTCTGCTCGACGTCGCAGAGCCCGCCGGCCTCCGTCGTCACCATCTTGACCAGCAACAGGCCGCGGCCGCCGGTGTGTTCCTGGTCCGGCTCGGCGGCCAGGGCCTTGGGGCGGTAGGGGTGGCTGTCCTCGACGGCGACCCGCAGCCAGCCGTCCCGGATCGAGATCTCCACGCCGATCTCCGGCGAGAGCAGCGCCGCGTGCCGTACGGCGTTGGTGACCAGTTCGGAGAGGACCAGCAGCACGCTGTGCACCAGGTCCTCCGGCACCCGCCGCCCCTGGCGGTCGATGAGTTCGCGGACCGAGTGCCGCAGGCGCGGCACGGAGGAGTCCAGCGTGGGGGCGGTGAACCGCCAGGCACCCTCCTGCGGGCGGGGCTCGGCGCGCTCCTGGACCGGTGTCGCGACCGGGGCCACTGCGCCCGCTCCCGGCGGGAACCCTCCACGGCTGTCCATCTTCCGCACCCCGCTCTCCTCCCGGCGTTCTTGCAGATGTACTTGCATCGAGTGTTGGTATGCCAGCGGCCTGGTCTCCCCTCATGACCGCAAGTCGGCACGTATCGATGGCATTTGACAGAACGCTTCCGGGCCGAGGTCACCTGTGACTGAAGTTGCAGGCCGGGATCGTCACTCGATGACAGGTGTCCGGATACGATCCGACAATGGAGTCATCCCCTCCCGCCCTGCTCACGGAGCACGCCGACGGCGTCGCCACCGTCACCCTCAGCAACCCCGCCAAGCGGAACGCGATGACGCCCGGCATGTGGGCCGGTCTCCCCCCGCTGCTGCGGAAGCTGGCCGACGACCCCGCCGTACGCGCGCTCGTCCTCACCGGCGCACGGGGCACGTTCTGCGCGGGCGCGGACATCTCCAGCCTGCGCGGCGAGGCGGACAGCGCGCAACGGCTCGCGGTGGCGGCCGAGGAGGCGCTCGCCGCGTTCCCCAAGCCGACGCTGGCCGCCGTGCGCGGGCACTGCGTGGGCGGCGGCTGCCAGCTCGCCCTCGCCTGCGACCTCCGGTTCGCCTCCCGCGAGGCGCGGTTCGGGATCACCCCGGCGAAGCTCGGCATCGTCTACCCGGCCGCCTCCACCCGCCGCCTGGTCCGGGTGGCCGGCCCGTCCACCGCCAAGTACCTGCTGTTCTCCGCCGAGTTGACCGACGCGGAACGGGCGCTGCGCACCGGACTGGTCGACGAGCTGCACGAGGACGGCGAACTGGACGCCCGCGTCCGGGAGTTCACCCGCGTCCTCGCCGGCCGCTCGCAGCTCACCCAGGCCGCGGCCAAGGAGTTCGCCGACGGCCGCGCGGACGAGGAGCGCGCCGCCGCCTGGCAGCGCGCGGCGGCCGAGGGCCCGGACGCCGCCGAGGGCGTCGCCGCGTTCCTGGAACGCCGCACTCCGCACTTCACCTGGACCCCGGAGGCCCTCGGCTGAGCCTGCGCACGGCGCGGCCCAAAGCGGCCGCGTCAAGGTTCCGGAAGAGCACGGTCCGGGGGCTTCCTGGCGCGGTATTACCTATAGGTAACGTACGGGGATGACGACTCTCCCCGAGCGCGCCGCGCGTCACTGCCACAACGTGATCAACCCGGTCCACTCCACGGTCTACTTCTCCCCCGACCTCGGCAAGGAGCTCGCGCCGTACGGCTTCGAGGACCCGAGCGCGGTCTACTTCGCGGGCCGCGCCGCGCCCTTCGGCGCGGTCGGCGCCGGGGTCGTGACCGCGACGTTCTTCAACTTCAACCACTCGCTCGTCGCCCGCTTCGTGCCCGAGATCTGGGAGTTCGCCTCCCCCGAGACCGTCCTCGCCGCCCGCCTCCGGGCCGTCGACGCGACGCTGCGGCGGCTGCTCGGCGAGGAGACCGTGGAGTCCCCCGAGATGCGGGAGGCCGCCGAGCTCGCGCTGCGGGCCGCCGACGGGTGCGCCCGCGGCGGGCGCCCGCTGTACGCGGCCAACGCGGACCTGCCCGTGCCCGAGGCGCCGCACCTGGCGTTCTGGCACGCGGCGACGCTGCTGCGCGAGCACCGGGGCGACATCCACATCGCCGCCCTCCAGGCCGCCGAGCTGGACCCGCTGGAGGCGCTGGCCAGCCACACGGCCTCCGGCCGGGGCATGACCCCCAAGTGGGTGCTGGCCACCCGGGGTTACAACGAGCGGGACTGGCAGGCCGCCCACGACCGGCTCCGGGAGCGCGGCCTCACCGACGCCGAGGGCGAACTGACCGAGGCCGGGCAGCAACTGCGCAAGCAGCTGGAGGAGGAGACCGACCGGCTCGACGCCCGCCCGTACGAGAAGCTCGGCGCCGAGGGCGTGGCCCGGCTGACCGAGCTGGCCACCGGGCTCACGACGACGGCCCTGGGCAACGGCGCCTTCCCCGAGGACCTGTTCGGCAAGGGCTGAGGCCCCGCCCGGCGCACCCGGGCCGACGGCGGGACCCGGCTGTCGGGGCCACCTGCCACAATGCAGGTCACCGGGGGACAACCAGCACTGAGAAGGCGGAACGAACCATCGTGACGACGACCATCGAAGGCAGGATCGCCGAGGAACTCGGCGTACGCGAGCGGCAGGTCAGCGCCGCGGTCGAGCTGCTCGACGGCGGGTCGACCGTGCCGTTCGTCGCGCGCTACCGCAAGGAAGCGACGGGCGCTCTCGACGACGCGCAGCTGCGCACGCTCGAGGAGCGGCTGCGCTATCTGCGGGAGCTGGAGGACCGGCGCGAGGTGATCCTCGACTCCGTCCGGTCCCAGGGCAAGCTCGACGGCGAGCTGGAGGCGCGGATCCGCTCCGCCGACTCGAAGGCCCGGCTGGAGGACATCTACCTCCCGTACAAGCCGAAGCGGCGCACCAAGGCCCAGATCGCCCGCGAGGCCGGTCTGGAGCCGCTGGCGGACGCGCTGTTCGGCGATCCCGCCACCGAGCCGTCGGCCGCCGCCGAGCGCTTCGTGGACGAGGCGAAGGGCGTCGCCGACGCCGCCGCCGCGCTGGAGGGCGCCCGCGCGATCCTCGCCGAGCGCTTCAGCGAGGACGCCGACCTGATCGGCGAGCTGCGCGAGCGCATGTGGCAGCGCGGGCGGCTCGCGGCGAAGGTCCGCGAGGGCAAGGAGGAGCAGGGCGCCAAGTTCAAGGACTACTTCGCCTTCGCGGAGAACTTCACCGAGCTGCCCTCGCACCGGGTGCTGGCGATGCTGCGCGGCGAGAAGGAGGAGGTCCTCGACCTGACGCTGGAGCCGGAGGACCCGGCCGAGGCCCCGCAGGACGGCACCCCCGGCGCGTACGAGCGGGCGATCTCGCACCACTTCGGCCTCGCCGACCGCGGCCGTCCGGCCGACGCCTGGCTCGCCGAGACGGTCCGCTGGACGTGGCGCACCCGCGTCCTCACCCACCTCGGCATCGACCTGCGGCTGCGGCTGCGCACGGCCGCCGAGGACGAGGCGGTGCGGGTCTTCGCGGCGAACCTGCGGGACCTGCTGCTCGCCGCCCCGGCCGGCACCCGCGCCACCCTCGGCCTGGACCCGGGCCTGCGGACGGGCGTGAAGGTCGCCGTGATCGACGCGACGGGCAAGGTCGCCGCCACCGACACGGTGTACCCGCACGCGCCGCAGAAGAAGTGGGACGAGGCGCTGGAGAAGCTGAGCGCGCTGGTCGAGGCGCACGGCATCGAGCTGATCGCCGTCGGCAACGGCACCGCCTCCCGCGAGACGGACAAGCTCGCGGGTGAACTGATCGGCCGCAGGCCGGAGTTGAAGCTGACGAAGGTGATGGTCTCGGAGGCCGGCGCCTCGGTGTACTCCGCCTCCGCCTACGCCTCCCGCGAGCTGCCGGAGCTGGACGTCTCGCTGCGCGGCGCCGTCTCGATCGCCCGCCGCCTGCAGGACCCGCTCGCGGAGCTGGTGAAGATCGACCCGCGCTCGATCGGCGTCGGCCAGTACCAGCACGACCTGGCCGAGGTGAAGCTGTCCCGCTCGCTGGACGCGGTGGTCGAGGACTGCGTGAACGGCGTCGGCGTGGACGTCAACACCGCCTCCGCGCCGCTGCTCTCCCGCGTCTCGGGCATCGGCGCCTCCCTCGCGGAGAACATCGTCGCGCACCGGGACGCGAACGGCCCGTTCTCCGGCCGCACCGGCCTGAAGGAGGTGCCGCGGCTCGGCCCGAAGGCGTACGAGCAGTGCGCGGGCTTCCTGCGCATCCAGGGCGGGGACGACCCGCTCGACGCCTCCGCCGTGCACCCCGAGGCGTACCCGGTGGTGCGCTCGATGGTGCGGGCCGCCGGCACCGACGTGCCCTCGCTGCTCGGCAACACGGCGCTGCTGCGCTCGCTGAACGCGGCGGATTTCGTGGACGGTTCGTTCGGTCTGCCGACCGTCGGGGACATCCTCCGGGAGCTGGAGAAGCCGGGCCGCGACCCGCGTCCGGAGTTCCGGACGGCCAGCTTCAAGGACGGCGTCGAGAAGATCGGCGACCTGGAGTCCGGCATGGTGCTGGAGGGCGTCGTGACGAACGTCGCGGCCTTCGGCGCCTTCGTCGACGTCGGCGTCCACCAGGACGGCCTGGTGCACGTCTCGGCGATGTCGGAGACCTTCGTGAAGGACCCGCGGGACGTCGTCAAGCCCGGCGACATCGTGAAGGTGAAGGTCCTCGACGTCGACGTCCCCAGGAAGCGGATCTCGCTGACGCTGCGGCTCGACGACGAGGCGGGCGAACCGGCCGGTGCCGGCGCCGAGTCGGGCGGGCGCAGGCAGCGGGGCGGCGAGCGTCCCCCGCGGCAGCGTCAGGGCGCGGGGCGCCAGGGCGGCGGCCGCGGTGAGGGCGGACGCCAGGGCGGCCGGCCCGGCGGGAACGGCGGCCGGGGCGGCAACGGCTCCGGCGGCAGCGGCGGCGCGGGCAAGCGCCGGGACGCCGCCCCCGCGAACAGCGAGATGGCGGACGCGCTGCGGCGCGCGGGGCTGCTCCGCGGCGACAAGAAGTAGCGGCGTACGGCGGGTGCCGAACTCGTGGCCGGGGACGGTCCGTTCGGCACCCGCCGTCCCCGCGGCCCGTATCCGTGCAGGGCACAGGTAGGGTCGCGGACATGAGCGACAACGACACGGCCACCGGCGGCGGTTCCGGAGGCAGCAGCAAGCTGTTCCCCTTCACGGCGCTGGTGGCCCTGGGCCGGGTGCTGACCTCGCTGGTGCAGATCGCCTGGTACCGCCTCGGCATGAGGCGCTCCAGGAAGTCCCTCGACAAGGGCTGATCAGCTCTCCGTGACCCGCCCCTCGGCCACCGCCAGGCGGCGGGTGGTGTGCACGGCGTCCAGCATCCGGCGGTCGTGCGTCACCAGCAGCAGGGTGCCCTCGTAGGCGGCGAGCGCCGATTCCAGCTGCTCGATGGCGGGCAGGTCGAGGTGGTTCGTCGGCTCGTCCAGGACGAGCAGGTTGACGCCGCGGCCCTGGAGCAGCGCGAGGGCGGCGCGGGTGCGCTCGCCCGGTGAGAGCGTCGCCGCGGGGCGCAGCACATGGGCCGCGGTGAGGCCGAACTTCGCGAGCAGCGTGCGGACTTCCTCCGGTTCCAGGCCGGACGCGGCGCGGAAGGCGTCCAGCAGCGTCTCCTCGCCGTGGAAGAGCTGCCGCGCCTGGTCGACCTCGCCCACGACGACCCCGCTGCCCAGCGAGGCGGCCCCCGACTCCGGCTCCAGCCTGCCCAGCAGCAGCGCGAGCAGCGTCGACTTGCCCGCGCCGTTGGCGCCGGTGACGGCGACCCGGTCCCGCCAGTCGATCTGCAGGTCGACGGGGCCGAGCCGGAACTCCCCGCGCCGGACGGCGGCTTGGCGGAGCGTCGCGACGACCGCGCCGGAGCGGGGCGCGGCGCCGATCTCCATCCGCAGCTCCCACTCCTTGCGCGGCTCCTCGACGACGTCCAGGCGCTCGATCAGCCGCTCCGTCTGGCGGGCCTTCGCGGCCTGCTTCTCCGTCGTCTCGATGCGCGCGTTCCGGCCGATCTTGTCGCCGTCGGTCATCTTCCGGCGCGCGTTGCGTACGCCCTTCTCCATCCAGTTGCGCTGCGTGCGGGCGCGCGCCTCCAGGGAGGCGCGGGTTCCGGCGTACTCCTCGTACTCCTCGCGCGCGTGGGTGCGGGCGCGCTCGCGCTCCTCCAGGTACGCCTGGTAACCGCCGCCGTAGTGGTTCACCTGCCGCTGGGCGAGGTCGAGTTCGAGGACGCCGTTGACGGTGCGGGCGAGGAACTCCCGGTCGTGGCTGACCAGTACGGTCGCCGCGCGGAGCCCGGACACGAAGGTCTCCAGGCGGCGCAGCCCGTCCAGGTCCAGGTCGTTGGTGGGCTCGTCGAGCAGGAAGACGTCGTACCGGCTGAGCAGCAGCGAGGCGAGGGAGGCGCGGGCCGCCTGGCCGCCGGAGAGCGCCGTCATCGGCCGCTCGGGGCCGACGTCCAGGCCGAGCTGCGCGGTGACGTCGGCGGCCCGTTCCTCCAGGTCGGCGGCGCCCAGCGCGAGCCAGCGGTCGAGGGCCGTGGCGTAGCTGTCGTCGGCGCCGGGGACGCCGCGGCCGAGCGCGTCCGCGCCCGCGTCCAGCGCGCCCTGGGCCGCGGCCACGCCCGTACGGCGGGCGAGGAAGCCGCGCAGGGTCTCCCCGGGGCGGCGCTCGGGCTCCTGCGGGAGGTGCCCGACGGTGGCGTGCGGCGGGGAGAGCTGGACGGCGCCCTCCTCGGGGGTCTCCTCCCCGGCGAGCATCCTCAGCAGCGTGGACTTCCCGGCGCCGTTGGCGCCCACGAGCCCCGTGACGTCCCCCGGGGCGACGACGAGGTCGAGGCCGGTGAACAACGAGCGGTCTCCGTGCCCCGCGGCGAGACCCTTGGCGACGAGAGTGGCGGACATGAGGGCCGATCGTACGGCGCCGCAGCGCGGGCTGTCGTGCGGGTTTCCCGGGCGGCCCGAGCGGCGAAACAGCGAGGAGACGGAAGAATCCGCAACCCCCGCCGTACCGACGGGACTTGGGCCGGGGGGCGGATTCTGCCCGTGCCGTCCGTCCCCGGTACGTCCGCCGTGCGCCCCGTCCGCGAGGCGCACCGTCGGCGCGCACCCCGTCCGCCGCGCGCACCGTCCCACCGGTGCGCGCGTCCCGGCGGCGGGGCGCCGGGGCCGTACGGATCACCACCGGGGGACCCCACTCCCCCGTGCACCACCTGTCCCCACTCCCCCCACCACGGGCGGCCGGGGCCGGGGCCCCGTCGGGCGAGGCAGGGCCGGGGCCGGCCGCCGAAGGAGCGCATCATGACTCCCTCACCAGCAGGTTTCGGCCGCCGCACGCTGCTGCGCGGCGGACTGTCCGCCACGGCCGCCGGGGCGCTGGGCCTCACCGGCGGCACGGCGTACGCGGCGTCACCGGGCGCCGGGGCGCGCGGAGCGGCCGCCGAACCGCGCGTCCACACCACGGCCGAGTGGAAGGCGCGTCCCCCGTCCTCGGACATCGTCGTCGAGGACCACAAACCGGCGTACATCGTCGTGCACCACACCGTCGAGCCGGGCAACGGCGAGGACTACTCGCTCGCGCACGCCAAGCGGATCGCCCGCGAGATCCAGGACGCGCACATGGCGCGCGGCTGGGGCGACACCGGGCAGCAGTTCACCAACAGCCGCGGCGGACACGTCCTGGAGGGGCGGCACCGGAGCCTGGAGGTGGTGCGCGGCGGCAGACAGCACGTGAAGGGCGCGAACGTGAGCGGGCACAACAGCGAGGTCGTCGGCATCGAGAACGAGGGCCTGTACTCCGAGGTGGACGTGCCCCGCGCGCTGTGGGAGTCGCTGGTCGGCCTGGTCTCCTGGATCGCCGAGCGGTACGGCACGGACACCGCGAACATCGTCGGCCACCGGGACTTCAACTCCACCGAGTGCCCCGGGGACGTGCTCTACGGCCGGCTCCGGGAACTGCGCGAGGCCGTCGCCGCCTCGCTCGGCCGCGGCCCCGTCCCGGCGAGCGCGTCCACCTGGCCGCTGCTGCGCCCGGGCAGCAGCGGGCCCCGGGTACGCGCGGCCCAGCACCTGCTGCGGGCCACCGGCTTCCCCTCGCTGCGCGCGGACGGGGTGTTCGGCGGCGGCACCCGGCGGGCGGTGGCGCGGCTGGCCTCCGTGCACGGGGTCAGGCCGCACCGGTGCTCGGCGATGCGGCAGGGCGCGGACGAGACCGGCTACCTGGGCGCCGACCTGTGGCCGCTGATCACCCCCCGGGTCCCGGAGGGCGACACCGCCGAGGTGGACAGCGCGGTACAGGCGCTGCGCCGCGCGGGCGGCACCCGCACGTCGGCGGCCGGGCCGCTGGGACAGGCCGACTGGCAGCGGCTGCTGGCGGTCTGAGGCCGGGACGGGCGGGCCGGATGCGGTGCGAGGCGCGGACTCCGGCGCGCGGGGCGGGAGTTCCCGCGCGCCGGGGGCGCGGACGCGGGCCCACGCCCGCTCAGAACCCGCCGCCGAACCCCCCGCCGTCGAAGCCTCCGCCGAAGCCGCCTCCGCCGCCGTCGAAACCGCCGCCGAAGGAGTCGCCGCCGTAGTCGCCGCCGTAGGCATCGGCGTCGCCGGCCCAGGCGGTGCCCGCGCCCATGGAGGAGCCGAGCATGGTGCCGATCAGCATGCCGGACATCATCGACGTCCCGTAGCCGCCGAAGAAGCCGCCGGCCCAGGGCCCGTAGGCCGGGCCCGCCTCCCAGTAGGGCCGGCGCCCGCGCGCCGTCTCCACCTCGCGGGCCATCGGCGGCTCACCGTCGTCCAGCCGCGCGGCGTCGGCGGCGCAGACGGGGACCGCGCGCGGCTCGCCGCCCTCGGGCGCCCACTGGCGGTCGTCGACGGACGGGCCGTGCCGCGGGTCGAAGAAGCACGGGGAGCGGCGCTCGGGCAGGGGTTCGCCGGCGCGGCGGGCGCGCAGCGTGGTGAGCGCGAAGCGGCCGGCCTCCAGTTCGCTGGTCACGGCCTGCACGTCGCGCGGTGAACGGACGCGCCGCATGGCGGACTTGGCCTCTTCGTAGGCGTCGAGTGCCTCGGTGTAGTCGCGGAGCAGCGCCTCGTTCTCCTCCCGGGTGGCGCCGCCGGGGGCGCCGGGGCGGAAGTCGAGCCGGTCGAGCTCCTCGCCGTAGGCGGTGACGTCCTCGTCGACGGTGGCCTTGACGCGCTCCAGCTCGGCCGCGTTCTCACGGCGGACGCGGCGGGCGTTGCGCGCGGTGAGGAAGGCCAGGGAGGCGAGGCCGCCGAGCATCAGGACGCCGAGCGCGAGCCCGCCGAAGCCCGGACTGCCGTCGGGGGCGCCGGAGTTGCCGTTGCTGTTGCCGTTGCCGTCGGCCGCGCTGCCGGTGCCGTCACCGACGGCGGCCGCCGCCGTGTCGACGAAGGTGCCGAGCGAGGCGGCGTCGACGGTGCCGTGCTGCTCGGTCTCGCGGGCGAGGGACTGGGCGGTGCCGGCGGACATCAGGTCGGTGTCGGCGGCGGCGCCGAAGTCATCCCCGAGGAGGACGCCGTAGACCCCGGCGCGTCCGGTGGCCTCGCGGATGTCGGAGAGGACGGTCTGCTGGTGGTAGGCGGGGTCGTCCGGGAGGACGATGACGTAGACCGGCCGGTCCGTCGACTCGATCTTCTGCGAGAGCGCGTCCTGTTCGGCCCGGCTGAGGCGTTCACGGGCGGCGTCGTCCACGTACACGGGCTCGGCGCGCAGGCCCTTGCCGATCTCCTCGGGGGTGGCCGGGTCGGCCGCCTGCGCGGGGACGGCGAGGGCGAGCAGGGCCGCGACGACGGCGAGCACCATCAGGAGCGCCGCGAGGGGACCCGCGCCGCCCCGGGTCCGAAACCGGGGAACTGCTCCGTGCCGCGTCATGTCCCCATTGTCCTCCTTCCGGGGGTTTTCCGGAACGGCCGTGCGAGCACGGGACGCGCACACGCAGCGGACATAAGGGACGTACGGAGCGTGGTTTCCGTACACATGTCGCACTCGCCAACTCACTGTGCGTACATGCGGCTTCGGGGGGTGTGCCCGCCGGTAAGGGGTTCGGGATCCCGGTCTTGCTTTTTACCTTTCTTAGAACTTACGGTCTCGTAACCTACGGCGCCGTAGGTGCGTCTCCCCGCACTGCTCGAACCGCCGCACCGTCCCCGCAGAACGTCCCCGAATGACTGGAGCCGCCGTGACCGTGAGCACCGCCCTGCACCCGAACACCGACGAGTGGACGGACGCCCGGCTGCTCTACGCGCTCGAGGAAGTGGTGGAGAAGGAACTCAACCGCCACATGAAGGTGGCCAACGACTGGATGCCGCACGAGTACGTGCCCTGGAGCGACGGCCGGAACTTCGCCGGTCCGCTGGAGGGCGAGCCCTGGGCTCCGGACCAGTCGAAGGTCACCGCGATCGGGCGCACGGCGCTCGTCGTCAACCTCCTCACGGAGGACAACCTCCCCTCGTACCACCACGAGATCGCCACCCTCTTCGGCCGGGACGGCGCCTGGGGCACCTGGGTGCACCGCTGGACCGCCGAGGAGGGCCGGCACGGCATCGTCATGCGCGACTACCTGCTCACCTCGCGCGCGGTGGACCCGGACGAGCTGGAGCGGTTCCGGATGGCGCACATGTCGGAGGGCTTCGAGTCCGACAACCGGCACAGCATGCTGCACTCGGTCGCGTACGTCGCGTTCCAGGAGCTGGCCACCCGCGTCTCGCACCGCAACACGGGCCACGAGTCCGGCGATCCGGTCTGCGACCGCATGCTCGCCCGCATCGCCAAGGACGAGAACCTGCACATGATCTTCTACCGCAACCTGCTGCGGGCGGCCTTCGACCTCGCGCCCGACCTGACGATGCGGGCCGTGCGGGACGTCGTGGTCGACTTCCGGATGCCCGGCCACGGGATGCCCGGATTCGAGCGCGCCGCCGCCCGGATGGCGCTCGGCGGGATCTACAACCTGCGCATCCACCACGACGACGTGATCCAGCCCGTGCTGCGCTTCCTGAAGGTCATGGAGATCGACGGGCTCGGCCCCGAAGGTCTCAAGGCCCAGGAGGAGTTGGGCCTCTACCTGGACGGACTCGACGGCGAGGCCCGCAAGTTCGACGAGAAGCTGGCCGCCCGCGAGGCCCGCAAGCAGGCCCGCGCGAGCGCCTGACGACGAGGGGGCGGGCCCGCGCGGGCCCGCCCCCGTCCCGTCTCAGAGCCGGACCATGACCTCGTCGAGCGGCTTGCGCCGCAGGTCCGGCACGTGCGCGTCCGGCGCCGGATAGCCGACGGGCACGACGTAGGCGGCGCGTTCCTCCGCCGGGCGCTCGCAGATGTCGTTGAGGAAGCGCATCGGGCTCGGCGTGTGCGTGAGCGTGGCCAGCCCCGCCTGGTGCAGGGACGCGAGGAGGAGTCCGACGGCGATGCCGACGGACTCCTTCGTGTAGTACGGGCGGGGCGTGTGCGGCCCCTTGTGCACCTCGAAGACGACGATCACCGCGGGCGCCGTCTCCAGGAACGGCTTGTGCTCGTCGGTGCCCAGCGGCGCCAGCGCGGACAGCCACTCCTCGGAGGCCCGCCGCCCGTAGAACTCCCGCTCCTCCGCCTCGGCCGCCTCCCGCAGCCGCCGCTTGCGCGCGGGATCGGTGAGCACGACGAACCGCCAGGGCTGCACGTGCGCCCCGCTCGGCGCCGTCGCGGCCGTACGGATCGCGTACTCGACGACGCCGTCCGGCACCGGACGCGGGTCGAAGTCGCGTACCGTCCGGCGGCGGCTCATCACGTCGTGGAAGGCACGGCAGCGCTCCGCCGCCTGCTCGGCGGGCACGGTCATCGGACGCAGCGGGACCGTACGGGGCGCGGGTGCGGATTCTCCGGTATGGACCATGGACGCAGCACAGCACAGCGGGCCCGGGCGAAAAAGAGTTGCGGCGGACTTGGCGCATCCCTACCGTTCTCGGTGGCTCTGTTGCCGAACAAGGAGAAGGACGTTGCTCGACTGAGGTCATGAGACACCGTGTGCCCCGCCGCCTGTGCGCGCGTACGGCCACGAGTGCGACCTCGGACGCGAGCCCGGAGCCTTCCGGAGCCCCCGATTCCCCCGGACCGCCCGTACGCGGGCACCGCCGCCGCGCACGCACGCGCGCCGGGAATCCCCGGCTCCCCCGCTCCCCTCTCCCCGCCCGATCCCCGCCCCTCGGCCCGGCCGGCGCTCCGGCCGCCCGGCCGTCGGCCGCGGGCCCGGTGTCTCCCCGCCGCCCCTGCACCTGCGCCCCGGACGCGCCCGCGCGTCCAGAACGGGAGACCCCGTGTCCGCCACCCGCCCCACCCCGCGCCCCGGCTCCGCCCCGGCCGTGCCCTCCGCTTCCGCCGCCGTCGCCTGCGACGGCCTCGGCTTCGCCTGGCCCGACGGCACCCCGGTGCTGGAAGGCTTCGACTGGACGGCAGGCCCCGGACGTACCGGCCTGATCGGCGCCAACGGCTCCGGAAAATCCACCCTGTTGCGGCTCCTCGCCGGCGAACTGCGCCCGGACGAGGGCTCCGTGCACGTCACCGGCGAGACGGGGTACCTGCCGCAGGACCTCACGCTCGACACCGGCCTGCGCGTCGACGCGGTACTCGGCATCGACCGACGGCGGGCCGCGCTGCACGCCATCGAGGCCGGGGACCCGGCCGAGGAGCACTTCACCGTCCTCGGCGACGACTGGGACGTCGAGGAGCGCGCCCGCGCCACCCTCGACCAGCTCGGACTCGCGCACATCGGCCTCGACCGCACCATCGGCGAGGTCTCGGGCGGCGAGTCGGTGCTGCTGCGGCTGGCCGAACTCCTGCTGCGCCGCCCGCGCGTGCTGCTGCTCGACGAGCCGACGAACAACCTCGACCTGAGTGCCCGGCAGAGCCTGTACGCGGCGCTCGCCGCCTGGAAGGGAGTGCTGATCGTGGTCAGCCACGACCGTGAACTGCTGCGCCACGTCGACCAGATCGCCGAGCTCCGCGAGGGCTCGGTGCACACCTACGGCGGCGGCATCGACGCGTACGAGGAGGCCGTCGCCACCGAGCAGGAGGCGGCGCGGCGCATGGTGCGGTCCGCCGAGTCCGACGTGCGGCGGCAGAAGCGCGAACTCGCCGAGGCCCAGGGCAAGCTGGCCAAACGGGTGCGCTACGGCGACAAGATGTACGCCAGCAAGCGCGAGCCGCGGATCGTGATGAACCAGCGCAAGCGCGCCGCGCAGGAGTCGGCCGGAAAGCACCGGGCGACGCACGAGCAGCGGCTGGAGCAGGCGAAGGACCGGCTGGAGGAGGCCGAGGGCCAGCTCCGCTCGGACGACGAGATCCGGGTCGACCTGCCGTACACGGCGGTGCCCGCCGGCCGGACGGTGCTCACCGCCGAGGGCGCCGTGCTGCGCGGCGGCGTCCGCGTCGAGCTGGAGCTGCGCGGCCCGGAGCGGATCGCGCTGGTCGGGGACAACGGCGCGGGCAAGACGACACTGCTGCGGACCGTCGCCGGTCAACTCCCGCCCGAGCGCGGGGAGGTGCGGGCGCACGTCCCGCACCGGTACCTGCCGCAGCGGCTCGACGTCCTCGACGACGGGCTGTCCGTGGCCGAGAACGTCGCCCGGCTGGCACCGGACGCGACGGTCAACCGCGTCCGCGCCCGGCTGGCCCGCTTCCTCTTCCGGGGCGCCCGGGCCGACCGGCCGGTGGGCACGCTCTCGGGCGGCGAACGGTTCCGCGCGACGCTCGCCGCGCTGATGCTCGCCGAACCGGCGCCGCAGCTGCTGATGCTGGACGAGCCGACGAACAACCTCGACCTGGCCAGCGTCCGCCACCTGCGCACGGCGCTGGACGGGTACCAGGGCGCGCTGATCGTCGTCAGCCACGACCTGGCGTTCCTGCGGGAGCTGGGTGTCACCCGGTGGCTGCGGCTGGCGGACGGAGAGCTGCGGGAGGAGGTGTGAGGCACGGTGCCGGGCACGCGCCGAAGGGGGCGTCCGCGGGACGTTCGGCGGCGGACGCGGACGGATAGCCTCCGGGCATGGAACAGACAATCGTGGTGGGCGGCGGCGTCATCGGACTCACGACAGCGGTGGTACTCGCCGAACGGGGCGACACCCTGGTCCGCGTCTGGAGCCGTGACCCGGAGCCGGAGACGACCTCGGCCGTCGCGGGCGGCCTCGCCTGGCCGTACCGGATCGAACCCCTCGACCGGGCCACGGACTGGGCCGTGCGCTCCTTCCGGCACTTCTCCTGGCTCGCCGAACAGCCGGCCGAGACCGGAGTGCGGCTGGTGCGGGGCGAGATGGCGGAGGGCGGCGATCCGGTACCGGAGGAGTGGCGGGCCCTGGTCGGCAGCCCGCCCCGCACCCCGCTGATCGACATGCGCGCCTATCTCCCGTACCTGCGGGCCCGGCTGGAGAAGGCGGGCGGCGTGTACGAGCAGCGCGCCGCCGGCTCGCTCACGGAGGCGGCGGCCGAGGCCCGGGCGGTGGTCAACTGCACCGGCCTGGGCGCCCGTACGCTCGTCCCCGATCCGGGGGTGCGGGCGGTGCGGGGGCAGGTCGTGGTCGTGGAGAACCCGGGCGTCGAGGAGTGGTACGTCGCGACCGACGAGGGCGCGGCGGGCGAGTCGGCGTACCTGCTGCCGCAGCCGTACGGGCTCCTGCTCGGCGGCACCGCCGAGGACGGGGCCGAGGACACCGCGCCGGACCCGGCCACCGCCGAGGCCATCATCCGCCGCTGCGCCCGCATCCGCCCCGAGGTGGCGGAGGCGGCGGTGCTGGAACACCGGGTCGGCCTGCGCCCGTTCCGCCCCGAGGGCGTCAGGCTGGAGGCCGGGACGCTGCCGGACGGCACGCCCTGCGTGCACAACTACGGGCACGGCGGCGCGGGCATCACCGTCTCCTGGGGCTGCGCGGTGGACGCGGCCGCCTTGGTCGGACCGGCGGGAAGCTGACACGGAACGGGCCGTCGGCGCGGGGGCTGCCCCGCGCCGACGGCCCGTTCCCGTGCGTCAGTCCGCGCGGGGCAGGCGGACGCGGAGGGAGCCGTCGCCGTCGAAGCCCGCCTCGAAGGAGGGCTGGGGCGCGGTGGCCGGGCCGTGCACGTTCCAGCCGTCCGAGAGGCGGAAGAGGCTGCCGTCCCAGGGGCACTCGACGCAGCCGTCCCGCACCTCGCCCTCCGAGAGCGGCCCCGAGTCGTGGCTGCACCGGTCGCCGAGCACGTACGCCTCGTCCTCCGTCATCCGGACCACGAGCAGCGGGACCTCGCCCAGCATCCGGCGCACCGGCTCGCCCGCCGGGTACTCGTCCAGCGGCCCCATCCCGTACCAGCGCGGCTCCAGCAGGTGCGGCACCGGCTCGGCCTTGTTGGCGCCGGCCGACTGCCGGTACGCCAGGTGCCCGCCGATCATCGCGCCGAGGCTCGCGCTCGTCAGGCCGGCGCGGGTGAGGGCCCGGCCGAGGCCGGTGCGGCCGCGGCCGCGCGCGGCCCAGGAGCCGGCGAACAGGCCGATCGCGAGCACGTTGGCACCGGCGTGCACCACGCCGGTGCGCTGCTGGGCCTCGTGCTGCTCCGCCCAGTCGACCCAGCCGGACCAGGCGGCGGGCAGCGCGCTCAGCACGCCGAGCCCGACGAGGGTGCGGGCGCCGCGTTCCGCGCCCGGTACGACGTCGAGCACCGCGGCCGACATCCAGGCGCCCACCGGCACCTGCACCAGCGCCGGGTGCAGCGGGTGGCCGAGCCAGCGGCCGTGCAGCACGTCGCGGAGCGGGCCGAGCGGCAGCCGCCGTACGGCCCGGCTCAGCGGCCCGGCCACCGTGTCGAGAGGGGTGAACTCGCCGAGGGCGTCCAGTGCCCGCACCAGCGGGTCACCGGACGCCGTCGCGGCTGGGGAGGGACGCCTGTGCCGTGCCGGATTTCTACGCATGGCACCCGCTGTGCCACGACACGGCCCGCCCCAACCCCCCGTCACAGAACCTCACCGGAGCGGATGCGCCCCGAAAGGGGCGCGGGGAACGGCGCGATCCCCGAAGCACCCGCACCCGGCGACGCGCCCGCGGCTACCCGCAGCGCCGAACCGGCTCCGCCGAGACCAGCTTGAACTCGGCGCGGTCGTCGAGGAGCAGCGGCACCAGCGCGCGCTGCTCCTGCGCGAGCCGGACCACCGCTCCCCCGTCGTCCTGCCGCTCGGCGCGGATGCCGTGCAGCGCCAGCTCGTCGCCTGCGGTCTTCCACTGCTTCCCGGTCAGCCGGTAGGCGCAGGCCGGGTCGGGCTCGGTGCGGCCCGGCTCGGGCTTCTCGTTGTCGGCCCCGCCGAAGTGGACGGGCCCCTCGTCGGCGCTGCCCGCCTCGCGGGCCTCCGTGGTGGCGGACTCGATCGCGCCGCGCCGCCGGTCGGTGAAGTCGAACGCGCCCTTCAGCGCGGCCAGCTGGGAGTCGACGCGGCGCCGGTTGTTGACCGCCGGGTCGTCCTTCTCCTCGTCCGTCAGCGCGTCCGTGCGGGTCTCGACGAGCTGGCCCACGGAGTGCTTGACGCCCGCCGCGTTGCGCAGGATGCGCTCCTGCCCGTCGCCCGCCGTCTGCTTGATCGGCTCACCGGTCTCGGGGTCGGTCCAGATGCCGTAGATGCCGGAGCTGAAGCCCGCGTCCTCGGCGGACGGGCGGACGTACCGCTCGGAGAGGTTCACCGACTCCCGGTGCACGCCGTCCGCGGTGTTGAGGTTGCGGGGCCAGAGGGAGAGCAGGTCCTTGTCGTAGTACGGGACCGTCGCGCCGTACTCGTGCAGGTCGTAGATGGTGTCGGGGCGGTAGTCGCGGAAGACGGCGGCGGTGGCGCGGGCCTCGGCGGTCTTCAGCGCGAGGTGGTCGCGGTTGATGTCGACGCCCTCGGAGTTCTCCCGGGTGTCGGCCGCGCGCCCGTCGGGGTTGGCGGTGGGGACGACGAGGACGCTGGTGTCCCGCAGGTAGTCGCGGGTCGCCTTGTCCTCGGCGAAGGCCAGGTCGCGGATGGTGGACAGGCACGCCTCGCGGCCCGAGGGCTCGTCGCCGTGCTGCGAGCAGACGAGCATGACGGAGTTGCCCTGCCGGGTCTTCGCGGCGTCGGCGGGCGCGGGGGCGCCGATGCGGACCAGTTGCAGCGGCCGGTCCTGTGCGGTGCGGCCGATCTCGTCGATCGCGACGCGCTCGCTGGCGCGGTCGACGGCGGCGAGGAAGTCCTGCTCCTCGGGCTGGGTGGTCCAGCGCTTGCCGTCGGTCCGCTCGAATCCGGTGCGGGGCCCGTCGGTGCCGCTCGCTCCGGGGCCCGAGGCGGTGGCGGCCGGGGCGGCGCCGAGGGGCACGACGAGGGCGAGGGAGCAGAGGACGGCAGATCTCCACGGGAGGCGGTCGAACCGCGCACGTATCACCATGCCCGGACGTTAGCCCCCGTCACGGCCGTGACAGAAGAGGTCGTCAGCACCCTGACGTGGCGTCAGCCGTTCGCCCCACCACCGCTGTTGCCGTCCGCGGCCCGGCCGGGGCACGCCCCCGGCCGGGCCGCGCCGGGCCCCGGCTCACCTCGACGCGTACGGCAGCAGCGCCATCTCCCGCGCGGTCTTGACCGCCTGCACGATCTGCCGCTGCTGCTGCTTGGTCACCCGGGTGACGCGGCGGCTGCGGATCTTCCCCCGGTCGGAGATGAACTTCCGCAGCAGATCGGTGTCCTTGTAGTCGATGTACGTGATGCCCGCCTGGTCAATGGGGTTGGGGCGGGGCTTACGGGGCTTGCGCGGGTCGTCGCGGCGGGGCATGGGGTGCGGTCCTTCCGGGTTCGGGGCGTCAGGAGACGGGGTCGAGGAGGGTGTCGAAGGCGGCGGGGAGGTGTTTCCAGCCCTCGGGGCCCGCCCGGTACTCGGCGTCGGTGAGGAGGCAGGAGTCGAGGAGCCGCTCCAGGCCCTCGCGGTCGAGGCCGGGCGAGGTGAACACCAAGTGCTGGCAGCAGTCGCCGTGTTCGGGGTGCCAGTCGAGCGCGGCGGCGGCCCGGCGCATGGGCGGCACCATCTCCCAGGCGGCGTCCGGCAGCGAGGCCAGCCACGGTCCCGCGTTCTCCACGCACAGGGCGCCGCCGGCGGCGTCCCAGGAGAGCAGCGTGTCGGGCCGGTCGGCCAGCCAGAACCGGCCGCGGCTGCGGGCCGCGGCGCAGGTCAGGTCCTCCAGCGCCTGGTAGAGCCGCTCGGGGTGGAACGGCCTGGTCCGGTGCCAGACGAAGGTGCCCACGCCGGACTCGTCCGCGTCGTGCGGCAGCAGCGCGCACGCGGGGTGCTGCGCGGCCGCCGCGGCCTCGACGTCGAACCCGGCGAGGGCGAGCGAGGCCAGCGCCCCGGTCTCCCGCCGGACGTCCACCTGCCGTGCGGTGGGGTGGAGTTGGGTGAGCAGCGCCCGGTCCTCCTCCTCGGCCTCGCCGCCGTCGACGAGGGCCAGCACGGGCGCGTACTCCAGCTGCCGCGCCCAGGCGTCGCCGACGGTGCGCTGGTCGGACGCGGCGGCGGCGAGCCCTGCCTCGGCCAGGTCGTCGCCGTTGCCGAGGCAGGAGAGCACCAGCGCGGGGTCGACGGCGGTGACGACGCCGGTCAGCCGGAGCACGTCGCCGCCGTGCGCGTCGGTCACCTCGGCCATGGCGCGCGGTTCGACGGAGTCCCACAGCTCGACAACGGCGAGCCGGGTGGTCCCGGAGTCGGCGAGCCGCTCCAGCTCCGGGACCAGGTCCTCGCGCAGTGCGCAGCAGGCGCAGTCGTTCACCAACGGGGCCTCGCCCACGTCCAGTTGGCCTCCGGCGTCCCGGATGGTGCGGCGCACGGTGCCCTCGGCCGCGGTGGCCAGGTCGTGGTGCAGGGCGACGCTGCCGGGCACGGCGCGGAGCAGCCGCTCGACGGTCTCCTGCCTGGCCTCGGCGTGCAGCCCGCCGACGAGCACGACCGGGAGCCTGCCGTCCGCTCCCCCGGAACGGGCCTCCCCGTGCGGGCCGTTGCCGGGGCCCATCAGCGGGCCCCGCGGCGGCCGTAGCGGCGCTCGAAGCGCTCGACGCGTCCGGCGGTGTCCATGACGCGGGCGGTGCCGGTGTAGAAGGGGTGGCTCCGCGAGGAGATCTCGACGTCGATGACGGGGTAGGTGCGGCCGTCCTCCCACTCGACGGTGTGCTCGCTCGTCGCGGTGGAGCGGGTGAGGAAGGCGAAGTCGGCGGCCTTGTCGCGGAAGACGACGGGGCGGTACTCGGGGTGGATTCCGGGCTTCATCCCGGCCTCCTTCTCTGTGGTGCGTGCGGTCCCGCCGGGGCCGGCGGGCCGGGGTGACGGGCGGGGACGGGTCAGCGTTCCTCGCGGAAGTCGACGTGCTTCCGGATCACCGGGTCGTACTTGCGCAGCACCAGGCGGTCCGGGTTGCTGCGGCGGTTCTTGCGGGTCACGTAGGTGTAGCCGGTCTTCGCCGTGGAGCGGAGCTTGATGACCGGGCGCAGTTCGTTGCGAGCCATGCGGCTAGTATATGGAAATGGTTTCCATTCCCAAACAGGCCCCCGCCTGAAGAGAGGCAGCTCACGCATGTCGGCCCACTGCCAACTGACCGGGGCGAAGCCCGGCTTCGGCAAGAACATCTCCCACTCGCACCGGCGCACCTCGCGCCGGTTCGACCCGAACATCCAGCGCAAGCGGTACTGGCTGGCGAGCGAGGGCCGGTACGTCCGGCTCACGCTGAGCGCCAGGGGCATCAAGACCGTCGACGGCATCGGCGTCGAGAAGGCCGTCGCCCGCATCCGCGCACGAGGAGGAAAGGTCTGATGGCCAAGAAGAGCAAGATCGCGCAGAACGAGAAGCGCAAGGCGGTCGTCGCGCGGTACGCGGCCCGTCGCGCCGAACTGAAGGAGATCCTCCGCAGGCCGTCCACGCCGGAGGCCGAACGGGCGGCCGCGCTGGCCGAGTTGCGGCGTCAGCCGCGCGACGCGAGCCCGACCCGGGTGCGCAACCGGGACAGCGTCGACGGCCGCCCGCGCGGACACCTGCGCAAGTTCGGACTCTCCCGCGTACGCGTCCGCGAGCAGGCGCACGCGGGGTGGCTGCCCGGGGTGACCAAGTCGTCCTGGTAGGCGCCGGGTTGACGTGAAGGCCGTGGGCCGTACCCCCTCGTGGGGTGCGGCCCACGGTCGCCGGCGCGTGCGGCGGCAGCACGAAACCGCCCACCCCTCGGGGAGTGACGTCCCGAGGGGTGGGCGGCTGCGGATGCCGGGCTGAGCGGCGCCGTGGCTGCGACCGCCGCCCGGCCCGGAGTGTGAGGGGCGCCGGGGCTCAGCCCTCGGGGCGCAGGAGTCCGCGCTGGTACGCCTTGACCAGGCGCTGCGGCACGTGGTGCACGACGCCGTCGACGGTGACGGGCACCAGCTGCGGCGTGACGGCCTTCCACTGCGAACGGCGGTGCCGGGTGTTGCTGCGGGACATCTTCCGCTTGGGGACGGCCATGGGGTTCCTCCTGGTGCGTGGACAGCACCGGACTCTACATGAAAATGATTCCCATGACGAGCGAGGGCCCTGCGGACGCCTCCCCGACGCCGATCACGCCTGCGGCCACGGGAGTTGACCGCCCCGAGGGCTCAGGCGCCGGGGCGGCGGAGGCGGTCGTGGAAGACGGCGAAGGCGGTGAAGGCGAGCGGGAGGGCCAGCGCGGCGGTGAGCAGGAGGCCGGTGATCACGGGGGCGAGGATGCCCGCGTAGTAGGCGGCGAAGAAGTTCCCCGTGACCTGTTCGAGCAGGGCCCTGACCAGGGGGCGCAGCGGCAGCGCCAGCTCCGTCGTCAGCCGGAGCAGGCCGGCGGTGAGCGCGGCCAGCGGCAGCGCGAGGGCGAGGACGCGGACTCCCCCGGCGCGCGTCCACATCAGCGACCACGAGCGGCGCAGGGCCGCGCGGGGCGCGAGCCCGTCGGCCACCGCCGCCGGGGCGAGGGTGAGCGCGAGCCGGAGCAGTACGGCGACGGCGACAGCCGCGAACGGGAGGTTCTGGAGCGCCGTGTGCAGCCAGGTGCCGCGGGAGACGATCTCGTCCTCGGTGTCGATGTGGTAGCCGACGAGGCTCTCGGAGACCGCCGTGACGAGCACCGGCAGGGGCCATACGACCAGGCCCCGGAGCACGTAGACGGCGACCAGGGAGCGGATGCCCGGGGACGCCGGCTCGTCCTCCGGAACGGCCGGCCGGCGCTCCGCCGCGACGGCGCGGGAGCAGGCCCGCTGAAGGGCCGCGCTGCCGAGGCCGAGGAGGAGCAGGTGGAGCGGGAGGGCGCAGAGGGCGACGGTGCCGAGGGCGCTGCTGTCGTGCAGGTAGGGGTCCTCGACGTGGCGGTACCAGTTGACCTGGTTCCGCATGTGGGTGAAGAGCGGCCAGGAGAGCGCGAAGAGCGCGGCCGTCAGCAGCAGCCAGGCGAGCCCGGCGAGGCCGACGACGCGGCCCGTCGCCCGGGCCAGGGTGCCCCGGTGCCGTCGCAGTACGGCGAACACCTCGACGGGGAGGGCGCGTCGGGGGCCGTCGCCCGCCGGGGCGGTGCGGTCGTGCTGCGTTCCGGTCGTCATCGGGAGACCTTCTGTGCGTTCGTGATCCGTTCCGGGTGGAGACGCGGGGCGGGCCGGGAACGGTTCTCCGGCGGGCGCTGCGGCCCCGTGTCGATCACATGAAGAAGGCGCGTTGTGGGCGGTGCCGGGCGGCGCCAGTGCCTAGGCTGCTGTCACAGGCATGACAGCCCGCCCGCTCAGCAGGCAGGCGTCACAAGGGAGTTGGAGGACACGTGCGTCACAGACTCATCGTCCCGGCCGCGGCAGCCGCAGCCCTCACGCTGGCGATCCCGGCGTCGGCGGCCGAACCCGCGCCGGGCGCACCGGGGGTGGGCGATCCCTACTACCCGTCCTACGGCAACGGCGGCTACGACGTATCGCACTACGACCTGCGGCTGAAGTACCAGCCGAAGACGGACCGGCTCGACGGCACCGCCACCCTGCTCGCCACCACGACGCAGGAACTCTCCCGGTTCAACCTGGACTTCGCGCTGGACGTGAGCGAGGTGCGGGTGAACGGCAAGAAGGCCCACTTCGACACCTCCGGTGAGCACGAGCTGGAGATCACCCCGGCCCAGTCGCTGGGCAAGGGCGAGCGGATCACCGTCGTCGTGCGCTACTCGGGCACCCCGTCCGAGGTCGAGGTCGGCGGGTTCACCGGCTGGCACCGGACGAAGGACGGCGGGGTCGCGGCCAACGAGCCCGAGTCGGCCTGGTGGTGGTTCCCCAGCAACGACCACCCCACGGACAAGGCGACCTACGACGTCAGCGTCGCCGTCCCCGACGGGACGCAGGCGATCAGCAACGGCACGCTCCAGTCCGAGAGTTCGAGCAACGGCTGGACGCGGACGAGCTGGCGCTCGGACAAGCCGCAGGCGACATATCTGGCCACCCTCGCCGTCGGCCGCTTCGACGTCACCGAGGACACCACCGGCAACGGCATCCCCGTCATCACCGCGTACAGCAAGGACCTCGGCGCGGTCGACGGCGCCGCGCGCGCCAGCCTCGACCGCACGGCCGAGGTGACCGACTGGCTGGAGGGCGTGTTCGGCCCGTACCCCTTCAACTCGGTCGGCGGGTACGTGCCGAACGTGGACGCCGGGTTCGCGCTGGAGACCCAGACCCGGCCGTTCTACGGCAAGCGGGCCTTCGACAAGGGCTCGAACGTCTCCGTCGTCGTGCACGAGCTGGCACACCAGTGGTACGGCGACAGCGTCTCCCTCAGCCGGTGGAAGGACATCTGGGTCAACGAGGGCTTCGCCGCGTACAGCCAGTGGCTGTGGTCCGAGCACGAGGGCGAGGGGACGGCGCAGGAACTGGCCGACCACACCTACGACTCGCGGCCCGCCGACGACCCGTTCTGGAAGGTCAAGCCCGGCGACCCCGGCCCGGAGAACCAGTTCCACGACGCCGTGTACGACCGCGGCGCGCTGGCCCTCCAGGCGCTGCGGAACGAGATCGGCGACAAGGACTTCTTCGCCATCCTCAAGGGCTGGCCCGCCGAGCACGAGGGCGGCGACGCGACGGTCGCGGACTTCGTGCGGTACGCGGAGGGCGTCTCGGGCAAGCCGCTGGCCGAGCTCTTCGACACCTGGCTGTACACGGCCGGGAAGCCGGACCGCGCCGCGCTGGGCGGCAGCACGGCCACGACGCGCGCGGCGACGACGGAGCCCGCCTCCTGGGACAGCATCCAGGCCGCCAAGCACGCGGCCCACGGCCACTGAAGGTGACCGTTCGCGGGCCGGGAGGCGCGTCCCTTCCGGCCCGCGTCCGGCGGGGCTCAGCCCGCCGTCCCGGCCCGCACGGCCGCCCGGTGCGCCGCCCGGGCGCGGCGGGCCAGGGGGAGGTAGCGCCACCGTTCGGGCAGCAGCGGGACGAGGACGCTCACGGCGCGGCCGAAGCGCCGCAGCCGCCGCTCCTGCCGCACCGTCCACGGCAGCCCGATCGCGGCCCGCGCCTCCGGCGGGATCAGGCCGATCGTGAGGAACCGGCGGAAGCGCCCCAGCGGCGGGTACAGCACCGGCCACAGCACCCGCAGCACGCGGCGCAGCGGCCGCGGGCCACGGTCCGGCGGGGGCACCGGGCCGGTGCCGACGAGCTCCCGCACCACGGCGGTGCACTCCAGCTCCTCCGCCAGCACCCGCCGGTAGTACGGCCAGAACTCCTCGACCGTCCCCGGCATGTCCCGGTCCCCGACCCCCAGGACCCGGCCGACCCGCAGCCACTCCGCGTACAGCCGCCGCTCCTCCCCCGGCGTGTACGGGCGGCGCCCCAGGTACCGCTGCGCGTGCCGGTAGACGGGGAACCCGGTGGCGTGCACCCAGGCGTACGGGCCCGGCGCGAGCGCGTGATAGGCGCGGCCGCGGGTGTCGGTGCCCCGGATGCCACGGTGCAGCCCCCGCACCCGCCTCCCCTCCTCGACCGCCGCCGCGCCCCCGTACACCCACAACTGCACACTCCGCAGCGACCGCGCCCCACGCCCCCACGGATCGCTCCGGAACCCGCTGTACGCATCCACCCCCGCCCCCACAGCCGGATGCGCGACCTGCATCACCATCGCCGCCGGCAGCATCATCACCCCCCGCACCTCCCCCGCCACCTCCCACAACATCCCCCCGGGAGGCGGCGGCACGGGCTCCCCACACCCCCGCGCGCCACCACTCCGGGCCACGTCCATGTCCCCATGGTGGGGGTGGGGGCGGGGGTGTGCGCGGTCACGGCTCGGGGAACTCGTCGTACCCGGTGATCCTCCCCATCCACGCCTCCAGGGTGGCGACGAGCTCGTCGAGGTGAGGAGTGGTGCGGGAGGCCCGCTCGTCGTCCCAGCCCGGGTCGAGGACGACGACGCGGAAGCCGGCGCCCGCGTACCAGCCGACATCGATGTTGATCTCCCGGGCCCGCAGGCTGCCGATCTCGCGGTCCTCCGCCAGCTGCTCCGCGGTCAGCCACGGCCGTGGGGCAGTGCGGGCCCAGTACAGATCCTCGGAGTCGTTGACCTCGACCCGTCCGTCCGGAAGACGCCGGGCGTCCAGCGCGTTGTGGATGACGTTCCAACCGGCCGGGACGCGCAGCGGGATGGCGTTCCAGTCGTCGGAAACAGCCGTGGACAAGGCGGAATGAGGCGGAAGCTCGAACACCGGGCGCATGCGCCGACACCGTAGCCGAGGATTCCTCCCGGAGCATTACCCGGCAGCCGCCCAACTCGCCGCAGGCGTCGGGCAGTTCGGGGTGGCGCAGCCTCCGGGGCGCTCGGACGTGTGCCTGTCCGCGGAACGCCGGCCCACTACGATCGGCCCGCCGATGGGAGTCGAGTAGCGAGGGGCCGCGCCGTGGACCTGGACGAGATGTTCGGCGAGGGATGGTGTGTGACGCTCTCTCCCCGGCCGGTTGCCGAGACTCTGCGGGTGATGGGTGTTGCGGAGCCGGTGGAGTGCCCCGAGGGGCTGGACGGTGCTTCGCGCTTCCTCGAAGAGGGGGCGGGGGCCTTTGTGCTCGGGCGTGAGGTGCGTGGGGGCTGGGTGCTCGCTGTGGAGTTCGACAGTTGGGCCGGGTGTGAGCACGAGGTGCTGGGTGCGCTCAGCGCCGGCGGACGGACCGCCGTCGGCGCCTACCGCGATCCCGACACGAAGACGGCGACCGTCGCGCACGACGGTGACGTCCTCGGCTTCCTGGAGCTGTCCGGCGGGTACTTCGGCGGCCCGTCCGGCGCCGTGGACACCGGCCACCCCGTCGTCCGTTCGCTCACCGCGGCCGGCTTCGACGCGTCCGACGCGTGCGAGCCCACGGGCGAGGCCGACACCGAGGAGCCGGACGGCTGCCTCCTCCTCGCCGTGCGCGTGCTGACCGGCGTGACGCTCAGCGCGGCCGACTTCGAGGGGCCCTGGAGCGGTGGCGCCTTGCGGAGCGCCTGCTGACCCGGCGGCGCGGAGCGGCTGTTCAGGCGCCCCCGTGGACACCCCGTGAAGGTCCGGCGGAGGAGCTGGGGCACGTGGGTTAAGCGTCGGAGAAATCCGGCCGTGGGTGGGGTGGGGGCCGGAGGGGGTAACTGGGGGTAGGGGGAGGGAAGTTCGGTGGTGGGGCGGGTGGGGAGTGGGGGGTTACGGGGGTGGTGGGCGGGGAGGTTGGGGCTGCGGGAGGGGGTTCTCGGCCATGAACCGGTCCCGGCCGCATCACAAGATCTCCAACTCGCCTATATTGGTGCGGCGCTGATCGGACTGTCACGGCTCCTGACTGCTCACTGTCCGGACCTGTCCACAAGGACCCTGATACATGACCCCCGTTACCACCCCGTCGCAGCAACTCCCCCCGCCGGAAGGGGGTGTTCGACGGCCTCCGAGCAGGAGTACGGGCACTGCCCTCGCCCTGCTCGGTTCCGTACTCGTCACCGGGCCCGCCTGGCTGCTGGTGGTGTACTCCACCGAGCCGACGGACAGTGCCGCGCCGGCCTGGACGGCGGGGGTGGCGGCGCTGCTGCTGACGGCCGCCGTGACCGTCGCCGCGTACTTCCACTTCACCGCGCGTGACCTGCGTGCCCGGGTCGCGGCCAAGGACGGCGAGATCGCGGCGGGCCACGCGCGCAACGCGCGCCTGGCCGACGAGATCGCGCCCGCCGTCGTCGAGCGACTGCGCGCGGGCGCGGCCGCCAAGACGGCGCTCGCCGACGCGCCGCCGGTCGAGGACCCGGCGCACGCACGGCTGTTGAACGCCCTGGCCACCGAGGTGCACCGGGGCGAGGGCCTGCGTGCGGCCGCCATGGCGGCCTGCGCGAACGCCGCGGGCCGGGTGCAGGCGCTCGCCACGAGCATGGCCGCCGACCTGCGCGACATGCAGCACCGGCACCAGGGCGAGGACATCCTCGGCGACCTGCTGCACCTGGACCACCGGACCGCGCAGGCGGGCCGGATGGCGGACTCCATCGCCGTGCTCACCGGCGCCCGTTCGGGCCGCCGCTGGGCGAAACCGATCGGGATGGAGAGCATCCTGCGCGGCGCGATGGGCCGGATCAGCGGCTACCAGCGCATCCGGCTGCACTCGTCCACCGAGATCGCCGTCGCGGGGCACGCGGCCGAGGGCGTCATGCACGCGCTGGCCGAACTGATGGACAACGCGGCGAACTTCTCGCCGCCGACGTCCGAGGTCCACGTGTACGTCGAGGAGGTGG
The DNA here is from genome assembly GCF_012726235.1 of Streptomyces sp. HNM0574. Classification (GTDB taxonomy): domain Bacteria; phylum Actinomycetota; class Actinomycetes; order Streptomycetales; family Streptomycetaceae; genus Streptomyces. The sequence continues at coordinate 44,169 of NZ_JAASAH010000009.1, forward strand.
CGGCCGGTGTGGTCGTCACCGTCGAGGACGGCGGGCTCGTCATGGGCGAGGTCGCGCTGCGGCGCGCGCAGCAGGCGGTCTCGGTGGAGTCCGGTGACCTCTCGACGCTGTCCGGTACCCGGCTGGGCCTGCCCGTCGTGGGGCGGCTCGCGCGCAAGCACGGGCTGGCCGTCTCGTTCCGGCCCTCGGCGCACGGCGGCACCGGCGTCCTGATGATGATCCCGCAGGAACTGGTCACCGAGGTCAAGCGGGAGAACCCCGCGGCCCCGGCGGCCGCAGCCCAGGTCCCGGCGCAGGGCCAGGCCCAGGCGCAGACCCCCGCGCGCCCCCGGACCAGGCCCCAGGACCCCAGGGAGCACACCCGCACGGAGTCCGCCCGCACCGAACCGACCCGCACGGAACCGGCCCGGACCGAACCCGCCGCGCCGGAACCCACCCGCCCGGCACCCGAGGCACCCCGTCCCGAGCCCGCGCGCGGTGAGCCCACGCGCGGCGGCGAGGCCGCCCAACCCCTGCCCGCCGAGCGGCAGTCGGGGCAGAACGCGGCCGGTGCCTCGCCCGACGAGGACACCGTCCGGATCGAGTACGGCGAGAGCGGGCTGCCGAAACGCCGCCGGGGCCAGACCCTGGCCGCCGCGCGGGACGGCCGCGCGGCGGCGCGGGAGTCCGCGCAGCGGCCGGCGCCGCGGCGTTCGGCCCAGCAGTCCGGCTCCCGGTTCGGCGCCTTCCGCTCGGCTGTGCAGGGCACCTCGTCCCCCACGGCCGACAGCACCAGCACCGGGGCGGCCGACCAGACCAGCGGTGCCCCCGGTCACCAGGACGACGGCCACCCCGAGGCCGCCGGTCCGACCAACCCCTCTCCCACTCCCCCGTCCCGCCCGGAGAACGAAACCGAATGATGACCGACAGCAAGCTCGACTGGCTGCTGGAGAACCTGCTGGAGCGCACGCCCGGCACGCGGCACGCCCTTGTCCTCTCCCGCGACGGCCTGCGGCTGTGCCGTACGCCCGAACTGACCGTCGACCAGGCGGATCAACTGGCCGCGATCAGCGCGGGAATCCAGAGCCTCTCGCACGGCGCCTCCGTGGAGTTCGGCGACGGCGACCCCGGGGTGCGGCAGGCGATGGCCGAGTTCCACGGCGGCATCCTGTTCGTCGTCGGGGCCGGTGACGGCGCGCACCTCGCCGTCGTGGCCGACGAGGACTCCGACGTCGGGGTCATCGGGCACAACATGAACGAACTCGTGGAGCAGCTCGGCGAGTACCTCAGCGCGCCGCCCCGCAGCGACGAAGGCAGCGGTCCGGCATGACGCGGCCGGGCCGGGACGAGAACCCCGACCGGCTGTACACCGTCACGGGCGGTCGCAGCCGGTCGGACTCGGACGCTTTCGACCTCGTCACCCTCGTCGTCAGCGAATGCGATCCGGTACCCGGAATGCAGTCGGAGCACGCCACCATCCTCCGGATCTGCCGCAACCCCACGGCGGTCGTGGAGCTGGCCTCCGACCTGTCCCTTCCGGTGAGCATCGTCCGCATCCTGCTGGGCGATCTGCACGCGGCGGGCCGGGTCACGGCCCGGCACCCGCGGACGGCCGCTTCTTCGGACCGACTCCCCGACCCAGAAATCCTGAAGCAGGTGCTCGTTGGACTCCGCAATATCTGACCCGAACGCCGACCGCCCCCCGCTCAGCGCGACCGCAGAGAACGGGCTCAAGATCGTCGTGGTCGGCGGTTTCGGGGTCGGCAAGACGACGATGGTCCAGTCCGTCAGCGACATCAGGCCGCTGAGCACGGAGGAGACCATGACGCAGGCCGGTGAGGGCGTCGACGACCTCACCGACGTGCGGGGAAAGACCACGACCACGATCGCCTTCGACTTCGGCCGGATCAGCCTGAACGCCGAGACCGTGCTGTACCTGTTCGGGGCGCCCGGGCAGGAACGGTTCTGGTTCCTGTGGGACCGGCTGTTCTCCGGCACGCTCGGCGCCGTCGTGCTCGTCGACACCCGGCGGCTGGCGGACTCCTGGTACGCCATCGACCGGCTGGAGCACCACGGCACGCCCTTCGTCGTCGCCGTGAACGACTTCGGCGGCCCCCGGCACACCCCCGAGCAGGTACGGGAGGCCCTGGACCTGCCGGAGAGCATCCCGCTCGTCGACTGCGACGCGCGCGCCCGCACCTCCAGCAGGGACGTGCTGATCACGCTCGTCAACCACCTCTACGCCCTTTCCACCGGGTCCGCGCCGGACGCCGCGTCCGTACCGGGGGCGGCAGACCCCGCGGACCCGGCGTACCCGACGGCCCCGGCGACCACCGCCCCGGAGCAGGAGCCCGCACCATGACCGAGCCCCTCAGCGAAGCCCACCTGTCCGCCGGAGCGCCCGGTGCGGGTGCCGCCCCGCCGCCCGGCTGCCCGGCGCACACGGCGGTGCACCCGGACGCGGTGCCGATGATGGGCCCGCGTTTCCAGAACGACCGGGCGCAGCTGTACCGGGAACTGCGGCGCGAGCACGGCCCGGTGGCGCCGATCGTGCTGCCGGGCGACGTGCCGGGCTGGCTCGTCCTCGGCTACCGGGAGCTGCACAACATCACCAACAACCCGGCGCTCTACAGCCGCGACTCGGCGCTGTGGAACATGTGGCCCGAGATCCCGGCCGACTGGCCGCTGCTGCCGATGGTGGGCAAGCAGCCGTCGATCCTGTACACCGTCGGCGAGCGGCACCAGCGGCGTTCGGCGCTGGTGAGCGACGCGCTGGACTCGGTCGACCCGTTCGAACTGCGGGACCACGCCGAGCGGTTCGCGGACGTCCTCATCGACCGCTTCTGCGGCCGCGGCGACGCCGACCTGATCGGCGAGTACGCCAAGGCGCTGCCCGCGATGGTGCTGGCCCGGCTCTACGGCTTCGGCGACACCGAGGGCGCCGAGCTGGTCCCGCACATCAACGCGCTGGTGAACGGCACCGAGGGCGCGCTGGAGGGCCGGGACCGGATCATGAACGACATGAAGCGGCTGCTGCGCGAGCGGCAGACGCGTCCCGGCGCGGACGTCTCCTCGGCGATCCAGGAGCACGAGTACTCCGGCGAGTTCACCTTCGACGAGATCGTCGAGGACATGATGGTGAACATCATCGCGGGGCACAATCCGACGGCCGACTGGATCGGCAACACCCTGCGGCTGATGCTCACCGACGACCGGTTCGCCGTCTCGCTGTCCGGCGGGCGGCACAGCGTCGCCGAGGCGATGAACGAGGTGCTGTGGGAGGAGACTCCCTCGCAGAACATCGCGGGCCGCTGGGCGACCCGCGACACCCAGCTCGGCAACAAGCGCATCCGCCAGGGCGACCTGCTCATCCTCAGCTTCGCGGCGGCCAACGCCGACCCCCAGATCAGGCCGGACCAGCACACCTTCACCGGGGGGAACAACGCGTTCCTCTCCTTCGGCCACGGCGACCACCGGTGCCCGTACCCGGCGCAGGACATCGCCGAGGGCATCGCCCGCACGGGCGTCGAGGTGCTGCTGGACCGGCTGCCGGACGTGGACCTGTCGGTGCCTCCGCGCACGCTGGCCTGGCGCCCCTCGCCCTGGCTGCGCGGACTGGAGTCGCTGCCGGTCCACTTCACACCCACCACAGCAGCTGGAGGACATGGATGACTTCCTGCCCCGTGACCGGAGAGAGCAGCGCACACGGAACGTACGACAGCCCGGGCCGCACCGGCCCGGGCTGCCCGGCGTCCGGGGACGGACTCGTCGTACTGGACCCGCTGGTCGGGGATCTGGCCGGTGAAGGGGCACTACTCCGCGCGGCGGGGCCCGTCGCGCACGTCGAGCTGCCCGGCGGGGTGCGGGTGCGGGCGGTGACGCGGCAGGCCGAGGCGCGGGCGCTGCTGCTGGATTCCCGGCTGGTGAAGGACATCCGGCACTGGAAGGCGTGGAGCCACGGCGAGATCCCGCGCACCTGGCCGCTGATCGGCCTCGCCGACCCGGGCCCGAGCATGCTCACCTTCGACGGCGCCGAGCACCGCAGGCTGCGCACCCTCGCGGCGCAGGCGCTCACCCCGCGCCGGGTGGAGGCGCTGCGGCCGCGGGTGGAGGCGATCACCGCCGAGCTGCTGGACGCGCTGCCGGGCACGGCGGACGCGGACGGACGGGTGGACCTGCGCGCGCAGTTCGCGGCGCATCTGCCGATGCGGGTGATCAGCGAGCTGATGGGCATCGAGGTGGCCGACCACCCGCGGCTGCACCGGCTGTACGGGAAGTTCTTCTCCAGCGTCACCCCGGCCGACGAGGTGCAGGCCGTCATCGCCGAGCTGTTCGGCTTCTTCCGCGAGGTGGTGCGGGAGAAGCAGCGCACCCCGGGTGACGACCTGACCAGCGCGCTGATCGAGGCCTCGGAGAACGGCGACCGGCTCACCGAGGACGAAGTCCTCGCCACGCTCCAGGTGATGATCGCGGCCGGGCACGAGACGACGGTCAGCCTGGTCGTCAGCGCGGTGCGCGCGCTGCTGACCCACCCGGATCAACTGGCGCTGCTGCGCGCCGGCGAGGTGACGTGGGACGACGTGATCGAGGAGACGCTGCGCTGGGACCCGCCCACGACGCATGTGCTCATCCGGTGCGCGGCCGAGGACATCGAGGTCGGCGAGGACACCATCGCCCAGGGCGAGGCCGTGATCATCTCGTACGGCGCGATGGGCCGGGACGAGGTCCAGTACGGGCCCACCGCCGGGGAGTTCGACCTCACCCGCGCCTCGAAGCGCCACCTGTCCTTCGGCCACGGCCCGCACGTCTGCCCCGGCGCCCCGCTCTCCCGCCTGGAGGCCCGCACCGCCCTCCCGGCCCTCTTCGACCGCTACCCCGCCCTGTCCCTGGCGGTCCCCCCGGAAGACCTGCGCAACAAGCCGGCGGTCACCCAGAACGACCTCTACGCCCTGCCCCTCCACCTCGGCTGACCCCACTTCCCCGCGCCCCGACAAGGGGCGCGGGGAACGGCGCAAAGGGGCGCGGGGAACGGCGCGACCGGCCACGACGGCCCCGCGGCCCGCGAGGCACGCACCGGCCCGAACGCCCGCTACTCGACCGGGTGTTGACCCTCCGCACGCGCACGGGCGATCCGGTCCACCCGCCCCCGCACCAGGAACCAGCCACCGGTCAGCAACACCGCCAGCACCGGCACCATCATCAGGGTGGGCCGCCCGATCGCGGTGTCGTTCCACATCAGCCCCATCAGGCAGAGCAGGAACACGATCGTCACGATCTCGGTGTACGGCGACCACGGCAGCCGGAAGGACGGCCGCCGCAGCAGCCCCTCGCGGGTGCGGCGGACGAAAACCATGTGGCACAGCATGACCATGCACCAGGTGCTCATGACGCCCAGCGCCGAGATGTTCAGCACGATCTCGAACGCCTTGCCCGGCACGACGTAGTTGAGCCCGACGCCGAGCACGCAGACGGCGCAGGTCAGCAGGATGCCGCCGTAGGGCACCTTGCTCTTGTTCATCCGGCCGGTGAAGCCCGGCGCGGAGCCGGACATCGCCATCGAGCGCAGGATGCGTCCGGTGGAGTACAGGCCGGAGTTGAGGCTGGAGGCGGCGGCGGTGAGCACGACGAGGTTCATCACGTCACCGGCCGCGGGGACGCCGATGTTCGAGAGCACGGTGACGAACGGGCTCTCCCCGTCGTTGTAGGCGCTCCACGGCAGCAGCAGCGCGAGCAGCACGACGGAGCCGACGTAGAACACGCCCACCCGCCACATGATCGCGTTGACCGCCTTGGGGACGACCTTGTGCGGTTCGGCGGTCTCGCCCGCGGTCACGCCGACGAGTTCGACGGAGGCGTACGCGAAGATGACGCCCTGCATGACGAGCACGACGGGCACGACGCCCTCCGGGAAGAAGCCCCCGTTGTCGGTGATCATCCCGAGCCCCGGCGTGCCCTCGCCGACCGGGTGCCGGGTGGCGATCAGGAAGATGCCGATGCACATGAACAGCACCATCGCCGCGACCTTGATGATGGCGAACCAGAACTCCAGCTCGCCGAAGATCTTCACCGAGATCAGGTTGATGGCCAGCACCACGGCGAGCGCGACGAGCGCCATCAGCCACTGCGGGATGTCGCTGAACAGGCTCCAGTAGTGGGTGTAGAGCGCGATGGCGGTGATGTCCGCGATGCCGGTGGTCGACCAGTTGACGACGTACATCCACCCGGCGACGTACGACCCCTTCTCGCCGAGGAACTCCCGCGCGTAGGACACGAAGGAGCCGGAGGAGGGCCGGTGCATCACCATCTCGCCGAGCGCCCGCACCACGAAGAAGGCGAACAGCCCGCACACCGCGTACGCCAGGGCCAGCGCGGGCCCGGCCTGGGCGAGACGGCCGCCGGCGCCGAGGAAGAGGCCGGTGCCGATGGCGCCGCCGATGGCGATCATGTTGATGTGGCGGGCCTTGAGGTCCTTGCTGTAGCCGATGTCCCCGGCGTCGGGAGCACTTGCCAGGCCCGCACCCCCGGTCTTCGACACCGGCGGTTCCTGCGCCGGGGCGCCGGAGAACGGGGCGGATGGTCTGCTCACGATCGGTCTCAACTCATTCCGGTCTCGCCTGTCGCCGTCCGGGGCGGTCCGGCCCCGGTGGCCGAAACCACGCCTTTCCCCGGGGCCCCGGACCATGCGGTGGTATGGGTCACACCTGCCTTCCGCGTACTCCCCGTGTGCGGCAAATGTGGTGAGACACCAGTACTGTTGAACGGCTTTCGTACCCTGCCGCACACTGGCCGTGGTACGGACAGCGGACAGGACGTCGGCAGAGAGGCGCGGGCGATGGACGGGCAGGCGGCACGGGCGGACGCGGACCAGGCCGGCGCGGGCGAGCCGGGCGGCGGCGCGGCGGCAACGGCGCGTCCCGGCACGGCGGGTGGCACCGCCGACGGCGAGAACCTCACCGTCGACCAGCTCGCCGCGCGGGCCGGCGTCACGGTACGCACCGTCCGCTTCTACAGCACCCGGGGCCTGCTCCCGCCGCCCGCCATCGGCCCCCGCCGCGTGGGGCGTTACGGGATGGAGCACCTCTCGCGGCTGGCGCTGATCGAGGAGCTCCAGCACCAGGGCATGACGCTCTCGGCCATCGAGCGCTACCTCCAGCGCCTCCCGGACGACGTCTCGCCGCACGACCTGGCGATACACCGCGCCCTGGTCGCCTCCTGGATGCCGGACACCGTCGACGAGGCCACCCGCGAGCAGCTGGAGGGGCGCGTGGGGCGGGAGTTGGGGGACGACGACCTGAAGCGTCTGGAGGCGATGAACGTGCTGACCGCCACCGACGACCCGGGCGTCTTCCGCGTCGACCCGGGCCTGGTGCACCTCGGGGTGCGGCTGCTGGACGTGCCGATCTCGCAGGAGAGCATCGTCGCGGCGCGGGAGGTGGTGCTGGAGCACACGCGGTCCGCGGCACGGGAGTTGAGCCGGCTGTTCAAGGACGAGGTGTGGCGCCCGTACCGCCAGAAGGAGGCGGACCCGGAGCAGGTCGAGCGGATGAAGACGCTCTCCGCGCACATGCAGCCGATGGTCCTCCAGGCGCTGGTGACGGCCTTCCAGCGCTCCCTGAACGACGAACTGCGCGGCGCGTTCCCGGAGGAGGGGGCGCCGCGCGTGGGGGGCTCCTGACCAGTGCCGCCATCTTCACCTATTGATTTTCGATAGATACCGATCGACAATCGATAGATGCATCCCTTCCTCACCGGCGTGCTCCGGGCCGGCATCGCGGTGGCCGTCGCGCTCGGCTTCTTCGGCCAGATCGTGGTCATCCCCTCGACGGCCGCCGCCGAGGTCGAACTCTTCCCCGCGTACGCCCCGTTCGCCACGCCCTACGTGACGGTGGCGATCCTCGGCGTCGCCTGCGTCCAGGTCGCGCTGGTCGCCGTGTGGCGGCTGCTGGGCATGGTCCGGCAGGGGGCGATCTTCACGGGGCTGGCCTTCCGCTGGGTCGACGTCGTCATCGGCGCCGCCGTGGTGGCCACGGTGCTGGCGGCCGGTGCCGCCGCGCACCTGGCCGTGGCCGAGATCCCCTCCCCCGGCGACAGCATGGACGTCGAGAGCGCCCTGGCCGCCGCGGTCGTGGCCGCCGCCACGGGCGCCGCCTTCGCCATGCTCACCCTGGTCATGCGGGGCCTGCTGCGCAGGGCCACCGAGCTCGACGCGGAGATGGCCGGGGTCGTCTGATGGCGATCGTCGTCGACCTCGACCGCCGCCTCGCCGAACGCCGCCTGTCCGTGGGCGAGTTCGCCGCCGCCGTCGGCATCACCCCCGCCAACCTCGCCGTCCTCAAGAACGGCCGCGCCAAGGCCATCCGCTTCACCACCCTCGACGCCATCTGCCGCACCCTCGACTGCCAGCCGGCCGACATCCTCCGCTGGGTCCCGGACGGGGCGCCCGACGCGGACTCATGAACGGACGGACACCGACCCTGCTCGCCGGACTGCACGGCACCCTGCGCACCCACCCGTGGATCGAGGACGCGGGCGGCGAAGACGTTCCGGACATGTTCGGGCTCGCCGTGGACCGGGCGGAGGCGTACGGATGGAGCTCGACGCACCTGGGCGCCGGTGCGGGACTCGCGGGACAGCGCTGGGCGCACAGCGACGCGGGCGAGGACTGGACGCAGGACGGCCGGGTCCGTCAACTCGGCCGGCTGCAGTGCACCGTCGAGAAGCTCCGGAACCAACGCCTGCCCGCCATGACCGTCCTGCACGACGGTCTGACGCGGATCGGTGACGTCCGCCTCACCGGAGCGCACGTCCCCGCGCCCACCCACCTGACCGTCGACAGCAGCGTCCCGCGGGCCGTGGCGGCGGGCTGGTTCGCATTTTCCGACCCGGACGGACGTGAATCCCTTGGCGGTGACCGTGCCTGCCGGGCAGCCCCGGGAGGTCAGGGCCTCCGCTGACACCGTGCCGGCCGCCACGGAACGAGCTCACGGACTCGACGCCTTCCGGGCCACAACTCCTCGTCCGGCCACGGAACTTACCGGCCTCGCGCTGGAGCCACCGGAACAGAACCTCTTCACCGGCGGCATGCAACCCACCCTGTCCTTCGCCTGCGAGACCCGCGAGTGGACGCTCGGCACCGCCGCCTGGATCACCGAGATCACCCTGGACGCCCTCCGCGCGGCGGGCACCGCCAAGCCGTGCCCGCTCACCGTCTCGCGGGAGGCGGAGTGACCCGGCGTACGCCGTGGCGGGCCGTGCGCCTACCTCAGTGGTTCGCTCAGCTCGACGGCGCGCAGGGCCGCCGCCAGGGCCGGTTCGTCGGCGAAGTCGAGGGCCGTGTCGGTCAGCTTGATGACGTGTTCGTCGCCGTGCTCCAGGGCCCGTTCGAAGACCTCTTCGGGAGTGCGGGTGCCCGGCGGGGTGCAGGCGACCGGGGTGTCGGGGGCGTACATCGCGGTCACCGCGGCGGAGGCCGTCCAGGCGGCCCGCAGGCTCGGTACCCACAGGGCGTGCGGGAGCGCGGGCAGGGTGCGCAGGACGGCGTTGGGCGCCGTGGCCGCGTGGACCAGCATCGTCTCCTCACCGTGGCCGTGGGTGGCGTACCGGTGGGTGGCCGCCCGTACCAGTTCGGTGAGGCGGCGGCGCGCGTCGCCCGGGTCCGTGACCTCGGCCGCCCACACCGGCAGGCCCCGGACGCGGTCGAGCCTGGCGGGGAACTCACCCTCCCGTACCGCGACGGGCGGGACCGCGTCGAGAGCGGCGGCCGCGCTGTCGGCGCCGGGCAGTTGGGCGAGCCCCGCGACGGGACGGTGGCGGGCGGCCCAGTAGCCGAGGCCGTGGGCGAGTTCGGCCAGCCGGGGTGCGGTGCTCTCGCCGGCCAACAGCGTGCGCACGGCATGGCCCACGCGGATCACCGGGTGCGTCGACCCGCCGTACATGCCGGGCAGGAGACGCGGCCACCACTGGGTGAGGACCTCGCGCCAGGGGCGTGCGGCGATCTCGCGCTCGAAGTGGCTGATCCAGTCGGCCGCACGGCGCGGGTCGCCGAGCGCGGAACGCCAGTTGCCGGCCGTGACCGGCTCGACGCCGGACGGGAACTCCTCCAGCTTGTCCGCGTACAGATCGAGCCAGCGGTGCACCGAACGCGCCTGTCCGTGAGCGGCGAGGGCCTCGACGGCCATCGGCGCGTGATTGGTGAGCCGTCCGAGCCGCTCCGGCCCTGAGCCGTGCAGCCGCTGGAGCGCCTCGTCCAGGGTCCCTGTCGTATCCATGGCGAGGACGTTAGGGCGGGGCGCCGGGCGGCGTAACGGGCTGGAGACGTAGGCACCCGGCCTAGGTCCTGCCCGGCTTGTGCGATGAGTTCGGCCGCCCCTGCCAGTCTGTATCCGTGCCGTGCGGTCCGATCACTGCTACTTCGGAGAGAAGCTGATGTCCGACACCACCTGCCACATGTCGATCTCGCTCGACGGTTTCGCCGCCGGACCCGAGCAGAGCCGGGAGAACCCGCTGGGCACGCGCGGCCAGGAGCTGCACGGCTGGCACATCGGCGATCCGCGCGCGACCGAAGCCGACCGGACGGCCGACAGCTGGCTGATGCGCCCGCGCGGCGCCTACGTCATGGGCCGGAACATGTTCGGGCCGGTCCGGGGCGAGTGGAACGAGGCGTGGGACGGCTGGTGGGGCGCCGAACCGCCTTACCACGCCCCGGTGTTCGTGCTCACCCACTACGCCCACGAGCCGATCAGGATGGCGGGCGGGACCACCTTCCACTTCGTCACCGAAGGCTTCGACGCCGCGTACGCGCAGGCGCTCGAAACCGCCGACGGCAAGGGCGTGGACATCGCCGGTGGCGCCTCGACTGTCCGCCAGGCACTCAACGCCGGCGTCATCGACGAACTCACCCTCGACATCGCCCCCGTCCTCCTCGGCAGCGGCGAACGCCTCTTCGACGGCATCGAATCCTTCGATTTCGACCCCGTCGAGGTGCTCCACTCACCGCTGACCACCCATATCCGCTATCGCCGGCGCGAGGTCTGATGAGCGGGCGCCGGGGGGGAGCATCTGCGGGTGGCGGACGCCCCCGCGTCACACCGGGCCGCCCGGGGCACTGGTGTGCGCGCCCTCGTGTCCGAGGTAGAGGATGCATGCCTGGCTTTCCGTGGGGGTTTCCCCGTGGCTCGCGGGGCAGTTTTTTTCGCGGAACTGGATTCCGGTGATGCCGAGTTCGCGGTTCCAGGAGATCCAGACGTAGCCGTGCGGGTCGGTCTCGCGGGCCGGGCCGGAATGGTCGCCGAGGTGGCCGGCGGAAATCTCGCAGGTGACTCCGCCCGACTCGTCGGTCATCAGCATCCCGTCCGTGATTCCGGACGGGACGGCGGGGACGACGTGGAGGAACGGCGCCCCGAGTACCACCCGTTCCCCGCATTCGCTGTACGGCAATTCCCGCTCCATTACAGGTAGATCTGCCGGTGGCAGCGCGCGCAGTGGATTTTCCCGGCGCGCTTCTCCGTTTCCGGATGCGTGCACGTTTTCTTCTCCGCCGTCTCAGCCATGGCGCAGCCACGGGAGCAGCGAGGCGACGGACGCGCGCCGGCGGCGGTGACGGCCGCCGGACGCCGGGTACGCGGTCTTGTCAACGGCCCGGGGCTCGTGGGCGGTTCGGGGCCGGTGCGGAGGGAGCGACAGGTTCACGTCCGCGCCCGGCGCCGTCCCGTGCCGCCTGGGCACGGCGTCCAGCGCCTCGTTCTGGAGCCGCACCATGTGGTCGAGTTCGGCGAGGCACGCGCCGCACGCGTACACCTGCCCGGCCGCGCCCGGCGTCCGCACCGGCCCGAGCCACAGCACGTCCGCACACCTGTTCCGGCAGTACAGCATGCACAGCCCGCGCACCCACGCGTTCCCGTCGTCCCGCTGAGCCGGCAGCGGCCAGCTGTCCCGCCACTGCCGGAAGTTGACCGACGGGGCGAATCCCCCCGGTGCGATCACGAGTGTCACTCCGCCTCCTCCGAGACCGGCAGAGGGACCACAGCACCGGGGCCGGTCAGCCACTCGCACCCGCCGCCTTCCGGGCGGAGGAACGCCACGTCGTACGCCCGTCTCGTGCCGGGGTCGCGCCACGGACCGATGTACATCAGGACCCCCACCCGCAGAGTGGCTTCGTCCCTGACGAGCCGCCCCGCTTCCCCGACCGTCTCTGCGCACGTCATTGCCGCACTCGCACCTTTCGCTCTCTGTGCCGAACTGCTCACAGCCTGGTGCTCCCGTGGCTACGCTGCCAGGGGCGACACCATGACAAGGCGCCTGTCAGGCCAGGGAGTTGAGGCACCGGGATGGCCACCGCACAGAAGCGCGGCAAGACCGCACGGGAGAAATACGGAACCGGCGAGGAAACGTCGTCGGCCCGAGTCAAATACGGGGAAGAACTCAGGTTGCGCCGTGAGCGCACGGGGATGACCCAGGAGGAACTGAGCGAGATCCTCTACTGCTCAGCGAGCCTGATCAGCCACATCGAGGCGGGGCGACGCCTGCCGACGGTGGAGGACGCGAAACGGATCGACAAGGCGCTGGGGGCTGACGGCTGGTTCGAACGCTGGCTGAAGGACCTGGAACCCAAGTACGCCGACCACTTCCAGGAAGCGGCCGAACTGGAGAAGCATGCCAAGGAGCTGCGGATGTTCAGCCCGCTCCTGGTTCCCGGGCTGTTGCAGACCGAGGAGTACGCCCGCGCCATCTACGCGGCCTACCGCCCCAACCACACGCCCGATTACCTTGACGGACTCGTTGTCAACCGCATAGAGCGATCACGGCTGTTGGACGATCCGGAGAACCCGGTGGTCTGGAGCTTGCTGGACGAAGCCGTACTGCACCGCAGAGTGGGCGGCCCCGGGGTAATGGCGCAGCAGCTCACCAGGATCGCCGACATCGCAGCCTCCGGCCGTCTCCGCATCCACGTGCTGCCGTACGGAGCAGGGGCCCACGCCCTCATGGAGGGCGCCGTCACTCTCATGTCCTTCCCTGACACAGGGCCCGCTGCCTACGTCGAAGGGCTGGCGACCGGTCGTGTGGTGGACAGCCAACGTGAGGTCGATGAGTATTACTCTGCCTACGATTTGGCATTGAGCGACGCGATGTCGCAGCAGCAGTCCCTGGCCCGGATTCGGGCTGTAGCGGAGGAACATGGAAATGCCCACTAAGACGATCCCCAACGCCTCGACTCTGTCCGGCTGGAGGAAGTCCAGCTACAGCGGCGGTAGTAACGGTGACTGCGTCGAGGTCTCCGACGCGCACCCGGCAGGCGTGCCCGTCAGGGACTCGAAGGCCCCCCAGGGCCCCGCGGTCGTGTTCGGTGCCGCCGCCTGGCACGAGTTCGTCTCGTACACCAAGGCAGGCCGGTTCACGGCCTAGAGCTCGCACGGTGACAGGGAGGGCCCCGCCAACAGCGCGTTGGCGGGGCCCTCTTCCGCTGAGTGGCCGGTTGTCGTCCTGTGCTCTCCCGGGCGGCTGCCGGTGGCCTCCTCACCACCCTCGACCTCATCGCCTCCGCCTGACCTTCTTCGCGGGGGGGGCGACCGTGCGTACGCAGGAAACCCGCCGCTGGGTCGTCGAACGATCGCTCGCCTGGATGATGAACGCCCGCCGACACGCACGCGACTACGAGCGGCTCATCCAGCACTCGGAGACCCTCATCACCTGCGCCGCCATCACCCTGATGACCCGGCGCATCACCCGCAGAGGACCCCGCACCGACAGCTGGACGAAGCGGCCCTGACCCAACCTGACACGATGACGGCCATGAATCCCCAGCCGGACCCCTGCCCCTGGCTCGGTTCTGACCAAGCGGCCGCAGACGTCCGGGCGGCTGCCGGACTCGTTTCCGCGCGCTATCCGGAAGCGACCGGAGCGGTGCTGGGCGGTTCTGCCGCCCGCGGTCAGTCCACTTCCAGTAGCGACCTCGACATCACAGTCCTTCTCCCCGATCACGGCATGAGACGTCGTGAGGTGCTTCGTCATGACGGCCGCTTGGCCGAGGTCTTTCTCAACAGCCGCTCCGACCTGCGAACCGCCTTCGCGGAAAGCCGCACAACGCGCAGGGCGACAGCACTCTTCCTCTTCGCCGATTCCATCGTTCTCCACGATGACGACGGTCATGTCGAGGCGCTCCGACAAGAAGCGAAAGCCCTGTTGACGGCAGGCCCGGATCCCCTGACAGGGCCTGAGCGCGATGCCCAGCGAGCCCTGCTCACAGACCTCCTGGACGACCTCACTGACACTGGCCCCAGCGACCCTCACGAACAGCTGGCGGTGGCAGACCGAGTCCTGCGCGAAGCGGCACATTTGCTCACCGCGCACCATCGCACGTGGAACGGCGCCGGAAAATGGCTGCCCAGGCGCCTGAAAGCGGCCGATCCCGACCTCGGCCAACACCTACTCGACGGACACCTCGCCCTGGCCAGGCACGCTGACCCGACATCGCTGACAACCTCAGCTATGCGAGTGCTGAACCTGACAGGCGGCCCTCTCCGCGAAGGCTACGTCGACCGCTGACACCTTGAACACCCGTGTCAGAGCCGATGCCAGCGGCCACGGGATCTCGGCAGGTTCAAAAACACCTACTGACGTCGCAGACGACGGGGCCGTCCACGGCGACGCGTGGCAGACGTTCCCCTCGGCACGGTTCACGGCGGCGGCTCAGGGGACTAGCGCACGCGAAACGGCTGATATTACTGGGGCATGCATGAAGAGGCCGCACGCTCTGCGATCGACACATTCATCTCCGCGTTCAACACCTCGGACGACAGCTACGTGGCTGACCTGCTCTCCCAGGCCCTGACCTCGGACGTGGTCTTCTGGGGGCCGTTGGGCCGCAGCGAAGGAATCGTGGAGGTCGAGCGGTTCGTGCTGGAGATCCGGCGTCACCCGGCGGGCAGCGGCACGATGGTGCGCTGCTCAGCGGTGGACATGCCGGACGAATGGGCCCGGTACCAGTGGGTCTTCACCACTCCCGACGGAGGCCCCCGCCTGGCGGGAACGGACGTCGTCCATCTGCGACGGGGCCTCGTCGACCAGATCATCGTCTTCGCCGGGGAGATCGAGCCGTCCACGTCCTGAGCCGAGGGCGCCCCAGGACCCCTCGCCCGGTGGCCGGTTGTCGCCCTGCGCTCTCCCACGACCGGCTTTCCGCGTCGGACCGAGTCCCCGTACGACGCCTGCCATTCCTTCGTATCCGGCGCCACGGACGGGCAGTTCACGGCCTGGGCACATCGAACGTCCCAGGGAGAAAGCGGCGTGAATGCCCTCGCGGAGCAGGTCATCAGTACCGGGCGGCTGGGTCTGCTGCCGCTGGAGGTCGAGCACGCCGGGGAGATGGCCGCCGTGCCGGCCGACCCGGCCCTGCACACCTTCACCGGCGGCGCTCCGGACACCCCGCAGGCCCTGCGCTCGCGTTACCGGCGCCTGGCCGCGGGCTGTCCCGACCCGGCCGTCTCCTGGCTGAACCGGGTGATCCGGCTCCGTGAGGAGTCCTGTCTGACGGGCACCGTCCAGGCGACGGTCGGCCCCGGTCCCGTCGCCGAGATCGCCTGGGTGGTGGGGACGCCGTGGCAGGGACGCGGCATCGCCGGCGAGGCAGTCCGCGGACTCGTCGCCTGGATCGGCCGCAGGCCGGTGCACACCGTCATCGCCCACATCCACCCCGGGCACCGGGCGTCCGCCGCCGTCGCCACCGCCGCCGGGCTCACGCCCACCGAGGAGTGGCACGACGGCGAAGTCCGGTGGCACCGGAGCGTCGGGGGATGACGTCGACGCAAGGTCAGTCCGTGCCCTCGACGATGCGGAAGTCGCGCTCGACGCCGTCGGCGAGGGCGGCCAGCGCCTCCTGGTAGGCCACGCTCTCGTGCGCCGCGACGGCCTGCTCGAAGCTGTCGAACTCGATCAGGATGGTGCGCTCGGCGACTCCGTCGTCGTGCGCCACGACTCGGCTGTCCAGAGCCGCGAGAAGCCGGCCGCCCCCGGCCTCGACCGCAGGACCGGCCAGCTTGTCGTAGGCGGCCAGCTTCTCGCGGTCGGAAATGGTGCGGTAGGAACTGACCCAGTAGCCCTTGGGCATGGACCCTCCAGTGTCGGGATGAGGACATCTGACGTACGGGGTCGCTCGGACGGGAGCGGGTGTCGGCAGCACTGTGGTGCTTCGCGAACCGGAGCGCAAGGAGTGCGCGGGCCGCACTCGCACTGCCCGGACGGCGTTGGAGGATGCGGATACCGCGGGGTGCCCGGAGCCGAGGTTATGGGGCACGCGAGGGAAGGAAGGCGGCCGGCCCGGACGGTGGGCAACTTCCGTGCGATGTCCGGGAGTTGACGCAGCACCCCGGGCCTGCACGGACGGACCCGCTCCCCGTCGGCACCCGGCAGCCCGCGTATCCGGCGCCGGGCAGGAGCAGTTGACGTGCCCGCCGGAACCGCCACCCGCTCAGTGCCCCGTCCAGTCCGGCACCCACACGTCCTCCGGGGCCGGCGGTGCGGTGGTGCGCAGGTGGTCGCGCAGTGCGGTCAGTACGGGGTGCCGGTCTCCGGTGCGGGAGAGCAGGGTGTGCGGGTAGACCGGGGTGGGGTCGTGCAGCGGGATGCGGCGCAGGTCGTGGGTGTGGGGCCACAGGTAGCGGTCGCCGGTGCCGACGAGGGTGGCCAGGGAGGCCGAGTCGGCGAGGGCGTCCATGAGGGCCTCGTCGCCGAAGTGGGGGCCGAGTGCGTCGACGCTCAGGCCGAAGGTCTCGGACAGCGCCTGGTAGTACGCCGCCCACTCCGTGCCGGGTCTGATCCCGGGAATCCAGATGCGGTGGCCCGCCAGCTCCGCCGGACGGACGCGGGGCGCGTCCGCCAGCGGGTGGGCGGGGCCGACGAGGAGCTCCAGGGGCGCGTCCAGGAGCCGTTCGGCGCTGATCCCGGCCGGGACCCGGCCCCCGGGCAGGGCGCGGAAGGACGCGTCGACCGTCCCGTCGAGCACCGCCCGGGCGGCCTGGGCGGCGTTCTCCTCGCCCAGTGTGACGGCGTCGAGCTCCGTCCCGGGCCGGGAGCGGTAGAAGCGGTAGACGGCCTGGGCCGGGGCGATGCGCCGGTTGAGGACGTCGACGCGCAGGGGCCGTCCGCCGGGGCGCACGGACTGTTCGGCCTGCGCGACGGCGGCCAGGACCTTCCTGGCGTGCGGCAGGAGGACCTGCCCGTCCAGGCTCGGCCGGGAGCCGCGGGAGGTCCGCACCAGGAGCGTCACCCCGAGGTGCTTCTCCAGTGCCGCGATCCGTTTGGAGACCGCCTGCTGGCTGATCCCGAGCTCGTCCGCCGCCGCCTGGAACTGGCCGCTGCCGGCGACGACCACGTACGTCCGTAGCGCTTCCACATCCACGCACCCAGCCTAGTTTCACAACGATGGGTTGTTACGGGCCGGTCGTGCGGTTGTTTGATCAGGCGCTCCGCTGGGTGGTGAGCTCGGCGCATGTCCACGCGTACCGAGCAGATCATGTATGTCCAAACACCCGAATTCGCCCGCCACATGGAGCGCGTCGCGGAGGTGACCGACGCGACGTCCCGGCTGAACGTGCTGCCGTTCGGCGACACCGTGGGCCGCGCGGAACTCCTTTCCGTTGTGTTCGGCGGTCCGCTCCCGGAGTCGGTGACGGTCTACCCGCCGTTCTTCACCGAGTGCGGGCTGCACACGGCCTTCGGGGAGCGGGTCTTCGTCAACCAGGGCTGCACGTTCATGGACAGGGGCGGCATCCGGATCGGCGACGACGTCATGATCGCCCCGAAGGCCAGCCTCATCACCGGGGGCCACCCGCTGCCCCTCGCCGAGCGCCGCGCGTACCTCTCCCTCGCCCCGATCGTCATCGAGGACGACGTCTGGATCGGCGCGGGCGCGACCGTCACGCAGGGAGTGACCGTCGGCGCGGGCGCGGTGGTCGCCGCCGGGGCGGTCGTCACGCGCGACGTTCCCGCCCGCACCCTGGTCGCGGGCGTGCCCGCGCGGGTGGTCAGGACGATCGGCTGAGGGACGCCGGATACGGGTCCCGGAAGGTGAACGCGTCGGGGCCCGGGCCGTGTTGGCGGATCCGGGTCACCCGGTCCATCGCCTCGGCGACGGTGGGGCGGTGGCCCGCGGGGATCCACCACAGGGCCTGGTGCGGCTCGGCCATGCGGTGGAACCACTCGCGGCGGCGGCCGAGGACGCGCAGGTGGTCGCTGTGGTAGGTGAAGTTCCGGAGCGCTTCGACGGACTCCCAGACCGAGCAGTTGATCAGCAGGTAGTCGTCCTCCCCCTCGGGGCGGATGCCGGTGGCCTCCTCACCGCCCTCGTCGACCAGGCGCCAGACGAAGCCGGGGCTGCGGTCGGCGAGTGCGTTGATCTCCGGCAACTGGGCGACGAAACCGGCCAGTTCGGGGCTGTCCAGCGGGGCGACGATGCGGCCGACGTTGACCTGGGCCAGGTGGGACTCAGTCATGGGCCCAGCATGGCCCGGCCCGTTCTCTATAGTCAATCAGTTTTCTTTTTAGAAAGGGACACACAGCAGCCGCCGGGGCACGGGTCCATCGACGGGAACCACTCGCCGGGCGCCAGGCCCTCGACGAGCGCCAGGTTCATCCCGCAGATCAGCGCGGGGAACTCGGTGGCCAGCGCGTGGAAGGGGCAGTTCCGCAGCCGCAGCGTCCCCCCGTCCCAGAAGGGCTGGTAGCCGCGGGCGCGCAGCGCCTCCACGACGTCGTCGGCGGCCGCGTCCGGCGCCCCCGCGCCCGCGGCCCGCGCCGCCGCCTGCAACTCCCGGTCCAGGCCCGCCTCTTCGAGCACCTCGGCGAGCAGCAGCCCGGCGTCGCCGTACGCCCTGGGCGGCAGCGAGACGGCGTGTTCGCCCTCGGAGCGCCGGTACACCTTCGCGGGGCGCCCGGCGCCGGGCCCGGTACGTCCGGACAGCCGCCGGAAGGACACCGTCAGCAGCCCGGCCTCGGCCAGCTTGTCCAGATGGAAGGCGGCCAGGGAGCGGGACACCCCGGCCGCTTCGGCGGCCGCGTCCCGGCCCACCTCGTCGGGCGCTGCGGCCACGTACCGGTACAGGCGGCGGCGCACGGGGTCGCCCAGGACGCCCAGGACGTCGAGGGTGCGGTCGTCGGCGGAGTCGTCAGCAGTCACCCTCCGAGCCTATGACCGCGGGCACGCGCGCGGCCGGGTGCGGTGGTACCGCACCCGGCCGCTCCGTCCCCTGCCTCGGCGGGAACGCTCAGTCGGTGAACTTCTCGTCCCTCCGGGCCTTTTCGGCCAGCAGGGCCGGGACCGCGAAGCGGTCGCCGTAGCGCTCCCGGAGCTCCTCGGCGCGGGCGACGAAGCCGCGGATGCCGTGCTCTCCGCCGGTGACGCTCTCGTAGCCGTTGATGTACTGGATGACGCCGCCGGTCCACGGCGGGAAGCCGATGCCCATGATGGAGCCGATGTTGGCGTCCGCGACGGAGGTGAGGACGCCCTCCTCGAAGAGGCGGACGGTGTCCAGCGCCTCGGAGAAGAGCATCCGCTCGCGCATGTCCTCGAAGGGGATCCGCGGCGCCTTCCCGTCGGCGGGGCCGAAGTGTTCGCGCAGTCCGGGCCAGAGCGCGCCGCGGCTGCCGTCCTCGCCGTACTCGTAGAAGCCGGCGCCGCCGCTGCGGCCGGTGCGGCCGAACTCGTCGACCATGCGGTCGATGACCTTGTCCGCGGGGTGCTCGGGCCAGTCGACGCCCTCGGCCTCCAGCGCGCGGCGCGTCTCGTCGCGGATCTTGCGCGGAAGGGTGAGGGTCAGCTCGTCCATCAGGGAGAGGACCTTGGCCGGGTAACCGGCCTGCGCCGCGGCCTGTTCGACGGTGGCGGGCTCGACGCCCTCGCCGACCAGGGCCACGCCCTCGTTGATGAAGTGGCCGATCACGCGCGAGGTGAAGAAGCCGCGCGAGTCCTTGACCACGATCGGCGTCTTCTTGATCTGCTGCACCAGGTCGAAGGCCCGGGCCAGCGCCTCGTCCCCGGTCTTCTCACCGGTGATGATCTCGACCAGCGGCATCTTGTCGACCGGCGAGAAGAAGTGCAGGCCGATGAAGTCCCGCTGCCGCTCGACGCCTTCGGCGAGCGTGGTGATCGGCAGGGTGGAGGTGTTGGAGCACAGCAGCGCGTCCGCGTCGACGATGCCCTCGATCTCCTGGAACACCTTGTGCTTGAGCGCCGGGTCCTCGAAGACGGCCTCGATGACGGCGTCGCAGCCCGCGACGGCCTGCGGGTCGGCGGTCGGGGTGATCCGGGCGAGCAGCGCGTCCCGCTTGGCCTCGGTGGTCTTCCCGCGCGCGAGCGCCTTGGCGAGCAGACCCTCGGAGTACGCCTTGCCCTTGTCGGCCGCCTCCTGGGTGACGTCCTTGAGGACGACCTCGATCCCGGCCTTGGCGCAGGTGTAGGCGATGCCCGCGCCCATCATCCCGGCACCGAGGACGGCGACCTTGCGCACCGTGCGCTTCTCTGTGATGTCGGCGCCCCGCGGCCGACTGCGTCCCGCGTTGACGGCCTGAAGGTCGAAGAAGAACGCCTGGATCATGTTCTTCGAGGTCTGGCCGGTGACCAGCTCCACGAAGTACCGGGCCTCGATGTCCTGCGCGGTCTCGAAGTCGACCTGGGAGCCCTCGACGGCGGCGGCCAGGATGTTGCGCTGGGCCGGGTACGGGGCGCCGCTGGTCTGCTTCTTGAGGTTGGCGGGGAAGGCCGGGAGGTTCGCCGCGAACTTGGGGTGCGCGGGCGTGCCCCCGGGGATCTTGTAGCCCTTCTCGTCCCAGGGCTGCCGGGACTCCGGGTTGGCCTCGATGAACGCGCGGGCAGCGGCGTACATCTCCTCCTCCGTGGCCACCACCTCGTGCACCAGGCCCTTCTCCTTGGCCTTGGCCGGGAAGTACTGCTGGCCCTGGAGGAGCACGTTCAGCAGCGCGTCGGCGATGCCGAGCAGCCGGACCGTACGGGTCACGCCGCCGCCCCCGGGGAGCAGGCCGAGGGTCGACTCGGGGCAGCCGATCTTGGAGCCCTTCGCGTCCAGCGCGACGCGGTGGTGGCAGGCGAGGGCGATCTCCAGGCCGCCGCCGAGCGCGGCGCCGTTGATGGCGGCGACGACGGGCTTGCCGAGGGTCTCGATGCGGCGCAGGTCGCGCTTGATGCCCTGGCCGGCCTCGTAGACCTGCTGGGCGTCCTCGGGGCGCGCGGCGATGAGGGTGTGCAGGTCGCCGCCCGCGAAGAAGGTCTTCTTGGCGGAGGCGAAGATGACGCCGCGGATGCTGTCGGCCTCGGCTTCGAGCCGGTCGGCGACGGCGGTGAGGGAGGCCTTGAAGGTCTCGTTCATGGTGTTGGCCGACTGGGCGGGATCGTCGAGGGTGAGGGTGACGATGCCGTCGCTGTCACGGTCCCAGCGGATCGCGTTCGCTTCGGGTGTGGCTGGCATGGCGTGGCTCTCCAAGGGGTCTTCGGGCCGGGGTGTCCCCGGGCCGAGAGGTCTGCGGTCGGGCGGTGGTGCCCGGCGGGGCCGGGGCGACGCGCTACAGGCGTTCGATGACGGTGGCGATGCCCATGCCGCCGCCGACGCAGAGCGTGGCGAGGCCGTAGCGCTGGTCGCGGCGCTCCAGTTCGTCGATGAGGGTGCCGACGATCATGGCTCCGGTGGCGCCGAGCGGGTGGCCCATGGCGATGGCCCCGCCGTTGACGTTGACCTTGTCCAGCGGGAGTTCCATGTCCTTGACGAAGCGCAGCACGACGGCCGCGAACGCCTCGTTGATCTCGACGAGGTCGAGGTCGCCGACGGTCAGCCCGGCCTTGGCGAGCGCCTTGCGGGCCGCGGGCGCGGGCCCGGTGAGCATGATCGTCGGGTCGGCGCCGGAGACCGCGGCGGAGAGGATGCGGGCCCGCGGCTCCAGCCCGTAGCGCTTGCCGACCTCGGCGTTGCCGATCGCGGTGAGCGCCGAACCGTCCACGATGCCCGAGGAGTTGCCCGCGTGGTGGACGTGGTCGATCTTCTCCACCCAGTGGTACTTCTGGAGCGCGACGGCGTCGAAGCCGCCCATGTCGCCGATGCCCGCGAAGGAGGGCTTGAGCGCGGCGAGGGAGTCGGCGGTGGTGCCCGGGCGGATGTGCTCGTCCCGGTCGAGGACGGTCAGCCCGTTGCGGTCGGTGACGGGGACGACGGAGCGCGCGAAGCGGCCGTCCTTCCACGCCTCGGCGGCCAGTTCCTGGGAGCGGGCCGCGTACTCGTCGACGTCGCGGCGGGAGAAGCCCTCGACGGTGGCGATCAGGTCGGCGCCGATGCCCTGCGGGACGAAGCCGGTCTCGAAGCTGGTCATCGGGTCCATGGCCCAGGCGCCGCCGTCGGTGCCCAGCGGCACGCGGGACATGGACTCCACGCCGCCCGCGAGGATCAGGTCCTCCCAGCCCGAACGCACCTTCGCCGCCGCGAGGTTGACGGCCTCCAGGCCCGAGGCACAGAACCTGTTCTCCTGGACGCCCGCGACGGTGTCCGGGAGTCCGGCCGCGATGGCGGAGATCTTGGCGATGTCGGAGCCCTGGTCGCCGACGGGGCCGACGACGCCGAGGACGATGTCGTCGATCGCGGCCGGGTCCAGCCCGGGGAAGCGGCGGCGCAGCTCGTGGATGAGGCCGACGACGAGGTCGATGGGCTTGGTGCCGTGCAGGGAACCGTTGGCCTTCCCGCGCCCGCGCGGGGTGCGGATGGCGTCGTAGACGTACGCTTCGGTGCTCAAGGTCGGGCCTTTCGGGGTGGGTTCGGGCCGTTTCGGGGTTCCGGGAGGGGCTCAGCCGAGCAGCGAGCGGCCGATGATCTCCTTCATGATCTCGGTCGTCCCGCCGTAGATGGTCTGGATGCGGCCGTCGGTGTACGCCTTCGCGACGCGGTACTCGTTCATGTAGCCGTAGCCGCCGTGCAGTTGCAGGCAGCGGTCGGCGACCCGCTTCTGGAGCTCGGTCGCCCACCACTTGGCCATCGAGGCGTGCACGGCGTCCAGTTCACCCTTGGCGTGGTCCTCGATGCAGCGGTCCAGGAAGCTGCGGGTGACGGCGCACTCGGTGGCCATCTCGGCGATCTCGAAGCGGATGTGCTGGAGCTTCGCCAGCGGACGGCCGAAGGCCTCGCGCTCCTTGACGTACGTCTTGGTCGTCTCCAGCAGCTCCTCGGACGCGGTGATCGCGGCGACGGCGATGGCCATCCGCTCCTGCGCGAGGTTGGTCATCAGGTGGAGGAAGGCGCCGTCCCGCTCGCCGAGCAGGTTCTCCTTGGGGACCTTGACGTCGTGGAAGAACAACTCGGCGGTGTCCTGGGACTTCTGGCCGATCTTGTCGAGGTTCCGGCCCCGCTCGAAGCCCTCCATGCCCCGCTCGACGACGAGCAGGCTCAGGCCGTGCGCCCCGCCGTCCGGCGTCGTACTGGCGACGACCACGACGAGGTCGGCCAGGTGGCCGTTGGAGATGAAGGTCTTGGAGCCGTTGAGCAGGAAGTGGTCGCCCTTGTCCTCGGCCGAGGTGCGGATGCCCTGGAGGTCGGAGCCGGCGCCCGGCTCGGTCATCGCGATGGCGGTGATCGTCTCGCCGGTGCAGAAGCCCGGCAGCCAGCGGCGCTTCTGCTCGTCGGTGGCGAGCGAGGTGAGGTACGGGCCGACGATGTCGTTGTGCAGGCCGACGGCGAGACCGGCGGCACCGGCGCGCGCGAACTCCTCGGCGAGGACGGCGCCGTAGCGGAAGTCGTCCACTCCCCCGCCGCCGAACTCCTCGGGCACGGCGATGCCCAGCAGCCCCTGCCGGCCCGCGGCCAGCCACGCCTCGCGGGAGACGATGCCGTCCCGCTCCCACTGCTCGTAGTGCGGCTGAACCTCCTTGGTGAGGAAGGTCCGCACGGTCTGCCGGAAGGCCTCGTGGTCCTCGGTGTAGATCTGGCGCTGCATGCGTTCGGCGCTCCTTCGGGCCCGCGGCCGGGGCGGCGGGTGCTCGGAAATGCGGGTGGGGTGCTCGTTCAGCGCGGCGCGTCCAGGCCCGGTACGTCCCAGTCGCGGGCGACCTCGGCGGTGTGCGCGCCGGGTTCGGCGGGCGGGCGGCGGACCGCTCCCGGGGTGGCGGAGAAGCGGGGCGCGGGTGCGGGCTGGGTGAGGCCGGCGTGCTCCACGAAGGTGCCGCGCGCGGCCAGTTGGGGGTGCGCGGGCGCCTCGCGGAGCGAGAGGACGGGCGCGACGCAGGCGTCCGAGCCGGCGAAGACCTCGTCCCACTCGTCGCGGGTGCGGGTGGCGAAGCGGGTGGCGACGGCGTCCCGGAGGGCGCCCCAGGCGGCGAAGTCGTTCCGGTCGGGCACCTCCGCGCCGTCCTCGCCCAGGCCGAGCAGGCGGACGAACTCGGCGTAGAACTGCGGCTCCAGGGCGCCGACGGCCATGTGCCCGCCGTCCGAGGTCGCGTACACCCCGTAGAACGGGCTGCCGCCGTCCAGCAGGTTGCTGCCGCGCCGGTCCTGCCAGCTGCCGGCGGCGAGCATGCCGTGCAGCATGGCGCTGAGGTGGCTCGTCCCGTCGACGATGGCGGCGTCCACGACCTGGCCCGCGCCGTCCTCCCGCGCGGCGTGCTGAAGCGCGGCCAGGATGCCGATGACGAGGTAGAGGGAGCCGCCCGCGTAGTCGCCGAGCAGGTTCGCGGGCGCGTACGGCGGGCCGTCGGCCGAGCCGGTGATGCCGAGCGCGCCGGTGACGGCGATGTACCCGATGTCGTGCCCGGCCGTGTGCGCGAGCGGGCCGTCCTGGCCCCAGCCGGTCATCCGGCCGTACACCAGGCGGCCGTTGCGGGCGAGGCACGCGTCGGGGCCGAGGCCGAGCCGTTCGGCGACGCCGGGGCGGTAGCCCTCGATGAGGATGTCGGCGCGCTCGACCAGGTCGAGGGCCGTGCGCAGCCCGTCCTCGCTCTTCAGGTCGAGGACGACGGACCGTTTGTTGCGGTTGGTGACGTCCTTGGCGGGCTCGATGCCCAGGGCGCTCCCGCCGGGACGGTCCACGCGTACGACGTCCGCGCCCAGGTCGGCGAGGAGCATCGCCGCGAACGGTCCGGGTCCGATCCCGGCCAGTTCCACGACGCGCACTCCGGCGAGCGGGCCGCCCCTGCCGTGCTCTTCCGCTGTCGTCATCAAGCCCCCAGCCGTGTGACACAACTGATGTAACACCGGTGATGCTAAGAACGCGCCGCGCCCACCACAAGCCCCGGACGGCACCCGGTACCCCTCCCGGCGGTGGCGTGCGCCACAACCCCCGTGCACCGCAGGCGAGTTGCCCTCTTCCCAGCCCCGCCGAGGCTGCGTAATCTTGCCGAAAAGCCCGCCCAAAACTGCAACTTCACTCACTCACACCCGTACCGACCGAGAGGTGGCCGAGGTGGCCGACAGCACGCACATGGAGCAGGAACTGCGCAGCCAGCCCGGCACCTGGCGGGAGGCGGCGCGGATCGGTGCGGACAGCGGGCGGCTGCCCGCGCCGGGGGCGCGCGTCGCGGTCGTGGGCTGCGGGACGTCGTGGTTCATGGCGAAGGCGTACGCGGCGCTGCGGGAGTCCTCGGGGCTGGGCGTGACGGACGCCTTCGCCGCCTCCGAGGCGTTCCTCGGCGCGGACCGCGGCTACGACGCCGTGCTCGCGCTCTCCCGCTCGGGCACGACGACGGAGGTGCTGCGCCTGCTGGAGTCCGTCGACGGCCGAATACCCGCGGTGGCCGTCGTCGGCGCGGCCGACAGCCCCGCCGCGCTGCTCGCCGACACCGCGATCGCGCTGCCCTTCGCCGACGAACTCTCCGTCGTCCAGACCCGGTTCGCCACGACGGCGCTCGCCCTGCTCCGCGCCCACCTGGGCCAGGACCTGACCGCCGCCTTCGGGGACGCCGAGGACGCGCTGGCCGCGCCCGTGGAACCGCGCTGGACGGAGGCCGAGCAGTTCACCTTCCTCGGCACGGGCTGGTGCGCGGGCCTGGCCGACGAGGCCGCGCTGAAGATGCGGGAGGCGTCCCAGAGCTGGACGGAGTCCTACCCGGCGATGGAGTACCGGCACGGCCCCGTCGCCGTCGCCGCGCCGGGCCGGGTGACGTGGACGCTGGGGCCCGCGCCCGAGGGCCTGGCCGGTGAAGTGGCCCGTACCGGCGCCGAGTTCGTCGCGCACCCCCGGGACCCGATGGCCGAGCTCGTGCTGGTGCAGCGCGTCGCGCTGGAGCGCGCCCGCGCCCGCGGCCTGGACCCGGACCACCCCCGCGCCCTCACCCGCTCCGTCCAGCTCGGCCCGCACTGAGGCGCGGTGCCGCCCGCCCGCTCCGTCCTGTCCGTGCTCCGTGCTCCGTGCTCCGTGAAGGGGAGTCCAGGCCATGCCGCTCGTATCCACCGCGTCCCTCGTCGAGTCGGCCCGCGCGGCCGGGTGCGGGGCGCTCGCGTTCAACGTGATCCATCTGGAGACCGCCGAGGCGCTGGTCGCCGCGGCCGAGCGCAGCGGGGTGCCGGTGACGCTCCAGATCAGCGAGAACTGCGTGCGCTACCACGGGAGTCTGCTGCCGATCGCGCGCGCCTGCCTCGCGCTCGCCGAGTCCTCGACGGCCCGGGTCTCGGTGCACCTGGACCACATCACCGACCCGGCGCTGGCCCGCGAGGGCGTCACGGCGGGCATCGACTCGGTCATGATCGACGCCTCCGCGCTGCCGTACGAGGAGAACGTCGCCACCACCGCGGGCCTCACCGCCTGGTGCCACGAGCGCGGGGTGTCCGTCGAGGCCGAACTGGGCGAGGTCGGCGGCAAGGACGGCGTGCACGCGCCCGGGGCGCGCACCGATCCGGGCGAGGCGGCGGCCTTCGTCGCCGCCACCGGGGTGGACGCGCTGGCCGTCGCCGTCGGCTCCTCGCACGCCATGCGGGAGCGCACCGCCGTTCTGGACAAGGAGCTGATCCGGGCGCTGCGGCGGAGCCTCACGGTGCCGCTGGTGCTGCACGGCTCCTCGGGCGTCGCCGACGAGGAGCTGCGCGCGGCGATCGGCGCCGGCATGACGAAGGTCAACATCTCGACGCACCTGGTGTCCGTGTTCACCGGCAGCGTCCGCGCCACGCTCGGCGCCGACCCGGAGCTGAACGACTCGCGCAAGTACGTCGCACCCGCCCGCGCCGCGGTGACCGACGAGGCCGCCCGCCTGCTGGGCGCGCTGGGCACCCGCGCCCCGGCCCGGACCGCACCCGTTCACCCCAACTGACGTACGGATACGGTCAGTTGAGCACCGGCACACATGAAACCCCGCGCGTGCGGGGCATGCATGAGAAGCGCCCCGGAGGGGTGGGGCCGCGCCGCTCCCCCGACTGCGGCGCGGCACACTCGCCCTCCGGGGCGCGGTCGCGTGATCCTCTCCGGGGGACACAAGTACCGCCCGGGGGACCGAAGATGTTCCTGAGAACTTCCGTTCTCGCCGAAGGCACTGTAAACGTTGAGAACGACGGTTCTCAAGGGGTGGCGGAAACCACGCATGACTGACACGGCAACATTCGAGGAACGCGTACTCGCCGCGGCGGACGCCCTCTTCTACGCGCACGGCGTCAACGCCGTGGGCATGGACCGCATCCGGGACGCCGCCGGCGTCACCCTCCGGCGCCTCTACCAGTGCTTCCCCTCCAAGGGCGCGCTCGTCGAGGCAGTGCTACGCCGGCGGGACACCCACTACCGCGCCGCGCTCACCGAGTTCGTCACGAACGCGGCCCGCGAGCCGCGACAGCGCGTGCTGGCCGTCTTCGACTGGATGCACGGCTGGTGCGAGCAACCCGGCTTCCGGGGCTGCGCGTTCCTCAACGCCTTCGGCGAACTCGGCGCCGGTTCCGAAGGAGTCGCCCGCGCCGTCCGCGACAGCAAGAACGCGCTCCGCCGCTACCTGCGGCAGCTCGCCTCCGAAGCGGGCGTACGGGACCCGGAGCCCGTGGCCGACCAGCTGCTGCTGCTCTTCGACGGCGCGGCCTCCGTCGCCGCCGTCCGGAACTGCCCCGAGGCCGCCCGGCACGCCCGCGCCGCCGCCGAGGCGCTGCTCGACGCGCACGGGAGCCCCGCGTGAAGCGGCACGAGCGGATGAACGCGCTGCTCGAACTCCTCGGCGAGCACGGCCGGCTGGACGTGGAACAGGCCGCCGAAGCGCTCGCGGTCTCGGCCGCGACGGCCCGCCGCGACATGGACACCCTCGCCGAACAGCAGCTGCTGACCCGCACCCGGGGCGGCGCCGTGCTCGGCTCCGTCGCCTACGACCTGCCGATCCGGTACAAGCGCAGCCGCCGCGCCGGGCAGAAGCAGGCGATAGCCCGCGCCGCGGCCCGGCTCGTCCGCCCCGGCGAGACCGTCGGCCTCAGCGGCGGCACGACGACGACGGAGATCGCCCGCGCGCTCGCCACCCGCCCCGAGTTCGCCGAGAGCGGCCCGCTGCCCCGGCTGACGGTGGTCACCAACTCGCTGAACATCGCGCACGAACTGGCCGTGCGCCCGCAGATCAAGACCGTCGTGACGGGCGGCGTCGCGCACTCCCGCTCCTTCGAACTGACCGGCCCCTTCAGCGAGTCGGTGCTGCGCCAGGTCAGCCTGGACACCGCCTTCATCGGCGCGAACGGCGTCGACCCCGAGGCGGGCGCCACCGTCCACGACGAGGCCGAGGCGGGCGTCAACCGGCTGATGGCCGAGCGCGCCGCACGCGCCGTCGTGGCCGCCGACCGCTCCAAGCTCGGGGTGCGGTGCTTCGCGCTGGTGGGCGGCGCCGAGCTGTTCAGCACCTTCCTCACCGACGGCCCCGTCCCGGCCGAGACCCGCGACCGCTTCGAGGCGAGCGGCCTCCGCGTCCTGGAGACCCCGCGGGAGGAGGACTGAGCCGCCGGCCTCAGTCCGGCCGGTGCGCCACCACGTTGACGACCTTGCCGTTCGGGTCGCGGACGAAGAAGCGGCGCACGCCCCACGGTTCGTCGCGGGGCGGCATCACGATCTCGGCGCCGGCGGCGGCCAGTTCGGCGTGCAGCGGGTCGACGGCGGCGACGTCCTCGATCTCGACGCTCAGATCCGGCTCCACGGCCTCCGCGGCGTTCTCGTCGAAGAAGGTGACCTGCGCGGTGGGGTTCGAGGGCGAGGCCATCGTCACCACCCAGCCCAGGTCCATGACCTCCACCAGGCCGAGCCTGCCGTAGAACCGCTTGCTCTCCTCCAGCGCGCCGGACCGGATGTCGGGCATCACCCTGCGGATTCCCACCTGCGCTCCCACGGATCGGATTCACGAATCACGGCCGCGCCGCTCGGGGCACGGCCGCCCGAGCCTCTCACGCGGACGCGGCCCGCGCGGGCGCTTCGCGGAACCGGCGCGGTTCAGCCGCCGAACGCCCAGGAGCCGAGCACGTAGGTCATGGCGACGACCCAGGTGACGGCGAGGACGGTGGCGAACAGCAGGGAGGTGTGGTGGATCTTGCTCATGCCTCCAGCCTCGCGGTCACCGGCCGTCCAACCCATAGGCATGGCTACTCAGTTCGAGGTGCGGGTACTCAGTTCGACCCCGACGTGCCTCCTCAGCCCGCGCCGTGCTCCCGCAGCGCCTCCCGGCACAGCGCGTCGGCGCGGCGGGTGGTCTCGGGCAGCCGGTAGCCGGGGGCGAGCGCGAGCGTGAGGGCGCAGGCCCCGTCCAGGCCCGCGCGGTGCCCGGCCGAGACGTACACCGGCTTCACCCCGGCCCGGGTGCGCAGCGCCCGCCCGACCTCCTCCGCGCCGTCCAGCAGCGGCGCGGCCTCGCCCCGCGCGGGGCCGAGAGGTGCGTGCGTGAAGCCGAAGGGGTTCTTCGCGACGCCGATCGACGGCAGCCCCGTCAGCACCCCGAGGTGCGAGGCGAGCCCGAAGCGGCGCGGGTGGGCCAGCCCGTAGCCGTCGCAGACCAGCGCCGAGGGCTCCCGGCCCAGCCGCTCGCGGAGCACGGCGAGCGCGTCCAGCACGGCCGGGATCTCCCGGAAGGCCAGCAGGCCCGGCACATAGGGGAAGGCGACCCGGCCGGTGGCGGTGGCGGTGGCGACCGTCTCCAGCGAGCCGCAGTCCAGCGCGACGGCCGCCGCCGCGACCCGGTCGCGCTCGTCGTCGTACGCCACGTCCAGCCCGACGGCCGTGGCGCCCGGGGTGCCCGGCGCGGGAAGGTGGTCCGCCGGATCGACCAGGGCCCGGAGCCGGTCCTGCTCGGCCCGCGCCTCCGTCTCGCTACGGGGCCACGCCGCCGCCCGCGCGGGTACGTCACTGCTGCTCATGGGAGCGTCACCGTACAGCAGTTCGCCCCGGCCGCATCCCGCGGAGCCCTCCGTCCCGGCGGGCAGTACTGCCCGGCTTCGGCGCCGGATGCCAGAATGCCCGGTATGGAATGGTCTTCAGCGGCAGCGGACGGCACTTCCGGACCGGCGGGGACGGCTCCCCCGGACGGTCCCCCCGGCGCCGGACCCGGCACGGCCGACGCCTGGCACGCCCTGCGCGGCGACCCCGCGCTGCTCGACCGGGTCGGCCACGCCACCAGGCCCGGGCTGCTGCCCGCGCGGCTGCCGGTGCTCGGCCTCGCCCGGGCGAGCGTCGCCGCCTGCTCGCTGGCCGCCGCCGAGCTCTCGTCCGTACGGTCGGCGGGCGGGGAGGTCCCGGAGGTCCGGGTCGACGACGGTGCCGTCGCCGCCGCCTTCTCCAGCGAGCGGAAGCTCCTGATCGACGGCAGGTCCCCGGTGAACTTCGCGCCGCTGTCCCGGTTCTGGCCCACCGCCGACGGCTGGCTGCGCACCCACGCCAACTACCCGCACCACCGCGCGCGGCTGCTGCACGCCCTCGGCGTCGACGACTCCGGCGACGACGCGGCGGCCGCCGCCGTGGCCCGGCTGCTCGCCGAGCGGAAGGCCACGGAGGTGGAGGAGGCCGTGTTCGCGGCGGGCGGCCTCGCCGTCGCCGTACGCGGCCCCGAGGAGTGGGCCGAGCACCCGCAGGGCACCGCCGTGGCGGCCAAACCCCTGCTCACCCTCGAACGCCTCGACAGCGCCCCGGCCCTCCCCTTCCGCGCCCCCGGCGAGGCGTCCGGCGCGGCACGGGGGCTGCGGGTGCTCGACCTGACGCGGGTCATCGCGGGCCCGGTCGCCACCCGTACGCTCGCGCTGCTCGGCGCGCAGGTGCTGCGTCTGGACCCGCCGCACCTCCCGGAGCCCCCGGACGCGCACGCCGACACCGGCTTCGGGAAGCGCTCCGCCACCCTGGACCTCGCCCGCCGCAGCGGCCAGGCCACCTTCGAGGAGCTGCTGTCCTCGGCCGACGTCGTCCTCACCGGCTACCGCCCCGGCGCGCTCGACCGCTTCGGCCTCGCCCCCGAGTCCCTGGCCGACCGCCGACCGGGCCTCGTCGTCGGGCAGTTGAGCGCCTGGGGCGCGCCCGGCCCGTGGCACCGGCGGCGCGGCTTCGACAGCCTGGTGCAGGCCGCGACCGGCATCGCCGCCACCGAGTCGGCCCCCGACGGCACCCCCGGAGCCCTCCCCGTCCAGGCCCTCGACCACGGCACCGGCTACCTGCTGGCGGCCGCCGTCCTGCGCGCCGTCACCGAAGCGCACACGGCCACCGCAGGCTCCCGCGTCCTCCGCCTCACCCTCGCCCGCACCGCCACCTGGCTCCTCAACACCAACACCCCACCCGCACAACCGACTCAGGCCGACACCCCCCTCACCCCCTGGCTCACCGAGTCCGACACCCCCCTCGGCCACCTCCACCACGCCCGCTCCCCCCTCCACTACACCAACGCCCCCACCACCTGGCCCCACCCACCAGGCCACCCGGGAACCGACCCCTGCACCTGGTGGTGAACGCGGGGCGTCAGGGGCGCGGGGAACTGCGCGAACAACCACAACGGCGCCGCACGGGGCACACACACCAGCCCCCACAAAGGGGGGCGCGGGGAACTGCGCGAACAACCACGACGGCGCCGCACGGGACACCCAGCCGCTACCCCCGCGAACCCCCGTCGCCCAGCTCAGGCACCCCCTTGGCGCGCCCCCGCTCCACCGTCACGCCGCCCCAGAACGCGAACCCGGTGACCACGACGCGCGGCGCCCCCCGCTCCCCCGGCCCCTCGGCCGTCGCGTCGAAGCCGCCCATGACACCGAGGCCGCGCGAGACCACCTCGACGCCCGGCGGAACCGTGATCTTGACGCCGCCCATGACGGCGAAGCAGCGGATCACCGTCTCGCGGTCCTCGAACCGCGCCTCGCGCAGGTCGAGTTCGCCGCCCCCGCAGAAGGCGACGGCCGTGAACAGGCGGGGCACCGTCCAGCCGCCGACGCGGCGGAAGCCGCCCAGCAGACCCAGTCCCCAGCGCGAGCCGCCGGGCCCGCCGATCCGCTCCGGCCAGCGCGTCCCCGTACCGGGCGGCACCTCGGCGGCCGGCGACGGGCGCTCCGCCGGAGCGGGCAGGTCGCGTACCAGCGGGACGAGTTCGCCCCGGGTGCGGGCGTGGTAGGCGGTGTCCAGGCGCTCCTGGAACTCGTCCATGTCCAGGCGGCCTTCGGCCAGCGCGTCCCGCAGCAGGTCGGCGACCCGCTCACGTTCGGCGTCGGAGGCCCGCATGTCCGGAAGGTCGTCCGTCATGCCGCGCAGCCTACGCCGGAGCACCGGGCCCCGGCCGCTACCCGGCGGCGGCGAGCACCCGTTCTCCGAGCGCGACGGAGGCGAAGCCGAGGAGCAGTACGGCGGTGGCGACGCGGGTGCGGCCCCGCCGGCTGAGCTCGATCGCCGTGCCGGAGAGCAGCAGCGCCATCCCGTAGAACCCGACGGTCACCAGCGACGGTTCGCTCCGTACCCGCACGACGAGGGCGACGGCCACGGCCGCCATCACGGCCCCCGACAGCACGATCCGCACCCGCCGCGCCTGCCGCGGCGTCAGCCCCTGCGGCGCCTCGTCGCGGGCCTCGTCGTCCTCCGGGTCGTCCTCCGGGCCCTCTCCGGGACCCTCGTCCGGGGGGCCGTCGGGACGCTCGTCGACGTCCTCGTCCGGACGCTCGTCCACGTCCGGTGCCGGGGCCTTCTCCGGGCCCTCGTCCGCCCCCGTCTCCGAGGCCGCCCCCTTGCCCCGGCCTCCCGCACCGCCGCCCTCGACGGCCTTCTCCCCGTCCGCGCCCGGCAGTTCCTTCACCCCGTCCCCGGCTTCCGCCCGGGCTCCGCCTTCCGGCAGGGGTTCGGTCGCGGCGTCGCCGTCCGGAGCGGGTGCGGCGGGTGTGCGGTCCGTGGCGGCGTCGGACCGGGACGGGTGCTTGGCTTCGGGCATGTCCCGGACATTATCCGCCCGGGCCTCCTCCCCCGCCCCCGGGTCCGTACGCGGGGAACTCCGCGACCGGCCACGACGCACCCGCGGCCCGCGACGCGCGGACAGGGGCGTCCCCGAACCGGGCCCGCCGCCGGCCGGAAGAGCTCAGCCGCCCGCCCAGTCGCGCAGCGCGCCGCGGCTGTCGAACTTGCCGAGGTTGGTGTCGATCGGGTCGTCCGTGTACTGGTGGAACGTCCACGGGTGCTGGACGCCGGGGCTGCCCGGCTTGCCGTTGTAGTGCGCGATCCACAGGCCGTCGCCGGGGAAGGACGTGGTGTCGCGGTTCAGCCAGAAGTCGACGTTGCAGTACAGCAGCACCTTGTGGTTCGGGCGCTTGTCCTGCACGTACTTGATCCAGCGGTCCTTGTCCGCGTTGCTGACGTCCGGGTCCTCCCAGTCGAGGACGAGCATGTCGCCGGCGGCGAGCTTGATCTCGTCGAGGAAGTAGTCGGCCTGGGCGCTCATGCTGCCCGCGCGGGCGAAGTGGTAGAAGCCGGTGACGAGTCCGGCCTCGCGCGCGGTGCTGCGCTGCTTCACCCACTTCGGGTTCTTGTAGGACGTGCCCTCGCTGACCTTGATGAAGACGAAGTCGAGGCCCTTCGTGCTGTAGTCGGACGGCTGGTACGAGGAGACATCGACACCCTTGATCACGGCCACACCCCTGTCTTCGTCAACTTCCCCTGCGCCACAAGCGGTTCATCACGGAACGGATACCCGGCACGACGCCCGCCGTATCCCCCGCCGCATCCCCTATGCGTATCTCACCCGCGCCGCGGCCGCCACGGGTTTGCCGAACCGGCCGGCGGGCCCCGGCGCACGCCCCGGGGCCCGCCGGAGATCAACTCGCGGGCGCCTCCGCCCCGTCGAAGACCTTGCCCGGGTTGAGGATGCCGTGCGGGTCGAGGGCGGCCTTGACGGCGCGGTGCATGTCCAGGACGGGCGGGGAGAGTTCGGTGCTCATGCCGCGCTTCTTGAGGAGGCCGACGCCGTGTTCGCCGGTGACGGTGCCGCCCAGCGCGATCGCGTCGTCCAGGATGACCTCGAAGGCCCGCTGCGCCCGCGTGCGCGCCCGCTCGTCGCCGGCGGGCGTGATGATGAGCGGGTGCAGGTTGCCGTCCCCGGCGTGCGCGATGTTGGCGATGAGCACGTCGTGCGCCGCCGCCGTCTTCTCGATCCGGGCGAGCATCTCGGGGACGACGGTGCGCGGGACGCACACGTCCTCGGTGAGGACGGGGCCGAGCCGCTCCAGCGCAGGGTAGGCGAGGCGGCGCGCGTCGAACAGGGCGTCGGCCTCCCGCTGGTCGGCGGAGACGGCGGCCCAGGTGGCGCCCGCCGCCGCGAAGCTGTCCCGGACGCCCGCGGCCTCCGCGTCCCCGGCCTCGCCGGGGGTGTCGACGCGGGCGAGGAGGACCACGTCGGCGTCGGCCGAGAGGCCCATGTTCTTCCAGGCGTCGACGGCCTCCAGGCAGTGCCGGTCGACGAGTTCGAGCGCGGACGGGACCGCGCCGGAGGCGACGACGGCGCTGACGGCCTCCCCCGCCGTGACGACCGAGTCGAAGAAGCCCGCGACGGTGCGCTCCGGCTGCCGTGCGGGCCGCAGCCGCACCGTGACCTCGGTGATCACCCCGAGCGTGCCCTCGGAGCCGACCATCAGCCCGCACAGGTCGTACCCGGTGACGCCCTTGGCGGTGCGCCGCCCGAGCCGGACGGTCTCGCCGCGCCCGGTGACGGCCTCCAGGCCGAGCACGTAGTCCCGGGTCACCCCGTACTTGGCGCAGCACATGCCGCCCGCGTTGGTGGCGACGTTGCCGCCGATCGTCGACCAGGGGGAACTGGCCGGGTCCGGCGGGTACCAGAGCCCGTGCTCGGCGCAGGCGGCGCGCAGGTCGTCGTTGACGACGCCGGGCTGGACGACGGCGAGCCGCTCCTCGCGGTCGATCTCCAGCACCGCGTTCATCGCCTCGAAGGAGACGACGACGCAGCCGTCGACGGCGTTGGCGCCGCCGGACAGCCCGGTTCCGGCGCCGCGCGGCACGAGGGGTATGCGGTGCTCCAGGCAGTACCGGACGAGCTCGCGCACCTGGCCGGTCCCGCGGGGCCGCACCAGCGCGAGGGGTTCGCCGTACGGCGCCCACTCGGCCTCGTCGTGCCGGTACGCCGCGAGGACGCCCGGGTCCAGCACGACATGTTCCCCGCCCAGTGCCGCGGCCAGCCCGCGTGCCGTGTCCGTCATCCCTCGGCCGCCTTCCCGTCGCTCGCGCCGGCGCCGCTCGGCCCGGCCTCGGGCCACCCTGCCACGGGCCGTTGCCCGGGCCATCTACCGGGGCGGCCGCCGGAGTCCGGCCGTGGCGGGGAAACGGAACCTGACGCCGCCTCACCTCCGGCGCGTGGACGGGACCCGGCGGGGAACTCTCTCGGGGAAGGCAAGGCAACCTCTGGAAAACGAGGTAACCATGGCTCTTTCCTACCGGCACCAGCGGCCGGACACCGCACCCGGCGACCACCGCCCCGGCGAGGGCGTCCCGCCCGGGGCCGCCGCCGAGGACCCCGCTTCCGACGGCGGGCCCGACGCGCCCGAGGGCTCCTGTCGCCACCGACGGGCCCACATCGTCGACTCCCTGTTCCACGGCGGCGGTTACGCCACCGACGCCAGCCGCCGCATCTTCTGCGACCGGTGCCGCCTCCAGCGCTGGCTGCGCGTCGAGGCGGCGCTCACCACCTGCCAGGAACGGCTGGGCATGGTGCCCCCCGGCTCGGCCGCGCAGGTGGCGCGGGCCTGCGAGCCGGGGCGCGTCGATCTGACCGCGCTGGCCCCCGAGTTCCGGCGCACCGGGCACTCGCTGGTACCGCTGCTGCGGGGCCTGGAGGCCGCCTGCGAGGACGTGTCCGGGGAGATGGTGCATCTCGGGGCCACCACGCAGGACATCCAGGACACCGCCCAGTCCCTGGAGATGCGGGACGTACTGGACGAGGCCGACCGTCAACTCGGCGCGATGGTACGGCGGTTGACCGCGCTCGCCGAGGAGCACCGGGACAGTCTCATGGCGGGACGCACGCACGGCCAGCCCGCGCTGCCGATGACCTTCGGCCTGAAGGTCGCGGGCTGGCTCGACGAACTCACCCGGCACGGCGAGCGCCTGGCCCAGTTACGCCCGCGCGTCCTCGTCGCGCAGCTGTCCGGCGGCGTCGGCACGATGGCGGGCTTCGACGGCCGGGGCCGCAGGCTGCTGGCCGACTTCGCCGCCGAACTCGGCCTCGGCACCCCGGAGATCGGCTGGCACTCCACCCGGGACCGGGTCGCCGAGTTCGGCAGCGCGCTGGCGATGGTCACCGGCACGCTCGCCCGGGTCGCCGACGAGATACGGGTGCTCTCCCGGCCCGAGGTCGGGGAGGTCAGCGAGGGCTGGGAGTTCGGCCGGGTCGGCAGCAGCACGATGCCGCACAAGCGGAACCCGGAACGCTCGGCGCAGGTCGTGCTGCTGGCGCGGCTCGCCCGTTCCGACGCGGCGCTCGGCCTGGAGGCCATGGTGCAGGAGCACGAGCGGGACTCGCGCGGGCTGCGCATGGAGTGGGTCGCGGTCGCGGACGTCTCGCACCACACCCTGGCGGCGCTCGGCATCCTGAACGAGGTGCTGGCCGGGCTCCAGGTGCACGCGGAGCGGATGGCGCAGAACGCGCACGCCTTCGCCGAGTCGCTGTGCACCGAGGCGGTGATGCTCGCGCTGAGCGGCTCCCTGGGCCGCCAGAGCGCCCACACGCTGGTCTACCGGCTCAGCCAGCAGGCCCGTTCGGAGGGGGCGGGGCTGCGCGCGACGCTGCTGGCCGACCCGGCGGTCAGCGCCGTGCTGACCCCGGACGACCTGGACGGGCTGCTCGACCCGGGCCGGTACGTCGGCGAGTCACGGGAGCTCACCGACCGCGCCCTGGCCCGGGCCCGTGCCTGGTGCCCCGAAGCCACCCCGGAGGGAGCACACCGGTGACGGAACTGCTGCGTTTCGACGGCGAGCGGGCCACCGAGGCGGACACCGAGGCCCATACGCCCGACATGCTGGCCCAGCGCCGCCATCTGCGCCGCTGCCTCGACCTGCGGCCGGGCGACCGGCTGCTGGACATCGGCTGCGGCCCCGGCTACCTGATCTCCGAGCTGCTGCCGGACGTCGGCCCCGAGGGCCGCGCGGTCGGCATCGACATCAGCGAGTCCATGCTGGACCTGGCCGGGCGGCGCTGCGCCGGGGCCACCGCGGACGGCCGGGTGGAGCTGCGCACCGGCCGCGCGGAGAACGTCCCGTTCCCCGAGGGGACGTTCGACGCGGCGGTGGTGGTGCAGGTCTACGAGTACGTCGAGGACATCCGGCGGGCGCTGGGCGAGCTGTACCGCGTGCTGCGCCCCGGGGGCCGGGCGGTCGTGCTGGACACCGACTGGGACTCGCTGGTGTGGCACTCGGCCGACCGCCCCCGGATGCGGGAGATCCAGGAGCTGTGGGACGACCACGTCGCCCACCCGCGCCTGCCGCAGCAGCTGAGCCCGCTGCTGCGCGAGGCGGGCTTCGCCGAGGAGAGCCTGACCACGCTGACGTTCCTGGACCGGCGCTGCGACCCGGGCGCGTACAGCTACTGGCAGATCGGGTTCATCGAGGCGTTCCTGGAGACCCATCCGCGCGCCGAGGCGGCGCGGGTCCGCGCCTGGGCCGAGGAGCTGCGTCAACTGGCCGCCGAGGGACGGTACTTCTTCAGCCTCGGCCGGTACGCCTTCACCTTCCGCAAGCCGGACTGACCCGGCTCCCCCGCTCCCGCCGGAGGCGTCCCCTCCGGCGGGAGCGGGATCTCAGCCCATCCGGCGCTCGAAGTCGCGGAGGAAACCGGCGAGCGCGGCGACGCCCTCCTGCGGCATGCCGTTGTAGACGGAGGCCCGCACACCGCCCGCCACCCGGTGCCCGGCCAGGCCCAACAGCCCCGCGTCGGCGGCCTGTGCGACGAAGGCGCCGGTCAGCGACTCGTCGGCGAGGCGGAAGACGATGTTGGTGACGGAGCGGTGCGCGGGCAGGGCCATGGGGACGTAGAAGTCCGAGGCGTCCAGCTCCCGGTACAGCGTCGCGGCCTTGTGCTCGTTCGCCTTCTCGACGGGCCCGAGGCCGCCCTGTTCCGCGATCCACTCCAGGACCAGGGAGAGCACGAACACCGCGAAGGTGTTGGGGGTGTTGTCGAGCGAACGGGTCGAGGCGTACACCGAGTAGTCGAGCAGCCGGGGGGTGTGCGGCAGCGCGTGGCCGAGCAGGTCGCTCCTGGCGGTGACCAGGGCCATGCTCGCCGGGCCGAGGTTCTTCTGGAACCCGGCGTACAGCAGTCCGAAGCGGCCGAGGTCGAGGCGGCGGGAGAGGATGTCGCTGGTCGCGTCCACCACGAGGGGGGCGCGGACCTCGGGGAAGCGGGTCCAACGGGTGCCGTAGACCGTGTTGTTGCTGGTCAGGTGGAGGTACGCGGCGTCGCCCGGACAGCGCCGCGGATCCACCTCGGGTATCCGGTCGAAGCCGGTCCCCTCGCTGGAGGCGACGGTGACCGCGCGGCCGAAGCGGGCCCCCTCCCGCCGGGCCTGCTGGGCGAAGAGGCCGCTGTCGACGTAGCCGGCGGTACGGCTGGGCGAGCGGGCGAGGAGGTTGAGCGGCACCGCCGAGCACTGCATCCGGGCGCCGCCGTGCACGAACAGCAGCCGGTGGTCGTCGGGCAGTTCGCACAGCCGCCGGAAGCGCTGCTCGGTCTCCTCCAGCAGGGCGGTGAACCTGCGGCTCTTGTGGCTGATCTCGACGACGGAGGCCCCGTCCCGCACGTGCCCGGCGAACTCCGCGCGTACCCGCGCGGCGACCGCGCGGGGCAGCGTCCCCGGCCCGGCGCAGAAGTTGTACGTCCCGTGCGGGGTCACCGCCACGGGGGCGGGCTCGGGTCCGGCGGGCTGTCCGGTCACGCGATCACATCCTCAGGTGCTCCACGAGTGCTTCGATCCCGTCGCGCCGCAGCAGGTCGACGGCGTCCGCCGCCGGGTTCCGCAGGTCGGTCAACCGGCGCTCCAGCGGCTCCAGTTCGGTCACGTCGGCGGCGCCGCCGCGGCGCAGGCCCTCCCGGGCGGCCCGCAGGGCCCGCTCGCCCCAGGCGTCCATCCGGGCGCCCACGACCTCGGTGTGCCAGCCCCGGGTCTGCGCCTGCTCGGTGGCGGCGCGGGAGACGTCGAGGGTCCACGGCGCGAACAGCTCCCGGCACGCGGTCAGGTTGTCCAGCCAGCCCAGGACTATGGCCAGCCACGCGAAGGTCTCCTCGCGCCCCATCGTCGGCAGCTGCCGCACCTCGATGAAGGTGCCGCGCCCGGCGTCCCGCAGCACCGCCTCGGGGCGTCCGGCGTCGACCGCGTCCAGCACCTCCTGGACGCTGCACGACTCGTCGAGCCGCATCCGCACCCGTACGGCGGGCCAGTAGAAGACGAGGCCCGAGGCCAGGTCGGGGGTGGTGCAGCGCAGGCTGCGCTTGGCGCCGTGCACGTCCGTGAACTCCGCCTCGCCCAGGGCCGCGAAGCCCTCCGTGGTCAGTTCCGGGTCGACGGGGCGGTAGATGGTGCCCTGCCGGACGACCTCGAAGACGGGCAGCGCCCAGGCGTCCCGCATGTAGTCCGACAGGTTCCGGTACGTACGCCGGGGGTAGAGCAGCCGGTCGGCGAAGAAGGGGTTGGTGGCGGCGAGTTCGGTGTAGCCGCGCAGGCGGAGCGACTGCCAGGGCTGGACGCGGCCGCCGAACACGGCCGAGTTGGCGCCCCAGGCGCACAGCAGCGGGGTCATCGCGATGAGCGTGTTGCAGGCGGGCACCACGTCGGCGAGCGGCACGTCGATGTTGAACTGGACGGCAGCGAAGCCGGGCCAGGCGTCCGGCGCGTAGTGCCCGGGCCGGCGTTCCGCCTGGGCCAGCCAGAAGGTGTAGTGGCCCTTGTCCGCCAGGTAGGGGCGGCCGAGGGTCTCGGTGCGCGGCTGGCAGCCGTGCGCCAGCGCGGACAGCCCCTCCGCGCGGAGGGCCGGCAGCAGCAGCGAGTCCAGCGTGCCGTTCCACGCCGCCCTGCTGCGGGCGAAGCCGTCCTCCGGCGGGAGGGCCATCTCGACGGTGCAGATGCCGTAGTCGTTGCCGATGTCCAGCGTGCCGTCGCCGCGCTTGGCGCGGACACCGACGACGGTTCCGGTCGTGCCGTCACGGTAGGTGTCGAACCCCTCGTGCCCGGCCAGCCGTTGGAAGAAGGCGTGCACCGGCGGGCTGTCGGCCGCCGTCCCGCTGTGGTCGACGACGGGCAGTTCCGACTCGATGCCAATGTTCACGAATACGCCTTCGCCGCAGTGCCAGCAGGGTCGGGCACGAGGGTACGGTCACCGTCCTCGCGACTCTCAGTCACACAACGGGGCTTCACGCTTTACGGTGATCTCCAGTCCGTCACCCACGGCGAGCACCTGACTCTGCGCGTCCGGGACCCCGGCGACGTGCCGCTGGTAGGCGGCGATGACGGCGGCGTTCTTCCGGGGCGTGACGATGTTGTCGGCGACCACCAGACCGCCGGGCCGGAGCACCGCCCAGGTCGCGTCGAAGTCCCGGGGGTACAGCTCCTTCCAGTGGTCGAGCAGCACCAGGTCCACCGGCCCCGGCAGGGTGGGCACCAGCTCGGGCGCCTCCAGACCGGTCAGCTCCACGTACTCGCGCAGGCCGGCCGAGGTGAGGAAGGCGTGCTGCTCGGCGCGCTTCTCCGGGTCGACCTCGATGGAGTACAGCCGCCCGCCGGTGGCGCGTACCGCCTCGGCCAGCCAGACCGTCGAGTAGCCCACGGAGCCGCCGACTTCGAGGACGATCCGGGCGCGGGTGCCGCGCACCAGGGTGTTGAGGAACTGTCCGGCCTCGGGGCCGACGTCGAGCATGAAGGAGGCGGCCTGTTCGCGCAGCGCGGTGCCGCCGGCGGCGCGCAGCTCCTCCAGCTGCTGCTGCTCCTTGCGGGAGCGCGCCTCCAGTTCCTTGAGGACGGCGTCGACCCGGTCGTCGGGCACGGCCCGCTCGACGGCCGCCGTCATGCGGGACCGCTTCCGGTTCCGGTTCCGAAGAAGCGGTGGGCGTTGTCGCAGAGCAGCTTCCGCTTCACCTGGTCGCTCAGATCGCCCCGTTCGGCGAGCGAGGTGACGGCGCCGGGGAATTTCGCGTCGAAGTGCGGGAAGTCGCTGGCGAACAGGAGATTGTCGGCGAGCCCGTGTTCCACCAGCATCGCCAGCAGCGGGTCCTCCGGCTCGATTCCGAGATAGCACTGACGCCGGAAGTATTCACTGGGTTTCAGCGGCAGCGGTTCCCTGTCCTTGGCGAACTGCTCGACGTGGTCGTCCATACGGTGCAGCCAGAACGGCGCCCATCCGGCGCCGCTCTCCATGAAGGCGAAGTTCAGCCGGGGATAACGCTCCAGCACACCGGCGGTGATGAGCACCATGACCGCCGTCATGTGCTCGAAGGTGTGGCTGACGAGATGGCCCTGCATGGTGTCGTGCGTGCGTTCCGTGCCGACCCGGGGAATTTTCGCGACGCCGAATCCCTCGTGGAAACAGACCGCGATTCCGTTGGTCTCGCAGAACTCCCACAGCCGCTCGTACACCGGGTCGTCGATGTTCGTCCCGGCGACGGTGTTGGGCCGCAGGATGACGGTGCGGATGCCGGCGTCCCGCACCCGGCGGGCCTCGGCGACGGCGAGCGTGACGTCGTGCTGCGGGAGCACGGCGACGGGCAGCAGCCTGCCGGGTTCCGCCGAACAGTAGGCCATGGCCCAGTCGTTGTACGCCTTGGCGATCTCGTACGCGAAGGCGGCGCTGCGCAGCGCCGGGAGCAGGCCGAGCACCTTGGACGGGAAGATGTACGCCTGCGAGATGCCCTCGCGGTCCATGGCCTTGAGCCGGTCCTGCGGGTCGAGTCCGCCGCGCTTGAGGGCGCCGAGCACCTCGACGGTGGCGGGGTCGTCGTACAGCCAGCTTCCCGGTGTGTACGTCGCGCCCTGGGTGCTGCCGAACCAGGCCGCCTGGGTGGGTTTTCCGTGGAATGTGGGCGAGGGGCCCTCGATGACCCGTCCCTCGGCGAAGAGGACGTCGTCCTGGTACCTGGGCATCCAATCCTCGTACTGCCGCGGAATCCTGCCGCGCCACCATTCGTCCGAATCGGGAAGAACGATGTGGCTGTCCGCGTCGATCACCGGGAAATCGTGCTGAGCGGCCATGGAGCCCTCCTCGTATTGCGCGGGAGAGGAAATGTGCGCAGGGGAGATCCCGGACGCCCGGGCCTTTGCGGTCCGTGCGCCCGTACGGAAACAAGCAGCTTCGATGTCTCCAAGATTGTGGACCACCCCCTGATGTCCGAGGAAGGTGCCGGGAGTTCAATGGCTTGTTCCCGGGGGTGCCGTTCGGCCCGGTGAACCGGCTTTCCGTTCCTTTCCCGGTCACCGCTCTCCCGCACCCCTCGCGTTCCGCTTCGCCCCAGGCGTCACGGCCGCACGCGACCCGTTCAGGCCACCGGCTTCGCGGGCGACGGGACCGGAACGCACAACGGCGTGCGGCCGGGGGCCGGGAGGTGCCCCCGGCAGCACGCCGGTGGAGGAGCGGTCAGCCCGCGAGGTTCTTGCTGATGTCGTCCAGGATCTGGTGGGCCGAGGTGTAGCCGATGCCGAGGAACCAGCGGTCGTCGTCGACGGCGAACGCCTTGCCGTCCCGCACCGCCCGGACGTCCTTCCACAGGTCGCTCTTGACGGCCTTGGAGTAGCCGGACTTGTCGGGGTCGCCGTAGGAGGAGTGGAAGAGCACGTCCGCGTCGGCCTCGTCGATCCGTTCGGGGCTCACCCCGACGTAGAGGCCGTCGGCCTCCTTGGCCTTCTTCACGATCGGCGGCCGGCCCAGGCCGACGTCCTTCAGCACCGTCCCGATGTAGCTCTTGTCGCCGTAGATCCGGGTGTCGGAGCCCTCGGTGAAGCGGATCACGTTGGTCTTGAGCTCCTTGGCCTTCTTCCGGCCGCCGAGCGCCTCGGTGACCTCGGCCGCGTGCTTCTCGTAGTCCGCGACGACCTTCTCGCCCTCGGCCTTCTTGCCGAGCGCGTCCGCGTGCACCCGGAAGTTCTGCTTCCACGGGTAGCCGGTGGCCTCGGTCATCACGGTGGGCGCGATGGCCTTGAGTTCCTCGTAGTTGGCCTCGTCGCGGAGGGCGCTGGTGAGGATCAGGTCGGGCTTGAGGGAGGCGATCTTCTCCAGGTTGGGCTGCCCGATGGTGCCCACGTTCTCGATGCCCTCGACCTTGTCCTTCGGCAGGTAGCCGGGGAGGGCCTTGCCGACGTCGGCCTTGGTGGCGCCGACCGGCTTCACGCCGAGCGTGATGGCGGAGTCGAGCTCCCCGGTGTCCAGGACCACGACCCGCTCGGGGGCGTCCGGCACCGAGACGGTGCCCTTGGCGGTCTTCACCGGGTGGG
This sequence comes from Streptomyces sp. HNM0574, assembly GCF_012726235.1. GTDB lineage: Bacteria > Actinomycetota > Actinomycetes > Streptomycetales > Streptomycetaceae > Streptomyces. The sequence goes on from NZ_JAASAH010000009.1 coordinate 88,034, forward strand.
TGCGCTTCTCGGCGTTCTTGCTCTCGCCGCCGCCTCCGGTGCCGCAGGCGGAGAGGCCGAGCGCGGCGGAGAGGGCCAGGGCGGTGAGGGTGGCGGTGCGACCGCGAGCGGAGCGTGTCACGTGTGCGCCTTTCATGGGTACCGACAGGGGACGTGGGGGGCGGCCGGCCTTGCGGCCCGGACGTCCGAACGGCCTGGGGAGTGCCGCCCGTTCGCCCGCCGTGGTGCCGCGGCGGCGCGCCGGGGGACGCGGTGCCGCGGTGCCGCCCCCGCCCTGCTGCGGCGGTGGCGACGCCTTCTCCGTCGGTGCGGTGGGACGTTCCGCACGCCCGGCGCCGGAGCGCCGGGCCGAAGAAAGTAAGGCAACCCTAAGCTAACCGCCCGAGGGTTCGAAACCGGCCGCCTGTCCGAAACCAACCTGTGACCCGCGGACGGCACCCGTACCGTCAGCGGCGCGTACGCCTCCGCCGCGCGCCCACGGCCAGGCGGCGCAGCAGCCGCACGTAGGGGCTCCAGCGCGCGGGCCGGACCAGCGCGCCGGTGCAGGCGAGTTCGGCCCGGTCGAGGCTGTCCTCCAGCACGGCGTCGTGGAGCGGGCGGAAGACGAGCGGCCAGCTGAGCCGGGCGGAGCCGCGGACCCGCATGGCGAGGGTGTGCCGCAGCACGCAGGACCCGGCGCCCTCGTCGTCCCCGGCCGGGAGCACCGTGTACTCGTGGAACCCGAGAAAGCCCCTGGGCCCGGTGAAGCCGAACCGCACCCGGCGCCCGGGGACGTACTCGGTGACGGTGTAACGGACCGGCCCGTGGCCGCCCTTGGCGCCTGCACCCAGCGGCAGGTCCAACCGCATGGCGGGCCAGCGGCCCCGGTCATGCGGCCACAGCCGGTCGTCGGACGAGGCCAGCCCGTCGAGCAGCGGGGCGAGTTCACCCGCGGGCACCGGCAGAGACCGCTCGTGCACGTTGTGGACGGCCATGATTCCCCCCTCGCAGCTCGGTGCCCGAGCCTACTCAGGGCGGAGCGGACCCCGCGGCCCGCCCTACAGCGCCTCCCGCAGGGCCGGGAGGAGGTCGGTCTTCGCCCAGTCGATGAAGGAGGACTGGGCCTCTCCCCCGGCCTGGACGAGGGCGATCCCGTCGAAGCCCGCTTCGGCGAACGGCCGGATGCGGGCCACGAACTCGTCGACGTCCGCGCCGCAGGGGATCTGCTCGGCGACGTCCTCGGGGCGTACGGACCGCGTGGCCCCGGCGAAGGCCGCGGGCCCCGGCAGCTCCGTGTTGACCTTCCAACCTCCCGCGAACCAGCGGAAGTTCGCGTGCGCGCGGGCGACCGCACGGCCTGGGTCCGGGTCGTAGCTGACCGGGATCTGGCCCACCCGCCGCTTGCCCGCGCCGCCCGCGTCGTCGAACATCCGGCACAGCTCGGCGCGCGGCTCGGTCGCGACGAGCACGTCGCCGAGGCGGCCCGCGATGTCGCAGGAGCTCGGACCGGAGGCGGCGACGCCGATGGGCGGGAGCAGGTCGGGCACGTCCCACAGCTTCGCCGACTCGACGCGGTAGTGGACGCCCTCGTAGCTGACGTACCCGCCCTCGAACAGCGAGCGGATGATGATGATCGCCTCCTCCAGCCGCTCGTGCCGGACGTCGACGGAGGGCCACGGGCCGACGACGTGTTCGTTGAGGTTCTCGCCCGAGCCCAGCCCGAGGGTGAAGCGCCCCTCGGACAGCAGCTGCACGGTCGCGGCCTTCTGCGCCACGACCACGGGGTGGTACCGGAAGGTCGGGCAGGTCACGTAGCTCATCAGCGGCAGCCGCTCGGTGGCCTGCACGACGGCGCCGAGCACCGTCCACACGTACGGCGAGTGCCCCTGCTCGGTGAGCCAGGGGAAGAGGTGGTCGGAGGCGACGGCGAAGTCGAACCCGGCGCGCTCGGCGGCCACCGCGTCCTGCACCAGCCGGCGCGGTCCGGCCTGCTCTCCCATCAGGGTGTATCCGAAGTCGGTCATGGCGCGCCCGTACCCGCGGCCGCGGCCCGGCGAGCCGTCCGGCCCGCCGGGACCACCCCGACGTGCCGCCCCGTTCGCCCCGCCGGACCACCGGCCCGGCGGGGCCCGCCGCGCGCCTACTCGGGCTCGGCGACGGAGGGTTCGGGCCGCTCCTCCCGCTCCGGCGGCGCACCGTCCGTGCGGGAGCCCTCGGCGGAGAGGTGGTCGGCCGGGCCCGAGGGGTCGGTGAGCCTGCCGAGCCGGTGCGGTACGTCCAGGCCGACGAGGAGGACGACGATGAGCGTGCCCGCGAAGGTCAGCACGGCGAGGGAGCGCCCGAGTTCCATTCCGGAGGCCAGGTGGGCGCCGAGCACGGGCGCGACCGCGCCGCCCAGCGAGCCCACGTTGTAGGTGAAGCCGAGCGCGGCGCCCCGGCTCTCGGTGGGGAAGTGCCCGCCGATGTAGCGCGGCAGCAGCCCGGAGATGCCGAAGCTGAACGCCTGGAGCACGAACAGGAGGAGGCCGAGCACCAGCAGGTTGTCCTGGACGGCGAAGACCGGGAAGACGAAGGCCAGCGAGGCGACGAGGGTGAGCGCGTAGGCCCGCTTCGTCCCGATCCAGTCGCCGACGAACCCGGCGAGGACGCAGCCGGACATCGTGCCGAACCCGGCGAAGTACAGGACGTCGGTCACCTGGTCCGCGCTGTAGCCGAGTTCGGTCTTCAGGTACGTCGGCAGCAGCCCCTGGATGGGCCAGGTGTAGAGGAACGCGAAGAACACCGTGACGATCATCGCGACGTACAGCGCCCACCCCTTGCGCCCGCCGAGCTGCACCGCGAAGGCCAGCAGCGCCACCCCGGCGACGACGGCGAGGACCGGCACGGCGTCGCCCCCGAACGGGGTGAACACGGCGAACAGGCTGACGCTCGCCACCACCACGACGGCGAGGTTGGCGGTGGCCCGCGCGGGCGTGGCGAACAGCGGCCGGAACGGGTTGGGCCTGACGCCCTGTTCGGCGACGGACGCGCTCCACTCCTCCGCCTCGGGCAGCGCCCGCCGCATCCACAGCGCGATGACGATCGGCACCAGCCCGATGTAGAACATCCAGCGCCAGCCGAGCGCGGGCACGACCCAGTTGTAGACCTGCGCGGCGAGCACCGAGCCGACCGAGAAGCCCGAGATGAGGAACCCGCTGGCCCGGTTCCGCACACGTACCGGCCAGCTCTCCATCACGTAGGTGGCGCTGGCGCTGTACTCCCCGGCCATGCCCATGCCGATGGCGAGCCGGGCGACGAACAGGCTGGTGTAGTCCCAGGCGAACCCGCAGGCGAAGGTGCCCAGCGAGTACAGCAGGATGCTGACGATCATCGACAGCTTCCGCCCGTACCGGTCACCGAGCGCGCCGAGCACCGCGCCGCCGAGCCAGCGGGTGATGAAGGCGCCGGAGATGAGGCTGGCGCCCTCCACGGTGCTGAGCCCGAAGTCCGCGCTGACCTCGGTGAGGACGAGCGTGATGAGGACGAAGTCGAAGCCGTCGAGAACGTAGCCGATCCAGGCGGCGAGGAAGGACTTCCACTGCGTCGGCCGGACTTCGCGGTACCAGGGCGGTGCGGACTGCGGCGCCGGGTTCTTGCCTATGGGGGTCACGGGGTCTCCAAGGGCCGGACAGGCTCACCGTCGAGCGCTGTCTGCGGTGCGGGTCAGGGGACTTCCGGCACGGCCGTCAACGGTCCGCCGGGACGTGCGGGGCCGCTCGGTGCGGGCTCTCCGTCGCGGCCAGGCGCGTGACGAAGCGGCCGGTCAGCGCCGTGGGCGCGGTGATGGCGGTGCCGACGACGACGCTGTGCGCGCCGTGCGCCAGCGCCGACGCCGCGTCCTCGGGTCCGGCGACGCGCCCCTCGGCGACGACGGGGACGCGCACGGCGCGGGCCAGTTCCGCGACGAGCGCGAGGTCGGGGCCGTCCTGGCGGGGGCTGCCCGGCGCGTACCCGGAGAGGGTCGTGGAGACCAGGTCGGCGCCCGCCGCCTCGGCGGCGACGCCCTGCTCCAGGGTGGCGACGTCGGCCATCACCAGGGCACCCGACGCGTGGACGGCGGCGGCCAGTTCGGCGAAGCCGCTGCCGTCGGGGCGCGGCCGGCCGGTCGCGTCGGCGGCGACGACGTCCGCGCCCGCGCGGGCGACGGCCAGCGCGTGCCGGACCGTGGGGGTGATGTGGACGTCGGTGTCGCCGTCCTTCCACAGCCCGATCACCGGCAGGCCGACCGCCCCGGCCACGGCCGCGACGACCTCGGGCCCGTTGACCCGGACGCCCGCGGCGCCGCCCGCGGCCGCCGCCCTGGCCAGCCGCACGAGCGTCCCGGTGTCCCGCATCGGGTCACCGGGCGGCGCCTGGCAGGACACCACCAGCCGCCCGGCCAGCCGCTCGACGACCGGCCTCCCGGCGGGCTTCTGAACTCCCGGCGCCCGTACGCCGGTTGAGGCCCCCTCCGGTGCGTGCAGCGGAAGCGTGGCGGTCAGCAGGGCCGCGCCCCGTACGGCGGACTCGTCGCCGAAGCGGGGTGGCGCGGGGCGGAGGCCGCGCAGCGGGGGCAGGAGTTCGGCGGCGAAGGCGGCGGCCAGCGCGTCCCGGTGCGGTGCGCCGAGGCGGGTGACCCCGCCGCCGACGACGACCCGGTCCGGACCGAGCGCGTTGGCGAGCCCGCCGAGCACCCGGCCGGCCGCGGCGCCGCCAGTGGTGACGGCCCGTACAGCGAGCTCGTCGCCGGCGGCCGCGCGGGCGGCGACGGTCTCCAGCCGCTCCGCGTCCCGGCCGCCCAGCCGCCGGTGGAGGGCGACGATGCCGGGGCCCGAGGCGACGGCCTCCAGGTGCCCGGCCGCGCCGCAGCTGCACGGGAGCCCCTCGGCCTCGGGGCTCGGCAGGTGGCCGAGGTGCCCGGCGAGGCCGTCGGCCCCGTGCAGCATCCGCCCGTCCACGGCGAGCGCGCCGCCGACGCCGGTGCCGAGCGCCGCGTACAGCAGCGAGCCCGACGGCCGCTCCAGCGCGGCGAGTTCGGGCGCCGCGGCCGCGCGCACGTCGTTGTCGCAGGCCACCGGCAGTCCGGTCCGGCGGGCCAGCCCGGCGGCGAGCGCGGTGCCCGCCCAGCCGCCGAGGGTGCCGGTGGCGCTGGTGACGACGCCGGTGACCGGGTCCACGACCCCGGCCGCCGCGACGCCGACGGCCACCGCTCCCCCGCCCCCGGCGTCGGCGGCCTCGCGGCAGGCGCCGGCGAGCGCGTCGAGAACGGCCTCGGCGCCGGCGTCGGCGGGGGTCGGCCGGGTGACGCGGGAGCGCGGGGTGCCGTCCGGGCCGAGGAGCGCCGCGTCGATCTTCGTGCCGCCGAGGTCGGCCCCGATCACGGGCCCGGCCCTCACCGGGCGTCCCCGGCGGTGCGGACCGGGGTGAGCCCGGCGGCGCGCATCCGTTCGGCGACGGCGGCGACCGCGGTGTCGTCCAGGACGACCTGCGGGAAGGCGGTGTCGTGGCGGTCGACGACGCCGAGCAGCCACAGCGCCGCCTTGAACGCGCCCAGCGCCGAGGAACTGCGCCCCATCACGTCCTCGGGCCCGGCGTCGACGAGGGAGAACAGCGCGACCAGCCGCTCCTGCTCCTTCGCCGCGAGCGCCCAGTCCCCGGCCCGCGCGGCCTCGTACAGCCGGACGTACCCGGCCGGGTCGACGTTCCCGATCCCGGGGACGACGCCGTCGGCCCCGGCCAACAGGGCCGCGTCGACGGTGAGTTCGGAGCCGGTGAGGACGCTGAACCCGGTGCCGTCACGGCGTGCGCGGCCGCCGAGCGCGACGAGGAGCCGGCGCAGCCCGCCCTCGTCGCCGCTGCTGTCCTTGAGCCCGGCGAGGGTGCCGTCGGCGGCGAGTTCGCGCACCAGCGCGGGGGTCAGCTTGCTGTGCACGGCGACGGGGATGTCGTACGCGAACAGCGGCAGCCCGGTCCGTTCGCGGACGCGGCGGAAGTGCCGGGCGATCTCGACGGGGTGGGTGCGGGTGTAGAACGGCGCGGTCGCGACGAGTGCGTCGGCGCCCGACTCGGCGGCGGCGCGGCCCTGTTCGACGACCCGGGCCGTGGTGGTGTCGATGACCCCGGCGAGCACGGGCACCCGCCCGGCGGCCGTGGCGACGACGGTCTCCAGCGCGGTGCGCCGCTGCCGGTCGGTGAGGTACGCGACCTCGCTGGTGGAGCCGAGGGCGAAGAGTCCGTGCACTCCCCCGTCGAGGAGGTGCTCGACGAGCCGGGCGAGGGAGGCGGTGTCGACCTCTCCTTCGGCGTCGAGCGGGGTGCAGACGGGCGGGACGACGCCGTGCAGCGGGGTGGTGAGTGCCATGGGGGCTCCTGCGGTGGTGCGGCGGAGCGCACGGAGCATCGACGAGCTGTGACCGCGCGGGGTCCGATGCGTCCATGCACTTATAGGATGTCTGATGTCCTATGTTGCGGTCACCATAGACTGCGGCGACTGTCGGAGGTCAAGAGTCCGCACGCGGGATTCGGCGACGCGGACCGGCGAGGGACAGCAGAGGCAGGCGGAGCGAGAAGGAGCGGATCGGTGCCGCGCAGCACGATGTCCGAGGACGTCCAGGGGCAGATCAAGCAGCTGATCCTGGACCGCAGACTGGCCCCGGGCGACCCCCTGCCCACCGAGTCGGAGCTGATGAGCCGCTTCGACGTCGGCCGGGTCTCGGTGCGCGAGGCGCTCAAGGCGCTCCAGGCGGTGGGCGTCGTCGAGATCCGGCGCGGCCACGGCACCTTCGTCGGCTCGCTGTCGCTGACGCCCTTCGTGGAGGGGCTCGCCTTCCGCGCCGCCGTCCGCCACCAGCAGGGCGAGCCCAGCCTGTACGAACTGATGCGGGTGCGCGAGGCGTTGGAGGCCGGGGTGATCGAAGGCGTGGCCAGCGGCCTGCCCGACGAGGACCTCGACGTGCTGCGCGGGCTGGTGGCGACGATGGAGCGCGAGTCCGCCGGCGGGAAGGTCACCCGCGACACCGACCGCGCCTTCCACCTCGCGCTGTACCGCTCGCTCGGCAACCACCTGCTGAGCGAGGTGCTGGACGCCTTCTGGGCCGCGATGGACCGGGTCCGCGACGAGCTGGACGACCGGCACCAGGACCCGGCCACCACCTGCGCCGACCACCGGGAGATCGTCGAGGCCGTGGCCGCCGGGGACGGCGCCCGCGCGGCCCGGGCGATGCACCGTCACTTCGACGGCATCCGCGCCCGCCTCGCCCCGCCGGAGGACTGAGCACAGCAACGGACCCCGTGGCGCGGAGGCCACGGGGTCCGTTGCGGCAGGGGGACGGTCGAGGGTCCGGGCGCGTGCCGGCCGGATCAGCGTCGGGCGAGGCGGCGCTCACCCCCGGCGCCGGGTACGTACTCGAGCCCGTAGTGCGCGAAGACCTCGGGCTCCTGCTCGGCGGGCAGCTCGCCGTCGGGGTCGATGGACGGGGCGTCCTTCACCTGACTCTTGGGATACGTGACCTTGATGTAGCCGGGGCCGACCATCGCCTCGTGGAGCGGAACGAACACCAGCCGGTGGCGCATCGGAATGCCGACGGTCACGGTCGCGAAGGACGGCTCGTCGCTGGCGGTGTCCACATAGACGGATTCCAGCGCACCGATCTTGTGGCCTTCCGCGTCGACGACATCCTGACCACGCCATTCACGGATATTGTCCGCTTCGAACACTTTTGACCTCCACTCGTCGGGGGCCATCGTCCGTCCCGTCCCTGCCCTGCTCCAGTCGCCGCGCGCACGCGGCACTCATACGGCGTAAGCCCCGCGTGAAGGCCCGGACTCGGTGCCGGAAGAGCCCGGAGAGCGGCGGCTCCGGGCGCATTCACCGGCGTGGAGAACACGCGCCGAAGAGGCGGGACGATGCGAGATGAGTACCTGTCACCGGGCGCGGATTCGGAGAATGAGAGGCCCGCCGGTGTCCCTGTACCGCGCAGTAGTGACTGCGGAAGCGGTGACGCGTATTCCCGTCTCCGCCGCATTCCCGCACCGGGCTCGGCGGAGGGGAATTGGCGTGCGCCGGCCGGCCAGTTCGGGTGGCCCGCACACCGACTTCCCCGAACGTCCGGGCCGCGGTTTCGCCCGCCGGTCCCCGCCCGGCATCCGGCCGGGGACGCAAAAAGCCCCCTCCCGCGCCGTGGGAGGGGGCGAAGTGCGCCCGGATCAGTGGGCCTTGGCGTAGGCCTCCTGGATGTTTGCCGGGATACGGCCGCGCTCGTTGACCTCGTAACCCTGGGCCTTGGCCCATTCACGGATCTTGGCCGTCTCCGTGCTGGAGGACTGCTTCCTGGAGGCGCCGGCCACGGCCTTGCGCGACTTCTTCACCCGCTGCGCCTTGGCGATGAAGGGGTTCAGAGCCTCGTTCAACTGGTCGTAGTTCCCAGGCGTCAGGTCCATCTGGTAGTAGACCCCGTTGAGGCTGAACTCATGGGTCTGGATGTCCTCACTCTCTTCCCCGGTGAGGTCGTCCGTGTAGATGATCTGGACCTTCTGAGCCATGGTGCGCCTCCATAAGAGTTGTATGGCGACACATCATCGGCCACGCATCGTTGCGTCGTCAATTCCGATGGGATTCCCGCCTTCTGGCCCTCTCTTTGTGGTTCACTACGTCCTTCGCCGGGGCCTTCCGGCGGCGAACCGCCCACGGAGCGGGACTCGGTGAATCGGCCAGGAATACTTCCCTGCCCGCCGCCGCGCCGGTCATGCGCCGGCGCATTGACGGAAGCGGTAAACGACGACGACTCCCCGCCGCGCGGCCCGTGACACCGGGGGTAATGCGGCGGGGAGTTACCGGAATCACGCCGGGCCGCGGACCTCCGGCGAACCTGTGTACCTATCCGGGAAGTCCGCCCGCCATGCCTGCCGCGTCCGGGGAGTTCGCCGCGTACGCGTCACCGTTCTCCTCCGCGCGGAAGGTGGGGCGGCCCGCGAGCCAGGTGCCGCGGACCCGGATGTGCCGGATCGCCATCGGGTCCGTCGCGCGCGGGTCGTCGGACAGCCACACCAGGTCGGCGGGGGCGCCGGGGACGAGGCGCTCGCGTTCGTCGGCGAACGCCTGGTAGGCGACGCCGGCGGTGGCCGCGTCCAGCGCCTCGTCGACCGTCAGCGCCTGGTGCGGTGTCCAGCCGCCCGCCGGGGCGCCGCCGAACGTCCGCCGGGTCACGGCCGTCTGGATGCCCTCCAGCGGGTCGTGGGAGCTGACCGGCCAGTCACTGCCGAAGGACAGCCGGGCGCCGCCCCGGGCCAGCCCGGCCATCGGGTACTGGAGGGCCGCGCGCCGCTCGCCGATCCTGGGTACGGTCAACTCCGTCTGCAACGGGTCGAGTTGGGCCCACAGCGGCTCGAAGTTCGCGATCACGCCCAGCTGTCCGAAGCGTTCCAGGTCCGCCGGGTCGACGAGCTGGACGTGGGTGATGACCGGCCGCCGGTCCCAGGACGGGTTGGTGCGCACGGCCGCCTCCACCGCGTCCAGTGCCGCGCGGACGCCCGCGTCGCCGATCGCGTGGATGTGCGTCTGGAAGCCGTCCGCGTCGAAGGCCGTGACGGCCTCCGCCAGCGCCTCCGGCTCCCACACCGGCATGCCGCAACTGTGCGGCGCGCCCGGCTCGGTGACGTCCGCGTACGGGTCGAGCATCGCGGCGGTTCCGCCCTCGATGACGCCGTCGCCGAAGAACTTCACGGTGCGCGCCGAGAGCAGTTCGCCGCCCTCCTCCTCCACCCGCCGCCTGGCCGCGCGGAAGGCGGGACGCTGATCGCGCCAGCGGTCCGGGTCGGCGCGCTGGGCGAGGTTGACGCGGAAGGCGAGCGCGCCGGTGCGGGCCGCCTCCAGGTAGGGGCCGATCATCTCCGGCTCCACCCAGGCGTCCTGGACCCAGGTGAGCCCGGCGCGCGCGTAGGACTCGCCCGCGATCCGGAGCGCCTCGACGAGCTCGCCGGTGCCGCGCGCGGGCAGCCGGTCGAGCACCAGGTCGCAGGCGTGCCACTCGCGCAGGGTGCCCATGGGCGAGCCGTCGAGGCGGCGCACGATCCAGCCGAGCCGCGGGTCGGGGGTGGCCTCGGTGATGCCCGCGCGGCGCAGGGCCTCGGTGTTGCACCACAGCGTGTGGTAGTCGTACGCGCGCAGCGCGACGGGGCGGTCGGGGACGGCCTCGTCGAGCCAGCGGGCGTCGAACTCGCCGTCGGGGGCGAGGGCCGGGTCGTAGGAGGCGCCGACGATCCACTCCTCCTCGGGGTGTTCGGCGGCCCAGCGGCCGACCTCGGCGACGACGGCCTCGACGGAGTCCAGGCCCTTCACGGCCGGGCCGAAGTGTTCGAGGCCGCCGAAGAGCGGGTGCGCGTGGCCGTCGGCGAAGGCGGACAGCAGGAGTTCGCCGGGGCCGAGCCGGAGGGTCTCGTCCGCCGTGGCGGCGAGGGCCTCGGCCTCGGCCCCGAGCGCGACGACCCGCCCGTCGCGGACGGCGAGCGCCGTGGTGTCGGCGTACTCCCGGCTGCCGGTGCGGACGGTGCCGAGCACGACGAGCGAGGCGGGGTGCGGGTTTTCGGGCTGGGGGGTCATGGGCGCTCCTTGCCTGAGGACGGACGGGGGGACGGCGAGCTGGTGTACGGGCCAACGAGCGGCGGGCGGAAGGGAGTTGGGCCGACGCGCGGCGGGTTCAGTCGGTGCCGGTGGTGGTGAGCCGCGCGTACGCCGCCGGGTCGCGGCGCCGGATGCGCAGGGCGACGGCCACCCCCGCGGCGAAGGCGAGGGGCAGCGGGACGAGCAGCGCGACATTGACGGCCGTCGGGGCGCCCGTGAGGAGGTCGAGGTTGGCCGCGACCATCACGATGAGCACCGAAAGACCCAGCCCGGACAGCAGCGGTGCGAGGGCCACCCGCCAGGCGGGCAGGCCCCGGCGGTCGCGCCGGAAGAAGCCGTACACGGCGAGCGCGGTGACGGCCTGGAGCACCATCACCCCGAGGATTCCGGTGCCGTTGGTCCACAGGAAGGTGACCGTGTACGGGTCCGCCCCGGCCGCGATCGTGACCAGCACGACGAGCAGCGCGAGCGCCGACTGGAGCAGCACCGCGAGCGCCGGGGAGCGGGTGCGCGAGGTGACGGTGCCCAGGCGGCGGGGCAGCAGGCCCTCGCGGCCGAGCGCGTAGAAGTAGCGCGCGGCCGCGTTGTGGAAGGCGAGGGTGGCGGCGAAGGCGCTGGTGACGAGCAGCGCGTGCATGGTGTCGGAAGCCCAGGCCCCGACGAGCCGTTCGGTCGCGGCGAACACCATGTCCCCGCCCCCGTCGCCGTTCGCGACGGACTGGGCGCGGTCGGCGCCGTACGCGGTGATCACCGTCCAGACGGTGAAGGTGTAGAACAGCGCGAGGAATCCGACCGCGATGTAGGTGGCGCGGGGCACCGTGCGCTCCGGGTCGCGGGCCTCCTCGGCGTAGATGGCCGTCGCCTCGAAACCGATGAACGCGCCGATCGCCAGCACGAACATGCCGCCCACGCCCGCCTCGCCGAGGTGCGCCGGGGAGAGGACGCCCGGGTCCGGGCCCTCCGGCCCGCCGCCGCCGGCGAAGACGCCCGCCTCGAACACCAGCAGGACGAGCACCTCCAGCGCGAGCGCGACGCCGAGGACCTTCGCGCTGAGCGTGACCCGGAGGTAGCCCAGGACGCCGATCGCCGCCAGCCCGGCCAGCGACCACAGCCACCACGGCACCCGCACCCCGGCCAGGTCGGCGACCCCGGCCTCGGTGAACCAGCCGAAGGCGACGAGGAGTCCGGCCTCGATCGCGTTGTACGCCAGCACCGCCAGGTACGCGGCCCCGGCGCCGGCGGCGCGGCCCAGCCCGCGCCCGACGTAGGCGTAGAAGGCGCCCGCGTTCCTGACGTGCCGGCTCATCGCGGTGAACCCGGCGGCGAAGACGACGAGCAGCAGCCCGGAGAGGAGATAGCCCAGCGGCGCGGCGCGGCCCGCCATGCCGATGGCGAGCGGGGCGACGCCGGCCATCACGGTGAGCGGCGCGGCCGCGGCGACGACGAAGAAGACGAGGTCCCCGGTGCCGACGGCGCCGCCGCGCAGCCCCGTCGACGAGGCCGGGGGCCGCTGCTCCGGTGACGGCGCGTCGTGGGCTCCCGCAGCTGCGGGTTCGGCCGGACTGGTCACCTGCGCGTACCTCCCCGAGGCTCGGGCGGCGGGCGGCCGCCGGGCCGGAAACGTCGGCTCAGGACCGGACCGCGCGGGAAGCCGCGCTGCCGGACCGAGAGGACCGTACGCCGACCGGCCACGCCGTGGGAAGACCGTTCCCCGGGGAACGCCCCCTGTGCCGGGCGGTGTTCGGAGACTGCCCGCTTTCCTTCCGGAGAAGTCCGGGACCTGCACGGGAGCGTCCGCCGGGCGGGTCAGCCCGTCTTCGTGCCCTCGGCGGCCAGGCGGGAGCGGCGGGCGCCGTAGCCGAAGTACAGCGCGAGCCCGGCGGCCATCCAGCAGCCGAAGACGATCCACGTCGCCGTGTCGAGGCTGCCCATCATCCACAGGCACAGCCCGAGCCCGATCAGCGGCGTCACCGGCGCGAGCGGCACCCGGAACGCGCGGTGCATCCCCGGGCGCGTACGGCGCAGCACGATCACGGCGATGTTGACGAGGCCGAAGGCGAAGAGGGTGCCGATGCTCGTCGCGTCGGCGAGCCGGCCGAGCGGCACGGCGGCGGCGAGCAGGCCGCAGAAGAGCGAGACGACGACGGTGTTGGCGCGCGGGGTGCCGGTGCGCGGGTGGACCCGGGAGAGGAAGGCGGGGACGAGACCGTCGCGCGACATGGCGAAGAGGATGCGGGTCTGCCCGTAGAGCACGGTCAGCACGACGCTGGCGATCGCGATGACGGCGCCGGCCGCGAGCATCGTGGCCCAGAACTCGTGCCCGGTGGCGTCCTTGAGGATGCCGGCGAGCGCGGCCTCGGAGCCCTCGAAGCCCTTCCAGGGGCGCGCGCCGACGGCGACGGCGGCGACCAGGACGTACAGCGCGGTGACGATGACCAGCGACAGGATGATGGCGCGCGGCAGGTCGCGCTGCGGGTTCTTGGCCTCCTCGCCCGCGGTGGAGGCGGCGTCGAAGCCGATGTACGAGAAGAACAGGGTGGCCCCGGCGGCGCTGACCCCGGCCATGCCCAGCGGCATGAACGGCGCGTAGTTGCCCGCCCGGACGCCGGTGAAGGCGACGGCGCAGAACAGCAGCAGGGCCGCGATCTTCACCACGACCATGACGGTGTTGGCCCGGGCGCTCTCGCGGGCCCCGCCGAGCAGGAAGGCCATCGCGAGCAGCACGACCAGCAGCGCGGGCAGGTTGAAGACCCCGCCGTCGCCCGGGGGCGCGGACAGGAAGGCGGGGATGGTGAACCCGAGGGTGCCGTGCAGGAGTTCGTTGAGGTACTGGCCCCAGCCGACGGCGACGGCCGCCACGGACACCCCGTACTCCAGGATCAGACACCAGCCGCAGACCCAGGCGACGAGTTCGCCGAGGGTGGCGTACGCGTACGAGTAGGAGGAGCCGGACACCGGGATGGTGCCCGCGAGTTCGGCGTAGGAGAGGGCGGAGAAGAGGGCGGTCAGGCCCGCTATGACGAAGGAGACGGTCACGGCGGGTCCGGCGTGCGGCACGGCCTCGCCGAGGACGACGAAGATGCCGGTGCCGAGCGTGGCGCCGATGCTGATCATCGTCAGCTGCCACATGCCGAGGGTGCGGCGCAGCGTCCCGCCGCCTCCGGCGCCGGCCGCCTCCGCGCTGCGGCCGCTCTCGGCGACGAGCTGTTCGACGGGCTTCCGCCGCATCAGCCGGGCCCCGAACCCGGGCCCACCGCCCCCGCCTTCGGGCCCCGGAGCGCGGTTCGCCTCCGCTGGATCGGGGGTGGGCGGCGTGGCGCTGTGCTCCAACACGCGTGGCTCCTTGTTCGCTGCCGGGTCCGCTGCCGCTCGGGGCAGGGCGGGCGGCGGAACCGGGCACGACGGGCGCCCACGCGTCATCGACACCTGAGTCTGCGGGGACCGCCGAGCCGACGGTCCCCGCCACTCCACGTACAGCGCCGACCCTACGAGCCGGGTCCGCACGCCCGTAATGCATCAGCCTTGCGCATCCCCGCGCTTTCCTTGCGCCGAACCCCCGGCAGACAGTGATTCGTTGCGCGGGGGCGCGTGATCGTCCGGGCCCCGGCCGTCCCCGCGGGGTACGATCCGCCGCGTTCGTGTGCATACCGGAAACGGGAGGCGGAGTGCCGGAACTGCCCGAGGTGGAGGCGCTGCGGGACTTCCTGGACGCGCGGCTGACCGGCCGCACCGTCGAGGAGGTGCAGCCGCTGGCGGTCAGCGTCCTCAAGAGCTACGACCCGCCCCCGACGGCCCTGCACGGGCGGACGGTTCTCGGGGTGCGGCGGTACGGCAAGTTCCTCGGCGTCGACACCGGGGACCTGCACCTGGTGACGCACCTGGCGCGGGCCGGCTGGCTGCGCTGGCGCTCGCCCCTCCCCGCGGCCCCGGCCCGCCCCGGCAAGGGCCCACTGGCACTGCGGGTGCGCCTCGTCCCGGAGGAGGACGGCCCGGCCGAGGGCTTCGACCTGACGGAGGCGGGCACCCGCAAGAGCCTCGCGGTGTACGTCGTCCGCGACCCGCTCCAGGAGGTGCCGGGCATCGCGCGGCTCGGGCCCGACCCGCTGGACCCCGGGACGGACCTGGCGGCGTTCGCGGCGCTGCTGCACGGCCAACGGCACCGGATCAAGGGCCTGTTGCGCGACCAGTCCGTCCTGGCCGGGATCGGCAACGCCTACTCGGACGAGATCCTGCACGCGGCCCGGATGTCCCCCTACGCCCGCGCCGACCGGCTCACCGAGGCCGAGGTCGCGCGCCTGCACGAGGCGACGCTGAGCACGCTCAGGGGCGCGGTCGAGCGCTCCCGCGGCGTGGTCGCCGGGGAGCTGAAGGCGGAGAAGCGGGTCGGCATGCGCGTCCACGGACGTACCGGCGAGCCGTGTCCGGTCTGCGGTGACACCGTCCGCGAGGTGTCCTTCCACGACTCCTCCCTCCAGTACTGCCCCACCTGCCAGACCGGCGGCAAACCGCTGGCGGACCGGCGGATGTCCCGCCTGCTGAAGTGACCGTCCCGCAGCCTCACCAGTGGGCGGGGCGGGTGAGCGGGCGCGGGACGACGGTGGCGGAGTCGCCCCGGGCCGCGGTGAGCTGCGGCTGGGTGAGGAAGAGCGCACCGGTGAGGTCGGCACCGCGCAGGTCGGTGTCGCGGAGGTCGGCGCCGATGACGTCGGCGTACCGCAGGTCGGCCCCGCGCAGGTCGGCGGCGACGAGCAGCGCCCCGCGCAGGCTCGCCCCGCGCAGCCGGGCGCCCCGCAGCCGGGCGCCCACGAGGTCGGCTCCCCGGTGCTCCTTCTTCGGGCCCGGGGCCTCGGCGTCCCGCACCAGCCGACTGGCCCGCAGCAGCAGCGGGTTGACCTCCTCACGGACGGCCGGGACGTCCACGGCCGCGAGGTCGTCCGGGGTGCCGGACGTCAGCTTCTCGGTGCCGGTCAGTGCCCGGCGCAGCTCGGCGTGGAGCGGGGCGGCGGCGGGGCGGTCGAGCATCTCCGCGAGGTGGCGCAGGAGTTCGTGCAGCTGACGCACGACGGGGAAGACGTGGAACATCCGCCGCGCCGTGTCCGGAGCCTGCCGCCAGTCGGTGCCTCCGAAGGTGTGATGCGAGACCTTCTGCCCGGCGCCGAAGCAGTCGTAGACGGCGCACCCCGCGTAGCCGCGCTGCCGCAGCCGCGCGTGGATGCCGCAGCCGAAGTCGGCGCCGAGATTGCCGCAGGGCTCGCCCGCCGGTTTGTCCGCGGCGAAGCCGGCGGACCCGGTGGAGGCGGCGAAGGGCAGGGCCACGCAGCACAGCCCGAAGCAGCTCCCGCAGTCACCCGCCAGCTGGAGCGCGTGGTGAACGGCGGGGGCGTCCGGTTTCTGCGACATGGCTCGTGATCATGCCTGGGGGCCCGAGGGCCCCGCATGTCCTTTTTCCGCGAGCACCACGGCCGGGTCCGCGAAGAGCTCCGCCACCGTCGCCCCGACCTCGTACCCGCGGCCCCTGGGCACCTCGGCGGGCCGCCCGCCGGGGATGTGCCCCCGGCCGTCGCAGGCCCGCAGCACCCGCCGCGGGCCGTGCAGCCCGAGCCCGCGGTGCGCTCGCGGAGGCGGCAGCGCAGCTCGGCGTCGGTGACGGGGCGGTGCTCCGTGGCGGCGGGGCGTCCGCCGGCGGCGACCGGACGTCGTGTTCGCCCCGCCCTTCCCGTCCCCCGATCGGGGACTTGCGAAAATTCCGTAATTACGTAGTCTCGTGTCATGGAGTTGGGTGAGCGCCTGACCGAGCTGGAGCGGCGGATCGCCGCGCTGGAGTCGGCGGCGGAGGAGAAGCCCGCCGAGGGGGGCGGCGGCGAGGACGGCGGCGGCGCGGCGCCGGGTGAGCAGGACACCTTCTGGGCCCTGCGGCGCTGGAAGGCCGAGCTGTCCGGACACGGGCTGCACCACGGGGGCGTGCTCTTCACCGGCGCGGTGGAGATGCCCGACGGCAGGCAGTACGAGTGGCAGCAGGGCGCGTCCACGGACGACGTCCTGGAGGAGGACTGGACAGTCGCGGTGGATTCCTTCGCCGCGCTGGGCCACCCGGTGCGGATGCGGCTGATGCGCGAGATACACGGCGCACCGCGGCGCACCGTGGCGGAGCTGGCGTCCCTGGAGGAGCTCGGCACGACCGGCCAGATCTACCACCACCTGCGGCAGTTGACGTCGACGGGCTGGCTGCGCACCGTCGCGCGCGGCCGGTACGAAGTACCGCCGGAGCGCGTGGTCCCGCTGATGGTGATGCTGGCCGCCGCACGCCGCTGACGGCCACCGCGCACCCGACTCCCGACCGCTTTCCCGGACAGCAGGAGATCCCGTGTTCGCCAACCCGAAGGTGCGCAAGGCCACTTCGGTCCTCGCCAGATACTTTCTCTGGCTCTTCGTCGCGCTGGTGCTCGCGCGCCTGGTCTTCGACTACGCCCTGCCCTGGGACTGGGTGCCGCTGGTCCTCTCCGTCCTGCTGACGCTCGTCCGCGGGCCGGGCGCGGCGAAGACCCCGCGCGGGCGCACGTCCGCCGGCCCGGAAACCACCTCCGGGGAGGGTGCCGACGGCGCGCGGCTCCCCGTCGAGGTGGAGAGCCCGGTGCGGGGGCGCTGGGTTGCGCTGAACAGCCCGGCGGACAAGACCCCCAGCCACGGCACGCACGCCTACGGCCAGACGTTCGCCATCGACATCGTGGCCGACCCCGAGGAGGGCGGGCAGCAGCGCCCGGCGTTCGGCTGGTGGCCCCTGTCGCGGGGCAACGGCGATTTCCCCGCGTTCGGCGCCCCCGTACTGGCCGTGGGTGACGCGACGGTGGTGCACGCCTCGGACCACCGCCGGGACCACCGGAGCCGCAACTCGTACCCGGCGCTGCTGTATCTGGTGTTCGAGGCGCTGTTCCGCGAGCTCGGCGGCCCGGGGCAGATCGTCGGCAACCACGTGGTGCTCGATCTCGGCGACGGCAGGTACGCGCTGTACGCGCATCTGCGGCGCGGTTCGCTCGCCGTCCGCGAGGGCGAGCGCGTCACGGCCGGCCAACTCCTCGCCCGCTGCGGCAACTCGGGCAACTCCACGGAACCGCACGTCCACTTCCAGCTGATGGACCACCACGACCTGGAGGCGGCCAGCGGCCTGCCCTTCACCTGGCGCGGCATCGGCGTCCCCGCCAACGGCGCGCACTTCACCGAAGCGCCCCGCACCTCCGCGGACGCGGGCGGCCAGGCGTAGCCGGGCGCGGCCCAACGGGCCCTGCCCAGGCGGGTGTTGCGGGCGGGCGCGGCCGCTTCGGGCGTCACTCCTCCGTCGGCGGATTGGTGAAGGTCAGCATCCGCCGGGGTTCGATGCGGGCCCAGGACAGCTCCCGCATCCAGCGGTCCCATGCGGCCTGCCCGTATTCCTCGACGAGGCAGGCCAGCAGCCCGGGATCCTCGGCGGGGTCCACCTCGTGTGCCGTGCCGTGGACGGTGATCTGGAGCCGCTCGCGGTCGATCACGGAGGCGGAGACGGCCGGGCGGGCCCGGATGTGCCGGAAGCGGAACGAGCCGGGGTCGGAGCCGAAGTGCAGCCGCCCTCGGTAGAGGAGCCCGTCGACGGGTCCGACGCGCGGCTCCCCTCGCGAGGTCGTGGTCGCCAGCGCCATCACCCGCACGTGCCGCATCGCCTCGACGACTCCGGCGGTGTCCAGGCGGCGGTCCTCGCCGATGATCGACCGCGTGTGCGCGCCGGACTTCGCGTAGGAGTCGTCCAGCAGGCGCCGCATCCACTCCAGGTCCTCGGATGTCTCCCGCATCCCGCCAGTCTGCCCGGTCCGCGCCGCGCACGCGCCTGATTCCCGCCAGGGTCAGTCGCGGGCCGGGCGGGCGGCCGCCGTGCGGCGCAGGCGGGAGCGGACGGCGCGCTGGGCGACGGGGCCGAGCTCCTCCAGGGCCGTGGCCATCGCGGCGAGCTGTTCGAGCGCGTCGAGGGCGCGCGCGGCACCGTCCGGGTCGACGCCCTCGTAGAGCTCCAGGCCGACGAACGAGGCCGACACCGCCCTGGCCAGCCCCGCGACGTCCACGAACTCGCTCAGCGGGGTCCCCGCGAGCACCCGCCCGAGCACCTGCTCGATCTCGTCGGTCCACAGCGCGAGACCGGCCGCGGTGGCGGGCGCCGTACGCGGCTGGGACTGCGCCCCGGCGAGCAGCTGCCCGAGTACGGCGACATGCCCGCCGTCCCGCTCGGTGACGTGCAACTCGCGGGCGAGCGCGAGGAGTTCGGCGAGCGTCGTCACCCCGGCGAGGCGGTCGCGGTAGACGTCGACGCGCTGCTCCGCACCGTGCCGGCAGGCGGCGGCGAGGAGTTCGTCGACGCTGCCGAAGTGGTAGAAGACCAGCCCCTGGTTGACGCCTGCGGCCGCGGCGATCGTCCGGGCCGAGGCCTTGGCGAAGCCCTGTTCGGTCAGCACGGTGAGGGCGCCCGCCAGCAGCTTCGTACGGGTGTCGTTGCTCATGGTCCCGTACTCTCACATGCGCCCCGGCGCGCTCCCCCGGCGCCCACCGGACGCCCGCTCACGCCCGCGCCTCCTCGCGCACGGGACGGAGGCCGGGGCGGGGGCCGCGCGCCAGAGCGGTGTACTCGGCGGTGAAGCTGCCCTCGTAGCCGAACAGCGGCCCGAAGTACCGGTTGCCGACCCGGACCTGGATGCGGAAGCGGTCCGCCGCCTCGTCGTAGGACTCGCGCACGAGGGCGTCTCCCCCGATCAGCTCCGGCACCCGCACGTCCAACCGGCCCTCCCGGAACCGGTGTTCACCGGAGCGAATGACCAGCGCCCCGGCCTCGTCCACCTCGGGCCACAGGTCGGTGGCGAGGTGCTGGTGGGTGCCGAGGTAGTCGACGATGCGGCCGCGTTCGGGGCTGTAGATCATGGTCGCGTCGAACCGCCGCACCCGCCCGGGGAAGGCGAAGCTGCGGACGAAGGTGACGGTTTCGCGCCCGTGGGAGTCGCGGTACGGGACGTTCTCGATCGTGAACGGGATGTTCCGGCCCGCCTCGGGAACGAGGATGTTCCGGCTGCCGCCCAGCGCCAGAAAGGGACGCACCCAGCCGGGCCCGTGCCAGACCCGGTCCATCACCCCGCGCCCGACGCACGCCTCACCACTGTCGATCCCGGTGCCGAACCGCCGCTGGAGACGCGGGTGGAGGCGGGCGAAGTCGTCGCCGAGGGCCTGCTGGAAGATCGAGGTCATGGCTGCTCCAGTCGTTCGAGGAGGACGGGCGGGGTGGCCGTCTCGCGGCGCACGGGACGGCGTCGGCAGCGCCGGGCGGCAGGCGTCCCCGGCAGCGGCGGCACCAGGACGGCACCGCCCGCGAGCAGCAGCACGGCGGCCCACCGGACCGTCCCCGCGAGCACGCCCGACAGGCCACCGCCCGGTTCCGGCACCGACAGGCCGTACGCGACGGCGGCCGCGGCACCGAGGGCGAGCGCGCGGAGGGCGAGTTCGCCCAGCGCGCGCCGGAGTGCGGACTCGGGCGTGATGCCGCGTTCGCACCACAGCCGGAGCCGGTCGAAGGACCAGGCCGTGGCCCAGCCCATGAGCGGACGGAAGAGGAAGCGGTCGGCGACCCGTCCGAACGCTCCCCACCTGGGCACGTAGTCGTACCCGGTGAGGAACCGGACGTGCGGGGCGCCGAGACCCCCGTCCTCGGCGCCCCGCACGGACGGACCCCCGGAACCGGGCGCCTCCGGGACGTAACGCCAGTACCCCCGGCCGTCGACGAGGGGGCACAGCGGGTGCGGCGAGCTGAAGCGGAGCGCCGACGTCCGGGTGCCGTCGGGGCGGCGCTTCTCGCCCGCGGAGATCCCGGTGCCGGAGATCGTCCAGCCGGGGAGCGGCCGGACCCCGTAGCGGAACCGCAGCGGCGCGTCCGCGGAGGCGCGCGGCAGCGGGTCGATGTACGTGAACCGCAGGTCCCAGCGCTGGTGTTGGTCCGGCTGCTGGGTGCGGCCCCAGATCACGTCGAGGTCGGCCCCGATCAGCGTCTCCACGTAGAGCCCCGGCCCCATCCCTCGTCCCCCTCCGACGGTGGAGCGACCACCCCCCGTTTGAGCGGTCGCTCAACACGGACAGTACGAGGTTTTGAGCGCCTGCTCAACTCCTCGTCCGGGAGCGGGGTTTCCCACCACGCGGCGAGGAACGGCCGGGAGTCGACGCTCCGCACGTCCGCAACCGGTCACGGGGCGGGCGCCGCGCGCCGTCCGAATCCGGTCTGGCGCGCGAAAGCCGGGCCGCACTCGGACAGTTGCGACGAGAAGGAGCCCGCGCCACGCGCGGCACCACCGCGAGCCGCACCGGACGACGACGGCCCGCCCCACCGTCCCGGGGCCGAACACCTGCGCGTCCCGCACCGGTTGCTCACCCCTTCGCGTGAGCGCACTTACGGGTGAAGTCCACCGGGGCAGGGCAGGGCCAGGGGTCCGCGAGATGACGACGTGTCGGATTCCGTGCGTTTCGCCGCCGCTCAGATTCGGCCATCGCCGCGAGCGCCAACTCGGCTGGACAGACAGGGCAGTTGACGCTCAGTCACCGGCTCGGGACCGTGAGCGGCGCGGCCGGAGCCGCGCGGCGGAGTCCTGGCAGCGCAGGGGCACAGGTGCACACCTGAACCAACTATTGGCCGACGAGCGACAGTTCGAATGTGATTCCTGAGCGTGATCCGGTTAGTCTCTGCGCATTCAGCACAGCAACATTCCTCACCAGCTCGACCATTCCTCAAGTTTGTCCGAAGTCACCAGGCTGCTACCGTCCGTGCCCCACCGGATCCGGACAGTCCACACGACAGCCCGGCCGTCCTTCGCCTCCGTCCCCGCAGTTTCGTTCCTGCGCCCTCGGCGTACGGACCGGGACCGTGGACGGCGCCCGCACTCCACAGAGCGGCGGGCGGGGCAGGACGGACCGACGGCGCGGTCGGAGCACAGGGTGACAGCGGCCGCTCGGCGCCGGACCGCCGGCCGGAGGGCTGCGGATTCCGCAGCTCCCCCGGCCCCCCACGCCGGACCAGGCACCGCCCCGTCGGGCAGCGTTCGGGCCCGCACCGCCCGGCTCCGTCCCGCCCGGCCCGGCAGCACCCCGTCGGGCCCAGGACGCGCACCGGCCGCGGGCCGGACCGTCCGACAGCGGCCGCACGTCCCGAAACCCTCCTCTAGGAAGCCATGACACAAGACATACAGGGTGTGTTGTTCTGGTGCCTGGCCGCCGGCCTGCTCGCCATCACCGTCCTGCTGTTCCGCCAGCGGCACATCACGTCGACCGTGCGCAAGCGCAACGCGGAGCTGACCGACGGGCTGCGGGCGCGGGACGTGGAGGTGCAGCACCTGGCCTCGGTGCGGCTGCCCGCACTGGAGGACTCCCTGCACCAGCCGGTGCCCGAGACGGGGCTGCTCCATCCGCAGCTCGTGGGCACGGAGTTCGCGTACAGCCTCGAAGGTGTGGTGGAGCGGTTCTCCGGCGCGGTCGAGCGCGCGCAGGCGCGGGCCGACGCCTCGGCGAAGGCCGCGCTGAAGACCTCGATGCGTTCCATCCAGGCGCTGGCGAACGAGCAGCAGATGTCCATCTCCGAGATGCAGAACCGGCACCACCAGCCGGACGTGCTCCAGGACCTGCTGGAGATCGACCACGCGAACTCCCAGTTCGGCCGCCGCGCCCAGGCGATCGCCGTGCTCTGCGGCTCCTGGCCGGGACGGCAGCGGGCCGCCTCCGCGCTCACCGACGTGGTGCGCGGGGCGACTTCGCGCATCCGTGACTACCGCCGCGTCCGGATACACGGACAGGTCGACATCGCCGTGGTCAGCCGCGCCGTCGAGCCGGTGGTGCTCGCGCTGGCCGAGCTGCTGGACAACGCGGCGCGGCACTCGCAGCCCAACACCCAGGTGGAGGTCAACCTCCAGACGGTGCACAACGGCGCCTGCGTGATCATCGACGACGCCGGCATCGGCATGGACGGCCAGGTCGCGCAGCGGGCCACGACGCTGCTCTCGGGGCAGCAGACGGTGGACGTCACCCGGCTCGACGATCCGCCGCAGTTCGGGTTCCCGGTCATAGGCGTGCTGGCGGCGCGGTACGGCTTCAGCGTCTCCGCAGACACGCGTTCCCCGTACGGCGGTGTGCGTGCCGTGCTGTTCCTGCCGGGCGAGCTGCTCACGCATCTCGCGCCGGAGGAACCGGCCGCGCCCGTCGCGGCCTCCGTGCCGGCACCGGCGCGGGGCGGGGCGGCGGAGCAGCAGTGGCAGGCGCCGCGGCAGTCCGCTCCGCAGCGGCAGGCACAGCACCAGCAAGCACCGCGGGCGGCACAGCGGCCCGTGGCGCCGGCGGCGCAGCCCGCCGCGTCCGCGCCGCAGGCGCCCGCGCCGCGGGCCGCCACCGGCGCGGGCGCCGCGGCGGGTGACGCGAGGCCGGGACAAGGCGCAGGGGATGCCATGGCAACAGGCAGCACCGGGGAGAAAACGGCGGGCGGCCTGCCCAAGCGCCGCCGCCACACGCCACGGCAGGCGGCCGGGACGCAGTCCGCGGGCGCCGGTGCCGGACCTTCGGGGACGCAGTCCGGGGCGCAGTCGGGAATGCAGGGCGGCATGCAGCCCTGGCACGTCGGCGCCCCGTCCGGGGCGCACCTGGGGGTGCCCTCCGCCGCGCAGCCGGGCGGGCGGGGAGCGCAGGGAACGCCGGGCACGGAGGACGCCGGCGCCCGGTCGGCTCAGGAAACCGCCCAGCGGATGGGCGCGTTCGCGCGAGGCACGAGGTCCGGTCGTGAAGCCCGAGACGATGAAGGGAAGCCGCAAGAATGATCGACGCAGTGGCCAACGAGCTGGGCTGGATGCTCGACGAGGTCCTCAAGGTGCCCGAAGCACGGCACGCGATCCTGCTGTCCGCCGACGGGATGCTCCGTTCGCATTCCGCGGACATCAGCCGGGACGACGCGGAGCGTCTGGCGGCGGGACTGTCGGGTCTGCAGTCGATCAGCCGCAGCACGGCCGAGTTCTGCGGGACGCCGGACACGCCGTGGCGGCAGACGCTGATCGAGTTCGCGCACGGTTACGTGTTCCTCGTCGCCGCCGGTGAGGGCGCGTATCTCGCGGTCTCCACGAGCGCGGAGGTGGACATGGAAGCGGTGACGTACCGCATGCACAAGCTGGTCGACCGGCTCGGCCGGGAACTGACCAGTCCGGCGCGGCGGGATACCGGCGCCCCGGCATGACCCCGCCCCGCCAACGGACGGAAGGGCTGGTGCGGCCCTACGTCGTCACTGACGGACGCGCCTATCCGACCCGCAACACGCTGGATCTGGTCACGTTGCTGGTCTCCGTCACTGACCCGGCGATCTCCGGGCTGAGCCCGGAGAAACGGCGGCTGGTGGACCTGTGCCGCCCGGGGGCACTGTCCGTCGCCGAGGTGGCAGGTCATCTGTCGCTGCCCGTCAGCGTCGTGAAGGTGCTGGCCGCCGACCTGATGGACAGCGGCCACATAGTGACCCGCGCCCCGATCCCCTCGGCCCAGCCGACAGACGCCCGAATCCTCCAGGAGGTGCTCGATGGACTCCGCGCCCGGCTCTGAGGCGGTCTATCTGCGCAGCAGTGTGCAGACGGCCGTCAAGCTCCTGGTGGTGGGTCACTTCGCCGTCGGCAAGACGACGTTCGTCGGTTCGATGTCGGAGATCAGGCCGCTGCACACCGAAGAGGTGATGACGCAGGCGGGAGCGCTCGTCGACGACCTGGCCGGTACGAAGGACAAGACGACCACCACGGTCGCCATGGACTTCGGCCGGCTGACGCTCAGCGAGTCCCTGGTGCTGTACCTGTTCGGCGCTCCGGGCCAGGAGCGCTTCACCCAGCTGTGGCAGGACATGACGCGGGGTGCGCTGGGCGCGCTGGTGCTCGCCGACACCCGGCGGCTGGAGCAGTCCTTCGGCGTGATGGGGCTGCTGGAGGAGCACGGTCTGCCGTACGCCGTCGCGATCAACCACTTCGACGAGGCACCCGTGTACGACGAGGCGGAGATCCGCGAGGCGCTCGACCTGCTGCCGGAGACGCCGCTGGTCACCTGCGACGCGCGGGACTACACCTCCTCCGCCACGGCGTTGATCTCCCTCGTCGAATATCTGCAGACCCGAATCAGCGAGCCGCACTCACTGGAGCACGTGTGACGTCACAGCCCCACTCCGCCCCCCTGCCGCCGCCGGGCTGCCCCGCGCACGGCACCGGGCCCGCGCCGGGCGCCGGTCCGCTGCCGGGCTCGGGGCCTGCGACGGCGGGCCCGGTGCGTGAGCCCATGTACGGCCCGGACTTCGCCGCCGATCCGTCCGCCGTGTACGCGCGGCTGCGGCGGTCGGGGCCGATCGCGCCGGTCGAACTGGCCCCGGGCGTCGACGCGCAGCTGGTGCTGGGCTTCGACGCCGCGCTGCACGTGCTGCGCAGCCCGGAGACGTTCTCGAAGGACCCGCGCCGCTGGCGGGCGCTGAACGAGGGCATAGTGCCGGCGGACAGTCCGGTCGTCCCGATGATGATGCACCGGCCCAACTGCCTGTTCGCGGACGGCGAGGAGCACCGGCGGCTGCGCGAGGCGGTCTCGGACAGCCTCGACCACGTCGACCCGGCCGCGCTGCGCGGCTACGTCGAGCAGAGCGCGGACACCCTGATCGACCGGTTCGCGCCCACCGGCGAGGCGGACCTGCTCGGCGAGTACGCGCAGGTGCTGCCGCTGCTGGTGTTCAACCAGCTGTTCGGCTGCCCGCCGGACCTCGGGGACAAGCTCGTCGAGGGCATGTCCGGGATCTTCGACGGGGTCGACGCGGAGGCGGCGAACGCGCTGCTGACGCAGACCACCGCCGAACTCGTCGCGCTCAAGCGGCGGAAGCCGGGACCGGACGTGACGTCCTGGCTGATCGCGCACCAGGCGGGTCTCAACGACGAGGAGATGATGCACCACATCGTCGTCCTCATGGGCGCGGGTACGGAGCCGCAGCAGAACCTGATCGCGAACGGGCTGCGGCTGCTGCTCGCCGACGACCGGTTCTCCGGCAGCCTCTCCGGCGGCAGCCTGCCCGTCGAGGACGCGCTCGACGAAGTGCTGTGGATGGACCCGCCGATGGCGAACTACGGCGTGCACTTCGCGGTGCGGGACACCGAGTACGCGGGTGTCCCGATCCGCGCGGGCGAGCCGCTGGTGGTGAGCTTCGCCGCGGCGAACACCGACCCGTCGATCGCCTCGGACCAGCGCGCCGGCAACCGTGCCCACCTCGCGTGGAGCGCGGGCCCGCACTCGTGCCCCGCGCAGGGTCCGGCGCGGCTGATCGCGGCGGTCGCGGTGGAGAAGCTGCTGGACCGGCTCCCGGACATGGAACTGGCCCTGCCCGTCGACCAGTTGATCTGGCGTCCCGGCCCGTTCCACCGGGCGCTCCAGTCCCTGCCGGTGCGGTTCCCCGCGACGGCGGTGTCCTCGGCGGACGGCCGGCCGGAGACGGCGGACGCGGCCTCGGCAACGGCGGCCGGTGCGCCGGGTGTTGCCGGTGCGGCGGACGCGTCCTCCGGCGCGCCCGCGCCGATCACGTCCTCCGCCGGGGTGTCCGGCGGGGGTGTCCCGGCCGCGCGGCCGAGTCAGGGCGCGCAGGTTCCCGGCCCGCGGGGCAGCGGGCCGCGCCGGATGTGGAGTTCGCTGCGCGCCTGGTGGCGCGGCGGCGAGTGACGCGCGGGGTGGCCCGGGTCCCAGGCCCCTTCCGAGGTCCGGTCGGGGGCCGGGTGCGGGCCACCCCGCGGGCGCTCAGCCCGTGATGCGCGCAGGCAGAGCGCGGTGCCCGTTGGAGATGAACGACTCGACGGGGACGAGCCGTTCGTCCGGGACCGCGAGGGCCAGGTCCGGGAAGCGCGCGAACAGCGCGGGCAGCGCGGTCCTGGCCTCCAGCCGGGCGAGTGCCGCGCCGACGCAGAAGTGCACCCCGTAGCCGAAGGCCAGGTGCTCCTTGTCGGCCCGGCGGACGTCGAACTCCTCGGCGTTCTCGCCGTGCCGGCCCGGGTCGCGTCCGGCGGCCGCGTAGGCGCAGAGGATGGCCTCGCCCTGGCGGATGACGGTGCCGTCGTCGAGCTCGATGTCCTCGACGGCGTACCGCAGCGGGAGGTTGGCGACCGGGGCCCGGGAGCGCAGCGTCTCCTCGATCACGTCGTCCCAGGTGGCGCGTCCGGCGCGGACGTGCTCCAGCTGCTCCGGGTGGGTGAGCAGCGCGTGGACGGCGTTGTCGATCAGGTTGACGGTCGTCTCGTGGCCCGCGCTGATCATGAGGACGAGGGTGTCGACCATCTCGCGCTCGCTGAGCCGGGTGCCGCCGCCCTCGTCGTCGCGGGCGGCGATGAGCGCTGAGGTCATGTCGTCGCCGGGGTTCTCCCGCTTGTCGGCGACGAGCTGTCCGAGGATCTCGTACAGCCGCGCGTAGGTGCTGGTGACCTCTTCGGGGTCGGCCGAGGTGTGGAAGATGCTGTCGACGACCTGGCGCAGCTCCTCGCCGCCTTCCTCCGGCAGCCCGAACAGGTCGCTGATGACCCGGATCGGGATGGGGTAGGCGAAGTGCTCGCGCAGGTCGACGGGTGCACCGTCCCGCCCGGCCTCGGCTATTCGGTCCAGCAGCTGCCCGGTGATCTCCTCGATGCGCGGGGCCAGCAGCGCCGAGCGGCGGGCGGTGAAGGCCTTGGAGACGAGGGTGCGCAGGCGTTTGTGCTCACTGCCGTAGGCGGTGAACATGTTCTGCACCGCGACCCAGGTGAACAGCGGCCACTCGGGCGATATCTCGCCGTTCTGCCACATCGGCCAGTGCTTGTTGGGGTCCTTGGAGACCCGGGGGTCGGTGAGCAGCCGCTTGAGGACGTCCTGTCGGGTGAGGGCCCAGGCCGCCACGTCGCCGGGGAGCTCGACGCGTACGGCGGGTCCCTCTGCTCGTAAACGGGCCGCCTCCCCGTAGATGTCGGAACCTGTCGGGTCGATGGCGACAGTCTGCAGGGGGATACTCATTCACAACCTCGCAGAGGTACGTCCGATGATGATCACCGGAGGGGGCAGAGCGCCCGGACTGTACTACGGAACGCCAGGCCATGGCCATGGGTAACCGGTCCGTGACGACACGTCAAGACCCCTGATACAGGCGCCTGTTGATCGTTCCCTTCCCTCGAATCGGCTCTCGAATACCTATCCGGACGCGCGGTCGCGGAGGACCCGCTCGGTGTGCGCGTCGGCGGGGAAGAACAGCTCGATCGCCAGCTCGGAGAGGGTGATGTCGGCCGGGGCGCCGAAGGTCGCCATCGTGCTGAACATCGACAGCTCCCCGTGCGGCGTACGGAACCGGAGCGGGACCAGCACCTGCGACGCCCCCGCCTCCCCGTCCGTCCCGGGAACCGGCGCCGGGCCGCCGCCGTACCCGCGCACCTCCTCGTACAGCGCGCGCAGGCCCGGGTCGCCGGTGGCATTGGCCTGGCGGAGGACGCGGTCGAGGAAGTGGCCGCGCACCTCGGCGAGGTTGACGCACCGCGCGGCGAGCCCGTCCGGGTGCAGGGCGAGGCGTACGACGTTCACCGGAGTGCGGTGCAGCAGCTCCGGGGTCACGCCCTCGGTCAGCACGGCCAGGGCGCCGTTCCCGGCCACCAGGTTCCACTGCCGGTCCACGACCACGCCCGGGTACGGCTCGTGGCCCGCGAGCAGCGTGTCCAGCGCGCCGCGCACGGCCGCCATGTTCGCGTCGTCCAGGCCGCTCTCGCGGAACTCGGGCGCGTACCCGGCCGCCTGCAGCAGGTCGTTGCGCTCGCGCAGCGGTACGTCCAGGTGCTCGGCGAGGCGCAGCACCATCGGGCGGCTGGGGCGCGCCTTGCCCGTCTCGACGCAGGAGAGGTGGCGGGCCGAAGTGTCCGCCTCCAGCGCGAGCGCCAGCTGGCTCAGCCCCCGGGCCCGCCGCCAGCCGCGCAGCAGGGTGCCGAACGGGGGCAGCCGGCGGCCCCGGTTCACGGTCGCGTCCACGCTCATGCGCCGAGGGTAGCCGGTCAACTCCCATGACCCGGGAGGTCATTGAGGGTCCGGCGGCCGCACGGCGAGGATGCCGTCACCGGGCACGCGGCCCGGACGTCCCGCCCGGCGCCCCGGGCCCCCGAAGCAGCCCGACGGAGGTACCCCGTGCCCGCAGACGCCCTCTCCCCCGCGGCTTCCCCGGCCCCCGCACCGCCCGCCGGTGATCCGGCGGCGCTGTTGCGTACGGTGCTCCGCGTCGACAGCGTGGGCACCGCCGTCTCCGGCGGGGTGCTGACCGCCGGGTGCGGGCTGCTGGCGCCGCTCACCGGCATGCCGCTCGCCTTCGCCCTGGCCTTCGGGGTCTTCCAGCTCGGCGGGGCCGCGGCGCTCGCGCTGATCGCCGGGTACCCGGTGCTGCCGCGCGCGCTGGTCCGCGCGGTGATCGGCGTCAACCTGGTCTCGTGCGCGGGGTGTCTGGTGCTGGCCTTCTCGGGGCTGCTGCCGCTGACGGGGGCCGGGCGAGTCCTCCTCGCCGTCGGCGCGCTGTTCGTCGGCGTCTTCGCCGAGCTCGAACTCCTGGGCCTGCGGCGGATGGTGGGCACGCGCCGCCGGGGGTGAGCACCTGGCCGGGGACGGGACGGCGGGCCGGGCCCGCCGTCCCGTCCGTCACGCGGCCGCGGTTCAGCTCGCGGACTGCGGCACGGGCTGCGGCTCGGCGGGCTGCCGGGGCGCGGGCGCCCGCAGGTCCACGGCTCCCGCCGGGACCGGGACGGCGGCGAAGATCTCGCCCTGCTGGGCCTGGAGTTCCTCGCGGCGCTCGGGCGGGGTGCTCGGGAGGCGCTGCTCCTCGTACAGCTTGTGCGTGGTCTCCTGCGCCTGCTTGCTCTCCGGGGTGTGGAACTGCACCTCGTAGACGTGCCCGCCCGGCTCCCGCCAGGCCGCGTTGACGGCCTTGTAACCCCGGTCCCTGCTCCAGGTGTTGGCCCAGCGGACGCTGTCGTCACCCCAGGCCGACAGCAGCCCGGAGGCGCGGGTGACGCCCGAGGTGTACTCGCCCGTCGGCCACACCAGGGTGTAGCGCACGGAGTCGTTGATGCCGGACAGCGCGTTGTTGACGGTCAGCCCCGGGTCCTCCTTCATCCAGGTCGCGACCTTCCGCTTCAGCGAGTCCGGGGACTTCAACCGGTGGTCGAAGCCCTTGAGTTCGGCTCCGGACATGACCGCGGCCGCGCGCACCCGCGGGCTGATGTCCTTCTCGGCCGTGCGTGCCCGGTCCAGGAACCGGTCGACGGTGCGGTTGTCGTTCGGGCTGAGCCGCAGGTCGCCCTGCTGCCAGCCCTCCGAGGTGCCCGGCGCCGGAACCGGCCTGGTCTCGGGACCGGCCGGGCCCGGCGCGGCGGCCGTGCCCCTCCGGCTGTCCTGGCCGCTCTCGGCCGGTGCGGCGGAAGCCTGGACGGCGCCCGCGCTGAGCGCGGTCACGAGCGCGGCGGTGGCGACGGTACGGATGCCCCGGTGGCTGGAGTTCATCGAGCTCTCTTCCTGTGCCCACGCACCGCACGTCCGGTGTGCGGTGCCACGGGAAGATCAACGACGTCTCCGGCGCGGAGGATGCGTTCCGGCCCGCTAGCCCGCGCGCACCCCCGCCGGGGGCTGTGCCTCCTCGGCCGGCCGCGCGCCGGGCGGGGCGACGCCCAGCAGTTCGCCGGCCACGGTGTACGGCGACTCGTCCCGCGTCCGGGCCAGCGCGATCACGGCGCGGCACGCCAGTTCGTCCACGCCGAAGAACAGCGCCTCGGGCGAGACCAGGGACGCGGCCTCCGCGCTGCTCCGGTCGTCGCCGTCGGCGCTGGCCGCGACGTAGACCGCGGCCACCTCGAACAGGTTGGCCCCGCGGCGGCGTTGGGGCGGCGGTACGGCGGACCCGTCACCGCCCGTCCCGCCGTGCCCACCGGTCCTGCGCCGTCGCCGGAGGATCCTCTCCCACATGCGTCAACCCCCTGCCTCTGTGCGGTTCCCCCGCCCTACGGCCAGTGTGCGCGGCGGTGCCGGGCGGGGAACCCCGCGTCCGGTGTCACGGCCGCCGCGCCGTGCGCCCCCGCCCTCGCAGCCGGGGGCGGTGCGGCAGCGGGGGCGGCGGCGCGGCGGCCGGCCGCGGGCCCAACCCGCTGGTCATGGCGGCCGGTTGGTCCCGTACTGGGCAGGCCGCGGGCGCGAGCCGGGGCCGTGCGCCCCTGAGCGGGGTACGTCCACCCCGCCCGGGGACGCCCGGCGCGACCCGGCTCGCGCGGCGGGGGCTCACGCCCCGGCGGCCCCCGTCCGCACCACCTCGCCGGAGCCGGTGCCGTCCGCCGGGTCCGTGCCCTCGACGGCCCGGCCCGCGCGCAGTTCGAGCCGGGCGCCGGTGAAGCGGCGGCGGAAGGCGCGGTCGTGGGAGACGCAGACGACCGTCCCCGCGAAGGACGCGAGGGCCTCCTCCAGTTCCTCGACGAGGGAGAGCGCCAGGTGGTTGGTCGGCTCGTCCAGGACCAGCAGGTCGGCGGGGCCCGTGACCAGCCGGGCGAGCTCCAGCCGGCGCTGCTGGCCGACGGACAGCCGCGCCACCGGAACCGTCAGCTCCTCCTCGCGGAACAGCCCGAGGGCCAGCAGCGCGTCCGCGTGCTCCTCGGGCGGCCCGGGGCGACCCGCCGCGAAGGCCGTCAGCAGCGGCTGCCGCGAGGGCCGCGGCGGCAGCTCCTGCGGCAGGTGGCCGACGGCCTCCGGCAGGCGCACCCGGCCCTCGTCCGGGACCAGCCGCCCGGCGAGGACCCGCAGCAGGGTGCTCTTGCCCGCGCCGTTCGGACCCGAGACGAGCAGCCGCCCGCCCGGCGCGACGGACAGCTCCGGCAGCCACAGCCGCCGCCCCACCCGGACCTCAGCCAGCTCGACGGGCGCGTGCCCGGGGCCTTCCCCGTCCGCGCCCGTGGCCGTCGCCGGACGGGCGGTGAAGCGGAGCGGCTCGGGCGGTGCCGGTACAGGGGCGTTCAGCAGCGCGTCGAGGCGCTGCCGGGCGGCGCGCACCCGGCCGGAGAGCTTCGCCTCGTGCGAGCGGCGGTGCTTGGCGTACCCCTGCCGGGGGTCCCCGCCGGTGGAGGCGAGGCGCTGCCCCGCCGCGTCGACGAGTGCGCGGGTGCGGGCGACCTCGTCCAGCCACTCCTGGCGCTCCTGCTCCCAGCGGCGGCGGGCCGCGGCCTTGGCGGTGCGGTAGCCGTGCCAGCCGTCGCCGTAGCGGCGCACGGTGCGGGTGTCGCGGTCGACGTCGAGGATCGTGGTGGCGACGCGTTCCAGGAAGGCGCGGTCGTGGGTCACGGCGACGACCGTGCCCCGGTGCGCGCGCAGGTGCTCCTCCAGCCAGGACGTGGCGCGCCGGTCGAGGTGGTTGGTGGGTTCGTCGAGGAGCAGCAGTTCCGGGGCGGCGGCCAGGACACAGGCCAGCGCGAGCCGGGACTGTTCGCCGCCGGAGAGCGTGCCCAGCGGCCGCTCCCAGGCGACGCCGGCGAGGCCGAGGCCGTCCAGCGCGGCGGCGACGCGGCTGTCGGCCAGGTAGCCGCCGCGTTCCTCGTAGGTGGTCAACAGCTCGCCGTAGGCGGCGAGTTCCTTGGGTCCGGCCTCGCCGAGCCGTTCCTCGGCGAGACGGATGTCGCGCTCCAGTGCGCGCAGTCCGGCGAGGGCCGCGTCGACGGCGTCCTGGACGGTGTGTGCGGGGTCGAGGTCGAGGGTCTGGGCGAGGTGGCCGGTGCCGCCGGGGAAGGCGACGGTGATCTCCCCGGTGTCCGGCGTCTCGGCTCCGGCGAGCAGCCGCAGCAGCGTGGACTTGCCGGAGCCGTTCTCGCCGATGACGGCAGCCTTCTCACCGGGCCGTACGGTCAGCGACACCGCGTCGAGGACGGTCCTCTCGCCGTAGGTCTTGGAGACGTCCTGCACGGACAGTTGGGCGCGTGCGCGCATGGTCTTTCCCTGGGATGCCGTGCCCCGGGCGCGCTCGGGCAGGGCTGAGCGCGGCTCGGCGGGGCGGGTGGATTCGGTCCGCGTGCGGGGCGGACGCGGGGACCGCGCGGCGGCGCCGGGTGGGCCGGGCGCCGGGGGTCGGCTCCGCGTCGGCGGGTCCGAATCAGAGGAAGAAGATCTGCGTACGCATGCCCTCAAGGGTGCCGGAGCCCGGGCAGTGCGGGCAAACGAATAATAATTTTGCAGAAGATGCAGGTTTGCATACCATGCAAAACATGGCGAAGAAAGCGACCGGAGGCGGCCTCCGCGAACGCAAGAAGCAGGCCACCCGCACCGCCCTCGCGGAGGCCGCCGTCCGGCTCGCCGCCGAGCACGGCGCGGAAGGCGTCACCGTCGAGGCGATCAGCGAGGCGGCCGGGGTCTCCCCGCGCACCTTCTTCAACTACTTCGACACCCGGGACGACGCCTTCGCGATGATCGACGCGGGCATCGGCGAACGCGTACGCCAGGCCGTGCTGGACGCCCCGGCCGAACTGCCCCCGCTCACCGCGCTGCGGGACGCGCTCGCCGCCGAACTCGCCGGGATCGAGAGCCGGCACGAGCTGTGGGACCTGTGGGCCGAGGTGCTGCACGCGTCCCCGCACCTGCTCGTCCGCAGCATGGGCGCGCACCTGGCCGACGAACTGGCCCTGGCCCGCGCCGTCACCCAGCGGTTGCGCGGC
This sequence comes from Streptomyces sp. HNM0574, assembly GCF_012726235.1. Classification (GTDB taxonomy): domain Bacteria; phylum Actinomycetota; class Actinomycetes; order Streptomycetales; family Streptomycetaceae; genus Streptomyces. The sequence continues at coordinate 121,394 of NZ_JAASAH010000009.1, forward strand.
GGCGAGGAGGTGCCCGAGGACGAGCCGCCCGGGCTCTACCCGCGCCTGGTCGCCGCCGTGGCGGCCACCGCCGTACGCGTCTCCGTCGCGCACTGGAGCGCCCAGGGCACGGGCGCGGCCGGGCGGAGCGTCCCCTTCGCGGAGATCTTCCGCGAGACCTTCGCCCAGCTCTCCGCCGGCCTCCCGGCCCCCGGCCCCGGCACCGACTGACCCCGCGAGACGGGCCGACCACGACCTGCCCGGCAACGGCGCCGGGGCCCCCGACCCGCCGGCCCGGACCGGCCGACCCGCGAAGAAGGACACCGTGACCACTACCGAGGCGCCCGACCGGGCGCCGACCTCCATGTCCAACCGGCAGATACTCCAGGCCATGTCCGGCCTGATGGCGGGCATGTTCGTCGCCATCCTCGCGGGCACGGTCGTGGCCAACGCGCTGCCGCGGATCATCGCCGACCTCGGGGCGAGCCAGTCCTCGTACACCTGGGTCGTCACCTCCGAGCTGCTGGCGATGACGGCCACCGTGCCGCTGTGGGGCAAGCTCTCCGACCTCTACAACAAGAAGCTGCTGCTGCAGCTGTCGCTGACGATGTTCGTCGTCGGCTCCCTCGTCGCCGGTTTCTCGCAGGGCGTCGGGCTGCTGATCTTCAGCCGCGTCGTGCAGGGCATCGGCGCGGGCGGTCTGACCGCGCTCGCGCAGGTCGTGATGGCCTCCGTCATCCCGCCCCGCAGGCTCGGCAAGTACGCGGGCATCTTCGGCGCCGTGTTCGCCGTCGGCACCGTCGCCGGACCGCTGGTCGGCGGCGTGCTGGTGGACACCTCGTGGCTGGGCTGGCGCTGGTGCTTCTTCATCGGCGTCCCGTTCGCGCTGCTCGCGATCGCGCTGCTGCAGCGGACGCTGAAGCTGCCCACCGTCCGGCGCGAGGTGAAGATCGACTACCTGGGCGCCTTCCTGATCGTCGCGGGCATCTGCGCACTGCTGATCTGGACCTCGCTGGCGGGCCACCAGTTCGACTGGGCCTCGTGGCAGACCGCGGCGCTGACCGGCGGCGGGGTGCTGCTGCTGGTCGCGGCGGTGTTCGTCGAGTCCCGCGCACCGGAGCCGGTGATCCCGCTGCGGATCTTCCGCAACCGGACGGTGACGCTGACGACGGTGGCCAGCCTGTTCGTCGGTGTCGCCATGTTCGGCGGCACGGTGTTCCTCTCCCAGTACTTCCAGGTCTCGCTCGGCAAGTCCCCGACCGTCGCCGGGCTGATGAGCCTGCCGATGATCCTCGGCCTGCTGCTGTCCTCGACCGTCGCGGGGCAGGTCATCAGCGCCACCGGCCGCTGGAAGGTCTACCTCGTCTCCGGCGCCGTCATCATGACGGCCGGGCTCTGCCTGCTGTCGACCATCGGCGCGGACACCGGGTTCGGACTGCTCAGCCTGTACATGGCCGTCCTCGGCGTCGGCGTCGGCATGCTGATGCAGAACCTGGTGCTCGCCGCGCAGAACGACGTCCCCGCGGCCGAACTCGGCGCCGCCACCTCCGTGTTGTCCTTCTTCCGCAGCATGGGCGGCACCATCGGCACCAGCGTGCTGGGCGCGATCCTGGCCAACCGGGTCGCGACCGAGATGTCCGCCGGCCTCGCGGAGATGCCGGGCGCCGGCGGCGCGGCGGCCGGTGCGGGGTCGTCCTCGGGCGAGGAGGCCGTGCCGGACATGTCCGCGCTGCCCGCACCGGTGAAGGAGGTCGTGCAGCAGGCGTACGGGACCGCCACGGCCGATCTCTTCCTGGTGGCCGCGCCGTTCGCCGCGCTCGCGCTGATCGCCGTGCTGTTCATCAAGGAGAAGCCGCTGAAGACCACCAGCGGCATGGAGCGCCTGGCCGAGGAGACCGAGCCGGCCCCCGCTCCCGACTCCCGCGCCACACCCGCCTCCTGAGCGGCACCCGCCCCGTGGGGGAGACGCGGCGCACGCGTCTCCCCCACCTCGCACGCACCGGACGTTCGCTGTCGGCACCCTGGACAACCCCCGTGGCTGTCCCTAGCTTTCGATCAGTTCCGCAAATGATCTGACCGTGCCGAACGAGGGTCGTGCGTGCCATGTATCAGCCGGATCTGTCCCCCGTCGCCGACAGCCTCGCGCTGTCCTCGCTCGTCGCGGCGCTGCCGCTGCTCACCCTGTTCCTGCTGCTGGGCGGGCTGCGGCTGAAGGCGCACTGGGCGGGACTCGCGGCGCTGGCCGTGTCCGTCGCCGTCGCCGTCCTCGCGTACGGGATGCCGCTGCGGTACGCGCTGCTGTCCGGCACCGAGGGCGCGGCCTTCGGCCTGATGCCCATCATGTGGATCGTGCTGGCGGCGCTGTGGGTGTACCGACTCACCGTCGTCAGCGGCTGGTTCGAGGACCTGCGCCGGGCCTTCGGCCTCGTCAGCGACGACCCGCGGGTCCAGGCCCTGATCATCGCCTTCTGCTTCGGCGCGCTGCTGGAGGCCCTCGCGGGTTTCGGCGCGCCGGTGGCCATCACCGGCGTGATGCTCATCGCGGTGGGCTTCTCGCCGGTCCGGGCCGCCGTCACCGTGCTCGTCGCGAACACCGCGCCCGTCGCCTTCGGCGCCATCGGGACCCCGATCATCACCGCGGGCAGCCTGACCCGCATCCCGTACGAGGAGATCGGCGCGTACGTGGGGCGGCAGACGCCGCTGCTGGCGCTGTTCGTGCCGCTGCTGCTGGTGGCGCTCGTCGACGGGGTGCGCGGCATCCGGCAGACGTGGCCGGTGGCGCTGGTGTGCGGCGCGGTGTTCGCGCTGGCGCAGTTCGTCAGCGCCAACTACGTCTCCGTCGAACTCACCGACATCATCGCCTCGTTGCTGGCCCTGGCCGCCGTCGTCGCCTTCCTCCGCGTCTGGAAGCCGCGCGAGAGCGCCCGGGTCCGCGACGCCCTGCGCACCGCGGCGGAGCGGGAACGCGGGGAGGGTGCGGAGGCGCCCGGGCGGCAGGACGCGGCGAACGCCCCGCTCGGCGCCCGGCGGGTGGGCATGGCGTTCCTGCCGTACCTGGTGGTCATCGCGGTGTTCTCGGTGGCCAAGCTGTGGACCCCGGTCAAGGAGGCGCTCGCCGCCAGCGACGTCGAGGTGCCCTGGCCCTGGCTCGACGGGCAGATCCTCACTGCCACCGGCGAGCCCTCGGGCACGACGCTGTACGTCCTCCCCTGGCTCTCCTCGCCCGGCTCGCTGCTGCTGCTGTGCGGGGTGGTGGTGGCGCTCTGCTACCGGACGGGCTTCGGCACCGCCGTGCGCGCCTTCCGGGACATGGTCGTCCAACTGCGCTGGGCCATGCTGACGGTGGCCTCCGTCCTCGCGCTCGCGTACGTGATGAACCTGTCCGGGCAGACCATCACCATCGGCACCTGGATCGCCGGTACGGGCGCCGCGTTCGCCTTCCTCTCCCCCATCCTCGGCTGGCTCGGCACCGCCGTCACCGGCTCCGACACCTCGGCCAACGCCCTGTTCGCCACGCTCCAGCAGACCGCCGCCGGGCGGGCGGGGCTCGACCCGTCGCTGCTGGTCGCGGCGAACACCTCGGGCGGCGTGGTGGGCAAGATGATCAGCCCGCAGAACCTCACCATCGCCGCGACGGCGGTGGGCCTCGTCGGGCGCGAGGCGGTGCTGTTCCGCAAGGCGGTGGCGTGGAGCGTGCTGCTCCTGCTGGCGGTCTGCGTCCTGGTCTACCTCCAGGCCCACGTCCTGGCCTGGATGCTGCCCTGAGCGGCGGTCACCCCCGGCACTCCGGGCGGGTGTTCAGATCTCCGTGACGAGGTCCGCCAGCGGCAGCCGTCCGGTGGGGATGGCCGACCTGCCCGTCGGCGCCGGGGCCGGGTGGCCGAGGGAGAGGGCCGTGCGGACCGTCCACGGGCGCGTCACCCGGCACAGCTCCCCGGCCCGGTCCGCGTTCCCGGCGGGGAAGAAGGAGGCCGGGCAGCTGCCGAGGCCGAGGAAGTGCGCGGCGAGCATCAGGTTCTGCGCGGCCCGGCCGGCGTCGAACTGGGCGTCCTCGCCGCCGGTGTCCTCGTCCGCGGCGAGCACGATCACCACCGGCGCGGCCGCGAGGTGCCCCGCGTACGCCCCCAGCCGCGAGAGCTCCTCCCGCACCCCGCGGTCCCGCACCACGACGAACCGCCACGGCTGCCGGTTACGGGCCGACCCCGTCCACCGCCCCGCTTCGAGCACGCGGTACAGATCCGCGTCACCGACCGGCTCGTCGGTGAACCAGCGCCGCGCCCGCAACGAGCTCAGCGCGGAGACGGGCGGGCGGGGCGGTACATCCATGCTGCGCTTCCTCGACTCACATACGACACGACGCGCGGTCGGACCCGGCACGCCGACGGGTCACGGTATCCAATCTGCGGCCGGGGTGCGGCCCGGAGCGCCTCGGGGTCACAGGGGGCGGACCATCAGTGTCGTGAGGGAGCGTCGTCCGCCGGTCGCATCTCTCCCAGCGGTACATAGCCCCAACTCCGGTACAGGTTCAGGGTCTTGACGTGGCTGCTGTCGGCCAGCAGCGTCGCCCGTTGCTCGCGGCGGTCCGCCAGCAGCGCTCCGTGCATCCGCCCTGCCTGCCCCTGTCCCCGCCAGGCAGGGCGGACCATGATCTCGCTGACGGCGAAGGTGCGGGTGCCGTCTTCCCAGGTGTCCTGCCCGGTCAGCCCGTCGATGCCACGCCACCAGCCGTTCTTCTGGAGCGGTGCGCCGTAGGCGAAGCCGGTCGGCTCGTCGCCGTCGTAGCCGATGACGCAGCACCATCCCTCCCGCGAGGACCAGTGGTCCACGAACCAGGTGAACCGCTCGCGGGCGTGGAAGGGGTCCTCTTCTCCGGCGTAGCAGTCGTCGTGGATGTCGAGGAGGAGTTGCCGGAGGCCGGGGCCGTCCTCGCGTCCGTACTGATGCAGGGCGACGGGCACGGTCGGACTCCGGTTCTCTGTCAGCTCAACGCGCGGGTCAGGCAGGCGAGTCGGGGCGATTCCGGGGACGGCTGCTGTGTGCCGATGTGCCGATACCCCCAGCCCTCGTACAGACGCTGAACCTTGCCCTTTCCGGCCACCGGGTTGACGAGCAGCGTTGCGTGCTGCTCATCCCGGCCCGCGAGCAACTCGTCATGGATACGGCGGGCAACGCCCTTGCCCCGCCACGGGACGACGACACCGATCTCCTTGACCGCCACAGCGGGCACGGCCGTGTACGCGTCCGGCACCGGACCGGCCATCCGCTTCCACCACCGGTCGTCGCCCTCCACCGTGTTGGCGTACGCGTAGCCGACCGGGCCATCCCCGGCGTAGGCGATCACAGCCTCCCAGCCGGGTTCGGCACCGTGGCGGTCGAGACGCTCGGCGAACGCCGCGGGCCGGTAGTTCGGAAGCTGCAGCAGCTCGGCCCGTACGTTCGCGTACAGGTCGACCAGAGTCTGCCGGGCGTCGGTGAGCGCATTGAAGCGCCGCAGTGTCACGGTCATGCCAGGGCCTCTCGCTCGTACTGTTTCCACTGCAGGGCATGGGAAGTGCGCGGTGCTTGCCGTTCCAACTCGATACCGAAGGCAGTGAGCATGTCGGCCACCCGGGGGTGCCGGACGCTGTCTGCGGGGATGCTCGTGGCGGTCGCCACAGCAGGTTCGACATCACCTTGTCCGAGCTGGGCACGGGCGAGGCGGGCGGTGGTGATGGCGAGGGAGCGGCGCATGTGCGGGCCCAGCCCGGCAAGGCTGCGGTGGGCCCGCGCCTCGGCCTCTTCCCAATTACCGAGCGACAGGTTCGCGGTCAACGCAAGGCTGTCCAGCTCGCATTGACCGAAGAAGGCCCGCAGCCACACCGGCCGCGGTGCGTTACCGTCAGCGCGGCCGAATGCGTCCTGCGCGGCCCCGAGGGAGCGCCGGACCCCCGTGCTGTCTCCGGCCATGCCCTGAATTGCGGCGTGACGGGCGTGGCCAAGAGAGGCATACGCGGGGTCGCGACGGGTGAGGGACAAGCGGCGGGCCACGTCGTTGGCAGCGAGGGCATCGGCGGGGCGATGCAGATGCCGGTAAAGACTGCCGGTGTGCGACCAGATGCGGAACTGGATCGGCTGATCACCGGACAGAGAGGCAAGGCTGGCTGCCTGTTCGTGGAGCCGCTGGGCGGCGTCGAAACGGCGGCCATCGATCGCGGCCCACATCGCGCTGGAAGTGAACGCCGCAGCCACCGCGTACAACTGGCCGCGCACGCGCTGACTGGCGCCTCCCACGCGCTGAAGCCGCATGGCCTCATCGGCGAGCCCCAGAGCATGGGCTTCGATGTCCCGCTTGCCGCCGTGCCGGTGATCGGAGGCGACGAGGTGAGCGAACCGCTGTTCAAGACGCTCGACGTCGGAGGTTCCGATTCTGCGGACCGTGACGGGCACCGGAGAAGTCGCGGCCGCACCAGCGGTCGTGGCTGCCGCCGCAGCGCTGATGAAACGTCGACGATGCACGGGCGCCTCCTCCGAGGGCGATGTCGAGGCACGCTGTCCACGGCCCCGTGGCACGAAACCTAAAGATGCGGCAGGAACGCCTGTAACCGTCTCCAGCGCCATACGGCTGACCGACTTGGGCCAGGTCACCCGTCCCGCCTTCCAGGCCCGGACGTCCGAGCCGTCCAAGCCGCCCACCTTCCCTGTGAGGTCTCCGACGGCCCGATTGACGGCTTCTGCCACGGAGTTGGAGCTGTGGCCATGGTCCCGCATCCATGCCTGCAACGCGAGGTTCCGCTTGGGGCTCATCACCACACCGTAGGACCGCCCCCACGAAGGCAGGTCAACAGAACACCAAATCCCCCTAGGTCACCTCGAGGAGACACCTCTGGATTCCCCTAACCCCACGTAGGTCACGAGGAGTTGTCTGTCCGTCACGCGGCCCGTCGAGCGTCTCCGTCGTGGGCGGCCCGCTTCCACAGACATCCCGAAAGGACTGCCGATGACCACCGCAGAACGGCCGCCACGCCCCTCGGGCGCCGCCACCCCCAGGAGCCGGGGAGCGGCCGTGCCCGCTGCCTCCCGCCTCGGCCGCCACCAGGCCCGCTACCCCGCCCGCGAGACCTCGGTCCGTGCCGCTCGCCGAGCCGTGGCGGGCGTGCTGCGGGACTGGGGCCTCCCCGGCACCGCCGTGACGGCCGAACAGGTCGTCTCCGAACTCGTCAGCAACGCCGTGCAGCACTCCGGAGCCACGACGGTCGGCGTCTCCGTCACCCGGATCAGCCCGGCACGCGTACGCCTCGTCGTCACCGACACCTCCCCGGTCCGCCCGCACACCGGAGCCCCGGAGGAGGACGACGAGCACGGGCGCGGGCTGTTGCTCGTCGGCGCGCTGGCCGTGTGCTGGGGCTGCGACCGCGTACCGGGCGGCAAGCGCGTGTGGGCCGAACTGTGCCTCGGGGGTGAGATGTGAGCGGCCGTCGCCCTCCAGTTATCGGAGACGCGCGGTGAACCTTCCCTGCGCATGAATCGGCGCGCTCGGTATGGACCTTCAGGCTGAACCCCATGAGGAGCACACCATGACCCCCACCGACACGACCCGGTAACGGCCCTCGGCGGCGAAGGGGCCGCCCAGGCGGAGCGGGACTTCGCCGCCGTGTACGCCGAGGTCTTCGCCGGGCCGCCGTACCACGAGAGCGGCGAGGAGATCGCCGCGGCCTTCCGTCGCTTCCGCTCCCAGGCCCGCAAAGCCAGCTTCCGCGGCGCGTTGGCACGTACCGGCGAGGGGGAGCCTGTCGGGATGGCGTTCGGCTATCCGCTCGGCGTCGACACGGGGTGGTGGGACCGGCTGACCGGCCCGGTGTCCGAGGAGATGAGGCGGGAGGACGGCCACCGGACGTTCGGTCTCATGGAGATGGCCGTACGCGCGCCCTGGCGGCGGCAGGGTGTAGCGCGGCGGCTGCATGAGGCGCTGCTCGCCGGTGGCCGGGAGGAGCGGGTGCTGCTCAACGTTCACCCGTCGAGTGAGGCCGCGCGGGCGGCCTACCGGTCGTGGGGGTACCGCAAGGTCGGCGAGGCGCGGCCCTGGGACGGTGCCGACGTGCATGACGTCCTGCTCATGCGGCTCCGTTGACCCGCGCGCAGGTCACTCCTTCACCGCCCCGCTCAGCATCCCCTCCAGGAAGCGGCGTTGGAGGAGGAGGTAGACGAGGACGACGGGGAGGGCGATGAGGAGGGAGGCGGCGGCGAGGAGGGCGGTGTCGGAGCTGTGCTGGCCCTGGAAGAAGGCGAGGCCGAGGGGGACGGTGCGGTGCGCCTCGTCGCTGACCATGACGAGGGCCATGAGGAACTCGTTCCAGGTCCACATGAAGACGATGACGACCATGGTGGAGATCGCGGGCCGGCCCATGGGGACGAGGACGCGCCACAGCGTCGTCCAGCTGCCCGCGCCGTCGATCCGCGCGGCCTCCGTCAGCGCGGGCGGGGTGGTGCGGAACCAGGTGCGCATCCAGAAGACGCCGAAGGCCAGGGACTGCGCGGTCTGCGGCAGGATCAGCCCCCAGTAGGTGTCGGTGAGGCCCCAGTACCGCTGGTCGAAGTAGAGCGGGACGACGAGGGATTCCTGCGGCAGCGTCAGCCCGATCACGAACAGGTAGAACAGGACGGTCGCGCCGGGGAAGCGCATCGTGCCGAACGCGTAGGCGGCCGGTACGGCGAGCAGCGTGGTGGCGGTGACGACGGCGGCGGCCACCAGGACGGAGTTGGCGAGGTAGCCGCCGAAGCGGCCGCGGGTCCACGCCTCGGTGAAGTTGGTGAGGTGCAGGCCGTCGGGCAGTGAGAAGCCGGTGTCCAGCGAGCCGGGGTCGCCGAAGGCGGTGGAGAGGATGCCGAGCACGGGGGTGAGCGCGATCACCGCGAACAGGCCCAGGATGCCGTAGGTGGCGGTGCGCTCCAGCCGTCCGGTGACCCCGCCCGCGCCCGCGCGCGGTGCCCGTGCCGTCATCGGTTACGTCCTTCCACGAGCCGGGAGACGGTGACCGTGAGCGCGAAGATCAGGATGGTCAGGCCGACGCCCATCGCGGACGCGGTGCCGACCTCGTTCGTCTCGAAGGCCCGGTGGTACACCTCGTACGCCGGGACGGAGGTGGCGTTGCCGGGGCCGCCGCTGGTGGTGATGTAGACGAGGTCGAAGTTGCGCAGGCCCGCGACGATGGTGAGGGTCAGTGCCACGGCGATCTCGGGGCGCAGCCCGGGCAGGGTGACGGCGAAGAACTCCCGTACCGCGCCCGCCCCGTCGAGCCGCGCCGCCTCGTACAGCTCGCGGGGGATGCGGCGGGTGCCGGAGAGGAACAGCACCAGGCAGAGGCCGGTGCCGACCCAGGTGCCGATCACGCCGACGGAGGGCAGCGCCCACGCGGGGTCGCCCAGCCAGGAGCGGGCCGCCCCGTCGAGGCCGAGGCCCCGCAGCACGTCGTTGAGCAGGCCGTCCGGCGCGAGCACGGACCGCCAGGCGACGCCGACGACGACCATCGCCAGCACCTGCGGCAGGAAGAACACCGTCCGGAAGAACGTGGCGCCGCGGACGGCGAAGCGGGAGAGGGAGGAGGCCAGCAGCAGCCCGATGAGGACGGGGAGCAGCGCGTAGAACAGCAGCAGCACCAGGGCGTGCAGGAAGGGGGCGCGCAGCTGCGGATCGGCCAGCAGGGCACGGTAGTTGTCGAGTCCGGCCCAGGTGGCGACGGTCAGCCCGTCCCAGTGCAGCAGGGAGAGCCAGACCGTCTGCCCGAAGGGGAACAGCAGGAACAGCCCGTACAGCGCCAGCGCCGGGAGGACGTAGAGGTAGCCGACGGCGCGCGGGCTGCCGGGGGCGCGGGCGGTCAACGGTTGCCCTCGCGCTGCTGGCGGCGGAAGGTGTCGACCTCGCGCTGGAGGCCGTCGGCGAAGCGGCCGGGGGTGATGCTCCCGTCGAGGACGCCCTGGAGGTCGGCGGCGAGCAGGTCGTAGAAGCCGGGGGTGGTGTAGTCGAGGTACGGGACGAGGCCGTCGGCCGCGCTGAGCCGCCGCCAGCCCTCGATCATCCGCCCGTCGGGGCTGTCCTCGGGCACCCGCTTCGCGGCCGCGCCGGGGACGGCGGGCAGCACGCCCTCCTCGGTCATCACGTCGGCCGCGTGTTCGCCGGTGAGGAAGTCCAGGTAGGCGGCGGCGACTTCGGGATGGCGGGACTTGGCGGTGACGGACCAGGCGAGGCCCTGGCCGCCGGTGGTCACGGGCGCCTCTCCCGCCTTGGCGGGCGGCGGCGGCATGAAGCCGAGCGCGTCGCCCATCGGCTTCTTCAGGTCGGCGAGCTGCCAGGTGCCGGTGACGAGGAAGGCGCCCTCGCCGTCCGCGAACCGTTTGGCCGCGTCGTCGTACCCGGTGCCGTTGGCGGCCTTGGGCAGGTAGCCGCGCCGGGTCCAGTCGGCGAGGGTGCGGGCCGCCTCGCGGACGGGCCGCTCGTCGAAGCCGTCGCCGCCGAGCACCGTCTCGCGGGCGTTCTCCGCGCCGCCGGCCTGGTTCTGGAGCACGCCGAAGGTGTGGATGGCCGGGTACTTGTCCAGGTTGCCGAACTGGACGGGGAGTTCGCCCGCCTTCTTGATCTCCGGCAGCGCCCCGGTGAACTCCCGCCAGGTCTCCGGGGGTTCGACGCCGGCCTTCCGCAGCACGTCCTTGTTGTAGTAGACGCCGATGTACTCGCCGGTCTGCGAGATGCCGTAGAGGCGCCCGGTGCCGAAGCGTTCGGCGTCGGCGGAGACCCGGTTGAGGTCGAGCAGGGTGCCGGGGTAGCGGGTGTTCCACTCGTAGATCCCGGCGTAGGTGTCGAGCGGGGTGAGCAGCCCGGCGCGGACGAAGGCGACCATGTCCGGGTAGCCCTGGTTGACCTGGACGACGTCGGGCGGGTTGTTGCCCGAGACGGCGAGCTTCAGCGTGGTCTTGAGGTCGTCGAAGCTGCGGGCGACGCGCTGGATGCGGACGTTGGGGTACTTCTTCTCGAACTCCGCGTTCAGCCGCTCGATCTCCGCGTTCTGCCCGCCGCGGATCTCCTGGTCCCACACCCGCAGCGTCACCTTCCCCGCCGTCGACGGCTCGGGCACGGCGGTCGCGTCCGGCCCCGCGGTCCCGGACCGGGCGGCGCCGGAGCCGTCGGTGCCGGGCACGCAGGCCGTCGCGAGCAGCAGGGCGCAGCAGGCGGCGGCGAAGGCCGCCGCGGGGCGCGCGCTCCGGGACGGGGGCCCGGTGCGGCGGGGTGAGCGGATCATCCTGGTCTCCTGTCAACAGCCGTGCGGGCGCGGCCGGTTGCCGCCTCGCGGGTCACCTCACGGCCGGCGGGTCAGGTCGCCCGGAAGCCGATCGTGGGGGTGGCCCGGCGGGGAGCGGCGGCGCGGGTGCCGGGCGGGAGCAGGTCGTCGAGGAAGCGGTAGCGGCGCATCACGTCCTCGCTCTGGCCGCCGCAGCGGGTGGCGTACTGCCACCAGGTCGCGATCTCCGTCCAGCCCGGCGCGGAGAGCGAGCCGCCGAAGTGCTGGACGGACAGGCCCGCGGTGAGGTTGGCGAAGGCCAGCCGGTCGGCGAGCGGCCAGCCGGCGAGGGTGCCGGTGGTGAACCCGGCGACGAACACGTCCCCGGCGCCCGTCGGGTCGAGGGCCTCGACGCGGAGCGCGGGCACCTCGGCGCTCTCGCCCGTGAGCTGGTCGACGGCGACGGCGCCGCCCGCGCCGTCCGTGACGACCGCGACGGGCACGAGTTCGGCGAGCGCGGCGACCGCGCGGCGGGGGCTGTCGGTGCGGGTGTAGTGCTGCGCCTCGGTGGCGTTGGGCAGGAAGGCGTGGCAGTGCGCGAGCCCGGCGAGGGTCTCCGGGTCCCAGTCGCCGGTGCCGTCCCAGCCGACGTCGGCGAAGATCCGGCTGCCCTCGGCGTGCGCGTCCCGTACCCAGTCCTCGGTGCCGCCCGGGGTGAGCGAGGTGAAGCAGGCCCGGGAGCGCGGGCGTCCGGCGACGCTCGGGCAGGGCGGGGGCGCGGCGTGGCCGTGCGAGACCATGGTGCGTTCGCCCTCGTACGCCATGGAGACCGTCACCGGGGAGTGCCAGCCGGGGGCGCGGTGCGAGGGGGTGAGGTCGATGCCCTCGTCGTCGGCGAGGGACTCCCAGCAGTAGTCGCCGTACACGTCGTCGCCGAAGGCGGCGGCGAGGGAGGTGCGCAGGCCGAGCCTGCGGAAGGCGGTGGCCATGTTGGCGACGCCGCCGGGGCTCGAACCCATGCCGCGCGCCCAGGACTCGGTGCCGCGCACGGGCGCGTGCCCGAGGCCGGTGAAGACGATGTCGAGGAAGACGGTGCCGGTGAGGAAGACGTCCTGCTCGGGGTCGCCGGGGCCGCGCAGCGCGGCCAGCGGGTCCGTGGCCGCGGCGGCCGATGCCTCCGCCGGCGCGGCGGATGCCGGTGGCGGGCTGCCGGTCGTGCTCACGTCTGCGTCCCTCCGCCGTCGTCCCGCCGCGGGTGCGGCCCGGTGTGTGTGCCTGTCGCTTCGCCGGGTGCCCCAACTCCCCTGCCGCGCGGGCGGGGTGGCCCCGTGACGGACACCTTGCAGCGGTCCGCGGGGAAGTGCAAGACCCCGCTCACTCTCGTGCAGAGTCGCTCATGCGCGCTACATTGCGGTCATGTTGCGCGAGAGCCGCCACGAGCAGTTGCTGCGCTTCCTCCGTGAGGAGAGCGTCCTTCACGTGACGGAGATAGCGCGGCGGCTGGCCGTCAGCGAGGCCACCGCCCGGCGCGATCTCGACGACCTGGGCAGGGCGGGCAGACTCACGCGCGTGTACGGCGGCGCCGTCGCCCGCGCCCCGGCGCCCGGCGGTCCGCAGCGGCCGGCACCGACGGGCCCCGCCGAGGCGGAGATCGAGGATCTCGCGGCGAAGGACGCCGTGGCCCGCGCCGCCGCCGCGCGGGTGCGCGACGGCGAGCTCGTCCTGCTCGACTACGGCACCACGGCGCTCCGCCTGGCCCGCCTGCTGCGCGGCCGGGACGTGACCGTCGCGACGGGCAACCTCGCGGTGTACGAGGAGCTGCGCGGCGAGGAGCGCACCGGGCTGATCCTGCTGGGCGGCCGGGTGCGCAGCGGCCGGGCGGGGGACGGGCGGGTGACGGGGCCGCTGACCGAGGGCCCGCTGACGGAGGCGGGCCTGGGCCAGCTGTACGCCGACCGGCTGTTCCTCGGCGCGAGCGGAATCCTGCCGGACGGCCGGGTGCTGACGGGGCGGGAGGCCGATGTGCCGGTCAAGCAGGCGCTGTTGGCCTCGGCCCGGCAGGTGGTGCTGCTGGCGACGGCGCGGAAGCTGCCGGGCAGCGGGACGGCGCGGGTGTGCGGTCCCGGGGAGATCGATGTACTGGTGACGGGTTCCGGGCCGGACCCGGACGCGCTCGCGGGGTTCCGCGAGTCCGCCGTCGAGATCGTGGAGGTCGTGGACGCATGAGGCTGACCGTGCTGGGCGGGGGCGGATTCCGGGTGCCGCTGGTGCACCGGGCGCTGCTGGAGGACACCGGCGGCCCCTCGGGCGAGGGGCGCTGCACCGAACTCGTGCTGTACGACACCGACGCGGCCCGGCTGGCCGCGATCCGGGCCGTCCTGGCCCGGCAGGCGGAGCGGCACCGGGGCCCGGCCCCGGCGGTGCGCGCGACGACGGACCTGGACGAGGCGCTGCGCGGCGCCGACTTCGTCTTCTCCGCGATCCGCGTCGGCGGCCTGGAGGCCCGCGCCAGGGACGAGCGGATTCCGCTGGCCGAGGGGCTGCTGGGCCAGGAGACGGTGGGCGCGGGCGGGGTGCTGTACGGGCTGCGGACGCTGCCGGTGGCGGTGCACATCGCGGAGCGGGTGGCGGCGGTCGCGCCGGACGCGTGGGTCATCAACTTCACCAATCCGGCGGGCATGGTGACCGAGGCGATGGGCCGGGTGCTGCGGGCGCACGGGCTCGGGGAGCGGGTGATCGGCATCTGCGACTCCCCCGTCGGCCTGTGCCGCCGGGCGGCCCGCGCGGCGGGCGCCGACCCGGACCGCGCCGCGTACGACTACGTGGGCCTCAACCACCTGGGCTGGCTGCGCCGTCTCGTCGTGGACGGGAAGGACGTGCTGCCGGGGCTGCTGGCCGACCGGGAGCGGCTGGAGTCCTTCGAGGAGGGGAAGCTGTTCGGCGCCGACTGGCTGCGCTCGCTGGGCGCGCTGCCCAACGAGTACCTGCACTACTACTACTTCCACCGGGAGACGGTGGCGGCGGTGCGGGAGGCGAAGGCCACCCGGGGCGAGTTCCTCCGCGAGCAGCAGGCCCGCTTCTACGCGGAGCTGGGCACGCCCGAAGCCGCGGGTGCGGTGGACGCGTTCGAGGTCTGGGACCGTACCCGGCTGGAGCGCGAGGAGACGTACATGGCGGAGAGCCGGGAGGCCACCGGCGGCTGGCAGCGGGACAGCTGCGATCTGGAGGGCGGCGGCTACGACCGGGTGGCGCTCGCGCTGATGCGGGCCATCGCGCGCGACGAGCGCACCACGCTGATCCTCAACGTGCCCAACCGGACGGCCGTTCCGGGCCTGGACGAGGAGGCGGTCGTCGAGGTGCCCTGCCTGGTCGACGCCTCGGGCGCGCGCCCGCTGGCGACCGGCGCCGTGGCCCCGGACCAGCTCGGGCTGATGCTGACGCTCAAGTCCGTGGAGCGCGCGGCGATCGAGGCCGCGGCGGACGGCTCCCGCACGGCCGCCGTCCGCGCCCTCGCCCTGCACCCGCTGGTGGACTCGGTACGGGTGGCCGAGCGGGTGCTGGACGCGGCCGGCGGGCTGTGAGGTGACGGGCGCGGCGCGGGGTTCAACTCCGCGCCGCCGCCCGCCCGTTGAGCCCTTCGGTCAGCCCCGGGCGAAGAGGTTCGCGAGGGGCTCGCCGGAGGCGTAGCGCCGCACCTGGTCGACGACGAGGCGCTCGGCGTGCGGCCGGAACGCGTCCGAACCGCCCGCCACGTGCGGGGTGATCAGGACGCCGGGGGCCGAGCGGAGGGGGTGGGCGGCGGGCAGCGGCTCGGGGTCGGTGACGTCGAGCGCGGCGCGCAGCCGGCCGTTCCCGGTCTCGGCGAGCAGCGCCTCGGTGTCGAGGGTGCGGCCCCGTCCGACGTTGACGACGAGCGCGCCGTCCGGCAGCGCCGCCAGCTCCGCCGCGCCCAACAGGCCGACGGTGCCCGGGTTCTCGGGCAGCACCAGCACCACGACGTCGACGCCGGGCAGCAGTTCGGGCAGCGCGGCGACGGGGTGCACGTCCTCCTCGGGCCGTGCCCTGCGGGCGACCCGGACGACCTCGGCCTCGCAGGCCAGCAGCCTGCGCTCCAGCGCCGCACCGATCGAGCCGTGGCCCACGATCGCGACGCGGCAGTCGGCGAGCGAGCGGGTGAAGTGCGGTTCCCAGCGGCCCGCGTGCTGGTCGGCGACCCAGCGGGGCAGGTCGCGCTGGGCGGCGAGGATCAGGCCGAGGGCGTGCTCGGCGGTGCTGGCGTCGTGCAGCCCGCGGCCGTTGTGCAGGCTCACGCCCTCGGGGAGCAGCGGCAGCAGCTTCTCCACCCCCGCGCTGAGCGACTGCGCGGCGCGGAGCCCGGGGAGCCGGGGCAGCAGCGCCTCGGCGCCCGGCACGGCGTACGGCAACACCCAGAACCCGACCCGGTCCAGGGCCTCCTGGGGCAGGCCGGGCCCGTCGCCGCCGCCGTCCCAGACGTGTACGCGGATGCCCTCGGGCCAGGGGCCGTGCCGGGTGTCGAGCCCGGCCCAGGGGACGAGGACGTCCGGGGCGCCGGTGGCGGCGGGGGTGTCATGCATGGGGGTGCCTCTCACTCGTCTCGGTCGCCCCGTGTGCCGCGGGGGGGGCGGGGTCGTGCTGGTGCGCGGGTGTGGGATCGGCCACGGAGCACTCCATTGACCGGCTGGTCATGCACTCGTAACGTCTTCCCGCCCAGTGAAACACTTTCCATCTCACGGAAAAAAGGGGGTCCGGGAATGACAGCGGCGTCAGCCTCCCGTCCCGGCGGGGGCTTCTGGTCCTCCGCCCGCGCCCGGCACTTGATGCCGGTCGCGTTCGTCACGTACTCGCTCGCGTACCTCGACAAGTCGAACTACTCGATCGCCTCGGCGGGCGGCATGGCCGAGGAGCTGAACCTCTCGGCGGGCCTCGACTCCCTCATCGCGGCCTCGTTCTTCCTCGGGTACTTCCTCTTCCAGATCCCCGGCACCATCTACGCGGAGCAGCGCAGCGCCCGCCGGCTGATCGCCTGGTCCACCGTCGCCTGGGGCCTGCTCGCCGTCCTCCAGGGCCTGTTGAGCAGCCCGGGGCAGCTGATCGCGGTGCGCTTCGCGCTGGGTGTGGTCGAGGGCGCGGTGCTGCCCTCGCTGGTGATGCTGCTGAGCCGCTGGTTCACCAAGGGCGAGCGCGGACGGGCCAACACCCTGCTCATCCTGGGCAATCCGATCACCGTGATGTGGCTGTCCGCGGTCTCGGGCTGGCTGGTCTCGGTGTCCGACTGGCGGATGATGTTCGTCGTCGAGGGCGCGCCCTCGGTGGTCTGGGGCCTGCTGTGCCTGCGCGTCATCAAGGACCGCCCGGCGGAGGCCCGCTGGCTCCCCCGCGCCGAACACGAGGCGCTGCGCACGCGGCTGGCCGCCGAGGAGCGCCCGGCCGCGACGGGCGACGGGGACACCACCGCCGAGCAGTACCGCAGGGTGCTGCGCTCCCGGCCGGTGCTGCTGCTCGCGGCCCAGTACTTCTTCTGGTCGTTCGGCATGTACGGCTTCGTCTTCTGGCTGCCCGCGATCGTCAAGAAGGGCTCGGGCGAGGGCATCGGCGCCACGGGCCTGATCTCCGCCGTCCCCTACGCCTTCGCCGTCCTGGCGATGCTGCTCAACTCCCGGATCTCCGACCGCACCGGCAGCCGCCGCGCCGCCGTGTGGCCGTGGCTCGCGGCGGGCGGGCTCGCGCTGTTCGGCTCGTACGCGGCCGGCACCAACTTCCCGCTCGCGCTCGCCCTGCTCGTCGTCGCGGGCCTGTGCATGTACGCGCCGTACGGGCCGTACTTCGCGCTCGTCTCGGAGCTCGCCCCCGCGGGTGTGTCCGGCGCGGCCGTCGCGCTGGTCAACTCGCTCGGCGCGCTGGGCTCGTTCGCGGGCACGTACCTCGTCGGCTGGGTGCGCGGCACCGAGCTCGGGGACGCGGGCGCCTTCGCTTTCATGGCCGTGTGCACCCTGGTCTCGGCGGCGCTGATGCTCACCGTGCGCGAACCGCAGGGGGACGCCGCCGCGACCGGTACGGTGAACGACGGCGGAGCCCGTCCCGGCGCCTCGCCCCCGGAACCCGCCGCCGCGCCGAACGGCGGCAACTCCCCCGCGCCGCAAGGAGATTCCACAGGTGAGCCAGCCCCCCGGTGACGACATGCTCGGCCGCGGCCTGCGGCTGCTGACCGTCCTCGCGGGGCAGCCCTCGGGGCTCGGCGTGAGCGCCGTGGCGCGCGCGGCGGGGCTGCCGGTGAGCAGCGCGCACCGGCTGCTCGGGCGGCTCGCCGCCGAGGGCTTCGTCGCCTACGACGAGGACGCGCGGCGGTACGCGCTGGGCGTGCGGGTGCTGGAGCTCTCGCGCGGCTTCCAGCGCTCCTCCGCCGGATACTCCGCCGCGGCGGGCCCCGTCCAGCGGCTCGCGGCCCGTACCGGACTGCCCGTGCTCACCGGGATTCTGGACGGCGGGGACGTGCTGCTGGTGCTCACCGCCGAGGGCACCCAGCACATCCAGCTGCGCAGCGCCGAGGGCACCCGCAACCGCTGGCACGCGACGTCGATGGGCAAGGTGCTGGTCGCCGGGCTGCCCGAGCGGGAGCGCGAGGCGCTGCTCGCGGGCGCGCTGCCGGCGGTCACCGCCAGGACGGTGACGGACCCGGAGGCGCTGCGCGCCGAGCTCGACGGGGTGCGGGAGCGGGGCTGGGCCGAGGTCGACGAGGAGAACGAGACGGGCGTGCGCTCCGTCGCCGTTGCCGTGCCGGACCCGGACGGGCTGCGCGGCGGGGCGCCGATGACGGTCTCCCTCGGGGCCACCGTGCTGCTGACCGACGCGGACGAACTGCGCGCCCACGTCCCCGCGTTGCACGCCTGCGCCGAGGAGATCGCGGCCCGGATGCGCTGAGACGCCTGCGGCCCGTGTGCGCCGGGCGCACACGGGCCGCGGCCCCGGCCGGGCCCCGGCAGGCTGCCGGGGCCCGTCCCGCTCACTCCGGCGGGGTGGGGGTGCTGTCGTTGCGGTGCATGGCCTGCACGTCCATCTCCAGCTTCACCGTCGGACCGACGACGGCGATGCCGCGCGCCAGCATGGTCCGCCAGTTGAGGGTGTAGTCCTCACGGTGGAGCTCGGTGGTGGAGCGTGCGGCACAGCGCAGCTCCTCGCCGTACCCGCCGTTCACGGCGCCCAGGTAGGTCGTGTCCAGGTTCACCGTCCGGCTGACGCCGTGCAGGGTGAGCGTCCCCTGGATCGTCCACTTGGTGCCCGACTTGTGCACCATCTTGTTGCTGGCGAAGTGCAGGTACGGGTAGCGCTCGACGTCCAGGAAGTCGGCCGAACGCAGGTGGTTGTCACGGGTCTTGTTGCCCGTGGTGAGGCTCGCGGCCTCGATGCTGATCTCGACGTAGCTGTCCTCCATCCGCTCCGCGACGCGTATCCCGCCGTCGAAACGGGTGAACCTGCCGTGCACGTTGGCCATGCCGACGTGCCGCGCCACGAACCGGATGGCCGTGTGCGGCGGGTCGAACAGCCAGATGCCGGGCTGCGGCAGCTCGGGCATCTGGCCCGAGGTCATGTGGATGCGTTCCGGCGCGGGCCGGGTGCCCGCGACGACCTCGATGGTGCGGTGGGCGGGCTGAAGGCCCTCCACCGTGACCATCACCGCGTAGTTCCCGTACGGCAGCGCGGCCGTGGCCAGCCCGTACGGGTCCGTGACGGTCTTCAGCATGCGGCGGCCGGTCTCGCTGGAGGTCAGCGTGATGTCGGCGTTCGGCAGTGGCTGGCCGAGGGGATCGACTATCTGGAGAACGGCGAATCCGGCTTCGTCGGGGAGACCGGCGACCTGACCGCCCGCGACGCCGTCCTTCGGCCTTCTCCTGAGAAGGGTCCCTAGGCCCATACTTAGCCCTTCTTCCTTGCTGTGGTGGTGACATGTTGCGGTGTGGGGGGTGGAGCCCGTGAGGGGCCGACGTTGATCGTACGGATGCCTCTCCGGCCCCTGCGCACCCGGTGGTTGAAACTTGGTACTCCTGGGTATTACGCGGCGCACAATCCGGCCACAGACGGCCGGAAGGGCACGTCGGACCAGCCGCGACGGCAATCTCCGGCGCCCGGGAGCACCGAAAAGGGCGCCGAAGGCGGAGAATTGCGGGAAAAGCCGAAAAGGGCCGGACTTGCGGAGGGAAAAGGCTGCCGCGTCCAGAACGGCGAGAAGCGAGAGAACAGCCGGATCGACGGAGAATCCGGAAACGTCCGATTTCCGTCCGGTCCCGCGAATCCCCCGGGCGCCGCGCGCACTTCGGCACCGGCGGCCCCCGTCACGGCATGAGGCCGCCGAGGCGCCCTTCCAGCAGGACGAGCAATTCGCCCAGCCCGTCGGAGAGTTCGTCCCGGCGCCCGGCGTCCAGCCCGGACAGCAGCACGGCCTCGTACCGCAGCTGTTCGGGCAGCAGCCGGTCGATCAGCGCCTGCCCCTCGTCCGTCAGGGAGAGATGGGCGACGCGGCGGTCCCGGTCGTCGGGGCGGCGGGCCAGCAGCCCGCGCCGCTCCAGTTCCTTGACGCGCTTGGTGACGGCGGCGCCGGAGGCGAAGGTCTCACGGGCGATGCGTCCCGGCGTCAGCTCGCGGCCCGTCCGGCGCAGGGTGCCCAGGATGTCGAACTCGGGGCGGGTGAGGCCCTCTTCGGTGAGCGGCGCGTCGGCGGCCTGCTGGAGCAGCGCCGCGCACCGGTTGATCCGGCCGATGACGGCCATCGGCCCGGTGTCCAGGCCGGGGTGCACCCGCTGCCACTGCCGCAGCACCCCCGCGACGGCGTCCTCGGGCGGCGCCCCGGCCGCCTCGCGCCCGTCCGTCGCCCCGGTTCCGGGCCGTTGCTGCCCGGCGTCTGCGGCCACGCTGCCTCTCCTCTCGACCGACGCGCACATTCTGCCAGGGCACAGGCCCCCGGCCGCCGCTCGCCTCAGGCCGCCGGCACCGGCGGGGTCAGCCGGCGCACCAGGCGGGCCAGGTCGATGTGGCCCTCCCGTTCGGCGCGGGCGAGGCGCTCCTCGGGCAGCTCCCGCTGCCACCACTCACCGGCGGCGACGTCGGCCGCCTCCCGCAGTTCGACGAGCGCGACCGCGAGCCGGTCCCGTATCCGGCCCTCCTCGTCCCCGCCGTACGCGGCGCCGGGAGCGAGCGCCGCGGCCACCTCGGCGCGGGCCTCCTCGACGCGGTCCAGCGCGCGGTCGATGCGGTGCGCGGCCCGCCGGTTGGTGACGGCGAGGCAGCACAGCAGGCCGACGACGGCGCCGATGACGGTGTCGACCCAGCGGTCGTGCACGAGCTGCCCCGCGGGCGTACGGCCGCCGAACTCGCTGAGCAGCAGCGCCATCGGCGTCACGCACACACTCCCCAGCCAGTAGTTGCGACTGATGAACGCCTCGGCGCCGATCTGGAGCAGCAGGACGAGCAGGACCATCGCGAGCGGCCCCGCCTGGATGACCGGCAGCAGCAGCGTGAAGAGCAGCACCCCGAGCAGGTTCCCCAGCGTGCGCTGCACGGCCCGCTGCCAGGTGAGCGTGGTGTTGGCCTGGAAGACGGACGCGGCGGTGACCACGGCCCAGTACGGGTGGCCCACGCCGAGCGCCATCGACGCCCAGCCCGCGAGCGCGCACCCCGCGGCCACCCGCACCCCGACGGGCAGCAGCGGCGACCCCGGCCCGAGCCGCTCCAGCACGCCCCGCACCCCGCCGCGCGCCCCGGCCGCGGGGCGGCGCGGCACGTACGGCCCGTGCTCCCCGCCGGTCACCGCGCGTTCGGCGGCGAGGCCCGCGAGTTCGCCCGCCCCGTCCGCGTCGAGCGCGACCGCGGGGAGCGGCCCGCCGCCGCGCAGCTCCCGGGCCCACGCGGCACAGCGTCCGGCCTCCCGCGCCGCACCGGCCGTCGTCCCGTGGGGGGCCGCGAGCGCCGACTCGGCGCGGACGAGGAGGCTTTCGAGCCGGAGGAGGTCGGCCGCGCGCCGGGGTGTGCGCGCGGACACCTGGGACAGCGTGTGCCAGGCCGCGTTCACCGCTGCGGCGGCGCCGTGCCGTGCGGGTCCGGGGGCGGCGCCTGCCGGGGACTCGGCCCGGAGCAGGGCGGCCGCGGCCTCCAACGCGCGGGCGGTGGCGATGCGTTCGGGGCCCTGCGGGCGGACGAGCCCCGGCGCCATGCACACCAGCCAGGCGAGGACGCCGCCGCCGAGCGCGAGCAGGACGTGGAGGGGGATGTCACCGGGGCGCTGCGGCACGAAGAAGGCGGAGGCGGCGATGAAGGTGAGCACCACGTTGGCGGGCGGCCCGATGCGGGTCGCGTCGCAGACCATCTTGTGTACGGCGGCGACCAGCGAGGCCAGCAGCACCAGCACGGCGGCCGAGTCGACGTACGCGGCGGCGAGCAGTGCCACGGCGAGCCCGCCGACCATGCCGAGCACCACCCAGGCGACGGCGCGGGCCCGGGCCCGGTAGGGCAGGCCGTGCGCGTACAGGGCGCACATGCCGCCGGCCGAGGTGTACATGATCAGGTCGAGGCGGCCGAGGGCGAGCAGCAGGAGGTCGGGGATCGCGAGGGCGACGACGGCGCTGAAGGCGTGCTTGTGCCAGATGTCGAGCGGGCGGCGCAGCCGCACCGTGCTCCGCAGCGGCAGCGGCCGGACGTGCTGGACGGATCTGGCGTGCTTCCCCATGCCCATGAGATTAACAGTTGTTTTACTCGTAAAAGGCTTCCGCGGTGCCCCCTCCCCCGTGCCCCTCCTCACACCCCGCCGGAACGCGGCCGGCCGCCGCACCCTCGGGATGCGGCGGCCGGGAGACGGAGAGGACGGAGCGGGTCAGGCGCCCGCCGTGGTCCGCGCACGGGAGGCGCGCGGGTCGAGCCGGAAGTCCTGGCGTACGGGGTGCCCCTCGCGTACCCGGACGCGGGAGACGGCTGCGAGCCGGTCCGGGGCGCTGGCGATGACGTTCACGAAGCGGTCGGGCAGGCCGGCCGCCGCGTACTCGCCGTTGGCGTCGGTCATCGCGCGGACCAGCTCGCTGCCCTGCGTACCCGTCACGGTGATCGCCACCCCGCTCAGCGGCTCCCCGTCCGCGCCGGTGACGCGGCCGGTCAGCGAGGGGTCGCCCTGGCCGAGCCGGTGCCCGTGCGGGCGGACGGCACTGGGCTCCGGGAGCTCGAACGTCGGGTCCTCGACGGGCGGTTCGGCGAGCTCGCCCGCCTCCTCGCGCGCCGCCGCGCGCCGCTCGCGCCACGCCCCCAGCGCCAGCAGCACGACGCCCACGCAGACCCAGGCGCAGAGCACCAGCACGTGCCGGACGACGTCGACGCCGTCGAAGTAGAAGAGCCCGCGCAGCGCCTCGATGAGGTTGCCCATCGGCATGACCGGGTGCAGCGCACGGAAGAAGCCGGGCACCATCTGCACCGGGATCGCGCCGCCGCTGGACGGCATCGACAGCAGGACGAACAGGCCCATCGCGACGCCGGGGAAGAACTGCTTGCAGAAGGGCACCAGGCCGTACGAGGTCAGTGCCACCGCCTGGGTCATCAGGAACAGGAAGAGGATGGCCAGCGGCTCGTTCGGCACCACGTCCATCGCCAGGCCGACGAGGTAGGCGACGCAGCTGATCACCGCCCCGGCCGCGACCAGCGTGACGGTCTTGTCCCGCCGGCTGAAGTTGGTGGCCCGCAGCAGCATCATCACCATCACGTAGCTGGGGATGGTGCACGCGAGGACGAGGTAGAACAGCCCCGTACCCATGCCGTCGCCGGGCGCCGTGGGCGCCAGGTCGTGCATCTGGATCTTCGCGCCGCTCTGCTGCGCGACCGAGGTGAAGGTCTTCTGCAGCACCGACTCCAGCGAGTAGCCGTCGGCCTTCGCGACGTAGAGATCGTGCGCGCCGGGGCCCGGCACGTAGGCGGCGCTGGCCTCGCGGTCGGTCACCGCGTCCCGGGCCGCCTCGGCGCTGGGGACCTCCTCGATGTCGAAGGCGCCGGGGCTCTTCGCGTCCAGCGCCTGCTGCAGCTCGGCGGCCGCCGGTGCGGTGACCGCGACCTCGACGTGGTGCGGCGTCGGGTTGTGGAACGGCAGCAGGTAGCAGACGAGGAAGCCGGTGAAGAAGAACGCGGGGAACCAGAGCGTGGACGCCAGGGTGCGCACCGTCTGCCCGACGGTCCGCCGCTCCGCACCGGCCGCCGCCTCAGCTCCGGACGCGGTGTCCGTCTGCTCTTCCGCCATGTACGAGCCCTTCTCGGTCACTTCCGGCCCCGGGGTCGCCGGCGGCACGGATATGGATGGCACGGTCAATATTTAGTGAGGCTAACAGAAGCTTGCAGTCGTGCAAAAATGCACTACTGTAAGGACTTGGCAAAGTGGCCGCCCGGCAGCGGCCGCGCGGTGAACGGACCGGGGAGAGCGATGACCGACGGGGCGAGCCTCCGGGAGCGGAAGAAGCTGGAGACGCGCACGGCCCTGACCCGCGCCGCCGTACGGCTCTACCTCCGCGACGGCCCCTCCGCCGTCACCGTGCAGGAGATCTGCGAGGCCGCCGGCGTCTCGCCGCGGACCTTCTTCAACTACTTCGACACCAAGGACGACGCGGTCTTCGACTGGGACCACCGGCTCACCCACCAGCTGCTGGAGGAGTTCGCGGCCCGCCCCGCCGACGAGCACCCGCTGACCTCGCTGCACCGCGCCGTCGAGGCCACCCTTCCCGGCATGGTCGACGACCCCGACTGGCACGCGCGCGGCAAGCTCATGCGCGCCCACCCCGAGCTCGTCCCGAAGCTCATGCACAACAACCGGCGCATGGAGGAGGCCCTCGTGCAGGCCGCCGCCGCGCGCGCCGGGCTCCCCGAGGACGCCCTGCACCCCCGGCTCGTCGCGGGCACCGGGCTCGTCGCCCTGCGCACGGCGCTGCGCGGCTGGGACCCGCAGTCCGGCACCCGGGCACTCCTGGACCGGGTCGACGAGACGTTCACCGCCCTCGCCACCGGCCTCCCCGCCCCGGCCTGAGCCGGCGCCCGCCCCGGCAGGGGCCCTCTTTACGCCCGTTGATCACGCTTCTACAGTCGCCCTCCGAGCTCGTCGCGCGGCAGGTGCGGCGGGTACGGCGGGGGCAGCGTCGACGAGGAGGGGCACATGGCCGGACAGGGGAACGGCACGGCGGGCCCGGCACCGGCGTTCGTCGTCGGGACGGGGCGCAGCGGCTCGACGGCGCTCTCGCGGGTGCTGCGGGCGCACCCCCAAGTCCTCAGCCTGAACGAGCTGTTCGCCTGCATGCCGGGCGAGGCGCTGCGCGGGCCCGCGCTCGGCGGCCCGGAGTTCTGGCGGTTCCTGCGCGAGCCCAACGCGCTCTTCGACAGCATGATCCGCAGCGGGGCCCCGCTCCCCGAGTTCCTCTACAACCGGCTGACCGGCACCCGGTACTCGGCGCACACCACCGGCATCCCGGCCCTGAGCCTGATGACCCTCCCGCACCTCACCGACGAACCCGACGCGCTGCTCGACGCGTTGGAGCCCGTCGTCACCGCCTGGCCCGTGCGGCCGCCCGCGGCCCACTGGGCGGCGCTCTTCGCCGAGCTGGCCGACCGGCTCGGCGGCCGCCGCGTCGCCGTCGAACGCTCCGGATACTCCCTCGGCCGGGTCGCGACGCTGCACGCCGCCTTCCCCGAGGCCCGGTTCGTGCACCTGTACCGGGACGGTCCCGACTGTGCGCTGTCGATGAGCCGGCACCCGGGCTACCGGATGATCGCCCTCCAGCGGGACATCCTCGCCCGCTGCGGCCTCGACTCGCCGTCCGAGCTGACGCCGGAGCACGTCGCCGGGCTCCCCGAGGACCTGGCCGCGCTGCTGCGGCCCGAGTTCGACCCGGCGCTGGTACTGGAGAGGCCCATGCCCGTCGCGGAGTTCGGGGCGCTCTGGTCGGAGCTGGTCGCCGAGGGCACCGAGGCGCTCCGCGCCGTCCCGGCCCCGCTGCGCACCGGTCTCGGCTACGAGCGGCTGCTGGAGTCCCCGCACGACGAACTCGCGCGCCTGGCCGTGTTCGTGGGCGTCGACCCCGTACCCCAGTGGCTGGAGGCCGGGGCCGACCACCTCGACGGGACCGGGCGCCGGGGCTCGGCGCTCCGCCTCGACCCGGCCGAGCTGGAGCTGCTCCGGGAACGCTGCGCCCCGGGCGTCCGGGCCCTCGCGGTGGCCTGAACTCCCGGGCCCGCGCGGGGGGGGTTCAGCCCCGGCGGGCCGCCTCGGTCTGTTCGCGCAGGATGTCGCCGTGGCCGGCGTGGCGGGCCAGTTCCTGGATCATCAGCAGGTAGATCCAGCGGAGGCTGACGGCGCCGAAGTCCGGGTGCTCCCGGGTGGCGTCGAGGCCGACGCCGGCGGCGATCGCCCGGGCCCGGTCGCCGGCGCGCTCGAACTCGGCGAGCACCTCGGCCACCGTCTCCCCGTCACCGACGAGGAAGCTGTCCTCGCCCACCATCGGGCCGTCGCACTCGGCCTCCGGCAGCCCGCCCAGGATGTGCTGGAACCACTTCCGCTCCGCGAACGCGGCGTGCTTGAGCAGCGCGACCGGCGTCGTCAGGGACGGGACGAGGCGCCGGCGGGCCTCCGTCTCGGACAGGCCGCGCACCGTGGCGGCCAGTTCGGCCCGCTGGTGGTCGAGCAGGTACTCCAGCAGCTCGCGCTCGGAGCCTTCGGTGCGGTGTGTCGGGTCGTTCATCGCGTGCGGTCCTCTCGCAGGGGTCATGACGGCTGTGCCCGGTCGCCCGCCTCCAGGTCCAGCCGGAACGCCTCGTTGCCCAGGCCGATCCGGGCGTGCGTCGCGGGCCGCACCCGGCGCAGCACCAGCCCGGCGACGACGCCCGCCACCGCCGCCGCCACGACGACGCCCGGCAGGATCCAGCGGAGCGCCGAGTCGGGACGGGCGCCGAGCAGCACGTCGAAGTCCTTGACGGCGTAGCAGAAGATGACGGTCAGTCCGAGCACCGCGAGCCCGGCGCAAGTCAGCCGCCCGGCCTGGGCGCGGCCCGAGCCGCGGCGGACGAAGAAGGCGATGACCGCGACCGAGGTGACGGCCATCAGCGCGATCACCCCGAGCGCGCCGATGTTGCCCATCCAGGTGAACAGCCGCAGCACCGGTGCCGTCGGGTCACCCGCGGGACGGCCGTCGGTGAACGCGAAGGCGGCCACGACGAGTACGGCCGTCCCGGTCTGGAGCAGCGAGCCGAGCGCGGGCGCGCCGGTGCCCGCCGAGGCGCGGCCGACGGCGCGGGGCAGCAGCCCCTCGCGGCCCATCGCGAAGGAGTAGCGGGCGACGACGTTGTGCAGCGCGAGCACGCAGGCGAAGATCCCGGTGACGAAGAAGACGTGCAGCAGGTCCGTGACGACGGTGCCGAGCCGGGGCTCGGCCAGCGAGAAGATCAGGCCCGCGCTCTGCTCCCTGGCGGCCGCGACCACGTTCCCCGGACCGGCCGCGACCCCGATCAGCCAGGACGTGACGGCGAAGAACACCGCGACGATGCCCACGGCCAGGAACATCACCCGGCGCACCACCGTCTGCGGCCGGTCCGTCTCCTCCGCGTACACCGGGGCCTGTTCGAAGCCGAGGAACGCGGCGACGGTGAAGCACAGCGCCGTGCCCAGTCCGGCGCCCGAGACGGTGGCCGGGTCGAAGGCGGTGAGCGACAGCCCCTCGGGTCCTGGCGAGGCGGCGAAGGCGACGTCCAGGACGAGGACGAGCAGCACCTCGGCCGCCAACAGGGCGCCCACGACGCGGGCGTTGAGGTCGATCTTGCGGACGCCGAGCACCGCCGTCACCGCGACGGCCACCAGCGCGGGCACCCACCAGGCGACGGTCACCCCCAGGTACCGCTGGAGCAGCCCCGCCACCTCGAAGCCGAGGATGCCGTACGTGCCGACCTGGAGCGCGTTGTACGAGACCAGCGCCACCCAGGCCGCGCCCGCCCCCGCCGTCCCGCCGAGCCCGCGCGCGACGTAGGCGTAGAAGGCACCTGCGTTGTGGACATGACGGCTCATCTCCGCGTAGCCGATGCCGAAGAGCGTCATGACGGTCCCGAGGATGACGTACAGGAACGGGGCGCCGACGATGCCCATCACGGCGTACGTGGTGGGCATGACGCCCGCGACGACCATCAGCGGCGCGGTGGCGGCGAGCACGGACAGCAGCAGCCCGGCCGTGCCGATCCGGCCCGCGCGCAGGGCGCGTTCCTCCCCCTTGAACGTGCTGATCCGGTCCTCGGCGCTCTCGCTGCTGCCCGTGCGCATGGCGCGCTTCCTCTCGTCTGACGTGTTCCGTACGGGCCCGGCGGGCCCCAACGGGTGCGGACGGTGCGGTCCTTCGCGGTGCTCGTGGTGCGGGGCGGTGCTGGTGGTGCGGGGCCCGGTGGCGGGTCAGGTGCCCAGGACGAGGCGGCGGGCCGCGCGGAAGGTGCGTTCCGGATCGTGCCCCGAGTAGGACCAGGGGCCGGGGGTCACGTGCGTCCCGATGCGCTGGAAGAGCGCCGCCGCCTCGGCCGTCCGGCCCTCGTGCAGCTTGGCGTGCGCGAGGAAGTTGAGGTCGACGAGGCGTCGCGGGTGGCCGTCCTCCGCGCCCCATTCGAGCCACCAGTCGAAGGCGCCGCGCACGATGTGCTCCGCGCGGCGCCCCCGCCAGTGGCAGGCCGTGGCCGGGTCGGGGTGGGCCTGCCCGGCGGCGACCAGCACCCGGAAGCGCTCCGCGTGCGCGACGACGGGCAGCTGGGTGAGCGGCGAGTCGGCCGGCACCCGGTCGGCGACGCCCTCGGCGAACTCGTAGACCCGCGCGCCCTGTTCGGCCTCGGCCGCGGTCATCAGGTGGTGCGCGTGGTGGTGGTCGGGGTGGCGGGCGCGTACCTCCGCGAAGGCGTGGGCGCACGCGGGGAGGTCGCCGGTGCGCCGGGCGAGGAGCAGCCGCGCGACCCAGGGCGTCGGATCGTCCGGCACCTGCCGCGCCGCCTCGGCGAGCAGGCCGTGCGCCTCCTCGGACGGGTGCAGCCGCCGCGCGGCCCGCCAGGCGGCGGCGCAGGCGTGCAGGACGCGCGCGTCGCCGCTGTCCGGCTCGGTGAGGCGCCAGTCGCGGGCCCACGCCTCGGCGGCCGAGAGCCCGGCGAGCGTGAGCAGGCGGTGCCCGCGGCGGTCCCAGTCGTCGCCGGTGTCCAGCAGGAGCGAGCGGACCTCGCGCCAGCGGCCCTGCGCGAGCGCGGTGCGCGCCGTGGTCAGCGGCGCGTCGTCGAGGGCCGGGTCGCACCGGGGGCGCTCCCCGCGCCGCCGGAAGGTGAGGGGAGGAGGTGGAGGAGTCATGGTCAGCCGTCACCCAACCCGGAGTGACCCGAGCACGTCAAGACGACTTTGTGAACTCCCGTCATCCCAGGTGGAGTTGACGTGAATTCAGTCCGGAACGGACGATCCGGAGCCCCTTCCGGGCGGTCCGCGCGGGCGGGATGCTGAGATGGCCCGCATGACGGAACAGAAGCGCTCGGCCGACGAACTGCTGGACATCGTGGACACCGAGGACCGGGTCACCGGACAGGCGCCGCGCGGCGAGGCGATGGCCCGCAGGCTCCGGCACCGCTGCACCTCGATCCAGGTCCGCGACCCCGAGGGCCGCATCTTCGTGCACCGGCGCACCCCGGAGAAGCTGGTGTTCCCCTCGATGTACGACGTGGTGGTGGGCGGCGTCGTCGGCGCGGGCGAGAGCTACGACGCGGGCGCGCTGCGCGAGGCCGAGGAGGAGCTGGGCGTCAGCGGGCTGCCGATGCCGGAGGAACGCTTCACGTTCCTCTTCGACACCCCCGAGTACAGCTGGTTCGTCCGCGTCTACGAGGTCGTCTGCGCCCTGCCGGTCCGGCCGCAGCCGGAGGAGGTCGCCTGGTGGGACTTCCTCCCCGAGCCCGAACTCGAACGCCGCCTCCCGCACTGGCCCGTCGTCCCCGACGGCCTCGAATCCCACCACCGCCTCCGCGCCTGGCACGGGGCGCGCCCATAGGGGCGCGGGGAACTGCGCGAAGGACCACGGCGTACGGGTGGTCCGGTGACGGCATGGAGCACCCCGCGCAGGGGCGGGCCCGAGCTGCGCTTGCCAGCCCTGCGCCTACGGCGCAGACCTCCCAAGCGGGGCGGGCCCGCGATCAGGGGCGCGGGGAACTGCGCGAAAACCCGGGCCACGACGCGCCCGCACCCGGCGACGCACCACCCGGGGCAGCACCGCACCCCGCGAAGGCGAACCGCACCCCGAGCCGTGGCAACCCCGCGACCACCGCTTACGCTCGGAGGATGATCCACCGGTTCCTGGCGACCCTCCGGCTGTGGTTCGCCCCCCACCGCATCCGCGCTGAGGGCACCACCCCCGACTACCGCTTCTCGCTCGCCAACGAGCGCACCTTCCTCGCCTGGATCCGCACCGCCCTCGCCCTCGTCGCGGGCGGCATCGCCGTGGACCAGTTCCTCACCGGCCTCCGCTGGGGCGTCCGCACCACCATCGCCGTCGCCGTCCTCGCGGGCGCCGCGCTGTGCGCGTTCCGGGCCGTGAACCACTGGATACGCTGCGAGCGCGCCATGCGCCGCGGCGAGGACCTGCCCGCCTCCCGCTTCCCCGTCCTGCTGGCCACCGCGACGGGCCTGGCCTCGATCGTCGTGATCGCCGCCGTCGCCATGGGCTGGGCGGGCAGGTGACGGGCAGCTCCCCCGTCCGGCCGCCCGGCGCCGGCGGAGCGCCGGAGCGCGACCCGGGGGCCCAGCCGGAACGCACCCGGCTGGCCTGGCGCCGTACGACCCTCACCTTCGTGGTCTCCATCGGGCTGGCCATCCGTACGGTCGTCACCGAGGGCGGCGGGACCTTCCACGTGCTGACGCTGGCCGTCGGCGTCCTGGCCTGGCTCGGCTTCCTCGCCGTGGGCCACCGGCGCATCTCCCGGATGGACGCGGCCGAACCCCCGCCGATGAGCCCGGCGCTCGCCCGGCTCGCCGCGCTGTGCACCCTGACGATGATGGTCGTGGGAGGAGTGTTGCTGTGGTGACGGATCAACGGGCCGAGCGGCCCGGACGGCTGGTGGTGGTCGCCGGGGTGTCGGGCTCGGGCAAGAGCACCGTGGGCGAGCGGCTGGCGGGACGCCTGGAGGTGCCGTACGCCGACGCGGACGCGTTCCATCCGCCGGAGAACATCGCCAAGATGTCGGCCGGTACACCGCTGACCGACGAGGACCGCCGCCCCTGGCTCGACGCCATCGCCGACTGGCTGGGCCGGCACGCGGAGCGCGGCGGCGTCGTCACCAGTTCGGCCCTGAAGCGGCGCTACCGGGACCGGCTCGCGGCCGGCGCCCCGGGCCGGGTGTTCTTCCTGCTCCTCGACGGCTCGGAGGAGCTGATCGCCCGGCGGCTGGAGCGCCGCGAGGGCCACTTCATGCCGCGCTCCCTGCTCCGCTCCCAGTTCGAGACCCTGGAGCCGCTGCAACCGGACGAGCACGGCACGTCCGTCCCCGTCGACGGCACCCCGGACGAGGTCACCACCCGCGCCCTCGCCGCCCTCGGCGCGGGCTGAACCTCCGTCACCCCCGTTTGACGCGGCCGCGAGCAGGAGCCACCCGCCCCAACCTCCCGCCCCCGCACCCCCGTTGACGCCCCGCTGACTGGCAGCAGGGCCGGGAGCGGTGACAAGGTCGTCCCATGAGTGAACATCTGTGTCATCCGATGCCGCCGTCCGCCGGAGCAGGCGCCGGGGAGCCGTACGTGCAGGAGCTGGCGCCCGGGGTGCACGCGTATGTGCAGCCCGACGGGGGCTGGTGCCTGAACAACGCGGGGTGGGTGACCGACGGGGAGAACACGCTGCTGGTCGACACCGCCGCCACCCTCCGGCGGGCGCACCGGCTGCGCGAGGCGGTGCGCGCGAGCGGGGCCCCGCTGCCGTCGGCGCTGGTCAACACGCATCACCACGGCGACCACACCTACGGCAACAGCGTCTTCGCACCGGAGGCCACCGTCATCGGGCACACCGCCTGCCGCCGGGAGACCCTGCGCGCGGGCCACCAACTGCACCAGATCTGGCCCGAGGTGGACTTCGGCGACGTCGTCGTCACCGCGCCCACCGTCACCTACCCGGACGAACTGACGGTGCACGTCGGCGAGTTGGAGGTACGGCTCATCCACCCGGGCGTCGCGCACACGCCCGGCGACACCGTGGTCTGGCTGCCGGAGCGGCGGGTCGCCTTCGCCGGGGACCTGATCTTCCACCAGGGCACCCCGTTCCTGCTGATGGGCTCCCTCGCCGGCTCCCTGCGGGCGCTGGAGCGGCTGCGCGCCCTGGACGCGCGGACGGTCGTGCCCGGGCACGGCCCGGTGACCGGCCCCGAGGTGTACGACACGACGGAGCGCTACCTGCGCTTCGTCGACGAGCTGGCCCGCGACGCGCACCCGCGCGGCCTGACCCCGCTGGAGGCGGCGCGCGGCGCCGAGCTCGGCGAGTTCGCCGAACTGGCCGAGAGCGAGCGCCTGGTGGCCAACCTGCACCGCGCGTACGCCGAGCTGGACGGCCGTCCGCCCGGCGCCGAGCTGGACATCACGGCCGCCTGGCGCGACATGGAGCTCCTGCGCGACGGCCGCCCGCTGGCCTGCCACGCGTGACGCCGGGTGAGGGGCGGCGGGCGGCGGAACCCCGGCCGCCCCCGTCCCCACGTGGCCAACTCCACACTCCCCGGGCGCCGATGCGCGCCGCACACCCCTAGACGGCCATACCGACCAGTCGGCATGATCGAGGCCGACCGGTACCCGACCGCCGGCAGCCGTCCGGCACCGCCGCCTGTCGATCTGTCCGCCGACCCACCGGAGGAGCGCGCACGATGAGTGAGGAGAACCCGCCCGGGCTCGACCTGGAGCGGCTCGCCGCCCACCTGGCCAGGGAGTGCCCCGGCCTGGTCAACGGGCCGTTGCGGGGCGAGGTGATCCAGGGCGGCCGGTCGAACCTGACCTACCGCGTGACCGACGGCACCGGCCGCTGGGTCGTGCGCCGGCCGCCGCTGGGCCACGTCCTGGCCACCGCGCACGACATGTCCCGCGAGTTCCGGGTGATCAGCGCGCTGCGCGACACGCCCGTACCGGTCCCGGAGACGGTGCTGCTGTGCCGGGACGAGGAGGTGACCGGCTCCCCGTTCTACGTGATGGAGCACGTCGAGGGGACGCCGTACCGCACGTCCGAGCAGCTGGCCGAGCTCGGCCCGGAGCGCACCGGGGCGCTGGTGCGGGCGCTGCCCGAGACGCTCGTCGCGCTGCACTCGGTGGACCCGGCCGAGGTCGGACTCGCCGACTTCGGCCGCCCCGAGGGCTTCCTGGAGCGCCAGCTGCGGCGCTGGGGCAAGCAGTTGGAGGCCTCCCGCAGCCGTGAGCTGGCGGGCATCGACGAGCTGCACCGGGCGCTCGGCGCCGCCCTGCCCCCGTCGCCCGCGCCCGCCGTCGTGCACGGCGACTTCCGGCTGGACAACGTCCTCGCGGCCGCCGACGACACCGTCGCCGCCGTGCTCGACTGGGAGATGTCCACGCTCGGCGACCCGCTCACCGACCTCGGCCTGCTCGTGATGTACAGCGAGCCGCTGGACATCCCGGGCGCGCCGATCAGCACCACAGCGGGCGCCGCGGGCCACCCCTCCCCCGGCGAGCTGATCGAGGCGTACGCGACGGCGTCCGGGCGGGACGTCAGCCACGTCCACTGGTACACCGCGTTCGCCTGGTTCAAGCTCGCGGTGATCCTGGAGGGCATCCACTACCGCTACACGCTCGGCCAGACCGTCGGCCCCGGGTTCGACCGGATCGGCACCCTCGTCCCCGTCTTCATCGACAACGGGCTCACCACACTGCGGAAGGGCTGAGGCGCACATGGACTTCGCATTCGACGCACGGACGGAAGAACTCCGCCACCAGCTGCTGACGTTCATGGACCAGCACGTCTATCCGGCGGAGGAGGTCGCGGCCGAGCAGCGCGAGGCGCAGGACGACCCCTGGCAGACCGTGCCGGTGGTCGAGGAGCTCAAGGCCGAGGCCCGCCGGAAGGGCCTGTGGAACCTCTTCCTCCCGGACCGGACGTACGGCGCGGGGCTGACGAACCTCCAGTACGCGCCGCTCGCCGAAATCCTCGGCCGCAGCCCGCAGTTGGCCCCCACCGCGCTGAACTGCGCGGCTCCCGACACCGGGAACATGGAGCTGCTGACCGAGTTCGGCAACCCCGAGCAGCGCAGGCGCTGGCTGGAGCCGCTGCTCAACGGCGAGATCCGCTCGGCGTTCGCGATGACCGAACCCGAGGTCGCCTCCTCGGACGCCACGAACATCGAGACCCGCATCCGCCGTGAGGGCGACGAGTACGTCATCTCGGGCCGCAAGTGGTACATCTCCGGTGCCATGAACCCGGACTGCCGGATCTTCATCGTGATGGGCAAGACCGACCCGGACGGCGAGGACATCCGCCGCCAGCAGTCGATGGTCCTCGTCCCGCGCGACACCCCGGGCCTGGAGGTCCGCCGCGCCATGCGGGTGTACGGCTACGAGGACCACTACCACGGCGGTCACGCGGAGGTCCGCTTCCACGACGTACGGGTGCCCGTCGGCAATCTGGTCGGCGAGGAGGGCGGCGGCTTCGCGATCGCGCAGGCCCGGCTCGGGCCCGGGCGCATCCACCACTGCATGCGGCTGATCGGCATGGCGGAGCGCGCCGTCGAGCTGATGTGCCGGCGCGCGCACGCGCGTACCGCGTTCGGCAAGCCGCTGGCCGCGCAGGGCGTGGTCCAGGAGTGGATCGCGGACGCGCGGGTCGAGATCGAGCAGCTGCGGCTGCTGGTGCTCAAGACGGCCTGGCTGATGGACACCGTGGGCAACCGCGGGGCGCACACCGAGATCCAGTCCATCAAGATCGCCACCCCGCGCGCGGTGGTCGGCATCCTCGACCGCGCGGTGCAGCTGCACGGCGCCGGGGGCGTCAGCCAGGACTACCCGCTGGCCGAGCTCTGGGCCGCGGCCCGCACCCTCCAGCTGGCCGACGGCCCGGACGAGGTGCACCAACGCTCGCTGGCCCGCCGCGAGTTGAAGAAGTACGCCTGACGGCAGAGCCGTCCCGAGGGGGCGCTCCGGGACTCCCGGGCGCCCCCTCCGCGCTCTCCACCCGCTCCCCCGGCGATGAGTTCCGCCGCGCCGCCCGGTCTCCCTTCACAGACCGGCAACCACCCGCTGGAGGAGAGCACCATGTCCGTCCCGTACACCTTCGACGTCTTCTCCACCCTCGACGGCTACGGCTCCTACCGCGCCGGCGACTGGGGCGGCTACTGGGGCAAACAGGGCCCCGAGCTCCTCGCCCGCCGCCTCGCGCTGTACGGGGAGGACCAGCGGATGGTCCTCGGCGCCCGCACCTACCGGGACTTCGTGCAGCTGCTCGGCTCGGGCGACGTGGACTCCGGCGTCGGCGACCCCTGGGTCGCCCGCATGCGGCGCCTCCCCGCGACGGTGGTCTCCACCACCCTGGACGGCCCGCTCGACTGGCCGGGCCCCGCCGACCTGGTACGCGGCGACGCCGTCGACGTCGTCTCCCGCCTCAAGGAGGAGTCCCCCGTCCCCCTCCGGTCGCACGGCAGCCTCTCGATGAACCGTGCCCTGATGGCGGCGGGCCTGGTCGACCGCGTCCAGCTCACGATCTTCCCCGTCCTCACCGGCAGAACCGGCACCGCCCCGCTCTTCCGGGACGCCGCCGACTTCGACCTCGAACTCCTCGACCACCGCACCCTCGACGGCCACACCCAGGAACTCACCTACCGGCCGACGTTGCGGCGGTGAGCCCGCTCGCCGCTTCACCCGAGATACGGGGCACCCCGGCCCTCCAGCACGTGGCCGAGGCGCAGCCGCTGGGCCGGGTGGAGCGGCAAGCCGGGCAACTCCTCCTGGCCGGCCCAGCGCAGTTCGGTGCTCTCGTCCGAGACGGCGAGTTCGCCCCCGACGACCCGGGCGGCGAACACGAACGCGAACTGGCGCCGGACCTCACCGTCGTCGTAGGCCATGACGTGGCGCGGGTCCGTGTACATCCCGACGAGTCCGGTGATCTCCACGTCGAGCCCCGTCTCCTCCTTCGTCTCCCGGACCGCCGCCTCGGGCAGCGACTCGCCCATGTCCATGCCGCCGCCCGGCAAGGCCCAGAGCCCGTTGTCGGCCCGGCGCTGGAGCAGCACCCGGCCCTCCGCGTCCGTGACCGCCGTGAGAGCCCCGGCGACAAGGGAGTTGGGCTCCGGGGCGCCCGGGTCGTCGGCGTATTCGATGCGCCCCATCGCACTCCCCTCCTGTCGGCCCGGCGGTGGGCCGCACGGTCCCGCAGCACCACCCCGGGGACGTTCTCCTCACGGCTGGATGACCACGCGCCCCGTGGTGACGCCGTCGAAGACGCGCTGGACGGCCTCGGCCGCCTCGGGGAGGGGGAGGCGTTCGCTGATCAGGGGCTTGACCGCGCCGTCGGTGGCGAGCTTGGTGAGCTCCTGGTGGCAGGCGTCGACGGCGGCCGGGTCCTTGGTGTTGTAGAGGCCCCAGTGCAGGCCGAGGATCGTGTAGTTCTTCACCAGGGCGTGGTTGAGGCCGGGGGTGGGGACGGCGCCGCCGGCGAAGCCGACGACGATCACGCGGCCCTCGAAGGCGATGCACTTGACGGACTTGGCGTACGCGTCGCCGCCCACCGGGTCGTAGACCACGTCCGCGCCCCGGCCGCCGGTGGCCTCCTTCACGGCGGCGACGATGTCGTCGGACCGCCGGTCCACCACCAGGTCGCAGCCCAGCTCCCGGGCCGTCGCCGCCTTGGCCGCGCCGCCGACGACGCCGATGACGCGCGCCCCGGCCGCCTTGCCGAGCTGGACGGCGGCGCTGCCGACGCCGCCCGCCGCCGCGTGCACCAGCAGCGTCTCGCCGGGCTGGATGCGGGCCCGGCGGTGCAGGCCGAACCAGCCGGTCTGGTAGCCGATGTGGAGCGCGGCGGCCTCGGCGTCGTCCAGCGCCTCGGGCGCGGTGCGGACGCTCGCCGCGGGGACGAGGACCTGCTCCCCGAAGGCGCCGGACGGCAGCGCGGGCTGCGCGAGCACCCGGGTGCCGGGCGCGGGCGCGCCGGGGGTGTCAGGCCCCGCGGCGAGCACCTCGCCGCACAGCTCGACGCCGGGCGTGAACGGGAACGGCGGCCGCACCTGGTACTCGCCGCGGCACAGCAGCGCGTCGGGGAAGTTGACGTTGGCCGCGCGTACGCGCAACAGCAGCTCGCCCGGGCCCGGTTCGGGCTCGGGTATGTCCTCCAGCCGCATCACCTCACGCGGTTCGCCGTTCGCGTGGACGCGCCATGCCTTCACGGTGTCTCCCTCCGCGCGCGGGGGCGTCCTCGCGTCCCCGCGCCGCTGTGGTGTGTGTCGTCCGCCGCGCCGTGGTTCCCGGCGCGGGCTACGGGCGCAGTGCCCGCATCAGCAGGTCCGCGAGGTGGTCCGCCACCTGCCGTGGGGTGAGCGGGCCCTCGGGGCGGTACCAGCTGCTGAGGTGGTGGACGGAGCCGAAGTGGTAGTCCACCACCAGGTCGGCCGGGGTCCCGTCGTGGAAGACCCCGCTCTTCTGGCCCTCTTCGATGAGGGCGCGGAAGCTCTCGTGGTAGCGGCGCCGTTCGGCCCGCACCTGCCGCTGCTTCTCCGGGCTGAGCTGGTGCATCGAGCGGAAGAAGATCATCGCGTCGTCGAGGTTCTCGATGGTGGTGACGACGACGTCCCCGGCGGCCTCGCGCACCCGCCGCTCGACGGAGCCTCCGGCCGCCGCCACCGCGTCCAGCCGCTCCTGCTGGCGGCGCAGCAGCCGGGCGTAGATCTCGTGCAGGAGATCGTCCTTGGAGCCGAAGTAGTGGTACAGGGCTCCCTTGGTGACGCCGGCGGCCTCGACTATCTCCTGCACGGAGGTGCGGTCGTAGCCGCGGTCGGCGAAGAGCCGGGTGGCGGCGGCCATCAGCCGCCTGGGCACGGGCGCGGGCGCCGCTCCCCCACCGGGTGCCGTGCCGCCGTTCCCGGGGCCCGTTCCCCCGCTGGTGCCCTCCCGGGCTCCGGTGGCCGCCATGGCCGTCACCTGCCTCTCGTTCGTGCACGCGCGCGGTGCCGGGGCCCGTGCCGCCGCCGGGCGGGGCGGCACGGGTCCGGACGGCTAGGCGCCGTGCCGCCCCGTCGCGTCGTGTCGTCCCGTCTCGCCGCGGGAACGCAGTTCCCGCCGCAGGATCTTCCCACTGGCGGTCTTGGGCAGTTCGGGCAGGATGTCGACCGCGCGCGGGTACTTGTACGCGGCGAGCCGCTCCCTGCACCAGTCGATCAGCTCGGCCCCGTCCGCCGTCCCCTCGGGGCGCAGGCTGACGTACGCCTTGACCGACTCGCCCCGGTAGCTGTCGGGGACGCCGACGACCGCCGCCTCCCGGACGGCCGGGTGGCCGTAGAGGACGTCCTCGACCTCGCGGGGCCAGACCTTGAAGCCCGAGGCGTTGATCATGTCCTTCTTGCGGTCGACGACGTACAGCCAGCCGTCCACGTCCATGAACCCGATGTCTCCGGTGCGCAGTTCGCCGTCCGGCATGCCCGCGGCCGTGGCCTCGGGGCGCCGCCAGTAGCCGGGGACGACCTGCGGCCCGCGGACGGCGATCTCCCCGTGCTCGCCGAACGGCACCGGCCTGCCCTCGTCGTCGAGGATGCGGACCAGCGCCTCCGGCGAGGGGACGCCGACGGCGAGCGTGCCCGAGACCGGGTCGACCGGCGCCTCCAGGCCCGGCGGCACGGAGGCGCAGGGCGCGGTGCACTCGGTGAGCCCGTACCCGTTGTGCACGTAACAGCCGAAGGCGGCGCGGAACTTCTCCACCAGCGCGGGCGGCACGGGCGCGCCGCCGGAGGCGAGGAAGCGGAAGGAGGAGAAGTGCTCGCGGCTCGCCTCCGGGTGCGCGGCGAGCGCCATGTACGCGGTGGACGGGCCGACGGTGGTGGCGGGCCGGTGCTCCAGGAAGGCGTCGAGGACGACGCCCGCGTCGAAGCGGTAGGCGAGCGCGAGGGTGCCCCGGTTGGCGAAGCAGGAGGCGAGCTCGCAGACCATGCCGGTGATGTGGAACAGCGGGGCGAGCGCGAACACGCAGGCGCTGTCGGGCAGTTGGAGCCCGGTGCGCTGCCGCTCGGCGTTGTGGGCGATGTTGGCGTGGGTGTTCATGGCGCCCTTGGGGCTGCCGCTGGTGCCGGAGGTGTAGCTGATCAGCGCGGTGTCCGCG
Organism: Streptomyces sp. HNM0574; assembly: GCF_012726235.1. Taxonomy (GTDB): domain Bacteria; phylum Actinomycetota; class Actinomycetes; order Streptomycetales; family Streptomycetaceae; genus Streptomyces. Next base: position 159,966 of record NZ_JAASAH010000009.1, read on the forward strand.
CGCGTGGGCGTCCGCTCCTCCGGCGCCCGGCCGCCGCGGCGGGCGACGGTGAGCAGGTCCTCGGCGTCGTCCGCGGGCGCGGCCCGTTCGAAGGCGAGGACGCGCGCGTCGTTCCTGCTCTGGAGGTCGAGTTCGCAGGCGGTGAGCGCGATCCGGACGGGCGAGTCCCGCGCGGTGTCCCGCAGTTGGGCCGCCCAGGCCCGGTCGGCGCAGATCAGCGCGGTGACCTCGGCGTCCCGCAGGACGTGCGCCACCTCGCGCCCCTTGTACATGGGGTTGACGGGGACGGCGGTGCCGCCCGCCTTCCAGATGCCGAGCAGCGCGAGCACGAAGTGCGGGCTGTTCTGGAGGACGATCGCCGCGCGGTCGCCGGCGGCGAAGCCCTCCGCGACGAGGTGCGCGGCGACGCCGTCGGAGAGTGCGTCGGTCTCGCGGTAGCTCAGCCGTCCGTCGAAGTAGGCGAGCGCGGTGCGGTCCGGGGTGTGCTCGGCGGCCTCGCGGAAGGCGTGCAGCGCGGTTTCGTGCGGCCGGACGGGCGCGCGCTGGGCCTCGGTGTAGCGCGCGAGCCAGGGCCGGTCCTCGTAACCGCTCATATCGCGCTCCCCTCGGGGGAGCCGGCCTGCTGCGCGACGAGGGACTCCAGTTTCTGCTGGAGCCGGTTCATGCCGCCGAGCCAGGCGTCGGGGCCGGTGGCGCGGGCCGCGTAGATCTCGGCCGTCCCCTCGGTCGGCAGGACGAGGAACCGGTCCTCGGCCATCGCGGCGAACAGCGCGTCCGCGACGTCCTCGGGTTCGATGGCGGTCGGCTTGAGCACGAGGTCGCCGGCGACGCCGGTGCCGTCCAGCATGCCGGTGCGCACGCCCTGCGGGCAGACGGCGTGCACGGCGATCCCGCGGTGCCGGTAGGTGACGGAGAGCCACTCGGCGAAGGCCAGCGCCGCGTGCTTGGTGACGCTGTACGGCGCGGAGCCGACCATGGTGAGCAGCCCGGCGGCCGAGACGGTGGCGACGAACCTGCCGCCGCCCGACTCCAGCCAGTGCGGCAGGAGTTCCCGCGCGGCACGGACGTGGGACATGACGTTGACGTCCCAGGCGGCGGCCCAGTTCTCCTCGTCCGCCTCGGGCCCGCCGCCGGTCGCGATGCCGGCGTTCGCGCAGAAGGTGTCGATGCGTCCGCCGAGCGCGGCACGCGCGTCGGGCACCACCGTCGAGGCGTCGCCCGGCACGGCCACGCCCCCGATCTCCCGCGCCACGGCCTCGGCGCGTGCCGCGTCCAGGTCGTTGACGGCGACGCGGGCCCCCTCGGCGGCGAAGCGGCGGGCGAGTGCCGCGCCGATCCCGCCTCCCGCTCCGGTGACGACCACTCCGGTATCGCGCAAGGACTCCATCCCGGCTCCCCTCACCTCGGCTGCCTGCGGGCGCAGACTAACCAGTCGGTATGTGACGGGGGAAGGCCCCTGCGAACTCCCGTACGCGGAAGGCGCGATGATGTCTCCGTACCGTCCCCGCGGGCGGCCCCCGGTGAATCTCAAAGATCGCTTCTCAAACATGAGAAAGCCGCCGGAAACCTGAGAACTCCGTGAGAAAACCCCTCCATCCCACGTACTCCACGCAGTATGGGGTACCTCGCCTGACCCGGAACACCGCACGAAACGGGCGGAGCGCCGCGCGTACCGGCAGGCGCCGCGCGGCCCCCGGCGGGCGGGACGGCCGGAACCACCGGGTGACCGGGACGACAAGAAAAGGACAACCGGAAGGGATCCGATCCGGCGGCGGACACGTCACACCGCCGAGCACCGGGTCCTCTCCGTCGGAGGTGGGTTGATTGGCAGGCTTCAGAGCCCTCGCACAGCAGGTCCGCGATCCCGGCAGAGCGCCCTCGCAGCGCCGCCGCGCGCTCCGCAAGTGCCTGGAGAGATTCGCCCCTTACGGGCACCGCGCCACCTGGCAGCACCTGTGCTCGCGCACCGGCATCCACCCGGAGGACCGCGACCCCGACCCCGCGCTGCTGCTGGCCGCGCTGGAGGAGCTGGAGGAGGCCCGCGCCGTCTGGCTCGCGTACGAGGCGGAGGTGGCCGCCCGGCGCAGACGGGAGAAGCGCGCCGGGGTCAGACAGCCGACGGCCCTCGACGAGTGGCACCGGCTCACCTGGGGCGGCAGGTCGCTGCTCCGCTGCGACCCGGCCGCTCCCCCCACCCCGCGGCTCGCGGACGTGCTGCGCCGCATGATCGCCGCGGTCAACTACGGCACCGACCGCGCGACGGGGCACCACGACAGCCGCCTCGGCCGCGGCGACGCCCCGGGCCCGCGTCCGGTACGCGAGAGCCGCGGCGGATTCGACGGCCCCGCGACGGCGGGCGACGGCCGGACCGGCGCGAAGCCCGCGGGCGCCACGGCCACGGCCCGCACCGCGGCGGCCCCCGCCCCCCAGTCCCGCGCCGGCGCCAGGGGACAGCTCGGCGGCGAGGACCGCGGGCGCGGCGCGAACCCCCTCCGGGGACTGCGCGCGGGGCAGGGAGCCGTGGTCACCACACAGACCTAGTGCGAGGATTCGCCGGACGGACCCGCGAGAAGCCGCAGGGCACGAGGGAAGGACGGCGATGGCCGAGCTGCACGAGCTGACGGCGACGGAACAGGCCGCCGCGATACGCGAGGGCGCGCTGTCGCCCGTCGAGCTGACCGAGCACTACCTGGAGCGCATCGGACGGCTCGACGCGGAGGTCGGCGCGTTCGTCACCGTGACGCCCGAACTGGCCCGCGCCCAGGCCGCGGAGGCCGAGCGGGCCGCCCGGGAGGCGCGCGCGGGCGGCGGCACGGGGGAGTTGCCGCCGCTGCACGGCGTACCGGTTCCGGTGAAGGACCTCAATCAGGTTGCCGGGGTGCCCTGCACCTTCGGCTCCGAGGTCTTCGCCGGGTACGTGCCCGAGGTGGACGACCACATCGTCACGGCCCTGCGCGAGGGCGGCTCCCCGATGACGGGGAAGACCAACACCCCCGAGTTCGGCCTCCCCTGCTACACCGAGAACCGGGTCGCGCCGCCCGCGCGTACCCCGTGGGACACCAGCCGCTCGGCGGGCGGCTCCAGCGGCGGCGCGGCGGCGGCCGTGGCGGCGGGGCTGGCGCCGGTGGCGCAGGCCAGCGACGGCGGCGGCTCGATCCGCATCCCGGCCTCGGTGTGCGGGCTCGTCGGCTTCAAGCCGAGCCGCGGCAGGGTGAGTTCGGGCCCGACGCTGCACGACGTCACGGGGCTGTCCACCAGCGGCCCGATCGGCCGCACCGTCGAGGACACGGCCGCGCTGCTGGACGTCCTGGCGGGCGTGCACCCCGGTGACCCGTTCTCGGCGCCTTCGCTGCCCGAGGGCGAGACCTTCCGCGGGCACGCCCGCGCGGACCGGGCGCCCGGGCGGCTGCGGATCGCGGCGCTGACCGAGCCGCCGGTGGAGGGCGTCACGCTGCACCCCGACTGCGCGGAGGCCGGACGGCGCGCCGCCGACCTGCTGCGCGGCCTCGGCCACGAGGTGGACGAGATCAGCATCCCGGCGGACGGCACCCTGGCCGGCGCCTTCTCCCGCACCTGGTCGGTGATGGCCACGCTGCGTCCCGTCCCCGAGGAGGCCGAGGACCGGCTGATGCCGCTCAGCCGGCATCTGCGCGCGCGGGGCCGGGAGGTGACGGGCCAGGAGTTCGCGGGCGCGCTGTACGGGCTGCGGATGGCGGGCCAGGTGATCGCGGACTCGCTGATGGCGCCGGGCAGCGGCTACGACGTGCTCCTCTCGCCGACGCTGGCGCAGCCGCCGCTGCCGGTGGGCGCACTGCGGAACGAGGAGGACCCGGCCGCCGAGTTCGCCGCGCTGACCCACTTCACGCCGTTCACCGCGCTCTACAACTCCACGGGCCAGCCCGCCGTCTCGCTGCCGCTGCACTGGTCGCCCGAGGGCCTCCCGATCGGCGTGATGCTGGCCGGCCGCTACGGCGCCGACGCCCCGCTGCTCGCCCTCTCCGCCCAGGTCGAGGCAGCACAGCCGTGGCACGACCGCAAGCCGCCGGTGTGGTGAGCCTGCCTCTCAAGCCCGGGCGTACGGCCGGGAGTTGACGTCCGCGAGCGCGCCGGGACCGGCGCGCTCGGGGACGGGTCGCGGGTACGGGGCGGCCGGTCAGACGCCGTCGGCGCACCGGCAGCGTGCCGGGGAGCCGGGGCGTGAGGCCGGTTTCGGGGCGGGTCTCGGTGCCGGTCTCGGTGCCGACGTCGGCACCGGGTTCGGCGTCGGTTCCGGTGCCACCGCCGGCCCGGCGTGCTCCCCTTCCCCGGCGAGGCGTTGGTGGTGGCGGTAGATGGCGTAGCCCAGGCCGAGCACGGCGCAGCACAGGGCGGGGATGCGCAGCGCGGTGAGGCCGTCGGTGCTCGCCTGGCAGGCGCCGACGATGCCGCCGGCCACGAAGGTCAGCAGGGACGCGGTCAGCAGCAGGCCCCGCCATGCCTGCACCCGGCGGTAGCGGCCGCTGCCGACGAGGACGCCGAGGTCGGTCAGCGTCCCGGTCATGTGGCTGGTGCGCAGCACCATGCCGCGGTAGTTGGAGAACATCCCGTTCTGCAGGCCGCAGGCGGCGGCCGCCGCCGCCACCGCCCAGATCAGGTGCTCCCTGGAGACGACCAGCGAGGCGGCCCCCAGCAGCGCGGCCTCCGCCAGCAGCGCCAGCCCGAACCGGCGGCCGGTGGCCGGAGGTTGGGAGCCGAGCAGCACACCCGCGGCCACTCCCCCGGCGAAGAAGGCGAGCAGGATCGTCACCAGGCTCCCCAGCTCACCGGACCCCTCGGCGACCACGCTCATACCGGACTGCGAGAGGGAGCCGGTGACGTGGCTCACCGGGTATATCAGCGACGTCAGAAAGACCGAGTTGACGAACCCGGCGATCGCGGCGAGTAACGCGGCGGTGATCAGGATGAACCGCTTCCGTCGAGCGTCCTCGGCATCCTCGGTTCTGGGCATCTGCGCACTTCTCCCTGTCTGCCGGTGAAGAGCCGGTACCCGCGCGCGGAAACGCCCCTGCCCCCGAGTGGCAAGCGGGTGGACACCGGCCCACGATTCATTTTTCTCCTCACAGGAATTCCCCTGCCAGAACATCCCGGAATTCCGGCCGCGCACCGCAATACCTCTTCCTCGGCACCGGTATTGCATGGTCACGGCCGACCCGAATCGATTCTCGCAGCGCTTGTGCTCCCCCGCCTCCCACGCCGCGGACAGGGGTGACCGACTGCCCCGGGGCGACGGCATTCCCAAGGGAATTGATAGCAATTGCCCGGCGCGACACGCCCGCCCGTGAACCGTGGTTCACCCCGGCGGGCGGCATTCCCTTCCCAAACGCACAAGCGCTCCCCGCCACCCCCAAGGGTGCTCCCGGTGCACGGTGCGGCGCATTCCGTTTCGCCGTACCGGCCGAAGATCCGGACGTTCTCCGGGCGTTGACAGCGCCCCCGCACCCCCGCATGCTGAGCGGACGCTTAGCGGATCGGCGCGGCGCACTCACACAGGAGGTTGCAGCGATGGCGGAGCCCCGGGTGTTCACCTCGGCGGACGAACTGGCGGCGGCGGTCGGCGAGGAGCTGGGCCCCAGCGACTGGCTGGAGGTCGACCAGAAGCGGATCGACCGGTTCGCCGACGCGACGGGCGACCACCAGTGGATCCACGTCGACCCCGAGCGCGCCGCCACGGGCCCGTTCGGCTCGACGATCGCGCACGGCTATCTGACACTCTCCCTGCTGCCCTCGCTGGTGCCGCAGGTGATGCGCGTCGAGGGCATCCGGATGGGCGTCAACTACGGCGTGAACAAGGTGCGTTTCCCCGCTCCCGTCCCCGTCGGCTCCCGGCTGCGCGCCCGCGCGCAGCTGCTGGAGGTCGCGGAGGCGGGCGGCGGTGTGCAGGTCGCGGCGAAGGTGACGATCGAGCGCGAGGGCGGCGACAAGCCCGTCTGCGTCGCCGAGTCCCTCAGCCGCTACTTCTGGTAGGACCCGGGTTCCGTCCGGGCCCCGGAGCCGACCATCCGCAGGACGAGGTCGGCGTACAGTTCGCCGATCTCGTCCGGGGTGCGGGCGCCGGAGGGGCTGAACCAGCGGGCCACGTCGATGCACAGGGACATCACGGCCAGCGCGGTGCCCCGGATGTCCCGGACGGCGAACTCGCCCGAGGCGGCGCCGTCCTCCAGCACCCCGCGCAGCAACTCCTCGCTCCGGCGCCGGAGTTGGACGATCTCGGTGTAGTGCTCCTCGCCGAGCGCGGCCAGTTCGTACTGCACGACCCGGGCCGTGGTGTGGTGCTCCGCGTGCCAGCGGACGAAGGAGTGGACGGCGCGGGCCAGCCGGGACGGGGCGTCGGCCGGGGCGTCCGTGCCCTCGACGGCCTCGGTGAGCAGCCGCACCGAACGCTCGTGGCCGACGCGGCTGATCTGGTAGAGCAGTTCTTCCTTGGTCTTGTAGTGGATGTACAGCGCCGCGGGGCTCATGCCCGCGCGGCCCGCGATGTCCCGCGTGGTCGTCGCGTGGAAGCCCCGCTCGGCGAAGGCCTCGACGGCGCCGAGCAGCAGCCGCCTGGCGGCGTCGGGCGTCACGCCCTCGAAGGACTCGTCGGCAGGTCCCGTCTCCGCCTCGCCCGAGGTGGCCCGGGGCTCCGTCTCCGATGCCATGGTCTCGCTCGCCCTTCCTTCGACAGGGCGCACACGATACCCCGAGCCCTGAGCACCTGCTTAGCCCCCGCGCCAGGCCGGGGGCGCACGGGGCGCGCTCTACGATGAACCGCATGGCCCGCCCCCGCAAGCCGCTGCTCAGCCGCGCCCGGATCGTCGAGTGCGCCCTCGCGCTCGTCGACGCCGAGGGTCTGCCCGCGGTGTCCACCCGGCGGCTCGCGGCCGAACTCGGGGTGAGCGGCCCGTCGCTCTACAACCACTTCCGCACCAAGGACGAGATCCTGGACGCGGTGGCCGACACCGTCTGCGCCCAGGTCGACGTGTCGATGTTCGAGGACGGGACGGAGTGGCGCGCGGCGCTGCTCGGGTGGGCCCGCTCGTACCGCGCGGCGCTCAGCGCGCACCCGAACATCGTGCCGTACCTGGCGCAGGGCCCGGGCCGGCGGCCGAGTCAGCTGGCGATGGCGGATGCGGTGTTCGGCGGGATGGTCCGCGCGGGCTGGCCGAAGCCGCACGCCACCCATATCGGCGCGCTCATGCGGTACTTCGTCGCGGGCTCGGCGCTCGGCTCGTTCGCCCGCGGCTTCGTCGACGACGCGGCGCTGTACGGGCAGGAGTACCCGCACCTCGGCGAGGCGCACCTGCTGGCCGGGCACCAACGGGACGTCGACGAGGGCGCGTTCGAGACCGGCCTGCGCGCCCTCGTCGACGGTCTGGCGCTGCGCGGCCCCGCCCACCGGGCCTGACGGCGCCGCCCGCCGTCAGAAGACGACGAGGGCGCGGCCGCCGCGGCCGGCGAGCATCGCGTCGAAGGCGGCCGGGATGTCCTCCAGGCCGATCCGTTCGGTGACCATCGAGGCCAGGTCGAGCCGGCCCTCGCGCACGTGCCGGGCGAGGACGGGTACGTCCCGCGCGGGGTCGGAGTTGCCGTACACACAGCCGCTGAGGGTCCGCGCGAAGTGGAAGATCTCCAGCGCGGAGAGGGTGACCTGCTGCTCCTTGCCGCCGATGCCGACGACGGTGGTCCGCCCGCCCCGCCGCGTCGCCCCCCAGGCCGCACGGATCGTCTCCGCGCGGCCGACGCACTCGACGGCCACGTCCGCGCCGAATCCGCCGGTGCGTTCGCGGATCTCCTTCGCGGTGGTGTCCGAGGCGAGGAGGTAGTCGGTGGCCCCGGCCGAGCGGGCCAGCTCCTCCTTCTCGGGGGACACGTCGACGGCGATCACCGGGTCCGCGCCCGCGAGCCGCGCGGATTGGAGCGTCGCCAGTCCGACGCCGCCCACGCCGAACACCACGACGGACTCCCCGACCCGCACCTGCGCGCTGTGGTTGACCGCCCCGTAGCCGGTCAGCGCCGCGCAGCCGAGCAGGGCCGCCTCGGTCAGCGGGACGCCGTCCGGCAGCGGCAGCACGGCGCGCGCCGGCACCACGGTCTCCTCGGCGAACGCGGCGGTGCTCAGGCCCGGGTAGAGGTCCTCGCCGTCCTTGGAGCGGGCGTAGGGGACGGTGGTGCCCGCGTTGGCGTTCACGCACAGCCACGGCTCGGCCAGCTGCACGCAGAAGTGGCAGGCGCCGCACGAGGGCGCCCAGTTGAGCACCACGCGGTCGCCCGGCGCGAGGGAGGTGACGCCCTCGCCCGCGGCGACGACCGTGCCCGCGCCCTCGTGGCCGAGGACCGCGGGGACCGGCTGCCGGAGCGTTCCGTTGGACAGGGACAGGTCGGAGTGGCACACCCCGGCCGCGGCGAGGCGGACCCGCACCTGCCCGGGCCCGGGCTCGGGCAGGTCGATCTCGGTGAGCTCCAACGGGGCTCCGACGGCGGGCAGTACGGCGGCACGGACCATGAGGGTGCTCCTGGGACTCTCGGCGGTGCGGGGACTGTCGGGACGGGTGGAGTGGAGGGGGAGTCGGTGGGCGGGCGCCGGCTCCGGTGGAGCGGCGGCCGTGGGAGAGACGTTCGCGCCGTGGCGGCCGGCCCGGCAACAGGCGCATGCCCAGGCGCAGGGCGCACGGCGAGGCACGGCGCACGCCCGGTCTCGCGCGGGTGGTGCGGGCCCGGGTCCGCTCCCGGCCAGGGAGCGCCGGGGGCGCACGGTGCGGGCCGCGCCCGGCGCCGTGCGGCCGCCCGCCGCGCGCCCATGGTCAGAGCTGGAGCGACTTCGTCTGCAGGTACTCGCCCAGCCCGTGCGGGCCCAGCTCCCTGCCGACCCCGGACTGCTTGTAACCGCCGAACGGCGCCTGCGGGTTGAAGCGTCCGCCGTTGATGTCGACCTGTCCGGTCTCCATCCGGCGGGCGAAGGCGACGGCCTCCTCCTCGTCCTCGGACCAGACGGCGCCGGCGAGTCCGTAGACGGTTCCGTTGGCGATGCGGAGCGCGTCCTCGGTGTCCTCGTAGCGCAGGACCGACAGCACCGGGCCGAAGATCTCCTCCTGCGCGATGGTCATCTCCGGGGTGACGTCGGCGAAGACGGTCGGCGCGACGTAGGCGCCCCGCTCGAACCCCTCGGGCACCTCCGGGCCCCCGGCCACCAGCCGGGCGCCCTCCTTCACCCCCTGCTCGATGTACCCGGCGACGCGCTCGCGCTGCCTGGCGTTGACGACGGGGCCGAGCCGGGTGCCCTCGGCCTCCGGGTCGCCGGGGGCGTACTTCGCGGCGGCAGCGGCGGCCAGCTCGACGGCCTCCTCGTAGCGCGCCGCGTCGACCAGCATCCGGGTCCAGGCGCTGCACGTCTGGCCGGAGTTGGCCATCACGTTGGCGACGCCGACCTTGACGGCCCTGGCCAGGTCGGCCCCCGGCAGGATGACGTTGGCCGACTTGCCGCCCAGCTCCAGCGCGACGTTCTTCACCGCGCCGCCCGCCGCCGCACCGATCCGGCGGCCGACCGCGGTGGACCCGGTGAAGGACACCAGGTCGACGTCCTCGTGCTCGGCGAGCGCCTGGCCCGCGACCGGCCCGAGCCCGGTCACGAGGTTGAACACGCCCGCGGGGAAGCCCGCTTCGGCCACGGCCTCGGCGAACAGCTGCGCCACCAGCGGGGTGTCCTCGGCGGGCTTGAGGACCATCGTGCAGCCGGCGGCGAGCGCGGGCGCGGCCTTGGCGACGATCTGGTGCAGCGGGTAGTTCCACGGGGTGATCGCGCCGACGACGCCGACGGGTTCGTGCAGGACGCGGGAGTTGCCGATCCGCTCCTCGAAGGTGTGCTCGGCGGCGATCCGCGCGTAGCTGCCGCTCACCGCGACCGGGACGGCGGCGTGCACGGCCTGCGAGAAGGCGAGCGGTGAGCCGAGTTCGCGGGTGACGATCTCCGCGATCTCCTCGCGGCGCGCGGTGAGGACGTCGTGCAACGCGCCCAGCAGCGCGGCGCGTTCGGCGGGCGGGGTGCCGGACCAGCCGGGGAGGGCGGCACGGGCGGCGGCGACGGCCGCGTCCACGTCCTCGGGTCCGCCCGCCGGGACGGTGGCGAGGACGGTGCCGTTGGCGGGGTTGGTGACCTGGAGGGTGCCGTCGGCAGCGGCGGGGCGCCACGTGCCGTCGATGAACAAAGCGTCGTGTGCCTGCATCACCCCAAACTAGCGCCGCTAGTTTGGGGTGTCAGTACCGGCCCACGTGCGCTGGGTCACTCCCCGCCGGGGCCGCAGGGTGCCGACTCCGGGGCCGCGGCGGGCTGTTGGGGAGGCCGCCCGCCCGCGGCCGGTTCCGGTACCTCGTCCGGCGGGGCCTCGCGCATGCGCAGGGCCGTGCCCGAGGCGCCCAGCAGCAGGACGCCGAGCAGGACGAACGGGGCCGCGGTACCGGCGGCTCCGGCGACGAGGCCCGCGCCCGCCGGGGCCGCGACCTGGCCGAGCCGGTTGCCCGTCAGCCGCAGCGCCAGCGCCGTCGAGCGGGCCCCGGCGGGCGCGGCGCGGACGACGGTGGTCATGGTCAGCGGCTGCCCGACGCCGAGCGTGAAGCCCAGCAGCACCATCGAGACGGCCAGCGCCCACACCGGCACCGGGACGGCCAGCAGCACACAGAGCACCGCGGCCAGCAGGCAACTGCCGACCAGCAGCCCCCGGCGGCCCAGCCGAGCCGACATCGGCGGCAGCACCAGCCGGGAGGCGACGGAGGCACCGGCCCGCAGGCTCAGCAGCAGCCCGACGGTGGCCGGGGCGATGCCCCGGTCCTCGCCGACGACGGGCAGATAGGCGGTGAGCACGTCCGTCGCGGAGAGCACGGCCAGACTGGTGAAGATCCCGGCGGGCACCCCGCGCGAGCGCAGGATCCGCAGCAGCGGCACCGAACCGTCCGCCGCCGGACGGGAGTCGGCGTCGGCACCCTTCCGCTTCGCCCCGCTCTCGACGCGCCAGAGGGTGGCGTACGCGCAGACCGCCAGCAGGCCCGAGGCGGACAGGGCGAGGGCCGTGGAACTCTGTCCCGGCCCCGGCCCGCCGCCGGCGCCGCCGTCGACGAGGAAGCCCGCGAGCAGCGGGCCGATGAGCTGGCCGACGGAGGCGCCGATGGTGAACAGGCCGAAGTTGCGGTCGTGTTCGCCGGGCCCGCTGCGCCGGGCGACGAGGGACTGCGCGCCGATGACGAAGCTGAGGTGCCCGAGCCCCGTCAGCGCGCTCCACAGGCCGAGCTCCCACAGCGTCCCCGCCGTTCCGGAGAGCAGGCAGCCGGTGGTGATGACGGCGACGCCGGCGGCGAGCAGCGGACCGCAGCGCCCCCGGTCGGTGCGCCGCCCGAGCGGGACGGCGACGAGCAGGGGCAGCAGCGCGTAGAGCGCGGCGACGACACCGACGGCGCGGGCGTCGGCGCCGAGCGCGAGCGCGTGGTACGAGACCGCGGGCCGGGACATGCTCACCGCGCCCTGCGCGAAGGAGAAGGTGACGACGAGGCGCAGCAGCCAGCCCTGCCCTCCGGCCGGCCGCCGCGCCCCGCCGCCGCCCCGTCCACGGCGGAACGGTGTGCCCACTTACACGATCCCGATCAGCAGGCCGGCGCCGAGGATGACGAGCGAGGTGAGCGTCGCCCACTTGACCGTGAACTTCGTGTGGTCGCCGAACTCGACGCCCGCCATGCCGATCAGCACGTAGACGGCGGGCACCAGCGGGCTGGACATGTGCAGCGGCTGGCCGATGAGCGCGGCGCGGGCGATCTCCACGGGGGCGACGCCGTGCGCGGCGCCGGCCTCGGCGAGGATCGGCACGATGCCGAAGTAGAAGCCGTCGTTGGACATGAAGTACGTGAACGGGATGCTCAGCACGCCGGTGACGATGGTCATGTACGGGCCGAGCCCGTCCGGGAGGGCGCCGACCAGCGAGCGGGCCATCTCGTCGACCATGCCGGTGCCGGTGAGGACGCCGGTGAAGACGGCGGCGGCGAAGACCATGCCGGCGACGTTGAGGACGTTGTCCGCGTGCGCCGCGATCCGCTCCTTCTGCTCCTTCATGTGCGGGAAGTTGACCGTCAGCGCGATGGCGGCGCCGAGCAGGAAGAGCACCGGGATCGGCAGCACCTGCATGATCAGCAGCGCGAGCAGGGTCAGCGTCAGCGTGGCGTTGAACCAGTACAGCTTGGGACGCAGCGTCGCGCGGTTCGGGTCCAGCCCGACGGCGGTGCCCTCGCCCGAGCCGGCACCGTCGGAGGCGGAGTCGGAACCCGCGCCGGAAGCCGCGGAGGAACCCGCGGACCCCGAACCCGCGCCGTCCGTCGTCCCCTTGCCCAGGGCGACCGTGCCGGCGGAACCGGTCGTCGCGCCCGCACCCGCGAGGACCTTCTCGCGCTCCTCGGTGTCCTGCTCCTCGGCGTCCTTCGCGTGGCCCGCCTCATCCAGCGACAGCACGCCGAGGCGTTTCCGCTCGCGCAGGCCCAGGACCCAGGCCAGCAGCAGCACGAACAGCAGACCGGCGATGAGGGCCGGGATCATCGGGACGAAGATGTCGCCCGCGTCGAGCTTCAGCGCGGTGGCGGCACGCGCGGTCGGGCCGCCCCAGGGGACGGTGTTCATGACGCCGTTGGCGGTCGCGGCGACACCGGTCATGACCAGCACGCTCATCTTGAGACGCTGGTAGAGCGGGAGCATCGCCGAGACGGTGATCATGAACGTCGTGGAGCCGTCGCCGTCCAGCGAGACGATCGCCGCGAGCACGGCCGTACCGACGACGACGCGCATCGGGTCGGCCTTGCAGAAGCGCAGGATCGCCCGGACGATCGGGTCGAAGAGGCCGACGTCGATCATCACTCCGAAGAAGACGATCGCGAACATCAGCATCGCGGCGGTGGGGGCCAGCTCGCCGATGCCCTCCAGGACGTAGTCGCCGAGCTTCGCTCCCTGCCCCACGATCACGCAGAAGACAGCCGGGATCAGGACCAGTGCCGCCATCGGCGACATCTTCTTCGTCATGATCAGAGCGAGGAATGTCGCAATCATGACGAAGCCGAGAATTGTCAGCATGGGTTACCTATCGTTCGCCCTTGAACTCCGCCTCGGCTTAGGGCGGCTGGATGAACGTAGGTGCGGCCATTCCGGCTCCACAAGATGTCCAGCCGTGAACAATAAGAGCAAAACCCCAGTTCAGAGCCGTGCGAGCGGACCGACCCCGCGTACGGACACCCCCGCGGCACCCGCTCCCCCACCCCGGCACACCCCCGCGGCCCGCCCCGCGTCCGGCCGTCCGTACCGGCGTGCCCGCGCCATTGACGCCGCCCCGCCGCATTCCTATGGTCAAGCAAAGGAATCGTTGACCGGCGGGAGCATCCCATGAGCAGCGGCACGGGCACGGACGGCACGATCGATCAGGCACGCAAGGCGGCGGAGGGCCTCGCCCACCTGTCCGGCTTCGGCAACGAGCACAGCAGCGAGGCCGTACCCGGCGCGCTGCCCCTCGCACGCAACTCCCCGCAGCGGGCGCCCCTGGGGCTCTACGCGGAGCAGCTCAGCGGCAGCGCGTTCACCGAGCCGCGCGCACACAACCGGCGCTCGTGGCTGTACCGCGTCCGCCCCTCGGCCGCGCACCCCGCGTTCACCCGCACCGACAACGGCGGCCTGCGCGGCGCCCCCTTCACCGACACCGAGCCCGACCCCAACCGGCTGCGCTGGGGCCCGCTGCCCGAGCCCCCGGCGGGCACCGACTTCCTCGCGGGCCTGTGGACCCTGGGCGGCAACGGCGACGCGGCCACCCGCTCCGGCATGGCCGTCCACCTGTACGCCGCCAACTACCCCATGCTGGAGCGGGTGTTCGGGAACGCGGACGGCGAGCTGCTGATCGTGCCCGAACAGGGCGGGCTGCTGCTGCGCACCGAGTTCGGGCTGCTGCGCGCCGAGCCGGGGCACGTGGCGCTGATCCCGCGCGGGGTGCGCTTCCGCGTCGAGCCGCTGGAGCCGACGGTGCGCGGCTACGTCTGCGAGAACTACGGACAGCCCTTCGTCCTGCCCGAGCTGGGCCCGATCGGCGCCAACGGGCTGGCCAACCCCCGGGACTTCCTCGCCCCGGTCGCCGCGCCCGAGGACGAGGCGCGGCTGGACGCGCCGGTCCAGGTGGTCAACAAGTTCTGCGGCAACCTCTGGGCCGCCGACTACGACCACTCGCCGCTGGACGTCGTCGCCTGGCACGGCAACCACGTGCCGTACGTCTACGACCTGCGCCGCTTCAACGTGATGGGCACCATCAGCTACGACCACCCGGACCCGTCGATCTTCACCGTGCTCACCTCGCCCTCCGACACCCCGGGCCTGGCGGGCGTCGACTTCGTGGTGTTCGCGCCCCGCTGGCTCGTCGGCGAGGACACCTTCAGGCCGCCGTACTTCCACCGGAACGTGATGAGCGAGTACATGGGCCTGATCGAGGGCGCGTACGACGCGAAGGCCGCCGGTGAGGGCGGGTTCGTGCCGGGCGGCGGCTCGCTGCACAACATGATGTCCGCGCACGGCCCCGACCGGACCACCTTCGACGCGGCCAGCGCGGCCGAACTCGCCCCGCACAAGCTGGACGACGGGCTGGCCTTCATGTTCGAGACCCGCTGGCCGGTGCTGCTCACCCCGGCCGCCAGGGACGCGGGCCACCTCCAGAGCGGCTACGACCGCGTGTGGGAGGGCCTGGAACGCCACTACCGCGGCTGATCCCGACTCCCCCTGGCGGCAGGCCTCCTGAGCCCCGCCGTCGTCCCCGAGCACTACCGCCGCCGGAGGACAGCCCGTACGATCCGGCTGCCCGTACCCGGAGCGCCCCGGAGGCACCGTGACCGTCTTCGCTCCCGACTCGCTCGACCTGAACCGCAAGCTGCCGCTGTGGTACCAGGTCTCGCAGTCGCTGCGCGCCTCCATACTGGGCCGCCCGCCCGAGGCGCCGCACCGGCTGCCCACCGAGGAGAAGCTGGCGGAGCACTACGGCGTCAGCGTGCTCACCATGCGGCAGGCGCTCAAGGAGCTGGAGACCGAGGGGCTCATCACCCGGCACCGCCGCCGCGGCACCTTCATCGAACCCGGTGCCCGGCGGGCCCGCCCGGTGCGGGTGATGGGCTCCGTCGACGCGATCGTCGCCCAGCAGTCCGGCGACCTGGCCACGCTGCTGGAGCACGGCGAGGCCCCCGTACCGGCCGAACTCGCCGAGCACTTCCCCGCGTTGGAGCGCGCCGCGTACTTCCGCAGGCTCCGGTACGACGGTGCCAGCGGCGAACCCACCAACTGGGCCGAGAACTTCGTGCACCCCGACGTCGCGGCCCGCTTCGACCCGGGCGAGCTGGAGCGCGGCTCCTCGATGACGAAGGTGCTGCGGGACACCGCGGGCGCACGCATCAGCCGGATCACGGACACCGTCGAGGCCCGGCTGGCCGACCCGGAGACGGCCCGGCTGCTCGACGTCCCGCTGCTGAGCCCGATCATGCACTACACGGGCGTGACCTACGACGAGTCGGCCCGCGTCGTCGACTTCGTCCGCATCCACTACCGGGGCGACCGCTTCTCCTTCTCCGTCACCGTCGACGCCCCCTGACACCGGCGCGCGGGCCCTCGTAGCATCGAGCGGTGAGCGAAGACGGCCCCGTTGACAGCCCGCACGGCGACCACAGCGACCAGCGGCGCGGCCCGCACGACCCGGTGCGCGGCGACCCCCTGGCGGACGCGCCGCTGCTCGGCGACGTCATGCCCTGGTCCGTCGCGCCGCCGCGGCCGGGCCGCGCGTGGGTGCGGGCCGCCGACGCCGGCACCCTGCGCAAGCGCTGGTCCGCGCTCACCCGCACCGAGGACGAGGCCGCGCGCGAGCGGCTGTTCGGGCCCAGCCGGGCCCGTACGACGCGCAGCGCCGTCGCACCGCTGCCGGGGCGGCGGGCCCCCGGCGGGCGGCTGGCGGAGGAGCGCGGCGGCTGCCCGGAGCCGGTGCGGGCGCTGTACGGCGCGTACGACCGGCAGTGGCTGATCCCGGACAGCCGGGTGCTCGACGGTCCCCGCACGGAGCTGTGGCGGATCGCGGACGAGCGGCAGATCCACCTCGTCGAGCATCCGGAGGGGACGCGTCCGGGCGGTCCCGCCGTGGTCCTCACCCCCGATCTGCCGCTCGCGCCGGCGCGTACCGGCGCTACGCGGCGGGGGCGTGCGGGCGGCGGGCAGCCGCGGGTCCGCCCGCTGTACCGGCGGCCGGGCGGCACGGAGCCGAACCTTGCCCCCGGGCTCCTCGGCCACCTCGCGGAACGGCTCGGACTGCCCGTGTCCGCCGAGGACTTCCTCGCCTGGACGGCGGCGGTGTGCGCCGTCCCGGATTCCGGGCACCCCCGGGTGCCGCTGACCGCGGACCCGGAGCTGTGGGCCGCGGGCGTCGCGCTCGGGCACCGTACGGTCTGGCTGCACACCCGGGGCGCCCGGCACGGGGCGGCGGCGGGCGGCGCGGAACGGCCGCGGCTGCCCGGCGGTGAACGCCCGTACGTGCGCGCCCCGTTGCCCGCGCCCGGCGCCCCGGTGGGCTACGAGGCGCAGGAGCGGGCGCTGCTGGTCGGCGAGGGGCGCGTCTCGCCCGTGGCGCCGGAGGCCTGGGAGTTCGCGGCGGGCGACGGGCGGGTGCTGGAGGCGTGGTGCGCGGAGCGGGCCACGCCCTCGGCGGCGGGCGGCACGCTGGAGGCGGTGCATCCGGCGGACTGGCCGCAGGAGTGGACGTCCGAACTGCTGGAGCTGATCACGGTGCTGACGCTGCTGGCCCGGCTGGAGCCCGAACGGCGGGAGCTGGCACGGCGCCTGGCCGGCGCCCCGGTGGTCACGGCCGCCGAACTGGACGCGGCGGGCGTGCTGCCCGTACCGGCCGAGGCCCGCCGCCCGGCCTCGGTGCTCGACCCGGACGAGGAAGGACCCGCCGGCCAACTTGCCCTGCTGTAGGGCGGGCCGGGCCGGAAACGCAGCGGCGGGGCGGAGCCCCTTGAGGTCTCCGCCCCGCCGAACAGGGAGGGTCTGCGGAAGAGGTCAGCGGCGCTCGCCGAACAGCGTGCGACGCAGCTTCCTCAGCGGCGCGAACAACGAGACCCGCGCGCTGCGATGCTTCGAGTGGTTCCGCATGACATCACGGCGTGTGATCTCACGCAGAAGCGTCGTCGCCTCATCCGTCTCGCCCTGTGGTACAGCCGGTCCAGCGAGCACAGCGAGGTGCCGGTCGAGACGCGAACTCGTCGCGCCCGTCCCGCACTTGATCGCGGGCACTCGCGCCCTGCTGCTCACCGTTATCTGCTCCATGACTCTCCCCACCCATACGAGGGCACCCGGCCCGGGCAGGGTAACTGTAACGCCCGACTCGGACATGCGTGTATCCCGGTCATCCGATTCACCTGCCCCACAAGCCCGTTGACGAACACCGTACGGGCGGGGCCCGGGAGCCGACAGGGGCACAAAGGGGGCGCAATGAGCGCGCCGGAGGCGTCCCGCGGGCGCCCGTGAGGTGCCGCACATCACGTCCGGGCCCCGCGCGCGGCTCCCGCGCCACTCACTCAGCGTGACGAAGAATGCGCACGAACGACTGACCCCGAAGGGACGGCCGAAACCTGCGTGCACGGCGGGCCGTCATGCCGGATCATGTGCGCCATGTCTGCCAACCGCAGCCGTCCCACGCCCTCCCCCACCGACAGGAGCGCCGCGCTGACTTCGCCGACCCCGCCCGAGGACGCCCTGCCCGCCCGCCTCACCTTCGACGACGCCGACTCCCCCGCCGACGTCGTCGACGCGCTGTTCCTGGGCCGCTTCACCAACGGCGAGCAGCCGTACGCCCGCAGCCACTCCGTCGACCGCGTGAAGAAGGGCAGTTCGCTGCTCCCGGACGGGGCCACGGTGCTGCGCGAGGCGCGGAGCGACGGCCGCAGCAACACCCTCGCGGAGGGAGAGGGCTGGACGGCCCTGATCTCCCGCTGGACGCACGGCGCCGACGTCACCGTGACGGCCGTCAGCGACGAACTGGCCGAGCGGCGGCTGCGGGAGGCGGTCGACGGCGCGGAGGACGAGCCGGAACCGCAGTCGGACAGCGTGTCCATGGGCTTCTGGTACCACTCCCCGATGCGCGGCCCGCGCCGCACCACCCGCACCATCACGGCGGAGAGCTGGCAGGACGTACGCGCCAACTACACGGCGGGCGTGGCCGGTTCGCTGGACGAGCTGATGAAGGTCACCCCGGACGACATCTCCGGGCGGCTGCTGCTCCTGCACGGCCCGCCGGGCACCGGCAAGACCTCGGCCCTGCGCACGCTGGCCCGCTCCTGGCGGGACTGGTGCCAGGTGGACTGCGTGCTGGACCCGGAGCACCTGTTCAACAACATCGGCTATCTGATGGACATCGCCATCGGCGCCGACGACATGGAGACCGAACAGCAGCGCTGGCGGCTGCTGTTGCTGGAGGACTGCGACGAGCTGATCCGCGGCGAGGCCAAGCACGCCGCCGGGCAGGCGCTCTCGCGGCTGCTCAACCTCACCGACGGGCTGCTCGGCCAGGGCCGGAACGTCCTGGTCGGGGTCACCACCAACGAGGACCTGGAGCGCCTGCACCCGGCCGTGGTCCGTCCCGGGCGCTGTCTGGCCCGGATCGAGGTGGGCGCGCTCAGCCGCGAGGAGGCGGTGGGCTGGCTCGGCACGGACGAGGGCGTCGGCCGCGAAGGGGCCACGCTGGCCGAGCTGTTCGCCCTGCGCAAGGGCGCCTCCCCGGCGTCCCTGCCCGCCCAGCACGAACGGGAGGGCGCGGGGCTCTACCTCTGAGGGCGCCGCCGCCGAGTGCCCCTGCTCCGGGGGCGCTCAGCCCTGTGGGGCGGCCCCGTCAGGTTCCTGTCCGGCGCCGGGTTCCGCCTCCTCCTCGAAGTCGCTGCCGACGGTGAGGGTGACCAGGCCCGGGGTGGCCTCGGGGGAGGTCTCCGGGTCGATGCCGCCCTGCTTGAGCCCGTCCAGCCGTCCGGCCAGGACCTCGGCCTCCTCGGCGAGGTCCTCGGGGGCGGTGACCGTCGTGGTGTCCGTGGGCCGGGGCGAGTTGCCCGTTCCGGTGACGGTGAAGCCGAGGGAGCGGAGGCGCTGGGCCGCCTTCGCGGCCTGGCCGGGGGTGGCGGTGCCGTTGAGGACCTGGACGCGGACGGAGTGCGCGGTCACGACGCGCGCGGAGTCCTCCTCCAGCTTCTTCTTGTCCACCTCGCGGTCGTGCCGGAGCCGCTTGAAGAGGTCCGCGGCCTGCGGGTACTGCCAGACGACGTTGGCCTTGTCGGCCGGGACGTCCTCCTGGCGCGGGTAGTTGGGCACGGTGAGGAAGGTGAGCCGGTCGCCGGGGACGTCCCTCAGCTCGGAGGCCAGGTCGTACAGCGGCTTCAGGCCGGCCAGGGCGCTGTCGGTGGTGAGCGACTTGGTGGTCGAGTCGAGGAAGCCGTAGAGCGCGTCGGGGCTGGTCAGCTTGTGCTGCGCCTTGTCGGCGAGCGCCTGCATGAACTCCTGCTGGCGGCCGATGCGTCCGAGGTCGGAGCCGTCGCCGACGGCGTACCGGGTGCGGACGTAGCCCAGCGCCTGCTCGTCCTTGACGGTCTGGCAGCCGGCCTCCATGTCGAGCTGCGCCTTCTTGTCGTGGATGGCCTCCTCGGGGCAGACCTCGATCCCGCCGAGCGCGTTGACCATGCCCTTGAAGCCCTGGAAGTCGACGGAGGCGAAGTGGTCGATGCGCAGGCCGGTGTTCTGCTCGACGGTCTTGATCGTGCAGGCGGCGGCGCTGCCGATGTCGCCGGTGCTGCCGCCGGTCGCGAAGGCGCTGTTGATCTTGAAGGTGGTGGGCGCCGAGGTCGTGCCGTCGCCCCGGTCGCAGGCGGGCACGGGGACGTAGGAGTCGCGGGGGAAGGAGACGACCGTGGCCCATTTCCGGTCCGCGGCGAGGTGCACCACCATCAGCGTGTCCGACTGCATGGTGTCCAGGCCCTTGCCGTACTTGCTGCCCGTGCCGTCCCGGCTGTCGGAGCCGACGACGAGGATGTTCTTCGAGCCGGGGGACAGGTTGTCCGGCCGGTCCCCGCCGAGCCGCTGGTCGAGGTCGGTGGAGCCGATGTTGCCGCTCAGGTGCTGGTAGACGTACGTGCCGAGACCTGCGACGCCCAGGACGAGTACGGACAGGACGCCGCAGCACCATATGAGGATGCGGCCGCGCCGGGTGAACCGCGTCCGCCGGCCCGCCGCCCGGCGCCCCTTCCTTCCGTCCGTCCCACGCCCCGGTTTCCCGTCCGTTCCGCGCCGTCGCTGCCTGCGGTGCCCCGCGCTCCTGCCGGAGCCGCGCTCGTCAACCACACTCGTGCCCTTCCGCGTTCCTGGGTGTGGGCTTCACGGCGGGTCACTCTACACACGTGTAGAAACGTCGCCCGGCGGGTCCCACGGCGGAAGGGGGCCGCTACGTCTCCGCGCCCGCCTCGCGCATCCGCCCGTACGCGTACACGCAGCCCGCGAGCGCGAGCATGGCGAGCAGCATGAAGCCGATCGCGTACGAGTCCTTCGCGCTGTAGATGGCGCCCATCACGATCGGCGGGAGGAAGCCGCCCAGGCCGCCGACGGCGCCGACGATGCCGGTGACGCTGCCCACCTGCCGCTGCGGCGTCACCTGCGAGACCAGCGCGAACACGCTCCCGCTGGTGGTGCCCAGACCCGCGGCCATCACCAGCAGCGCGAGGGTGCCGACCGGCTGGAGCGGCGGGTCGAAGGCCTGCACGATCGCGAACAGGGCCACGATGCCCAGCGCCCAGGCCGTCACCACCGCCGGGTGCACCCGGTCCGCCAGCCACCCGCCGACCGGCCGGAAGACGACGGTGACCAGCGCGAACCCGGCCGCCTTGGTGCCCGCGTCGGTCGGCGTGACGTCGTACCAGGTCTTCAGGTACGTCGGCAGGTAGACGCCGAAGGCGACGACCCCGCCGAAGCCGATCGCGTACAGCGCCGACAGCTCCCAGGTGACGCGCAGTTCCCCGGCCTCCGCGAGCCGCCGGCCCAGCGGGGTGGTGGGCACCGTGCGCTCCGGACGGTCGGCCAGCAGCAGGTACGCGGCGACCGCGTACACCGCGAGCGCCAGCGCGACGAGGAGGAACGGCAGCTTGTCGCCGTGCTCGTAGACGCGCGGGGTGACGTACCCGGAGAGCGCGACGCCGCCCATGCCCATGCCGAACACGCCCAGCGCGAAACCCCGGCGCTCCGGCGGGAACCAGGAGTTCACCAGCGGGATGCCGATCGCGAAGGTGGTGCCGCCGAGCCCGAGGAAGAAGCCCACCACGAGCAGCGCGGCGAAGTTGTCCTGCACCACGGTCAGCAGCAGCACCGGCACGATGGTCAGCGCCGTCACCAGCGGGAACATCAGCCGGGCCCCGTACCGGTCGGTGAGCGCCCCGGCCGGGACCCGGCCCAGCGAGCCGACGAGCACCGGCACGGCGACCATCAGGGACTGCGCGAAGGAGCCGGCGCCGGTGCGCGCCGCCAGCGGGACGGCCAGCGGGGCGATCAGGTTCCAGGCCCAGAAGGTGAGCGCGAAACCGACGGTGGCGGTGGCCAGATTGCGGTAGGCGGTGGCCTCGGGCACCGCCCCCGGGGACGGGGAACTCCCGGGCGCGGGAGGGGTGGTGACCTCGCGTGCGCTCACTCGACTCGCTCCCATCCCCGGCGCTCACGGCGCGCGGACAGCTGCCCCTCGTCGCGGCTCCGGTAGACGATGTACGGGCGGAACAGGTACTGCACGGGGGCGCTGAACATGTGCACGAGCCGGGTGAACGGGATCAGCGCGAACAGCGCCAGCCCCACCAGGACATGGATCTGGTACAGCACCGGCACGCCCTCCATCAGGGCCGTGTCGGGCCGCAGGGTGAAGAGGCTGCGCGCCCAGGGCGCGATGGTGTCGCGGTAGTGGTAGCCGGTGCCCGAGGTGTGCGCGAGCTTGGCCCACATGCCCATCACCAGCGCGCCGACCAGCACCAGGTACATCAGCTTGTCGTTGCCCGTGGTGGCGCGGAAGACCGGCCCGGTGGTCCGGCGGCGGTAGACCAGCAGCCCGATCCCCGCGACGGTCAGCACCCCGGCCGCCGTTCCGCCGTACAGCGAGAACAGGTGGTACGTGTGCTCGCCGACACCGGCCGCCTCGGACCACGATTCGGGGATGAACAGCCCCACCAGGTGCCCGACGAGGACGAAGAGGATGCCGTAGTGGAAGGCGGGCGAGGCGACGCGCAGCAGCCGGGACTCGTACAGCTGCGAAGAGCGCGTCGTCCAGCCGAACTTGTCGTAGCGGTAGCGCCAGCAGGTGCCCGCGACGAGCAGCACCGCGGCGGCGTAGGGCAGCACGGCCCACAACAGGGTGCTCATCACGGGTCTCCGTTCAGGACGGGCAGGAGGCGGGAAGCGGCGGGGCCGTACGGCTCCAGGCCGACGTCCTCGCGGGGCGGGCCGCCGCGCGCCAGGGCCTGCGCGGCGGCGCGGTCCTTGGGCGAGGCGCCGGGCAGCGTGGCGCAGACCGCCTCCAGCAGCAGCGCGTACGGCGTGCCGCAGTCGGTGAGGGAGAGCCGCAGCAGCTCCAGCGCGGGGCGGTGCGGGACGAGGAGTTCCAGGCCGCGGGTGTGCGCGGAGAACTCCAGGACGGCGGGCAGGAAGTCCGGCAGCTCCTCGCCGTCGGTGTACTCCAGCCCCGCACGCCGGTACGTCTCCTTGAACCGGACCAGGGACATGCCGCGGCGGCGGGTGTCGCCGTCGGTCCACCAGGTGAGGTAGAGGCAGCGGCGGTTCTTGAAGTCGAAGACGTCGACGTAGTGCCGGGCGAGCTCCTCCGGCGCGGTGGCCTCGGCGTGGTCGAGGAAGGCCGCGAGGCGGCGGAAGGGCCTGCCCCGGCGCGCGGCCACCGCGGCCCGGATCAGGGGCAGTTCGGCCCGGAGCCCCGGGTCGGGGTAGACCAGCAGGCGGGCCGCGGCCTGGTGCGCGACGGCCCGCGCCTCGGCGTTCCTCACGGGCGCTCCTCCTCGCGGGCGGGGGGTTCGGGGGCGGGCGCTTCGGGTTCACTCGCGGGGTCGTCCCGGGGCGGGAAGAGGCCGTCCGGGGTGCCGTTGCCGTCCCAGTTGAGGAGGTTGACGCGGACGGCGCGGGAGGCGACGCCGGCGTCGGCGGGGGTGTCGGCGCGCTGCCGGTCGCGCAGCGCGTGGAAGTTCTCGACGGCGACGGGCGGCACCCCGCCGGAGCCCTCCCCCAGCGTCCCGCCCATGCCGGGGCCGCCGTCGAAGTCGAGGCTGCACTCGTCGGGCAGGGCCGACTCCTCCAGCCGGTTGGCGTCGCCGACGGCCGCGGTGGGGATGACGTACCGCTCCTCGTACTTGGCGATCGCCAGCAGCCGGTACATCTCCTCCAGTTCGGCCGGGGTCGTGCCCACGGCGGCGGCCTCCTCCTCCGAAGGTCCGGTGTCCTCCCCGAGGTTGACGCGGCGCAGGTGCGCGCGCATCGCGGCCAGCTTCGTCAGACAGGAGCGCACCGGACCGGTGTCCCCCGCGGTGAGGAGCTCCGCGAGGTACTCCAGGGGGATGCGCAGGGTGTCGATGGCGCCGAAGAGATTGCCCGCGTCCTCCCCGTCGAAGCCGGTCCCGGCGAGCGCGTCGACGACCGGCGAGAGCGGCGGGACGTACCAGACCATCGGCATGGTGCGGTACTCCGGATGCAGCGGCAGGGCGACGCGGTACCGGCTGATCAGCGCGTGCACCGGCGAGTTGCGGGCCGCCTCGATCCAGTCGTGGCCGATGCCGGCGCGTTCGGCCTCGCGCCGCACCCGCGGGTCCTCCGGGTCGAGGAAGACGCCGAGCTGCGCCTCGTACAGCTTCGTCTCGTCAGGCTCGGCCGCGGCCTCCAGTACCTTGTCCGCGTCGTAGAGCATCACGCCGAGGTAGCGGAGCCTGCCGACGCAGGTCTCCGAGCAGACCGTCGGCAGCCCCACCTCGATCCGCGGGTAGCACAGCGTGCACTTCTCCGCCTTGCCGGTCTTGTGGTTGAAGTAGACCTTCTTGTACGGGCATCCGGACACGCACATCCGCCAGCCGCGGCACCGGTCCTGGTCGACGAGCACGATGCCGTCCTCGGTGCGCTTGTACATCGCCCCCGACGGGCAGGAGGCGACGCACGACGGGTTGAGGCAGTGCTCGCAGATCCGCGGCAGGTAGAACATGAAGGTCTGCTCGAAGGCGTACCTGACCTTCTCCTCCGCGTCCGCCGCCTGCCGCCGCACCTTCTCCGCCACCGGGTCGGCGTCCGGACGCTCGCTCACCCCGCCCAGGTTGTCGTCCCAGTTGGCGCTCCACTCGATCTTCATGGGCTTGCCGGTGAGCAGCGAGCGCGGTTCGGCGACGGGGATGTCCTCGCCCAGCGGCGCGTCGGTGAGGTTGCGGTAGTCGTACGTCCAGGGCTCGTAGTAGTCCTTGATGTCCGGCAGCCGCGGGTTGGAGAAGATCGTGGCGAGCTTCCGGAACCGGCCGCCGGCCTTGAGCTTCAGCCGCCCCCGCCGGTTCAGCTCCCAGCCGCCGCGCCAGGTCTCCTGGTCCTCGTAGCGGCGCGGATAGCCCTGGCCGGGGCGGGTCTCGACGTTGTTGAACCAGACGTACTCGACGCCGCCCCGGTTCGTCCACGCCTGCTTGCAGGTGACCGAACAGGTGTGGCAGCCGATGCACTTGTCGAGGTTCATCACCATCGCGATCTGTGCCATGACCCGCATGTCAGTAGGTCACCTCCTGCGCGCGGCGCCGGATGACGGTCACCTCGTCGCGCTGGTTGCCGGTCGGGCCGAGGTAGTTGAAGGCCCAGGAGAACTGGGCGTAGCCGCCGATGAGATGGCTGGGCTTGAGGATCAGCCGGGTGAGCGAGTTGTGGATGCCCCCGCGCCGCCCCGTGGCCTGGGTCTTGGGGACGTTCACGGTGCGGTCCTGCGCGTGGTGCATGTAGACGGTGCCGCGCGGCATGCGGTGCGAGACGACGGCGCGGGCCGCGACGACGCCGTTCCGGTTGACCGCCTCGATCCAGTCGTTGTCGCGTACGCCGACGGCCTCCGCGTCCTGCGGCGACATCCACACGGTCTGGCCGCCGCGCGAGAGGGAGAGCATGAACAGGTTGTCCTGGTACTCGGAGTGGATGGACCACTTGTTGTGCGGGGTGAGGTAGCGGACGGTCACCTGCCGCTCCCCGTCGGGCCCCAACTCCGGCTCCCCGAACAGCCTGTTCATGTCCAGCGGCGGCCGGTAGACGGGCAGCCCCTCGCCGAGTTCGTGCATCCAGTCGTGGTCGACGAAGAAGTGCTGCCGCCCGGTGAGGGTGTGCCAGGGCTTGAGGTGCTCGGTGTTGAGGGTGAACGCGGTGTACCGGCGTCCCCCGGACTCGCTGCCCGACCACTCCGGCGAGGTGATCACGGGGACGGGTGCCGCCTGGGTGTCGGCGTAGCTGATCCGCTTGCCCTCGTGCTCGGCGGCGAGGTGAGCCATCGCCGTGCCGACGCGGCCCTCCAGGGTGTGGAAACCCTGGGTGGCCAGGCGGCCGTTGGTGGTGCCGGAGAGCGCGAGGATCGCGTTCGCCGCCTTCACGGCGGTGTCCAGCAGTGGCCGCCCGTCGGCCGGGCCGCCCGAGCGGGTGCCGTTGCGCAGCCGCAGCTGCCCGACCTCCTCGTCGGGCCGGAGCGCGATCCCCTTGGCGGGCAGGCCGAGTTGCTCGACGAGGGGGCCCAGCGTGGCCATCTTCTCGGCGACCGCCGGGTAGTCCCGCTCGACGACCGTCAGCGCGGGCATCGTCCGGCCCGGCACCGGCGCGCACTCCCCGGCCCGCCAGTCCAGCGCGACGCCGCCGGGCTGCGCCGTCTCGCCGGGGGTGTCGTGCTGGAGCGGGGTGGCGACGAGGTCGCGGCGGACGCCCAGATGCTCGCGGGCGAGGGCGCTGAAGCGGCGGGCGACGGCGTGGAAGGCGTCGAAGTCGCTGCGGGCCTGCCAGGGCGGGTCGACGGCCGGGGTGAAGGAGTGCACGTAGGGGTGCATGTCCGTGCTGGAGAGGTCGTGCTTCTCGTACCAGGTGGCCGCCGGCAGCACGACGTCCGACATCAGGGTGGACGAGGTCATCCGGAAGTCCAGCGAGAGCAGCAGGTCCAACTTGCCCTCGGGGGCCCGCTCGTGCCACCTCACGTCCCGGGGGCGGACGTCCTCGGGGGCCTCCTCCGCGCTGACGGAGGAGTCGGTGCCGAGCAGGTGCCGCTGGAAGTACTCGGCGCCCTTCGCGGAGGAGCCCAGCAGGTTGGCCCGCCAGAGCGTCAGCACCCGCGGCCAGTTGGCGGGCGCGTCCGGGTCCTCGCCGGCGAACCCGAGCCGCCCGGCGGTGAGTTCGCCGACGACGTGCCGGGCCGGGTCGTCCGGCTCGGCCGTCTCCGCCTCTTCGGCCAGGTCCAGCGGGTTGCGGTCGAACGTCGGGTACGAGGGCATCCAGCCCGCGCGGGTGGCGGCGGCCAGGCAGTCGGCGCCGGTCATGCCGGTGAAGGCGCCCTTGCCGAGCGGGGAGGCCAGGACGTCGGCCCGGAAGTGGTCGTAGCGCCACTGGTCGGTGTGGAGGAACCAGTAGGCGGTGCCGATCATCTGGCGCGGCGGCCGCGACCAGTCGTTCGCCGAGGCCAGGCAGGCCCAGCCGGTCGAGGGACGGCACTTCTCCTGGCCGACGTAGTGCGCCCAGCCGCCGCCGTTGCGGCCCTGGCAGCCGGTGAGCTGGAGCAGCGCGAGGAAGGCGCGGTAGATCGTCTCGGAGTGGAACCAGTGGTTGGTCCCGGCGCCCATCAGGATCATGCACCGGCCGTGTGACGCCTCGGCGGTCCGCCCGAACTCGCGGGCGATGCGCACCGCGCGGTCGGCGGGCACCGAGGTGTGCGTCTCCTGCCAGGCCGGGGTGCCGGGCGTGGCCGCGTCGTCGTAGCCCTCGGGCCAGTCGCCGGGGAGCCCCTCGCGGCCGACGCCGTACTGGGCGAGCAGCAGGTCGAAGACGGTGGTGACGAGCCGGCCGCCCAGCCGCGTCGCGGGCACGCCACGGCGGACGGTGTCGCCCCGGCCCTGCCCGTGCGCGCCGCCGTCGGTGTCGAAGCGGGGCAGCAGCACCTCGGCGCCGGTGGCGGACTCCCGGCCGTACAGCGACAGTTCGGGGGTGACCTCGCCGAGGCCGAGGTTCCAGCGTCCCTTGCCGCTCTCGGTCCAGCGGAAGCCGAGCGAACCGTTCGGGACGACGGGGGCGCCCGTGTCCCGGTCCAGCACGACGGTCTTCCACTCGGCGCCCTCGCCGCCGTCCCCCAGATCGGAGGCGCGGAGGAATTTGCCGGGTACGTGGGAGCCGTCCCGTTCCTCCAGGGTGACGAGGAACGGCAGGTCGGTGAAGCGGCGCACGTAGTCGTCGAAGAACGGGGTGGTGCGCTCGGTGAAGAACTCCCGGAGCAGCACATGCCCCATGGCGATCGCCAGCGCCCCGTCCGTCCCCGGGTGCGGGTGCAGCCACTCGTCGGCGAACTTGGCGTTGTCCGCGTAGTCCGGCGCGACCACCACGACCTTCTGGCCCCGGTAGCGCGCCTCGGCCATCCAGTGCGCGTCCGGGGTCCGGGTGACGGGCACGTTGGAGCCCCACATCAGCAGGTAGGCCGCGTCCCACCAGTCGCCGGACTCGGGGACGTCGGTCTGGTCGCCGAAAACCTGCGGCGAGGCGACAGGCAGGTCCGCGTACCAGTCGTAGAACGAGAGCATGGGCGCCCCGATCAGCGACATGAAGCGGGCGCCGACCGCGTGCGACACCATCGACATGGCCGGGATCGGCGAGAAGCCGGCCACCCGGTCCGGGCCGTGCGTGGCGATGGTGTGCACATGGGCCGCCGCCACCATTTCCACGGCCTCGTCCCAACTCGCCCGCTCCAGGCCGCCCTTGCCGCGGGCCCGCTGGTAGCGGCGCCGCCGTTCGGGGTCGGCCTGGAGGTCGGCCCAGGCCAGCACCGGGTCACCGGTGCGCCGCTTCGCCTCCCGGTACATCTCCAGCAGCACGCCCCGCACGTACGGGTAGCGCACCCGCGTCGGCGAGTAGGTGTACCAGGAGAAGGCGGCGCCGCGCGGGCAGCCGCGGGGCTCGTACTCGGGGCGGTCGGGGCCGACGGAGGGGTAGTCGGTCTCCTGCGTCTCCCAGGTGATGATCCCGTCCTTGACGTACACCTTCCAGCGGCAGGAGCCGGTGCAGTTCACGCCGTGCGTGGAGCGGACGACCTTGTCGTGGCTCCAGCGGTCGCGGTAGAAGACGTCGCCCTCGCGGCCGCCCTTGTGCGTGACGGTGCGCAGGTCCGGCGAGGCCACGCCGCGGGTGAAGAACCGGCCGGTGCGCAGCAGCAGTTCGGACGCGGCGCCGTCGAGGCCCGCTCTCGCCGCTGGGGTGCTGCCTGGCACGGGGCCTCCTCGGGACGCGGCACGGGGCACGGGCCGCTCCGCCGCGCGGCGGACCCGCGGGAGACGGCACGGCCCTCCGAAACGCTAGGCAGCCGCCGCCGGGACGGCCCGGCGGCCGGGACCGTCCGGGTGACCACGCGTCAGGGCGTTATCCGGTCGAGAGTTGTCGGTGCCCGCTGAAAGAATCGGCGCATGGTCGGAAACGTCGCTGAACTGATCGCGCGCACGGAGCAGGGAGAGCGCTTCAAGTACCTCTACTTCTGGGGTCACCGGCCCCGGCGCGACGGCGGCGTGGGCAAGAGCTGCCTCAGCCAGTGGTGGCCCTCCCCCTTCACCGCCGACGGCGTCGAGTACCGGACGGCCGAGCACTGGATGATGGCCGGAAAGGCCCGCCTCTTCGGCGACGGGGAGGCCGAGCGCCGGATAATCGCCGCCTCCCATCCCGGGGAGGCCAAGGCCGTCGGCCGCACCGTACGGGGCTTCGACGAGGCCGTCTGGCGGCGCGAGCGGTACGCGGTGGTCGTCGAGGGCTGCGTGCGCAAGTTCGGGGAGGACGACGCGCTGCGCGAGTTCCTGCTGGGCACGGGCAACCGCGTGCTGGTGGAGGCCAGTCCGCTGGACCGCGTCTGGGGCGTGGGCCTGGCCGCCGACGACGACCGCGTCCGCCACCCCGGGCAGTGGCTCGGCGAGAACCTCCTCGGCTTCGCCCTGATGGACGCCCGCACCCACCTCCTCACCCACCGCGGCGCCCAACTCCCCACCTAGCGGGGCCCGGAAGCACCTCACTCGTACGCGGCCCGCAACGCCGTCTCCACGGCGTCCAGCGCCGCCGCCCGGTCCAGCCCGAGCCGCCGCGCCCGCCGCGCGTACGTCTGCGCCGCCTCCGCCGCCTCACGGTCCGCCGCCTCCCCCGCCGCGGCGATGAACGTCCCGTTCCGCCCCCGCGTCTCGATCACCCCGTCCGCCTCCAGCGCCCGGTACGCCTTGGCGACGGTGTTCGCCGCGAGCCCCAGCTCCCCCGCGAGCCCGCGGACGGTCGGCAGCTTGTGCCCGGTGGGCAGGTCCCCGTCCCGCGCCTGCTCGGCGATCTGGGCGCGGAGCTGCTCGTACGGCGCCTCGGGTCCGGACGGGTCGATGGTGATCTGCAACGGCACTGCTGCTCCGGTCTCTTGACGTTCTGGGGGACGCCGACGATTGTCCCCCAGCCCGCCGGGAAACCGGAGGCGACGGCACGGGTGCCGGGCGTACCGTACGGCCGCATGACCCCCGACCGGCCCGACCCGACGGAGCAGATCCGCGTCCGCCCCTTCCGCCCCGGCGACGCCGAGGGCGTGGCCGCCGTACGCCGTGCGGCCGTGCCGCAACTGGTGTGCACGGCGCGGACGGTGGCCTGGCAGGCGGCGCACGCGCCGCCCGCGCGGCGGGCGCGGTGGCTGGTGGCCGAGTGCGCGCGTGGACGGATCACCGGGTACGCGGAGGCGGCCCTCGCGCCGGAGGGCCGCGAGACGGGCCAGGGCCTGCTGAACGTCGCCGTCCACCCGGAGGCGGCCGGGCTCGGCACCGGCGGCGCGCTGGCCGCCGCCGGGGAGCGGCACCTGCGGGAGGCCGGCGCGCGGGACGTGCACACCCGGGTCTCGGACGACGGCTACTCCCCCGCCTTCGCCGAGCGCCGCGGCTACCGCCCCGGCCACCCCACCCGCTTCCTCGCCCTGGACCTGACCCGGGCCGCGCTGCCGCCCGTCCCGCCGGCCTCCGCGCTCGCGGGCGGGATCGTCCTGGGCACGGCGGCCGGGCTGGGCCGGGACCTGCGCCCGCTGTACGAGGCGGACGTGGAGTGCGCGGCGGACGAACCCGGCGCCCCCACCGCCGGTTTCCCGCCGTACGCCGAGTGGCTGGGCCCGCACCGGGACCGCCCGGATCTGGACCACGGGCTGTCCACCGTCGCGCTCGCCGGCCGCGAGGTCGTGGCGTACACGCTGGCCAGGACGGACGGCCGGGAGCGGTACTGGTCGGCGATGACGGGCTGCCGTCGCGCGTACCGGGGGCTGGGCCTGGCGCGGCTGGTGAAGCTGGATTCGCTGCACCGCGCCCGCGCGGCCGGCTACGCCCGCGCCGTCACCTGCAACGACGGCACGAACGCCCCGATGCTGGCGGTCAACCGCGCCCTCGGCTACGCCCCGGCGGGCGCGCAGTGGCGGTACGTCAAGGAGCTGTGAGCCCGCGCGCTCAGAGCGCGGAGCGGTCGCCGGTGTCGACGGGGGTGGTGGCCCGCGCCGCGCGGTCGGCCTGCTCGCGGACCTCTTCGACGGTGAGCGCGTAGCCGGTGGAGGCGTCGCTGGTGGAGCGGGCGAAGATGACACCGGCGACGCGGCCGTCGGTGGTCAGCAGCGGCCCGCCGGAGTTGCCCGGGCGGACGTGGGAGCGCAGCGCGTGGATGTCGCGGACGCTGGGGTTCTCGCCGTAGATGTCCCGGCCCTGTGCGTGGACGCGTTCGCCGACGGTGGCGGCCCGCAGGTCGAGCCCGCCGTTCTCCGGGTATCCGGCGACGACTCCGGGGTCGCCGCGCCCGGCGCCCGGCGCGAAGTCGAGGGTGGGCGCGTCCAGGCCCGGCACGTCGAGCACCGCGACGTCCGAGGCGGGGTCGAAGAGCACGACCTCGGCCTCGTGCGGGCGGCCGACGCCGCCGACGCGCACCGTCGGATCGTCCACCCCGGCGACGACGTGCGCGTTGGTCATCACGTGCTCGTCGGCGTAGACGAAGCCGCTGCCCTCCTGGCCGCGCGCCCCGTCGCCGGTGTTCGAGGTGCCCTCGACCTTGACGGTGCTGCGCTGCGCGGCGGCCCGCGCGGCGGGGGTGACGGAGTCGCCGGAGGGCTCGGCGATGGGCGCGCCCGGCTCGTTCTCGAAGGGGTTGAAGACGGGCGGGAAGCCGGCCGTGGTCAGCGCGCCGCTGGCCCGGTTGAACCAGGAGGGCGCCTGCTCGGGCATGCGTTCCTGCACGGCGCCGAGCACGGACGAGTCCCGGATGGCCTGGTTGAGCGCCGGGGAGGGCGAGGCGGCCAGGGCGCTGCCCGCGACCCAGCCGACGACGAGCACGGCCAGCGCGTTGACGACCATCCCGCCGACGCCGTCGGCCCATCGCACCGGCGCCCAGCTCAGCGCGTTCCGCAGCCGGTAGCCGAGCGGGGCCGTGACGGCCTGGCCGACGGCGGCCGGCACGAGCACGGTGAGCAGCGCGACGAGGGTGGCCGCGGTCGTCTCCGGCTCGACGGCCTCCAGGACGAACGGCAGCAGCCAGACGCCGATCACGGCGCCGCCGACGAACCCGGCGAGCGAGACCACTCCGGCGACCAGCCCGCGCTGGTATCCGGACACGGCGAAGACGACGACTGCGAGCACCAGGAGAACGTCCAGCAGGTTCACTGTGCCCTCCTTTCCTCACGGCTTGCTGCTCACCGGAATGAACGCCAAAAAGCGCCGGGACGGTTCCGTCCGCCTCGGCCGATGTGGCCCGGCGCACAGTCGGCCGCGGCACCGGACCGAAGGGGTCAGCCCTCGCGCAGGCGGCGGCCGACGCGGCCGAGGCCGGCGGCGAGGACGTCCAGCTCCTGAGGGGTGAGCACGTCGATGAGCGCGGAGCGCACCGTCGTGACGTGCCCGGGGGCGGCGGCCTCCAGGACCTCGCGGCCCTCGTCGGTCAGGACGGCGAAGACGCCGCGGACGTCGGTCGGGCAGGACCTGCGCCGCACCAGGCCGCGGGCCTCCAGTCTGCCGACCTGGTAGGTCAGGCCGCTCTTGGAGGTGATCAGGAGCCGCGCGAGCTCGGTCATCCGCATCTCGCCCTCGGGCGAGCCCGCGAGCCGGACGAGGATCTCGTACTGCGGGTGGGAGAGGCCCGCCTCGTCCTTCAGCTGCTGTTCGAGGCGGTGGCCGACGCGGCTGCTCGCCTCCAGGAAGCCCTCCCAGGCCGCCATCTCCCGTTCGTTCAGCCACCGGGTGTCACTCATGGGGCCCATCGTACGCGGTTGTTCAAATTGGAACCATGCACTACCGTCAGGGACTCTTCGGATTTGAACAACTCGGACTCCGGACGTCCCGGACTCCGGACAACTCCGCGCACATGGCTTGGGCGAACCAGCACCGGCGGCCGAGGGCGTCCGCCGCGTCACGTCCCGGGTTCGCACCCCCTACCGACACGAAGCCGACATGAAGGAGCTCCGCTCATGCCGACCTCCGGCACCACCACCCTCGACTCCAGGCCCGCACCCGAGGAGTCCCCGACCGGCGCCGGGACCGGCCCCGGCGAGCACACCTCCCCGCACGCCTACGACGCGGGCCTGCTCGTCCTGCGCCTGGTCCTGGGCCTGACGATGGCGGCGCACGGCGCGCAGAAGCTGTTCGGCTGGTTCGGCGGCAACGGCCTGGAGGGCACCGGCCAGTTCTTCTCCTCCGTCGGCTACCCGGCGGGCGACGTGATGGCCGTCGTCGCCGGTCTCACCGAGGGCCTCGGCGGCCTCGCCCTCGCGCTCGGCCTGCTCACCCCGCTCGCGGGCGCCGCGCTGTTCGGCACCCTGCTGAACGTCCTGGCCGTCCAGTGGGGCGGCGGCTTCTTCGCGCCCAAGGGCATCGAGTACGAGCTGCTGCTCACCGCGGGCGCGGCCGCGCTCACCCTCACCGGCCCCGGGCGCTACGCCGCCGACCGGATGCTGCCCGTCCTCCGCGCGCACCGGCTCGGCTACGGCGCGACGGCACTGGTGGTCGGCGC
This sequence comes from Streptomyces sp. HNM0574, assembly GCF_012726235.1. Classification (GTDB taxonomy): domain Bacteria; phylum Actinomycetota; class Actinomycetes; order Streptomycetales; family Streptomycetaceae; genus Streptomyces. The sequence goes on from NZ_JAASAH010000009.1 coordinate 193,300, forward strand.
GGCCGCCGCCGGCGTCCTCCTCCTCGTACGCGGCTGAGCCCGCCCGCCCCCGCGGCCCGGACGGTTCGGCCGTCCGGGCCGCGGCCGTGTTCCCGGGCCGGGCAACTCCCGTGCGGGCACGGGCGGTTCGCCGCCCAAAGCGGCTTCGCGGGGGCCGGGTCTTAATCGGCGTTGAGGCGTTTCTTAACCGCACCATAAAGATCGCCCGAGACCGCTCTCAGGGGCTGGACCAGGGGCTTCCCGGGGCTAGCGTTACCGGCGCCACGTGGCCGCCACCCGCGCCGCACCCGGCGCGTGACACCGCCCGTGGACCCCCGAACCGCCGTACGGCCGCGCGCCGTACGCACCAGCTGTACGCCCCACACGAGGAGACCCCCCACCATGACCGTTCGCCGTAAGGCCGCCGGGATCGCGGCCCTGGGTATCGCACCGCTCGCCCTGACGCTCCAGACCGCGGGACCGGCCGCCGCGCACGGCTCCATGGAGGACCCCGTCAGCCGCGTCTCCACCTGCTTCGCCGAGGGCCCGGAGAGCCCGAAGTCGGCGGCCTGCAAGGCGGCCGTCGAGGCCAGCGGGGCCCAGGCGTTCTACGACTGGAACGAGGTGAACATCCCCGACGCGGCGGGCAAGCACAAGGAGATCATCCCGGACGGGAAGCTGTGCAGCGCGGGCCGCGACAAGTACCGGGGCCTGGACCTGCCGCGCGCCGACTGGCCCGCGACGAAGATGAAGGCGGGCTCGCAGCAGTTCTCGTACAAGGCGACCGCGCCGCACAAGGGCAGCTTCGAGCTGTACCTCACCAAGGACGGCTACGACCCGTCCAAGCCGCTGAAGTGGTCCGACCTGGAGTCGAAGCCCTTCGCGACGGTGAAGGACCCGCAGCTGAAGAACGGCAGCTACGTCATCGACGCCGACGTGCCTCAGAAGTCCGGCCGCCACCTCGTCTACAGCGTCTGGCAGCGCTCGGACAGCCCCGAGGCGTTCTACACCTGCTCGGACGTGACCTTCGGCGGCGGCGCGGCGGGCGCCACCGCCGGCTCGGAGGACGCGGCGCCCGGGCAGGCGTCCGCGCCCGAGGCGCAGCCGCTGGACGACCGGCAGATCGAGGCGGGCGCCGGCAGGTCGAGCGTCGACCACAGCGGTCACGGCGCCGACCACCAGGGCCACAACGGCACCGAGTACACGGACGAGGGCGCCAGGCCCGCGGGCGGCGCCGAGCCCGCGCACGCCGGCCACCAGGCCGCCTCCGGCACCGAGCTCGCGGAGACCGGCGGCGACGACGGCACCACCGCCCTCGCCGCCGGAGGCGCGGCCGTCCTCGCCGCGGGCGCGGCCGTCGTCTTCACCGCGTCCCGCCGCCGCACCCGCAACCGCGGCTGACCGCCCCGCTGTTCGCCGCCGCCCCGCCCGCTCCGGGCGGGGCGGCGGCGCCGCGCGTGGAGGGGCCGCCGGGTCGCAGCGGGGCCCGGGACGGGGCCGGGGCTAGGCTCGCGGGGACGGCGGAAGCGTGCGACCCGAGGGGCACCCATGGCCGACGAACCCTGCACGGACGGCTGCGTCGAGGTCGGCTCGGAGGCCGGACTGCGCGCCCTGATCGGTGAACCCGCGCCGTACGCGGCCGGGAAGCCCCGTGCGGCACTGCACCCGCTGGACCGCGAGTGGCTGGCGCACTCCTCGCTCTGCCTGATCGCCACCTCGGCCCCGGACGGCTCCTGCGACGTCTCGCCGAAGGGCGACCCGCCCGGCTTCGTCCAGATCCTCGACGACCGGACCCTCGCCCTCCCGGAACGCCCGGGCAACAAGCGGGTCGACGGCTTCCGCAACATCCTCGGCAACCCGCACGTCGGCATGGTCTTCCTGCTCCCCGGCCGCGGCGACACCCTGCGCGTCAACGGCACCGCGCGGATCGTCCGGGAGGAAGCGCCGGGCACCGCCCCGCTGTTCGACGCGATGACGGTACGGGGGAACCGGCCGCGGCTGGCCCTGCTGGTCACCGTCGAGGAGGTCTTCTCGCACTGCGCGAAGGCGTTCCTGCGCTCCCGCACCTGGGAGCCGGAGACCTGGCGGCCCGAGGCGCTGCCCAGCCGGGCGCGGATGGCCAAGGCACTCGAACGCCCGGACGCTCCGCTGGAGTCGCTGGAGGAGCACTACGGGCCGCGGTACACCGAAGGGCTGTACCGCGACCGCTGAGGTGCCCTCCCCCGACGCTCACTCCACCATCCGCAGCCCGTCCTTCTCCGCGCCGCGGCTGAGCACCGCCTCCCGGATGGTCTTGTACGCCTTCTCCTGCTCGGCGCTGCCCGACTCGCGGCTCTTCTTCGAGGCCAGGTTGACGAGGCTGTGCCGGGGCGAGGTCTCCATCAGGTACGGGGTGAAGGCGGCCTGCTTCACGCGCCAGGCGCCGCCGCTCTTCGCGGGCGGCTCGAAGCGGAAGCGCGCGGCCGAACCCATCGTGCCGCGCGGGTCGTTCATCTTCCCGGCGATCTGGTCACCCATCCCGTAGACGACCCAGGTCCCGTTGACCTTCTCGTACGCCTGCGGGACGTGCGCGTGGGTGCCGATGATGAGGTCGATGTCGCGCCGCCCGTCACTCTTCGAGGCGGTGAGCTTCTCGGACAGCTCGCGCTGCTGCCGGTCGGGGTCCTGCTGCCATTCGGTGCCCCAGTGCATGCTGACGGTCACGACGTCGGCTCCGGCGCGGCGGGCGGCGCGGGCGTCGGCGATGATGCGGTCCGGGTCGATCCGGTTGACCAGCCAGGGCTTGTCCTCGGGCACGGGGATGCCGTTGGTGCCGTAGGTGTAGGCGAGCTGCGCGACCTTGGCGTCACCGGCCCGCATCATCGCGGGCTTGGTGGCCTCCTCCTTCGAGCGGGCCGAACCGGCGTGCTGGAGGCCCGCCTTGTCCATCGCCTTCAGGGTGCGGCCGACGCCCTCGGCCCCGGCGTCGAGGGTGTGGTTGGAGGCCGTGGAGCAGCTGTCGTAGCCGGTGTCCTTGACGGCCTGCGCGATCTGGGGCGGCGTCTTGAACGCGGGGTAGCCGGTGAAGGGGCCGCCGTCCGCGCCGTAGACGGTCTCCATGTGACAGATGGCCAGGTCGGCCTTGTCCGCCATGGGCTTGGCCGGGCCGAGCATGGTGCGGAAGTCGTAACCGGAGCCTCCCGCGTCGGACTTGGCCTGCCGGATGATCGAGTCGTGGACGAGCAGGTCGCCCGTCGCGACGAGGGAGAACCCGCGTTTCGCCTCGGCCGCCCTGACCTGCTCGGCCCGGTGCCCGCCCTGGCGCTCGGGCTCGGAGGAACCCCGCTGTCCGTCCGTCGTGCCGCAGCCTGCGGCGGTTCCCAGCAGCGCGGCGGCCGAGACGACCACCGCGCAGCGTCGTGCGTTTCCGTTCACGTGGCACTGCTCCTGGGTCAGAGGTGCATAAATACGACAAACCTACTGACCTAGGAATAGGGCGGGCGCGGTCCGGCGGGCCTGTGCGGAGCGGCCATCCGGAGCACAAGAAGCACCCCCGCCATGTACCGGTGGCACACGGGCGGGGGTGCGGGCGCGGGCGGCTCAGCCCGTGCAGGTGGTGGGGGTGGCCCGGGCCGGGTCGAGGGCGTTCGCGACCTCGTGGAAGGCCATCCGGTCGGCCAGCCCGACGGCGACGTGCTCGGAGACGTTCGCCGGGCACAGGTCCTGCAGCAGCACGTTCTTGACGTCGGGCCCCTTGAGGAACTGCGACTGATACGGGGTGACGACCTGGTCGTACCTGGTGGCGATCACCGTGTACGCGACGCCGGGGACGGTGTCGCCGCCCTCGTTCAGCCGCCGCAGGAAGTCCGAGCCCTCCCGCTGCTGCATCAGGGACGGGCCCAGGTCCTCGACGGTGTCGCCGACGGGCGGGATCAGGTCGGCGAGCGCGGACAGCCCGGACAGGGAGGTGCCGTGGTTGCTGGGCGCGATGCCCACCAGCGCGTTCACCTTCTCGGCCCCGCCGTGGAACTTGAGGTACTGACGGGGCATCATCCCGCCCTGCGAGTGGCCGACGATGTCGACCTCGCGGCTGCCCGTGGCGGCCAGCACCTCGTCCACGTAGACGTCGAGCTGCTCGGCGGACTCCTCGATGGGGCCGAGCCCGTTGACGAGCGGGACGCCGGGGCGCTGGCCGTAGTCGAGGGAGTAGACGCAGTACCCGCGCTGGACCAGATACGGGGCGAGGCCCAGCCAGTTGTCGATCCGGTTGCCGCCGGTCCCGTGGACCAGCACGACGGGACGCGGATGCTCGGGGGCCGGCTCGCAGGAACCGTCGTTCCAGCCGCCGGCCGAGGCCGGGGCGGCCGGTGGTGCGGAGGCGGTGGCGGGCGGGGCGGTGAGGCCCGTCACCGCACAGGCCGTCAGGGCGACGACGGCGGATCGGAGGGCGCGCTTCCGGACAGGGGTCATACGGTCTCCTCGCGGCTCGGAGGACGGAGCGGCGCTGTTGAATTTCCGTCAACTTACGGGCAGGTAAGGATGATCGGAAGACTCTGCGCGAGGACGCCGCCGTCAACACGCCCCCGCCGCACGGGAGTTCAGGCCGCACGGGGCCGGCCGTGGGCGCCGGCGGGCTGCACCGCTCCGACGCCGAAGCGCCTGCGTGCCCGGTCGGCGGCGGCCTCAGCGCGGCGGGCCTTCTCCTCGCGCGGGTCGAGGGACAGCTGACGCGGCGCGGAACGCCCCTCGGCCGGGTCCTCGACGCGCAGCGCGAGGCCGCGCACCCGGGCCCGCTGGAGCCCGAGCGCGTCGTGCAGGGCGTAGGCGGCAGAGGCCAACGCCGGTGTGTGCGCGGTGGGTTCGGGGAGCGTGCGGGTGCGGGTGGTGACGGAGCGGTCGGCGTAGCGCACCGTCAGGGTCAGGCCGCGCGCCGCCAGCTCGTCCGAGCGGAGCCGGTAGCCCAGGTCGTCGGCGAGGGCGAGCAGGGCTCGGCGGCGCTCGGACGGGTCCAACTCGTCGTGCCCGAAGCGGTGTTCGGCGGTCATCGGGCCCGGCTGCGCCGTCGTCCCCGCGCCCGCGCGCGGGTGGGCGGCGACGGGGCTCGGGTCGATGCCGCGGGCGTAGGCGTACACCCGGCGTCCGGCGCTCGCGCCGAGGATGCGCTGGAGCGTGGCGGGCGGCGCGGCGGCGACCCGCCCGACGGTGTCCAGCCCGTACCCGCACAGGGTGCGCGCGGTGGCCGGGCCGACGCCGTGCAGGTCGATGACGGGGCGCCGGTCGAGGAACTCCGCCTCCTCCCCCGGCCGGACGACCCGGACGGTGCCGGGGCGCGCGGCCCGCGCCGCCATGCGCGCGAGCAGCGGGTTGGCGGCGACGCCGATGGTGCAGCCGCCGCCGTACAGCGCGGTGGTGCGCAGGCGTACGAGCCCGGCCAGCGCAACGGCGTCCCGCCCGAAGTAGCGCAGCGCGCCGCCCACGTCGACGAGCGCGGCGTCGGGCGGCAGCGGCTGGACGACGGGGCTGACGTCGGCGAGCAGCGCGAGGAGCCGGGCGTACCGGTCCTCCGTGCCGGGGCCCGTGCCGTCCGGGGCGTCGTCCCGGCCGAGGCGGACGTACAGGACGCGGAGCCGGGCGTCCGGCGCCGGTGGTTTCCGGGTCATCCCGCGCTCCCCTGGCTGGAGTGCCACAGCTTCCGTACCGCCTTCGCCGAGCCCGCCGGTTCGCCCGCGGGGCGGAGGTCGGCCCAGGGGTGCATCTCGTACCCCTCGGCGACCCGGACGGTGCGGCCGCCCGTACCGGCGGGCTCGGGTTCCGCTCCGGGTTCCGGTTCCGTTCCGGGGGACGGTTCGGGGCCGGTGGGCCCCGGTGGTGCGGCGAGCCGTTCGGTGACGGCGTCCAGGCCGCCGGTGCGCCGCAGTTCGGCGAGTTCGGCCAGGTCCCAGGCCGCCGAGCCGACGACGCTGAGGCTGCGCGGGCCGCGGCGCTGCACGACGCCGCGCACAAGCAGCAGCCAGGAGTGGAAGACGGTGTGCGCGCAGGCCGGGTGGGAGTCGTCGAAGAAGGCGCAGTCGACCAGCCCCGTCCCGTCGTCGAGGGTGGTGAAGACGACCCGGCGCCCCGACCGGACCGGCGGCGTCTGGATGGCCGCCTTGGCCCCCGCGACGAGGACGGTCTCGCCGTGCCGGGCCGAGCCCAGCGCGCGGGCCGGGTGCGCGCCGAGCTCCGTCAGGAACTCGGCGTGGTCGCCCATCAGATGGCGCGAGGTGTCCATGCCGAGGACGCCGAGCTCGGCGCCGAGCCGTTCGTCCGCGTCCAGGTCGGGCAGGCCGGCGGGTTCCGCTTCCGCCTCCGTATCCGGTCCGGCAGCGGTGGCGTCGGCGTCCCGGCCCAGGGTCAGCTGGCCCTCGCGGGCGCCCTTTCCGCGTCCGGCGCGGTGCAGTTCCGCGAGGTGCAGCAGCAGGTCGCGGCGGTTGCCGTGCGGCGCGTACGCGTCCAACGCGCCGACCTGGGCGAGCTTTTCGGCCACGGGGCGGGGCGGGCGGGCCCGCTGCCAGAAGTCGGCGAGCGAGGCGTACGGCGCGCCCTCCTCGATCCTGCGGGCGTCCTCCTCGCCGATGCCCCGCACCTCGGACAGGGCGAGCCGGATGCCCCAGCTCTCGCCGCTCTCCCTTTCCGCCCGCTTTTCACCAGACACCAGTTCGATCCGGTAGGAAGCGCCCGACCGGTTCACGTCCAGCGGCAGCACCGGCACCCCGCGCCGCCGCGCGTCCGCCAGCAGCAGCCGCTTCGGGTACATCCCCGGATCGTGTTCGAGCACCCCCGCGTAGAAGGCGGCCGGATGGTGCGCCTTCAGCCAGGCCGACTGGTACGTGGGGACGGCGAAGGCGACGGCGTGCGCCTTGCAGAAGCCGTAGCTGCCGAACGCCTCCACGATCTCCCAGGTACGGCCCACGACGTCGGGCGGATAGCCGCGCCCGGCCGCCAGCTGCCCGAACCAGGCGCGCACCCGGCCGCGCCGCTCGTCGTCCGAGAGCGCGCGCCGCGCCTCGTCGGCCCGCGCCCGGTCGCAGCCCGTCATCACCGTGAGGATGCCGATGATCTGCTCGTGGAAGACCACGACCCCGTACGTGTCCCGCAGCACCGGCTCCAGGTCAGGGTGCGGATAGCGCGCGGGCCTGCGGCCGTGCCGCGCGTCGATGAACGGGCGCACCATGTCGGCCGCGACCGGCCCGGGCCGGAACAGCGAGATGTCGACGACCAGATCGTCGAAGTCCGCCGGCTGGAGCCGGCCGATCAGGTCGCGCTGCCCGGGCGACTCGATCTGGAAGCAGCCGAGCGTCTCGGCCGAGCGGATCAGCGCGTACGTCGCCGGGTCGCCCTCCGGCACCCGGTCCAGGTCGAGGCGTACGGAGCGCGCGCGTTCGGTCTCCCGGACGGCGTGCGCCATCGCGGACTGCATCCGTACGCCCAGGACGTCGAGCTTGAGCAGGCCCAGGTCCTCCACGTCCTCCTTGTCGAACTGCGACATCGGGAAGCTCTCGCCGCTGGTCGGCACCACGGGCGTACGCGCGCGGAGCGAGTCGTCGGAGAGCAGCACCCCGCACGGGTGCATGGCGACCCCGCGCGGCAGGGCGTCCAGCCCCTCGACGAGGTCCCAGAAGCGGTCGCCGTACTTCCCCGCGTCCACCCCTCGCAGCTCGGGGAGTTCGGCGAGGGCGGAGCGCGCGTCGCGGGCCCGGATGTGCGGGAACGCCTTGGCGAGCCGGCCGGTCTCGTCGGGGTCCATGCCCAGCGCGGCCCCCACGTCCCGCACCGCGTGCCGCACCCGGTAGGTCTCCGGCATGGCGACGGTGGCGACGCGGTCGGCGCCGAAGCGCCGGAAGATGCCGCGGTAGACCTCCAGCCGGCGCGCCGACTCCACGTCGATGTCGATGTCCGGGAGCGCGGCCCGGCTCGGCGAGAGGAACCGCTCCATCAGCAGCCCCTGCCGGACGGGGTCGGCCTGCGCGATCCCCAGCAGATGGTTCACCAGCGACCCGGCGCCGGAGCCGCGCGCCGCGACCCGGATGCCCGCCTCCCGCACGTCCGCCACGACGCGCGCGACGGTCAGGAAGTACGAGGAGTACCCGAGCCTCTCGATGATCCGCAGCTCCTCCTCCAGCCGGTCCCAGCGCGCCCGGTCCCTCTCGTAGCGCCGCGCGACCATCCCGGCCGCGCACCGCGAGCGCAGCACCCGCGCCGCGGTGCGGCCCCGCTCGCCCGCGGCCGGGTCGGCGGCGCCGACCAGCCGGGGCTCGGGGAAGTGCACGCGCCCGAGGCCGATGTCGTCCTCCGGGTCGACGCGGCAGGCGTCGGCGGTCTCCCCGGTCAGCGTCAGCAGCCGGTGCGCGACGTCCCGCCGGTGCCCGGCGGCCTCGGCGATGCGCCCGGCCGCCGCCGCCATCTCCGCCGCGCCCTTCAGCCAGCGGTCGCCGCCGTCCAGACCCTTGCGCGGGTCGACGGGGACGAGCCGCCTGGCCGAGTCCAGGACGTCGGCCAGGCCGACGCCGGTGCGGGGCGCGGCGTCGGCGTACCGCACCGCGTTGGTGAGGACCGGTTTCACGCCGCGCTCGGCGGCGAGGCCCAGCATCCGGGCCGCCTCCCGCAGCGGCGCGGACGCGACGACCTCCAGCCGGAGCGCGTCCCCGAAGATCTCCCGCCAGCCGCCGAGCAGCCGGGCCGCGCGGTCGGGCCGTCCGGCGGCGAGCGCCCGGCCGACGTCGGAGTCCGGGCCCAGCAGGACGGTCAGGGCCCGTTCGTCGGCGCCGCCGAGCCGCGCCATGTCGGCGGCTTCCAGCAGCGGGCGTTCGCCGCCGCGCGCGTGCGCCGCGGTGACCAGCGCGCAGAGCCGGGCCCATCCGGCGGCGCCGTCGCGGGCGAGGAAGACGGCCCGCTGCGCGGTCTCGTCGACGAAGGCGCCGCCGCGGACCGGGGCGCGCCGCCGGACGACGGCGCTGCGCTCCTCGGGCGGCTCCCCGACGGCCAGGTCGGCGCCGAACACGGGCCGCACACCGGCGCGGGCGCTCGCCTTCGCGAAGCGCACGGCACCGGCGAGGGTGTCCCGGTCGGTGAGCGCGACGGCGTCCATGCCGCGTGCGGCGGCGCGTTCGGCCAGCGCCTCGGGGTGCGAGGCCCCGTAGCGGACGGAGAATCCCGAGGCGGTGTGCAGATGGACGAAGTCCGGCACCCGCACTCACCTCCAGTCGTCCGCACCCCCGTTTCCTCGCTGCTCCCTCCACCATAAACCAGCCATCGAACTTCCGTTCGAACATGACGTCGTCGCAGGTCGGAGCCGTAATAAGGGGTCACGCCGTGGCGGGAAATCGACTGCGCGACGGGAGTCTCCCCTTCAGGGGCGCGGGGAACTGCGCGACCAGCCACAGCGCACGGGCAGCCGCCGACGCACGGACGGGGCAGGGCGGGGCGCCTACCCCCGCCGAGCCGCCACCGCACCCCGCACCCCGTACGACGCGGCCCCCAGCGCCAGCACCGCCGCACCGGTCAGCACCGAGCCGGACGGCAGCGCGAAGGCCAGGGCCAGGCAGCCGGCGAGCCCGGCCGCGGGGACGACGCGGGGCGGGCGGCCCTCGTCCGAAGTCAGCGTCCACGCGGAGGCGTTGGCGACGGCGTAGTAGACCAGCACCCCGAACGAGGAGAACCCGATCGCGCCGCGCACGTCGGCGAACGCGGCGAGCACCGCGACGACCGCGCCCACCACGAGCTCGGCCCGGTGCGGCACCTGCGTCCTCGGGTGGACAGCGGCCAGCGCGCGGGGCAGGTGCCCGTCGCGCGCCATGGCCAGCGTGGTCCGGGACACCCCGAGGATCAGCGCGAGCAGCGAGCCGAGCGCGGCGACGGCGGCGCCCGCGCCCACGACCGGAACCAGCCAGTCCGCGCCCGCGGCGCGCACCGTCTCGGTGAGCGGCGCCGCCGCCCCGGCCAGCCGCCGGTGCCCCAGCACCGACAGCGCCGCGACGGCGACCAGCACGTAGACGACGAGGGTGACGCCCAGCGCGAGCGGGACGGCGCGGGGGATGGTCCGGGCCGGGTCGCGCACCTCCTCACCGAGGGTGGCGATGCGCGCGTACCCGGCGAAGGCGAAGAACAGCAGGCCGGCCGCTTGCAGTGTCCCGCCGAGGGAGACCCCGGCACCGGCGTCCCACAGGCGCCCCGGGTCGGCGCCGCCGGAGCTCAGCGCCGCGACGACGACGGCCGCGAGCACCGCCAGCACCACGGCGACGATCGCCCGCGTCAGCCAGGCCGACTTCTGCACCCCGGCGCAGTTCACCGCCGTCAGCGCCACCACGGCCGCGACCGCGACCGCGTGCGCCTGCCCCGGCCACAGATAGGCACCGGCCGTGAGCGCCATCGCCGCGCACGAGGCGGTCTTGCCCACCACGAAGCCCCAGCCCGCGAGGTGCCCCCAGAACGGGCCGAGCCGTTCCCGGCCGTAGACGTAGGTGCCGCCCGAGGCGGGGTACCGGGCGGCCAGCCGGGCCGAGGAGGTCGCGTTGCAGTAGGCGACGACGGCGGCGAGGGCGAGCGCGGGCAGCAGCGCGGCCCCGGCGGCGCGCGCCGCCGGCGCGAGCGCGGCGAAGACGCCCGCGCCGAGCATCGCGCCGAGGCCGATCAGCACCGCGTCGGACACCCCCAGCCGGCGCCGCAGCTCCCCCGGTTCCCCGCCGGCCCGTGCCTCGCCCATGCCTCACCCCTCGGCCGTGCCCGCGCACCCGCGCGCCCGCGGGCGGAAATCGGTACCGGCATACGATAGAGGCGCGGGCCAGGAGGGCCCGCCTCGCGCCCGGAGGGCCCCGCACCGCGGCCCCTTCCACCGCGATCCCCGCACCGCGATCCGCGTCGACGGGCCCGGACGTCCGGATGCCCGGAGTATCCGGTGTGACCAAAGTCAAAAGATTGGCGGCCCTGCCTGCGGCACGGCAGGGTAGGGGCCGTTCGGGACACAAGCACAGACTGCAGAAGGAGCCCCATGAAGATCGGGATCGTCGGAGCCACCGGTCAGGTCGGCAGCGTGATGCGCGAGATTCTGGCGGAGCGTGAGTTCCCGGTCGACGAGCTGCGGCTGTTCGCCTCGGCCCGTTCCGCCGGCCGGACGCTGCCCTGGAAGGACGGCGAGGTCACCGTCGAGGACGCGGCCACCGCCGACTACTCCGGCCTCGACATCGTCCTGTTCTCCGCGGGCGGCGCCACGTCCAAGGCGATCGCGGAGAAGGTCGCGGCCCAGGGCCCGGTCGTGATCGACAACTCCTCGGCCTGGCGCCTCGACCCCGAGGTCCCGCTGGTCGTCTCCGAGGTGAACCCCGAGGCGGCGCTGCAGCGTCCGAAGGGCATCATCGCCAACCCGAACTGCACCACCATGGCCGCGATGCCCGTGCTGCGCCCGCTGCACGAGGAGGCGGGGCTGGCCGCGCTGGTCGTCTCCACGTACCAGGCCGTCTCCGGCAGCGGCCTCGCCGGTGTCTCCGAGCTGAACGAGCAGGCCACCAAGGCCGTCGAGAGCGACGCCTCCCGCCTCGCCTTCGACGGTGACGCCGTGGACTTCCCGGCCCCGGACAAGTTCAAGCGCCCGATCGCCTTCAACGTGGTGCCGGTCGCCGGCTCGGTCGTCGACGACGGCTCGGAGGAGACGGACGAGGAGCAGAAGCTCCGCAACGAGAGCCGCAAGATCCTCGACGTCCCGGAGCTGAAGGTCTCGGGCACCTGCGTCCGCGTCCCGGTCTTCACCGGCCACTCGCTCCAGGTCAACGCCCGCTTCGAGCGCCCCATTTCGCCCGCGCGCGCCAAGGAACTGCTCGCCGGCGCCCCCGGCGTCGCGCTCTCGGAGATCCCCACCCCGCTCCAGTCGGCCGGTGCGGACGCGAGCTACGTCGGCCGGATCCGCCAGGACGAGACGGTCGAGCACGGCCTGTCGCTCTTCCTCTCCAACGACAACCTCCGCAAGGGCGCGGCGCTGAACGCCGTCCAGATCGCGGAGCTCGTCGCCGCCGAGAAGAAGTAACGGCGCCACCACGCACGGAACCCCCGGCCTCGGGTCGGGGGTTCCGCTGCGTTTCGCGGTGTTACGGGAGCTGGGCGCCGACGGCCTCAAGGGCCGCGGGGACCGGCTGGAAGTAGGTCTCGCCGCCCGAGGAGCAGTCGCCGCTGCCGCCGGAGGTGAGGCCCAGGGCCTTGTCACCGGCGAAGAGCGAGCCGCCGCTGTCGCCGGGCTCGGCGCAGACGTCGGTCTGGATCAGGCCGTTGACGGTGCCCTCGGGGTACGAGACGGAGGCGTCGAGCGCCTTGACCGTGCCCTCGTGGACCTGGGTGGTGCTGCCGCTGCGGGTGACCTTCTGGCCGACCTCGGCGTTGGCCGCGCCGCTGATCTTCTGCGTGCTGCCGTTGTAGAGGTTGACCTCGCTCGGCGCGTCGGTCTGGCCGGTGTACGTGGCGACACCGTAGTCCGCGCCCGGGAACTTGCCCTCGCCGCTCTTGGCGATCTCCTGGCCGCTCTGGCTGTCGGACCAGCTGTCGACGGCGGTGGTGCAGTGACCGGCCGTCAGGAACCCGGGCTTGCCGCCCACGGTGACGTTGAAGCCGAGGGAGCAGCGGCTGCCGCCGCCGTAGATGGCGTCGCCACCGGCGATCTTGGTGGTGAACTCGCCCTTGCTGCGCTTGAGTTCGGCCCGGCCGTCCTGCGCGGCGATCTGCTTCTTCAGCTTCTCGAGCTCGGCGCCCTTGACGGTCTTGTCGGCCGTGACGACGACCTTGTTCGTCTTGACGTCCACCGCGCGCGAGGTGCCGGTGACGTCCTTCGCGGTCAGGGTGTCCTTGGCCGAGTTCAGCTGGTTCAGCGTGTGCTGAACGACCTTGGCCTCGGCGCCCGCGGACTCGACGACCTTCTTGGCCGCCTCGTTCGTGACGTTGACAACGAGCTTCTTGGCCTGCGCGTCGTAGTACGAGCCCGCGTCGTCCTTGATCTTCGAGGTGAGCTGCGAGGCGAGCGTCGAAGCGGACCCGGCGGAGAGGGTCTTGACGCTGGGGGTGCTCTCCTCAGCGGCGTTGGCGTTCGACAGCGTCAGGGTCCCGGCGACGAGGGCCGCCACGCCGGCGCCCGCGATGGCCACACGTCCCGTGGATATGCGTCGCTTGTGTCTCAACTTCAAACCTCCAGTGGGGGGGTGGGAGCCGTTGGTGGATACGGTGTGAACGGCCCCGGAGGAAGGACGGACACCACTCCCCTCCCCGAGGGAAGTCGCGTCCATGCCAACTCGTGGCGCCGAGTATGGCGAGAACGCGGCGCGGCACACAAGCCTTGGTGCGCGTCAGCTCACGCGAACCACCGGAGAATTGGCCCGTATCAGCCGCTCCGACGTGCACAACTCGACGGCGGAGCAGTGGAGTTGGGGCACAGAATCCCCACAGGCAGGGCACAGGAAAAGCGCGGCGCCGATGGCGCCGCGCTCTCCGGGTCCGTTACGGATCTGTCCGGTTGTCGACCCTCAACTTCCGGAGTCAGGACGTGACTCGGGGGGCTCGCCCCGCTCGTCACCGGTTCCCGGTTCCGCGTCCCGTTTGCGTCCTCTGAGCCGTTCGTCCAGCTCCTCCTCGTGCTGCCGGAGTTCGGCCTCGTCCAGCATGCCCAGTGCCCGCAGCTCCTCCAGCGCCTTGACCTCCTCCGGCGCGACGGCCTCGGGGTCCTCCTCGCCGCCCGCGGGCCGGTCGGTCCTGGACGTCTCCACGCGGGTGGCGCCGCCGGGAGCGGCCTCGTGCCCCTCCAGGAAGCGCAGCAGCTCGACGGGGAAGGGCAGCACCAGCGTCGAGTTCTTCTCCGTGGCGACGGACGCGACGGTCTGCAGCAGCCGCAGCTGGAGGGCGGCCGGGCTCTGCGACATCCGGTCGGCGGCCTCGGAGAGCTTCTTGGACGCCTGGAGCTCGGCGTCCGCGTTGATGACCCGGGCGCGCTTGTCACGCTGTGCCTCGGCCTGGCGTGCCATCGAGCGCTTCATCGTCTCCGGGAGCGAGACGTCCTTGATCTCCACCCGGTCCACGGTGACGCCCCAGTCCACCGCCGGGCTGTCGATCATCAACTCCAGCCCCTCGTTGAGCTTCTCGCGGTTGGAGAGCAGGTCGTCCAGGTCGCTCTTGCCGATGATCGAGCGCAGCGAGGTCTGTGCCATCTGCGCGACCGCGAAGCGGTAGTCCTCGACCTTGATGATCGCGTCGGTCGGGTTGACGACCTTGAAGTAGACGACCGCGTCCACCCGCACGGTGACGTTGTCGTGCGTGATGCCCTCCTGGGCCGGCACCGGCAGCGTCACGATCTGCAGGTTCACCTTCTGCAGCCGGTCGACCCCCGGCACGATCATGGTGAACCCGGGCTGCCGGAGCCCCTCACGCACCCGGCCGAGGCGGAAGACCAGTCCCCGTTCGTACTGCCTCACCACGCGGGCCGCCGCCGCCACGTACAGCGCCCCGCCCGAGAGTCCCGCGGCCAGCAGCTCCATGAGCATGGCGGCCTCCTCGCGTCCGAGCGGCAGACCTTCAGCGGACACTTCAACGGTAGCTCCGCCGCCGAAGGCGGGGCGACCCCGGCGACCCGGAGCCTCCGCTTCCGCCCCGCTCACGGTTCCGGTCCGGGCCGCCCGCCCGGCGGCACTCAGTGTCCGGCCAGGCCCCGCTCCCCCGCCGGGAGCGCGAACGGGAGGGTGTTGCCCGGCGGCGGCAGCGGGCACAGGAAGTGGTCGGTGAAGGCGCACGGCGGCAGCGTGATCCGGTTGAAGTCCACCGTCACGGCGCCGTACGCGGCGGGCGCCTCGGTGTACAGGAACCGGAAGCGGTAGCTGCTCACGCCCGAGGTGCCGTCCGCGAGGACGGCCCACAGCCCGCCGCCCTCGACCCGCGAGACCCGCAGCGTGTGCTCGGCCCCGTCCGGCCCGGCGAAGCCGAGTTCGCCGTCGAGCCCCAGCCCCCGCTCCCGCCCGTCCGCGTTGCCGACCCGCACGCTGTGCTCGCCGCCCGCGTACGGCCGGTACGTGCCGGAGACCACCCGCGCCGGGTCGTACGGGAAGACGTCGATCCCGGCGAACACCCGGCGCAGCGCCGAGTCCGGGTCGAACACCCGCACCGCCCACTGGTCCTCACGCCGCATCAGCACCAGCCGCCGCTCCCCGTAGGAGACGCGGGACGAGGCGGGCGGGCCGCCGTCCTCCGTCAGCAGCACCCGGCCGGTGAGCAGTTCGCCGTCCACCGCGAGCCCGTCGGAGACGTGCGCCTCCAGCAGCACGCCGCCGCCGTCCGCCTCAAGGGTCCACTGCCCCGGCACGCCCTCGATCCTCCCGTGCTCCACAGCCGACGGACCGTCACCGACCGCAGCCGCCAAGCCGGTTCCGCTTCCGGCCCCGGTGCCGGTTCCGGTTGCGGGCGGGCCGACCTCGGTGATCCAGTGCGTCCCGGTCACCGAGAGCGGGCCGTACGGCGCCGACACGGAGGCGAGGCGCCCCTCGTGCCAGCGCAGCCAGGCCGCCTCGCCCCGCTCCTCGCCGCCCTCGCCGTCGGCCGGTTCGTCCCGCTGCTGTGCGTGCGTGTCTGCGCTCATGGCCCCGACCGTAGACGGCGCCGCCGCCGGGCCGTGGCGGCCCGCCGGACGCCCGCGGTCATCCTGCGCCGCGCGCAGCCGAACTGACGGCCCGTCGGTCACTCGTCTGTCCGCACGGCCACCCGTACGGCGGCTCCGGCCCGATCCTTCGCACCGTCAGCACCCCTGTGCCGCAAGAGCCCTGATCCGAAGCGGGATGTTCCGTACCCCTGTTCTGCACCAGTACCGTCACGAATCACGAGTCGAGCGGGTATCCGCTTGGCGCATCCTCAGCATCATGGACGACCATAGAGGGGCGGACGGTAGAGGAAACCGCGCGTAGAGGAGAGGAGGCGTCCATGGGATCGGTGCGCAAGGCGAGTGCCTGGCTGGGCCTCGTCGACGACAGCGAGATGCGTTACTACGACGACGATTACGCAGAGGGGCCGGAACCCGGTGACGCCGCCCAGGAGTCGTGGGTGACCGACCCGCGGGTCCGGGTGACGGCGGAGACCGCCCAGGACCAGGGAACGCGGATCGCGACAGTCACACCCGACGGCTTCCGGGACGCCCGGGGCATCGGCGAGCTCTTCCGGGACGGCATCCCGGTCATCATGAATCTCACGACGATGGAGCCCGCCGACGCCAAGCGCGTCGTCGACTTCGCCGCCGGGCTCACCTTCGGCCTGCGGGGTTCGATCGAGCGCGTGGCGACGCGGGTCTTCCTGCTGTCCCCCGCCGACTACAAGATCGTCAGCGGTGAGGAACGCCGCACCTCCGAGGGTGGTTTCTTCAACCAGAGCTGAGCCCGGCGGGGCCGCTCACCGGAACGCGTCGATGCCGGTGAGCGCCTTGCCGAGCACCAGCTGATGCATCTCGACGGTGCCCTCGTAGGTGAGCACGGACTCCAGGTTCGTCGCGTGCCGCATCACGGGGTACTCCAGCGAGATGCCGTTGGCTCCCATCACCGTCCGCGCGGTGCGGCAGATCTCGATCGCCTCCCGCACGTTGTTGAGCTTGCCGAAGCTCACCTGCTCGGGACGGAGCCGTCCGGCGTCCATCCGCCGCCCCAGGTGGTGCGCCAGCAGGACGCCCTTGTGCAGCTCCACCGCCATGTCGGCGAACTTCGCCTGGGTGATCTGGAATCCGGCGATCGGCTTGCCGAACTGCTCACGGGACGTGGCGTATTCCAGCGCCGCGTCGAAGCAGGCACGGGCGGCGCCCATCGCGCCCCAGACGATGCCGTAGCGCGCGTGGCTCAGGCAGGACAGCGGGCCGCGCAGGCCGGTGACCTCGGGCAGCACCGCGTCCGCCGGCAGCCGCACCTCGTCCAGCACCAGCTCGCTGGTGACGGAGGCGCGCAGGGACAGCTTGTGCTTGATCTCGGGCGCGGAGAAGCCCGGGCTGTCGGTGGGGACGACGAAGCCGCGGATGCCCTCGTCGGTGCGGGCCCAGACGACGGCGACGTCGGCGACCGAGCCGTTGGTGATCCACATCTTGCGGCCGGTCAGCACCCAGTCGCCCCCGTCGCGCTTGGCGTGGGTGCGCATGCCCGCGGGGTCGGAGCCGTGGTCGGGCTCGGTCAGGCCGAAGCAGCCGATGGCCTCGCCCGCCGCCATCGCGGGCAGCCAGCGCTGCTTCTGCTCCTCGCTGCCGAACCGGTGGATCGCGTACATCGCAAGCGAGCCCTGCACCGACACCAGGGAGCGGATGCCGGAGTCGGCGGCCTCCAGCTCCAGGCAGGCCAGCCCGTACTGCACGGCGCTGGCGCCCGCGCAGCCGTAGCCCTGCAGGGACATGCCGAGCGCCCCGATGGAGCCCAGTTCGCGGGCGAGTTCGCGGATGCCGGGGAGTTCGCCGCTCTCGTACCACTCGGCGACGTGCGGGAGGACGCGGTCGGCTGCCCAGTCGCGGACGGTGCCGCGTACGGCCCGGTCCTCGTCGCTCAGCAGGTCGTCGATCCCCAGCGGGTCCTCGACGGCGAACGCGGGCAGCGAACTCATGGTGCCTCCGGCAGGGAAGATCGAATCGGCTCGGAGCGACGCTACGACCGGCCCGCGGACCTCCACAAGAGGCCGCCGGGCCCCGCTCCCGCCGTCAGTCCGCCTCGCCGGAGTCCGTCGTCATCGTGCGGGGCAGGCGCAGGGCGGCGAGGGCGCCGAGGAGCAGCAGGGCCGCGCTGACCGCGAGGGTCACGTGCAGGCCGTGCACGAAGGCGTCGCGTGCGGCCTCCCGGAGCGCGTGCCCGGCGGAGCCGCCGAGGCCCTCGGAGACGCTGTACGCCTCGCCCAGCGAGTGCCCGGCGTCGCTCCCGGCCTTGGCCGGTACCCCTTTGACGTCCCGCACGCCGGGCGCGTACGCCGCGTTCATCACGCTGCCGAGCAGCGCGATGCCGACGCCGGCGCCGAGCTGGTACGCCGTCTCGCCGACGGCCGCCGCGCCCCCGGACTGGCCGGAGGGCGCCTCGCTCAGCATCGACTCGTAACAGCCGAACAGCGTGGTCTCCAGGCCGAACCCGAGCAGCACGAACGAGCCGATCAGCAGCTCGGGGCGGTCGTGCTGGCCGACCCCGGTGAGGCAGAGCACGGCGACGGCGGTGAGCACGAAGCCGAGCGCGACCATCGTCCGGGGCCCGAGCCACTGGAGCATCCGCGAGCCGAGCAGTCCGGCGACGATCGCGGCGACGGAGAGCGGCAGCAGCCGCAGCCCCGTCTCCAGCGGGGAGAGCCCGAGGACGAGCTGGAGGTACTGCGCGGCGAGCAGCGCCAGCCCGACCAGGGCCAGCACCGTCAGCACGATGCAGCCGACGGCCGTGCCGAAGGCGGGCCTGGCGACGGTCCGGAAGTCGATGAGGGGGTAGCGGCGGCGGCGCTGTCTGCGCACGAACAGGGCGAGGAGGACGGCGCCCAGGAGGAGCGCGGCCGTCGGGCCCGGTGCGAGGTCGCCGGTGCCGATCTGCTTGATGCCGAGGATCACCCCGAACAGGCCGAGCACCGCCATCAGCGCGCCCACCAGGTCCCACGGGCCGTCCGCCTCGCTGTAGGACTCGGGCAGCAGCCAGCGTCCGACGAGGAGTCCGGCCGCCATCAGCGGGATGTTGACCAGGAAGACGGAGCCCCACCAGAAGTGCTCCAGCAGCGCCCCGCCGACGAGCGGTCCGACGGCGGCCCCCACGGCCGCGACGGCGCTCCAGATCCCGACGGCGAGGGCGCGTTCGCGCCGGTCGGGGAAGACGTGCCGGAGGATCGAGAGCGTGGCCGGCATGACCATGGCCCCGCCGACGCCGAGCAGCGCGCGGGCCCCGATCAGCACGCCGGGGGTGTGCGCGTAGGCGGCGAGCGCGGAGGCGACGGCGAACAGCGCGTACCCGAACAGCAGCACGCGCCGTCTGCCGATCCGGTCCCCGAGGGTGCCGAAGAGGATCAGCAGGGAGGCGGTGACGAGCGGGTAGGCGTCGACGATCCAGAGCAGTTCGACGGCGCCGGGGCGCAGGTCCTCGGAGACGGCCGGCACCGCGACGTGCAGCACCGTGGCGTCCACGGCGACGATCAGCAGGCTGGCGCAGAGAACGACGAGCACGGCCCAGCGGTTCGCGCCCCCGACGGGTACGGGGCGCCCGCCTCCGGCCTGTGCGGGAACGCCCGACGCCTTCCGGCCCCCGGCCGTGGTCGTCCCGGGCATGTATGAACCTCCTCTTGCCCTCGTTCCTTCCGGGCGTGGGGAGCACCGGACGGTGGAAGGCGGAGCGGCCGCCTGCCGGCTCGCCGCGCGGCCCGGTGCGGAGGAAGGACGAGTGGCGTCAGCGTACGCGAGTCCCCCGGACCGCCGGGTGGCGCGTCTCACCTTGTGCACCGCGACACGCCGCCTTCGCCGGGAGGAACGCGCCGCAGGTGGGAGGGGTTCCGTCCGGTACGGCCCGGCGGAGGGGACACCGCGGGGTCACCCACGGGTCACCGGGGACGGGGCCGGGCGCGGGCCCCGCGGCTTCCCCGCGCGGGGAAGGGCGCGCGTAATTCCGGATTAAGCGGCGGTGAACAACAATTCAGTGCGGGCACCCGTGAGGGGGAGAGCAATCTCGCGTCTAATACGGCGGTCAAACGTCGGATAAGCTGCGGGAATTCACGGGGGATTGGGGCGGGTGAGACGCACTCCACATCACATCGTCATCACGAACACGGGGAGCTGTCCGGTCGCCACTCGCACCCGTTGTAACGTCGATTGGGTGCGTACCGACCGAATCCTCGCCAGGCTCGAGCAAGAGCCTGAGCGACCCAACAGCCGCGATGTCCCGCGGATGAGCCGAACACGCAAGATGTTGTTCGCCACGACTTCGGGGCTCTACGCGGTCATTGTTGCGGCCGTCCTCGCCGGGACGGACCTTGTCCGGCTCGACTGGCAGGTGATGCTGTTCCGGCCGTACAAGCAGTGGCCGGAAGTGCACGCGCTGCTGGACTACTTCGTCGTCCTGGGGCAGCGCGGGCCCACCGCGGTGCTGGTGATGGCCTGGCTGGGCTGGCGGTCCTGGCGGCAGCGGACGCTGCGCCCGCTGCTGGTGCTGGGCACCTCGCTGCTGCTGCTCAACGTCACGGTCGGCGCGGTCAAGATCGGCCTCGGCCGGCTCGGGCCGCACTACGCGACCTCCATCGGCTCGGCCGAGCTCTTCGCCGACGGCGATATATTCCCTTCCGGTCACACCGCCAACGCCGTCGTGACCTGGGGCATCCTCGCCTACCTGGCCACCACGCCACGCGCCCGGCGGGTGCTGTCCGTCGTCGGCGCCGTCGCGGCGCTGGGCGTCGGCGCGACGACCGTCTACCTCGGCACCCACTGGGTCAGCGACGTGCTGCTCGGCTGGGCCGCCGGGCTGCTGATCCTGCTGGCCCTGCCCTGGTGCGAGCCCGCCATCGCCCGCGCCGAGGCGCTGATCTTCGCGTTCCGGGAGCGGCTGCGGGCGGCGGGCGTACGCGCCCCCGGCCTGGTCCCCGGGCCCGCTTCCGCGCCCGTCGCGCCGCCGGTGCCCGCCGAGTCCACGTTGCACGCGCGGGCCGCGGGCCTGGCCGCCGAGGAGACGGCGGCGCAGGAGGCGGCCCAGGAGGAGTCCAAGTCCGGCGAGCACGCGGGCGTCGCCTCCCGTTCCCTGGCGTCCCCGGCGGGCGCCGGCGGGATGGGCGCCAGACTGCGCGCGGCCGGACCGGCCGCCGGCGGCCCGCACCAGGGGCCGCTGCGCGGCGAGGGCGCCCGGCGTCCGCAGCACGCGGACCACACGCTGCCCCGCACCGCACCGCTGGGCCCCCGCGAGCGGTAGGCGGGGCGGTACGCACAGCTCACCCCGTACGTACGCGGCCCCGGTTCCCTCCACGGAGGGGACCGGGGCCGCGTACGTGTGCGGGGCGGCTCCCGCCGCCCCGGGGTTCAGCCCTTCCAGCAGCGCACGACGGAGCCGTCCTCGACGGTGAAGTTGAGGCGTCCGGTGAGGAATTCCATGGTGACGATCGCGTCGGGCGCCAGCCGCCGCACGGTCGTCCAGCCGTGGTCGTACGCCCGGCGCTCGGCCGCGGCGGCGTCCAGGCCGACGTAGCTCTCGGGGCTCTCGGGCTCGTCGCGCGGGGTGTCCTGGGGTGCGGATTCCGGTGCCATGGCGGCCACGGTACGGCGTGCGCGGTGCCGTGCGGAAGTCCGGTCCCGATCCGCACCGCGTCACATGTGTGTCACAACAACCCGGCCGCCGTATCCCGTTCGACGGGTCACCCGTTTGTGCCGCGGAAGCTTCCGGTATTCGCCTTGCGCGGCTCTCGCGGACCTCCCGGAAAAAGCCGGGGACAATTCCTTCCGGGCGGATTGCGGGGAAATTCAGGAGGCCGGGGAATTCCGGTTTTCCGCCCGCGTGCGCGCCCCCTCGCGCCGGCGGCGGCGCACTCCTTTAGCACACAACGAAATCTTGTGAGAAGAGCACAACCGAAGCCCTCCTTCACGCCCCCTCGGTCCCACCCGCCGGCCGCCGCGAACCACGGCACGGAACGACTCGGGGAGCCGCCGGGGACGGGCCGGACCGGCCTCGGACCCCACCGCGCGCGGCTCCCCTCAGTATGGCTTCGGGTGCGGGGAGGGACTGTGGGCCCACCACACAGACACCTCCCGTCCACATACTCCGCACACGCCCCGGGACGCGTACGGCGCCCCGCGGGCCTACGGCCGCTCCGCCGTACCCTCCCGGCTCCCCTCGGATTCGGTGCGGCGGACGCGGAGGGAGAGGTCGTTGTCGAGCGTGTAATAGGGGCGCACAGAGCACCCTTCTCCGGCTTGTCCCGAGTCGCCGGGAACGTTCAGCTGCGGATAGGTGAATATCCGCTTCTTGTCCGCCACGTCGTCGAGAATGCGGGCGATACGGACAGGCGCCGCCGTCTCGTCGGGGCGCAGCCACAGGTCCCACACCTCGTGCCCGACGAGCCCGGCGTACGGCAGCTCGGCGGCGAAGGCCGCGCCGGCCGAGCCGTCGCCGCCCGGCGTTCCCCGGCCGCCGTCGTCCGCGGGCGCGGCCACCACCACGGGCGGCTGCTCCGCGGCGCCGCGGGCCCACGCCTCCAGCCGCGCCGACGGGCCGAGCCCGGCGCCGTACAGCCGCCCGCGCAGCGTCAACCCGCTGTCCGTGACGCGCAGTTCGCCCGCCTCGGCGTGCGGCCAGCGCAGCCAGGCCCGCACCGTGAGGTTGCCGTAGCGGGTGGCGTACGGGATGCGGACGCCGAGCCAGGTGCGGCCCGAGCGCGGGGTGCGGTCGACGAGCGAGCGCAGGTCGTGCAGCCCCGGCAGCAGGCGCTGCGGCTCGGACTCGCCGCTGCCGTCCGGGCCGTCGGTGACGAGGTAGGCGTCCCAACGTCCCTCGGGGAGCGTCATGATGCTCGGCAGCGCGGCCCGCAGCGGACCCTGCGGGCCGACCGGGGCGAGCGGCAGCCGGACCGTCCCGCTCGCGCCCTCGGCCGCGCCCCGGCGCCGCAGCAGCAGCGCCGCGTCCTGGCGGGCCGGGTCGCCGTACGGGAGCCGGACGTCGAAGGTGAGCCCGCCCGCGCTGTCGGCCGTGCAGTCGGCGCGCGGCCGTTCGGCCGTGGCGCCGTCGGCGCCGGAGGCTTCCGCGGCGGACGTCCCGGTGGCGGGCGGGACCGGCGCGGCGGGGAACGCGGGCGCGGGCAGCGAGGCGTGCGGGGTCCCGTCGCCGCCGCGCACGGGGGCGGGCGCGGCGGTGGCGCAGGCGCGCGGGGTGGCGCGGGCGGTGAAACGCACTCTCGGGGTGCTCCGTTCTGTCGGCAGCGTCATGCTCTTCCTCCCTGCGGCAGCGCGTGGCCGCCGATGCCGCTCAGCGCGTCCTTGGCCGCGTAGGCGCCGCCGAGCAGCACGCCCCGCATCCGGTGCAGCCTGCCGCCGCCCTTGGTGACGAGCTCGGTCAGCAGCGACTCGTACCGGGCGCCGACGTGCGCGGGGTCGAAGCGGGACGCGGCCACCAGCGCGGCCTGGCCCATGGCGGCCCGCCGCGCGTCGTCGTTGATCAGCCCGAGCAGCGCGCCGGCCACGCCGTCCACGTCGCCGGAGGGCACCAGCAGTCCGTCGGTGCCGGAGCGGATGATCTCGCCGGGGCCGTGCGGGCAGTCGGTGGCGACGACGGGCAGTCCGCAGCGCATCGCCTCGACGATGGTCATGCCGAAGGACTCCAGGCTCGACGTCACCGCGGCGACGGAGCCCTTGGCCCACTCGGCCTCGATGGGATGCGCAGGCCCCATCAGGAACACGTGGTTGTACAGGCCGAGTTCGTCGACGAGGGCACGCAGCTTCGCGTGCTCGCGTCCGCTGCCGTAGATCCGCAGCCCCCAGTCCGGGCGCTCGGCCGCGACCTTCGCGAAGGCCCGTATCAGCAGGTCGTACCGCTTGGCCGGGGCCAGCCGCCCGGCGGCGACAACCCACTTGCCCCGCCCGTCGGCGGGCCCGACCTCCGGCTCCGGCACGCTGTTGGGCAGCGCCTCGATGCGGACGCCGGGCAGCCGCAGCATCCGCCGGTAGTCCCGCGCGTCGGCCTCGGTGACGGTGGTGACGGCGTCGAGCCGCGGATAGGTGTCCCGCAGCATCCGCTTCAGCTGCGGCGAGTGCGTGGAGAGCGTGAGGTGCTCCTGGCCGACGCGGAGCGGGCCGTTCCTGGTCTGGCGGGCGATGTGCGCGTTGAGTCCGGGGCGGGTGCCGATGACGACGTCCGCGCGCGTGGTGGAGAGGAACTCGCCGATCCGGCGGTCCGTGAGCGCGCTGTAGTTCCCCCACTTGTTGTCGCCGCGCGGGAACACCCGGGCGGGGAGGGCGTGTTCGGGGTGCTCCTTGTCCGGGCCGCGCAGGTCGACCAGGGCGCGTAGTCGTACGCCGGGCCCCGGGTCGAAGAAGGGTCTCTCCCGGTGCCGGAAGACCGAGACCACCTCGACCTCGTGGCGCTCCGCGAGGCTCCTGGCGAGGTTGTACGTCGTCCGGATCGTCCCGCCGATTCCGTAACCGCTGTTGATCAGAAACGAGATGTGCATGTGCCCCGAGTCCCACGATTCGTCGCGGTCAGCCCTTACTGTCCGCCTGTCACCCCTGTAGACCGGGATGGGGGTGTGAGGGTTGGGCAGTATCACCATCTTGTTCCGGAAGAGTTCCGACACCGTGATCGTTCACCGGGAACTCCCGTGATGTTCCGAGCGTTCCGGTGCGCCCGGACCGGCGCGCGGACGCCCGATCGAGGAGTTGGCTCCCCCGCACGCGTGACCAGGGACACAGCAACTCCGTTGTCCCAGTGGACAAGAACCGAACGCCAGGAGCCTCCCGTGTCCCCCATGCTCGATGTCAGCGACGCCGTACGCGCCGAGATCGGTGACGAAGAAGCCGAACGCCTGCTCACCGGGCACAACGCCCCGGGCAGTTACGACTGCACCTCCTGCCGCACCCCGGGTGACACCGGCCAGGAGCGCACCAGCACCGTCCTCTTCATCGGCGACGAGACCGCCGTGCTGGCCTTCGCCCACGCCACCTGCATCCCCTCACAGGTCGTCAAGGTCTCCGAGGAGCAGGCCCAGGGGGCGGTGCGCACCATCACCGGCACGGACACGCCCGGCGGACAGCCCGCGCCGGCGGCCCGTCCGCAGCCCGCCGACGCGCCCCGCCCCGGTCCCCGTCAGGCCGTGCTCGGTGTCACCTGCGGCCAGGTGCTGCTCGGGGACACGCTGCACGCGGCGATCGTCGTCGAGCCCACCGGCCCGATCGCGCGCCCCGGTTCGGAAGGCCCGGGCGACGACTTCCTGCCGCTCCTCATCGAACAGGGCTTCCTGCCCGTCACCGACGTCTCCGAGGAACCGGGGCCGCTGCACGGCTGGTCGGTGCTGCTCGCCATGGGCAAGCTGCACGCCATCCTCCAGCCGCCCACCCCCGGCAGCGGCAGCGCCCAGCCCGTCGCCTGGTGGCAGGCGCACCAGGCGCTGGCCGTGACCGACGACTGGCGCACGGCCGCGAGCAAGTCCAGCACGGTGTTCGTCTACGCGGCGCCCGCCGGCTCCATCGGCCAGCAGCCGCGCGAGGACCTGCTGCGGGACGCGCTGGAGGCCGCGGCCGCCCGCGGCGTACTGGTCGCCGCCGCGATGCCGCTCGCCGGGACCTCCTGACGGACACCGGGCGGCCGGCGAACTCCCCCGCGCCGTACGCCCGGTCACCCCGTACGACCGGTCACGGAGATTTCGTACGCACGATCACGGACCACACCCGCGATCAGGTCATGAGCCGCCCGGCCCCGCATCCGCCGGGCGGCCTGGTCGTTGCACAGTCGTGCAGCCCTACGAACCGCCCCGCGACCGTCATCCGCACCTCAACCAGAGCCAGATCCCCGGGATGCGCCCGGCGTACGACGTACGTTCCGGCGGCTCGGGAAGCCCGGCGCGTGCCGCCGGTTCGGACACCCCGATCTACGACTCGCTGTACGCCGAGTACAGCAGGCTCTTCCGCACCCTGCCGGGCGACCGCTCGGACGAGGAGGACCTGAAGTTCGAGGGGTTCGGCACCGTACGCGGCACCGGCTCGGGCAACTGGGAACGCTGGAGCGGGAGTTGGCAGCCCCCGGGGTGGGGCGGCACCGGCTGGCAGAACGGCGGCCGGCAGCGGGACGGACAGCCTCCGGCGGCGCTGCCGCCGGGCCGCCGCGACGGCCACGGCTACGGGCTCTGATCCGGGAGAGCCGTAGCCACGAAGTGACGGGCGGTGGCCCGGGGTTCCGACCCCGGGCCACCGCCCGTCAGCGTGCGAGGCGTACCGCCCCGGTCACTTCTTCTTGTTCTTGCCGCGCTTCTCGCGCACCCGCACCGACAGCTGGATCGGGGTGCCCTCGAAGCCGAACTCCTCGCGCAGCCTGCGCTCGACGAAGCGGCGGTAGCCCGCCTCCAGGAAGCCGGAGGCGAAGAGGACGAACCGCGGCGGCTTCGTGCCCGCCTGCGTCCCGAAGAGGATGCGGGGCTGCTTGCCGCCGCGCACCGGGTGCGGGTGGGAGGCGACGAGTTCCCCGAGGAAGGAGTTGAGCCGGCCCGTCGGCACCCGCGTCTCCCAGCCCTCCAGGGCCTTCTCGACGGCGGGCACCAGCTTCTCCATGTGCCGTCCCGTACGGGCCGAGACGTTCACCCGCGGCGCCCAGCGCACCTGCGTCAGGTCGCGCTCGATCTCCCGCTCCAGGTAGAAGCGGCGCTCCTCGTCGAGGGTGTCCCACTTGTTGTAGGCGATGACGAGGGCGCGGCCCGCCTCGACGGCCATGGTGAGGATGCGCTGGTCCTGCACGCTGATCGACTCGCTCACGTCGATCAGGACGATCGCGACCTCGGCCTTCTCCAGCGCCGCCGCCGTCCGCAGGGAGGCGTAGTAGTCGGCGCCCTCCTGGAGGTGGACGCGCTTGCGGATGCCCGCCGTGTCGACGAACTTCCAGGTCTTGCCGCCGAGTTCGATCAGCTCGTCCACCGGGTCACGGGTCGTGCCCGCCTGCTCGTTGACCACGACCCGGTCCTCGCCGGCGACCTGGTTCAGCAGCGAGGACTTGCCGACGTTCGGACGGCCGAGCAGCGCGACGCGGCGCGGGCCGCCGACGATCCCGCCGAAGGTCTGCTCCGGGGCCTCGGGCAGCGCCTCCAGCACGACGTCGAGCAGATCGCCGGTGCCGCGGCCGTGCAGCGCCGAGACCGGGTGCGGCTCACCGAGCCCGAGCGACCACAGGTACGCGGCCTCCGCCTCGGCCGAGGGGCCGTCGACCTTGTTGGCACACAGCACCACCGGCTTGCCCGCGCGGCGCAGCATCTTGACCACGGCCTCGTCCGTGTCCGTGGCGCCGACCTGCGCGTCCACGACGAAGACCACGGCGTCCGCCGCCTCCACCGCGAACTCGGCCTGCGCGGCGACCGAGGCGTCGATGCCCAGGACGTCCTGCTCCCAGCCGCCGGTGTCGACGACCTTGAAGCGCCGGCCCGCCCACTCGGCCTCGTACGTCACACGGTCCCGGGTGACCCCGGGGCGGTCCTCGACGACGGCCTCGCGGCGGCCGAGGACGCGGTTCACCAGAGTCGACTTGCCGACGTTCGGCCGGCCGACGACCGCGAGGACCGGCAGCGGGCCGTGCCCGGCCTCGCCGAGCGCGCCCTCGACCTCCTCGATGTCGAAGCCCTCTTCGGCGGCGAGCTCCATGAACTCCGCGAACTCGGCGTCGCCGAGCTCACCGTGCTCGTGCTCCTCGCCGCCGGAATGGTGCTGGTCGTTCATGACGTCTCGTCCTCGTCGATCTGTGCGAGTCGATCTGGGTAGATCGGTGTCAGGTGGTCTGCTGCCGCCGCCGCGGGTGCGGACGCGCGGCTCGCTGCTGTGCTGTGCTGTGGTGACGGCCGGGGCCGTCAGGACGCCGGGCGCCCCGTGAGTATCCGCGCCTGCCCGAGGTGCTCGGTCAGCCGCTGCTGGATGCGTACCGTCGCCGCGTCCATCGCCGAACGCGTACGCCGGCCGCTGCCGTCGCCCGCCTCGAACGGGTCCCCGAAGACGACGTCGACCCGGCCGCGGAGCGGCGGCAGCCCGCGCACCACGCGGCTGTGCCGCTCCCCGCTGCCGAGTACGGCGACGGGCACGACCGGGGCACCCGAGCGGACGGCGAAGTACGCGAGGCCCGAGCGGAGCGAGGCGAAGTCGCCCTCGCCGCGGCTGCCCTCGGGGAATATCCCGAGGACTCCCCCGCGGCGCAGGACGCCCAGCGCGTCCGTGACCGCGGCCCGGTCGGTGGCCTCCCGGTCGACCTTCAGCTGCCCGATGCCCCGCAGGAACGGGTCGAGCGGGCCGACGAAGGCCTCCTTCTTGATCAGGAAGTGCACGGGGCGCGGCGCCGTGCCCATCAGCATCGGGCCGTCGATGTTGTGCGTGTGGTTGACCGCGAGGATGACCGGCCCGCTTGCCGGAACCCGCCAGGCGCCCAGCACCCGCGGCTTCCACAGGCCGTACATCAGGCCGATGCCGATCCTGCGCCCCGTCGCGGCGCCCCGCGCGCTCGGCACGGAAGCGGTGTCGGTCACTGCGCCGCCTGCTCCGCGGCCTCGGGCTTCTGGGCCGCCGCCTTCTCGACGAGCGTGACGACGCACTCGATGACCTGCTCCAGCGAGAGCTCGGAGGTGTCGACCTCCACCGCGTCCTCGGCCTGCTTCAGCGGGGAGGTCTTGCGGCCGGAGTCGGCCGCGTCCCGCTTGATCAGGGCCTCGCGGGTGGTCGCCAGGTCCGCCGCGTCCTTGCCCTTGAGCTCACCGCTGCGCCGCGCGGCGCGGACCTCGGGCGAGGCGGTGAGGAAGATCTTGAGGTCGGCGTCGGGCAGCACGGTGGTGCCGATGTCCCGGCCCTCGACGACGATGCCGCGCGGCGCGGCGGCGGCGATGTCCCGCTGCAGCTGCGTGATCCGGGTACGCACCTCGGGGACGGCGCTCACGGCGCTGACGGACGAGGTGACCTCCTGGGTCCGGATGGGACCCGAGGCGTCCTCGCCGTCGGCGGAGATCGTGGGGGCCTGCGGGTCCGTGCCCGAGGTGATGACGGGACGCTCGGCGGCGGCCGCGACCGCTGCCGCGTCGTCCACGGGCACGCCGTTGTTCAGCATCCACCAGGTGATCGCCCGGTACTGGGCACCGGTGTCGAGGTAGCTCAGCCCCAGCTGGGCGGCGACGGCCTTGGAGGTGCTGGACTTGCCCGTGCCGGAGGGGCCGTCGATGGCGACAATCACTGCAGACACGGTGTGGGTGACCTTTCTCGAAACACGGGCACGTTCATCGGGCCAGGTGGCCCCGCACCAGGCTACCGGCTGCCCGGGACAACCCTTCACGCCCGGCCCCCGCCCCCGCGAGGGCAGGGCCGCCTCACTGCTGGCGCATCGTCCAGCCGCGCTCGCGGAGCACCTTCTCCAGCGAGGCCAGGGCGCCCGGGTCGACCATCAGCTGCACGTGCCCGGCCTGCTGCCCGGTGGCGTGCTCGATCCGCACGTCCTCGATGTTGACCCCGGCCGAACCGGCGTCCGCGAAGATCCGCGCCAGCTCGCCCGGGCGGTCGCCGATGAGCACCGCGAGGGTCGCGTACGCGGCGGGCGCCTGGCCGTGCTTGCCCGGGACGCGGGCGCGGCCCGCGTTGCCCCGGCGCAGCACCGCCTCGATGCCCTTCACCCCGGTCTCCTTCCGGCCCGCACCCTCGGACTCCAGCGCGCGCAGCGCCCGCACCGTCTCCTCCAGGTCCCCGGCGACCTCGGTGAGGACGTCGGCGACGGGGCCCGGGTTCGCGGAGAGGATCTCCACCCACATCGCGGGGTCGGAGGCCGCGATCCGCGTCACGTCCCTGATGCCCTGGCCGCACAGCCGTACCGCCGTCTCGTCCGCGTCCTCCAGCCGGGCCGCGACCATGCTGGAGACCAGCTGCGGGGTGTGGGAGACGAGCGCCACGGCACGGTCGTGCGCGTCGGCGTCCATCATCACGGGCACGGCGCCGCAGAGCGCGATCAGCTCCAGGGCGAGGTTGAGGACTTCGGTGTGCGTCTCGGCCGTCGGCGTCAGCACCCACGGCCTGCCCTCGAAGAGTTCGGGGGTCGCGGCCAGCGGGCCGCTCTGCTCCCGGCCGGACATCGGGTGCGTGCCGAGGTACCCGGCGAGGTCACCGCCGCCCTCGCGGACCGCGGCCCTGGCGCCGCCCTTCACGCTGCCGACGTCGATGCAGCCGCGTGCCTCCCCCGCGCGCTGGACGGCGGTGACGACGGAGGCGATGTGCGCGGGCGGCACGGCCACGACCGCCAGGTCGACGGGCTCCGCCGGCTCCTGGGTCGTCCCCGCGCCGAGCGCGGCGGCCGTACGGGCCTGCTCCGGGTCGTGGTCGCGCAGGTGCACCCGCACGCCGCGCGCGGTGAGCGCGAGCGCGGCCGAGGTGCCGATGAGACCCGTGCCGATGACGAGGGCGGTACGCATGAGCTGGGCGCGTCCTTGGGGTGTGGCGGATGTGCGGGTGGACGGGTGTGCCGGCCGCTACTGGGCGATGTCCTTGCGGAGCGCCCCGGCCGCGCCGAGATACACGTGCTGGATACCGGACTTGGGACGGTCGGACTCGACGTGCGCGAGGACCCGGACGACGCGGGGCATGGCCCCCTCGATGTCCAGCTCCTGGGCGCAGATCAGCGGAACGTCCACGATTCCGAGCTTACGGGCAGCGGCGGCCGGGAAGTCGCTGTGCAGATCAGGGGTGGCCGTGAACCAGACGCTGATCAGGTCCTCCGAGGTCAGCCCGTTCCGCTCCAGCACCGCCGTCATCAGCTCGGAGACCTGCTCGCGCATGTGCTCCGCCTCGTCCCGCTCCAGCTGGACGGCGCCCCGCACGGCCCGTACCGCCCGCACCCGCTGTTCCGGCCCCTCAGTCAATGTCTCCCGGCTCCCCACTGGTCCCCGCCCCGCGGCCCCTCCGCGTGCGGGCCCAGCGTATGCGGCGTACCTGCGCGGATGTACCCGAAGCCCGCCCAGTGAGACGGTACAACCGAGGCATGATCTTCCACGTGGTAGCGCTCGACGACTGGCTGGCGGGCCCCGAGCGCCCCTTCGCGCCGCCGGCCCTCGCGCGGGACGGCTGCATCCGCTGCTGCTCCGACGAGGCACGGGCCCTGGAGATCGCCGGCCGCGACTTCACCGACGTCACCGGACCGCTGATGACGCTGCTGATCGACGAGCACCGGCTGGACGCCCGCGTCCGCTGGGAGCCCGAGCCGCACGTCTACGGCCGGATCAACCGCACCGCCGTCACCGGCATGCTGGAGATCGAGCGGGACGCCGAGGGCCGCCCCCGCTCGCACGCCGTCTGGTCCTGAGACGAGCGGCGGCGAGCGGGGAGGGGACGGTCAGAGACCGACCTCGCCCATGAGCATGCCGACCTCGGTGTTCGTCATGCGGCGCAGCCAGCCCGACTTCTGGTCGCCCAGCGCGATCGGGCCGAACCTGGTGCGCACCAGCTTCTCCACCGGGAAGCCCGCCTCGGCGAGCATCCGCCGCACGATGTGCTTGCGGCCCTCGTGCAGCGAGACCTCGACGAGGTAGTTCTTGCCGGTGTTCTCCACGACCCGGAAGTGGTCGGCACGGGCGTACCCGTCGTCCAGCCGGATGCCGTCCTTGAGCCGCTTGCCCAGGTCGCGCGGGAGCGGGCCCTGGATCGCGGCGAGGTAGGTCTTCTTCACGCCGTACCGGGGGTGGGTCAGGCGGTGCGCCAGCTCGCCGTGGTTGGTGAGCAGGATCAGGCCCTCGGTCTCGGTGTCCAGCCGGCCGACGTGGAACAGCCGCGTCTCGCGGTTCTGCACGTAGTCGCCCAGGCACTGGCGCCCGTCCGGGTCCTCCATCGAAGCGACCACGCCGGCGGGCTTGTTGAGCGCGAAGAACAGGTACGACTGGGTCGCGATCGTCAGGCCGTCGACCTTGATCTCGTCCTTCGCCGGGTCGACGCGGACGCCCTGCTCCAGCACGATCTCGCCGTTCACCTCGACCCTGGCCTGCTCGATCAGGTCCTCGCAGGCGCGGCGCGAGCCCATGCCGGCCCGGGCCAGGACCTTCTGCAAGCGCTCGCCGTCGACCTCGCCGAAGGTCTTGGGCAGCTGGATCTTCGGGCCGCTGTGCCGTGCCCGGTTCCGCTCCTCGACCTTCGCCTCGTACTCGCGCGGCCGCGCGGGGGCCGAGGCCCGGCGCGTACGGGCCTTCGGGGCGCCGCTCTTGGTGACGTTGCGCGTGACGTTCGTGCCGCTCTGGCTCCGGGCACCCGTCTTCGGCGCCTTCGCACCGGGCTTGGCGCCCGGCTTGGCACCGGAGCGCTGCCCGGGCTTCGCGCCGGACGGGGCCGCCGGACGGCTGCCCTTCGCGCCGCCCGCCTTCGGCCCGGCCTTCGCCGCGCCGCGGCCGCCGGGAGCCGCCTTCCCGCTCCCGCCCTGACCGCCCGGCTTCCCGCCCTGGTCGTAGCGGCGCTCCTCCGGACGGGGGCGGCCCTCGCGCTTCTGCCGGTCGTCGCGTTTCCTGCCCGCGCCCCGGTCGTCTCGGTTGCTGCCGGTGTTCCTGCCGCTGCTTCGCATCAATGTTCCGTCTGGGAGTGGTCGCCGCTGTCGTCTACGTCGAACGACGGCACGCCTTCCTGGGAGT
Source organism: Streptomyces sp. HNM0574 (assembly GCF_012726235.1). Classification (GTDB taxonomy): domain Bacteria; phylum Actinomycetota; class Actinomycetes; order Streptomycetales; family Streptomycetaceae; genus Streptomyces. Next base: position 225,565 of record NZ_JAASAH010000009.1, read on the forward strand.
CCCCCTCGACCGCTTCCGCCTCCGGCAGGAAGGGCGCCAACTCCGGGAGCTCGTCCAGGCCGCGCAGGCCCATCCGCTCCAGAAAGTAATGCGTCGTCCTGTACAGGATCGCACCTGTCTCGGGTTCGGCGCCCGCCTCCTCCACCAGACCCCGCTGGAGAAGGGTGCGCATCACGCCGTCACAGTTCACGCCGCGCACGGCGGAGACCCGTGAACGGCTGACCGGCTGACGGTACGCGACGACGGCGAGGGTCTCCAGCGCGGCCTGGGTGAGACGGGCCTGCTGGCCGTCGAGGACGAAGCTCTCCACCGCGTCCGCGTACTCGGGACGGGTGTAGAACCGCCAGCCGCCCGCGACCAGCCGCAGCTCGAACCCCCGCCCCTGGCGGGCGTATTCCTCGCAGAGCTCGCGCAGCGCGTCCGAGATCTCGCGCCGCTCGCGCCCCAGCACCCGGGCCAGGTGCTCCTCGGTGGCGGGCTCGTCGACGACCATCAGCACGGCCTCCAGCGCGGGCTTCACCGGGAGCGCGGCGACGCCGGAGGCGCCGGGCGTCTCCCCGGGCCGGGCGGCCTCCTCCGGCGCGGTGCCGGTGGGCTCGGCGGTCTCGGTGGGCTGGGACGGGATCGGGGCCGGGGCCGTCCGCTCGTCCTGGTCCTCGTGCGTCCGCTCGGTCATGACTGCTCCTGCTCGCCGTTGCTGTTCTCGTCCCGCGGCTCGTCGAACTCGTCGGTGACGACCGGCTCCGTCTCCGTGCCGCCGCTCCAGCGGACGGTCAGCGAGCCCAGTGCCTCCTCCTGCTCCAGGTCCACGGCCCGCTCCCGGTAGAGCTCCAGCAGGGCCAGGAAGCGGGCGACGACCGTGAGCGTGTCCGGGGCGTCCTCGGCCAGCTGCTGGAAGCAGGCGACGCCCAGCTCCCGCAGCCGCGCCACCACCACCTCGGCCTGCTCCCGGACGCTGACCAGCGGCGCGTGGATGTGCTCGACGTACACCTCGCGCTTCGGCTTCGGCCGCATCGCCTTCGCCGCGATCTCGGCGAACCGTTCCGGCCCGATGCTGATCACGACGTCGGGCAGCAGCTCCGCCTGGTGCGGCTCCAGCCCGACGGTACGGGGGAACCTCCGCGCCTCGTCCGCGAACCGCTCCTCGAAGATCCCCGCGATCTCCTTGTACGCGCGGTACTGGAGCAGCCGCGCGAAGAGCAGGTCCCGGGCCTCCAGCAGGGCCAGGTCGGCCTCGTCCTCCACCTCGGCCGCGGGCAGCAGCCGCGCGGCCTTCAGGTCCAGCAGCGTGGCGGCGACGACGAGGAACTCCGTGGTCTGGTCGAGGTCCCAGTCGCTGCCCATGGCGCGGATGTGCGCCATGAACTCGTCGGTGACCCGGGAAAGGGCGACCTCGGTGACGTCCAGCTTGTGCTTGGAGATGAGCTGGAGGAGCAGATCGAAGGGCCCCTCGAAGTTGTCCAGCCGGACGGTGAACCGGCCGTCGTCGGCCTCGGCCTCGGGCTCGGGTTCCGGTTCCGGTTCCGGTGAGGGCTGAGCCGCCTCCCGGTGCGTCGCCGTGCCGGCCTCCGGCTCCGGCTCCGGGCCCCGTCCCAGGGGACGGCGGCCGGAGCGGGCCGGAGGCAGCACTGCGTGGTCGTCAGGAGTGGTCATCGCGGGGCAGCGTACTGGGCGGGACGCGCGGACGACGTCCGGCACACCCCGTACACCTGCACCGATCCCGTGCGCGGCGGCCGCGCGGTGGTGCTAGCGGCCCCGCAGGCGGCGGACGAGGATGCTCGCGTCGCCGCGCGACTCCAGGTCGGCGAGGACGACGGCGACCGCCTCGCGGACGATCCGGCCGCGGTCGACCGCGAGTCCGTGCTCGCCGCGGAGCACGAGGCGCGCGTGCTCCAGGTCCATCAGCTCCTCGGCGGAGACGTAGACCGTGATCTTCTCGTCGTGCCGTTCGCGGCCGCTGGGGCGACGTGCCGCGGCCCGGCGGCCCCGGGCCTGCCCCGTCGAACCGCCCGCCGCCTGGCGCCCCTTGGCGGCCGCGCCGCGGGCCGCGGTGGCCGAACGGGTCCCGTTCGCGCCGCCGTTGGCGCCGCCCGTCCCGCCGTTCTGCGCGGTGGGCTGGCCCGGGGCGCTCTGCCTGCCGGACTGGCCGCGTCCGCCGCCCGGTCCGGTGGCCTGCCCGGGGACGGTGCCCTGCTTGCCGGAACGCTCCTCGCGTCCGGCGTGGTCGCCGCCCGGGCGGCCGCCGGCGGGGGCCGCCTCGTCGCCCTCGCCGGCCGCGGTGTGCTCGTCCTCGCCGTGCGGGGCGGTGTCCCCGGACGGGCGCCCGCCGCCGCCGGCGGCCTTGCCGTCCTGGGCCGCCGGCGCGTCCCCGGTCTTCGCGGAGGCGTCACCGCCGTGACGGTTCTGCTGCGGCGTCGAGGACTGCACGGCGGCACCGCCGGTGGCACGGAACAGTTCGTCAGCCGCCGGGAGACTCACTCGGCGTGACACCGGGCGAGCACCTCCCTGGCGAGCTGTCGATAGGCCGCCGCGCCGACCGAGTTGGACGCGTACGTGGTGATCGGCTCACCGGCGACCGTGGTCTCGGGGAAGCGGACGGTGCGCCCGATGACCGTGTGGTACACGTTGTCGTCGAACGCCTCGACCACGCGGGCCAGCACTTCCCTGCTGTGCACGGTGCGCGAGTCGTACATCGTCGCCAGGATGCCGTCGAGCTCCAGCTCCGGGTTCAGGCGCTCCTGCACCTTCTCGATGGTCTCCGTGAGCAGCGCGACACCGCGCAGCGCGAAGAACTCGCACTCCAGCGGGACGATCACCTTGTGCGCCGCGGTGAGCGCGTTGACCGTCAGCAGGCCGAGCGAGGGCTGGCAGTCGATGACGATGAAGTCGTAGTCGTTGCGCAGGGTGTTGAGGGCGCGCTGGAGCGTCGACTCGCGCGCGACCTCGCTGACCAGCTGCACCTCGGCGGCCGACAGGTCGATGTTGCTCGGGAGCAGGTCCATGCCCGCCACCGCCGTCTTGAGCAGCACCTCGTCGGGCGACAGGCCCCGCTCCATGAGCAGGTTGTAGACGGTGAGGTCGAGCTCCATCGGGTTCACCCCGAGGCCGACCGAGAGGGCGCCCTGCGGGTCGAAGTCGACGAGCAGCACCCGGCGTCCGTACTCGGCCAGCGCGGCGCCCAGGTTGATGGCGGAGGTCGTCTTGCCGACGCCGCCCTTCTGGTTGCACATCGCGATGACCTTCGCCGGCCCGTGCTCGGAGACCGGGCCCGGGATCGGGAAGTACGGCAGGGGACGTCCGGTCGGGCCGACGCGCTCGCGCCGCTGACGCGCGGCGTCGGGGGCGAGGGTGGCCGCGTACTCCGGGTCGGGCTCGTACTCGGCGTCCGGGTCGTGGAAGTGGCCCTCGGGGATCGCTTCCTCCGTGCTCAGCGCTGAAGTGTCGGCCGCGCCGACGGTGTTGGCGGTGGTGACGGATCGCTCAGCGGACTGGGCGCCCGCCGGGTCTCCGGCCATGGCGTTCACGTGTTGGCCGTCCATGCTCTGGTGGGCTGTCCTGTGTGAGGGAAGGGGAGTTGTCGGGTTGTGCTGGTCCGCGGGGTCGTGGACAGCGACGGAGCCGACAGCCTCGGGCCCCTGGGGCTCCTGCCGTGCAGGTGCTCCTGGCTGACCACCCCCGGGAGTAAATGTCGACTCATTCACAAGTCGTCCTACCTCCTTGGTCCGCTGTAAGACCGGCACGCTATGTCGACATGCTGACCAGTCAGGGCTGCCGTGCCCCGCAGGCTACCGCACGATCCCAATCTCGGTGGACCGCTGAAGGCAACGCGGAACAGCGACCGTTGCGGCCCGCAACCCCCCTCGCCCTTCACCGGACACCCCCGCAACCACCCGGCGCCGCACCCCGAATCCCCTCATCGCCATGTCAACACCCTTGTCCACAAAGCGAGTTGGTCGCGCCTCGCATACGGCGCGACCTGCGCGGGCGCACTCCCGCGCACCCCCGGCACCCGCCGCCCGCCCCCTCCCCCGCGGCCCCCGACGAGAGCCGCGTCACCGCGCCACCGGCAGCGGCCCGCGCCCCGGGGACGAGACGGACACCACCGTTGCCAAGGCCCACGATCGGGCGAACGGCACACGCACCGCCCGCCGTTCGGGCACCGCCACCGGGAACGGGCGGCCACCGGCCGTACGGGGCCGGGCAGTTCGGGCCCGGGACGCCGAACGCCCCGCGGACCGGCCGCCCCGGAGGGCGCAGGGGTCCGCGGGGCGTGGCCGCGAGCGGGGGTGGGCTCAGCCCTTCTCGCCCTCGGCGCCGGGGAGTCCGCGGGAGGAGACGAGCCGGGCGCTGCCGTCGGCCAGGCGGTAGGAGAGGCCGACCACGGCCGTCTGCCCGGCGGCGACCCGCTCGGCGAGCACCCGGGAACGGTCCATGAGCAGGTCGACGGTCTGCCGGATGTGCTCGGCGATGATGTCGTCGTCACCGGTGAGCCCGGCGGCGCGGGCGGAGAGGACGCTGGGCGTGACGCGTTCGACGACGTCCCGCACGAAGCCGCCCGGGGTGCCGCCGTCGGCGAGGGCGGCGCGGGTGGCGGCCACGGCGCCGCAGGAGTCGTGGCCGAGCACGATCACCAGCGGGGTGTTCAGCACGGTCACCGAGTACTCGATGCTGCCCAGCACCTCGGGCCCGGCCACGTGGCCCGCGGTACGGACGACGAACAGGTCCCCGAGCCCCCGGTCGAAGATGATCTCGGCGGCCAGCCGGGAGTCGGAGCAGCCGAAGAGGACCGCGAACGGCGCCTGGCTGGGCGCGGTCTCGGCACGGCGGGCCGCGTCCTGGTTCGGGTGGTCGGGGGTGCCCGCGACAAAGCGCTGGTTGCCGGAAAGCAGCAGTTCGAAGGCTTCGGAAGGGCTCTGGGGCAGGGCGTCAGTCATGGCTCGCAGATTACGGCCACGGGGCCCGCGCCGCAGTGGCGGGGGTCGCGCGGCGCGATTTCGGTGCGCGGTGTTCCCGGACGGCGGCCGCACCCGGTTCGGGTGATCCGGCCGCGCGGGACGTGTACACGTCCCCCTCGGCGGACGAACCTCTCTCCGACAGCTCCTCCGCACACCTCCTCGGGAGCCCCGTGGGCACCACAGAGCACCTCACCAACAACCGCCTCGCCGACGGCCGTCCGCCCGGCGAGCATCTCCCCCTACGCCTCGATCTGACCGCCCCCTCGCAGCTGCTGACCGCGCTGCGCGCCGTGACGGACCGGCCGCCGCGCGCCGGGAGCGGGCTGGTCTCCTGCACCCTCGTCGACGACGGGCACGGCGGCGCACGGGCCGTCGCGCCCGAGGGCTGGGCCTCGCTGGCCGCGCTGGAAGAGCACTGCGCGCGGGCGAGCGCGCGGAGCCCGGGTGGCCTCGGCGCCGACGCGTGCGACATCATCCGGGTCACGCTCCCGGGCGGGGACGGCTGCCTGGGCGCGGCCGCCACCGTCACCGCCGTCGGCCCCCTCGCGGAGGGGGCCGGTCCCGGGGGGCTGCGCCGCTCGGTCGCGGTGATCGCGGTGATCGCGGCGGGCGCGCCCGCGGCCCGCTGCTGCGGCGAGGAGGCCTTCGGCGCCATGCGGTTCGTCGCCCGCTGCCCGCTCGGCGAGGCGGCCACCCTGCTCGCGGTCAACTCGCTGGCCACGCAGGGCCCGTAGCCTGCGGCGGACACACGTCACCGGCCGGACCCTGCCCTCGGGGTCCGGCCGGTGCGGGCCGTCGGCGGCCCAACACTCCACCGACGGCGGGGCGACGTGGCGGACGCCACCCCGCGTGGGCGTGCCCGGTCAGCCGAGCAGCGTCGCCAGGTCGCGCACCGGAAGGTCGTGCGCCTCGGCGACGGGGCCGTAGACGACCTCGCCCTCGTGCGTGTTGAGGCCCTTGGCCAGCGCCGCGTCCCGCCGCAGCGCCTCGCGCCAGCCGCGGTTGGCCAGCTCGACGATGTACGGGAGGGTGGCGTTGGTCAGCGCGTGCGTGGAGGTGTTGGGCACGGCGCCCGGCATGTTGGCCACGCAGTAGAAGACCGAGTTGTGGACGGGGAAGACCGGCTCGGCGTGCGTGGTCGGACGCGAGTCCTCGAAGCAGCCGCCCTGGTCGATGGCGATGTCGACGAGCACGCTGCCCGGCTTCATCTTCGCCACGAGCTCGTTCGTGACCAGCTTCGGCGCCTTGGCGCCCGGGATCAGGACGGCGCCGATGACGAGGTCGGCCTCGGTGACGGCGCGCTCCAGCTCGAAGGCGTTGGAGGCGACCGTCTGCACCTTGGTGCCGAAGATCTTGTCGGCCTCGCGGAGCTTGTTCACGTCCTTGTCGAGCAGGGTGACGTGGAAGCCCATGCCGATGGCGATCTGGGTGGCGTTCCAGCCGGAGACGCCGCCGCCGATGACGACCGCGCGGCCCGCGTGCACGCCGGGGACACCGCCGGGCAGCACACCGCGGCCGCCGCCCGGACGCATCAGGTGGTACGCGCCGACCTGCGGGGCGATCCGGCCCGCGACCTCGGACATCGGGGCGAGCAGCGGCAGCTGGCGGTTCGCCGTCTCGACGGTCTCGTAGGCGATGGCGGTGGTGCCCGACTCCAGGAGGGCGTCGGTGCACTCACGGGAGGCGGCCAGGTGCAGGTAGGTGAAGAGCGTCTGGTCCTTGCGGAGCCGGTGGTACTCCTCGGCGATGGGCTCCTTGACCTTGAGCAGCAGGTCGGCGGTGGCCCAGACCTCGTCGGCGGTGCCGAGGATGTTCGCGCCGGCGGCCGTGTACTCCTCGTCCGTGATGGAGGAGCCGAGGCCGGCGCCTCCTTCCACGTAGACCTGGTGGCCGTTGCGCACGAGCTCGTGCACCCCGGCCGGGGTGATGGCCACGCGGAACTCGTTGTTCTTGACCTCGCGGGGGATGCCGACCTTCACGTCGATCACGGTCCTTGAATCTGTTGCGGGGAGGGCAGGGGCTGACCGTGTCCTACCTGCCTGGTACCCGGTTGGTCCGCGTACCGCACCACAAAGGCGGTGATGAGGGGTACGTGGCCGCCCTGAGGCCCACATAGGGGTACATGACGGATGCAGCCGGGATGACACGGCTCCGCCATTCTAATGAAGGACGCCACGCTGTCTAGCCTTACAAAGGGTCGATCTTCTTCGAGTTGGCTATTGATTTCGTAGGCGTCGCGCGCGCTACGGGAGTGAACGCGAGGGACGGGCCCCGTCCGCCGGGACGCGCGGGGCACCGGTGACCGGAAGCTCCCCGTCCGCCGCTCCCCCGCACTCGGGGCCCGCACCGGCCCTTGAGCCCGCAGAAGCGGGACGCGCTTCCGGGGCCGTGGCGTCATCTCCGACGGCCGACGATTCCGCTACGGATTTCGTCGCCTGGCCACGAAATCCGTTGAGGGACGACCGATCTCCTACTGTATCCGCGACGGCTGGGCTACCGTCCGTGCTCCCGGAGTGCAGCAGCCGGTCGGCCTCGGCGCGGTGGGCGCGGCCCGCCGCCGGGTCGCCGGCCCGGTCGCAGCCCTCGGCCAGCCGCAGCCGGAGCGCCGCCTGCAGCCGCTCGTCCCCCGCGCGGCGCGCGGCCTCCAGCGCGTGCCGGCAGCTGCGCCGGGCCTCCCGCTCCCGGCCCGCCTGCTCCTGGACCCGCGCGACCTCGCTCAACGCCCGCGCGTACGCGTGCACATCCCGCAGCCTCCGGCACGCGGCCGCCGCCGCGCGCCACTCCCGCAGCGCCTCGTCGTACCGGCCCGCCCAGGTGTGCACCGCGCCGATGCGGCTGTGCAGCCGGGCCGCGGCGGCCCGCTCGCCGCGCGCCTGCCGCAGCGACAGCGCCCGGCCGTACCAGTCGGCGGCGCGCGCCCAGTCAGCGAGCTCCGCGTAGGTGCCGCCGATGGACTCCAGGGCGCGGTTCGTCAGCTCGCCGTCCTTGCGGGTGGCGCGGGCCGCGTCCAGCGCGGACCGGTACCGGGTGAGGGCCTGCTGGTGGCGGCCCGTGCCCGCGTCCAGGTCGCCGAGCGCGAGCAGCGCGGTCGCGCGTTCCCGGTGCAGCCCCAGGCGGTCCGCGACGCCGAGGACGAGTTCGTGCAGCCGGTACGCCTCGGGCGCGGCCTCCTCCGGGCGGAGGTGTGCCTCGAAGGCGCGGTCCAGGCAGGAGACCAACCGGCGGGCGAGCGTGTCGAGTTGGCCCTCGCCCTCGGCCACCGCCATCCGCGCCGCGGCCAGCAGCGCGGGCCTGCGCGACTCCAGCCAGCGCCGGGCCGAGGCCACGTCCGGGAAGCGGAGCGCGCGCGGCACCCGGGCCAGCCGCTGCCGCGCCTCGGACCCCTCCGGCTCGGTGACCGCGTGGCAGACGCGCAGCTGCCGGACGATCCGCTCCAGCATCGTCGCCCGCGCCAGCATCACCTCGGCGGGACGCTCGTGCTCGGCCAGCTCGGCCCGGAGCAGCGGGTCGAGGCAGCCCGGCACGTGGAAGCTCTCCGGGCCCGAGGCACCCGGCTGCCCGGACCTGTGCAGCAGGCCGAGCCGGAGGAAGCCGGTCAGCGTCGCCTGCGCCGCGGACGCCTGAACGCCCGTCAGCGCGGAGGCGATCTGTGCGTCGACGTGCCCCGCCGGGGCGAGCGCGAGCAGCCGCAGCATCCGCCGGGCCGAGCTGCCCAGCCCCTCGTTGACCAGGCGGAATGCCCGCTCCAGCGGGTCGGCCCCGGGCAGCGCGGCGAGCTGCGCGATGGCGTCGGCGAGGGACAGCTTGGGACGGTCGCCGAGCCAGCCGCCCGCCAGGCAGAGGGCCATCGGCAGGTCACCGCACTCCTGCGCCAGGGCCTCCGCGCTGCGCGGGTCGACGGTGATCCGCGGCGTCGCCCCGGCCCGGCCGCGCAGCAGCGCCACGGCCTGCGCCCGCTCCAGACCGCCGGGAGTACAGGGCCGTACGTCCGGCACGCCGGTCAGCGGTCCGGAGGAGACGGCGACGATGAGGCACTCGCGGCTGTCCGGCAGCAGGTCGAGGAGCTGCTCGGCGGAGGCGACGTCGTCGAGCAGCAACAGCACGCGGCGTTCGGCCAGTTCGCGGCGGAGGACCTCGGTCAGCTCGTCCTCGTCGGCGCCCGGCGGGGCCGGTTCGCCGCCGAGGGCCGCGAGCAGGTCGCGCGCGGTGCGCTCGGTGGGGACGGGGGTGCCGCCGGGGTCGGTGAGCCGGGCGCGCAGCACCCCGTCCGGGTACCGTCCGGCGACCCGGCGGACGAACTCCTCGGCCAGCGCCGTCCGTCCGGAACCGGGGCGTCCGGCGATCAGCAGCACCCGGCTGTGCGGGGAGGGGCGGCCGGAGAGGGTGTGCAGCCCGGCGCGTTCGATGTCGGCGCGGAGCTGGCCCAACTCCCGTACCCGGCCCACGAATCCGGCGCCGCCGATCACGGAGGCCGGGAAGGCGGGGGACGCCGGGGACGTCCCCTCCCGCGGGCAGGCAGGGGACGCCGGGGAGTCCGGCGAAGCCTGGGGCTCCCCGGTGTGCTGAACCGCCTGATCCGTCACGGGCCACACTCCCGTCCACCTGCGCGCGCGTCCCCGCCGGGCCGCTGTCGGGGACGCACCGAGCGTAGTTCACCTGACACGGCCGGGTCCGGTCCGTACTGCTCCGCTCCGGTCAGAACATCACCGCATCGGATCAGCGGACCACACAAATCCGGCCCCGGGAGCGGCCGCGCGTCCGGGTACGGCTGTGGGACCGGGCGGCCTGCCCGGTCCCACAGTTCACACCGTCACGTCAGCGCGTCGCCCCCGGCCGGGCTCAGGCCGGGAACGGGCGGGCCGGCCAGTCCGCCTCGGCGGGACGCAGCGCGTCCACGCCGTCGCCCGCGAGCGTGGCCGAGAGTGCGAGGGCGCCCGTGACCAGGCAGTTGTTGTGCAACTGCCCGGCGAGCGCGCCGTGTACGAGCTCCGCCAGCGGCACCCGCGCGAACTCCATGTCGGCCTCCTCCTCGGCGAGGGCGAACCGCTCGCCCTCGGCCTCGGAGAGGTCACGCGCCAGGAAGATCCGCACCGCCTCGTCGCAGCCGCCCGGGGTGGTGTACATGTCGACGAGGACGCGCCAGTCCTCCGCCTTCACGTGCGCCTCCTCGTACAGCTCGCGCTGCGCCGCGTGCAGCGGGTTCTCGCCCGGGACGTCGAGCAGCCCGGCCGGGATCTCCCACAGCTTCTCCCGCACCGGGTGCCGGTACTGGCTCAGCACCAGCACCCGGTCCTGGTCGTCGAGCGCGAGCACCGCGACGGAACCGGGGTGCACCTGGTAGTCGCGGGTGGCCACCGAGCCGTCGGGCATGACGACCTCGTCGGTGCGGATGCTCGTCTTCTTGCCCTCGAAGGGCACGGCGGACGCGGTGACCTCCCACGCCATCGCCACATCGGCGAGCGGACGCTCCGGCTGCCCGGTCACCGGTCAGCCCGCTTCCGGACGGCCGACCGCCTGCTGCTGCTCGACGGCCGCCTTGACCAGCCCGGCGAAGAGCGGGTGCGGGCGGGTCGGGCGGGAGCGCAGCTCCGGGTGGGCCTGGGTGGCCACGAGGTAGGGGTGCTGCTCGCGCGGGTACTCCACGAACTCCACCAGCTTGTTGTCCGGGGAGGTGCCGGAGAAGACGATGCCCGCCTTCTTCTCCAGCTCGCCGCGGTAGGAGTTGTTGACCTCGTACCGGTGCCGGTGGCGCTCCTCGATGTACGGCTCGCCGCCGTACACCTCGCGCACGATCGAGCCCTCGGCGAGCTTCGCCGGGTACATGCCGAGCCGCATCGTGCCGCCCATGTCGCCCTCACCGGCGACGATGTCCAGCTGCTCCTCCATCGTGGAGATCACCGGGTGCGCGGTGCCCTGGTCGAACTCGGTGGAGTTCGCGCCCTCGATGCCGGCGAGGTTCCGCGCGGCCTCGATCACGATGCACTGCAGGCCGAGGCAGAGGCCCAGCAGCGGGGTGCCCGTCTCGCGGGCGTAGGTGATGGCGCCGACCTTGCCGTCCACACCGCGGTCGCCGAAGCCGCCGGGGATGCAGATCGCGTCGCAGTCGCCCAGCGCCTGCTTCGCGCCCTCGGGAGTCCTGCAGTCGTCGGAGGTCACCCACTTCAGGGAGACCCGGGCGCTGTTGGCGAAGCCGCCGGCCCGGAGGGCCTCGGTGACCGAGAGGTAGGCGTCGGGCAGGTCGATGTACTTGCCGACCAGCGCCACCTTCACCTCGTGCTCCGGCTGGTGGACGCGGGTCAGCAGGTCGTCCCACTGCTTCCAGTCCACGTCGCGGAAGGGGAGGTTGAGCTTGCGCACCGCGAAGGCGTCCAGGCCCTCGGCGTGCAGCACCTTGGGGATGTCGTAGATGGACTTGGCGTCCTTGGCCACCGCCACGGCCTCGTCGTCCACGTCGCACATCAGCGAGATCTTCCGCTTGATGGCGACCGGGACCTCGCGGTCCGCGCGCAGCACGATCGCGTCCGGCTGGATGCCGATGTTCCGCAGGGCGGCGACGGAGTGCTGGGTGGGCTTGGTCTTCAGCTCGCCGGAGGGGCCGATGTAGGGCAGCAGCGAGATGTGCACGACCAGGACGTTGTCCCGGCCGACCTCGTGCCGGACCTGCCGCACGGCCTCCAGGAACGGCAGCGACTCGATGTCGCCGACCGTGCCGCCGACCTCGGTGATGACGACGTCGACGTCGTCGCTCGCCATGCGCCGGATGCGGTGCTTGATCTCGTTGGTGATGTGCGGGATGACCTGCACGGTGTCGCCCAGGTACTCACCGCGCCGCTCCTTGGCGATCACCGAGGAGTAGACCTGGCCGGTGGTGACGTTGGCCGAGCCGTCGAGGTCGACGTCGAGGAACCGCTCGTAGTGGCCGATGTCCAGGTCCGTCTCGGCACCGTCGTTGGTGACGAAGACCTCACCGTGCTGGAACGGGTTCATCGTGCCGGGGTCGACGTTGAGGTACGGGTCGAGCTTCTGCATCGTGACCCGCAGGCCCCGTGCCTTGAGCAGCGCACCCAGGCTGGAGGCGGTCAGCCCCTTCCCGAGCGAGGAGGCGACACCCCCGGTGACGAAGAGGTGCTTGGTCGTCATGGATGTGGGTGGCATTGCCAAGAGGGGGCTCCCGTGGTCGCGAGGTGGGGTGCGCACCGGCGCCCTGGCGTCGATGCTCAAGGGTGCCGTCGCTGCGGGTGCGGGGGGCCGCTGTACTGAGAATCCGAGGATTTTTCGAGAACCGCGTGCCCACCGGTCCACGGGCCACCAGGGTATCAGCGACCCGGGCGGGCTCCGTCCACGCGCTTCCGCGCCCGCCTGCGCTCATTCTCCGCCCGCGCGGCCTCGGCCACCACACCTGGGACGGCCTCCGGAGCACCTCCCGACGGCCGGCACCGGGCCCGTTCCGGCACCCGCGGTGAAGGCCCGATAGCAGCAGGTGAAGGGCTCGCGGACGAGCCCCGGTGAAGCTCACCCCATCGGCTGAAACAGTCTGCGCAGAGCATCGCGCAGAGGGCCTCCCCGCGTCGTATCCTGCTCGGACGCTCGATTGGGCAGGACAGGAAATCGCAGGTCAGGTTGTGTCCCGCGGGGGCGTGGCCGCAGTTCGACTGGAGACGCACGTGGCTGGGCGCATCGAGGACTACGCACTCATCGGGGACATGCAGACCGCTGCCCTCGTCAGCCGGGACGGCGCCGTCGACTGGCTCTGTCTCCCCCGCTTCGACTCCCACGCCATCTTCGCCTCGCTGCTGGGCACCGAGGAGCACGGCTTCTGGCGGATGGGCCCCGCGCACGGCGAGCGGGACGTGCCGCCGGCCGCCACCCGCAGGCGGTACCGCGGCGACTCCCTCGTCCTGGAGTCGGAGTGGGACACCCCCCGGGGCACCATCCGCGTCATCGACTTCATGCCGCCCCGGGAACAGCACGCGCCGCAGGTGGTGCGGATCGTCGAGGGCGTCAGCGGCCGGGTCCCGGTCCGCTCCGCGCTGCGCATGCGCTTCTCCTACGGCTGGGTCGTGCCGTGGGTGCGCAAGGTCGACGGGCGTACGGCGGCGGTCGCCGGGCCCGACTCGGTCTGGCTCGACACCGAGGCCGAGACGCACGGCGAGGACCTCACCACCTACTCGGACTTCACCGTCGGCCCCGGCGACCGGGTCACCTTCACCATCAGCTGGCAGGCCTCGCACCGCGAGGCGCCCGAACTCCCGGACGCCGAGGGCGCGTTGGAGGCCACCGAGCAGTTCTGGCGGGAGTGGGCCGAGCACTGCACGTACCACGGCCCGTACCGGGAGGCCGTGGTCCGCTCGCTGATCACGCTGAAGGCCCTGACGTACGCGCCGACCGGCGGCATCGTCGCCGCGCCGACGACCTCGCTGCCCGAGTGCATCGGCGGCGTCCGCAACTGGGACTACCGCTTCACCTGGCTCCGGGACGCGGCGATCACCCTCTCCTCGCTGCTCCGCACCGGCTACCACGAGGAGGCCCGCGCCTGGCGCGAGTGGCTGCTGCGCGCGGTCGCGGGCGACCCGGAGAACCTGCAGATCATGTACGGCATCGCGGGCGAGCGCGAGCTCGGCGAGACGGAGCTGACCTGGCTGCCCGGGTACGAGAACTCCGCGCCGGTACGGATCGGCAACGGCGCCGCCGGACAGCTCCAGCTGGACGTCTACGGCGAGGTCACCGAGGCCCTGCACCTGGCGCACATGACGGGCCTGGGCCGGAACGACTACGCCTCGCTGCTCCAGCTGAAGCTCATCGGGTACCTGGAGGACCACTGGGACGAGCCGGACGAGGGCATCTGGGAAGTCCGCGGCCCCCGGCGGCACTTCGTGCACTCGAAGGTCATGGCCTGGGTCGCCGTCGACCGCACCGTGAAGCTCATCGAGTCCGGCGAGGTCGAGGGCCCGCTGGAGCGCTGGCGCGCGCTGCGCGACACGATCCACCGGGACGTGTGCGAGAAGGGCTACGACCCGGAGCGCAACACCTTCACCCAGTCCTACGGCTCCAAGGAGCTGGACGCCTCACTGCTGCTGATCCCGCAGATGGGCTTCCTGCCGCCGGACGACAAGCGGGTCATCGGCACCGTCGAGGCGATCCAGCGCGAACTGTCCACGGAGGACGGCTTCGTGATGCGCTACCCCACCTCCGCCGAGGACGGCGAGGAGAGCCTCGACGGCCTGGAGGGGGAAGAGGGCGCCTTCCTCGCCTGCTCGTTCTGGCTCGCCGACGACCTCGCCATGATCGGCCGCGTGGAGGAGGCCAGGAAGCTGTTCGAGAAGCTGCTCTCGCTCCGCAACGACCTCGGGCTGCTCGCCGAGGAGTGGGACCCCAAGCTCCAGCGCCAGGTCGGCAACTTCCCCCAGGCGTTCAGCCACGTCCCGCTGATCGACACCGCGCTGCGGCTCACCGCCACGGGCGCGTACGGCGGCTGAACGGGCCGCGTACGGCGCGCACTTGGCGGCCGGCCCCGGCTTCCCCCGGTGAGGGGGGCCGGGGCCGGCCGCGTTCCGTCAGCCCGTGGTGAGTTCGTCGTACACGCTGAGGACCTGGGCGAGGGTGTCGCTCTCCTCGCGCCAGCGCGCGGCGCGGCGCAGGCCGCGCTCCGCGAGCTCGGCGCACCGCTCGGGGTCGGCGGCGAGCCGGGTGACGGCCTCGGCGAGCGCGTCGGCGTCCCCGTACGGCACCAACTCGGCTGCGTCGCCGACGAGTTCGGGGACCCCGCCGACGGCCGTCGACACCAGCGGCACCCCCGCGCGCAGCGCCTCGCGGGCGAGCAGCGCCCGGCCCTCCCAGCGCGCGGAGAGCAGCGCGACGTCGGCCAGCGGGAGCAGCGCGAGCGCGTCGGCGCGGCGGCCCAGGAGCCGCACGGGCAGCTCCTCCTCGTCGATCCGGCGCTGGAGCGCGGCCCGGTCCGGGCCCTCACCGGCGACGACCAGCAGCGGCGGCGGGTCGAGGTGGCGCCAGGAGCGGGCCGCGGTGAGCACCGTGTCGTAGCCCTGGTTCCGGGACAGGCGGCCGACGCTGAGGATCAACGGACGCTCGACGGCACCGAGTTCGGCCCGCGCCTTGAGCCGGAGCCGTTCCGCCTCGTCGGCCTGGGGCTCCTCGCCCGGCTCGTCCGGCGCGGCGTCGTCCGGCGGGCGGGTGGCGCGCGGACCGGGCGGGACGACGGGGGCGAGGCGGGCGTCGCGGGCGCCCCGCGCGCGGGCGCGGTCCAGCAGGTCCGTCGTCGTCGCCAGCACCACGGCCGACTCGCGCACCACGTGCCGCTCCAGCAGCCGCAGGGCCTGGGCGCGCAGGCCGAGGGCCTGGCCGCGCGCGTGCCAGGTCAGCACGAGCGGCGGACGGGCGCCGCCGCCCGCCCCGGCGCCGAGGGCGAGCGCGGCGAGCAGCCCGGCGCGCAGCCCGTGCGCGTGCACCAGATCGGCCTCGGCGCACACCCGCCGGAGCGCGGCGACGGCGGCCGCCCGCGTACGGACGGGCGCGGGGACGAAGTGCGCGCCGGTGGCGGTGAATCCGTACCGCGGTTCGGTGCCGGGCGGGGCGCACACCGTGACCCGCAGCCCCCGCTCGACCAGGCCGTCGGCCAGGGACCGCACATGGGCCGGGGAGTTCGCGCCGCACCCGCTCAGCACCTGCACGGCGTGCACCGGTGCCGTGCCGACGGGCGTCGGCCGCGGGCGCGTGCTGCGGTTCACTGCGGGGGATTCTCCTTGTCGGCTTCCTGCGGGGCCGGCCGTCGTCCGGCGTCTTCCACTGCTCGTACGTCTTCCTCTGCTCGTCGCACCGCTCGTGTCACCGCCGGCCCGGGCCGGCCGCGAACAGCAGCCCAGCATGCCAGCCGGTGACGGCGGCGCGGGCCGCCCCGGCGCGCCCCGCGCCGCAGGGCACGGCGCGCGCCCCGCCGGGATCACCCGCGCGGGGGAGCCGGCGGCGTGCGGGGGTTCCGTCAGGCGCCCGCCCGGGCCGTCTCCAGCAACTCCTCGGCGTGGGCCCGCGCGAGCTCGGAGTCCTCCTGGCCCGCGAGCATCCGCGACAGCTCCCGCACCCGGTCCTCGCCCTCCATGGCCTGGACCCCGCTGCGGGTGACCGAGCCCTCGTGGGTCTTCTCGACCACGAGGTGCCGGTCCGCGAAGGCCGCGACCTGCGGCAGGTGCGTGACGACCACGACCTGCGCCGACCTGGCCAGGCGGGCGAGCCGCCGCCCGACCTCCACCGCCGCCTTGCCGCCGACGCCCGCGTCCACCTCGTCGAAGAGGTACGTCGGGACGGGCGCGGCGCCCGCGAAGACCACCTCGACGGCGAGCATCACCCGGGAGAGCTCACCGCCCGAGGCGCCCTTGGCGATCGGCCGGGGCTGGGCGCCGGGGTGCGGCGCGAGCAGCAGCTCGACCTCGTCGGTGCCGTACGGGCCGAACGCGACGCTCCCGCCGTCCAGTTCGAGGCCCGAGCCGTCCTCGGGCGCCTCGGTGCGGCGGAGCGCGAAGCTGACGCGGGCGTGCGGCATCGCCAGTTCGGCCAGTTCCTCGGTGACGGCGTCCGCGAATCGCTTGGCCGCGTCCTGCCGGGCCTGGGTCAACCGCTCGGCCAGCGTGGCGAGTTCGGTGCGCAGCAGGTCGCGTTCGGCGGTGAGTTCGCCGATCCGGTCGTCGTCGCCCTCCAGCTCGCCGAGCCGGGCCGCGCTCTGCTCGGCCCAGGCGAGGACCTCGTCCATGCCCTCGCCGTGCTTGCCGTACTTGCGGGTGAGCTGGGTGAGGACCGCGCGGCGCTCCTCGACGACGGCGAGCCTGGCCGGGTCGGCGTCCAGGTCGTCGGCGTACCCGGCGAGTTCACCGGCGACGTCCGACAGCAGGATGGACACCTCGCCCAGCCGGTCGGCCAGCGAGGCGAGCGCCGGGTCGTGGGCCCGTACCGCCTCCAGGGCGCGGTGCGCTCCGGCGACGAGGGTGGCCGCGTCGACGCCCTCCGGGTCGGCGGGGTCGCCGGCGAGGGCGCCGTGCGCTCCGGTGGCGGCGGCGGCCAGGGCCTCCGCGTGGCCCAGCCGTTCGGCCTCGGCGGCGAGTTCGGCGTCCTCGCCCTGCTGGGGTTCGGCGCCGGAGATCTCCTCCAGGCCGAAGCGGAGCAGGTCGGCCTCCTGGGCGCGTTCGCGGGCCCGGGTGGTGATGTCCTCCAGTTCGGCGGTGACGGCGCGGAGCCGTTTGTAGGCCGTGCGGTACTCGGCGAGGGGCGCGGCGACGGCGTCGCCCGCGTACCGGTCCAGGGCCCGGCGCTGCCGGGCGGGGCGCAACAGGCCCTGCTGGTCGGTCTGTCCGTGCACCGCGACGAGTTCGTCGCTCAGCTCCGCCAGCAGGCCGACCGGCGCCGAGCGCCCGCCGACGTGCGCGCGGGAGCGGCCCTCGGCCGAGACGGTGCGGCTGATCAGCAGCGCCCCGTCGTCGAGTTCGGCACCCGCGTCCTCGGCCCGGCGCGCGGCCGGCGCCTCGGGCGGGACGACGATCCGCCCCTCGACGACGGCGGCCTTCGCCCCGGCCCGTACCAGGGCCGCGTCGGCGCGGCCGCCGAGCAGCAGGCCGAGGCTGGTGACGACCATGGTCTTGCCCGCGCCGGTCTCGCCGGTCACCGCGGTGAAGCCGGGGGACAGCTCGACGACGGCGTCATCGATCACGCCCAGGGCTCTTATCCGCATCTCCTCCAACACGCATACGACCATACGAGGTTCCGTGGGGCCACCCGTACCCCCGGTCCGGGTGGCAGCGGCATCGTCGCAGGGCACAGGCCCGGCACAGGATGGAAGACCCGACCGGTCCGGGTGTTTCGTTCACAAGTTCCCGCCGGTCGGAAGCAGGACAAACCGGGGCACAGCCCCGGAGTGGGACACACCGAGGGGGAAACATGTCACCGCACAACTCCGCGCCCCGCCGGGGCCGCACCGCGACCGCCCTCGTGGCGGCGCTCGCCTCCGCAGCCGTGCTCGCCGTGCCGGGGTGCGGCGGCGCGGCGGGCGGCCGGGAGCGGGGCGGCGGGCTGGAGGGGGTGTGGCGGACCGAGGGCTACGGCACCTCCGTCGTCGTCGAGGGCCGGGGCCTCCGCACGTACGAGACGACGCGGATCAGCTGCGTCCCCGGCGCGCTCCGCGGCAGCCGGAAGGGCGGCACGGGCCCGGGCGGGCGCGCCACGTACGTCACGGACGGCGCCGCCGAGGTGACGCTCACCCCCGAGGGGCGCGGCAGGGCCCGGATGCGGATCGCGGACAACACGGGCTCGCGCACCCTGCACCGCGCCGAGGACGGCCTGCCCGCGCGCTGCGGGGAGCCGGAGAGCCGGGACCCGC
Source organism: Streptomyces sp. HNM0574 (assembly GCF_012726235.1). Classification (GTDB taxonomy): domain Bacteria; phylum Actinomycetota; class Actinomycetes; order Streptomycetales; family Streptomycetaceae; genus Streptomyces. The sequence continues at coordinate 243,895 of NZ_JAASAH010000009.1, forward strand.
GTCACGTCTTCGACGTGTTCTGGCAGACCTTCGCCGAGCACTACCCGTTCTTCGCCGCGAAGGGCGTCGACTGGCGGGCGGTGCGCGAGAAGTGGCGGCCGCGGATCACACGCAGCACCACCGGGGCCGAACTGTTCGAGGTGTTCAGATCGATGCTGGAGCCCCTGCACGACGCGCACACCGCCGTCGCGGGCGACGGCCGGAGGTACGCGGGCATCCGGCCGGGGACGGCCCCGCCCGGGCCCGCCTTCGTCGCCCGTGTCGACAAGGCGACGAGGGCGGCCGTCGGCACCCGGCTGAAGCAGTGGGCGAACGGTGCCGTCGCCTACGCGCGGCTCGGCGACGGCACCGGCTACCTGCGCCTCACCCGCTTCGAGGGCTTCACCGGCGAGGACGACCACGCGGCCGACACCGCCGCGCTCGACCGCGCGCTGCGGGAGATCTTCGCCGAGGCGCCCCGGTGGCGCGGCCTCGTCCTCGACGTCCGGTTCCACGGGGGCGGCGCCGACCCGCTCGGGCTGCGCGTCGCCTCCCGGCTCACCGCCCGCCCGTACCTCGGGTACGCGAAGCGGGCCCGCAACGATCCGGCGGACCCGCGCCGCTTCACCCGGCCCGAGCCGGTGCGCGTCACCCCGCACGAGGGGCTGCGCTTCACGGGGCCCGTCGCCGTCCTCACCAGCCGGTACACGGTCAGCGCGGGCGAGAGCTTCGTCCAGGCGCTGCTCGGGCGGCGGCCCGCACCAGCGCTCGTCGGCGAGCCGACGCAGGGCGTCTTCTCCGACACCCTGGACCGGCGGCTGCCGGGCGGCTGGACGTTCTCGCTGCCCAACGAGGAGTACCTGACCGCCGACGGCCGGACCTTCGACGGCGCCGGGATTCCGCCGGGGCACCGCACGCCGGTCTTCACCGAGGAGGAGTTCGCCCGCCACCGGGACACGGCGCTGGAGCGCGCCCGCGCACTGCTGCACGGGCGCTGAGCCGTCAGCGGCGGGCGCCGCGCCAACCCGCCACCGGGAGCGCGAACTTGGCGACGAGACGGTCCGTGAACGAGGCGTGGTGCAGCCGCGCCAGCCGCACCGGGACGGCCCCGCGCCGCACCTCCACCCGCGCGCCCGCGGGGAGTTCGGCGCTGCGCCGCCCGTCGCACCAGACGATCCCGTGCGGCGTCTGCGGCTGCACCTCCACGGCCAGCACCGAATCCGGCGCCGTGACCAGGGGCTTGGCGAACAGCGCGTGCGCGCTGATCGGCACCATGAGCAGCGCCTCGACCTCGGGCCAGACCACGGGCCCGCCCGCGGAGAAGGCGTACGCGGTGGAGCCCGTGGGGGTGGCGCACACGACGCCGTCCCCGCCGAAGCCGGTCACAGGACGGCCGTCGACCTCGGTGACGACCTCCAGCATCCGCTCCCGCGAGGCCTTCTCCACCGACGCCTCGTTCAGCGCCCAGTCGTGGTGCACCACCCGGCCGTCGGTCCGGACGAGCACGTCGAGCGTCATCCGCTCCTCGACCTCGTAGGCCCGGGTGACGACGCGGTCGACGACCTTGTCCAGGTCGTCCCGCTCGGCCTCGGCGAGGAAGCCGATCCGGCCCAGGTTCACCCCGAGCATCGGCACCCCCGAGGCCCGCGCGAACTCCGCGCCGCGCAGCAGCGTCCCGTCACCGCCGAGGACGACCAGCAGCTCGCAGCCCTGCGCCGCCTCCGGCTTCGCCTCGACGGTCTGCACGGAGGCGGGCAGCGGCAGATCGGCCGCCTCGTCCCCCAGCACCCGGACGCCGATGCCGCTGCGCAGCAGCCCCTGCACCACCAGTTCCGCGCTGCGGACGGCGGCGGGCCTGCCGGTGTGCGCGAGCAGGAAGACGGTGCGCTCCTCCCCCGGAACGCCGTCCCGGTCCCCCGGCCCGTCCCCGCCGTCGTCGCCCTTCCCCGGTCCCCTGGTCATTCCGGCCCCTCCGCCACGGCTCGCTCGACCTCGGCCGGGTCGAGTTCGGGCGCCCCGGCGCGCAGCCACAGAAAGTACTCGACGTTCCCCGAGGGCCCGGGCAGCGGGCTCGCCGTCACCCCGAGGGCCCCCAGGCCGAGTTCCGCCGCCCGCGCGCCGACGGCCCGTACCGCCTCGGCGCGCAGCGCGGCGCTGCGCACCACGCCCCCGCTGCCCAGGCGTTCCTTACCCACCTCGAACTGCGGCTTCACCATCAGCACGAGATCGGCGTCGGGCGCGCAGCAGCGCACCAGCGCCGGAAGGACGAGACCGAGCGGGATGAAGGACAGGTCCCCGACGACCAGGCCGACCGGCTCGCCGACGTCCTCGGCCGTCAACTCCCGTACGTTCGTACGGTCCTTGACGGTGACCCGGTCGTCGCTCTGCAGCGACCAGGCCAGCTGTCCGTAGCCGACGTCGACGGCGACGACGTGGCCGGCGCCGGCCCGCAGCAGGACGTCGGTGAAGCCGCCCGTGGAGGCGCCGGCGTCCAGCGCGCGGCGGCCCTCGACCCGCAGTCCGAGCGGCCGGAAGGCGGCGAGCGCGCCGGCCAGCTTGTGGCCGCCGCGCGAGACGTAGTCCGGGTCGCTCTCGTCGGCGCGCACGACGACGGCCGCGCTCGTCTCCACCTGGGTCGCGGACTTGGTCGCGGTGTTCTTGTCGACCGTCACCCGGCCCGCCGCGATGAGTTGGCTCGCGTGCTCACGCGAGCGGGCCAGCTTGCGGCGCACCAGCTCCGCATCGAGTCGGCGTCGTGCCACTGTCGTTCAGCTCCGGGGTCGGTCGAGGGCGGCCAGCTGTTCGCGCAGGCCGCTGTGCACATCTTCGTACACGTCGAGATGACCCGATACAGCGAGGTGGTCCACCGCTTCCAGCCGCCGGAGCCGGGCGTCCACGTCGCCGTCGCCGGTCGGCGTCACACCGACACCGAGCGGCTCCGGACCGTCGCTCTCCGCTTCGGGCTCCGGTTCCTCCGCGGTGTCCGCGGCGTCCACCGTGTCCACGGCGTCCACCGGCGGTTCCGGTTCCGGATGCTCCGGTGTTCCGCCGGCCTCCGGCTGCCGCTCCGCCGTGCTGTCCGTCCCCTGCGGCCCCAACTCGCTCATGCCCCGACGCTACCGCCCCCGGCCCCGCGACAGGGTCAGCGGCGGGCTGCGGGCACCACGAGCGGGGTGCCGGTCTCCGGGTCGTCGATGACCCGGCAGGGCATGCCGAAGACCTCCTCGACGAGGTCGGCGGTGACGATGTCCGAGGGCGCGCCCTCGGCGACGATGTGCCCGTCCCGCATCGCGATCAGGTGCGTCGCGTACCGGGCGGCGTGGTTGAGGTCGTGCAGCACCGCGACGAGGGTGCGGCCCTGCTCCTCGTGCAGCCGGGCGCACAGGTCGAGGATCTCGATCTGGTGGGCGATGTCGAGGTAGGTGGTCGGCTCGTCGAGCAGCAGCAGCGGGGTCTCCTGCGCGAGCGCCATCGCGATCCACACGCGCTGCCGCTGCCCGCCGGACAGCTCGTCGACGTAGCGCCCGGCCAGCCCCTCGACGCCGGTGGCCGCCATGGACTCGCGGACGATCCGCTCGTCGTCCCGCGACCACTGACGCAGCAGGCCCTGGTGCGGGTACCGGCCGCGGGCGACGAGGTCGGCGACGCCGATGCCGTCGGGGGCGATGGAGCTCTGCGGGAGCAGCCCGAGGGTGCGGGCCAGCTTCTTCGCGGGGATGCCGCTGATGTCGGCGCCGTCCAGCGTCACCGCGCCGGAGCTCGGCTTGAGCATCCGGGACAGGGCGCGCAGCAGCGTGGACTTGCCGCAGGCGTTGGGGCCGACGACGACGGTGAAGGAGTGGTGCGGTATCGCCACGTCCAGCTCGCGCGCGATGGTCCGCTGGTCGTAGGCGAGGGTGAGATCCCGGCCGGCGAGGCGGTCCCCGTCGGCGGCCGTCCGGCGCGGACGCGCGGACGCGCCGTCCACGCCCGCGTCCCGCGCCCCGGCGCTCGTCACGTCCGGGCTCGTCACGTCCGCGTTCTGCACGTCCGTCTCCACGTTCATGTCCGCACTCACACTCGCACCCCAACTCGGGCCTGGTACCGCTTCTGTCGTCGCGGGCGCGCGGGTACGCGCGCCCCGGCAGGCTGCCGCGCGCCGCTGCTGTCCGCCGCCGAGTACACCCGGGAAGGCAGCGCCCGGCAACTCCCGGCCCGCACCGGGCCGTTGGGCGCGGCCGTGGAGGCGCACGGGAGAGGGGTGACGGGAGACAACTGCGACTCCGCTCGAAGACCGGTGAACACCACCCGGCCACTGGACAACAACGACTTTGGTTAGGTTAACCTAAGTCCGTGTTCGGCCGTGCGGCCGCCCCGGTCTCCACGAACGGGGCGGCCCCGCCGTGCCCGCTCCCGCCTGCCGGGCTCCGGGCACCGGCGGGACGACGTACGCCGCACACGCAGCACGGAACACAGCACCACCGCGTCACGGCACCACAGCACCGCAGCACCGCCCCCACACCCAGCACCGCACGGAACGTCCTGCACAGCGCCTCGTACGACCCCCGCAAGGGGCCTGCGCCGCACGGCGGTTCACGCGCAACGGCACGAAGCGGCGGCCTGACCTACACCGTCCGGGAGGAGCCCCGAAGCATGAGCACCGCAGCCCCCGAAGCACCGGCACCCGCGGTTCCGTTCCAGTTCTTCGACCTGCACGTCGTACGGACCCGCAGGCTGGGCCCGACGATGCTCCGCATCACCTTCGGCGGTGAGGGGCTGCGTGACTTCACCTCCGGCGGCCGCGACCAGCGGTTCAAACTGTTCCTCCCGCATCCCGGCCAGGAGGCACCGGTCGTGCCGACCGAGGCGGGCACCGAGTGGTTCCCCGTCTGGCGCGCGATGGACCCGGCGGTGCGCGGCATCATGCGCTCCTACACCGTCCGCGAACAGCGCCGCGTCCCGCACGACGAGATCGACATCGACTTCGCGCTGCACGGCGACACCGGGCCCGCCTCGCACTGGGCGGCCCGCGCCCTCCCCGGCGACCGGGTCACCGTGCTCGGCCCGGCCGTCCCCGACAACGGCGGCGTCGACTTCCGTCCCCCGGCCGGCACCGACTGGGTGCTGCTCAGCGGGGACGAGACGGCGCTGCCCGCGATCGCCGGCATCCTCTCCTGGCTGCCGCTGGGCACCCGGGCCAAGGTGTGGCTGGAGGTCCCGCACGCGGACGACATCCAGGAGCTGCCGACCCTCGCCGACGCCGACATCACCTGGCTCGTCCGCGACAACACCGAGGCGCACCGCACGGACTTCGTCCTCGGCTCCGTCGGCGCCGCCCAGCTGCCCGCGGGCACGCCGTACGCCTGGATCGCCGGGGAGGCCGGGACGGTGAAGCAGCTGCGCCGGCACCTCGTGCGCGAGCGCGGATTCGACCGCAGGGCCGTGAAGTTCACCGGCTACTGGCGGCTGGGCTCATCCGAGGAGCAGCTCGTCGAGGAGGCCGTCTCCGGCGCGGCCCAGGCCTCCGCGCGGGGCTGATCCGCCCCGCACCGCCGTACGTCCCCACGCGCGGGCACGTACGCCCCCTGCTGGCAAGGACCCCGACCACTCCCCTCCGGGCGGGGTCCTTCGCCATGTCGGGGCTCTGCCGCCGCGCGGCTCAAAGCCCCAGCCGGGCCAGGGACTTGGCCGCGTCCAGGGTGCAGACGCCGTCGCCCGCCGCCGTCCAGGCCGCGGCGCACAGGGCGCGCAGCCCGTCGAGCGGGTCACCGGATTCCGCCTCGTCCGCGGCGGCGAGCCGGAGCTCGGGCCCCTGTGCCGAGGCCGTCCAGCCGCCGCAGGTGAAGCCGGCCGCCGCTTCGCCCGTCACCGGCGGGGCCGGCGCGAGCAGCCCGCGCAGGTCGCGGGAGACGTAGGTGGGCCGGTGGTCCGGGCGCGCGGCCAGGAGCTGCGCGCCGTCCGTCACGCCGGTGAGGACGAGCAGCGAGTCGACGCCGCCCGCGCAGGCGCCCTCGATGTCGGTGTCCAGCCGGTCGCCGACGACCAGGGGGTGCCGCGCGCCCGTCCGCAGGATCGTCTCCCGGTGCATGGGCGGCAACGGCTTGCCCGCGACGCGGGGTTCGGGCGGCTCGGGCATCCAGCGGGTGGCGATCCGGACGACCTCGACGGCCGCGCCGTTCCCCGGCAGGATGCCCCGCTCCCCCGGAATCGTCAGATCCGTGTTGGACGCGAACCACGGCACGCCCCGGCCCACCGCGACCGCCGCCTCCTGCAGGCTCCCCCACGGCAGCGCGGGACCGCCGAAGCCCTGCACGACGGCGGCAGGACCGTCGTCGGCCGACTCCACGACGCGCAGGCCCTGTTCGGCGAGCGCGGCACGCAGCCCCTCGCCGCCGATCGCCAGCACCGGGGCGCCGGGCGCGACCTGTTCGGCGATCAGCCGGGAGACGGCCTGCGCCGAGGTGATCACGTCCTCGTCGGCCGCGGGCACGCCGATCCGCGTGAGGTGCTCGGCGACCGTCCGGGGCGTGCGGGCCGCGTTGTTGGTGACGTACGCGAGCCGCATCCCGCCGTCCCGCGCGGCCGCCAGCGACGACGGCGCGTGCGCCACCGCCTCGCCGCCGACGTACACCACACCGTCCAGGTCCAGCAGCGCCGTGTCGTACCGCTCGCCCAGCACACGGTCGCTGCCGTCGGGACGGGTACGCGGGGTGCCCTGCAACATCGTCTCTCGCTCTCCTCGCACACGGCGCTCCCGGTCGCGGAGCACGCCTGGACCCGATGATCCCGCACGCCCCGTGCGCCGTCGCGCGTGCCCGGACGCGCGGGGCCGCCGGGGCGCCGATACCCTGCGCCCCCCGTGCCCCGCTCCTCGCGCCCGGCAGCGGCGGCATAGCATGCTCGGATGACCGCCGACGGCCTCCGCCTCTCGCCCTTCCGCGGGCTGCGTTACGCACCGGGCCGCGTCAGCAGCCTGGCCGCCGTGACGTCCCCGCCGTACGACGTCGTGGTCAGGCCCGACGGCCTGCGGCACCTGGAGACGGCCGACCCGTACAACATCGTGCGGCTGATCCTCCCGCAGGCCGCCGACCCGGACACCCGGCACCGGCAGGCCGCGGAGACGCTCAGCCGCTGGCGGGCCGAGGGCGTCCTGGCCACCGACCCCGAACCGGCGCTCTACGTCTACGAGCAGCGCAAGGGCGACGTGCTCCAGCGCGGTCTCATCGGCGCGCTGCGGCTGTCCCCGCCCGAGGAGGGCGTGGTGCTGCCGCACGAGGAGGTGATAGCCGAGGTCGTCGAGGACCGTGCCGCGCTGATGCGCGCCACCGCCGCTCATCCCGAGCCGCTGCTGCTCTCCTACCGCAGCCGCGGCACCGCCACCGGCGCCACCGCCGTCATCGAACGCGCCACGCGCCGTACGCCGTTGCTCTCCACCGCCACCGAGGACGGCTTCGCGCACCGCCTGTGGGCCGTGACGGACGAGGCCGAGATCGCCGAGATCGACCGGGACCTCTCCCGGCGCCAGGCCCTCATCGCCGACGGCCACCACCGCTGGGCCACGTACCTGCGGCTGCGCGCCGAGGAGTCGGGCGCGAGCGCGCCGGACGGGCCCAACTCGCCCTGGAACTACGGCCTGGTGCTGCTCGTCGACACCGCCCGCTACCCGCTCCAGGTGCAGGCGATCCACCGCGTCCTGCCGCGGCTCCCGCTCGCGCAGGCGCTCAAGACCGTCGAGGAGCAGGACGCCTTCCGCGTCCGGCGGCTGGAGACGACGGCCACGGCCGCCGCGCTCGCCGCACTCGACCGCACCCCGGGCACGGCCTTCCTGCTCAGCGGCGGCGACGGCGGCTTCCACCTGCTGGACCGCCCGGAGCCCGGACTGCTCGCGCGCACCGTCGACCGCGACCGGCCCGAGGAGTGGCGCCAACTCGACGCCACCGTCCTGCACTCCACGCTCCTCGACGGCGTGTGGCACGTCCCGGACCGGCCCTCCCACATCAGCTATCTGCACGAGGCCGAGGCCGCGCTCGCGCAGGCCGCGCGGCTGGGCGGCACGGCCGTCCTGATGCGCCCGGTGCGCGAGGAGACCGTACGGGCGCTCGCGGAACGCGGCATCACCATGCCCCGCAAGTCCACCTCGTTCGGCCCCAAGCCGGCGACGGGCCTGGTGCTGCGCACCCTCGACGAGGACGGCGCGGGAAGCGGAGCCTGACCGTCCGGGGCCCGCAGCGGCCCTACTTCGGCAAGTGAGGTTCGCCTTAGCCGCCTCCTGCACGGGAGCAGCATCCGGAGACATCCGTTCCGGATACCCCTTGCGCTCGCCCGCGTCACATACCGGACAACCCGCCCGGATTCCCCCACCGTGCGTCCGCGAATCCGGACCCGCCACCCCGCTCCCGGCGCCCCGAGCGGACCCCCGCCGACGCCCTTCCGGTCCGATTCACCCCCGTATCCCCGTGTTTTTCGCGGGAGTTGACCGCGTCCACACCCTCCCCGAACCGGGCACCCCTACGGCATGGTTAGGATAGCCTTACCTCATCGCACAGACCGTGCGGTGCCACCGTGTCCGCGCCAGGGAGGACAGTTCATGAGCAGCAGGTCACACCTGCTCAACGACAGGACAGTGGAGCAGTACAGGCGCTCCCTCACCGACGGCGTCGAGCGCGTCGCCGGAAAAATCGCCGGCGCGGACCGCCCCTTCACGGGCGCCACCCCCGAGCAGCTCGCCCCGGCCGTCGCCGGGATCGACCTCGAACAGCCGCTGGCCGACCCGTCCGCCGCGCTCGACGAGCTCGAGGAGGTCTACCTCCGGGACGCCGTCTACTTCCACCACCCGCGGTACATAGCCCACCTCAACTGCCCGGTGGTCATACCCGCGGTGCTCGGCGAGGCCGTCCTCTCCGCCGTCAACTCCTCCCTCGACACCTGGGACCAGAGCGCCGGCGGCACCCTCATCGAGCGCCGCCTCATCTCCTGGACCGCCGAGCGGATCGGCCTCGGGGACGACGCCGACGGCATCTTCACCAGCGGCGGCACCCAGTCCAACCTCCAGGCGCTGCTCCTCGCCCGCGACGAGACCTGCCGCCTCCTCGCCCTCAAGGCCGAGGCGGAGGTCGCCGGAGGCGAGACCCCGCAGCCCGAGAGCCGGCACGCACTGCGCTCCCGGCTGCGCATCCTGACCTCCGCCTGCAGCCACTTCAGCGTGGAGAAAGCGGCCCGGATGCTCGGACTCGGCTCCGAGGCCGTCATCTCCGTCCCCGTCGACAGCGAGCGCCGCATGCAGACGGTCGCCCTCGCCCGGGAGCTGGAGCGCTGCGAGCGGGACGGCCTGGAGGTCATGGCCGTCGTCGCCACCGCCGGCACCACCGACTTCGGCAGCATCGACCCGCTCCCCGAGATCGCCGGCCTGTGCGAGCGCGCCGGCGTATGGATGCACGTCGACGCCGCCTACGGCTGCGGCCTGCTCACCTCGCGCCGCCGCGCCCTGCTGGACGGCATCGAGCGCGCGAACTCCGTGACGGTCGACTACCACAAGTCCTTCTTCCAGCCCGTGAGTTCGAGCGCGGTCCTGGTACGCGACGGCGCCACCCTCGGCCACGTCACGTACTACGCGGACTACCTCAACCCCGAGCGCAGCGCGAAGCGGAAAATCCCGAACCAGGTCGACAAGTCGATCCAGACCACGCGGCGCTTCGACGCGCTCAAACTGTGGCTGACGCTGCGCATCATGGGCGCCGACGGCATCGGCGAACTCTTCGACGAGGTCATCGACCGCGCCGCCGACGCCTGGAAGGTGCTCAACGACGACCCGCGCTTCGAGGTCGTCACGGAGCCGCAGCTGAGCACCCTGGTGTTCCGCTACCTCCCGCCCGCCACCGCCGACCGCACGCTGACCGACCAGGTCAACCTGCACGCCCGGGAGGCGCTCTTCGCCTCCGGCGACGCGATCGTCGCGGGCACCGTCGTCGACGGCAGCCACTACCTGAAGTTCACGCTGCTCAACCCCGAGACGACGCTGGACGACATCACCGCCGTCCTCGACCTCATCGCCGAGCACGCGGGCCGGTACCTCTCCGAGCACGGCACCCACGCCGAGGCCGAACTGAGCACACCCCGCGCGAGCTGACCCACCGCACCGCGGGCCCCCGGCCTGTCATGAGCGGGACAGCCCTGCCTGCCCCGCCACGGCCCGCCGGCCCCGGCGCACGCACCGCGACGGCACGCGCAACGCCACCCCGACCCCCCATCCCCGGACCACGGAGACCGACGTGTCCACCCCTGACCAGACCCGCGTCCACGACTTCATAGCCATCGGGCTCGGCCCGTTCAACCTCGGCCTCGCCTGCCTGACGGACCCGATCGAGGACCTCGACGGCCTCTTCCTCGACGACCGCCCCGAGTTCAACTGGCACCCCGGAATGCTGCTGGAGAGCAGCACCCTCCAGACGCCGTTCATGTCGGACCTCGTCACCCTCGCGGACCCGACCTCCCCCTTCTCCTTCCTCAACTACCTGAAGGAGAAGGGCAGGCTGTACTCCTTCTACATCCGCGAGAGCTTCTACCCGCTGCGAGCCGAGTACAACGACTACTGCCGCTGGGCCGCCGGGAAACTCGACACCCTCCGCTTCCAGCACCACGTCACCTCCGTCGAGCACCAGGACGGCGCCGACGGCGGCCTCTACCTCGTGCACGCCGACGACAAGGCCGGCGGCGAGCGGCGCACCTACCGCGCCCGCAAGCTGATCCTCGGCACCGGCACCCCGCCCTACATCCCCGAGTCCTGCCAGGGCCTCGGCGGCGACCTGATCCACAACTCCCGCTACCTGGACCACAAGTCCGCGCTGCAGGAGAAGGACTCGATCACCATCGTGGGCAGCGGCCAGAGCGCCGCCGAGATCTACTGCGACCTGCTGGAGGAGATCGACACCCGCGGCTACGAGCTGAACTGGGTCACCCGCTCCCCGCGCTTCTTCCCGCTGGAGTACACCAAGCTCACGCTGGAGATGACCTCCCCGGAGTACGTGGACTACTTCCACTCCCTCCCGGCCGCCACCCGCGACCAGCTCAACGCCTCCCAGAAGAACCTCTACAAGGGCATCAACACCGAGCTGATCGACGGCATCTTCGACCTGCTCTACCAGAAGAACCGCCTCGGCCCCTGCCCCACGCGGCTGATGACCAACACCGCGCTGACGGACGCCTCCTGGGACGAGACCACCGGCCGCTACACCCTCGGCCTCCGCCAGGAGGAGCAGAAGCAGGACTTCTCCCTCAGCACCGAGGGCCTCGTCCTCGCCACCGGCTACCGCTACCGCAGGCCCGAGTTCCTCGACCCGATCAGCGACCGCATCGAATGGGACGAGCAGGGCCGGTTCGCCGTACGCCGCGACTACAGCATCGACACCGCGGGCCAGGAGATCTTCGTCCAGAACGCGGAGCTGCACACCCACGGCTTCGTCTCCCCCGACCTCGGCATGGCCGCGTACCGCAACTCGTACATCATCCGCGAGCTGCTGGGCCGCGAGTACTACCCGGTCGAACGCTCCATCGCCTTCCAGAACTTCGCGGCGCCCGGCGCCGAGAACGCGCTGAACACCCTGGCCGGCGAGGCGAAGGGAGCCCGGGCATGAGCGAGACGAACACCCTCTTCACCCGCACCGACGCGGAACTCGGCACCTTCGCGCTCCGCCCCCTCGACGTCGAGGGCGACCGCGAGATGCTCCACCGCTGGCTCACCGACGCCAAATCGGCGTTCTACCTGATGCAGGACGCGAGCCTGGACGACGTCGAGAAGGAGTTCGCCGGCATCGCCGCGCACGAACACCACGACGCCTTCATCGGCCTGCACAACGGCGAGCCCGCCTTCCTCATGGAGCGCTACGACCCGGCGCACGTCGAGCTGAAGGGCCTGTACGAGGCCGAACCCGGCGACGTCGGCATGCACTTCCTGTGCGCGCCCACCGACACCCCCGTCCACGGCTTCACCCTCGCCGTGATCACCACCGTGATGGAGATGCTCTTCGACGACCCGGCCACCCGCCGCGTCGTCGTCGAGCCCGACGTCCGCAACAAGGCCGTCCACGCCCTCAACACGGCCGTCGGCTTCCGCGTCGAGCGGGAGATCGCCAAGCCCGAGAAGAACGCCTACCTGAGCATGTGCACCCGCGACCAGTTCGTGGCCGCCCGAGGAGAGACCAGCCGATGACGACCCCGCACCCCAGCACCCCACGCGACGCCGTCTCCCACCTCACCCCCGAGAACTGGGCACGGGCCAACCGGCTCCTGGTGCGCAAAGCCCTCGCCGAGTTCGCGCACGAGCGGCTCTTCATGCCCGTGCAGCAGCCGGGCAACGACGGCCGCTGGACCGTCACCAGCGACGACGGCGAGACGCAGTACCACTTCCGCGCCCAGGTCCTCGCCCTCGACCACTGGCAGGTCGACGCCGACAGCATCACCCGGCACCGCGACGGCGCCGAGCTCCCCCTGGACGCCCTGGCGTTCATCACCGAGCTGCGCACCTCGCTCACCCTGAGCGACGAGATCCTCCCCGTCTACCTCGAGGAGATCAGCTCCACCCTGGCCAGCACCGCCTACAAACTGACGCGCCCCGACGTCAGCGCCAAGGAGCTGTCCGAGTCCGGCTTCCAGGAGATCGAGGCCGGGATGACCGAGGGTCACCCTTGCTTCATCGCCAACAACGGCCGCCTCGGCTTCGACATCGCCGAGTACCGCGCGTACGCCCCCGAGGCCGGCGCCCCCGTGCGCCTCATCTGGGTCGCCGCGCACCGCGGCCGGGCCACCTTCACCACCTCGGCCGACCTCAGCTACGACAAGCTGGTCCTCTCCGAGCTGTCCGCGTCCACCCTCCGCCGCTTCTCGGCCTCGATGACCGAACTCGGCCTGGACCTGGACGACTACTACCTGCTGCCCGTGCACCCCTGGCAGTGGTGGAACAAGCTCTCCATCACCTTCGCCTCCGAGGTCGCCCAGCGCCACCTCGTGTGCCTCGGCCCCGGCGACGACGAGCACCTCGCCCAGCAGTCCATCCGGACGTTCTTCAACTCGTCCAACCCCTCGAAGCACTACATCAAGACGGCCCTGTCCGTCCTCAACATGGGCTTCCTGCGCGGGCTCTCGGCCAACTACATGAAGGCCACCCCGGCCATCAACGACTGGCTGACCCGCCTCATCGACGAGGACGAGGTCCTCAAGGGCACCGGCCTGTCGATCCTCCGCGAGTGCGCCGCCGTCGGCTACCACCCCGAGCACTACGAGGCCACCGCCCCCAAGGGCTCCCCGTACCTGAAGATGCTCGCCGCGCTCTGGCGCGAGAGCCCCGTCCCGCGCATCGCCGAGGGCGAGCGGCTGGCCACCATGGCCTCGCTGCTGCACATCGACCGCGACGGCGACTCCTTCACCAGCGCGCTCATCGAACGCTCCGGCCTCGAACCCGCCGCCTGGCTGCGCCGCTACCTGGACGTGTACCTCACGCCGCTGCTGCACGCCTTCTACCAGTACGAGCTGGTGTTCATGCCGCACGGCGAGAACGTCATCCTCGTCCTGGACGAGCAGGGCGTACCGCAGCGCGCGATCTTCAAGGACATCGCCGAGGAGATCGCGGTGATGAGCCCGGAGACCGAACTCCCGGAGGAGGTCGAGCGGCTGCGCGCCGAGGTGCCGGAGGACATGAAGATCCTCTCGATCCTCACCGACGTCTTCGACTGCTTCTTCCGCCTGCTCAACGGCACCCTCGCCACCAACGGCACCATGGACGAGGACACCTTCTGGTCCACGGTCGCCGAGTGCGTCAAGGACTACCAGAAGTCCGCCCCGCACCTGGCCGAGCGCTTCCGGCGGTACGACATCTTCGCCGACAGCTTCTCGCTGTCCTGCCTCAACCGCCTCCAGCTGCGCAACAACCAGCAGATGGTGGACCTGCAGGACCCCTCGGGCGCCCTCCAGCTCATCGGCGACCTCCAGAACCCCCTGGCCCGCTTCGCCTGACGGCCCCGCACACGACGAAGGGCGGGTTCCTCTCCTGGAGAGGAACCCGCCCTTCGTCGTGTGTCACCCGCGCGGTGGCCGCGACCTCACAGCCGCGGCCACCGTCACTCAGTCCCGCTCGCGACCCTCGGGGTCCGAGCCCGCGGACTCCTCCGCTTCGTAGCCCTCGGCGTCCTCGCCGTCGGCCTCCTCGTCCAGCGCGTCGACGAACTCCACACCGTCCAGCACCGCCAGCCGGTCCGAGGCGTCCGTCGTGCCCTGCTGGTCGGCCTCCAGCGCCTTCGCGAACCACTCGCGGGCCTCGTCCTCGCGGCCGACCTCCAGCAGCGCGTCCGCGTACGCGTACCGCAGCCGGGCCGTCCACGGCTGCACCGAGTTCGACGCCAGCTCGGGGCTCTGCAGGGTCACCACGGCGGCCTCGGCCTGGCCCATGTCCCGCCGCGCACCGGCCGCGACGAGACGCATCTCGACCTGGCCGGCCTTGTCCAGCTTCTGCACCTCGGGCTCGCCGGCCATCGCCAGCGCCTTCTCCGGACGCCCCATCCCGCGCTCGCAGTCCGCCATGACCGGCCACAGGTGCTGCAGCCCCGTCATCCGCCGCGCCGCCCGGAACTCGGCCAGCGCCTCGGAGTACTTCTGCACCGAGTACGCGGCGAAGCCCGCCGCCTCACGTACCGACGGCACCCGGGAGGCCAGCCGCAGCGCGATCTTCGCGTAGCCGTACGCCCGCTCCGGGTCCTCGTCCAGCAGACGCGACACCATCATCAGGTTCTTGGCGACGTCCTCGGCCAGGGTCTTCGGCAGGCTCATCAGCTCCTGCCGGACCTCCTTGTCGATCTCGTCGCCGGTGATGTCCTCATCGATCGGCAGCCGCTTCAACGGCTCCCGGTCCGGCCGACGATCATCCCGCCGCTCGCCCCCGCGTCCGCCACGGAACCCCCCGCGGTCGTCCCGTCCCCCACGGAACCCACCACGCTCGTCCCGACCACGGCCACCGCCGTGCCCGTACGGCCGCCGCCCACCCTGGTCACGGTCGTCCCGACGGGGGCCACGGCGGTCATCACGCCTGTCGTCCCGACGGTCGTCACGGCGGAAGCTGCCGCGGTCGCGGTCGTCACGCCGGTCGTCCCGGCGCTCGTCGCGCCGGAAGCCGCCACGGTCGCGGTCGTCACGGCGGTCGTCCCGCCTGTCGTCACGCCGGTCATCGCGACGGAACCCACCACGGTCCTGACGGTCGCGGTCGTCCCGCCGCTCCCCACCGCGCCCGCGGTCGTCACGGCGGAACCCGGGCCGGTCACCCCGGCCCTGCCCGTCCCGCCGGAACCCACGGTCCCGGTCGTCGCGCCGGAAGCCGCCGCGGTCACGGTCGTCGTCACGACGCGGCGGCCTGCCACCATCGCGCCCCGCGCGGTCGTCCCGCCTGTCGTCACGGCGGTCACCGCGCCGGTCGTCCCGACGGAACCCGCCACGGTCCTGACGGTCGCGGTCGTCCCGCCGCGGACCACGCGCCGGCCCCCGGTCATCACGCCGGCCGTCCCGACGGTCGTCCCCACGGAACCCACCGCGCCCCCGGTCGTCCCGCCGCTCCTCACGGCGGAACCCACCACGGTCCCGGTCATCGCGCCGGTCGCCACGGGGCGCACCGGTCCCACGGCCACCGTCCCGGCCGCCACGGTCCCGGTCACGGCCGAAGTCCCGGCCACGGTCGTCGCGGCGGAACCCACCGCGCCCGCGGTCATCACGCTGGCCACCCCGCGGACGGTCCTCACCCCGGCCCGGACCGGACTGACGAGGACGACGCTCAGGCCTGTCGTCGGGCGAATTCGTGGACATCGTGGTGACTCCTGTCTGCGGGGTGCTGCACGTCATTCTCGCGCAGCGAGCCATTCAGCGCTCTTCGGGAAAAACAAAAAGCCCTGGGCCTCAGCAGCATGCATGCGCTGAGGCCCAGGGCCTATAAAGATTGTTCGGCGGCGTCCTACTCTCCCACACGCTCCCGCATGCAGTACCATCGGCGCTGAAAGGCTTAGCTTCCGGGTTCGGAATGTAACCGGGCGTTTCCCTCACGCTATAACCACCGAAACTCTAAGCGGGGAGACCATATACATATGGTCGATCACCCAGAGTTCGAGCGAACAAGCACACTCTTCAATTTGAATGCGGTTGTTGTCTCAGAACCCACACAGTGGACGCGAGCATCTACGGACAAGCCCTCGGCCTATTAGTACCAGTCAACTCCACACCTCACGGTGCTTCCATATCCGGCCTATCAACCCGGTCA